>NZ_OZ239981.1:0-2612500 GCF_965196975.1 Endozoicomonas sp.
TGTTGCAGTATCTGGCAAAACAAGCGGTTGCTGAAAACTGTGGACGTTTTGAGTGGTCAGTACTGGACTGGAATGAGCCCGCCATCCAGTTTTATGAATCCATTGGTGCCAAACCTAAAAGCGAGTGGTTGGGCTATCAGCTGGTTGGGGCGGCACTAACAGCGTTCGCTGGTAATCGGTAATTCAGTGGCAATACCGGGAGCTCATCATTAAGAGCTCCCGGTATCTTTAATTTTAAGGTTGTCTTGACCAGACCCGGATTTTATCTATTTCCTCTTTATCAATACTAAGCGATTCCAGAAACTCCTGATGTGCTTCCGGCTCCATTTTTTCAAACTGCTGATGCCAGCTTTTCATATCATCTTCGCTGAATCCGGCCGCTTTCATAATCTCTACCCAACGATCTTTATTGACCATGTTTTGCTCCAGTAATGAAGGTTGTTTGAGAAGCAGTACGATCGCCTTTTGCTGGTGACGCAATTTTTGGATCTCATTCTCAAGAGCCATCAGTTGATCACGCAGAATGCGTTCCTGCTCCCTATCGTCTTCACGGTTGAGGAGAGGCGCAATATTGCTGACTGGAATCCCGAAAGCACGGTAAGCCATGATGGCTTCAAGGCGTTTGATTTCAGTCTGCCCATACCATCGGTAGCCATTCTCTGATCGAATGTGAGGCATTAGCAGGCCTTCACGCTCGTAGTAAAGAATCGTAGTGCGTGATATGTCGTACTTTCTGGCCAATTGAGTAACCGTAAGCATATGGCCTCCCTGGTGAATACGAGGTCAATTCTCAGCCCTACACTAATAGACGGGTCAACAGAAAATCAAAACAAACTCACCTGACTCATCTAAGGTTGTTTTTTGCACTTAACAGGAGCGTTTATCGGTGATTCAGCGTCTATTTGTTTATGGAACATTAGCTCCGGGCCGAGAAAATCATCATGTACTGGATAACATTCCGGGAACATGGGAGTCCGCAACCTTAAAAGGGTTTCTATTGGATAAAGGCTGGGGGGCTTCCATGGGATATCCCGGGATTATGCCCTCGGATGAAGGTGATGAGGTTAAAGGATGGGTTTTATCATCTGGAGTATTGGCTAAATACTGGGCTGATATTGATCGTTTTGAGGGGCATGAATACCGGCGGGTTCCTGTCACGGTAATGCTAAGTCATCAACCAGTTAAAGCCTTTGTGTATGCTATTCGAAGATAGCTTTGGAATGAGTGATTTCTTGTAATTGTTTGATTTTATAGTGGTTGTTTTTATCTATTAGAATATATGTAATAACATATGGTGACAGTCAGGTATTTTCTTTAAAATACCCTGCTTTATGATTCCAAAGAAGAAGAGGTCGTCTCATGGACGTAATGGAGCAAATAAAAGAACAGGTTGAATCCCATGCTATCCTGCTGTACATGAAGGGATCTCCTAAGTTACCGCAGTGTGGCTTCTCCTCCAAGGCGGTTCAGGCGTTGATGGCCTGTGGCGAACAGTTCGCTTTTGTGGATGTTCTGGCAAACCCAGAGATTCGTGCCAATCTGCCCAAGTATGCTAACTGGCCGACATTCCCACAGCTGTGGATTAAGGGTGAGCTGATTGGCGGCAGTGACATCATTATTGATATGTTTAACAGTGGTGAGCTGCAGCAATTGATTGCTGAGGCTGCTGGTTCTGCTGAAAAAGCGGATAACTGATAGTCAGTAATAACTCTGCACTACTCTTTTTATTTGGCTCAATGGGCCATTATGAAGCATAAGCAGGAGATCATGAGTAACAATCCAGTTGCTCGTGATCTTTATATTGAGCCAAGGAATGCTTTCATTTATTTGTGTCTTTGGTGACTTCCCTCGCTCAATCCATCTGTATATTTTTAAAGACGTCCTCACTTGGTTCATGGCTGCATAGCAGCGATAAAGGCTGACTCAGGCTAACAGGAGGGGGATCAATATCCATTTTCTCTAATATCTCTTCACTGGCAGTAGGCTGTTCACTGTAATGAAAAACAGGGAGTTCTATGTTAGTTGGAAGAGAATCATACCCACCACGCATTTGTTTGATTACCTGCTCCGCAGGTCCTAAGCATGTGGGTTTAATGGGTGTAATTTGAGAAGCTCTGGACGTTTTTTCAAAGGCGGGATCAGCAAATGTTTTTATCGGTTTAAAAGTAGCCTGCTGTTCCCCCGGTTCAGAGAGTGAGCGCTCTGTTAAAGCTTTCGAAGATGAACTGGTTTCTTTTGTTCTTGAGTGTTCAGGTATTGGGCCTGGAACAAAGGGGCGGACATCGGAGGGTATTCTTTTTGGTTTGGCTCCTGGTTGACTGGCAAATGGAAGATAGTTGAAGGTTGCTTGTGTAGGGTTTGTCCAAAATTTTGAAGGCAAAGGCTCAGCCGGAATTGCGCTTTTGGGATTATGCTCGAGACTCAGCCCCGTGGTTAACATAGCCAGCTCATCTTCAAATTCGTCTTTGTAGGGAGCAGTGGAGCCTCTTATTTCGCCTACTTTTTCCATCGATTGAATGTCATGTGAGTGAACTGGGGGGGGGGGCTCTATTCCACTTGAGGCTGAACCTGGAATAAAGTTATGAAGAGGGGAGCTTTTAGAGACTTCTCTATAACTGCCTGTTTTGCCAATCTTTGTTTTCGAACTCTCAACTAAATCAACTTTAGGTGCAGGCAGAGTCTCTCGTTTGGTTTGAATGTGTGGGAAGTTAGGTGAGTCCATGATGCTACCAGTAAGTGTTTGCCTAGCCCTTTAGGATTTTGCTATTGGTATAAAGTTCAATTTATTTTAAATGGTTATTTAAAATGCATCATGTATCACGGTTATTTTTTGTTACATCGGATTCATGCTTTTTGAAGACCTGACCCTACCTAATACCTGCAACATACCCCTTACTTGTCGAGTTCCTTGAGTTTCGATCTGGATCATTTTTTAGGGAGGGAGCAGCTAATCCGCTCTTTGCCAATAAAAATGCGGCTAATAGTGAAATTTATAGTTATTTCCCTGTGATATGGTAGGCGAAAACCGTACTCCTGTGTATTATTGTGTTCGCAGTTTTTTTGTGGTGCGTGATTCAGTACGGGTTAGTGCTTGATTTTGACTACCGTATTAAGCGCACGGCTTTGTAAACCATAGCTTCGCAAACCATTGGAGAAACACTTATGGGCGTTTTAGTAGGCAAGAAGGCTCCTGACTTCACGGTACCAGCTGTACTGGGTGATGGTTCTATTGTTGATGCTTTTACACTGTCCGAAGCCATCCGTGGTAAGTACGGTCTGCTGTTTTTCTACCCACTGGACTTCACTTTCGTATGTCCTTCTGAGCTGATTGCCCTGGATCACCGTATGGATGCTTTCCAGGAGCGTGGCGTTGAAGTGATCGGTGTTTCCATTGACTCTCACTTTACTCACAATGCATGGCGTAACACCCCTGTTGATCAGGGCGGTATCGGTCAGGTCAAATACACCCTGGCTGCTGACATGACACACGACATCTGTAAATCTTATGACGTTGAGTCTGAAGGCGGTGTGGCTTTTCGCGGTGCTTTCCTGATCGATAAGGAAGGTCTGGTTCGCTCCCAGATCGTTAACGACCTGCCACTGGGCCGTAACATGGATGAGCTGATTCGTCTGGTTGACGCTCTGCAGTTCCACGAAGAGCATGGTGAAGTTTGTCCTGCTGGCTGGAGCAAGGGCGATAAGGGTATGACCGCTTCTCCAGACGGTGTTGCCAAGTACCTGTCTGAGAGTGCTGACGGCCTCTAAGACCGTATGGCGAGTGAAAAAAGCTGCTTATGCAGCTTTTTTTTAAAAAGTTTTTTGCAGTGGAATACTTGACTCACGGCAAAATAACCTTATCATTCGCTGCCGTTGGTTGGTGACGAGATGTCGCTGCCAAGCATAGTTCCCTGATAGCTCAGTTGGTAGAGCAAATGACTGTTAATCATTGGGTCGCTGGTTCGAGTCCAGCTCGGGGAGCCACTAATTCTGTATATCAGCCTATGGCTGGTGTGCGAATGGGTCGTTAGCTCAGTCGGTAGAGCAGTTGGCTTTTAACCAATTGGTCGTAGGTTCGAATCCTACACGACCCACCATTTTTTTGTTTTATGCTTCAGCATAAACCGCCCAATGAATCGGCGGTTTTTTTATCCTGATCAATAAGTGTCAGTGGTAAGTGAAGTGATTTGTTCTTTAAAAGATTCTTTGTTAAGAATGGGTCGTTAGCTCAGTCGGTAGAGCAGTTGGCTTTTAACCAATTGGTCGTAGGTTCGAATCCTACACGACCCACCAAACAGCCTTGAGCCAATAAAAAGGCTCTTTACGAAAATACTGTTGTCAGTACAGTAAAACTGTCGATTAGTTCCCTGATAGCTCAGTTGGTAGAGCAAATGACTGTTAATCATTGGGTCGCTGGTTCGAGTCCAGCTCGGGGAGCCACTAATTCTGTATATCAGCCTATGGCTGGTGTGCGAATGGGTCGTTAGCTCAGTCGGTAGAGCAGTTGGCTTTTAACCAATTGGTCGTAGGTTCGAATCCTACACGACCCACCAAACAGCCTTGAGCCAGTAAAAAGGCTCTTTGCGAAGAGCATGTTGTCAGTACAGTAAAACTGTCGATTAGTTCCCTGATAGCTCAGTTGGTAGAGCAAATGACTGTTAATCATTGGGTCGCTGGTTCGAGTCCAGCTCGGGGAGCCACTAATTCTGTATATCAGCCTATGGCTGGTGTGCGAATGGGTCGTTAGCTCAGTCGGTAGAGCAGTTGGCTTTTAACCAATTGGTCGTAGGTTCGAATCCTACACGACCCACCATTTCAAGTTATATCGTTTTAATAGCCGTTGGTGACCTTTTTACCAGCGGTTTTTTTATGCCTGTCTGAAATTTTTACTTCGATTTATTGAACCACAAAGACTTAGAATTGCTTCTGGTTTTTTGTATCTCTGCAGCTCACGGAGGGCATCGCAAAGCTCACACAAAAAGAGAAAATTTTATCTTTTCCTTTGTGAGCTTTGTGGTTAGAAGGGTTTCAAAAACTAAGCTTAATGGAGCTTAAGCTGTGGTCGGGTTGTTCTGCTGATCAGGTCCTTCAAAATCAATGTCCCGGTTCTCAGCTTGCCGAATAGTGTCATCTGATGCATTCGGTACAGGCTGATGTAAAACCATTTGGCCAGCGTTCCCTCAATCATCATATCACCGGTAATGGCACCCATCAGGTTTCCTACGGCACTGAAACGACTCAGAGAAATCAGGGAACCGTAATCCTTGTAATTGAATTCCAGCGGTGTGGAGCCATTGACTTGCGCTATCAGGCTTTTAGCCAGCAGTGATGCCTGTTGATGAGCGGCCTGTGCACGGGGAGGAATAGTAATGCTCTCATTTTTACTGTCGGTCAGGGTGCAGTTCGCGCAGTCGCCCATTGAGTAGATGTGATCGTCAAGCGTCGTTTGCAGTGTTGGGCGAACGACCAGCTGGTTGATCCGATTGGTTTCCAGGCCATCAATGTTAGACAGAAACTCAGGAGCTTTGATTCCCGCTGCCCAGATTCTCAGGTCAGATGCAATAAACTCACCATCACGGGTCGTTACTCCGTCAGCCTTGATTTCACTCACCAGCTGCTGGGTCATCACTCGAATCCCCATTTTGTTTAACTGCTTATGAACACTGCTGCTAATTCGGACAGGCAGTGCTGGCAGTATTCTTTCACCACCCTCGATGATGGTAACTTCCAAGTCCTCCGGCTTAATGGCATCGAGTCCATAGTGGGCCAGTTCAATGGCGGCAAAATGGAGTTCTGCTGCGAGCTCCACTCCAGTTGCTCCCGCGCCAATAATGGCAATTCGAAGTTTCGTGGTCTCGTTGCCGCTTGCCTGAGCGTGAAGGTAGTGGTTAATCAAAGTGGTATGGATTCTTTCTGCCTGCTGACGGTTGTCCAGAAACAGGCAGTGCTCTCTGGCTCCCGGCGTATTGAAGTCGTTTGCTGTACTGCCCACCGCAATAACCAGTTGGTCGTATTTCAGGGTGCGGGCAGGCACAACCTCCTGGCCGCTGGCATCCGTAATCGGGCTGAGCCCGATGGACTTTTCTGTGCGATTCAGGCTTTCCATTTTGCCGGGAATAAATTTGAAGTGGTTCCATTTGGCCTGTGCCAGATAACTTAACTCATCCTCAAAGGCGTTAAGGGATCCAGCTGCCACTTCGTGCAGGAGTGGTTTCCAGAAATGGGTATTCTGAGCATCAACCAGCGTAATTTCAGCACGCTGTCTTTTTCCAAGTTTCTTGCCCAGTCGAGTGGCCAGTTCAAGGCCTCCGGCACCACCACCAATGATCACGATTTTATGGAGTTCGTTGTTCACGTTTATTCCAGTTTTCTTTTCTAATTGCCATGAAACTATGAATGCAGTTCTCAATTCGGAATAGGGTCTAAATTCCGCTTATCGTTATTTGTCAGCCAGCCCTTTGGTTACCTATCATTCATTCAGGAGGGTATCACCAGATAGCCAATGAAACGGCTTAATACACCGAGAACAACAATAACCACGGTCAGCCATGCCATTAGACGCAGCGGTCTGAATGGTGAACGCTCGACTTCGTTAACCCCTTCCTTTAAATACTGATCGACTCGCTCCTGGTCTTCGGGATAAAGCCGCTTGGGTTGTTGAGCGGAATTGGCAAAGTGCTTTTTATCGGCGATAGGTGCTGCAGTGTCTTGGCTCATGGTGGTAACTCCCTTTCTTCAGCCAAAACATAGTACATTCTGCGATCAGCGGAAAGCGATAGTACAGTTTTTGACCGATTTATCAATCTTCCCCAGCCCTCAGCCGAAAATGGCGTATAGCAGGCTAAGAAAAAGTATCCATTTCAATGTGTAGTAAAAGGTTTTGTTGTAATTTTTAATCCGTTTGCCCAGCAGGCGAATCTGGTAGAGGTATTGGAAGGCTCTATTCAACCCTCCAACCCTGTCTCCATCAAGGTTTTTGGTGGCACTGGCCGCCATTACCAGGCGGGAGAATGCGCGATTAAATGCCTTGGCAAGCAGATTGCTCATTGGGCGCTCTACGTCACAGAACAAAATAATACGATCTGTGTCGGTGCAGTTTTCGGCAAAGTGAATGTAGGTTTCATCAAACATTACCGATTCCCCATCTTTCCAGTAATACGTCTCGCCATCAACATTTATAAAGCATTGTTCGTGATTGGGGGTGATCAATCCGAGATGATAGCGGAGTGATCCGGCATAGGGGTCTCGGTGTTTGACGAGTCGACTGCCGGGGGGAAGCATGGCAAACATGGCGGCTTTGATATTTGGAATCTGTTTCAGGAAATGAACGGTTGCAGGGCATAAGGTCGCAGCCGAGGGCAGCTCATCCCCATACCATTTTAAATAGAACCGTTTCCAGCCGGATTTGAAAAACGAGTTAAAACCAATGTCATTCAGCTTGTCAGAAGATTTTATATGGTGCTGCCTGTAAAGCATCAGGGCCTCATCACGGATAACCTCCCAGTTGGCATCAAGCACTTTGAGTTCCGGAAAGTGGCTGGTATTAATATAAGGGGTGCAGGGCACCTTCGAGAACAGATACATAATGGCGTTCACAGGCGCCATAAAGGTGGAGTGATCACTGAGTTGTCGAAATGGTCGGTGGCGAACGTTTCCTCTATGGTGGGTATAGAGTGCAGCGGCAATGCAGTAATAAATGAACAGGAGCTTTGGGGCCAGCAAGTCAGTAATCATGATGACTATCCATATAGGTAATGCTGGTTAACTATAGTTCGTCCTCATTTTTCAATAAGGGGCATAGGAATGGCATTTGACAGGGAGTTGTTAGTGCTTGCCTTCAGACAGTGGCGGTATCAATGGCGGCAGAGTTTTAGGGAGCTGAAACGCTATGGCAGGAATCCTCGCTTTGTTTTTCCATGGCTATGGCTGAAATTCAGTTATCTTCTGGATAGTCCTTACGCTGTCAGCCGTCGTTATCAGCGTCGTATCAAAGCGGATAATATTTATGTCTATGGTGAAACACCTTTAACCAGTCTGGAATTAATAGCTGAAAGGTCAGGGGTGAGCGCTGATGACCATGTGTTTGAGCTCGGCGCTGGAAGTGGTTTTACCAGTATCTGGTTGCAGGGAGTCAGGGGATGTCAGGTTACAGCGATTGAACAGATTCCACTGTTTTGCTGGCGCTTACAGCGTACGGGCCAGCGTATGCGACTGAAAGGCATTGATGTTCGTTGCGAAGACTATATGAATTCTCCTCTTGAAGACGCATCGATTATCTACCTGTATGGTTCAAACCTTGATGATCAGGTGGTTACTGAATTGGCAGAGCGGTTGGCAGAGCTCCCTGCTGGCATAAGGATTATCACGGTCAGTTATGCACTGCAGCCATTTATTCATCAACAGGCATTCAAGGTTACTGACCAATTCACTGTGCCTTTTGAGTGGGGGGAGGCGGAAGTGTTTCTACAGGAAAGAATGTCTGCTACTGAAGTCCTGACGATCATGGAACCCAGCAGCAGTGAGCTAGAACATGCGATGGACTGAAGAGAGTTTACTGACAATTCTATTTCCATAGCGTACAACAAGATCTGGGGTCTGCTGTTCAGGAAACTTCTTGAAGCTGTGGTGAATGAATGTCCAGGCTGCATGAGCCTGCTGAACAGGCTCCATGGCGTGAGGATGTTCACTCAACTCATCATTAAATGCTGTCATGCGCTTACCGAACCGGTCGGCCAGTGCTCTGAGTTGCATCTGGCTGGCAATGGTTACCTCGGTGTTTTGTTCGGCAATCATCAGGCTCAGATAGTCTCTGGTCATGTGCTGCATTAACAGGGCTTGCTCAAGAAAGCGAAGCTTCTTAGAAGATCCTGATTGGGTGTTTGTTGCTTTTTGCCTCAGCAGGAGTAACTGGCGATCCATTTTGGCCAGTACACGTAGCAACGAGTTTGCGGGAGGAGCCTCTGCGCTGGCTGGAATCGTACTCAACCAGGTAATGTGTTTGTTGACAACGGGCCATAGAGAAGTGAGCGTTGTCAGAAGTTCAGCAGTTTCAACGTCGCTGACCTGCTCTGGCATGGAATGAATGCTGATGTTTAATGCCTGCTGTGCTTCTTGAAGTGCTTCCCGCGCTGCTTGATCGAGAAAGTCCAGCTGTAACCTGTGAATATTGATCAGCATTTCATTAAGGTTAATTTCCTGCTGAATAATGTTCTCTGGTGATAGTGCAGCATTTGTCTTACTGGCCTTTGCACTTGTTACCAGAAATAGAGTGGTAAAAGCGATAAAGATTGCAGCGCGAAAAGTCATGGTGGCTTCCGGGTTGGTCTTTAATCTGATGTTTATCGGCAAACCGGTAGCTGGCTGTAGGAGATTGACCCTCGTTGATCTGTGATCAGCGCTACACCAGAAAATGTGTATCCGTCCCTGGATGCCAGATTCTTAAAGAGGCTGCAATTGTGGTGCTGCTGGGGTGTCAGCCTCCTGCGTCATTATTATTTGTAACAAAATTGCTGTGGAATAGACAGTGCAACTGCTTGCACTTTTTATGCTTGTTTAAGCTGAGCTTTCAGCTTATCTGGAACACCTGTAATGATTAACTGGTCATTGGTTTCATCATAACGAATCTGTCCGCCGAGCAGTTCAGCATCAAAAGAGAGGCTGAGTCCCTTGCTTCTTCCTGTGTAACGTACCAGTTGTGTTAGCTTTCGGCGTTCAGGGGACATGGGTGTGCTCATGTCATAATCCTGAGTATTCACAAAGCGGGCAAAGTCATCCGGGCCAGCTTCGCTAAGGTGGCCGGTCAGCTCCTGCATGGAGAGGCTTCCCCCTTCATCCAGTTTATTCTGGCAGTAATCATAAACCTGTCGTTTAACTATGGTTCGGTTTTCTTCAACGGGCTCTTCCTGGCAATAGGCTTCCACTGCTTTGAGCAGGGTATCCGCTTCTTCCTTGCTGCTGCTGGTTTCACTACAGCCAATCACCTCCTGAAATACCGTGCTGAGACGTTTGCCACCCTTAGGCCGAAGGAATGACAAATAACGTCCAGCTTCCGGATTCTTTTGCCAGTCTGTGATATTGATACGGCAGGCCAGAGACATGCGGGCGGTGTCGAGATAGGATGTGTCCTGAATGGTGAGCTCATCCGTGATGGTTACGCTGTTCTGGCTGCTGAGCATGCAGAGTAACAGATAACGGGTAAGACCCTGCTGGTAATCTGAAAACATAACGTAGCCGCCACTGATGGCACCGGCTTCACTCAGGCTCTGGCCAAGGCGTGTTAATGTTTCAGACGTTAATTGAGTAAAGCCGGAGGCCTGCTCTTCTGCGCTGTGTTCAATATAAGCTTTCAGGCGTTCAGGAAAACCGTCTTCGGCCAGATCTGAGAACTGTCCATAACATTTATCGGGCTTTTTATTATAGGTTTGCAGCAAATCATCCAGCACTAACTCCAGAGAAGGGGAGGAGGTCAGGCTCTGGGTTGCGGGAATTGCCTGTAACTGCTCTGAACCCTGAGAATGGTCCAGCTTGTGAACAATAATTTGTTTGATGGTCATGACTTGATGGTAAAAGAATCTGGATTGATGGTTCAGTATGGTACAGGGATTTTGCCTCTTTTACTTTACTCGGCCAACTCCTGGTCTATTTGTTGATGCTTTTGTCCCAGTAACAGGTAGTGGCATAGTGGCCAGATCAGACCTGCCCATAAACTTATTCCAATACCCTGCAGCCAGGAAACCAGATAGATAATAAGGAACGGTTCATTGTTTTCCTGTGGCTCAAAGCGGAATTGCCAGATCATCATTGCTATTAACAGTCCGGGTAGGGTTCTGGTGCTTATCAGTTTCCATGATGGGGACAAGCGGGTAACAACCGTTCGAGTACTGGCTATTAGAATGGCCAATGAAGCGCCAAACAATAAACCTGAGTAAAAGGAGAGCTTCTGGTAAGGGTATGGGGTGCCGCTTCCTGAACCTATGCCTAACAGTTCATGTCCGGTAGCGGTGATTAAACAGGGCGTTGAGGATAAAAAAAACAGTACGAGTAGCTGTAGCGTTGTTCGTTTATGTAAAAGCCAGTGAATAAACGTTGCTTCGAACCTCCAGCTGATAATCACGATGCAGGAACCCACGATAAGACCTGCAATGACCTGACCTGGGTAGTGTACTCCCAGGTACAGTCTGGAAAGTGCTATCAGTGCAATAAAAAACACTGCCAGCAGTTTGAATAGTTTAGAAGGTATGCCCGGTAATGAGCCCCCCCAAAAGACGACAGCGTTCTGGCTATGCCCCGAGGGCATTCCCCAGCGATGCTCTTTCCAGTAATTGAAGAGTTCCGGGTGATCATAATAGGGTCTTGAGGAGTCGAAGATTTGTCGGCAACCACCGAAAATCAAGGTGCTGGCTAATAGGGTGCAGGCGAGACGGGCTGCCAGTGTTATGAAACCACTCCAGTAGAGGGCAATGCAGATAAGCAGGTAGCCACCAGAGTATCCCGCTGTGGATACCAGACGAAGCCAGAAATCAAAAGGCGTCAGTGCTGCCTGAAGGTTGGCAATGAGTTGGGCAGAATCCAACATGACTTTATGGGTTCAAGATAGGGTGAAAGAGATTATCAAGACTTTGTTTTACCTGTTTGTCCAGCGCATGCTGATTAGGGTTCACTTTGGCCATAAGCTGGATACTCAGGTACAGGTTTAGGAGCTCGCTGGCGATGACTTCCTGATCAATAGTAGCAGTGCTGTTTTTGTCTGGTTCGGTAAATTTGTCAATAAAGTCAATAAAACCTTTTCGCAGCATCTGGATGCCTTTCTTTACCAGGTTTGATGCGTCCGGAGGTAGCAGGTGAAGCTCATTGCTGGTGGTCACCAGGAAACAGCAGTTTCGATAGTTGGCTCCTTGTCCATGGCGATAACCTGAGGTGAAGAAGCGGCGGAGCTCGAGAAGTGATGGGCCGTAGGACAGATATTTATCGATTCTTGGTTGAAGTTGCCATTCAAGGTAGTGTTCGAGAACGCAGATATACAATCGTTCCTTATTCTGGAAATGATAATAAAGGCTGCCCGGATGCATTTCGGTGACTTCTTCCAGCTGCTTCAATGAGCAGGCATAAAATCCCCTGGACCAGAAGAGCTCAAGAGCATCGCTTATCACTTGTTGTCGATTGAATGAGGATGATCGTCCCATAGGCGCCTTATTGATTATTGTCACTCTAAGTTAGCAGAGTTTTTATCTCTGTTAACAGCCCTGTGGTGCTAATGGTCGGCTTGTGCCATGATTCCCAAGTGTTGCGCAAACGTTACAGGCCACTATTCCAGAGGTGACACATCATGGCACTGACACCTTCCTTTATGGTTGAACTGGGTTTTCAAGCTCCTGATTTCAGTTTGCCGGACGTGTTTTCCGGGACTGAAAAAACAATGGAAGATGTGGCTGGCAGTAAGGGGGTGCTGGTCATGTTTATCTGCAACCATTGCCCTTATGTTGTTCATATCGAAGAGGCTCTGGTGGCGTTGGGTAAGGAGTTTCATGGTACTGATCTTGGGATTATTGCGATCAGTGCTAATGATGTGACTGATTATCCGCAGGATGGACCTGAGTTGATGGCCCAAAAGCGCTATGGCTTTCCTTATCTTTATGACGCAACCCAGAAGGTGGCTAAGGCCTATAATGCTGAATGTACGCCAGATTTTTTTCTTTTTGATGCTGATTTGAAGTGCGTTTATCGAGGTCAATTTGATGACTCAAGGCCTGGGAATGGCAAGCCGGTGACAGGGAATGATCTCCGTAGTGCTATGACCGCTTTGCCGAAGGGATTGCCCGTCAGTGATGATCAAAAGCCCAGTGTCGGTTGCAATATAAAATGGCGTGAAAGTTAACGGTCGCGTCTTGTGTAGTTCTTTTGCCAGGTATCCTCACCCATGCATCTTATCTGCTGATCAATCATCCAGTCAAAAGCCTTCAGCAGTGAAGCATGGGAGTCAGTTTGTAAGTTGATTTCCCTGAGTAAGGTGACAGAAGCTTCGACGGTTGACAGTGCTTCGTCACCCGGCGCCTTTCGGATTCGGTAATTTGAGCGAGCTGCGTCATTTAGTGTAATGGCAGGCAACTTCTGCAGAGCAGGATTGCAGTGATAAATTCTGCGGGCCTTTCGCCATGTGCCATCAAGGATGATCACAACTTCCGGAGTCGTTTCTGAAAGTACCTCTCTGCTGTTACGGGCATTATTTGCCGGAAATAGCAGGTAGCAGGACTTTGTTTCCAACAATGCCTGCAATTGCTGATGTTCAGAAAAATCCTCTCCAACCCAGAGCTGACAATTTTTAATTCCCAGATCCACGATGCGCGCACTGTTTAATGGGTGTTTTGCTTCCCGTGGATGCTGGAGGATTACCAGATCGATACAGGCACCTTCTGTTTCAATGAGATGACAGTAGCACAGGCTGATTGGTCTAAGGCAATGGGTGCAGCTTTCTCTGGACATTGATGATTGGAATGTCTGCTCGGGGTATATGAGTTTATATGAAGGGTTTTGCAAGCAGCAAATCAGCTGAAGGGAGGCTTATTTGCTGCAGAGGAGGTTAGCCAGGATTTTTCATCTGAAAAATCAGCTTTTCAGCGGTGCAGTCAAACTCAAACATGGCTCGAATCACAGTCTGGCCATTTTCATCAACGGTTTCAGAAGAGATTTTGCAGTTACCGGAACCAATCTTTGCAGCTTCTTCTTTCAGGGTGTCAAATCGTGATTCAGCATTGACGCCTGATAAGTCAATAGTCAGAACGGTATCGTCTTCTTTAATGATAGTGCCAACTTCCACGCAGTTGCAGGCTAGGCTTTCGTACTGGTCTTTCTCATTCATGGCTACTACCCTCATAAAAATACAGTCGTCCAGACGAAAAAAGCCGGGGAAATCCCCAGCTTTTTTATTATTGAATCTGGATCATAGCGTTGAATACTGGTTCACACCAGCAGATTCATGACAAACATGGCCATCAGGGAGTTCAGGATACAGATCCCGAACAAGATAGGATAACGGCGACCATCGGTACCGATAACACCAAGAATACGGCCAGCGTACTGAATAGTGGAACCCATCAGGTAGATAGCAGGAGCCAGAATCGCGATATCGCGGGCGTGCAGGGCACCTTCATTCAACAGGCCTACGGCAACACCAACCGCTCCGCCCATGGACATCACTGCTGCCATCAGTACGGCAGCCCCTTCACCAGGTACGCCAAACAGTGCCATTACCGGACCGAACACGGTAGCCAGAACATTCAGGAAACCGGTCAGGGACAGAATCTTGATGATCACGAAGGCCATCATGATGTTAGGGATAATACTCCCGATGCCGATGCCCCAGCCTTTGCGGGCGCCTTCAACAAAGACGTCAGTGATCATCTTTTTACTTTCTGGTGCAGCACTCATGATCAGTTAGCCTCCGCAGTCTTGGCAGTGATTTCTTTTTCGCCGGATTTCTTGTCAATCGTCTTCAGGTATAAACGCATGATGTTGGCGCCTACGATTTTGAAGATAAACATCACCGCCAGGGCAAGGCCAATAGAACCGGGAACTGCAGCCCCTGTCGTATCGGACAGAGTGAACAGAATGGCGCCTGAACCAAAGAAGTTGACGATCAATGCGCCACCAGAGAACTGGAATGCAGTAAAGACATCTTTTTCTTTGTCAGTCAGTTCGCCTTCATCAGCAAGCGATTTGGTCAGGCCCGCACCAACGTCGGTGGACTGCAGGCTGCCGATAATCGCCAGACCGGTAGAACCAGGAATACCCATCAGAGGACGGAGCAGCGGTGTCAGCATTTTACGGGCGGCTTTCAGTGCACCGTAATGCTCAAGCACAGCGATCATGCCCAGGGCAAACATTGCCGTAGGAACCAGACCCAGGGCAAACAAAAAACCATCAGCTGCACCGCTACCACCCACGCCACGGAAAGCAGACATACCGCCAGTAGCGTCTTTCATCAGCTTACCAAAGCTGCCATTCAGGGTGGTGAAATCAAAGACACCGTACCACTCATTAGATTTAAGCAGTCCGGAAAAGAACACGACAGCAAATGCCAGTGCTATATAGGCTCCGATGGAGACCTTTTCCTGGTCATCAGTTTTCATTGTTTCCCCCTGGGATATTTACAAGAGTTGTAGAAATCTGATCAAAAAATTTACGTTGCCTGAGAGCTTATAAGTCTGCTGTGCAAGATAGAATCAGGGTTAGACGCAGTATTTCGTACTTTGGTTTCGGTTCTTACTGGATGGCCTTTCTATTTTGATCGACTTTTGCCGGGCTCATTAGTGGTAGTGTGTTGTGCTCTGTTGAACATTGAAGAAGTTTAAAGAAAATGGGGTGTTTTTCTGTGAGGATGTGGGTTTTTTCGTCGGTAGGTGATTTCCCTTTTTTCTTACGTGTTTCTGGTATAGGCTGCGCCTTGTTGTACTCATTAAAGAAGTAAATTGTCATGGACTAATAACTGAGCTCAATGAGTCAGAGTCGCTATGACAACTTATGGAGGCAAAGTGGGCCGGAATAACATCGAAAGGCAAATAGCTATGTCAGAAAAGCCATCAGAGAACCCGTCGTCGCTGCGTCGAAATGTCAATATGCTGGGTACCTTGCTGGGTGACGTCATTCGGGACCACAAGGGAGAAGATTTTTTCAACAAGATTGAATCTATTCGCCAGCTCTCCAAAGCTGCCCGCAGCGATGCCGTTGATGATAAAGGCGTTAACGAACAGCAGGCACTGCTGGATCTGCTGCACAGTCTGCCAGATGATGAGCTGGTACCTGTCGTAAGATCGTTCAGTCACTTTTTGAACCTCACCAATATTGCCGAGCAGTTTCACCTGGTATCCAGAGACTGTGAAACCAGCTACTGTGTTCCCGATCATTTTCGTGAACTGCTCAAGGCGTTGAAGCAGAAAGGTTTCAGTGATCAGCAGATTGCCGAGAAAGCCTCTGAGCTGGATGTTGAGGTGGTACTGACCGCGCACCCCACTGAAGTAACCCGCCGTACCTTGATTCAAAAATATGAACAGGTATTTCAATGTCTGAATGATCTGGAAAACCAGTCTCTCAGTGAGAATGAAAAGCAGCGCATTGAGCAGCGTATTCGCCAGCTGATTACTCAGGCGTGGCATACCTATGAGTTTCGCAGTAAACGACCAACACCGGTTGACGAAGCCAAAGGTGGCTTTGCAACCATCGAGCATTCCTTGTGGAATGCGGTACCACAGTTTGTCCGTCAGATGGATGACCGTCTTCAGGAGTTTACTGGCCACCGGCTGGCGATTGATGCCGTACCGGTTCACTTCTCCTCCTGGATGGGGGGCGACCGGGACGGCAACCCATTTGTAACGTCTGAAGTGACCCGTGAAGTGCTGCTGCTCAGTCGCTGGATGGCTGCAGATCTGTTTTTGAGAGACCTTAAACCATTGATCAGTGAGCTCTCCATGAACGATTGCAGTGATGAACTGCGAGCGCTTGTGGGTGACTCTCGTGAACCTTACTGGTCTGTTTTAAAAGACTTGCGGGAAAAGCTGAAGCATACACGTCAGTGGTGTGAGCGAGGCCTGGCCAGACCGGGGGATGCGCATTTAACGCCCACGGCTGGTGTCATTCTTGATAATGAAGACCTGATCAAGCCATTAAGGTTGTGTTACGAGTCTCTCCATGCCTGTGGGCTGGGGGTGATTGCTGATGGTCCGCTGCTGGATACGCTGAGAAGGGCGTACTGCTTTGGTTTAACTCTGATTAAACTGGATATCCGTCAGGAGTCTGGCCGTCATACTCAGGCACTCAGTGAGCTGACCAAGGCCCTTGGCCTGGGCGATTATGAGCACTGGGAAGAGCTGGAAAGGCAAAGCTTCCTGCTGAAAGAGCTGCAGAACCCCAGGCCTCTGCTGCCACATAAGTGGTCTCCCTCTCCTGAAGTTCAGGAAGTGATTGATACCTGTCGTGTGGTTGCCGCCGAAGGCTCCAGAGCGCTGAATTGCTACGTGATTTCCATGGCAACACAGCCATCGGATGTACTGGCGGTTGCTCTGTTGTTGAAAGAGTGTGGCGTGGATTTCGACATGCCCATCGCACCACTGTTTGAAACACTGGATGATCTGGACAACGCGGCTGAGTGTATTCGTCACCTGCTCTCATTACCCTGGTGCCGTGGTTACTGCCATGGTGGTCAGATGGTCATGATTGGTTACTCTGACTCTGCAAAGGATGCTGGCTGGATGGCTGCAGCCTGGGCACAGTACCGTGCGATGGAAGAAGTCACTGCGGTATGTGCTGAGGCTGATGTCAGGTTGACCCTGTTCCATGGCCGCGGTGGTACCATTGGTCGAGGAGGCGGCCCTGCTCATGCGGCTATCCTTTCCCAGCCACCGGGCTCGGTAAATAACCGTCTGCGGGTGACTGAGCAGGGTGAAATGATCCGCTTCAAGTTTGGTTTTCCTCAGGTGGCTGTACAGAGCCTGATGCTTTATGCCAGTGCGACTCTGGAAGCAACACTGCTGCCTCCTCCAGTACCCAAGCAGGAATGGCGGGAGGTAATGGATCAGTTGTCAGCTGATTCCGTTAAAGTGTACCGTGGTATTGTTCGTGAAGAGCCTGACTTTGTGCCTTACTTCCGGGCTGTAACGCCAGAAATGGAGTTGGGTAAACTGCCGCTTGGGTCGCGTCCTGCCAAGAGAAAGCCCAATGGTGGTGTTGAAAGTCTGCGAGCAATTCCCTGGATTTTTGCCTGGACACAGATTCGCCTCATGCTGCCTACCTGGTTAGGCTGTGGTGAAGCGCTGGAGAATGCCGTCAAAAATGGCAACCGGGATGTGCTGGAAGAGATGATGACCAACTGGCCTTTCTTTAAGGCTCGTCTGGAAATGCTGGAGATGGTCTTCATGAAGACCGACGCTCAACTGGCCAAGTATTATGAAGATCAGCTGGTACCCGATAACCTCCGCTATCTGGGCGAAAAATTAAGACGTATGTTGTCGTCTGCCATCGAAGTGCTGCTGGATCTTAAGGAAGGGGATGAGCTGATGTCATCACATCCGCAGAACAAAGAAGCCATTGGTCTGCGTAACCCTTACACCGATCCACTGAACTTCCTTCAGGCTGAGTTGCTGCAGCGGGTCCGCTCTCATGAAAGGATGGCGGGAGAGGATGCTGAAGTGGGAGAAGAGCTTGAGCAGGCGCTGATGATCACGATTGCCGGTATTGCTGCAGGTATGCGAAATACAGGCTAATTCAGAGCGCTTCACAGTTCCTGATTAAAAAGCATCCAGATTAATCGTCTGGGTGCTTTTTTTATTTTTATCACAGGTGATTTAAAGGATTATCGTAACTATTCAGCACCCAGCAAAGGCGTATTGTTGTAATTTCGAACCGCTTTAAGAAGCGCCTGAAATATGTTCAACCCCTGCTTTTTAGCAGATGATAAATAGCTTCGGATTCGGGTAAACATGGTACCTCCGTCTTCGCTTCTGAAGCAGCCTGAGATCTTCTGCTTAAGTTTGGCCATCCTGGCATCACGTTCACTGCCATTGTTATCGAAGGGAATTGAAAAGTCCGACATGAAGCGCAACGTTTCAACCTTAAACTCAATAAGCCTTTTGAACAGGTTGTAGGCCTTGGTATTCCTGACCTTCTTACGTCCAAGCACCTGTCGTTGTTTTTCCATATAAGCGGTTTCCTTCGTGAGAGCCCTTTGAAGGATTTGGTCGTATATCGTCTCAATGCGAAGCTGTATTGCACCAGGCATTTGAGTCAGACCGGCTGCTTTGTATTTCTTGCAGAAGTGCCAGGAGAGCGTAAGCAATTTCATCAGCCGCAGAGCCAGCTTATTCGCATCCCTATCGACAACTCCCTGAAGCTCTCTCAGATGATGGGCATTACAAAGCACATGCACTGCCGCATAGGCAAAGTAGGACTTCCAATGATCGTGAACCAGAATGCCTGCAAAAGTCAGCAGGATGCCCATTGCATCCATTGCTTCACAACCTCGCCTTTCTGAGAGGTAGTAAAGCGTCCATTGGTCATCTCGCATAATGTGTAACCACCACAGTGAACCGTCAACCCGCATGCCAGTTTCATCCGCTCCTGCAACCGGACTTTCTTGTAAAGCATCGCGGATACTCTGCTCAGTAGAGGCCAGGTTCTCATGGGTATAGGCAACAAAATTGGCAACAGAGCCTGCGCTGACACTCATGCAATAAATAGTATTGAAATACTCAGACACCCGGTGATATGGGATGAAGTGATACTGGTTTAAATGAACAGCCATTGCCTGAGTCACTTCTCCGTATTGAGCAGCGGCTTTCACTCCTTGGGGAAACTCAGCGGTGTTCCGTTTACCACAAGGACATACTTTAACGTCTGCCCAGTACGCGGTAACTTCAAATTCTCCGGGTCTACCTGGATCAAAAACCTGTCGCTCAATGTATTTGGTGGGTTTAATATCGATAAGCGAAGACTGGCAACAGCAACATTTTTCAACCTTCAGATGCCTGACATAATCGGGTAAGGCGACACGTCTCAAACAAGAGCCTTGATGACCTTTCTGGCCACCTGGTTTATTGCCTGAAGATGGTCTAAGGCTTTTGGGGTTCGGTGTTTCCTGTGAGGAGCAGGGGGCTTCTTTGGAAGATGTATCACCTTTATCACTCCCTTTTTTACTGGGCTTTTGATAACCATCTGACGATGGTGGCTTACTACTGTTTTGACTGTTTTTATTAACCCTTTCTTCCAGTTCGCTGCAACGTTCCCGTAAAAGCGCATTCTCGGTCCGAAGCTCTTCATTCTCTTTAAGGAGAGCTTCGGTAAACGGAGTAGCTGGGAAGTCTGGTTCCATACTGGAGATTTGTTAGAAAAATTGAGTATAAGATGATGGTCGAAAAATCAGAAAATTCCAGATTTATATGAAGGGTGCTGAATAGTTACGGATTATCGAACTATACTGGGCTGGTCTCGTTTAATTTGAGTATGCTTTTGGCCATTTTCAACAGTCCCTGAAACCTCTCTCTATTTCTTCTTTATTCCACCTCATCATACCCGTGCATTTAGCGAAGTGTGCTTTCTGGACCTGATCTGGAGCCGTTATGTCGCAATTCAATATCCTGAACCAACCCAAACCTTTTTACCTGATCTTTTTTATCGAGTTATGGGAGCGCTTTGGTTATTACGGTCTTCAGGCTCTGTTATCGATCTATCTTGTTCGCCAGCTGGGCATGGAAGATGACGATGCATTTATTACTTTTGGCGCTTTCAGTGCATTGGTCTTTGGGTTTGTGTCTATCGGAGGGTTTGTAGGGGATAACATTTTTGGTACCAAGCGGACCATGGTTCTGGGAGCTGTGGTGATGATGGTCGGTTACCTGATCATGGCAATGGCTGGTCATCAGCAGACGATTGTTTACGTGGCTCTGGGGTGTATCGCCGTTGGGAATGGCCTGTTCAAGGCGAACCCATCCAGCCTGCTGGCGAAATGCTATGAGGAAGAAGATAACCGCCTGGATGGTGCTTTTACCCTCTATTACATGTCCATCAATATAGGCTCTTTTCTATCCATGACACTGGTCCCTTATATTGCGGAATACATGGGGTGGGGAGCCGGTTTTATGGCAAGTGCCATAGGCTTGTTTGTGGCTGTGAGCAATTATTTCTTCATGCGCCACTGGGTAGGCGATATCGGTTCTGAGCCCGATTTTCGACCGGTACCCTGGAAAACCCGGCTGTTACTTTATTCAGGCATTATTGTTGCCTGTGGCATCAGTGCGTGGATTTTGCATTATCTGTTAATGGCCAATATTTTGCTGGCACTGGTAAGTACCGCTGCACTGCTGATGTTTCTGAAGGAGATTATTGCTGCCCAGGGGCAGGAGCAGCGGAGGATGCTGGTCGCTCTGATTCTGATGCTCGAAGCGGTTGTGTTCTTTGTGATGTATATGCAGATGCCAACCTCGCTGAATTTCTTTGCCATCAATAATGTTGAGCCGGTGATCCTGGGTATCACCATCAACCCTGTGACATTTCAATCATTGAACCCGTTCTGGATTATGGTGGCCAGTCCGATTATGGCCTGGATATATAACCGTACAGAGCTGCATGGTGGTGGCCCCAGCATGCCCCTCAAGTTTGCCCTGGGGATGCTGTTTACATCCATCAGTTTTCTGGTGTTTCCATTAGCGGCCTATTTTGCCAATCATCAGGGAATGGTCTCTTCTGGCTGGATGGTGTTGAGCTATTTCTTCCAGTCCATTGGTGAGTTGCTGATCAGTGGTCTGGGGCTGGCGATGGTGGCCCAACTGGTGCCCGAACGCCTGCACGGGTTCATTATGGGGATCTGGTTTTTAACCAGCTCTGCTGCCTCGGTCATTGCCGGGTATGTGGCCAGCCTGACGGCCCTGGAAATTGACGACCTGTCTTCCGCTGTCGACACATTGCCAGTCTATAGTGAGTTCTTTACTGACATGGGGCTGTTTTCCCTGGCTGTATCTGTTGGTATGTTGCTTTCAGCGCACTGGCTAAACCGAATGATTGCGGATTAAAAGTAACTCCAGCCTTTCAACAGCACCACTTTGGTGAAAATGGACTACCCTGTGAAGGTCGAAGTTTATTGTGAGGTGAGTGCTTATGCCGTTTGTTTCTGTGAAAACGGTCAAGGGGCTATTTAATGAAATCCAGAAGCAGGAAGTGATGGATGGTATTTCTGAGCTGCTGGTGAAGGTTGCTGCAGGTGGTGAAGATCGTTTTCAGCAGGCGGTCTGGGTTGTGATTGAAGAGCAGGAACCCGGAAACTGGAGTCTGGGAGATAATAGTCCTGAGCTGGAGGCATCAAGACAGAAGCGAGGAACTGGGAAGTCCTGATTTCGTTAACAACATTGCTGTCGATGACCGAGTGTGGTCGACAGCCGGTTCGGGGAGATTTTCATTATGAAGGTATCTCACCATGGTTTCGTTGTTGTTTCTGCTTAACTTTATTGCTGCCATTGCCTTGCTGAGGAATTCCCTTAAGTTCGGACTGAGTGTCTATTCTTTTGCCTTCTTTTTGTCCATTTACTGGTTTCAGTTTCACGCTACATCAACACTACGAATTCTTTTATAAATTGTCTGAAAGAGTGAGTATGCATGTACTTTCAACGCTATGACTTACCGATGGCTCTGCGCTATCTGAATGCGCTTGGCCTGTTGGCACTGGAAGTAGTGCTGGTGTACGCATTTTACGACCAGTTTTATAAACATGATCTGCCATGTCCGCTTTGTTTGTTGCAGCGTGTGGGTTTTGTTGCCTGCATGATTGCCCTGTTGCTGAATGTCTCTTACGGCCCTAGGCCATGGCACTATGGCCTGTTACTGTTATCCGCTGTTTTTGGCGCTGCAGTGGCTCTGAGGCAGGTCAGCCTTCATGTCATTCCAGGGACACCTCCATACGGTGAAGATGTTTTTGGCATGCACTTTTATACTTGGGCATTTGTCTCATTTGTCAGCATTATTCTGTTGACGAGTATGCTCTTATTAATACCTGGTCAGTATATGGGGAGTAATGGACAGGGCTTCATTCCCTATACGCGCCAGCCTTTCTGGGTGAAAACAGTGATCACTATAGGGCTTATGATTATCCTCACCAATGCCGGATCTTCGTTAATTGAATGTGGACTCTGGGTTTGTGATGACAACCCTGAGAGGTACAAGCTGCTAGTACCAGGGCGGTAATTCATTCACGTTTGAAGAAGTAATATGTATTCGTTGTCGTATTGTTTAGGTGTTTTTGCTGAAATGGTTATCAATTTAGCGGTTTCTTCTGCCTTCGTCTTGCGTTTACTCCCTAATCTGTAGATCATCTTTACCTGCAATAACCAATAATAATAGCTTTGAGCGGGAAAAGTGACGTTTTGTTAAACAGGCAAATCCTGTCGCAGTCTCGTAGCGCTTTATAAGAAAAAAGGGAAACAGCTCATGAAGTGGTTGACGTCATTCCTCCTTGCGATGTCTCTTTCCGTCAGTGGCCTGGCTCTTGCCGCAAGTTCTGCGGAAGATATTGCTGCAACGATCAAGCGAAAAACGCTCACCTTTGCCGCCCCGATGTGGGATGGATATACTCATAAAGATGGTACAGGCCTCTACTGGGAGATTCTTAAAGAAGTCTACACGCCTCTGGGGTTCAAGCTCCGCCTGAAAAACCTGCCCTGGAACCGCAGCATGAAACTGATGACTGAATATCGTGCAGTGGACGGAGTGCCGGGTGAAGGTCTTGATTCTGATTATGAAAATCTGACATTCAGTAAATACCCGCTGGAGCCTGAGTACCTTGCAATTGCCTATCAGGAGGGAGCTGTTCGATCTTTTGATCAGTGGCCTGACCTGACCGGAAAGGTGGTTGGTATGAGAAAGGGGTACAACCTGATCCCGGATGGTGAAAAGTACGGTGACTTCGAAGTCAAAGAGTTCATCAATATGAAGAAAGGCATAGCTCTTCTGGAAATTGGTGACATTGATGTTCTGGTGGATGAACTGGCCGAAATCGAAGCGGTTGCCGAGAAGGAAGAGATTGAGCTTGAGCAGTTTGAAATTGCTGAATTTGTGACCGGAAACTACTACTACATGTCATACGGCGATGGCCATGTAAGCAGGCCGTTGGCGGATATTTTCGATGCACGTATTGAAGTTCTGGCAAAACAAGGCCGTCTGCAGGCACTGTATGACGAATGGGAAGTGGATATTCCTCAGCCATTGACGGAGCTGGCAAGCCAGTAAGGTGAATAAGATTTAGTTCCCTTGGTAATTACCCTGCTATAAGATGCGAAAAATAAAAGATAATAAGCATATGATGGAGTGATTGTGCCGGAAGTAGTGATCAGTGGTACCGGGTTATACACCCCGGCGGGGGCCATCAGTAATGATGAGCTGGTCAACGCATTCAATGCCTGGGTCGATCAGGAGAATGATAAGAATAAAGACGCCATAGCCGCCGGTGAGTTGGAACCACTGGCCAGAAGTAGCAGTGAGTTTATTGAAAAGGCGTCCGGAATCGTTAACCGGTATGTGGTAAACCGGGAAGGTGTTCTTGATCCTCAGAGAATGGTTCCACTTATTCCAGAGCGTTCCAATGAAGACATCTCTGTCCAGTGCGAAATGGCACTCCATGCCGCCAGAGGAGCGCTTGCTCAGGCTCAGGTAGATCCATCACAGGTGGATATGATTATTGTGGCCTGTTCCAATATGCAGCGGCCATATCCTGCTATTGCGGTTGAAATCCAGCAGTTCCTTGGTGGTGGCGGTTACGGCTACGACATGAACGTTGCCTGCTCTTCGGCCACATTTGGTATTAAATCTGCCGTCGATGCCATTCGCAGTGGGTCTGCAAAACGGGTATTGATGGTGAACCCGGAAATTTGTTCCGGCCATTTGAACTTCCGTGACCGGGACAGCCACTTTATTTTTGGTGATGCCTGTACTGCCGTTTTGCTTGAGAGTGAAGACATTGCCAGGCGAAAAGATGGCTATCGAGTACTTGGTTGTCACCTGTGGACACAATTTTCCAATAACATTCGCAATAACTTTGGCTTTTTGAATCGTGCGGATGAAGCGGGTATCGGCAAGTCAGACAAGCTGTTTGTCCAGAACGGTCGAAAGGTCTTTAAAGAAGTCTGTCCTCAGGTAGCCAGGCATATCTCTGAGCACCTTGAGTCTCTAGCACTTCATCCCAGTGACTTAAGTCGTCTATGGTTGCATCAGGCAAACTTGAATATGAATCAACTCGTGGCGCGCAAGCTGCTGGGGCGTGAGCCAGCTTCTCATGAAGCACCGGTGATTCTTAACGAGTACGCTAATACTAGTTCGGCCGGTTCGATCATTGCGTTCCATAAGCATTCGCTGGACCTGAAATCCGGGGACAAAGGGGTTATATGCTCCTTCGGAGCCGGTTACTCCATCGGCAGTGTGGTGGTTGAAAAGCAGTAATACCCATAATGGCGTTAGAATATCCTCTAAGACCCGGTGATAAGTCCAAACTTGTCACCGGGCTTCTGGCTGTATATCCTTGTCCGCTTTTCGATAAGTTTGTCAATTATTCCAAGCCAGACGATGTCTCTATAATACGATCTCTTTCAGCAGAGAACGGATGGCTGGCAACAGGAGCTTTTCATGCGCGTTATTCTGCTGGGTGCACCGGGCGCCGGTAAAGGGACTCAGGCCCAATTTATCATGGAAGAGTACGGTATCCCTCAGATCTCTACCGGGGACATGCTGCGGGCTGCCATCAAAAATGGCACTGAGCTGGGCAAAAAGGTTAAGGCCGTTATGGATTCCGGCGCCCTGGTATCTGATGACATCATCATTGCCCTGGTAAAAGAGCGTATCGCTGAAAACGATTGTGCCAATGGCTTCCTGTTTGACGGGTTCCCACGCACCATTCCCCAGGCAGAAGCCCTGCGTGACGCCGGTGTTGCCATTGACCACGTGGTTGAAATTGCCGTTGAGGATGAAGAAATCGTCAAGCGCATGAGTGGTCGTCGCGTACATCCTGAAAGTGGTCGTACCTACCATGTGGTGTTCAATCCGCCCAAGGAAGAGGGTAAGGACGATGTGACGGGTGAAGCTCTGGTGCAGCGTGCAGACGATGAAGAAGAAACCGTACGCAAGCGTCTGGGGGTCTATCATGACCAGACTGCACCATTGGTTGAGTTCTACCAGAAAGTGGGTGGAGATACCCGTTACAGCCGCATTGAAGGTGTTGGCTCTGTTGACCAGATCAAACAGCAGGTATTGGACGCGCTGAAGCCCGTTGCTGCCTGAGCATTGATTGCATAACACAACAAAGAGTCGGGGGTGTGAAAGCGCCGCCGACTTTTTTGTAATTCATGAAAATACGGTTGTAATGAGCGGCCTGTCTTTTCAAAATAGCGCTCATTCACAGAGCAGAAGCCTTTCCATGTTGCTGACGCTCACCATAACAGTAAAGACTCCCCATGAAACTGCTTGCTCTTGATACTGCAACGGAAGCTTGCTCTGTTGCCCTTAACCTTGATGGCGAAGTGATCGAACGCTTTGAGCTGACCCCCCGCCGACACAGTCGTGATCTGCTCCCCATGGTTGAAGACATTCTGTCTCAGGCTGGCTTAAACCTTAAGCAACTGGATGCTCTGGCCTTTGGTCGAGGGCCTGGCGCATTCACCGGCCTCAGGGTGGCTACTGCCATGGTTCAGGGGTTGGCGTTTGCGGTTGATCTTCCGGTGGTTCCAGTCTCGACGCTGGCAGCTCTGGCTCAGCAGGGGCTCCGGGAGCATAAGGCATCAAAAGTATTGAGTGCCATTGATGCCAGAATGGATGAGGTCTATTGGGGCGCATTTTCCGAGTCTGAGGGCTTAATGGTGCCGGTTGCAGCGGAAATAGTGGCCATGCCAGAAAATGTTGTGGTACCCGTTATGGAAGGGCATTGGTTTGGTATGGGGACTGGCTGGGCGTATAGAAACCGACTGTCTGCAAACGTGGTTGATTGTCAGATTGAAGCTTGGCCCCATGCACACGATATAGCCCTGCTGGCTGCAGCCGACTTTAAACAGGGTAAAGGGCTGCCTGCGGAGCAGGCCATGCCGGTTTATCTTCGGGATAAGGTGGCTCTGAAAAAATCAGAACGCTAAAACCTCTTAAGACAGAAGGACCGTTATGGACACTCTACAGACCATCATCCTGGCGCTGATCCAGGGCATTACCGAATTTCTACCCATCTCCAGCTCAGGGCATTTGATTCTACCTGCTCAGCTGCTTGGCTGGACGGACCAGGGGCTGGCATTTGATGTTGCTGTGCACATTGGTACGCTGGCTGCTGTCATTGCTTATTTCTGGAAAGATCTCTTTGCTATTGCCCGAGACTGGCTGGGCTCTCTCGTTGGAAAGGGCGCTACATTTAACAGCCGGCTGGGCTGGTATCTGATTTTTGCCACATTGCCAGCCGTGGTATTTGGTCTGGCCCTGAAACAAATGGGGTTGGATGAGGCAATGCGTACTGTGGCTGTTATTTCTGGTACTACGTTGATTTTTGGGGCGCTGCTGGGGTGGGCTGACGTCAAGGGTAAGCGTATTCAGCCTCTTGAGCAGGTCACCTTTAAGCAGGCCATGTTGATTGGTTTTGCTCAGGCTCTGGCCCTGATTCCTGGTACTTCGCGCTCAGGTATAACCATGACTGCAGCCCTGATGATGGGCTTTACCCGTGATGCGGCTGCCCGGTTCTCATTCTTGCTTTCGATTCCGGTGATTCTGGGCGCTGGCAGTCTGTTGATGCTGGATCTGGCAAAAAGCTCTGTACCTGTGGACTGGCAGACACTCTCGCTTGGAACCTTGGTGTCGGCGGTCAGTGCCTGGGTCTGTGTACACTACTTTCTGGCGTTTATTAACCGCATAGGGCTCATGCCATTTGTCATCTATCGGATGATTCTGAGTGTGGTATTGCTTGGGTTTGTATTCTTCTAGGCAGGAAAATCATGATCGGCTGTGTTGGGCAGCCGATCACTTAAGCTTGTGATATCAAGCGCCTTTAATTTTATCGTAGGTTTTGTAGAGAACCGCTTCTTCCTTGTTAATCCGCTTACTCAGTGCTTTGATGATGTTGTTGCAGTCCTGCTGAAAGTGTTCAACGGTATTATCGCCACTTTCATATAGGGTGAAAAAAGCCATTACATCGGCAGAAATCTTATCCATATCAAGTGCATAGTCAGTCAGGGTCGACTTCAGGCTCTCATCGTTCTCAGCCGCTTCTCTCAGTACAGGGTAAAGGTATTGATCTTCCTTGTTTAAATGAGCCAGCAACATTTTTTGGCGGAAAGGATCAAATCCCGACCCTGCTGGTTACCAACGCCCACTTCACGAGCCTGCAAGAGTAAGTCACTGATTTGCAAGTGTTCGCTTTTGAATTCCTGAATCAACTGAGACATATGTGTTCACTCCCTGAACATAACGGTTTCTAATAGTTTAGGACGTGATTCCCACATATGTCTCAAATCATTAATGGTTAACCAGTTTGGGTGGCTGGCTCACCTTCTGGCTCTTCTTCAACCTCCATGCGCTGACCAGGCAGAATAAGGTTGGCCAATACGGTGACAATAGCTCCAAGCGCAATACCATTACCCATTACTGTCTTGAGTGCGGTTGGCAGCTGACCCACGATTTCTGGTCGATAAGTGACCGCCAGGCCAGCAGCAACCCCCAGAGTAAGCACCATGGTGTTCCGGCGGGAGAAATCAATGGTCTTGATGATGCCGATACCGCCAGCCAGAATCATGCCGAACATGATGAGACCTGCCCCACCAATCACAGGCTGGGGAACACTGGCAATCAGCGCGCCCAGCTTGGGTAGCAGGCCTGCCGCCACAAGAATACCGCCTGCTGCCATGACCACATAACGGCTGGCAACACCGGTAACCCCTACAACACCAATATTCTGGCTGAACGAGGTTGTCGCGGTGCAGTTGAAAAAGCCGGCAATGATACTGTTCAACCCTTCCCAACGAATACCTGCACTCAGTCTTTTGCTATCCAGACGGGTATCGCAATAGTTGGCCAGTGCGAGATAGTCACCGGTGGACTCCACCATGGAGACGATATAGGCAACACACATGGCAATTATGGCGCCCGCGTGGAATTCAACACCAAAGTGCAGAGGGTTCGGAATAGCAACAATTGCAGCTTCAGCAACACTGGTCAGATCCAGTCGACCCAGAGCGAACCAGAGTGCATAGCCAACGGTTAAACCAATGATAATGGCAGCGGCAGAGATAAAGCCTTTAAACCATTGGTTGAGAACCACCACCACGGCAAATACCGCCATGCCCACACCAAGATTTACGAGACTGCCATAATCCTCAGCGCCATGGCCGCCGCCCAACCAGTCAACGGCAACCGGAAAGATGGTCATACCGATCAGACAGACCACAGTACCTGTCACGACCGGAGGAAACAGCCTCCTCACCTGAGGCATGATAAAGCTGAGCAGTATTTCGAAAATACCGCCGGCAATGGTTGCCCCAATGACGGCAGCAAATCCGTACTGGAACCCGATGGATATAGCAACGCCGACAAAGGCAAAGCTGGTGCCCTGGATCACAGGGAGCTTTGCTCCCATATTGTACCGTCCCATACCCGTCGCCTGAACGATACTGCCCAGACCGGACATCAACAGGGAGGCGTTAACCAGAATAATGGTTTCCTGAACGGAGAAGCCAAGAACAGAAGCAATAACCAATGGAGCACCAATGATTCCCGGGAGTGCTGATAACAAGTGCTGTAGACCCAGTATCAGACACTTGGCCAGTGGGGGGCGGTGATCAAGTTTGTAGTAAAGCTCCATCGTTTCCTCCGTTAAAGCACCTGCTCCCAACTTACTGGCTGCTTAATGCTTTTAACTGTTATGGGTAATTATTGATCGGTGAAACTGGATGTTTTGGAGTTTGATTTTGCATTCACGTGTTGAATGAATACGATGATTTTTTAAAAGCTGTTGTTGTCTGTGTAAAGTTGTGAACATTTAAAAGCTCAGGGCATTTTGTTTTTTTGATTTGCGTCACTGGAAATCAAATTTAATCAATTAATACCGTTTTTATGTCTGGTTTTTAGACGATTCTTTTTGATGTGATGATTTGTTATACACAGGAAGAAAATTAATTAGTGAACTTACGAAGATGACAAGTATCTAAATTAATCGGATTACGAACCGTTTTTCTTTGCATAGCTACTTATTGCCAGTGTGGAACATCCACAGGATAATCCGCCGTCGTTTATGGCTGAAGATACTTTTCAGGTCATTTCTAACAGCCATGGCGCCATGACCGGAGGTGAGCGACGAAGTGGTTAGTGTGCATCGTACAGAACCTCTGCATTTTAGATGTTTGTGTTTTTGAAAAATGAGTGGGCAACTGGAATGAGCCAAGCTGGCGAATATATCGATTCCTATTATCAGGCCACCGGGCATTCACTTCCGCTTCAGCCTGTACTGAGCGGAGATATCACTGCGGATGTCTGCATTATCGGTGGTGGTATGACCGGCTTTAACGCGGCCATTGAACTGCGCAAGCGTGGTTTTGATGTAGTGCTGCTGGAATCTGGCCGTATTTCCTGGGCAGCTTCCGGTCGAAATGGCGGGCAGTGTCTGGCGGGTTTCTGTCTGGGGCTGCGTGAGGTGGATGAAACCTTTGGCCCGCAATGGGGCAAGCAGCTGTGGGATCTTTCCTGCGAGTCGCTGGATATCGTTCGTGATCGTATCCGTGAATTCAATATCGACTGCGACTTCCAGCAGAATTATATCGAACTGGCCATCAAGCCAAGCCAGGAAAAAGAGTTGAAGTCCTGGCTGGATCTGAAACAGACCCGTTATGACTACCCCAGTGTCAGCTGGTGGGATCGTGACAAAATCCGGGAAGTGACCTCAACAGAGAAATACCTGGGTGGGCTGTTTGATACCAACAGCGGCCATATGCACCCCCTCAACTACACACTGGGTCTTGCCCGCGCAGCAATTGATCTGGGGACTCGCGTATTCGAACAGAGCAAGGCGACTAAACTGGTCAAAGGCCGTCCAAACCAGATACTGACAGAGCAGGGGAGTGTGAAGGCGAAGCAGGTGCTTTTGGCTTGTAATGCTTACATTGACGGTCTCAACCGGAAAGCGGAAAGCAAAGTATTGCCAGTGGCCTCTTACATTGCCGTTACCGAGCAACTGGGTGATCGACAGCCCATTACCAATAAAATGGCCATGTCGGACTTAAACAACAGTCTCGACTATTTCTGTCCGACTGCGGATGGCCGAATTCTGTTTGGTGGCGTTAATCACCCATTCAATGGCGAATACAGTGACTCTAAAGAGCGTCTGCGTCAGCGGATGCTGAAGGTATTTCCAACACTTGATGATGTCAAAATGGAGTATCACTGGGGTGGTTTGTTCGCGGTTACCCGGGAATACATGCCGCACATTGAGCATCTGGGTAATGATATCTACACAGCGCATGGCTATACCGGGCACGGCGTCGCACTGACCAATATTGCCGGACGCTTAGTTGCTGAAGCAATGGCGGGTATGTCTGAGCGATTTGATGTGTTCTCCCGCATCCGCCACAAATGGATACCAACTCCCAAAGTGCTTCGTGTGCCAGCACTGGCGATGGCAATCTGGAAAGCAGAGCTTGAAGATTCTCTGGCTGGCTGATGAAAAAAAACCGCCTTCTCAGGCGGTTTTTTTATTACTGACCGGAAGTCAGTTTGGTAAACATGCGGTTAACCTGTCGGTTAATTTTGGAGGGTAAAACCTCAAAGACAAATAGCCGTTCTTTGGCTTCATTGGTTGGATAGATACCAGGATTCTCACGAATGTCATCATCCACCAGTGTTGTGGCGGATTTGTTCGGGTTGGCATAAGCCACGTAGTCGGTGATGTTGGCAATCACGTCCGGGCGCAGCAGGTAGTTCAGAAAGATATGCGCTTCCTCCGGATTTTTGGCATCCCTGGGAATGGCAACGGTATCAAACCAGAGGCCTGCACCTTCGTCTGGGATCACATACTCCACGGTTACCCCATTGCCTGCTTCAGTAGCACGGTCTGCAGCCTGAAGCACATCTCCAGACCAGCCCATGGCGACACAGATATCACCATTCGCCAGGTCAGAAATTGAGCGTGAAGAGTGGAAGTAAGTAACATAGGGGCGTACTTTCATCAGCAGCGCTTCGGCTTTGGCGTAATCGGCTCTGTTGGTCGAGTTTGGGTCAAGGCCAAGATAACTCAGGGCTGCAGGAATCACTTCGGTAGGTGCATTCAGGAACGCAACACCACACTGGCTGAGCTTGCTGATATTTTTCTCATCAAAGATCAGGCTCCAGCTATTGATGGGGGCATCTTTCCCAAGGTGCTCTTTCACCAGATCGGGGTTATAACCGATGCCAGTGGTTCCCCACAGATAGGGAAACGAGAACTGGTTATTCGGATCGTAGGTCTCCATCAATGTCATCAGTTCCCCATCCAGATGCTTCCAGTTGGACAGCTTCTTTTTATCCAGTGGCTGGTATACACCGGCTTTGATCTGGTGCAGCAGAAAATCTGCTGATGGTGCCACAATGTCATAGCCTGTTTTTCCTGAAAGCAATTTGGCTTCCAGTACTTCATTGCTGTCAAAGACATCGTAATGAACCTTGATGCCCGTCTCTTTCTCAAAATTGGCTATGGTGTCTTCGGCGATATAATCCGACCAGTTGTAGATATTGAGTGTCTTTTGCGCTTCATCCGTCGTTTTGGCAAAAGCAGGCGCTATCGTGAGAAAAGCGACAAGAGAAGAGGCGATAGCCGCGGTGGTGACAAGCGTGGATACAGATTTCCCCAGACGTCCGATCATGGTGAATCCTTACAACAAACCATTGGTGAGCAGCCTGATACTCATATCAGTTGGAGCCAGACACTCTTCGATGGCATTTTTTAAATAATCAGTAGTGACTCAACCGAGTCGCTACACCCCCAGTCATCAGGTTGATGAAAATGAAGCTGCGGAAGATAGCAACATGGTTATGCGAAATCCATTGTTGCTGTATGGAATAGTGGTAAAAACCTATGGGGCGCTAAGGCTTAATGCCTGAGCATACCTTTGGGGGAGTGTGCAACCAGCCATGTATGCTGTTACCTAATGACTGCGCGTATTCATTGCAACCGATGCTCTGTCGGTGATAGATTCAGCCACCCTCATAGCTCATTTCTAATGCACTGATGTCTACCCAGCTATTTGTCCTTGCTTCAGATCACCCCCCCATTCAGGCTTTGCTTGAAAGCCTTGCGGCGCAATTGAATACTGATTTTAGTCATAGCCTTCAAGACATTAGTGAGGGGGCTCTGGTGGCTTTTGATGCGTCCGGTGAACTGGCGGTTCAGCGGGCAGGATCTAAAGAGAAGCCGATTGTTGTTGATTTTGTCGGTGGAAAAGCAGGGCACCGGCGCAAATTTGGTGGAGGTAAGGGGCAGGACATTGCCAAGGCTGTGGGGTTGAATAAAGGCGTCAAACCATCGGTACTGGATGCAACCGGTGGGTTGGGGCGGGATGCGTTTGTTCTGGCCAGCTTGGGATGCAATGTCACCATGATTGAGCGTTCCCCGGTGGTTGCTGCCCTTCTGGAAGATGGTTTGCGCCGGGCACTTGAAGACCATGATGTCTCTCCTATCGCAGAACAGATGTCCCTTTTAAAAGGGAATGCCATTAAGTTGATGAAAGCCTCAGAAAATAAATACGATGTCGTTTATCTGGATCCGATGTTTCCTCACCGGGAAAAGTCGGCTTTGGTCAAAAAAGAGATGAGGCTGTTTCAGGATCTGCTGGGCGATGACCCGGATGCGGATCAGCTGCTGGAGCCGGCACTTGAACTGGCCGAGTATCGAGTGGTTGTGAAAAGGCCAAGGTTAGCGCCAGATCTTAATGGTCAGGCTCCCACTTACCGACTGGAAGGGAAAGCCTGTCGTTATGATATCTATGCTTTGAAAGCATTTTCCGGGTAATTCCCCATGCGCTCTCTTATAGAGAGCGCACTCTTTGCCATTCAGGCCGTTGCTTTCTCTTCAGAACTGTTACTGACACCGTATCGACTGGTCTGGTCAATACTGTGTCGTATTTCAGTGGTCAAAAGTGAGTGAGCCTGATCTGCGACTTTTTGAATATTATCGCCAAACACCAGTTTATTGGTTTGAGTGATCTCCAGTACACCGTGATGACGCATCTGGGCAATAAAGCCACGGAACAGTGACTTGTCGAAAAACTCCGGCGCATTTAGGCCATGAATGATTGACAGGCGCTGCGCCAGCACACCACTCTGATGCTCCAGAGCTTCGGCTTCAATATTCCCACTGCCATTGCGAAGGAGCAGGCTGATCACCATATAGAAGCGCTCCAGAGTTTGAACAATCGAGCGTGAGAATACATTCAGCATGATGTATTCAGAGGTGGATGGGTCTGGCTGGAAATAGCACGCTTCGCCATTGTCATCCTGGCCCTGGGTAATCAGCCCTTCTTCCACCAGACAATCCAGCCATTTCTGAACCACGGCCAGCGCTTCGTGCTGAGTCCACTGCAGGAACAGTTCCGCCTGAAGGTATGGGTAGAGAATCGCACTGATGCGCAGGATCTCTTTTCTTGTGATGCTGGCACTGTTCACAAAGAAACAGCTGATCAGGGACGGGATGGCAAAAATATGCAGCACATTATTGCGATAATACGTCATGGAAATGGCGGTCTTCTCATCCATGCTGATAATATCGCCAAGCGCATCGGTTTTTCTCTGGATCAGCTGCAGGTTTTCCACGTAGTGGATCATGCTGCGGGCATCCAGATCTGTCATCGCAGTCCGGTCACTGTAGGGAACCATCGACAGAAGACGTGTATAGCCATCCAGCTGACGAATCAGCTCCTCTTCACCCAGCGCATGCCTTGGTGAGGAGAGAAGGGCAATGGCGACCAGGTTTACAGGGTTGATCACGGCAGCAGAGTTGATTCTGCCTGCCAGCACATCGCTCAGGTTCGACGTGGTTTTCACCAGCCACTCCGGTTTATCATCGGTGCCGGAGCTCTCTTTCCAGTTGGGTGCCTGTGTACTCAAGAATGAGCCCAGGTCTACTGGCTCACCAAAGGTAATCCATGCCTTGCCAAATTCATTTCTCAGCGCCGCCAGTGTTCGGACAATATCCAGAGGCGACTCACTTTTCTTGGCTTCACCTCTCAGTTCTCCAAGATAGCTGGCCATTTCCAGCAGCTTTTCATAACCGATATAGACTGGTACAAAGGCCAGAGGCTTGCGATTATCGCGCAGGAAGCTGCGGACGGTAATGGAGAGCATGCCGGTTTTTGGCGTCAGGGTGCGACCGGTTCTGGAGCGGCCACCTTCGATGAAGTACTCGGTGGCAAAGCCTTTGTTGGTCAGTGTGTACATGTATTCATGGAATACCATGCTGTAAAGAGGGTTACCACGAAATGTTCTGCGCATGAAAAAGGCACCACTCTTGCGCAGAATCGTTCCTACTACCGGCATATTCAGGTTAATGCCCGCCGCAATATGGGGGGGCGGTAAACCTTCATAGAACAGAACATACGACAGTAGCAGGTAATCGATATGGCTTCGATGACAGGGAACGTAAACGATCGTATGGGTCTGCGCCAGCGCCTTCAATGGCTCGATATGATTGACTTTTACGCCGCTGTAAAGCTTGTTCCAGAACCAGGTCAGGATAATATCCAGGAAGCGGATGACTGGCATGGAAAAGTCAGAAGCGATTTCATTGGCATACTTCCGGGCTTTTGCCTCGGCTTCTACCAGAGTTATCTCTTGAGCCGCAGCTTCTGCGGCAATGGCTTTCTGAATTCTGGGCGTATGAATCAGGCTGTTGACCAGCATGCGGCGATGAGAAAGATCCGGCCCCAGAACAGACGCTTTTTTCTGGCGGAAATGAACGCGGAGAATTCGGTTCACCTTACGGACACTGCGGGCGTGGTTCTTACTGTCGCCCATGATTTCCTGCAGTGATAAGGCTGGGCTGAAATAGACCATGGTCTGCCGGCCATGAAGCAGCGTTGCCAGAAACTTCCGGAAACGGCCACCCAGGCTGAAGTTCCAGTCGAACAGCAGTTTAAAGGCAGACTGTTCTTTCTCTGGAGAGCGGCCCCAGAGAATGGTAACGGGAACCAGCTGGACATCCTGATGCTTTTCTTCCACCTGCCTGACCAGCTCTTCAAGCAGTTCAGGTGGCTCTGGCCGTTCTCTCTGGAGTATCAGGCCTTCGTACTGGCTAAGAAAGAAGTGCGCTTTGCTTTGCGGGTGGTCAACGTCAATGGGTTTGTAAGGGCGTGGCAGACCTGCTTTTATACACTCACCTTCCAGAACCATCAGGTCCGTCAGAGAGCGCTGGTGCATGACATAGACAACAGGTTTTCCGGTCTGCAGATGCAAAGCTTCAGGGTTATTGTTTTCAACCGTGGTACGAACCCACGTAGAAAGGAGTTTTCTCAGGCTATGAAAAACATAGCGATTCAGGGTAATGGGCTTCAGCATGGAACTGGCTCTTGGCCTGCATCCGTTAGTAAAGGAGATAAGAAACGTTCAGAAGACTGGCTCTGATACACCGGCAGCAGACCTCTGGCTTGAGATTATGCTATTGCTCTCAAGTCGGTGGTGGTTTAGCCGGACATTCTAGCCTGATTACGTATTGTTGCGCAAAAGTTACATGATACTGATGGGCATATGGCTTATTGATAAGGTCTACAGACCCTGGTAGCGTGATAAACGCTCAATAATGAGCGCAATAAATTTCTCTCTGTTGATATTGACCATTACCTGTGCATTACAGGGCTTGCCAGAAAGCTTGCCATTGTAATCGATGATACTTTCTCCAAAGCAATAGCCTCTGGCAGTTTCAACAGCGACATAGGCAGGTTCAAGATCGAATAAGTCTGGAAACAATAGCCAGGCAACCGTACAGGGGTCGTGTAGATGGGCTCCGTCCTTTGAGTATTGGCGCTGTACGATACGCTGAAGGTAGTAGGCCAGCATATCCGCAGTGGCTGTGCTGACAGGGTTTCCCAGTTTCCGGATCTGCTCAATTTCATGCTCATAAATCAGCGCCTGATAGGTGACATCAAGCCCTGACATAACGATGGGGATATTTGACCGAAAAACAATATCAGCGGCAACCGGATCCGTATGAAAGTTAAATTCAGCAACGGGAGTAACGTTACCAAACGTTCCCCCTCCCATCAGGACAATACGTTCGATCCTTGAATGCAGTGATGGCCAGCCGGTAAGAAAGGTTGCAATATTGGTCAGAGGGCCTGTGGCAATCAATGTTACCTTTTCCCCGGACTGACGCAGAAGGCCAGCCATCAGCTCAACAGCGGATAACGCTTCCAAAGGCAATTCAGGCTCTGGTAATACAGCACCATCCAGCCCACTCTCACCCATAATATCGGATACCGGAGTGATTTTGCTGCTAAGAGGTTTGCTGGCACCAGCCGCTACCCGTGTGGTCATACCTGCAAGAGTAAGCACCCGCAGAGCATTATGGGTGGTTTTCTCCAGCGTTTGATTACCAGCACAAACCGTAACCCCCAAAAGGTTAAGCTCTGGGCTTTTGCCAAGCATGAGTAGTGCAAGCGTATCATCATGACCTGGATCGCAATCAATAATAACGGGAAGTGGCATTGAGAATGACCTTCAGCAAAGAGCTAATCCTTAGCCAATTTATTCAGTAATCAGCTAAGAATTAAAGATCATTATTGTAGGTATGCAATATTTGATGAATAGGGGCGGAAAGTCGGCATTGCTGCCTTCCCGTTATGACGCGTTAGGCCACTTGATCAGTTTTTCCTGCCCATGTTCATCCAGCTGCCACCATTCATCCATATCGGCCCCTTCCTGCCAGGGGCCAGAGTTACAGCGAACCCTGCACTGGCCATAGGCTTGAAGGCTTCTGGCACACTCGGTGTCATCCTGCCAGGGGGTGCCAGTAGTTTTAAACCAGATGCTGGTCCAGGCCTTGCCAACAGCGCTTTCAACAATCATGACGGGAATCGTTTTGCCCTGGCGGGTTACCTCCATGTCATGTACCACCTTGCCGCTGTTCACAGCCACCACGCTATCAAAGGTGTCGTTCAGCCAGTCAGTAATAGCCTCCAGGGAGAGGTCCTTGGCATAAACTTCAATATCGTCGACTTCGACAGTGTCGGCTTGCGATGGATCAAGACTGCTCATTTGAGAAACGTCACTTTTCAGCTAACAAATGCTTAAGTATACCCGTATAGATTTCCTGCAGGGTATCAAGATCTTCCGCTTTAACGCACTCATTGACTTTATGGATGGTGGCATTTACCGGGCCAAGTTCTACCACCTGTGCGCCCGTTGGGGCAATGAAGCGACCATCGGATGTACCACCGGATGTAGATAGCTCTGTTTCCATTCCGGTAACTTCCTGAATAGCTTTTTGAGCTGCATTGACCAGAGCCCCTGGGCGGGTTAGAAACGGCTGACCACTCAGATGCCAGTCAATATCGTATTCCAGCTGATGGCTATCCAGAATTGCGGTAACGCGCTGCTGAAGTTGTTCAGCAGTCACTTCTGAAGAGAACCGGAAATTGAAATTAACCTGACATTCTCCGGGTATGACATTGCTGGCGCCGGTACCGGCATGGATCTGCCAGATCTGGAAGCTGGTGGGAGGAAAGAATTCATTGCCTTCATCCCAGACTTCGCCCGTGAGGTCAGCAATGGCCAGTGCCACTTCATGTACCGGGTTTCTGGCCAGATGAGGGTAGGCCACATGTCCCTGAATGCCTTTAATGGTCAGGTGTCCATGAAGTGAGCCACGACGGCCATTTTTCACCACATCACCCACCGTATTGGTGCTGGATGGCTCACCAATCAGGCACCAGTCGATTTTTTCGTTTCGTGCTTCGAGGTGTTCAATAACTTTTACCGTACCGTTCCTGGCCGGGCCTTCTTCATCACTGGTAATCAGAAAGGCGATTGATCCTTTGTGATCAGCGTGTTCCGCCAGGAAGTCTTCGCATGCGGTTACCATGGCGGCGAGGCTGCCTTTCATATCGGCGGCTCCCCGTCCATGCAGCATGCCGTCGATGACGGCTGGCTGAAACGGAGGGTTATCCCATTTATCTTCCGGGCCGGTAGGCACCACATCGGTATGTCCGGCAAAGGCGAGAACCGGACTCTGGTCACCTCTGCGCAGCCAGATATTTTCAACCTCACCAAAACGGAGTCGCTCAACCTTGAAGCCCAATGGTTCCAGCCGGCTGATCATCAGTTCCTGGCAACCCTCATCTTCAGGCGTGACGGAGGCGCGGCTGATCAAATCCATTGCCAGTTGGAGAGTCTTAGATGTCATATTCAGGGAGTCTGTCATTTATTGTTCTGGTAAGAAATCAGTATTCAGATGAAATTGAGATGCAGTCTAGCATTATTCACTGGGCTGCAACCATTTGAGTATTTCACGGGTAAACGGTTGCTCTTTTTCGGACTGAAACTCCGAAAAGATTTTTTCCAGGCGTTTACGGGTAAAACCGGAAAAATTAAGCGTACCTTCCTCGGTAAAATAGAGGAGGTTGTCTTGGATAGCGGATGCCAGCTCTTTACCACAAAGATCATTCACTGCCTGCTTGAAGCTGGCATGGCCATCAAACCGGTCTTTTTGACGGTAAAGGTCGGACAGAGTCGCCAGTGGGATCATCGATAGCCAGGGTTGAATCATCGGGTTGACGGCATGACCACTGCACCAGTCACTGATTTGCCATGGGCGGCCAGTGAAGGTGTAGAGCCTGAGCCGGTTCTTCAGCCAGTCGGTATCATTCACCGGATAGTTGTCCCAAAGGAAGGGTTTGCGTTGGAACTGATCAGTCATTTCCTGCAAACCAGGCTGATCATAGCCCAGAGAAATTACGTGGTCTCCTGTCCAGAAAATTTCCAACTGAGGATCCAGATACTGCCCAAGATCGGCCCAGTAACTTTCAGGCATTGCGCCGTAGACCCTCTGCAGTAATGGGTCTTTTGAGTAGTAAGTGCCTACGACAATAAATTGGGTCGCAGTGCTTTCCCCGGCAATAAATTCAGCAATTTCAGCCTGAGTTTTTGCCAGATCATCAATGTCGTTACTGAAATCATCAAAGAGAATACAGAGAATCTCCGGGTTCAATTGATTGATACTGGCGATTTTCTGTTTCAGCTGTTGGCGACTTGTCTGGCTTAACTCACGTACATTGAAGGGAGTAAGCCCGAGACCAAAACGCACATTGTTTTGTTTAAGCTCCAAACCCAGTGTATTCAGGTGATTGAAATCATTTTCTGGCCAGGGTTGATCCCACTGTTCACGGAGATAAGGGTCATTCTTCGGTGCGTAGATATAAAAATCGAAGCCTTTTCCGGCACAGAAGCTGGCATAGGCATTTCTGGACTCCCAGGACCACTGGTTATCCTGATCATATAACCCTTCAATTACACCGTATTGGAATGCCATCAGCAGATAATTCCCTGTTAAAAATAAGCCCAATCGACACTGAATCTTATGTCAACAGAACCTAGCCTACGACGTTTTCTGTTTGTATTCACAGAGATCTTCAATAATGCAGCTGCCACATTGTGGCTTTCTTGCTTTACACACATAACGGCCATGAAGGATCAGCCAGTGGTGTGCATCCATCAGAAACTCTTTGGGAACCAGTCTAACCAGTCGTTTTTCAACTTCCAGTACATCCTTGCCAGGGGCGATTCCAGTCCTGTTCGATACGCGGAAGATATGGGTGTCTACCGCCATGGTGGGCTGATTAAAGGCGGTGTTTAAAACGACATTAGCCGTTTTTCGTCCAACACCCGGCAGAGCTTCCAGATCTTTCCGGTTATCTGGTACCACACTGTTGTGCTTATCAATCAGGATCTGGCAGGTTTTGATAACGTTTTCTGCCTTGGCATTAAACAGCCCAATGGTTTTTATGAACTCCTTCAGGCCATCAACACCCAGAGCGAGAATTGCTTCAGGAGTGTTGGCAACCGGATAGAGTTTATCGGTGGCTTTGTTGACACCTACATCCGTAGCCTGTGCAGAGAGTATCACCGCCACAAGCAACTCAAATGGGGTCGTGTAATTCAGTTCTGTCGTTGGGTTGGGGTTTGCGTCCCGAAGTCGGGTGAAAATCTGCGTTCGTTTTTCCTTATTCATCCTTTGACCAGTTTGAAAAGTATAAAAATCAGCTCGAGATTATTTTAATGCCAAACAGGGTGAAGAGTCCCCCGGTAAGGTAGTCAATCAGCTTAACGGATTTCTGATAAAACGTCTGGGCTGACGCTGTTGAAAATGCACAGGCCAAAAACAGGTGCCATAGCAGGGTTATACTGCCCATGATGGACACACAGAGCATGGATATTTGCCATGACGGCTCTTTAGGCATGGCAACCGAAAAGAGACTGATGACAAACAGTCCGGTTTTTGGGTTAATGATGCTGGTGAAAAAGGCAAGTCGGGCAAGGTGCAAAGGTGACTTGAGATGCTCCCGCCTGAATATATCGTCAGTCTGTTTACTGTTCTTTTTCAGGGTGCAATAGACCTTTGACAGGCCCAGATAGAGCAAGTAGCTGCCACCCAACAGTTTCATCAAGCCAAACAGCCATGGAAAGGTCTGCAGTATGATCAGAACGCCTGATGCTCCCAAGACTCCCCACAGAATAATGGCAAACGTTACCCCTGCTGCAGAGCCTATGGCCAGTAAACGGTTATAGCGCAGGGCGGTGTTCATAGTCAGCAACACATTAGCGCCTGGCGTGCAGCAGGCCAGTGTCCAGATGAAAGCCACTTGAAGGGCGGTCTCAAGATAAAGACTCATGGGGGTGTTCTGTGCAGGAAGATTAGAAAAGAGAATTATGCACAGCAAGTCTTAAGGCAAAAAGCTTTTTCTGACGAGGTGCTACTGTATCAACCCTCGTCAGAAGGAAGTGCGGGTGGAGCATTTTCCGGATGACTGATGACTGCTCTGTTTCGTCCTTGTTCTTTAGCCTGATACAGGGCGTTATCGGCTTCCTTAAGAAGCAGGTCATGGTTGGTGTCAGCATTTAAGCGGTTTGCTATGCCCATAGAAATGGTAACGTTACCCAGAGACTGGCCGTTAAACTGCATGCCCTGCCCTGCGATCCGGGTGACCAGCATATTGCCCAGCTCTCTGGCGGTATCCAGATCAGTATCAGGGCAGACAATACAGATCTCTTCTCCACCGTAGCGACAGACCAGATCTCCTTCCCGTACTGCCTGCTTTAATTCCATGGCGACCTGCTTCAGGACATAGTCACCGGCATCATGGCCAAACGTGTCGTTAAATCGCTTGAAGTGATCGAGGTCGATCATCATGACAGAGAGCGTTTCATTCTGAGTTTCAGCGCTATAAGTATGTTGCTCCAGAAAGTCCATCATGTATCGTCTGTTGAACAGGCTGGTTAGTGGATCACGAATAGCCTGCTGTCTGAGGTCTTCTCGAAGGCGCATATTAGCCAGGGCCAGACCGATCTGTTCTGCCATGGACTCAGCTTTGGATATATTGCTCTCCAGAGCCTGTTGGTCATCGTAATTAAGATGCAGGACTCCCAGTGTTTCACCCTGTGCAACCAGGGGAATACAAACCTGATAAAGGTCGCTTTCCATGCTGCTGTGGCGGCAGCGAATTTCCAGACCATCTTCACTGCTGAAATGTGTGTGTCCTTTTAGCAATGACCAGCAATCACTGGGCTCGAAACGGTCACTTCCCTGCCACTGCTCTCCCCACTGAGTAATAAGATCCAGCCGGTTTCTGGAAGATTTGATCAGTGTGATGGCACCGCTGCGGCACCCTGGCAGTAAGTGATCTGCGATTGGGTGAACCACATTGGCAGCACTGTCAATGGTTGTACAGGCTGACATCAGGCTACCCAGTCGCTGCATTAAGCTGAGCTCGTGAGTTCTTTCCTTGACTTCAGTTTTCAGTGACTCTCGCTCACGTTTAGCCTGTTTATCGAGCATGGAGCTGAAGAAGCGGGTGATCATAATAACCACAAAAACACCCAGTAAACTGATGACGACTACCCAGACCCAGATCCACATCAATTCGTCGGTGAACAGATTCATGGCAACTGCCGTACGTATTACATAAGTATCACCAGTGTCGGAGATCTGGCTTGCTGACTCATGGCCATGTTCACCACTGTGATCATGATCGCCAGGATTGACAATGCTTACCTTCAACGCGTAGTACATCAGATCATACCCCTTGGTATGACTGTGTCGTGTTGATGAGCCTTGCCCATGCTCCAGTGCTGCTATTACTTCAGGGCGGGAAGCATGATTATCCATCTGGTCAAGATCATGTTGAGGTACTTGCGAATCCCCAATGACAGTCCCGCTTTCATTCAAGACGGTAACTCTGACGTCTGCACTTACGCCTATATCAGTGGCGATTACGTCAAAGTCAAAGTGGTTGTCACCGTGCAGCTCGATATCGTCTCGTAAAATGCGTGAGGTTATCTCTGCAACATGCTCCAGCTTGCTTTGATAACTCTTCAGCAGAATATTTTTAAAATGGAGAGTCAATAAGGCAAGGCTGGCAGTGAGCACCAGTGTCATCAGAATTGCCGGCATTGCCAGAGCTGCAGATTTACGGAACATGGCAACTTCCCTGTTAGCCATTGGTTGGGTCGGGCCCAGTGAATTTATTAACTGTTAATGGTTGTAACTCTTTTCATTATTGCAAAGAAATCGTGGTTTGGTGTTGCCAATTTTTTGGCAAAACAGGGCATTTTAGCCCTGTTTTTTGAGTGAAATTTGTGCGGATATCAGAGTGTTACATCCGGAAGGTCATGACCAGACCAAAGTAATTCCGGTCTTCATCCTGATCCTGTACCTGATAAAAGGTTGGAGCAAATGCCAGACGGATATTAAAGTCTTCAACCACTGGCTGTTCGCGATCACCATTGATCCACTGGTCAATACTGTCTACCGGATCCAGGAAGAACAGAGCTGTGGAGCCCAGACCCGAAGAGCCCCATACCAGGCCATCATTCTCTACAATCGAGCGTTTCTGCTTAAATGCCCACTCACCGTAGAGCCACCCCCCCACAGGTGTAACGATAATGTCCTGAATAGAAGGCACTTCAGCGATGGCTTCAATACCATACTCCCAGTAGAAGGTGGACATCAGGAAGGAGTAGACGAATGAGTTCCACTGGTTGTATCCGGATTCCCGGGCAACGATGTAGTAAACACCACCAAAGTAAGGATGTGCTACGTAGTTCAGGAAAAAGTCATCTTCATCCATCACCGGGCCTGAGCTGACATTGTCCCACCACTTTTTGTGGAACTGTTTCAGTTCGGACTTATCCCAATTGGTAAAGGATTCAGGCATAACCGCCAGAGCACCAATCACGCCAACCCCAAGGCCGAACATCAATTTGGTCTGGGACCAGAGACGAGCTTGATTTTCCTGTGGATTGTCATCAAACAGAGTCACAGCCCAGGGAGAACGTTCTTCCTGAAGAGAGAGTGTGAACTCAGTATCTGTTGCAGCCTCTGTCGTCGTTGCAGGAGCTGTTGTGTTGGCCTGAGCAAAGCCGGAAAGCATGATCAGGCCAGATAGAAAAACTGGCAATATCTGGTTAAGCATCGTCTTTTATTCATGAGATAGCTGGTGGGAGGTACAGGCACCACCCGGAAACGGGTTATCCATTCAGGTTTTACCCCTGCTCTGGACGAAAGGTGGGAATTCTATAGTGTCTGTAGCTAATAATCGATTGGGGTTTATCATTATTTTGGGTAAGCACTTACTGGTGCGGTGAATCAGTTTCTTATAGTGGATGTCGGATTTCTGACTCAGTGCAGCGTAAATATTAAGAACAAATAAACACTTATCAGGTTAGAAGTTTGCACATGCTACATTGAAATATAAAAGCAGTATAGGGATGTACCGTGTTTAATAAACAGCTGTACCTGTTTGCAGTCACAGGTTTGTTAATGGTTAGTGGACTCTTTTCTTCAACCAGAATATTGGCCGCTTCTTCTCCGGAACATGAGTCTGTTCCACTCACCCAGTATTGGAACATTATTGCTGATCACTTGGGGGAAAGTCTTAGCTCCCGGGCGCGACTGGGGTTAAATACCGTATATGTCGATAAAAAACATACTGCTTTAGATGCTGCTCAATACCTTGAAAAACAGCTATCGATTTCATTGCGTAGGTCGGGTTTTAAACTGGTTTCTCCTACCAGTGCTCGATATGTTATAGAGCTGGATGTTGAGATCAATAAGCGTTTAAACGGCCATGGAACCTTATTTGTTGAGGGAGGAGATATTGATCAGCTTTGGATGATACAAGCACTCAACCCTACCTATCCAGGCCAATACGCCCACTATGAACTGTTGCCGCTGGCAATGAACCAGCCGGTAGGCGCAAATCTGCTTTCAGGCACTGATACGGAAATAATTATAACCGCTCGGGTTATGGAGAGAGGCTGGATTCGTATCTCACAAAATTATGCATTTTATATTACGGCTGAAAACACAGTACGTGACAATGAGCCAGAACATAAAAGGATTGTGAAGGTTGAAGACAGCTACGGTGGTGATGAATTCTCTACACTTCAGAATCATCAGAGAGCTTTTCTGAATTATCAAGAAAAGCTGGATGCTCATATCCAACAGCTAATTGACAGTTACCAGTTCTGAAACTGCAGTTTTTTGGCTAATTCTTATTAGCGCATCCTGTTAATTTATCTGGGACATTGGTTTTAAAAAATGGCATCCTGCTGACTGCAAAGTCCTGAGGAAGTTCGGGAATAACAACGATAATGTCAGTCAGCAGGTATGCGACATGAGTACAATAATTGAATTTGCCCCAATGCCAGATGACACGGGCCATTTTGGTAACTATGGCGGATCAATGGTTCCTCCCCCACTGGAAAAAGCCATTGCAGAAGTCACTACGGCCTATGAAAGCATTCGACAAGACCCTGCCTTTCGGAAAGAACTTCATACTCTCTACAAACATTATGTTGGAAGGCCCAGCCCAGTTTTTTTCGCCAAGCGGCTTTCTGATGCCATTGGTGGCGCAAAGATCTATCTTAAGCGGGAAGACTTGAACCATACCGGAGCCCATAAAATCAACCATGCCATTGGTGAAGCACTGCTGGCCAAATACATGGGTAAGAAAAAAGTGGTTGCCGAAACGGGGGCTGGGCAACACGGTGTAGCCATGGCAACGGCCTGCGCCCTGGTGGGGATCGAATGTGAGATCCATATGGGGCAGATTGATATTGAAAAAGAGGCGCCCAATGTGACGCGAATGAAGGTACTGGGCTGTAGGGTGGTTCCGGTAACGTTTGGAACCCGTACACTGAAAGACGCTGTGGACAGTGCTTTTCAGGCTTACCTTTCTGATCCTGAAAGCCAGCTTTATGCCATTGGCTCGGTGGTTGGCCCTCACCCTTTCCCCATGATGGTACGTGACTTTCAGCAAATTATTGGTGAAGAGGCGAGAGATCAGTTTCAGGAAATGGAAGGCCGTCTACCAGACTATGTGATGGCCTGTGTGGGTGGTGGCAGTAATGCCATTGGCTTGTTTACCGCTTTTCTGAATGATCCGGATGTCAATATTATCGGTGTTGAACCTGCCGGTAAGGGCCTTGAAACAGGTGAGCATGCAGCAACCATGACATTGGGCAAACCGGGGGCGATTCACGGTTTCAAATGCTATGTACTTCAGGATGATGAAGGGGAGCCGTTACCCGTTCACTCGATTGCATCAGGCCTTGATTACCCCGGTGTTGGTCCTCAACACAGCTATCTGAAAGATATTGGTCGCGTGGAATACCAAAGTGCTACCGATCAGGAGTGCCTTGATGCATTCATGACCTTGTCGCGTAAAGAAGGCATTATTCCTGCTCTGGAAAGTGCTCATGCCGTTGCTTATGCCATGAAGCTGGCCAAAGAGTTATCACCAGCGCAGAGCATTCTGGTTAACCTAAGTGGCAGGGGGGATAAAGATCTGGATTTTGTAGTGGAGAGGATTGTAATTGTTTAATAGCCAGGGCTCATCCTGAGCTCTGGCTGGAGAGATTAGCTAAGATGAGATCAATTGATTCAATAACAAATAAGACTGTTGTTGCAGATCTCTGACGTGATTCACCATTATTCGGCTTATATAACTACGCGATGTGCGACTTTGTCTGAAACTATCTCAAATTACTAGCCCGGATATTTCATAAACTGCCCCGAATCTCGGGCAGGACTTTGTCGCCCTAAGGGATTTTGTGAGGGAGTGCCGTACCGGGGAGTACGGTCGACCGAGCAAAACTCCCTTAGGGCGGCAAAGGACAAGCGAGAACGGGAGCACGTTTATGAAATATCCGGGCTAGCATGATGGTAAGTCCAAGTTGTATCTTCAAAATCACGCAATTATTTGCTTTCCGTTTTTTAATCTTCGGAAATAAGGTTCTCAAACTGTATTGCAGGACGACCAGCAATTATATTCAGATAAGAACCAATATTATGTGCCAGTAACTTCCGAGCGATACGTGATGTCATATGCCATCTATCTCAACAATGGCACTTTTCTATTTCAAAGCGCTCTGTCAATTGACCTATCACTGTTTCTATTCTCCGTCGTACCCGTAATACCAGCTTTACAAACGACTTCGGACGTTCATCTTGCATGTTTTTTCTCAGTGGCGTCTGAAGATCAATACCTAATTCCTGACAATCAGCTTTAAACTCAGGCCTTATATAGCCCTTATCGCCAAGCAAGAGGCCAGAAATGGTCTCGAGCATGTCATAGGCTGCATCACGCTCATCTACGTTCGCTGCGGTCAGAGTAAAACCCACAGGAATCCCTCGTGCTTCAACCAGCAAATGCCCCTGAAAGCCATAGAACTTCTTGTCCTTGGAAGCGCAGTAACCATAACCAGCCTCAGCTTTAAAGATACGGCTCTGTGGTGCACGGGTTCTGACGACAACATCAATCGGAAAACCATCGATTAAATGGATATCTGCATTATCTGCATGCATCATCTGGACTATACGAATTTGCAGTCGTTGTTTCACATGCCATAAGTTGGCGGCCTGTTTGACAAATGCCGAGCGTGAAGGAATGTCAGGAAACAGGTGTCGCCAGTGTCGGGTAAAATACTTCCAAATCTCAGTGTCCTTATGATGCCCAAGCCATTCACCGACAACTTCCATGGTGATCGCTTCACTATCAGTGAGCTTTGGTGGAAACCCTCGAAGTCGCAGTGGTACAGGAAAAAGCTCTTTTACCAAATCGTCGATCAAGCAGTAGACTGTAGTGATAAACTCTTCAACGGGCATGACTGAAACCTTCTTTGCTTTCTACTGCTTTTAATAGCAGAAAGCAGGATCAGTCATGTCTCCTTATGCAAACCTAAAAGTCGCACATGGCGTATAACTATAAAAAAACAGGTTTTACTTTTTTTGTTAACCTTCAATAATTTGCGAATTCTGCAAACGTTTAAAAATACCCTCATTTATTCAGCCAACTCCATTATAAATGCTTAGCACTAAGATGCTTTGTTGCTATTCCTATTCTGACCTATGGTGTAAAACCAATCTTTGAGAAATTTTTCGTGGTTTCAATCGGTTGGCTTTAATAAATACAAAAAAATAATATGAAAGTATCCCGGAACTCCATTCCTGAAGATCTGGCATTAAATAATGTTTTTTAAATAAATTTAAAGAGCATTATGGCTATTTACTATTATTTGGGAGCAAAGAGGCTCGCTTGATTTTGGCGGTAAGTGACAATCAGGGAACTTTTTTATCATTGTGTTGACTAAACGTTTTAAGTGGAGCGTGAGTCCGATAAGTATCCTTACAGTTACTCAGCTTCTTGGCTTATTCCCTCAATTATATTTAGCAGGCTGATATTAATGGAGATTTTTTCCAGTCCTTGTTTGTTGGTTAGACGGTTTGCGCTCTGTTGTGTGGCCATGTTGAGTGTGAACGCCGTGCCTTCTTATGCTTGGCCTTTTAGCTCGGTCAAATCATCATGCACTGTACCTGCCGGATTATACAAAGCCGAGCAGCTGGGGGCCGGTTTTGATGCCTTGAATATTGCTGTGAACTCCCTTGGGGAAGTACAGGGTTCCTATCGATTATCTACCGATGCTCATGTTCATCAATCTCCTGTTCTCTATGAAGCGTGGCTGGACAGCAAGACATCGAATATCTCTTGTCACGGCAACACTATTGATATCTCAACCAGTGACTCTGGGCACTCATTAGATCTGTCTCTCGTTTGGAACCGGTCACTGTCGAACCTTCAGGTCTCAGGCTCCTACGTTGGAGATCCAACTTGGACACGTTGGAGTATTAAGAATGGGGTCTTTATTGCTTCAACAGCTGCGTTGATCTATACCGGTTGGTATGTATATAAATACCAGAGTCATTTTAAGAATTTTTATAGCGGCTTGATGTATGCTGATGAAGCAGATCAATTCCTTGCTTGGGCTGACGGTATTTTCGGCTCTAGGATGGCCGGTACAGGAGCGGAAGTCTGGTTGGATGTTTTGAAAAAGTATCTATTTAAAGAGCATTTATATGACTTCACGTTGCCTCTTGCTGTTGGATTAAACGGGATGTCAATAAGTCCTTTTATCAGCAATTACTCAACTTACCCCCTTAATGCAATTGGCCTGCCATCCTCTTCTGGTCAATTGGGTGAAGTTTGCAAGATTCCTACAGGAATTTATTTTGGGGAAGTGATTGACCCATCGCAGGGCTCCATTACATTAACGATTCATGTTTCTGAACCGGAAAACAAACTGCAGACAGGTAAAGTTGTTGCTTCATTAGGTGATACGCAGACCTTTGATATTTCACCTTCGGAATTTAATTGCCAGGGCAATGAGCTGATTCTGAAATGGGATAAATCATACCCTGCTTCAAAAGGTGGTATGACAGCTTTTTATGATGAAGAGCGAGGGTTAATGATGGGTACAGGCTTCTTTTCCACATCAGGTCGGATATGGTACTCAACTCCTATTCCATTACCTGTTGTTCAATTTATCAGGAACGACCAATAATATTATGCTTCTCACTCATTAAGCTCCTATTAAATAGTAAATAATGTAGGGCTTGTAATCGCATTATCTGCATACTTAGAAAGCTTAATGAGTGTTTTTCGTCTGGGCGATAAAAAATCTGCATTAGAATGACCAAATGAGTAGATATTATCACCCCAATCCCCAGAGCCATTGATTGGCCCTGGGATTTTAGGATATTAGATCTCTTTTTGATCTACAGCTGCAACAACCCCTGTTCTGATCCCCACATAAGCGGCACCATTGGGTCCCAAAACGACAGGTGCAGTAACACTGGATAAAGTATCGGTAATTCCGCCACTGCCTGTACCGATCAGCCGATCAAATTTCTCTTCTCCGGTATCAAAATCTACCGCCGTCAGGTACCAGCCTCCTAAACGGTCGTTATCATTCTGTTTTTTGAAGGTGTAGAAATAGAGTATGCCATTGTCAGTAGACAGAATTGGCAGGGATTGTGAGAGAAGCTCGGAGTTCCAGGTCACATCACAGCCGCTGCGATCTTTCCGTACATCAATACGCATGACGCCCGGAGAGGTTTCCAGGGCATTACCGGAATAAACATGTCCATAGTCGTTTTGTACAACCATGGCATTACCGTATACCAGGATGGAGTTTTCAGTCGCACTTTCTCCGGGCTTGAACAAAGGAACTTTGCATACTTCCCGGTTTCCCTCAATGTCGGAATTGCGACGATAAACCATCAGGTGAGTTGAGGGAGAACCATCATCAGCAATGGTGACCAGATCATCACCAATCAGTGTAGGAGAGGTTCCTGATCCAAAAGAAAGGGTACCTGGTTTCTGGGCTTCACCCCGGTCATAGGGCATGCGCCAGCTCCAGTAGGGTTTGCCACTTTCAGTATCAATCTTGAATTGATAAAGGGCGTGGGTTGAAACGATGTAGACACCTTCTTGATCCACTGCGAAGGAGTTTTGAATAACCTCGTCGACACCTTCCATTTGGTAGGTATGGAATTCTCCGGTTTTCTGATCCCGGTAACCGGTATAGCCGTTACTGGTAACAAACCAGAGGTTTCTTTCCCAGTCTGGCATGACATCATGGATGTTGCTGTCTTCAGGCATAACACCGGTGATGTCGTATTCTTCAGCGACGACCCATTGTGGCTGGTCGCCAGATTCATCCAGTTCCAGAATTTTAATGGTGTTATCTGCTGGCGCGAGAATAGGTCGATCCTTGTGATCAAGGTGGAAGTAACCACCACCACTGTTGTCCCCGGACGTTTTCATCGGCATATCGTATTGGGCGATGGTTTCCAGAGTATCGGGGTTCAAGAGGTGCAGTTCCACGCCGGTCAGTTTGATACTGACAGTAATCAGGCGGCCTTTGGCATCAAAGGCGATATTGGGGGCGACGCCAACGATGGAGCTGAAGTTGCGATGAATGGCCTGAGTATTTTCCCCCAGGGGACCTGGATAATCTGTGATGTTCCGGTTGTAAGATCCGCCGTGCATACTACTGCGCTGGGATTCAGCCAGCCAGGGATGATCAGGTTGTAAGGCGCTAGGCATGGGTTGAGCGACTGCCGGAGCACCCAGCTCAACAGGCACTTCATTTTCGGTTGCTTTTAAATAGGAGAACGTTGAGATAGCTGTGAATGCAGCAATGCCCAAAGCAATTTTTGTTTTGGAGAACTTCATAATGCTTTCTTCTTTTTTGTTTTAATTTTTTGCCATTACAGGGCGCAAAAAGCTCGCAAAAGAAAACCTTTGTGCACTTTGTGAACTCTGTTGTTCATTTACTCAGGCCGTGGCCAACCTGGTGACTTCGACTTTCACTGGAATTCCATGAACCACCGCATTACCGGTCAGCTCATCGATCACTTTTTCATTGGTGATGTCATTCAAGCTGACACCGGCATGGGCTTCAGCAACCGTGATTCGGGTGCCTGGCCGGTTATGTCCCCAGGCATGAGGCATACAGACGACACCAGGCATAATGTTTTCAGTGATCTCTACGGGAAGTTCAATGGAACCAACAACAGAGCTGACGGATACTGTACTTTCCTGAGTGATCCCCCGGTTTGCAGCGTCTTCCGGGTGGATCAGTAAATGGCATACCGATTTTCCTTTAACCAGTCGATGGCTGTTGTGCATCCAGCCCAGAGTCCGGCTGGTAAGCCGACTGATAATCATCAGGTCGTATTCGGAGCTGTCTTTGGAGGAGCCCTGTTTCAGCGGGTCAATAAACCGGGCTTTCAGTCTGGGTAAATCGCTGACCAGAATCTCCGGGGCAAGATCAATTTTCTTATCTTTGGTAAACAGTCTTTCAGGCAGGCAGCGTTCAAGGTCTCCCAGAAATACACCACCAGGGTTGTCTTTAAGTTTCTGCAGTGTCAGTGCATCTTTCTTTAATGGATTTAAACCTGGCCCATAAGGGCCGAAACGAAGGCCAAGATCAATGATCCTTTCCGGAGTAATGACTTTTTTGACCAGGCTGGTCGCGGTATTGACGAATGCTTTTGAAATAGGGTTACCAGCCCTTAGCTTCAGGATTCTTGAAAAGAGTTTACGGAGTATTTCGAAGTCGGTATAGCCTTCACCGTCTGGTTTAAACAGTCGAGGAGAGTATTTGGCCCAGTTGATCGTATCGTACAGATGGTAATACATGTCGTAATGACTTTTTTCAAAAGGACCTACCGGGGGAAGGATAACGTCCGCATGGCGAGTGGTTTCATTCAGATAGGGGTCGATGGATACCATGAAATCCAGCTGGTCAAATGCTTCCTCAAGCCCTTTGCCATTGGCCATGGAAAGGGCAGGATTACCTCCAATAGCAATTAGTCCCCGTATCTGGCCTTCTCCAGGTGTTGTTATTTCTTCAGCCAGTACACACAGCGGCAGCTCACTGCTGAACTCTGGCCGTCCACTGACCCGGCTGCGGTAGCGGTCCCAACTGCTTTCTGACAGGGATAGGGAGTCAATGGCGGTATTTGGGAACATCATGCCACCAGGCTCATCCATATTACCGGTAATCACATTAACAACCTGCATCAGCCACTGGCAAAGCCCGCCGAACTCCACCATGGATACCCCGGTACGACCATAGCAGATGGCCGATTCTGCAGTGGCAAATTCCACAGCCAGTCTTTCAATCACATCTACGGGGACTCCTGTTACCTCGGCAATATCGGTGAGTTCAAAATCATCAAACAGGTGTTCAGTAATTTCCCAGCCTTTGATATGAGGGCCAAGTCTGCCTGGTGTTGCCAGACCTTTGGCAAAGATGGTTTTGATAAGCCCTATCAGGAACAGGGCATCGGTATTCGGACGGATAAAATGATGTTCACTGACATGCGATACAGACTCATTCCTCCGTGGATCCATCAGTACCGTTTTCCCTCCCCGATTATGGATATCAACAAACTTACGTTGAGGGTTGGCACCGGTTGACATCATGGCACCATTGGACACTTTGGGGTTGGTTCCCAGCATTAGGTAATAATGAGTACGGTTAAGATCCGGTACCGTACCGAAAAACTGATGACCAAGCATAAAGTGCCAGACGAAGTTATGAGGCATCTGGTCAACGGTGGAGCCGGTGTAGATGTTTTTTGAACCCAGGATTTTTCTTAAAGGTGCTACCCCCAGCAGAGCTCCAACATTATGGGCAGTACTCCGCCCACAATAGGAACCAACGGCGTCTTTTCCATACTGACTTTGCGTGTTTACCACCTGTTCAGCAGCGTAATCCAGGGCTTCTTCCCATGACACCTCCTGCCATTCGCCATTGACCTTCCTGAGAGGCTGTTTTAAACGATCCGGGTCGGTATGAACGTCCTGCAGCCCGGTCGCTTTTGCACAGATATTTCCTTCACTCAGGACATCATTAGGGTCACCTTTGATGGAGAGAATTTTATCCCCCTCGTATTCCACGGCGATACCACACATGGTTTCGCACAGATGACAGGTACGATAATGGGTGCTGCTCATGACTGCTGGTCTCTTATTGTTGTTATCCTGGAGCCTGTCGGGTTTAAGACTGTCCTACTGCGGTTGCGATAAATTGGACTAAAAACACCTGACTCATCGTCAAATAGCCCCGCTATTCTCCTCAGAGTCAGAAACTTTTATCCTCAATTTCTTGTAATCCTCGTTACGAACGCTTAAGCCCAACAGGCTCCCGGGCAGCAGGTATCTGCTGATTAATCACGTGTTATTAATCAGGGATCATAAGCATCTCGGTCGATTTAATCAAATGTTATTAAATTTGAGGCTCAGGTTGGGAAATAATGTCCACAATACTTTGCACCAGTGTCTGGTGAAAAAACTGCCGGCTAACTTCTTCCTCTGTATAGAAATAACGGGCAAGGCCATGAATCAGCAGGCAGTCGATCAGGGCGAACCGGGCGTGGATTGACTGTTCAGAGATATCTTTTACAAAAGGCGCCAGCAGTGACTGTATGCGCCTGGCTTCAGCTCGAAGTTCTGGACGTTGCAGACGCAGCTGGCTGTATTGTTCTGAAACCATCAGTTGACTGTGAATCTTTAAAAATTCTCTACCTCCGGACTCCGGGCTCAATTTCTCGGCCAGTGGTGCCACGATAACATCCACGGCCTGATGCAGTGTCCAGTGCTCCTCTTTCTGCAGCTGATCAATGAGGGTGGAACGGTATTCAGCGATGACCCCGGAATGTTTGTTCAGAACAGCATTAATCAACCCTGCTTTATCTTTGAAGTGGTATTGAAGGGCGCTCCGGTTTTTGACGCCAGAGGCTTTTAGAACATCAAACAGACTGGTGCTTTCCAGACCTTTCTCGGCAAACAGCGTTTCAGCGGCATCAACCAGTTTCTGGCGGGTGAGTTGGGTATCTTTGCGCAAGGGAAAACATCCTTATCTGAGTTCGAGGCCATTTTCTAACAGGTAAATGCTGTGAACAAGGTTATGGTTCAGGGAATATGGCCGACTCATATGCAGGATAAGCCTATTTTTGGGATACCTACTGGGTATATAAATGGAAAACTTGGTGAACTTTCCAGGGAGCGGAATGTGAAACCTCAGGTAACTTCAGCGCTGCTGGCAGCGACTTTAACTCTCTCAGCCCCTTCGTTACTGGCTGAACTGGTAACAGACGATTTTTCCGGTGATGAGCTCTCCAATGAAGAGCTGTTGTCGCTGAGCCTTGAAGAGGTGATGACCCTCGAGGTCACTTCGGTTTCCAGAAAAAAGCAGCGACTGATGGATTCCGCTGCCGCGGTTTATGTGGTCACTCAGGAAGATATCCGCCGCTCAGGGGCAAAAACCATTCCAGATGCCCTCAGGATGGTACCGGGAGTTCAGGTTGCCCAGATGAACAGTAATACCTGGTCAATCAGTGCTCGTGGGTCTAACTATGTCTTTGCTAATAAGCTGCTGGTGATGATGGATGGGCGAACGTTGTACACCCCTGAATATTCAGGGGTTAACTGGGATGTCCAGGATACTCTGATTGAAGATATTGATCGGATAGAAGTTATCAAAGGCCCTGGGGCTGCTCTTTGGGGGGCGAATGCTGTAAATGGCGTGATAAATATTATTACCAAGCCAGCAAGTGAGACGCAGGGCCGTCTTCTCACGTTGGGAGTCGGTACCGCTGAGAGATACTATGGCAGTTACCGCTATGGAGGGCATCTCTCAGAAGATGCTCATTATCGTTCTTTCTTCAAGGTTTTCCGGCGTGATGGTTTTTTAAACAGTGATGGCAGTGATGCTTCTGATGACTGGTACATCAATCGTGCGGGTTTCAAGGCCGAGTGGCAAAAGACTGAAGATGATTTTTTATCCATTGATGCCGCTATTTTTGATGGTAAGGTTCAGCCCCATTTATTTATTTTTGATAGTGATCAGTCAGCGAAGGTTTTGTTGACCGATAAAGAAAAAATGCAGCGAGGTGGTCATATTATTGGCAGCTGGCAACGGAAAACCAGTGATAAAGGTGATTTTACACTGAAAGGCTATTACGACCGTTATGAAAATACCGATTATCGAATTGCTGCTGCCAGAGACACGATTGATATAGAGACACAGCACCGTTTTCAATGGTCTGATAAACAGGAAATAGTCTGGGGGCTCGGCTACCGATCAAGTTGGTACGAAATTAAGGAAATGAACTTTGTTTTCGTCGATGAAGAAAAGCCTGTCGAGCAACTGTACAGTGCGTTTATTCAGGATGAAATTCAGTTAAACCCTGACTGGCACCTAACGTTAAGCTCTCGCCTTGAGCACCATACCGATACTGGCTACGCATTTCAGCCCAATGCCAGTATTGCATGGAAAATGAATGATCGCACCACGGCCTGGGCAAAGGTGTCTAAAGCGGTGAGAACACCTTCAATGTCCGAACGCAAGGCAAATGTGAGTGGCGTTTACCTGATTGATGATCCTTCCTTACCACTTCCTCCTAACACTTACCTCAGTCTTGGGCGTAATCAGGAATTGGACTCAGAAAAGCTGACCGCTTTTGAGTTTGGTATTCGTCAGCAAGTAACAGCTGCACTGAGTGTAGACTTGGCTGCGTTTGTAAATGAATACCGAGGACTGCATAGTCTGGTTAGCAGCAGTGTCTGTCCTGATGGGACAACCCTTAATACCGGTGTGTGTGCAGAAAATGCACTGCCGCCAACGTATTATTTCCTTCCAGCAACTTTGGAAAATGGACTGAATGCAACAACCTATGGTCTTGAGCTGGCACTGGACTGGGCCGCAAGAGATTGGTGGAGGATAAAGTCTGACCTCACTCTGTTACAGGTTGATGCAAGCCGTCTTGAAGATCAGGATTTCAGCCGACAGACAGAGCTACTGGTTGAAGGGCTGAGTGCCAAGATTTCTGCCAACGTACGCTCTATGATGGATCTTTCCAATAACTGGAGGTTGGATACCTGGGTGCGCTACGTTGGTGAAAATAAGAGTGCAGATGTTGATGCCTATACCGCGTTGGATATGCAGCTTGCTCACCAGTTTAACGATGAGCTGGAATTTTCCCTGATAGGGAAAAATATTTTTGAATCATCAAGACTGGAATTCAATGAGTATTTTACGGGACTTGTTGCGACTGAAATTGAGGAGTCCTGGTACGCACAAGTTCAGTGGAAATTCTAGGTCAGCGGTAGAGAAAGGCAGGAAACCGGGAATGACCTTGAGACCTTACTGGTATTGTTACTGTTTAGCGCTGATGCTGGTATCAGAGCTTTCTCTATCCGCCCCAAAAGTAGATGAGGGGCGGATTAAGGCAGTTGTTGCCTATAAAATCACTCACTTTGTCGTATGGCCGGAAAAACCTTCCATCCTTAAGATTTGCACTCTTGGTTCCAGTGAGCTTTCGGAAATGTTAGATGGAATCGTCAAACAGGCAGGAAAAGACAGTAAGTTTAATGTGAATCACCAGAATCTGGGAGTTGATTATAAAAACAACTGTGATGCACTTTATATTCGTAACCTGGATGAGCGTGATACCAAAAGTGTGTTGAGAAATTTGAAAGAGTGGCCGGTATTGACCATTGGTGACAGTGAAGAGTTTGCCCGGGATGGTGGTATGGTTGGACTTTATACGGAAGATGATAAAGTCCGCTTTGCGGTGAACATCAATGCAGTTAAAGATGCAGGTTTACTGGTTAAGTCTCAATTACTGAGTCTTGCTAAAGTCATTCAGTAGTTCACAAGCATCACATCAAAGAAAGTTCGCTTTATATTCTGTTTATTCCGGGTTTTCATGATTCTTGCTCACGTTAAATCAAACATTCAATAAGCATGGATGATCGCAGCGGTGTCAAGATGACATCAATTGCCTGTGAAGCGTCCACTGTTTGCTTTCTATGATTTGTCACTCATGAGTAGTGCGATACTCAGAGAGTTGCTTCGGACTATTTATTCAGAGCAGCATTGATCAGCCCGCTTTGCTCTTGATTTTGTATTGCAGGATTCCGTGGTTTCAACCCCAGAGGCTTTCAATACCTAATATTCAAATAGACTGCTGCGTTGCAGATTTTTCCTGACAAACAGTTTCAGCTTCACATTTGTATCTACCAGATTCTTTCTGGCAGAAGAAAGTAAAATATAAGTCTTTAAATCAGCCGTTCAGGGGAGGGCACAGGCTCAGGCTTAACCAACTCCCATTCACCTGGGTGTTCAGATTTAAACAGTTTGCATTCCGGATCTCCAGCCCAATTGGTTGTTACATGATAATTAGGGTTTAACAACTGAGTCGACTTTCTGACAGAGTCGATTGCAAGGAATAGATCCTTTGGACTCTCGAGGGACGCCTGATCACCGCAGGCACGGATAGTGATCGGGTTACAGCAACAGTTTTCAGATCTATTGGCAACTGCACGTTGGGTTGCAAGTTTCTGAGCGGGTGTGTGAGGCTTGTTGCTGACTATAACGATATCACCAAAATTACTTACAGGCAGTTGTTCTAACGCATTTAATACAGACACCATCGTTGCTTCGGTGTTTGGCCTACCTTCGCAGATATTATCTCTGTCCAGCGTATATTCGCCATTTTCCTGTAGAGACTGCTTATAGTAGTGAATGTCTCCGGTATAAGTTACATACACTGTTTGTTTGTTTAGAAAACAATCCGGGTTATCAGTGCGGAGCATATCCATAAGGGCCATTTGAGCATGAGCTTCTGTTGCAGAGTGCTCGAGGTCACTCTTAAACTGTTCGACAAGCTCACTTATACGCTTATGCAGCTTTTGGTTGTTTTCAGGGTTCTGAAGCTGATCGATATCCTTCAAAGGCCTTGAAGAACCAGTGCAAATCAGGTGTGCGGGAGATTTATTATCACTGTTCTGGGTAATAGCGAACTCAGGACGAAGATGCATTCTGGGAATGGCGGCACCTGGAAAAATAAGAGTTGTTTGCTCGGTAAATTCCAGGGGTTCTACCTCAGAAAGTTTTAAGGATTCAAGTGCTGATCTCAGCTGTCCTCTTGATGTTTCACTCAGGTTTCCAATTGCTGTAATTTGTTCACTGGCCTCCCAGCGTTCTACTATTTTTCCTTGCTCTTCTCTGTGAATGGGACTTTTGTGGAAACCGACATCAAGTTGCTTAACAATGTCAGTTAGGCGTTCAGACTTTTCCAGCTCTGGCAGCGCGTAAAAATCTTCCGGTATCCATTGCAGGGCTTCAGGCTGAGTTTTTCCGAAGACATCGTTCATAACCCTGTAAAGCTGAACTGAGTTCAGAATAAAGGACTGACTGGCCAGAATGCACTTTTGGAATGGCGTCAGTTCCGAAGGCTTGGTTAATGTGCTTGTTTTACAGTCTTCACCGGTTTTCTCTGAGCCTGTTGATACTGTAGGAGACTGTGGAAGTGGGGCCGTAGGCAAAGAAGTGGTAAGCATTGTAGAACTTTTTCCTCTGGTATAACGAATGCCTGTACCTGTTAAATCAAAATAGCTCTACTGATGCAGGCGGATTTGATTTAACAGACAGGTGTTCAGGGAAAAAGTTCCTAAACAGGCTTTAAGAGTTACTAAACATTACCTGTAACCCTTACCCGCTTGGTTCCTTTTGGTGTTACTGGCTCCCTATTTTTCCTTCTCTCTTCCAGGCGACGATCAATAATATTTTTAATCGCAATCAGAAAGCCCATAAAGACAAAGGCGCCGGGAGGCAGAATGGCAAAGAGGAACTGCTTATAGTTGGGAATCACTGTAATGGTCCAGTCAGCCGCAACAGATCCCAGCAGCAGGTCCATGCCGGAGAACAGGGTGCCCTGACCAATCAGCTCCCGCAGAGCGCCCAGCAATACCAGAATCACAGCAAAGCCGGTGCCCATCATCAAACCATCAAAAGCGGCTGGTAGTAATGGGTTTCTGGAGGCAAAGGCATCGGCTCGACCCAGAATAATGCAGTTGGTCACAATCAACGGAATAAAAATACCCAGTATTCGATAAAGCTCATAAGTGTAGGCCTGCATCAGCAGTTCGATACAGGTGGTGAATGACGCAATAATCATCACAAACACCGGCAGGCGAATGGCATCTGTAACCTGGTGCCGTATAAGAGAGACAGCAACGTTGGAGCCCATGACAACCAGCATGGTGGCTATACCCAGGCCAAGCGCATTGACTACGCTGCTGGAAACCCCCAGCAGCGGACACAGGCCTAACAGCTGGACCAGTGCCGGGTTGTTTTTCCAGAGACCGTCCAGGGCAATCTTTGCGGCCTGACTTGTGGGAGATGTTTCATTTGTCATTTTGAATCTCCTCGCGGACTCCGGTCATCTTGAGCGGATCCAGCAATAGATTGCGATTTGCCTCAAAGTATTGGAGTGCACGGTAAACCGCGGCAACAACTGCTCTAGGGGTTATTGTGGCACCGGTAAACTGATCAAATTCACCGCCGTCTTTTTTCACGCCCCAGCCTTGGGCTGCAGGGTTGCTCAACGATTTGCCGGCAAAGTCGAGAATCCAGTCAGTGACATTGGTGTTGATCTTGTCGCCTAGCCCCGGAGTCTCTTTGTGAGTAATGGCCCTGACGCCTGCCAGTGTGCCATTGCGGTTGATGCCAACCAGAAGCTCAATTCGCCCGCTATAACCGTCAGGTGCGGTGACGGGCAGAATGACAGCAGAGACCTCCCCATCATTCAGGGCAATATAGGCTTCGCGTTGATCCTGGCTTGAGAGCAAACGGGATGGCTCCAGAACAATTTTGGAATCAACAAGCACATTGTCGTGAGTGTCTGCCGGTAAAATCTCCATCAGTGCTTTGGCTTCATAGGCACGAACCTGTGTTTCTATTCGCTCCTGAGTCATGATCCAGGTAACGGAAATAAGGCCTACGGTAAATACGGCAAACAGGCCAAGGCCCAGGCTATTGTGAAAAATGCTCTGAAGCAGACCATTCCCGCCGGTGGCCTTGCTGTCGGTTGTGTCTTTTAAAGGAATCTGGCCGTCACTCATGATTCAGTCCTTCTTTGGCAGGCCTTTATTGGCCTTGCGATGGCCATACGTGCGTGGCTGGGTGTAATAGTCGATGGTGGGGGCTGCCATATTCATCAGCAACGTCGCAAAGGCGACACCGTCCGGGTAACCACCCCAGGCTCGGATCATGTACACCATCACGCCGACACCTGCACCAAAAATCAGGCGTCCACGGTTACTGGTTGCACCGCTGACCGGATCCGTAATGATGAAAAATGCACCCAGCATGGTGGCACCACTGAGCAGGTGGAACAGTGGGGAACCATGACTGTCTGACCCGGTACCACTCCAGAAGAGGGTAGCCATAACGGCAATCGCTGCCAGCATCCCCATCGGAGCATGCCAGGTGAATACTTTTCGCCAGATAAGAAAGACACCGCCGGCCAGGTAGGCCAGGTTAACCCACATCCAGCCACGACCGGCCAGTCCATCAAATACCGGGTTGGCTTCCCACAGCTCATTGATGGTCAGACTTTTGTTTTCCCTCAACACATCCAGTGGGGTGGCCATACTGATGGCATCAACACTGACACCCTGCCCCAGGGGGAAAATGGTGAACAGTGCATCGGTCAGACTGTTGTTATGGCCTTCCAGCCCCAGTGGTGGCAGCCAGGTGGTCATCTCCTGTGGAAACGAAATCAGTACCAGAACATAGCCCAGCATGGCCGGGTTAAAGGGGTTCTGACCCAGGCCTCCATAGAGGTGTTTGCCGATGACCATACCGAAGGATACAGCGACCAGTGACAGCCACCAGGGAGCAAAAGGTGGTAATGCCAGCCCCAGCAGTAAACCGGTTACCAGGGCGCTGCAATCACTCAAATAGAAGCTCACGGACCGTTTGCGCAGTGATACCACTGCCGCTTCACAGCCCATTGCGATCAGGGAACACCAGAGAACATTGATCAGTGTGCCCCAGCCAAAAAAGACCGTTTGTACGATCAGGCCGGGGATGGTGGCCATGATCACCAGGCTCATGACTCGCTGAGTGCTGTTTTGTCCCAGCGTGTGGGGTGAGGTCTCTCTTCCCCTCTGGCTGATGGATGATCTGCTGTTAATCAAAGCCATTCAACGATTCCGCTCTTGTGTGTCTTTCTCGTGCTTATTTAGCTTAAGGCTGCTGGTCATGAAAGTGTCTCCAGAGCCTGTTTCATGTCCGCCGCCTTTTGTTCTGCTTCTGCCAGCTGTTGTTTCAGCGTATCCAGTTCATCTCCACCGGCACTGGCGATCGCTCGCTGAAGCTTTTTCACCGCAGCATTGGCCATGGCCGACTCGATTTTCAGCTTCTTGGCTTCATCGCTTAATGGGGCTTTGGTCTTTTTAGCGGACGGACTTACCTCTGCAGAGGGTGTTTCGCTGGCTGAAGGCTTTACTGCTCCTTCGGCTACAGCGCCGTTGGTAAAATTATCCAGCGCCTGCTGCATTTCAGCTGCTTTTTGCTGGGCTTCCACCAGTTGCTGTTTCAGTGTCTCCAGCTCATCGTCACTGGCACTGGTGATGGCTCGCTGAAGCTTTTTAACGGCTGCATTGGCCATAGCCGACTCGATTTTCAGCTTCTTGGCTTCGTCGCTTAACGGAGCTTTGGCCTTTTTTGCCGATGGTTTTGCATCAGCGGAAGGGGGTATCGCCGTTTCTGCCGGAGGGACTGAAATAGTGACTTCAAGGCTCTTGATTTTCGCCTGACACTCATCGACGGTTTGCTGAAGAGACTCAGTACTTTCATTGTTGCTTTCAACCGCTTCTGCCAGTGCTCGTTCTGCTTTTTTCAAAGCAGCTTTGGCCATGGCCAACTCAACTTTGCGTTTCTTCTCATCGTCAGAGAGTACCGGTTTGGCTGATTTGGCGGGTTTGTCTGTATTACTGCCATTAGCAGTATCAGATTGAGCGCTTTCGTCAAATGACTGCTGAAGCTTGGCGACCTGATCATTCAACATCTGAAGGTTAGACTTCAGCTGTTCAATATCCCCATTGCCAGAGGCTTCGGCAGCCGCAAGCGCTCTTTCCGTCTTTTTGGCCTGGGCTTTGGCCATGGATAGCTGAACTTTCAGTTCTTTCTGTTTGGCGGAAAGCTGCTGATTGGGCGCTGAAGGCTTTCTATTTCCCGCTGAAGACTCTTGTCTGGCAGGTGTAGACTCCGAGGACCCTGCAGCAGCTGCCTTGCGTGCTTTTGCCCGGGCGATGGCGGCTTGAATTGGGTCTTCTTCTACTTTGGCATCGCTCTCGGTGTTTTCTGCTGCCTTGGCGGCCTTCAGTTTTGCAGCCCGCTCGGCATTGGCTTTACGTTTGGCTTCTTTCTCTGCTTTTTCCTGTTCCAGTCGGGCCAGGCGATCTTCGTAGCGCTGTTTAGAGCGCTCGGATTTGGCGTGCTTGGCTTCCTGGGTTCGAATAGCTCCTTTGGATGCCCGGTAATACTGAACCAGTGGAATAGACGAGGGGCAGACGAAGGAGCAGGCACCACACTCGATGCAGTCAAACAGATTGTGGTGCATAAGCTGCTCATGGTTCTCAGCCTTGGCATGCCAGTAAAGCTGTTGAGGCAGCAATGACGATGGACACGCTTCTGCACAATGCCCACAACGGATACAGGCCTGGGCATCCGGTGCGTCTGGAAACTCATCCTGAGTCGCGGCAATCAGGCAGTTTGATGTTTTGATCACCGGGATATCCAGGCGGTCCACACTGAAGCCCATCATGGGGCCGCCAAACACCAGTGTCGCTAGCTCGGCCTCTTTCAGCGCAGCGTAGTGCAGCAGGTCTTCCGCCAGTGTACCGATTAATGCGTCTACATTTTGCGGCGCTGCCAGTGCATCGCCGGTGAGCGTGGTGATGCGAGAGATCAGCGGCTTGCCTTCGAGAATGGCTTCTTTGACCGCAACGGCGGTTCCCACGTTCTGGACCACCATACCCAGATCTGCTGGCAGCTTTCCAGATGGCACCTCATGACCGGTAAGGATCTGGATCAGCTGCTTTTCACCACCGGAAGGGTAGATGGTTGGAAAAACGACGATGTCTATATTCTTTCCGGTCGCTGCTTTTCGCATCGCGGCAATGGCTTCCGGTTTATTGTCTTCAATACCGATCAGGCACTCCTGGGCCCCAAGCATGTATTGGAGGATTTCTGCTCCCTGAATAACCGCTTCCGCCTTTTCGCGCATAAGCATGTCGTCAGCGGTGATATAGGGCTCACACTCCGTACCATTGAGAATCAGCGTGTTGACTGCTGTGTTGGGAGCCAGTTTGATGGCCGTTGGGAAACCCGCGCCCCCCATGCCGCTGATACCGGCATTACGAACTTTCTCTACCAGTTTAGAAGGCGACAACTGACGATAATCCGCGACTGGAGCCAATTCACACCATTGGTCCTGTCCATCGGTGTCCAGAATGATGCACAGGTCATACATGCCTGAGGCGTGAGGAATTGGGCGGTTCTCAATGGCCGTGATAATGCCTGAGGTGGGCGCATGCAAAGCGGCGCTGACAAAGCCGGACGCTTTGGCAATCATTTGACCTTTGAGTACTTTGTCTCCAACGCTGATAACCGGATCAGCAGGTGCTCCCGCGTGCTGCGACAATGGCAGAACCAGTGTTTTGGGCAGAGGCGGAACGCTGACAGGGCTGCCGGTTGACTGATGCTTGTTTTCTTCCGGGTGGACCCCACCGGTCAGCGGCCAGATTTTACGTTCAGAACTTGCGATCACGTTGCTTTGCGTGTCTATTTGTTGATGGGCTGGGCTTTTTGCTATTGCATTCATACGGTCAGCCCCCTGCGATCAGTGGCAATCAAACCAGCCTTTGCGTGATTAGGTTGCGGCAATTCCCAGCTCCACGTTCTGACCGTGATATCCACAGGGCGCATTTCGATGCAGTCAACGGGGCAGGGTTCAACACAGAGATCGCAGCCAGTGCACTCATCGGAAATCACGGTATGCATCTGCTTGGCGGCACCAAGAATGGCATCCACAGGACAGGCCTGGATACACTTGGTACAGCCAATGCACTCTGCTTCCCGAATAAACGCAACTTTCGTGACCGACTCCTGCCCATGTTCCGCATCCAGCGGTTCAGGCTCGACATCCAGCAAGTCAGCCAGCGTGTTGATGGTTGCCTGGCCACCGGGAGGGCACTTATTGATGGCATCACCATTAGCAATGGCTTCCGCATAAGGGCGACAGCCGGGATAGCCACACTGGCCGCACTGGGTCTGAGGCAGAATTTCGTTAATCTGGTCAACAATCGGGTTGCCTTCCACCTTGAAGCGAATAGAAGCAAAACCGAGAATGGCCCCGAAAATCAGGGCGAGAGCCAGAAGGGCTCCAATAGCGTAAAGAACAATTTCCATGGACTAGCGCAACCGCTCCTTCAGCTTTTTATGTCGTCTGGCATTTCTCATCATTGCTCGAAATCCTGCGCTCACAGTTTAATCAGCCCGGTGAATCCCATAAAAGCCAGTGACATCAGGCCTGCGCTGATCATACCAATGGCTGCCCCTCTGAATGGTGTTGGTACATCCGCAGCGGCGATGCGCTCACGCATGGCAGAAAACAGCACCAGTACCAGGGAAAAGCCGGCCGCAGCTCCAAAACCGTAGGTGGCCGAATCCACCAGTGAACTGTCCATACGGTTGGTGTTCAGCAGGGCAACTCCAAGTACCGCACAGTTGGTGGTGATCAGTGGCAGGAATACGCCCAGCACCTTATGCAGCAGCGGGCTGGTTTTGCGCACCACCATCTCGGTGAATTGCACTACCACGGCAATTACCAGAATGAATGAGATAGTCTTCAGAAATTCCAGATTCAGTGGCAGCAAGATGTACTTGTACGTTAAATAGCTGCAGATAGAGGCCAGTGTGAGCACAAAGGTGGTGGCCATTGACATGCCCATGGCCGATTCCAGTTTGTTGGAAACGCCCATAAAGGGGCAGAGTCCAAGGAATTGGACCAGTACAAAGTTGTTGACCAGTATGGCGCTGACCAGAATCAGTATCAGTTCGCTCATTGGTTTCCCTGCTGCAATGCCTGACTTTTAAAGAGCCGGCCGATCAAAAATGCGGTTGGATACCTGATGGAAGGCGTCAAGTATATATTCCTGGAAAAAGCAGATAAATGACGTTTAAAGACACAAATCGAATAACGATAAACCGGTAACCGATTTGGGTGCTTTTTCCGGAAGACTCATCAGGTCTTAATTGAACAGCCCTGGCTCAGGAGGCGGGGATTATAACGCCACAACAGGCAGGATGCATGTAGTGATGCCTGTAATGAAGTTGAAGGTTACCGAATCACAAACAATGCATGCTATTTCCTCATAAATAAGCCTTTTTAGATCAACTATCTTAGGGGGTGTTACCAACTGGTTGAATGGCCAGTTGGTAACACCCCCTAACTATCTGTTCTTTAAATACAGATACCCGGGTTCACCACACGCTGGTGGACTGAAACCTCAGGATAAACTCCCGCAGGAGTCCCGCCATGAATAAGCCATTGGTCGTGATTACCGGAGCCAGCTCTGGTATCGGTGAAGCGGTTGCCAGGGCCATGAGTCAACTTGGGCATCCATTGTTATTACTGGCCAGAAGGGTCGAGCGCCTGGAGGCTCTGGGTCTTCCGGATGCACTTTGCCGGCGAGTGGATGTAACGGATCGTGATGCCTTGAAGCTGGCCATCGAAGAGGCGGAGTCCCGCTACGGAGATACGGACTGTCTTATCAACAATGCAGGGTTAATGCAGCTGGGGCATGCCGACGAACAGAACCCTGCCGAGTGGGATGCGATGGTTGATGTGAATATCAAAGGCGTCCTGAATGGCATTTATGCCGTTGCTCGTCAGATGAAAGCCCGAAAAGGGGGAACCATTATTAATATCAGTTCGGTGGCTGGTATTAAGGGATTTCCAAACCATATGGCCTATTGTGGAACCAAGTTTGCAGTGCATGGTTTGTCTGAAACGCTAAGAGAAGAACTGGCTGACGACAGTGTACGAGTGGTAACCATCGCACCGGGAGCGGTAGAAACCGAGCTGCTGAGTCATACAACATCCAGTGAAATCAAGGATGGCTATGAACAGTGGAAAGATGGCATGGGAGGCGTTATTACTGCAGAAGATATTGCCCGCTGTATTTCCTTTGTTTATCAGCAACCGCAGAATGTCTGTATCCGTGAACTGGTGGTGACGGCTACCCGGCAAACGGCATAAGGTGTTTTCACACAGAAAACATCGCACTTTGATCTCATTATGATAAGTTAATCTGACTGACTCAGTGTTCGAGGTATGTGGCCATGGCGGGGAAAAGTGCGGTGGTACTTGGAGCCGGAATGGTGGGTGTTTGCTCTGCACTCCATCTGCAGAAAAGTGGCTACCAGGTGACACTGGTTGACCGGAAAGCGCCCGGGATGGAAACCTCGTATGGTAATGCCGGGCTCATTAACCGTGGCTCTGTCTTTCCGCTCAGTTTATCGGATATCACCCATCACCTGTCCGCGGCCCTGTTAAAAAATCACCCGAATGTGCATGTTCATTTGAGTCAGCTCCCGCATTACTGGCGCTGGCTCTATTATCTATTGGTTCGAAACAGCCAGTCTCGCTATGAAGCGTCGGTAAAGGGGCTGGACAGTCTCTTCCAGTATGCTGTTGCTGAGCATAGGAAATTGCTGGATATGTCCGGTTGTCGGGAATTGCTTCTGGGTAACTATTCAGCACCCAGCAAAGGCGTATTGTTGTAATTTCGAACCGCTTTAAGAAGCGCCTGAAATATGTTCAACCCCTGCTTTTTAGCAGATGATAAATAGCTTCGGATTCGGGTAAACATGGTACCTCCGTCTTCGCTTCTGAAGCAGCCTGAGATCTTCTGCTTAAGTTTGGCCATCCTGGCATCACGTTCACTGCCATTGTTATCGAAGGGAATTGAAAAGTCCGACATGAAGCGCAACGTTTCAACCTTAAACTCAATAAGCCTTTTGAACAGGTTGTAGGCCTTGGTATTCCTGACCTTCTTACGTCCAAGCACCTGTCGTTGTTTTTCCATATAAGCGGTTTCCTTCGTGAGAGCCCTTTGAAGGATTTGGTCGTATATCGTCTCAATGCGAAGCTGTATTGCACCAGGCATTTGAGTCAGACCGGCTGCTTTGTATTTCTTGCAGAAGTGCCAGGAGAGCGTAAGCAATTTCATCAGCCGCAGAGCCAGCTTATTCGCATCCCTATCGACAACTCCCTGAAGCTCTCTCAGATGATGGGCATTACAAAGCACATGCACTGCCGCATAGGCAAAGTAGGACTTCCAATGATCGTGAACCAGAATGCCTGCAAAAGTCAGCAGGATGCCCATTGCATCCATTGCTTCACAACCTCGCCTTTCTGAGAGGTAGTAAAGCGTCCATTGGTCATCTCGCATAATGTGTAACCACCACAGTGAACCGTCAACCCGCATGCCAGTTTCATCCGCTCCTGCAACCGGACTTTCTTGTAAAGCATCGCGGATACTCTGCTCAGTAGAGGCCAGGTTCTCATGGGTATAGGCAACAAAATTGGCAACAGAGCCTGCGCTGACACTCATGCAATAAATAGTATTGAAATACTCAGACACCCGGTGATATGGGATGAAGTGATACTGGTTTAAATGAACAGCCATTGCCTGAGTCACTTCTCCGTATTGAGCAGCGGCTTTCACTCCTTGGGGAAACTCAGCGGTGTTCCGTTTACCACAAGGACATACTTTAACGTCTGCCCAGTACGCGGTAACTTCAAATTCTCCGGGTCTACCTGGATCAAAAACCTGTCGCTCAATGTATTTGGTGGGTTTAATATCGATAAGCGAAGACTGGCAACAGCAACATTTTTCAACCTTCAGATGCCTGACATAATCGGGTAAGGCGACACGTCTCAAACAAGAGCCTTGATGACCTTTCTGGCCACCTGGTTTATTGCCTGAAGATGGTCTAAGGCTTTTGGGGTTCGGTGTTTCCTGTGAGGAGCAGGGGGCTTCTTTGGAAGATGTATCACCTTTATCACTCCCTTTTTTACTGGGCTTTTGATAACCATCTGACGATGGTGGCTTACTACTGTTTTGACTGTTTTTATTAACCCTTTCTTCCAGTTCGCTGCAACGTTCCCGTAAAAGCGCATTCTCGGTCCGAAGCTCTTCATTCTCTTTAAGGAGAGCTTCGGTAAACGGAGTAGCTGGGAAGTCTGGTTCCATACTGGAGATTTGTTAGAAAAATTGAGTATAAGATGATGGTCGAAAAATCAGAAAATTCCAGATTTATATGAAGGGTGCTGAATAGTTACAATTCCAGATTTATATGAAGGGTGCTGAATAGTTACGCTTCTGGAAAAAGGCTGGCTCCGGTTATACCGGGAAGAGGTGTCCTTCCAGGCTGTCCAATACCAGAGAGATTACTATGATCGGTTAGGTATTCGATATGATATTTTCGATCCGGAGGGGATCTCGGAACTGGAACCGGCAATCACCTCTGGTTTCCGTAAAGGGGTTTTGATCCGGGATACCGCTTCGTTTAAGGATCTTTCCGAAGTCATCAATGGTTATGTAACAGCTTTTCAATCCTCCGGTGGTCAGTTCTGTCAGGCATCTGCTCAAACTATTACCAGAGAGGGTGACAACTTTCTGATTGAGACCCATGGGGAAAACATCAGAAGCCGTATAGTGGTGCTGGCACTCGGCCCATGGAGTGGAGAACTCTGTGAAAAGCTGGGTTATCGCTTTCCCATGGCTGCTGAGCGAGGGTATCACCAGCACTTCCAACCCTCGGATGCCTTTCAGCTAAGTCGGCCGATCCATGATGTGGAAGGTGGCTATGTTATGTCACCAATGAAAAGTGGCTTGAGACTGACCACCGGTATTGAGTTGTCTGCCCGCGATGCGCCGCCGGTTTCAAAACAGCTTTATCAGGCGAGTCATAATGCCCGTGACGTTTTTTCTATGGGCAATCCAGTCGGAGAAGTCTGGATTGGCAGCCGACCCTCCATGCCCGATGGTCTGCCGGTCATTGGCGAAGCACCGAGACACCCTGGCCTCTGGTTTGCCTTTGGGCATGGTCATGCCGGTGTGGGTATGGGGGCGATAACAGGGCGGTTGATTGCCGAGCTTATCAGTGGAGGAAAACCGGTTATTGATGTCTCTCCTTTCAGCCCGGCAAGGTTTAAGTAGCTGGCCATATGGATCGAATATTTCTGGCTACTTGAGCAGGTACTATGCAAGGCACAACGGAAGGAGCATAGCCCTAGCTATGTGACTGGAGTTGTAACACAGCAAAGTGCCTGAACAAGAAATCAGAAATATATGATTTCATCTGGTTAACTACTTATCGACTAATTCAACGTTCTCTGCTTTTTAGGATGCTCTGGGGCAGTCTTTCGGTCATCGATAAGATGCTGAATCGTCAGCACCGGGTGCTTCAATAGCAGACGAGGCCCAGCCCACTTCATCACTTCACGAATTTGTTGCCGTTGATCCGGCTTGTAGCAGTGAACATTGCAGTTAGCGCAGGTGGGTTTTTCATCACCATAGATGCAGCGCTCAAGGCGGCGCTTGCTGAAAGCCAGCAGTGAGAGGCAATCATTGCACAGGGTGGGGTGCTGGTGATGGTGCTTGCAGTACAGTTCAATCATGCGGGTAACGGTGAAATATTCACGCGTCAGCCTAGGGTGATCTTTCAGGGGGCCTTCGAGAGCGAGGGGCATAAACAACGTAACCTTCTCTGTTTCGAGAAACCTATCCTCCCATAATCCGCCTTGATTGCCAAACTGGTGATATTTGTTTTGAATATGAGTGTTTCAGGTTTTTTAAACACAAAGTCACGAAGACACAAAGATGTAAAATGATACCCTCTGTGTCTTAGCGCCTTTGTGGTTTTATTCAGATGCTTTAAGGAATCCTGTTTATTCGAACGTCCCTTTAACAATGGCTTCACCACTGGCAACCATCCACTGCCCTTTGGCGATGGTATCGGTCAGTTGCAGGGAGTCCTGATCCAGCAGAACCACATCACCATCAAAACCAGGCAGCAATTGCCCTTTTCTGTCTTCAAGACCAATCTGATGGGCTGCGTTGATGGTTACAGGAGCCAGCATCTGGGTCAGGGTTAATCCTTTCTCCACTCCACGGCGAACTTCGATCAGCAGGGAGTCCGGAGTACCAACGCCCATACCGATGATACGGGTACGGTTTTCATTCCACTTTGGCATTGAACCGCCGGCATCGGAACTGAAGGTAAAGCGTGATTCAATACCTTCTTCAATACTCATCCGGGTGGCATCAGCACAGGTGATTTTGCCGGCTCCACCATCATCATGAAGAATTCCAGTGCCGTCTATATAGGCACCCATCTTCGCCAGTCTTACTGCAGATTCCCAGGTATCCGGGCGGTTAATATGGGTAGGCACGAAACGTTCTGGCTGGTAATCACTTACTTCAAGGATGTCGAACACCTGATCAAGGCAGGCTTTTCCAGCACCGGTATGTACCGTGATGATGCCTTTCTTATTGGCAATCAACGAGGCAACCCGCACTTCACTGACCAGGTGGCCCAGTTCATCGCGGGTGACAAACGGGCCGCGATGATCAGAGACGGCCAGCTTTACACCGATAACCGGGTCAATAAAGGCAATATCCCGTTGTACCGAGCCGGTAATCGTTGGGGATGGCAGATGATAAGCACCGGTGATCATTACTGCGGTGATGCCTTCTTCATTGAACGCTTTGGTTTTGGCGTAAAGGCTTTCAACATGCCGGGAGAGTGAGTCTGTGCCCAGTAATCCAAGTGCAGTGGTTACACCGTTAAGAGTTTGCTGGGTCAGGGTAAGTTCCGGAGTTCGGGTTCGGTAACCACCTTCGCCCCCACCACCAATAAAGTGCTGATGGGTATCAACCAGACCGGGGATAGCCAGTTTGCCCTGACCATCAACCACTTCAACAGGGCCAATCAGACCGGATTCATTGATGTTTTCTTCTATGGCCAGAATTTTGCCATTAGAAATCAGAATATCTTTTCGGCCGAGGGCTTCGGGAGCAAAAACATCGGCGCCTTTGATCAATAGCTGCATGATTCGAAATTCCTATTTCGGGTCCAGTGCCGTGCGCAGGCCGTCACCCAGAACGTTGCAGCACAAAACGGTAAGAAAAATACAAAGCCCGGGATAGAGAGTGAGGTACATATAACCATCTACTGCTATAAAGTCCCGGCTGGAAGCGAGCATGGCACCCCACTCAGGCGACGGTGGCTGAGCACCCATACCGAGGAAGCTGAGGCTGGCAGCCGTCAGAACCGATGTGCCTACCCGCATGGTGAAATAGACCAGAATGCCACTGATGGTGCTGGGCAGAATATGCACAAACATGATGCGACTATGGCTCGCGCCCATGGTGGTTGCTGCGCGAACAAACTGTGAGTTAAGCACTGACAGTGCCGAACTGCGGGTAATCCGGGCAAAGGTCGGCGCACTGAAAATGGCAATGGCAATGATGACGTTCATAATGCCGCCGCCGAGCACCGCAACGATGGCAATGGCCAGCAGAAAGCTGGGAAAGGCAAACAGGACATCGGCCGCACGCATGACAATGCTGTCCAGCCAGCCGCCCCGGTAGGCGGCCAGAATGCCGATAAATGACCCGACCAGCGCACCGATCGTAACGGAAAGAAAACCAACCGTCAGCGAGACACGAGCGCCATAGACCAGACGGGTAAACAGATCACGGCCGTAGATATCCGTGCCGACCCAGTTCTCTGGTGAGGGTGGCATCAGAATACGGTTATAGTCGAAGTCGTTTGGCCCATGGCTCAGCAGGAGCGGGGCAAATAGCGCCATCAGTATCATAATGAGCAGGGTGATGCCTGCAGCAATGGCCAGCTTTTCCCGTTTGAAACGCATAAGAAAGAGCTGGAACGGCGAAACGGATGGCGAGGTCGTCGTACTGCTCATTTGAGTCGAACCTGCGGATTAATAACGGTGTAAAGCACATCAACGACGAAGTTGATCATGACAAAGTGGAATGAGTAGAGCAGCAGCAGTGTCTGCACCACCGGATGGTCTCGGGCGACGACCGACTCAATCAGCAAAGAGCCAAGACCGGGCAGACCAAAAATGGCTTCAACGACAATGGAACCACTGAGAATAAAGCCGATCTGCAGACCAATGACCGTGATAATGGGCAGCATGGCGTTTCGCAGAGCGTGCACATAGGTCACGTTAAAGCGTTTTACCCCTTTGGCCCGGGCAGTCTGGATATAGTTTTCTGAGAGCACATCCAGAAATGCGGAACGGGTAAAACGGGCGATTACCGCTGTACCCATCATGCCAACGGTAATGGCAGGCAGGGTCAGGTCGGCCAGTGATTGAAAACCGGTCGGATTAAACCATTGCAGCTTCACGGCAAAGACTTGGATCAGAATAAGGCCGAACCAGAATTCGGGCACCGAAATGCCCGATACTGAAAAGACCATACATGCCCGATCCAGAAACCTGGACTTATGGGTTGCAGCAACCACACCCAGGATAATACCAGCGGGAATAAACCACAGGGATACCAGGGTCAGTTTGGCAGTCAGCACATAGCGATGGGATAATACGTCATAGACGGCGTCACCGGAAATGAGTGAGGTGCCAAAGTCCAGTTGCAGCAGGTTGACCATGAAGAGATAAAACTGCTGGTGAAGCGGGAGGTTGAGTCCCAGCTTCTGTCGCAGAATTTCCATCTCCTGAAAGGTCGCATCTTCACCGGCAATCATGCGTACCGGGTCACCCGGCAGCATGTGCACAAAGAAGAAAGCCAGAATGGCAATGACCAGCATGACGCCCAGGGTGCCCATCAGGCGTTTGAGGATATATTGCGGCATTACGGTCTTTTACCTTAATTTACCAGTGCTACGTCACCGACACTGATAGAGCCGTCCGGAAGGAACTCAATACCACTGAGTTTTCTGCTCTTGCCGATGGTGCGGTAGTCAACTGTCGTAAAAATAACCGGAGCATCCTGCCAGGCCAGTGTCTGAATCTGGTGATAGATCTTTTCCTTCTGGGCCGGATCCTGAACCAGCTGACCTTCTTTCAGCAGTGAATCAATCTCATCGTTAGAGTACAGGGAGTAGTTGGAGCCACCACCGGTGCCATAAATCGGACGCAGTGCCCAGTCAGCAGTACCACTGGAAGAAGACCAGCCCGCATCAAAGATAACTGGACGTGATGGGTCATCTTTCAGCGTGTCACCCGCGGCATAGTGGCTGGCGGTATCCCGTGGAATGATTTCCAACTCAACATCAATGGCGGCTAGCTGCTGCTGAAGGAACTCGGCAGAGCGCAGAGAGAGCGTATTGTTCTTGGCCCAGAGGACGGCTTTAAAACCATTGGGGTAGCCAGCTTCTTTCAGAAGGGTTCTCGCTTTGTCCAGGTTGTAGGTGTAGGCAGGCTGTTCTGCAAACGTCTCCAGATTATCCGGGATGGGTGACTTGAGAGGTGCGGCGTCGCCGTTATAAACCACCTTGGCAAATGCTTCTTTATGGAAGGCATAGTTCATCGCATGACGCACTTTCTCATTCGCGAAAATGTCGTTTTTGGTGTTCAGTGAATACCAGCGACCGATGATGGTGGGTACCTGAACATTTTCAATTTTCGGATTGGCGGCGATGACCTTTTTCATGGCCGGGGCTACGTTGGCAATAAACTGGGCCTGACCCGATTGCAGCATGGCCAGCTGGGAGCCGGCTTCCGCAACGGTACGGAACTCAATACCATCGACTTTTACCGGTCCACGCCAGTAATCTGGGTTAGCCTTAAAGCTGACGGTGCTGCCGCGAACCCATTTGTCAAAGACAAATCGCCCAGTACCTACGGGGTTTTTCTGGATGTCTTCACCGTATTTTTCAAGGGCTGCGGGGCTGATCATGCCCTGGGAAGGGTGCGTGATGGAGTTGATGAAGTTATTGGATGGCTCTTTCAGAACGACTTCCAGAGTGTCTTCGGCCAGAACATTAAACTCCGCAACGTTGGACAGCAGAGATGCGCGACGGAGTTTGTGCTTAATTTCATGCTCAAAGTTGTATTTGACGGCAGCTGCGTTGAAATCCGTGCCATCGTGGAACTTGATGCCTTTGTTCAGGTTGATGGTGTAAATTTTGCCATCGTCACTGACCTTATAACCGGTGGCCAGGTTGGGCACCACTTCCATCTTATTGTTAAAGGTAAACAGACCTTCATAGGCGGCACCGGCTACCGACATATCCAGTGTGATGGAAGCGTTGTGTGGGTTCAGTGTTCGGACGGAACTTTCAATCGCGACCACGATATGGGAGGCCAGCGCCTGCCCGGTAAAACTGGCGGCAAGAGCCGCCGAAAGAACCAGTGACTTCATTCGGTTCATGGTTAATCCTTTTGGTTGGATTATTTATGATGTTTCCTGAACCCCCGCTCGGTAATTTCCCCCCGGGGCTTCAGGACTGGATTGATTGTTATTTACACCGCTTCACGCATCGGTTGACTACTGACGTTTATGACATCCCTTGTGTATCGTTCCATCGCCACCTTATGGCCAGGCGACACGTCAATCATTTCCTGAGGGGCTGGCGAATCACCCACCGGAAATACCGGGTCTGGAACTTCGTCGGTAATCAATTCGAAGGTTTTCTGGCGACGGGTTGAGAAATCAATCTGTGGTATGGCTGCCAGCAGCTTACGGGTATAGCTGTGTTGCGTATTCTCGAAAATGGCGCGGCGATGACCCACTTCCACCAGTTGCCCCTTGGTCATGACCAGTACACGGTGGCAGACACGTTCGATAACGGCCATATCGTGGGATATGAAAATAAAGGACACACCGAGGTCGCGCTGAAGTTCCATCATCAGGTTCAGCACGGTGGCCTGTACGGATACATCCAGTGCGGAAACCGACTCATCGGCAACGATGATTTTCGGGTTGGTGGTCAATGCCCGGGCAATATTGACCCTTTGCAGCATGCCGCCGGAAAACTCATGGGGATAATGGCGGTACAGCTCTGGTGCAATGCCTACCTGCTGCAGCAGTTCTTTGGCACGAATCTCCCTTTCTGCCGAGGTCATTTCCGGGCAGTGAATGATGAGAGGTTCTTCTACTGCCGCGCCGATGGTCATACGGGGGTTCAGTGACGCCAGGGGATCCTGGAAAATAAACGAGATATCTTTCCGAATCAGTTCACGCTGCTCAGGCGTTGGCTCCAGCAGATTGATATCACCATAATGCACGTCACCCGTCGCTTCTGTCAGCAGGCCGAGAATGGCGTTTCCGATGGTAGATTTACCGGAACCGGATTCACCCACGATTCCCAGGGTTTCGCCGTGGTAGAGATCAAACGACACATTGGCAACCGCATGAATTTGATGAGTTACCTGCCCGAAGAAATTGTGACGGCGGGGAAATATTACCTGCAGGTTGCTGGCGGTAAGAATAGGCTTCTGGCTGTAGTCCACCTGATGCCCGTCAATCTGTGCAACGTTACCACCTTTACCCGCCAGCTCTTCTTCCATGGTCAGTACCGGGAACGAGCGAGGCAGATCGGTTCCGCTCATTTCTCCCAACTTTGGGGCTGCGGCGAGCAGGGCTCGGGTATAGGCGTGTTGTGGTGAGGTGAAGATCTGCTCCAGCGTACCGGTTTCCACCAGTTCACCTTTGTACATTACGGCCACGCGGTCGGCGATTTCATACACCACGCCCATATCATGAGTAATGAATATGACCGCCATGTTCAATTCTTTCTGCAGCTCTTTAATCAGACCCAGTATCTGTGCCTGAATGGTCACATCCAGTGCAGTGGTCGGCTCATCGGCAATCAACAGTTTGGGTTTGCAGGCCAGTGCCATGGCAATCATGACCCGCTGCCGCATACCACCAGACAGCTGGTGAGGATAAACGGAAAGAATCTTGCGACCACTGGGAACTCGAACCAGGTCCAGAAGCCTGCCAGCCTCTTCCAGAGAATCCTTCATGGTTTTGTTCTGGTGAATACAGATGGCTTCGGCAATCTGTTTGCCGACGGTCATCACCGGGTTAAGTGAGGTCATTGGGTCCTGGAAGATCATGGAGATCTGATCCCCCCGGATCTCTTCCAGTTCTGTTTGTTTCAGGCTGACCAGATCCAGTCCATTGTTCTCAATGGCGGTATCATCAGCTGTCCCCTTATGCAGCCAGATGGAGCCATGAACATCGGCTCTTTCCCCCAGCAGGCCCATAATGGACTTGCTGAAAACCGACTTGCCAGAACCGGACTCTCCCACAATGGCCAGTATTTCGTTGTATGCCATGCCGATGTTAATGTCTTTCAACACCTGTTTTGTCCCCAGCAAGGTGTCGAAATTCACATTGAGATGACGTGTTTCTAATAATTTACTCACATGACAGTCCAAATTTTTTGCCCCTGATTCATAGGCAAGCTTGCCTCTACGGGGTGATCGCTATTGGAAATTGCAGCCACGGGCTCTTTTGAGCTTCTCAGATTTTGTTGTTCATTTATTCAGCAAAAAATGCTGAAAATTATTTTTTAATCAGTTGTATTTCGTATTTTTTTTATATTTTTAGCTAAATTTTCATCAGGGAAAAATAGGTATATTTCGCATCTGCTGATGTTTAAGGGTGTTTCTGGCTGGATGTGGAGAGGGATAAATCAGGCCTTTTGGGTAATAGTCTGGCTATTTATCTTGTCAGGAAATACGGTGTAACCGAGGAATATCGTGCTCATTTAAATGGGAATGAAATAGTAGAATGATCTGCTGCTCTTTTGAAAAGCAGGATAAAGAACCATGATGATTTTTGTTTTTCAGCTTGAACATCTATCTATTCAGTCGCTGCTCTTATAGACACCGACTCCCGAATAATCGTCTTTCGGTTGACGCAAAATTGAGCGTTTTAACTTTAGTGTCATGTGCTGTTATTCTCCCGCTCATTGTTTTAAAAAAATGTCGATTTGTACACTATGTGTGCAATGTAACGGGAAGTCATAAAAGATGTCTGAGTCCGTCAGTCGGGAAACACTTGAAAAGGCCAAACTCAATCAGGAAACCTCAAAAATAGCCTGGTCTGAACTGCAGCGTTACTTTGCCCAAGGTGTTGTGCTTTGTGTGGATGATTCACTGGATCTGATTGATGTTGGCTACCAGATCTCAGTCGATAATAAGTCAGCGGTAGAAGCCTGGGTGGAACAGGGCGTATTGGGAGCGGTTAGTGATGAACAGGCACAGTCCTGGTTTGCAGACGACCGTGATCTGTGGGCTGTTGTGGTTAGACCCTGGGTGCTTGTTCAGGAAAGAGAACAGGAATTGTCATAGGAGCTGTTTTGAGAAAAGAAAGGAGATAACAGTCTGAATGCTGGAGATTGCTGACGGTATCATCATTACCGAAGATGACATTGAGTTCAGTTATATTCGAGCCCAGGGCGCGGGAGGCCAGAATGTCAACAAGGTCTCTTCCGCTGTCCATCTGCGCTTTGATATCCGGGCTTCCTCATTGCCCGAGTTTTATAAAGAGCGATTGCTTGCTTTCCGCGATGCCCGTATTACCCGGGAAGGTATTATCATCATCAAGGCGCAGCGGTTCCGCACCCAGGAAAAGAATCGTGAAGATGCCTTATTGAGACTCAAAGAGCTGATCAGTAAGGCAACTGTTGTTCATAAACAGCGTAAGGCTACCCGTCCGACTCTGGCCTCAAAAAAACGGCGTGTTGATCAGAAAAAGCGACGGGCCCAGACGAAAACATTGCGTGGTCGAATTGATCATTGATTTGGGATTACCATGACTCCTGCTATTAATGCGCTGAAAAAAGCCAAAGCCATCCATCAGGTTCACCAATATCACCACGACCCCAACAGCCAGTCCTATGGTGAGGAGGCGGTTGAAAAAATGGGGCAGGACCCTCAGCGGGTCTTTAAAACCCTGATGGTGAAACTGGACGGTAAGCAACTGGCCGTCGCGGTGGTACCGGTAGCCGCTAAACTGGACTTAAAAGCCATGGCCGGTGCCTGTGGCGCAAAAAAGGCAGCAATGGCGGAGCAACAGGAAGCGGAGCGGAGCACTGGCTATATTCTTGGCGGCATCAGTCCACTGGGCCAGAAAAAGCGTTTGCCTACAGTAGTAAACAGCAGTGCAGCGTCCTTTGATACGATGTTTGTCAGTGCGGGGCGTCGAGGTCTTGAAATTGAACTGGCTCCTGCTGATCTGGTCAGGCTGACTTCAGGTCGCTTGGCTGACATTGCTAAATGACGGACATGTGACCAGGTGGTCATTCACCAGCCCCATAGCCTGCATATAGGCATAACAAAAGACCACAGCACACTGGTCGCCGAGTATGTCTCTGGCATCAATAATGTGTTTCCCCCGATGGTCGCTGCTCCTGACCAGTGCCGTGACTCCGGCGGTAAGAAGTCCGGGATCAACAATTAGTGGTAAATTAATGCGGTTTTACTGGTTATCAGGTCTATAGAGCAAATAAGTCTGGCGTCGTATTACTTTGACGCCAGTCCCAAGTAATAGTTACAAATATGACTGAAATGTAATCGATACACTCTAAGCTGCGATTCGTCTCAACTCAATCTTGACCCGATTCTTGGAATTTGGACACTCGAAGACCTGGATATCTGAACCTGGTTTGGATGAAGCGGAATCACTGAATTGAAGTGCCATTATTGATTCATGAATGTTGCTGTAGAAAAAACCACAGAAGTCACCGCATTTACGGAAACCCAACTCAAACTCATACCCCGGCTTCATACCAATCGTACAGGGGGCCTCGCTGGAAATGACTTTGGCAATAATTTTGTTCCCGACCGATGGGAAATTGATATGCGGCTTGTCTGCTGGCTTTGTGGCCAATTCCTTGGCTATGACATTAGAGGATGCGATACCAACACCAACACCAACCAGTCCATTTTTCACGAACTCACGTCTATTCATTGCTGATTTTCTCCTTAGCTGTTGAATAATATCTCGAGTAATACTTGAACCTCATGAACTTGACCTTGTGCTGTTGGTTCATTCCTATTTAGACTTTTTAGAAAAAAATTGTGACATGAAAAATGGAAAAAGTTGCTTTGCTGCCCGGGTTTTGGTCAGCCAGGTCTTGAAATAGCCCTTCATTAACGTGTTCCATATGGTCAGTAACTGTCCTTAAATAACTTCAACATTTCAACAAACGCTACCCGCCGCCCGCTCCCCGAAAAAGCCGAAGCCGCCTGTGCGTTTGCGGGCAGCGGGCGGCGGCTTTTTTACAAATCCTGGTAAAATGACGAAGTTATTCCGGGACCAATCCTTAGCTACTTATATCTGGCTTCGGATTTAAGTTATTATCGAGCGTTTGCTGATGCTCAGCACCATCGAGGCCGTGGTCAAAAACCAGGCATCATCGTCTGAGTTTTTTTATTTAGATTTTTCCGGAAAAAGTCTAAATAAAAAAATTGAAACGGAAAAACTACTCAATGAGTTTAAATCTCGAGCAATATGTCAAGCTTGCAAAGAATGGAGATCAAGAGGCACTTGATGCCATTATCTGTAGCATCAAAGAGAATATCTATGGTTTGGCATTGAGAATGTTAAACCATCCGGAAGATGCCGAAGATCAAACACATGAAATTTTAATCAAAGTGATTACGCACCTGAGCGACTTTCGGGAAGAGAGTCGCTTTAACACCTGGGTTTACCAAATTGCCTGTAATCACCTGCTAACAAAACGCAAATATCAAAGTACACACCCAGAGCTAACATTCGATTCTCTCGGGGAAATTATTTCTACTGTCACCATTGATGCTCCACCCTTGGAGGTTTCTGATCCGGAAAGAGGTCTCCTGCTGGAGGAAGTCAGGCTCAAGTGTATGCAGGGTGCTCTGACCTGTCTGGAAAAGGATGTGCGAGTGGCTTTTATACTTGGCGAAACCTATGGTGTTACCAGCAAAGAGGGCGCATTTATATTGGGAATCACTCCTGAAGCGTTCAGGACTCGTCTTTCTCGAGGCAGGAAGTCGTTACAGAAATTTATGACAAACAACTGTGGGTTAGTGAATAAGAAAAATACCTGTCAGTGTCACCAGCATGCCGCGAGAGCTATAAAACAAGGTAAAACAGTGTCTGAAAAAGACACCATTTTAATAAAAGAAGTCGCAGACACTGGTAGAAGCGCATTACTGGCTCATTTAGATGAGTTTTCCGAAATTGATCGCGCCATAGAAATGTTTCGTCAGTATCCAGAGTACCAGTCTCCGGATTCATTTTCCCATATTATAAGTGGCTTGATTGGCTCTGGTAGATATAACGTTTTTAACTAGCGATTAGAAAAGAAAAAGAATTTATTTGTTCTGTAGCAGTGCCAGAATTTTTTATTCTGGCACCCTCTCGCTAGAATTGTGCGGGATATCGCCCGATACCGCACATACTGTTATCTCCCAGCGAGCAACTCCAGATATGCTCTATTTTTGTCAACTAAATTGCTTCAGTCGTTGACATCAATCGGTTCGATATTGTTATTAATTGGTGTGATTGTTATCTGCTTTGGTTAAATAGGATGGGCAACTGACCAGATGGTCATTTACCAGCCCCATGGCCTGCATATAGGCATAACAGATGGTACTGCCCACAAAGCTGAAACCGCGTTTTTTCAGGTCTTTACTCATCCGGTCTGAAATATCGGTGGTGGCCGGTACTTCGCTCATTGACTGTCGATGGTTGATGATGGGCTGGTGGTTTACAAACGACCAGAGGTACTGGTTGAAGCTGCCAAACTCCTCCTGAACCCTGATAAACGCCCTGGCATTCTTAACAGCACTCTGGATCTTCAGTCGGTTGCGAATAATGCCCTCATCCAACATCAGCGTTTCAACATCCTGTTCTGTCATTCTGGCGATTTGTTGAACATCAAATTGATGAAACGCTTTCCGGTAGCCTTCCCTGCGCTTCAGGATGGTGATCCAGCTCAAACCTGCCTGGGCTCCTTCCAGAATCAGGAATTCAAAGAGTTTCTGATCGTCATGGCAGGGAACGCCCCACTCATCATCATGGTATCGGGTATAGAGTTCATCGCCATGACACCAGCTGCATCGAGAATCGCTCAAGAGAAAAAACTCCGTTTGTTAGGCGCTTTCAAATAGGGTTTGCCTGCCAATTACACCAGAAACCGCATTTATTTGCAGTTTTCTGGCTCCTGATAGCAATGGCAGTTAAGATAGTTGTTTACTTTGTTAAAGGCGTAAACAGATGAAGATAGCCAAAGAGAAAGTGGCTCTGTTCCATTACACTCTGAAAAATGATGCAGGAGAGGTTCTCGACAGTTCTGAAGGCGAGTCTCCCATGGCTTATCTTCATGGGGAGCATAATATTGTAGAAGGTCTTGAAAATGCCCTCGAAGGCAAGCAGGCCGGAGACAAGTTTGAAGTGGTTGTTGAGCCTGCTGAAGGCTATGGTGAGTACGACGAAAGCCTGGTTCAGCCGGTACCAAAAGAACAGTTTGGTGACCATCCGGTAGAGGTGGGTAACCAGTTTCATGCCGATACTGCCATTGGCCCACGTATTGTAACTGTGGTCGCTATTGATGACGAAGGTGACCAGGTTGTGATCGATGCTAACCACTCGCTGGCGGGTGAGAATCTGCACTTCAGTATTGAAGTGGTTGAGGTTCGTGAAGCTACCAAGGAAGAGCTGGACCATGGTCATGTGCATGGACCGGGTGGGCATGTTCACTGATGATAAAAAAAACCGGCATTTGCCGGTTTTTTTTATGTCGATATGATCTTCTGGCATTGATTAGATGGTTATGTACACGGCATGCCGGGTTTTATGGTGAGTGAGCAACTGAATATTGGTTAGCACACCACTCTCCACCATGGACCGGAAACTGGCGGCTATTCTCATTTTCTGCAGGTCATCCTGATGTTCCCACAGGCCCAGCTCCTCCATCAGCACCCGGATCTTAAAGGTCTCACCTTTTTGCATGGCGTCTATTACGTGCTGTAACGGTGCTAACAGAAGGTTCAGGCGCATACCTCTCTCCTTACCAATTCGTTTTTCCCAAGTCGCTCAGAGCACTGCTTTAAAAAATCTGGTTGTTATAAATGCTCTGCTTATATCTGCAGAATCTATAACTATGGCTCCGGAAATGATTTTTGACCGTTAGACCTTCGTTTGAGTCACTTGATCACGATCTGAACCTGCGGCCTCGTCAATATGGGTTATATACAAGCATTCATGTATGTATGTAAAATTATAAATAGATACTAATATGCAAAAAATAAGCAGAAGCCCATGAAATTCAGCAAAGTTGTTGTCATCAGTCTGGTGCTGGCAGGTCTGGCACTGGCCGGTTATCGAATTCAAAGCAGTGGTGACTCTGCTGCCGTGGTTTATGAGACGCCACCGGTTCGTGTTGATGTGATGCAGGTCGTTCCGGGAGAGCTGTCGGCCTGGGCTTTTGCAGAAGGCACCGTGGAGGCCTTGCAAAAGGCATTTCTCAACTTTGAACAGCCTGGGAAGGTGGTACACATTGGCACTCTGGCTGATGGCTCTTCATCGGCTGAAGGCTCTCCACTGCGTGAAGGCGTTCGTGTTTTTGGCCCCAATGATGATGTCCGCTTAGGGCAGTTGCTGGCCAGAATTGATAACCGGGAAAATACGGCCGAAGTGGTTGCTTTGGAGGCCCGGCTACAGTCTGCCAGAGAGCGGCGGAAAGAAGCCGAGGCCGGTGTTCATATGGCCCAGAATGATAAGCAACAGGCTGAAAAAGATTTTGCCCGGATTGAAGCGATCTACAAAAAAGGTGTGGTATCCAGAGATGAGTATGATCGCTATCGAACCGGAATGCTCAATGCCCAGGTGGGCGTTGAAGCAGCAGAAAGCAGCCTGCAAGCCGCACGTTCTGAAGAGAAAGGGGTGGCAGCAGACCTGAACCGGGCTACGGTCAACCTTGAAAAAACCAGCCTGTTTGCTCCGTTTGATGGCGTGATCACGGCAATGAATGTGCTGCAGGATAATTACTATTACCCTCCGGCAGGCATCAGTACCAACAGGGAGCGGGAAGCGACCAGTGCGATTGTGGTAGTAGACGACAGTCGTTATGAAATCAGTCTTGAGGTTGCTGAAGCGGAAGCGCGTTCCATTCAGGAAGGTCAGCCTGTCTATCTGGCTCAGGATGACCGAATACTTTATGACTCTGTCGATGAAGGGTTTGATCAGCGAGGAGTGGTAAAAGGCAGCGTCTGGTCCGTAAGCCCCGCCCTCAGCCTTCAGAATCGCTCACGACAGGTGAAGGTCAGGACTGAGGGGGATGCCCAGGCCATACAGGATGGCATGTTTGTCCGAGCCTGGATTGCCACCGAACAGAAAACCGATGTCCTAACGCTGCCCTGGCAGGCAATCTCATTCCGTGATGGCAAGCCCTATGTGTTCGTGGTTAAGCCGGATAATCGGGTTGAGCTGCGCTGGTTGTCTATTGGTATTCAGGGGTTATTGAACCTGGAAGTGGTTGATGGTCTCCATAATGGTGACCGGGTTGTGGTTCGTGGTCAGCACCTTCTGGCTGATGACAGTTCTGTTAACGTTATTAATGAGCTGAAGGCAGGAGGCGCTGAATGAACTGGCTGTCTCGAAAGCTCTTTCTGCAGACGCTCTTTGCCCGCCTGTTACTCGGGCTATTTTTACTCTCTGGTGTGTTGTCCTATAACACCATGGTTCGTGAGAACTACCCGGATCTTGAAATTCCCAAAGCGTTGATCACCGTCTCCTGGCCAGGTGCTGCTCCGGAGCAGGTTGAGAAAGAGGTGACCAAACCGCTGGAAGATGAAATTCGCAGCGTTAAGGGGTTAAAGACATTTGCCAGTGGTTCCTACCATTCTTACTCAATGGTGGCTGTTGAGTTTGAGGCTGATATGCCGGTTGCCGAGGCACTCCAGCGGCTGCGTGCCAAGGTAGACAAAGCTGAAAGTCAGTTTCCATCAGAAGCGGATATTGATAAGCCGGAAATTGAGGAGATGTCCGTTGCCGATATGCCGGTGATCAGCCTGGTGCTTCATGGTAACGTTGATGACCTGATTCTGACGGATGTTGCGAAGCGTCTTGAGTCCCAGTTTGAAACCATTCCCACCGTTAAGAAGGTGACGCTGGGGGGAATGCGGGAGAAGAGTCTTCATATACGACTAAAACCATATAAGTTGAGAGAGCTGGGGATTTCACCGCTGTTGGTCAGAGATCGACTTCAGGCTGCAAATCAGGACATGGCATGGGGTGAGTTTGAAGGCAGTGAAAGTACCTTTACACTCTATCTTGCCGGGCGTTTTGACAGCGTTGAAAAACTCAAAAAACTGCCCATCACACGGTTTGATGAAAACCGTCCGGTCAGACTTGGTGAGATTGCTGATGTCAGTCTGAGGCTGGACCGGGAAAAAAGCCGCAACTATTTCAGTCTTGATCACGGTGAGTTTACCCGTGGTATTACTCTGGATATCACCAAACGTCCCGGTGAAGATACATTTGCAGTTATCGGAGCTGCAGAGCGGCTGGCTGATCAGGTTGTCAGAAGTGATACCTGGCCCCAGGGGCTTCAGCTCACTAAGGTAACCGATGACGGTGAACTGATTGAGCTGGCGTTTGAGGATATCTCCGGCTCCATGTATCAGGCAGTCATTATTGTTTTTGTTGTCCTGATGTTCCTGCTGACCTGGCGAGAAGCGCTGATTGCTGGTATTGCACTTCCGGTGACCTTATTGGCCACACTGGCCGGTATGGCAGTGCTCGGTTATACCCTGAGTTCGACAGTGCTGGTCGGTATGGTGCTGGCGCTGGGGTTGCTGGTGGATGTGTACATCCTGGTGATGGAAGGCATGCACGATGGGCTCTATGTCCGTAAACAGTCTTTTTCACAGGCAGCGCTCTCAACGGTTAAAACGTTCCTGTTACCCGCCACTGCCGGACAGCTGACCACTATCCTGGCGATGGTTCCCTTAATGCTGGTCGGTGGGATTCCCGGTAAGTTTATCCGAATACTGCCCATGACCATTACCATCAGTCTGCTGGTCAGTTTGCTGGTTGCTTTTCTGGTCTGTATACCACTCTCCCGGTATCTGCTGGAAAAAGACTCCGGCCGTTCCAGAGAACTGCTTATTGACCGTTTGAGCATGAAGTACCGGGGACAACTGACTAACTGGTTGCTGGTTGCCGTGTTAAAAAACCGTATTACCGCCATTTCCTGGGTCGCTGGTGCTTTTGGGTTGTTTGTCCTGAGCCTGCTGGCAGCTGGGCAGCTGCCGGTGATGATGTTTTCGGAAAGCGATGACCGTAAAATTGGTGTTGCGATCCAGTTAGGGCCAGATGCAACGCTGGAGCAGGCTCAGCAGGTTGCCGACAAGGCGGGGGCTTATCTACGGGAACAGCCCTGGATTGAGAAGAATATCGCTTATGTAGGAGAGAAAAGTCCGGTGACCAGCAGCTCGCTGAATGAAGCACTGCTGCCATCCAAGGCCTACAATCAGGTGGGGTTTACCGCCATCCTGGTACCCCGGAAAGACCGGGGCCGTATATCGTTTGAATACCTTGATGACATCCGTGAGGGGTTGAATGAGGCGCTCAGCGGCGAAGCCGGGCTGGAAATATTCCTGACCCATGTGGGGGGTAATCCCTACAATGCGGCTCCGGTTCAGATTGAAATTCTGGGTGAGGACTATGGTCTGCTCCGTGATATTTCTGGGGAAGTTCGTAGCAGGCTTTCCCAGATCCCTGGAGCCCAGGGAGTGCGTGATAACCTGGGAGCTGCACACCGGGAAATTCGCTTTCGTCTGATACCAGAGCGTTTAAGTTTTCACGGGCTTTCTGAGCACAGTGTTGCCCAGCAGATACGAATGGCAATGGAAGAAGACGACTTTGGTCGTTTCAAAGTGCCCGGTATACAGGATGATCCGGACATCCGGATCAGCATGGCCTGGGCCAGCCGTGGCGGTGAGCTTGGCAGTCCCCAACATATTGCCGAAATGCAGCTGATGAGGGTAATAACGGATGATGGGCGAAGTGTGCCTTTGCTGGATCTTGCTGAATATGAGTTGATGGCTGCACCACAGGTTTATGTTCATACTGATGGCCAGAGAGCGGTAACGGTGCAGGCAAGAGCTGAAGGACAGACGGCAACCACTATTATGAAAGCGATGATTCCTCATCTGGAAGCGATGAAGCGTGAATGGCCTATTGGCTATGATTATCGACTGGCGGGTGAAATGGAGTCTACGGATGAAAGCTATGGCAGCATGGGGGGAGCCATGCTCCTGGCCATGGGGATGATTTTTGTCCTGCTGACTCTGATGTTCAACTCCATGCGCCAGCCATTGATTATTCTTCTGGTGGTTCCCCTGGCATTAACCGGAACCTTTATTGGCTACTTTCTTGCGGAAATACCAATGTCGTTTATTGGTTTGATGGGCGTCGTCTCCCTGGCTGGTATTGCGGTGAATAACGGTATTGTTCTGATTGAAACCATGAACAGTCACCGGAAGTCCGGTTTGTCGGTGGCGAACTCTGCGGCAAGAGGAGCCGCTGATCGCCTGCGTCCGGTAATCAGCACCAGTTTAACCACTGTGCTTGGCCTGATCCCTCTGGCCAGCAGTGATCCCCAGTGGTATCCACTGTGTATGGCGATTATTTTTGGCCTGGCGGCTTCTACTGTTTTTGCCATGGTGGTGGTTCCTGCGCTGTATGTATTATTAACCTCTGAGGTGAAAGCTACTGTTGCCAGCTCTGATAATAGCTCTGAAAAAGGTGCTGAATTACCTGGATTTCAGGCAGGTTAAAAATTATGGCTCGTCGTACAAAGGAAGATGCTGAGAAAACACGGCTTCAGCTGCTGGAAACTGCGCTGGCGCTGTTCAGTGAAAAAGGAATTGCCAATGTCACTCTGGCTCAGATCGCCAGTACTGCCGGTGTAACCCGGGGGGCTATTTACTGGCACTTTAAAGACAAGTCCCAGATGCTGGAGGCTCTCTGGGAAAGGGTCTTTGATCCACTCGATCAGCATTTTGCCGCTCAGCTGGAAGCCGATGATGAGGACCCACTGGATGTGCTGTGTAATCTTGGTAAGCGGGTTCTGCAGGAAGTTGCCACTAATCTGCAATTTCAGCAGGTGTGCCGGATCAGCCAGCAGGCGGCCTTTGATCTGCAGATGCTTGAGCGGTGGAATCAGTTCTGTTTGAGAAGTCAGAGGGAAGTTACTCTGCTGATGCAAAGGGCCCAGGAACGAGGGTTGTTAAGGGAGAACATAACACCTGAGGCAGCATCACTGGTTGCCAGCGGTTGTTTTCATGGGGTTATTGAACGTTGGCTCTCTGTTGGTGGGACCATAGATCTTGAGCTGGAAGGGGATGTTATTGCTGATACGGTTTTTGACGGCCTGAGGCGATAAGCAAAGCGCTCAACTCATTATATGAGTTGAGCACCTGGATCAGTTTCAGCCAATAAAGGGGCTGAGCAGAAGGTAAAGATAACGTGCAGCGACACCGGCACAGATACCACCAATCGTGTGAGCCAGAATGGCTTTTGATGTCAGCTGGCGGAAGCCAAGGGAGTCCAGCATGGCTGTATGCGTGCTCAGGTAACCACTCCAGCACATGCCCATGGCGGTAAATACCGCGATATCACTGCCACTGATAATGCCCTGACTGATAAAGTTGGGTACCAGTGACATGGCTGCACCGACGGCGCCCAGTGAGGTAATGGGGAAAGCAACCAGCTCAGCGTGGTCAAAGCCGAAGAGCAGCTCAAATAGCCAGGTAACATGACTGGCCAGTTTTGGTAGCAGAGCGACCCCTTCAAATGCACCACCGGTGTAGCCTGTTGTAGGCGCACCAAACGTCAGCACCATAACGAACGTACTGATGATTAATACACCGGGAATAATCGCTACCCCCATTTTGACGCCGCCTTTACCACCATCCAGCAGGGCATTGAGGAATCTCAACCAGACTGGGTCTGTGGAACTGTGGTCATCCAGCAGTTCGCTGTGAGTATCTTTAATACTGAGCTCATGAAGTCGGGAATCATTGCGGATAAAGCGCTGCATCAGGCGTGTAGATATGACTGCGCCAAAGAGAGCACCTGCCAGACCGATCATTGCTGGTATAAAGTAGGTGGCACCGGTTTCACTGTTCTGCAGTGTGGCCATAAACGTGATGACAATAAGGCCCATACCAAAAGAGGTACCGAAGTTGGTCAGAGAAATGATCTCATAAGCCTTGAATGAATGGCTGAAACGGCGATCTTTGGCCAGTCCAATGATTGCAGGATTGTCTGAGAAAAAGGTCATCATGGCCGCCATGGCAGCACGACCGGGGAGATTGAACACTGGCCTCATCAATGGCACCAGCATCCGTTCGATCAGAGAAATAACATGAAACTCCATCAGCAAACGGCCTGCTGCACCGGTCAAAACGGTAATTCCCATCAGGAACAATACGGTGTTTAACAGAAGTTGGTGTGCGGTGTTAAAGAGGGTGTTGAACATGTGGGTAACACCCATGGTCTGGCCAAGGTAGCCAAACAGAAGCCCTGCCAGGATAAGAAGGACTATGGGTTCAACAATCTGGCGCACACCCGTTGACGTTTCTGATTTGGTCGAGACAGCATCACTCATAGACATACCAGCAAGCGAGATAATGATAAACTATCAATGATAGCTAATCTTGATAACTTTAGGATATTGGTATTACCCTTATACCAATCCCACCGAATTCAACCATTTGCCAACATACGGTATCCCGAAAAGATAAGGGGGTCTGAACTCTCTGACAGCATGGGGTACTCCACCGTCTTCAAAATTTCTATACGCAATGAAAGCTTTGGTTTCTTGTAGACAAATAGGGCAGTCACTATGAATTTCAGGCTTTAAGTGCTCTTTGGCAGCTCTTTCATTTGATGCCCTCATCTCCAAAATTTGAATAAGCTCGCTGTTTTTTAATCTTCCGTTTCTGACCTGCTCTTCCAAAAATATCTCAACAGGAGTTTTATGCTTATGCACTTCTGTTGCTAACTGATGATAGTGACTACCTGTTTTATTAAACTCGCTTTCTAGATCCTGAGGGAGAATGCCATATAAGTCGGGCGGGGTGAATGAGTTGTCCTTTATTGTATTAAAGTGTGTCTTGATGCATTCATGGTCAAAAACGTGCTTGCAATCCAGTTGAATGTATTGAGGAGATATGTCAGACAAACATATGCCGCACCGTTCATTTTCTACTTGCGTAATCTTACGAGAGGCTAATTTTTTTTGCTGCTCTGAATACTCGTTATCTGATGGGCGTTGATTAAAAAAGTAGTCATGGCAGTAGTTTGCAGCGGCCAGGATGAATGTTCCGGTACTGCTGATTCCACGAGCAGCCAGCTTCGCAATGTAAGCTATTGGGGAAAGCACTGGGGTTACGGTAATGGCAACCACTTTAGAAAAATAAAGCCAACTTTCTGTATCTACAGCGTCTACTGAACCGGTGCTTGATCTATGAACGTCTGGATTCAGTGCAGGCCCAGATGAAACTGTGAGATTGGTTGTTGGTGTTGGCATGCAGTTTATATTACTCAAAATTACTTTAGCTTTGAGACAATAGTTTTGTATATAAAGTTCCCGGTTAAGATTGAATAGATATATCAGATAAATGCTTTGAGGTGCTCTGGATGAGATCGGCTTTGAGCTCATCCAGAGCTTTCGCTTGTTCTAAAGGGGTCAGTGCTCTCGGGTAGTTCGGAAGGTAACATCCGGGTAGCGTTCTTCAGCCAGGGAAAGATTAACTCTGGTGGGTGCTAGATAAGTCAGATGGCCGCCACCATCAATGGCGAGGTTTTCAGCGCACTTACGCTTGAACTCTTCCAGCTTTTTATTGTCACTGCAATCAATCCAGCGAGCGGTATTCACATTCACAGGTTCATAGATCGCTTCAACTTTGTATTCGTCTTTGAGTCGGCGCATTACCACATCAAACTGGAGTACACCCACTGCCCCGAGGATCAGGTCATTATTGTTAACCGGCATGAATAGCTGAGTGGCACCCTCTTCTGAGAGTTGTTGGAGGCCTTTTTGCAGCTGTTTCAGTTTTAACGGATCTCGCAGACGAACCCGGCGAAACATCTCGGGAGCAAAGTGCGGGATACCCATAAATTTCAGCATTTCACCTTGGGTAAAGGTATCCCCAATCTGAATAGTTCCGTGGTTGTGCAGACCGATGATATCACCTGATATTGCTTCATCCACATGGGAGCGATCGCCTGCCAGGAACGTTACCGCATCAGCAATTTTAACGTCCTTGCCAATACGAACATGCTTCATTTTCATGTTCCGGGTGTATTTGCCGGAACAGATTCTCAGAAAGGCAATACGGTCTCGATGTTTGGGATCCATATTGGCCTGAATTTTAAAGACAAACCCTGAGAAATTCTCTTCATTGGCAGAAACTTTTCGCTCATTGGTTTCCCGGGGCATGGGTGATGGAGCCCACTTCACAAAGTCATCCAGCATTTCCCGGACGCCGAAGTTGGCCAGTGCGGTACCAAAGAATACCGGAGTCATACGACCGGCAAGGTACTCTTCCAGATCAAATTCATGACTGGCTCCTCTCACCAGTTCAATTTCCTCCATCAAGTCTTCATGCAGATCGCCCAGCAGGGTTCTGGCTTCTTCTGATTCCAGTCCTTTGATCTGGATATCTTCAGGAACCACACTGGCCTGACCGGGCTTGAACACATGAATGGTATCGGTATAGAGGTTATAAACCCCTTTGAACTGTTTGCCCATGCCGATAGGCCAGGTAATAGGAGCACACTGAATTTTCAGAATGTCTTCAATTTCATCCAGTACTTCAATCTGGTCACGGACTTCACGGTCCATTTTATTAACGAAGGTGAAGATTGGCGTATCCCGCAGGCGACAGACTTCCATCAATTTTATGGTTCGATCTTCGACACCTTTGGCGCCATCGATAACCATAAGGCAGCTGTCTACAGCAGTCAGTGTCCGGTAAGTATCCTCGGAGAAGTCTTCGTGCCCTGGGGTGTCCAGAAGGTTTACTGTACGACCGTGATAGGGGAATTGCATAACCGAAGTGGTGATGGAGATACCCCGCTCCTGCTCCATCTTCATCCAGTCGGAGGTTGCCATACGCCCACTTTTGCGGCCTTTTACCGTACCGGCAAGCTGAATAGCGCCACCCAGCAGCAGGAGCTTTTCGGTAATGGTGGTTTTACCGGCATCTGGGTGGGAGATGATAGCGAATGTGCGTCTGGCTTCGACTTCCCGGGTGAGTGATGACATGTTTGTGTTCCAAATTGTGTACGCATCTCTGTACACAATGGGATGTGTACAAAATGACAAATATGTAAAAGCTGTGTGAATTATCCAAATCGGTGAGATGACTGCAAGCTGATAAACGGTATTTCCTGTTATGCGCAGTACTTCTCTAAAGTGCATCAAGCATAACGTTTAAACTATTCCGCTTATGAGAAAACAGGATTTATTACAGGAGCACTTCAAAAACAGGTATTGAGGTAAAAACCACGATATTAGTTGGCAGGTTGAAAATCCGTTATCAAGGAGGTTGGTTTATGATACCAGCTGTAAAAGTCAAGCCACTCAGGATAGGATGGCGAGGTTATCAACTCGTACTCTTCCTGATTTTCGATTGTACGTACAATTTTTGATGAAATTGCACCAGCTTTTAAGCCGTTTGTTACCTCTCGTTTGATGTTTACTGTGACTTGTTCATTCGTTTTCCCTGAATGCGGATCGAAACGAGTAAAAGTAACATCTACGTCAACAGGGTAGTCGGCAACTCCCCACCAGTTCTCCTGGTCAATGAGTAGGAAGCGGCCATGAGCGTTTATTTTATGGTCGAACATGTTGTGCTCAATGGCGGAATGTTTGGCCTTTTCATTGTCATTAAAATCGGAATACTGGATGACATCGCCATGAGCAGCACTGTAACCGGTAATTTTCCAGGGAGAGTCTTTGGGGACTTCAATGGCTGTCAGGCTGGCTGCACCGAGATATGGCCAGAGAGCTGTGGATGTAGAGTAAGCTGCGTTTGCAACCATAGTTACCATCATGGCCATTGCTGCAACGCCAATGAGTCCATCATATACTCTGTCATTGAACGCTAAGCCATGCTGAGGGTCATAGCCAAAAGGGTAGGATAATACCCCCCAATGATTATGCTCTATAGCGGGACTGTCTGGGGTTTGGTCGCTTTCGGTAGTGTAGTAACGGTTTAGTTTTAAACCGTAAAGCTCCATATGGCGATAATCAATCGGATAGAGTGCAGGTTTTAGCGTTGTGAGTATAGGAAAGCTAGAAGCAAATGCATTTGGCTGAGAGAAAATAGCCAAAGTAAATAATAAGGATTTTAACGCTGCTTTTGCCTGATTTTTAGTAGTTATTATGAATAGCATTTTCAATCCTAATTTGTTGTATTTTATAAAATTGTCTGTTCTCAGATTGTCATGTAGTTTAAGTTTGAATCTTTTTTTGAAAAAAAGTTCCATGCTTTTTATTTTTTCTTGAGGCTTGCCGGATCGTATTTGGATAGTTTGGAAGGTGAACGTCGAGATGGCTTTAAGTTTTCTTGATTTGTTTGTTGGTTTTTTCAGACAGTTATCATGGGAAAAGCTGGGTTCGCTCTTTATTGGCGTTTTTTACAATGAATGGGGCTGTGATTTTGGTTTGTAAGTTGTTATTTTTTCTTAACAATGGATGTACAAGTACTTACTTGCTGGGTGGGAAATGGTAAGTACTGTTGGGGACTGTTTATTAATATCAGCAGGGTGAACTAGTTCAGCAAACTGATAATGAGAAGCTTTGAAACCGCTGTTGAGGATAGCTCGCTTAATATAAAGCCCACCCAAAATGCTGTAGTGATAATGAGAAGTGGCTCTAGAATTGACATCACATTAATAAAGCCTTGACTCATCCCCAATGTTTTATAAAGCCGTACCTCTTGTTTTCTCTCCTGTAAGTTGCTGATTAATGCGTAAAAAAGAGTTAATAAACAGAGTCCAAGGGTGATAAAAGACATTAAAATCAGGCCGGCAGTAGCTTTATTAACATAGTTATAGAGGGTGTCCAGTTCTTTGGCTGGAATGGCGGCTGTAATATTCAGCTCCTTCTCTGCAGCCAGTTTGGTCAATGTTTCTTCCATAGCTAAAAGGGCTATGCGATCCCTAAGCTTTACGCTTATAAAAGAAATATCGTCAGGACTGAACCAGCTTACTGCATAGTCGCTAGCATGGCTTTTTCTTGCCTCTATCAATCCATCCAAGGATACAAAGACCATATCATCCTGAAAGGTGTGTTTTTGAGGAAGAATATCAATGATAGTAAATGCTTTCTTGTACTCTTGCTCTATTGATGGATCATTTCCATCGGCAATAGTAATCCTGTCGTTGATTTTATAACCAAGCTGTTTCGCTATGTTTGCACCGATATATGCCCACATTGGAGAGTCATTGGATGATGGTGTTTCAGAGGTATTCAGCTGTTGTTTTTTCTCCTGCGTAATATGAGAGTTTGATTGTTGCTGGGTTAGTTGTTTTATCCCTTCAGGGCTGGTGCCAATAACCGTGATTCCGCGATGGGTCTCCCCGTAGGCATAGGGTATGGCGTATTCAATTTCTGGGTGTTTTATCAACTCATTCAGTGTTTCCAGACTTATGGCTGGTGGTGGGGATCCCACCTGGAATAATGAGAATAAGACAAGTGGCAGGGGAGAAGATTCCTTGCCAAGGATCAAGTCACTTTTCAGTGAATAATGATCAATATTTTCCGTTAACTGTCCCTTTATATTCTGAAAAAGAAACAGAAGGTAAAAGCCAAATGCCAGGACAGCCAGCATGGTCACTGTGTTTTTTTTCCGATAAGCCATACTTTTCATCACATGTTGAAAAGTAATTTGTGTATTGCTGAGCCAGTTAACGTTTACCATAGCTTGGCCACCTGCTTGGAACGGTTGATTTTTGACATATCAAGACAGCGGTCAAACCCCGGGTATGGGGTATGGTCAACACAAATTAATGTTTGTTCATGCTCTTTGGTTGATTGCAATAACATGTCATACATGGTTTTTCGAGCCAGTGGATCAAGTGCTGATGCTGCCTCATCGGCCAGAATGATGGATGGGGTGCCAATCAGAGCCCGGGCAATAGCTACTCTTTGCTGTTGACCAATGCTGAGTGTTCCAGTGCTCTGGCGAAGTAGCTCGGGGTTCTCCATTTTTAGTGCGGCCATGAGTTGATAAGCTTCATAATTAGCCGTGGTCTGCTGCGTTTCCAGCCGTTGCTGTCGTAACTCGGACAGGCGACAGGGGAGTAAAATGTTTTCTAAAGGGTTCAGATAGGGAATCAACGTTGGCTGCTGAAAAATGTAGCCAACATGTCCTGCCCGGAATTTTTCCCGGTTGGCTCTGGAAAGGCTGTCCATTCGCTGTCCCAGTATTTCGATCTTCCCGCTATCAGGCATAAGTAAGCCTGCCAGCAATTGAAGTAAGCTGGTCTTGCCTGAGCCATTTAACCCGGTAATTTGAAGGCGTTCACCTTTGTTCACGGTAAATAATGGTATAGAGAGGCAGTGTTTCTTTTCTCTACTCAGCTCTAAATTCTCTATGATCACCGTCTGGTTCATGTGGACTTCCTTTGTCTAATCAGTAAAAAGTTCCAGAAGAAAATGAATCAATCTCCGCTTTTTTTGCAGCTGGATCACTTTCTGTTTTTGGTTTAGCTGTTGTTTGCTTTGCCAGTTGTCACTGATTAGCCAGACGCTGGCATGCTTCAAGCCCGGGATGGCCTTGAAACCACGAAATTTCAAATGAGACAGGTTTTCAGGACTTTCGCACTCATATTCGAGATACCCCGTTACCTGTTGAGAGGTGGTGCTTTGGGGATGCGGCTCAGTATTCATTGAGGGGAGTATCGCTGATTCTGAAATGAACTGCTTTTGTGTCTGTTTGCAGTCGGCATCTTCTGGTAAGACTGCCAGTGGGGTAAATTCGTTCAGTTGGTCGACCAGCGAGTGGACAGTCTTTGTGGTGATTGCGGTGACAGCTTCAGAGCTCATGGAAATGAACAGGCTGAGGGAGTTCTCTTGAAGGTTAATATCCAGTTGGATGGAGGCTGGCTCATAGGCTCTATGCAGTCGCTGTTTCGGTGCACTTTCTACAGCACCAATCGAAAGCAATGATGCAACCATAACCGGCAATAGACTTGAAAAAGCCCTTCGAACCCTTTTTCTAAAGCAGTTCATTGGCAGTTTTCCTGTAGATATTTCCCGCCAGAATCAATCAGTGCGGTATCTTTTAAAAAATTTCGGCCAATGAGTAGTTGTTGAGGGAAGTTGCTACGACTGATTAAAGAGGTATCTACAAAGCGTGTAATCTTACCCACTTTTATTGTGTTTCGGACAACCGCTCGCTCGCTGGGGGCACCTTTGTGAGTAATTATTCTGGCAACCCGGCTAACAGGCTGGTACATAGGCGTTTTCTGACCACTATCCTTGTGAATGAAATCGTAGTGAACCCAGCGGGCTCCATTTCGCTTGATATGCATTCGAATATTTCGTGCATCCAGCGCCGTTGTTGTGGCACCACTATCTACCAGTGACTCCACTTGAAGCTGGTTGATATTGACCAGGGTTGCATTTTCGAGATAGCCAAACAGCGGATGCCCGCCCACTTTACAGGGTTGGCTGCTGCCTGATGCAAAGTGCGGCATCCAAGAAAAGAAAAACAATAGACTCAGCTGTAAAAGCCGTGTCCATGGTTGAGTAGAACTATTTTGGGTTGTCTGGTCCATTTAGCTAATGCCAGCTTCACTTGGTTCAGCATTTATCACAAATCTATCGGCTATAAAGGAAATGGTTTGATAGGTCGCTGTCCTTCAGGCGGTCGTGTTTCTGATGCTCTGCTCCACCTCTCATGGTCAAGACATATTCTGTTCAACACGGTTTGTCTATTTGAGTGCATTCGTAGTTAAATACAGACTTTTAATTTCCGCTGCGACTGAGAAATGAACAAGCTCCCCTGCTTCAAGGCATACGATATCCGTGGCCGCCTGCCGGATGAACTTAATGAAGATATTGCTTACCGCATAGGCAGAGCCTATGGCGAGTACCTTAAACCGAAGGATGTTGTGGTGGGTGGTGATATCCGCCTGACCAGTGAGGAACTCAAACACGCCTTGTCTGAGGGCCTGCGTGATGCTGGGGTCAATGTTCTGGATATTGGCCTGTCTGGCACGGAAGAGATCTACTTTGCCACATTCCATCTGGGAGTTGATGGCGGTGTTCAGGTGACGGCCAGTCATAACCCGATTGACTACAACGGTATGAAACTGGTGCAAGCCGGTGCGCAGCCCATCAGTGGTGATAATGGTTTGAGGGAAATTCAGCAGCTGGCAGAAGAGAACCGGTTTGCGGAACCTGTGGTAAAGCGAGGTGACTATCAGAAGGTCTCTGTTCTGAATGATTATGTCAGCCACGTTCTGAGCTATATCCAGACTGACAGCCTCAAGCCGCTGAAGCTGGTGGTCAATGCTGGTAATGGGGCCGCAGGGCATGTGGTGGATGCTATTGAGGAACGATTCCAGGCCGCGGGTGTGCCAGTGGAGTTTGTTAAAGTCCTCCATGAGCCGGATGGTAATTTCCCCCATGGTATCCCTAATCCATTACTGCCAGAATGCCGTCAGACTACTGCGGATGCTGTTCTGGAGCATCAGGCTGATATGGGGATTGCCTGGGATGGCGACTTTGATCGCTGCTTTTTGTTTGATGAGCAGGGGCAGTTTATTGAAGGGTATTACATCGTCGGGTTATTGGGGGAGGCATTCCTTGCGCATAATCCAGGGGCAAAAATCATCCATGACCCCAGACTGACATGGAACACCATCGATCAGGTCAAAGCAGCGGGTGGAGAGCCTGTCCTGTGTAAAACCGGCCATGCCTTTATCAAGCAACGGATGCGTCAGGAAGATGCGGTTTATGGCGGTGAGATGAGTGCGCACCATTATTTCCGTGACTTTGCCTATTGTGACTCCGGTATGATTCCCTGGCTGCTGGTTGCTGAGTTGATGTCCAGAAAGGAGCAGCCCTTGTCAGCGCTGGTCAGTGAGCGTATCGCCATGTTCCCATCTTCTGGTGAAATAAACAGCAAGTTGACCGATCCCCAGGCTGCTATCGATCGAGTGCTGGCACACTATCAGCAAGATGCGCTGGAAGTCGATAACACCGATGGCATCTCTCTGGACATGGGGCAGTGGCGCTTTAATCTGCGTCTTTCCAATACCGAGCCGGTGATTCGTCTGAATGTAGAAAGTCGTGGAGATGAGGCGTTGATGCAGGAAAAAACTGCAGAATTGCTGAAGATGATTCGCGACTGACATTTTTCAAGGGACTGTTGCTTGAAGGCAGTCTCTTACTTTGAGTTGGATAAATAAAGAGCCTTAAATGCTTAAAAAATGCCTTTTTCCAGCAGCAGGCTATGGAACCCGCTTCCTGCCAGCCACCAAGTCCATGCCCAAAGAGATGATGCCAATCGTCAGTAAACCACTGATTGAGTATGGCGTTGAAGAGGCGCTGCAGGCCGGTATGTCGGATATCTGCATTGTGACGGGTCGGGGCAAGCGCTCGCTGGAAGATCACTTTGATGTGAACTATGAGCTGGAGCATCAGATTTCCGGTACAGACAAGGAAAACCTGCTGTCCGATATCCGCAGTGTGATTGATCAGTGCACCTTCTCTTACACTCGTCAGCGTGAGATGAAGGGGCTTGGCCATGCAGTGCTGACCGGACAGACGCTGATTGGCGACCAGCCATTTGGTATGGTGCTGGCGGATGACCTCTGTATCAATCTGGGCGGCCCTGGTGTTCTGGCTCAGATGGCACAACTCTATAAGCAGTTTCGTTGCAGCATTGTTGCGGTTCAGGAAGTACCAGAAGATGAAGTGCATAAATATGGAGTTATCTCTGGCCAGTACATTTCAGAAGACCTGATCCGTGTTGAGAATATGGTTGAAAAACCCGCCAAAGAGGATGCGCCCAGCAATCTCGCAATCATTGGTCGCTATATTCTGACACCAGATATCTTTGATCTGATTCATGATACCCAGCCTGGAAAAGGGGGAGAGATTCAGATTACCGATGCCCTGATGGCGCAGGCTCAGCGTGGCTGTGTCATGGCGTATAAGTTCAAGGGTGAGCGTTTTGATTGTGGCAGTATTGAAGGCTTTATTGAGGCGACAAACTACTGTTACGATAATCTTTACACTTAATAAGTAACAAAGCCGGCTTAAAACTGAAGTCGGTTTTTTTAAGTCTAAGTTTCATATCTGCTTGTTTTTACCCTGTCATCAGTTAGTGGTGCCGTCTCTGTTTCTATTGATCTATGGCTCTTCTCTCTTCTTAAACTATATTCCGATTCGCCTTTTCTTAAATAATAAAATCAACATTCGAGGACGTTTTAGTGATCAATGATAATGTGGGAGCGCAACCTGCAGCTATCGTTCAAAACACTGAATATGAACGGCAAAGCGCTAGAACTATTCGTCAGGATGGAGTTGATAGGGCTGGCAGATCAGTTTTTTGTCAGAGTTGTTTAGGTCTTTTTTTTGATGAGCAGCAGGAAAAAGAAGGTGTTTTCGTTAACTTATCAATATATGGAAGGACCGTTAGTTTTTTAAGAGGTATTTTGCCAATACCTCTCAGTCTGGGGTGGCCTCTTCTGAAATTTGCTGGTGAGTGTTGGTTTGTTGCTAAGCAGACTCTTCCTGATGGCGTTGCAGTGCTCTCACTGGTGTCCGCCGATTCTGCTGGTAAAGGGAGGGAAGGGTACGTAGATATTCGAAGCATCTCCTGTTCTCACCCTAACATTGATGTTGGCAATGAAATACGTTTGCTTATAGATAATAAAATGTCTTTTTGTAACTATTCAGCACCCAGCAAAGGCGTATTGTTGTAATTTCGAACCGCTTTAAGAAGCGCCTGAAATATGTTCAACCCCTGCTTTTTAGCAGATGATAAATAGCTTCGGATTCGGGTAAACATGGTACCTCCGTCTTCGCTTCTGAAGCAGCCTGAGATCTTCTGCTTAAGTTTGGCCATCCTGGCATCACGTTCACTGCCATTGTTATCGAAGGGAATTGAAAAGTCCGACATGAAGCGCAACGTTTCAACCTTAAACTCAATAAGCCTTTTGAACAGGTTGTAGGCCTTGGTATTCCTGACCTTCTTACGTCCAAGCACCTGTCGTTGTTTTTCCATATAAGCGGTTTCCTTCGTGAGAGCCCTTTGAAGGATTTGGTCGTATATCGTCTCAATGCGAAGCTGTATTGCACCAGGCATTTGAGTCAGACCGGCTGCTTTGTATTTCTTGCAGAAGTGCCAGGAGAGCGTAAGCAATTTCATCAGCCGCAGAGCCAGCTTATTCGCATCCCTATCGACAACTCCCTGAAGCTCTCTCAGATGATGGGCATTACAAAGCACATGCACTGCCGCATAGGCAAAGTAGGACTTCCAATGATCGTGAACCAGAATGCCTGCAAAAGTCAGCAGGATGCCCATTGCATCCATTGCTTCACAACCTCGCCTTTCTGAGAGGTAGTAAAGCGTCCATTGGTCATCTCGCATAATGTGTAACCACCACAGTGAACCGTCAACCCGCATGCCAGTTTCATCCGCTCCTGCAACCGGACTTTCTTGTAAAGCATCGCGGATACTCTGCTCAGTAGAGGCCAGGTTCTCATGGGTATAGGCAACAAAATTGGCAACAGAGCCTGCGCTGACACTCATGCAATAAATAGTATTGAAATACTCAGACACCCGGTGATATGGGATGAAGTGATACTGGTTTAAATGAACAGCCATTGCCTGAGTCACTTCTCCGTATTGAGCAGCGGCTTTCACTCCTTGGGGAAACTCAGCGGTGTTCCGTTTACCACAAGGACATACTTTAACGTCTGCCCAGTACGCGGTAACTTCAAATTCTCCGGGTCTACCTGGATCAAAAACCTGTCGCTCAATGTATTTGGTGGGTTTAATATCGATAAGCGAAGACTGGCAACAGCAACATTTTTCAACCTTCAGATGCCTGACATAATCGGGTAAGGCGACACGTCTCAAACAAGAGCCTTGATGACCTTTCTGGCCACCTGGTTTATTGCCTGAAGATGGTCTAAGGCTTTTGGGGTTCGGTGTTTCCTGTGAGGAGCAGGGGGCTTCTTTGGAAGATGTATCACCTTTATCACTCCCTTTTTTACTGGGCTTTTGATAACCATCTGACGATGGTGGCTTACTACTGTTTTGACTGTTTTTATTAACCCTTTCTTCCAGTTCGCTGCAACGTTCCCGTAAAAGCGCATTCTCGGTCCGAAGCTCTTCATTCTCTTTAAGGAGAGCTTCGGTAAACGGAGTAGCTGGGAAGTCTGGTTCCATACTGGAGATTTGTTAGAAAAATTGAGTATAAGATGATGGTCGAAAAATCAGAAAATTCCAGATTTATATGAAGGGTGCTGAATAGTTACGTCTTTTTTAATAAACGATAATGAGGCCAACTCGGGTTTGGGAGATGCCTTGCAGAAAGCGGGCATCGTTCATTTGATTGGTAAGCCAATAGACTCTTTGGCCAGCGAACGGTTATGTATAGTTAGTTTGGTTGAGGCGGTTCGGGTACCACCGGTCGAAGAGTTGCTGAATCCATTTGTTGCGAGAGAGGTTGAGTAGGCAAACGTCATTCTACACTGCCTTTGCGGGTAGAATGGCGTTTGGTTCATGTTGATGATGTGAGGTTCAAAAGCTACGTGCAACCGCAAAGTCCGCAAGGTCTACCATAGCACTGCGGTATTCACCTTCAGGAAGCAGGCTCAGGCAGCGTTTGGCTTTGGCCGCGTATTCCTGTGCCTTGGCTGCAGTGTACTTCAGTGCGCCACAGCTGCGAACGGCTTCCACAACGGCTTCAATGTTTTCCCGTCCACCCTGCTCAATGGCTTCCCTTACGAGCGATTTTTGTGCGCTGGTACCATGTTTCAGGGTATAAATCAGTGGCAATGTCGGTTTGCCTTCGGCCAGGTCATCCCCAAGGTTTTTACCCATGGTTTCGGCGTCGCCTTCATAGTCCAGCAGGTCATCCACCAGCTGAAAGGCAACTCCAAGGTAATTACCATAGTTGGCCATATCATTTTCCAGTTCCGGACTGGCTTTGCTCAGCACAGCAGCCGTCTGGCTGGAGGCCTGGAACAGCATGGCAGTTTTGCAGCGAATAACTTCCATGTAGCCATCTTCAGTGACATCCGCATCATGGATGTTCATCAGCTGCATGACCTCGCCTTCGGCAATGACATTGGTGGCATCCGCAAGAATGTGGAGCAGCTTGAAGCTCTCAAGTCCCACCATCATCTGGAATGCACGGGAGTAGAGAAAGTCACCCACCAGAACACTGGGCGCGTTGCCCCACAGAGCATTGGCAGTGTCTCTGCCACGACGGAGGTCCGACTGATCGACGACATCATCATGGAGCAGGGTTGCGGTGTGCAGGAATTCAATAATGGCCGCCAGTGGCACATGATTGTAGTCGTTATAACCACAGGCCCGGGCGGTCAGCAGTACCAGCAATGGGCGCAGCCGTTTGCCACCGGACTTAATGATGTATTCACCGATTTTGCTGACCAGGGCAACGTCAGAGTGCAACTGCTCATGGATGCACTCGTTCACCCTGCGGAAATCGTCATGGACTGCGGTCTGAAAAGAGGCTTGTTGTCTGTCCGGCATTTGGCTTATTTGGTGGGGCGAAATGAGGCATCGTATTTAGTGCTACTGCAACTGTCAATAGCAGCCTGTGATGAAGGCACTAATACAGAGCCTTTGCGCGGTGCTTACTTATTTCTGAGAAGTAAGCTGCAGGCCTTTTGAGACCTCTTACCGGGCTGTGCAGGATAAAATGCCAACAGGTCTTGCCAGTGGGGCTGGACTCCCTTAAAATTTGCGCCCCTATCTGAGAATCCGGTGCGGTGTGCCGTTTTGTCATGGATGCTGGTAGAGGCTGGTTTCAGCTGTCCTTCAGCTCATGAGGTGCCGCCCATCCCTGATGGTGCCTGCAAGGCCATAATGGCCGGTTCAGCCCGCAGGAGCCGTCAGCTTCAACAAGGAGCTTCAGCTTCATAAGAAGTGGTTTTTAGATAGCTAAAAAATTCCGCTATGCCTTTCCAGGGCAGACGGATGCCTTTGACAAAGAGGCTCTTAAGGATTTTCGGAGATCAAATCATGTACGCAGTTATCAGAACTGGTGGTAAGCAGTACCGCGTTACCGAAGGAGAAATCCTGAAGGTAGAAAAACTGAGCAACGCCGCTGGCGAAAGCCTGGAAATCAACGACGTTCTGCTGATCGCCAATGGCGAAGAGCTGAAAGTTGGTGCTCCAGTGGTTGAAGGTGCCAAGGTTACTGCTGAAGTTGTCAGCCACGGCCGTGGTCCAAAAATCAAGATCATCAAGTTCAAGCGTCGTAAGCATCACCGCAAGCAGATGGGCCATCGTCAGTGGTTCACTGAGCTGAAGATCACCGGAATTGCCGGTTAATTATTGCTGATGGGTCCGGTTTTCGGATCTGTTTAAGACTTCTAAGGACGGTCTCTGGTGTGGTAGCCGGCGACAGGTCCGGGATAAAAGGAGAGCAAGATGGCTCACAAAAAAGCTGGCGGTAGTACCCGCAACGGTCGCGATTCAGAAAGTAAACGCCTTGGTGTCAAGATCTTTGGTGGTCAGGCTATCCAGGCGGGTGCCATCATCGTTCGTCAGCGTGGTACCAAGTTCCACGCTGGTGCTAACGTAGGTATCGGTAAGGACCACACCCTGTTCGCCAAGACCGACGGTAAAGTCGTGTTTGAAGTGAAAGGTCCTAAAAAGCGCAAGTATGTCAGCGTAGCCGCTGCATAATGGCGTTTGGGTTGTCAGTGATTATCTGATGATTGCTGACGACTCGCCCTGAAAGCCCCGCTGTCGCGGGGCTTTTGTGTATCTAAGAGCCTGTTTGTGCCATAAAAAAGTATTGGCAGGCTCTGAAAGTGTTATACCAGACAGTGCCTACAGGTAAGCTCTGAAACTGCTCATTGTTCAGGGTTTATCTGCAGGCATTGGCAGATGACTGGTTACGCTGCAATTATTGTTGCAGGAGAGTTGCGCAATGAAGTTTGTAGATGAAGCGACAATCACGGTTCAGGCGGGTAAAGGTGGTAATGGCTGCCTGAGCTTTCGCCGTGAAAAATTTATTGAAAAAGGCGGCCCGGATGGTGGGGACGGCGGTGATGGTGGCAGCATCTATGTGATTGCTGACAACGATCTGAACACCCTTGTGGACTACCGCTACCAGAAACACTACCAGGCGCAGAATGGTGAACCGGGTCGTGGTCGTAACTGTACCGGTGCCAAAGGTGCGGATATCGAATTAAAAGTACCGGTGGGTACAACGGTTGTGGATAACGAGACCGAAGAAGTTATCTGTGACCTGACTCACGTTGGTGAGCGCGTCAAGGTCGCTCAGGGTGGCTTTCATGGCCTGGGTAATACCCGCTACAAATCCAGTGTGAACCGTGCGCCGAGACAGACCAGTCCGGGGTCTGAAGGGGAGCGTCGGGATCTTCGCCTTGAGCTTAAGGTGATTGCTGACGTCGGTCTTCTGGGTATGCCTAACGCGGGTAAATCAACATTTATTCGTGCCGTATCCCAGGCTCGTCCGAAGGTTGCTGATTATCCATTTACCACCCTCGTTCCAAATCTGGGTGTGGTGGCAGTGGATCGTCATCGTGGGTTTGTTATTGCCGACATTCCCGGTCTGATCGAGGGCGCTGCTGAAGGTGCTGGTCTCGGTATTCGCTTCCTCAAGCATCTGGCTCGCTGTCGCATCCTGCTGCATCTTGTTGATGTGGCACCTTATGATGATACCGATCCGGCTGAGTCGGCTAAGGCGATCATTCATGAGCTGGAACAGTTCAGTGAAACACTGGCTCACCGGGATCGTTGGCTGGTACTGAATAAAGTGGATTTGCTGCCGGATGATCAGCGTGAAGCCGTTTGCCAGCATATTATCAACGAGCTGAACTGGACTGGACCCGTTTACCAGACATCAGCAATTTCCGGTCTGGGTACCGAGATTCTTTGCCAGAACATCATGACCTTCATTGAAGAACGTGCTCTGGAACAAAGTGAAGATGAAGAACTGGCCAGACACGAAGAAGAGCAGCTGAGCAAGATGGAATCTGAGGCGCGTATGCGCATGCGGGAGCTGGCCGAAGAGCGTCGTGCTCGACGTGCTGCGAAAAAAGCGGCTGATAACGATGACGACGATGATGACGACGATCATGATGTCGAGGTGTTCTACGTATGAGTGAGCGCAATCGGTTACGGACAGCCCGGCGCTGGGTAATCAAAATTGGCAGTGCGCTGTTAACCAATGAAGGTCAGGGACTTGATCTTGATCGCATGGACGCCTGGGTGACCCAGATGTGCCAGCTGCGTGATCAGGGAGCGGAGGTTGTGCTGGTCTCTTCCGGTGCGGTTGCTGCAGGAATGGAGAAGCTGGGCTGGATGGAGCGGCCAACGGCGCTTCATCAGCTGCAGGCGGCAGCGGCGGTTGGTCAGGCTCGCCTGGTGCAGGCCTGGGAAGTTGGTTTTCAGAAATACGGTGTACAGCCTGCACAGGTGTTGTTGACCCACGATGACCACAGTAATCGCAGGCGTTACCTGAATGCTCGAAGCACCCTGAAAACCCTGTTGGAAATGGGTGTGGTGCCGGTCATTAATGAAAATGACACCGTTGTTACCGACGAACTCCGTTTTGGTGATAACGATACACTGGCAGCATTGGTTGCTAATCAGGTTGAGGCAGACGTTCTGGTTATTCTGACGGATCAGGATGGCCTGTTTACCGCCGACCCAAGAACCAATCCTGATGCCAAACTGATTCATGAAGTGCGTGCCCGTGATGAGTCTCTGGATGCCATGGCCGGTGGAGGCAGTGGTCGCCTGGGACGTGGTGGTATGCAAACCAAATTGCGCGCATCCCGGCAGGCGTCGGCATCCGGTGCCGCTACGGTGATTGTGGGAGGTCGTGCGGACAATGTGATTACCCGGGTTTTTGAGGGTGAAGAGCTGGGTACTTTGTTACTTCCGGACCAGGAGCCAATGGCGGCACGCAAGCAGTGGCTGCAGGGACATCTGAAAACCGCGGGTGAGCTGGTGCTCGATGCAGGCGCTGTACGAGTACTGAAAGAGCAGGGCAAGAGCCTGTTGCCCGTGGGGGTAAAAGCGCTGAGAGGAAGCTTCCAGCGTGGTGAGATGGTTACCTGTCTGGATGAAAGCGGTAATGAAGTAGCCCGTGGGCTGATCAATTACGGTGCCAGTGAAGCTGAGCGTATTATTGGTAAGCCCAGTCATCAGATTAAGGCACTGTTGGGTTATCAGCGTGAGCCTGAGTTGCTTCATCGGGATAATATGGTGTTCTCATCCTGACGGCCGTGTGCAGCTCAAGCTGATATTGGATTCAGTGCCTGGGCAGTTCAATTATTGGATTCATGCTTCAATTACTAGGCATTCGACGCTTTGTGATGTTCTGCTGGATACTGGGTAAAGGCCACATTTTTGAATGTGTTCTCGGTATGCCAGCTCGGCACTATCCCTATATGTTTTTTCAGTAGTGATTGGAACAGGGCTTTGTTTGGTGGTTCTTTCTGTTAGTTTTTTGTACTCACTATAGGGTATTCGGGGAGTCTCCCGATCGCAGGTATCTAATGGATTCATTTTGTCAGCGGTGAATTGATCATCTTCAAAGCTGTCTGGGTCAGATAAACGGTATTTATTCAGTACCTTTTCGTATTCCACTAATTTTTTTAGTGCCACTTCGTGCTTTTCGAGCACTTTGAGTGCATTGTCATGTTCTGTTAATCGCTCCAATGCTTCCTCGTATTCCTCCAGTAATTCTAATACCGTGTCATACTCTATTGCAGATTCGAGTGTTTCCTCATAATCCCTCAGCTGTTCCAAAAGCTCTTCATATTTTTCCAATGGTTCTTTACAGGCTTTCAGGGCGTCTTTGCCTTCTTTGAAAAGATTTTCAAATTGTTGGGAGAGCCTCTCAAATTCTCTGGATATGACGTGCAGTGAAACTCCGTTTTTTCTGGGATTTAGGCCTTCTTTCATAAAGGCTTCACAGGCTAGCTCGTAACCAACAGGGTCATTCTCCTGAGAGGGGATAGATATTACGGCCTTTAAAACAGGAGACCACACTTGCTGGCTGATGCCTTTTTGTTGATGCTCAGAATATATTGGAATCGGACTGGTGGTTGAGTTTTCAATGGTGTTTGTTACGGTTTCACTTACTTTAACAGGTGTAGCTATGGAAAAGTAATTTTGGAAAGGATTGTGAGCGCTCACCAGTGATACAGTCCATTTCCAGCCAATACTGATGTGGTTTGCAACATAGTTAAATACACTCCAGGGTGGAGCAATATTTTTGCTGGCAGGTATTACTCTAACTGTACGCAGGTCGTTTGATTTTGTGGTTACTGCCTTTTTCTGAATCTCCATAGCCATAGGGCTATCTTGAAATTCTAAGAGTGCGGGGCGACAGCTACTAATTCCAATTCCTTGGCACATGCCTATTCCTTGTGGCGTTTAGCTCTTCCTTTATTAATTTGTACTATGTTCCTATTTAACGGCAGGTGCATCTATGACAACGTTGTTCGTTTTACTGTCATAAATAATAAGCTGTACTGCTTTTCTTATATTGGTATATATGTATTTCTTATACCCTAACAGCACGGAATTGTAGTCAGTCTAAGGAAGGCTAAAATTGGTATTGGGTAGGGTTCTCGAGGCTGCTAAGTTGTAGAAGTTCAGACCCAATCTGGGAATTAAAATCTTGCGGGTCTGAACTTCTGTAGCTTATCTCCAGTACTCTGGCATGGGGTGAAATGTCGGTAAATTTGCCACCACTATTACAGCTGTCCTTGTAGCTGCAGGCAGGCCAAGTGAAGAGGCAGCAGCTCCTGTTAAGGCTAACGCACTGCATATACCCAAACATTTACCGATAGATGGTATGTTGTTGGATAGCGGAGAGTTAATAAATTTGCTAGCACTGATCTTCCAGTCACGGATAGAGCGTTTCATTTCCGTATGGGGGGATGAGTCAGATTTTATCGCTTTGAAAATACCAACGGTTGTACCTATGGCATAGCCAACGGTATGACCAGCAAAGCTAGCTACGAATCGACCTGGCGACATAGTGACTTCAGTGAGCCCTGACGCCATGACAGCACCCGTTTTGGCCAGATTCTTAGTTACAGACCAAGTTGATGATGCTGCAGATTGGGCGTAATCTGCTACGCCCGAAAGTATACTCATGTCAATTATCCTTATTTGTATTCATGATTAAAGAGCTCTTATCTTGCTCCAGTTACTTAATACATAACTGTTCCCTAAGGTGTTTAGCTCTTTCTTTATTAAACTGAACTATGATCCTATTTTTCGGCAGGTGTATGCCTAACATCGCTGTTAGTCTTACTGTCATAAATAATGAGCGGTCATGCTTTTCTTTTATTGGTATATGCATTTTTGGGCATAAAAAAAAACCGGCAAAAGCCGGTTTTTTTTATGTCCTGACAACGCAGAGTTGCTGTCAGCCTCAGAAAGACTTAGGCAGTAGCCAGGGCCTTGATCTGAGCGTTCAGACGGCTCTTATGACGAGCTGCCTTGTTCTTGTGGATGATGCCCTTGTCGGCCATGCGGTCGATTACAGGCACAGCTGCAGTGAAGGCAGTTTTAGCAGCTTCAACGTCTTTAGTGTCGATAGCCTTGATTACCTTCTTGATAGAAGTACGAACCATGGAACGCAGGCTGGCGTTGTGCTGGCGACGGTTTTCAGCCTGACGAGCGCGCTTGCGAGCAGAAGGAGAGTTAGCCATTTCGGTGCTCCTGGAAAATCAATTTCGTTCGGGTTGTCTCAGGGCGGCTTTGGGGCACCCTGCATGGAATAGGTTGTTTGCCGCAGTTACTGTCAATGCCCCGGGTAAGACATTGTCAGCCCATATCCCACTTTAATTTAGCTCAGGGCTGTATCCAGCTCAGGGCTATTTAGCCGCCGAACTATGCCGACTTAGGCCGGTCTTGTCAATAAGGCATACTGCCTGCAGGGCTTTGAATCTGCCGGACTGTGGCGTTTTCCGGTAGCTTGGGAGGTGGTGCTTTTTATGGGTAAATCCAACGATTTTCAGAATAAATGTGGCAATCGCTATTACCTTGGATATGATGGAGCGTTTATTCTTATGCTTTTTAATGCAATTGCAACATGAGTGATTCCGATAACAGTCCGCCATCCAATCAGCCAGAACCGAAAAAGTCCGGATTGCTGAGATCCAGCCTGGTGGTGGGGATAATGACCATGCTCTCTCGAGTACTCGGTCTGGCCAGGGATGTGGTGGTTGCTGGCTATTTTGGCTCCACAGCCTCCGCCGATGCTTTTTTTGTGGCGTTTAAAATCCCGAATTTTCTCCGCCGCCTGTTTGCTGAGGGGGCGTTTTCTCAGGCCTTTGTGCCTGTACTGTCGGAATATCGCTCCCAGAGAAGCTTTGGCGATGTCCGCGAACTGGTCAGCCGAGTCAGCGGAACCTTGGCCGGTACATTGTTGCTGGTAACGGTTATGGGTGTTCTGGCAGCTCCTATATTGATCCGGCTGTTTGCGCCGGGCTTTATCAATGAACCTGAGAAGCTGGCGCTTGCCGGTGAAATGCTGCGGATTACTTTTCCCTACCTGTTGTTAATTTCCCTGACGGCACTGGCAGGCTCAATCCTGAATACCTATGGCCGGTTTGCGGTGCCGGCATTCACTCCAGTACTGCTCAACCTGAGCTTGATTGGCTCAACGCTCTTGCTAACGCCTTATTTTGATGAACCGGTCATGGCGCTGGCCTGGGGGGTGGCGATTGCGGGTATTTCCCAGCTGTTATTGCAGATTCCATTTCTATTGCAGGTTCGTCTTTTGCCCATGCCCAAATGGGGGCCTCGGCATGAGGGCAGTCGAAGAATCATGAAACTGATGGTGCCAGCGTTGTTCGGGGTTTCTGTCAGTCAGATCAATCTGCTACTTGATACTGTGCTGGCCTCTTTCCTGCAAACCGGGAGTGTCTCCTGGCTTTATTACTCTGATCGCTTATCCGAGCTGCCTTTGGGGGTGTTTGGTATCGCCATTGCCACAGTGATTCTGCCCAGTCTTTCTACTAAGCATGCAGAAGCAGATGGTACGCACTTCTCCAGAACGCTGGATTGGGCGATTCGTCTGGTATTGCTGATTGGCGTACCAGCGGCTGTTGCGCTTTTTATACTGGCGGGGCCATTAATCGCGACCCTGTTTGATTATGGTGAGATGACCGACCGTGATGTGTTGATGTCAGCCATGAGTCTGAAAGCCTATTCCCTGGGTTTGATTGCTTTCATGCTGATCAAAGTGCTGGCACCTGGTTATTTTGCCCGGCAGGACACTAAAACACCGGTAAAAATTGCCATTAAGGCGATGGTGGCCAATATGGTGTTTAACCTGATTCTGGTATTCCCGCTTCAGCATGCGGGCCTGGCACTGGCGACAACGATGTCTGCCTTCCTGAATGCTGGTTTGCTTTATCGTGGTTTGAAACAGTCTGAGGTTTATCAGCCTGCAAAAGGTTGGCTGCTTTATTTTGCACGGCTGTCCGCTGCGAACCTGGCCATGGCAGCAACACTGATCTGGCTATCGGCAGATATTGAGAAATGGCTGGCTTGGTCTCTATGGGAGCGGGCATCCCAGACCGGCCTGCTGGTCCTGTCCGGGATAGTGGTTTACCTTATTGTGCTATTGAGCAGTGGTGTCAGGCCCAGACACTTCAGGCATTAAATACTTTTTTGTGAATGTGCTCTAGCCGTATATAGCGACTAGAGTTTGCATTGATATAACACTGAAAATATGAATATTCAGCCTGTGTTGGAGTGATTTAATTGACCTTTCATTACTTACTCCACCTGTTTTCATCCTTAATACCACCCATTACGATAGGCAGAGTGTTGTTTGGGGATCGCTCCTGTCGCTTTGCTAAGTAGCTGGCCATATGGAATCGAATATTTCTGGGTGAGTGGATAGTTACTATGCAAGGCACAACGGTGGGAGCATAGCCGTAGCTATGTGACCAAAGTTGTATCGCTTCAGGGTGACTAACCACTTACTCAGAAAATAGGGTTTCATATGGTTAGTTACTTATAGTTAAAGAAATATTTCAGACCACTGTTTATTTGTATAAATCTGTCCGTTAGTTCATCAGTCTCTGCTTTTTCTGAGCAGTAAACTGACAGGCTATATTGGTGATACTCTGCCTGATCTTTCTCCATTTGTTTAAGAGCCATCATTGGACTGTCATAAGATGAGTCTTGTTGAGGGTGGGCAACGTTCTGAAACACTCGGTTATCCATTATTTCAATCCTTTACCTTATCCAGTTGTATAAGAGTTTTGGTGAGAAATGAAAGGTTAGATTGTAGATGCTGATTTAATTGGTAGTGGTGAATCTGTAGCTTCTCTGGTTGTTAATGCACTCAGTTAGATTTTATTCTCATGGATAATCAGCAGACTTGATGTTTTTAGATTTAACTGCTTTTCCTGTTAATCTTTTTTAATCTTGGCTTTGAGGGGTAGTTGTTGTTTAACCTGTTGGTACTTACTAATTAACTGGGTCAGGTCAGTTGTGCAAAATCCCCCAGGCTCATCATTATGTTTGTTAAATTGATTTCTATGCTTCGAGAAGTCATTTTTCAGTTGAAGCATTAACGCTCTTTCACGGAAAGCCGGAGTTTCTTGCTCGGGGGCTGAGGTTTTCCTGTGGAGTTCCAGTGCAGCGAATATATTGCTTCTATTATTCAGAGCTTCGTTGACGGGAATTGTTGTCGATAAATCCCGTTTCAGGCGATCTGCTACTTCGAGTGCGGTTATGCTGGTGTCAAATAAAAAAACAACATCTTCTCTGGATGGTATGGAGCTTAAACTACCGTTTGAATCATCTGTACTGTCCTGTGGGGGCCCCCATGCAATGTCTTTATCTATGTAGGGTGATATGACCTCAAGAGCATGTTTAAGAAGAATAGCCACTGAATTAATGGATTCTTTAGCCTGATTGAGTTTCTTTAGCTGGATAGCTTCCAGAGTTTTAATAATGTTTCTACTCTCCAGCTCACCTTTCGGAAAATAATAAGCGAGCCATTGAAGAGCCGATGATCTGTCGGGCCATAATTCGGGTAAGTCTTTAATAGCCACTTCTGTCTGCTTATGCAGAACCTGAATGTCTTTAATAGCTTTCACCAGTCTTGCCATCGCTTTATCCTGAGAGCGTAATAGATGAAGAGCGACTTCTGCATGTAGGCAAAAGCTTTGCGATGGAAGAGCTTTTCCATCCTCAAGCTCGGAGTGAATTAAAGCTAATATACATTCAGCAGGCTTTTGATGGGGGATGGTCTCAAGAAACGCTGAAAGGCTTTTGGCAGGAGGGGACTCTGAAGCTTCTTTATGAACAGGCGGTTGGGGTATTTGCTCAACAGATGATTCACTGAACCTTTCTGAGACTTCAACAGAATGTAGCTGAGTTGGAGGAGGCTGTCGTTTTGCGTTTTTCATGGCGCCCTTGAGTTGACGGGAATGTGGAATTTCCCCTATCTCGTTAGCAAACCGGTCAATTTCAGCGTCTTCGTCAGCCCTGAGCTGTTGGCTGAGTTTTTCGATTTTTTCTCTCAGAAGATGTAGGCTTTCAACGAGTTCGTCGACGTTTTCTCTAATACAATGCCCTCTCTTTTCTCTTTCTTTAAGAGCCTCATAGGCTGCTGCCAGTTTAGCCCGAGTCTTCTCAGAGCTTTTCATCGTGAAAGTGCCGCCAGACAGCTTATCGATATTGCAGGTCAGCAGTGGAACCCAGACTTCCTGAAAGCTGTTAAGCAGCTGTTGGCACTTTGCTGGCTCGTCAGGGAATGCGCTGCCTGACAGTTCATCCATTTTTGCAATAAGCCCAGATAGGTGTCTTGAAATTCTGGTGGCTTGCTCGGTGAGATCATTGATAAACCTCACCGCATTAAAGACCCTGGCCGATCGTAGCTCTCTTAAAACATCGGGAGCTATTGGGCAAAACAGATTTGAGTTTGAGATTACTCGAATAACTTCAAGATACAGTTGCTGATAGTCAGGGTTGTTGAATGTGGCATCAAGAGCATTCAGCAGAAGAGACTGGACGTTTTTTATTGTAATCAGGTATCTCATTGAAAACTCATCTTGAATAAAGCGGGTTTTTGGAGGTACAGACTGGCACCATCGAGAGATAAGTTGGATTATTCTCATATTGTCATGGTTTAACAAAGCTATGTGTGCTCGAATCATGTCAAGGTAAAGCGCTTCATGAAACTCCTGCCTGGTGCTTGATAAATGGTCATCATGCAGGTGTGAATGAAGTGTTTCAGTCATGGCAATATGACAATTAATTATTGTCATGATGTGATGGTTGCTGTCTTTCGAACCGTTGGTGGTACCGCTTAAGTAGTTTAGTAAGCAGATTTGCAGAAGATGATTGGCAACATTGACGTGGAGGTGTAAATCATCAGCAGTTACTGTGCCAGGTGGAGCGTCTTGAGCATCTGACAGGTAGGATAAGAGCTTCATTGTGAAGGTATCTTTAAGCATCTGGAAGAGAGGTAAGTAATAAAGGTATAAATACCGCTCACTGTTGAAAAAATCCGATACATTGCATCTTTCAAATTTGAGTATATTTCTGAGGTGGCTGTCGATACTCATTAAATGAGCTTTTAATGCTGGCGTTGCCAGATGGGGAACGATATAGGGTTTTAATAAGCCAGCATTCACTTTGCAAAAAACGACTTTGCCTTTTTGAGCGGGACACATTACTCGATCAATATAGATTTCAGGGGTAAGGCTGGTGGGAGGCTTTGCCTTTGATCGCTTTTTTTTCTTTGATCTGGCCGTGAAGAGGGTTTTAGCCTCCAGAAACTGCTGGCTGGTTTCTTTAAAGCTTGGAAGGTCCCCCATAAATCTGGCCAAGCTTTGTAAATGCTTTTCTTTTTGATTCCTGTCTTTCTCGGAAAAAAGAATTTCTATATCAGGATCCAGTTTTCTGACTGATGAATAATAAGGGCGATAAGAAAATGTTGCCCCGTCAACACAGGGAATAAAATCGCTGAAGTGTGAGAGTTCAGAGTCTGAGCGAAGGGGGGAAGTTTCTTGTTGTTTTGTTGCCTGAAATGTTGATAAGCGTTGGAGCAGACTTATAAGTCCGGATTCAGTAGTAAGAGGCGTTGATTGTACTGAAACCAATGGATCTATCGGAGTTTCCAAGGCTGGTTCTACATGGGATATTTCTTTAACAGTATCAGTGCTCGAACTGCTTTGTTGAATAGATGTATCTGCTGATTCAGTTTCTGTTTTCTCTGGGCTACCTAATGAAGCTTGAGGGAGAGTCTTATGCTGCTCGTCTTTTTCGGCCGTTTGAATTGATTGTAGGTCAGCTGGAATTTCTGGAGTGCATTGAAAATCCTGAGAGGAAACACTTGGGGGTATCCTGAGAGGACTAAAAGTTTGTGTCATGGCTCCTGCCGTTTGGCCTTCACAATAGAGATGGACATCAGCCATACTCATTTCAGTGCTGACAGGAGGTAAGGCCATATTTTGTTCGGAAGTACTTGCCGCTGCGAAAGCAGTGTCTCTTGAGTATTGTGGGTAGTACTGTGAGGCTTCCTCGGGGTTTTGTATATATCGGACAGGCTCAACAGGGTATGTTACAGCTTCTCTATAGGCTGGTTGGGCAATTGAATGGCCTGGCTGACACTGAAGTGAAGGAGTAAAGCCTGAGGCAGGGTAATACACCATACCATTATAAAGCCAGCCATTATGCAGAGTAGGAACGGGTAGAGAGTGAGGAGCATGATCAACCGGTGCTACCGAAGGAACTTGCTCAACCAGTGGGTAAACATTTTGCGGTTTGAAAATAAATGAAGAGGCTGGGCGGGCAGAGCTATATATAGGGATATAATTTGCTTGTTGAGCAGGGTACAAGTTACGAAAATTCCACGAAGCCTGCTCCAGACTTGAATCCATTTGGTAGGCTGTATGACTGGCCTGCCATTCGATAAGGGATGATGGCTGCTGGTTTTGGAGCATTCTTCGAAATCCATAGCTATATTGTGCAACTTGCCGAAGTTCAGTAAAGCATCTTTTGAGATGTTGTAAATTTTTCGTGCTGGCTGGAAATTGAGGCTGGTTATAACTGTTCATGGCCTGGCTCATTACTCGTGATTGATGATTTCTCCATAAATTCCTTTGCTTCTTTCCCAACTCAGTGACCCATGGAACCGGCTGGGGTATACTGCTCGGCTTCGTCGTTAAGCCAGCTTCGCCAGAATGGGCAGGCTCGGGTAAACACCGGTTGAATACAGGAAGTAAGGGAGTCTGAGCCTCTCCATGCAGTTGATCCGCGGGTTGCACAATATCAGGCCAGAACATCAGAGATGCGTGGCCACCATCGGTAATTTTGATGGTGTGCATGTGGGCCACAGAACCATTCTTGAGGCCCTGAAACAACAGGCTTTTGAGTTGGATGCCAAGGTGTGCGTTATCACCTTTGAACCCCAGCCCAGAGAGTATTTTCAGGGTGATGCTTCACCACCGAGGCTGTCCAGCCTTCGGGAGAAGCTGGCCCTACTGGCTGAAAGCCATGTTGATCAGGTGCTCTGCCTGCCTTTCAATGACCGGCTGCGCAGTCTCAGTGCTGATGATTTTGTCTTCCGTGCACTGGTCGAAGGACTGGATATTCGCTATCTGATTGTCGGTGATGACTTTCGCTATGGTTGTGACCGAAAAGGCGATTTTACTCATTTGGAAATGATGGGTGAGCGACACGGATTTGAAGTCTGTGATACCCAGACCGTATTAATGCAGCAGGGACGTATCAGCAGCACCCGCATTCGAGAGGCGCTGGCTGAAAATGAGTTTACCGAAGCGGAACATATGCTGGGCAGGCCATTTACCATGATTGGACGGGTGGTGAAGGGCCAGCAGCTGGGCAGAACCCTGGGCTTCCCGACAGCAAACATCAGGGTATGCCGTCGGCGTCTGCCTTTGCAGGGCGTGTTTGCTGTTCGTACACTGGTGGATGGCCATCGTTTTAATGCGGTTGCCAACCTGGGCATCAGGCCATCCGTATCGGGTGTCAAACCTCTGCTTGAAGTACATATGCTCGACTTCAAGGGAGATTTGTATGATCAGACCCTGCGGGTAGAATTTGTTGAAAAAATCAGGGATGAACAGAAATTTGAATCGCTTGAAGCCTTGCGGGCAGCGATTGCTAATGATATCGAATCAGCCCGCAAGATTTTTGGTGATGAATAGTCCGTAGAGATTCCGGTAAACAACTATGTCCGATTACAAGCATACATTGAATTTGCCGCAGACCGATTTTCCTATGCGCGGCAATTTGGCCCAGCGTGAGCCGGAAATGCTCAAGCGCTGGTATGACATGGATCTCTACGAAGAAATTCGCAAGATCAGCCAGGGACGGGATAAGTTTATTCTGCATGATGGCCCTCCCTATGCCAATGGTGATATCCATATTGGCCATGCCGTTAACAAGATCCTGAAAGATATTATCGTTAAAGCCAAAACATTGAGTGGCTACGATGCACCTTATGTTCCTGGCTGGGACTGCCATGGCCTGCCTATTGAGCATAAGGTTGAAGGTATGCTTGGCAAGGCGGGCGATAAGGTCGATTTCAAAACTTTCCGCAAGAAGTGCCGTGAATACGCCTCCAAGCAAGTGGATGGCCAGCGCGAAGACTTTAAACGAATGGGGGTTTTTGGCGACTGGGACAAGCCATACCTGACCATGGATTTCCAGACCGAAGCGGACATCATTCGTTCTCTCGGAAAAATTGCTGCCAATGGCCATCTGGTAAAAGGCTATAAGCCGGTTTACTGGAGTGTTGTGGGTGGCTCTGCACTGGCTGAAGCGGAAGTTGAGTATCAGGATAAAACCTCTACCCAGATTGACGTGCGTTACGCAGCGCTTGATGAAGCGGATCTGTTAAGTGCATTCACTTTTGAAAGTTCAGAAGGTGAAGGTGAGGTTGCTGTTGTTATCTGGACGACAACCCCATGGACTCTGCCATCCTCTCAGGCGGTCAGCATGGGGGGCGAGTTGGATTATGCCCTGGTGCAGTGTCAGGTCAATGGTGAGCCGGCTCGTCTCGTTCTGGCTGAAGCATTGGTGGAAAGTGCCATGCAGCGCTATGGCATTGAAGACTACACGATTATTGCTCGGGCAAAGGGTGCCGCTTTTGAAAACAAGAAAGTGGCTCACCCATTTTATGACCGTGAGCTGCCTCTGATACTGGGTGACCATGTCACCATTGATGCGGGTACCGGTAATGTTCATACGGCACCTGACCACGGTGTTGATGACTTTAATGTTGGTCGTCAATACGGTATTGGTACACTGAACTATCTGGATGATAGTGGTTACTATCGTTCCAACGTAGAACGGTTTGCTGGTGAACACGTTTATAAGGTTGACCCAAAAGTTGTTGAGGTTCTGGTTGAGAAAGGTCGACTGCTGGCTCAGGAAAAACTGACGCACAGTTACCCTCACTGCTGGCGTACCAAAACACCACTGATTTTCCGTGCGACGCCTCAGTGGTTTATCAGCATGACCAAAGAGCGTCTACTGGATACCGCCATGGAATCCCTGAAGGGGGTAGAGTTCACCCCGGATTGGGGCCGTAACCGAATGGAAGCCATGCTGGGCCAGAGCCCGGACTGGTGTATCTCCCGTCAGCGTACCTGGGGTGTACCGATTGCTCTGTTTATCCATAAAGAGACAGAAGAACTGCATCCGGATACTCAGGCACTGATCGAAAAAGTCGCGCTGAAAGTTGAGCAGGAAGGGATGGATGCCTGGTTTGATCTGGAGCCTGCTGACATGCTTTCTGCGGAAGATGCTGAGCAGTATGTCAAAGTGACCGATACCCTGGATGTCTGGTTTGACTCCGGTGTTACTCACTATTCGGTTATCGAACGGCGTGAAGCGCTGCAATTTCCTGCAGATCTCTATCTGGAAGGTTCTGACCAGCACCGCGGCTGGTTCCAGTCGTCTCTGAAAACCAGTATTGCCATGAATGGCGTGCCTCCCTACAAAGGCCTGCTGACCCATGGCTTTACCGTGGATGCCAATGGCCGGAAGATGTCCAAGTCCCTGGGCAATGTGATTGCACCCCAGAAGGTTTTCAAGTCTTTGGGGGCTGATATCCTGCGTCTCTGGGTTTCTGCGACAGACTATACCTCAGAAATGACCGTTTCTGATGATATCCTCAAGCGCACGGCAGACAGCTATCGCCGTATTCGTAATACCGCGCGCTTCCTGCTGTCCAACCTGACCGGCTTCAACCCGGAAACGGATGCGGTTGCCTGGGAAGATATGCTGTCACTGGACAAGTGGGCTGTGGATCGTACGCTGAGACTGCAGAATGAAGTTGTGGAAGCTTACAACAGCTATAACTTCCTTTCCGTATACCAGAAGGTTCACAATTTCTGCTCACTGGATCTCGGTGGTTTCTATCTGGACATCATCAAAGACCGTCAGTACACCACTCAGCAGAACAGTCTGGCCCGTCGCAGCTGTCAGACCGCGATGTACCATATCATCGAGGCCTTTGCCCGCTGGATGGCGCCAATCACCAGCTTTACCGCTGAAGAAATCTGGGAAGCGATTCCTGGCCAGCGTGGTGCTTCGGTTTTCCTGGAAACCTGGTATGAAGGACTGAACAGCCTGGAAGGTGACGAGCTGGGTCGTGAATACTGGAATACCGTTCTGGAAGTGAAGACCGCCGTTAACAAAGCGCTGGAAGATGCCCGTGTTGCTGGAACCATCGGTGGCTCTCTTGAAGCGGAAGTGACGCTGTATGCCGATGACGCGCTGACCGAGAAACTGAACCGTCTGGGTAATGAGCTGCGTTTTGTTCTGATTACCTCAGCAGCTACCGTTAAGCCATTGGCTGATGCCGGTGATGCTGCGGCTACTGAACTGGCAGGGCTTAAAGTGCAGGTAGAGAAGTCTGAGCACAAGAAGTGTGATCGCTGCTGGCATCGTCGTGAAGATGTTGGCACCATTGCGGAACACCCTGATCTTTGTGGTCGCTGTGTCGAAAACGTTGAAGGTGGTGGCGAACAGCGTCAATTTGCTTGATATTAGGGCCTGTTGACGTTTCGTTCCGAGCTCAGCGGATCAGGGCGCTCCTATGACGGGGCGCGGCATTGCAGGAAGGCTGGTTGCCTTTCAAAATGCTGCAACAAAGTCATAGGGGCGCCCTGATCCGCCCGAAGGGTGGTCCAGAAAAGCGCCATCTGCTTTGTCAGACTTGCTTGATGTAGAATAACTACACGCTGCGCAAGTCTTTCGCGCATAAGACGCTTTTCTGGGCCACTGAGCATGTAACGAAACGTCAACAGGCCCTAACTTTTGGCATAAAAAATACCCGGTCAGTACCGGGTATTTTTTTGGACAGTAGTCTATTTTATTACGTGTTATTAAACGCTTGGGTGTTGTAACTGGTTAAATTTTGATGGATTTCGGTAATTCGCACTATCCCTTGGCTGTTCAAGACACTTAGTATTTACAAGACTCACTGAATGATATGGATTTTTTTAGCAGGAACCGGCCATGCAGAGTAATACATCAGGAAAGCTTCACTGGCTCTGGCTCAGTGCAATCGTGTTCGGCCTTGATCAACTGGTAAAGTGGTGGGTTATCCAGGAGTTCTCCCTGTACCAGCAATTACAGGTGTTGCCATTCTTTTCCCTGACTCTTGCCTACAATACCGGGGCAGCATTCAGCTTTCTGGGTGATGCATCCGGTTGGCAGCGCTGGTTCCTCAGTGGTGTGGCCATTATTGTCAGCATCATGCTGGTTGGCTGGCTGAAGCAGCTTCGCTCAGGTGAAAACTGGCAGGCCTGTTCTCTGTCATTGATACTGGGCGGTGCACTGGGGAATTTGATTGACCGTCTGTTGCACGGGCATGTCACCGACTTTCTGTTGTTTTACTACAAAAACTGGTATTTTCCTGCGTTCAACCTGGCAGATACGGCCATTACCGTGGGAGCTGCCATGTTGATTCTGGATATGTTCCGGAATAACCCTTCGCCTGAAGGTAGCAGTAACGATAAATAGAAGAGCAGGAGCGAGTTACGGTGTCAGCAGTAATTGAGAAAGGCAGTAAGGTCACTCTGCATTTTTCCCTGAAGCTGGATGATGGGAGTCTGGTGGACAGTACGCCATCGGAGAAACCTGCATTTCTGACCATTGGTGATGGTAATCTCCCGGAAGGCTTTGAAGAAACACTGTACGGCCTGGCTTCTGGTGAAGACCGGGTTTCCCGGATTCCTCCGGAAAAAGCGTTTGGCATGCCAAACCCCAATAATGTGCAGCGCATTCCCAGGGGCAGCTTTGCCAGTGGGGTTGAACTGGAAGAAGGGCTGGTGATGTCCTTTTCTGATGCAGCCAACAGTGAGCTTCCCGGCGTGGTCCGGACTTTTGATGATGAAGTGGTTGAAGTTGACTTCAATCATCCTCTGTCAGGTCGACACCTGATCTTTGAGGTACAGATTCTGGATGTACAGACACCCTGAGCTATAACTAATAGCCCAGAGCTATAAAAAGTAGTGGTAGAAAAGGTTGGTGATTCCCCTATGAAAATCAAACTGGCTAATCCCCGTGGCTTTTGTGCAGGTGTGGACCGTGCCATTGAGATCGTCAACCGAGCGCTTGATGTTTTTGGTCCTCCTATTTACGTCCGTCATGAGGTGGTACATAACAAATTTGTGGTGGAAAACCTGAAGGAGCGCGGGGCAATCTTTGTCGATGAGCTGGATCAGGTGCCCGATGACGTCATCGTTATTTTCAGTGCTCATGGTGTTTCCAAAGCTGTGGAAGATGAGGCAGAGCGACGTGGCCTGAAAGTCTTTGATGCTTCCTGTCCGCTGGTCAAAAAAGTTCATATGGAAGTGGTTCGTTACTCCCGGGATGGCATGGAGTGCGTACTGATTGGTCACCATGGGCATCCTGAAGTGGAAGGCACCATGGGGCAGTATGACTCGCGAAACGGTGGAGCTATGTACCTGGTGGAGAACGAAGACGATGTCCGTGCTCTTGAGGTATCAGACCCATCCCGGTTGGCCTATGTCACCCAGACAACACTCTCCATGGATGATACGGCCAAAGTTATTGAAGCGTTGCGACTTAAGTTTCCAGAGATACAGGGACCACGGAAAGACGATATCTGCTATGCCACGCAGAACCGACAGGATGCGGTAAAAATTCTGGCAGGACAGTGTGACCTGGTATTAGTGGTCGGTTCAGTTAACAGTTCAAACTCTAACCGTCTGCGGGAGCTGGCTGAGCGTACGGGTGCTGAAGCTTATCTGGTGGACAATGCAGAAGATGTCAAACCGGAATGGCTGGTGGACAAAACTGCCATTGGTATCACAGCAGGTGCCTCGGCACCGGATATTCTGGTTCAGGGAGTTATCACACGCTTGAAAGAACTTGGCGCAGAATTACCAGAGGAGCTGGATGGCAAAGCCGAAAACATCGTCTTTACCATGCCCAAAGAACTGCGTTTGAAATCCGTTTCTGACTAGTACGGTTGGTACAACATTGAATGAAGCACACAAGAGCGGTTGCTTTGTGTGCTCTTCCGTCTCTATGGATCAATGCTTATTAAACATTTTATGGGTCAGAGCGGTTGAAAATGCCCGTGGTAATAAACGGGAAACCATAAAAACATTCAGTTGATTCATCCATCCTGCGATACGCACCGGGCGTTTCCCCAGAGCCGACAGGCCCGCTTGAACGACAGCCTTTGGATCCATCAGTGGCTGTCTGAACATTGCATTCAGGCCTCCAGTGACGGACTGCCCCATATCCGTATCGGTTAATCCTGGTGCAAGTACGGTGACATCAACGCCGGAAGATTTCAGTTCCTTATGCATCCCTTCAGCTAAAAGCTGGATATAGGCTTTACTGGCTGCGTACTGTGCCAGATAGGCTGAAGGCATATAAGCCATGATGCTGGACACAAATAAAATGCCTCCCCGCCCCCGCTGACGCATTTGTCCAGCAAAGTGGTGAGCCAGCCGGGTCGGTGCCGCCATATTGATTTGCAGCAGGCTATCCACTTGTTGCCAGCTCTGCTGATCAAACAGTTCATGGGTTTCTATGCCCGCATTGGGGATCACAAGACCGATTTCCAGGTCGGCGGATTGTTCTATCACCCGGTTGACCTCTGATGTATCCGACATATCAGCAACAATGACACGGGTACTGATTTCATGGTGTTGTTCCAACTGCTGAGCGAGTTCGTCCAGTAGTGATTCACGACGAGCCACAAGAATCAGGTTCAGCCCTTTTTTTGCCAGCACTTCGGCAAACGTCCTGCCGATACCCGCACTGGCACCGGTAATCAATGCCCATGATCCATATTGTTTTGCGAAGTCAGAGTCTGACATGTTGGGTTTATCCTTATTTAATGGGAGAAATCCTGCTTTTTTTAAACATGCAACATGAGTCTGATTGATCAGTTAAAGACGACGTTGCCTGATACTGATTCTCTGAAGGTAGTTGCCCATGGGAAAACGACATCCATGAGCTTGGTGGTTTCATCTGTGTTCAGAGAGCGCGTTGCAGATAAGCTGGTTGGTGTTTGTCGGGTATTTATTTTCTGAGCTGCTACGGTACCATGCGTATAAAGCGCCACAGGCATACTGAACGTGAAAGCAGAGAGACTCACCGGACCGTGTCCTTATTATTGTTATTGGCCGTATGAGTGTAATTACTTCCAGATCAGTTTTCTAATACTGTTTACGTACTTTGAGTGTCTGGATGGACGCAGAGGGCATGAAGCAATCAAGTCTGACAGTTCATGTTCAAAGGCTTCATCAGCTTTCAGTTCCAGAAGATAGTAATGACCCAGTGACTGTGGCTTGGAGATATTGAGTCGATCACTGTAGCGCTGATCATATACCTTGATGTCACTGTCTATCGTTACCCGGATTTTCTGGCAGGCTGAAATAAAATAATCCCGCTGATAGCGACAGATCAGTATAGGCATAATGCCATTGCCCAGGTATATCCGTCCTTTATCGGGTAATTGCTCGTAACAGTCATGCAGGGCATTCCGCCAGCTGAAGTTATTGTGCTCAAGATTCAGTGGGGCGCGAAATAAAATCTTTTTGCCTTTGCCCGATCGTCTTAACTTGAACTCCAGTTTGGCAGTACTGGCATCCTGAAGATCACCATACCAGCGTAAGCGCACTTTTTTTCGCTCACTGATTCCATTGAGGTTCTCTTCGTAGCGGGCAAGTCCACAGCTATCCAGGTAAAGGCTGTTAATCGCTCTTTGATCATACTGCTGAGAAAACAGCAGCGGGTGCGCTTTCAGCCATAAAAGCACCTTTTGCAGCTGAGCAGCTGGTATGGGAATTTTGACTTCAAATCTCAGTGCTTCCATCACTTTGGTTTGTCCGATTTCATGATGCCCTTATAGAGGGCTTTTACATTAACGTCTTTGCTATTGATCTCGATTCCATCCAGTAATAACACGCTGCCTTTTTCTACAAGGCTCTTACTTTTGCATGAGAAATTGAGGCAATTGATGTCATTAGCGCTGAGCCTGGCAGGGCCAAAGATGCTTTTTTTCATGTAACTCATGAGTGAGAACTCTTTAATGTTCTCCAGTTTGAGGCTATTTGCTGTCACCTCTGATCGGTCTTTCGCAACAACCGCGATGTTGCTGTTGGAGATGGTGCTGTTCTCAATAGTAAGACGACTGTTTTCTCCTGCCGATATTGCTTTATCGCTGACCCCGTCAAATAAACTGTGTTGCACTTTGAATACCGAGCCACTGGTGTCAATGGCATCACCACCGGACACTAACCCAATGTTGAAGAAGCGACTGTGCTTCACTGTGCCCCTGCAGAAGTCACAGTCAAAACCATCGGAGAGTGCATTACGTATCTCAAGGTTGCTGATATCAATGTCGCTGTTAATGATATTCAGTGCATCTTCCGAATCATTGTCGTTTATTGATAAATGGTTGACAGAAACGATCGAATTGACAAAGTAAACCGCACCTCTAGGTTGCCAGAAGCCCAGCTTAGGGCTTTTGGCATGACTGGCAAGCAAGTGACGAACTTTGCTTTCTCTGCGTTGAGTAGTGCCAATTACTGCTAATCCTGACCAATGGTCGCTATTGGGTTGTTTGTTGAGAGTTACCGGTTTTTTCTCAGTGCCATTGACTTCCAGCTCCCCAAATACCATCAAACCTGCACCCTCAGAAAACTCCAGCCGGGTGTCAGGCTGAATGATGACTTTCCAGTTATCTGGGGTAACCAGATAGTCATCGATTGTCCAGGTGCCCGACTGGATTTCCCAGAAGGATTCTCTCTGTTTAATGAATGGGTATTTTTTCAAATGAGGTGATTGTCCAGGTCTGGGAATAAACGAGAGAGGATCAATATCGTCAACTGACTGAAACAGTGAAGACATAGCCTGCATGGGTGTGTGGAGGTCACTGCTCAGCTCTCTATAGCCGGAGCAGGGTAATACTTGATAATCAGTTCCTAAACAGTCAACCTGTGCTTTCATTAGCTGTAAATCGTAATTACCAAGGAAAGGGACGCTTGAATGGAGCATGCGGCTGAAGCTCTCCTGAACATCTTCAAGCTTGTTGAACAGGTAGTCAGTGTCGATTTGATCCTTGAGATGCTGTAGCGCCAGCTCATAACTGGCAGCAATCTTGGGGTCAGAAAGCATGGTTGCGCTGATCAGGGAGTACTTACTCGGTTGCTTCATTAACCAGGTGTGTTTTGCTGGTGAAACAGCAACATCGCTTTGTATTGGCTCAAGGCGTGCCGTATGTGGATTATAATACCAGCGCCAGTTATTCCAGGTCAGCGCATGCCAGGCTCCCCAGATATCCACCGTAGCCAGATACTGCCCCAGCTTTTCAACATCGAAAACATCGCTGGCAGCACGCTTACCATTGATAAAGTCACTGATGAGTAACAGTGCGATTTGCTGTTGCCGTGCCAGCTCCTCTTTCTTGGAGATCTTCTTTCCTTGAATGGCTCTGGGTTTGAACTCACGAAGTCTCTGTCCTTGGCTATTTATACGTTCATCCAGCAAATCCAGCCGGACAACCAGACCTTCCGTGCGATTATTGGTTGCCAGAAGGTCTTGGCCAAAAGCCTGTTCAAGCAACATTACGCCCCAGTCATCACCATTGACTATCACATTGACCGGAAAGTGCTGTGGAGAAAGGATGTCAAAACCGGCAATATTCATGGTTTGACGAAACAGCTCAGGCCCCTGATGGGAGCGGACATTTGAGCTGAGCAGTGCAAAACGGGAAGTAGAAAAGATGGCTTTGCCTTTTTTCAGCTCCAGGCGAAGTGACCAGCGATCCTGACCTTTCACATGGTCGAGCAGGTCACCCTGCAGTCTCAAGTCAGTGTCATACTTTGACTGTTGAAAATAGAGGTCGCCTTCTGCATATTGTCGCGAATCCGGTATTAATCCGTCGGCTAACGCAGCTTGTCGATCGTCTACCAGCTTTTGCCACTCTTTGTATTTGATATCCAGTCTTAATGAGGGAATATCCCTTTCAGCCTTGAGCAGCTTGGCCGGAGCATCCCTTACATCTCTAACCAGTTGCAGAATACGATCTTGCGGGCTGGTATGCAGTGAGCGGTAGCCTCCCTGAATTAATAATGTTTTTGCAACATCAAGAGATGGGATCAGCAGGATGGCTATACAGAGTATGCCAATCCATATAAATCGCTTTTCACGTTTAGAGACAACGTGTGCTTGTCGATCAAGGCGGAGCTTCATGATTACAGCCCGGAAATGTCATTCTGTTCCAGAATGGAGATTTGTACCTGACTGAATTTGCTGTTCAGATTTGCAATAATGGCGTCCAGCTCTTCAGCGGTGTGTACATTGATAAAAAACAGGGCATCTACTTTGGCGTTGGAAAAGTCGAGCCTGCTTAAATCCATTCTTAGAACGTGCTGAGACAGTGTGTTTTTTAACTCTGAAAGCACATGCTCCCTTGATGTTTCCTGATCAACCGTGTATCTGATGGAAAGAAACAGGCCGTTTTCCTGAAATGATCTGGCCATTCTTTTTTTGGAAACGGCAATAAGAATTAAGATAACCGCACAGGCGGTAATGGCGGCAAATGTCTGGCCTGCCCCCAATGCGATTGCCAGTCCTATATTCAGGAAAAGGTAAGTCAGCTCTTCCGGTTCTTTTATAGGCGTTCGGAAACGTACGATCGATAGCGCACCAACAAGACCAAGAGCCAGAGCCAGCGAAGCCTTTACTACCGTAATGATAAGAATCACCGAGAGCATCAGAATCGGGAATAGTCGGGAAAAGTCTTTTCTATTACCAAAGGCGGTCGAGTACTTACGAAAATGAATGCCTATCAGGCTGGCAAGAATATAACCAATCACCAGATTGAGCATTAATGATGCCAGACTGACACTGGCATAGGGAAAGAAGGACGAACGAATATCTTTAGTAGGACTTTCGCATTGACAGGCAGCTGTAAAAATTGCTAGATCAGCAAAAAATAGCGGATGTCGTCGTGCGTAGAAAGATAACAAGACCTACAACAGCTGGGTGTGATTTGCCGAAATATACAGGGTTTCTATTGTGTGAGCCGAAATCAGCAACCTGTACTCGCCTTAGTGAGATCGGAGATATGTCACACCACAGCGTTAACCGTTTTCTACAACGTGAAGACTTTGCTCCCAATGACCTTTTCATGGAAGTAGCCGCAAGGCTGATTCTTGATGGGGGCACGCTATCGGTTGATGATACGGTGCTGGATAAGCCGTACAGTAACTACACGGCATTCATCGGCTATCATTACTCGGGCAAGCATCATAAAGCCGTCAAGGGCATTAATCTCATAACGCTCTATTACACCGATATCAAAGGCTATAGCCTTCCTGTCAATTTCCGTATCTATGACTCTGCGGACGGAAAGTCCAAAAATGATTATTTTCTCGAGATGCTGAAAGAAGTACTTGTATGGGGCTTACGACCTGCATTTGTTACGGGGGATTCCTGGTATAGCAGTGCCGCAAACCTGAAGACTGTGAAAAACAACGGTCTGGGTTTTATGTTTGCCGTTAAAAGCAACCGTACTGTTTCTATCCAAAAGGGTGACTACCAACAAGTGCAGAGCCTGGAGATTCCTGAAGAGGGAATAACCGTTTGGCTACGTAATTTTGGTTCTGTGCGTTTGTACCGGACGCGGCTAAAAAACGAGCTGCGCCATTACGTCGTCTACACACCCCATGCTGGATCAGAGGTATCACCACAGGTAGGCTTTAATGAACTTCACCTGCACCATTGGGCGATCGAAGAGTATCACCGGGCGCTGAAACAACTCTGCAGTATTGAGCGCTTTCAGGTGAGAGGAAAGCAGCAGGTCAGGAACCATATTTTTGCCTCTATCTTTGGGTATGCCTGCCTTCAGGCCAAGAAAGTATCTGAATCTCTCAGTAGCATCTATCGCGTTAAGAATGATGCGCTCAAGGATGCTATTTGGGACTTCATTAAGAGCTTCTCTGATGGTAAAGACTGGCTGAGACCATCTTTTATCAGAGCTGTCAATGCGTAAGTTCTATTTAGGTAAATACGCGACCAGAAGAGGATCTACAGACTCCAGCATAATTCAATCTTCCTGATTTAAAATCCTGTTTTGAATGTATCTATATCTAATTAATTCTAATTCATAAAATCATGGTTTCCTGTCACTGCTTACCATAGTGAGTAAAGGCATTGTTTTCAGGTGGTTTAGGGGCGTGGCAGATATTTGACTGGTTCAGGAAACAGGGTTTTAACAAAACAGGAAAACAGCCTGTTTATTGGTTGGGGGGAATTTACTGATCATGGAAGTAATAAAGGTGATGGGTGGGGAAAATCGCCCCATCATCTTGATTTATTAGGAGAATTTGATTTTTTACCAAGCTCCAGCCATCGTGCCGCCACGGGTGCCGACTGATGTCAAGGTGATGGTAGGGGCCGCGCCATTGCCATCCCATGCAGGAGAGTTAGCAGAAGCTGTTGCCGTCAGGGTGTAACTATTGGCTGTCGCTGCACTGATGGTCAGGTTGAAGAATGCGGTTCCCGACTCAGGGCTCTGCTGATGATAGATGCCAGGTGATCCGGTATTATCACCTGTTCCATCATTATCACCATCGGTTGCAGCCCCCAGGTAACTGCCATTTTGTGCCCTGTGTCGCTCCATGGCATTGGCCAGTCCCATAAGTGAAGCTCTTGCATCAGCGATAGCACTGTCCTCGACGTGTTGTCGATAGCTAGGAATTGCGATGGCAGCAAGAATCCCTAGCACTGCCACAGCAATCATCAATTCAACCAGTGTAAACCCTTTGCTACGACTCATTTCTCTTTTCTCTGCGTGTGAAACCTTGATGTTCCGGGTGGCTATCCACCCGATTTTTCCTAAACGCTGGCTCAGAGGCTATCGGATCTGTCGCCAGTAGGTCGTTTGTTTATCATCCCCGATTTCCAGAGGGTCACACTCCGCCCCTACGCAGACCAGTGCATCTTTACTGCCTTCCGGAAACAGGATACTGGTAGTGGGTGGAAGTCCACTGTTGGCCAGCTCTTTGTATCTGTCCTCAGGGTTCGTCAGATCACTGTCGGCAGGCTTGCCCGTCAGAAGGTCTACAGAATATGCTCTGGCTTTACCGGCAACCGGGTTACAACTGGCTGACACCTCATCGGAAGGCAGGTAGGTATTGAAATAAATCACTTCTTCAAAGGTCACCGACTCAGTCATGACCTTTTCCTGGTAATCCAGATCAAGGAACCAGCCTTTTCGGGCAGAAGACAATGAATTACCAAAGGCATCTTCTGCCGTTGCCTGCATCTCATTGGTGATATTGAACAGCTGAGTGTCCTGACTGTCATGCTTCAGCAGCTTATGAGCTGGAACGGCTTTTTTATCGACATTGTCTTTATTGACGGCAGGGTTTGCATAAGCCGGTGATGCCAGCACATAGGCTCTGTCCTGAACATCTTCATTGACCCGGCTCAGTGGATCTGGCCGACTACCGGTACCAATGGCCAGAGCAAGGTGAGTAGCTCCATTCAGTCGGAACAGGGAAGCATCCGGTTCCACAAAGAAGCGTCTGGATTGAGTTCTCTGCTCTTTGCCACCATCCATATGGTCGGGATTCTGAAGATCTGGGCCAATATAGGCAAAGATACCTTCGTGACGGTCCCATGTACCATCACCATCACTGTCAGTTGGCCAAACCAGGTTCTTGATGGAGGTTGTATTTGGAACTGCACACTCACTGGTATTGGTTGAGGTGCAGTTATTAATAAACAGTCGCCAGACCTGACCACCAACATCGGCAAAGAGTAGTTGATCTGCCAGACCGTCACCTTCCAGATCAATAACTCGTACGCCACCGGGGATGCTGTAGTTCATTTTGCTGAGTTTCAGATTGGCGCTGGTATCTGTGTCATTGCCTGCGGACCAGATGCGCTCTCCTGTTTTGGCATCCACGATGTAAATCGCATTACCCATCGTGTCGGTTTGATAGAGCTTGGCTCCATCCTGGCGTTGGTCATCATAACCACCACTGAATATGAGAACATCCTTGATGGTTGAGCCAATCTTGATTTTTGTTTTCACCGGCTTTGCCCAGGTCTGGCCTAGCCGCTCAAAACCACTGTCCCCACCAGAGATAAACCACAGGAGCTCAGGAGAGTCGGGGGTTGTTACATCCAGTGCATAGTAGCTTCTTCCACCTCGGCGCATGCCGATATAGGCATAGACAAACTCACCTTTATTGATGGATTGGCTGCTTAAAAAATCACTGTTCTGGTCATAGTTTAAGGTGTCGTATCCCCCCCAGATGACGCCGTTCTTATTGACATCATTGACCCAGAGCGTGACGGAGCCGTCCATGCCGTAGGGGCGTCCGTGACCGGGGGTACGGTTGGTGACGGCATTGGACTCCAGTCGATCCAGGTTTTTCAGCAACTCTTGAGGCATAAATGCAAATTTTTCTCCTCCGGTGTCTGCATCTATCGAGTGAATGAAGCCATCATTAGTGCCAAAGAAGATACCCAGTGTTTGATTTTCTTCCGGGCAATATTTTTCCTGCACACTGCACCCATAGGTTACCAGAGCAGGTACAGAATGAAGTGGGTCTCCATACCAGGTGTTTGGGTCACGAATCCAGTCCAGAAGGGCAGTTCTGCGCGAATTGTTGGATGAAGTAAGACCAAGATCCGTCGCTGAGATATTTGCGTTGTCTTTGTGTAATCGATGGGCATTACTGTTCAGGTTGACGGCATTGCCTTTTGGATTGGCTCCTGTATAGGTGAACAGCTTACGGCTTGATGCTTCAGGAATGTTGTCTCCAGCTCCACCGACATTGACTTTACGGCCATCAACCTGCTTGCTCCAGTAGCTGAAGGCTTCTTCTTTGAAGAAGCCTGTTTTGGAATCTACAGCCAGTGCCGGGCGGGCATCATAAACATCAAGTGGGTCGCCAGTAAGTTGATAACGCTTGAGATTCCCCTGCCAGCGGTCAGTTTTGGATGGTTTAAATACCGAGTAATAAACCTGCGACAGGTGTCTTGAGTTATTGAACTGGTTTGCAGTAACACCTGGACTGACAAAGCTGGACTCATCTTCGATGATACCTGTGATGATGTTGTTAAAAGCCTTGGCCAGTTCTGCTGCATTATCTGCGGTATAGAACTCACCACCACCATTAGTCGCAATATCTTTCAGGAACCGCTGAACGGTCTGGTTATCTTTCAAACCAAACGCAATGGTATGGGTGAATACATTCTGAGTACCGTCCATGTTGCTGCCGGTACTCAGGTCTGTTGTATTTAGCCACGTTGATAGGGTGCGGGCACATCTTTCACCATCACGGCTCGAGTCATTTTTACAGTGGACAGTAGATCCATCCGGGCGTGTATATCCCCCGGTTAACTTATTAATGTCATTCCAGTCATCACTTTCACTGGAGTTTGCTTCACCATCGGTTAGCAATACGGTGTAGTTGGATTGGCAAACATTATTGATAGGGCTGGGATGAGACCCTTTACCATCACGAAAGTATTTAGCGCCTTCGTAAAAGGTCGGTGTAAGCGGTGTGCCTCCATCTGGATACATGTTGTTGACCAGAGATATCAGATGGTCGCGTACCTTGTAACCGCTTTCCTGATCAATCCCTCCGGATGCGACTTTTATTTTGAGGCGGGGAGACAGTGACGGATTATCATCATAACTGATGGCTTTTCGGGTTCCACTGTTACCCGTCAGAAGCAGCGTAATATTGTTACCAGCAACCCAGCCAGATTTATCAACCAGCTCTTGAATGATTGCGGTGATATCAGAGCTATAAACTTCATTCCGTTTCCATTGATCGTTTTCCCAGCTGACACTTGCTGTTGTTCTGCTTCGCTTTGACAGGTTGTTATTGGATGGCGTAATAGAGTTGGAATTCGCCGCAGCATCCGCCTCAATAAGAATCCGGGAAAAATTGTTGGAATCTTCCCTGGCAGTTAACTCAATAGTTGCCGAGAGGATATTGGCCCCTTGCTTGATGGGTAGAGAGGGATAATGCAGACCCGCAATGGTTTTGCTTTTGCTGCTTTTACTATGGATTAATAGCGTGTTTTCACGGTCTTCGACGGTTTTCCCTGTCTGATAAGCGTCATTCTCAGAACTCTGAATACGGGTGTTCAGCAGCTCGTTTCTGCAGCCATTCTCACCGCCGGAGTATTCAATTTTCAGTCGCGGTTTCAGGCCTCTGTTGCCATCAATACTGTAAGCATGCTTAAGACCATTTGAGAGAGGAGAAAAGTAGAAAGTAGCGACATCATTACCACACCAGTTATTATGGTTTACCAATCGCTGCATCAGGCTGGTGATATCAACAGGGTATACGGTGTGATTATCAAGAGTGCCTTTTACCCATGGGTCAAGAGTGCGTACAACACTGCCAGAGTCCCATTTCGGGCGTATTGTTAAATTACCATTCGAGTTGGAAAAAGGCTGATTTGCAGTGCTACCAGGGTTACCAGCAAAGATTTCCACCTGAAGTTGTGAATCATCAGTGGCACTTGCTGTGAAATCGATTGATGCGGATTTTATGGTCGCCCCTTGTGGGACGCCAACATCCTGAAATCTTAAACCGGTAAAAAATGATTGATTGATGGATGAGTTGACGGAGTATTCAATAGTCAGATGAGCTGCTTTATCTTTTTGGCTACCATCCTGTTTGATTTTATAGGCAGAGCGGGATCCACTTTTACGCTCAAAGATTAAAACGATATCTGTCAGGTATTCGCTGTCGTTCCAGTTGAGTGATTGATCATTCAGTAAGTCCTCAACTACTGATGTTACGTCAACGCTATAAGCCCTGTCCTTGCTCCAGTTTCCAGGATACCAGGAAAGTGCCGGGGTGCGATTTTCTGTAATACCTGAGCCTTTAAAGTCACTGGGCATTTTGGCTCGTTCTGCAGAGACTTCTATTCTTGAATCACCACTATCACTGGTAACAGCTATAAACTCAACCGATGCTTTGGTGATGGTGGCATTGGCTGGAATCTTTAAATCCCGGAAGCGTAATGCATTCTCCTGTCCCCAGGTGAAGTTCATCTGGGACCCACCAAAATCAAGCCCGCCAAAAATACTGCTTTCTACGTTATCCTGCCAAACTTTTACGGAGGTATCTGTGCTGTAGTCTCCACCTTGCTGGACATATCGCCCAAGAGGAAGAGAAAAGCTATCCAAAGTAACCTGATTGGCCAGCTCATAAGCATCGTCTGATGATTCAAGCAGGTCAGGGGAACCATCAATAATGATGGAGCTGCCCATTGGCTGATCCATATCCGTGACTGGGAACGTCAGGCGGCTGTCTTCACCCCGACGGGCCCACAGTTTCATCAGGCCAACATTGAGGTTTGAAGAACTCTTCATAATATCTTCAAAGGCTTCCTGCATGATTTCCATACGGGAAGGCTCACGACTGTCATCATCACCATTGATGTCCCAGGCCATGGATCCGGAGTTGTCGAGAATAAACAGCACGTTTGGTTTAACACTGCTATCCAGGTTCGGATTGTGAAGATAGATATCCGTATCATCAGCCCAGGTGATAGTGGCGGATGACAGATAAAAGACACTGGCTAAGGTGACCAGTCCCTTTTTGAGGAGTGAGTAGCCTTTCATAAAACTGCCTTGTTATTGATCCAGTGTTCTGATTTGGTAACCCTGTTCCAGCTCCGTAACGATGTCATACCCATCAATCCGTGCGGTGCTGGTGGTTTCATATATAAATGTCTGTGGCAAACCTTTGCCTACGCCGAGGCTGCTGCCAGAGTCTGATATTTTTTCCCGCAGTGTGGTTTCGGTAACCGCTCTCACCGTGAGGTTGTTCGTACCGTTGGTATATTCGTAGGGATCAGGCTGAAAGTTTCCATTTGTCGCCTGTTCAAGAGCAAAGGCACTTTCTTCCAGTAAACGCTGCGTACTTCTAAGTGCGCTGTCGGCAGCCTGAAAAGTCGTATTCTGAAGCTGATAGGTCATTGAAACCCGTTGTCCCATTGTCGACAGGCGGGTACTGCCAATAGCAACCATGGTGATTAACAGCAGAATGATTAATGAGATAAACAGAATGGCGCCCTGCTGTCTGCCACTCTGCTGACTCCCCCTGATGGTCACAGTGATTACCCCTGGTTACGAAGCTGTATGGTCGTGGTGAAGACTCTTCTTAAGCGTCGGTCGTTGGTTGTTAATGTGGTGTTATTGTTCAGATTCAGGATGTCAAACACCCGCTGCTCATTGGTGTTGGTGACATTATTACTGGAGGCCACAACCAGGCTGATACGGATATGCGAGGTATTGCCAGGATTACAGGTGCCATTATCAAAACTTGCCTGGGTGCATCCTGAGGTATAACGAATATTGTTCCCGTCCCTGACACCGTATAGCACCTGCATGTTTTCGACACCTTCTACCATCTCTTCTCCATCCCGGAACAAGGCCTGGAGTGGTGAGCCGTCGGAGCCATTTCTACCAGAATTCCGAATGTCATAAATAAGGCCAGTGGTTGAACCAAGGTTATGAAGCGTCGGGCAGGTGGTAACATCGGTGCTGCACTCGGGCGGAACAACATAGTCTTTTAAAGAAATAGTATTATTCCCTGCTCCAATAGCCGTCATACTGTTCGCAGTGGTCGTTTCACTGGGGTCATTCTTGCACTCATAAAGTGACTCCTGTGGAGAAAATACTGCCAATTGACGGCAGTCTGAAATCAGGAATACGTCATCTGATGAATAGCAAATATCATTACTCAGGCTTATCTTTCCCGCATTATCAAAAGCCGTAACGTAAACGGGGTTCAGAGGACTGCCTGGGTTGGTAAAATCGTCGGGTCGCACCAGTTCTTCTGCGGTCAGGATCGCCAGTGTATCGCTGTTGGTATTATTGCCTTCTACACCAATAACGGACTGACTGCTGAAGTCTACCAGAGAGCCTGGCGTTACTTCCGCATCTGCAGAGACACAGCTGCCTCGGTATCCCGCCATACGAACATCTCGTTTGATCATTTCCATGGCGATTCGGGCACTGTCCTGTACCTGTGCCAGCGCACTGTCTGAGGCGTTGGAGCGTGAACTGTCCATAAACATTCGCATGACCCCAAGCATCAGTAATGAACTGAGTGTCAGGGCAATCATCAGCTCAATAAGGCTGATGCCTTGCTGAGAGCGGGCAAACTGTAGTCTTTCCATGCTAATTACAGCTCAAAGGTCATTTCATAGGACTGGTCTAACAGGCCATTACCGTAATGGCTTTCGCTCCAGATGATTTCCAGCGTGATTTCATTATTGATCGAGGCAATAGTTGCTGTGCCATTGATATCCTGCAGACTGGTCTGCCACTGGAGAATATCTTCTCTAGCCAGCTCTTCGGGTGAGCAGCCGGTGCTCAGGCAGTCTGGGGAAGTAATCGTCTGATCAAGATTATTTATATAAAAGCCGGTTTGATCAGAGTTTCGGCGCATTCTTTCGGCCAGGTCATAAGCCAGCATGGTTGCCTGGCTCCGAGAGAGCGAGCTGCCAGAGGACTGAAGGCTCATGATCTGCAGCCCTGCCATACCCAATAAACTGATGCTGAGAATCAGCATGGCGACCAGAACCTCAATCAGAGTGAAGCCTTTTGTCCTTAAATACATTGAGGTGTTCCTCCAACTCTTGCCTGACCAGCGCCGTTTATCCAGATGCCTCTGGCTGCGTCGTTGCCTCGCCTGTCACAAAGACTTAGCTGAATGCTGTTAGCAAGCGTTCCCCGATCGCTGAAAGCTATTTGAGCGCTTCCCCTGACGGTATTGTTGCCCTCCAGCCCTTCAAATTCCTGTAGGACTGTGGCTCCTTCCATAACGATAAAGCCATTACTCCAGTTGCCGTTATTGCCATCACAGGTTTGGCCATTTCCGGAACTGCAGACCGTAATAGTGGTGTTGTTGGCAGCGGCTTCACTACGGGCAAACTGAAGGGCTGCAAGTAGTCGATTGGTTTGTGAGGTCAGTCGATTGTCCTGAATACTGCTTTCAAAACTGGGGTAGGCTATGGCGGCCAGAATGCTGAGTATTGCTACGGTAATAACCAGTTCAAGCAGCGTAAATCCGTTAGCGAATGATTTTGTCATTATTGGTGTATGAGCAGGTTTACACTGTATTAAATGAGTTCGCGCGCATTAGGTCATAGGACGTCATTTTCGTCTAATAAAAGTCGATCAATGGCATTGAAAAGCGATGAGCTGCATCGTGTTGCCTAAAAAGCACTCGGCCGGCTTTTCTTCGATAGTTACGGGGTTTTTGTCTATTCGTGAACCATTGGTCACAGGAAAAAAACCTTTAATAGAATAAACGTAACCACTTCTATTTATGGGCTTAATAATGGTTGAAAAGCACCTATGTTTTGCAGTGTGAAAATCTGACTAACGATTACATCCGATTTCAGGGTTTAAGATCGGGGTCGGTAACACATCAGGTGAGACTGAATGCCAGGGATTGGGCGATGAAGTACAAGGTTAGGCATTTCACAACGCGTCATTTTGTCAGCTCTCATAGTACTTGTGAGAGCTATGGCCCTTTCTTTTTTTTCCCCACCTCAAAAGTTGCCTCTATTCCATCAAAGTCATTGGGGGTTTCTCTGATTGAGCTACTGGTGTCACTGTCAGTTGCTGCAATTTTAATCGCCGTATCTGCTCCCAGTATGAAGGCGCTAATCGTTAATAACCGGATCGATAATGTGACGGATGAAGTGTATGGCAGCTTGATGCTGGCAAGGTCGGAAGCGATCAAGCGGCAGCGGACGGTTTCACTATGCAGTACCGTAGATGATCTCACTTGTGATGAAAATAACGCTGGCTGGCACCATGGCTGGCTTATCTTTACGGATGAAAGTGATGACGGGTTACTGAATGACAGCGACCAGCTGATTCGTCGAGTAGCAGAGCAGTCAGACCTTATCTCAATTGTCTGGAACCGGGGCTATAGCCTGCGTTTCAATAGCCGTGGGCAGACCACTCAGGCTGGTACTTTCCAGATCTGTGATCAGGAAAACAACAGTGATTCGAAAGCGATTGTTATCAGTATGACAGGACGTTTGCGGACGGAGGAGCAGGGATCATGCAGTTAAGCAATTACTTTTCTGTTGCTGATTCACCGTTCGCGATAGGCGGGAACAAAACAACTGTATTGATCCCAAAGATTCGGGGATACAGATACAAGGCTAACAAATGTCCCTCTATGCATTTGAGTCTTGAGGGGGGAAAAAATATTGAGAAAAAAAACCGCGGTGTCGGATTGATCGAAGTGCTGATCAGTTTACTGGTGATCACCATTGGCATACTTGGAATGGCCGGTGTACACAGCAGTAGCCTGCAGTATAACCAGTCATCTTATGTGCAATCACAGGCAACCTTTCTGGCAACCGATATGCTGGATCGTATTCAGGCCAACAATAGCCTGGCCAAAAGTGGTACGAGTTATCAGGTAGGCTTGAATGACCTTGAATACAGTCAGTGCATTGAAAGTAGCTATCCCAATAATTGTGAAGCAGGAAGCTGTAACCCTCAGGAGATGGCTGCCTACGATGTTCTGCAGTGGAAGTTCCAACTGGCTTGTCAGCTTCCGGGCAGTCAGGGTTCTATTTCTTTCCTGGACAGTGGGAATATTCGCACTTATATCATTCGCCTCAGCTTTCCTGATATGGGTGACCGGGTTCCTCTCAATGATGTCGTATTGAGGGGGGTATTATGAAACGAGTTGAGAAAGGATTCTCATTGGTTGAGTTGATGATTGCCCTGGCTCTTGGACTGGTTCTTTTTGCGGGGGTTGGTCATCTGGTTCTCTCATCCAGCCGCTCGTGGGCATTGCAGGATGAACTTGCAAGAGTTCAGGAAAGTGCCCGACTGGCACTTGATATTCTCGGTCAGAGTATCAGTACCGCAGCCTATACAGGTTGTCCAGCCCAGGCCAATCTAGCGAATCTTCTATATACCGAAACCGATAACCGGCAGTGGATGATGCACTTTGATAAAGGAGTTCTGGGCATCCCTTCTGGAAATAGTGTTGAGGAACAACTGGATAGCAATGCGATTTCGGAAGCAATCGTTATCCATAGTATTGATAGTGATCAGGCAGTCGTGGTCAGTGGACATAATGCCGGAACGGCAACAGTCACTCTAAGCAGTGGCCATGGTTACGATGAAGGTGATCTTCTGGCGTTGATTTCACCGGGATGTGGGCAGGTTTCTGTTTTTAGAGCAGGAGCTTCGACAGCGAACAGTGTGGTTACCCACCCAGCTTCTGCCAGCGGCAGCCTTTACAACTGCATCAGTCAGCTACAGGGCAACTTCAACTGTCATGGCAGTACAGTGGATTCCAGCAATATAAACCACCAGGGGTCAAAACTGGCACCTTTACAGTCTTATGCCTTTTATCTGAGAGAAAGCAACAATGTGCCAACACTCTACCGGAAACTTGCGGGGGAATACGCCAGTGGTAATAGCATCAATGCGGAAGCGCTGGTTGAAGGCATTGAAGGGCTGAGTGTTCGCTACGGGGTGGACAGTGATAATGATGGTATTGCCAACCGGTATATGTCGGTTGGTGAAATGACACCCTACAGTGATGAGTGGCTGAACATAATTACCATCAAACTTGAATTGCTGGTTCGGAGTTTTACTGAAGTGGCTCCGGAGGCACAGGCCTATTTCTTTGCAGGCCAGCGAGTATTACCAGACGATCTGTACGTTCGCCGAAGCTTTATGAAAACCATTAAATTAAGGAATCGGGGGCTTTGATGAGGCATATCACTGATGCACCTCGGTTAGAGCCGTATTCTGCTGCTCTTGATGAACACCCTTTATTAACTCTCTCAGAGTGTGAGCGAGGTAGTGTATTGCTGGTTAGCCTGGTGATGTTACTGGTCATTACGGTTGCCGGTTTAACCGCCGTAAAGATGGCAACCCTTGAAGAAAAGATGAGTGGAAATTATCAGGATCAACAGATGGCTTTTTACGCTGCGGAGGCGGCGCTGAAGGAAGCTGAAAACTTCATTGCCAACAATGAGCTTGCTTTATCTAGCTTCAGTGTAGGCTGCGACGATGGATACTGTTTTTCTGGAAATGATATTAACGACATAGGTAGCTGTGAACCCGGTACTTCTGAGCCATGGCTGACGGGTACTGTATGGAGTGATAGCAACCAGCACAGGGTGACTACGGTCTTTATCAGCGGTATATCGGCTCAGGCTAAATATATTATTGAGTTTCGCTGCTATATCGCTAAGGAAGCTCCCGGGCCTTTACCAGACCCGGCTAACCAAGGGGACTGGGCTCAGTTTTACCGGATTACGGCATTGGCTACGGGTGGTTCCAGTGATTCACGGGTCATGCTTCAATCGTCGTATAAGAAGAGCAGCTGATAGTTGAGTTAACTGTGGAATATTAACAGGGAAGTGGAGGTGATCATGGATCGATGTACCTCACAACGATTTACGCTCAAGCAATGCATATTGCTAGGACTGCTGTTGCTGTTTTCTTTGAGGGCCAGTGCTGAAGCTGTTTCCAGTGATTATGCAGCAACGCCACCTTTAGTCAGTAACACCTCGGATCCACTGGTCATGTTGGTGATGTCCGTTGACCATGAGCTCTTCAAAAAAGCGTACAGCGATTATACCGACCTGGATTCGGATGGACGGCTGGATACCAGCTATGTGGACAGTTTTGATTATCTGGGTTACTTCGACAGTAACTGGTGCTATCAATACGCTTCCGGGCGCTATTCACCGGTAGCGGAAGCCACTGGTGATAACCGGCATTATTGCACCACGTCTCAGGCTCCCTGGAGCGGTAACTTTCTGAACTGGGCCACCATGACGCGGATGGATGTTATTCGTACCGTGCTGTTTGGGGGCAAACGCACCACCGATACTATCAGTCAGACCATTTTGGAAAGAGCCTATATTCCCAGAGATGTTCATGCGTTTGTTAAGGTTTACCGAAGCAGTGTTTCTGGCATTCCAACAGAAAATTTTACCCCTTATAACAATAGTGATATCAGCCTCTGCAGTGTTGCAGCCAGTGAGAATGGTATTCCGGTTGTCAGGGTGGCTTCAGATACCTGGCCGCGCTGGGCATCAACGGAAGTCAGACAGTGTCAGTGGAGCTCCAGTGATCCTAACAGCCCGCCATATAGTCAGGTTCTGGCTGAAAACAGTGTTTACGTTGAGAGCTGTGTCAGCGGGAAAGATGATAGTAATGAAAGCCGCTGCAAGTTGTACCCATCTGGTGTCAGTAAACCAACAGGTTTGTTGCAGAAGTATGGGGAAAGTGGGGGCATTCGTTTTGGTCTGATCAGTGGTGGTTATGATAATAATATTGCCGGTGGTGTCCTTCGTCAGAATATTATCCGGTTGGCGGGCAATGAAGATGCCAGTAACGATGAAGTCATTCTCGCTACCGGACAGTTCAACAGCAGTGTAAATGGTATTATTCAGCACATTAATACGTTCCGAATTGCCAAATACAGTTTCAGTGATAGCAAATACCTGGATTGCAGTACCTATGGGATTAAAGTGGATACATTTAAGGGAGGACTTGCCAGATCCCTGACATCCAGCCGTCACTGCAGCAACTGGGGGAACCCCCTTGCAGAGATGTACCTGGAGGCACTGCGCTATTTTTCTGGCGAAGTGGTGCCTTCGAATCAGTATCACACAGAGGATGATGACTATTTTGTTCCGGGCATCACTGCTGCGAACTGGGTTTCACCTCAAACGTCAGACAACCCCTGCGCTAACTGCTCCATCATTCTGCTTTCCACCGGCTTGAATTCATTTGATGCCGATCAGTTTGGTGCAGCCAATGATGTGCCCGGGATTAATGGATCCTCTGGAGTCGACACTCTTACAGATGCTGTCGGGGTTATTGAGGCGGCTACGAATCCTGCGGTCAGCTTTCCGGGAACTTATCTCGTCGATAAAAATGGTGGCGACCGGCAGTGTGAAGAAGCGGAAATATCCAGACTTTCAGATATTCGGGGGATTTGCCCTGAGCTCCCTCAGCTTGAGGGCGGGTACCAGATTGCTGGTTTAGCCTGGCATGGTCGGAAAACGGATCTTCGGGAAGATCTGGATGGCGTTCAGTCGGTAAAGAGCTATGTTATTCAGGTGAGTGAAAATGTCCCTTCATTTTCTCTGGATGTTGGCGGAAAAACAGTCGCTTTTCAGCCGGTATGCCAGGCTCACAGTAGTAGAAGTGAGTGTTCGCTGACGGATGTGGTGGTGGACTACCTGTCAGCGGACTCTAAAAGTGGGCGCTTTATCTTCACCTGGGAAGACTCTCTGTGGGGAAACGACTATGACTACGACGCCAGCTCAAGTATTGAGTACTGCATCGGCGATGCCTGTTCGCCAGCCATTGGAGAGTCTCAGGTTCAGATTTCAGTCCGGCAGGAAGCCAAGAATGCCGGAGCTGAAACCTGGTATTCCTACACGGTGACAGGCACTTCACAGGATGGTATCCAGATTCCTTTTGCAGTCGATACCGGCTCAGCAACCACTCAGGGGCAGGGCACGGCGGTTACACGAATCTTTGATGCCGTGGTTGGTAGTGCAGCGATCATATTACCCAAGCCCATATGGTTTGCCGCCAAATATGGGGGCTTCATTGATCTGGATGGTGATGAGACTCCCGGTTTTGACCTTGATGGTGATGGCATTCCAGAGGCAAATGACTACAGGGAGTGGGATAACAGAGTTAATGAAACGGGAGCCGTTGGCTCTGATGGCCTTCCAGATAACTTCTTTTTCTCCCGAAACCCAACGCTTCTGGCAGAGCAGCTTGAACAGGTGCTATCCGATATTTCGAGCCGGGTATCTTCAGCAACCAATGCTGCACTGTTTGCGAACAGTTCTACGGGAACCGGTGCCGTGTATCAGGCGCTGTTTCAACCCAGTCTGGAGGTCGATGGCAAATCCATTAGCTGGGGCGGGCTACTGCATTCATTATTTATTGACAGCAAAGGTTATATTCGTGAAGACGGTAATGGTAATGCCCAGCTTGATGACTATAGCTCTGACAAAGTCGTTGAACTGTTCTTTGATCCTAATGCTGGACAGACAATGGTTCAGCGATATACCTCCAATGACTTTGGTGTAACGTTATCCGCAGACGGGGCTCTTAAACCACTTTCGTCACTGGAAACCATCTGGGATGCCAGAGAACAGCTGTCTTTACTCTCCAATCTGACCAGTCAGCGGACTTACAGCGCGCTAGCCTCAGGTGGCAGACATATGCTGACCTGGCTGGATATCAATAATAATCAGCAGGTGGATGATGGAGAACAGCTGCCTTTTATGTCCTCAACCTTTACTGGAAATGAGGGGTATCTGGGCATCTCTGCCAGCGAGGTAGCTACTGTCATTAATTATGTTCGGGGAGAGGAAGTGGTCGGAACCCGCTCCCGTACCATCGATTTTGATGAAGACGGTATTGATGATGTCTGGCGTCTTGGCGATATCGTTCACTCAACCCCCAGACTGGTGGCCGCACCGGACAGTCGTTATGACTCTTATTACAACGACAGCAGCTATCGAACCTTCCACAACCAATACCTTAACCGTCGGCATGTTCTCTACGTTGGGGCCAATGATGGCTTGATTCATGCCTTTAATGGCGGGTTCTGGGAAGAGAGCTCCTACAGTTACCAGCGTACAACCAGTAATGGTGAGGTGCAGCATCCGCTGGGTGCTGAGCTCTGGAGCTATGCACCCATGAACCTGTTACCCCATCTTCGCTGGCTCACTGAAACGGATTATCCCCATGTCTATTACATGGATTCAGAACCACTGGTTTTTGATGCCAATATCTTCTCTGATGACAGTACCCACCCTGGTGGCTGGGGAACAGTCCTGGTGGTGGGTATGAGGCTGGGTGGAGGTGATATTGATGTCACCATCGATAGCGAAACTCGAACCATGCGTTCTGCCTGGGTTGTACTGGATATCACTGATCCGGAGCAGCCACCCGAGTTGCTGGCTGAAATTACGCATGCCGATCTGGGGTTCACAACTTCACGACCCGCCTTGGTTAAAAGACGTGAGGCTGGTGTTAATGCCAATGGAGAGACGGACTGGAGCGATCCATCACAAAATGAATGGTATCTGGTGTTTGGCTCCGGACCAGCAGGTAGCAGTAGTGCTGCCTTGAGATCAGCCCTGGAGCAGGGAACGTCGGATCAGAACTTACAGGTTTTTGTTTATGACCTGAGTAATAAGGGATTTGTGCCTGGCTTTGCCCCCCTGGCAACCTCTTATTCTTCGGCTTATGCAGGAGATATGGTTGTGGAAGACTGGGACAGGGATTACAAGGATGATGCCGTTTACTTTGGCACGGTTGAGACCGGGGGAGTCAGTTTGAGCGGGAAGCTGATGAGGCTCAGGCTGACATCGACGCTGGGCAGCTCCAGCCTGAATGTGTTTATGGATGCCGGGCAGCCGATTATGGCGCCCCCCATGACGGTGACCGATGAAAACAGCTTCTGGGTATATTCTGGTACAGGGCGGTTGCTCACTAATGGCGATAATCGTGATACAGCAGCCAACTATTTTTATGGTGTTAAGGAGCCATTAAACAGTACCAGAGAGTTTACCTATGCATCTGTAAGTCAGAGTGACCTGGTCAATGTAGGCGATGTGGCTGTCTTTACCAATGGCGATGTTTTGAAGAGGTCAGGCTCCTCTTACACATCATTTACTGTAGGCTCCCAAACCATCAACAGCTTTGGAACCTTACAGGATGTGGTGGCTGAGCAGGGGGGATGGAAGTTGCCCCTCAGTTTCGATGGCTCTGATCCTTCGGGGCGCAGTGTGAATAAGGCTGCCCGCTTGTTCTCTCAAATCCTCTTTACTGAATACAGCCCACCAGCAGACAGTTGCTCCATTGATGGTACTAGCTCTCTGTATTCTGTGCATTACTTAACCGGTACTGCGTCGCCCGATGCCGTTTTGGGCAGTGTGCCAGTGGATAATCTGGAAGTTGAGCGTTCACTGGATAAGGTGAGTCTGGGCATTGGTTATGCTTCTTCTCCGGTGGCGCACCAGGGAGAAAATGGAAAGCTGACTGCTGTGACCCAGGGAGCGGGAGGAAGCATTACCTCAACGAATCTTGAGTACAGTTTCAGTTCGGAAGGACGGCAGAGCTGGTGGCAGATTTTCAGAATTCCATGGATTGATTAATATGAATAGAGGCAAACCAATGGCAATGAGTCATGAAAAGGGTTTTTCATTACCTGAGCTGATTATTGTTGTTGCCATTATTGGTATTCTGGCGGGAATTGTTTACCCATCATATAGCCAGTATATGTATGAAGTTCGACGCAGCGATGCCTGGTCAGGCCTGACGGCTGCCGCTGCGGCTCAGGAGCGCTGGTACTCCATAAATCATACCTATACCGACTCTATTGATAACCTGGGTGGGAGTGGCTCTCCAGAAGGGTATTACTCGATCAGCGTTGAAGCTGATGGTTCTGCATTTACCCTGACGGCGACAGCCATCACTACAGAAGTTCAAGCAAGTGATTCAGGTTGTACAGCACTGACTCTGGATCATTTTGGAATCCAGGCACCTGAGTCGTGTTGGAAATAATACTTTGATCTAAGTTGTTTTTTTTAATTTTTTTATTGGTTAGCCAATAAATGAATGTTTCTATTGTGGAAAAAATATTTTTTTTAAAAAAAGATGGTTTTCTGTCAGTAGGAGATGTTTGTTAAATACTTACTGATAGTTAATAAATATAAAAAACTATTGCTAGAATTTATCTAAGGGATTGATAAGGGTGTTAGTGATGCCACTTCAGGTCTACAAGGGATTTACATTAATTGAAGTGATGATTGTGATATTCATCATTTCGATTGTTATGTCTATAGCGCTTCCAAGATTGCAAGGGGTATCGAATTCAATAAATTTTGACTCAATTCAGCGTTCCTTGATTTCCAGTTTGTTTTTTGCCAGGGCTGAAGCGATGAAACAGGGTGGTAATGTAACAGTTTGTCCATCTAATGACAGTGCAACATGTTTGGCCACTTCTAACTCATGGAATGACGGATGGATAATTTTTTTGGATGTTGATGCTAATGGTGTTTTAGATGCAGGAGCTGATCAGCTGATTAAAGTGGTAACAATTCCAAGAGTGGCCAATTTGACATGGACTGGTACTAGAAGTATTACGTTTCGGGGAGAGGGTGATGTTTTGGCAGGTGCTCAGGGAAATCTGAGAATTTGTGATATTAACGGAGATATAAGCATTGTCAGAGGTATTGCTGTAAATATTTCAGGACGGGTGGCTGAAAATAATGCGGTAACTTGTCCATGACTTTTTTAAAGATTAGCAAGGATCATGGTTTTACATTAATTGAAGTCTTAATTGCAGTATTGATTCTGGCGTCTGGCATGCTTGGTATTTCAGCCATTCAATCAAGGAGTTTGTCTTACGGACAAATTGCTTACTTTAATAATACAGCCAATGCCTTAGGTTATGATATGCTGGATCGAATTAAAGCTAACCGAGTTGTTTCTGTGGATGGGGCAGGTTACACGGTAGCTATAGGGTCTATACCTACTGCTTATCCTAACGACTGTGTTATTGGAACTTGCACTCCTGCTGAGTTGGCAAGTTATGATGTTAATCAGTGGAAGTTCATTGTTAATCGTCAGTTACCAAATGGCGATGGTTCAATAACATTTACTGATACTCCTGAAGGAAGATCATATACTATTACCATATTTTTTGATGATATTAAGGGAGCTACCTCTTCTAGGAGATCTATTGTTTTGCAGGGGGGAGTGTGAATAGTAACTATCGTAATGGGTTTACTTTGATTGAATTGATAATTTCAATGCTCATTAGTTTGTTTATAATTACGGTGGCTATACGACTCTTTACATCATCAAGCTTGTCCGATCAGTTAAATTACCAGTTCGGTCTTATGCAGGAATCTGGAAGGATCGCGCTATATTCGATTTCAAATGACATTCGCCAGGCTGGATACACAGGATGTAGTGATGATTTTGATACATCGAATGTAATGAATAACAGGGATGCCTTAGATCGTTGGATTATCACTGAAGAAAAAATTCAGGGTATCAGTCAAGCTGATGTTGTCAATATGGTTGATGCAAATTCGGCATCAGAAGGAATCATTATATTTAAGTTGTCTCCTGATGTTGTATTCAATGTATCCAATCACGATGTCACTACTGGAATAGTAACTTTTGATGTAGGTTGGGGGACTGCGGCCGCAGCAAACTTTCCTGTTGGTTTTGTCAGGCAGGACTGTCAACAAGTCAGCTTGGTTTATACAACCGCTACTACTGGTAATACTCTTTCTTATACAACAGGTGGTTCAGCACAGTTCAGTAATTGCTCAGTGGCTTTAAGGGGCAACTTTAAATGTTATGATGGCTCTGTTTCTGGAGGAACAATCTCTTTTAATCCTGGTTCAATGAGGCCTCTCGATTCAGTTGTTTATTTTATCAAGCCTGATCCCGCGAATGGAGTGAGTACTTTATATAGAAAATCTCTGGTAGATGCCAATGCTCTTCCTGTTGTTGGCGGGATTGAAAGTATGACAATTTATTACGGCATGGATACCAATGGAAATGGCTCTGTTAATCGATTTATTCGTGCTGGCGACAGAACCTTTCGACACGATGACTGGCAGCAAGTTACGGCAATCAGAGTTCATCTTCTAACCAGAAGTAATAGTGCATTGGTGCCATCTCCTAGAGACTATTTTTTTGATGGTTCGACGGTTACACCAACCGATCGTTTTTTAAGAAGAGAGTATGTGATGACGATTGATGTACGGAACTAAAGGTGCGAAGAATGAATTTGAAGTACGAACAAGGAACCGCACTTGTCTATACAATGATATTTATGACATTGATGATTATGGCTGGGTTAGCATCTGTACAGTTTTCAAGTCTGGAGCAGCGTACTTCTTCTAATTTCAGAACAAAGCAAGCCACTTTTTTTGCTGCTGAAACCATCTTGCTTGAGGCAGAGCAGTGCATTCGTGAGAATACGGCCTGTTCAGATGTCTCTCTATTTGATAATAACTGCACCAATGGCCTTTGTTTTAATGGCAGTGATAGAACCAGTACTGTCAGTTGTAGGTCAGGAAATCAGCGTCCATGGGAACTAGCCGCTATTTGGACTGATAATACAAGACATATAACTGCTACGAGTGTAAGTGGGGCTTTAGCAGGTCGCTATATAATTGAGTTTTTGTGTTACGTGCCAAGAAATCCTACAGGTGTAACACCAAGTCCGGCGAATCCAGGGGATTGGTCAAGAATTTATCGGATAACTGCACTGTCTGTTATGGCAAATGATGGTGCAAGAGTAATGTTACAATCAACTTATAAATGGTGAGTATAACTATGGATCGGTTTAGAGATGTCACCTTAATTAAGGTATGCACTTATCTTGGGATAAATTCACCAATGTTTAAGTGTGTTGTTGCAAGTATTTTATCGTTATTCAGATTCAGAGAGGTTAATTGTTTTAAGAAACAGTTCCTACTGATGTTATTACTGATGAGTCAGCAGCCAGTATTTGGGAATGTATCCATATATTCTTCAAGCCCCAGTCAGGGAACGACAAGCTCTCCTCCCTTGATTCTTTTTGCCATGTCATTTGATCACGAGCTTTTTAAAAAAGCATACAGTGATTATTCAGATGTCGATGGTGATGGGGGAATGGATGTCGTCTATGACAATAGCATTGATTACTATGGGTATTTTGAACCTAACTGGTGTTATAACTACGGCAGTGGACGATTTCAGCCGGTTTCAGCGGCAACAGGCGCAAATTCACATTTCTGCACAACCCCTGCAGCGCCATGGAGTGGTAACTTTTTGAACTGGGCTTCCATGACGCGAATGGACCTGATTCGAAAGGTACTCTATGGAGGAAAGCGGTCAACGGACACGCCAACTCAGACGGTTCTTGAACGTGCTGAAATCCCCTTTGACTTCCATGCATTCGGTAAAATCTACAATGGACCTGATGTTAACAGGTTGACCCCCTACACCTCAGGAGCAATCACCCTTTGTAACTTGAGTGATAGAGCAAATGGTGCTCCATTACTGCGAGTTCGGACTTCTGCAGATGCCACATGGGGAGCACTAAGAGGGCGACGATGCGAAGGGGCATCGGTTGCTGATTTTAACGTCCGTGTTGAAGCCTGTCATGCCACACTCAGTTCCAGTGGTTGTGTACAGTATGGCTCTGTCAGAAAGCCTATAGGCCTCATTCAACAATACCATGATCAGGTGGAGTTTGGTCTGGTTTCAGGGAGTTTTGCCAGGAATACCGGCGGAGGCGTATTAAGGAAGAATATATCATTTGCAACCGATGAATTTGATCAGGGTAACGGTCGCTTTATCAATAACTCCGGCATGATATCCACAATTGATGCTTTTCGTGTTTCTGAATATAACTACTCAGGAGAGCGCTATAATTGCAATGGTTCCAGTCCCGTAAGTTGCCGGGACTGGGGGAATCCTATTTCTGAGATATATCTTGAAGCGCTGCGTTATATTTCGGGGAGAAGTAGCCCGTCCAGTGACTATTCGGTGACCTCTAGTAGTGATCTGAATTTACCAACTCCCACATGGCAGGACCCATATACCACAACAAATCGCTGTGCCAACTGCGCAATTATCGTTCTTTCGACTGGGCAAAATTCTTATGATGGTGATAATTACTCCAATATCGGGGATCTGTTAAGTGGTGGATTGACCCAATTAAATCAATTAACGGATCAGGTTGGAAATAACGAGCCAGGTTTAACGTTTCCTGGAAACTTTCTGGTAGGCAGTAATGGCAGTGCTGGAATTACTCAGTGTGAGGCCAAAAATTTAACGGGTCTTTCCCAGGCTCGAGGTGTTTGCCCGGAAGTGCCTCAATATCAGGGAAGTTATTATGTTGCAGGTCTGGCATCTTATGCCAAAAACAATGATCTTCGTACAGACCTTGATGGCACTCAAAATGTTGTAACATATGGTGTGGAACTGGCACAGACTGTTCCCACATTGTCATTTGCCGTACCGGATGGTGCTGGAAACACAAATGTTGTTGGCTTTTCTCCGATTTGTCAGACCATATCATTCAATCGAGGAGCTTTGGATGAAACGGGCTATTACCCCTGTCGGTTCCTTGATGTGGATGTTCAGAGCTTTTCTTATAATGCTTCAGGCCTTTTAGAAAGTATCGTATTACAAATGGGGTGGGCTGATGAAACGTTTGGGGGAGACGGGGACACAGATATTACCGCAACATACAGTGTAACGATTCAAAATAATAACCTGAGAGTGCGCCTGCATGACCCAATTTGGAGAGGTGCAAATGCATTTCGATTAGCATATTCGATTTCGGGCGTACGTGATCATAGTGGTATGGTGTTGGATGCAGATTATAACGGTACTTATGCCAGTGTGGGGGGGGGCAATACTGCGTATGATGATGGAGACAGTGAGTCTGCATTAATTATCAGAACTTCTGCTAATGCAACAGGTTCTCCTTTCCAATGTAACGGAGGAAACGATTGTGCGGAAGTAACACCTGACGATGTAACCAAAAACTTTACCCCAAACAATAACCTTGCCAATGTATTGCCAAAGCCTTTGCTTATGGCGGCAAAATATGGTGGTTTTACCGACTTAGACAGCGATGGTACACCTAAGCATGATGCTGACAGGGACGGTACGCCAGATGACTCAAGGGAGTGGGATAACAAAAATAATCTCACGGGCTCCCTCGGTGCCGATGGTATTCCGGACAATTACTTTTTTTCAAATAACCCAGCTCTGCTTGAGGAACAGCTTTCAAGGATTTTAAAGGACATTGCCAGCAGGATCTCTGCAGCCTCAAATGTTGCCTTGGTCTCCAACAGCGCAAGTGGTGTGGGTACTGCTGTCCAGGCGCTGTTCAGACCCAAGGTGAAAATAAATAATGTTGAAATTGGGTGGGTAGGACTTTTAAACAGCTTGTTTATTGACGCATCAGGAAATCTTCGTGAAGACACGAATGGCAATGATGCGCTTGATGATTTCAGTACTGACTTTGCCGTTAATCTCTTCTTTGATGCCTCAGTCAACCAGACTCTTGTGCAAAGGTACTCATCAACAGATGGAGGAAAAACGCTGGTGCCTCAGGGAAGTACGGTCAGTCTGGACGATTTAAAGCCAGTATGGAGCGCTCATGAAGAGCTGATGGATTTGACAAATGTACTATGGCAGAGGACATATTCAGATCCATCAAATATGGGCAGGTACATGTTTACATGGATCGATAGCAATAATGATGGTGTTGTTGGAGCGAGTGAAGAACAGCCGCTGATTACCTCGACATTTGGTGGTGGTAATGAGGGTTTTCTGGGAGTTTCTTCAGGTACCGTTGATCCATTAATAAAATATATCCGTGGTGAGGATCAACCCGGATATCGCTCACGCTCTGTTGATTATGACAATGATGGGAGTCTGGATGTATGGCGGTTAGGCGATATCATTCATTCAAACCCATTATCGGTTTCAAAGCCGTCAGGCTTTTATGAAGATGGACGATCCTTCAATCCTAATGACGCAACCTTTTTAGAGTTCATTGAGCACTACAAAAATCGGAGACAGGTTATTTATGTTGGAGGTAATGATGGCCTTATTCATGCGTTTAATGCTGGGTTCTGGGATGAAACCAATCAGCTTTTTGCTTTAAGTAAAAGCTCAGAGACCAGTCATCGTTTAGGTGGAGAGATATGGGCTTATGCACCAATGAACCTTCTGCCTCACTTGCAATGGTTAACTGACCCGTCTTACCCCCATGTTTATTATATGGATGGTCAGCCACTTATTTTTGATGCGAATATTTTCCCAGACGATGCGGATCATCCTAAGGGGTGGGGAACGGTATTGGTAATGGGTATGGGACTTGGTGGTGGGCCAATAGACGTATCCATCGGGGGAAGTACGGTAACCCGACGTTCTGCGTATGTTGTGATGGATATTACCAACCCTGAAAAACCACCCAAAGTTCTAGCCGAAATTACCCATCCTGATATGGGCTTTACCACCATGAGACCAGAGCTTATCCAGAGGAGGCTTCCTGATAGCTCTGGAGATTACAGCCGCCCACAAACCAATGAATGGTATTTAGTGTTTGGTTCTGGGCCTAGAGGAAGTGGTTCAACTGGAATTAGAAATGCTCTCGATAATGCCACCAGTGATCAGAGCCTGAAAGTATTTGTTTATAACCTGAAGACTAATCAGTTTTTAAGCGGCTTTAATCCTTATGATACTGGCTTGGCAAACTCTTATTCTGGTGACATGTCTGTAGTTGACTGGGATAATAACAATTATGATGATGCAGTCTATTTTGGCAGTGTACAAACGTCGACGCTCAGTGGACAGTTGATGAGAATTAACATTGAAGATCCATCACCGAATAACTGGACGGTTAATACCTTTCTTGATATTGGCAGGCCAATTACTTCAAAGCCCCTGGCAATCACAAATAATGATAATGAGCGTTGGGTTTTTTCTGGAACAGGGCGTGAGCTGATAAGAAGTGATAGTCTGGATACATCCCAGGAGTATTTCTTTGGCGTTAAAGAACCCCAAAATTCATCTGGGTTTACTTTTGGGCAAGTGTTGAAAAGTGACTTGATTGATACCTCGGATATTGAGGTCCTTGCAAATGGAGACTTTTCATCAACATTTACCATAAGCCCTGGTGTAACCGTAGATAACTTTACTGCCTTAAGGAATGGAATTAAGAATGAAGCTGGTTGGATTAATTTATTTGAACATGATGGAAGTAATCCAAGTAATAAAAGTCTTAGTTCTCCAGTCAGTACATTCGCCCTACTGCTCTTTACGGAATATCAACCTCCTGCCGATCAATGTCAGGTTGATGGAAGTAGCTTTCTAAGAGCCCAGCATTATCAGACAGGAACTGCTATTCCTGCAAATATTCAGAGGGTGTTAACAGTAGGAACTATTACAGATTCAAGTATATCAGTGAAAAGAATTGCTTTAGGTGCTGGTATGGCTCCAGCCCCTATAATTTACCGATCTGGTGATGGACAAACCAGTGTTATTGTTCAGGGGGAAGCCGGTAACATCTCTAGTACGAGTTTAGAGTACAGTATTTCTGATCCAGGCCGTCAATCTTGGAGACAAATTCATAATATTCCACGGTGATGAGATGGGGAAAATAGATAAGGGTTTTACCTTGATTGAGCTTATTATTGTTGTTGCAATTATTGCTGTTCTATCAGCAATTGCAGTGCCTGCATACCAATCATATGTGCAAGATAGCAGACGGTCAGATGCTTATGTAGCGCTTACCGCTGCTGCAGCCGAACAGGAAAGGTTTTATATATACGATAATAGGTATAGTACCGATATTAATGATTTGGGAGGAAGTGCATCTCCAGAGGGACATTATGCAATTACACTGACGGCGACAGACAGTACATTTACGTTGACGGCAACAGCAGTAAATACAAGTACTCAGTTTCTGGATACGAATTGCAGAACATTAACATTAGATAATGTTGGTAGACGAGGTAGTACAAACTCAAACGGGGCAACTTCTACGGGGTGTTGGTAACTTTATTTGTAACTATTCAGCACCCTTCATATAAATCTGGAATTTTCTGATTTTTCGACCATCATCTTATACTCAATTTTTCTAACAAATCTCCAGTATGGAACCAGACTTCCCAGCTACTCCGTTTACCGAAGCTCTCCTTAAAGAGAATGAAGAGCTTCGGACCGAGAATGCGCTTTTACGGGAACGTTGCAGCGAACTGGAAGAAAGGGTTAATAAAAACAGTCAAAACAGTAGTAAGCCACCATCGTCAGATGGTTATCAAAAGCCCAGTAAAAAAGGGAGTGATAAAGGTGATACATCTTCCAAAGAAGCCCCCTGCTCCTCACAGGAAACACCGAACCCCAAAAGCCTTAGACCATCTTCAGGCAATAAACCAGGTGGCCAGAAAGGTCATCAAGGCTCTTGTTTGAGACGTGTCGCCTTACCCGATTATGTCAGGCATCTGAAGGTTGAAAAATGTTGCTGTTGCCAGTCTTCGCTTATCGATATTAAACCCACCAAATACATTGAGCGACAGGTTTTTGATCCAGGTAGACCCGGAGAATTTGAAGTTACCGCGTACTGGGCAGACGTTAAAGTATGTCCTTGTGGTAAACGGAACACCGCTGAGTTTCCCCAAGGAGTGAAAGCCGCTGCTCAATACGGAGAAGTGACTCAGGCAATGGCTGTTCATTTAAACCAGTATCACTTCATCCCATATCACCGGGTGTCTGAGTATTTCAATACTATTTATTGCATGAGTGTCAGCGCAGGCTCTGTTGCCAATTTTGTTGCCTATACCCATGAGAACCTGGCCTCTACTGAGCAGAGTATCCGCGATGCTTTACAAGAAAGTCCGGTTGCAGGAGCGGATGAAACTGGCATGCGGGTTGACGGTTCACTGTGGTGGTTACACATTATGCGAGATGACCAATGGACGCTTTACTACCTCTCAGAAAGGCGAGGTTGTGAAGCAATGGATGCAATGGGCATCCTGCTGACTTTTGCAGGCATTCTGGTTCACGATCATTGGAAGTCCTACTTTGCCTATGCGGCAGTGCATGTGCTTTGTAATGCCCATCATCTGAGAGAGCTTCAGGGAGTTGTCGATAGGGATGCGAATAAGCTGGCTCTGCGGCTGATGAAATTGCTTACGCTCTCCTGGCACTTCTGCAAGAAATACAAAGCAGCCGGTCTGACTCAAATGCCTGGTGCAATACAGCTTCGCATTGAGACGATATACGACCAAATCCTTCAAAGGGCTCTCACGAAGGAAACCGCTTATATGGAAAAACAACGACAGGTGCTTGGACGTAAGAAGGTCAGGAATACCAAGGCCTACAACCTGTTCAAAAGGCTTATTGAGTTTAAGGTTGAAACGTTGCGCTTCATGTCGGACTTTTCAATTCCCTTCGATAACAATGGCAGTGAACGTGATGCCAGGATGGCCAAACTTAAGCAGAAGATCTCAGGCTGCTTCAGAAGCGAAGACGGAGGTACCATGTTTACCCGAATCCGAAGCTATTTATCATCTGCTAAAAAGCAGGGGTTGAACATATTTCAGGCGCTTCTTAAAGCGGTTCGAAATTACAACAATACGCCTTTGCTGGGTGCTGAATAGTTACCTTTATTTTATTGATTTTAATACAAAATGGTATTTTTCTAATCAATTAATTCACTCCGTTGGTGCTAATCGCCCCTCTCTATTTGTTAAAAATAGAAACTTTCTTTTTATTTAATTTCAGAAGGCATAGTCGATAACTTATCCTGAGATAAGGGAGAGATTTTTTGTCCATGGCATCGGGTGTTAGGGATACAATCCGTTTTTTGATTATTGATTCATCCCCTGGGGAGGCAGAGTCATTTCTGAATGTGTTTCGTGAGTCTGGCTATTCAACCCGTGCAAGCCTTATTAACTCTCTGGATGATTTGACTTCCGCTATGTCTGGGCATCAGCATTGGGATTTGCTGTTAATGACAGAGCCTCCAGTACCATTAAACTTTTCTCAAATATTTGATTATATTAATAAAAAAGATGTGGATCTGCCGGGAATTATCTTGTTGCCACCAGATAATGAAACCGATCACCTTTCCTTAATGAAGATGGGGGCCCGTGCAGTTATTCCATTGGGGAGTGATGACTACCTGCTTGCTGTTGCACAGAAGGAACTGGAAGATCTAAAGATAAGGCGTCATCACAGGCGGATGAGTGTTGCACTGCATGAATCAGAAAAGCAGCGACGGCTCTTACTGGATGACCAGGTTGATGCGGTGGTATACGTTAATGGTGGTCGCATTCAATACGCCAACTCGGCATTTTTGAAGCTACTGGGGCTTCCTGAAGAAGAGTCTCTGGATGGAAAGTTGTTCAAAGATTTAATCAGTACCAATGATCAGCAGGATGTTGAGGAATTTCTGCTCGGTATAGAAGAGAGTGGACAGGCTCTGGCTGTCATTCAATGCCCGCTGGTTGCCCAGAACGGTTCTGAAGTACCAACTAGGGCGGTAATCTCTCCGACTTCATTTAATGGAGAATTTACGCTTAGCCTGCAAATTAAATTCAATGAGCAGGAAGCAGGACAGGGTGGTACAGATAAAACCATTGAAAAATCTGCACCGGACAGTGAAACGGGTCTTTTAGATCGAAAGCAGTTTGATCAGGAGTTGGATGTTGCTATTCAGAGGGCTGTTTCAGGTAAGGGGAAAGCCACTCTGTGCTGTATTCATATAGAAACGCTGAAAGCGATTCACGACCAGCACGGTAAAGAGGTTAGTCATAAGCTGCTGAAGGCAGTTGCCTCTAAAATAACTGCTGGCCTGGGAGGAATTCATCCGGTGTCCAGCGTAGGTGGTGGTAATTTTGCAGCCCTGCTCCGAGAGGGTGAAGAGCAGGAGGTTAAGGCATTAACTGATAAGCTCCTGACCACGGTGACTGGAGAACATGTTGTCATTGATCAGCATTTGTTGTCAGTTAAATTATCAATAGGAGCTGTTACTCTCAGTGATACCACTAATGATGCTAAAACACTGATGGTTCAAAGTCGTCAGGCTACTGTGCTGGCACAAAAAGAAGGTGGTAATCAATTGTGCTTTTACCAGAAGCGCAAGATAAGCTCAGTTCGTTCTGTTGAAAAACAGCTTGCTGGTATGGTCAGTCAGGCACTTAGAAATAAAAAATTCAGATTGAGTTACCAGCCAGTTATCTCCCTTGCTGGCTCCTCCGCAGAATATTACGAAGTTTCTTTTGTTATGACAGATGCCCAGGGGAGAGATCATGAGGCATCGACTTTCAGGCCCAAACTGGAAAAGATCAATCTGTGGAATAAGTTGGATCGATGGCAGCTTATTGAAGCCAGTAAGGCTTTGATGGCAAAGCGAAAGGAGGGAAGTGATACTCGTTTGCTGATGCACGTTGGCGGGTTTTCAGCAACGGATGATACATTCCTGCCCTGGATGAAGGTAGCCCTTAAAGCCGCAGGGATTCCTGCCAGCGCTGTTGCTATTGAACTGAGCGAACAGAATTTAGCCCGTTACTCAGAGGTAATACCTGGTTTTTTCAGGTCCCTGAAAGATATGGGCTGTCAGACGGTAGTCAGCGAGTTTGGTTGCAGTTTGAACCCATTGGAAGCCATTGCTCACCTGGATGTTGACTTGGTAAAGCTTGATGAATCTTTTACTGAAGAACTCACCGATAGTGATAATGTCGAAGAGCTTCAAAAAATGATTAAAGCCCTTAATGAGGCAGGCACCCAAATAATTGTTCCCGGTATTGAGACTGCAGAAGAGATGACCCCCATATGGCAGTTTGGGGCTCACTTCATTCAAGGTAATTATATGCAGCCGGCAACTGAACGTATGGACTTTGACTTCGGCTCAGACGGTTAACCTTGCCTTTCCTGGAATTTATATCGCCTTATTCAGTTCACTTTATCCCTCCTCTTATATATGGCTTAATGGCCTTCATTTTGTATTTCAATTTACAGACGCTATTACATTCAAGACAATACCGCCCCTTGAGGTGATAGATGTTTTCTAAAAAGGGATAGACAGGTATTTCCATGTCAGCAAAGCTCAATATGGTCATGGCCCAGCTGAATCTGGTGGTGGGCGACATTGACGGGAACACGACCCGTGTCATTGAGGCTGCCGAGCAGGCCCGGGATCAGCTGGATGCGGATGTTGTTGTCTTTCCGGAGCTGACCCTTTGTGGTTATCCGCCAGAAGATCTGCTGTTGCGGCCCAGTCTGATTGTGCGGGTAGAACAGGCTCTGAGTCGACTCAGAGTGGTTAAGGGGATTGACTTGATTATCGGTGTCCCTCTGATGGGGTCACACGGTCTTGAAAATCAGGCATTGGTGATGCGTGATGGTGAGATTCTCACCCGCTACGGGAAACAGCATCTGCCCAATTATCAGGTGTTTGATGAAAAACGTTATTTTGTTAAAGGTCAGGACACGGCTATTTATTGCTGCAAAGGCGTGAATATTGCACTTTTGATCTGTGAGGATCTCTGGTACCAGGGGCCGGTTCGCCGAGCTAAAGAAGCGGGAGCCGATCTGGTTATCAGTCTGAATGCATCACCCTTCCATATGAACAAGCAGTCTCTGCGTCAGCAGGTGGTCAGAGAGCGCTGTCTGGAGTCAGGTCTTCCCGTCCTGTATACCAACCTGGTGGGGGGGCAGGATGAACTGGTGTTTGACGGGGGCTCCTTTGCGATGAATGGCGATGGTGAAGTGGCTTTTGGGGCAACGTATTTTACCGAAGAGCTTTTCTGCGTTTCCTTTGATAAAGGCTCCATGGCTTTTGACCAGGGAGAGGTTGCTGAAATCCCTGGAGTTTGCTCAAGGGTTTATGATGCTCTGGTGACTGGCGTCAGGGACTATGTCAATAAGAATGGTTTTAAAGGTATCGTGCTGGGGCTGTCTGGAGGCATTGATTCTGCTTTAACCTTGGCCGTGGCAACTGATGCGCTGGGTAAAGACCGGGTTCAGGCGGTCATGATGCCCTATCGTTATACATCCGATATGAGCCTTGAGGACGCGGCAGAAGAAGCGAAAATTCTGGGCGTTGAATATAAGATTTTGCCGATTGAACCCATGTTTGATGCCTTTATGGACACTCTGAACACTGAGTTTGCCGGTTATGGTCGGGATACGACGGAAGAAAACCTTCAGTCGAGGTGCCGGGGTGTCATGCTGATGGCGATCTCCAATAAGAAGGGGTATCTGGTTCTGACCACGGGAAATAAAAGTGAAATGGCGGTGGGTTACGCCACACTGTACGGTGACATGGCCGGTGGTTTTGATGTCCTGAAAGATGTACCGAAAACGCTGGTGTTTAAACTGTCTGAGTACCGTAATACCCGTGGCTATGTGATTCCCCAGAGAGTGATCGATCGTCCGCCCTCCGCTGAACTTGCCCCGGATCAGGTGGATGAAGACAGCCTGCCACCGTACGATGAGCTGGATCGTATTCTTGAGCTCTATATCGAGCAGGATCAGAGTGCCGAGTTCATTGTGAAGGAAGGTTTCGACCGGGATACGGTCTATCGCGTTCTGAGGCTGGTGGATATCAATGAGTACAAACGTCGGCAGGCAGCGATTGGTGTCAGAATTACACCGAGAGGGTTTGGTCGGGATCGTCGCTATCCGATCACCAATGGGTGGAGACCTGGCGTTTAACTAACTGTTGGCTACCGAGGAACCTGAGCCTCAAGTGAGGCTCAGGTAATACTGATGCAGTTTGTCCAATGACTGGTGTAGCTGGGCCATAGAACTACTGTTATCAACGATATCATCCGCCATGGAAATCCTCTGTTCTCGTTTCATCTGAGTATTGAGGATTTGTCGGGTCTGTTCCTCTGTCATCTGATCCCGTGCCATCGTGCGGGATAGCTGGATACTCTCTGGCACATCCACGACAAGCACACGGTCTACCAGTTCATGCTGACTGGTTTCCAGCATCAGCGGAGAAACCAGCACAGCATAATGGGATTCAGCATGAGTCAGCTCAAGGATAATCTGATCCCGGATGAGAGGGTGTAGCAGACCTTCCAGCCACTTTCGTTCATCAGCATCATCAAAGATGATGGTTCTCAGCTTTCTACGGTCAAGGCTGCCGTCGACCAGAATCTCCGAACCATAACGCTGCTCAATTTCAGCCAGAGCCGGTTTTCCTGGTTCAACTACCACGCGGGAAGCGATATCTGCATCAACAATACGAATTCCTTTGCCGGCAAAAAAATCGGTCACTGCCGTCTTGCCACTGCCAATACCGCCCGTGACACCGACAGTGAATGGGCGTTTTTGTTGAGAGAGTGGTTGATGAGGATGCTGTGAAGATTCAGTTGTCATCAGTTCAATCCCGAAAAGCTCAGGTAAGCCTCAATCAACTTATCGCCCCACACCAGGGCAATAAAGCCAGCAATGGCCAGATAAGGGCCAAAGGGAATCGGGTTGGATCGTTCCTGACGTTTGGTAACGATCAACAGTATCGCAGCAATGGTGCCAACCAGTGAAGAGAGCAGAATGATCAGGGGCAGCTTCATCCAGCCCAGCCAGGCTCCCAGTGCCGCCAGCAGTTTAAAGTCGCCATAGCCCATGCCTTCCTTACCAGTAAGCAGTTTGAATACCCAGTAAACACTCCAGAGGGACAGATAGCCGGCAACCGCTCCCCATAGCGCCTGTTCAAGCGTGACGACAAGGCCAAAGCTGTTGACAATCAGGCCAGCCCAGAGAAGAGGTAGGGTAATATCGTCAGGCAGCAGTTGTGTATCGTAGTCGATCATGGTCAGGGCCAGCAGTGACCAGCCAAAAAGGCACAAGATCAGGGTGTGTAATGTAACGCCATAGGTAAGGCCAATCATCACCGTCATGACGGCACTGAGAATCTCGATGGCTGGGTAGCGGAGCGAAATTGGGGTTTTACAGGCCGAGCATTTCCCCCTCAGGAATAGATAACTGATGACTGGAATATTCTCCCAGGCACGGATTTTATGCTGACAGGCAGGGCAGGTGGATACAGGCACGACAAGGTTATAGGCAGGCAGTGGTTCGGGTTCCTTTTCGGGGTGCAAGATGGCCTCGCTCTGTTGCTGCCACTGCCTTTCCATCATAATGGGCAATCGGTGAATCACCACATTGAGAAAACTACCGACAATCAATCCAAAGATGGTCAGCACAAAGGCCAGGTAAGGGGTTGAGGTCTCAATAAGTTCTATAATCGGCGACATTCACACAGTTCCCTGATGGTTATCAGTATGGCTGGCCAGTCCTCCCTGACCAGTACCTGATATTTTAATAGTCCAATATTGGCATGACTGTTTCTGTAATCAAACCTTTGAAGCCTAAGGAAAATAAATACTGAACTGCAAACTGGGATCTGTCGCCCAAATTTGTCTGAACAATAATTCCGTTAAGCTCCGACTACTTACTTCTGCTCATAATCAATGTTGCCAAAGTCGAAGCCGTTGAGTTGCATAAAATCCTGACGAAGTCCCTGGTAGTCAACAAGCTCTTTGAAATTTTCAGGTGTCATTTCTGCCAGTAACTGATTGACCTGCAGCTGAACATCATCACGAAGCTCCCAATCATCCATACGGATCATTCGCTCTGAGTCCAGGGTTGGGCCTGCCGGGGCGTATAACTGGGTGGCAAAAAGTCGGCACATCTGTTCAATGCAGCCTTCATGTAGCCCCATTTCCTTGGTGACTTTGAACAGAGCCATAACGTAAGGCGACAGGCCGGGGATAAATACGCTGGCTTTGGTGACCAGTGCTTTGCAGACGGCCACCCAGGCATCACCGCCCAATGGCTTTAACCATTCATGCATCATTTCTGCATGGTATTGCAGATCTTTTTTCGCGTGGCCCAGGGTGCCCTTATGATAGATGGCCTGTGTCGATTCCGGGCCAACGTAGGAATACGCGACGGTTTTAAAACCATCTGCCAGCATTTCGTGATGGTTGAGCAGCTCAATCCAGTCTGCCCAGTCTTCACCACCCATCACCTTAATAGTACTGTCAATCTCCTGAAGTGATGCAGGCTCAAGCGTTATTGCTTCAAGTTGTTCCTTTTCGATATTCAGTGTCAGCCCGGTGTAGGGTGCCCCCACGGGTTTGATTGCTGAGCGGATAAGATTACCGTTATCTTGATCGGGACGAACGCCGGTTGCCAGGCTGTAAACCACAAGATCTACCTTGCCACCAAAGTCGCTTCTTATGGTGTTGAGAACCTGTTCCCGCATGGAGGGCGAGAACGCATCTCCCACCAGGTTTTTTGCGTAAAGGCCATGGGCTTCAGCAATCTCCCTGAAATAAAGGTTGTTGTACCATCCTGCACTTCCTGGTCGGTGCTCAGAAGGCCCCCGTTCAAAAGAGACGCCCAGCGTATCAGCGCCAGCGCCAAACGCGGCTTCAATACGCGAAGCCAGACCAAACCCGGAAGACGCTCCAAGTACCAGAACACGTTTTGGGCCATTGTTCAGTTTTGGCTGGGAACTAATATAGTCAACCTGTCGTTGAACCGCTTCTTTACAGCCGAGAGGGAAACAGTTAAGTGCCACAACATTCTTTACTTCGGGTGTTATGATCATTGGAGAATGAGCTTGTAACTTAATGAAATCAGGGCGATAGAATATCGGGGATTACGGTAGTTTTCCATAATCTGGGTGTAGTTGCAGAGGAGGGGAAGACGGCTTGTCTACCTACTTGGAAAGACTCTTGATAATGTTCTCTACTCTAGATGATAAAATCTGCGATTCTCAACCCAACATCCAGTATTTTACCTGTTACATCGAGTGCTCTGTCTAGGGTACTTGTTTCAGAGTTGCTGTTTATCGGTTGTCCAGGTTTGCCGGCTGCTAGGTCTGCAACGTTGTCTGCAGCGCTGAAAAGAGAAGAAAAGTTTCCTTCAAGGGAAAGAGAATTTTTACTGTTATCACACTTGCAGCCATTAAATAGCTGGGCGATATCAGAACTCTCATTCGTTTTTCCTATTTGCCCAGAAGGTTGGTTCTGGCCAGGAACTGGGTTAATGGATGGTCCTGTAATAGAAGTCATACTTGTATCCCCGGATTTTGCAGGTTGGGGCGTGGTGACTGGCCAAGTTCCTGTTCTTCTTCCTGCATCTCTTTTGCCAGATTATCTGCCAGCTCAACATAGTTGAAAATCAAGTTTTCGAAGTTGCCGTCACTCAGACTATCCAGCGACTGTCCCAGCATCAGGTGAATGCCTCTGGCTTCGTTATCAATACAGAACTAGGCTCCGCGAAGTTTTTCCGGGTGGCTGTTCAGTGCCAGAAGTTGAAGAGCCCTACCTGTTCGGATGGCTGGATCTGAAGGGAGTCTGGCCATCATCCTGTGGAGTAAGAGAAGGTCACTTTTTTCCGGAAGTTCAAGCACAATCTTCTCATCATCATTACTGTCAACCAGTGTGCAGCTATTGTTTTCCAAAGGAAAATCGAGTCCAGTAAGATCGCGCAAGTGCTGAATCAGTTGCTCAAACCGGGCTTGGGGGTCATTCATTGTTATATCTCCAGCGGTATAGGTTTAACTTCGGCATCTGCTGATTATTTTTTATTAATGAATTATTTTTTCTGGTCTTTTTGATTTTTAGTCTCAAATTGTTGGTGTTGAGCTGGGCAGGAGTGCCTGCTCCAAGGTCAGGAAAATCAGAAGCAGGATAATGATTAGGGTGCTGGGGGAAAATGAGTTAGCCCTTGATATTGACGATTTTTTGAAGTGTATGTACAGCCTCGATCAGATCGTCCACGGTAAAGGCTTTTTTAGCGTCTTTACGCGTTATCCTAGCGTGCATGACCTTCATGCCACTCCTTTTCCACAAAACTATGGTGACAGTTAATAGCCTCTTTGATCAGGGTAAAGGGTTTAAATTCCACAACCAATATCTACAACTACAGTTGAAGGGATCACTGCATCTACCTTAGCGATGACAGAGCCGACCGTTGCGACAGTGCCGAGATGAATATCCGGCATACCCGCTATTTACCTGTGGATAAATGGAAGACCGGTCTCTTTACGCATTTGCTCCAGAGCCAGGGGTTCAATGTCATCGGTCGAGATTTTAATGGGGCTTTGGTTATGGTTGCCTTTCAGGTCGATGATTATGAGCATGGAACGCAAATGGGTTGTATTGGTCTGTTAAATGGTTAGGTAACTAAAAAAAGAGGACTTGATGTATAGTTTAGATGCTGTTTTTCCTAACTTTACAGTACGCCCGGATGATGATCTTCAATCCAAAATGTCTCCTGAGTCTTTTGACGTGATGCAATCCTTAACTCCTATATTCGGTGGTCATCCTATAGATACTTTTCCACTTGACAGAGAGTTTCTAGTACACCCTTATGAGGGAGGGACTTATAGCCCATTACATTTTGTGGAGAATGGATCGCAGTTCAAGCGAGTTCTTGGGGATTATTACATACAGAGCTGTAGAATCCCCAAAGGGCGCAATCTATTCAGCAATCATTGCCATCAAGGCATTGACTACTTTGATTCTTCGACAGATCTTCAGAATCAACGAAAAAGAGTTACAGGTAATCTTCATTGCCCTGTTGCTATTGACTCTGTATATGGGCAAGAAAGATTGGAGTGTACACCACAAAAACAAGAAGTTTTGAGTTTACATCAAGCATTCGTATCGTTAGATAAACTGGATGAAATTGCTCTGTTATTAATGGATGGGTTTAGAAAGCCTTTTACTGAGAAACAAATAGATTTTATTTCTTCTGTTCCTGAGATTGTATTCAGCGTGCTTGATGTGTTTCGACAGGAAGAGCTTGCTTGTGGAGAAATACAAGAGTGTGATCCAAAACTATTGGAGGTTGGTTTAGGAAGAAAAGGGCGTATTCTGAAAAAGTTTTCAAGGCAGACCCTGGTGAATACTAAACCGGAAGTTTTTCACAAACTGGGAATTAGAATTAGTGTTGCTGCTGAAAAGCTAAGAGCAATGGTTCTGCAACGGACTGTAACAAAGCCCTCAACATAAGTTGAGGGCCTTCGGCACATCAGTTACTAATGGGGACAGGTAACTGAATCAGAAGCCGAGGGAAGCACCCAGTACCAGGGCGTTGTTGGCGTCGTCAGCCTGATTGCGCCACTCAACGTAGGGTTGAACGCCGGCTTTGGTCCAGGTTGCACGAACCTCGTGGTCCATTACCTTGGCATCCCACATATATACGTTGTTGTACTTCAGCTGAACTGGCTGGCTCTGCATCTGGTAGCTGATGGCATTGTCAGTACGTACATCATCTTCGGCACCAGCAGCATTGGTCTGGTCCAGGTGCCAGCGGGTACGGTTACTGATGGCTACGCCATTGTCAAAGTTGTAACCAATTTTCACCAGTGGACGTGCCTGGATAAAGTCACCGTCGTGCAGCAGGTGGTGGTAACCAGCGGCAACCCACAGGTTGTCAGTCAGGCTGTAAGCCTGTTCAACACCCAGAGTGATGTAAGGGCTGCTGGACTTGCCTTCAACAGCATTGCCAATCTGGATGCCATCAAACTCAGTCAGCACGGTCAGGCCGCCACGCTCTGTGGTGTCGAAAGTGTGGCCTGCTTCCAGAGTGGAAGTCATGCTGGAACCGTGAATATCTTTACTGTGGCTCTGTACGTTACCAGTTACATAACTGCCGCCAGCGAAAGCCATTGCAGAAGAAGTAGCCAGAACTGTCCCTAGGAGAACGCGCTTCATTGAGTGCTCCGAATTTCTATATTATGTGGGACCATCATTCTGATTGAAGTTTTTTTTAGCAATAACTGTGGGATGCTCGTAATAACGGGCTGGTTTTTAATGGTTTATTCTTGTGTAAATTGATATGTACGCCTTATTTTTTGCTCATTTATTGTGCTGATGTATGTGTCTAAAGTTGCTTTCCATAATAAAAATATTTTTCATCGAAAAATAATAAATAGGGTGTGTCGGATGTTGTAGATATACGTCTATTTTACATCTAGTAGATATCAGCATACATGGCGCTATTATTGGTGGGCGGCCACTCCCAGGAATAATTATTGCGATGATTTTTTCTCAAAAAACTTAACCACAGATTCTGTGGATAAGATTGTGAGTCTTGTGAGGAAAACCAGAGAGACTACCGGTAGTCTTGTTTCATCCTGATGTTGGTTGTTTTTTGATCAGTGGCGTTTTTCTGCACTACAGCAATGGAATGCATTGTTGAGGCAGAGATCCTTTCTCAAAGAGTATTCTCCATCAGCGCTTCCTATAGTAAGCTCTGCTCAAACAACGAAGGCTGGGTGGAAGATCCCGCCCGCTAATAACTACAAAGTGACCTGTAAAAGGGGAATGACCAACATGAGACGGATAGCTGCTGCATTCGCAATGCTGTTGCCCATGATTGCTTTCGCACAAAACTATTCCATTGGTACTGGTGGACAAAGTGGTATTTACTATCCCTTTGGTGGTGCACTTGCCAAAGTCTGGTCGGACGAAGTGAATAGCATCAATGTAAAAGCCGAGGTGACTGCCGCTTCAGTTGAAAACACGATCAAGGTTGTCCGTGGCGATATGCTGGCCGGCATTGCCATGGGAAATGTGGTAATGGATGCTTATCAGGGGGAGGGTAAATTTCCTTCTAAAATGCCGGTAAAAGTGTTGTTTGCGCTCTATCCAAACCTTGTTCATCCCATGACACTGCAAAACTCTGATATTCAGGCACTGGATGACCTGAAAGGTAAGCGCGTTTCCCTGGGAGCGCCAGGCTCAGGCACTGCCGTCACCTCGGCGGCATTGTTGAAAACGCTGGGGATTAATCCTGAAAAGGATATCAATGCCGTATACCTCAATTACTCTGAAACCACCAATGCGCTGGCCAACGGTCAGATTGATGCTGGCTTTATTGTTGGTGGACAGGGTGTTGGCGCGGTTACCCAGATCGCTTTAACTCATAAGCTGCGTGTTATTCCAGTCTCTCAGGAAGAAAGGCAGGCATTTATCGCCGAGTATCCCGCCTACAGTGAGTACACCATTCCTGAAGGTATCTATAACAATGTACCAGCCACTGACACGCTGAGTATCTGGAACGTGCTGGTGGTGCGGGCAGATATGGCGGATGACATGGCTTTTGAATTGACCCGGGCTGCCTATGAAAACATGGATGAAGTCCGGAAGGTCGTAAAAGTAGCTGAAGCCACCATCCCGGCTAATGCCAAGCAGTTGGCTGGAGTTCCTCTTCATCCAGGTGCAGAGAAGTATCTGAACAGCATTCAATAATTATTATTCAGTACTGAAGAGTAGCGACAGCCGGTTTGCTATCGCTACCCCTACCCCTCTTCAAAATCTGTTGGACGAATTCTATGAGCAGGCTTAATCAGGGACAGGGCTATTTGTTGCTGGCCCTTGCAGTGATGTTGTCAGTTTTTCAGATCTGGCAGGGTGTGACCTCAACCATTTCTGCAACGTACTTTAGGCCTGCTCACCTGACCTGGGTGATGGTGCTGATTTTCCTTCACTATCCGCTGATTAAAGACGCCAGGAATGAACAAAAAGGCACCCCGATTATAGTGGCTGGTCGACTCGTGGATCTTGGGTTGTGTGCACTGGCCGTGTTTGCCGGATACCAGATCATCCAGTTCGACTATAACGATATTAACTACCTTCTGTTTGGCCTGGCCAAACTGGATTTGATGGCTGGTGCTGTTTTTGCGCTTTTATTGTTAGAAGCCTGTCGACGCACTGTAGGCTGGGTCATGGTGATTATTGCAGTCATATTTTTGGCTTACAGTGCATTTGGCGATCTGCTTCCGGGAACGCTTGCAACCAAGGCTTACACGCTTCAGGAATTGGTACAGTTCCAGATTTTCTCCAGTAACGGTATTTTTGGTTCAGCGCTGGGCATAGCGGCCACAACCGTTTTTATCTTTGTATTGTTCGGTGCTTTTCTGGAAGTTACGGGGGCCGGTAAGTTCTTTATTGATCTGGCCTTTGCCATTGCCGGCAAATATCGAGGTGGACCTGCGAAAGCGGCTGTCATTGCATCTGCCGGGCTGGGCTCAATCTCTGGATCTGCCATTGCCAATACGGTAACCACCGGGTCAATCACCATCCCAATGATGAAGAGGCTGGGTTACAAACCAGAGCAGGCGGCAGGTATTGAAGCGGCAGCTTCTACGGGTGGGCAGATTATGCCGCCCATCATGGGCGCGGGTGCTTTTGTGATGGCACAGTTTACCGGTGTGCCCTACAGCGACATTATGATTGCCTCCATTGTTCCGGCATTGCTTTATTTCTTCTGTACACTGCTTTATGTGCATATCATGGCCTGTAAGTTGGATTTACAAACGGTCAGTCGTACAGAAGCCGTTCTTAAGGTGATGAAACAGGGGGCTCATTTCTTGATACCCCTTGTGCTGATTACTACATTGCTAATGATGGGGTACTCCCCCTTACTGGTTGGTGTTGCTGGCTGTGCAGCCATATTGGTCACTGCCGCTTTACGAAAACACAGTCGTGTCAGTATTCCGAAGGTCATTGAAGGTATGAAGGCGGGGGCATTGCTGGCGCTTCCTATCTCTGTAGCCTGTGGTGCCGCCGGTATTATTGTTGGTGTCGTTGGGCAGACTGGAATTGGACTGCAGTTTACCCAGTTTGTTATGGCACTTTCCGGTGGTTATCTGTTTACCGCTTTATTGCTGATCAGCCTTGTTGCACTGATTCTTGGTATGGGGTTGCCGGTTACTGCCGCGTATATCGTGCTTGCCGTTATCGCTGTACCTCTACTCGGTGATTTTGGTTTGCCACTGTTAACCTCTCATCTGATTATTTTCTGGTTGTCGCAAACCTCGAACGTAACACCTCCTATTGCGCTTGCTGCATTTGCAGGAGCCGGAGTGGCCAATGCCAACCCGATGAAAGCCTCGGTTGAGGCATTTAAGCTGGCAGCGGGCTTGTTTGTCATTCCAATTATGATGGCCTATACCGGGCTGATTAATACCACCGGGGATCTGTTCGGGCTCGCTATAGCAACCCTGCAAACGGTTGCCATTATTATGGCGATGGCAATGACCATTGAAGGTTATCTGCTGAGGAGGCTTTACGTATGGGAGCGGCTGATGTCTCTGGCCAGTCTGCCTGTACTGCTATTTAATCCATATGGAGGTGCATTGCTGGGAGCATTAGTCGTTATGGTATTGGTTGCCCTGCAATGGCGAATGGGGGCAAAGCAAAGCCCGCAGACTACTGGCTAGCCCTGATAGCAGAAGTTGGGGGGATAGCTTTGTCCATCCCCCTGATCTTTGAACAGTTGGCCGTAAAAAATAATGAATAATAAAGTAACTGATGAACTTCAAAATCAATTGAGGGAATTGCTGGATAAAGAGTCAATACGGGAGTTGGTTCAGGCATACTGTAATGCTGCTGACCGTCACGACCATGCAAAAATGCGCTCGCTTTACCATGAAGACGCCATTGATGATCATGGTGCTTTTTTCCATGGGCCTGCCATGGACTTCATTGACAAACTGCCTGACATTCAGGCACCGATGAGAATACTCCATCACAATGTCACGACCCATAATATCAAATTGGATGGTCACAAGGCTGAGGGTGAGGTGTATGTGCTTGCTTTTCATCAGGCCGAGGGCGAACAGGGTTTGTTCGATGTGTTAATTGGTGGTCGATATTTGGATAAGTATGAAAAACGCGATGGTCTCTGGAAGTTCTCCTATCGCGCTGTATTAGCGGACTGGGTGAATATTCAGGATCAGACTGTTGTTAACCTGGAACATCCATTTATTGCTGGTTCCAATATCGGCAAGCCGGGGCTGGATGACCCTTCTTATGAATTTTTCAAGATGTTTCGACGAGGAAGGCGCTGAACGCAGCCTTTATCTGTTATCGAGCTGGAAGAGAAGGAACTTCTAAAGGGGGGAGGGTTGCCTCCCCCTCTGAGTATCTGAGGATTAAACAACGGAACCCATCTGGAAAATTGGCAAGTACATAGCAACAATCAAGCCACCAACAAGCACGCCCAACACTGACATAATGATGGGTTCCATAAGGCTGGTCAGGCCATCAACCATATTATCGACTTCATCTTCGTAAAAAGTGGCCACTTTCTCAAGCATCTCATCCAAGGCACCAGACTCTTCACCGATTGATACCATCTGGACTGCCATGGCCGGGAAAATTCCAGAGCTTTTCATGGCAAACTGCAATTGCTGCCCGGTAGAGACATCTTCTTTAATTTTCTGGGTTGCTTCTGCATATACTACGTTACCAGCGGCACCTGCTACAGAATCAAGAGCATCTACCAACGGAACGCCTGCAGCAAATGTAGTGGCCAATGTTCTACCAAATCGGGCCACGGCAGATTTATCCAGTATTTCCCCTATGATAGGCAGCTTTAAAACCAGACGGTCCACTGCGTCTCTGGCAGCTTTAGAAGATTTCAGTGTTCGTTTGGCCAGGAAGCCAAAAGTGACAAGTCCTCCCAGGGCAAAATACCAGTAATTCTGGACGGCCTCTGAAATATTGATGACAATCTGTGTAAATGCGGGTAGCTCAGCACCAAAACCTGCAAAAACCTCCTCAAATTGTGGAACCACCTTAACCAGCAAGATGATCGTCACAATCATGGCTACGCACACTACCGCAATGGGGTAGTTCATTGCTTTTTTGATTTTGGCCTTTAATGCTTCAGTTTTTTCTTTGTAGGTAGCTATGCGATCAAGCAGTGTCTCCAGTGCACCGGACTGTTCTCCAGAAGCGACAAGGCTGCAGTACAGGTCATCAAAGTAATCCGGGTGTTTCTTTAGTGAATCAGCAAATGTACTTCCGCCGGCTACTTCATTCTTAATTTTGCCGACAAGGTCTCGCATTGACTCTTTTTCAATCCCTTCAGCGGTAATATCAAAAGCATTAAGGAGGGGAACGCCAGCTTTCATCATGGTGGCCATTTGCCGGGTAAATAGGGCAATATCCAATGGTTTTATCTTACCGCCCCCTCCCAGGCCAAGAGAGGGAGGCTTCTTTCCAACCTTTGTGGCTACGATACCTTGTTTTCTGAGTTCAGCTTTAACCAGCGCAATACTGGAGCTTTGCATTTCACCTTTAGTCTTTCGGCCGGATTTGTCTTTCCCCTGCCAGACAAAAGTGACTATTTTAGTTGGTTTTGCGGCCATATTATGCGCGATCCATAGCTGTTCTGCTGATTGGCAGATTATAAGTTCACTTACCTCAAGTTTATATCAGAGGGGGCAGAAATTCTGGTAATCCTCTGAAAATGAGAACTGATTACTGTTTGTTTCGGTCAATTTCAGATGGCCATTAACCGAATACCTCGGTTCGTTCAAAAGTGTCCACGTTAATGGCGGTCAGGCTTTTACCCCAGACGCAGCCGGTATCAATAGCGTGTATATTGTCGTGGCCACTGATGCCCTCAAGGGCAGCCCAGTGGCCAAAAATAATCTGCTCCCTATAGCAAGGGCTCTCCGGGAAGCTGAACCAGGGAGCGTAGCCGCTTTCAGGCGTAGACCCCTTACTTTCAAGATCCAGCATGCCATGGGCATTACAGAAGCGCATCTGGGTAAAGTAGGAGGCGGTGAGCCGTAGTTTTTTCTTAAGTTTGAGGTCATTGTCCCATGGTTGGGGTTTGGCGTTTTTGAAAATCTTTCTCAGCCATTTTATGTGGTCTTCAGAGCGCAGTGCCTGTTCCAGTTCTCGAGCCTGTTCAATAGCTTGTTCAATGGTCCAGATTGGAGGGATGCCAGCATGAACCATGGTGACTCCGCGCTGATCATCGTGGTGTAGCATCGGGCGAAAGCGGAGCCAGTTAAGCAGTTCATCGGCGTCAGGTGCTGTGAGCAGTTCAGTCAGGGTGTCTTTGCCTTTCTGCTTGCGAATACCACAAGCCACGGCCAGAAGGTGAAGGTCGTGATTCCCGAGAACGGCTATGCAGCTGTTGCCAAGACTTTTCAGGTATCGCAGTGTTTCCAGAGATTTTGGGCCGCGATTGACCATATCACCCGCAACCCAGAGGACATCGTGGTCAGGGTCAAACTTGAGTTTGTCTAGCAGGCGACGCAGAGGGTCATAACAACCCTGGATGTCCCCAACTGCATAAGTGGCCATTGAATTTTCCTGAGGGCCCCTGATAATGGGGCTATTAACTTCATCTATCGATTAAATAGTCGGCAATTCGAACAAAATCGGCAAGAGTTAGCACTTCTGGTCGGGCAGCAGGATCAATAGCTAATGCTTCAAGTTCTTCCGCTTTGAGGTGTTGCTTAAGTGTATTACGGATCGTTTTGCGTCGTTGGCTGAAAGCATCCCGTACAATCAGTTCCAGTTTCTGGATGTCTTTGCAGGGGTGGGGAAGTTCATGATATGGGGTCATTCGCACAATGGCTGAGTCGACTTTGGGAGCAGGCTTGAATGCTCCGGGGCCAACAGTAAAGAGGTAATCTATCTTGCAGTAATACTGAGCCATGATGCCCAGTCGACCGTAATGTTTTTCCCCCGGTGCGGCAGCCAGGCGCTGAACCACTTCTTTCTGCAGCATGAAATGCATATCCTGAATCATGCTTTCAAAACTCAGCAGGTGGAAAATGAGTGGGGTTGAAATGTTATAGGGCAGGTTGCCAATGATTCGCAGAGGGCGCTCATCCGTTTTCAGGCTGGCAAAATCAAATTTCAGCGCATCGGCTTCGTGAATATGAAAGTTTGGGTTCAGGCCAAAGCGCAGGAGCAGGGTAGGAATCAGATCCCTGTCCAGCTCGACAACATCCAGTCCACCGGCACGCTCAAGAATGTCAGCTGTCAGGGCTCCCTGGCCGGGACCAATCTCAACCAGATGCTCACCCTGTTTTGGGTTGATCGATGCAACGATCTCTCCGATTACACCGTGATCGTGAAGAAAGTTCTGGCCGAAACGTTTGCGGGCCTTATGATAAGGAACGGCTGTCTGAGGCATGAGGAGTATTGCTCATCTGGGGAGAAACTGTCGATGACAATCGGCCATAGCAAATCTATGGCATGGATATCTGTTAAACCGGCAATGATAACGCCCGGCTGCTGTTTTTGCTAGGAGGTAGGCTCAGAACCCATTTCTCCTATCAGCACGGTATGGGGATGTTCACCATGCCCAGTGCAGTTTCAATTGCTGTGTATAAACTTCCTGAGTCAATATTTCCCGTACCGGCAAGGTCAAGAGCAGTTCCATGATCAACAGAAGTCCTTACGATTGGAAGTCCAAGGGTGACATTGACTGCCTGCCCAAAGCCCTTGTATTTGAGTACAGGTAATCCCTGGTCATGATACATGGCTAATACTGCATCAGCTTGTTTCAGTAGTTTCGGGTTGAACAGGGTATCAGCGGGCAAGGGGCCCGTCAGGTTCATTCCCTGTGCTCTGCAATTCTTCAGAACGGGAATAATGGTCTCAATCTCTTCCATCCCCAGGTGTCCACCTTCACCGGCGTGGGGGTTCAGCCCGCATACAAGAATATGGGGAGAACTAATCGCAAACTTATCCTGTAACTCTCGATGGAGAATGTGAATGACTTGAGTAAGAGAGTGATGAGTAATGGCTGAAGACACCTGCGAAAGGGGGAGGTGTGTGGTTGCCAGAGCGACTCTTAATCCCTCTGTAGCCAGCATCATCACCACTTTTTCAGTATGTGTCTGGTCAGCAAGAAACTCTGTGTGGCCACTGAATGGAATTCCTGCGCTATTGATAACTTCTTTGTGAACCGGACCTGTCACCATTCCGTCGAAGAGGTCATTCAAGCATCCCTGAAGCGCAAGCGTCAGTGTATCAAGAACATATTCGCTGTTAGCAGGGTTCACTGAACCTGCTATCGCGGTGGTGGCCATAGAAACGGGGGCTACCAGAAGGGTATTTTCTCTGGAAGGCTCTCTTATATTTGGATTAAAGAATTGAAAGTCAACCAAAAGGCCCAGCTGCTTTGCCCGTTGTGCCAGCAACTCCGGGTCAGCAGCTATTACTAGCTGTACAGGTTTTGAAAATTGATGCCGTTGTGTTGCCAACATCAGGCAAAGATCAGGGCCGATGCCAGCAGGTTCCCCGGAAGTTATTACCAGCCGGGGGATGGGGTTGATAAAGTCAGCGGAGACGGTCATATCAGAGCTGAATCTCAACGTAGGCTTGATCGCGGATCTCCCGAAGCCAGACTTGCAGCTCCTCTTCAAACTTGCGATTGCTGAGCAGTTCCCTTACCTGGTTACGGCGTACCTGAGTACTGATGTCAGACTGTCGCTTACCCAGCACTTCAAGTATGTGCCAGCCGTAGGTAGTGCGGAATGGTTCACTGACCGTCTTTTCAGGAATGATGTTCATTACAGTCTGGAATTCAGGAACCAGTGTTTCAGGAGAAATCCATCCCATATCACCGCCGTTAAGTGCAGAAGCGGTATCATCAGAATACGCTTTCGCAAGCTCACTGAACGGTTCGCCCGCGTTAATCCGCTCATACAGTTTCTTGGCCTGCATCTGCGACTCCAGGTTACTGCGAATCTCGTTAGGCTTGATCAGAATGTGCCGGACATGAATCTGACTCTGAACTACTTTTTCATTGCCACGGGTATCCATCAGTTTGAAAATATGGAAACCGGCTGGGCTGCGGATAGGTGCGGATGTCTGTCCTTTGGACATTTTAATCGCCTGTTCGGCAAACAGGGTGGGCAGCTGATCAGCTTTTCGCCAGCCAAGATCGCCTCCTTCCAATGCATTCTGTCCTTTGGAATTAGCAATCGCCATGGCCTGAAAATCAGCTCCCTGACGAAGTTGTTTGGACAGATCATTAGCACGCCGTTCTGCACTCTGGATTTGATCTGGCGTTGCATTATCGGGAGTTGCAATCAGGATATGGGCCAGACGGTATTCAGTCTGCATTTGAGCCAGACCTTCAGGAGAGCTCAGGAAGTTATCGATTTCCTGTTCGCTGACCTGAACACGTTGGGCAACCTGACGCTGACGAACACGGTTAAGAATCATTTCACGGCGGATTTCTTCACGAGCCTGACTGAATGACAGACCATCGGCTTCCAGGTTTTGCTTGAATTCTTCAAGAGTCATCTGATTGCGTTGGGCAATACGGGCAATAGCATCATTTAATGACCAGTCATCAATACGAATTCCACCGCGTTTGCCCATCTGGATCTGAATGTTTTCCAGAATCAATTGTTCCAGTACTTGCTGCTTCAGGACATCTTCCGGAGGCAGGTTGATATTTCTGGACGAGAGCTGTCGATGCACGGCCTCAAGACGCGCGTCAAGCTCACTCTGCATGATGACGTCCTGGTCAATTTTGGCAACGATGCGATCCAGTTCTACCTTGCGATCCAGTTGTGCCCGATTCGAGCTGACAAGTTTCTGAGCGTTTTGAGTCGCCCCAGTTGATTGTGCATAAACTCCACCACTGCTGAAAGTCAGCAGGCACAGGGAAGCCAGTGCAATGCGTTTCAATCCCTTCATCATCTACTTCTCATCCCCTGCGTAACCTTTAATACCTTTGAGATACTCTTTCGTAGCACCACTTGTCAGATCCCCAAGCCCTCTCAGGACAAACTGGAGAAATATACCACTTTTGCTGTTGGGGTGATCAATGTTGTCATCATCATCGACCCACTTACGCCACAGAACACGAACCTGATAACAGCAACTGTTATATTCGACTCCGGATAAGATCTCAAGGTTCCGCTTATTGGTTAAGTCATACTGCCAGCGACCCATTGCAGACCAGTTGTTGGATACAGGCCATGCAACAGAGAGGTCAGTCTGGCTTAGATTGTTGTCTGTGGTCAGGTATGTACCCGGGTTATTTGGGTCATCGACATAGCCGTTCTGTTCATTTTTTACATACCGGTCAGCCTGACGCAGATAGCGATAACCGGCGTTCAGTACCCGACGATCACCCGGCTTGTATTGATAGTAAAGGCCATAGCTATCCAGTTCATTGTTGCTGGTATCCCACATTAAGTCCTGACGGACATTCATGGTATGGCTTATGTTATAGACCAGTTCGGATGCCAGTGGGGATACCGAATCCTTCATATCTTCTTGAAGCCGTTTAGCCTCATCATTTGGGTCGGTGTCCTGGTCCTGGTCAATGATGCCCGGATCAATACCTGCATTAGGGCTGATCCACAACTGGCGGTCTTCAAAATAGATGATTTGACCAACGCCAAAGCGAACACGCTCAAACCCATCATCTTCTATCAACCGGGTTGTCAGACCAAGGGAAAGCTGGTTGGCATCACCCAGCCGATCGTACCCAGAGAAGCGACTGTCACGCCAGAGTGAGTTGTAGTTGAAGTTCATCAATGCCGTATCAAAGACCGGGTTCATCTCCTGTCCCTCTTTGTAGGGGGAATAGAGATACTTCATTCTAGGCTCAAGGGTATGGATGAACTCTGTGCCTCCGATATTGGTGAAGCGGTCAAAGTAAAGTCCACTGTCAAGACTGAAAGTTGGTACAGTCGTCTTGGGTGACTCGGTATAATCTGTTGAGGTGAAGTTACCGTAGGCACTATTGAGATCGGTGATTACATCCGTTTCACTTAAGTCCGTCAGTCGGTATTCAACATGTTGAACCTTCACCGCTGGGCGGATAAAAGCATAGCTCCAGTCAAAAGAATAGCCTGCCCCAGTTTCCAGATAGAGCCGTTCACCGTTTGCTCTCTTGATGCCGTAACCTGAGTCGTAATTACTCTGGTAAACACTGTCTGATGGGTTTACCAGAGTTTCATTCACGTAATGCCAGTTATCATCACGAGTGAATTTAGTGTAGTCGGCCACATAATTGAGGCTCAGGCTGCTACTGGCCAGCCAGTTGCCAGACAGTTTGATTTGTGGAAGTTTGTTATAGGGATCATCTGCCGTCTGGTTCATGTTCTGGTATTGGTGAGCATCCAGACTCAGCTGCCAGCTGTGGTTGGTATCGCCACCCAGATAGCGGGTACCTACCCGCTGGTTCAGTGGTGAATTGGCAGAAAGGTTGAGACTGGTGCTGAAGTCATCCAGATAGTTTTTATCACTGGCTTTTGCATAATCGACTTCTGCCACCCAGTTGCTGGTTAAATCGGTTTTCTGACGATAGTTAATCAGCCAGCGGTAGTCATTGTAATAGGGATTCTCTTTTTTCAGTTCATCTTTATCCAGCAATCCGGAAAGTCCCAGCTCACCCTGAGTGTTGCCTACGAGATAGCGGAATTCATTCTCCAGCATGAATCCCCGTTTGCTCATATATCTGGGTGTCAGGGTTGCATCATAGTTTGGCGCAATGTTCAGGTAATAAGGAATGGAGAAATCCAGGCCGTTATCACTGCTTTGAGAAAGAGTAGGGTATAGAAAGCCTGATTTTCTTCGGTCATCTATGGGGAAGGACAGGTATGGTGTATAAAGGATTGGCAGTCCCTGAACACGAACAACAGCGTTTTTAGCCAACCCCTGTCCACTGTCCATATCAAGAGTGACGTTTTGCCCTGATAGCTGCCAGCCCTTATCGCCTGGAGGGCAGGTCGTATAGGTTGCATCTGCCAGCTCAAGGGTCGAATCTTCATTACGTACGATGCGTGAAGCACTACCACGGGCTTTCTGCTCATGCATCACATAAGCGGTGTTTTCAAGGGTTGCCCGCCCACTGTCCATCTGCAGGTCGCCTTTATCACCGACCAGCAAAATACCATTTTCACGAAAGCGGACGTTGCCTTCGAACTGTCCGTAGTTTCGGTTTTTGTCCAGAGAGGCCATGTCACTTTCAAATTGGCGACTCCCCTGGCGAACAGTTACATCTCCTTTGAATTTTGCAACTGACGCTTTGTCATAACTGGACTCATTGGACTCTGCAACGATTGGGGCTTTATTCGTATCCCCCTTGTAATCTTTGCCGGGTCTGGGGGGCTCAATATAGGCGCCACAGCTGTAAAATGGCTCAGCTGTCTGACGTTCCGGCGAGAGCTGGTCGATTGGCTGCCAGTCCAGATGTTGTTTCAGTGGTTTGCTTTGTTGTACGACTTCAGACGTTTTTTGTACTGTTGTTTTTTTCCGCGTTCTGGCCTGTTGTTTACCCTTTGGCACTGGCTGTGCAGACAGTGATTGAGCCGTTAGTGGGTCGCAGGTCCACTGGCCATTACTGAGTGTCTGGCAATACCATTCACCTTGTTGCCTTTCTGGGGTTTCTACAGCTATAGCATTTGAGACTGGCTGACTGGCCATAATGCCGGTAGCAATAGCCAGAGTCAGGGCTCTTGGTGTAAACGGTAGATGATGCAGATGCATGTCCATAAGCTCAGCAATCCTGGGGCAACGTTCTTGTTTGGAAAATCTGGCGAAGAAAAGGCTGGATTAAAATAAAAATACTCTGTTGTCTATTTACAGACATGAACAATGTATTTTTACTATTCCTCACTGACATGGCGACAGAGTTAGAGACAGATAGCACTTCATGTTCAGTTTCGAAGGCTTTGATGCTCTCTGCGAGATGTATGAGGTGGCTTTTCATGAAAATAAATTTGCTCGTTCTACGGGCTTCTTGTCGGCATATAAACCGTTTTCAGATCAATTGAATTACCGGTGGAGAATACTTGGCTTAACCGGTTATCCGCCATGCAGCAGGATTAATGCAGCAAAAAGGTTTCATCTGATCATGTGCAAACTGCATCAGAATCGGAATATTCTATATCCATTTGCAAAGGAAATGCAGTGTTAAATCCACCGGAAACTCTGAACATGGGTACTTGAAATGTCAAATAACCCAAGCATATATATTGTCCGGACAGGTAAGCTGACTGCTTGAAGATAGAAGCCTTAGCATCAATAGGCCAGAATAACTCTCTGTGATAGTCTTGAGTATTGATCGACACTGCTTAACAGGAAGCAAAAGCGTTGGCCACAACAATTTCAGAGCTTCAGACGGCTCCTGGGGTTCAGTCTGAAGAATCTCTACGCCGGGAACAACTGGCACAATGGGTTGTCTCAGTTCTATTGAGCAAAAATAACCCTTCATTTGATGCAGGTATGGCTTGTGAAGGTGCTTCAATGCCTTTGCAGGCTATTGGCAGTGATGCTGGTTTTCGAAACTATTATCGGGTTCAGACGCCTGAGAGAACGCTGGTGGCAGTAGATGCCCCTCCGGCAACTGAAGACTCTCATGCCTTTGTAGAGATAGCCCGACGCTGGAAAGCGGGTGGTGTGCATGTTCCTGAAGTGTTTGCTGTGGATTATGAGCATGGCTTTATGCTTCAGGAGGATCTGGGGGATGCTCCAATGCAGATTTTGCTTCAGAAAACTACTGCTGACCAATACTACCTGAAGCTTCTGGAAACGTTGGTGCTTATCCAGAAACAGCCGCCTGATAACCTGCCTCCCTATGATGAAAAGCTATTACGCTTTGAACTGTCTCTCTACCCACAGTGGTTTCTTGGGGATCTTATGGGGATTAAAACTGAGCAGCCACAGTTATCAAGCCAACTGAATGATCTGTTTTCCTCGCTGGTTTCAAGTATGCTTGAGCAGCCGCAAGGTACAGTCCATAGAGACTACCACTCCCGAAATTTGATGATGACCCCGAATGGGAGTATCGGGGTTATTGACTTTCAAGGGGCCCTTCATGGGCCGTTGCTGTATGATGTCGTGTCGTTACTGCGGGACTGCTATATATCCTGGCCTGAAGAAAAAATAGATCTCTGGTTTTCCTCTTTTATGGTGCACCATCCGGTGTTGGCCGCTCATGATCCTGAACAACTTAAAGCATGGTTTGATCTTACTGGGCTGCAGCGTCATCTGAAGTGTCTGGGTATCTTCTCCAGACTATGGCTGCGAGACGGAAAGTCAGGTTATCTCAATGATATTTCAAGAACCCTGGGGTATGTATTGTCGGTATGTCACCGATATCCCCAGTTTAAGGAACATGCCGAATGGTTAGGGAAGCACGTTGAGCCGTTTGTGCATCAACGGCTCCAACAAGTGATGGAGGGTGCCAGTGTATGAAGGCCATGATTCTTGCCGCAGGTTATGGCAAAAGGCTCAGGCCCATTACCCTATCGATTCCGAAACCACTGGTGCCGGTAGTGGGAAAACCACTGATTACCTATCATATCGAGCGTCTGGCTGAGGCTGGTTTCAAGCAGCTGGTCATCAATCATGGCTGGTTGGGAGAAAAAATTGAGGAGGCGCTTGGCTCCGGCTCCGGTTGGGGGGTCAATATACAGTACTCCCCTGAAGGAGAGCCTCTGGAAACTGGTGGTGGTATTTTACGAGCGTTACCTCTGCTTACAGAAGAGCAGCCTGAAAAACGTGATGACCCTTTTATTGTTATTAACGGGGACGTTTATACGGATGTGGACCTGGAGAGCTTGAGCCTTCCCGATGGAATGCTTGCCCACCTGGTTATGGTGAATAATCCAGACTTTCATCCTGAGGGTGACTTTTGTCTTGATGAAGGGATTCTGGTTGAAAAGGACTCGTTACCACAAAGGTCTGGACTAACATTCAGTGGTGTCAGCATACTGTCACCACGTTTATTCGACGGGTATGAGGCAGGGGAAGCCTTTTCCCTGGCTCCTTTACTAGTGGATGCCATTAAACAGGGCAGGGTCAGTGGTCAGCACCATAGTGGGTTCTGGACTGATGTCGGCTCCATTGAACGATTACAGGCATTGGAGGATTACCTTCAACATCAGTATCAGGACCAGCCCAAAAACCAAAACAATCTTCAAGATCAGAGCAGGACTTCATGACCGCAATAGTAATTGGTGCGTTGGTTGGGTTTATGACCGGTGGACCCTTCGGTGCTATTTTGGGAGCGTTTGTTGGTTCCTGGGTTAATCGGACATTCTTAGGAGGTCAGGGAACAGCCGGTTTTGGAGCTTCTGCCGCCTATCGACAAAAAGCACAGACCGCCTTTTTCAGGGCCACTTTTCTGGTGATGGGGAGGGTTGCAAAAGCAGATGGTCGTGTCAGCGAGTATGAGATAGAAACTGCCCGAGCCATTATGCACAATATGCGCCTCTCGGAAGACCAGCGCAGAATGGCAATTGAGCTTTTTAATGAAGGGAAGAAACCCTCTTCTGATATTGAAGGTGCTCTCAGGGCTTTTCGTGAGGTTGCCGGGGCGAGCACCCTGATTCCCATGTTTCTGGAAATTCAGCTTTCTGCAGCCTATGCGGACGGAGGGTTGAGTGCTTCAGAGCAGGCCGTTTTCAAACAGGTCTGTGGCATTCTTGGGGTCGGGAATTTTGCTTTTGACCAGATCCATAAACGGTTCATTGCCCAGAGGGAGTACTACCAGCAAGGTGGATACTACTCAGGGTCTGGTGGAGGTCGGGCATCATCTGGAATGGATCTGAAACGGGCCTATGATGTTCTGGGAGTATCAGAAAGTGCTTCAGATGCTGAAGTAAAGAAGGCTTACAGAAAGCTGATGAGTGAGCATCATCCAGACAAATTGGTGGCTAAAGGATTGCCTGAGGAAATGATGGAAGTGGCAAAGGAAAAAACTCAGGAAATTCAAGGCGCTTACGATCAGGTTCGTGCTTCTAGAAAGGGCAAATAACCCCGTAACAGCTCTTAATTTCGCTATTTTTCTAGCAGCTGGACTGAGCTCCAGCTCCTTTGAGGTATTGATTCAGGCCTGTACTCTTTGAATTGGGAACTTTCTTAGAAATTAATTGACTAAATGAACAATTAACCATTCATTTCAATTATTTTTCTGGAGGCCAGGGCTGTGATTTATTCGAAGCGCAAACAGTTTATGTACTGGTACGTTCCAGCAGCTACCAGAGTAAATCTAGAGTCCAACAGACCTGTGGTTTATTGCTTTTCAGAGTTCCGCAGGAAGGTGAGAGGTGCGTTACAGAGAAAAAGGAAGTACCTTATTTTCAAAGAGATCAATGAGTTTTCTACTTCCATTGTCGAAAGAGCTGTGCATCCTTCTGCTTAAGGTGATGCCCTTTTTCTTTTTTAATGATCCTTCTTTTATTGCTCCTTCTCCCAAAGAATTATTAGACCTGTAAAAAGTTTCACTCCCATATCAATAAATCGGCTCTGAAAATCTGTTTTCAGAGCCACTGCTCTTGTTCATGGATGACTATACTCCTGCTGTTTCAGCCATATGATTAACCAGAGGTTGTTTTATTCGGGAGGTTATCCACCAGATCAATGCACAACTTCTCCAGAAAAAAAATCCACAGCACCAGCTCTTTAATCAATACCAGCTGGCGTGTCGAAGAGTCTCGTAGAACATACAATATTCAGCACTGGGGTCAGGGGTATTTTGATATCAGCCTCAGTGGAAACGTTACTTTTTGTTCGCAGGAAAAGCAGCTGGATATTGAACTGAATGAAATTGTAAAAGAGTTATTGGGGCAGGGGGCTTCACTGCCTGTCTTGATTCGATTCCCAGAAATTCTCAGGCATAGAGTACTCACTTTGTGTCATGCATTTAATCAGGCCATTCACGATCATGCTTATGCAAATCGCTATCTGGCTGTGTATCCCTTAAAAGTTAACCCGCAGCGAAGTGTTGTAGAGACCATTATAAACAGCCAGTCTTTATTGAAGGATAAGCAGCTGGGGCTGGAAGCTGGCAGCAAACCTGAATTGATGGCTGTTCTGGCTTTTGCAAGACAAACCAGTGCAGTGATTATATGCAATGGGTACAAAGATCGGGAGTATATTCGTCAGGCTCTCATCGGGGAGAAAATGGGATGTCAGGTTTATATTGTTCTGGAAAAGTTTTCGGAACTTGAGCTTGTACTGGCTGAAGCGCAAGAGCTTGGTGTGAGCCCGAGATTGGGGTTAAGGGCAAGACTGAATTCGAAAACGAAAGGAATGTGGTATGCAAGCGGGGGAGAGGGGTCAAAGTTTGGTCTGACCACGGCACAAATTATCAGTGTTATAAGTCGGCTGAAGGATGTGAATCAGCTGGGCTGTCTTCAGTTATTGCATTTTCATCTTGGATCTCAGATCACCAATATCAGAGATGCCAGTCAGGGTATCAGTGAATGTGGTCGTATATATATTGAGCTTTACCGCATGGGGGTGCCCATTCAGTGGATTGATATTGGTGGAGGGCTGGCTGTTGATTATGAAGGAACACGAAGCCAGAGTGAATGTTCCATGAATTACAGCCTTTCAGAATACGCCAATAGCGTTATTTCGATTATCGGTAGTCTGTGTCGACAAAGCAAAGCCCCTGAGCCGGGCATTATTTCCGAGTCAGGTAGAAATTTGACCGCTCACCATGCTGTTTTGGTCACAGATATTGTGGGTGTAGAGCGTCATCAGGTAGGGCCTTTTGAGAAACCGGCCATTGATAGCGCCTATCAGTTTCAAAATCTCTGGATGTCATGGGTTGAGCTATCGGAAAATAATGGGCAAAGAGCGCTTGTTGAAATTTATCATGACATACTTCGTAATCTTGCAGAAATTCATGCCGGTTTTGAAACGGGAATCGTCAGGCTTGAAGAAAAAGCCTGGGCAGAGAAGATGAGCCTTGGCATCTTTCATAAATTGATGAAGTGTCTCAGTTATAAAAACCGGTCTCACAGGGGGCTGATTGATGAGCTGAGTGAGCGGTTGGCGGATCGTTTTTATCTGAATTTTTCACTGTTTCAGTCATTGCCAGATGTATGGGGGATGCGTCAGGTATTTCCAGTGCTACCTTTGTCTCATTTGGACAGGCCGTTATCTCGCCGTGCTTATATGCTTGACATTACGTGTGATTCTGATGGAGTTATAGGCCAATATGTTGATGGTCAGGGGGTCGAAAGAACGCTACCAGTGCCGGAATGGAGTCAGAAATATCCCTATTACATAGGGATATTTCTGGTTGGTGCTTACCAGGAAATCCTGGGTGATATGCACAATCTTTTTGGAGATACGGATTCTGCCTCTGTGGAAATCAGTGCTGATGGAAAGGTTCAGGTCAATGAATTATATAAGGGCAATAATGTTGAAGATGTGATGCGATATGTGGACCTGAAACCTGATCATTTTTTTCAGGCCTATCAGCAAATGGTCTTTGATAGCCTGGAAGAGGCGCAGCGTTCTGCTGTATTAGCTGAGCTTGAGTCAGCTCTTAAGGGTTATACCTACCTGACAGGTTCTCAAACAGATACAAAAAAGTCTTATTAGGATAATAAGGAGTAAGGAAGTGACAACTTTGGGTAAAAAAGCGGATTACTCTCTCTATTCCAACGCTTTTGGTTTTCTCAGACAACCACTGGATTTTGATCCGATCAACAGTGATGCCGATTGGATAGTTACCGGGGTGCCTTTTGACCTGGCTACGACTGGTCGAAGTGGTAGCCGTTTTGGTCCCGAAGCTATTCGCAAGGCATCAATCAACTTGGCCTGGGAGTCGCCACGTTGGCCGTGGGGGTTCAGGCTAAATGATTACCTTTCCATCGCTGACTGTGGTGATCTGGTCTTTGAAGCAGGAAATGCCAGTGACCTGTGTGAGTCACTGCAGTTGCATGCTGAGGCAATACTGGCAGAAGGTAAAAAGATGCTGACCCTTGGAGGAGACCATTTTATCACCTTGCCACTGCTTCGTGCCCATGCAAGACAATTTGGCCCGCTGTCGCTTATTCATTTTGATGCTCATACGGATGATTATGATCAAGGGGGACCGTATGATCATGGCACCATGTTTTATCATGCTGTGCAGGAAGGACTGATCAATCCTGAGTCCTCTGTTCAGATCGGTATACGTACCCATCATGATCAGAAAAATACGCCCTTTCAGGTCTTTGATGCGGGATATGTCAACGAGGCGCCCATCTCAGAGATTATTGACCGGGTTCATATGACCGTATCACATCGTCCTGCTTACCTGACGTTTGATATTGACTGCCTGGATCCCGCTTATGCGCCGGGAACAGGAACTCCGGTTTGTGGTGGCCTGACATCAGACCGTGCCTTGCAGTTAGTTCGCGGATTACAAGGGCTTGATATTGTTGGAATGGATGTGGTGGAGGTTGCTCCAGCATATGATAGTGCAGACATTACTTCACTAGCCGCCGCGACGGTGGCATTGGATATGCTCTACATTCAGGCTTCCAGTAAAATTGATTGCTGACTGAATGTTGATTTAGGACTTTCGCATTGACAGGCAGCTGTAAAAATTGCTAGATCAGCAAAAAATAGCGGATGTCGTCGTGCGTAGAAAGATAACAAGACCTACAACAGCTGGGTGTGATTTGCCGAAATATACAGGGTTTCTATTGTGTGAGCCGAAATCAGCAACCTGTACTCGCCTTAGTGAGATCGGAGATATGTCACACCACAGCGTTAACCGTTTTCTACAACGTGAAGACTTTGCTCCCAATGACCTTTTCATGGAAGTAGCCGCAAGGCTGATTCTTGATGGGGGCACGCTATCGGTTGATGATACGGTGCTGGATAAGCCGTACAGTAACTACACGGCATTCATCGGCTATCATTACTCGGGCAAGCATCATAAAGCCGTCAAGGGCATTAATCTCATAACGCTCTATTACACCGATATCAAAGGCTATAGCCTTCCTGTCAATTTCCGTATCTATGACTCTGCGGACGGAAAGTCCAAAAATGATTATTTTCTCGAGATGCTGAAAGAAGTACTTGTATGGGGCTTACGACCTGCATTTGTTACGGGGGATTCCTGGTATAGCAGTGCCGCAAACCTGAAGACTGTGAAAAACAACGGTCTGGGTTTTATGTTTGCCGTTAAAAGCAACCGTACTGTTTCTATCCAAAAGGGTGACTACCAACAAGTGCAGAGCCTGGAGATTCCTGAAGAGGGAATAACCGTTTGGCTACGTAATTTTGGTTCTGTGCGTTTGTACCGGACGCGGCTAAAAAACGAGCTGCGCCATTACGTCGTCTACACACCCCATGCTGGATCAGAGGTATCACCACAGGTAGGCTTTAATGAACTTCACCTGCACCATTGGGCGATCGAAGAGTATCACCGGGCGCTGAAACAACTCTGCAGTATTGAGCGCTTTCAGGTGAGAGGAAAGCAGCAGGTCAGGAACCATATTTTTGCCTCTATCTTTGGGTATGCCTGCCTTCAGGCCAAGAAAGTATCTGAATCTCTCAGTAGCATCTATCGCGTTAAGAATGATGCGCTCAAGGATGCTATTTGGGACTTCATTAAGAGCTTCTCTGATGGTAAAGACTGGCTGAGACCATCTTTTATCAGAGCTGTCAATGCGTAAGTTCTATGATTATAAAAAAAACAGTTAGATAGGGAGCTTTTAGGATGTGGGGTCTGTTTAACCGGTATTGCTTGAGTATTCTGATTGCCCTCGGGGTTATAAGTTCTGCTGGAGCAGAAGATGTTTATAATGACGTCTGGGAAAGGGTCCAAAATGGTGCGTTGCTGGTAGACGTTCGAACGCCAGCGGAATACTCAGAGGGGCACTTGGCAGGAGCAATAAATATCCCTTTTCAGGATATTGTGGAAGGGCTTGCCCAGAGAAATATCTCTCTGGAAAGAGAGGTTGTGCTGTATTGTCGTAGTGGTAATCGCAGTGGTAAAGCTCAGAAGGCACTGACGAATGCTGGTTATCAAAATGCGTTCAATGCAGGTGCTTATGAACCACTCATACCGAAAAAGTGATGTGAGGAGCTTCGAAACCATCAGTGGGTAGTGGCATTCAGCAATTAAGTTGGGGCTATTCCCAATCAGAGCAACTTAATGCTGGGTTTGAAAACTCAACATGCGCAGCTGAGCATATTCTGATTCTGCCCGTTTCTGTATCCAGAATCCATATGAACATTCTCCAGGGAGCCCAGAGATAATCGTAGCTTTTAAAAAGATGTGTCAAAGAAAACCATCCCAAAAAACTCCCGGGTGGCGATTTAGGGACTATTACCACATACCGGCTGTCGATGGGATATTGAACGGTATCGTTAGCAATAGCTATATGGGTATAAAATGCTACGGATACCGCTAATACTGTTGTGAGGAAAAGAGCTTTCATTTTTAACAAACCAATGATGGCAAATAGACCGCCTTCTCCATAAAGCCTGAGCCAACAGTGACTCCTGACAAAGCCTTAATCTATTGATCTCATAGAGAAAGTTTTAGCGTTTGCTTGTTAAGGCTTCTCTAAGAGTCTTTGTTTATCAATCGGTTAGTGCTTTCTCTGTCGGAATCTGCTGCTGAGTCAATGCGATGGTTCGTATAATGGCAGTGCCCGGAGAGACTAGAGGCATGATAATCACAGCTCTACTCTCAGAAAATGGTTGTTTAGAAAACTAAATAGTGTGGAAGTTCCGTGTGGAGTAAGAAAAAGACTATTGAATTTAATGACGGGCTTCCCTGCTTAACCGGTAAAGCCCGCGCTGTTTAAACGCTCTTCATTTTTCCGCCATCAACCACGGTATTGGTTCCGGTGATGTAACTGGCAGCGTCTGAAAGCAGGAATGCTGCAGCATTGGCAAACTCTTCAGGCTTGCCGTAGCGCCCCATAGGAATGGCAGACTCGGCAGCTTTTCGCACTTTTCCTGGGCTGGTATCAGACCGTTTTGCCAGGAACATATTCAGAGCTTTGATACGGTCCGTACTGATAGAGCCCGGAATCAGGTTGTTGATGCGAATGTTGTATTGCGCAAGGTCGGTTGCCAGTGTTTTTACCAGGCTGTTGACGCCTGAACGCATGACATTGCTCATCACCAGTATATCGATTGGCTCCTTTACGGCAGAAGAGGTCAGTGTAAGAATGCTACCGCCGTTTACTTTCAGAGCAGGCAAGGTAGCCCTGATCAGCCTTACGGCGCTCATGAGCGTCAATTCAAAAGCCGCCTGCCAAGCTTGATCATCAAATTCTTCAAAGAAGCCTGGTGCTGGGCCTCCGGCATTGATGACCAGTCCATCAATATGACCAAAGTCATTCTGGGTGTCTTCTACCCACTGGGTAATCGAATCCGCTTCACGGGCATCAAATGTATAACCTCGAATTTCAGCCGCCGTTTCTTCGCTGATACTGGCGGCTGCTTTGGCGATACTTTCCTGGCTACGACTGGCGATAGAAACCTTTGCGCCTTCTTCAGCCAGCTTCTTTGCGATGGCATAGCCGAGTCCAGAGCTGGCACCAGCAACCATGAAAACTTTGTTTTGAACACCAAGATCCATACGATGAAACTCCTCTGTACTTATTGTTCTGCGTCAGCAATAGTTATTTTCGAAGCTGTTTATGGTTTATGAGGCCGGGCAAGGTACTCTGTGGACTGCATCTCCTGCAGGCGACTCAGGGTTCTCTTAAACTCAAATGACAGAGTACCACTTGCATAGAGTGCTTCAAGATGAACTTCACTGGATAAGATAAGTTTTACGCCCCGGTCATAGAACTCGTCAATCAAGTTTATAAAGCGGCGAGCCTGATCATTCCGGTTAGCATCAAACTGGGGGACAGCCTGAAGTATGACTGAATGGTACAAACGAGCTAACTCAATATAGTCATTCTGGCTACGGGGGCCATCACACAGGTCAGTAAAGGTAAACCAGGCCACATCTTTGCATATTTTCACGCTGTTAATGGGGCGTCCTGAAATTTCAATGCACTGATAGAACTCAATATGTTCCGGGTCAGGAGCCAGGTCTAGAAAAATCTTCTCAAGCTTTTCGTGGTTTGTATCATTGAGAGGCCAATAATACGTTTCAGCTTTTTCCAGAAGACGCAGGCGATAGTCCACACCACCATCCACATTGACGACCAGGGTGTGCTTTTTAATCAGGTCGATGGCAGGAAGGAAGCGGGCTCTTTGCAGTCCATCCTTGTAGAGGAGGTCTGGATCCACATTCGATGTGGCGACCAGTGTGACGCCCCGTTGAAATAGCTGATCCATCAAGCCGGCCAGAATCATGGCGTCAGTGATGTCGGAAACAAAGAACTCATCAAAGCAGATAATCTTTGTTTCTTTAGAAAGACGCTCAGCGACGATTGAAAGCGGGTTTTTCTGCCCCTCGAGTGTCTTAAGCTCGGCATGCACCCGTCGCATAAAGTGATGGAAGTGCATTCGAAGCTTTTCCGGGAAGGGCAGACAATTATAAAAGGTATCCATCAACCAGGTTTTGCCCCGCCCCACACCACCCCAGAAATAGAGGCCGCGTACTGGCTCTCTGGGTTTACTAAAAGCACCTTTAATCGTCTTAAGCAGTGACTTTTTGGGAGGGAGTGTCAGCGTTTCAAACAGGCTTTGCAAGTGCTTCACCGCCTCAGCCTGGGCAGGATCCTTACTGAAGCCTTTCTGGGTTATATCCCTGTGATAACAAGCTTGCGGGGTCATAATAACATTCTGATTAATAAAGGTTCTCTGCTTATTGTTTTCATGTTTGTAAAGGTTTTGCGACGCTTTGAGCGTTGCCAATGTAACTGTACTCTGTGTTGGTAGCAAGGTTTGCTTGTAGAGTGATCGTAGATGTTGGCACAGTCCTGTCGGATAAAGGGCTTTTCATTGTTGTGTTAAGGGGGTGAGTTCTAGGTGGATACTAACTGGCAGTATTGTCAGGTCGTTATGCCAAAGAACCCATGTGTATGAGTTCTTTGGCATTTAGTTATTTTTTCATCATAGCTTGATGAAAAGAGCTATACAAAGTAGTTGGGTGACAAATTGATGGGTATCTGATTTGAGTGGCTTTGCTCGGGCTCTTCAGAGTTTGGTGGGCGCAGGTATTGAGAAAGGTGTTGATATCGGTGTGCCGAGAAGTGAAATGCCCAAATGGGTTTGGCGCTATCTGGGTATAAGTCTGTCTATGTCGCCAGTGAGTACTGAGGACTTGCTGTTAAAGGTCAGCAGTAAAGCCTAATATCGCGAAGTGTTATATCAAAGCCCCGAATTCCAACAGCTCCACTTTGGGACTATCCCTTTTGCCGTTGTTGCAATTGTTCTCTCTCCCGGACAGAGTACGATTACCCATGATCATGATGTTGAATGTGGGCCGCTATTGATTTATGGGGATGTTGTCGAGTTCTATGGGTATACCGATAAATTGCTGAGCTCTGGAATGGATATTGCCATACTGGATAAAAGCCGGAAATTGAAGGTTTTTCAGCCAGAAGCGTATTTGGTTCCGGAGAATGACAATACACACCGGCTGCAGGAAGCTTCTGATAAGAGCTCTGCAGTCACGCTTAATTTATACGTAGATGCTCATGGCAGAAGCATCAGGCATGCGTTTCCAAACTTTTTGGGCATAGACAGTCAATCGGGAGCTGAGTGGTGGACAGAGTAACGGGTTAACTTGTGCCTTTATGGACTAGGCCAACTTCACTGGAATCTATACAATAGGCGCTTAAGGACATGGCGTTGTGATTTAATGACAAGGGCGCGGGCCCCACTGAGTGAGGCGATACTGTGGAAAACATGAACGTACTTTGGTTTGTCGGTAGTCTGGCGTTTCTGGCGGGGATTCTGTGTGGTGCGCTCGTTTACCATTTACTGTCAGGTTCAAAATCTCGTAGCGGAAGACTTGAGAGCCAGCTGGATGAACTTCAGCAGGAATTTAAAGAATACCAGGAGCGTGTGGGCGATCACTTCACCACATCGGCTCACCTGATCAATAAACTCACTGATACCTACCGGGATGTCCATGAGCATCTTGCCAATGGTGCGGAAGATCTCTGTAAGGATGAAGAAGTCCGTAACCGGCTTGGCGACTCCCTGTTAAGCAGTAATGCGCTGCTGTCAGGGAAGATTCACAAACGTCGTAATGAGCGTACGCCACCATTGGAGCAGCCTAAGGACTATGCTCCTAAATCCAGCCCTGATGAGCAGGGGGCTTTGGCGGAAGAGTACGGTTACGGTGACTCTGCGAAAGAAACGGCGACAACCGATAAATAAGCGGTGACTAACAGGCTTCCTTGCGAAGAAGCCTGTTAGTCAGGCTGTTTAATTAAGCTTCCAGGGCATCCAGGTACTTCTCAGCATCCAATGCTGCCATGCAGCCAGTACCTGCAGAGGTAATCGCCTGACGATAGACATGATCCATGACATCCCCCGCAGCAAATACCCCTTCTTTTGACGTCAGTGTGGCATTGCCTTCCAGGCCGCTGTTCACTTTGATATAGCCATCTTTCATGTCCAGCTGGCCTTCAAAGATGCCGGTATTCGGAGTGTGGCCAATGGCGATGAAACAGCCCATCGCTGATATTTCTTCAGATTCCCCGTTGAGCACGTTTTTGACTCGGACTCCGGTGACTCCCATATCGTCACCCAGAACTTCATCCAGAACAGAGTCAAGAACTAGTTTGATGTTGCCGTTCTGCACGCGATCCATCAATTTATCCTGAAGGATTTTTTCTGAGCGAAATTCCTGACGTCGATGAATCACAGTAACAGTCTTGGCGATGTTAGAGAGATAGAGCGCTTCTTCGACCGCCGTGTTACCGCCACCGACCACGACGACATCCTGGTTTTTGTAAAAGAACCCATCACAGGTTGCGCAGGCGGAAACCCCTTTGCCTTTGAAGGCTTCTTCACTGTCCAGACCCAGATAGCGTGCGCTGGCTCCGGTAGCGATAATCAGGGCGTCACAGGTATAAGTGTGGCTGCCTTTCAGGGTGTATGGCTTCTTACTGAAATCGACCTCTTCGATGTGGTCAAAAATAATTTCAGTACCAAAGCGTATGGCGTGGGCTTCCATATCCATCATCAGGCCAGGCCCCTGAAGTCCTTCCTGTCCCCCCGGCCAGTTATCAACATCGGTCGTGGTCGTCAGCTGGCCACCCTGTTGCATGCCTGTAATCATGACCGGGTTAAGATTGGCTCTTGCTGCGTAGACCGCGGCGGTATAACCCGCAGGCCCGGAACCAAGAATCAGCAGGCGGGAGTGTCTGGTTGTGCTCATTATGTACTCCATTTAAGAAGGGGGGGTATCAAATGGGCATATAATAGCTATTGCCTTTCTGACATGGCAATTGGCAATAGTGATGGATTGTATTGCCTGTGGCTATTGATAAGGGAAGAGAAATGGCTTTTGCTGGTGTAATATTCCAGCTTCTGGCAAGAATTAAAAATAGAGTGATGATGCATAACACCCCCTTATCAGGTCCCGGTTACTTTATCCAGGGGCTGAAAATGATCGCGCTGCCACAGTTGAGATGGTTTGTTCTGATTCCACTGGTCATTAATATTCTGGTGTTTGGCGGGATTATTTACTGGGCATCGGGGCATTTCTCGCTGTGGATGGGGCAACTTACGGGTTGGATGCCTGAGTGGTTGGCATTTCTGGAGTATCTGTTATGGCCTCTGTTTTTTCTGGCACTGGCGGCCGTAATGTTTTTTACGTTTACCATTATTGGGAATTTTATTGCTGCTCCGTTTAATGCGCTGTTGGCTGAAAAAGTACAGCGAATGGAAGGTGCTGAGCTGCCTGATCTTAAATTATCAGACTGGCTGACGATTGTGCCGAGGAGTATTGGCCGAGAGTTGCGCAAACTGCTGTATTACCTGCCCCGGGCAATAGTACTGTTGCTTCTGTCCTTTGTTCCTGTATTGGGCTTTGTATTGTGGTTTTTGTTCAACGGCTGGATGATGGCAATCCAATACTGCGACTATGCAGCGGATAACCGGGGTGTATCTTTTTCTGAGATGTTATTGCGACTGAAGCCGCAGCTATCAAAGTCGTGGCCTTTTGGTGCGGTTGTTAATATTGCTATGTTGGTTCCTCTTGTTAATCTGTTGATTATTCCTGCCGCTGTGGTTGGTGCCTCTCTATTGTGGGAACGGGAAATGGAGAAAGGCGCTTGATTTTTCAAGATGGGCGGTTGCTGCGAAGAGTGCTGCAACCGTTTTAACCCGTTTCAGGCATACTCTACACTTCTTCGCCTCTTAACTGGGCGAGCCGTCTTTTTGAAGATTCTAACTGGGTTTTCAAATCAAAAATATCTTTTTGCTTTTGCTGACGGGCGCTCAAAATGCTGGTGAACATCTGATAACCTGTAAAACCGTGCACAAAAGCGTGAATTAATGTGCGAGCAGCACCGAAATGCTTTGAAGAAGCCGCAAGGCTTGAGCCAGACAGGATGAGGTTCAGGCCAAGGCCTGTCATGAATGTTTTTAGGCCGAAGTGAACGGCATCTGTTTTGCTGAGGGAGGGGAGCTGTTCATCCTCATAATTGCTGTACCCCATGAGCCCGCCAATGCCTAATGCAGGAAATATTGAGTCCAGAAAACTGGTAATAAGGATACCTGAAATACCTTGTCCACCCTCCTGCCAGCGCCCAGTAGTCAAATCTCCATCATCGTCATAATATCCACCCCAGGCCCATTGATTGAACCAGATATCATCACTGTTAGCGTGGACAAAGTCGGCGATTCGAAAGACACCAAAGGCAAGTGTTGCAAGAGCACCGCTCACTGCAAGAGCCGTTGAGGCAGACAGGCGCCCCTCTGAGACCAGTTTGTCCAGTTTCTGTTGAGTAACTTCTATCTCATTGAGTAGCTCTTCTTCAGTGATGAATGGTTTGCTGGGAGACTCTCCTGCCACATGGGCTATTAAATTATCTTCACTCATTGCATTTTTCGAAAATAATGAGAGACCGGTCAGAAAAATAACACAAAGCAGTTTTTTCATAGCGCTGTATATCCGTTCATATGCTAGAGAGGAATGAGAGCAAGGCCGTTATTGATATCAGACTTGATAAAACTGATGAATTTTGCCTGATAATTGAATTTTTCAAAAAATTAAACCTTATGTGGTCATTCTTTAGTAAATACCTAATAACCATTTATTTCTTTAATTTCGGAGTGTTCTTGAAAAATCTTAAAGTAATCATTTTTCATCTGGGGTTGCTCTAGAGTTAGCTGTTAGATGCAATTGGTTATTCATAGTGATAAAAGAATTCAGAGATTATCTGCAGGCTCGACTTCTCCTCTCAGCTGGGCCAATTTTCTTCTAGCTAGTGCTAACTGAGTCTTCAGGTCAAAAATATCTTGTTGCCTTTCCTGGCGAGAGGTAATGACGCTATTGAACATGCTGTATGCCGTCAGGCCGTGAATGGCAGCGTGAGTTAGCAGTCGAATGCTGGAAAAATATTTTTCATTAGTAAGCCTGGTACCGGATAGTATAAAACTAATGCCAAGGCCGGTTAGGAATGTCTTTAAGCCAACCTTCTTGGAATCTTTTGTGTTAAGAGAGGGAAGTTCTTCATCTCTGTAATTGCTATACCCAATAAGCCCTCCAATACCTAATGCCGGTAATATCGAGTCTTGAAAGCAGCTGATGATTACAGGTTTGATCCCCATTTCGTCGTCCCAGTCATATTCTCCATCGCCTTCCCACGAATGACTGAAAATCCATGTGTTACTGGAGTTTTGAAACCAATTTACAATACGAAACACCCCAAAAGCCAGAGTTGCAAGCGCGCCACTTGCTGCAATTGCAGCTGAGGCTGATAATCTGCCTTCAGATACAAGCTCATCTAGTTGTTTTTGTGTAGCTTCAATTTCATTAAGCAATTCTTCTTCCGTTATGAACTGTCTTCTATTGGGAACTTCGGTTTCATAGTCCATTAAATAATCATTGCTTGTAACATTATTTGAAAAAAACATGAAGAGTGTAAAGGAAAAAAGATAGAGTGATCTGATCATGGTACTGTAAATCCATTAGTATCTTTCGGCTCAAGCATGTGTGAGATGATGAATTATAAAAGTGACATTATAGCAAAGTAACGATAAGAATATGTTTGTCGCCTGTATTCAATGGCTAATGGTAATTTTGTCAAATGATTGGGGGTGTTGTTTTATTTTTTGATAATTGAATTGCATAACTACCTTAAATTTTCTTATATAGACTTGGCTTTTGAAATTGGAGTTTGAGAGGATTTCTTTTTTGTTGTGTGTACCATGACTACATAGCACATATGATGAAAGTGATGTTTCGTATTTTTTGAAAATACTCTTAGAAAGAGTTTGTCTTTTCTATTCATGATGCACTTTTTATTCATGGGTTAAAAGAAAAGTAGATACCCGGTCTTGAGTCACTGTAGAAAGTGTCAAAAATCATACTAAGTATTGTTATTTGTTCTAATGTGATTAAGGTGTTTCAGCCTGGTTGGATTCTTCCCTTAGTTGACTCAACCGTTTTCTTGCTGCGGTTAGTTGGTATTGAAGGTCAAAGATTTTATTCTGTTTAGCCTGACGCTCTTGTAAAATATAAGTGTATGTACGGTATGCGGTAAGCCCATGAGTCAGGGCATGCAACAAAATACGTGTTTGGGAGAACAAACCGTCACTTTTGTCTTCTATCTTTATGGCTGCCACGATCAAGCTAAGGCCTAAGCCAGTGACAAACGTTTGAAAACTGACCTTTATTGAGTCCTTTGCGCTCAGTGATGGCAGTTCTTCATCGATGTAATTACTAAAGCCCATGAGTCCCCCAATACCCAGAGCTGGGAGAACGGAATCCATAAGAAAATACAAAATTACACCTTCCCAATCACCCGTATCCCACTCGTACATCCATTTATCTTCTACAGCACGGGCATAGAAAGCGATGCGGAATACACCAAAAGCCAATGTTGCAAGTACGCCGCTCGCCGTCATTGCCGCTGAGGCGGATAATCGCCCGTTTGCGACGAGACTGTCGAGCCTATCTTGTAAGGACTCAATTTCATCTAAAAGGTGTTCTTCAGTAATGTATTGTTCGGACGGGAGAGGGGAGGGGGCATCAATCACCAAGGGGTGCTCTCTCTGAATGATTGAAACAATAGTGCTCTATTTTCACAGCTACTATGGGAACACCACTCATAATAGTTAACTGTCATGCCCGCTTCTGTTATTTCCAGCTCTACCAAAAGCATCGTTTTGCAAATTGAAGTTTCTATAGATTCAGGCAACATGCTGAATCTTGAAGATAGTTTACAGCGTGCACTCAATGAAGCCGGGCAGCTTGGAACAAAAGAGTTATTGGGGCTATTTGAATCACCCAATAAAGAACCTATCGTCGTTAATCAGCAGAAGTGGAACTACAAAGGAAAGGTTCTTAAGCACTATGAAACCTTATACGGTCGTATACCTTTGGAGCGCTCCGTATATCAGGGTGTCAGAGGTGGCAGTACTCTGGCAGCACTTGATCTTCGTGCCGGTATTATTGGTTCAGCTACCCCCAAATTTGCCAAGTCTATCGCCTGGAAATACAGCCAGATGCCAGCGCCTGCGGTAAAAGAAGATTTTGAGACCAACCATCAAAGGACGCTTTCAAATTCTTATATCAAGCATTTATCGGACAGAGTAGGTGCATTAATTGAAGACCAGCAAGACACTCACTACCACCTTCCTCCACTAAAAGAGCCTGTTGAAACAATAGCCATTGGTCTGGATGGAACCTGCATGCTGCTTTGTGAAGAAGGCTGGAGGGAAGCCATGTGTGGGACATTGAGCCTATATTCTGCAGATGGAGACAGGCTCCACACGATATATACAGCCAGTTCGCCAGAGTATGGTAAACAAAGCTTTATGAGCAAGCTCGACGAGGAGATTGCAGATCTAAAACGACTCTACCCAAATGCCACATACATCGGGGTAGCTGACGGGGCTAGAGAAAACTGGAGTTATTTGAAACAACATACCTCTGGGCAGATACTCGATTTTTATCATGCATCTGAATATTTAGCTGGAGCAGCGGAAGCACTGTTTCCAACCAGTAAGGCGAAGCGACACCAGTGGCTTGAAGACAGGCTACATAGTTTGAAAAACAAGCGTGGAGCAGCCAAAAAAATCCTTCAGGAAATTGAATCAGCCGAGCTCCCGAAAAAGACAATCGCACTGACAGAGAAGCGCTACAAAGCTGTGAGCTATTTTACAAACAATCACCAGTTAATGAATTATCATCAGGCGCTTAAACGCCATTGGCCAATAGGTTCAGGAGTTACTGAAGCGGCTTGTAAGACTCTGGTAAAGCAACGATTATGTGGTTCTGGAATGAGGTGGAAAGCAACAGGAGCGGAAGTGCTTTTGACAACAAGAGCACTGATCCAGAGTAAGGGGCGCTGGGAACAACTTTGGTCTGAGTTCATGACTGGAAAGGTTGAAGCTAACCTATGAGTCAGTTATCAAATTGAGAGAGCACCCTCACCAAGTCTTCATTCCCAAGTACGCTTTTGTTAAAAATAATAAGAAGTGCAAAAAAAAATAAGAGCGAAATTTTTTTCATAGTGGTTTGTGTCTCACGATACTGTACACTAATGACCATTAGGCTTATCTTGAAAAAAGACTGGAATTATAGCAAAGTTATTCAACATTTTTTGGGTAAAAGGTTTGTTAATAATAAATTGCCTTTTTTTTAAAATTGCTGAGGGAGATACCCTTTCAGATAAAGTGTTTGAAGAAGATAAGATAGTAGCATATCAGGGATGTTAACCCTGCTGCCTATATTCATATTCTGATAATCCCCAAAGAATCATATTGGGCCACGGGTCAGAGATATTGATAGTATTCTCTATATATAAATTCACCAATAACCTTGTCGTGAATTTTTCGGATTTTGAAAAACCCATTGTCCTTTTTGTCAGTCTTTTTAATCGAATTCCCGGCATCAGGTTCTGTCGTTCAGTACTCTGGGCAAATTACTTGTCAGCTATGTGTTTATCTTCTGAAAGACAGGCTGTATAAAGGTACCAGTTATCTGTGGTGGTGAGTGTTTTTTAAATGGGCTCGAGTCGTATTAGGACTGATCATAAGTACACAATGTCTTTGACTCCAGAACCATTCATGGCCATTTTGAGTATGAATTCAAGAGTGCCGGGCTGATTGTCGTTGTGCCGGTATTGAAGCTGGAAGCTCATTTTGTAGTTTCTTCAGCGACAGCATTGATGGCCTGTTTCAGTTTATCATTTCTAACAATGCTACTGGCACTCTGGCAGTGGATACAAATAACTTGAATTATAGTCATGAAAACCTCAAGCAGTCAGGAATATACCAGATCAACGGGTTTTATTTATAACCGAATATCGGCATGATTTTAGCGTTGGCTGGTGATTAGGCTTATCACCAGTTCAATTCTAAAGTTAATATTAAGGGGGTAGTGAAAATTAACTGTGCGGATTTAAGAATTTACTCAAAATTAAAAAACTCATTTTTAATGTGGTTGTGGTAGACCAACACTGATAAATTTGAACCGTTGTTAATGAGCTAAATATCATCTGGTGCTATATCACCTCTTAGTTGGGCAAGTTTGTTTCTGGCTTTTTTTAGCTGTATTTTTAAATCAAAGATTTCATCCTGTCTATCCTGGCGAGCTTGATTGATATAGTGGCACATTCGAATAGCAGTCAATAAATTGGTTAAACCATGGAAGGCAGCGCGTACTGCGTAAAAGAAGCCCTTATTATCAGTTTCATGAAACATATAAGAAGTACCGGATAATAGGAGGCTTAATCCAAAGCCTGTTATAAAGGTCTCAATACCTACTTTTAAAGAGTCTTTTGCGCTAAGAGATGGAAGCTTTTCATCAGTGTAATTGCTATACCCTATAGCACCACCGATTCCTAGGGCTGCGAGTATAGTATCATTAAAGATAAATGTTCTCATGGTTTTCCATTCATCGTCTAATTCCCAATTATATATAGGCTCCTTAGTATCCGATTGTGCGAAAGAAATCATACGGAAAATACCAAAAGCAAACGTGGCAAGAACACCGCTTGCGGTAAGAGCTAAAGATTGTGATAACTCATTTTCTGAGACCAACTCATCCAATTTTTCTTGTATAGCCTCGATTTTATTGAGAAGTTTCTCTTCTTCAGTGAATGGTTTGGGAGAAGAGCCAAGTTCATAACCTATTAACTCATAAGAACTAAAGGCGTGTTTTGGGAGTAAGTGGATGAGGGTGAAAAAAAATAATAAGATGTATTTTTTCATAGTGTTTGTATTATGGAGCATAATAAGCTGATGAAAGTTTTGCCTGCTTTTTAAGCTGGCCAGTGTGATAAAGCAATTCAATAGTAGTCGGAGCCAACGGGTTTTATAAATAATGAGCTGTCTTTTTTGTAAAATTGCTGAGGGAGATATTCCCGCAGATAAAGTATTTGAAGATGATGAGGTAGTGGCGTTCAGGGATATTAACCCTGCCGCTCCAACCCATATTCTGGTCATTCCCAAGAAGCATATTTCGACGATGAATGATGTAGTAGCAGAAGACCAGGCTGTGCTTGGCAAGATGATGCTGGTGGCGAAGGATATCGCGGCTCAGGAAGGCGTTGATGAAGATGGTTTTCGTTTTGCCCTGAATACCAACAGCCATGGTGGACAGTCGGTGTACCACATACATCTGCACCTGCTGGCAGGTCGTCAAATGCAGTGGCCTCCAGGCTGATTGTGAACCACAAAGAGCGCAAAGGAAGAACCTAGAAGCTTTCTTTGTGTTCTTTGTGGCTTAATCTACTATTCGGTTTCTATAATCTCATAACTGTGGGTAATTTCGACTCCGCCCTTGCCCAGCATATGAGCAACAGAACAGTACTTTTCAGCAGATAAGCTAACGGCACGCTGAACCTGAGATTCTTTGATATTGCTGCCTTTAACGACAAAAGCCAGATGTATTCTGGTGAAGACCGCAGGGATAGCATCAGCACGTTCTGATTCAATATCCACATGGCAGCTGATAACTTTCTGCCGGGCTTTTTCCAGAATATTTACCACATCAACGGAAGAGCACCCACCTAATCCCATCAATACCATTTCCATTGGGCCTGGAGCACTTTTCTGATGCTTATCTGCATCCATAACGACAGAATTGCCACTGGCGGTCATCCCAAGGAAACGCTGGTTATCGACCCACTTTACTTGTGCCTTCATTCGAAATTCCTGTTCTGGCCTTTGGGACTATTTCTATTTGGGGCCATTCTAAAGCCTTTGAATGAAAACAGCCATGTAAACAGAGACAGGCCATAGAAGAAGTGGTGATATTCTTATTTTTGCATTATCGAATGAAGCCTTTTTTGAAGGTATAAAAGTCTGGCTGTAAGTGGGCTAAAGGCTCTCTAAGGTGTGTAACGTCAGCTTCACTGCCATGCACTTCCAAACGGGTAAGTTCGGCAATTTTACTGGCCTCATCCAGTAGCTCAGAAACATTCTCAATATGATGCAAAAGTGCATGGGCGTTGATGTAACCTTCGCGACAGAATACTTCATTGCCATGGCAGGTGAAGCCATAAAATATGACACCTTCTTCCTTTTCTGTTCTTTCGATAAAGGCGTTCATTAATTCATCGAATGCGTGCATGTGTTCAGGGTTAACCCTGAAGTATGGGTGAATTGAACAAAAAGCAGGCAGTTCTTTCATAAACATCATCTCTGTTACGTGTAAAGACCACGCAGTGAGCTTAGGAGAGAATGATGTATTTTCCATAGATAGAAGGAGATCGTTTTATATTTTGCATTTTTTTTCAGTGAATAGTGCCAAGGCAGTCAAGAAAAGGAACATCCACAATTAACGAAAGAAAAGTTTACGGTATGATGGTATCCAAACAAGGTAGTTGTGGTGAGGAGATGTTGACCAAGAATTTGCCCGTCAGACCAGGCCCTGGAGTGGAGCACTTTTTGTCCATGTGCTCTCGAAAAAACTATCCGGCCAGAAGTACCATTCTCTGTGCAGGTGATACTTCGGATACTCTTTATTATATCGTCAAGGTTGCTGTGTCCGTTGTTATAGAAGATGATGAAGGCCGTGAGATGATTGTCGCTTACCTTAATCAGGGCGACTTTTTTGGTGAAATGGGGCTGTTTGATGATGACCTCGCGGAGCGCAGTGCCTGGGTGAAGGCCAAAACGTCATGCGAAGTTGCAGAGATCAGCTACCAGCAGTTCAGGGAGCTGGTTCAGAAAGAGCCTGATATCCTGATGATGCTTTCTGGTCAAATGGCGACCCGTTTGAAGGATACCACCCGAAAGATGGGGGATCTTGCATTCCTTGATGTAACGGGGAGAGTGGCCAGAACCCTGCTGGATCTCTGCCGTCAACCAGATGCCATGACGCATCCCGATGGTATGCAGATTAAGATAACCCGTCAGGAAATTGGCCGTATTGTCGGTTGTTCCCGTGAAATGGTTGGGAGAGTGCTGAAAAGCTTAGAAGCTCAGGGACTTGTTTCTGTAAAAGGAAAAACCATGGTTGTTTTTGGTACCCGCTAGCTGATAAGAGCTTGGTTATCATGGCTATCAGCACTATTAGGGGTATTTGGAACCTATACTGAGTCTTATAAATATACTTAGAGGTTACGTAATATGTTTAATAGTGGCATCAGGTTTCTGGCTCTACCTATTGTATTTTCTGCTTTAGTGTCTGGGTGTTCGGATACTGCGAACCATGCAGAGAACACGAGCAAAGTTGAGGAAAAGCTGGAAGTAGTGATGTTTCAGGTAACTCCTGCGGGTAATGGGCCAACAGTGGGCAAAGTGTTTATTCATTACGCTGACGATGATGATGTCACCCAGGGTGTAAGGCTACAGCCAGCGCTTCATGACCTGCCACCGGGAAAGCATGGCTTTCATGTTCATGAGCACCCATCTTGTGAGCCGGGAGAGAAAGATGGCCAGAAAGTAGCTGCTCTGGCTGCCGGTAGCCATTATGACCCGGAAAGCACAGGTCATCACGAAGGGCCTCAGGGGCATGGACACCTTGGTGATCTACCTGCTTTAACTGTTGATGATTATGGTAATGCGGTGACCCCTGTTGAGGCACCCAGGCTCTCATTACCTGAGCTGAGAGGACATTCGCTGGTGATCCATGCGGGTTCCGATAACTATTCTGACAACCCTCCGCTGGGTGGTGGTGGTGCCAGAATAGCGTGTGGGATTATTCAGTAACTGAAATATAGAAATAACTGCTACAAGGCTGGCTGACTTTTTGGCTAGCCGTCTTCATAAATAGGCGCCAAACAATGTCTTGAGAGCTTGCCCTGGATTATCCTGACGCATAAACGCTTCACCTACCAGAAAGCTTTTCACGTTATGCTGGACCATGGATTTCACATCACCTTGGGTGTGAATACCGCTCTCTGTGACAACCAGTCGACCAGTAGGAATTGAGTCAAGTAGTTCAAGTGTGTTGTTCAGGCTGACCTCAAATGTATGCAGGTTGCGATTGTTGATCCCGAGGATGGCGCCGGGTAGTGGGAGAGCCCTTTCCAGCTCATCCGCTCCATGCACCTCAACCAATACATCCATTCCAAGAGATTGTGCCAGCTCATTGAAATCACGGAGTTGCTGGTCCGAAAGGGCTGAGACAATCAGCAGGATACAGTCGGCACCTATCATTCGTGCTTCGTATATTTGATAAGGGTCGACCATGAAATCTTTTCGCAGTACAGGAAGAGAGCAGGCCTCACGAGCAGCCTGTAAATAGCGTTCGCTGCCCTGGAAGAAATCACGATCCGTCAACACGGATAAGCAGCAGGCCCCAGCGCTTTCATAGCTTCTGGCAATTTCTGCTGGCTCAAAATTTTCTCTAATCACCCCTTTGCTGGGAGAGGCTTTTTTGATCTCTGCAATGATGGCTGCCTGCTGCTTTTCAACTCTTAAGAGCAGGTTGCGGGCAAAGCCTCGTGCTGGTGCATTCTGCTCGGCCAGCTTTCTTACTTCATCAAGTGGTTTGGAAAGGCTGCGCTCAGAAACTTCTTCATGCTTCCGTGCAATGATTTTATTCAGAATGGTCGGTAGCGACATGAATGGTTACCCTCACACTTATTGAGCTACAGCGTCTTCAGAAAAAACGCGGGTAAAACTGGCCAGTTCTTTCATTTTCTCCAAAGCCAGACCGCTGTCGATGGCATCCTGAGCCATCAGGATGCCTTCTTCCAGACGACTGGCGACACCTGAAAGGTAAATGGCTGTACCTGCGTTCAGGGCAATCATACTGGCTGCTTTTTCAGCATACTTTCCCTGTTGTTTGCCAAGGGCATCCTTGATAAGAGCCAGTGATTCACTACTGTCTCTTACATCCAGTCCAATCAGGCTTTGCGAGTTAATATTGAAATCTTCCGGCTTGAGTATGTATTCGTAGACTTTTCCATCCTTTAGCTCGGCTACGTGGGTCTCACTGGCAATACTGATTTCATCCAGTCCATCCACGGAATGCACCACCATAACATGTTCATTCCCCAGCTCGCGGAGTACTTCTGCCATTGGGCGGCAAAGCTCTTTGGTAAAAACACCAATTAGCAGGTTTTTCACGTTGGCTGGATTGGACATTGGTCCAAGAATATTAAACAGTGTGCGAATACCCAGATCCCGGCGTACACCTACCACATTTTTCATGGCTGAGTGGTGGGCTGGTGCGAACATAAAGCCGACACCAATCTCTTCAATGCAGCGGGCGACTTGATCAGGGGTAATGTCCAGATTAACCCCTGCATGCTCCAGAAGGTCGGCACTACCACTTGAGCTGGAAACACCCCGGTTGCCATGTTTTGCAACTTTGGCGCCTGCAGCGGCACAGACAAAGGCAGAAGCGGTAGAGACGTTGAACAGGTGGGCACCGTCTCCCCCTGTACCAACTATATCTACCAGATGATCAGCATTAACTTGAACCTGGGTAGCCAGTTGTCGCATGACCATGGCAGCCCCAGTGATTTCTTCAATGCTCTCACTTTTCATCCGCATGCCAACCAGAAAGGCGGCAATCTGGCTATCATTGCACTTGCCAGTCATGATCTGTTGCATTACCTCGACCATTTCATCCCTGCTCAGGTCAAGGTGTTGCACGATCCGGTTTATCGCTTTTTTTATCTGCATGGTTTCACTCCCTGGTATATTTGTTATATGGACTGTTTGAGGAAATTGGCCAGAAGGTCATGCCCTTGCTCGGTCATGATGGATTCTGGATGAAACTGAACGCCCTCAACGGGCAGTTCTTTATGGCGGACGCCCATGATTTCATCGTTACTGCCATCTTCAAACTGAGTCCATGCTGTTACCTCAAGGCAATCAGGCAGGCTCTCTTTTTCAATGACAAGTGAGTGATAGCGGGTTGTTGTGACCGGATTGGCCAGGCTCTGGAAAACCCCGAAATCCTTATGGAAAACCGGAGAAACTTTACCATGCATGACTTGTCTGGCCCGGACGATCTTACCTCCATAAACCTGTCCGATACTTTGATGGCCAAGGCACACACCCAGGATAGGAATTTTATCCTGAAAGTGTCGTATAACATTCATTGATATGCCAGCTTCGTTGGGAGTACATGGTCCCGGAGAGATAACAATATGGTCAGGCTTCAGCTGCTCGATGTCCTCAATGGTAATGTGATCGTTCCTGTGGACTTCGACAGTAGCGCCCAGTTCTCCAAAATACTGAACCAGATTAAAGGTGAACGAATCGTAATTATCGATCATTAACAGCATCAGTGTTTCACCTCTGAAGAGCGCTTGTTTGTTTTTTGATTGCCAGAAGACGCGGGGTAGCCGCCGCCCATAAATCCAGTTTGAGCCATGGCGACCGCACGAAATATGGCGCGTCCCTTATTCATGGTTTCCTTCCATTCCAGATCAGGACTGGAATCAGCGACAATACCTGCTCCGGCCTGAATGTGGAGTTGACGATCCTTGATGACTGCAGTCCGAATAGCAATGGCGGTGTCCATATTGCCATTCCATGCCAGATATCCCACAGCGCCACCGTATACACCGCGTTTTACAGGTTCCATTTCATCGATGATTTCCATGGCCCTTACTTTTGGCGCACCGCTTAATGTGCCTGCAGGTAGCGTAGCTTTTAGTACATCAAGGGCATCCAGTCCACTTTTCAGTTGCCCTGTTACGTTGGAAACAATGTGCATGACATGGGAGTAACGTTCAATGACCATCTTGTCAGTCAGCTTTACGGAGCCTGTAGAAGCTACACGACCAACGGCGTTTCTTCCGAGGTCGATCAGCATGAGGTGTTCTGCAAGCTCTTTAGGGTCATTGAGTAGCTCCTGCTCGAGAGCTTTATCCTTCTCTTCGGTATCACCTCGCTTACGAGTGCCTGCAATAGGTCTTACGGTCACCTCTCCATCTTCCAGTCGGGCCAGGATTTCAGGAGAAGATCCGACGACATGAAAGTCACCCAGATCCATGTAATACATGTAAGGAGAAGGGTTGGTACTTCGGAGGGCCCGGTAAAGATTCAGGGGAGAGCTGTCAAAAGGGATGGACATTCTCTGGGAGAGTACGACTTGCATGGCGTCGCCAGCAAGAATGTAGTCACGTATCGCGCCAACGGATGCTTTGAAGGCTTCTTCACCGAATCCTGACTGAAAATCATCTTCACTGGCGGGGTTCAGGGATGCCTGAACCGGTGGTTGAATGTTGCTGGTCTGCAGTTGACGTACGAGGTTGTCCAGACGGAACTGGGCTTTTTCCAGAGCGGCGGATTCATCGGGGTTGGCATGGGTAATAAGGATTAGTTTGCCACTGAGGTTATCGAATACGACCAGCTCATCAGAGACCATCAAAAGGATATCAGGTGTATGCAGCTCGTCCTTTGGAGCGCTCTCTGCCAGTTTGGGTTCAATATAGCGAATCGTGTCGTAACCAAAATAACCAACCAGGCCCCCAGTGAATCTGGGTAGTTCTGCCAGCTCAGGTACTTGATAACGCTGTTGGAATTCCTTGATAAACTCCAGAGGGTCGCTGGTGGTATGTTCTTCCACAATCTGGCCATCGGTTTCGATATTAATGCGATCGCCATTGACCCGCAGCAGGGTGCGGCAGGGTAGGCCAATCATGGAATAACGGCCCCATTTTTCGCCTCCTTCAACGGACTCTAACAGGTAGGAGTAGCGGCCATTGGCAAGCTTGAGATAGGTGGTTAATGGTGTGTCCAGGTCTGCCAGAATCTCACGTACAACGGGAATGCGGTTGTAACCTTCTCTGGTCAGACGCGCAAATTGTTCAGGCGTCATAGCAGCTCTCTCAAATAAGCTAAGGGAATGTTATTGATTGAAATTATCTATGCTTGGCAACAACCGTGTTGCCATTGGGCTGAGTGTTATTGTCAGGCCCAGGGCCAGCTTTGCCAGCGCCAGGAGGTAGAAAGGAGGGAAACTGAAGACAAAGGGATGTGCTTGCAGCGGCTGTAGCTGCTGCATCTGAAATGAAAGCTATGTTGGTGATAACAGTGATTCACTGCGAACTCCGCACGCTTAGCCTGAGTCTCCCCAAGCTTTTCAATATTACTTGTTTAATCATCGTCAGCGCCAAGGGTATATTACGGGGTCGGTTGTTGCAAACCGAAAAGGGTCCTTAAATCACTTTCTGTTCGTTGATCCGGAGGAATTTTATACCAATCACTGAATGTTTTAAGATTGAGTTTTCTAATATCAAAGGCCTCTTCATCCACCATCTCAACCAATGCGTCAACCCACCCATGGTTGTCACTACCATCAATAGATCGCAAATAACCTAATGGACTCTGCGACAGTAACTGATGAAGCAGGAGTGTGAGCTTGGCTTTTGAGTTACTGATATGCGAGTTGAGGTCGTACAGTACTCTTTGCTTACAGGCTTCATATGTGCTGCTTTCCATGTAGGAGCGCACTCGGCTTCGTGCTTCTTTTTCATGTCTTGCATCCACTTCGGAGAGGTGAGCGAAATGCTCTTCACTGCATAGGTATGCACTTTTGCCGTCACAACAGGGACTGATCAGGTCTATCATGCACAAAAATGGGTCCTCAGCATGGATATTTCCCAGTTTATAATGACCACTGTGGATAAAGCTTGCGTGAGTTTGTTTTAATAGCTCCGTTAGCTTTGCCCGGAAATGGTTGATATTTTTGATATCGATTGTATCAGTAAGCAACGGGTCATCATCAGGTCCCCATTCTGCTTTAAGTCTCTGGTAGGTGGGAAGAAACTGTGTGTGTAGCCTTGAACTGATGGCGTCAATGGTTGCCTGATGAGTCTTTTCCATCTGATGACGCTGATGATCAGGCCCAGCCGGAAGGAAGATATGATCAACCGACGTATTATAAATGCTGGCAATCTTGGTCACTGCTTTGTACATGTCTTCTTCGTAGCCAGTGTCGCCAGCAAAAAATACGGTTTGTTCCTTTGTGATGACCAGATAGCCAAGCGCCGGTGCTTTGTGCCCATTGAGGGGAGAGGTGCCGGACCAGTGTTTTGATAGAATGGGCACTATGGTGGCTACATCAGAATTATTGCGGCGCACCTTGTATGGGTCATAAGGATAGGCTTTAGTAACATCACCTTCTTTATCCAGGAACTGGATGTGATCAAGCATCTTTTCAGTGCCTGCCGGGATCAGTAATTTACTGTATTTTCTGTGCTCAGTGCTTTCATCATCGGTTGGATGAATGAGCAGTACATGGGTTTTGATCCAGGTCACGATGCGAGAAAAGAGAGGCTTCTGTGGTCTGGTAACCTCACCAATATTTCGGCAGTGATCCATGTGGCCATGACTAAGCAGAATCAGGTCCGCTTTGCGATTATGGATCGGTGTGGTTTTAGCTTCATATGGGCCAATAGAGCTGGTAGCTGGATCAAAGGTGATGGACAGCGGCAAGCCATCATCACCGCGCAGGCAGATGGAAATATGGGCATGTCCATGGTGCTGGAACTGCCCAGGTTTCATGGGTAGGACAGACTGGTTTGCTGTTGCAAGAGCTTCTGGCCTAAACCAGGGAGTTATGAAGAAAGAGTCTCGAAGGGTTAACAGCGACCATGCGTATTCTTTGAAGGTGTTAAAGCCAATGCTGAGAGCATCTTTCCAATCTTGGAGGTTTGTCCATTTTGATGCTTCATTTGAATCGCAGTATTGATAGACAAGATTACCTGACAAGGTACGTTGTCTCTCCGGGTCTTCAGAAGGTCGACGAATCAGGTCGGCGTAATTACTCACTGGTTGATCATGAAACCATCCTCGATGGTAGACATGATTCTTTGCTTCACAAAGTTGGACAGCCGCTAGTTCATAAATCCTTTTTGATGGGTTTGTTTCGTTGTTGTGTGTAGAGGTATCGGTCTCTCGAACCAGGGTTATGCTGTGGGGGGCAGGTTGGGTGTTATAGCCTGAAAAACGCGCTTGGTTATCTGGTTCAAAAGTCCGATGTCTTTGCTGGGGATCTGAGTATGCTGTCGCTTGTGCTTCCATTAATTGCTGTTTTTCCAAGTTTATTGTTGGGTTTGATAAAAAGTCATACCTGAGTTATGGACTTAATTGATACAGCGTTAATTATGAAAAAATGATATTGAGGTTTTACGTGAAATATATGTGGCCCAGATAGTTACCACTTTATTCGATTGTATGTTGAAGAATTCAGTGGGCTGAACGCCTTGATTTAATATGGCGTATGAAACCTGATTTCTTAGAGTGTCTAGCTGGGAATAAAGTTCCTTAGACTAGGAGGGGCAGCCTCTCTGTTTGCCAGTTCAGAGAGGTTGTTGAAAATTATGGAGAAAATCAAAGAAGTTCTTTTAAGGTGAGAGCGACAAGATCAGGGTTTGACTGTTCTATGGGTTCACCATGATTGTACCCATAAGGTAGTCCGATTACGCAAACACCAGCAGCTCTGGCTGCACGGATATCATTGACCGAGTCTCCGATCATTAGAGCCTGATCTGAAGAAATATTAAACTTTTGCATTGCATATAACAAAGGCATCGGATGAGGTTTTTTTTCGGTCAGGCTATCGCCACCAATAGTTAGGTCAAAGTAATGATCAATACCCATCAGTTGCAGCAGGCGATCAGTGAACTGCTCACTTTTATTGGTAATGACGACCTGTTTGATGCCGCGATCTTTCATCGCTTCAAGAAAATCAGAAACTCCTGGGTAGAGGTAGCTGTGATGTCCGAGTTCTTCGCTGTAATGGGACTTGAAGCATTCGTGGGCTGCCTCGAACAGAGAGGAATCCACCTGGCCAGGTTGATCGCCGCTCATGTCATCAGCCAGTGCTCGTTTTACCAGTGATGGAATGCCGTTACCAACCCATAGCCGGGCTTTAGACTCTCCGGCAATGGGCATTCCCATATCAATCAGCATTTTGTCCAGTGCAGCGGCAAGGTCAGGAACGCTTTCCACTAGAGTGCCATCCAGATCGTACATAACCATAGATAGGTTGTTAAGAAGTGGATGGCCGTTGGAAGGTAGTGTGTTCATGATTTATAAAGCTACTACCTCAGCGAGCTCTGAACGCATTTGAGAAACAACATCGTTGTAGCTGTCTGCACCAAAGATTGCTGATCCTGCAACAAAGGTATCAGCGCCGGCCTCAGCAATTTGACGAATATTGCTGGCTGACACACCGCCATCTACCTGAAGGCGAATATTCAGTCCGCTATCATCAATCAGTTTGCGAACCCTGCAGAGCTTTTTCAGTGTGGAAGGAATAAATTTCTGACCGCCAAATCCCGGGTTTACCGACATCAACAGGATCATATCCAGTTTGTCCATAACATATTCAAGAATGTCGGGAGACGTTGCTGGGTTGAGTACCAGCCCAGCCTGGCAACCGCCTTCACGAATCAGTTGTAAGCTGCGATCAATATGTTCTGATGCTTCCGGGTGAAAAGTAATCATACTGGCACCCGCTTCAATAAAATCACCGATGATGCGATCCACTGGACTCACCATAAGGTGTACGTCAATGGGGGCGGTGACACCGTGTTTTCTCAGGGCTTTGCATACCATAGGGCCGAGGGTGAGATTAGGGACGTAATGGTTGTCCATGACATCAAAATGGACCCAGTCGGCACCAGCGGTCAAAACATTGTCAACTTCTTCGCCCAGTCGGGCAAAATCTGCAGAAAGAATACTCGGGGCAATAATAAAGTCGCGCATGGTGTTCCTGATCAGCCAGTGTATGAACTTGGGCGATTGTAACGGGTTGCTATGCTTCTGTCAGGTGCTTGATGCTCTTCCTGTAAGAAAAGCTGAACCCATATTCTATGAGTTATTAATCAAGTCGATGAGTGTGTTTTCCGGTTTTTAAAGTGTACCTTTCATTCTTTACGGCTTTTGATGTTTGGGTAGCGTTTTATTATCCGTATAACTTAAATTTATAAATTTTTCATTTTATTTGTTGCTGGTTGCTATAATTTTTGGCTGTTTTGAATGGATGTATTTTTTCTAAAAACTAGCAGTGAATGATTTGATGTCGTTGGAAATATGTAAGTTGATTTTAATAAAAATAATAAAATTTGGGGTGGCTCTTGTTTTGTTGCTTTTTTTAAGTGATTTGAGTGCGGCACCCCGTGGAGAGCGTTATTATCAGCAGAGCGCGGAAAGTTTTGTTGGTGCTTTTGATGTGTTTGATGTGTTTGGTGGTGTTGGGAAATTTGAATATACAAAGGGGTGTTCTGAAGGACAGACTCATGGGGTGCTCTCTCTGAATGATTGAAACAATAGTGCTCTATTTTCACAGCTACTATGGGAACACCACTCATAATAGTTAACTGTCATGCCCGCTTCTGTTATTTCCAGCTCTACCAAAAGCATCGTTTTGCAAATTGAAGTTTCTATAGATTCAGGCAACATGCTGAATCTTGAAGATAGTTTACAGCGTGCACTCAATGAAGCCGGGCAGCTTGGAACAAAAGAGTTATTGGGGCTATTTGAATCACCCAATAAAGAACCTATCGTCGTTAATCAGCAGAAGTGGAACTACAAAGGAAAGGTTCTTAAGCACTATGAAACCTTATACGGTCGTATACCTTTGGAGCGCTCCGTATATCAGGGTGTCAGAGGTGGCAGTACTCTGGCAGCACTTGATCTTCGTGCCGGTATTATTGGTTCAGCTACCCCCAAATTTGCCAAGTCTATCGCCTGGAAATACAGCCAGATGCCAGCGCCTGCGGTAAAAGAAGATTTTGAGACCAACCATCAAAGGACGCTTTCAAATTCTTATATCAAGCATTTATCGGACAGAGTAGGTGCATTAATTGAAGACCAGCAAGACACTCACTACCACCTTCCTCCACTAAAAGAGCCTGTTGAAACAATAGCCATTGGTCTGGATGGAACCTGCATGCTGCTTTGTGAAGAAGGCTGGAGGGAAGCCATGTGTGGGACATTGAGCCTATATTCTGCAGATGGAGACAGGCTCCACACGATATATACAGCCAGTTCGCCAGAGTATGGTAAACAAAGCTTTATGAGCAAGCTCGACGAGGAGATTGCAGATCTAAAACGACTCTACCCAAATGCCACATACATCGGGGTAGCTGACGGGGCTAGAGAAAACTGGAGTTATTTGAAACAACATACCTCTGGGCAGATACTCGATTTTGTAACTATTCAGCACCCAGCAAAGGCGTATTGTTGTAATTTCGAACCGCTTTAAGAAGCGCCTGAAATATGTTCAACCCCTGCTTTTTAGCAGATGATAAATAGCTTCGGATTCGGGTAAACATGGTACCTCCGTCTTCGCTTCTGAAGCAGCCTGAGATCTTCTGCTTAAGTTTGGCCATCCTGGCATCACGTTCACTGCCATTGTTATCGAAGGGAATTGAAAAGTCCGACATGAAGCGCAACGTTTCAACCTTAAACTCAATAAGCCTTTTGAACAGGTTGTAGGCCTTGGTATTCCTGACCTTCTTACGTCCAAGCACCTGTCGTTGTTTTTCCATATAAGCGGTTTCCTTCGTGAGAGCCCTTTGAAGGATTTGGTCGTATATCGTCTCAATGCGAAGCTGTATTGCACCAGGCATTTGAGTCAGACCGGCTGCTTTGTATTTCTTGCAGAAGTGCCAGGAGAGCGTAAGCAATTTCATCAGCCGCAGAGCCAGCTTATTCGCATCCCTATCGACAACTCCCTGAAGCTCTCTCAGATGATGGGCATTACAAAGCACATGCACTGCCGCATAGGCAAAGTAGGACTTCCAATGATCGTGAACCAGAATGCCTGCAAAAGTCAGCAGGATGCCCATTGCATCCATTGCTTCACAACCTCGCCTTTCTGAGAGGTAGTAAAGCGTCCATTGGTCATCTCGCATAATGTGTAACCACCACAGTGAACCGTCAACCCGCATGCCAGTTTCATCCGCTCCTGCAACCGGACTTTCTTGTAAAGCATCGCGGATACTCTGCTCAGTAGAGGCCAGGTTCTCATGGGTATAGGCAACAAAATTGGCAACAGAGCCTGCGCTGACACTCATGCAATAAATAGTATTGAAATACTCAGACACCCGGTGATATGGGATGAAGTGATACTGGTTTAAATGAACAGCCATTGCCTGAGTCACTTCTCCGTATTGAGCAGCGGCTTTCACTCCTTGGGGAAACTCAGCGGTGTTCCGTTTACCACAAGGACATACTTTAACGTCTGCCCAGTACGCGGTAACTTCAAATTCTCCGGGTCTACCTGGATCAAAAACCTGTCGCTCAATGTATTTGGTGGGTTTAATATCGATAAGCGAAGACTGGCAACAGCAACATTTTTCAACCTTCAGATGCCTGACATAATCGGGTAAGGCGACACGTCTCAAACAAGAGCCTTGATGACCTTTCTGGCCACCTGGTTTATTGCCTGAAGATGGTCTAAGGCTTTTGGGGTTCGGTGTTTCCTGTGAGGAGCAGGGGGCTTCTTTGGAAGATGTATCACCTTTATCACTCCCTTTTTTACTGGGCTTTTGATAACCATCTGACGATGGTGGCTTACTACTGTTTTGACTGTTTTTATTAACCCTTTCTTCCAGTTCGCTGCAACGTTCCCGTAAAAGCGCATTCTCGGTCCGAAGCTCTTCATTCTCTTTAAGGAGAGCTTCGGTAAACGGAGTAGCTGGGAAGTCTGGTTCCATACTGGAGATTTGTTAGAAAAATTGAGTATAAGATGATGGTCGAAAAATCAGAAAATTCCAGATTTATATGAAGGGTGCTGAATAGTTACTCGATTTTTATCATGCATCTGAATATTTAGCTGGAGCAGCGGAAGCACTGTTTCCAACCAGTAAGGCGAAGCGACACCAGTGGCTTGAAGACAGGCTACATAGTTTGAAAAACAAGCGTGGAGCAGCCAAAAAAATCCTTCAGGAAATTGAATCAGCCGAGCTCCCGAAAAAGACAATCGCACTGACAGAGAAGCGCTACAAAGCTGTGAGCTATTTTACAAACAATCACCAGTTAATGAATTATCATCAGGCGCTTAAACGCCATTGGCCAATAGGTTCAGGAGTTACTGAAGCGGCTTGTAAGACTCTGGTAAAGCAACGATTATGTGGTTCTGGAATGAGGTGGAAAGCAACAGGAGCGGAAGTGCTTTTGACAACAAGAGCACTGATCCAGAGTAAGGGGCGCTGGGAACAACTTTGGTCTGAGTTCATGACTGGAAAGGTTGAAGCTAACCTATGAGTCAGTTATCAAATTGAGAGAGCACCCCCTACAGCAAAACCCCAACATTTAACTACAAGGTTTAACGGCAGATCACAGCTTTTATCCAGCTACAGTAACACTATATACAAGCGGCAATACTGGTTAGCTGCCGCATTTTGAAACCCACTTCACAGGACTTATATCCCTGAAGCACACAAACTAACAGACAAAGGTTGACTTCTTGGTAGCACGGAGTTACAAATATGCAAAAGAGAACAACACATAACACATAATTTCACACCGCTTCTCATCCGGGACCAACTGATTGTCGAAGCCACTGGTTAGCTTCATACGTCACCAGTGTAGTATAGAGTGTGATCGAAAAACTGGAATTCAGCAAAACCGCCACAGTTTTGATTGATTCCGTTTCTTTGTATGTACTCCCACTGAATCATCTGCTAGCCCTATCTTAGGCAACCAGTGACCAATGCTCTGAATCATACGTTTTGATCAGCACCTTTACCTACACTGATAATGCGGACTGTAAGCCCACTAGTCAAGCCTGTTGCAGCCTAACTCGAGCCTTCTTATATGCTGGTTTTCATCTAGTGAAATTATCAAATATGAACAAACATAAATGACTATAGAGCTATAATCACAGGGCTCTCAAGAATCAGTCCAAAAGCAAAAAACGACACTGAACGCATAAAAACCGTTAGACATGCCTCAAAAAACCACAGAACCGCCGTAATTCAAGGGTTAATAGCCAAAGAAGTAGAAAAGTTTAAATTTAAGTAATATTTAGTATAAATAAATACGCCGCCAATACTGGCGCACCACCCCATCAAAAAACAACCACGCAAACTTATTTACAAGACAGGGAGTAATAATTCAGTGCATTTCGATGCTTTTATGACAAAAAAATAGTGTAAATTTTTCGTAAGGGAGACACCCACTTTATATTCATTCTAATAAAATTCTTCCTATTATTATTAGAATTATTAAAGAGTGCGTCATATATAAAAAAAAATCTATTTGCGCATACAACTCTAAGAAAACTTCTAGATATCAGAACCACAACGCAAAAAATTAACATTTCAGAAAACTCTTCATCCTCAGATCAAGTAAACTGGTAAGAACATTCTTTCTAACGCTTTTTATTCTGGTCCTTTATGAAACAGCTATCTATTTTTGTAGTTCTTATTTTTTCTTCGTAACTATTCAGCACCCAGCAAAGGCGTATTGTTGTAATTTCGAACCGCTTTAAGAAGCGCCTGAAATATGTTCAACCCCTGCTTTTTAGCAGATGATAAATAGCTTCGGATTCGGGTAAACATGGTACCTCCGTCTTCGCTTCTGAAGCAGCCTGAGATCTTCTGCTTAAGTTTGGCCATCCTGGCATCACGTTCACTGCCATTGTTATCGAAGGGAATTGAAAAGTCCGACATGAAGCGCAACGTTTCAACCTTAAACTCAATAAGCCTTTTGAACAGGTTGTAGGCCTTGGTATTCCTGACCTTCTTACGTCCAAGCACCTGTCGTTGTTTTTCCATATAAGCGGTTTCCTTCGTGAGAGCCCTTTGAAGGATTTGGTCGTATATCGTCTCAATGCGAAGCTGTATTGCACCAGGCATTTGAGTCAGACCGGCTGCTTTGTATTTCTTGCAGAAGTGCCAGGAGAGCGTAAGCAATTTCATCAGCCGCAGAGCCAGCTTATTCGCATCCCTATCGACAACTCCCTGAAGCTCTCTCAGATGATGGGCATTACAAAGCACATGCACTGCCGCATAGGCAAAGTAGGACTTCCAATGATCGTGAACCAGAATGCCTGCAAAAGTCAGCAGGATGCCCATTGCATCCATTGCTTCACAACCTCGCCTTTCTGAGAGGTAGTAAAGCGTCCATTGGTCATCTCGCATAATGTGTAACCACCACAGTGAACCGTCAACCCGCATGCCAGTTTCATCCGCTCCTGCAACCGGACTTTCTTGTAAAGCATCGCGGATACTCTGCTCAGTAGAGGCCAGGTTCTCATGGGTATAGGCAACAAAATTGGCAACAGAGCCTGCGCTGACACTCATGCAATAAATAGTATTGAAATACTCAGACACCCGGTGATATGGGATGAAGTGATACTGGTTTAAATGAACAGCCATTGCCTGAGTCACTTCTCCGTATTGAGCAGCGGCTTTCACTCCTTGGGGAAACTCAGCGGTGTTCCGTTTACCACAAGGACATACTTTAACGTCTGCCCAGTACGCGGTAACTTCAAATTCTCCGGGTCTACCTGGATCAAAAACCTGTCGCTCAATGTATTTGGTGGGTTTAATATCGATAAGCGAAGACTGGCAACAGCAACATTTTTCAACCTTCAGATGCCTGACATAATCGGGTAAGGCGACACGTCTCAAACAAGAGCCTTGATGACCTTTCTGGCCACCTGGTTTATTGCCTGAAGATGGTCTAAGGCTTTTGGGGTTCGGTGTTTCCTGTGAGGAGCAGGGGGCTTCTTTGGAAGATGTATCACCTTTATCACTCCCTTTTTTACTGGGCTTTTGATAACCATCTGACGATGGTGGCTTACTACTGTTTTGACTGTTTTTATTAACCCTTTCTTCCAGTTCGCTGCAACGTTCCCGTAAAAGCGCATTCTCGGTCCGAAGCTCTTCATTCTCTTTAAGGAGAGCTTCGGTAAACGGAGTAGCTGGGAAGTCTGGTTCCATACTGGAGATTTGTTAGAAAAATTGAGTATAAGATGATGGTCGAAAAATCAGAAAATTCCAGATTTATATGAAGGGTGCTGAATAGTTACTTTTCTTCAATGGTAAACGCCGAAATTCTGAACTGCGAGCAAAAGCAAACCGTTTGCGAAGCCAAGTGCAAAGCCTCCAGTCTTGTTAGCGAACAGGACAGCAATACCTGCAAAGCTCAATGCTTGGGAGAACGGACAGCCTGTGAGCTTGAACAAAGCAAAGAATCAGCGGGAAAGCTTGCAGAGCAAGCTAAAGATGCGAGCCAGTCTTTTATGGACAAGCTTAAGGCTTTCTGGGAAGGGTTAACCAGCAAGATGTAATTCCAACCGTGCTTTCTAACTACCATAATGAGCATGATGATATGGACGACAGAGCAGGTGGAATGACGAGTAATGAGAGGCTACTTGTGCTCTCGGGTATTGCGGGGAATTCTAACGCAGGGCTGGCTATCCATACCCCAGCGCAATAGCATAGTTAGGAAGTTCGACTCCCCCATCTCTTTCTTTTCCTAGCCAGTGACACGCTCATCAAAAATGGCAGATGTGAGAAATCTTAACCGCCTCCATGCCAGAGGTAATTGAATTTCCAACGCAACAACCGCAAAGGTTACCTTAATAGGTTGGACGTGTTTTTCTTCACCTGAAAAAAATGCCTCTAATCAACGAGTGACTAGAGGCATACGACATATTTCAGTCGAAGATTATTTACCGTAGTAAGCCTTGGTGAGCAGTTCTTCCAGCTCAGAAATCAATGGCAAGCGAGGGTTTGCCGTTGTGGTCTGATCTTCAAACGCATGGTTAGCCAGCATGCTGATTTTACTCTTAAACAGAGACTCATCAACACCAATCTCCTGAAGAGAAGCAGGCATACCCAGTCGCTTCATCAAGTCACGAACCGCATTAGCCAGCGATTTGACCCCCTCTTCCGGAGTCTTGGCAGGCAAGCCCAGCATTTTGGCAATCTCAGCATACTTCTCATGGGCAATGTAGTACTGATATTTCGGGAATGATGCCACCTTGGTTGGATTAGGGCAGCCGTTATACTCAATCACATGCGGCAATAACACCGCATTAGCCTGGCCGTGAGAAATATGAAGTTCATTACCCAGCTTATGAGCGATCGCATGGTTTACCCCCAGGAATGCGTTGGCAAATGCCATACCGGCAATACAGGAAGCATTATGCATTTTCTCACGCGCTTTTCTGTCGGCCGTTTCATAAGACTGTGGCAGATAATCAAAGACCAGCTGGATGGCTTTCATAGCCAGCGCATCAGTGTAATCTGAAGCCATGATGGACACATAAGCTTCTATCGCATGGGTCAGCACGTCCAGACCAGTATCTGCAGCCACTTTCTTAGGAACTGTCAGTACCAGATTAGGATCTATAATCGCCACATCTGGAGTCAGCTCATAGTCAGCCAGCGGGTACTTGGCCCCTTTTTCCTTGTCGGTAATAACGGCGAATGACGTTACCTCAGACCCCGTACCGGACGTGGTTGGAATCGCAACCAGTTTCGCCTTCTTGCCCAGGTGCGGGAATTTATAGACACGCTTGCGGATATCGAGGAATTTCTGGGCCATACCGGCAAAGTCGGCATCTGGCTGTTCATAGAAAAGCCACATTCCCTTAGCTGCATCGATCGGTGAACCACCGCCCAGAGCAATGATCACATCCGGATTAAAGCGCGCCATTTCACGGGCACCATTGCGAACGGTTTCCAGACTTGGATCGGGCTCAACCTGATTGAAGATTTCAACCTGAACCGGTGTAGAGCGCTTTCTCAAGTGGTATAGAATTTTATCAACATAGCCCAGGGACTGAATAACCTCATCGGTCACAATAAATACACGAGAGATGTCCTGCATCTTTTCAAGGTACTGAAGAGAGTTAGCCTCGAAGTAGATCTTTCTGGGAAGTTTAAACCATTGCATATTGACCCGGCGTTTAGCAACACGCTTCACGTTAATCAAATTAACAGCAGATACGTTGGAAGTTGTACTGTTACCGCCGTAGGTACCACATCCCAGAGTCAGGGAAGGCATATTGGTATTGTAAATATCACCAATGGCGCCATGGGTGCTTGGTGAGTTGATGATGATACGACCCGCTTTCATGGCCAGAGAGAACTCATCAATCACCTGGTTATCCTGGGCGTGAAGTACAGCTGAGTGACCAAGACCACCAAAGTTCAACATTTGGTCCGCCAGCTCAATAGCATGGTGCGCATCTTTAGCCTTAAGTACACCCAGAACTGGAGACAGCTTCTCACGGGACAGCGGGAACTCTGGACCTACCCCCTCAATTTCTGCAGCCAGAATACGGGTATTCTCAGGCACCTTGATACCAGCCAGCTCCGCAATATAAGAAGGCTTCATGCCAACAATCTTACTGTTTACATGACCGTCATGAATGACCACTTCAGCCAGCCGTCTGGTTTCTTCAGGCGTGGTGAAGTAAACATTCTGAGACTTCAGCTCTTTGACGACTTCTTTATAAACCGCCTGATGAACAATCGCGGCCTGCTCAGAAGCGCAGATCATGCCATTATCAAAACTCTTGGACATAACCAGGTCATTACAGGCCTGTTTGATATCCGCAGACTGGTCAATAATGCAAGGTACGTTACCAGAACCGACACCCAGCGCAGGCTTACCGGAAGAGTAGGCAGCTCGAACCATGCCGGAACCACCTGTCGCCAGAATGACAGCAACTTCAGGGTGCGTCATCAGCTTCTGAGTAGCTTCAATGGAAGGATGCTCCACCCACAACACACAGTCATCAGGCGCACCGGCTGCAACTGCTGCATCGCGAACAATCCGGGCAGCTTCACTGGAACATTTCTGTGCAGAAGGGTGAAAGGCAAAAATAATAGGGTTACGGGTTTTGGTAGAAATAATAGACTTGAACATGGTGGTGGATGTCGGGTTGGTCACCGGAGTAACTCCACAAACAATACCTACAGGCTCAGCAACCAGCATGAAGTCTTCTTCAGCGTTGTCTTCAATAACGCCTACCGTCTTATCGTACTTGATGGAGTGGTAAACATACTCAGTCGCAAAAATGTTTTTGGTCACCTTATCTTCAAGGATACCACGCCCAGTCTCCTCAACCGCCATTCGGGCAAGCTCCATATGAGCAGCCTGACCAGCCAGGGCCATGGCTTTTGTCACCCTGTCGACATCTTCCTGCGTCAGCTTAAGAAACTTCTCCCTTGCAACCATTGCCCGCTCAATTAATGCATTAATCTGAGCATCAACATCCTGAACAACCGCATCTTTATTTACGGTTTTTTCAGCCTGCTTTTTTCCGGCCATGATTATCGCCCTCTAGTAGTTAACCAAGATAACCTTTAAAAAACTGTCTATAATCTCGAGGCTTTTCGTTTTAAGTCTTCGCTCGAAATAGGAATACTGTTTAATAAGCTGGCAACCATCAGATGTCCGTCTTCTATTTCAACACCCTCAAGATAGTGCATCCTGAGTATTAATGCCTGACCATTGCCATTTATTGCTAAATTCTTTATTTCGATAAATTTTCAGGCATTAGCCACTGAATATTTATCGAATGTCGCAAAACTTTTATTCCACAAAATTATTTAAACGTATTTATTTTTTAAATTCAGGTATATGTCGTTTGCTGTTTTCAGCATTACAACACAAGAAAACCATAGGACTTTCGCATTGACAGGCAGCTGTAAAAATTGCTAGATCAGCAAAAAATAGCGGATGTCGTCGTGCGTAGAAAGATAACAAGACCTACAACAGCTGGGTGTGATTTGCCGAAATATACAGGGTTTCTATTGTGTGAGCCGAAATCAGCAACCTGTACTCGCCTTAGTGAGATCGGAGATATGTCACACCACAGCGTTAACCGTTTTCTACAACGTGAAGACTTTGCTCCCAATGACCTTTTCATGGAAGTAGCCGCAAGGCTGATTCTTGATGGGGGCACGCTATCGGTTGATGATACGGTGCTGGATAAGCCGTACAGTAACTACACGGCATTCATCGGCTATCATTACTCGGGCAAGCATCATAAAGCCGTCAAGGGCATTAATCTCATAACGCTCTATTACACCGATATCAAAGGCTATAGCCTTCCTGTCAATTTCCGTATCTATGGGGTGCTCTCTCTGAATGATTGAAACAATAGTGCTCTATTTTCACAGCTACTATGGGAACACCACTCATAATAGTTAACTGTCATGCCCGCTTCTGTTATTTCCAGCTCTACCAAAAGCATCGTTTTGCAAATTGAAGTTTCTATAGATTCAGGCAACATGCTGAATCTTGAAGATAGTTTACAGCGTGCACTCAATGAAGCCGGGCAGCTTGGAACAAAAGAGTTATTGGGGCTATTTGAATCACCCAATAAAGAACCTATCGTCGTTAATCAGCAGAAGTGGAACTACAAAGGAAAGGTTCTTAAGCACTATGAAACCTTATACGGTCGTATACCTTTGGAGCGCTCCGTATATCAGGGTGTCAGAGGTGGCAGTACTCTGGCAGCACTTGATCTTCGTGCCGGTATTATTGGTTCAGCTACCCCCAAATTTGCCAAGTCTATCGCCTGGAAATACAGCCAGATGCCAGCGCCTGCGGTAAAAGAAGATTTTGAGACCAACCATCAAAGGACGCTTTCAAATTCTTATATCAAGCATTTATCGGACAGAGTAGGTGCATTAATTGAAGACCAGCAAGACACTCACTACCACCTTCCTCCACTAAAAGAGCCTGTTGAAACAATAGCCATTGGTCTGGATGGAACCTGCATGCTGCTTTGTGAAGAAGGCTGGAGGGAAGCCATGTGTGGGACATTGAGCCTATATTCTGCAGATGGAGACAGGCTCCACACGATATATACAGCCAGTTCGCCAGAGTATGGTAAACAAAGCTTTATGAGCAAGCTCGACGAGGAGATTGCAGATCTAAAACGACTCTACCCAAATGCCACATACATCGGGGTAGCTGACGGGGCTAGAGAAAACTGGAGTTATTTGAAACAACATACCTCTGGGCAGATACTCGATTTTTATCATGCATCTGAATATTTAGCTGGAGCAGCGGAAGCACTGTTTCCAACCAGTAAGGCGAAGCGACACCAGTGGCTTGAAGACAGGCTACATAGTTTGAAAAACAAGCGTGGAGCAGCCAAAAAAATCCTTCAGGAAATTGAATCAGCCGAGCTCCCGAAAAAGACAATCGCACTGACAGAGAAGCGCTACAAAGCTGTGAGCTATTTTACAAACAATCACCAGTTAATGAATTATCATCAGGCGCTTAAACGCCATTGGCCAATAGGTTCAGGAGTTACTGAAGCGGCTTGTAAGACTCTGGTAAAGCAACGATTATGTGGTTCTGGAATGAGGTGGAAAGCAACAGGAGCGGAAGTGCTTTTGACAACAAGAGCACTGATCCAGAGTAAGGGGCGCTGGGAACAACTTTGGTCTGAGTTCATGACTGGAAAGGTTGAAGCTAACCTATGAGTCAGTTATCAAATTGAGAGAGCACCCTATCTATGACTCTGCGGACGGAAAGTCCAAAAATGATTATTTTCTCGAGATGCTGAAAGAAGTACTTGTATGGGGCTTACGACCTGCATTTGTTACGGGGGATTCCTGGTATAGCAGTGCCGCAAACCTGAAGACTGTGAAAAACAACGGTCTGGGTTTTATGTTTGCCGTTAAAAGCAACCGTACTGTTTCTATCCAAAAGGGTGACTACCAACAAGTGCAGAGCCTGGAGATTCCTGAAGAGGGAATAACCGTTTGGCTACGTAATTTTGGTTCTGTGCGTTTGTACCGGACGCGGCTAAAAAACGAGCTGCGCCATTACGTCGTCTACACACCCCATGCTGGATCAGAGGTATCACCACAGGTAGGCTTTAATGAACTTCACCTGCACCATTGGGCGATCGAAGAGTATCACCGGGCGCTGAAACAACTCTGCAGTATTGAGCGCTTTCAGGTGAGAGGAAAGCAGCAGGTCAGGAACCATATTTTTGCCTCTATCTTTGGGTATGCCTGCCTTCAGGCCAAGAAAGTATCTGAATCTCTCAGTAGCATCTATCGCGTTAAGAATGATGCGCTCAAGGATGCTATTTGGGACTTCATTAAGAGCTTCTCTGATGGTAAAGACTGGCTGAGACCATCTTTTATCAGAGCTGTCAATGCGTAAGTTCTAAACCACAAAAAAACTGATTCAAATCAAGAAACCGCTATTGATTTTTTTTGCAAAAAGAGCATCAAAATTTATCAATAGCATTCATACATTGACATGTTTTTTTCTACATTTAATCTCAGGAAAAGCTTATAAAAACGCTATCTTCAATAAAAACCAATAAACTAAAAAAAACATTTTCAAATTCAGGCTGTATGAAAAACACAATCGCACCGAACAAAAACAGAAACAAACAACAATAAACAACAGTTATAAAACTCCCCTGCCATAGTTTTTTATTCATTAGGAAAAAGGCTTTACCTGTTGTAACCTTTCCGTATCATTAGCAAGAATTTGAAGTGTCTAAGCCGGAATTTTTTAGCCCTCTTCAAAAAACGATGGATGATTCGATCTTTCCCGTCATTGAGCTTGGGCTACAAGAAAAGAAATCCTGACCAGACACAGCATTCAAACTGAAAACACACTGTTAACCCTTGATCGAGGAAGGATCAGTCACATGTCCCAGAAAATCCTGGACCTGGTAAAGCCAGGCGTCGTTACCGGTGATGACGTTCAGAAAATCTTTGAAGCTGCCAAGGCCGGTGAGTTTGCACTGCCAGCAGTGAACGTTGTTGGTACCGATTCAATCAACGCAGTTCTGGAAGCTGCTGCCAAAGTCAAGTCTCCAGTCATCATTCAGTTCTCTAACGGTGGCGCTTCCTACTTTTCAGGTAAAGGCCTTAAGACTGACCCTGCTGGCGCTCTGGGCGCCATTGCCGGCGCAAAATATGTTCACGCGGTTGCAGAAGCTTACGGCATCCCTGTACTCCTGCACACTGACCATGCCGCACGCAAGCTGCTGCCATGGATTGACGCCCTGCTGACTGCGGGTGAAGAGTTCTACGAGCAACACGGCAAGCCACTGTTCTCTTCTCACATGATCGACCTCTCCGAAGAGTCTCTGGAAGAAAACATTGCTACCTGCGCCGAATACCTGACGCGTATGGCCAAGATGGACATGACACTGGAATTCGAACTGGGCTGTACGGGCGGTGAAGAGGACGGTGTAGACAACTCTCACATGGACAGCTCCATGCTGTACACCCAGCCAGAAGACGTAGCCTATGCTTACGAAATTCTGAGCAAGATCAGCCACCGCTTCACCATCGCTGCTTCTTTCGGTAACGTTCACGGCGTGTACAAGCCAGGCAACGTTCAGCTGACACCAAAGATCCTGGACAACTCCCAGAAGTACTGCTCTGAGAAGTTCGGTATTCCAGCCAAGTCTCTGAATTTCGTCTTCCATGGCGGTTCTGGCTCTACCCTGGAAGAGATCCGCGAATCTGTATCTTACGGCGTAGTGAAGATGAACATCGACACCGATACCCAGTGGGCATGCTGGGAAGGCGTTCTGAACTACTACAAGAAGAACGAAGCTTACCTGCAGGGCCAGCTGGGCAACCCTGAAGGTGCTGACAAGCCAAACAAAAAGTTCTACGATCCTCGCGTATGGCTGCGTGCCGGTCAGGAGACCATGATCTCCCGTCTCGAACAGGCTCATCACGATCTGAACAGTATCGACGTACTGTAATTCAGACCAGACACCGGCTGCCGCCGGTGTCCTCCCCCCCCCCTCCTTCTCAAAACAAAATTCAACACAACTTTGCATAGTTGCACAATCAGAGGCAATAATACTCTCTTTCATTCAATTCACTGAACGGAGCGGGTAATGGCCCTGATTAGCCTACGCGAGATGCTGGATCATGCTGCAGAAAATGGCTACGGTATCCCGGCATTTAATGTCAATAACCTCGAACAAATGCGCGCCATCATGGAAGCGGCGCATGAAACCGACTCTCCTGTTATCGTTCAAGCCTCTGCGGGGGCAAGAAAGTACGCCGGCGCCCCCTTCCTTCGCCACCTCATCCTGGCGGCAACCGAAGAATTCCCGGATATTCCGGTAGTCATGCATCAAGATCATGGCACCAGCCCGGCAGTATGCCAGCGATCCATCCAGCTTGGTTTTACCTCGGTAATGATGGACGGCTCACTCATGGAGGATGGAAAAACCCCCTCCAGCTACGAATACAATGTTGAGGTTACCCGTAGAACCGTGGATATGGCACACGCCTGCGGTGTTTCAGTAGAGGGCGAGCTCGGCTGCCTGGGGTCACTGGAAACCGGACAGGCAGGTGAAGAAGACGGTGTCGGCGCTGAAGGAACCCTGTCTCACGACCAGTTACTGACCGACCCTGATGAAGCGGCTGACTTTGTAAAAGCGACCGGCGTGGACGCCCTGGCCATTGCCTGCGGCACCAGTCACGGCGCCTACAAATTTACCCGCCCTCCTACGGGCGATATCCTAGCCATCGACCGCATCCGCGCCATTCACCAGCGCATCCCGAATACTCACCTGGTGATGCACGGCTCTTCTTCTGTTCCACAGGACTGGCTGAAAGTGATTAATGACCATGGAGGCTCCATCCCGGAAACCTATGGCGTTCCGGTTGAGCAAATTCAGGAAGGCATTCGAAATGGAGTGCGCAAGGTCAACATTGATACCGACCTGCGCCTGGCTTCTACCGGTGCTATCCGCAGATTTCTGCAGGAAAACCCATCGGAATTTGATCCTCGGAAGTACCTGAAAGCCTCTACACAAGCCATGAAAGAGATCTGTATTCATCGCTATGAAGCATTTGGTTGTGCTGGCCAGGGAAGCAAAATCCCGACCAGCAGTCTGGAAGCCATGTACCTCCGTTACAACTCTGGAGAGCTAAATCCCAAGGTCAGCTAACCTGCCAGCAAAACTCTTCCTGTCCACCCCAGGAAGAGATACCACTAACAAAAGTCATAATAATCGGAAGACATTAAAGAGTGAGGAGGGGTAGAAAATTCAAGACATAAAAAAACCAGTCAATTCGACTGGTTTTTTTATTGGAGCGGGAAACGAGGTTCGAACTCGCGACCTCAACCTTGGCAAGGTTGCGCTCTACCAACTGAGCTATTCCCGCATATTTGAGTCATCAGCTTAAAAAGCTGGACACCACTGTTCACACAACAACTGTAATAGTGGCGTCCCCTAGGGGACTCGAACCCCTGTTACCGCCGTGAAAGGGCGGTGTCCTAGGCCACTAGACGAAGGGGACACATACATCAAACGATGTTTGGTGGAGCTAAGCGGGATCGAACCGCTGACCTCAACACTGCCAGTGTTGCGCTCTCCCAGCTGAGCTATAGCCCCATATCAACCTGTCGCATTATGCCATTTTTTATAACAAATACAACACTTTGAAATTGGAGCGGGAAACGAGGTTCGAACTCGCGACCTCAACCTTGGCAAGGTTGCGCTCTACCAACTGAGCTATTCCCGCAATGAAGATGATTTAAGAGATCTTCATCTCTTGCTCTCTATGAAGAGAATAAGTGGCGTCCCCTAGGGGACTCGAACCCCTGTTACCGCCGTGAAAGGGCGGTGTCCTAGGCCACTAGACGAAGGGGACGCAATCCTTCTGACTTAAATGATATAAACATCACTCAAGCTCTAGATTTGGAGCGGGAAACGAGGTTCGAACTCGCGACCTCAACCTTGGCAAGGTTGCGCTCTACCAACTGAGCTATTCCCGCAATGAAGATGGATTATAAAGGCTCTTCTAACCTTTCTCTCTATAAAGAGAATAAGTGGCGTCCCCTAGGGGACTCGAACCCCTGTTACCGCCGTGAAAGGGCGATGTCCTAGGCCACTAGACGAAGGGGACGCAATCCTTCTAACCTAAATGATATAAACATCACTTAAGCTCTAGATTTGGAGCAGGAAACGAGATTCATTCTCGTCACAAGAAAGTGCGACCTCAACCTTGGCAAGGTTGCGCTCTACCAACTGAGCTATTCCCGCAATGAAGATGGATTATAAAGGCTCTTCCAACCTTTATCTCTATAAAGAGAATAAGTGGCGTCCCCTAGGGGACTCGAACCCCTGTTACCGCCGTGAAAGGGCGGTGTCCTAGGCCACTAGACGAAGGGGACGCAATCCTTCTGACTTAAATGATATAAAAACCACTTAAGCTCTAGATTTTGAGCGAGAAACGAGGTTCGTTCTTGTCACAAGAAAAGCGCGACCTCAACCTTAGCAAGGTTGCGCTCTACCAATGAGCCATTCCCGCAATGAAGATGGATTATAAAGGCTCTTCCAACCTTGTAAATAAGTGGCGTCCCCTAGGGGACTCGAACCCCTGTTACCGCCGTGAAAGGGCGGTGTCCTAGGCCACTAGACGAAGGGGACGCAATCCTTCTGACTTAAATGATGTAAAAATCACTTAAGTTCTAGATTTGGAGCGGGAAACGAGGTTCGAACTCGCGACCTCAACCTTGGCAAGGTTGCGCTCTACCAACTGAGCTATTCCCGCAATAAAATGGTGGAGCTAAGCGGGATCGAACCGCTGACCTCAACACTGCCAGTGTTGCGCTCTCCCAGCTGAGCTATAGCCCCAAAACTTTCGCAGCAACAATACTTAATGTATTTAACAACTGCTTTCTGCTTTAGCGCCTTTCGAAGAACTCTTTGTTTGCCCCCCGAAACGCAGGGCGAATGATATGGATGCCCCCCTATCCTGTCAAGCGTCGCTTATAAAAATTATGCTCAAATAATAGTGCAGTTATATATGCATCTATAAAAAAGGCCGGTACACAACCGGCCTCAGAGCAAAGAAGCTGGGTTAGAGCGCTGCAAACTCTTTTTCCAGACGCTTAGCTTCTTTTTTGGAAACGCCCCCCAACACCTCTACAGCATGACGAAGGCGTGCACGTGTCATGTCCGGTCCAAGGATCTCCATCGACTCCATGACAGACCAGGAATTTGGCGTACCAGCAATAGCAACAAAAATTGGATGATTAAAATCACCCAGTTTGATGTCCATCGCTTTGGAAAGCCCTTTAATTTCAGAGAAAATCTGATCGCGCTGCCACTGACGCAGCTGTTCCAGCTTCCAGAGAGTGAACTGCAGCACCTTTTTAACATCACCCGCTTCCAGCTTTTTATGGGCAAAGTCTTCAGACGACAGATCAAGCATACCGGAGAACATAAAGGCAGCAATGGGCGCAAAATCACTCAGTCGCTCAACCCGCTCTTTCGCCATTGGCAGAAACTTCATCAGGTAGTCACGATTCAGTAACCAGTGATGCAGGCGGTCAGCAAACTGCTCTGTGGTCAGATTTTCGCGGATCCAGCTGGCATTCAACCAGGAGAGCTTTTCCTGGTCAAAAATTGGACCACCCAGAGATACCCGCTTGATATCAAAATCCGCCAGCATTTCTTCCAGGCTGAATTTCTCCCGCTCGTCCGGCATGGACCACCCCATACGACCAAGGTAGTTCAACAGCGCTTCTGGCAGATAGCCCATATCACGATAGTAAGTAATACAGGTTGGGTTCTTCCGCTTGGACAACTTGCTCTTGTCAGGATTTCTCAGCAATGGCATATGACAAAGCACAGGCATATCCCAGCCAAAGTACTCATACAGCAACTGATGCTTGGGTGCAGAGTTAATCCATTCCTCACCACGAATAACGTGGGTGATTTCCATCAGGTGATCATCAACAACATTGGCCAGGTGATAGGTTGGCATGCCATCGGCTTTCACCAGTACCTGCATATCCACCTGAGACCAGTCAATCTCGATGGTGCCACGCAGCATATCATCCACTTTGCAGACGCCGCTCTCAGGCACCTTCATTCGAACCACATGAGGTTCACCCGCATTCAGCCGGGCCTGGACTTCATCTTCAGAAAGATGCAGGCAGTGGCCATCATACCCAGGCGTCTGCTTATTGGCCATTTGCTCTGCACGCAGGGCATCAAGACGCTCAGATGAACAGAAACAGCGGAAAGCATGCCCTTTGTTCAACAGCACATGAGCGTGCTCAGCATAGATCTCACGACGCTCACTTTGGCGATAAGGACCATGCGGACCACCAACATCAGGACCTTCATCCCAATTCAACCCAAGCCAGCGCAGGGAGTCGAGAATCTGCTGCTCAGATTCTGGCGTACTTCTTGTTTGGTCGGTATCTTCGATACGCAGCAGAAACTGGCCGCCCTGACTCTTGGCAAACGCCAGATTAAACAGAGCAATATAAGCAGTACCGACATGGGGATCGCCGGTAGGGGAAGGTGCAATACGGGTGCGTACAGTCATGAAATTGCTTTCTCAATAAGACCTGAGCCTGAATGGGAGCAGGCTGATAGAATGCCAAAACAGGTATTATAAGGCTGAGACCCAGCAGCACCCAAATATTGATTCAATTGAGTAGAGTCAAGCTTCCCTTTTTATCCCCAGACGGGACATCAACCAGCCAATGGTAGTCCCCTGAATCAGCAGTGAGAAAAGAATAACAGCAAGCGTCATTTCTATGATCATTCGCTTTTCAGGCATGGAGTCCGGAATTGACAGCATCAGGGCAACCGGCACAACGCCTCTCAACCCTCCCCAGAACATCACCTTCATTGAACTACTGTCCACCTTTCCACTGAGTGGAATCCAATTACTGACTGGCAGCAACAGATATACCACCAGGAAGCGCGCCAGGAGCACAGCCACAATGGCAATGATCAGCGTGGGATAGAACATGCTGAGATGCTCAATATTCCGAAGCAGGAAGTCCTCACTTAACCCTAACAGCAGGAAAATAAAACTATTGGCAACAAACGCCATAAACTCCCAGTAAGGATCAAGGTGGCGCAATGTCATAAAGTCCGCCATAGCCCGGCGGCCATAGCTGCGAGTGATAATCCCGGCAGCGATCACTGACATCACACCAGAGGTTTCAAAGACATGGTCTGCGATGATAAAGCTGGAAAAGGCAAGAATGGTTGTCAGCGCAATGTGAACATAAGGCATCCCCCTGGATAACCGGAGCAATACCAGCATTCCCGCCCCCATGGCCGTACCGACAAAAATTCCGCCAAAGAAAACCCTGAAGAACTCGATAAAAGCCGCAAAAACAGTGTTACCAGACAGCCCGGTTCCCGATTGAATAATCGAAAGAACAATACCAAACATGACAATCGCGGTTGCGTCATTAAACAAACTCTCGGCATCCATCAGCAGAGACATCCGCTCAGGCGCTTTCACCTCTTTAAAAAGCGCAATAACGGCGACCGGATCCGTTGCCGAAATCAGCGCACCAAACAGCAGTGCACCGGCAAGTGTCAGAGGCGTCAATTCACCGAGAATCACCCCAACAACTAGGGTTGACAGAACCACACCCAGAATTGCCAGCATCAATACAGGCACTAGCTCTTTCATAAGAGCCGACAGCTTTATATTGATGGCCGCCTCAAAAACCAGCACAGGCAGCAAAACATACATGATCAGGTCGTGGGTCAGGGAAAGACGGAGGATGGGAGCCAGTATTTCACAATACTCAGCCGCTATCCCCAGGGCCATACCGATCACAACCAGTCCAATGGTATAGGGAAAACGCAGCTTTTTAAGAAGGATCGCTGAGATAGCCGCCAATAAGAAAAGGCCGCAGAAGATCAGCATGGGGATGGCGAGACCAGCGCCAGAATGTGTTACCGACATTTCCTGTTCCGTTTATAAATAAATGCCGAAATAAAGAGGGATCATAAGTTCGACATTTAAGGCCATGAGTTCAATTTACCCATGGCCATATTGACCGGTCAGTCCATGTCTCGACATACCTCAGGGATGGCGAGGTGAGAAGTAAAACCAGAGATAGCGGAGGGCAACATAAAATACGATCACCGTCGCCACCAAAAGTTCAAAACCGGCCAGATTGTTAATAACATCACAAACTTTTTGATAGCCCTGTTGATTAAGTATATCCGCCAGCTTGAACAACGCTGTAGCCCCAATCACCATTGGAAATGTGAAAGCCGCATATCCAGGTGAAAACGGCAGGCGCAGTAGACGGACAAACGCAACATAGACCAGACTCGTCATAAAAATAGCCAATGGCAGCAGGACTGCAACCAGTAAGTAATTTGGCTGGTTAGTTATGGACAGATAACCTGCCAGAGAGAGGCTCGCCGGTGCCGCCATAATGGCAAATGTAGGCAGCGCCGCATCAGGAATCGCCTCTCTGAAAATCAGGCGATACAGCATCACTGGCAGCTTTATGAAGTAGCAGCAAAGTCCAAAAACAAACAACGTAAAGACCAGTTTTTCATGCCCCATACCCGCACTGGTTACTGCCGTCACAATAATACCCACCGGCGGGACAAACCAGCTTGGAACCATATGGTGTAAATGGAAATCAATAAATCTGTGAACCGTAAACCCTACAAATAAAAGGAGATGAGCAACAACAGCCATCAACCAGAGTCCTTTGGCAAAAGCAGGTGCCAATGACAACAAAGATTGCGCAATCACCATACTGGCCATCGCACAGGTTGGCATCACACTGCTGACCACAGGGTGAGCAAGATCCTCCCGAAACAGGTCAGGATTGCTCATAAATTTCAGAATAATGGCCAAAACCAGCACACTGGCCACCAGTGCCGATGACAACTTAAACCATTCGGCAAAGCCGGGCAGCACTAGTGCCCAGACCGCTCCCAAACTGGCAATACCCAGCGCCAGGCCTCCCAGCGGAGTTGGCACCTTCCTGAGACGGACACTCAAATCGGTTTTATGCATCTGCAAGCCATCTTCTAACTGACTGACAACGGCCACTTGTACTCATCTCCAGAAAATAGTTGGAATAAAGATATAACCCAACTAAAAATAAGAAAAATCAAACTTATGGATAGATAGATTCAGTTTTACTTATACTCTATAGAGTTCAATAAGATAATCAGGCAAGCCGGGCGGCAATAGCGTGCATATAACATTAAGACAACTGCAGGTATTCAGGGCCATAGCGACTCTCGGCCAGGTTCAACTGGCTGCACGCCAGTTATATCTATCACAGCCAGCAACCAGCATGGCTCTGTCTGAATTGGAAAAGCACTTAAGCTGCCAACTGTTTGACCGCGCAGGCAATCGACTTATCCTGAACTCAGAAGGAAAGAGGCTCCTGCCTCTTGCCTGCGAGTTACTCGATCGCAGCGAAGAGATCTCACGACTGTTCAATAACAGCGACCACCACAGTGGCAAAGTGACGATTGGTGCCAGTACCACCATCGGCAACTACCTCTTACCGGAAGAGCTTGCCCGGTTTGAAAGAAACCATCCAGAAATCACCGTAGAACTGGACATTCACAACACCACCACCATCATTGAAAAGCTGGCATCACTGGAGATCGACCTGGCCTGTGTGGAAGGCCCCTGCCAGCACCCTGGCATTGAAACGATTCCCTGGCGAGAGGATCATCTGGTTCTCTTTTGCAGCAGCGAACACCCTCTGGCAAAAAGCAAAGCGGTAACTATTGAAAACCTTGAGCAAACAGAATGGATACTGCGAGAGCCAGGATCAGGCACTCGTATGCTGTTTGAGCTTCATATTGGTCAGTATTTACGGCAAAGGCATCTGAAGATGGAGCTTAACCAGACTGAGGCCATCAAGAGCATGGTGCGTTCAGGCATTGGGATTAGCTGCCTATCTGAGCTCTGCATTGCCAATGAACTGATACAAGGTGAGCTGGTTCGGCTCCCCTTTCCAAAGCAGCCGATGAAAAGGCAGCTATGGCTGTTATTAAATAAAAGAAAATACAAAAGCAGGTTGGTATCTCAACTGATCCGATGCTTACTGGCTTAAATTGCGGTGCAGCCTGTATTCATAAACACGACCTCACTAAAAATCAAAAGAAGCCGTTTAGTAGTGACGTTTCATTTGAGATAAATAGAGTGAATAGTGGTATTTCATAGCTATTTCCTAATCAAAATAGCCCCCCTCCCCAAGGAAACCACTCGTAACGATCAGGATAAATTAACCACCGGATGAGTAGTGTTTTTTGAACTTCGATCATGAATACCGGTCTATAACCAGAAATCAACCAAACAAAAGAACACTATTCAGGGGTATATCAATGGACTCTCTCGGCATTTTCGGAGCATTTTCCCATGCGTACCATAATAGTGATTCCAACTATTTTGCTATTCGAGTATTGAGTGGACTCTCTGCATCCTTGCAGACCGCCTCTGCCTGCATCTGGGGAGGTTACAAGGTTGATATTTCTGACTATCAGACCATCATCTTAAAAAATGAACATCCCGACTCCTACTTTGCAATGGAGTTTGCCGACATAGAGGCTCGTCGTGCCAGGGTATGTGAATACGATACTTATACTCCAAGGATCCCAAGGAAAATCAGCTTCACTGGAGAATGCAAGACGTTTCAAGATGAGCTGAAGCGACTATCTTCCGCAGCCGATCAAAAAATATCGCAAGAAGTCCTGAATGACACAAGACGTCAATCAACTTACATGACACAGTTAGACGAAGCTAGAGACAAATTACGTCTAATTGATCAAAAAAGCCGAGAGTTGCATGAAAAGCAAGGCACTCATTCTCAACCAGGACAATTTGCCAAAGCACTTTTGACTAAATCATTTTTTATATTACAAGCTAGTTGGCCTCAGGAAATTAAACAATTGATGAGTGAGCAACACCCAAACACGTCTTCACACGTTTGGTTTAACACCGTAACAGATAATCAAGATAGAACACGTTATCTTGACATTACTCCATTACTTTGCGAGCTAATCGACAGAACAACTTTTGCTGCTCACAACTTCTTGAAGAAAACGCCTGAGCAGCGGCAAGCCGATGTGGAGAGATTGTCTCAGACAATTCAAAATAAGCATCTTGCCGATCGTGGTGTTATAGATAGAGCATTAACACAAAATGATCCTGCCAGCCTTATAGAGCTCAGCGCAGCTGTAGCATTTGCTGAAGTATTAAACGAAGTCAAGCGTGCATATCAAACCTGTGGTGGCAGTCAGCAAGACAACCCCATAACCATCTTCCAATTCTTTAAATACTGGCTCATCATGAACAAGCCACAATGGCAGTAGCTAGATGCATTCAGTTAATATTTAAAGCCTAGGTAGCTTAAAATTATCAATTACAGAATAGAATTTAAATATTATTCTTTCATAACGAATACAGATTAAAGATCTCAAAAATAGAGCTAGCCTTGCCTATAAGTCTATGAAATGAGAAATTTTTACCATGAACCTTAAGCTTCCAGCTTTATCTTTAATCTCGGTTTTTTTTCTTCTATCAAGCTGTACCACTCAACGTTCCCATAAAATAAACTCAACTAATTCCGTGCTGATATCAGACTCTATACAACAAAAAATACTGCATTTGATTGACTTAGATAAAGAGGATCATTTAAATCACGAACAGAAAGCCAGTTTCAAAAAAGAAGTCACAGCACTTTCACAACAAAGAAAGAAGGAATATCCTAAAAACGATGAGACGGCTCGACCGGCAGTGGTTGGCTATCAGCTGAAATACGAAGAAGCATTAATTAAACAATACCATGACAAAAGCCTGGACAACTGGAAAATCACAGTCGTCTTTATCACCCCAAAAACAATAACACCGCTATCAATAGACCCCAATAATAGAGCAACATGGCACGGAGCAATTTCTGAAGAAGTGCAAAATGATCCCGTTAGGCTTCACACCGTATTAGGTCGTTGTACTACTGTCCCTCAACTAATACAGCTTGGATCCAATGTTAAGGTTTATTCATTTTATCCTGAATCAGGCTTTCTAAAGCGCCCACCCCTAAACCGGGAAAAATATAACGCATTTGTAATGCAAGATAAGACCCATTTTATCAATGCACCAATGAAGCAGATACAAGAGCTAAGGCCAGACGAAGTCGGAGCAATCTACATTATACAACCGCCAGGTACGTTTAAAACCAGTGCATCCGAGCATCCTGACATTGAAAACCCCCTTCAAGTGATTGAAGATGAGATATCCCAACTGCAATCAGAGTACGGAGCCGACTTAAAAAATCAGGTTTTCATCACCAACATTGGTGCTGGCCAGGCAATTGATGCCAACAAAGCCAACATATTTTCACTCTGCTCCGGCCCACTTAGCAGCCCTGATGTACAAGGGTGTTTTGACCTGAGAAAAGACACAATTACCACTGGAATTACAAAACCAGCCTCAAAAGAAGCAGCTAGCGATTAAATATTTTTCAAAATGGGGCCAGAAATAGAACCCATTAGCGGCACAACTGCCTCCCACATTCACTTTGGCCGTTGTGCTACCAACATATTGCCCACTTCGCACAACCTTCTTCTCTTATCTATCTATAATACTGATTCGATCAATTTAAGTATTTATACCCAAACATACCCATTCATTGACTTTGATCCGATGACAAACACACTCCACATCTCTAGAATTTCGCCCCTTTCCCTAAACAAACTGGCTTAATTATCATGGAAAAAGTGATCGAAACCCCTGACGCTCCTCCAGCGATCGGCCCATACTCTCAGGGCATGCGCTTTGGCAACCTGGTATTCACATCAGGCCAGCTGCCTATCGATCCGGAAACCGGAGAAGTCTCCGAAGACACCAAAGAGCAGGCTCATCAGTGTCTGAAAAACCTGAAAGCGGTATTGGAAGCTGCAGGCAGCGGCATGAACCGGGTGAAAAAAGTCACCGTATTCGTTCGTGATATGGATGAGTTCAGCAATATCAACGAAGTCTACAAACAGTACTTCAAAGTACCCTTCCCTGCCCGTAGCCTGGTTGAAGTCGCCCGCCTGCCAAAAGATGTGAAAGTAGAAATTGAAGCCCTGGCTACTGTTGACTAATTCGTTAGACAACGCTTCCTGCAATGGTTCTCCTGCATTAATTGACATCATGAGAACGCATTATTGAACGGGGGGTTAGCCCCCGTTACCACATCAGGTCATCCGGAATCTGATAATCCGCGTACCAATCTTCTTCTTCCTCAGTCAAATCGCCAGACTTATCATTCTGCATGACAATCGCTTCAGGCTTACGCTCTGCAATCTTACTGGCCACCGGGGCAGGAATAACCAGGAAATCCTCACCCAGAACAGCCAGAGCCAGCAACCCTCTTTCCAACTTGGTCAGCTGCTCATCAGTAACATACAGTTTCTTAATTTTATTTTCATAAACAAACTTATATTCTGCTTCACCCCCATCACGGGACAACCGATTTGTTTCAATCAGCTGACGAACCTGAGCATCCAGCGCCTTACGCTGACGCTCATCCTCAAGCTGTCGATTCCGCTCACGATCTTTCTCAGCCTGAGCCTGCCTTTCTTTCTCAAGTTCAATACGGCGCTTTTCCTGATCGGTCATTTCACCGGACTTGGCGGCCTGCTTTTTCTTTTTCTTATTACTGGTTTTCGCCTGTAATGCCTGCTGCTTGGTCGCGAGACCAGCCTTTATCAGCTGATCACGAAGTGATTTACTCATAGTCTTAAATACCAGAGGGAGATACAGAAAACTGGAATCTTAGCAATCCCTTCTACTGACAGCCAGAGATGAAACTAAGCAAAGGATTTTTTTACAACCACAAAACGCATAAAGCCCACAAAGAAGAAGCTTCTTGTGGGCTTTATAATTTAGACAGCCGATGACGGCGACTATTAATTAATGAACATCCTTCCAGAATTCGCGCTTGAGCAGATAGGCAAACACAAGGAATACCGCCAGGAACAGGAATACATAAATACCCAGCTGCTTACGTTGCTCTTGCATTGGCTCCGCAGAATATGCAAGGAAGTTGGTCAGATCATAGGCCATTTGATCGTATTCAGCTGGCGTCATACTCCCCTTGCGCTCAGGATCAATCGTCAGGCCACAGATTTTGTCTCCGGTCAGCGGGTCACGAGCCGTTGGGTCTGTATCACCACAATTGTCGATTTGCACCCCCTGAAGCTCCAGAAGCACATGAGGCATACCAACATCCGGGAAGACCTTATTATTCACCCCATAAGGGCGGCTTGGGTCTTCATAAAAAGTTCTGAGGTAGGTATACAACCAGTCAGGCCCACCTTTAACACGGGACACCAGCGTCAGGTCTGGAGGCGCCGCACCAAACCAGACTTTTGCCTCCTTTGGATCCATACTGTTGTGCATCAAGTCACCAATCTTGGCCGACTTATCAAATACCAGATTTTCCATCATCAGATCATGAGGAATACCCAGATCGTCCGCTACACGCTCATAGCGCTGGTACTGGGTGGCATGGCAGCCTGCACAAAAGTTCTGGTAATATTTCGCCCCCCGTTGCAGTGAAGCCTTGTCAGAAGGATCCACATTGGCCTCATCAAGAGGGTAGCCCCCACCGGCTGCTGCTGCTGCTGCCAACGATGAAAACAGCACCGAAACCAGAAACAACTTAATGGTCAGTATTATTCTTTTCATTAGCCGGTCACCCTCTCCGGTACAGGTTTGGTCTTCTCCCATCGAGTGTAGAAAGGCATCAACAGGAAGAACGCAAAGTAAATCAGCGTACAAATCTGGGCAATGAGCGTGTAAGTCTCAGTAGCCGGCTGCGTTCCAAGCCAAGTCAGTAGAATAAAGACAAAGGCAAACACCACAATGCTGGTTCTGCTGATAATACCCTTATAGCGCCATGATCTAACCGGGCTGCGATCCAGCCATGGCAGAACAAAGAGAATAGCAATTGCACCACCCATGGCTATCACACCACCCAGCTTGGAGTCGATTGGCCCAATATCAAAGGTAATCGCCCGGAGGATGGAGTAGAACGCCCCAAAATACCATACTGGTGCAATATGCTCTGGCGTCTTCAGGCCGTTAGCCGGTTCAAAGTTGGCATGCTCAAGGAAAAACCCGCCCATCTCAGGGAAGAAGAAAATAATTCCACAGAAGACGAACAGGAAGACCACAACACCCACAATATCTTTAACGGTGTAGTAGGGGTGGAAAGCGATACCATCGAGAGGCACACCGTCAGGCCCTTTATTTTTCTTGATTTCAATACCATCCGGATTGTTTGAGCCGACTTCATGCAGCGCCAGGATATGCAGAACAACCAGGCCGAGAATAACGATCGGTAGCGCTATGACATGCAGCGCAAAGAAGCGGTTAAGGGTAATACCGGAGATCAGGAAGTCACCACGAATCCACTGTTGAAGATCCGGACCAATAACCGGAATAGCTCCAAACAGGGAAATAATAACCTGGGCACCCCAGTAGGACATCTGCCCCCAGGGCAACAGGTAACCCATAAAGGCCTCCCCCATCAGCGCCAGGTAGATTGCCATACCAAAGATCCAGATCAACTCCCGTGGAGCTTTGTAGGATCCATAGAGAAGACCACGAAACATGTGGAAGTAAATAACCACAAAGAACATGGATGCGCCGGTAGAATGCATATAGCGGATCAACCAGCCATATTCCACATCCCGCATGATGTACTCAACAGAAGCAAAAGCCGCTTCAGCACTGGGCACATAACTCATGGTCAGCCAGATACCGGTCAGGATCTGGTTAACCAGGACCAGCAGGGCCAAAGAACCAAAAAAATACCAGAAGTTGAAATTTTTGGACGCATAATATTTGCTGAGATGCTTCTCCCACGCCTGGGTGACGGGAAGTCGGGCATCAACCCAATCCATTATTTTATTTCCCATCACGCATTCTCCTCATCTTTACCGATAATCAGAATATCATCGCCTTCAAAGGAGTAAGGTGGCACGACCAGATTCGTTGGGGCGGGCACTCCTTTATACACACGACCAGCCAGATCGAATCGCGAACCATGACAGGGGCAGAAATACCCACCCTTCCAGTTGGCATCAAACTCCATGGGTTTGACTTCCGGCAGATATTTTGGAGAACACCCAAGGTGGGTACACAAACCGACCAGTACTAAAACGTCTTCCGTGCGTGAACGGTAAGGATTGGTGGCATACTCAGGCTGATCCGAGTTTTCGGATTTAGGGTCGCGCAAACGACCATCCTGTGATGGCAGTTCATTAAGCATGTCTTTGGTACGGCGCAGTACAAAGACTGGTTTACCCCGCCATTCATAGACAACCTGCTGACCAGGTTCCAGCTTACTTAAATTGACTTTGACAGGTGCACCGGCAGCTTTTGCTTTTGCACTCGGGTTCCACGACTTCAGAAAAGGCGTAGCAACCCCTACAGCCCCGGCAGCCCCCACCACCGAAGTCGCTGCCACGAGAAAGCGGCGCCGGCCTTTGTTTACGCCGTTGTCACTCATTAACCTACTCTCCCCATCCGGGCTGAATGCCCAATGACTTCTTTTTGTTCATGGGTGTGATAACTGAGGTCTCCTCAGACCCCCAGCCAGGAACTCAGTAAACTTCCAATCGATTATTAAACCGGCTTTCCGTTTTTGAACCCCAAACTTTATTATTGGCAGGATGCCGTCTATCACAGTCCGTTCATCACAAAACCAAACAAAAGACATCAGACATGATAACAGATTTACTTCTGAAACAGGGCTTTTGTTAAGCCGTCTCACAAAAAGATAGACTCAAAAGCTCTCTCGCAGAACCACCTGCACCCTAAAAGGGCAACACTGACAGCTGCAATCAACCCCCAACAATAAAGCCGCATCGCATTATACTTACCCACATAAGCGGCAGTGCGTAATGATACTGGTTTTAGCGCATAAAAAAAATGCCCATAGAGAAAACAGGGCATACGTTTTTTAACAAATTCTTCAGACATAAAAAAACTTCCCGATACGCTCTCCCGAAAGAGGCATAAAGGGAAGTTTTCCAGTAGTCCAACAGCCTGCTGGAAAAACCGGCAGACTGTTTGAGCACAATATCAGCGCTTGGAGAACTGTGGACGCTTACGAGCTTTACGCAGACCCACTTTCTTACGCTCAACTTCACGAGCGTCACGGGTAACGTAGCCAGCCTTACGCAGAGGAGAGCGCAGAGTCTCATCGTACTGCATCAGCGCGCGGGTGATACCGTGACGGATAGCACCAGCCTGACCAGAACCGCCGCCACCAGATACAGTGATCTTGATGTCGAACTTTTCAGTCAGCTCAGTCAGTTCCAGTGGCTGACGAACTACCATTCGAGCAGTTTCACGACCGAAGTATTCATCAAGAGTACGGCCATTGACAGTAATACTGCCAGAACCAGCTCTCAGAAAAACACGTGCGGTTGAGGACTTACGACGTCCAGTTCCGTAGTATTGAGTTACAGACATAACCACCCCTGATTAGATTTCCAGTTGCTGAGGCTGCTGAGCAGCATGTGGGTGCTCGCTTCCAGCATAAACCTTCAGCTTGCTGTACATGGCACGACCCAGAGCATTCTTGGGCAGCATCCCCTTAACAGCCAGTTCGATTACCAGCTCAGGCTTGTGTCCGATCAGCTTATCAAAGCTCATGGACTTCAGGCCGCCGATGTAACCGGTGTGGCGGTGGTACATCTTGTCAGTAGACTTACGTCCGGTAACACGTACTTTCTCGGCGTTTACTACAACGATGTAATCGCCAGTATCCACATGAGGAGTGAACTCCGGCTTATGCTTGCCGCGCAGACGCAGAGCGATTTCTGTTGCCAGACGACCCAGCGTTTTGCCTTCGGCATCAACTACGAACCAGTCACGTTTTACGGTTTCTGGCTTAGCACTAAAAGTTTTCATTAAATTCGCCTCTATGATACCGCTGACGCGATACCTGTTCCTACATGGCCGTTCCCTGCTGGGCAAGAGCCAGGCTAATAGCCCCAGATCAGCAATACCGGCCTGTTCAAAACATTGGGCGCTCAATCGGGAAACGGGAGCGGTATTATACCGTTTGGCAAGAGGAAATAAAGCCCTTTACTCAAGAACCTTACCAAATCAGACATGCCGCCTCTTCGAAAACTAATGGCTTATCTCCCCATAACAGCCCACCACCATCGCCAGAGCAACACATGCCAAGCAAAAGCATCGTTCAAAAAGGAAAGAAAGTGGCCAAAGGTCGCGCCTAAAAACCGAACAGCACAAAGCCACACCAGCCAGAACCGGTTTATTGAGATACAGGGCTTAACGGTAAATCAATAATTGGTACCATGGAACAACATGTCACTCCACCTCCTCAGAAGACCTCAAAGTATTTAATAAATGACTCCCCTGAAAAAGCGGATTAAACTGAAGCTCGTTTGGAAATACCTCCCTTATTAATGATTGAAGCTCTCCAGTCCGAATTTCAACCCCAAGAAGCAGCAAGCCAAAGAATATTGCAGAGTAATTTCTATAGCGCGCATTCACCACCAGACCTAAAGACAAGAGAGAAAATACGCCAAACGTTGATGCCCTGCTAATAAACCATTCTTTTTGATCGCTATGGTAGCCAGTTACCATCCGAATCGGGGGCTGTGTTCTATCATTATTGACAAAACGAAACCCAACGGGTGCTCTCTCAATTTGATAACTGACTCATAGGTTAGCTTCAACCTTTCCAGTCATGAACTCAGACCAAAGTTGTTCCCAGCGCCCCTTACTCTGGATCAGTGCTCTTGTTGTCAAAAGCACTTCCGCTCCTGTTGCTTTCCACCTCATTCCAGAACCACATAATCGTTGCTTTACCAGAGTCTTACAAGCCGCTTCAGTAACTCCTGAACCTATTGGCCAATGGCGTTTAAGCGCCTGATGATAATTCATTAACTGGTGATTGTTTGTAAAATAGCTCACAGCTTTGTAGCGCTTCTCTGTCAGTGCGATTGTCTTTTTCGGGAGCTCGGCTGATTCAATTTCCTGAAGGATTTTTTTGGCTGCTCCACGCTTGTTTTTCAAACTATGTAGCCTGTCTTCAAGCCACTGGTGTCGCTTCGCCTTACTGGTTGGAAACAGTGCTTCCGCTGCTCCAGCTAAATATTCAGATGCATGATAAAAATCGAGTATCTGCCCAGAGGTATGTTGTTTCAAATAACTCCAGTTTTCTCTAGCCCCGTCAGCTACCCCGATGTATGTGGCATTTGGGTAGAGTCGTTTTAGATCTGCAATCTCCTCGTCGAGCTTGCTCATAAAGCTTTGTTTACCATACTCTGGCGAACTGGCTGTATATATCGTGTGGAGCCTGTCTCCATCTGCAGAATATAGGCTCAATGTCCCACACATGGCTTCCCTCCAGCCTTCTTCACAAAGCAGCATGCAGGTTCCATCCAGACCAATGGCTATTGTTTCAACAGGCTCTTTTAGTGGAGGAAGGTGGTAGTGAGTGTCTTGCTGGTCTTCAATTAATGCACCTACTCTGTCCGATAAATGCTTGATATAAGAATTTGAAAGCGTCCTTTGATGGTTGGTCTCAAAATCTTCTTTTACCGCAGGCGCTGGCATCTGGCTGTATTTCCAGGCGATAGACTTGGCAAATTTGGGGGTAGCTGAACCAATAATACCGGCACGAAGATCAAGTGCTGCCAGAGTACTGCCACCTCTGACACCCTGATATACGGAGCGCTCCAAAGGTATACGACCGTATAAGGTTTCATAGTGCTTAAGAACCTTTCCTTTGTAGTTCCACTTCTGCTGATTAACGACGATAGGTTCTTTATTGGGTGATTCAAATAGCCCCAATAACTCTTTTGTTCCAAGCTGCCCGGCTTCATTGAGTGCACGCTGTAAACTATCTTCAAGATTCAGCATGTTGCCTGAATCTATAGAAACTTCAATTTGCAAAACGATGCTTTTGGTAGAGCTGGAAATAACAGAAGCGGGCATGACAGTTAACTATTATGAGTGGTGTTCCCATAGTAGCTGTGAAAATAGAGCACTATTGTTTCAATCATTCAGAGAGAGCACCCGCTGTAGGTGTTTTTACTGTGCTGCATTCGCTAATGAAATCCTTTTTACTAGAGACAGGGCGGTAATTCCGCTTTGATTAACGGTATTGGAGACATCATGATCAAGATTGCTATTAATGGCTACGGCCGTATCGGTCGCAACGTACTGCGCGCACTCTACGAAGCTGGCCGTCGCGATGAATACCAGATTGTTGCCATTAATGATCTGGGTGACACCAAAATCAATACTCACCTGACCAAGTACGACACTGTTCATGGCCGTTTCAACGCGCAGGTTGAAGAAGGCGAAGGCGCTTTGTTCGTAAACGGTGACGAAATCAAGACGTTCTCTGAGCGTGACCCTTCCAAGCTGCCATGGGGCGAGCTGGGCGTTGACGTTGTCTTTGAATGTACTGGTGTTTTCCGTTCCAAGGATTCCTGCAAACCACACCTGGATGCTGGTGCCAAGAAAGTTATCATTTCTGCTCCAGGCTCAAACGTTGACGCTACCATCGTTTACGGTGTGAACCACGACACTCTGACTGCAGACATGACCGTTATTTCTAACGCTTCCTGCACCACTAACTGTCTGGCCCCTATTGCCAAGCCTCTGAATGATGCGCTGGGCATCGATAAGGGTCTGATGACTACTATCCATGCATACACTAACGACCAGCGTCTGAGCGATGTATACCACTCTGACCTGTACCGTGCCCGTGCAGCTGCCATGAACATGATTCCAACCGCTACCGGCGCTGCTGCTGCAGTAGGTGAAGTCGTTCCTGAGCTGAAAGGCAAGTTCGATGGCATGGCTGTTCGTGTACCGACCATCAACGTTTCTCTGGTTGACCTGAGCTTCGTTGCTGCTCGTGAGACGACTGTTGAAGAAGTAAACGAAATTATTATTGCTGCAGCCAAGTCCAATCCTGCGATGTCTGCTGTTCTGCATGTTAACCATGAAGAACTGGTTTCCATGGACTTTAACCACAGCCCTTACTCTTCTAACTTTGATGCTACTCAGACTCGTGTTCTGGGCAACCTGGTTAAGGTTATGTCCTGGTACGATAACGAGTGGGGTTTCTCCAACCGTATGCTGGATACTGCCAAGGCCCTTATGAACGCTTAAGGCATTCTGAAAGGTGATCTCAACACAGGCTCGGTTAACGGGCCTGTGTTGGTTACGATAAATGAGATAAGTAATTTAATATCTGGATGTCAGGCTGTTGGTAAACAAAGAGAAGACAGTGTTACGGGGCAAGATGGCTCCTATACTTTGACGGTACTTTCTTCTTTTGTTTGCACTCCGTTCAATACATTACATTTGTCCTGCAGAGCAGAGGTGTACAGGTTGTGAACGGCTGCCGTGCACATCATTAATCCATTAAGGCCTGTCGCTTGCTGTAATGACTCCTGTGGGATGGCATAAAGCTCTCACGAGAGCGGCGGGTTCACAAGCGAGAGGATTATCATGCTCAGACGCACAAAAATTGTGGCAACCCTGGGGCCCGCAACTGAATCTGAAGAACAACTGCAAAAGCTGATCGAAGCTGGAGTCAACGTTGTTCGCCTTAACTTCTCCCACGGTGATCTGGAAGATCACAAAGCCCGTGCCAAAACCATTCGCGAAATTGCTGCCAGGCTGAACCGTCCGGTTGCTATTCTGGGTGACTTGCAGGGGCCTAAGATCCGTATTGGCCGTTTCCAGAATGGCAAAATCCACCTTCCTGATGGTGCTACCTTTAACCTGGATGCTAGCCTTCCCATTGATGATGGTGATGAAACCCAGGTGGGGCTCGGTTATAAAGACCTGCCAAATGACTGTAAAGTTGGTGATGTGCTGCTTCTTGATGATGGAAGAATCAGTCTCGAGGTAGTGTCTATTGATGGCCCATGCATCAAAACCAAAGCGATCAATGGAGGTGAGCTGTCTAACAACAAGGGCATTAACCTTCAGGGTGGTGGTCTTTCTGCTGCAGCGTTAACTGAGAAAGATAAGCAGGATATCCTTCTGGCTGCAGAGCTGGAAGTGGATTATCTGGCGGTATCTTTTGTCCGTCATGCCAGTGATGTTGAAGAGGCGCGTCGCCTGCTCCGGGAAGCTGGTGGAACTGCCGCTATACTGTCCAAGATTGAGCGGGCTGAGGTGGTTAATGACCACGAACTGCTGGCTGAAGTTATTTCCGCATCGGACGCCGTGATGGTTGCCCGGGGCGATCTGGGTGTTGAAATTGGTGACCCTGAGCTGATTGGTGCCCAGAAGCACATGATTAATGAAGCTCGTCGTTTGAATAAGCCGGTCATTACAGCGACTCAGATGATGGAGTCCATGATTCACAACACTCAGCCAACCCGTGCAGAAGTTTTTGACGTGGCCAATGCGGTACTTGACGGTACTGACGCAGTGATGTTGTCCGGTGAAACGGCAACTGGTAAGCGCCCGGATGAAGTCGTTAAAGCCATGAGCAGTATTTGTCTTGGTGCAGAGAAACAGTCTGTTGAATACATGACGGAGCGTCGCATTGGTAAGTTTGAGCATGTTGATGAAGCCATCGCTCAGGCAACGATGTTTGCAGCTAACCATCAAGATGATATCAAGGCGATTGTCTGTCTGACCAAAACCGGTTCTACGCCACTGTGGATGTCCAGAATTAATACTAGCCTGCCGATTTTTGCCATGACCCGATATGAGACGACTGAGCGTCGTGTGGCTTTGTACCGTGGCGTTGAAGCGGTGGCTTTTGACAGCGGTACCGAGTATGGCTCGGAAGTTAATGGACGTGCAATTAATGTCCTTAAGCAGCGTGGTCTTCTGGAAGTAGGCGACAAGATCATTTTGACCAAAGGCGAAAGTCAGGAAATCGAAGGTGGAACCAATACCATGCAGATTATCAGCGTAAGCTGATCCCTGCTTCAGACGCTGTTGACAGTGAATGTGAGCGGCGTCTGGTTTGAGTCAACAGAACCTAACTAATTATTTCTAATTGCTTTACAAGCATTTAGGCACTTGGAAGGAGAATAGCCTGGCATGACCGAATTAAAGCGAGTCGGTGTTTTGACCTCCGGGGGAGATGCTCCCGGTATGAATGCGGCCATCCGTGCGACTGTTCGTGCCTGTATTTACTACGGTATTGTGCCAGTTGTCATTCAGGAAGGTTATAAAGGGCTGATTGAAAACCGTATGGAAGTAGCCGATGCCCGTACGGTTGCCAATATCATCAACCTGGGTGGTACTTTCCTGAAGTCAGCGCGCTGTCAGGAATTCCGGACCAAAGAAGGCCGTATTAAGGCCTACGAAAATGCCCGGGCAGCTGAGCTTGATGGTCTGGTGGTTATCGGTGGTGATGGTTCATTTACTGGTGCCATGCTGCTGGAAGAAGAGCATGGTCTGCCCTGTATTGGTGTGCCCGGTACCATCGATAATGATATCTACGGTACCGATTTCACCATTGGTTATGACACGGCGCTGAATACCGTTGTAGAAGCCATTGATAAGATTCGCGATACAGCGACTTCTCATAACCGGCTGTTCTTCATTGAAGTAATGGGCCGTGATGCCGGCTTTATTGCTCTAAACACGGGGATTGCTTCCGGTGCGGAGGATATCCTGATTCCTGAGCAGGAAAAGACGGTTGAACTGTTTATGGAATCTCTGCAGAAGAGCGGTCGTGCTGGCAAAACTTCCAGTATTATCGTGGTCGCTGAAGGCGATCGCAGCGGTGGTGTTTTTGAGCTCTCCCGTGCAGTGGAAGAGAAGTTCCCTGAGTACGAAGTGAAGGTTACGGTTCTGGGGCATATCCAGCGCGGTGGTAAGCCTACCTGTTTTGACCGTGTTCTGGCCAGCCGCCTTGGTGTTGCCTCTGTAGAAGCCCTCCGTAATGGCGATAGTGGTATTATGGTGGGTGTTCGTGACCAGCAGGTTGTTAAAACTCCACTGGAAAGAGCAATCAGCAAACACAACCAGATTGATAACCATCTGATGAAAGTGGCTCAAATCGTTTCAGTCTGATTCGATGTTGAATGCTGACCAGCAGATGACTAAAGTTCTTTAAGACGGAAAAGCCTCTGAAAATGAGGCTTTTTTCTTTCCTCCCTGCCGGTATTTCTTTTTGACCGGTCCCGCATCTGTGAAGTTGCCTCATTTCAGGTTTGAGCAAGCTTCATAGAAGATTGTTGTAACAGCCGCAGGTAACAGTTATGGGTATCTTTGACTCTCTCAAAAAAAGTCTGGGTTTTAACTCAAATGAGGGAACGGTCCTGAAGGCACCTTTGACGGGAAAGATTGTTCCCATAGAGGACGTTCCAGATCCAGTGTTTGCCGATAAGGTAGTGGGAGATGGTCTGGCAATTGACCCAACCGGAAATGTAATGGTAGCGCCCTGTGACGGTGTCATTGGCAAGATCTTTGAAACCAATCATGCGTTCAGTATGGAAACCCCTTCAGGTGTTGAGCTGTTTGTCCATTTTGGCATTGATACCGTGGAGCTGAAAGGAGAGGGCTTTAAACGAATAGCGAAAGAAGGGCAGCAGATTAAAGCGGGCGACCCTGTCGTTGAAGTCGATCTCACTCTTCTGAAAGAAAAGGCGAGAAGTATTGTAACCCCCATAGTGATTTCCAATATGGATGATGTCAGTCATCTGGAAAAGTCCAGTGGGAATGTGCAGGCTGGGACTGATACTCTGTTGACTGTGTATATGAAGTAACTGGAAATGGAGGCCCCCATGGATGGGGGGCCTTTCCGCTGTTTCCTACATATTCTTCATCGCTTCCTGCATCTCCGTGCGAATATTGTCTGAGCGTGGTCCGAAGATCGCCTGCATATTTTGACCTACCACGACAACTGCCGTTGCTCCCAGCTGTTTGATTCGATCAACATCCACATCTTCTGTATTGTTGACAGTGACTCTAAGCCGGGTAATACAGGCGTCAAGATTTTTGATATTGCCTTTGCCTCCAAACGCTTTAACCAGGTTAACGGCCAGCTCACTGGATGATTCAACGCCAGTTTCAGTTTCGCTTTCATCTTCACGTCCGGGTGTTTTCAGGTTAAGTGCCAGGATCAGTACCCGGAAAATGACATAGTAAAGTACTGCATAGAGTGTCCCGAGAATAATGATCCATACAGGTTTGGTGGCAATCCCAAAATAGAGCACATAGTCGATCAGGCCATTGGAAAAGGACATGGCCATCTTGATGTCGAGATAGTTGGTGATAGCGTAAGCCATACCCGCCAGCAGCGCATGAATACCGTAGAGCAGCGGGGCGACAAACAGGAAAGAAAACTCAATAGGCTCTGTGATACCAGTCAACACCGAGGTGAGAGCTGCTGAGAGCATGATGCCGCCAGCCTTTGCTCTGTTTTCGGGTTTTGCACAATGCCACATGGCAATGGCTGCAGCTGGCAGGCCGAACATTTTGAACAGATAGCCACCGGCGAGAAAGCCTGCTGTTGGGTCTCCGGCAAAGAAGCGGGCAATATCGCCATTAAATACCGTGCCGGATTCATCAATAAATTCACCCATCTCCATCTGGAAAGGGACATTCCAGATATGGTGCAGGCCAAAGGGGATGAGCAGTCTCTCGACAAAGCCATACACAAACCCCGCAGCTTCCGGATTCTCAGTCACTGACCATTGGGAAAAATCATTGATCACCAACTGAATCGGAGGCCAGATAAAGCTGAGCAGAATACCCAGGAAAATGGCACCAATGCCTGTGGCTATAGGGACAAAACGCTTGCCAGCAAAGAAGCCCAAGTAGTCCGGTAACTGAATCTTGTAGTACCGGTTAAACATCATCGAAGCCAGAATACCGACAATGATGCCGCCAAAAACTCCGGTATCAATGGTGTCGATGCCCATCACGGAGGCAGGCTCAAAGCCAAGGTGGTTGGCCATGATACCCATGGTGCCGAGCATAATGACAAAGCCAACGACGGCAGCCACGGAAGAGACGCCGTCGTTCTCAGTAAGCCCGATAGCCGTACCAATGGCAAAAATTAGGGGAAGATTGCTGAATACGGCACCACCGGCCTGAGCCATAATGCTGGAAATCAGATCCGGTATAAATGAAAACCCCGCGCTGCCGACGCCCAGGAGAATCCCGGCTACAGGCAGTACGGCAACTGGCAGCATTAACGCTCTGCCAATTTTTTGCAGCGTACCGAAAGTACTTTTGATCATGAGGGTGGCTCCGGAAAGGGAATAACAGGTCAAAAAGCAGCTCGGTAACAGCGGGTTAAACGGTCGCTCCTGTTTGCTATGAAGCGTTGGGATCACTGGTAACCTGCTGCTATCAGCTTGAGTCAATCTCGGTCAGTGCGTTGGAAGAGAAAAACAATAATTCACAAGAATAGACCAACTGTACGCTTTGCTATGGAGCTATTGTCAGAATCAGTAGGCTAGTAAATAGAGTTACAAACAGGCTGGTAGGTATATGCCGAAATAAATTGATTCAGATCAATTAAGTCTATGTGGTTTTTACGTATTATTTCGAGCGTGCATTAGATCAATGAGGGCAGGTTCCAAAAAACAAGAAATAGCCTGTTCCGGGTCTTGGCAGAGTAAACCTCAGCATGGATATTAGAAGAGAAGCGGGAGCCTTCATTCGATCCAGCCTGTAAGCCCCGGAATAGTATGTCCGGGGATTTTCTTACCGCGGGCTGAGGAGCAGATTCCATTTTATGGAGATATAAAAAGAAGCGGGAGCATCAGCGTGACAGTCAATAAAGCTCGGGTTTGAGGGGACCTGAGCTTTTTTTTTATCTTTTTAGAAAATGTTACGATTATTAACTGATGTGAGTATTATTAATAAATCGTAGTTTCCCTGTCCCAGTTGGCAATGAGACAAGGCGCAATTGGGGTGAACACTGGAGCTGATGGATTCATGCAATATCTGATTACAGGTGGTACGGGGTTTATCGGGCGCCGACTGGTTCACCGTCTGCTTAATGAAGGGCATCAGGTTGTCGTTTTGAGTCGTCAGCCGGCTAAAGACGTTCGTTTGCAGCTTTCTACCCGGGTGAAGCCCATTTCATCGCTATCTGCTGTTAATCCATCAACGTATTTCGATGCGGTGATTAATCTCGCTGGTGAAGGTATTCTGGATAAGAGATGGAGTCAGGCCAGGAAGAAGGTCTTGTTGGATAGCCGTATAGGGGTCACGTCAGAGCTTGTTGACCTGATTGAACGGATGGAGAATAAACCCGGCTGTTTCATCAGTGCATCTGCTGTTGGGTATTATGGTTTCTCTCGCCCGGGAGAGCAGTTGGATGAGTCAGCCGAAGTGGGTAGTAACTTCGCGGCAACCCTTTGTGATCGCTGGGAGCAGGCTGCCAGGCGAGTTGAGGCTCTGGGGGTGCGCACCTGCATCGTCAGAGTGGGGGTGGTGTTGCATCCAAGTGGTGGAGCGTTGCAGAAGATGTTGCCTGTCTTTCGCTTGGGGCTGGGAGGGCCAATTGGTAATGGCCGGCAGGTCATGTCCTGGATTCATATGGATGATATGCTCAATGCATTGGTCTATCTGGTAAATCACCCGGAAACAAAAGGAGTTTTCAATGCTGTGTCCCCAGAGATTCTGAGCAATAGAGCGTTTGCCAAAGAGCTGGGCCGTGCAGTTCACAGACCAGCTATCTTTACGACCCCTGAATGTGTTCTTACATTGATGCTTGGGGAGTCTGCGCAGTTGTTAACCGAGGGGCAGGCTGTGACTCCCAGGCGGCTTCAGGAGATAGGCTTTACCTTTGCCTACCCTAATGCCAGAAAGGCCTTGGCATCACTGCTTTCTTATCTGCGATAGAACCGTCTCATTCACCGGGGCGTTTCACATTATGACCACCTCAGGAAGTTGTAAATAAAATTACGATTTTAAATACCCTTTTATTATAAAATTTCAAAACTGATTATAGAAATCTCAAGGCTGAGAACCATGACTCAGGCATTGGCCATCAAGAATTTAAAAAAAGTATACGACGACGGATTTATCGCTCTGAAAGGGGTTGATCTGGAGGTTGCCAAAGGTGATTTTTTTGCATTGCTAGGTCCCAATGGGGCCGGGAAATCAACCACCATCGGCGTTATTTCATCACTGGTTCGGAAGTCAGAAGGGAGTGTGTCTGTCTTCGGCCATGATATTGAACAGGACCTGGTTAGAGCCAAGCGCTCACTGGGGGTAGTTCCCCAGGAATTTAATTTTAATCAGTTTGAAAAAGTAGAAGATATTCTGGTCAGTCAGGCTGGCTATTATGGGCTCTCTGTCCGGCAGGCCAGACCCCGTATTGAGCATTACCTTAAAAAACTTGGCCTATGGGATAAACGATTTACCCAGTCCCGAATGCTGTCAGGAGGTATGAAGCGACGCTTGATGATTGCCAGGGCTCTGATTCATGAGCCGGAACTGCTGATTCTTGATGAACCTACCGCAGGTGTGGATATTGAGCTTCGCAGAAGTCTCTGGGAGTTTATTAAAGAGATTAATGACCAGGGCACCACCATCATTCTAACGACCCACTATCTGGAAGAGGCTGAGCAGCTCTGTCGAAATATCGCCATTATTGATCAGGGCGAAATTGTTGAAAATACCAGTATGAAGCAACTGTTAAGCCTGTTGCAGAAGGAAAGCTTTGTACTGGATTTGCGACAGCCAATTGAGCAAACACCTGTGTTCTCGGGCTATAAGGTGAGCAAAATTGACAGCAACTCGCTGGAAGTTGAAGTGGATAAAAATACCGGGGTTAATGACCTGTTCAGGCAGTTGAGCGAGCTTAAGATTGAAGTTGCCAGTATGAGAAATAAAAACAACCGACTGGAAGAGCTGTTCGTCAATATGACGAAGGGGGTCTTGAAGGGCGTTGACGCAAAGGGAGAAAGGGCGTGATGTCAGGTCTGGAAAATACGGGGCGGCAAGATTTGCCGGAAAGGCCGCAGCGCAGCGAATACAGCTATCACTGGGTTGCCTTTGTGACGATCTTTGCCAAGGAAGTACGGCGTTTTATGAGAATCTGGCCACAGACCCTATTGCCGCCAGCTATCTCAATGGTGCTTTATTTTGTCATTTTTGGTGCTGTTATTGGTTCCCGTATTGGCACGATGAGTGGCTTTAGCTATATGACATACGTTCTGCCAGGACTGGTAATGATGTCGGTTATCACCAACAGCTTCAGTAATGTGGCCTCAAGTTTTTTCAGCAATAAATTTCAGCGAAGTATTGAAGAGGTCCTGATATCACCCGTTCCTAACTGGATCATTCTGGCAGGCTATGTGCTGGGTGGTGTTGCCCGGGGTGTGATTACCGGAGCCATCGTTATGGGGCTGGGATTATTCTTTGTTGAGCTGGAAGTCTATGATGTTTTTGCTACGCTGCTGGCTGTGGTGATGACCGCGACTTTGTTTGCGCTTGGCGGTTTTATTAACGGTATCTTCGCCAGAAAGTTTGATGATGTCTCTATCATTCCAACCTTCGTTTTGACACCCATGACCTACCTTGGCGGTGTGTTTTACTCCATCGAAATACTGCCTGAGTTCTGGCAGAAAGTCTCCATGCTGAATCCGATTCTCTATCAGGTGAATACCTTTCGCTATGGGCTTCTGGGTGAGGCGGGTGGTATTGATACTGGTTTTTCCTTTGCTGTAATGCTTCTGGCTATATTGTCACTGGGTGCATACAGCTTACACCTGCTGAAAACTGGTCATGGCCTGAGAAGTTAATGGTTGTATTGAATAATGAGTGATGTCCTGCATGCTTCACCGCTGGGTAAAAACAGCGAGTACAAATCGGAATACGATCCTTCGTTGCTGTTTCCTATTGAGCGGAAAGGCAAGCGTGAAGAGCTGGGTATTGATCCGGATAATTTGCCATTTTATGGTCGTGACCTCTGGTATGGCTATGAGCTTTCCTGGTTAAACATGTCTGGGAAACCAGTAGTACGCGTGGCTCAATTCGAGTTACCTTGTGATTCACCTTGCTTGGTTGAGTCCAAGTCTTTCAAGCTTTATCTCAACTCATTTAATCAGTCCCGCTTTGAAAGTGCTGAACAGGTTGCAGAGCGCATGACTCAGGACCTTTCTGCGGTAGCAAAAGCGCCGGTAGCTGTGTGGCTATATACCATCGGTGAGTTTGAGGGGCGGGCTTTTGATGATACGCCGGGAATCAATATTGATGAGCTGGATGTGGCTGTGGATTGTTATCGATATGACCCAAATCTACTGGCCAGGCATTCTATTGGTGATGATCCAGAGTCTGATGGAATAGTCAGTGAAACGTTGCATACACACCTGCTGAAATCCAACTGTCCGGTTACCGGCCAGCCTGACTGGGGAACGCTGGTGGTCAGTTATCGTGGAGAGCCGGTTGATCATGCATCGCTACTGAAATATGTCTGCTCATTCAGGGATCATCAGGAATTCCATGAACAGTGTGTTGAGCGTGCGTTTGTGGATCTGCAAAAACACTACAAGTTTGAAGAACTGACAGTCTATGCTCAGTATCTTCGTCGTGGCGGGCTGGATATTAATCCATGGCGCAGTACATTGGACATAAAACCCGAAGCGTTGAGATTTATTCGACAGTAATATGTTTTCTATCAGAGTGCTTCAGGTTTTTTGATGCAGGAGCGCTCTGACTTTCTTTGAATGTATTGTTCTGACGTGAGTTCATGGGTTCTGACAGGTCGTCCTTTAAGAGCTTCTGAGTTGCTTCATCCAAGGTTTGAATTATCTTTCTGCGCTCAAACTGATCAATACTGTTGGTATCCAGACTGAATGAAAACCCTTTGCTATCGTGCTCAAAATAGCTTTTTTGCAGGCCCAGGTTACGGCGCAGGTCTATAACCTTATAAATAGGCACTGAGCGACTGAATCCTTTTACCTGAATTTCCCCCTTGGACTGGCAAAGCACAACGTCCTTAACCAGTGACCAGGTTTCGTTGGATAGCAGAATCTGGTTAGGTTCCGCGGCGCTTTCCAGACGGCTGGCCAGATTAACTTCCCGGCCAAGCAAGGTGTAATCCATACGGGATTCTGCACCGAAATTGCCAACTGTGCAGTAGCCGGTATTAATACCAATTCTGATGCGAAGCGGATTCTCGATCCCTTTGGCAATCCACTGCTTACGCAGTACCTGCATGTGCTTCTGCATTTCAATGGCCATGGAGACTGCTGCCAGCGCATCTTTTCGGTAGCCCCGGGTTTTAGGGTCACCAAAAAAGATCATAATACTGTCACCGATAAATTTATCGATCGTGCCACCGTATTTCAGCGCAATACGGGACATGTCGTTCAGATAGGTGTTCAGCAGTTCTGTCAGTACCTCTGGTTCCAGCTCTTCGGCCAGGTCAGTAAAGCCTTTGATATCGGAAAAGAAGACCGTCAGTTTTTTTCGCTGGCTCTCCAGTTTGGTGTTGCGCTTACCGGAAAAAATGGACTCCCAGACCTGGGGAGAAAGGTATTTGGCCAGGCTGCTGGCAAGCCTGCTGTAACGCTGCCTCTGCTGTTGGGCACTGAGCTGGATAGCCTGAAAATGCTGCTCTCTATGTCTCAGTGTATAGGCAAGATAGGATACGAAAATAAGCATTCCTAGAAGGCTTATAAACGTCGCATCTTTCCCGGTCGAAATGGTGATGTTGAGCTCAGTGAAGTGGTGAATAAACAAAGCAGCTGCAGCAGAGGGAATGGTTATCAGCAGCCCTCTGGGGCCCTGAAGGTATATGGCCCAGCCTGCCAGTAAAATAACCAGTAGCATGCTACTGACCATTGGGAAATTGACAAGAGTGATTAAGGCCCCAACATTCAGAGAGTCTACGAAAAGAGTGGCCAGCGGCCTTTTGTTGTCAACTGTCTCCTGATTCTTGGTGCGAAATAGCGCATTGATAACTATTTTTGAAAGCCAGGGAAAAACTGATAAATAAGCGACGGCACCCAGGAAGACGGTAGGAAAGTACTGGTTGGCCAGCCCGTAAACAATCACTGAGGCTGTAAGCCAATAGGCCAGAACTCTTGGAGAGAGCCGGAGGCCTCGATTCAGGGAGGGAGATACAGGTTTTTTTTTGAATTGCATTAGAATCGATTCATAGCCAAGCCTGATAGTACCGTCATCGGTATGCTGTGAGCTGGCAAGTCTAACATGCAAAAGTGCTCAAATCTGTATCTCATGTAGCCCTTTACCAAATTAACGAATACTTTCGTTGTACTCATTGATCATCTGATCAACCAGTCGTTCACAACTGATAGTATCCGTTATGCCCCCAACACCCTGGCCAGCAGACCAGACATCCTGCCAGGCTTTTGAGCTGTCTGTTCCCTTGGGGGTGAGCTTTTCGCCAAAGTTAACATTGCCCGGGTTGAGCAGGGCGTCCATGTCATAGCCTGAGTTGATCAAGCTCTGTTTCATAAAGTTTGAAGGCACACCCGTCACAGCAGGTGTATGAACAATATCTTCAGCACTGGAGTCAATGACCATGGCTTTGTGTCCTGAAGGTGCTCGACTTTCAAGGGTATTGATAAAGCGAGTGCCGACATAGGCCAGGTCGGCACCCATCAGTTGAGCGGCATGAACCTGGTGTCCATGGTTAATACAACCGCCCAGCAGCAGGGTCTTATTCCAGAATGTCCGGATTTCTTCAACCAGTGCAAAGGGGTTTAGGGTTCCCGCATGGCCTCCCGCTCCCCCACTGACGGCAATAATACCGTCAACATTGGCAGCCGCTGCTTTTTTAGCGTGTCGGACACTGGCGGCATCGTGAAAAACAATGCCGCCATAATCATGGACCCGGTTAACCACATCACGCATGGCTCCCAGTGCCGTGATTACCAGCGGCACTTGGTATTTAATGCAGAGTGTCAGGTCAGCTTCCAGCCTGGGATTCGATTCGTGAACAATTAAATTCACGCCAAAGGGCGCTGGTTGTTTTCCAGTCTGTTGTTCAAAATCTGACAGCTCGGCAGTTATTTGAACCAGCCACTCTTCCAACCCTTCACTGGTTCGCTGATTCAACGCTGGAAACGTACCAACAATACCTTTCTTGCAGCCAGCGATAACGAGGTCAGGGCCGGACACCAGAAACATGGGGGCCATGACGACTGGAATGGTCAGTCGGTTCTGCCATTGATCAGGCAGAGTCTGGTTTGCACATCGTGTTGAAGACTCTTTTGAAAACACCCGTGATACTCCTGAAACTATTATTTTTCTGTAACTATTCAGCACCCAGCAAAGGCGTATTGTTGTAATTTCGAACCGCTTTAAGAAGCGCCTGAAATATGTTCAACCCCTGCTTTTTAGCAGATGATAAATAGCTTCGGATTCGGGTAAACATGGTACCTCCGTCTTCGCTTCTGAAGCAGCCTGAGATCTTCTGCTTAAGTTTGGCCATCCTGGCATCACGTTCACTGCCATTGTTATCGAAGGGAATTGAAAAGTCCGACATGAAGCGCAACGTTTCAACCTTAAACTCAATAAGCCTTTTGAACAGGTTGTAGGCCTTGGTATTCCTGACCTTCTTACGTCCAAGCACCTGTCGTTGTTTTTCCATATAAGCGGTTTCCTTCGTGAGAGCCCTTTGAAGGATTTGGTCGTATATCGTCTCAATGCGAAGCTGTATTGCACCAGGCATTTGAGTCAGACCGGCTGCTTTGTATTTCTTGCAGAAGTGCCAGGAGAGCGTAAGCAATTTCATCAGCCGCAGAGCCAGCTTATTCGCATCCCTATCGACAACTCCCTGAAGCTCTCTCAGATGATGGGCATTACAAAGCACATGCACTGCCGCATAGGCAAAGTAGGACTTCCAATGATCGTGAACCAGAATGCCTGCAAAAGTCAGCAGGATGCCCATTGCATCCATTGCTTCACAACCTCGCCTTTCTGAGAGGTAGTAAAGCGTCCATTGGTCATCTCGCATAATGTGTAACCACCACAGTGAACCGTCAACCCGCATGCCAGTTTCATCCGCTCCTGCAACCGGACTTTCTTGTAAAGCATCGCGGATACTCTGCTCAGTAGAGGCCAGGTTCTCATGGGTATAGGCAACAAAATTGGCAACAGAGCCTGCGCTGACACTCATGCAATAGTAACTATTCAGCACCCAGCAAAGGCGTATTGTTGTAATTTCGAACCGCTTTAAGAAGCGCCTGAAATATGTTCAACCCCTGCTTTTTAGCAGATGATAAATAGCTTCGGATTCGGGTAAACATGGTACCTCCGTCTTCGCTTCTGAAGCAGCCTGAGATCTTCTGCTTAAGTTTGGCCATCCTGGCATCACGTTCACTGCCATTGTTATCGAAGGGAATTGAAAAGTCCGACATGAAGCGCAACGTTTCAACCTTAAACTCAATAAGCCTTTTGAACAGGTTGTAGGCCTTGGTATTCCTGACCTTCTTACGTCCAAGCACCTGTCGTTGTTTTTCCATATAAGCGGTTTCCTTCGTGAGAGCCCTTTGAAGGATTTGGTCGTATATCGTCTCAATGCGAAGCTGTATTGCACCAGGCATTTGAGTCAGACCGGCTGCTTTGTATTTCTTGCAGAAGTGCCAGGAGAGCGTAAGCAATTTCATCAGCCGCAGAGCCAGCTTATTCGCATCCCTATCGACAACTCCCTGAAGCTCTCTCAGATGATGGGCATTACAAAGCACATGCACTGCCGCATAGGCAAAGTAGGACTTCCAATGATCGTGAACCAGAATGCCTGCAAAAGTCAGCAGGATGCCCATTGCATCCATTGCTTCACAACCTCGCCTTTCTGAGAGGTAGTAAAGCGTCCATTGGTCATCTCGCATAATGTGTAACCACCACAGTGAACCGTCAACCCGCATGCCAGTTTCATCCGCTCCTGCAACCGGACTTTCTTGTAAAGCATCGCGGATACTCTGCTCAGTAGAGGCCAGGTTCTCATGGGTATAGGCAACAAAATTGGCAACAGAGCCTGCGCTGACACTCATGCAATAAATAGTATTGAAATACTCAGACACCCGGTGATATGGGATGAAGTGATACTGGTTTAAATGAACAGCCATTGCCTGAGTCACTTCTCCGTATTGAGCAGCGGCTTTCACTCCTTGGGGAAACTCAGCGGTGTTCCGTTTACCACAAGGACATACTTTAACGTCTGCCCAGTACGCGGTAACTTCAAATTCTCCGGGTCTACCTGGATCAAAAACCTGTCGCTCAATGTATTTGGTGGGTTTAATATCGATAAGCGAAGACTGGCAACAGCAACATTTTTCAACCTTCAGATGCCTGACATAATCGGGTAAGGCGACACGTCTCAAACAAGAGCCTTGATGACCTTTCTGGCCACCTGGTTTATTGCCTGAAGATGGTCTAAGGCTTTTGGGGTTCGGTGTTTCCTGTGAGGAGCAGGGGGCTTCTTTGGAAGATGTATCACCTTTATCACTCCCTTTTTTACTGGGCTTTTGATAACCATCTGACGATGGTGGCTTACTACTGTTTTGACTGTTTTTATTAACCCTTTCTTCCAGTTCGCTGCAACGTTCCCGTAAAAGCGCATTCTCGGTCCGAAGCTCTTCATTCTCTTTAAGGAGAGCTTCGGTAAACGGAGTAGCTGGGAAGTCTGGTTCCATACTGGAGATTTGTTAGAAAAATTGAGTATAAGATGATGGTTGAAAAATCAGAAAATTCCAGATTTATATGAAGGGTGCTGAATAGTTACATTTTTCTAATTCAATCAAAAGTTGGCGGCCTTTCACCTGGTCGCCTGGCTGCGCATTGATATTACCAACAATGCCATCCATGCCTGCCCTGAGCGGATGTTCCATTTTCATGGCTTCGACCACGATGAGTACATCGCCGCATTTTATGGTTTGTCCCTGCTCAACCAGAAGATCGACCACTACACCATCCATCGAGGCAAGAATCTGGCTGGAGCCAGCCTTGCTGTCTTTTGTCACCATAAACGTCTTATCGGTGAATCGCAGGTTTCCCCGGTGGCTGGCGAGCCACAGTTCTGGCACTTCCCCATTACGATTGATGGAGAAGGTCGCTGTTTTCATGACGCCGTCAGCAATATAACGCAGCTGGTGGCCACTGCATTCAATCAGCTGAAATTCTATGGGAGTCTGGTCGAGTCCTTTGCTCTCAAAAGATATGCGGTAGCTACTTTGACATTCTTTGGAAATTTTTACGGTTCGTAGATGATCGCCACAGCCAAGCTTGATTGGCCTTTCAAAGGATAGGGTAGTCTGGAGGTTACTGCTTTCTACCTGAGGCCCTTCACTCAGTAGCAAAGCGGCAAGTAACCACTCTTCATGGCTGACGACCTGAGAGGTCAGGCTGGCGTTACTGGTGAATTGATCCCGGATAAAATCGGTGGTTGCCTGGCCGCTGACAAAAGCTTCGCTCTGGAGTAGCTCACTAAGAAAACAGCGATTATCCCGTAATCCTAATAAGTGAGAGTCTTGTACTAATCTCAATAAACGACGCCGAGCCTGCTCCCGGTTATCCCCATAAGCAATGAACTTTGCCAGCATCGGGTCATAGTGAGCACTGATCTGGTTGCCTTGCTGAATGCCCGAATCCACTCTGATCCCGTGGAAAGCGTCACCGGATACACTGTCCGTCAAGGCTGGTTGCCATAGCGATAGGGTGCCTGTCTGGGGCATAAAGCCATTTGCAGGGTCTTCTGCATAGAGGCGGACTTCAATAGCGTGACCATTTAATTGGATTTGCTCCTGAGTGAGTGGTAATTTCTCACCAGCAGCCACTCTTAATTGCCACTCCACAAGATCCAGATTGGTCACCAGCTCAGTAACCGGGTGCTCGACCTGGAGCCGTGTATTCATTTCCAGAAAGTAGAACTCATTTTCACTGGTTAGCAGAAATTCAACCGTGCCAGCACCAACATAATTACAGGCCTTGGCTGCAGAGATCGCGGCCTGACCCATTAACTCCCTCAGTTCTGGTGTCAGTGCCGGTGAAGGTGCTTCTTCAATGACCTTCTGATGGCGTCGCTGCATGCTGCAATCACGCTCGCCTAAATGGATGGTGTTGCCATAGATGTCAGCAAAAACCTGTATTTCGATATGACGGACAGAGGTCAGTGCTTTTTCCAGAATCAGCTCATCACAGCTAAAGGCGCTGGCTGCTTCAGAGCGTGCTGATTTAAGCGCACCTTCCAGTTCGGAAGCGTGGTTTACGACACGCATTCCCCGGCCACCTCCCCCCGCAGAGGCTTTCACCATAATTGGATAGCCAATACTTTCTGCGGCGCTGGTGAGCGCTTTATCACTTTGCTCCTTGCCTTCATAGCCGGGAATACAGGGGACGTTTGAAGCAAGCATAACCTCTTTCGCGGCTCGCTTACTGCCCATCAACTCAATGGATTTAGAGTCGGGTCCAATAAAGACCAGGCCTTGTTCATTGCATGCCTCTGCAAATTCAGGGTTTTCGGATAAGAACCCATAGCCGGGGTGTATGGCATCACTCCCTGTGACTCGGGCAGCATGAAGGAGCTTGTTGATGTTTAAGTAGCTGTCACTGGCCTGGCCCTTGCCTATACAGACGGCTTCATCGGCCAGCCGGACATGAGGGGCATCACAGTCGGGTTCTGAATAAACAGCAACGGTCCGATACCCAAGCGATTTGGCAGAGGCAATGACACGCCGAGCAATTTCACCGCGATTGGCTACTAATACTTTATGAAACATGCTCTTCCCCTATCGCCAATTCGGTTTACTTTTATTCGCAAAAGCCCTGGCACCTTCACGGCCTTCTCCCTGGACGCTGTCAGCAAAGTGAATAGCGGCTTCATCCAGTAATGATGCCATGGGCAGCTTGCCTACTTTGTGCATCAGAGCCTTGGTTGTGGCTGTGGCCTGAGGCGCGCAGTTCATCGCCGCTGATACGGCCAATGTCAGCTGGCTGTCCAGTTCGTCCTGAGTCTGGGAAACATGATGAATAAGGCCAAGCATCAGAGCCTGTGCTGCAGGAATTCGCTGTCCAAGCAACGCCAGTCGTCTTGCCTGGGTCAGGCCAATACGGTCAACCACGAAAGGGGCGATCTGTGCCGGTATGATTCCTAGAGAGGTCTCAGGCATGGCAAATGCCGAGGTGGTATCGCTGATCGCGACATCACTGATACAGGCAAGGCCAAAACCACCACCCAGCACGGCCCCCTGTAAAACAGTAATGACCACGCAGGGCAGGGTATTCGCCTGTTCCAGCATCAGGCCAAAGGAGCGGTTGAATTGGGCCAGTTCGTTCCGGTCACTGGCGATGGCCTGCATTTCTTTGATATCCCCGCCCGCGCAGAAATTTCCGTCCGCTCCACGGATGATGAATACCCTTACCTGTTGCTCAACTGCTCGATTCATGACCTGAGTCAGTTCGTTGACCATGGTCAGATTCATAGCATTGGCCTGCTTTGGCCGGTTCAGGGTAACGGTTAGAACATCCGCCTGTTGCTCAACGAGCAGAGTTTTGTAGATTTCTGGAGTGCCCATTGTGATTACCCCAGAGCTTTAGCCATATTTTTGCCAATAATCCCGAGCATAATTTCATCAGCACCGCCGCCAATGGAGCCAAGACGGTTATCCCGGTAGAAGCGGCTTACGACGTTATCCCACATAAAGCCCATCCCTCCCCAGTACTGCAGGCAGGCATCACTGACTTCTCGTGAAAGGCGACCGGATTTTAATTTGGCCATGGAGGCAAGCTGCGTGACATCTTCACCCTGGCTGTATCGTTCACAAGCCTGATAAGTCAGGGCCCGAAGCGCCTCAACTTCTGTTTGCAGCTCTGCCAGTCGAAACAGGATGGACTGGTTGGCAATCAGAGGTTTGCCAAAGGCGTTGCGCTCCCGAGTGTAGGTAAGCGTGTCGTTTATACAGATTTCCATCCCTTTCAGTGACATGGCCGCAACGTATAGCCGCTCCTCCTGAAACTGCTGCATCTGCATGACGAAGCCGCCACCTTCCGGGCCAATCCGGTTTTTTTGCGGAACCCGTACGTTATCAAAGAAAATCTGTGCGGTATCAGAACTGCGCATGCCCAGTTTGTTGAGTTTTTCCGAGAATGAAATTCCAGGTGTATCGGTAGGAACGATAATCAGTGATTTGTTCTTGTGGGCCGGTTCGTCAGAGGTATTGGCCAGCAGGCAGATAAAGTCAGCCTGAGTGGCATTGGTGATCCACATTTTGCTGCCATTGATAATGTAGTCGTCACCGTCTTTCATGGCCGTTGTCTTGATGGCGGCAACATCACTGCCGGCTCCGGGCTCGCTGACACCTATACAGGCTACCCTATCGCCAGCAATGGCCGGTGTCAGGTATGTCTCACGGACATAATCACTGCCGAACCGTGCCAGTGCCGGGGTGGCCATGTTGGTCTGTACGCCAATGGCCATCGGTATACCACCGCAGCGAATGGCGCCGAACTCTTCTGCCGCCAGCATTTCAAAGGTGTAGTCGAGCCCCATACCACCATTTTCTACCGGTTTGCTGATACCGAGCAGCCCCAGGTCACCCATCTTTTTGAAGAGGGCTTTAGCGGGAAATAGGCCAGCCTCCTCCCAGCTGTCGACATGGGGATTAACTTCATTTTCTACAAAGTTTGCAATGGTGCGTTTAAGCTCCAGATGTTCCTGGGTGAGTATCATGATATTTCCTGGTTTATTGTTGTTATTGGAAAATAGGATTAAAAACGTGCGACACCAAATGTATTATTTTTGAGGTGTCTGTTGTCTGCCTGCCTGCAAATATCCAGCAAATTAGCCAGCAATTCCCGCGTATCACGGGGATCAATTAAGCCATCATCCCAGAGGCGGGCTGTGCCAAATAGTGCGGTTGACCCCGCATTGAGTTTTGCCGCAGTGGCAGCCTCCATTTGTTCGAGTTGTGATGGATCGGGTTCCTGTCCCATTTTGCGCATTTTCTCTTCACTGACGATCCGCAATACTTTGCCAGCCTGTTCGCCTCCCATTACTGCCGTTCGGGCGTTGGGCCATGAGAAAATAAAACGTGGGTCCAGGCCTCGACCACACATGGCGTAGTTGCCAGCGCCGTAGGAACCGCCAATTAAAATGGATATTTTGGGGATGCTGGCATTGGTCACCGCCTGAATCATCTTTGAACCATGCTTGATAATGCCACTTTGCTCTGCGTCAGTGCCCACCATAAATCCAGTGGTGTTATGAAGGAAAAGCAGTGAGCGGTGACTCTGTTCACAGAGCTGAATAAACTGCGCTGACTTGTTAGCACCTTTTGCGGTTATTGGTCCATTGTTGCCAATAATACCAACGCTGTGACCGTCAATATGCGCAAAGCCGCAAACGGTCTGAAGATCGAAATCGCTTTTGAAATCGCTGAAGGCCGAGCCATCAACCAGTCGTGCAATGACTTCTCTCACATCGTAGGGCTTTTTGCTGTCACAGGGGATAATGCCCAGCAGTTCATCACTGTGATATCGTGGCGGTTTACTTTCGCGTTTCTCAGGCAATGCCAGCCGTTCATTCCAGCCAAGGCTCTGGGTGATATCCCGGGCAAGGGCTATTCCCTCGACATCATCCTGAGCCAGATAGTCGGCTGTACCGGCTTGATAAACATGAATATCACTGCCACCCAGTTCTTCATCGGTGGCAATCTCACCGGTCGCGGCCTTAAGCAGAGGAGGTCCTGCCAGAAACATTTTTGTTTGATTCTTAACAGCCACAACGTAGTCGGACAAACCCGGCTGATAGGCGCCACCAGCAGTGGCATTACCATGTACGACAGTGACCTGGGGTATGCCGGCTTTTGACAAACGAGCCTGATTGGCAAACGCACGGGCACCAGGAACAAAGACATCCGTGGCGTAAGTCAGGTTTGCACCCCCACTTTCCGCAAGCGTGATCAGAGGTAGCTTGTTCTCGTGGGCAATCTCCTGCAAGCGCAGCGTTTTCTCAAGGCCGGTAGGAGAGATGGTGCCGCCTTTTATGGCACTGTTATTGACTTGCAGCATGCATCGAACACCACTGACAAACCCGATGCCTGCGATAATCCCGCCACCCGCTGTTGAGCCATCCTTGTCATCGTGCATTTTGTAACCGGCCAGAGAGCTTAGCTCAATAAAACTGGAACCGGGGTCGAGGAGTAGTGCTAAACGTTCGCGGGGCAGGAGTTTGCCTTTGTTGTGGAATTTATCCCTGGCACTGTGGGCTTTATCGAGCGTTGCCTGCTCAATGCTTCGAAACTGTTCAATGGCCGATAGCATGGCGTTTCGATTCTCGCTGAATGCCTGCCCATAAATGTCTATTTGAGAGTCAATGATCCTCACTCTGTCTCCCCCGCAACCTGTTCATACAGGCTTTTATTGATAGGAATGGGTATCGAAAGTAATTGCTGAGCAAGGGCCTTTCCCTGTGGATCGATACGCAGGCTGGCCATGCCACCACCACCGAGACAGTGGGTCATGACAATATTGATACTGTTTAATGCGGGTAGCTGATAGCGAATAACCTCACTCCGATCACTCATTAGATGAGCAAAGTATTCTGCAATTCGGTGAGGAGTTAATGCCTTTTCAATATACGGCAAATAACTTTTATCTCGGGCAATAATACCAATATTGCAGTGGTTACCTTTGTCACCACTGCGTCCGAGAGCGAGCTTGATCAGAGGCACGGTAAATTCAGGACTGTTATTCAGTGGTTCGGGCAGTGGCTTATCCTTCCAGGTGTTTTCTAAGGAATCTGCAGCCTGTCCTGAAATAACGGATACCACTTCAGATTCACTCTCTCGGGTATTGATCAGCCGGTAAGTGGGCGAAATATCACGTTTGTTGATTAAGAAAGAGAAGAGGCAAAGGCGAGGGCTTGGCTTTGGGCGACCTCCCACTAGACCCGTAATGCCTGGAGCCATGGCTGTTGCCGCCTGGGCAATCTCAGAGCCAAAGATCTGCAGGGCTTTTTTATCCTGATGGGAAGTGGCAATTTTTACCACGACTTCACGAGGTTGAGCCTGGCCTGTCAGTGCTTGAGCACCATAGGTTGATTCGGTACCCAGTACTTCAATATTAACATCGTTGAAGTCATCCAGGCCTTTCAGTTTTAACAACCCACGGACTCTTTGAATAATTGCATCAGCAACTGCCTGCCCCTTTTCGCCAGCATCAATGCCTCCGATCATAAAAGTGGCTGTTGAATGAAAGCCATCCATATACGTCGCGCTGACTTTATATTGGGTCGGACAAGGGCGACCTCTGGCTCCAGTTACCCGCACTTGGTTGGTGTCAGTTTGCTCCACCGTTACCTGACTGAAATCGCAGGTGACGTCAGGCAGTAAATACGCTTCGGGATTACCAATTTCATAGAGAATCTGCTCAGCAACGGTGTTGCAGCTCACCAGTCCACCGGTACCAGAACATTTGCTCACAATAAATGCCCCATCCTCCTGGCACTCAATAATGGGAAAACCCATATTGGCATAATCATTTTTCACCAGACGCCAGTCGGTAAAATTACCGCCGGTTGCCTGGGTTCCACATTCGATAACATGGCCCGCCAGGGAGCCCTGCGCCAGTTTGTCATAATCCTGCCAGGACCAGCCAAACTCATGAATCAGCGGGCCAAGTACGACCGCACTGTCCACCACCCGGCCAGTAATCACAATATCTGCACCCGCAGCCAGTGCTGCCGTAATAGAAGGAGCACCCAGGTAAGCGTTCACGCTGGTTAAGTGGTCGGGTATCGGTTGGCCACTGAACATATCCACGATATGGGGGTGTGATTGCTGGTTGGCCTGAAAAGCTTGTGTCAGGTTGTCTCCCTCAACGACGGCGATCGTCAGGTCAATCCCTGAGTCTGCAACGACTTTTGCCAGTGCTTCAGCGCAACCCATGGCATTGATGCCACCAGCATTGCTGCACACCTTAATACTCTGGTTTTTGATCTGACCAAGCAGCGGCTTCAATGTGGCAATGAAATCGGGAGCAAACCCAGCGGATGGATTTTTCATTTGCGCGCCGGCCATGATGGACAGCGTCATTTCTGCAAGGTAATCAAAAACCAGGTAATCGAGTTGACCACCGTTAACCAGCTGGAGGGCAGCAGTGGCAGTATCACCCCAGAAGGCGGAGGCACAACCGATTCGAACTTTTTTTTCAGGCGTCTTTTGAGGTGTCATAGGTGAGTTTGATGACAAATATTGTTATTGTTTGATGGAGATTACCAAGCAAGTGATTGGTTGGGAAGTGGTTGAACTAAAAAAACAAGCGTTTGCTTTGTGGGATGCTGCTGCTTTTCCAGCTGTGTTAGGCTCTGTTGATATAAGGTTGTAGACTCAGTGGCTCGTATAGCCATCTTCCACGAGGCGGGCTGGTGCAGGTGTAGTGGTTCTACATCAAACCGGTCCAACGAAGCTGGAAGGTGGCTATACGAGCCACCCTTCGGGCTCAAACCTTATGTTAACAGAGCCTAAACTGACTCAAATTATAATTTTAGAACTCAAACAGACGTCTTATGTCATTTATTGCACTCAGTGCCCAGCAAACCGCAGAGCTTTCCCGGCAGTTGATTGATCAGGGATTAATTGTTGCCCCGGAGAGTGCTAAGGGGCGCCTGCTGAAATCTGCTGCCCGATTATTCAGAACCAATGGCTACGAGAGGACGACGGTCAGGGATCTGGCAAAAGATATCGGGATACAATCCGGTAGCCTGTTTCACCATTACCCCAGCAAGCAGGAGATCCTGCGCAGTGTGGTGGAAGAGACCATCTTACTGAATATTGAAACCATGAAATTGTCACTGAGCCTGAATCAGGATGTCAGGGATCGACTTTATGGTCTTATTCTCTGCGAGCTGCAGTCCATTCTTGTGGATAATGGTGCGGAGATGGCAGTGCTGGTTTACGAGTGGCGTGGGCTGAATGATGAAAACCAGAGTGAAATTCTGAAGTTGAGAGATGAATATGAGCGACTGTGGATTGATGTTCTGGAAGAGGCCAGGGAGCAGAATTTGATTGTCATTCCACCGGCCATGTTACGACGGCTTTTAACCGGCTCCATCAGTTGGAGTATCAACTGGTTTAAGCCTGATGGTGATTTGTCCCTGGAAGCCCTGGCAGAGATGATTTTGTCGATGGCCTTGAATACATCAAAACCGTAAGTAATGGGAGTGATTGATGAATGCTATAGAGCTTTTGTTGGAAAGGGTGTCCACACCGATGCTGGATGAACCGGCACCCAGCGATCAGCAACTGGATGTCATGTTTCGGGCTGCCCTGAGAGCCCCTGATCATGGTCGTATTCGCCCCTGGCGATTTTTGAAAGTCAGTGGAGAAGCGCGGGAGGCTCTGGGGGAGTTGATGGCACAAGCGGCCCTGGAAGATCAGCCGGACCTCTCAGAAGATGCACTGGCTCGTTTCAGAGGGATGCCGCTCCGGGCGCCTATGCTGGTACTGGCCATCTGCCCGGTTAAGAAGCATCCAAAGGTACCGGAAATTGAGCAGAAGATGTCGCTGGCGGCTGCAGTACAATCTCTGTTGCTGGCTGCCCATGCCCAGGGGGTAGGGGCGATCTGGCGAACCGGAGATCTTTGTTATCACCCCGTGCTGGCAAAAAGCCTGGGTCTTGCTGACAATGAGCAGTTAATGGGTTTTGTCTACCTTGGTAAGCCGGCTGGTGCTAAAAAGAAGTTACCAGTGCTTGATACCCATGATTTTGTTGCTGACTGGTCAGGAAGTGCCGCTGTTAGCGAATCATAGTATGGGGGATGATATAGTCTTCAAAGTCGTCTTCCGCTATATCATTTTCTGAGTGTACCCACCCCTTGACTGAGATGTTGGCTTGATGGACAGATTCATCTGAGCCGGACACCAGGGGGTGCCAGCTAAACAGCGGTTTCCTTTCACTGATAAGCCGATAGGCGCAGGTCTCGGGCAGCCAGTGGAATAGCTCAACATCTTTCAATGTCAGTACCGTACATTCAGGAACGATGTCTTTACGGTTCGGATAGTCCTTGCACTGGCAGCTGCTGGTGTCCAGCAGTTTACAGGCTACTGACGTGTAATAAACGTCATCCGTATCTTCATCTTCCAGTTTGTGCAGGCAGCAGCGACCACAGCGGTCACAAAGGCTTTCCCACTCAGCGGTTGTCATTTCTGACAGGGCTTTGGTTTCCCAGAAAGGTTTTGCTGTCATGTCGGGTCGTTAAACGAAAGAAACTCATCCGGCAGTTTGATCAGATAATCATCCTGCTCTTTAGGGGGCATTTGCAGATAGAAGCCATTGTCAGAAATCCCCTGAAGAACACTGGCGGTTTCTACACGAGCCAGTTTTTTCTCCGGAGTCAGCAGCAGATCGAAAACATGCACCGGTTTACCAAAAACGTTCAGTAAGGCTTCTGGCAGCGTTTTTTCCAGAATCGCTCCCCTATTCAGGTAAAGGTACATCTCTTCCCGTTTAGGGCTTTTATAAATGGAAACCAGAGACTTCATTCAATGGCCTTTTTCCTGTTGGTTTAGTTGCTGAATCAGCGGGATACCGATGGTATCACGACGCCACCCAGTGAGGGTATCCGGGAGGATAAATTGACCATTCTCCAGCCAGCTGCGCAGCAGTGGCGAGGTCAGTTTCCCCGGCATCAGCAGCTCCAGTGGCAGCTGCAGTTCATCAGCCAGTTGGGACATGAGCGTCTTTATTCGTTTTCCCCAGTCCTTGGCATTTTTTGGTAGGGGAGGAGGCAGTTTCTCTGGCCTTTGCGCTTCTGGAACCTGGCTGGAAGAACAAATGATGTCCAGGATTTGTTCGCCATGATTGCGAATGATGCTGGAGCGCATTTCCGGTATTTCCCGCAGAGCATTCATGGCTTTAGGCTGAAACCTTGCCAGGGGCCATAGGCTGCCTTTGGGGATAACCCGGTTTCGAGGAACATCCTGACTGCGGGAGGCCACTTCCCGAAAGTGGCAAAGTGCTTTAAGGACTGCCAGTTGCTGGGGGCGCAGTTGCCAGCCTCTTTTTACGTCTTTCCAGGCATTCTCGGGATCGAAAGGCAGAACATTTAACGTCAGCGCAAGGCATTCATCTTCCAGCCATGCTTTTTTGGGGGTCGGAGCCAGCAGCTGATCCAGGTGCTCATAAATTTCCAGCAAATGAGCGACATCCAGGCTGGCGTAGCGAACCTGTGCATCTGTCAGAGGTCGTTGGCGCCAGTTGGACCGCGTCTCATCCTTGGGCAGGTCGATATTCAGTACATGCTTGAGCAGAGCCTGATAGCCAAGGGAGAAGCCGAGGTTGGCAAACGCAGCGGCCAGCTGAGTATCAAACAGTGGTCTAGGAACGGTCTCGGTTAGCAGTTTGAACACTTCCAGGTCTTCACTGCAGGCATGAAGCACTTTGACAACCGAGCTGTTTTCAAACAGCCTGGCCAGAGGTTCCCATTGATCAATGGCAAGTGGATCGATCAGGAAAATATCAGTGCCTGTACCCACCTGAATCAGCCCAGGCTGGGGGTAGAAAGTGTCAGTACGGATGAACTCAGTATCCAGAGCGATGGCATCAAGGCTGGACCATCGTTGGCAATAGTCTTCAAGTGACTGATTGTTGTTGATCCAGATTGGCTCTGGCGACAAAAGTTGCATATCGAATGGTTCTAATGAAAAACTCCATTATAAACAGTCAATAGCAGCTCTTGATAGAGCAGCGTCGTTTTTACAATCCTCTCTATTCATCTAACTGGGGCTGGCTAAGCCACAAGGATCACGCAGCACACAAAGAAAAATAAAGGATTTCCTTCGTATGTTTTGTGATCTTCGAAATAAAAAAAAGGCCGGTAATTACCGGCCTGAAGGGGGAACTTAACTGTGGGCGCGTAGCGTTTCGATACGCTGATCCAGCGGGGGATGGCTGGTAAACAGGGCTGCCAGTCCACTGCGAACACCGCTGCGGATACCAAAGGCCGTCATGGTGGCTGGCATCGCGCTGGGAGCTTCATATTCGGAACGCAGGCGTTCCAGTGCTGCAATCATATCCCTGCGGCCTGCCAGTTCAGCACCGGCTTCGTCGGCCCTGAATTCGCGCTGACGGGAGAACCACATAACGATGGCACTGGCCAGAAAACCAAGAATAATTTCAGCAATAAAGCTGGTTACGTAAAAGCCAATACCAACACCACCTTCGCCTTCGTCATCACGACGCAGGAAGGAGTCGACGGCATAACCGATAATCCGGGCAAAGAACATCACAAAGGTGTTCACCACACCCTGGATCAAGCTCAGGGTGACCATATCGCCGTTGGCTACGTGGCCAATTTCGTGACCAATAACTGCACGGGCCTCGTTAGGGCTAAATCGATCCAGCAGTCCCTGACTGACGGCAACCAGCGCGGCATTTTTGTTCCATCCGGTGGCAAATGCATTGGCTTCTGGAGAATGAAAAATGCCCACTTCGGGCATTCCAATGCCTGCTTTTTCAGAGAGCTCTCTAACTGTCTCTACCAGCCATTGTTCCTGGGCTGTCTGTGGTTGTTCAATAATCTGCGTTCCTGTGCTCATCTTGGCCATGGTTTTGGAGAGCAGCAGAGAAACAAAAGAGCCGACAAAACCGAAGACTGCACAGAAAGCCAGCAGGGAACCCATGTTCAGTCCCTGGTGGCTCAGGTAACTGCCGACGCCGAGAATATTCAGTGTGATACTGGCCAGCAAAAGGACTGCCATGTTCGTGGCCAGAAACAACAGGATTCTCTTCATTAGTAAAGGTGACCTCATCGTCATCAATATTATTAAGGAGCTATATAAAGGCGGATACTTATTCTTTCAAGAGAGTCTAAAAAATGAGCTTTATTTTTACACGGCGCTGACAGAAAAGCGGTTGGAAGCAGGGGAGAAGCTGACCTTTTACTGGTCAGCTCTGGGAGAAAAACTGCAGGGCAGCCTGCGCAATTGCTTCACTCCCTTTATTTTTAAGTGCCTGTCTGCAATGCCAGGCCATTGTTGCCTGTTTACGGGCAACGGATGGTGGAAGATCGCTCTGGTCATCAACATTAATAGTAGGAATACTTAAGCGAAGAAAGCTTTTTTCGGTGAGTACAACCTGATCCAGGGCATCATGTCGAATGTTGTCCTGGTATCGTATATAACCTTCTGAGGCGAGCCAGAGCATGGCATCAAAGCAGGCCTTATGACGTCTGTTAGGTATACCAAATTCATCGGTGCCGGCATTGGTGATCAGGTCGTCAATGTAGAGTGTCGTCAGGCGAGGGAATGTGTTGTAGAGCTGGGTCAGTATTTTCAGGCAGTCCTGATAAAATTCATCAATGTGTATGTCGGCCATAGGTTGTCCATAGCTGTTCTTCCGTAAAGAATAGAGGAGGAAGGCTAAACCTCCCTCCAAGTATCCCATTTATTGTTTATATCGGCTGAGGAATCGCTCAAGTTTGGTCATCACGGTTTCCAGGTCTTCTATCCAGGGGAGGGTAATGATTCGAAGGTGGTCTGGCTCAGGCCAGTTAAATGCAGTGCCCTGGACAAGCAGTACTTTTTCCTGAAGGAGGAAGTCCAGTACCAGCCTCTCATCATCATGGATCTTATGATGTTTAGGGTCGAGTTTGGGGAACAGATAGAGAGCGCCTTTGGGTTTTGTACAGCTGACCCCCGGTATCTGATCCAGCATTTCCCATGCCCGGTTACGCTGCTCAAGCAGTCTGCCGCCAGGCAGTACCAGATCATTAATGCTCTGGTAACCGCCTAATGCTGTCTGGATGGCGTGTTGAGAGGGTACATTTGCACAGAGCCTCATCGAGGCCAGCATTTCCAGACCTTCCAGATAGCTTCTGGCATTGTGCTTTGGACCGGAAACCACCAGCCAGCCAGCCCGGAACCCGGCAACACGATAGGATTTTGACAGGCCGTTAAAACTGATACAAAGCACGTCATCTGCCAGAGAGGCCAGGGCCGTGTGCTCAACCCCGTCGTAGAGTATTTTATCGTATATTTCGTCAGCAAATATGATCAGGTCATGCTCTCTTGCCAGCTGAACGATCTCTTTCAGAATTTCGTCTGGATAAACCGCACCGGTTGGGTTATTTGGGTTGATAACCACAATACCCCGGGTTTTGGCGGTGATTTTGCTGCGGATATCTTCAATATCCGGACACCAGTCCGACTGTTCATCCTTGCGGTAGTGAACAGCACGGCCACCTGATAGATGAACCGCTGCAGTCCACAGAGGATAGTCCGGAGCAGGGATTAGCATCTCATCGCCATTGTTGAGCAGTGCCTGCATGGTCATTACCACCAGCTCACTGACGCCGTTACCGATAATGATGTCTTCAACGGTAATGGGGGGAAAGCTCTTCTGCTGGCAATACTGCATGATGGCCTTGCGGGCTGAAAACAGGCCTTTAGAATCACAGTAGCCCTGAGACAGTGGCAAATTGCGGATGACGTCCTGGGTGATCTCATCGGGCGCATCAAAGCCAAACGCCGCGGGATTGCCCGTGTTCAATTTAATGACACGATGTCCTTCTTCTTCCAGCCGCTTGGCTTCTCGAAGAACGGGGCCGCGAATGTCGTAACAGACATTGTCGAGTTTGGTGGATTTTTCAATATCCTTCATGGATGGCTTACCGATGGTTTCAGGTTCTGTGAGACTTGCAGCATGGCATTATGAATTGATCTGCCAAGAGTTGCACTAGTGTAGATAGTTTTTATTCGGGCGGTTATCCTGATTGCCGCGAGACCATTCCAGAAAGTCTCTGTTTACTGATGAAAGTGAAATAAGAGGGCTGTACGAAATGAAAGAAAAAAAGTCAGATGAACAGTGGCGGGAAGAGCTGACTGATGAACAATACTATGTGTGCCGTGAAAAGGGAACTGAGCGACCGTTTACCGGCGAATATAACTTCTTTGAGAAAGATGGTGTCTTTCACTGTGTCTGCTGTAAGCAAAAGCTGTTTGATTCATCAGTAAAATTTGATGCGGGCTGTGGCTGGCCTAGTTTCTATCAAGCCATCGACAGTGATGCGATAACCATGCAGGAAGATAATAGTCTGGGGATGGAGCGTACTGAGGTACTTTGTTCTAATTGTGGTGCTCACCTGGGGCATGTGTTTCCGGATGGTCCAGAGCCTACTGGGCTTCGATATTGCATTAACTCGGTTGCTATGAAATTTAAAGATCGCTGATAAGGCTCCCTGCTAAGAGGTATCGTTCAGCCTACTTTATCTGTTTTATATAATATGGTGGCCATATATTGGCCACCATATTATTGATCTTATTATTGATTGCTATTGGTGAATGAGGTTTTTGTTATGAATATTGGAAAGTGGTTGAATTTTTTTGGCGATAGTAGAGGTGTGTAAAAAAATGTTTGTTAATTAATGGTTTTTTAATTGATCTATGATGTTTGGTTAGTCTATTGTTTTTTCTGTTTTTATTGATGTTTATTTGGATGGGCTGAAGTACTTTATATTTTTTAAAAGTTTTTGTTTTTGGAGTGGCTATATGGAAGTCTCTATATTGGATCGTCCAGCTAATGTTCCAACAGGCAATAGAAATAATTTCTTACCCTCTTTAACGAGCAGGCACCCTCCTTTAACTTTTGGCCATTCTTTGTGCTCGACAAAAATAGACAAGCTGTATCTGGCTCTTGAGAATGAGAAGAAACGATTTAGCCTTTTAGAAAGGCAGCAAGTTGACTACAAGGCACTTGCTATGCGGGCGATAGATGAAAATAGATCTCTAGCGAATAAAATAAAAGTGCTGGAAGCGGAACATGGTAGACAAACTAGAATTAATTTTGATTTAGGTTTGTCGTGTGAAATTAACGAGATGAGGGCCTTGGCAAGAACATTGGGGCTGTCTCCGAAGCGGCTTCTAAAATCTCTAAAGCCAGAACTAACCGGTGATCAATACAGTAAGCTTAAATGTACACTGAAAGAAAGTAAGAGCAAAGATAAGTTAGATCGTTTTTTTGATTCAGTTTCCCTTCATCGAAAGGCTTGTGTCCCAATCTTAAGGGGAATGAGGTGGTACCAAAATAATGTTGCTACTGTTACTCATGGCGCTCCTGTTTTAAGGGAACAACCTGAGAGAAGCTTCGTTTCCAATCATTTAGTTATAAATGGATTATCAAGTGCAATACACCAGTCGAAGCCAATAGAAGTGGGTATGAGGCTTTCTTCTGAATCACAGCCGATAGAAACAATGAGTGGAGGGTTTAACTCTTTGAGGAGCGTTCCTGACTGCCTGGGGGGGGGGATGGTCGGCAATCAGAGAGGAGAACGTAAACCGTTATTGCCTGTGCAAATACTCCCACCAAGATTACCGGTGCTTCAATCTCTCATTCAGGAAAAGAAAGAAACTGCTCAAACTCGTACGTTTGATGGCTGCTTTGAGAGTGCTCCTGAGAATGGACTGTCTGGTTCTCATTTAAGTAGTCATGCAGCTGTTTCTATTGTACCGCCGTTAGCCTCTTTAAAAGTAGCAGGAACTCTATCATCATCTAATTCTAGTGAAGATCAAAGACACTTTGGAAGAGACGACTAGCCAAAAGATTCTTCAATTACTTTGTTCAGCTCTTTTTTATTAAATGGCTTTGCAAGATAGCTATTCATACCCACATCCATGCATCTTTTTTTGTGCTCTTCAAGCGTGTTAGCCGTTAGGGCGATGATGGGCGTTTCTTTTGTTGATGTCATGGCTCTCAGCTGTTTCGTTGCCGTGTAACCATCCATTACTGGCATATTGCAATCCATCAGGATCAGGTCAAAGTTTTCAGTGTTGCATGCTGTGATGCAGTCCTGACCGTTGTTTGCAAGGCTTACTTCATGCCCGAGTTGTTCAAGCATGCCTTCGGTTACAAGCTGGTTGATGGTGTTATCTTCAACCACTAGGATTCTTTTCTTTCTTTGTAACTATTCAGCACCCAGCAAAGGCGTATTGTTGTAATTTCGAACCGCTTTAAGAAGCGCCTGAAATATGTTCAACCCCTGCTTTTTAGCAGATGATAAATAGCTTCGGATTCGGGTAAACATGGTACCTCCGTCTTCGCTTCTGAAGCAGCCTGAGATCTTCTGCTTAAGTTTGGCCATCCTGGCATCACGTTCACTGCCATTGTTATCGAAGGGAATTGAAAAGTCCGACATGAAGCGCAACGTTTCAACCTTAAACTCAATAAGCCTTTTGAACAGGTTGTAGGCCTTGGTATTCCTGACCTTCTTACGTCCAAGCACCTGTCGTTGTTTTTCCATATAAGCGGTTTCCTTCGTGAGAGCCCTTTGAAGGATTTGGTCGTATATCGTCTCAATGCGAAGCTGTATTGCACCAGGCATTTGAGTCAGACCGGCTGCTTTGTATTTCTTGCAGAAGTGCCAGGAGAGCGTAAGCAATTTCATCAGCCGCAGAGCCAGCTTATTCGCATCCCTATCGACAACTCCCTGAAGCTCTCTCAGATGATGGGCATTACAAAGCACATTCACTGCCGCATAGGCAAAGTAGGACTTCCAATGATCGTGAACCAGAATGCCTGCAAAAGTCAGCAGGATGCCCATTGCATCCATTGCTTCACAACCTCGCCTTTCTGAGAGGTAGTAAAGCGTCCATTGGTCATCTCGCATAATGTGTAACCACCACAGTGAACCGTCAACCCGCATGCCAGTTTCATCCGCTCCTGCAACCGGACTTTCTTGTAAAGCATCGCGGATACTCTGCTCAGTAGAGGCCAGGTTCTCATGGGTATAGGCAACAAAATTGGCAACAGAGCCTGCGCTGACACTCATGCAATAAATAGTATTGAAATACTCAGACACCCGGTGATATGGGATGAAGTGATACTGGTTTAAATGAACAGCCATTGCCTGAGTCACTTCTCCGTATTGAGCAGCGGCTTTCACTCCTTGGGGAAACTCAGCGGTGTTCCGTTTACCACAAGGACATACTTTAACGTCTGCCCAGTACGCGGTAACTTCAAATTCTCCGGGTCTACCTGGATCAAAAACCTGTCGCTCAATGTATTTGGTGGGTTTAATATCGATAAGCGAAGACTGGCAACAGCAACATTTTTCAACCTTCAGATGCCTGACATAATCGGGTAAGGCGACACGTCTCAAACAAGAGCCTTGATGACCTTTCTGGCCACCTGGTTTATTGCCTGAAGATGGTCTAAGGCTTTTGGGGTTCGGTGTTTCCTGTGAGGAGCAGGGGGCTTCTTTGGAAGATGTATCACCTTTATCACTCCCTTTTTTACTGGGCTTTTGATAACCATCTGACGATGGTGGCTTACTACTGTTTTGACTGTTTTTATTAACCCTTTCTTCCAGTTCGCTGCAACGTTCCCGTAAAAGCGCATTCTCGGTCCGAAGCTCTTCATTCTCTTTAAGGAGAGCTTCGGTAAACGGAGTAGCTGGGAAGTCTGGTTCCATACTGGAGATTTGTTAGAAAAATTGAGTATAAGATGATGGTCGAAAAATCAGAAAATTCCAGATTTATATGAAGGGTGCTGAATAGTTACCCTGAAAGTAAGCTGTTGTCTCTATAGATTATGTTCTTCTGCTTGATTTGATATCAGTGTCATAGGCAATGCATGTGAGTGATCAATGTTGTGACCTTTCTGAAATTCGAGGCTTGGCTGTAGGCCATGCTTCAGACCCTGAGGGGTTGACCGGAGTTACTGTACTGCGCTTTGATCAGGGAGTAACTGCCGGTGTGGATGTGCGCGGTGCGGCTCCCGGAACCAGGGAGACGGAATTACTAAGGCCAGAAAACCTGGTTAACTCTGTACACGCCATTGTGCTTTCCGGTGGAAGTGCATTAGGCCTTGAAAGTATGAATGGGGTTAGCCGTTGCCTGGAGGAGCATGGCATTGGCTTTCAAACTGACTTTGTTACGATCCCGATAGTCACCGGCGCGATACTTTTTGATCAGTCAGTGGGTGATGCCTCTGCCCGACCCAGTGAACAGATGGGGTATGAAGCCACGAGGTTAGCCTGTCATCAAATCATTGAAGAAGGCAATGTAGGTGCCGGTACCGGTGCGTCAATCGGTAAAGTTGCAGGGTTTGATCGCGCGACAAAAAGCGGAATTGGTTGTTATGCGATGAGATTGAGATGTGGTGTCATTGTTGGAGCTGTTGTTGCTGTCAACGCCTGGGGAGATGTTGTGGTTGGTGAAAAGCTCCTTGCAGGTACAAGGAGTGAAGATGGTAAACAGTTTGTTTCTGGTATGGACTTATTGATGGATGAACAGTCAGTTCAAGCATTGCCCGGGGCAAATACAACGATTGGCGTAGTCGTTACCAACGCAAAATTAACAAAAGCTCAGGCCTTAAAGGTCGCTCAAATGGGGCATGATGGTGTATCTCGAGCCATTCGGCCTGCCCATACTATGTACGATGGTGATACCCTTTTTTGTGCAGCAACGGGTGAGGTTGACGCTGATGTTAATATATTAGGGGTGTTGGGGGCAGAAGCTGTTGAAAAGGCCGTTCATCGAGCCGTCTATAAAGCTTCGTCTGCAGGTGGTTTGCCGGCAATCCACGATATACAGCAATAAGTAAAATGAATTTCCTGAGCATGCATTTCTGCTGGTGAACCTGCCTCTATATTTGGCTCATCATGTCTTGTGCGGTAGACAGCCTCTTTTCATCATTATATAACAGCACTTTTATTATCCTGCGACCAGAATAATCAGGGGTAAGCATGAAGCTTTCTGCCTTTGGCGAAAAATTCACCAGCCATTCCGGCATCCTTTCATTAATGGATGATCTGGGCAACGCCCTCGCCGATGGTAAAGATATGATCATGATGGGCGGTGGTAATCCGGCCCATATCCCCGAAGTAGAAGAAGTGTTCAGGCAGCGACTGCGTAAAATCATCGAGAGTCAGGCGGAGTTTACCCGGCTGGTGGGTACCTATGATCCACCCCAGGGAGAAAAAGACTTTGTTCGTGAGATGGCTGCTTTTCTTAACCGACAGTTTGGCTGGAAGCTGACTGAAAGAAATATAGCCTTGTCCAATGGCAGTCAGGCCGCCTTTTTTATGCTGTTCAATATGTTTGCCGGAAGTTATGGTGATGGCAGCCACAAGCGTATTCAGTTACCACTGGCACCAGAATATATTGGCTATGCCGATGCAGGGCTGAGTGATAACTTTTTTGCGGCCAATAAACCGGAAATTGAGCATCTTGATCAGCATATTTTTAAATATCGGGTTGATTTTCAGGAGCTGGTGATTGATGACAGTATTGGTGCAATTTGTGTGTCGCGCCCTACCAACCCGACAGGTAATGTTCTGACGGATCATGAAATTGAGCGGCTGGATAACCTGGCTCTACAGCATGATATTCCCATGATTGTTGATGGTGCCTACGGTACGCCATTTCCAAAGTTGATTTTTACGGAAGCGACACCACGCTGGAATGAACACACCATTCTCTGTCTAAGTCTCTCTAAGCTCGGACTGCCTGCGGTCAGAACCGGTATTGTTATTGCCAATGAACAGGTTATCAGGGCTCTGTCGGGTATTAATGCCATTATGAACCTTGCTCCCAACAGTACGGGCAGTTTACTTGCTCTGGATATGATCCGGGATGACAGCATTAATCCTCTTTGTGAGAATGTTATCCGTCCTTATTATCAGGAGAAGGCTCAGTTTGCGGTAAATTGCCTCAAAGAAAAACTGGCTGATATTCCCTGGCATGTTCATAAACCGGAAGGCGCAATGTTCCTCTGGTTATGGTTTGAAGGTTTGCCTGTTTCCAGTCTTGAGCTCTATGAACGACTGAAGGCAAGAAATGTGCTGGTGGTTTCCGGACACTATTTCTTCCCGGGGATAGACGATGACTGGCCCCATAAGCATGAATGCCTCAGGTTGACCTATACCCGTGATCATCAGGATGTTGAAAAGGGACTTTCTATTCTGGCAGAAGAAGTACTCAAACTTTACAGGTAAATCAGTGAAGCTGAATTGTGATATGGGTGAGAGTTTTGGCCCCTGGCAAATGGGAAATGATGAAGCGGTGATGCCATGGATTGATATGGCCAATATTGCCTGCGGCTTTCACGCTTCTGACCCCGATATCATGAGTGGCACCGTGAAACAGGCGATAGACTGTGGGGTCACGATTGGGGCCCATCCCGGGTACAACGACAAGACAGGGTTTGGTCGTCGATTTATTCCTCACAGTCCTGAAAGTGTCACGCATCTGGTGGCTTACCAGGTTGGCGCGCTGGATGCTATCTGCCAGCAACATGGTGTTCGTGTAAAGTATATTAAGCCCCATGGTGCGCTCTATCATGAGATGATGAACAATCCAGACGTATTTGAGGCCATTGTGATTGCGGCTTCAAACATGGATTACAAGCCAGCACTCATGATTCAGGCCATGGCTGATAATGAATCACAAAAAAAGATAGCGGACAGGTATGCGGTATCATTGATTTATGAAGCCTATGCTGACAGGGCTTATGATGATAATGGCTTGTTGGTATCAAGGTCTGTACCGGGGGCTGTTTACCAGGAATCAGCCGCGATACTTCAGCAGGTTAAAGACTTACTCTCAGGAGAGGTTAATACCATCAGTGGAAACCGGCTGGAATTGAAAGCTGACAGTCTGTGTGTTCATGGTGATAATCTTGACGCCATCGCACTGATTCAACAGATTCGACAAATGTTAAAATCGGCAGACTCGACTCCATGATGGACATCCAGCCTGTCTCAGAAACGGCGTTGATCATAAAGCTGGGTGATCATATTGATACCCGGCTTGCGGTAAAAATAGGCGACTTGGCTGACTATATCAGAAATAGTCTTTCGTCAGAGCTGATTGAAGTTATTCCTTCTTATACGACGATTTATATTCAGTACCACCCTCTGAAAGCTGATTATTATGAGTTAAAAAAAAGATTGCAGGTGTTGGGTGATTCCTTTTCTCTGACTGGTGTTCACAGTCAAAAGTTAAGTAAGGTGATTACCTTACCCGTCTATTACAGCCTGGAAACGGGTCCAGACTTGCCTGAAATAGCCCGATTTCATAACTGTACAGTTGATGAGGTTGTTCATATACACAGTCAATCGACCTATGTTGTCTGTGCTATCGGTTTCAGTCCTGGTTTTGCCTTCCTTGGTGCTGTTGATCCCTCCATTGCAATGCCAAGAAAAACGGAACCAAGAAAGATGTTGCCTGCTGGGAGTGTGGGGATAGCTGACCGGCAGACAGCCGTATACCCTTCCAATACACCCGGGGGATGGCAGATTATTGGTAACTGCCCAATTTCTCTGGTTGATTTTGATAAGACGCCTATGTCGTCTTTTTCTGTGGGTCTTTCTGTTAAATTCCAACCCATATCACGGGATGAGTTTTTTGAGCTTGGAGGCACTGTGTGGTCGCACTGGAAGTGATTGACCCTGGAATGCTGGTGCAACTTCAGGACACTGGTCGAGAGGGAATGGGGTATCAGGGCTTGGCCCAGGGAGGGCCGATGGATCTTCATGCCTATTGCTGGGCAAATTACCTTCTGGAGAACAGCATGTCTTGTCCCCAGTTGGAGATAACGGGTGGACAGGCCAAGTTTCTAGCACATCGAGCCGTAACGCTGGTTTTAACAGGGGCAGACCTGGGCGCCAGAATCAACAACCAGCCTGTAGGTGGTTGGAGAACTATTCACCTCAATAAGGGAGATATACTTTCGTTTCTGTTTCCCCGGAAAGGTCTAAGAGCTTATCTGGCTATTCCTGGCGGTTTTTCTGCACCAGCGGTTTTTGGCAGTGTCGCGACCGTTGCCAGGGATGGTATTGGTGGGTTTGGGGCAAACAATAGAGCTGGCTGCCAGATAAGACAGGGGGATTGTCTTGAGTCGATCACTGATCAAGTTTTCAAGCCAGAAATCAACCGGATGATTCCAGTTCGCTATATTCCGGAATATGAGCAGGAGCTCAGGCTGAATCTAATAGAGTCATATCAGGCGTCGGCATTCTCAGAAGAAAGTCGTAAACGGTTCTATGAGTCAAACTTTACGCTATCATCAAACAGTGACCGAATGGGGTATCGATTAGACGGGGCTGATATTACTCCCCCCTTCAGTGGTGTGATTTCTGAAGGTATAGCCCTGGGGGCTGTTCAGATACCTGAAAATGGCCAGCCAATTATTCTTATGCGTGATCACCAGACACTGGGTGGTTACCCAAAGATTGGCTGTGTTGCACAGATGGACTTAAATAAGCTGGCACAGGCAATGCCAGGCACCTTAGTACGTTTCCAGCCTATACTTTTTGAGACTGCCGGGAAGAAGTTAAAAAGATTCTACACCTTCTTCAACCTTTAACTTTCAGCTTTCCTATTGGGTAATGCTGCTTGCAATATAGAAAATCAATTCTAGATTAACTGTATCAGCTCAGCATTAACGAGCATAAAGACTACCATCAATGACGCCTGCCATCTTTGCGCTTTCCCCACGTCCTTTTGAAGATTTTTATACCCGTGTTCGGTGGTAGTTAACGTTATTTCCTCAGCGCTTGTTGCATAAGAAGAGGAGTTTTCTAATGAAAGTGTTCTGTTTTCGTATTCCTATAGTGTTAGGGGTATTGGCGGGTGTGGCGCTATCGTCATCTACAGCTTTTTCTGCTGGCAGTAGTGCTCCAGCAACGCCAGCACATCTTGAACAGCCTGGTAAATTGAGATCAATGGTACCTCTTGACCAGTTGATTGTGACAACCCGTAATAAGTTTGGAAATAAAGCATCTGATGTGGTTGTTCACTCAGCGCGTCTTCTGGAAGAGGAGCGGCAGAAGGTGTTTGTTATCGACTTTATTGATGCCAATAACAAGCTGGAACGTGTTGTTTATGACGCTTTTAGTGGCAAGCAGGTCGATCATGCACCGATGCAGACGCCTATGCCAATGGAAGAGATACTCGCAAAGGTCGACAGCAAGTATCCAGGATCGAATCGAATCAGAACCTGGCTGGAAAGGCAGAATGGGGGCATGGTCTATGTTATCGAACTGGCTGATAAGCAGTTCAAGGTAAAGCGCCGTCAGTTAACCATGGATGCTTATACTGGTCGTGTGATCAAGGATGAGACCTATGATATGAAGCCGGATGGAAAGCAGATATCCCTTGAGCAGATTATTAAAAATGCCCGGGAAAAATACCGGGGAATGGTGGTGCTGAGAACTCGGAGCAGCATGAAAGACAACATTAAAGTTAGAGAAATTGTTTTCCTGGATGACAACCGAATCAGGCATAAGATGGTGGTCAATGCAGTAACAGGAGAGGTCATAGAGGACAGAATTGCGCCATTAAGCTGGATTTAAGAATGGCTGGTAAATTTGAGGGGGATTAGTGAGTATTCGGCTTTTAATTTGTGGATTGTATTCCAGCTGCATATTCTTTGTGGCTGGTTTTCTATGTTGATTAAGGTGGGAGAGTCTTTGAGATATTATTGGTACGTGCTTTTCATTTTATAATGTTGCTTGTTTTTACTTTATCTTTGCATATTAAAAAAAACTGATTCTTTACAATGCCTACTATTAATCCGCATGGCTTATTTAAATGTGTTGCTTCGAAATTTTGCTTTTCGATTGGTGGTGGCGTTTGCTTAAATGCTTCTGGTTCTATTTTTCACCATTAAAAATTCTTGAGCTTTATGACTAAGCATCGCGAGTTCCTGCCAGATTTATAAAAACAGTGTAATAATATAAGAAGGATTGATGATGCATCAATCAATAGTGGTTACCTCTTCACAAAATGCCGTACCACAATTGCCTAATAATGACTTAGGGCATCGTAGGAAGCTTACAAAAAGCGAGTCTGCCCGAAGCTTGGGGCGATATGATGTTTCGACTCTCTCTCCCAGCTCCGCAACACCAGAGAGGTGCCGTTCTTTTCCTAATTTATCCCCTCACACTGCTACACGCAGTCAGCTTTCAGGTCTTACTCATCAGCCTAAATTAAGCCTCAAGGGTGGGGCTGGAATTGCTACTGCAGATGAACCTTCTTCTGTGCGGGCCAGAGAGGTTAGTCCGCGAGAGCCTGAACTAAATATGAAAGTGCCAGATCATGCTTCCGGTGATACCAAAAAAAGTCTAGCAGAGCATTCGACTTCAGGTACTTCGAGCAAGGTCTCTGTGTCTAATAATGATGAATGCCGTACTTCTATAGCGCCAGATGGTCGTGCTTCTCTGATGCAAGTTTCTGATGGCGTTTCTGGTACCGCTGCTGTGAAAGATGATGCCTCATCAAGTACGACCTTGAAAGATGATATGTCTCAAAAACTATCTGGGCCTGAAGGAGTAGTAGCTTTTGATGAAATGGCAGCAGACCTAATGGTTAATGAACAAGAATTATTCAATGAAAATTTTTGGAATGACTTTAATGATGACGAATCTTTCTGTGGTGAATATTTTGAAGAAAAACAGCCTCCAAAAGAAATGGAGAAAGCTGTTGACTGTCACCTTCTGTTACCTGAAAAACAACTAATAACGGGTGCTCTCTCTGAATGATTGAAACAATAGTGCTCTATTTTCACAGCTACTATGGGAACACCACTCATAATAGTTAACTGTCATGCCCGCTTCTGTTATTTCCAGCTCTACCAAAAGCATCGTTTTGCAAATTGAAGTTTCTATAGATTCAGGCAACATGCTGAATCTTGAAGATAGTTTACAGCGTGCACTCAATGAAGCCGGGCAGCTTGGAACAAAAGAGTTATTGGGGCTATTTGAATCACCCAATAAAGAACCTATCGTCGTTAATCAGCAGAAGTGGAACTACAAAGGAAAGGTTCTTAAGCACTATGAAACCTTATACGGTCGTATACCTTTGGAGCGCTCCGTATATCAGGGTGTCAGAGGTGGCAGTACTCTGGCAGCACTTGATCTTCGTGCCGGTATTATTGGTTCAGCTACCCCCAAATTTGCCAAGTCTATCGCCTGGAAATACAGCCAGATGCCAGCGCCTGCGGTAAAAGAAGATTTTGAGACCAACCATCAAAGGACGCTTTCAAATTCTTATATCAAGCATTTATCGGACAGAGTAGGTGCATTAATTGAAGACCAGCAAGACACTCACTACCACCTTCCTCCACTAAAAGAGCCTGTTGAAACAATAGCCATTGGTCTGGATGGAACCTGCATGCTGCTTTGTGAAGAAGGCTGGAGGGAAGCCATGTGTGGGACATTGAGCCTATATTCTGCAGATGGAGACAGGCTCCACACGATATATACAGCCAGTTCGCCAGAGTATGGTAAACAAAGCTTTATGAGCAAGCTCGACGAGGAGATTGCAGATCTAAAACGACTCTACCCAAATGCCACATACATCGGGGTAGCTGACGGGGCTAGAGAAAACTGGAGTTATTTGAAACAACATACCTCTGGGCAGATACTCGATTTTTATCATGCATCTGAATATTTAGCTGGAGCAGCGGAAGCACTGTTTCCAACCAGTAAGGCGAAGCGACACCAGTGGCTTGAAGACAGGCTACATAGTTTGAAAAACAAGCGTGGAGCAGCCAAAAAAATCCTTCAGGAAATTGAATCAGCCGAGCTCCCGAAAAAGACAATCGCACTGACAGAGAAGCGCTACAAAGCTGTGAGCTATTTTACAAACAATCACCAGTTAATGAATTATCATCAGGCGCTTAAACGCCATTGGCCAATAGGTTCAGGAGTTACTGAAGCGGCTTGTAAGACTCTGGTAAAGCAACGATTATGTGGTTCTGGAATGAGGTGGAAAGCAACAGGAGCGGAAGTGCTTTTGACAACAAGAGCACTGATCCAGAGTAAGGGGCGCTGGGAACAACTTTGGTCTGAGTTCATGACTGGAAAGGTTGAAGCTAACCTATGAGTCAGTTATCAAATTGAGAGAGCACCCCTAATAACTTCATTTACTCAGACAGGTCAGCAAGATGTGACTTGTCTGGTTGGTAGAGCTGTTGATTATCAGCTGCCTTTTCCTGAAAAGCTATTAGCTAGTTCATTAACCCAGACAAGTCAGCAAGACTTGTCTGGGTTGCTTGATGAGACTGGTGAGGTTGACGAGAGTATTGAGTCTGTAGCATCACCTGATGAGTTACTTGAAATAGACTCTCAGGCACAAAGAATGCTTTTATGGAATAAACTCAATCATATCATAAATGACCTTGTTCAGAGAGGGGTTCCTGGGTTCAATCACCCGTGTGAAAAACAAGCTGAATTGGGGACTGTATATGAGCTTATTACCAACTCATTAGAGAATAGATTGTCAGGTATTAAGGCATCACCCATTGACGTCTTACGTATAAGGATTGCAGATGAGTTGAGTGGTTTTTTGCAATTTATGGATGAAGAAAACACCCCTGATTCTATTTCTAAATTGGTGAGCTTGTTGAAGTGTAAGGGCGATTTTAGTGAATTTGAAAAGAAGGTTAGTAAAAGTAAAAATCTGAAATTTCTGCATGTGGTTACTGCTTGGGATAAAAGTTATAATGAAAGTGATGACATTAATATTAAAAATGGATTGTTGGATTGTAACTATTCAGCACCCAGCAAAGGCGTATTGTTGTAATTTCGAACCGCTTTAAGAAGCGCCTGAAATATGTTCAACCCCTGCTTTTTAGCAGATGATAAATAGCTTCGGATTCGGGTAAACATGGTACCTCCGTCTTCGCTTCTGAAGCAGCCTGAGATCTTCTGCTTAAGTTTGGCCATCCTGGCATCACGTTCACTGCCATTGTTATCGAAGGGAATTGAAAAGTCCGACATGAAGCGCAACGTTTCAACCTTAAACTCAATAAGCCTTTTGAACAGGTTGTAGGCCTTGGTATTCCTGACCTTCTTACGTCCAAGCACCTGTCGTTGTTTTTCCATATAAGCGGTTTCCTTCGTGAGAGCCCTTTGAAGGATTTGGTCGTATATCGTCTCAATGCGAAGCTGTATTGCACCAGGCATTTGAGTCAGACCGGCTGCTTTGTATTTCTTGCAGAAGTGCCAGGAGAGCGTAAGCAATTTCATCAGCCGCAGAGCCAGCTTATTCGCATCCCTATCGACAACTCCCTGAAGCTCTCTCAGATGATGGGCATTACAAAGCACATGCACTGCCGCATAGGCAAAGTAGGACTTCCAATGATCGTGAACCAGAATGCCTGCAAAAGTCAGCAGGATGCCCATTGCATCCATTGCTTCACAACCTCGCCTTTCTGAGAGGTAGTAAAGCGTCCATTGGTCATCTCGCATAATGTGTAACCACCACAGTGAACCGTCAACCCGCATGCCAGTTTCATCCGCTCCTGCAACCGGACTTTCTTGTAAAGCATCGCGGATACTCTGCTCAGTAGAGGCCAGGTTCTCATGGGTATAGGCAACAAAATTGGCAACAGAGCCTGCGCTGACACTCATGCAATAAATAGTATTGAAATACTCAGACACCCGGTGATATGGGATGAAGTGATACTGGTTTAAATGAACAGCCATTGCCTGAGTCACTTCTCCGTATTGAGCAGCGGCTTTCACTCCTTGGGGAAACTCAGCGGTGTTCCGTTTACCACAAGGACATACTTTAACGTCTGCCCAGTACGCGGTAACTTCAAATTCTCCGGGTCTACCTGGATCAAAAACCTGTCGCTCAATGTATTTGGTGGGTTTAATATCGATAAGCGAAGACTGGCAACAGCAACATTTTTCAACCTTCAGATGCCTGACATAATCGGGTAAGGCGACACGTCTCAAACAAGAGCCTTGATGACCTTTCTGGCCACCTGGTTTATTGCCTGAAGATGGTCTAAGGCTTTTGGGGTTCGGTGTTTCCTGTGAGGAGCAGGGGGCTTCTTTGGAAGATGTATCACCTTTATCACTCCCTTTTTTACTGGGCTTTTGATAACCATCTGACGATGGTGGCTTACTACTGTTTTGACTGTTTTTATTAACCCTTTCTTCCAGTTCGCTGCAACGTTCCCGTAAAAGCGCATTCTCGGTCCGAAGCTCTTCATTCTCTTTAAGGAGAGCTTCGGTAAACGGAGTAGCTGGGAAGTCTGGTTCCATACTGGAGATTTGTTAGAAAAAGGGTGCTCTCTCAATTTGATAACTGACTCATAGGTTAGCTTCAACCTTTCCAGTCATGAACTCAGACCAAAGTTGTTCCCAGCGCCCCTTACTCTGGATCAGTGCTCTTGTTGTCAAAAGCACTTCCGCTCCTGTTGCTTTCCACCTCATTCCAGAACCACATAATCGTTGCTTTACCAGAGTCTTACAAGCCGCTTCAGTAACTCCTGAACCTATTGGCCAATGGCGTTTAAGCGCCTGATGATAATTCATTAACTGGTGATTGTTTGTAAAATAGCTCACAGCTTTGTAGCGCTTCTCTGTCAGTGCGATTGTCTTTTTCGGGAGCTCGGCTGATTCAATTTCCTGAAGGATTTTTTTGGCTGCTCCACGCTTGTTTTTCAAACTATGTAGCCTGTCTTCAAGCCACTGGTGTCGCTTCGCCTTACTGGTTGGAAACAGTGCTTCCGCTGCTCCAGCTAAATATTCAGATGCATGATAAAAATCGAGTATCTGCCCAGAGGTATGTTGTTTCAAATAACTCCAGTTTTCTCTAGCCCCGTCAGCTACCCCGATGTATGTGGCATTTGGGTAGAGTCGTTTTAGATCTGCAATCTCCTCGTCGAGCTTGCTCATAAAGCTTTGTTTACCATACTCTGGCGAACTGGCTGTATATATCGTGTGGAGCCTGTCTCCATCTGCAGAATATAGGCTCAATGTCCCACACATGGCTTCCCTCCAGCCTTCTTCACAAAGCAGCATGCAGGTTCCATCCAGACCAATGGCTATTGTTTCAACAGGCTCTTTTAGTGGAGGAAGGTGGTAGTGAGTGTCTTGCTGGTCTTCAATTAATGCACCTACTCTGTCCGATAAATGCTTGATATAAGAATTTGAAAGCGTCCTTTGATGGTTGGTCTCAAAATCTTCTTTTACCGCAGGCGCTGGCATCTGGCTGTATTTCCAGGCGATAGACTTGGCAAATTTGGGGGTAGCTGAACCAATAATACCGGCACGAAGATCAAGTGCTGCCAGAGTACTGCCACCTCTGACACCCTGATATACGGAGCGCTCCAAAGGTATACGACCGTATAAGGTTTCATAGTGCTTAAGAACCTTTCCTTTGTAGTTCCACTTCTGCTGATTAACGACGATAGGTTCTTTATTGGGTGATTCAAATAGCCCCAATAACTCTTTTGTTCCAAGCTGCCCGGCTTCATTGAGTGCACGCTGTAAACTATCTTCAAGATTCAGCATGTTGCCTGAATCTATAGAAACTTCAATTTGCAAAACGATGCTTTTGGTAGAGCTGGAAATAACAGAAGCGGGCATGACAGTTAACTATTATGAGTGGTGTTCCCATAGTAGCTGTGAAAATAGAGCACTATTGTTTCAATCATTCAGAGAGAGCACCCTAGAAAAATTGAGTATAAGATGATGGTCGAAAAATCAGAAAATTCCAGATTTATATGAAGGGTGCTGAATAGTTACGTTGGATTTATTATATCCAGTAATTCAAAGTAATATTCGACAAGCTTCGAGAAATACCAATATTGGTATTTCTACAGAAGAGTTTAATCAAATTGAAAAACTTATTCTGATCTACTTTCTTACAATAGGGCAGCTAACTGTTGATTTATGCGGGGATTTTGATCCCCGTCTAATCAGTCAAATGAAAAAAGATAACCCTGTTTGGCGAACAAAATGTTCTCGATTTGTAAATACTGCTCTGGATAAGCCAGCACAGATAGTAGTGGCTATGCTTTATGTAGTTGCTACAATTGTGCACTCCATCAGTTCTGGTTATATTTCTGATAATTTTCAATTGCAATCTATCATTGCCATAACGATGGCTGTATATTTTGGAGTTTCTATACCTTACGGGTCCGTGAAGAACTCGGTGGAGATATTTCGTACTGGACAGTCTGACCCTACAAGTTCCAAACCTTTGATGTGGCTTAGTATAATAGTAACTATTCAGCACCCAGCAAAGGCGTATTGTTGTAATTTCGAACCGCTTTAAGAAGCGCCTGAAATATGTTCAACCCCTGCTTTTTAGCAGATGATAAATAGCTTCGGATTCGGGTAAACATGGTACCTCCGTCTTCGCTTCTGAAGCAGCCTGAGATCTTCTGCTTAAGTTTGGCCATCCTGGCATCACGTTCACTGCCATTGTTATCGAAGGGAATTGAAAAGTCCGACATGAAGCGCAACGTTTCAACCTTAAACTCAATAAGCCTTTTGAACAGGTTGTAGGCCTTGGTATTCCTGACCTTCTTACGTCCAAGCACCTGTCGTTGTTTTTCCATATAAGCGGTTTCCTTCGTGAGAGCCCTTTGAAGGATTTGGTCGTATATCGTCTCAATGCGAAGCTGTATTGCACCAGGCATTTGAGTCAGACCGGCTGCTTTGTATTTCTTGCAGAAGTGCCAGGAGAGCGTAAGCAATTTCATCAGCCGCAGAGCCAGCTTATTCGCATCCCTATCGACAACTCCCTGAAGCTCTCTCAGATGATGGGCATTACAAAGCACATGCACTGCCGCATAGGCAAAGTAGGACTTCCAATGATCGTGAACCAGAATGCCTGCAAAAGTCAGCAGGATGCCCATTGCATCCATTGCTTCACAACCTCGCCTTTCTGAGAGGTAGTAAAGCGTCCATTGGTCATCTCGCATAATGTGTAACCACCACAGTGAACCGTCAACCCGCATGCCAGTTTCATCCGCTCCTGCAACCGGACTTTCTTGTAAAGCATCGCGGATACTCTGCTCAGTAGAGGCCAGGTTCTCATGGGTATAGGCAACAAAATTGGCAACAGAGCCTGCGCTGACACTCATGCAATAAATAGTATTGAAATACTCAGACACCCGGTGATATGGGATGAAGTGATACTGGTTTAAATGAACAGCCATTGCCTGAGTCACTTCTCCGTATTGAGCAGCGGCTTTCACTCCTTGGGGAAACTCAGCGGTGTTCCGTTTACCACAAGGACATACTTTAACGTCTGCCCAGTACGCGGTAACTTCAAATTCTCCGGGTCTACCTGGATCAAAAACCTGTCGCTCAATGTATTTGGTGGGTTTAATATCGATAAGCGAAGACTGGCAACAGCAACATTTTTCAACCTTCAGATGCCTGACATAATCGGGTAAGGCGACACGTCTCAAACAAGAGCCTTGATGACCTTTCTGGCCACCTGGTTTATTGCCTGAAGATGGTCTAAGGCTTTTGGGGTTCGGTGTTTCCTGTGAGGAGCAGGGGGCTTCTTTGGAAGATGTATCACCTTTATCACTCCCTTTTTTACTGGGCTTTTGATAACCATCTGACGATGGTGGCTTACTACTGTTTTGACTGTTTTTATTAACCCTTTCTTCCAGTTCGCTGCAACGTTCCCGTAAAAGCGCATTCTCGGTCCGAAGCTCTTCATTCTCTTTAAGGAGAGCTTCGGTAAACGGAGTAGCTGGGAAGTCTGGTTCCATACTGGAGATTTGTTAGAAAAATTGAGTATAAGATGATGGTCGAAAAATCAGAAAATTCCAGATTTATATGAAGGGTGCTGAATAGTTACGTATAATATTTAATACACTTAAAGATGCAACATCTCTTGGTGGTAGCGTTCTTGCTCTTTCTGGATTGACGACACCGATCCCCTTGTTACAATCAGCTAACCTGCTTTGTAGCACTATTTTTCCTCTTTTACTTGTATACAGGGCTAAAGAGACAAATGGTGTTCAATTTGATACCAGCAAACTTAAGCGTCTTTCCCCCCTTGTTGTGCTTCCAGGGTTGACCATTGCTGTCCTTGGTATTGGGTTTCCCTATTTTTGTTCAGATATATGTGAGAAATATTTAAGATATCATGGCGGTTCAGGTTTTTTAATGCACACTTTGAGATCAACCTTTAGCAATCTGCTAATTGCTTCTGGTGATATGAATAAAGAGGTTAATCGTGTTGCAGTTTTGTCTTCTATTTCTGCCTCTCTAATGATGACGATTAAAATGTTTATTGATATTGATCGTTGTGAGTCTTCCAAAGTAAAAAAGGAGTTACAGTCTTTTAAGGGGTATCTGGCTTTCAGGTATGTGGTTACAGTATTTACCGCTCTGTTTTCTATGGCTGACCCCTATAAACCAGTAAACCCAGTGGTTGGAAAATCTACCGTTAAACCAGCAACCCCTGGAGCAGGTACTTCACAAACTGCTGAAGGTATGATGACCACTCCTTCCACAGTAACGGATCTAACAACAGATAGAGGGCTGATTTCAAACGGTACTTCAACTGCGGGTAACCATACGACGGCTTTATCTGACCATGAGGTTGAAGGTGAAGTAGTTGGCTTTTTTTTCGTTATTCTGTCTATCCTTGATGGCTTTAAGGGGATGTTCTGGGAGCCGGGTGTAGCAAATTTTAGTCGCAGAGCCATTAAGAACGTAGTAAGAGAAAAGCAGCTTAATGAATTGCAGGAACAATTTAAAAGTACTGTTCGTGAGGAATTGTCTGGAGTTAGAAGTGTTGAAGTCATTATTGAAAGAATTGTGAAAACATTCAGTGACTTTGGCTTATCTGAGCAGTTAGAAAAAATCTGCTCTGCTGGTTTTAAGCCAGACTGGCACGATATTTATGAAACTGTTCGAAGTATGGCGCATACTTTAACAGTTCATAGAACACATCACTCAGGGCGCCCGGATTTGAATGAGTTTTTATTCCATCAAAGAAAAGATGTTGCTGCGGAAGGTTTGTCTGGAGAGGCGGATTCAGGTGCAGAGGTTATAGCTATCTCAGGAGCTAAGGGAGTAGTAAAGTTCTCGAGTCCACGTTATTTAAAATCACTGGGCCCTTCTGAAAGAACGAGCTCAGAAATGGTACCTTTATTGGACATGGGTAAACCAGAGTTAGATATTCATCATAGGGGGGGGATATGTTGTCAGCTCACACTGTGGATTGTTCAGGTGGGCCGCTGAAAAGTTCACCTCCATTAGAGATATCTGGGCGTTTTACAATTTCGACGGTTATGAGCGATGAACTTCATGGCAAAGCAACAGTATCAAGTGACTTGCCTTCTAAGCTGAGTGATCTCAGCAAGTCCCCTTCTGCTAAAAATGATGGGTCTTTAAGCTCTGAGCCTTCCATTGGTGAGGTAGATGGTACTGACCAGAAGGTAGTTGTAACAGTTGCCCATAAGCAAGGAAAAGCCTCACATTCAGTAATTAATATTCCTGAAGCTCAAGGGGGTGGTTTTTCTGCTCTGCCACCGAGTGTTGCAGGAGCCCATGTTATTGACATAGAAAATCAGGGTGCTGACTTTGATAAAGGAATAGAAACGCAAAAGATTATTAGTTCTTCCTGGGCTGGTAAACCGGTGGTATTTGAAGATTTGTCACGTGAGGACGATTCACGAGTTCCCAAATAGCATTTCCATATACGGCTATTTAGCATGACCTGCTTTTTATGCTTTTGGAAATAAATGGGGAGATAGCGCTCCCTCATTTATTGAGTTGAAAAAGTGGGTGGGTATTCATTATTAACCATCATCACTGTCAACATTAACAATCTTAATATTCATCAAAATCGCATAGATACCCGGAACAATCATCACCATGGCGATGACCATCATCAGTTCATCATAATTGGCTGAAGCAAAGGCAGAGATAATAAACAGTGAAGAAAGAGCCACAATCGCGATGTTGGAGCGGGATGTCTTCTTCTCCAGGTGATCCAGTTTCAGTAATGCTACGCCGGACCAGAAATAAGGAAATAACAGTAACAGAACCGAGATGGTTACTGAGATATTAAACGCCTCGGCAATATCGCTGCCCATCAACATCAGAACCAGTTCTACGGCGGTCATGATGACGCCGTTAATCACCAATCCCTTGCTGGCAATGCCATATCGATTGGTATAGGAATAGGCTTTCGGCAGAAAGCCATTGTCGGCACTGGTTTTTGCCGCGCTGACTGAGTTCAGTCCCCAGACCATGAAGCTAGCGATACAGGCGATGGCCATGACCAGTGATACTATCTGGCCAACGTAGGTAGAGTGGAAGATTTTTTCCATGGAAAGGGCAAAGGACGCAGGGGCTTCCTGAATCACTTTGGCGGTAAACATGCCTTCCATCACCGTAGTGGAAAGGATGTAAAAAACAGCCACGACCAGAAAGCCAACAATGGTCGCAACAGGTACCACCTTTTGGGGGTTTTCTATCTGCTCCGCATTGGTGGCCACACTCTCTACTCCCACATAAGAAAAGATCAGTATGGCAAACCCGGCCATAATAGCTGAACCGTCGCCTTTGCCTGAGACATTCCAGTTTTCACGAAACTGGGCTGGGCTGAACTCCAGCCACCCAAGAACACTGGTCAGTACAACAGCGATCAGCAGAAGTGTGACGGTGATGGACACTACCTGTGCAATGATGCCGACCCCTCTCAGGGAAAGCACCACAAAGAGCCAGATCAGAGCGATTACCGTACAGCCGAGAACGATCGGATCATTCAGTTCGGGAATAAACATGGCAATGTAGCCAAGGCCCGCTATAAGAATGGACACATTGGATATCAAGTTCCCATAGACATAAAAGAAACCGCACTTGGCACCAATGATCGGGCTGACGGTGGTGGCCAGTGCTGTGGGGCTTGGGTCATCAAAACGTTCACCGGCTCTGACATAGACCAGTGTGAGAAAAAGGGCACCCAGGGTAACCAGGATAAAAGAGACCAGTGTGATCGAGCCGGTAAAAGCAAGCTGTTGAGGCAGGGCAATGACACCGCTGCCGGCAAGGCTGGAAATAATTAAAAAGGTGGCACCGATGACACCCAGTTTTTTCGCATTACTCCCTGTTGGGTTTGAGTCAGGTTGACTTGAAGACGTCTGTTGTTTATCCGGGGTGTCACTGGACATGGTGAAGACTCCTGTGCCCTGCGCGGTGGTAATAAAACAGTGGTAATGACATAAAGATGATGCAGCCAGCCAGCAGGAAGCCAATGTAGCCGAGGATTGCGGTTAGTCCCTCTTCTCTGACGGCGGCTGTGGGGATAAAGCCAAAAATGAAGACAAAGCAGCTGGTGATAATGGCAACCCCGGAAACCAGCCAGATACCGGGCTTGCCGCCGGGAATCCGGTAGCTGCGATAGATCTCAGGGCGTGAGTAGCGCAGTTTTATTGCTGCGGCAAACATCAGCAGATACATGATCAGATAAAGCTGTGCAGCAAGGGCATTCATCAACATAAAGGCACTGCTGACCGAAGGCATGAATAAAATAGCCAGTGATAGCAGGGCGGAGAGTGAGGCTTGCAGAATTAAAATGGGTACAGGAACACCGTATTTATTGTTTTTCTGCCACAGGCTTGGGAAGTAGCCTTCCTGAGCGGCTTCGCGAATGCCTTTTGAAGGACCGATCATCCAGGTGATGACCATAATCATGGCACCATAGGCAATCAGCAGGGTAATGATTGGGGCCAGCCAGGAGAGGTCATGGATGGCAAAAAAGGTTCTAAGCGCCTGATCCACACCGGCACTCAAGCTGACATCACTGGAAGGGATCACCAGCGCAATGGAAAGTGATGCCAGCAACGACAGAGCGATGATCAGGACACAGGCTGAAAAAATGGCTTTTGGGTAACTCTTTCCCGGGTCTTTGACTTCTGTGACATGAACGGCGGACATCTCCATACCGGTAAACGACACCAGCATGGCGGCCATCAGCATCAGGTGCTGGATATTTTCAAACTTTGGAATAGTGGCTGCCCAGGAAAAGTGAATGGCAGTGGGTTTACCCGATAAAAGGTACATTCCACCCAGCGTGATAATAATCAGGCAGGGAATAATACTGCCAATAATAACGCCTGTAGTGCTGAGCAGGGCCGAGAACTTCAGCCCTCTCAGGTTGACCAGTGTAGAAAAAGCCAGTGCCAGCCAGATAAACCCGACCACAAACCATTTATTTTCGGCCAGTGCCGGATGAATGATGTAGGCCACGGCAGAAGCTGCAAAGGCAAGAACCATGGCAAACCAGGGCAGGTTTTCTACCCACTGCATAAAAATCGCAACGACACCCCACTTGGGGCCAAAGGCTTCAGTAACCCATAGATAAACCCCGCCTTCACCCTGCCAGCCGGAAGCCAGTTCAGCAGATACCAGGGCGGAAGGAATAAAGAAGCACAGTGCTGCCAGGCCGAGGTAGAAAACCAGTGAGTACCCATACTCTGCCAGACTGGGGAGAGCATGGAGAGCCAGTATGGCTGCCACATTGATCATGGTTAGGGTGAAAACGTTGAGCTTGTGAGGCAGCTTTTTTAAACGTACATGGCTTGATGTTTTTTTCTTCATCATTCTCTTGGTAAAGAGCGGGAGTCGGCTCGGTCGTTAAAAGTAGACCGGGAGCGTGAAACTCCCGGTGGATGGGTCATGCCTTCACGCATAGGGTATGGAAGAATTTCTTGCCGTCCCGTTCTACTCGTTCGACGCCATGTATATCGCTTTCGTAGCCTGGGAACAGGTTTTCAAAGTTCTGTCTTGCCGTCAGATAGTCAAAAATGGGTCTGGCTTTATCATTCATGGATTCCCCCCCCATCATGATGGGGATTCCGGGAGGGTAGGGAACCATCATGACGGCTGGAACCCGCCCCTCCATGGCTTCCAGCTCCACATACTCAACCTGTTTTCTGACGACGCAGTGGTAAGCATCGGCTGGCTTCATGGCTGGGTCCGGAATGACCTGGAAGGCAGCCTGCATCTTGTCGAGCATCTGGTGCTCTTTAAAATACTGGTGAATTTCATTGCAATGATCCTTCAGGCCGACACCGGCGTAAGTCTCCGGATAGTCAGTGACCAGTCTTGGCAGTGCCTGTTCAAGAGGCGCATTACTGTCATAAAGTGCTTTGAATTTCAGCAACGCTGAAAGCAGGGCGCTTTGTTTGGCTTTGGTGGTACCCAGTGAGTTGAGCAGCAGGAAGGAATAATAATCGGTTTTTTCGCAAACGATGCCGTGTTTGATCAGGTAGTCGGTAACGATGGATGCGGGAATGCCTTCATCAGCAAGGTTGCCAGCATCATCAAGCCCTGGCGTGATGAACGTCAGTTTTATGGGATCCAGCATGGCATAGTTGTCTTCAATGTCTTCAAAGCCGTGCCAGTCATTCTTCCGGTTGAATACCCAGGCTTCCTGATGGTTGCCCAGGTATTCCACAGGAACATTTTCAAACGCCGTATCGCTGCCATCGTAATTGACGATGCGAGGTTGCCACATTTCAAAAAACCAGCTTTTGGCGGTTTTCATTTCTCTGGCAATCCGGGTGACTTTCTGGCGCAGTCGAATAGCCTCCAGAATAATATCATTCAGCATGATTTCACCGTTGTCATCCATCATTTTGGTGGCAACGTCCAGCGACGCAATCATGCTGTACTGTGGCGAGGTGGATGAGTGCATCATATAGGATTCATTAATCTCATCCGGGTTGATTTTGACTTTACTGCCACTGCGGATATGCAGCATGGATGCCTGGGAGAAGGCAGTCAGTAGCTTATGAGTCGAGTGGGAGCAGAAGATGGGGGGATGGTCGCTGTTCCTGTCGTCATCCGCCATGCCAAAGTGATCTTTGTAGATTGGATGAAATCGGGCGTAGGCATACCAGGCTTCGTCGAAGTGCAGGTTTTCGACACTTTGCTGAAGCTCTTTTTTAATGTTGATAACGTTGTAGCAGATGCCATCGTAGGTTGAGTTCGTCAGGGCTGACATTTTTACTGCACTCTGACTTTTTATCTCAGCCGGAATATTAGGATGAGCATCAATTTTGCTGCGGATGGATTCTTCCGAAAACTCGGATAAACGGCAGGGGCCGATGATTCCCCGTTTATTTCTTCTCGGAACCATGTACACCGGATAGGCATCGGTAATGACCATGGCATAGTTCAGGGACTTATGACAGTTGCGATCGACAAAGGCAATGTCATCCCTGACCAGCTGGCTGCGCCAGATGATCTGGTTAACGTTGGATGTCCCATTGAGAACGTAATAGGTGTAGTCAGCGCCAAATACACGGGCTGAATTTTTCTCTGCATCACCTACCACTCCAGAATGATCCAGCAAAGAACCGAGTTCTGGTACAGAGATCGACAGATCAGCACGAAAGACATTCTCTCCATAAAAGTCATGCATGGCCGTGCCGGAGGGGCTGTGCAGAAAGCCTTCTCCACCCATGTGGCCGGGCGTGTGCCAGGCGTATTTATACTCCTGAGAGTACTCGACAAGGGCTCCGAAAAAGGTGGGATACACACTCCGGATATACTCATTTACAAAGACATCAATACGCCCGGCGAGAAATTCGATAGTGTCTGCTGTTTTCCACAGAGCATCATCAATAATCTCAAGGACATGAGTAGGAATATTGGCGGCGGCCAGCCTCTCGGTCAGTAGCAGAATCGGGATATGTTTGTTGCGGGAACGAATGAGATTTAGCAGTTCTTCTGGCTCCATATTCTCACTGCAGGTTTCGCTGCGAATATCCCAATCGATAATTACGGCGCCCAGGTCAGAGCGGGACATGAAAATTTCAACGCCATCCTCGTAACTGAATGACGGGTGTACGGTCAGTTCCTGAACCTCTTCCAGATTCTCTACCAGTTCTCGCAGGCGGAAACCTTCGTCATTGTTGGCGTCAAACTGAGCAGAAATAATCAGGACTGGCCATGCCCGTTTGGTGATTTTCATAATCAACCTCGAAGAAAGCGGCTTGACAGGAACTCGGTATTACACAGAGGTGTATGCCTGAGAGTGGCATTGAACAGCGGATAAGTACTTCCACGAAAGGATAGCCCCAGTATGGGAGTTGCGCCAAAAGGATGAGTTGATCGCTGTCGTTTGTTAGGAAAAGTGGCAGCGCAGTGCAATGCATTGGTCAGGTGGAATGTTTTTATGCGTAAAGTGGGAATAAGCAAGGTGCTTTTTATACATGGCAAAGTTTGGAAACGTATTTTTACGTAATGCCTTCCGTATCATCCGGCGCTAGTCTATGTCCGAATGAAATTCAATTTGGAGCTGGACAGCAATAACCGGTCTATGGATGATGTGACTCGCTGACCCCTGATCGTAAGCAGTAATGAGATTGTCACTGACTACGTAAGGACCGCTGGATTGTGTAAGTAAACAACAATAAATGACCTGACACAGGAAACTGTATATGACTCAGAGTTTGCAGAACCGTCATTTTCTCAAGCTACTGGACTTTTCTCCGCTGGAGATCAGCCACTTACTGGAGCGCGCAGCACAGCTGAAAGCGGCAAAGCGATCCGGTACTGAGGAACAGTTTTTAACCGGGCGAAATATTGCCCTGATTTTTGAAAAGGCATCGACCCGAACCCGATGTGCCTTTGAGGTGGCCTGTTTTGATCAGGGCGCCAATGTCACCTACATCGGTGGTGGCTCTCAGATGGGAGCCAAAGAGACGGTTAAGGATACTGCGCGGGTACTGGGGCGTATGTACGACGGTATTGAGTTTCGTGGCCACCTGCAGCAGCACGTTGAAGATCTGGCTGCTTATTCCGGAGTACCGGTATGGAATGGCCTGACCGATGACTGGCATCCAACCCAGGTACTTGCGGATTTTCTGACCATGCAGGAACACGGTAATGGTCGCCCTCTGGCCGAGATGAAACTCTGCTATCTCGGAGATGGCCGTAATAATGTGGCCAACTCGCTGATGGTTGGTTCTGCGAAAATGGGTGTGGATTTCAGAATCGCCGCACCGGCAGAATTTTTCCCTGACACTGCACTCATCGAGCAATGTCGGGAAATTGCCCGGGAGACTGGAGCAAAGGTCACTATTACCGAGTCGGTGGATGAAGCGGTCGCTGGTTGTGATTTTCTTTACACCGACGTTTGGGTTTCCATGGGTGAGCCGATGGAAGCCTGGGATGAAAGGGTAAAACTGATGAAGCCCTACCAGGTGAATCAGACAGTGATGCAGAAAACAGGCAATGCCGGTGTTCGTTTCCTTCACTGCCTGCCAGCCTTTCACAATGATGACACGGTGATTGGCAAAGAAGTCGCTGACAAATTTGGTATGAACGGTCTGGAAGTCACCGAGGACGTGTTTGAGTCGGACGCTTCCATTGTGTTTGATCAGGCAGAAAATCGTATGCATACCATCAAGGCAGTGATGGTGGAAACATTGGGTAGAAGCCGCTAGCCCATAGGGAGTCGGTAGTTCGTAAAAACGACGGTTACCCATCAGAATTGCAGGAAGCAATGAGCCTGTCCTGCTGTTCAGGTAGAACTCTGCGAAACTCGTGGAATTGTCTACTCTATTAGGTGTTTTTCATTCGTTACTTGGAATGGTTCCTCAGTTCTTCCCTCTGGATGACTGAGGTGCCTGCTTTATTGATTGAAATGATTACTAGCAGGAGGCTTGGATAGAGCCAGCAGTACAAATCAGTGTTTGAGCTTATTAGTTTAGTTCAAACATACGACACTTGGCTTATGTTGTGTGCAATGAGGTGTATCGCACTTACTCAGCGTCACCCGTATGACTGATGATCTTCTGAGCCCATGATCCATTCTCTTTTCATTTTCCCAGCAGTATAGAGGAGCAGTAATGCCCCAGAGCCTATTGCGATACACCAATATTCTCAGCATCGTTGGTGACCTCATTCGCGTCCACGTACCTAATCTGGCTGAGGGTGATGCCCAGGCTAACTACGGTGATCTGGCGTTGATTGAGCAGGATGGACAGACATACTCCATGGCGCAGATCATCAAGATTGACCATGAAGAGGTTTCTCTCCAGGTTTTTGCCGGCACCAAGGGGCTATCCACCGGTGCGTCTGTTTGCTTCCTGGGCCAGCCAATGAAGACGACATACTCACCCAATATCCTTGGGCGTATCTTTAACGGTGCTGGTGAGCCTATTGATGGAGGACCTGCTCTTGAACAGGATCCCAAGGTAGAAATCGATGGGCCTTCAGTAAATCCGGTTCGTCGTGTACTGGCTTCCCGCATGGTACGTACCAATGTACCGATGATCGATGTCTTCAACACGCTGGTTGAGTCCCAGAAAATCCCTATCTTCTCTGTCGCTGGTGAGCCCTACAACCGCTTCCTGGCCCGTATTGCCATTCAGGCAGAGGCCGATGTTGTAGTCTTTGGTGGCATGGGCCTGATCTTCGATGATTACCATTTCTTCCGCACGACCTTTGAAGAAGCTGGTGTATCTGCCCGTACCGTTATGTTCACCAATCTGGCTTCAGACCCAACGGTTGAACGTCTGCTGACGCCGGATATGGCGCTGGCGGTGGCTGAACACTTTGCCGTAGAAGAATCCAAAAAGGTTCTGGTTCTGCTGACCGACATGACCTCTTATGCCGATGCCATGAAAGAGATCGGTGTCGCCATGGACAAGATCCCTGCCAACCGTGGTTATATGGGGGATCTCTACTCTCAGCTGGCGCGTCGTTACGAAAAAGCCTGTGACTACAAGGGCGCGGGTTCTGTAACCATTCTGGCGGTTACAACCATGCCAGGTAATGATGTAACTCACCCGGTTCCGGACAACACCGGATATATCACCGAAGGTCAGTTCTACCTGCACGAAGGGCACCTGGATCCATTTGGTTCCCTGTCCCGTTTGAAGCAGATGGTTCAGGGTAAAGAAACCCGCGAAGACCATCCGGCGATCATGAACACCATGATCCGCTTCTACTCGGACTCCGTGAATGCTGCCCAGAAGCAGGCAATGGCGTTTGAACTGTCCAGCTATGACTTGAAAACCATCAAGTTCGGCAAGCTCTTTAAGAAACGCTTTATGTCTCTGGACGCTGCCATGTCCCTGGAAGAAGCGCTGGATAAGTGCTGGGAGACCATGGCCGAATGCTTTGGGCCTGAAGAGACCCTGATGAAGCAGAGTCTTCTGGAAAAATACTGGCCAAATCCAGAGCAACTGGCCGTTGAGGAAGCTTCTGAAGCTGCAGCTGAGGCGTAATTATCATGGCCAAGGTAGCTCTCAACAAAAGTTCATTAAACAAAGAGAAGCGCAGTTTAAAGACGTACAACCGTTATCTGCCCGCGCTTGAGCTCAAGCGTCAGCAGCTGATGATGGAACGTAAGAAGGCCGAAGAGGCTCTGGCGGAAACGCGGGAGCACCTGGCTGAAGTGGAGCAGCTGGTTAGACAGCAGCTCCCGATGCTGGCAAGACAGGATGTTCCGGTGGACAACCTGGTGAAGGTGACGGATGTGCGCCTGACCCAGGAAAATATTGTCGGAACATCGGTTCCTCTGGTAGAGCATATTGAAATTGCGCTGACACCATACAGTGATCTGGCCAAACCTCACTGGGTTGATTACCTGGTTGAGCTTCTGCAGCAGATGATTCGCCTGAGAATAGAGCTTCAGGTTCGTCAGCTGCGCCACAAGGAGCTGGACAAGGCGACACGTACTACGTCCCAGCGGGTAAACCTGTTCTCTAAGGTTCTGATTCCACAGACCAAAAAGAACATCCAGAAAATCCAGATCTATATGTCTGACCAGGACAGAGCCAGCGTAATGAACGCCAAGCTCTCCAAGGGCAAGGTTCTGGCCCAGGAAGCCAAAGGAGGTCATTCGCAGGCGGGCTGATATCCGGCTGGTGTCTGGCTCGGTAAGAACCTGACACACACAACCTGCGAAAGCATTGATTATGGCTATTAAACGACTTAAAAAGATCACCCTATACGGGCCCAGTCAGGAGAAGAGCGGCATCCTTAAAGAGCTGCAATCCCTTGGCTGTCTGCATCTGATTCCATTAACCGAGAAACCGGCTGATGTTCAGGTACAGCTTGCGGAAGCCAGTGAAGCGAAAGCGTGGCTGGAGCGCAGTCCAAAGCAGAGAAGGCAGGTTCGTAACTTCCGCGAGCGCAAGGATGCTGCCCGGGTAGACGACATTGTTCATAAGATCCTGGACAATAAGTCCAAGTTCCGTGAGCAGTCCGATATTCGAGACAAGCTGCAGGAGCGTATTCGGGAAGTGCGTCCCTGGGGAGAATTTACTTTTCCTGCCCTGTCAGACCTGAATGGTCAGCGGCTCTGGTTCTATGTTCTGCCCAATGGAGAACTGCCGGCACTGAGAGATTCGCTGAAAGAGTGCGAGCTGCCCTGGGAGCTGATTCACCAGAGCCAGAAAGACAGTTACGTTATTGTCGTCTCTGATCAGGAGCCTGAAGACGTTCTGCTGCCTGTTCATCGTTCTCATGTGGGTAAGATTCCGCTCTCCCGTTTGGAAGAGATGCTGGATGAAGCAGAAGATGCCATCGAAGACCTTCTGGCTGAGCGCGAAGCGCTGACACGCTGGAACTATCTTCTGGATCAGGTACTGGCGGCTCGTCTGGACAGTGCTGATCTGCAGCAGGCCACGAGTGGCACAATGGATGAAGACAGCTTCTTCCTAGTTCAGGGCTGGGTTCCGGTTTCTGAGCAGGCCAATGTTGAAGCCTTCACCGCTGCCCACGGTGTTGCCGCAATATTTGAAGAGCCGACAGCAGACGACAATCCCCCGACGCTGCTGGACAAGCCGGCCGGAACCGGTGGTGGTGCGGATGCCCTTGGGTTCTTCCAAACACCAAACTACCGTGCCTGGGATCCCGGCAATGTGGTGTTTTACTCATTCTCGCTGTTCTTTGCGATGATCATGAGTGACGCCATGTACTGTCTGATTTTTGGACTGATCATCTTCCTGCTCAGAGGCAAGCTCAAGCAGAGTGAAGCCGGTCGTCGTCTGATGAATCTGGCGTACTTTATGTCCGGAGTGGGTATTGTCTGGGGTGTCTTTATCGGTAGTTACTTCGGTGCGGCACCGGACAGTGGAAGTTTCCTGGGTAAGCTGGCCTTCATTGATCTCAATGATTACAACGCCATGATGAAACTGTCGGTGGTGATCGGTGTTTCTCACCTGATCGTTGCCAACGTCATGACGGCGGTGGTGAATCGTGGCTCAAGTTATGCACTGGCCCCATTGGGCTGGGCGAGCTTGATGGGCGGTGGTTTGACGCTGTGGCTGGGCATGACCCGGACATTGCCAGAAGCCTTTGAAACCACGATTGGTCCCGGACTGATGATTGTCGGTGCCCTGCTGGTATTCCTGTTCTCCAGCAGCCGTGAAGTGAAATCTTTCAAGGACCTTATTCTGAGAATGCTGGATGGCCTGAAAGCCGTCTACAACATTACCGGTGCTTTTGGTGATGTGCTCAGTTACATGCGCCTGTTTGCCCTCGGCCTGTCCGGTGCATCCCTGGCCATGACGTTTAACTCTCTGGCCATGGACGTTCTTAATTCCAGCCCCGTTACCGGTGTGCTGTTTGCGGGAATCATTCTGCTGCTGGGCCACCTCCTTAACTTTGCACTTTGCATCATGAGTGGTGTGGTTCACGGCATGCGTCTTAACGTCATTGAATTTGTCAACTGGGGACTGTCTGACGAAGGCTACCCATTCAAAGTCTTTAACCAACGAACAACTTTTAGTAAAGAAGAGGATTAACAATGGATGCACTGATTATCGCACTGGGTTGGGTAGGTGTTTTCGCGCCGGTTGCTCTGGGTGCAGTGGGTTCAGCAATCGGCTGTTCTGTTGCAGGACAGGCTGCCTGTGGTGCGATGCTGGATGTTGAGAGCGGCTACGGTAAGTTCGTCGGTCTTTCGGCCATGCCATCTTCCCAGGTTATTTACGGTATTGTAATCATGTTTACTCTGAGTGGCATCGGCGTCACTCTGGCCAGCGCTCCTGGTCTGTTTGGTATTGGTCTGCTGACTGGTATTGCCCTGATGTACTCTGCTGTGTACCAGGGACAGGCGGTAGCGGCTGCAATCAACGCTTCCAAGAACAAGCCAGAAGTATTTGGCCTCTCTATCGCACCTGCTGCGATTGTAGAAGGCTTTGCGGTATTTGCTTTCGTATTCGCACTGGTAATGGGTCAGGGCATCGCTGCCTGATGATGTGGTGAATGATTGGAACCACAAAGTCACTAGACACAAAGTTTAAAAAATCATTTCTCTGTGGCTTTGTGTCTTTGTGGTGACAAAAACTTACTGGCCTATGAGCAAATACAGGATTAGATAATGAGTACTGCAACTCCTGAAAAACAAACCGGGAAAACCGTTTCCGTCGGTGTTCAGGAACTAATCGAAAAGCTGCGTAACCAGGGCGTCGACAGTGGCCGCCAGGAAGCGAGCAAGATTATTTCTGATGCTGAAGCCAAAGCCGCTGAGATGATCGCGGATGCCGAAAAGCGTGCCAGTGCCATTGTTGGCAAGGCCCGTGAAGAAGCTGATTTTATTACCAAAGCCGGTAAAGAAGCACTGCAGCTGGCTGAGCGAAATGCCATTCTTGAGCTGAAAGACTATCTGCTGGAAAAATTCTCTGACCAGATTCGTGCGGTCGTCAGCCATTCCATGGAAGGCGACAAACTGCTGGAAGAGATGATTCTTGAAGTCGCTGGCCAGAACAACCTGCGTGGCGAAAACAATATCGAAGTGATCCTGCCACGAAAAGTGATTGGTGTGGATGAACTGCGCGATAACCCTGAGCTTCTCAAGGCTGGTGGCCTGCTGGAGTTCGCTATGAAGCGTGCAAGTGAAATGCTTCAGGATGGCGTGACGTTCACCGTTGGTGGTGCAAACCAGAGTGGGATTGCGTTCCGTCTGAAAGACAAGGATATCCAGGTAGAGCTGACCGATGAAGCGGTTGCTGCGGTGCTGCTGAAGCATCTGCAGCCACGTTTCCGTGCCCTGCTTGAAGGCATTATTAAATAAAGTGATGTCAGATCATCGGTAGCCGGGTTTACGGCTGCCGTCTGATCCGGTTTCTCATCCTGAGGACTTGTGTCCTGATGCTTGTCCTGAAATAGAGGAGAATGAGATGGCAGACAATGCCTACTATACCCTGCTGACATCGCTGCCGCATATTGACTCACTGTTTAACAGCAAGATTACGCCTATCTCCCGAATTCAGCTGGATCGTCGTCTGGCCATGCTGTCCACGGAAGATCGTGAAACCCTGGTTAAGGTTGAACAGCTGGTTCACTGGAGCCACCTGGGCGAAGAGATCAAAGAAGAGTATTTGATCAACCTGGCAGAGCGCCTGTTGCAGGAGTTGGACAGCCCTGATCTGAAAGAGCTGGTGAACTGGCGTCTGGATATGCGAACCATTGCTGCTGCCTTGAGACGAAAGGCCAATGGTATACAGGCTCCGACGTCTGCGAAATGGAGTTACGGTAGCCGCTACGCCTACATCCGCCGCAACTGGAATCATCCTACCCTCGGTTTGCAGAATGCATTTCCGTGGATCCCGGTGGCTGTTGAATGCCTGAGCAAAAAAGACTACCTCACGCTGGAAAAAACAGTGATGGAAGCGGTGTGGAACAAGCTGAATGAGCTTGGTGCCAGACATCGTTTTGATTTTGAAGCCGTGGTGATCTATCTGCTTCGCTGGAACCTGGTGGCGCGCTGGACGGCCTACAATGGCGAAGAGGCAGTGGTTCGGTTTAATGAGCTGACCCAGCAGGCATTGGGCGAATTTGCCCACCAATTGCCGGGTTCCCCAGATTAAGCGTCAGCAGTGTCGACTATGACAGAAGTGTCCACAACGACATATAGCTGACGATTTACGACAACGGTTATACACATGACTGAAGAGACAAAAACAGATCTGATGCAACAGGCCTCTGCCCGAGTGGTAGCGGTGATGGGTGATATCATCACCATCGAAAGCATCACTGGCCAGGATGGTGAGAGAAAGCCTCTGGTTAAGAACGAGGTGGTTTACGTGCTGCCAAGTCGTCGCGCCAATGAAGCGGTAGAAGAACAGCTGATGGCTGAAATTCTCCGTGTTCGTGGTAATACTGCTGATATCCAGGTGTTTGAAGAAACCCGTGGTGTCGCTGTAGGAGACATGATCATCCAGACAGGACACATGCTGTCTGTGGATCTGGGGCCTGGTATCCTCAGCATGATCTACGACGGTCTGCAGAACCCACTGGAACGTCTGGCGAATCTGCATGGCCGTTTCCTCCAGCGCGGTGTACAGGTTGAGTCCCTGGATCGAACTCAAAACTGGGCCTTTACCGCCGTTGCTAAAATTGGCGATCGACTTCATGCTGGCCAAACCTTTGGCACGGTGCCGGAAGGTCGCTTTACTCATAAGATCATGATTCCATTTGATACTGTGGGCGAAGTGGAAGTGGTCTGGATCCAGGAAGGTAACTTCTCTGTTGACACTGTGGTGGCTCGGGTTAAGAACCAGAAGGGGGAAGAAATTCCTCTGACCATGTACCAGCGCTGGCCAGTGCGTAAGTCGATTTCTGAAACACTTGCAGCGAAAGGAAAGACCGAGCGCCTCTATCCTAACCAGCCACTGATCACCACCACTCGTATCGTGGATACCTTTTTCCCGATCGCCCGTGGTGGTACCGGCTGTATCCCAGGACCTTTCGGCTCCGGTAAGACCGTACTGCAGCACGGTTTTTCCCGCTACTGCGACGCGGATATCGTAATTGTTACTGCCTGTGGAGAGCGTGCCGGTGAGGTAGTAGAAACCATCGAAGAGTTCCCCCACCTGCAGGATCCGAAGACCGGTGGTGCCCTGATCGACCGTACCGTAATCATCTGTAATACGTCGTCCATGCCGGTAGCTGCCCGTGAGGCATCTATCTACACCGGTCTGACACTGGGTGAGTACTATCGTCAGATGGGTTACAACGTTCTGGCCCTGGCGGATTCTACTTCCCGCTGGGCTCAGGCTATGCGTGAAACCTCTAACCGTCTGGAAGAAATTCCTGGTGAAGAAGGCTTTCCTGCCTATATGGACTCTGCCATCAAGGGTGTTTACGAGCGTTGTGGTGTGGTTCGCAACGAAGATGGTGACGAAGGCTCTCTGACCATGATTGGTTCTGTATCACCTGCCGGTGGTAACTTTGAAGAGCCAGTGACTCAGGCAACCCTGAGTACGGTAAAAGCGTTCCTTGGTCTCTCTTATGACCGCGCTTACAAGCGCTTCTACCCAGCGATTGATTCACTGATTTCCTGGTCTCGTTACCTGGATCAGCTGGAAGACTGGTACTCCAGGAACCTGTCACCAGAGTGGGTCAGTAACGTTAAGGAGATGCAGGAGCTGTTGGTTCGTGGTGACAGCATCAACCAGATGATGCAGGTAACCGGTGAAGAGGGTATCACCCTTGAAGATTACGTGACGTTCCAGAAGTCCTTCATGCTGGACATGGTGTATCTGCAGCAGGATGCTTTTGACGATGTGGACGCTTCCTGCCCAATCAATCGTCAGCAGGAAAACTTTGACCTGGTGGTCAGTCTGATTCGCCAGCAGTACAACTTCAGTGACAAAGAAGAAGTGCGTGATTACTTCATCAAGCTGACAGGTCTGTTCAAGAACATGCACTATGCGCATCATGGATCCCCTGAGTACAACAACTACATGAACCGTATTCAGGAGCTTCGCAGCCAGCACGCAATGGGAGCTCTGGCTGCATGATGCTGCATTGTTAAATAGCTTGAACCCAGAACTGCCGGTTATGCCGGCAGTTTTTTTATGTGCGGTTTTTGATTCAGGCTCTGGTCAAAAACGACAGGGTATGTACAATGCAGAATGTTTCCTCGTGTAACTGGTTTAAATTCGAGGGTAAAGCGGCCAGGGATTAGCCGTACATAACGATAAAAAAAGTTCTGGCACCAGAAAGTACAGGATTTCTGGTTGCGGACAGGAGTTATAATGAAAAAAATGACCGCTATGCTGGCATTTCTGCTGGCGTTCAGTTCCTCAATTTTTGCCTCTTATAACCCGATATGGGAAGAGTCTACGCTTAACAAGATCATGGAGCGCAAAGTGCTGCGTGTCGGCCTTGATGCTGGTTATATGCCATTCGAAATGACCAACAAGCAGGGTAAAATCGTCGGCTTTGATGTGGACGTTGCCCGCCAGATGGCTAAGTCCATGGGCGTAGAGCTGGAAATTGTTAATACTGCATGGGATGGCATTATTCCGGCACTGGTGACGGATAAGTTCGACATTATCATGTCCGGTATGACCCTGACTTCCCAGCGTAATCTGCAGATTAACTTTGCCAATCCCTATATTGTCATTGGCCAGAGTGTATTGCTGCGCAATGGCCTGGAAGGTGAAATCAAGTCTTACAAGGATCTGAATAATCCAAAATATACTGTGGTTTCAAAACTGGGTACTACTGGCGATCTGGCGGCCAAACGTTACCTGAGCAAAGCCAAACTGAGACTGTTTGAAACCGAATCTGAAGGTGCCATCGAAGTTGTGAATGGCAAGGCAGATGCATTTATCTATGACCTGCCGTTTAATGCGGTCTATTCCAGCCAGAATCCAGGCAAACTGGTTCACTTGGATACCCCCTTTACCTATGAGCCTCTGGCCTGGTGAGTGCGCAAAGGCGATCCGGATTTCGTTAACTGGTTGAATAACTTCCTGACCCAGATTCAGGGCGACGGTACTTACGATAAAATTTACGCTAAGTGGTTCGAAAGTTCCGCATGGCAAAAGACCCTGAAGTAATAGCTGATGCTGCAGGGTAAACCCGTGAAAGGCCAGCCTTTGCAAATGGAAAAGCAGCCAAACCAGGTTCTCTGGAATCTGGTCTTTGCTGCCATATTGCTGCTGTTGGGTCTGGGTATCTACAAGTCCAGTCAAGCGATTGACTACATCTGGCGCTGGGATCGAATTCCCCAGTACATTGTTTATCAGGCCCACGATGAGCTTCGTGCGGAGTTTGATGGCACCATAGAAAGTAATGAAAGAGGAGAGCTGACCCTCGTTAATGATAGTGACGACAGTGAGCGTGTTACTGTTGCCGGTTATCAGGAAATTGCTATTGGGGACGGTGATCTGATCTTCGAAGGCGATCTTCTGGCGGTTAACTATCACTGGCAGCCAGGACCGATAGCCAATGGGCTCTGGATGACCATCAAGCTCTCACTGGTGTCGATTGTTTTCGCCATTCTTCTTGGTGCTCTGGCGGGGCTGGCTCGGATATCTCCTAATCCGGCACTGCGGCACTTTGCGACCGTCTACGTTGAGCTGGTGAGGGGAACGCCCCTGCTGGTGCAAATATTCATTGTCTATTTCTTTATTGGCACCGTGATGGATCTGGAGCGATTCACCGCAGGCGTGGTGGCGCTGTCCGTATTCACTGGGGCTTATGTGGCAGAAATCATCCGGGCAGGCATTGAGTCGATCAGCCGGGGACAGATGGAGGCAGGACGAAGTCTGGGAATGAGCCGTGGTATGACCATGCGGTATATCATTCTGCCGCAGGCTTTCAAGAGGGTGCTTCCGCCACTGGCAGGCCAGTTCATCAACTTGATCAAGGACTCCTCACTGGTGTCCGTTATCTCACTCACGGACCTTACCAAGGCTGGAAGAGAAGTGGTGAGTGTGACATTCAGCCCGTTTGAAGTGTGGTTCAGTGTTGCCTTGCTGTACCTGGTTCTGACAGCCACGCTTTCCTGGCTGGTTCGTCGTTTGGAGGTGAGATATGCCGTCAGAGACTGAAGCCATTATTCAGGCGACCGGGGTTGAGAAAGTTTATCCCAACGGCGTGCATGCACTGAAGAATATTCATCAGAATATTCAGGAAGGTGAGGTCGTCGTGGTCATTGGCCCCAGTGGTTCTGGTAAGTCGACATTCCTGAGAACTCTGAATCAGCTGGAAACTATTAATGATGGAGAGATCGTTGTTGATGGCATCTCTCTGACCACTCCCGGAGATGTGAATAAGCTCCGGGAAGAGGTGGGAATGGTTTTCCAGTCGTTTAATCTGTTTCCTCACCTGTCAGTAATGGACAACATCTGCCTGGCTCCCATGAAGGTTCGTGGAATCAGTCGTACTGAAGCAGAAGAACGGGCAAAAGCCCTTCTGCTGAAAGTAGGGTTGTCGGATAAGGCTGCCAGCTTTCCTCCGCAACTGTCGGGTGGACAGCAGCAGCGGGTTGCCATTGCCAGAGCACTGGCAATGCAGCCTCGAATTATGCTGTTTGATGAACCCACCAGTGCGCTTGATCCGGAAATGGTCGGTGAAGTTCTGGATGTTATGAAACAGCTGGCCAAAGAGGGGATGACCATGGTGGTGGTTACCCACGAAATGGGGTTTGCGCGGGAAGTGGCTGATCGTGTCCTGTTTATGGATGGAGGTGAACTATTGGTTGATAGTGAACCAAATACCTTTTTTGATACACCGGAAAATGAGCGGTTGAAGACTTTTTTAAGTCAGGTAATTTAAAAAAACTCACTGTTTTTGTTGTTATATTAAACGACAAATATCATCCGAACTTTCATTGGTAGCAATCCTGATCTAGGGCTACCTTCACTCTTGTTAAGGGTGAATTCAGGATTGTTACAATGAGATTTTTTCCGAAGGGGTGTTGTTTTTTAGTTATTGTTTCTTTCTGCTTTTTCTTCCCCCAACGGTCATTTTCTGATGAAACTCCTGGCTTGATTCATATCGATAATCTATTGGTGTTTGGAGATAGTGTTTCTGATGGTAATGGTCCGTTTTCAACATGGAAATTATTAAAGGGTGCTCTCTCTGAATGATTGAAACAATAGTGCTCTATTTTCACAGCTACTATGGGAACACCACTCATAATAGTTAACTGTCATGCCCGCTTCTGTTATTTCCAGCTCTACCAAAAGCATCGTTTTGCAAATTGAAGTTTCTATAGATTCAGGCAACATGCTGAATCTTGAAGATAGTTTACAGCGTGCACTCAATGAAGCCGGGCAGCTTGGAACAAAAGAGTTATTGGGGCTATTTGAATCACCCAATAAAGAACCTATCGTCGTTAATCAGCAGAAGTGGAACTACAAAGGAAAGGTTCTTAAGCACTATGAAACCTTATACGGTCGTATACCTTTGGAGCGCTCCGTATATCAGGGTGTCAGAGGTGGCAGTACTCTGGCAGCACTTGATCTTCGTGCCGGTATTATTGGTTCAGCTACCCCCAAATTTGCCAAGTCTATCGCCTGGAAATACAGCCAGATGCCAGCGCCTGCGGTAAAAGAAGATTTTGAGACCAACCATCAAAGGACGCTTTCAAATTCTTATATCAAGCATTTATCGGACAGAGTAGGTGCATTAATTGAAGACCAGCAAGACACTCACTACCACCTTCCTCCACTAAAAGAGCCTGTTGAAACAATAGCCATTGGTCTGGATGGAACCTGCATGCTGCTTTGTGAAGAAGGCTGGAGGGAAGCCATGTGTGGGACATTGAGCCTATATTCTGCAGATGGAGACAGGCTCCACACGATATATACAGCCAGTTCGCCAGAGTATGGTAAACAAAGCTTTATGAGCAAGCTCGACGAGGAGATTGCAGATCTAAAACGACTCTACCCAAATGCCACATACATCGGGGTAGCTGACGGGGCTAGAGAAAACTGGAGTTATTTGAAACAACATACCTCTGGGCAGATACTCGATTTTTATCATGCATCTGAATATTTAGCTGGAGCAGCGGAAGCACTGTTTCCAACCAGTAAGGCGAAGCGACACCAGTGGCTTGAAGACAGGCTACATAGTTTGAAAAACAAGCGTGGAGCAGCCAAAAAAATCCTTCAGGAAATTGAATCAGCCGAGCTCCCGAAAAAGACAATCGCACTGACAGAGAAGCGCTACAAAGCTGTGAGCTATTTTACAAACAATCACCAGTTAATGAATTATCATCAGGCGCTTAAACGCCATTGGCCAATAGGTTCAGGAGTTACTGAAGCGGCTTGTAAGACTCTGGTAAAGCAACGATTATGTGGTTCTGGAATGAGGTGGAAAGCAACAGGAGCGGAAGTGCTTTTGACAACAAGAGCACTGATCCAGAGTAAGGGGCGCTGGGAACAACTTTGGTCTGAGTTCATGACTGGAAAGGTTGAAGCTAACCTATGAGTCAGTTATCAAATTGAGAGAGCACCCTTATTAAACACGTTGAAGGGGCACACCGTTGATGGCAAGCCGATGCTCAACCTCTTGCCATTTATGAATAATGCATTGATGCAGAATGTTCCAGGCTATGCAACGGCCATTCACTTGCATTGGATTCGAACAAGGCTTCTGGATATTGAAAAAGATGCCTTAATGGCTTTTCTGGATTTCACCAAAGAGTTGCCTATCCCCATTCTTCCTGACCCCAAATACTATCTCAAAGGTATGTTCACCGGAGGTGATGAATTCAAAGGTGTCTGGCCAGACTATCTTCACCATATGCTAGGTGCCAGTCTTGATAATCGGGCAATGGCTGGTAGCTGGACATTATGTGCACCTCAAAAGCTTGATCACTTGAGTGAGGTTGTTCACATTGCCTCTGGAGCCGAAGATGCTGTGGAAGACTTTGTATCCGGTAGCCTCGTTCCACCCTGTGAGGGGTTGATTATTAGTGGCTGGTCTCAGGGTAACCTCAAATTTAATGACTCAAACTCATTGGTTATGTTTTTTAACAGTGCTAATGATTACTTGAGTGGTTGGCCAGATTCTATGGAAGTTGTCGATAAATATGTTTCTGATGTGACTCGTCTGATCAGGTTGGGTGCCAAATATATCGTGGTTATCAATCTGCCCGATATTAATTTGACCCCAAGGTATCAGTCGGCACCAGAATCGGTACGAGCCTGGATGGCCAATACGGTTCAGGAAAATAATAATGAGTTGAAGGCTTCTCTCCAATTGGTTAGAGAGCGGTATAAGGAGACTCAAATTATTGAACTGGATGCGGCAACGATGATGAACCAGCTCCTTTCTGGTGCAGCAGAGCATGGAGTGATTACCGATAAGCCCTGTCTTGGCGTAACAGCAGGGCTTCCAAATATTAATGCCCATAAAGAGAAATTTGGCATAAGCCTTGTCGACCGGATTATTAATAACCCATCTCTTGCCGATGCAGCTCAAGTCGCATCGCATGTGAGTCAGGGGAAGGAGGTACCTGTTTGCTCAAATCCGGATAAACACTTCTTTTTTGATACGGTTCACCCCTCTGCTCATACCCATTATGAAATTGCAGTCTATGCCTGCAATATTCTAAAAAGTAATGGCTTTGCCTGCTCTGTGAATGCCAATCAACCTTTGGTGACTGCACCTGCACCCATTGCTAACTGGCAGTGATAATAAATATCTAGTCAGTATTGATGAATTTTTCTTTTAGAGGAGCTGACAACGGCAGAATCATGTTTAATGTGTAATGGACTTTGCGTTTTAGAGGAATTGACTGAATAACGGGCCCATAGGGTTTGTTATCTCTCTTTAAACTCCCAGCGAAGTCTCAATATAGGGATTCTTTTCCACATAGGGATTAGAATCCAATAAATGCAGATACCAATACAGTTAGCGACGATATCCCAAAAAGATGGATGACGGTAATCTGTGAGGGATTGCAGACTTTCAATCCAGATACCATAGAGAGCTGCAATAGTCGCTTTTTTAACGTTAAAACTGTCTTGATAACAAAAAGCATCAATGAGTCCGGCAATAACCAAAAAAGCAAAAAAGTGGGCAATTTTGTCGGCAGCGACAGGCAGCTTCCAGAAAGTCAGGTCAATGCCTCTGATATTGTCTATGGGTAATAGGGATAAAATAGTAATTGCAATAAGGGTTATGGCCAGTGCCCCTTGGCTGGCCGGTAAATAATACTGAAGGATTATCGCTTCCAGCGAGGTCGTTTTCCTGAGGTTTTCCACTTCGCACTGTTGGATTTATTATTGATGAGCTTGTCTTTCAGTGAAGCAGGAATTTCCAGCTCTCGCCAATGGCCAGGCTCAAGCTTATCAATTTCCCAAGGACCAATCTGACTTCGAATTAACCTGAGAGTGGGGTGACCGATAGCGGCAGTCATTCTTCTGACCTGACGGTTCCTGCCTTCCCTGATTGTTAACTTCAGCCAGCAATCCGGTATCGATTTTCTTTCACGTATGGGCGGTTCTCTATCCCAAACATCAGGAGAATCAATGAGTTCTGCCTGTGCCGGTAGAGTAGGTCCATCGTTTAGAACTACTCCGGTGCGAAGACGGTCTAAGGCTTGAGAGTCGGGGATTCCTTCAACCTGTACCCAGTATGTTTTGGGCATCTTGTGCTTCGGAGAGGCAATCAGGTTTTGCAACTGACCATTGTTGGTCAGTAATAAGAGCCCTTCACTATCTCTATCCAGTCTACCGGCTGGATAGATGCCAGGTATATCAATGAAATCTTTCAGGGTTTTCCGCCCTTCCTGATCCGTGAACTGGGTCAGGACCCCGTAGGGTTTATTGAAAAGGAGTAATCGGCTTTTTTGACCAGCACGTAAAACGGAAGCCTGCATGGTTAATCACTGATGAGAAAAGTCAGAATTATAAATGCAGTAAGTCCTGTCTACTAGACTGTGGCCAAAAACCATACTTTTTAAAGGGGATTATTATGAGTACACCACCAGCAAGTACTGAACATTTACGGCAGCAGGGTACTGACCTGAAATCCGTGTTCAGGTATATGGCTCCGTTGTTGATGGGTTGGGGGCTGTGGATGCTACCTGCACCGGCTGGTCTGGATCTTCAGGGCTGGCACATGCTGATTATTTTTTTCAGTACCCTGCTTGGGGTGATGGTTACACCAATGCCGATGTCTGCAACCACATTAATTGGAGTGACAGCCCTGGGCCTGACTGAAACACTGACACTCAAACAGGCACTGGCAGGTTATGGTGACCCTGTTACCTGGCTGGTGGTGCTCGCGTTTTTTATTTCTCACGGCTTTATTAAAACGGGTCTGGGGTTAAGGATTGCCTATTACTTCATGCGCTTAATGGGTAAGAAAACGTTGACCCTAGGGTATGGGCTTACCTTGACGGATGCCCTTCTGGCTCCAGCGATGCCAAGTACTACTGCGCGGGCGGGTGCTGTTGTTTATCCCATCATGCAATCTATTGCGAATGTTTATGACAGTAAGCCGGGGGCTTCGGCTAACAGGATGGGGGCCTTTCTGGTCATGATTGTCTTTCACGCCAATGCTATTACCAGCACCATGTTCCTGACGGGGATGGCAGGTAATCCGCTGGTGGCGAAACTGGCTGGTACTCAGGGTATTGAGCTTAGTTGGGCCACATGGGCATTAGGGGCCCTATTACCCGGTGTTGTTTGTTTGATTTTGATGCCTTTGTGCTTATACCGAATAACTCCACCTGAATTGAAAGAAACGCCGATGGCCGTCAATGTAGCAAGGGAAGAACTGAAACGCCTTGGCTCATTAACTCGGGATGAGTGGATTATGGCAGGCACATTTGCAACCCTTCTTCTGCTGTGGATTTTTGGCAATAAACTCGGCTTTTCGGCCACCTTGGTCGCTATGGTTGGTGTTTGCATCCTGCTTTTAACTGGAGTGCTTGACTGGGATGACGTTCGCGGAAATAAAGGCGCCTGGGATACCATGATCTGGTTTGGGGCATTTATTACCATGGCCTATTACTTAAGTGACTTTGGTGTAGTGAGTTATGTCAGCGAGCGGGTTGGGGGGCTATTTAGTGGATTACCAGCCTGGCTGACAATGATCAGTATTTGTGCTTTGTACTATTTTTTTCACTACTTCTTTGCTGCATCCACAGCTCAAATCAGTGCCATGTACGCGAGCTTCCTGTTAATTATGCTAAGTGCTGGTGTTCCCCCTCTGGGTGGAGCGCTTATGCTTGCTTATATGAGTAATATTTGTGCGGTGGTGACCCATTATGGCAATGGACCCGCCCCAATACTCTATGGGGCGGGGTATATACCGCTTCTTACCTGGTGGAAGGCAGGGCTGATGATGAGCGTTGTGTACCTGTTGGTTTGGCTTGGCCTGGGAAGTGCCTGGATGTCATGGCTGGGATACCTTTGATATTTCCAGCTTCAGGGGGAGGAATAAACCCTACCCCCTGTTAAAGAATGATTTCAACCAGAAATGTCTTGATAAGAAAACCGAGTACCCCAAGCCCAAGAGCACCAAAAAGTACGAACGTCCCCCATTTACCTGCATTGGATTTTTTCGCCAAGTCATAAACAATAAAGGCCATAAATACTACCAGCCCCCCGATAAGAACCTGCATCATCAGGGCTTCGAATTCAGCAACGTCCATTGAACCTCCCACTACATTGCCGACATTGTAGGCATTTTGTGCACGGCTAGCCAACTGCTGCTGGAAATGGGTGCTCATACCCCCCTGCTATCCGCATCATTTATCAAACAAAAGAGGGAACTCCTCGTTCACTCTGATGTGTAAGACCGTTGAAAGCCAGGTTTGAAGGTAAAATGGCCTTTCCTCTACATAGTTTCGGATTAAGACCGATATAGGTATCCAGAGAGCTTCAAAATGATCTGAACAATGGCTATCGGGGGCGGGCATGGCAGTCAAACTCAAGCTGGTTGACATCACCAAGCTGAAGAAATCCAATTATCTGGCTTCTGCAGCATCGAAAGCAGCTATTCGCGAGGCCAAAGAGCTGTTGGATAAACAAGAAGAGTTTATGAAAAACGGCGGAATGGATCGGCAAAAGCTCCGCGCTTTTATTAATAGTGACTACTGGACTTCCCGGCAAAAGCAGAAAGCCAGGGAAGAGCTGCTCAGCTTCCATAGTGAATTAAAAAATAACATGGCTCATGAGGCCTCTGTCAAAAGGAAAGAGCTGCAAAAAGCCAGCCGTATTTTGAATCAAGGAAAAGCCAAAACCAAGAAAGCACCCGTGAAAAGAAAACGGTCTGGTTTTGTATAGCATTCACTCTCAAAAGAGGCTTAACCAAAAAGAACTGTCTTGTAAAAAGCAGTAATTACAGGGGGGACGGTTTAAATAAAAACTACTGTTTTTCAGGGATGAGGACAGCATGAATCCGGTTAATGGGGTAACAACAAATAATGGAGTAACCACGCTTAATCCTGCTGACATGAGTCAGCAGGATTTTATCTCTGCGGTCTACCTGGAACGTGGGGAGATGCTGGACTCAGAAGTTCGTAGAATTATTGATGAAATTGATAAAAGCAATCAGTATGTAGACGCAATCAATACACTGATCGGTAAGGCTAATGTTGCCGAGTATGGGACGACAACCTATGCCGCACCAACATGGACGACAAATGGAGGTAACGTCGTTCTTGATAATGGTTACGGGCTCAACGTTCAGCCTGACGGTAATGGTGGAACCACATTCACTATTTTGGATGCCGAGGGGAATCAGTTAATTTATCAAAACCAGACTCTGATTCCTGTCCCCGCCGGAACAACTGTTGATGCCTTAGAAGTGGGTATTCCGGTCATGAGTGATATGACATTTATTCTGGATGATGGGACTGAAATTACATTTCAGACAGGCACACCTGATACACCATTTAACACCACAGACTTTTCCGGTGGCCTGGCTGATATTACCACCATCACAATCACTCGTGGTAATCAGGGACTCACTATAACGGATGTTGATACCGCATCACCGACGATAGGCACGGCAAACCTGAATGGAACTACTCTTGATGCCAATAGCAATGATGGTTATGTATTGCTGGAAGCAGGTGGCATGCATGCCTGGGAGTATGATGGTTCAGGAACTGGAAGCATTAGTGAGACGAACCCTAATGATGCAAATGAACAGATAACGGGTTACTTTGGACGGAAACTGGCTTTTGAAGCAGATCTTACCGCTGAGTTTACTGGTTCCATTCCTTTCATGACGCAGAAAGAGATTGATCTGCTAACAGAAGAGTTAAGAATTACTTATGGTGATGCCAGTGGTACGGGGCAACTGACCCAGGAGGAGTGGGTTGCATTAAAGGAAAGCCTTATTAATGCCCGTGATAACCTGAATGGTAGTAGTCAGCTCCAGACGGTTCAGTTGCAAAGGGCGATGACAACGTATAATCAAAATTATGAAGCAATGTCCAACGCCCAGCAAAAAATATACTCATTACTCCGAGATATTATATCCAACGTTAAATAGAGTTATTCAAGGCTTATGCCTAATTGGCTTACGCCATCATTAGCAGAAAATAGCCGTAGTTCTCTCGAGAATTCCTTCGACTGCTTTTGCTGTTGGCTGATCGTACTGATCAGCTCACTAATGAAGCTCAACTGCACTTCGAACAGTTCATGTTCTTCAATATACTGAGTGAGTTCAGTTCCTTTCAGTTCAGAGGCTTCCGTATATTTGATGAATTTTCCGATAGTGCTGAGTGACAGGGTCAGTGCGCTAGCCGCTTCGTCTATAGATGCTTTCATAGCACAGTGAATGGCACAATGAAGCCCAACCGAAAAATCCAGCGCAGGTTGAACACCAAACATATCAAAGTCGTCAATAGCTGGCGTATTTTCGTCCAGACGCTCAAGTAATCGTTCGAAGTTTTTTGAGGATTGCCGCCCTGATACATAATCCCACAGCATGTTAAGACAGTGCCTTACCTCTTCAGGAGCTCCAAACTCAGTCAATTCTGAAAACAAGGCAAAATTGGGCCAGGCTCTTTCAGTAGCAGCAGTGGCTAATGCGGTCAGTTGCCAGGGGGTGAGAGATTCAATTTGTCGGTAGTATTGAGTATACAGTTTGCGGGTGTTCAATGACTAATACCATTTGAAATGATGCCGCTGGGAGTTTACCAGCTCTTGTCCAAAGCGGCATCATCAATCATAGGCTATAAGGACCATTTAAATTGCAGTTGAACTGAATCGAAGTCATAGCTTGAATTGAGTTCTACAGAACCACCATCAGACAGACAGCTGGCAGCACTGATGTTACCTGTTTTAAGCCGCAGGTCACCACAGTCACCGAAAGAGTAACGGGTATTCTTTTTAATAAAGTCGACACCCTCTCTGACACTGTCTCCCAGACCGACGCTGTCTAACCCGTAAAGAATGGCAGTTCCTGCCACTTGATTGCGAACTTTATCTGGATCATCAATGGTTTTATAAAAGAATGAACCAACACGGTCTTCATTGCTTTTTCTATTTTCTTTGAAAGAAAACTCAGTTTTTTTCTCATCACTTTGCATTGATGAAGATTTATGAGAATGAGAAAAAGAAGCGATATCTTCTGAATAGCGTGTGCCATAACCAGTTGAGGCAATCAGGTTTTGATCAGCATAAAGATATGAAGCAAAGCTCAAAGCCAGAGTTAGATTAATTGCTCTAATTATATTTTGAGTAAAAATCTGAGTATTCATGGCAATATTCCTTTTGCTATATCATTTATGTTTTGATCATTTCTGTCTCCAGAAGCGTGGATTTAGAATTTGAATTAATTATCTAATTTTTTAAATAACCAGAATTCAATTAGCTAACGTAAAATGACAAAATGCATTAACGTCACAATCTAATTGTAGATAGACGATTGAATTTAGTAACTAAAACAAAAGTATTATATTTCGAATAATTATATTTTTTTTAAATGTTTGATTATCTGGAGAAAATAAGGGGCTAAATAGTTTTCCAGAGATAGCCCCTGGAAAACTGTTCAAAGTCAGGCTCGTGACATGAATTTTCCGGTTTCTGTATTAATCTTAATAACTTCGCCATTACTGAGATATTCCGGTACCTGAACTTCAAGACCGGTACTAACTCGTGCAGGCTTTGTTCTTGCCGCTGCCGAAGCCCCTTTAATACTTGGAGCTGTATCGACAATCTCCAAGGCTACTGATGCAGGCAGGTCAATTGCCAGCAACTGACCGTCGACGAGAAGTGCCGTCAGGCCTTCCATATTGTCGGCAATATAGAGAAGCTGATCCTCAATTGTACTGGCATTCACAAGATACTGGGAATAGTCCTCTGAATCCATAAAAGTACACTCATTTCCTTCTCGGTAAAGGAGAGTGACGGCTCTTCTCTGTAAATCCACATCTGCCAGAAGAATATCCCCTGTCAGTGTCTGTTCGAGTTTCTGGCCACCGGGAACAGAGTTGAAACGAACCTTGTAAAGGGTTTGAGCTCCCCGGGCAGATGGGCTTTTCGCCTCTACCTGACGAACCTGATAGTACTGGCCTTCAATGTCTACTATCTGGCCTTTTTTCAGTTCTCGAGCGTAAGGCATCGGATTCCTCAGAATAACTGTTGTGCATATATAATCGGTTGGATTGGTGATTGCTCTGGTCCGAATTACTGTGATCCGGATAATCAAGCTCAAGCATCAGAAGTCGTTGACCGGATAACCGGACAAAACCATTTTCCCGTGTCTGTCCATCAAAGGTGAATTCAAACCGGAAAGATCGTTCAATAACCATTTGACCTGAAGAACCGCGTGAGAGCCTGCTTCGATAGCGAATTACCGAGTCATCCAGAAATTGCACATTCATGTCTCGGCAGGCCTTTTTGCCGTGGGCTACTGCAGTCTCTTTTGCCTTGGCTGTATCAAACCAGTAATAGAGAAAGATAAAAAGTAGTGTCAGCCAGAGTAAAGCATCCATGAGTGTATTTTAAATTGATTATTGCTGGTAATAAAGAAAGCAGTGAGCGAAACACTGCCCAGTACAGAAGGGATAATGACGTTTTGGATATCAATGCAGGTGTCGTGGGCTACTGGATTTGCCAACCACTTTGCCCTTGCTATCGAGAATTTTATCTCGCGAGTCTACGCGATATATCTGTCTCATATACTCTTTTTTAATGGCTTTCTCATCAATGAGTGGCTTGATATCTACTCCGGCATACTCCAGGTATTCAAGCATATATAGGGGGTTAGGCATGATAACCTCCGAGCCAGTTTCAACTTGCGCGGTAGCTTACCTGTCGACATGGCCCTTTTTGTTGATACAGGGCATAAAAAGAGCTGCTTGCTGAGAAAGTGTTTTGAAAGGCAATGTAAATTAGAGATTACAGTTGTCATCTGTCAATTTCATGAAAAATAATTCATGATATTCTCTAAAATCGGGCAAAATTGACTTGTATCAATACTCGAAAAGAGCTGGGCCTATAAAAAAGAGTAATAGAGAATAAATATCCAAGGGGGATGCTATATGACGACAGTGATTGACCGGATCATCAAAGACCATCAGCATATGGCACGCTTGCTGGATTACCTTGACTATGAAGTGTCGGGCTACCGGGAAGGCAGTCAGCACAATCCTCAGCTTAACATTATTATTGAAGCGCTGGATTACATGCATAATTATCCAGACGCATTTCACCATCCTCTTGAGTCCCGATTGATGGCCAGACTGCGCCCCCGTCTTGCCAGTAAGGAAGAGCGGATTCAGTTTGATATGATTGAAGAGCAACATAAGCAGATTACTGCAATGACTCAGAAACTTGTGGAGTCGTTTAATACGGTTGCTTCTGATCAGGTGGTGCCCATTAATCTGCTTTTGGCGGAATACACGCTCTATAGTGAATTACAGCGTGAGCATATGGAATTGGAAAATCACTTTATGATTCCGGCAATGCAGTCCTTATTGACCATTGATGATCTTGTTTTGGTGGATAACGATCTGAAGCAGATGTCTGACCCTTTATTTGGCTCTCACCTCTGGGAAGTTTATGAAGATCTTTATCGCTACGTGACTGAGCGGGAAGGAAACCTTGAAGTAGCCCACTGATTTTCCTCTCTCGTTTATATAAACTCACACTGACTCTCTGAGTCCGGTGTGTTTTTTATTGCAAAAAGAAGAATAATGATGATGACTTTGTATGATCTGGCTGGGCAGGATGACGATCTGCGCTTCAGCCCCTATTGTTGGCGGGTAAAAATGGCTCTGGCTCATAAAGGGCTATCTGTTGATTGCAAACCTTGGCGGTTTACCGAAAAAGACCAAATAGCTTTCAGTAATCAGAAGAAAGTACCAGTGCTGGTGGATGGTGATCAGGTCATTCACGACTCATGGAGTATCATGAGCTACCTGGATACGGTATACCGCAGTAAACCACCATTATTTGTTAATGAAGCTGCAAGAGAGTCTGCCTATAACCTGAAGTTCTGGGTGGAGAAAACCATTCACTTACCTTTACTGAAACTGTTGATTCTGGATATTTTTAACTGCCTTCATGAGAAAGATAAGGCCTGGTTTCGTGCTTCCAGAGAGCAGCGTCTTGGGATGACACTGGAGTCATTTTCAGATATATCCGAAGGCTTTATACAGGATTTTCGGCAGCTGCTTGAACCTGTTAGAAGCACATTGGAGTGGCAGGATTACTTGAACGGAGACCAGCCTGCGGGAGCCGACTACCTGCTTTTTGGAACGTTTCAGTGGGCAAACTGCACTTCATCGGTTCAGCTCTTAGCTGAGGATGATCCCGTTCAGGTGTGGTTCCAGCGAATGTTATCCCTTTTTAATTATCTGGCTGGGAAAGCTACCAAGGCTCATACATTGAGCCCTGAAGTGCGTTAGGAAAAAGCTCAGGAAAAAAGTTCCTGACGGTTTCTGAAGAGATCCAGGGCGTCCGGGTTGGCCAGAGCATCGGTATTTTTTACGGGGCGGTCATGAATGACTTCCCGTACCGCCAGCTCAACGATTTTACCGCTGATGGTTCTTGGTATGTCGGTTACCTGTAGAACCTTGGCGGGAACGTGGCGAGGCGTTGTGTTGCTGCGGATGGTGTGAGTGATTTTCCTGATCAGTTCATCATTGAGTGTCACGCCATCACGCAGCTGAACAAACAGCACAATGCGGGTGTCGTCTTCCCATTCCTGTCCTACCGCAATGCTCTCGAGCACTTCCTCTACCTTTTCGACCTGTCGATAAATCTCGGCGGTACCAATACGAACACCTCCCGGATTCAAGACAGCATCTGCCCGACCATGAATGATGACGCTATCATGCCGGGTCAGCTCGCCGTAGTCTCCATGAGCCCAGACCCCTTTAAACTCGTCGAAGTAGGCGTTGTGATATTTACTGCCGTCGGGGTCATTCCAGAAACCAATGGGCATGGATGGGAAGCTGGACTGGCAGACCAGCTCTCCCTTCTCTTCGATTAAAGGAGTGCCCGCTGTATCCACAAAGTGAACATCCATACCCAGTCCCCGACACTGCAATTCACCACGATACACCGGCAATATCGGGCAGCCCAGGGCAAAGCAGGAGATGATGTCCGTTCCACCGGATATGGAAGAAAGTCGCACATCGGGTTTTACATCCTGAAACACATAGTCATAGCTTTCGTGAAGCAAGGGGGAGCCGGTGGATAGAATGGCTTTGAGACATTCAAGGTTATGGCTGCTGGCAGGTTTGACTCCTGCCTTCTGAAGGGCGGCAATGTACTTGGCGCTGGTGCCGAAAATAGAAACGTTCTCAGCCTCTGCCATATCCATCAGGGTTGATGGTTCGGGATAAAAAGGGGAACCGTCAAACAAAACGACAGTCGCGCCAATAGCCAGTGATGAAACCAGCCAGTTCCACATCATCCAGCCACAGGTCGTAAAGTAAAAAATCGTGTCCTGTTCTTTCAGGTCTGTATGCAGGCCCAGCTCTTTGAGGTGTTGCAGCAGAGTGCCACCGTGACCATGTACGATGCATTTGGGAACGCCTGTTGTGCCTGAAGAGTACATAATGAACAGTGGATGACTAAACTCGACAGGAACGATGCTCACCAGGTCATTCGATGGTTGGCAGAAATCAGGCCAGAGCACCGCATTGTTGAGAGGCTCGATATTCGGCTCAGGATTGGCAAAAGGCACAACGACGGTCGTTTCCAGAGAGGGGATTTTTTGCTGAATCCGCTCTATTTTTTCCATGCAGTTGATGCTTTTACCACCGTAAAAGTAACCGTCTACGGTGAGCAGTAGTCTGGGTTCAATCTGTCCGAAACGGTCCAGAACGCCCTGAATACCAAAATCTGGAGAGCAGGATGACCAGATGGCGCCAAGCGCCGTGCTGGCGAGCATCAAAATTATGGTTTCCGGACAGTTGGGCATAAAGGCTGCTACACGATCCCCTTTTTTGATACCCGCCTGAATCAACCCCTGCTGGGCAGCCGCTACTGATTGATAGAGTTCCTCATAGCTCAAGGTTCTGCGACAGCCATTCTCTCCTCTAAATATCAGGGCTGTTTTGTGGTCTTTTCGCTGCAGGAGGTGTTCTGCATAGTTCAGTGTTGAGCCGGGAAACCATTCAGCACCTGGCATGCTGTCGTTTATTAGTGCAGAGGAGGGTGGTGCATGAAATTGTACCCTGTAGAACTCTGAAAGCAGTTGCCAAAAGGCTGGACGATCTTCGATGCTCCATCGGTAAAGGTCCGAATAATTCTCCAGTGGCAAACCTGTGACTTCTTTAACGCGGTTGATGAATGCCTGAAGATTGGATGATGTTATTGTTTTTTGATCCGGTATCCACAGTGCTGACATAAGCCTTCTCTTCTGGATGCTCTTCTGGAGAGCCTTCTTGATTGGTGAGTTGCAGTTCACCCCGAAGGGTGAATCAAACTGCTTAATGCAAACCCGGCGTTTGATCTTGAGGGTATGCCCAGTTGGTCACAAATGAATGTAGCTGCTTTTAGCAGTTCCTCCATATTTACCCCGGTTTTTATGCCCATCCCTTCGAGCATATAAACCACATCTTCTGTGGCCAGATTACCCGATGCTCCTGGTGCATAAGGGCACCCCCCAAGGCCTGCAATAGAAGTATCAATCACAGACAGGCCTTCTTCGAGCAGTGCATAAACATTGGCAAGCGCCTGTCCATAGGTATTGTGAAAGTGGGCAGCCAGTGATGAGATGGGAATCGTTCTGGAAGTGTGTTCCAGAACCTTTTTGGCTTTGAGGGGGGTACCGACGCCGATGGTGTCTCCGAGGGAAATTTCATAACAGCCCATCTGCCAGAGTTGCCGGGCAACCTCTGCAACAGCGGCAGGGTCGATATCACCATCATAGGGACAGCCCATGACACAGGAAACATAGCCTCTGACTTTCAAACCGTGTTTTTTTGCGGCTTCCATAACAGGATAAAAACGCTGCAGGCTTTCGGCGATTGAGCAGTTGATGTTTTTCTGACTGAACCCTTCTGAGGCGGAAGCAAATACGGCTACTTCATCAGCGCCAGCGGACAGAGCCGCCTCAAAACCTTTAAGGTTTGGGGTCAGGGCACCATAGGTGACCCCTGGTTGTCGATGAAGCAGACCGAAGACTTTGTGGGACTCTGCCATTTGAGGAACTGCTTTGGGCGACACAAAGCTACCCACTTCAATACGCTGCAGGCCGGCTCTGGCAAGATGGTTGATCAGCTCTGAGCGAATCTCAGCAGAGAGTATCTGCTGCTGATTCTGCAGCCCGTCTCTGGCACCCATCTCAACGAGCGTGACCCTGTCTGGCAGTCGCTGTGAATTGGCGGTGTCACTGGACATCCTTTTGCTCCACTTTATTGTTTTTATCGCTTATTCGGTGAACGTCAGTAATGGAGAGCCTGCGGCAACCTGGTCACCTTCCTTATAAAGTATCCGATCAACGGTTCCGGGCTCTTTTGCTGTGATGCAGTGTTCCATCTTCATGGCTTCCATCATCAGAAGTGGTGTTCCCTGCTCCACAGACTGACCTTTGTTTACCATCACGCAGGTGATAGAGCCGCTCATGGGGGCAAGAGGGACGTTATCCTGATCATCTTCATGTTCCATGGGATGGCCAGGAAGTGCAACTTCATGGCTGATATCCGGAAGAATGACTTTCAGTCTTTCTCCGGGGAGAGGGATCACTCTGCAACTCAGCGTGTTATCAGAAGGTGAACCGCTTTTAGTGTGATCAGTAATGCTGATTCCCAGTGAGCAGGACATGCCCTGTGGCTCTTCCTGCCAGTCTGCGGTGACAAACAAGTCTTGTTCAGCAAACGAGAGCTTGTAGCCAGCCTTTTGCCTGCTAACGCGAATTTGCCAGCTCTGATCATCAAGGTAGAGCTGTATCAGGGACTCCACGTGTAAGTTCGAGCCAGGTTGCTGCTGAAATAAATTATCGTTAATCGGTTTTTGGGCTGCCCGTGTTTCAAACTGATATATAGCTGCAACGGCTAATAGCTGGTGCCGCTGCTCCATTGATACCGGGGGGAATGGGTGATGATCAATAAAGTCTGTGCTGAGCTGGGCTTCAATAAACTCAGGAGTTGCCAGCAGGTGGGCCAGAAAGTCCCGGTTATCGCAGATCCCCGCCTGGTAATACTGTGCCAGCGCCGTCTGGAGCTGTTCTATTGCTGCTTTTCGACTGGAGCCTCTGGCAATAATTTTTGCCATCATGGGGTCATACCAGGCGGTGATGCTGTCACCGGACTGAATTCCGGTATCAATACGCAGGTTGCCATGGTTCTCTGGCCATTCCAGGGCCAGAATACGTCCAGAGGTGGGCAGAAAATCCTGCCTTGGATTTTCTGCATACAATCGGGCTTCAACCGCATGGCCATGACAGTGTAATGACTCCTGATCCAATGGAAGAGGTTCACCGGACGCTACTTTTAACTGCCACTCAACCAGATCAAGATCGGTGATCATTTCCGTTACCGGGTGCTCTACCTGGAGTCGGGTGTTCATTTCCATAAAGTAGAATTGATCACCATCCAGCAGAAACTCTACGGTACCAGCCCCTTGATAACCGATGGCTTTTCCAGCGGCTACCGCAGCATTACCCATGGCTTCGCGCAGTTCGGGAGTCAGTCCGGGAGCCGGCGCCTCTTCGATCACTTTTTGATGACGGCGCTGCAGTGAGCAGTCTCTGTCAAACAGAAAAACACCGTTTCCCAGTTGATCAAAGAAAATCTGAACTTCGACATGGCGCGCTTTCGTGACAAAACGTTCAAGGAGCAGTTTGTCATTGCCGAAGGCCTTTTCTGCTTCACGCCTTGCAGACTCCAGTTGCTGTTTCAAGTTCTCTGAACTGTCGACAACACGCATCCCTTTACCGCCACCACCAAAAGCAGCCTTGATCAGCAGGGGATAACCGATGTGTCCGGCTTCAGCCATCAGACTTTCGTTACTCTGGCTATCGCCGTGGTATCCGGGAACCAGAGGCACCCCGGCCTCTGCCATGATTTTTTTGGCTTCACTTTTTGACCCCATGGCATCGATAGCCGAAGCTGGAGGTCCTACGAAGATAATGTTTTTTTGCTGGCAGGCTTCGGCAAAGCCGGCATTTTCTGACAGGAAGCCATAGCCCGGGTGAATGGCATCCGCCTGTTCCTGTTCTGCGATGGATAATATTTTTTTAATATCCAGATAACTCTCCAGAGCAGGGCTCGGTCCAGCATAGACAGCTTTAGTGGCCATCGTCGTATGGAGTGCCCGATGGTCTGCATCGGAGTAGAGGGCAATGGTTTCAACGCCCATGGCATGGGCAGTTTTTATAATACGACAGGCAATTTCCCCACGGTTGGCAATCAGCAGGCGTTTAATCATGGTGTTGCTCCCCTGTTGATGGTTCTCTCCATCCAGGAGTCCGCTTTTCCAGAAAAGCACTCAAACCTTCTTGACCTTCCGGTGACGTGCGAATGCTGGCGATTCGGTCGCAGGTCAGGTCAATCAGGTGTTCATCAATCGGTTGATTACTGACGTTATCGATTAGTTGTTTAGCCTCTGCCATGGCAACCGGTGCGTTCTGAAGGATTTGATGACAAAGTGCTTCAACCGTTGACGATAAGTCCTGCTCTTTACACCGTTCATGAATCAGGTTCAGGCGAAGTGCCTGTTTGGACGAGATGGTTTCGGCACTGAGAAAATAGCGTCTTGCCTGGCGGGCTCCCATGGCTCGAACCACGTAAGGACTGATTACCGCAGGAATCAGCCCAAGTTTGACTTCACTCAGGCAGAACTTTGCGGATTTACTGGCGATGGCAATATCACAGGCAGAGATCAATCCCAGGGCTCCACCAAAGGCAGCTCCCTGGATTACCACTATGGTGGGGGCAGGGAACTGGTCCAGCCGTTGAATCAATCCGGCCAGTTGTCGGGCATCCTGATAGTTTTCTGCTTTGCTCAGTGCTTTTGACTGTTTCATCCAGTTGAGGTCAGCACCGGTACAGAAGTGTTTCCCATTGGCCTTGAGTATCAGAAGGCGTGTGGGCGTCTGCTCAATCTGATCAAGCGCCTGGTGCATTTCTGCAATCAGTGCTTCATTCAGTGCGTTACCGGTTTCAGGCCGGTTAAGGCAGAGCGTAGCGATCTTGCTGGACTGCCCACTGAGAGTTTCTATATCGAGTATCAGATTTTTGTAGTTCATTGTGATGAGTACTCTTCAGACTTACATCCTGAATATGCCAAAGCGGGTGTCTTCAATGGGGGCGTTCATTGCCGCAGAAAGACCGAGCCCAAGGACGTTACGGGTATCAGCGGGGTCAATCACACCATCATCCCAGAGTCGTGCACTGGCATAGTATGGGTTCCCCTGGTGGTCGTAGTTCTCAAGAATGGGCTGCCGAATGGCCTGGGCCTCCTCTTCACTTAATATCTGGCCCTGCTTTTCCATGGCGTCACGTTTGACCTGAACCAGTACATTGGCTGCCTGTTCTGCACCCATCACGGAAATACGCGCATTGGGCCAGCTCCAGAGAAACCGGGGGTCATAAGCTCTACCGCACATGCCATAATTACCGGCACCAAAACTGCCGCCGATAATCACCGTGAATTTGGGAACTCTGGCACAGGCAACGGCGTTGACCATTTTGGCGCCATGACGGGCTATCCCCCCGGACTCTGCCTGAGATCCCACCATATAACCGGTGGTATTCTGGAGAAATACCAGTGGTATTTTGCGCTGACAGCACAGTTCAATGAAGTGCGCACCTTTCTGGGCGGATTCGGAAAAGAGAATACCGTTGTTGGCAAGAATCCCGACCGGGTGTCCATGAATACGGGCAAAGCCACACACCAGCGTTTCACCAAACAGTGCCTTGAACTCATCAAAATCGGAACCATCAACAATGCGGGCTATCACTTCCCTGACGTCATAAGGTTGTCTCAAGTCCGAAGGGACAACCCCATAGAGCTCTCTGATGTCATACAGTGGCTCAACACTTGGCTGATGATCGTACTGGCCTTTCTTAACGGAGTTGAGTCGGGATACCGATTGTCGAATCAGGCTGATGGCATGGGCATCATCATTAGCATAATGGTCTGCAACGCCAGACTTACGACAATGAACGTCCGCACCACCCAGAGCTTCCGCGGTAATCTCTTCACCAGTGGCAGCTTTAACCAGGGGAGGGCCGGCAAGGAAAATGGTGCCCTGACGCCGGACAATAATGCTTTCATCGGCCATTGCCGGGACATAGGCGCCGCCGGCGGTGCAGGACCCCATCACCGCGGCAATCTGTGGAATGCCCCTGGCTGACATATTGGCCTGATTAAAGAAAATTCGGCCAAAGTGCTCCCGATCAGGAAACACTTCATCCTGCCTGGGCAGGTTAGCGCCACCGGAGTCCACCAGGTAGATACAGGGAAGTTGATTCTGCTCTGCAATGGTCTGAGCTCTTAAATGTTTTTTAACGGTGAGCGGAAAATAGCTCCCACCTTTCACCGTGGCATCGTTCGCGACAATCATGCACTCGCGACCTGAAACCTGACCAACCCCGGCAACCACACCTGCACAGGGCACTTCTTCATTATAAACGTTGTCTGCCGCAAATAATCCGACTTCCAGAAAGGGGGAGCCGGGGTCCAGCAACATGGCAATTCTATCTCTGGCCAGAAGCTTCCCTTTGCTGATGTGCTTTTCCCGGGCTTTTTCAGGGCCTCCCTGCTTCAGGTGATCAGACTTCTGCTGCAGCTCATCAACCAGTGCCTGCATTTGACGACGGTTGTCATTAAATTCTGCACTGTCTATGGCTATTGTTGTGGTAAGTGCAACCATGACCAGCTCCCCTTGGTTTAATGTCCTGTTTCCTGAAACAGCTCACGACCGATCAGCATACGACGGATTTCAGACGTGCCGGCACCAATCTCATACAGTTTTGCGTCTCTTAGCAGACGTCCGGTTGGGTAGTCATTGATATAGCCATTGCCACCGAGTATCTGAATGGCATCCAGTGCCAGAGCCGTCGCTCTTTCGGCGCAGTAGAGGATGACGCCTGCTGCATCCTTTCGGGTTGTTTCTCCACGGTCACAGGCTGCTGCAACGGCATAGAGGTAGGCTTTGCAGGCATTCATCTGGGTGTACATGTCGGCAACTTTCCCCTGAATCAGCTGAAACTCACCGATGGACTGACCAAACTGCTTACGGTCGTGAATGTAGGGCAGAACCACATCCAGGCAGGCCTGCATGATGCCGGTAGGGCCTCCTGACAGAACCACCCGCTCATAGTCCAGTCCACTCATCAGAACTTCAACACCGCCATTCAGGTTGCCCAGAATGTTCTCTGCTGGTACTTCACAGTCCTCAAAGACCAATTCGCAGGTGTTTGAACCCCGCATTCCCAGTTTGTCCAGCTTTTGAGCTCTGGAGAATCCCGGGAAATCCCTTTCAACAATAAATGCGGTTATGCCGCGGGATTTTTTTTCAGGCTCCGTCTTGGCATAGATAACGTAGGTGGATGCATCAGGGCCATTTGTGATCCACATTTTGTTTCCGTTCAGGATATAGCGATCGCCTTTCTTTTCGGCTTTAAGCTTCATGCTGACCACATCCGAGCCCGCTCCCGGTTCACTCATCGCCAGTGCGCCAACGGCCTGACCACTGATAAGGTCGGACAGGTATTTTTCCTTCTGAGCATCGGTGCCTATCCGGAAAATCTGGTTTACACAAAGGTTGGAATGGGCACCATAGCTGAGCCCAACGGAGGCAGAAGCTCTGCTGATTTCTTCCATGGCGATGACATGGGCGAGGTATCCCATTTCTGAGCCACCGTACTGTTCAGATACAGTGATACCCAACAAGCCCATATCACCCATTTTCTGCCAGAGATCCATAGGGAACTGGTTAGTCTGGTCGATCTCCATTGCCCTTGGCGCAATCTCTTTTTCAGCAAATTGCCTGACCTGCTCTCTGAGCATGTCGTTGGTCTCTCCAAGGTTGAAATTCAGCTCTGAGTATTGACTCATTGGTGCTTCCTCACTTTTTTATTCTTATTACTGTATGAGTTTTATGTAACGAAGAGACGGTTTAACTCTCGTTTTCCTGCAAGGCTTTAAGGCAGCGGGTTCTGGCCTCGATAAGTTCATCCCGCATCATTTGAATGTCCTTGAGCTGTTGCTCAAGACGCATACTGGACGTGTCAATGGCATCGAGCATTGCCTGGAGCTGCTTTTTATTTCGGGAAGTTGGGTCATACAGCTCAATCAGGTCTCTGGATTCAGCGAGGCTTAAGCCAAGACGCTTGCCCCGGACAATGAGCTTAAGGTGAACACGGTCCTTCTTGCTGTATATGCGCTGCAGGCCATTGCGGCTGGGACTGAGCAGCCCCTGATCTTCATAAAAGCGTATCGCCCTGGGGGTGAGGTCGAACTCCCGGGCGAGTTCTGAAATTGTGAACGTGGTCTCGGACATTGTTCTGTGCTCTTTATTTAAAGCGCGTTTGTAGACGCTTCGTTTTCTTATTATGACTTGAGTATAGATTCCCTTTACGTAAACGTAAAGCTGTCCGTAGTTCTCCCTCATGGAACTTTAGCGGTTTACTGGCTATCTATAAGCATTATCGTGAATCACTCGTCCCAATGGGGTGCCCATGCAGGAAAATCATCAGTTCAGTGTATGGAGAGCCAGACTCTGGCCTGTTCATGGCTATGAGTTGAAAAAGGTGATTCCCATGATCCTGATGTTTTATCTGGTTTTGTTTGTTTACACCATTCTCAGGGATACCAAAGATACACTAGTGATAACCGGTCATGGTTCAGGGGCAGAAATTATCCCGTTTCTGAAGTTATGGGTGAATGTCCCTTTTGCCATCCTTTTTACCCTGTCCTACGCAAAACTTAGCAACGTTCTTCGTCGGAATGTGCTTTTTTATTTTATCATTTCAGGGTTCATCCTTTTTTTCTGTCTATTTTCCCTTGTTTTGTATCCCTGTCGGGATGTTTTGCATGCAGACCAGCTTGCTGACTATCTGGAAGCTGTTCTCCCTATGGGGTTAAAAGGATTGATCGCCGTCCTGCGGAACTGGACGTTTTCTCTTTTCTATGTAATGTCTGAGCTTTGGGGAAGTGTTTGTCTCTCACTGCTATTCTGGGGTTTTGCCAATCATATTACCCAGGTATCCGAGTCAAAACGGTTTTATGCACTCTTTGGGATGATGGGAAACCTGGCATTACCAACAGCCGGTTTTTTTGTTTATTACGCCTCTCAGGCCCGGGAAACGTTGCCTGAAGGTATTGATACCTGGGGTTACTCTCTCAACATCATGACCGGAGTGATCACCGTTGCAGGTCTGTTGATTATGCTGGTGTACTGGTGGATTAACCGTTTTGTGGTCACTGATCCAAAACTTTATCACCCTGATAACACGGCTGAATCCAAGCAGGATAAGCTAAGTCTTTCTATAAAAGACAGCCTGCAACTGATTATTAGTTCAAGATACTTACTCTGTATTGCCATGCTTGTCATTTGTTATGGGGTTTGTATCAACATGGTGGAGGTGACCTGGAAGAATCAGTTGCGTATGCAATACCCATCACCCAACGAGTACAACCAGTTCATGGGGTTGTTCTCTACCTGCACCGGAATTTTTACCATCTTCATGATGCTATTTGTTACCAATAATGTCATTCGGCGATTTGGCTGGACTGTGGCAGCACTCTGCACACCAGTTGTTCTATTAAGTACCGGCTGTCTTTTTTTCAGTTTCGTTCTACTCCGGGATAGCGTACCCAATGGCTGGTTTATCCTGGGAATGTCGCCCTTAATGATGACGGTTATTCTGGGTGCGTTGCAGAATATACTCAGTAAGTCCACTAAGTACTCGTTATTCGATCCCACCAAAGAGATGAGTTATATCCCTCTGGACCCTGAGAAGAAAGTGAAGGGCAAGGCAGCCGTAGACGTTATTGGTAATCCTTTGGGGAAGTCTACCGGCTCGCTGATTCAACAGGTCTTGCTGGTTATCTTTGGCTCTCTTTCCGCCATCACACCTTATGTTGCCGTTATTGTTCTGGGTTTCTTTGTCGTCTGGATAACATCGGCTAAATCGCTAGGTACGCGGTTCAGGCACCTGGCAAAACAGCACAGTGATGTCGAATAAAAAGCAGCGGCTTGCCGTTGCGAAACCTGAACTTGTGGGCGCAGCAATATATGCTAACTTCTATCTGATTTCAGACCGAAATGATCATCCCTTCTCTCTGCATTCCTTCATGCTTCCTTTCCCAAGAGTCCCATTATGCTTCTTCTGCGTCCTTTTCTTGCACTTTGGCTACTGCTCATGCCTGTAATTGCGCTATCCATCAGCGAACTGCCATCACCCAGGCAAAACAATAACCCGCAGTGGGACATGGTATTAACTAACCCAAGGCCGGTGATGACGTTCTCTGTCAGTGGTCATGACCCCAAGTGGCAATATGAACTGCAAATTGCCAGTGATGAGACGTTCAGGAATGTGGTTGCCCACTATAAAAATATCAAACAGTTGAACTCGTATTTTGCTCAGGTGCGTGTTAAGCCGGAAAATAAATTGAGAGATGGTCGTTATTACTGGCGGGTTCGTACCCTTAATAAAAAAGCTGTCAGTCCATGGGCGGTCAGTCGTTTTGTTATGGACTACCAGGGATCCAGAACCTTCAGTGGATTGCTAAGAGTGCCGGTCAAATCAATAGAAGTGTCTTCTGGAGAGAACCCGAAAAACATCATTGACTGGGATGACCAGGGACAGCTGACTTTCTGGAATAATTCACCCCAGGGAATGGGTGAAAAGAATAGCTGGGTGGTGTTGGATCTTGGAAAAAAGACAGAGCTCAGTCGTTTCTGGATACTGTCAACCCGAAGTGTAACGCCTGCTGCCGGGTGGCTGGTGGATTTCCAGTGGCAATACAGTGATGATCGAGTCAGCTGGAAAGATATCAGAGATGCCAAAGTAGTGGGCAATGATACCTATCGTAATATCATTGATTTTAAACCGGTCACTGCCCGCTATTTCCGTTTGCTGATCAATAAGCAGAATGCTCTGCAGGCTCAGATCAATACCATCATCCCTTACACCAAAGGCAGCCCATCTGTACCAGAGGTACCGGAAGGAAAATATGTACTTCTGGTGGGTAATCAGATGAATGGCTTTACTTATACTCAGCTGGCGGACTTTGTAGAGAGTAAAGGATTTAAAACGGTACTGATACCACACTACGAATTTTCACTGGATGTATTGAAAAAACTGAAGCATAAACCCATGGCCATCATGTTCAGTGGTAATAATGCCGACTGGCAGTATCTGCCTATGTTTGAATACTATGGTGAATATGAAGTGATGAGGGAAGTCCGCGATATTCCCATGATGGGGATGTGCGCAGGCAATGAATTTTTTGCCATGGCTTACGGCATTTCATTTGCCCATTGGATGGAATGGTTTGATGACACAATTTTCAGAAAGAACCAGGGACTACCAGTTGATAAAGTGACCATTCAGCCGCCGTTCACCAGCGACCCAATTTTTGACAATGTCCCCAATCCCTTTCAGGCGGTTGAGATACACAGCTGGTCGGTAAGTGATGAGTTTATCAAAGAACATCAGGACTTCGCTGTGATGGCCAGATCTTCCTATATTCAAGCCATGCATAATGTGAATCGCCCAGTCTACTCGACACAGTTCCATCCGGCAGCCGTTGTGCCTTTTAACCAGTCAGGCCCCATTATGGCAAATTTTCTTCAGCTTGCTTCAAAGTGGGGGATGAAATGAATTCATGTGTAAAACGTGTTTTCCCCTGAAACGTTTAAACCATCCACAACAGTTGTTGTGGATGGTGAGGCTGTTAATCCCATTGAAAATGAAAATGCTAGAGTCAATTATACTTGTGTTGAAGTTTTAATATTGCAGTCTCTTCGTAGGTTATCACTTCAGTAGTCTTGGCTCTCCTATAAATAGTGGCTTTGCCAATAAAGTCATCATCACCCCAGCTTTTTCCAAGTTGAGGCCTTTTTTCCAGTCGTTCGGAAATCGAGTCTATACCCGATGATACTGAGGAATCACTGATGAAGTTTTGAAAAATATCAAGAATAATATTGAATACTGATCTATATGGAATATCCATATCACTTTCCATTATTGCCAGTTTTGCTTTGTCACTTCCAGCTGGCCAATCCAGAAGCAATGAATATCCTGTATTTAGTCCCTTTTTAAGGACCCAGGGAAGAGGTTTGACATTCTTATGGATTAGTTCTTCTCCCGAATAGTAGGCAATAGTCACATAGATTTCTGGACGGGTAAAAATTTCACCTGTTTTATAGAGAGTCACTTCGGTTAACCATGTTTGTGATGGTAGAAGTTTTTCGTCAGGTTGCTCTGGGGTGTCATGAACAACTTTTTCTAACTCTTTGGGATTGTGAATCAGCCTGATTACAGAGTTTGTCTCTAATGACTTTTTGGCTTTTGCTAAGGGCACATTTGTAAATGTGCACTGATATGCATCACACTCTTCAGGAGCTGTAAATCTTGCCTGTTTTACAGCTATTCCGTTCAATACAGATACTGTTGTGTAGCCCATATAGAGTTTAGTATCAGGATCGAAAGCAGAATCTTGATCAGGAGTATAGAGTTTTAATGCCATTAGGGGATCAGTTGAGGTTTCCTGTACCTGATAATGGAAACACTTTCCAACTTCTTCCAGTGCGTTTATTTTCATTGTCAGAGCTTTAAGAAAGTCATCATCAATGTGTTTCCGGGTGTCAAGAATAAAATCAGGTAAGTTTGTTAGATATACACCGTTTCCTATTTCCGGATCAAAGTCTTTTTTCTTGAGGAGATTGGCTAAATCTGAAATAGAAAAACCGTGATTTTCGCTTCTATTGAAATATTCAATAAATTGATCTCTTGCTACAGTGAGCTGTTCTCGTTGCTGCCATAGTGGATAACGAAGAAACTCAATACAGTCAAAATCCTTGGCTAGTACTTCTGAAGAAATGATAAGACATAGGCTGAAAATAGAATAGATTATTGCGTTGGTATTAATTCTTCTAACCATGACAGGATCTCTTTTCTTGTGAATGAGTTAAAGCTAATGGCCAGGGGGAGTGAATTAAGCTGTTATTTTGATGGTTACCTTTAAATAGGTTTGAAATCTTTGGGTGTCAAATAAAAGTATATTTATTTCCTCGTGCTATATGGGTATTCCTCATATTGATTTCATGAATCCTCTATTAAGTTCTACCCTCAGAATTTGATTTTTTAATGAATATCATGAATAAGAAACTGTTTTTTGGAAAAATAATTCTGTGCTCGTTAATAATCTCTGGTTGTGTAACCAGGGTGCTCTCTCAATTTGATAACTGACTCATAGGTTAGCTTCAACCTTTCCAGTCATGAACTCAGACCAAAGTTGTTCCCAGCGCCCCTTACTCTGGATCAGTGCTCTTGTTGTCAAAAGCACTTCCGCTCCTGTTGCTTTCCACCTCATTCCAGAACCACATAATCGTTGCTTTACCAGAGTCTTACAAGCCGCTTCAGTAACTCCTGAACCTATTGGCCAATGGCGTTTAAGCGCCTGATGATAATTCATTAACTGGTGATTGTTTGTAAAATAGCTCACAGCTTTGTAGCGCTTCTCTGTCAGTGCGATTGTCTTTTTCGGGAGCTCGGCTGATTCAATTTCCTGAAGGATTTTTTTGGCTGCTCCACGCTTGTTTTTCAAACTATGTAGCCTGTCTTCAAGCCACTGGTGTCGCTTCGCCTTACTGGTTGGAAACAGTGCTTCCGCTGCTCCAGCTAAATATTCAGATGCATGATAAAAATCGAGTATCTGCCCAGAGGTATGTTGTTTCAAATAACTCCAGTTTTCTCTAGCCCCGTCAGCTACCCCGATGTATGTGGCATTTGGGTAGAGTCGTTTTAGATCTGCAATCTCCTCGTCGAGCTTGCTCATAAAGCTTTGTTTACCATACTCTGGCGAACTGGCTGTATATATCGTGTGGAGCCTGTCTCCATCTGCAGAATATAGGCTCAATGTCCCACACATGGCTTCCCTCCAGCCTTCTTCACAAAGCAGCATGCAGGTTCCATCCAGACCAATGGCTATTGTTTCAACAGGCTCTTTTAGTGGAGGAAGGTGGTAGTGAGTGTCTTGCTGGTCTTCAATTAATGCACCTACTCTGTCCGATAAATGCTTGATATAAGAATTTGAAAGCGTCCTTTGATGGTTGGTCTCAAAATCTTCTTTTACCGCAGGCGCTGGCATCTGGCTGTATTTCCAGGCGATAGACTTGGCAAATTTGGGGGTAGCTGAACCAATAATACCGGCACGAAGATCAAGTGCTGCCAGAGTACTGCCACCTCTGACACCCTGATATACGGAGCGCTCCAAAGGTATACGACCGTATAAGGTTTCATAGTGCTTAAGAACCTTTCCTTTGTAGTTCCACTTCTGCTGATTAACGACGATAGGTTCTTTATTGGGTGATTCAAATAGCCCCAATAACTCTTTTGTTCCAAGCTGCCCGGCTTCATTGAGTGCACGCTGTAAACTATCTTCAAGATTCAGCATGTTGCCTGAATCTATAGAAACTTCAATTTGCAAAACGATGCTTTTGGTAGAGCTGGAAATAACAGAAGCGGGCATGACAGTTAACTATTATGAGTGGTGTTCCCATAGTAGCTGTGAAAATAGAGCACTATTGTTTCAATCATTCAGAGAGAGCACCCTGTAACCAAACAAGAGAATGCACAAGGTGTTGGAAAAGTTATCTGGCACATTGCTGAACGACCGGTTCCCGTACCTGAGGATATCAGTACCGGGTTGCGTGACTATATCACGGGTAAAGTGCAGCCAGATGTAAAAGCAGCCAGCCAGTTCAAGCCGGAAACCATGATGGAATGGAGAGACAAAAAGGACAGCGCTAACACTCTGCGTATGGCCAAGGCTCGAGAATTGATGAAAGTGCTTCCAGTGAATGTCACACTGTCACAAATTAATGGCGTAACCGTTCGTTATGTGGTTCCCCATGAGATTGATGAAAGGCATAAGAACCACCTTTTTGTAGAAGCTCATGGTGGCGCTTTTTTAGTAAATGGGGGGGATGCCTCCATTCTGGAATCAATGTTAATCGCTACTCGATTGAAGATTCCGGTTGTATCCATTGACTATCGAACGCTTCCAGAGTTTCCGTTTCCTGCAGCACTGAATGATGTTGTCTCAGTCTATCGTGGATTACTTACCGAAAGGCCTGCACATTCGATGATTCTTGGTGGTACTTCTGCCGGTGGTAACCTGGCTATTGCCTCCCTGCTGAAATTTAAAGAACTTGGGGTACCTTTTCCTGGTGCCTTGTACCTGGGTACGCCCTGGTCTGACTTGACAAAAACCGGGGATACGCAATATACCAATGAAGGCCTTGACCGCCTGTTGGTGGGAAATAAGGGGCTGTTGTCGGAAGCTGCAGCGCTTTACGCCGGCACTAATAACCTGCTGACACCTTTTATTTCTCCAGTATATGGCCAATATGAGAACTTTCCGCCAACCTATCTTGTTACCGGTACTCGGGATTTGCTGCTAAGTGATACGGTCAGAGTGCATCGGAAATTACGACAGGCTTCTGTTATGGCAGAACTTAATGTTTATGAAGGGATGTCCCATGCTGATTATATGTATGCTACGGATACCCCTGAATCCAGGCAGGTGTACGCTGAACTGAATGATTTTCTGTTAAGGCATATGCAGTGAGATGTGAAAAGGCTGGCAAAAGCCAGCCTTTGAACTTTTATTTCAGATTGATCGTCAGGTTTGGCTGATCACTCTGTTGGAAAGCTTCTTCATCATAGTTCCAGCGGGAAGTGACGGTTTTGGTTTCTGTATAGAAGCGAACTGCCTGCTTGCCATAGGCATGCAGATCACCCATGAATGAACCTTTCCAGCCGGTAAATGAGAAGAAGGGGAGCGGTACAGGGATAGGAATATTAATACCTACCTGGCCGACTTCAATCTCACGCTGGTATTTCCGGGCTGCTGCGCCGGAACCGGTGAAGATTGATGTGCCATTGCCGTATGGACTGGCGTTGATCAGCTCAATAGCCTCGGCCAATGTATCAACAGTGATGCAGCACAGAACCGGGCCAAAAATCTCTTCCTGATAAATGGCCATGTTGGTGGTGACATCGGTAAACAGTGTGGGCCCAACCCAGTTGCCATCTGGAAGTCCTTCAACAGTACAGTCACTGCCGTCCAGAAGGCAGGTTGCACCTTCTTCTTTACCTTTGGCAATTAATCCCAGTACACGTTCTTTAGCCGCCTTGGAAATGATCGGGCCATAGCCTGCTGTGGGATCGTCCCAGGCTCCAGGTTTAACGACGGACAGCTGGTCTTTTAACTCATTAATCCAGTTTTTACTGTCACCAACAAATACCGCCACACTGATGGCCATACAGCGTTGGCCGGCAGCCCCGACAGATGCACCAACAAGCCCATTCAATACACGGTCTTTGTCGGCATCAGGCATGATGACCATATGGTTTTTAGCACCCGCCATACACTGGGCACGCTTCATGTTTTCGGTGGCTGTCTTGTAGATGTATTTACCAACAGGTACGGAGCCTACAAACGACACTGCCTTGGTCTCAGGGTGGTTCAGGAGATAATCAACCTGCTCTTTACCGCCATGAACGGCTTGCAGTACGCCTTTGGGAGCACCTGCTTCAACAAACAGCTCGATCAGGCGCATTACCGTGAGAGGTACCTGCTCTGAGGGCTTAAGAATAAATGTGTTGCCTGCTGCAATCGCCAGAGGGTACATCCACAGTGGAATCATTGCCGGAAAGTTGAATGGGCTGATACCAACACAAACACCCAGTGGCTGGGTGTAACTGTAAGTGTCGATGTTGTTGGCAACGTTCTCAACCGTCTCGCCCATCATGGCGGAAGGAATATTGGCTGCCTGTTCGACTACTTCAATGCCACGCCACACATCGCCCTTGGCATCCGCAAATGTTTTGCCCGTATCCTGGGAAACCAGTTCTCCCAGTGCATCATGGTTCTCTTTAAGCAGTGCAACATAGCGCATCATCAGACGAGCACGCTCCGATACAGGGACGTCCCTCCACTGCTTAAAGGCTGCCTTTGCACTTTCTACCGCTTTTTCCATTTCGGCTTCGGTGGCATAGGGCAGTTCCGCCAGCAGTTCCTGAGTAGCAGGGTTTGTGACAGGAATAAACTGTGAGGTTTCACTGGCGATGAAGTCGCCATCGATAAAAAGGGGGATTCTCTTAGGCATGGGACTACCTGTCTTATTTTATTATTAAGCGTGCTCTTCTATGTGGTTTTTATGCCAGCACGTCATTATTGGTTACGATAATTAAGTGAAATTAATTATCACGAGGCAACCTGTTCATAATATTTAACAGATTGGTGGTAAATTGTGAACAGTTTATGATGGTTAGTGTTTATTGTATCGCAGCTCTTATGAAGCTCATGGTTGCTATGGACTATGCGATACCCAGGGTTTCTGCAAGTTTTTGGGGCGTGAAGTGATTTGAAAGTCCACTGTCGCCCAGTGACAGTCGTGTCATTGCAGTATGCATGGCAGTTCCCATCAGCATGACGGCTGTGAGTTCAGGGGTAATATGTTGAGGAAGTCGCTGGCTATCTTTCAACGTTTGTAATCGGTCGGAAAGTATTTTCCTGGGTGTATAAAATCCTCCTACCCGATCACTGGGGACAGAGGTCTGACCTGCTTTGAGAGAAGATGCTGCAATGGGAAGAACTTTTTCAAAGTAAGAAATGGCAGCCTCAAAAACACCATAAAGCCATAACGCAGTTTGCTTATTGTCTTCTGTTATTCGCTCCGTGAGAGCGGTTTGCTCCGGCAGGGCTTCATTGATCAGAGCCTGTAATAGTCCGGTTTTATCGCCAAAATTATTAAACAGACTGGCCTCAGTAACCCCGGCATGCAAGGCAACAGCTCTGGTTGTAAGCCCTGAAAGACCTTCAGTTGCCAGAAGGTCTCTGGCGGCGTCCAGAATGCGGTTTCGCACGCGGGGTCTGCCCATGGTTAATTATCCCTGGTTGTCTTTACTTTCAGCGGACTGGCTCAAGGCTGTCGGGTTATCCCAGATAGCGATGATGCCTTTGATGGTACCGACATAAGCCGTACCATCGGAGCCGATGGTAATAGGTGCCCAGTTATTGTCAAACTCCATACCCGCGCCTGTGCGAATTTTAAAGATTGTCTCACCGGTTTCCGCATCCAGAGCCATCAGATACCAGGCGACATCCTCAGCATTTTTCTGCGGTTCAAAGGTATAAAAATACACAAGACCATTGTCGGCAGAGAGCTTTGGTACAACGGATGGCGCTTTTTCAGATGAGTTCCAGACAACATCGCATCCCGACTCATCTTTACGGATATCAATCCGGGTGATACCACCGGGAATGACATCCCACTCTTTCTGTTGAACGGCACTGCTGTAGCCAAAGTTATTTTCGATAATGATTGAGCGGCCCCAGCCTACCATGGAGTTTTCAGTGGCGGACTGCTGGCTTTCAAACAGGGGAACCGTACAAATTAACCGCTGGCCGTTAAAGTCTGGCTGACGACGATAAACCAGAAGGTTGATCCTTTCGTCTGCGTTGTCAGTAACCGTGATATACCGATCCCCCAGCAGTGTTGGAGTAGTGCCTGATCCCTGGTTGATAGAGCCAACTTTACGTGCAGATCCACGGTCGTATGCTTCCTGCCAGAGGACAGTGGGCTTTCCCTTGGCGTCGGTATTCATGGCATAAGTGGCATGATCCGTAACGATATAGGCAGTATTCTCATCCATTGCGAAACTGTTCTGGATCTCTTCACCCTTGAATTGCGTACTTTTGACACTGCCGGTCTCCGGGTTAAGGGTACCGACCCGTCCATAACGGGTTACCCACCATATCAGGCCTTTATGATCAGGTAATACAGCGGTAATTGGATCGCACTCTCCTTCCGGGAACCAGTTATTCCAGTTCATGCAGTCGTTGGGTACTTCCTGGCTGAGATCCCAGCTGCCATCCAGATAGAACTCCCACTCACCGCTTTCAGTCTGACGATTGGCCAGTCTGAGAATACGCTGTGTGCTATCAGCCAGAACGACTCGATCCTGATCATCAAGATAATAGTAAGCACCGCCTGAAGTGTCGGTCATTACAATCGTAGGGTCACGCTTGACCAGAGCCTGAAATGAGCTGGGGCGGTTCGGTAATTTGTAGCGCGCGAGAAGCTCTAAAGACCTGGGCTGCAACATGTGGATTTCAAATCCGGCAATGGATGCACACAGCGCAATCAGTTGATCCTTGGTAGTAATAGTAACCGTTGCACACATGCCCCCGGGCATATTGGATCCATCCCGGGTTTGTATCTGCGGGTTAATGCCCAGAGGCCCAGAAATCAGGTGAACGTCGGAATTAAAGCCATCACCATGAATGGTGCTTTTTCCTGCGGAAGCCATAAAAGGATGCTTGATGCTCTCTCCCTGAAAAGGTTTTGCTTCCGCTGGCTGGCCGATAAATGCCGGAGCCGTCATTGACGTGCTTTTCAGAGACTGAGGCTCTTTGGAGGGGCTGCAGCCTGCCATTAGCGCGGTTGATAATAGAGCAATCACATAATGCTTCATGAAAGATAATTCCTGCGTCGTTTTATTTTTATAGCGGCACTATAAAAATAAAACGACAGGGAGATCAAGTGGTTTTGTTATTTGTTGTGTTTTTGTGACATCGGTTGATGGGGGAGTGGCCGTTTTACTACAATATACGACATTGGTTTTTTTGTTCTCTGGTCAAATTACCTGAGATTTAAAAAATTGCCAGTGTAGATTGGCCTGTTTTTGTCATTGTTCCCGCTGCCAGTTTGGCGATGATAAAAAAAGTTATTTCTTGCACCGGCTTGTGCCTCTTTTGTGTGTCTGCAGAATACCGCCATTTTGGTCGGCATCTGTAGCTGGTTAGTAGGGGCCAGAGGATGAGTGAAATTAAGTCAGCTTTCACCATGCTCTTAATAATAAGGATAAAAAAATATGTCCAATGCTATTGATGCGGTAAAGACCGTATTTGCGGGTTTAACTCGTCCCGGCGCGCAGTTTGAACTTGAAGAGACGACTATTCAGGGCATCACCTACCGTTCCTATAAAAATGCACCAACCACGCTGCCACAGATTTACCGGGAAAGCCTGGCTTTTGGTGATCAGCCATTTCTTGTTTATGAGGACAAGCGCTATACCTTTAAGGAAGCTTACTCTCTGGCCAGTAAGGTGGCGTCACAGCTGATTGATCAGTTTGATATTAAAAAGGGTGACCGTGTCGCTATTGCCATGCGTAATCTGCCTGAGTGGATCCTTGCTTTTATGGGGATTACGTCTGCTGGCGCGATTGCTGTTCCGCTTAACAGCTGGGGAGGGCGGGATGAACTGGAATATGGCATTGAGGATTCTGGAGCAAAGGTGGTTTTTGCCGATGCCCGGCGATTGAACCATATTGTTGCTGACTTGGCTCAGATGAATGTTCGGGCCATTGTGGTTGATGATGAAGCAACTTCACAGAATGACCGTGTAACCACATGGCAGTCTCTGGTCAGTGGTCCCACAATTGAAATGCCAGACGTTGGCATTGATGGCAAAGACCCTGCTTTTATTCTGTATACCTCAGGCACGACAGGCAGGCCAAAGGGGGCACTCTCTTCTCACTGGTCTATTGGTCAGGCTATTACCTGTGGCTCTGTTGCGGGTATGACCATGGCTACACAGCACCCGGAGTCTGTCCAGGCCGCGATGAAGCGGGGCCATGCACCTGCTGTCCTGCTGGCGCTGCCATTATTCCATGGCAGCGGTTTGCATACCGTGGTGCTCTCTGCTTTGCGACAGGGAACGAAAGTGGTTATCCAATCAAAGTGGGATGCACGAAAAGCATTGGAACTGGTGGAGCGTGAAAAAATATCCACATTTTCTGGTGCCGCAAAAATGATCTGGGATTTTCTTGAACACCCTGAATTTGACCAGTTCGACACTGAGAGTATTCTGAACCTTACCGGTGTTGGTGCTGCCCAGCCTGAAGCACTTTTGAAAGAGATTCTGACCCAGTTCCCTCTTAATTTTCTTGGGACTGGCTATGGAATGACCGAATGTAATCTCTATGCCTCCATCAATATGGGGCCTATGTATCTGGAAAACAGAAACAGTGTTGGTCTTCCCTATCCCATTTCAGAAATCAAAGTGATTGGTGACGATGGAAAAGAGCTGGCGATTGGAGAGGTGGGTGAAATCTGCATCAAAAGCCCTGCCATGATTGACGGTTACTGGGGCAAGGAGGAAGAAACTGCCAAGGTGTTAAAGGATGGCTGGTATCGTTCCGGAGATGTGGGTTATAAGGACGAGAAAGGCTTGCTCTATGTCTGCGATCGTATGAAGGATATGGTGATTCGTGGGGGGGAAAACATCTACTGTGTTGAAGTAGAAGCGTTGATTAATGAGCATCCGGCTGTTGTCGAGAGTGCTGCTTTTGGTGTCCCTCACGACCGGTGGGGTGAAGAACTGGCCGTTGCGATTCATCTGCAGCCAGGAGAAGAGTTGTCTGATGCTGAACTTCAGGATTATGTTGCGACATCACTGGCTAAATTCAAAGTACCGACACACGTTGTTTTTGCTGAACAGCCACTGCCAAAAAATGCCATGCAGAAGGTGGTTAAGCAGGAAGTTCGTGACCAGTATGTAGATGAACTGGTGCAATAGAGAGGGCGTTAAGGTTTTGTCTTGTCAAAGGCCCAAAGGGTAACCCCTTTGGGCCTTTGTTGTTATTGGTAAATGGAAATGGCTGCTTTTACCGCTTCACCTGGTGTGAACGTATGGCCTTGTCTCAGCAGTGCAGACTCCAGTGCAGAGAGGCAGTTCAACACATTGGTTTGATTCGCGGCATACCCCATCAAGCCAATCCGCCAGACTTTTCCAGCAAATGCACCGAGACCCGCACCAATCTCCAGGTTATATTCCGCCAATAATTGCTGGCGAACCGCAAGGTCATCAACACCTTCTGGTATTATCACGGCATTCAGTTGGGCGAGTCGCTCCTCTTCAGGAACCAGCATTTCCAGTCCCATGGCTGCGAGTCCAGCAACCAGCGCCTGATGATGTAGCTGATGCCGCTTCCAGCTGTTTTCCAGTCTTTCTTCCTGCAGGAGGCAGAGAGACTCGTGCAGGGCGTATAATTGATTGACGGGTGCCGTATGATGGTAGGCTCTTTTTCCATCGCCCCCCCAGTAGCCCATGATCAGGTTCATATCGAGAAACCAGCTGCGAACAGGCGTTTTTCTGGCCTGAATTTTCTCAATAGCTGCTTCGCTGAAGCTGACCGGTGACAAACCGGGAACACAGGACAGGCACTTCTGGGAGCCGGAGTAAACGGCATCGACTCCCCACTCATCAACTTCCAGCTCAGAGCCGGCCAGAGAGGTTACGGTGTCGACAATCGTCAGGCAGTTATGTTTTCTTGCCAATTCACACAATGTTTTTGCATCGGAGCGTGCACCGGTTGAAGTCTCGGCATGAACAAAGGCCAGAATTTTTGTATCTGGGTGAGCGTTCAGTGTTTCTTCAACAGCTTTCGGGTCTACTGCACGCCCCCAGTCTGATTCAACGGTAATGGCGGTGCCACCCATGCGTATGACATTTTCTTTCATCCGACCGCCAAAGACACCGTTTATGCAAACGATGACCTTGTCGCCTTCTTCCACCAGGTTGGCAAAACAGGCTTCCATCCCTGCTGAACCTGGAGCAGAAATGGGCAGTGTCAGCCGGTTACTGGTCTTGAAGGCATATTGAATCAATGATTTCAATTCATCCATCATTCGAATGAACTCAGGGTCAAGATGCCCAATGGTTGGTCGAGCCAGGGCTTCGGTAATTCTTGGGTGAACATCAGAGGGGCCAGGGCCCATCAGGGTACACTTTGGAGGGTGAAAAGAGGTGATTGTCATAACTGCCTGTTGTTCTCCACTTATGGGCACGGCTACTGACGGGTAGAGCGAGTGCCGGTCTATTATTGTAGTGAAGCCTGACAGCAGAGGCGCAGTCAGGCAAGAACTGTCGTTCAGTCGGCTGGCTTTAATACCACTTCAGGCAGAGGATATTCATCAACAACGACTTTACCAGACGAAGGCATGATTTCTGCCTTGCCTTTCACTACGGCTTTGCCGTGCTGGTTTACAACATTCGTTGAGACTGTCGCACGTTTTCGCTGTTCGTTGATTTCCAGAATCTCCAGCTCAACGGTTACCGTATCACCGACTTTGACAGGACGCATGAATTTTAGCTCTTGGCCCAGGTAGATACCACCGGGTCCTGGCAGTTTTGTTGCTAGGGCACATGAGATAATTGAAGCGGTCCACATGCCGTGGGCAATGCGACCTTCAAACTGGGTCGTTGCGGCAAACTCCTCATCCAGATGAACGGGATTGGTATCGCCGGATACTTTGGCAAATAGCAGAAGGTCTTCTTCTGTCAATGTGCGTGTCAGACTGGCCTTGGTGCCAATGGTTAACTCTTCGAATGGGATGTTTTCCAGCTTGCGCATAAGGTATGGCTCTATTGCATTGTTGAGGTATGAGTAACCGTTTTTCAGAGTGGTCTGGTTTACGGTTAGTGGTAGTATATTTTCACCGGGAATGATTATCGTACCTATTGTGGGGTACAGGTGAACTACCGTAATGGTTTTTTTGACCACAGTTTGCATCTTTATGAAAAGGTTAACACTTTGGCTGAAGTTACTGAATCAGAAGTTGGCAGGGCTATTGTTCAGGATGGTTTCGTAGGCTTGAAACCTGAACTTATCTCCAGTTGTAATAGTTCGGGCAGAGAAATCATTCCTCTGCTTTTTTTGCCTGTTTTAATATAGGGTTTGTCACCAACATCGTAATAGCTGGATGTTTTCTTTGTCGCTGCACCATGAAGTTTCTTTTTGAGAAACTCAGGAGCTTTGCCCGAAATGGCAAGGGAATCGAGTTTGAATTCTTTGTTGCCTGACGGTAAGTCTCGGAACCTTGTGTGTTCAGATCTTAATGTTCGAAGCGCGGCTTTCTCAATTTGTTTCTGCAGCATAGGTAATTTCTTTTCACTCACCCCCAGTGCAGTAAGAGTGTTTAAGTCAATATCACCATGAATAATGTCCAGATGAATCAAAATGCCCAGCTGGTTATTACCTGCTTCATTCCCAGTGATTTTTTTCTTTGCTAGAGCTCTGGCTGTATCGGGAAGATGTTGCATAAACTCCTCGAGTTTGGAAAAAGGAGTTTGAACCATAATATCAAGCGAGCCACTCATGTCTTCATCCAGTTTCATCTGCCCTGTTCGTATATGGAATGGGCCTGCATTGTTGCCACTGAACTCAAGGTTTTCGAAAAAGATATGGGGCTTAGATGTTTGCCCCCCTATTAGACCTTGATGTAACCCCGCTCTTAAATCAATAAGTGAAAGGTTTGTGACTTCAGGAATGTAATCTGAGTAGTCAGGAGCAAGGTTTTTAATATTTCTAACCTTAATATGTGCAGTCTGCGATGTGAGTTGAGCGCCAGTTTCTTCCTGGCCCCAGAGAGAAGGCTTTGGTAACGTATCATCACTTTTCTGTGTAATGGCACCTGGAAGGTGATACCTGATTTCTGAGCAATATCGATTGATGGACATCGCAACCAGGGACAGTAAGTTACTTTCTCCAACGAGTTCCGGTTGGTTAATCTCAATAGAAAGCGTGACGGGGGAGGATTGGTTTTCTCTCATGGTGTCAGGTGATGAATACTCAACTTCAAAAGCCAGCTTATCGGCCCTAATTGTCAGTCTTTCCATGGGGTTCCCACTGGCATCAACGCCCTGCGTGTTTACTGTAGCAGGCTGTATCCCTTCGAGATGAATATTGCTGATCCTGACGACAGGGTTATCACCATCTGGTTTCTTTTGCGGTAACTATTCAGCACCCTTCATATAAATCTGGAATTTTCTGATTTTTCGACCATCATCTTATACTCAATTTTTCTAACAAATCTCCAGTATGGAACCAGACTTCCCAGCTACTCCGTTTACCGAAGCTCTCCTTAAAGAGAATGAAGAGCTTCGGACCGAGAATGCGCTTTTACGGGAACGTTGCAGCGAACTGGAAGAAAGGGTTAATAAAAACAGTCAAAACAGTAGTAAGCCACCATCGTCAGATGGTTATCAAAAGCCCAGTAAAAAAGGGAGTGATAAAGGTGATACATCTTCCAAAGAAGCCCCCTGCTCCTCACAGGAAACACCGAACCCCAAAAGCCTTAGACCATCTTCAGGCAATAAACCAGGTGGCCAGAAAGGTCATCAAGGCTCTTGTTTGAGACGTGTCGCCTTACCCGATTATGTCAGGCATCTGAAGGTTGAAAAATGTTGCTGTTGCCAGTCTTCGCTTATCGATATTAAACCCACCAAATACATTGAGCGACAGGTTTTTGATCCAGGTAGACCCGGAGAATTTGAAGTTACCGCGTACTGGGCAGACGTTAAAGTATGTCCTTGTGGTAAACGGAACACCGCTGAGTTTCCCCAAGGAGTGAAAGCCGCTGCTCAATACGGAGAAGTGACTCAGGCAATGGCTGTTCATTTAAACCAGTATCACTTCATCCCATATCACCGGGTGTCTGAGTATTTCAATACTATTTATTGCATGAGTGTCAGCGCAGGCTCTGTTGCCAATTTTGTTGCCTATACCCATGAGAACCTGGCCTCTACTGAGCAGAGTATCCGCGATGCTTTACAAGAAAGTCCGGTTGCAGGAGCGGATGAAACTGGCATGCGGGTTGACGGTTCACTGTGGTGGTTACACATTATGCGAGATGACCAATGGACGCTTTACTACCTCTCAGAAAGGCGAGGTTGTGAAGCAATGGATGCAATGGGCATCCTGCTGACTTTTGCAGGCATTCTGGTTCACGATCATTGGAAGTCCTACTTTGCCTATGCGGCAGTGCATGTGCTTTGTAATGCCCATCATCTGAGAGAGCTTCAGGGAGTTGTCGATAGGGATGCGAATAAGCTGGCTCTGCGGCTGATGAAATTGCTTACGCTCTCCTGGCACTTCTGCAAGAAATACAAAGCAGCCGGTCTGACTCAAATGCCTGGTGCAATACAGCTTCGCATTGAGACGATATACGACCAAATCCTTCAAAGGGCTCTCACGAAGGAAACCGCTTATATGGAAAAACAACGACAGGTGCTTGGACGTAAGAAGGTCAGGAATACCAAGGCCTACAACCTGTTCAAAAGGCTTATTGAGTTTAAGGTTGAAACGTTGCGCTTCATGTCGGACTTTTCAATTCCCTTCGATAACAATGGCAGTGAACGTGATGCCAGGATGGCCAAACTTAAGCAGAAGATCTCAGGCTGCTTCAGAAGCGAAGACGGAGGTACCATGTTTACCCGAATCCGAAGCTATTTATCATCTGCTAAAAAGCAGGGGTTGAACATATTTCAGGCGCTTCTTAAAGCGGTTCGAAATTACAACAATACGCCTTTGCTGGGTGCTGAATAGTTACCTTTTGCGTTGACGTTTCAATGGGTTGAGTATGAAGGGGGCGATGGGTATGGTCATTTGGAGTATAGCTTCTGGCCCATTTCAGTCCTCCTGAGCTATCACCGTTGGAGGTTAACTCGAGCTTTCCCTGCGTAATATGAATATCCTGTTGTAGGCCAACATGGAGCCTGGCCAGTGACATGCCGAGCTGGCGCAATTCTGACTTTGGTACTCCAACCGTTTTAATTCCAGCTTTGGCAAGAGCCCAGCCAACCATATCAACTCTGCTGTCGGCTATGGCCATACCCTTTGTATCTGCCAGCTCTCCAGCAGCGGCAAGTCCTGCCTGGGCCAAAGAGGCGGCCAGACCAAGTGTTCCAAGACCAAATTTTGAAACTTCGGATACCCCCTGGCCAATGGATGACCAGCCCTCGGTGAGGGTTTGGTAGGTGGTGTTGGCAAGGTCGTAAGAAAATAAAGCTGCAGCTCGGGCAACCTCTTTGGCTGGGGTTGTTAGCCAGCCAAGATAGGAGGTTGGCTCTTTTGGTACTATTGAGCGCTCATGAAGTCCTTTTTGGGGAGGCGCTTTCTCAGGGGTAGCTCTCAAACCCCGGGTTTGTGCTGTGGTTTGTTTGCTGTTTGAGGCACTAGAGGAGCCGAGAGTGGAAATATAGTGACTCTGCCCAGGGCCGCCAACTCCTGAAGATCCATCCATATTGCAGAAATCGGCGGCTTTCCAGCATAGTTAACAGCCAGACACTGAGAGGTTATGTTGCCTGCGAACTTCATTACATTATTGGGAGAGCCAATATGACTGTTTGTTACCGCTTGATTTTACCATCAATTGCGTTAACGCTAAGTATGTATTTAAAGGGGGAGGAGCGAATGATGAAAGAACCTCAGGCTGTTCTGGACTTCTGGTTTAAAGAGTTGAAGCCTGCGCAGTGGTATGAAAAAAGCCCTGCGTTGGATCAGCAGATTGTTGAACGTTTTGGTGATCTACACACTATGGCTGTTGCTGGTGAGCTGTTTCACTGGCGTGCGACTCCGGAGGGTCGTGTGGCTGAATTGATCATTCTTGACCAGTTCAGTAGGAACATGTTTCGTGATTCGCCTGAGTCTTTTGCTTATGATGGTATTGCTCTGGTGCTGGCTCAGGAAGCTGTCAGGGCTGGATCACTGGATCATCTGGGTGAGTTTCAGCAAAACCTGATCTTAATGCCTTATATGCACAGTGAGTCCAGAATTGTTCATGGAGAGGCTGTCAGGTTGCGTAAGCAATATGGTTTAGACCTGCATTGGGAACAAAAGCATAAAGAGATTATCGATCGGTTTGGTCGCTACCCTCATCGAAATGACATTCTTGGCCGGGCTTCCACGGCAGAAGAACTCGAGTTTTTGAAGCAGCCTGGTTCATCGTTTTGAACTTTGGGTTAACAGGGCAGGCTAATGACAACTCTGGCCCCTCCAAGGTCGGATGTTTCAATTGTGATGCTGCCCTGATAGCCTTCTACCAGATCCCGGACAATAGCCAGTCCAATGCCCTGCCCGGGCTTCTGGCAGTCAGCCCTTGCACCTCTTTGGAAAACCAGGTCCCGTTCATCTGCAGCTATGCCTGGACCATCATCTTCGATGATAAGAATAAGTTCGCTGGCCTGCTTTCGGTTTTCTGCCTGGATAAACCCTGTCAGTAACACCTCTCGCTCGCAGAACTTGAATGCATTTTCCAGTAAGTTGCCCATCATCTCCAGAAAGTCCCCTTCATCACCGTGAAAAAGGCAGGAGGGGTCAAGCTCAATCCTCATGGAGACCTGCTTTTCGAGATACACTTTATTCAGTGTGTCCCGAAGATCTTCAATGATTGGTTGAACAGAAATGATCTGGCGGGTCAGGCCGTGCTGACCAGTAATTGATTTGTGCAAATGATAACCAATGATTTGATTCATCTTGTTTATCTGGGTATTGAGGTTACTGCACAAGTCAAGAATTACGCCTTTATCTGGTGTTTCACTTTGAATCTTGAGTGTGTTGCTGAAGCTTTGCAGTACCACGAGGGGCGTTTTCAGACTGTGAGTCAGGTCATCCATGGTGGTGCGGTATTTTTCCCTCTGTTTCTGCTCGGAATTCAATAGAGTATTGATGCTGTCGGTTAATCGCTGTACTTCACTGGGAAAGGAACCTTCAAGATAGCTCCGCTGACCTGACTCAATTTCATTCAGTTGTCTGGATACCTGCCTAAAAGGTTTCAGGGTCCACCAGAGAGCCAGCCAGAAAAATCCCAATATCAGGATGGAGATAAGACTGATGGATATGTACAGGTTATTGATAAAGACATTGATAATATCCAGATAGCGTTTTGCGGGCACAATGGTGACAAAACTGTAACCGGGGGAGTGTCTGTTTAATAATGCGTCCACCTCGTACGCCAGAAAAGACTTTCCTTCCAGCTCAAGAACACTCAACGTGACCCGCTGCTCGAGATCAAAATTGGGTGTATAAACGATGGGTTTATTATCTGTCGAAATGGATTGCCAGATCAGTTTTCCAGTGGCATCAAATATATAACCGCGAAGCGTACTTTCCCCTGGCGTATTAAAGCGTCGGTCCGCCAGAGTATCAGGCATAACAAGAGCCCCATTTTCCTCTTTGGCAGCAGCAGCAAGCATGGTGTTGGCATTGGATGCCATCTGCTCACGGGCTGCCTGCTCGACGGTGTCATTGAATGAACTCAGTACAGAGATAAGTACCAGACTGAACGTCAGGGTGAGGACAATAGCAACTGCCGCCGTTACCCTGCCTTTAAGAGAGCGTATCAGCTGCACGGCAACTCAAACCGGTAACCACGACCACGTACAGTAGCAATAGGGTTAAGCCCACTGTGTTTTTTCAGTTTTTTCCGCAGACGGTTGATCAATACCTCAAGCACATTGCTGTCTGGGCTATGATTGCTGCCGTATAATTGATCTTCAAGCAGTGAGCGGGAAAGAACCTTACTGTAGTTTCTCAGAAATGATTCCATTACGGTGCTTTCATAACTGGTAAGAACAACCGGCTCATCGTTAATGGTAAATTTCCCTGTGATGCTATCCAGGGTAAAGGGGCCGCAACTCATGGCTGGCTGTGCATATCCAACGCTGCGGCGCAGGAGTGCATTCAGGCGGGCCTTGAGTTCTTCAAGCTCGAAGGGTTTGACAAGGTAGTCATCCGCACCTGCGTTCAAGCTGTTTACCTTATCGCGCCAGTTGTCTCTGGCGGTTAAAACCAGGATGGGGGTGGCAATGCCTTCATGTCGAGCCTTTCTGATTAACTCAAGCCCATCAAAGTCAGGTAGTCCAAGATCAATGATAGCAATATCAGGTGTATAGTTTTGAAAAAATGCCCACCCCTTTTTCCCATCGGAAGCTTCAAGGGTTTTATGTCCCGCCTCTTCGAGCTGGTAACTCAGGTGGTGGAGTAAAAGCGCTTCGTCTTCTACCAGAAGAACGTTCATTGATTTCTTCCTCCCTTACTGGAAAGGAATGTGTTTGCACTGATAGTAAGTGGCTCTTGGTTTGTCGTTGTAATTCAGGTCAACAATACCAAACAGCATCTTTTTTGGGGGGAGATAAATATGGACATAATTAGCGGATTTGGCTTCAGCAATCGCGAGTGTTTTTTCTGAGTCGGCATAGAATCCCAATAGAGCTCCTTCATCGGTATAACGCTGAAGCAAACTTTGGGTCAGCTCTTCATTATGAACCATTGTACATTCTGATTCGGGCTTAGGTGCGAACTGACCGATGGCTATCTCTTTTCCACTCTCCGTCTGGCGGGTGGTGGTGGTCATTTGAGAACAACCGGACAGAAATGCGAAGAATAGAAGAAAACAGGTGACTTTTTTGGGTGCTCTCTCAATTTGATAACTGACTCATAGGTTAGCTTCAACCTTTCCAGTCATGAACTCAGACCAAAGTTGTTCCCAGCGCCCCTTACTCTGGATCAGTGCTCTTGTTGTCAAAAGCACTTCCGCTCCTGTTGCTTTCCACCTCATTCCAGAACCACATAATCGTTGCTTTACCAGAGTCTTACAAGCCGCTTCAGTAACTCCTGAACCTATTGGCCAATGGCGTTTAAGCGCCTGATGATAATTCATTAACTGGTGATTGTTTGTAAAATAGCTCACAGCTTTGTAGCGCTTCTCTGTCAGTGCGATTGTCTTTTTCGGGAGCTCGGCTGATTCAATTTCCTGAAGGATTTTTTTGGCTGCTCCACGCTTGTTTTTCAAACTATGTAGCCTGTCTTCAAGCCACTGGTGTCGCTTCGCCTTACTGGTTGGAAACAGTGCTTCCGCTGCTCCAGCTAAATATTCAGATGCATGATAAAAATCGAGTATCTGCCCAGAGGTATGTTGTTTCAAATAACTCCAGTTTTCTCTAGCCCCGTCAGCTACCCCGATGTATGTGGCATTTGGGTAGAGTCGTTTTAGATCTGCAATCTCCTCGTCGAGCTTGCTCATAAAGCTTTGTTTACCATACTCTGGCGAACTGGCTGTATATATCGTGTGGAGCCTGTCTCCATCTGCAGAATATAGGCTCAATGTCCCACACATGGCTTCCCTCCAGCCTTCTTCACAAAGCAGCATGCAGGTTCCATCCAGACCAATGGCTATTGTTTCAACAGGCTCTTTTAGTGGAGGAAGGTGGTAGTGAGTGTCTTGCTGGTCTTCAATTAATGCACCTACTCTGTCCGATAAATGCTTGATATAAGAATTTGAAAGCGTCCTTTGATGGTTGGTCTCAAAATCTTCTTTTACCGCAGGCGCTGGCATCTGGCTGTATTTCCAGGCGATAGACTTGGCAAATTTGGGGGTAGCTGAACCAATAATACCGGCACGAAGATCAAGTGCTGCCAGAGTACTGCCACCTCTGACACCCTGATATACGGAGCGCTCCAAAGGTATACGACCGTATAAGGTTTCATAGTGCTTAAGAACCTTTCCTTTGTAGTTCCACTTCTGCTGATTAACGACGATAGGTTCTTTATTGGGTGATTCAAATAGCCCCAATAACTCTTTTGTTCCAAGCTGCCCGGCTTCATTGAGTGCACGCTGTAAACTATCTTCAAGATTCAGCATGTTGCCTGAATCTATAGAAACTTCAATTTGCAAAACGATGCTTTTGGTAGAGCTGGAAATAACAGAAGCGGGCATGACAGTTAACTATTATGAGTGGTGTTCCCATAGTAGCTGTGAAAATAGAGCACTATTGTTTCAATCATTCAGAGAGAGCACCCACTTTTTTCATTGATGCTGCCAGTGGGTGAGTTAATAAAAAAGCAACATGCCGGATAAATCTGACATGTTGCTGATTATAGTACTTATGCCTGTTTAAAAATTTAGAAACGGTAAGAGACGTTAATATATGCCAGCTTCTGATCTTTCTGTTTGAACTCAACTGGCTCATCAAAATCAGGATTGTTCAGATTGACCTTATTGTTCATGCGTGAGTAGCGGTAGCCCAGCTCTGCAGAAATGCTTGGTGTGAATTCCTGAATCAGACCAAATTGCACACCATATAATGCCGCATTGTCTTTACCTGATGCACTCAGCTTGTCGTTTCCTTCTTCGATATCAAGGTCCAGCTTCATACGATTGTAGCCAAGCGTACCACCAACAAAGTATTTGGTGTTTTCAAGTTGCAGAAGGTTGTCTACATAATCTGCAGAGACGCTCAATTCCTGATTTTTGATCTTGCCAGTCAGGCTAACCGGACCGATGCTTTCTTTATCAGTTCCTTTCACCTGTCCCAAGTTTGCATACACACGGATATTGTCATTAATGAATGTCCCTGCTCTCAGGCCAGTGTATGTATCTTTGAATTTTGGCTTATCACCATCTTCATCTGCTTTGAACCCATGATTGGCGCTACCGACGGTTGCACCCACAAACCAGTCATTCGCCATAACGGCTGAAGAACTCATTAATACAGAAGCGGCGATGGCTGCAGATGCGATATGCTTTAACATTCTTTACTACCTTGAAGATAAATCTGTGCTGATTCGAATACTGTTAGCGAACAGAAAGTTAATTGATTATCCGGGTTGTTCAGAGTGGAAGTTAAAACAGTGATGTTTAATAAACATCGATTGCTCAATTGTTTTCAATTCACTCTGTCCCTGTTGGTGATGCCATTATGCACAGTGAACCTTAATGAATTCTTAACCGTTGAGCGCTTTTCGAAAACAGCGGTAGAGTTAACTACTGGGATAGGGGAAATGCACAATGACCATTTATATTTTGGTGATTGTGCGGTTTTATATTGCTTTAAGAATGTTTCTTAAGCCAGGTGCAAAGTTGATCAATAACTTCCGGACTGTTTGTTTCATGAAATAATTCGTGCCTTGCATCCGGGTATAGCATTAATGTTGTGTTGCTATGGCCAGAACGGATAAATGCCTTATGCAGTCTCTCTAAGCCATTTGGTGCACTGACGGGATCTTGGTCTCCCCCCAAAATCAATACTGGCAGCTGGCCACTAATCTTCTTCAACCTGTTTTCAGAACATATTTCCTGCAGACCACCAAAAAGGTCATACCAGAGCTGGTTGCTGCAGCGAAAACCGCAAAGAGGGTCTGTAACGTATCGATTCACCGATTCAGGGTTGCGGCTTAACCAGTCAAACTCTGTCGTATTGGGCTTAAAATTATTGTTGTAACCAGCAAACGTCAGTTGGTGGATGATAGGGCTGTATCCCATGCGTCCCTGACGTAGGGTTTCAATTTTGGCCACTAAACTTCCCAGTATCAGCAATGGCTTTGCAACATAGTTTGATCCTGAAAGAATGGCACCGGATATCGTTGGGTTATATCTGCTCAGATAGCTTTGGAGTATATAGCTTCCCATGCTATGGCCCATGAGAAAGCAGGGCAGCGAAGCGTGTTGGGCATGGATATGATCAGCAACCATTTTCAGATCCAGAACAACACTGTTCCATCCGCCCTGGTCTGCAAAATGTCCTTGAGTCGAACCGTTTTCTGAATCGTTTATTGTTGCTCCGTGTCCACGGTGGTCATGGGAATAGACAATATAACCCTGTGCTGTAAGCTGTTCGGCCAGCTCGTGATAGCGGGCTCCGTGTTCTGCCATACCATGACTGATGTGTATGATGGCTTTTGCTGCTTCTACTGGCTTCCAGTGGTATACGGGGATGCTGTGTTTATCTATGTGGTTTTCCAGGAAAAATACAGGTTTTGGGTACGGCATATGGCTGTCCTTAAAGTCACTCTGATGTATTTTGTTATGAAGGTATTTTCCGTAAGTCGTCTATCAGGAACAGAGGAAAACTGATAATCTCAAAAAATTTTTCAATGCGATAAAAAGCAGCATTCTGTCTTCTGTTAACCATGATGCTATCTGAGGCTATAAGGCTCAACGTTATTGGTTCAGACCAGTGCGGCAACACCACTGCGGTGTTATGCCGTTCAAGACTATCTGCTGCGACGTTCGGCAAGATCCTTAGTTTGCAAGACAGGTTGAACAGTTTGCGAGCCAGTTTTTATTCTATACAGCTTCATCATGGATGCGGGAGGCTTACCCCATGACCACCGGTTTCTGGAAAGACAAGTACCCGGAAGGCATTCCTGCAACGATTGATGTTGGGCAGTATCGCTCGATTATTGATGTACTGGAATACAGTACCCGCAAGTTTGCCAGTAAGCCAGCATTCAGCAACATGGGGCATGAGCTGAGTTATTCTCGTCTTTATGAGCTCAGCGGCCATTTCTGCAGCTATCTGCAGAATCACACCGATTTGCGTCCTGGCGATCGCATAGCGATTATGTTGCCCAACGTCATGCAGTTTCCTGTGGCGGTTTTTGGTGCATTGCGTGCTGGGTTGATTGTTGTGAACACCAATCCGCTCTATACCGAGCGTGAGATGGAGCATCAGTTTCGTGATTCCGGCGCCAAGGCACTCGTTGTGCTGGCCAACATGGCCAACATGGCCAATATGGCTGAGAAGGTTATTCCCAAAACCGCGATCAAGCATGTTGTGGTGACTCAGGTCGGTGATATGCTGCCGACATTCAAGCGCACACTGGTAAATCTTGTCGTTAAACACGTCAAGAAGATGGTGCCTGATTATTCGCTGCCATCAGCCGTATCGTTTACTACGGTTCTCAGTCGAGGAGCTCTTCACCATTGCGCGGATGTTCGCAGGGAGAATGACGATGTTGCCATTTTGCAATATACCGGTGGTACAACGGGTGTCGCGAAAGGTGCCATGCTGACTCACCGAAACATTCTCAGCAATATGTTCCAGGTAAAAGCGCTTGTTGGGGGTAACCTTCGGGAAGGTGAGGAGCTGATTATTGCGCCACTGCCGCTTTATCATATTTTTGCTTTTACCGTACATTGCATGGTTGCTATTTTGCTGGGTGAGCACAATATGCTCATTACCAACCCACGGGATATGAAATCCTTTATTAAGGATCTGACCGGTAAGCCCTTCAGCATGTTTATTGGCCTGAATACCCTGTTTGTTGGTCTGATGAATCAGGAAGCCTTCCGTCGCCTTGATTTCTCCTATCTGAAAAACACCATTTCCGGGGGGATGGCACTGCAACTGGATACGGCGGAGCGATGGGAGAACCTGACAGGCAGCCGTATCTGTGAAGGTTATGGTATGACGGAAACTTCGCCGGTCGTAACGATTAACCCGCTGGGTAAGATCAAACTGGGTACCATTGGTCTTCCCGTGCCGTCCTGTGAATTAAAAGTGGTTGATAGTGACGATAATGACCTGCCCATTGGTGAGGTGGGTGAACTCTGCATAAAAGGTCCCCAAGTGATGAAGGGGTACTGGCAGAGTGAGCGGGCCACTGAAGAAGCCATGCTGGACGGCTGGCTGCGGACCGGAGATATCGCCCGAATCGATGAGGAAGGTTATGTCACCATTGTGGACCGTAAAAAGGACATGATCTGTATTTCCGGTTTCAACGTTTACCCGAACGAACTGGAAGAAGTACTCTCCGCCCATCCTGATGTTACTCAATGTGCCGTGATCGGTGTTCCCGATAAACGTTCCGGTGAGGCGATCAAGGTGTTTGTGGTGTCCAGTAACCCGGGGTTGACCAAAGAAGAAGTGATTCACTTCTTTCGTCAGAACCTGACTGGTTATAAAGTACCAAAATTGGTTGAATTCAGAGATGAGCTGCCCACGACCAATGTGGGTAAGATTCTCCGTCGTCATTTGCGTGACGAAGAGCTGGCTGCGCGGAGCAGTCAGTAACGTAAAGCTCCGCTGACTCCGGGTGATGACAGTTGCCCGGAGAATTTAATGAACGGTTAGAATTCCTGTCAGGCAGCCATTCAGGCCGCTTTTCCAAACCTGTATAATCAGCTACTGATTCCATATAAACGGGAGTACCTGGGTGTCCGGCTTTTCCGATAAGCAACTGCGCCAGTCCATCAATCAATGCATGATACGTGATCGTTACCGCTTGCGGGGGCAATTGCGTCGGCTTAAGCGGGATGATGAGACAGGTCTGGACCGGATCCAGAAAAAAATAGAGTCCTCTCTATCGCTGGTTGAACAGAGACAAGCCTCTCTTCCTGAGATCCGCTATGAGCAGGAGCTACCGGTTGTTGACCGGAAAGCGGATATAGCAAAGGCTATCCGAAACCATCAGGTGGTGGTGATTGCTGGTGAAACTGGGTCCGGTAAGACAACCCAGTTGCCAAAAATCTGCCTTGAGGCTGGTCGTGGAATCTTTGGAACGATTGCCCATACTCAGCCTCGCCGACTGGCCGCTCGTTCCGTTGCCAATCGCATAGCTGAAGAGCTTGGAGGAACGTTGGGGGAGCAGGTCGGCTACCAGGTGCGTTTCACCGATCACTCCACAGAAACTACCCTGATCAAGTTGATGACCGACGGGATTCTGCTGGCTGAGATTCAGAATGACCGTTTTCTTAACCGCTATGATACCCTGATCATTGATGAAGCCCATGAGCGCAGCCTGAATATCGACTTTCTTCTGGGCTATATAAAGCTGATTCTGCCTAAACGCCCTGACCTGAAAGTGATCATCACTTCGGCCACCATTGACGTTGAACGCTTTTCAAAACACTTTGATAATGCGCCGGTGATCGAAGTCTCTGGCAGAACCTATCCGGTAGAGACTATATATCGTCCACTGGAAGATCTTGAGCTAGAAGGTCGGGATGCTGACCAGCGATTACAGCAGGGGATTCTTGCAGCACTGGAAGAAATTGATCACATTGAACGCTCAGGAAAGGGTAAACGACTGGGGGATGTGCTGGTCTTTCTCAGCGGTGAACGGGATATCCGCGAAACTCACCAGTTCCTGCGGGATGCAAAACTGCCGCATACTGAAATTCTGCCCCTGTATGCCCGTCTTTCTGCTGCAGAGCAGAACCGCATCTTCCAGGAGCACTCCGGTCGTCGTGTTATTCTGTCGACCAACGTCGCAGAAACCTCGTTAACGGTTCCAGGTATTCGCTATGTGATTGACCCGGGGACTGCGCGTATCAGCCGATACAGTGTCCGTTCAAAAGTTCAGCGACTGCCGGTAGAGGCTGTGTCACAGGCATCGGCCAATCAGCGTAAAGGGCGATGTGGTCGTGTCGCCGAAGGTATCTGTATTCGCCTTTACTCTGAGGAGGATTTTCTTGCCCGCCCGGAGTTTACCGATCCAGAGATTCTCAGAACCAACCTTGCTGCGGTTATTTTGCAGATGCTGCGGATGGGGCTTGGTGATATTGCTGCGTTTCCATTTGTTGATCCACCGGATGGCAAAGCGATTAATGACGGCTTCAAGCTGCTCCAGGAGCTGGTGGCGGTGGGCAAAGACCGGCGGATTACCCCGGCTGGCCGACAGCTGGGGCAGCTGCCTGTCGATCCACGTCTTGGACGGATGCTGATTGAAGCGAATAAAAATAATGCATTGCATGAAGTGTTGATTATTGTCAGTGCCCTGGCAGTACAGGATCCAAGGGAGCGCCCACAGGATAAGCAGCAGGCCGCAGACCAGAGACACCGCGAGTTTTATCACGAAGACTCGGATTTCATGACCTATGTGAATCTCTGGGAAGCCTATGAAGAGCAGCGGCAGGCACTGTCACAGAATCAGCTGCGAAAATACTGCAATAAGCAGTTCCTGTCTTTTATGCGCATGCGGGAGTGGCGCGATCTCCATCGACAGCTGACATTGGCCTGTAAAGATCTGCAATTCCGGTTGAATGACAGTCCTGCCAGCTATGGCGATGTTCATAAGTCACTGCTATCGGGCCTTTTGTCGCAGTTGGGCAGTAAAGATGACGAAGCGGATTACATGGGGGCCAGAAACCGGCGCTTCTATCTGTTTCCGGCATCAACGCTGTATAAACGAAAGCCAAAATGGATTATGGCGGCGGAGTTGGTGGAAACTTCCAGGCTTTTTGCCCGAACCAATGCCAAGCTGGAGCCTCAGTGGATTGAGCCACTGGCAACGCATTTGGTTAAGCGGAATTATTTTGAGCCGCACTGGGAGAAAAAGCGTGCCCAGGTGGTAGCGTTTGAGCAGGTTACCCTGTATGGATTGATTGTGGTTGGTCGTCGTCGGATAAACTACGGCCCAATAGATCCTGTCGTTGCCCGGGAGATCTTTATCCGTGAAGCCCTGGTTGAAGGGCACTTTGATTCCAAAGGTGCGTTTCAAAAGCATAATCTGGCATTGATTGAAGAGGTGGATGAGCTGGAAGCGAAGTCCCGACGTCGGGATATTCTTGTGGACAGTGAAACGCTCTATCACTTTTACGATGAACTGATTCCTGCTGATATCTGTAATGGTGCGGGTTTTGAAAAGTGGCGCAAAGGTGCTGAACGACAGCAACCTGATTTGCTTCACCTCACCAAAGACTACCTGATGCAGCATGATGCAGAACATGTCACTGTCAACAGGTACCCGGATCGCTTGCGTTGGGAAGGGTTGGAGTTGCCCCTGAGTTATCACTTTGCCCCAGGTGAGCCTGATGATGGTGTAACCCTGACAGTGCCTGTAGAGGCACTAAGGCTGTTGCCCAGAAACCGTTTGGAATGGCTGGTGCCCGGTATGCTCTTCGACAAGTGTGTGGCACTGGTTCGATCCATGCCTAAACCGGTGCGCAAGAACTTTGTGCCTGTACCTGATTTTGTGAATGGTGCCATGGAATCTCTTTCTGCCTGCGATGAGCCTCTGACAGAGATGCTTGGACGGCAGCTGACCCGTATGTCTGGTGTGCGAATTCTCGAAGAGCACTGGAGCACAGAGAGTCTGGATGCGCATTTGCTGATGAATATTCGGGTGGTGAATGAGGATGGTGAGATCATTGGGCAGGGGCGTGATTTGAACCAGCTCAGACAGCAGTTCTCTGATCATGTCCAGGATACGATCCGTAAGCTCGCCAAAAGCCATTTAGAACAAGAAGGTTTGCTGGATTGGACCTGTGGTGAGTTGCCCCATGAAATTACCCGAAAAGCTGGGGGGCTGGTATTAAAGTCATACCCTGCTTTGGTTGATCAGCGTGATTCAGTAGCCATTCAGTTGTTTGAAAGCCCCGCCATGGCTGACTTTGAAAACCGCAAAGGGTTGACCCGGCTGCTCAGGATAAGGCTGTCCACCCAGCTTAAGTTTGCTCTGAGTAAGATGGCCAGATTGAAAGAAACCAAGTTGCTGGCAACCAATTTGATGAATCAGAATCAGCTTGAAGATGATTTGCAGAGTCTGATTATCAGTGGCGTCTATCTGAATAATGACAACGAGTTACCCAGAAACCGGGAGTCATTTCTGGAGTTACTTGAGAAGCATAAAGGTGACATTGTGCCTTTTGCCGAAAAAGTTGATCCTATTATTAATGATGTCTTTCGTATCGCTCAGGGGATTAGTCGTCAGCTGAAAGGTAAGATCAGTTTTGATCGAGCTCTGGCGCTGGCTGATATAAAGCAGCATGTTCAAAGGCTGTTACAACCGGGGTTTATGACGTCAGCAGGTATGGAATGGCTTAGTCATTATCCTCGTTATTTCAAGTCGATTGAGGTCAGGCTGGAGAAGCTGGCAGCCCAGGTAAACCGTGATCGTGCCTGGACGGAAGAACTGACCTCTCTTCAGCAGAAATATGAGAAGCGCCGGGAGGCTCACAGTCAGCATAAGGTGATTGACCCCAACCTTCAGCAGTTCTATTGGATGATTGAAGAGTACCGGGTATCTCTGTTTGCCCAGCAACTGGGCACTCGCTTTCCGGTGTCGGATAAACGACTTCGAAAGTTGTGGGAAGAAGTGGAAGAGATTTAAATCCTCAGCGCTTTCCCTCTATGACTCTGACGTTATGGAGGGAGGCTGTTTTGTTGTTGAAATAAAAGTTTCATTTGACGTTAACCTGCCTGAAATATCCCACCTCCAAGATACCTTCCGCAGTAATCAAAAAGTGCCAGGGGAAAATGATTAAATTAGTGACACTCTTAATAGCTGTTACCAATCAGAATCGTTTTGGCACTTAAGGACAACAAAAAATACTAAGTGAGAGTATCTGGGAATGAAACTTAAGCCAATTGCACTTTTTCTGGGGATGAGTGTTTTTCTGCAGGCAAACGCAGGCGTGGTTAAGACGGAAGGTGACGATATTATTGTCAGCACCAAAAATGGCGGTCTTCAGTTAAAAACAGAAAGTGGTGATTTCTCTTTTAAGGTCAGCGGCAACCTCCAGTGGGATATTGCCAGCTATGACGATCTTTATGGACAGGACACTGCGAATATAGCAAATCCAAAAGATGGCTTAACCTCTTATATTCGTCGGGGTGAAATCAAGGTCAGTGGCAAAGCCTATGATCTCTGGAAATACGGACTTAAACTGAAAACAAACAGTGATGATTCCGTCGATTTGGATGATGCCACTATTGGTTATACCGGTTTTAAACCGGTTGAGATTGCTGTCGGTCGCTGGGATATGGATTTTGGTTTGGAAGACTCTACCAGTTCTTCATGGATTACCGGCATTGAAAGGCCTTTTGTCTTTAATATGATGAATGGTGCCGGTGGTAATGATTATGGCGTGAAGGCATCCAGCTCAGCAAAAAACTACACCGCACAGTTGGCACTTGTTAATACCGGTAACAGCGAAAGCAATAACGCCAGTAAAGACAGTATCGGTTATTCATTCCGGGGTACTTATGTTCCTATTATGAATGACAATATGCTGTTACATCTTGGCCTCAGTATCTTTGATGGTAATCCCGACAGTGTTACTGTTGATGGTGACACCCGGCTGGGAATCAAGAAAGGTCAGGAGAGTACCCTGTTCAGCAGTGTCAGTAATGTGACCAGCGATCGTGAATACGCAGTTGAAGCAGCCTTTCAAATGCAGTCTTTTAAGTTGCAGGGCGAATATCTGCAAAGGAATATCAAATCTGGCGTTGCGAATTCTGATGTTAAGCTGAATGGTTACTATGGAGAACTTTCTTATATGTTGGGTGGTGGTAAGCGATCCTACAAAAAAGGAAGCTTCAGCAAGCCAAAAGGGGGTAAGTGGGAAGCCTTTGCTCGATACACAGCAATGAATGTTGATGCCCAGAGTGCTGTATCAAAAGGTATTAATGGTATGGATGTAGACGCTTCCAGCTATACCGTAGGGGTGAATTACTTCCCAACCTCAAATATTCGAACCAGTCTGAACTATGTGACAGGCCAGCTGGATAATCACGTAGATATTGAGGGAGTAACCAATGCAGAGGATAAGGGGGCCGCGATTGTTGGTAGAATTCAGTATGTATTCTGAGTGAAATGGTGATTTTAAGTCCTGATATCCATCAGGGCTTTTTGCGTCTTTAAAGACTAAATAATTTTCTTTTATGATTTTTTGAAATAAAAAACAAACAAAAATTTGACGAATCTGTTTTTTGGTTCTTTACTGAAATAATAAGAGGTAATTTAATTTCGAAAATTTGTATCTACGCTGTATAAATTAACCGGATGACAAGGATCGTCGTCTTATGGAAACAGCTGAGCAGGTACTTATCATTGAAGACGCGGAACAGCGTCGGCATGACTTCAGCACCATTCTGCAGTTCATGGGTTATCACACAGTGGCTATTGGTGCCGCCTACTGGGAAGATGCCGTCAGTGCTTTTCCTCCGGAAACCTTCAGTGCCTTATTCCTGGGTGATTTTTTACAGGCAGAAAGTTCCCTGCAGGGAATGCTTTCCAGAGTTCAGGGCTGGTGTGGTGGAGTTCCAGTCATTCGGATTTCTGAGTCACTGCCGGATAACTTGCCAATAGCACTTGCCAGGCAGATTATTGCCCGGGTTGACTGGCCATGCAGCAAACCTCAACTTTTATCCAGCCTTCATTATGGTCAGGTCTACCGTGAGCAGTGGCGCCAGGCTCATCAGACTGGCTATAACCAACAGGTACAACTGTTCCGTGGACTGGTTGGTAAGAGTGAGCGTATTCGGAAAGTGCGGGCAGCCATGGCTCAGGTGGCGGATCGGGACGTCAATGTTTTGATCACGGGTGAGTCTGGAACGGGTAAAGAAGTGGTTGCCCGTAATCTTCATGAACATTCCTACCGCAGGAGCGCGCCTTTTGTTCCCGTTAATTGTGGTGCAATCCCCACAGACCTGTTGGAAAGTGAGCTCTTTGGTCATGAAAAGGGTGCTTTCACAGGTGCTGTGACCACTCGAAAGGGACGGTTCGAGCTGGCGCAGGGGGGAACACTGTTTCTTGACGAAATAGGCGATATGCCTCTGCACATGCAGGTTAAGTTGCTCAGGGTTCTGCAGGAAAGAACGTTCGAACGGGTGGGGGGAACAGAGCCAATTGAGGTGGATGTTCGGATTATTGCTGCCACCCACAAAAATCTTGAAGGCATGATCACTGAAGGAAGTTTCCGGGAGGATCTTTATTACCGGTTAAATGTATTCCCCATCGAGATGCCTTCTCTCAAAGAGCGGCCTGAAGATATTCCGCTGATGATCAATGAGCTGACTCACAATATGGAGAAGCAGGGCAGAGGATCCATTCGACTCAGCTCAGCCGCAATATTATCGCTTTGCCGGCATGACTGGCCAGGAAATGTCCGGGAAATGGCCAATCTGCTCGAGCGCCTTGCGATCATGTATCCCTATGGGGTTATTGGTGTTCAGGATCTGCCAGAAAGTTTCTGTCACCTCGACTTGATCAGCCAGGAAGATGATGGTGTTGCTGATTTGTTTCCCGACAGTATTCAGCCAGCAGGTGCTGCTACTTCGGAAGACCTTGCTGTATTGCCTGTAGGGGGATTAAACCTTAAAGAATATCTAACCCGGCTGGAAAAGAGTTTGATTCAGCAGGCGCTGAGTGACTGCAACAGTGTTGTCGCTAGAGCTGCAGATAAGCTACAGATACGGCGAACGACTCTAGTGGAAAAAATGCGCAAATATGGTCTTCAAAGGTATGAAGATTCTGTTAAAACCTGATATTCAATGATACAAAAAAATGGCTACATACTCATGTAGCCATTTTTTTGAGTAGGTAGTAGCTATCTACAATGATGAAGTAGTATTTTTATATTTTTTAAGTTAGCCAACACTCCATATGTTTGTTTCTGTGTTGTTCTATTGTCGTTCGAACTCATTCTGCGTCTTTCGATCTTACATATTGAATCATTCTTGCTGATTGATTCTTGTATGGTCTGTATTTGTGTTTTGATAGCTCCTAAATGATTAATCCATAGTTCTCTCAGCATATGGTTGGATGTGTATCGCATTTTACTTTTCAGTTTTATTCGATTTTCCTGAAGATGAGGTTTTTATTCTCAAGTTATATGGTTTAGTGTCGAATGACCGAAGTCGGGGGGGGGCAGTTTTTGATTTTATTGTTCAATGAATAAAGTGCTTGGAATTATTTGATGATCTGCTTTCTATTTTTTCTCCCTACTATTGATTGAATGCTGCCATTTTTGCGTCACTATAAAGTGACACTGTCAAATAACTATCTTTTTAGATGATTCAAAAAAGTGTTCAAGATATTTTCAAATCAACCGAAAATTATTCTATGTCAAAAAAATAGCGAATTCTTAATAGCGACGCTTTATAAAAGCGTTTAAAAACATAGAGTTGCATTTTTTTGTTTTTCTTTATTGGTTTTTTTGGGGTTTGACAGTTGTTTTTATTTTTCAAATCAAAGTTGGCACGCTCATTGATAGGTATATTTTGTCGTTTTTTTATATGCATTTCTTGAGCAATTGAAAAATTAAAGTGAGAACAATGGCACAAGCAAAGAAAAGAGTGATTGCGGTTTCAGGGTGTAAAGGAGGTGTTGGTAAAACCGTAGTTGCAGTAAATCTTGCTCTGGCTCTGGCAAAGTTGGGCCAGCGTGTCGTTTTGATGGATGGCAACCTTTCTGTACCAGATGTTGAGTTCACCCTTGGGATGAATAAAGATGGTTTAAATTGTCAGTCGTCGTCTAATCTGGTTTTTTCATCTTCTGATGAAGGCGAGTTAGTAAATGGGGGTTCTAGCCATCAGCAGAAAGGACTGTTGGATGGTCCTTCAGGTGTCAGAGTATTTACACCGACAGCTCAAGGGGACTGGAAAGACAGTATTCAAATTGTTCAGGCAGTGGAACTGATTCAGGACATGGATGATCTTGCATCGGATCTGGATACTTTGATTATTGATACGGCTCCGGGCTTGGCTCCGGATAATGTAACTCTCATTCAGGCTGCAACAGAGGTCGTCGTTGTTATCAGCCAGGAAGACGTATCTGTTATTGATGCTGTTCGACAGATAAGGCTTCTGTATCGGGTTTTCAATGTTCACCAGTTTTATATAGTTGTTAACCTGGTAAGCAGCAGAAGAGGCGGTGCTAAACAATTTGAGAAGTTACAGGAGTATCTGAAAGACGACAAACAGATAGTTTTAAGCTATCTGGGGGCAATTCCACATGATAAGGCTGTAAGTGAAGCTGTATTAAAGCAGTCGGCACTTTTGACTGTAAGTAACGATTGTCGGGCTGCAAGAGCATTTCACAGAATTGGACATCAGTTATCTAAATTACCGGTGCCTGAGCCAAAAGGTCGTATAGAATTCTTTTTGCCTGGTAGGATCAAGGAGAGGATCTAATCATGACAGAGACCGCACAGGAAGTGCAGAAAAAGACATTGAGCATGGAAGAGATGGTTGTAAAACATCGCTCATTGGTAAAAAGAATTGCTAATCATCTTGCCGCAAGAATGCCAGCCAGTGTACAGATCGATGACCTGGTCCAATCAGGAATGATTGGCTTGCTTGAAGCCGCTTCAAAATATGATGCATCCAAAGGTGCGAGCTTCGAAACGTTTGCAGGTATTCGAATCCGTGGAGCAATGCTGGATGAAATTCGAAAAGGTGACTGGGGGCCAAGATCGGTTTATCGAAATAGTCGTCGTATTACTGAAGCCGTTCAGGTTGTCGAAGCCAAGCTGGGAAGAGATGCCAGAGATGCTGAAGTAGCAAAAGAACTGGATGTAAAAATTGATGAGTATTACACCATTTTGAGTGATTTAAGAGGGTGTCGTCTTTTCAGTTATGAAGAGCTGTTCGATAGTGAAGAATCAAGAATGCAGGCACGATCAGGAGACAGGGGGCCATCTGCAGATATTCAGGAAGAAAAATTTAAAACAGCTTTGATAGAAGCCATTGATAAGTTGCCGGAAAGAGAAAAGCTGGTATTGATGCTTTATTATGATGAAGAAATGAATTTGAAAGAGATCGGTAAAGTATTGGGAGTTAGTGAATCAAGAGTAAGTCAGATTCATTCTCAGGCTGCCCTTCGCTTAAGATCACGTCTTCAAAACTGGCTGAGTTAATGTCTCAGCCACTCCACTCTAAAAGGGAGGTGACAAAATACCGTCAAGCTTTGGGAAACTGGTTATTTTATTTTTTAATTTTGACAAAGTTCAGTTGAGTTGATCTGTTTTCAGAAATATATGCCGGTTATATGCTGGATTGCTTTGAACATTTTTTTTTTAGTTTCTTATTGTTCCAAGTGAGTGGGTCTTAGCTCCATATACTTCTTTTATAAAGTTGTTTAATAACGGACCTGCATTATATGAAATGGACTTCTATCCCGGCTGCCATCCTGTTGTCGGCGCTTTCCTTTATGCTTCCTGCTCAGGAAGAAGCACCAGAAGAGATCAACGGTGTTATAACCATCAATATTCATCAGGCTAAACGCCTTCATGATATTGGCGCACTTTTTATTGATGTGCGCCCTTATCAACAATGGCAATATGGGCATGTAGATGGATCACACAGTCTTGATCTCAGAGGTGGTTTTCGTCAGCTACTGGTTCCTGGGGTTCTGGAAAAAGAGACCCCTATCGTGATCTATGGTAACAGCACATACCATATGAGGGGGGCTATTGGCAGTTACCTGGCGGCATTATGGGGTTATGAGCGCGTGTTTTTCCTCAGAGATGGTTATTACTCCTGGTTGGCGCTGGATTATCCGGTTACATTGAAATCTGATTCGAGCGATCAAGCCTACTCAGTCAAAATGGGTGTTGAATAAGGAGTAAATTATATCTATTCAGGATTGAGCTACAAAAAAAACACTATTAATTACGGGTGGGCTGATTTTACAAATAATGCCATTAAAGAGTTAGGGATAAAACAGCTTTTTTATACATTCTATCATAAATATAAATAAATTGTAACTATTCAGCACCCTTCATATAAATCTGGAATTTTCTGATTTTTCGACCATCATCTTATACTCAATTTTTCTAACAAATCTCCAGTATGGAACCAGACTTCCCAGCTACTCCGTTTACCGAAGCTCTCCTTAAAGAGAATGAAGAGCTTCGGACCGAGAATGCGCTTTTACGGGAACGTTGCAGCGAACTGGAAGAAAGGGTTAATAAAAACAGTCAAAACAGTAGTAAGCCACCATCGTCAGATGGTTATCAAAAGCCCAGTAAAAAAGGGAGTGATAAAGGTGATACATCTTCCAAAGAAGCCCCCTGCTCCTCACAGGAAACACCGAACCCCAAAAGCCTTAGACCATCTTCAGGCAATAAACCAGGTGGCCAGAAAGGTCATCAAGGCTCTTGTTTGAGACGTGTCGCCTTACCCGATTATGTCAGGCATCTGAAGGTTGAAAAATGTTGCTGTTGCCAGTCTTCGCTTATCGATATTAAACCCACCAAATACATTGAGCGACAGGTTTTTGATCCAGGTAGACCCGGAGAATTTGAAGTTACCGCGTACTGGGCAGACGTTAAAGTATGTCCTTGTGGTAAACGGAACACCGCTGAGTTTCCCCAAGGAGTGAAAGCCGCTGCTCAATACGGAGAAGTGACTCAGGCAATGGCTGTTCATTTAAACCAGTATCACTTCATCCCATATCACCGGGTGTCTGAGTATTTCAATACTATTTATTGCATGAGTGTCAGCGCAGGCTCTGTTGCCAATTTTGTTGCCTATACCCATGAGAACCTGGCCTCTACTGAGCAGAGTATCCGCGATGCTTTACAAGAAAGTCCGGTTGCAGGAGCGGATGAAACTGGCATGCGGGTTGACGGTTCACTGTGGTGGTTACACATTATGCGAGATGACCAATGGACGCTTTACTACCTCTCAGAAAGGCGAGGTTGTGAAGCAATGGATGCAATGGGCATCCTGCTGACTTTTGCAGGCATTCTGGTTCACGATCATTGGAAGTCCTACTTTGCCTATGCGGCAGTGCATGTGCTTTGTAATGCCCATCATCTGAGAGAGCTTCAGGGAGTTGTCGATAGGGATGCGAATAAGCTGGCTCTGCGGCTGATGAAATTGCTTACGCTCTCCTGGCACTTCTGCAAGAAATACAAAGCAGCCGGTCTGACTCAAATGCCTGGTGCAATACAGCTTCGCATTGAGACGATATACGACCAAATCCTTCAAAGGGCTCTCACGAAGGAAACCGCTTATATGGAAAAACAACGACAGGTGCTTGGACGTAAGAAGGTCAGGAATACCAAGGCCTACAACCTGTTCAAAAGGCTTATTGAGTTTAAGGTTGAAACGTTGCGCTTCATGTCGGACTTTTCAATTCCCTTCGATAACAATGGCAGTGAACGTGATGCCAGGATGGCCAAACTTAAGCAGAAGATCTCAGGCTGCTTCAGAAGCGAAGACGGAGGTACCATGTTTACCCGAATCCGAAGCTATTTATCATCTGCTAAAAAGCAGGGGTTGAACATATTTCAGGCGCTTCTTAAAGCGGTTCGAAATTACAACAATACGCCTTTGCTGGGTGCTGAATAGTTACCAATAAATTAATGGTTGCTTTATTTTTGAAAAATGAGATGGCCTGATAAGGTGTTGATTTATACCTCCCCCTGATTTGGCTATTGAATAGGCTCTTGAAAATCTTCAGCCCTACCGATGTATATAAGTTGGGATTGTATGTAAGGTTTATAATATGCATGTAGAAGATGGACTTACATATTGCTTTCAGTTTAAGCAAGGTGGCAGGATTCAGGCCGCAAAATTAGCATATGACCTTGATTTTCAAGAAAATAAAAAGTCGAATTTAAAACATGTTGTTTGTGCCGCCAAAGCATTTTTTAGTCGGCAAGTAACGATAGCTTCAGAAAGTTTAAAAAAGCCTGAGCTACAGCACCTTACCAAAAAACTGACTGGTGATATTCGTAACAAAAATATTAGAAAGGTTACTACTACAGCTGGTGTTGATCCTATAAGAAAAAGGGGGGACGCTCAAAGCTATACAAGACAGACGGTTATCCGGACCTGGCCATATAAAAGTTTAAAACACCCTGGTCATGCGTCTTTATCAATCAAAGACTCTTCTTCTAGCAGAGAACGTCCAAAGCATGTTTATCTCAGTTGGTGGCCCGCGAAAAAAATTAAATCTAAGTTCAATAGCTTTCTAAAACGGATCAATATGGGTGACTTAAGTGTAAAAGTGGCTGGTACAAATAGTTCGTATAAAATGGATAAGCGTGAAGAAATAAGTGCAAGGACGCAAGCCCGACTGGTTTCAGGTGCAGGTAGGGTGCTCTCTCTGAATGATTGAAACAATAGTGCTCTATTTTCACAGCTACTATGGGAACACCACTCATAATAGTTAACTGTCATGCCCGCTTCTGTTATTTCCAGCTCTACCAAAAGCATCGTTTTGCAAATTGAAGTTTCTATAGATTCAGGCAACATGCTGAATCTTGAAGATAGTTTACAGCGTGCACTCAATGAAGCCGGGCAGCTTGGAACAAAAGAGTTATTGGGGCTATTTGAATCACCCAATAAAGAACCTATCGTCGTTAATCAGCAGAAGTGGAACTACAAAGGAAAGGTTCTTAAGCACTATGAAACCTTATACGGTCGTATACCTTTGGAGCGCTCCGTATATCAGGGTGTCAGAGGTGGCAGTACTCTGGCAGCACTTGATCTTCGTGCCGGTATTATTGGTTCAGCTACCCCCAAATTTGCCAAGTCTATCGCCTGGAAATACAGCCAGATGCCAGCGCCTGCGGTAAAAGAAGATTTTGAGACCAACCATCAAAGGACGCTTTCAAATTCTTATATCAAGCATTTATCGGACAGAGTAGGTGCATTAATTGAAGACCAGCAAGACACTCACTACCACCTTCCTCCACTAAAAGAGCCTGTTGAAACAATAGCCATTGGTCTGGATGGAACCTGCATGCTGCTTTGTGAAGAAGGCTGGAGGGAAGCCATGTGTGGGACATTGAGCCTATATTCTGCAGATGGAGACAGGCTCCACACGATATATACAGCCAGTTCGCCAGAGTATGGTAAACAAAGCTTTATGAGCAAGCTCGACGAGGAGATTGCAGATCTAAAACGACTCTACCCAAATGCCACATACATCGGGGTAGCTGACGGGGCTAGAGAAAACTGGAGTTATTTGAAACAACATACCTCTGGGCAGATACTCGATTTTTATCATGCATCTGAATATTTAGCTGGAGCAGCGGAAGCACTGTTTCCAACCAGTAAGGCGAAGCGACACCAGTGGCTTGAAGACAGGCTACATAGTTTGAAAAACAAGCGTGGAGCAGCCAAAAAAATCCTTCAGGAAATTGAATCAGCCGAGCTCCCGAAAAAGACAATCGCACTGACAGAGAAGCGCTACAAAGCTGTGAGCTATTTTACAAACAATCACCAGTTAATGAATTATCATCAGGCGCTTAAACGCCATTGGCCAATAGGTTCAGGAGTTACTGAAGCGGCTTGTAAGACTCTGGTAAAGCAACGATTATGTGGTTCTGGAATGAGGTGGAAAGCAACAGGAGCGGAAGTGCTTTTGACAACAAGAGCACTGATCCAGAGTAAGGGGCGCTGGGAACAACTTTGGTCTGAGTTCATGACTGGAAAGGTTGAAGCTAACCTATGAGTCAGTTATCAAATTGAGAGAGAACCCTGCAGGTAATCATGATGATCTGAAAGGATATGACTATTTTTCTGATGCAGTCATAGAGGAGGCTAAGGTTTCTCCAATTCAACCCAGACCCCGCCAAGTGCCGCTTCGCGACACTAGGTTATGGGGAATGCAAGCAGACAAGGTATATGTGCCGCTTATTGGCCCTAATACTGAGATTGAGGGCAATCGAGCAACATTTACACTGTTTGGCCTCAATGAATTTAAAATGGAGAATTTTGCAAGGCAGCGTTATAGAGATGCTCAAGATGAAAAAGCGTTTTATGGTCTTGTCAGTCCTGATGATTCATGCTCAGGAGTGATTTTAAATACGCTTCGCCATGGGGGTGCTGATTACTATACAAAAACAGATGATGCATTATTGGTCACTGATCCTAACCTTTTGCATAAAATTTCTATTCGTCTGCATAATCGAATAGATGATTTGAATAGGAAGGCTGAATTTCTATCAAGTCAGTTGATTCTGTTGTCCCGCTCAGAGAGCTCTGGCTTTCCAGGAAAAAACAGTACAGATAAAAGCCTCCAGTTAAAAAGTGCTGTTGACCATCTCAAACAGACGATACGATCCTCTAAAACTCCCAATAAGGTGCGTGATCATTTACAAAGAGTTCGAGCTTGTTTGAAAGACTTTAACAACGCAAAGTGCTCTCTAGATGACTTGACACCAAAGGCAATCAAGTTTGTAGAGGCTCTGTATAAGTCCTGTGATAGCTTTAAGGATGTTGAGCAGCATCTGTTGATGTTCAAGCCTGCTCTAGAAGCATTTGAAGTCATTAAAGAGCTTGTCACTGAGGCTTGCAGTGAAGAGAGCTTTAATAGAACTGTTTCAGACATTCCCATCATTAGCTTTTAGCGCTAAAAAATGGTTTAGGTCGTGATCAAAATTGCCTGTGCTCGCTGCTACTATCTCCTCAAGTAGGAATTGAGTTATAAGGCCTGAAAATACTTATGAAAATAAGTGTATGAAGATATTCTAGTTAATCCTTTGCTGTTTATGCAGATCATTGATGGAGCTTGCAAGCTTCTTTCATCGAACATTTTAGTTCCTTACTGATATAATCTCGTCCCCGACAGTTTTCTAACTTATATCGCCGCATTATTATGTGGTGGTATGGATAGGGGTGAGACACTATATAAGGGGATGCTTGTTGTTAGAGGTAGTAAAATTAAGCTGTGAGCGGGACGACAGGCTGCTCTTCAGTAACTTGTCCTTTCAGCTTGGTCGTGGCGAAATTCTCCAGATTGAAGGGCGAAACGGTGCAGGAAAAACATCGCTGCTTCGTATTATTGCTGGCTTTTCATCCAGTCTCGATGGGAATATCTTCTGGAACGACCAGCCTTTATCGAAGTTTTATGCTGACTTTCGCCTTGACTGCTTCTTTCTTGGTCATAAACCTGGGCTGAAACTTGACCTGACCCCCCTGGAAAACCTTACCTGGCGAGCCAAACTGGCCAATACAGTAATCAATCGAGAAGTGTTGCTCTCGGCTCTTGATCGGGTGCAGCTTGCTGGTTATGAAGACATTCCCTGTAGCCATCTATCGGCCGGACAGTTAAGACGGGTGGCTTTTGCTGGTCTGATTGCCAGCCGGGCACGACTCTGGATTCTCGATGAGCCATTCACTGCGATTGATATTGAAGGTGTCTCCTGGCTGGAGAGACTCTTTGATGAGCACACCCAACACGGCGGTATGGTGCTGATAACCAGCCATCAACCATTAAATGATCGTCAGGGAAAACTGCGCAAGTTGAATTTGGAACGCTTTGCCTTACAGAGAGGTGCAGAAGAAAGAGCTGCTGATGACAGGGAGGCCCTGGATGTCGAACTTTGATAAGCAATCCATGCATGGTTTTTCAGCCTGTCTTGCCCTGATTCGCCGAGACCTGACGCTTACATTTCGGTCACCTGGTCAGGCTGTTAATCCCATGGCGTTCTTTTTGATGGTGGCTACTTTATTTCCCCTTGGTATTGCACCAGACCGGGAAGTGCTTTCAGAACTGGCGGCTGGAGTTATCTGGATTGGTGCTTTATTAGCTGTTTTGCTGTCGCTTGACTCACTGTTCAAAAGTGACCAGGACGATGGGGCTTTGGACCAATTATTAATGTCACCACACCCGCTGCCCTTACTGGTATTGGCAAAAGTGTTCAGTCACTGGTTGACCAGTGGTTTTTGTTTAACACTGATGGCGCCATTGCTGGCCATCATGCTGCACCTGCCAATAGAGGCCTTTTCCGCTCTTATGGTGACGCTTTTATTGGGAACACCTGTCCTCAGTCTGGCAGGGGCCATTGGAGCTGCATTAACGGTAAAAGTACAGCGTGGTGGAGTGTTGCTGACTCTGCTTTCCCTACCGCTTTACATACCGGTGCTGATTTTTGCCACGGGGGCCGTTAATGCTGCAATGCAAAACATGCCGTATTCAGGCCATATTCTCTGGCTGTCTGTTTTCCTGATACTTGGGATATGTCTGGCACCGCTGGCGATTGCCGGGGCATTAAGGGTGATTAATGAGTAATGAATGTTTTTCAGGATATGGTAAAGAGTCTTGTCTTTATTCAGGCAATTTCTTGAAAAATGAAGAGATTTCCAGCATTGTGTCCCTGCAAAATCAGGTCGCATTGGTGGCGGCCTCAGTAAGTAGAACAAGATCATGAACTGGACGTTTTTTCATAAGTTAGGCTCTCCCAAGTGGTTTTATGATATCAGCGGGAAGTGGCTGCCCTGGCTTCAGGTGTCGTCCCTGGTGCTGATATTGGTGGCGCTTGTCTGGGGACTGGCGTTTACTCCACCGGATTATCTGCAGGGCAACAGCTACCGAATCATCTTTATTCACGTGCCTGCCTCATTTCTTGCCCAGGCGGTCTATATGATGATGGCAACGGCAGCGGCAGTGACTTTGATCTGGAAAATCAAACTGGCCGATATGGCACTGAAAGTCATGGCGCCCATTGGGGCTTCTTTCTGCATACTGTCTCTGGCTACCGGAGCCATCTGGGGGCAGCCGACCTGGGGTACCTGGTGGGTATGGGATGCGCGCCTGACTTCTATGTTGATTCTGCTTTTCCTGTACATCGGCATTATTGCTCTGCGCGGTGCAATCCATACAACGGAAGCTGCAGCTAAAGCCTGTGCGATCCTCAGTCTGGTAGGGGTTGTGAATATTCCGATCATCAAGTTTTCTGTGGATTGGTGGAATACCCTCCACCAGGGAGCCACACTGAAGCTGACTGAAAAACCATCCATGGCACCTGAAATGCTGTGGCCCCTGCTATTGGCCATTCTCGGATTTTATCTGTTCTTTACGCTGGTGATGGTGCTTCGTCTTCGTATAGAAATTCTGAGTCGTGAACGAAAGACCCGCTGGGTAAAAGAGCTGGTGAGTTGATGTCTATGTATTTTGACAGTTGGAATGGTTTTCTGGCCATGGAGGGGCATGGGCTTTATGTCTGGAGTGCCTACGCCGTTGCTGTGATAGTGATTGCTTACAACCTGATTTCACCGTTTATGGCAAAACGGCAGGTTGTTGCGCAAGTGAGACGACAGGAACGATTGGTCAAAAGAAAAGTCATCGTAAATGACTTCAAGGTCACTACAGATAGTGGTGATGACATGGAACCACGCTTTGCCAACCCTGGAAGCACACAACAAAAACATCGCGCTGAGCGACAGGAAGAAAGCCCTGAGTCTGTAGAGAGGAGCGCCCAATGAATGCAGTTCGCAAACAGAGATTAATACTCGTATTACTGCTGCTGGCAGGCGTTGGTTTGGCTGTGGCTCTGATGTTGTTTGCGCTTCGTGAGAACATTAATCACTACTTCTCTCCCGCTCAGATGGCTGCTGGTGAAGCTCCGGTTGGTCAGCGGATGCGTGGTGGTGGTCTGGTGGTTCCGGGCTCAGTTGAGCGTGATACCGACAGCCTGAAGGTGAGCTTTCGCATCAGTGATGGTGCTGGAGAAGTGACTGTCCGTTATGAGGGTATTCTGCCAGATCTGTTTGTTGAAGGTTCTGGCGTCGTTGCCCTGGGGAAACTCAGTAATGACGGCGTTTTTGAAGCGTCAGAAGTGTTGGCCAAGCATGATGAGAACTATATGCCCCCGGAAGTGCAGAAAGCCATTGATGACGCACATCCAAAGTCGGGTTACTCAAAGCCGGCTGCACAAACCACTGCTCAAAGTGAGCTGAGGAGTCTGCAAGATGGTAGCTGAAGCTGGCCTGCTGGCTCTGATTATTGCACTGTGTCTGAGTCTTTTGCTCAGTATCTTCCCTCTGGTGGGCAGTTACACCGGTAATATCCGCTTGATGAATCAGGCCCGCTCCCTGTCCTGGGGGCTGTTTGCCTTTGTCGGCTTTTCTTTTTTATGCCTGGTCTGGGCATTTATTACTGACGATTTTTCTGTGGATTATGTCGCCAGACACTCAAACAGTCTGTTGCCTGTACAGTATAAAGTGAGTGCTACCTGGGGTGGGCACGAGGGATCGCTTCTGTTGTGGGTCCTGATTCTTGTCGGCTGGATGGCGATGGTCGCATTGAAAAGCTACCGCCTGCCTCCTGAACTGTCCGCCAGGGTACTCTCTGTCATGGGGATGATTACCGTTGGCTTTTTGCTGTTTACTCTGCTGACGTCAAACCCGTTTAACCGAATCTTGCCTTTTCCTCCGGAAGATGGTGCAGACCTGAACCCTCTGCTTCAGGATTTTGGCCTTATCGTTCATCCGCCTATGCTTTACATGGGCTACGTTGGTTTTGCCGTTGCCTTTGCCTTTGCCATTGCCGCACTTCTGGGTGGACAGCTTGATACTGCCTGGGCTCGCTGGGCCAGACCATGGACGACAGTGGCCTGGGTTTTTCTGACCCTGGGAATTTCACTGGGTAGCTGGTGGGCATATTACGAGCTTGGCTGGGGTGGCTGGTGGTTCTGGGATCCGGTGGAAAATGCTTCTCTGATGCCCTGGCTGGTGGGAACGGCACTGATTCACTCTCTAGCAGTAACAGAAAAACGCGGACTGTTTAAGAGCTGGACGCTGCTGCTGGCCATCTTTACCTTCTCATTGAGTCTGCTGGGTACATTCCTGGTTCGCTCCGGTGTACTCACATCGGTCCATGCTTTCGCCAATGATCCGGAAAGAGGTGTCTTTATCCTTTTTTACCTGATGATTGTCGTTGGTGCATCGTTGACGCTGTTTGCCCTCCGGGCGCCTGAGGTACGCAGTCGAATCAGTTTTTCCATGGCATCCAGGGAAACACTGCTGCTGGTCAATAATATTTTGCTGACCGCCAGCGCTGCGACGGTGCTTCTCGGAACTTTATTCCCGCTGCTTCTGGAATCACTCGATATGGGCATGATTTCAGTTGGGCCTCCTTATTTTAATTTTGTGTTTGTCCCAATGGCCATGATGCTGGCCTTTGCCCTGGGTTTTGGTGTTCTGCTCAACTGGAAGAACGGTTCCGTTAAATGGCTGATCAGCCAGACTCGATGGATTTTGCTGGTATCCATCATAGGTGGTTTAGGGTTCAGCCTGTTCTACGGTGAAAGCTTCCTGATCAGTGAAGTGCTGGCCATGGCACTGGTGCTTTGGATCGTGCTCACCATGGTCCGGGATATTCTGAATAAAACCCGAAACACCCGGGCTAAAAACGGACTGATGGAGGCATTAACGCGACTGAAACCCGCGTATTACGGGATGCATCTGGCGCACCTGGGCTTGGCCGTCACTATTGTTGGTGTCGCAATCACCAGTGGTTACAGCAGTCAGCGTGACTTGCGTATGGCTCCCGGTGACCGGGTAACCCTCGGTGAGTATCAGTTCCGTTTTGATGGTGTCAGGTTGCAACCCGGCCCTAACTATACATCCGAATACGGTTCAGTGACTGTATACGAAAATGGTCGTCAAATAGCGGTGCTGCACCCTGAGAAGCGAGTCTATACCGCGCAGCAGATGCCCATGACAGAAGCCTCCATTGACCCCGGACTAACCCGTGATATTTATGTTGCGCTGGGGGAGCCATTGGGTGATGACGGTAGCTGGGCCCTGAGACTGCATATTAAGCCTTTTGTCCGCTGGATCTGGCTGGGCTCCATATTTATGGGGCTTGGTGGTGTTGTGGCGATCTCAGACCGGCGATACAGAATGAAAGTGCGTCAGAAAGTGAGCGCATTGAGGCCGTCTGGAAATGAGGGAGTAGCCAGCGCATGAAGCGACGTTTGCAGCTGTTTTTGCCGCTGGCGATTTTTCTCGGGCTTTGCCTGATGTTTTATGTGGCGCTATTCCGGGATAACCCGGGAGAGCTGCCATCCGCCTTGCTGGATCAGCCCTTACCGACATTTGAACTGGCAACGGTTAAGAATCCTGACAGAACAGTGACCAGAGAGAGCCTGCTGGGTGAAGTCGCCCTGATCAACGTCTGGGCCACCTGGTGCCCTGCCTGTCGTGTAGAGCATCCATATCTCGTGGATCTGGCCAATAAAGGCATTCCGATTTATGGTGTGAACTACAAGGATGATCAGCCTGAAGCCAGAAAGTGGCTGAAGACGCTGCATGACCCTTATCGCTTCAGCATCAACGATAAGAGCGGTTCTCTGGGCATAGATCTGGGCGTTTATGGCGCACCGGAAACCTATTTAATCGATCATCAAGGCGTTATTCGGTATAAGCATGTCGGCATTGTTGATGCCAATGTCTGGAAAAATGACCTTGAGCCCAGGTTCAGGCATCTGAAAGAGAAGGCGCTCAAAGCATCCGCAAATAATCATGAAGGGGAGGCCAAGTGATGAAGCGCTTAACCTCCCGGTTGATCATTGCGCTGTCGACCATTTTGTTTATGGGGATGGCTTATGGTGTTATCGACTCCTATGAATTTTCGACACCTGAGCAGGAGCAGCGCTTCTTCGAACTGACCAATGAGCTGCGTTGTCCAAAGTGTCAAAACCAGTCCATAGCCGATTCTAATGCCCCCATTGCCCAGGATCTTCGGCGAGAAGTACACCGCCTGTTAAATGAAGGGGCAGACAACCAGACCGTTGTCGATTTTATGCTCGCGCGCTACGGTGACTTTGTGCTTTACAAACCCCGTCTTTCAGGGGTGAACCTTGTGCTCTGGCTTGGGCCTCTGTTGCTGCTGCTGGCAGGTCTGACAGTGCTTGTTGTTGTCGTTCGCAAGCATAAAGCGGCTGTTGCAGAATCCTCACCGGCTGTTTCTGACGGACAGGGCGTCGAAGAGGAAGCGTTGCTGGATCAAAAGCTGAATAGATTTCTGGCAGACTCGTTGAGCGAGCGTTCATCAGAAGATAAAGAAACGGATGGTAAGGAGTAATGATGGAATTCTGGTTAGTTGCCGCATTGCTGATTGCCATTGCTGTTCTGGTTTCTGTCTGGCCATTAATAAAACCAGCAGTGTCGGCTCCGGATGAGTGTGAATCTGAAGAGTCTGCCAACGTTGCCAGTTTTCGTGATCAGATGGCAGATCTCGACTGGCAGCTCCAGCAGGGGCTGGTGTCAGCAGAAGAGGCGGAAAAGCTGAAGCTTGAATTAAAGAAAAAACTGGCTGATGAGATAGGGAATGAACCGCCAGCCAGTGCGTATTCCCTGTTGAAAAAGCCGGGGTTTGCACTGCTCATTGCACTGATTGTGCCTGTGTCCGCTGTACTCCTTTATTTTAAGCTGGGTGCAACCACTGAGATTGCGGTAGTCAACGCCATGAAAAATGGCCACCTCAATAGCGAACAGGTAGAAACCGTCCTTAAAGACTGGGTGGCCAAACGACCTGAGAATAATCAGGCGCTGTTCATGCTGGGCAGCCATTACCTGAGAGCAGGCAAGCTGGATGAAGCGGTTGAAACCTATCGACACCTTGCCAGTATCAGTAATGGGCATCCACAGGTAACCGCAGAGCTGGCTCAGGTATTGTTTTTAAGCAGCGATAATGTGGTGACACCTGAAATCCGGGAGCTTTATGAGCAGACACTGCTGAAGGAGAGTCAGAATACCACGGCACTAGGATTGAAGGGGATTGATGCCTTTTCCAATGGTAACTACCAGGAAGCGATTGCCGCCTGGCAGCTGGCGTTGACCTATGAAGTCGATCCGACAGCCCGGCAGTCGCTAAGTGCGGGTATTAATCAGGCTCGCTCAATGCTGGGTGATACCGTGGTTGCCCTTCGTGTCATGATTGATCTGGACCCTGAGATGGGGGAGCTACCGGATGATGCGCGAGTGGTGGTCTTTGCCCGCCCAGCCGGTGATGTCAAACAGCCTCCCGTGGTTGCTGTTCCGCTGAGTGTTAGAGACCTTCCCCGTGAAGTCGTGCTTGATGATAACAGTGCCATGATGATGGGCGGACAGCTGTTGTCATCAATCGACAGTCTCGATATCACGGCGCGGATCAGCCTTACAGGCAATGTGATGTCCCCTGATTATCAGGTTCAGGCTAAAGGGGTGAAAACCACGGCAACCGAGCCGGTCAGGCTTACCTTTACGCCGGCGGGGTAGCCTGTAAGCATTTGAACTAAAGCGCTGCAAAGCAGTCTTAAATTATTAAAAATAATGGAAGTCGCCTTTTACATTTCGGAAAAGGCGACTTTTCTATTTACTGTGTTAATGTGTAAGATCTGGATTGAAAGAAATATAAACTCTTTCAAATAAACGATTCGCTATGACAAGGAACCGGAGCCCAAAGCAACATGCTATGAATGGTGGTTTTACCGGAGCATAAAGCCCCATAGCGTGAACTATTGGTCAGTATTCAGGCTTGTATATTCTATACAGAGCCGGGCCCCGACAGTGAAGAGCTAAAGGAAACGATGCGTTTAAAATCCATCAAACTGGCCGGATTCAAATCTTTTGTGGACCCAACAACGGTTCACTTTCCCTCCAATATGTGCGGTGTTGTAGGCCCCAATGGTTGTGGAAAATCCAATGTTATCGATGCCGTCCGCTGGGTAATGGGGGAGTCTTCTGCCAAGCACCTGCGTGGCGAATCCATGACCGACGTTATTTTCAAAGGTTCCAATAGCCGAAAGCCTGCGAATCAGGCGATGGTAGAGTTGATTTTTGATAATAATGAGGGGCGGGTTACCGGTGAATTTGCCGCCTATCGCGAAATTTCTGTCAAGCGCACCCTTAATTCGGATGCCAAAAACACCTATTACCTCAATGGCAGCAAATGCCGGCGCAAAGACGTTATGGATATATTCCTGGGCACCGGGCTTGGACCCAGAAGCTATGCCATTATCAGTCAGGGCATTATTTCCAACCTGGTAGAGTCGAAACCGGATGAACTTCGAGTCTTTATTGAAGAAGCGGCTGGTATTTCCCGCTACAAAGAGCGCCGTCGTGAGACGGAAAACCGTATCCGCCGAACCAATGAAAACCTTGAGCGACTGACAGACCTGCGGGAAGAACTGGGGCGTCAGCTTGGCCATCTGCAACGTCAGGCTCAGGCGGCGGAAAAGTACAAAGAGTACAAAGCTGAGGAGCGGCTTAAAAAGGCTCAGCTCCAGGCGTTGAAATGGCAAACCATCAATACTGGAGCTCAGTCCCAGGAACAGGCTATCCGCGAGTTTGAGGTCCAGCTGGAAGCGGCGATCAGTCAACAGCGTTCGGCGGATGCCGCCATGGAAGACGATCGTGTCCAGCAGATGGAGCTGAGCGATCGTTTTCATGAAGCTCAATCCAGCTATTACGGTACGGGTAATGAAGTTACCCGTATTGAACAGACCCTGCAGCATCGGGAAGAACGCTCCAGAGAGTTGAGTCGCGACCTTGAACAGGTGGAGCATAGCTGGGAAGAAGCCCGTGAACAGCTGGCGGATGATCAACAGCAGCTGGAAGCGTTTCAGGAAGAGCTGATTGAGCTGGAGCCGGAGCTGGCCATGCTGCAGGATCAGGAGTCGGACTCCGGTGATGTTCTGACTCAGGCAGAAGAGGCCATGCAGCGATGGCAGCAGGAGTGGGATAATTTCAATCAGCGATCCCATGAGCCAAAACGAACCGCTGAAGTTGAACAGTCCCGTATCAATCATGCCGAGCAGGTGATGGGGCGTTTGCAGGAACGGGAAGGGCGTCTGAAAGAAGAGTCAGCCGCTCTGGGTGGCACTGAAGATCAGGAGGAGATGACCCTTCTGTCGGAAAAGCTGACCGAACTTGAGTTGACGGCAGAAACCGTTGAGCTGCGTATTGAAGAGTGTGTCGAAGCGGTTGAGCAGCAGCGTGATCAGGTACAGAACCTGACGGCTGAGCTGGAAAACAACCGGGATGAACTCAGCATGGTGCGTGGTCGACACGCATCTCTGGAAGCCTTGCATCAGGCATCACTGCATCAGGATACAGGAACCATTGAGTGGCTTGAGCAGCATCAGCTTAATGAACATACCCGCTTGATGGATAAGCTTCAGGTAGATACTGGCTGGGAACGTTCAGTCGAAACTGTACTGGGCGACAGTCTGCAGGCAGTCTGTCTGGATAGCCTTGATCCAGTGGCTGATGCGCTGGGTGCGTTAGAACAGGGATCTCTGGTCCTGTTGGAGGCAGGTACCAACCATCGGTATTCTCCTTCGTTAAGTGAGCTGCCACTGCTGACAGACAAAGTGATCAATGGTCAGGAAGCTCTGCCCCTGTTGGCAGGCATCTATGCTGCGGATTCACTGGAAGCAGCGCTTTCCCTTCGTTCAAAACTCCAGTCGGGTGAATCGATCATCACGTCGGATGGAATTTGGCTCTCTTCCGGCTGGCTGCGGGTTAACCGAGGTGTTGATAATAATGCCGGTGTTCTGGAGCGCCAGAAGGAAATGGATGCTCTGGGTGAAAAGCTGATCACTCTGGAAGAAAACAGTCAGCTATTGAAAGAGCAGCTTGAGAGCGCAAGAGGAAAGCTTGAACAGCACGAGTCCCAGAGGGAACAGCTGCAGAAGCAACTGTCCGATTTAAATAGGAACCAAGGTGAGGTTCGGGCTGACCTCGGCGCTCGAAAGGTCAGGCTTGAACAGTTCTCTGAGCGTCGTCGACGCCTTGAGCATGAGCTGCAGGAAGTCAGGGAACAATATGAGCTGGAACAGGAAGTGATTGGTGAGTCCCGAATGCGCCTGCAGGAAGCGCTGGACCATATGGAAGAAGACATTGGTCGTCGGGAAGCGATGCAGGAGCAGCGTGAGAAGCTGCAGACCCGTCTTGAGGAGGTGCGTCATCAGGCTCGTTTTGATAAAGAGCGGGCTCATCAGCTTGCTCTGCGCCAGCAATCCATCAATACCCAGATTGCTTCTTTGAAGGCAGCGATTGAGCGTTTAAGCCAGCAGTCTACCAAGCTCCGGGAGCGACGGGAGTTTATCAGGGAGTCCATGTCAGAATCCAACTCTCCAGAAGGTGATCTGCGGGAACAGCTGGAGGAAATGCTGGCCAGACGCCTTGAGGAAGAAGAAGCGATGCAGCAGGCGCGGATGGCGCTTGAAGAGGTGGAACAGCGAATTCGAGCCGGAGAGAAGGTTCGCCACAGTGCAGAACAGCAAGCTCAGAAAGTTCGGGAGCAACTGGAAAAACTGAGGATGGACTGGCAGGGGATGCAGGTTCGTCGAACAACATTGGCTGAACAATTGAAAGAAGATCAGTTTGATCTGGAAACAGTGCTTGAGAACCTTCCGGATGATGCTTCCGAGCAGCAATGGGAGCAGGAACTTGAGCGGATCGCTGCACGAATTGAGCGCTTGGGTGCCATCAACCTGGCAGCTATTGAAGAGTACGAAACCCAGTCGGAGCGAAAGCAGTATCTGGATGCCCAGAATGACGATCTGGAGTCTGCTCTCAATACGCTGGAAAATGCCATTCGCAAGATTGACAAGGAGACTCGTCAACGATTTAAGATGACTTTCGATAAGGTCAATACGGGGCTTCAGGAGTTGTTCCCTAGGGTCTTTGGTGGTGGTCAGGCGTATCTGGCGTTAACCGGTGAAGATCTGCTGGATACTGGGGTCGCTATAATGGCCCAGCCGCCCGGAAAGAAAAACAGCACCATTCACCTGCTTTCCGGGGGTGAAAAGGCGCTGACGGCTATCGCACTGGTATTTGCCATCTTCCAGTTGAATCCGTCGCCCTTCTGTATGCTGGATGAGGTTGACGCCCCTTTGGACGATGCCAACGTTGGGCGGTATGCCAAAATGGTTTCTGAAATGAGTGATAAAGTGCAGTTTGTTTACATCACTCACAACAAAATCGCCATGCAGGCCGCCAGCCAGCTGGTAGGTGTTACCATGCATGAGCCCGGGGTGTCCAGACCAGTATCGGTGGATATTGAGCAGGCCGCGGCAATGGCTGAGTTGTAAGTACCCATAGTGGGATGCTTAAGAGTTGGATAAATAAGCTATGACTTTGACATTACGCAGTCTATAAAGCGCGTAAAGTAAGTGTTCATAGCTTAATTTGTTATTTTTTTATTGTAATATTGCAACGTTGGCCGATTGCAGCAGTAATTAATGCAGATGTGATAAATGACAGTGGTCTATTTTTTATAATGGTTATTGTCATATAGTGTTATCACAGGGAAGCAGACTGTAATTCGGGCGTTGTTTCAAGGTCTACAGGGCAGCAAGGACATGAGTTTGCGAGAATGGCTAATACTCATAGGAATACTGGTAATCGCCGGCGTTTTGGTTGACGGTTATCGCAGGATGCGACTGGCCAGAAAAAGGTCATCGGAAATCAGCTTTGGTCTGGAGGAGGTCAAAGGCTATGACGATGATTTTTCCAGTGAACTGCCCAATGGTGGTGCCCGGCCCAGCTCTCTGAAGGAAGCTCTTCTGAAAGAAGGGTTTGCCAAAAAGGATCCCGCCAGAACTCGTGTTGAACCCGGGTTTTCAGGGGGGGATTATTCCGATGGCTACTCAGAAGAGCCTGTTGAAGAAGTGCCCGTTTATCCTGAATCGTTGAGACAGCGTCACCATCACACAACCGAAGAAGATGAATTACACGCTGAGGAAAGCTCAGTCAGGGACTCTACTTCTGGGGAAAAAGTGAGGACCCAAAGGGCGCTTGATCTGGATGAGCCTGTGCCGGTACTCATGAATCTGGATGAGTCTCAGCAACCCTCAAGAAGCAAACGCTTTTCATCCGCTGGGGATAAGTTGCCAGCTGAAGACTTCTCACAAGCGGAAGGATCAGACCGATCTGTTCGCTCACGTGAAGCGTCCAGACTGGATGCTGAGCCGGAAGAAATTGTCGGTCGCCCAAGAGTGGCAGCCAGCCAGGGTAAGGCCCCAATTCAGGAGCGTGACGTTTCGGCCAGAGAGAGTTCGAACCCGCAGAAAGAACTCAACCTGGGAGGGCGTGAAAAAGCCGAGAAGTTAAAAGACCGTCCACCTGCCAGTGAAGTGATTGTCATCAATGTGCTGTCAAAAGGAGGTGGTATTTTCGCGGGTGAACAGCTGATGCAGTCCATGCTGTCGTCAGGCATGCGCTTTGGTGATATGTCGATCTTCCATCGATATGCGAATGCCGATGGTACCGGAAAGATTTTATTCAGTATGGCAAACGGTGTTAAGCCAGGCACCTTTACCATCGATAATCTGGAAGCCACTGAAACGCCGGCGTTGAGCCTGTTCATGAGTCTGCCGGGGCCAGAAAAACCCATGCAGGCATTTGCCCTGATGGAAGAGACTGCACGTCGTCTTGCCCTTGATCTGGGTGGAGAACTGAAAGATGAACAGTTCAGCGTGATGACTCAGCAGACCCTTGAACACTGTCGTCAGCGTATTCGTGAATATGAACGCAAGCAGCTGGCGAAACAGCCGGTGCATTGATACTCCTGTGGGCGGGCTATAGCCATTCAGGGTGAAGCCAGCGGCCTGATGTTTTCTTCAGCGGGTTCTCTTATAGAGAACCCGCTTGCATTTGATAATCTCCATGAGCATGACTTCTTCAGATCTTTTTTCCCCTGAGCTTGCAGAACAAGAGATACTTCAGCTGCGTCAGCAGATCAGTGAGCACAACTATCGTTACTATGTTCTGGATGAGCCGGAAATTCCGGATAGTGAATACGATAAGCTGTTTATCCGCCTGAAATCGCTTGAATCTGAGTACCCACAACTGATAACTGAAGATTCTCCTACGCAGCGGGTTGGTGGGACCCCATTAAAAGCGTTTGGCCAGATTCGCCATGAACTGCCAATGCTCTCTCTGGATAACGCTTTTGATGAAGAAGATCAGGCAGATTTTAATCGCCGGGTTAAAGAGCGTCTGGGCACCACTGAGGATATTGAATACGCCTGCGAACCCAAGCTCGATGGTATCGCTGTTAGCCTGTTATACGAAAATGGTCTTCTGGTCAGGGCGGCTACTCGTGGTGACGGCACTACCGGGGAAGATATTACCCAGAATATTCGCACGATTGAGTCCATTCCACTGAAGCTGATGGGAAATGATTGGCCTAAGCGCCTTGAAGTCCGTGGAGAGGTGTATATGCCGAAAGCCGGTTTCGAGCAGTTAAACCGGCGGGCCAGTGCTAAAGGTGAAAAGACGTTTGTAAACCCGAGAAATGCCGCTGCTGGCAGCTTGCGCCAGCTGGACTCACGCATAACGGCCAAACGTCCACTGACGATCTATTGCTACAGTGCAGGTGTTGTGGATGGTGGAGTGCTGCCGGATACGCATGGTGAGATTCTTGCCTGCTTCAAAAAATGGGGATTACGGGTCAGCCCCGAATTAAAGGTCGTCAAAGGTGTTCAGGCCTGTGAAGGCTACTATCAAGCCATGGCTGAAAAGCGTGAGGGGCTTCCTTACGAGATTGATGGTATTGTGTATAAAGTTAACTCCATTGCTCAGCAGCAGGCTTTGGGATTTGTTGCCCGGGCTCCCCGCTGGGCTATCGCCCGTAAGTTTCCGGCACAGGAAGCAATCACTACGCTTAAGGATGTCGAGTTTCAGGTAGGAAGAACCGGTGCTATTACTCCGGTCGCCCGTTTGCATCCTGTGTTTGTTGGAGGGGTGACGGTCAGTAATGCGACCCTGCACAACATGGATGAAATTGAGCGTCTGGATATCAAAATAGGTGACAGTGTTGTTATCCTCCGGGCTGGTGACGTTATTCCCAAGGTGGACCGGGTTATCCATTCCATGCGTCCTGATGATGTCCGGGATATCAAGTTTCCTGATCGCTGCCCGGTGTGTGATTCTGAACTGGAACGGGAAGAAGCCATCTTGCGCTGTTCTGGCGGGCTGTTCTGTTCTGCTCAGCGCAAAGAGGCCATTAAGCATTTTGCCTCCCGCAAGGCAATGGACATTGATGGCCTTGGGGATAAACTCGTTGAACAGCTGGTCGATCGTAAATTGATAGAAACGGTTGCTGATCTATTCAGCCTTTCTGCCCTGGAAGTTTCCGGCCTTGAACGTATGGGTAAAAAATCGGCTGAAAACCTGATCAATGCCCTTGATCAATCCAGAAAAACCACGCTCTCCCGTTTTATTTATTCTCTGGGGATCAGGGAAGTGGGCGAGGCAACCGCACAGGGACTGGCAGGTCACTACCGAGATTTGAATAAGTTGATGGCTGCCTCCGTTGAAGATTTGCAAACCGTTGATGATGTTGGCCCCATTGTCGCTGGTCATATTGAGAAGTTTTTCCGTCAGGAGCATAACTGTGAAGTGATTGATGCGCTTCTGGCGAAAGGCGTTGCCTGGGAAACCGAATCTCACATTGTGGAAGAGGGAGATCAACCGCTTGCTGGTGAAATCTGGGTTCTGACAGGGACCTTAAACACAATGACCCGCGATGAAGGCAAAGCCATCCTGCAAAAGCTGGGTGCCAAGGTGACCGGTTCTGTCTCTGCAAAAACATCGGCGCTGCTGGCTGGTGAAAAAGCGGGCTCAAAACTGGCTAAGGCAGAGAAACTGGGAGTGCGTATCGTCACTGAAGATGATTTTATGCAGATGCGGCAGGAGTGGGGCGTGTAGTGCCTGCCTGCGGCAGTTTGATTTGAGTTGAACCCCGGAGTTCACAAAGTTCCGATAGACACTCCTGAAAGTCGGAATTGATCAAGTGGAATAAAGCTTATCTTTTCTCTGTGTGCTTTGTGATCTCAGTGGTTGAAATTAGGAGGATGGCAGCTGAATGTCAAACCTGAGCCGAAAGCTGTTTGTTTTGATCGTGTCTGCAGTACTGGCAGGCTGTGCCACCAAGGCACCACCACAGAAACCCCACAATCTTTGCAGTGTGTTCAAAGAAAAACGCAGTTGGTATAAAGACGCCAAAAAATCCAACCAGCGCTGGGGTACCCCCATTCAGATCATGATGGCCATTATGTATCAGGAGTCATCCTATCGGCACGATGCTCAGCCTCCACGTCCATGGTTTCTTTTCATTCCATTACCTCGTGACTCTTCCGCCTATGGTTACTCGCAGGCACAGGATGGCACCTGGGATCAATACGTCAGAGAAGCCGGAGGTTTTTTCTCCAGCCGAAAAGATTTTGGCGACTCTATCGACTTTATTGGCTGGTATACCCACAAGTCCCGCAAGATTAATGGAACTTCACTCTGGGCAGCGGACCATCAGTACCTGAATTACCATGAAGGCTGGTATGGTTATCGCAAGGGAACTCACAAGAAAAAGAAATGGCTGCTGAATACTGCCGGTACGGTTAAACGAAGAGCCAGTGACTATGGTGAGCAGTTGCGTCGGTGTGGACTGTAAAGCCATTAGTGAAATTGATTGTTTAAAGCTTAATCCGGTGGTAACTATTCAGCACCCTTCATATAAATCTGGAATTTTCTGATTTTTCGACCATCATCTTATACTCAATTTTTCTAACAAATCTCCAGTATGGAACCAGACTTCCCAGCTACTCCGTTTACCGAAGCTCTCCTTAAAGAGAATGAAGAGCTTCGGACCGAGAATGCGCTTTTACGGGAACGTTGCAGCGAACTGGAAGAAAGGGTTAATAAAAACGTAACTATTCAGCACCCTTCATATAAATCTGGAATTTTCTGATTTTTCGACCATCATCTTATACTCAATTTTTCTAACAAATCTCCAGTATGGAACCAGACTTCCCAGCTACTCCGTTTACCGAAGCTCTCCTTAAAGAGAATGAAGAGCTTCGGACCGAGAATGCGCTTTTACGGGAACGTTGCAGCGAACTGGAAGAAAGGGTTAATAAAAACAGTCAAAACAGTAGTAAGCCACCATCGTCAGATGGTTATCAAAAGCCCAGTAAAAAAGGGAGTGATAAAGGTGATACATCTTCCAAAGAAGCCCCCTGCTCCTCACAGGAAACACCGAACCCCAAAAGCCTTAGACCATCTTCAGGCAATAAACCAGGTGGCCAGAAAGGTCATCAAGGCTCTTGTTTGAGACGTGTCGCCTTACCCGATTATGTCAGGCATCTGAAGGTTGAAAAATGTTGCTGTTGCCAGTCTTCGCTTATCGATATTAAACCCACCAAATACATTGAGCGACAGGTTTTTGATCCAGGTAGACCCGGAGAATTTGAAGTTACCGCGTACTGGGCAGACGTTAAAGTATGTCCTTGTGGTAAACGGAACACCGCTGAGTTTCCCCAAGGAGTGAAAGCCGCTGCTCAATACGGAGAAGTGACTCAGGCAATGGCTGTTCATTTAAACCAGTATCACTTCATCCCATATCACCGGGTGTCTGAGTATTTCAATACTATTTATTGCATGAGTGTCAGCGCAGGCTCTGTTGCCAATTTTGTTGCCTATACCCATGAGAACCTGGCCTCTACTGAGCAGAGTATCCGCGATGCTTTACAAGAAAGTCCGGTTGCAGGAGCGGATGAAACTGGCATGCGGGTTGACGGTTCACTGTGGTGGTTACACATTATGCGAGATGACCAATGGACGCTTTACTACCTCTCAGAAAGGCGAGGTTGTGAAGCAATGGATGCAATGGGCATCCTGCTGACTTTTGCAGGCATTCTGGTTCACGATCATTGGAAGTCCTACTTTGCCTATGCGGCAGTGCATGTGCTTTGTAATGCCCATCATCTGAGAGAGCTTCAGGGAGTTGTCGATAGGGATGCGAATAAGCTGGCTCTGCGGCTGATGAAATTGCTTACGCTCTCCTGGCACTTCTGCAAGAAATACAAAGCAGCCGGTCTGACTCAAATGCCTGGTGCAATACAGCTTCGCATTGAGACGATATACGACCAAATCCTTCAAAGGGCTCTCACGAAGGAAACCGCTTATATGGAAAAACAACGACAGGTGCTTGGACGTAAGAAGGTCAGGAATACCAAGGCCTACAACCTGTTCAAAAGGCTTATTGAGTTTAAGGTTGAAACGTTGCGCTTCATGTCGGACTTTTCAATTCCCTTCGATAACAATGGCAGTGAACGTGATGCCAGGATGGCCAAACTTAAGCAGAAGATCTCAGGCTGCTTCAGAAGCGAAGACGGAGGTACCATGTTTACCCGAATCCGAAGCTATTTATCATCTGCTAAAAAGCAGGGGTTGAACATATTTCAGGCGCTTCTTAAAGCGGTTCGAAATTACAACAATACGCCTTTGCTGGGTGCTGAATAGTTACAACAGTAGTAAGCCACCATCGTCAGATGGTTATCAAAAGCCCAGTAAAAAAGGGAGTGATAAAGGTGATACATCTTCCAAAGAAGCCCCCTGCTCCTCACAGGAAACACCGAACCCCAAAAGCCTTAGACCATCTTCAGGCAATAAACCAGGTGGCCAGAAAGGTCATCAAGGCTCTTGTTTGAGACGTGTCGCCTTACCCGATTATGTCAGGCATCTGAAGGTTGAAAAATGTTGCTGTTGCCAGTCTTCGCTTATCGATATTAAACCCACCAAATACATTGAGCGACAGGTTTTTGATCCAGGTAGACCCGGAGAATTTGAAGTTACCGCGTACTGGGCAGACGTTAAAGTATGTCCTTGTGGTAAACGGAACACCGCTGAGTTTCCCCAAGGAGTGAAAGCCGCTGCTCAATACGGAGAAGTGACTCAGGCAATGGCTGTTCATTTAAACCAGTATCACTTCATCCCATATCACCGGGTGTCTGAGTATTTCAATACTATTTATTGCATGAGTGTCAGCGCAGGCTCTGTTGCCAATTTTGTTGCCTATACCCATGAGAACCTGGCCTCTACTGAGCAGAGTATCCGCGATGCTTTACAAGAAAGTCCGGTTGCAGGAGCGGATGAAACTGGCATGCGGGTTGACGGTTCACTGTGGTGGTTACACATTATGCGAGATGACCAATGGACGCTTTACTACCTCTCAGAAAGGCGAGGTTGTGAAGCAATGGATGCAATGGGCATCCTGCTGACTTTTGCAGGCATTCTGGTTCACGATCATTGGAAGTCCTACTTTGCCTATGCGGCAGTGCATGTGCTTTGTAATGCCCATCATCTGAGAGAGCTTCAGGGAGTTGTCGATAGGGATGCGAATAAGCTGGCTCTGCGGCTGATGAAATTGCTTACGCTCTCCTGGCACTTCTGCAAGAAATACAAAGCAGCCGGTCTGACTCAAATGCCTGGTGCAATACAGCTTCGCATTGAGACGATATACGACCAAATCCTTCAAAGGGCTCTCACGAAGGAAACCGCTTATATGGAAAAACAACGACAGGTGCTTGGACGTAAGAAGGTCAGGAATACCAAGGCCTACAACCTGTTCAAAAGGCTTATTGAGTTTAAGGTTGAAACGTTGCGCTTCATGTCGGACTTTTCAATTCCCTTCGATAACAATGGCAGTGAACGTGATGCCAGGATGGCCAAACTTAAGCAGAAGATCTCAGGCTGCTTCAGAAGCGAAGACGGAGGTACCATGTTTACCCGAATCCGAAGCTATTTATCATCTGCTAAAAAGCAGGGGTTGAACATATTTCAGGCGCTTCTTAAAGCGGTTCGAAATTACAACAATACGCCTTTGCTGGGTGCTGAATAGTTACATCCGGTGATGTCTTTATGGCCTCTGAAACCAATTGGATTAAAGCATCATTCAGAGGTCCACTGGGCGGCATTGGTCTGCTCTTACTTTTGAGTCGCTGCTCTAACCGTGTTGTATTGTTATCCAGTTTCAACCAGCCTTGTTGAGCATTTAATATAGATTGAGGGTTTTCATGCAGCTCAGTATGACAGTTTGCACAATGAGAAAGTAACGTCTCTTTGACTTTGCCACTAAACCTGAATTCCACAGTGTTAACTTTTTTGTTTACCGTAGATAACTCTGGAGCTGCTTTTTTGTCTTGATAAGGAATGCCTTTAGCCAAGCGTAAGATTGCTTGATTTCGATCATCAATAATAAGGAGGCTGCCATCCGAGAGCGTAAGAATACCAACAGGTGCTCCTTTGGGGCGAAGATTGGCTACCTTATTCCATTTTGAGATAATTTCAACGTGTTGAGCTTCCTCCTCTCCGTTTTTCATACCCCCCTTTGGAGTAAACATGTGCTGGGTGAATTCATCGCCTGGAGCAACTGGGTTAAGCATAAATGTTGGCTTTTTAGTCAGCTTCGGTAATCCCTGGTCGTCAATTTGATAGGCAACAAGGCGATTGCCAACTGGACGGTAACCGTGCCAGCTTACTAGAAGTGTGTTGTGTAGCTGCGGAAAATAATCATGAGTGTAATAGGCCATATCCAACGGTGCGACGTGGGGGGGCATCAAGGTGTAAGGCTCATGATAGTTTTCCATTGAGCACGCATCGTCGACATTTATATAACTGTATTTTCGGTTTAAACAATAGGGCCAACCGTAGAAACCATTCTCTTTTATCAAATTGATTTCTTCATAAGGCTCATCAGCATCTGGAATATCGGAGCTGTTCTCAGCTTGCAAAATGACTCCACTTTGATGCTGGGCAATGGCCATTGAGTTCCGTAGCCCTGTTGCATACATCTTATAGGTCGAGCTCCAGGCATTACTTTCGGGTATGTAGGTATACTGCCTGAGCCCTGTCTGTTGAGCTTCATGACAGCCCCCTGTTTTAAGCTCCTGTCTGCAGTCATCGGTTTTAGAACCGGCATTGATCAGCAAATCCTTCTTTTTAAGGAAAAGAAATTCAGTGAGAGGGTGGGCGTGCCTCCCTTCTTCATAGGGCAAATTGGAAACAACAACTTGATGATCTTCAACCTGCCCATCTATGAATCTGAATCGTGTAATCTGGTGGGCTTCACCAAGATAGATAAACCCATCTGGTCCAATTCTTATACCATGAGGCAGGCTCAGCCCTGTGAGAACTTTTGAAACCTTAACTGGGCCAGAAAAGGGGCTTCCTCCCATAAACTGCAATTGCCATAAGACTCCTCGTTTATCAATCCACCCCCCCATATCAGTCACCAGCAACGAAAATCCAGGTCGAACCTCCACTGCTTTTCGGGGCTTTACAAAATTGGAATCGGGTGACTTTTGAGCAATCAATGAAAGGCAAGTTCCCTGCATTGACTCAACAGGAAGCTTAGGTAGACCATCACAAAGCTCTTTTGTTGGCGTGTAAGCCTGTATCGGTCTAGCAAAATAAATTAAGGAAGCAACGGAAGCGATTAAGAGTACTCTGGAATTTGATAGCGTTTTAAGCATGAACTGAGCTGACTTGCCGGAAGATCCGATCTTCATCGAGTGTAACAATCGTTGAACATTCCTTTTTGATCATGATGGGCCATAAGAAAGAGAAGGTCAAAATAACCTGGCCTAGTACGACTTTCCTATTTTGCTCGAAATAGCAGGCTGGATATTTATTTCTCTTTCATTAACCCTTTTCTATTGCCGATAACGTAACAACTGTTTTATCGAACTTGTTCGGTACTCTTTATCTTGTATCAAGGTATTACAAAGGGAATTGATGATGCCTTTACGTAGATATTTTCTGCCTTTTCTGCTTCTGACGGCTTTTCAGCTGCCCTTGACTGGGTGTTCGATGGTTTCCGAAGAGGTTTTTGATTCTGGCCGGAGTAGTCCATTTTGGTTGGCCAGGGCTAATCCCGAGGCAATGGAAGTCCTGCACTTCTGGTTTGAAGAATGGGAGGCCGATATCGAGAAGGGTGGGGCAGGTAGGTATAATGAGAAGTGGTTTCCTCATGGTCCAGATGGCGTGATAGGCAGCAAAGAGGTTGATCGACAGGTTCGAGAGAAATTCATTACGCTTTTTGAAACCATTGTCTCAGGGAAGCACAACTGGGACATTCATCATAACCCCTTTGATAACCTTGCCTACATCATTCTCATCGATCAGTTCAGTCGGAATATGTTCCGTCATCAAGACAGAGCTTTCTTGTATGATGGTTTAGCACGAGAAGCGGCCAGAACTAATTTGCAAAAGCAGTTCTATTCTTACTATTTTACGGGCTATCAAAAGCTGTTCATCATTTATCCTATGATGCATCATGAAAGTCTTGCCTCACAACAGGTTGCTCTTGACTATCTTAAAGCTTTGAATGAACACCCCGACCATCCCTATGAGTTCCTTAACGCACTGAATAAAGGTTTTGAGCATTACCAGATGGTGTATATGTTCGGGCGTTTCCCGCATCGAAACCAGGCGAGACAAAGAATATATACTGAACAGGAGGAGGCCTACCTTTCGAAGAAAGGCACCAAAGGGTTTATTGATGGTGCCAGGTGGTAGTGATCGTCGAAGGTCAGACTTCCTGCTCGATCAGGATTTGCTTCGCAACATCTTTGTGCAGAATATTGGGTGTCTGGCTCTCCTGATCAAAAACGATCACCATCTCCCCAGATTTTAAGCGGGATAATACCTGTGCTACTCGCGTTGAGAGTGCTTCGTCATAGCCGTTATCCGTTCCTTCCCGGCTGACAAACTCTTCGATCAGACTTTCAAGCGTTTCCGGCTCAATCATTTCATGGGGAATAATCATTGCCCATTACCTTCCTTTGTATTCTCATCCAGTTTAAGGGGCTCCAGCTCTTTCACCAGGAAGTGATGGTTCGTGTATTCCCAGACCACATTCAGATCCCATAAGGCGGTGCCATGGCGCCGCTCGGAGGTTTCCCTCAGGTAGGCTGGTCTTGGATCCTGACCAAGCACCTGCTCGATCAGCAGAATCAGTTGTCTGCCAGTTCGTTGTTCATAACGCAGGCATTGATTCATGGCCTCATCGGTGAACTTCACTTCGGCCATTTGCATGGGTAAGGGAGCAAAGCCCCCCTTGGCATTAGGCAGTGCGTCGGCATAAGGCAGGTAGGGTTTGATATCTATAACCGGAGTACCATCAAGAAGGTCTACAGCCCCAAGGTGCAGTTTCAACTTGCCATTTCCTGATTCAATTTTACGCAGTTCAACCACGGACATGCCCATAGGATTGGGGCGATGTGTTGAGCGGGTAGCAAACACCCCCATACGCTGTCTGCCGCCCAGCCTTGGTGGACGGATGGTCGGACGCCAGCCTTCATCCATGGTCTTATGGAAGATAAAATGAACCCAGATATGTGAAAAACCATCCAGACCACGTACCAGGTTTTCCTGATTATAGGGCGGTAGAAGCTCCAGTGTGGCTTCAGCGGCGGTGACAATACCTGGCTGACGGGGGATTCCAAACTTCTGGCGGTAACAGGAGCGAATAACACCGATCTGTTCAAACTGGAATGACTGAGTGGTGGTTTCTTTCACGGTGAGTCTGGCAAGTTATTGGGCTGGGTATAATGACGCCAGGCAGTGCTATTGGCAATAATGTTGTGTAACCACAAAGGCACAGAGACACAAAGTTCAATAGTACATTTTTCTTTGTGTCTCTGTGCCTTTGTGGTGAAAGTCTTTTAGCTATTTACAGCTGTGCAACGGCTTTGGCAATTCGCTTAACGCCTTCTTCCAGCAGTGATCGGCTGCAGCCAAAGTTCAGCCTCAGGTAATTTTCATCACCAAACTGTTTTCCTGGCGAGAGGCCGACACCGGCCTGTTCAAAGAATTGGTGTGGGTCTTCCAGTCCCAGTTCGCTGACATCAATCCAGGCCAGATAGGTTGCCTGCAGTGGTTCCATGGAAAGGCCCGGGATGTTATTGATGGCTTCCAGCAGGTAATCATGGTTACTACGCAGATAATCCAGTAATGACTGCCGCCAGGGTTCACCATGACGATAGGCCGCTTTTGCTGCAGTGTAACCAATCAGAGTGCTGTCCGTTGACGGTACAATTCCGGTACGAACCCGGTTGAACTGATGGCGTAACTGATTATTGGGAATAATGGCAAATGCACAGCCGAAACCGGCCAAGTTGAAGGTTTTGGACGGTGACATCAGGGTGACTGAGTTGTCTCTGGCAAATTCGCTGATGGAGGCATAGGGAATATGTTCGGCATGGCGATCAAGAATCAGGTCGCAATGCACTTCATCTGAGCAGACGACAAGGCCATGCGTTTTACAGAGCTGCTCAAGCTTTTCCAGCTCTGCCCGAGTAAATACCCGACCATTCGGATTCTGAGGGTTGCACAGCATCAGCAGCTTAGTGCTCGGCGTGATTTTCTGCTCCAGGCTTTCGAGATCAAGAATCCATTCTCCGTTCTTTTTAATCCATTCCACACCAATAAGTTCACGTCCTGCCAGCTTTGGTGCCATCAGAAATGGGTAATAGACAGGAACAGGGGAGATTACACCCTCTCTTTTACCGGCATAAGCACGAACGCAGACATTCAGTGCAGACACCAGGCCTGGTGTCCAGACAATCCACTCCGGCTCAATATCCCAGTGATAAAGGTTGCGACAGCGCTCAACTACCAGTTGCTCCAGCTCACTGTCGGGCTCGGTGTAACCAAAAACCCCATGGTCGACACGCTGGTGCAGTGCTTCGATGATTTCAGGTGCTGATTGAAAATCCATATCCGCTACCCACATGGGGAGAACGTCAGGGCTGAAGCGTCCCCATTTAAGACTGGAGGTCTTGGTTCGATCTACCACTTTATCGAAATCGATGCTCACTGCTTTATCCTGTTATCGTCGTTTTTCTATTAAGATGTGTTGCTTTATAAACACAGCCTCAAACTCCCCTGTGAGGCTGAGTATGTTATCAACGCTCAGGCTGGCGCTATTGTATCGTTATTTGTCAGCAAAGTGCTGTAGCTTTCCTGGATCTTCTTTCGATCCCCCCGGAAGATAATGTCACCTTCCTTCTGTTCCAGCTGATAGTCATACATGGGGTCATAATAATTGCTGAGCAGGTCACTGATCAGAGGGCTATAGCCTTCTATTACACCATCCGTTTTATGTTGTTGAATGGCATTTTCCAGAATATCGGTTAATTGCTGATAGCGCTCTCCACCCAGTCGGCGGCGAATGCGGTAAAGGCTGCCAGAGAGGCCTTCAGCAAACTGCTCAAAACCCTGTTGTTCACCATAAGCAGCAATAAACTCAGCAAGATTGTCGGTAACATACTCCTTAAGACCAATTGTCACCCGTTCCTCCATGGTCTCTTCGAGCAAAATTAGCGGGGATTGCTGCATTTTGTCCCGCATCTCCTGTGGTAGGCTGCAGCGGCCAATCAGTTTACTTTCGTCTTCCAACAGAACAGGCATGCCGGGATGTTTATGACGATGCTTTAACAGTGCGATGGACAGACGATTTTCGAAATCGATCTGACTGGGCTGGCCTCCATATCGTCGGCCAAAGCTTGAGCCTCTATGGTTGGCGAGGCCTTCCAGGTCAATGCTGTAGGGCAGCTGTTGAATAAGGTAGGTTTTTCCGGTACCGGTTTTGCCACTGAGGATAATGAACGGAATGTCTTTAATGGAGCGTTCCAGCTCATCAATCAGAAAGCGCCTCAACGCTTTATAGCCACCTTTGACTAATGGATAAGGGTAGCCTGACTCTTTCAGCCACTGCTGGGTAATATGGGAGCGCTGTCCACCGCGAAAGCAGAACAGATAGCCCTCTGGATGTTTATTAATAAATGATTGCCAGTCTTCGAGTCGCTGTGCCCGAACATCATCAGTAGCCAGCTTATAGCCCATTGCTACAGCCGCTTCAGGCCCTTCTTTCTTGTAGCAGGTGCCAATCAGCTCTCGCTGCCGGTCGTTCAGGATGGGGGCGTTCGTAGCGGTAGGGAAGCTGCCTTTGGCAAACTCTACAGGGGCACGAACATCCATCAACGGGATGTCCTGAAGAAAAATAGACAGGAAGTCTTCAGTGTTGGCTCTTTCTTGATGTACGGATGTCGTCATTGAGGGCTGCAGTGGCTGATCAAAACTGCATAGTGTCGTACCCGAAGCAGTGATTTGGCAAGTCTGAATATGTGAAAGGGTAACCGTAACTACCCCTACTGGAACCTTTAAATGGTAAACCCGGTGATCAGGTAACCCTGTTCCAGCTGATATTTCAGAGCATCTTCCGAACTGCTGCCCTGTAACCAGTCAACACCCGAGAGTTCAATAGTATTGCTCCATTGATGGGCTGTTGCACTGGCAAGATTCAGGTTAGTGCTGCTGCCATTGGCGTTCAGCTCCATGTAATCATAAGGCTGAGCGCTGGCTTCTGCAGGCAGGAAACCCGTGATATCGATAACGTCCTCTGCATCGTGGAAATTAAGTACCCGGTCATAAGCGGGTGTTGCTTCACTGCCAGCGTCTTCTTTCAGCCAGTAGAGCGTATCCATTGCATGGGTGGTTGGGCTGAGCTCCAGAATATCGTTGCCAGGCCCACCTCTCAGTTTGCTGCCCTCATTGTTGGCATACAGGTGATCATCTCCAGCACCGGCATTCACAATGCCATCGCCTTTCAGTTCAGCAGCTGGTGGTGCATACAGGGTGTCTTTTCCTTCGTGGCCAAACTGATGGGAGACGATCAGCTGACCCTGTTCAACCAGCGAGCTTAAACGTTCTGCGGGATCCATTGCGCTTCCACCCGGCAATAGCGTTTCCAGTGGTATGGTATCCAGTGTAATAACCTCGGAAAGTGCGGTAATTCGCGCTTTTCCATCCATTTCATCAACAGTGACCAGCTTTGCCAGATCGCTGCTGGACCATACATTGTCGAGGCTAAGTAGCTTGCTTAAATCAATCACATCCACGCCGGGCTCGAAGTCCTGAATAGCAGTTGTGCCTGTATCGCCAGCCTCAAAGAGGAACGCATCACGTAGGCCATCACCAGAGCCTGAGTACTCTCCCCCCCAGACCGTATTGTTACCTGGGCCGGGGAGCATCTGGTTTTCACCTCTGCCCCCGGAAATGAGGTCATCCCCATTGCCTGCGGAGATCTTCGGTGCAGTTCCATCGGAGACAATAATATCGTTGTTTGGTGTGCCACTGATGTTTTGGCTTCTTTCAACCACCACAACGTTCAGGGGTATGACATCACTGTTCTGCTTATCTCCATCACCGACATCAGAAATGGCTTCCACATCCAGGATATATCTCCCAGTTTGATGATCTTTAAGATACAGGTCTTGAAGTTCATTGTTGACCAGAGCAATACTCGAAGGGCTGGAGGACGGAGTACCTGTTGATGTTCCAGCATGATTAACCAGTGATGCACTGCTGGGAAGTCCCTGAACAAGGGTATAGAGCTCAGTACCAACCAGGTTGTTGGCAGCCACAGCTGGATTGACGACTGAAGCCTGAATAAACAGAGGTGCCGGTGTTTCTACAGCGGTGATAATGTTTTTGCGATCAATCTGCAGCGAGGGTTTGTCGGACTTTGGCGCAATGGTAATGGTGCTGTCCATCACCACTTCAGGCCCATAGGCTGTTATCAGTCCATCGGTTTTATCCACAGAGCGTACGGCTAAAGACATCAGCAGTGTTCCATGACCATCACCCGGATTAAATTCCAGATTGGGTAATGTAGCATCTGGTGTTTCTATGGTTGCGGTGTAACCACCTGAGGTATTGGGAGAGAACGTTGCGGGTGTGATGCCTGGAATGATAAGGCTGGGCTTGATGGCCTCCGGCTCTGGAGGCATCAGTGTGGCAGCGCTACCTGGTAAAATCGTAAACGTTGCCTGAAGGCCTTCCGGATGGTCATGGCTGTCCGTAGTTTTAGCATTCAGATGAAAGACGATGGGTATGTTTTCATCACCCGTCAGCGATTTGGGAATTTGATCCAGTGTGATTGGGTCACCTACGGGCTGTACCGTAACCTGAAATGCCTGCTCATTACTGCAAACCGTACTCAAACTCTGTTCGTGGCTGTGGCTGTTCAGGGTCAGTTCAACAACACCACTGAAGTCTTTTACTGGCCTGAATGACAGTGGCTGTATATGGCCGGTGTTATCCATCAAATATTCTGGAATCTGCCATTTTCCATTGCCGTTAAAGGGCAGAGGGGTTCCAGAACTGTCCTTGATCACTGCACCGTCAGGGACACCGGAGAGCACAACAGAGATGACCTCAGAACCATCATTATCGTTCAGTGCAGCAATCAGCCCGGTGATAGGAATATCTGAGTCTTCATAACCTTCCTGATTTTGTGCAGTCAGGGTTGCACAGTGGTTGACCGGTTTGACAATCAGGTCGATCGATTTGGTAAATACTTTTCTGTCGGTATCTCCCGTTCCCGGAGCGGTATCCAGTACTTCCACCTCAAGTGGCATGGAATAGGTTCCGGCGGGTAGCCCCGGTCCGGGAGTGAAGGTGAAGCCAGCTATCCGTTGCTCAAACTGCGCTTCTGTTTCGGATACTTGCCGATAGACCGAGTTGTCTGGTTGAAGTCCATTACCACTGATGACGATATTTTCGGGCGGTTTAAAAACAACTTTTTCGATGGTTTCCGAGCCATCAATATCGGTGGTTCTTAACTGCAGATGCATGAGCTCGGGATGATCCGCATCCTTCCACTCATCGGCTTCGGCAGCCGGTTCTGTCCAGGCTCTCAAGTCATATACCGAATCTTCCGGTGGCTCATCCGGTGAGTTTTCCACAACCGGAAGTACCCTGAATGAGATCTTGAAGTCTGTTTTGCTGGTCTGATCGGAATCGATATTTCTCTTCAATATGTGATAGGTGATGCTGTCCTCTCCGGAAAAGTCCCTGGGTGGGCGGAATTGAAGGTTTCCGACGTCTTCCGGCTTGGTTATGTATTCGGTGACCTCACCATCGTTATTCCAGTACACCGTTGTGAAACCTTTAAGACTCCATCCGTGAAGATCCGCCACCGTTATGCGGAATGTGGTTTCTTCCTCGGTCGAGGTGTGGGTCTGGTCCAGGTTGATGCAATGGTCTGGAATGGAGAAGTAGTAATCCTCTTTTCCTTCTACCGGTTCTGAGCAGACAACGATGTTCTCCGGTGGCGTCGGTTCATCTGGGCCACCCGTATTATCTTCGACAATGACCTGCATCCGGGCATAGCGAGCTTCTTCGTCCCCAATGTCTTCAACAATGACTTTCGTGTGGATAAAGTACGTGCCCTTCTCGGTAAAATGAACCGATACGCCATCGAGTCCACCACTTTGGATCAGCCACTCGTCATTATCAAAGATCAGCTCCTGCCCTCCAGAGGTTTGAAGATGCCAGTCTCCTGTTACCTTGTTTCCCGCTGGATCATAAACAGCGATCTCATATTGAGGTCGTTTGTCGTCTTTTATCCGCTCACTGTCATCTTTATCAGTGGAGACAAGCTTTAATGCTTCCAGTGAAAAGTCATTTCCTGTAAGAGGCCCGGGATTATCGATGGTTACCTGGGTGTTTTTATCCGGATTGAATGGTGTAGCTGGTGGCTGTTCACCATCAACTTCACCCCGCCAGTCGATATGTCCACTGACAGCTACCTCTTTTTTCGCCGTTAATCCATTCTGCTGATCCGTGATTTCTACGGTAAAACTGAAGTCGCTACTCTGGCTGGTGGGTGTTGGGTAATCACTGTCAATCGTTCCATCGGGATGGACGGGTACAATGCGGATACTCCCCTCAGCAAGCGTCCTTTTCAGCGCTTCCAGACCGCCCAGATGTTCAGCCAGTGAACCACACTGGTTGTCCATCAATACGCCATTTACCATCAGTTGGAAGCCGGCAGGCAAATTGAAGCCGGTAATATCGGTAATGGACTCACTGCCATCACTGTCACCCAGGGTGAACCCAGTAAGGGCAAGTGGTGCACCACCCGAGAGAAATTTACCGGCTCGGTTCAGTTCAACTTCATTACCCTGGATGGGCTCGATGGATTGATCCCGGGTATCCACCACCGGCTCAAAGATGGCTCGAAGCTGGTAGTCAAAAATGGCATAGGCTCCGTCCAGCTCTGTTACCAGAATCTTCATGGGCACCAGCAGCTCACCGGCATAGTCCAACGGTGGTTTCAGCAGATATTTACCAGAGATAAGGTCGGCTGGCGTTATCTGGTACAGCGGTTTCCCATTGACAACATAAGCAATGGGAGGCTGTCGCCCGTGGTTATCTTCCAGACGAAACCGGCTATCTTCCAGTGCCACAACGGAGTTAAGACTTTCGGAACCATCGATATCCGTTGAGTGAAGATCAAATACCAGTGGCAGTCGCTGGTCTTCTTTGCCATGGCCAATCAACTCATAGGCATCGTCCGGGTTCATGGTCCAGGTATCATTAGGCGTCACTTCTGGAATATCTGGAACCCCTTTAATACTTATTTGAATAAACCGGTCTGGTGATAGGGCTTCTTCTTTTCCAGCTGCTGGTGCAACACCATCCTGAGCCGACTCACGGCTGATGGCATTAACCTGCAAACGGACATCATCAAAGTTTGCTGAGCTTCGATCTTTTCCGGGTTGATAATAAAGGTGGTCAATATCCGGCCCAGTTGCTTCAAAACTATTTGTTGGGCCTGGCTTTATTTCTGTCCAGATACTTCCCTGCTGAACCCACAGTTGGCCAATATCTTCTCCGGGTTTAACCAATGGTGTGACTTTCAGGAAAAGGCTTTCAGATCCGTCCGTATCCACAAGGGCAGCCTTGATGTGGCTGCCAATGGCAATGCGCTCATCTTCATTCCCGGTTATCTTAACCGTATCGGGGTCTGCACCGGCAGGCATGACCACCAGTGTTGGAGGGTCTGCCACAGGTTGAACATTGACGACAATGGTAGCCGGTGATCGTGCGGTTTCAACCGCAAAATAACCCTGCTCTGTAGCAATGGCGTCAACCTTGATTTCCAGCCTGCCACTCGTTCATCAGATTGAACAACCAGCTGTTCAAACTGTTCTGGAGTCAGCGTGGCCCCTGCATCAATTTCCCGTCCATGAGAAAACAGCTTCATGCTATCGGGTAATTGCGTTATCTCGTATGAGAGGACTTCTGATCCATCCTTGTCTTTTAGCTCTGCTTTTATACTGCTGCCCAGTGGAATGTTCTGATCCTCTTCGCCGGTGACTGCCGGTATCTGTTCGGGCCAGATTGGGGGGGCCGCTATGCCTTTAACATGGATAACTACTGGGGAGCTGAGGTCTTGATCCGGGCCCGGTGTCTTGGTGATATGAGCCTTCAGGTTAAGGGTTATCTGGTGATCAGTGAAGGTATAGTCAGAGGCATCCTCAGCAGGGATGTAGCCCAGATTTCTGCTGGTGTAGATTCTGTCGCCATTGACATCCTTGACTTCCAGGCTGTCTGGAGGGATCAGTACTTCACCGGCAGTGTCCGTGACAGGAAGCCTATTCAGTGTCAGGGTTCCTCCCTGAAGATCACTGACGTCAATGGATAGTTTGCTGATGCTTTCATGACGATCCAGATCGCCTAGATTCAGCTGAAAGACGAAAGGCAAAGGCTCCGGTGGATCCTCAAGACCATCTGCACTTTTGATATTCTCAAACCGGGCCTGCTGATCTGAGATCGTAATGGTAAAAGGGGCATTAGAGGTATCACCATCCCCATCAATAATTGCCGCGTTGAGAACCGCCGTAAAATTTTCACCCTGACTATGATCTATATGGGGTAGAGTTTGCAGAGACCATTCACCATCAAAATGGAGTGACAGCTCTCCGATATCCGTATCGACGGTGACCATATTGCTCCAGCCAAGGGGGAAGATATTGTTGTTATATTCCAATGCATGAATATGGGCCGGGTCAGCGTCAGCCTTCAACTCGTCATTAATCAACAGGTTTCTTTCTGGTGAAGCATTAAGGAGAGTGCCTTCTTCTGCGATGGCATACCCTTTGTAGAAATGATCCGGATGAGCGGTTGGGTTAGTATCAATAACACGGAATATCAGGTCCATGCTTTTGGTGACAATTTCTTTGTCGCTGTCTCCCAGAAGTATCGGAATGCATAACTCAATGAGGTCATCCTGGTCTCCAGGCTCCTTTGGGTGGTCGAGGTTGTCCAGTTGCTCAAACAGTACCGTTGCCTGGTCGGCTTGCACATTTTTTATGGAAAAGCGTAAAACCGGATGTCCGTCCTGACGACTGATGGTTAGCTGAGTGTCTGGCGTATTGATCAGCTCAAACTTATCCAGAGGTTGAGCATCCGACTGGATGCCTGAAAAGGCTGTTTTAATGGTATCGAGATCAAACGTTGGTACTGGTTTGTCTGATCCAGCCGTGAAGAAAATAGTACCTTCTGAGCTATTATGTTCGCCCCAGTTAATATCAATGACCTGGGGTGGGTTCACTATTTCACCAGGCAACGGCAGCGCACCATCAAATAGCTTCAGGGTGAACTGGTCTTCTACCGTAGTGCCATCACTGTCTTTAGCTTGAACCGTCAAGGTTATGGGGATCAGCTCTTTGTTTTCACCGGCCGCTGTTAAGTGATCAAGGTAGTGATACCAGGTAATCTGAAGCCGGGTGGTTCCTGTTGTATTGGGATCAATGACGATGGGAGTGCTGTCGGGAGGAATCGATGATAATTTGAATATTTTTGCATGCTGGGTACCGGAATCCATTGACCAGGCTTCCCAGGAACCATCCGGGCCATAAAAATACTTCAGTGGTTTGCCATCGGCCTTGAGCTGCTGCCCATCATTTTCAATCGCATAATCCTGTGTATCTACTGCAGGCTTCAGGAAGTAAACCTCACGAACCGCATCCGTGCCCGCATCAATGCTGACCTGGCTGCTTTCACTCACCGGAGCTCCCTGGTAGAGAGGTTCAATCAGCCCCATATCATCCAGGGCGATATCAATACTGAGGTTATCGTCTCTATCAATGACGTTGACGATCAGGTTGTGCTGCGTGATATCGCCATCATAATCCTGAACTTCAGTCAGCACTTTCAAAGGCCATGTCCCTTTGTCCTGATCCATGGCCTGCTTGAGTGTTACTCGGTAGAAAAGTGCTGTGATGTGCTCTGGGCTGGGTTCATTCGTCAGCTCAATGGTTAATACTTCCTGACTGGGCACATTTTCTTCAAAAATATGTATCGCCCTACCATTGACTGTGTATGCCAGTGGGTGACCATTTGAAAAAAGCCCTTCAAGGCCTGGTTGAGCTGATAGGAACTGCCAACTTGATGGAACAATTGTGTCAGACGATGGACTGGTAATCATTTCCCCGGTACGACTGACGGGAAAATTCACCTCTTCCAACGTTACGGTGGCTATATGGGCAAGAAAGGGTGGGGAACCGTCAATAATGGTGGTGGTGAACGTACCTTCCTTCAGGGCAGGTGTTCCATCATGATCGCTAAAGGAATAGGGAAGTTTTAAGGTGATTTTATGATCGGTAATATCGATGAACTCTGAGCCTGTGGCTTTATTGATATGGTCCAGCGGTCGAAAGAGTTCACCCTTGATTTGCACCTGCAGGTCTTTACCAACAGGTGATACCGAGGCGATTTTGAAATCAATCACAGGAATCGGTTGCAGGCCTGGAGGACTAACTATGCCTTTAAGTACATGGTTCTCTCGTTGAAAGGTGACTGGAAGCCCAGTTGAAGTGAGAATGTTGTCCAGCGCACCATGGGGAAGGTCAAAGTGAAGGCTACCGGGAGCGACGGGATCAGATCCATCACCTTTCAGGGTATAAATGCCAGTGGTCTTATACTCCGGGTAAAACGGAGGGTGGCTGAGGTTGGCTTCAGTAATGATCAGAGTGGCATCTTTACCGCCTGTTGGGGCAGCACCATCCAGAATATCGATGACGGCTGTCGCCGTAGCAGTATCACCACTGCTGTCTTGTACGGAATAGTCAAAAGTAAATGCGATTGGGTCAGGGTTATTTTTCAGGGAGTCATGTGCCCTGAAAACATAGTCTCCATTACTCTGAACAACCAGGCTGCCTAAAGGGGTATCAATAGGGGTTGATGGTAAAAAGCTGACTCTGAACTGATCGTTGATCTTGGTGGTTCGAAAGGCGGTCTCATCAATGGTGACCTGTGTAACTGTAACCGCATCCATACACAGCTGGTCGTTGGCCAGTAAATTCCCGGTAACCGTTTCACCTTCTATGACTTCAGCAAAATCATCGTGAAGCGTAATACCACCATCAATAATGGTCAGAGCAACGCGATGCGTTACGGTATTGATATCATGATCACTGGCCGTAATGGTGAGAGGAAGGCTGGCAGGTTCAGGGCCATAGACATCAAAAGAGTTGAGTTGCTCTACATTAAGCGTCGCTGCCAGGTTGCCTTCAGAGGTTGTGCTGATATTGATAAGGCTGATCTTGAAAACAGGAGATCCATCAACTGTTGATAGAGTCAGTGATTGAATTGCTGGGTCAGGGTGCAGGTTGTCCAGATCCAGGGGAATGCCATGACTGTTTGGATTTTTTTTATCTAATGAGGCTTTGAGCTGCTCGATGGTTGCTGTCAGGTCAAACGTAAGTTTTTCGGGTGGTATGGGATCAGATCCCTTAATGATCAGTAACTGGCCATTGTCTGGTACAGGCTTTGGCTGGTCACACTCCTGATCTATGGTCATCTCACTGACGGAATCACCACTGAAGGACAGAGGGGGGCCATCTGCAACGGCAAAGGTGATGTGTGCATCACTGTTGTCACCATCAAAGTCCGTCAGGGTAAAGGTAAACGTATCATCCAGGGTTTCTCCCTGCTTATGAACAAGATCAAATTTTGCTTGATAAACCCATGTACCATCAGGTTTGACATAGAGTTGTCCATAATTGCCGTCAAATGTGTAATAGCCTGCAAGCATGCCATCATGCACTTCATTAGCGGTATCCAGTGCAATATGGTTGATGTGCGATAATTGACCGCCATCTGCTCCAGTATCCTGCTTATGAAAGAGTTTTCCGCCACTGTCCTCCCAGCTTGTCTGTTCTCCTTCCTTTAAACCCACTGTTTCATGGTCGATGGCTTCAGGGGTGTCATCTACGACGGTAACGTGAACGCCAGCCTTTGAGTGGTGAAAGCGGGAAAAGGTCGGGGAATAGCGGCTTTTCTGATAAGGGATATCAAACTCAATGGTGTTGTTGCCAGCACCATCAGGGTGCTTCAAAGGGGGGTAGAGGGTTAATGCGGAAAGCCCATTACCGGTCTCTGGTACCGAGAATGCCAATGCTGTTTTTATGTTGCTATTGATTTCATAAACAGCTTTCAGTTCCTGTGGTGAGTTAAGCTGCCAGCGAATGGGAAAAATACGTCCGGAATCAATAATGGACAGGTTGTCAGGAAGGTCAGAGAGAAAACCAGTCTCAATGGATAAGTGAGTCTCCTGATCTGAAACGGGATCAATGGATACGCTGGAGCCAAGGTTCTCTTTCTCGGTCAGTGTCACAGGTAACGGATTTCCCAGAGTTACTACATGGTCACTGGCCAGGTTACATGCCCGATCGCGAACAACAGCGACTACATGGTAAGGGCTGCCGGGTTTTATGGGCGTAGGAGGAAGGTTGGTGCTCCACAGGTTGTCATGCACAACCGGTTTCGCTGTGAAAAGAGAGGAAAAATCAGAGGCATCGACATTCACCACCTTACCATTGGCGACCCCACCGGTTTCACCGGAAATTGTTGGTTCAAACTCTGTTTTTTGAAAGGTATCCAGATCATTGACCCATACTTTGGTATAGGTATCGATGGTGACTTCCAGACTGCTTGATGCTTGATTGCCCGCTATGTCCGTAGCAGATGCCGTCAGATTATGCACGCCATCCTTAAGGGGGGTAAGTATTCTGGTTGACCACTGTCCACTGTCATTAACCTTAATACCTTCAGCTACCAGGTTTCCATCGTCGAAAAGATTAATCGATGCCCCAGCTTCTCCGGTACCCTGAATTAATGGTGTCGTGTCATTGGTCACATTATCCTGATCATCGTCACAGGAGTCGCTTTCAGGAGCGAGATCGATAGTGACTTCTGTCACCGTATCCAGCAGGAACGTTGATGTGTCTTCGGCATGATTACCGGCAAGGTCAATGGTTTCAGCTTTGATGGTGACAGTACCGTCAATCAATCCATATCCTTCGGCTCCAAGCTTTTCAACGGGTGTTTTCCAGGTGATGTGTCAGAGCTGTTGATCTGATACATTCCTAACTTTTTGAGTCATCTATGGCTGTAGTTCAAGTTGCCTGTATCCATTGTCAACAAACGATCAATGTTGTTAAGAACGGGAAAGCTGAAACGGGTCACCAGCGGTATAGATGCAAGGACTGTAATAAGAGCTTCCAACTTGAGTATCGCTATAATGGCAATCTGCCTGGTACTCATGAGCAGATCATAAAGATGACCATGAATGGCTCCGGGGTCAGAGATATCGGACGTGTCCTTGAGATCAGTCCAACGACTGTATTGGCTCATTTAAAAAACTCGACCCGCCAACAGTAACACAACTCCCCTTCGAAAATGCCCAAGTCAAGATTATTTTCGAAATGGATGAGCAGTGGTCATTTGTTGGTAGCAAGAAGCAGCAACGCTGGCTGTTTTATGCATGGGAGCCACGTTTCAAGAAGATCATTGCCCATGCGTTCGGCTCCAGAAGCACAGAGACGCTCAAAAAGCTGTTGGGGCGTCTGGCCCGCTTCAAAGTTAGTTTTTACTGCACAGATGACTGGCAGCCATACACATCCTGTTTACCAGAAGATAAACATATCATTGGAAAGCACTTTACTCAGCGGATTGAGCGGCAGAATCTGACCTTGAGAACTTGCTTGAAACGGTTATCCAGAAGGACTATTTGCTTCTCAAGATCAATAGACATTCATGATAAGGTTATCGGGGAATTTATCTCGCGAAACCACTATCAACAGTTTTGATACATCACCGTTTTCCAGCTCAGGGCATCGGGAAAGACAACGGTGTTCAGCTCAACGCTTTGTCCCTGGCTATCGGTCAATGTCAGAGTAATCGGTTGTCCCGCCTCCACATGATAAACAAACCCGCTTATTTCAAATGCCAGAGACTCCTCGTGATTAATGATATTGTCAGCAGTAATGGGCTCTCTGATCACAATGACTGCCCGGTCATCCATATATTGCCGCTCTTCCGGGGTTATCCATCGTTGTTCAGTATTTTCTGAGTGGTTATCTATTCCTGTTGCGTAACCGGCTGTTGGTATAACCTGAAGTGGTATGAGTTCCACAGACCAGGGCTCTATCAGGCTATCAATTGTCAGGTCATCCGATTTTTCAGTACCTTGAAATGGCGAATCAGTACTGGCAACCGAAGGCTCTGATCCTCCTAACAGCACTTCGTCAGCACCAGAACCAGAAATACTGTCTACAGGGGTAAGCTCAATATGACTATTGTCATTAAGCTCAATTCGATCTCCGGTAATGAGTAGCTCCCCCTCCAACAAAGGGCGCTGTGTTCCATCAGGTAATAATTTCCAGGCATCTCCCAAAACTTTTGTGACAATATTACTGCTGTCCAGTTGAATGATTTTTTTCATGGCCTCCACCAATCACTGAAAAACAGGTTGAGGAAATGTTTGAGCAGACCATTTCTTGATTGGACGGTTTTGTTCGTTAATGACCAGAGCGGTTACTCTTCGGTTTGCCTGGTTGGCTTGAGGAGTATTGCCTGACTTTATTGGATTTTGTTCACCTTTCCAGCGAACTTTGATTTGGTCAGTACTCAGTCCAAAGTTTTGGATTAACTGCTGTTGGACATGCTCTGCTCGCCTCTGTGAAAGCTTCAGATTGTAGTCATCAGATGCTGGTTGACTGCTATATCCGGTGAGTATGATTGTGCTCTGGGGGTTATCTATAACTACAGAGGCAATTTCTTGCAGAACCTTTTGCGCCTTAGGATCTGAGAGAGAGGATGAATCTCTGGAGAAAAAAATCGTCTGTGCATACTGGTTCAGAACCGTTTCCCATTGCGGGCAGCCGACATTATTAACTGATGCACCGACAGGGGTATTTAAGCAGTGATCTCTTTCATTAATTACACCATCAAGATCATCATCGTGTATATCGAGTATTTGTTGATGATATGACGTGATTCCGGTTTTTTGGCTCATGCAGCCGTTCATCAAAACCGGTATTAGCACCGTTAGTATCAGGTTGCGTAAGGAGTTGGGACTGATCATCAAACCTGTTTTCCCTGTGAGTCTGTGTATGAGTTTTCCGCCCGAGACTGTGCCCTGAAGAACTTTCTGGATGCCAGTCTGCTGGTAGCGTCAGTCTGAATGAATCAAGGAGTCGACCGGTTATGTGGAGAAGCCGGTAGCATGAATCAAGCTGTGCAGCCCATGCCCGGTTCCATGCCAGTTCAGCTTCAAGGCTTTCATTCTCTGCATTCAATACATCCAGTAACGATCTTTCTCCCAGGGCAAATTGTCTTCGGTAAGCGGATACCGTATCCAGGCTGTAGCCGACGTGTTTCTGTAATTGGGGGATTTGTTTGTTTAGCTGAGTATGGGCTTCCCATGCAAGACGGGCTTCTTCCTGGGTGTCCAGAAATGCCTGATGGTATATATCTTTCGCTTCGTTCCAACGGCTCAAAGAGACCTTCATCCGGCCAGAATCAGCACCGCCATTAAACAGGTTGTAACGGGCATGGAACATCAGATTGTAATCATCATCACGCCCGATCACGCCATTCATGTTGTAGTTCCATGATCGGGTCGCCTCAAAGGAAATCTCTGGGTAGAAGCGTCCCTTGCTGGCCAGGTACTCACTTTCTGCTGCGTGATTGTCCTGGAGCGCCGATTTGAGTAATGGGTAGTTTTTGCCAGCCAGTAGTATTGCCTGCTCCATCGTATCTGGCAGTAAGTCAGAATCAGGTACAGGCTCGTGCAGAGAATGAGTTGGAACCCCAACCAGTCTCATTAACTGGAAACGGGCATCCTGCAAATTATTTTCAGCGGAAATCGTATTAGACTGAGCCCTGGCCAGCCTGCCGCTGACAAGGCTGAGGTCTGCCGTGCTCTGCACGCCGGACTCAGAACGTTTAAATATGTTGTAGTAGATATCCTGATGAATCTTCAGATTTTGTTCGGACATGGTCAGTGCCCTCTCCATCATGATTACCGCCAGATAGGTCTGGGCGACTTTTAACGCCATCTCGGAAGCTGTCGTTATCAGACGGTACTGTTCAGAGCGTGTTGACGCTTCAGATCTTTTACTGTCGTGTACTGTTGAAAAACCGGAAAAAAGCACTTGGCGAAGCGCAATGGAAGACTCATACCGGTGAAGACTGTCATCACTGTTAGGCCCACCGGCACGGGTTGTTGGGTTGGAGGACCACTCATAGCCGGAGCCTCCCTGAACATTCAGTGTTGGCAGAAATCCTGATTTGGCAATGCTTTCCTCATGAAGGCGGGTTTGTACTTTCTGAATTGCATGATGGAGTTTAGGGCTAGTCATCAGTGCAGTGGAGACTGCCTCCTCAAGGCTTTGTGCTTTCAATGACGAAATAGTCGACGTGATTAGGAATGCTGATAGCCATAACCGAAAGTGATTCATACAGGAAAGACGCTTCATGCTCATAACAGTGTTGAAAATGTTCCGGGGATGATCTTTCCCGCAATGGGGGGGTGAGGTTCAGGAAAACAATAAGAACTATCTGAGAATTAAAAACTGACAAGAACCCGTGATATAAAAGTCTGACTAAGAATAGATGATTTTTTTGTGTCTGACTGAGAATGGCGGGGGGGAGATTTCTACTCTAGGCTCTGTCTTTGCTAAACAGAACCTGCCCCTCTATGGAGTTGCCATGGCGCAAAGCCCTTTATTAACCAGCTTGATCTGGATTGCCAGGTTTCATGGAGTCAGAGTCATCGCAGAAAGCGTTCTGACGGGGCTGCCCGTTAAATCAGATGAGTTCGCTGATCAATATCTGGAGCGAGCAGCTGGGAATGCAGGGCTTAGTATGTTCACCAGACCGCTTGTCCCTCACGAATCACTGGAAGAAAACTGCCCACCGTCGTGCCTTCCCTGTATTGTCTGGTTTGAACAGTCACCCATCGTTGTTGTAGAGATCACTAAAGAGTATGTTGAGTTCCGGCAACCAAAAGTTGGGATGGCAGCTGAGCGTTTACCTCCAGATGTATTTCTTCAGAGTATTGAAAATAGGTAACTATTCAGCACCCTTCATATAAATCTGGAATTTTCTGATTTTTCGACCATCATCTTATACTCAATTTTTCTAACAAATCTCCAGTATGGAACCAGACTTCCCAGCTACTCCGTTTACCGAAGCTCTCCTTAAAGAGAATGAAGAGCTTCGGACCGAGAATGCGCTTTTACGGGAACGTTGCAGCGAACTGGAAGAAAGGGTTAATAAAAACAGTCAAAACAGTAGTAAGCCACCATCGTCAGATGGTTATCAAAAGCCCAGTAAAAAAGGGAGTGATAAAGGTGATACATCTTCCAAAGAAGCCCCCTGCTCCTCACAGGAAACACCGAACCCCAAAAGCCTTAGACCATCTTCAGGCAATAAACCAGGTGGCCAGAAAGGTCATCAAGGCTCTTGTTTGAGACGTGTCGCCTTACCCGATTATGTCAGGCATCTGAAGGTTGAAAAATGTTGCTGTTGCCAGTCTTCGCTTATCGATATTAAACCCACCAAATACATTGAGCGACAGGTTTTTGATCCAGGTAGACCCGGAGAATTTGAAGTTACCGCGTACTGGGCAGACGTTAAAGTATGTCCTTGTGGTAAACGGAACACCGCTGAGTTTCCCCAAGGAGTGAAAGCCGCTGCTCAATACGGAGAAGTGACTCAGGCAATGGCTGTTCATTTAAACCAGTATCACTTCATCCCATATCACCGGGTGTCTGAGTATTTCAATACTATTTATTGCATGAGTGTCAGCGCAGGCTCTGTTGCCAATTTTGTTGCCTATACCCATGAGAACCTGGCCTCTACTGAGCAGAGTATCCGCGATGCTTTACAAGAAAGTCCGGTTGCAGGAGCGGATGAAACTGGCATGCGGGTTGACGGTTCACTGTGGTGGTTACACATTATGCGAGATGACCAATGGACGCTTTACTACCTCTCAGAAAGGCGAGGTTGTGAAGCAATGGATGCAATGGGCATCCTGCTGACTTTTGCAGGCATTCTGGTTCACGATCATTGGAAGTCCTACTTTGCCTATGCGGCAGTGCATGTGCTTTGTAATGCCCATCATCTGAGAGAGCTTCAGGGAGTTGTCGATAGGGATGCGAATAAGCTGGCTCTGCGGCTGATGAAATTGCTTACGCTCTCCTGGCACTTCTGCAAGAAATACAAAGCAGCCGGTCTGACTCAAATGCCTGGTGCAATACAGCTTCGCATTGAGACGATATACGACCAAATCCTTCAAAGGGCTCTCACGAAGGAAACCGCTTATATGGAAAAACAACGACAGGTGCTTGGACGTAAGAAGGTCAGGAATACCAAGGCCTACAACCTGTTCAAAAGGCTTATTGAGTTTAAGGTTGAAACGTTGCGCTTCATGTCGGACTTTTCAATTCCCTTCGATAACAATGGCAGTGAACGTGATGCCAGGATGGCCAAACTTAAGCAGAAGATCTCAGGCTGCTTCAGAAGCGAAGACGGAGGTACCATGTTTACCCGAATCCGAAGCTATTTATCATCTGCTAAAAAGCAGGGGTTGAACATATTTCAGGCGCTTCTTAAAGCGGTTCGAAATTACAACAATACGCCTTTGCTGGGTGCTGAATAGTTACTGATAGAGAACGATATCTGCCGACTTCACTTTCTTGCGAGCCGCTGCCTGGCCACGAACCACGACCTTTCCATCCCGCAGCTTCACTTCCTGCCGGATCTGGGTCATATCATCCCAGCCAGCGTCTTTGATCGCAGGAAGGATAAACTTGGAAATAATGTCGGATTCTGTGAGCTTGGATTTGTCGATGGGCATGGCGGTGCATCCGGTCACGGCATTGGCATTCGGTCATTGTCGCACAACCTGAGCCTTGATAAATAGGTGTCTGTCCTGAATCGGCAGGTGGCTTTTATATGGTTTATCCAGCCATCATGCAAAAAGAAAATTTACGAGCTTGCTGCTGAATGTGCTTTGTTAGCGGGCCTGTCTGAAAGTAATTGATGATGTGTTCCAGATGGGGTGGTGAAGAGGTTTTGAGCGCCCTTTAAAACGGACAGGGCGCTTGTTCTGGGTTACAGGTTAATCATCATCATCGTCCCAGTCTTCCTCATCTTTAGCTGACTGGCAGGCATCACAGAGTTCGCCCGTAATACCATAGAGTCCACCAGTTACGAAATATAGGGTGCAAAAACACTCTGCACATTGAACCTGATACTCATCTGACATTCTTTTTCTCCATTGGTCTACGTGGGTTATTGATTACAAAACTAATGCACCTGGCACATAGCCTCCGGCTTTGGCGATATTCTCCTTTATTGTTTTAACCGGGCTTGCTGCCTCCCCAACCCACTTTCTGATTTTTTCGATCTCGTCGAAAAGCTCACTCCAATGAATGTGCGGTATGACTATCTCTCTACGGTCCATCATGTCTGGGTAATAACTGAATTGATACGAAAATAGAATTGTTTTTTTCAGTCGGGCAAGGCTTGAGGATGATCGTGATCCCAACTATCCACCCGACTGGCGAAATCACTGGTTCTGGGGTTCGTTACTGGAAGGGCGACGTATTTATCGGGAAGTATTATTAGCGTCTCTGCTGGTCAACGTTTTTGCTCTTGCGGTGCCTTTGTTCGTTCGCCTGATCTATGACCGGGTTATTCCAGGTATGGCACTCACTACGCTGAACACGCTGACAACTGGTGTCGTTATTGTCATTTCTTTCGAACTGATCTGTCGACAGCTGCGCACCCGGTTTATTGATATAGCTGCCAAAAAGTCCGATCTGCTGATGTCCAGTCAGCTCTTTGCCAAAATTATGGGAATCCGAATGTCATTCACTCCTGCTGCCGTGGGCTCATTTGCACGGCAAGTTCAGGACTTTGAGGCTATTCGGGAGTTTATGACTTCTACCACGCTAACAGCAATGGTTGATTTACCATTTGCCATTCTGTTTCTGATCGTTATAGGGCTTATGGGAGGTCAGCTGGTATGGATTCCCATACTGGTTATTATTGTTATGTCGCTTATCAGTGCCGCTGTCCAACCCGCGCTCCGTCAGAGCATAGAAGAGAGTGAGCGACTCTCGGCACGCAAGCATGGGGATCTGGTGGAAAGCATTACCGGCCTTGAAAGCCTGCGGCTTGCTGGAGCACAAAGTCGTTTTCAGCAACGCTGGGAGCAAGCAACAGGGCATATGGCGACCTGGGGGCTTAAAACCCGTGCAATTACCGGCAATGTTACTGCAGTAGCCACCTGGCTTCAGCAACTGGCAACCGTGGGCATTGTTTATTTCGGCGTGATTTTCATCAACACTGCCAGAGTGAACATGGGGGCATTGATAGCCATTATGATGCTTTCTGGCAGGGCGGTTGCGCCTTTTATGCAACTGGCACTGCTAGGCACGCGATATCACCAGGCTCGTAGTGCTTTTATGGTGATAAATCAATTGATGGGGGCACCTGAAGAGCAGAGTAGGCAAACGACCTATCGCAGAATCAAACAGTTTTATGGGAATATCGAGCTAAAGCAGCTGTCGTTTTCTTACCCTGATAGTGTCACTCCTGCACTTTATGATTTATCTCTATCCATTAGCAGAGGTGAGAGAGTGGCTGTGGTAGGCCGTTCTGGCTCGGGGAAATCGACACTAGCCCGTATTCTGGCAGCACTGTACCTGCCTGACAATGGGCAGGTATTTCTGGACGGTATTGTCCAGGGGGATATTCATCCAGCAACCCTGAGGAAAAAAATAGGCTTTCTGGCTCAGGACCCCTGGTTATTTCATGGTTCAGTAATGGATAACATCGCGATGGGGGCTTCCAGCTTTTCTGAGGAAGATCTGCTGATTACCGCGAGAAACTGTGGTGTGACCCTCTTCACTGGTGACTCTCTGGCTGCACTGGAATACCCGGTAGGTGAAGGTGGAAGACAGCTCTCTGGTGGTCAACGGCGGGCTGTTGCATTGGCTCGTGCCATGCTATCCAAACCAGACATCCTGATTCTTGATGAACCTTCTGCTCATATGGATAGTCTGATGGACGCCCGTGTTCAGAAGACACTTAAGAGCCTGCCGGAACATGTAACTCTGATTATCATCACTCATAGAAGTAGCCTGTTGTCCGTTGTTGGGCGTGTCATTATGTTGGATGGAGGGAAGCTGGTATCCGATCAGCCTGTTCATGCCAGAGAACAGCCAGTATGAATGCTAAATCATGGCCAGAATGGTTGCGGTTAAACGCCAGTAATCGGCAACAGGCTCAGCTCATGGACATCACTGTCGCTTCACGCTGGTTTGTCTGGGTGATGGTTTTTTTTGTTGTTTCACTGATGGTCTGGAGCTCTATGGCCATGATGGATGATACCGTCACGGGCCATGGACGCATTATCCCTTCCAGTAGAGTTCAAGAGGTTCAGAGCCTTGACGGTGGAACCTTGAAATCTGTGCATGTCAGGGAAGGTGCGTTTGTGCATGCAGGGGACTTGCTCTTGCAGATTGATGAAACGCGCTATCAATCTTCTTTTCGGGTGAATGAGTCTGAACAGGAAAGTCTGCAGGGCTCTGTTGTCAGGATTGAGTCAGAGCTATCCGCACTGGTAGGACTTCAAAAAAGTACATTGTCTATAGATGACAATCATGATCTCAATTTCCCTGAACAGTACAAAAAGCAGTTCCCGGAACAGGTGCTTCAGCAAAAAACACTGATGAATGAACGAATGGCAGCATTGAAAAGTCAGGTGACCATTCTCGACCAGCAGGTCATTCAGAAGCAGCATGAACTGAATGAATTAAGAGAGAAGGTAAAGACACTGGCAAGAAGCTTAGCGCTTGTAGAAGAGGAGTTATCGTTAAAGAAACCCCTGACCGATGATGGTGTTATTACCCGTGTAGAGATTATTAACCTTGAGCGAAGGGCAAATGAACTTAAGGGAGACCTGACTAATGCAAAGTTAATGGTGATTCGTCTTGAGTCTGCATTGAAAGAGTCCATTAGTCGCCGTAATGACCTGGTTATTCGTTACCGTGCAGATCTGCAAAAAGAATTGCAGGATACGCGGGATCGTTTAGGTAAATTACAGGAGGGGCAGACAGGCCTGGAGGATCGAGTTCGAAAGGCGGCTTTGCATTCACCAGTGGATGGATTGGTTAAAACAGTGAAGGTGCATACGGAAGGCAGTGTCATTCAACCAGGGAGTACTGTTGTTGAGATTGTTCCAGCAGAAGACGCGCTTATTTTTGAAGCACGTATTCAACCGGCGGATATAGCTTTCCTGCAGTCAGGACAAAGCGCTTTGATAAAGTTAACGGCGTATGAATTTGCCACCTTCGGGAGTTTAAAAGGACGTGTGGATACGATCAGTGCGGATACGCTGGATGATGAAAAAGGGCAGCCTTATTATCGGGTTCGAATAGTGCTTCCAGAAGATCATAGCTCAGTCATTCTGCTACCAGGAATGACCGGTGTTGCTGATATTGTGACTGGAGAAAAAAGAGTTATGGCGTATTTGGTAAGCCCTGTTTTGAAGGCTTTCAGAACATAGGTGAAGCGTTTTATAAAGCCAAAAGCCAAATGAATCAGGTCATTAATTTGTCTGTTTGTACCACACTTGACTCACACCCCAGAACAGCCTTTCGTGGCTTATCAGGTTAAATACTCTGTCCCGCAACTTACTTAACAGTGTTTCCAGCTTGGGATCCGGATAACGTTGGTTTATCGTATCCAGAGCATGAATCAGCGCCATTCGTGACAAACTATCAAGCTTTGGCTCTGAAGATTCCAGTTGTGCAAGATGGCAGATACGGATAACGGCTCTAAGTGCCCGTTCAGGGCCTGCTGACATGGACATAACCAAGTTAAGTTCATCCATGATGATTGCCTCACAACATTTTATGTAAGCATTATTTGAAGGGTCATGGTCACGGTATAAGCTCAATATGTGTTGATCTGGATAATGGTAAGCAGCAAGGTCAACAACATAGAGCCAGTCCTTAGGCCTGTCGGTTCCTGCTTTTCGCACGACGAGGTGGGAGGAAGAACATGACGCGTTGTATAAATAGTCGTTTTCTTTAAAGTGAGTCACTAACTCAAATTGAACCTGTGAGGTACTTCTTTCTTGAGCGATTTGATGCAGTCGTTCAGAAAGGTGTTGTACGATCTGATAGAAATACTCATTGCCCAAAGCGATAAGGTCAGTATCTCTTGGGGTTAAGGCTCTATGGATACAATTGGGAGTTATTACTTCCGGCAGGTATTCTCTGTGATCCATTTGCAGAGAACGCTCATTTCCCCAATACCTTTCTATTTGTTTCTGATAAGCACGACTGCCTGTATAAGCGGTAAAAACGCTCATATCACACAAGGTTCTGGCCGCTAAAGATACTTTTTCATGGCAATCCTCTCTCGCTGCAGCATTTTCATCGCATTCTGGCTCAATGTAGGTATAGGAAGCGAATTTTGACGCCAATGTCTCAGGGTTTTCTGGCCTCAGCTCTTCAGATTCGTGATAGGCGCGGGTATATAGAAGTTTTGTCCTGGTATCATAAGTGGATACCTGTATTTTTAATTGATCCACAAGATAATCCACGAGAGTGGTGCCTGTGAGTTGCTCTTTTATGGCTGTCTGGACACAGGGAATCAGGCAATGTGGATGATTAATTGCTGGGCTTCTATCTGGCTGTAAGAGTAACCTTGGTTGAAAAGGTTCCATGAAAACCGTTGGAGGAAGCTGGAGGCAGGTTGGCATTTGTTGTTCAGTAACTATTTGCCCTTCTGATGTTGGGTTGGATGATGGCCGTACTGCAGGCTCTTGGTACTTTTCTAGTCTCTTTCTTTGTTTTTCCAGCGACTGGTTATTCTTTTTCAATTGTTGAACGCATGCATCATGACCATGCTTTTTCTCTCTTTCTCTAAGCTCGGGGTATGCACTTTTAATCATTTGAAGACGTTTTTTAAAAACAGCTAAAAGAGCTGTACCAAGCTGGCTAAGCGCTTCATGGGTTTGTGACAGCGTTTCTTGTATGACTCTGTAAAGATTGTCTCTTAAAGTAATATCTTCCGAGCTACACTGCTGTTCATTTAATCGAGCGAGTTGTTGATGAATTTTATTAAACTCAGTCAGTCCCCTCCTGTTCGAGTCATTAAATTGATCTACGTGACGTTTAAACTCATGAGACTCTTCATGAGAGGATAATGTGTTTTCCACAAGAATTTTCGTCATGTAGGGCTTTATTTGTGCAATCAAGGCTTTGCAGTCATTCAGACATTGCACCATTCTTGCGCTGGAAAAGCTGCATCTGGCATATGCCAGACATAAAAGCTCACGATGGGATTTGGATACACGGGTTTCCAGTATATGAATGACTCTTTCCTGTTCTCGAAGCGTGAGTTCTGTGCTGACAAGCATCAGCTCACACTTGTCCAGTCCCTCATTGATTTTTGCTAATAAAATCTCATCATTTCTAAGAGTGACTCCTCTCCGGATCTGGAGCCACTCGCCTTCTGTTTCATTTAGAATGGGAGAGGGAGGGTTTTCTGCTGCTATTCCTGCCACTTCTTGTATATCGACTGCGACATGAGAACTCGCGGAACGGGCAGCTCCCTGCAAGCTCATTGAGTCGTTTTCTTTGTCGTCGGTTACAGTCGGGATAGACTGTTGGGGTGTCGACACATTCGGGGCGGTAGACGATTTCTGTCTATCACTGTATCTGACATCATTAGAACATTTTTGTCCTGTGACGGTTTGCCGCTTTTTACTATTACCACTTTGCTTTTCAGGGAACGGGTTTTCGATCTCTTCGAAATACTCGGCCAGTCTTTTTTCATTTTTTTGGGTTATCTGTATTAGCTGCTGTTTGATATCCAGAAGGGTGAAGAAGCTTTTGTCAAGTAAGTGCTTCTGGTCGCCAAGCATGCCGGCATTATCTACTTTCTCAACCCAGATGTGTAAATTACTCGCAAGTGTCTGAAGCTCACCAGTTTTCATCAATTGATTTTGTACCAGAGTTTCTGCTTCAATTTGTTCAATCGCATGCCTGAAATAGTGAATGGTAGCGTCAAGGCCAAGTGCTAAATGATGAGCAAGGGAAAATCGGCGATTTTGTTGACTCTCTATTTTCCATTGAGCGCACACTCGAGTAATTTCCTGTACGGTCGCGTCGTCAGCGACAACAGCATCAATAACCGATTTTATTGTTGGATCTGGTGGGGCAAAGCGTTGACAAATCTCTGTGAGGAGCGTTGTTGCTATTTCCCATTGTTCCGCGGACACCGCCGCATGTATCAGTTCAGCCTCGAAGAGATATTGCTCAATAAGGCTATCTTTTTTAAGAAAAAGATCGAAATCAGTGGTAGTGGCTTCTTCTCTGTAGCGACTGATCAGTTGAAATAACTGTCGTCTGGTGTCAGTAATATATTCAGCTTCGGGCTTTGAACGCTGTTGAAAAAAAAGTGTGACTGTAGCAAGTGCCGTACACAGTTTATCAACGGCTTCGTTCAGGAAAAAAAGACGACACCTTGGCTCTTTAATCTCGGGTTGAGGTATGCCTTTGATTTTATGACGCCGACCTTTGGATTTTGATGCAGGTGGAGTGAAATCAACATTCTTGATAGCGTCCAAGTCTCTAAGCCGACTTTCAATCAGCCATTGAAGAAACTTTAAGTGGCTATTAAGAAACGTTGATAAAATGGCTGCTATTTCGAAATCTTGGGTATCTCTATGGCTAAAGTAAGCACATAGGGCATCTCGGATATTATGGTAATAGCTTCCCAGTATGAATGCAGCTTTACCTCTATCGCTGCTTGGGAATTGGCACTGTGTTATTAAGGTAGGTTCATGTGAACGTGACAGAGCATCACTCAGTTCATTTATTTGATGACCAATGTGGGGGTTGCTGAAGCACAGCTCATGGTAGCGAGCACCCAGTGCTTCAAGTTCCTTAATTGAGCCTTGAATACGACTATTGAAATCCGGCGATGGAAAACGAAAACGTTGTGGTTCACATTCTGCTCTTTTTGCATAGACAGCGTTTTGAAAAGCGTGAATTTCATTTAAACCTGATGTAAGAACGTACTCTTGAAGACTCCCTGAAGGTATGAGTTTTCTAGTAGCAAGTGTCTTATTAGAGCCCGCTTTTTGGGGACTTTTTCTTTCATTATCACTTGGTTTTGCTTCCTGAGGGTTGTTGCGTCTCAATATCTGTTTAGTTTCAGGTTGGGCGTGACAGTGGTTGCTTGTTTTGCCTCGCCTCTTCCCATGTTTCGGTCTGCAGGATGGTGGCAGTACATCAAAATCTTTATTTGTTTTAGGCGATGTGTTTTCGGCGAGTTGAGGTTCAGCGTTATCTTCTTTAGGTAATCCCCCAAAGTTGGAAGTGACTGTTTTAGTTGTTGTTATGGCAAGGTCTGGGTAGGTGTCTGTTTTTAAGTTTTTGCTCTTTCTCTCAAGCTTGAGATCAATATCGCAGTCAGTGTCATTCGCTTCTGATATTGGAAGTGATAGTTTTTGTTCTGCTAGTTCGCACTCTACAGCTAAAGCTTGTAACTTTTCGAGGCTTGCCTCTGTGTCGTCAGTATCTACTTCTAATTCAGTTGTTGCTATGCGTAGGTCTGGATAGGTGCCTGTTTTGAGATTTATGTTCTGTCTCTCACGCTTGAGGTCAATATAGTGGTCAGAGACATATGCTTCTGTTCCTGGAAGTGGTAGTTTTTGTTCTTCTAGTTCGCACTTTACAGTTAAAAATTGTAACTTTTCCAGGCTTTCCTCTGAGTAGTCAGTCACTACTTCTGGTTCAGTTGGGCTAGCTATCAATCTCCCTTTTTCGGTGATATCGCTTTCGGAAAAATTGTCACCGATAGTTGGGTCTGGCTCAACCGGCTGAGTTATAAAATTGCCTGATAGGGATCTGTAGATTTTTACCTTCATGCTACCTGGAGAAATTGGGAGCTCGGGTTCTTGTGAGTCCCCTGTGTCATGAAACTGATGTTTTAACGTTTGTTGTGGTTCTGATCCGCATGATAAGCCTACCTCTCGGAAACCCATTGAGCCTGTTTCGAGTTCGGGAGAAAGTAGAACTGGTTTGTCATTTGGGGCAATGAGAGAATTGATACCTTGCTTTTCAAGCGTACTTCTTGGCATTGTTATTCATATCTAGCTATTGATTTGCCAACTTTTTCCAACAACCAGCTCATTATTATGCGAATACATGATTTAAAAAGAACTGCTCAGAAAAAGATTTACCATTAATAGCACTTTGAGATGACTTCTCTTCTGCTATATGTCACTTTGACCCTGATAATTCCTTTTTGTTCCTTCCATCCAAGAACTAAATTGCCATTAAATGAGCCTTTCATAGACCCACAAACTCAACGGTTTGCTCAATGATATGACAGGCCTGTAGAACTTACTGTGAAAGGGTGATTTGAGCTGTACACTTGACAGGACGGTATTATCAAGAAATTATATCTCATTAAACCTGCAATTTTCTCCCCCTGTTTTACGAAACAATTGTTCCTAATGAACGTTGAGAAAATTCATGCAATCCCTGGTATGGATTGCCACTGGTTTCCGGCTCTCAGCCCTGCGTATGGGTTGGCAAGAGTCATAGAACAAGCAGCCTCCGGTACGGGTTGCCACTGAAACAGTGAAAACAATGTAAGGACTCCTTCATGCCCGTTATTACGCTTCCCGATGGCAGCAAGCGCGAGTTTGCTGATGCAGTATCCGTAATGGAAGTCGCCCAGGACATCGGTCCAGGGCTGGCCAAGGCGACGCTCGCCGGCCGGGTAAATGGTGAACTGGTGGATGCCAGTGCCAAAATTACCGAAGATTCTGATTTATCCATCATCACCACCCGAGATCAAGAGGGTGTGGATGTTATTCGCCACTCCACCGCACACCTTCTGGCCATGGCCGTGCAGGACCTGTTTCCTGGTGCTCAGGTGACCATTGGGCCGGTGATTGAAAATGGCTTTTATTACGACTTCTCTTATGAACGCGCTTTCAATATGGACGATTTGTCCAAAATTGAAAAACGCATGGAAGAGCTGGCCAAGCAGGATCTCTCAATTGAGCGAGTGGTGATGAGCCGCGAAGAAGCCATCAGCGCGTTTAAAGCCATGGGCGAAGAGTACAAAGTTGAGATCATCAACGACCTGCCAGCCAGTGAAGAGATCTCTATATACCGTCAGGGTGAGTGGATGGACCTCTGCCGTGGCCCACACGTACCTTCTACCGGCAAACTGAAAGCGTTCAAGCTGATGCGGGTTGCGGGTGCCTACTGGCGTGGCGATTCCAATAATGAAATGCTGACCCGCGTCTACGGTACCGCCTGGGAAGACAAAAAAGCCCTTAAGGCCTACCTGCATCGTCTGGAAGAAGCGGAAAAGCGTGACCACCGTAAACTGGCTAAAAAGCTCGACCTGTTCCATATGCAAGAAGAGGCGCCAGGCATGGTGTTCTGGCATCCAAATGGCTGGGTGATCTATCAGGAACTGGAACAGTACATGCGCAACAAGCAGCGCCTGGCCGGTTATGAAGAGATCAAGACACCACAGCTGGTGGACCGGAGCCTGTGGGAGAAGTCCGGACACTGGGATAAATATGCGGATGGCATGTTTACTACCAGTTCTGAAAACAAGGACATGGCCATCAAGCCAATGAACTGCCCTTGTCATGTCCAGGTCTTTAATCAGGGGCTGAAGAGCTACCGTGATCTGCCACTGCGACTGGCTGAGTTTGGCTCCTGCCATCGTAATGAACCTTCCGGCTCTCTGCACGGGTTGATGCGTGTCCGTGGCTTTGTTCAGGACGATGCCCATATTTTTGCCACTGAGGACCAGATTCAGTCAGAAGTCTGTGAGTTCATCGACTTCCTGCACAGTGTTTACGATGATTTCGGTTTTGATCGCGAGAACCTGATTTACAAGCTCTCAACCCGTCCTGAAAAGCGCGTAGGTTCTGATGAAATCTGGGATAAAGCCGAAAAGGCACTGGCAGAAGCCCTGGATGCCAAGGAACTTCCATGGGAAGAATTGCCTGGTGAAGGTGCTTTCTACGGACCTAAGATCGAATTTTCCCTGAAAGACTGTATTGGCCGGGTGTGGCAATGTGGCACCATTCAGGTGGATTTCTCCATGCCGGGTCGACTCGGCGCTGAGTATGTGGATGAGCACGGAGAGCGCAAAACACCCGTTATGCTTCACCGCGCAACCCTGGGCTCCTTCGAACGCTTTATCGGAATTCTGATTGAGCACTATGAGGGCTCAATGCCGGTCTGGTTGGCTCCTACGCAGGCTGCTATCCTCAATATCACTGATCGTCAGGCAGATTATGCCAGAAAACTGGAAAAAAACCTGTCTGAACAGGGTATCAGGGTAAAAGCGGACTTGAGAAACGAGAAAATCGGCTTTAAAATCCGCGAACACACCTTAATGAAGGTTCCTTATCTACTGGTGATCGGTGATAAGGAGATGGAAGACAATACCGTTGCGGTTCGTACCCGTACCGGTGAAGATCTGGGCGTAATGTCCATCGAAGCGTTCCAGGAACGCCTGCAGGCAGATGTACTTAAGCGTGGTCGCACTGCCTGACCGGCTAAAATTGGTTTCTGATACGTTTCGAGAAAACTGTCCCGGGTTGCCTGATGGTCTGGCAGCTCAGGGACGTACTATGTTGCTTACACAGGAGATACAACCATCAGACGCAACAGCTTCCGTGATCGTCGCCCAGTAAAGGCTCCGATTAATGAAAATATCCGTGCGAAAGAGGTCCGCCTCATTGGGGCCGACGGAGAACAGGTCGGTGTAGTTGATATACAAGATGCGTTAAGCATGGCCGTGGAAGCGGGGCTGGATCTGGTTGAGATCAATGCGACCAGTGAGCCGCCGGTCTGTAAGATCCTGGATTATGGTAAGCACCAGTACGAATCGAAAAAGCAGAAGGCTGCGGCCAAGAAAAAGCAGACTTTGATCCAGGTGAAAGAAATCAAGTTTCGCCCGGGTACTGAAGAAGGGGATTATCAGGTAAAACTGCGCAACCTGATACGTTTCCTTACCGAGGGCAACAAGGCGAAGGTCTCCCTTCGTTTTCGTGGTCGTGAGATGGCTCACCAGGAGCTGGGCATGGAACTGATGAAACGGGTTGAACACGACCTGGAAGAAATCGGAACCGTTGAACAGCATCCAAAAATGGAAGGCCGTCAACTGATCATGGTGATTGCCCCTAAAAAGAAGAAGTAATTCGTTTTAGCAGAAACCGGTGGCTTCCTGCACGAAGTACAGGATCGTTGCCGGTTTTTTCGTGAATTACTGTTTTTTAAACTATCCCGACATTGTCAGACCTCTGGGTTCTGCTCAATGATCGCGAATGCGGAGTGTTTTTCATGCCAAAGATGAAAACCAACAGTGGAGCCGCGAAGCGTTTCAAGAAAACTGCTTCCGGTTACAAGCGTAAAGGTGCCTTCAAGAGTCACATCCTGACCAAGATGACCACCAAGCGTAAGCGTCAGCTGCGTGGTACCTCCCTGGTATCTCCAGCCGATCAGGGTCTCGTTAAGCGTATGCTGCGCGACTAATCGCTTTTTTGATCATTTTTTAGGAGAGATAACTCATGGCACGTGTTAAGCGTGGCGTCATTGCGCGCCGTCGTCACAAGAAAGTTCTGAAGCAGGCTAAAGGTTACTATGGTGCACGTTCACGTGTATTCCGTGTAGCCAAGCAGGCAGTTACCAAAGCTGGTCAGTATGCTTACCGCGACCGTCGTCAGCGTAAGCGTCAGTTCCGCGCTCTGTGGATTGCCCGTATCAATGCCGGTGCTCGCGTGAATGGTCTGTCTTACAGCCGTTTCATCGCTGGTATGAAGAAAGCGGCTATCGAAATCGACCGTAAGGTTCTGGCTGATCTGGCCGTTCATGACAAGGCGATTTTTGGCCAGCTGGTTGAAAAGGCTAAAGCTGCTCTGGCTTAAGTTTTTATACCGGTTTTGTAAAAGGGAGATCTGCTTTGCAGGCCTCCCTTTTTTTATTTGCTAATCATATTTTTGGAAAAATTAGCACTGATTGATAAAAATGGGTTAGTGCATCAGTCCTTCATGTGTTTTTATCATCAACCATGACAAATAGCCTGTTTATTCTTCTTCCTGAATTGTGAAGCTCGGATGGTCTGGCCACAAGCCCCAAATATCTATATGACGTTTTCCTGTTAGCCAGGTTCCTAATGGGGTATTCCAACTGTTGTGCAGAGCGGTATATGGCAGACTTCCAATGAACTCCAGTTTCAGTTCCAAGCTGGTAGCATCCAGAGGAATATCACCAATTGAGCCTTGCAGAAAGCCAGATATTTTTGTCTGCTTCTCCTCCCTGCCTCCCTGTGTGTGGTAAGTGGCAGTAGCAATCACTATATAGCTGCTATGGTTTTTAAAAATAAGCTCAAAATCATTAATTTTCTCAACCCAGAGCGGAATAACGGTCTCACCATGGATTGAGGCAAATGTGTAAGCAACGGGAACGAGTTCATCAGTCACTTCGTTAGGTGTCGCAGGCCAGAGAATTGAGACAATATTGCTGCTGCTTTCTGCGCTGGAATAACTTGCTGAAGCCTTTGCGTTTCCAAGCATACTTTGAAGGCCTTTTCCCTCCCCCGAAATACTCCATTCAGCTGAGTCGGAAACGGAGGCAAGATTAACGCCGCTCTTTGCCAATATAACGGCAGTAATGATGCCAAAGCCCTGACTGATTTCACCGGTCAATGGGTTAAGCATATTCATTTCTCGGGCAACTGACTTGAGAAATTCCATATTTGTATTGATGCTGTCAGCACTATTAGATAAATGTTGCTCTTCAGCAAGAATCCACTGAGCCGACATGGCTCCCTTGGCAGAAAACTCCCACTTTAATGTGACCTGTGCACTGGCCTCTGCAGACCCGGTAGCTGTATTTGTAGAAAACACATTCGGTCCTAACACATGCTGTGTCGATACTTTTAGTTTTTCTGATAATGGACTGACAGTTATACTCAGGTTGTTAAGGCGAAGCCCGGAGGGATTAAATGTGGAATCATGCCCAACAACGCCGATAGCACCTACTTCTACACTTTTGCTTAGACTCCAGTTCCCCCACCAGCCGGGTTTGGCTTCACGTATCAGCTCTGTATAGGTATCGGACAAATAGTCATCAGGTAAGGTATTCAGTTCAATACTGGCAGACAATACAGGCCAAAGGTTCAATGCCGAAACGATAGAAATTATGACAAGGAGGGGTCTTCTTAGCCGCGACATCTTCGGTACTCCAAAGGTGCAAAAAGAATAAGCGTAACTATTCAGCACCCAGCAAAGGCGTATTGTTGTAATTTCGAACCGCTTTAAGAAGCGCCTGAAATATGTTCAACCCCTGCTTTTTAGCAGATGATAAATAGCTTCGGATTCGGGTAAACATGGTACCTCCGTCTTCGCTTCTGAAGCAGCCTGAGATCTTCTGCTTAAGTTTGGCCATCCTGGCATCACGTTCACTGCCATTGTTATCGAAGGGAATTGAAAAGTCCGACATGAAGCGCAACGTTTCAACCTTAAACTCAATAAGCCTTTTGAACAGGTTGTAGGCCTTGGTATTCCTGACCTTCTTACGTCCAAGCACCTGTCGTTGTTTTTCCATATAAGCGGTTTCCTTCGTGAGAGCCCTTTGAAGGATTTGGTCGTATATCGTCTCAATGCGAAGCTGTATTGCACCAGGCATTTGAGTCAGACCGGCTGCTTTGTATTTCTTGCAGAAGTGCCAGGAGAGCGTAAGCAATTTCATCAGCCGCAGAGCCAGCTTATTCGCATCCCTATCGACAACTCCCTGAAGCTCTCTCAGATGATGGGCATTACAAAGCACATGCACTGCCGCATAGGCAAAGTAGGACTTCCAATGATCGTGAACCAGAATGCCTGCAAAAGTCAGCAGGATGCCCATTGCATCCATTGCTTCACAACCTCGCCTTTCTGAGAGGTAGTAAAGCGTCCATTGGTCATCTCGCATAATGTGTAACCACCACAGTGAACCGTCAACCCGCATGCCAGTTTCATCCGCTCCTGCAACCGGACTTTCTTGTAAAGCATCGCGGATACTCTGCTCAGTAGAGGCCAGGTTCTCATGGGTATAGGCAACAAAATTGGCAACAGAGCCTGCGCTGACACTCATGCAATAAATAGTATTGAAATACTCAGACACCCGGTGATATGGGATGAAGTGATACTGGTTTAAATGAACAGCCATTGCCTGAGTCACTTCTCCGTATTGAGCAGCGGCTTTCACTCCTTGGGGAAACTCAGCGGTGTTCCGTTTACCACAAGGACATACTTTAACGTCTGCCCAGTACGCGGTAACTTCAAATTCTCCGGGTCTACCTGGATCAAAAACCTGTCGCTCAATGTATTTGGTGGGTTTAATATCGATAAGCGAAGACTGGCAACAGCAACATTTTTCAACCTTCAGATGCCTGACATAATCGGGTAAGGCGACACGTCTCAAACAAGAGCCTTGATGACCTTTCTGGCCACCTGGTTTATTGCCTGAAGATGGTCTAAGGCTTTTGGGGTTCGGTGTTTCCTGTGAGGAGCAGGGGGCTTCTTTGGAAGATGTATCACCTTTATCACTCCCTTTTTTACTGGGCTTTTGATAACCATCTGACGATGGTGGCTTACTACTGTTTTGACTGTTTTTATTAACCCTTTCTTCCAGTTCGCTGCAACGTTCCCGTAAAAGCGCATTCTCGGTCCGAAGCTCTTCATTCTCTTTAAGGAGAGCTTCGGTAAACGGAGTAGCTGGGAAGTCTGGTTCCATACTGGAGATTTGTTAGAAAAATTGAGTATAAGATGATGGTCGAAAAATCAGAAAATTCCAGATTTATATGAAGGGTGCTGAATAGTTACGAATAAGCACAATTGAATCAGCTGGGCTCGAAGTATAGGTCGTAATATGTACGACATAGTAAAATTATTTTTTAATGGAGGATAGCCCTAGTAATTAAGCTTGTTTCATGCCATCAGTCTCACATTCTACAAAGCATCGCATAGCTTTTTGTCGGCCTTTGGGGGGGGAAGTACTGCTTATCATGTAATTGGGGGCTCCCTATGTGCGTAACTTAATATGACTCTATTTTTGTCATCACTTATGTCTGTCAGGCTTGGTGCAGTACCTCATGAACTCAATAAAACTTTATCGACCTTAAAGTAAATCGCCCTTAGTGAAATAGGCCTTTGGAAATAAAGTAAGCAGTGATCTGAAGCAATAAATGTATGATAAAAATACATAAAATATTTATTTGTATATTGGGTTTCGATTATAGCTCCCTTCATCGCCAGCTCATTTCCTTTTTCTTCAACTAGCAAGGGAAAGGGAGTCTCTGTCTTTGATTACTTCAGAAAACAGCATAGAAAAGAAATGATAAATCTGGTTTACGTAAGCAGTGCTTCCAGGATGATGGATGAACAGCAACTGACCGCTCTTTTGGAGCAAAGCAGGGATCGTAATCTTCGACAAAATGTCACAGGAATGTTGATCTACTGCGATGGAAACTTCTTTCAGGTGCTGGAAGGTGAAGAGAAAGACGTTAAAGAGATTTACCATTCAATTTCCTGCGATAGCCGCAATAATGGAAATATTGTATTAATTGAGTCTCAGATTGTCCGGCGTAACTTTCCCGAGTGGTCCATGGGCTTTAAAGTACTGTGCAGAAATGACCTAATGGGGGTAGCAGGCTTTTCAGAGTTTCTGGTAAGGAATATGGATTTTGATGAGTTCGCTTTCTATCGGGATGCTGTCGTTGAATTATTGTACAGTTTCAAGAACAGCAATACCTGTCTTGGATCTTCCAATGGGAGTCGCGGACACATATCGTGTACCTGCTCAGCCAGTTTTTGAAAATTGAATAATTAAGAAGCAAACAGGCGCCTATTGCGCCTGTTCTGAGTGATTGACTTGTTGCCTTAAACTGCTTCAGAAGATTCAGTCTTAAAGACTTTTCGCTCTTTAAGCTCATCTTTCAGTTCTGCAACATCAGTATAGAACTGGTCATACCACTTACGAAGCTGGTAGACAGGACCATCTCCATCACAGAGCAGTGGGTTATCAATCCGGACTTTGTTGTCCCAGATCTCCACATCTTCATAAAATGCTTCCTGTGCCTGTTGAATGTAGGCTTGAGCAACCTCACGATTCTGCTCGTCAGTCAGTCCAGGAATCTTCTTTACTAGAACGCCGTAGCGTAGGGTAAAGCTGTTCAGATCAACAGGTACATGGCAATTCAGGAGGATTGAATGAATGGGCATGCCGTTCATTTCACCCGACATGTCGGTAATCTGATAAGAAGGGCCGTAGTAGGTGGCGACTGTCTTCAGTTCACCTTCCTCAGCCAGACGCTCGCTCTTGCCAATCATGGTCTGTTCGGCGACATGACCTTCAAAAACATTGGAGAACAGTTTGATGGGGGCACCATGAACCGGGCCAAAGTGGGCTTTGTCGGCGACATTGTCGACGAGCTCGCGGCAGTTTGTGCCGATATGCATCTCGGCAATCTCCCAGTCAGACCACTCTTCATCAAAGCAGGCCTCAATGCGGGGAATGGCCTGTTCTTCGATTGGAGGGTTGCCTTCCGGATCATTCCAGACATACAGCAGGTTATTCTCTTCACAGACAGGCCAGGACTTGATACGTGCTTTGGGGGGGATACGCTTGGCGTAAGGAATATCATCACAAACGCCTTCTGAATTCCAGCGCCAGTCGTGGAATGGACAGCGAATGGAGTTGCCCTCAATACAGCCTTTGCTCAGGTCAGCACCCATATGAGGGCAGTAAGCATCCAGTATATGAACATTACCATCTTCTCCCTGAAAGGCGACCAGCTTCGTACCAAATGCTTCAATCGTATGGGCTTTGCCATCCTTGTAGTTTTCCAGCTTTCCAAGGCAGTGCCAGCCACGGGCGTAACGGTCGGGTACCGGGTTCGTCTCAATCAGGTGCAACTTGCTCATATTATTGTTCTCCTCGCTGCATGCTCTGGCGATCTGCCACTTTCAAAACGATTTTCCCAAGCCTTTAAAAGCATCGAACATCGTCAGGGCAGAAGGCTTGCAAAATCCTCATGTTGCGATTGTCTAGTGAGGAGTCGCTGGTCATCATCGTCTAAGTGGACGATTGCCAGAGAAGTCTATTGATCCAGGTCAGTTTTTTGGTGCAGTAACACCTGCGCTTGATGAAAGCCTGACCGGATCTACTAAATTGTATTCCTATTATGTCTACGAATAGGTTAGCCACAAGGAATTAATTGATCAGATGGTATTGCTACTTTTTTAAGTATGTACAATGAAGGTGCTCCACACTCTAAATTTATGTCATTCTCTTCTGGGATGTGATAGACCTTATGGTCATCAAAGAGCATCCATTTCCCATCTGCTCGCTTGATAGATGCCCTGTAATGCCGATCCAATTCATCACTCTCTTCAGCATGAAAAACAGTGCATACTTTTTCGTATTCATGCCTTTCATCAATTAGGGTGTCTTTATTTCGGAATGTAAGTGAAACCTTTGTACTGTCATCTTTCAGCAACCTATCTGCAATAGACGCTCTTTGATAAAAATCACCGGGGAATCTGAGTTGAACTGTGACTAATTCAGGAGGGTTGGATGCAACCAGTACCGTTCTTTGGTTTTCAACAAGCCAGTTTTTTCTACTCTCCTTATTTAACTCAATATCTACCGCAATCTCTACACAGCTGCTTTGTTTGTCTGTTGCATACAAAAAATGTTTTGGCTCAACGGTTATGATTTGCTGGTCTCCTGAGTTAGTGGGAGACATGTGATCATCCAGTATCATTTGGAGAGAAAAGCCTGCTTTCAATGATTGCTCTAAAGAAATAGCAGGCATATAAATTCGACTTTCTGCTGGTCTTACATCTGTTGATACGTTACTTATTACTTCATCATATGTAACAATCGTGATTTTTTTTCCCTCTTTAGTTACACATTTTTCTATCATTTCATGATACAAAAGCTCTTGAGGGAGACAGCTTTCAGCCAGTATGTCTAAAAATGGTAGTAAAAACTCAGCGCAATCTTGTGACCTTAAGTGGCTGGGTTCGGAGACTTTAGCAATTGTTTCAATGCCTGAAAATAAATGCAGTTTAGAGGCTTCAATAAGAACTTGAATCATAGTTTTACATGTTTTTTGAAACTTAATATGTTCCTTATCAGGAATCTCATCAATATGGTCTTTTTCAGAGAACTCATCATTAATTGAAAGTAGGCAGTGCTGAAGCACCGTAGAAAGAAGGCAGTCTAGGCTACTTTCTACTTTTGATGCTTCATCCTGAAGCTCCTGGATAGCTTCCTCGTTGACAGGTATATCTGAGTGGGTCAATAGATTTTCAAATTGTTCCTGCATCTTGTTTTTTTCATCCTGCAATCTTTTTCCTTCAGCTTTCAGAAAACTCCCGATGTCTAAGTCTAATGATGTTGATTGTTCATCTTTAACAGGATTCACTTTTACCGGTTTATATCCCAGTTCCTCTAACCTCACTTTAAGATCATCCCGTTGAATACGAAGTCTTGGAAAATAAAATGGCATAAAACCAGCAAGCGTAGCCGAAACAAAGCAAGTCCTTCGAAAGTTAGGGTATCCATACATATGTTCGGCGGGTATGAGTGATTTCTTCAGATCATGATAAGTATATAAGTCTCTGAGCCTTTTTCTTTCTTTTGCCTCCTCTTTTTCTTTTTCGCTAACATCAAATATTTCATCCAGGTTCATTTCTGTTAGTTCTGTATGTTTAAGTACCATAAGATATCCGGGAAGATACTTTGAGGCAGTTGGGGAAAAATGAGAGCATAGTTTTTTTTCTACTATAGTGAGATTCCAGCTGTTAATTTGGGGGGAGAAATTAAAATGCAAGGGTGATTTTGAATAATTTTTAATGGTTATTAACTCTTTAATCCATGTGTTATCAAATTGCAGGTAAAAATACCTGATAATATGATTGATCTCATTCTCAAGGTTGGAAAGTGCATCATTACTTGCATCACTGTCTTTAGAGTAGTAATGGCTTTTGAATTGAATAGTTGTAAAAGTTAACAGCTGTATTGCTAAAGTGACTTCATCTCGGTGTGGATAGGGTCTATTGAGATTTCGTTCTATCGCTTCTAAATAGGGTTGCAAATGAGTGATCCACTCAGAATCAATGTAATCACTGGTTCGAAATCTAGGATCATTGTTGCGGTGGTTATGAGTACGAAGTGCGCAGAATACAGAAATTTTTCCCCAGCAACCATCTCTGTTTTTAATTTGCTCAAGTAAAGTTAAAATCGTATCTGGTTTGAACCTGTCCTTTAAATCTTCTGGAGCACTTACTGCTTTAATGTCTTGTAGCTCTTTGGTGCAGGGTTGTATGGTACATACTAAAGCTTTGGCAGATTCTGGCTGAGTAGAATGCGTATCTGAAGCATAGTCTTGATATTCTGACCCTGGAAGTAATGGTGTGGTAAGCTCATCCCTTGAAAATGGAGGCTGATCTGGTTCATTTGTGCTCTGAACTACTCTAATTGCTCTTGCTTGCACCTCTACTCCAACTGTTGGGGTAGACATCGCTCTTTCCATATTTGTTGAAGAAAAAACGCTAGGTTCTAGTGCCCATGGTCCAAAAGTTGCTGGCGTACTGAGCCCTCTGGTTTTTAATAAATTTTTATTTAATTGGTAAGTCTGGCGAAGATCAGATGATGAAGCGCTGTAATCCATAGAAAATACACTGTTTTTGAAATAAGAGTCCCCCAGTGTAGTTCTGTAATGAGAATGATGAATATAACGACTTGCTGTAATTAATATGAAAATGAAATGTAAATTATTCTGATATTAATTATTGAGAAGTAAGTGTCACCCCAAAGGGGCAACACTTTTCAGAATCAATCTGACCAGCATAGTCTGCCGGGTAACCCCGGTTTTGGAAAAAATTGAACGCAGGTGGGCACGAGCGGTATTTCGACTGATAAACAGAGTCTCGGATGCTTCGTCCAGAGTCAGGCCATTCGCTAAGTGCATAGCCAGCTGGGCCTCTGCTGGCGTCAGGTCAAAAAGGGTTTTAACAATGTCCTGTGCTGGTTGGGACTGTCTTTCCGGATCACTGACAAAGATGGCAACGCAAGGGCGCTTACCAGTACCGGACCATTGGGAAGATGGAATAGAGCGAATGATGATGCCCAGGTCCCGCTTGCCTGACAGTCGTGCAACCCGCATGGCCTGAACAATGGATGGCGTGTTATTTCGCTGATGAGCCAGTGTTTCTTTGATCAGTTCCCGGAATCGGCGGGTATCCTGTTGGGTACCAATATGAAGTGTCCGGCTACTGACTCTAAGGCCATCATCTTCATTTTCCAGTTCTTTGGCCACCTGGTTGATTTCAAGTACTTTACCTTCATCATCCAGAATGATGGTGCCCACTGCCAGCTGGTCGACTGCTCCGGCATAGAGGTTACGTTCGGCTTCCATCCGATTCAGCTGCATATGCAGTTGAACAGCCCGCATCAGATGGGGAATCAGGGTGTTAATCAGCCATTTGTCATCATCACTGAAGCGATTCTCTTCACTTCCCCGGCTGATTCTTAAACTGCACTTGGCGCCATCAGGTGTGTGGATGTCAGCGCCTAATATATGGTGAACATTAATAGGTGCCAGAAATTGCTGAAAATACTCGGACTGGTGTCGTTCATCTTCCGGAATGAATTCATCCAGTGTGACCACCTGCCCACTGGGTAGATCAACAAAAGGGTCCAGTGCAAAAAAGTGATCATTATAGGAGGTTAGCGCTTCATTATGGTGGGCACCGCCAGTACTGAGAATCAACCCTTCGGTATCCTGAGACGGGGGGCGTAGGATTAAAGTAGAAAAGCTGGCGCCAATCTGCTGTTCCAGATATTCCAGAAACAGCTTCCAGGGGACTTTGCTTTGTAACCCCCCGTACAGCTTGTCCACCAAATCACTGAATGCTTCAACACTGATGGTTTTGCTCATTAGGCTTTTCTTCGTTTTATGATCCGAATGGTAATCGGAAGATCCATTTGTCCGTGATTATCGCCCGATTCAGTGAGAAAAACCAAGGTCGTTTACAGTTGCTTTCTATTTCAGTGGCTCTGGCTCGTTAGTCTCTTTAGACGATGAGAGTTTACCGGGCAGCCGCAAGAATCCATCATTGACTTCGCCTGCCTTTATGGACAGCTTCAGCAGAAGACTGGAAAAGGGTTGTGTTACCACAATCATGGCGATACCGGTAACCTTCTGACTTCCCGGACAAGGCTATGCATAATAATAAAAACGAATTTTCTCAAGGTGTGGCGCTGGTCGTTGGTGGCAGCGGTGGTGTTGGTGCTGCAGTCTGTCATCGTCTGGCAGAGCAGGGCACAACCGTTGCACTGACCTACAACAAAAACCGGGATAAAGCGCTGGAAGTGGTTGCTTCTCTGGCAGAAACTGGTGGGCAGGCCGAGGCTTTTCAGCTCAATATGGGGGACAGGGAGAGCGCAGAGAAGCTGTTTGCTGACCTTGCCGAGCAGTATGGCAATATTCATACCGTAGTGCTTGCTACCGGCTACGATATCCCCCAGCAGTTTATTTCAGAAACAACACCGGAGCTCTGGCAGGACATTATCCAGTCGGATGTGAATGGCTTTTTCAATATTGCCCATACGGCCATTCCTTACCTGAGAAAAGAGGGCGGTGGCTCCATTGTTCATATCAGCTCTGCGGGTTTGTTCCGTTTCCCTGCCCGGGATGTCCTTTCCGTTGCTCCAAAGGCTGCTATTGAAAGCCTGATAAAAGGGATTGCAAAAGAAGAAGGTGCTTATGGCGTGCGGGCCAATAGTGTCGCTATTGGCGTGATCGAGACCGGTATCTTTTTAAGGTTGAAAGGCACGGCATTTGATCAGGCGTGGGAAGATGCGGTATTGCAGAACCTCTGTCTGAAGCGCTTTGGTCAGGCTGAAGAAGTGGCCGATGCCGTGGGCTTCCTGGCTTCCAACCGGGCACGTTATATTACTGGGCAGATTATTTGTGTAGATGGCGGGTACCACGTTTAAGTCATCAATATCCCTAACAACGATTCCCATAATAACGACAAGGGGAAACTAACTTGGACAGCAGCAATAATAAAAAAGGCGGGAGCAAACCCTGGGACACCATTGTTGATGTGGTGGTCGTGGGATCTGGTGCAGGTGCATTAACCGCTTCACTGCGTGCCCATGATCTGGGCCTGAAAACGCTGGTCGTGGAAAAAACAGAACAATATGGCGGTACTTCAGCCATCTCCGGTGGTGGTATCTGGATACCAAACAGCTTTCAGATGCAGGCCATGGGAGTAAAAGACTCTGATGAGGTAGCCGTCGATTACATCAAACGGGTTATTGGAGAAGAGCCGGGTGATGGTCGTATTGAATCCTATGTGGCCAATGCCAAGAAAATGCTCCGTTACCTCGAAGAGAACACCCGGGTTCGTTATGAAGCCCAGTCTGCCTATGCGGATTACTACCCGGAACTGCCAGGCGGAATGCCGGGCTATCGCTCCATGGATCCCATGCCTTTCCATGCCAGCAAGCTGGGCAGTGAATTTGAAAATCTGAGACCAACGACACCTGCCACATTGATGCTGGGGCGAATGGCCATGACCATGAAAGAGGCGCGTGTCTTGCTCTGTCGTGGTAAAGGCTTTCTGTTGACCAATATGAGAATCATGTGGCGCTATTACCGTGATATTTTCTGGCGGCTGAAATCCAAACGGGACCGATTTCTTACCCTGGGAAATGCACTGATTGCCGCTTTGCGTGCCTCCATGCTGGATCGAGGTATTCCCCTGTGGTTGAACAGCCCAATGGAGTCACTGGTGGAAGAGAACGGTCAGGTCATTGGTGTGGTGGTTAACCGTGATGGCAAACAGGTAAGGGTAAAGGCCAGGAAAGGGGTGATCATTGGTGCCGGAGGCTTTGAAAGCAATCAGGCCATGCGGGATCAATACCATCCTCAACCATCACAGAGTCTCTGGAGTGCTGCACCAGAAGGCATTAATACCGGGGACGGCATTCAGGCAGGCCAGAACCTTGGGGCTGCAACGGCATTAATGGAGCACAGCTGGTGGGCGCCGACCAGTCATGTTGAGGGTGAAACACGCTCCAGAGCCATGTTTGTAGAGCGTGCTTTACCCAACTGTATTCTGGTCAATAAAGACGGCAAGCGCTTTATGAATGAAGCCGCCCCTTATAACGACTTTGGAGACGGTATGTATGGTACCGAATCTGTACCATGCTGGTTCGTTTTTGATGCTCAATATCGCCATAAATACCCTTGTGGAGCCTTATTGCCAGGCTACGCTGTGCCAGATAAAGCGGTGCCGAAGCGATATAAAAACTTCTTCCAGAAAGCGGAAAGCCTTGAGGCACTGGCAGAAAAAATTGGAGTGGATGCTGCTGGTTTGCAGGAAACAGTTACCAGTTACAATCAGTATTCGGCAGACGGTAAAGACCCTGAATTTGGCAAAGGGGATTCTTTGTTTGATCGCTATTACGGTGACCCAAATACAACGCCTAATCCTTGCCTTGGGCCTCTGGAGAAAGGCCCATTCTATGCGGTGAAAGTTAATATCGGTGATATTGGAACCAAAGGTGGCCTGGTTACCGACGTCGATGGTCAGGTACTTAAAGAAGATGGCTCCCCAATCTCTGGACTTTATGCGATCGGCAATACCTCTGCTTCGGTCATGAAGCAAACCTATCCTGGTGCCGGTTCCACCATTGGACCAGCCATGACCTTTGGTTATCTTTCGGCAAACCATATTGCGCAGCGTCAGGTGGATGCCCGTACGGTTAAAGCGGGTGACGTAGCGGCTGAGAATACTCAGGAGAATAAAAATGCTGTTGAAGCCTGAATCGGTTGTTCTGGTGACTGGTGCAAGCCGTGGAGTTGGTAAGGGTATCGCTTTGGCACTGGCGGAAAGTGGCGCCACGGTTTATGTCACGGGAAGAAGCCAGCAGGAAGGGGATGCCCCTTTACCGGGAACGGTATTCGCTACTGCTGCAGCAATCAATGAGCGTGGTGGCAAAGGCATTGCGGTGGTCTGTGATCACAGTGATGATGCCCAGGTTGAGAAACTGTTTGGGCGGATTCAGAAAGAGTCTGGTCGTCTGGATGTGCTGGTAAATAATGCCACTGCCGTTCCTGACGAGTTGACCCAGACAGGTCCATTCTGGGAGAAAAGCCTCTCTCTTCTGGATATCCTGGATGTAGGAATGCGCTCTACCTATGTTGCCAGCTATTACGGTGCAAAAATAATGGCAGAGCAGAAGCAGGGACTGATTGTTCATACATCGTCGTTTGGTGGGCGCTGTTATATGCATGGTCCTGCCTATGGCGGTGGCAAGGCCGCGGTAGATAAGTTTGCGGCGGATATGGGGGTTGATCTCAAGCCTCATAATGTCGCCTGTATTTCGCTCTGGTTAGGCCTGGTTCTGACAGAGCGTACCCAGCGTGTGTTTGATGCTGAACCTGAAAAATACGCAGACCTGGCCGCGACTGCAGAATCTCCCGAGTTTGGCGGACGTGTGATTGCCGCTCTGGCAAACAGTGATGATATGCTGGAGAGAACCGGGCGCATCTGGGTTGGCGCAGAGCTGGCAGAAGAACTCGGAGTAAAGGATGTGAATGGTGCACAGCCCCCTTCACATCGGGCATTCCTGGGTGGGCCGGCAATGCCTAACCCTGCGGTTATTGAATAGTGCTCTCTTGTCTAAAATGTCTGGCCTCATTAAGGTGAGGCCGTCATTATCCTGCTTTACTGTATTCCTTTATTAATCCTTTTCTCGTTTCATCTTTTTCGCTAGCTTGGATGATCAGGCAAACCATAATCAATCCCATGCCAAGCCATCCAGTTGGTGCAATTACTTCCTTGACGATAATTACTGCAAGACAAACTGCAACCACCGGCTCAAACAAGGTTAATAAGGTTGCCTTGCTGGCCGGTATGAATCGCAGGCCAAAACCGAAGCAGAGATAACCCAGAAACATAGGGACTAAGGCCAGATACCAGACAGCTACTGTATTCTCAATGCTTGAGAACAAATGTTCACCAGTAAACAGAAGTGTTGGTAATAAGAAGAGTGAGGCGCAGCAAAAAATACTCCCCATGGCTGATGTTGAATGTGCTCCTTGTTCCATTAATTTCTTGGCGGCGCAGGTATACCCGGCATAAGTCAGTGCCGCCAGCAATCCAAGCAGTACCCCTATCTGTCTGCTTGAATCCTCAGTGATAGCCTGGGTGCTGTAATCCTCTGATAAGGTGAGTAATACAATGCCTGCTGTTCCAAGCACCGCACTGAATAGCCAGCGAAAGGTGATCTGCTTTTTGTTCAGCAGCAGGCGCTCAATAATCACGGTCATAAAAGGAGCGCTGGCGATGGAAATCACATTGCCAACAGCGACGCCGGCGAAGTGCATCGATGAGTAAAAGGCTTGCGGATACACCGTTAAAGAGAGAGAACCGATGAGTACTATTCGCCAGGAATGACTGAGTAATAGACACTCTTCTATCAATTTTTTTCTGGCGGTAAGGGCCAGTAATATGCCGCCTATGCCCATGGAAAAAGCACCAACCGCCATGGGGTTTACATCCGATATAAAACTGGCTGCAGCACCAGTGGTTCCCCACAGTAAAGCAGATAACAGCACTGCAATGCTGCTCTGGCTGCTGGTATTGATATTTCTCAAAGCATACTTCATTTCCCTGCTCCCTGAGTGGTCATCTTCTTAGTATCTAAGGGTATAGGAGAGATTCAGCATGCACTTTGCTGAAAAGACGCTGTGGTTGTTTGATCAGGCGCTTTTCAGGGGCTAGCAGGTAAACGCTTTTGGAGACAGGCCGAAATGGGAGGTGAAACGACGGCTGAAGGCAGAAACATCGTTGTAGCCAACACGTTCTGCTATTAGCTGGATGGGTAGGTCGGTATGGGTCAGCAATGCCTTGGCCTTTTCCATGCGTTTCTTAATAATGTTAGAACTTACGCATTGACAGCTCTGATAAAAGATGGTCTCAGCCAGTCTTTACCATCAGAGAAGCTCTTAATGAAGTCCCAAATAGCATCCTTGAGCGCATCATTCTTAACGCGATAGATGCTACTGAGAGATTCAGATACTTTCTTGGCCTGAAGGCAGGCATACCCAAAGATAGAGGCAAAAATATGGTTCCTGACCTGCTGCTTTCCTCTCACCTGAAAGCGCTCAATACTGCAGAGTTGTTTCAGCGCCCGGTGATACTCTTCGATCGCCCAATGGTGCAGGTGAAGTTCATTAAAGCCTACCTGTGGTGATACCTCTGATCCAGCATGGGGTGTGTAGACGACGTAATGGCGCAGCTCGTTTTTTAGCCGCGTCCGGTACAAACGCACAGAACCAAAATTACGTAGCCAAACGGTTATTCCCTCTTCAGGAATCTCCAGGCTCTGCACTTGTTGGTAGTCACCCTTTTGGATAGAAACAGTACGGTTGCTTTTAACGGCAAACATAAAACCCAGACCGTTGTTTTTCACAGTCTTCAGGTTTGCGGCACTGCTATACCAGGAATCCCCCGTAACAAATGCAGGTCGTAAGCCCCATACAAGTACTTCTTTCAGCATCTCGAGAAAATAATCATTTTTGGACTTTCCGTCCGCAGAGTCATAGATACGGAAATTGACAGGAAGGCTATAGCCTTTGATATCGGTGTAATAGAGCGTTATGAGATTAATGCCCTTGACGGCTTTATGATGCTTGCCCGAGTAATGATAGCCGATGAATGCCGTGTAGTTACTGTACGGCTTATCCAGCACCGTATCATCAACCGATAGCGTGCCCCCATCAAGAATCAGCCTTGCGGCTACTTCCATGAAAAGGTCATTGGGAGCAAAGTCTTCACGTTGTAGAAAACGGTTAACGCTGTGGTGTGACATATCTCCGATCTCACTAAGGCGAGTACAGGTTGCTGATTTCGGCTCACACAATAGAAACCCTGTATATTTCGGCAAATCACACCCAGCTGTTGTAGGTCTTGTTATCTTTCTACGCACGACGACATCCGCTATTTTTTGCTGATCTAGCAATTTTTACAGCTGCCTGTCAATGCGAAAGTCCTAAATGTGCTGAATAGCAGTGCAACCGACGGCTTCTTTAAATCGCTTTTTGAACTGGGTAGGGCTCAGGCAGGCGATGCTGGCCAGACTGTCTATCGTTAGCTCCGTTTCCAGATGGTCAACAATATAAGCGAGGACTGGGCGGATACGAGGGTCCAGGAACTTATTGCCACTTTCCTGTTCCAGCAGACCGACAAAAACCTCAAGGATTGCGGACTCTATTTTGTTATTCACCTGCCGCTCCAGTTGTTTTTCAACGAAGTGCAGAAAACTGGTTAATGGTGAGGAAATGGCAAAAATCACAAACTCAAGTGCCATCAGGTTGGCAGGCAGTTCCGATAAATCTGCGACGATAAATCGTGCCGCCTCATCGGCATTAAAATGGTGTTCCACACCGGCCCTGATAACCACGCATTCACCAACAGCAACCTTCCCCCGGTAATCATGAAGCTCAATGCCAATGGTTCCCTGAATAGGCAGAACCAATTGATGGAAGTCGTGAGTGTGTGCCTGTGTTGTCCTGGTATACGAGCGAATGCTCAGACTGTTTTCCATGGATTTCGTCCAACTCCAGTGGCTGCCGCTTTATTCCCTTGCTGATATTAGAACAGAAAGTAACCGAGCAAGGTATCAGTTAGCGATTTGAGGTCATGGAGAGGCCGCATATTGATAGCCGACAATGGCCGGTTTTTGTAATTGAGGGCTGTTATTGGCTGCGTAGAATGGTGTATATCGGAGATCCGGCTTCTTTTTGGGTTTAAAGACGCGGTTCGAATTGGTTGATCAGATAAACAGTAATGATTCAGCAGGGTCGTCTATTTTCAGACCATCTCCTGAATCCTGGATACAGTGAACAAGCCAGAAAAGCGGTATTTTCATGGAAAATAACAATAAAGAACTGGAAGCCCGAATGGCTGCCACGATTGGTGTTGAGGTGGGTCCACAGCGAAGCTGGGATCCCGTCAATCTTCCAATGATCCGTCACTGGTGTCAGGCCATGGGCGATGATAACCCCATGTACACCAATCTGGAATATGCAGAGCAATCCGACCAGGGATCAATTATTGCACCACCCACCATGATTCAGGCCTGGACCATGAAAGGTGTGACGGAAATGCCGGCACCGGGTTCTGTTCCCAGAACTGAAGAACAGCCATATGTTCTTGATATGCTGGACGAAGCGGGCTATGTCTCTGTTGTAGCGGTTAACTGTGATCAGGAGTATTTCGGTTACGTAAAGCCCGGTGATGATATCTCCCATACCATGACCATCGAGTCGATCTCCGAACTGAAACAGACGGCCCTGGGGGAAGGGTATTTTGTTACTGAACTGTGGACGTTTATTAATCAGGACAATGAAAAAGTTGCAGAGATGCGCTTCCGTCTGTTGAAGTTCAAAGCTCCCCAACAGGCTCAGCGTCCGGCAAGTGCCGACAGCCAGAGCAATAAGCCTAAGGCTCCCCAGCGCCCCCGTCCAGGGTTGAATCGTGACAACGCATTTTTCTGGGAAGGCTTAAAGCAGGGCAAGCTATTAATCCAGCGCTGTACTTCCTGTCAGACTCTGAGACACCCGCCTTCCCCAATGTGCCCAAGCTGCCAGTCTCTGGAAAAAGACGTGGTAGAAGCCAGTGGTAAGGGGGTTATTCACAGCTTTGTCAATTTGCATCATCCGGCGCTGCCTGCCTTTGATGATCCGAACCCTATTGCCCTGGTGGAACTGGAAGAAGGCACAAGACTGGTCGCAGGGTTGATCAATATTGAGCCGGAAGACGTCCGTATTGGTATGCCGGTGAAGGCTGAAATTACCCAGTGTGATGATGAGCTGACACTGGCTCTGTTCAGTCCGGTAACAGAATAAATCTGGAAAGCATGATCAGGTGTTGTTGCTCCGATGGTTGGTCGGAGATTGAGGCAACATTTTATAAGAATAAAAAGAGAATAGTGGAGTCAGTGTAATGGATTTTTCATTTAGTGAAGATCAGGGAGCGATTCGGGATCTGGCAAAACAGATTCTGTCTGATCAGGCAACCGAGACCCGCCTGAACCAGCTGAAAGCGGAAGGTGAAGGGTTTGATAAAAACCTCTGGTACCAGTTTGCAGAATCCGGGCTGCTGGGGATGGCCATTCCTGAATCGTCAGGCGGCAGTGGTTTTGGTTTAACAGAGCTCTGCCTGATGCTTGAAGAGCAGGGGCGGCATGTTGCCCCTATGCCACTGCTTCCTTCCCTGGTGCTGACCGCGCTGCCGATTGCCCGCTTTGGCACAAAAGAGCAGCAGGAAAGATACCTGCAGCCACTCGCCTGTGGTGAACACATTCTTACAGCGGCACTTGCCGAGCAGAGCATGCCTGAGGCCATCAGGTCTGAAGCGACAGTCTCCACCAATGGCGACAGCCTGCTTCTGAACGGCACTCGTGAGTGTGTACCGTACGCAGGTGAAGCCAGGGCTATTTTGATGCCAGCAACGGATGATTCAGGTAAAACGGTATTGCTTCTGGTGGATGCCCTGGCGGCGGGTGTTGAGCTGACCCCGCAGAACAGTACTCATGGCGAACCCCTTTATACCGTGCAAATGGCCGACGTTGCTGTTAGACCACAGGATGTTCTGGTGGGTGCTGAGAGTGGGGAAGAAGCACTGGAGTGGATCATTGCCCGAGGTCAGGTGGCTGCTGCTGCGACAATGGTTGGTGTGACTGAAGAGGCTTTACGGCGTACTGCTGAATACACGACAGAGCGTAAGCAATTTGGTAAGGCCATTGCTGGATTCCAGAGCACTACCATGCGTTGTGCAGACGCTTACATCGATATTGAAGCCATGCGCTCCACATACTGGCAGGCGCTTTGGCAACTTGAAGAAGAAAAGGCAGCTGCACCGGCCGTTGCCACTGCTAAATGGTGGGCTTGCATCGGTGGTGGTCGTGTGGTTCATACCGCCCAGCACCTGCATGGTGGTATTGGTGCCGATATTGACTATCCACTCCACCGTTACTTCCTTTGGGCCAAGCAGCTGGAGCTGAGCCTGGGTGGTGGTACCTATCAGCAGGCGACACTGGGTGCACTGCTGGCGGATGAATCAGCAGAGGTCAATGTATTATGAGCGGGCTCGTGATTGCTAATCAGGACAAGACGCAGCAGTTTAATGATCTGTGTTTCGATCAGGTAGACGTTGGCCAGAAGCTTCCGGTTCAGGAGATAGACGTTACAACGCGGCTTATTGTTTCGGCGGCACTGGCCTCTCGTGATTATCAGAATGTTCATCATGACCGGGATCAGGCTCAGGCTCTGGGTTCTCAGGATATCTTTATGAATATTCTGACCACCAATGGTCTGGTTGGCCGTTTTATTACGGACTGGACCGGACCAAAAGGGCGTCTGAAGTCGGTCAAGATAAAGCTGGGTGTGCCCAATTATGCCGGTGATGTCATGAAGCTGGTGGGCAAGGTGCAGGACAAGCGGGAAGTATCAGGAGAAAACCTGGTAGAAGTTGCAGTGACTGGTAAGAACAGCATGGGTAATCATGTCACGGGTACCGTAGTGGTCGCCTTGCCGGCAGTAGACCAGGGAGAATAAGAAATGGCAGCAGGATCTCTCAGTGGCCAGGCCGCAATTGTCGGTATTGGTGCAACCGAATTTTCCAAAAACTCCGGCCGCAGTGAAATGACGCTGGCCGTGGAATGCGTAACTTCAGCGTTGGAAGATGCCGGTATTCATCCCTCCGAAGTGGATGGTCTGGTTACCTTCACTCTGGATAATAACCCTGAAATAGAGATATTTCGTGAGATCGGTGGGGAAGAACTCAAGTTCTTCAGTCGGATTCACTACGGTGGTGGCGCAGCCTGTGCAACCGTACAGCAGGCGGCGATGGCGGTGGCCAGTGGAGTGTGTGAGGTTGTCGTTTGTTACCGTGCTATGAATGAGCGCTCGGAATACCGTTTCGGCGCCGGCATGCAGGATACCCAGGCTCAGGCCGATTTTGAAACGGCGCATTATGGCTGGTATATCCCCCATGGTCTGGTTACTCCTGCTTCATGGGTAGCCATGTGTGCACAGCGTTATATGTATGAAACGGGTGCCACGACAGAGGACTTTGGGCGGGTGGCGGTTGCTGCACGACAATTTGCTGCTACTAATCCCAATGCGTGGTTCTATGAACAGCCCATCACCCTGGATGATCATCAGAACTCCCGCTGGATCTGTGAGCCACTGCGTCTGCTCGATTGCTGTCAGGAGAGTGATGGAGGTGTGGCTCTGGTCATTACTTCTGCGGAGCGGGCGAAAAAGCTGAATCATAAGCCTGCCCTGATTAAGGGAGCGGCACAGGGTGCCTGTGATGATCCCCAGATGATGACTCATTTCTACCGAAAGGATATCACCCGACTGAGCGAAGTGGGGCTGGTTGCCAAGCAGCTATACCGCCAGGCGGGTCTAACTCCGGACGATATCCAGACGGCGGTGATCTATGATCACTTCACACCGTTTGTGCTGCCTCAGCTGGAAGAGTTCGGGTTCTGCGATAAGGGAACGGCTAAGGACTTTATCCGTGATGGTCAGATCACCATGGGAGGAAGGCTGCCTATCAATACTCATGGCGGGCAGATTGGTGAAGCCTATATCCATGGCATGAATGGTATTGCCGAGGCTGTGCGTCAGGTTCGCGGCAGTGCGGTGAACCAGGTTGATCAGGTGAATAATGTGTTGGTATCAGCTGGTACTGGAGTACCAACAAGTGGCTTGATACTGGGTCAGTAGAAGACCGTGAAATTGATCATTTACCTGCTCTGCCGGAAAAGGTAAATGATTAATTTCTATCATTTAATTTCCATTAAAAAACGGTGTGGTGAATAAATGCTCTGAGAAATAAGGTTGCTGAATTTTATCCTTTGGGAACCATTTGGAAATAAGTTGGTCTATCATTTTGTGAAACCATAGTTTCAAATATTTTATCGGCCACACATCCATGTTATGGACGATGACCTGAAAGACCAAAGGATTTAATGATGAAACAAATTCTCAAATTTTTCACTATTATTACAGCCAGTCATTTTATTGCTTTTTTAGCGCATGCAGACATAGGTGATGACGGCTTAGATAATGATCGTGAGGTGATTCTGGAAACTCGTGATAGCGAAAGTGACTCAGATTCAGATAATAAAGAAGATCAGATTCGTATTATTGATGGCTTGTTCAGGGTAACCCAAGACCTTATCAATGCGAATGACTACGTATGTGGTTCTGTTAATATTCAGGTTCAAGGTGACTGGAAAATAAAATCAGTTAAAGTACATGAAGGAACCATCCAGAATCAATTCCAATTCAGAGACAATGGGCGTTCAACGTTTAAACCAAAATTTGAGAATACCCGCTTTATTCAGGTAAAACAGGCTACTGGGTACACGGATACTGCGAGGACCTATGTATTTACTCATCCTATTGATGTTGACGTAACTCTCGTTCAGATTGATGGAGCGAATGAAACGACATATCGGGTTCAGAAAGGAACCTGTAATGCGGTTCAATTGGGTAAAGTAAAAATGAAGTTTTTAGATGGTATTGATTTACCCTATTTTATTCGACAATCCGAACGTGATGATCAAACCTGGTTTGTTCATTCCATTAGGTCAGAATATTACACTCCTGCCAATATTTTAATACCTTCGAATATCGTATCGGATTAATTGTTTTTTACAGCCACTGATTCAGTGGCTTTTCTTTTTAAGGCTTTCAACAAGCAGTGTGATACTGCTTCTTAACGTTTCTTGATGATCCACTTTATTCAGACGTATAAGATTGTCTTTTACTAAAGTGTATGGCTGAATACTTTCCATCTCGATCACTATACCCTGACCATTGCTATTGTTAAACGCCGTATTCAGGCAAACAGCACCCAGCAGATTTTGAAACAGGATAAAAAAGCTTTCGATAGCGGTTTCTATGGAAAACCCGGCTTTCTCCAACGTCATCAGGCATTCGTCCATAACGGCCAGCGCACCGGGTTTTAACTGGATCTGACCAAAGAGCGTAATCCAGCCCGGCTCACTGCAAAGTGCCGCGTACATTTTATCCGATGTGTGCAAAAGCCACTGCTCCCAGTTAAGGAGGCTGTCGGGTAAGACCCGGGCATTGATAATGAATTGATCCAGCATCGCCGCCTGAAGTGCTTCTTTATCATCAAAATAGCGATAGATGGCCATGGGAGTCACTGACAGGCGGTCTGCAAGTTTGCGAAAGCTGACATTGTGAACACTGTCTTCGGAGGCGAGGATCAGAGCCATATCGACAATTTGCTGTTGGCTCAGTGCTGCTCTTTTCATGGTTTTCCTGACTGCGTTAACGCTTTCCATAAGTGTTGCAAAAATAAGTATACGGTGTAAACTTTGTTTTTGTATACAGTGTATACTTATAATTTGAAAAGAGTATTCGAAAACAATAAAAACAACGGTTCCGGATGGGTCTACCAATGCAATCCCTTTTCTTTCATAGCCGACGACTTCTGTTGTCTTATCTCTATCAGGGTTTCCTGATGTCACTGAGTTGGGCGTTAAGTATTAAAAAAACCTTTATGCTGGTGCTCTATTTTTCCATGGCGTGCATCCTCTGTGGCATCGGTTTTACGGTGTGGCCGGATACGCTGGCCGCCGTTTTTCATTTCAATAATCTGGATGCGGTTGCCAGAACGGATATTCAGTCCTATTACGGAACCATGCTCATTGCACTGGGCGTGGTATTGGCGGCAGCCTGCAAAACTGAAACCGGTGGACGGGTAGCACTGATGGTGATTGCCGGCTTTGCCATTGGTTCTGCGGCAGGGCGTATTATCGGTTTTATTCAGGGTGCGCCGGTCATGAGCATTCATGGTGTACTGGTCGTAATTGAGTCCCTGCTGTTTTATCAGACTGTGACTGTTTTACAACGTCAGAAGCAGCGGGATCAGGAGCATAAAAGGGAAGTATTGCCCATTCTGAATCCGAAAACACCGGAAGAGTTTCAGCCTCTGAGTCAGAGTAATTTTACGGAGCCGTTCGAATATTATCGAATGCTTCGGGATCACTATCCGGTTTATAAAATGCCGGGAAAAGATTTTTACTGTATTTCCCGGTTTGAAGATATTCAAGCTGTGAGTAAGGACACTGCAGCCTTTTCCTCCAAGCTAATGGAAATTCTGGTCAGGGGCCGCTCCCGGAATCCGGATAAAAAAGGAAAAACGCTGGCAGAACGGCTTGGTGAACTGGGTGTGGTACCTGTCGATGTCCTGGCTTTGCAGGATCCACCCATTCATAAAGAAGAGCGAAAGGTTGGCCACAGTGGTTTTAATGCGCACTTTGTGAAAAGTCTGGAAAAGGAAGTGGAAGACCTCTGCGATGAGATGATGGATGAATTCCTGCCCAGGAGGAATGTTGAGTTTGTGCAGGATTTTGCCTGGCGTCTGCCTATGCGCCTGATTATCCGGTTACTGGGATTGCCGGAAGACGATTTTGAGCAGATCAAATACTGGTGTATGCAGGGTATTCGTTCTCTGAGCGGCACCGCCAGCCGGGTGGAATTGATTGAAATCGGTGTGAGCAGTGCACAGTTTACCCGTTATCTCTGGAAGCACTATCTTGAAGCCAAAAAGAATCCACCCGCGAACTTTACCGGAACGCTGATCAAAAACAGTGCTGACCCGGACAGCATTATCAATGATCAGAGGGCAATCGCCATTATTCTGCAGCTCCTGATTGCCGGCAGTGACTCCTCTGCCAGCTCCATGGGCAGTGCGGTCAGGGTGCTGGCCAGGGAGCCTGAGCTGGAGAAGGAGCTCCGGGCTGAGCCGGATAAGATTCCGCTATTTATTGAAGAGGTGTTCCGGACGGAGTCGGCATTCCAGGGGCACTTCCGGGTTACCACACGGGAAGTGGAGATGCATGGCGTCACCATGCCAGCAGGTGCTCAGGTCTTTCTGATGTGGGCTTCCGGTAATCGGGACGAGCGGTTCTGGGATAACCCTGACGTATTTGATATGAACCGGCGGAATGTGAAGAAACACCTGACGTTTGGCTTTGGTATGCATGCCTGTATCGGGCGGGAACTGGCGCGAATGGAGATTCGTATCGTATTGAAGAAGCTGCTTGAGAAAACCAGTCGGTTTGCCATTGTGGGGGATAGTCCTTATGAGGCCAGCATCTTTGCCCGTACTTTGCTAAAGTTACCCTTGGCTTTTGAGGTCGCTGATAAAAAGGATCTGGCTCCTCAGTCGGATAGGGATTCCGAAATCGTCTTGGGTAAGGAAGCAAACAACGAAAAAGAAGCAGAGTATGTCAGCATTTAATCAAGAAACCGTGTTAACCGTGAAGCATTGGAACGATACGCTGTTTAGCTTCACCACCACCCGTGACTCATCGCTTAGGTTTCATAATGGCCATTTCGTCATGCTGGGCCTTGAGGTTGAGGGAAAGCCGTTGATGCGGGCATACAGTATCGCCAGTGCCAACTATGAGGAGCACCTTGAGTTCCTCAGCATCAAGGTACCTGATGGGCCTCTGACTTCCAGGCTTCAGCATTTACAGCAGGGGGATTCGGTGCTGGTCAGTCGCAAGCCAGTTGGGACGCTTGTGGTAGGTGATCTGAAGCCGGCCCAGAACCTGTTCCTTTTTGCTACCGGAACCGGTCTTGCCCCGTTTATGAGCATTATCAAAGACCCTGAAACCTATGAGCGGTTTGAGAAGGTCATTCTTGTCCATGGGGTTCGCTACATCAGTGAGCTGGCATATCACGACTACCTGCTGGATGACCTGCCCAGCCATGAATACCTGGGTGAAGAGATCCGTCAAAAGCTGATCTACTACCCAACCGTTACCCGTGAGTTATTCAGAAATACCGGCCGGCTGACGGACCTGATTACCAGTGGCCAGTTGTGCAATGATCTTGATCTTCCACCACTGAACCCGGTAACCGATAAGGCCATGATTTGTGGCAGTCAGGCCATGCTGAATGACACCTGTGACATTCTGGACAGTTTGGGTTTTACAGCATCGGCTCATACCGGTGATTTGGCTGACTATGTCATTGAGAGAGCTTTTGTTGAGAAGTAATTGGAGAAATAGCAAATAAAACAGAAAAATACTCCCTCCTCTGAATTGGCCAGTTCTTTCTGGCCAATTACTTCCCGAACTGTATTTTTGTGCGTTTTTTGAGCGATATATCGTTTTTCTTGTGCTATCCAATCCGTTTGGAGAAAAAAAGACACCAGAAAGATCGGCTGGTAAGCCTGATTTGGCTGGTTATGATCAAATACCTACCAGTTCAGGGGGAATTGGGTAGATCCCTGACAACATAACAATAATCAGAAAGCGAATAGCTCTTGTTTTGGGGGCATCACATTATGAAAAAAAGCAGTACAAAATTTTTGCTCACGGTCACATTGTCAGCGCTGATTGGTGTTGGTATCGGTTTGGGAATCAGTGGTACTGATGCGGGCAGAATGATTGATGAACGTAAGGCGGAGGTGGCTGGTAACCTGGCCAGCAAGTTTATTGCATCACAATCAGAGCATGATCCGAACCTGAAGGTAAAAACAGTTGCGAAATTGCATCACATTCCCATTGAGGTGGATCGTTTTCAGGAGAATATCTTTCGGGCCAGTGGCGTTGCCAACACCTTTCTGATTAAAACCTCAGAAGGTAATGTCCTGTTTGATACCGGTCTTCCAACTCAGGCGGTAAAACATAAACGATTGCTGAAGGAAGCCGCCGGTGGTGATATTGCCTATATTGTTCTCTCTCACTCCCATGGCGACCATATTGGCGGTTTGAAATTCTGGCAGGCGGAATACCCGGGTGCCAAAGTCATTGTTCATGAACGATTCTCGGAAGGTCAGCGTTATCTGAAAGATCTGGAACAGTATTTCTGGAACCGGAATCGCACGCTGTATACCTTTATGCCAGAGGAGCCGCCAAAAGAGGGCTCAATGTTTGCCTACGGTGGTATTACTGGCGATATCGTTGTGGAAGATGGCAGTACCTACGAATTTGAGCTGGGTGGCGTTCAGTTTCAGGTAATTCCAACACCCGGTGCAGAAGGGGATGATAATCTGGTGATGTGGGTGCCAGAGCAGAAGGCACTGTTTACCGGAGATGTATTTGGCCCGCTGTTCCCGATGGTTCCCAACCTGTTTACTTTGCGTGGTGAGCGTTTCCGTGATCCTGTCGCCTATATCAACTCATTGGATACCATGGTTGATCTTAAGCCGGAAATTATTCTGCCCAGCCACTTTGATCCTCTGACGGATGCTGCGCAATTACAGAGCGATCTGTTGAAAATGCGGGAAGCCACCCGTTATATCCATGATGCGACCATTGCCGGAATGAATGCGGGTAAAACCCTGTGGCAACTCATGGATGAGGTTCAGCTGCCTGATGAAATCAACATCAGTCAGGGGCATGGCAAGGTTTCCTGGAATGTCCGCAGTATCTGGGAGTACTACAGCACCTGGTTTCATTTTGAGTCCACCACTGAACTATATACGACCCCAGTAAGACAGCTCTATCCGGAACTGGCTGAGCTTGCTGGTGGAGCTGAGCCTCTGATGGTAAAGGCTGAAGAGCAGGTAAGCAGTAACCAACCTGTTAAGGCGCTCCATTATATTGAAATGGTGCTTGCCAGTGAGCCAAACCATAAATCTGCTTACCAGCTGCGTTTACAGGCGCTGAAACAGCTATTGGCTCATGCTTATGAGAATGGCAGTAACTTCAGTGAAACTGGCTGGCTGAAGGCTCGTATAGCGACAACAGAAAAAGATATTGCAGCATTGTAGTGCAAATCTAATTGATCGAGGGGGGCTGATAAAGGAGGCTAATCACTGGTTCCCCTTTATCAGCAGTCATTGTCAGGACTCAAAGTCCATAACAATACGCCCGGTTACCTCACCTTTTTCAAGCTCGTCGAAGATTTGATTAATCTCTTCGAGTTTTCGAATCTGTATATCCGTTTTCACTTTTCCCATGGCTGCAAAATCAAGGCATTCTTCCAAGTCTCTGCGGGTCCCAACGATAGAGCCTACCAGTGTAATACCATTAATAACCGTATCAAAAATGGGGACAGGCATATCATCAGGAGGCAACCCAACGAGAACCATTGTTCCACCTCGACGTACCGACGCATAGGCACTGTCAAAACCTGCTTTGGATACAGCGGTACAGATGGCTGCATGAACACCGGTTCGCAGTAAAGAACGGATTCTTTCTTCCGGCTTATCCTTTTTGAAATCAATAAAGTGCTTCGCACCCAGCTTCAGAGATAATGCTTTTCGTTCTTCTCCGGTATCCACCGCAACCACATTCAACCCCATTGCGATAGCGTATTGGATGGCCAGGTGGCCTAGCCCACCGACACCGACACAGGAAACCCAGTCACCGGGTTTTGTATTACTTACTTTCAGCGCCTTATAGGTTGTCACACCGGCACAGAACAGTGGTGCGGCCTCAATAAACCCCAGTTCATCCGGTATTTTAACCACATAACGGGCATCGGCTCGACAGAAGTCTGCATAACCGCCATTCATATGGTAACCGGTATAAAGGCAGTCCGGACACAATGTCTCCTTACCCTCAAGGCAATAGTCGCAATAACCACAGGCGGTATAGAGAAATGGAATGCCAACCCGGTCGCCTTTTTTTAAATGGTTAACGTTACCACCAATTTCAGTGATGACCCCAACCCCTTCATGGCCTGGTATTAATGGCATATTGGGTTTAACCGGCCAGTCACCGTGGCAAGCATGAATGTCGGTATGGCAGACACCTGACGCTTTTATACTGACCAGAATCTCATTATCACCAATGGTCGGCACTTCAACATCATCGATGGTCAGTGGTGTATTAAACTCATGGGCAACGGCTGCTTTCATCACTCACTCCGGTTTGTGAATGGAAGAGATTTAAATGAAAAGTAACTATTCAGCACCCAGCAAAGGCGTATTGTTGTAATTTCGAACCGCTTTAAGAAGCGCCTGAAATATGTTCAACCCCTGCTTTTTAGCAGATGATAAATAGCTTCGGATTCGGGTAAACATGGTACCTCCGTCTTCGCTTCTGAAGCAGCCTGAGATCTTCTGCTTAAGTTTGGCCATCCTGGCATCACGTTCACTGCCATTGTTATCGAAGGGAATTGAAAAGTCCGACATGAAGCGCAACGTTTCAACCTTAAACTCAATAAGCCTTTTGAACAGGTTGTAGGCCTTGGTATTCCTGACCTTCTTACGTCCAAGCACCTGTCGTTGTTTTTCCATATAAGCGGTTTCCTTCGTGAGAGCCCTTTGAAGGATTTGGTCGTATATCGTCTCAATGCGAAGCTGTATTGCACCAGGCATTTGAGTCAGACCGGCTGCTTTGTATTTCTTGCAGAAGTGCCAGGAGAGCGTAAGCAATTTCATCAGCCGCAGAGCCAGCTTATTCGCATCCCTATCGACAACTCCCTGAAGCTCTCTCAGATGATGGGCATTACAAAGCACATGCACTGCCGCATAGGCAAAGTAGGACTTCCAATGATCGTGAACCAGAATGCCTGCAAAAGTCAGCAGGATGCCCATTGCATCCATTGCTTCACAACCTCGCCTTTCTGAGAGGTAGTAAAGCGTCCATTGGTCATCTCGCATAATGTGTAACCACCACAGTGAACCGTCAACCCGCATGCCAGTTTCATCCGCTCCTGCAACCGGACTTTCTTGTAAAGCATCGCGGATACTCTGCTCAGTAGAGGCCAGGTTCTCATGGGTATAGGCAACAAAATTGGCAACAGAGCCTGCGCTGACACTCATGCAATAAATAGTATTGAAATACTCAGACACCCGGTGATATGGGATGAAGTGATACTGGTTTAAATGAACAGCCATTGCCTGAGTCACTTCTCCGTATTGAGCAGCGGCTTTCACTCCTTGGGGAAACTCAGCGGTGTTCCGTTTACCACAAGGACATACTTTAACGTCTGCCCAGTACGCGGTAACTTCAAATTCTCCGGGTCTACCTGGATCAAAAACCTGTCGCTCAATGTATTTGGTGGGTTTAATATCGATAAGCGAAGACTGGCAACAGCAACATTTTTCAACCTTCAGATGCCTGACATAATCGGGTAAGGCGACACGTCTCAAACAAGAGCCTTGATGACCTTTCTGGCCACCTGGTTTATTGCCTGAAGATGGTCTAAGGCTTTTGGGGTTCGGTGTTTCCTGTGAGGAGCAGGGGGCTTCTTTGGAAGATGTATCACCTTTATCACTCCCTTTTTTACTGGGCTTTTGATAACCATCTGACGATGGTGGCTTACTACTGTTTTGACTGTTTTTATTAACCCTTTCTTCCAGTTCGCTGCAACGTTCCCGTAAAAGCGCATTCTCGGTCCGAAGCTCTTCATTCTCTTTAAGGAGAGCTTCGGTAAACGGAGTAGCTGGGAAGTCTGGTTCCATACTGGAGATTTGTTAGAAAAATTGAGTATAAGATGATGGTCGAAAAATCAGAAAATTCCAGATTTATATGAAGGGTGCTGAATAGTTACAATTGTCTTATGAGTGCTGTGCTTTGGAGACAGATGTTAACGAGAAATAGGCGGGGAAACCAGAACAATAGCTTCAGGTTTACAGATTCATGAAATCGGTAAACCATCTCTGCTTGTCACTGCTTCTGGGTGATATTTAGTTTACTATGGGAAGGATTGTGAATTATTCCTGTTACCGTAATTTGTCGTATAAGTAGAGAGGTGCTGGCTGATGGATAAAATCAAGAATAAATCATTGCTCAGTATTCTGTGTGAACCTGGAGATCATGCTCTGGCCGTTGATAACCCTGCTGATGGTACGGTGGTGGGTTATATCCCTGTGCAGTCTGAGTCAGAGATCGACGAATGTATTGAAAAGTCACGCCTGGCTCAGAAGGCCTGGCAGAAAAGACCCGCAAAAGAGCGCTCAACTCTCCTGTACCGATGGTATGAACTGGTGATGGAGAATCAGGCCGACCTGGCTCGGTTGATGACCCTTGAGCAGGGCAAACCATTGTCTGAGTCTATGGGGGAAGTGGCCTATGGTGCGTCTTTTATTCAGTGGTTTTCTGAAGAAGGCAAGCGCGCCTATGGCACGACGATTCCCGGGCATACGGAGGATCGGCGGCTGATGACCATCAAGCAGCCTGTCGGTGTGGCCGCAGCCATCACGCCCTGGAACTTCCCTATTGCCATGATTACCCGTAAGGCAGCGCCTGCACTGGCTGCCGGCTGCAGCTTTATTGTCAAGCCTGCCAATCAAACGCCGCTCTCTGCTTACGCGGTTGTTGAGCTGGCCAGACAGGCAGGTATTCCTGAAGCTGTGTTGCAGGTTGTTGTTCATCATTCGCCGGAAACGGTCGGTGATCTCTTTACCCACCACCCCACGATCAGAAAGTTGTCGTTTACGGGTTCTACCCGTGTCGGGCGGCATTTGATCGCACAATCTGCAGAAACCATTAAGAATACTTCGATGGAGCTGGGTGGAAATGCCCCGTTTATCGTCTTTGACGATGCGGACATCGATCAGGCCGTTCAGGGGGCAATGGCTTCAAAGTTTCGTAATGCCGGGCAAACCTGTGTCTGTGCTAACCGGTTTTATGTGCATGATGGTATTTATGATCAATTTGTCAGCCAGTTTATTGAGGCAGTGAAAGGTCTGAAGGTTGGTAATGGCCTGGAGGACGGCGTCCAGATTGGCCCGGTTATTGATTCACTGGCAAAAGAGCGGATTCTTGAGAAAGTTAACCTCGCCGTAGAGCAGGGAGCGACAGTCGCAACCGGTGGTAAAGCTTTGAATGGTTGTTTTGTTGAGCCGACGGTTCTGACCGATGTTCAGCACTCCATGAGCTTTATCCAGGAAGAGTTGTTTGGTCCGGTTGCCCCAATAGTACGCTTCAGTACTGATGAAGAGCTGATTCAGCAGGCCAATGATACGATTTATGGTCTGGCAGCTTATTTTTACAGCCGGGATATTAACCGTATCTGGAAGGTGGCCGAGTCTCTGGAATATGGCATGGTAGGCATTAATGAAGGCATTATTTCCACAGAGCTGGCACCTTTCGGAGGGGTTAAACAGTCTGGATTTGGCCGGGAAGGTGGACAGGAAGGCCTGGAAGAGTATCTGGAGACTAAGTATCTCTGTTTTGGCAATGTTAACTAATTACAAAAAAGCACCTCTTTCATGAGGTGCGTTCATCTTGCGTCGGTTTTAACTCTCTGATTTTTATAAAAGATATGTAACTATTCAGCACCCAGCAAAGGCGTATTGTTGTAATTTCGAACCGCTTTAAGAAGCGCCTGAAATATGTTCAACCCCTGCTTTTTAGCAGATGATAAATAGCTTCGGATTCGGGTAAACATGGTACCTCCGTCTTCGCTTCTGAAGCAGCCTGAGATCTTCTGCTTAAGTTTGGCCATCCTGGCATCACGTTCACTGCCATTGTTATCGAAGGGAATTGAAAAGTCCGACATGAAGCGCAACGTTTCAACCTTAAACTCAATGTAACTATTCAGCACCCTTCATATAAATCTGGAATTTTCTGATTTTTCGACCATCATCTTATACTCAATTTTTCTAACAAATCTCCAGTATGGAACCAGACTTCCCAGCTACTCCGTTTACCGAAGCTCTCCTTAAAGAGAATGAAGAGCTTCGGACCGAGAATGCGCTTTTACGGGAACGTTGCAGCGAACTGGAAGAAAGGGTTAATAAAAACAGTCAAAACAGTAGTAAGCCACCATCGTCAGATGGTTATCAAAAGCCCAGTAAAAAAGGGAGTGATAAAGGTGATACATCTTCCAAAGAAGCCCCCTGCTCCTCACAGGAAACACCGAACCCCAAAAGCCTTAGACCATCTTCAGGCAATAAACCAGGTGGCCAGAAAGGTCATCAAGGCTCTTGTTTGAGACGTGTCGCCTTACCCGATTATGTCAGGCATCTGAAGGTTGAAAAATGTTGCTGTTGCCAGTCTTCGCTTATCGATATTAAACCCACCAAATACATTGAGCGACAGGTTTTTGATCCAGGTAGACCCGGAGAATTTGAAGTTACCGCGTACTGGGCAGACGTTAAAGTATGTCCTTGTGGTAAACGGAACACCGCTGAGTTTCCCCAAGGAGTGAAAGCCGCTGCTCAATACGGAGAAGTGACTCAGGCAATGGCTGTTCATTTAAACCAGTATCACTTCATCCCATATCACCGGGTGTCTGAGTATTTCAATACTATTTATTGCATGAGTGTCAGCGCAGGCTCTGTTGCCAATTTTGTTGCCTATACCCATGAGAACCTGGCCTCTACTGAGCAGAGTATCCGCGATGCTTTACAAGAAAGTCCGGTTGCAGGAGCGGATGAAACTGGCATGCGGGTTGACGGTTCACTGTGGTGGTTACACATTATGCGAGATGACCAATGGACGCTTTACTACCTCTCAGAAAGGCGAGGTTGTGAAGCAATGGATGCAATGGGCATCCTGCTGACTTTTGCAGGCATTCTGGTTCACGATCATTGGAAGTCCTACTTTGCCTATGCGGCAGTGCATGTGCTTTGTAATGCCCATCATCTGAGAGAGCTTCAGGGAGTTGTCGATAGGGATGCGAATAAGCTGGCTCTGCGGCTGATGAAATTGCTTACGCTCTCCTGGCACTTCTGCAAGAAATACAAAGCAGCCGGTCTGACTCAAATGCCTGGTGCAATACAGCTTCGCATTGAGACGATATACGACCAAATCCTTCAAAGGGCTCTCACGAAGGAAACCGCTTATATGGAAAAACAACGACAGGTGCTTGGACGTAAGAAGGTCAGGAATACCAAGGCCTACAACCTGTTCAAAAGGCTTATTGAGTTTAAGGTTGAAACGTTGCGCTTCATGTCGGACTTTTCAATTCCCTTCGATAACAATGGCAGTGAACGTGATGCCAGGATGGCCAAACTTAAGCAGAAGATCTCAGGCTGCTTCAGAAGCGAAGACGGAGGTACCATGTTTACCCGAATCCGAAGCTATTTATCATCTGCTAAAAAGCAGGGGTTGAACATATTTCAGGCGCTTCTTAAAGCGGTTCGAAATTACAACAATACGCCTTTGCTGGGTGCTGAATAGTTACAACTCAATAAGCCTTTTGAACAGGTTGTAGGCCTTGGTATTCCTGACCTTCTTACGTCCAAGCACCTGTCGTTGTTTTTCCATATAAGCGGTTTCCTTCGTGAGAGCCCTTTGAAGGATTTGGTCGTATATCGTCTCAATGCGAAGCTGTATTGCACCAGGCATTTGAGTCAGACCGGCTGCTTTGTATTTCTTGCAGAAGTGCCAGGAGAGCGTAAGCAATTTCATCAGCCGCAGAGCCAGCTTATTCGCATCCCTATCGACAACTCCCTGAAGCTCTCTCAGATGATGGGCATTACAAAGCACATGCACTGCCGCATAGGCAAAGTAGGACTTCCAATGATCGTGAACCAGAATGCCTGCAAAAGTCAGCAGGATGCCCATTGCATCCATTGCTTCACAACCTCGCCTTTCTGAGAGGTAGTAAAGCGTCCATTGGTCATCTCGCATAATGTGTAACCACCACAGTGAACCGTCAACCCGCATGCCAGTTTCATCCGCTCCTGCAACCGGACTTTCTTGTAAAGCATCGCGGATACTCTGCTCAGTAGAGGCCAGGTTCTCATGGGTATAGGCAACAAAATTGGCAACAGAGCCTGCGCTGACACTCATGCAATAAATAGTATTGAAATACTCAGACACCCGGTGATATGGGATGAAGTGATACTGGTTTAAATGAACAGCCATTGCCTGAGTCACTTCTCCGTATTGAGCAGCGGCTTTCACTCCTTGGGGAAACTCAGCGGTGTTCCGTTTACCACAAGGACATACTTTAACGTCTGCCCAGTACGCGGTAACTTCAAATTCTCCGGGTCTACCTGGATCAAAAACCTGTCGCTCAATGTATTTGGTGGGTTTAATATCGATAAGCGAAGACTGGCAACAGCAACATTTTTCAACCTTCAGATGCCTGACATAATCGGGTAAGGCGACACGTCTCAAACAAGAGCCTTGATGACCTTTCTGGCCACCTGGTTTATTGCCTGAAGATGGTCTAAGGCTTTTGGGGTTCGGTGTTTCCTGTGAGGAGCAGGGGGCTTCTTTGGAAGATGTATCACCTTTATCACTCCCTTTTTTACTGGGCTTTTGATAACCATCTGACGATGGTGGCTTACTACTGTTTTGACTGTTTTTATTAACCCTTTCTTCCAGTTCGCTGCAACGTTCCCGTAAAAGCGCATTCTCGGTCCGAAGCTCTTCATTCTCTTTAAGGAGAGCTTCGGTAAACGGAGTAGCTGGGAAGTCTGGTTCCATACTGGAGATTTGTTAGAAAAATTGAGTATAAGATGATGGTCGAAAAATCAGAAAATTCCAGATTTATATGAAGGGTGCTGAATAGTTACAAAGATATTTCTCAGGATGTTCCAGAGGAGTGGGAACCCTTTGGCTTTAAGAGTGCCAGCCGAATGTTCATTTATCTTGTACGGATGTCTATTTTTTTATCTGATTAAGGAACTTGAGGAATGCGGATGGGTCAAAACGTGGAATAAATAACTTAATAGAGGGAACTCACAGTGCAAGCAGCTTTCGATACCGTTTTTCCACCAGAAAGACCTCCTTTGGGGTTCTGTAACCTGCCATTAATAGCATTATGGGCGACTCGGAAAGTTGCCTGTACTGTTGGCTCAGCCACTTATCATGCTTGTGCTTTTGTCTGCAATAAAATTAATACCTGCCTTTTTGCGCGCAATACTCGTGAAGAGCCAGTGGTTCGTCCACGTGTAAACCCCAATGCTGCGGGTCTTCAAAGATTTCAGGATGTTAATGAGGATGAAGCGCTTAGGCGCGTTTTGGCAAACTCAACTCCAACTTCTGGGAGGACTGTAAATTCTGATCAGCCAGCGCGTCCTCAAATCGATTTTAATCTCAGGCTTAACATTAACGACCACATTGTAACCGAGCAATTGCGGCAGGGGAATGAAATAGGCTTTACGGTTGAGCAAGTAGCCATAAACGTTACAGAGGCTAATGGTTTGGGGCTCAGTCAACAAGAAAAATCAGATATCAATGGTCCTGAATTTTCCCGATTCCTTGAAACCTGGACTGTTTCGACGAGGACATTTTTTGATATTCGCTCTCGCGATGAAGAAGCCTTACTTGGTCTGGTCCGTGATTTTAGAACTCATATGGTTCCAGTGATGGAGGAAAGGCAAGCTGAAGAGCGTAGGCTGCAGTTAGAACGTGAACATGCGCAGCAACTTATCAGAGACGCCCAAGAAAACGCTCGAAGAGAGGCCGAAAACGCTCGAAGAGAGGCCGAAAACGCTTTAAGAGTGGCTTCTGAGAGAGTAAAAGATGATGTTCCCCCTGATACTCCGGGAGCAGTGGAAATTCACTTTCAAATTTCGGGTGGTACCGCTCCAAATCTGCTGCCTGCACGTTACTTTTTGCCTACGCATACTGCGGCTGACGTGGTGAACTACATTCATAGCAAAAATTTCCCACCAACAGAGTGGGATATATTTAACGGGTTCCCTCGTGTGCCTTTCACTGGAGATAATCTCTCCATGAGCCTTGAGGCATTGCAATTAAATGGTAAGTTCAGATTAAACGTGCGGTTAAAGGAAGAGTTCAGAGAGAAATAAGCAATAGAGAGTATCAAATTTTTCAGTACTCTCGGTGCTTATTTTTGAAAAGAAGTATTTCTCTGTTAAACAAAAAACTGACCTTTTAAGCGAAAAAACCAGAGTCTTTCATTAATCCCTCTGCTATTACTTATTCAACCAAAACGTGAAAAAAATTCACGTTTTGGTTGATCTCGTTGCTTTTATCCCTGATATTAAAGCCCTGTTCAATAAGAGCTTCGAGCTTTAACGAGCACTCGGCTCTAATAGTGTGGGTTCGTACTGACCGACGTTGTTTACTTCAACTGAAGTGGATGGTCAAAAGGTATGTCCGTCAGTGGACAGGTAATAAGAATAAATCCAAGGCAGGTTTGTACCATGAGAGAAGTGAGACACCTTAACTTTGACTGGAAGTACTGTCCCGAGTTCAGGCAGGAATTTGTCGACTCTGGCTTTGACGACAGTAAATTTGAGGTTGTTCAGATTCCTCATGCCAATACAGAGCTGCCTTATAACAACTTTGATGAAAAGCGTTACCAGTTTGAGAGCTGCTATCGAAAGTCGCTTTATGTTGAGAGTGAGCTTAAGGGCAAGCCTGCCATTCTCCACTTTGAAGGGGTGATGACCTACGCAAAGGTCTTTTTGAATGGCCATCAGCTGATGGAGCATAAGGGTGGATATACCCCTTTTAAAGCCGATGTATCACGATACCTGAAGTACGGCGCAGACAACCAACTGGTGGTTTATGTTGACTCCAGTGAGAGAAAGGAAATTCCTCCTTTTGGCTATGTGGTGGATTATCTGACGTATGGCGGTATCTATCGGGAGGTCTGGCTGGAATTTACTGAACAGGTGATTGTAGAAAACTGCCATGTCCGTACCCGTCATGTGCTCAGCTCAGAGAAACTTCTTGATCTAGACCTCTATCTGACCAACTTTGCTCAACGCACCTCCACGGTTAATCTGGAGTTTTCGGTACTCAAAGAAGATCAACCCGTTCTGACGTTTCAGGAAACGGTTGATCTGACGGAGGACAGTTATCAACAGCTCAATATTCAGCAGGCTATTAGTGGTGTGAAGCTATGGGATACCGAAAACCCTAATCTCTATATGCTTGACGTTAAAATAAATGACCATGGTCACTTGATTGATCAATCGTCTTTCCGGTTTGGTTTTCGTCAGGTTGAGTTTAAAAATGACGGCTTCTTCCTGAATGGTAACCGTCTGAAAATTCGCGGTCTTAATCGTCATCAGTCTTTCCCTTATGTTGGCTATGCCATGCCCAAACGTGCGCAGCAGAAGGATGCTGAGATACTCAAGCAGGAACTGGGGCTGAACACGGTTCGTCTTTCTCACTACCCGCAAAGCAATCACTTTCTTGATCGGTGCGATGAACTGGGCTTGCTGGTGTTTGATGAAATTCCCGGCTGGCAGCACATTGGTGAGAAAGGCGAGTGGTGGGATATTACCCTGCAGCATGTTGAGGAGATGATAAAAAAGGACTGGAACAGGCCCAGTATCTTTATCTGGGGCGTCCGGATCAATGAGTCAGAGGATTGTGACGCGCTTTATCAGGCAACCAATCGTCTGGCTAAATCACTGGATGATACCCGGCCAACGGGCGGTGTACGGTGCCGTAAAGACAGTAATCTGATCGAGGATGTCTATACCTTCAACGATTTTGTGCATAACGGTAAAGCCCATGGCCTCGACCGGCCAAAAGACGTTATTGGCTTCGATGCGCCTTATCTGGTGACAGAGCACAACGGCCATATGTTTCCCACCAAGCAGTTTGACTCCCAGGAGCACCGTCTTGAGCATGCGCTCCGACACCTGAGGGTGTTGGATGCCATGTATGGGGATGATGGTATTGGTGGGGCCATTGGCTGGTGTATGTTTGATTACAATACCCACAAAGATTTTGGCAGTGGTGACCGGATCTGTTATCACGGCGTTATGGATATGTTCCGTATTCCAAAATATGCCGCGGCCACCTACGCTTCCCAGCAGAGTCAAACACCGTATCTGAAAGTACTCAGCAATATGCGAATGGGGGACTACCCAGGCAGCGAGCTCAGCGATGTTCATGTGTTTACGAACTGCGATTACATCAAACTGTATAAAAACGATCACTATATTGAGACTTTTTATCCGTCCAGGGAGCAGTATCCCCATATACCTAATCCGCCCATTATCATTGATAACTTTATTGGTAACCTGATTGAAGAGAATGAGTCTTTCAGTAAATCGGATTGTCGCCTGATGAAGTCACTGTTAATTGAGGTCAGCAGGGTTGGGCTGGAAGGACTTTCGCTGTTCAGCAAGCTGAAGATGCTCTATCTGTTGAAAAAGAACCGTATGAAGCTCAGTGATGGGGTTGCCCTCTATGGCAAATACGTCGGTGGCTGGGGGGATTCAGCAACCACTTTCCGTATCGAAGGCTATCGGGGCAGTGAGCTGGTATGTACGCAAAGCTGTCAGCAATCCTTTGAGCAGCGACTGGATGTTCAGGTTGATGATGTTGAACTTCTGGAAGATGAAACCTACGACACAACACGTTTTGTAATTCGCTGCCTTGATGAGGGAGATAATGTGCTGACCTACGCCAGCGATACGCTTAATATCGAAACCGAAGGGCCGGTTGATGTGATTGGCCCGAAAAGTATTTCACTGGTGGGTGGTGGTATTGCTTTCTGGGTCAGGACAACCGGGGTTTCCGGAGAAGCCATTGTCCGCATTCGAAATGAGCGCTTTGGTGTGGTTGAACAGCGTATACAGGTCTCTAAACAGAGCCAGGCCTCAATGCGACATGAAAAGTCTGAACAGGCAGTCTGTCTGGAGTAAAAATAGAAGGTGGATCTGTGATATATTCTTTTCTGATTTGATTATTCGGTCAGTCAGGATATGAGCTGTTGCAGCTCTATTAAGCTGGATAGTTTGACTGCCCTGAAGCCCTTGGTCATAAAGGGCTTGGTTATTTATTCAGGCTGAAACGTTTATGAGTGAAACCATTGCCCCTGCAAAAAGTCGGCAGAAAAGAAGAAATCCCAGTCAGGAGCGTAGTCGCTCCAGGGTAGATGCGATTCTTAACGCAACACGTGATATTGTCAGTGAAAAAGGGACCAGCGGCCTTAAGATTCATGAACTGGCTGAGCGTGCCGGCGTAACACCAAGCTCGATCTATCAGTATTTTCCCAATAAACGGGCGATTATTCAGGCATTGGATGAACGTTACATCAGCACGACCAATGATCTGATCATTCAACGGTTGGAAGGTATTCAAAGTCTGGAAGAGGGCTTTCAGGCGCTGCAGGATATGCTGGATGAGTACTATGAATGGTATAAATCAGAGCCGGTGATTACCGATATCTGGTATGGGTTGGCGTCGGATAAGATCGTTGAGAACAGCGAACTTCAGGTCAGTCGAGAGTCGGCAAAAATCATCATGGATGCCTTATCGCCTTTTGTTCATAAAGACAAACTTCCCGAACTGGAAAGCTACGCGCTGCTGATGACTCACCTGGCAGGAAATGCGGTCCGTCTGTGCATTATGGCTGGTGATGAAGAGGGCAAAAAGCTTCATGAGTCGTTTAAGCACCTGCTGCGCAGCATGGGCCTTTTGCTTACCTGGAAATAATTCTTCACTTCAATATCCCACTACAGATGGACTCAATACATTTACTTTTCTCCCGGTACTGACTGGGAGAAACGGTCATGTACTTTCTGAACATTTTGGAAAACCCATGAACATCCTCGTAGCCAACCAATGAAGCCACGGTATCCACCGGTAAAGGTGGCTGCTGCCTTAGCAGTTCACAGGCCCTTCGCATGCGGAATGTGGTCAGGTAGTTTTTCAGTGACTGCCCGTATTTCTCACGAAACAGGCTGCTCAGATGTTTTCGTGTAATACCGATCTCTCCCGAAATATCATCCAGTGAAATCTTCCGGTAATAGTGATTACTGATAAAAGCATGGGCTTGATCCAGATACGATTTGCTGCGGCCTCCAGCTGGATTTTCCTGGACCTGTTTTGTTGCCTGACACATCAACCCCAAAATTCGATATACCTGGCTTAATTTTTCCAGGGGGTTAACAGAATGCTCTTCAGAACTGAGAATCAGTGACTGTATTGCCTCTATTATTGAGTGAATGATCGTCATTGGGTAATGGAGGGTTTGCTGCTGGCTGTTAAAGCCAGCAAGTTCCAGGGCTGCTTCAGCCATCTGCCCCTGTATTCCCAACCAGCAGTATGACCAGGGGTTACTGTTATCACCCTGATAGATTGCTTTGGTGCCAGGAGGGATCAGAAAAATATCCCCGGCTTTGATCAGTACAGGTTCACTGTCCACTGAAGTGTTGGGCCAGAATCGCCCCTCACCCTGATACACAATATGAATCAAAAAGTGCTCTTGTTGGCAGGTTTCATTGCGGTTGAGTGAGCGCTCATGCTCGCCGCAGTGGTAGAGAATAATATCCTGAGAGGGAAAGGGGGCTTTCTCAAAATAGTGATGGGTTTCAGGAGGGCTGGATCTGTAATTATTCTGACTTTTTGCCAACATCTTCCGACATTCCACCATTCTGAGTGATCCACTAACCGCTTATAGTAAGTAGCTGAGCATATGGAATCATATATCCTGACTCCTTGTTCAGCCACTCTGCTTCGTTACAACGCCGGTCACATAGCTACGGCTATGCTCCCTCCGTTGTGCCTTGCATAGTACCTGTCCAAGTAGCCAGAAATATATGATTCCATATCCTCAGCTACTTATTACCAGACACAGATAATAATTAAAAAATGTCGTTTAATTCGGTGGAGGGACTCCATGCCAAAAATTACTATGATTGGTGCTGGCAGCACGGTTTTTGCCAAAAATCTTCTGGGCGACTGTATGGCGAGCCCTTCCCTGGAAGATAGCCATTTCGCACTGCATGATATAGATCCCAAGCGCCTTGAGCAGACAGCTCAGATTATGACGGCGATCAGCCGTACCTTTGGCTCGAAAGCAACCATTACGACTCACCTGGATCGCCGGGAAGCCCTTAAAGGTGCTGATTATGTTTTTAATGCCATTCAGGTCGGTGGTTACAAGCCATCAACCGTCATTGATTTTGAAATTCCATCCCGATACGGCCTCAGGCAGACCATTGGGGATACGCTGGGTATAGGCGGCATATTCCGTGGCTTACGAACCATACCCGTGATGCTGGATATTGCCAGGGATATAGAGGAACTTTGTCCTGACGCATGGTTGCTTAATTATACCAACCCCATGGCAATGGTTACCGGTGCCATGCTTCGGGCAACGGATGTTAAAACGGTGGGCCTGTGTCACAGTGTCCAGTGCTGCGTTCCTGAGCTGCTGAAACCCTTGGATATTCCGTTAAGCGGGGTAAAGTGGAAAATCGCCGGTATCAACCATATGGCGTGGCTACTGGAAGTGTCACATAACGGGGAGGATCTCTATCCAGAGATCAAGCGCCTGGCGGAGGCTCGCAGCAAAGCCGGAAAGCATAATGACATGGTTCGCTATGAAATGATGAAGCGTTTTGGTTATTACGTCACAGAGTCCAGTGAGCATAATGCAGAATACCTTCCTTATTTCATTAAATCGACGGCCCCAGAGTTGATTGATCGCTTTAATATCCCGCTGGATGAGTATCCACGACGCTGTGAGGAATATGAGCACCTGTGGACAGGGATTGAGGCGGCATTGGGGGGCATGCTGACGGAAGAGATGGAAGCCCAGTTGATGACATTGCTGGATGAAAATACTGCCAATGAGGTTCAAGGGCTGTTGAGTGCCTGGAGGAAAGGTGAGGCGCTGCCGCATACCCGCTCTGAAGAATACGCATCCTATATGCTGGAAGCGATGGAAACGGGGAGCCCATATACTTTCGGGGGAAATGTCCTGAATAGAGGGCTGATTACTAATTTGCCTGAAAATGCGGTAGTAGAAGTCACCTGCCTTGCTGACCAGAACGGCATTACCCCGACCGTTGCTGGTGCCTTGCCTCCCCAGCTGGCAGCATTGAGCAGAACCAATATTAATGTTCAGGACCTGGCCATTGAAGCGGCACTCACACGTCGGCGTGATTATATTTATCATGCCGCCATGCTGGATCCACACACCGCAGCGGAGTTGACAATGGATCAGATTACCAACCTTTGTGATGATTTGATTGAAGCCCATGGAGGCTATTTGCCTGCCTATCAATAAAGCTGAATTTTTTTCAGGTTTTGGTTGACATTAAACTGCCATGGTCAGATGATGAATTTTATTCATATTTTTATTCTCTGACCGTGCGGTTTACCAATGGATCATCTCAATATTCCCAGGGACTTTCTGATCGGCGCAGCAACCGCGGCCTATCAGATTGAAGGTGCTGTCAGAGAAGATGGGCGGGGTCCCAGTATCTGGGATACGTTTTGTCACCAGCCTGGTAACATTGATCACGGCCATAATGCCGATACCGCCTGTGATCATTACCATCGTTATCAGGAAGATGTTGGCATCATGGATCAGCTTTCGCTGGATGCTTATCGTTTTTCCATCTCATGGTCACGAATCTTTCCGGAAGGAAAGGGCAGGATAAATCCGAAAGGGCTGGCCTTTTACGACCGGTTGATCGATTCACTGCTTGAGGCAGGCATTACCCCATTCACTACGCTGTTTCACTGGGATACACCAGAAGCGCTGTACCAGCAGTACGGTGGTTTTGCCGGGCGGGAGACCTGTTACCATTTTGCCGACTACACAAAAACCGTTGTTAATCATTTTGGTGACCGTGTAAAACACTGGATTACGGTCAATGAGCCATGGGAGCACGCTACGTTTGGTCATCTGTTTGGCCATCATGCTCCCGGTAAGCGCAATCCCTGGACTTTCTGGCGAGCTATGCACCATATTCTTGTTGGACATGGTATGGCCATGCAGGCCATACGCAGCGAAGACTCTACAGCAAAGGCAGGTCTTACCCTCAGTTATACCCCTATGCATACCAAAGGTAGCCGGGCTATTGACCTGGAGGCAGCAAAGACGGCCAATGCCTTTATGAACGGTATTGCATTTGACCCAATCTTCAAGGGGCATTATCCAGAGGTTTTATGGCAGCGCTTTCGATGGTTTCGGCCACCGGTAAACCCAGGCGATTTTGATATTATCCAGACACCCACCGACTTTACCGGACTCAACTATTACAGCCGTGAATTTGTCAGAGGTAACCGGCTTGTTCCAGGGTTAAGAGGCACGTTTGTTGCCAGAAGGCCAGAGCCAGACCCCTATCGATATACGGCTATGGATTGGGAAATTTACCCTGAAGGTTTTAATGAACTGCTGACATTGATGCGAGCGGAGTATGGCAATCCTCCCGTTTATATTACCGAGAATGGGGCGGCCTATTTTGACAAGGTTGATCATGGCATTGTTAACGACCAGCCTCGTATCAGTTACTTGCGGTCCCATATCCATGAAGTGCTGAAAGCCAGGCAGGAAGGTACTGATGTCCGTGGTTATTTTGCCTGGTCATTGCTGGATAACTTTGAGTGGGCGAAAGGCTTCAGTACCCGCTTTGGCCTGGTTCATGTTGACTATGAGTCGGGTAAGAGAACCATTAAAAATTCAGGCTATTGGCTGCAGCAACAGATTCGGCAGAGAGGTGCCCTTGAAGTGCCTGCCGGTCTTATGACTTTAGAACGTGCCTGACTGTGGGTCAGGCTTTATAAACCTTCTACTTAGGCAGTCTCAGTGACTTTTTCATGGGTCAATGACCGAATCAGCTCAACTTCCTTTTCATCATAAGCCGTGCCATCCGGTTTAAGCAGATCATGAAACCATAGATCTTTTTCTTTACCAGATACCCGGATATCTGTCCAGGGCAGGTGTGTCTGTGTACGACCATTCACCAATCCCCACTGGTAACAGGCGACACGGTGTGATTTAAAGATTGGAAGCTGTTCTTCGAGACGACTGCCAACATGGCGGGCCAGCCATTCAGTGCAGAGCAGTGGGCGCTGATATTTCTCGTCAAGGTAGTGAATGATGCTCTGCATTTTGTCAGCGGAAACATAAGCGTGGAAACTGATAATGTCAGAGAGCTCCAGGGCCAGTCGGTCAAATCGACGGTGGTAAAAAGGATCTTTTTGTCCTGTCAGCAGGTAATCTAGACTGATATTGCCTACCAGTGGCAGTTTAACATTGACCGTGGTGCCCACTTCGTAGGCGCCTGCCGTCAGTGGCTGCGTTGGCGATTCCTGCCGTGCCCAGACAAAGGCCTGTTCTAATAATTCCGTTGCATGGGATGTCAGTCTGGGGTCTATCAGCTTCCAGTTAAATCGTCCGAACACTGCAGAATTCGCAGGCTCATTGTACAGGTCCCAAAGTAGAACCCGGTTATCGTTCCGGAATGTGGAAATAATATCCCGAATGTAGGCTTCAACTTCTTTCCACTGACGTTTGTCTTTAACCACTTTTCGGCCGGGGCTGGCAGCAGCCTGACTGTTATGGATACCCGGAATCGGTGGTTTCTGTGGACCAAGGTAAGGTTCATCACCGGAGAATCCACAGTCATCCATCAGGCAAAGCATGACGTATATGCCATGTTTTTCGGCAATGTTCAGGAATTGGTCGATACGCTGGATCAACCCATCCCGGTCATGCTTCCAGACAATAAAAGGCAGGTTGGTTCTGAGTGTGTTGTAACCGATGGCTGTTGACCAGCCAAGCTCCTGGTCAATGGTGGCAGGGTCAAAAGAGAGTCCCTGCCAGAGTTCGGTCCAGTTGACGGCTGTTCTGGGAAGGTAGTTGAACCCCCGCAGCCAGGGCAGCGCTGAATACCACTGCTGTGCCTTCTCGGCAGACCACTTGCCGGACATCAGGTGTCTCCGTTATTGGTTTTCTATGCTCTCGAGAGCCGAAAGAATGTCCTTTTTCCGGATTTGCGCGAATACTGTTCTTCCCTGTTGTTCTGTTGCTTCGATCTGTTGCAATGCTGATTCAAACAGAGACCTGGCCTTACCGAGGTCACCTTCACCATTAAGGCTCATGATGTATCCGTATTGAGTCAATAGCTCCAGGCTGTCAGGGTTTCTGGTGAGCGCTTCATCAAACAACTCGATAGCTTCTTTTTTATCACCATAAGAAAGTGGCCAGCCAGGTGCCCAGTAGAGTGCGGATGCCAGGCTCGCTTCTGCCATGCCATCAAGTGCCATTGGCGAGAGCTCGATGGCTTTTTCCAGATCCTTTTTGCCCTCTTTTAAATAACCCAATGATTTTACACTGTTGAGGGCATTGGCAATTTCAAGGTTGCTATTGGCTTTAACAATTAACAGCTCTACGTCGTCTGGTGTTGCGATCAGTGCCTGAGTTGCTTCTTCCAGTACCCGTTCAAGTTCAGCGACTCTCTTATCCGTATCACTTTCCTGAAGTGCCTGAATCCACTGACTCTCCAGCTCGTAGCCAGCGCTGAGCTGGTTTGCATGGGCAGTAAAGGAGAGGAGGGCGAATGTAAAACTGGTAATCAATGTGGTAACAAGCTTCATGGTAGGGCTCCATCAGCAATCGATCAGTCTTTGTATTGTTAAAAACTGAATTTTTTTCATTTTTATTGTTTGTGCTCATTTAAACAGCATCCGGGATAATATGAAAGCCTTCATTGGTTCAGTGTTTATTTAACTGGCCAATCCTGTATTGTTTCAAAAGGAGAGGAAGGCAACGGTATGCGGTTTCAGAGAATCATGGTTGTTTCACGAGATTTCTCTGGTATATGATAAAAACATGATAAAAATTCACATTATGGAGTGATGGGGGAGAAAATATGAAAGCAGTAGGCAGGGTGCCGCGCTGGCGGCTGGTATTATTCTCCTTTGGCAACTTTGGGTGGATGCTGACTGCCTTCTGTTTTATGTCAGTCATTAATTACTTTTATTTTCCACCCACTGTAGAGGGCGTCGAGCCGATACCGGAGTTAATCAACCGCGCGCCCGTTTTTATGGGGCTGACAGTGCTTGGCCTGATACTGGCGGTATCCCGGCTGTTTGATGCGATCACCGACCCCCTGATCGCCAATATGAGTGACCGTTTAGTACATAAATTCGGTCGCCGTCGTATATTTATGGCAATTTCCCTGATCCCCTTTGCCATCTGTTCTGTTCTGGTGTTCACCCCTCCTGATACGTCCCCTACGATCTTGAATGCCGTCTGGGTGGTTGTTTTTGGCATTCTCGCTTACTTGTTTATGACCATGTATGTCATGCCTTATACCGCGTTGATTCCCGAGCTGGGTAAAACGTCTGAGGATCGGGTATTTATTGCTACGGTTAACTCGGTTGCCTGGGCTCTGGCTTTTGCCTGTGGTCAGCTGGTGTGGGTGATTAAAGATACGCTGGAATCCTCAGGTATGGATGCCATGATGGCAATCCGGGTCTGTGCAGGATTGTTTGCGGTCTTGGGTGGCCTGGCCATGCTGGTGCCGATTCTGGCCATTGATGAAAGCAAGTACTGTGATGGAAACACCTGCTCAGAGCCTGTACTTGGTGCCATGAAGTCAGCATTTACTAATCCTGATTTTCGCATGTTCTCACTGGCTAATGTCGCGACTTTTATGGCGACGTTTTTTCTGGAAACCGGGGCTATCTATTATGTCACCATGCTAATGGGAATGAGTGAGGCAACAGCTTCACTGATTATGATTGTGATGTTTGGCTGCAGTTTTGCCTGCTACCCCTTTATCGTGAAACTGACCCGTCGGATTGCCAAAAGAAATATGCAGATGTTTGCCATGGCACTGCATGGTCTTCTGTTTGCACTGATTCCCCTGTGTACTGTCCTGCCGGATGCCGCGTTGACGGGGTGGGTGATTATTCTGTTACTGGCCATACCGACCGCCATTAACAGTATTCTGCCAACCGCCATTATGGCGGACATTGCCAAGTCTGATGGCAACCGCACCGGTAGTCATAAGGAGGGGGTGTTCTTTGGTGCCATGAATTTCAACATCAAGGTGGCCACATCAGTGACCAGCCTGATTTTTCCCTCGTTGCTGATTATTGGCAGCAGCGATGGGGCTCCCAGCACTTTTGGGGTTTCGCTCACTGCGCTGGTGGGTGCGGGCCTCTGTTTTGTCGCTGTACTGGCGTTGAGGTTTTATGATGAGCAACGGGTTAACCGTCATCTGGATGATGAACAGGATGAGACGCCTTCTCAGGGTGAAATGACGGAATCCATTGCCTGAGATCTCGGCCTGTATGTTTTTACTCTGACGTACAGATTACGTACAAAGACATCAACAGGCCCTGAAAATAATAAGAATAAAATGGAGTAACCTGACTGTGTTTCTTTCCAGAATCACCGCTGTTTTTATCAGTGTCAGCAGCCTGGGGCTGCTGACTTTTCTCTTTCTGTTCCTGAAGTTTAATGCCCCGGGGCTGACAGCATTTGGGCTGATTACTGCCATAGCTGTGATTTATGGCCTTATCTACACCATTGCATCGGTTCGTCTGGTCACCCGGTTGTGGGCTAAACGATCAGACCCAGAGAGTAGACGGGTAAAACCTTTTTTTTATTCTCTGTCTTTTCTGGCAACCGCCGCTCTTCTGGTTATCGTGTTTCTCGACAGTACTGTTTTCGACTATTACCAGCCGGTCAGTATTTTTGATGAAGTGATTGCGGCACTGGGTGTTGCCTGGGGCTTTTTAGCCATCGCCATGCTGTTTTCTGCGTTGCCTCGCCACCGAAATGATCAGGCAATATTGAAAAACACGGCAACCGTAGGACTAATTGCCATTTTGGGCTGGCCATTGATGGGGTCTCTGAACTGGGTCAATAACCCGCAATATAATGATGAGTTGAGTGATGTTCAGGATCTCTTTGTGGGCGGTGTTGATGGTTACGCCATCTACCGGATTCCCGGATTGCTGGTGGTTCCAGCAGGCAGTCAGCTGGGTAATGGCGAACAACTGAAGTCTGACCTCTTGATTGGGGTGGCTGAAGCCCGCCGCGATGCCGCTCTGGATACCGGTGTTATTGATCTGGTGACCAAAGTCAGTAAGGACTGGGGTAAGAGCTGGAGCCAGCTGAATGTCGTCTGCACCTATGAGGACAATAATAAGCGGGGTAAATGCGGCAACCCCACACCGGCCTTTGACCAGGAGACCGGCATTGTTCATCTTGCCCACAATATCAGTAACGAAGCCAGGCAGCATTGGCCAGTGATGATCACCAGCCGTGATGGTGGCCTGACCTGGAGTGATCGTGAAGTGCTGCCCTTTAAGGGGCTGATTTTCGGGCCTGGGCATGGTATCCAGAAACAGCAGAATCCAGCGAAAGGGCGTCTGATTATTCCGGGCTATCTGAACCAGAAGGTTGAAGGCCGTGCCAACCAGGCTGTGGTTCTGTTCAGTGATGATCATGGCAATACCTGGCAGACCAGTGAGCCACTCAATACCGGTGATGAAACGGCCATTGCTGAACTGGCCGATGGTCGTATTTATATGAATACCCGTCAGCATGCAGCCCTGGGTCGGGCACCTGCCCCTAATGGACGTTGGGTGAGTACGTCTTCTGACGGTGGGATAAACTGGCTGGAGGCAGAAAAGGATCTGTCTTTGCTCACGCCGGTTTGCCAGGCTTCCGTTGAGGGATATGGCGAAAAAGGTTTACTCTTTGCCAATCCGGCCAATACCCGGGCACGGGTTAATATGACCGTTCGATACAGTGAGGATCAGGGTAACAGCTGGAAGAACAGTGTTACTGTCTATCCTGGCGCTGCCGGTTACTCCGACCTTGGTACACTCTCCAATGGTGATGTGGCTGTTCTGTTTGAGAACGGAGTCATGTCTTACTCGGAAAAAATCACCATTGCCATGGTTCCAGAAAGCCTGATAACACCTCAGTAAACAGATGTGAAGAATAATAATAAAAGAGAGTCCGGTTGTACCGGTAGGTTGGGGGAGTGTAATGGATATCAATAACCGGGTTCCGAGATGGCGACTGGTGCTTTTTTCATTCGGGAATTTTGGCTGGATGCTGGCTGCGGCCAGTTTTGGTTCAGTGATTACTTACTTTTACTTTCCACCAGAGGTGGAGGGTACTACTCCCATACCTGAACTGATCACACGGGCACCGGTACTGATGGGGCTAACAGTCCTTGGTATTATTCTTGCCCTTTCCCGCTGTTTTGATGCCATAACCGACCCACTTATTGCCAATATGAGTGACCGCTCGACTCATAAGTTTGGTCGCCGTCGTGTATTTATGGCTTCCGCATTACTGCCTTTTGCACTGACAACGGCTCTGGTCTTCTGGCCACCCGATTATGCCTCCAGTACCTTGAACGTTATCTGGGTCTCAGTCTGTGCTCTGCTGGCTTACCTGTTTATGACCATGTACTGCATTCCCTATGGCGCTCTCACTCCTGAGCTTGGGAAAACCTCCGATGACCGGGTTTTTATTGCAACCTGTAACTCCATTGCCTGGGCACTGGCCTTTGCTTTCAGTCAGTCAATCTGGGCCTTGAAGGGTGAGCTGGAGTCCATGGGGTTTGATGCCATGACCGCTATCAGAATGTGTGCCATCTTTTTCTCTATTGTGGGTGCACTGGCCATGGCTGTCCCGGTGCTGGTTATTGATGAGAAGAAATACTGCGATGGTAATCAGTGCTCGGAACATGTATTCAGTGCCATGAAGTCCGCTTTTTCCAATGTGGATTTTCGCATGTTTACGCTCTCCAATCTGCTAACGTGCATGGCCACATTCTTTCTGGAAACCGGTGCTATCTACTACGTGACCATTTTGATGGGGATGAGTGAATCCACAGCGTCATTGGTCATGATTGTCATGTTTGTCTGCAGCTTTGCCTGTTACCCATTTGTCGTGAAGTTAACCCGTCGTTTCCAGAAACGTACTATGCAAATTTTTGCACTGGTATTGCATGGCCTGCTAATGGCACTGATTCCTCTGTGTACTGTTTTGCCCGATGCGGCTCTGACAGGTTGGATTCTTATTTTGCTGCTGGCAATTCCTACCGCCATTAACAGCATTCTGCCGACGGTTATCCTTGCTGATATTGCCCGTTCGGATGGCAATCGCACGGGCAGTCATAAGGAGGGTGTCTTTTTCGGTGCCATGAATTTCAATATTAAACTGGCCATCTCATTGACCAGTCTTGTCTTCCCTTCACTGTTGATTATTGGCAGTGCCAGTGGCACACCTTATGCGACGGGAGCTTCTATCACAGTCATAGTCGGTGGTGGGCTCTGCCTGCTGGCGGCCCTGGCGCTGAAGTTTTACGACGAAGACCGGGTTAACCAGTTTTTGAATGATGTTCCTGATAGACAGGACGATGGTGAAGGGCTTAAAGGAAATCTTGATTATTCTTAGGGCCTGTTGACGTTTCGTTGCGTGCTCAGTGACCCAGAAAAGCGTCATATGCGCAAAAGGCTTGCGCAGCGTGTAGTTATTCTACATCAAGCAAGCCTGAAAAAGCAGATGGCGCTTTCTGGGTCACCCTTCGGGCGGGTCAGGGCGCGCTTATGATTTCGTTGTGGCATTTTGAAAGGCAACCAGTCTTCCTGCAATGCCTCGCCATAGGCACGCCCTGATCCGCTGAACTCGCAACAAAACGTCAACAGGCCCTAGGCGCCTGGGAAAGGTAAGTAGCAGGAAGTAAGGTTGAATGATGGATGTTTCCAGTGTCAGTGAATTAACTCATTCCCAACGGTTGCCAAGGTGGCGACTGGTGCTGTTTTCTCTGGGGCATTTTGGTGCAACGTTAACCGCGTTCTCCATGGGTATTGTCCTTAGCTATTTTTACTTTCCTCCTGTTGTTGAAGGTAAGGCTGAAATCCCGGAATTACTGCCACGGATTCCTTTGTTTCTGGGCCTTACCGCTCTCGGCATCATAACCGCTTTAAGTCGTGTATTTGATGCGGTATCCAGCCCGTTTATTGCCAATCTGAGCGACCGGTCCAGAAGTCGGTTTGGGCGACGTCGGCTGTTTATGATGGTTGGACTGGTACCCTTTGCTTTAACCTCTATTACTACTTTTTTTCCACCAGATGAAACAGCGACCACATGGAATATTCTGTGGGTTGCGGCCAGTGTTCTGTTGTTTTACTTCTTTATGACACTTTATGTGATGCCTTATGGTGCATTGATTCCGGAGCTGGGTAAAACGGCGGATGATCGTGTGTTTCTTGCAACCATGAGTGCTGCAGCCTGGGGAGCGGCTTTCTGTGTGGGGCAAACGTTGTGGTTCTTCAAGGGAGTGCTTGAGGGGCAGGGGGTATCGCCAATGGATGCCCTGCGCATCATTGTGGTCAGCTTTGCCCTGATGGGTGCCCTCTGCATGCTGGTTCCTATTCTCGTGATTGATGAGAAAAAGCACTGCAGTGGCCAGGTGGCGAGTGAAGGGGCCATCAAATCCATGGGGGAGGCGTTGAAAAACCGGGATTTTACCGTATTTGTGCTGGTTAACTGTCTGACGTTGATGGCAACCTATTTTCTGGAAACGGGAGCCGTTTATTACGTAACGATGCTGCTGGGGCTTTCTGAGCAGTGGGCAACCGCTTTGATGGTCGGTATGTTTGCCATGAGTTTTGCCCTCTACCCTCTGGTCGTCAGAATGACTAAGTTCTATGCGAAAAAGAACATTTATATCGTTGCCCTCATTCTGGAAGGCTCGGTTTTTTCCATGATTCCGCTGGCCAATGATGTTGCCCATCCCATGGTGCTGGCTGGCTTGATTGTTTTCCTGGGGGCGATTCCTATTGCCATTACCAGTATTATTCCGGCTGCGATGATGACCGACATCACTCTGTCAGATACTCGACGTACAGGTGAGCATAAAGAGGGGACTTTCTTTGGTTTACAGAGCCTGAATGTAAAGCTGGCTGGCTCAGTGACCAGTCTGGTTTTCCCGTCTCTGCTGATTATCGGAAGCAGTAACGGCACTCCAACCGAGTTTGGCGTCTCCCTGACCGCCTGGATTGGGTGCAGCTTTTCCTTTCTGGCTTGTGCTGTTTTGTTCTTGTATAACGAGAATCGAGTGAACAAATATTTAAATGAGTCAGCATAAAGAAAAGCCTAGTGTTTAAAAAAACGATAACTTGATTCTATTATTGATCAATAAATACGTCATCAAACATTAACGCCAGCGTCATAAATTGAAGATTAAATAAATACCTTATTCACAACACGAATGAATAAGGCAATGATAAAAAAAATACTGAATCAGGGATGCCTGATCTTTCTGATTGGGCTAACGGCCATATCAAAGACTTTTGCAGATAATAAAAAAGTGCTGCTGGTAGGTATTGATGGGGTGCAGTTTGAACATATTCACAGGCTGCCCACCCCAAACTTTGACCGTTTAACCATCACCAAAGCTTATGCTGGTGGTATTAAAGGTCGCTTCAACCAGCAGAACACCAGCAGTGGGCCAGGATGGAGTACCATATTAACGGGTGTCTGGGTCAATAAGCACGGGATTAAGAGTAACGATACAGGGCCCGCAAACCGAGACTGGCCAAGTATCTTTCGCTTGATTCATAACGCCAATAACGATGCAGAACTCTATTCATTTTCAACCTGGGGCACCATTAATACGCTCTATTTTCCCTATGATATGCCTTTGCTGGCCGCGCGCTCTGAAGGCGGTGGTGATGATAAAAGCCTGAATCTGACACTGGATGTGTTAAGGAATAGCAGTCCGGACTTTATTTTTATACACCTGGATGAACCGGATGGTGCCGGTCACTCTCATGGCTGGGGCGTAGAGTACGATCAGTCCATCATAGACAGCGATAGACGACTGGGTATGTTACTGGATGAAGTTGAGCAGCGGGAAAAGGTGTTGAATGAAGAGTGGCTGGTGCTGGTCACCACAGACCATGGCAGGAATGCGATAACCGGTAATGGTCATGGGAGCCAGACACGCAGTGAGAAGACGGTGTTTATCGCCTCTAATAAAGAGTTGAGTCAGGCATACCAACAATTTGCTTCAATTCCTAATCAGGACTTTGATGGGCTGTACAACACACCGGCACAAACCTTCATAGTACCCACCATTTTGCAATATCTGGGTATTGGCAGTGATCTACTGGGGTACCTTGATGGCTTTCCTCTTCTGGGACCGATCGAGCCGCATCAACGGATGTATGCAACCATCGGCAGTGCTCGTTGCGGGTTTGAATGGGATGCCGATGCCGGCACACCAGTAGCGCTGGAACGCAGTGAGCATATTGCCAAATTCGATTGTGGTGGGAACAGTGACACTCTGCTGGTGAAAGGCAATTTCGTGTATGCCAATATTTATGGTTCTTCCTGTGGCCTTCAATGGAATGCAAAGGCGGGGACACCAATGACGGTCGATGGCAACGAGCATGTTGCCAAGTTCGATTGCAGCCAGGCTGGCGATGCGATGACGATCAGCAGTGACTTTATCTACAGCACCATTGATAGCCATGAGTGTGGACTGGAGTGGGATGCTCAGAAGGGCACACCTGTCACATTAACCAGTGAAGAACACGTCGCCAAATTTGATTGCAGTGGCAGTGCTGATCAGTTTTCTTTTGAACTCATTCAGTAAGTCAGGCAACAAAATGATGTATAGATAGTACTCGTAATCGGATTGTAGAGAAGCGGGAAAACTTATGTCTACTGAGCTTAATACTCTGCATTAAAGCTTAACGAGCTTTTCATTTGGAGATCATGGCTCAATACAGACTGCCTTTGACGATAAGCCTGCTTCTCTGCTTTTCTCTGTGCCCGGGCAAACAGCATCAGGGCAGCTTTTTGTCCGATACTGGAATTTAAACAGCTGTAAAGTATCCGCCTAATATAGGTTGGAATAGCCTGTTGGATGAGCTCGTCTTCAAAACTGCTGATCGCCAGATAACATCCAGGGTCGCCCTGTCGGGCACAGCGGCCTGCCAGCTGGCGATCGATGCGGGGGCTATCATGAAACTCCGTTAGAATGACAAATAGCCCTCCATTATGAAAACTTACGGTATCCAGTTTAATGTCAGTGCCCCGGCCGGCCATATTGGTTGCGATAGTGATACGACCGCACGAGCCAGCTTTACTGATAATGTCAGCTTCCTCCTCACTGTATCGTGCGTTGAGCAATTGATAAGGTAGCCCTTTTGCCTCCAGTAAGTGGGCTATTTGCTCACTGTCATCAATCGTTCGGGTTCCAATCAGTAGGGGCTGTTGCTTATTCAGCGTTTGTTCAATCAGTTCTACTAAGAAGCGCCACTTCTCGGCTTTTGTTTTGAACACTTTTTCCGTGTGAACCGTTCGCTGACACGCCTTATGTCTGGGAATTTTCAGAACGGGGAGTCGGTATATATGCCAGAGTTCATTAGCCACTTCATTTACCGTACCGCTAACACCACAGGTGTGATCAAATAAACGGAAAAATTTCTGATAGCTCATTCTTTCCTGGGTTTCATTCGGTGGGGTAATCGTAACCGACTCTTTTGCTTCTACCGCCTGGTGTAAGCCCAGGCTCCATGATCGGTCAGGCATTTTTCGGCCGGTAAATTCATCGACGATAATAACTTTGTCATCTTCAACGATGTAGTCTTTATCGCGTATATATAATTCTTTTGCCTTGATCGCCTGCTCAACCAGCTCGATAGCTTTACGACTGTTTTGCCACAAACCAGCCATCTCGGCCGTCACATTGAGAATTTTATCAATGCCACTGTGGTTGAGTTGGATGTACTTCTGTTTTGTAAACACGCTGTAATGGGTATGCTTCTCTAAATGCCTGACGATGTCATTAGCTTCTGATATCAGTGTTTCCAGAAACTTATTTTCTCCCGGTGCGGCAATGATCAGTGGAGAAACCGCCTGATCAATTAGAATGCTGTCGACTTCATCCACAATGACGCTGCTGATTCCCCGGGTTACAAGAGCCGGTTGATAGCCCGATATTTGTCCCAGGATATGATACGCGTGTGAATCACCCCTGCGCAGAAGAATTCTGTCTCTAAGAAAGTCTGCCAGCAGTTCCTGGCTAGTGGTGTAGACGATCTCACAAGCGTATTGCTGTCGGCGCTGTTCAGCTGAGTCCTCTGAAATGACAATGCCACAACTGATTCCGAGGAAATCAGTCAGAGGTGATAAGAACGCTTTATCTCTGGTGGCAAGATAGTCATTAACGGTTAATACATGACAAGGGCGCTTACGCCACGCCAGCAATATACTGGCTAAGCCCGAAACCAGTGTTTTGCCTTCACCGGTATCCATCTCCAGAATATAGCCATTCTGAAGTCCGAGAATCGCAATGATTTGCTCGGTATGTGGTCGTAAAGCCAGTATTTTCAACGAGGCAGCACCAAGAAGAGCGATAGCCCTATTAACTACTGATCTGGGTGGATTTGGCTTAATGAAATGAGGACTCAAAGCCACTAATGAGTGAGATATCTCTTCTGTATCCAGTAATGAATACTGATCTATCAACGATTGTATTTCTGATGCCTGCTGACTGAAAGCGCTCAACAGGGTGCTCCTACGTTTAATTTTTCCTGCCAGCAAATCAATATGCTTATCAAGCCCATTGAATACCTTCTGACGTTCATGGCCTTTGAAGTGATGAATGCTAAATGATGGAAGCATCATATTTTATAACGCTTCTGCAGTAGCTGATTGATTTGACGATACAACTGTCTTGCCAATGGCTCCGGAGGTAATCCAATTCTTAACACTCCTGAAACACCGTGATAGTAAAGTGCATTAGACTCTTCCGGTAGCTCTGCATACACCTGAAGAAAGGGTTCTTCTGAGCGAACTCCACTCTGGTCGTCCATTCTTGTGGCCAGTTTTCCACCTCCCTGCCACCCAAGAGCGGCCGATGGAAGCTGCTCACTGTGGAATGGAAAAATGTCCAGAGATTGAAGAGAGATGTTGCTGTATTCCTGCCCCTTCAAGCGCACCTCAGAGCGCTGGATATCTTCCTGAAATAAACGACCATTATCATTTTGTAAAACAACCGCAGAAAATCGATAGCCTTCAAGCGAGGGTGCTCTCTCAATTTGATAACTGACTCATAGGTTAGCTTCAACCTTTCCAGTCATGAACTCAGACCAAAGTTGTTCCCAGCGCCCCTTACTCTGGATCAGTGCTCTTGTTGTCAAAAGCACTTCCGCTCCTGTTGCTTTCCACCTCATTCCAGAACCACATAATCGTTGCTTTACCAGAGTCTTACAAGCCGCTTCAGTAACTCCTGAACCTATTGGCCAATGGCGTTTAAGCGCCTGATGATAATTCATTAACTGGTGATTGTTTGTAAAATAGCTCACAGCTTTGTAGCGCTTCTCTGTCAGTGCGATTGTCTTTTTCGGGAGCTCGGCTGATTCAATTTCCTGAAGGATTTTTTTGGCTGCTCCACGCTTGTTTTTCAAACTATGTAGCCTGTCTTCAAGCCACTGGTGTCGCTTCGCCTTACTGGTTGGAAACAGTGCTTCCGCTGCTCCAGCTAAATATTCAGATGCATGATAAAAATCGAGTATCTGCCCAGAGGTATGTTGTTTCAAATAACTCCAGTTTTCTCTAGCCCCGTCAGCTACCCCGATGTATGTGGCATTTGGGTAGAGTCGTTTTAGATCTGCAATCTCCTCGTCGAGCTTGCTCATAAAGCTTTGTTTACCATACTCTGGCGAACTGGCTGTATATATCGTGTGGAGCCTGTCTCCATCTGCAGAATATAGGCTCAATGTCCCACACATGGCTTCCCTCCAGCCTTCTTCACAAAGCAGCATGCAGGTTCCATCCAGACCAATGGCTATTGTTTCAACAGGCTCTTTTAGTGGAGGAAGGTGGTAGTGAGTGTCTTGCTGGTCTTCAATTAATGCACCTACTCTGTCCGATAAATGCTTGATATAAGAATTTGAAAGCGTCCTTTGATGGTTGGTCTCAAAATCTTCTTTTACCGCAGGCGCTGGCATCTGGCTGTATTTCCAGGCGATAGACTTGGCAAATTTGGGGGTAGCTGAACCAATAATACCGGCACGAAGATCAAGTGCTGCCAGAGTACTGCCACCTCTGACACCCTGATATACGGAGCGCTCCAAAGGTATACGACCGTATAAGGTTTCATAGTGCTTAAGAACCTTTCCTTTGTAGTTCCACTTCTGCTGATTAACGACGATAGGTTCTTTATTGGGTGATTCAAATAGCCCCAATAACTCTTTTGTTCCAAGCTGCCCGGCTTCATTGAGTGCACGCTGTAAACTATCTTCAAGATTCAGCATGTTGCCTGAATCTATAGAAACTTCAATTTGCAAAACGATGCTTTTGGTAGAGCTGGAAATAACAGAAGCGGGCATGACAGTTAACTATTATGAGTGGTGTTCCCATAGTAGCTGTGAAAATAGAGCACTATTGTTTCAATCATTCAGAGAGAGCACCCGTCTGTTGAGTCTGATTATGTGATTAAAGCGGAAAGTGCCGATTTTGAAACGTTGATCGCAAGCTTATCAATGCCTGCGCTGGATTCCGTTTCAAGCGTAAATACCGCCTATCAGTTAAACCCTTATTATTTATCTGCGGTTAAAACGGCAGAGCAGGAAAAAATAAAACTGGTCTATGCCGAGAACCAGTCACTTATTCAGTTGGATGTATTGGCAAGTTATCACCAGAATGGTCTCGATATGAGAGCTCATGATGCCATTAACGATACTCTGTCGGGAGACTACCCCGGATTCAGCGTTGGTGTTGAATTTGTAATACCGCTGGCCAACAACATCGGCAGAAGCCAGGTCGGGGTTGCCAATGTAAGAACGCAGCAGGCGATTTATGCCATCAAGGAAACCGAGATAAAGCTGGCGAATCAGTTAAAAACACTGATCGCTGATATTGAAAATAAATACAGCATCGTTCAGCAGCTGGATAAGGTTCGGAAAATTAATAAAGAGCTTTTTTTAATCCATCAGAGCAGTTATGACAAAGGGCAGGCTTCAATTGATGATGTGATTGACAGTGAGAGGCGGTATGAAATAACTCTGTCAGAGTTGCTCTCTGCTGTAGCAGCGTATCAAAAATCAAAATTCATGCTTAAGAAAGCGGAAGGAAGCCTGTTCAGCTATTTTGATATAGCCGATCAAGTATCTCCTCCCAACCCTGAGGGGCTGCCTTTATGAAAAAAAGCCTCCTTCTGGTTGGTGCTGTTACATTGAGTACATTTGGCTCACTCTCTTTTGCAGAAAATGGTTTGGATAGCAGTGCCATTTCGATAGTGTCCATGGTTGAGTCGGATGAGTTTGTAGCCTCACTGGTTCAGGATGATGAATTTTCACTTTCTTCTAATGAGGCATTTACCATTACCGGTATTACGGAGCCTGAGCAGGACGTGTTGCTCAGTGTTTCGATGGCCGGACGTATCGCGGATATTCCGATATCAGAAGGTCAGCAGGTTTCTTCAGGTGATTTGCTACTGACTCTGGACACACAACCAGAGCGTCTGGAGGTTGAACGCACCTTTCTCCTGTGGCAAGACAAAAGTGAGTTGGAAGCATCCAGACAACAGATGGAGATCTATCAACTGCTCTACCAGAATGCCAAAAGCCTTCATGAAGAGACTGGCGCAATCAGTGGGGAAGATCTGGAAGGAAAAAAGCTCCAGTACCTTCTACAGGTAGCTAAAACCAATCAGCTCGAAGTGAATGAGCGTAAGGAAAAGCTGGAGTATCAGCTTGCCAGAGCGAGGCTAAATAAGGGGCAGATCATTGCCCCTTTTGAAGGTGTCGTCACCAAAGTTTGGCTTGATAAAGGGGAAAGCACTCAGGCCAATAAACCCTTGTTGAGGGTCGTAAACTCTAATAGAGGGCGGTTTATTGCCAATGTTGATGAGAGCTTGGGACGAAAGCTTTCTGTGAACCAGAGTGTTGAACTCTTTATTAAAGCTGGCGATAAGCATGTACTTCGTCAGGGAACGGTTGCTTTTGTCTCTCCGGTAACCGACTCAGCCAGCAATCTCATTGAAGTGATTATTCATTTTGATAACTCAGATGGTGAAATCAAACTGGGTGTCAGTGGATATCTTGAAGTTTCCTGAAACCAAAACTGAATAATTGGCAGCAGTCATAGCCGACAGTACCCAAATTGTCGATTGATAGGCTTCAAAAACATTATGCATAAAAAAAATAAAGCGCAGGGAAGTGAGCAACATCAACTGGAAGCATTAGAAGAACGCATCCTGCTATCGGCAGATCCGTTGTTGATTTCTTTTGCTGATAGCTCTGAGCAAACGACTGAAACCACCATTTTTCAGGTGGCTGAGCAGTCTACAATTGCTACCCCGGACGAGCGTAAGAAGGAGGACCCATTTCAAGGACTGGAAGCCCAGCCTCTCAATACTCTTGCTTTAAGTAACAATAACCTGTCGGTTGATGGAGAGTTGATAGCAACTGATCAGGATGTGCTTGTGATTGATCAAGATCAGGAGCTTTCTGGCAATGGCAGTTTCCAGGGGCATTTGATCAATAATGGTGTTATGGGGCCTGGGAATTCACCGGGTATTGTTGAGTTGGATAGTGTTACTTATAACGCGAGGTCTGAACTGGTTATTGAGATTGGTGGTAAAGAGAGCGACCAATTCGATCAAGTGAAAGTGGACAATCTGGCGCAGCTGGGTGGAAAGCTTACGATTAAGGTTATTGACGGCTTTTCTCTGAAGGATGGAGACAGCTTTCAAATCATGAGCTTCGGCAGTGTTGAAGGTCAGTTTGAAAGTGCTGATGGTTTGTTTGGTCTGGAAGGTGGCAGTGGTTACTTCCAGATCGTTCAGAGTGAAAATGGCCTGGAACTGGTATACCGTGAGTTGGGTAACGGTTTGGCGATCGATTTTGCCAGCCAGAATGACGCTGATGCCTTTGGTGAAAAGCTTAACAGCCATTATTTTAACAATACGGACCCTCTTGAGGGGCAGGCTCGCATTCAGTTCTCAGAATTTATCTACTTTCAGGGCAACCTGCATGTGGATTATGGCGTAGCTAACGACATGACCGTTGCTACCGGGTTTCCTATCAGCCTTGACTTACCGGCAGAGCTTAATGGACTGGATCGGACTTACCTGACGCTCAGCATGACCAATGCCAGTGGGTTTATTGGTCTTGGCGGGCCTGACAAAGTTGACCTGAATTATGATGGTGACTTTGATGATGAGGGTGAAGTTAACTCTCAGGCCAAGGGGATCGTTCTTCAGGATGTCAACCTTGGCATGGCCTACTTCAATCTACCTGCTGACTTTTTTGATTTATCCATTGACCTTCCTGACCTTGCAACTCTGAAAGATATTCCGAACGACGTTTTGCTGAGTACTTTGCCCAGCTTTTATGCACTGAAGGCGGATATTGGCAGTATTGAAGTGGTTGGTTTCAGTGAACTGTTCTCACTCTCTGCAGGTCATACGACTATTTCCATCAATGGCGCTGGCAGCTGGTTGCCAGCCAGCGGGGTAGCGCTGGATTTTGCGACCAGTTTTGATGGCGGTTTATCGGTTCCTATTGCAGGCGGTGCTGACCCCATCATCTTGGATTTTGCCGGCGCTCAGCAGATGAGTGCAACGCTATTTGATGCACAGATGAGTCTCCTGGATTTTGTTCATGTTTATGGAGATTTAACCCTTGAAAAAGGATTGGCTGCGAATGTCAATGTTGCTACAGGCCTGCCTTCCGATGTTAGTGAATTGATCGGTTTGATTGGTGCTGACAGTGCTGCCGCAGCCTTTATAGAGGGGTTGGAAAGCCCCTCAACCATTAACGACCTTGAGGTGGCTGGACTGTCTATTGCCGGTTCCGGCTTGAAAGCTTTCGTAGGAGTTAGTGGAGGGTTTGATAGTGAAGGAAATCTGACCAGTGGTGCCACAGGTCTTGCTCTTTCAGGAGTTGACTTCGCGTATGTAGATTTTACTCCCACAAACCCTGCATTAAGTGAACTGCTGAACTTTCAGGCAATTTCTGCTACTGCTACCAGTGTGGAAGCGGTTGGAATTGATCAGTTAACGGTCAGTGCAACCGATATTCGGATCAAAATAAACACCGGTAAGTCATGGCCCGGAGGGTTAGGGACTGCAGTTATTGATTTTGGCAGCAGCTTCCTGGCAGAAAATGCAGACAATGATGCGGATGGTGATGGAAAAATTGACCCGGCTGGCTATGAAGTTAAGGCAGGCTCCCAATCCATTTATATTGATTATGATGGAAATGAGCGTATAGCGGCATCGTTAAATCAGGCTGAACTCAATGTTGGTGGGTTTGTAACGGCCAGTGGTGATTTTTCTTTTCAAAAAGGTCCTACCCATACCGTCAATGTTAAGGTGCCCAATGGTGTAGTCGATGACAGCTATAACGTTGAAGTCGAGAGCCTGCAGATTGGTGGACAGAATATCACAGTATTTGCCGGTATTGGTGGTATCGGCTTTGATAGCGGCAGCAATATTAATGACAGAGCTATTGGTATTCTCTTAAGTGATGTTGACTTTGCCTATGCTTCATTCAAACCAACAGGGCTTTTCGGTAGTGGTCTCAATGCCAGCTTTCAAGCTCTCTCTGTCTTGGCTGACAGTGGTCAATTTGTTGGGTTAGGGGATATCGCAGAGCTGAGTGATGTCAGAGTTGCTTTCAATTCAGGTAAGCTTTTTGGTGGAACGACAGTTACCCCCTATATCAACTTCGCAGGGAGTGGTTTTGATGACCCCTTGGGGTACGCTGTTCAAACCAGCTCAGATATCAACGATAAAATTTATTTGAATTTTGACAGCAATCAGCAGTTGATTGCTGCGCATGGCAGTATCAATCTGGCCGGGCTTGTAACAGTCAATGGTGCGTTTGCCTTTAATAAAGTCAAAGCAGTATCGGTTGATGTCAGCAGTAATATTGATGAAGTCAGGAAGGCGCTCGGGGTATCTGGAGACTTTCAACTTGGCGGTGATATTGATGTATTAACGGTTGGTATCAGTGATGCCACTGTTGAGGTTGATCTTGGTGTTGCTGGAGCAACGCTTGAAGGTGTGACCGGTGCATTATTTCTCGGTACCCCAACATTGGCTGGCCTGGTTCCGGGAAGTCAGCAGTACGTTCCAAAATTTGTGGCGCTTAAAGTGAATGCTCAGAGTGTCACTTCTGATAGTCTCGCGTTTAACCTATCAGGCAGTAATATTGTTTTTGAAGCTAACTTTACTCAGTTTCCTGGCGTAGATCCTACTACTCAGGCAATCCTTAATGCAGTGGCAGCCCCTGCCATTGATTTCTCTTCCAGCTTTGATGAAAAACAATATGACGTTGCCATTGGTCCTACTGAAACTATTGCTCTAGCGTTTGCGGGCCAGGCATTTCGCCTGGCAATAGAGCAGGCAACGGTCAAAATTAAAAACCCTTTTGACGGTTCGGCAGTTGTGGAAATCTCCGGAGGGATTGCTATTGAGCGCTTGAGTGCCCAGACAGTCACTCTCACTGATAACACGACCCTTGATGAGGTGGATGGCATTACTCTGGTGGGTAAAAACCTGAATGCATCGATCAATCTGGGTGAGCTGAATGTTGATCTCGGTGCAGAGGCTGAGGTTGGCCTTGCGTTAATGCGTGCCAATACGTCTGATTTTTACTTTGCGTTAACTGCCGAGATTTCTGATGCCTTTGAGCTCGATATACCGGGTGTTAATTTCACTCCTACAGGGGCTGAAATTAATATCAATACAAAATTAAATCGTGATTTCAGCAACCCCAGTGAGTTACTTGATCCACCGGCTATCGATTTTGCCAATAGTTATACTGGAGAGCTGGCTCGAGGCATTGACCTTAACGGTAATGGGAAACTGGACAAATTTGGCCTGATTCTCCCTACCACTGACAACGATGTAGTGAACTCTGCAGTGCTTTTGAACTTTAGTGATCACTTATTGGTTGTTCGAGGTCAGGGAACCTTCAGGTTTGATGCTTTTTCTCAAGTGTATTTGGAAGGAACTTTTGAAAGTGCTTTGGTGGGTACCACCCAGAACATATTTTTTGATGGCAAGTTAAAGGTTTCATACGGTGCTGGAGAGCTTGAGTTTTACTCCAAGGGTTTGATGGTCAGTCAGGTTGATAGCGAAAATCCTGAAAACAGTTTTCTGGCAATGAAGCTCAGTACACAAGGTGGCTTTGAAATACCGGGTGTTATCGCTTTTGATGGTGGGTTTGAATTTACTGCAAATACGACCGATAGGGAGATCACTTTTGAGGTGGCTGAAGACTTTCAGCCATTGTTAGGGTACAGCACCGTAACGATTGGAGGTATTTCTGGTTTTCAGCTTCGTTCAACAGAAGGCTCACTGACTTTAGTCGACACCTTCTCTATTGATGGCGGGGTATTGATCAGTGCTGGTACAAGCTCCGGTTTGAATGTTGCTGTTGATGGCAATATTGGCCTGTTAGGTTTGGGTACTCTGAAAGCGTCAGGTGATATTGCCCTGAATGATCGTGGAATCAATACAAACCTGAGCCTGGATGGGCAGGCAAAAATTCTCAACCTGATTACCATCGGTGGTGATTTTAACCTTTCTCTGGAAATGGACGGGTTTAAGTCAGTGCCATCGATTGAGCTGGCCATAGCTAATCCAAATATTCAATTCTGGTCACTCTTTACCCTTAGCCCTGGTGGCTCTGTCAGTCTCAGTTTTGAGAATGGCATTTTTGCACTGGAAGACCTGACAGCTAATGTTGACCTTGATTTAATCAACAGTGCAGTAAAAGTTGACCATATCAGGTCTAATGGCGACCTTAAATTCTCCTTTGAGGTGGGTGGAGGCTTTAATCAAAGCCTTGGTATTTTCTCAATAGGTGCCAGTGCTAAAGCAGTACTTAAGGTACAGCATAGTAATGGTGAGTTTGATATTGATGCAGATATGTCGGTATCAGCTTCCATTAGCAGTAAGGCTGTTACAGCTAAGATCTTTGGCAAAACCATCACTATTATCCCTTCATTCAGTAAGAGTGGAACCATTTCAGGTGGACTGGATCTGTCACTTGACCCCAGTGATGGAGAGCTGTCTATTGGTGCGAATATCTTTGGTAAAGTGGATATCTCCATTCCCATCGGTTTCAAATTGCCACTCCCTGATGCACCTCCGCCCAATGTTGCGGCAATATCCGGCTCAACGGTCACCGTCCATGTAGGGAATAAATCCTCTCTCAGAAGTTATGATAAAGAGGATGTGAATGAAACGGTCCGTATTCGTCAGGATGGCAGCAAACTGATTGTTGATGTTCAGGGAAAAATTACCAAACTGGACGTCGGCAGTGGTGATTACACCATCAATCTGGATGCTGGAAATGGCCTTGATAAAGTCATCGTCGATAGCTCGGTAAAAGGTAAAATTAATATTACCAATACTGAGTCGGTAAAATACTCTGGCAGTGGCCTGGCGATAATTACTGGCACTTCAGGTAATGACAGTATCAGTATTTATGGTAATGGTACGGCTGTCATTAACTCAGGAGCTGGCAACGACAATGTCACCATTGATAGCTCCGGAAGAACAACCATCGACCTGGGCATTGGGAATGATGTGATTTCCCTTACCGGTACCGGCAGCCACACCCTGACACCGGGAACCGGGGATGACCGCATCCACACGGCAATAGTGGGTGGCAGCTTACAGCTCATCCTGGCTGAGGGCTTTGGTAACGATATTCTGAGTGGTAATGGTACCCTTTCCCGTCTGGATATGAGTCAGTTGACTTCTGATATTAATCTGGAATATGACTATCAGAACTCCAAACTACTGATGAACAGTGAGGGTGGCAATCTAACACTGGAGTCTGGTGATACACCACAGATTGATCGTATTGATTTTGGTTCTGGCAATGACACTTACGTCATTGTGTCGGCGTTCGACATGACCCTTACCGAAAATGGTGGGGATAATGCTTTCTATTATGTGGAGTCCGCCGGTGGCACAGCGAACTTCTCTGGCAACCAGTTCTCATTGAATGGGAGAACTATTACCTATGACCAGAACATTTCACAGTTTGTACTGGGTAATATGGATTACAGTCTGGTCAAAGAGGGGGGGGCTTTTAAGGGCACGGTTTCTTACCGCCTGGCATCTGGAAGTGAAACGCTGACGCTCAGAAACTCGGGCGGGACATACGCTTTACCGGAAGCCCGGGTTGAAATCTTCAGTAATAGTGTTCATTTTTCCAGCAACTTCTCTGCCCTGAGCTGGGCTATCAGCAGCAAGGTTGATGCGGTATTTAATGCTAACCTGACTGCTACAGATGGTGATATTGCTATTGATCAGACCAGTACTGATGGTGTAGTTACACTGTCCGGTAATCTAACCTCCAGTAATGGCATGATTGATATTGCCGCTGTCGGCAGTATTGTTCAGACTGCTGGCACTTTGACAACCAGTACTTCTGGCCGACAGATTCAACTGCGTTCCGCACAGGGCAGTTTTGAGCAACGCAATGGCAGCAGAGTGATCGCCACCAATGGGGTGATCACCGTTGTTGCTAACCAGTGGATTGATATCGCTCATTTACAGGCCGGCACCGGTGAGATCACGCTGAATGCTGAAACTGGTGGTATTTATGATGCTGGTGATACGGATGTTGATATTCAGTCAGAAACCCTTGTGTTCAAGGCTGCTGAAGGCTTTGGAACCAATGAAAATGATATTGATACCGACATTGAACGCATCAATGGCAGCACTGGTGCCGGTGCCATCAATATTCAGGAGAACGATTCCCTCGAAGTCATGGCAGAGGGTTTGAGTGTTCTGACCAGCGGAAATATTTTAATGAACAACCTTAATGGAAATCTGACGGCCAATGGCAGGATTTCCATTAAGGATACCGGAAATATCAGGCTGAAAGCCGACAACGGCAGTATCGAAACGTATGCGGATATTCAGACTGCTGGTGCAAATGCCATCACTCTTCAGGCACGTAATAACATCACGCAACATGCTTACACGACGATCAGCACCGGAGAGGGGGGATCGGTTGATGCCATTGCTGAGCTGGTTGGGGTAGAGCAGCACGATGGCGCCTTAATAACCACTGGAAATACAGGTTCTATAAGATTACAGGCACAGGGCGCCATTAAAGTAGCTGGTCTACATGTGGCGATGGGTGATGTCAGCCTTATCAGTGTAGCTGGGGCTATCACGGATTCTGGTGATCAGAATATCGATGTTCTGGCTGATCAGCTGCGTATGTCTGCCGGTGTTGGGGCAGGAGCCAGAGATGATGCGCTTGATATCAGTGTGGATGTTCTTGCCGCAAGAGCGGGAAGTGGAGGTATCCATCTCAATGAAGCGAATACCATTCATATTGATACACTGACGGATATTACCGTTCAACGAGTACAGGCAGACGGTTCTTTAGTGACTGTTACTGACGCTGGAATCAGTGATCTGGCCACATCAGACAATGGTGATATCAGTCTGACCTCACAAGATGGCGATATTCTTGTATTCAATGGTTCAGAGCATGAAGACAATGCAGGCATTGTTGCTAATGGTTCGGGAGACATCAGTCTGATAGCCAGCAAAGGTAATATCACCATTACCGAGAACACTGACGTTATCAGTGAACGTGGAGATGTCACTCTGCTGGCGGAACTCAATGTTCTGCAGGAAGCGGGTGCTGGAATTATTGTGTCAGACTCTGCCAATGGTAAACAGGTTCGCATTGAAGCGGTTACCGGCAGTGTTCGACAGCAGGATACGAGCTTTATTGAAACTGTTGATTCAAACATCAAAGTTCGTGCCGGTCAGCACATAGACGTTGCCAGCATTCGAACAGGTGAGGCAACGGTGACCATGGAGGCTATCTCTGGTGGTATTTATGATGCCGGAGACTCCGATCTGGATATTGTTGCGGAAAATCTTGAGTTCACGGCCAATGATGCATTTGGTGTGAATAATGATGACATTGATACTCAAATAGCCAATGTGTTTGGCCATGTGGCTTCCGGAACCATTAATATTCAGGAAGAAGATAGCCTGAATATTCATAAGAGTGGTTTAAGTATTGCCAATGATGGCGATATTCTGGTGCACAGCAAATCCGGGGGGTATTAACGTTACCGGAGATATGAGAGTTGATAATGTGGGGCATATCCGGATCAAAGCGGATCAGGGGAATATTGTTTTTGATGCCAATGTGACCACGGCCAGTGACTCATCGATCTCTATCCAGTCATTGCAGAATATTCACCAACTGGCGAATAGCACAATCAGTACGACGGCTGGTGGCACTATTGATTTATGGTCTGAAGGTGCAAGTATCCTGCAGCAGGACAGTGCCATTATCACAACTGGTGAAACGGGTAGTGTACGTTTGCTGGCTGGTGACTCCATAGCGCTGGCAGCGGTTCATGTTGGTACAGGAAACGTTAGCTTGATGACCGAGGCAGGGAGTATTGTTGACTCCGGTGATAGCCACAAAGATATTGTTGCCAGAGAGTTGAGAGTTGATGCGTCGGTGGGAATGGGGGCTGGCAATGCCATCGACACCTCCGTCGATGTGTATGCCGGTCGAGCTGGCAGTGGTGGCCTGCATATTGATGAAGACAGCGATATCACAGTATCGACACTTGACGATATCAGCATCCAGCGGGTCAAGAGTGATGGTTCTACCGAAACGGTAACGGATAACGCCATCAGTGACCTGAGGACCAGTGACAATGGTTCAATCAGCCTGAAGACGATTGATGGAACCATTACCGTCTATGATGGCAATGTTCCGGATGATGGCGTAGGCATATACGCTCATGGCAGTGGAAGTGTTCATCTTGATGCGTATGGCTCTGGGCAGGATGTTCGGATTAAGGAAGACACTGATGTTGTCAGTGATCAGGGGAATATTCACATTCTTGCAGAAGATGCTGTCCTGCAGGAGGCGGGTGCAGATATTGCCGTGGGAACCGGGGGTAATATTGCCGTCTGGGCACTGAATGGCTCTATTTACATGACCGATGGCACTATGGCCTCTACAAAAGGGGCGGGCAATATTCTTTATCATGCAAAGGTTGATGTTGACCTTTCCCGGTTAAGTGGAGAGGCTCACACCACGGTTATCGCAGACAGCGGGCAGATACGAGATAACCTGGAGATAGGTGCAGACCGTATTAATTACGACGCAAAAATTGACCCTGACTCGTCACGTGTTGTTGATAGCCTGCACACAACAGTTATCAGAAATGGTGCAGAGTACTTTGGAGACTTCAAGATCGGCTTGCTTTTTGGAGAGACCGCTAATATCAGCTCGTCCAGCTTATCCATGATAGCCAATCAGGGGATTGGTGTTCTGGGGGTGCAGGATATTGATACCGATGTTGAGCAGATAGAGATGGTCAACAAAAGTCGGAATCACGTTTTTGTACAGGAAGCTGATAGCGTTAATGTATTTGGCCAGGGGCTTCGTAATTTTAACGACAATGGAGACTTAATGTTCTCAACCATTGTTGATGAGCTTTATATTGATGGCAAAAATATCCGTGAGCGTTTCCCGGATTACTCCACTGATGGCCAGAAAGTGGATGGATATACCATCGATGGCTACACCTTGCAGGACTTCTACCTTGATGAAGGTATAAGGATCGTCAATGGTAAAGTTCACACGGGTAAAGAAGGCTATCTCTATGTACGCTCTTCAGTCGGTGACTGGGGGCCAATGAACTATGATCAGCTTGCTGATGAACTATCCAGAATCAGTAATGATGAGGTGATTGTAGCAAATCAGAGACTGGACAGCTTTTCTCAGTCCTCTGAGGGCAGTGAAGGGAGTGGATCATCGAGCTTTGGAGATGTATTTAACTCTGAATCTGATCAAGGCGCTATGCAAGAACATCGATTTGATGCCCAGACATCAGACCCATACTCCCCAACAGCGGATGAACTGAAAACAATGGATTTTCAGTCTCTGGTAGGATTGCTGAATGATCAAGCCTCTTCACCTGATCAACAAAATGCTCCAGAAGTGGTTATTGAGTATGAAGCAGAAACCTCTGAGACAGAAGTTGATGATGAAAACTCGCAGCCTGTGGAGGTTGAGTATGAACTATTAAGCGAGGATGAGCCTTTAGAACAAAGGGCAGAAGACAATGGAGTCAGCGCATTCCTGAGTATTGTGAACCGGCTATATGGTGATCAGACTCTGGATGAACAAACACTTTATTCTATTTATTGTAAAGATGGTGACTGAGCTTTCGGGTGATCCCGTGGATTATGAAACCTTTAAATCTCAGATGCGTAGTCAGTTTTAACACCAAACTTGTTTTATTAACTCTTGCTGTGTGCATGAAAGTTTGAGCTTAAGACAAAACGGGGACTGATAGGTTGGGATTAACGCCCAAACCGTCAGTGTAATAGTGAGTTAGAACGTTTGATTGGTATAAGGCTTTAGAAAAAAATACCGCCTGAACAGAAAACTGTGAGGCGGTATTTTCTATTAGCCTGGATGACTGGCTAACTAACAGGAGGCTGGTTGTTGATTAACCAGCAAGGTTAGCCGCAACAAATTCCCAGTTCACCAGAGCCCAGAAACCTTTCAGGTAGTCTGGACGTACATTGCGGTAGTCAATGTAGTAAGCGTGTTCCCACAGGTCGCAGGTCAGCAGAGGCTTCTGATCGCCAGTGATTGGAGTACCAGCGTTGCTGGTGTTTACGATTTCCAGGGATCCGTCGGTGTTTTTCACCAGCCAGGTCCAGGAAGAGCCGAAGTTGTTAACGGCCATGTCAGAGAACTTGGCAACGAACTCATCAAAAGAGCCGAAGGCTTTGTCGATAGCCGCAGCCAGTTCACCGGAAGGCTTGCCGCCGCCATTTGGACTCAGGCAGTTCCAGTAGAAGGTGTGGTTCCATACCTGTGCAGCATTGTTGAAGATGCCGCCTTCAGAAGTCTTGATGATCTCTTCCAGGCTCTTGTTTTCCAGCTCAGTGCCTTCAACCAGACCGTTCAGTTTAACAACGTAAGTGTTGTGATGTTTGCCGTAATGGTAATCCAGAGTTTCCTTGGAGATATGTGGTTCCAGGGCATCGCGCTCGTAAGGCAGTTCTGGCAGTTGAAAAGCCATTTGTGTTCTCCAGATGTGATTGGAATAGTTGTGGTTTCGTTCAGAGACCTGATTTTTCGCAAAGCGATAGTAGCACTGTGGCTACTACGAATCCATGTGGGTTGTATCTTGAGGTTTACAGCAGAAATTTCAAGTCCAAAGTTGGCCTTTACGTTGAATAAAAGGTTGGGAGCTGGATTTCTTTCTTCTACAATAGTTCCTCATTTATTTTTCTGAACAGCCAGGAGCTGGGAACACCGTTTCTCCGAGTCTAAAGAATCACACCTGAAACGGCGTTTTTGATTGAAAGCAGTGACTATGCAAGAGGATAAAAAGATTCGTCAGTCAAACCAGGACTTTTCAATTACCGCTGAGCAGCGTCCTTCAAGGCACCGCACTGCCGGTAATGTTTCCCAAAGTACCAGCAAGCCAGCGTCTACCAGTAAAGCCAGTGGTAAAAACTATCTGGTTTCCGGGGTTCTGTTTGTGCTTTTGGCCGGTGTTGCCGCTGGTGGTTACTGGCAGGTTACCGAGTTGCAGAAAACCCTGGCGGATACCCGGCAGGAGCTTCAGGAGACTCGTGAACAGCTAGGGTTGGTTACTGGTCAGGTATCCCAAACTGGTGAAACCATCAATCAAAGTGACTCCATCTTCCGCTCCGAACTTAAAGTAGTAAACTCTGAAATCCGCAAGCTCTGGGATGTTTCCAACAAAAGAAACCGCCAGTGGATTAGTGAGAATAAAGAAAAGATTGAGGAGGGGGCTAAGCAAGTAGACCTTGCTGTAAAACAGTCCGATGCCGCTAAAAAATCTTCTGAACAGGCGGTCTCAAAGCTGAATGAGCTGGATCAGATGATTAAGGCAGTGACGACTGAGCAGCTGGTGTCCAATTCGGACATGACTGCCCATGTGGAATCTCTGAAAGCTGAGATAGATGCTTTAAAGAACACGTTGTCCGCCCAGCAGACCGTTGAGCAGCAAATTCAGGCATCTGCTCAAACTCAGGAAGAACTGAGTAAGAAGCTGAGCTCTTTCCAGAGTCAGGTCTCTTTAAGACTGCAGCAACTGGAAAACACGATGCGGGATCTTGGAAACCCCAAAGATAAGGGACTGACAATTCAGTAGTACAGAGCGTCAGAGAACAGGGAGTGGCCAGTGAAGAATAACTATTATGGCGGCTTGTGGATTATATTTCTGTCCTGCCTATGGTTACAGGGTTGTAGCTGGCTGAATATTTTCGAAGAGACTGAAGGCCATTCTGAGAGAGAGTTGCCGATTCGTTTCGAGGATCGCTGGTACCATTCTGGTTTACCAGCAAAGTCACTTGGTTTACCAGAAGAAAGCAAAACACTGGTCGGGAAATGTGAGTTCCAGCCGGAGCTACTGAAGCGGCTATCCGATCAGTCTCGGGGGCTTCTGTTCCCGTTGATGTCTTTTAATCACCAGGGACAGGTCTTTCTGGATCCGTTAGCCAGTATGCCGCTGTATAAGGCGCTTCAGCCACAGTGGTCATTGGGGTCTCCCTATGACAGTTTACAGCTCTATCATCGTTGGGTAAGCAGTATTGAGCATTCTGGTCCAGAAGGTTTGAGACGTGAGCTCTCTCACTGCGCTATGAAGCCTCTCTACTCTCTCGGTGGTTTGCTGGGGGACGATTCCAATTATGACCTGAAACGCCTTAATAACTGGTTAGCTAAGCAGGAGCCTCTGGATTTCTTAATACTTCCGAATCTGGAGTTATTAAAGTCCGATGCTGTTTTAAAGCTAAGTTATTCTCCAAACTCCCCCATGATCACCAAACAGCCAGCCGATGCAAGCTACCATCAGATACAGCCATTTATGATGGAGCAAACTCTCGATTGGATTCTGCTGGATAAGGGGAGTCAGTTGATTTCTGATGACTTTATCAGCGTTGGACATTGCTCCGTGACCTGGCCTGAGCCTGAAGAACGCATTGACCCAGGTGAGGAGGCTATTGGTTTTGAGCAGTTGGCTCAAGTGAATGGTGATATGAACCAGTATATGATTCAGCTATTAAGTCAGCCGCTATTTAACACTGATTATTGACTGGTTGGTGATTGTTTCACATTTTATTATTTGATTCTGGTTTTATGTCCTTTGTCAAAAAAATGGCCTGATACGATTTGAGTCTTGAACTCATTATTATTTTGGTTGGGTTTCTTTCCTGAATGATGATTTTTTTTAAAATAAGCTGTTAATTTTCTCGTTCTTAATTGGCTTTCTTTAATTCTGCTAGCCTGAAAGTAATAAATCTATCCAAGATCATTATCAATGTAGTTTTAATAGTAAGGCCTTGTTTAAATGTGATAATGCATAGGATTTATATTTTCAGTTTTTTAACATAACTGCATGAATTAATTATGGATATAGATCGCAACGGAAGGCCCGCTGGTACTAACTTTGATTCAGGTCTGAAACAGCATTTTGATCATCGAATACCTGATAATCCCCGGACTTATATGCCAAGAGACGCGGGGCGAGGAACCGGTTTAATCCCGAAAGGGTCCATTCTTGGGCGAGATGTGCAGCTTGCCAATTCTAAAAACCTTGTTAATACATGGCCTCAAACCAAGGTATTTGAAGCAGCGCTTGACGTTCTGGATAGGATCAATGATGGGAGAATAACCAAGGAGGATCTATCCAGAGAGCTTAAAGACGAGAAGCATTTAGAAAGTAATAAGGAAAAACTTGATGAAATCACTGCGCAACTAAAAGCCAGAGGTGCCCAAGTCAATGGATCTGATGATCTGGTTGAATATTTCCAAATACTATTGAATGTAGGTGTTGATGAAAAGCATAAAGACTTTGCTCAGTTTAATGCGGATAAATCTAAGAGGAGTGCAGCTGAGAAGGCCCGTGATCTTTATGAACGTGGTGCCCCACTAACTCGACTGCTCAAGAGCCTGCTGATGGTGGTAGGGGAGGACATTATAAAACCAATAGATAGTGGTTACCGTCCCAGGCTTGACATTCCACCATCTACTCCCAGTAGCTGGAGCCAATATCGTAGTTTTTCACCTTCCGATCATACTCCGACCCCACTACCTCACTCCGACACTCAACTAACACAGCAAGTGATTGATCTTCAAGAGCAGGTCGATAATGACCAGGAGATTAAACAGAGATTGCAATCAGAACTAGAGGCAGAAAGACAGTCGGGTGAGCAGCATCGAATTGAGTTGAATAAATCGAAGACTTTGAATGATCAGTTGCAGAGACAGTTAGAGGTTGCCTTAGAGAGTATTAAGCGACTTGAACAACTGTCATTACAACAAAATCAGCATATAGAAAGCGCTGAGGCCCAGAGGGATATCGACAAGCAGCAGATTAGTACACTTGAAAAGCAGCTGGCTGGCAGGAGTGAGCTGTCAGCGGAAGAGGCGCAGAGTCTGCAGGACAACCTGAAGCGTCAGCAGGAGCAGCTGGCAAGTGACAGGGACGCAGCGGACCAGCAGGCGGCCACGATCGCGGCACTTGAAAAGCAGCTGGCTGGCAGGAGTGAGCTGTCAGCGGAAGAGGTGCCGAGTCTGCAGGACAACCTGAAGCGTCAGCAGGAGCAGCTGGCAAGTGACAGGGACGCAGCGGACCAGCAGGCGGCCACGATCGCGGCACTTGAAAAGCAGCTGGCTGGCAGGAGTGAGCTGTCAGCGGAAGAGGTGCAGAGTCTGCAGGACAACCTGAAGCGTCAGCAGGAGCAGCTGGCAAGTGACAGGGACGCAGCGGACCAGCAGGCAGCCACGATCGTGGCACTTGAAAAGCGGCTGGCTGGCAGGAGTGAGTTATCCGCGGAGGACGTGAAGGCGCTGCAGGATCGGCTGGCATTTTCAGAGGGTGAATTGGATGCCGTGCTGGAATTGTCCGCGGGTGAATTGGATGCAGCGCAGGAGAGGATTAAACGACTTGAGAGCCAGGTGTCGGAAAAAAATGCCGAAATGGCACGAATTGAAGAAGACTACAGAGATGCTGAACTGACCCGGAAAAAGCAGCTGGAAAGCGTTGAGGCTCAGAGGGATCTTAACCAGCAGGAGTTGATGGCGCTTAAAGAGCAGCTGGCTGGCAGGAGTGAGCTGTCAGCGGAAGAGGTGCAGAGTCTGCAGGACAACCTGAAGCGTCAGCAGGAGCAGCTGGCAAGTGACAGGGACGCAGTGGACCAGCAGGCGGCCACGATCGTGGCACTTGAAAAGCAGCTGGCTGGCAGGAGTGAGCTGTCAGCGGAAGAGGTGCAGAGTCTGCAGGACAACCTGAAGCGTCAGCAGGAGCAGCTGGCAAGTGACAGGGACGCAGCGGACCAGCAGGCGGCCACGATCGCGGCACTTGAAAAGCAGCTGGCTGGCAGGAGTGAGCTGTCAGCGGAAGAGGTTCAGAGTCTGCAGGACAACCTGAAGCGTCAGCAGGAGCAGCTGGCAAGTGACAGGGACGCAGCGGACCAGCAGGCGGCCACGATCGCGGCACTTGAAAAGCAGCTGGCTGGCAGGAGTGAGCTGTCAGCGGAAGAGGTTCAGAGTCTGCAGGACAACCTGAAGCGTCAGCAGGAGCAGCTGGCAAGTGACAGGGACGCAGCGGACCAGCAGGCGGCCACGATCGCGGCACTTGAAAAGCAGCTGGCTGGCAGGAGTGAGCTGTCAGCGGAAGAGGCGCAGAGTCTGCAGGACAACCTGAAGCGTCAGCAGGAGCAGCTGGCAAGTGACAGGGACGCAGCGGACCAGCAGGCGGCCACGATCGCGGCACTTGAAAAGCAGCTGGCTGGCAGGAGTGAGCTGTCAGCGGAAGAGGCGCAGAGTCTGCAGGACAACCTGAAGCGTCAGCAGGAGCAGCTGGCAAGTGACAGGGACGCAGCGGACCAGCAGGCGGCCACGATCGCGGCACTTGAAAAGCAGCTGGCTGGCAGGAGTGAGCTGTCAGCGGAAGAGGTGCAGAGTCTGCAGGACAACCTGAAGCGTCAGCAGGAGCAGCTGGCAAGTGACAGGGACGCAGTGGACCAGCAGGCGGCCACGATCGCGGCACTTGAAAAGCAGCTGGCTGGCAGGAGTGAGCTGTCAGCGGAAGAGGTGCAGAGTCTGCAGGACAACCTGAAGCGTCAGCAGGAGCAGCTGGCAAGTGACAGGGACGCAGCGGACCAGCAGGCAGCCACGATCGCGGCACTTGAAAAGCAGCTGGCTGGCAGGAGTGAGTTATCCGCGGAGGACGTGAAGGCGCTGCAGGATCGGCTGGCATTTTCAGAGGGTGAATTGGATGCCGTGCTGGAATTGTCCGCGGGTGAATTGGATGCAGCGCAGGAGAGGATTAAACGACTTGAGAGCCAGGTGTCGGAAAAAAATGCCGAAATGGCACGAATTGAAGAAGACTACAGAGATGCTGAACTGACCCGGAAAAAGCAGCTGGAAAGCGTTGAGGCTCAGAGGGATCTTAACCAGCAGGAGTTGATGGCGCTTAAAGAGCAGCTGGCTGGCAGGAGTGAGCTGTCAGCGGAAGAGGTGCAGAGTCTGCAGGACAACCTGAAGCGTCAGCAGGAGCAGCTGGCAAGTGACAGGGACGCAGTGGACCAGCAGGCGGCCACGATCGTGGCACTTGAAAAGCAGCTGGCTGGCAGGAGTGAGCTGTCAGCGGAAGAGGTGCAGAGTCTGCAGGACAACCTGAAGCGTCAGCAGGAGCAGCTGGCAAGTGACAGGGACGCAGCGGACCAGCAGGCGGCCACGATCGCGGCACTTGAAAAGCAGCTGGCTGGCAGGAGTGAGCTGTCAGCGGAAGAGGTTCAGAGTCTGCAGGACAACCTGAAGCGTCAGCAGGAGCAGCTGGCAAGTGACAGGGACGCAGCGGACCAGCAGGCGGCCACGATCGCGGCACTTGAAAAGCAGCTGGCTGGCAGGAGTGAGCTGTCAGCGGAAGAGGCGCAGAGTCTGCAGGACAACCTGAAGCGTCAGCAGGAGCAGCTGGCAAGTGACAGGGACGCAGCGGACCAGCAGGCGGCCACGATCGCGGCACTTGAAAAGCAGCTGGCTGGCAGGAGTGAGCTGTCAGCGGAAGAGGTGCAGAGTCTGCAGGACAACCTGAAGCGTCAGCAGGAGCAGCTGGCAAGTGACAGGGACGCAGCGGACCAGCAGGCGGCCACGATCGTGGCACTTGAAAAGCAGCTGGCTGGCAGGAGTGAGCTGTCAGCGGAAGAGGTGCAGAGTCTGCAGGACAACCTGAAGCGTCAGCAGGAGCAGCTGGCAAGTGACAGGGACGCAGCGGACCAGCAGGCGGCCACGATCGCGGCACTTGAAAAGCAGCTGGCTGGCAGGAGTGAGCTGTCAGCGGAAGAGGTTCAGAGTCTGCAGGACAACCTGAAGCGTCAGCAGGAGCAGCTGGCAAGTGACAGGGACGCAGCGGACCAGCAGGCGGCCACGATCGCGGCACTTGAAAAGCAGCTGGCTGGCAGGAGTGAGCTGTCAGCGGAAGAGGCGCAGAGTCTGCAGGACAACCTGAAGCGTCAGCAGGAGCAGCTGGCAAGTGACAGGGACGCAGCGGACCAGCAGGCGGCCACGATCGCGGCACTTGAAAAGCAGCTGGCTGGCAGGAGTGAGCTGTCAGCGGAAGAGGTGCAGAGTCTGCAGGACAACCTGAAGCGTCAGCAGGAGCAGCTGGCAAGTGACAGGGACGCAGCGGACCAGCAGGCGGCCACGATCGCGGCACTTGAAAAGCAGCTGGCTGGCAGGAGTGAGCTGTCAGCGGAAGAGGTGCAGAGTCTGCAGGACAACCTGAAGCGTCAGCAGGAGCAGCTGGCAAGTGACAGGGACGCAGCGGACCAGCAGGCGGCCACGATCGCGGCACTTGAAAAGCAGCTGGCTGGCAGGAGTGAGCTGTCAGCGGAAGAGGTGCAGAGTCTGCAGGACAACCTGAAGCGTCAGCAGGAGCAGCTGGCAAGTGACAGGGACGCAGCAGACCAGCAGGCGGCCACGATCGCGGCACTTGAAAAGCAGCTGGCTGGCAGGAGTGAGCTGTCAGCGGAAGAGGCGCAGAGTCTGCAGGACAACCTGAAGCGTCAGCAGGAGCAGCTGGCAAGTGACAGGGACGCAGTGGACCAGCAGGCGGCCACGATCGCGGCACTTGAAAAGCAGCTGGCTGGCAGGAGTGAGCTGTCAGCGGAAGAGGTGCAGAGTCTGCAGGACAACCTGAAGCGTCAGCAGGAGCAGCTGGCAAGTGACAGGGACGCAGCGGACCAGCAGGCGGCCACGATCGCGGCACTTGAAAAGCAGCTGGCTGGCAGGAGTGAGCTGTCAGCGGAAGAGGCGCAGAGTCTGCAGGACAACCTGAAGCGTCAGCAGGAGCAGCTGGCAAGTGACAGGGACGCAGCGGACCAGCAGGCGGCCACGATCGCGGCACTTGAAAAGCAGCTGGCTGGCAGGAGTGAGCTGTCAGCGGAAGAGGTGCAGAGCCTGCAGGACAAGCTGGCAGGTCGGAGTGAATTATCCGCGGAGGACGTGAAGGGGCTGCAAGATCAGCTTCAGGCAACACGAAAAGAATTACAAACAATTGCTGAAGCTAAGCTTGTAGACTTGGATCCCGATAAATTAGCCGATATGGTCAATTTATCGGGGGTTGACTCACCCAAGGCTAATGATCGAAATGTAAATGCAAACAAAAGAGCTCTGGCTCAAGTGACGGAAAAAATCAATTATAGATGCAGTGAATTTGATAAGTTAAGGGATGAAATAGAAAAAGAGAACACTATACCGGATATTAACAATGAGGTTGAGCCAAGTAAAATAGTCACGGGGGAAAGAGTTAAAGAACAAATTGAGTTGTTGAAAGCAGATATCGATACTGAAGTTGGAAAATATACTCGTAGGTATGGAGATAAAACAGCAGGTGAAAATAAATTAAGAGCTCAAGTCCAAAAAATAAACAAGAGCCTTGACGATCACCTCCTGCAGATTGACAAATATAAAAAGATGATTGAAGGAGACGCCGTTCAGAAGTGGTTGACGGATGTTCCTAAGTTTGATGAAACCTGTGATACTCCTGAGCAATACCTGAGTGACGTTCTGCCTTATATTGTCTCTGTGTTTGAATCAAATACAAATAATCAGGACGTAGCAAGTTATGTTTCTGCTCGGACTATCAGGATTGCATCTGAGCTGTTCGTTAATAGATGCAAAGAGGAGCTTGAAGATAAGAGCCTCAACAAATTACAGTTACAAGAGCGTTTCATAAACTACTCCCAGTGTCTTAGGCAGCTTCACCCAGATAGAATTCATTCTGGCATTCATAATGGGAAACTCAGCAAAAGAGCGATACAGTTTGCATCTGCAGCACTTGCTCAAAGTATGAAAAATCTGGATGAGGTATTTAATTCACGACGTCAAACTAATTCAGACCTCCTGAAGGGTATTGAAAAAACAGCCCGCGATCAGGCTGTGGATATGCTTGAACATCCTGAAATAAGACCTATGTTGCTCGCCTTGATTAACAGTGCAAAGAAAAAGCATGAAGGGGTTGAAATAAGCGCTGTTTCTAAAAATCTGGATTTAGTATTAAAGACAGGGCTGTTGGATATTAGGGATCGGTTCAACCTTCATCCTATGCCGGATATGAGAACCTTACTGAGGGTCTGTCTGGATGATCTTGAAAAGCACAACTCCAGATTGGTTAGAGAATCTGCTCATCAGCACCAGGGGACATTGCAAGGCAGAAATGAAATCGCTCGTTCAGCGAAACTCACAACGCTTTGCAATGATATATTGAAAAGACTGGGGCGTCCTGATGTCAGCGCACAAAAAACAACTCCCAACATCTCAAGACTGATGACCGCTTTTCAGAACCCAGAAGGTATTTTTGATCTTACCGCATTAGGGGAGTCTACACGTCGGGTGGATGGCTCTTTCGAAAGAATGACCGTTGTTGGAGATAGTCCACTAAATGCATTCTTTCATGGTGTTCCGGATGCAAGCTGGCGTCGAGCCGATGCAGGTGCAGAAAGCATTGCCATTGATGGAGGACAGCCCGCAGGTGTTGTTTTTGAAAAGAACAGTGCCAATGAGTGGCATGGAGTTCTTGGAAATAAGCATTATACAGTGCATCCAAGGCTGCTTTATCAGTTTCCGGATATCGCGATTCCATTTGAAAATAGATGGCTGCCGGTCAAAGCAGACGATGGTCAGGTGGGGGTTCTGGTACTTCAGAAAACGGCCAATGAAAGTCAATATTTCTTGTATGAGCCTGCTGGAAATGGTCAGTTAAAACCGAAGTCGATCAACTCTGCTAGTGCAGAGGAAATGATTGATGCAACCTTTTTACTTCAGGCAGCAACAGAACGTCCAGTATCAACATCTCAACAAAATAGAAGCCGTGACGTTAGTGTGGAAGCTACTCAAAAAGCACTCAAGCTCAGTGCAGGAATAGAGTGGGTTGGCACGAAATGGGGAGTAGGAAATAAGGAGCTGGCTGCACTCTATGATAAAGCACGTCAGGATATTTCCAACCAAAATGAGTTGGCTCGTCTCATTACTACTGAGGACAGAAGTGATTTCCTGGAAGCAAACAAGGTCGAGGAGAGTCAATATCATAAAATTCAGGCCAATAAACGCGACCGTAAGGCCATAGGCACCTCTCTTGGCAATGCCAGTCTTGAATCTGATCAGCCGCTTTATGAAAAATTGTCTGTTGATGCCTGTTTTGATCGAGTTGGTGAAAAATATTATGAATTATTTCCTGCTCTACCAAAAAGCCAGGCACTTGTTGAGAGTGGTCGGAATAATCTGAAAAAATTCAAACAGGGAGCATTCCAGCAACTCTCTATATTTGAGGGGTGTGAAATTAAACCTTCGGCAAAAGAGGGGGCACCAGGCTCGATCCAACAGGTTGTTTTGAATGTTGAAAAAGTATTGAAGGTGAACCGTGATCGCCAGTTGCGTTTGAACCAGGGGGTGGATTATTTAACCGCTGACCTTGGAACAAGATTAAGAAAAAACAAAGCAGCTGATTTTAACACTTTCCGAGATGATGAGCTGGTTGATTTTGCAGTCAGTGAGTTCAAGAAGGGAAAATTACCGGTAGGGGGCGATCATAAACGCTTTTGTGATGATTTGGTGCAGCTGATGCTGATTAAAAATGAGCGGGACTTCTCAGTTGGCATGGGACATCGGCTGGATGCGCTGAAAAGCAAAATGATGGGTATAAAGAGCGATAACTATGAGTTTCTGACTATGTCGGAGGATCAATACATAGCGGCCTGTCAGGAGTTGAATCTGGATACGGCTTTGTTGGCTGTAGAACAAAAAGAGGCTAATCAGCGAATTGCCCATTATTACAGCAATGGATTGAACGAGCGTAATCGGGTGATGTTGGCATTTGAGCAGGGGGGATTGATGCTGCGTGGCAATCAACCCGAAATGGCTGGCAAGGTATTTGACGTTGTTGAAAATATGGGAGAGAACCGTCAAAACCTAATATTCCAGCTGGGAACAGGCTACGGAAAAAGTAAAACCGTTATTCCCCTGGCTGTCGATCAAGCATACAGGAAAGGATATCCTGCTCGTATTATTGCTCCGGAAAGTAATCAGGCTGAACTGGATCACTTGCTTTTTCATTATTTTGCGGATCAGGGAGTTAAATACCGCAGGTTGGATCTCTTCAAGGACTATGTAGATCCCGCATTGGCATCAGACGATAAGATGTGGTGGTCCGTTAAGAATCTCGGCGAGATTCTTAATATGGTTGAGCAGAATGAACCTCTGGGGGTTTCAACGAAAGACGTTCAGCTATTAATGGTTCTGAAAGACAAGTTAAAGGCAAGCATGACATCGTCGGACGAAGTGGCAGTACTGGAAAAAATACTGGACTTGCTGCAGTACAGCGGTCTGAATATTTTTGATGAGTATGATCGTACCGTAATGCCTGGCAGGCCTGAAGAGTTTGACTGGCCAACCCGCGAAATGAATCGGGCACTAACGCCAATGGGTGCAGATGGTAAAGTGGGCAGCCATGAATTAGCTGTATTGCAGGCTGCATTTTTGACGGGTAGCAACAATAAAATCTGCCTTTCTGCAACGGTGGGGAGCGCATTTACCATGGCCTCCCTGACAAAATCAGAAACACTCGAAGAAGCCGAAGGGAAATACACCTCGGACCCCATGACCACTAATGCCAGGTTCTTCAACTGGCTGACCAAAACAACGCCGATCGCGTGCAACGGGACATCAGCAGACTCAGATCGAGTTGACATTATCAAAACAGCGATGGCGCAGTCCGGAAAGGATAAACAGGTCATTCTATTTGATGGTAATGACAAGGCTAAAACTGAAGAAGACCGATTTGAAAGTGTCCAGAAGACTTACTGGAACCTCTACAATGCCAGAGGTCCTGAGGCACAGGGTAAACACCGGCTTTTGTACTATAACGATCGTAAAGAGCTCTGTATGTTCGATCCGTTACAGGAACAGTATCAGCAATGTGGTGCCCGGATCTCACCTGAAATGGAGCTTTTGATTCGTAAAGACCCTCAGTTCTATGATGTTCTGCTGTTTTCAGAGGATGGGGTTGGCACTGACTGCCCTCAAAAAAGAGTTAAAGCTGGTAAGGGAAGTATTGGTATTCATTTGGGCTTTTGTGAGGATCCGAATAGAAACCTTAAATTATTTTCACAGGAGTTTGGTCGTTTCTCACGAAGCTCTGATAACTTCTGGACGCAGGACTGGTTTGTAGCAACTGATACATCGAAACTGGTGACAGATCGGCTTCCTCATTCGGAAGGTCGCAAGCAAGAACAACTTGTAGAAGCATATAGTAAAGCTCTGGTAGCTGTCAGAGATGCCAGAAGCTCGCTTATCAAGAAGCTTGGGCAGTCTGAAGATGGCTTGCAACCTCAGCAGCGACGAGTCATTAATAAGTTGCTTCATGTTTCTTCTCCCAATAGAGAACAACCTTATGATGCCAACCTGGAAAATGATTTACAGTCGTTTATTGATTCAGGGGAATGTGAGGGTTTTGCATCAGTCAGGGATGAGTTGAAAGCGTTCAAGAAAGCTCAGTGGGTTGGACAAAATGCATTTCTGGATATGGTCGCTGGTGTAATGGCCCTTCGAGAAAAGTCTCCTTTCGGCATTCAGTGTGAAGAGTATCTGGAAAAGGGCGTTTTGCGAAGTGAAACTGATGAAATTTTATCCAAAGCCCATACCTGGTGTGGTGATGGTGCTAAATCGGTTCTGGAAGTGGTTGAGCTTGATTCTGTTCTTTCGCCTGAGAAGGCTACAAAGAGGACTACTCAACCTTCACGCCCCCGCAGCGGTGTAATCAAACCTGTTGTGGTACCGGAGCCAGATTACCATCATGATGTGTTCGTGAAGACCTTGACCAGAGAGTTGAGAGATGCTGTTCATAAAGAGCTTCAGACCATAGAAAGGGAGAGTTCTGATCGGTTTTCTGAAACTACAGGGCTGAAAGAGGTTGCTCAAAGTGACCATGTGTACAAGCACATTGAGGCATGCATCGATAGGCTTAAGAAAGAGGGCGTCAAATCAGGCTTCAGAAAAGAAGTAAATTCAATTCCATCAGAGCTTATGGCCCATTGCCAGAAAATGAAAAAAAAGGCAGACAAGGTGTTTGATAATCTCAGTGCTGCTTGTAATAACGGTGAAGACCTTGTTGGAACAAATACTCCAGACAGTAATGGTGTTTCCAAGCTATTGGTATCCAATCCTGGTGTCTGGATACAATTAGTTAAAGTGAAAGAAAACTTTAATAAAGACTTTGAAGCAATAGAAAAAGGGAATTTGGATAAGCTGGCTGATTTTTGTAAAGCTCCAGGAGGGATAATAGAAAATTTTTATCATGATCTGGCACGAAAAATAACAAATTTACAGTTTAAGAAAGATGAAAGAAATGCAAACAATTTTTATCATTTGACCAAAATTCTTGGAAAGGGAATGCCTAAATTACTTAACTTAGATGTTTCCGGCAGAAAGGCTCTTTATGGCCCTAATGATGCAGAGTTTCCCACGCAGTTTAAGCTGGTTACGTTTGACCATCGCAGAGGTTATGATGATCGGGGAAAACCAAGCGGGTGGGATTGGAGTGCTGTATCACCTGAACCAACAGGTGATGCAAAGTCGCAGCTGAATATGCTTGATGATTTAAGAAAGGCCGAAAAGGCAAAACAAAAAGCCAGAGATGTAGTAAGTGATGCTGAGAATCTTCAACTACAAGATTGTCTCAATCAAATTCGAAAGGTGTTATTGGATTCAAATGTAGAATTTAGAGAGCGCTTAGTGCATGGCGCTGTTAACGCTCAAGAAAAAATAGATAGAAGGAAGGATCTTAAATGGGAAGAACAGTAAGGCTGGAACAAACATTTTTGCTTTAACACTCGGCTGAAAAAATTGAAGGTTTTTATTGTTGATCTGTGTTCGCAGCAATCAATAAATGCTGGCTAGTTATCTATTGGTTTGTAAACAAGGCGTATTATATGTCATTAACACCCAGCGGTAAGGAACGCCGCTCGATTAAGCGTCATCAGTTGCAGGATTATCTTAAAATTTATAATCGCAACACTATGAGGGTTATGGGGAGTATAGGGAACATCAGTTGTAATGGCTTAATGCTGATCAGTTCTGTCCCTGTGTTGATTGGCGCGGTTTACAATATGCGAATTATTCTTCCTGATGATGAAATGGGAGAGCGGTATCTGGACTTTGATGCACGGTGCCATTGGTGCAAGCCGGATGTTGGCCCGGAGTATTTTGATTCCGGCTACAGCATTGTGAATGCGGGTCATGATATTATTGACTTGGTTGAAACACTGAAAAGTTATTTTACCTTTGGCGAAGTCACGGACTGACGTTTTCAGGTAAAATTTTGTGTTACCGATCGATTGCTGTCCCAGGTCGTCATGTCTGCTGATTACGTTGTTCCTGCACAAGTTATAACGGTTGAAACCGAAGTCAAGAAAAGCCGTTTTATTGCCTGCATTTCTCCAGCTCATTCCCGCCAGGAAGCGCTGTCGTTTGTTGAAGCAAAACGTATCGAATACCCGGATGCTACTCATCACTGCTCAGCCTTTGTTGCAGGTGCACCGGATGGTGGTGCGGTGGTTGGTTTTGATGACGATGGAGAGCCTTCCGGTACGGCAGGCCGGCCAATGCTTAATGTCCTGCAGCACAAGCGTATTGGTGATGTTGTGGCTGTGGTGGTGCGTTATTTTGGCGGAGTGAAACTGGGTGCCGGAGGTCTGGTCAGGGCTTACAGTGCTTCTGTTCAGCAGGCCTGTGAAATATTGCCTCTTGAGCAGCGGGTCGCATTAAGAAACGGTGTTCTTGCCTGTGACTACGCTCATGAACAAATGGTTCGTCATCACCTTGAACAGTTTCACGCGACGCTTGAGCAGTGCGACTATGGTCAGTCGGTTAAGATGATGATCTCAATACCAGAAACTGGAAGTGAGAGTCTTGCCCATCATTTGCACGATGTGAGCCGGGGGCAAATTATTATTCAGTGGCAGGATGAGGATGTCTGAGGTTTTCTTTCTCAAGAGCGTACGGTTAATACATAAGCTCTGGTAAACAAAAGAGGACTAAAAGCCCCCTCTAATGATTGCTCTCAAACTCAATAGCATCTTCATAGACCCAGTACTTCTGGTCCTTCAGAACTTGGTTGTCGGTCATGGCCATAAACAGTCCGGTCCCAAGTGGAGGCATGGTGCTTTCTCCCATGTATTGCCACTCGATTCTCTGCCCTGCTATCGCCTGCAGGCATAGCGGGTAATTACCTTTGAAAACCGGAGTAAATGTACCGTGGCGTTTATCTCCTTCTTTCATTGTTTTCCCTCCTTTTCTCAAACTTGATATCGGCCGCGATATTGCTGACCGAGAGTATTTTTATTGATTGAGGAGCGGCATCTGTATTTTATGGGGCTGGCTGGCTTCTTTAGACTGAGCCAGCGATACTGTAATGTCTCAGGACTGAGTAGATAGCAATGAACACCATTGAAGGCTATTAAATGAACTCTTTTTATTTTCACGACTATGAGACTTTCGGCACTGATCCTGCGCTTGACTGGCCAGCTCAGTTTGCAGGTATCCGAACAGATAAAGAATTGAATGAGGTGGGTGAGCCTCTGAATATTTTCTGCAAGTTGCCGGAGGATCACCTGCCTAACCCGATGGCTTGTCTGGTAACCGGTTTGACACCGCAAAAGGTCAATGAGCAGGGGGTAGTGGAACCAGAGTTTATTCGCAGCATTCATACTGAGTTAATGGTGCCTGGCACTTGTGCTCTGGGTTATAACACCATCCGCTTTGATGATGAAGTCACCCGGAATATCCTTTACCGTAACTTTTATGACCCCTATGCAAGGGAGTGGCAGAATGGTAACAGCCGCTGGGATTTAATCGACCTGGTCAGATTGACCGCTGCTCTGAGGCCTGAAGGCATTGAATGGCCGCTACGGGAGGATGGTTTCAAAAGCTTCAGACTGGAAGAGATTACGGCTGCCAACGGCATAGACCATGGATCAGCTCATGATGCTCTGTCGGATGTGCGGGCGACGATTGCGCTGGCAAGGTTGATTCGGCAGAGGCAGCCCAAAGTATTCCAGTTCTATCTCTCTCATCGTGGTAAGCGAGAAGTTGCCGGACTGTTAAACCTGGTCAATCAGCAAATGGTCGTGCATGTGTCTGGTATGTTTGGAGTACAGCGACATAATCTGGCCGTTGTGATGCCTCTGATTGATCATCCGGTAAACCGCAACGGTATTATCGTCTATGATCTGTCGGTGGATCCGGCACCCTTACTGAATTTATCGGTGGAAGATATCCGGCGAAGGCTGTTCACGCCAGCTGATCAATTGGGCGATGGTGAAGAACGCATCCCGTTGAAGACCATTCATATTAATAAATGCCCAGCGGTTGCGCCACTTGGTGTTTTGAGGGCAGACGATCAGGATCGCCTTGAAATAGACCTTGCCAAGTGTGAAGTGCACCGAAATCAGTTGATGGCTGATAACAGGCTGGCTGCAAAACTTAAGGAGGTATTTTCAGAGTCTCCGGCTATGAAGCATACAGATCCAGATCAGATGATTTATTCCGGTGGTTTCTTTTCACCCGCAGACAAACATGAAATGAGCCGTATTGTTACATCCAATCCTTCACAGTTGGCTCAACTTGGCCTCTCGTTTTCAGATAAACGACTGGAGGAAATGTTATTTCGATATCGTGGTCGGCACTATTTTGAAACCATGGATGGAGAAGATCAGGGGCTTTGGAAGCAATATTGCCGCGATCGACTGTCAGGACAATTAAATCCGGAAAATAGGCAGTTATTAACGTTTGATCATTTCTGGAATGAATTGGGAGAGGCTCAGGCATTGGCGGAGGGGGATCCGGGAAAGCAGCGTCTGTTGGCACAATTGTCTGATTATGTTCGGCGGCGCGAGAGTGTCCTGTCCAGTTAGTATTTTTATTGATCGACTATTCAGTTGGCTACAGGTGAATGAATATTTTTTTGAAACTGCGGTCATCCAGATAAATTAGCAAGTAAGCACATATGACTTTATGTGCTTACGCTTATTGGAATGAATGCTTTACTACCAGGTTCAGCTGTTCTGCCAGTCGACCGTAAATGGTTGGCTTTTCAATGTAATCAACAGCACCCGCTTTAATTGCTGCAACAGCACTGGATACATCATTGTGATGGCCTAGGATGATGACTGGAACCTGGTGGTTGCCACTGGCCAGGTCCTGCATCAGGTTTAACGCCTGACCATGAGGCTGGTCATTTGCGGCAATGATACAGGATGGCTGATCTGCTTTCAGTGCATTCAACAGTTCAAAGTGTGAACTGAAGCAGATAAGCTCCATGGATTTTTCATGGCACAGGCTGCGAATAGTCTCGGTAGTGCCGGAATCCTGTTCCAATAAGTAGACTGAGCAGTGGGTTGCGAGATTCATAAAGGCAGCCTTGCGGTAAAAAGAAACCTGTATTGTTGCAATGAAACAGCTGTAAGCAAAAAGCTACTGCTTATCGATATCTTGCGGAAATAACATACATGCAAAGAAGCATACACGTTATTCCGTCATTAACAGCAGCTCAAGAAGCAACCTTTTAAATACGAAATACATCCTGATCAAATTGAACCGAAACGGTTTAGAAAGTATTTCATCGTCTCTTCTTGCCATTGTCCAATGGTACGAGTTCAGTTTAGGTTTAGCTGGCTTAATCCTGAATGGAGGGATGTACTTGACGTTATTCGGCGAGTACCTAAGGATCTGGCTGTCCGTTCGTTCAAGTATTGTGTTATTCGTTTAGATCATTTTTTTTAGAATTAAACGGAAATTATAATGGGACGTTATTTGGTCAATTCCGTAATGGTTATGGGGTAATTCCATTTTAAAAAGTAAGCGAATAGCATCCCCTTCCATTAGCCGGGGGATCGGAACAGGTTATGATTCTCAGGTGATGTTTAAATAACCAAAATATTATGAGCTGGTTTGGCTTCAGTAGAAGTGGCTCCGCAACTTTGTAAAACGAAGTGTACGGAGCAAGCAGGAGCAGCTTAGATTTTGAAGTTAAATTCGCCGTCCAGATGATCTTTTACCTGCATGACCTGGCGAACCAGATGGGCAAGGGACTTGGTTCCCATTTTTTCCATAACACGGGAGCGATGGATTTCAACAGTACGCTGGCTGAGGTTGATGTCTGCAGCGATGACCTTGTTGGCTTTACCTTCCACCACATGGTGCAGTACTTCACGCTCTCGGTCGGTAAGCGTGGAAAGCCGACGCAGAATTTCCTTGTGCTCCAGCAGTTCTTTTCTCTGTTGAGTATCGAGCTTCAGAGCATCGTTGATCAGATCCAGAAGTTCCTGATCGCGGAACGGCTTCTGAATAAAGTTCATGGCACCATCTTTGATGGCCTGAACGGCCATAGGCACGTCACCATGACCTGTGATAAAGATGATTGGCAGAATACAGTGCATTTCATTGAGCTTGCTTTGTAGCTCAAGTCCGCTCATGCCGGGCATACGGATATCCAGTACAATACAGCCAGGCCGGTTTTCATCGTAAACTTCAAGGAACTCAGCAGGTGAAGAAAAGGCTTCTACAGTCTGACCTACCGACTTCATCAACATTTTCAGCGAGTCACGCACCGCCTCGTCATCATCGATGATAAATACGGTTGGTTCTTGCTTCATGTCCTGTTGCTGCATAATGACTCCACTGTGAGAAATTTGCCGTATAATTTGGTGTTTTCGCCATCAGGCTGGAAAGAGGTGATGCGGGAAAGCCATTATTAACGCTCTTTGAGCATCAACTGCGTTATCCGGAAGGTTGTCCGGAAGTCACACAGGTTGAAAAAGATTGCTTAAAGGCCGTGGAATTCGCTCTGTATTTTAGCAAAGAGTTTAGCAGAGTATGATGCTGTTGCTTTATCAGGCAAACAAAAAAATCAACTCCGGCTTTCACTGGAAAAGCATGGTTATTTTCGCAGTTTATGCAGAGTAGTACTTCCCACAGGCATCGATTTCTTCTGATTTTGTTCCAGCATTCCCGCTGACTGCGTAAGTTTACAGGTTATGTAACGCAAATAAACATAAGCCTGAGTGAAGCACATTATATTAGATGATATTTCCTGTATTGTTATCAGGGATAATACGGTCATTGTTATGTTTTTGTGCGTATCTGGAGTTGTTTGTGAGTGTTGGTTTAAAGAAAAAGGCCTGTATTTCTACAGGCCTTCCGTCTGAGATCAACGCACGATTATATAATTCAGTGTGCTGACTGGCTCAGGTTCAAAGGAGCAATCATGTTTTCTGGCTTGAGAATTTCCTTCAACTGTTCTTCAGTCAGAAGACCTTCTTCAAGTACCAGATCAACTACACGACGACCACTCTTCAGAGCCGTTTTCGCGATACGGCTGGAGTTTTCGTAGCCCAGGTATGGGTTCAGTGCGGTTACCAGACCAACACTGTTGTCTACATAGCTCTGGCAAACATCACGGTTTGCAGTAATGCCCTTGATGCACTTCTCGGTCAGCATGTTCATACCGCTGGCCAGTTGCTGGATAGACTCAAGAATTTTGTAAACCAGAACCGGCTCAGCGTAGTTCAGCTGGAGCTGAGCGGCTTCAGAAGCCAGAGTTACGACAAGATCGTTACCAATTACGTGGAAAGCGATCTGGTTCATGGCTTCAGGAATAACCGGGTTTACCTTGCCAGGCATGATAGAAGAGCCAGGCTGCATTTCTGGCAGGTTAATCTCATTGAAGCCACACAGCGGACCACTGGAAAGCAAGCGCAGGTCATTGCTGATCTTGGACAGCTTAACAGCCAGGCGCTTCAGGGCACTGGAGAAAATAACGAAAGCACCCATGTCTGAAGTGGCTTCGACCAGATCGCCGGCAAGAATCATTTCCTGACCAGAAATTTCAGACAGGTATTTCACGGCCAAAGGTGCATAGCGGCTGTCAGCCGTGATGCCGGTACCGATTGCCGTACCACCAAGGTTAACTTCACGCAGCAGAGCAGCCATTTCGCTGATACGTTGAACGTCTTCACCGATGGTGGTGCTGAATGCACGGAATTCCTGTCCCAGAGTCATAGGAACAGCATCCTGCAGCTGGGTACGACCCATCTTCAGAATGTCCTTGAACTCATTGGCTTTTACGTCCAGAGCATTTTTCAGGGTCTTGATGGCAACCAGCAGTGTCTTGTGCTTGAGCACCATGGCCAGACGCATAGCGGTTGGGTATACGTCGTTAGTAGACTGTGCCATGTTGACGTGAGTGTTCGGGTGCAGGAACTGGTACTCACCACGACGGTGTCCCATCAGCTCAAGGGCACGGTTACAGATGACTTCGTTGGCATTCATGTTGGTGGAGGTACCAGCACCACCCTGAATCATGTCAACAACAAACTGGTCGTGCAGGCGGCCATCGATGATCTCATCACAGGCATCAGCAATCGCTTCAGCTTTCTGCTCGTCCAGCATGCCCAGATCACGGTTCGCCAGTGCGCAGGCTTTCTTTACCATGGCCAGGGCACGTGGCAGGTTGGCATAGTGGTTCAGCTGAACACCACTGATCTGGAAGTTTTCTACGGCACGCTGGGTCTGGATGCCATAGTAAACATTTTCCGGAACTGGAGCTTCACCCAGCAGGTCGTGTTCAATTCGGTATTGGGTAAGATCTGTCATTATCTGTGCCTTACTTGCGCACTGGAGGAAAATCTTCAGCCTGCGTGGGATAAGCCTTTTTAGCTTGGTAAAAGCAGGCTGGCTGGGTTTAGTCTGTGCCTGTCCATAATTATCAGCAATAAGTGGTACTACCTAACTGAACAAAAGTTATCAAAAAAAGATAAAAGGCATGATCTGTATCAATTTTGATCAGTTTTCGCATCTATCACGGATTGATTTAAGGCTGAGGGTTATATCTCTGATTATTGGTACTTAGGTTAGCTCAACTTGCTCTCTGCCTTGTTGCACAAGGACTTATAGTAAATGTTTTGATGGTGTTAGGGGTTAGTACGGTGTTTTTCAGAGGTAATAATTGATAGCTTTCCAGTTCCTTGCAAATTTGAGCATTTATGAACAGTAGTGTTTGGATAGTTTGACGCGGGTCTGGCGTGGACTTTGTTTTTTCTGCTGGCAGTGGGGGCTTGTGTACCTCACTCAGCGTCTCCAGCGCTGAGTGTTATTCAATAGTTTTTTACCAACCTGCAGGTGAACCACTTTAACGGTTGCGGCTGTCAGCATGATCAGAACGGCCATGGCTGCCGCTGGGCCATTCTGGCCAGCATCTTCCATATTCATCACCGCCACGGATGCCGGCATGATGTCCGATGAATACAGGAACACGACAGCGGATGTGGTGGTCATGGCATTAACAAAAAGATAGATACCAATATCCAGCAACGCAGGCAGGCATACCGGCAGTGAAACTTTGAAAAAGGTTCTGTATTGCGGAATCGTAACTATTCAGCACCCAGCAAAGGCGTATTGTTGTAATTTCGAACCGCTTTAAGAAGCGCCTGAAATATGTTCAACCCCTGCTTTTTAGCAGATGATAAATAGCTTCGGATTCGGGTAAACATGGTACCTCCGTCTTCGCTTCTGAAGCAGCCTGAGATCTTCTGCTTAAGTTTGGCCATCCTGGCATCACGTTCACTGCCATTGTTATCGAAGGGAATTGAAAAGTCCGACATGAAGCGCAACGTTTCAACCTTAAACTCAATAAGCCTTTTGAACAGGTTGTAGGCCTTGGTATTCCTGACCTTCTTACGTCCAAGCACCTGTCGTTGTTTTTCCATATAAGCGGTTTCCTTCGTGAGAGCCCTTTGAAGGATTTGGTCGTATATCGTCTCAATGCGAAGCTGTATTGCACCAGGCATTTGAGTCAGACCGGCTGCTTTGTATTTCTTGCAGAAGTGCCAGGAGAGCGTAAGCAATTTCATCAGCCGCAGAGCCAGCTTATTCGCATCCCTATCGACAACTCCCTGAAGCTCTCTCAGATGATGGGCATTACAAAGCACATGCACTGCCGCATAGGCAAAGTAGGACTTCCAATGATCGTGAACCAGAATGCCTGCAAAAGTCAGCAGGATGCCCATTGCATCCATTGCTTCACAACCTCGCCTTTCTGAGAGGTAGTAAAGCGTCCATTGGTCATCTCGCATAATGTGTAACCACCACAGTGAACCGTCAACCCGCATGCCAGTTTCATCCGCTCCTGCAACCGGACTTTCTTGTAAAGCATCGCGGATACTCTGCTCAGTAGAGGCCAGGTTCTCATGGGTATAGGCAACAAAATTGGCAACAGAGCCTGCGCTGACACTCATGCAATAAATAGCATTGAAATACTCAGACACCCGGTGATATGGGATGAAGTGATACTGGTTTAAATGAACAGCCATTGCCTGAGTCACTTCTCCGTATTGAGCAGCGGCTTTCACTCCTTGGGGAAACTCAGCGGTGTTCCGTTTACCACAAGGACATACTTTAACGTCTGCCCAGTACGCGGTAACTTCAAATTCTCCGGGTCTACCTGGATCAAAAACCTGTCGCTCAATGTATTTGGTGGGTTTAATATCGATAAGCGAAGACTGGCAACAGCAACATTTTTCAACCTTCAGATGCCTGACATAATCGGGTAAGGCGACACGTCTCAAACAAGAGCCTTGATGACCTTTCTGGCCACCTGGTTTATTGCCTGAAGATGGTCTAAGGCTTTTGGGGTTCGGTGTTTCCTGTGAGGAGCAGGGGGCTTCTTTGGAAGATGTATCACCTTTATCACTCCCTTTTTTACTGGGCTTTTGATAACCATCTGACGATGGTGGCTTACTACTGTTTTGACTGTTTTTATTAACCCTTTCTTCCAGTTCGCTGCAACGTTCCCGTAAAAGCGCATTCTCGGTCCGAAGCTCTTCATTCTCTTTAAGGAGAGCTTCGGTAAACGGAGTAGCTGGGAAGTCTGGTTCCATACTGGAGATTTGTTAGAAAAATTGAGTATAAGATGATGGTCGAAAAATCAGAAAATTCCAGATTTATATGAAGGGTGCTGAATAGTTACGCGGAATCTTTAGCGATGCTGCTACCGCTTCAATTTCATTAGGCAGCTTTTTCAGGGCTGATAGCGCCGTGAGATGGCCCACGGTGAAGTAATGAGCAACGGTATTCAGAACCAGTAATGCCATGGTTCCATAGAACATTCCCAGCGGGTTGCCTGGCTGATTGAAGAAAAAGATATATCCCAGACCCAATACCATTCCGGGGATCGCCACTGGCAGCATGGTCATGACCTGAATCAGCCATTTGATGGAGGCTGCCATTTTGACTTTTTCCACGCAGTAGGCCGTGATAAAAATGACCAGCGTCCCCACTATTGCTGTGTCTGTGGCGAGTTTTATTGAATTGAAAAATGGTACCCAACCCTGGGCACTGAAATTTTCAAATCGATAGCTCTGCAGGGAAAGCTCGAGATTCCAGGGCCAGAATGTCACCAGAGAGCCATATACCGCCATGGCAATAATCGACAGTATGGCCATGATCATCAGGCTGCAGATCACCAGAAATACTCGGTCGCGAACTGGGTGGGGGTCAGGCTGATAAGCGACAGAACGGGAGCCAAAGAGTTCTTTCTGCCTCTTTTGAACCCTGCGGTCGACCAGAAAAGCGATGATCGCCGGCAGTAACAGCAGCACGCTGATAACGGCACCCATGGCAAAGTTCTGCTGCCCTACCACCTGCTTATAGATGTCCGTGGCCAGAACATTGTATTGGCCGCCAATCACCTTTGGCACACCAAAGTCCGTGACTACCAGGGTAAAGACAACCGCAGTAGTGCTGATCAGGCCAAACTTGGCTGCCGGTAATGTGACCGTCAGAAAAGTCCGCAGTGCTTAAGATTTCATGACTCTGGCGGATTCATAGAGTCTGGCGTCGGAGGTGGATAATGCAGTGTTCAGTATCAATAGTGCATGGGGAAAGGTCCAGAATACCAGGCCAATAACAATACCGATGATGCCGTAAACCGAATGTCCCATCAGTAAGTCTCTGACAACGCCCTGATTGCCGAAAAGGTAGATCATGCTGATCGCCGGTAGCAGCGATGGTGCCAGAATGGGTAGCATACCCAGAACCTTGAAGACTGTTTTGCAGGGCATACAGGTTCGGGTCAGGCCATAGGCGAATAGAAACGCCAGAGTGACCACAATACCTGTAACCACAAAGCCGATCATCAGGGTATTGGAAATGGACTGGGTCAGGGCATGACTGCCCAGGTATTCTGCAAAGTTGCTGATGCCGACAAAACGGCCCTGGCTATCCTGAACACTTCGGGCCAGCATGGCCATCAGTGGTAGCAGAAGTGTTATCAGCAGATAGAGAAATACTCCGGTAATGCAGAGCGCGGAAACCAGCTTGCCAGTGTTGAAAACAGGACGCCTCTGGCTGGTTTCTCTGTATAGCGGTCTATTGGCGGTGGTAGAAAGATCCATGATCAGCATTCCTTACTCTGCGGGAAAAACATGAATATGCTGTTCCTGGATGACCAGTCGGGATTCGCAGCCAGGGTGCAGGCTGAGGTTGGCCAGTTGATGAACCGGAACATCCACTTTTATGGTGAAGGTTGATGTCCAGCCCAGTGGGTTGCAGCTTGCCCTGACGAAAGTCCCTTGAAACTCCATTGTTTCAACCTGCACTGGTAACTCGGTAATTCCCTCACCGAATGTCAGATCCTCCGGGCGGATACCCAGTAAAACTTTTCCACAGCGGGAACGCTGTGGGGCAAGTGCCAGTGGTTGATTTGCCAGCATGGTCTGATTCTGAGGGTTTACTTCTGCTTCCATAAAGTTCATGGCGCCGACGAACTCTGCGACAAAGCGAGAGGCTGGGTTTTGATAGATCTCTTTGGGTGTACCAACCTGTTCAATATGGCCGTGATTCATCACCACAATTCGGTCGGCCATCGCCATGGCTTCTTCCTGGTCGTGAGTGACCATAATGGTGGTGATTCCCAGTCGCTTCTGCAGTGAACGAATGGTTTCTCTCAACTTGACTCGAACCCTGGCGTCCAGAGCTGACAGTGGTTCATCCAGCAGCAGTAATCCGGGAGATAACGCCAGAGCACGGGCCAGGGCCACCCTTTGCTGCTGTCCACCGGAAAGCTGACAGGGAAATTTATCCCCCGCATCCGACAGTCCAATGGTCTCAAGCCATTTGGCTACTGTCGTTTGAACCGTTTCCCGTGAAAGGCTCTGGTTTTGAAGGCCAAAACCAATAGTGATGATCTGGTCATCAATATTCCTGAGGTTAAAGCAATTATGAATGATCCTGATAGCATTCTTTAGGGCTGTTTATGAAATATCCGGGCTAGGTTGATAGGTTTCAACCAGATTTTGGGTTGTTCAGGGAAAATTCACCGGAAGGGAACTAATTATCATAAGCTGAACTCAATATAGGTTATTGTCCCGAAATAATTTCGACATTTGATTCCCGCATTGCCTATATAGAGGGCTGCATCAGGATGGAACGTCGAAATTATTTCGGGACAAATCCTAGGAGCATATGAAGATCTTCAGTTGGTTCGAGAGATGACAACAATATTGAGTGATATTAATTTGAGGCTGTAGACATATTATGGACAACATACCGTCAATTGAACAGGGGGCAAACAGGGTTTTATTCAACCCTGTACCAGCAGCTGACATGGCACGGAATAAATCGACTTGGTATGGCTGGCTGTGTAATAAGGCCGGTGATTTTGTCGATGCAATCCCCAATCCTGCCTATTATATTTGCAAGTCTCCAGGAGTTATTCTCACTGGCCTTGCACTTTTTGCCAGAGGCGTTGCCGTATGTGATGCATCACCACTTCGTAACCCTGTTAATACCACACTTCCTGAAGGCCGTTCGCAATGGAGTCCAGTCCCTTCTAATCCAGTGCCTATCAGGGATATGAAAGGCCCTTTAAAAACAACACAAAATGGTGAATTTGTCAGGGTTGGAAAAACTGATGATAAAGGTTTTTATCCTGTTCAGGAAAAGGTAGGAAAAAAAAACAGAAGATTGTATAGATTCCAGCTTCGTGACTACCACGATAATTCATTAAAAAGGGCAACCAATAAAGATGGAAGCCCGTGCCCCCCATCAAAGCCAGGTACTAACAAGTGTAAAGGCAGGGCTGAATTGTCTAATTGCTTTCCCCCCTCTTCCCTGAAACATGTTTCCAAAAAAGAGGCAAAGTTTATCCGTGCTTCCAAAGCTATACTTAACAACTGTTCCGGCGTTATTAAAAACGGGGGCAAAGCCAGAATAACAATGGACCTTCAGTTCAAGGAGCTTGGGCCAGCCATTATTTTTCAGCTGCATGGCCTTCCCGACCGATGGCTCTACAAAAGCCCTGGTGACCCTGACACGACCTACCGTTTGCCTCCCGACACATCGGCCAAAACATACACCTTAATGAAGAATAATGGCATGCGTTTCGAGCAGGGCGGATACCCTCCATTAACCCTTGCCATCGAGAAGGACCATGGAAAATATTTTCTGGTTATGACCGCCAGGGCAGACTATGCCATGTTCAGTGAAAAATTCCCTCGATGCAACCTGAAGTTCTCTGAGGAAACGACCACAATGAATGAGGCAGAGTGCTGTAATAATGAACGGGATATCAGCTACATTTTTTCCCACCCCATCTCCACAGATATGGATTGGATGAAAGTCTGGATCGACGTGGAAACAAGTGACTTTTCCGCTGAAATACCGACAGAAGGGTCAATAAAGGTCTGGATAAACGGTAATATGGTTGCACACTCCAGAACATACTTGGGTAGAAATGATGCCCCGGAGCGAGGCGGGAGTGGCTTATATGCTAAATTCGGCCTATACCGATCCAGTGATGAACCGGTTGAAGTTCTCTTTCGTGACCCGGTAATCAATACCAGCCCTGACGACTCCGGCATGGTGGAAACACTTAGCCCTGTACCAGTGAAAAATACCTGTCGCCCACTGGCTCAAGGGAGTGAGTTGAAATCGACACCTAAGCCTGTTCATAAAAATAGCACTTTGACCTATTCCCCAGGTACGACAGCTCTCACACCCAATAGCTCTTCTTCTGAGAAGCCAATGAGTATCTCTTCGGGGTCCTTGACCCAACCAACAACCAGGGCTCCAACCTCTTTAGCCGACCATAACGGACTGATAACGTCTTACCGGTCAACGGTATTGCAAACGGAGTTACCCGGCAGCACCTCAACAAAAGATTTAAAATCTGTTGGAGCCACCCATCAGAAACCAACCACCCTATACACAGAGGGAGAGGGTAAAGTGAGCTCATTGGGTAGCACTCCGGGTGGTTCCCCACAAGCAACAGAGAATATTACTCCAAGCGACTCAACAACCCCCGAAAGCCCTGTCACAACGATTTACAACAGGGGTACTCCGGCTAACGGCACTGAACCAAGAGAACCCACAGCAAAAGAAGCTGGTTGCACATATTATGGCCATATCATCAGCTATGGTTTCAATGGCTTATGTGCGTTGGTATTGTCTGGCTTATGGCTCAATAAGCTGCTCAACAGGCGACAGCCCAATGGCAACAATACAGCAGATTCGGAACCCAATGATGCAGGGCTATTGCAGCAAGCTGGAAAGACGGAGGAGACCTCAATGTAAATTCACTCCCTCATTTTACCCGTGCAAAAAGTTTGCACTGGCAAAATTGCTGGCGAAAATAGAGCGCTCTGTATTTCTGCAGGGAAAAACAAGGCGCTTGTAAAAGAAAAAGATCTGCGTTTATCTGTCTTTCACCACACCAATTGATATTTTCCTGAAACCTGTTGTCAAAGGGCTGATCAGATATTCAGGGATATTGTTTTGCCACCTTTTCAATACCAGTTCAAAAGCCTTAACCACCTTGGCTTAGTTGCTGCGATGTGCCGGGAACTAAAGATAACGCCATGTGCGACTTTTAGGTTTGCATAAGGAGACATGACTGATCCTGCTTTCTGCTATTAAAAGCAGTAGAAAGCAAAGAAGGTTTCAGTCATGCCCGTTGAAGAGTTTATCACTACAGTCTACTGCTTGATCGACGATTTGGTAAAAGAGCTTTTTCCTGTACCACTGCGACTTCGAGGGTTTCCACCAAAGCTCACTGATAGTGAAGCGATCACCATGGAAGTTGTCGGTGAATGGCTTGGGCATCATAAGGACACTGAGATTTGGAAGTATTTTACCCGACACTGGCGACACCTGTTTCCTGACATTCCTTCACGCTCGGCATTTGTCAAACAGGCCGCCAACTTATGGCATGTGAAACAACGACTGCAAATTCGTATAGTCCAGATGATGCATGCAGATAATGCAGATATCCATTTAATCGATGGTTTTCCGATTGATGTTGTCGTCAGAACCCGTGCACCACAGAGCCGTATCTTTAAAGCTGAGGCTGGTTATGGTTACTGCGCTTCCAAGGACAAGAAGTTCTATGGCTTTCAGGGGCATTTGCTGGTTGAAGCACGAGGGATTCCTGTGGGTTTTACTCTGACCGCAGCGAACGTAGATGAGCGTGATGCAGCCTATGACATGCTCGAGACCATTTCTGGCCTCTTGCTTGGCGATAAGGGCTATATAAGGCCTGAGTTTAAAGCTGATTGTCAGGAATTAGGTATTGATCTTCAGACGCCACTGAGAAAAAACATGCAAGATGAACGTCCGAAGTCGTTTGTAAAGCTGGTATTACGGGTACGACGGAGAATAGAAACAGTGATAGGTCAATTGACAGAGCGCTTTGAAATAGAAAAGTGCCATTGTCGAGATAGATGGCATATGACATCACGTATCGCTCGGAAGTTACTGGCACATAATATTGGTTCTTATCTGAATATAATTGCTGGTCGTCCTGCAATACAGTTTGAGAACCTTATTTCCGAAGATTAAAAAACGGAAAGCAAATAATTGCGTGATTTTGAAGATACAACTTGGACTTACCATCATGCTAGCCCGGATATTTCATAAACGTGCTCCCGTTCTCGCTTGTCCTTTGCCGCCCTAAGGGAGTTTTGCTCGGTCGACCGTACTCCCCGGTACGGCACTCCCTCACAAAATCCCTTAGGGCGACAAAGTCCTGCCCGAGATTCGGGGCAGTTTATGAAATATCCGGGCTAGTAATTTGAGATAGTTTCAGACAAAGTCGCACATCGCGTAAAGATAGCCGAATATATTGATGCGCGCATAACCAATGACTCCGATGTACGTAATGTCACGATTGGACAGGCTGTTGTCGAAATGATCATCAATGGTCTGGGCTTTACAGGACAGACTCTGTATATGTTTCCTGATTTTTATGAGGACAAGCCGATCGATCGGCTCATTGGCGAAGGCATCCAGGCTGAACATTTGAACGACAAGGTACTGGGGCGAGCCCTCGACAGCCTTTACGACGCTGGCATCAGTGACTTGTATCTGCACCTTGCTGTTAAGGTCGTTAATCATCTGAAGCTGCCCTGCAAGGCATTAAATCTGGACGGCACCAGCTTTCATGTGGATGGTGGCTACAACAGTAATAACGACCCTGATGACTTGAAGTGCATCCATATCTGCCGCGGTTACAGCCGCGAACACCGGCCTGACCTGAAGCAGGTGGTCTTGCAGTTAATGACCGAGAATGAGGCCGGTATTCCTGTGTTCATGGCGCCTGCCAGCGGTAATGTGAACGATAAAACCTGCTTTCAGGAGATTATCAAAAACCATCTGTCGTGTTTCAGGGCTGCTTTGAATAGCCGCTACCTGGTCGCTGATGCCGCCCTGTACGTTGCTGAAACCCTTCAGTTACTTGATGATCAAAAACAGCGGTTTATCTCCCGGGTGCCTTTGAATATCAAGGATGCAAAGCAACTGGTCGGCAAAGCGTCTGCTGTATCGCTGAAGCCTGTTGAAGGCTACGAGGATTATTACTTTGCACAAGTTCCTTCCACCTATGGGGATGTTGGGTATCGACTAACTGATCAGTTCAGCGAACAAGTGCATTCAGGGTGTTCCCGGTTTTGGTCTGGTGATCGCCCGTGAGCATTTACTGGCGAAATGCGCCCATCAGGCTCGCTCTCTGTCCCTTGACCTTTATGCTCAGTGGCGCTGCATGGAAGACCATCACGGCAAGTGGCGTTTTACTTCACCGACTCATACGGTCAGAGCCTTCTACCAGGCGCTGGAAGAGTTGCATCAGGAAGGTGGGGTTGCTGCCCGTTATCAGCGATACCAGAATAATCAGAAACTGCTGGTTCAGGGGATGGAAGAACTGGGCTTTGAGTGCCTGTTACCCCATGAAATGCATTCCCCTTTTATTACCTCTTTTCGATCGCCACAGCATCCTTAATATCAATTTGACCGTTTCTATCAGTTGCTCAAACAGCAGGGCTTTGTGATCTATCCAGGCAAAGTATCGGATGCTGATTGTTTCCGGATTGGCAATATCGGTGAAGTGTATCCCCAGGATATTGCTGCACTGGTTCAGGCCATTGCCAGCAGCATGTACTGGGAGCAGTGATGGTTATGGTTGAATCACTGAACAGTGAAGGTGATATCAATAGCACTGAAGAACGCGCCCGCTGGCAGGCAACGCTTGACCATCAGGAAACCCAGAAGTTACTGGATGAAGATGCCCGTTACTTTCTCGATCAGTCCATGTCGACCCCCTGTCTGGATGTGCTGACCCGGGCAGAAGGGATTTATATAGAGGATGTCCGTGGCATGCGTTATATGGATTTCCATGGCAATAATGTTCACCAGTTGGGTTACGGACACCCAGTCGTGGTGAAACGTGTCCGGGATCAACTGGATACGCTGCCTTTTTCACCAAGACGCTTTACTAACCCGGCCGCTATTGAGTGTGCCCGAAAACTGGCAAGCCTTTGTCCGGACGATTTGAATCGTGTTCTGTTTGCTCCGGGCGGAACATCGGTTATCGGGATGGCATTGAAAATGGCCAGGCTGGTGACCGGCAACCATAAAGTGGTTTCCCTCTGGGACTCTTTTCATGGCGCGTCGCTGGATGCCATTGGTGTGGGGGGGGAGGCTTGCTTTCGAACGGGTATGGGGCCGTTAACGCCGGGTGTAGAACGTATTCCACCTCCGGTCAGTTATCGGGGGGTGTGGCCAGGGGAGGATGGTTCTGATGTCCATTATGCTGACTATCTGGAATACGTTATTGAGAAAGAAGGCGGAATCGGCGCCTTTATTGCCGAAACGGTCCGCAATACCGATGTGCAGGTTCCCAGTCAGGCGTATTGGCAGCGGATCAGGGAGATTTGTGACCGTCACAATGTATTACTGATCATTGATGAAATACCCAATGGAATGGGCAGAAGCGGTGAGTGGTTCACCTTTCAGCACTACGGCATCACTCCGGATATTCTGTGTATTGGCAAGGGGCTTGGTGGCGGTATTGTGCCTATGGCAGCGATGATAACCAGAGATCGCTTTAATATCGCACCGTCTATTTCCCTCGGGCATTACACCCATGAAAAAAGCCCCGTTGGCTGTGCGGCTGCCCTGGCCACCATAGAGGTGATCGAGCAGGAAAACCTGCTTCAGAAAGTGAAGGCGGATGACGCTTTCCTGCGAGATCGTTTGGGGGCGATGAAAGCCAGGTATCCCATTATCGGAGATGTCAGAGGTATTGGCCTTTTATGGGGTATTGAACTGGTGACTTGTACTGAGAAAAAGACCAGAGCCACCGCAGAAGCTGAAAAGGTGCTCTATCGATGCCTTGAAGGTGGGCTCAGTTTTAAGGTTTCTCAGGGCAATGTACTGCAGTTGAGTCCACCATTGACGATTGAGCGTCAGGACCTGGTACGAGCACTGAATATTATTGAACAGGCAATTTCGGACATTGAGGTATAGATCATGGATGTAAAAAAAAGCGTCGAAGCGGTGATTCTGGATTGGGCGGGCACTGTCGTGGATTTTGGCTCCTGGGCGCCCACGTCCATTTTTGTTGAAGCGTTCAAACAGGCTTATGATTTTGATGTTTCACTGGCAGAAGCTCGTGTTCCCATGGGTCTTGGAAAGTGGGATCACATAAAAACTCTGGGTGCGCTGCCAGAGGTCAGCAAGCGATGGCAGTGCCGTTTTGGGCGGTCAATGTCAGATGCTGATGTGGATGATATATACAGAACTTTCATGCCGCTGCAGAAAGCGAAAGTGGCCGAATTCTCAGACCCTGTTCCCGGGGCACTGGAAACGATTGCGCTGCTGCGTAGAGAAGGGATTAAAATTGGTTCCTGCTCAGGTTACCCAAGAGAGGTGATGGATATTCTGATGCCTGCTGCTGCAGAGAAAGGCTACTCTCCGGATGCTGTGATTGTCAGTGATGATTTACAGGCTGGTGCCCGGCCCGGTCCCTGGATGGCGCTTCAGAATGTGATTGAACTGGGTGTTCACGCCGTTAACCACTGTGTCAAAGTGGATGATTCCGCTCCAGGTATCAGTGAAGGGCTGAATGCCGGCATGTGGACGGTGGGGCTGGCATTGTCGGGCAATGAGGCTGGAATGACGCTTGAAGAGTATTTGAGCGCTTCCAGTGGCTATAAGGCCGAAAAGAGGGCCTTGGCTACCGATAAGCTGGTGACAGCAGGTGCTCACTATGTAGTGGATACCATTGCGGACTTACCAGACGTTATCAGCGATATTAATACGCGTCTGATGCGTGGAGAAAAGCCCTGATTTGTGGGTGTTGGTATTGTATTCTTTGAGAGCCTGTTTTTCAGGCTCTTAATTTTTTAAATGCGCTGAACTGTCCTCGAAAATATAAAAACTGGTGCTAATACTGCGTGAAAGTGGTCAGTTTTTAATAGTTTACCCTTCTTTATGTTAGTCCCATTGGACGATGATTCCTCTTCCCTCAATGGCTTTAATCAGTGGCAATGACAGTAAGGCCATGCTGTCGGTAAATCTCTGCTGCTGAAAAAGCGATGAACCGGATTTGCTGACAGCACTTTAAGCCTTCGTGTAAACGCCTTGAGTCGAAAGTGCCCCATTGTTTAACGCAGTGTTCAACTTGGCACTCTCATAATAAGAAGATACAGAGGAACAGGTGTTATGGATATTCGCGGACTTGGCTATGTCACCGCAGAGTCAACTGATCTGGATCAGTGGCGCCAGTATGGAACCCAGGTATTGGGAATGATGCTGACTGAGGATTCTGATGACAATACGCTGTATCTGAAAATGGATGACCGTAACTATCGAATTCTTGTGGAAAAGTCTGATCAGGATCGTTATGGCGTCAGTGGCTGGGAAGTTTCAGGCCCTGACGCTTTCCTGAAAGCCATTAGTGATCTGGAAAAAGCCGACGTTCAGGTGATTCACGGCACTTCGGAAGAAGCCAAAGCCCGTAAGGTGCAGGAGCTGATTAAATTTTCTGATCCTGATGGTAATCGTCATGAAATTTTCTGGGGGCCTCAGCAGGACTTTGCCCGCTTTATTTCTCCTGTGGGTGTAAAAGAGTTTGTTTCTGAGGGGCTGGGTCTTGGACATACCGTATTGCCTACACCTGCTTTTGACAAATGTCGTTCTTTTTACACTGATGTTCTCGGTTTTGGTCTCTCTGACCTAATGACCGTTCGCTTTACCGATGACCCAAATGAGCCGGAAAAACGCCTGCACTTTATGCACTGTAATAATGGGCGTCATCATTCTCTGGCGATTTTTGAAGCTCCAGTCCCCTCTGGCTGTGTACATATGATGCTGGAAGTCTGTGATATGGATGAAGTGGGTCGGGCATTGGACCGCATGGTTGCAAACGGCGTGAAGCTAACAGCCACGCTCGGTCGTCATACCAATGATGAAATGACCTCTTTCTACATGAAGACGCCTTCCGGCTTCGACATGGAATATGGCTGTGGTGGCCGTGTTATGGACTGGGACAAGCACACAGCCTTTGAAAGCACTGTTGTCAGTCACTGGGGGCATGACTTCAGCGTGGGCTTTAAATAATTCCTGAAACCAGATTGCCAGAATAAATACGACAAAAGGTGTACTTCATGGACAAACGCATGACCGCTGCAGACATTGTTGCTGAACTGCAGGACGGTATGACCATCGGAATCGGGGGCTGGGGCCCACGACGTAAGCCAATGGCACTGATTCGCGAGATTCTCCGTTCAGACCTAAAAGATTTGACAGTCGTCGCCTATGGCGGTGCAGACGTGGGTATGCTCTGTGCTGCGGGTAAAGTGAAGAAGGTTGTCTTTGCGTTCGTTTCTCTTGATTTTATCCCACTCGAGCCCTACTTCCGCCAGGCTCGCCAAAAGGGTGAGATTGACGTCATGGAGATCGATGAAGGGATGATGCTGCTGGGCCTGAGGGCTGCTGCCTGGGGATGCCCCTACATTCCTACCCGTATCGGACTGGGTACCGATGTCGTTCGTGTCAATCCAGAAATCAAGGTGATTGACAGTCCTTATGATGAAAAAGAGTGGGTTGCCATGCCTGCCTTGAAGCTGGATGTCTCTCTCCTGCACGCCGACCGTGCTGATGAGCGTGGCGTATGTCAGATCAAGGGCTCCGATCATTACATGGATGACTGGTTTGCGCGGGCAGCACAGAAGACCTTTGTAACCTGTGATGAGCTGGTGGATGCGGATTACTTCAATAATCCGGAAGAGTCTCGCTACGTATTCTGGGAACGCTCCATGACCAGTGGTGTATGCCTGCAGCCGGGTGGCGCTCATCCAACGTCGTGTGCACCACTGTATGGTTTTGATGTTCCCCACTTCAAGGAATACAACGCTTCAGCAAAAGATGGCGGTTTCGAGACCTATTTTGAGAAGTTTATTCAAAACAGCAGTGAAGAAGAGTACCAGACCAAAGTCGGTGGTCTGGAAGCGATCAAGCAACTGCCGTTGCCGGTTTATTGATTAAGGTGGAGTGTACATTATGACTAATCCGGTCAATGCAGATCTTTTAAAAGAAAGCCCGGCTGCTGCAGATTATTCTCTTGCTGAATTGATGATCTGTGCAGGGGCAGAAGCCTTCCGGAATGATGGAGAAGTACTGGCAACAGGCATTGGTTTGATTCCCCGTCTGGCTGCCAGTCTGGCCATGAAAACCTTTAATCCTGATCTGATGATGACTGACTCAGAGGCCTGGTTGCTTTCTGAACCAAATCCGGTTGGGAATCGTGAAGAGGGTTTCGTCCAGAAGAATGAAACCTGGATGGGGTTCTCCCGAATTTTTGATAATGTCTGGAGCAGCAAGCGCCATGCAATGGTAGGCCCTACCCAGATTGACCGCTATGGTCAGGCCAACATTTCTGCACTGGGTGGCACCTATGAGCAACCAAAAGTACAGATGCTGGGCGTTCGTGGCTTTCCCGGTAACTCCATCAGTCACGCCAACAGTTTCTTTGTGCCCAGTCACAATAAGCGTGTCTTTGTAGACGGTGAATGTGACGTAGTGGCGTCCATTGGTTACAACCCACAAAGGCTGCCTAAAGGCTACTCACTGGATGACATTGATATACGACTGGTGATTACCGATCTCTGTGTGATGGACTGGAATGGTCCGGATCATCAGCTTCGTCTGGTTAGTACCCATCCTGGTGTCTCAGTAGAACAGGTTCTGGAAAATACCGGCTTTGAAGTCATTGTTGATGGAGACATTCCGGTGACTGCAGCGCCTACCCAGGCGCAGCTTGACGTTATCAGGCAGCTTGACCCACACAACCTCAGGGCCAGACAGCTCAAGGACAATCCACCCGGAGATCGTCGTCAGTAAAGCGTACTTCGCTCTTCATTGGGCGGGGTATTAAACGGTAGTGGGAAAGAATAAGAAGTATAAGAGGAAGCCAGGCGATGACAGATATCAATTCCGAAGAAACCAGCAGCCAGGATGTCGTTCTGTACGAAGTTCGTGATGGTGTAGCCATTGTCACCATGAACCGTCCTGAATATAACAATGCCCAGAACTCAAAGATGACCTATGCGCTGGATGCGGCTTTTAAGCGCGCCAGTGATGATGACGACGTTAAGGTGATTGTTCTGGCCGGTGCTGGCAAGCACTTTTCTGCCGGTCATGATATAGGTACTCCCGGTCGGGACGTGGATAAGACATTTGATCGTGCCAGCCTCTGGTATGACCACACCAATAAGCCCGGTGGTGAATTTCTCTATGCCCGTGAGCACGAAGTGTATCTGGGAATGTGCCGTCGCTGGCGGGAGATTCCCAAGCCAACCATTGCCATGGTTCAGGGAGCCTGCATTGCAGGTGGCCTGATGCTGGCCTGGGTCTGTGACCTGATTGTTGCCTCTGATGACTCTTTTTATGCAGACCCTGTTGTTCGAATGGGCATTCCCGGCGTTGAGTATTTTGCTCATGTACATGAACTGAATCCGAGAATTGCCAAAGAGTTCCTCTTTCTTGGAGAGCGGATGCCTGCAGAGCGGGCTTATCAGATGGGAATGCTTAACAGGGTAGTCAGTCGGGAAGCGCTGAAAGAGGAAACTCTCGCGATTGCCGGCCGTATTGCCAAAATGCCTCGTCTGGGACTTCAGCTCACCAAGCAGGCTGTGAACAATGCGGAAGACCTGATGGGCAAGCGTACGACCATGGACATGGTATTCGGTCTTCATCACTTCGCTCACTCCCACAATGACCTGGTTTCCGGTGATCGTCTGGCAGGGTTTGACGGCAAATCCATGGCGGCATCCCAGCGGGAAACGTCAAAAGATAAAAAGAAGGCGGAGGCATAATGGAGACCCGTCTGACGAAATTACTGGGCTGCCAGTATCCGGTTATACAGACTGCCATGGGATGGGTCGCAGACCCAAAACTGGTGGCTGCAACCTGTAATGCCGGTGGTTTTGGTTTTCTGGCCGGCGCCACGATTCCTCCAGAAGAGATGGAGGCCGCCATTCTGGAAACCCGAAAGCTGACGGACAAGCCTTTTGGTGTGAACTTTCATATGTATCAGGCCAATGCGGCTGAGATTGTCGACATGGTGGTGCGTCATGGCGTCAGAGCTGTCAGCTACAGCCGTTCGCCCGGTAAGAAAATGGTGGCTCAGCTAAAGGATGCAGGTGTCGTCTGTATTCCGACCGTTGGGGCACTCAAGCATGCCATCAAAGCGGTAGAGATGGGCGCTGATGCGGTCACGGTTCAGGGTGGTGAAGGTGGTGGTCACACAGGATCGGTACCGACCTCCATCCTGTTACCCCAGGTGGTTGATGCGCTGGACGTACCGGTTGTTGCGGCGGGTGGCTTTAAGGATGGAAAAGGCCTGATCTCAGCCCTTGCCTACGGGGCAGAAGGCATTGCCATGGGAACCCGCTTTCTGATGACCAAAGACAGTCCCGTGCCAGCAGCCACACTCGATTGTTATGTAAAAACCAGCAATCCGGGCAGCATTATTGTCAGTAAGTCCATTGATGGTATGCCTCAGCGAATGATCACCAATGAATTCCTGGCTGAGCTGGAAAAGGCTGGAGCTCTGAAAAAATTGATTCTGGCGATCAAAAATGGTCTGGCGTTCAGAAAATACACGGGCATGTCCGTGGTCAGCCTGTTGAAAACGGCTCTGCAAATGAGAGGGGAAGGCCAGATGACCGCAGCGCAGACCATTATGGCGGCCAATGCGCCAATGGTGATTCAGAAAGCCATGGTGGATGGGCGGCCGAGTGAAGGCGTATTGCCGGCCGGACAGGTAGCTGGAGCTATTGACAGTCTGCTGAGCTGTGAAGAGCTGATTCAGGAAATCATGCAGGAAGCCCGGCAGCAAATGGCCAGGCTGAACAGTCTGGAAAAAGTTAAGGCTGTTGAGCCAGCGTAAAGTGCTTCAGCGTAGGTCGGCTCTTAATCTGGAGCCGACAAGTGATTGCAGTCTATATCGTCGGCTCCCGTCAGGAACCGGCCTACATTGAGATAAGAATAATGAGCAAACCATTTAATGTATCCATCGAGCAGGGGGTTGCAGAACTCATTTTTGATCACCCGCCTGTCAATGCATTTACCAGTCAGGGCTGGGCTGATATTGCCACTGAGATAGAAGCGCTGGGCAAAAACGACGAAGTGCGTGCGATTATCATCGGTGCCAAAGGTCGAGGCTTCTGTGCCGGTGTTGATATTAAAGAGCTGGCAGAAGATGGAAGCCTGATCGTTAAAGTGAACAAGGGTAACTATGACACCTTTGAAGCGATCCATTTGAATCCCAAACCGGTCATTGTGGCGGTACATGGCTTTGTTCTTGGTGGTGGTATCGGTATCTCCGGCGCGGCTGACATCATTGTTGCTTCAGAGTGTGCACGCTTTGGTGTGCCGGAAGTCGACCGTGGAGCCATGGGTGGTGGTGCCCATTTGCAGAGAATGTTCCCGGTTCAGAAAGTGCGTTACATGTATTTTACCGGTGACATGATTGATGCCCAGGAAGCTTATCGACTTGGTGCTGTGGAGCGGGTTGTCCCAAAAGATCAGCTGTTGGATACCGCTCGTGAAATAGCGACCAAGATTGCGGCCAAAAGTCCAAAAATGATCAAGCTGGCAAAAGAAGCGCTGACCGGCATTGAAGATGGCAGCCTTGAAGCGAAATATCGCTGGGAACAGGGTTTTACTCTGGAGGCTTATACCTCTCCGGACTCTCAGGAGGCCAGAGACTCATTTGTTGAAAAACGAGATGCATCGTTCTCGTCAAAAGACGCAAACGCTAAGGAAGCCACGGAGGCGTAATATGGATCTTAGTTATACCGACAGTCAAAACGCCTTCCGTGAGGAAGTGCGCAACTGGCTGGCTCAAAATGTACCTGCGCAGCCTCTGCAATCCTTTGATACGGAAGAAGGCTTTCGTCAGCACCGCGAGTGGGAAGCCCAGCTGAATGATGGGCGCTGGGGCATGGTGACCTGGCCAGAAGCTCTCGGGGGCCGTGGCTGTGACCTGATTGAGTGGCTGATTTTTGAAGAGGAGTATTACCGTTCTGGCGCACCGGCGAGGGTTAATCAAAACGGTATCTTCCTTCTTGGCCCTACGTTGATGGAGTTTGGTACCGAAGAGCAGAAGGCTCGCTTCCTGCCAAAGATGGCTACTGGTGAAGAGGTTTGGGCCCAGGGCTGGTCTGAGCCCGGTGCAGGCTCAGATATGGCGGCTATTCGCTCAAAGGCCGAGCGGGTAGGCGACCATTATGTCATTAATGGCCAGAAAACCTGGTCGACCCGGGCTGTATGGGCAGACTGGACCTTCGGTATTTTTCGTACCGATCCTGAATCCAGTCGTCACAAAGGGCTGACTTTTATTCTTGTGCCTCTGGACGCAGAAGGCGTCACTGTACGCCCAATTCCACAGCTGGATGGCTTGCCAGGGTTTGCTGAAATCTTCTTTGACAACGTTAAAGTTCCGGTGGAAAACGTTCTGGGCGGTGAAGGCATGGGTTGGCATGTCGCCATGTCCACTGCCGGTTTTGAGCGTGGTCTTATGCTTCGTTCTCCTGCCCGTTTCCAGGAGACAGCCCGTCGACTGGTTGAGCTTTACAAGGCTAACCGTGAGGTTGCAGATATTGACCCTGCTGTTGGGGATGCGGTGATGAAAGCCTGGATGGACGCTGAAGCTTATACCCTGAATACCTACATGACCGCATCCCGGTTGGTACAGGGTGGAAAGATTGGCCCTGAGTCATCAACCAATAAGATTTTCTGGTCAGAACTGGATCAGAAAATGCACGAAACCGCCATGAGTATTCTGGGGGCACGAGCCGAACTCTGGCCTCATGCCCCAGCCGCAGGCGAGGTGGGTAAATGGCTGGATGGTTTCCTGTTTTCACAGGCCGGTCCGATCTATGCCGGTACCAACGAAATTCAACGTAATATCATTGCCGAGCGTATGCTGGGCATGCCCAGAGCGTGAGGGTGCAGCAATGAATTTTACTTTTACTGAAGATCAACTGATGTTCCACGACAGTGTGAAGTCATTTTTGACCAATGAAGTCACACCGGAAAGAATTCGTGAGCTCTGGGAAAGCGAAACTGGCCGTTCCAGCGAGCTTTGGGGGCAGCTGGCTGAACTCGGCCTGACCGCGATGACCGTGCCTGAGGCTTTTGGTGGCCTTGGCATGAATGAACTGGACTTTGTACTGCTGGCTGAAGAGTGCGGTTATACCGCTTTGCCAGAAGCCCTTGTTGAAACGGTGATGGTTGCAGTTCCACTAATAAGCAGCCTGGGCGATGAACAGGCTGAGTTTAAAGAGACCTGGTTGAGCCGAATTGCTACTGGCGAGGCTCGTGTCGCTGTTGGCCATCCTGATAATCCTCTGGTTCCCGATGCTCATGTAGCGGACCTTCTGCTTCTTGCCAATGGCGATGAGGTGCATGCGCTGTCTCAGGGACAGGTTCAGCTGGCAGAAAATCCGTCCGTTGACCCCAGTCGTAAGCTGTTCACTGTTGAGTGGACACCATCCACTGAAACTCTTATTTCAGGAGCTGGGATTGCTGATGACACTGCCGGAAAGCAGTTATGGCAGGATGCCTTGGATCGTGGCGCACTGGCGGTTGCTGCACAGCAATTGGGTCTGGCCAGAAAAATGGTGGATCTGTCGGTTGATTACACCTTTGAGCGCAAACAGTTTGGCAAGCCCATTGGTTCATTCCAGGCCGTCAAGCACCTGATGTCCAACGTGGCAGTGCAGATTGAGTTTGCCAAGTCACCCCTCTATAAAGCAGCTTACTCGGTTGCTCATGGCTTAAAAAGCCGCGCTAAAGACGTCTCTCATGCCCGTCTGGTGACCACCGATGCAGCCATGCTCGGGGCGAAAAATGGTATCCAGTCTCATGGTGCCATGGGGTATACCTGGGAAGTCGATCTGCAGATCTTTATGAAGCGTGCCTGGTCTCTGGCTTCTTCTTACGGAACACAGGGTTTCCATAAGCAGCGTATTAAGCAGTTTATATTGGCTGACGAAGCTCAGCTGGGTGCTGGAAGTACTTTCGCATAGGCTCTGAGGGGATAAGAATAATGCCAGAAGCGTATATTGTTGATGCTGTCCGCTCTCCAACGGGGCGGCGTAAAGGTGGTTTAGCTCATGTGCACGGAGCTGATCTTGGCGCTCATGTGTTAAAGGCCATCGTCGAGCGTAACGGTATTCCTGATAATGAATACGACGATGTTATTTTTGGTTGCGTAGACACCATTGGCCCACTGGCGGGTGATATAGCCCGGACAGCCTGGCTGGCTGCGGGTCTTTCTGAAGAGGTTCCCGGCACAACCATTGACCGTCAGTGTGGTTCTTCTCAACAGGCGGTTCATTTTGCCGCTCAAGCGGTTATGAGTGGCACGCAGGATGTGGTGATTGCTGGTGGTGTGCAAACCATGACTCAGATTCCTATCTCCTCAGCGATGATGGCGGCGGAACCTCTGGGGTTCACCGACCCTTTCTCTGGCTCAAAAGGCTGGGTTGAACGCTATGGCGCTGAGCCGCCCACGCAGTTCAAGTCTGCCCAGATGATTGCTGACCATTGGGGTTTTTCACGGGAAGATCTGGAGCGTTACTCTCTGGAGTCCCATCGACGTGCACTTCAGGCGATTGAAGAGCAGCGCTTCAGTCGAGAGATTGTACCGATGGAAGGTGTGTCTGTTGATGAAACGCCTCGACAGTCCACTCTGGAAAAGATGGCTGAACTGGATTACCTGTTTGGTTGTGAAAAAGTCACTGCCGGTGTGTCGAGTCAGACCTGTGATGGTTCTTCTGCCGTTCTGATTGTCTCAGAAGCAGCCCTGAAGAAATATAATCTGACACCTCGAGCTCGAATTCATCATATGAGTGTTCGTGCAGCTGATCCGATCTGGATGCTGACCGCCCCAATTCCTGCAACTGAGTATGCATTGAAAAAGGCGGGCATGACGCTGGACCAGATTGATCTGGTGGAAATCAATGAAGCCTTTGCCTCTGTTGCCATGGCGTGGTTGAAAGAGACAGGCTATGACCATCAGAAAACAAACGTCAATGGTGGTGCAATTGCCCTTGGACACCCTCTTGGCGCGACGGGTACCAAGCTGATGACCACATTGTTGCATGAGTTGGAACGTACGGGTGGTCGCTTCGGGCTGCAAACCATGTGTGAAGGCGGTGGTCAGGCCAATGTCACGATTATTGAAAGACTGTAAAAAGAATAATAACAGGGGATTAAATGATGGCCATTTGTGAAAACCGTGTTGTGATTGTGACCGGTGCCGGTGGTGGACTGGGCAGGGCCTATGCACTGGGTTTTGCCGCCGAAGGCGCCAAGGTTATTGTTAATGATATTAATGAGAAAGCGGCATCGGATGTCGTTGAGACCATTAAAGAAGCTGGTGGCGACGCGGTGGTTAATACCAATGACATTACCGACTATGAAGAGTCAGCCCTGATTGTGAAGCAGGCCATCGATGCGTTTGGTGATCTGCATGTGGTTGTGAATAATGCCGGAATTTGTCGTGACCGCATGTTTGCCAGTCTGTCAGAATCCGACTGGGATGCCGTGATGGCGGTTCATCTGAAGGGGCACTTCTGTATTGCCAGTCATGCGGTTAAATACTGGCGTGAGCAGTCTAAAGGCGGTAAAGCCGTCAGTGCCCGTATCATTAACACCAGCTCCGGTACTGGTCTTCAGGGTTCCATTGGCCAGTCAAACTACGCTGCGGCAAAAGGTGGTATTGCCTCCCTGACGCTGGTTCAGGCGGCTGAGCTGGCTCGTTACGGCATTACTTCAAATGGTCTGGCTCCAGCTGCACGCACCGGCATGACTGAGGACGTTTTTGCTGATGTGATGAAGAAGCCTGAAGATGGCTTCGACTTCTTTGCTCCGGAAAATGTGGCTCCTCTGGTAGTCTGGCTGGGCTCAGAACAGAGTGCCAATGTAACCGGAAAGCTTTTTGAAGTGGAAGGTGGCAAGATCTCGATTGCTGATGGCTGGCGTCGTGGCCCGGAGAAAGACAAGGGAGCACGCTGGGAACCATCAGAAGTTGGCAGTGCAGTTGCCGAGCTGGTGGCTGAAGCTGTGCCTGCCCAGAAGGTATACGGCACCTGATGCTGGACGAGCCTGTATTCAGCAGGCATCATCAAATGCAGGCAGTTCCGATGTGCAGTTATCGCACAGGGAGTATTGGTCTGTCTGCAATTATTCTTAACACTATGGACAGTCCTATGAAAAAACTATCTTCCTTTGCACTAGGCGTTACCCTTTCTTTGATGGCTGGTGCTGCTTCAGCAACTGGCGGGATTCCCTCATCGGTTTGTTATGTGAAAGGCAAGATGGTATCGACCAATATGCCGGTCAATATCTGTCAGTCGGTATTGAAGGGTGATCCTCAGAAAGAGCAATCATATAAGTCGTAGTGATTTAATAGTGTGTATGCCAACTGTAATGTTTTTAATTTTTTTGAAATAAAAAACTTAGTATAGATAATACTGTGTTGTCTAATATCGAGAGACAACTTTATATGCCATTCATATTTTATGAATGGCATATAAATAAAAATAAGTTACTTTATGGTTCGTTTGATCCTACAGTTTTTACTACAATGTGTCGTTTTAGATCTTCTAAGAGTGTGATATATCTTTCACGTATTTCAATATCTTGAAATGCTTTTTTTTCATTTAATGCTCTTACCCCCATTTCATAAGCATTGACCATTGATTCGACCGGAAAAAGGTCAATAAATGGAAGAGCTAATTGCTTGTTTGAAGTCATTTGGGCCATCAGGATTGCGTGTGCCTCAAATCGACTTGTGTCACTCTTTTCTAAGAGTGGGTGCCCGGAAATCCGAAGATCATTGAAAAACTTTGCAATGGCTATAGCCGTATCCATATTCTCATAAACCAATGCTGCAGTTAGAGGATTACCTAATTCATTTTCTTCAGAGTCATTTGTGAATAAAGGAATTAACTGGTGATGATTGTTAGTGTCTGACAGTAATTGAAGTGTTTTTTCCGTATTTCCGTAGGCACAGGACAGTTTGAATAAGTCTACAGGGCCATAATCATCAAATCTACTATTAAGCTTGGATTCTTGGGATTTTAAATCTTGATTGGCTCTCTCTGCAGCCTCTCTGCCTCCATCAGTCGATATACCAACATAAGCAATTGAGAAGGCAGAGTGTTCTTCTCCCCCTGTTCTGATTGACTTTAATATCCTAGTACAAAATGCAGATAGCGATTCTCTATCGTCAGTGGATACTCTTATATAATAGCCCTTTAGATTCTGATCAAAAAATGTAACTATACCATCATGAATTGATATGGCTGTTGCATGAATTTTATTAATCAAAAAGTAGTCCCCGTTGGGAAGTTTTTCAATCAGCCTCATCATTTCGCTGTGGTCAACTTGAAAAGCCCAATGCTGGCCAGTAACTATAGGTGAAGTCATATCTTGTATGTCAGTTTCTGCTTTCTGACTTTGATCAGAATGATCAAGAGTTCCGAAAACTTCCTCTTTTGGAAAAAGATCAGGAGTTAACCAGGGAGAGGTTTTTCTTATATCTCTAGATGTAAAGTATTTCTGCAATAAGGTTGATTGACCGGGTAAGTGGCTAAAGAATAGAGATTCCACCCATGGCCTGATTTCCATCAGCATAAAAGCTTCTGGGTATAAAGTTCTGAACTCTCCATAAAAGTCTGAAGGCTTTTGAGTTTGCCGACAATGTCTTTCATATTTTTTAAATATGTCTGCTGCATCTGATATAGCTTCTGGTAGAGAAGTGTATTCCTTTCCTAGGATCAAAGTTTTTTGACTTTCATCCATGCTTAAAATGCATAGCCTTTTGGTAAAGTTGACTAATTCCTCTGGCCGCCCTTGTCTCGATAACATTGCTGCATATAGATAATGCTGGGAAAGACCATAGCATAGGCCTGCTTTGAATGATTCTATTTGCTCATCAGTAAAATCAAGATGATGGGCTGCCACTAAGCTTTTAATGTTACGGGTTAAAAAAGAAAATTGTCTGATTGCCTGAAGATCACTATCGTCTATCATCCCCATTAAATGAGCAGCAAGGATTTCATCTGAAAAAATATTGTTATCAGAGGGAGGGGTGGAAGAGTTACTATTAATGTCTCTTATATATAGAATGCCTCGTTTTGCATGATCAATATCACTGAGGCCAGACGTCATGGTGTTAATGACCTGGCGTATTTCTTCTTTCAACTCAAGGAGTTTTTCTTGATCACTTTCAGCTTGGAGGTGTAAGGGCAAATCCAAATGGTCAAAATCAAAATAGTTGGAAAGACCCGAAATGAGTTCTCGTGTAGCAAGGTGAGACTGAGGGACTATTTCTGCCATTACCTGCTTTTTTTCGGCTTCAGATATTTGCTTTAAAGATTCAGCAATATCTTCAGAGGTGTCTTCACCCAGTAAGCCGGATACTAAGTTGATCAGAGTATTTAGATGGTTTAAAGCTTGCTGTGATTTATCTTGAGTTTCAGCCAATTGAGCTTCCACTTCTTCTAAACGCGGAGGCTTTTTCTCAGTCAGTGTTAATGATATTGATCGGTCATGCAATCTTTTCTCGCTTGTTAGGTTGGCCTCTGCATAACTGATTATATCCTGGAGCAGTTTTACATGACATTTTGGTTCACAGGCTGTAGGACCTAATAATTGCTGTTGTCCCTTATTTTGTTGTGAGCTTACCCTGAGCCAGTCTGAATATTGTATTTCAAGATTTCCTAGTATTGAACTTGCACCAGAATCAGTTCCATTCATATATATACCCATATATTTTTTTATTTGATTAATTATAGACTTGTGCTTAATTGATTGAATATTAAATACTTTTGAATACTCATGGATCTATTTTGGCTGGTTTAATTCAGTCGTATCTGTGTTCTTGTGGATATATATTTCCCCTTAAGAATGAAGAAATTCAATCAGAATTTCTTCATTCTTAAATGTGTCATTTATATAGGACTCCTTCTCGAATGCCGCTCGCGGTTTTCCAGCTTTTCCCGCTCACTTTTTCTGATCATCACATAAAGTGCTCCAGAGCCTCCATGAACTTTCAATGCGCTGTGAAAAGCCAGTACCGCCTCCATCTGGGGCAGCCAAGTATAGAGATAACTTTTCAGCATGGCGGGAGGGTTGCTTTTCTCACCACGTCCGTGAGCGATTAATACGGTCCGCAGCTCGTGTTCACGGCAATCATTGATAAACTGGAAAACGTGATCCCGTGCCTCCCGGGCGGTCTTGTGGTAAAGATCGAGTCGTGCCTCAATGTCATATTTACTCAGGCGAAGTTTTTTGAAGACGCCTTCCTGCACGCCATCCCGCTTCCAGACCAGAAAGTCATGAGGCTTGACCATCTTCGGGTTGAGCAGGGAGAGAAAATTAGGATCGGTAAAGGTGTCTTCTGCAGCGGCCTTGCGAATCTCCTGACCAGGCGTAACCTGCTGAACTTTCTGAATATCAGCCGTTGCCTTCTTTCTTAATGGGTTTACCCCTTCCATCTCTTTCAGAAAAGCAGAGATGTCATCATTGTCTGTTGCGTTGCTCATAGTCGGATAACTGACCAAGTGGACGGAGATCATAGCAGTTTTTACCGCTTTTTTGATGCCTGTATTGTAATTACATTGATGACTGGTTTGGTCGTAAAGAATAAGCGATGCATCTGGCTTTTCAATGGAAGAAGAGAAGGTGTCCTCTATTAGACGAAGTAGGTTTACTAAGGCTGAGGCATTCATCCTTTAGCTATTGAAAGTGAATGCATGCTCTGCTGCGAGTCTCATTACGTAACCCACTTTTATTACGCCGGGTGCAACAATAATAACGAGGTGGGCGATCACCTGCTCGGTGATGGTTAGATGAAGTTGATGATGAAGAAAGTAGGCCAATAGAATGGCGAGTAATATTGCACCCGATGATAATGCGAGGAGCACGTTTCCGAGGTTAAAAAACTGTTGGGTTCTATTTGCTGTCTCACCTTGTTCAATGTGCTTTAAAGTGTTTTTCATATTGAACACCTCATCAACATAAACATATATTTATTACGCCATGTGCGACTTTTAGGTTTGCATAAGGAGACATGACTGATCCTGCTTTCTGCTATTAAAAGCAGTAGAAAGCAAAGAAGGTTTCAGTCATGCCCGTTGAAGAGTTTATCACTACAGTCTACTGCTTGATCGACGATTTGGTAAAAGAGCTTTTTCCTGTACCACTGCGACTTCGAGGGTTTCCACCAAAGCTCACTGATAGTGAAGCGATCACCATGGAAGTTGTCGGTGAATGGCTTGGGCATCATAAGGACACTGAGATTTGGAAGTATTTTACCCGACACTGGCGACACCTGTTTCCTGACATTCCTTCACGCTCGGCATTTGTCAAACAGGCCGCCAACTTATGGCATGTGAAACAACGACTGCAAATTCGTATAGTCCAGATGATGCATGCAGATAATGCAGATATCCATTTAATCGATGGTTTTCCGATTGATGTTGTCGTCAGAACCCGTGCACCACAGAGCCGTATCTTTAAAGCTGAGGCTGGTTATGGTTACTGCGCTTCCAAGGACAAGAAGTTCTATGGCTTTCAGGGGCATTTGCTGGTTGAAGCACGAGGGATTCCTGTGGGTTTTACTCTGACCGCAGCGAACGTAGATGAGCGTGATGCAGCCTATGACATGCTCGAGACCATTTCTGGCCTCTTGCTTGGCGATAAGGGCTATATAAGGCCTGAGTTTAAAGCTGATTGTCAGGAATTAGGTATTGATCTTCAGACGCCACTGAGAAAAAACATGCAAGATGAACGTCCGAAGTCGTTTGTAAAGCTGGTATTACGGGTACGACGGAGAATAGAAACAGTGATAGGTCAATTGACAGAGCGCTTTGAAATAGAAAAGTGCCATTGTCGAGATAGATGGCATATGACATCACGTATCGCTCGGAAGTTACTGGCACATAATATTGGTTCTTATCTGAATATAATTGCTGGTCGTCCTGCAATACAGTTTGAGAACCTTATTTCCGAAGATTAAAAAACGGAAAGCAAATAATTGCGTGATTTTGAAGATACAACTTGGACTTACCATCATGCTAGCCCGGATATTTCATAAACGTGCTCCCGTTCTCGCTTGTCCTTTGCCGCCCTAAGGGAGTTTTGCTCGGTCGACCGTACTCCCCGGTACGGCACTCCCTCACAAAATCCCTTAGGGCGACAAAGTCCTGCCCGAGATTCGGGGCAGTTTATGAAATATCCGGGCTAGTAATTTGAGATAGTTTCAGACAAAGTCGCACATCGCGTATTTATTATGAATCTTATAAGATGCATATTGGATGCATCTTAACGGTTTGTCATGTTTTCCAGTGTTAATAAATAGGGTTTCTGGAAACCGGGATCTGATCTTTTGCACTAAACTACCCCGAGAATTCTGAATATTTTATTAAAATCAATGAGATGTGTTTTTTGGGTGGCCAGTCCTGGTGCTTTATTGATGGGCGACTTGCAGCTGGATCCGGTCAAGAGAAGCGGTCCCGTTGATCGGTTGCGGTATTTTGGTGAGGAAAAAATAACCAGCTAGACTTTTCTGCTTGTTTTTGAGCTAACCGTCTGGTTACTGGTATGCGTTTTTTCCTGCAACACCGTACGATCATTATTATCTGCTCTGGCGCTGTTGCCGAGTGGCTGGAGTTTTCTGCCTACCTCTATCTGGCGCCAAGACTGGCAGAGCTATTTTTTCCTGAGCAGGATCCCTCCACTGCATTGATCTCGGTTTTTGGCCTGTTTGCCATCGCGTACCTTACCCGGCCAATAGGTGGATTTATTTTTGGGTATATCGGTGATCGCTATGGCAGACGGCTGGCACTGACGTTGTCTGTCCTGATCATGGCGTTGGCCACCACTGGTATTGGGGTTCTGCCAACCTGGAACAGTATTGGTTTGATGGCACCACTGTTACTATTGGTCTGCAGAATACTCCAGGGAGGAGCTATCGCCGGAGAGTTTACCAATGCTGCAATCTTTATGATTGAACAGGGTAAGGGTAATCCATACCTTGCCGGTTCCTGGGCTAACTGGGGGGCTAATCTGGGCGTGGCTCTGGGGGCGCTGATAACGGCACTGGTCAGCCTGCCCGGTATGCCGGACTGGGCCTGGCGAGTACCCTTTCTGCTGAGTTGTATCACGAGTCTGCTGGCACTGTGGATTCGTTGTCGCATTCAAGAGTCTCCGGCATTTCAACCGACCGCTGCTAGAGAACTTACTCCTTATCGTGTGCTCAAAGAATTGGCTTTACGGTATAAAGGCAGCTGTCTGGCCGTTGCTCTGGTGGGGGCATTTGCCGGGGTTTCTCTTTATACCGGGAATATGTTCTGGTGCAGTTACGTTGTCAGTAATGGCTTTTTTTCTCAGAGCCAGGCAAACGTTATTGCCTCAGTAGATATGGGGGTTGAGTTTATTGCGTTGCCTGTAATGGCGGTTCTGGCCTTTAGAGTGGGTGCCAAACCTATTATGTTGCTGGGCCTGTTTGTCACGTTACTGGGAGCTTACCTGAATTTTTATATGGCACAACGGGGTGTCACTCATATCAGCATGTTGACCATGGTTCTGTTTGCTTTGGGGGTGGCAACATTTGAGGCTCCCATGTTCAAACTCCTTTTTGATCTGTTCCCTGCCCAGATTCGCTGTACAGGCATTGCCTTGCCCTGGGCTATTGGACTGAGCCTGTTTTCCAGCCCCTCCCCGATGGTGGCTCAATGGTTGAGTGGTTATTATGGCTGGTCAGGTGGCGTGCTGTGTATTGCTCTGGTGAGTATCGCTGCACTTTTTGCCATTATGATTCACACAAAACACAACAAAAAGCTTAGGGCCTTTAGTATCTTCTGATACTCCGCTGTTGTTGTATAACCCGTGGCTGAGTATCAGAAGCTGGCTGGAAGGTTAATGACTAAAGCAGTGCGACCAGTCTTTCCAGACCGGCTCAAGCCCTTTGGCCCGAATAGCCTCCGCGACTGCTTCCGGGCGACGGTTGTCGTCGATTGCGAACTGCTCCAGATCTTCATTGCCCAGAATATTGTCATCCGCATATCCACCAGGATGTGTGCTTGAGTAGGCACTCATGGTAGTGATGCCAAGGGGGAGGACATTATCCCGAAACTTTTCCGATTCGCGTGTGGATAAGGAGAGCTCCGCTTCAGGTTTGAACAGACGGTAAGCACAAATCAGCTGAACCAGCTGTCGGTCAGAGATAACGGACACCGGCTGAAACTCACCTTCACAGGGGCGCAGACGAGGGAAGGAAATTGAGTAGCGAGTTCGCCAGTAGGTCTTCTCCAGGTAATCCAGATGAGCCGCCACCATGGCAGAGTCGGTCCGCCAGTCTTCCAGGCCAATCAAGGCGCCAACACCAATCTTGTCGATGCCCGCCCGCCCCAGTCTGTCAGCAGTTTCGAGGCGGTAATTGAAATCCATTTTGCTGCCACGGAGATGGTATTTCTCGTAGGCTGACCGGTGATAAGTTTCCTGGTAAACCAGAACCGCATCCAGGCCTACTTCCATCAGGGATTCATAATCTTCCTGATCCAGAGGTTGAACCTCAATACTGATGTGGGAGAAGTGTGGCCGCAGGCGTTCAACCACCGATTTGATGTAGCTGACACCCACCGTTCCCGGGGCTTCTCCGGTAACCAGCAAGATGTGATCAAAGCCCATCTTTTTGATGGCAGCGACTTCCTGATCGAGCTCTTCCATTTTCAGGGTTTTTCTGCGGATTTTATTACCCAGGCTGAAACCGCAATACGTGCAGATATTGGTGCACTTATTGGAGAGGTAGAGTGGAATATAGAGCTGCAGAGTATTACCAAACCGTTGCCGGGTCAGATGCATGCTCTTCTGCGCCATGGCTTCCAGGTAAGGCTCTGCAGCAGGGGATATCAGCGCCAGAAACTGCTCATGGTTCAGTCTGGCACTCTGCAGGGCATTTTCTACATCCACAGCAGTTTTGCTGTGGATGGACATTTTCAGCTCATCCCAATGGATCTGATTAAAACGGTCAAGAAATGTCATTCCTAAAAGTCGTCCAGAAAGGCCGTTAAAGGGCTGCTGGCCTGAGCCTGCAGAGAGCGTCCGCCAAGACCAGCCTTGTAAGCCCTGCGACCGGCAATGACTGCGCCTTTAAAGGCAATAGCCATCTCAACCGGATCACGGGCAACGGCGATGGCGGAATTGACCAGAACGGCATCAGCCCCCATCTCCATGGCAAGTGCTGCGTCAGAAGGGCTGCCAATACCCGCATCAATTACCACCGGTACCGAGCTTTGCTCAATAATAATCTGGATAAACTCTTTGGTCTTCAGGCCCAGGTTACTGCCAATGGGTGAGCCAAGGGGCATGACGGCAGCAACACCCACTTCTTCAAGGCGTTTGCAGAGAACGGGGTCTGCATGAACATAAGGCATGACGGCAAAACCCATGGCGCTTAATGTTTCACAGGCTTTCAGAGTTTCAATCGGGTCTGGCAGAAGATACTTGGGGTCTGGATGAATTTCGATTTTGACGAAATGGGTGCCGAGCGCCTCTCTGGCAAGTTGGGCTGCGTATATCGCTTCATCCGCATTGCGGGCCCCCGAGGTGTTTGGCAACAGGTTCAGGTCGTGCTTCAGCTGCCGGTCCAAAAGAGGAGCGAGGATGTTATCCTGCTGCTCATTCAGGTCAACCCGCTTGAGCGCCATGGTGACCAGCTCACTGCCAGAGGCAATGATGGCATCTGTCATTAATTGGCTGTTACTGAACTTTCCCGTTCCGGTAAACAGTCGTGAAGAAAAGGTTTTATCCGCAATTTTCAGCATGCCAGCCTTACGTTCTATAAAGAGCTTCGGTTAATGTCTGGTCCAATCAACAGTAGAGGTTTAGCCGCCTGCCGTTGCTTTTATCAGCGTAATGTTGTCCCCGTCATTCAGCAGATAGGATCCCCACTGGGATCGGCTGATGATTTTCCTGTTGACCGCAAGGGCTACCCCTTTTTCAAGGTGGTTCAGTTGCTTTAACAGTGCATCAATACTGAGAGGGGGCTCCACTACCATCGGCTGATTATTTACATTGATCTGCATGGTTAATACCAATCGAACTTTCTAACTACGCTATTGCGCTGGTGAAATGGATGCCAGCCTTGCGTTGGAACTCCTCGCAATAGTCCTGCTATTACTCGTCATTCCGCCTTGTTCTGACGTCCATATCACCATGCTCAGTACGGTAGTTAAAAAGCACGATTGGTATAATTTGGCGCCAGTCCTTTTTAAGTTGGCAAGATTCTAAAGAAACAGGGCGGTGTTTGACAAATGATCTGGGGCAGGTTTGAAGTGTAAAAAACAAATAGTTGTCATCTTATTAATTATTGGCGGATACAGCCCTATCCAAGGCAGGGTTCAGCCGTTAGAATTGAGCGTTTCTTTTCTGTAGCTCATCTGTTTTGGAAACCCCATGGAGAATCTGGATAACACGCTTGATAAGCTGGTGGCCAGCGCACTCAGTGCCGTTGAAGCCGTTGCTGACGCCTCAGGTCTGGACGAGATCCGCGTCCAGTTCCTTGGTAAGAAAGGCGAGCTGACCTCTTTGCTCAAGGCCCTTGGCCAGCTCTCCCCTGAAGAGCGACCAAAAGCGGGTGGGCTGATAAACAAGGGTAAGCAGCAGGTTCAGGACGCGATCAACCAAAAGAAAGCGTTGCTGGATCAGCAGACCCTGGATGCCAAGCTGGCCAGTGAGGCCATTGATGTATCCCTGACCGGACGTGGCCAGGAACTTGGCACCATTCACCCGATCACCCGCACCATGGAACGGATTACCGACTATTTCGGACGTATCGGTTTTACCGTGGAGCAGGGACCTGAAATCGAAGATGACTACCACAACTTCGAAGCCCTGAATATTCCTGGTCACCATCCGGCCCGTGCCATGCACGACACCTTCTATTTCGACGATACCACCGTACTGAGAACCCATACTTCACCGGTTCAGGTCCGTACCATGGAGCGTTTCGTCAAAAATAATGAAAACCCGCCCATTGCCATTGTCTGCCCGGGTAAGGTTTATCGCTGCGATTCTGATCAGACTCACAGCCCGATGTTCCATCAGGTGGAAGGTCTGTACGTTGCCGAGAAAGTGAGCTTTGCGGATCTGAAGAGCGTTCTGATTGACTTCCTGAGAGTCTTTTTTGAGCGGGATGACCTGCAGGTTCGTTTCCGCCCATCCTACTTCCCGTTCACAGAGCCTTCTGCCGAGGTGGATATTGAGTGGGGCCGTAATGAGGATGGCTCAATCAAATGGCTGGAAGTACTTGGTTGCGGCATGGTGCACCCTGAAGTATTCCGCTACTCCGGTATTGATCCTGAGAAGTACACCGGTTTTGCCTTTGGTATGGGGGTTGAGCGTTTTGCCATGCTGCGTTATGGCGTCAATGACCTGCGCCAGTTCTTTGAGAACGATTTGCGCTTCCTGGATCAGTTCCGTTGAGAGCTGGAGAGAAGTCATTTTCAAACGTTTAAGAACGGTTTAAGCAGGATTGAGTAAATAACATGAAATTCAGTGAAAAGTGGTTGCGGCAGTGGGTCAATATTGAGGTTGATACCCAGGAACTGGTGGACAAAATCACCATGGCCGGGCTGGAAGTTGATGATGTTGAAGCGGTTGCCGGTGAGTTTACCGGGGTCATCATTGGTGAAATTGTTGCCTGTGAGCAGCATCCGGACGCCGACAAGCTGCGTGTGACTCAGGTCAGTACTGGCAGTGAGTCTTTCCAAGTGGTGTGTGGTGCCCCGAATGCCCGTGTTGGTATCAAAGTTCCCTTTGCCACTGTTGGAGCCGTATTACCCGGCAACTTCAAAATCAAAAAGGCAAAACTGCGCGGTGTTGAGTCATTCGGCATGCTATGTGCCGAAGAAGAGCTTGGTATGGCCGAGTCTTCCGATGGTTTGATGGAACTGCCTCTGGATGCGACCGTTGGTCAGGATATCCGCGAATACCTGTCTCTGGACGACAAAATTATTGATGTGGATCTGACGCCTAACCGTGGCGACTGTCTGAGCATTGCCGGTCTGGCTCGTGAAGTCAGCGCAAACTTTCTGGCGGATGTGACTGAGGAACAGGTCGCTGAAGTGGCGCCTGCCATTGATGATACCTTCATGGTTAACATCGACGCTCCTCAGGGCTGTCCTCGCTATGTTGGACGGGTTATTCGCAACGTAGACGTTTCCCGTTCTGCGCCATTGTGGCTGACCGAACGTCTGCGTCGTTCCGGTATTCGTTCCATTGACCCTGTCGTGGATGTGACCAACTACGTCATGCTGGAACTGGGTCAGCCTATGCACGGCTTTGATCTGGATACACTCTCCGGCAGCATTCATGTCCGTATGGCTAAGGCTGAAGAGAAGCTGACCCTACTGGATGGTCAAGAAGTGACGCTGAACGACAACACTCTCGTGATTGCTGATGAGCAGAAGGCTCTGGCGATTGCGGGTGTTATGGGAGGAGAAGGTTCCGGAGTCAGCGAGAAGACTCGTAACATCTTCCTGGAAAGCGCGTTCTTCGATCCTATTACCATTGCTGGTAAGGCTCGTTCTTACGGATTGCATACGGACTCTTCTCACCGCTTTGAGCGTGGAGTGGATTTCCAGTTACAGAAAAAGGCCGTTGAGCGCGCAACTGCCCTGATTGTTGACATTTGTGGCGGTGAGCCAGGTCCGGTCGCGGAAGTGGCCAGCGAAGCGCATCTACCTGCGCTGCGTGAAGTGACACTGCGTTCTGAAAAAGTGACTTCACTGCTGGGTATGGCCATTGAAAACAGCCATATTGAAGCTCTGCTCTCTCGTCTGGGGCTGGGTCTGGCCGTTGATGGTGATGGTCGCTGGAAGGTGTCTGTTCCCAGCTGGCGCTTTGATATTTCCATCGAAGAAGACCTGGTGGAAGAGCTTGGCCGAATTTATGGCTATAACAACCTGCCTGAAAGCACACCAACGGCTTTGTTAAAGATGAAGCAGGTGGACGAATCCCAGGTTCAGGAGTCAGACATTCGTCGTGCACTGACGGCCCGTGGTTATCAGGAAGCGGTATGCTTCAGCTTTATTGCTCCGGAGCTTCACAAGCTGTTTGACCCCCAGCATGAGCCAGTTGCTCTGTCCAACCCGATCGCCAGCGACCTGTCCGTCATGCGTACAACGTTGCTGCCAGGTCTGGTTAAAACTGCCGGCTACAACCTGAATCGTCAGCAGAGCCGTGTTCGTCTGTTTGAAACCGGCCTGACCTTTGTGAAAGAGGGTGATGAGCTTAAGCAGGAGCCAATGCTGGCTGCACTGATTACTGGCAGTCGTCATCCGGAGAGCTGGCAGGGTAAGGCCGAGGCGGTTGACTTTTTTGATCTGAAAGGCGATTTCGAAGCGGTCTTTGAACTGGGTCAAGCTGGTAATGAATTTGTTTTCCGCAAGGGTGAGCATGCTGCTATGCATCCAGGCCAGTGTGCCGAGATTGTTCGTGATGGTAATGTGATTGGTCATATGGGTGCACTGCATCCATCTCTGGCAAAGACCATGGATATGCCTGCTGCGGCTTACCTGGTTGAGCTCAGCCTGAAAGCGGTGACTGAAGGTAAGGTTACCCGTTTTGCTGCTCTGTCGAAGTACCCTGAAGTTCGCCGTGATCTGGCACTGGTGGTGAACACCTCCATTGCCGCAGGTGATATTGAGCGTGCCATTGAAAGTGAAGCCGGTGAACTGCTGCGCCGGGTCAATACTTTTGATGTTTATGCCGGTCAGGGTATTGAAGAAGGCTGCAAGAGTCTTGCGATGGGCTTGACCTTACAGCATCCTTCCCGCACTCTAAAGGATGACGAGGTTAACGAGCTGGTTGATCGTGTTGTTACTCGATTGAAACAGGAATTCAACGCCAGCCTGCGTCAGTAAACGCCAGTCAATGGCCTTAGAGTGAATAATAAGATCATGGTAATAGCCTGTTATCTTTCTTTCAGGAAACCCGATACAGCTATTACCATGGGAAAAACAAAAAAGGGGATTGGTTCATGGGAGCCCTGACGAAAGCCGACATGGCCGAGCGACTGAATGAAGAGCTTGGTCTTAACAAACGCGAAGCCAAAGAGATGGTCGAGCTGTTTTTTGAGGAAATTCGCCAGTCTCTCGAAAAAAATCAATCGGTGAAACTGTCCGGTTTTGGTAACTTTGATTTGCGCGATAAAAGTCAAAGACCTGGCCGGAACCCTAAAACGGGAGAGGAAATCCCGATCACCCCACGTCGTGTGGTGACCTTCAAACCCGGTCAGAAACTCAAGGCGAGAGTGGAAACCTATGCAGGACATGGAACTCAGGACGAGTGATCTGCCAGCGATCCCTGGCAAACGCTACTTTACCATTGGCGAAGTCAGTGAGCTCTGTTTTGTAAAGTCTCATGTGCTGCGCTATTGGGAGCAGGAATTTCCCCAACTGTCACCCGTTCGTCGAGGTAACAGGCGCTATTACCGACATGAAGACGTACATCTTGTCCGACAGATTCGCAGCCTTTTGTACGACCAGCGTTTTACGATTGATGGCGCGCGGACGCAGCTAAAGCGTAATGCTGTCAAGCGGCAGACGTTTGATTATCGTACTGAGATAGCGCAGACAATCTCTGAATTAGAAGAGGTTGTTGATATTTTGTCCTGAGTTAATTTTTCTATGCCTCCATAGTTGTATTTTTACAGAGTATCAATGATTTTGCCGTTAGTTGATATGGCAAATGACCATACCCTTCAAACTTTATCCTGAAGCCTGTAAATAGGTTGCATTACGGCTGTAAATTTTCCACAAGTCTTTTGGATTCTGGTGTTTTAATTTTGAAATCCAACACTCGATCAGACCATATCTGCTTTTAAAATCATAAAATGATGGTAACTATTCAGCACCCAGCAAAGGCGTATTGTTGTAATTTCGAACCGCTTTAAGAAGCGCCTGAAATATGTTCAACCCCTGCTTTTTAGCAGATGATAAATAGCTTCGGATTCGGGTAAACATGGTACCTCCGTCTTCGCTTCTGAAGCAGCCTGAGATCTTCTGCTTAAGTTTGGCCATCCTGGCATCACGTTCACTGCCATTGTTATCGAAGGGAATTGAAAAGTCCGACATGAAGCGCAACGTTTCAACCTTAAACTCAATAAGCCTTTTGAACAGGTTGTAGGCCTTGGTATTCCTGACCTTCTTACGTCCAAGCACCTGTCGTTGTTTTTCCATATAAGCGGTTTCCTTCGTGAGAGCCCTTTGAAGGATTTGGTCGTATATCGTCTCAATGCGAAGCTGTATTGCACCAGGCATTTGAGTCAGACCGGCTGCTTTGTATTTCTTGCAGAAGTGCCAGGAGAGCGTAAGCAATTTCATCAGCCGCAGAGCCAGCTTATTCGCATCCCTATCGACAACTCCCTGAAGCTCTCTCAGATGATGGGCATTACAAAGCACATGCACTGCCGCATAGGCAAAGTAGGACTTCCAATGATCGTGAACCAGAATGCCTGCAAAAGTCAGCAGGATGCCCATTGCATCCATTGCTTCACAACCTCGCCTTTCTGAGAGGTAGTAAAGCGTCCATTGGTCATCTCGCATAATGTGTAACCACCACAGTGAACCGTCAACCCGCATGCCAGTTTCATCCGCTCCTGCAACCGGACTTTCTTGTAAAGCATCGCGGATACTCTGCTCAGTAGAGGCCAGGTTCTCATGGGTATAGGCAACAAAATTGGCAACAGAGCCTGCGCTGACACTCATGCAATAAATAGTATTGAAATACTCAGACACCCGGTGATATGGGATGAAGTGATACTGGTTTAAATGAACAGCCATTGCCTGAGTCACTTCTCCGTATTGAGCAGCGGCTTTCACTCCTTGGGGAAACTCAGCGGTGTTCCGTTTACCACAAGGACATACTTTAACGTCTGCCCAGTACGCGGTAACTTCAAATTCTCCGGGTCTACCTGGATCAAAAACCTGTCGCTCAATGTATTTGGTGGGTTTAATATCGATAAGCGAAGACTGGCAACAGCAACATTTTTCAACCTTCAGATGCCTGACATAATCGGGTAAGGCGACACGTCTCAAACAAGAGCCTTGATGACCTTTCTGGCCACCTGGTTTATTGCCTGAAGATGGTCTAAGGCTTTTGGGGTTCGGTGTTTCCTGTGAGGAGCAGGGGGCTTCTTTGGAAGATGTATCACCTTTATCACTCCCTTTTTTACTGGGCTTTTGATAACCATCTGACGATGGTGGCTTACTACTGTTTTGACTGTTTTTATTAACCCTTTCTTCCAGTTCGCTGCAACGTTCCCGTAAAAGCGCATTCTCGGTCCGAAGCTCTTCATTCTCTTTAAGGAGAGCTTCGGTAAACGGAGTAGCTGGGAAGTCTGGTTCCATACTGGAGATTTGTTAGAAAAATTGAGTATAAGATGATGGTCGAAAAATCAGAAAATTCCAGATTTATATGAAGGGTGCTGAATAGTTACAAATGATGAAAGCCGGATTTCTTTCTCTGTTTGACGGAGAGGCATTTCAGCACAATCGCGTTTTGTAACTTTTCTGTCACAACAATAATTTAGTCTTTCCCCTAACAGTTGGGGGTGATAATGATAAAAAAACTGTTTTTAAAGCCTGTTCTTGCGGCTTTGATTCTTTATCCGGTTCTCTGGTGTACAAAAAGTGCCGCAGAAGAGTACCTGTTTACCATTCACGGTTCTAATACCGTAGGAGCAGAGTTGGCTCCTGCACTGGCTGCCCAGTTTCTTGATAGTCTCGGGGCTGAAGGTATCGCAACGCTTCCTGGTTATCATGCGAATGAGAGCAGGGTGATCGGCTTTCTTCCAGATCAAGGTAGAGCGGTCAGTATCTACGTGGCTGCCCACGGTTCTTCCACTGGATTTAAAGGTCTTCATCAGAATAAGGCGGATATTGCTGCGGCTTCAAGGCGTGCCAAACCCGATGAGAAAGCGTTGCTTCGAGAGCGGGGCAATCTGCACAGTGAACAGTCAGAGTATGTCATTGGTATCGATGGGCTTGCCATTATTGTTCACCCCGATAATCCCATTAACTCCCTCGGAGTCAGTCAGGTTGCTCGGCTGTTTGCGGGAGAAATTACCAACTGGCAGCAGTTGGGCGGTCCGGATCTTGACGTCATTCCTTTTGCCCGAGATGATCACTCAGGGACATGGGATACCTTTAATAGCCTTGTATTTGCGAAACAGTTTCGTCTGGCTGGTGGTGTAGAACGCTTTGAGTCCAATGAAATCCTTTCTGCGCAGGTAAAGAGTCAACCTGGAGCGGTTGGCTTTGTCAGCCTGAATACGATTGGCGATGCCAAAGCTCTTTTGGTCGAAGATACGGCAGGTAAAAGTCTGGCTCCAACCGTCATGAATGTTTCGACAGAAGACTATATCCTGAGTCGTCGCTTATACATGTATATGCCGGGAAGTTCCGGAAAAAGTATGGCTCGTTCTTTTCTTGATTTTGTTGTCAGCAGCTCTGGGCAGTCTGTGGTCAGCGAAGTGGGGTATGTTGCGCAAAAAATTGTTCCCAGAGACTCTGACCAAAGCACAATGCCGGATGAGTATCTGCAGAAGGTCAAATCGTTTGATCGCCTGTCGGTGAACTTCCGCTTTGAACAGGGAAAGGCTCGGTTGGATAACAAAGCAAGGAAAGATATTCAACGGCTGGCAGATTATCTCAAAAATCATTCAGTAACTATTAAGCTGATAGGTTTTGGTGAAACCAATGATAACTCTGCATTCTCCCAAACGCTTGCCAGACTTAGGGCTGATGTGGTTAAACGGCAGCTGATTCGTGCTGGTGTTCCTAGAAAAAGCATTATGATAGAAGGGTATGTCCCTGAGGTGGCCATGGAGTTAGAGGTCAGTAGACTCCGACAGATTCGGGATCGGCGTGTAGAAGTCTGGGTAAAACCGACTATCCAGTTTGAAGTGAACCATAGGCAACCAGAAGCATCTCTGGTTGCCCACCAGAATCGACTATGAACGTCGTTTTCCGGGTTGGTGGGGCTTTTTCTCTTCAGGTGCGTTGAAGATCAGATAAAGCTCCATCAAAACTTCAGGAATCTGGCTGCACATATCCTCTGTGAGCTTGCTGTCCTTGCGAATATCTTTGAACTCCTGCTCGTCATCAAACAGGCCTGAGGCCAGCATGATCGGCAGAAGGAGCTCACAGACTTCCTGTTCATTTGCTCCGAACCAGGCGTCTTCATTCAGGAAGTGGGCCACCATAAAGCCAGTGCACCAGTTGGCCAGGGCCTCATCGTCATGATCCTCCAGATCTTCAGACTCACAGGAGAGGGAAAAGCCTTCATCTTCGTCGTTAAACCCCCGGTCGATGGCTGTTTGCATTTTGGCAATAAGCTCATTCAGCTCGTTAGCGGTGGCTTTTGGAAGTTCTACTTCACCATCAAAAATACTCTCGTTCCGGTCCTGTTCTGTGAGCTCTACAGGGCAGATCGTCAGGGCAGTCAGGAAGCCATGGAGGCCATGATAGTCAAGGGTTCCTTCATTCTGTTCAGTAAAAGGCTGCAGCAGCGCTTCCACAGAAGCACGGGTATTGGACATAGAGGGGATCCTGAAAATGTGAAAGGGGATTCTACTCCGGCTTTGAAAGGTATAAAAGCTCAGTAACGCCGGGCTTTCCTTCTGGCACGACCCTATAATAGGGCGTTGAAAGCACTTAATCCTATCATCAGCATACCCACTTTGAGTTAATTATATTTTCATGATGATGTTCAGTCGTAATCCGTGAGCTGCTTAATGAAGGAGTCATAACAACAGTAACTTGTACTTTTTTGTCTGGCGAAGGAGCAAATGGTATAAGCAGCTAGGCGCCTAACCACCATGAACCAACTATGCCAGCACCTGACACTGCTAAACACCTTTCTTGCTTTCAAGCTTCATACGATACAGTAAATATGTGTCTCCCTGGCAGCTTTTCTACCAGTAAAATTTGGATTTTGACAGGAAACAGGCTTTTATCCATTTAAGAACTGGTCAAACGAGTCTATCAGACAAAAACTTAACACTCCTATAAATTAAATCGCTGAATTCTACCTCTTGGGAAGGGCTGGGGGATCCGTCAGCTAAAATCCTATAGATAGGTAATCCAAGGGTATTCCACTGCCTGTCAGAAAGTTAATGCAAGGACGCTTAAATGTCTGTGGAGACAGTTCGCTATCTGATCCTGTTTGTATCATTAGGGCTGCTCATGCTGATGCAGATTGGCTTCCTGTGCCTGGAGAGTGGTGTTGTCAGGTCTAAAAACAGCATCAATGTAGCGGCAAAGAACCTGCTGGACTTGTTGACGGTGATGCTGCTTTTCTGGTTCTTTGGTTACTCCATCATGTTTGGTGAGTCCAGCTCTGGTTTATTTGGTCAGATTGCTCCTTTTTCTACCAGTAAAGATGATCTTTTCAGGCCTTTGTTCTTCTTATTTCAAGCTATGTTTGCAGCCACTGCAGCTACCATTGTCTCAGGGTCTATAGCTGAGCGCTGTTCTCTTAAGGGATATTTAGTCATTGTGATGGTCATGACGCTGGCCATTTACCCCGTTGTTGGTCATTGGGTCTGGGGTGGAATTTACAGCCAATCCTCAGAGGGGTGGTTGGAAAAAGCAGGATTTTATGACTTTGCCGGTTCCTCTGTAGTGCACGTAACCGGTGGTGTCATTGCATTGGTGTCTGTAAAGATTATTGGACCCAGAACTGGTTTTGAGAAGGCTCTGACCGATGGTTTTACTGGCCATAGTATGGTGATGGCGATACTGGGATATCTATTTCTATGGCTTGGCTGGTTTGGGTTTAATGGCGGTAGCGTTGTTCTGACTGATTTTCATCAACTTCCTCAAGTGTTAATGAATACCGCCATTGCTGGAGCCGCAGGTGGTTTTGGTGTACTGGCTCTTGAGCTAGCTAAGAGTGATAAGCTGGATATTTTAATGCTTGCTAACGGCATTATTGCAGGTCTAGTCAGCGTAACGGCCGGTTGTAATATTTTTTCGGCAACCGCATCCGTTGTTGTGGGACTGTGTGGAGGCCTTCTGTTTTTTATAGCCAAGCGCTTTTTTGACTGGTTGAAAGTTGATGATCCTGTCCGGGGAATTCCGGTACACCTTATTGGCGGTATTTGGGGAACAGTGGCCGTTGCACTGTTTGCAAACACTGATGCGATTCCTTCCTCATTAAGTCGAATCCAGTGGTTACTTGTGCAATTTGAAGGTGTGCTTGCAATTGTTGCCTGGGGAGGAGTGGTTGGCTGGACTCTGCTATCTATTATTAATCGATTTATACCGCTGAGAGTCAGTCAGGACGGTGAAAAAGCAGGATTGAACTTTACTGAGCATGGTGCCAGAACTGAACTGTATGATTTATTACAGGATATGAAGCATCAACAGCTCAGTGGTGACTTTTCCGGCCGGGTACGTATTGAACCTCATACAGAAATTGGTCAGGTTGCTTTTCAGTACAATCAGGTCACTCGTAGTTTTAATGCCGCTCAAGATGAGCTTTATGAAACTATTGATAACCTTGAACGTACCCGTCAGGCATTGAATGATGCCTGTAAAGAAGCAGAGAAGGCCAGTGATTATAAGAGTGCTTTTCTTGCCAATATGAGTCACGAGATACGTACGCCAATTAACGGTGTTATTGGTATGGCTGAGCTTTTGTTATTAGAAGATATGTCGTCCAGACAGCAAAACTACATTGAGACCATCCACTCATCGGCCAGAGGGTTGATCCACATCATCAATGATATCCTTGATTATTCAAAAATTGAGGCCGGTGAACTGAGTCTTGAAGTTCTCGAATTTGATATACGTCAGCTGCTTCAGGAATGCCTTGATATTTTCAGGGTTCAGGCGGAAGAGAAAAATATTGAACTGTCTCTGCAGTGTCATTTAGACCTTGATGTATCGGTGTATGGAGACCCTACTCGAATACGACAAATTGTCATTAATTTACTGAGTAATTCCCTTAAGTTTACTGAGAAAGGGCATGTTTGCCTCAAGGCTGATCTTAATAATGATGGAAATACTGACTCACTTATTCTCTCTGTTGAGGATACGGGGGTTGGTATGACCGAAGAGCAGCGTGATCGAGTATTTACGGCTTTTCAACAGGCGGATAATTCCACTGCACGCCAGTATGGGGGTACGGGACTGGGTCTATCTATAACCCAGCAGTTGGTTGAAATGATGGGAGGGACGATTAATGTCACTAGCGCAGTTGGTAAAGGGACATTCTTTGAACTTTCGATTCCCATTGGAGCCGCCCAAGATAACCAGATAATGGACACGGGTACCAAAGATAAAGGTGGCAACCGTGGTGAAGAGAGTGCTTTTTCCAGAGAGTGGGGGGGGGCTGACCGATGGCTGAGTTCAGTCTGTATTGATGTTCTGGTGGCAGAAGACAACCGGGTTAACCAGATGGTGATTCGTAAGTATCTGGAGAAACTGGGTATTACCGGACATATTCTGGAAAATGGCAAACAGATAGTAGAGTATTGTGAAAAGCATACTCCACAGTTAATTCTGATGGATTGTGAGATGCCTGAAATGGATGGCTTAACAGCAACCCGGTTCATTCGGGAGCAGGATGGTCATGAGTTGCAGCCGATCATTATTGGGCTGAGCGCTCATGCGATGACGAATCATGAGGAGAAGGGGTTGGCTGCCGGCATGGATTGGTATTTAACGAAACCTGTGACACTGGAGCAGCTTCAATCTGCGATTCTACAATTTTTCAGTTCTGTGCCCGGTAAATAAATCATCTGAAAAACATAATAGGTTTGTGATTGGATGAAATCTGGAGAATGACTCCTTATACTGGATGCTTTTCTCAACTTCGGTTGGAGTGCCTCATCGTTCCAATGTCAAAGCTGAGACATATTTCCCATTTTATGTATATGTTTTTCGATGTCTGATCCTGCTCTGGATATTTTAAAAAATACGTTTGGTTACCAGTCTTTTCGGGGGTTCCAGCAAGAAGTGATCAGTGAAATTGTGGCTGGTCGTGATGCGCTGGTGCTGATGCCTACGGGCGGAGGCAAATCACTCTGTTACCAGATTCCTGCTTTGATCAGAGGCGGTACGTCAGTTGTCGTTTCTCCACTGATAGCATTAATGGATGACCAGATAAACAGTCTTCGGGAGCTGGGAATTCGAGCCGACTGTCTGCATTCAGCCATGATGCCAGAAGATCGGCAGCAGGTTGAACGAGAGCTTCTGATTGGTGACCTTGATCTATTGTATGTGGCTCCTGAAAGGCTATTGACGGAGTCAATGCAGCGGCTGCTGGATCAAATTCAAGTGGCGTTGTTTGCTATTGATGAAGCGCACTGTGTCTCCCAGTGGGGGCATGATTTTCGTCCAGAGTACCTTCAACTCTCCTGCCTTCAGACCCGTTTCCCGGGCGTTCCCAGAATAGCCCTGACAGCTACGGCTGATTTAAGAACCCGTCAGGAAATCCGAGAGCGACTGGGGCTTGAGTCAGCCCGGGTCTTTACTGACAGTTTTAACCGGCCCAATATTTTTTACCGCATCAGTCAGAAAAAACAGGGCAAGCAGCAGTTACTGAACTTTCTAAATAAAGAACATCCTGAAGATTCTGGCATCGTTTATTGTCTTTCCCGTAAGAAGGTTGAACAGACTGCAGAGTGGTTGACTCAAGCAGGTCGAAAAGCGTTGCCTTACCATGCAGGGCTGTCGCCAGAAGAACGGCGGGCAAACCAGCATCGGTTCATTGCAGAAGAAGGTATCATTATTGTAGCGACTATTGCCTTTGGTATGGGGATAGATAAACCGGATGTCCGGTTTGTAGCTCACCTTGACTTACCAAGAAGTATTGAAGCCTATTACCAGGAGACTGGGCGTGCTGGGCGGGATGGTCTGCCGGCTACAGCCTGGATGGTTTATGGGCTACAGGATGTGGTACTTCTTAAACAGCTTCAGGCTCGCTCCATTGCCAGTCAGCAGGTTCAGCAGATAGAACGCCAGAAACTGGAAACCATGCTGGCACTTTGTGAAGTAACCGGGTGCCGACGTCAGGTACTGCTGAATTACTTTGATGAACCATTAGATAAGCCCTGTGGCTACTGTGACCTTTGCTTGGAGCCTGCAGAAATATGGGATGGGACAGAAGTTGCCCAAAAGGCACTTTCTTGTATTTATCGCAGCGGACAGAGTTTTGGAGTGGCTCACCTTGTGGATATCTTACTGGGTAAGAGTACTGATAAAACCCGCCGCTTTGGCCATGATCGTCTCAGTACCTTTGGTATTGGAACTGAGTTGGATCAGAGTAACTGGCGCTCTGTCTATCGCCAACTGGTTGCCAGAGGTTATGTGAGTGTTGATCATGATAGTCATGGGGCTCTGAAATTGAATGAATGTTGCCGGCCACTGCTAAAAGGTGATGAGCCTATTCAGTTACGCCGTGACCGCTATGAGCCCTCGCGTAAGTATGAGAAGGAGTACCGGGAGGTTGGGCGTGTTGTCGTTGAAGAGCATGATCAGATGCTCTGGGAGCGACTCAGGCAATTGCGGCGAAATCTTGCCGAAGAGCAGAATGTACCCGCGTATGTCATCGTGAATGATAAAACGTTAATGGAACTGGTGAAATACCGCCCCCGTACACAGTTAGAATTATCACAAATTTCAGGAATTGGTCAGTATAAGTTGGAAAAGTACGGGGATGCGTTATTAAAAGCTCTGGCTGATTACGCTTCTTCTGAATCAGCTTGAGCCCTGCCCAGGTATTTCAAAGGGGCCTTACAGGTAGTGCAGAGGTAAATGGTCCCTTTTTGTGATCGGTTATGGCGGGTTGTTCCAAGGGCAATGGTTTTTCCTTCACAGAGGCATTGGTAGAGCCAGTTTCTGCGACTACTTCGTTTTGTATCATAGCTGTGGCAGCGGTCGGCAGGCAGTTGAAATACATGCGTCATTATGGACTGCCATTCCCGGCCATGAGCACGGATTCTTGGCCCATGGATATCATTAGCGAGTAAGTGTGCTACTTCATGAGCTACGGTCTGTTTGATGAAGTGTTCCCGGTTCTCTTTCAAAAGTACTGGGTTGAAGCGGAGTTGCCGTTTCTCGATCCAGGCCTGCCCGGCCGTTTCGCCTTTCAGATCCAAGCGAATATAGGGCTTTTGGAATGACTTATTAAAGAAACTTTCCGCTTGCCTGTATAGCTCAACAATCCTTTCTTGTAATTGATGAAGGTCTGAAATCAAAAGACTAGTCACTGTAAGACAAAAATAGAATCAAAGCATAGCGGATTACGCTTTTCTGGAAAATATCAGGCTGACAGATTTGACGTGGGTTTATATAAACCAACTGCTGAGATCTTGTGTTTAGTGGGGAATTGCGTGATTAGTAGCGTGGAAAGAGATATGGCTGTTGCAGATACAGCCATATCAATAACAACCCTGATTAATAAACTTGTACGTACTCAGGTCCAACTCCCATGCCCCAGAATATGACGGTAGTGATCATAATGGAAACCAGAACCACCAATCCAATACAGAGAACCGAGCTGGCATAGATAAAGCCCTGTTCCTTGGGTATTTTCATAAAAATATGGAGGCCGCTGTACAAAAGATAGGCAGTTGCGGATACGGCGACAGTGCCGGCAATGATGGCCAGCCACAGCGATGGATAGAGACCACAAATACCAATCAAAAAGAGAGGGTATGCGGTATAGCAGGTAAATGCGGTACAGTCTGTTAATGAAGGATCGCTGTTGAAGTTACCGCTCATCCAGTGGATAAACCAGCTAATAACCGCGACTCCACAGACCATGGCCATCCAGGCAAGGATGGACATCCACAAAGCACTCTCAGGAGTGAGTCGAACCACATTGGTGCTTCCAGGAAGGCTCCAGCCAACCATCGTAGTACCTATATAAGTACAGACGGCGGGTAAAGAGGCCAGCCAGATAATCTGGCCAAGGTAAAGCTGGATCAGACCCGGCGGGTTCTTTCGAATGCTGATCCATTCGTTATCGGGCTCAGTGAGTAAACCCCAGAAATGGCTTAGGATCATAACAGTGCCTCCGTGTATTCGGCAGGATATCAGGCCGCTTCTTCCACTGAAGTAGTGGATACTGATACTGACCGGCGGTTAACCTTTGTTATTATTATTGGCTTTCTGCAGGGATTTTCCACCGCAGAACCGCGTTAAGCCGCACCCCAAGTGTTGACACACTTTCTCCCAATTGTAAAGAAATTGGGCATTTTTTAATGATTTTTGTGCCTTTTCTGGCTATAAGCCTTTATCCTATGGTTAATCACACTGTTTTGCTGAGGAATGCATGCTCAATAAGATTGATAAAATAATGCTGGGTGTTTTACTGGCTTTACTGGTGCTGTCCGGTGGAGTCCATTGGCGGGGAGAGACTGAATTGCCGGTTGAGCCTGAAATTGTGGCTCCTGAAGTGGTTGAATCAGTAGAAGAAAAGCCGGTGGTGGCGATACCCGATTTCAGCGACATACTTGATGTGAAAGCCAAAAAAAGTGCGTTCTTTGGTTTCCTGTTACCGATGGTTCAAGAAGAAAACGATACGATTTTGCAAAATCGTGAAAGAATTGTTGCGCTCTCTTCTCAATCAGTGTTTTCTGAAAGCAGTCGGACATGGCTGACGGATATGGCCAGAAAGTATCGTATACGTGATGTGGCAACCTTTGATGAAGCCTTTTTCCAGAAGCTCTTGACCCGTGTAGATACAATTCCTGCTTCTCTCGCCCTGGCTCAGTCGGCTAATGAAACGGCCTGGGGGACTTCAAGATTTGCCAGACAAGGTAATAACTTCTTTGGGCAGTGGTGCTTCAGCTCAGGGTGCGGAATTGTACCCGGGTCTCGTCCAGAGGGTGAAATCTATGAGGTCCAGAAGTTTGAGGATGTGGCTGCTTCAGTCAGTGCTTACATGCATAATTTGAATACTAATCATCAATATCGGGTGCTGAGAGAGCTGAGAGAGCAGAAAAGGGAGAGTCAGGCGCCTGTTACCGGAGCGGATCTTGCGCATGGTCTTCAGGCCTACTCTATCCGGGGTGATGAGTATGTTAAAGAACTGCTTTCCATGATCAATAGCAATAAGTTATTGCAGTACGATTTAGGTGATCAGGGATAAGAGGCGATTAAAATAGTAGCCCTATTTGATTGACCCATTGCCAGGGAGAAGGAATTCCCGTGACCGTATTGAGTACCAATTCTATTTCATTTCGTTATCGCTTTGTCAGCATCATGGACAATGCAATAGCATTTATTCTGTATACACTCTTGCTTCTCTGTTCTGAGGTCATATTAGCTGCACCTGCCAGCAAATACTGGGGGTACTGGGATAGAAGTGTTCCTGAGTCAACAGCTGTTATAAATCATGAGGCATGGCAAGAGTTTCTGGATGAATATCTGGTGGTTCGCCCTAATGGAAGCCACTTTCGATACGGTGCTGTTGGCCATGAGGATCGTAATAAACTCGATGAATACCTCGTTGAAATGTCCTCTCTTGATCCAAGGTCCTACTCTAAGGAGGAGCAAAAGGCATATTGGATCAACTTTTATAACGCCCTGACCGTGGACCTGGTACTTGAGCACTATCCGGTAAAATCCATTACCAAGATTGGTCCCTGGTATCGTTTTGGCCCCTGGGATAATGATATAACCCAGGTAGCAGGACAAAAGCTGACACTCAATGATATCGAGCATAGAATTTTAAGGCCTTTATGGGAGGATAACCGAATTCATTATGCTGTGAATTGTGCAAGCCTTGGATGCCCGGATCTTTCTCCTACAATATTCACGGCTGCTAATACTGAGCAACAGCTGGATGACCTTGCCAGGCGCTTTATTAAACAGGAAAAAGGTGTGAGCTGGATTGACGGAAAGTTAACCCTTTCCCGCATATATGAGTGGTATGAAAAGGATTTTGTTGATCAGGAAGGGGTGGTGTTGCATATGCGACAATTTGCTTCTCCGGCTACGGCCAGAAGGCTTAAAAAGTACACAGGAGTAATCCAGTATCAGTACAACTGGGGGTTGAACGAGTTGAAGTAGTTATCTTTATTGCCGATTCTCTTATTTGATATTTTTTATAAGGTTTGTGGTGACGTTTCCCAAATGAATTTCAATTGATGGCTGTACAGTAACACTAATTAAGAGGTTGCCATGTATGGCTAGATACCTTGTTTCGGCTTTGCTATTTGTGTTCAGTCTTGCTGTACATGCTGTACCCTCCCCAGATCGCTGGTCATATTGGGATAAAGTGGACAAGAATAATAAGGCCGTTGTTGACCATTCTACATGGCAGAAATTTCTTGACCGCTATGTAAAGCTCTCTGAATCAACTGGAATGTATATGGTTGAGTATGGACGAGTCAAAAAAGTGGATAAAGAAGAGCTTAATGCTTATCTCGAAAGCCTGTCGAAACAAGATCCCAGAAAGCTCAATCGTAGAGAACAGCTGTCCTATTGGATTAATCTGTATAACGCGTTAACTGTTGACCTGATTCTTGATTACTACCCGGTGAAGTCCATTACCAAGCTGGGAAAAGGATGGTTCCGCATGGGGCCGTGGAAAGATGAGCTTATAGAAATTGCAGGACAGAATATTTCCCTGCATGATATTGAACACCGGATTATCCGACCCATCTGGAATAACCCCCGGATTCACTATGCATTAAACTGCGCCAGCATAGGGTGCCCTGATTTATTACCCGATGCGTATCAAGGGAGAAAGATTGACAATCAGCTGGAAGCGGCTGCCAGGCGGTTTATTAATCAGAAAAAAGGTGTTGCTTTTGTGAGTGGCCGTCTTGTGCTTTCCAGTATTTTTGATTGGTATGAGGATGATTTTATTGATGAAGACGGTGTATTGAAAGAGGTAAAGTCATTTGCTGTTGGTGATTTAAAGCGTCAATTAGAAAATTACAATGGGCGAATCAGCTACCGCTACAATTGGAAGCTGAATGAATACAGGCCCTGATTTTAAGGCTTTAAATTCATATTGAATTAGGGTGTATAAATAAAGTACTGGATATTTTCATACTTATGGAGTGAGTATGGTTCGCTCAGTCAATAATGGAAGTTCTGGATCGATTAATGACCCTGCGCGATCAAGCCAGGAATCAGGTAATAACTCAGATGAAAAGTTGGTAAATAGTGAGCAGGCTGAAGATAAATCCTGGAGCTTCAGGCGACTAAAAAAACTTGGTCAGTCTTTTAAGAAATTACTTCCTTCAGGGGGACAATCTGATTTTCAAGCACACGAGGGCTCAACAAAGATAGGTGGATCGACTACGGGCAAGCAAGTAGTTAATGTTAGTAAAAAAACAAGAAGCTTTGTAAAAAAAACAAGTGATGAACGATTGACGGACAGGAGAAAATTAAATCAGCCATTTTTGACAGAGCCCCCTGAAACGATAGTCGAGTCAAAAATGGAGTCAGAAAGCGTGATGTCTGATCTGATGACTTCTGATTCAGAGGGGCTTGAGAACTTTACTGATGAATCTGATTTCAGAGTCAGGGCTTATTCATTCCGAATGGATGATAAGCAGGGTAAAGGTAAAAGTGGTCAAGTAATAAAAGTACGAGATAAAGCAACCAACCAGTTTTATGCCGCGAAGTTTATGTCTGATAAAGATGCCTCTATGGTGAGAGAGATAAATACTATGGCTCACCTGAGTCAATCGGGTAGTCCAAGACTAATACAGCTAGTTGGTACTGTACAAAAGGATGGTAAGGATTTTGTGGTAATGGAGCTTGGAGGAGAGTCCCTCAAATCTAGGCTGGAAAGAAATGATGGGCTTGTGGAAGGGGTAAAGCCTAAAATAATCAGCCAGTTGATTGAAGGAGCATCTGTTATTGCTGATCATGGATATATTCATCGTGATCTCAAACCAGATAATTTGCTTATTGATGAAGATGGTAATTTAAAAATTTGTGATTTTGGTGTTTCTCAACCTATTGCTGAACATGAAATAATGGCTGTCCCTATAACTTACATGCCACCTGACTATATGGATGGTTGTCGCTACTTTGAAAAAGTAGACCCATGGAGTATTGGTTGCAGTATCTCAAAGCTGGTTACTGGGCAGGACTTGATACCCTTATTTGTTCAGTGGGCCTCTTACCCTCCAGAAGAAAAACTCCCACAAATAGTGTCAGCCCTTAAGCTGCAATCTGGCCACAGTGCTGATTATATGAAAGAAGCATTCGATGAGATTATTGGTTTAGATGCTGATGGTGAGATAGAGCCAGAGCAGCTGGAGAAAAGTCTTTTACATTGGCGAAATAACGTTATTGTTCATCTGGTGGATAGAGCAGCTGCTGAAATAGGAAAAGAGTTAGGAGCTGATGCAGAAGACCTGTTCAGAGGGCTAATGGATATGGATCCTAGGAAGCGATTGACTGTTGGAGCCGCAAATAATCACCGTTTTGTTCAAACTGCCAGAGAAAAGGAGGCTCTGATTCATTCAGTAGGAATTCAACACCATGTATCAGAACAGGGCGATTTGGACGGTTATTTAGAGCCTGTTAGCCATTTAGTCTCCACAGAAGGGTATTTAGAGCCTATAAGTAACGAGCATCTATCTTTTGAAGAGACTTTGTCTATTAGCTCTGAAAGTCACTCAGAAAACCCTGTTGAGATGTTACCTGTCGGTTCAGAAAGTGATTCTTCATCAATTGGATCATCAAGGTTGTCTCTGTTGGTCTCAGATGAGGGCTATGAAACTCAGAGTGTTGATGGCAGTGACAGTGACAGTGTTTTTTCCCTGGACTCAGGAGTATTAAATGACGGTCAGGGTCAGGAGGTGGTTGGTGCTGCAGGTCATGCCGATACTTTTATAATGGTTGGCGATGGATATATTGGTAAATTGACCAGTAAAAATGAGGTGGATGTTTATCATAGACGTAAAGAGTTAAATTTGGACTCTATAATTCCCCAGGCTAAACATCCTGATGACTTAAGCGCATCTCATCGAGCTAAGTTAGCACCTTTAGAGGCGCGATCTACTCAATCTGATCAAATGGGGGTTATTGTTCCTGAAATGCTGGGGGCTGATATACCAGTAAGTCAGAAAATTGAAATGGATATCAAAATAGGCTTTAGAACGGCTTCCAAGGCTCAGCTTAAAAAAGATGATCATAGGTCTCCAACTCGAAAAGCTGCCCGTCATAAGCTAATGGATACTTTCTACGGTTCAAAGTCCCGCGGGTATAGAGTTGAAGGATTGAAAGTTCGAGGTAATAAGCCGAAGGCTAATAGATTTTTATTAACTCATGAGTCTAAGAAATATATTAAGTCAGTCATGAATAATGCAGGTACTAAGAATCGGGAAATGATTTTAAGCCAGCTAAGAGCAATCAGGGCAAACTTGGTAATTGCTCCCGTAACTTTTGTTGCGAATAGTGCACTTTTTTTAATTGATACCGAGAATCCAGAAAATACAGTGGTTAAGTTGATCGACTTAGCTCATCCAATATACAGAGGTGATACGGATTATAAGGTGATTAAGCAAGAGTCCATTGATGCAATTAATAGGTTGATTGACTTTATTATGGTGCAGTAGCTTATCACTATGTATAAAAAGCATAACTATTTATTTCTAAAAGAATTTTTAAGTAATTTTTCAGGGTTGTTTAATTTATAGGTCTTATTGCAGAGTTTTTCTATAGTTGTGGGAAGGGGAGGGTGATGTATCAAAACTGTTGATAGTGGTTTCGCGAGATAAATTCCCCGATAACCTTATCATGAATGTCTATTGATCTTGAGAAGCAAATAGTCCTTCTGGATAACCGTTTCAAGCAAGTTCTCAAGGTCAGATTCTGCCGCTCAATCCGCTGAGTAAAGTGCTTTCCAATGATATGTTTATCTTCTGGTAAACAGGATGTGTATGGCTGCCAGTCATCTGTGCAGTAAAAACTAACTTTGAAGCGGGCCAGACGCCCCAACAGCTTTTTGAGCGTCTCTGTGCTTCTGGAGCCGAACGCATGGGCAATGATCTTCTTGAAACGTGGCTCCCATGCATAAAACAGCCAGCGTTGCTGCTTCTTGCTACCAACAAATGACCACTGCTCATCCATTTCGAAAATAATCTTGACTTGGGCATTTTCGAAGGGGAGTTGTGTTACTGTTGGCGGGTCGAGTTTTTTAAATGAGCCAATACAGTCGTTGGACTGATCTCAAGGACACGTCCGATATCTCTGACCCCGGAGCCATTCATGGTCATCTTTATGATCTGCTCATGAGTACCAGGCAGATTGCCATTATAGCGATACTCAAGTTGGAAGCTCTTATTACAGTCCTTGCATCTATACCGCTGGTGACCCGTTTCAGCTTTCCCGTTCTTAACAACATTGATCGTTTGTTGACAATGGATACAGGCAACTTGAACTACAGCCATAGATGACTCAAAAAGTTAGGAATGTATCAGATCAACAGCTCTGACACATCACCAAGGGGAGTTATCGAGCTTTACTGCTCCCAATAACTCCTTAAATTTTCAGGGCTGGAAATTGATTATTTGGACTCCATTTTCTTCTTCGGAAATATTCATATTTCCAGAGAAAATGGTTTGATTGTCGGCATGCTCATAGTCCTTTCTCGCGCCACTGCGGTCAAGTTCCAGATTTTTGAAATCAAACAGTTCGGTATCCGCCATTTGTGAAGGCGCAATATTTTGCATTGCCGTAAAAATGGACTCAATACGGCTTGGGTGCTTTCTTTCCCATTCAGACAGCATGGCCTTGATGTTCTGTCGTTGCAGGTTTTCCTGGGAGCCGCATAGGTTACAGGGGATGATTGGGAACTCCAGTTGCTCTGAGAAGCGGGTTATGTCTTTTTCCCGGCAATATGCCAGAGGGCGAATCACGATGTTGCGACCGTCGTCAGAGCGCAGCTTCGGTGGCATGGCGGACAATCTTGAACCATAGAACATATTCAGGAACATGGTTTCTACGATGTCATCCTTGTGGTGTCCAAGGGCTATCTTTGTTGCACCAATATCTTCTGCAAAAGCATACAGGGTGCCCCTTCTCAGGCGTGAGCAAAGACCGCAGGTTGTTTTACCCTCAGGTACTTTTTCTTTGACGACGGAATAAGTGTCCCGGTTGATGATGTGATACGGTACGCCTAGCCCGTTAAGATAGTCAGGCAGGATATGCTCTGGAAAACCAGGCTGTTTCTGATCCAGGTTAACAGCAATAAGCTCAAAATGGATTGGAGCGCTTTTCTGAAGGCTCATGAGGATGTGCAGCATGGTGTAGCTGTCTTTACCGCCCGACAGGCAAACTATAACCCGGTCACCTTCTTCAATCATGTTGAAGTCTTCGATGGCTCTTCCGGTCAGACGTCTGAGTTTTTTCTGGAGTTTATTGAAACTGTATTTTTCAGAACCAGTCAGGTTGGTGGTTGTCATAGGGCCTGTGCTAGCTGTCAGTGTAAATCGGCTGATTATATCTGCCGGTTACCATTCAACCAAGTCAGTGTTTAACGGAAAGCCTGTAGTGGCAAAAGACCATTGGGCAGAAAAGATGTATTTTATTGATAGAGAATATTACGCTGACGGTATCAATGATCTACTATTTGAATTCAGGATTTCTGAAAATAATCAGTTCCCCGTAGGTTGTCATTAACGCTTTTTCCGTTTTTTACGAACTGGAATAAGGTTTTTCAGCGTTGTGTTATGGTAAAGAGTGACCTTTTTACAAAACCATTCTTTATAGAATAAAAGCAGGGTTCTCCAGTATTTTTGTGCAGGGGTAGCAAAATGACAGATCATGATAAATTGCAGAAATGGTTGCTGGCTCGCAGGGATGAGCTCAATACGCGTCTGGGTAAAATAAAAAAAGATGCTTCCCGTAAAAACAGTGCAGACTGGTCTGAGCAGGCTCAGGAGCGGGAGAATGATGAAGTTATTGATGCGCTTGGGAATGAAGCGGTAATTGAACTCGGTAAAATTAACCGGGCTCTTGATCGGATGACTGAAGGGGATTATGGATTTTGCTTATCATGTGGCAAAGAGATACCTGTTCAGCGCCTTGAGGTTATGCCTTATGCTGACCTTTGTGTTAAATGCGCAGAAGCCAGAGGGTTATAGTGTGTATAAGGGATCGCGAAGCATGCTAAGGGGCGGCTAGTCTTTATTTGTGTGCTTCGCGATCCAGTTAGTTGGGTTACCACCATCTGGCTGTAAAATAGTATCAGGCGGGTTTGGCTGCAGTCTGATTAAAGTATTTTGACTCCTCGGTGGAGCTGCCTGATTCAATAATCATCTTTTGATAACTTTCGCAGAAACTCTGGATGGTTCCCGGGTTTCTACTGTGGAATTGCTTTTGCCATAACTTGCCCATAGCGGTGATATCGCTCTGATCAATTTTCTCTATCTTTATGCCGGATCGATGATAGATAAGCCATGCGATGGCCGTGGCGTAAACCAGGTTGGTGGCAAGTTCATGATGGGGGTGGGAAAGAAACTCTCGCTGGCTGGCCAGTCCACGAACCTTGCTTGAGAGATCGGGGTTTGGGGCAAGAAACAGATCCCAGATCTTTCTGTGCATGCGTGGTGATATCTGATAGATACCAAGGGCTTGATGATTGGCAAGTTTCAGGTGAAAGCCGAGTCCAGACTCTCTTGCAGCGGTACCAAGGAGCAGGTTTTCAGCAGTTGGACTCCACATGCCCAGATGCTTGAGTGCTGGGCGAACAACATAGTGCCTCAGTTCCTTGGCACAGATTCCCATATGAAAAGTCCTTTTTTCTGGGGAAGTATCTTCCGGCTAAGGGCTTCTCTGCCTGCCTGCCGGACAGGATCATGGAGCCGACTCTGGAAGATAGGCGTCGGCTCTATGAGAGATATCGTATCATCCCTGAAATTCTGAACTGATGATGGCCTTATTCGCCTTCAAAATCACACAGGGTATAGGTTGGAATGCCTGCTGCGTTCAGCTTGTCAGCACCCTTGAGGTCGGGCAGATTAATGATGGCAGCGGCTTCCAGAGTGCTGGCTCCGGCTTTTCGGACCAGCTGATCAGCTGCCAGCAATGTGCCGCCTGTAGCGATAAGGTCATCCATCAACAGGATTTTTTCACCGGCATTCATGGTGTCTTCATGCATTTCCAGCACTGCTTTTCCATACTCAAGGTCATACTCTACGCTGATGGTTTTTCCAGGCAGTTTGCCTTTCTTACGGAACAGCACCAGTGGCTTGTTCAGAATATAGGCCAGTGTTGAGCCAAGCAGGAAGCCGCGGGCATCCAGAGCACCAATACGATCAAAAGTCTGGTTCTCATAACGCTTAACCATGACATCGACGGTCTTGCGCCATGCTTCCGGGTTTTCAAACAGCGTGGTGATATCCCTGAACAGGATACCTTCATGAGGCCAGTCCGGTATGGTTCTGATTTGGGATTGCAGATATTCCTGAACGGATAAGCTTTCGTTTGTATGCATGGGAGAGAGCATGCCGCTATCAGTCAATGGGATAAAAGGAAGAAGCCACCTCAAAGGGTAGCTTCTTTAGGGAATAAAGTCAGGCGCTGGTGGCAATCTGGTTCGGCTCCAGCGTTTTTCCGCCGGCCAGTGCGCAGAGCTCAACCGAGTTGCGAATTTCGATCTCCTTACCCACGGCTGAGATCAGACCATTCTTCTGGAAGCGGGTGAATACACGGCTCACCGTTTCTACAGCCAGTCCCAGGTAGTTCCCCATTTCGTTTCTCGACATGGAGAGTCGGAACGACTGGGAAGAAAAACCACGACGGCGGAAACGGCTGGCCAGGTTGATCAGAAACGTGGCAATACGCTCGTCTGCGTTTTTCTTGGAGAGCAGCATCATCATTTGCTGATCTTCACGGATACGCTTGCTCATCAGACGCATCAGATGCCGACGAAGTTCCGGAAACTGATCCGAAAGGGTTTCCAGTTGTTCAAAAGGAATCTCGCAGATCATGGTGGTTTCCATTGCCTGGGCAGAAACCGGATAGGTATCGGTGTCCATGCCACTCAGGCCAAGAATTTCGCTGGGCAGGTAAAATCCGGTGATTTGTTCCTCACCTTCATTGGTAGCCGTGTAGGTTTTGATAGCCCCTGAGCGAACAGCAAAGACACTGGTGAAGGGGTCGCCTTCCAGAAACAGGTGTTCGCCTTTTTTCAAAGGACGCCCACGCTTGATGATGTGATCCAGCTGATCAATATCCTTAATGCTTAGTGCCAGTGGCAGGCACAATGAGCTGAGGCTGCAGTCTCTGCAGGCCACATGGCTCGGCTGTCGGACGTTGGGCTTTGACGTCATTGAGAGGCCTCAAAGTCGTATTTGCGAAATTCGACACCATTTTATGGAAAGTGTTACCGGACTGTAAATCAGGTATATACGCAACTGGGCAGACCTAAAGTAGGGGTTTAGTGCTGCTTCAGCAGGGCGTCATAATCTGCGGATGTTCCGATGAGCTTTCATCTGCTGTGTCGTCTATCCAGCTCAGGGCTGACCCTGATAATAAGTAGCTAACCATATGAAACCATTTATTTCTGACTCCTTGTGCCGACACTCTGCGTCGTTACAACTCCGGTCACATAGCTACAGCTATGCTCCCTCCGTTGTGCCTCGCATAGTCCCTGCCCAAGTAGCCAGAAATATTCGATTCCATATGGTCAGCTACTTAGTACCGGTCATTGCTCCTGGTGGTTGTATGTCTTTATCCCTGGAAAATCAATCTGACGTTGTCTTGTGTCACAGGATTGAATTTTCGTTCATGGTATTTGACTGACCTGGCAGATTTTGCACTTATGTTTCAAGTAAATCAATGTGAGAGTGGTGACAAATAGTAGTCAGTTTCGGTTTTTTTCTGATAAGTGGTAGGCGAGTGGGGGGGGGGGCAACTCTTGCAGAATTGTTTCAGTGGTTGCTTTGTGTGGCTGGAAAAGGGTTCCGAAGTTTTGTGACAACTACGGAACCCTTTATGTATCAAATGACCTTGGAGTACAGAGGCTTTTCTTTCATCTCGGGTTGATTGAGGTAATGGTCAAACTGCATGCAGATGTTACGGATCAGCAGTTTTCCCTTGGGCAGTACTTCCAGTATGTCATCGCTACTCAGGCTGACAAGGCCGTCTGCCATCATCGGCTCAAGTCTGGCCAGCTCATCACGGAAGTAATCTCTGAATTGAATGCCAAACTGTTCTTCAATATCGCTGAACCTTAGTTTGAAGTGGCAGATCAGCTGGGTAATCACTGCCTGACGAACCTTGTCGTCATTCGTCATCTTCAGTCCGCGTACCATCGGCAGCTGTTTCTCATTGATCATGGAGTAGTACTGGGCTTCATCAGTACTGTTCTGAATGTAAGTGTCGCCTACCTGGCTGATGGAGGAAACGCCCATGCCAATCAGGTCGCAGTGGCTGTGGGTGGTATAACCCTGAAAATTTCTGTGCAGAGTGCCTTCTTCCTGGGCAATGGCCAGTTCATCATCTGGCAGGGCAAAGTGATCCATGCCGATGTAGATGTATCCCTGATCCAGCAGTTTTTCTGTGGCCTGCTGAAGAATCTCCAGCTTCATTTCAGGTGCCGGCAGATCCTGATCATTAATTCTGCGCTGTGGCTTAAAGCGGTGTGGCAAGTGCGCATAATTAAACAGTGATAACCGATCCGGGGTCATATCGATCACCCGCTCAATGGTTTCCATAAAGCTGTTCGTTGTCTGGAAGGGCAGGCCATAAATCAGGTCCATGTGTACGGATCGGAACGCCATTGCCCTGGAGGCATCAAGAACCGATTGAATCATACTTTCAGGTTGTACCCGATTGACGGCTTTCTGCACTATTGGGTTCAGGTCTTGAACGCCCATACTGATTCGGTTAAAGCCCAGATCTCTCAGCGTACTCATCATGGGCCAGTCGACTTCCCTTGGATCCAGCTCAATGGAGTAGTCTGCGGTATCGCTGTGGGTCAGCTGGAAGTGCTGGCTGATGTGTCCCATCAGGTCTGTAATCTGCTCCCTGCTCAAAAAGGTGGGTGTACCACCCCCAAAGTGCAGTTGCTCAACCCGTTGTTCATGGCTGTATAGCGCCGATTGCATCTCTATTTCACGGAACAGGTATTCCAGATAAATATTGGAACGGTCGCGGTGTTTGGTCACAATTTTATTGCAGGCGCAGTAATAACAGACATGCGAGCAGAACGGGATGTGGAAGTAGAGTGAAAGCGGCTTGATGCTGCTAGCACTGGTCTGGGCATTTTGATGATATTTCTGAATATCAAAGCTGCTATCAAACTGCACTGCTGTGGGATAGGAGGTGTAACGCGGGCCTGAGTGGTTGTAACGGTGAATCAGGTCTTTATCCCAAACTGGTGCACTATTCATCATTGCTCTCGAACGGTAATCTTCATGTCTTGTCAGTCGGTGTTTTCGCCTTCAGATCTGTCTTTCGGTGCCGGAAAGCTTAAGGCAAAACAGTCTGTATTACGTCATGATGCGTCAGGATAGTGTAGAAAGATTTTCAAGGCTGTTCTTTGATCGATGTCAATAGGTAAGAACCGAACTCAATATGCCTTATGGGTTCGTCTTTCCGTGTTGTTATTGGAGTAGTGTCGCAAATGGCGTGAAATTTAAGAGAGCGGAAATGATACCTGCTCTTTGGCTATAAATCGAGCAAATAATGCCTGGGTAGGATTCTTATTCTGAAGGGGGTCTGATTTGTATTTTTGATGAGCCATTATACAAACTATGTTTGCTGCCATCTTATGAACGATAGCGTTGAAATTGAACGAAACGATTGAATGATGTCTGGCAGCATAATCAGGAGGCAGTCTCATGCTCTATACCAACAAGCTTGCAGCGGATAGCCCGTTTCCGGCGATAAGTCTGCCGGATTTACAGGGGCAGCAACATGTCTTAGGCAAGACCAGGGAAGGTGCTTCATGGCAACTGGTCATCATCTACCGTGGTAAGCATTGCCCGCTGTGTACCAAATACCTGAATCAGCTTGAGGGATACAAAAGTCAGCTGGCGGATATTGGGGTTGATATTGTAGCTGCTTCCGGTGATAGTCGGGAGCAACTGCAGGAGCATGCGGAAAAGCTGAACGTTTCCTTTCCATTGACTTATGGGTTGACGGAAGGGCAAATGAAAGAGCTTGGGCTGTATATCTCTGTGCCCAGATCTGAGCAGGAAACGGATCATAATTTTGCTGAGCCCGGCCTGTTTGTCATTAATGAGAAAGGTACCGTTCAGGTTGTCGATATTGCCAACAACCCCTTTATTCGTCCTGATCTCGAAGCCCTGGTCAATGGGCTGTCCTGGATTCGTAACCCGGAAAATAATTATCCAATCCGTGGTACAGCGCCGTATTAATCCACCTCAATATATATCGTAGGCCCCTGTCTCAAATCAGGGGCTTTTCTTTTACCCCATCAGTGGTGCAGCACGGACATCAACCACTTCTGGTGTGCCCCCGGCATAGACCACAACCCAAAAAGGATGATCAACAAACCGGCGAGGTTGCGGGTGATACTGGCTTGAATGATGCCGCTGAGCTGTCTGGAGAAAGCCCCGAGCAGAAAAACTGAGGGTATGGTGCCGATACCGAATGAGGCCATTAACAGTGCACCCTGTACAGGTTGTCCTTGAGTAGCGCTCCAGGCCAGTGTGCTATATACCAGCCCACAGGGTAACCATCCCCAGAGCATGCCAACAGCCAGGGCATTGGGGAAATTATTGATAGGAAGCAAAGCTTGGGCTTTGGGCTGGATATGTTGCCAGAGCTTGTGCCCGATCTTTTCCAGGTGAGTCAAACCACGCCACCAACCGGTCAGGTATAGCCCCATGGCGATCAGCATTATGGCCGCAAAGTAGCGCAGCCCCATCTTTACTTCCGGACTGATGCCTCCCAGATACCAGCCGATGCTGGCCAGAAGGAAGCCGGCAATGCTGTAACTGGTAACCCGCCCAAGATGATAGGTCAGCATCAGCCAGAAGATCTGTGAGCGTGACCTTCCTTCTAGGGAAAGACTGAGCGCAGAGGTGATGCCACCGCACATTCCAATGCAGTGAGCACTGCCAAGTATCCCTAGAGTCAACGCGGAAAGTAGAGTGGGCACTTCATTGATGGTCATACATTACTGCCTTGTATTTCCCTTGTTATTGAAATGCAGCCGGATATTCCGTCTCGCAATGATATTAAGTAGCGTGGGTGAATGGATTACTTTGTTATTGAAGAGCCTGTTTTATCACTCTTTGATGGTTGAGGGCGTTGAGGCTCGTCAAAAAGAATGCTGTGCGCAGGCCCTTCAAGGTCGTCAAACTGGCCGTTGTCAACTGCCCAGAAGAACACTTTGATCGCTACAGCGATCAGGATCAGGGCCAGAGGTATAAGAATAATCAGGCTTTCCATGGTCAGGCAGCTCCTCTGGGTGCAAGGTGTGCATAAGCTTCTTCTGATGGGTCCAGCTCCTTGACCAGTTTGCCTGGGCGGTTTAGTCGCAGGGCATTGGCCACAACAATCAGTGAGCTGAGCGCCATGCCGGTAGCCGCCATCCATGGAGCAATCATTCCTGCTGCGGCTAGAGGCAGTGCGGCCAGATTGTAGCCAAGGGACCATGCCAGGTTTTGACGGATAATTTTCCGGGTTCTTGCAGTCAGGTTAAAGGCATCGGCCAACCGTTCAAGGTTTCCGGAAATCAACACTGCGTCAGCGCTGGTGCGAGCCAGGTCAGAGGCGTTGCCCATGGCCATGGAGATATCCGCACCGGCCAGAACGGGAACATCATTGATGCCATCACCTACCATTAAGACCTTATGGCCTTGGCTCTGCAGTTTCTGGATATAGTGCAATTTGTCATCCGGGCTGCTTTCGGACTTCCACTGCCGTATACCCAGAGATTCAGCCGTCGAAGCCACAACAGGCTCGGCATCGCCACTTAATAGTGTGATAGTTTTACCCATCTGGTGGAGTCGTTGGATTGTATTAGCAGCCTCAGGACGCAGGCTGTCGGTAACTCTGAACCAGCATAGCGGTTGCCAGGATTTCTGATCAGTACTTTCAGACATTAGCAGCCACTGCCCATCCTGCTCTGGTGTTGCGAGCTTGCCGGAGGTGAAGGCAAAATCTGGCCGCCCGATGCGATAAAGGTGACTGCGAATGGTTCCTTCTATCCCCTGACCAAGATGATTCTTAACATCATGAGCCTGCTCATCAAGCGAATCCACTTTGAAGAGGAAGGCTTTGGCAATAGGGTGCTCAGAGTGTGCCTCCAGTGCTGCAGCCCGCTGGAGCAATGCCTCTGTTGAGTGGTTGCAGTTATCGAGAGGAACGACCTGGCTCAGTGAGAGTTCACCTTTGGTTAAGGTGCCTGTTTTATCAAAGATCACATGGTCGATGGTTTTCAGCCCTTCCAGAACATGGCCACGGGTCACCAGCAGGCCAAGTCGGTGCAGGTAGCCAGTGGCAGCGGTCAGTGCTGCTGGAGTGGCCAGGGACAGGGCACAGGGACAGGTCACTACCAGAACCGACAGAGTAATCCAGAACGCATCTTCGGGAGCAATGCCAGACCAGCCCCAGTAGACGCCAATGGCGACCAGCAAAACACAGGCAACAAACCAGCCGGCCACCTTGTCGGCAATCTTGGCGATAGTGGGTTTATCCTGCTGCGCCCTTTGCAGCAGCTGGATAATGCCGGCTACCCGGGTCTCTTCGCCGACTTTGGTCACCTTAAGCTCAATAGGGTGATCCACATTGATACTGCTGCACAGAAGCGTATCGCCGGGCTGTTTTTCGATGGGCAGGTATTCTCCGGTCAACATGGCTTCATTAACGCTGGTGGAGCCACTGGTCAGGATGCCGTCTGCAGGAATGGCGTCACCGGGAAGAATTCTTACTCTGTCGTCTGGTTGCAGATCTGCAACCGGGACTCGTTCATACTGGCCATCCACTTCTTTCAGGCAGCTGGGGGGCAGCAGGTTGGTCAGCGCGCGAGCAGCCCTGGCGGTTGCATGGCGGGCGCGAAGCTCAAGGTAACGGCCAGTCAGCAGGAAGAAGGTGAACATGGAGACAGAGTCGTAATAGACTTCGCCACTGGAGCCTTCAGCGAAGAAATAAACGGAGAAGGTTGCCCACAGGCTGGCAAGGTAGGCACCGCCAATAGCAATTGATACCGGAACGTCCATACCAAGATGTCGTATTTTTATATCCCGCCAGGCCGCCTTGAAGAAAGGGGCTGCAGAGTACAAAACGACAGGGGTCGCGATTACGGCACTGAAGATTCGGATCAGGTCCCGGTAAATTTCCGGCATATCTTCACTGATCGCGCCTGAATAAAGGGCGATGGCATACATCATCACCTGCATGGCACCAATACCGGCAACAGCAAGGCGACGTATAAAGGTTCGGTTTTCTTTTTTCAGCAGGGCTTCCTGCTGGTCAGCACGCCATGGGAATGCCTTATAACCGATTCTGTGAACTTCCAGCAGAATCGAGCTTAAGGGGATCTCGCTGTTAGACCAGGTGATCTGTGCCTCATGGGTGCTGAGGTTTACATTGACCTGCTCAACCCCCTTCAGTGCTTCCAGATGGTTTTCCAGTAACCAGACACAGGCAGCACAGGTGATGCCATCAATCAGCAGGTTGGCAGTCAGGTGGTTGCTTTGATGCTCTTCTTGGTTGTTGGATGCCAGATCAGCAGCTCTGACAAAATCCTTTTGCACCTGTTCACGGTCATAGATCTGCAGCTCTTCCTGCAGTCGCTGATTCAGGTCATTGACCTGATTGGCGCTTTCGGTTCGGTGCTGGTAATAATTTTCAAGTCCACCGGCAACGATGGCTTCGGTTACTGCCTTACAGCCCGGACAGCACATGGGCTGCTGTGTTCCTTCAACTTCTGCAAAAAAAACGACCGGTTCACTGACCGGCAGTGTGCAATGAAAGCAACGGGTATCGGTCATCAGGCATCCGGGTTTTTCAGGGTAATTGGGGTTTCCGGTGAGACGATGGCCTCCAGAGTGATCTTCCAGCCTGTTTCATAGCCCACTTCCGGAATCAATTCGTCCAGAGTTTCCAGTTGCAGGTAGTAACGACCGGCAACCAGCTCTTCCAGCTGGCCGACATAGATCGGGTTTTGTTCTGGTTGCGTAGCGTCAGAGGCTACATTCGAAGCCATGCCGAATGACCGGGTCAGCATGATGGCTTTGTCTTTGTCTTTAAAGACCGGTGAAAGAAAGCTGAGTTTAAGCTGTTGAGGCCATACATCCGGGTTTCCCTGCATCTTCACTCTGACTTCACCGATCAGCTCATCGATGGTCAGTGTGCCTTCAACGGCCATGGTCCGGGCATTTTCAATCCGGGTCATGTCCTGATTGATGGTTTTACCATTCTTGTAATAGTCATCAATGACCACGCTGTCCTGATGAGTGAACGCGGTGTAGACCTGGAAGCTACCCCAGGCAAACGTGACCATTAGAATGCCCACGATATACCAGGCCCAGGGCTCCCGGTACCAGGGGGTAAAAGGTTCTTTATGAGCCGAAGGGTGGCTTCCTGTCAGAGTATCTTTCGTTGTCGACTGCGTCATGGTACAGGGTTTCCTCTATCGTCCGGGCACCATAAATCGGCTTTCAGCGGTAATGGCTTCCAGTCCGGGCTGACTGGAACTGATGCTGAAGCGAACCGGCCGTGTGGTGGGGGCTCCATCAATCAAAGGAGCGATAACCCTGATGATTTCCTGCTCCACACTGCCTGGCTCTACCAAAATGGCGGTTTTGCCCGCTATTTTCAGATTTTCAATACCAGCCACCTGTATTTTGATTTCATGGAGCTGCTGGTCTTTGTTAGCGACTTTCAGTGTGTAGATATTCTCTACCTGGTCCTCATTTATGACCCGGTAAAGTACATTTCTATCCCTGAGTACTTCCAGCTCCAGCGGAATACGATGGCCAAGGCTGAAGATAAACAGACAGATCATGATAAATAATGCTGAACTATACCCGATCAGACGGGGGCGAAGCCAATGGGTCTTCTGGCCTGCAAGTTCGTTGTCAGTAGTGTACCGTACCAGGCCTTTGTCATAGCCCATCTTGTCCATGATGGTGTCGCAGGCATCGATGCAGGCAGCACAGCCTATGCATTGATATTGGAGTCCATCACGGATATCGATACCAGTGGGGCAGACCTGTACGCAGACACTGCAGTCCACGCAATCTCCTAGCCCCATGTTTTTATGGTCAGCGCTTTTCTTGCGAGGGCCACGCTGCTCTCCGCGATCTTTGTCGTAAGCAACGACCAGCGTATCGTTGTCAAACATGACGCTCTGGAAGCGGGCGTATGGACACATGTAAATGCAGACCTGCTCCCGGAGATACCCTGCATTACCATAGGTTGCCAGGGTGAAGAAACCGAGCCAGAAAACGCCCCAGGGGGCAACGTCAAGCGTGGCTATGTCAAATACCAGTTGCCGGACAGGAATGAAATAACCGACAAAGGTGAGTGCTGTAGCAAAAGCGACACTCAGCCAGAGAATGTGTTTGGCACTCTTGCGCAGAAATTTCTCAATGGACATGGGCTCTTTGTCCATCTTCATTCTGCGGTTTCGTTCACCTTCGGTAATCCGCTCTGCCCACATGAACACCCAGGTGAAGACACTTTGGGGGCAGGTGTACCCGCACCAGATTCGTCCGGCAAAAACCGTTAATGCAAACAGGCCAAAGGCACAGATAATCAGTAGCCAGGAGAGCAGGATAAAGTCTTGGGGCCAGTAGGTGGTGCCGAAGATGTGAAATTGTCTGGCGGGCAGGTCAAAGAGAATGGCCTGGCGACCATTAAGGTTGATCCAGCAGGTGCCAAAAAAAAGGAAGAAGAGGAATGTACCGCCAGCCAGGCGAAGTGTTCGAAAGCGACCTGAGAAACTTCTGGTATAGATCTTGTCAGGCTTCTGATAGAGATCGATCAGTTCCGGTTCCTGATTGGCATTGTGTTTGTTCATAGCGCCCAAATATACCGGTAAGGTTTTTATGGATTTTCAGCAAGTAACCCCTCTGGGCTTATATGAGCCTATTAAAAGGGGTAGAGCACAAAGGGTCCTCTTTGTGCTCTTCCAGGAGCCTGCCGGACTTAACCTGCCGTAGCGAGAAAAAGTCCGGCTTTTTCGCAGTAGGTCAGTGTTAACTCCTACAGGCACCCGGCATCAAGGCTATTCAGTCTTGTGGGTCAGGCTGTAGACATAAGCAGTCACCAGGTGAACTTTCTCTTCCCCGAGAATGTCTTTCCATGGTGGCATAACGCCATTTCGTCCCTGACGGATGGTGTATTCCACTTGAGCCTGGCTTGATCCGTACAGCCAGGTATTGTTGGTCAGGTTCGGAGCGCCCAGGGCAAAGTTGCCTGTGCCATCCGAGTTATGACAAACAGCACAGGTTGTACTGAAGATCTTTTTGCCCGCTTCCAGATCCGCTTCGCTGGCACCGGTATCGATGCCGGACAGTTCACGGGTGTAGCTGGCAACCTGTTTCACGCCTTTATCACCAATAACGGCACCCCAGGCAGGCATCTGCCCCTGACGGCCGTGAGCAATACTTGCTTTAATCGCGTCAGGTGAACCACCGTAGAGCCAGTCGCTGTCGGCAAGATTTGGGAAGCCGAAGTTACCGCCGGCATCCATACCGTGACAAAGCGCACAGTTGTTGATAAATACCCGCTCACCCATTTTCAGGGCCTTCGGGTTTTTAATCAGTTCCTCAATCGGGGTTGCAGCGTAGCGGGCAAACTCAGGAGCATACTTGCGGTCATGCTTCTGTTGATCCTGTTCCAGCTCTTTAACCTGAGTCCAGCCAAGGACGCCTTCCCACTTACCCATGCCGGGGTAGAGAATCAGATAGCCAACGGTAAATACCAGGGTGGCTATGAACATGATGAACCACCAGTGGGGCAGAGGGTTATCATATTCCTCAATGCCATCATAAGCGTGACCGGTGGTCTCTTCGGTCATTTCCTTGCGCTGGGCTTTGCGAGTTGAAAACAGAACCCAGGTGACCAGTACAAGGCAGGCAGAGGTCAGTAACACGATCCACCAGTGCCAGAAATTACTCATCGTTATGCTACTCCTCTTTTCTGGGAGTTCTTATGGGTTTCCCGGTGGCTGTTTGTTGCATCGGCATCAAGAGCACCTGCTTCTGAGTCATCAGCAAATGGCAGGGAGGCGGCTTCATCAAAGTCGCCTTTACGTCTGCTGCTGTATGCCCAGAAGACCACCGATAGAAATGCGATCAGGGCGACCAGTGTCGCCAGTCCTCGAATCGTATTGATATCCATCAGCGCTTACTCGAAATAACGGTGCCCAGTCCCTGGAGATAAGCCACCAGAGCGTCCAGCTCGGTTTGCCCTTTTACGGCATCTTTGGCGCCGGCAATATCTTCATCGGTATAAGGAACACCCAGCGTGCGTAACGTCTCCATCTTTCTTGCCGTCAGCTTTCCATCCAGCTTGTTGTCTGCCAGGAATGGGTAAGCGGGCATGATGGATTGAGGCACTAGATCACGTGGATTGATCAGGTGTGCACGGTGCCAGTCATCAGAATAGCGACCACCAACCCGCGCAAGGTCTGGGCCAGTACGCTTGGAACCCCAGAGGAATGGGTAGTCGTAAACAGACTCACCGGCGACCGAGTAGTGCCCATAACGCTCAACCTCGGCGCGCAGCGGACGAATCATCTGGGAGTGACAGCCTGCGCAGCCCTCACGGATGTATATGTCTCGACCTTCCAGCTGCATCGCGTTGTAGGGCTTCAGGCCATCAACGGGCTGAGTGGTCTCTTTCTGGAAAAAGAGCGGGACGATCTCAACCAGAGAGCCGAAACTGATGGCAACTACCACCAGTATCACCATCAGGCCAAGGTTCTTTTCAACAATATCGTGCTTGCTAGCCATTATTATTATCTCCCTTCAACCGGCGCAGTGGTCGGGTTGAGTTCGAGGGAGTCATCCTCCGATTCACTGGCAGTGCGGTATACGTTGTAAGCCATTATCAGCATGCCAAGGACAAAGAAGGCACCACCAATAGCGCGGACAATGTAGCCGAAGCCACTGGCTTCTACGGACTCAATGAAGCTGTAGGTCAGGGTGCCGTCTTCGTTCACTGCGCGCCACATCAGGCCCTGAGTGATACCGTTCACCCACATGGCAACGATGTATAGCACGGTGCCGATGGTTGCCAGCCAGAAGTGCGTATTGATCAGGCCAACGCTGTACATTTGCTCTTTGCCGTACAGTCTTGGGATCAGATGATAAAGAGAGCCGAATGACACCATGGCTACCCAGCCCAGGGCTCCAGAGTGTACATGACCAATAGTCCAGTCAGTGTAGTGAGACAGGGCGTTAACGGTCTTGATGGCCATCATTGGTCCTTCAAAGGTGGACATACCATAGAAGGAAAGGGAAACCACCAGGAAGCGCAGGATCGGGTCGGTCCGCAGTTTATGCCATGCGCCGGAGAGGGTCATGATGCCGTTGATCATGCCACCCCAGGAAGGAGCCAGCAGGACCAGGGACATTACCATGCCCAGACTCTGAGCCCAGTCAGGCAGTGCGGTGTAGTGCAGGTGGTGTGGGCCAGCCCAGATATAGATGGCAACCAGTGCCCAGAAGTGCACGATGGACAGACGATAGGAGTAAACCGGACGCTCGGCCTGTTTTGGCACGAAGTAGTACATCATGCCCAGGAAACCAGCGGTCAGGAAGAAACCTACCGCATTGTGGCCATACCACCATTGAATCATGGCATCCATGGCACCCGCGTAGGCAGAATAAGACTTGGTCAGGCTGACAGGCAGAGATGCGCTGTTAACGATATGGAGTACGGCAACCGTAATAATGAATGCGCCAAAGAACCAGTTAGCCACATAGATGTGCTTGCTCTTGCGCTTCATGATGGTGCCAAAGAAGACCAGCGCGTAACTGACCCAGACAACGGCGATCAGAATATCAATGGGCCACTCAAGCTCGGCGTACTCTTTGGAAGAGGTAATGCCCAGGGGGAGAGTAATGGCGGCAGCAACAATCACCAGCTGCCATCCCCAGAAGGTGAAAGCAGCGAGTCCTGGCATGGCCAGTGTCGTTTGACACGTGCGCTGGACGATGTAGTAGGACGTTGCGAACAGGACACAGCCGCCAAACGCAAAAATCACCGCATTGGTATGCAGTGGCCTTAAGCGTCCAAAGCTGGTCCAGGGCAGGCCCAGATTGAGTTCAGGAAAGACCATCTGAGAGGCAATCAGCAGGCCTACCGCCATACCAACAACTCCCCAGACCACGGCCATGATGGCAAACTGCCGAACTACCTTGTAGTTATAGGTCGGCTGTAACGTTGCAGTGCTCATGCTCCATGTTACCTTCGGGTTATACTTATGAGATTGGTGGTTATTGTGGGTAAACCGAAGTGAGGGTGTATTGATCTGGATCAATATCCGATCAAAAAATGAGCCAGTTGCTTCTGTTCTAAACAGAGTTGTTGAGCTTTAGCCGTTTGCCTGTTTGGGGCTGAAGTACCTGATAGTCAGTCGTTGTAAAAGCCTTGACCACAGGGTTTCTGCCTTCTTCCTTGTAAACGATTTGCAAAAGCAGAATTTGCGTGCTGTTTTTTATGTTTTTTCCCGTATGATAGTGCTGGTTTGTTATACGCTCTGGCATTAACCACAGCATTGAGTGCACAACCCCATTGGAAAATTAAAGCACCAGTTCCTGCTCTTCCCCTTGCCAACCTTTTAAACAGGCTTTGGTGTACCAACAGTTCTGACTTCTTATATCCTCATCTGGTTATCGCGAGTATATGCAATACTCCGGCGATCCCGCGGCAATCATACAGAAATATAAGGGTGCCTGCTAATGCTTTTTCGGTCTTTACTGGTACGTTCTGTTCGTCTTTGTGACCACTGAAATCGCTGAAGGCTGCATGTATAAAGGCATTTGGCTGAACCATAATGGTGCAGTCTAATCAGACTTTTTTGAAATAAAAAAATAGATTTTTGTTGGAGGCTTTCTTGGAACTGATATGGAATAAAGCCGGAGACGATTCAGAAGTTCTTATTCTTGCGCATGGTGCCGGCGCAGGAATGAACAGTGACTTTATGGAGCGTATAGCTGAGCTCTTATGCAGCTCAGGAATCACTGTCGTACGGTTTGAATTTGATTACATGCAGCAACGACGTGAAACGGGCTCGAAGCGTCCACCAGATCGGCAGCCAAAACTGCTGGCCTGTTGGAAGCAGGCAATCGAGCTTGTGTATGAACAGGTGGGAAAGCCGGTTTTTATTGGTGGAAAGTCCATGGGAGGGCGAATGGCAACTCTGCTGGCTGCTGAACAAACGGGTGATAAGGCGGATCCGATGACACCTCCTCTCAAAGGGGTGGTCTGTCTTGGGTATCCGTTTTATGCCCCCGGTAAAATGGATAAGCCCCGTACCGAACATTTGGAGCAGTTGCAAACGCCTGTGCTGATTCTTCAAGGCGATCGAGACACCATAATCTTGAGAATGTCAGCACTTATTCGCTTTCGTCGGCAGTGAAGATAGATTGGCTACCAGATGGTAATCATGATCTGAAACCAAGAGTGTCGTCAGGTTATACACAAAATGACCATTTGAAACTTGCTGTTGAACGTATCAAGCAGTTTTCTGAAGGTTAGTGCTGTGTGAACAGTGTTATTTTACTTCTTATATAACGACCTTCCAGTCGCTTCTAGACTATGTTGATGGTTCGCTCAATACGAAGCGATTAACACCGCTACAGCGAGTTATTCACTGGTTGACTTTGATGAGGTGTATTGGTTTGCGTCAATTTATTGAAGGGTTGCCAAAAGCGGAACTGCATATCCATATTGAAGGTACTCTGGAGCCAGAGCACTGCCTTGAACTGGCCAATAGAAATGGAATTGCATTGCAGCATAATACGCCAGAAGCAATTGTTCGGTCTTATGATTTCAATGATTTGCCTTCCTTTCTCTCAGCTTATTATTCGGGCATGCAGGTCCTGCTGACTGAGCAGGATTTCTACGATCTTACCTGTCGATATTTTCAAAAAGCCGCTTCGGAAGGGGTTGTGTATGCCGAAGTGTTTTTTGATCCTCAGGCTCACACTTCTCGAGGCGTGGACTTTGAAACGGTGATCTCAGGCATTCACCGTGCTCAGAAAGACGCACGGCAAGAGCTGGGTATCGAGTCAGGACTCATCATGTGTTTTCTCCGCGACATGAGCGCTGAAAGTGCCATGGAGCACTTGCACATGAGCTTGCCGTATAAACATTGGATTATTGGGGTTGGACTTGACTCCGATGAGCGCGACAACCCTCCCTCCAAATTTGCTGAGGTGTTTATTGAGGCCAGAAAACATGGATTTCGGTTGACCATGCATTGTGATGTTAACCAGCAGGATTCATTGCTTCATATCAGAGAGTGCCTTGATCAGATTGGTGTGGATCGAATTGATCATGGTGTCAATGTGCTTGAAGACGAAGAGCTGTGCCTGGATCTGGTGCATCGGGGGATTGGTCTTACCGTCTGTCCGGTTTCTAACCATTACGTGGTGCAATCCTTTACCTCCGATGAGATCAGAAGTCTGATCAGTAAGGGGGTGAAGGTGACCGTTAACTCTGATGACCCTGCTTACTTTCGAGCTTATATCAACGAAAACTTTCAGGTACTTGCAGAAGAGGGTGACTTTTCTCAACAGGAAATTGTTCAACTGACAAAAAATGCGTTTGATATCGCCTGGTTGTCAGACGATGTAAAAGCGGTGTACCTGAAGAAACTGGAGAACTACGTTGCCAGCTTCTCCTCTTCGGTAGTCATTTGACTTTCTCAGGAATCCTCGAAATGATGACAAAGAGGGTTCTGGCAAACCAGAGCTGATAAGAAACACAACGGTGCGGGGCTGATTATGACGATGACTTCAGAGTGGTTATCTGTGCTGCCAAAAGCTGAGCTGCACATGCACATTGATGGTAGTCTGCAGGCAGAACGTATGCTGCAGCTGGCGAAGAAAAATGGGATTGATTTGCCCTATAGCACCGTTGAGGATGTTAAAGCTGCCTATCAGTTTGAGGACTTGCAGAGTTTTCTGGACCTGTACTACCTGGGAGCTTCCGTCCTAAGGGAAGAAGATGACTTCTACCATTTGATGATGGACTACCTGGTTAAGTGTCAGGAAGACAATATTGTCCACACAGAAATCATGGTTGAACCCCAAACCTATCTGGCAAATGGCATCGACTTTGATGTGTTTATGTCAGGCTTTAAAAGAGCTATTGCGGATGCCAAGTCACAATGGGGTATCAGTGTTTTATTGATTCTCAGTTTGCTTAAGCATACGACGGAAGATGAGTGTATTGCTGTTTTGAACATGGCAGATGACTATTCGGATGACTTCGTTGCCCTGGGAATGGCCAGCACGGAGATAGGTAATCCGCCGGAAAAATTTCAACGGCTTTATGAACTGGGTAAAGGCAGAGGGTATAACCTGCAGACGCATTCTGGAGAGGAGGGGTCAGCTGATCTTATCTGGGGCAGTTTGGAGACTATGCAGGCTATGCGTATCGATCACGGTGTCCGCTGTACGGATGATCCTCAGCTGGTTGAGCATTTGAAAAAACATCAGATTCCTTTAACGGTCTGCCCTCTTTCCAATGTCCGTCTTCGGGTTTTCGATAAAATTGAAGACCACAACATTATTGATCTACTAAAAGAAGAGGTTCTGGTCACTGTAAACTCAGATGATCCTGCGTATTTCGGCGGATTTCTGAGCGATAATTACCATGCGCTGATCGATGCTTTTGATCTTGATAAAACTGATGTACTTGCCCTGGTGAAAAATGGATTTCGAGCCAGTTATTTGCCTGAAAGCCATATTAAGGCATTTGTGAATGAATTGGACGGAATGCTGGGTGGTTGATCTAGTACCAATTGCATTTTCTAAATCCCTATTGCGCTGTTGATCCGGGCAGAAATTATACGTTAAAGCTCCTCGCCATAGCTTCGGCTATGACTCGTCACTTTGCCTTGCCTTTCTACCCGGATCACCATGCTCACAACGGGTTTAGAAAATTTAATTGGTATAACTGGTTTGCAACTAAGGATACAAAAAAGCACCTCATAAAGAGGTGCTTTTTTATGATTATCGATTTTCTTTAAGAAACTCAATGGAGGGAGCAAAGAAAGCGCAGCCGGTGACTGCGGTGGAGAAGTTCATCAGATGATCATAATGGCCATGAGCATCGGCTTTAATCATCGCTTTCAGCATCAGGTTAAAATGTTTAGGGGTTTTTCCATAGGCAATAAAGAACAGACCTGATTCCCTGGCATCTCCATAAGGCATGCTATGGCGAAGAATCTCCATGCTTTTGCCCTGTTCATCTTTCAGATTGACCCGTTTGATATGGGCTATGGGTGCCTTCTCTTCAGAACTGAACTCAATATTGTCTTCTTTAGTACGGCCAATAATGGTTTCCTGATCTTTCAGCGGACACTGTTCCCACTCTTTCAAATGATGAACATAACGCTGGGTGTGGATATAACTTCCACCGGCAAATGAGCTGTCTTCCTCGCCAACAATAGCAACCGCGGCACGGTTATCACCTTCCGGGTTTTCAGTACCGTCCACAAAACCGGTGAGATCGCGGCTGTCGAGATATCGGAAGCCACTGACGTCTTCCTGAACTTGCACAGTGCTGCCAAGCTGGCGAAGCAACTGGCTCATCAGAATGTAATTCACATCCTTGCGGTCAGAGCGAATGTGCAGCAACAGGTCACCGGCTGTTGCCGGTGCTTCGCGGTCACCATCTTTGACGGCCATAAAAGGACGCAGTGCAGCAGGTTTTCTGGTCGAATACAGCTGTTCCCAGACGTCACTGCCAATACTGATGGTTGAGCTGAGTCTGGCATCTGGATACTGACTGGAAAGGCTTTGGGTTAATTCAGGAATGCCCGATAGCGTCTGGCGGATGTGCGACAGACTGCCACTGGCATTTTCTTTGATCGTTAGTACCAAAAATTGAGCGTCGGAATTGGCATCCGGGGTGATGCCGGACTGAGGCGTTGGCATGGTCTTAAACCTTGAAAGTCTATGAATTGAGTTGTCCGTCACATTTGTGAGCCGTTATGGCCGTCTTTTTGTTAAGCCAGTTTCCAGCGAATAACTGCTTTTGTAGACTGCCTCTCAACCTTGCACTGCAAGGGCGGTCAGACAATGCATCAAATAATGCCGGTGGGTGTTCAGGGGGGACACAGATCTAATTGTGAGCAACCCTGCTGCTCTGGAAGCTTTTGTTGATCCAAGTGAGCCTTCACCGGTTTTGATGGATTGATCATTATACTACCACTACTGAGTCCTTATTACTGTCAGGGATCAATGCAGTCTTTTTTTGTATTAATAAGCATAAATCCAAACATTAATGGCTGACCAGTAGGTGATTACAGCAGAAGTCCAAGGAGTGCTGTAAATGAAATTGATCCCTACCACGGTTCTCGCGTTGGCGTTGTCGTCGATTACGGCAGCCCAGGCCGGTTTAATGGGGCCTCGCCCACCCGTCAATTTGTCAATGGGGCTTGATGGTGCTGCTGCTATGCACAGTGACTCCGCCGCTTCGGATACAACCTATCTCTCCGGACCGGGTGGCGAAGGCTTTAAAACGGAATTTGCTTTTCTTAATGGTGTTTGTTCTACGGTGCTGGTGCGCAGAGATGGCAATCCGCTGGTAGTGTGCAGTGACTTTGGTGATCAGTCACCCATGATATATCTGCTGGATCAGAATACCAGTGCGGTTATGGCTCAGATGCGGGTTGAACTGGGCTCTACCATGGGTGGAATTTATGCTTACCTGGATCACAGGGACCGTGTTGTGATTGCTGATGGGGCTGATGCTCTGTTATGGGTTGAAGCAAAGCAGAAGGATGGTCAGTGGCACCTGGAAAAGCAGAAACGGGTTAACTTATCCCGAGCGGTGCCAAAAGGGGAGTACATTAATGCGCTGAACCCTGATGCTGAGGGTGGTGTCTGGTTTGTGACCGATCAGGCGATGGTGGGGCGCTATGATCCTGAAGAAAAAGAGACGGTTAACTTGCGTTTAGGCAAGGGTGAAACCGTACACAACTCTTTTGCCAATTCTGGTGATGGTAAAGCGGCTATCGCGACCGACCGGGCGTTGTACCTGCTTGAATATGACGATGATGAGATTGAAGTAGTATGGCGTGAGGAATATGACTCTGGCTCCCATCGAAAGCCTGGAAAACTTTCCCATGGAACAGGATCCAGCCCCACCTTTTTTGGTCCAGTGTCGGGTACAGAGTTCCTGACGATTGCGGACAATGCCGATGATGGTGAGCAGCTGTTGATCTTTGATACCGGGGTCAAAGGTAAGCGTGATCCCCTGGTTTGTGAGGTTAATCTGCCCGTTGCTGAAGGTGTCTTTGCCAGTGAGAACTCACCGATTGGTCTTGGGCGCACTGCTATTGTCTCTTCAACGTATGGTTATCCGTACCCTATTGATGACACTTTGCCACCTTCAGTACCTTCTTCAGCACCCATGGTGGGCGGCATGTTCCGGGTCGATATCAGTGAAGACTATAAGCCGGGTAAAGGTGTTGAGGAAAGTAATCCATCTGTTTGCAGCATTGCTTGGGAAAACCCTGTTCACTCTTCTGCGGTACCTAAACTTTCCGTATCAGACCAGCTGATTTATACCGTCGAGCGAAAGGGGGATGATTACTCTTTTATGGCTATTGATTTTCATACGGGTGATACAGGTGCTTCTCAGCCAGTGGGCAACGGTCAGATATTTAATACATTGCAACTGGCAGGTAATGCAGGTTTTAGACAAGCCTACTGGCAGGGAACTACTGGAGGAGTACTTAAGGTGGGTGCTCTCTCAATTTGATAACTGACTCATAGGTTAGCTTCAACCTTTCCAGTCATGAACTCAGACCAAAGTTGTTCCCAGCGCCCCTTACTCTGGATCAGTGCTCTTGTTGTCAAAAGCACTTCCGCTCCTGTTGCTTTCCACCTCATTCCAGAACCACATAATCGTTGCTTTACCAGAGTCTTACAAGCCGCTTCAGTAACTCCTGAACCTATTGGCCAATGGCGTTTAAGCGCCTGATGATAATTCATTAACTGGTGATTGTTTGTAAAATAGCTCACAGCTTTGTAGCGCTTCTCTGTCAGTGCGATTGTCTTTTTCGGGAGCTCGGCTGATTCAATTTCCTGAAGGATTTTTTTGGCTGCTCCACGCTTGTTTTTCAAACTATGTAGCCTGTCTTCAAGCCACTGGTGTCGCTTCGCCTTACTGGTTGGAAACAGTGCTTCCGCTGCTCCAGCTAAATATTCAGATGCATGATAAAAATCGAGTATCTGCCCAGAGGTATGTTGTTTCAAATAACTCCAGTTTTCTCTAGCCCCGTCAGCTACCCCGATGTATGTGGCATTTGGGTAGAGTCGTTTTAGATCTGCAATCTCCTCGTCGAGCTTGCTCATAAAGCTTTGTTTACCATACTCTGGCGAACTGGCTGTATATATCGTGTGAAGCCTGTCTCCATCTGCAGAATATAGGCTCAATGTCCCACACATGGCTTCCCTCCAGCCTTCTTCACAAAGCAGCATGCAGGTTCCATCCAGACCAATGGCTATTGTTTCAACAGGCTCTTTTAGTGGAGGAAGGTGGTAGTGAGTGTCTTGCTGGTCTTCAATTAATGCACCTACTCTGTCCGATAAATGCTTGATATAAGAATTTGAAAGCGTCCTTTGATGGTTGGTCTCAAAATCTTCTTTTACCGCAGGCGCTGGCATCTGGCTGTATTTCCAGGCGATAGACTTGGCAAATTTGGGGGTAGCTGAACCAATAATACCGGCACGAAGATCAAGTGCTGCCAGAGTACTGCCACCTCTGACACCCTGATATACGGAGCGCTCCAAAGGTATACGACCGTATAAGGTTTCATAGTGCTTAAGAACCTTTCCTTTGTAGTTCCACTTCTGCTGATTAACGACGATAGGTTCTTTATTGGGTGATTCAAATAGCCCCAATAACTCTTTTGTTCCAAGCTGCCCGGCTTCATTGAGTGCACGCTGTAAACTATCTTCAAGATTCAGCATGTTGCCTGAATCTATAGAAACTTCAATTTGCAAAACGATGCTTTTGGTAGAGCTGGAAATAACAGAAGCGGGCATGACAGTTAACTATTATGAGTGGTGTTCCCAAAGTAGCTGTGAAAATAGAGCACTATTGTTTCAATCATTCAGAGAGAGCACCCCTTAAGGTTAGCCCCCATTAGTATGCAGAATAGTGACTTTTAAAGCCTTCTTAAAGCGAACCTGTTGGCTTTTAATGAGACCAGCAGGTAAATATGGCCTCCTAAAATAAGTCTGAATCATAGGGTTTCAATTCAATGACCAACCATTCAGATGTTTTTATTATATTTTAGCTGATGTTAGTAAATCAAAAAATCCATAGGGTATGGATGGTTTTTATTTTTTGAAAACACCTCTATAAAGGAGGGGGAATTAATTTCCTGAAGTCTGATTAGATTGACTATGATCTGTTGTTAGTAAATATACTGTTTATTAATTTTGAGGGTGATTATGCCAAGCGTGTCTGTGCCTTTGGGGGTCGCAAGTTTTAATCAGATGACGACTGAAGGATCAGGAAAATACAAGAAGGATGTGGATAAAAAATGTGTTCAATGTCACGAAAATTTTTTCGATATAAGGGGGGTGAATTTACCAGGGAGGTACCTGAGTGGTTTTCCATTTTATAGCGTGGTATTTTCAACGCAATGCGGTAGGGACAAACTACATCTTATTCATACTAGATGCTTATATGATAAAATAAAGGATTTTGATAGTGAGGCAGAAGTTTTTTGTCAGGAGGAGTTATGCAATAGAAAAATCGCTAAGTGCAAAGAGATAAAGAAAAACGTGAAATCTTGGATCGACATTGATGAAGGCTATAACTCTGTCCTTCAATTGGTTTTAGAATATAAAAGAGATGGTAGATTTAATTCTGAGCAGGTAGATGATCTTCAGAGAAAAATTTATGCTATGGGGGGAGTGATTAATGAGGATAGGCATTTAAAAAAGTTGTATATGGATGCAAACATTTTTCTTGGTGATACCTATCTTGATTTATACCAAAGTGAAGAGGGCGTTGATAGAGCAATCAGTGCATATCAGCAGGCTGTAAATTGTTCTGATACTCATGGTGTAGATGCTGAAGAAAGAATGGAAAAAGCAAAAGTGCTTAAAAGTGGGTGGTTGGTCGAAAAAGCACAGAATAATGCAGTAATATTGCTTGAGGATTGTTTTTCAGCTGTTGAAGCTATTCGTAGGGAGTATCGAGACAATAGCGTAATTGTATGCCATCAAGCGGAGTTGCACTTATTAAGAGCAAAATTTGCACTGGATGCCTTTGGGGATAGAAGTGGTCGTTTGTCGGTGCTTGAAAGTGCGCACGTATTTTTTGATGAGCTCCCTAGTGAGAGAGAGAAATTTAAAAAGGCGCTTGAAGCGTTAAGTGAAAAAAAATGTCAGGAGCTGGTATCAATAGCAGAGCAAAGGGTAGGAAATAATCTGAGTAAGTTTTTTGCTCTATTGGAAAAGCTACGTGCTTATTATCCAAAGAATGGCAATATCTATTCATGCCTGGGAAAAATTGCTAAGCAGCATATGGCTGAAATAGAAGAGCTCTTAAAGGATCCTGAGGAAATAGATCCTGATGTATTGAAAGAAGCGTTTGATAGCATAGGATTTTGCCGAAAATATGGAGGGAAAGGGCAAACTTTTAAAAGAAAAGTCCAGGATTTGACCGAGTTATATTTATACCCCCCGAGTGGTAAATTTGATGCTGTTTTGAAAGCGGTGAGGAGGGAACTTCATTCTGTAAGACCTGATTCAGGTCAGTTGGTGAAGCTGTGTGCCTGGTTTGATACTATTGAAAAACAGGGGCGTCATGGGCAGAAGAAAGCATTAGAGCGCCTACGGCCTCGGGTAAATATGCTTTTGAAATAGAGAACGATCATTTCTGGCAAGCAGGTATTGCTGGTACCATTTAAAACGATTTGGAGGGAGATATTACTTATTTTTGTTAATGATGATGCTCTGTACAATACTCCTTTTTAATTAAGGCACAAAAGGAGTTGGTTCTTTGCTAACGGCTTCGGCAACTTATCGGCGTGTATGGCATTTTGCCTGGCCAGCCATTATCTCCAATATTTCGGTTCCGCTGTTGGGGCTTGTGGACGCAGCGGTTCTTGGCCATCTCTCCTCGCCTGAATATCTGGGTGGTGTTGCAGTAGCTGCAACCCTGTTCAGTATGATTTTCTGGGCTTTTGGTTTTCTGAGAATGGGAACCACCGGGCTTGTCGCCCAGGCAAAGGGCCGAAATGACCGTTATGCCCTCAGAAAGTGGCTGTTACAGTCCGTGGTGTTTGCTGCTGTAACCGGCCTCCTGTTGATTCTCTTTTCTCCTTTGATTTTACATTTTGCTTTGCCTTTTTTTGATGCCAGTGAGAGTGTGGCAAGGCAAGCTGAAATCTATTTTCAGACCCGAATATTTTCGGCGCCAGCCGTATTGGTTAATTATGCACTGATTGGCTGGCTGATCGGTATGCAAAAGCCGAAGGGGCCTCTACTTATCCTGGTTCTGGGTAATGCCGTCAATATTGTGTTGGACCTGTTGTTTGTTCTTGGTCTGGGGTGGGCAACTCAGGGTGCCGCGATGGCAACGGTGATTGCTGACTATCTGGCGCTGGCACTTGGACTGTTGATGGTAGGGCGGATTCTGGCGCATGATGGCAGCCAGTTCAGCCGTGAAATGGTATTTGATATTGCCGCTTTTCGTCGGCTGATCATGCTGAATCGCCACCTGTTTGTCCGTACATTATGTTTGTTATCGGTACAGGCGTTTTTTACCGCTCAGGGCGCCCGCCTGGGTGATGAGGTGCTGGCAGCTAATGCGTTGCTGCTTAATTTAATGGTACTGATTTCCAATGGCCTGGACGGCTTTGCTCATGCAGCAGAAGCGTTGACAGGTGAGTCGATTGGCAAAGGAGACCGTCGGCAGTTTCATCAGGTGGTGAGGGTGACCGGTTGGTGTTCTCTGATCTGTGGAGGGCTGTTCTGCCTGTTTCTTGGTCTTGGCGGGAACTCTTTGCTGGGCTGGTTGACCAATATTCCAGAGGTTGCAGAGCAAGCGTCTGTTTACCTGCCATGGCTTGTGGCCATGCCTTTGATTGCAGTCTGGTGTTTCTGGCTGGATGGTGTCTTTATTGGCGCGGTCAGAACCGATATGATGCAGAACACCATGTTGATTGCCACTATTCTGGTTTTTCTGCCGGTCTGGTTTCTCTTTCGTGATCTGGGAAATCAGGGGTTATGGCTGGCTTACACGGTGTTTATGGCCACCCGGGGGCTTGGGTTGATCTGGGTTTATCGCCATTTTAGTAAGAATGATGTCTGGTTTGCTGCCCGACATGACCTTTTATGAGGAGCTGGTTTTGAAAGACTGGTTTAATGTTTGATGTCAGATATGTTGCTTGAAGAGAGAGTCGACACTATTGAAGTACAGCATGAGCTGGACACCTGTGGCCTGTTCTGCCCGGAGCCGGTAATGATGCTGCACAATAAAATCAGGGATATGGCGCCAGGAGAAGTGGTCCGTGTGTTGGCCACCGACCCATCCACTAAGCGTGATATTCCAAAATTCTGCAATTTTCTGGAGCACCCGCTGCTTGCCCATAATGAAGAGGACAACCAGTTTGTGTACCTGATTAGCAAGCGTGTTTAGCTATTTTTCAGTAAAGATCTATAAAAGTCAGCAGTTATACTCCAGACCTGACAGTTACCTATTTTCAGAAGGCTTCAGTCAGGTCAAATTCAAGTTATGCATTCCTTTGCTGATGCTGTTCCGGTTGTGCGGGAATCAGCTCTCTAGAGTAGTTGGGAAGTTGAAGTATTACCCATGCCTTGGGCGGTGGTGCATTATGCTGTGTCTTAAATTGCTCGGTCATTTGTCTCGCTTCGTCTGAGTTAAGGTCTTGATGAAACTTTATATCTTCAAAGTCAACCTCATGTTCCGCTTTTACTAAGTTGTCGTTAGTAATTTTAAGATTCGCGCCTTGTGGTTTTTGATCGTTGTCTTTACTTGTCATGTGATGCAAAACCCTGCAGCCGTGCAAGAGGTTCGTCAAAATGGCTGGCGCTTTTTCTGAATGGCCAAAGGTGGCAACTGTACCCAGTTCTGTGCTGGCGAACTCCAGAAGAAAGCAGGCTTCTTGCCCGGGAATTGACCAGCCTGGATGTTGAGTAGTCAGGTTCTTCGTTAAATTGTCTGCGCTGCTGTCATCGAGGTGGGAATTTTTCTCTATAGTTTTATATAAAGCGGAGGTAACTATTCAGCACCCTTCATATAAATCTGGAATTTTCTGATTTTTCGACCATCATCTTATACTCAATTTTTCTAACAAATCTCCAGTATGGAACCAGACTTCCCAGCTACTCCGTTTACCGAAGCTCTCCTTAAAGAGAATGAAGAGCTTCGGACCGAGAATGCGCTTTTACGGGAACGTTGCAGCGAACTGGAAGAAAGGGTTAATAAAAACAGTCAAAACAGTAGTAAGCCACCATCGTCAGATGGTTATCAAAAGCCCAGTAAAAAAGGGAGTGATAAAGGTGATACATCTTCCAAAGAAGCCCCCTGCTCCTCACAGGAAACACCGAACCCCAAAAGCCTTAGACCATCTTCAGGCAATAAACCAGGTGGCCAGAAAGGTCATCAAGGCTCTTGTTTGAGACGTGTCGCCTTACCCGATTATGTCAGGCATCTGAAGGTTGAAAAATGTTGCTGTTGCCAGTCTTCGCTTATCGATATTAAACCCACCAAATACATTGAGCGACAGGTTTTTGATCCAGGTAGACCCGGAGAATTTGAAGTTACCGCGTACTGGGCAGACGTTAAAGTATGTCCTTGTGGTAAACGGAACACCGCTGAGTTTCCCCAAGGAGTGAAAGCCGCTGCTCAATACGGAGAAGTGACTCAGGCAATGGCTGTTCATTTAAACCAGTATCACTTCATCCCATATCACCGGGTGTCTGAGTATTTCAATACTATTTATTGCATGAGTGTCAGCGCAGGCTCTGTTGCCAATTTTGTTGCCTATACCCATGAGAACCTGGCCTCTACTGAGCAGAGTATCCGCGATGCTTTACAAGAAAGTCCGGTTGCAGGAGCGGATGAAACTGGCATGCGGGTTGACGGTTCACTGTGGTGGTTACACATTATGCGAGATGACCAATGGACGCTTTACTACCTCTCAGAAAGGCGAGGTTGTGAAGCAATGGATGCAATGGGCATCCTGCTGACTTTTGCAGGCATTCTGGTTCACGATCATTGGAAGTCCTACTTTGCCTATGCGGCAGTGCATGTGCTTTGTAATGCCCATCATCTGAGAGAGCTTCAGGGAGTTGTCGATAGGGATGCGAATAAGCTGGCTCTGCGGCTGATGAAATTGCTTACGCTCTCCTGGCACTTCTGCAAGAAATACAAAGCAGCCGGTCTGACTCAAATGCCTGGTGCAATACAGCTTCGCATTGAGACGATATACGACCAAATCCTTCAAAGGGCTCTCACGAAGGAAACCGCTTATATGGAAAAACAACGACAGGTGCTTGGACGTAAGAAGGTCAGGAATACCAAGGCCTACAACCTGTTCAAAAGGCTTATTGAGTTTAAGGTTGAAACGTTGCGCTTCATGTCGGACTTTTCAATTCCCTTCGATAACAATGGCAGTGAACGTGATGCCAGGATGGCCAAACTTAAGCAGAAGATCTCAGGCTGCTTCAGAAGCGAAGACGGAGGTACCATGTTTACCCGAATCCGAAGCTATTTATCATCTGCTAAAAAGCAGGGGTTGAACATATTTCAGGCGCTTCTTAAAGCGGTTCGAAATTACAACAATACGCCTTTGCTGGGTGCTGAATAGTTACGTTCAAAGAATGACAATGCAAAAAAACACACCAATTATTTTAAGCGGACATAAAAAAAGAGCCGCATAGCGACTCTTTTCAAAGGGTTCAGCAAATAAAGGGGTTACTTAACCACTTTCAAATGAGGGCGCCCGGACTTCTTCGGTGGCTGAGGAGGCTCTTCATCCGACACTTCTGCCTGAATTTCTTCCACCTCTTCCTGTTCATCAAGAGGTTCCGCCTCAAAGACCATACCCTGCCCATTCTCCTGGGCATAGATAGCCATCAATGCCGGAACCGGTACGGTAATCGTCAAGGCGCGACCACCAAAGCGACCGTCAAACATGATGTAATCATTACCAATATTCAGAGCACGCACCGCCGTCGGCGAGATATTCAGCACAATCTGGCCATCCTTAACGTACTCCTGGGGAACCTCAACGCCACGGCGATGGGCATCCACCAGAATATAGGGTGTGCAATCATTATTAAGAATCCATTCATACAATGCTCTGGCAATATACGAACGGCTACTGGTCATTGTCATAACAGCCTCCGGACAAACACTTCACGCCGCCAGCCAGGTTACTCACGCATTTCCTTTTCGATTTCAGAAAGGCTCTCCTGGAACGACTCACGCTCAAATAAACGCTCAGCATAGTCCAGAATAGACTTACCCTGCTTAGGCAGTTCAACGCCCAGCACCGGCAGACGCCAGAGGATGGGTGCCACACAGCAGTCCACCAGAGTAAACTCTTCGCTCATAAAGAACGGCATTTCAGCAAAAATGGGCTCAACAGCCAGCAGACTCTCACGCAGCTCTTTACGAGCACGAGCCGCAGGTGTCTCCTTGGTTCTGGGATCCAGAATAGTATCCACCAGAGCGCACCAGTCTTTCTGAATGCGGTGCATCATCAGTCGGCTCTGGGCACGGCTGACTGGATAAACTGGCAACAGCGGTGGATGAGGGAAACGTTCGTCCAGATATTCCATCATGACGTTTGGCTCATAAAGAACCAGTTCCCGGTCAACCAGCGTAGGTACGTTGTTGTAAGGGTTCAGATCGGAAAGCTCCCGAGGAAGGTTCTCCGGATTAACATTCTGAACGTCAACAGCAACGCCCTTTTCTGCCAGAACAATACGAACCCGGTGACAGTAATGGTCAGCTGGATCCGAGAAAAAAATCATGGATGACTTTTTGGCAACTACAGCCATGAAGTACCCCCGCCTTCATGCAAAGGATGAGAGAGTTCGGCAACAATCCCGGCCATGACAATAACCAGAGGATGACCACAGGCTACTGCATAACGGGTAAAACAGCCGCCCGCGAAATAACGCACTATCATAGCAAACTTTGCACCTGCCATAATAGCCCTACCAACGCAAATACTTAATACAACAATAACATACCGAAGATACAGCCCCAGCTAAACGCTTTGGAAGCTGCTTTCCGACAGTCTGATTGAAGGGGTGCTCTCTCAATTTGATAACTGACTCATAGGTTAGCTTCAACCTTTCCAGTCATGAACTCAGACCAAAGTTGTTCCCAGCGCCCCTTACTCTGGATCAGTGCTCTTGTTGTCAAAAGCACTTCCGCTCCTGTTGCTTTCCACCTCATTCCAGAACCACATAATCGTTGCTTTACCAGAGTCTTACAAGCCGCTTCAGTAACTCCTGAACCTATTGGCCAATGGCGTTTAAGCGCCTGATGATAATTCATTAACTGGTGATTGTTTGTAAAATAGCTCACAGCTTTGTAGCGCTTCTCTGTCAGTGCGATTGTCTTTTTCGGGAGCTCGGCTGATTCAATTTCCTGAAGGATTTTTTTGGCTGCTCCACGCTTGTTTTTCAAACTATGTAGCCTGTCTTCAAGCCACTGGTGTCGCTTCGCCTTACTGGTTGGAAACAGTGCTTCCGCTGCTCCAGCTAAATATTCAGATGCATGATAAAAATCGAGTATCTGCCCAGAGGTATGTTGTTTCAAATAACTCCAGTTTTCTCTAGCCCCGTCAGCTACCCCGATGTATGTGGCATTTGGGTAGAGTCGTTTTAGATCTGCAATCTCCTCGTCGAGCTTGCTCATAAAGCTTTGTTTACCATACTCTGGCGAACTGGCTGTATATATCGTGTGGAGCCTGTCTCCATCTGCAGAATATAGGCTCAATGTCCCACACATGGCTTCCCTCCAGCCTTCTTCACAAAGCAGCATGCAGGTTCCATCCAGACCAATGGCTATTGTTTCAACAGGCTCTTTTAGTGGAGGAAGGTGGTAGTGAGTGTCTTGCTGGTCTTCAATTAATGCACCTACTCTGTCCGATAAATGCTTGATATAAGAATTTGAAAGCGTCCTTTGATGGTTGGTCTCAAAATCTTCTTTTACCGCAGGCGCTGGCATCTGGCTGTATTTCCAGGCGATAGACTTGGCAAATTTGGGGGTAGCTGAACCAATAATACCGGCACGAAGATCAAGTGCTGCCAGAGTACTGCCACCTCTGACACCCTGATATACGGAGCGCTCCAAAGGTATACGACCGTATAAGGTTTCATAGTGCTTAAGAACCTTTCCTTTGTAGTTCCACTTCTGCTGATTAACGACGATAGGTTCTTTATTGGGTGATTCAAATAGCCCCAATAACTCTTTTGTTCCAAGCTGCCCGGCTTCATTGAGTGCACGCTGTAAACTATCTTCAAGATTCAGCATGTTGCCTGAATCTATAGAAACTTCAATTTGCAAAACGATGCTTTTGGTAGAGCTGGAAATAACAGAAGCGGGCATGACAGTTAACTATTATGAGTGGTGTTCCCATAGTAGCTGTGAAAATAGAGCACTATTGTTTCAATCATTCAGAGAGAGCACCCGATTGAAGCGCTGTCAACCCCTCTCAGACACTCAAATTCACCATGACAGGTGATCACTGGTCCATCTGCAAACATAATGAGCAACTACACTGAACGCTTATAAAATCACTAAAAGACAAGCTAGGAAAACCTTTATTGCATTTGCACCGTACACTTTCATCTGATAGCAATAAGTAATGGATACGCTGTTTTTCTATTAAAGAAGCACCCCGCTGTTTTCATGCGGGTTCTGCTTACTGTCAACTGATTGCTCAAAGTCCCTATACACCGATACTCAGGAGAGGAAACGTGGCTGAGAATACTGCGAGTCAGATAGACTACAGTGTCACCCCAGATGCTCATCCGGAAAAAGTAACTCGAACCCTGGTTCTGAACGAGGGCAACCCCGAGGACAAACGACAGGAGTTGTTAAATTATTTCCTCCAGACATTTGATCAGTATGATCTGCTGTTTGAAACTCTGGCGTGTGAAGAAGCATGGTATGAAAAAGCGATCCCCCTACGCCACCCTCTGATCTTCTATTACGGGCATACCGCCGCGTTTTTTATCAACAAACTGATCACCGCCAAATTGATCTCGGAACGCGTTGACCCTTACATCGAGTCCACCGTTGCCATAGGTGTGGATGAAATGTCCTGGGATGACCTGGACGACAGCAACTACCAATGGCCAACCGTTCAGCAGGTTCGCGACTACCGCAGCAAAGTCAGAGCACTGGTTACCAACTTTGTACAGAATATGCCATTAGAGATACCCATCACCTGGGAGAGCCCAGCCTGGATCATTCTGATGGGGATTGAACATGAGCGTATCCACCTTGAAACATCTTCGGTTCTTATTCGTCAGCTCCCAATCTCATACGTCCAGCCACACAACTACTGGCAGCACTGCACCGAGACCGGGGCCGCACCAGAAAACCGTCTGATTGAAATAACCAGTCGATCGCTGCGTCTGGGCAAAGATTATGATGATTCTCTTTACGGCTGGGACAATGAATATGGACGTTTCGAGGTTGAGGTCGCGCCATTCAAAGCCAGTGAATACCTGGTCAGCAATCAGGAATTTAAAACCTTTATTGATGCCGGTGGTTATGACAACGAACGTTGGTGGACCGATGAAGGCTGGGCCTGGGCGACGTTCAGCAACAATGATGGTAAAGCGCGCCACCCCGAATTCTGGGTGCCCGACGGAGATAATTATCGCTATCGTACCATGCTCGAAGAAATCGACATGCCCTGGAACTGGCCCGTAGACGTTAACTGTCATGAAGCCCAGGCATTTTGTCGCTGGAAGTCAGAAGTAACCGGCAAGCAGATCCAGCTGCCCAGCGAAGCCGAGTGGTATTGCCTGAGGGAATCCATTGATACTGACCAGCCCTGGTGGGATAAAGCACCCGGAAATATCAATCTCGAATACTGGTCTTCATCCTGCCCGGTTGACCGCTTCAGAACAGGGGAACTGTGCGACATTATTGGCAATGTCTGGCAATGGACCACGACCCCCATTGACGGTTATGAAGGATTCCGTGTTCACCCCTGCTACGATGACTTCTCAACCCCAACCTTTGATGGACGCCACAACCTCATCAAAGGGGGCTGCTGGATCTCAACGGGTAACTACGCCATTAAAGATTCACGGTATGCCTTCCGCCGCCACTTCTTCCAGCATGCCGGCTTCCGATATGTAGAGTCCAGTGCCATGACCAATACCTCCAGCAACCCTTATGAGAGTGATGCGCTTGTTGCCCAATATCTGGCATTCCATTTTGGAGAAACCTTCTTTGACGTTCCAAACTATCCGGAAGCCTGTGCCCACATTTGTTACGAAGTCAGTGGTGACACCCCTCGAACCCGAGCACTGGACCTTGGCTGTTCGGTTGGGCGTACGAGTTTTGAGTTAGCCCGCTGGTTCCAGCATGTGGATGGCATCGACTTCTCTGCCCGATTCATTTCTGCTGCAGCAGAACTCCAGGAGCGGGGAAAAATTCGTTACCACGTCCCTACTGAAGGTGAGCTGGGTGATTACTTTATTGCTGATACCACTGAAATAGGCCTCGGTGATATCGATACCAACCGAATCCGTTTCACTCAAGGCGATGCCTGTAACCTGAAACCCATCTATAACGACTATGACCTTGTCTTTGCCGGCAACCTGATTGACCGCCTGAATAACCCGGCGCAGTTTCTGAGCATGATTCATGAGCGCATCCGCCCTGGAGGCATCCTTGTTATCACTTCACCCTATACCTGGCTGGAAGAATACACCCCCAGAGAGAACTGGCTTGGTGGAGTCCGTGAAAATGGAGAAGCCGTTGACACCCATACCGGGCTGCAGAGAGCGTTGAGCAAACATTTTGAGGAGGTACGACCACCTTTTGATATACCGTTTGTGATCAGGGAAACCGCCCGAAAGTATCAGCATACAGTTGCCCAGTGCACAGTATGGAAAAGAAACATCTGACAGAATTGATTTTTCTTCTGAAAAACTGCTTAGCAAAGTAACAGTTCAGACCCTGCCCTCTACTTGAGGGCTATTTTTTTTAAAAAGCTGGAATAGAACCAAACGGTTAAACAAATCTTATTTAAGTACCAATTAATTACATTACAGAAATACCATCCATTTCTACTTTAAATACTCAAAAGGAAAGACATCATTGTCTTTAATGATAAATCAAATAAACCAACAAACTGTTTGATCAGGAGCCTTGAATATGATCAGTGAACCATGTTTCTTTATGAGTACAGAAATCTCTCAACCGGATATTTCTAACCCAGACAACTCAGAAACAGAAGAGGCGACCATAGAGCAATACTGGAAAGCAAGATTAGATGCTATTCATGGTTCTCTTATGAGAAATCCCGACAAAGCCAGAAGAATTGAAGGATTACTGGCTGAAAGGTATGAGCTTAAAAATGACATCACAGATGACCCTGCAAGAGAAAAATTTGCTGAATGTGCGTTGGCTTTAGTTAACTGTTCAACAGATGAAACCATTGACTTGATTCACAAAATATTGGAAACAGGCTGGGATCTTGAGACATCATCAAAGGCTGCAGAAAAATCAAAAGAGGATATAGAGGTCAAATTGGATGAAAAAGTAATGATTCAAGAACGTCAATCCTGTTTGCAACAGACGCTCAAGGAACATAGAGCTCTATTTCAAGAAGAAACCATCCCTAAAATGACTCAGGCATTGAGACAGTTTGAAACACAAGTCAGCAACGGGAGAGGGCTGGGAGTTTTTCCCGAAATGAGCTTTGATTTAAGCCGACCTGATGAATACGCCAAGTTTGAGGCATTCAGACAATATCCTTCTTCATGTGATGCAATGAGGCGTGAGGATTTACTCCCTGAGCTAGAAACATCGATCATTGAAGTTATCAATCCATCCTCCGCTTGTAACTATTCAGCACCCAGCAAAGGCGTATTGTTGTAATTTCGAACCGCTTTAAGAAGCGCCTGAAATATGTTCAACCCCTGCTTTTTAGCAGATGATAAATAGCTTCGGATTCGGGTAAACATGGTACCTCCGTCTTCGCTTCTGAAGCAGCCTGAGATCTTCTGCTTAAGTTTGGCCATCCTGGCATCACGTTCACTGCCATTGTTATCGAAGGGAATTGAAAAGTCCGACATGAAGCGCAACGTTTCAACCTTAAACTCAATAAGCCTTTTGAACAGGTTGTAGGCCTTGGTATTCCTGACCTTCTTACGTCCAAGCACCTGTCGTTGTTTTTCCATATAAGCGGTTTCCTTCGTGAGAGCCCTTTGAAGGATTTGGTCGTATATCGTCTCAATGCGAAGCTGTATTGCACCAGGCATTTGAGTCAGACCGGCTGCTTTGTATTTCTTGCAGAAGTGCCAGGAGAGCGTAAGCAATTTCATCAGCCGCAGAGCCAGCTTATTCGCATCCCTATCGACAACTCCCTGAAGCTCTCTCAGATGATGGGCATTACAAAGCACATGCACTGCCGCATAGGCAAAGTAGGACTTCCAATGATCGTGAACCAGAATGCCTGCAAAAGTCAGCAGGATGCCCATTGCATCCATTGCTTCACAACCTCGCCTTTCTGAGAGGTAGTAAAGCGTCCATTGGTCATCTCGCATAATGTGTAACCACCACAGTGAACCGTCAACCCGCATGCCAGTTTCATCCGCTCCTGCAACCGGACTTTCTTGTAAAGCATCGCGGATACTCTGCTCAGTAGAGGCCAGGTTCTCATGGGTATAGGCAACAAAATTGGCAACAGAGCCTGCGCTGACACTCATGCAATAAATAGTATTGAAATACTCAGACACCCGGTGATATGGGATGAAGTGATACTGGTTTAAATGAACAGCCATTGCCTGAGTCACTTCTCCGTATTGAGCAGCGGCTTTCACTCCTTGGGGAAACTCAGCGGTGTTCCGTTTACCACAAGGACATACTTTAACGTCTGCCCAGTACGCGGTAACTTCAAATTCTCCGGGTCTACCTGGATCAAAAACCTGTCGCTCAATGTATTTGGTGGGTTTAATATCGATAAGCGAAGACTGGCAACAGCAACATTTTTCAACCTTCAGATGCCTGACATAATCGGGTAAGGCGACACGTCTCAAACAAGAGCCTTGATGACCTTTCTGGCCACCTGGTTTATTGCCTGAAGATGGTCTAAGGCTTTTGGGGTTCGGTGTTTCCTGTGAGGAGCAGGGGGCTTCTTTGGAAGATGTATCACCTTTATCACTCCCTTTTTTACTGGGCTTTTGATAACCATCTGACGATGGTGGCTTACTACTGTTTTGACTGTTTTTATTAACCCTTTCTTCCAGTTCGCTGCAACGTTCCCGTAAAAGCGCATTCTCGGTCCGAAGCTCTTCATTCTCTTTAAGGAGAGCTTCGGTAAACGGAGTAGCTGGGAAGTCTGGTTCCATACTGGAGATTTGTTAGAAAAATTGAGTATAAGATGATGGTCGAAAAATCAGAAAATTCCAGATTTATATGAAGGGTGCTGAATAGTTACCTTTGAACTATGCTGTTCTCTGTTACAGTTTGGGGTGAAATTGTCCAGGGCAGAACAGGAAGAAAAATGAAGCTTGCAATTATCAGTGGCAGTCATCGGCTGGAATCCCAGAGTGAGCGGATCAGCCGTGCTTTGGCAGATCGAGTGCTTGAGCTTTCCTTATTTGACTCGGTTGAGATTCTATCGCTGGCGGGAAACCCGCTGCCCCATTGGGATGAGTCTATCTGGAGTGGTGATGAGGAGTGGAAGGCCAGGTTGGCACCCTGGAAGCAGAAGCTAAAAGAGGCAGATGCGCTGATTGTTGTGGCACCCGAGTGGAATGGCATGGTGCCGGCAGGACTGAAGAATTTCTTTCTTCTATTTGGTACTGCTGAGCTGGGCCATAAGCCTGCATTGATTACGGCTGTTTCTGCCGGCCAGGGTGGTGCATATCCTGTGGTGGAGCTTCGTACCAGTAGTTATAAAAACAGCAGAATCTGCTATCTGCCGGATCATTTGATTGTTCGTCATGTGGGACAGGTCTTTACGGGTGAAGACCCTGAGGGGGATAAGCACTTACAGGAAAGAGTGGACTATTGTCTCAAATTACTTAAGGAATACTCAACAGGGTTAAAGCTGGTTAGAGAGAGTGGTGTGATTGATCACAAAACCTTTCGAAATGGCATGTAATCAAAATTGGTTTGTGACAAACAAAAAAAACTCCAGCAAAAGCTGGAGTTTTTTTATGGGGGGGTTAGATAAACAAGCTGAAGATCACGGCAACCACGGCACCGGTGGTACCAATGATGGTTTCCATCACAGTCCAGGTTTGCAGGGTTTGCTTTTCGTTCAACCCCAGGTAGCGGTTAGCCAGCCAGAAGCCTGAGTCGTTAACGTGAGAAAGTACGATCGCACCACCACCGATTGCAACGGTGACTGCTGCCAGCTGTGCGCCAGACAGTGCCAGAGGCTCCAGCATTGGCAGGATCAGGCCGCAGGCAGTCAACATGGCTACCGTTGCAGAACCCTGAATAACACGAACGGCAGCCGCCAGGATGAAGGCCAGGATAACAATCGGCAGGCCTGTGCCAGCCAGCATGTTACCAAGCGCCTGACCAACACCAGAATCCACCAGTACCTGCTTGAAGACGCCACCGGCACCGGTTACCAGGATGATAACGCCCGCTGGCTGCAGAGCGGATCCACAGATATTCATCACTTCATCTTTGGTATAGCCGCGCTTGATGCCCAGCAGGTAGCAGGCAGCAAGACAGGCAACCATGATGGCAGTGAATGGGTGGCCAATAAAGGTCAGCCAGCCGTGAACGGTAGAGCCAGCTTCAACAAAACGGGAGCCAATGGTCTGTAGGCCGATCATCAGCAGAGGCAGGATGATCAGGGCGAATGCCAGGCCAAAAGATGGCAGGGTGCCGTTGCGGTCTTTGAATTCTTCGCTGGCGGCAGCGTGTGCAGGCAGTGGTACATCAACGATTTTGCTGATGAAAGAACCAAACATAGGGCCGGCAAGAATCATGGCTGGAATAGAAGCAGACAGACCAATCAGAATCATCCATCCAAAGTCGGCGCCCAACTGAGAAGCAACCAGAATTGGACCGGGTGCAGGGATCAGGAATGCCTGACAGGTAGCGATACCTGCAAGCAGGGCGATACCCATTTTAACAACGCTTTCCTTGCTCTTTCTGACGATGGCAAAGACGACACCGATCAACAGTACAACAGCTACGTCAAAGAACAGTGGCAGTGCGCAGATAAAGCCCGTGAAGGTAATTGCCCAGTTGGCCTTCTCATTACCGAAACGTGCCAGCAGGGTCTGGGCGATGCGATCGAGAGCGCCGGTGGTTTCCATGACCTTTCCGAACATGGCACCAAGAGCAACCACAACGGCAACGAAGCCCAGTGTTCCACCCATACCTTTCTGGATAGTTGCGGCGATGTCAGCCGGATTCATGCCGGTAGCGATACCTGCAATCATGGACACCAGAATCAGTGCTACTACAGCGTGCAGTCTGGCTTTCATCACCAGAAACAGGAGCAGCAGGATGGAGCCGGCTGCGGTATATATCAGAGAAAGATCCGACATGATTGATTCGTCTCAAAAAATTTAAAAACTTTTCATGATTCAATGTTACGGGTAACATGTTACCCGTAACATGCTGTTTGAAGAAGTTTATTCTCTGTATTTTTTCGATAACTATTGATCGAGATCAAAAAAGTGAGTGGCAAAACATTTGTAGTAATGGGTGTATCCGGTTCTGGCAAGTCTACTGTAGGTGAGTCACTCAGCCGGGCAATCGGTGCCAAGTTTATTGATGGTGATGATCTCCATCCCAGGGCTAATATTGAGAAGATGGCTGGTGGAAATCCACTGAACGACGATGATCGTCAGCCATGGCTGGAAAGAATTCGTGATGTCTGCTTCAGTGTGCAGGCGAAAAATGAAACGGGTGTTGTTGTTTGTTCTGCTCTGAAAAAACAGTACCGAGACATCATTCGTGAAGGTAATGACCAGGTTTATTTTATCTTCCTGGATGGCAGTTATGATCTGATCCTTGAAAGAATGAAGGCTCGCCAGGGACACTTTATGAAAGAGACCATGCTGCAGAGCCAGTTTAATACCCTTGAAGTACCCGGCGCTGATGAAATGGGTGTCGCCCACGTTGATATCTCCAGCGATATTGATCAGGTGGTGGCCATGGCCGTTGAAGCTTCTGCCAGTTTTACCAGAGAGGTTGCGGCATGAACCCTATCGTGCTTGAAGTGACGCAGAGGATTGCCGAGCGCAGTGCGTCACTTCGTCAGAACTATCTTGACCGCATGGAGCACCAGGCCAGTACCGGCAAAATCCGCAAGTCCCTCAGCTGTGGCAATCTTGCTCACGCAGTGGCGGCCTGTGGTACCCAGCAGAAAGACACCATTCTTAACTTTACCCGTGCCAATGTGGCGATTATCTCAGCGTACAATGATATGTTGAGTGCGCACCAGCCGTACCAGGATTACCCGTTTACCATTAAGGAAACGCTGGCACAGCAGGGGCACAGTGCCCAGGTGGCTGGTTGCGTGCCCGCCATGTGTGATGGTGTGACCCAGGGGCAGGCCGGGATGGATATGTCCCTGTACTCCCGGGATGTTATTGCCCAGAGCGTTGCCATCAGTCTCAGCCATAACACCTTTGACGCAACCCTGTTGCTGGGCGTATGTGACAAGATTGCTCCGGGTCAGCTTATTGGTGCGCTGTCGTTTGGTCATCTGCCAACGGCTTTTGTTCCTTCTGGGCCTATGCCGACGGGTATTACCAATGATGAAAAGGTAAAGGTCCGTCAGCAGTATGTTGCCGGCGAAGTGGGTAAAGATGCGCTGCTTACCATGGAGTGCAATGCTTACCATGCGCCCGGTACCTGTACCTTCTATGGCACGGCCAATACCAACCAGCTGGTATTTGAAGCCATGGGGCTTATGTTGCCGGGCTCCGCGTTTATTCCTCCTGGCACCGAATTGCGTGATGCATTGACTCAGAAAATTGCAGGGGATATCGCCAGCAAAATTCATGGAGCCCCTGCCTATCGTCCGCTCTTTAAGGTGCTGGATGAGAAAAGTCTGGTCAATGGCCTGGTGGCTCTGCTGGCTTCTGGTGGCAGTACTAACCATTCTATCCATATGATTGCTGTGGCCCGTGCGGCTGGCTTTATCCTGACCTGGGATGATTTTGATGCGCTGTCACAGGTGGTTCCGCTGTTGACCCGTGTCTATCCAAATGGTCCGGCTGATATCAACCAGTTTCATGATGCTGGTGGTGTGCCTGTTCTGTTGGCAGCTCTGGCGGAACGTGGCTTGCTGCATATGGATGCTGTGCCCTGTTATGGAACCATGGCCGACTATTTAAAAATGCCGGAACTGGACAATGGTCAGCTGGTCTGGAAATCCATGTCCGGAACACGCAACCCTGAAGTGATTGCTGACTCCGAGCAGGTCTTTGCGGTAACTGGCGGGCTGAAAGTGCTCTCTGGAAACCTTGGGCGTGCCGTTATCAAGGTGAGTGCGGTAGCGGAAGAACATTATTCGACGACTGCGCCTGCTTTGGTCTTTAATTCCCAGTATGACGTGGAAGCAGCTTATAAGGCTGGCAAGCTGAATCAGGATGCAGTGATTGTTGTTCGTTTCAACGGTCCTGCAGCTAATGGTATGCCAGAGCTTCATATGCTGATGCCAATTCTGGGTAACCTGCAGAAGGCAGGCTATAAGATTGCTCTGTTGACTGACGGACGTCTATCAGGTGCATCCGGAAAGGTGCCTGCTGCTATTCACGTTACTCCGGAAGCGCAAATGGGTGGTCCTCTGGCTTATTTGCAGGATGGTGACCAGGTGACGGTTAATGCAGTCACTGGTGAAATTGCTGTGCATACCGACCTTTCTGCCCGTGAAGCGCATTGTCCGGATCTGTCAGATCTGCACCATGGATACGGTCGTGAATTATTCAATGGTTGTCGCCAGTCTGTTTCCAGTGCGGAAGAAGGTGCATCCATCCTGTTTTGTCGAGGTGTGAAATGAGTCAGTGGGCGATACATCCAGCAGCCGTTTTTGCTGCGTCTCCGGTTGTGCCGGTGATGGTGATTGATCATGTAGAAGATGCGGTACCCATGGCTCGTGCATTGAGTGAGGGTGGTATCAAGGTGTTTGAAATCACCCTGCGCACGGATGCGGCGTTAGAAGCCATTCGTCAGATTGCAGAAGCGATGCCTGATGCCATGGTGGGAGCGGGAACGGTAATTAATGCATTCCAGTACGATGCGGCGGTAAAGGCGGGTGCAAAATTTGTCATTTCACCCGGAATGACACCAGAACTTCTGGCGCATGCCAGCCAGTGTTCAGCACCATTGATTCCTGGCTGCGCAACGCCTTCTGAAGTGATGCAGGCGCTTTCTCATGGTTATGATCACCTGAAGTTTTTCCCTGCAGAAATCAACGGCGGTGTTAAGGCGCTCAAAGCGATTTCTGCACCATTGCCTCAGGTGCGTTTCTGTCCAACCGGTGGTATTGGTCCTGATAATATCAAGGACTACCTGGCGCTGAGTTGCGTAGCAACGATTGGGGGTTCCTGGATGCTGCCTGCTGACCTGGTTGCATCTCGCAATTGGGCCGAGATCTCTCGTCTGGCTGCTGAAGCGGTTGCCATGGCTTCCTGATTTCTAGGCTTTAAAGGCGCTGGTGACACTGGGGTTATTTTTTCTCAGTGTGGCCAGCGCCTTTTTTGGTATTTGAGGTATTCTGGAAGTGAATGTGATTTTTGCGGAAAATTAAATGCTTTCGCCCTCAAACAGCGTAAAGCCAAGATCTACAACGGGTTGTTCTGGTGAATTACCTGACAGCTTGTCCAGCAGCATTGTTGCAGCAAGGCTGCCAATCTCCCACCTTGGGGTGTCGATACTGGCCAGCTTTGGGGTGATGGAACGTCCTATATCCAGTGCATTAAATCCGGCAACGGCCATCTGCTCAGGTATTGAAATCCCTCTTCTCTGACATTCCATAATGGCACCAATGGCCAGGTCATCATTGCAGCAGAATACGCCATCAAGTTCAGGGTGGTTATCCAGAGCTTCGGCCATTAACTCTGCACCCAGAGTGAATGATGAATTAGCCGGGGTGGAGAGGATGATGGGATCACAGCCAACACTCTCCATGATGTTGTGATAGCCCTGCAGGCGTTGCCTGACTCGGATGTCCATTCTGGCAGCAATAAACGCGATCTTTTTCTTGCCGTTCTCCAGCATGCGCCTGATCATGGCCTCGCTGGCGGCTTTGTGATCCAGGCCAACAGCAAGGTCAATGGGGGGAAGACAGGAATCCATCACTTCGACCACTGGGATGCCGGCGCTTTCTATCATGCGCAGTGACTTTTCTGTATGCTCGCACTCAGAAAGAATTAACCCATCAACCTGATAGGAGAGCATGGATTCTATGCGCTTTTCTTCAACGTCTTTATCATAGCCATAATGGGCGATCATGGTCTGATAACCCGATGGCTCGGTAACGCTTTCTATTCCCTGGACAACGGCCGCGAAGACCTGGTTGGAGATAGAGGGGATCAGAATACCAATGGCTTTGCTGGTGGAGTTAGAGAGAATGTCTGGAACACGGCTGGCAACATAGCCTACTTCGTCAATGACTGCCTGAATTTTCTCGCCGGTGGCTTTTGAAACCTGTGTTGGGTCCTTGAGGTAACGGCTGACCGTCATTTTGGTAACACCGACCCGGTCGGCGATGTCCTGAAGCGCGAGGCGCTTGTTTTTCGGTTTCATTAATGGTTCGTTCCAACAATCATCTGGCTCAGCGACATCAGATTCAACAGGTTGGCGTCTGAGGCTGACCGCGAAATTATATCCTCTGTTTTAGGCGGGTGTCTTTAGTTGATTGCGGTTTGAACAATGTTGGAAGGAGGGTCGATGTGAAGGCCGTGAATTTAATGAAAAATCACGGCCTTAATTCAGGAACACATTACTGCGCCGGGCAGCGCTGTATTACAGGTCCTGAGTGAAGGTGCGTGTGATCACGTCACGCTGCTGTTCTGGCGTCAGGGAGTTGAAGCGAACAGCGTAGCCGGAAACACGGATGGTCAGAGATGGGTACTTCTCTGGGTTGGCAGCAGCGTCTTCCAGCATTTCACGGGAGAGAACGTTTACGTTCAAGTGCTGGCCACCTTCGCGGATGGTGGTTTCCTGAACTTCCAGATCCAGTTCGCGGGATTCGAACTGGCCCAGCTTTTCCAGAGAAACGACTTCATCCTGCTTGAATTCGTCAGTTTTGGCGCAGATCAGGCGAGCTTCACCAGCAGCTTCGTCCATCAACCAGATTGAGTTAACCAGAGCGTTGTTTTCGCTGGCAGTAATCTGAATGCCTTTCATTTTATTGATCCCTTGATACTCAAGTTCAAACAGCTTTGAGGGCTTACCGGATAGGAATGCGCCGCTCGCCTATCGCCATGAATTCTGGAATGATTCTTCATGGTACGGGCATCCTATCAGTTATGGGAATTTCAATATCTAGGTATTAGCCGAGATCAACAAAGTGGTGGAAAAAACGAGAGGTGGTATTATTTTTTGATGTTAGTCAATGCGTGTTACGTAAAAACAAGGCTGGCACTTGCCTCAAAGTAATGGCGTCGTTAAATGATGATGGTCAAATATTATTGATGGTCTACTTTCTTGCTTTGAGAATTATTTTTTGAGTTGATCATCTATATGAACTCAGCTGAAAAAAAAGCTTGGCTTGCCTGTTTTTTATCCTGGTAGCGATTTTCTGGATACCGAATAGTCACTCAGAGTTAAATTTTTGGAAAGTCAAGGTAATTGTCAGTGTAACTTCTATCGGTTCTGGGTATATATTTTCGCCGGTAGAGAAAGTGCAGTCTATGAGTGTTAAGCAAGGCAGCAATCAGGACGGAGAAGAGTTTACTGTTTTTAGAAGCTACACTCCCACAGAGGCCATAGCATATATAGGGTTTCAGGCAAACGCCTATATGAGAAAATGGCATCTTTTTCAATCGAAAGAGTTGGTCATAGAGGAGGCTCCTGGTGTTGAGGTGGGAGGGGGAGAAAATGAGACTGAGAGGATCGAGTCTATACATAAAGAGTAACTATTCAGCACCCTTCATATAAATCTGGAATTTTCTGATTTTTCGACCATCATCTTATACTCAATTTTTCTAACAAATCTCCAGTATGGAACCAGACTTCCCAGCTACTCCGTTTACCGAAGCTCTCCTTAAAGAGAATGAAGAGCTTCGGACCGAGAATGCGCTTTTACGGGAACGTTGCAGCGAACTGGAAGAAAGGGTTAATAAAAACAGTCAAAACAGTAGTAAGCCACCATCGTCAGATGGTTATCAAAAGCCCAGTAAAAAAGGGAGTGATAAAGGTGATACATCTTCCAAAGAAGCCCCCTGCTCCTCACAGGAAACACCGAACCCCAAAAGCCTTAGACCATCTTCAGGCAATAAACCAGGTGGCCAGAAAGGTCATCAAGGCTCTTGTTTGAGACGTGTCGCCTTACCCGATTATGTCAGGCATCTGAAGGTTGAAAAATGTTGCTGTTGCCAGTCTTCGCTTATCGATATTAAACCCACCAAATACATTGAGCGACAGGTTTTTGATCCAGGTAGACCCGGAGAATTTGAAGTTACCGCGTACTGGGCAGACGTTAAAGTATGTCCTTGTGGTAAACGGAACACCGCTGAGTTTCCCCAAGGAGTGAAAGCCGCTGCTCAATACGGAGAAGTGACTCAGGCAATGGCTGTTCATTTAAACCAGTATCACTTCATCCCATATCACCGGGTGTCTGAGTATTTCAATACTATTTATTGCATGAGTGTCAGCGCAGGCTCTGTTGCCAATTTTGTTGCCTATACCCATGAGAACCTGGCCTCTACTGAGCAGAGTATCCGCGATGCTTTACAAGAAAGTCCGGTTGCAGGAGCGGATGAAACTGGCATGCGGGTTGACGGTTCACTGTGGTGGTTACACATTATGCGAGATGACCAATGGACGCTTTACTACCTCTCAGAAAGGCGAGGTTGTGAAGCAATGGATGCAATGGGCATCCTGCTGACTTTTGCAGGCATTCTGGTTCACGATCATTGGAAGTCCTACTTTGCCTATGCGGCAGTGCATGTGCTTTGTAATGCCCATCATCTGAGAGAGCTTCAGGGAGTTGTCGATAGGGATGCGAATAAGCTGGCTCTGCGGCTGATGAAATTGCTTACGCTCTCCTGGCACTTCTGCAAGAAATACAAAGCAGCCGGTCTGACTCAAATGCCTGGTGCAATACAGCTTCGCATTGAGACGATATACGACCAAATCCTTCAAAGGGCTCTCACGAAGGAAACCGCTTATATGGAAAAACAACGACAGGTGCTTGGACGTAAGAAGGTCAGGAATACCAAGGCCTACAACCTGTTCAAAAGGCTTATTGAGTTTAAGGTTGAAACGTTGCGCTTCATGTCGGACTTTTCAATTCCCTTCGATAACAATGGCAGTGAACGTGATGCCAGGATGGCCAAACTTAAGCAGAAGATCTCAGGCTGCTTCAGAAGCGAAGACGGAGGTACCATGTTTACCCGAATCCGAAGCTATTTATCATCTGCTAAAAAGCAGGGGTTGAACATATTTCAGGCGCTTCTTAAAGCGGTTCGAAATTACAACAATACGCCTTTGCTGGGTGCTGAATAGTTACCATAAAGATTTGATTTTTGATGTAGAAGCGCTAGATCCAGAAAGCTATACGTTTTATCTGGTTCCATCGTTAAACTTCAAAGATAAATTGCTTAGTTATCAGGATTTTTATCCTGATAACCTTGTTTTGAAATTTAAGACTGACTGTCAATCCATTGCAGATCTCGAAAGTACTTATAATATTGAGCTTTTGCCTTTTTCGGAGCAAGAGTGTGATGGTGTTGTTAATCTTGGCTTGTTTCCTGAACAAGCCCGGTTGGAGTTTAACCTTAATCACAGGGTTGCTCTTGAGGAAAGCTACCTTGATATTGGAGGTCAGCAGTATTTTTTAACATCAGAATTGTTTGGTGTGAGTGGTTTTAGTGTTGAGGAAAGTGAAAGCCTAGATGCTGGGTTCCTGGCGGCATATCCCCCCGTGGGTGCTGTTGGGCATGAAACTAAGTTTTGGCTTTTTCACCGTTCGGTAGTTAGGGAAAAAAATAATTGTGACCTTTCTGATTTTAATTGGGATCAGGATGAATATGATCGTTGTCAAAAAGAATTTGAAGTTATCAGCTCTCCTCAAATGAAGAAGGCTAGAAAAGGGGGGAGGTTAAGAAACAATGAAAAAAAGCGAATTGAAAAGGAATTAGAACGTTATTCAAATTATTTTTCAGCAGAAGTTCGCGTTCGTTCAGAATTGGTTGATTCGGGAAACTCTCCCTCAACACTCTCTCTATCAAACCCAGGGCATCGTATTTACATCCCACCTAGTATGCTAACTAACTGGACCAGAGTATTCATAGCCGCCAATGTGAATGAAAAAGAAAAATATGCTCGATGGCTACGCTTTTTTTTTCTGACACTATTTACTGCAAGTAATTTCATGGAGGTTTATGCTCATTGGGATGTTATTTCAGATTTGTTTCTTCCTGTTATTGGCTACATCAAATTTGATCCTCATCCGTATGAACTTCTTGCACTCTCTTGTTCATTGAACTTCGCTATATTTTCAGGGCGTTATGAGTTTCTTTGGTCGGCCTATAGTCAGTTTATAGACTTGGTTGATGCTGTCTATAATAATAAAAATTACGGGTTGACTGTTTCATCTTATTTTGATTTGGTAATGGCCGGAATTTTAAGTACTTTCACTTCCATTTGGGATCTTTTAGGCTATTTTCGAAAAGAGTTAGTGGGTATGTCTTCTTTGCCATGGCCGACTATCGGGACTGCTGAAAGAACGGTTCATCAAGGAAGGCTTCGAGGAATTAGTAATGTTGAAGAGTGGGAAGTTCAGTTGTCCCAATGGAAAGCAATTCGACTCATGAATATGAGAATGGAGCAAAAGAGAAGGAGAAAAAAACTGAAATTAAAGATCGTCGAATTAAGGAGGAGTTTCACAAAGCGGAAATTGAATCAGAAAAAGTTAGGAAAGAATTGATCAAAAAGGAAGACGCAGATAAGAAGAAAAAAGAAAATAGACTTGAGGCATTGAGGAGGAAAAAAAATCGTAGAGCGCTGAATAAAAAGTCACAGGTACAAAAAGATGAAATGGGGGGGGCGGGTGCAAAAGTGAATGAGGTGCATGAGTCTGCTGAACCCGCTATGGCCGATTCAGAGTGGCAAAAATCTTACGGTGAGGGGGTTCAGGCCTTTGAAAGCCAAGACTTTGGTGCTGCAAAAGTTGCTTATGAGCGTTCTTTGCGGATGGCTGAAAACTCCCTTGAGCGGGCTTACTCAAACTCTGCAATTGCAGACTGCGAATTCCAGCCGGTGATCAGGTATAAAGGTCAAATATTAGAAAATGCGCGAAAGATAAGAGAGTCATACAATGGAGCGAAACACGCGGAAAAGGTTGGTGAGTATGTTGATCAGCATATTGGTCAGCCAATAGGTTTGTTTAATTCTCGTGCCACTGTTTTAATAGATATTCTTGCTAGAGCTAAAGAATCTATTCCCAAAGCAAGGTTGTTCCAGTCTGAGGCAGTTGAAGCTCTAAAATCCCATCTTCATGGGAATGAACTTTTGGATGATGATGTAAATGTTTTTCTAGAACTTTTGAAAGAGCATGTTGCTGTTCTTACAGAGCTCAAAGATTATGTTGATAATACACCTAATGAAGTTGAGACGTTTTATAGAATCCGTGAGCAGATAATTTTTTCTAAGGGAAATATTCCAAAGGCGCAGCTCTCGGAGGAAACTAGAATTCGTAGAAAGTATGAACGTGAATTTTCAGGTTCTGGGCAGCATGTTGATCAGCACCAATTGCTAGATGATTTGACTACTGTAGTTGGAGGCTTTCGAGAAAATACCAGTAACTATTCCAAGCTTATTGGTTTGGTTCCCGAGCAAGAACCTGCTACTAGTGAAAGTCATGATATTACTGATTTTGTGGAGAAGTATAAACAGGTCGTTGATATATTATCAGGCAGGCAGCGGCTTGGTAGAAGGAGAAGGCAGAAGCTCATTAGCTATGATAATGCTATGGGGTGCTCTCTCAATTTGATAACTGACTCATAGGTTAGCTTCAACCTTTCCAGTCATGAACTCAGACCAAAGTTGTTCCCAGCGCCCCTTACTCTGGATCAGTGCTCTTGTTGTCAAAAGCACTTCCGCTCCTGTTGCTTTCCACCTCATTCCAGAACCACATAATCGTTGCTTTACCAGAGTCTTACAAGCCGCTTCAGTAACTCCTGAACCTATTGGCCAATGGCGTTTAAGCGCCTGATGATAATTCATTAACTGGTGATTGTTTGTAAAATAGCTCACAGCTTTGTAGCGCTTCTCTGTCAGTGCGATTGTCTTTTTCGGGAGCTCGGCTGATTCAATTTCCTGAAGGATTTTTTTGGCTGCTCCACGCTTGTTTTTCAAACTATGTAGCCTGTCTTCAAGCCACTGGTGTCGCTTCGCCTTACTGGTTGGAAACAGTGCTTCCGCTGCTCCAGCTAAATATTCAGATGCATGATAAAAATCGAGTATCTGCCCAGAGGTATGTTGTTTCAAATAACTCCAGTTTTCTCTAGCCCCGTCAGCTACCCCGATGTATGTGGCATTTGGGTAGAGTCGTTTTAGATCTGCAATCTCCTCGTCGAGCTTGCTCATAAAGCTTTGTTTACCATACTCTGGCGAACTGGCTGTATATATCGTGTGGAGCCTGTCTCCATCTGCAGAATATAGGCTCAATGTCCCACACATGGCTTCCCTCCAGCCTTCTTCACAAAGCAGCATGCAGGTTCCATCCAGACCAATGGCTATTGTTTCAACAGGCTCTTTTAGTGGAGGAAGGTGGTAGTGAGTGTCTTGCTGGTCTTCAATTAATGCACCTACTCTGTCCGATAAATGCTTGATATAAGAATTTGAAAGCGTCCTTTGATGGTTGGTCTCAAAATCTTCTTTTACCGCAGGCGCTGGCATCTGGCTGTATTTCCAGGCGATAGACTTGGCAAATTTGGGGGTAGCTGAACCAATAATACCGGCACGAAGATCAAGTGCTGCCAGAGTACTGCCACCTCTGACACCCTGATATACGGAGCGCTCCAAAGGTATACGACCGTATAAGGTTTCATAGTGCTTAAGAACCTTTCCTTTGTAGTTCCACTTCTGCTGATTAACGACGATAGGTTCTTTATTGGGTGATTCAAATAGCCCCAATAACTCTTTTGTTCCAAGCTGCCCGGCTTCATTGAGTGCACGCTGTAAACTATCTTCAAGATTCAGCATGTTGCCTGAATCTATAGAAACTTCAATTTGCAAAACGATGCTTTTGGTAGAGCTGGAAATAACAGAAGCGGGCATGACAGTTAACTATTATGAGTGGTGTTCCCATAGTAGCTGTGAAAATAGAGCACTATTGTTTCAATCATTCAGAGAGAGCACCCATGCTATGCAGCAAGTGACTGAACAATTGGCAAGCATTGCAATGGAAGTTTCTGACTCAATGCAGCCAATGGGAGATCGACGTTTTCAGATGTTACTTGAAGAAACCAGTAGTCAGGTCATTGAAATGCCACCTGATGGATTGTGTATGTTTCATGCCCTTGCTGTTGGTATGCAACTTCATTGGGATAATTTGCCGAATAGGGCTGGTGTTGCTGCTTACTTAGGCTCAGAAACGGTTACGACACGAAACCTTTTTTCTGTATTAGCAGAAATAGCTAATGTTCATGCTACAGCGTTTCCTGAAGATGAGGTTGTTCAGCAGGTAGCGGAATCATTCAGGGCAAGGCCTGGGGGGAGTGCTGCATGGGGTACTAATGATACGTTAAATCATTATATCCCACCGTTGACAGGCACTGATGTGATGGTCTTAAATCTTTCCGATATGAGCCAAGCTGAGCAAGTTCATGCAACTGTTTATCGTCCTGATGGGCGAGTCGACACTTTGGTGGGAGCAAATATTAATTCTTATTTAAGTGGCAGTCCTCATTCATTGATAATGGCTTTTAATGGTGTGGATCACTGGGATCTGATTGTCCCTGAGGTTCTGGCTCAAAAAGCACGAGAGATGCTGAGAGTAATGTTAGAAAGCACGAACTCCCAGTCAAAACAATGACTGGGAGGCTGGTTGGTCTCATGCGGTGTTCCGTATCAAGGTATGTATTCAAACACCTTTACGACTCTTGAAACTCCATAGGTGTTTGCAGCAATGGATACAGCCTCCTGTGCCATTTTGGGGGTGATGAGTCCCATGAGATACACCGTTCCCTGTTCAGTATTGATTTTGATTCTGTCAGCAATAACCGCTTCATTGGTCACCATTGAGGTTTTGATTTTTGTAGTCAACCAGCTGTCATTGCTTTGCACCAGGATGTCTGCGTTTGGACCAATTTCAAGCTCATTGTAGACCTGGCGAACCTTTTCAACATTCTGTGCTGTCTGGCCTGCCAGTCGTTTCAGGCTCTCATCAGGTACCTGACCGATGAGCAATACGATGCCGTTAAAGCTGATGACTTTGACTCTTGACTCTCTCAGGGCTGGATCAGCCTTATTAATGTTTACAGCGGTGACGGTTTCAATGGTCTGGTCATCCATCCAGGATCCCCAGGTCCGTTTGCTGTTATCAATGTTGACCGGCTCTTCGTTAACGGAGTCAACCAGCGCTGCGCAACCACTTAACAGGGTCAGTAAACCGGTTAGTAGTGCAATGCCGATAGGTTTCATGGTTCCCCCTGATGTCATGAATAGTGAAAAAATAAGGATTGGTAGAAATGAGAGCAAGATTCCAGTTTATTCGGCGGAAAACAGGAACTCATCAATCAGGTCGCAAAGGCAATGAATAATCAGCGTGTGGACTTCCTGTATACGCTGTGGGCTGCTATCGGGCACCCTTATTTCAACTTCTTCCGGGTGCAGGAGTCGGGCCATATCACCACCGTCTTTACCGGTCAGGGCGATCACCTGAATGTTTCGGTCATGGGCTGCCTGGATGGCTTGAACCATGTTTGGGCAGTTGCCATGAGCTGAAATTGCCAGCAATATATCGCCTTCCTGTCCCAGTGCTCGTATTTGTTTGGAGAACACTTCGTTGTAGCTTGAGTCGTTGGCGATAGATGTTATGGTTAAACTGTCTGCACAAAGGGAAAGAGCCGGTAAGGCTGGACGCTCACGGTCGAAGCGATTAATTAATTCAGAAACAAAGTGCTGGGCGTCGCCAGCAGCGCCTCCGTTTCCGCACGCCATGATTTTTCCTTCGTTTAGCAGGGACTGCACCATCATCTCTGCTGCATCAGCAATGAGTGGAGGGAGTTCGTCCGCTGCGCGAATTTTGGCATCGATACTATCGGAAAAATGTTGCGTTATACGTTCATGCATGCCTGAAACCTTGAAGTGAAAACCGCCTGGCTTTCATTCTTCCTTCTTCTGAAACCGCTCTTCTGAATAGCGACCAGAAAATTATTCGCTCCTAAGAAATTCTTAAAAAGCACTTTTGATCCATTTTAAGCTGTTTTGCCCTGTGCCGTCATGATTGTCAATGGATATTGCATCAAATCGACAAATCCTATGGCTGTGTTGACGGTATTTAAGTAAATAAGCGGCTGCCGTCTTTCGAATTTTCTGCTGCTTGATTTTGTCAATTGAACTGGCTGCATTACCGAATCGTGAGTGGCTTCGGGAGCGGACCTCGATAAATACCAGTGTGGAATAGTCCAGCATAATCAGATCGATTTCACCTGTTTTATCGGCAAAGTTGCTATGTAACAGCGTCAGTCCCTGCTGCTTCAAAAACAGCAGGGCGCTTTTTTCCGCCAGAGCTCCTTTTTTATTACTGAGGTTCAGTTTCCAGGGCATAAAGGACGGTATTATCTCCTGTGACTGATGTTGATGCTTGATTTTTTTCGGACAATTTGGATAGCCGGTTTTCTGCAACCTTTGGTTTGATGATGGGAAGTGGAGTTAACCGGCCATTCCTGAATATCTGCCAGGACAGTTCGCGATGGATTTTGCCATTTGGAGTAATACTCAGGAATCCGGTCATCCCTGGTAATTGACTACCCTGTAGGCTTGAGAGTTGCTGAAGCCTTGGGTAAAGCTTATAGGCATCAGCGCCCAGTGCGTAAAGCGTTCCCAGTTGGCCTCGGGACTGTTTCCATAAAGTGTTGATTTGCTGTTCCAGCTGGCTTGGTGTTCCAGGAATTAACCAAGGCATAATGGGAATGCGAATGCCATCCATATCCTGATCCTGATTGGTATTGGTAATACCGGAAAAAGCGCTGGAGGTTGCATAGACTGGAAGATTTCCTGCGTATTGGTAGGCGAGCGCGGGTTTAATCTGTCTCGCCTCCTGAGGATTGGCGCCAATAAACACCATATCAACATCCTGGCGCCGACGGGCCTGGAATCCCAGTCTTTCACCTAGAAGCCTGCTGAGCTGTTTTGCCCTCGCTTCACTTTGGTCAGTATGCAGTAGCCAGCCGGTCAGGCTGCTGAACTGGGTTTTTGCATCAAACTCACCAGAGCCGACAATGACACCACCCAGTTCCTGCCATTTTGCTTTGAAGGTGGTGTTGATTTTCTTGCCCCATTCTGTATCGGGTGTAATGATGATTGCCGTTTTATGGCCATCCAGGCGGCCCCGCTCTGCGGCCATAATGGCTTCATCTTCCGCAGATAGTCCAAATTGATAAAGCCCTCCTGCTCGATAGTTTCCTGATGATGTGGGGAATGCCTGATTGGGAGAGTCATCAAGGTAGTTTAGAGCCAAAACGGGGATGCGATTGGTGATGTCAGAATTTAGCGCTTTTACCTGGCTCTTGTTCAGTGGGCCAATAATCAACTGCGCACCTTCATCAATGGCTCTGGAAGCGAGATCGTTAATATTGCTGCTCTCAGTGTTATAAAATTGCAGTTCAGGAAGTGGTTCATTTTTGCTCATGGCCTCGTAGTGGGAGGCCAGCATGCCATCACGAACGGATTCTCCAGCTCTGCTCAACCTTCCTGACAGAGGAAGTAGTACGGCAATTTTATCAGGACGTTTGGTTGAGCTGCTCTTCAGCGCTTCAAAATCCCCTGGCAGGTATTTGTGAGCTGGATGGTATGCCCAGTCCCGTTTCCATTGTTCAAGGCCGGTGAGCTGTTGATCTAGGCTGCGACCGGTTTGATAAATTAAAGCCAAGGCCAGCCAACCTTTCAGTTGTTGTGACTTTTCCTGCTTGTACAGGCTATCAAGTCTCTCGGCAGGTACATGCAGAAGCGTTTGCCAGAAGCTGTCATAGTGTGGCTCCCTTTCTGTTTCGGTAAGATAAGGTCCAGCCAGAAGCCATTCGTCCAGAGAGGCCTGGTATTCACCAAACCTCGAATAGGCGAGTGCTTTTAGAATGTGGGCTTGAGCATTGATATAGGTATCGTTGCTGACAATGACTGCTTCGCGATCAAGCCATTCAAAAACAGCCCAGTCTTGATGGTTTATCTGAGCAAGTTGAGCCTGTTGAACAGCAAGCTCTGCTTGTATGCGTTTGGGTAGCTGTTCGTAAGGCAGCTGGTTGAGTATCTTTTCAGTGCGGGCAGGGTCTTTTTTGATCAAGTTTCTGGTTATTTCCAGAGTGAGGCTGGCCCGCTCCGGGTAGCTGAGCTTTTCTACCTCGGCCAGCTGCTGCTCAATGCTCTTGATAGAAGAAATTGTTGGTGGAATTGTTGCCTTCGGTTGCGATGAGCAGGCGGTAATGAATATGGGGATCAATACAGCCATTGCTATGGCGGGCAATGTGTTGGAAAGGTTTTTTCGCAGAGCGGTTAAATTGGTCATCATTGGAGGTCGCAGGCCAGCTCTTCTGGGAATAACTTTGTTAATGGCTTTGATTGTACACAGGGCTTGGAATCGACACTATAGGTTATAACTATTACGCGATGTGCGACTTTGTCTGAAACTATCTCAAATTACTAGCCCGGATATTTCATAAACTGCCCCGAATCTCGGGCAGGACTTTGTCGCCCTAAGGGATTTTGTGAGGGAGTGCCGTACCGGGGAGTACGGTCGACCGAGCAAAACTCCCTTAGGGCGGCAAAGGACAAGCGAGAACGGGAGCACGTTTATGAAATATCCGGGCTAGCATGATGGTAAGTCCAAGTTGTATCTTCAAAATCACGCAATTATTTGCTTTCCGTTTTTTAATCTTCGGAAATAAGGTTCTCAAACTGTATTGCAGGACGACCAGCAATTATATTCAGATAAGAACCAATATTATGTGCCAGTAACTTCCGAGCGATACGTGATGTCATATGCCATCTATCTCGACAATGGCACTTTTCTATTTCAAAGCGCTCTGTCAATTGACCTATCACTGTTTCTATTCTCCGTCGTACCCGTAATACCAGCTTTACAAACGACTTCGGACGTTCATCTTGCATGTTTTTTCTCAGTGGCGTCTGAAGATCAATACCTAATTCCTGACAATCAGCTTTAAACTCAGGCCTTATATAGCCCTTATCGCCAAGCAAGAGGCCAGAAATGGTCTCGAGCATGTCATAGGCTGCATCACGCTCATCTACGTTCGCTGCGGTCAGAGTAAAACCCACAGGAATCCCTCGTGCTTCAACCAGCAAATGCCCCTGAAAGCCATAGAACTTCTTGTCCTTGGAAGCGCAGTAACCATAACCAGCCTCAGCTTTAAAGATACGGCTCTGTGGTGCACGGGTTCTGACGACAACATCAATCGGAAAACCATCGATTAAATGGATATCTGCATTATCTGCATGCATCATCTGGACTATACGAATTTGCAGTCGTTGTTTCACATGCCATAAGTTGGCGGCCTGTTTGACAAATGCCGAGCGTGAAGGAATGTCAGGAAACAGGTGTCGCCAGTGTCGGGTAAAATACTTCCAAATCTCAGTGTCCTTATGATGCCCAAGCCATTCACCGACAACTTCCATGGTGATCGCTTCACTATCAGTGAGCTTTGGTGGAAACCCTCGAAGTCGCAGTGGTACAGGAAAAAGCTCTTTTACCAAATCGTCGATCAAGCAGTAGACTGTAGTGATAAACTCTTCAACGGGCATGACTGAAACCTTCTTTGCTTTCTACTGCTTTTAATAGCAGAAAGCAGGATCAGTCATGTCTCCTTATGCAAACCTAAAAGTCGCACATGGCGTAACTATTGTATTTTCTAAGTAGCGGTTGATCTGGGGGTGTGACCTCAACTCTAAAGGGTTGAAAACAGTGCTTTATCGCATTGGTTGTTATTTGATCTGAGCGCTAAAGCGTTGTAATTGTTTTTCTCTCAAGCTTTTTTGGTCGGAAAGATGCCAGAAGGTGTTAGGATGCAGTTTGAAAGGTAGCATTGGTTTTTCTTTGTCATGTCTGACTCTCTTCTTTATATCGTTTCTACGCCCATTGGTAATCTGGGAGATATGACCCCCAGAGCCATAGAGGTGCTTCGTCAGGTTGACGTTATTGCTGCAGAGGATACCCGGCATAGCAAGCGGTTGATGAATCACTTTGGGATTGCTACTCCGCTGATTCCCTGTCATGACCACAATGAGCGCCATCAGGCAGAGATGATTGTTCGGCGTATGCAGGCTGGTGAAACCGTTGCTTTGATCAGTGATGCAGGTACTCCATTGATTTCTGACCCTGGCTTTTATTTGGTTCGCTCAGTCAGGGAGGCAGGCTTTCGGGTGGTTCCGGTCCCGGGAGCCTGTGCTTTTGTTGCCGCGCTGTCAGTGAGTGGTTTGCCAACCGACAGGTTTTATTTTGAAGGCTTTTTGCCTGCTAAAGGAGCGGGGCGACGCAAGAGAATAGAGGCATTAGCGGCTTTCTCAAGTACCTGGGGAGTTTATGAATCACCACATCGTATTATGGATCTGATGGAGGATCTTAGTGCGGTGCTTGGTGATGGCAGATACATTACTCTGGCTCGAGAGATTACCAAAACCTTTGAGACCGTTATAGCGGGTACGGTTTCTGAGGTTCAGGCTGTTTTAGCGTCAGATTCGAATCAACAGCGTGGAGAATTTGTTGTTCTGGTTGAGGGGTATAAAGAGGAGGAGTCATCTGAAATCAGCCCGGAAATTGAGAAAATGCTACAACGCTTAATGGACGATTTACCTATCAAAAAAGCGGCCTCTGTGGTTGCTGATCTCACCGGAGTCAGGAAGAAAGTGCTTTATGAGCTGGGTTTGAAACTGAAATCAGACGAATAAAATGCTGAATACGGTTGATTAACGGGAGTCGGACAAGTAATATTCGCCGCCGCGAGCTGGCCGGGCAGTCGCTGTTCATTCTGGTTTTTGACCAGGATGGAGGGAGGAAAGTCCGGGCTCCAGAGGGTAGGGCGCCAGGTAATTCCTGGGGGGCGAAAGCCTACGGAAAGTGCAGCAGAGAGTAGACCGCCTAAGCCAGCGTTCTTTCCAACTTTCGTTGAAAAGAAGTTGGCCGGTAAGGGTGAAAGGGTGCGGTAAGAGCGCACCGCATGGCTGGTAACAGTCCATGGCACGGTAAACCCCGCCTGGAGCAAGACCAAATAGGAATCCTATAGGTGTGACCCGCACTGGATTCGGGTAGGTTGCTTGAGGTGTCTGGTGACAGACATCCCAGATGAATGATTGCCCAGGCCTGCTTTGGCAGGCTGGACAGAACCCGGCTTACAGGCCGGCTCGCACTTCCTTTTCTTTTGATTTTTCCTGTTTGTCTTTTGCACTCTTCATGAAGCTTGTTGTTGCAAGCCTGAACTGGTTTTCCGTTCCGTTTTAAATCCCACGCTTTAACCTTTCTTTTAGCTTTCTTTGCAATAAAAGTATTTGGTATTCGTTGCTGCTGCCTTAAAAGAAGTTGAACTATGGTTTTATTTTTCCTCGTCAGAGCCCATTTTGGCCGTTATATGTGGGCATTCAATATTGATTTTGGAAACAGTGTTTGTATTTGGTTGTCCAATATTGGGTGGGAAGAGGTAGAACCCCTGCTTGACGTGGGTTTTCCAGATTCCTATAGTGTGCTTTAGTGGTGTAAAGTGGATTATTGTGGGGCGGGATGGGGTGCTGAATGGAGTTGGCTCTCATTAGGCCTTTATAAATGACGGGTGCCGTAAGGTTTCCAGGGGTGAGGGGACCAGGGAGAAGGTAATGTGTTTCGCGGTGTAAATGCCATCAATCTGGATGCCAAAGGGCGTCTTGCTATACCAGCTCGTTATCGGCAGGTATTGCGGGATCGCTGTGATGGTGCTCTGGTGGCAACGATTGACACCGATGAGCCCTGCTTGCTGATCTACCCGCTGGACGAGTGGGAGCTGATTCAGCAGAAAATTGAAGCACTTCCCAGTTTTCATCCAATGACCCGCCGAATTCAGAGGCTTTTGATCGGGCATGCCACCGATGTTGAATTGGATGGCAATGGACGTATTCTTATCCCTCCACTGTTGCGTGAATACGCAGGTCTTGAAAAGCGCAGTATTTTGCTGGGGCAGGGCAAGAAGTTCGAGCTTTGGGATGAACTTTGCTGGAACGAACGCCGTGACCAATACCTGAAAGAAGCCAGTGAGTCAGAAGAGATTCCGATGGAATTGCAGTCGCTCTCTTTATAAAACGCTTCTTTAGATAGTTTGTGAAAGGTTTATGAAATCGTTAGATCGTGTTGATAGCCAGAAGTTAGCTCCTGAGAACGAGGTAGCTAACCATGTACATAAAACAGTGTTGCTGAATGAGGCTGTTGATGCGTTGCTGACTGATCCTTCCGGAGTATATGTCGATGGTACTTTTGGCAGGGGAGGGCACAGTCGCTTGGTTTTGAGCTCGTTGACGGAGCAGGGGCGGCTGATTGGTATTGATAAAGATCCGGCGGCAATTGCCACTGGCGTTGAGCTGGAAAGTGAGGATCCAAGGTTTTCGATTCATCATGGGTCTTTTACCGATGTTGATTCTGTAAATAGCGATCAACTGGTTGATGGAATTTTGCTGGACCTTGGGGTTTCATCGCCCCAGCTGGATGACCCTGAAAGAGGCTTTAGTTTCATGCATGAAGGGCCTCTGGACATGAGAATGAATCATCAGGACGGTGAGAGCGCAGCAGACTGGCTGGCAAGGGCTGAAGAACAGGAGATCAGTCGGGTGATCTGGGAATACGGTGAAGATCGGTTTTCCCGAAGGATGGCCAGAGCTATTGTCAGAGAACGAGAAATTGAGCCTATTCTGACAACTAAGCGGCTGGCTGGCATTATTGCTGCGGCCTGCCCAACCAGGGAAAAGGGGAAGCATCCGGCTACCCGTGCGTTTCAGGCGATCAGGATTCACATCAATCGTGAACTGGATGATCTCGTACTTTGCCTGGATCGTGCGCTGGAAAAACTGAAGCCAGGTGGTCGACTGGTGATCATCAGCTTCCACTCGCTGGAAGACAGGATTGTAAAGCGCTTTATTCGTAAGCACCAGAAGGGTGATGAGTTGCCGAGCTGGCTGCCGGTTACAGAGGATCAGTTGAATCGCCGTATGAAGAGCCTGGGTAAGGCCATCAAGCCTTCCAGGCAGGAAGTATTGGAAAATCCCAGGGCACGAAGCGCCGTTATGCGTGTGTCAGAAAAGCTGGCTTGATGATGGATGCTGCTCTTCTGATGAGAGGAAGGCTCATTCGTTCTTATGGGTCAACCCTTTTGCTGTTGCTATTGGTTGTCTTGTCGGGGTTGTCCGTTGGTTATGTTTCTTACGAAAACCGACGCTTACATAACCGGATTCAGCAGGAGCTTGAAAACAGAAACAGTGCCCAGGTGGAGTGGGGAAAGTTGTTGTTGGAGCACAGCACGCTGACATCCCCGGGAAGGGTTGAAAAGGTTGTCAGGGAGAAACTGGACATGGATGTGCCAAAAACCAGTCAGATAGAAATGGTTCTGCCATGAGTCAGGGGCGGAAAGTATCACAGCGAAACCGGCCGGCTTCTGAGAAAAAAGTGGGAAGGGCTGGTATTTGGTTTGGAAACCTGGTTAGTGGCCTTACACGAAAGTGGCGCCTGAAAGTGTTGCAAATGGTTTTGCTGATTGCCGGGTTGGTAATTGGCTACCGGATTGTCGATTTGCAGCTGCTGGATCGCCACTTTTTGCAAAGCGAGGGCGACAAGCGTTCTGTTCGTTATGAATCAGTGGCTGCGCACAGAGGTGTCATATTTGATCGAAATGGTGACCCTCTGGCGGTAAGTACACCGGTAGTGACTATCTGGGCAGATCCTGAAGTGCTCTATGAAGCGAGAGAGCGCTGGAAGGCGTTGGCTGAGGAGCTTGATGTTTCACATAAGTGGCTGTCAGATCGGATAGAAACAGCCAAAAGCAAAGACTTTATCTACCTCAAGCGTCAGTTGACGCCTGAGCAGGGGGCAAAGGTAATGGCATTAAGGGTGCCGGGTGTTCGGGCCATTAATGAGCATCGGCGCTATTACCCAGCGGCCGAGGTAACAGCCCATTTGGTTGGTTTTACCAATATCGATGAGTCCGGTCAGGAAGGGCTGGAGCTGGCCTACAATCAATGGCTATCCGGTGAGCCAGGTAAACGCAGGGTCCTCAAAGATCGTAAAGGTCAGCTTGCCCGGCAGGCTGAGCTGATGAAAAGTGCAAGCCCGGGTAAGGAGTTGATGCTGAGTATTGATCTCAGGCTTCAATATATGGCTTACCGGGAGTTAAAAAAGGCGGTTGAGCTTCATAAAGCCAAAGCCGGCTCTTTGATCATGCTTGATGTCAAAACCGGTGAAGTGCTGGCAATGGTTAACCAGCCTGCATACAACCCAAACAACCGGGCGGATATGCAGGCGCATAAAATGCGAAACCGGGTGGTAACCGATATGGTCGAGCCTGGCTCAACATTGAAACCATTTGCCGTAGCAGCAGCTTTGGAGTCGGGGCAGTTCCACAAAGGCTCGGTGATTAATACCGCCCCTGGTTACATGCGACTTGGCAGGGATCAGGTAAAGGATATACGTAATTACGGTGCTATTGATGTGACCACAGTGCTGCGGAAATCCAGTAATGTGGGGGTTTCAAAGATGGCGCTTGCCATTGGTCCGGACAAAGTGCTTGACCTGCTACAGCGAGTTGGGCTTGGTCAAAGTACCGGGACTGGCTTTCCAGGAGAAAACCCTGGCTACCTGCCTTACCGGGATCGCTGGAGTGATATTGAAGTTGCGACGTTATCGTTTGGTTATGGTTTGACCGTAACGCCTCTCCAGCTGGCACAAGCTTATACAGTGCTTGGTTCTGGCGGGATTATGCGTCCGGTATCCCTGATTAAGCGAGACGTTGTACCTGATGGTGTCCGAGTAATGGATCAGCAGGTTGCTGATGATCTGCGAAAAATGCTTCGGGAAGTTGTTCATGGCGGAACCGGTGGGCGAGCCATGATCGACGCATTTGAGGTTGGCGGGAAAACCGGAACAGCCAGGAAGGTTGGACCAAATGGTTATATCAAAGATCGCTATATTGGAATGTTTGCTGGCTTAGCGCCTATTGATAATCCCCGGCTTGCCATGGTTGTCATTATCGATGACCCCTCAGGAAAAACGTATTACGGCGGTCTGACAGCAGCGCCGGTGTTCTCCAAGGTTGCGGCTGGAGCGCTCAGACTGTTGGGGGTTGAACCAGTTGAGTCGGAAGGTTCAGGTCAGCGTATGGCGTTTTTACCTTATGCGCTGGGTCTGGATGAGAGAAGTTTAGGTGCAGGTGCCTCTACACCATTGAAAGAAGGTTAAAGCGAAAAGCAATGACAGCTGAGCATGAGAACACTCTCAATAACGTGCTTGCCGAACTTCAGCTACCTACCGTAGCTGTCGATAAGGTGCTGACGCATATGACCCTCGATAGTCGCAAGATTACCGGGGGTGAGTTGTTTATTGCGATACCCGGCGTTCAATCCGATGGCCGTCAATACATAGCGGATGCCTTGAAGAAGGGAGCTGCGGCGGTCCTGGTGGACGCTAGTGAAGGATTTGATCTGTCTGTTGTTGCGGATAATGATTCCGTTTTTATTGTTTCGGGGCTTGGTACAAAGATTGGGGCTCTTGCTAATCGTTTTTATCGGCAGCCTTCTGAACAGCTGAAAGTAATAGGGATTACCGGTACCAATGGAAAAACCTCCTGCTGCTGGTTTATCTCTGAAATCCTTCAGCAACTGGGGGAACCCTGTGCTCTGATGGGTACCGTGGGGCGCGGATTGCCTGGCAAGATGGAGGCTTCCCTGAATACCACCAGTGATGTTCTCTCTCTGCATCAGTACATGGGACGACTGGTTTCCGATGGGGTGCAGGCGCTGGCTATGGAAGTATCATCCCATGGGCTTGATCAAGGGCGTGTCGCCGGTGTCTCTTTTGAAGTAGCGATGTTTACCCATATCAGTCGTGACCATCTGGATTATCATGGCTCACTGGAGAAGTACGCAGCGGCCAAGGCCAGGTTGTTTTCAGAGTGCAGTTACCGGTTTGCTGTTATTGGAAAGGATGATGAGTTTGCTGAATTGATGCTCTCATCCTGCCCTGATGGAGTCAATATCACAACCTGGTCCCTGGAAGATGCTTCGGCGGATGTGTATCTCGGTAATATTGAGGCGTTGCCTCAGGGCTTCAGGGCGAACATTCATACGCCTTGGGGAGCTGGTAGGTTGAGTACTTCATTGCTGGGGCGCTTTAATCTGGAAAATCTGTTGGCAGTGATTGCTGCGCTTGGTGTTCAAGGGTACTCACTTGAATCCCTCCTGGCGGTCATTCCATTGATTACTGCCCCTCCCGGAAGAATGCAGCAGTTTGGTGGTGATGGTCAGCCTCTGGTGCTTGTGGATTATGCTCATACACCGGATGCCATTGAGAGCGTTCTTTCTTCATTGCGTGAGCACCGTTCTCAAATAGAGAGTGTAACTGAGCCTTCTGCTAACGATAGCGAACAAGGCAGCGGGAATATTGTCTGTGTATATGGTTGTGGTGGCGACCGGGACAGAGGTAAGCGACCTCTGATGACGGCGGCTGCTTTGAATGGTGCAGATATAGCGGTGCTTACCAGTGATAATCCAAGGTCTGAAGACCCCAAACAGATCATTGCTGATTCTTTGGAAGGGATTACGCAGGATGATCGTCAGCGTGTTCAGGTTATTGCTGACCGTTCTGAAGCGATACGTTTCGCAATTTCATCCGCCAGTGGCAGCGATATTATCGTGATTGCGGGCAAGGGGCATGAAAACTATCAGGAAATTCATGGTGTTCGACATCACTTTGATGATGCCGAACAGGTGCTATCAGTGTTGGATTCTCAATGCAGCAGCTCTCAATACGAAATTAATCAAAAGGGAATGCAGGTATGATTGAAGCGATGTCCCTTTCTGCAATTGCTGAGATTGTCGGTGGCCAATTAAATGAGCTTCCGGCTGATGGGCCTTTGGTGACAGGTGTCAGCATTGATACTCGAACATTGAAGCAGGGGGATCTGTTTATTGCGATCAAAGGTCCCCGCTTTGACGGACATGATTATCTGGCACAGGCTCAGGTTGCGGGTGCGGTTGCTGCACTGACTGAACACTATATAAGTGATACGGCCCTGCCTCAGATCGTTGTTGAAAGTTCTGAAAAGGCTCTGGGGCTTCTGGGAGAAGCCAATCGTAATAACTTTGATGGGCTTCTTGTTGGTGTCACTGGCTCCTGCGGTAAAACATCGGTTAAAGAGATGTTGATGGCTATCTTCTCTGAAGCAGGCTTAACGTTGGCGACGGAAGGCAATCTTAATAATGCACTGGGCACACCATTAACTCTCTTGAAGATAAACGGATCGCATCAGTTTGCTGTGGTTGAAATGGGAACCAGTGCTCCCGGTGAAATTGAGTACATTGCAAATATGGGCCGCCCAGATATTTCCGTTATTGTTAATGCTGCGGAAACCCATCTTGCAGATTTGAAGAGTGTTGAAGGCGTTGCCTGGGAGAAAGGCTTTATTCTTGACGCTCTCCCTGACGATGGTATCGCCATTTTGAATATGGATGACCGGTTTTACAGTGGATGGTATGACCGTGTTTTGCAAAAACAAGACCGCAGGATTGTCAGTTTCAGTGGGCAGAGCCCTGTTGCGAACTGTTATGCCAGCGATATTGTTCCCAACCATGAGGGCACCCGATTTACGCTGCATATTCGCAAGGATGACAAACAGGACGAACAGCAGAACCTGCAACTTTCATTCTGGGGGCGCTATCAGGTAACCAATGCCTGTTGTGCAGCAGCAGTTGCATCCGCCAGTGGACTGTCGCTGGACATTATTGCCCGCGGGCTGGAAAATGCCCGGCCTTACCAGCGACGGGGGCAGCGATTTGTACACTCCTCCGGTGCTGTTCTGATTGATGAAACCTACAATGCCAACCCGAAAGCAACACTGGCAGCGGTTGAGCAGCTGGCTGATTGTGGTGGCAAAACCATCATGGTTTTTGGTGACATGCTGGATCTTGGGGAAATATCTGATGAACGTCATCGAGATATTGGCCTCTATGCGAAAGAGCTGGGTATTCAGCAGTTTTTGAGCTTCGGGCCTTCTGCTCGTCTGGCCAGTGAAGCCTTTGGTGGTGGTTTGCACTTTGAAGAAAAAGGTGAGCTGATTACCTGGCTGGAATCTGAGCTCGACAGCGACCTCAATGATGAGGTGTCGGTATTGGTGAAGGGATCAAAGGGGATGAAAATGTTGGATATTATCCAGACTCTGATTGGGTCTGACTACAAGGGAGATGCCTGATGCTGGTCTGGCTGGCAGATTATTTATCCCAGTATTACCATGGATTTCTGGTTTTTAAGTACCTCACGTTGAGAGGTATTTTTGGTGTCCTGACGGCTCTGGTCATGAGCTTGTGGCTTGGGCCTCATTTTATTCGAAAGCTGAGTTTTTATCAGATTGGACAGGCCGTTCGTGATGATGGACCACAAAGCCATCTAAGTAAGGCTGGCACCCCAACTATGGGAGGGGCACTGATTCTCATCTGTATTGCGATCAGTACCTTGCTCTGGGCAGATCTAAGCAATCGCTATGTCTGGGTGGTTCTGGTCGTTACCGGTATTTTCGGTGCGGTTGGCTGGGTAGATGATTATCGGAAAGTGGTTGAAAAGAACTCCCGCGGCCTTCCGGCACGCTGGAAAATGTTCTGGCAATCGGTTGCAGGCCTTGGCGCAGCTTTTTTCCTGTTTTTTACAGCGCCATCTGCAACAGAAACGACACTGATCATTCCATTCTTCAAAAATGTAACACTGCAACTTGGGCCCTTCTTTATTGTTTTGGCTTATCTGACCATTGTTGGATCCAGTAATGCGGTCAACCTTACCGATGGACTGGATGGCCTTGCTATTTTACCAACCGTTATGGTCGCTTCAGCTCTGGCGGTTTTTGCTTATCTCAGCGGTCATGCAACCTTTGCCCAGTATTTATTGATTCCTGCCGTGCCAGGAGCTGGGGAGCTGGTCGTGTTTTGTGCTGCCATAGCCGGAGCAGGCCTTGGCTTCCTCTGGTTTAATACATACCCAGCCCAGGTTTTCATGGGTGATGTAGGTGCACTTGCCCTTGGTGCTGCCCTGGGGGTGATCGCTGTTATCGTCCGTCAGGAAATCGTATTGATTATCATGGGTGGTGTCTTTGTGATGGAAACGATCTCTGTCATTCTTCAGGTTGGTTCCTATAAGTTGACCGGTCGTCGTATATTTCGCATGGCACCACTGCATCACCATTTTGAATTGAAAGGGTGGCCTGAGCCTCGGGTTATTGTGCGCTTTTGGATTGTTACTATTGTGCTGGTTCTGATTGGACTGGCGTCATTGAAAATTCGCTAACTGGTTTTATGGGTAACGGGATTGTGACAAGCAGCACTCTTGTTAAAAAGGAATTAGCTGACAATGAGCCATCAGGGCTGATTGTTTCCAGCCGTAACCGGGTGATCATCGGTCTTGGAAAGACCGGGTTGTCTTGTGCTCGTTACCTTCACAGTCAGGGTTTGCCCTTCAAAATTATTGATACGCGGGTAAATCCGCCGGGTGAAACGGAGTGTCGTCAGTTATTTCCTGACGTCCCCCTCCATACGGGAAGCTTCAATGAGCAGTGGCTAATGGCTGCTGATGAGTTGGTGGTCAGTCCGGGTATTGCTCTCGCCGAACCGGCGATTGCCAGGGCGGTTGAAAATGGCGCTACTGCTATTGGTGATATTGAGCTGTTTTGTCGGGCGGTCAATGCTTTGTCACCACTAAAGCCACTCGTGGCAATTACCGGCTCCAATGGTAAAAGCACAGTGACCACGCTGGTTGGCGAAATGGTCAGAAGTTCAGGGCTTAATCCGGGAGTTGGGGGTAACATCGGAACGCCTGCTCTGGATTTGCTGGATGATGACAGTATTGATGTATACGTTCTTGAGCTTTCCAGTTTTCAGCTTGAAACCACGCACAGTCTCCGTGCTACTGCTGCAACGGTTTTGAACCTCAGTCCAGATCATATGGATCGTTACCCGACACTGGCTGAGTATCATCAGGCCAAACAGCGTGTTTATAAGGGGTGTGGTACTGCTGTATTCAACAGGGATGACCCTCTGACTTCTCCTTTACTTCCGGTAACGGCTGGAGCGGTGACATTTACTTGCGGGTCTCCGGATCTTGGGCAGATGGGACTTCTTTCCGATGATGACGGCATCTGGTTGAGTAAGGGGCTGGAAAAGCTGGTCAATACCCGCAAGATGAAGATAAAAGGGCGTCATAACTACCTGAATGCACTTGCAGCACTGGCCCTTGGTGAGGCGATAGGCCTTAAGTTCGACGCCATGTCTGAAGCGCTGGCAGTTTTTCCCGGGCTAAAACATCGCTGTCAGTGGTTAGGCGAACATGATGGCGTTGCCTGGTTTAATGATTCAAAAGCGACCAACGTGGGTGCATCGGTTGCTGCTATTGAAGGTCTTGGCGAAAGCCTTGAGGGTAATATTATTCTCATTGCCGGAGGCGACGGCAAAGGCGCCGATTTTTCCGACTTGAAGTCGGTGGTTGAGCGTTATGTCAGTCATCTGGTATTGATCGGGCGTGATGGTCCAGCTATTGAGCAGGCCGTCAATGATAGTGCAGAGATCCACAAGTCTGGCAGTTTGGAGAATGCAGTGAGTGTTGCTGCTGATCTGGCTGGAAAAGGTGATGCGGTGTTGCTGGCACCGGCATGCGCCAGTTTTGATATGTTTGACAGTTTTGAGCATCGGGGTGATCGATTTGCAGAGCTGGTTAATGGTTTGATGGTATGTTGAAACGGGTTCGACGCAGCTTTCTCAATGAGAAAGAATCTTCAGATCAGGACGTATCAATGCTTATGAGTGTTGATATGATCCTGTTTGGAGCTGTGCTTGCTCTGCTTGCCATTGGTCTGGTCATGGTGGGTTCCGCTTCCATGGATGTCTCCAGTGCTACTTTTGGTGATCCGCTGAGGGTCGTCATTAAACAGCTTCTTTTTATGGTAGTTGGGCTGTTTGCTATGGGTGTGATGATGCTTGTGCCTGTCAGCCGGATTCAGAAAATGAGCTGGATAGGTTTGCTTGTCGCATTTTTCCTGTTGGTGGTGGTCCTGATTGTAGGCCGGGAGATTAATGGTAGCGTCCGCTGGATTCCACTTGGCTTCTTTAACTTGCAGGCCTCAGAGGTTGCCAAACTCTGCGTCGTGATCTACCTGGCGGGGTACCTGGTGAGGCACCTGGATGAGGTTCGAACTCGCTGGAGTGGTTTTATTAAGCCTATGCTAGTGATGGCTGGACTGGCTTTATTGCTGCTTGCAGAGCCGGATCTTGGTGCTCTGGTGGTGCTTACCGTCGCTGTGATGGGAATGATTTTCATGGCTGGAGCCCGGTTCCATCAGTTTCTGGTGATGATTGCCGGAGTGGTTGTTTTAATTGGGTTGATGATCTGGATGGAGCCTTATCGCATGGCTCGTATCACATCCTATATGGATCCGTGGGCCCATGCTTTTGGTAGCGGCTATCAGTTAACTCAGGCTCTGATCGCTTTTGGTCGAGGCGCCTGGTTTGGTGAAGGACTGGGTAACAGCATTCAGAAGCTGTTTTATCTACCAGAGGCGCATACAGATTTTGTGTTTGCCGTGTTGGCAGAAGAATTTGGTGTGGTCGGGTCGCTGTTGTTGCTTGGGTTGTTTCTATTTGTCGCATGGCGTTCACTGCAGCTGGGCTCACGTGCAGAAGCTAAGGGCATGTTATTTCATGGCTTTGTTGCTTATGGTATTGCGTTGCTTTTTGCCAGTCAGGCGCTGATTAATATTGGTGTGAATACCGGGCTGTTGCCCACTAAAGGTCTGGCTTTACCAATGATTAGTTATGGGGGCAGCAGTTTAATTGTTAACTGTCTGGCATTTGGTATTTTGTTACGAATTGATTTTGAACGTCGCCTGACTAAAGCCATAGAGGCTAAGCCTGTTGCGGGACGAAAGGCTAAAGAACGAAAGTCGAATGAAATGGCTGGAGGTAATATTTATGGCTGAGCAGTCAGATACTCACACGCCTTTGGTAATCATCATGGCGGGCGGTACGGGCGGCCATATATTCCCCGGACTTGCTACTGCTCAGGGGCTGATTAAGCAGGGCTACCGTGTCCACTGGTTGGGAACCCCTGAAAGCATGGAAGCTGATCTTGTACCAAAGCATGGTATTGATATCAGTTTCATTCCAGTCACCGGCTTGCGTGGTAAAGGGATTAGCTTTCTGTTGAAAGCTCCATGGCGTCTTGCCGTTTCATTATTTAAAGCGGTTCGGGTTCTAAGAGAGCACAAGCCCGTTTGTGTTGTTGGCATGGGCGGCTATGTAACAGGTCCCGGTGGTGTTGCCGCCAGACTACTGGGTGTTCCGCTGGTGGTTCATGAACAGAATGCTGTTGCAGGGCTTACCAATAAACTACTGGCCAGGATTGCTACCCGCGTACTCGAAGCGTTTCCAGGAACGTTTGATGGGCTTTCTTCTGGTGTTGTCAGGAAAGTTATGCTGACAGGAAACCCTGTTCGCCCCGAGATTGTATCAGTTTCTGCCAGTGTTCCTCATACACCCTTACGATTATTGGTAGTGGGGGGCAGCAGGGGGGCTTTAGCGATCAACAAAATGATTCCCCAGATTCTGCAAAAATGCAGTGGTCGGGTTGATGTCTGGCACCAGACAGGAAAGGGGACCTTTGACCAATGTCGTGCAGATTACCAGCAGCTTGGAGTTACTGGCCGTGTAGAGCCATTTATTGATGATATGGCTCAGGCTTATGAGTGGGCTGATCTGGTACTCTGTCGTTCAGGCGCATTAACCATTGCAGAACTGGCTGCGGCAGGAAAGCCAGGAATTCTGGTGCCTTTTCCATTTGCGGTGGATGATCATCAGACAGTTAATGGGCATTACCTTGTGGACAGAGGTGCAGCCCTGATGGTTCAGCAAAAAGATTTGGACGTGGACGGTTTGACAAAAATGATTCTGGAGCTGGCAGGCAATCCTGACCAGCTTGAACTAATGGCCTCATCTGCAAAAGCAGCCGGTTTGCCAAAGGCGACAAGTGACGTGGTCAGGCACTGTCTTGAAGCGGCTGGGCAGGAGGTCTCTTATGCCTGATTTAAAGAGTCGAATTCCAGTTGTGGCTGTACCAGAGATGAGACGAATCCGCAAAATTCATTTTGTGGGAATTGGTGGTTCTGGGATGTGTGGCATTGCTGAGGTGCTGCTGAACCAGGGTTATGAAATCTCTGGCTCGGATATTCGCGCATCATCAGTGACAGAGCGCCTCGAAGGGTTAGGAGTAGAGGTGTTTATTGGTCACCGTACCGAGAATGTGACCAATGCGGATGTCATTGTTACTTCAACCGCTGTTGCAGGCAACAACCCGGAGGTGGTTGAGGCAGAGAGTCGTCGCTTGCCAATTGTTCCCCGGGCTCAGATGCTGGCCGAGTTAATGCGTTACCGCCACGGTATTGCGGTGGCTGGTACTCATGGTAAGACCACTACGACCAGCCTGCTTGCTTCGGTCCTGGGGTTCAGTGGTATGGATCCAACTTTTGTGATTGGTGGAAGGCTCAACTCTGCCGGTACTAATGCAAAGCTGGGTGGGAGTCGTTATCTGGTTGCTGAAGCGGATGAGTCTGATGCCTCTTTTCTTCATTTGCAGCCGATGGTTTCGATTGTTACCAATATCGATGCTGACCATATGTCTACCTACGACGGTGACTTTGGCAAGCTCAAAAAGACATTTATCGATTTTCTGCACAATTTGCCATTTTATGGAGTGGCCATTGTTTGTATCGACTGTCCTGTGGTCAGAGAGCTATTGCCGGAAATAAAGCGACAGGTGATTACTTATGGCTTCAGTGAAGATGCAGATTACAGGGCGGTCAATATTCGCCAGCAGGGAATGAGAACCTCGTTTGACCTGGTTCGTCGTGGCAGTACTGAAGAAACGCAGGTTTCGATTGAATTGGGTATTCCTGGGCGTCATAACGTACTGAATGCCCTTGCTACTTTTGCAACGGCTTCTGATGAAGGTATTCCGGATCAGATTATTGCAGAAGGCTTGAGCCGTTTTGATGGTGTTGGGCGGCGTTTTCAGGTGCTGGGAGAGTTTAATACTCACGCAGGTGAGGTGATGTTGGTTGATGATTATGGCCATCATCCAACAGAAGTTGACGCAACCATCAGGGCCGTCCGTGATGGTTGGGAAGATAAGCGACTGGTTATGATCTATCAGCCTCATCGTTTCTCAAGAACACGGGATTTGTATGAGGATTTTGTTGATGTTCTCTCAAGGGTTGATGTTCTTCTGTTGATGGAGGTGTATCCTGCTGGAGAAGACCCCATTACCGGTGCTGACAGTCGTTCGCTGTGCCGAAGTATTCGGCAGCGGGGACTGGTTGATCCAATCTTTATTGGACGCCCTGAAGACGTTGAGTCGGTGCTTGCTGATGTGCTTGAGGATGGTGACTTGCTGCTGGCGCAGGGAGCCGGAGACATAGGTGCACTGGCTCTCAGGCTTGCCAGTAATGAGTTGGCAATACCTGCAGAACGGTAAAATTGACGACAGCCACGAATTGAATAGAAAAGGGATACAGTGCATGAAGTACGACCGGAGTTGTGATCACTTTGATCCAAAGGCTTTTGGAAAGGTCGCTGTACTTTTTGGTGGTAACTCCGCGGAAAGAGAAGTGAGTTTAATCAGCGGTGAGCGCATTTATGCAGCGCTGAACCGCCAGGGGGTTAAATGCCAGCTGATTGATACCTGTGAAAATGTTATTGAACAACTGCAGGAGTATGGCCCTGACTATGCCTTTATAGCGTTGCATGGTCGTGGTGGTGAAGACGGCACCATGCAGGGGTTGTTGGAAACCATGGGTATTCCATATTCCGGTAGTGGGATAATGGCATCGGCTTTGGCGATGGATAAATATCGCTGTAAGTTACTTTGGCAGTCCATTGGCTTGCCAACGCCAGAGTTTGCCCTAGTGATGGGAGCAGATAACCTTGGCCATGCAGAGTCTTTGTTGCCTGCTTTTGTAAAGCCGAGCATGGAGGGTTCCAGTGTTGGTGTGGCGAGGGTAGATAGAAGGGAAGATCTTGAGGCTGCCTGCGAGCGGGCTGCTGAGCATAAAGGCCCTGTGCTGGTTGAGTCGTTTATCGATGGTCCTGAGTTTACGGTAGGTATTCTGAATGATCAGGCATTGCCGGTCATTAAAATAGAGGCAGAAGGCGAGTTTTATGACTATGAAGCCAAGTATCTGTCGGATAATACCCGTTACTCAATTCCCTGTGGTCTGACTTCAATCAAAGAGCAGGAATTGCAGGCAGTAGCATTGACTGCGTTTGAAGCTTTAGGTTGCTCTGGTTGGGGGCGTGTCGATTTTATGCAGGATCAGCAGGGAAGGTTCTGGTTACTGGAAGTCAATACTATTCCGGGTATGACGGATCATAGTTTGATGCCAATGGCTGCAGCTGATGCCGGGTTGTCCTTTGATGAACTGGTTATTGAAATATTGAAAACAGCGGATGTCAGATAGAGCAGGATTTTCATTCTATGCCAGCCGGCAAAGAGACGTGCGGGGCGCTTCTCGTAGGGATTCAAGGCTGAAGGATGGAAGACGAGGAATAAAGCAGTTGCCATGGAAAAGAGTGCTGCAAACGGTGGTGTCTCTTTTTCTGTTCCTGGGGTTGTTAGGCTCAGCTCCATGGTTGATGAACTGGCTGAATCAGCCGATAGCACGGGTGGAAGTGCATGCAGGCTTTGAGCACTTATCCAGAGAACAGGTAGAGCAAAAGCTGCATCCACTTATACAGGAGCGCTTTTTTGCCCTGGAGTTGCAAGAGATGCGGCAGGTTCTTCTGGATATGCCATGGGTTAAAGATGCATCTGTTCGGAGGCATTGGCCTGATAGTGTTCAGGTTAGTCTGGAAGAGCAGCAACCGGTCGCTAGATGGGGCAGTCATCACCTGATCAGTAATGAAGGTGAAGTTTTTGCGCCAGAGAATATCGCTGCTTTTTCGTTGATGCCGGTTCTCGATGGCCCTGAAGAGTCTGCAGCTGAAGTTATGCAGCAATATCTGGCCATTAGTCAGCTGCTCAGGCCTATGGGGCTTAAGCTGAAAACGTTGAAACGCAGTGAAAGTGGCTCATGGCGCTTTACCGTAGGACATGTTGAGGTCAATATTGGCCGTGACAGAAAAATGGAAAGGCTACAGCGTTTTGTCCGGCTTTATCATGCCAGGCTGGAGTCGCGTTGGAAGCAGGTGAGGCGGGTGGATTTACGATACTTGAATGGTGCTTCGGTTGCCTGGAATGGAACCCTTCTTACCGAAGGGGCAAAGTAGACAGGTAGACTCAGATTCATGATGGATAGAGAAGTTTGGGAAGATTGATGCCATGACAGCGGCAGATAATGGAAGATTGATTGTTGGGTTAGATATAGGCACTTCTAAGGTTGTGGCTATAGTTGGAGAACTCAACGCTGAGGGTGACATTGAGGTCATCGGCATTGGTTCGCATATTTCCCGTGGGCTTAAGCGTGGAGTCGTCGTTAATATTGATTCCACCGTCCATGCAATAAAGAGGGCCGTTGAAGAAGCAGAACTCATGGCAGGCTGCCAGATTCACTCGGTCTATGCAGGTATTGCTGGTAATCATATCAAGAGCCTGAATTCCCATGGCATCGTTGCAATACGAGAACGGGAAGTGAATGGTGCAGATATTGATAGGGTCATTGATGCTGCCCAGGCGGTCGCAATTCCTGCAGATCAGCGCATCCTTCATATTCTTCCACAGGAGTATGCCATTGATAACCAGGAGGGGATTAAGGAGCCTCAGGGTATGTCTGGCGTCAGGCTTGAAGCCAAAGTCCATCTGGTGACCTGTGCCGTTAACGCGGCACAGAATATTGAAAACTGCATTCGTCGCTGTGGCCTTGAAGTGGACGATATTATTCTGGAGCAGCTTGCTTCAAGTTATTCAGTTCTTTCAGAAGATGAGAAGGAACTGGGTGTCTGTATGGTGGATATTGGTGGTGGTACAACCGATATTGCAATTTTTACTGATGGTGCGATCCGTCATACGGCCGTGATCCCTATTGCGGGTGACCAGGTGACCAATGATATTGCCATGGCACTGCGGACGCCAACACAAAATGCAGAAGATATAAAGATCAAGTATGCCTGTGCTCTGGCACAGTTGGCGGGTGCTGATGAAACCATTAAAGTTCCCAGCGTTGGTGACCGACCACCAAGAGAGCTTTCCAGACAAGCGCTGGCTGAAGTGGTAGAACCTCGTTATGACGAGCTCTTCACATTGATTAATGCGGAGATCAGGCGAAGCGGTTTCGAAGATCTGATTCCAGCAGGTATTGTGCTGACAGGTGGGACCTCAAAGATTGAGGGTGCTATAGAGCTGGCAGAAGAAATTTTTCATATGCCGGTTCGATTAGGTGTCCCACAGTCTGTGAAAGGGCTGAGTGATGTGGTCAGCAACCCCATTTATTCAACAGGGGTTGGGCTGTTGCACTATGGCCAGAAAATGCAGAAAGACGGGTTGAAAAAAGCGGTTGCCAGTAAGTCTCAGGATACTGGATTGATTGACAAGATGAAGCGCTGGTTTCAGAGCTTTTAGTGCGTTAACTCGTAGTATCTGGCTGGCGTCGCAGGATTTTTCGGTAACGGTATTGGGCAGAATTTGTTAGATTGAGGGTGATAAAAAGGAGATGGCCATGTTTGAATTGGTGGATAACGTACCGCAGGAAGCGGTCATCAAAGTCATCGGCGTCGGTGGCGGTGGTGGCAATGCAGTTTGCCACATGCTGAAAAGCCAGCTGGAAGGTGTAGAGTTTGTCTGTGCCAATACTGATGCTCAGGCACTGAAAAAGCAGCATATGCAGGCGCATACCCACCTGCAGTTAGGTGCGTCTATTACCCGAGGGCTGGGTGCAGGAGCGAATCCGAATGTTGGCCGTGAGGCTGCAATGGAAGATCGCGAGCGCATTGCCGAGTTGCTCAAAGGTGCAGACATGGTCTTCATTGCAGCTGGTATGGGCGGTGGTACCGGAACTGGTGCTGCGCCGGTCGTGGCGCAGGTTGCTCGTGAACTTGGAGCATTGACCGTAGCTGTGGTTACCAAGCCATTTGGGTTTGAAGGCAAGCGCAGAATGGCCATTGCTGAAGAAGGTCTTAAAGAGCTTCAGGAACATGTCGATTCACTGATCACAATTCCCAACGAAAAGTTGTTGCCAGTGCTTGGCAGTGATGTCAGTCTGCTGAATGCTTTTGGTGCAGCTAATGACGTTCTGCTGGGTGCGGTGCAGGGTATTTCTGAGCTGATTACCCGTGATGGTCTCATTAACGTTGACTTCGCGGATGTTCGTACAGTGATGTCAGAAATGGGCATGGCAATGATGGGGACCGGCGTTGCTACCGGCAGTGGTCGTGCAGCAGAAGCTGCTGAGAAAGCAATTCGCAGCCCTCTGCTGGAAGATGTGGACCTTCAAGGTGCCAAGGGTGTTCTGGTTAATATTACCGCAGGTCTCGACTTTACGGTTGGTGAGTATAATCAGGTCGGTGACGTTGTTAGCCAGTTTGCTTCCAATGATGCTACTGTTGTTATTGGTACGGTTATTGATCCGGAGTTAACGGATGAGTTGCGGGTTACCGTTGTGGCAACGGGCATTGGTTCAGGAGTGGCTCCAAAGGATCAGCTTAAGGTCGTTGAGAAACCAACGACTAAAAACAGTGATGGCACGTTGAATCTGGCTGAGCTGGATATTTCACCGGTTTTGCGCAATGCCCGTAGAAGTGAAGATGAAGCGGAGCCAAAGTCTGAGTCCAGACGCTCTTCAGCTTCCGGTGATAATGTGGATTATCTTGATATTCCGGCATTCCTGAGGCGTCAGGCGGATTAATCAGAGCGTATAAATGCGAACTTGTCTCAATTGTTACTTTTGTTACAATGTGACGTTGCATCCAAATAATAGGGACCTTACAGGTCGCGGAACAGCGTTATCATGATCAGACAGCGTACACTGAAAAATATTATTCGTGCTACGGGTGTGGGTCTTCACTCCGGTGAAAAGGTATACCTCACACTCAAGCCTGCTCCCGTAGATACTGGCATCATTTTCTGTAGAACAGACCTTGAGCCTGTTGTAGAAATTCCTGCTCATGCCCTGAATGTCGGGCAGACGACACTCTGTACATCTTTGCATAAAGACGGTACTCGGATTGACACCGTTGAACATCTGCTCTCAGCTCTGGCTGGACTGGGTATTGATAATGCCTACGTTGAAGTCAGTGCTCATGAAGTTCCGATTATGGATGGCAGTGCAGGTCCATTTGTATTCCTGTTACAGTCTGCAGGTATTCAGGAGCAGAACGCGCCTAAAAAATTCATTCGCATCAAAGAAGATGTGATGGTAACTGAGGGCGATAAAACCGCCACGTTCAAACCATATGATGGATTTAAGGTAAGCTTCACCATTGACTTTGATCACCCTGTTTTCAAAAGTCGGTCTCAAACCGCATCGATTGACTTCTCAAGTACATCCTTTGTAAAGGAAGTGAGTCGGGCGCGTACATTTGGCTTCATGCGGGATGTCGAGTATCTCCGTTCTCAGAATCTGGCTCTGGGCGGAAGCGTAGATAATGTCGTTGTTGTCGATGATTACCGTATCCTCAATGAAGATGGCCTCCGTTACCACGATGAGTTTGTCAAGCACAAAATGCTTGACGCGATTGGTGACCTATACTTGCTGGGCCATAGTTTGATTGGTGAGTTTGTCGGTCATAAATCTGGCCATGAACTTAACAATAAGCTGGTCAGAACTCTGCTGGCCAATGAAAAATTGTGGGAAATAGTTACATTCGAAGATGCGGATGTTTCTCCTATATCTTATCAAAAACCTGTTGCGGTTATTGCGTAATGGCTTTTTTTTGAGTTAACGCTGATCTGAGATACGATTTTTGCAAGACTGGATCATTCAGTTTTGAGTTAGGCCGCTTTGTAGTGGCCTTTTTTATGGCTGGTAGATGGTAAAGTGCCTTTATTTTTCGGCTTTTTTTATACCTACAGCTTTGCCTTTGAAGGTGTTGATTTTTTGACAGTGCACTGAGTGGTGTTGAAAGTGTTCAAAAATGCTGTTTTATAACGATAAAAAAGAGTATTAGGGGCTTTTTCTTTATTGCCAGCGGTAGGTAGCTGAGTGTAGTCATATAAGGGTACAATCCGCCTTCGCTTCTGTGTGCTGAAAGCTCCTAAAATGTAATAGTAGAAATGTGCTTTTGGTTTGGCATTAAGGGCTGCTAATGAAAATCATTGTTGTTAATCAGGATCATTCTCGAACCCGAACGTACTCTGGCAGTGGTAAGGGCTTGGGGGCTATGTTGCTCTGTGCTTTTTTGCTGTCCATGGTTATTGGTGGAGGTGCTACATATGCCTGGTTAACCAGCAGTCAGGAGCAGATGTTAACAAAGGAAGGCGTGAAAAACTGGAAACAGGTTCTGGATACCCAGCAGCAGGACCTGGGGCTTGTTCGACAGCAGGCTCAACATCAACTTGATGCTCTGATGCTTAGACTTGCGGAGCTTCAGGGGCGTATGACCCGACTGGATGCGCTAGGAGAGCGTCTCACCGCCAAAGCAAAGTTGGATGATGGTGAGTTTGACTTCAGCGAGGCTCCTGCTCTGGGTGGTCCTCAGGAGTTGACTGAATCAGAAGCGGCATATAGCAAAGTAAGTCTTCTTGATGCCATTGATCAACTGGCAGACCAGATTGACAATCGAGAGCAGCAGCTGGATTTGCTGGATAACCTGATCTCCAATAGAACCCTTCATGATGACTCCTTTCTGGCTGGTCTTCCTGTCAGGAAAGGCTGGTTGTCCTCCCGGTATGGCCGACGTACTGACCCTTTTACGGGCAGAGCTGCCTGGCATAATGGTGTGGATTTTGCCGGTAAGCGTGGCTCAGACATTATCTCTGTAGCTGCGGGTGTTGTTGTCTGGTCGGGTAACCGTTCAGGTTTTGGGCTTTTGGTGGAGGTGAACCATGGAAATGGCTACCTGACGCGTTATGCTCATAATGATGAAAGCATCGTCAAGGTTGGTGATATCGTTTCCAGAGGGCAGGCCATTGCAAAGATGGGGAGCTCTGGGCGTTCAACTGGGCCTCATGTTCATTTTGAGGTTTTGAAAAATGGTAAACCTCAAGATCCTTCGAGATATATATACAGAGCAAGCAAATAGTACTCATATTGTAACTATTCAGCACCCTTCATATAAATCTGGAATTTTCTGATTTTTCGACCATCATCTTATACTCAATTTTTCTAACAAATCTCCAGTATGGAACCAGACTTCCCAGCTACTCCGTTTACCGAAGCTCTCCTTAAAGAGAATGAAGAGCTTCGGACCGAGAATGCGCTTTTACGGGAACGTTGCAGCGAACTGGAAGAAAGGGTTAATAAAAACAGTCAAAACAGTAGTAAGCCACCATCGTCAGATGGTTATCAAAAGCCCAGTAAAAAAGGGAGTGATAAAGGTGATACATCTTCCAAAGAAGCCCCCTGCTCCTCACAGGAAACACCGAACCCCAAAAGCCTTAGACCATCTTCAGGCAATAAACCAGGTGGCCAGAAAGGTCATCAAGGCTCTTGTTTGAGACGTGTCGCCTTACCCGATTATGTCAGGCATCTGAAGGTTGAAAAATGTTGCTGTTGCCAGTCTTCGCTTATCGATATTAAACCCACCAAATACATTGAGCGACAGGTTTTTGATCCAGGTAGACCCGGAGAATTTGAAGTTACCGCGTACTGGGCAGACGTTAAAGTATGTCCTTGTGGTAAACGGAACACCGCTGAGTTTCCCCAAGGAGTGAAAGCCGCTGCTCAATACGGAGAAGTGACTCAGGCAATGGCTGTTCATTTAAACCAGTATCACTTCATCCCATATCACCGGGTGTCTGAGTATTTCAATACTATTTATTGCATGAGTGTCAGCGCAGGCTCTGTTGCCAATTTTGTTGCCTATACCCATGAGAACCTGGCCTCTACTGAGCAGAGTATCCGCGATGCTTTACAAGAAAGTCCGGTTGCAGGAGCGGATGAAACTGGCATGCGGGTTGACGGTTCACTGTGGTGGTTACACATTATGCGAGATGACCAATGGACGCTTTACTACCTCTCAGAAAGGCGAGGTTGTGAAGCAATGGATGCAATGGGCATCCTGCTGACTTTTGCAGGCATTCTGGTTCACGATCATTGGAAGTCCTACTTTGCCTATGCGGCAGTGCATGTGCTTTGTAATGCCCATCATCTGAGAGAGCTTCAGGGAGTTGTCGATAGGGATGCGAATAAGCTGGCTCTGCGGCTGATGAAATTGCTTACGCTCTCCTGGCACTTCTGCAAGAAATACAAAGCAGCCGGTCTGACTCAAATGCCTGGTGCAATACAGCTTCGCATTGAGACGATATACGACCAAATCCTTCAAAGGGCTCTCACGAAGGAAACCGCTTATATGGAAAAACAACGACAGGTGCTTGGACGTAAGAAGGTCAGGAATACCAAGGCCTACAACCTGTTCAAAAGGCTTATTGAGTTTAAGGTTGAAACGTTGCGCTTCATGTCGGACTTTTCAATTCCCTTCGATAACAATGGCAGTGAACGTGATGCCAGGATGGCCAAACTTAAGCAGAAGATCTCAGGCTGCTTCAGAAGCGAAGACGGAGGTACCATGTTTACCCGAATCCGAAGCTATTTATCATCTGCTAAAAAGCAGGGGTTGAACATATTTCAGGCGCTTCTTAAAGCGGTTCGAAATTACAACAATACGCCTTTGCTGGGTGCTGAATAGTTACCTCATATTTAAATTAATTTCGAATTTCTTATATTCCTGGGCTCGAAGATCTTTCTAAAGGCCCATTTTTGTTTATCAGTCCTTTTTGTTTTGTAGTTTTTACTTCTAGTCTAATAAATTGATTTGAATGATCTCCTCGTTAACGAAGGTAGGCTTGTCTTCCTTACTAAGCTGCTTTTGGCTTTAACCAATTAAGAACTCATATCTTGGAGAAAATGGGGTATGGAGCATTTGAGGCCTGGTTCATTGGGCACAATCACTGTTCGTTACAATAAAATCAGGCAAACGTGCCAAATAGAGACTGGAGCCAAAGAGCCTGTTGGCAAAGCAATAGGGATGGATGTCAAGGAAAAAACTCCAGCTCCTGATAATTACATGAAAATAAAGGGGCACGAAGTAACTGCTCGGGAAACTGCTTCAAGAGCAAAGGGGTTCTGGAGGCTGTGTTCAGAGGTATCTGGTTCCATAAGGCTATTGCTTGGTGCTGAAAAGAGAAATATAAATATTCCTGATCTTTGTAATGATCAAGATGTATGTCGTTATATTGAGACTAACACTAAGGATCTTTTTGCAAAGAACCTATTGCTTAAATATGTTTCCCCTGAGGTTCGAAGAGATGTGACTCACTGTTTGTTATCTGAAGGGAGCTATAGTTATAGCCTTTCTTATCTTGAATATGGGCAGGATCCAAGTGGGTATATTGATCTAAAGAAAGATGACCCTGAGATGTATCATGCCCTTTTAAGGCAACCAACTCTTCCCAGTGATGATCTGCAGTGTCTTAGGGGTGTTGATGGGCTGATGGTTAAGTTCTGTGTCAGATGTCACTGGCCAGATGGTCATCACAACCGAACCGCTGATGTCTCAAACAGTTGTGATAGCTCTGAAGCTGATGATTTGTTAGGGGGGGCTGTTGGTGGTAGTCCGGCAGAGAATCAGTACACTCACTCTTACCTTGTTAATAAGCCTTATGAAGAAAGGATGCAAATGGCAATAGAAGCATCATTGAATGATGGAAGTTAGATATTGTCATTTGTGTCAGTATTGGCTGTTATGGTCTTGTGAAAATGATACTGTCTATTGATGCTGCTTTATCGTTTTAAGATGCCTTTCCTCTCTTTTGTTTGACTCTTCTCTTGAATAAGGGGGGGGGTGCCCCAATTAAGCCTCGTGGGTGTTGTATGCCTGCTGATGAAAAACTGAGATAGAGAATTGTCTTTTTCCTGATCTACTATCTTCAGGACTGGTTTTTTTGTTTTTCCGACTCAGCTCAATTGACAGTACAGAAATACGGCTAATATAGATGAGACTTTGCCGTGATTGTCATAGAATGTTGGACTATTGTGCGCTTGTCTGCTCCAGCCCGGATTTGTTGGTAGGAGGACAGCTCCGGAAACAGAGTGTGAGACTGTTAACAACTTATGTTTGCTTCTTTAATTAAGAAAGTTATTGGTAGCCGGAATGACCGCCAGCTGAAACGGATGGGCAAGATTGTCAAATCAATCAATGCTCTGGAAGAAAGCCTGGCTGCTCTGAGCGATGATGAGCTGAAGGCTAAAACAGGAGAGTTCCGCGAGCGTTTCAATAAAGGTGAAACGCTTGATGATCTGTTGCCTGAAGCGTTTGCTGTTGTTCGTGAGGCAGGCAAGCGCGTTATGGGCATGCGCCATTTTGATGTCCAGCTTATTGGTGGTATGACCCTGCATGAAGGGCGCATTGCTGAGATGCGTACCGGTGAAGGTAAGACACTGGTGGCAACACTGCCTGCTTATCTGAACGCTATTCCTGGGAAAGGTGTTCATGTTGTTACGGTGAATGACTATCTGGCTCGTCGTGATGCGAACTGGATGCGACCACTCTATGAATTTCTGGGAATGAACGTGGGCATCGTTGTCCCGCAGCAGGATCCGGAAGAGAAGCGTCAGGCCTATCAGGCGGATATCACTTACGGTACGAATAACGAATTTGGCTTCGACTACCTCCGCGACAACATGGCCTTCAGGAAAGAGGATCGTTACCAGCGTGATCTCTTTTTCTCAATTGTGGATGAGGTTGACTCGATTCTGATTGATGAGGCCAGAACGCCTCTGATTATTTCTGGCCCGGCTGAAGATTCATCTGAACTTTATAAGAAGATGAACCTGCTGGTTCCAAAACTGCAGCGACAGGAACCAATTCCTGAAGATCAGGACCCGAATACGGTTGAGCTTACTGGTCATTACTCTGTTGATGAGAAGACCCGGCAGGTTGAGCTGAATGAGCTGGGCCACCAGTTTATCGAAGAACTGCTGCAACAAGAGGGTTTGTTGCCAGAAGGTGAAAGTCTGTATGCCTCCAACAACCTGAACCTGCTGCACCATGTGAACTCAGCCCTGAAAGCTCATGTGCTGTTTAACCGGAATGTCGAATACATCGTCCAGAATAATGAAGTCCTGCTGGTAGATGAGCACACTGGTCGCACCATGCCAGGTCGCCGCCTCTCCGAAGGTCTTCATCAGGCTATTGAAGCGAAAGAAGGGCTTCGCATTCAGGCCGAGAGCCAGACGCTGGCTTCCACTACCTTCCAGAACTACTTTCGTAATTATGACAAGTTGTCCGGTATGACCGGTACTGCCGATACGGAAGCGTTCGAGTTTCGCCAGATTTACGGTCTGGATGTTATCGTTATTCCTACGCACAAAGAGATGGTTCGTCAGGATGGTAATGACCTTGTCTATCTGACGATTGCGGAAAAATACGATGCGATCATTGAAGATATCAAAGAAACGGTGAAAGCCGAGCGCCCGATTCTGGTGGGTACGGCTTCTATTGATTCTTCCGAGCACCTGTCCAAAGCTCTGGATAAGGCAGGCATTCCTCATCAGGTACTGAACGCTAAATTCCACGAAAAAGAAGCGGATATCATTGCTCAGGCCGGTCGCCCTGGTGCGGTAACCATTGCTACCAATATGGCGGGCCGTGGTACCGATATCATGCTGGGCGGTAACTGGAAGGCAGAAGTTGCTGAGCTGGATAGTCCATCTCAGGAACAAATCGATCAGATCAAGGCGGACTGGCAGAAACGCCACATGGCTGTGCTGGAGGCGGGCGGCCTTCATATTATCGGCACCGAACGTCATGAATCTCGACGTATTGATAACCAGCTGAGGGGGCGTTCCGGCCGTCAGGGAGACCCTGGATCTTCCCGTTTCTACCTGTCTCTGGAAGACAGTCTGATGCGTATTTTTGCCTCTGAGCGGGTGAAAAACTTCATGAAAGCACTGGGCATGGAAAAAGGTGAGGCCATTGAGCACCGTATGGTGACCAATGCCATCGAAAAAGCCCAGAGGAAAGTAGAAGGCCGCAACTTTGATATTCGTAAGCAGCTGCTGGAATACGATGATGTTGCCAATGATCAGCGTAAGGTTATTTACAATCAACGTGATGAGCTGCTCACCGCTGATGATGTTTCATCAAGTATTGAAGCGCTGCGTGAAGATGTGGTGAGTGGCCTGATCAGTCAGCACATTCCGCCTCAGAGCCTTGAAGAACAATGGGATGTGAAAGGCCTGGAAGAGAAACTGGCCAGCGAGCTGAATGAGCGCATGCCAGTTCAGCAGTGGCTGGATGAAGATGACCGCCTGGATGAAGAAGCGCTTCGTGAGCGCATTCTGCAAGGAGTTATCGACTCCTATCGTAAGAAGGAAGAGTTGGCCGGTGCAGAAGTTCTGCGGAACTTTGAAAAGCATATTCTGCTGCGGATTCTGGATGACAAGTGGAAAGAGCATCTGGCTACCATGGATCACCTGAGACAAGGTATTCATCTTCGTGGGTATGCTCAGAAAAACCCCAAGCAGGAATACAAGCGTGAAGCGTTTGAGCTGTTCCAGCAGATGCTTGAGGATATAAAGTACGACACTGTTCGTATTGTTTCTCATGTGCAGGTACAGGAAGACGACCGGACCGCCGAGATGGAGCGTCAGCGTCGTGAAGAGATGGCCCGCAGAATGCAGTTTGAACATGCTCAGGCACAGGGTGTAGAGGCTGAGGCAACGGAGCAGGAAGAGCCTGAAGCTCATCAACCATTCGTTCGGGAAGGACGTAAAGTGGGGCGGAATGATCCATGCCCATGTGGCTCTGGTAAGAAGTACAAGCAGTGTCATGGTAAAATTGCCTGATCACTGCAGGTAACTTAAACTGCGGGTCAGCCTTAACAGGCTGGCCCGTTTTTATTTGTGCATCAGTCTTAGGTTCTGTTGACATAAGCTTTCAAATCCAGCGAGGCTGCGTGCCCTGCTCAAAGGGCTCAAACCAGAATGCTTCTGCCGTTGTTGCAAGAGCTTGAAAGGCATCGGTATTCCTGCGTCCTTGCGCCTGATCAGAAGCATTCCGGCTTGAGCTGAGACAGGATCCTTATATCAACAGCACCTGCTGGAAACGGGAACAACACAAAAGCATCACCGCGTTACAGTCAAGAATAAGCAACGACATCACCAATGGAGTCAATCATGGCAACGGGTTCTGGGGAATGGGCTGCAGTGAAACCGGTTAAGGGCTTCCGTCTGGGAACCGCAATGGCGGGTATCAGAAAACCCGGCCGCCGGGATCTTGTGGTAATGAACTGGGATAAGGGAAGCTCAGTGGCAGGGGTTTTTACCCTTAATCGCTTCTGTGCGGCACCGGTCCATTTAAGTCGTGAGCGCTTACGCGATGATCCCCGCTACTTTCTGATTAACACCGGCAATGCCAACGCGGGAACCGGTGAGCAGGGAATGGCAGCAGCCAGACAGACGTCATCCGAGCTGGCGAAGTTGTCTGGCGTTGATGAGTTGCAGGTCCTGCCTTTTTCCACGGGTGTGATTGGTGAACAACTTCCGGTCAATTCTCTCTGTGATGCGATACCAGCAGCGCTGTCTGACATGAAAGAAGATAACTGGTTTCATGCGGCTGAAGGCATCATGACAACCGATTCCCGCCCTAAGGGCAGTAGTCGACAGTTTGGGCATGAGGGTAAAACCTATACGGTCTCTGGCATCAGTAAAGGGGCCGGAATGATTAAACCCAACATGGGGACGATGCTGGCTTATATCGCAACGGATGCATCTGTTGAACAATCGTTTTTGCAGGATCTGCTGCTGGACATCACCAATCAATCATTTAATCGAATTACTATTGACGGTGATACATCGACCAATGACAGTTTTATGGTGGTTGCCACTGGGGCTGCAGGCAATGATGCGATTACTTCCCGTGATTCAGTATTGGCAGAGCAACTAATACGCAACCTTCGAGAGGTGGCTGTTGAGCTTGCTCAGGCAATTGTCAGAGATGGTGAGGGGGCAACCAAGTTTGTTACCGTAAAGGTAGAGCAGGCAGCCTCTCATCAGGATGCATTGGACGTCGCTTATACCGTAGCCCATTCACCACTGGTTAAAACGGCCCTGTTTGCTAGTGACCCCAACTGGGGACGAATTCTGGCGGCAGTTGGCCGGGCTGATATCCCTGAGCTTGTGATTGATCGTGTCTCCATCTGGCTGGGCGATACTGCCATTGTTGACTGTGGGCAGCCCGCAGTGGGGTATACAGAAGAGGCTGGGCAGAAAGTGATGAATCAGGAAGAAATCCTCATAAAAATCTCCCTGGGAGCAGGTAGTTGCACTGAAGAGATCTGGACTACCGATTTGTCTCATGAATATGTAAAGATCAACGCCGAGTATCGAACCTGAAATGATTGACGAAGCTGGTATCGAAGAAGTCATGGTTGAAAAAAGAAAAGTCGTTCATGTCGCGGTTGCAGTGATTCTTGGGGATGATGGCCGGGTATTGCTGGCCAGACGTCCTGAAGATAAACACATGGGCGGTTTATGGGAGTTTCCCGGTGGGAAAGTCGAGGCAGGGGAAGATATCAAGCTCGCCCTGAACCGGGAACTCCGTGAAGAGCTGGATATTGAAGTTTCAGTATTTTCCCCACTGATCAAAATTCGCCATGACTATCCTGATAAATCTGTCTTGCTTGATACCTGGGTTGTCAGTGGTATTCAGGGCGAGCCAAAAGGCAATGAAGGTCAGTTGATTCAGTGGGTTGAACAAGATTGCCTTAATGATTATGAATTTCCTGAAGCCAATAAGGTCATTCTCCGGGCGCTGCAACTCCCTGATCGTTATATGATTACTGGTCATTTTGAGGAAAAAGAAACACTCTTCAATAGAGTTTCGACCGCATTGGATAACGGTATTCGCCTGATTCAATTTCGGGCTCATTGGCTCGAGGAAAATGAATACCTCCGGCTGGCGCAAGAACTGTCAGGTGTTGTTCAGGCTGCAGGTGGGACGCTGATTATCAAAGGGGACTTTTCCCTTTTATCAGAGCCATGGTGTCATGGGCTTCATTTGACATCCCGTCAGCTGACACTGCCGACTAAGCCAGAGAAGCGGCATGTCGATCAGTTGCTGGTAGCCTCATGCCACGACGAACAGCAGATCAAAGACGCGGAGGCGATGGCTGTTGATATGATTACGGTGTCACCCATTAAACCAACCAGCTCTCACCCTCAGGCTATACCCCTGGGGTTTGAGCAGGCAGCGAATCTAACTGATGTAGCAAAAGTGCCTGTGTTCTGGTTGGGGGGGATGGGGTTGGGCGATATTGAAGTTGCCTGTCAGTCTGGTGCTCAAGGCATTGCTGCAATCAGATCATTCTGGAAGTAGAAAAGACTGTACTTTGAATTTCTGTTTTCTGGTAAATGGTCGTAAGGCCTGATGTAACTCAGTCAGGCTTTAAACCAGGTACTCAGTGTACTTGCTGTTAATGGTGTGTAGGCTCTTCATCAAGCTCCAGGGACATAAGATCATCAAAAGCAGGATCGCCCGGAATGCTGTGTTCTTCTTTTGCCCAGGCACCAAAGTCAATCAATTTACAGCGCTCTGAGCAGAAAGGGCGGTATTTGCTTTCGGGTATCCACTTCACATCTTTGCCGCATTGAGGGCATTTAACAGTCTTGGCCATTACTAGAACTTATAAAGAAGGGTTAAAAAGAAAAGGCATCATCAGCAGAGGATGATGCCGAAAAAAGGTCAGTTAACTACTGGAGGCTGTGGAGGAGGTGCGTCGTGAATATTAGGTTTGGAGCTGCCAATCAGGCCGAAGGTCAGCGTACTCCAGATGGATGGATCTACATCTTCAAACACCTTGTAGCCAACAAAGTTGCCGTTCTTGTCCAGTGCCGGATGGTTCGGGTAGTTCAACCGTAATACTTCAAGGGCTTCACCGGCTGGTCCGGGAAGTTCCAGGTGCTGGTAGCCTTCTACCATAATGGCCAATGCCTCTGGAACTGCAGGAGTCTGCTGCATGTTTTCGACAACATAGCGCCCCCGGTTAACCGCAGCAACATAGGCCTTACGCTTCAGATAATAGTTAGCAGCGTGTATTTCATATTCAGCCAGACGGTTACGGAGGGCAACCATGCGCTGGCGAGCATCAGGCGCATATTTACTATCGGGATAACGGCTCAGTAACTCAGAAAATTCGTTAAAAGATACTCGAGCCTGACCAGGGTCACGGCGGGTCAGGTCCATTGGAAGGTATCGTTCGAGCAGTCCCATGGACGCTGTGTTAGACGCGAGACCTTTCATGTAATAGGCGTAGTCAGTATCGGGGTGTTGTGGGTGCAGACGGATGAATCGATCCGCAGCAGCCTTGGAGGCTTCCGGTTCTGCATTTTTGAAGTAAGCGTAAATAATGTCCAGCTGTGCCTGTTCAGCAAATGCACCGAATGGGTAGCGAGACTCAAGGGTTCTCAGCGATTTAATAGCTTCAGAGTAGCGACCGTCATCAATAGCCTTGTTAGACAGTTGGTAAAGCTCTGCCTCAGAGAGGGATTCCGGGAGTTGCTCTTTATCGTCGGTTGATGCACAGCCAGCCAGAATGATGGCCGCAAATACCATCAGAATGGATCTCGTCACAAACGAGGGTAGTAACCGGGAAAATTTTGCAGTCAACTTTTCAGTCAGGATTGTCATGGTATTGATTGGTTTCCGTACTCTCTCCGTGCCCTGTGCACATCAGAGGCTGCCGAAGAATAAAGTAGCTGAAGCTAGCCAAGAATGGTGCAACTTACCACAGTGTTAAAGATGCTGTGAAAAGGTACATCATTTTCTGTTGCTCTCGACAACCACTCAGGCCTCAGAGACTTCTTGTGATAAACTCTTCGAACCGATAAAAAGACTTATTCAAACCTGCATTTAAACATAGTATGCCAGAAAACGAAAAGACAAGATTTTCCGGTGTCTTTGTTACAGCCATGTACTGTTTGAGTTGTCGGTACTGTAAGTAGATTTCTGAATTGAGTGTTGCTGAATGGGCGAAGTTATTAAACAAAGTGTCACAGTGCCTGATGATCAGGGTGGTCGTCGATTTGATCAGATAGCTGCGGCCTGTTTTCCGGAGTTTTCCAGAGCCCGTCTGCAGGACTGGATTCGTGATGGTTTTCTGGTGGTGGATGGCGAGACCCGTAAACCAAAAGAAAAACTCTATGGTGGAGAAAAGCTGTCTCTGTCGGTTGAGGTTCAGCCTGAAGGGCAGTGGGAGCCGGAGAATATCCCGCTTGATGTTGTTTATGAAGATAACGATATCATTGTGATCAATAAGCCTGCCGGCCTGGTTGTTCACCCAGCGGCCGGAAACTATACCGGGACGCTGCTGAATGCCCTGCTGCATCACTATCCGGATAATGCAACCTTGCCAAGGGCTGGGATTGTACACCGGCTGGATAAGGATACGACGGGTCTAATGGTTGTTGCCCGTTCTCTGGCAGCGCATACAGACCTTGTTGCACAGTTGCAGGATCGTACGGTTCATCGTGAATATGAGGCCGTTGTGCGTGGCGTAATGACGGGAGGGGGTGTGGTTGATGCCCCGATAGGCCGACACCCGCAAAACCGCTTGAAGATGGCCGTTGTCAGGGGGGGGAAACCTTCTGTTACTCATTATCGGGTAGTGAAGCGCTATAAAGCGCATACGCATATCCGACTTAACCTGCAAACGGGCAGAACGCATCAGATTCGTGTGCATATGAGTCATCAGCACTTCCCTCTGGTGGGGGATGATCTTTACGGTGGTGGCCTGAAGCTGCCCAAGTCATGCCCGGCTGAGCTGGAAAAAGTGCTGAGGGCATTTCGGCGTCAGGCCCTTCATGCCCGTCAGTTGGGTCTTATCCATCCGGTAACGGGAGAATACATGGAATGGGAGGTGCCCTTGACTGATGATTTCCAGATGCTGCTGGACAGTCTGGCCGAAAATGAGCCTGCCTCTGATTGAGACCATAAGGAGAACGTGAGTGAGCAGTGAGCGCTATCTCTGGGCTGACTGGCCTGCACCTGATGGTGTTAAAGCATTAGTGACGACCCGAAATGGTGGACTAAGCGAAGCGGGCTTTTCCAGCTTCAACCTTGGGCTTTACTCGGGTGATGATCAGGAAATCGTTCGGGCTAATCGACAGCTGCTTCAGCAGGATCTTGATCTGACACCATCCCCGCTGTGGTTAAAGCAGGTGCATGGTGTTGACGTTGCGGAGGTGAATCTTGATGACCAGGAAACTGAGGCAGACGCTTCGGTTTCCCGCAAACCAGGGTCAGCCTGTGCTGTACTAACGGCAGACTGTTTGCCGGTTCTGTTCTGTAATCAGGAGGGAACGGTGGTCGCTGCGGCTCATGCGGGTTGGAAAGGCTTGGTAGCCGGGGTTCTGGAAGCAACGGTCAGGTCGATGAACGTACCAGCAGATACGATCATAGCCTGGTTTGGGCCAGCGATTAGTCAGCATCATTTTGAGATTGGGCCAGAAGTCAGAGAACAGTTTCTGGCGGAAGATATGAACTGCTCTGAAGCATTTATTCCCGGTAATGGCGATCGCTGGTTTGCCGACCTTTATTCTCTGGCACGCAGGCGGCTGAACAGACTTGGCGTTAATCAGGTGTTCGGTGGTGAGTTTTGCTCTTATGACCAGTCTGAACTCTTTTATTCATACCGTCGTGATGGAAAAGAGTCGGGACGAATGGCTTCTCTTATCTGGATAAACACCTGATTCATTCTTATTTCGGTTGAGTTTCAATGTGATGAAATGCCTTTGAAACTCAGCCAGTTCCGGCTTTGCATAGTAAAATTGTTCTGTCGCCTGCCTTCTTACAGATAAGGTACGGTCCTGCCTTGAATTACGTTCGTCTGGCGCCATATTAATAGTTATAGACACGTAACTTCAGTTACCTGGGGAGGTTTTTCATGAGAATGGATCGACTGACCAGTAAGTTTCAGTCAGCCCTTGCAGATGCTCAGTCACTGGCCATTGGCAAAGATAACAGTCAGATTGAGCCCGTACATCTTTTGCTTGCACTGATCGATCAGAAAGGAGGTTCGGTCAAGCCTCTGCTGATGCAGGTTGGTTTTGATGTGAGCACCCTTCGAGGTGAGCTGACTGGCATGCTGGAACAGCTGCCTCAGGTATCATCGCCGACTGGTGATATCCAGACGTCCCAGGCGCTCTATCGAATGTTGAACCTTGCGGACAAAAAAGCCCAGCAGGCAGGGGATCAGTTTATCTCCAGTGAAACCATGCTGCTCGTTATGATGGAAGACAGTGGCCCGCTTGGAAAATTACTCGACAGTCAGGGGGTCAGCAAGAAAGCACTGGAAAATGCCATTAAAAACATTCGTGGTGGTGACGCCATTAATGACCCGAACGCAGAAGATAATCGCAACTCCCTGAGCAAATACACTATTGATCTGACGGAACGGGCAGAAGAGGGCAAGCTTGACCCGGTCATTGGCCGGGATGATGAAATACGGCGCACGGTGCAGGTTCTGCAGCGGAGAACCAAAAACAACCCGGTTATTATTGGTGAACCGGGTGTTGGTAAAACCGCCATTGTTGAAGGCCTTGCCCAGCGTATTGTGAATGGTGAAGTGCCTGAAGGTTTGAAAGGGAAGAGACTGTTGTCACTGGACATGGGGTCGTTGATCGCTGGCGCCAAGTTCCGGGGCGAATTTGAAGAGCGGCTGAAGTCGGTATTGAATGACCTGGCCAAGCAGGAAGGTCAGATTATTCTCTTTATCGATGAAATACATACCATGGTGGGAGCCGGTAAGGCTGATGGCGCCATGGATGCCGGTAATATGCTGAAACCTGCACTGGCCAGGGGGGAGCTGCACTGTGTTGGGGCTACAACCCTGGACGAGTATCGTCAATACATTGAGAAAGACGCAGCTCTTGAAAGGCGCTTCCAGAAGGTGCTTGTGGATGAGCCAACTGAAGAAGATGCCATCGCTATTCTCCGTGGCCTGAAAGAACGTTATGAGGCGCATCACGGTGTTGATATCACTGACCCAGCCATTATTGCCGCAGTCAAACTGTCTCAGCGCTATATCACTGATCGACAACTGCCGGATAAGGCGATTGACCTGATCGATGAGGCAGCCAGTCGTATTCGCATGGAAATGGACTCCAAGCCGGAAGCCATGGATCGACTGGAACGCCGCTTGATTCAGCTCAAAATCGAGCAGGAAGCCCTGAAGAAAGAGGATGATGAAGCGTCCAAGGAGCGTCTGGCCAAACTGAATGAGCAGGTTGGTGAGCTGGAGCGAGAATATTCCGACATGGAAGATGTCTGGAAAGCGGAAAAAGCCCAGCTGCAGGGCGGGCAGAAGCTTCGCGAAGAAAAAGAAAAGCTGTTGATTGAGCTGGAGGCGGCCAGACGGGCAGGTGATTTGACCAAAATGTCCGAAATTCAGTATGGCACCCTGCCTGAACTCGATAAACAGCTGGCACAGGCGGATGCCCTGGAAACCGGAGAGCACCAGCTGCTGCGAAACCGGGTGACGGAAGAAGAGATTGCCGAAGTCGTGTCCAAGTGGACGGGCATCCCTGTGGCCAAGATGCTGGAAGGGGAGAAAGAAAAACTGCTGCGTATGGAAGACTCGCTCCATAAGCGGGTGGTTGGTCAGGATGAGGCTGTGGTGGCGGTGTCTAATGCCGTACGGCGCTCCCGGGCCGGGCTGGCCGATCCAAACCGGCCTAATGGCTCATTCATGTTTCTCGGCCCTACCGGTGTGGGTAAGACTGAGCTGTGTAAAGCCCTTGCTGAATTCCTGTTTGATACAGAAGATGCCATTGTTCGTATCGATATGTCAGAGTTTATGGAGAAGCATTCGGTATCCCGTCTGCTCGGAGCGCCTCCAGGATATGTGGGATATGAGGAAGGTGGCTATCTGACCGAAGCTGTACGTCGTAAGCCTTACTCCCTGGTGTTAATGGATGAAGTTGAGAAGGCCCATCCGGATGTCTTTAATATTCTTCTGCAGGTATTGGAAGATGGTCGTCTGACGGATGGCCAGGGGAGAACCGTAGACTTTAAAAATACCGTTATTGTCATGACTTCAAACCTGGGGTCTGACCTTATTCAGACATTCCAGAACAAAGAAACGGGCGAAACGGATTTCGAGGAGCTGAAGAACACCCTGATCGAAGTGGTAGGAACACACTTCCGGCCCGAGTTTGTTAACCGGATTGATGAAGTGGTGGTATTTCATCCGCTGGGAGCTAGCCAGATTAAATCCATTGCCAAAATACAGTTATCTAATCTGGATCGCAGACTGGCTGACAATAATCTGCGGCTGGAGCTTTCTGATGAGGCGATGAATCAGCTGGCTGAAGTGGGCTTTGATCCTGTTTATGGCGCACGACCATTGAAGCGGGCTATTCAGCGGAGTATCGAAAACCCGTTGGCTGAAGCCATTCTGTCCGGCAGGTATAAGCCTGGCGACACCATTAAGGTAATTGTTCAGGATGGAGAGCTGGCGTTCTCCTGACAACAGGCAAAGCCTTTATCAAATGGAGTGGATAAAGGCTTTGTAAATTCTCAGTCTACTGAGAAAACTACTGATTGAACGAATTTCCCCCAGCCTTTACGTTAGCAGTATCTTTTTCAAGGGAAGAGATTGACTGCCTGCTACTTCCTGTGACTTCAGGATACTCTTCCTCTGTTTTGTAAAATCTGCAATAGGATTTGCAAGAGGTAATTATGTATCCAGTGGTTGTATCCGATCTTGATGGGACTCTGCTCAATAAACAGCATGAACTTTCTCCCAGAACCCGCGAAGTCATTCAGCACCTGAGTGAGAAAGGTATTAAATTTATATTTGCTACTGGCCGCCATTTTCAGGATGTTGAAAGAATCAGAGCGCAGCTGGGTGTGGATATGTACCTGGTCACCAGCAATGGTGCCAGAGTTCATAATCCGAAAGGGGAAATGATCATTCAGCACGATATTACTCCTGAGCTAGTGCATCCATTATTAGCCCTTCGGAAATCTTTTGAAGATAAGGTTCATACTAACGTATACAAAGGTGAGCAGTGGATGGTTGAGGTTGAGCATGAAGACCTCCATGCTTTCAGTAAGGAGAGCGGATTTACCTATCACCTGGCCGATTTTGATTCTATTGAGACCAGTGCCATCCAGAAGGTCTTTTTTGTTGCACAGTCGCACGCTGACTTATTGCCATTGTCTGACCAGGCCCGTGAACTTTATGGTGACCAGCTTTATATGACCTACTCACTGCCTGAGTGCTTTGAAATCATGGCGCCGGGAGTGTGTAAGGGGACGGCACTGGAAGAGGTTCTCAAGCTGAAAGGCTATGGCCTGCAGGATGCTATCGCTTTTGGTGACGGTATGAATGACTTTGAGATGCTGTCCAGTGTCGGTAAAGGTGTGGTGATGGGAAATGCTGACCCATCGCTGGTGAACAGCCTGCCTGGGTTTGAGCGTATTGGCCATTGTGATGACCATTCGGTTGCTGAATACTTGGTTAAACTTTACGCTCTGTGAGATGTAAAGGTTAAGGCTATTCAGCCAGAGGGTTAATCTGGCTGAATAGTTCTAACAGTACTTAAATGGAGTAGTTCAGACTTAATCTGACATTTTCTTCTCATCAAAAGAAAAGGGTTACCGATTTAGAAAGAAGGTGAGTTCACTGAAATCTAAATCATTAAAGGTGACCCTTATGATTCACACCAACCAGAAAATCATCAAGCACAAGGTCGGGCTACTGAACCTTGCAGATGAGCTCGGAAACATCTCTAAAGCCTGTAAAACCATGGGTGTCTCCAGAGATACATTTTATCGTTACCGGGATGCTGTTGATGAAGGTGGGGTCGAAGCACTTCTTGATCAAAGCCGAAGAGTTCCAAACCTCAAAAACCGAGTAGACCCCGCTGTTGAAAAAGCGGTTCTTGAGTATGCGGTAGAAGATCCTGCCCATGGGCAGGCCCGTGTTTCCAATGAACTTCGCAAGCAAGGTATCTTCGTCTCTCCCAGCGGTGTGAGAAGCATCTGGCTAAGAAATGATCTGGGAAGCTTCAAACTGCGCCTCAAAGCCCTTGAAGAGAAAGTGGCTCGAGAAGGAATCATTCTCACCGAGTCCCAGGTCAGGGCACTTGAGCGCAAGAAGCTGGATGATGAGGCCAGTGGTGAGATTGACACAGCGCACCCTGGCTACCTTGGTTCACAGGACACTTTCTATGTTGGAACCTTTAAAGGTGTTGGCCGCGTTTATCAGCAGACTTATGTTGATACTTACTCCAAGGTAGCGCAGGCCAAACTCTATAAGACAAAGACCCCAATTACGGCTGCAGACCTGCTCAATGACCGCGTGTTGCCATTCTATGAAGCTCAAGAGCTACCTGTGCTCAGAATACTGACAGACAGAGGTACAGAGTATTGTGGTCGTGCTGATCAACACGATTATCAACTTTACCTGGCGGTGAACGACATTGAACATACGAAGACGAAAACCCGGCATCCACAAACGAATGGAATCTGTGAACGCTTCCATAAAACGATTCTGCAGGAGTTTTATCAACCTGCATTGAGAAAGACGCTGTATACGAGTATTGAGATGATTCAGTCAGATCTGGACGAATGGTTAATTCACTACAATACTGAGCGTACCCATCAAGGTAAGCAGTGCAACGGGAGAACGCCGATAGAAACACTGATTGATGGGAAAGAGATCTGGAAGGAAAAGTTCATAGCCTGAATTTAACCTGACAGACACCTTCTTGAAAATCGGTAACTGTCAGGTCAGGTCTGAACTTCTACAACTTAAAAGCTCCTGATAACATGATGACTGCCTGATCTGTTGAGGGGCTCTCCAGTTATCATTGTTAGCACTTCTTATCTCATCGATTTCAGCGTTATCCAAAAGGGTCTCTAAAAGGCATCTCAGCAGTCGATTGTAGGTGCCCAAAAATTGATACTGTTCGTTCCCAAACTCTCTTTTTTCACCGCAGAGCTGTTCTATAGCCGCATTAACACGATATAGGTCTGATGACTTGCTTATGAAAGCGCGACGAATCTTCTTTGCTTCCTGTGTAGTTTTAGCAAGTTCGGCCCAGTCCTTGAAATGATCGAAGACCTCATCAGGGCCAAAATCACCCTTTTCACCATATAGTTGGGCTCTGAGTAATTGCTCGGCGGCCACCATACTGTCGTAATCTTTTTCGAAGGCAGCCTTAAGCATCATTCCAGTGTATTTGTTCAGCTCGGTCTCTTGAAGTTTGCCAGGAATTGAAAGTTCGGTTTTCGGGTGGCCTACTAACCGCTGCCAGAGGGACTTCATGGCCTGAGAGAGATATTTACCAACGATCTGGAATATGTTTTTTATAGGTTTGGTTTTGTACACTTTCCGACGATCAAATTCACCAATAACCACTGTTTCGTCTTTTGCGTTATATTTGACTGAAGGTTCACTTGAAGGGGGTGAGGGTCTCTGTCCAGGCTCCATGCCAATAATCTCCATGTTTATTTGTGAGTTATTAATTATTAAATCTTGCCTAATTTAAAGTCGACCTTCCGTGATTTTGCATGGTTTTTGTACCCTTGTCTGTAATACTAAAAGCGCATTGTTTCACGTTAGAGAGCAGGTTTATCGTCTTTTCTAAGAGGTTTTCTGTTCAAGTTGGGAAAAATGAAAATTGTATGCTTGGTTAACTTATTGCTTTAAAAGGTAGATGAGTTTCAAGTATGGGTAGCCCAGTAGCTTCTGATGTCGACTCATTAATCATTGTTATGGCTATGTAATGGGTGTATTTCAAGGCGGCATGTGTTGAGTTAACCACTTCTGGCTGCTCTGCCTTTATTGCCTTTTTTGGGTGGGTGAATAGTCAATTAGAACTTACGCATTGACAGCTCTGATAAAAGATGGTCTCAGCCAGTCTTTACCATCAGAGAAGCTCTTAATGAAGTCCCAAATAGCATCCTTGAGCGCATCATTCTTAACGCGATAGATGCTACTGAGAGATTCAGATACTTTCTTGGCCTGAAGGCAGGCATACCCAAAGATAGAGGCAAAAATATGGTTCCTGACCTGCTGCTTTCCTCTCACCTGAAAGCGCTCAATACTGCAGAGTTGTTTCAGCGCCCGGTGATACTCTTCGATCGCCCAATGGTGCAGGTGAAGTTCATTAAAGCCTACCTGTGGTGATACCTCTGATCCAGCATGGGGTGTGTAGACGACGTAATGGCGCAGCTCGTTTTTTAGCCGCGTCCGGTACAAACGCACAGAACCAAAATTACGTAGCCAAACGGTTATTCCCTCTTCAGGAATCTCCAGGCTCTGCACTTGTTGGTAGTCACCCTTTTGGATAGAAACAGTACGGTTGCTTTTAACGGCAAACATAAAACCCAGACCGTTGTTTTTCACAGTCTTCAGGTTTGCGGCACTGCTATACCAGGAATCCCCCGTAACAAATGCAGGTCGTAAGCCCCATACAAGTACTTCTTTCAGCATCTCGAGAAAATAATCATTTTTGGACTTTCCGTCCGCAGAGTCATAGATACGGAAATTGACAGGAAGGCTATAGCCTTTGATATCGGTGTAATAGAGCGTTATGAGATTAATGCCCTTGACGGCTTTATGATGCTTGCCCGAGTAATGATAGCCGATGAATGCCGTGTAGTTACTGTACGGCTTATCCAGCACCGTATCATCAACCGATAGCGTGCCCCCATCAAGAATCAGCCTTGCGGCTACTTCCATGAAAAGGTCATTGGGAGCAAAGTCTTCACGTTGTAGAAAACGGTTAACGCTGTGGTGTGACATATCTCCGATCTCACTAAGGCGAGTACAGGTTGCTGATTTCGGCTCACACAATAGAAACCCTGTATATTTCGGCAAATCACACCCAGCTGTTGTAGGTCTTGTTATCTTTCTACGCACGACGACATCCGCTATTTTTTGCTGATCTAGCAATTTTTACAGCTGCCTGTCAATGCGAAAGTCCTATCAATATTTTTTTCAGCAGTGCCATGGTATGTTCAGAGGGATTTGAGTCCTCTTTTTGAATGGCGTCATTTATATACTGTGTTTCCTCTAAACTGGGCATTAGCACCTGAACCAGGCAGCGCATTAGCAGGTTGTAGCTGCTGACAATATCTGCCTGATAAGGGGTGTAGTCGTGTACTCCGCCGTATATCGACATAAATGCGACAGCGTTTCTATGAAGCTGAGATTTTGGCGTCTTTAACAGCTGGCATATCTGTTCACTCTGTGGTGTGTTCTTTATTGACTCAGCCCATTTCATAAAAAGTGCCCTTGTGTCATCTCCTCCTGCACTTGAGCCTTTTCTCTGATCGATCATGTCTTGATTGATCTGTTGTCTCAATAAGTTTTTTTGTTTAACTACTTCCTTAAAATTGCCACAAGCTGAGGCTAAAACCATTTTTCCAATACGCCGATCAACATTGTTAGACCCGGTTGTTGATTGTAATACGATGGCTTTCTGCAAATGGCTGATTCTCCGGTTTCGAATATTCTTAAGTAATTTTGTATAGGAGAACAGACGCTTAATGCCCTTTAAAAAATGCTTGCGGGAAATAAAATGGCCAACTCTTTTTCCCTTAATTCTTTTGGGACTGAAATGCCTCTTCCTGCTAGGTGGGATAGCATGAGCAGTTTTCAGCTGAGTATAGTGTCTTCTTGATGGGATCTTGCTGCTTGCTACCATGGAGTTTCTCCTTGCTTGCGTATTATTAATCGGCTGGTGAGCCTGTTAATTCACTCTGGATATCGTTTAGAGGGTTTATTGTCAGTAATCAGCCAGCTCTGGCATCGAGATGAGGTTGTTTTTGTGGCAATGGAACGGTTCGCTAACTTGTAACTTTATGGGATGATTACCTTTGCCTTTCGAAACTGAGTACAACCATTAAATGCGAGGTGATTTATGGGCGCTGGCGCTTATTATTTTGTTAAGTCCACACCCTTAGGGCGAACGTTGATCAACTCGCCTGTTGGTATGCTTGAGCTATCAGCGTCTGTCGATGGTATTTACTCCGTATTGCTGGCGGAAAATAAGGTCGAAAATGCTGATCAACTCCAAAACAATGATGAAATAACGGATTCAGTCAGGGAGGCTATTGATAGTCACCTTGAACAGGCAAAAAATGAGCTGGAAGCTTACTTTCGTGGAGAGCTGACACGATTCATGGTTGCGCTGGATCTTCGTGGTACCGACTTTCAGCAGCAGGTATGGCAAGAGCTGCAACAGATTGGCTATGGAAAGAGCTGCTCTTATCAGGACATCGCCAGCAGTATCAGCCGACCTAAAGCGGTCATGGCGGTGGGTGCTGCCAATGGGGCTAACCCGGTGGCAATCATTGTGCCCTGTCACCGGGTGATCGGGAAAAATGGTAAGTTGACCGGTTATGCCTATGGAGTGGAGATGAAGCAATACCTGCTGGATCTTGAGCAGGGTAATAGAAGGGAAGCGTTATAGTCGCCCCTTACCAAGCAGGGTGAGGGTGATATGACTTCCGACATACCGTGGAGAAACCTGGCTAGATAAAGATGGCGTATGATTCGTCTGGCGAAAATAAAACCCTGACCGTGACTTTTCTGGTTCAGGAAGGGCAACTACATCATTGAAGGCCAATCATTCTCTCTGGTAATGACGAGGTCGGTTGGGTAGCTCGGCTGACTGTTAAAAGTCTATTTGCTCTCTCCAAACCGGCCAATAAAACCGTGCCCATAACGCTTCCGGATAATCGACAGTTCTCTGTCATTTTTGATCGATCGGCGTTTCAATATAGGCACAGCAGCTACTACCATCCACTTATCCAGAAAACAAACATTATTACCACTTAAGTCTAAAATTAACGACTGCCAGTGGTGTGATATAGTGCATGTAAAATATGAGCAAGTAATTTTAAGAGGGCTGAAACAGAGGGCTAGATCAAAAGGAGATTGTTATGAATAACGGAATATCACCTTCAAACACTGTCATCAGTAAAGAGCTTAAATTGAAGAGCTGCCTTAAGAAGAAGGAAGGTAGCTTTGCAGGTATTACTGTTGGAAATATAAATCTTGGTCAATTGAATAGTAGATATTTTAAAAGCAATGATGATTGGAGCCGTAAAATAACCAAGGGTATGACCCGTAAGGTTAGTTGCAACAGTGGCAGTAAAGAGTTTGATGAATATTTCAAAGATGATTGGAATCGTAAAATAACTAGAAGTATGGCCAGGAGGATCAATTCTCATAGAGACACTTCTGAAAGAATGACCGCAGATAAAATTTGGAAAACAGTTAGATTTAGTGAAGAGCTAGCGACTGTTCATGCCTACATTAATTGATACAAAGTTATCAAGTTTTACTTAATAATAATTCTCATTTATTGAAAAGCCACTGAAATATTCAGTGGCTTTTCCGTCTGAAGAAAAGGCAACCAGATTGCTATCAACAATGATAGTGTAAAAAACTTTGAAATCCCGCGCCCCGCTAATGAAGACGACGGTGGCTGTCGTGTTTCAGGAAACTAAGTAATTGATGGGAACGTCAATAATCTCTGTCCGGATATTTCCCGGATCGACCGAACCATTGGTGATGTTGCCTTGTGAAAGATGTTTATCCAGGAAGATCGTCTGATCTGACAGAGCCTCCCAAGGATCAGAATGTCAGCATTTTGCTGTTCAATACCGGCAGTCAGACCGATGAGCGTTTATAGGCCAGAGACAGCATCGAGAGCTATGTCTCCTCATGCATTAAGGCGTCGTGGGAACTGGTGAGTGATCAGCTGGAAGGCCAGCATTTCATTGCCGGCAACCAGCGTGAGGAATAGGCTGCTTCTGAAATTGGCGAGGTCAATAAGTTCACGACACCAGTTTGTCAGAAACGATAATAAGAAACATTTTTTGTGTCCTTCGTGGTTCAAATGCTTCTAGGGCTTTCACTAGGGCCTCAGAGTATACGAGGTCGTGTTTTCCAGTACTAAAGCCAGCCGCCCAGGTCTTTCCAGCGATTCACAATGGTACAGAATAGGTCCGCGGTTTTTTCCGTATCGTAACGGGCGGAATGAGCCTCTGACTTATCAAAATCAATATCCGCTTCGATACAGGCTTTGGCCAGCACCGTTTGTCCATAAGCCAGGCCGGCCAGCGTAGCGGTGTCAAAGCAGGAGAACGGATGGAATGGATTCCGTTTCACATCACAGCGCTCAGCCGCAGCCATGACAAACCCAAGATCGAATGCCGCATTGTGCCCAACCAGTACTGCACGGTTGCATCCCTGACTTTTCACCGCCTTACGGACGGAGCGGAAAATCTTGTTGATGGCATCCTCTTCCGCCATGGCAATCCGCAGCGGGTGGAAGGGGTCAATACCAATGAAATCGATAGCAGCCTGTTCAATATTGGCGCCTTCGAATGGCTTGATATGGTATGACTCAGTATGCCCCGGATGGATAAAGCCGTGCTCATCCATTTCGATAACGGTGGCTGCAATTTCCAGCAGTGCATCTGTAGCGGCATTAAAGCCGCCGGTTTCCACATCAATTACCACGGGCAGAAAGCCGCGGAATCTGTTGGCCATGGAGTGGCTGTCATCGGCCCTCAAAGGCTTCTCCTTAACTCTTTACTGTAAAAAATACCGCTGCCTGCAACCAGGTTCATGGGGGCAGTAAAAGCGGTATTTTTCCTCCGCTCATGGCTGCTTTCAGCTCAGCACATGGCTATGGTTTGAGGCGCCAGGATATGGTTTCACCGGCTCTCAGGGGTTTCACCCGGTTATCACCGAATGCAATGGATTCTGGCATGGTCCAGTCTTCTTTTACCAGGGTAATGGTGTCCTGGTTCCTGGGCAGGCCATAAAAATCGGGGCCATTGAAACTGGCAAAGGCTTCCAGTTTATCCAGAGCGCCCATCATGTCAAAGGCCTCTGCATAAAGCTCAATCGCTGCGGGTGCTGTGTAGCAGCCTGCACAACCACAGGAGGACTCTTTGGCGCCAATGGCATGCGGAGCAGAGTCGGTTCCCAGGAAGAAGCGACGATTGCCGCTTACTGCAGCCTCAAGCAATGCCTGCTGATGCAGGTTTCTTTTGAGAATCGGCAGGCAGTAATAATGGGGCTTGATGCCACCAACCAGCATATGGTTGCGATTATACAACAAATGATGGGCGGTGATGGTAGCACCCAGGTTTTCACCCCCTTCACTGACAAACTGGGCAGCATCAGCCGTGGTGATGTGCTCCATGATGATCTTCAGGGTTGGGAAGCGTTCTACCAGTTTAACCAGGTGGCGGTCAATAAATGCCTTTTCCCGGTCAAAGATATCAATCTCGGCGTCGGTAACCTCACCATGTACCAGCAGAGGGAGGCCACATTCCGCCATGGCTTCCAGGGCTTCATAAATATTGTTGAGATCAGTTACACCGGAATCCGAATTGGTGGTGGCGCCAGCAGGGTAGAGTTTGAGCGCGACCACGTCGCCCCGGTGATGGGCATTCAGAATGGTTTCACGGGACGTTTTATCGGTGAGATACAGCGTCATCAGGGGTTGAAATGCCGAGTTAGTCGGTGTGTTCTCAACAATGCGAGCCTTGTACTGGCTGGCCAGATCAGCATCCGTTACTGGTGGTACCAGGTTGGGCATAATGATCGCCCGGCCAAAGGTTCTGGCGGTTGCTGCAACCGTTTCACTCAGAACATTGCCATCACGAAGGTGGAGGTGCCAGTCATCAGGGCGGGTAATGGTCAGTAGTTGGCTCATGTGGGAAGGTACCTGTTCCGGTTATATATGATTGAACCGGATGGGCATCCTAGCGAAAAAAAGGAAATTTTGATAGTGGGGGCTTGAGAAAAGATGCATAAAGATAGTAGGTATAACCCGTATTTCTGCACTTTTGATGATATGATCGCCAGGCTTTATCGACAGTGACCTCAGGTTTGGCCAAATAATGATGAAAGCATCTTGGCGAAATCCTAGTTATGAATTATTATTCACAAAAAAAGAATATTTACCCTTTCCTGTTATCAGGTTCCTGTTGCGGTATGTAGTTGGAGTTGAGCAATGAAAAAGATCAATAAAGTCGTTCTGGCCTATTCCGGCGGCCTGGACACCTCAGTGATTGCAAAATGGCTGGAAGATACGTACGAGTGTGAAGTCGTCACCTTTACTGCTGACCTGGGGCAGGGTGAAGAGGTCGAGCCAGCCCGCGCCAAGGCAGAAGCCCTTGGGATTAAAGAGATTTACATTGACGATCTGCGCGAAGAGTTCGTCCGTGACTTCGTCTTTCCCATGTTCCGTGCCAATACCATTTACGAAGGCGAATACCTGCTGGGTACCTCCATTGCCAGACCGCTCATTTCCAAGCGCCTGATTGAAATTGCCAATGAGACTGGTGCTGATGCCATCTCTCACGGTGCGACCGGTAAAGGGAATGATCAGGTACGTTTTGAACTGGGTGCTTATGCACTGAAGCCGGGCGTTCAGGTGATTGCGCCCTGGCGTGAGTGGGATCTGAATTCACGGGAAAAGCTGCTGGCCTACTGTGATGAACACGGTATTGAAGTGGAGCGTAAGAAAGGCAAATCACCTTACTCCATGGATGCCAATCTGCTGCACATCTCCTATGAAGGCGGCATTCTTGAAGACCCATGGGCGGAGCCGGAAGAAGATATGTGGCGCTGGTCCGTTTCTCCGGAAGCCGCACCGGATGTGCCCACCTACCTGAACCTGACTTATCGTAAGGGCGACATCGCTGCTATTGATGGAGAAGAGATGACCCCGGCCCAGGTGCTGGCCTTCCTGAACCGGATTGGTGGTGAGAACGGCATTGGTCGTCTGGACATTGTTGAGAACCGCTATGTCGGCATGAAGTCCCGGGGTTGCTATGAAACGCCCGGAGGCACCATTATGCTCAAGGCGCACCGTGCCATTGAATCTATTACCCTGGATCGGGAAGTGGCCCACCTGAAAGATGAACTCATGCCACGTTATGCCAAGCTAATCTACAACGGTTACTGGTGGTCACCAGAGCGGGAAATGCTCCAGAAGATGATTGATGAAAGCCAGGAGCCTGTGAACGGTGAAGTGCGCCTGAAACTGTATAAGGGCAATGTCACGGTGGTTGGCAGACGTTCTGATGATTCACTGTTTGATGAAAACATTGCGACCTTTGAGGACGATGCCGGTGCCTATAATCAGGGAGATGCTGAAGGTTTTATCAAGTTAAATGCGCTGCGGTTAAGAATTGCGGCGAATAAAGGCCGTAAGCTCAGTTAATCGTATAAAGCCCTGCTAAACGCAGGGCTTTCTGATGCTTAAGGAAGGCGTTGAGCTGGAAAAAGACAATTCTTGTGGGTTTCTTTCGCTATTTCTCTTAACCATTATCTAAAGGCAATTTTGTTCTTAGTTGTTATTTACAGGCTATGGAATAAAAGGTTGATAGATGATGCGTTCCCTCTATTGATAAAGTGCAGAAAAATACTAATTAAAAATTATCCTTTCATATAAATACAGACTACTTTTATTTCTGATTATTTCAAAGACGAAAGTATTAATTTTAATTCAGGCAAAGAGGTTCTCAATACACCAGAAAACGGCTGATTCGAAAACCCCTGATTTTCTTACTTACAACAGGCAATTAAAAGCTATTAAGGGTTATTAAATGGATGGCACTTCCTCTAAAATCTATCAACCACTCTCTCCTGTGCTTGCACTGCTCCCAGAACCCCATCAGGAAGCAGGGACATCAATGTCTACAGTCTCGGTCATTCCCCCAACCCGGTATATGCCGGATGAACGAAGTACAAACCCTTCATTCAGCGCTGATAATCGCCAGTTTGTGAGTAAGGGCTCTCAGGGATCAGAAGCCTTAACAATGCTTACGGTCTCCGGGGACCATTGCTACAGTCAACAGCAGGCAGCGTGGCCAATAGCGCATAATAGGAGTCCATCTTTTGAGATAAAAGAGGAGCCTTTGTTTGACGACAAGAATATAAAAACGTTCTCTGGTTCCCTTCAAGCTGGAAATGGTGAAGCATTCGACGCTCATCAATCAGCCTCTTTAAGACTTGATAGCGATGCATCAAGAAAAAAACAGAAAAAAACACACGCAGCGTCTTCAAAAAATAAAACCAAATGCCAGAAAAAGGAATTACAGGAACTGGACAAAGGTCAGCAGGAAAGAAAACACCTCTTTCATGAATACCATACCAGGGGCAGAACGAACAAAAGTAAGGTAACAGATCAAACAAAAGACAAAGAGCTGGAGAGACGAATAAACGCTATCAGAGAAAAGGAAAGAAGAAAAGGCTTAGCCCAGCTATATGATGACATCGAACATGCAATCAGAGATAAAATCCACATAGAGGGAAAGCTTTCTAAAAGACAATTATTGTTGACATGCATTGGAACCACAAAAAAAGCAGGGCTTCAATCTGTGCCTGCACCCAGTAGAATTAAAATAAATAGGAAAAAAAATGAAACTTCAGAAAATGCAAATAGTGCAATAAAAAATCAAAATGAAAACCGTCGTCGCCGTGAAATCCGAACGCTGATTACAGAGCTGAGATGCTCTATTTCAGGGGCCGACTCTAAGGGAGAAAGTGAACGCACTACTCTTCAGAAGTATCTATCCTTCATTTCTGAGAAAAAGAAATTAACTGTATTAAGAACCCCGCTGAATCAAAAATCACCTTCAGGAGTAAATGTAGCAGTACATCCACCTGAAAAAAATATCAACATTTCTCCTGGTGATATGAAATCTGACTTACACGATAAAAAAACAGTGGCTGCTGACTCATCACAATCATTTACAGACTCTGCCAGCTGCGATAGCCAGGTTAGCTCCTCAATCACACAAAATACGGGACAAACCCCGGGAGAACTGTGCTCAACATTCAATCATGCTCAGCCAGCCTGGTTTGCAGAGTCCGTTTCAGAGCTTCTTGAATATGAGTTGCACTGCCGTGAAAGAGAGCAGCTCACCAGTACGGATGAAAGCCTATGGAGCAGTCTTGAAGCAACGACAGACAGTCATTCTACTCCTTCACCATGCCCGTCCTCTTCGGTACTGAGTTCACCGGAGCAGATTAAGCAGGAAGAAACCTCTCCTGTGTGGCCTGATACCCCAACGCCTCTCGATATTCGTCCAAACCTGCCACCAGTTGTCATCCAGAAAGAACAATATCCAGAAGATGATTTGCCAATGATGCAGTGCGTATCCCCTCAGGACATTTTTCCATGGCTGCCCTGTCAGCACCTGCAGGGTCACGACTCGTCCTCTGCTTCAGATGATTCTGTTGAACTTTCAATTGGGCATGTGCCATCTTCAGAATATCAGGTAGCCCCCTTTGACCATCAACTGGATCATGGAGAGAGAGGAGAGGCTGGATGAGGTGCCAGAACCGTCATCACGGGCATCAACACCAGAGACATTGCAGATAGCCAGCCAAAACGCACTATTGATCAATGGTAACTATTCAGCACCCAGCAAAGGCGTATTGTTGTAATTTCGAACCGCTTTAAGAAGCGCCTGAAATATGTTCAACCCCTGCTTTTTAGCAGATGATAAATAGCTTCGGATTCGGGTAAACATGGTACCTCCGTCTTCGCTTCTGAAGCAGCCTGAGATCTTCTGCTTAAGTTTGGCCATCCTGGCATCACGTTCACTGCCATTGTTATCGAAGGGAATTGAAAAGTCCGACATGAAGCGCAACGTTTCAACCTTAAACTCAATAAGCCTTTTGAACAGGTTGTAGGCCTTGGTATTCCTGACCTTCTTACGTCCAAGCACCTGTCGTTGTTTTTCCATATAAGCGGTTTCCTTCGTGAGAGCCCTTTGAAGGATTTGGTCGTATATCGTCTCAATGCGAAGCTGTATTGCACCAGGCATTTGAGTCAGACCGGCTGCTTTGTATTTCTTGCAGAAGTGCCAGGAGAGCGTAAGCAATTTCATCAGCCGCAGAGCCAGCTTATTCGCATCCCTATCGACAACTCCCTGAAGCTCTCTCAGATGATGGGCATTACAAAGCACATGCACTGCCGCATAGGCAAAGTAGGACTTCCAATGATCGTGAACCAGAATGCCTGCAAAAGTCAGCAGGATGCCCATTGCATCCATTGCTTCACAACCTCGCCTTTCTGAGAGGTAGTAAAGCGTCCATTGGTCATCTCGCATAATGTGTAACCACCACAGTGAACCGTCAACCCGCATGCCAGTTTCATCCGCTCCTGCAACCGGACTTTCTTGTAAAGCATCGCGGATACTCTGCTCAGTAGAGGCCAGGTTCTCATGGGTATAGGCAACAAAATTGGCAACAGAGCCTGCGCTGACACTCATGCAATAAATAGTATTGAAATACTCAGACACCCGGTGATATGGGATGAAGTGATACTGGTTTAAATGAACAGCCATTGCCTGAGTCACTTCTCCGTATTGAGCAGCGGCTTTCACTCCTTGGGGAAACTCAGCGGTGTTCCGTTTACCACAAGGACATACTTTAACGTCTGCCCAGTACGCGGTAACTTCAAATTCTCCGGGTCTACCTGGATCAAAAACCTGTCGCTCAATGTATTTGGTGGGTTTAATATCGATAAGCGAAGACTGGCAACAGCAACATTTTTCAACCTTCAGATGCCTGACATAATCGGGTAAGGCGACACGTCTCAAACAAGAGCCTTGATGACCTTTCTGGCCACCTGGTTTATTGCCTGAAGATGGTCTAAGGCTTTTGGGGTTCGGTGTTTCCTGTGAGGAGCAGGGGGCTTCTTTGGAAGATGTATCACCTTTATCACTCCCTTTTTTACTGGGCTTTTGATAACCATCTGACGATGGTGGCTTACTACTGTTTTGACTGTTTTTATTAACCCTTTCTTCCAGTTCGCTGCAACGTTCCCGTAAAAGCGCATTCTCGGTCCGAAGCTCTTCATTCTCTTTAAGGAGAGCTTCGGTAAACGGAGTAGCTGGGAAGTCTGGTTCCATACTGGAGATTTGTTAGAAAAATTGAGTATAAGATGATGGTCGAAAAATCAGAAAATTCCAGATTTATATGAAGGGTGCTGAATAGTTACGATCAATGACTTAAAGTGCCAGGTCGCTGAACTGCAAAGGAGCAAAAAAAGCGTTGAGCATCAACAAATACAAACGCAGGCTCTTTTAAATACAGCACTCAACGTAAACCGTCAGCTATCAAAAACAGTCGGCGAACTTGAACAGGAGCTTCAAATACTTCGGGAAGAGAATGCACTGTTCCACCAAAAAGACCGGCTGGCAGAGAATCTGGTGAAGTTTGCGTTTCAGGATGAACAGAAAAAAGCGGATTCTCTTAAACAGGAAAATCGCCGTTTAAAAGCCGAGCGGACGCTGATGCTTAATAAAATATCAACAGCAGAGAGTGAAGTACGTAAACTGAGATCAGTACTAACAAGCCTTTCAGCAGGTGCAAAAATAGAGGGTGTACGCCACGCTTCCCTGGGGGGTAGCTGATTTTCTCTGCACAGACGTATCGACAACGGCTACTGGTGATCACCTGAGTGGGAATTGCTTCAGAAGATGGTTCATGAAGTTAAGGAGCCAGTTAATGGTGAAGCTTGCCTGATATTGTATAAGGGAAGTGAGGGCATGGGGCAGGTTCTTTATTAATGCACAATGAAAGATCTGCCCCTTATTTTGACGAAATCTATTTCTAAAATAGGGATAAAAATCTTCACTCATCAAGAGAAAAGCATGGATTTACACCGGGCAATTGAGCTGGTGTGTAGATAACCCCTTCCGTATCAATGGTGGAGTATGGCTTGTCGCCCATGCACTTTTCCCAGGCCAATGTTCCTGGTTTAACGGCACAGGGGTACTGTTTTCCTCTTTTAAACCACAGGTGTTGATCACCCGCTATGGCCGATAATTCGGTATCAACGAACGTGAAGGGGACACAGGTTCTGATCATCTTGTCCCGGCTTGTAATGGCATGCATATGCGGAAGGGGGGTCTCTATATAGGGGGAAGTGACATCCTGCTTTTTAGCCTCGGCTGAAAATGCGAGAAAAAGCTGTCTGTTAAACGCCAGTGTCTTATCAACTAATTCTGTCAGGCGTTTGAGTACTGTCTTCAGATGTTCGTCGGTTGATGTTTCAGTAGGTCGGTATGAACAGAGGGTGGACAATTGAGTGTAGTAAGGGTTTAGAGCAATCAGGCGTGTCTTTACATCCAGTTGAATCACCGTTCCGTTATTGACCAATAATTTTGATTTCACGAAGTCTGAGCAGCTAATAAAACGTCGGTACTCTCCATTTAATCTCAGAAACGTTAAATCAAATTGCAGTTTTTCCAGTTCATCAATTATAGAATTGCAGGCTTGTTGCTCGGCTTCTTCGATCCTACAGGTGCAAGTCTCTGGGTATGCCTGAAACTCTCTCATTTTGACTGATAAGTATCTTTTTGCTGTGCTTACCCCTTTATTGGGATCCCCCATCACGGTCTGCTCTCCGTAAATGGCCAGCTCCGCTGCAGCACCCAGTTTTTTTTCTGGTACGTGTCCCTGGTTGTCGGTGCTGGTAGGAATATGGCCATGTTGCAGGCCGGGTGTACTTTTGGAGCATCTGTGCTGATTAAAGTGCACGGGTTTTGACATGCCCATGGCTTCGGCGTTTTCCATAGGGTATGGAGGTTCGCGGGATGGTGTGCCAGTTGCTGTGCATTCCATACTGAAAATAACAACCTTGACGTCAGAGCGCGTTTAGATGCTCTCATCGTCGTTAAGTTCATCCGAGCCATCCTATAAATAAAATATAGAACTTACGCATTGACAGCTCTGATAAAAGATGGTCTCAGCCAGTCTTTACCATCAGAGAAGCTCTTAATGAAGTCCCAAATAGCATCCTTGAGCGCATCATTCTTAACGCGATAGATGCTACTGAGAGATTCAGATACTTTCTTGGCCTGAAGGCAGGCATACCCAAAGATAGAGGCAAAAATATGGTTCCTGACCTGCTGCTTTCCTCTCACCTGAAAGCGCTCAATACTGCAGAGTTGTTTCAGCGCCCGGTGATACTCTTCGATCGCCCAATGGTGCAGGTGAAGTTCATTAAAGCCTACCTGTGGTGATACCTCTGATCCAGCATGGGGTGTGTAGACGACGTAATGGCGCAGCTCGTTTTTTAGCCGCGTCCGGTACAAACGCACAGAACCAAAATTACGTAGCCAAACGGTTATTCCCTCTTCAGGAATCTCCAGGCTCTGCACTTGTTGGTAGTCACCCTTTTGGATAGAAACAGTACGGTTGCTTTTAACGGCAAACATAAAACCCAGACCGTTGTTTTTCACAGTCTTCAGGTTTGCGGCACTGCTATACCAGGAATCCCCCGTAACAAATGCAGGTCGTAAGCCCCATACAAGTACTTCTTTCAGCATCTCGAGAAAATAATCATTTTTGGACTTTCCGTCCGCAGAGTCATAGATACGGAAATTGACAGGAAGGCTATAGCCTTTGATATCGGTGTAATAGAGCGTTATGAGATTAATGCCCTTGACGGCTTTATGATGCTTGCCCGAGTAATGATAGCCGATGAATGCCGTGTAGTTACTGTACGGCTTATCCAGCACCGTATCATCAACCGATAGCGTGCCCCCATCAAGAATCAGCCTTGCGGCTACTTCCATGAAAAGGTCATTGGGAGCAAAGTCTTCACGTTGTAGAAAACGGTTAACGCTGTGGTGTGACATATCTCCGATCTCACTAAGGCGAGTACAGGTTGCTGATTTCGGCTCACACAATAGAAACCCTGTATATTTCGGCAAATCACACCCAGCTGTTGTAGGTCTTGTTATCTTTCTACGCACGACGACATCCGCTATTTTTTGCTGATCTAGCAATTTTTACAGCTGCCTGTCAATGCGAAAGTCCTAATTATGTTTCTTGGGATATTAAACCTTAGCAAGTTGTTATAAGGTTAATTGATGATTGTTTGGGCGGTTTGTTCCAAAAAACATAAAGCCCCCTATTCAAGTCGGATTTTAGTGTCCACTAAAACGGGGGAAGTACATTGTCCGCACGACGTACTTGTTATGTGCGCTATCCAGCTTTTGTACCATTAGGTATTTTAGTTTCTGGGCACGCTAAACATGGTTGTAACTTGTCTTCATAGCCGATGTCAAAAAGCATACCCTGGGATATTTCACCAGCCATTTTTCTCTCTGGTAGGTTTACAACAAATAAAGCCTGTTTACCTTCAATCTCCTTTGGATTTTCGCGTTCTTGCTTAATACCCGCCAAAATTGAACGAGTATGATCACCAAAGTCTACAGTCAGCTTCATCAGCTTGTCAGACTTAGCCACTTCATCGACATTAATGATTGTGCCAACTCGAATATCAACTTTGGCAAAATCTTCAAAAGTGATTTCGTCTTTAATTGGAGATGGTTTCATAGATGATTCCTCAAAAGTAACTGCTCAAAAAGTGTAGGTAAATTTGCAGCTCAATCGGCTACAGGCCAGTGATACCAAGGTTCATGTTTGGAAAATGAGCGATTTTGCCTATGGGGTTTGAGCAGTTACCCTCAAAACTTGCCCTAGCACATAACGCCTAAATCAGGTGCGCCGTAGACGTCACCTGGATTTACTTGTTACATTTCGATTACTCGGGATTCCCAAGTTCCATTGTTTTGCTGTGAGATAACAATTGCATCTTTTTCTTCACTGGCAGCTGATAAAAGGCCCTTTTTATCCCATGCTGCACTTTTACCTATCGGTTGCCAGCCACCTGTAGGTTTGTTGTGATTTGCCATGACAACCAACATATCGTGCTCAATTGCATAGGATTGAAGTTTCTCAGTATCTGAAGAATACCCACCGTCAGTTATAAGTACACCGGGTGCTCTCTCAATTTGATAACTGACTCATAGGTTAGCTTCAACCTTTCCAGTCATGAACTCAGACCAAAGTTGTTCCCAGCGCCCCTTACTCTGGATCAGTGCTCTTGTTGTCAAAAGCACTTCCGCTCCTGTTGCTTTCCACCTCATTCCAGAACCACATAATCGTTGCTTTACCAGAGTCTTACAAGCCGCTTCAGTAACTCCTGAACCTATTGGCCAATGGCGTTTAAGCGCCTGATGATAATTCATTAACTGGTGATTGTTTGTAAAATAGCTCACAGCTTTGTAGCGCTTCTCTGTCAGTGCGATTGTCTTTTTCGGGAGCTCGGCTGATTCAATTTCCTGAAGGATTTTTTTGGCTGCTCCACGCTTGTTTTTCAAACTATGTAGCCTGTCTTCAAGCCACTGGTGTCGCTTCGCCTTACTGGTTGGAAACAGTGCTTCCGCTGCTCCAGCTAAATATTCAGATGCATGATAAAAATCGAGTATCTGCCCAGAGGTATGTTGTTTCAAATAACTCCAGTTTTCTCTAGCCCCGTCAGCTACCCCGATGTATGTGGCATTTGGGTAGAGTCGTTTTAGATCTGCAATCTCCTCGTCGAGCTTGCTCATAAAGCTTTGTTTACCATACTCTGGCGAACTGGCTGTATATATCGTGTGGAGCCTGTCTCCATCTGCAGAATATAGGCTCAATGTCCCACACATGGCTTCCCTCCAGCCTTCTTCACAAAGCAGCATGCAGGTTCCATCCAGACCAATGGCTATTGTTTCAACAGGCTCTTTTAGTGGAGGAAGGTGGTAGTGAGTGTCTTGCTGGTCTTCAATTAATGCACCTACTCTGTCCGATAAATGCTTGATATAAGAATTTGAAAGCGTCCTTTGATGGTTGGTCTCAAAATCTTCTTTTACCGCAGGCGCTGGCATCTGGCTGTATTTCCAGGCGATAGACTTGGCAAATTTGGGGGTAGCTGAACCAATAATACCGGCACGAAGATCAAGTGCTGCCAGAGTACTGCCACCTCTGACACCCTGATATACGGAGCGCTCCAAAGGTATACGACCGTATAAGGTTTCATAGTGCTTAAGAACCTTTCCTTTGTAGTTCCACTTCTGCTGATTAACGACGATAGGTTCTTTATTGGGTGATTCAAATAGCCCCAATAACTCTTTTGTTCCAAGCTGCCCGGCTTCATTGAGTGCACGCTGTAAACTATCTTCAAGATTCAGCATGTTGCCTGAATCTATAGAAACTTCAATTTGCAAAACGATGCTTTTGGTAGAGCTGGAAATAACAGAAGCGGGCATGACAGTTAACTATTATGAGTGGTGTTCCCATAGTAGCTGTGAAAATAGAGCACTATTGTTTCAATCATTCAGAGAGAGCACCCAGTACACCAGCAGCATAAACTGTCGCTCTCACTTTTGCATAAGCTTGAGCATGTAAAGGGTTGTTTGTATCAGCACAGATGGCAAGCGCAACTCTATGGTTATTTATCTCCAGCACTTCTGGTTCTTTACCTACGGAGAAGAACCTTTCCTCACCAGAATGAAGATTCATCTTAGAGTAGGTTGAAACATCCCCATCAGGGCTAAAGATGATTGAACCTATATAAATCTCGTTACCAATTTTCAGAGGTGCTCCGACCACAATCCAAATGTCACTCTTTGATGCGGCTGATACGAACGCTTGAAGCCTTTCGTCTTCTTTCACAAATGCTAGATCGGAAGCTAATTCTGGCTCATAACCTGTTAAAGATAGTTCTGGGAAAATAACTATCGAAGTTTGATGCTCAACTGCAACATCTATTGCTTTGAGGTGACTTTCAATGTTTTTATTGACATCCCCTTTAACTGAAGGAATTTGCGCTACTGCAACTTTGAAGTTATGCATAATGTTCCTTTAGAAATGTAACGCTTATTAGTGCGAATTCCGCTTTTCACTTTGAACATCCGCACGAATGAGTTCGCTTTATAACTTTCAACTGATTGAAAATTATCCATTTTTAGTGCAATACCTAATTGAGCCGTACTAGCCGAGTTCTGACAAAGTGAGAATTGGTATTAATCGAGAATCAAGATTCGCGATAAAGATCCAGAGGCTACAATTATTTCTTTAAAAACATATCGGTAAATTATTTGCCGCTATTTATCGAGAATTGTGGGTACGCTATATACTCTCGAAATTCAGCAAAATCACCGATGTATTATTATAACTGTCTGCTCATACAGCCTATTGAGAGTAACCACCAGGCACGCTACCGCCCGTCACTTGTGCTTTTGCCTTTTACTGACATCAGGTAGCCAATATGAAACAGTTCAACAACCATTTTTTGGTGAAAAAATAAGCGATATCTGCACCGTTGATAATAAAAAACCGAACTAACGTATCAAATAAGAAGTTTGAATTAAAGAAATCTCTCTATTATTAATCCATTGTCTTGTATTTAGATGTTCCCCTTATAAAAATCCTTCTGAGCTGTAGAGACTTTTTCCAGGTAGCGTCTGCTTTCCCCTCGCGGGTGTCGCTGTGTCAGCGCCCAATACACCTGGCTGGGTTTCAGGCCGTTGATTTTCTGCACGGCGCGGTCCCGGTTGCGGTCAAAGGTGGCAAACACATTACCTGCGCCGCCGTTATAGGCGGAGATGATCGTGTATTTGCGGGACAGTGGGTCTCGAATGTTTTTCAGGTAGTGATTTTCCAGCAGTGACAGGTACGCCGTGCCGGTATCGATATTGTTATGGGGCTGGAACAGCCAGTTTTTGCTGGGCTGGCCGGGGAGGTTTTTCACTTTATCAAACACATCCCGCCCGGCGGTTTTCGGGATAATCTGCATCAGGCCATAGGCGTTGGATGAGCTGACGGCATAAGGGTTAAAGCTGCTTTCCGTGCGAATTACCGCGTAGATCAGGCTCTCTTCAACATCGTAAATGCGCGAGTATTTTCGAACCAGGCTGGCGTATTGGTATTGCCGTTTGGACAGGTGGTCTTCCACCAGGTCAAAGTCAACGGCATACACACGGCCTTTTGACGATTGCCGGGTGATCAGATCGTTTTGAATCAGATGGTCAGCGTATCGTAATGCACGCCATTGCCAGCGAATGGGCTGATTATCATGGTCCAGCACCTGTCCATAGAGCATGGGTTCTTCACCCACCGGCACGTCTTTGTCACTGAACAGGTCCACCTGTTCAGGCGCATAGGGCGTCAGCAGAATCGCGGCGATCGCTTTTCGCAAGTCGTTGCGATCCAGGGTTTCCACATGCACCTTACCGGTTTCAAAATCAACAAATACCCGGGTTCGGTAGTGGTTGGTGTATTTCACATACTCTTTGCTGCTCGCCTTTTTTTCATCCCCCCAGGTCACCCTGGCTTCCTTGATTAAGATACGCACCAGCGCCTCAAAACCAATCACGTCTTTTTCCAGGTCCATGCCAATGGAAATCGCATCACCGGCAGGGCCAAGCTCCTTCAGTGCCGCTTTGGTGACGTAATTGGCGGCGTAGCTGGTCGCCTGCTCCGTCGAGCAGCTGGTGATCAGCGGAGATGATAACGCAGTCAGTATGATGAGATTGCGAAGACGTGGCATCGTGGCATCCATGTCGTTTATTAGTTCCGTGGCAGTGCCTGACGTATTGTCAGGATCTTCAACCACAGAACTAATTTACCACTCACTTCAACGGTAAAGGAAGTAGGGCTAATGACCCATCACTGCGTTCAGTCGTGATTTGTTAGAACATGGGTGTCTTAAAAAGACGTTAGAAGCAGGGAACCACAAAGGCACAAAGACACGAAGGTCTTCCTGAGTTTACCTGAGCCACGCTCAGGCAATAAAAAAGCTTCCTTTGTGTCTTCGTGTCTTTGTGATTCAGGGTTTGAAACACCCTCAGGGTGAGGGTGTGTACGCTGTACGATGATTAGCGCTTTCAGGACTAGCCGTTAAGACCTTCAGAAGCGGCTTTGGATTGGATCAGCTCGATTTTGTAACCATCCGGATCTTCGACAAACGCGATCTCTGTAGAACCACCGAGAACCGGGCCGGGCTCACGGGTGATCTTGCCACCGGCCTTACGGATGGCATCGCAGGTGGCATAAATATCATCCGCACCCAGGGCAACGTGACCAAAGGCATTGCCCAGGTCGTACTTTTCAGTGCCCCAGTTGTAGGTCAGTTCGATGACGGCTTGTTCAGACTCATCGGCATAGCCAACAAAGGCGAGGGTGTATTTGTACTCTTCGTTATCGTGTTTTCTCAGCAGTTTCATACCGAGAATTTCAGTGTAAAACTGGATGGATCGATCAAGGTTACCGACACGCAGCATGGTGTGAAGAAATCGCACTTCAGGCTCCTTCAGGTTTTTTAAATTGGATTGATGGTGTTCAGGGATGTTTGGGGCGTTCGGACAATTTTGTCGTCTGCTTCTTCTTCAGTGGCTTGCCGTCAATGGAAGCCTCTTTGATCTCAATGGTGTAGGCCGTGCCTTTTTCTTCCTGCAGCAGCTTGACCAGGAAGTAATCATAATCTTTGGCAAACCAGATCCAGGTGGCGCGATTGTCGCTCTTGCGCTGAATTTTTACCCGGACGGTTTTCAGGTTGCCAAGGTCGGTTTTTAAGGTCTCTTCGTCTTCGATAATGAATTTGCGCTGGTAGACTTCGTCATCATCGGCAACGTCGTAGCTGAGCGGCTGGCCATGGGCAGCCGCCAGGTCCATGCGCAGTTTCAGCTGATAGCTCAGGTTGTCCAGTGTTTCCGGTTTCAGGTCCATCGACCACTGGCGGTCACCCTGTTGCCAGTTCACCTTGTTGCTGGCCCAGTCAAAGGTAGCGTATTCCGTTGGCTTTTTGCCAAGCCCTGTACGCTGCTGAACGTACTGGTTGGAGACCAGCTGCGTACCTTCACTGGCAAAGTGACTGGTTTCTTTCATTCCAAAGAACGCCGCATCGGCACTGAACTCAAGCGTCCAGGTGCCGTCCGCATTTCTGGTCAGGGAGCGTTCGCCAGAACCGCCAAAGGGGACACCTTTGATGGATGCCTTGTAGCTTGCAGAGTAGGGCTTGAGCGTGAAAGCAGGGGTTTTCACGCTGGCAGGTTTTTGCGCAGGGTTTGTCGAGGCAGCACCTGCCTGTCCCACGGGCAGTAACGACACAGCAAGTACTGCTCTCAAAGCACACGCGTTGAGCAGGCCGAGGCGGGTAGCCATCACGCTTTTCATGCTCGTTTTGTGGAGATGAAAAAATGGTTGAACCTGATTAATCATGCCAGTTCCAGGGCGTTTTCCTGCAGTTGGTAGCCCAGCGGGTCAATAGGGTGATCATCCAGTACCGCTTTATCCCCTTTCAGCTGAAGCCTGCCGGACGTGATCAGGTGTGCAGCAAGGGGATAAATCTGGTGTTCCATGGCCTGAACACGCTGTTTCAGACTCTCTTCATTATCGGTGGGCTCGACATTAAGTGAAGCCTGAATGATATGGGCACCACTGTCCAGCTCTGGTGTGACAAAGTGAACGGTGCAGCCATGTTTTGGCTTTTTATCAGCCAGCACCCGGCGGTAGGTGCCGAGGCCTTTGTAATCAGGTAACAGGGATGGGTGAACATTGATCAGTCGACCGGCGAATTTTTCCACAAACTCGGGGCTGAGAATTTTCATATAACCGGCCAGGACCACCAGGTCCGGGTCAAATCGTTTAACCTCTTCAACCAGCCTCTGGTCAAAGGCGCCCCGGGACGAAAAGACCTTGTAGTCCAGGCCAAGGGCTGCCACTTTGTGCTGTCTGGCCCTTTCCAGCCCATAAGCCTCTGGTACGTTGCTGATGACCCCGACAACTTGATAACTGTAGTTATGTTCTTGATCCAGAAGTGCCTGAAGGTTACTGCCGTTTCCTGATAGCAGAACGACAACTCGCTTTTTCTCGCTCACTGCTGTTTCCTGAATGTTTTCGATGGTTTTATGATTGGAATCCGCTAGGAGCCTGTCGGACTTAACACTGACCTACTGCGAATAGGCCGGATTTGGCCATTTTTTATGCTGCTTTTCGTTGAATAGAACCACTATTCACCTCAAATCAGCATAAAAACTGGCTCAAACCGGACTTTTTCTCGCTACGGTCGGTTAAGTCCGACAGCCTCCTAGGCCTGAGCGATATTACTATTGCACAGGCCAGATATTGGTCAGGTAGGAATCTTAAAAGTTCCAGTTATTGAAAAACGACAGGATCGCTTTCGCTGTCGGCGGTTTCAATATGGCCAATAATGACGCTCTCTTCGCCCAGTTCTGACAGGCGCTGCATTGCCTGTTCCTGATGGCTGGCAGGAATGCAAAGTACCATGCCAATGCCGCAGTTAAAGGTGCGGTACAGTTCAAAGGCATCAATATTGCCCTTTTCCTGCAGGAAACGGAAGATGGCCGGGATTTCCCAGCTCTGCGTGTCGATAACCGCACGACAGCCCTGTGGGATTACCCGTGGCAGGTTCTCTGGCAGGCCGCCCCCGGTAATGTGGGCCATGGCATGAATAGGCAGTTCTTTCTGCAGCTGCAGCAGTGATTTGACGTAAATACGGGTTGGCGCCATCAGGTGCTCAGCCAGCGGTTTGCCTTCCAGTGTGGCATTGAGGTCGGAACCGGCCACTTCCAGAACCTTGCGGATCAGTGAGTAACCATTGGAGTGCGGTCCACTGGATTTTAAACCGATCAGCACATCGCCAGCGGAGACGTTGCTGCCATCAATGATTTCCGACTTTTCTACCACGCCGACACAGAAGCCGGCCAGGTCGTAATCGTCACCCTGGTACATGCCCGGCATTTCAGCCGTTTCTCCACCAATAAGGGCGCAGCCAGACTGTTCACAGCCTTTGCCAATACCGGTCACCACACGTTCTGCCACGTCCACATTCAATTTGCCGGTGGCGTAATAGTCCAGAAAGAACAGCGGCTCCGCTCCACAGACCAGCAGGTCGTTGACGCACATGGCCACCAGGTCGATGCCGATGTCGTCATGCATGCCCAGGTCCATGGCCAGCTTCAGTTTGGTGCCAACACCGTCGGTGCCTGAAACCAGAACCGGTTCTTTATACCCGGTTGGCAGCTGGCAGAGCGCTCCAAAACCTCCCAGGCCACCCATCACCTCAGGGCGGGAAGTGGCCTTTGCAACCTGTTTAATTCGCTCAACCAGAGCGTTTCCAGCGTCGATATCGACACCGGCATCCTTGTAACTCAGGGAGGTTGTGGAATCCGATTTGTTCATAGATATGAATCCGCTTGTTGCCAGAGCTTTCTACAACCGGCAATGCCAGTAGTATTTTTAATCTGGACTGCTCACGGGCCTGAGGCTGTGTTCAGTCCAAAACGGTTTGGGTGGATGAAGGCGGCTATTCTAGGAGGGTGCGGTATTTATCGCAATGCTGTTGCCGAATTGTCGCCTATGTCGGGTCGTTTTTTTGGTAAATCAGTACTAGGTTCTGTTGACATAAGGTTCCAAACTCAGTGGTCAGTAAAGCCGTATTCCACAAGGCGAACTGGTGCAGGTGTAGTGGTTCTACATCAAACCAGTTCAACGATGCTGGAAGGCGGCTTTACTGACCACCTGAAGGGCTCAAGCCAGAATACTTCTGTCGTCGTTACAAGAACTTGAAAGACACAGGTATTCCTGCGTCCTTGCGCCTAGCCAGAAATATTCTGGCTTGAGCTGAGAAAGGAATCTTATGTCAACAGAACCTCGTCAGGTATGCCTGGCGGGTAACCGCGGAGGATTTAGCCTGTTATGGCTCGACGTGTTGGTAAATGCAGTATTTTTTGTGTGATTTATGGCAGAATTACATTCATTTGATTTTTACGTACAGGATTTCTTAGATGCCTGTGGCTATGCGATGCAACGCTTACTATCAACATTTGATGAGCCTATTTATGCCCATGTCAACTCGTTCACTGGGTAATTCTCTCTGTCTGGCGTTTGCTCTGCTGGTGCTGGCTGTGTTGCCTGGAATGGCCAAAGCGGCAACGGTTAAGGGGATATACAGTCAGGCCGTGCCTGTCGCCGGACAGGGTTATCAGGAGCGGGCCGACGCGATGAGTCAGGCTCTGGCCAATGTGCTGGTGAAAGTGGCCGGGCAGCGCGAAGTGCTTTCAAACAGTGTGGTTCAGACGGCGCTGGGTAAGCCGGAAACGTACATCCGTAAGTTTGGTTTCCGTACTGATGACTCATCCGGGAACCGTCAGCAGTACTTTCAGGCGGCGTTTGACGAGAAAGCGATAAACCGGTTGTTGCGCAGTGCCGGTGTTGCCATCTGGGGGCAGAGCCGTCCATCCACACTGGTATGGCTGGCAGTGGAAGATGGCGGCCGACGTTCCATCATCAATGCCTCAGGATCCTTTCCTACGGTGTTTGCCGAGAGCTTTCAGGGCCGGGGGCTGCCTCTGCTCTTCCCATTAATGGACTTTGAGGATGCAGCCGCCATTTCTACCGTTGACGTCTGGGGAGGTTTTACCGGCAAGTTGCAGGAGGCATCCCGTCGATACGGTTCTGAATCGATACTGACTGGTCGATTATCACGTTCTTTAACCCAGGACGGTGAACTCTTTTATGGTCGGTTGAGTCTGATATTCCGTGGAGCCAGCCAGTCTGTGGCGGTTAATGGCCTTGATGCCGTTGGGGTTACCCAGCTGGCGGCTGACCTGGTGGGGACGACGTTGTCCCGGCATTATGCCATTAATGCCTCTGATGCCAGTGGCAAGACGCTGCTGATGGTTGAGAATATCTCCAGTCTGGAAGATTACGCCGCCCTGAGCAAATACCTTGAACGCATGACAGCCATCCGAGATGTTGCTGTTCACCGGGTGACAGGTACTACGGTGGAGTTGGAGCTGGTGATTGATGGCTCTGAAAGCCAGCTTGCTGACTCTCTGGCGCTGGGTCGTAATCTTCGGGCGGTTTCTCAAGGCACACAGGGTGTCAGTGATACTGGCTCTCTGGCAACCGCCCCTTCAGCACTGGTCTATCGTTGGACTCGATGAGTCTGGTTTGGTCAATGCCTGACCAGTGTTCCTGGTTTGAATGCTGGTCAGCATCGATGCCAATGAGCGCTTTTTTGGAACAGGGCGCTTTCTCCGCAGGGTATGCGGTCTGATAAATACAATAAAAATACACATTCATTAATAGGGTGCTTCCCGGGTAGAAGGCATTTGCTCCGGAAGCTGATGTCGGGTATTGCGGTGAAGTTTCAATATTTACCTAATGTATTGACCATAATTCGCCTGCTGTTAGCTGGTCCTATTTCTCTGGCGATTCTGTCGGAGAGGCCTGTGTGGACCATTTCCCTTTTTGGCATTGCTGCGTTATCGGATGCACTGGATGGTTTTCTGGCCAGGCGTTATGGTTGGCAAAGCCGTTTTGGTGCCATGCTGGACCCTCTGGCGGATAAGGTGCTTCTGGTTACTGCATTTCTATCACTGACCGTCATTAAGGTTTTCCCACTCTGGTTGACGCTGCTGGTGATTGGCCGTGATGTCCTCATTGTTGCAGGAACCTTTATTTACCGGTGGGTTGTCGGGTCGATTCAGTTTAAACCCAGTTTGCTGGGTAAGCTGTGTACTTTGCTTCAGCTCAGCCTGATAATGACGGCCCTGGTTTCAGCCGCTTTGAACTATACAAAGCCTGTGATCCTTCTTCAGCCGCTGGTTGCACTGTTTACCGTTGGCAGTGGTTTACAGTATGTTGTTGAGTGGGGGCGAAAAGGGATATGCCGGGCCCGCAAACGCCATTAGACAGCACGGCGCTTTTTCACAAGGACACATACGATGAACCTTACTCTTCATCAGCGCTATATGGTTGCCATTGTCGCGCTGGCACTCTTCCTGGTTGTGCATTTTCTCGGGCCAGTACTGATGCCTTTTGTCGTCAGTATGGTGCTGGCTTATCTCGGTGACCCTCTGGCTGACTGGCTCGAGTCAAAAGGGCTGTCCAGAACTCTGGCTGTGGTTTGCGTCTTTTTACTGATCTTTGGCGTACTGATTACGGCGTTGCTGGTGGTGATTCCAACACTGGCCCATCAGATTAAGGCTGTGATCCACCTGCTGCCGGTATGGGAAGCCTGGATTGAGACAAATGCGCTTCCGTACATTCAAAAATACATTGAGATTGACCCTTCTCTTTTTGATTTTGGTGAACTCTCCAAAAGACTGGCTGGGCAATGGCAGAAAGCCGGTGGACTGCTGGCCAGTTTGGGGATTTCAGTGTCCAGGTCCTCCATTGCGCTGATTGGGTTTGTGGCCAATCTGTTCCTGATTCCCGTGGTGACTTTTTACCTGCTGCGTGACTGGGACAAGATGGTGGATAACCTGAAAATGATGCTGCCACGAAATGTCGAGCCTGTGGCGGTGACCCTGGTGAATGAGTGCGATGAAGTGCTGGGTGCCTTTCTTAAAGGGCAGCTGATGGTCATGCTGGCGCTTGGGGTCATATACAGCCTGGGGCTGACCATGATCGGACTGCAGTTCGCTATCCTGATTGGTATGCTGGCAGGGCTGGCCAGCATAATCCCTTACATGGGGTTTGTCCTGGGGTTTGCTGCTGCAATGGTTGTCGCGTTTTTCCAGTTTGATGGTTATCTGGGGATGGGGCTGGTAGTGGTTGTCTTTATGGTGGGGCAGGCATTAGAGGGGTGGGTTCTGACGCCTCTGCTGGTGGGTGATAAAATTGGTCTGCACCCCGTAGCGGTTATTTTTGCCTTGATGGCGGGTGGGCAGCTGTTTGGTTTTGTCGGAATGCTCATCGCTCTGCCCATGGCCGCAATAATTATGGTACTCTTGCGCCATCTGCATAGAAACTATAAGGCCAGTGACCTTTATCATGCCGGAGCAGCTGAAGAGAAAGACTGATACACTTTTGCTGTCATACTCTTTTTCTTTTAAAAAACGGTCTATATATGGTAAAAGCGGTTGCGAAATAGGGCTGAAATCGATTTATTGACCGGTCTATTGATATCCGTCAATACCGGTTGATAATTGAACGGTTTTATTGTGTTCCTGTCTTTTGTAACGTTGCAGTTTCTGTTGTCAGTATGCGGAACTGTTCGATTGACAGTAACGAAGTGATCAGAAAAAGAGAACTCACACTACCTTTACGGATTTGATGTCCATTATGAGTTTGCCTGTGCAGCTACCGCTCAGTGTCCAGTTAAGAGACGATGCCACGTTCGCCAACTTCTACAGTGGGCGAAACGAGACGTTGGTCAATCTTCTGGATATGGACAGATCGGTTCCCGGCATCGAATCCGAACAGTTTATTTTCCTCTATGGCCCCAAAGGGGTTGGTTGCAGTCATCTGCTTCAGGCCGCCTGTCATCAGGTAGACCGTCGCAGCGGCAGAAGCATTTATCTGCCGATGAAAGAGCTGGTTTACTACTCCCCGAAGCTTCTGGAAGGCATTGAGCGACTGCAGCTGGTTTGCCTGGATGATATTGGCGAAGTGGCCGGTATCGATGAGTGGGAAGAGGCGCTGTTTGATCTGTTTAACCGTCTCAGGGACTCCCGGACCCGTTTTCTGGTGGCGGCCGATAATCCTCCCAAGGCTTTGGGTATTCAACTTCAGGATCTGGTTTCCCGTCTGGGCTGGGGCATGGTTTTTCAGGTTCATCCTCTGGATGACCGGGACAAAGTTTCAGCGCTGAAACTCCGTGCTCATTACCGTGGCTTTGACCTGAGTGATGAGGTTGCCCGTTTTATTATTCATCGCGGCTCCCGGGATATGGGCAACCTGTTTACCTTGTTGCAGAAACTGGACAGCGCTTCTCTGCGTGCCAAGCGCAAGCTTACCATTCCTTTTGTTAAGGAAGTCATGAGATGGTGAATACTGCACTGTCTCTGCTGATCGTATTATTCCATTCTTGAAGAGTTGACCATGCCGACCAAAAGGAGCCAGCTGCTTAACCCATTCGCTTTGGTCGCTTACCTGTTGTTTGGGGGGCTCTTTCTGGCTGGGTGGCTCTGGTTTTCTCAGGTTTCTGATCGGGTGCTGACCCGCCTGAATCAGCAGACCGGGCAACTCTTTATCGATAAAGACATTGCTTTTGATCCATGGCAGCGAACACTTGCGGTTAATGATGTTGAGTTCGAGGAGCAGGGCATTCAGCTCAGTGCAGAGCGATTGAGTTTTGTTTTGAATTATCGCCACTGGTGGGGTCCCTGGGTGGGTGAAAGCATCGAATCACTCAGTGCGATCGAACTTGACAGTGCCAATATCGCGATTGATCCGGACCTTATCGTGTTTACCCTGCCCAACTGGTTCCAGGTGCTGTCCGTCAACAGCGGCCGTCTCTCAGTCACTGGAATAGCGCAGTCCCTTGGCTTTGATCAACTGACCCTCACAAAAGAAGATGGCAACAGACTCAAGATTCAGTTGGATAGCCATAGTGCTGAAAACTGGAATTTCGCTGGCTCTTATCAGGTGAGTGAGGGTTTACTGAGCGGTGAGCTGCAGCTGGCCGATCTGTCGTTGTCGACGCTGATGAAGGCCATTCCCCTTAAGGTATTGCCAGCGCTTGATAATGAGCTTCTCTCCAATGACCGTCTTTCAGGGACAATGAGTGCTGCATTATCACTGTCCTGGGATAAGCCAAACGGCTTGATCTTGAAGGGCAATGCAGAAGGGCAAAGTGGGCAGCTACTCTTGTCTGGAAAGTTGTCTGGAATGTCTGCCGAATGGCAGCAGTGGCAACTGAACAATGCTCTGTTTGTTGCCAATGATCCTGGGGAGTCTACCGCTGAACTGTCTGTTTCAGGACTTGACCTGAGAGTGCCCGAAACAGTGACAGGAGAGGTGATTCGCTTCCCGGTTCAGTTACAGCAAAGCTTACCTGCTGTCATTACTTCGCTTTCGATTAACGACAGTCGCCTTGAACTTGAACGTGGCCATTCTCCCTGGGTATTTGAAAACGTAAATGGAAGTTTGGTTGCAAAGCCTGCTTTGAAGAAGGGTAAGGAAAAAGCTATCTGGAAGTATCAGGCGAATGCAGCACTGGCCAATGTCGGGAATGTTCAGTTGAGTGGGCAATTATCCGGCTCTGATAATGATTTTACCTTCCAGCTTAACAATGCCCGTCTGGCAGGGCCTTTAAAACAATACTCGGTCTTTGCCGGTTATACTATGCAGGACACCCGGTTTGATCTGAGCTACAGCAGCCAGAAACATGCGGGGCAGGTTGATATTTCGGACTGGAAGACAAAGAAGATCTCAAATGACCCGCCGATTTCATCCATCAACTTATTAAAAGCCCTGATAACGGATACATCGGGTAAAGCCGTTGTCCCTTTTTCCATTAAGCCCGGTAAATCGGATACGCCATTACCTAAGCGTATCTATCTGGCGATTGGGCAGCGTTTTATGACCATTGCCAGTGAACCCTTCGACTACCTTTCCCAGTCGACAGGTCATGAACTTAAACCTGAGCTTCATCATGAAGCTGGAAAAGCGACATTGACGGAGTTGTCACTCACAAACCTGGAATACCTGAAAAAGGTTCTGGCTCAACGGCCCGAATTATCCCTATTGGTTGATGTGAATGTCTCTGAATCTCAGGACGGACCAGAACTGTCTCGTCATGAACTGGAAGAGGCGTTGCAGGAGTTATACTCCGCAACAAGTTCAGCGGAACCTTCTGATGCCGCTTCCATTCCGCCCAAAGTACGGGCAACGTTAATGGAGCAGATGTATCTGGCGACACGGCAGCACCAGAAGATTCCTGAAGTGGGTGCACAGTCACCAGAACAACGCGTCCAAAAGGCCGAACAGTGGTTGCTGAAAAATTGGCCAAAGGCGCCTGATCAAATAGGAAAATTACAAAAGGCCCGGTTCGACTACCTGAAAAAAGAGATGGACAGGATTGGCATCGATTCCGGGCGTGTTGAGTTGACGTTATCCTCCAGCCCAGAGCAAAAAGAGAGTGAGCCCTACTCATTAATAACGCTTCACTGATGCGCAGTATGGAGAGACAGCGAGGTTTCAGCAGAGGAACTCTCCACTGAAACCATCGTTATATCTCAGAATTTAGCGGTGAAGCCTGCATACCAGGTTCTTGGGTCTTCGCTGTAGCCCAGCACTTCGGCGCTGTGGGGAAGGCTCTTATCCGTCAGGTTGGTGATACCGGCACGGAGTGTCAGCGATTCCGTCATCTGGTAATTGGCGCCCAGGTCAGCAGTCCAGTATCCGTTCAGATCCACCGTGCTGTTCAGTGACTGGTCACCGGTGTAGCCTGCACGGATAAAGGTGGTCAGTTTCTCCATGGACTGCCAGTTCAGTTTCACATTGGCATTGTGGCGTGGTCGATTGTTCAGGTCTTCACCAGTGGTTTCATCCTTGGCATCGGTGTAAGTGAAGTTACCGTTCAGGGAGAGGGCACGGGTAAGGGCAATCCGACCCGACAACTCAAGGCCTCTGATCTTGGCTTTTGCTGTGTTTTTGTAGGTGTAGACGTCACGTCCATCCTCCTGGCCAAGCAGTTTATCGAAATCACGCTCAATCAGGTTTTTGACATCATTCTGGAACAGGGCGGCTTCCATTTCCCAGGTGTCCTGTCGGTAATTGGACGCTAGCTCATAACTGGTACTGGTTTCAGGTTTCAGATTCGGGTTGCCTTTGATCCAGCAGCCTCCCTTACAGCTGCTCAGGCGGTATTCTTCGCTTAATTGCCGCAGGGAAGGCGCCTTGAATGCCTTGCCAGCCCCTCCTTTGATGATCAGGTTATCAGTGACCTTATGAACCAGATAGGCACGGGGGCTGTATTCTGATCCGAAGTTTTCATGGTGGTCGAGTCGGGTGCCATAGGTAAGTGTCCAGGTCTTGGCCAATTGCCACTCATCCTGCACAAACAGCGCTTTCTCGGTGACATCAGCCTTACCGGTTTCCAGAAAGTCACGGGGATTATCCAGCTCGTTTTTACTGATCTCGCCGCCAAACGTCAGACGGTGGTTTCCTATGTCTGTAGACCCGGAGCCATCAATGGTATCCGTCGTTTCAGTGGCATATTCCCGTTGGTTTTCCGTGAAATTCTGGTAACTATTCAGCACCCAGCAAAGGCGTATTGTTGTAATTTCGAACCGCTTTAAGAAGCGCCTGAAATATGTTCAACCCCTGCTTTTTAGCAGATGATAAATAGCTTCGGATTCGGGTAAACATGGTACCTCCGTCTTCGCTTCTGAAGCAGCCTGAGATCTTCTGCTTAAGTTTGGCCATCCTGGCATCACGTTCACTGCCATTGTTATCGAAGGGAATTGAAAAGTCCGACATGAAGCGCAACGTTTCAACCTTAAACTCAATAAGCCTTTTGAACAGGTTGTAGGCCTTGGTATTCCTGACCTTCTTACGTCCAAGCACCTGTCGTTGTTTTTCCATATAAGCGGTTTCCTTCGTGAGAGCCCTTTGAAGGATTTGGTCGTATATCGTCTCAATGCGAAGCTGTATTGCACCAGGCATTTGAGTCAGACCGGCTGCTTTGTATTTCTTGCAGAAGTGCCAGGAGAGCGTAAGCAATTTCATCAGCCGCAGAGCCAGCTTATTCGCATCCCTATCGACAACTCCCTGAAGCTCTCTCAGATGATGGGCATTACAAAGCACATGCACTGCCGCATAGGCAAAGTAGGACTTCCAATGATCGTGAACCAGAATGCCTGCAAAAGTCAGCAGGATGCCCATTGCATCCATTGCTTCACAACCTCGCCTTTCTGAGAGGTAGTAAAGCGTCCATTGGTCATCTCGCATAATGTGTAACCACCACAGTGAACCGTCAACCCGCATGCCAGTTTCATCCGCTCCTGCAACCGGACTTTCTTGTAAAGCATCGCGGATACTCTGCTCAGTAGAGGCCAGGTTCTCATGGGTATAGGCAACAAAATTGGCAACAGAGCCTGCGCTGACACTCATGCAATAAATAGTATTGAAATACTCAGACACCCGGTGATATGGGATGAAGTGATACTGGTTTAAATGAACAGCCATTGCCTGAGTCACTTCTCCGTATTGAGCAGCGGCTTTCACTCCTTGGGGAAACTCAGCGGTGTTCCGTTTACCACAAGGACATACTTTAACGTCTGCCCAGTACGCGGTAACTTCAAATTCTCCGGGTCTACCTGGATCAAAAACCTGTCGCTCAATGTATTTGGTGGGTTTAATATCGATAAGCGAAGACTGGCAACAGCAACATTTTTCAACCTTCAGATGCCTGACATAATCGGGTAAGGCGACACGTCTCAAACAAGAGCCTTGATGACCTTTCTGGCCACCTGGTTTATTGCCTGAAGATGGTCTAAGGCTTTTGGGGTTCGGTGTTTCCTGTGAGGAGCAGGGGGCTTCTTTGGAAGATGTATCACCTTTATCACTCCCTTTTTTACTGGGCTTTTGATAACCATCTGACGATGGTGGCTTACTACTGTTTTGACTGTTTTTATTAACCCTTTCTTCCAGTTCGCTGCAACGTTCCCGTAAAAGCGCATTCTCGGTCCGAAGCTCTTCATTCTCTTTAAGGAGAGCTTCGGTAAACGGAGTAGCTGGGAAGTCTGGTTCCATACTGGAGATTTGTTAGAAAAATTGAGTATAAGATGATGGTCGAAAAATCAGAAAATTCCAGATTTATATGAAGGGTGCTGAATAGTTACAAATTCTGTTCTCCGATCTTAACTTCTTCCCGATAGTAGCGCAGCTGTGTTTCTCCCCAGTGCCAGTCGCCACTGTGGGTCAGTGCCGCACTGTTACGCTTTACTTTCTGGTCAGTTGGCGTCAGCCCCTTGGAAGACTCAATATTGCCCTCACGTTTATCATTGCTATAGGCAATATCCAGATCCAATGCCTGGTTCTCATTAATAAACCAGTTCAGGGCACCGGTCAGATTCAGGGTGTCCCGTTCTTCCAGCGCCGTGACAGTGGAGCGATCGTAACTGAAGCCAGTACTGTCGCTGTAGGGTTGCCATTTATCCCGGTCGCTTTTATTGATCGAGAGGTTGAGATACAGCTGGTCTTCTATCAGGGCACCGCCGGTATTGAGGCCGAGAATGGTTTCTTCACCTCCATTACCGTCCCCTGGCGTTGAGAAGTCGCCGCTCAGTGTACTGCGCCATTCATTATCAGGCTGTTTGGTGATGATATTCACCACGCCACCCAGAGCTTCTGAACCATAGAGAGCGGACATGGGGCCACGGATAATCTCGATCCGTTCAATACTGTCCTGAGGAATGGCTGACAGGTCAAAGTCATTACCTCGGACAACAGCATTTGAAGAACTCATTTTCCGGCCATTGACCATAATCAGCGTGTAGTCACTGCTCATGCCCCGGATGCTGATGGTTTCCCGGCCAGCCCGGCCGCCTTCTTTTCGGCTTTCGACCCCCACCGACTGTTTGACGATATCGTTCAGAGCCAGGGTTGGCTGGGACTGAATCTCTTCACTGGTAATCACCGACATGGAGGCCGGGGCATCGGCCAGGCTGTTTTCAGTTTTGGTGGCCGTGACCACCACCTGATCGAATACCAGTGGTGAGCCATAGTGACTGTTTTCTGCCATTACTGGCATAGCCACTACCATGGCTGAAAACAAGAGACTGTGCCGCCCCATAAACCGCTGCATAGAATACATCCTGATGATAAGTTGGGTACTTGATATAAAGGCGAATGAAAGTTATTCTCATTCGCAATTAAGGTCAACATATTGAAAAGATATAAAAAAGCGGGTCGTTTCTTTATCTGGCTTCCGAGCTCTGGTGACATCGGTCAACGAAAGGGATGTCCACTATTGCTAAATAGGAATAATTATCATTTAATGCGAATCGTTTTTAGTAAGATTAAGTTTTAAGCTTGTCTTGTCATCAAAACTGGCGGTTTTATGCGGAGTCACCGATCATCATGACGTCAATTCTGGGATTGATAAAAAAGACAGTTGCCGTTTTTATGGTCGGCATGTTCATGTTGTCAATGGTACTGCCAGCTCAGGCCAACGCTCTGGAAGTCAATCATTATAAGGGAACGGTGACTCTGGATGGCACGCCAAAGCGGGTGGTGGTACTTGGATTGAGCAGCCTGGATATTCTGGACAGTCTGGGCATTCAGCCGGTTGGTACGCCCCAGGGGCTTTTGCCGGATTATCTGAAAAAATACGAGAACAGCAGCACCAATGTGGGCTCCCTGAAGGAACCGGATTACGAAACCATCTACACCCTGAAGCCGGATATCATTATTGCTGAAACGCGTATGCTGCGTCTGTACGATGACCTCAGCAGAATCGCCCCCACCGTCATGCTCTACCCGATGGATGGCCATTACTGGGAGGACACTCAGAAAAACTGGCGTATGCTGGGTAAACTGTTTAATCGTGAAGAGCAGGTTGAAACTCTGATTCAGAAGACCGGCAGCGAGCTTGAAACGCTGCACAGTCAGGTTCAGGCGGCCCGGCTGAATGCCATGATGGTCATGAATAATGGTGGCAATATCGCCATGTACGATAAGAACAGCCGATTTTCGCTGGTGTTTCACGAGTTTGGCTTTGCTGAAGCCTTCCCCAGTGAAGAAGAGACCAAAGGCCTGAAAGCCACCAAAGGCGCCCATGGCAATCTGGTTTCTTTTGAGTACATCGCTGCCACAGCGCCTGATGTCATGTTTGTACTGGATCGCGATCAGGCCATCGGCAATGCCAATGGCAATGCCAGGGCTGCATTCAATAACCCGCTGGTGAATGCGACCCCGGCAGCAAGGAACCATAAAATTGTCTTCGTAAATCCTGGTGCCTGGTACATCACCAGCGGAGGCGTTACCGGGACTGCCAATATCATTGCTGATATCCGGAAGGCTTTGAACTAACGCCTGGCGTGCCATAGGGCGCGCTTTTCCAAACGTTGATGTAACTATTCAGCACCCAGCAAAGGCGTATTGTTGTAATTTCGAACCGCTTTAAGAAGCGCCTGAAATATGTTCAACCCCTGCTTTTTAGCAGATGATAAATAGCTTCGGATTCGGGTAAACATGGTACCTCCGTCTTCGCTTCTGAAGCAGCCTGAGATCTTCTGCTTAAGTTTGGCCATCCTGGCATCACGTTCACTGCCATTGTTATCGAAGGGAATTGAAAAGTCCGACATGAAGCGCAACGTTTCAACCTTAAACTCAATAAGCCTTTTGAACAGGTTGTAGGCCTTGGTATTCCTGACCTTCTTACGTCCAAGCACCTGTCGTTGTTTTTCCATATAAGCGGTTTCCTTCGTGAGAGCCCTTTGAAGGATTTGGTCGTATATCGTCTCAATGCGAAGCTGTATTGCACCAGGCATTTGAGTCAGACCGGCTGCTTTGTATTTCTTGCAGAAGTGCCAGGAGAGCGTAAGCAATTTCATCAGCCGCAGAGCCAGCTTATTCGCATCCCTATCGACAACTCCCTGAAGCTCTCTCAGATGATGGGCATTACAAAGCACATGCACTGCCGCATAGGCAAAGTAGGACTTCCAATGATCGTGAACCAGAATGCCTGCAAAAGTCAGCAGGATGCCCATTGCATCCATTGCTTCACAACCTCGCCTTTCTGAGAGGTAGTAAAGCGTCCATTGGTCATCTCGCATAATGTGTAACCACCACAGTGAACCGTCAACCCGCATGCCAGTTTCATCCGCTCCTGCAACCGGACTTTCTTGTAAAGCATCGCGGATACTCTGCTCAGTAGAGGCCAGGTTCTCATGGGTATAGGCAACAAAATTGGCAACAGAGCCTGCGCTGACACTCATGCAATAAATAGTATTGAAATACTCAGACACCCGGTGATATGGGATGAAGTGATACTGGTTTAAATGAACAGCCATTGCCTGAGTCACTTCTCCGTATTGAGCAGCGGCTTTCACTCCTTGGGGAAACTCAGCGGTGTTCCGTTTACCACAAGGACATACTTTAACGTCTGCCCAGTACGCGGTAACTTCAAATTCTCCGGGTCTACCTGGATCAAAAACCTGTCGCTCAATGTATTTGGTGGGTTTAATATCGATAAGCGAAGACTGGCAACAGCAACATTTTTCAACCTTCAGATGCCTGACATAATCGGGTAAGGCGACACGTCTCAAACAAGAGCCTTGATGACCTTTCTGGCCACCTGGTTTATTGCCTGAAGATGGTCTAAGGCTTTTGGGGTTAGGTGTTTCCTGTGAGGAGCAGGGGGCTTCTTTGGAAGATGTATCACCTTTATCACTCCCTTTTTTACTGGGCTTTTGATAACCATCTGACGATGGTGGCTTACTACTGTTTTGACTGTTTTTATTAACCCTTTCTTCCAGTTCGCTGCAACGTTCCCGTAAAAGCGCATTCTCGGTCCGAAGCTCTTCATTCTCTTTAAGGAGAGCTTCGGTAAACGGAGTAGCTGGGAAGTCTGGTTCCATACTGGAGATTTGTTAGAAAAATTGAGTATAAGATGATGGTCGAAAAATCAGAAAATTCCAGATTTATATGAAGGGTGCTGAATAGTTACACGTTGATCACTGTTTTTGAATTTCGCATCAGTATGTTCTTCTATAAACGATTACTGGCCGGGCTGATTCTGCTTTTGATCGCAGCAGTTTCACTGTTTATCGGGGTGGCGGATATCTCCCTGGCCAGCCTGCTCAGTGGTGATCAGCAGACCTGGTCGATCACTCTGGTCAGTCGTATTCCCAGGCTGTTGGCTATTGTTCTGGCTGGGGCTGGCCTCAGTGTTGCCGGCCTGATTATGCAGCAGGTCACCCAGAACCGTTTTGCCTCACCTTCAACCGTCGGCACCATCGACTGTGCTCTGCTGGGCTACGTGGTTGGACTGGTGCTGTTCAGCGATGCATCCCAATGGACACTGCTGGGCGTAATCTTTGCCTTTGCCGTTTCCGGTACCATGATATTTGTTAAGTTCCTGCAGCGCCTGCAGTTCAAAAACGCGGTGCTGGTACCATTGATTGGCATTATGTTCGGGAATGTGGTCTCGGCACTGACGACATTTTTCGCCTATCGATTTGACCTGACCCAGTCCATGTCTGCCTGGACCACCGCCAATTTTGCCAGTGTTCTGCAGGGCAGTTACGAGGTGCTTTATCTTGCCGTTCCGGTCTGTGTGCTGGCCTACCTCTATGCCAGCCAGTTCAGTGCTGCCAGTATCGGCGAGAGCTTTGCCAGAAATATTGGTCTTGATTTTGAGAAGATTGTTCTGATTGGTGTGGCGCTGGTGGCGGTCAGTTCCGCCTCCGTGGTAATGATTGTCGGTGTTATTCCCTTTCTTGGCCTGATCGTCCCCAATATTGTGTCGCTGTTTATGGGGGACAACATGAAGAAGATCCTGCCCTGGACCGCCTACTGGGGCGTGGTGCTCGTGCTGGCCTGCGATATCCTCGGGCGACTGGTGATTTTCCCCTATGAGATGCCCGTCTCCCTGATTATCAGCATTTTTGGAGGTGGCGTATTTATCTATCTGGTGCTGAGGGACAAGGCCAATGCGTGATTCAGCCAGACGGGATGCTGTCAAAATAGCTCTGCTCACCCTTGGCTGTTTAGCCATGATTGCCTGGTTTATCGGACAGGGGCTGACTATCGACAATTATCAGTTTTTTCTCTCCCTGCGTTTTCCCAAAGTGCTGGCGATTATCCTGGCAGCCATCGCGATTGCAACATCCTCCCTGGTCTTCCAGACCATCACCAACAACCGTATTCTGACCCCATCGATCCTTGGTTTCGATAACCTCTATGTGCTGATTCAGGTGCTGTTTGTTGTAGCGCTTGGCAGTGCTCACGCCTGGATCACCAGCCCGATGGTTAATTTTATCCTGTCCTGTTCCGTGATGATCGGCTTCTCGCTGCTGCTGTTTTATTTTTATTTTAAACGTCTGGGACGCAATATCTTTACCCTGATTCTGATCGGCATTATCTGTGGCAGCCTGTTCAGCAGCGTGACTGATTTTCTGACCATGGTGATCGACCCCAACGAATTCACCAATGTTCAGGATGCCATGTTCGCGAGTTTCAACAATATCAATGGGGAACTGGTCTACCTGAGTACCTTGCCGCTGGCCCTGTGTCTTGCCGGGTTTATGTTTTACTCCCGTCAGCTGGATGTCCTGTGGCTGGGCACCGACAACGCCACCAGTCTTGGACTCGACCCGGTCCGGATTACCCGGCGTATTATGGTGCTGGTCACCGTGATGGTTTCCATTGCTACTGCGCTAGTAGGGCCGGTATTGTTCCTGGGCCTGATCGTTGTCAGCCTGACCCGTGAACTGTTTAACAGCTACCGGCACCGTACCTTGATCCTGGCCAGCAGTTTGCTGGCGGTGTTGTTGCTCATTGCTGGTCAGTGGTTTGTGGAAAATGTGCTGACGTTCCAGACCACCATCAGTGTGTTAATCAATCTGGCAGGTGGTTCCTACTTTCTTTTTCTGCTGATGCGCAACCGAATCAATTAAGGGTAACGGCGTGATCAAGTTAACCGGATTATCCAAAAAATACGGTAAGACCTTTGTGGTCAGGGATGCCAGTGCACTCTTTCCGAAAGGGGAAGTTACCTCGGTTATTGGGCCTAACGGAGCGGGTAAGAGCACGTTGCTGTCCATGGCCAGCCGATTGACCGGCAGTGATGCGGGTGAGGTTCTGATCGGTGACAAACTGCTGGCTCAGTGGGATACCCGTGAGCTGGCCCGGCATCTGGCCGTGCTGCGGCAGTCCAACAGCATAAATATGCGCTTTACCATACGGGAATTAGTGTCGTTTGGTCGCTTCCCCCACACTCAGGGAAGGTTGAACGATAATGATAATAAAATTATTGATAATGCACTCGAACACCTTGGCATTACTGATTTTCAGAATCGTTATATTGATGAACTCAGTGGTGGTCAACGACAAATGACGTTTATTGCCATGGTGGTTGCCCAGGACACTGATTACGTGTTCCTGGATGAGCCGCTGAATAATCTCGACATCAAGCACTCGGTTGAGATTATGCACACCCTGCGGGATCTGGCCCATAAGCTGAATAAGGCCGTGGTGATTGTTATCCACGACATCAATTTTGCTTCCTGCTATTCGGATCGAATCGTTGCCATGAAACAGGGAGAGGTCATCAAGGAGGGCACCGTGGCAGAGGTGGTCTGCAAAGAGGTGATGGAGTCCATCTACGAGATCCCCTTTGACATTCAGGAAATTGGCAATCAGCGCATCTGTCTCTATTACAACAGTTGAGTTTTTTTTCGCCGTCCGCTTCCCGCTTCCCGGTGCCCGAAAAAGATAAGAAAAATGCTTTACGGGCACCGGGAGGCGGGCAGCGAGAAGCGATCTACTCTGGAACGATTCTGATACAAAATACACAAGGTTGTTTTATGGCAAAGCGTGAACTGCGTCAGCTCACCGTAACAAGCACGACCCGACTGACCACCAATATGCAGAGAGTGGTGCTCTCTGGCCCTTCATTGGCCGACTTTCCGGTTAACTGCGCAAGCGGTTATATCAAACTGCTGTTTATGCCCGATGGTGCACCGGTAGCGGATATCGCTACTTTGGAGGGGCTTAATGGTGACAAGCCAGTGATGCGAACGTATACCATCCGCGCCTTCAATGCTGAGCATCTGGAGATGACCGTTGATTTTGTCCTGCACGGTTGTGATGGTCACTCCGGACCTGCCTCACGCTGGGCCCGGAATTGCCAGCCCGGTGATACGATCTGTATTGCGGGCCCTGGGGATATCAAACTGATCAACCCCGATGGGGAGTGGTTCTTTATGGCTGGTGATATGACCGCGCTGCCTGCCATCAGCTGCAACCTTGAGCAGTTACCCACCGGGGCCAGAGGGGTCGCAATTATTGAACTATTGGACAGTAGTGATCAGCAGCAGCTGGTGGCCCCGGAAGGTATGGAGGTTATCTGGGTCACAGGCCGTGATAATTTCCTGTCTGCCGTTCGTAACCAGCCCTGGCCGGAAGGGAATGTTTCTGCCTGGTGCGCCTGTGAGTTTTCTGCCATGCGGGAAATTCGCCAGCTGTTGAAAGTGGAGCGTGCAGTTCCCCGGGAAAGGCTCTATATCAGCAGTTACTGGAAACAGGGGATTTCTGAAGAAGAGCACAAGGTCATTAAAGGCCAGGACGCTGCAAAAGAGGGAGTTTGATCCGCTGAGCTCGCAACGAAACGTCAGCAGGTACTAAGTAACTAACCAGAAAAAGGTCAGGCCCAGACGAAAAGGGAACGAGCCTGACTCTGTTTTAACAGTATTAACTCTCGGCTAAACGGGCTCTATTGGCCTGAGCCTGCCAGCGGATAAACACCATGGAACCGATAAATAACAGGACACTGAATCCGGTGATCAGCCAGCCCTGAGGTTGTTCCGGACGGAACCAGGCATCAAGAACACCACTGATGAAATAAAAACAGAGGATAAAGCAGAGCCAGGATGCTGCTTTCAAACCTCGTTTCAAAAGGCCGGGAAGAGGCAGCAGTAAGGGCAGTAACTGCAGAGCGGATATACCCAGGATGGAGCCCTGTGGAGGGTTCAACCACCAGGTCTCTGCCAGCAGAGAGAGAATCAGACCTGCATAGAGTGCCAGGCAGACTTGATAGATCCGGTTAGCTTTTTGCTGCATTGTTATTTATGTTCATCTCTTGTTAGGGTTCGCAGGGACAATGATCAGGCGCATGTTGCTGTTGCTGAATACGCCTGCAGATAGTCATCACTCACTTCCAGCTTGTAGACGGTCTTTGACTGAACAAGACAGTCTTTCATTTTCTGACGGGCCACAAGATAAACGGCATCGGTCAGCTCATGATCTTTTTCCCACTGCTCTCGACTTGGCCATTGAGCATAGCCGACCAGAATGCTCGGGTCGTCCGAAGTATGTAGTCTTGAGCCAAAGCTTCCACATTGCTGGTAAATGACTTTGGTCACTTCCAGCCACGCTTTGCGAAACTCGGCCTCAGTGCCTTGTTTAATCTCAAATTCATATACTGCTATGAACATGTCAGGCCCTGCTACAAGGTCTAATTATTGTTTGGTTCGTTTTCAGAGAATTTCAATGACTGACTCTGGGGGGCGGCCAATTCTGGCTTTTTCTCCATTGATCACAATGGGGCGTTCAATCAACTTGGGGAATTCGCACATAAAGTTGATCAATTGCTCTTCAGTCAGGGATGGGTCTTTGAGGTTATTATCCTTGAACTCCTGTTCACCCTTACGAAGCAGGTCTCGGGCATTGATGCCCAGTTTGCCCAGAATGGCTTTCAACTGATTCGCGTCCGGAGGGGTTTCCAGATACAGTACCACCTCAGGAGTGATCCCCTGTTCTTCCAGAATACTCAGGGTCTGGCGGGATTTTGAACAGCGTGGGTTATGAAAAATAGTAACGCTCATAATGACTTTGCTCAGTGTATTTCACAGGACTATAGATATTTTCCGCAAAGCCTACCAATCTCTGTGGATTCACTGCAAATCATTTGTAATAGGTGTCGGATGTAACGTCAGGAAATGGCATGATGCTGGTGATGGTAAGCCTGAGGGAGAGAGTATGTCTGTGGTAAGAAAAATAACTGGCAGTATCGTGGTGCTTCTGACGGTGGTTCTGGCTGGCTGTGCATCCCAGAAAGTAGATTGGGACTATGATACTGAACGTTCACTGACAGGCCTGACCACTTATCGCTGGATTGAGCCAACACAGGAGTCCCAAAAACTGGGGTATCAGTTTGAAGCTCTGATGGATCAGCGTGTTCACAACGCGGTGGATGGTGTTCTGCAGACTCGAGGATTTCAGCGTGTCGACTCCGATAAGACAGAGGTCGACTTTCTGGTCAATTACATTGCCGGCCAGAAAACCCGCCGGGAAGAACGACAGGTGACTACTTCTTTTGGTTATGGTTTCAGCCCCTGGGGGCTCGGTGTCAGCACTGACAGCCGTGTTCAGGAATATGAAGAAGGCTCTCTGATCATTGATATTATTGATCCGGAAACAAAACAGGTCGTCTGGCGCGGACGCTCCAGAGCCAGAATTCAGGAAGATCTCTCACCGGAACAGCGAACCGCACGAATTAATGAGGCGGTGGCAAAGATTCTGGAAGGGTTTCCAAGGCCGGAAAAGTAATACCAATTCCGCTTTCTAAATATGATATCGAGCAAGCCATTCTGGACGGCTGGGCAAGGCGGAATGACGAGTAATCGTGGGGCTACTTGTGCCCTCGGGTATTGCGAGGAATTCCAACGAAGAACCAGCGGTGCAAAATGGCTGCGCAGTTCATGTTTAGAAGGTGGAATTGGTATAAGCAGGTCGGTTATGGTTTTGAGCCACGGATTATGAAAACAGGTATCGTAGTATGCGCCTGCTGTTGATTGAAGATAACCGGGAAATTGCCGGTATTGTTCTTGATTATTTTGAAGCCTTTGGTCATCAGCTGGACTACACAGCGGATGGTCGTCATGGGCTGGAACTGGCCAGTGAGCAATATTTTGATGTGATTATTCTCGACATCATGCTGCCGGGAATGGATGGCTACCAGGTTTGTCGTGAACTCAGGAAACGACGGATTACTACGCCTGTTCTGATGCTGACCGCCCGTGATACGACGGATGATACCCTGCAGGGGTTTGAAGAAGGAGCGGATGATTATCTGGTTAAGCCCTTTGACCTGAAAATCCTGGAAGCGAGGGTCAAGGCACTGGTTCGTCGCAATAGTCCGGGCGCTTTCAGCGACGCCCTTGAATTTGAAGACCTGACACTTGATCTGGGGAATCATAGCGCCAGACGCGGTGATAAGGATATCCCTCTGAATCCTACCTGTTTTACACTGCTCAAGTTGCTGATCAGCAAGTCTCCTGATCTGGTGACCCGGGAAGAGATGATGTACGCCATCTGGGGGGATGAGCCACCCGATGGTGATGCGCTGCGCAACCATATCTATCAACTGCGTGTGGCTGTTGATAAGCCGTTTGAACAGCCCATGATTACTACGGTTCCCAAGGTGGGATACCGTCTTCAGGCAACGCTTTCGACCAAAGAGTAGAAAACAGGATTATCTCAATTGCTTGACAAGATCCTTGAAAGAGGAAAGCTGCTCTCCCTGCAGTGGAAAATGACAATGGCTTTCTGCATTGTCATTGCCGTTGTTCTGTTGATCAATTTTCTGCTGTTTTATGCCACGCTGCACATCACGGAAGATGAAGTCAGTAGTCGTCGTCTTGCCTATATCAGTGATTTCGCCATCAAGGAATATCAACAGGGATTTCAGGGTTCCCTGGTTCTTGATCACCTGACCGTCGCTTATGACCGTTATGAAGATACACCGGCTGAGTTTCAAAAACGCTTCTCTGCCCAATGGCAAGGTGTAGAGGATTTTAATTATCAGGAACCGGGTTCAAGAACGGGAGACTCTGCAACGGTTATGTCCACAACCATGACGGTTAATGGACAGTTAGCGCCTCTCTATATCGTTGAGGACAGCGCGCGAGTGACCATCACTGAGCTGGAAGAGCGGTCTTTGATCGCGGGTGTCATCCTCTATTCACTACTGATACTGGCGGGAGTCTGGTTGTTGATTTATCGGATTTCCGGCCATCTTGCCGCGCCGTTGCACGGGCTCGCCAGAGTGATCAAAGAGAGTCGGGCTGATGACCTTGCCCCCATTGAACCGGCGGTGATTACCACAGAAGAGCAGGCTGAGCTGGTGGATGCGCTGAATGATTATCGACAGAGAATTCATGCGTCTATTCAACGGGAGAGAGCGTTCAGCCGTTATGTCAGTCATGAGCTGCGCACACCGCTGATGGTGATCTCGGGGGTGGCTACATTGCTCGGGGTGTCGCGCGAGTCACCGGTTATTGAGAAACCATTTATTGATAAACAACGACAGCGTCTTGAGACATCCTGCCAGAATATGCAGGACATTACTGAAACACTGCTGAGCCTGGTGAGGCAAACCCCATTTCCAGAAGATGTCACCACTGTACTGGATCAGGCGTTTATTGAGCAGCTGATTGATGAGCACCGGCTGTTGATCCGGGATAAAGCGATTCAGGTGCATATCAATGCCACGGTTGCTATCACATTAAATGTGCCAGCAACCGTGGTCAGGATATTGCTGGGCAACCTGATTAAAAATGCGTTTGGTTACACCCGTTCCGGAGAGATTCTGTTTCGATTGGATAATCACTGCTTCAGTGCCCTGGATACCGGGCCAGGTATTGAGAGTGTCCCTGAAGAGCATGAAGGCCATGGCCTTGGGCTGATGATGGTCAACGATATTTGTGCACGACAGGGGTGGCGCTTTTCCATCAGTTCCCGGGATGACCAGCAGGGATGTCTGGCAATGATCAATTTTAGTCCTGAGTCGTGATGCCTTTAAAGGCTATCTAAAAAGCAATGGCTCTTCTGAGAATTATGGTATTTAACTATTTGATTCTATTGGGTGCTCTCTCTGAATGATTGAAACAATAGTGCTCTATTTTCACAGCTACTATGGGAACACCACTCATAATAGTTAACTGTCATGCCCGCTTCTGTTATTTCCAGCTCTACCAAAAGCATCGTTTTGCAAATTGAAGTTTCTATAGATTCAGGCAACATGCTGAATCTTGAAGATAGTTTACAGCGTGCACTCAATGAAGCCGGGCAGCTTGGAACAAAAGAGTTATTGGGGCTATTTGAATCACCCAATAAAGAACCTATCGTCGTTAATCAGCAGAAGTGGAACTACAAAGGAAAGGTTCTTAAGCACTATGAAACCTTATACGGTCGTATACCTTTGGAGCGCTCCGTATATCAGGGTGTCAGAGGTGGCAGTACTCTGGCAGCACTTGATCTTCGTGCCGGTATTATTGGTTCAGCTACCCCCAAATTTGCCAAGTCTATCGCCTGGAAATACAGCCAGATGCCAGCGCCTGCGGTAAAAGAAGATTTTGAGACCAACCATCAAAGGACGCTTTCAAATTCTTATATCAAGCATTTATCGGACAGAGTAGGTGCATTAATTGAAGACCAGCAAGACACTCACTACCACCTTCCTCCACTAAAAGAGCCTGTTGAAACAATAGCCATTGGTCTGGATGGAACCTGCATGCTGCTTTGTGAAGAAGGCTGGAGGGAAGCCATGTGTGGGACATTGAGCCTATATTCTGCAGATGGAGACAGGCTCCACACGATATATACAGCCAGTTCGCCAGAGTATGGTAAACAAAGCTTTATGAGCAAGCTCGACGAGGAGATTGCAGATCTAAAACGACTCTACCCAAATGCCACATACATCGGGGTAGCTGACGGGGCTAGAGAAAACTGGAGTTATTTGAAACAACATACCTCTGGGCAGATACTCGATTTTTATCATGCATCTGAATATTTAGCTGGAGCAGCGGAAGCACTGTTTCCAACCAGTAAGGCGAAGCGACACCAGTGGCTTGAAGACAGGCTACATAGTTTGAAAAACAAGCGTGGAGCAGCCAAAAAAATCCTTCAGGAAATTGAATCAGCCGAGCTCCCGAAAAAGACAATCGCACTGACAGAGAAGCGCTACAAAGCTGTGAGCTATTTTACAAACAATCACCAGTTAATGAATTATCATCAGGCGCTTAAACGCCATTGGCCAATAGGTTCAGGAGTTACTGAAGCGGCTTGTAAGACTCTGGTAAAGCAACGATTATGTGGTTCTGGAATGAGGTGGAAAGCAACAGGAGCGGAAGTGCTTTTGACAACAAGAGCACTGATCCAGAGTAAGGGGCGCTGGGAACAACTTTGGTCTGAGTTCATGACTGGAAAGGTTGAAGCTAACCTATGAGTCAGTTATCAAATTGAGAGAGCACCCATTCTATTGTGCTTTAACTGTGGTTTGTGGTGTTGTGATTTTGTGGGTTCGCGGCTATTCCGGTGGTAGGGGCTGTGAACCATGTGCGAACTTTTTTATAGCCGACAAACGGTGATTCGCTCCTCCACATTGAATGCTAATAAATTCTGATTAACCTTGAAGGTAGGTATATGATCGATCACGTTACCATCTCTGTCAGTGATGTTGAGTTGAGCCGGAAATTTTATGAAGCGGCATTTCGTCCACTTGGATACAAAATCGCCTTTGGAGAAGAAGGGAGAATGTGGGCCTTTGACCTTGGAAAGGGTTTTTTGTTTGAAATTCGTAGTCCTAAAACAACGGAAGCCTTAACCAGTTTTCATATTGCCTTTCGTGCAGAAAGCCAATTAAAGGTTCAGGAATTTTATGAAGCAGCACTTCAAGCTGGCGCAAGAGATAACGGAGCTCCAGGCTCTCGTCCTCAATATACAGAGAATTACTATGCCTGTTTTGTTTATGATCCTGATGGACATAACATTGAGGCGATGTTTGATAAATGGGAATCCTGATCAGTATGAGCAACTGCTATTTGTTCAGGTCAAACGTTTTGAGGCCTCTTTAATTTTCTGAAGAGGCCTCAGGTGCTACGATCGCACACGTCCGAAAGTGATGACGCTGCTCTGTCCAAAGCACCGGGAATGGCTTCATGCAATCTTTCAGGGTAAGTACCTGCGTTCCTGTAAAGCCTCCGTATGGTAATGCTTTCACTCTTAAGTCAGTGCCATTGGCCTAAAAAGCACATTGTGACATTTTTAAGAGGTATGACTGGTTACATTGCCCCCAAAAAGGCATTTGTCTGGGGTCAATGTTATGAAATCGCCAATTCTTCTTCGATTGGCCACAGTATTGTTGGTCAGTATTCCGTTATCAGTAACCGCATCGTCACCTTCTTATCAAGAACCAGCCTTTAATTCGTCAGGTGCAGACGTACTTCATGTCATGGGCAGTCTGCAGAGCCTTGAATCCATTGCTGTTGTCTCTCAGGTTGATGGTGTTGTAGAAAGCTACGCCCATGATGTGGGTGAACAGACATCAGGTGGAACCTCTCTGGTTACGATAAACCAGGAGGATTATCTGCTGGCTATGGAACGGGCCAGGGCCAGTCTGGCTCAGGCTAATGCTGAGCTGGTGGTAAAAAAGAGCCGGTATGACCGGTATAAGCGTCTGGTGGCACAAAATAATTTGGCCAGAGAACAGCTTGAAAATGCTGAAGCAGACTATCTGGTCAGCAAAGCGGACCTGAGGCTTCAGGAAGTGTCACTGGGTGAGGCCGAGCTGGCATTGGCGCGTACCCAAATCACAGCAGAGAACGGTCTCTGGGTCAGTGAACGGCTCATTAATAAAGGGGACTGGGTCCATTCAGGACAAAAGCTGTATCAGCTTGAGCAGATAGAAAAACTAAAAGCGGTCGTTTATATCACGGAAGAGCACGTCAACAGCTTTGCATCAGGTCAGGGCGTCACGTTAACTGCGGAAGCCGTTCCTGGTCACTACTTTTCAGGCCATATCAGGACGATTGCTATTCAGACTGATACCACCAGAAACAGTTATCCTGTCGAGATTGTCATTGATAACCCGGGAATGATACTTCGTCCCGGGTTTACGGTGGATGCTGAAGTATCTCTTACCAACCTTGTGGCTGAGGAGGAGTGATGAAGACCATTCTTTACTTCTTTGTCAGGCAGCGTTTTTCGCCAGTTTGATGCTGTTTATGATCTGCCTGACCGGGGTCGCCTCGCTGTTTACTATTAGCCTGCAGGAACTGCCCGCTTCAAAACAGGGTGAAACGGCCATTATTACGGAATATCCCGGTGTTTCAGCAGAAGAGATTGAACTTGAAATCACCAACCGCATTGAAAAAGAGTTGAAGTCGGTTCAGGGCCTTGGCTGGTATCTGTCGACATCGATTGATGGTTATTCCGAGATTGAGATCCGTATTCGTGATGGTGAAAACCTTGATAAGGTGAATCAGGAGATTCGAGATGCCGTCGATCGCGTTACCGGTCTTCCGGCAGACCTTGAAAACTCCCCCCTGGTTGAGGCGGAAAATACGGCCACGTTCGAGTTTATGACGCTGGGGTTATCGGGAGACATGCCCTTTGCCGAGCTTCGTGAATCAGCCCGGCAGATTGAAAAGAAGCTGCGTACGATTCCGGGTATCGGGAAAATCACCTCAACCGGTTTTCCCAAACGTGAATTTATTGTGTCGCTGGTGCCGGATCGTCTGCAGTCCTATGGTTTAACACCGGAAGCCGTCGTCAGAGCCATCAGTGCCCGAAATATTTCCAGCAGTGGTGGCGTGGTGGAGTCCTGGCAGTCAGAGCAGAACCTGCTGACCCTGACGCAGGTACAGTCTATTGAGGAACTTTCGGACGTCATTGTTTCACTGTTACCGGGAGGAGGCTCTGTCCGGCTCAGTGATGTCGCCGAAGTGACTGATGGTTTTGAGCGTCAGCTCCAGGGCTTTACTGTCAATGGCCATCAGGGTATTGGTTTTACGCTGTTTAAAACGGAGTCTGGGGATACACTGGACACGGTTGCTGCGGTCAAATCATTGCTGGCGGAAGAGCAGACCATCAGTAATGGTCGACTGACCTATGACTGGTCCCTGGATCTTGCAGAAGAAATTGACGCACGCTTTCAGGTCGTCAGGAACAATGGTTTGATCGGTATTGTTCTGGTGCTGGCCGTGTTGTTTATTTCCATGCAGCGTCGCCTGGCGCCGTGGATCACCGCATCATTGCCGGTTTGTGTCTTTGGTACCGTCACCATGCTGCTGTTGTTTGGTTATTCCCTGGACAGCGTCACTCTGGCTGCAATCCTGCTGATTATAGGCATCATCGTTGATGACTCAATTGTGGTCTCAGAAAGTATTGATCAGGCCTGGCATCAAGGACTTACTCCTGAGAAAGCGGCGGTTGAAGGATATATGCAAGTATTCAGGCCCGTCATTACCAGCCTGTTAACCACCGTATTGGTTTTTCTTCCCATGTTGTTTATGGGGGGAGACTTTGGGGCAACCTATGCCGTCCTGCCATTGACGGTCATCATGGCACTGCTGATGTCTTTTCTGGATGTAACCTTTCTGCTGCCTGCTCACCTGGCCAGGGCGCTGGAAAAAAATACATTGGGAAATAGCAACAGCGGAAATGAATCATCCCGCAGGCACTGGTTTGATGTTTGCAAAGTTGGCTATCAACGCCTGTTGAGAAAGGCGTTGCATGGGCGCTTTCTTCTTATTCCGGTTTTTATCGGGGTTGCAGCTTCAGTTTTATATACCGGGTATCGACAGATCGCGCTGGATTTCTTTCCAACAGGTGCTGCCCGTCTGGTTGAATTTTCTCTGGAGGTAGATGACGGGACACCCCTGGAGAAAGTAAAGATCATTAACAAACCTTTTGTGGAACTTCTGATGAATACTCCGGAAGTTGCACGTTTTCATATTAATGAAGGCGCACCGGAATCCACGGGGTTGATTGTTCTTACGCCGGTCAGCAGTCGCTCTCTTGATGCTGATGAAGTCTCGGAGTACCTGGAAGAAGCCGCTTCGGAGTTTGCCGGGCTGACAGCCGTTCATGTAAAAGTGGATGCGGGTGGTCCACCACCACCGGACCCCATAGAGTTCCGTATTTTTGGTTCTAACGACGATAGTCGTAAACAGCTTGCCCGGGATTTGATGCAGTGGCTCGAACAACAGCCGGGCACTTCAGATCTTGAAAATTCGGATGAGAACCTGAGACCGCAAACATTGATTAAACCGGACTATGCCTGGCTGGCAAGGCTTGGCCTGACGGTTGATGATCTCAATAACAGCCTGAACCTGGCTTATGAAGGACGAGAGGCATCGACCAGCTGGCTGGGTGATGAAGAAGTAAATATCAAAGTCTGGCTGGACAGTCCATACCGTCAGTCCAGTTATCTGCCCAATATTGATATTCCATCTGCCGATGGCCGACAGATTCCTTTGAGACAGGTTGCCGCTGTCACTTCAGTGATGACCCCGCGGGAGATCACTCACTGGAGTGGAGACCGGAATACCTATGTTGTGGGTGATCTGGATGATGATGTGCAAAATGCCGCTCAGCTGGCTATGGATGCCCTTGCACACTTTCGGGCACTTGCAGACCAGTACCCGGGTGTTCGTCTGGAAGCTGGTGGTGAAGCGGAAATGACACAGGATGCCCTGGGTGGATTGCTTAGCGCCGTGATCATTGCCCTGGTGGGTATCTGGGGGATTATTGCGCTGCTGTTTGGTTCTCTGCTGCAGCCATTACTGGTGATGCTGGTCATTCCTTTTGCGATCGCTGCTGCGGTATTCGCATTAATGGTTCATGGCGAACCCATGTCGTTTTTTGCCGGTATCGGTATTCTGGGGCTCTGTGGTGTCGTGGTAAATAATGCACTGGTCATGGTTGACCGGCTCAATAGACACCCCGATGAGTCAGAAAAGATATCAGAAAGCGCAATGATTGACGGGATTGTTGAAAGCGCTGCTACACGGCTTCGCCCTGTGCTGCTGACGACAATAACCACTGTGGCCGGTCTTTTACCACTGGCCTATGGGCTTGGGGGGGCTGATGTTTACATGGGCCCAATGGCACTGACCCTGGGGTATGGACTGTTATTAACGGTTCCAGCCATACTGTTTTTCTTACCCTGCTGTTTCCTGCTGTTCAAATCGGTGGCAGGGGAAGGTGTTGTGACATCCTTTTCACATGACAGTGTTTAGCATGGATACAAATTGCTGAACGGATGATTGTCATGGCTTTAGGTCCCGAAAAATCAAACTCTGGGGGAGCGATCACACTGTCGGTGGTGGTTCCTTTTTTTAATGAGTCTGATGTCCTGCCCGAATTTCATCGTCGTTTAACTGGCGTACTGGATCAGCTGCAGGAGTCTAGTGAAATAATTTATGTGGATGATGGAAGCCAGGATGATAGCTGGAATCGTGTGGCTTCGTTTCCTGAAAGTCGCAGCGACAGGTTCTGTATCCGGTTGAGCCGAAACTTTGGTAAAGAAGTAGCCATGTCTGCCGGCCTTGAAAAGGCAAGAGGGCAGGCGGTGATATTACTGGATGCCGACCTTCAGGATCCTCCCGAGTTGGTTCCTGCCATGCTGCAGCAGTGGGAAAAAGGGTTTGATATCGTCAACATGCAGCGGCGTAAACGAAATGGTGAGAGCTGGTTCAAGCGAACCTCAGCGAGCATATTTTACCGGCTGTTGAATAGCCTTTCTCAATCGGAAATACCGGAAAATGTGGGTGATTTTCGGCTTCTGGATAAAAAGGTCATCGAGCATATCAACCGGTTGCCCGAGCGAAACCGTTATATGAAAGGGATATTTGCCTGGCCGGGGTTTGAACAGACCACCGTTTTATTCGACCGGGATGAACGGTTCTGTGGCAGTACTAAGTGGAATTTTTTGAAATTACTGGGGCTAGCTGTTGATGGCATTACCTCGTTCTCGATCAAACCGCTTCGTATCGCCACCCTGATGGGGAGTCTGGTTGCACTGCTGGCCTTCTGTTATGGGCTTATGGTGGTGTTGAAAACACTGTTTCTGGGAGAGCCTGTCACTGGCTACCCCTCAATGATGGTGGTGCAGCTGGGGCTTGGAGGTATTCAGTTATTAAGCATTGGTCTGCTGGGAGAATATATTGGCCGGATTTTTATTGAAGCCAAGGCCAGACCACTTTACCTGACTCGTTCCGTCACAGAGAAAAAGGCACGATCAGAACGACATCAGCACATTCAGCCGGTCATCAGGGAAGTCGCATGAGAAAACAGCAAGTCTACCTATGGGGAATACTGGCTGCAGCTTTGTGTATCCGTTTAGTCGCTATGGTCGCGCTTCCATTAATGGATACGACAGAAGCCCGCTATGGGGAGATGGCCAGACTGATGTCTGAAACCGGAAACTGGCTAACCCCACAGTTCGATTACGGTGTTCCTTTCTGGGGTAAGCCCCCGTTGTTTACCTGGATGAGTGCTGCAGGTATTGAGTGGTTTGGTCTGTCTGAGTTTGCGGTTCGTTTTCCGCACTGGCTGGCGGGTATTTTTGTGATGGCGTTGATGGCAGTTTTTGCCCGCAAACTCGGTTTTAGTGCACTCAGAACCAGTGTGGTCATGGCAACCTGCGGCATCTTCCTGTTATCCACGGGTGCTGTGATGACCGATATGGTATTGACCGTGGGCATGGTTCTGGCCATGACAGGGTTCTATCTCTGCTGGAAAGGCGAAAAATTTGGGGGGTATGTCGGCTTTATAGGACTTGCTATAGGGCTGCTATCAAAAGGCCCTCTTATACTGGTTCTGGTGGGGCTGGCTGTTTTGCCATGGCTGGTTATTCAGCATGGGTTGAAGCAGGCTTTTATGGTTTTATGGCACCGTTTCCCTTTGCTGACCGGCAGCCTCTTGATGCTGATGATAGCACTTCCCTGGTATTTGATGGCTGAGCAGGCGACGCCGGGCTTTCTGGACTACTTCATTGTCGGGGAGCATTTTAAGCGGTTCGTCGTCAGTGGCTGGGAAGGCGATCTGTACGGAACTGCTCATGAAGAAGTGCGTGGGACTATCTGGTGGTTCTGGCTGTATTCCGCCGCGCCATGGTCAATCGTGCTGCCGGTGTTACTCTGGCGACAGCGTCATTCTCTCTTGTTGAGAGCCAGGGGTAATGATGGTGTTCTCAGCTTTTTATTGCTCTGGCTCGTTTCTCCTATGGTTCTGTTTACCGGGGCGGGTAATATCCTGCAGGCGTATGTGCTGCCCGGAATCCCGGCTCTGGCTCTGTTAATTTCCATGCTGCTGCCTGAAAAAATCATGGCTCCCCGGTGGTTTCGGCTGGTGTGCTGTATCGCCCCCATGCTCATGCTGGGATATACCATTGCCATGATCAACGGCGGCAGTGACCGTAAAAGCGATGCGGTTATCTTCCAGCAGGCGGATAACAGTGTGCCCAGTTTCTATGTGGGAAAGCGGCCGTTTTCTGGCCAGTTTTACAGCCTCGGTCAAGCCAGGGTGCTAACCGATAATGCGTCATTACAGACGATGGATGATTTTCAGCTGATTGGCGAGTCCTTGCAGGTGCAGCGCCTTATTACCAGTCTTGATCATGACTGCGAGCAACGTTTGATTACGGAAAAACAGCGGGCACTCTATCGATGTACCAAAGACTCTTAGACGCCAACAGACCAGCCAAGTTTATGGTTGTCGGGGGCTTTGGCTTTCTCGTTGATCTCGTTCTGTTCAGTCTTTGTCTGCAGGTTTTCTCTATGGATGCACTGGCTGGCCGAATTGTGGCATTTTCGGGGGCGGCGACCACCACGTGGGCTGGTAACCGGCTTCTGACATTCAGTGACCGGCATTGTGAATCTTGCTGGCGGCAATGGCAAAAGCACATGATGGCAGCCTGCTTTTCTGCGCTGCCCAATTTTGCTGTATTTCAGTTATGTCTGATTTCTTTTGGGAGTACCGGGTATTCTCTGTATATGGCAATGATTATGGGAATTGCTGCCGGAATGTGCAGTAATTATCTCTTGAGTCTTTACTGGGTATTTGCCCAGCGTTATACCAATCGTGTTTTCTAACTCCCGTTATGAGCATGAAGAGTTGCCCCTTAAGACAATACCCTGAAGGGCATAAAGGCTAAGTGAGGAGTCATAGCCATAGTTATGGCGACGATCACCAAACAGGATTAAGGGTCAACTCTTCTGCGCAATAGGGAATTAGAAAGTTCGATTGGTATTACTTAACTTCATTGGCTCGACAGACCATTCTAAACTGCTTAGGCGACAGCTGGGTATGACGACGGAAAAATTTGGTCATATTGGTCGCCTCATTGAAACCAAGATTTAAGGCGATATCGGTAATGGAATAGTGGCTGAATGCCAGCAGGCGTTTCAGTTCAATCAGAAGGCGATGGTCCAGCAGCTCTTTCACGGTGTGGCCCGTGTTTTCTCTGGAGACCTTGTTGATCTGTTTGCAACTCTTTCCCAACGCTCTGGCGTATTCATTCACATTTCGTGAGCGACGGAAGTCAGACTCAATCATGGACTTCAGCTGGTAGAACGTCGTTGAGCGTGCAGCACTTGCCCGGAGGTTTTTCTTTGCCTGATGCTCCCTGACCAGAGACTTGATAATAACGGTTCGCAACAGGGTTCTGACCACTTCGCCACCAAAGGGCAGGTCATGATTGTTAAACTCATGCCAGAGGGCCTGAAAGAGTCCAAGCAGTGCTAATTCGGGGTCCTGTAATGTATTGATCTCAGAAAATGCAGTAACAATCAGATCTTTTAATGAATCATCATTACCAAAAAACAGAGTCTCATCACTGAATGCCAGTACATAGCCGGTTACATCGGGGTTGTAACAAAACTGATGCACCTGGTATCGAGATAAAAAGAACATGGTACCGGCTTTGAATCTGTATTTTTTGTAATCAATAAAGTGCTCACCTTTTCCGGAGGCAATATAAATGATGGCATTAAATTGAAGACGGTGTGGTTGTATAGACAGGTCAAACCGACGTTGATAAAACTGGTCCATGGACGACAGGTTGAGATCGATGTCTTCCCGTAGTTTTTCCAGACTGATGCTATCAATATCCTTGCTATTCATTTTCAGTTTGAACAATCCATGGGCAGTATTTCCTGTTGAACGATTATGCCGTTAAATGCCAGGCAAGGTGATGACAGTGGTCAATAAATGACCACTGCTGTAGAGGTAGTTCAGTTACCCAGATTCATGCTCTCGAGCCATTGCTGCAGGCGCTGCCCGGTCAGCTCCGGCTGATTATCTTCGTCCAGTGCCAGTCCGACAAAGTGGTTGCCTCGAACAGCCCGGGACTCGGTGAACTCATAACCTTCAACTGGCCACTGGCCAACCAGCTCGGCCCCTGACTGCTCAACGGCTTCAGCCAGGTTATCCAGGGCATCGACAAAGGTGTCGCCGTACTCTTTCTGATCTCCCAGGCCAAACAGGGCAACGCGAATACCGCTCAGGTCGGCATCTTCCAGATCCGGCATAAAGTAATCCCAGTCTGGCTGCAGTTCGCCCTGGTTAACGGTAGGCGCGCCCATGATCAGCATTTCATAGTCAGTCAGACTGTCTGCAGAACAGTCCGCCACATCCAGGCAATCCGCTTTTAGCCGCGCAGCGATGATTTCTGAAATCCGTCGTGTGTTTCCAGTGTCACTGCCGTAGATAACTGCAATAGTTGCCATACAAGTTATTTCCATTCCTTTAATTGATTCAGCAAAGTGTGCTGATGTTGAACCTGTTGCCGCAGGCTGTCGGTATAGGCCTGAAACCGGGCAGGGTTTTTCTGTAATATCTGGTTAAAGCGGGACTCGCTGGTCAGCAGTTCCCGAACATCCTTTCTGGGTGTCCTTGAGTCCATCTGAAGCGCAGCTTTACCCTGGTCAAAGCGTCTTGGGTCAAACCGGTACAGTGGCCATAAACCGGTATCCACCATCTGCTGCTGATGCTCAACACCACAGCTCATATCGATACCATGGGTAATGCAGGCGGCATAAGCGATCACCAGTGATGGCCCGGGGTAATCCGCCGCTTCCTGAAGGGCTTTTAAGGTCTGGTTAATATTGGCTCCCATGGCAATCCTGGCGATGTAAATACCGCCCTGCAGCATCATGCTCATGGCCAGGTCCTTGCTTTTGCCCTGTTTACCCCGGTTGGCAAAACGGACCACGGCACCGGTTGGGGTCGCTTTGGATTGCTGTCCGCCAGTGTTGGCGTATGCCTGGTTATCCATGACCAGAACGTTGATATTTTCGCCACTGGACAGCACATGATCGAGGCCGCCAAAACCGATATCGTAAGCCCAGCCATCGCCACCGATGATCCAGTGGCTTTTCTCCACCAGATCCTTCAGGTAGTCCAGGTTCCCAAATGTTTCTTCCAGTTGCTGAATAGCCTGACGTTGACGTTCAACAGCGGACTCACTGTGATCAAAGGCATCCATCAAAATCTGCTGCTTCTGCTCATCAGGCAGGTCGTCAGCTATTAATGACAATTGTTCCAGTGCATAGGACCTGCGGCTGCTGCTGGCCAGTCGCATCCCCAGTCCGAACTCGGCATTGTCTTCAAAGAGGGAGTTTGCCCAGGCAGGCCCCTGACCTTCATGGTTCTTTGAATACGGTGTGGTTGGCAGGTTGCCGCCATAGATCGAAGAGCAACCGGTGGCATTGGCAACCATCAGCCGGTCACCAAACAGCTGGGTCAGCAGCTTGATGTAAGGGGTTTCACCGCAACCACTGCAGGCACCGGAATACTCGAACAGTGGTCTCAACAACTGACTGTTGCGTCCGTCAATCCGCTTTAGCTGGATCCGTTTGAGGTCAGGCAAATCCGACATGAATTCGTAGTTTTGCCGCTGTGTTTCCAGAATGGGGGCTTTTGCCGCCATGGTTAAGGTATCGCCCTTACGGTTCGCAGGGCATATCTGAGTGCATACACCGCAGCCGGTGCAATGGTCAGGGGAGACCTGTAACGTGAATAACTGGTCAGTGAAATCACGGTATTGATAGGGCATTGAAGTAAACGACTCAGGCGCATCATCAAGCTGCTCAGGACTGACCAGCTTGCTGCGGATAGCACCGTGTGGGCACATGAGACTGCACTGGTTGCACTGGGTGCAGTGTTCCGGTGTCCATTTCGGGATTTCAGTGGTAATACTTCTCCGTTCCCACTGGCTGGTGGCGGTTGGCCAGCAACCGTCAACCGGGAATGCACTGACGGGCAGGGCATCCCCTTTATTGGCCAGTATCAGGGCCGTGACCTTTTGTACCCACTCAGGGCTGTACTCGCTGATGACCGGTGTACGGAAAAGGGTACTGTTGATACTCTCTGGAATCGTGACCAGCTGCAGATACTGCTCTGTTTCATCAACAGCCTGTTGATTGGCTTCGACGATGGCAGGGCCTGCTTTCCCATAACTTTTGGCAATGCTCTCTTTTAACAGCTGGCGAACCTGTTCCATGGGCAGTATCTGGCTGATGGCAAAGAATGCGGTTTGCAAAATGGTGTTCTGCCGTTTACCCAGGCCCAGCTTTTCGGCAATGGCTGCCGCATCGATCACGTAGAGCGTTAATCGTCGCTGAAGGATAACGGCCTGAACTTCCTGTGGGAGATGATTCCAGGTTTCTTCGGCTGGCCAGGGTGAGTTGAGCAGCAACGTTGCACCTTCGGCAGCCTGCTCAAACATCTCCAGGCGGTAAATAAAATCAAACTGGTGACAGGCAATGAAACTGGCCTGCTGAATCAGATAAGGCGCTTCAATGGGGTGCTGATCAACGCGTAGATGGGAGGTGGTAACACTGCCGGATTTTTTTGAGTCGTAAACAAAATAGCCCTGTACATTCAGCGGGGTCTGTTCTCCGATGATTTTCAGGGTGTTTTTGTTGGCACTGACCGTTCCATCCGAACCAAGCCCATAGAAAATAGCATTAAGCTGTCGTTTGGGTTCCAGGCTGGTCTGAGGAGCAGGTAAAGACAAACCTGAGATATCATCCACAATGCCCACGGTGAAGTTATGCTGCAACGTACCATTGTGCATGGCCGCAAAAATAGCTCTGGCGTGGTTTGGATTGAACTCTTTTGAGGAGAGGCCATAGCGTCCGCCAGCGACCTTGGGAAGGTTCTGCCGTCCCGACTGTAAAATGGCCGTCACCACGTCCTGATACAATGGCTCACCCAATGAACCGGGCTCTTTGGTTCGGTCGAGCACGGTAAGACAGTGGGTGGTATCGGGTAATACGGCGAGGAAGTGCTTCAGTGAAAAAGGCCTGAACAGGTGAATGGCAATAACCCCCACCTTCTGGTTGAGTGGCAATAACTCATCGATCGCCTGTTGCACCGTGCTGGCAGCAGACCCCATGATCACGATGACATGCTCTGCTTCCGGGTGGCCGTAATAATCAAACAGGCGATACTCTCTTCCCGTCAGTTCGGCAAACTGTGACATTTTCTCAGCCACAATGTCCGGGCAGGCCTGATAGTAAGGGTTGATGGCTTCCCTGGCCTGAAAGAATACGTCCGGGTTTTGTGCGGTTCCCCGGATGGATGGGTTATCAGGGGTGAGCCCGCGGCGTCGAAACGCGTCCAGTGCTTCCTGACTGATCATTGCCTTGATGAGATCATCACTCAGCCATGAAATTTTGTTGATCTCATGGGAGGTGCGGAAGCCATCAAAAAAGTGCATGAAAGGAATGCGGGACTCAAGGGTTGCTGCCTGACTGATCAGGGCATAATCGTGAGCCTGCTGCACGGAGCCGGAAGACAGCATGGCAAACCCGGTTTGCCGGGCCGCCATGACATCGGAATGGTCACAGAAGATGGACAGGGCATGGGTTGCCAGGGTTCGGGCTGCCACGTGCATGACAAAAGGCGTCAGCTCCCCGGCAATTTTGTACATATTGGGGATTTTCAGCAGCAGTCCCTGGGATGACGTAAACGTCGTGGACATAGCACCTGCGGTCAGCGCGCCATGAACCACACCTGCAGCGCCTCCCTCGGACTGCATCTCCATGATTTTGGGAATGACTCCCCAGCAGTTGGTTTTTTCCTGACTTTCCCATACCTCGCAGGTTTCTGACATGGGAGAAGATGGCGTAATCGGATAGATTCCGATCACATCATTGCAGCGGTAGGCGATAGAAGCGACCGCTTCATTACCATCCATAGTGACCAGGCGGCTTGCAGGTGACATTGACATCAGCCGGTTACTCCGTCATATCTTTGATGATATCCAGCTTTTTCCACTGTTCAGTGTTTAATTTGATCGCTGGCTGTTCTGTAGAGGTTTCCACCTGTTCCTGGGTGATATGAACCGGCTGTAGGTTGTCGGATGTTCTGCTCAACTGTCCGACAGCATTAAATCCACTGAAAATAACCAGCCCTGAGGCAACGGTGAAAAAGGCGAATGCCACACTTTTCCTGAATGAACCTTTTTCCATTACGACAGACTCCGGTGAGGTATGTTGTTGGCCGGGCGAGCTGATGTTGTCTTTGTCTTGCGCTGGTAATCTTTCAGGCTCTGCTTACCCCAGGCTTTGATAAATTTCAGGAAGTCCGTCATGGCGCCAACCGGGCAGAGGGTTTTGCACCAGGGCCGGTAGATCATCAATGACGTTAGAATGATCACGAAGGTCAGGATGAACAGCTGGATTGAACCGGTCATGCCGAACATGATGCCAAAGGGTTCGTAGGCGATGGTTGCCGGATTTCGGAAATAGAGCCCGGCGGCCAGCACAGCCAGTAAAATGACTCTGGGCAGCCAGGTAAAAATACTGTGCTTTAGTGTCACCGTCGGTGGGTTGGTAATTTTTGCCAGGCACTGCTGAGTGGTTCCGAATGGGCAGATCATATCGCAGTACAGGTTTTTGTTGGTGGTCAACAAGGTGACAATGGTCAGGACCAGCAGGATAAGTGGCGTATAATTACCCAGGCCGGACATCCAGGTGCCGGAAATCAGAATCCCCAGTGTTGATGAAGAAAAGAGCGCAGAGGCGTAGAAACCAAACAGCACCAGGCTGGTAAGCATCAATCCCCATTCCATTTTCTTCCGCTGTGGGTGACGGGTTTTGCTGATCTGCCAGGCGGCAGCAAATGCCAGCAGGGCGACCAGATCCATCCAGCCCAAATAAGACCATGGACTTTTACTATCTACCAGGCTTAAGTTCATCAGCTCCTGTCGCACCGGTTCCGCGGCCAGGTTGGCACCACGAAGAATGGCCGAGGAAGACAGGGTTGCGCCGCTGATGGCATCCACTTGAAGGATATTTTGAATGGACTGGCCAACCATCTGTTCCGGGAATTTAGCAGCGATGATTTTCTGCAAATAGGAGGCGGTCTCCCTGGAGGAGAGGATTGCCAGCTGCTTGATGACACCCTGATCATCAATCATCAGTGCAATATCCATTTTTCCGCCGTAGCCAACCCCTGACCCCTGACTGAGCCATTGAGTATCCTGTCCGGTGTTGGTGGTTATCTTCAGGGTACTCTGGTCAGTGGTTACGATTTGGGCATTCTCAGGCAGTAAGTGGCTGAGCTGTTCCGTTTCCAGATTTGACAGGCGTGCTCCGCCCAGTACCCAGGCAATGACCAGCAGGATGATTGACCCGATGACGGCCAGTTTTTCCGGCAGCTGCCTTATTTTCTGTCGTTTATTGTTGTTGGACTTGGTTCTACGGGTGTCCACTGCCCCATGACCTGCATGATGTTGTGATTTCATTGCATTTCAAAAGGGGCCCTGTGGCCCCGGTTATTGTCAGGATTGATTTGCGGCCGGTTTGTTGAGCACAAACAGTACTTTGAGCAATATGGCCCCACCCACAATCAGGCCAGTGCCAACAAAACCAAGGAAGTACCAGCCAGCATTGCCTTCATTTTCACCCAGCAGGGTAAAGGCGCCGGCGATGGTCAGCAGCAGGCTGAACCACCAGCCGCCAACCAGAGACCATTTCCACCAGTTCATGGCCAGCTGAACATGTTTTGCCCACTGACCTGCCCCGGCAAAGACCAGTACCTGAAGGGCGCCAAGAAGCATCCAGAATGGTGGATCCAGCAGTGTTGATTGAGGAAACATCAGAAGCCCTCCCAGTTGCCATCGTATTCCCAGGTTTTGGTGACCTTGAGGTAGTTTTCCGAACGCAGCCATTCCGGTGGTTCGTGGTAGCCGGCAAAATTACCGCCAGTCCAGTCAGGGTGATACGCTTCTGCTTCCGGGTAATAGAAGAAGTTGTGCTGCATGGCCAGCAACGTTTTACGGGTGATGCCGGTAGGGTCCCTGGGGTCCATCTCTTTCACGATGGTGTGAATCCAGTTGTTTTTCCGTGTGTAAGGACATACGGCAATACAGACACGGCAACCCTTGCCACTGTCGGTCGGGGCTGTACTCCAGAAGCGATAGCAACTGTCCTGATTGAACGCGAATTTTCTGAAACCACGAACCACGGAATCCGGTTTGCTGGCTTTGGAGATGGAACCACTGGGGCAGGCATCCGCGCAGATTTTGCACTCTTCACAGAATGCCCGGACATGGGTATTAATGGGTTTGTCCGGCTCAAGATCCAGGTTGGTAATCACTGCCGCCAGTCGTATATTTGGCCCAAGCTCCGGTGTGATCAGGACACCGTTGCGAGCGGATTCACCCATGCCTGCCTGAATCGCGATGGGCGGTAATACCGTTTCATAATCACCACCCGGCCATTGTGGTCTGGCCGCATAACCCAGTTCTCCTAACCAGGCTGCAAGCAGGCCAGAAGCGGTTTTGGCTCGGAAATAGCCGTCGTAGGAGGTGGAGTAACCGGCGGCGGCATACATTGGATCCCAGTTCATGGGCACACCAAAGACGATGATGTTTTTCCAGTGTTTTGGAATATCCTCACCCCAGTTGCGGTTACCACCTTTCATGCGCATCATGTTTTTGAAGACAAATGCCGGGTCCAGTTTGGTAATACCGACGATGCTGGCACCAAAGGTGAAAACCATTTTTTTAACCAGCTTTGAGGCGTGAGCCGGAGACTGGAACTCGGCGGGTTCACCCTGTACCCATTTGAAATCGTCAATATCGGGATGGTCCACCGGCTTGGGTGGGAAATTGGATTGATCCAGACCTTTTAGCCAGGAGCGACCATTGGCCCAGGCCAGGGCAAAACGATCACGGTGCTTCTCCCGGTGCTGGGCACGACGGTTCTGTTCAACAAATGCCTGCAGCATTTCCGGCCAGCGGTCCGGATGACGGGCGTAGTATTTTTTGACCTGTTCATCTTCCAGGGTTTCCCAGCCATTGTTGGGGTCCCAGCCATCCTGAATAGCTTTGCCAATGACCGGGAAGCGGTTGAACAGGTAGTCTTCCCATTCCGGGCGTTCGATAGGGCCCACAACCTCCAGGGTCGGAGCATGATCTACTTCGAACGGTTTGCGGTTAAAGAACATATCTTTACCCGCTTCGGTTCTGCCCCAGCCAACATTGGCATCAGGGTCCCGTCCCAGAACAAAGCCTGCACCGGCGGCAGCACCAATGGTGGTACCTGCAGCTGCCAGTCCCCCCAGTTTAAGAAAATTACGGCGGGAAGTGACGGCTGCACCTTCACCGTTGACTTGATTAGACACATTAAACTCCGGTTGTGACAAAAGTAATCGGTTCAGCGTGTTCAGAGCGAATGACTTTCAGCTCTTGATGAAAGTGGTGAAGGTAATGATCGGACAGTGTCGTCAGTTTCTGGAAAACGAGTTCTGCATCTGACCAGTGTTGTAAGTGATAGTGGGCAAGAAACAGGTGCTCAAGACACCAGTGGTCGTTGTCATCAATACTCAGCAGTACGTCCAGGTCGTCAAGGAGGGGCTGCCACTGTCCCGAAGCAGCGAGGGATTTCGCCCGGAAGTGCAGGACATCAAAGCTGCTTTCGGCGATCTCCAGATAGGCCGAGAACTGGTCAACAGCGGTTTCATGATCTTCTTTCGCCGCTGAATACAGACCGTGCAGTCGATAAAGTTCCGGTGAAACAATCTGATGTGCTTCAGCCCGCTCCAGCCAGATACCGACATTGTCCAGATCATTCAGTGCCATATAAGCACTTAAGGCGGTGATGTAGGCGGGTGGAATGGTCTGGTTGCGTTGAAAAACAGCTTCACACTGACTGGCTGCCAGCTCAAACTCGCTTTGCTGGTAATAACAACCGGCAAGATTTTGATAACCGCCAACAAAGTCCGGCGCCAGCTCGGTGCAGGTTTTAAAGGATTCTGTCGCCTGCTCCATGTTTCCTGCCAGTAACAGACAGAAACCTCGATGGTAAAAGGCCAGATGGTTATCGGGGTTCAGTTCACAGGCGTTGTTCAGGCTGTCCAGTGCCTGTTCCTGCTCACCCATCTGCTGGAAGATGAGACCACGCTTCAATGCAATCTCGTCGTCCGGTATTTTTGACTGAGCATGATTAATCACAATCAGTGCAACCTGACTCAGCTGTACCTGCATTAACAGATTGAACAGCGCTCTGAGCTCATCCGGAGAAAACCGCTCCCTGCCCATCAGTTCACTGATGACCGATGCAACCGTTTCATGCTCCAGCCAGTCCTTGTGGCGCGGGTCCTCTTTCTGGGAGAGGTTACTGAACTGACTGGAGAGAAAGTTCAGTCGGGTTTCCAGTCGCTCCTGAAGCTCTGGCTCTGAAATAAATGGGTGTGTTTGCTGCTGAAGCTGTTGGAACAGCTCCAGCCATTTTTGAGAAATCATGGGCATACTTGGTGGCAATTTCGCCAGAGCGATAAAATGTTGCCCATCATAAGGATCAGCAGTCTGCTTAAAAGGTCAGAAAATACCGGAAAAAGGTAAAAAAATGCCCTTGGGGTGGGTTTTTGATCCAGGTCAGTAATTAATGCCAATCAAACTTTCTAACTCCCTGCTGCGTTGAGGATTTGAGCCTTAGTCCTGCATTGGTGATCGTCGCCATGTCTTAAGGCCCAAATCTTCATGCTCATCACGGGAATTGGTAAGCACGATTGGTATAAATCAGCTTATTCTATTGGGCTGAATCAAACGCTTCCAAACCAGGTTAAGCGCAATGACTCCCGGCAGACCAAAACAGACCAGTCCCATTGCGCCGGATTGAGGTTCTCCTTCTGCAAAGGAGGCCCATGACCAGCCTATACAGATCCAGAGAGTCACAAAGATTCCAAGAAGGGCACCATTAATCACCCAGTTGAGTTGATACTGTCTGCTGATTGAGGCATACCACCACATTGCCCCGGTGGTCATCATACCCATCAGATACCACATCAATCCGATCATGCTACTCCCCCGTTTTAGAATGCCAGAAGGCGGTAACCGCCTTATCGTTATCCATATTTCCGTAGCCAAACAGAATGTCTGCCTCGGTCATCAGCCGGTGTACAAATCCGGAGGTGAACGTATTGGTTGCATCAATTAAACGGTGATGCCAGAAGTCAGGCTTATTCCATGGACAGGCTTTAATACAGATCACGCAGCCAATGCCATTATCACCCCAGTATTTGAAGCATTTCTTGGCGTCATTATAAAACTTCCTCACACCGGGCTGACCGTGCCATGCATAATCAGGGTCATCACTGCGCTCATAGGTGGGTATCAGAGAAGGCTTGTCATCCTGACTGATGGCTTTGGAAGGGCACTGATCGGCACACCGTTTGCAGTTCTCACAGAACTCCATAATGCCAAATGACCGGGGTTTGTCGTATTCAACAAACTCAAAATCCGTATAGACACGGGCCAGGCGGACACGATTACCAAGCTGAGGGACAATCAGGGTTCCGTTTCGGGCACCTTCACCCAGTCCTGCTGCAATACCATAGGCAACACTGTTACCAAGGTCATTACCAGCCGCTACGGCTTGATAACCTAAACGACGAAAGAAGTCTGCAAGCTGTCCTGCAACCGGGTGCTCTCTCAATTTGATAACTGACTCATAGGTTAGCTTCAACCTTTCCAGTCATGAACTCAGACCAAAGTTGTTCCCAGCGCCCCTTACTCTGGATCAGTGCTCTTGTTGTCAAAAGCACTTCCGCTCCTGTTGCTTTCCACCTCATTCCAGAACCACATAATCGTTGCTTTACCAGAGTCTTACAAGCCGCTTCAGTAACTCCTGAACCTATTGGCCAATGGCGTTTAAGCGCCTGATGATAATTCATTAACTGGTGATTGTTTGTAAAATAGCTCACAGCTTTGTAGCGCTTCTCTGTCAGTGCGATTGTCTTTTTCGGGAGCTCGGCTGATTCAATTTCCTGAAGGATTTTTTTGGCTGCTCCACGCTTGTTTTTCAAACTATGTAGCCTGTCTTCAAGCCACTGGTGTCGCTTCGCCTTACTGGTTGGAAACAGTGCTTCCGCTGCTCCAGCTAAATATTCAGATGCATGATAAAAATCGAGTATCTGCCCAGAGGTATGTTGTTTCAAATAACTCCAGTTTTCTCTAGCCCCGTCAGCTACCCCGATGTATGTGGCATTTGGGTAGAGTCGTTTTAGATCTGCAATCTCCTCGTCGAGCTTGCTCATAAAGCTTTGTTTACCATACTCTGGCGAACTGGCTGTATATATCGTGTGGAGCCTGTCTCCATCTGCAGAATATAGGCTCAATGTCCCACACATGGCTTCCCTCCAGCCTTCTTCACAAAGCAGCATGCAGGTTCCATCCAGACCAATGGCTATTGTTTCAACAGGCTCTTTTAGTGGAGGAAGGTGGTAGTGAGTGTCTTGCTGGTCTTCAATTAATGCACCTACTCTGTCCGATAAATGCTTGATATAAGAATTTGAAAGCGTCCTTTGATGGTTGGTCTCAAAATCTTCTTTTACCGCAGGCGCTGGCATCTGGCTGTATTTCCAGGCGATAGACTTGGCAAATTTGGGGGTAGCTGAACCAATAATACCGGCACGAAGATCAAGTGCTGCCAGAGTACTGCCACCTCTGACACCCTGATATACGGAGCGCTCCAAAGGTATACGACCGTATAAGGTTTCATAGTGCTTAAGAACCTTTCCTTTGTAGTTCCACTTCTGCTGATTAACGACGATAGGTTCTTTATTGGGTGATTCAAATAGCCCCAATAACTCTTTTGTTCCAAGCTGCCCGGCTTCATTGAGTGCACGCTGTAAACTATCTTCAAGATTCAGCATGTTGCCTGAATCTATAGAAACTTCAATTTGCAAAACGATGCTTTTGGTAGAGCTGGAAATAACAGAAGCGGGCATGACAGTTAACTATTATGAGTGGTGTTCCCATAGTAGCTGTGAAAATAGAGCACTATTGTTTCAATCATTCAGAGAGAGCACCCAATGTCTATTGATCTTGAGAAGCAAATAGTCCTTCTGGCTAACCGTTTCAAGCAAGTTCTCAAGGTCAGATTCTGCCGCTCAATCCGCTGAGTAAAGTACTTTCCAATGATATGTTTATCTTCTGATAAACAGGATGTATATGGTTGCCAGTCATCTGTGCAGTAAAAACTAACTTTGAAGCGGGCCAGAAGCTCCAACAGCTTTTTGAGCGTCTCTGTGCTTCTGGGGCCGAACGCATGGGCAATGATCTTCTTGAAACGTGGCTCCCATGCATAAAACAGCCAGCGTTGCTGCTTCTTGCTACCAACAAATGACCACTGCTCATCCATTTCGAAGATAATCTTGACCTGGGCATTTTCGAAGGGGAGTTGTGTTACTGTTGGCGGGTCGAGTTTTTTAAGCGAGCCAATACAGTCGTTGGACTGATCTCAAGGACACGTCCGATATCTCTGACCCCGGAGCCATTCATGGTCATCTTTATGATCTGCTCATGAGTACCAGGCAGATTGCCATTATAGCGATACTCGAGTTGGAAGCTCTTATTACAGTCCTTGCATCTATACCGCTGGTGACCCGTCTCAGCTTTCCCGTTCTTAACAACATTGAACGTTTGTTGACAATGGATACAGGCAACTTGAACTTCAGCCATAGATGACTCAAAAAGACAGGAATGTATCAGATCAACAGCTTTGGCACATCACCGAAAATAGCGTATTACTGCGTGAAATAGCGGGAAAACGGCTATTTCTTGATGCCTGAAACTAGTTAACTTACTGAAAAAAAAAGAGAACCCTAATTTAAAACTAGGGTTCAAATCATATCTTTTTAATAAATACCAACTGTCTAACTTATTGATGCTTGTTGCTTTTATTCTGGTAATACCGTTATCGAAGTTTATAAAGTCCAGGAAGTGTCCAACAAATTTAACCTAAGCGATAGTTAACGGAAGTATTCGCTCTCAGCCTGCAAGTTTGAATCACTTATCTGACAGCATTCCAGTTGTCTGAAATCATAGGTAACCCCATTGCCTTGTAAATGTAGTTACTTCCTTTTTCCTGGTTGAGGCACTCAATAGCCAGTCGATTTACCACCTTTACAGGGAAAGCCTGCCCCTTGTTTCCTGCGCTTTTGCCAATTACCAGGAAGTACCCACCCTTTCTTCTGTCGTTAAACAGTGCGACGACCATGCTGTTGATGTGTTTGACTCTGGCTCTTTCAACAGATTCGTCAGGCAGCGTTGTTTTCGTTCTGACTCCTTCTACGATTATCTGTTTAAGCGTAGACATCACCTCTGTGCCAAAGAGTGTTTCCAGAAATTTGTGCTTTTGCTGATCTGTGAATACATCCAGACGCTTACAGTCTCTAAAATCAAACAGCGGCTTGCCAATAAACCTGTCGTACATGACGTTAGCCATGAGTTCGAATTCTTCGTCAGCCGGTGTTGCTTTGCGCTCCCTGTCAAATCCCCAGCCGAATGGATACTGCTTCAGCTTGAAGAGCTTTAAAATATCATCAGCGTACCTGCGAACACATTGTCGCTGACTTTCCGAATGCATTGAGGCTCCTTTTTCAAACTCAGCCAAAAATTCCCTGCGTGTCCATTTTGCTGGATCACCTTTTACATCCCAGCTTTTTGGAAAGACTACTGACTGTTTTAGCAGGTGCAGCATGGTGCCATCAATATTGCCGTCCTTACTGGGGACTTTTTCATTCTCTGCTATTTCAGAGAGTTTTCTTGCTGAGGGTGGAGCAATCTGTTCGGCAATCTGGCGGTAGCCTACGGTTTCTGAAAACTTGTGGACAGATTCACTGGGTTTCATCGCCTGCTGTTTGACCTGGTTAAGATCACTGACAATGGTTTTTGATTTTTCTGCACAGCGCTCTTCCAGAAATTTATCAAGCTGTTGTCTTTCACGCTCGCTTTTACAGCTTTCTACAAATTTCAGCACTGCATCTGCAATAGCCATGTCTTCCTTAAGCTTGCGGATGTCTGCGATTGATGGGTAGGTTTTAGTGACAACAGCAGGAGTAACAGGCTTTGGTTTTTCCTTTGCCATAGGTGGTCTGCTGGCAACAGGTTTAGGTTTTGCTTCAGGCCTTGGAGTAAATGGTTTTGATATAACTGGTTCTGGCTTTGTTTCTTCTTCTTTTTTCTTTTTGGACTGTTCAAGGAATTTACGGCCTTCTTCAAGTATTCTATCTACTTCCTCCATTCCTTTTTCTGTGTCTTCCCGGTGCTTTCTTTCCAGTTCTGATAGCTTTGAGCTTGAGCGTTTATTAGTAGTGTCTGTGTTGTCCTGCTTTTTATGACTTGTTGATGGTTGATTAAGAGATCCAGCTACAGGCTCTTTTGTGTCTTCATCGTCAGATTTTGGTTCATCGAGACCAGAATCACATCCAGGATCTCCATCATCGGGAGCTGAAGGTGCCGAAACTCCAGAATCTCTTGCCAGTGCGTTAACCTCATTTTTCATAAAGTTAAAAGCGGAAAGTGCCTGTAGCCTTCTGAGAAGAGACTTATCGGTATCCGACTCTACCTTCTCCTGAGCATCTTTAAAGGTAGGATTACTGAAGGCTTTGGCTATGCAGGCAGTCCTGACATCATCCATGAGCATATCCATTTTGTCAGTCATTTGCTCAATGGCATGCCGGACAACCTCACTTTTCGCTTCCATACTTGCTGGCATTAGCTTGTCGAGCTGATAAACACGTCGAACATACTCAGTAAAGTGGTGTGTGGCTTTTGTTTTGTCAGGGGTAACAAAGTCATGGGCACTATTTCTGAAAAATGCTTTTAATTTCTCTGTGGCCTTTTCTCCATTGCCCTCTCTGATTTGTTGTAAGTCTTGCTGCAGTTCTTTATCAAATCTCTGGTAGCGAACATCAGGTGCTTCCCAAACTTCTATGGGTAGTTCCAGATCCATCTCTAAAAACTCGTCCATTTCTGAGTCTGAAATTTGAAGGTCATCTAATAGCCTTTGAGAGTTCGGTTCTTTAGGCTTTTCTGACTCTTTGTTTTTCTTTTTTTCTGCCGGTTTTTCCATTTCTGGCATCATCATTCCAAGCAGTTTTTCATGTTCCAGATGGGGAGTCTTTTCAATATCAGAGAAAAAAGGGTGTACTTGTATAACAGTCTGAAGATTGTACTTGTTGAGGCTTTTGTGGGGAGGAGTAGGCGCCAGGTTATTAGTGAGAATAGATTTTTGGCCAAGCAATTCATCTCTTTGGTGGCAAGTCCATCGCCCTGTATGTGCAGAGTTATTGTCATGGAGAGCAGCAGAGGAATAGTGTGAGTTAAGGGGGTATGGTAAGAGTTGGTTATTAGTATCCACTTGATGATCCCTGACTTTAAATAGCTTGATTCAGTGAAGTTGGAGTTTTATCAATCCAAAAAATTCAATGCCAGATCAGGTAATTCGTGATTATTTCGTAAATTACTGAATAAAAAAAGTTATTTTATACTTCTTTAATGCATGCATTGTTAGGAATGATAGTGCCTATTAGCTGTTGATTTAGTCGATCTGAAGTGTCCAAAAAGTCTCCAGAAAATAGCGTATTACTGCGGGAAATAGCGGGAAATAGCGGGAAAACGGCTATTTCTTGATGCCTGTAATTAGTTAATTTATTGAAAAATGTAGAGAACCTTAATCTTAGACTAGGGTTCAAATCATATCTTTTTAATAAAGGCTAACTTTCTAACTGGCTGATATATTGTGATTTTTTGGTTTGTAAAACAGTTAGAGAAGTTTTAATAGTCCAGAAAGTGTCCAAAAAGATGTTCTTACCTATATTTTGGGGTGTGGGTTCTTGTGATAAAGCTTTGTTGAAATGATGACTTACCCTAGGCCATTCATCTTTGGCTTTAACTGCAATCTACTATAAAAAATACTGTTTAAATGCTTCGATAAATTATCAGTTAAATATAATCTGTCGTATATATGTATGATGAGAGCAAATGAACTTTTTGTTTTTAATAGATCTCTAAGCTTTTAACGAGTATTTGACAATAAAAAATAGAGGTCTTTTTGATGAATGTCGGTGGCCAAACTGTATCATATAGTAATCAAGTCTATAACAGACTTACAGAGGACGTATCATTCCAGGATGCCGACAATTCAGAGCAACAGAGTGAACGCAGTAAGCCAGGCTGTTTTACCCGTGCTATGAAGTGGGTATGTGAGCATCCCTGTAAATCATTTTTCATTGCAGTCGGGGTCGTAGGTGTTACATCAGGTACGGTGAGTCTTGGAGTGGTTTTGGGTCTTGGTGGGGCTGGTGTAGCCTTGTCTGCTAGAAATACAACATTGGCACCTAATGTCACTAACTTCATGACAACTAATGGATCGGCAGAAACCTCTCAATCAACAACTACTACTTCTGACTTTGCGCCATCAACATCACCGGCTCCTGTTTCGCTTAAAACAACACAGGAACAAACAACCACAGATTCAGGTAGGGTCGAGAAGTACAGAGGTGCATATTGTGAAGGGCAGTATGTTGAAACTTGGCATTATTGTTGTGAAGATCCTGAAGATACTTCAGGGCAAAATAAACATTACTTCAGGGATGCAAACTCAACATATACCAACCCATGGGGGGCATCGTGTCCAGGCCATGAAGAATATTGGTTCCCAGGAGAAACTGAATGTACGAAAAATGATAGGGCCGAAGAGGCAGCATCAATGACAGAATATTGCAAAGATCAGCACAATAGTACCGCTAAATTTGATGATTAATATTTTTATTAAGAAAGTTGCAGCAGTAGGCTCTAAATACTTTTTTAATTGTATTCTCTAAGTATTAATTTCCGGCAATTTTTTATAGTGAAAGGTTTTTGGTTGATGGTTTATATGACTACTAGCCATTCTGACTCTGGATTAAGGGTCTAGGGGCTGTTTTGTTGTAATGTAAGTGTCCAAAAAGTGTCCAGAAAATTGAGTATTACTGCGTAAAATAGCGTAAAAACGGTGATTTCTTAATCTAGGATCTTTCATAACTTACTGAAAAATATAGAGAACCCTGATCTTAGACTAGGGTTCAAATCCCGCCGCCTCCACCAAATAGAAACCCGGTTGGTCCTGGATCTTCCGGGTTTTTTTATGGCTGGACAGAAGCGGTTTTTGCCGAAGTGCCCAACTGGATTCTCGTTGTTCCACGAATTCGGCGGTTGGGCGCTGATTTCCGTATTCAATATTTTCCAAACGCTGTTCGCAAATACCTCATTCTTTCATCAGACACTCTGCTTGTTTTTCGTGAAATGGTAGCTTCTCGACAATCTTCTCAAGCAAATTTTTATAGGTTCATATAGGTCAACTCGGATTCCGAAACTAAGGTAGGGTCTATATCCGCTGCATACAATACGCTTTGAGCCGTTCTGTCTATTTGCTGGGAGGCTTGGGACGAGCTTGTGGCATGTTGAATCATTATTTGTGGTGTGGATGCCCAGCTATCAAAAGGCGGAAGTGTCGTCTTTGGCTCACATGAGCTGAGGATCACTGGATTATTACTAAAAGTTGGTGTGTTTAAAGAAAAATGGGGGAGGGGAAAGCCATCCTGCCCTGGGGTTAAAACGCCCTCGGAGTCGGTAGACCCATTTGATGCGCTATCCGGTGCTGGTGATTGTGACTGATAGTTCAAGTCTGCCGATGAGTGATAGGCTGATAAACGTGAATTTCGTCTTGGACCTAAATCATCAACTCGATATGAGTGTTCACCAATCTCTTTATACCCCTGCTCTGGTTTATGCTGCTTTTTACACTTTTTAATTAATGAGATGGTCTCATTTAGTATTCTCTGTTTGGTGCGCACATCCGTTAAAAGCATTGATCTTGGATGGGTGCTCTCTCAATTTGATAACTGACTCATAGGTTAGCTTCAACCTTTCCAGTCATGAACTCAGACCAAAGTTGTTCCCAGCGCCCCTTACTCTGGATCAGTGCTCTTGTTGTCAAAAGCACTTCCGCTCCTGTTGCTTTCCACCTCATTCCAGAACCACATAATCGTTGCTTTACCAGAGTCTTACAAGCCGCTTCAGTAACTCCTGAACCTATTGGCCAATGGCGTTTAAGCGCCTGATGATAATTCATTAACTGGTGATTGTTTGTAAAATAGCTCACAGCTTTGTAGCGCTTCTCTGTCAGTGCGATTGTCTTTTTCGGGAGCTCGGCTGATTCAATTTCCTGAAGGATTTTTTTGGCTGCTCCACGCTTGTTTTTCAAACTATGTAGCCTGTCTTCAAGCCACTGGTGTCGCTTCGCCTTACTGGTTGGAAACAGTGCTTCCGCTGCTCCAGCTAAATATTCAGATGCATGATAAAAATCGAGTATCTGCCCAGAGGTATGTTGTTTCAAATAACTCCAGTTTTCTCTAGCCCCGTCAGCTACCCCGATGTATGTGGCATTTGGGTAGAGTCGTTTTAGATCTGCAATCTCCTCGTCGAGCTTGCTCATAAAGCTTTGTTTACCATACTCTGGCGAACTGGCTGTATATATCGTGTGGAGCCTGTCTCCATCTGCAGAATATAGGCTCAATGTCCCACACATGGCTTCCCTCCAGCCTTCTTCACAAAGCAGCATGCAGGTTCCATCCAGACCAATGGCTATTGTTTCAACAGGCTCTTTTAGTGGAGGAAGGTGGTAGTGAGTGTCTTGCTGGTCTTCAATTAATGCACCTACTCTGTCCGATAAATGCTTGATATAAGAATTTGAAAGCGTCCTTTGATGGTTGGTCTCAAAATCTTCTTTTACCGCAGGCGCTGGCATCTGGCTGTATTTCCAGGCGATAGACTTGGCAAATTTGGGGGTAGCTGAACCAATAATACCGGCACGAAGATCAAGTGCTGCCAGAGTACTGCCACCTCTGACACCCTGATATACGGAGCGCTCCAAAGGTATACGACCGTATAAGGTTTCATAGTGCTTAAGAACCTTTCCTTTGTAGTTCCACTTCTGCTGATTAACGACGATAGGTTCTTTATTGGGTGATTCAAATAGCCCCAATAACTCTTTTGTTCCAAGCTGCCCGGCTTCATTGAGTGCACGCTGTAAACTATCTTCAAGATTCAGCATGTTGCCTGAATCTATAGAAACTTCAATTTGCAAAACGATGCTTTTGGTAGAGCTGGAAATAACAGAAGCGGGCATGACAGTTAACTATTATGAGTGGTGTTCCCATAGTAGCTGTGAAAATAGAGCACTATTGTTTCAATCATTCAGAGAGAGCACCCCTGCAACCAGTGACATTTCCGTATACTCATTATTGACTGATGCTGCAGACACCGCCGTTGGTGCAGTACGAATGGCTTCATAATCCTGTTCAAATGCCAGAACAATGACCGACTTGGGTTTAAAGGGGAAGTCATCCTCCCAGGTAAATGCCTTTTCCTGGACTGCGTCGTATATGGGGGAATAGTTCCAGCGGGGATCATTCCGGGTAATGCCCACACGGTCAGCACCATAAAGTCTGGCCGCACGCTTGATATATTGAGACGCTTCTTCTGGTGAGGAAAATTCCCATTGCACCGGTGCCAGATTGACCTGCTCCCAGGAGTGCTCTCCGGTATTGGGAACGCCAAACTTACTGAAAGGACCCAGGGATTTATCCAGAGGGCCATTAGCAGCGGTGCCCAGTGCCCAGTCAAGCTGTCGATACCCCAGGGTCGAATTATCCCAGGCGCTGGGGTCAACACTTTGATGATGTTTAAGGCTTTTCATGACATCCGAAAAGGTAAAGTCCGGGATGCCGATTTCTTCAGCAAATGCCCGGTTCCTTTCGGGGTACTGCTGCTGCAGCTTTTTTGAAATGGCGTAACTGAACACCATATTACGCTGGTCAAAAGGTGTTAACAGGGTGTCATCAATCTCAACGGGCAGTGTATCGTGGGGAACCCCCTGGACTCGATAGGCAATCCAGCCACCAGCTGCACCGGTAGCAGCAACACCGGCAGCAACTGCCCCCCACTTGAATAATTTTCGGCGATCAGGGTTATCCAGTGCCTCATCCTGATGCTCTCTGCTTGTATCTGGCTGCTTTTCCATGGTGGGTCCATTTAGCGGGAAATGGACCCATCATAACGACCCGCCGAATAAAGAAGCATAACAACATTGCTATGGCGTCATTCAACAATTAAATACGTTATTGCTTTGCTCCATATATTGAGAAAACATATCCAGAAAAGCCCTGGTTTTGTTTGGCATATAACTGTTGGAGTGGTAAATCACATAATAAGGTTGCTCATAGGAGTATCGCCCTTCAAACAGACAGACCAGCTCCTGACTTCGCACCAGCGGATTCACCATAAACTGAGGCACAAAACAAACCCCCATTCCCTTTCGTGCAAGTTCAATGGTCAGGTTCAACGACTCACAGGTAAAGGGGCCTTTTACCGTCACCTGTTCAACATTATCCTCCTCAAAATAAAACCATTTATCGACATCGCTCTCTTTATTATCAAACCGCAGGCAGTGCATATCTGCCAGATCCCTGGGGTGCTCAGGGTTACCATGTCGTTTAAGGTAATCGGGCGAGGCATAAAATCGACGGCTGCAGGTGAGAACTCGCTTGGCAACCATATTGGTGTTTCTGGGTGGCAGAGGATAGAAAATCAGATCAGCGTCTTGAACCTGATCCAGCTGATCATAAGACAGAATTTTATTGACGATATTTACCTTGGGAAAGGCAGTTAGATACAGTGGAAAAAACTCCTTCGTCAGTAACTCCGCAAAAAAAGGAAGCATATAAAGCGTCAGCTCACCGGCCGGCTCTTTTTGAAAATCATCAATACTGCTTTTTGCCAACTGGTATTCATCAACGATTTTCTTACTGTTCTTGTAAAACTGACTCCCCTGAGGCGTCAGAAAGATATGCCGACCAGTCCGCTCAAACAGGCGAGCCTGCAGGTTCTCTTCCATATGTTTGATTTTTCTGCTGACGGTAGACTGGGGGAGATCCAGTATATTGGCAGCTTCTGTAAAACTCAGTTCCTCCGCGACGCGGACAAATAAGGCAAGATCGTCGATTTTCATAACCACTCCAAACTCTGGCGTGAGTATGCATAAAAAACGATCACCGGATCTTGATGCGCATCATACGGAAGACTAATAGCTCCATAACATCAATAGCATAAATGCTATAACGCTCATCCATGCCATGGGGTAAGTCGCTCTGTTCATTAATGCCACAATACCCTTCCAGTTTTCAGGGCCTGAGTCTTCCATTATGAATAGAGAACCTCCTGCTTCCCCTTCAGCAAACACTTCAGTAAAAGCGTGGCGTTCACGCCTGATCACTATCATGGCTCTGGTATCACTGGTCGTGGCCTGGTGCATTGGATACAGCCAGGTGGAAGGACTGGAGTCCTCTCTCAGCCGACACTTCAATGCTACGGCTGTCACAGTACAACAAGATAGAAACCATTCGTATTTGGTGGATACAGCGGGCAGCAGTAAAAAAATATATGCTGCCATGGATAATGGTTATGGAGGGCCTCTTTCAATGGCCTTCACTCTGGATAAATACAACAAAATACGAAGTGTGGATCTTGTGTCCCATGTTGACACTCCGGGCTATGTCGCCAATGTGTTGAATCGGCGCTTTCTTGACCGGCTGGAAGGAAAAGTCATTACCAGCCCGTTCACTATTGGACAGGATATTGATGGGATCAGCGGCGCCACCCTCACTATCGTCGGCATGACGAACGCTGTTCGAAAAGCGGCCCATGAAGAAGCGCTTGCCCAGTCACTGACCATCAAAGCAGCGGAAACCGGCTCTCCAGTCAAGGTTTCGGATCTGGCTCTGGTTGTTCTGATTTTACTGGTCTTATTTGAGCGGCATTTGCCTTCCTCTATCCGAAAGTATCACATTCTTATTGTTGGGCTGTTATCTGTTGTCGTTATTGGTTACTGGGCAAATGTATCACTCTCCATCGCTTCGTTATCCTCATTGATGCTGGGCTATTGGCCGGACCCAGACCAAAATCTTGCCTTTTACCTTGTTCTTTCTGCCGTCGCTTTTGGCATTTTCTGGAAAGGAAAAAACCTGTATTGCAGCCAGCTTTGCCCATTCCATCATATCCAGCGCTGGCTGAATAAACTGGGACAAAATAACCTGCCCGTTGCCAACTGGGTTCGAAGCTATAGCATTAACATCATCAACACGCTGCTGTGGCTGGCTTTGATGCTCATTTTCCTGTCCCGCAACCCGGCACTGGGTTCGTACGAGCCATTTTCCATGCTTTTTTCTTTAGATGGCATCGGAATCCAGTGGTACATACTGCCATTGGCACTCACTGGCAGTTTCTTTATCAAAGATTACTGGTGTCGTCTGCTGTGCCCACTGGGTCGAGGCCTCAATTTAATGGTCAGACAACAGCAGCAGGTAAAAAGACTGATCAGAACCAAGGCTCTATGAGGAAAAACGCGATGTCTGATGTACAGAAAGCCAGTAGACAGGTAAATCGTTCGAAACCACAAAAAAAGAGCAAAAGAGGTACTTCAGTGGTTACACGCTATCTTACCACTGCCGGCTATATTACCACTCTGGCAGTTGTCCTTCTTTATATGGGAAGCGGGCTGGCAGGGCAATTTCTGGTGCAGTGATGCCTTGATGCAGAATGACGAACATGCTGTCCCAGCGGATGTTCGTCAATTTTTCCAGAGCCTCAGACTGTGATCAGACGTTGCGAAGCTTAACAATGAGTTGCAGAAGTATTGCGCCCGCGATAATCAGTCCGGTACCGACAAAACCAAGGAAGTACCAGCCAGCATTGCCTTCATTTTCCCCCAGCAGGGTGAAAGCGCCGGCAACGGTCAGGGCAAAGCTGAACCACCAGCCACTGGCCAGGGCCCACTTCCACCAGTTCATGTTCAGGCGGTAATGTTTTGCCCATTCATTGGCGCCAGCAAATACCAGCACCTGTATTGCACCCAGTACCATCCAGAAAAGAGGGTCAAGCAGTGTGGATTGTGGAAACATTTAGAAACCCTCCCAGTTGCCGTCGTATTCCCAGGTTTTTTCTACATCCAGATAGTTTTCGGTGCGCAGCCATTCCGGTGGTTCGTGGTAGCCGGCAAAATTACCGCCGGTCCAGTCAGGGTGGTAGGCCTCCGCTTCCGGGTAGTAGAAGAAGTTGTGCTGCATGGCCAGCAGTGCTTTACGAGTGATTCCGGATGGATCCCTGGGGTCCATCTCTTTCACCACGGTGTGAATCCAGTTGTTTTTCCGTGTGTATGGGCATACGGCGATGCATATGCGACAGCCCTTACCATTATCGGTGGGCGCGGTACTCCAGAAACGGAAGCAGCTGTCCTGATTGAACTTGAATTTTTTATAGCCACGGACAACATCGTCAGGCTTATCCGCCTGAGAGATGGATCCACTTGGGCAGGCATCTGCACATATTTTGCACTCTTCACAAAATTCCCGCATGTGAAGGTTCACCGGCTTGTCGGGCTCAAGATCCAGGTTGGTAATCACTGCCGCCAGACGGATGTTAGGGCCCAGCTCTGGTGTCATCAGACAGCCGTTTCGAGAGGCTTCGCCCATGCCGGCCTGAATGGCAATGGGTGGCAAAATGACTTCATAGTCACGACCTGGCCATTGTGGGCGCCCGGCATAACCCAGTTCACCCAGCCAGGCTGTCATCAGGCCGGTTGCCATGCGAGCCCGGAAATAAGCGTCATAAGACGTGGAATAGCCAGCAGCGGCATACATTGGGTCCCAGTTCATGGGAGCACCGAAGACAATGATGTTTTTCCAGTGCTTGGGCACCTCGTCGCCCCAGTTCCGGTTGCTGCCCCCCATGCGCATCATGTTTTTAAAGACGAAACTGTGATCCAGTTTGGTGATACCGACAATGCTCATGCCAAACTTGAAAGCCATTTGTTTGACCAGTTTTGAAGCATGGGCGGGTGACTTGAATTTTGCCGGTTCTCCCTTAACCCACTTGAAGTCATCAACATCCGGGTGTTCATAGGGAACCGGAGGGAAGTTGGCGGTCATCAACCCTTTGTCGTAGGCGTTGCCATAGGCCCAGGCCAGAGCGAAGCGATCTCTGTGTTTTTCCCGGTGCTGGCTGCGACGGTCCATTTCCACAAAGGCCTGCAGCATTTCCGGCCAACGATCAGGATGCCGTGAATAATATTCCCGAACCCGCTCATCCTCGATGGTTTCCCAGCCGTTATTTGGGTTCCAGCCATCCATAATGGCCTGACCAATAACCGGGTAACGGTTGAACAGGAAATCACTCCATTCAGGCCGTTCTAACGGACCAACGATTTCCAGTGTCGGCGCATGGTCCACTTCAAAGGGCTTGCGGTTAAAGAACATGTCTTTACCCGCTTCGGTTCGGCCCCAGCCGACATTGGCATCAGGATCCCGCCCCAGTACAAAACCTGCGCCAGCTGCTGCACCCAGTGTGGTACCTGCTGCGGCCAGTCCCCCAAATTTAAGAAAGTCTCTTCGTGATGTGTTGAAGCCATCACGCGTGCTGCTGTCAGTCACGGCTACTCCATAAGTCCGGTATTATTGCGGTTATTAAAATGAGATGCAGTGTACGTAGTAGGTATTCATCTGAAATGGTCAGATGATTCCCTTTGGTGATCATTTCGGGACGTTCGACAAGATAATTGACAGGTGTCATATAAGTTGGCGGCCAGCTGAGGCTGGTCCGCCGGATTGGGTTTCAGTCAGAATGCACTAAAACTTGACGGATCCCCCCAGCACAAAAGCACTGGTTTCCCCATCTTTCTGGTCACGGTATTCAATGTATGGTTGAAATCCTTTTCTGTTCCAGGCGATCTGAAACTCATGATCGGTTGAGTTTACTTCCCATAACTTCGCATGATTGTACTGGAGCGTGGCCGGAAGGTTTGACAGTTTGTAAATGAGGTAGGTATTGGTGTAGACATCGTCGTCTTTAGTGCCCGTCTTATCAATATGAAAGCGGGTACGATGTTTAAAGGAAAGCTGGTCGTTAAAAAAGTACCCGGCTTTTACCAGAGGACGCGCTGAAACAAGCTCTCCCTCCAGCATGGTATGATGGTAACCGGCAGCGACCCAGAATTTATCGGTGAGATTGTATTCCTGTTCCAGGCCAACGGTGGCAAATGGACTATTGCTTTTTCGGCCTTCAACAACCTCGCCTACGACAATACCATCGAATCGGCCAAACAGCCTCATCCGTCCGCGGTCAATGTTATTCACCAGGAAGTGATTAAACTCAAGCATCATGCTTGCGTCGGTGCCATTCATTTCAGGATCGTCATGAAACTGAATATTACCGGTTACCAGGCTGAAGTCTGCCAGAGAAAAGAGGGGGGCTGTGGTCAGTAATGCCGCCAGAAGAAAACGCTTCACTTACATTCCCTATAGAATTTATTGATGTTTCCTTATTATTTTGCTGACGTAAGTTTATTTTAATCGGATGTTATTCTTAACGCGATGTGCGACTTTGTCTGAAACTATCTCAAATTACTAGCCCGGATATTTCATAAACTGCCCCGAATCTCGGGCAGGACTTTGTCGCCCTAAGGGATTTTGTGAGGGAGTGCCGTACCGGGGAGTACGGTCGACCGAGCAAAACTCCCTTAGGGCGGCAAAGGACAAGCGAGAACGGGAGCACGTTTATGAAATATCCGGGCTAGCATGATGGTAAGTCCAAGTTGTATCTTCAAAATCACGCAATTATTTGCTTTCCGTTTTTTAATCTTCGGAAATAAGGTTCTCAAACTGTATTGCAGGACGACCAGCAATTATATTCAGATAAGAACCAATATTATGTGCCAGTAACTTCCGAGCGATACGTGATGTCATATGCCATCTATCTCAACAATGGCACTTTTCTATTTCAAAGCGCTCTGTCAATTGACCTATCACTGTTTCTATTCTCCGTCGTACCCGTAATACCAGCTTTACAAACGACTTCGGACGTTCATCTTGCATGTTTTTTCTCAGTGGCGTCTGAAGATCAATACCTAATTCCTGACAATCAGCTTTAAACTCAGGCCTTATATAGCCCTTATCGCCAAGCAAGAGGCCAGAAATGGTCTCGAGCATGTCATAGGCTGCATCACGCTCATCTACGTTCGCTGCGGTCAGAGTAAAACCCACAGGAATCCCTCGTGCTTCAACCAGCAAATGCCCCTGAAAGCCATAGAACTTCTTGTCCTTGGAAGCGCAGTAACCATAACCAGCCTCAGCTTTAAAGATACGGCTCTGTGGTGCACGGGTTCTGACGACAACATCAATCGGAAAACCATCGATTAAATGGATATCTGCATTATCTGCATGCATCATCTGGACTATACGAATTTGCAGTCGTTGTTTCACATGCCATAAGTTGGCGGCCTGTTTGACAAATGCCGAGCGTGAAGGAATGTCAGGAAACAGGTGTCGCCAGTGTCGGGTAAAATACTTCCAAATCTCAGTGTCCTTATGATGCCCAAGCCATTCACCGACAACTTCCATGGTGATCGCTTCACTATCAGTGAGCTTTGGTGGAAACCCTCGAAGTCGCAGTGGTACAGGAAAAAGCTCTTTTACCAAATCGTCGATCAAGCAGTAGACTGTAGTGATAAACTCTTCAACGGGCATGACTGAAACCTTCTTTGCTTTCTACTGCTTTTAATAGCAGAAAGCAGGATCAGTCATGTCTCCTTATGCAAACCTAAAAGTCGCACATGGCGTTATTCTTATATGTTTGATACTTGCCGACGGTATCTGGATTTTTTATATCCATCTGGTTGAATTTTGTGCAATGCCTGTTTTTTGAATAATTATTAACCTTCCTTATTGCAAACATGGTAGATTCCAGCTGAGCATCCACCGTTTAGTTTTCATCGTGCTATATGCAACACCGAGATATTGACAGCGTTTACCTTTCCGAGGCGACCGAGGGCAGTAATCTATACCTGTCTTCTATGGATCAGTTTTATCAGCTCAGGTTGTCTCAGGCTATCAAGCCTCACCGGATCTGTTTTAATGCGATCATTTATATTACTTCCGGTAAGGGTGAGCATTTTATTGATTATAAAAAGTACAGCCTGAAACCTGGGACCGTTTTTTTTCTTTCCCGATACCAGGTTCATCAGTTTTGTTATAACCCTTCCGTTGCTGGCTTTGTCCTGTCATTTGATGATGAATCTCTGCGTCTTAACCGGGATGACTCATGTCAGGATTTCATGATGACCTCATTATCTTCCATTAACACACTGGAAGATGAGGACTTGTCGCTGCTCAGTTTGTTTCAGGCAATTCAAAGCGAGATGGTCAGTAATAGTCCGTTTTACAGCGGAGAAATTGTGAGAACCCTGCTAAGAACCATAATGCTGAAAACGGTGGTCAGGCAGTATCGATCTTTGATGGAGCACTGCTCAGATCATGTTGGTGGGAATGCCTACAACCAGCTGAAAGCGCTAATCGAGTCTGAGTTTCTATTTTCGCGTAATGTGAGCCAGTACGCGGCTGCCTTGGGAGTGAGTGGAAAACAACTGAACAAGATTGCCAGGGACAATACCGGCCACTCGGTGAAGGAGCTTCTGGATATCCGGTTGTTGCAGGAAATCAAGCGACTGTTGGCATTCAGTAATGAACCCATATCGGAAATTTCACTGAAAACTGGGTTCGATGTTGCGACGAATATGGCCAAATTTTTCCGCAGGCACACTCAGCTCTCGCCAAGGCAGTTCCGGCTGGTCTGTCGTTTGAATGGTGTCAACAGAGCCTGAGACTTAACTGCAATATTTTATTGATGGGAAACAGATTTTTCCCGGATGGTTTGTTAGCATGGTTGCTCCGCATGACAGGAAGTTTTTTATGGCAATGGTTCCTCAACTCTGGTTGTCTCTCAAAAGTTTCGTCACGGCGGTTATTAAACGCTTTCTGGATAACCGGTGTATCGAAAATGCAGCAGCACTGACCTATACAACGCTGTTTGCTGTTGTGCCATTGATGACAGTGACCTACAGCATCCTGTCGGCGGTACCCAGCCTTCAGGATGTTGGAGACTCCATTCAGAACTTTATCTTCGAGAGCTTTGTCCCGTCTACCGGGGAGATGGTTCAATCCTACCTGAACGATTTTTCCAAACAGGCCAGAAAATTAACCAGTATTGGTATCGCTTTCCTGCTGGTCACTTCCTTTCTGATGCTGAGAACCATTGATAAGGCGCTGAATAATATCTGGCAGGTGACGCATGTGCGTCGGGGGATGTCCGGTTTTCTGTTGTACTGGGCCATTCTCAGCCTGGGGCCGGTTCTATTAAGTGCTGGCTTTCTTGCAACCTCGTATCTGGCTTCTCTTAAGCTGGTTTCTGATACCACGGCCATTCTGGGAGGAGAACAGTGGCTTCTGCGCCTGATGCCCGTTTGCCTAAGTACATTAGTCCTGACCTTGCTGTATACGGCTGTGCCCAACAGGAAAGTACCGGTTCGTCATGCGCTGGTTGGTGCGGTGTTTGTTGCCATTCTGGTTGAACTGGCCAAGGTCGGTTTTACCTTGTTTATTACTTTGTCGCCTACCTATCATCTGATATACGGTGCTTTTGCAGCAGTGCCTCTCTTTCTGCTCTGGGTGTATCTCAGCTGGTTGATGGTGCTGTTCGGAGCGGTATTGGTCCGATCGCTTGACCTTTATGGTAAGCAATCCCGTGGTGAGCGCCCACACCCGCTGATTTCGATTTTATTAATCCTCAAGCAGTTGCAGGAAAAATTTGAGCAGGGGCAGGGGTTACATTACACCGATCTGCAGAAGCGTGATCTTCCGGTTTCTCTAGATGACTGGGAATGTCATACCTCACGTCTCATGGAAATGGGGTTGATCAGTAAAAATGATGGTGGTGAATGGATTCTGGCCAAGGACCTTCGGCAGATCAGCCTGTTTGCTTTCTGTGAGCAGTTACCCTGGCCGATGCCTCAGGATGAGCAGCTCCAGAATATTCTTATCTCTGATGATCCCAACTGGTTGTCTGACTTGATTCAGAGAGCCCAAGCGGTCAACAGTGCCCGCCTGGAAGCGCTGGATTGCTCACTGGATCAATTATTGTCTAAATGACCAGTAACGGGTATTGCTCTTGAAGGGAGTGATCGGGACAATAATCGCCTGATCATCCCACCATTTCCTTTTGGATTCTCTTCTGGAGTGTAACCTGATGGTATCAATCGGAACGCCTCTATCATTGTCAGCAACCCGTGTGTTATTACTCGGAGCTGGCGAACTGGGCAAAGAGGTTGCCATTGAATTTCAGCGTCTGGGTGTTGAAGTTATCGCCGTGGATCGCTATGCCAATGCCCCCGCCATGCAGGTGGCCCATCGAAGCCATGTCATTAATATGCTGGATCGAGAAGCTCTGGCGGCATTAATCGATCAGGAAAAACCCCACTACATAGTTCCGGAGATTGAAGCGATAGCCACCGATGTGTTGGTGGATATTGAAAAAGCAGGAAGCAGTGTTGTGGTTCCCTGTGCCCGGGCAACCCAGTTAACCATGGATCGTGAAGGTATTCGCCGGCTTGCGGCAGAAGAGCTTGGGCTGCCGACGTCTCCTTATCGATTTGCTGAGTCGGAACAGGCATTAAAAGAGGCGGCAGAGCAGATTGGTTTTCCCAATGTTGTCAAACCGGTGATGAGTTCTTCAGGCAAGGGGCAAAGTGTTTTACGAGCGTCTGATGATGTGAGTGTTGCGTGGAAATATGCCCTTGAGTCGGGCAGGGCAGCCAAGACCCGGGTCATTATTGAAGGCTTTGTTGAGTTTGATTATGAGATAACGTTACTGACGGTTCGTACTCGGCAGGGGACACTTTTCTGCCCACCGGTTGGCCATCGCCAGAAAGACGGAGATTATGTTGAGTCATGGCAGCCTCAGCAGATGTCTCCTGCAGCATTGAAGGAGGCAGAAAGGATTGCCGGTGCCGTGACCGAAGCCCTGGGTGGTTATGGTATTTTTGGTGTTGAGTTGTTTATTCGCGGGGATAACGTCTTCTTTAATGAAGTGTCCCCACGCCCGCATGATACGGGCATGGTCACCATGATCTCCCAGAACCTCAGTGAGTTTGCCCTTCATGTGCGTGCCATTCTGGGGCTGCCTGTACCTGTCATTACACAACATCAGCCAGCTGCGTCGGCAGTGATTAAAGTCAGTGGTGATTCTGTCAGTCCAGTCTTTAGTCATCTTGATCAGGTGCTGACTGTGGCCAATACTGAACTTCGCTTGTTTGGTAAGCCGGAACTTCATGGTGCTCGGCGGATGGGTGTGGTTCTGGCTTCTGCTGAGTCCACTGATCTGGCTCGTGATACGGCCAGAGAGTTGGCCGCTAAAGTGGTTCTGGAGAGCTAGGAGCCTTTCGGGCATAACCGGGCATGGGCTGCATGAAATAGTGCAGCCTGTTTGATAAGTGTTTTTCTGGAGGTATTCGTGAAGATAAAAAGAACATGGGAATACTTTCTGGTTGTTGTGCTGTTGGGGGCTCTTTCGGCCTGCAGCAAGCCAGTGACCTTTACGGATTTAAACGGGGATACCATTTCCCTTGCCAGTGAGAATGATCAATGGCTAGCGTTGAATTTCTGGGCAGAATGGTGTGATCCTTGCCGGGAAGAAGTTCCAGAGTTGAATGAACTGGCCAGCGGTGGTCAGGTAAGGGTGCTGGGCGTTGATTTTGACAATAGTCAGGGTGATCCATTAATCAAAAAGGCAGAAGCTCTGGATATCCGCTTTCCGGTCCTTCAAGAGTCTCCTCTGACAGCGTTGAATGTTCCCCTTCCCCAGGTGTTGCCCGCTACTTATATTATTTCGCCGGAAGGCAAGGTGGTCACCAAACTGTTTGGACCGCAGACCAGGAAAAGTCTTGAAGAGCAGATTCAAAAGTTAGGGGGCGTTCTCAATTGACTTTTAGGCCAGTTGATCACAGAAGCGCTCAGGTAAGGCGAACGACGCTGGGCATGATGGTTCCATGTTCAAGTCGTTCAACGCATCATGAGTGCTTCTGTGGTCAACCCGTAGGGCAGCTGGGCTTTTAGTTAATTGAGAATGCCCCCTGAGTAAACATCAACTACAGGAAACTTCGTCGAATGGGTGATGTGTGCAAAAGAGCCTTTGTTGAAGGCAGGGTGCAGGGTGTCTGGTTTCGAGGCTCAACCCAGGAGAGAGCCCGTCGACTGGGTATTGGTGGTTGGGCAAGAAACCTGCCTGATGGACGGGTTGAAGTATTGATGTGTGGATCGGAAGAAGCCGTTGCGAAATTGGAAGAGTGGCTTCATAAAGGACCACCTCTGGCCAAGGTGGTTAATATTTCTATTGCGGAAGAGTCTCTGCAGGCTTTTGACTCATTTACCACGGGTTAATTAACGACCCAGTGACGTTCCCAGTTGGTTAATACGCGCTCCGGATACCAGGTTTTACCAAGACTCCCATTGTATCTGGCCAGAGCCCTGGTCAGATTGCCTTTCTCTTTCTCAAGGTAGTAACTGAGAATGGTGCAGCCATAGCGTAAATTGGTCTGGATGGTGATGAGGTTATCTTTATCCCGGCCAATCACATCTTTCCAGAACGGCATAATCTGCATCAACCCCTGGGCTCCAGCAGAAGAAACGGCATACTGGTCAAAGGCAGACTCTGTCTGAATCAGTGCCAGCACGAGCTCCGGTTGTAAATCGACTTTGGATGCTTCGAAGTGAATCATTTTCAGCAGCTCAAGCCGAAGGGCAGGGTCTTTAATAAATCGAGCTAATCGGGCGGACATGTCCACCAGCCAGACCTGAGCTTCAAACTGGTCACTGAAGCTGCTGGGCTGATCCAGAGAGCGAGATAATACTTCCTTCAAGACCGGGTCATACCATTCGGCCTGACTGGTTAGAGGTATGCCAAGAATAGCCACTAGCCCCAGAGCCCTTATGAGGGCTTTGGGGGTGGTTATTTTCAGCAAGCTGCTTTGAGCGGATAAATGGCTTTCGGTGAATAAAATACCGTCAGCGATTGGTGCGCTTTTTGAGCAATTCGATGATTTCACTGAGTTGAACATCTTCTTTATCAGTAGCAGTCCGGTGCTTGTATTCGACCATCCCATCGGCCAGTCCACGATCGCTGAGTACTACACGGTGCGGAATACCAATAAGCTCCATATCGGCAAACTTGACACCCGGACTAGCTTTTCTGTCATCCATCAATACTTCAAAACCCGCGGCCGTCAGTTCTTCATAGAGTTTCTCAGCAGCTTCACGGACGACTTCGGATTTCTCAATCTTCAGAGGTACCAGGGCAATCTGGAAAGGCGCGATAGCTTCCGGCCAGATAATGCCGCGGTCATCGTAGTTTTGCTCAATAGCAGCAGCGGCGGTTCTGGACACACCGATGCCGTAGCAGCCCATGGCCAGAGGAATGCTCTTGCCATTTTCGCTGAGCACAGTGGCGTTCATGGATTCACTGTATTTGGTACCCAGCTGGAAAATATGGCCGACTTCGATACCACGTTTGATAAACAGCTGACCGCTACCACATGGGCTTGGGTCACCTTCCTGAATATTGCGAAGGTCTTCAACACGGCTGAAGGTGCAGTCACGTTCCCAGTTGATGCCGAAGTAGTGCTTGCCTTCAATATTGGCTCCTGCACCAAAATCCGACATCTTCTCTACGGTTCGGTCGACAATCACGGGGATTGGGCAATTAACCGGGCCGAGGGAGCCAGGGCCAGCGCCCATAATGCTCTTGACTTCTTCTTCGGTGGCAAAGCGCAGGGGAGAGGCAACATCTGCAAGATTTTCAGCCTTGACTTCATTAAGTTCGTGATCACCACGGACCAGCAGGGCAATAAAGTCGCTGTCAGCGTCTTCTGCAGCAGCCACAATCAGGGTTTTGATGGTTTTTTCAACAGGCAGGTTGAACTGTTCTACCAGCTGATCGATGGTCTTGGCATCCGGGGTATCAACCAGTGCCATCCCTTCTGAGGGGGCTGGTCGGTCACCTTCAGGAGCAACGGCCTCCGCTTTCTCAATGTTGGCCGCGTAATCGCTCTGGTCACTGAATACGATGGCGTCTTCACCGGACTCGGCCAGTACATGGAACTCCTGGGATCCACTGCCACCAATAGCACCACTGTCGGCCTGTACTGCACGGTACTCAAGACCCAGACGGTCAAAGATACGGCAGTAGGTATTGTGCATATTCTGATACTCTGCCTTCAGACACTCTTCGGTCGCATGGAATGAGTAGGCGTCTTTCATCAGGAATTCACGCCCACGCATCAGGCCGAAACGAGGGCGACGCTCATCACGGAACTTGGTCTGGATCTGGTACAGGTTGATTGGCAGCTGCTTGTAGCTGTTCAACTCATTGCGGGCAATATCAGTAATGACTTCTTCATGGGTTGGGCCAATGACAAAATCACGTCCATGGCGATCCTGAAAACGCAGCAGTTCAGCACCAAACTGATCCCAGCGACCGGTTTCCTGCCAGAGCTCTGCAGGTTGAACTGCGGGCATCAGGGTTTCCAGTGCGCCAGAGCGGTTCATCTCTTCCCGGACAATATTTTCTACTTTCTGCAGAACTTTAAGACCCAGGGGCAGCCAGGTATAGAGGCCGGATGCCAATTTACGGATCATGCCTGCGCGCAGCATCAGCTGGTGGCTGATCACCACGGCATCGGCAGGAGTCTCCTTGAGGGTTGGAATCAGATACTGACTGGTTCTCATGTGCTCATTTACCAGGCTATTCAAATAGGGGGAATTAATTAAAGCGCCATTTTAAGGCCAATCGGTTATTATACCAACCGCTGTTTCAAAATCCCCTGTTGTTGACCATTGGTTCTGGGTTTTCCCTTTTCTGCGGTGAAGCGCTTTCTGGAAAAAGAAAGGGATATGTAACTTAATGAAACTTTCCTTCTCTACTGTATTTTGACTGGATGGGCCGTGCCGTGAGTAGCTTTGAACTGGATCCTCAGCTGGCAAGAGACTGTGTCGTAGTGGGTGATTTCCCTGTTTGCCGCCTGTTGTTGATGAACGATAGCCAATATCCCTGGTTTATTCTGGTGCCTCGTCATCAGGGGATAGAAGAGATTTATCAGTTGGACGAAGCTACTCAGCAGCAACTCCTGTTTGAATCCTCTTATCTGGCGGAAATGCTGCAGGTGCTTTTTTCAGCGGAAAAGATGAATGTTGCGGCGTTGGGTAATGTGGTTCGACAGCTTCATGTGCATCATGTTGTCCGTTACAGCACTGATGCTGCCTGGCCTGCACCTGTCTGGGGTAAGCATCCCGCCAGACCTTATATGGATGCAGAACTTTCAGAGGTTATGCAAAAACTGAAAGAGGGAATTGCTGACCTGCCATCATTTCAGTGGGCTCATACAGATGTGTAAGGTAAATTTGGAAGGCTGAAGTTCAAGGAGTAGACTGCGCACAACAATCCATGTCCAACCACGCGTAGATGAATGTTATCCCTCACCTGCTCTCTGGTTGGTATTGGTATGGCGGGCTGCCTGTGGGAGTATAAATTATGCTAGATGAACTGCTTGAGCTGCAAACCCAGTTGAGTTATCAGGAAGACACGATTGCTCAGTTGAATGACGTGGTCACTCGACAACAGAAAGATATTGAACGTTTAACGGAAGCTTTTGCGCAACTGAAGAAACAGTTTGAGAATATGGCTGCTGAGCAGTTGGAAAGTCAGGAAGAATTGCCCCCTCCTCACTATTGAGGCTGATGTGATTTTGTGTGTTTTGGCTGGAGAAGTTCTTCTCCAGCCAAAATGTGGATAAGCTTACCTTCCTTTTGGGGCTGCAATCACATCTTCCGCCTGAAGACCTTTATCTTTCTCTACTACGATGAACTCAACCCGCTGTCCCTCGCTCAGAGTTCTGTGACCTTCACCGCGAATTGCCCGATAGTGTACAAAGACATCGTCACCTAAATCCCGGGTGATAAAGCCAAACCCTTTTGAGACATTGAACCATTTGACAGAGCCGGTTTCTCGATCGGAGGTGTCTGTATATTCAGGCTGTGCAGAAAATACCATGCCCAAGCTGGCTAATAGATGAAATAAAGTGCCAGTACTGACGGTAAATAAAGTGACTTGATCCAAGGTAACACCTGAGATCATCAGGGTGTGGTTATAGATGAAAGTAACAGCTGCAGCCAGTCCTGTAAAAAGCAGTAAAGACCCGGCCGCTTGAAGCCATTGGCTTACCCCGCTTCGTCTGCTGATATAAGCACCACCCATCAAATTAACCAGAGCAGCCATTAGCAACAACATGGAGGCAGGACTGGTTGGGGTGGCGGTTGCTGGAGATGGTTGGTAAATGTTGGTGATACCTGAAATGACAAGTACAAAGGCCAAAAGCCCGGTAATGAGGTGAAGGAGTTTTAACTGTTTCAAGACATGTTCCCTTTATTTGTTATCAGTATCAGATGAAAACATCGAGCTTTTGTTGCTTTCTGAACTTCTGTTAACCAGAAAAGCAGAATCTGCTATATGACTGTCGTACATTGAGTTAGTAAGGCATCATGGACAGTCACCTGGTTGCGGCATTAAGCCCGACAAAACACGTTGTGCTACTTATTCTGATGGAACACATGGTTTCCCATATCAATGGTTAATGTACCGTTATGATGCTTTTTTCTCAAATGTTGACGAGTATGCTGGGATCTGAACATGAGCTGATAGCATTTATGGGTGGGCCCGGGTAAGCATGAAAAAATCTATAAATAGCGCAATGACGTTAACTGGTGAGTATTTCAGGGTTTGATTGAGCCTGTTATTTGGGAGTGAATCTTTTGGTAAAAAATGCTCGACGTGGAAAAATACCGATATTATAGTGGTATTCAGTACCTTAAATATCTACTTTTGCTGCCTCCTGATGGAGCCTTCGGTGTTGTAGGAACTGTTTAGAGGTTGCTGGTTGTTTTTAGATAGTGTTGTACTCGCGGAGTGATAAGGCATCTTTTGAGATTGCTTTTTAGAGAATGGAGGTACGAAATCCGCCTGGTGCAGTGGCAGATAATGCAGTAGCTGATCGTTGCAGTTAGCTGGAAAAAGAAAATAGCCTTATTCCAGACAGCAGCATGAACATTGGCAAGCACTCTATGCCCTCTTTTAAAGGGAAAGCCTAAAGGGAAGGCTTAAAAGGAATTTTCATCAGGAGAGTATGACTATGGCTGCGAAAAAAGCACCCGCTATCAAGGAAAAGTACAGCAAAACCCAGATGCTTGCAGAAATTGCAGAAAATACCGGGCTTAGTAGAAAACAAGTCGGTGCAGTAATGGAAGAGCTTGGGGATCTGGTTGAACGCCATATTAAAAAACGGGGATGTGGTGAATTTACATTACCTGGTCTTTTGAAAATTGTTACCAAGAAAAAGCCTGCTCAAAAAGCTAAGAAAGGTGTGCCTAATCCCTTTAAACCCGGTGAGTTGATGGATGTTCCTGCTAAGCCAGCATCGATTCAGGTTAAGGTCAGGCCGTTGAAAAAGCTGAAAGAGTTCGCAACGTCTTAGACCCTTGATACGGGTCAAAAATAAAAGGGGCTGAAAAGCCCCTTTTTTTATGGTTGCAATTTGATCGGCGTTATAGAAAAATGATTTCACATTGCGAAAAGGACGTATATCGCCAAGGGGAACTGCTTATGTCAGTTGGTGGTAGTCGCAATAATAAACACAACACAAAGTACACAGGGAGCAATTCCGATTATGAAAACCCTCGCTAAAAGCGCACTGGGTGTAGCCGTTGCTGCGGCTGTTGCAGCTACTTCTGTTCAGGCCTCCGAAGCGGTAACCATGGATCCAAGCCTGACCTTTACCTACAAGAACTTCTATTGGGATGAGAAAGATAAGACCGGTGATGACACTGGTTATGACCGTAAAGAGTGGGTTCACGGTCTGGTTGCTGACTTTGATACCGGTTATGTAAATGATCTGGTAGGTGCAGTGGTTACAGCTGGATATGCGGGTCCTCTGAGCGTAAAAGCAAACAGTGAGTTTAAAACAAACGTTCCTGCTGGGGCTGATGGGAAGGGCGATGATATTTCGGGCTTTCAACAGGCTTATCTGAAAGCCAGAACCACATTCAGTGGTGTTGATTTGGCGGGTACTGTTGGTGTCAAGAAGCGTAGCACCGAAACTTACTCAGATTCAGGTTCGCGTGTTCTGGGGGCCAGCTCTACGGGTTATGATCTTTCTGTTGGTTTTGAGGGAGCCAATCTCTACTTTACTGAAATTACTGGTTTCAGTGACCGTAATGAATCAGCATTGAGTAACGATCTGACTAAAAATGATGGTGCTGAAATTGTAGAAAATATTCGTATTCTGGGTGGTAATTACAGCTTTGAAGGTTTGGATCTGGCTGCTGAGTACGGAAACTCTAAAGATACTGTCAAGCAAACCTTCCTTAAAGCTGCCTATGGCTTTGAGCTTGATGACATGAGCTCCGTTGATCTTGATGTTCGCTACGGTAAATTGAAAAGTGATGAGCCTGGCGATGATTACAAAGCCAAGTACTATAACCTGAACGCAACCTATAACTATGGCAATGCCTATGTAGGTCTGGGTTATAACAAGACTAAAGACGGTGATTACGATCCAAATTATGTCGATGGTAATAACGATAGCTTGAACTCTAGTCTCTCTCAGTGGGAAAACTACACAGAAGAGGGTGAAAAAGCGTATCTGGTTAATGCTGGCTACAACTTTGCAGATCAGGGCCTTGAAGGCTTGAGCTGGGATGTCTGGTATGCCAAGGGCGATGATGCGGATAACATTGATGGCTTCAAGCGTCGTGAGTATGGCAGCTATGTTTCTTACGCATTCGATGGCTCGCTTGAGGGGCTTTCTGTAGCATGGCTGTACACTAATTATCGTGCTGAAGGTACAGTGACTGATGATGAGACATTGGATACTCTGTACGACGAAGACGTGAACCGTCTGTACCTGACTTACTCTGTTGCTGCATTCTAAGCAGTTAAGAGTTTAGGTTGAAAAAAGAGGGCTTTTGCCCTCTTTTTTTTGTTTAAAAAATAGTGACGGAATAGTCCAGATAGACCCTCAAGTCAGTGTTGCCATTGCCTGCTGGTGTTTCGTTTTCCGAACTGCTGATCTCACTCAAAGCCTTGTCAGCAAGGTATTGTGCATACTGAAGCTTCAGGCCCAGTCCCTTCAGCTGGGGTTTTTGAAACAGGTAACCCACCTCGAAATTATGTTCGCTCTCTCTGTATTTTTCAGTGAACTCGGGATGGTTGGTTTTTATATCGTTGCCATAAGTGTAGGTATAACCCAGTGTTAATCCTGGTGCGCCAATGTGGTGAAAATTGTAGGCAATACCGGCCTGCCAGACTTTTTCACCATTAAAGTTGAAATCTGATATCTGTCTTCGGGTCCAGTAAGCAGAACCTTGGGTATCGGGGCTTAATGGGTGCGCAGCGGAGTAATCAAAAACGCCCAGTGCGTGTTTTTTCTGGGCGTCCACTTGACTGAACGAGGCGCTTAGCGACAGCTGATTAATGGTTAGCTGGGCATTTATGTTGTAAAGGTTGGCTTCTGTATCAAAACTTCCCGGTGGTTGTGTGCTGCTTTTCAGGGTGCTGCTCTCCTGACCTCGATAAAACTGTCCATCCAGTAATAGGGTTGAATGATCGCTCAGGTTAACCAGGTAGTTCAGATTGGCAAAATAGTATCTGATGTCGGAATCGTTTTCTGCATAAGCGAGCCTGGAGCCAAGTTCGTGATGTTGAAAACTGAGCTCTGCTCCTGAAACAGGGTCTCTTCCTGGGTTATCACTTACAGTCAAGCGTATTGGAGTCACTGAAAAAGTGCTATTAGAGAAGCTGGATGTTGGTGAATAGTTCGGTGAATACTCCCGGAATGAGATGAAATGACCAGAAGTGTATTGGGCATTAATATTCTCAGGGGAATAATGCCAGAAATTATTCTGTAGGGCTTCAGCTGCTTTTGATGCTTGAGAACCCAGCAGCATTATGGTTGCAGCTAATGCCATTAAAGAAGTAAGGGGGGCAGGCTTTTCAGGGGGTGTCCGTACATTATGGTAATTCATCAACATAGAACTCCCAGTTGTGATTCTATTAGGTGCTGATTAATTAAGTTGAATCGATGAAGGCGGTAATCGTTGGTTGGATAATAAAGAAACTGTTATTTATAACTATAAATAATAAATGATTCTCGTATACAGGTAGTAATTAAGCATTAATTGAGGGGTTTTCAATCTTTATTTTTGGTCATTGTTTAAATTTAATTAATTTTAATTTCTTTATAACTGTTTGATTTTTATTTTAAAATCTTTGTTTGTTTTTTTATTACTACTAATGACTAATGGGACTAACTATATAGTAGTTATAATTGAATAATACCTTAAATCATTTTATCTGGGATGAGGCTTTCGAGGGTTATGGATAACAAGGCTGATCAGCCGACCTCAGCGCCACTTTGGCTTGCTTATCTAGCTAAGGGTGGCACCATGAAAGAAATTCGAAAAATGGATCAGAGCCAGCTTGATGCGATGTATAAAGTGGCCTTTGCTCGCTTTAATTCTGGTCAGTTTAGTGATGCTCTAAAAGTTTTCCGACATCTCTGCCTGCTTGATCATACGTGCTACTCCTACTTTCTTGGTCTTGGCCTTTCTCAATATGAGCTTTCTCAGTTTGCCCAGTCTGCAGCAACGCTGGCTCATGCTGAGAAGCTGGACGCAAAGGATCCGAGGGCTTCTTTGATGATGGCAAAAAGTTTTGTTGAGATAGAGCGATGGGAGCTGGCTCAAAAAGCCTCGTCAGAGGCTGTCTTAAGGGCAAGTCACTCCGCACGTTGGAAAGATGAGCTTCAGCAGGCAAAGAAATTGATTCGTTACATTGATAACAAGTTGCAGTAGATGCATAGAGGTGTGTTAGTTGCTCTGTAACGACAATCAGGTTATTGGATTGGCTTGAAAATAGAAGAACTCATGGAGGGAGTTATTATGTCGAACCCAATTGGAGAAACGGGGAGTACGCCAACGACGACGAGCACCCCCACTACAACGGGCACGGACCCTGTTGATTCTGGAGGTTCCGTCAGTAGTGGATTCAGTACAGAAAACTCCGTCTCCCAGACTGAAGGGGATGCTACCGGAGTCAGTCAGGGTAGTACCTCTCTGGACTCCCCTGAAGAGACTACTACCAGTAGTACAAGTTTCCTGCAGCAGGCTTTTAAAGCCAGGTTAGAAGGATTCAGGTCCGTTTTTTCGAATTTCAATGCCCAGTTTTCGTCCGGTCAGATTGACTTGTCTGACACACAGACATTGTTGCTGGTATTTCGGGGAATGATCAGTGATATCAAAGCCCTAAATAGTGCTGAAAATATCGATAGTGTATCTTCAGAGCGTCAGTTTCTGCAGGCTCAGAGGTCTGAGATATCCAAAGCCCAGATCGAGATTGATAAGAGTCAGGCGGTCATTGATGCAAAGAATCTTGAGCTTCAGGGAAAGCAATCAAGCTTACAAGCTAAACAAGCTATTTTGACTTCCAAGTCTGCTGAGTTGTCTACCGCTCAGTCTGCAAATCCTGTAGATACAAATTTAGTAAACTCCCTTACCGCAGAAGTTTCACAGCTTCAGTCTGAAGTCAGTGCTCTGCAGGCTGAAATTTCAGCATTAAGCGGTGAAGTTGCTACTCTTGAATCGCAAAATCAGGCACGCCGTGTTCAGGTTGCTGTCAGGCAGGCATTGCTTGCACTGACTGAAAGTGCGGAGTTTGTTACCAGGGCGTTTGCTATTGCCCCTGTTAAATCTGAAGATGAAGAAGATCTTGAGACCGGCGAGGAAAAACTGGATGCACTTGAAAGGGAGTTGCAGGAGTTAGATGCCCTGTTTTCTCGTGAAGAGTTGCAAGTGAAGCTTGCGAAACAAATCTTGTCGGATTTTAACCGGGAAGTTGTTCGAGAGTTTGACCGCTATTCTGAGAATGTTCAGCCTCAAGGAATCGCTGCCGAACTGAAGGCTCTTTTGAGTCCTCAGGTTGTCAGCAATTTATTCAGTCTGTTTTCAGCTCAGGACACAGCAGCATTGGCTTCGGTAGCTAATCAGGCTGCTCCATCGGACCAGCAGTTGGCCGATGCTGCAGAAGGGCTGGCATTAATTCTTCTGGCCGAGCCATCTGTGACGGCCAGTGAGGAGAATCCGGTTGATCAACCATATCTTGGTGACAGTCTTAGTCTTGAAGGTGCCAATAATCCTCAGGCATTTGCCTTGCTCTTATTAAAAGAGCGTATGGCTGATATTCAGGAGGCTCTTGGTAAGAATGCTGATGGGGTGGTTGTAGACTCGGTAGGAACTAACCAGTTTGCGCAGCTACTTGAGGCGGAGCGTGAAGTTGATGCCATGGTGGTCGAAGCTATTAAAGATCAGGAGTTATCTGAAGCGGCAATTATGAAGTCGAAGAAGTTTTAACGTTATTTTTTGCTCTTTAAAAACAGGCCTTATGTCCGTTAGTGCAATTAAATCTGTATTAATCAGCGGGTTTTAAGGCCAGCTCTTAGACTGCTAATGCATTTGTGTGAAGGAGTCACTATGTCTGGATCAGTCAATGGAATTGAAAATAGTCAGGGAGCGGAAACGGTAAATCCTGCGCTTCCTTCAGATGCTGTTTCTTCTACAACAGACACCCCTGTCAGTAGTGGCTTTGAGAAAAGTAACTCTGTGTCTTTTTCCAGTGATGTAAGTGTGCAGGAAAGTGATGATTCTGTGGCACTGGACTCGCCTAATAATACTCAACTATCCAGCTCGGCCTATTTGCAAAAAGCACTTGTAGGAAGGCTTGAGGGGTTTGGCTCAATTTTCTCAGATTTTCGGGCGCAGTATGGTGCAGAAAATATTGATTTCTCGGATACTCAAACGTTATTGATGGCATTTCGAGGGATACTCAGTGATATCAAGGCGTTGAATAATGCGCAGACAATCGATCAGGCTTCTTCGCAGCGACAGGATCTTTAGCAAAAGCGTATTAAAATAGCCGAGCTCAAGGTTGGTATTGGGAAACGACAGTCCGAGATTACCGCTCTAGGTTTAACGCTGAATCATAAAAATGAGGTAACTATTCAGCACCCAGCAAAGGCGTATTGTTGTAATTTCGAACCGCTTTAAGAAGCGCCTGAAATATGTTCAACCCCTGCTTTTTAGCAGATGATAAATAGCTTCGGATTCGGGTAAACATGGTACCTCCGTCTTCGCTTCTGAAGCAGCCTGAGATCTTCTGCTTAAGTTTGGCCATCCTGGCATCACGTTCACTGCCATTGTTATCGAAGGGAATTGAAAAGTCCGACATGAAGCGCAACGTTTCAACCTTAAACTCAATAAGCCTTTTGAACAGGTTGTAGGCCTTGGTATTCCTGACCTTCTTACGTCCAAGCACCTGTCGTTGTTTTTCCATATAAGCGGTTTCCTTCGTGAGAGCCCTTTGAAGGATTTGGTCGTATATCGTCTCAATGCGAAGCTGTATTGCACCAGGCATTTGAGTCAGACCGGCTGCTTTGTATTTCTTGCAGAAGTGCCAGGAGAGCGTAAGCAATTTCATCAGCCGCAGAGCCAGCTTATTCGCATCCCTATCGACAACTCCCTGAAGCTCTCTCAGATGATGGGCATTACAAAGCACATGCACTGCCGCATAGGCAAAGTAGGACTTCCAATGATCGTGAACCAGAATGCCTGCAAAAGTCAGCAGGATGCCCATTGCATCCATTGCTTCACAACCTCGCCTTTCTGAGAGGTAGTAAAGCGTCCATTGGTCATCTCGCATAATGTGTAACCACCACAGTGAACCGTCAACCCGCATGCCAGTTTCATCCGCTCCTGCAACCGGACTTTCTTGTAAAGCATCGCGGATACTCTGCTCAGTAGAGGCCAGGTTCTCATGGGTATAGGCAACAAAATTGGCAACAGAGCCTGCGCTGACACTCATGCAATAAATAGTATTGAAATACTCAGACACCCGGTGATATGGGATGAAGTGATACTGGTTTAAATGAACAGCCATTGCCTGAGTCACTTCTCCGTATTGAGCAGCGGCTTTCACTCCTTGGGGAAACTCAGCGGTGTTCCGTTTACCACAAGGACATACTTTAACGTCTGCCCAGTACGCGGTAACTTCAAATTCTCCGGGTCTACCTGGATCAAAAACCTGTCGCTCAATGTATTTGGTGGGTTTAATATCGATAAGCGAAGACTGGCAACAGCAACATTTTTCAACCTTCAGATGCCTGACATAATCGGGTAAGGCGACACGTCTCAAACAAGAGCCTTGATGACCTTTCTGGCCACCTGGTTTATTGCCTGAAGATGGTCTAAGGCTTTTGGGGTTCGGTGTTTCCTGTGAGGAGCAGGGGGCTTCTTTGGAAGATGTATCACCTTTATCACTCCCTTTTTTACTGGGCTTTTGATAACCATCTGACGATGGTGGCTTACTACTGTTTTGACTGTTTTTATTAACCCTTTCTTCCAGTTCGCTGCAACGTTCCCGTAAAAGCGCATTCTCGGTCCGAAGCTCTTCATTCTCTTTAAGGAGAGCTTCGGTAAACGGAGTAGCTGGGAAGTCTGGTTCCATACTGGAGATTTGTTAGAAAAATTGAGTATAAGATGATGGTCGAAAAATCAGAAAATTCCAGATTTATATGAAGGGTGCTGAATAGTTACAAAATGAGGAGCTTGCAGAGAAAAGTGGTCTTCTGGTCATGAAGTCTGCTGAGCTTCAAGCTGCTCAATCAGCGACAACCATTGATACGGCGCTGGTGAATAGGCTTTCAGGTGAAATTGCACAGCTTGAGTTGAGCGTAAGTCAGTTGCAAGCTGATATTGTTGATGTGAGCGACAATATTGCAGATCTTCAATATCTGAATATCATCAGTCAATTGCAGGTACAGTTTTCTGAAGTGTTTATCCATTTTTTTGCAGCTCAGGTTCAAGGAGCCTTTGAAATTAGGGTAATGCTGTCAAAATCTCTTAATGAGGATAACAGGGAGTGGCTTGATTCCGGGGAGCAGGCGCTGGATAAGCTGGAATATGAATTGTTAAGGCTGGATAAGTTGTTTTCGGAAGAGGCAAATCGTTTAGTACTGGCCAAATCATTGAAGCGGGCTCAAATAAGAGGAGAGAATCAACAATTACAAAAAGATCTCCAGCCCAATGAATTGGCCGCGACATTGGAAGGGTTGTTAACCCCCAATTTATTGAGTGAGATTTACAATCTTGTTTCTACGGGTGAATACTCTGTTGAGGCTGATTTGTCGTCATCGGAGAAAAAAGTCTCTGAAACCTCGGAGGCGCTATCACTGATTCTTTTAGCTGAGCCACCAGACCTGGATGATGAGAAAGGCGCTGTTTCTCAGCCTTATCTGGGGGATAACCTGAGTCTGGAAGGTGCAGATAATCCACAGGCATTTGCCTTGTTACTTTTGAAAGAACGTATGGCAGAGATATCGGTGATCAATCAACTGGATGGTGGACATGATGCTCGAAGCCAGTACCTGGCCAGATTTTTTGATCTTGAGAGCATAGTGGATGAGATGGTTGTGAAGGCGTTGAAAGATAGTGAGTACTCTGAAGCTGCCATTCGCAAGGCCAGTAAAGCCTGATATCTATCAATTTCATTTTGATTAAGCCGTACTGATTGCCAGTGCGGCTTTTTTTGTTTGACAACGGCTGACTCTGCCTGTCTTTGGGGTATAATGGCCGTTTTTCTGCGAATCAGTAAACGTAAGTGCCTAATTCAATGCGGTATTGATGGTGCTTGCTGTTGTGAGTAAAAAGGTAGGCCAGCTTAAATGCCGATCTATGAGTATCAGTGTGAGCAATGCTTCGAAGTGACTGAAGCGATTCAAAAATTCAGTGATGAACCATTGAGTGATTGCCCTGCCTGTGGTCAGGCAGCACTGAAAAAGCTGTTAAGTGCGCCGGCCTTCAGGCTGAAAGGTGGTGGTTGGTATGAAACCGACTTTAAGGGGGGCAGTAAGAAAAACCTGTCTTCCAGTGATAACCACTGCCCAGCCAAAGATAGCAAGAGCAGTTGTGGTGGTTGCCCGGCAACCAGTGATTGATCAACTTCCTGTCAGCCCAGCGGCTGTATGGATGAAATCTAGTTGAATTCCTGATTTGAGGTATATTATGCGCAGCCATTATTGCGGCGAACTGAATCTTTCCCAAGATGGGCAGGAAGTCACCCTCTGCGGTTGGGTACATCGCCGTCGTGATCACGGTGGCGTGATTTTTCTGGACCTGCGTGATCGCGAAGGCCTGGCTCAGGTAGTGGTAGACCCTGATACTGAAGAAGCATTTGCACTCGCTGATAAGGTGCGTAGCGAATATGTCCTGAAAATCACCGGTATCGTTCGCCCACGCCCAGAAGGCACTGTGAATAGCAACATGGCTACCGGTGAGATTGAAGTTCTGGGTAAACAGGTGGAAATCCTTAACCAGGCTCAGACTCCGCCATTCCAGATCGAAGGTTACACTGATGTTGGTGAAGATGTTCGCCTGCGTAACCGGGTTATTGATCTGCGTCGTCCTGAGATGCAGGAAAAGCTGATTATTCGCAGCAAAGCTACCGCCGTAGTGCGTCGTTTTATGGAAGAGCACGGTTTTCTGGATATCGAAACACCGATGTTGACCCGTGCAACTCCGGAAGGTGCCCGTGACTACCTGGTTCCAAGCCGTGTACATCCAGGGCATTTCTACGCACTGCCACAGTCTCCGCAGCTGTTCAAGCAAATGCTGATGGTGTCTGGTTTTGACCGTTACTACCAGATCGTTAAATGTTTCCGTGATGAAGATCTGCGTGCGGATCGTCAGCCTGAATTTACCCAGATCGATATTGAGACATCCTTCCTGGATGAAGCTCAGATCATGGGAATTACTGAGTCTCTGGTCAAAAAACTGTTCAATGAAGTGAAGGGTGTGGATCTTGGGGCTGAATTCCCTCGCATGACCTATGCCGAAGCCATGAGCCGTTTCGGTTCAGACAAGCCTGATCTGCGTATTCCTCTGGAGCTGGTGGATGTGGCTGACCTGATGGCTGGCGTTGACTTTAAGGTGTTCAAAGGGCCAGCAGAAGATCCTAAAGGTCGTGTTGCCGCCCTGAAGGTGACCGGTGGGGCTGAGCTGAGCCGTAAGCAGATTGACGACTACACCAAGTTTGTCAGCATTTATGGTGCGAAAGGCCTGGCCTGGATCAAGGTGAATGAACTGGAGAAAGGCGTTGAAGGTCTTCAGTCTCCAATCATCAAGTTCCTGGGAGATGATGTCACCATGAACATCATGTCCCGTATTGGTGCGGCCAATGGCGATATCGTCTTCTTTGGTGCTGATAAAGAAACGATTGTAAATGAAGCGCTGGGTGCGTTGCGTTGTAAGGTAGGTGAAGATCTGAATCTTTACACTTGCGACTGGGCGCCACTGTGGGTCGTTGACTTCCCAATGTTTGAAGAGACGGATAATGGTGGCCTGACAGCCCTGCATCACCCATTCACGGCGCCAACCTGCTCCCCGGAAGAACTGGAAGCGAATCCATCTCAGGCGTTGTCCCGCGCTTATGATATGGTCTTGAATGGCTATGAAGTGGGTGGTGGTTCTGTTCGTATTCACCGCCAGGAAATGCAGCAGGCGGTATTCCGTGTACTGGATATTCAGGAAGAAGAGCAGCGTGAGAAGTTTGGCTTCCTGCTGGATGCCCTGAAGTACGGTGCGCCTCCTCACGGTGGTCTGGCTTTCGGTCTGGACCGTCTGGTAATGCTGCTGTGTGGTACTACGAACATTCGTGAAGTGATTGCTTTCCCGAAAACCCAGTCAGCTTCCTGTTTGCTGACCCAGGCTCCCGGTGAAGTGGAAAGTCAGCAGCTCCGTGATCTGAATCTGCGCATTCGTCGCGATCCGGCATCTGCAACCAGTCACTGATTAATCATGGCAGTCGCTTTGTCGAGCGATTGCCAGCCAAGCGTTTTTAATAGAGGTTTCTATGGCAGGTCATAGTAAATGGGCCAACATTAAACACCGTAAGGCCGCGCAGGACGCCAAGCGGGGCAAGATTTTTACCAAAATCATCCGTGAGCTTACTGTTGCCGCAAAGCAGGGCGGCGGTAATGTTGAGGATAACCCGAAGCTGAGAGCGATCGTTGATAAAGCTCTGGCTGCCAATATGACCCGGGATACCATTAACCGCGCTATTGCCCGTGGTGCCGGTGGTGAAGACGATTCCAATATGGAAGAAGTCACCTACGAAGGTTACGGTGCTGGTGGTATTGCGGTTCTGGTTGAGTGTCTGACGGATAACCGCAACCGTACTGTGGCGGAAGTTCGTCATGCCTTTTCCAAGCATGGCGGTAACCTGGGAACCGATGGCTCCGTAGCTTATCTGTTTGAGCGCAAAGGTCAGATCTTCTTTGAAGAAGGTGTTGATGAAGAGCAGCTTATGGATGCCGCTCTGGAAGCCGGTGCTGAAGATGTGGTCACGAATGATGATGGTTCCGCAGAAGTACTGACAGAGTGGACTGAATTCATGGCCGTTAAGGATGCTCTGGAAGCGGCAGGGCTCACTCCAGCGGGTGGTGAAGTTGCCATGATTGCTTCTACACAGACAGAGCTTGATCTGGGTGGTGCTGAGAAAATCATGAAATTGGTTGATCGTCTGGAAGATCTGGATGACGTTCAGAATGTCTACACTAATGCAGACATTCCAGCAGAAATCATGGAGCAGCTGGCCTGAGTGTAGGTTTATATTGTTTTAACTGAAAACCCGGATTTTTCCGGGTTTTTTTATAAGTAGGTGTGTGAAAAAGCAGGAATTTTTTCCGGGGGGCTCAGGTATTGCGCGGTGTTCAGTTGTCAACTCACAGGTTGAAGGCCAGGGTGATTAGAAAAAGCACCACTGTAACACTGGCAATGGTCAGTAATGTTTTCACTTGATTATTCATCTGGCAAGCTGACTCCCTAAAACTCACGTTCAAGAGTAAGCCTCAACAGTGTTCTTTCGTAGCGTATTTTGGTAATGCCGTGTTTCAAAATTGTAATGCTGGAAACGTGTATGTATATACAGTATTCTTTTTAACGATACGTTTGGAACAGAAATGGAATGGCCATATTGTTGGGGATTGACCCCGGGTCCAGGATTACCGGGTATGGAATCATTGAGGAAATTGGCTCCCAATGTAAATACGTGGCGTCTGGCTGTATCCGAATTCAGGATGGGCCGCTGCCAGAACGACTTGCCCAGATTTTCCAGGGAATCAATACCGTTATTGAAATGTACAGTCCACAATCTGTCGGTATTGAGCAGGTGTTTATGGCGCGTAATGCTGACTCTGCCCTGAAGCTTGGGCAGGCTCGTGGAGCTGCGATTGTTGCTGCTGTCAATCATGGCCTTGAAGTTTCAGAATATTCGGCACGACAGGTGAAGCAGGCTGTGGTGGGCAAAGGGTCTGCAGAAAAGTCCCAGGTGCAGCACATGATTACGTCAATCCTGAAACTGGATAAAACACCTCAGGCAGACGCTGCAGATGCTTTGGCGGTGGCATTGTGCCACTCTCACACGCGTGCAAGCCTGGTTCGTATGGCGGGTGCGACGGGTAGAAGAAATCGTCGGTTATTAAGTCGTTAGGATACTGGATATGATAGGCAGACTTCGCGGTATTTTGCTGGAAAAAAAAGCGCCATATCTTCTCATTGAAGCAGGAGGAGTGGGCTATGAAGTTGAAGCGCCAATGTCGGTGTTTTACCGCCTGCCAGAGATTGGTGTTGAAGCAACGCTTTATACGCATTTTGTTGTTAGAGAAGATGCCCAGCTACTTTATGGTTTCAGTGACTCTCGTGAGAGAGAGCTTTTTCGTACCCTGATCAAAGTGAATGGGGTTGGTCCGAAACTGGGCTTAACATTGCTTTCCGGCATAGAAGCGTCTGACTTTGTTCGATGTGTTCATGACGGTGACAGTTCCACTCTGGTGAAGTTACCCGGGGTTGGAAAGAAAACAGCAGAACGCCTGATCGTGGAGTTAAAAGATAAGCTGTCAAAATGGGATTGTTCAGGTGCACAACTTGATGGATTAACGGGAACTCCATTGGGCCAAGCTATCGAAAAGCAGGCAGCTGATACTGAGCAGGAAGCAGTCAGTGCTCTGGTTGCACTGGGCTATAAGCCTCAGGAAGCCAGTAAGGTGATTGGTCGGATTAAAGTCGAAGGCCTGTCCAGTGAAGAACTCATCAGACAGGCGTTACGAAGTATGATTTAAGGGCTTCTCAGGCAACAGCTGGTTTGCGGACGATTCTAATGGAATCAATGCAGATAATGGCTGTTGCCAGCCAAATGAAGCCGTAGGTGACCCACTGTGATGATGGTAACGGTTCCTTCAGAATGAAGATGGCTACCATAAAGATAATGGCAGGTTCCAGGTAGCTCAGCAAACCAAATAGACTGACAGGCAATGCTTTGGACGCAGCGACATAGATCAGCATAGCCAGTGTGCAGAGAACACCCAGCCCCGGTAATAGATAGTAGAGATCACTGTTGGCAGAAAGTGCCTGGAAGAAACTTTCATCGGTTGCGATTGCAAAGATGGCAAATGGCAGCAGTAAAAGGTTCTCAAACATAAAGCAGGCCAGAGAGTTTACTTTCACTTTTCTTCGTATGAGAAAGTAGAGAGGATAACCTGCAGCAATAGCAACAGGAACCCATGAAAGACTCCCAAACTGATAGATCTCATGAGCGACGCCTGTGGCAGCCAGGGCAGTTCCTGCCAGCTGTAAAGGTCTTAATTTCTCACCATAAGCAATACGGCCGGTTAGAACCAGGGTGAGTGGCAGTAGAAAATAACCCAGGGAAAGCTCTGTGGTCAGGTCATTGATTGGAGCCCAGACAAACAGCCACCATTGAAAACCGACCAGTATTGTACCAGCGGCAAGCCAAAGCATGTTTTCTGGTTGTTTCAGTAGCTGTTGGAACAGTTGAAACTTTCTAAGCAGTAGCAGTGACACTAGAGCAGTGACCGATGAAAAGAGGATACGGTTCCAGAACAGAAGGGAGCCGTCTAATGGGTTAAGCCACTGGACATACCAGGGTATAAGACCAAACATCAGTGATGCAAGGATCGAATAACCCAATCCGGTGGAAGATACGGACGATGACATTACTACTCTGCCAGGTTGAAGGTTTACCGCATACTGCGGACAGCTTTTGGATTCTAGTCTTAGACAAAATAACCGGCAAGCTCGGTAAACCGTGGATTTCCATTTGCACTAAGTATTAGGTTCTGTTGACATCATGTTCCAAACCCAGTGGCTTGAGTTGAGAAAGGAACCTTATGTCAATGGAGTCTGGAAGTGTTAGTCTGGATTAAAGTGATTTTTGGGAAACATTATGATTGAAGCGGATCGCTTGATTTCGGCCAATGAGCGCCCGAATGAAGAGGCTCAGGATCGGGCTATTCGACCCGTGAGGTTGAGTGAGTATGCAGGGCAGCCAAAAGTCAGGGAGCAGATGGAGATATTTATCCAAGCGGCCCGAAAGCGTGGTGATGCTTTGGATCATACGTTGATATTTGGCCCGCCGGGGTTGGGAAAGACAACGCTGTCCCATATTCTTGCCAATGAAATGGGCAGCAATATCCGTTCGACTTCCGGGCCAGTTATTGAGAAGGCCGGAGACCTTGCTGCCCTCCTTACAAACCTTGAGCCCAACGACATTCTGTTTATTGATGAAATCCACCGCCTAAGCCCGGCTGTTGAAGAAGTGCTCTATCCTGCGATGGAAGATTACCAGCTGGACATCATGATTGGAGAAGGGCCTGCTGCACGATCGATCAAACTCGATCTTCCACCCTTTACCCTGGTAGGGGCGACTACGCGCGCCGGTCTGTTGACATCACCTTTAAGGGATCGCTTCGGTATTGTGCAGCGTCTGGAGTTCTACAGTGTCGCCGACCTGAGTTCAATCGTTCTCCGTTCGGCAGGCATTCTTGGTGTTCAGATGGATATGGAGGCGGCCAATGAAGTTGCGCGCCGTTCAAGAGGTACTCCCCGTATAGCGAACCGACTTCTGAGGCGAGTCAGAGATTATGCGGAAGTAAAAGGCGATGGTACCGTAACCCGTACGCTTGCTGATGCAGCCTTGAATATGCTGGATGTTGATGCCAGTGGCTTTGATCATATGGATCGTCGCCTGTTGCTGGCTATGATTGAAAAGTTTGATGGAGGCCCGGTTGGTGTAGATAGTCTGGCAGCTGCTATCAGTGAAGAGAGGGATACGATAGAAGATGTTTTAGAGCCTTATTTGATTCAACAGGGTTATATTATGAGGACACCAAGAGGGCGGGTGTTGACTAAAAATGCCTATCTGCACTTTGGTTTTGACTACTCTGAATAAAAATTATTATTAGTAATTACACTACTTCATATCTCCTGAACACTCGAACGAATTTGTTGTGTTCAGGACATTTCTACTCCATATAAAATAGTATGCATCCAATGTGACTATTACCTTGCTTGGGCGTAAATACAGTCACTCTGAGTTAAGCAATATATTTATGGAATTAAAATGGCCTTCGATGTTCAGGGAGTATAAATTTGTTGTGGTTAACTGATCGCATGACAAATTTAGAATAGCCCTAATTCTACATATTCTACAAATCAATGAATCGTAATGAGCTAATAGTAAATTGTTAAAGTATTTTTAAATAGATTGATGGCTAGAAATAGAGTTTATAATGATAGGCGGTTTATTACCTGAATAAAATCGAAACTACAGGGTATTAAGGGTGGAAGGAGCAGGCCATAAGTCATTTATAAACACGAGCCAAGGAACTTCTCAAGCTCAAGGGGGGAAGGCTGTAGAGGCTGGTAGCCAGTACTCTGACGAGGGAAATTTCTCTTCTGAAAGTGGCGTGCATAAGGTTAAGCCGTGTGTTAAACCAACATTCCTACCCAGCTCTGACTGGAGACAGGAAACAGGACTGAGATCTTCGTTCGTTTCATTGAGGGGAGAGCATAGTGTCCGACCCTACGAGAAAGAGCGAACTCATTTTTTAGGAGGGGGGCGGCCAGAAACCGCTGGCTCTGTTGCGGATGAATTTCAGGATATCCGTCAAGCTCGTAGTATGAGGTCTCCAAGATACTCTAAGTTATCAGGAGCGGGAGTACCTGCGTTATTGCCATTTGGTAATGGAACAAATACTGCCAGCTTGAGAGAGCAGGGACGAGGGCTCGCTAAAGCTGAATCGCTTGTGGAATCAATAAAAGTATTACCCACAGCAGCACTTCTGAAGAGAGAGTTTGAGTTACAAAGTGAATGCTATGTGGCTGATCGGGAATCATTCCTTGTTGATGAAGTACCATCTGATTCAGTGGGGCTTTTATCACTTGATGATTTAAAGGTTCGGCTAGAAGAGGCAAGATCAAATTCAACATTTGAAAAACTATCAAGAATACTTTCTGCACCAAAAGAAACTATGGAAGAGGGTAGTCTAGTTTTGGAGTGCCGTAAAACGACCGACTACTTAAGAAATCATGCCTGTTTATTAAAATTACTAGAAGAATTCAACACATATGCTGATCCTTCTAGTGGATATTACTTTGCAGATAGACGTCACCCTATACTGAAAACACTGAAAGAAGTGGTTGTTAAAGAAGGGGGGGAGGAAGACACTGTTTTTGAGATGAAGTTTAATATAGATGGTGGTGATGGGCTCATCCTATCAATAAAACGGTGCGTTCCAGTAATAATGAAGACTCCTCAACCTCAGTTAGTACCAGAGAACCCACTTGATGCCCAAATACTTAAGGAGTGGGAATTAGGGGGAACATTAATATCTGGGGAGGCTAAAAAAGAGATTGAGCCTAAAGCCATTATGCCTTCAACTTACCAATTGGAACATGAAACCTTCAATAATCCGGATTTATTTTCTGCCTTGAAAGAGCGGGTAGCCAATTCAAGCTGTGACGTCACTATACTGGTTAAATTTCGTGATCATCCGCCAGTGGATCAGGAAAAAACGGGTAGAGGCGATCGATTGGCAACGAGTCGTAAAAATCCAAAAGATTTCTATCGATCAGAAATAATGAAGCTCAATTGGGGGGAGGAATATCCGAAATTTATTGAAATTCAAATCCCTTTAATGAGTGATATACCCGTTAAAGATTCTGACTTAATAGACTTAAGTAGAGAACCTCTTCGGAATAAAAGCTCCATAGGTTCATATCCTGATTTACAATATGTCTGCGATCAGGCTAAAGCTATAGCTATGAATATGAATCCAGAGAATCCCGAAAATAATGCAATGGGTGGAGATCATCGAGGTGCTGGGATAGGAGTGAATACCTGTGACTTCATGGAGTTTCCGAGCCTGGTTGTTAAGATTGGAATGGCCTCTCTGGATCTGTTAGAAGCTAACATAGCAGATGTCACAACGGCTGCAACCGGTACGCTAAATAAATACATTGAGAATATAGCTGGTCTATTGAACCAAAACTTCAAGTGCTGCCGAAGCTTGGGATTCGTTGTTGGAATGAATAGTACTCAACGCAGTGGAAGAGTACATGCTAACTCAGAAAGTGATAATGGAGGTGGGAATCATAAAGCTGAAGCACTAGCAGAAGAGATTCAGGATAAAATGAATAAATATCGCTATGCATTGATTCAGACTCGATTCTCAGAGCAGGAAAAGTTTGGGACTATGATTACAAACCCTATGGTTTCAGCTATGACTGTTTTAAATATCTTGAGTCTTGAGTTATTGGTTATGTATCTAGTAAGAGATATCAATAGGCTGCTGGAAGTGCCAGGATTTAAAAGGGTTATTAAGCTAAATATTGATGGAAATCCTGAAAATTTTGTTGTCAGGGATGGGTGGTTTACTCTTATCGATCAAACACCTGCCAATAGTAGTGTTAATGACTGCGTTTTTCCAGGAAATAAGTTTTTAACCAAAGCTTGGTTTAAGCGTAGAGAAGACTTTAATCATAAATTATCCACTGTGTTTGAGTTTGGTCTTTTTTTTATACCCGTTATGATTTTCAGACTATTCCATCCAAAGGAGGCAGACTACTCTGTATTCGAAGAGGAGGGAGTATTTGACACAAAAATGAAGGATCAGGTAGAGCGGCAAAAAGTAATTTTGGATACGCTTCTGGGTTGGCTGGCTTCAGATAATGAGCTTGTGAAATGGGTTGAGTCGTGTTTCTTTTCTTTTATGGAAAAAGATTTATCCATAGACCTTATTGAAGGTCGAAATTGTGACTCATTCATAGAAAAGTTGTCCGATGGTTTTAATAATTTTATATGCGGGGGTAAACTTACAGAAAATCATTCAGTGGGTTTTGCTTCTTTGGATCAAACATCAAAAGTCAGATTTCTACATGTTTGTCTACGAGTCGTCTATAAGCATTTAGGGAAAATAAAATCGGACGAGAAAGATAATCTTCAGGAGAAAAGGTTGGTAGAGGGAGCCTATAGAGGTGTTACAATAGGATTGAGTAAGAGTGGTTGTTATAGTGAGGCAGAAGTATCAGCTATCCTAAAAAATATCACCTGTAGAGAAGTTTCTGTTTATTCTCAACGAGGTGTTAAAGATAGCTTTTATCAGGCTTTATTCGAGTCCGGTAAATTGCCAGAACATGGTTGGGGATTCGGTCAAGATGATATCAAGGTTTTTAAGAAGGAGTTGGTCACTCAGAGTATATATAAGGCTATAAATGGAAAAAATTATAAAACTGTTCCTGTGATAATGAAAGCATTGGGTGAAATTGTTGGGCAAAAAATTGACTTTTTATTGGTTAGCCTTGGGTGTGGAAATGATAAGGAGGTCCGAGCACAAAAATTTTTATGGTTGGATTCCTCTGATAGGCCAGAAAGGATTGTTGTTGAGGAATTTAGAGGAGACGATTCGTATAATAAATGTGTTCTATCTCTTAAAGATCCAACAGTTATACTTGTTAACCATCAGATGAATCCTCCATATCTTATTCGGGATGTGGAAACGTTTCAGTGGTCTTTAGTTACATTGAATGGTGAAAGATCATTAAGTGCTCCTCCTTATCATTTTAGTTATAACATTACCTATGCACAAAAAGTATCTGCTTTTGAGCGGAGGTTATTTGATGGGTTTTTATCAGAGTTTGAGGGAATATATCAGCAATTAACGGTAGGGAGAATAAAGAGAGTTCCAGATTTTAGGGTATCTTTCCTTGAGAAAATGATGACCCACCTGCCTGAAGATTGTGGTTCATGGCAAAGCTCTGGAAATCGAGAGGGTGAGGCATATCTGTCGATGAGGCTGTCCCTCAAAAAAACGTCTAGGATAATGCTTCTATTTCGTGTTTTTCGTGATGTTCTTCGGGATGCTCAAGCAGTTTTACCAACTCGAATATATGCCCATATTCCACATGCAGATTCTGGATATTATGTTTGTCTATCATTCAGGAAATTTGGTGGCTATCTGAGTAGAAGCTTTGGGAAGGCTTATCTACCTGAACAGTTAGAGGGGGAGGTTGCTAGAAGTGCAACAGCGAAAGTTATCAGCTTTATTCTTAGTGGTGTAATGGGCTCTAATACGGGGGATATTGTTGTTGTCAAAGGTGAAAACATTGGCGTGAGAGGCTACGTAGGTTATCGGGGAAGGGGGCCTGATAATAGGCTGACATTCTCAGGTTATAGTAAAGGCAGTGAGCCTTTTCGCGTCTTTCCTGAAGTCTTTGTTAAAGACTTGGGTCTGAGAGACCATAATAGGCAGCTTATGCTTAACATGCGTGACCAAGATTGTGCATATGGAGGAGAGAATCTACCTTCACTCGATGCAGTTAGCCTTTTTCCCCCAGTTAATACTGATGATTAGGAGATGTATAATAATTAAGAATATAGTTTCCCTACCTTAATTAGTATTACTCTGCTGGGTAACATAAGAGATATAATAAGTTGACATGTTTTATTGGCCATGCCCGAGCATGGTGATGTTTCTGGTATCTAGTATGACTATAAAGAGATAAGTAAAACTTATGTCAACCTCTATCAGGCAGAAAATTACACTGTTTAATTTGTTTCCAGCCTTGGTTTTTTACTGCTTTGTTACATTTGTTTTTTTATATTTTTCTTTTCGCGCTGCTTCAGCAGAAATTGGCCTCAGGCATCTTAACCAAACTTTACATTATGCCTCTCTAATCAATGGAAATATTAACAATGTTATTCTTTCGGGGAAGGCTTTTGCCTTATCTTTTGATAACAATTCGTTGGAAGATTTTTCACCAAAAGTTACATCGTTGTTTGGTGATGTTTTTCTAGTTAAAGCGGTCGCTTTTATTAACTTTAATAATATTGAAGAGGGTGGATTAAGTAAGGTCTCTTCAGTTTATTGGCAGAGAAATGGTGATCAGTTTATTGGTAGTGATGAAAATAATCATTACTACATACCCGAGTCATTTTATTCTTCAGTTATTGAACAGGAAGGTAACAATTTTGGCTGGTACGTGAATACAGAGCAGGTTGATGATTTTGAGTTTGAAACCAGTTTTTTGATTAAGTCTTCTACCGATGACGGTTTTATTCACTTTCTCAGAATTGATATAGATGGTTCTAAATTGATTGATCATCCAATAAAATCTGACCCCCGAACAAGAATAATTATTGCTGACTCAGAAGGGAATATTGTATTTGCCAATGGCATATCATTGCCAAAATATAGGACGGTTGAGCGATTTTCGCGTTTAGGTCCATGCCAGGGCTATGGAGACATTTTCTTTCCATCAGAGTTCTCAAATCCTATAGCACAGTTTTTTTTTCGACCAGTTAAACCGCCTTCAGACCCAGAAATGCCATGTGGATTTCTTAAAGAAGTGCTAGATCATGTTGTTCATAAAAAAGAAGCTACCAGCGTCAGAATATTGACCAGAGATACTTATAAATGGCACACGGCTGTTCCTGTTCAGTCTGTAGACTGGTTCTTCAGTCATAGCATCCTTGAAAGTGATCTCATGAAGCCTGTTATTAAACAGGCAGTGTTGAGTGCAAGTCTTATAGGGTTGGCAATGGTTTTGTCCATTATATGCCTCTGGATAGTTTCCGGCCGGATAACAAGACCGTTGAATGAACTGAAAAAACAAATGAATACATTTGGCTTTTTGCCCGGTGATCAGGGGGATAATTATTCAGACTCCAAGGATGAGGCAGTCAGTCTTGGAAGGAGTTTTACGCGACTGAAAAAACGCCTTTTAAATAGGGAAGAGGCTTTGCAAAAGGCGAGAGCTAATAATATGGGTAATCTGGTTCAACAGTTACGAGGGAGTTACTTTTATTTTCATATAACCAGTTCGGGCATCATTACTTATGTAAGCCCATCTATTCTTGTAGTACTTGGGTATACAGTGAAAGAGTTCTCCGGGAAAATTCAAAATTTTCTGACAGAGTCAGCGTTGAATGAGCCTTTCAAAAGGGTTCTTACAGAGCAATTAAGTGGTAATTGGCAAGAGACTTTTGAGCTGGAAATGTCCCACAAAGATGGCTCAATACGCTGTATTGAGGTGAGTTGTGCAGGACACTCAAATAAAGGTGCGTTCACGGAAAAAAGCTCAAAACAGCAGATTCATTGTATAGAGGGGATGGGGAATGATATTACCCATCGTGTTCGTGATACCGAAAAATTTAAGTCTCTGATAGCCGGCTCACCAGATGCAATTGTTATAACCGATAGTGCCGGTGTCATCAATCTTGTGAACTCTAAGGTAGAAGAGCTTTTCTGTTATGATGAGAGAGACTTGCTGGGGTTGCCATTAGCTCTGCTCATTGACCCTGATTACCGTTCAAATCTGGAGCTTTTGACTAAACTCGATTCAACAAGGGTTGAAAGTCACTGCCTTGATGCCAAGCTTTCTCGTGGATTTGATAAATACGGTCATGGTTTTCCTGTTGAAATTTCCAGTAATGTGTTGACTACAACAGATGGCATTCTCATATCTATCGTTTTTCGGGATATCACCCAGAGAAAGCAGATCGAGGGAGAATTGCTAAAAGCTAAAGAAACTGCAGAAAAAGCAAGCAAGGCAAAATCGTTATTCCTTTCTCACATTAGTCATGAGCTCAGAACCCCTCTTAATGGTGTTCTGGGTTATGCGCAGTTACTTCTAACGGATCATGGTATTCCTGAGAAATACCGAGAAAGTCTTTCTTCTCTTGAGGCATGTGGCTTGCATCTTCTTACGATGATCAATGACATTCTTGATATAACCAAAATTGAGAGTGGTATCGTAAGAAGCCGTCTGGCTCCATTTAACCTTCAAGTTACCTTAAGTATGGTATTTGCCAATGTTCACGAAGTAGCAAAAGCCAAAGGGTTGGATTTGTTATTAAACATTCATCAAGATGTTCAACCTGAACTGGTTGGTGATAATATCAAGCTTCGTCAGGTACTCATTAATTTGATCGGTAATGCAGTAAAGTTTACTGATTCTGGCAGCGTATGTGTCAATGTTCTTTTGAAGGATGAAAGGCTTAGGTTTGAAGTTGTTGATAGTGGAGTGGGGATTTCTCCCTCTGATATCGCTGAATTGTTTCAACCATTTACTCAGCTTAGGAAAGGGCAGGATTGTGGCGGTGCAGGTCTGGGCTTATCAATCAGCTACAGGCTTGTAAAAGCTATGGGAGGAGAGCTTCAGGTTGAAAGCGAGGTTGGAAAAGGAAGTAATTTCTACTTTACTATTCCTTACCAGATCTGTCGTGTAGGTATAGAAGAAAAGGCTGACACATCATTACAACCAGCAGAGCATACCGTTGAATTAGAGGGACGTTTGTTTAGTAAACGCCAGATACTGGTAGTTGATGATAGTTTTAATAATAGGGATATGCTGGTCAAGGCACTAAAGTCCAAATCTTTTCATGTTGATGCCGCTGGAGATGGTCTTGAGGCCGTTGAAAAATGTAGAAATACTCGTTATGACCTCATTTTAATGGATTTGCGTATGCCCGGCTTGGATGGTTTTGATGCTGCCAGGGCCATTCATGGTATCACTAAACAGCGGTCAATAAAGATTATGGCGATTTCTGCCAGCGTTTCCGAGCAGACAAGAATGAGAATTGCTGATGCGGGTTTTTGTGGCTTTATTGCAAAACCTGTTCATTTTGATGAGTTATTTATCTGTATTCATCATCATTTAGAGGCAGACGGTGAGGGTTCCTCATCTCCGTTTCCCTCTGACCTCTGTATGGAAGAAATGATGTCAGTATTGAAGTTTTCACTTGAAATTGGTGACCTGGAGTCTCTTGCCGAAAAAGCGGAAGCCTGGTCATTGGAAAAAGGCTATGGAAACCTCCCCGGAAAAATTATTGAGCTGTGCAAATCACTGGATGTTCAGGGGCTGGAGTCTCTTTATGCTTCATTGCAAAGTCATTCAGCCTGACTGCTGTGAGATACTTTCTATTGATAGGGAGAATACAGGATTAACTTGATTGATGCAGTGCTGCTTCTGTAGTCGCACTGTAAATCTGATTTGATCTCCTGCTCTTACATGCTATTCATCTGATATTTACTGGGTAAATACTTACAATGCACATTACTTTTGTTGTTCCTCATAGGTAGTTCTGGTCCCCATCCTGGTTTTTGGTGTTATGATCAATCTATTTTTGACTTCATAATTGATGGATAGAGAGGTTGTCGGTGGCAGAAAGCATGTCTCTTTGGGCTCTGATTGGCAATGCCAGTTGGGTTGTGCTGCTGGTATTGTTGATACTGGTGGCAGCATCGGTTGTTTCGTGGATGATGATTATCCAGCGGGGAGTTCTGCTCAGGAATGCGCAGCAGGCAATGATTGCTTTTGAGGATCGTTTCTGGTCAGGCATGGACCTGATTCTTCTCTACAAAGAAGTTCAGCAGAATGAGCATCCTGATTCAGGGCTGGAACATATCTTTAAGGCTGGTTTTACCGAATTTACCCGGTTGCGTAATCAGGGAACAGCCGAGCCAGATGCAGTGATGGAGGGTACGCAGCGAGCAATGCGGGTAGCCATTTCCAGAGAGCAGGAACGGCTTGAGGCGAATCTGCCATTTCTTGCGAGTGTCGGATCGACTTGTCCCTATCTTGGTCTTTTTGGAACTGTCGTAGGTATTATGAATTCTTTTCGTGGGTTAGCGGTGGTTCAGCAGCCGACTTTGGCATCCGTCGCACCGGGGATAGCAGAAGCTCTGCTCACTACAGCGGTAGGACTGGTAGCAGCCATTCCAGCAGTTGTTGCTTATAACCGTTATGCTTCCAGAGTAGAAGCATTATTGTCCAACTACGAAACTTTTGCGGATGAGTTCTCGAGCATCCTTCACCGTAAAGTATACAGCCGGACATAAAGGGATCTTACACCCATGGCAAAGGTAAGAAATCGTCGTAAACCCATGTCTGAAATAAACATGGTGCCTTTTATCGACATCATGATGGTGCTATTGGTCGCGTTTATGATCAGTGCCCCTATGATGACACAGGGGGTTAAGGTTGAGCTGCCAAAGACCAGTAGCGATAACATTGCGCTACCTGATGATAAGGAAGTGCTGATTGTTTCGGTTAAGGCGGATGGCAGTTACTTTATGGATATTGGTTCTGATCATGATAAGGCTGTTGATCTTCCCTCCCTTACAGAGAAAGTCGGGAAAGTAGTGAGTGCCAGACCTAATATTCAGGTTTTAATTCAGGGTGATACCAATGTTTCCTATGGATCAGTTGTGCAGTTAATGGCTGGTTTGCAGAATTCGGGTATCAGTCACGTGGGGTTGGTAACTGATCCGGTGGCTCTGGAAGGGCAGTAAATGAAAAGATGGTTCAATAGCGCTTTTCCAGCCTTTCTTGCGAGAGACTCAGACAGTTATGGCTTTGCGATAGCCCTATCTCTGATTCTGCATATCACTTTGTTTCTGGTGCTTATTGTCAACTGGAATGCTGAATCCAGTATGAGAATATCGCCACCAATGCCCATCAGTGCAGCCTTAGTATCGCTACCAAAAGTGGTTGAAAAGCCCACCGCTACCAAAAAGCCAGTACAAAGTCAGGCAGAGAAAAAACGTAAAGAAGAAACTAAACGGCAGGCAGAAGCGAAAAAGAAAGCCGAGGCTAAGAGGAAAGCTGAGCAGCAGAAAAAGGAGCAAGAGCGACAGAAGGCGTTGGCACTAAAGCGTGAAGCGGAAAAAAAGAGAGAGGAGCTTCGTAGAAAGGAGGAAGCTGCTCGTGAGCGTCAAGAGCAGGAGAGGCATAGGCAGGAGAAGGAAAGAAAACGGAAAGAGAAGGAGGCGCTTGAGCGGGCTCTGGCGGCAGAGCAAGAGGCCTTAAAAGAGGCTCAGCAACTTGAACATGATCAGCTTGAGCAAGCTAAATATGCTGCGCTGATTAAAAGTTTGACTTCCCAGAACTGGAACAGACCCCCCAGTGCACGCAATAACATGGTGACAGAGGTTCGAATCAGCCTGTCCCCCTTTGGTGATGTGCAGGATATTACCATGGTGAAGTCCAGTGGAAATGATGAGTTTGATCGATCAGTTATTCAGGCCATTCGTCGAGCGGAGCCTTTTACTGAATTGAAGGATCTTGATCGACGTATATTTAATCAATACTTCCGACGAATAACTTTCCGATTCAGACCCGAGGATTTGGTGAAATGAGGTATTTATTTAAAACCGGTTTATTGTTTTTATTTCTGCTTTGGGGTTTTTCTGTCCATGCAGAACTGGTTCTTGAAGTAACCCGAGGGAATGATAAGGCCGTATCAATGGCTGTGTCCCCGTTTAGCTGGAAGGGGGATAAGGTGTTACCTGAAGACCCTGCAGCGATTATTGATAACGATTTGAAGTTGAGTGGTCTTTTTAAAGCCATGCCACGAAGCAGTATGCTCAGCTTTCCGTCCAGTGAATCTGAAGTTTATTATCGAGACTGGAAGGTGCTGGGCGCGTCTTACTTGGTTACAGGTCAGGTCCTGCTGAAAGACAATGCTTATACTGTGAACTACCAGTTATATGATGTCATCAGAGGCAAGCGTATTTCAAAGGGCGGTTTTACGGGTAATGGCTCACAGCTTCGGGAAATGGCACACCGTGTGAGTGATGCGGTTTATGAAAAAATAACGGGTCTCAAGGGCGACTTTTCTACTCGAATTCTCTATGTCACTGCCCAGAGGTACGATGCGAAAAGAACCGATTACCAGCTGAATTATGCCGACGCTGATGGTAAGCGAAATCGTAAAGTGTTCAGCTCAAGTGAGCCTATTCTATCGCCTAGCTGGTCACCTGATGGGACAAAAGTTACCTATGTTTCCTTTGAGCAGGGTCGGCCAGCGATATACATGCAGGAGTTGTCGACAGGAATTCGTAAAAAACTGACGGGTTTTAAAGGGCTGAATAATTCTCCTGTCTGGGCTCCAGATGGGAAATCCATAGCCATGGTGCTGTCCAAAGATGGAAATCCAGATGTATATGTCCTGGACTTGTCATCCAATAAAATCAGTAATGTAACTACCCATTATGGTATTGATACAGAGCCTGACTGGATGCCAGATGGTAAGAGTATTATTTTTACTTCTAATCGGGGAGGAAGCCCTCAGGTTTATCAACAAGATATCAGTCGAAAAAGTAATGGTGAATTTATTCCACAAGGTAAGCCTCGTCGTCTAACCTTTGAAGGTCGGTTTAATGCTCGTGCGAAAGTTTTTCCTGATGGAAAGTCTCTGGCATTAGTTCATAAAGGTCAGGGGGCCGCTGACTTCAATATTGCGATCCTTGATCTTGATACCGACCGGTTGAGGCTGCTGACATCTTCAAAGCTGGAAGATTCTCCAAGCATTGCGCCCGGTGGGCGCAGACTGATTTACTCGGTTCAGGGCGGCGAAAACGGTGAGCTGGGTATTGTCTCTGCTGATGGTCGGGTAAAGCAGCGCTTACCTTCTGCTGAGGGTGATGTCAGGGAGCCTGCATGGGGTCCAAGTATTGAGCTTAGATAAGAAAGTATCAGGGTGAAATGACTGTGGTATAAGCAGACCGAATTTTGCCCTGCTGATTTCTCAGCTTGCTGCTATGCTCGATTAACCAGCTCTTTTTGAATCAATTTTCGAGTAGCTGCCGTAGGCTGAAAGAAAGAAGGTAATTAAGGAGGACGTTGAATGGTGAGGTGTCTTTTTGTCTTTTTCTTCATCAATAGGGTGCGGGATATCCGTCAGTCGCCAGGATTTTCGGTTGCACCCATGAATGTATTGGGGTGGTCATAATGAGTCTGCCGCTATTTTGCTCCCTTCTTTTTAAGCCTGCTTCTTTTTTGATGGCTCTTTCTCTGAGGAAGCCTTATCATCCCTTGGTATTCGGGCTAGTCGGGCGACCTCAGTTCTGATAGTGTACTGCACAAATTTTTGAAATCCCGTAGAGAATGATTGGAGTTGAAAATGCAAATCGCCAATGTTGTTAAAGCCGCTTTTATGGCTGCAGCTGCTATCTGGTTGGCAGGGTGTGCTTCCAAGAAAGAGCCAACTACAGCAGAAACCCAACCGCCTGTAGTCACTGTAGAAGAAGAAGTGCTGGTAGAAGTTCAACCGGTTCTGGATCCTGCAGTTCAGGCTGTCATTGACAGCGGTAAAGTCGATGAATCTCCAGAGGAAATTCAGGCTCTACTGGAGAAAAATACCTACTTTTTCCCATTTGACAGCTCCAAACTGGGTGATGAAGCTTACAAGGCTCTGGACGTGCATGCTGCATACCTGACGTCTGATCTTGGTTACATGAAAAACATCGTGATTCAGGGGCATACTGATGAGCGTGGCACCCGTACCTATAACCTTGCACTGGGTGAGCGTCGTGCCAATGCAGTTAAAGATTACCTCACTGCTAAAGGTGTAGCTGCTAACCGCATTGAAGTCATCAGCTTCGGCTTTGAAAAGCCACTGGATCCAGAGCACAATGACACTGCATGGGCTCTGAATCGTCGTGCTGTTATCGTTGTTGAGTAATTGATAATACCAGTCAAGTTATCTGCTCTTGCTTTGTGCAGGCCTACTTTAAATTATGCCTCTACAACCCAGGGTTTGATAATGCGGCTGGTTTCGTTTTTCTGGGGGATGAATGAGTAGAGGAAAAGCAAGCCCAAGGCTTCAACTATCTATGGCACTGCCCTTAGTGCTCGCTGGAACTTTGAGTGTTGGTGTTAATGCTGCGCCCGCTCCCGTTGAAGAGTCGAGACCTATGGGGCTGTCAACGGACACTCGAGCAGTAGTCAGCAAGATCTCTGATGAGCCTGTTATGATTTCATCCCCGGTTGACTCCGATGATGACGATTACAATGTTACAGCACATCTGCTTAATACGATGGATCAACTTCGTCAGGAAATGATGGAAATGCGCGGGCAGCTGGAAGAGCATGCCTTTCGTATTGAGCAACTCCAGCAGGAAAACCGGGATAGATATCTGGATCTTGATGAGCGTATCTCCCGGCTGAACGGGCAGGCTGGAAAAGTAGGCAATCCCACCTCAGTCGCAAACTTGAAGCCCCCAATAGCCAGTGCCCCTGTTGATGATGTTGTGAAAAATAAGAACCAATCGGCTACCAAAGCCGAAGAGGCAGCTTATCAGTCGGCATTCAGCTTTATTCGATCAAAGCAGTTTGATGAAGCAAAAAAAACACTGCTGGAGCACCTGAAAACCTACCCCGATGGGCGTTATGCAGATAATGCGCGTTATTGGTTAGGTGAAGTTGATATGGCTCAGGGGCGTTATGACGATGCCAAAGAGTCTTTTCAGATTGTTCTTGATGCGTTTCCTGAAAGCCCCAAGGTTCCGGATGCCAGTTATAAGCTCGGCAGGGTTCATGACTTGCTTGGAGATCAGAAAAAGGCCAGAGAGCTCCTTGAGTCTGTTATTCAGCAATACCCCGATAGTGCTGCGGCAAGACTCTCGGATACCTATCTGAGAACGATGGGGGGGGCTTGATACCATACGCTGGTGCCGGAGCTTTTACCTTTCTTGTGCCAGCGAATCCCTTCATATTTTCTGGCAATTCCCCAGTTCCTCATCTTCTCTCTGTAGAAATACTATATTCGGTTCTAACTCTGTCCCTCTGCTATGCTGCTTACTTCTCTCATGATGGTATGTGAAGGTTTAAAGCGCGTCTCTTTACTCATATTGGCTCCTGTTTTGCTAAGCTCCTGATGAATGGCTGCTCCCCTGTTCGTGGTGCTTTTGAATCAGGCTGAAGGCATTTTCATTTGACCCCTGGTATGTGAAGGCAACTTGATGCTCAGAATTACTGAGATTTTTTACTCATTGCAGGGGGAAACCAGAACAACTGGCTTGCCCACTGTGTTTGTTCGTTTAACAGGCTGCCCGTTACGCTGTCGATGGTGTGATACAGATTATGCTTTTAAGGGAGGGGACTTATTGCCCATTGATGCAATTTTAAACAGAGTCTCTGAATACAGTCCCAGATATGTCACTGTAACTGGTGGCGAGCCCCTTGCTCAGAGAGCGTGCTACAGCTTATTGAGTCAGCTGGCAGATCAAGATTATGAAGTCTCTCTTGAGACCAGTGGTGCAATAAGCTTATCTGATGTGGATCAGCGAGTGGTTAAGGTGATGGATTTGAAGCCTCCGGCATCGGGTGAATCACATCGTAACTTGTATGAGAATATTAGCTTTCTGGATAAGAAGGATCAGTTGAAGTTTGTCATTGCAGACCGAGGTGATTATGAGTGGTCTGTTTCTAAAATTATCGAGTATGACCTGCCGAACAGGGTTTCCGATGTCCTTTTTTCGCCCGTCAGTGGAGAGATGTCAGCAGAGACATTGGCCGGCTGGATTCTCGAAGACAGGCTTCCTGTTCGATTTCAATTACAGCTGCACCGGATGATCTGGGGAGATCTGCCGGGTGTCTGATACTGTTTCTTAACAAAGGTGTTGCAGATGAAGAGAGCGGTAGTCCTTTTGTCAGGAGGTTTGGACTCGGCCACAGTTCTTGCCATGGCTTTGGCGCAGGGGTTTGAATGCTATTCTGTCAGTTTTGATTACGGGCAGCGTCATCTCTCTGAACTCAAGGCTTCCCGTAGGGTGGCTGAGGCTTTAGGTGTTATTGAGCATAAAGTTCTAAAGCTGGGGTTAACAGACATAGGAGGATCGGCACTGACGGATGAGAGTATTGCTGTACCGGATTTCCAAGACCCCATTAAGGAAGCGGAGAGCCGGATTCCGGTAACTTATGTTCCCGCAAGGAATACGATTTTTCTGTCACTTGCGCTTGGCTGGGCGGAGGTGTTGGGGGCCCGCGATATCTTTATAGGTGCCAATATCGTTGACTATTCCAACTATCCTGATTGTCGTCCGGAATATTTGAAGGCATTCGAAGAGATGGCAAATCTTGCTACCAGGGCTGGAGTTGAAGGTGATCTTTTTCGCATCAGGGCACCACTTCTGAATTTAACCAAGTCTGAAATAATATCTGAAGGGGTAAAGCTGGGAGTGGATTACGGTATGACCATATCCTGCTATCAGGCCAATGAATATGGTGTTGCCTGTGGTGTTTGTGATAGTTGCAGTTATCGGCGTAAGGGGTTTCTTGAGGCGGGGGTGGTAGACCCTACGTCTTATCGTAAGGCGGTTTAAATCAATTGGCTTGTAAAACAAATTCTGGTGCGTATAATTTCCCGAGTTGGGTCGTTAGCTCAGTTGGTAGAGCAGTTGGCTTTTAACCAATTGGTCGTAGGTTCGAATCCTACACGACCCACCATCTCTCCTTTCTTATTATCTACTCATAACAATCGTCAATAGTGCTGATGCGGCGTCCGAGCTGTGTTAGACTACCCGCCACATTTTTCTTATAAGATGGTGTCTGAAAATACTGCGGAACTGGGTTTCCTTCCATTTTGGGGATGGAAGTAGCGCAATATTTTTGGCTAATGGCTGATAGATAGAGGAAATTGCAGACACTTACCTTGCTCTTATATGACACCGTTCATTGAAGAGGCTAGGAAGGTAGAGTGCTTTGCCGGATGCAAGCTTTATGAATGCAGTGATAGACAGAGAGCTCGTTCAGGGCCATTTGCAGAAGGCTCCATTGCCGGTGGATCCGGTTGATAAGGAAGCCAAGAAAACCAGAATTAAACAACTTCTGAAAGAGAAGGGGGCTGTTCTGGTTGCTCACTACTATACAGATCCTGTCGTTCAGGAGTTGGCTGATGAAACCGGTGGCTTTATTGCTGACTCATTGGAAATGGCTCGTTTTGGTGCCAGGCACGATTCAGAAACACTGATCGTTGCTGGTGTGCGCTTTATGGGGGAGACGGCTAAAATCCTCAGTCCTGAAAAGCAGGTATTGATGCCCACTCTTGAAGCAGAGTGCTCGCTTGATCTGGGGTGTCCTGTCGAAGAGTTCTCTGCTTTTTGTGATCAATACCCTGATCGGGAAGTCGTTGTTTATGCCAACACCTCGGCAGCTGTAAAAGCGCGGGCAGACTGGGTGGTCACATCAAGTTGTGCCCTTGATATTGTTGAAGATCTTGATGCTCAGGGTAAAGCTATTATCTGGGGGCCTGATAAATACCTTGGTAGCTATATCCAAAAAAATACCGGGGCTGACATGCTGCTCTGGGACAGTAGTTGTATTGTCCACGAAGAGTTCAAAGCAAAAGGTATTGAAGATCTAAAACGTGTTTATCCTGATGCGGCTGTATTGGTTCATCCTGAGTCTCCCGACTCAGTGGTTGAGATCGCAGATGTGGTAGGCTCAACAAGCCAGCTGTTGAGAGCTTCTCAGGAAATGGCGAACAATACGTTTATTGTCGCAACTGATCGAGGGATCTTTTACAAAATGCAGCAGGCTTCTCCTGAGAAGCGCTTTGTCGAAGCTCCTACAGCAGGTAGTGGGGCAACCTGTCGCAGCTGTGCGCACTGCCCATGGATGGCAATGAATACGCTTGATGCTCTTTTAGGGTGTTTGGAAAACCCGACTGACTTGAATACTATTGAAGTCAGTGATGAGTTGCGAGAAAAGGCTTTAAAACCTTTACAGCGTATGCTGGACTTTACAGCTGCACCTGCCACTTAACCTGTGATTAAGAAACTACCCTCCCGAAAGGAGGGTATTGCTTACCCTAACTGGTCAACCATCACGGCATTTGAATAAATCAAACTACCGTCGATGGCACTGTGTCCGACAAGGTGGAAGTGTCCACGCTGGTAGTCTCTGCTCAAATAAACCCTTAACTGACAGTCTGCCAGACCTCCGCAGTCCTTTGAGGTCTCAAGCTCCATTGTGCTGATGTCAATGTCAATCATCATATCGTCTTGTCCATTTTCCAGCAGCGTTTCTTCAGCCTGTTCGAGTATTAGGTGGTAATGATCATTAATTCTGAAATGGAGCATTTCGATAGGTATTGGAGATGAAGATGGTTGTGACTTTTTCCAGCCTTCAATAGTAAATGTATTCATTGTCCCACTCCCTGTTAATTACTGGAGTTTTACGGGTGATTTCAGAAAAACGGTCACATTTAATTTTTACTGAGATAATTAGTTATATTATTTTTTTTATTATTTCTAATTAGCTTAAAAAGCTATGGGTCGCCCAGCTTCTAGCTAATGCCCTGTGCTTGTAGGCATTAGCTCAGTATTATTCCATTCCAATCAGGAGTTTCTAATCTTCTGGCGGTAATTCTGCATATCCGTTAACTTCTGCTGGAGTTTTGATTTGAGAGAGAAGTTGTCACCAGCCATTTTTACTGCGTATTGCAGATGTTTGATCGCATCGTCGGTATTACCATTTAAAAAAAAGTACTCTGCTCTGGACTGGTGAAGGCCAACAATATCATCTGCAAGTCCCTGGACTTCAGCAAGCTCAAACCAGGTATCTGGATCATCTGGGCGAAGGCGGCTGAGTTTTTGCAGTTCGTCGCGTGCTTCAAGGTAATTCTGTTGTTCTAAAAGAATCTCAGCTCGTGTGGCCAGCAGCGGGTAACTTTGTGGGTTTGTGTTCAGGGCCTTGTCAATTCTTGTCAGGCCTTTTGTTGGATTTCCGGACTCGGCTTCAAGCATTGCCTGTGTCATGATCAAATGAGGGTTGTCGGGGTATTGCTGCATAAGCACTGCCATCTGGCGCTCAGCTTCTTTAAAGTTTCGCGTTTTCATACTGGCCAGTGCCAGTCCGTAACGAGTCGTTGGCTGACTGGATTTCGTCGCTGAATTGAGTCCTGATTCCAGCTCTTTGTTAAGTTGGCGAGCCATTTCGTGATGATTGTTGCTGTTTAAAACAGCAGCACGCATTCTCATGAACTGGTAGTTTTGAGAACCTTTAGTTGTTCTTAGCTTCTGGGCTGACATCTGGTCAGCCCGCGCCCGAGAGTCTGCGATACGGTTTTCTGTCACCGGGTGAGTAAGGAGGAATTCTGGGGGGCGGCTGCCATAACGGCTGGCTTTGTTCATTTGCTCAAAGATTTCAGGCATTGCCTGTGGGTCAAAGCCTGCCTTAGCTAGCGTGGTGATGCCGATATTATCAGCCTCTCGTTCAAACTGACGGCTGAAACGAAGTCGTGCACTCTGCATTCCTGCAACAGTTGACGTTAGGGCTGCGGCACCAGCATCCCCGCCAGCGGTTGCCATGATCAGTATGGAGCCAAGAATGGCTGCAGCATTGGGGATGCTTTTATTACGCGCTTCTTCAACATTGCGGGCATAGTGACGCTGGCTCAAATGTGCAAGTTCGTGTGCCAGAACAGCAGCAAACTGAGCTTCAGTTTCTGCGTTGAGAAACAGGCCGGTGTTAACGCCAACTATCCCACCAGGTGCCGCAAAAGCATTCAAGACAGGGCTGTCAATAACGAGGGGGACAAGCCGGTGATCCTGAAGTTGGCTTGAGGCGGCCAGTCGGAAGATAAGGTTTTCAAGGTAGTCTTTAAGTTGTGGGTCAGAAACCATAGGGGTTTGATTGCGAAGTGCTTTTAACCATGACCGTCCAAGTTCATACTCTTCCTGTTGGGAAATAATACCCGAAGTGGTATCACCCAGGCTTGGCAGGTTGAGGTTACTGCTCATTGTGACGCTGGAGTAAGTCGACAGTACAGAGGTCAGCGCTGCGGCTAATATAAACACTGACAAAAAGCCCGCTCGTTTCATAGAATATCCATACTCGTGTTTTCTACGGTACACTTTATCACGAATCTGTTTATGACGGTGCCATATAACACAGTGCAGTCATAAGAGTGCTTGATCATGGACAGGATATTACCCTTTTTAACCATTTGCCCGCTAAAGTGCTTACACAGTTTTGACGCTGTAACTAATAGATATCCTGATTCTGTCGCTGATATTAATGTTGAGTGTATTTTACTGTTTAAGCCTCTGAAGAATGAGTTGTTATGATGGATGTTGACCAGGAACTTGATCTTAAAGGTATGAGCTGTCCACTGCCATTACTGAAAGCAAAACAGGCGCTCAGTCAAATGCAGTCAGGTCAGGTTATTAGAGTGTATGCTACAGATCCAGGCTCTGTCAGGGATTTTGCCAGTTTTGCCAAAATCAGTGGGCATATTCTGGTTGCCAGTGAAGAAGATCAGGGGATTTATATCCATACATTGCAGCATAAGTAGATCAGTCAGCTTAAGCTTGAAGGGACTTGAGTTCAGTGAATGAGTCTTGGGCCATTGAATAATTAACGGAGCATTTGATGCTGAATGTAATTAAGGGGTGGTTGCACAGCTATCTTTCGGACCAGGAGGCGGTTGTTCTTCTGGTCATATTGCTGGTTGGTTTTGTTGTTGTCCTTACCATGGGAAAAATGCTTGCACCTGCATTGGCTGCTTTGATTTTTGCTTTCCTGATGCAGGGCCTGGTGAACTGGCTTGAGCGGCGACGGATGCCTCATCTTCTGGCTGTCAATCTGGTCTTTATGGGGTTTATGGCAGCGCTGTTGCTGGTGATTTTTGTGGTAGTGCCATTAGTCTGGGAGCAGGTGACTCATCTGTTAAATGCAATGCCTGGCATGGTCCGCGAAGGCCAGACTTTGCTGGTCAGCCTGCCTGATCTATACCCAGGATTTGTTTCTGAGCATCAGGTTAGTTTACTGGTCACAACCATTAATAAGCACCTTGCTGACTTTGGACAATGGGCATTTTCTTTTTCGCTATCCAAGCTCCCCGGTATTGTCGCTCTCATGGTCTACTTAATTCTGGTGCCTATTCTTGTCTTCTTTTTTCTGAAGGATAAGGATGTGTTACTGGGCTGGATAACCGGTATTTTGCCTCGTCGTCGTCGGTTGATTGACCAGGTCGCTGATGAGATGAATGGGCAGATTGCCAACTATATTCGTGGCAAGGCGATAGAAATTGTCATTGTTGGAGGTATCAGTTATGTGCTGTTTGCCATATTAGGGTTAAGCTACTCTGCACTTCTGGCTGTGATGGTTGGTTTCTCGGTTGTAGTACCTTATATCGGGGCAACAGTGGTGACGATTCCCATTGCCATTATTGGTTTTTTCCAGTGGGGCGTGGGTGATCAGTTTGTCATCCTGATGGTGGCCTATGCGATTATTCAGGCGCTGGATGGTAATGTTCTGGTGCCACTGCTTTTCTCTGAGGCGGTGAACCTTCATCCGGTTGCTATTATTCTTGCTGTTCTGGTTTTTGGCGGTTTGTGGGGGTTCTGGGGGATCTTCTTTGCAATCCCTCTGGCGACCTTATTAAAGGCGGTAATGAATGCCTGGCCTGCTGTGGCGGATGTGGAATCAAGTTAAAAAAGTGGGCTTTGGCCCACTTTAGTTGAGAGAATGGTGCTTTAATTACTCCTCTTCGTCGCTCTCTTCGCTATTGTCTGTCAGGGCTTGAGTATCTACCATCTGAGCGGCTTGTAAAACATCTTCTACATGCCCTTTGATACGAACCTTTCGCCATTCATGTTGGAGAACGCCATTGCTATCAATGAGGAAGGTGCTCCGTTCGATCCCCATATACTCCTTGCCATACATTTGTTTTAGTTTGATAACGTCAAACAGTTTGCAAAGCGTTTCATCTTTGTCTGAAATCAGCTCAAAGGGGAAGTCATGTTTAGCTCGAAAGTTTTCATGAGCTTTCATGCCGTCTTTGGATACACCAAAGACCAGGGTATCTGAGTCCTGAAACTGCTCATAGAGATCTCTGAAGGCCTGCCCTTCACTGGTGCAGCCGGGAGTATTGTCTTTTGGGTAAAAAAACAGTACGACTTTACGACCTTTGAGTTCAGAGAGTTTGACCATCGTGTCACTGGTCGCTTGGGCGGTAAAGTCAGGAACGGGTTGGCCCAGAGTTACGCTCATGTTTTATCCTTAGTCGCTCTCATTTGGTTAAATAGCTGCAGGTTCTGTTGGTCTAATACAGCAGCCCCAGAGAATTATAAATTTATCGGCTCAGGCAGCGAAAGTTCGACCACTTCCCCGCCCGTATGTCTGCGGCGAAGCTGCCATGGTAATCCATGCAATTGTTCTGCTTCCTCTTCAGAGCCATCTTGTATGAGAAGAAAGAGCTCTGGAGCCAATACGGAAGTCATTATTAAATTCAGGGAGATAGTTTAAACCATCACTGAAAAAAAGGCAGGTTCTGAAGTAGGTATTCAAAGAATTGGGTTTTTCTCTCTTCGGGGCTTGAGCTTTTTCAATAAAGAGTCGCTGTGGGTAAGATTTCGGCCTTGTGAATATAAAGGGGCATTAGTAACATTACGCAAGATTCTGCCTTTAGGAGTGAACTGATGATTACCGGGAGCCTGGTGGCAATTGTTACCCCCATGTATGGCAATGGTGAGCTGGACTGGGAGAGTATGCATGCACTTGTAGAGCATCATATCGACCAGGGAACTGATGGGATCGTGGTGGTGGGCACCACAGGTGAGTCAGCCACTCTGACTGTGCAGGAACATTGTGAAGCCATTAAGCGGATGGTGGATCAGGTTAATGGCCGGATTCCTGTGATTGCCGGTACAGGGGCGAACTCGACAGCTGAGGCAGTACATCTGACAGCTGAAGCCAAGGCATTGGGGGTCGATGCCTGTTTGCTGGTGACACCTTATTACAACAAGCCGACTCAGGAAGGGCTTTATCTTCATTATAAAACGGTAGCTGAATCGGTCTCGATTCCCCAGATTCTCTATAATGTGCCCGGTCGTACTGCGGTAGATCTTTTACCAGAAACTATAGGTCGCCTGAGTCAGCTTGATAATATTGTTGGTGTGAAAGAAGCTACGGGTATTATTGAGCGCGGCAGACAGATTCGGGAACTGTGTGGTGATGACTTTGCTATTTATTCCGGCGATGATGCCACTGGTATGGAGTTGATGCTCCAGGGGGCAAATGGTGTTATCTCTGTCGTTAATAATGTTGCTCCAAAAACTATGCATGAATTGTGTGTCGCTGCGATTGCAGGCGATCGCAGTTCAGCTGAAGCGCTCAATGCCCAGATTGATGCATTGAGCAGCAAGCTCTTTCTGGAAGCCAATCCGATTCCAGTGAAATGGGCATTAATGGAAATGGGGATGATCAAGGAAGGTATTCGTTTGCCATTGACGCCCCTCTCAGGGTGTTATCACTCTGAGGTTAGAAGTGCACTGAAAAAGGCGGGGTTGATTTGATGGTTCCAGGTCAAAGGATCAGTGAGTTGAAAAGGCGCACCCGGTTGGGCCTGTCTGTTGCTATCGGCACGTTGGTGTTGACAGGTTGTGCCAATCCCTTTGGCCAGCAAGGGTATCTGCGGGATCGTGCTGGTGACTATACGGAGGCCCAGGCTTCCAAGCCAATTCAACTGCCTGATAATGTTCAGTCCCGTGAGCTGGGTGATATTCTGGTGATTCCTGAAATCAGTCAAGCTGGCCAGCAGTTACCTAGAGACTTCGAAGTACCAAGGCCATCCCAGCGATTGATGATGAAAGAGGGTGATCACTACAGCCTTGAGCGAAATGGCAGTCAGGAATGGTTGTCTGTAGATCGTGAACCATCAGAAGTCTGGCCCGGAGTGATAGGCTATCTTGATGAGTTAGGTGTTGGTATTGCCACAAAGAATCCAGCCAAGGGGATTGTAGAAACCCAGTGGAATGATTTTGGCAACGATAAAGATCACGGTGTGATGTACCGGACATTAGGTAAGTTGTTTGGTGTTGATGATCTTGATCCAATGGAAGACCGTTTTCGCTTTGAGGTTCGTGGTGGTCTGAAAGAGGGTACGACGGAGATTCATGTTTATCATCAGGGGCGCCCTCTTCCAAAGAAAGGAAAAGAGCCTTCTGTCCCAGTGAAATGGGATAACCTGGGGGAACGAAGCAAACGGTTGGATAATGGTGTACTCGCTGAGCTGCTGGTTTTTCTAGCTCGAAATGAGACGAAGTCATCTGTTTCTCTTCAGGCCCAGGGGCTGGATGTTAGTTCACTTGCTGAGATAGGGCGGGATGGTAACGGTAACCCGGTGCTGACTGTTCGTGGTTTGTCTTATGCTCGTGTATGGGACTCTGTTTCCAATTCATTGGATAAGGCTGGGCTTAAAGTAGTGGATCGTAACCGCTCTGCAGGTCTCTTTTATCTTGCAGACGGAGTTCCGCAGCTGAAACAGGCTGAAAAGAAAAAGAGCTTCTGGTCTGGCTGGTTCAGCGATGAAGAAGAAGTGGATGTTTCTGATGAGAAGAAAACGTTAACGGTTAGGGTGAGTAATTACTCGGAAGTCGTTCAGCTCTCTGTAGAAAAGGATGTTAATACATCAGCACCTGCAGAGGTTAGTCAGAGGCTACTTAAGGTTATCCAGAATAACCTCTAATAAAAAAGCAGGCGCAAGCCTGCTTTTTTTGCCTGTCGTTCGGGTGCTCTCTCAATTTGATAACTGACTCATAGGTTAGCTTCAACCTTTCCAGTCATGAACTCAGACCAAAGTTGTTCCCAGCGCCCCTTACTCTGGATCAGTGCTCTTGTTGTCAAAAGCACTTCCGCTCCTGTTGCTTTCCACCTCATTCCAGAACCACATAATCGTTGCTTTACCAGAGTCTTACAAGCCGCTTCAGTAACTCCTGAACCTATTGGCCAATGGCGTTTAAGCGCCTGATGATAATTCATTAACTGGTGATTGTTTGTAAAATAGCTCACAGCTTTGTAGCGCTTCTCTGTCAGTGCGATTGTCTTTTTCGGGAGCTCGGCTGATTCAATTTCCTGAAGGATTTTTTTGGCTGCTCCACGCTTGTTTTTCAAACTATGTAGCCTGTCTTCAAGCCACTGGTGTCGCTTCGCCTTACTGGTTGGAAACAGTGCTTCCGCTGCTCCAGCTAAATATTCAGATGCATGATAAAAATCGAGTATCTGCCCAGAGGTATGTTGTTTCAAATAACTCCAGTTTTCTCTAGCCCCGTCAGCTACCCCGATGTATGTGGCATTTGGGTAGAGTCGTTTTAGATCTGCAATCTCCTCGTCGAGCTTGCTCATAAAGCTTTGTTTACCATACTCTGGCGAACTGGCTGTATATATCGTGTGGAGCCTGTCTCCATCTGCAGAATATAGGCTCAATGTCCCACACATGGCTTCCCTCCAGCCTTCTTCACAAAGCAGCATGCAGGTTCCATCCAGACCAATGGCTATTGTTTCAACAGGCTCTTTTAGTGGAGGAAGGTGGTAGTGAGTGTCTTGCTGGTCTTCAATTAATGCACCTACTCTGTCCGATAAATGCTTGATATAAGAATTTGAAAGCGTCCTTTGATGGTTGGTCTCAAAATCTTCTTTTACCGCAGGCGCTGGCATCTGGCTGTATTTCCAGGCGATAGACTTGGCAAATTTGGGGGTAGCTGAACCAATAATACCGGCACGAAGATCAAGTGCTGCCAGAGTACTGCCACCTCTGACACCCTGATATACGGAGCGCTCCAAAGGTATACGACCGTATAAGGTTTCATAGTGCTTAAGAACCTTTCCTTTGTAGTTCCACTTCTGCTGATTAACGACGATAGGTTCTTTATTGGGTGATTCAAATAGCCCCAATAACTCTTTTGTTCCAAGCTGCCCGGCTTCATTGAGTGCACGCTGTAAACTATCTTCAAGATTCAGCATGTTGCCTGAATCTATAGAAACTTCAATTTGCAAAACGATGCTTTTGGTAGAGCTGGAAATAACAGAAGCGGGCATGACAGTTAACTATTATGAGTGGTGTTCCCATAGTAGCTGTGAAAATAGAGCACTATTGTTTCAATCATTCAGAGAGAGCACCCTGTCGTTCTTAAGCGCAGGTTGTTGCTTTTGAATAGTGACCTTTAAACGATCAGGCCATACTCTTTAGCCAGAACCTCGATAATCTCGGCCTTGGGGTTGTCAGAAACATCCAGAGGCTTCCCGGTAATTGTCTCGGCGATGTCTGTGTAGGTTTTGGAGAGATCCATAAATGCACTTTCTGGTAATGCATGCTCTCGGGCAAGCGCTTCCCGTTCCGGCATTCTCTCTTTATTCAGTAGAATATCCGGATCAGGGAAGTGGTTGAGCAGGAACTGCCTGAAGCTCTCTTTTGATTTTTCAATCACTTTACCTTGTCGGTATGCTTCACCATCCCAGATTCTGGATGAGTCAGGAGTACCAACCTCATCCATATAAATAAGCTTTTCCTGCCCGCTGGCATCGGTGACATAACCAAACTCGAACTTGGTATCAACAAAAATCTGGTCCAGGGCTGATAGAGACTGGCTGATAACGCTGAACCCTTCCCTTAACAGTATTTCGTATCGATCAATGTCTTCTGGCCTACTGAAATTAAATGAGGAGAAGTTATCTTCAAGATTTTTACGGGTAATATTGACGTCATCGGCTTCGGGGACGCCGGGAATTCCCTTCATTACACCTTTTGTTGATGGTGTAATTAATAGCTCTGGCAACTGCTGATCTTTTTGCAGACCTTCCGGTAAACGGATTCCACAGAACTCACGTTCTCCTTGACTGTAAGCGCGCCACATGGAGCCAGTGATGTATTGGCGACAAATAGCCTCAACCATGACCGGGCGTGCTTTTTGCACTATCCATACCAGTGGGTGGGGGATGTCCAGAATATGGCTGTCAGCCAGACCGTATTCCTTGAACAGGTTAAACCAGTGGTTGGAAATCGCATTCAGTGCGGCTCCTTTGCCTGGAATCCCTTGTAATCCACCTTCGCCATGCCAGATACAGTCAAAAGCACTGATGCGGTCGGAAATGACCATAATGGCCAGTGGCGCATCGTGAGCAACATCATAGCCTTTTTCATGAATAAGGCGCCTGCTGTCAGCTTCGGTAAGCCAGTAGACGGAGCGGACTTTGCCGGAATGAATAGGATGGTCGGTTCGAATCGGGAGATCGTTGTTAACGGCCAGGACCTTATCAGCAAGACTCATTGCAACTACCTGTTCTGTATTGTCGATTTATGACGAATGATGGTGGTACAACTATACCCAACGCTATTTGAGGTGCTTGCAGGCAACAAGTGAATGAGTGTCTACCTTCAGCAGCCTGAATGCTGGTGAGTATATTCCTGGCTGATGACAGCTGAGCTATGAAAGGCCTTTTGTCATGCAGGCGAACTACTTAACTACATGAAGGTAGAACTGGTAGTTGGCAGCACGTAAATACTCAAAAGCGCTTTCACAGGGAATGGCTCATTACTGTCTGAATCTGTGCATCCTTGAACAGAACCTAACCAGCGCAAGGTATGACCGGGGATGTTCAGACTCGAAATCATAGCAAATAACCGATGCTCTCTGTACAGGAAAAAAATCCATAGCATGACTTTACGGGCTTGGAGCTGCTCAATAGGGGGTGGTTTATTAATAACTGTTTGTTATTAGAGCTTTGGTTCGGGGCTTTTGGTGGGAGCCTTAAGGTGCTGGCTAGAAGAGGGTTCTAATTTTTTTTATGCACAAATGTCAAGCGATTGACGTGTATTTTTTTTTGGCGCCATAAGTGACTGATTTTGTAAGTACTTATCCTAAGTGTATGAAAAATAAGAAGAAAAAATAGATCAAAAAATGATCAGTTTGATAAGGGGGTAGTAAACATCGGTCTTTGTGACGGGTTGTGTGGGGTCATCCACAAACTTATCCACAGATTCTGTGGGTAAAGTAAAGATGGCCGCCCTGGATTGAAGCCTATTTATACAAAGTACCGCTAATTCCAAGATATTCTTAAAGAAAAGTTTTTTTCTGTCGGGGTGATTTTGCGGTGGATTGCGGCGAAGTGTTCAATCACATTCCTTCAGGTAGAGCCTGGTCGTTAAAAAATGAAGGGTTAAAAATGCTGGCAGAGGCCTTATCGCAAGGTGAAAGTATCTTTATCATTCCTACATAGCTTAAAGTTGCACTGTGGTTATTGCAGCCAGAAGTGCAGCATAGGGTCAGCAGGATTTTCAAGGTGGCAAATGTGATGAATGAACAAAGCTTCGTGGTGGATGTAACAGAAGCGAATATTCAGGAAGTGCTTCAGCAGTCCGTCGATCAACCAGTACTGCTTTATATAGGTATGCAGAGTGATCCGGCCTGCTCGGCTCAGCTGGGTGTTCTGGAAACGTTGGCTGCATCTTATCAGGGCAAGCTGATACTGGCGAAAGTGGAAGCAGAAACAGAACAGATGCTGGCTCAGCAACTGGTGAATCAATTGCAGGTAAGAGCATTGCCTGGTCAGGTAATTTTGCACCAGGGGCGGCCGGTTCAGGTGTTCAGTGGGCCTCAGTCAGAAGAGGTGCTTCGTGAAGTGCTGGACCCACTGACCATGAGTCCGGCAGAAATGATTCGCCAGCAGGTTGAGGCGTTGATGGCCGAAGGCGAAGCAGGCCAGGCACTGGAGCTTCTCCAAAATATTCTGAAAGATGAGCCTGATAACCATGCACTGCAGGTGTTGCAGGTTAACCTGCTGTTGGAGCTCGGGCGTATTGATGAAGCCCGTCAGTTGATGGCGGTACTTCCGGGAGATGCGGAAGGTATTGCCCAGCCCAAAGCCAAGCTGTCTTTCTATGAAATGGTTGCAGATGCACCTGCCCGGAATGAATTGGAAGCCCGACTGGCCGAGAATGAAAATGATCATGAGGCTCGTTACCAGCTGGCGATTCGGCTGGTGATTGCTGATGAGAATGAAGAAGCGCTGGAGAATCTGCTGACGATTGTTCGCCGGGATCGTGAGTTCCGCGAGGACGGTGCCAGACTGCTCATGTTGAAGGTGTTTGATCAGCTGGGGCAGGGTAACCCGGTTGCCAAACGCTATCGTGGAAAGCTCTTTGGCCTAATGCACTGATTGTTTTGAACCACAAAGATCACAAAGAGAGCACAAAGTTTAAAAATCTTTTCTTTGTGCTTTTTGTGAACTTCGTGGTTCAACATCTTAAACGGTCTCTTTTTCTGTAATATTCACCGAGAAGCTGACCACCTCATTTCTTTCCAGCGCTTCTTCGCTCATTCCTCCAAGGTTTTCCATCAGTTCGTCCAGCATCTGCTGCAGCGTGAGTGTCATGATGGAGAAGTCAGCGTCAAACTGCTCGGCTGCTGTTTCAGCATTGACCTCATCAAGCTGCTCCTGAATAGAGTCGGTGAACTTCAGTTTGCGAATCACCAGGTCATCACCAAGAACGAAGCTCAGGGCGTCATTCCATATCAGCGCCATCTTGCTGACCTGTTTACCAGCTTGCAGGTGAACCTCAACCTCTTCACCGACCAGCTCCTGCTTACTGACTTTGACCTGACCTCCTTCATCTCCAGGCTCGCGGAGCTCACATTCATCACCTAGCACCAGTTTGTCAGGCATGGAGACTTCCTGAGCCAGCCAGCGTGTCATGGCATGAGAGGGCATATTCTTGAGTGGCGGATTAATAATCGGCAGGCTGCCAAGACATTCGCGCAGACAGGATGTCAGCTCTTCCGCTTTCTTGAATGAAGAAGCATCCACAACCAGCCAGCCTTGAGCGGGGTCAATATAAGCAAAGGTGTTCTGACTGCGGCTGAATGCTTTTGGCAGCAGCTCCATCAGTACATCGTCTTTTAATGTTTTCTTCTCTTTGCTGAAAACCTGACGATCCTGCTCCTGTTCAATTTGTTCAACTTTCTCTTCCAGTGCGTCCTTGACCACGCTCGCTGGAAGGATCTTCTCTTCCTTGCGGGCGGTAATCATAATGAAGCCATTTCCAGCATGGGTCAGCAGTTCACCATGCTTGCCTAATGGTGGGACCCATCCATAGGTGCTCATATCCTGACTGCCACAGCTGCGAAAGCGTTTCTGACGGAGTTGCTCTTCAAGGTCTTCGGCAGACGTCTTGAATGGCTGGGTAAAACGATAAAAGATGAGATTTTTGAACCACATGATCGTTCCAGAATCCTGATTAGTAGGAAGTTTGGCCACTTTCCATATTGTCGGGCTGCACTTCCGAGTATGAGCTCAAGGCTGTGATGGAAAGGCACATGGTAGCAAACCCTGACCGTAAAATAGTGACTGATGTTTATAAAGATAAAGAGGGTATAAAAAAAAGTCTTTAATAACTGTTGCGTATCAACAGGTTAGCTGCTTATAATTCGCCGCGTTGTTGAGAGGGGCTCTCGGGAAACTTGAAGTGCCAAAGCAAAGTTCTTAACAATCTCTTTAAAAGAGTTCAGGGTGATTAGCTCAGCTGGGAGAGCATCTGCCTTACAAGCAGAGGGTCGGCGGTTCGATCCCGTCATCACCCACCAGATTCAGAGATGTTGTTAGCATCCAGTGTTCATAGTGCAGTTGTTGTTAAAAGACTTCTGTTGTTTATGAAATCAGCGGACCGGTAGTTCAGTCGGTTAGAATGCCGGCCTGTCACGCCGGAGGTCGCGGGTTCGAGTCCCGTCCGGTCCGCCATCTCTATTTTGCTTTTGATGCCAACAAGTCTTGAACAGGGCTTGATATCGAGGGGAGTTCTGGTAAAGTCTCCCTCCCGTAGCGCTGGTGGCAACACTGGAGTGATCGGAAAAAGTTTCAGCGGACCGGTAGTTCAGTCGGTTAGAATGCCGGCCTGTCACGCCGGAGGTCGCGGGTTCGAGTCCCGTCCGGTCCGCCATTTTATTCCTGCGTTCTAAGCGTGTGAATAAAAAAATTTGGGTGATTAGCTCAGCTGGGAGAGCATCTGCCTTACAAGCAGAGGGTCGGCGGTTCGATCCCGTCATCACCCACCACATTCAACAACGTCAGTTGTTAACAGAGTGACCATAAATTGAGCTTTTAATGTTTGATTTATGACAGCAGCGGACCGGTAGTTCAGTCGGTTAGAATGCCGGCCTGTCACGCCGGAGGTCGCGGGTTCGAGTCCCGTCCGGTCCGCCATTTTATTCCTGCGTTCAAAGCGTGTGAATAAAGAAAGATTTGGGTGATTAGCTCAGCTGGGAGAGCATCTGCCTTACAAGCAGAGGGTCGGCGGTTCGATCCCGTCATCACCCACCACATTCAACAGCGTCAGTTGTTAACAGAGTGACCATAAATTGAGCTTTTAATGTTTGATTTATGACAGCAGCGGACCGGTAGTTCAGTCGGTTAGAATGCCGGCCTGTCACGCCGGAGGTCGCGGGTTCGAGTCCCGTCCGGTCCGCCATTTTATTCCTGCGTTCTAAGCGTGTGAATAAAAAAATTTGGGTGATTAGCTCAGCTGGGAGAGCATCTGCCTTACAAGCAGAGGGTCGGCGGTTCGATCCCGTCATCACCCACCACATTCAACAACGTCAGTTGTTAACAGAGTGACCATAAATTGAGCATTTAATGTTTGATTTATGACAGCAGCGGACCGGTAGTTCAGTCGGTTAGAATGCCGGCCTGTCACGCCGGAGGTCGCGGGTTCGAGTCCCGTCCGGTCCGCCATTATTATTGAGATAGTACTGAAACCCTTACGATATTTGTTGTAAGGGTTTTTTGTTATCGTGTATTTTTGGCAAATAATCTTCTCAAATCGCTGTGAGTGGACTTTATCCCGCTTAAATAAGATACGATTTCTCTTCTGGTAATTTCTTTTTTCTCTCCTCTCGTCTGAATAGTTGATCCTTGGTGAGCATTCCGAGAGTCACGTTTTTTGCATGTGATCTTATTGAGAATTTATTTATGTGTCGCCTGCTGCCCGTCCAAAGTTTTGTTGCTAACTGTTTTTATGCTTTTGCGTCATTCTTTTTTGGCTCATCTTCACTGCAGGCTGATATGCAAATTTCTCCTGGTTCAGTGAGCGGTATTGAAATAAATACATCGTTATTGAGTGCTGTAGAAAAAGAGGTGTACCAAACTGCTATTTCTGTCTGCAGTACGAAAACATCGAAAGACTTATATATTTCATTCAGCAATTATCCTTATGACTTTGAGGAATTTTCTGTCAAAAATGATGCCAGTGGTATCCGGCAGGAATACCATTTCAGTGCGGAGCTAAATGGAGTAAAAATAGCTCTGGTGAAACATAACGAACCTTATAAATTCAATATTCAGAACGTATGTGACAGTGCAGACAGGGATGATATGACACTGGGTTTGACATTTTATGGCTTGGGGAAATTGCAGCCCGGCACTTATTCAGGCCAGCTTTGGGTGCATAGTAGTGTCAGTGGCAAGATCCTGGAAATACCAATAACACTTACCGGGGCAAGTGAAGTGGTAAAAATTTCCAATCTTGATGATCTGACCTTTCATGAAAATGGCAATCGCTGGGTAGCTACAAATAATCGGATTTGCGTTTACAGCTCTGTTTCCAGCTATCGCCTTGAAGCCCGGTCATCGAATCGTGGAATGGTGAAAAATAGTCGTGGAGAAGGGGTTGCTTATTCGGCATTCTGGATTGTCGGCAAAGGAAGCAGGCATGACCTTACAAAGCATTTATCAAGCAGTGCCGGAGTTGTGGAGGACCTTCTGGCTGATAATAGTGAGGACTGCCCAGCCGTCACTTCAACATTCAGAGCATCAGTGCCTGCAGTCAGTATAAATAATTTACCGGCGGGCACATACAGCGACATCATTACACTGACTGTAATGCCTGGCTAATCAATGTCTATGCCCTGAATTGCTATCGGGCAGCATGAACTCCGTCAATGCTGCCCGGTAAATGGTTTAGCTGGCTGGATTAGCTGTTTCTTCAGTATCCAGTAGCTCCTCGGCATCAGAGCGAGGGTCAATCTGCGCAACAATAGGGGTGGTGCGCGGTACGGGAATAAAGTGTTGCTCTTCACTGGTGTATATTGCAGGACGATAAGCCATCCGAATCAAGAAGAAGATACCAGTGGCCCCCATTATTGTGATGAAGTACAGCATCAGGCCTTCTGGAATATGGCCCATAAACAGTGATGCGAAGATCGGGCCGATACACGCGCCAAAACTGTAGGCAAGAAGAAGTCCCTGGGTTCCTGCAACAATATCATCCGGGTGCATATGGTCACAGCCATGGCTGATGGCAAGTGGATATAGAGTGAAGGTTGCACCACCAAACAAGAATAAGAGTGGGTAATACAGCCAGTTTTCGTGGGAGCTGAGGATTAACGCAAAGCAAACGGCACAACCCGCCAGGGCGACCAGAATCAACATTTTACGGCGATCGATAATATCGGAGAGGTAGCCCACGGGAAACTGCAGTGCCATTCCGCCAAGCATGGTGATGGCCAGAAAGATTGCTACGGTGTGATCATCGCTGCCGCTCAGGTCGGCCAGATAAATGGGAAGCATTGAGTACAAACCACCTAACACCAGGCCTCCGGCAAAACAGCCGAGTACCCCAGACGGTGTCAGTTCGAAAAGCTTTCTGAAGCCCAGTGTAGACGCCTCTTCTATCTCTGGCGTTGGGATTCGGGTCATTGCCGGTGGGAAGATTGACAATGACAGGAGAATACCAATCAGGATAAAAGGGGTCAGACTGCTGCTATCAAAGAAGCCGACAAAAAGCTGCCCGATAGCGTTCGCTCCATAGAGTGACACCATATAGAAGGACAGTACCCGGCCACGGTTAGAGCTGTCACTTTCACAGAGAAGCCAGGACTCAACCACCACAAATATACCAGCAACCGCCATACCGTTCAGGAAGCGGAGTACCAGCCAGCTGGTAGTGTTCTCGGACAGAGCAAGGCTCAGTACGGTGGCACATAGTAACGCCATGAAGCAGGCAAAAGAGCGAATATGGCCTACCCGGCAAACGATACTTTCTGAGCGAAATGACCCTGCCAGTAATCCCAGGTAGTAGGCGGTACCCATCAGACCGGCCATAAAGTTATTGCCATCTGTCGCATTGATTCTCAGAGGAATCAGGGTCGTCAGGTATCCGCTGGCCAGAGCGAAAATAAACATGCCTGACAGTGGCGCAACAAAACGTATCATAGTTTGTAGCCCGGTAACGGTGTTAACAAGTAGAGAGGTTGAGCGATTTATTTCAGGTTTTATCGGCCTGACAGGAAAACGGAATAGAAAATCCCCGCAGGAACTTTGTAATTGCTCTCAGAAACGCTCTGGTTTAGATAATTATGGCCCAGAATCCAGTATTTTGATGAACTCTTCACTGCAGGGCAGAGGAGTGTAACCTCATCATTTGCGGGAAAAATTCTTAAGGGTTCCGAGTCACGGGTTGCCCATTTCAGCTTTTTCGGTTGAGCCCGATTTCTCGGGCGGATAGTAATACCAATGCCTTCCGGTATCCATAGGTGGCAGATGGAGAACGCATAATTTTTTCAATTAAGTCAGTTGACTTAATTTTTTTGCTGTGACTTAATGCTGCTATGAATACAGAAAAGTCAGAAACACCTGTCGTCAATGAACCGAAATTCAGTAAAGCCAAATTGAGCCTCATGCTGGTGGCTGAAAAGATGATTGCTGAAAAAGGACTGAATGCTATTTCTGAAAGAGAAATAGCCCGGGAGGCTGGCCAGAAAAATAACTCGGCGGTGCAGTATCATTTTGGGAGTAGAGAAGGGTTGATTTCCGCTATTCTTGATCTGCGCATGATCCCTCTCAATGCCCGGCGGCATGATATGCTGATGGCCGCTCAGTCAGATCAGGCTGACTCTTTAGAAGCGTTGGTGGAAGCGTTGGTGATGCCCTATATCCACCACCTGATCGAGCACCCGGGTGAAAACTATTACGTCAGTTTGATTACGCAGTTAGCCCTGAGTGGGCAACATCAACAACTGCTGTTTGATGGACCCCGTTCCAGCTCTCTGCAGTTAATGACTCGGATGGTGCGTGATTGTCTGCCTGAACTGGAACAGACCGAATTCCATTCTCGTATGAATTTTGCCGGTACCCAACTGATACATACTGTGGCGTTATGGGACTTGCTTAGACGACAGCAATCGAAAATATGGACCAATGATTATTTGCTGGAGCAGTCGCAGCAACTAATTGCCTTTATTGTTGGTGGTTTGAAACAGCGATGAGTTGAACCCACTAATTGAAGTACAACCAAAAATAATAAAAAAAGGAAAACGTTATGTTCCCAATCCCTGCGCCGGAACAGCAACTACTGGGTATTGTTGTTCTTGCTGTTTTTATTCCTGCTTTTCTGCTTGAGTTGTTGTCCGGTCGAATTCACCGCGGCGAGCGGCCACTGAGGGATGCTGGATTAACGCTGGCCGGTATTGCAGCTCATGCCGTGTTCTCTTCACCGGTGGTTGGAACATTGTCGGGTATTATAGTACTGATGTTTTTTCAGGACAGTGCAGGAGCCATGGCTGGAACAAACTTCTGGCTGGCGTTTGCGGTAATTTTTGTCGTACAGGAGTTTCTGCACTACTGGATGCACCGTTTTGCCCATGAGTGGCGCTGGTTCTGGAAGCTTCACCGTACTCATCATACGGCGGAGACCCTGAATGTCGGTGTTTTATATCGCTATAACGTATTCTGGGTATTGCTGCTGCCACAGAGCTGGTTTGGACCACTGGCCATCTATCTGGGTTTGGGAGAGCCTTATGTGGCGGCGGTTCTGGTGACCTACATAGTGAATACTCTGACGCATACTACCTTTCGATGGGACTTATGGCTGCGGGAGAAAATGCCCTGGTCTGAGCCATTCTGGCGTGTAATTGAACATGTAATTACTCTGCCGGATACTCATCATGCTCATCATGCATTTGGCAAGGGATCTCACCCCAATGGGAATTACGCCATTACTTTATTTATTTTTGATACGCTGTTTGGCACGGCCAAAATTCCAAATACGCGGCAAAAACGTTTTGGCTTACCCATTGGAAAACGTTTGCACTGGGCTGAAGAGTTATTTTGGCCCGTAATCAAAAAGCCGCTGATGCCTCTTGCAAAAAAGAATGCGAGTTAAGCATAGGAAACTTTTATTTTGACATGAGTTGATGATTGTCAGATCGAAGCAGTAACGATTGAATGAAATAAGTGAACCCCATCAGCAGTACATTACCTCCCAACGCAATAAGGCCGGCATTGACGCCGGCCATCTGCTTGATTCCCAGGGCCAGCAAGGCGCCGAGGAGCGTCAGTCCAAAAGCCAGGCCTGCCAGAACGGAAACAGCAGGAAGTTTGCGCCAGTGCAATGCAATGATAAAAGCGGGAAAGCACTGAATCAGCAGTTCAAGCTTGAGTTCCATCAGGCGCCACAGCGTGATATCACGATGCAGTGCCAGAATGGATATCAGGGCCATCAAGGTAATGGTGATCGTGGTATCGTACTTGAGCCCTTCCCGTTGAGTGGTTTTCAACAGGTCATGCCGGATCATGGACACCACCGAAAGAAGCACCGAGTCAGCAGTAGACATGATGGCGGCAAGAATGGCCAGCAGTACCATCATGGCACTGACCCGATTCCAGATATTACTGGCTGCCCACTGCTCCAGCAGTCTGGGAAGAACCTGATCTGCCTGAAAGCCTGAATCAAGGCTGAACAGGGGAATAGCTACCCATCCTGTGAAAAGAAATACGGTGCTGGTAAACAGAGCGACAATGCCCATGGCGGCCATTGACTGATGGAGGGCTTTATCTGAAGAAGCGGCAAAAATACGTTGCAGAGTCTGTGGGTAGATGGTGACCGATAAGCCCCCAAGAATCATCAGGCTGAACCACTGAACCTGTGTGGTGAAGCCGGGTACTTTTACGCTCTCAGGCCTATGTTTCGCGATGGCCATGGAAAGCCTGTCAATTCCTTGTGAGGTATCAATAATCCACAGCCCCAGACAGGCGAAGCCTGCCAGCATAATCAGTCCCTGGATCATGTCTGTCCAGGCGACAGCCCTGAGACCACCTAAAATATCGTAAGTCAGGATGATCAGGGCAAAGGCAATGACTCCTGCTTCATAGGGGATGGCTTCCTGAGTCATGACAACAATGATCTCACCGGCCGCCTTTAGCTGGGCATAAAGGAAGTTGCCCAGAGAGAGTATCAGCACAATGGAGACCAGGATTCTCAGACTATGGGTATGACTGCCAAAGCGGAAGCGAATCCAGTCTCCGGGTGTCACAAAATGGTGTTTAACACTCAGTGGTCGGAGTTTGGGGATCACCAGATGAAATGAGGATGTGATGGCAGCCACCAGACCGGCAAACATGACCCAGGTGAATCCGGATCGATAAGCCTGGCCACTGACGCCCAGAATGTTACCGCTGAATGTAGTGGCATAGATGGTCAGGAAGAGAACCATAAACCCGAGAGAACGGTTCGCCAGATAGTGATCAGTGGCATTGTGTTGAAGGCTGCTCCTTTTTGCCTTGATGCATATGGGAATGAGAATAAGCAGATAGATGATGATATTGATCAGACTGAAGATAATAGGTGGCATGGGCTAGTTATCGTGATCATTTTCGGGGTAACAGGTTGCCCAGATGAGGATATTAATCAGTGGGACCAGTGTGTAGCAGAGCAGTGCAACAGCTACCCAGTCCGGTAAGCCTGTAAACGAACTGTGCTCAATTATGTCTGTATTATCCCTGTACCAAGGTACTGAGATAATCAGAGTAAGCGGCAGAAGGCAGATCAGAGCTGCCCGGAATATTTTCTTCATTCTTATTGATATCAGCTGGAGTTGGATGGACAGACCATCAGTATTAAGGAATATAGACGAAATTTTTTTGAGGAAGCTTCAGGAAGAGGTAGCAATAATTGCACAGCCCTCTTTCTTGTCATGCCCATCCTTGCTCTGCCCATAAAAATTCACCAGCCTTTTTATTCGAGGGCGCCCTTGGGACATCCGGTACCGGTTTGTGTCTCTCAAGCTGTATACGCAACCGCAGTATTCCTGTTGATAGAAGGCTTCCCGTTTGGAGAGCTCAATCATTCTCTGACTGCCTCCTTGTTTACGCCAGTTGTAAGTCCAGTAGGAAATGCCAGGATAATGCCCTGCAGACCGGATGCCGCAGTCATTGATCTGTTCCATGTTCTTCCAGCGTGAAATGCCCAGTGTGCTGGAGATAACCGCAAAGTCGTGTTCATAAGCATAGAGAGCAGTCCGTTCGAATCGCATATCAAAACAGGCTGTGCAGCGTTTACCCCGTTCCGGTTCATTCTCCATGCCCCGGGTTCGTTCAAACCAGTTGTCTGTATCATAGTCAGCATCAATGAACGGAATATTAATCTTGTCACAGAACCTTTTGTTTTCATCCTTTCGAAGCTGGTATTCCTCAGCAGGGTGGATGTTCGGGTTGTAAAAGAACACAGTCTGCTCAATACCTGATGCTTTAATTGCTTCCATAACTTCACCTGCACAGGGGGCACAGCAGGAATGAAGAAGGATGCTTTCGGCTTCTCTGGGTATTTCGAGGATCGGTCTCTGATAGCTTTCAAGAGAGAGAGGATTCGCCTTCATGGAAACCCCATTTTTGATGATGTTACGTTGAGTATAATTTCATTGGACAAGTTTAGTTGGTAATTTTTAATTGACAGGGCGTTCACTGTTGCAATTTACTGCTTGTCAGTCGTTAGCAATGATTTATTGCCTCTTGGTATTCCATTAGTTTTTTTTAAATACGAAAGCATATAACAAAAACCACCGTCTAATACTAATCTCAGTGTGCTGATGTCTCAGTGTTTGAGAGTCAGGCGGATTAATTCCATTTGAAAAATAGCTGAATGAACACTAGCCCTAAGGTAAATGTTAATGAAAAGTTTTTTTAAGCCATTTAATGACAGCAAAGAACTTGTCAGTAAAAAATACCAGCTATCAATTATAGCGGGAGCTATTCTCTTGGGTTTGTCGCAATACCCATCTGCAGCAACACTTAGCATCGGTGATACAGCGCCTAATTTCCAGGCGGAACTTTCATCATCAGGGGATGGGGAGCGTGTTGATTTCTATCAATGGGTAGAAAATGAGGGTGGTAAGTTCACCGTTCTGTTTTCCCATCCTCAAGATTTTACCCCAGTATGTGCAACCGAACTTGCAGAAGTTCAGAAATTGGTGAGTGGCTTTAAGAAAAAAGGGGTAAACGTTATTGGTCTTAGCCCTAACTCTGTTGAACAGCATCGGCTTTGGATGGAGGATGTTGCTCTTTTGGCCGGTACAAAACAAGTCGATTTTCCTGTAATTGCGGATACTGAACTTGAAGTAGCAAAAAAATATGGCATGTTGCCTGAGGATACTGAGGGAAGGATAGAGCGAAGTGCGAAAGATAATTTGTAACTATTCAGCACCCAGCAAAGGCGTATTGTTGTAATTTCGAACCGCTTTAAGAAGCGCCTGAAATATGTTCAACCCCTGCTTTTTAGCAGATGATAAATAGCTTCGGATTCGGGTAAACATGGTACCTCCGTCTTCGCTTCTGAAGCAGCCTGAGATCTTCTGCTTAAGTTTGGCCATCCTGGCATCACGTTCACTGCCATTGTTATCGAAGGGAATTGAAAAGTCCGACATGAAGCGCAACGTTTCAACCTTAAACTCAATAAGCCTTTTGAACAGGTTGTAGGCCTTGGTATTCCTGACCTTCTTACGTCCAAGCACCTGTCGTTGTTTTTCCATATAAGCGGTTTCCTTCGTGAGAGCCCTTTGAAGGATTTGGTCGTATATCGTCTCAATGCGAAGCTGTATTGCACCAGGCATTTGAGTCAGACCGGCTGCTTTGTATTTCTTGCAGAAGTGCCAGGAGAGCGTAAGCAATTTCATCAGCCGCAGAGCCAGCTTATTCGCATCCCTATCGACAACTCCCTGAAGCTCTCTCAGATGATGGGCATTACAAAGCACATGCACTGCCGCATAGGCAAAGTAGGACTTCCAATGATCGTGAACCAGAATGCCTGCAAAAGTCAGCAGGATGCCCATTGCATCCATTGCTTCACAACCTCGCCTTTCTGAGAGGTAGTAAAGCGTCCATTGGTCATCTCGCATAATGTGTAACCACCACAGTGAACCGTCAACCCGCATGCCAGTTTCATCCGCTCCTGCAACCGGACTTTCTTGTAAAGCATCGCGGATACTCTGCTCAGTAGAGGCCAGGTTCTCATGGGTATAGGCAACAAAATTGGCAACAGAGCCTGCGCTGACACTCATGCAATAAATAGTATTGAAATACTCAGACACCCGGTGATATGGGATGAAGTGATACTGGTTTAAATGAACAGCCATTGCCTGAGTCACTTCTCCGTATTGAGCAGCGGCTTTCACTCCTTGGGGAAACTCAGCGGTGTTCCGTTTACCACAAGGACATACTTTAACGTCTGCCCAGTACGCGGTAACTTCAAATTCTCCGGGTCTACCTGGATCAAAAACCTGTCGCTCAATGTATTTGGTGGGTTTAATATCGATAAGCGAAGACTGGCAACAGCAACATTTTTCAACCTTCAGATGCCTGACATAATCGGGTAAGGCGACACGTCTCAAACAAGAGCCTTGATGACCTTTCTGGCCACCTGGTTTATTGCCTGAAGATGGTCTAAGGCTTTTGGGGTTCGGTGTTTCCTGTGAGGAGCAGGGGGCTTCTTTGGAAGATGTATCACCTTTATCACTCCCTTTTTTACTGGGCTTTTGATAACCATCTGACGATGGTGGCTTACTACTGTTTTGACTGTTTTTATTAACCCTTTCTTCCAGTTCGCTGCAACGTTCCCGTAAAAGCGCATTCTCGGTCCGAAGCTCTTCATTCTCTTTAAGGAGAGCTTCGGTAAACGGAGTAGCTGGGAAGTCTGGTTCCATACTGGAGATTTGTTAGAAAAATTGAGTATAAGATGATGGTCGAAAAATCAGAAAATTCCAGATTTACGCCATGTGCGACTTTTAGGTTTGCATAAGGAGACATGACTGATCCTGCTTTCTGCTATTAAAAGCAGTAGAAAGCAAAGAAGGTTTCAGTCATGCCCGTTGAAGAGTTTATCACTACAGTCTACTGCTTGATCGACGATTTGGTAAAAGAGCTTTTTCCTGTACCACTGCGACTTCGAGGGTTTCCACCAAAGCTCACTGATAGTGAAGCGATCACCATGGAAGTTGTCGGTGAATGGCTTGGGCATCATAAGGACACTGAGATTTGGAAGTATTTTACCCGACACTGGCGACACCTGTTTCCTGACATTCCTTCACGCTCGGCATTTGTCAAACAGGCCGCCAACTTATGGCATGTGAAACAACGACTGCAAATTCGTATAGTCCAGATGATGCATGCAGATAATGCAGATATCCATTTAATCGATGGTTTTCCGATTGATGTTGTCGTCAGAACCCGTGCACCACAGAGCCGTATCTTTAAAGCTGAGGCTGGTTATGGTTACTGCGCTTCCAAGGACAAGAAGTTCTATGGCTTTCAGGGGCATTTGCTGGTTGAAGCACGAGGGATTCCTGTGGGTTTTACTCTGACCGCAGCGAACGTAGATGAGCGTGATGCAGCCTATGACATGCTCGAGACCATTTCTGGCCTCTTGCTTGGCGATAAGGGCTATATAAGGCCTGAGTTTAAAGCTGATTGTCAGGAATTAGGTATTGATCTTCAGACGCCACTGAGAAAAAACATGCAAGATGAACGTCCGAAGTCGTTTGTAAAGCTGGTATTACGGGTACGACGGAGAATAGAAACAGTGATAGGTCAATTGACAGAGCGCTTTGAAATAGAAAAGTGCCATTGTCGAGATAGATGGCATATGACATCACGTATCGCTCGGAAGTTACTGGCACATAATATTGGTTCTTATCTGAATATAATTGCTGGTCGTCCTGCAATACAGTTTGAGAACCTTATTTCCGAAGATTAAAAAACGGAAAGCAAATAATTGCGTGATTTTGAAGATACAACTTGGACTTACCATCATGCTAGCCCGGATATTTCATAAACGTGCTCCCGTTCTCGCTTGTCCTTTGCCGCCCTAAGGGAGTTTTGCTCGGTCGACCGTACTCCCCGGTACGGCACTCCCTCACAAAATCCCTTAGGGCGACAAAGTCCTGCCCGAGATTCGGGGCAGTTTATGAAATATCCGGGCTAGTAATTTGAGATAGTTTCAGACAAAGTCGCACATCGCGTAGATTTATATGAAGGGTGCTGAATAGTTACGATAATTTTACGGTTCGTACCGTTTTTGTTTTGGATAATTCCAGTAAAAAAATAATGGCTTCCTATTCATACCCAATGTTTATTGGCCGCAATTTTGATGAACTGAATCGGTTGTTGGACGGTCTTTTGACCGTTTCTGCTCACAATAACCAGGTGGCTATCCCAGCCAATGGAAAATTGGGTGATGACTTGGTACTTGATCCAAAGGTGAAGACTGAACAGGGAGAGCAGAATTTTGGCCCTGTGAAAACGGTGGAGCTTCCTTCACGAAACTCTGGTTATCCTGATTACCTGAGGTTTGTTGCCTTCCCTCAGGAAGGTGCCGAAGCAGAGTAACGATTAGTTATAGCAATCATTTCTGATATTTTCTCTTTTTTTCTTTCAGCGCCTTCAGTAAATTTTGAGAATAACCGCTGAAGGCGTGTCCTTATGTCTGATTCTGTAAAAAACAAGGTTTCTACCAGTGCTCTGGCCCGTTCGCTGGAGCTTCATGTTGGAGAGCTATTCCGAAAAATGGAGCAGGCGGGGTGGATTGAGCGTATTAATGACAATTGGGAGTTAACCCGTAAGGGCCATGAGGAGGGGGGGGAGTATAAAACACACGTTAAATATGGCACTTACATTGTCTGGCCGGAGATTGTGAGGGTTGGCAAAGAAACAGCTTCATCAGCTATGAGTACTGAAGGAAACCTGACGGCTACGGGTCTTGCCCAGCACGCTGGTGTTTCTGCCCGACAGGTTAATTTAATGTTTGCCGAGTTAGGTTGGATTAAACATGATGAGTCCGGCTGGAAGGTGACTTCGGCAGGTATTCGTTCTGGTGGTGAGCAAAGAGAAAAGGCTGGAAGCGGTAGTTGTTGGGTATGCTGGCCTGTTGCTGTACTTGACCAGCCTGTAGTGCGTTCTTCGTTGAAAGAGATCAGAGCAGACCTGACCCATGCTATCGGTCTGGATTTAGAGGCAGATGATCCCATCAATCATTACCGAGCTGAATTTCCTGCCAAACTTCGTTGTGCAGATGGTCATCTGGTGAGGTCTAAAACCGAGCTACTGATCGACAACTGGCTCTATCTGGTTGGCATTGCCCATGCTTATGAGCGTCGTCTGCCCATAGAAGAGAGTATCTATGGTGAGTTTTACCTGCCCGCAGGCAATGTTTATATAGAGTACTTAGGGCATTCCGGAGAAAACCAATACCACCAGTCGAAGCTGGAAAAACTGAAACTTTATCAAAAGTATGAGCTTGATGTGATTACCCTGGACGATATTCAGGTAAAACAACTGGATGTATTTCTTCCCAGGCGGTTATTGAAATATGGCATTCGAATCTATTGATGCATTAAATAAACCTGTTCCGGTTCAGTCCGTCCGTACTGAGTGGTTACGTGAAGCAGGCGTATTCCTTGATATTCTCCGTCTGGATGAACTTGATCCTGAGATCAGTGGCAATAAGTGGTACAAATTAAAGCACAATCTGATTGCTGCAAAAGAGCAGGGTAAGTCTGTGATTCTCAGCTTTGGTGGAGCCTGGTCCAACCATATTCATGCCCTGGCGGCGGCTGGCCACCGTTTTGGCATGCCAACCATTGGCATTATCAGGGGAGAACCAGGCGAATCACTTTCTGCAACGCTGAGCGATGTCACCAACTGGGGGATGAAAATACACTATTTGTCCAGAAGTGATTATCGCCGAAAAAATGAAGCCTCCTTTCTCGACCAACTTATATCTCAACTAGGCTTGTCTGCTCGGGACGTGCATGTTGTACCTGAAGGGGGGAGCAACTCTCTTGGTGTTCAAGGTTGTCAGGAAATCCTTAGAGCAGGAGGAATTACGTCGGGAAGTTATGATGAGGTCTGGCTGGCCTGTGGAACGGGCGCCACTCTAGCGGGAGTGGCACTGACTGCTTCGGAAGAAATGCCAGGTACACATATAAAAGGCGTTGCTGTCCTCAGGGGGGGAGGTTTTCTACGCAGTGCAGTAGATGAAAACACGATACAACCATTGGACAACTGGACACTGTTGACGGATTATCATCATGGCGGGTACGCTCGTACTACAAATGAGTTGCTGTCGTTTATAAAATCGTTTGAGATGGAAACATCAATTCCTTTGGATCCGGTATATACCGGTAAGGTGATGTTTGCCATACGACACTCGCTTGCAGTAAACCAGGGAAATGATCTGCCTCGTAAGGTCAGACGCCTGCTAATGGTTCATACCGGTGGGCTTCAGGGACGACGAGGAATAAAAATATAAAATTGAGTTAATATGAAGCCAATATCAGAGTTGCTGGTGATGATAGTTTTTGCCAGTATCTGATATTCAGAGCCGCCGAGATTAAAGAAGTGCAGCATGGTTAAAGCGTGCCGCTCAAGCCTTAAATCCAGTTGACCTTAAACGAAGGGTTTTCTGCACTTCTTACAGTAAAACAACAATGGTGCAGTAATGAATACTTCCATAGCCCGACAGATTGCCAGAATCATTCTTGAAGGGTTTAGTGACTATCGAACGCGCTTTACTGACATCACCCTGGGTGCAAGGGATCGTTTTCTAAAGGCGGATTGGAGTGCTGCGCAAAATGCTGCTTCTGACCGGATCAATCTTTACCATGTTGCTGTTACCGAGGTGATGACAACACTGGCATCTCAGATCGATGCTTCATATTTACGGAGCAGCACCTGTTGGCAGGATGTTCATGATGCTTATCTGGATTTGGTCTCTTACCGAACCGATCCTGAACTGGCCGAAACCTTTTATAACTCAATCTACCGGAAGGTGTTCAAGGGAGAAGCGGTAAACCCACGTCATTGCTTTATCCAGTCTGAATTTGATGGCTTTAAGGTTCAGAGTGCCAGAGGGATTTATCGATCCTATTCCTTTAACGACAATAGCCAGGAGCAGGGTCTGGTGAGTCTGGTTGGTCAGATACTGGATGATTTTCAATTTGAACTGCCCTGGGAATACCGCCGCAGAGATATCCGCAATATCATCCATGCGCTGCAAAAGACTCAGCCATCATGGATCAGACGTAAGAATGTTCGCGTGGATGTTTTGAAGTGGGTCTTTTATCGAAATAAGGCCGCTTATCTGGTAGGTAGGCTGGTGGCTGGGGATGATTTGCAGCCCTTTGTACTGGCAGTATTGAATAATGAGCAGGGCAAGCTCTATGTGGATGCTTTGCTTTGTGAAAATGACTGTGTCAGTGTCCTGTTCAGTTTTACTCGGTCATATTTTTTAGTGGATGCCCGAATTCCCTCCGAGTGTATTGAGTTTCTGCACACTCTGATACCTGAGAAAAATCGTGCGGAGCTTTATAACTCCATTGGTTTCTTTAAGCACGGTAAAAGCGTCTTCTATCGAGATTTTCTTAAGCATTTGCAACACTCTTCTGATCAGTTTGTGGTGGCACCGGGGGTGAAGGGAATGGTGATGTCCGTATTCACACTTCCTTCTCTGGATATGGTGTTTAAAGTCATTAAAGATCACTTTGCCCCTCCCAAAGATATCAGTAAGGCCATGGTCAAGGATCGTTATTACCTGGTGAAAACCCATGACCGGGTAGGGCGGATGGCCGATACACAGGAGTACTCCAACTTGATTTTGCCTCGCTTTCGATTCAGTGAGGAATTATTGGAAGAGTTGCAGCAGGTTGCACCCTCTACTGTCATTGTCTACGACGATAAGGTGTTGATTCGCCACCTGTATACGGAACGGCGAATGATGCCCATGAATATTTATGTAGAGCAGCTGGTTGAAGATGGTAATGATCAGGCATTGGAAGCGGTTCTTGATGAGTATGGCCGGGCAATAAAGCAGCTGGCGGCTGCCAATATCTTTCCAGGCGATATGCTGCTAAAGAACTTTGGCGTGACTCGCCACGGTCGTGTGGTCTTTTATGATTATGATGAGATTATTTATCTGACCGAGTGTAATTTCCGTGACATACCGGAGGCCCTCTATCCAGAACAGGAAATGGCTGCTGAGCCCTGGTACTCTGTTTCTCCTGGCGATGTTTTTCCAGAAGAGTTTCCTGTTTTTCTGTTTCCGGATTTGTCAATTCGTAAACGTTTTTTCCGCCTTCATGGTGATCTTTTTACAGCCAGTTACTGGAGGGGAGTTCAGCAGCAGATTAACCAGGGACGGGTTATGGATGTATTGCCATACAGTCCTTCGCTGCAATTGAAAAAGCTATTGGCTAAAAAGCCCATAAACCGCAAAGAGGAAGAGCCTGTTGTATAACAGGCTCTTCTCCCGGCGCTCAGGCTTTTTTCAGGTATTTGGTCAACAGAACAATTCGGACGCCATTGACACGCCCTTCGATCTGCTCAGGGTTACCAGTCAAGGAGATATTTCTTACAGCGGTGCCACGCTTAGCAGTAAACCCGGCACCTTTGACGGGAAGATCCTTGATCAGGGTCACCGTATCGCCAGCGCTCAATACGCTGCCATTGCTATCCAGTGTTGGCGCTTCTGACTCCTCACTGCTCAACCCGGACTCAGCCCACTGACGGGTTTCCTCATCCAGATACATCATATCCAGCAGGTCCTGGGCCCAACCTTCGGGTGACAGGCGGTTTAGAAGACGAAATGCCATGACCTGAACGGCGGGAACCTGACTCCACATGCTGTCATTCAGGCAACGCCAGTGATTAGCATCCATCGTATTGGACTGGTTAATCTGCCCAAGGCAGTTGTCACAAACGAGAACGCATTGGTCCGGTTTTGAAGTGTCGCTCTCAGGAGGAACAGGGTAAACACTCAGGTCATCTTTTGAACTGCAGAGTTCACATTGAGCGCCACTGCGCTCCATTAATGTTTGTTCGGTAGTCATAGGAGGGAGTTTCTGACTAAATAGAAAGGAAGCGTAGTATGCCTGTAATTTCTGTAACCTCCAATTGGATATTCTACGCAGTGCAAATGAGTTAAACAGCTCTAGCCCTTTTTCTGATACAGGTCAACGGCTTCGATTTCATCGTCGAAGTCTTCACTGAGAGCCCTGAGAATAAATGATTGACAGCTATCGAATTCTTCCAATTCGTCAATTAGGCCTGGAACATCTGATAATGCAAAGCAGTGCCCGGTTTGCTCAGTCTGAAGGATAAATGTCTGCGTATAATCTTTCTCTTCTTTAGTGTCGATACCTTCGGTAAAATAATACGCGATCAGGTATCGACCTGGAGAGCTTATCTGCGTGGTAAACGTTTCTAGTAAGCTGCTTTCCATTTCTGGCTCTGTTATTAAGGATGAAAAATTTAATGAGTAGCCATCAGCCAGCTGTTCAGCCTTATGTAAGTGACTGCTTAAATCCAGGGTGATTAACTGCTCTTCTTCATCATCGAATACTTTTTTCGCGCAATGATATCTAATCTTACTGATCCATTCGGAGTGATCTGGTTGTAGCCTTTCTGAGGAAGTTTCTTCATGGAGGAGAGAGCTCTTTGGGATCGGAGCTTGTTTTAGGTGATAATTTTCAAAAGTTTTTAAGTCGGGGAGTGTGCTTCTAATACAGTTCTCTTTAGGCGTTTTGGGTGGTTTAACTATCACAGGCTGTAATATCTGTATTGTCTTTGCAGTAGTTGGTGTAAGCCTGTAATTCGTTACTTCTGAGTGATAACCTCCACCGCTACAATAAAGAGAAGTCGCAAGTAGGTGATTCATGACAGCCCTTCTTGTTTTACTACTTCTATACCCGTAAGACTTTTAATTGATGAATAAGTTTCGTAGCACATTGCTTTTTTATTTCACAACCGTGGTTGTATATTGCAGTAATATTATTATTAATAATTACTCTGGTTTTTTAACTTATTTTCAGATATTCGCAAAGTTAGCCTCAAAAGAATGCTTTCAATTCACAGTAATTCTTGAGTCACTTTTATAGCGTGACCTGTCCAGTCATCAGGTACAATAAATACATTCAAACCTCTTTCCAGTTCATTATGAATGGCTCTTATATAGAGAGGTCGTTTTTGTTGTGTGAGCTGGGGTATCAATTCATCATGATTAAGACGTTTGCCGTAAGGCTCCCTGTTCAACCACTGTATCTTATGAGGAATCTGGTAGTTCATCTTATTGGTCAATCGCGTGCTCAACAGGAACTGGCTTTGTGTCAGCCAGTACCCCTTCAGGTGTTCTGGATTACTGAGTTCAGGTGGCTGGCATAAACGATGAACGTGGTTTTGCGTTTTTGACTCTGTGTCAGATTCGATGACGTCTGTCAGTTGAACTGCTTGTGATTCTTCAGCGTTCATTGGGTAAAGAGGATAGAAAAGCCTGCCCTGTATCAGAGTCTCTTTCTGTACAGGCTGTTCAATACCCAGCTTTAATAAGGATTCTTGTCCTTCATTGGTATCACTCAATAGGGCTTGATGATGGAGTAGACGATCCATTTTTCGGTCAAGTCGGTCCTTAAGCCCGGGGCCTACCCAGTTTCGCCATGGAGCCCCATTGGCATTGCCAGTTTCGTCAGGAATGCCCAGATAAAATTTAACGGCCAGCTCCCTATGTATGAACTGGTTTCTCAGCTGGTAGATAAGATCATATTCACCCAGTGTGGCAGACTGGCTATTTCTCTCGCCTTTTACCTGCAGGTTAGAGGCTATGACCTGACTGTCAGGAAGCTGGCTCAAGAGGAACTGCCAGAGCGTTTCGTAGAAAATGCCCAGCAGGGGATTACCTTTCCTGTTAACCAGACTGGCCAGAAGCTCCAGTTGCTTTCTTTCAGGCATAACCGGGGTTATTCCTGTGGGCAGGGGAGAGTCCAGAAAAAGAGGGCTGGCCGACCGATTAAATAATGGAGGGCTGTTTTGTACCCACTCTACTGCCTGGTGTAGAGTATGATGTATGCTTTGGTGTAAAAATCCGTTCATGACTAACGTATACTAACTCACATTCTAAGGCGACATCACTGAGTTTATGGAACACTTCAAAATTGTCGGAGTAACCGGCCGCCAGGGGCGTATTCAGGTGGAGGATACTCTAAGGCATCTGGCAGACTTTCTGCAGAAGCGGGGGGTGACCGTACTTCTGGATGAACAGCTGGACAGTCTGCTGCCAGGTCACTCCTTTACCATGATCAGTCGTGAGCAAATGGGTCAGCAGTGTGACCTGGTGATCGTCGTGGGTGGTGATGGGAGCATGCTGGGTGCTGCCCGAACACTGGCGCTTTATGATATCCCTGTGATCGGTATTAATCGCGGTCGTCTTGGATTTCTGACCGATATCTCTCCGGATGAGCTGGATGACCAGCTGGCAGAAGTGCTGGAGGGACGTTATCTGGCCGAGAGCCGGTTTCTTCTTGAAGCCCGTGTCCGCCGTAAAGGTAAGATTATTGGCCAGGGGGACGCATTGAATGATGTGGTTCTGCATCCCGGTAAGTCGACCCGAATTATTGAGTTCGAACTTTATATCGATGGGCAGTTTGTCTATAAGCAGCGGGCGGATGGATTGATTATCGCTACGCCAACCGGTTCAACAGCCTATGCACTTTCTGGTGGCGGTCCGATTATGCATCCCCGACTGGATGCCATTGTTTTGGTGCCCATGTACCCCCATATGTTAACCAACCGTCCTCTGGTAGTGGATGGGGACAGTGAGTTGAAACTGGTCATTCGCCATGAAAACACCATATATCCGCAGATCAGCTGTGATGGGCAGATTCATATCACCTCTGCACCCGGTGATGAGATTACTATCCATAAAAAGTCCCAGCGTCTGAAGCTTCTGCATCCACTAAACCATAACTTTTATGAGTCCTGCCGTTCCAAGTTACGTTGGAACTATCAGGAAGAGCGCTGTTTATTTCAGGAAGGCTAAACGGGAATAGCTCCCTTATCGAGGATGGTAGAAAATTGAGGATATAAGCTCCGTTTTGTGAGGTGAGTAGTAGTTCTATTTACTGAACAAAATGGGTCTTTTAGACCAATTTACTGACACCGCACGACTGTATGGACGCAGGAGTTAGAGCAACGCAGGAGCAGTTGCCGTGCAGGGTATCTATTCTAGGCTGGCCTCCCTTATTAAGGACTTTATTACACGTTATGCATAGGGCATTGGAACTCCCCGGAGACATCGACCTGAGCAACCTTTCCTACTTTCTGTATGCTCAGGGTATCCCCCACAAGGTAACAGAAGAATCAGGAAAACAGGTGGTCTGGACTGAGAATGAGGAAAAGTCCCGTATTGTGATCAGCCTTTACCAGCAATGGCAGTCCGGTGATTTGAAATTGCAGGCCGCTCCTCCCAGAAGGGGGGTGAACGCGGGTGGTTTTCTACAAAGTATTCCCTGGCAGAGAATGCCAGTCACCTTTCTGTTTATGGTGGCCTGTATTGTTGTAGCGTTGATCACCCGTGCTGGTGCCAACTGGTATGCAACGGCCTGGTTCTCATTCATTCCTTTCGAGGTGGCCAATGGTTATCTCTACTTTGGCAGTTTGAGTATGGGGCTTGATCAGGGACAGTACTGGCGCTTGATCAGTCCGGTCTTTCTTCACTTTGGCCTGACGCATCTGGCGTTCAATATGCTAGCGCTTTATATTTTTGGCAGTCGACTGGAGGTTCGTCAGGGCGGTGTTCATTTACTGGCCATCATTGTGTTTACTGCTGTGATTTCCAATTTTGCCCAGTATTTCTGGGGTGGGGATGACACTATATTTGGTGGTTTTTCCGGTGTTGTGTATGGCCTGATGGGGTATTGCATGACGCGGGAAAAGGTTGACCGAAATTGGCGTTTTGGACTCCCGCCTATTTACTACGGCTTTATGCTGGTCTGGCTGGTTGTTGGCTATACCGGGGTTCTGGGCAGTATTGGCTTTGGTAATATGGCCAATGCGGCGCATACCGGAGGTCTTGCTGCAGGGTGTGTGCTGGGTGCCATTGCTGGTTTGCTGTTTAAAGAAAAAGATTGAAAAGGATTCAATACAATGCAGTTAGATGCTTTTCTGAAAAAAATGACACCCGCCATTCATCAGTCCTTAAAACTGGCTCTTGAACTGGGTAAGTGGCCTGATGGTCGTGTGATGACTCAGGATGAACGGGATGCCAGTCTGCAGGCGGTCATTGCTTATGAGTATGAAAACCTGCCGGAATCAGAACGCGTAGGTTATATGCCAGCCAAATGCAAATCAGACAGCAAGGCTTCCATCGACGATGTGTCTGCTGAAGAAGCCACCATCCTTCGTTTCAAAAACTGAAGATTTACTAGGAGGCTGGCCGAGAATAGACTGCTCTGCACGGCAACTGCTCCTGCGTTGCTCTAGCTCCTGCGTCCATGCAGTCGTGCGGAGCCAGAAAATTAGTCTGAAAGTTCGCTTTTGTTCGTTAAATAGCTCGCTATTCGCCTCACAAAACCAAATTTTCATCCTCAATTTTCTGACTTCCTCGCTACGGGCGCTATTCTCGGTCAGCCTCCTGGGTCGCTTTGTCAGGCAATGACAGGGCGGCTCTTACTTTACATAAGAGTACAACTGTGTCCGAAAGTACAATCACCGGATCGCTCAGTAAAATGCATTCAGACCTTCTGACAGGTGCTGAAGAGAGCAGCAAGAGCCAGGTTACTTACCAACTGCCCATTGGCGATCAATTGCTGCCATTGAATGACCTGCTTGGGCGCAAGCTGTCCATGCAGTACCACGGTGAAATTCATTGCTGCCACTGTGGTCGAAAAACCAAGAAGAGTTTTAACCAGGGGTTCTGCTACCCGTGTTTTAAAAAGCTACCCCAGTGTGACAGCTGCATCATGAGCCCGGAAAAGTGCCATTATGATCAAGGCACCTGTCGTGATGCAGCCTGGGGAGAAACTTTCTGTATGACGGATCATGTCGTTTATCTGGCTAATTCCTCTGGCCTGAAAGTGGGTATTACCCGGGCAACCCAGATCCCAACCCGCTGGATCGACCAGGGTGCCACTCAGGCTATGCCGTTTATTCGAGTGGCTACCCGTCAGCAATCTGGGCTGCTGGAAACCATTTTCAAGGAATTTATTAATGATCGGACCAACTGGCGAGCTATGCTGAAGGGACCGGCTGATCCTCTGGATCTTCAGGCTACCGCTCAAGAGTTACTGGAAATGAACGGTAGCCGGGTTTCTGCACTGCAGGAGCAGTTTGGAATTCAGGCGATACAGCCATTGGCCGGTGTAAAGTCTGAAGAAACAGACAAGTCTGCCGTACTTAATATTGATTACCCCGTGATTGAATACCCTGTCAAAGTGACATCCCGATCCTTTGACAAGGAATCATTGATTGAAGGTACATTGCTGGGGATTAAGGGACAGTACCTGATTTTGGATAATGGTGTGGTCAATATCCGCAAGCATACCGCCTATCAGGTGAGCGTGGCTGTTAATTAACCAACTGTCGATGAATCACAGAACCGAAGCTGTTCGCTTGTGAAATAAATAGTGGGATGAACAAGATGAAAGACTCGCAACCAAAAGCGATTTACCTGAAAGATTATCAGGCACCTGACTACTGGATTGATCAAACGAACCTGACTTTTGATCTTTATGAAGATCATACGATGGTTACTTCGGTTCTGAGTATTTATCGTAACCTTGATAACAAGTCAGGCAAACAGGGTGAAGATAACCTTCCTGAGCTGGTGTTGGTAGGGGATGACCTTGAACTGGTTTCTGTTGAGATCGATGACAAGCCATTTTCAGACTTCAAGGTAGAGGGTGGCTTTCTCAAGATTATGTCGCCCAACGAGAGTTTCACTCTCAAGACCGTTTGCCGCATCAAACCACAGGAAAATACATCCCTGGAAGGGCTGTATAAATCCAATGGCATGTTCTGTACCCAGTGCGAGGCAGAAGGTTTCCGTAAGATTACCTACTATCTGGATCGTCCAGATGTGATGTCCCGGTTCACCACCCGAATTACGGCAGACAAAACCGCCTATCCGGTACTCCTTTCGAATGGTAATGACATTGAGCGTGGAGAACTGGACGATGGCAGGCACTACGTTACCTGGGAAGACCCGTTCAAAAAGCCAAGTTATCTCTTTGCCCTGGTCGCCGGTGATTTGCAGTATGTAGAAGACCATTTTACGACCATGAGTGGTCGTGAGGTGACGCTGCGGCTCTTTACAGAAGCGCATAATATTGACCAGTGTGATCATGCAATGATCTCTCTGAAGAAATCCATGAAGTGGGATGAAGAGGTCTATGGTCGCGAATACGATCTGGATATTTTCATGATCGTGGCCGTTGATCACTTCAATATGGGAGCCATGGAAAACAAGGGGCTGAATATCTTCAATTCAGCCTGTGTTCTGGCCAGTCCGGACACCGCAACGGATGCACGGTTCCAGCGGGTTGAAGCGATTGTTGCTCACGAATACTTCCACAACTGGTCCGGTAATCGTGTGACCTGTCGCGACTGGTTTCAGCTCAGTCTTAAGGAGGGTTTTACGGTTTTCCGGGATTCTGAATTTTCAGCCGACATGAACTCCCGGGGGGTAAAACGGATTGAGGATGTTAACGTTCTCCGTACCGCCCAGTTTGCCGAAGATGCCGGGCCAATGGCTCATCCGGTAAGACCTGAGTCGTTCATTGAGATTTCCAATTTCTATACAGTCACCGTTTATGAAAAAGGGGCTGAAGTAGTGCGGATGATTCATGGCATTCTTGGCCCAGAGGATTTCCGTAAGGGATCTGACCTCTATTTTGAACGTCATGATGGCCAGGCCGTGACCTGTGAAGATTTTGTCAAAGCCATGGAAGATGCCTCTGGTCGAGACCTTGGCCAGTTCCGACGCTGGTACAGTCAGGCGGGGACACCGGTGCTGACGGTCAGCGATGAGTACGATGAAGAGAAAAAACAGTACCAGCTGATTATCGAGCAATCCTGTCCTTCAACACCAGGGCAGAAGGAAAAACTTCCGTTCCATATTCCAGTTCGTATCGGGATTCTGGATGGTGAGGGAGATGACCTGTCTCTCAATAAAGCCGGAGATACCGATCTGGTACTGGATGTAACACAGGAGAAAGAGGTATTCACTTTTGACCATATAGAAGAGCGTCCACTGCCTTCTATATTGAGAGGATTCTCTGCGCCAGTTCGGGTCAAGTATGACTATTCCCGTGATGATCTCCTGTTCCTGATGGAAAATGACAGCGATCACTTCAACCGTTGGGATGCCAGTCAGCGCCTGGCCAGTGGTGTTATTGATGAAATGGTTGCCGCCATGGAGCAGGGAAAGGAGTGCAGTCCTGATGCAAGCCTGATCAAGGCGTTTGGTACGATTATCAGTGATGAATCTCTGGATCTGGCTGTGAAAGCTGAAATGTTGTCATTGCCATCGGAAGCATCTCTTGCTGAACAGGCTGTAGAGGTCTATCCGCAATATATTCATCAGGCAAGGCTTCAGGTTAAACGGGCTATCTCAGAGGCTAATAAGCCAGCACTGGAGGCTTTGTGGCGATCACTGAGTGTCGATAAACCCTATCGTCCTGAGGCTGAAGATATTGCTGAGCGCACGCTGAAAAATATCAGTCTTTCCTATCTGACCAGTCTTGATGATAAAGGCATGCTGGCACTGGCGGAGCAGCAGTATCATGGCGCATCGAATATGACGGATCGCTTTGCTGCGCTTGCCAGTATTGTCAATGCCGGCTGTCAGGACAAAGAGCTGATTGAGGAAGTGCTGACTGATTTCTTTGAGCGTTATCAGGATGACACCAATGTTATGGACCAATGGCTGTCGGTACAGGCCTCCAGTCCATCACTGGGAACTCTGGAGCATATTCTGACACTGATGCAGCATGAGATCTTTGATGCAACCAGCCCTAATAAGCTGCGCTCTGTTCTGGGTGGTTTTGCCGGGAATATGAAGCAGTTTCACCGTGTGGATGGTCTGGGATATGAGTTCCTGACTGACCAGTTGCTGGATCTTGATAAGAAGAACCCGCAGATTGCTTCACGGTTGATGACTCCGTTAACCCGCTGGCGTAAATTTGAGCCTGGTTGCCGTGAACGGATGCGCAAGGCACTGGAGAGAATTAAAGCAACTCCGGGCCTGTCTTCTGATGTTTATGAAGTGGTCACTAAAAGCCTCTGATTCCTCTCTTTTTAAGCAGGCTTCTTGAATAAGGAGCCTGCTCGTTCCTGGTCAGCACTCTTTATTAATTGCAGGACTTGAACAGGCTAACCTGTCCTGTAAGTATTGGATCTTGAACTAACGAGTGAAAATATTTTCGCAATAGTCCCTTTGGATGAGAATTTTATTTGCTCTATTCGGTAAAGTTGGTCGCTATATTGATGCTCTGCCATGCACTGAACACAAAATAACAAAGCGGGCAGGAGATCTTTTTGTAAACAATCGTTTCATTTGTCACACCCATAGCTGGATGTGCTTCGCTGTTAAATAATGTTTGTTTATAATCGTCGCACTAAAAACAAGAATATTAAGACAAGGGGAGTCGTATGCCTGTTGCCTCTGGTTTCATTAGGGGGAGTCACCGCAGGGGTGGTTCAGTCGGTCTGGACACTCTTGAACAAAGTGGTATAAAGGCTGAGCCTGCAAAGTTCTCCCGCCTGTCTTCGGCGCTTCATGCTGTGCTGGGTGCCGTACTCTCTTTCGCAATCCTTTCAACCCCTCAGGTACACGCTTCGTCACCAGAGGCGGGTCTTGATCGCCCGGCAGTTAAATCCCAGAAAGCGGCTAACAGTCTATTGTTGGATGTTACAAGAACCGACGGTGCTGTCAGGCTGGTTTCCGTTGGTGAGCGCGGTCACATTGTCTATTCCGATGATCATGGGGTCAGTTGGCAGCAGGCCAGTGTACCCACAATGCAAATGCTGACGGCGGTCCACTTTCCCTCAGAAATGATTGGGTATGCTGTCGGGCATGATGCCATTGTTCTGAAGACAGAAGATGGTGGTGAAACCTGGCAGCAGATATATGTTGATCGTGAAGCAACCGTTCCTCTTCTTGATGTGTGGTTTAAGGACAGCCTTCACGGCTTTGCCGTGGGTGCGTACGGTTACATCATTGAAACGGTCGACGGTGGTCAGAGCTGGGACTTTATCGATGATCGCATCGCCAATGATGATGAGTTTCACTACAACGCCATTAACGACGATGGTCAGGGTAATCTCTTTCTTGCCGGAGAGGCTGGTATTCTCTTCCGCTCTTCTGACGCTGGTCAGTCCTGGGTAACCCTGAGCAGCCCTTATGAAGGTTCCTGGTTTGGTCTGAGTGGTGATAATGGTCGAGTTCTGGTTCATGGATTAAGGGGAAATATTTATCAGAGTGTTGACCTGGGGGAAACCTGGCAACCGCTGAGCTCTGGTACCGATCAAACGCTCTTTGGTTCAGCAAAGCTGTTTGATGGCAGTATTGCGCTGGTTGGCAATTCCGGAGCGGTGCTGACGGGGTCCGGCTATGGAGCGGGGCTGGCTTCAGGTGTGAAAAGTGATCTGTCGGTTTCACACAGACCTGATCGGATGACACTGAGTGCTCTGGCACCCAGTAGTGATGGGTTCATTGTCGTTGTTGGCCAGGGTGGCGCCTACCGGATGACCCTGGAAGGCAATGTGTTGGAGTAGAAGCGGGTACAGTACTGTTTCATCTTGTATGACAGTGAATGTGTTTGATGTAAGCCATAAAAAGAACAATTAAAAAGAATCCGGGGCAGCCAGTTATGTCGTCTTTTAATCATTCATCGTATCAAGGCAGTGAGCCAATAATGGAGCGGATGATTTTCAATAATCGTCTGCGGGTTTGCCTGTTTTTCCTGTTGGTTTCGCTGTTTCTGACCTGGAAGCTGGTGACTGGATTGCGGGTGGATGCCAGTTTCCAGAAGATGGTGCCGCTGCAACACCCTTTTATCCAGAATATGCTTCGTCATATGGAAGAGGGCGGCAATTCCGGTAATACCATTCGAATTGCTGTCGCTGCCCGGGATGGCGATATTTTTTCCGCTGAGTATATGGAATTGCTTAAGCAGATTAATGATGAAGTTTTTTACCTTCCGGGTGTTGATCGGGCCAATATGAAGTCCATCTGGACACCATCGGTTCGCTGGATTGAAGTGACAGAAGAGGGGTTTACCGGTGGGCCGGTTATTCCTGAATATTACGACGGTACCCGAGCCAGTCTGGATCTGCTTAGAGAAAATATCCTGAAATCTGGCCAGGTGGGGCAGATCATTGCCAACGATTTCCGTTCCAGTATCGTCAGTGCGCCATTGTTTGAGAAAAAACCGGAAACCGGTGAAAACCTGGATTACCAATACCTGTCTGATCAGCTGGAAGAGCTGCGCAGCAAATACGCAGAGAAAGGTGTTGATCTGCATATTACGGGAATTGCCAAGGTATTTGGTGATCTGTTCGAAGGCGTTAAAGCCATTGTCTGGTTCTTTATTATCGCTATTGGCGTTACCAGTATTCTGTTGTTCCTCTACTCCCGTTGCCTGAAAAGCACCATTATTCCGCTGTTGACGTCAGTGACTGCGGTTGTATGGCAGATGGGCCTGCTGGCTACCCTTGGCTATGGTCTTGACCTCTACTCAGTGCTGGTTCCTTTCTTGGTGTTTGCTATTGGTGTGAGCCATGGTGTTCAGATTATTAACAGTATCAGCGTTGAAACCGCACAGGGAGCAAATTCTCTGACCGCTGCGCGCCGAACATTCCGTACCCTTTATATTCCCGGCATGGTGGCACTGATTTCTGATGCCATTGGTTTCCTTACCCTGCTGGTGATTGATATTCAGGTGATTCAGGATCTGGCGATCACGGCCAGTGTGGGTGTCGCTACCATTATTTTAACCAACCTGGTCCTGCTTCCTGTTCTGATGTCGTTTATCAAAGTCAGCAAGCGTTCTGTTGACTATGCAAGAAAGAGTCAGAAAGAAGAGGCAAAAGTCTGGAAAGTGGTCGCAAAACTGGCCAGTGCAAAGGTGATGCCGGTTTCTATCCTGATTGCACTGCTGGGTTTTGCTGCCGGTGCTTATAAGGCAACGGATCTGAAAATTGGTGACCTTGATCCGGGTGCTCCGGAGTTTCATCCAGACTCCCGCTACAACCTGGATAACCTGTTTATTAACAGTAACTATTCCACCAGTGCTGATCTGTTCATTACCTTTCTGGAAACCCAACCTGAAGGTTGTACCTCTTATCCGGTGATGGATGCGATCGACCGATATATGTGGCATATGGAGAATGTGCCGGGTGTTCAGTCTGCTCTCTCATTGGTTACGGTATCCAAGCAGGTGATCAAAGGGCTGAACGAGGGGAGTATGAAATGGCAGAGCCTCTCCCGTAACCCTTATGTACTGAACAGTTCAGTAGCGAGTGCGGCAGGACTGTTCAATACCAACTGTTCCAGTGCTCCGGTTATCCTTTTCCTTGATGATCACAAGGCAGAAACGCTGGAGCGTGTGGTCAAGGCAACTCAAGATTTTGCTGCCATTAATAATACGGAAGACTATCAGTTTGTATTGGCCAGCGGTAACTCTGGCGTTGAAGCGGCTACCAATGAGGTCATAGCCCAGGCGCAGAATAAAATGCTGTTCTGGGTCTATGCGGTGGTGAGTATTCTCTGCCTGATTACGTTCCGTTCAGTGAAAGCGGTTCTGTGCATCATTATTCCTCTTGGACTGACTTCGGTTCTCTGTCAGGCGCTAATGTCTTACCTTGGAATCGGTGTTAAGGTGGCGACACTCCCGGTGATTGCCCTGGGTGTGGGGATTGGTGTGGATTACGGCATATATATCTACAGCCGTTTAGAGAGTTTCCTGAAGCAGGGGATGTCTCTGGAAGAAGCCTATTATTCAACGCTGAAGATTACCGGTAAAGCCGTAACCTTTACGGGTGTGACGCTGGCGATTGGTGTGGGCACCTGGATCTTCTCGCCACTGAAGTTCCAGGCGGATATGGGTATTCTCCTGACCTTTATGTTTGTCTGGAATATGATTGGTGCGATCTGGTTGTTGCCAGCGCTTGCCAGGTTGTTGCTGGGCAGCAAGGCGCAGGGGCGGAATGTCAGTAGTGCGACACCAGCTGCTTCTGTTTAAATAAGGTCTTTGCTCTTAACAATAAAGCCGGCACTTAGCCGGCTTTATTGTTTTCAGTTTTCTGGCTTTACTGGATGGAGGTCTGTTTTGGCAACACTTATCTATGTTCATGATCCCATGTGCAGCTGGTGCTGGGGTTTTGCTCCTGTCTGGCAAACGGTATACAGCACTATTCAGCAGGACTATCAAACTGATGAACTAACGGTTCGACTGGTTGCTGGTGGTCTTGCTCCGGATTCGGATAAGCCAATGCCAGCTGAGATGGCGGATCAGATTCGAAATCACTGGCAGAAGATCGAACAGTTGCTGGGAACGCATTTTAATTATGACTTCTGGGCGAAGAATATTCCGCGACGCTCTACCTATCAGGCCTGCAGGGCCGTAATTGCTGCCAGAGAATTGGCAGGAGCGCATAGTGAGTTGGCAATGATTACTGCGATTCAACAGGCTTATTACCTTCTTGCAGAGAACCCATCTAACGATGACGTCTTGTTGAGCTGTGCGGAAAAAGCAGGCCTCAATTCAAAACACTTTGGGCAGTTTATGAAATCGCCAGAGTGTGATGCTTTATTGATGGAGGAAATAAGATTTGCTCGTAGTATTGGAGGGAATAGCTTTCCCAGTCTTTTTCTCGAGGTTGCAGAAGGTGTTCATGATATTCCTGTTGACTATCAGAATCCGGGAGCCATCTTGAAGTTCATATCAGACCTGATGAGATAGTTCACTGCATTGTGATTTTCGTAGTCTTATCAGACGATGATGCTGTGTGGTTCTCTGGTTTTAATCAATCCAGATTAACAAGCTGATCAAACAATAAAAAAAGTGGTAAAAAAATGGCAAAAATAAAAAGCCTGATTGGCTATGCAGCAACAGCTCTTGTGTTTACCGGTGTGGGGGTGATGCTCAGTGATACCGAGCTGGGTGATCAGGTGCGTAGCAGTGCCCAGGTTGCTAAAAAGTCGGCGCTGAGTACCGTTGCTGATCAGTTCAGCGGGGATATTCGTGAGCGGGTATTGATTGAAAACCCGGAATTGATTCAGCGTGTCATGGTGGGTGGTGGCTTTGGGGGGAATTTCTCCAAAAATATTGGTCAGCATATTTTTGGCAAGAATTATGAGCCAGCCATTCAGGATGCGCTGGAGATGACTGAGGTCAAGCAGGCAGGTGACCGCATGTGGATTATTCATATGCCGATCGTTAACTCGATCCTGCTGGAGACTGACGAAGGACTGGTGGTGATTGATACCGGCATGGCACCGGCGGGTCCCGCATTGATCAAAGCCATTCGCAGCGTCAGTGATAAGCCTATTCATACCATTATTATCACCCATGGCCATACCGATCATGCCTATGGCACCTACGCATTGGTTGAAGACAGTCCGAATGCCCAGATTATTGCCCATGAGAACATCATTCCCCGTTTTGAACGTTATATAAAGTTGCGGGGCTCACTGGCTAACTATATGAGTCAGCCTGTAGATGAATTGCCGGCTAAAAAGGACGATATTGTCTGGCCTACCAGAACCTTTAAGGATCGTCTGGAGTTAACCATTGGTGGTGAAGCGTTTGTTCTGCAGCATCACCGTGGTGAAACAGACGACCATCTTTATGTCTGGATTCCAGGGCGTAAGGCGATTGCCGTGGGTGACTTCTATCAGGGGTTCCTGCCCAATGTTGGCAATGGTAAGCGCAGGCAGCGCTATGTTGAGGACTGGGCGGTAGCCATGCGTGAAATGGCTGCACTGAAGCCTGAGGTTTTATTGCCATCCCATGGTGTCGGTATTACCACTGGGAAAGAGATTCAGGAGAACTTTGTTGTTCTGGCTGAAGCGCTTGAGTCCATCACTGAGCAGACGCTGGACGGTTTGAATCAAGGCGTAAGAAAAGATCTGATTGTTGATGGAATAGAGCTCCCTGAGGAGCTGGCTAATCACCCGACCCTTCAGGTTAAATACGTCAGCGCCAAGGATATTTCCAAAATGCTGCTCAAGCAGTACACCGGATGGTGGAGTGATATTCCGTCTGACTGGTCACCAGCACCCTGGGCCAGCCGTGGTGCCGAGATCGCTGGCCTGGCCGGTGGTGTTGACCAGCTGGTGGTCAGAGCCCGTGAGGTAATGAAAACCGATCTGGCCCTGGCCAGTCATATGGCTGACTGGGCCTGGATGGCAGACTCTGATCATCCTGAGGTGCAGCAATTGACCATTGACGTGTATAAGGCGCGGGTTTCTGATCCTGCCACCAATACTCAGGAAATGCTCACTTATATTGACCAGATGGCCAGGGCTCGCCAGAAGCAGCTTGAAGCCGGGCGTTAATTTTTCTTCTGAATCAGGCTGGCTTGCTACTGGCCTGATTTTTCTCTCAATTTCTACTGAATTTCTGATACTTAGCCTTTTTTGTTATTGATGGTTCTACGCCCTTTCAATACCATGGGGATAAGGGCTGAAAGCACCTGATAACAACAATAAATAAACAAAGTTCAGGAATGATTCCCATGGAAGCTGTACTCCGCCATTTCTCGGTTTTCTTTTTGCTGATCTGTTTGAGTTATACCGTTGTAGCCGATGATGCCCGGATGGCCGGTGCTCATTCTTCTGAAGGCTATGGCCCGATTTTTGGCAGTGAATGGGTTCCTGAGGGTACCGATATGCCAAAAACCTGGGGACTTTCCATTACCACCATGTCTATGGAGCAGGATAGTAAGCTCAGTGGTGTGACCTTTCGGGGCAGGGCAGGGGAATATATTAAAGATCTGTCCTTTAACCGGGTTGAGGATGACAGTCAGGTTTCTAATATCCGGCTGGATGCCTGGCTACTTCCTTTTATGAATGTCTATCTCATGGCGGGTTATATGGAAGGAAAGACACTGGTAGACAGTACTACGGTATTTGATCCAACGCCCAACTTCCCCGGTGGTGAGTTAAGCACATCGATGACTATGTATCAAAAGTATCATGGTATTAACTGGGGGCTTGGTGCAACTCTGGTTTATGGTAAAGGACCGTGGGTGACCACTTTGGACATCAATGCTTCAAGAGCTGAGTTGAACGTTGTACGCTCCAGAGTGAATGCGGTGATGGTAACTCCTCGTGTTGGCTATACCTCTCGTATAGGAGGGTTTCCAGTTACCTGGATGGCGGGTGTCAGCTATCTCTGGCTGGATCAGCGAATCACTGTAGAGCAGCAATTGCCGGGTATTTCTGAGCCGATGGTGCTTGAGCTGGATGTCGAGGCGGATAATCCCTGGAGCCCTTCTTTGGGAGTAACTCTGGAATTTTCTGACCAACTGCAGGGTGTGTTTGAGGCTGGGTTTGATGGCCGGCAGACGTTGATGGGGTCTTTGGTTTATCGGTTCGGTGCGGATTGATAGTAAAAAAAATCAAGAATTATAATTTATTGTTGTTTGCCTGTTCTTCTGTTCAGAACACGTAGAGTGGAGAGCCTTCTAATGATTGTGCAAATTGATCAAATACAGGGTCATGATAAGGAATATCCCGAAGTGCGCCGGCTAATAGTCCCCTTGATAACTGGTTGAGTTTAGGTTTTACGGTCTCTAATGCAGCCAGTAGGTATAGGCGGGCAATTGCTTTCAAGGCTCTTTCTTCCATGCCAGGAGGAAGCTTAGTAAACTTGAGTTCACTCTGAATAATTCTATCAACTCCTTGTATCAATAAATGTGTTCTAATTTCTAGCTCGTTGTAATCTTCAACACCGTTGCTCTGTGACAGGTCGACAGCGTAAACGATATCTTCTGCTCTAGGATCTGGCTTATCTTTCAATAAAAGTACTCTTCTGATAATAATATTATTTTCAGTAGATTCCTCACCTTTTTCAATTCTGGTTTTTCCTAGTTCAGGTTTATAGTCACTCCTTGCATTTTTTATCCATTTACTCGCTGTATGTGCAATTTCCTCCATTAAAAAACCTTTTTTGACTGAAATATCAATATCTCTTGGGGTTAAAGTTATTTTCAGGAGTTTTTTGTTTATGCCTTCTGGTAGTAATAAGTCTTTTAAAAGCTCTAGAGGGTTTGGACCCCAATGAAAATAGACGTATTGTTCAAAAGAGGCACTTCCTACAATAATAACTGGGAAAGTGTTGTTATTGGTAGCAGGGAGTGGTTGGGTTTTAATCATTGGTGGAGGCTGGTTGCTTATTGCTTCTAATATATGGTCGTGAAAATGATTGCGAACTTCTAATGTTTTTTCGGAGTCAGAAGCTGGTTGGCACTTTCTGGCAAAATCTTTCAGTAGTAGTCTTGGTATGGTAGTGCTGGGTTGTTGTTTTATTCCAGGAGAAATTGTCAGTGGAGATGGTAATTGTTGAGTATCCTCAGAAATTATTGTTTTTCCAGTTGTAGTATTCTTACATGCCTTCTCTGTATGGTTGCTGTCAAGTGGTGGCTCGCTTCCAAAAGGCTCTTCTGAATCGTAAGTCTCATCGAAGCTTTCATATTGTTTACCTTGTGCTGGTGTGGGCTCAACAGCATTGTCAAGGTCGTCGAATTCGGTTGTGAACTTAAATAAAGGCGCGGTATGACCAGTTGTTACGTTCTGCTCGATTTTTGTTGTTTCTTCGCAACCTAGCTCGGAGAAGTAATCAAACTCTTCCAGTCCCGTTTGGAAGTCATAATCAGTATCTTGTAACTATTCAGCACCCAGCAAAGGCGTATTGTTGTAATTTCGAACCGCTTTAAGAAGCGCCTGAAATATGTTCAACCCCTGCTTTTTAGCAGATGATAAATAGCTTCGGATTCGGGTAAACATGGTACCTCCGTCTTCGCTTCTGAAGCAGCCTGAGATCTTCTGCTTAAGTTTGGCCATCCTGGCATCACGTTCACTGCCATTGTTATCGAAGGGAATTGAAAAGTCCGACATGAAGCGCAACGTTTCAACCTTAAACTCAATAAGCCTTTTGAACAGGTTGTAGGCCTTGGTATTCCTGACCTTCTTACGTCCAAGCACCTGTCGTTGTTTTTCCATATAAGCGGTTTCCTTCGTGAGAGCCCTTTGAAGGATTTGGTCGTATATCGTCTCAATGCGAAGCTGTATTGCACCAGGCATTTGAGTCAGACCGGCTGCTTTGTATTTCTTGCAGAAGTGCCAGGAGAGCGTAAGCAATTTCATCAGCCGCAGAGCCAGCTTATTCGCATCCCTATCGACAACTCCCTGAAGCTCTCTCAGATGATGGGCATTACAAAGCACATGCACTGCCGCATAGGCAAAGTAGGACTTCCAATGATCGTGAACCAGAATGCCTGCAAAAGTCAGCAGGATGCCCATTGCATCCATTGCTTCACAACCTCGCCTTTCTGAGAGGTAGTAAAGCGTCCATTGGTCATCTCGCATAATGTGTAACCACCACAGTGAACCGTCAACCCGCATGCCAGTTTCATCCGCTCCTGCAACCGGACTTTCTTGTAAAGCATCGCGGATACTCTGCTCAGTAGAGGCCAGGTTCTCATGGGTATAGGCAACAAAATTGGCAACAGAGCCTGCGCTGACACTCATGCAATAAATAGTATTGAAATACTCAGACACCCGGTGATATGGGATGAAGTGATACTGGTTTAAATGAACAGCCATTGCCTGAGTCACTTCTCCGTATTGAGCAGCGGCTTTCACTCCTTGGGGAAACTCAGCGGTGTTCCGTTTACCACAAGGACATACTTTAACGTCTGCCCAGTACGCGGTAACTTCAAATTCTCCGGGTCTACCTGGATCAAAAACCTGTCGCTCAATGTATTTGGTGGGTTTAATATCGATAAGCGAAGACTGGCAACAGCAACATTTTTCAACCTTCAGATGCCTGACATAATCGGGTAAGGCGACACGTCTCAAACAAGAGCCTTGATGACCTTTCTGGCCACCTGGTTTATTGCCTGAAGATGGTCTAAGGCTTTTGGGGTTCGGTGTTTCCTGTGAGGAGCAGGGGGCTTCTTTGGAAGATGTATCACCTTTATCACTCCCTTTTTTACTGGGCTTTTGATAACCATCTGACGATGGTGGCTTACTACTGTTTTGACTGTTTTTATTAACCCTTTCTTCCAGTTCGCTGCAACGTTCCCGTAAAAGCGCATTCTCGGTCCGAAGCTCTTCATTCTCTTTAAGGAGAGCTTCGGTAAACGGAGTAGCTGGGAAGTCTGGTTCCATACTGGAGATTTGTTAGAAAAATTGAGTATAAGATGATGGTCGAAAAATCAGAAAATTCCAGATTTATATGAAGGGTGCTGAATAGTTACCTTTTTTGTTAAATTAGCACAAGCTATCTCAGTCTTTTATCGTCTTCATGGACGATAATGAGTAAAAAAAGAATAAATTATGAAATATACCATCGATATTGAAGAGTTTAGCCGGTTAATTAAAGCTCTTTATCAGGGCATTCTGGAAAATGTGCCGTGGTCTGGTTTTCTTGATCGTCTACAAAGTAAGCTGGAAGCAAACTATGTGACCATAGTTATCAGTCCCCCTACTGATGACCATGACGGTCTTTTTCTTACCACAGGAACAACTGGAAAAGAGTTTGTCGCTTCCTACAACAGTCATTTTTACGCGATGGACCCTTTTGTTGATCTGCCCAGTGCCAAAGTAGTGAGTCTTGATGAATTTATTTCAAGCAGTGAGCGGGTTGACTCAGAGTATTGTCGACAGTTCCTGCAGCCGATGGATGTTTTTCATGTGCTGGGGGTGGATATCGGCACTGACAATGGGGCGAAATACAGTCTGAGAATCAGCCGGGGACACGAAAGCAGCGCTTTTAATGATGGGGATAAGGCCTTTGTCGAGATGCTGGTGCCTCATTTGCAGGAGGCGATTGAGCTGCATACCCAGTTGGGGCGAATTGAAACAGAGCGGAACCTTTATGCAGGCGCTGTGAATCAACTGGCAGTGGGAACCATTATTCTGGATGAAGAGGCCAAAGTGCTCCAGAGTAACCAGGTGGCCAGTGATCTGCTGAAAGAGAAGGATGGAATCGAACTGATCGGAGGTTCTCTACAGGTAGGAAGCAGTCGTGACACCCGGCGCTTGAAAGAACTGATCAGGGATGTGCTGGCTGCCCAGAATGATAATCAGCCTTCGGTGGTCGAAGCATTGAGAGTACAGCGGCCTTCAGGTAAGAGTGATCTTGGCATTGTTGTGCGTTCTGTTCCTCCCTCTCAATGGTCAAAAGCTAAACATACGCCTTCTGTTGTTTTATTTGTTGGCGACCCTGAGCAGCAATCTCAGGCACCCCGGGATATTGTCAAGACGTTGTTCGATTTAACCCCGGCAGAAGCCCAGCTGGCGATGATACTGGCAAACGGACTCACGCTTGACGAAACTGCCGAGGAGCTTGGGATCAGTCGAAATACAGCCAGGGCGCATTTGCGTTCGATCTTTTCAAAAACCGGAGTAACCCGTCAAACTATGCTGGTGCGCTTGATTCTGAAAAGTGTTGCAACGCTGGGTTGATGTTTCAGTAATCTTCAAATGCCATAGGGATGTGGCAGGCAAGTCATTTTCCACCTTGTTTAATCTGTAATGTTGTTTTGGCTTTGTTTGTGGCCGAATTTGTTATTGTCTGTTCACTGGCTTTAATCATAAGGTACAGCCATTGTTTCAGAGGTTTGCAGTCTTTTACTGTGTAATCACTGGAATCCGGGATCTAAAAAAACAACGTAACTATTCAGCACCCTTCATATAAATCTGGAATTTTCTGATTTTTCGACCATCATCTTATACTCAATTTTTCTAACAAATCTCCAGTATGGAACCAGACTTCCCAGCTACTCCGTTTACCGAAGCTCTCCTTAAAGAGAATGAAGAGCTTCGGACCGAGAATGCGCTTTTACGGGAACGTTGCAGCGAACTGGAAGAAAGGGTTAATAAAAACAGTCAAAACAGTAGTAAGCCACCATCGTCAGATGGTTATCAAAAGCCCAGTAAAAAAGGGAGTGATAAAGGTGATACATCTTCCAAAGAAGCCCCCTGCTCCTCACAGGAAACACCGAACCCCAAAAGCCTTAGACCATCTTCAGGCAATAAACCAGGTGGCCAGAAAGGTCATCAAGGCTCTTGTTTGAGACGTGTCGCCTTACCCGATTATGTCAGGCATCTGAAGGTTGAAAAATGTTGCTGTTGCCAGTCTTCGCTTATCGATATTAAACCCACCAAATACATTGAGCGACAGGTTTTTGATCCAGGTAGACCCGGAGAATTTGAAGTTACCGCGTACTGGGCAGACGTTAAAGTATGTCCTTGTGGTAAACGGAACACCGCTGAGTTTCCCCAAGGAGTGAAAGCCGCTGCTCAATACGGAGAAGTGACTCAGGCAATGGCTGTTCATTTAAACCAGTATCACTTCATCCCATATCACCGGGTGTCTGAGTATTTCAATACTATTTATTGCATGAGTGTCAGCGCAGGCTCTGTTGCCAATTTTGTTGCCTATACCCATGAGAACCTGGCCTCTACTGAGCAGAGTATCCGCGATGCTTTACAAGAAAGTCCGGTTGCAGGAGCGGATGAAACTGGCATGCGGGTTGACGGTTCACTGTGGTGGTTACACATTATGCGAGATGACCAATGGACGCTTTACTACCTCTCAGAAAGGCGAGGTTGTGAAGCAATGGATGCAATGGGCATCCTGCTGACTTTTGCAGGCATTCTGGTTCACGATCATTGGAAGTCCTACTTTGCCTATGCGGCAGTGCATGTGCTTTGTAATGCCCATCATCTGAGAGAGCTTCAGGGAGTTGTCGATAGGGATGCGAATAAGCTGGCTCTGCGGCTGATGAAATTGCTTACGCTCTCCTGGCACTTCTGCAAGAAATACAAAGCAGCCGGTCTGACTCAAATGCCTGGTGCAATACAGCTTCGCATTGAGACGATATACGACCAAATCCTTCAAAGGGCTCTCACGAAGGAAACCGCTTATATGGAAAAACAACGACAGGTGCTTGGACGTAAGAAGGTCAGGAATACCAAGGCCTACAACCTGTTCAAAAGGCTTATTGAGTTTAAGGTTGAAACGTTGCGCTTCATGTCGGACTTTTCAATTCCCTTCGATAACAATGGCAGTGAACGTGATGCCAGGATGGCCAAACTTAAGCAGAAGATCTCAGGCTGCTTCAGAAGCGAAGACGGAGGTACCATGTTTACCCGAATCCGAAGCTATTTATCATCTGCTAAAAAGCAGGGGTTGAACATATTTCAGGCGCTTCTTAAAGCGGTTCGAAATTACAACAATACGCCTTTGCTGGGTGCTGAATAGTTACAAAACAACTATAAAAAAGAAGCATTGCGACAATGGATATAACAAGCCGTAAATCCCTTTTGGGGAAAGTCTTTCGTTCGACTGCTTTATGCTGTAAACGTTCTCGGAGTTTGGGTGTGAGTGCACTCCTGATTGGCAGCTTTTTCGCTGCCGGCCATGTGAGTGAAATTAATGCAGCTAACCCGGCTCCTCGCAATCCACACCTGGCAGATTCTACCAACCCTATAGGTCACACCACGTCGGCTCAGCAGGACTCTGTTCCCCAGGCTGGCCCGATCGGACCAACCCGTACTCTGGATGACTTTGAGCTGCAATATCGCCACTTTGGTCCTTTTCAGTTTGGTACCAGTATTTCCGGTGTCTATCCAGACGGTAAGCGGGTGTTCTGGAGTAATGGTGCCAATGGTGTGTTTAAGGCAGAGCATGACAGCTTCAATATCATCGATCGCTTCCCGGTAGAGGGTAAGGAGTTCAGCCGTCCTGAAATCGAAGGTGCGCTTGAAGAACTGCGCTCTCGAGAAGGGCTTTCCGCCATGTATTTTGCCTTTAAACAGGCGGATATGTTTAAGGAGCTCTCTGGCGTCTATACGTTGCTGGACAATAATCACGATTACTATATCGGTGATAATGGTGGTCGTGGTATCACCGTTTACGGAGACGCAGATCCCTCTGACTCAAACAGCAAAATTGTGAAAAAACGTCAGTGGACCATGCCAGATTCAGTCAGTGGCCTGATGATTGGTATGAATATGACCTTTGATGGCTGGATTGTGTTTGCCACAGAGCACGGTTATATCGTTTCCGTTAAAAAAGATTTCTCTGAAGAGCGGGTTGTTCGCCTGAATTACGCGGTTGAAGAAGATGCAGAGAATGCAGCAACCGGCCCCACCGGGAAAGGCTGGGTAAGGAATGGGCAGGCGGTTGATGAGAGCGGTATCTACGTTGCTTCCCAGAACCATATGCACAAAGTCATCTGGCAGAATGAGCAGCTTTCCGTTGATGATAGGACTTTCGCATTGACAGGCAGCTGTAAAAATTGCTAGATCAGCAAAAAATAGCGGATGTCGTCGTGCGTAGAAAGATAACAAGACCTACAACAGCTGGGTGTGATTTGCCGAAATATACAGGGTTTCTATTGTGTGAGCCGAAATCAGCAACCTGTACTCGCCTTAGTGAGATCGGAGATATGTCACACCACAGCGTTAACCGTTTTCTACAACGTGAAGACTTTGCTCCCAATGACCTTTTCATGGAAGTAGCCGCAAGGCTGATTCTTGATGGGGGCACGCTATCGGTTGATGATACGGTGCTGGATAAGCCGTACAGTAACTACACGGCATTCATCGGCTATCATTACTCGGGCAAGCATCATAAAGCCGTCAAGGGCATTAATCTCATAACGCTCTATTACACCGATATCAAAGGCTATAGCCTTCCTGTCAATTTCCGTATCTATGACTCTGCGGACGGAAAGTCCAAAAATGATTATTTTCTCGAGATGCTGAAAGAAGTACTTGTATGGGGCTTACGACCTGCATTTGTTACGGGGGATTCCTGGTATAGCAGTGCCGCAAACCTGAAGACTGTGAAAAACAACGGTCTGGGTTTTATGTTTGCCGTTAAAAGCAACCGTACTGTTTCTATCCAAAAGGGTGACTACCAACAAGTGCAGAGCCTGGAGATTCCTGAAGAGGGAATAACCGTTTGGCTACGTAATTTTGGTTCTGTGCGTTTGTACCGGACGCGGCTAAAAAACGAGCTGCGCCATTACGTCGTCTACACACCCCATGCTGGATCAGAGGTATCACCACAGGTAGGCTTTAATGAACTTCACCTGCACCATTGGGCGATCGAAGAGTATCACCGGGCGCTGAAACAACTCTGCAGTATTGAGCGCTTTCAGGTGAGAGGAAAGCAGCAGGTCAGGAACCATATTTTTGCCTCTATCTTTGGGTATGCCTGCCTTCAGGCCAAGAAAGTATCTGAATCTCTCAGTAGCATCTATCGCGTTAAGAATGATGCGCTCAAGGATGCTATTTGGGACTTCATTAAGAGCTTCTCTGATGGTAAAGACTGGCTGAGACCATCTTTTATCAGAGCTGTCAATGCGTAAGTTCTAGATGAGAAAGACGGTGCCTGGAGTGTTCAGTACAGCAATACGGCAGGGCAGGGGACTGGTTCTACACCAAGCCTGATGGGCTTTGGGGATGAAGACCAGTTTGTGGTGATCACCGATGGTGATAAGAAGATGAACCTGCTGCTTTACTGGCGGAATGAGATTCCGACGGATTGGGAGAAGTTGCCAGAGGCGAATGATCGTCGTGTCGCCGGTATTATCCGTGTGGATATGGGCGACCCGGAGCTGGCCGTTCAGTCTGAACAGTCAGTGGTGGTGTCTGGCTATGGCGCAGCCATGGTGAATAACACGCCAAGAATGCCCTGGTACTATCCAGAACGTGCCGCCATGTTACTGAATGGTTTCCTCGGAACCCGGGAAGAGTATCAGCCCTACGGTATTCAGAAATTTGCCTGGAATCCCGAGAAACGACAGCTGGAAAATGCCTGGGTTAATACGTCATTAAGTTCCCCGAATGCCATGCCCCTGGTGAGTGCCGGCTCAAATATCCTCTATACCACCGGAGCCAGAAATGGTGAGTGGACACTGGAAGGCATCGACTGGACAACTGGAGAACCGGTTTTCCACTATGTGCTGGGTGATGAGCGATACAACACCCTGTTTGCCGGCGTGTTGCTTGATGAAGACGGTCATATTTTCTTTGGTACTTCATTCGGCAAGGTGCGTTTGAAGCCAAGAAAAGAAGAAGTGCTGAATACGGCCAGTAATTAATTATTATTGCGTATTTAAATTTAATTAAAAGGCCGGAGTTATCCGGCCTTTTAATTAATTGAGTATCTCCTTAAATGTATCCTGAAAATATAACAAGTCATTTAATGTCTTCTTTTCCTTTGTGCTCTTTGTGTTCTGTGTGATTCAACAAAATCGGGTGCTCTCTCAATTTGATAACTGACTCATAGGTTAGCTTCAACCTTTCCAGTCATGAACTCAGACCAAAGTTGTTCCCAGCGCCCCTTACTCTGGATCAGTGCTCTTGTTGTCAAAAGCACTTCCGCTCCTGTTGCTTTCCACCTCATTCCAGAACCACATAATCGTTGCTTTACCAGAGTCTTACAAGCCGCTTCAGTAACTCCTGAACCTATTGGCCAATGGCGTTTAAGCGCCTGATGATAATTCATTAACTGGTGATTGTTTGTAAAATAGCTCACAGCTTTGTAGCGCTTCTCTGTCAGTGCGATTGTCTTTTTCGGGAGCTCGGCTGATTCAATTTCCTGAAGGATTTTTTTGGCTGCTCCACGCTTGTTTTTCAAACTATGTAGCCTGTCTTCAAGCCACTGGTGTCGCTTCGCCTTACTGGTTGGAAACAGTGCTTCCGCTGCTCCAGCTAAATATTCAGATGCATGATAAAAATCGAGTATCTGCCCAGAGGTATGTTGTTTCAAATAACTCCAGTTTTCTCTAGCCCCGTCAGCTACCCCGATGTATGTGGCATTTGGGTAGAGTCGTTTTAGATCTGCAATCTCCTCGTCGAGCTTGCTCATAAAGCTTTGTTTACCATACTCTGGCGAACTGGCTGTATATATCGTGTGGAGCCTGTCTCCATCTGCAGAATATAGGCTCAATGTCCCACACATGGCTTCCCTCCAGCCTTCTTCACAAAGCAGCATGCAGGTTCCATCCAGACCAATGGCTATTGTTTCAACAGGCTCTTTTAGTGGAGGAAGGTGGTAGTGAGTGTCTTGCTGGTCTTCAATTAATGCACCTACTCTGTCCGATAAATGCTTGATATAAGAATTTGAAAGCGTCCTTTGATGGTTGGTCTCAAAATCTTCTTTTACCGCAGGCGCTGGCATCTGGCTGTATTTCCAGGCGATAGACTTGGCAAATTTGGGGGTAGCTGAACCAATAATACCGGCACGAAGATCAAGTGCTGCCAGAGTACTGCCACCTCTGACACCCTGATATACGGAGCGCTCCAAAGGTATACGACCGTATAAGGTTTCATAGTGCTTAAGAACCTTTCCTTTGTAGTTCCACTTCTGCTGATTAACGACGATAGGTTCTTTATTGGGTGATTCAAATAGCCCCAATAACTCTTTTGTTCCAAGCTGCCCGGCTTCATTGAGTGCACGCTGTAAACTATCTTCAAGATTCAGCATGTTGCCTGAATCTATAGAAACTTCAATTTGCAAAACGATGCTTTTGGTAGAGCTGGAAATAACAGAAGCGGGCATGACAGTTAACTATTATGAGTGGTGTTCCCATAGTAGCTGTGAAAATAGAGCACTATTGTTTCAATCATTCAGAGAGAGCACCCACAAAATCCCATAAAAGAAATGAAAAAAAAGTGTTGGCCGTTTTTGTCATTGCTGATGGCCGGATGGCGATTTATGGTTAGTAACTGTGGAAATCTGGTGGGGGGAGACGCTGGCCGGATTGTAGATTTTCATAACAGAGCTGATTGATAACCCGAATAAATTCAAATGCGCGCCAGCAGCATTGACGATCAGCCCCAGTCGAATGACAACAACAATAATAAACCGATCGAGAAGTTGATAATGCAAAACACAATAATACCAAGGAAGTCGATCCTGGCGTTGGCTGTGTCTGCCGCGGTGTCGGCCGGTGCTGTCCAGAACAGTTATGCACTCTCTTTCGAGCCTGCTGATGAGGTGACCGTTCACTGGGATACAACCGTCGGTTACAGTGCCGGATGGCGGGTGAGTGAGCAGGATGCTGAGGCCCTTGCAGATATTAACAATGATGATGGTAACCGGAATTTCAAAAAAGGGGCCATGGTCAATAACCGCTTCTCGGTGCTGAGTGAAGCGGATATCCAGTATAAGAATTATGGTGCGTTTATCCGCGGCAGTGCTTTCTATGACGGTGCATACTATGGCACCAATGATAATGACTCAGAGGCAACATTTAACGGTAATGGAAACCATGATGGGTTCAGTAAGGCCGTAAGAGACGCCCACGGTTCCGATGCCCGCATTCTTGATGCTTTTGTTTATGGCTCGTTTGATGTAAGGGACCAACTTTTAAACGTTCGAGTGGGTAAGCAGGTCGTGAGCTGGGGGGAAAGTCTGTTTATTCCGGGTATCAGTTCTGCCATGAGCCCCGCCGATGCGACCAAAACTACGGTTCCTGGTGTTGAAGTAAAAGATATCCTGCTTCCTGTTGGTCAGGTCTTTGCGCAATACGACATCAATGACACTCTGAGCGTTGCGGCCTATAGCCAGTGGGAGTGGGCTCAGAATGAAGTCAGCGAGGCGGGTAGTTATTTTGGGGCCAGTGATACCTTGGATAATGCAGGGGATTCACTGTTGCTGCCTATTCCTGGTCTTGGTGTACGTGAGGCTGTACGCGGTCAAGATATTGATGCCCGTGACTCTGGTCAATGGGGAGTTGCCCTGAATTATTACGCTGAAAATCTTGGCTATGGTACTGACTTTGGCCTCTATTACCTTAACTATCATGATAAAAACCCTTCCATTGTAACTGCGGACTATTACACATTAGGCCCTGCTAGGCTTCCTGGTAGTTATCACAGTGAATTTGTTGAAGACATTAAACTCATTGGTTTCAGTTTCAGTACTTTGATTGGTGATACTAACGTCGGTGGTGAAATAGCCTATCGTAAAGATGCAGCAGTAAACCCATCAGGTTTCAATGCAAGTACCGATGCCATCCGTCGAGCCGATACATTGCAGGCTCAGGTTTCTGTTATTCACTCTTTCGGAGCCTCAGCCATTGCTGATGATGTCGTCTTCTCTGGTGAATTTGGTTACAACGAAGTTCGTGGCATAAATAACAATAACGAGTTACCTGGTTATGCAGACATCACCATGGATGAGTCCGGTGCCGGTATCGCCGGTTCGGTAACCTTGAAATACAACAGTGTATTCCCCGGAACCAACCTGGAAGTGCCTGTCAATTTCAGCCATAACATCAATGGCAACTCAGCTGCTGGTGGTTTTACCCGTGGCCAGAACTCAGACCGTGTCAGTGTAGGAACCAAGTTTATTTATAAGACCCAATGGGAAGCGGGTGTTAACTACAGTGCTTACTTCGGATCTTATGAAGAGAACCAGTACACCGACCGTGACTTTGTATCCGTTAACCTGAAGTACTCCTTCTAATCGCCTGGAGAGATAATAATGAAAATAACAAAATCTTTACTGGCTGTGACCATGGCAGGGATGACCCTGATGGCCACTTCGGTATCCGCCAAGGTAAGCGAAGAGGAAGCTGCCCGCCTGGGTAAGGATCTGACGCCTTTCGGAGGTGAGATGGCGGGTAATGCCGAGGGGACTATCCCGGCCTGGAACCCGGACTTCCAGCCACCGGCCAGTTATAAGCCCGGTGACTACTATCCGGACCCTTATGCTGATGAAAAGCCGCTGTTCGTGATTACTGCGGAAAACATGAGTGAGCATAAGGATAAACTGACACCGGGTATGCAGGCGCTGTTCAAGACGTACCCAAAAACCTTCAAAATGCCGGTTTATAAGACCCACCGGGATGCCATGTACTCTGACTTCAGTATCCAGCAGGTTCGGGCCAATGCGACCCGTGCTGAGCTAACGGAAGACGGTAATGGCGTCATCAATGCATTTGGAAGTGTTCCATTTCCGATTCCAGAAGGTCCGCTGGAAGTAGTATGGAATATGGCTTTTAATAACTGGCCATACTTTTCTGACTACCGAATTACAGATGCTGTCGTTTACCGAAATGGCTCTCGTCTGGAGGGTGTCAGTCATTTTACCCGGATAGCCCCTTACTTTAATCCGGAGCTGGATTTTGAGACATTCCAGAAAGAAAACCTGCCCCGTTCAGCTTCTATTATTCAGGCGCTGGCACCAACACGGGAGAAGGGTAAAACCGTTCTGGTTCATGAGTTTGTAAACCAGAGTGTTGAGCCACGTGCAGCATGGAGTTATACGCCAGGTATTCGTCGTGTACGTCGTGCGCCAACCGTAAAGTATGATTCTCCAGCAGGCCTGGGTAATTGGCGGACCACCGATGAGTCCTATGGCTTTAACGGTGCCACTGACAAGTACAACTGGACATTGTTGGGTAAGCAGGAAATGTACGTTCCTTACAACGCCTACCGTTTTGAAGACCCCAGTGTCTCTCTGGATGAGCTGCTGACCCAAGGGCACCCGAATCCAAAGTATATGCGCTATGAGCTGCATAGAGTCTGGGTGGTCAAGGCTGAGCTGAAAGAGGGTGAGCGTAACGTCTATAAAACTCGCGTTCTGTTTATCGATGAGGATCACTGGAATCCGGTTGTTGTGGATCAGTATGATAACCGTGATGAACTCTGGCGTACGACGATGGTTAATTCCATTAACCTGTTCGACATGCCGGGAATGGATCGTCGTTCAACCATTCACCACGATCTGATTTCCCGTGAGTACTTTGCCAATGAGATCCGTAACCCCCATCCGCCAATGGTGGTGAACCGCGAGGAAAAAGAACTTTCTTACTTCACGTCTTCAACCCTGAAAAAGCTTGGGGTTCGTTAATACGCTTTCGTGATGATCTCATGAAAGTTTTTTGGCCGGAGCTTGCTCCGGTCTTTTTTTATCCTTAGGGTTTTGGCTTCCCGCTTCCCGCTTCCCGCTTCCCGCTTCCCGCTTCCCGCTGCTTAAAGTACTGCTGAATGAATTAAGTTGAGTGCGACTTGACCAAATTATTACTGGAATTTACGCAGAGGTGGTGTATTGCTTTTCAAATTCAAACAAATGTTTTAAGATCCGCTAACGAAAATGCACGCAGTTTTCACACAACAATAAAAATGCACCTAACGATGTGCCTGAAGGGAAGTTACTATGAAAAAAATAAATCAATCCCTCTTTGCCCTGTCGACATTGACACTGGCCATGCAGGCTGGTGCTGCAGGTTTTGCCCTGAATGAATCTTCAGCGGCTGCTGCGGGTACGGCTTATGCGGGTCGGGGCTCCAATGCGGAAGATGCCTCCATTATGGCTGCTAACCCAGCGGGTATCGCGCTGCTTGAAGAGCGGCAGGTGACTGTGGGTGGTGGTGTCGTTGTGCCAAAAGGTGATTTCAAAGGTGAAGGCAGCTTTGCAGGAGCCAGCACCAATGATGAATTCTTGAACACAGCGGTGATTCCTTTTGGTTATTTCTCAATGCCTATTGATGATCAGTTATCGTTTGGATTGGGAATGTACGCTCCTTTTGGTTCGTCCACTGACTACAACGACGATTGGGCCGGACGTTACCTTGCCAACGAAACAGATGTTTCTGTAATTAACCTCCAGCCAACAGTTGCCTATAAGTTTTCAGATCAACTCTCTTTCGGTATAGGACTTTTTGCAACCTATGCGGAAGGAGAACTGAGTAGATTTATTAACCCTGCCTCTCCAGCCACTGCTGTAGTGGTTGAGGGTGATGATTGGGCTTATGGATGGAACATTGGAGCAATATGGCAACCACTGGAAACCACTTCTTTAGGGGTTAGTTATCGCTCAAAAATAGACTTGAAACTTAAAGGCGATGCGACACTTCAGCCTGCAGGAATTTCTGAAAAAGCTAAACTTAATATCACTTTACCAGAGACTCTGGAGTTCAGTGCTACACATGAATTAGATGACCGTTGGACGGTTATGGCTGGGGCGACTTGGACCCGTTGGAGCCGTTTTGACAAACTTGTCATTGAATCTGATCAAGGCGGTGGTCCAATCTCCGGATTAGATCCAAGTGATTCCACAGTCATTACTTACGTGCCGGAAAACTGGAAAAATACTTGGTCTTTGGCAGTGGGGGGTAGTTATAAATACAGTGATCAACTGACCTTAAAAGCAGGTTATGCATTTGATCAAACCCCTGTTCAAGATGAGTTCAGAACTGCACGTATTCCTGATGGTGATCGTAACTGGTTAACGGTTGGTGCTAAGTATGAACTTGGTAATGATTGGACCGTTGATGCAGCTTATGGCTACATGTTTGCATCAAAGGTTAAGATTGATGAGGAAAACTATAATAACGATGGCTCTGTTAACGGAGGTCTGACTCTTGAGGGTGAGTACGACAACACTGCTCATGTATTCAGTGCATCCGTAACCAAGCGCTTCTAGAGCTTGCTCACTGTTCTGCATCAAGAAAATTGAGCGAAAAAGAAAAACCCGGCAATCGCCGGGTTTTTTTATTTTCTCGTTATCCTTTCTGTATATTATTCAGTTTTGGATCTTGCTTCCTGTTCAACGAGAACAGACAGGAAGCGTACATATGATTCAAATTTACCTATTTATTTAGCCAATGTGGTTAAAGAAGCTGGCACCTTCCATACATCAATTATTGTTAGAGCTTAAACTCGTCTTACCATTGGTCTCGCTCAAATGAGTTTGGTCTACTCATTGCTCTGTAGTGTTTATGTTCTTTGCGACGATTTAAAAAAACATCGCCGCAAAACACCCACAAATGGTCATGACCAGCAGCAGCTTTTTCAGTGTGTCTGGTTTTGCCTTAATGGCGAACTTCACGGAAAGATGAGCGCCAATAATATAGCCAATGGAGAGCACCAGTGCCGGAATCCAGGCAACCTGATCACGGGCAATAAAGACAACGAGGGCGACGACCGTAAAAGCCAGCGTACAGACCAGCTTCAGGGCATTGCCCCGCACCAGGTCGTAACGGAGAACACCACATACCGCTGCCAGTAGAATAAAGCCCACGCCCGCCTGGACAAAGCCTCCATAGAATCCGGCTATCGTTAACCCGATCCAGGATTTGGGTGAGTCAGCAACTTTCAAGGGGGCTGTACCTTCTGGTGGCACTATCAGCGCTGGTCGTAGCACCATAATCAGACTCATGGTGACCATGGCTCCCAGTAACATGGGCTTTAATATCCCCTCCGGACTGTAAGAGGCGGCCAGTGCTCCCGCCAGGCCTCCCGCCAGGGTGGGAATCATCATGGGCAGGATTTCGCCAGTTTCCAGACGGTTATGCTGCTTGAAGCCAAGGGCGCCGGTCAGGCTCTGAAGAAAGATACCGACCCGGTTACTGGCATTGGCAATGTCTGCCGGCATGCCCATCACCATCAGGGCAGGCAGTGTCAGGTTGGAACCGCCGCCAGCCAGGGTATTGATCATGCCTGCCAGCACGCCCAGTGTGATCAGTGTTGCGGATGATACTGTCGTGATTTCCATAATCCGTTCCCGTTGTCGCTTTTTTGTTCGGTAATCCGAATTTTTGTCAATTAAATAAATCTATTGGGGGTATTCTTTTAATTAATTTTGATGTTCGATGGTTTGGTCGTAATCTTTATCACGTGAAAGACACAAACCAACCGAGAAGGTAAATCAAATGACTCAATCTCTGATTAACACCGTTATCAAGCCATTCAAAGCCACTGCTTTCCACAATGGCGAGTTTGTGGATGTGACTGAACAGAGCCTGCTGGGCAAGTGGTCTGTTGTGTTCTTCTACCCAGCTGACTTCACTTTTGTCTGCCCAACTGAGCTGGGTGATGTGGCTGACCATTATGAGCAGCTGCAGGCCATGGGTGTAGAAGTATACTCTGTGTCTACTGACACGCACTTCACCCATAAGGCATGGCACGACAGCTCAGAAACTATCAAGAAAATCCAGTTCCCAATGATCGGCGATCCAACTGGCACCATTACCCGCAACTTCGGTGTGATGATTGAAGAAGAAGGTCTGGCACTGCGTGGCACCTTTGTAATCAATCCAGAAGGTGAAATCAAGGCCATCGAAACCAACGACCTGGGCATTGGCCGCTCCGCTAAAGACCTGGTTCGCAAGGTACAGGCTGCCCAGTACATCGCTGAGCACGACGGTGAAGTTTGCCCAGCTGCATGGCAGCCAGGTGAAGAGACTCTGGCTCCTTCCCTGGATCTGGTTGGCAAGATCTAAACAATAGATCGCCGCTGATTGCCTGCCCGGACAGCCAGTCCGGGCAGGCTCAAAAGCTGACCAGGAATGCTGACTAAGCCGCTATTCATCATTCCTGGTCAGCTTTACAGAGGCTTGTCTGAGAAACCTGTTCAGAAAAAGCCCAGAAAAAGAAAGTAAAAAATCATCTTTCGCCTTACCAATACCGTTTTTGAAATAAATAGGGGTGCGACCATGCTCGACACAAATATGAAAACCCAGTTACAAAACTACCTGCAGAATCTGAAAACATCCGTTGAGCTGGTGGTATTCCTGGACGACAGCAATAAGTCCGCTGAGATGGAATCTCTGGCAAACGACATTGCCAGCCTGTCTGATAAGGTATCTGTTACTAAAGCAGATAACTCTCTTTCCGAGAAAGCAGAGCGCAAACCTTCCATGCTGGTTCGCTCTGCGGCGACGGGCAGTGAAATCCGCTTTGCCGGCCTGCCCATGGGACATGAGTTTACTTCTCTGGTTCTGGCCCTTCTGCACAGTGGTGGCCACCCGATCAAGGTGGATGAAGCGGTAGCAGAACAGGTAAAAGCGCTGGAAGGTAACTACCGCTTTGAAACTTACGTTTCCCTGAGCTGCCAGAACTGCCCGGATGTGGTGCAGGCACTGAACATCATGTCAGCGCTGAATCCAAACATCACCAATGTGATGATTGATGGAGCCTTGTTCCCAAAAGAAGTGGATGAGCGGAAAATCATGGCTGTGCCATCGGTTTACCTGAACGGTGAACTGTTTGCCCAGGGGCGCATCTCCCTTCAGGAGATTCTGAACAAGCTGGATACTGGAGCTGCTCAGCGTCAGGCGGAAGCCATCTCTGAAAAAGCCCCGTTTGACGTGCTGGTGGTTGGCGGTGGCCCAGCCGGTGCTTCAGCTGCAATCTACAGTGCCCGTAAAGGCATTCGTACCGGTATCGTGGCTGACCGTTTTGGTGGCCAGGTGATGGATACTGTCGGTATTGAAAACTTTATCTCTGTTAAAGCGACAGAGGGCCCTAAACTGGCGGCGAGTCTGGAAGAGCATGTTCGTGACTACGATGTGGATATCATGACTCAGCAGCGTGCCAGCCGGATTGTTGCGGCCGAGCAGGTGGGTGACCTGATTCAAATTGAGCTGGAAAGCGGTGCAACCTTGAAGAGTCGCTCACTGGTCATTGCTACCGGTGCCCGCTGGAGAGAGATGAACGTTCCGGGTGAGCAGGAGTATCGTGGTAAAGGTGTCGCTTACTGCCCACACTGTGACGGACCTTTGTTCAAGGGTAAGAAAGTTGCTGTAATTGGTGGAGGTAACTCCGGTATTGAAGCGGCCATCGACCTTGCGGGTATTGTTGAACACGTGACGGTTCTTGAATTCGACAGCAAACTGCGGGCGGACGAAGTGTTGCAGCGCAAGGCGCGCTCCATGGGTAATATCGATATCATTACCGAAGCGCTGACGACTGAAGTGCTGGGCGATGGCGAGAAGGTGACCGGGCTGCGTTACACCGATCGAGCCACCGATGAGAGCAAAGCCGTTGAGCTGTCGGGTATCTTTGTCCAGATTGGCCTGGTACCTAACGCCGAGTTTCTGAAAGGTACTCTGGAATTGAGCCCACGTGGCGAGATCATCGTCGGAGCCCAGGGGGAAACATCGCTTCCAGGTGTATTTGCAGCGGGCGATGTAACGACCGCACCTTATAAGCAGATTATTATTGCCATGGGCAGTGGCGCTACTGCGGCACTGGGAGCTTTTGATTATCTGATTCGTACACCGGAGCCTCAACAGCAGAAAGCGGCTTGAGGTAGTTAAAGAATTAATAAAAACCTGCAGTTTAACTGCAGGTTTTTTTTATACGCTCAAAAAATAGGATTGAAGGTTGAGCTATTCAAAAAAGCATATAAATTTGATTGTTTAATAGTAATTACAGGAAACTATTTTTAATTAGATTTTTTGATTCTTGCGTCTAGTATGGGTCTATCTACAATGAACTGGCTGAATTTATGTATCCGACAGGCCTTATCCCCAACCCTTCTGACATATCTTTGCATGACGCTGTTAGTGCACCCGAAACGGTTCAAAGCAGTTCAGCAGGTGGAGCAGAAGCGAGACAAACACCTTCTTATGGCAGGTTTTCTGTAGCGCGCTCTGAGACACTTCCAGTCTATTCTGTGCACAGTTTATTTCCTGTGATGTCACAGGCAATGGATGCTTCAACTTCAAGAGATTTTGGCTCAGGGATTTCAAGTGTCGGTGATGTATCAAGGAATATGCCTCTGCTTCATCAGGCTGCTATGGCACCGGGTTTGGATCCTTACAGTAGTTACAGGCGGCTCTATCAGGAAGCGGCAAGACATTACATGGAGTCTGGTTTTGGGGCTTATGACTGGACAGCAGCTTCGAAAAATGCGTTGGGGGTGAGCAGTGATAGTGGCCAGCCTGCTTCTTCTGAGAGGTTAAAAAAAGAGGCTGATGCGAATGAACTGTGTTCTCAGCAAACAGGCCTCCAGCAAAAGGGACGCAAAACACGTACTAACTTTCCAGAGTGGAAAGTTCATGAACTAAATAAGGCGTTCGCTCAACATAATCGTTATATTTCGGGCACTGATCGTTCGAGGCTTGCTTCAAGTCTGCAGATGACTGACGAACAGGTAAAAGTATGGTTTCAGAATAAAAGGACGAATAGCAAAAAACAGCTTACTCAAGGAAGTGGAAGCAACTTCGTTCAAAATATGGAGGCATCCAGAGCTGTTCCCCGAGCTTTTTTGGCCAGTCAGCAAACGTCTCCATTTTTTTTGCAAGGAGTGGGGGGGCAGAAGACATACACATTACTTTCTGATAGAGACGTTGTTTTTAGTACCACCGCGCAATCACCCATTGTTGCACTTCGAGAAATGTTAGCCAAGTTCAATAGTGTTCCAGAGTCACGGTCTGCCCATTCTGCTGCTGGCTCAAGTCAGTCTCGATGTCCTGAGCGAGAACTTCCTATAGCTGCCACACACACAGTTACAGGAGGTTTAACTGGAGGGTATGACGAGTCGGATTCTTCCAGTTCAAGCAGTCGTGAATCTTCACAAGAAGATTCATTGCGGAATGATGGGCAATGAATCAGCGTTATTTAAAAATAGAGGATGATTGCTCTTTTACACTTTGAGTATTTTCTAGTTTTTAGAATAGACCTCTAACCCAGACTAAAATTGAATTATTTTTAATTTCAGGTTTGAGGCATCATGTTCCAGCGCTGGCTGCTCATAAAATTTATTTTCGCTTCTCTCTTGGCTCTCAGTTATACCTTATTGAGTTTTGCTGATACGGTTGTTGTTCTGGGCTATGGAAAAACAGGCAAGGTATTTACTCAGAAAGTGCAACACAAATTGGGTGACGATACGAAGATTGTGATTGTAGATATTGAGCCCAAAAGAATTGATGAAGCTAAAGAACGCTGGGGTGCAGAGTCAGGCCAACATACGTTCACCTATAAAACCCATTACGATCAGGTTCTGGAGAGTGAATGGGCTGATACCATTTTTGTTCAGGAGTTGATTACCGAAAATGTGAAGGCAAAGCAGGCTCTGATTGATGGTGTGCTGAATAAGCTGGAGTCTGCTGGCAAAACCGATGTGGTGGTGGCCAGCAATACCTCGTCTATTCCTGTCTCCGTTCTCACGGAACATCTACCGGAGCATCAGAAAACCAGAGTGTCCGTGAATCATATGTATTCTCCCCATAGCGCAGCCAGTGAGGTGGGGGTGCTATACGGCCCTGTTACTGAAGGTGATTCACCACTGTCAGCTGACCAAGCAGAAAAACGGTTGCAGGCTGAACGAACCGCCAGAGCCGTAGAAGCGTTTAATGCCCGGTTGGACATAGCGTCGTTTCGCTTACATAACCATGGTCTGGAGATTAAGGATCAGATTGGTCACTCTTTTAATCGCATCTGGTTTCGGATTAAAGAACACTTCATCGATATGCTGGGTAAAAATCTTATCAACCGGCAGCTGGCAGATTTAGCGTTTATTATTGTCTATAACCGGCCACTGGGTATTTTTGGGACTATGGATATGATTGGTCTGAATGCTGCCATTGATATTCTCCATGTCTGGAAAACCTATGGCGCCTGCTCTTCTGAAATGCCGCTTTTTATCCGTGATATGGCTGAAAAAGGAGAGACATTTTACCCTCCCTGTACCCGGCCTGACTGCACTCAGAAAAATATTGCCAGGTTATGGGAGACTGGCGCTGCCAACCAGGCAGGTCTGCTTGAGTATGGTTGGCAAAATGGTCTGATGGATCCTCACTGGGAAAGTGATGTCCATAGAATGGTTCATAAAGAGTTGAATCTGGAAGAGCGATATCCAGAAGTCGCTGACCATGCTGTTCCTGATGGAAGTGACGTTATTGACTATCTGAATGTCAGCTCACAGCTACGTCTGGCGGTCTATCTGTTAGCAGGCATTACCATAAAGGAGTATCGACACACGGTGGTTCGTAACAACGTCATATCGCCGGAGAGTATGGACCGTCTGGTTAACATTCTTACCGGGCAGGATCGTCTCTTCAGCAGGCTGAATCAATGGTTCCCGGTCTCTTTTGGTTTGACTGAGGTTGCTTTTTGAGATGCCTGTTGCTTATAAAACCAGATCAATCTGAGGGCATGACAAAAGCCGTTTTGAAGAGTGGGAAGTTGATGATCGCTATCTGACCTTTCTTATTTAATCAAGGTAAGATGGTACTATCTTCATTTGTAACTATTCAGCACCCTTCATATAAATCTGGAATTTTCTGATTTTTCGACCATCATCTTATACTCAATTTTTCTAACAAATCTCCAGTATGGAACCAGACTTCCCAGCTACTCCGTTTACCGAAGCTCTCCTTAAAGAGAATGAAGAGCTTCGGACCGAGAATGCGCTTTTACGGGAACGTTGCAGCGAACTGGAAGAAAGGGTTAATAAAAACAGTCAAAACAGTAGTAAGCCACCATCGTCAGATGGTTATCAAAAGCCCAGTAAAAAAGGGAGTGATAAAGGTGATACATCTTCCAAAGAAGCCCCCTGCTCCTCACAGGAAACACCGAACCCCAAAAGCCTTAGACCATCTTCAGGCAATAAACCAGGTGGCCAGAAAGGTCATCAAGGCTCTTGTTTGAGACGTGTCGCCTTACCCGATTATGTCAGGCATCTGAAGGTTGAAAAATGTTGCTGTTGCCAGTCTTCGCTTATCGATATTAAACCCACCAAATACATTGAGCGACAGGTTTTTGATCCAGGTAGACCCGGAGAATTTGAAGTTACCGCGTACTGGGCAGACGTTAAAGTATGTCCTTGTGGTAAACGGAACACCGCTGAGTTTCCCCAAGGAGTGAAAGCCGCTGCTCAATACGGAGAAGTGACTCAGGCAATGGCTGTTCATTTAAACCAGTATCACTTCATCCCATATCACCGGGTGTCTGAGTATTTCAATACTATTTATTGCATGAGTGTCAGCGCAGGCTCTGTTGCCAATTTTGTTGCCTATACCCATGAGAACCTGGCCTCTACTGAGCAGAGTATCCGCGATGCTTTACAAGAAAGTCCGGTTGCAGGAGCGGATGAAACTGGCATGCGGGTTGACGGTTCACTGTGGTGGTTACACATTATGCGAGATGACCAATGGACGCTTTACTACCTCTCAGAAAGGCGAGGTTGTGAAGCAATGGATGCAATGGGCATCCTGCTGACTTTTGCAGGCATTCTGGTTCACGATCATTGGAAGTCCTACTTTGCCTATGCGGCAGTGCATGTGCTTTGTAATGCCCATCATCTGAGAGAGCTTCAGGGAGTTGTCGATAGGGATGCGAATAAGCTGGCTCTGCGGCTGATGAAATTGCTTACGCTCTCCTGGCACTTCTGCAAGAAATACAAAGCAGCCGGTCTGACTCAAATGCCTGGTGCAATACAGCTTCGCATTGAGACGATATACGACCAAATCCTTCAAAGGGCTCTCACGAAGGAAACCGCTTATATGGAAAAACAACGACAGGTGCTTGGACGTAAGAAGGTCAGGAATACCAAGGCCTACAACCTGTTCAAAAGGCTTATTGAGTTTAAGGTTGAAACGTTGCGCTTCATGTCGGACTTTTCAATTCCCTTCGATAACAATGGCAGTGAACGTGATGCCAGGATGGCCAAACTTAAGCAGAAGATCTCAGGCTGCTTCAGAAGCGAAGACGGAGGTACCATGTTTACCCGAATCCGAAGCTATTTATCATCTGCTAAAAAGCAGGGGTTGAACATATTTCAGGCGCTTCTTAAAGCGGTTCGAAATTACAACAATACGCCTTTGCTGGGTGCTGAATAGTTACCTTCATTTTTCACAATCTTAAGAATGGCATCAGGACAAAAAGGTTTTCTATTAAGCAGGCAGAGTTCTGACCGGCGTAACCAGACTGAAATGCTGTTCTGGCTGGTGACCGATGACCAGCCGGTATGTCTGGTTATCGAAGGGGAGCAGCCCGTCTTTTTTGTAGAAACGGCTGCGTTTAAACAGGCTGAAACGCTGCTGAACCATGCTCAGATAACCTTTTCCCTTCGGCACCTGGAACTGACCACGTTTCATCATCAGCCTGTTACAGCACTCTACTTCAATACCGTTGATAGCAGCCAGCGAGCTCGGCGGTTACTCAGTTCTGACTCTCTGCCCATATATGAAGCCGATATCCGCCTCCATGACCGCTACCTGATGGAGCGTTTTACCTATGGGCCTCTGGCGTTTACCGGTGAGCCGATACAGAAACTGGGGTTTCTGGAGTATCGTCATGCCCGTATCCGCCCAGCCTACTATGTGCCGTCATTTCGGGTTATTTCTCTGGATGTTGAGTGTTCAGCCAGAGGAGAGCTTTACTCAATCGGTCTCTATGGGGAGAACCTCTCGACGGTCATCATGATTGGAGAGCCTTCAGCGGATGAAAAACCTTCAGCATATAAAAAGCCTTCAACAGATAATCACTCGGAAGGTATCGATATTCTGTGGGTTGCTGATGAACGGGCATTGCTTGAAGCACTGGAAGTGCAGGTAGCACAGTACGATCCGGATCTGTTCATTGGCTGGAATGTGATTAACTTCGATTTCCGGCTCTTATTGAAGCGTGCGACCCTGCACAGAATGTCATTAACGCTGGGTCGAGGTCGTCAGTCTGCCAGCTGGCGGGAGCGAAACAGTGATGCTGGTGAAGGCTATGTTTTAATACCCGGTCGTATGGTGATTGATGGCATTGATGCATTAAAGTCTGCCACCTGGCACTTTGAAAGCTTCAGCCTGGAATCGGTTGCCCGGGAGTTGTTAGGTAAGGGAAAAGCCATTAACGACGTGAGTAATCGGATGAGCGAAATTACTCACGACTTTCATCACAATAAGCAGAAACTGGCGAAATACAATCTGGAAGACTGTCGTCTGGTAACGGAGATATTTGAAACAACGCGATTGCTGGATTTTCTCCGGTTACGCAGTGAACTGACCGGGCTGGAGCTGGATCGAATTGGTGGTTCCGTTCAGGCTTTTACCAATCTCTATCTGCCGAAACTGCATCGAGCCGGGTATGTAGCGCCGAATCTTCCTGATGATGGAGGCCTGGCTTCTCCAGGCGGCTATGTGATGGATTCAGTGCCGGGCTTATACAGTCATGTGCTGGTTCTGGATTTTAAAAGCCTGTACCCCTCCATTATCCGGACGTTCAAGATTGATCCTCTGGGGCTGGTGGAAGGGTTGAAAGACCCTGATCATGCGATTCCCGGTTTTAAAGGGGCTGTATTCTCCAGAGAGCGGCATTTTTTACCTAAGATTATTACTCAGCTCTGGCAACAGAGGGATCAGGCCAAGGCAGAAAAAGACAGCGCTCGCTCTCAGGCGATCAAAATCCTGATGAACTCTTTTTATGGGGTTCTTGGTTCTGGCGGCTGCCGCTTTTACGACACCCGACTGGCCAGCTCCATCACCATGCGCGGCCATGAGATCATGCAGCAGACCTCCCGGTGGGTTGAAGAGCAGGGGCATCAGGTGATCTACGGTGATACGGATTCCATTTTTGTTCTGCTGGGCGAAACGCTTTCTCATGCTGAGGCTGATGAGATTGGGCAGAGCCTTGCCGCAGAAATTAATGATCGATGGAAAGCATTGTTGATGACTTCCTATGGGTTAACGTCCTGTCTGGAGATGGAGTATGAAACCCACTATCGACGATTTTTGATGCCGACCATTCGTGGCTCTGAAACGGGCAGCAAGAAGCGTTATGCGGGTTTGAAAGTGGGTAAAGGCAGTGAAGAGCTCATTTGTAAGGGGCTTGAGACCGTTCGGTCAGACTGGACGTCAATTGCACGGGAATTTCAGGCCGAGTTGCTCAGACTGACATTTGCAGGCCGTGATCCTTCAGCCTACATACTGGAAACAGTTGAAGCTGTCAGAGCCGGGAAAAAAGACGATCAACTGGTGTATAAGAAGAGGTTACGTCGCCGTTTGAATGACTACGTGAAAAATGTTCCTCCTCAGGTTCGTGCTGCGCGAATGGCTGATGATCAGAACCGGGCAGCAGGTAAGCCTCTTCAGTACCAGAACAAAGGTTCTGTTCAATATCTCATTACGGTTAATGGCCCAGAGTCTATCGAATATCTAAACAGTGCCATTGATTATGAGCACTATGTTGCCAAACAGCTAAAGCCCATTGCGGACGGTATCCTGCCTTTTGTGGATATGGACTTTGACAAAATCATTACGTCTCAGACCAGTTTGTTTTAATAACCTGGTTTGAGCTTTCACAGGTCGCTGTCTACTTTCTGAAGGGAGTCATTTGATATTCTCTTTAGGGTGCTGGTTTTATGTCCAATCTTGCTGATTTCCTTTATCGGAGTGCTGCTGTCTATCCGGATAAAACTGCCATTGTGTTTGGTGACCTGCGAATCAGTTATCAGGTCTTAAAAGATGCAGCAGCCAGTATTGGTAAAGGACTGCAGCAACAGGGCATAAAACCCGGTGACCGGGTTGCCATGAGCTGTCCCAATATTCCCCAGTTCCTGATGGTGTATTACGGGATTCTCAGTGCCGGTGCCGCTGTGGTGCCCCTGAACATTCTATTAAAGCCTAAGGAAATTGCTTACCACCTGACAGACAGTCAGGCGGTTGCCTTTCTGTGTTTCGAAGGTTCGGATGAACTGCCACTGGGGCAGTTTGGGCTGGAGGCTTTTCAGCAGGTAAGCAGTTGCGAACACTTTTTTGCGATTACCGGAGACCTTAAAACGGAGGAGTGGAGAGGTGAGTCGACTCTCTCAGCTTTGCTTTCAGGCAGCGCATTGGACGACCCACAGGATAGAGGGGCAAACGATACGGCGGCGATTCTCTACACGTCTGGCACAACTGGCCGGCCAAAAGGCGCTGAACTGACGCACCATAATCTGTCGATGAACGCATTGATCTGTTCAGACCTTTTGATGACGGATGTGAATGATACCCACCTGGTGGTTATGCCGTTATTCCATACTTTTGCACAGACAGCGCATATGCTTCATGCCGTGGCATCAGCATCCACAATGGTATTGATGGTTCGCTTCGACGCTTCGAAAACACTGAAACTGCTGGCGCAGGAGAAGATTACCTTCTTTGCTGGTGTACCCACCATGTATATTGCCCTGAATGGTGCTGAGGCTGAGTTGTCTAAGGATGACCGGCAAATCATTACCGACAGTTTGAGGCTGTGTATCAGTGGTGGAGGTCCTATGCCTTTGGAAGTCATGAAGGCATTTGAGGGCAATTTTAAGGTCACCATTCTTGAAGGCTATGGTCTCTCAGAGACTTCGCCGGTAGCTTGTTTTAATACTCTGGACCAGGAACGCATTCCCGGCTCCATTGGCCGGCCCATTCCTGGTGTCGCACTAAAAGTGATTGATGATGGAGGAAATGCTTTGCCTTTTGGTCAGGATGGTGAGCTGGCCATTCGTGGCCATAACGTGATGAAAGGGTATTTCAACAAGCCGGAACAGACTGCTGAGGTGCTGAAGGGTGGATGGTTCTATACGGGTGATATTGCCCATCGAGATGAAGCGGGTAACTACTACATTGTTGACCGTAAGAAGGATCTGATTATTCGCGGTGGTTTTAATGTGTATCCCAGGGAGGTGGAGGAAGTATTACTGGCACACCCGGACATTATGCAGGCGGCGGTTATTGGTGTACCTGATGATTATTATGTGGAAGAGATTATGGCCTGCCTGATTCTGCATGAAGGTTGCGAACTTCCCCCTGAGCTGGTTAAGACCTGGGCAAGGCAGCAACTGGGCGACTACAAATACCCAAGATATGTTCGAATTTTTCAGGAATTTCCGCTCAGTGCCACTGGGAAAATATTAAAAAGAGAGTTGAGAGAGCTGGTAAAAAGAGAAGATAAAGGGCAGTAATCTTCGCTTTGTTGATGAATTGAAACGTAATTTTCTGTTTTTTCTTATCAGGCTTTCGATAATCATCACTGCATGATTTAAATACCGGGGTAGGACTGACGGGCGATTTCTGTGAAAATAGCCCGTTTTTCATCACAGCACCGAAGACTTCATGCCCACACCAAAAACTGCCCCTGACCTGTTTTCATACCCCAAGTACTGGGCAGAGTGTTATGGCACAGCCCCGTACCTGCCTATGTCCCGCCAGGAAATGGACGATTTGGGCTGGGACTCCTGCGACATCATTATTGTGACTGGTGATGCTTATGTAGACCATCCCAGCTTTGGTATGGCCGTTATTGGCCGCTTTCTGGAATCTCAGGGGTTTCGTGTAGGGATTATTGCCCAGCCAGACTGGAGCAATGCTGAAGACTTCAAGCGTCTGGGGAAACCCAACCTGTTCTTTGGTGTGACCGGCGGCAATATGGACTCCATGATCAACCGGTACACGGCTGATTTGAAAGTTCGTAATGACGATGCTTATACACCCAATGCGGAGCCCGGCAAGCGGCCAGATCGTTCGGTGATTGTTTATAGCCAGCGTTGCAAAGAGGCGTACAGTGAGGTTCCGGTCATTCTGGGGGGGATTGAAGCCAGTCTTCGCCGTATAGCTCAGTATGATTACTGGAGTGATGAGGTTCGACGTTCAGTTCTCGTGGATGCAACCGCAGAAATTTTGCTGTACGGCAATGCTGAAAGGGCCATGGCAGAAGTGGCCGACCGGTTGGCTGCCGGGGTTAATATTCGAGATATCCATGATGTTCGCGGTACCGTGGTTGTGAAGCCGCAGGTGCCTGGTGGTTGGACAGAAATCGACTCTTCCCGAATCGATTGGCCACGGGATATCAGTTCTCTGCAGGAAGCATTTGGATCCAGCCCCTACGACTATAAAGAAGAAGAAAGCTGTCAAACCGAAGAGAGTGCATCCATTAATGAGGTTCAGCCGGTGCGGATTATTCCGATGCCACTGCATCGTGAAGAAAAGCTGAACCCTGAAACGACTTGTATCCGACTGCCTTCGTTTGAAAAAGTGCGCAATGACCCGTCACTTTATGCCCATGCTTCGAGAGTGTTGCATCAGGAATCCAATCCGCACAATGCCAGGGTATTGGTACAGAAGCATTGCAACCGTGAACTCTGGGTCAATCCGCCACCAATCCCGCTGGAAACGCCTGAGATTGATGGTGTCTTTGGTCTGTTCTATCAGCGCCGACCACATCCGTCTTATGGTCATGCCAAAATTCCGGCCTACGATATGATCAAAACCTCTGTAAATATTATGCGGGGGTGTTTTGGTGGGTGTTCATTCTGCTCGATCACGGAACACGAAGGGCGAGTGATCCAGAGTCGTTCACATGAGTCGGTGCTGGCAGAGTTGGAGGATATTCGCGAGAAGGTGCCAGGCTTTACCGGACAGATTTCTGATCTGGGTGGCCCGACTGCCAATATGTATCATCTGAACTGTAAGGATGATCAGATTCAGGCCAGCTGTCGTCGGCTATCCTGCGTCTTCCCCGGGATCTGCAAAAACCTGAAAACATCACACAAGCAGACCACTGAACTCTATCGGAAAGCCCGGGCTATACCGGGTATTAAGAAAATCGCCATTGCCTCTGGCCTTCGCTATGATCTGGCCGTGGAAGACCCGGAATATGTGGAAGAGCTGGTGACGCATCATGTAGGTGGCTATTTAAAGATTGCGCCGGAGCATACTGAAAAAGGCACCCTGGATTTAATGATGAAACCGGGGATGGGGACCTATGATGCCTTTAAAAAAATGTTTGAGCACTTCTCCCAGAAGGCGGGTAAAAAGCAGTATCTGATTCCTTACTTTATTGCTGCTCACCCTGGCTGTGAGGATGAAGATATGTTGAACCTGTCTCTATGGCTGAAGAAAAACAAATTCCGTGTGGATCAGGTGCAGACATTCTATCCATCACCCATGTCACTGGCGACGGCCATGTATCATGCTGAGAAGAACCCGCTGAAGCGGGTCAGCTACAAGAGCCCCCGGCTGTATACACCAAGAACATTGGATCAGCGTCGTCTGCAGAAGGCATTTCTCCGTTATCACGACGCAAAGAACTGGCCCTTCCTGCGTCAGGCGCTGCGGGATATGAACCGTTCTGACCTGATTGGTCCCGGCAAGCATCAGCTGATTCCAGAAGAAGAAAGCAAGGGACAGAGAAGGTCGGGGCAGCGGGTACATTCGCAGGGTGACTTCCAGAAAGCCTGGGGTGGTCAGTGGGATAACCGCAATTCCAGGACATCAAAGAGCTCCTCTGCCCGTCAGAAAAAAGGACGGCGCAGATAAAAGAAAAAGTCGTTTAAAAAGCTGCCTATGGATAAGCCCCACTGGGAGGCACCACAGGCCCCAGTCCTATTCGGCACTTATTAAACCCTTCCTGCCAGCCACTGCGATACTCTTCGTAGGTGCCTGGCAGTTCTGGAGCCTGCTCCCATCCTGTCTGGAGCAGGCCTTCATCTCTTTCTGCTGCGCTGCATCCCATGTACTGGCCATAAGTCCTCATATTGGTGTAAAGCGTATTGTCCTGCGTGATATCCGGCGGAGGGGGCATGTTTCTCTGCGGTGACATCGGTTGATCAGTGGTAGAGCAGGCAAAAAGTACTGGCAGCATCAGGAAAATTGATGCCCGTTTCATGAATAGAAACATCGGTCGCTCCAAAGATCTGATTCAAGGGTATAGGTCACCTGGGGGGACGATGGGGCCTCCCGGGTTTTCTTCGGGACCCTGCTCTTTCCTGCATTTTCTGAATCCGGCTTCCCAACCGCTTAGGTAATCTTCATAGGAGCCTGGAAGGGAAGGGGACTTTACCCAGCCATCCTGTGGTCCGCCACGATTTCTTTTCCCAGCCTGGCAGCCCATAAACTGGCCATACGTTGCCATATTGGTAAAGCCGGGCTTCTCCTGAAGTGTATCGGGGTATATAAACGAGGCGTCTTTCTTTGGATGCTCTTGCGTATCGACAAACGAGCAGGCAACAACGGTTGATAGTACCAAAGCAAGTGATGCTTGTTTCATTGATGAAAACACCAGCGGCACCCCGATTGGAATAAAACTGGAATCAGTATAATTGAAATTCCGGAAACAACGGCTTTTTGGCTTATTACAAAAACATTGTTTTGTATATTTTTTAAGTCACTAACAAATTTCCAGCTACTATTAACTGCTTGTCCAATAACAGTAACAATAATTTTTTACAGACTATGTGTTGTGCTGCTTTACGATCGTTCTGTTGTTTGCTTCTTTTGATTCTGGGACAGGTAAGTCACAGTCATGGTCTTCTTCCCTCCAAGTTTGAAGGAGAGGTCTTTCTACTACAGCAGGATGGGGCTGAGTCTCAGGATTCCAGTGACATAGCTACAGCCTCTCAGCTCTTGATGTATTTTGGGCGAACTATCTATATGTATCAGGCAATAGGATCTGACCGGATGATGCAGGGAAAATATCGCTACGCCAGGAAGTTGGCAAAAAATGGAATGGAGGTTGGCTTATTGGTCAGTGAAAAAATGTTTGAAAAAGGCGCGTCCAAAAGTGAGATCGTATTCGTACCTGAAAATGAGAGCATTGGAATGTATCTGATCAGGCAAAGCGGTGGTTCAACAAAGCCCAGTTTGCTCATTAAATCCGGCCGTTACACCAGGCTTACAAAGTTGTTTGAGTATTTCTCAAAAAAACGTTGTGATCTGGGTAAAGGCTCAGCACTGGACAGTTCTGAATAAGTGCCGAACTTCTTCAATCCGGGCAAAGCGTTTTACACCATGCTGTCGACTGTCAAAACGGATGGAGAAGTTGCTGTCATTAACTTCAATAACTTCGCCACGGCCAAAGATGGCATGATCAATAATGGCTTTGAGCTGCCATGGACCGTCAGAAGCACTGCCTCTGGCATTACTGGCTTCATTGTAAGCAGAGCCAGTGGATTTGCTGTTTGTCTCAATATTGGGGATTGTTTTCAGTCTTTCGATCAGAGCTGGGCGAGCTGAGCTGAGGTATCGCCTTGATACTGGTGTCAGGCCAATTTTATCAATGGCTTCGGCCAGCTCTTCATCCGCATCTTCATGGAGCAGGTTGCCCAGTGATAAGACGTGGGGCAGGTTCATTTCCAGCAAAAAGGGACTGATCCGGTCCTGATGCTCTCTGGCTGTAATGGATTGGACTTCAGATGAGCATGAATGCTTTCCTGGAATACTTGTCAGATTTCCCCGCGCCGTAAAAAGATGTAACTGTTGCTTTGCTCGGGTCATTGCTACATAGAGCAGGCGGCGCTCAGACTCAATCGCATTACTGGTCTTCTGGGCGGAAAGGGTAGCGATTTCATCTTCCCTGAGGAACGGCCAGTATTGACGGGTCAGTCCAGGCAGTAACACAACAGGCCATTCCAACCCTTTGGAGCGGTGACAGGAACTGAGAGTGATGCCATGGCTGGATCGCTGTCGCTGGCTTTTCTGTTGCTTCCGTTTCTCGATTAATTCAGCGATATGCAGGCAGCAGTTGGCAGTGTCTTCATTCAGCTGTTTCAGGAAACGATGAAAACCTTTGATGGCAAGAATCTGCTCATCCGTTCGTTGCTCATTCAGGCTCATGGACCTTAGGCTGTCGTATATTTCAGACTGTTGAATATACGTGGCGATCAGCGTATGAGCCTTATGTTTGCTGCCATTATGCTCCAGCCATGTGAAGAGTTCTGCCCTTTGTGCCAGTTTTCGAGCCTGAAAGTCACTGATGTCTTTAATTTTGGGTGCCAGCTTTCCCAGAGCTTTACCAAATTGGTGATTTTCGTCTTTCAGCTGCTGGCAAAGCCAGTCAATATGCTGCTGTTTCAGGCCGACATGAGGCAGCGTCAGAAGCCTTGCTAACTTATGATATCGAACCTCGGGCAGAAAGTCGGCAAATCCGCCACTGGCCAGAGCCATTGCATCGATCAATGATTCAATTTCCGGCCGTTGAAAAAGGGAAGGGCCGTCACTGCTGTAGGCAATCCCCATCTCCAGAAGGTTCAGCTCAATGGGAACTGCCTGAGCCCAGACTCGCACCAGAATGGCTATATCTTCTGGTGGTGTGCCTGACGCCAGATACTCCATGAGTGATTCAACAACAAAGCGACTGTCGTCTGATCCGGGTTGGCTGAGGCGAATCAGTGACGGAGGGTTTTCCGGATGGGCAATGCAGAGAACATTTTTGCGGGATCGGTTCTGACTGATCAAGTGGCTGGCTGCCAGGGCAATGCTGTGACCATAGCGGAAGGTATGGGGCATGGTGAGCTCTTTGACCTCACCGCTATCTCCGTAGTCCTGCTGAAAATGGTTCAGAATGTTGTCGATATTCGCTCCGGCGAATTCATAGATGGTCTGGTCAGGGTCCCCGACGGCAATCATTCTGGCCCGCTGTCCGGCAATCAGCCGGGTAAACTGGTGCTGTAGAGTTGATGTGTCCTGATATTCGTCAACGATGATAAAGTCCATCTTATCAGCGACTTTGGGAATCAGCTCCGGGTGTTCCTGGATCAGTTTCACCGGATCGTAGAGCATGTCGGTGAAGGTGATCGATTTCTGCTGGTGGCGCCATTGTTCAAACTGATGAAACAGCTTGATGAAAAATCGATAGTCATCTGTATAACCGGATTGTTCAAACCATAGCTCTGGACTGGTCAAATGAGCTTTGACCGATTCAATAAAGCTGATGGCAGCTTCGATCAGGCGGGCAGCATCCGAGCGAATGCGCTCCTTAATGGTTTCTGGTGCCAATTTCAGAATCAGTGTCCTGACCTGCAGTTCTACCACTTTTTCAGATAACGGTTGTTTGTTATAGGGGGCTCTTATCTGCCAGCCTTCCAGTGTTCTGAGCAGTTTCAGACCGGTTGCATGGTAGGTTCTGATTTCGGGGAGCTGCAGCTGATTTTCCGGCAGGCTTGCAAACTGGGAGCTGGCCAGCGTTCGAAGTTTTTTTGAAAAGTCGATCTGTGCCGCTTTGTTAAACATCATCACCATCAACCGACGTGGATCTGCCCCTTTTTGCAGTAGATTACTGACCAGTTGAGCAAGCGTTGAGGTTTTCCCCGAGCCAGCCACCGCAATACAGAGGGCATGGTCCTGATCATGATTGGCAACCGTTTGTTGGTGGGGCGTCAGTTTCATTCAGTCTGGTGGTTTAGTGTAGAGAGGGCAAGGCTAGCAAACTTTGAGAAACTTCTATAGTTAGAACAAGCGTCATCTTCCGAAACAGGGGTGCGGTAATTTCTCTGGAGATAAAGCGACAATGACGGAATAATTATGTATCGACACCAAGGATCACAGTGTAATGGCTTCGCTTTATTTCTATTTTTCTTCCATGGACTCGGGAAAGAGTACATACCTTCTTCAGTCTGCTCATAATTATGAGAGTGCCGGTAAAAGGGTGTTGTTGCTGGCTCCGGTCATTGATGACCGTTTTGGTGTAGGAAAAATTACCTCAAGAATAGGCCTGCAAAGTGAAGCTGTGGCCATTTCCCAGAATGATAACCTGAAGCAGCAGATCGCCAGAGAGCACAGTGAAGAGTACATTGCCTGCGTTATGGTAGATGAAGCACAGTTTCTGACACCAGAGCAGGTATGGCAGCTTTCCGATGTGGTTGATGTGCTGGGTATTCCTGTACTTTGTTTTGGTCTGCGTACCGATGCTTTTGGCAAGGCGTTTGCCGGCAGTGAGGTTCTGCTCAGCATTGCTGATGAGCTGACAGAGCTGAAGAGCATCTGCAAGTGTTGTGAGAAAAAGGCCAATATGCAGCTGCGTCTTGATGGAGATGGTAATCCGGTTAAAAGTGGCAGCCAGGTGCAGATAGGCGGTAATGACAGCTATCTATCCGTTTGCAGAAAACACTACAAGTCGATGATGGGGCTGGAGAGTTAACCCATCCAGCGCTGAACTCCAAGGGCTGTCATCACCAGTTCTACCGACAGTGCAGCCAGTACCATACCCATGACCCGTATGATAATGGCCGAACCATTGTGTCCAATGACACGAAAAATACGGTCGGCAATCAGCATCAGGCCACAGGTGACCATAAGAACCAACGTCATGGCGCCGGCTGTCATGGCCTGTTGGCTAAAGGTTTTGAGCTGATTATCCGTCAGAACAATCACTGCCATGATTGCCCCGGGGCTGGCAATGGAAGGGACTGCCAGAGGGAATACGGCAAGTTGGTGGCCAGGCTCCCGAGAGCCTGAGCCTTCTTCAGGGTCAGAGAAAATCATTTGCAGACCAAACAGGAACAGGATGATGCCTCCTGCCAACTGGAGGGAGATCAGCTGGATGCTCATTGCCTTTAAAATAATCTGTCCAAGCACTAGGGCTGATAGAAGAATAACGAAGGCATACGTTGTTGCTTTCAGAGCTACCCTGCGTTTTTGTGATTTTGATAATCGGGCGGTCAGCCCGGTGAAAAGTGCCAGGGTGCCTACAGGATCAATGGTTGACCAGAGCATAATAAAGTCTTTGAAGAAGAGCTCCATAATAATACCTGCCCATGCTGGTTATGGGTGTTAGGGACATGTGGGATAACGTCGGGCAGCCAATCATGTGAAGACGTATGAATGGCAGATAAACTGCGAAAATACCTGACGACATCTGTTCGTTATTGCAAGGCGTAATTTTTTGAAAAGTAAAAAATAAGCCATGTCTGATTAAAAAATGTTCCTTCCCTTTTTATTAAATAAGACAAACGTCGGTTGTCCAGTTATTAAGTGCTTACAGGTAAAAAATTACCAGTACGTATGTTTTGTCTGACATTATCTATATATAATTTATTCTTATTTTTTTATTCGAAAAAACAATATAGCAGAGCCAGGCGTAATTTCTAAGGTCTTTGCTGGATGTCGTTGAATGGAACTGTCACTTCTGCAGATTATTGCTGCTATGGGGGTTGTTGGCCTGGGAGCTATTGTCCAGGGAACCATCGGCTTTGGCATGGCAGTGGTTGCCGCACCTTTTCTTTATCAGATTGATCCCGCTCTGGTTCCCGGACCTCTGATTTTTTCCGGTATGGCGATCGGTGCTCTTTCCGCCAGACGTTATGCCAGTGAGATCGATGTTTCAATTCTGGGGTATGCCCTGCTGGGCCGGGTTCCCGGCTCCATGATTGGGGTATTGATTCTCACGCTGGTCAGTATCCAGCACTTAAGTCTTGTGTTGGGAGGGGCTGTATTGCTGGCGGTTGTCGGTAGCCTTTTTCCCTATCAATTGAAAACGACACCATTTACTCTGTTCAGTGCGGGTCTGTGCTCGGGGATGATGGGAACTGCGGCCTCTATAGGTGGGCCACCCATGGCTCTGTTGTTACAAAATGAAAGTGGCAACCGGATCAGAGCCAACCTTGCGGTATTTTTTGTGGTTGGCAGTTTTATTTCACTGGTTATGCTGGGGATTAATGATCTGTTATCAAAAGAGCAGCTGATCTATGGTGTATGCCTTTTTCCTGCGGTGTTAATGGGGCATTGGATGGCCAGTAAAGTCGCTGAGAAGGTGGAAAAGGAAAGGATTCGCCAGATTATGCTCGTACTGTGCAGCATTTCAGGGATAACCGCTATCTTGTCTGCAGTTTAAGAGCACTTTCTGGAGTGTTGACAGAAATCACTATTTTGGATAGTTTGTAGCTTCATGCGCTGATTTGACCTTGGCTTGCGGGCGCATTACAAATTCCGCTAAAAGAAGGGTTTCAATAAAGAATTCCTTATGAAACCACTCTGTTAGCAGCAGGGTGGTTTTTTTATGCGCATGGATGTGTGGTATCCCGGAAACGCATGGAGCAGTTTCCGGGGCATGTACACGGATGTGCGGTATCCTGAAAATGCTGGGAGCAATTTTTCAGGAAATACCTCCTGAACTGGAACTATCTGACAAATACTCTATCTGTTTTAACAGATGTATAGAAATTGCGACTCATCATCCAGCGCAGTTGTAGGCAGGAGCTGTAATGATTGAATTGAACAACCTGACCAAGGTGTTTGCCGCTGGCGGCACAGAGGTCAAGGCCATTGACGGAGTAAGCCTAACGGTACCTGAAGGTACGATCTACGGTGTGATTGGCTCCAGTGGCGCTGGGAAAAGTACCCTGATTCGCTGTGTTAACTTACTGGAGAAACCGACCTCCGGTCAGGTTCTGGTGGATGGCCAGGATCTTACCCTGCTCTCGGAAAAATCACTGCGTCAGGCCCGTCACAATATTGGCATGATTTTTCAGCATTTCAATCTGCTGTCCAGCCGAACGGTGTATGACAATGTTGCTCTTCCCCTGGAACTGGCTGGTGCCACTAAGTCAGAGATTGAACAAGCCGTTCTGCCTCTGCTGGAATTGACTGGGCTGGACTCTAAAAGAAACAGCTATCCTGCCCAGCTATCCGGTGGACAGAAACAGCGTGTTGCTATTGCCCGGGCCCTGGCCAGTAAGCCGAAAGTTCTGTTGTGCGATGAAGCAACATCAGCGCTGGATCCTCAGACAACACGATCCATTCTTGCTTTGCTGAAAGACATTAACCGTCAGCTTAAGATCACGATTCTGATCATCACCCATGAGATGGATGTGGTGAAAACCATCTGTGATCGAGTGGCCATCATGAGCTTCGGAAAAATCATTGAAGAGAATGAAGTGGAACAGTTCTTTCTCAATCCTCAGACGGATCTGGCAAAAGAGTTTGTTCGCAGCGCCATTCATGAAAAACCGGTGGCTGAAATTGAAGCCCGCTTCCAGTCAGACCCTTCTGACGGTGCTCGGCCGGTTGTACGTATTACCTTTGTCGGGCAGGGGGTTGTGCAGCCGCTGATTACTAAAGCGGCAAGACAGTTCAATACGGACTTTAATATCCTGCAGGCGGATATTGAAACGGTCAATGAAAAAGCCATGGGCTTTTTGATGGTAGAAATTATGGGTGAGCCTGAAGGTATTGAACAGTCCCTGCAGTTTCTGAAAGCCAATGTTCAGGTAGAGGTGATTGGTTATGTCAGCTGATGCATGGTCGCTGTTGTTTAAAGCCCTCTGGGAAACCCTCTATATGGTGGCATTTTCCGGTGGAGTCAGCTTTCTTCTGGGTATCCCGCTGGGTGTACTGCTCTATGTGACCCGTGAAGGGCGCATTCTGGAAAACCGGGTGGCTAACCTGGTTCTGGGGGGGATTGTGAATGCTGGACGTTCTATCCCTTTTATTATTCTGATGGTGGCGATTATTCCACTGACGCGACTGCTGACAGGTACTTCCATTGGTACAACCGCAGCCATTGTGCCACTGACCGTGGCAGCGATCCCTTTTGTTGCCCGAATTGCAGAAGGTGCCTTGAATGAAGTGCCTTCAGGGCTGGTGGAAGCCGCCCAATCCATGGGCGCCAGCCCATTACAGATTGTTACCCGTGTGTTGCTGCCAGAAGCCAGACCCGGTCTGATTAATGGCATGACCATCACACTGGTGACGCTGGTCAGCTATTCAGCCATGGCCGGTGCCATCGGTGGTGGTGGCCTTGGTGACCTGGGTATACGGTATGGTTACCAGCGGTTTGATGGTGTCATTATGCTGGCAACAGTTGTCGTATTGATTGCCCTTGTGCAATTGCTGCAGATGATTGGTGATCGTCTTCAGCAGCACTATGACCGCAGTCACTGATTACAACTGGATAATCATTAATAGATAGGTGGGAACCCATCAACATCGTGCAGGGTTATACACGTTGTTGATGGAATATAGTTAAAGTCTGGGAGTAATAAATGACTTTTAATATTCTAAAAACAGTAAAAATCCTGGCCAGTTCGGCGGTATTAGCATCAGCAGCGTTGCTGGTTGGCTGTGGTCAGTCTGAGGATCCGAATGGCCCTTTGAAAGTGGGTGTGATGGCTGGTCCTGAAGCCGATGTGATGAAAGTGGCCGTGGATATTGCCAAAAAAGATCATAATGTCGATGTGGAGCTGGTTGAGTTCTCCGATTATGTGTCGCCAAATGTCGCTCTGTCCGATGGCAGTATTGATGCCAATGCCTTCCAGCATCGCCCATACCTGGACAGCATGGTTCGTGACCGTGGTTTCAAACTGGTCGCCGTTGGTAACACCTTTGTTTACCCCATTGCTGCCTACTCCAAGAAACTGAAAGACATCAGTGAGCTGAAGGATGGTGCAAAAATCGCTATTCCCAACGACCCAAGCAACGAAGGTCGTACCCTGATTCTTCTGCATCAGCGTGGTTTCATTAAGCTGAACGACGTGAATAACCTGGAAGCAACACCGGCAGACATCATTGAGAACCCACGCAACTTCGAGTTTATTGAACTGGATGCGGCTCAACTGCCACGATCACTGGATGATGTGGATATGGCCTTTATCAATAACACCTACGCAGTACCTGCAGGTTATACCCCAACCCGTGATGCCCTGCTGGTGGAAGATAAGGACTCACCATATGTGAACATTATTGTTACCCGTGAAGATAATAAGAAAGATCCTCGAGTAGTGGCTCTGGTTAAGTCCTATCAGACGGATACCGTCGAGGCTAAAGCTGCTGAGCTGTTTAAGGGCAGTTCTGTGGCAGGCTGGAAATAATTCACCGACGTTGGCCCGGTGAGATCACACTTCCGGGCCAGGTTTTATGAAAAGCAGCTACTCATTTTGTACTTCTATGGAATTAAGCACAATGGTCGCAGATAGTAACTTATTTAGTATGCCCTTTTTGTCAGTTTCTTTGATTCCATGATTTTTTCCTAAATTCTGATTCAGTAATGATATTTCTTCTTGTAGTTGACTGGCTAGATTAGATATTTCTTTTATGGATTGATCCTTTTCTTTTTCTCTTTGTTGATATTGAATTGTAAATGGGTACTCTGGATTGTATTCTGATCCTTGCACTGAACTCATTTGTTGACCAGGTACTATTACAGGAGCTGCTGATGTCTGGCTTGTCGTTGCTATTGCAGGATCTAGTACTTCAACTGTCGCTGAAACCTCGTGTTCAACTCCCATAGTCGGTTGCAATTTTTCGGTTGACTCCATCTTTTGACCAGCAGCTGGTTGACACATTTCAATTTCTTGAACTGCTTCAGATACAGAGGCTCCCATGCCAGCATGGTAATCTTGTGGTAATTGTTCTGATTCTAGCCCGTGGTCGTTTTTCTGCTTGAGTATACTGGTCACTGGTAGTCTACCATGGAGCTCGATTAGACTATTAGCACAGTTTAAAGCATCAGCAGTTGGCATCATTGATTCACGTAATCTCCTGAAGCTTGAAGATGCTCCGTGCTGCTGGTGTTCGCTCCTGCTGGTAGACAGTGCTTTACTCAATAAACAGTCAGAGTCGGAAAGTGGGCTCTCTCGGCAGGATAGGTCAATGCTATCTTCATCTCTTGCATCATTACTATCAACCTGATTATCAGCTTGTTGTTCTGCAGAATGATTTTCGGTTGGGTCGGGTTTGTCACTGTCTACGGTTGTTTTTGGGTCTGAGACAACCATGTCTTTTTGTGTGAAAACGGAATGTTGAATACTTGTTGAAGTCTTATTAACGGGTTCTATTTTAACCTGGTATTCTGATCGGTTGGGAGGCTCTATTGTTTCAGATATTCTTGGGTGTTTTGACTCAGTAGGCTGATGGGATTGGTCTGGAGGTGTTCTGTTATTTCTTTTTCTTTTTCTAAAAGTGTATTGATCAGAATTACTGGTTAGATGCCGTCTTTCATCGACCTGAAACGTTTCTTGCAGATTTTGAAAGTCCTTCAGGGAGAAGGTCTCAGTTATATCAGAGGGGAGGGGGATTCCTGACTCATGAATTGCCTGGGCTACAGAGAATTCAGCCCAGAGTGCTACCAGGTAGCAGCCCTCATTGCTAGTAATGCCTGGTCTTTCCTTAAGAGTGTTTGCAATTATCTGTAAGAAGTTCATATGCTCTTCGTGGAAGGAGTTGTCTTCTCTCCTCACAAACTCTACGAATGATTCAGTTTCAGTCTTCCAGTTTTGAATTGTCCTTTGAAAAAAATCATCGAGTGCCAGTGCGCGATTATGAATTCGACTGATACCCATGTCAGAGAGTACCCTCACCTCATGTAAGGCTTTATTAGTTGTTGTCTTGAAATGCTTGAAATATTGTTTTCTTATTTCCTGAAATGTTATTTTTTTCTGTTTATCCGTTTGTGTTTTAAATGAAAACTGCTGTAAGTCTGATTCTTGTTCAGGGTTAGGGTTACAGTAGGTATAATCGTCGCTGGAGTCCGGCTTTTTTTTTTTCAAGTCCATAGTGAATGTGTGCTTCTCTGAATCCAAAGGCGATACCCTTTTCCAATACCTGCTCAACAGTTACTGTTTTATGGTCAATGAAGTCCTGAGACGTTTTTTGTGCTGGTATTGTTGAAGTACCCTGATTATCAGGCCCAGTTGTCGGCAGGGAGGGCGGATACATATCTTTAGATACCGGTACTATTTAATGGGGTTCTGGAGACGTTGTATTTTTGTTGATTAACATGAAACATATTATCTGACTTGCGTTATCAAAAATGGAGGGACTCATTTAGATAACTAACAAGTTAGTCTGTGTTTAAAGGGATGCAAGTGTTGTCATGGGTTCTTAAAGACTTTTCCAGTGATTTTGCTTATCGATTGGTATAAATCAAGTGAAATTTTTGTGATGTTAGTGTCCAGGTGGCAAGCTTGGTTTTTCGACAGGTTTTCCATCAAGATATTGTTCTATGAAACGGTAAAATTGTAGCAGTGTACGCCATTAATGAATATTTATAAGAAAAACCAGTAAAGTGGAGAATAAGCCTTTTTTCTAAACGTCATCGATTATTTCAGATTGCAATTGTGTGCTTATTCACAGACTTCCTGGTTTTAAATCTGTTTTTTCATACAGCAGGCTGGTCCGGCGAGAATTTATCCTTCCACAAGATGGGTGAATGCCGCTAAAGCCTCCGGATCACCATGCTTGATTTTATTCGCGATCACATAATGGAAGAAGTAATGGAAGTCTTCATGGTCCTGAGCGGCAAAGAGGCACTCATCCCCAGGTAATACCGGGGTGTTTTCCACTTTTTTGTCATCGGCAACCATGGCCATCACCCGGCCATCATTGTATAGACGCCAGCTCGTTACATGAACCAGAACAATTGTTTTAAACTGGTCCTCGGTCAGAATTGCATGGGTGCCAATGGTGTCAGGGATTTCCTGAACAATCACTTCTTCATCAGACTCTATGGGAGGGTAATAATTGGCCGCATTCTCGAGCTCCGCAACTTTGTGTTCTGGTACATCAAAAAATGCATGGTCGTGGGCTTGATCAAAATAACCTTCCCAGTGGCCATTTAAAGGGTCATTAAGCTCACGGGCAGGTGCTACCTTATTCAGCCAGGGGATCAGGGCATCGACAGTTCCGTCTTTCATCAGTGCCCAGCAGAGAATTTTCATGCTGAAGAGTTTTCCCGGATTGGCATCATTGCTGTAGAGCATTTCCATACCATCCAGTTCCGGGGCTATCCGGACGATCTGATGAAGGTTGGCCTCATCCAGCGGTTTGCGGGTGAACATATCGATGACATTGGCACTGTTGTCATCGGGCTGATTTTTATCTTCAGGTTCTTTGGCCATGAACAATCCCGGGTAAAGCTGAGTCTTTTAAAAATGAAGGGGCTCATAGCCCATATCGGCATGGGTGGATCATCCTGCACTATTTGGATGGTTGGGCGGGGAAGGGGTTTATATTTGAGCTGCTAAGAGAAATACCACAAAGACACAGAGCCACACTGAAAAGCGGAAGGCTTTGCTCAGTGACTCTGTGTCTTTGTGGTTAATGCCAAAAATTACCGCAGGAGTATTAGGGTGCTGGCCAGGTTTCTCGCGGCCCGGATCAGATTTTCCTCACCATTTTTCAGAGCCTCACACAGTGGAACCGCACCATGAACAATCGGGAACAGAGCATCAATTCCACGGTCATACACCGCTTCAACACCAGAACCGACAGAGCCTGCCAGTGCAATCACAGGAAGGTCGAACTGCTTGGCAATCCGTGCAACCCCCACAGGTGTTTTCCCCTGTGCTGTCTGTCCATCAATGCGGCCTTCTCCGGTAATCACCAAGTCAGCACCGATGACTTTCCCTGCCAGGTCGACGGCGTCCATCACGATATCAATCCCTGGCTTCAGTTCAGCGCCCAGGAAGGCGAGCAGGGCGGCACCCATGCCTCCCGCAGCGCCTGCTCCGGGTTGTTGCGCAACCTTTTTACCCAGGTCGCGTTCCAGAAGGCTGGCATAGTGTTTCAGTGCCTGATCCAGTTGTTCAACCATCTCAGGGCTGGCCCCTTTCTGAGGGCCAAACACGGCAGAAGCGCCATTGGCCCCGGTCAGTGGATTGTCCACATCGCAGGCGGCAATGAATTCAACATGCTTCAGACGCTCATCCATCTGGCCGGTGTCAATGCTGCCTAGACGTGACAGTGCTGCACCACCACAGGGCAGCTCTTCTCCATCAGCACCCAAAAGCTTTACGCCCAGTGCCTGCATCATACCTGCGCCACCATCGTTGGTCGCACTGCCACCAATGCCGACGATCATGCGCTTGATGCCATGGTTCAGCGCATTGAGAATCAACTCTCCGGTGCCACGAGTTGTACTGATCATTGGGTTGCGTTGATCCGCAGCCACCAGTTCAATACCTGAAGCTCTGGCCATCTCAATCACTGCGGTTTCACCATCACCGAGCAAGCCGTAGCTGGCTTGAACGGTCTCTCCCATTGGGCCGGTGACTGGTACTTCAATCAGTCTGCCACCGGTGGCATCAACCAGAGACTGAAGCGTGCCTTCTCCGCCGTCGGCAACCGGAACTTTAACGTACTCTGCATCCGGTAGAACCTGCTTTAAACCGGTTTCAATAGCCTGTGCTACCTGGGCTGCAGTAAGGCATTCTTTAAACGAGTCTGGTGCAATAACAATTTTCATGGTCTGTTCCCTCAGAGTTGAAGAATGCCATAAATCAGCGTTGAGGTAGCGGCCATGGAGAAGCCGATCAGGGTCTCCCATGGCAGTGCTTTCAGGCGCTCACTGATGCCCATGCCGACACTGCCACCCGTCGCATGGAAGAAGCTGCCGTGGGGCATGTGATCCAGTACTGTGGCACCAGCATGCATCATGGCAGCAGCGCCCAGGGATGGAATGCCCAAGGCAATAATAATAGGGCCAAATACGTTGGAAGCAACGGCTGTGCCAGCTGTCGTCGAAGCGGTTGCCGCCGACATCATCATGCCACTCAGTGGCGCCAGCAGGTAGGCAGGCAGACCGGAGGCTTTAAGGAATTCAACCAGGGAGTTGCTGACCCCGGAGCTGGCAATAATACCGGCCAATGTTCCGGTACCAATCAGCATGATGGCAACACCACTCATGCGCTGAAGACCACCCACCGCAAAAGTGTTGATATCACGGATACGTCCCATGGCCAGCGCACCGGCAACACCACCCACCGGCAGGGCGATCAATGGGTCAATGGCAATACCGGCAACAGGGCGCAGAGCCAGCAGACCAATGGCGACCAGAGGTGCTGTCAGTGCAGCCAGCAGGGAAGGCCGGTTATGGTGGCTGGTTTCTTCGATTGCCATCTCTTCAGAGATTTTGGTTCCACGGTTTACCAGCATTTTGGCCACAATGTAGGTGACTACCAGTCCCACCAGAGCAGGAATGATATTGGCCATCATGACATCAGTCAGTGGCAGGTTAAATGCGTCAGAGGCGGCAATGGTGTTGGGGTTTGGTGAGATAATATTTCCCGCCTTGCCGCCACCGACCATGGCGACCAATGCCGATAGAATGGAAATATTGGCGCGTTTGGCAATGGCCAGGGCAATGGGTGCAACCGTAATAACCGCCACATCGACAAAGACGCCGGCAGCAGTCAACAGCATGGTGGCCAGAATCAGAGCGATAACGGCTCTGGCTTCGCCAACCGCATCAACAATTTTTTCGGCAATAACACCTGCACCGCCGGATTCAATCAAAACACCAGCCAGTACACCAGCCGCAAGAATGCGCAGTACAGAAGGGGTGATGCCTTTTACGCCATTGATCATGAGCGTAACACTGTCGCCCAGACTGGCCAGACCAATCAGGGCACCGAGAAATGCACCAATCATCATGCCATAGGCAGGCGGCACTCGTCGTAGAATAAGACCTATGGAGATCAGCAGCCCGCTCAGGGCACCCAGAGTGGTGATTTGAATCATTGAATAAACCGGAATGAAGAAGTTTTCAGTGCCAGCTATTATCGGAACAATCGTTTCATCTGTTATCGTGGGATTGACTGAATTTTGCGGGAAATGTTCATAGGTTTTTGTGCATGTGCACAATCATTCTGTACCTTTCCTGCAGTTTTTCAGTTCATGAAGGCGAAGTGAGAAGTGCAGAAACAGCAGATCGTGAAAGTGGCGCGGGTTACGTCCAGTCAGCTGCTCAATGCGTTCCAGGCGATAGTTCAGCGTATTGCGGTGAATGTGCAGACTGTTTACGGTAACGCCAGGGTCGCCATGGCAGTCGATATAGCGGCGAAGCGTTTTCTGCAGGGTATCGCGGTTATCTTTGGCAATCAGGGGTTTGATGATGTGCTGAAATTCCCGGCCTTTCCAGCTGGTGTTCAGCTCCAGCAGAAGGCTGTCCATTTGATAGTCGTAATAGCGATAAAGACACTTTTCCGGATGTAGCTCCAGGCCAAGTTGAAGGGCTTCCTGAGCGGTTTGATAAGATATGGCAAGCCCATTAAGGCCCGGCACATACCTTCCCACGGCAATTCTGAAATCAATATCCCCATAGGCTTCGATTTTGCCCATGATTTTCTGAACATAGTCATCTACCTGGTCAGGGTGCCATTGATGTGCAGTGTCAATTTTATGAAGCACTACGGCCTGTGTCGGGCATACCAGCGCCACCAGGTTTTCGGGACGGTGATAACAGAGTAGCTGCTGTATATGTTCAATGTCGTGTACTTTAAGATCACGGCCATCATGGGTTCTGGCGCTGATGACCATCGCAACCCTGGGGAGGTGAGGGTCAATACCCAGTTTGCGGGTACGGATCTCGAACAGGTCATCAACCTCTGCTTCTCCGTGGATCATTTCTGACACCACATTTTCCCGTTGCCGCTGGTTCCAGTGAATTTCCGACATAACTGAAGCGTTTTCCACCATCAGCTCCGCGGTCATCACCACCAGGTCAGCAAATTGAGAGACCTTCTCAGGCGCACCGGTGACACCAACCACGCCGATAATTTCACGACGAAAGCGAATAGGGCGGTTAATACCGGCCTGAACCCCTTTTAATAGAGTGGCTTGAGAGGCGTTAATATCAAAAGCATGGCCTGACTCAAGCACTTTCAATGCGCCAGCATGAACCTGATGCTTTCGATCTTGATAACTCGTGCCAATGATAATACCTGCTCGATCCATGACATTCACATTGTGGGGAATAATATTCATCGCTCGATGAACAATTTGCTGAGCAACAGGTTCGGTTAGAAAAACGGTCATTGGCGTAGCAGAACAAAAATAACAGTAAATTTTAACCAGATGAAAGAGAGTAAGAAATAAGTGTTTTCTGAAGAATGTACTTTTATATATCTATATTCATAGTAATTATTTTTAATAGAATTTCATGTGATAAATTATTTAGAACTTTTCGAGATTTGTAAAAAAATAATTATCTTAAACGCCATGTGCGACTTTTAGGTTTGCATAAGGAGACATGACTGATCCTGCTTTCTGCTATTAAAAGCAGTAGAAAGCAAAGAAGGTTTCAGTCATGCCCGTTGAAGAGTTTATCACTACAGTCTACTGCTTGATCGACGATTTGGTAAAAGAGCTTTTTCCTGTACCACTGCGACTTCGAGGGTTTCCACCAAAGCTCACTGATAGTGAAGCGATCACCATGGAAGTTGTCGGTGAATGGCTTGGGCATCATAAGGACACTGAGATTTGGAAGTATTTTACCCGACACTGGCGACACCTGTTTCCTGACATTCCTTCACGCTCGGCATTTGTCAAACAGGCCGCCAACTTATGGCATGTGAAACAACGACTGCAAATTCGTATAGTCCAGATGATGCATGCAGATAATGCAGATATCCATTTAATCGATGGTTTTCCGATTGATGTTGTCGTCAGAACCCGTGCACCACAGAGCCGTATCTTTAAAGCTGAGGCTGGTTATGGTTACTGCGCTTCCAAGGACAAGAAGTTCTATGGCTTTCAGGGGCATTTGCTGGTTGAAGCACGAGGGATTCCTGTGGGTTTTACTCTGACCGCAGCGAACGTAGATGAGCGTGATGCAGCCTATGACATGCTCGAGACCATTTCTGGCCTCTTGCTTGGCGATAAGGGCTATATAAGGCCTGAGTTTAAAGCTGATTGTCAGGAATTAGGTATTGATCTTCAGACGCCACTGAGAAAAAACATGCAAGATGAACGTCCGAAGTCGTTTGTAAAGCTGGTATTACGGGTACGACGGAGAATAGAAACAGTGATAGGTCAATTGACAGAGCGCTTTGAAATAGAAAAGTGCCATTGTCGAGATAGATGGCATATGACATCACGTATCGCTCGGAAGTTACTGGCACATAATATTGGTTCTTATCTGAATATAATTGCTGGTCGTCCTGCAATACAGTTTGAGAACCTTATTTCCGAAGATTAAAAAACGGAAAGCAAATAATTGCGTGATTTTGAAGATACAACTTGGACTTACCATCATGCTAGCCCGGATATTTCATAAACGTGCTCCCGTTCTCGCTTGTCCTTTGCCGCCCTAAGGGAGTTTTGCTCGGTCGACCGTACTCCCCGGTACGGCACTCCCTCACAAAATCCCTTAGGGCGACAAAGTCCTGCCCGAGATTCGGGGCAGTTTATGAAATATCCGGGCTAGTAATTTGAGATAGTTTCAGACAAAGTCGCACATCGCGTATCTTAAATTAAATTAATTGATCTGGTTACAAAATCTTTATTGACGCTAATATGTGCTTTACTACATTTCTGTGTTCTTACCATCAAGTATATTCCAGTTTCAGTACATTGATCTCAACTTGGCATGTGAATCATATACCGAACTTGGATTTATAAAATCATCTACATATTAATAAGGAATATGTTGTGAAAAAGCTGTTATTGCCTTTCTTATCATTATTTGTCTGTTTGAACTTGTATGCTTCCGCTCCAGAGAGTACAGCCGTTTCGTCCAATAAGGAATTCTTAGCTTATCGTGACTCGTTGAGTCTAAAGACTGAAGAAGAATTGTATGAACAGATTCGTGAGTTGCAAGAAAGGATTGATGAGCTTGAAAGTGTTGGGTCTATCAGTGCGGTAACAGCCTCAGCTGCATCAGCAGTTCTGTCTTCAATCGTTTATGGTCTTGCCTATACTGGGCTTCCAGTGCTATTTACTGACAATAAACTTGCTCAAAACGAGATATTGGTTGGAATACTCGCCTCTTTAGTACCAAATATTCCTGTTGCTCTTCTTATGCCACTTAACAGTGCGCCTAACCTTTCTTTCGGATCAACTTTATTCACATCGTTAAAGTCTTCAATCAAGGCTGCAACGTTGTGGGCTGTAGGATCAGGTACTTCAATGTTTTATCTTAATTATGCTGGTGAGTATAATCCTTTCAAAGATTTCTTTGGTAATGTTCGCAAAAACACGTCAAAAGATGGAACGGATACATTTGGTGCTGATGGGATGCACCTTTTGGGTATAGCATTGATTCCCTATAACACATGGAAACTGTATACAGACATTATTACAAGAAGGCACGAGCTGGAGCATGATGTGTTTACGCTGAAGGATCAGTTAGACGAAGCAATGATCGAGTTACAAAAGAAAAAGGCAGCGAAAGAAGCCAGAGAGATAATGAGTAAAGAAAGATCTAAAACCTTTAGGGGATGATTTGATTAAAGATATAGAACTTACGCATTGACAGCTCTGATAAAAGATGGTCTCAGCCAGTCTTTACCATCAGAGAAGCTCTTAATGAAGTCCCAAATAGCATCCTTGAGCGCATCATTCTTAACGCGATAGATGCTACTGAGAGATTCAGATACTTTCTTGGCCTGAAGGCAGGCATACCCAAAGATAGAGGCAAAAATATGGTTCCTGACCTGCTGCTTTCCTCTCACCTGAAAGCGCTCAATACTGCAGAGTTGTTTCAGCGCCCGGTGATACTCTTCGATCGCCCAATGGTGCAGGTGAAGTTCATTAAAGCCTACCTGTGGTGATACCTCTGATCCAGCATGGGGTGTGTAGACGACGTAATGGCGCAGCTCGTTTTTTAGCCGCGTCCGGTACAAACGCACAGAACCAAAATTACGTAGCCAAACGGTTATTCCCTCTTCAGGAATCTCCAGGCTCTGCACTTGTTGGTAGTCACCCTTTTGGATAGAAACAGTACGGTTGCTTTTAACGGCAAACATAAAACCCAGACCGTTGTTTTTCACAGTCTTCAGGTTTGCGGCACTGCTATACCAGGAATCCCCCGTAACAAATGCAGGTCGTAAGCCCCATACAAGTACTTCTTTCAGCATCTCGAGAAAATAATCATTTTTGGACTTTCCGTCCGCAGAGTCATAGATACGGAAATTGACAGGAAGGCTATAGCCTTTGATATCGGTGTAATAGAGCGTTATGAGATTAATGCCCTTGACGGCTTTATGATGCTTGCCCGAGTAATGATAGCCGATGAATGCCGTGTAGTTACTGTACGGCTTATCCAGCACCGTATCATCAACCGATAGCGTGCCCCCATCAAGAATCAGCCTTGCGGCTACTTCCATGAAAAGGTCATTGGGAGCAAAGTCTTCACGTTGTAGAAAACGGTTAACGCTGTGGTGTGACATATCTCCGATCTCACTAAGGCGAGTACAGGTTGCTGATTTCGGCTCACACAATAGAAACCCTGTATATTTCGGCAAATCACACCCAGCTGTTGTAGGTCTTGTTATCTTTCTACGCACGACGACATCCGCTATTTTTTGCTGATCTAGCAATTTTTACAGCTGCCTGTCAATGCGAAAGTCCTAAGATAGTATTTTTTCGACTACTATAGCTGGATTGCTTAGGAAAAATTGAAATAAGAAAGTTTATCTGGCCTTCATTATAGGCCAGAATCTCTTATAGCCGACCGTAACAATTGGTCTGTATGTTAGATATTATCAGTTAGCTTTTTCTACATGTATTATAAATCAACAGTTTTCTTAGATCATCTATATACTGTCTTTACTTTGATCTCTCTTTTGTTCAGTTCTAGTAAACAGGAGTGATTATACGCCGATAGTTGTTTTTGTTGCTGGAGTCTGCTCTGACTTCAGGTTTCACCAAGAGATTAATCATTGCCGTGATAAGTGAACAATTATGTTCTTGCTTAATGGATTTTATTTACTACCCTACAAATCTGAGGTTTCCGTAACCTGAAACTGGGGGTTGATGGCTAATGGCATTTTTTGTTTCTTCATATAATGATTTTTGAAAATATTTTTAATCTAATTCATAAGGAGTAAGTTGTGAAAAAAATATTACTACTACCGATATTATCGGTACTACTTTGCAGCAATTTATACGCTAACGAGAATATTGATCAGCAAACGGATCTGGTTTTTCAATCCGAGGAAATGAAGGGGCTGGATGAGAAGGAGCGGCTAGAGCACGATCTGTCCCAGAAATTGTCAGTTGACCGAAATGATATGAATAGTCAGGAGTACATGGATGCCTTACAGCTTATGTCAAAACATCAACTGCTTGAAGAGATAGAAACACTAAAGAAAGAAGTTGAAGAGTTGACTCAGGTTGGCCGTATGAGTTCTTCAGTGGCAATGACCGTGAATGGAGTCTTATCCACAGTCGCTTATGCAGTTGCAACTGGAGCGATTACTGCGATTAGTAATGAATCGGATATGGGTAAAAGCTTGGTTCTGAATTTAGTGGCAATGATTGTCCCTGGTACTGTATTGAGTGGATATACAGCCTATAAGAATACTCAGCCCAGTATTCCTTTTGGGCAATCTTTGTGGTTGTCTTTAAGAAGTGCGGTCGTTTCAACAGGCCTATGGTTGGCTGGAAGCGTTTCAACTCAACAGTTTTTTAAACACGTGGTTGATTCAGATAACAAAACCTTCAAAAATTATCACAGCATACTAATGCTTCCTGTTCATCTTTATATTCAATATTACAATATAATTTCTTCATTGGAAGATCGAAAAGACCGGTTGTTTGATTTGGAATTTCGTTTAGATCAGGCAAGGCAGCATTTGAATCGGCAAGCAAGAGAGCTTGAGGAGAAAGTGAAGGTGCGAATTGAAAGGGAAATTTCTGGTGATATTGAATTAGACGCTGATTCCGGTGAATCGTATCCTGTTGCAGTGAAAGAGTTTGAGAATACATCAAGCGGTGCAGGTGCAGATGAGTTCGGTATTGAGCATGACCCTGAATTAAAACCTGAATTTGAAGGTGATCATTTCGCGAAAGAGGAGATTAATCCAGAGCTTGTTTTTGAACCTGAGTCTGAAGATTTTATGGTGGTTTATTAATGCTCCTATAAATTCATAGTCCTGAATTGAGTGATTGAATGAAATATAGATGACATAATCACGATAATGTTTCTTATGAGATTGCTCATTGTTTTGATGATCAAGTTGATGAATTGTCAATTAATGACTCGATTTGATCATCTGCATTTACCACGGGGCTGCGGCTAATCTTTTGAGTATCAATAATAACTATAAAATTTAAGCATTTAGTGTGCTAGTGAGACCTACAGTTTTTCAATAACTCCTCATTTCAACAAAAATATAACCCATCTGTATGTTTTTCCCGTAAGAAAGATTTAGTTCATACGCTGGGTTGATTTGATGAATAATCATTTATTGGGAAGTTTTGATGAAAGGCTCACAATTGCCATCATAGGCTCCTCAGGTGCCTTGGGTGGGGCTTTTCTCAGGTATTTTGAGCGCTCTCCAAAATGCAGCAAAATCTATGCTTACCGTCGCTCAGTCCCCCGTGACCAAGACCATTCTGACAAGGTGTTTTTGTCTACCATCGATATACTGGACGAAAGCAGCATCTTAAAAGCAGTGGAGGACATTACAGATCCATTGGATCTGGTGATCGTCACAACAGGCATTCTCCATGACGGTGACGGTCTGAGACCCGAAAAATCCATCAAAGACTTTCAGTCTGATCACTTTGCCAGTATCTTTGCCATCAACGCAACTGGTCCTGCTATGGTGGCAAAACACTTCCTTCCCAGGATGGCCAGAAATCGTAAGAACGTATTTGCCGTCTTATCTGCCAGAGTTGGCAGTATCTCTGACAATCGACTGGGAGGCTGGTATGCCTACCGAGCATCAAAAGCTGCATTGAATATGATTGTGAAAAACCTGGCCATTGAAACTGGCAGAAAAAACAAATCATCAATTATTGCAGCACTTCACCCGGGAACGGTTGATAGTCATTTATCCATGCCGTTTCAGTCCGGTGTACCTGAAGGCAAACTCTTTACGGCGGAGTATTCCGCAGAACAGCTTCTGAATGTGATTGATCAGCTGACACCAGAGGACAGCGGACACCTGTTTGCCTGGGATGGGGAAAAGCTGCCTTTCTGAGATTTATTGTTTCAGATAGCGCCCTGGCGAGATACCCATCAAACGTCGAAACATGGATATAAAGGCGCTGTCACTGGCAAAACCCAGCCTCGAACTCACCTCGGTCACAGAACGTCCTTCAGACAACAATTCCAGTGCTTTAAGCAGTACTAACTGTTGTCGCCAGTGACTGAAACTCATCCCGGTCTCTTCCCTGAATCGTCGCGATAATGTGCGGGCACTGGCACCAGCCTGTTTTGCCAGCTCCTCCATGGTCCACTGGCCAGAAGGTGTTTCCATTAATAATTGCACAACGACCTGCAACCGCCGGTCTGCAGGTAATGGCAGCTGCAATGAACTTTGCTCTGCATTCAGAATTTCATCAACAAGAACATCTGCCAGTCTTGTCTCAGCCCCTGTCTCCGGGTAATGAGCAGGCCAGTGACAGACTCTTAAAATAAGCTCTCGTAAAAGCGCTGTGACGTTCAGCTGAAAGGTTTCTTCCGGCAGGTCATTAAAAGAACGTGGGCAGAAGTACAGACTGCGGTAATGAAATCCTGACGTTGTTGCACTGTGTTTGAGTCCAGCAGGTAACCAGATTGCCCGGTTTGGCGTGAGGATATGCAACTGGTTGCCCGCGGTAATGGTCATTACCCCCTGAACGGCATAGAGCAGCTGGGATTTCTGGTGGCTGTGCTCTCCTGACTGATGCGGCCCCGAATCAACAGCAATCCCCATCAACGGGCAGTCCAGTTGATCCGGGTCTTCTACCTGATCAGTGTCATATTGGGGCATGGCTGGCTCTGCAGTTTGTCCTTTTGAAACAGTTTTCTGTCTTAATGTTTATAACCCGACATTGGAGGGTTTGGCAAACTGCCATCCATGATATGAATGGAGTAATTCATGATGGACAGTGTATTGAATCGATCGAGACCCGGTATCGGGCTTCTGGCCATACTGCTGGCGCTGCCTCAACTCAGTGAAACGATTTATACCCCGGTTTTGCCGGCGATTGCGCAGGGGTTTGACGTTTCTGAATCCATGGCCCAGCTCACGATGAGTATCTATTTTGTCGGGTTTGCGCTGGGTGTACTGACCTGGGGATGGCTGGCTGACCATTGGGGGCGACGAAGCACCATGCTGGCTGGACTGCTGTGCTATGGCATGGGTGCGGCTGGCGCCATCATCAGCTCAGAATTTATGCTCTTACTGGGAGCCCGCTTTCTACTGGCCTTCGGTATCAGTGCCGGTTCGGTAGTCACCCAGACCGTCATCCGGGATTGCTTCAGCGGCAAGGCGTTGGGAAAGCTGTTTTCAACCGTGGGGGCCGTTATTTTCCTCTCTCTTGCTATCGGGCCTGTGCTCGGAAGTATAGGCGCCATGGCAGGGGGCTACCAGGCAGTGTTTATCATGCTGGGGGGGACCGCGTTATTAATGAGCTTCTGGACGGGGTTAAGTTTACCTGAGACCCATCCGGGGCAGGAGCCAGTAAAGGGTAATAAAGGCTCTTTGCTGGTGAGAATGATCCGAGATCGGAAAATTCGGGTATACAGTGTTATGGTGGCCGGAGCCAATGTGGTGCTGTTTGGCTACTTTACCCTCGGGCCTTTTCTGATTAAGCAGATTGGCTTTTCTGTTTCGGTATTTGGTGTAACCGGTGTGTTGATCGCTATGGGCAGCGCCCTGGGTGCCATGTTTAACCGCAAGCTGCTGACCCGGTACTCTGGTGAGCAGTTGATTCATTGGGGAAGTTGTCTTGGGGTATTGGGGGCAATTCTTCAGCTGATGGTAACGCTTTTTCTGCCATCCGTGCCGTTTATGGCCCTGTTGCTGGTTATTGCTACCATGGTTCTGATGGTCATTGCTTTTGGTCTTATTGTTCCCAATTTGCTCAGTTCTGCACTGTCGGAATATAAGGATGAGCTTGGGACTGCGGGGGCTTTGTTTGGACTCAGCTACTATCTGCTGATTGCTGCAGGCCTGGCCTTAGTCAGTCATCACTATGTATCAGCTGCAGTTTATATGCCTGCAGTATTTCTGGTGATCTTTCTGCTGATGTTAATGATATGGTCTTACTACCATCAACACATTCTAAGGAGATGAGATGGTTATTATTCACTGGTTTCGTCAGGATCTCAGATTGTCTGATAACCCCTCTCTGTTCGAGGCTGCTGGAAATGGCCAGGTGCTTCCTCTCTTTATTCTGGATGATCACTCTGCGGGCCAATGGGCTTCTGGCAGAGCCAGCCGCTGGTGGCTGCACCACTCACTGGATGCACTGAACGAATCGCTTAATGATCGGCTGTTGGTGCTTCAGGGAGATGCGGAAAAAGTGCTCCGTGACCTGATAAAAGAATATAAGGTGGATGCCGTCTATTGGAACCGCTGTTATGAACCCTGGCGGATCCAGCGGGACCAGCGCATCAAGCAATCACTTCGTGATGACGGTCTGGAAGTCAAAAGTTTTAACGGCTCCCTGCTCTGGGAGCCATGGACCGTGTTGAAAAAGGATGGCACGCCCTACAAGGTATTTACGCCCTATTACCGAAAAGGGTGCCTGATATCTGAACCACCCAGAGAGCCGTTGCCAGTACCCAAAAAGATCCAATGTGTAGCTAAGACAGCAAAAAACGACATCAATACACTCGATTTACTGCCTTCAAAAGGTCTTGTGCCGGAGCAGAATCATGAGTCTGCCGATCCGTCAAAACAGGTACGATGGGATCATAATCTTTATAACCACTGGTGTGAGCAGGGCAGAGGTGTTGGTGAGGCGGCGGCAAAAAACAAACTCCGGGATTTTATCAACAAAGGGTTGAGTGGCTATAAAGAAGGGCGTGATTTTCCTGCCAGACACAGTATTTCCCAGCTCTCTGCCCATCTTCATTTTGGGGAGGTATCCCCTAATCAGGTCTGGTACGCATCGGCTGCGGCGGCAACAGAAAACAATGTGGAGACAGACCTGGACTGCTTTCACTCGGAGCTGGGCTGGCGTGAGTTTTCTTACTATCTGCTCTATCACTTTCCAACACTGCCGGAGCAGAATTTTCAGCCTAAGTTTGACGGCTTTCCCTGGCAGGACGACCCCAAAATACTCAAGCGTTGGCAGAAAGGGCTGACCGGTATTCCCATTGTGGATGCCGGTATGCGCGAACTCTGGCAGACCGGATTCATGCACAATCGGGTGAGAATGATCGTCGGTTCCTTTCTGGTCAAAAACCTGCTGCAACAATGGCGGCAAGGGGAAGCCTGGTTCTGGGACTGTCTGGTGGATGCCGACTTGGCCAGCAACTCGGCAAGCTGGCAGTGGGTGGCCGGTTCGGGGGCTGATGCGGCACCCTATTTCCGAATTTTTAATCCCGTTACCCAGGGGCAAAAGTTTGATCCCGATGGGGAATATATACGGCGATATGTGCCTGAACTTTCCGGGTTATCGAATAAGTACCTGTTTGCTCCCTGGGAGGCTCCTGAACATGTGCGCAGTCAGGCAGAGGTGTACTTGGGGGAGAGTTATCCCCATCCTCTGGTCGATATCAAAGAATCTCGGATAAGAGCGTTGGATGCATGGCAATCGGTTAGAGTTTGATGTGTTTTATCAGTGACGGCTGACCTTAACTCAATGCTTGATAGAAGGCGCGCCGCGCGTCTTCGTAAGACTGTCCTTGTTGCAGTAGACCCAACCCTCTTTCAAAACCATTGGTGAGATTGCTACCAGCGTGAAAAATAAAGGAGCCTTCTTGATTATCGTCATCGGTTACAACTTCACCGTCTGCAGTGTACTTTATATTCATGGTATCGAGAAAATCCATAAGAAGGTCATGCAGATCCTCTAGATTAATTGACGGGTCCTCCATAGCATTATCAACAAGACCTTTTATGCCATCCAGTTGGTCTTCAGAGATGTATGGATTATCAGTGTCATCTATGGAGCAGAAATCGAGTTTAACATCAATGATATACTCCATGTCTGCTCTGGACGTGGTTGGTGGGTTTGCCACCGGTTGGTTTTCAATGGGTTTACTATCAATAACCGGTGGCTTTGGGGCAGGGTATTTAACTTTTTGTGGTTGTGTATTTACAGCAGGCGCAGTAATCGGTGGCTTTGGAGCGGGCCCTTTAGTGGTTGATTTTTGTACCTGCGTTGGTGAAGAAGATTTTGGTGGCTCAGGAGCGGGTTGTTTGACTCTGGGTGTTGGTGTGGAAGGCGCAGTGTTTGCTGGTTCTACCTGCAGTTTTCCAAGCTTGTTATCCACTTTATCTTGTTTAGCCTGGAGTTTCTGTCGCTCTTCCGAAAGTTTAGCGGACTTAAGTGACAGCTTCGCTCTGTCTATCTCTTTTTCCAGCTGTTTTAGAGGACCTTTGGTTGACTCAATGGAGGTCTCAAGTTTTCCCTTCAGGTCAGAAAGTTTATAGTCATGCTTCTGCTCTTTATGAGGAATGCTTTTCAAAATCTTTTTTTCAGCAACAACCGCTGCTTTTAGTTTTCTTTTTTGTGCAACCAGTTTGTTCAGATGAGTCTCATGGCTTTTCGATGTCCCATCTTTGGGAACCGATTTTTGATCATTGAGTTTATTGACTTTATCGATTAACCCATTGGCTTCTTTGGTGATATTTTTCTTTGAGTTCTGAGCATTTTCATACTTTTCTAGATCTCCCCTGGCTTTCTTGAGCTCAGCTCTTTTTTTATTAACAAGCGATGTTGCCTGATGATGAACCTGTAATGCCTGCTGACCAAACTCACTGGTCTGACGGTTTTCCAGCGAATAGTCGGCAGGATTCTGGTTAAGCTGTTCATTTTTCGCTAATTGTTCGGTTCCTTTTTGTAAGCTTTCAGCCAGCTTGACCGCATCTTTAGCGTCATTAACCCGGTTTGTCAGCTGTCGCAGATTCTTCTGTGGTGGGGGGAGCGGAGTGCTCTCTTCCCGGGTGATTCTTTCTTGAAGACTGTTTAACGTTGCTTCTGGGTTTTCAGGCTGAGCCTGCATGATTGCTTTTACTTCGCTGTGTGGAGGCTTGGTGATCACCCAGTCGCCAAGCGCTTTTAGCGGATTACCCTTTAAGGCTGAAAACAGGTTTTTTTTAACGTCTGTTGGAGGAAGCCCGTGAATTGAGGTTCTGTTCAGCTTTCCCGGATTGGTTGCTTCGTTCTTCCAGGAAGATTTCAGGGCTTCAATTCCCTGGGAGATGATATTTCCAACTTTCATTATTTACATCCGTGTTTAATGGTAGGAGATTAAATAAACCTCTTTAAGGGTGCTCTCTCTGAATGATTGAAACAATAGTGCTCTATTTTCACAGCTACTATGGGAACACCACTCATAATAGTTAACTGTCATGCCCGCTTCTGTTATTTCCAGCTCTACCAAAAGCATCGTTTTGCAAATTGAAGTTTCTATAGATTCAGGCAACATGCTGAATCTTGAAGATAGTTTACAGCGTGCACTCAATGAAGCCGGGCAGCTTGGAACAAAAGAGTTATTGGGGCTATTTGAATCACCCAATAAAGAACCTATCGTCGTTAATCAGCAGAAGTGGAACTACAAAGGAAAGGTTCTTAAGCACTATGAAACCTTATACGGTCGTATACCTTTGGAGCGCTCCGTATATCAGGGTGTCAGAGGTGGCAGTACTCTGGCAGCACTTGATCTTCGTGCCGGTATTATTGGTTCAGCTACCCCCAAATTTGCCAAGTCTATCGCCTGGAAATACAGCCAGATGCCAGCGCCTGCGGTAAAAGAAGATTTTGAGACCAACCATCAAAGGACGCTTTCAAATTCTTATATCAAGCATTTATCGGACAGAGTAGGTGCATTAATTGAAGACCAGCAAGACACTCACTACCACCTTCCTCCACTAAAAGAGCCTGTTGAAACAATAGCCATTGGTCTGGATGGAACCTGCATGCTGCTTTGTGAAGAAGGCTGGAGGGAAGCCATGTGTGGGACATTGAGCCTATATTCTGCAGATGGAGACAGGCTCCACACGATATATACAGCCAGTTCGCCAGAGTATGGTAAACAAAGCTTTATGAGCAAGCTCGACGAGGAGATTGCAGATCTAAAACGACTCTACCCAAATGCCACATACATCGGGGTAGCTGACGGGGCTAGAGAAAACTGGAGTTATTTGAAACAACATACCTCTGGGCAGATACTCGATTTTTATCATGCATCTGAATATTTAGCTGGAGCAGCGGAAGCACTGTTTCCAACCAGTAAGGCGAAGCGACACCAGTGGCTTGAAGACAGGCTACATAGTTTGAAAAACAAGCGTGGAGCAGCCAAAAAAATCCTTCAGGAAATTGAATCAGCCGAGCTCCCGAAAAAGACAATCGCACTGACAGAGAAGCGCTACAAAGCTGTGAGCTATTTTACAAACAATCACCAGTTAATGAATTATCATCAGGCGCTTAAACGCCATTGGCCAATAGGTTCAGGAGTTACTGAAGCGGCTTGTAAGACTCTGGTAAAGCAACGATTATGTGGTTCTGGAATGAGGTGGAAAGCAACAGGAGCGGAAGTGCTTTTGACAACAAGAGCACTGATCCAGAGTAAGGGGCGCTGGGAACAACTTTGGTCTGAGTTCATGACTGGAAAGGTTGAAGCTAACCTATGAGTCAGTTATCAAATTGAGAGAGCACCCCTCTTTAATAGATAAATTTTAGTACAATTCTTATTTGTTTGATTTTGAACGGTTTTTTAGAAGGTGTTGAATGTAATTTATTCCATGACACTAACTGAGAGTGAATGACTGCTTATAGAAGAGATCGAGCTTTTGCACTGTTTCAGTGATCGTTGCCATACCTGTGTGTGATGCTTAACTCCTTGATTTAACGCATTCCAAATGCTGAGTGGTGTCGTCATCATTCACGATTGAATTCAGGCGATCCATTATTCTCGCTTCAAGAGGCAACAGGAGCCTTTCTGCAGGCGATGACATGATTCAGAGTTTGGCTTAACCCTATTGCTGAATAGATCAACTCTCTCAGGTGACGGGAAGCGGAAGTTATATGTATGCTTGTGCTACTCATCAGCTGGGATTGCCTTATTCAATATAAACAAGCTTGCACCGGTGCTCAGTGATCGAATTTTCCTGTAATTCGTTAAATTGTTTCTGTAATGAAAAGCTGGAGAATAATTGATCCAGCTTATTAAAGTGGACTGCGTAGAAACCGGCATGTAGTTTTCGAAGGTGTGGTTTTAGCTCATTGTAGACTTTATTGATTTTCTTTTGCCGAGTGGATAGGGGAGGAGGCCATAAAGATTCACTGTATTCTTCTAATTGGTCTATAAGGTTTGCTATAAGAATATGGCTTTTGCTTGTAGGAATAATCATAAAGGTAATAGTGGTATCGGTCATTGAATCGATCATCGTTCCGGTCATCTGGTGAATAATGGCTGGAAACGAAAGGGCGCTTTCGGGTCTGGCTGCTCCTTGTTCGTTGGGTTCTGGCCAGTGACCAGCAGGCTGCTTCTGGGCAAGCGCTACCAGCTCCATGGTTTTCCGCTTTACGGTTGCCCTGACTTCGCGGTGGGTTGTGTTTATAAGGAACTGGCTGATAGAAAAAGTGCGGGTTGGTTGATGCGGGGGACTTTGAGATTGTTCCTGCTCATTGGGGGTGAGAACAGAATATTGAATACGATCCAGTTCTTCTAAAGCATTAATGCCATCTGGAATGATATAAGTGCTATCAACGTGCTGGCTATCGATCAAAAGGGTGTTAAGAACAAGGCTTCGTTCAGGGCTGGCCTTTGAAAGTAACTTGTTTAGAGGGCTGGTTATAAATCCGCTATTGGGTTCTGAGTGATTACCGGCACGATGTTTCTCAATTGAGGCTTGGATACGACGTTGCTCACGATCGACAATTTCCTGTAACAAACTCTTTCCCTGCTTAAGGGTAACGGCTACGGCCTCAGAGGAGGGAAAGGGAGAGGGTTCCCTGTCATTGACCGTTGGTGTTAAGTGAGGGGTAACGTCTGAATCCGGCATAACAGAGATAGCGGCATTCATCAGTGATTTGCCTTCATGGTGTGGTGGATGGTCAGCTTTTGAAACTGTCTGTTGAGAAGGACTCTGTGTTACCGGGTTTTCAGTCAACTGAAGCTGCGCCGCTTCTGGTTCTTCCGGTATCGTCGGTAATGGGTTGGAATATGAGTAAAGGCGCAGCATAAACATGTCTCTTAAGAAAACTCACTATTAAGAAAGCCCATTAAATGAGCAGCGATGCCGTTTTTCTGTGTTCATAAACCGCCGTGTGATTGGTTCACGGTCGTTGATCTGAAACCGCTGGCGTTTTGCCACACTGCTCCAGAAATCGTCCCCAGACGGAGGTATGGTGTTTGATGCTCTGTTCCAGCCGGTACCAGGGACTGTTCAGGTTGGACGCCTGAGTGATCACACGGAGATAGCGTTGAGCTTCCTCGTCGGGTGCCGCTGGTAGGAAGGAGAGCAGGCGCCTGACGTCATTCCGGATAATGCCGCCTTCCTGATGAACCCTGGCAAGATAAGGCTGAACCTTCTCCCGGTAAAACAGCCGGAAGACATTGTGCAACCTCTCTTCTTCTGCCGGGTCGGCCGCTGGGCAGACAGGCCCTTTCTGCAGACGACGCTCCAGTATAGTGGCCGCGTGATTCAGCGTCTGGCTTAATACCGCGGCGGTGTAAATTAACGCTCCCAGGTACCGGGAGGCGGAAACCTGTTGGAGATGGTTCTCCAGGTTGGCCAGGGTATAGGGGGCTTCCAGCGTTTGATCGGGCAGTAGCTGGGTCAGGTAGTTCAGTGCTTCCCGGGTGCCCTGAAAACCCGTCTGACCATCAGCAGGCAGCAGTCGGCCCTGGCTCTCCAACTGCCGGCTGAACTCAGTGTTGGCAAAGATCAGATTCCACTCAATGGCGGGAAACGATGCCTGCTTTTCGGTGAACACCCCTTGAAGTTTGGCAATGACCTCCGGGTCCTCATCCGTCTGCTCTAAAAAACGGATGCACTGGGGGATCAGCGATAACAGGGTTTTCTCATAAAAATAGTGCTGAGAGGGCAGCATCTGCTTGCCCAGGCTGCTGTTTCGATACGCCACGGCCTGGCTGAGTGCAGGGCATTTAAGCAGATCCAGCGCCTCCAGTGCTTTTATGCGAATATCGGGTGCCGGGTAAGCGCGCTGCCTTAATGGCGGCAAGGCTGGCAGGGCGATATCGGGGCCAGGAAGATCGACATCGGTAACCCGGCTGAGGCGTTTGGTGTATTCCTCAAGAAAATAGTCCGGTGAGGATTGGTCTGAGCAGCCGGAGAGCAGGAAAACCGCGAGTAATAACAGGGCTGAAGGCCGTTGTACCGTAATCTTGCTCATCCGTTCGGAGATGGCATGAACTCTCTTAAGGGAGCGAAGGCGCAGCGAGAACGGAAGTCTATTCATAAAGTATTTGGCTCTTTTCTTATGCAATCACTGTCGTTCACGCAGGGAAAACGGGTTCAGACTTATGGCATCTTTAGCATGCTCAGGGGCAATCGCTGTGTACGTTATCGTTAATTTTATACCCATCTGTTCCAGTATATTCTGAAGTACGATGAAATTCCCCCAGTTGATCATGAAGCAGCCGATAGACTCGAACCTAAATGGATAGGCCAAGTAGACGGTGTCATACCGCATTGAATAGCAGTCCGAAACGTCCATCATCAGGGCAATTTGAGATAATTATAAGGCGATGGATTAATAATAAAGGATATTCTTCAATTGACCGTTTTTATCTGATACTTTAGTTCAGTTTTAGCCAGCTATGGTGCACACATCACGTACTTCTCATATTACAAAAGTTGTTGTTGAGCTGTTTCATATATGGGCTCCCGGATGTCAGTAAAAGGCAGAAGTACAAGTGGACTGGCGGTAGCGTGCCTGATGAACAGCTGCTCAGTATTCAATGCTGTTTTTTTGTACAGCGTTATTGTTGTTATTGGGAATATAACAAATAACTCAGCTGAGATTTATTGAAGGTGTGTGCATTAAATTAATATATTTCAGTTGGTTACATTGTTTTTCAAAAGGGTGATATATCTCACGTGAGATGTTATTGCTTTATATGGGGTGCTATATCTCAAGTGAGTGCAATATCCAATATTACTCATTTGAGTTTGTAACTATTCAGCACCCTTCATATAAATCTGGAATTTTCTGATTTTTCGACCATCATCTTATACTCAATTTTTCTAACAAATCTCCAGTATGGAACCAGACTTCCCAGCTACTCCGTTTACCGAAGCTCTCCTTAAAGAGAATGAAGAGCTTCGGACCGAGAATGCGCTTTTACGGGAACGTTGCAGCGAACTGGAAGAAAGGGTTAATAAAAACAGTCAAAACAGTAGTAAGCCACCATCGTCAGATGGTTATCAAAAGCCCAGTAAAAAAGGGAGTGATAAAGGTGATACATCTTCCAAAGAAGCCCCCTGCTCCTCACAGGAAACACCGAACCCCAAAAGCCTTAGACCATCTTCAGGCAATAAACCAGGTGGCCAGAAAGGTCATCAAGGCTCTTGTTTGAGACGTGTCGCCTTACCCGATTATGTCAGGCATCTGAAGGTTGAAAAATGTTGCTGTTGCCAGTCTTCGCTTATCGATATTAAACCCACCAAATACATTGAGCGACAGGTTTTTGATCCAGGTAGACCCGGAGAATTTGAAGTTACCGCGTACTGGGCAGACGTTAAAGTATGTCCTTGTGGTAAACGGAACACCGCTGAGTTTCCCCAAGGAGTGAAAGCCGCTGCTCAATACGGAGAAGTGACTCAGGCAATGGCTGTTCATTTAAACCAGTATCACTTCATCCCATATCACCGGGTGTCTGAGTATTTCAATACTATTTATTGCATGAGTGTCAGCGCAGGCTCTGTTGCCAATTTTGTTGCCTATACCCATGAGAACCTGGCCTCTACTGAGCAGAGTATCCGCGATGCTTTACAAGAAAGTCCGGTTGCAGGAGCGGATGAAACTGGCATGCGGGTTGACGGTTCACTGTGGTGGTTACACATTATGCGAGATGACCAATGGACGCTTTACTACCTCTCAGAAAGGCGAGGTTGTGAAGCAATGGATGCAATGGGCATCCTGCTGACTTTTGCAGGCATTCTGGTTCACGATCATTGGAAGTCCTACTTTGCCTATGCGGCAGTGCATGTGCTTTGTAATGCCCATCATCTGAGAGAGCTTCAGGGAGTTGTCGATAGGGATGCGAATAAGCTGGCTCTGCGGCTGATGAAATTGCTTACGCTCTCCTGGCACTTCTGCAAGAAATACAAAGCAGCCGGTCTGACTCAAATGCCTGGTGCAATACAGCTTCGCATTGAGACGATATACGACCAAATCCTTCAAAGGGCTCTCACGAAGGAAACCGCTTATATGGAAAAACAACGACAGGTGCTTGGACGTAAGAAGGTCAGGAATACCAAGGCCTACAACCTGTTCAAAAGGCTTATTGAGTTTAAGGTTGAAACGTTGCGCTTCATGTCGGACTTTTCAATTCCCTTCGATAACAATGGCAGTGAACGTGATGCCAGGATGGCCAAACTTAAGCAGAAGATCTCAGGCTGCTTCAGAAGCGAAGACGGAGGTACCATGTTTACCCGAATCCGAAGCTATTTATCATCTGCTAAAAAGCAGGGGTTGAACATATTTCAGGCGCTTCTTAAAGCGGTTCGAAATTACAACAATACGCCTTTGCTGGGTGCTGAATAGTTACTTGAGTTTTAATACAATGTTAGGTGCTTACGCCCATATATAGAACAGGATAAGGATTTGAGACTCAATAATGACAACTACACTAGATATCATTGATACAGCAGTTAAAATCGGGCTAGGAGCTGCCATTACAGGATTGTCGACCTATCTATTATCAATAACAAATCATACCAGTTCGCTTGAAAAAGAGGCTTTAGAAAAGCATCAGCAGTTAGCAAAAGAAATTGCCATTGGTTTTGAAAAAGTTGAAACACTTTTTAATGAATGTGCAATGAATTTTCATAATAATGATATTAAAAGTGCAAAGGTTTTTATTTCACAAGCTGCAAGTGAAGCTCATTCTGTAAGAGCAATGACAAATTTAGTTGGTAGCGATGAACTTGTAGACGAATTAGAAAAGTGTACAGAAATACTCGAGAGTATTTATCAAGAGCTTCTTATGAAGAGACCTGAATCCCCAAAAATAGATCTTCTTGGTACTAAGATGACAGCAATAAAAAAATCTGCTTATCCTCTCATCAGAACTATATACAACAATCGCACCTAACAAAAAGTTCAAGTTCGTTCCAGGGTTTCGCCATTCCACCGGACGCGCCTGTCGGCGCGCCGCTTAACTTGGCGTTATGTTTTCGAGTTACCCACGAATACTGGACACTTCATTAAGTTAGATTATCTTCTAACGATGAGGTGAGTCATGAGTAAACACAGACATCCTGCTTATACTGAAGAATTCCGCAAAGAAGCCGTTCGCATGGCGGGATTACCTGATAGAAAAGCTTCAGAGGTTGCTGAACAGCTTGGGATCAGTGTTCAGCAGATCTATAACTGGAAACGACAGTTTTCCCGTCTTTCAGAAAAACAGTTCAATTCACTTGAAGGTGTCGACTATTCTCGCAAAGAATCCGATGAGGTAAAAAACCTCAAACGTGAGAACCACCGCCTCAAGCAGGAGAATGAGTTTCTAAAAAAGGTGTCTGCGTACTTCGCGAAACACCAAGAGTGAAGTACGCCCTGATTGCCAGATATCGCGGTTGCTACTCTCTGGTGTTGATGTGTCGCGTTCTGAGCGTCTCTCGTTCTGGGTTCTATTATTGGCAGATGTCCGGTGAAAGCGTACGAAAGCAGCGCTCGGATAAGATCAAAACAGCCATTGTTAATACGTTTAAGGTTTTCAAAGCTCGCTACGGTGCACCCAGGATCACACAGGAGCTGAAAGCCTCAGGAACACAATGTTGCTTGAATATGGTTGCCCGGCTGATGAAACAGGTTGGGCTCAAGGCGCGTAATGGACGCGCATTTAAATATTCGCCCAGTGCTGAAGCGCTGTACGGTGTTGCTGAAAATCGCTTGCGCCGCTGCTTTCAGGCCGATAAGCCAAACCAGAAGTGGACAACTGATATCACCTATATCCGGGTAAAAAGCCGATGGTTGTATCTCGCAACTGTGATGGATCTTTATTCTCGCCGGATCATCGGCTGGGCTTTAGATACCACCATGGTTGAGTCGTTGGTCACCCGGGCACTTGAGATGGCTTTTGCCCAGCGATCAACAGAGCCTGGGCTGCTTATCCATTCAGATCGTGGTGTTCAATATCGGGCTACTCGTTACCAGAGTTTGATTCGGCGATATGGTGGAGAGCCCAGTATGAGCAGACCTGGTAACTGCTGGGATAATGCAGCTATGGAGTCATTCTTTAGCCGGTTAAAAGTTGAATTAGTTTATGCCGAACGATTTCAGAGTATTGAAGAAGCCAGATCTGGAATCTTTGAATACATCGAAATATTTTATAACCGAATCAGACGGCATTCATCACTGGGATATTTAAGTCCTGTTGAGTTTGAGCGTAGAAACCAACAATAGGTGTCCACTTTTCGTGGGTAACACCAGTTTCTCAAGAGGGTACGAATAGTGTCAAAAAATCTTGATTGGGATAAGGTAAATAAAGATAAAATTGTAGAAACTCATGGCTATGAAAGAGCTTTTACTAATTTTCCGAAAACAAGAAGCAAGAAAGATTAAGAACGTTTCAATGAATTGCCAAAGAAAAAAACACCTGAAGAAAAGTTATACAAAGAATACTTAAAAAGTACTAAAACAAAACCTGTAAACGAAAAAGCTAATAGTAGGCTTAGAAAAACTGCCTTTTTAACTAATATTGCTGAATGCGGGAATATGAATCCTAACGAATTAAAAGAGCTTGATATGCTAGTTCAGAGAGTAGCATTTATTATGAAAAAAGAAGGCTGTAAATCCGAAAAGAAAATCATTCTAAATGGTTATAGGGTTCTACAAAAAATATCTGTTTGTTATAGCGTATAGATGCTGCAATCTAAAAGCGCATTATTTGAAAATGGTAACCAAGAATACTACTCAAAATATTATACAACAGGTTAAGAATAACACTGGATATCGTTATTGCTATTTAAAGTAAAAAGCCAGCAAATAGTATCATTTGCTGGCTAAAATCTGGTGCGGGTGAAGGATTTGAACCTTCAGGGACTATTGGCAACAACAGTGATTTATATCTGAGCAATAACTGAATCTTTGGTAACCCGCAGTACCCCTCCGCACCATTCAATCATTGTATTCAAGTCCATAACTGGCACTCCCATCATAGTACATGCTAAGCCTAAAAAAGCACCTGCGTATACACTCAGAGACAAGATACCGCTCATCAATGCGTCAACTGAAGTCGTTTGGCCCAACTCTTTGTGGTTAAGTACACTCAACCAGAATTCTTCAATAGAGGGATAGTATAGGCAGGGTTCGGTATGTCAATCGAATTTTGTTACTGTGCAATTAGTAAACATAACAAATGCTTCCAGTTCGTGGCTTCGCGACCCGACGCCTCCTGCAGAGACGCAGCTGAAGCAGGCGTTATGAGATAAAAATCATTGAATAAAGATAAGGAGTATCACTAATGATAAAAAAGATTGCATTATCGTTTGTCGTAACCGTATTTATTTCAGGGTGCGTAACCAACAAGGGGCACCGTACAGATTTTGGAACCATCTGTGAATATGAAAAAAGGAACGATTGTCCGGCTTCTGGATTTACAAGACAAAAAACTGAAAACTCAGAATATCATCTTGGATTTATTGAATTTGATGATCAGGGCTTTATTCAAGGGCGAGATAAAAAAGATATAGTCATGTCACAAGTACGTGAAAGAGTGAAATTGGCGAGCCAAAGTGACAAGCCGGTGTTGTTGTTAACTTTTATTCACGGGTGGCACCATAATGCAGAAGGAAATCCAGAAGATAGGGATATATATCGGTTTCGAGAAGAATTGCTAGCAAAAGCAGCAGACGCTTATGCAGATCACGAAGTAATAGGTATTTATCTAGGTTGGCGAGGTAGAGTTGTCAGAGGACCGTTGGATTTCGCCACTTTTTGGAACCGAAAGCGTACCGCTCATGAAGTGGGTCAGAATGGTATGACAGCCGTCCTTTTAGAAATTGAAGATGCTGTGAAAGGATACCCTGTTCGTGAATCACAGAACAAATTGATAGAACTTACGCATTGACAGCTCTGATAAAAGATGGTCTCAGCCAGTCTTTACCATCAGAGAAGCTCTTAATGAAGTCCCAAATAGCATCCTTGAGCGCATCATTCTTAACGCGATAGATGCTACTGAGAGATTCAGATACTTTCTTGGCCTGAAGGCAGGCATACCCAAAGATAGAGGCAAAAATATGGTTCCTGACCTGCTGCTTTCCTCTCACCTGAAAGCGCTCAATACTGCAGAGTTGTTTCAGCGCCCGGTGATACTCTTCGATCGCCCAATGGTGCAGGTGAAGTTCATTAAAGCCTACCTGTGGTGATACCTCTGATCCAGCATGGGGTGTGTAGACGACGTAATGGCGCAGCTCGTTTTTTAGCCGCGTCCGGTACAAACGCACAGAACCAAAATTACGTAGCCAAACGGTTATTCCCTCTTCAGGAATCTCCAGGCTCTGCACTTGTTGGTAGTCACCCTTTTGGATAGAAACAGTACGGTTGCTTTTAACGGCAAACATAAAACCCAGACCGTTGTTTTTCACAGTCTTCAGGTTTGCGGCACTGCTATACCAGGAATCCCCCGTAACAAATGCAGGTCGTAAGCCCCATACAAGTACTTCTTTCAGCATCTCGAGAAAATAATCATTTTTGGACTTTCCGTCCGCAGAGTCATAGATACGGAAATTGACAGGAAGGCTATAGCCTTTGATATCGGTGTAATAGAGCGTTATGAGATTAATGCCCTTGACGGCTTTATGATGCTTGCCCGAGTAATGATAGCCGATGAATGCCGTGTAGTTACTGTACGGCTTATCCAGCACCGTATCATCAACCGATAGCGTGCCCCCATCAAGAATCAGCCTTGCGGCTACTTCCATGAAAAGGTCATTGGGAGCAAAGTCTTCACGTTGTAGAAAACGGTTAACGCTGTGGTGTGACATATCTCCGATCTCACTAAGGCGAGTACAGGTTGCTGATTTCGGCTCACACAATAGAAACCCTGTATATTTCGGCAAATCACACCCAGCTGTTGTAGGTCTTGTTATCTTTCTACGCACGACGACATCCGCTATTTTTTGCTGATCTAGCAATTTTTACAGCTGCCTGTCAATGCGAAAGTCCTAATTGATTACAATCGGCCACAGTTTTGGGGGCGCTGCTTTATATTCAGCCATAAAGGGGGTTTTGGCAGGTCGCTTCATTCAAAGCCGGCCGTTCGGAACAACAAATGAGGTTGATGGTTTTGGAGATTTGGTTTTACTGATGAATCCAGCTTTTGAATCATTGCAGTATCAAAGCCTATTTGAACTATCACAATATAACTGCTTGCCATACCCAGAAACCCAATTGCCGAAGTTCATGGTGCTTGCATCGAAGCAAGATAAGGCTGTAGGTATTACATTCCAGATTGGTAGAGCGCCTTACACGCTTTTGGAAAACCATGAGGATAAAATGGCCAAACGCTGTAGAGAGCCTTACGATAAAGAAGATGAGTATCCTGTTAACCAATGGAGGGCAGATATGATCGCTATCGGACACCATGCGGCATATAGCTCTCATCAATTACAAAATAGAACTACACCCATAGAGGAAATACAAACTTTATCTAGTCAGGCATCTTGGTTTAATTATCAAAAGAGTGGTGAAGGAATCATACCATTAACAAGTAATGTTGAGCTTAAGTCCTACAACAAGACATTAGCAAATAACCCCTATATGAGCATTTTTGTAGTGGACAAACTCATCCCCGGACATAACGAAATATGGGGTAAAGAAATAGTAGAGTTTGTGAGTGAAATTATTCAAGTAACCGGTTTGACGTTACATTGAAAATTTCTCATAACAAATAAAGGCACCGGACAGCAAGCTGCCAGTGCTTTAGACGTTAGCTGAATTCACAACCATCGAGTATTGGTGTAAATGGAACATATTGTAAAACTCATAGATTCTCTAGCCTGGCCAATAGCTGCTATATGGCTAGGTTATATATTTCGAGGAGAGTTACAAAAACTCTTGGGCAGAATGAGCCAAGTAAAATATAAAGATCTTGAAGCAAAATTTGAGAAGAATCTCGAATCAGCAGAAAAAGAAGCAAAGAAAGTAGCTCCGGATACATCTGAAAATAAGAAGCATATTTACGACGAGGAACCTATTTATCCGGATCCGTATGCAGAAAAGTATGAGCAACTACTGAGAATTGCAGAAGAGTCTCCAAGAGCAGCTTTATTAGAGGCATGGGTTGAAGTAGAAAAAGAGCTACTAATAGCGGCAGAGAACAATGGTATAAAATTCCAAAGAGCTCCCTCACCTAGAAAACTGATCATCGAGCTAATAAACACTGGCCAGTACGTAAAAACTATTCTTCCTTTATTTGAAGACCTGAGAAAACTGAGAAATGACGCAGCTCATGTACCAGAATTTATGCCTACCAATAAACAAACTCGTAGATATCTACAATTAGCAATAGAGTTAGCTCTAACCTTCCAGAGTCCGTTAAAATTCAGCTAACAAGTACTTCGTGCGGGAAGCCTGCTACGCCCCGAAAGCAGGCGTTAAGTGTAATCATGAGCATGCAAATCTAGAGGTAGGGATGGAGCTTAAGTTATTGCAAGAAGGGGTGCTCTCTCAATTTGATAACTGACTCATAGGTTAGCTTCAACCTTTCCAGTCATGAACTCAGACCAAAGTTGTTCCCAGCGCCCCTTACTCTGGATCAGTGCTCTTGTTGTCAAAAGCACTTCCGCTCCTGTTGCTTTCCACCTCATTCCAGAACCACATAATCGTTGCTTTACCAGAGTCTTACAAGCCGCTTCAGTAACTCCTGAACCTATTGGCCAATGGCGTTTAAGCGCCTGATGATAATTCATTAACTGGTGATTGTTTGTAAAATAGCTCACAGCTTTGTAGCGCTTCTCTGTCAGTGCGATTGTCTTTTTCGGGAGCTCGGCTGATTCAATTTCCTGAAGGATTTTTTTGGCTGCTCCACGCTTGTTTTTCAAACTATGTAGCCTGTCTTCAAGCCACTGGTGTCGCTTCGCCTTACTGGTTGGAAACAGTGCTTCCGCTGCTCCAGCTAAATATTCAGATGCATGATAAAAATCGAGTATCTGCCCAGAGGTATGTTGTTTCAAATAACTCCAGTTTTCTCTAGCCCCGTCAGCTACCCCGATGTATGTGGCATTTGGGTAGAGTCGTTTTAGATCTGCAATCTCCTCGTCGAGCTTGCTCATAAAGCTTTGTTTACCATACTCTGGCGAACTGGCTGTATATATCGTGTGGAGCCTGTCTCCATCTGCAGAATATAGGCTCAATGTCCCACACATGGCTTCCCTCCAGCCTTCTTCACAAAGCAGCATGCAGGTTCCATCCAGACCAATGGCTATTGTTTCAACAGGCTCTTTTAGTGGAGGAAGGTGGTAGTGAGTGTCTTGCTGGTCTTCAATTAATGCACCTACTCTGTCCGATAAATGCTTGATATAAGAATTTGAAAGCGTCCTTTGATGGTTGGTCTCAAAATCTTCTTTTACCGCAGGCGCTGGCATCTGGCTGTATTTCCAGGCGATAGACTTGGCAAATTTGGGGGTAGCTGAACCAATAATACCGGCACGAAGATCAAGTGCTGCCAGAGTACTGCCACCTCTGACACCCTGATATACGGAGCGCTCCAAAGGTATACGACCGTATAAGGTTTCATAGTGCTTAAGAACCTTTCCTTTGTAGTTCCACTTCTGCTGATTAACGACGATAGGTTCTTTATTGGGTGATTCAAATAGCCCCAATAACTCTTTTGTTCCAAGCTGCCCGGCTTCATTGAGTGCACGCTGTAAACTATCTTCAAGATTCAGCATGTTGCCTGAATCTATAGAAACTTCAATTTGCAAAACGATGCTTTTGGTAGAGCTGGAAATAACAGAAGCGGGCATGACAGTTAACTATTATGAGTGGTGTTCCCATAGTAGCTGTGAAAATAGAGCACTATTGTTTCAATCATTCAGAGAGAGCACCCGCAAGAAGTGTTGGATTTTTCTCACGAAAAAATCACCAAAATCAACTTTGTTACGAAAATAAAATCGCATAGTTATAGTATCTCGATTTATTGCAGTCTAATTGAGCTGGCAAAATCATTTCATACGCTGATTAGCAACGAGGATTACACTGGTTCATTGTCCGTTTATAGAACATTTTTAGAGAACTATGTTGAATTGATTAACTTGATTGATGATGATAACTATCTGAAGCATATAGAGTTAGAGTTTCATGAACATAAGCTACGCACTTTGAAATCTGCTAAAAATGGAAATGTATATTTAAAGTCTCTAGTTGAAATAGTGGGCACTGAGATACCTAAAAAAGAAGTTCTCATCAAAGATATTAAGCGTGAGTTGGGGATTAAAAATAGTTATCGAATTAAAGATAAGTTCTCAATGGCTAACATGCTTCGTGAGTACGAAGCAGTTTATGCTGAACTTTGTTCAGAGGCTCATTGTAACTTAGGTTCATTGTTCACTCGACATTTCGAGTACAACGAAGCTAAAAAACAGATTGGCGTTTCAATTTATAATCAGGATGTTGCGGAGAAACATTCTATTTATGTAAGTATATTGGCGGTGCAACTAATTGATGCAGGCATCAGAATTGTGTCCTCATTAGACCCCAAGCTCAAACCTGAGTTTGAAAGCTTGAAACAGAACTTCGATGAGCAGCATTTAGCAATCAACACTTAACAAGGTGCTCAACAGTGACCCAAAACGCGTGGCAATGTTGCTCCGCAAAAGTGTATGCCACGGTTTCGGGCACGTTAGCTTGGCGTTACACTTATTAAGGACGTATCAAGTGAAACTGGAGAATGTAGTCCCTTGGGGGAGATCTTTCGAAGAGTACCGGGAAATGTTCTCTCTATCGGAAGATGATCTTAAAAAGTTTATTTTAGGTTGTGGCGATGGCCCAGCATCATTCAATGCAGAACACTCTTCTCAAGGTGGCAGCGTAGTATCTATTGATCCAGCTTATAAGTTTACTGCTCAAGAACTTCAAAGCCGTATTGCCGAAGTCTACGACGAAATCATGCCGCAAATGCAGGCTAATAAAGACAAATACCTGTGGGAGAGCATTCCGTCAGTAGAGGCGCTGGGAAACATTAGAATGTCTGCCATGGAGAAATTCATAGCGGACTATGAAAAAGGAAAAGAAGAAGAGCGCTATATTGAGGCGTCTCTACCTACAGTCAGTTTTTCTGATAAACAATTTGACTTAGCACTTTGCTCCCATTATCTGTTTCTATATAGCGAGCACATTAGTCTAAATGAGCATATTCAATCACTTATAGAGCTAAGTCGAGTCGCAAAAGAGGTGAGGGTATACCCACTGTTATCACTCGACGGCAAAATCTCAACACACTTGCAAGCCGCAATGTCTGCGCTGGGTGACCTTGGTTTATCTACATCATTGGCCAATGTAGGTTATCAATTTCAAAAGGGAGCTACCCAAATGCTGGTAGTAAAATCCGTGTAACAAGCAAAGGCAGTATCGCCCTAGCGGGCTGGACACGCTAACTGCCATTGCTGCTAGGCATTAACTTTCTAAACAAGTGTCACCAGCTGATAAGGAAACTCAAATAATGAAAAAGGCTGTAATCATTTCTGCAGTATTACTGCTTTCAGGTTGCGCAAGCACACCAGAGGTCGTTGATTTTAACGGTAAGTCTGCCGGTACTTACAGTGCAGCTGCTGGGTGTGGAACCCTTATGCTTGATAACGACTGTTCTCAAATGTCCGGCTCTACCAGGGAAATAGAGATTGAAGGTACGAAGCTGCGAATTTCCGGTGGGGACTCAGGTAAAATTGTATTTGTTATGTCTCTGCCTAAATTCATGCCTGATGAGCAGGCTTTGTCAAAAGGTACCAAATCGATAGAGCAATTCTTACAGTCAAAGAATATACAGGTTATGGAAACAAAGGTGATGTACGGTAGCGGTAAGGTGTTCGGTGTGCATTACACACTGGATAATGATGGTTACACATATTTAAAAGAGCTTTCAATGTAAACGGATGAAGAGAAAGCCAACAAGGCCTGCCAGAGGCGGCGTACTTCCCCCCGTTTAAGTGGATACCAAAGCTCCACTTAAACGGGGGGATTAACATAGCCGAAATGATGATCTTCCCTTCCAGTTTCTCCCTCCCTGTATACTCCTTTCGATACTCAAATTCATTGATTCACTGTTCATCAGGATGGACAGTCATTGGCCATAGAATAAGTCCTCAGGTGTCGAAAAAATGCCTGTAACTGCTGACAATCATTAAAGGCCAAAATAAGCACAATGATCATTTATTAATCTCTGTGCGGCTTATTAGACGCTAAAGGCGTGTCTTCGTCCCTGTGTTACCCTGTACTATTCGGACAGAACCCTGGGCAGTCATACTGTTATGGATCCTTTCATATTGGTATAACATAACCAATATTTTTTAGCTGTTGAATGACTCAGCGCGTTAATGAAAACAAGGTGATGAACCCTCTTTTATGAAAATAGTGGCCGATGAAAATATTCCTTTGTTGATGGAGTGCTTTGGGGCGATGGGGGAAGTGGTGGCACTGCCTGGTCGTAGCATTTCACCGGAGGATGTACAGGATGCGGATGCTTTGCTGGTACGCTCGGTAACGAAGGTCAGCCGGCAGTTGGTGGAAAACAGTTCGCTGAAGTTTGTGGGGACGGCCACCGCAGGGTTTGATCATATCGATCGGGACTATCTGGCCAGCCAGGGTATTGCCTTCAGTCATGCGCCGGGGTGCAATGCCACCGCCGTGGTGGAGTATGTGCTGGCCGCCCTGGATATTCTGGCAGAGCGTGATGGTTTTGAGCTGCGTGACCGACGGGTTGGCATCATTGGCAAGGGGCAGGTGGGCGGTCGTCTGTACCGCATGATGGAACGTCTTGGGGTTGATGTCTGTGCCTGTGACCCTTTGCTGGCATCAAACGAAGACAGCCGTGATGATGCCCGCTATGTCAGTGTTGATCAGCTGATTGAGTGCTCGGACATTATATGCCTGCATACCCCGCTGACGATGGATGGCCCTTATCCAACCCATTATCTGATCGGTGAGCTGCAGCTCCGGGCGATGAAACCCGGAACGGTGTTGATTAATGCCGGGCGTGGCCCGGTGATTGATAATGCCGCGCTGAAGCAGTGTCTGAGTGAGCGTGATGATCTGACCGTGGTGCTGGATGTCTGGGAGCACGAACCCGATGCTGACCCGGAATTGATGGCTCAGGTCGATATTGCGACCCCCCATATTGCCGGCTATAGCCTGGATGGAAAGATTCGCGGTACGGAGATGATCTACAAGGCACTGTGCCAGCACTTTGGTCTTCCGGCCAGGGTTCGACTGCCGGCCATTACGCCACTGCCTGTGCTGAAACAGATGAAGTTCAGTGAAGGTATGACGTTTTCAACCACCTGTTCAAAAGCGATCCGTTCGGTTTACGACATCCGTCGTGATGATGCGGTGATGCGAAAAGGGCTGATGGGGGCTGAGGAGCCTCAGCGTCGATTGACGTTTGATCGGCTCCGTAAGGATTATCCGGAACGCCGTGAGTTCAGTACCCTGCGTGTGGAGTTGAAAAACTGTGCAGCCGAACTGGCCGATGTGTTTCAGGCTTTGCAGTTTAAGATTGGCGATGAAATGTGAGATGGGGTTTCTGGGGATTACCGCGAATAGTCCACGATCATAAAAAATAATGTACTCAAAGAGTTAGATGATTCTTGTCTGGAGATAGTGCCTGTTTGCTATAATTTTTTGATGGATGTAAGAATCATGGACGATTATGAAAACAATAACGGATTTCAGAGAATCTATACAGGTTTTACACGATAGATTATTTAATGCTTTAGATGATCAAAAACCTCTTGATGCAGGAGATGTTGGGGGTAAGAAATTTCGAGGGCTCAGAAAAGTTGATAAATTAGATGGCTCTTTTAAAGGGTGCTCTCTCAATTTGATAACTGACTCATAGGTTAGCTTCAACCTTTCCAGTCATGAACTCAGACCAAAGTTGTTCCCAGCGCCCCTTACTCTGGATCAGTGCTCTTGTTGTCAAAAGCACTTCCGCTCCTGTTGCTTTCCACCTCATTCCAGAACCACATAATCGTTGCTTTACCAGAGTCTTACAAGCCGCTTCAGTAACTCCTGAACCTATTGGCCAATGGCGTTTAAGCGCCTGATGATAATTCATTAACTGGTGATTGTTTGTAAAATAGCTCACAGCTTTGTAGCGCTTCTCTGTCAGTGCGATTGTCTTTTTCGGGAGCTCGGCTGATTCAATTTCCTGAAGGATTTTTTTGGCTGCTCCACGCTTGTTTTTCAAACTATGTAGCCTGTCTTCAAGCCACTGGTGTCGCTTCGCCTTACTGGTTGGAAACAGTGCTTCCGCTGCTCCAGCTAAATATTCAGATGCATGATAAAAATCGAGTATCTGCCCAGAGGTATGTTGTTTCAAATAACTCCAGTTTTCTCTAGCCCCGTCAGCTACCCCGATGTATGTGGCATTTGGGTAGAGTCGTTTTAGATCTGCAATCTCCTCGTCGAGCTTGCTCATAAAGCTTTGTTTACCATACTCTGGCGAACTGGCTGTATATATCGTGTGGAGCCTGTCTCCATCTGCAGAATATAGGCTCAATGTCCCACACATGGCTTCCCTCCAGCCTTCTTCACAAAGCAGCATGCAGGTTCCATCCAGACCAATGGCTATTGTTTCAACAGGCTCTTTTAGTGGAGGAAGGTGGTAGTGAGTGTCTTGCTGGTCTTCAATTAATGCACCTACTCTGTCCGATAAATGCTTGATATAAGAATTTGAAAGCGTCCTTTGATGGTTGGTCTCAAAATCTTCTTTTACCGCAGGCGCTGGCATCTGGCTGTATTTCCAGGCGATAGACTTGGCAAATTTGGGGGTAGCTGAACCAATAATACCGGCACGAAGATCAAGTGCTGCCAGAGTACTGCCACCTCTGACACCCTGATATACGGAGCGCTCCAAAGGTATACGACCGTATAAGGTTTCATAGTGCTTAAGAACCTTTCCTTTGTAGTTCCACTTCTGCTGATTAACGACGATAGGTTCTTTATTGGGTGATTCAAATAGCCCCAATAACTCTTTTGTTCCAAGCTGCCCGGCTTCATTGAGTGCACGCTGTAAACTATCTTCAAGATTCAGCATGTTGCCTGAATCTATAGAAACTTCAATTTGCAAAACGATGCTTTTGGTAGAGCTGGAAATAACAGAAGCGGGCATGACAGTTAACTATTATGAGTGGTGTTCCCATAGTAGCTGTGAAAATAGAGCACTATTGTTTCAATCATTCAGAGAGAGTACCCCTTTTAAACATATTTTAACCCCCGGTAATCTCAGAAGTTTATTATCGAGAAGCTTCATGTCATGTAATGTTACAGTTGATAGTGATTTGCACGATGCCTTTGTTGCTCTTAATAATAGACTAATAAAGTATGAATCTTCTGATAGAATTTTAAAAACTCAGGAATTGCTTGATTTGGCCATAGCGGCAGAAAATCTTGAAAATCTTGCAGTCAAAAAGCAAGGTTTTGATGAAACGAGTGACACTGTTCACGATGAAGTAAACTCTGAGCTTGTACAGAATTTACCATTAATGAGTGGTATCAAAAGTGCTACGGATTTACTAACAACGCACCCTGAACTGGGTGTTCTCAAAGAAGATGTTCGAAAAGTGGATGAACCTGGAAACACAAGAATAACGACGTTTAAAAATGGTTCCCAAATTGTCTTTCCATCTGAGTTGGCTCTCGCTGCAGCTGCATCATATTACAATGATAAGTATGATATTGATATAACAGTATCAGGCTTTTTCAACATTAAGCCGCTTGTTGAGAAAATGATGGCTTCATATGATGGAGATTTTCAATCAGGCGTGTTGGTTAATGTTGATCCCGGGAATGATGCGGACTCCCATTTTATTCCTTTAGTGATCAGCCGGAGAGCTGGGAAGGTTGATATTGTTGTTCTTGATAGCGCTGCTCATCAAATGCAGGGTGCCTTATACGTGTTGTCAATGGCGATAGAAAACTGTCAGGTTACATTTGTAGATCATACAAAGAAGCGCCAGGCAGACTATCATTCATGCCGCAACGATGCGATGCTGGTTGTTAAAAATGCTCTAAAGTTTGAGGATTTCATGACTCGTTTTGAAAAGGAGAGCAAGATGTCAATGGCAGGTTTCGTCAGGCATGCATCATTACCTCCCTTCATGAGTAGAACCATTCAGAATGCCAAAAAGATGAAAGATTTTAGTCCAGAAGAAATGGAAATGGATATTCGCCCTGATAAATCAAAAAAATCCCACGAAAAAAAGTCGTTAAGTGAGCATTATCAAAGGTATACCCACTCTCTACAAGCATCCATAGATCATAAGTATGAAGATAATACCGGCTCGCATCATAAAAAATACGATAAAACCTGGGATGTCAATAGGTATCTTCAGGAGAAAGGGTATAGTTTAATCTGTAAAGCATTTAGCCAGTTGGATGATGGAAATGGGGGTATTGATCAAAAAAAGAAAGAATCAATTGTGGAAAAACATATTTTCAAATAGTCGATTAATAGGCTTTAATATAAATTTTTTTATAGAGTATTAATTCTTTGATATACGAAAATTATTGGGTGCCCTCAGAAACAATAGTTCTTCCGAAATACTTAAGAGGGCGCAAGCCGAGTTGATTGACTATTTGAACTTATCCTTAAAGTGATAATAGTAAAACACTTTAAAACTTATATATTCAGAAAGTCCTGCCAGCAGACCAGCAGCGTTTTAAAATCATCCAGCCCACAGTGGCTGATGGACTCATTGTCGTAATAGTCCAGCTCTTCCATTTCATCACAGCCCATTTCGGTATCCAGAAGGGCTGCCCGCACTTCGGCGTGATCGCGCGTCAGATGCAGGCGATAGTCATTGCCATCGTCAAAATACTCCCAGCGCTGACCTTTCTCCAGACTATCCACTACCTGTAACAGGTGCTCCAGCTGCTGCCTGTTGCTGCCCAGTTCTTCTGTCAGCCAGATGCCCATGGCTTCATGGTCCATGGAGAAATGAGCTTCGGGTCGACCGGAATAGTTGCGCTGGAAATGATAGTCCATAGTTTTGTGATATCAGGGAAACCAGTAAAAATGGGTGGGCTATTTTAGGGGGCTGAGCCAGTTTGCCAATAAGTAGTTCAATCAAAAATTGCACAATATGCACCAAATAATGACGCGGGTGTGGGCTGTTGTTTTTATTTTGGTGCATGATTTTCGGCGACGGATACAGTCTGGCAGTGTTGCATATACTCTGGTTTTGGGAGTGTGGCGAGAGTATTACAAGCTCTTTAACCACAAAGATCACAGAGTTCACTAAGTTATCTTTTTATCGGCTTTGTGCTCTTCGTGTCCTTTGTGGTTCAAAAATACCCAGGATTTATCTTCCACATCAAAGGCATTGCAAGCCTTCTAACCACAAAGTTCACAAAGTTCACAAAGGTATCTTTTCAAAGACTTAGTGTTCTTCGTGCGCTTTGTGGTTCAAAAAAATACCCAGGATTTATCTTCCACATCAAAGGCATCACAAGCCTTCTAACCACAAAGGGTACAAAGTTCACAAAGGTATCTTTTAAAGACTTGGTGTTCTTCGTGCTCTTTGTGGTTCCAGTAAATCTTTACTTTTAACTTTCAGGCATAGCTTTGAGTGTTTTGGCATACCCCCTGCATGCTGGCAGACAAAGTGTGTTCAACAATGGGGAATTAGCCGAAATGAGCGGGAAACAAACCCTGGTAGTCGTCGGTAATGGCATGGTCGGTCACAGCTTTATGGAAAAGCTGGTGGCTGCTGGTGGATTAGAGCACTACCAGGTGGTTGTTTTTGGTGAAGAGTCCCGCCCTGCATACGATCGTGTTCACCTTTCCGAATTTTTCAGTGGTCGAAGTGCCGAAGACCTGTCCATGGTGCCGGAAGGTTTTTATCAGGAGAACGGTATTGATCTGATTCTCGATGAAGCGGTGATTGCCATTGACCGTGATGCCCGGGAATTAACCACCAACAAAGAGAGAAGTATTCAGTACGACAAGCTGGTGCTGGCTACCGGGTCCTATCCTTTTGTGCCACCAGTGCCAGGGCATGAGCGGGACAACTGCTTTGTGTACCGTACCATTGAGGATCTGGAAGCCATTGCCAGAGCGGCTGGCAACAGCAGGGTTGGTGCCGTTGTGGGTGGCGGGCTATTGGGGCTGGAAGCCGCCAAAGCGTTAAAAGATCTTGGCCTTGAAACCCATGTGGTTGAATTTGCACCCCGTTTGATGGCTGTTCAGGTGGATGATGGCGGTGGTGCCATGCTTCGACAGAAGATTGAAGCGCTTGGCGTGCAAATCCATACCGGCAAGAACACCCAGCTGATCACTGATGGTGAGGGCGCAGTCCATCAAATGCAGTTCGCCGATGGTGAGGTGCTGAATACCGATATTGTGCTGTTTTCTGCGGGTATTCGTCCACGGGATGAACTGGCAAAACAGGCCGAGCTGGCCATGGGGGAGCGAGGTGGCATTGTTATCAATAATGACTGTCTGACCTCTGATGAATCTATATATGCCATTGGTGAGTGTGCGCTGTGGGAAAACCGGATTTTTGGACTGGTGGTTCCCGGCTATCAAATGGCCCAGGTAGCGGTTGATCATTTAACCGGTAACGGTAATAGCCAGTTTACCGGCGCAGATATGAGTACCAAGCTAAAACTGATGGGCGTTGATGTGGCCAGTATTGGTGATGCTCATGGCAATACAAAAGGCTCACTGAGTTATCAGTTCATTGACCAGGAAAAACAGGTTTATAAAAAGCTGGTCGTATCCAAAACCAAAAAGAGAGTTCTGGGTGCCGTTCTGGTCGGGGATGCAGACGACTATGGAACGTTACTGCAAATGATGTTGAATGGCATTGTGCCTCCGGCTAACCCTGCTGAGTTGATTTTGCCTCAGAGTGATGGCTCTGCCAGTGCTGGAATGGGGGTGGCTGCACTGCCGGAAACGGCCCAGATCTGTTCCTGCTTCAATGTAAGTAAGGGGGAACTGGTCGGTGCGGTGGCTGGAGGTTGTCAGGATATTGCAGCTCTCAAAGCTGAAACCAATGCCGGAACTGGCTGCGGTGGTTGTGCCCAGCTGGTAAAGCAGGTGCTCGACCACGAGCTGACTCAACTGGGTGTTGAAGTCAAAAAAGATATTTGTGAGCACTTTCCACATTCAAGGCAGGAGCTGTATCACCTGGTCAGGGTCGGCGAGCTGAAAACGTTCTCCCAGGTGATTGAAAAGCATGGTCGCGGCATGGGTTGTGATATCTGTAAGCCTACCATTGGTTCCATACTGGCTTCCTGCTGGAACGATTACATTCTGAAGAGTGATCATGCTCCGCTTCAGGACACCAATGATTATTTCCTGGGGAATATGCAGAAGGACGGTACCTACTCCATTGTGCCACGGGTTCCCGGCGGTGAAATTACCCCGGAGAAGCTGATTGTGATTGGTGAGGTGGCTAAAGACTTTAATCTCTACACCAAAATCACTGGCGGCCAGCGGATCGATCTGTTTGGTGCCCAGGTTAATGAGTTGCCGGCTATCTGGAAGCGGTTGGTGGATGCTGGGTTTGAAACCGGGCATGCCTACGGGAAGTCCCTGAGAACGGTTAAATCCTGTGTGGGCAGTACCTGGTGCCGCTACGGTGTTCTGGACAGCACCAGCATGGCCATTGCCATTGAGCACCGTTATCGAGGAGTGCGTTCACCTCATAAAGTCAAAATGGCCGTTTCGGGATGTACCCGGGAGTGCGCCGAAGCCCAGAGTAAGGATGTTGGCGTAATTGCTACCGAGAAGGGCTGGAACCTCTATGTGGGTGGTAACGGAGGGATGAAACCCCGGCATGCTGACCTGTTTGCCACCGAGCTTGATGATGAAACGCTGGTGAAATACATCGATCGTTTCCTGATGTTTTATATTCGAACGGCTGAGCGGCTGCAGAGAACGTCGGTCTGGCTGGATAACCTTGAAGGTGGCCTGGATTATCTCAAGTCCGTCATCATGGACGACAGTCTTGGCATTAATCAGGAGCTGGAAGATGAAATGACCCATCTGGTGGGTACCTATCAGTGTGAATGGAAAACGACGCTGGAGAGTCCTGAGAAACTCAAGCGTTTCAGTCATTTTATCAACAGTGACCAGCTGGACAGCAATGTTGTCTTTGTGGATGAACGGAACCAGATACGACCCGCAACGGAACAGGAAAAGATTCAGCTGAAGGAGGTGATGTAATGAGCCAGTGGACGACGATCTGTCAGGATGAACAGCTTTCTTCAAACCTTGGCATCTGCGCCCTGGTGGGCAGCCATCAGGTTGCGGTATTCCGGGTGAAGGATCAGGTGTTTGCCCTGGAAAATTTTGACCCATTCAGTAATGCCAATGTGATGTCCCGGGGACTTGTGGGTGACCTTAAGGGCCACCTGGTCGTGGCATCGCCCATCTATAAACAGCACTTTGATTTAGCCAGTGGACAATGTCTGGAAGATGATACGGTCAGTTTGAAGGTGTTCCCGGTTCGTTTACATGAGGGTGTCGTACAGGTGATGCCCACCCCGCTGGTCGGACACGTTGCTGAACGGGTTGCCTGATGAGCCATTATCAAAAGCCGGACGGCCGGCAAAAACTGGTGGTCATTGGCAATGGCATGGGCTCGGTCCGGTTTCTTGAGCAGCTGTTTGCCGGTGGTCAGTGTCCTTTTCAAGTGACTGTGCTCTCTGAAGAAGATTGTCCAGGTTATAACCGGATTCAACTGTCCAAGCTGCTGGCAGGCAGTGTCGATTTGGAAGGGATTCATCTGAAAAGTGCCACCTGGTATCAGCAGCAGGGTATAAAACTGCTGATGGGGGAGGACTACCGGGCTATTCAGATTGATCGCTCATTAAAGCGGGTGGTCACTCAAGGTGATGAGACATTCGACTATGACCGTCTTGTTCTTGCCACCGGGTCACTGCCCAATCAGATACCTGTACCGGGTGCTGATCTTCAGGGGGTTCTCGCGTTTCGCAGTCTTGCCGATGTCGACTTGATGCTTGAAGCGGGTCAGGGGCAGGCTGTGGTGATAGGCGGCGGTTTGCTGGGGCTGGAGTGTGGCAGTGGTCTGGCAAAGCGTGGCATGTCGGTGACCATCGTGGATAACATGCCCATTCCCATGGCTCGTCAGCTGGACCAACATGCCGGGCATTTATTGCGCAAGGAACTCGAACGAAGAGGCATCGCCTTTCGCAGCAGTGCAACGCTGAAATCCTATGAGGGCGTTGATGGTCGGGTTTGTGGTGTGCAGATTGACGGTGAATATCTACCTGCCTCTCTGGTGGTGGTGACTGCCGGTGTCAGGCCGAACATTCAGCTGATGCAGGAAGCTGGCTTGAAATGCGACCGTGGGGTGTTGGTCAATGACCGGCTGCAGACCTCTGACCCGGATATCTTTACCGTCGGTGAATGTGCGCAGATGCAGCTGACTTCCGGGCAGGAAACGCAGTCATTGCTGTTTGGTCTGGTCGCTCCGGTTTATCGGCATGCGGAAATCGTTGCAGCGTCCCTGCTGGGTGATCAGAGCCAGACGTTTACCCCAGTCCCCATTCCTACCAATTTGAAAGTGGATGGCATCAACCTGTTTTCCAGTGGTGAATTCAACCCTTCCTGTTTTGTAGAAAAGAGTGATGAACAGAGCGACGAAATAAGCAGGGAGGAAGTGATTACGCTTGATGCTTCAGATGCGGGCATCTATCGCAAGCTGGTACTTCAGAATAATCGGATCAAAGGTGTACTCCTGTACGGCGATGTATCCGATGGTTTGTGGTACCAGACGTTGATGGAGTCGGGCACTGACATTTCAGCCATCCGGCAACAACTTATTTTCGGGCAGCGTTTTCTGGCTGCATGACGGTTCTGTAAAAGGTTCAGGGAAGTATCATGGCAGTAAATCAACTGACAAAGGATATCAATACGACATGTGCCTACTGTGGTGTGGGTTGCGGTATTTCCGCAAGGGTCGTTGATCCTGAGTTGCACCTGATTGAGATCAAGGGCCGGGAAGATCATCCTGCCAATTATGGTCGCCTCTGTTCCAAGGGAAGCGCCCTGGGAGAAACGGTATCACTGGATGGGCGTCTTCTTTATCCAAAGGTTCATGGTCGTCAGGTCGTCTGGTCTGAAGCGCTGGATGAACTGGTCTCACGGCTGCAGGAAACCATAGAGCACTATGGGCCGGACTCTGTGGCTGTTTATGGGTCAGGTCAGCTGCTGACTGAAGACTACTATGTGGCCAATAAACTGATGAAAGGGTTTATTGGCAGTGCCAATATGGATACCAACTCCCGGCTCTGCATGGCTTCCACGGTGGCTGGTCAGAAACGAGCGTTCGGCTCCGACACCGTTCCGAATACGTATCAGGATCTGGAGCTGGCTAACCTGCTGGTGCTGGTGGGCTCCAATACCGCCTGGTGCCACCCGGTGTTGTTCCAGCGTATCCGGGCGATGAAAGAACAGCGGCCGGACATGAAAGTGGTGGTGGTTGACCCAAGGCGCACGGAAACCTGTGATATTGCTGATCTGCATCTGGCCATAAAACCGGGCTCTGATGTGCTACTGTTTAATGGTCTGCTTTCGTGGCTTGCTGATCAGGATGCTCTGGATCAGACCTATATAGACACATACTGCCAGGGCTTTGATCAGGCACTGGAGGCTGCCAGAACCAGCTTTAGTGATATGCAACAACTGGCGGATGCCTGTGGCGTAGAGGAAAAAGCACTTGTTCAGTTTTATCACTGGTTCTGTGAGACAGAAAAAACGGTGACGGCCTGGTCACAGGGAGTAAACCAGTCAGCAGCGGGCACTGATAAAGTAAATGCCATGATCAACTGCCATCTGGCGACCGGCCGTATCGGAACGTCTGGTAGTGGTCCGTTGTCACTGACCGGGCAGCCCAATGCCATGGGTGGCAGGGAAGTGGGTGGGCTGGCAAATCAGCTGGCTGCGCACATGGAGTTTACGCCTGAAGATGTCGCCAGAGTCGGGCGTTTCTGGCGTGCACCGAATATGGCAAAGTCTTCCGGAAAGACGGCGGTTGATCTGTTCAAGTCGATTGACCGGGGGGAGATACGTTTTGTCTGGATCATGGGGACAAACCCGGTGGTCAGTCTGCCTGACAGTAACCGCGTAATAAAGGCGCTGAAAAAGTGTCAGACAGTGGTCGTTTCGGACTGCATTGAACACACCGATACCGCTGAATTTGCGGATATTTTATTGCCTGCTGCTCCCTGGAGTGAAAAGGATGGCACGGTCACCAACTCTGAACGCCGAATTTCCAGGCAGCGGGCACTGTTTCCCCTGGCAGGAGAAGCCAGACCGGACTGGTGGATTATCAGTGAAGTGGCAGGTCGGCTGGGGTTTGCTGAGGCGTTTGACTACTCCGGCAGTGCCGATATCTTCCGTGAGCATGCGGCGCTTTCCGGTTATGAAAATAACCCTGAGGGAAAAATTCGAGATTTCAATATAGCCCCTCTGGCTCGAGCCACTGATTCAGAATATGACGCTTTGGAACCGTTTCAATGGCCATTATCAGAGGATAAGGTTCAGGGTGATTTTGATGGTTCCAGGTTGTCCTCTATCACAAAGCCGGTCATGCCAAACACGGAAAGCAAGGCCCGCTTTTTTAAGGAGGGGGGGGTCTTCACCCAGAATGGCCGAGCGAATTTTATCGCCACTCCTGTTCACCGCCCGGTAAATACGCCTGGTAAGTCTTATCCATTATTGTTGAATACCGGCCGTGTGCGTGATCACTGGCATACGATGACGCGGACAGGGCTTTCAGCCCGTTTGAATCAACATACCGATGAGCCGTTTCTGGCCATACATCCGGACGATGCTGAACGTTACCGGCTGAGTGATCAGGCGCTGTGTCAGATTTCATCAGAGTTCGGCAAGGCGGTGGTGCGGGTTCAGGTTTCTGATGCCCAACGCAGTGGTGAAGTGTTTATGCCCATGCACTGGACACGTCAGCACAGTGAGTCGGGTTTTTCCGGGGTACTGGTGAATCCGGTGCTTGATCCTGTGTCCAAACAACCGGATTTGAAGTTTACCCCAGTGGCAGTTGAGCCGCATCACGCTGAGCAGCATGGCGTCCTGTTAACCAGGGAGAGACTGGCTGTTCGGGATATTGATTATATGACCGAGGTCCGTATTGAAAATGGCTATCGCTATGAAATGGCCGGTAGAAACCTGGGTCAGCTGGCACTGTTTGAACGGCTCAAGCCATGCCAGAAGGTGGAGTATACGGATAATGCAGTTGGTGAGTGGCGTGTGGCCTGGTTCAGCGATGCAGAGCTTCAGGCGCTTTGGATAACAGGTCCGACGGTATCGACCTGTGACCGGCAGTGGTTACAGTCCTGGTTTTGTCAGAGTGCTTCTATTGAGGAAGCCTGGTGGATTCTGGCAGGCAATCCTCCCCAGGGTGAAGATGCTGGCAGGCAGGTGTGTGCGTGCTTTGGGGTTGGAGAGAAGACGATCTGCCGGGCCATTGCCGAGCATGGGTTTACCGATCCTGTTCAGGTGGGCAGCCATTTGAAGGCTGGAACAAACTGTGGGTCCTGTATTCCTGAAATCAGAGGGTTAATCAAGCGGGGCTGACAAAGACCATTTATCGATGTTAGAGTGTTACCCGAATCAGGCATTAATGATTTGTTGATAACGATAAAATGCCTGATAGTTTATCTGTAAATACCAGAATTGACGTTGTCTGACTGTTGATTATTAATTGTATTTATTAAAGAAATACAATTAACTCGGATAATGTTAATTGTGACTTTCAGTCCGGTATTTAAGAAAACGAATTGAATACGTAATAACCATTAAATGCACACTTTTCGATCTGGTTGATATGGCCTTGCTGATTTATTGTCAAATAAAAGGCTACGCTCATTAATGAGCACATTATAAATACAGATTAAAAAACGGACGTTCCTGCGCCTGAATGGGCATAGGGATAGTATTAAAATGAAGATTTACTCGGAAACCATCCAGGAAATAAAAGCGCTTGTCGAACAGAATGAAATCAAAGACAAGCAGGATATTGAACAATTTCTAGACCGCTGCTCGGAGCTTGACCCTGTCGCAGAGGGGGTTTATGCCACGGTTTATAACCTTCCCGATGAACCGGATAAGGTGGTTAAGGTGTGCCCTGACAAGAAAGACGGGTATTACATTTTTGCAAGATGGTGCATGACACCGGAAAATCAGAACAACCCACACCTTCCGAATATTCATCGTGAAGATATTATTACCTTGCCCTGTGGCATGGTGGTCCGCGTTTACGTGGTTGAGCGTCTTTCCGACTTTACGGATGATGGTTCACGGGCCACCCAGCCCCAGCATTTTCATGATTATGACTTTGGCCTTTTATGGGGTTCTTTCAAGGCGGTTATGCAGTCGTTCGGAATGGATAACAGCGAGTTTCCTGAAGAAATCAAAACATTGGAAGTATTTGTCGAGAAAATAAAAGTATCAAGTTCTCATCTGGTGAAAAGAACGGACAATGAGATCTCAGATGTGGTTGATGACAGTATCATTGAATCCCATGAAGAGTTTCTGGAAACACTCTTTGATGTATTGACCCAGTTATCAACGGTGGGCTCAATGGATCTTCACGGCGGAAACTTTATGCTTCGTGGTGATACGGTGGTGATTACTGACCCAATTGCTCACAAATACGCCGCTTAACAGGTTGTTTGGAAAGTAGTGTCCGTTCAGATAACCCCGTAGTGAGGATCGTAGCAAGACAGACGACTTTTCAATTCAGCATTCGATGAGGCTGTTAATGTAACCCGGGAGGCTAAATGCTGAGTGATGTACTTCGGGTGAATAGTAGTGGGTCTCGATAGTGGAGGACTGATACCTTTTTGTCAGTTCTTCCATGGGAACCTCCCTGAGAGCAGGGTTTTCCGTGGCCCAGGCGAGGGTCATCAAACCACCAACATAAGTCGGCACGGCTACGCCATAAAAGCAACGGTCGGCATAGAGTGCTCGTAATCTCCTTGAGGATGTGGTCAGCTCTTCTGGCTGGAAGAAGGGAACGCCATTCTGTGCGACAAATACGCCACTTGCCTCAAGGCACTCTTTACAGGCCTGGTAAAAGGCTGTACTGAATAACACTTCCCCAGGGCCTGTTGGGTCTGTGCAATCAGAGATAATCAGATCGAAGCTCTGCTCAGTGTTGCTGACGAAATTCATACCATCATCAATCACCAGTGTAAGCCGGTGATCATCAAATGCGCCATCACTGTGTTTTGGCAGAAGTTTTTGACAGGTATCTATGACCGAGCGGTCTATTTCTACCAGGGTTATTGTCTCAATGGATTGATGCTTGGTCAGCTCTCTGAGCGTTCCACCGTCTCCTCCTCCAATAATCAATGCACTTTTAACATGACCATGAGCCAAAACCGGTACGTGGGTCAGCATCTCATGGTATATAAACTCATCTTTTTCCGTGGTCTGGATAATGCCGTCCAGTGCCATGACTCTGCCAAACCATTCATTCTCGAAGATCACAAGATGCTGATGAGGCGTTTTATGCTCGAATAAAATGTTATCGATTGAAAAGGTCTGTCCATATCCCTTAACCAGACTTTCGCTATACATGTTCATATGACAAACCATGCTCCTGAAGGGTGGGGATTTGTTGTTCTATCACGCCACGTAACTCCTGCCGTATGTCTACGTTCTGTGGGGCAAAGGTACGCTTCAAAATAGCAATGGCATTCTGAGGTATGGCTTTACCACACATGAAAAGATCAAATGCGGCAAATGAGCGTTCAGGCCATGTGTGGACGCTGATGTGCGATTCCGCAAGAACGGCAACACCAGAGATACCCCCGTTAGGCTCAAAATGATGAAGGTGGATGTGAAGTAATGTTGCATTACAGATTTCAACGCATTCCTTAAGCGTTGTTCTCATCAATGTCAGATCATTCAGAGAGTGAGCCTGCCACAGATCAACCAGCAGGTGATAGCCTGCAAACGTTTTACCATCTCTCTGGATAAAGTGATCATCTGTAGCTTGAGTTTCCTGCAGGCAGCAGACTTCCTCTTTATGCTTCAATGGATTTTGATGCGAGGACATTATGGGTTCTCACTCTTACTGATCGTACTTCAGTTTTTCAGTATTTATATAAGGTAGTCTCTTTACAGAGTAACGACGTTTTTTGTGGCAGTTTTTATTGCTCAGGAAAGTTAAGGGTCAGCATGATGCGGTAATACCTGGATGCTGAGCTTACGATGCTTTCGGTTATGGTCCTGATGGCCTTGAGGTCAGCGCTGCTGGGCGGGGTATTACTGTGAACCTGTATGCTGATATTTACCCATAGCCATCTGCCAATCCAGATCATGTTTATATTCAGGTTTTTATCCGGAATGGAGATCCTTTTCTCTGCTATGGCCTCTCTAGCCTGCTTATGGAGTTCAGGTACAGCTATATCCAGTAGAAGCAGTTGCTTAAAATTCTTTTGTAATGTTTTCAGAGGAAGGCGTATTAGAAAAAGTAAGAGTGACAGCGTCAGAATAGAGTCAATATATGGGGTGATGGGGTTGCTATTGCCGAGCAGGTAGGCCAGTGAAAACGCAACTGCAGCAGCAGCGCTAACTGATGCGTCTACCAGCCATTCCTGGTACTCGAAGTAGATCAGCGGGGATGGTTTTGAGCGATGAAGTAGAAAAAAAACAGTGGCGGTTGCGCCTCCAATGATGCTTGAAAAAATTTCATAAGCCAGGGCAAGGTCGAATTCCGGCGTATACCCACCCATGTACAACTTATAAACGGAAAATCCCAGCAGGGTAAGGCACAGTCCCAGCAAAATAATGCCTTCCAAAAACAGCATCAGTGGCTCAAGTGTGGGATAACCATAGGGGGTATTTGCTGCTGCGGGGAGCTTGACCAGCCGGGATATTCGTACATTTGCCATCATGGTTAACATGCACAGAAGGGAGTAGCTGCCATCGAGAAGTACTGCATTGGATCCGCTGAGCAAGGCCACAAGGATGCCAGTTACACCAAAAAAAAGTTCGAGTACCACAGAGAAACGCAGGATGTTGAGCTCATTCAGCTGACGCCACTGATGCATATATTGTCTTACCAGAGAAGGGGGTTCAGGAATATAAGAGTCTTACTCATAAAATAGTGGCGTGGTGACTCCGTTCGGGATTTTTGAGTCGTTGATCAGTCTTATAAGAAGTGTGGTCACATGTTCATTGCCTGTCTAAAAGGATCTGATATAAGGTGTTTTAGAAAACTGAGATAAAAGATAGGCAGTAAATATAAAAAGTTAAAAATAATTCTGATTTCTAAAGTAGGCTGGCATACTTAAAAGATAAAACGTTGATCGGGTGCTCTCTCTGAATGATTGAAACAATAGTGCTCTATTTTCACAGCTACTATGGGAACACCACTCATAATAGTTAACTGTCATGCCCGCTTCTGTTATTTCCAGCTCTACCAAAAGCATCGTTTTGCAAATTGAAGTTTCTATAGATTCAGGCAACATGCTGAATCTTGAAGATAGTTTACAGCGTGCACTCAATGAAGCCGGGCAGCTTGGAACAAAAGAGTTATTGGGGCTATTTGAATCACCCAATAAAGAACCTATCGTCGTTAATCAGCAGAAGTGGAACTACAAAGGAAAGGTTCTTAAGCACTATGAAACCTTATACGGTCGTATACCTTTGGAGCGCTCCGTATATCAGGGTGTCAGAGGTGGCAGTACTCTGGCAGCACTTGATCTTCGTGCCGGTATTATTGGTTCAGCTACCCCCAAATTTGCCAAGTCTATCGCCTGGAAATACAGCCAGATGCCAGCGCCTGCGGTAAAAGAAGATTTTGAGACCAACCATCAAAGGACGCTTTCAAATTCTTATATCAAGCATTTATCGGACAGAGTAGGTGCATTAATTGAAGACCAGCAAGACACTCACTACCACCTTCCTCCACTAAAAGAGCCTGTTGAAACAATAGCCATTGGTCTGGATGGAACCTGCATGCTGCTTTGTGAAGAAGGCTGGAGGGAAGCCATGTGTGGGACATTGAGCCTATATTCTGCAGATGGAGACAGGCTCCACACGATATATACAGCCAGTTCGCCAGAGTATGGTAAACAAAGCTTTATGAGCAAGCTCGACGAGGAGATTGCAGATCTAAAACGACTCTACCCAAATGCCACATACATCGGGGTAGCTGACGGGGCTAGAGAAAACTGGAGTTATTTGAAACAACATACCTCTGGGCAGATACTCGATTTTTATCATGCATCTGAATATTTAGCTGGAGCAGCGGAAGCACTGTTTCCAACCAGTAAGGCGAAGCGACACCAGTGGCTTGAAGACAGGCTACATAGTTTGAAAAACAAGCGTGGAGCAGCCAAAAAAATCCTTCAGGAAATTGAATCAGCCGAGCTCCCGAAAAAGACAATCGCACTGACAGAGAAGCGCTACAAAGCTGTGAGCTATTTTACAAACAATCACCAGTTAATGAATTATCATCAGGCGCTTAAACGCCATTGGCCAATAGGTTCAGGAGTTACTGAAGCGGCTTGTAAGACTCTGGTAAAGCAACGATTATGTGGTTCTGGAATGAGGTGGAAAGCAACAGGAGCGGAAGTGCTTTTGACAACAAGAGCACTGATCCAGAGTAAGGGGCGCTGGGAACAACTTTGGTCTGAGTTCATGACTGGAAAGGTTGAAGCTAACCTATGAGTCAGTTATCAAATTGAGAGAGCACCCCGTTGATCTTGATTTAAGTTGATATCAAGAGATAGTCTCAATGAGTTTGATCATGCTTGTATTTTTTAATTTAAATTCAACGAATAATGTTCAAAAATTGGATAAATGAATCGTAAGATGCATCATGGGTTACTGTGTGTTTCGATAAGCTGTATGTGATTGTTCGTCCAGTTTAAGAATGTGCCATTTTGAGCTTGTACTATTGGGTTTAAAAAGATTGATAGTAAAAGGGATCAATGTAAAAGGTTTTAGACTGATAGCTTCCTGTATCCAGAGCAGCTTTATGACCCTAACGCGATGTGCGACTTTGTCTGAAACTATCTCAAATTACTAGCCCGGATATTTCATAAACTGCCCCGAATCTCGGGCAGGACTTTGTCGCCCTAAGGGATTTTGTGAGGGAGTGCCGTACCGGGGAGTACGGTCGACCGAGCAAAACTCCCTTAGGGCGGCAAAGGACAAGCGAGAACGGGAGCACGTTTATGAAATATCCGGGCTAGCATGATGGTAAGTCCAAGTTGTATCTTCAAAATCACGCAATTATTTGCTTTCCGTTTTTTAATCTTCGGAAATAAGGTTCTCAAACTGTATTGCAGGACGACCAGCAATTATATTCAGATAAGAACCAATATTATGTGCCAGTAACTTCCGAGCGATACGTGATGTCATATGCCATCTATCTCGACAATGGCACTTTTCTATTTCAAAGCGCTCTGTCAATTGACCTATCACTGTTTCTATTCTCCGTCGTACCCGTAATACCAGCTTTACAAACGACTTCGGACGTTCATCTTGCATGTTTTTTCTCAGTGGCGTCTGAAGATCAATACCTAATTCCTGACAATCAGCTTTAAACTCAGGCCTTATATAGCCCTTATCGCCAAGCAAGAGGCCAGAAATGGTCTCGAGCATGTCATAGGCTGCATCACGCTCATCTACGTTCGCTGCGGTCAGAGTAAAACCCACAGGAATCCCTCGTGCTTCAACCAGCAAATGCCCCTGAAAGCCATAGAACTTCTTGTCCTTGGAAGCGCAGTAACCATAACCAGCCTCAGCTTTAAAGATACGGCTCTGTGGTGCACGGGTTCTGACGACAACATCAATCGGAAAACCATCGATTAAATGGATATCTGCATTATCTGCATGCATCATCTGGACTATACGAATTTGCAGTCGTTGTTTCACATGCCATAAGTTGGCGGCCTGTTTGACAAATGCCGAGCGTGAAGGAATGTCAGGAAACAGGTGTCGCCAGTGTCGGGTAAAATACTTCCAAATCTCAGTGTCCTTATGATGCCCAAGCCATTCACCGACAACTTCCATGGTGATCGCTTCACTATCAGTGAGCTTTGGTGGAAACCCTCGAAGTCGCAGTGGTACAGGAAAAAGCTCTTTTACCAAATCGTCGATCAAGCAGTAGACTGTAGTGATAAACTCTTCAACGGGCATGACTGAAACCTTCTTTGCTTTCTACTGCTTTTAATAGCAGAAAGCAGGATCAGTCATGTCTCCTTATGCAAACCTAAAAGTCGCACATGGCGTGACCCTAAGAATAGGTCAGGCACAATAGAGTGCCTTTGTCTTATAATTGATACCTGCTTACCCGTGCTTATTTAGATAATGCCTTCAGGCGTGTCATCTTTTGAAATAATGGGGTACTTAACCAGATCAGGTAATTGGTAGTGCCACCACTCAGTGTCCATGGGCTTAAACCCGGCAACATTCATTACACCTGCCAGTAACAGCCGGTTGCGCTGAGCTTCTTCTGAGACCAGATCATTACCATGGTGTGCCAGTGGGCGGAAGTCATCGAACAGAGTTCCCATTTCCAGCTCTCTGCCATAACGATCTGTAATGGTGAGGTCTACAGCGACTCCCCGGCAGTGAGGACAAAGGCCAGTCCTGGGGTTGCCTACATAGTTGGGGTCAGGCATGTGATTGAAGAGTATCTCCTGAGCCGCCATCGGGCGAAAAGCATCCCAGACTTTGAGCCGAAGATTCAGTGGTTTTAGCAGCTCGATTGCTTTCAGCAGGCACTCTAAGGCTTCGCTGTGAATGTAACTCACGTCACTTTTATAAATGGGCTTTCCTGTAAAGTTATTGCTGCCAGCGTAGGCAATATCAAGTGCAATCGAGTGATATTTTTCGTTGAGCTGAACCAAGTTGCCAACAGTATTTATTGTCATAGTTGGAGTCTCCATACAGAGGGCAAATGGCAAGCATAGTCACTATTTCATAGGTTTCCTGAAATTAGTCGATTGGTTTTTATTGAAGTCATCTGGATGTGTGTTGCACCGGTTTATAGGGTATTCATGACAGAGATGGCTTTATATGGGTTAACGTTTGGAGAAGTAGGATTTGTTTAATATCTGTTCAGGGTGAATTCGATGCTTCGGGTTGACTTCCATTAAACTCTTAAAGAGTCGGCCAGCGCTGGGGTCCTCTGTTTTATTGATGAATTCAAGCTTTTCATTAATGCACTGCTTCATCATTAAAAAACGGTCGTGCTTTGGTAGCTGCCATAAATAAGAAGGGAATAATGGCTGGCCTGTCATCATTTCGGCAAAAACACAGCCAATTGACCAGCTGTCAATTTTTGAAAGATTGTTAGAGCTGCACGACATCACTTCCGGAGGCATATATTGTCTTGGCGATTTTAAAGGCCATCTGCCTTTCTCGGTTGCGACCCCGAAGTCACAGAGTTTCAGTCGATTATTTCCATCAACCAGAATGTTGTCTGGCTTTATATCATTGTGCTGATAACCGTTATTTGCCATAGTTTTTGCGCCATTGGCAATCTGGCGCATCAAGTTACGAAGTTCCTCGCCGCGAAACTGTTTTCCAGCTTTAAGTCTGGAGTCAAGAGTCTTGCCTCCAAGCTCCATGACCATGTGCTCTCCCGACGCATCACGGAAAATGCATTCAAGGTTGATCAGGTTTGCATGGGGGCCTGTCTTCTTGAGAGTTTCCATGACACTAACTTCTGCTCTGATGGCAGGGTCATCTTTGCGGATTCTTTTTTGAGCATAGGTTTGACCGGTTGCCTCATCCTTAACTTTATAAACATTGCCAAAATTGCCGGAGCCCAAAAGCTGGGTTTTGGTGAACTGTCGTGGTTTTAGCAATGGTAACTGTGACGAGAAGGTATCCGCTGAAAATGAGGGCCTCGTTTTTCTGGTTGAAAGGGCTCTGGGCAGTGTTGAGAAAATCAGATCTTCTGACTCGGCGACTGAGCTTAAACGCTGCCAGTTTGCAGCTGAGATAGTATGGCTTTTCCACGGCTTTGAATTACTGGATATTTTTATACCTTGTTCTTCATTAATAGTGAAATGGGTGCTCTCTCAATTTGATAACTGACTCATAGGTTAGCTTCAACCTTTCCAGTCATGAACTCAGACCAAAGTTGTTCCCAGCGCCCCTTACTCTGGATCAGTGCTCTTGTTGTCAAAAGCACTTCCGCTCCTGTTGCTTTCCACCTCATTCCAGAACCACATAATCGTTGCTTTACCAGAGTCTTACAAGCCGCTTCAGTAACTCCTGAACCTATTGGCCAATGGCGTTTAAGCGCCTGATGATAATTCATTAACTGGTGATTGTTTGTAAAATAGCTCACAGCTTTGTAGCGCTTCTCTGTCAGTGCGATTGTCTTTTTCGGGAGCTCGGCTGATTCAATTTCCTGAAGGATTTTTTTGGCTGCTCCACGCTTGTTTTTCAAACTATGTAGCCTGTCTTCAAGCCACTGGTGTCGCTTCGCCTTACTGGTTGGAAACAGTGCTTCCGCTGCTCCAGCTAAATATTCAGATGCATGATAAAAATCGAGTATCTGCCCAGAGGTATGTTGTTTCAAATAACTCCAGTTTTCTCTAGCCCCGTCAGCTACCCCGATGTATGTGGCATTTGGGTAGAGTCGTTTTAGATCTGCAATCTCCTCGTCGAGCTTGCTCATAAAGCTTTGTTTACCATACTCTGGCGAACTGGCTGTATATATCGTGTGGAGCCTGTCTCCATCTGCAGAATATAGGCTCAATGTCCCACACATGGCTTCCCTCCAGCCTTCTTCACAAAGCAGCATGCAGGTTCCATCCAGACCAATGGCTATTGTTTCAACAGGCTCTTTTAGTGGAGGAAGGTGGTAGTGAGTGTCTTGCTGGTCTTCAATTAATGCACCTACTCTGTCCGATAAATGCTTGATATAAGAATTTGAAAGCGTCCTTTGATGGTTGGTCTCAAAATCTTCTTTTACCGCAGGCGCTGGCATCTGGCTGTATTTCCAGGCGATAGACTTGGCAAATTTGGGGGTAGCTGAACCAATAATACCGGCACGAAGATCAAGTGCTGCCAGAGTACTGCCACCTCTGACACCCTGATATACGGAGCGCTCCAAAGGTATACGACCGTATAAGGTTTCATAGTGCTTAAGAACCTTTCCTTTGTAGTTCCACTTCTGCTGATTAACGACGATAGGTTCTTTATTGGGTGATTCAAATAGCCCCAATAACTCTTTTGTTCCAAGCTGCCCGGCTTCATTGAGTGCACGCTGTAAACTATCTTCAAGATTCAGCATGTTGCCTGAATCTATAGAAACTTCAATTTGCAAAACGATGCTTTTGGTAGAGCTGGAAATAACAGAAGCGGGCATGACAGTTAACTATTATGAGTGGTGTTCCCATAGTAGCTGTGAAAATAGAGCACTATTGTTTCAATCATTCAGAGAGAGCACCCAGTGAAATGACTTACTTTGGGTAAATTAGTTGGGTGTGCCTGCTGCGTTGAGGCTTCTTTTGATTGCCTGGGGATAATAGGCTCGATATTTCGGATGGGTTTACTGGTTGGTTCTGTATTTCTCACGTGTAATGACACGGGCTGGTGGTCTTCAAAAAGGAAATCCACCGATTGTCGACAGCTGGTTTGTTCTTGCCACTGGCTAAGGGATATTGTGTGTGTTCCCCACTGTACTGTCTGGCCATCTAGTTTGTCAGGGTGTTGGTCAGCCTGATTATTCGTCAGAAAAATGACGGGATTGGCTATTCGAAATTGTTCATCTGGCACAAGTCATCCTTGAGTGCGGTGCTACATAGAGAAGAGGTTGGTATATATTTACACACTAAATTATAGGACTAAATGAAGTATTAATGTGCTGATAGCAGGCAGATTGAATTGCAGGTTAATCCTGTTGAGGTGCAGGGTGGCTGACGTATTTACATGATTCTTAAAGCAGCCCGAGTGGGGCTTGCTCAGTCGTAAGTACTGGGTAATTTCTGGCTTCAGGCAGTTGATAGTGCCACCATTCCGTATCAATAGGATCAAAGCCGGCAATATTCATTACACCCGCCAGAAGTAGACGGTTGCGTTGCGCCTCTTCAGAAACCTGCTCGTTACCATGGTGTGCCAGAGAGCGAAAATCATCGAATGCGGTACCCATCTCAAGCTCACGGCCAAAGTGGTCAATAATGGTGAGGTCAACCGCTATGCCGCGGCAGTGGGTGCACAAGCCGGTTTCTGGGTCAGAAACGTAATCAGGATCAGGCATAAACCTGAAGAGTTCTGCCTGCGCGGCCTTTGGCCTGAAAGCATCCCACACTTTCAGCTTCAGATTCAGAGGACGCAATAATTCTGAAGCCCGTTTGAGCCCTTGTGCAGCTTGTGGATGTAGATAGCAGTCGTGGCTTTTATAAACTGGAGCACCGGTAAAATTATTGCTGGTTGCATACGCCATTTCGATTTCAATGCCAAACTGTTCTGCAGTAATCAGTGTCAGTTGTGTGGGCATGGTTGTTTTCATTAAGGGTATCTCGCATTTTTATTTCAAGATCGTTGTCGGACCTGTTTAAGAATTGATAAAACTCAGCAAGTCTTCGGGATGCTTCAGAAAATAGTCAGGATGTCCTCTTCTCAGGGTTGCTGCATCATGCCAGCCCCATCCAGCAGCAACCGTTTTAACCCCAGCAGCCTTTCCTTCAAGGATATCGCCCAGAGTGTCTCCAATATAGTAGACCGGGTCATCAGGGTGGCTATTGGCGATGTTGCGAATTTTCTCAGTTTTGTTAAAGGATTGATCGGCCCCAAAGATGCCCTGAAAACAGTTTAGTTGCTGATTATTCAGAAATGTGTGAGCTGCTGAAGTAAAGTTGGCTGTGACCAGATAGAGATAATGGCTTTTGCTGAGTGTTTCGATGGCTGGCTTAATGCCGGTAAAGCAGGTGGCTTTGGCTAATGCTTTATTCATTTCACTGGCTAGCTGCAGAAAAAGATCGGATTGTATGCTTGATGGGGGGACAATGCGTGTCAGACTAGTCATAAAGTTGTCTTCAAATAGCCTGAGTATCGCTTCTTTACTGCTCAGCTCGGGCTGATTTAAAGCTTCCATAAAACGACGGCAGCATGGATAGCAATTCTCCCAGGAGTCGGCAAGGACGCCATCCATGTCGAAGATCAATACTGTTTTCATGATGCAGGGCGCTTCCTGAGTCGAGAATTAAGCATTTCCACAATGAGGGAGAACGCCATGGCAAAATATATGTAGCCTTTAGGAATGTGGAAGTCCAGACCATCAGCGACGAGCGATACACCAATGAGAATTAAAAAGCTGAGTGCCAGAACTTTGAGTGTTGGGTGATTGCTGACGAACTCACCAATAGGGTGGGCAGCAAACATCATAACAATCACCGCCAGCACTACGGCTGATACCATGACCCATAATTGATCCACCAGTCCGACAGCGGTAATGACGCTATCCAGAGAGAAAACCACGTCAATGATGGCTATCTGGCCAAGAATAAAGAAAAAATATTTTGTGGACTGTTTGACTGAGGAGGTTTCAGGCTCTCCTTCGGAGTGTCCTTCAATGGACTGGTGTATCTCATGAGTTGATTTCCAGATGAGAAATAGTCCTCCTGCCAAAAGAATGATATCTCTGCCGGAAATTTCCTGGTCCATAATGGAAAACAGGGTTTCTGTCAGGCTCATGATCCAGCTCAGAGAGAATAACAGACCAAGCCGGGTAATCATGGCCAGCCCCAGGCCAATATTTCTGGCATAAGCACGCTGGTGGGAAGGAAGCCGATCAACAAGAATAGTAAGAAAAATAATATTATCGATGCCGAGGACAATTTCCAGAGAGGTCAGGGTGAGCAGTGCAATCAGTGACTCAGGAGTGAATAGCAGATCCATTGCCTGTTTCCATTGGTCTGAAGGGTATTTATCTTAGCTTAGACAATGGGAATAAAGGCTACGAATGGCGGGCAGGTGAGTGAGGATGAGTAAAGCCAGATATCACCGGTGGAGGTGATATCTGGAGATAAAAGGAGAGGATTAGCTGCGCTTGGTTACAGGTACGTAGTCGCGCTTGGTCTCACCGGTATAAAGCTGACGAGGACGTCCGATACGGTAATCACCGCTGATCATCTCATGCCAGTGGGCAATCCAGCCAGGCGTGCGACCGGTTGCAAAGATTACGGTAAACATCTCGGTTGGAATGCCCAGCGCCTTGAGGATAATACCGGAATAGAAGTCCACATTGGGGTAGAGTTTCTTCTTGATGAAGTACTCATCTTCCAGGGCGATCTTCTCCAGGCGCTTGGCAATCTTGAACAGAGGGTCATCTTCCAGACCCAATTCAGTCAGGACTTCGTCACAGGTTTGTTTCATTACTTTGGCGCGAGGGTCAAAGTTTTTGTAAACACGGTGTCCAAAGCCCATCAGGCGGAATGGGTCGTCTTTATCTTTTGCTTTGGCAATGTATTCATCGATATTGGCTTCATCGCCAATCTCGTTCAGCATCACCAGTACGGCTTCATTGGCACCGCCATGAGCAGGCCCCCAGAGTGCAGCGATACCGGCAGCAATACAGGCAAATGGGTTGGCGCCGGAAGAGCCTGCAAGACGAACGGTCGATGTGGACGCATTCTGTTCGTGGTCAGCATGCAACAGGAAAATACGGTCCATTGCTTTCGCCAGAACGGGCTTGACTTCGTACTCTTCACAGGGGGTGGCAAACATCATGTGAAGGAAGTTACCGCCGTAGCTCAGGTCATTTCGCGGGTAAACAAACGGCTGACCAATGGAGTATTTATAGGCCATTGCAGCAAGCGTTGGCATTTTAGAAATCAAGCGATAAGCGCAGATTTCACGATGCACTTCATTGGTGATGTCCAATGAGTCGTGATAGAACGCAGACAGGGCCCCAACAACACCACACATGACCGCCATGGGGTGTGCATCACGGCGGAATCCGGAGAACAGGTCGCTCATCTGTTCATGGATCATGGTGTGACGCATGATGGTGTTTTCAAACTTTTCCTTTTCCTGACGGCTGGGGAGGTCTCCGTAAAGCAGCAGGTAACAGGTTTCCAGATAATCAGACTGCTCAGCCAGCTGTTCTATGGGGTACCCACGATGCAGAAGAATGCCGTTGTCACCATCGATGTAAGTGATTTTGGACTCACAGGATGCAGTGGAAACAAACCCTGGATCATAGGTGAACAGACCGCTGGAAGTCAGCCCCCTGACATCAACAACATCAGGCCCAAGAGAGCCTGAGTAAATCGGTAACTCCAGAGCCTGGTCCGTGCCGTCAATGGAGAGTAGAGCTTTCTTGTCAGCCATTTATGGCCTCCTGTCATGCCGTTTGGTCTCGTTATAGTTACTTTAGATGGATGCTTTTACAAAAATGAAGCCACAAAAAATCACAAATAAAGCCGGGGGTCTGTTTAAAAAATATTCGAGTTAAGTGTTTTTAGCCCCCTTTTACGGTTCGACCACTATAGAGAGATATATTTTTTTGTCAAACGAACTGATGATGAATGTAATCCGTAATAGGTGTGTGATTTTTGGCTTCGTGTTTTAGGGGTAAGTGCTTAATAAAGTGAGCAATTGTAATTACATGTTAGAGTGTATATACTCAGACCCCGAAGCCGTAAGGGCTGGTTTTTCTGACCCCCGGCTTTAAATTGAGGGGGAATCGTTTATTTCGCATTTAGCGTTTCCCGCCTGCTTGTCGTAGGGTCCAGAGAACCTGGATGTTCTTGCTGATTCTGCTGTGTACGCCACCGAGCGTTGGGGCAAAAGAGTGAATAGCAAAAGACCTGTCAATCTCGATATTACAACAATCAAATTACCCCTGCCTGCATACACTTCGATATTGCATCGCATATCGGGTGTCATCCTGTTTATTGGTCTGGGTTTTCTTCTATATGGACTAGAACTGTCGCTTGCTTCCGAGGAGTCTTTTGGCTCCCTCAAAGGCTTGCTGTCAGCTCCTCTGGCAAAATTCATAATTTGGGGCATTCTGTCTGCCTTGATTTATCATTTTATTGCCGGAGTGAAGCATCTTCTGATGGATGTGGATGTGGGTGATGGCAAGGAGTCTGGAAGGTTGGGGGCCATCATTACTCTGGTTCTGTCAATAGCGCTGATTATCCTTGCGGGGGTGTGGGTATGGTAACCAATATCACCAATTTGTCCCGCAGTGGACTTTATGACTGGATGCTGCAAAGACTGACGGCAATCATTCTTGGTGCCTATTCGGTTTTCCTGCTTGGCTATCTGGTCATGAATCCTGATCTTCAGTTCGGCCAGTGGGCTGAGCTTTTTGACGAAACATGGATGCGGGTTTTTACCCTGCTGGCGCTGATTTCTATTTTGGCTCATGCCTGGGTTGGTATGTGGACAATTACCACTGACTACTTTAATGACCGCGCTTTTGGCGGTAAGTCCGTTCTAATTCGTTTTCCTATACAGGTTGTGTGCTTTATTGCCTTGTTCAGCTATGTGATCTGGGGCGTGCAAATTCTTTGGGGGCTTTGATCGATGTCAGCACTTCGTACCCTTACCTATGATGCCATCGTTATAGGTGGTGGGGGCGCAGGCATGCGTGCTGCGCTCCAGCTTACTCAGGCGGGCATTAAAACGGCCTGTGTCAGCAAAGTATTTCCTACCCGTTCTCACACGGTATCTGCCCAGGGCGGCATTACCTGTGCAATTGCCAGCGCAGATCCAAAAGATGACTGGCGCTGGCACATGTTTGATACCGTAAAAGGTTCTGATTATATCGGTGACCAGGATGCCATTGAGTATATGTGCTCAGTAGGTCCGCAGGCGGTTTTCGAGCTGGAGCACATGGGCTTGCCATTCTCCCGGACTGAAGAGGGGCGAATTTATCAGCGTCCCTTCGGTGGTCAGTCCAAAGACTTTGGTAAAGGTGGCCAGGCCGCCAGAACCTGTGCGGCTGCAGATCGTACTGGTCACGCTCTGCTTCATACTCTGTATCAAGCCAACTTGAAGGGTGGAACAACCTTCCTTAATGAGTGGTATGCCGTTGATCTGGTGAAGAATCAGAAAGGGCAGGTTGCCGGTGTTATTGCGATTGATATTGAAAGTGGCGAAACCGTTTATATCAAGGCAAAAGCAACGGTAATGGCTACCGGTGGTGCAGGTCGTATATACGCTTCTACCACCAATGCCCTGATTAATACTGGTGACGGTATCGGTATGGCGCTGCGTGCCGGATATCCTATGCAGGATATGGAGATGTGGCAGTTCCACCCGACCGGTATTCATGGTGCGGGTGTACTGGTAACCGAGGGTTGCCGGGGGGAAGGAGGTTACCTGATTAACAGCGAAGGTGAGCGCTTCATGGAGCGTTATGCTCCAAATGCCAAAGACCTTGCTGGCCGGGACGTTGTTGCCCGTTCTATGGTTATTGAGATCCTCGAAGGTCGCGGTTGTGGCCCCAACAAGGATCACGTACTCCTGAAACTGGATCATCTGGGTGAGGAGACACTGAACCTGCGTCTGCCCGGTATCTGTGAGCTGTCTAAAACCTTTGCTCATGCCGATCCTGTAAAAGTGCCGGTGCCTGTGGTGCCAACCTGTCACTACATGATGGGCGGAATTCCAACCAATGTTGGTGGTCAGGCACTTCGCCAGGATGGGGCGGGTAATGATGAAGTGATTGAAGGCCTGTACGCCTGTGGCGAGGCAGCCTGTGTATCGGTTCATGGTGCAAACCGTCTGGGTGGTAACTCTCTGCTGGATCTGGTGGTCTTTGGCCGCGCTGCAGGCTTGCAGATTGAGAAAAACCTGAAAGAGGGGTTTGACACTGTTGATGCTTCTGACAGCGATGTTGAAGCAGCTCTGTCCCGACTTGATCGCCTTAATCAGTCAAACAGTGGCGAAAGTGTTGCCAAGGTGCGTGCTGATCTGCAGAACACCATGCAGCTCTATTTTGGTGTGTTCCGCGAAGGTGAGAGCATGCAGAAAGGTCTCCAGTTGCTGGATGAGCTGGGTGAACGGCTGGCGAACCTCCATCTGGAGGATAAGAGTCAGGCATTCAATACGGCCAGGGTGGAGGCTCTTGAGCTGGAAAATCTGTATCAGGTTGCCTATGCAACTGCGGTTTCTGCAGAGGTTAGAAAAGAATCACGTGGAGCTCATGCCCGTAATGATTATCAGGAGCGGGATGATGAAAACTGGTTGGTGCACTCACTTTATTCGCCGGTTGATAAATCTGTGAGTAAGCGTGCTGTTAACTTTGCACCGGCAACAATGGAGGCGTTTCCTCCCAAGGCAAGAAGCTACTAGGGGAGAGAAGGTTATGAAGGTAAGTGTCTATCGCTATAATCCGGAAACCGACAAAAAGCCCTATATGATGGACTTTGATATCGCTATCCCGGAAGGCAAGGACCTGATGGTTCTGGACGTTCTGAATCTGATTAAAGAGCAGGACCCAACGCTGGTTTACCGGCGTTCCTGTCGAGAGGGCGTTTGTGGCTCCGACGGCTTGAGTATTGGCGGTACAAATGGTCTGGCTTGTATCACCCCGTTGTCGGAAGCAGCCAAGGGGAATAAGCTGGTCATCCGCCCACTCCCTGGTTTACCCGTCATCAGGGATCTGGTTGTCGATATGAGTCTTTTCTACAAACAGTATGAAAAGATCAAACCATACCTGATTAACGATGAGCCGGCTCCAGCCATTGAGCGTCTACAGTCTCCTGAAGACAGAGAGAAACTGGATGGGCTTTATGAGTGTATTCTCTGTGCTTGTTGCTCAACAGCTTGTCCTTCATTCTGGTGGAATCCTGATAAATTTGTTGGGCCTTCCGGTTTGTTGCAAGCTTACCGTTTCCTTGCCGATAGCAGGGATACAGCGACAGAGGAGCGCCTGGCGGAGCTTGATGATCCGTTCAGTGTTTTCCGTTGCAGAGGTATCATGAACTGTGTCAATGTCTGCCCCAAAGGCTTGAACCCAACACGGGCTATCGGTCATATCCGGCAGATGTTGTTTAAGAGTGCAACATAGTATAGTTGTGGATCATTCCACCCTGTTGGTGGTTGTTGGTGATAAAAAAGTACCCCTGTGAAGCCTTTTTCTGGGGGTACTTCCGAACCAAAGAGCCGCAAAGTTAGCTAAGCTGTGTCAGGAGTGTACAGGCGGCTTCTGGCAGTATTAAGCCTGTTATTACATGTGTTTTGAAACGAATTGTGCTGCTGCCATCCGGAATTATGGGGCCGCAATAGCTTGAACCAGCAGGGGCGGTCGGAAAACATCCGATCCTATCTGAGGGGGATTGTTCACTGACTGACTATCAACACCATCAGTGATTTCTGCTTTTCAGCCAGTCAGGGTTGTTAAAAGTAGAAAGGTTTCCCGGGATAAGCCCCAGACACACGGGGTAATGATCATGCAAGAAGGTGTAATGCAGCGGATGTGGAGTTCATCCCACATTGCAGGGGGAAATGCTGCATACGTCGAGGATATGTACGAACGCTATCTGCGCGATCCCAATAGCGTAGAGGTACAGTGGCGTGACTATTTTGAAAAGTTGCCCCCGGTGAGTGGTGGAGGAGCAGACGTTCCACATTCCACCATCCAGGAAAATTTCATCCTTATGGCGCGTCAGCGTCAGACTACCCGCCCGATTCAGACATCATCTGTTTCCAGTGATCATGAACGTAAGCAGGTTCAGGTTCTGCGTTTGATCAGCGCTTTTCGGATTCGTGGTCATCAGCAGGCTGTTATCGACCCTCTTGGTGTAATGAAACGGGAAGAATTTCCAGATCTGTCCCTTGCATATCACGGTCTCAGTGAAGCTGATCTGGATACCGAGTTTCAAACTTCAACTCTGTTCATTGGTAAAGAACACGCTTCTCTTCGGGAAATATACGATGCTTTGAAAGCCACCTATTGCGAGTCAATCGGTGTTGAGTATATGCACATTCCCCAGACCGAAGAACGCCGCTGGTTCCAGAGTCGTATGGAAAGCGTTCGCAGCCGGCCGGAAGTAGGCGTTGAAGCCAAGCTTCATTTGCTGGAGCGGTTAACGGCAGCTGAAGGTCTGGAAAAATATCTGGGTACCAAGTTTCCCGGAACCAAGCGATTTGGTCTGGAAGGCGGTGAGTCTCTGATCCCTATGCTGGATGAGATTATTCAGCGTTCCGGATCCTACGGTTCGAAGGAACTTGTTATCGGAATGGCTCACCGTGGCCGTTTGAACGTTCTTGTCAATATACTGGGTAAGAAGCCTGGTGACCTGTTTGACGAATTTGAAGGTAAGAAACTGGTTGAGCGGGGCTCCGGTGATGTGAAATACCATCAGGGCTTTTCTTCCAATGTGATGACGCCGGGTGGTGAGGTGCATCTTGCCCTGATGTTTAACCCATCACACCTGGAGATTGTGACCCCGGTTGTTGAAGGGTCTGTCAGAGCCCGTCAGGACCGCCGTAAGGACTCGGTTGGCAACAAGGTAGTCCCTATTGCCATTCACGGCGATGCTGCTTTTGCGGGGCAGGGGGTTGTGATGGAAACCCTGCAGATGTCCCAGACCCGGGCCTATAAAACCGGTGGAACCATTCATATCATCATTAATAATCAGGTTGGTTTTACCACCAGTTTCCGTGAGGATGCCCGCTCAACGGAATACTGTACCGATGTTGCCAAGATTGTCGGAGCGCCGATCCTTCATGTTAATGGAGATGACCCTGAAGCGGTTCAGTTTGCCACCAAACTGGCACTTGACTACCGGATGGAGTTCCATAAAGACATTGTTGTTGATCTCGTCTGTTACCGTCGCCGCGGACATAATGAAGCGGATGAGCCGTCCTCAACTCAGCCGATGATGTACAGCAAGATTAAATCGCATATGACTACCCGCGATCTTTATGCCAAAGCTCTGCTGGGTGAAGGTGTGATCAGTGAGGAGGGCGATAAAGATCTGGTAGAGAGTTTCCGTAATGCGCTCGACAATGGCGAGCATGTGGTCAAGGCGCTGGTGAAAGAACCTAATAAAGAACTCTTTGTCGACTGGACGCCCTATCTCGGCCACGAATGGACCGCCCGTCATGATACCCGTGTTGCTGTAGGAACACTGCAGTCACTGGGGCAGAAGCTCTGTGAAATTCCTGAAGGTTTTGTGCTGCAGCGTCAGGTCAGCAAAATCGTTGAGGACCGGCGCAAAATGGCCGCAGGTGCCCTGCCAATTAACTGGGGGTGTGCTGAACTGCTGGCCTACGCGTCATTGTTGATGGAAGGCAGCGAAGTTCGAATTACCGGGCAGGATGTTGGTCGGGGAACGTTCTCTCACCGCCATGCTGTTTTCCATAATCAGAAAGATGGCTCAACCCTGGTTAACCTGACAAAGCTTTCTGAAGATCAGCCACGATTCCAGATCTGGGATTCTTTCCTGTCTGAGGAAGCGGTTCTGGCCTTTGAGTATGGTTACTCGGCGACTAAACCGAACGCCCTGGTTATCTGGGAAGCTCAGTTTGGTGATTTTGCCAACGGTGCGCAGGTGGTTATTGACCAGTTTATTTCCAGTGGAGAGCACAAGTGGGGGCGCTTGTCAGGTCTTACCATGTTGCTACCCCATGGTTATGAAGGTCAGGGGCCTGAGCACTCATCCGCCAGGCTTGAACGATTTCTACAGCTATGTGCGGAACACAATATTCAGGTTTGCGTGCCGACAACGCCCGCTCAGGTATTCCACATGTTGCGACGTCAGGTGCTTCGTCCGTTGCGTAAACCATTGGTGGCATTTACCCCCAAGAGTCTGCTCCGTCACAAACTGGCCACCTCCTCGCTGGAAGAGCTGGCAGATGGCAGTTTCCAGACTATTATCCCTGAGATTGATGGTCATGAACCATCAGCCATCACCCGGATGATTATGTGCTCAGGTAAGGTTTACTATGACCTGCTTGAAAAGAAGAGAACGGAAGGGTTGAATGATACGGTCATTATCCGTATTGAACAGCTCTACCCATTCCCTCAGGACGATCTGGATGAGCTGATTATCAGCTATCCAAACCTGAAAGATGTGGTCTGGTGTCAGGAAGAGCCAATGAACCAGGGGGCATGGTACTGTAGTCAGCATCACATGCGTCGCTCAGTTGCCGTACATCCGAATAAAACGATGAGTCTCAAGTACGCAGGGCGCGAAGCATCAGCAGCTCCCGCATGTGGTTATATGTCAACACATGCACAGGAACAGCAACAGTTGGTAAACGATGCTTTCAGCATTTGAAAAATGAAAATTATTGCTCAAGACTGAGCGGTGATATTGGTTAAACGGCCAGCAGGTATTACCTATCGATCTGGCCAGAGCGTTTAATGCAGTCACTGTGTTAAACGCTCAAAGGGGCGAAGACGCAAAGGATCAATAATGGCCACTGAAATTAAAGCACCTACTTTTCCTGAATCCGTTGCTGATGGCACAGTCGCAACCTGGCACAAGAAGCCTGGTGAGCAATGCCAGCGGGATGAACTGCTGGTTGATATCGAAACCGATAAAGTGGTTCTTGAAGTTGTTGCTCCAGCAGATGGTGTTTTGAGTGAAATTATCAAGCCCGAAGGTGAGGTTGTTCTCAGCAGTGAAGTCGTTGGGATTTTTGAAGAAGGGGCTTCTGCTGGCGCTGCTCCAGCTTCATCTGAAGCGGTCTCTACTCAAACTGGACCTTCAGGTTCTGCTCAGGAGGAGCCTATTCTCAGCCCTGCTGCGCGTCGTATGGCTGATGAGAAAGGTCTTGATCCTGCGGCGATTGCCGGTACCGGAAAAGGTGGTCGTGTAACCAAGGAAGATGTGGTTCGTCATGTAGAACAAGGCTCTCAGGCTGCAGCTGCGCCAATAGCCGCTCCTGCTTCTGTCCCTGCTGCGACAGCACCTCAGGTCGAGGCGACAGCACCTGTATTTGCCGGGGATCGCGTGGAAAAACGCGTACCAATGACCCGTCTGCGTGCCAAAGTTGCTGAGCGTCTGGTTCAGGCTCAGCAAAATGCGGCCATGTTGACTACGTTCAACGAGATCAACATGAAACCGGTCATGGAGCTTCGTGCCCAGTACAAAGATGCGTTTGAGAAACGTCATGGGGTACGGCTCGGTTTCATGTCTTTCTTTGTCAAGGCCTGTGTTGAGGCGCTTCGCCGCCATCCGGTGGTCAATGCCTCTATTGATGGTAATGATATTGTCTACCATGGTTATCAGGATGTTGGTGTAGCAGTGTCCAGTGATCGAGGACTGGTGGTTCCAGTGCTTCGTAATACCGAAGATATGAGTCTTGCCGATATTGAGGCAAAAATTCGGGAGTTTGGTAAAAAGGCAATGGATGGTAAGCTTGGCATCGATGAGATGACAGGTGGAACTTTCACCATTTCCAATGGCGGTGTATTTGGCTCACTCCTGTCAACTCCCATCCTGAACCCACCTCAGTCAGCGATCCTGGGTATGCATAAAATTCAGGAACGCCCAATGGCGGTTAATGGCAAGGTTGAAATTTTACCGATGATGTACCTTGCCCTGTCATATGACCACCGACTGCTGGATGGTAAGGATGCAGTCACCTTTCTGGTGACTATCAAGGAGCTTCTGGAAGATCCGGCCAGAATGATTCTGGACGTTTGATTCCAGACTGTATTATGGGGCAGCCTTATTTTTTGTTTCTATCAAGCAGTGCTGCCCATTACTCCTTGACCTGTTATACCTTGTTTTTAAACCGTTCGTTTTGGAAATAACTTATGGCAAATCAGTTCGACGTGGTAGTTATTGGCGCAGGCCCCGCTGGTTACGTCTGCGCTATTCGCGCAGCCCAGCTGGGGCTGAAAACTGCCTGTATCGAGAAGTGGTCCGATGATAAGGGCAAGGCCAAACTGGGCGGAACCTGCCTGAACGTTGGCTGTATCCCTTCAAAGGCGCTTCTGGATAGCTCCCACAAATATATCGAAGCCAAGGAAGATTTTGCCACGCACGGCATTATGCACAGTGGCGTAGACATCGATGTACCTGCAATGATTGCCCGTAAAGACAACATTGTAAACCAGCTGACGACTGGTGTTACCGGCCTGTTCAAGGCAAACGGTGTTACCTTGCTGGAAGGTGCCGGTAAGTTGCTGTCTGGAAAACGGATTGAACTTACCAAGGCTGACGGCTCTGTTGAAGTTGTTGATGCTGCGAATGTAGTTATTGCAACCGGCTCTCGACCTATCGAAATTCCACCAACACCATTAACTGAAGGCCTGATAGTTGACTCTACCGGTGCCCTTGAGTTTCAGGAAGTTCCCAAGCGTCTGGGGGTTATTGGTGCCGGTGTTATTGGTCTGGAACTGGGTTCTGTGTGGGGAAGACTGGGCTCTGAAGTGGTTGTCCTGGAAGCTCAGGATAAATTCCTGGCGCTGGCTGACCAGCAAATCGCTAAAGAATCCCAGAAGATCTTCAAGAAGCAGGGACTTGATATTCGTTTGGGGGCCCGTGTAACCGGCTCTGAGGTCAAAGGTAGCGAAGTTGAAGTTACCTATCAGGATGCCAATGGTGATGAGCAGAAGCTGACCTTTGATAAGTTGATTGTTGCTGTTGGTCGTCGCCCCTATACCGAAAACCTGCTGGCTACTGACTCAGGTGTAAACCTGGATGAGCGTGGTTTCATTTTCGTTGATGATCACTGTGCAACTGACGTTCCTGGCGTTTATGCCATAGGGGATGTGGTTCGAGGCCCGATGCTCGCTCATAAAGGCAGCGAAGAAGGCATTATGGTGGCCGAAATCATTGCTGGTCAGAAGGCACAGATGAACTATGATCTGATTCCTTCCGTTATTTATACTCACCCTGAAGTGGCATGGGTTGGTAAAACTGAAGAAGAAGTCAAGGCCAGTGGCGAAGAGTACAAAGTGGGTACCTTCCCGTTTGCAGCCAGTGGTCGTGCACTTGCTGCCAATGAAAATCATGGCATGGTCAAAGTAATCGCTGACAAGGCAACTGACCGTATTCTTGGTGTTCATGTTGTGGGTCCAAGTGCTGCTGAGCTGGTACAACAGGGTGTTATTGCAATGGAGTTCGCTGCCAGCAGTGAAGATCTTGCTCTGACCATTTTCTCACACCCAACCTTGAGTGAAGCGTTGCACGAAGCGGTTCTGGCTGTTGATGGCCACGCTATCCATATTGCCAATCGCAAGCGCCGCTAAACTTATCTTAAGGGGAGCAGTCAGGGTCGACCTGCTCCCTTCTCCATAGAAAATATCCAGGGATATGGATTGACGAGAAACTTAAAAACAACGCTCAAATAAAAAAGAGGGCCGCGTCAGAATGAATCTTCACGAATATCAGGGCAAACAACTCTTTGCCAAATATGGGCTGCCCGTGTCTCAGGGCATCGCTGCGGATACTCCAGAGCAGGCAGTTGCCGCTGCCGATGAAATCGGTGGACATCAGTGGGTTGTTAAGGCTCAGGTTCACGCCGGTGGTCGTGGTAAAGCTGGTGGTGTTAAATTGGTCACCAGCAAGGACGAAATCCGCGCGTTTGCAGAGCAGTGGCTGGGTAAAAATCTGGTAACTTATCAGACTGATGAAAATGGCCAGCCGGTTAGCAAGATACTGGTTGAAAGCTGCACTGATATTGATCAAGAGCTTTACCTTGGAGCCGTTGTTGATCGGGCAACCCGTCGCATTGTTTTCATGGCCTCCACTGAGGGTGGTGTTGAAATTGAGAAGGTGGCGGAAGAAACTCCCGAGAAAATTCTTAAAGCGACTGTTGATCCTTTGACCGGTGCCCAGCCTTATCAGGCGCGCGAACTGGCATTCAAATTGGGTCTGGAAGGAAAGCAGGTCAAGCAATTTACCCAGATCTTCCTTGGTTTGGCGAAACTCTTCCAGGAGTGCGACCTTGCTCTGCTTGAAATCAACCCACTGGTTATCACTAAAGAGGGTGACCTGCACTGCCTGGATGCGAAAATCAACATCGATAGCAATGCCCTGTACCGTCAGCCACAGTTGAAAGCCATGCATGACCCTTCTCAGGAAGATGCCCGTGAAGCCCATGCTGCAGAGTGGGAGCTGAACTACGTCGCATTGGATGGCAACATTGGCTGTATGGTCAATGGTGCAGGCCTTGCCATGGGTACCATGGATATCGTCAAGCTACATGGTGGTGCTCCTGCCAACTTCCTTGACGTGGGTGGTGGTGCAACCAAAGAGCGTGTTACCGAAGCATTCAAGATCATTCTTTCCGATGACAGTGTAAAGGCCGTTCTGGTAAATATTTTCGGTGGTATTGTCCGCTGTGACCTGATCGCTGAAGGTATTATCGGTGCTGTTAAGGAAGTTGGCGTTGAAGTACCTGTAGTGGTTCGTCTGGAAGGCAACAACGCTGAACTGGGTGCACAGACCCTTGCCAATAGTGGACTTGATATCATCGCGGCCAACAGTTTGACCGAGGCTGCTCAACAGGTAGTGAAGGCAGCGGGGAACCAGTAATGAGCGTTTTAATTAATAAAGACACTAAAGTTATCTGCCAGGGATTCACTGGCGCTCAGGGTACTTTTCACTCTGAACAGGCTATTGCTTATGGTACCCAGATGGTGGGTGGCGTAACACCTGGTAAAGGTGGCCAGACTCACCTAGGGCTGCCGGTATTCAATACGGTTGCAGAAGCGGTTGATCAGACGGGTGCAGAAGCTTCAGTTATCTACGTTCCAGCCCCTTTCTGTAAAGATTCCATTCTTGAAGCGGCTTATGCTGGCATCAAATTGATCGTCTGCATCACTGAAGGTATTCCTACACTGGATATGCTGGAATGCAAGGTTAAGTGTGATGATCTGGGTGTTCGTCTTATCGGTCCAAACTGCCCGGGTGTTATCACGCCAGGTGAGTGCAAGATCGGTATTATGCCTGGTCACATCCATCTTCCTGGCAAAGTGGGAATTGTTTCCCGTTCCGGTACATTGACCTATGAAGCGGTCAAACAGACGACCGATTATGGTTTTGGTCAGTCTACCTGTGTAGGTATTGGTGGTGACCCAATTCCCGGTTCCAACTTTATCGATATTCTGGAACTCTTCCAGAATGATGATAAGACCGAAGCCATCGTTATGATTGGTGAAATCGGTGGTTCTGCTGAAGAAGAAGCGGCTGCTTATATCAAGGAGCATGTAACTAAACCCGTCGTTTCCTACATTGCTGGTGTAACAGCGCCTCCAGGTAAGCGTATGGGCCATGCCGGTGCGATTATTGCCGGTGGTAAGGGGACTGCAGATGAGAAATTTGCGGCTCTTGAATCAGCAGGAGTTAAAACAGTTCGAAGCCTTGCTGATATTGGCGAAGCATTGAAAGAAATTACCGGCTGGTAATTAGGTGTCGTTGTCCTACTAAAAAAAACGGAAGATGCTTCATTTATCTTCCGTTTTTTTATTTTGAAAATAATGTAATAACTCCATTACTTCAGAATTTCTACCCTTACTTCGATCCAGGCATAGGCTGAATGCTGATTTCCCCCTTTCCTGACAGGTGTAATCCTAAATTTCCCCCAATGATCAGTGTATGATTGATTAAGTAAAAGAGCCCCGTCATCCAAATCGTTCGTAGAACCCGGGTTATATGATTTAGACCCTGGCGTCATATCAAGAAGATATGTTGTTGTCTTCCAAAACTCAGGGTCTGTTTCTGTTTCATGATACCCTTCAATATTGACAAGGATCCCATTCTTAGAATCATCTTCAAAGTTACGCCCTCTGGTTCTATATTCAAGCCAGTAAGTATATTTGTCATTTCCAGATTTTAGACGTAGACCAATGTTTCCCTGCCCTTTAACGCTATGATCAAACGAGTAGATTCTATAGGTGCCAGAGTGGGTTATTAACGGGACATCTCGATCTTTATCCAGCCAGTTCTTATAAAAACTTTTGTATATCAAATTGTATTCTTCAAGACTATGCGCTCCACCGCCCATCATAGAGCTACGGCTACCATACTCGATTAAGAAATTTCGGCGTTCTTCTCTACTCATATGGCCAGGGTTGCGAGAATCTATAGCTGTATAGGAGTTGGTTTCAATACCATTTGCATGACGAAGACCCATGGCATGCCCCATCTCATGAGCTATTACTCCAGGTCCTTTATGTCCATCAAAAATTCTCATGACTTTATTACCGCCGGTAGAGTTCCATCCTAAGCCAGGGCCTAGAAATGGTCTCACGAATAGTACGAGTTTGTTTCCTCCGGGAGGCCAGCTTTCACCAGAGTTTTTAACGATATCTTTGTTATGCTCAACCCATTCATGAAACCCAAGATTTCGGCTGTCTTCATAAAGGTAGGTTTCTTGCTTCATTTCCCAAGTGACATTGAATCGACCATAGGACTGGCGATGGTAATACTCTTTCACTTGCCTGAGATCGTCCTCCAAGTTGGGCCAGTCCAGCTGGGAATTCGAAAAATGCACTGGGTAGACAAGTATATGAGCCGACTCGAAAGGATAGCCATTAGTGCGATGATCTGTATTTTCGCCGCCGTTATTCCCACCGCCGTTATTCCCACCGCCGTTATTCCCACCATCATTATTCCCACTGCCGGTATTATTACCATCGGGTAGATCTGGACGATTTATGGTTTCTGCTATGTGGTCTAAGTTGAGAGCAATGCGTTCAAAAAATTGTGCTATTGGGTGAGCTATTTCATAAAGAGCTTCAGCAATTGCAAAGAAAATAGAACTGAGCAATTTTAGAACTGCATATAAACCCGATACTCCCGGATTGTCTTGATTAAATATTTCACGGCACGTTTGCCGATCGAAGTCAACAACAAGTGAGGCGTTTGCATAGCTTCCTTTTACAGTAATATAAACCCAGCCACTTTTAGGATTATTGATGATGATGCATTGAGAGTTACCACCTCGAGCAGAAATATAATCCGAGCCATCAAGTAAGGGCCATGATTCTTGTCTAGCGTAAATTCTTAGATTTCCGTTACCATTATTGGTGGTGATCGCTATGTTCTTGGCATTAGAGTTATAGATGCTCAGGTAATGAGGGTCTTGTCCAGGTAAACAGATGGAGTCTCCGTTAGTTAGGTCATTGCCTGAGTATGAGGGTTCTTGAGAGCAGATATCAGGAAGGTTGTCTGCATGTGTTGATTCAATACCAATACCTATTAATAAAAGGCATAGAAATCTAATCAGAGCAGGAAGATTTTTCATTCATGATTCCTTTTTATTTTAATTTATGCCTTATTTTTATGTTTTATCTGTTGGGTGGTTTTTTTTAATTTTATATTATTTTTTTGTTGATTTTATTTTGTGTTGAGTTTTATTTCTATTTCAGTTGGAGATTTGTTTAATGAATTTAATTTTGTCTAGATAGATAAATTTCTACTTATAAAGACGCCGTCTAGTCAATTTTTTGGCTGGTTTAAAGGTGTATCGATGTGCATTAATTTATGCGGTGCTTGTTGGATATGTTATATTTCCCTTTTTATTTGTTAGCATCTGGACAAGCGTATACATGGATGGCATTTATGTCTGTAGAAACGGTTTTTTGCTATAGCCATCCACATCAATTTTAAATATTCTTCCCCCCATTTATGTTTAGGAACCTGCCAGTGGATACACTTGATTTGAATCCAGACAAGTATCGACTTGTCAGAGCCCTCAGACCCTTCTCTTACTCGGTTGCTCTGGTGACCTGTGGTTTAGGTGTGGTTCTGGCCTACCAACAAGGCAATGGCAATGAGCTTAGGGCATTATTGGTGATTCTTGCAGGGGTGTTGCTTCAAGCTGCTTCTAACTTAGCCAATGATCATGCGGATATCGCGCTTTGGAAACAACAGCCGGGAGAGCTTGCAAAACAGGTTATCCAGCAAATTAAATTGAACTTTATGCTAGCCGGGATTTTTACTTTTTCAGCTTGTTTGATGGGGGTATGGCTTGTTAAAGAGGTTGGCTGGCCATTACTAATGCTTGGAATCATTGGTGTGGCTGGAGGGTACTTCTATACAGGCGAACCTGTGAATTACAAGCAGAGAGGGTGGGGGGTTCCTGCGGTATTTTTGTTCACAGGGGTGTTAATGGTCAGCGTAGCCTATTATGCGGTTGGAGGTGTTTGGGATAGCATAATCGCCTGGATCTCTGTACCTGTAAGCCTACTTGCATCAGCACTTATACTTTCAAATGAAATTCGAGACTACCTCGATGATACTAGCCATAATATTCGTACCTTGACTGTTCGTATTGGGCTTATTAAAGCGAAATCGCTTTATGCCTTATTACTATTAAGTGTTTTTCCACTAAGCTTTTTGTTGTATTGGCTTGGTGAACTCAGTAACCCTTTTTATATACTGATTGCCTTGCCTTTAACTATCCAGCCTCTAAAGCTATTAGGAAATCGTGCGGATGATGCAGAAATGGTTCGACTTCCGCATCTTACAGGCCGTTTCTTCATGGTCTTTGGGCTATGCTTTATATTCTCTGTTCTTTGACAATCTTAGAGAAAGCGTATTCTCTGACGTGGTATAAGAAAAATAGCCCCAAATCTCACATAGGGGCTTTAAAACTCACTTATTTCTTAAATCATAAGTCTCGGTCTCGAAGAGTTCCTCAGGTTTATCTGGAATATGGATCGATTTTCCTCGGCTGCCATTGCCAATAAGCTTAAGTTTTGTGAAGCGGTCCTGGGTTGCTTTTACCAGTGTTTCCGAGTTGCGCATAATGGTTGGTCTTATAAACAGCATAAGATTTTTCTTCTCGTCTCCATCTTGCTTGTAGCGGAAAAGGTTACCCAGCAGAGGAATATCGCCCAGTAGAGGCACTTTTTTTCTGCTTTTAGACTTTATGTCCTCAATTAATCCACCAATCACTACCGTTTGCCCATCATCAACCAGAACTGCAGTTTTAAGGCTGCGAGTATTAAAAAGCAGGTCATCGCTATCCGAGCCAAGTAGCTGCTTGGTAGTACCAACATCCAATGATGAAACTTCCTGCTCCAGTGTTAGCCTCAAACTGTTTCCTTCATTGATATGAGGTGTGATTTTGAGTTTTAACCCAACATCTTTACGCTCGGTGGTAGTGAAGGGGTTGTTACTGTTGCCACTGGATGAAGTCTGGTAGGAACCTGTTTTTATAGGAATGTTTTTGCCAATAATTAGCTCCGCTTCCTCATTGTCCAGGGTCAACATACTGGGTGTGGACAAAATATTGTTATTAGATTTAGAACTCAAAGCGCTTACTAAAACACCGAAATTATCCGCACGAAGGGCTAGTGAACCCAGGGCTATGCCAGCATTATCAAGAATATGACCAGTTATACTGCTCTTTACGCTGCTACCACTATCAGAGCTGGCCGCTGTACTACGAATGGTTTTGGTTCCATCAATTCCCCACTGAATACCCAGCGCATCATTAATACCACCAGATACTTCAACAATAACGGCTTCCAATAGAACCTGTGCTCTTGGCACATCAAGCTGCCTGACGATTTTCTCCATCTCCTGAAGGGTTTCGGGATCGGCAATCATAACCAGGGCATTTTGGGTTTCATCAGCCTTAACGAAAGCAGAAGTTGTTGCTGACCTGCTTTTTGCACCGGATTTTGTGGTGGATGAGGATGACTTGTTCTGAGATGATTGGTTCGATGACGGTGCGGAAGGAGTTGACCCTGAGGCAGCAGGTGATGTTGAGGATGCTTTCTTTCCTTGGCTGTCCTGAATGATTCCAGATGCTTCCGAGAGAATTTCAGCGATATTTTTGGCATCAGCAAAGCTCAGGAACATGACTTTGGTTGTCGATTTTCTGATGCCTTCCTTGTCTAAAGTATCCGCCAGCTTTCTGACTCGAGCACGCTTGCTCGCATTTCCCTTAACGACCAACCGATTGCTTCTCTCATCAGCGATCACCTGCAACCCGCTGGGGAGTTGTCCTTTACCCGTAACCAATGTGTCGGAAATAATTTTTGATACGTCACCGACCCAGGCGTGTTTCAACTGAATGACTTCATAATCATTATTTCCGGTATCATCCAGCTCTTTTACCAGCTTGGTAATACGCTCAACGTTATCTGCGAGATCACTGACAATCACTGCGTTACTGGATGCTGAGGCCGCTGCATGGCCATATTGAGCAATTAATGGTCGAATGATGGGAATAACTTCAACTGCGGAAACACTGTGCAGTTCAATGACCTTTGTTGTCATAACACCGTCGATCGGCTTTAGGGTTTTTCCTGGGCTGCTGGTTTTGGCAGTGGTGGTCGGGACAACATTGATAATGCGTCCATCGGCCTTGGGGATCACCGTATAGCCATTAGCGGACAGAACTTCTAAGAATACGTCGTAAACTTCGTCACGAGTCAGGGGTTTGCTTGAAATAACGGTGACTGTGTTACCGCCTTTGATACGGGGGTCAATTACAAATGTTTCCCCAGTAATTTTGGCAACCTGAAATATGAACTCTCGAATATCTGCATTTTGTTGGTTCAGGGTCCAGAGCTTGTCGCTGGGCAACTGAACGGGCTGAGGGTTAGCAGGTTGTATGCCTGTTCTGGCGCCATTGGCGAACGACTGCCCGGTTAGCAGTAATAGCAGAAGAGGGACTATTCTCATTAATCTCCAAGAAGGAGTTTGTGCTGTGGAGTTCATTTTGTGACCATTAATTCAGCGGTTTGTCTTTTTTGTAATTACAGTTCCTGACTGGCTTCCTGCAATTTTTCCCTTAATTCCTGCATTCGTTGCTCAAGGGACATATCATCCGGGTAGTCATGATTCCCGGGACGCTGTTCCATTGGCTCAGGCTGTTCTTCGGCGATGGGCTTGAATCCCTGAAAAGCTCTGGAATCTTTGGCCGTTTCCGGGAAGTATAGTTTTTCAAGCTGGCTACCACGTTTGATAACGATGTGATCTGAAAAAACCTGATTCAGGATAGCGCCTCCAGGAAGTGTGTCACCAACTTCATAGAGCTTGTCCTGATTGGATGTTTGAATTATTGCACTTGCGTACTCTTTACTTTCAATTCCGGAAAGAGCACCCCGTAGTATTAGATTCATTTTAGTAATAGGAATATCTTTATTGTTTTGAGTTATTTCCTTCCGGTCATTAAAACCAAAAAGAAGTTTGAAACTGTCTTGGTGGATCGTTGATGCTTTTTTTGAAACCATAGTTTCATCAAAATCATTAGACGATGATCCATCGCTTCTGTTAATTACTTGATAGAAGTTGAATGCCTGGAATCCAATACTTAGCAGCATGGTAAGTAAAACAATCAGAACGATGAGCGATCGATTGTTTTTATGCCCCCATTGCATAAATGTGGTAGCAACCACTGATGTCATAGTGATCTCTGTCTGTGATTAACAATCTTGATAAATAGGCTATTCTTTAGTCTAAATAAAAGCATAAGAGTCTTGTTTTTTAAAGAAAATAGTTTTTTTATAAAAAACTTTACATATTTTATGAAATTAATTTTAAAAATAGTGGTTTTTTCTGTTTGTAAAATAGGAATAATGCTCCAGACTGTCTCTGGTCTATCAGATGAGCAGCCAATAAAATGATTTTAGTATTTGTTGGTATGTCAGGGAATAAATAACTAGAAATGACAAGTAATTCTCTTTCTATTTAAGGAGTTAGTATTGGCTACATTGATAACCGCTGACAATAGTGCAATGGATGATGCCAGCTCATTACCAAGACTGCCATTTTCCTTTGCCAAAAGGCATGGTGTCGTTCTTATTGATAATAATGGTGCTGCTACTCTTTATTTTCATCATACGCCATCCGCAGACTTATTGGCTGAAATAAACCGTTTTTCAGGTGAGTTTCCTGCTTATTGCAAAGTCAGTGTCGAAAAACTGTCAGAAGTTCTTGCCCAATGTTATCACAATGATAGTTCTGAGGCGTTGCAGGATGCAGCCGGAATCAGTGACCATCTTGATCTGACCAGCCTGGCAGATGCAGTTCCGGTTACAGAGGATTTGTTAGAACAAAGTGATGATGCCCCAGTAATCCGCCTTATTAATGCCTTGTTGACAGAGGCAATTAAAGAGGGTGCTTCAGACGTTCATATTGAAACATTTGAATCAACGCTGGTCGTCCGGATAAGAATAGACGGTGTTTTAAGAGAAATACTGTCGTTGCAGAGGACTATTGCTTCTTTATTAGTATCTCGTATTAAAGTCATGGCTCGACTGGATATTGCAGAGAAACGAATCCCCCAAGATGGGCGTATTTCTCTGCGAGTTGCCGGCAAAGAGGTTGATGTCCGGGTTTCTACATTACCTTCCAGTAATGGTGAACGGGTTGTTTTGAGGATTCTGGATAAGGCAGCAGGCCGCCTTGAGCTTAAACATCTGGGGATGACTGATCAGAATCGATCACTTATCGAAGGCCTGCTTAAGAAGCCATATGGCATTATTCTGGTAACTGGACCAACGGGTTCCGGTAAAACAACTTCCCTTTATGCCAGCCTGACCCTGTTAAATGATAAGACACGCAATATTCTTACGGTAGAGGATCCGATCGAATACCACTTGGAAGGAATTGGGCAGACCCAGGTAAACACCAAAGTGGACATGACGTTTGCCCGAGGGCTGCGGGCAATCCTTCGTCAGGATCCTGATGTGGTTATGGTTGGTGAGATCCGTGATCGTGAGACAGCTGAAATAGCTGTGCAGGCGAGCTTGACCGGACACCTGGTGCTTTCAACACTTCACACTAACACAGCAGTTGGAGCTCTAACCCGTCTACAGGATATGGGCATTGAGCCTTTTCTGATGTCTTCCAGTTTGCTTGGAGTGATAGCACAGCGTCTGGTTCGAGTACTGTGTACCCAATGTAAAACACCTTATGCACCTGATGATGCAGAGTGTCAGGAGTTAGGTATAAGCTCGCCAGAAGGCGTAACGCTTTATCATGCGGAGGGGTGTAAGGCCTGTAATTTCAGTGGTTATCGTGGGCGTACTGGCATTTATGAGGTTATTGTTGTTGATGAGGAGGTCAGGCGTATGATCCATGCTCTCAAAGGAGAGCAGGATATTACGGATTACGTTCGAGAATACAGTCCCGGTATTCGCACAGATGGAAATCGAAAAGTACTAGAGGGGGTAACCACTCTTGAAGAAGTACTTAGGGTTACCCAGAAAGACTGAATGGCGCCGGAGGCCTATAACCAGCAGCTATGGCAGCATTTGAATATATAGCCCTTGATCATCAGGGTAGGCAACACAAAGGGACACTGGAAGCTGATAGTGGGCGTCAGGTTCGTCAGATGTTGCGGGATAAACAGTGGACACCCTTATCCGTTAATACCCTTGCTGATCGGAAACAGCAGGGACTTGTAAGCGGGAGTTCTTTTCTTCGTAGAGGTATTTCAGCTATTGAGCTGGCTACGGTAACCCGACAGCTAGCCACATTAATTCAAGCGGCTATGCCAATAGAAGAAGCTCTCAATGGGGTGGCTGCTCAGCAGGAAAAGCGGAGGATAAAAAACATACTGCTGGCTGTGCGCTCTAGAGTTCTCGAAGGTTACACTCTTGCTAAAAGCCTGGAAGCTTTTCCGGAAGTGTTTCCACAAATGTATCGCGCAACTGTCGCTGCAGGGGAGCATGCGGGCTATCTTGATCGTGTTCTAAACCGTCTGGCTGACTACACTGAAGCAAGAATGCGCTCAGGGCAGAAAATACAGCAGGCTCTTGTTTACCCCATCATATTAATGGTGGCGTCATTGGGAATTGTCAGTTTTCTCCTCGGTTTTGTGGTTCCAGATGTGGTGAAGGTGTTTCTAGACTCTGGTCAGGAGTTGCCATTAATAACCGCATTGCTGATAACGGCCAGTGATGGGTTTCAAGAATGGTGGCCTTTTATATTTGGTGGAATTGCTATCTCCATCTTCATTGTGAGGCAGCTTCTACAAAAAGAATCTGTACGTCTTTCCTGGCATAAAACAATGCTTAAACTCCCTTTTGTTGGAAGATTTGTTCGTACAGCTAATGCAGCCCGTTTTGCCAGTACACTGAGTATCCTTACACGTAGTGGGGTTTCTCTAGTTGAAGCACTTATGATTGCTGCGCAGGTAGTTAATAACGATGCTATCAAGATGGCTGTTCAGGATGTGGCCAGAAGAGTGAGTGAAGGAACCAGCTTAAACAAGGCGCTAACAGAAACCGGCTATTTTCCACCATTGATGCTTCATATGATCGCCAGTGGTGAAGCTACTGGCGAATTAGATCAGATGTTGGAAAGAACCGCACAGAATCAGCAGATGGAGTTAGAAGGGCGTATAACGGTAATGCTTGGGCTCTTTGAGCCATTGATGCTGGTATTGATGGGTGGGGTTGTGATGATGATTGTTCTGGCAATATTGCTGCCAATTCTCAATATGAACCAGTTATTGGCTTGATTTGTTACTGTTTATCAGTGGGATGCAGACCCTGCTGAATAAAACTGAATGATTTAAATAGTATCAAATTTTGCACTTTAGATTAAAAACTGAGGCTTACAGCATGATAAAAAAACGGCTTTTGAAAAAAGACAATTGCCCCTGTAGGAAGCAGGCAGGCTTCACATTGATTGAGATTATGGTTGTGGTCGTTATTTTAGGGATACTGGCCGCCATGGTTGTACCGAAGATACTATCTAGACCTGATCAGGCAAAGGTTACGGTGGCTCGTTCGGATATTGAAACCATTTCGCAGGCGCTTGAGTTATTCAGGCTTGATAATGGCTTTTACCCGAGCCTTGACCAAGGGCTTGAAGCACTGACTCAGAAGCCATCTTCTCCACCTGAACCCAGAAATTGGAATCCAGAAGGGTATTTGAAGAAAATTCCAGTGGATCCATGGGGAAACCCTTACATGTACTTGCAGCCCGGCAACCATGGTAAATACGACCTTTACTCGCTTGGAGCAGACGGCCGCGAGGGAGGAGAAGGGTTGGATGCCGATATTGGCAACTGGGATAAATAGCCTTGGGTGGCTCTTTATAGAAAGTTAAGCAGGGAATTATAATGGTATCACTCCAACAGCGAGGATTTACCCTGATCGAAATGCTGGTGGTGGTGGTCATCATTGGCGTTTTGTTAGGTATTACCCTGCTTAGCCCAATTACTGGGAGCCTTCATAAGGTGGTACAGGGGGAGGCGTCCCGGCTTCAAGTGCTTTTTAATCAGGTTCGTGACAAAGCGGCAATAGAAAATGTTTACTATGGGTTTTCAATTGATCATGAAGGCTATTATCGCTGGTGGGTTTTACCCGCCAATAGTCGGGAATGGGTAATTCTGGATGAATCTCCTTATCAGCCTTATTTGATGCCTGAATCACTCAGTTTGAGTTTGAACTCTCTGGAAACTTCAAGGCCTTTTGAGTTTGATGAAGAGTCTCCATCAGTGGTTTTTCATTCGGACTATCAGGTAACACCGTTCAGACTTCACATTATCCCAGTAGAAAATAGAAAACAATCACTCTATCTGATAACGGACGGGCTGTCAGATATTGAAAGAGTCCGGGAATGATGCGTCGGGAGCTAATGAAAAATACGTTTCTTTCAATCTATGGAGATTCAGCTCTGCAGAAAGGCTTTACTTTGTTAGAAGTTATGGTTGCGTTGGCCGTATTTGCACTGGCTGCCTCCATGCTAATCCTCTCTGATGGTAACAGTATCCGGCAAACCCGGTATCAACAGGAAAAGATACTGGCTTCTCAGGTAGCTGATCATTACCTCAATGTTCTCCATGCTGAAGGGGGCTGGAGTGGAGCAGCGGTTCGTCCTCGAATTGAGAGTTATGCTGGCTACCAGTGGTTCGTTCGTGAAACTTTCCTGTCGGTTACTCCTGACTTTCGTAGGGTGCAGGTTGAGGTATTTATTGGGGAATCCGAACCGGAGAAGGGAGCTGCCCCCCTCGCCAGGTTGACTACATGGTTGAGGAGGCCTAAACAGTAATGCGAGCTAAGAGCATTTCTTGTCTTAAGGGCTTCACACTACTTGAGTTAATGGTTGCTATTGTTCTTTTTAGCATGATCAGCGCTGCAGCCTATAAACTATTCATGTCGGTCACACGTGCGCAGGAAGTGACTCAATCAGTTCTGGATGAGCTTGATAAATTGCAGAGGGCTGAGGTTATTTTAGAAAAGGATATTTTTCAAATGGTTCGAAGGCCAATAAGGGATGAGTCAGGTCGGCCTGTTGCAGCACTCAAATTACCTGGTAGTGGAGGAAGCTCAATTGAGTTTACCCGCTCAGGTTGGCATAACCCTCTGCAAACTCCGCGGAGTACCCTTCAACGAGTATCTTACTCAGTGGAGGGAGATGAACTAGTGCGTTATTACTGGCTAATACTGGATAGAGCTCCTGGTGTTACCCGTATTCGGCAAACAGTTATGTCCAATGTGAAAAGTTTAAAGTTCAGATTTCTCGATGAAAATAAAAGATGGGTGAGCATGTGGCCTCCCCTGCAGAAATTTCAACCAAATACACCAGAAGATAATCTGTCGTTACTGCCGGGTGCTGTAGAAATGACGATCGTTCATGAAAAAATGGGGCCGATGATAACAATAGTACCATTGATCACATACAAGCCAGGCCAGCCCGATAAGAATAGTGAAAAGTCAGCGCATGATAATAATCACATGGGTAGTACTGGACATCGATCTGTAGAGGATAGCAATGGCTACTAGACCTTCAAATCGATCACTTGCCCGCTCTATGCTTAGGCTACCTGCGAGTAAAATACTCGGTAATCAGTGCCATCAGTCCGGTGTTGCTTTAATTTATGTGTTGGTGATTTTTTTATTGATTACGACGGTAGCTTCTCAAATAGTGATGAACCTTTGGTTGCATACGGAGAAGAATTCGAGGTATCTGGAAAGGGTTCAGGCAAAACATTATGCCCTGGGGGCAGAGCAATACATCACACTGCTTCTGGAAAAAGATTTTGAGCAGGATCAAAAGAATAACCGGATGGTGGATCATGAAAATGAGATATGGCACGTTAAAACCACTGATTATGATGTTGAACAAGGGGATATAGAAATACGTGTTGAGGATGAGCAGGGGCGTTTTAATTTAAACTGGCTTGTTAATGAAAATACGCAGCCTGGCAAGCAATCATCTGGAAATAGTGACTCTTCCAGTGTTCAAATGTTCAAGAATTTTTTGTCGGCCCAATCACTGGATCCTCAATTGGCCTATAAATTAAAGCGCTGGGTGAGTAAAGTGCAAGGTAGTGCCTCTCAAGGAGAAGAGGATCAGGTATACCTGTCATTGAGCCCACCAAGAAGAACGGGACAAACTGAAATGGCATCCGTTTCAGAATTGATGCTGATTGATGGATTTAATCACGATGAAATTGAAAAACTGTTGCCATATATTACGGTTCTTCCTAGGTCATCAAAAATGAACATGAATACAGCCCTGCCAGAGGTTATTAGTACGTTGAACAATAATATAACCGAAGGGGATGCATTGATGATTATTAATGGTCGAGGTGATACCGGGTTATCAACTATTGAAGAATTGAACCAGCTCGTTGCGGTATCTGGAAAGGCGGGGGTGTTTCAAAATGAACTTGTAGCGTTTGGTAGCCAGTATTTCAGTGTGCAGATCAAGGCAACATATCGGGATACCAGTTTTTATTTGAGAACACTCTTATATCGGAGCAGTGAGGGTCATGTGCAGGTTGTTGGGAGAGAAATTGGGCCGAGTCAATATTGGACGCCTGCTATTGAAGCGTATTCAACAGGGAGTCCTGAGGTTTAATAATGAAAAAAGTGTTATTGATTCGAATTCCTCCTCTGGTAAGTTCTGTTGCGCCAGATACGATTGTTCAATGGGCTAAGTACAGTTCAGCGGGCTCATTAATTGGAGAGCTCCACCTGACGGCGGTAGAGCAGCTGAGAGAGGCCTGGTTGGCAGATGAGCCTGATGGTTTGGAAGAAGAGCGAATGCCGGATGACATTGTTCTCCTTCTTGGCGGAGCGTTATGCTTTTATAAACGCCTGACCATTAATTCTGGCCAGAAAAAGCACTTGGGAACAGCATTACCTTATCTGGTTGAAGAGCATCTTGCTCAAGATATCGAAACCATGCATATAGTGAATGGCTATCCTGATAAAGATTCGCTGGTTTCGGTTGCCGCTATTCCGCACTCAACCTTACAGACAATTTTATCGCTATTTGAGGAGCATCAACTAACCCTCTCGCGGATAATGGCTGAAATGCAGTTCCTGACAACCGCTGCGGAGTTCCCTTCGTTGTTAATGGATAATGATGCTGTAATGATGGCGTCACCGGGGCGTGAAGGGATTACCTTGAATTATGAAGCTCTCCCGATCGTATTTACTGATCAGTCAGATCAGAGCAAGCATGATTTGCCAGATACTTTGGAAGAAATGGTTTCAGAAACTAAAGACGACCATCCGGCAAAGGTCCGGTTAATGTATTCTGACAATGCCTTTGCTGTAGCGACTTCCAGTATTGATGAGGTTTCAGGCTTGCTATCGGAGCGCGGCTGGTTGGTTGATAAGGCTCCCCTGAAGGGAGCAGTGTTCGAATTTTTCGCAGAGCACTATTTTTCTTTCAGGTTAAGTAACCAATTACTTGATTTCCGGCAAGGCGCTTATCAGTGCCCTAGGCGGATGGGGCGCTTCATTCGTCGGTGGTGGCCTTTGGCGGCTGCTGCTGGGTGCTGGTTTATTCTGGAGCTGGGGATGTCAATCACTGAGGGGGTCATATATCAGCAGCAGTCAGAGTCCCTCTGGGAGGATTCCATAAAAAGTTATCTGTCTGTTTTTCCCAGTGACCGGCAGGCCAGACAGGCCCAGTCCAGGCAGCAGTTGTCTTTTAATGTTAAGCAGGTTATGGAGAACCGCTTTCGGAGTTTGGAAACTCAATCTTCAGAAACTCCATTTCTGCCTATGCTCCAGGCGCTTTCAAGTGTGTCAGGCTTAATGGGGGAGAAAGCGAAGCTTGAACCTAAAAGCTTGGACTTTAACGACAGCACCGGCCAACTGGTTTACGAGTTTGAGGCAGGTGAACTGGAAACGGTTAACCAATTCCTGGAGCAGCTTAATGCATCTGGTTTTCAAGGTAAATTGGATAATGCCAACCAAGGTAAGTCGGGTGTGATAGCAAGAATCACTATCAGGAGATGATTGGGGGAAGCATGCAAAAATTGAAGAATCTTCTGATGAACAATCCTCTTTGGCAGCAATGTCAATCATGGTATGAAATGCGTCCACCGAGGGACCGTAAAGCACTCCAGCTTCTCTCGGTCGCACTCTTGGTAGGACTGACTTATTTTTCTATCTGGGAGCCGGTAACCCAATGGTCAGATGCTCAGAGAGAGGAATTTCTCTATCAGGAGGAAATAAATACCTGGCTTCATAGCAATTTATCAAAGGCCCGTACTCTTCAGAAGTCTCAAAAGGTGACTTCAGATCGTCGGGAACTCTCATCTATTGCTGCCAGTGTTGCACAGCAGGCAGATATTACGCTGGGTAGGGTTCAGCCTGATCGAAAAGGGCTATCGGTCTGGATTGAAGATGCGGCATACCAGAAGTTGCTGAAGTGGCTTTTTCTTCTTCAAAATAAGCATGGTGTCTCAGTCCAGCAGATTCGCATTGATCAGTTGAAAGATGAAGGGAGGGTTAAGAGTTATATTCACCTGGGGGGCTAAATACTTCGCATAGTCAGCCATGCTTTGATGTTTTTGGTTTGAGTATTTTTCTTCGCAAATGTGATAGAAAAGGATTGACAGTATTTCTCTATTCGTTATTATACCGGCCACGAACTCAGGGTGATTAGCTCAGCTGGGAGAGCATCTGCCTTACAAGCAGAGGGTCGGCGGTTCGATCCCGTCATCACCCACCAAGTTGTCATTAGCCTCTGAGGTTGGTGAAAAACAGCGGACCGGTAGTTCAGTTGGTTAGAATGCCGGCCTGTCACGCCGGAGGTCGCGGGTTCGAGTCCCGTCCGGTCCGCCATACACCTTAACCCTTACGATAGCTGTCGTAAGGGTTTTGTCGTTTATAGGCCCTGTAAACAAAGGGTTAAACGTATGATGCTGTGGTTTGTGGCCTTCCGTTTTTAAAGCTAATTTTCCCCGTTTTTCTGACTTTTCTCTCTCCTCTCTGAAAAGCTGTGGTTTTTACCCTTGCGAGAACCACAGCGTTTAACTGTTTGATTATATTGTGTTTTCGCTGTGGTTTGGGGTGTTGCAATTTTTTGAGTTCGCAGCCATTCCGGCGGTAGGGGCTCGGGACTGGATTCGAATTATTCTCTAGGAGTCTGTCGGACTTTGGGGGCTAACTAAGAGAAACAGGGCTTAAATTCTGAAATTTTCCGAATCTGGCTTCAACAGAAACTTTTTTTGATTTTTGCCCTCTTGACCCAATTCCAGATGTGAATCAAAAACACCCTGTTAATGGCTAAAAAAACCATAGAAATAGAGATTTTCTGAGCGTCTTTCAGCATTAGGCTAAACATTTTCTTCAGGTTAAAGGCCATACACAGAAGTGTCCATTCTGCAGACACTGCTTCAAGACCGCGAACTAGAAATTGACGGTAGCCCATCACCTCTTTCTGTATCCCAAAGGTGGGCTCAATTGTACTTTTCCTCAAGGCATATATCGCCCTTCCTTCCCGCGTCTGCAAACGCCAGCGCATTAAATCCAGAGCCGTCACATCATCGCCTTCCGGCATCGGTTCATCAGCCTTGAAACGCTCCAGTAAGGGCTTGTTATGGGCATCCCGCTTTTCAGCAATGTAGGGAATGGCACCGAAGTCATGCACTGCAGTTACTGACGAATTGCTGAAATATCCGGTGTCAGCAAGTAACGCTTCCGGTTTGCCGATCCATTCTGATCGAGCAGCCAGTACTTCAAGAGCAGGCGCTATCTGTTGTTTGTCATTCGTCGCCTGAGTAACATGATTTTCAACAATAAGACCACTCTCTGTATCCACTGCTGCCTGTACGTTATACGCCTGCACATAACCGTTGCTGGTCGGCATGATCCGCGACTCCGAATCAGTCAGGTTAACCTGGTCTTTGTCTCCGGGACCGGGCGTTGGGGCTTTGGGCTCTCTCCCTCGTGGCTTTTTACCCGTTTCCCTGATGGCATCACGACGGTCGACTTTTTCCTTATGTTCTGCAAGTTCCTGCTGATAGCGCTCTTCGGCTCGTCGTTCAATTTCAGCCTTGGCATCGGCAATAACCTTGAGTCGATCTTCCCTGCGTTTCAGTTCTTCAGGAATGGATAATTCATCAGGCAGCTGTTCGGTATTGACCTTATCCGCCATTTTTTGAAGCGCTTCTACTTCTGCCTTTAGTTGTTCTTCAAGCTTGCATGCGTGCTTATAACTGAGTGCCTTATGTTTGCTGGCATTGGCTTTCATTTTGGTGCCATCAAGACTGATAGAACCCATCTTCAACCAGTTGGCTTCGCGGGCAATCAGTAATATCTGAACAAACAGAGAACTGATTTCTTTACGGAACCGTTTACGAAAGGTATTGATGCAATCATGATCCGGATGTTCGTTAGCGCAGATGTACCGAAAGGCGATGGAGTCATAAGTTGCCTTCTCAAGCTTGCGGCTGGAAAAGACGCCTGTCACATACCCATAAAACAACAAGGACAGCATAAGGGATGGGTGCCAGGCTTTCGAACCTACGCCTTTATAAGCCTGAGTAAAAGCTGAGAGATCCAGCTGTTCGACAATCTCAACAACAAAGCGGGCAAGATGCACTTCTGGCAGATAGTCCTGAACACTGGCAGGGAATAAGTCAGGAGTATTTCGGTCAATAGGCCTGAAAATCCAATTTTTCATTGATGGGGTATCTGCCAGAAAAAGTTATGTTGGGATTGTACTCAAAATTTATGCAAAGTCCGACAGACTCCTAGGGGGACATTCCTTGTCGAATGGCGTGAGGGTTACTCGTTATGCTCAATAACATCATCAGTAAAATCAGTGCGCCAGAACTTATAGCCCTGGACAGTTGCCTGGGCAGCAGCTCCCCATATAGCTGATTGATAAATACGCACCCCATCCACATCATATGAGGCATTGGCTGCTGCCTGCCCACCTTCATCTTTGTGGCGGGCACTGGCCTCTGCCCTGGCACCAGCATCCCAGCCATCATCTACGAAGCGCTTCATAGCAGCATTGGTCTGGAAGACATAGAGAAAGGCAACCTTTTTAAAGCCAATTCCTACGCCTGCTCCAAGGGACGCGAAACGGTAATAATCGACCTTGCTACCTGTATGAAAGGTACAGATTCCACCGCCGGTAGAAGCAGCAAACAGATAGCTGTCACTACCGGTACATACCAGATAGCCTTTTCCTCTGGCTACGGCAGATCTGGCAGCAGGATGGTCGGTATATATTTCTGTCAATGCCTCCGAGGTGGCTTTACGGGCATTGGCTTTCTTTGCGTCGGGGGTAGAGCCTGTAGCACAGGCAGTGAGAGTGAGTATTGCTATCAGAATGGTAAAGGACTTCATGGGGTACTCCATCCATAAAGAAGGGAATGTGCTGAATCTACTTTGACACTGAGAAACTGTCTAATAACCATTTTTATAATGGATACGACGATGATTGATTTATCGATAGATGATACTCAGTATCATGTTGTATCCACAGGGAGGTTTATTTAAGCGGTTTCCTTGTCTGCTGGGATAAAAGGAATAAGGCCTTTTTCATAAGCCACAACTTGCAAATCTCTCGGAGCGCGTCTTGCATCTACGATCATGCCATTAACCTCAAGCATCCAGGTCATCGGGTTCGTTGCTACTTTACTTGGAATGGTCCACTCTGGTGCCATTTGAAACATATCCAAGAGGTCACGAACTATTTTGGATTTCCCTTGGCCAGTACTTTGACCAACGCCAAAGTTTTTGTATAAGTCCGCAGCGCTTATATATGGATCCTCGCTTTTATCAGCGAGGAAGTTTACAAAACCAATAGCATGTGTAATGCCACATGCCCAAGCTAGGGGCTTGCCTTTTTTAAGCGGTGAGTTCTTTTTGAGACATAATGCAGCGGTTGCTTTCCTTATGACCTCCGCATATTCATCGTTGAGAAACTTTTCAGAAAAATCATCTGTTATCTGTGTGATTTCATCAAACTTCTCTCTCATATCGCTTGGGACTTTTTCGCTCTTAGCCATGATGCACCCTGTTGGCATACAAAAGAGGAAGTCTGGGTTAAAAAGAGTATACAGGCAAACCCGACCCTCAAAAGTATTGATGTCACAAAAGTTAGACTGAAACGCAGTTCTGTTTTTTTTGCTTTACACACGTTTCAGCTGCTAATTCATTCGTCATTTGATGACCTCTCTGGTGCTACCACTGCCAGTTTTCTGAAATGGTCTCGCTGTTCTGTCCAGAGCATGGGGAAAGGCTTCATACAATCCTTCAGCGTAAGCACCCATGTTCCAGTATTGCAGAGAATCGCTTCCTGAATATCCGGTGCCAGACAGGTCAGGCGGATCAACTTGGCTACCCGACTTTTGTCCGTCTTTTCTTTCCTGGCTACGGCCTCAAGGGTTTTATACTTCCCATCTTCCAGCCACTTGATCCAGCGGTGTCCTTGGATTAAAGCTCGCTGCAGAGCCTCCATCTCATCATGGCCAACCATACCATCCGGTGTCTTGATCGTACTCTTACCACCCCGGCGTATAATCTTGATGGGGATGGTTACCTTAATCAGGTTTTCCTCTTCCAGAAATTCAACGGTCTCTTCTCCGACTTTTTTGACAATAGCCATGGGGCTCTCCTTGCAGTTTATGGTTGTAGTTCAATGGCGACGGCATTCATGCCGTCAGGCCGGAAGTAAACGGTGACTTGCTCTGCAGCCAGTTCAATGCGTTTGATTAACAGTTCTGTCAGGCGTCGTTTTTCCGGAGCGAACAGCTCATCCCATACCGAAGCCAGATCACCCAGTGCGGCCCGAATGGTGTGTTCATCGAGATTGCCATCCTGTTCACTGGCCTGTTGCCACACCTTGAACAGCAACTCAGGGCTGGCCAGGCGTTTCCGTATTTCCTCCAGCACCATAAGTTCCAACGTGCGGGCCGACAAGGGCGGTAGTGGACTGTTTCTGGCTCCCTGTTTCTGACTGGTGCCGGTCACGTAATAACGGAACAGCTGGCCGTTTTTGCGGGTACTGCTGGTGGTCATGGCTAAACCATCCGGTCCTACCAACATGCTCTTGAGAAATGAAGGATTGTTCCGGTGCCTGGAAGACTTGGAGCGCAGCTGGGCATGAACATCAAAAGTACCATGAGCCTTTGCCCATAAGTCCATGGGGATAATCGGTTCATGCTCACCGGGGTACCATTCTCCCTTGTTGCCAATCTCCCCGATGTAGATCCGGTTGCGCAGAATGCGGTGCACGGTATTCTTGGCAAACAGGCTGTCGCCTCTCACCGTCCCGTCGTGTAATGGGATTGCCTTGGTTCGATAGCCTTTCTTGTTGATGGCTTCACAGGTCTGGATAATGGAGCGGGTTTTCACAAAGGTTTTGAAAATCAGGTTAACCAGGCCTGCTTCCACCGGGTTTACAGTAAGTTTGCGCTCAACGACGTCATAGCCCAGTGGTGGATTACCACCCATCCACATGCCTTTCTTTTTCGAGAGAAGAAATTTGTCTCTTATTCTCTCGCTGGTGACCTCCCGTTCGAACTGGGCAAAAGAGAGCAGGATATTAAGAGTAAGTCTTCCCATACTGCTGGTGGTGTTGAATTGCTGGGTAACTGAAACAAACGACACATTATGCTTGTCGAACAGGTCCACCAGCTGAGCGAAGTCAGCCAGAGAGCGGCTGAGGCGATCCACCTTGTAAACCACCACAATGTCAATCAGGCCAGACTGAACATCCCTCAATAATCGCTGCAGGGCAGGGCGTTCCACATTCCCACCAGAGAAACCACCATCATCGTAGTCATCAGGTATCAGTACCCAGCCTTCATGCTTCTGGGAGTGAATGTACGCTTCCGATGCATCCCGTTGGGCATGGAGCGAATTAAACTCCTGCTCCAGTCCTTCCTCCGTCGATTTTCGGGTATAGATTGCACATCGCTTCTTCACCAACGTTTCCTTACGCTTGGCCATGTACACCTCCTTTTGACTTGGATTTCAGCCCAAAGAACATCGGTCCCGACCAGCTAGTGCCGGTGATCATATTGGCAATGCGGGTCAGGCTTTTATAGATCTCCCCCCGGTACTCAAAACCCTGCGGTGTCACGATGACTTCGTGGGTTTCCCCGTTGTACTCCTTGGTGATAACGGTCCCCAATGGAGGCTTCACTAAGCGGCTATTTGCCGACTTGGGTTTGTGCTCACTTTTCTTGCTGGCCAGTTTCAGCCGGTCAGAGCTCTTCTCACTCAGGCCTCCCAATGCCAGCTCCTGAATCCGATTGGACAATCGTTGTCGCAGAATCCTTAAATCCAATTCAGGAGCCTCTTTGCCGTAGAGCTCTTTCCACAATTTACGGAGCTCCTCCGTCTTCATGGATTGCAGTGCCACCACTCTGGCGGCAAGGGTTTTATCGTCATTCATAAGCTACCTCAGTCTTCTTCTCAGGGGTGTTCACAGTCATGCATGAGGTAGCGGAGTTATCCAGTCGGTCAGGGTCTTTATTTTGTGTTCTCTGCCGTTTACGGAGGATGGCTGAAGCGATCAGTGCTGCAATTTCATCCCGTGGGCTGAGGCCCCAATCCTTGAGTGATAATGGTTCGTCCATGGCTGTTTGCCTGATGATTATTCGTCGGAGTGTTCTCTAAAGTGTTGCGTTTGATAACCCTTAAAGCCATACCGGAGTAACCCGCTCTGTCTGGCTATTTCCAAAGGATTGACAGTCCTGACAATCGGGTACAAGATTATGCTGTATAAAAAAACAGTATCAGTAAGAGGTTAGGATGTAGGGATATAACACGTTACGTATTGGAGGATTGGATGCCCCACGTAAAACGAGTTTTGAAATACGTTAAGGACGATTATTGTCGTGAGTTACTCAAACGGACCGGAATCACTGAAGCTACTCAGATCATTGCCCGGGAACCAACCATTAGCACACGGATCGTTCTCGATGGTATGGATAAACGAGAGCAGCAGCCTTATCACGAGCAGCTGAAACGCATTGATCGAATGTCTGATGAGGTTGGCCAGGAGTTACTGTCTCGGTTGGTCAGAAACCAAGCCACCTATCGGGCGCATAATAATCCCTATAATCAGGCCGCATGGGTACTTCTGCACGAACAGGCAACGTTTGAGCAGGCAGAGAGTGAACGTTTTGCTGATGAAGCACGACTAAGCGCCAAGTGGGATCACTTCAGACTGCTGGCCAGTGTCGATCAGGTACCAGACCTTGATGGGTTGAGAGAATACCTTGTTCAGCACTTTGGTGGTGAAGACATCGTGCTGGTGGAACTGTTTGAACGAGAGCGCCCTTGCATCGACGGCACCACGGAAACCCTGCAACAGGTCATGGTTTACCGAGAGGGTGTACCCAGCCTGCTTAAAGAAGTATCCAAAGAAAAGAGAGCTCTGCGGGAAACTATGGTGAAGCCTGCGCGAGAGTATGCTTTTCTCTGGAACCCGGAAAAGGGAGAGTTGGAAGTAGTGACCCGCAGAAAGCAGGAGCGGGAAGCTCTTGCTGCCTTGTTTGCCAGTAAGGGGCTTGGCGTTGAACAAGCGCCAGAGAAATTGCAACCTAGATCGTTAAATTTGAGCGCCTTGTTTTCAGAAACTCCATTAGCCTTCAATCGTCAGGAAGGAATTGAGAAGGTATCGGTGGCTCTGTTGCGGTTTAAATCCAATACCACCAATGCGACCTATGTGGTCCAGTCTCCACCCCGAAAGGCCCACGAGAAAGATGCCTATCAAGTTATGAGGGAAGATGGGGTGGATTGTTTTCTTGTTGGAGAACAATACTCCATAACTGAAGCTTCCATTGCTGTGAAGTTCCTACCAAAAAACGGACAGCGTCGCGGCAGGTGTATCACTATCAACTTGAAATCACCGTACTCTTCCAATCTCCAGGAGCTTACAGAGCAGGAGCGTTATCTTAGTTGGAACAAGCTCAGGGAGTGGGGCCTGACCAATGACTGAACCGCTGAAACTTCCTGAAAATAGGCGCTCCTTTTATTACCTGGCCAGGCTGTATGAATCCAATGACAACCGGGTACTGAGAGCCTGTTTAACCATCGACTGGCCCAATGAAGCTGCAGATATTATTACCTCGGGAGCTTTGACCCCAGGTGGTTTGACGTATGAAATTCCCATAGATACCGACGATGGTCCACAGTGGTTGGACGTAGTTGAGCGTGAATCTGGAGTATTCACTTGCTACTGTGCATCCGAAGGGTTTGTGGAAGTCAGTGAAGAACAACAGCGGCAGTACATTTACGATCAAGACTGGTTGATCAAGGTGCTAAAGTCACACCTCAACTTAACCGGAGAGCAAGTATCCCTCATCCCGGGTACGTTGGAGTGGCTGGGGAATTTACAAGTTGATGGACGGCCCTATCAAATCCTTCTGGCTAAGTATCTGACCAGCATGGATAGCTTTAAAACGATCTATCAGTTCTTGGAGAACTGGCATGGCAAAACCGCTGGTGTGGTACTCACCATCTCTGAAAGGCTTAATCACCTTTTGCCATTACCAGATGGGTATCCGGTCATGTCCATCATGTCACTATTGTCATCGCAAGAGCCCTGTAATTTGGATGCCAAGAAACTGAAAGAATTGTTGAAGGCGAGTTATAAACCGAGTAGTGGAACATTGGAAGTTCGATGGGAGTCTCATGGTAGCAATGGTCAATTTGAATCCGAAGGACTTGATCCCTGGGAGGTTCGAGGCGGTCAACGCTGTAAGGTTGCCAGTATGATTTATGATGCCTGGTTAGTGGGAAACCGGGGCGTGTCCACCGAAGAAATCAGAGAAGAAGGCATCAGCTATACCCATCCACGCAATTGTTTTAATGACAGCAACCGCTGGGAGGATTACATCAAGTACGACAGCAAAGTCTGGTCATTAAAAGCAACACCTCGTTCCAGACGTCACACTGTTACCTGACCAGTAAGACACATGAAATCATTTCCACCGGCTCAGGCCGGTTTTTTTTGCACTTTTTTTGAACATTTTACGCTGTCTACTCTCTGTCTACTGCCCATCTACTTCCTGTCTACTTGCTCTGTCCGAATATAGCTCCTGCCTTTGGAAGAAATAGGAAGGAGCTGAAATGGAGATACAACATCTGAGCCAGAAAGAACTGGCCGACCGATGGCGGATCAGTCACTACACTTTGGAGAAATGGCGTACCAGGGGGCTGGGGCCCCGCTATATCAAACTGGGTAACCGGGTGGTTTATCGAATCAGTGAAGTGGAAGCCTACGAGCGGTCACATACGCACATCGGTACCTCACAACCACTGCCAAGGCAGGGAGGTGAAGCATGAGCCCTGAACTGAAGGCCATCACGAACATGCCCATGAGCGATCTGTCAGCCAAGTCGGGTGGCGAGTTGCTGAAGCTGGTGGATGAAGTGGAAGCTTTAATGGAACAGTCGCGGGTGCTGAGAGAGTGGCTGGAGTCAGCCATTGCCTGCAAATACGTCTACAAGGCATCCAGCCTTCGCGCTGAGTTGCAGCAGGAATTCGGCTTTGTGCAGTTCGAGGATGGGGAGGTTAAAGTCACTTCCGAAATCCCCAAAGCCATCACCTGGGATCAAACCAAACTCAATGCCATAGCTCAGACCATTCGGGAGCAGGGTGAGGATCCGCAGTCGTTTATGGAGGTGGAGTACTCGGTTCTGGATGCCCGTTTTGATCAGTGGCCAGAAGTGATTCAGAACGCCTTTCGTCCAGCCCTGACCATTCGCCATGGAACGCCAAGGTACCGGTTGGCTCCTAATCGCCGGGAGGTGAAGCCATGAGTTTACCGATTCTTACCGCTGAACAGCGAAGTCAGGAGCGTAAGGGGATCAAATGCGTACTGTTGGGCGAAAGTGGCGTGGGTAAAACCACGTTGCTCAAAACGTTGGGTTCATCGAGTACTTTGTTTGTGGATTTAGAAGCGGGTGACTTGGCGGTTCAGGACTGGGAGGGCGATACCATTCGTCCTTCTACCTGGACGGAGTTCCGAAACTTTACCGTCTATCTCGGTGGCCCCAATCCTGCGCTCAGGAATGATCAGGTCTACTCGAAAGGGCACTACCAGGCGGTGTGTGAAAAGTACGGCGACCCTTCATCGCTAGAGAAGTATGACACCTACTTCATTGATTCGATCACTGTACTGGGTCGGCTCTGCTTTCAGTGGTGCAAAAGCCAACCCCAGGCCTTCTCTGAGAAAACCGGCAAGCCGGATACCCGGGGAGCCTATGGTTTACATGGTCAGGAGATGATTGCCGCGTTAACGCATCTCCAACATGCAAGAGGCAAAAATGTTGTATTCGTTGCCATTCTGGAAGAGCGGGTAGACGACTTTAACCGGAAGATTTATCAGCCTCAGATTGAAGGCTCCAAAACCGGGCTGGAGATGCCGGGGATTGTTGATGAGGTCATCACTCTGGCCAGCTTGCCGGATGAGGAAGGTAACCTTCGACGAACCTTTGTCTGCCAGACAATTAATCCTTATGGCTACCCAGCCAAGGACCGCAGTGGTCGTCTGGCGATGTACGAACCTCCCCACCTGGGCAGGCTGTTTCATAAAATCCGAACCGCTGAACGTCAGCCGGTCACCTTTGACGATCCAACTCTTAAAACGCCAACTGCTGAAACCCAAAAGGACGCATAACCATGTCACAGAAAAAATCATGGAACGATTTCAACGATGCCGCTGAACAGAACCAGCATGACATCATCCCTTCAGGCACTCTGGTTAAGGTTCGTATGACCATCAAGCCGGGTGGGTTTGATAACCCGGACATGGGATGGACGGGAGGTTACGCCACTCGTGGTGATACCGGGGCCATCTACCTCAACGCTGAGTTCACTGTGCTGGCAGGCGAGTATGCTAAACGTAAGGTCTGGTCATTGATCGGGATGTACAGCCCGAAAGGACCGGAGTGGGAAAACATGGGCCGCTCGTTTGTTCGCAGTATTTTGCAGTCAGCCCGCAATATCAAACCGGATGATAACAGCCCACCGGCGTACAAAGCCCGTCAGTTGATGTCCCTGTCGGAGCTTGATGGCATTGAGTTTGTGGCCAAGGTGAGTCTTGAAAAAGATCAGTATGACGAGCCGAAGAATGTCATCAAGCAGGCCATTACGCCGGAACATAAACAGTATGCCCAGTTAATGCACTGCATGGCACCTGTAACACAATCCGGACAGAGACCGTCTCATCATGAATTGCAGTCTGAGTTGTATCGGGGGCCGGATCAAGCGCCTCATCCGGCTGAAGGTTATGGCAGCCAGTGGGACTGATTACTAACTGAAAGGAGTATCGCCCACCCGCTGGTGGGCTTCTTTTTACAGGGACGCTGAGCAATGAAGAACGGATGGCTCAATTTTAATACGGCTGCAGAGCAACAAGCCCCGGAGCTTTTACCGGCTGAGGATATTAAGCGACGTATTCAGGACCGGCTGGTGGATTACCTGACGGCGATGTTTCCGAACGGTAAGCGACGGGGTAACAAGTATGTCATGGGGAACATTCAGGGGGATAAGGGTAAAAGTCTGGAAGTCTCGCTGGATGGTAGTGAGCCTGGGCTATGGCATGATTTTGAAAATGGTGAAGGTGGTGACATTGTCAGTCTGACTGCGGCCGTTCAGGGGCTTGATGCCCAGCGGGATTTTCCGGAGCTTGTCCGGTTTATGGCCGACTGGCTGGGGATGCCTGTCGTCAGTCCACCAGCCGTAACAAGCTATCAGGATGATTATGAGGATCTTGGACAACACACTGGCAAGTGGGACTACTACGATGCTGAAGGCAGTTTGATCGCTTGTGTCTATCGTTATGATACTCCGGACGGTAAAGAGTTCAGACCGTGGGACGTTAAAGTGCGAAAAACCAAAGCTCCCAACCCAAGACCATTGTATAACCAGCCGGGCATCAAAAATTCCACAGACGTCTGGCTGGTGGAAGGAGAAAAAGCAGCGCAGGCACTGATTGATAACGGCTATTGTGCCACCACGGCCATGAATGGAGCGAAGGCACCGGTTGAGAAAACCGACTGGTCTCCACTCAAAGATAAGCGGGTGATGATCTGGCCTGATCATGATGAGGCTGGACTGGCTTATGCTCACAGTGCAGCCAGGGCTATTGACGACATTGGAGCCATGTCCGTTGTTATCCTCAAGCCACCAGCCGCTAAGCCAGAGAAGTGGGATGCTGCTGATGCGCTTGAAGAAGGCTTCAGTATTGACGAGTGGAAAATCACAACGGATCGAAAAACCATCAAGTCTGCCGGGTTATGTCTCAAGGATTGGAATGCTCTGCGTTATCAGGGCAAAGCACCCGAGCAGCACTTTTTGGTGGAAGGTTCTTTTCCGATGGGGGTGGTTTCCATATTGGCGGCCATGGGGGATACGGGAAAAGGCATGCTGACCCTGAAGCTGGCACTTGAAGTGGCTTGTGGTGAAGGGTTCCTTGCGGAGGTTCTGGGTGGTCGTATTCAACAGCACGGTACGGTGGTGGTTTTTACCGCAGAGGATGATCAGGCGGAAGTGCATCGTCGTCTGGAGAAACTGGATCCGGGTAACTTGCGCTTGAATAATCCGGATAAACTTTTGGTCATTCCTTTGCCGAATGCTGGCGGACCGTTTCCCATGGTGAAGGACACTCCTGATGGACCCGCAACAACCCGTGAATTCACTCAGATAGTGAGGCAGCTGCAACAGATTGAGGATTTGAAGCTGGTGGTGTTTGACCCTCTGTCTTCCTTTGTTCATGCGGATGTCAATGCGGATCCGGCAGTGGGGAGTTATCTCACTGGTTTGCTGGCTAATCTGGCGTCAGAAACCGGTGCAGCGGTGATGGTGGTTCACCATATGCGCAAGCCCCGAGTATGAGACCTATCGACAGTGCTGAGCAGGCAAGGGACGCTATCAGAGGCAGCAGTGCATTGGTCGACGGAGTGCGTATGGCCTATGCCTTGTGGCCCGCTGAGGATACCCATGTGCAACAGGTCTGCACCACCCTGAATTTAATACCGGAGGCCCGGAGTTTTTATCAAGGGGCAGTGGTTAAATCCAATGGCCCGGCCGATCGTACCCTGCGTACCTTTAAGCGTAACAGTGTTGGGTTGTTGGAGGATTTGACCCGTAGGCTGAAGGGTGGCACACCCAGCAACTACGATATGTTGGTGCAATTATCTGAAGCCTTGAGAACGGCTGCTGAGCGTGGACATCCCATGACGCATACCGGCGTCAACGGTGTCTTCAAACAGCGTCATCGTCTGCCGGACATCTTCCATCCAATGCCCCGACATCGGCTCGAAAACCTGGTGCAGGAACTGCTGAATGAAAAGCCTCCCAGAATCGTCAAAGGTACTTTGAAAGATTCAAAAGAGCTTAAATGGCTGGACTCGCCATGGGGAGATTTTGCTAATGGAAAGGGGGTTATTGCTCCGGGAGCAGACCTCCAGTGAAGCGTAAAAAGCATTTCCAGAGCGTTTCCAGACTGTTTTTTAACCAGCAACGAACCCAGAAAGTACCGTTGCTAAACCGTTTCCAGAACGTTTCCAAAAATGACCGTTTCCAGAGGAAAGCTGGAAATTGGAAACGTAAAGATAATGTAAGTAAATTCGGTAATGGATTGATTAATAGATATTTAAACGATTTTTATGTGTCATCTGTCGTATTTCCAGAGAGGAATTTTGGAAACGCTCTGGAAACGGTTAACTGATTGAAAAATAACCCGTTTCCAATTTCCAGAAATCCCTTACTTATAGTAAGTAAGATTGGATCTAAAAAGTATCCAATCTTACTGACAAGGTTCGGGAGGTGGCAGCCGGTTCAACCAGGAGGGGAACAACATGGACGTGAATGATTTGGCAAAACGTTACCGGGAAGCCTGGCTGGTGGCTCGCCGAGTACCCTCCGGAATGAACCTCGGACACGCGTCGTATTGGCCGGAGTTCAATCCCAACCGCTGGGAGGTGTATCACTCGGAAGATGCGAGGATAAAACCAGCACCGCCTTCTGCGGATGCCGTGGACCGGATGGTGGAGTGCATGCGCTGGCTGCGTTGGCTCAGCGAAGAAGAACGGGAGTTGCTTTGGTTGCGGGCGTCGGGCATGTCCTGGCGATCCATTGCGGAGGAAATGGGTCTGAATCGCAAGTCGCCGTTTGCTCGTTGGTCCAGGGCTATGAGCAAAATCGGTATTCATCTGGCGAGAGGGCGTATACCGGAGTAACTGATAAAGGCTTAGCTTATCTGGCTCTTTCCAAAACGATCCAAAATACGGGTCGTTTCAGGCGTTGGACACTTTTCCAGGTTTTGACCAAAATAAACACTAAGCTCGAAGCAAAGTACATCCAAGCCCCGCACCACTCCCGGTCTGGGGTTTTTTGTTACCTGAAATTCTCCCACGTTCACGGAAGAACCATGGCAAGAATCCTCGTCGAATCCATCGAACATCGATCCGTTGCCAGCCTGGTGCCCTACGCCAATAACGCTCGTACTCACTCCGATGAGCAGGTGACCCAGATCGCCCGGTCGATCGAGGAGTTCGGGTTTGTGAATCCGGTGCTGGTGGGCAGCGATGATGTGATCGTAGCAGGCCATGGACGTTTGATGGCGGCAAGGCAGCTGGGGATGGAAACGGTGCCGGTGATCGTGCTGGGGCATCTGACCGAGACGCAACGACGGGCGCTGGTGATTGCGGATAACCAGATTACGGCCAATTCCGGCTGGGATGAAGGTCTCCTGAAACAGGAACTGGCCGAACTGGATGCGCTGGATTTTGATCTGGACCTGATGGGGTTTTCCGATGAAGAACTCGAAGGTTTGCTGCTGCTGGACGAACCAGAAGGGCAAACCGACGACGATGAGATTCCTGAGCCGGAAGATCATCCGGTCAGTCAGGCTGGTGACCTGTGGGTGTTGGGGGATCACCGGGTATTGTGCGGGAGTGCAACTGAACAGGCTGACGTTGAAACCCTGATGGGGGGCCAGCTGGCGGACATGGTGTTCACGGATCCGCCCTACAACGTCGATTATGCAAATCCTGAGAAAAACGGCAAAGCGAAAAAAGATCGCCGGATCAAAAACGACAACCTGGGCACGGAGTTTTACACCTTCCTGCTGGCGGCCATGAGCAACCTGCTCGGTGTCTGCAAGGGCGCGATTTACATCTGCATGTCGTCGTCTGAACTGGACACCTTGCAGAAGTCTTTTCGGGAGGCCGGTGGCAAGTGGTCCACGTTTATCATCTGGGCCAAGAACACCTTCACCCTGGGGCGCTCCGATTATCAGCGTCAATACGAACCGATTCTCTACGGCTGGAAGGAAGGCTCAGAACACTTCTGGTGCGGAGCCCGCGACCAGGGCGATGTCTGGTACTTCAACAAACCGGTGAAAAATGATCTGCACCCTACCATGAAGCCGGTGGAACTGGTGGAACGGGCCATTCGCAACTCCTCCAAAACCTGGGACATCGTGCTGGATCTGTTTGGTGGCTCAGGTTCTACCCTGATCGCCTGTGAGAAGTCCCACCGCAGTGCCCGACTCATGGAATTGGATCCTAAATACGTCGATGTGATTGTGCGCCGTTGGGAGGAGTACGCTGGTAAGGAAGCCTATCTGGAATCAAATCAACTGACCTTTGAGCAAAACAGGGACGACCGCCAGGGAGGGCGGAAGTGTCTCCTTGTTAGGGAAGAAAAGGAGACCGAGTGACATGGACGATCTCTCGCGGCGACTGGATCAGATTGATTCTAAGCTCGACAAGCTCAGCGATGCGGTGTCCAGGCTGGCCATGATCGAGGAACGAATCACCCATCAGACTACCAGCCTGACCCGTCAGGATGAACGTCTGGATGAGCAGGATAAACGCCTTCGGCAGCTGGAGTTTCTGTCCAGTCGACGGGGTGTGATGCTCAATTATGTCGAGCGCTTTGGTTGGATTGTGTTGACCACAGTTATCGGGCTTTTTACGTATTATTTGAAAGGATGAATTATCTAACTCCTTTGTACGCATGAAACTGAAAAGGCCTGCAGCCCGCGCATGGTGAACCGCTGTTAGGACCATTGTATTTATGCCATTTTCCAGCACCTTGGGAACCCATAGTGTCTTTCATTCTTTGCTGGCTATTGTGTTCCTGAGATCTAATGTCCCCTTTTTTAGAGTTAGAAGCTTTTCTTTCACTCAAGAGAGTTTTTGTTTCATTGCAACTTGAACTTTTAACCGTAGCGTTTGAAGCAGAGCTGTTATTTTCAATAGGCTGACATAATTTGTCACCGCTAGCTTTACTAACTTTATAACCTTTTGTTTGAGCACTGATGTTCTCAGGACTTGATTCCTGTGAGAACTTTGCTTGTGGAACCACATGTTGACTGGTTACTTGCATTCTTTTCGACCATTACGTTTAAGGACCTACCGAATGTGAGTTTTAATTATTGAAAAAGTTCCATTCAATCTTCAGAGGATGAGCATGGGCAAGCGCACGGAAACCAACTACCTGATCATTCACTGCTCGGCCACCCGGGGCAATCAGAACATCACCCTTGACGATATCAAACGCTGGCACACGACTGAACGGGCCTTTATCGATATCGGTTACCACTGGGTGATTGAACGGGATGGTACGGTGAAGCAGGGCCGTCCTGTTGATGATTGGGGTGCTCATGCCAAGGGCCATAACCATGAGAGCGTGGGCATTTGTCTGGTCGGTGGATTGGATAACAACAACCAGCCGGAAGATAACTTTACCCCACTGCAGAAGCGCATGCTGAAGCTGCTGATTGCTGGTCACCAGGCTCTGTACCCTGATGTGGAAGTACGGGGTCATAACCACTTCAGCGAACACAAAGCCTGCCCAAGCTTTCCCGTTGAAGTATGGCTCTACCAGGAAGGGCTGCAGGGAGTTGATCTGTGAGCTGGGCGGCTGCTGTCCCTTTGGTGGGGAAGGTCATTGATAAGCTGTTCCCTGATGCCAACAAAGCAAGTGAAGCTAAAGCACAGCTAGCTGAGATGATGATCAACGGTGAGCTTGAAGAGTTGGAGCATCAGGCGGGTGTCATCAATACAGAAGCCAAGGGCGAGAGCTGGTTGCAACGCTGCTGGCGTCCGGTTGTGATGCTGGTGTTCACGGCACTGGTTGTGTGTCGCTGGATGGGCTGGGCGGCCCCTGATCTCAGTGCAGAGGTTGAGCTGAAGTTGTTCAGCATTATCCAGCTGGGCATTGGTGGTTACATTGCCAGTCGTGGTGTGGAGAAGGTGGCGAGAACATGGACGCAAAGCAGGTGATAAAGGTTATGTGTCGTGTAGCTGTGGTTTTGCACCGATTCAGAAAAGTTCGGTATCGTCCGTTTGATGCTCTGAAAGCCCTGTCATTACTGGCTTCGGGTAAGGCGGAGGGACCCTGCGAACCTTTAGCTAATGCGGGTATGCAACAGCGCGAGGTTTCGCCAGCGACAGAGAAAAAAACGGGGTTGACAGTGGTTGACAAAAAACGGCTCAAGCCAGCATTTATCTGGTTTTCAGTGTCAATCAGGTTATCCTCTTGTCAACTCTTATGAGGCTCCCATCGCCCGTTGGCATTGATTAAAACGGTTGTCACTTTCAGGCTGCGGGCCAGTGCTCTTAAATGCTTCCAGGAAGGGGAGAATCGCGGTTGATGATCGCTCCAGAACTCTCCCCAATCACGATGCATGGCCATGGTTCTTGTCCGCTGGATGGAGTGGAGGTTGCCGAGCTCAATCAGGAAAATAGCTTCATACATTTCCTGGTACCAGCGATTGAGATAGTCGAGTGTATTGCTGTCAGGGTGAAGTAGGCGACAGGACATAAAATGGCCGTTGGAGAGTTCAACGGCCAGAAGAACAGGTGGTCTCATCATCGTGGACCACTCATCTGGAGAGTATGCCATTGGCCTTCCTGCCAGTAGTGCAGGAACTCGGCATCGGTGTCGTACGCCAGATTCAATAGCGCTGTTAAGTTTGCACTGTGTTTGGGACGCACTCGACTCCACGGATCGCCCATGTCTTTGTATGCTTTGGCGCCGTCTTTATCAATGCCTGAAATATCTCCAAGGTAACTATTCAGCACCCAGCAAAGGCGTATTGTTGTAATTTCGAACCGCTTTAAGAAGCGCCTGAAATATGTTCAACCCCTGCTTTTTAGCAGATGATAAATAGCTTCGGATTCGGGTAAACATGGTACCTCCGTCTTCGCTTCTGAAGCAGCCTGAGATCTTCTGCTTAAGTTTGGCCATCCTGGCATCACGTTCACTGCCATTGTTATCGAAGGGAATTGAAAAGTCCGACATGAAGCGCAACGTTTCAACCTTAAACTCAATAAGCCTTTTGAACAGGTTGTAGGCCTTGGTATTCCTGACCTTCTTACGTCCAAGCACCTGTCGTTGTTTTTCCATATAAGCGGTTTCCTTCGTGAGAGCCCTTTGAAGGATTTGGTCGTATATCGTCTCAATGCGAAGCTGTATTGCACCAGGCATTTGAGTCAGACCGGCTGCTTTGTATTTCTTGCAGAAGTGCCAGGAGAGCGTAAGCAATTTCATCAGCCGCAGAGCCAGCTTATTCGCATCCCTATCGACAACTCCCTGAAGCTCTCTCAGATGATGGGCATTACAAAGCACATGCACTGCCGCATAGGCAAAGTAGGACTTCCAATGATCGTGAACCAGAATGCCTGCAAAAGTCAGCAGGATGCCCATTGCATCCATTGCTTCACAACCTCGCCTTTCTGAGAGGTAGTAAAGCGTCCATTGGTCATCTCGCATAATGTGTAACCACCACAGTGAACCGTCAACCCGCATGCCAGTTTCATCCGCTCCTGCAACCGGACTTTCTTGTAAAGCATCGCGGATACTCTGCTCAGTAGAGGCCAGGTTCTCATGGGTATAGGCAACAAAATTGGCAACAGAGCCTGCGCTGACACTCATGCAATAAATAGTATTGAAATACTCAGACACCCGGTGATATGGGATGAAGTGATACTGGTTTAAATGAACAGCCATTGCCTGAGTCACTTCTCCGTATTGAGCAGCGGCTTTCACTCCTTGGGGAAACTCAGCGGTGTTCCGTTTACCACAAGGACATACTTTAACGTCTGCCCAGTACGCGGTAACTTCAAATTCTCCGGGTCTACCTGGATCAAAAACCTGTCGCTCAATGTATTTGGTGGGTTTAATATCGATAAGCGAAGACTGGCAACAGCAACATTTTTCAACCTTCAGATGCCTGACATAATCGGGTAAGGCGACACGTCTCAAACAAGAGCCTTGATGACCTTTCTGGCCACCTGGTTTATTGCCTGAAGATGGTCTAAGGCTTTTGGGGTTCGGTGTTTCCTGTGAGGAGCAGGGGGCTTCTTTGGAAGATGTATCACCTTTATCACTCCCTTTTTTACTGGGCTTTTGATAACCATCTGACGATGGTGGCTTACTACTGTTTTGACTGTTTTTATTAACCCTTTCTTCCAGTTCGCTGCAACGTTCCCGTAAAAGCGCATTCTCGGTCCGAAGCTCTTCATTCTCTTTAAGGAGAGCTTCGGTAAACGGAGTAGCTGGGAAGTCTGGTTCCATACTGGAGATTTGTTAGAAAAATTGAGTATAAGATGATGGTCGAAAAATCAGAAAATTCCAGATTTATATGAAGGGTGCTGAATAGTTACTCTCCAAGATTGATAATTGCCCTGGCATCATTCTCACTGGAGAAATATTGTCTCAGGATCTGGCCAACCCGATCCCCATCGAAGTGGCAGTAGATCGAGCGATAGCTGCCGTCATCCAGCAGCCTCGCGATTCTTGACCGGGTGCTCATAAGACAGTCTCCAGTCCGGCGGTGATTCGATAGATTCGGTCCTGACCTTCCGGTTTCTCCGATTCGATGGTCAGCCCCAGTCGTTTTTTCAGGGCACCGGCGAAAGTGCCTCGGACCGTGTGCTTCTGCCAGCCGGTCTTGTCCATGATTTCTTCAATGGCAGCACCCTCCGGGCGGGCCAGAAGTTCAATCACGGTATGCAGCTTGGTGCCAGTGCGAATCTTGCCCTTGTCTTTAGAGGCTGGTTTATCCTCGAAACCAATAGCCGCTTTGCCCTGCGGACTGATGTCGTAGGTATTGGGTTCTTTCAGGGAAATCAGGAAGCCCCGACTGGTCAGGCTCTCTAACACTTTCTTTCGGGCTCCCCCTTTGATGGTGAGTTCTGAGCTTTTGAGGGTGCCGGTTTTTGCTGCTTGCTTTAACACGCTTTCCTGAGCTGAAGTGAGTTTGTCGTTTTTCATGGTGCTTCTCCTTTTTGGGTTATTGCTTTTGTCCATCTTCGAATCCTTGCTGGTAGGCCTCTTCCAGAGCTTTCCGGACACACCAGACAGCAACTTCATTGAAATCTTCGGACGTTTTTCGTTCACTCAGGGTGTCGAACAGTCGATTGTTTTTGGCGATGGCTTCCAGGACTTTTTCGATGCGTTTGTTCATTGGCTTGTCCTTTCGGTTGATTTGTTGTTGTTATGTACAGTTAGGCTCTATAACCGCTGGTTATCAAGAAAAAGCGGATAATTATCAATTGCTTGGAGGATAGGTCGGGCTCTGGCGGGGAAGAGAGGGGGCGAGCGGGGTTATGAAGCTACTGTCGCAGTCAGAATTCGCCAAACGTCAAGGCTGGAGCCGACAATATGTGGGAAAACTGGTCGGGTCTGGCAAGATCCAGCTGGTCAATGGGAAGATTGATCCAGAGCAGGCGATGGCCGCCATTAAGGCCCAATCGGAGCCTTCCAACGAACTGAGAACACAGACCAAAAGCGAAGCTGTTTTACCCACATCGCCCACGGATTCACGACAGGCCGTTGACTTCGTCACAGCCCGCACCATGCGGGAAGCTTTCAAGGCCAAAATGGCCAAGATGGAGTATGAAGAGAAGGCTGGCAAGCTGACCGATGCTTCAAAAGTCAGAGAAGATGCATTCAGAGCAGGCAGGATTGTTCGGGATTCATTACTGGGGATCCCGGATCGATTGTCGGATGTACTGGCGGCTGAGAATGATCCGGCGCAGGTACGGCAGTTGTTGATGGACGAGTTCGAGAACATTCTTCAGGCACTGAGTCAGCAATAAGCTCCAACCGTTTTATCGATGGGTAGTCCTTACCCATTGCCATTTAATGTGACAGTGGACGTGTGAGGATAGGCATGGACAGCCCCTATTTCTCTGGATTTTTTGCGGGTTTAAAACCGGATACGCGACTCACTGTCTCTGAATGGGCTGATGAGCACAGAATCCTTCCCATGAAGTCTGCCAAGGAAGCCGGACGATGGAGAACTTCCCGGACGCCCTATCTGAAAGAGATTATGGACTGTCTGTCACCCTCATCGGATGTGGATCAGGTTGCCTTTATGAAAGGCGCTCAGGTGGGTGGTCCTCTGGCATTAGATACGCCTATTCCTACGGTGGATGGTTGGACCACAATGGGAAAGATTCAAGTCGGTGACTGGCTGTTTGATGAGCAGGGTAAACCCTGTCGGGTTCAGGGTGTATCGCCAGTATTTATTGGTAGAGAGTGTTTTACCCTGCACTTTGATGATGGCAAAACAGTAACCTGTGATGGCGATCATCGCTGGCCGGTTTGGGATTTTACCAATGACCAGCCAGTGCAGAAGACGCTGACCACGCAGCAGATGCTGGGTCGAACACTGATTGGTAAAAGTAAACGTCGGCGTTATGCCATTGATACCTGTGCGCCGGTCGAACTACCGGAAAGGGATCTGGTTGTCCATCCCTATGTGCTGGGTGTGTGGCTGGGTGATGGCAATAGCATCATGAACCACATCAGTGTTGATGAATCGGATACAGAACTTTGCGAGCAGTTACAAGCGTGCGGGGTACATGCGGTATTTCGCCTGCCCACCTGGCGGAAAGGGCGCTGTGCGAATATCGTGATTGATCCGACAATCAGGCTTCAATCCTATTTTGAACGGGAGGGAGCTGAAGCCGTTTCCTGCTATGGCTCTAATTTTACCCAGGCGTTAAGTTATCTGGACGTATTGGGTAACAAACATATTCCTGAGGAGTACCTGAGATCCTCCAGGAGTCAGCGGTTAGCGTTGATTCAGGGGTTAATGGACAGCGATGGCAGTATCACTCCCGATGGCAAGCGTTGTGAGTTTGCCAATACCAATCGCAAACTGGTGGATGGGGTGTGTGAACTGCTGGCCAGCCTGGGCTACAAGGCCAGTGTCTATTATCGTTCTCCTAAAACCAAAGCTTATCCGGGCGGCGGGGTCTGTACCAGCCTTCCATGCTGGCGAGTATCATGGACCGCTTACAGTGAAGACCCTATGTTTCGACTGTCCCGCAAATTTGCGCGGATGCGGCCCAGCAGTAAAGGTCGGCCCACCAAGTCAAAGCGTCGTCGTATAGAGGCGATAGAAACCACGCAATCAGTGCCGGTTCGTTGTATTGAAGTCAGCTCACCCAATCAATTGTATTTATGCGGAAAAGGGTGGATTCCTACTCACAACACAGAGTGCGGCAATAACTGGTTGGGGTATGTGGTACATCACACGCCCGGACCGATGATGTATGTGCTGCCCACTCTGGATATGGCCAAGCGAACCTCCAAGCAGCGGATCGCGCCCATGATTGAGGTCATGCCGGTGCTGAGGGATTTGGTAAAAGATCCCCGTTCCAGGGATTCCGGCAACACCCAGATGGTGAAGGAGTTTCCCAACGGCGTATTGATCATCACCGGTGCCAACTCGGCGACGGGGTTACGTTCCATGCCTGCCCGTTTCCTCTTTCTGGATGAAGTGGATGCCTATGAAGATGATGTGGACGGGGAAGGCAGCCCGATCAATCTGGCTATTAAACGAACGGCGACGTTTTCCCGTAATCGCAAGATTCTAATGGTTTCCACACCCAATATTGCCGGAGCCAGCAAAATTGAAGCGGCTTATCAGGCCAGTGATCAGCGGCAATATCATGTGCCTTGTGTTAAGTGCAATCACATGCAGCCCATCGAATGGCCACAGATCAAATTTGAAAACCACGACCCTGAGACAGCGTGCTTTGAATGCGTTAGCTGTCAGCATCAAATGGGAGAGCATGATAAACCAAACCTACTGGGCAAGGGACAGTGGGTCCCAATGAATCCCGAAGCCAATAGTAAAATTCGTGGTTACCACCTGAGTTCGCTCTACAGCCCTAACGGTTGGTACAGCTGGCAAGATGCCGTTGCCGATTTTCTGGCAGCGAAATACAATCCCATTCTTCTCAAAGACTGGACCAATACGGTACTTGGCCAGACCTGGCAGGAAGCCGGTGAAACGGTGGATCATGAGTTGCTCTATCAGCGTCGTGAGCATTACCCGGCTGACGTGCCTTGGGCAGTAGAAGTGTTGACCTGTGGTATTGATGTGCAGGATGACCGGGTCGAGTTTGAAGTGGTGGGCTGGGGAGCAGGAGAAGAGAGCTGGTCTATTGATTATGTGCGCCTTTATGGCGATCTGTCTCGTCCGGAAATCTGGTCCATTCTTGCGGACCGGTTGAGGAAACCTTACCGCAGGCAAGATGGCGTACTGATGAACCTGGCCCAGATCTGCATGGACTCAGGTGGTCACTTTACCGATGAAGTTTATGCGTTTTCCCGCAAGCAGGGACCTGACTGGTTAATACCGATCAAAGGAGCATCTCAATCGGGTAAACCCATTGCGACCTTCCCCAAGACAAAGAACAAGAAAGGCGTTTATCTCACTCTCGTAGGAACGGATACCGCGAAAGAGTTGATCTATCAGCGTTACCGTATTCTTGAGCCTGGCGCAGGCTACTGCCACTGGCCGATCAGTGATTGCTTTGATGAGGATTACTTCAAGCAGGCCACGGCAGAAGAGAAGGTGCGTAAATACAAACACGGTGTTGCCTACTTTGAATGGGATGCCAAAAAGAAGCGCAACGAAGCACTGGATTGTCGGGTCTATGCGCTGACGGCTGTGAGAATCCTTCAGCAACATCGAGGACTGGATCTGGAACAGCTGGCAGCACAACGGCCAGAGCCGGAAGTGCAGATAGAACAAGAAGAACCAGCGGATATCGCCGTGAATCGCAATCGTCGAATCTCTCGCAGTACCTACCTCAATGGGTAAACCCATGATTACCGATGCTGAATACCAGGCCCTGAAACGAGCCGTGTTGCTGCGGGAAACCCGCACCGTGGAATTTGAAGGCCGAAAGGTGGAATACGCCAGCTTCGGCGAGATGGAAAGGCGACTGCAGGCCATTGAGCGTGAACTGGCGAAACAGCAGAAGCGGCCACGCCAGTATGGCATCTATTCCCGACGCGGCATCTGATCTTACCGCCAGAAATGCAGGACCATCACCAGCACTATGAGCAACACAATCAGCGTTGTGATGGATTGCCGGATCTGATCAGCGGTCAGCTTTCTTGGGTCGTCTTTATCGTTGCCTTGTGGGTTACTCAACAGGCAGGGTGCCAGGTTAGCCATCATCAGAAAACAGCCCAGGATCAGGGCTGAAATAACCACCGCTTTCAAAATCAACCACTCCATTTCTTACTGCGAGGACGGACACCCTTGTTTGACTGGATACGACAGAAATGGTTGCAGACATCATCGAAAACGATCCGAAATCTGGCCTACACCTCCGCTGGGCGAGGGCGGAGAAGCCAGAGTTGGTCGGCACCATCCTCCGGCCCGAATAACACATTGACCGGTAATCTGGGGACGTTAATCAACCGTTCTCGAGCGGCGATTCGCAATGATCCCTGGGCGGCATCCGGGCTGGAAAAGCTGGTAGCCAATATTGTCGGTACGGGGATCAAACCCAAGTCTGAAGCGAGCAATGATCGGTTCCGTCAAAACCTGCAGGCACTGTTTCTGGACTGGTCCGATGAATCCGATGCGGATGGTCAGCTGGACTTTTATGGCCAGCAATCACTGGCAGTGCGTTCCATGCTGGAAGCCGGTGAATGCTTTGCCCGACTGAGGCCTCGGAAACCATCCGATGGACTCAGCGTGCCTCTGCAAGTGCAGCTGCTGGAAGCGGAGTTTGTTCCCTGGGATTACAACGATGATTTGAAGCGTGGCCATAAGATTCGTGCTGGCATTGAGTTCAACGCAGTTGGCAAACGGGTGGCCTATTGGATGCATCGACAGCACCCTTCCGATTACACCACTCTGGATACGGCAGACCTGCGTCGTATTCCTGCAGAGCAAGTTCTACACCTATATGAACCTTTGCGACCCGGTCAGTTAAGAGGACAGCCGTTATTGACGCAAGTGCTGCTGCGGATGTTTCATCTCGACAAGTTTGATGATGCCACGCTATTAAGGCAGGAAATTGCCAACCTGTTCACCGGCTTTATCACCAAGCCAGCGCCGGATGGCGAGAAAGTGGATCCACTCACGGGCAGACCGATTGTCTACGACCTGCAAGGTGTGCCCATGGTGGCAATGGAGCCTGGCACGATGCAGGAACTCTCGCCGGGGGAGGAGATCACCTTCAATACACCACCGGGTGCAGCCAGCAACTATCCCGATTTTATCCGTCAGCAATTAATGGCCGTTGCTGCCGGTATTGGGTTGCCTTATGAGATTTTGTCTGGAGATATGAAAGGCGTCAGTGATCGGGCATTACGGGTAGTTCTGAATGAGTTCCGCAGACGCATTCAGCAGATCCAGCATAACCAGTTGGTGTTTCAGTTTTGCAGACCCGTCTGGAATCGCTGGTTGGAGATGGCCGTACTCAGCGGGGCAATCCATGCGCCCCGATTTCACAAAAACAAAGCCGATTATCGTCGGGTGAAATGGATACCCCAGGGCTGGCCCTACATGCATCCGGTTCAGGATATGCAGGCCCAGAATTTGGCAGTGCGCAGTGGCTTCAAATCTCGTTCAGAAGTGGTGTCTGAACAGGGGTATGACAGCGAACAGATTGATGACGAAATCGCCGCTGACAATCGTCGTGCCGATGAGCTGACCCTTCAGTACGACAGCGATGGCAGGCAGTCTTCGAAGGATCCTTCCACTACTGACAAGGACGAAAACAAGGATGAGCAAGAAACCCCTGAACAATAAGCCGTGGTATACGCTGAAGAATCAGGCTGACCAAAATCAGCCCGCAGAATTATTGATTTACGATGTGATTGGCGATTGGGCTGGTCTTTCTGCCAGGCAGTTGGTGCATGACCTGAAGGAGCTGGATACCAGTGAAATCACGGTTCGCATCAACAGCCCCGGTGGTTCCGTGTTTGATGGGATTGCCATTTACAACGCACTGCGTCACCACAAGGCACATATCCATGTAAGGATTGAAGGGCTGGCCGCCAGTATTGCCAGCGTCATTGCCATGGCAGGTGACACCATCCATATGGCGGCCAATGCCCTGATGATGATTCATAACCCGTTTGGCTGGGTCGGCGGTGATGCCGAAGAGCTGCGCAAAGTGGCGGATATGCTGGACAAAACCACGGAGGTGATTGCCCAGACCTATGCGGCCAACTGTGGGCTGCAGGTCAGTGAAATCATCAACCTGATGAATGAGGAAACCTGGTTTACGGCCAGTGAAGCGGAAGGGCATGGTCTGGTGGATGTAGTGGAAGAAGCGGTGCAGCTGGCAGCGCACTTTGATCTCAGTGCCTTTAACCATGTGCCTAAGCCATTACTTCCTCCGTTCATTCCACCTTCTGAGCCGGAAGATGAAAATACGTCGGTTCATGCATTGGCGGTGATGTCATTGTGTAATAAAGCCGGTTATCCGGAAATGGCGGAAGGTTTTATCCGCAATCATCAGGGGATCGAAGACGTTCAACGCCGTCTTACCGAGTGTGAAACCATTAAATCTCTGTGTGCTGCTGCCCAGAACACGGATCGTGCCGCTGGCTTCATCCAGTCAGGCAAATCGGCAGAGCAGGTCAGAACCGAATTGTTTGATTTGCTGACAAAGGAGGATGGCGTAGTGGATAACACGTTAACTCCAAATCAGCAGAATCAAACGATTAAGCCTCTTGTTGATACCCGGGCGGTATACCAGAAGCGTAACCAAACTACAGCTTAAGCCTCTATCCCTCTAACCTCAAAGGAACTGAAACCATGCCTGTCATGACAGAGCCGGTGCACACTGGCGAATTTATCGTGTCCGAAGGAAACAACAGCATCAGCCGGGAGAAGGTTAAACTGGCGGCGAATCTGACACTGCTGCCCGGCACTGTGTTGGGCAAAAACACGGCCACCGCAGTTTATGGACCATTGGACCCGGCGGCAGACACTGGATTGCAGATGGCTGCCGGTGTGCTCTGGGATCATATCACTACCGATGCAACCGGTGGAGAAGCGGTCATCATCGCCCGACTGGCAGAGGTGCACCAGGACCTGTTGGTCTGGCCGGATGGCATCACTGCAGAGCAACAAGTCACGGCCACCGAAGAGCTGGCTTCACTGGATATTATTTTACGACAGGGAGAGCGCGCATGAGCCTGCTGGATATTTTTAATGACGATGCCTTCAGTCTGACCAGCCTGACGGCCACGTTAAACGATCTGCCCTACAAACCGGGGCGCATTGGTGAGCTTGGGCTCTTTACCGAAAGTGGGATCAATACCACCACCGCCATGGTGGAGTCCCGTAACGGAGAGTTGATCCTGTTGCCTACCTCGGAGCGGGGAGCGCCAGCACCTCAAGCGAAGGGTGGTAAGCGGAAGGTGCGCAGTTTTGTCATCCCTCATATCCCTTACGACTCCACCATTGTGGCGGATGAGGTGCGTAATGTTCGGGCCTTTGGCTCTGAGAGTTCTCTGGAAGGGGTGAGAACGGTAGTCAATCAGCGGCTATCAGAAATGAATGCTAACCATGAGGTGACCCTGGAGCATTTGCGGCTGGGAGCCATCAAAGGTCAGATTCTCGATGCCGATGGCAGCTCAGTCATCTATGACCTGTTCCAGGAGTTTGGTGTCAGCCAACAGACGCATACCTTCAAGTTCAGCGATGCTGCCACTGACGTTCGCATTCAGTGTGTCAAACTCCGCCGGAAAGTGGATCAGGCCCTGGGTGCTCAACCTTATTCAGGGCTCCGGGCGTTCTGCGGTGCGGACTTTTATGATGCCCTGGTTGGCCACGACTATGTCAAAGATGCCTACCACCGTTACCAGGACAGTGCCTTGCTGCGCAATGACCCCAAATCCGGGTTCCGCTTCGGCGACATTGATTGGGAAGAGTACCGGGGGCAGGTGGGCAATATTCCCTTTATCAAGGCTGATGAAGCGTATGTGATTCCGGAGGGCACCGGTATCTTCCGCACCTGGTTTGCACCGGCAGACTTTATCGAAACGGTGAACACCATTGGCTTGCCGAGGTACGCCAAACAGAAAATCCTCGACTTCGACAAAGGTGTCCAGCTGCACACTCAGTCCAACCCGCTGCCGATCTGCCTGAAGCCCCGGGCGGTGATTCAATGCAAGATGAACTGAGTGAACTGAACCGGCAGGTGCTGGCTACCTTTGGTCAGCCGGTGATGGTATTTCGGGGAGAGTCTTTGCTGACAGAAACCCGAGGTATCATTTCCAGAGAGCTGGTGCCTGTCGGGCAGTTTGATTCGGTTTTGCAAACGGTCACCGTGATTAGTCTGCCTGCGGATCTGAAACTTCAACGGGGTGACGACATCCAGACAGCCGACCAGCAATGGATCATTGATCGCAAACTGAAAGACGATGGCCAAATGGTCTGGTGGCGACTCCATGAAGCTTGATCTTGAACTGGACAGCACCGTTGATGAGTTGATTGACCAATTTCACCATGCGCCGGAAAAAGTCAGTAAAGCCATCGCTCGCTCACTACGCAAGCTCTCCCGATTTGCCGAACGGCGACTATTACGGGAGTTGGCCAGAAGACAGAATATAACCCAAAAGGTGCTGAAGTCTTTGGGTCGTGTGCGGGTTTCACTGTATAAACCAGGAGATCGGGCAGGGCAGAATTACAGTCTGGTTATCTGGATTGGCGCTCTCGATATTCCGGCGCATTATCTGGGTAAACCCATCCAGACCAGAAACGGTGTCCGAACCGGTCGTCGTTTTTGGGAAGGTGCCTTTTTGATGCGCCCCGTCAACGCCACTCACTCCATGGTGTTTGAGCGGAAAGACACCTGGCAGCATAAATTCCAGCGTTCCAAAAAATCGGGTCGAATCATGTGGATGGGTCTGCCACTGGAAAAGAAAGAAGTAGGTATCTGGGATTCGGCCAGTGCCGTATTACAAAAGCTGGAGTCGGTGCTTCTGGAGCGATTCGCAACACTGATGGAGCAGGAACTGAACTATGCCTTCAACATCGAGTCCTGAAACCAGAATTGTTGAGGCACTGGTTTATCGTCTGACTGAAGTCACTCCTACCGTTTTATTGGGTTACACCGCCCTGGGTCTGGATGAGGAACTACCCAAGCCTGCCATTCTGGTTCAGTTGGAATCACTCCAGGAGCAGGAGCGGCAGGGGCGTCGGGTCAAGATGCAGATGAATCTGAATATCAGCGTTGTCATCAAAACCAATGAAGAGAGTACCTATGCCCTGATGGATCTGACCCGCTCAATCAGGGCGTTATTTACTACCGGTGAGCGATGGGTTCCTGAGGCCCGAAGTACTCAGCTCAGTGAGACCCAGTTTGATATTGCCCCCAATCCCGGTCAACTCTCTTTTGCAGACATTCAGCTGATCATTGACGTCATTCTCTGACCTCCCATTCAACAATCAATCAAATGCAGGAGCATCCTATGTCCACGGTGGATCGTAGCTTTATCGGTGCTGGCAGTATTCATATCCAACCCCATGATCAATCAGCGCCACTACTGCCCATTGGCAATGTCAGCGAGTTTACCTTCAGTTTTGAAGAGGATCGCAAGGAGCTGAAAAACTACCTGGGTGGCGGTGGTAACCGTAATGTGATCAGTCGGGTGTCGGGCATTACCGCCAGTGTGGTGGCTCATGACTTTACGGCCAGCAATATTTCCCTGGCGCTGCGGGGGACGGTCAACCAGGCAAGCACGACTGCAATTACTGACGAACCATTGGTTAGCCATGGCGTAGCGGATGAACTGATTCCGTTTAAACGGCTACCGGACCTTAATCAGTCCATCACGGTCAAAGACAGCCTGGATACTACGCTCGTTGCTGGTGATGATTATGAACTGACTCAGTCAGGCATCAAGGTTATTGACGGTGGTGGTATTGATAACCTGGGGATCAAGGTTAGCTATACACCACTACCCGCCAATATGGTTCAGGCACTGGTGGAGTCCGGTCGGGAGTTTGTGCTCTTTATGGAAGGCCTGAACGATGCCCAGGAAGGGCTGCCGTTTAATATCCGGGTGCATCGGGTCAAGTTCTCACCGGTGCAGAATCTCGGCTTTATCTCCGATGACTTTGCCAACATTCCCTTGCAGCTGGATGTGCTGTCGGATCCTACCATCACCGGCCAGGGCCTGAGTCCGTTTATGCAGCTGGATCTGGCCCAATAACCCGCCGAGTTTCCTATGCCCTCCATCAAAGAAACCGCGCTTCGGTTGGTGCTGAAAGCGCGGGATACCCTGTCACGTCCGGTTAAGCAGTCTGCCGCCTCTCTGGAATCCCTGCGAGGGGAAGCCCAATCCCTCAAGAGTCAACTCACTGAACTGGAAGAACAACAACGGTTGCTGTCGTCTTTCCAAAAGCAGACGTCTACTGTTCGTCAGGCTGGTCGGGCTTTTCGCGAAGCCGAGACGAAGGTTGAACGGTTGGCCCGGGAATATCAGCAGGCAGAGAAACCCACAAAGACTCTACAGCGCAGGCTGGAGTCTGCCCGTAAAGCGGTGGTGTCAGCTAACCAGTCTTACCATGCACAGCGACAGAAGCTGGCTGAGTTGCGAAAAAGTCTGAGCCAGACGGGACTTTCCAATCGCCAGCTTGCCCAACAGCAGGAACGAGTTGCACAGGAACTTCGGGAAACGTCAGCGGCTTTCCAGAAAGCCAACACTCGGGTCAAAGAAGCATCAAAGAGTTTCAGAAATTCCGGATTGAAAAATATCTCCAGGGATGCGGAGCGAGCCTCTGGCAGTCTTGGTCGTTTATCCAGACGATTTACTGGCTTGGTCGCAGCAGGGGCAGGCCTGTACACCATCAAACGTGGCATTGAGTCCATCCTGACCACCGGCGATAAGTTTGAGCGCCTGCGTGTTCAGCTGGAAGCCATTATGGGCTCCATGGCGGAAGGTGAACGGGCGCTGGCCTGGATTAAGGACTTTACCCGCAACACGCCATTCCAGCTGGAGGAGGTCTCTGAAGCATTTGTCCGGCTGAAAGCTTTTGGTCTCGATCCCATGGATGGGTCTATGCAGGCCATTGTCGATCAGGCTTCCAAGCTGGGCGGCGGGATGGAGCGGCTGAATGGCATCACACTGGCCGTCGGTCAGGCTTGGGCAAAACAGAAACTTCAGGGAGAGGAAATTTTACAGCTGGTCGAGCGTGGCGTTCCGGTGTGGGAATTACTGGAAAAGGCCACCGGCAAAAACGTGCAGGAGTTGCAGAAGCTGTCGTCTGCCGGGAAGTTGGGGCGAGATACCATCGCCTTGCTGATTGCCGAAATAGGCAAAAGTGCTGAAGGCGCAGCGACCAAGAATATGAGCTTGCTGTCCGGTTATGTCAGCAACCTGAAAGACAGCTGGCAGCAGTTCCTGGCTGAAATTGCCGACAGTGGTGCTCTGGAATACACCAAGAACTTGCTCGGGTCGATCGCCCTGAAAATAGAGGCGATGAATCAGGACGGTCGCCTTCAGACTTTAGCGAAAAAGATCAGCGATGCCTTTATTGCCATGGGTGAGGCCATACAATCGGCGCTGTCAGGCCTTTCCTTTGACGGGTTTGTTTCAAAGGTAGAAACCAGCTTTGCCACCCTCACCACGGTGATGGATAAGCTGAAAACCACCTTTACGGTAACTGGCAATACCGTCACTTTCTTTTTCAACAGTTTTACGCTGGCGGTGAAAGGTTTTGCGACCGCATTTCTCTATACCATCGGAGAAATCATCTTCGGATGGGGAAAGCTGGCGGAGGTTGTGGGAGCTGACTCCATTGCCAAAGAGATGCAGGCAACGACGGAGTACCTGCGTTCTCTTGGTAAAGAGTTTGCCAAACAAACCGGTGAAGATGCCAATGCCGCCAAAGACGCATTGGTGGGTATTTACGAAGCCCTTTCGAAAAAGCATGAACAGGCACAAAAAGACATTCGTCGTGAAAGCAAGGTGACCTGGGATCAGGTACGAGAAGAACAGGAGCGTTACCGGGCAGACGTTGAGCAGACTGGCAAAACCGCAGAGCAGGCAGCAGCAACCACCAAAGCGGCGTTTACCGATGCAGCCGATGCTATCAACCAAATCAACGGGGCTGAAACCCGCACCGAATTAGCCAGCCTTGGCGTAGCACTGGCCGAAGCCTTTTCTGCCGGAACACTCTCTCAGGAAGAATATACCCAGGCACTGGAGGCCAGTCGCCAGAAGCTGGCGCAACTGAAAAAAGAGGCGGAAGACGCAAGCCAGAGTATTGATAAAGTCACCGAGGCTGGCGAGCAACAAACCGCAGCTCTTGAAGACACCGCTTCCATTGCCGGAGTCATGGCTGGTCATTACAACACTCTGGCCGAAGAACTACAGGGCATGAGTGGTGCTGCGCACGATACCTTTGTGGCGATGAATGGCGTGGGTAACGTCAACACCGAGCAGGCGATCAGCAGCATTGCCGAACTGAAAAGTCAGCTGGAAGAAACCCGAGAAGAACTCAACAAGCTACAGCACTCTTATACCTTCGATGTAACCGGCATAAGTAGCTGGATGAATGAGACTGCGAAAAATGCTGCCTATGTCAAAAGTCAGTATTTAGAGCAGAAGATCGCCCTCGAAGAACTGTTAGAGAGTTATGAGCAGGGTGACTATATCGCTAGACGCTTTCTCCGTCAGGGCGAGCGAGCCGCTGATACGATGAACCTCCTGAACAATCAGGATTTAGACCGCCTAAACAGTGCCATTCGCTCGGCAGAGCAAAACATGGCCAGCCTTGGGGTGAGCTCCCGAAATACCCTCAACAGTCTGCAAGATGAACTGGATGAATTACAGGGCAGGCAGTCGGATATTGAGCAACGCCGTTATCAAACGCAGCGTGACGATCTGAAGGCACAGCAGGCCGAGGCTATTGCCAAAGGGGATCAGGAGGCGATCAAGAATATCACCTCTGCCCTGCGGATCAGTGAGCAGATTTACAACGAACGTATCCGGCAGGCCAACAATGAAAAAGCCCAAACCCTCCAAGAGAGCCAGGTGAGTAAATCGGCACCAACCATCCGAACTACACAACCGGCTCCACAAAAAATTATCCGGCTCGAATATCCCGGCGGTGCAGTCAATATCGGCATTGATTCAACGGATGAAACCAAACTGCTGGAAGCCCTGAAAAATGCAGGCATGAGGACGGTCTGATGCAACTGGACACCATTACCCTCCCGGACGATCTTCTCTGGATCAATGAGTTTGAATGGAACCCCGTCGAGCAGAATACAGAGCGGAGCCTGACCGGTGCTTTGCTGGTGCAGGAAGGGCAATTCAATTATGGAAGGCCAATCGAGCTATCTGGAAGCGGCGAGGCCGGTTGGGTATCCCGGCTGACCGTTAAGAACCTGTTTGCACTCTCCAAAGCGGCCAATAAAACCATGACTCTAACGCTCCCGGATAGTCGCCAGTTCTCCGTTATCTTTGATCGGTCTAACGGTGCTCCTGTAGAGGCGCAGCAGGTTATGCCGTTCGCCTATCCAGATGACAGCGATCAATACCTTCTGACCCTTCGCTTGTTGACCGTTCACTCAGGGTGAGGGTTCGATCGGGACTGTAAATATTCCTTCAGTTTTAAGACTGAAAAGCGGGGGGGGGGGGGGGAGAAATGGATGTTGATCCAACCTCATTATTCTTAGCTATATTTGATTCTTTTATAAGGGCAGTAGCTTGCTTACCAGCGATTCGTGCTTGTTCTCTATCACCGGTATTCTTCAAAACTTCATAGTAAGCCTTCTGGTAAGCCTTCCGTTTCTCGGACTGTGCCCAAGCTTGTTTGGAAGCCTTCCCTTTCTCGGACTGTGCGTAAGCCTTATGGTAAGCCTTCCGTTTCTCGGACTGTGCGTAAGCCTTCCCTTTCTCGGACTGTGCCCAAGCTTGTTTGGAAGCCTTCCGTTTCTCGGACTGTGCGTAAGCCTTCCCTTTCTCGGACTGTGCCCAAGCTTGTTTGGAAGCCTTCCGTTTCTCGGACTGTGCCCAAGCTTGTTTGGAAGCCTTCCGTTTCTCGGACTGTGCGTAAGCCTTCTGGTAAGCCTTCCGTTTCTCGGACTGTGCGTAAGCCTTCTGGTAAGCCTTCCGTTTCTCGGACTGTGCGTAAGCCTTATGGTAAGCCTTCCGTTTCTCGGACTGTGCGTAAGCCTTCTGGTAAGCCTTCCGTTTCTCGGACTGTGCGTAAGCCTTCCCTTTCTCGGACTGTGCCCAAGCTTGTTTGGAAGCCTTCCGTTTCTCGGACTGTGCGTAAGCCTTCTGGTAAGCCTTCCGTTTCTCGGACTGTGCGTAAGCCTTCTGGTAAGCCTTCCCTTTCTCGGACTGTGCCCAAGCTTGTTTGGAAGCCTTCCGTTTCTCGGACTGTGCGTAAGCCTTCTGGGAAGCCTCTCCGGGCGTGATGGTCAGGGGTTCACTAATGACAATTGATTCATGTCTTTCAATTTCAGCAGTTGCATTTGTAACTTGCTGCTGAATGCCTGTATTTAACGGACTAATTATAGCAACTGGCCGCGATGATGACTGAGAAAAATTAACAGATGTTTTTCCACAGGACTCATCTTGAGGAGGGGAGGATATATCGGTAGGTGCATTCAGTTCCGTATATCTTAACTCATCTGATGATGTTTCATTTGGACCTGAATACCTATCTAGCCCATCAAGTGGAATATCAGCTAAATTATCACCTGAAATAAAATTACTATCTAATGTAGAAGGTCCAACAACATATTGATTCAATGGATTAACAGAGTAAGCATTATTTTGGACTGCATCAGGTTGACTAACATAAGCGGGTGAAGGAGGTTCAAGAGTCTGCACAGAAAAACCAGACATACACGGCTGTGAACCAAAAGCCACAGATGGGTCAAAAGATGCTTCTTCTAACTCCTGAAGATAGGAAAAATCAGGAACGAAATTTGAATCTAAGTTAAACCTGTCCATTGAATTATTGAATTATTGAATTATTGAATTATTGAATTACAGCTTAAGACCACGCTTTCTTATAAAAGTTCCTCCCTTCACAACTCATTCACTATTTATGTCAACCAAGCATAAGGATTTGCTATGGCTATTACTAATAGCGATGTAAAACTCTTCGAAAGCCAGCGCCTCACCGATGAGGAAGACGGTGGCGGTCGGGTAACTGGTAACGAGGTCATTGATGGCAACGTCAATAATCTCTTTCAGGATATTTCCCGGATCGACCGAACCATTGGTGATGTTGCCCTGCGTAAGGCGTTTATCGGGATCAGCACCGATAACAATGACATTTATCTCGGCAGTCATTTGATCCTGACCGAGCCTCCCAAGGATAAGAATGTCTCGGTGTTGCTGTTCAATACCGACAGTCAGACCGATGAGCGTTTGGATGCCAGAGACAGAATAGAAAGTTATGTGGTTCCCGGTATCAAAGCATCATGGGAATTGGTCGGCGATCAGCTGGAAGGCCAGCGTGCCATTGTCGGCTATCAGCGTGAGGAATGGGCGGTGCCTGAAATTGGCGAGGTCTATAAGCTCACCACTCCCGATGGCTTAACCAGCCAGTTTATCCGTATTACTGCCGTTGATCATTCGGTGGTTACGTTTACCTATCACAACGGTACAGAGTATGTGGACTTTAACCGGCGCAAGGTAGAAATGGAGATCAGTGCGCCGCTAATAACCACCTTTGTCGGAGCGCAGCCAGTTCCCGGAGAACCGGAGGGAGAAACCAGCACCATTTATGGCACACAGATCGCCGACACCTCCCGTTATTATGGTATTCAGCCATTGAGTGCCAATGTGACCGCTGGCGACTTAACGGTTAAGGCCGAGAGCGTTTATGCGCCACTGGTGCCGAGTGCCAGGGTGGAAAGCCCACTATTGGATCAATACGGTGGCTATACCGGCAAAACGATGGTGGCCACTGCTGATACTACCCGTTCGGTCAGCTGCCGTTTTGTGCATATTACCGGCAACCAGAGCCGAACCTATGTCCAGCGCGGCGTATTACCTAAAACGCTTTCACTGTCCCTCGATATTGCGGACAGTGGTGCTCTGGAGTACACCAAGAATTTGCTCGGGTCGATCACCCTGAAAATAGAGGCGATGAATCAGGACGGTCGCTTGCAGGCTCTCGCGAAAAAGATCAGCGATGCTTTTATTGCCATGGGCGAGGCCATTCAATCGGCGCTGTCTGGCCTTTCTTTTGACGGGTTTGTTTCAAAGGTAGAAACCAGCTTTGCCACCCTCACCACGGTGATGGATAAGCTGAAAACCACCTTTACGGTAACTGGCAATACCGTCACTTTCTTTTTCAACAGTTTTACGCTGGCGGTGAAAGGTTTTGCGACCGCATTTCTCTATACCATCGGAGAAATCATCTTCGGATGGGGAAAGCTGGCGGAGGTTGTGGGAGCTGACTCCATTGCCAAAGAGATGCAGGCAACGACGGAGTACCTGCGTTCTCTTGGTAAAGAGTTTGCCAAACAAACCGGTGAAGATGCCAATGCCGCCAAAGACGCATTGGTGGGTATTTACGAAGCCCTTTCGAAAAAGCATGAACAGGCACAAAAAGACATTCGTCGTGAAAGCAAGGTGACCTGGGATCAGGTACGAGAAGAACAGGAGCGTTACCGGGCAGACGTTGAGCAGACTGGCAAAACCGCAGAGCAGGCAGCAGCAACCACCAAAGCGGCGTTTACCGATGCAGCCGATGCTATCAACCAAATCAACGGGGCTGAAACCCGCACCGAATTAGCCAGCCTTGGCGTAGCACTGGCCGAAGCCTTTTCTGCCGGAACACTCTCTCAGGAAGAATATACCCAGGCACTGGAGGCCAGTCGCCAGAAGCTGGCGCAACTGAAAAAAGAGGCGGAAGACGCAAGCCAGAGTATTGATAAAGTCACCGAGGCTGGCGAGCAACAAACCGCAGCTCTTGAAGACACCGCTTCCATTGCCGGAGTCATGGCTGGTCATTACAACACTCTGGCCGAAGAACTACAGGGCATGAGTGGTGCTGCGCACGATACCTTTGTGGCGATGAATGGCGTGGGTAACGTCAACACCGAGCAGGCGATCAGCAGCATTGCCGAACTGAAAAGTCAGCTGGAAGAAACCCGAGAAGAACTCAACAAGCTACAGCACTCTTATACCTTCGATGTAACCGGCATAAGTAGCTGGATGAATGAGACTGCGAAAAATGCTGCCTATGTCAAAAGTCAGTATTTAGAGCAGAAGATCGCCCTCGAAGAACTGTTAGAGAGTTATGAGCAGGGTGACTATATCGCTAGACGCTTTCTCCGTCAGGGCGAGCGAGCCGCTGATACGATGAACCTCCTGAACAATCAGGATTTAGACCGCCTAAACAGTGCCATTCGCTCGGCAGAGCAAAACATGGCCAGCCTTGGGGTGAGCTCCCGAAATACCCTCAACAGTCTGCAAGATGAACTGGATGAATTACAGGGCAGGCAGTCGGATATTGAGCAACGCCGTTATCAAACGCAGCGTGACGATCTGAAGGCACAGCAGGCCGAGGCTATTGCCAAAGGGGATCAGGAGGCGATCAAGAATATCACCTCTGCCCTGCGGATCAGTGAGCAGATTTACAACGAACGTATCCGGCAGGCCAACAATGAAAAAGCCCAAACCCTCCAAGAGAGCCAGGTGAGTAAATCGGCACCAACCATCCGAACTACACAACCGGCTCCACAAAAAATTATCCGGCTCGAATATCCCGGCGGTGCAGTCAATATCGGCATTGATTCAACGGATGAAACCAAACTGCTGGAAGCCCTGAAAAATGCAGGCATGAGGACGGTCTGATGCAACTGGACACCATTACCCTCCCGGACGATCTTCTCTGGATCAATGAGTTTGAATGGAACCCCGTCGAGCAGAATACAGAGCGGAGCCTGACCGGTGCTTTGCTGGTGCAGGAAGGGCAATTCAATTATGGAAGGCCAATCGAGCTATCTGGAAGCGGCGAGGCCGGTTGGGTATCCCGGCTGACCGTTAAGAACCTGTTTGCACTCTCCAAAGCGGCCAATAAAACCATGACTCTAACGCTCCCGGATAGTCGCCAGTTCTCCGTTATCTTTGATCGGTCTAACGGTGCTCCTGTAGAGGCGCAGCAGGTTATGCCGTTCGCCTATCCAGATGACAGCGATCAATACCTTCTGACCCTTCGCTTGTTGACCGTTCACTCAGGGTGAGGGTTCGATCGGGACTGTAAATATTCCTTCAGTTTTAAGACTGAAAAGCGGGGGGGGGGGGGGGAGAAATGGATGTTGATCCAACCTCATTATTCTTAGCTATATTTGATTCTTTTATAAGGGCAGTAGCTTGCTTACCAGCGATTCGTGCTTGTTCTCTATCACCGGTATTCTTCAAAACTTCATAGTAAGCCTTCTGGTAAGCCTTCCGTTTCTCGGACTGTGCCCAAGCTTGTTTGGAAGCCTTCCCTTTCTCGGACTGTGCCCAAGCTTGTTTGGAAGCCTTCCGTTTCTCGGACTGTGCGTAAGCCTTCTGGTAAGCCTTCCGTTTCTCGGACTGTGCGTAAGCCTTCCCTTTCTCGGACTGTGCCCAAGCTTGTTTGGAAGCCTTCCGTTTCTCGGACTGTGCGTAAGCCTTCCGTTTCTCGGACTGTGCGTAAGCCTTCCCTTTCTCGGACTGTGCCCAAGCTTGTTTGGAAGCCTTCCGTTTCTCGGACTGTGCGTAAGCCTTCCCTTTCTCGGACTGTGCCCAAGCTTGTTTGGAAGCCTTCCCTTTCTCGGACTGTGCCCAAGCTTGTTTGGAAGCCTTCCCTTTCTCGGACTGTGCCCAAGCTTGTTTGGAAGCCTTCCGTTTCTCGGACTGTGCGTAAGCCTTCTGGTAAGCCTTCCGTTTCTCGGACTGTGCGTAAGCCTTCTGATAAGCCTTCCCTTTCTCGGACTGTGCCCAAGCTTGTTTGGAAGCCTTCCGTTTCTCGGACTGTGCGTAAGCCTTCTGGGAAGCCTCTCCGGGCGTGATGGTCAGGGGTTCACTAATGACAATTGATTCATGTCTTTCAATTTCAGCAGTTGCATTTGTAACTTGCTGCTGAATGCCTGTATTTAACGGACTAATTATAGCAACTGGCCGCGATGATGACTGAGAAAAATTAACAGATGTTTTTCCACAGGACTCATCTTGAGGAGGGGAGGATATATCGGTAGGTGCATTCAGTTCCGTATATCTTAACTCATCTGATGATGTTTCATTTGGACCTGAATACCTATCTAGCCCATCAAGTGGAATATCAGCTAAATTATCACCTGAAATAAAATTACTATCTAATGTAGAAGGTCCAACAACATATTGATTCAATGGATTAACAGAGTAAGCATTATTTTGGACTGCATCAGGTTGACTAACATAAGCGGGTGAAGGAGGTTCAAGAGTCTGCACAGAAAAACCAGACATACACGGCTGTGAACCAAAAGCCACAGATGGGTCAAAAGATGCTTCTTCTAACTCCTGAAGATAGGAAAAATCAGGAACGAAATTTGAATCTAAGTTAAACCTGTCCATTGAATTATTGAATTATTGAATTATTGAATTATTGAATTATTGAATTATTGAATTATTGAATTATTGAATTATTGAATTACAGCTTAAGACCACGCTTTCTTATAAAAGTTCCTCCCTTCACAACTCATTCACTATTTATGTCAACCAAGCATAAGGATTTGCTATGGCTATTACTAATAGCGATGTAAAACTCTTCGAAAGCCAGCGCCTCACCGATGAGGAAGACGGTGGCGGTCGGGTAACTGGTAACGAGGTCATTGATGGCAACGTCAATAATCTCTTTCAGGATATTTCCCGGATCGACCGAACCATTGGTGATGTTGCCCTGCGTAAGGCGTTTATCGGGATCAGCACCGATAACAATGACATTTATCTCGGCAGTCATTTGATCCTGACCGAGCCTCCCAAGGATAAGAATGTCTCGGTGTTGCTGTTCAATACCGACAGTCAGACCGATGAGCGTTTGGATGCCAGAGACAGAATAGAAAGTTATGTGGTTCCCGGTATCAAAGCATCATGGGAATTGGTCGGCGATCAGCTGGAAGGCCAGCGTGCCATTGTCGGCTATCAGCGTGAGGAATGGGCGGTGCCTGAAATTGGCGAGGTCTATAAGCTCACCACTCCCGATGGCTTAACCAGCCAGTTTATCCGTATTACTGCCGTTGATCATTCGGTGGTTACGTTTACCTATCACAACGGTACAGAGTATGTGGACTTTAACCGGCGCAAGGTAGAAATGGAGATCAGTGCGCCGCTAATAACCACCTGTAACTATTCAGCACCCAGCAAAGGCGTATTGTTGTAATTTCGAACCGCTTTAAGAAGCGCCTGAAATATGTTCAACCCCTGCTTTTTAGCAGATGATAAATAGCTTCGGATTCGGGTAAACATGGTACCTCCGTCTTCGCTTCTGAAGCAGCCTGAGATCTTCTGCTTAAGTTTGGCCATCCTGGCATCACGTTCACTGCCATTGTTATCGAAGGGAATTGAAAAGTCCGACATGAAGCGCAACGTTTCAACCTTAAACTCAATAAGCCTTTTGAACAGGTTGTAGGCCTTGGTATTCCTGACCTTCTTACGTCCAAGCACCTGTCGTTGTTTTTCCATATAAGCGGTTTCCTTCGTGAGAGCCCTTTGAAGGATTTGGTCGTATATCGTCTCAATGCGAAGCTGTATTGCACCAGGCATTTGAGTCAGACCGGCTGCTTTGTATTTCTTGCAGAAGTGCCAGGAGAGCGTAAGCAATTTCATCAGCCGCAGAGCCAGCTTATTCGCATCCCTATCGACAACTCCCTGAAGCTCTCTCAGATGATGGGCATTACAAAGCACATGCACTGCCGCATAGGCAAAGTAGGACTTCCAATGATCGTGAACCAGAATGCCTGCAAAAGTCAGCAGGATGCCCATTGCATCCATTGCTTCACAACCTCGCCTTTCTGAGAGGTAGTAAAGCGTCCATTGGTCATCTCGCATAATGTGTAACCACCACAGTGAACCGTCAACCCGCATGCCAGTTTCATCCGCTCCTGCAACCGGACTTTCTTGTAAAGCATCGCGGATACTCTGCTCAGTAGAGGCCAGGTTCTCATGGGTATAGGCAACAAAATTGGCAACAGAGCCTGCGCTGACACTCATGCAATAAATAGTATTGAAATACTCAGACACCCGGTGATATGGGATGAAGTGATACTGGTTTAAATGAACAGCCATTGCCTGAGTCACTTCTCCGTATTGAGCAGCGGCTTTCACTCCTTGGGGAAACTCAGCGGTGTTCCGTTTACCACAAGGACATACTTTAACGTCTGCCCAGTACGCGGTAACTTCAAATTCTCCGGGTCTACCTGGATCAAAAACCTGTCGCTCAATGTATTTGGTGGGTTTAATATCGATAAGCGAAGACTGGCAACAGCAACATTTTTCAACCTTCAGATGCCTGACATAATCGGGTAAGGCGACACGTCTCAAACAAGAGCCTTGATGACCTTTCTGGCCACCTGGTTTATTGCCTGAAGATGGTCTAAGGCTTTTGGGGTTCGGTGTTTCCTGTGAGGAGCAGGGGGCTTCTTTGGAAGATGTATCACCTTTATCACTCCCTTTTTTACTGGGCTTTTGATAACCATCTGACGATGGTGGCTTACTACTGTTTTGACTGTTTTTATTAACCCTTTCTTCCAGTTCGCTGCAACGTTCCCGTAAAAGCGCATTCTCGGTCCGAAGCTCTTCATTCTCTTTAAGGAGAGCTTCGGTAAACGGAGTAGCTGGGAAGTCTGGTTCCATACTGGAGATTTGTTAGAAAAATTGAGTATAAGATGATGGTCGAAAAATCAGAAAATTCCAGATTTATATGAAGGGTGCTGAATAGTTACAACCACCTTTGTCGGAGCGCAGCCAGTTCCCGGAGAACCGGAGGGAGAAACCAGCACCATTTATGGCACACAGATCGCCGACACCTCCCGTTATTATGGTATTCAGCCATTGAGTGCCAATGTGACCGCTGGCGACTTAACGGTTAAGGCCGAGAGCGTTTATGCGCCACTGGTGCCGAGTGCCAAGGTGGAAAGCCCACTATTGGATCAATACGGTGGCTATACCGGCAAAACGATGGTGGCCACTGCTGATACTACCCGTTCGGTCAGCTGCCGTTTTGTGCATATTACCGGCAACCAGAGCCGAACCTATGTCCAGCGCGGCGTATTACCTAAAACGCTTTCACTGTCCCTCGATATTGCGGACAGTGGTGCTCTGGAGTACACCAAGAATTTGCTCGGGTCGATCACCCTGAAAATAGAGGCGATGAATCAGGACGGTCGCTTGCAGGCTCTCGCGAAAAAGATCAGCGATGCTTTTATTGCCATGGGCGAGGCCATTCAATCGGCGCTGTCTGGCCTTTCTTTTGACGGGTTTGTTTCAAAGGTAGAAACCAGCTTTGCCACCCTCACCACGGTGATGGATAAGCTGAAAACCACCTTTACGGTAACTGGCAATACCGTCACTTTCTTTTTCAACAGTTTTACGCTGGCGGTGAAAGGTTTTGCGACCGCATTTCTCTATACCATCGGAGAAATCATCTTCGGATGGGGAAAGCTGGCGGAGGTTGTGGGAGCTGACTCCATTGCCAAAGAGATGCAGGCAACGACGGAGTACCTGCGTTCTCTTGGTAAAGAGTTTGCCAAACAAACCGGTGAAGATGCCAATGCCGCCAAAGACGCATTGGTGGGTATTTACGAAGCCCTTTCGAAAAAGCATGAACAGGCACAAAAAGACATTCGTCGTGAAAGCAAGGTGACCTGGGATCAGGTACGAGAAGAACAGGAGCGTTACCGGGCAGACGTTGAGCAGACTGGCAAAACCGCAGAGCAGGCAGCAGCAACCACCAAAGCGGCGTTTACCGATGCAGCCGATGCTATCAACCAAATCAACGGGGCTGAAACCCGCACCGAATTAGCCAGCCTTGGCGTAGCACTGGCCGAAGCCTTTTCTGCCGGAACACTCTCTCAGGAAGAATATACCCAGGCACTGGAGGCCAGTCGCCAGAAGCTGGCGCAACTGAAAAAAGAGGCGGAAGACGCAAGCCAGAGTATTGATAAAGTCACCGAGGCTGGCGAGCAACAAACCGCAGCTCTTGAAGACACCGCTTCCATTGCCGGAGTCATGGCTGGTCATTACAACACTCTGGCCGAAGAACTACAGGGCATGAGTGGTGCTGCGCACGATACCTTTGTGGCGATGAATGGCGTGGGTAACGTCAACACCGAGCAGGCGATCAGCAGCATTGCCGAACTGAAAAGTCAGCTGGAAGAAACCCGAGAAGAACTCAACAAGCTACAGCACTCTTATACCTTCGATGTAACCGGCATAAGTAGCTGGATGAATGAGACTGCGAAAAATGCTGCCTATGTCAAAAGTCAGTATTTAGAGCAGAAGATCGCCCTCGAAGAACTGTTAGAGAGTTATGAGCAGGGTGACTATATCGCTAGACGCTTTCTCCGTCAGGGCGAGCGAGCCGCTGATACGATGAACCTCCTGAACAATCAGGATTTAGACCGCCTAAACAGTGCCATTCGCTCGGCAGAGCAAAACATGGCCAGCCTTGGGGTGAGCTCCCGAAATACCCTCAACAGTCTGCAAGATGAACTGGATGAATTACAGGGCAGGCAGTCGGATATTGAGCAACGCCGTTATCAAACGCAGCGTGACGATCTGAAGGCACAGCAGGCCGAGGCTATTGCCAAAGGGGATCAGGAGGCGATCAAGAATATCACCTCTGCCCTGCGGATCAGTGAGCAGATTTACAACGAACGTATCCGGCAGGCCAACAATGAAAAAGCCCAAACCCTCCAAGAGAGCCAGGTGAGTAAATCGGCACCAACCATCCGAACTACACAACCGGCTCCACAAAAAATTATCCGGCTCGAATATCCCGGCGGTGCAGTCAATATCGGCATTGATTCAACGGATGAAACCAAACTGCTGGAAGCCCTGAAAAATGCAGGCATGAGGACGGTCTGATGCAACTGGACACCATTACCCTCCCGGACGATCTTCTCTGGATCAATGAGTTTGAATGGAACCCCGTCGAGCAGAATACAGAGCGGAGCCTGACCGGTGCTTTGCTGGTGCAGGAAGGGCAATTCAATTATGGAAGGCCAATCGAGCTATCTGGAAGCGGCGAGGCCGGTTGGGTATCCCGGCTGACCGTTAAGAACCTGTTTGCACTCTCCAAAGCGGCCAATAAAACCATGACTCTAACGCTCCCGGATAGTCGCCAGTTCTCCGTTATCTTTGATCGGTCTAACGGTGCTCCTGTAGAGGCGCAGCAGGTTATGCCGTTCGCCTATCCAGATGACAGCGATCAATACCTTCTGACCCTTCGCTTGTTGACCGTTCACTCAGGGTGAGGGTTCGATCGGGACTGTAAATATTCCTTCAGTTTTAAGACTGAAAAGCGGGGGGGGGGGGGGGGAGAAATGGATGTTGATCCAACCTCATTATTCTTAGCTATATTTGATTCTTTTATAAGGGCAGTAGCTTGCTTACCAGCGATTCGTGCTTGTTCTCTATCACCGGTATTCTTCAAAACTTCATAGTAAGCCTTCTGGTAAGCCTTCCGTTTCTCGGACTGTGCCCAAGCTTGTTTGGAAGCCTTCCCTTTCTCGGACTGTGCCCAAGCTTGTTTGGAAGCCTTCCCTTTCTCGGACTGTGCCCAAGCTTGTTTGGAAGCCTTCCGTTTCTCGGACTGTGCGTAAGCCTTCTGGTAAGCCTTCCGTTTCTCGGACTGTGCGTAAGCCTTCTGGTAAGCCTTCCGTTTCTCGGACTGTGCGTAAGCCTTCCCTTTCTCGGACTGTGCCCAAGCTTGTTTGGAAGCCTTCCGTTTCTCGGACTGTGCGTAAGCCTTCCGTTTCTCGGACTGTGCGTAAGCCTTCCCTTTCTCGGACTGTGCGTAAGCCTTCTGGTAAGCCTTCCGTTTCTCGGACTGTGCGTAAGCCTTCTGGTAAGCCTTCCCTTTCTCGGACTGTGCCCAAGCTTGTTTGGAAGCCTTCCCTTTCTCGGACTGTGCGTAAGCCTTCTGGTAAGCCTTCCGTTTCTCGGACTGTGCGTAAGCCTTCCCTTTCTCGGACTGTGCGTAAGCTTGTTTGGAAGCCTTCCGTTTCTCGGACTGTGCGTAAGCCTTCTGGTAAGCCTTCCGTTTCTCGGACTGTGCGTAAGCCTTCTGGTAAGCCTTCCCTTTCTCGGACTGTGCGTAAGCCTTCTGGTAAGCCTTCCGTTTCTCGGACTGTGCGTAAGCCTTCTGGGAAGCCTCTCCGGGCGTGATGGTCAGGGGTTCACTAATGACAATTGATTCATGTCTTTCAATTTCAGCAGTTGCATTTGTAACTTGCTGCTGAATGCCTGTATTTAACGGACTAATTATAGCAACTGGCCGCGATGATGACTGAGAAAAATTAACAGATGTTTTTCCACAGGACTCATCTTGAGGAGGGGAGGATATATCGGTAGGTGCATTCAGTTCCGTATATCTTAACTCATCTGATGATGTTTCATTTGGACCTGAATACCTATCTAGCCCATCAAGTGGAATATCAGCTAAATTATCACCTGAAATAAAATTACTATCTAATGTAGAAGGTCCAACAACATATTGATTCAATGGATTAACAGAGTAAGCATTATTTTGGACTGCATCAGGTTGACTAACATAAGCGGGTGAAGGAGGTTCAAGAGTCTGCACAGAAAAACCAGACATACACGGCTGTGAACCAAAAGCCACAGATGGGTCAAAAGATGCTTCTTCTAACTCCTGAAGATAGGAAAAATCAGGAACGAAATTTGAATCTAAGTTAAACCTGTCCATTGAATTATTGAATTATTGAATTATTGAATTATTGAATTATTGAATTATTGAATTACAGCTTAAGACCACGCTTTCTTATAAAAGTTCCTCCCTTCACAACTCATTCACTATTTATGTCAACCAAGCATAAGGATTTGCTATGGCTATTACTAATAGCGATGTAAAACTCTTCGAAAGCCAGCGCCTCACCGATGAGGAAGACGGTGGCGGTCGGGTAACTGGTAACGAGGTCATTGATGGCAACGTCAATAATCTCTTTCAGGATATTTCCCGGATCGACCGAACCATTGGTGATGTTGCCCTGCGTAAGGCGTTTATCGGGATCAGCACCGATAACAATGACATTTATCTCGGCAGTCATTTGATCCTGACCGAGCCTCCCAAGGATAAGAATGTCTCGGTGTTGCTGTTCAATACCGACAGTCAGACCGATGAGCGTTTGGATGCCAGAGACAGAATAGAAAGTTATGTGGTTCCCGGTATCAAAGCATCATGGGAATTGGTCGGCGATCAGCTGGAAGGCCAGCGTGCCATTGTCGGCTATCAGCGTGAGGAATGGGCGGTGCCTGAAATTGGCGAGGTCTATAAGCTCACCACTCCCGATGGCTTAACCAGCCAGTTTATCCGTATTACTGCCGTTGATCATTCGGTGGTTACGTTTACCTATCACAACGGTACAGAGTATGTGGACTTTAACCGGCGCAAGGTAGAAATGGAGATCAGTGCGCCGCTAATAACCACCTTTGTCGGAGCGCAGCCAGTTCCCGGAGAACCGGAGGGAGAAACCAGCACCATTTATGGCACACAGATCGCCGACACCTCCCGTTATTATGGTATTCAGCCATTGAGTGCCAATGTGACCGCTGGCGACTTAACGGTTAAGGCCGAGAGCGTTTATGCGCCACTGGTGCCGAGTGCCAGGGTGGAAAGCCCACTATTGGATCAATACGGTGGCTATACCGGCAAAACGATGGTGGCCACTGCTGATACTACCCGTTCGGTCAGCTGCCGTTTTGTGCATATTACCGGCAACCAGAGCCGAACCTATGTCCAGCGCGGCGTATTACCTAAAACGCTTTCACTGTCCCTCGATGGCGGCACCTTTGAAGATGACGGTGCGGGTCATCTGCTCCATAAAAGCGGGACCAATAATTTCAGCAAATTGACCGTGGATTATGACCTTGGGGAGGTTAACGTCTGGCGAGCGAGCAGCTATACCACGGCCACCGCCAATGCGACCTATCAGCCTGCCGTGGCGATTACCGGGGCTGCGATCAGCGGGGCTATCCCGATCACCAACCAGAACCGGGGCTTTAACTACACCCTGAATATGGCCGAGGCCAAACCAAGGCCGGGAACACTGGTGGTCAGCTATATCGCCTTGGGTAAATGGCAGGATATTCGAGATACTGGCGCAGGCCAGATGACCGGGTCGGGAACCGGAACCATTATCTTTTCAACAGGATCGGCTGCGATCACCCTCGATGCGCTGCCTGATCCTGACAGTGCCATCGTCTTTAGCTATGTGGCGCAGAATGATGATGAGGTGACGATCAGAACCGGCTCGGTGCCTGTGGATGATATGACCTTTCGCCATACCGTCGAGAAACCCGGTATTAAACCCGGCTCGATGACGGTGACGTATGTTTCCTCCGGCGAGAATAAAACCCTGACCGATCAGGGCAACGGCCTGCTGACTGGCGATGGTAACGGTGCCATTCATTACGCACCCGGCGAGTTGAGCTTTAAGCTGGATTTCCTGCCGGACAGTGGCACCGAGATTCAACTGATCTATGAGGAAGGCACCAGTGCCGGTGGCGAGGTGATTGTCTCGGTGGATGGTCAGGGCGTAATGAGTGGCACCATTCCCGGTGCTCCCTTGCTCCCAGGTTCTATCCAGCTGCAATTTCTGGTCGAGCAGCTGTCCAACGTACCGAGCGAAACCAGAAACGAGGATGACTGGACTACCTATGAAACCACCCGGAACGTGGCCAAGCAGATCAGCGACGATACAACGGGTGGCTGGCGGGGTGTTACTGGCAGCATTGATTACCAGACCGGGGCGTTTACCATTCTGGCGTTGGAGCAGTAAACCTATCCTGAATACGTCATCAAGCAGACGTTTAATGGTTATGTCCGAAAGCTGGACGTAACCAACACCGCCAAAACCCAAACCTTCAACGGCAGCACCATTACCGCCATTGCACAGGCGAGCAACCTCGCTCACGCACCGTACAACGAGAATATCACCTCGCCAGAACTGACCATTGATCTGCTGCCCTTGATGGACAATACCGTTCTGCTCCCCGGCAGCGTGATCTTTGAATGGAACGGTGAAACCTACTTTGACCGGGACGGTTCTCTCTATAAAAACCTGAGTACCGAAACCAATGCCGGGGTTCAGGTCGGCAGGGTTGATTACAGCGGTGGTATAGCGACACTGGCGAGCTATCCCGAAGGAACGGTCAATACGGCCACCATTCAGGCAGCGGCGACTATCGGCGTTGGCTTTAAGATTGATGCGGTCGCCTTCCGAACGCCCGGTGCTCCGATCCGTCATGGCAGTTTGCAGCTCACGGCCGTTCGGGTAGATAACGGGGACATTATCACGGCAACGGCGGATTTTAATGGCGAGTTCAATACCGCAGAAGTGGTCGGAAAAATAGACGTAACCACAGGCTGGTGTGAGCTTCAATTCACTGATGGTTCAGACCCGATTTACGTTATCCCGCAAAGCGTCCGTTATAACTGCGTGGTGGAAACCAGCCTGCCGCTCGATGCGGAATTAATTGGCCTTGATCCGGTGCGTCTCCCTCCTGATGGACGGGTCCCTATCTATCGAGCCGGGGATATTGTAGTCATCAGCCACACGGCAAGCACCGATGCAGGTACACCAACCGCCGGTCAGGTGATCAACCTGGTACGTGACCATCAGGCAGAAATTGTCGTGGAAGACAGCAGCGGGGCTCTGCTGGCCAGCGATCAATACACCGTCGATAGAGAGACTGGAACCGTGACCTTTGCCGATCCGTTGAGCCTGATTGATGCTGGCAGTAATCCCCTGACTGCACCTTTCACCATTAAGGATCGGGTCGAGCACATGAGCGTATTAAGTGACGTTCAGATCAACGGCGACCTCTCCATTATCTCCCCGGTGCCTTGGGATTTACCCGCCTCCGAAACTACGGTCAGCAGTGCAGTCGTCTATGGCGATCTTCAGGCGAGAGTGAAGAATTTCTTCAGCCAGAAGGTATGGGACAACGGCGACCCGAACTGGACTGATCACCGGGTTGGGGATCAGACCACGGCGCAATACAACACTATCAACTATCCGGTGGAAGTGACCAACAAGGGAGCCATCTATGGTAAGTGGGCGATCATTTTCACCAGTGGTTCAGCCTTTCAGATTGTTGAAGAAAAGCTCGGGATCATCGCAACCGGCAACACCATTGCTGATGCAGCGCCACTTAACCCGGAAACAGGTGTGCCTTTCTTCACTATCCGGGCTGATGGTTGGGGATCTGGCTGGGCAGCGGGGAACGCTATCCGATTTAATACCGATGGTTGCCTTGCACCAATCTGGATTTGTCGGACGGTTCTCGCCGGTCAGGGAACAGAGACCAATGATGATTTTACGCTTCAGATCAGGGGGGATGCTGACTGATGGCTGGAATATGGTTTCCCGAAGATAACGTTGCAGGAACGCTATCTACGCCTCGAATTTATGCTGCAGATAATGAGGCGTTTAATTCGTCAGTTTCCGAGCTTCATTTTGTAATGACGTTGATTTTGCATGAGTCAACGGCGACAAAAAGTGTTCCGCTTTTAAATATCGATGGCTTTGCAACTACAACTGGTAATTCTGTTTATCGGACAGATATTTGGGTTGAAAATGGGGTTTTAAATTATCGAACGGAAAGGTCTAGTGATGGCCGTGTAGGAACAAAGGGAGAATCAACTACCCTATTGCCGACAGGTGTGCCTATTGAAATCGTAATCACTATGAATGCGAGCCGGAGTTATACACCTGATAAGTTGGTCATGCACATCAATGGCACACGAGATACTGTTGTTAATTTGCAATCAAGTAAAAACTATACCTTTCCCTGGTATAGTTATCAGGAAGTCTCTCTGGGCTATGCATCGAAGACGAATACCTTTGCAGCAGGTCTATTAATTACAGACTTTCACCTATCCAATATTTATAACTCATCACCAGTAAAAAATACGTCCGCAAGTAGTACCTACCAGACGATATGGAACTCTGATTTTGAGAATGTGGCTGAACCTCTAAAAATCACTACCCGGCGGAATAACATAGACAGCAGTCTAACTTGGGCTAATACCGATGATACAAAGGTCATCTGGACTGATGGTAATGCTATCCCTTCAGCTGGTGGTGGCGGTGGTGATGCCGGAGCCGGGGGGATTATCATTCCCGGTAATGGCAACACCACACAGGTTCAGGGTGTCATTACAGAGAATGATCTTTTTGTTGCCCGGAGAGTCATTGCTATTACCGAGGCGCAGCTGGCAGTGACCGATAGCGAATTGACCAAACATGCTGTTCTCGATAGCACTGTCAGCAGTGATGTTGATGGAACCTATACCTTGGATACCAGCCCTTACGAGGGCGCAGTAATGGTAATGGCAACGGATGAATATGGCTCTGTCTGGCAACCAGATACAGCCTATGTTGTCGGTGATGTTATCAGGCCTGCAAACTTTCAAGGCTATGTCTACCAATGCACTCTCGCTGGCACCACTGGCAATACAGAACCGGTCTGGTGGTATGAGACTGATACGAGCCAGACGATAGGTACTGCTCAATTCAAAGCAAAACCGTTTAGCCGTCCACTGGTACACGGTCCAATAATCCCAACCATCATTCCTACCAGCTGATAACGATGGCTTACCTACCAAACAAAGCTGATTTTGCTTTCGGCCTTGATCCTTATGTGCCGGTTACTGACTTCGCTTTCTATCCAGAAAAGAAATACGCCTTTGTCACACCGCCTTCGGTCGTCAGTGTTTACCAAGGGCGTTGGGATACCGGCCTCAGTAGCCAGCAAAGCAGCCTGGTGGCTTATGGCGTAAGTTTGCCCGTTAGTCGTAGCCGGCCACAAACTAGCCAGCAGGCAACACCTCTGAAAGCCTTGCCAATGGGGCTATTTTGGGGGGAGGTGACTAAAAATAGTGCCGTTGTCAGTTTTAGTCATGGTGAGTCGGTAGCCAAACGCAGTTCAAAAAATAGCCTTTGGAAACATACCAACCTGCAGGATGTTAAACACTCGCAACGTTGGGATCACTCAATAAGGGCTACTGATGAGAGCACCGTTGATCGTTGGCAAACAGGAAGGCCTGAAGATCGGAAAAAGCAAAACAGTATTCGTCGTGTTGATGAATTTAGCCACCACATGAATTAGACATGCTCGGCTACTTGATGCCAGGTAACTATTCAGCACCCTTCATATAAATCTGGAATTTTCTGATTTTTCGACCATCATCTTATACTCAATTTTTCTAACAAATCTCCAGTATGGAACCAGACTTCCCAGCTACTCCGTTTACCGAAGCTCTCCTTAAAGAGAATGAAGAGCTTCGGACCGAGAATGCGCTTTTACGGGAACGTTGCAGCGAACTGGAAGAAAGGGTTAATAAAAACAGTCAAAACAGTAGTAAGCCACCATCGTCAGATGGTTATCAAAAGCCCAGTAAAAAAGGGAGTGATAAAGGTGATACATCTTCCAAAGAAGCCCCCTGCTCCTCACAGGAAACACCGAACCCCAAAAGCCTTAGACCATCTTCAGGCAATAAACCAGGTGGCCAGAAAGGTCATCAAGGCTCTTGTTTGAGACGTGTCGCCTTACCCGATTATGTCAGGCATCTGAAGGTTGAAAAATGTTGCTGTTGCCAGTCTTCGCTTATCGATATTAAACCCACCAAATACATTGAGCGACAGGTTTTTGATCCAGGTAGACCCGGAGAATTTGAAGTTACCGCGTACTGGGCAGACGTTAAAGTATGTCCTTGTGGTAAACGGAACACCGCTGAGTTTCCCCAAGGAGTGAAAGCCGCTGCTCAATACGGAGAAGTGACTCAGGCAATGGCTGTTCATTTAAACCAGTATCACTTCATCCCATATCACCGGGTGTCTGAGTATTTCAATACTATTTATTGCATGAGTGTCAGCGCAGGCTCTGTTGCCAATTTTGTTGCCTATACCCATGAGAACCTGGCCTCTACTGAGCAGAGTATCCGCGATGCTTTACAAGAAAGTCCGGTTGCAGGAGCGGATGAAACTGGCATGCGGGTTGACGGTTCACTGTGGTGGTTACACATTATGCGAGATGACCAATGGACGCTTTACTACCTCTCAGAAAGGCGAGGTTGTGAAGCAATGGATGCAATGGGCATCCTGCTGACTTTTGCAGGCATTCTGGTTCACGATCATTGGAAGTCCTACTTTGCCTATGCGGCAGTGCATGTGCTTTGTAATGCCCATCATCTGAGAGAGCTTCAGGGAGTTGTCGATAGGGATGCGAATAAGCTGGCTCTGCGGCTGATGAAATTGCTTACGCTCTCCTGGCACTTCTGCAAGAAATACAAAGCAGCCGGTCTGACTCAAATGCCTGGTGCAATACAGCTTCGCATTGAGACGATATACGACCAAATCCTTCAAAGGGCTCTCACGAAGGAAACCGCTTATATGGAAAAACAACGACAGGTGCTTGGACGTAAGAAGGTCAGGAATACCAAGGCCTACAACCTGTTCAAAAGGCTTATTGAGTTTAAGGTTGAAACGTTGCGCTTCATGTCGGACTTTTCAATTCCCTTCGATAACAATGGCAGTGAACGTGATGCCAGGATGGCCAAACTTAAGCAGAAGATCTCAGGCTGCTTCAGAAGCGAAGACGGAGGTACCATGTTTACCCGAATCCGAAGCTATTTATCATCTGCTAAAAAGCAGGGGTTGAACATATTTCAGGCGCTTCTTAAAGCGGTTCGAAATTACAACAATACGCCTTTGCTGGGTGCTGAATAGTTACGATGCCAGGTGGAAATGCAGTCAGCTTTCTTTTTAAAGGTCGGCCTTATTCGCCTGATATCACCCCGGAAGTCTATTTCAAAATAGATTGGCGATTAGAGCGAAAGGTAATACAGCCGAGAGACAGCAAGCTTCTCTCAAACTTCCAGAGCAACCGCCGGGAAGATCAGCCGGTCATTTTGCCGTGGGGTATCGGACAGAAAGCCAAGGATGAGAGCGTTACCGGCAACTATGGCGGTGAGACCGCCCCAAACATTATTGTTAAGCCGGAGCCAGAGCAGCCAGAGATCAGGGAGAGTTATCTGCTAATGAACATTATCACCACTGTCGTATTGCCTGCCCGGACACCGCTCGAACTTCCCTCAATGGAAATCAGTCTGGATATTGATAGCTTCTCATGGAGCTTTACCGGAGAGCTTTGGGGCGCTTCCAATATCGCACTGGTAGAACCGGACGAGAACGGTCCGAAGCAGATCGAGGTGGATATCAACGGCTGGAAGTGGATCTTCATTATTGAGCGTTACAGCACAAACAGACGGTTCGGGGATGAGCGTTATACCCTCTATGGCAGCAGCCGAACCCAACTGCTCGCAGCCCCCTATGCGCCACAACGAAGCAAGAGCAACAGCGCCAACCTCAACGCCAAACAGGCCATTACCGAAGAACTGGCTAACACTGGCTTTACGGCAACCTACCCTGACCTGAGCGACTACAGCACACCCGATTGGATCATGCCCGGAGGTTCGTTCAGCTATCAGAACCAGACCGCTATGCAGGTAGTGGCCAAGATCGCAACTACAGCTGGATCGGTGATCATTCCAAGCCGTGATAACGACCAGGTGAGCATACAGCCCCGTTATCCTGCCAGCCCTTGGCACTGGAATACTGCCACAATGGATAAGATCGTTCCGGCAAGTATGGTCATTAGTTTAAGCGCTAACTGGCGACCGGAGCAGGCTTACAATGCCGTTTATGTCTCTGGCACCAATGCTGGAGTAGCGGTAAATGTTAAGCGCACAGGCAGTGCCGGTGATAACCCAGCACCGGATATTCTGGAAGACTGGTTGACAGAAACACAGGTCAATACTGAGCGAGGCCGAAATGAGCTGGCCAAGGGCGGCAACCAGAGCATTACCACCATTGAACTGCCATTGACCGACACCAACACGGTACCTGGCTTAATTGAGCCGGGTATGCTGGTGGAAGTTCAGGATACGCTTTTAGGAGAGAGTGGGAGCTGGCAAGCCCTTTGTCTGGCGACCAGCATCAGTGCAAGTGGCGTGGGGAATGTTGTTCAGTCAGTAGAGCTCGAGCGGCATTATTAAAAAGTGCCCAGTATGGTAATACTGGGACTTAAGCGCATTGGTTTGTCATTAAAACGACAGGTTAAACATAGTCTATGGAGGGAATTATGGCAACGACCAATATCTGGCAACAGTTCAAGGCACTCTTACCTGAAGGCTCCCGAATAGTCGCAATTATCAAAGCCAACAACGGCAATGGCACCAGCCAGGCAGAGCTAAGGGATGGTTCGGTTATTACCGTCAACGGCGAGTCAGTAGCTACCGGACAAAAAGCATTTATTCAGGATGGAGAGATAAAAGGTACTGCGCCGAGTCTGGCGCAGTATGAGGTAGACGTTTAGGTATTATGAAAGGAACAGAGGAGAAACCTTAGTCAATTGCTTTCGCACCTTCTTCCATTGGTTATGCTCTTTGGCAAAACGTCCGAAGACAATAGCAGGGGCGATGCTGAGAGATTTTGCCAGGGCCAGCATTTCAGGCATTGAGGCTGTGATATCGAGATTCCAAGCAGTTCCAGGGATTAAGCAATCACGAGCCATCGCATTGGCTTCGTCTTCTTTATGATCATTTGACACAATATCAAGATCATCCAAAAACCATTCACAACTGCCGTCAAAATGAAGAGCAATATGCGCCAGCTCATGCATGAGTGTAAACCAGAAATTATCCAGCCGGTCATGACGTAATGTTAAGGCGATAACTGGATTGCCATTAGGACTCATACAGACTGCACCATCCAGATAGGTCTTCTCTAGATGTGGCTCTATAATTAAATGGATGCCATGGTTGGCAAGAAACTCCTTGGCAATTAAAGGACCCTTATTAGACCAAGATTCTTTTGCTAGACGCGTCATAAACTCGGTATCAACAGTGCCCCTTTGATAATTAACGGTTAGATTTTGTCCTTCTACTTCTTTGAGGACTTTAACCTGCCATGCCCACAGGGCGAGTGGGTTTACCTGTTTGTCATTATTATTCAAATGAGCAGAAGTGCGCATCATTGCTGGGCTGAGCTGAAAGCTGCCTTTCAGAGTGTCTAAAAAGTCCCTTACTCGATCTTCAGCATAAAGCTTGAGCTCTCTGAGAGGCTCAGTACTGTTGCTAAAGTAGCCATTCTCCAGCATATTTTTGAGGGGGAAAGCATGCCAGTCAATCGAAGCATCTTCACTGGTTACGATGTCTCTCGCAAGCTCAGTATCTTGAATAAGAACATCAGCGGGAATACCAAGCCCATGATGCAGCTTACGAATCATCCCCAAGCTCAAGGCGCGTTTGCCATTCAGTACTTCTGAAACCCTCGACTGGGAGCCAAAATAAGTGACCATATCCTTACGGGTCAGTCCCTGCTGTTCCATCCTGAACTTAATAGCTTCGACAGGGTGAGGCTTATCGATGGGGAAGTGGATATTCTCATACTGTTCGATAAGAACAGAAAGCACTTCGAGCTCGTTGTCCTCATCTGAACCTTCAGCAGGATCCTGATCCATGAGGGCCATAAGGCGCGCCATTGCCTCAGCATGATCCTGTTCAGTCTTGATGACCTTGATTACAGACATCATATTCCCCCTCCTAAAATTTCATTTTGCTGTACTCCGCATGGGTACCGACCCATTCAACAGCAGCAATTCCATTTCGATAGTGCACTTTCACGACCAGCCGATAGTGATTGCCCTTGATGTTGAAAATAACCCGATTATTCGGAATAAAATCGGCACTGTTATAGTGCTCCTTTATATCATGGGTTGTCTTCCAGTCTTTGTCATAGACCTCATGACACCAAGCATCCAAGGCTGGTTTTGCATCGGCATGTTTTTTCGAGAACTTATCCAGTTTGTCTTTACCTATGACTTTCATACTAGCCCAAAGTTCCCAGATTGGGAATTATATATATTTATCCCTAAATGGGAATGGATGATCGAAAAAAGAGCCAAACTATTTTTTAGAATGACTTATGCATCAGCCGATGGCCCCGTCAATCCTTTCATGGCCATATACTGGCTAATATGGCCAGTCAGAGTCAGGCGGAAATCCTCATCCTTGATAAACAGCTTGTAAAAATCCAGATCCGTCTTTCTTTGGGCTCGCATGGCGGCCCCAATCATTTGCTCTTCGGCCAGGCGGCGGGTCTGCTGGTTTGGGTTGTTGACTACCTGAGCCAGAAAGTCCGGGTTGTTTTCCATGTGTTCGGCCACTTTCTGGAGTTTGACTTTCAACTCCTCGGGAGTACCGTCCCAACCGGAAAAATGCCGCTCGTTAAAGCTTTCAACAATCTTGTCCAGTGGATCCCTGTCATCTTCACCATGATAACCCCGCTGGTTCGGATTTTGTGGTGCCAGAAGAGTTTCATTGGCATCCAGTTCAATGCGTTCGTTAAGCTTGACTCGGGCCATACCGTAGGTACTCATGTCCACGCTTTCCAGAAGCTTTCTGAGGTCCTGTTGTTCTGGGGCATTGACTTTGAGCTTTGGGATCAAAAAACGCAGATACCAGTGCAACATCTCCCATTGCACATTATTGAAGGGCATAATGCAGGCTAACTGGGCATACACTTTCACAAACTGTTTTGCTTTGATTTTGAAATCAATCTTCTGCTTTTCGGCTTCGTCGTCGTCTCCCAGATCATTGCCAAGGACTCTGAACCGTTCGGCTGCCGTGTCGGCTATGGGGTGTAGCTGTTCATCAGGAGCGTCATTCCAGTAAAGTTCATTAAACGCCTCAACCTCAGAGTGCTCATAAATCCCGACTTTATCCAGTTCGTCTTTCCAGTCGTGGAGTGCGTTTATATCAGTGCCTTCTTCCAGAATCGTGCTGGTGTAGAAATCATCAAAGGCTGCTTTGATCTCAGTGGTGGTGTTGTAGAAATCCAGTACAAACGTGTCGGTTTTCTCCATCTTTTGATTACACCGGTTCAGGCGGGAGAGGGTTTGTACGGCCTGAACGCCCTGGAGCTTTTTATCCACGTACATGGTGTGCAGCAATGGCTCGTCAAAACCGGTGGTGTATTTGTTGGCGACTATCAGCAGTCGATAATCATCGGTTTTGAAACGATCGGGGATGTCCTTACCCGCAAAGCCATTAACTGACTCTTCGGTGTGCTCAAAACCATCCTTGTTGGAAAAAGCCACCAGCGCACCAAACGGCATATTGTGTTCTTTCAGCAGCCGTTGAATCACCACAAAATACTCATAGGCCCGTTCAATGCTGGAACACACCACCATGCCTTTCGCCTTACCCTTGAGCTTGCGGGCTTTCACTACGTTCTCAATAAAGTGGTTAACCATCACCGATGCTTTTTTCTCGATGGTTTCCTTATGTCCTTCCACAAACGCTTTCAGTTTGGCCTGGGCTTTTTTGTTGCTGAAGTGAGGGTTTTCTTCCACTGACTTCTGCACTTCGTAGAAGCTTTTGTAAGTGGTGTAGTTTTGCAGAACGTCGAGAATAAAGCCTTCTTCAATTGCCTGTTTCATGGAGTAAAGATGAAAGGGGTAATATTTTCCGTCGTCAGCTTCCCGGCCAAATTTCTCCAGAGTGGCTTGTTTGGGAGTCGCCGTAAAGGCAAAGAAGGACGCATTTTTACTCATCTTGCGGCCTTTCATGGCTTTGAGGATTTTATCCTGAAGGGCGTCTTCAGTTTTGTCATCCTCCATGCCGAGCGACATGTTCAGTTTGTCCGCGCTATCCCCGGACTGAGAGGAGTGTGCCTCATCAATAATCACCGCAAAGCGTTTATTCTCCAGGTTGCCAATGCCATCGACAATATAAGGGAACTTCTGCACCGTGGTGATAATCAGCCGTTTTCCCTGTTCCAGATAGGATTTCAGGTCCGCAGATTTTTCAGCGGCGGCGACGATGTTCTTCACTTCGCAAAACTGGCTGATATTATTGCGGAGCTGTCGGTCGAGAATACGCCGATCCGTGACCACAATGACCGAATCAAATACATTGGCTTTACCAGCGCTGTCGTACAGTTCAATCAACTGGAAGGCCAGCCAGGTAATGGAGTTGGATTTACCAGAACCTGCAGAGTGCTGAATCAGGTACGAGTGGCCCGGGCCTTCGTCCCGGGCGTTGTTCAGCAGATTGCGAACCACTTCCAGCTGGTGGTACCGGGGAAAGAACAGCGTTTTTTTGATCTTTCCTTTCTTATCTTTTTCGTCAACGACCTTGGCGAGATGCTCAATAATCTGCACCAGCGAGTGGGGCTCCAGCACCTCATTCCAGAGGTAGGCGGTTTTATAACCGTCCGGGTTGATGGGATTGCCCTGGCCGTGATATGCGCCTTTATTGAAAGGAAGGAAGAATGTGCCAGCACCATTTACATGAGTGGTCATCATGACATCGTCGGTGTCGACAGCAAAATGCACCAGGCACTGGCCAAAACGAAACAGCGTACTCTTCGGGTCACGGGTTTCCCGGTACTGCTTCATGGCATTGTGAACCGTCTGGCGGGTCTGGGGCTTTTTCAGCTCGAAGGTACACAGGGCAAGACCATTGACAAACAGCACCATGTCCACGGTTTTGCCCGAATCCTCATAATACACCTGTCGGGTGATGGAAAAGAGGTTCTGATCAAACTGTCCGGACTGGTGCGGATTCAACTGGTGGTATACACCTTTGTAGAGCAGCGTCAGGTGCGCATCATTAATGGCGAGCCCTTTTTTCAGTACCGTGACCACACCATCCTTGCGGATTTTATGGCTGAGTCGTTCCAGCACCAACTGTTGCCAGTTGGGCAGGTGTTTCAGCTTGGCCAGTTCAGTGGGCTGGCTGGTTTCCAGAAACTGCCAGAATAGCCGGGAATCCAGGGCAAAGCGTCTGTCGAAATCGGCCGGATCGCCTGCAATATAGCCTTTGCCACGATGCTTCACGTTGCCATAGGACATCGGGGGTTGGGAGGGCGCTCCACGCGTCTCACGGCAATCCCCCGTGAGTGCCTGTTCAATGGCTTGTTCCAGGGCGGCTTCACTGATATTACTGACCATACGGCGTCTTTCCCTAAACTTTGATTTTTCCGGTGGTGGCGTAGGTGATGAGGGTTTGCTTGAATTCTATGAGAGACTCAAGCTCTCGATTTATAGTTTCCAATATCACTGAATACTCTTTACTGATTTCAGCTGCATATGAAGTGATCTTTAATTGCTCTTGCTTGGGAGGAAGAGCAACAGGTAAGTTACCAAGTTTGGTACGATTCGTTGAAGCAAGGTTTGTCGTCTTGTTTGCGGTATTGGTGAAGTACCGCCTGCCATAATCACAGCCAGAGACCAAAGCAATAAAGCTTTCTGATGCACGTGTTTTATCGACTCTAACGCAAAAAACGTGGTTTTGATGCAGACATTCCTCTCGTTCAGCCCTCCAGACTGTTCCACGACCCAGCTTGTCAATATCTCCGCCTTCAGTGACCATAATATCACCAGATTGAATGAGGTATTTTTTTGCCTCATGAGCTGGTAACCGAATTGTTGTCAACTCATCCAGTTTGAAATAGCCATCTTGTACATTGGCAACACGTAAGTAAGGGTATTCTTTTATCCCTTTTCCTGAGTATGTTTTCCCGAGGGTTATACCTGTTTGCACATTGCTGAAATGTTTTAGCCTTACCACCTTCCAATGCTCAGGAATCTTCCCAATCCATGCCATACCACTGTCTTTCATTTTGACATTGGAGTTCAGCCCTTTGGTGACGGCCCGGTTGATCAGAATGGCTTTCTGTTCGTTCAGCAGTTGTATCAGTGCCTGCTTCTTGGCAATAGCTGCATCAATCTCGGCGGTTTTCTCATCAAGGAAAGCAACGATGCGAACCACATCTTGTTCTGGAGGTGTAGGCGAGTAAATTGTTTTGAAGTCTTCATAACGGAGGCTGTTCATATCATCACATAGCCCGTAGGAGTTACGGTTTGCTTCTTTGATGAACAGCTCGGTACGGTATAGGTAATGAAAGTAACGAGAGTAAAGCTTGTTCTTTGTGTTTAGAATGATGTAGGCAGGGCTGACAATTCCGTCATATTTGGACTCACCAATAGCCCCCTGCCACATCCGCATTTTGTTGTAAGCCAAGTCGCCTTTACGGACTACTTTGTACTTGGACTTATCGTCATTTGAAGAGTCTTTTTTGCGGGTGATCTCAGATTGCTTGATAACCCCTTGCTTGATGGTGACCGCAAGGAGCTCCATCCTAGGTTGATTTACTTCCTTACGCTCATTAAAAAGCCCAAGGTTGCGAGTCACAGCCCAATGTTCAGGCACTTCACCCAACCACTCAGCTCCTGAATCCTTATACCGATCGTATTTAGGAAACTGCACAGATTCCATCTCGGTTTCCTGTGTGCTCAAGGCTGTTGTATCGCTCATGGCTGCTCCCCAAAGCTCACCAACTTTTTCAACAGCCCTTCGGTTTCCTTTTCCAACCGAAGAATATCTTCAGTAACTGCTTCCAGAGACCGCAGCGGCTTGTGCTGATAGAAGTATTTGTTAAAGCTGATTTCACAACCGAGCTGGGTTTTGTCCAGCGCGATCCAGGCGTCGGCCACATGGGGGCGAACTTCATCAATAAAGTACTGATGGATATCTTCACTCAGCGGTACATTTTCGGTATCCCGAAGCTCAGAGTCCGGTTCGTATTCCGTAAATTGGGACCCTTTCAGACGCCAGAAACCATAATCCTCAAGATGGCCATTATCATCCTCCAGGTGGTTCAGCGTATCAGATAATAGGGTGGCCACCTGTTCCAACGTATGTACTTTCTTGACCACGGGGCAGGCGTTCTCATCCCGCCAGCTGATGGCATTGAGTATCTGGGTTTTCGTGCTGGCCGCCAGTTTGATCGCCAGTTGCTTCAGTGCCTTGTCGACATCGGTCTTGAACTGATTAAAATCGTTGTAGATTTCATCGCCCATCACTGACTGAATTTTTTTTTGCCACTGACATCAGTTGTCTCTGTTTTTCCCAAATGGGTACCGACAGCAGGGTGTCGCGATTTTTCCGGGTCAGATTCAACCCTTGTTCTTCAAAGTGCTGCTCAATGGTCTGACGTTGTTTTTTAAGGGCGCTGGCGGTATAGACGTCGTCACCCAGTTGCTGGTATATCCAGACCATTTCATCCCGCAGCGCGGGCACAAACCGTAACTCAGCGATCCGTTCGTCAGAGCATTGCGCGGATTTTCGCAATGGCCGCTCTACGGTGATTTTTGCATACCCGAAATCCTCATTGTTAAAGACTTTGGCGGTGCCGTTGCTTTTGGTTTCATCCGCCAGTTCGTGATAAAGACGGGTGAGTTCGTTGACATGCTCGTCGGTCAGTTCGCAGTTTTTCTCACCAAAGTTTTTGCGCAGCTTCCGGTACATGGTCTGGGCATTAATCAGCTGCACCTTGCCCTGACGATGAGCCGGTTTGTTGTTGTTCAGAATCCAGATGTAGGTGGTAATGCCGGTGTTATAAAACAGATTATTGGGCAGCTGGATAATGGCTTCCAGGTAATCGTTTTCGACGATAAAACGACGGATGTTACTTTCACCACTGCCCGCATCGCCGGTAAACAGGGAAGAGCCATTGTGAACCGACGCAATGCGTGAGCCCATGCTGTTGTTGGTGGCAGACTCCATTTTATCCACCATTTCCATCAGGAACAGGAGCTGGCCATCGGATGAGCGGGGGATGGCAGGTTGGTAGCGGTAAGTGCCCTTATGATCCGGCAGGTTGACCTCAAAACGAGGCTGCATCACTTCCTTGCCTTCCACTACGTACTTTTGCTCGGTCTTCCAGCTTTTCCCATAGGGTGGGTTGGAGAGCATGAAGTCAAAGTGTGCACCTTCAAATTCATTACTGGCAATGGAAGAACCAAAGCGTATATTTTTGGGCTCATTGCCCTTGATCATCATATCCGATTTGCAAATGGCGTAGGTTTCGCCGTTGATCTCCTTGCCATACAGATGAACACCTGACTTTGAGCGGATATCCCCAGCCGGGTCAGTAATAAAATTCTGTGCTTCGGTAAGCATGCCTCCGGAACCGCAGGCCGGATCATAAATGCGTACAATTGGAGGTAATTGATCTTTCACTTCCAGAAACAGGATGTGAGTCATCAGTTTGATCACTTCCCGTGGGGTGAAATGCTCCCCTGCCTCCTCGTTGTTGTCTTCGTTAAACTTGCGAATCAGCTCTTCAAATACATAACCCATGCCCAGGTTGGTCAGCGCTGGGAGTGTTCGGCCCTCAGGGTCTTTGGCTTCGCGTGAGCTGAGGTTAATGTCGGGCGACACAAATTTTTCAATAACGTCGTGGAGCTTGTCGGCGGCTGCCAGCTTGTTGATCTGGTTGTAGAGATCAAAATGCCGGATGATCTCTTTGACGTTGTCGGAAAAGCTGTCCAGATAATGGCGGAAGTTGTTAACCATCTGGGAGGGGTTACCGGTGAGGTCTTTCAATGAAAGGTCAGCTGTGTTGTAAAACACATAACCGGAGGCCTCTTGCAGGGCGTCAGGGTCTTTATCGGGAATACCAAATTCTTCTTTCTGGAATTCCACCTCTTCTTTGACCTGCGCTTTGGTTGCTTCCAACAGGCAATCCAGACGACGAAGAACGAACATCGGCAGGATCACATCCCGGTATTTGCCCCGAACATAGACATCCCGAAGGCAGTCATCAGCAATAGACCAGATAAAGTTTACGATTTTGTTGTGAACAGAGTGATCCATGGGAAACCTGAGGTTTGGGCTTGCTTGATCGAATCTAAAAAATGATTGGAGTGTACCGTTTTCAGAGGTTCTGTGGCCAGAGATAAACCCTTAATAAATGGTGTATTAGCATTAAGTGACTGGTTATTCCTCTCCTCATTCACATTGCTTGATGTGATGGTTGATCGTACTACCAACGATAGAAAGTTCTCACCCCACTTACTCCCCCCATAAGAGTCAACACCAATGGCTAAGAGTCGTAAGTTGATTGAAAAGGCGGCTTTTACAACAGATAAGAGTAAATCATCTAAAGACTATGCCGGTTGAAAATCGGATCTTTGTTACTGTGACTAGCTCTGCTTTGGTAATATCCTGATCACTGCTTATACTCATGCCGACCGATAAAACGACAATTTATTAATGGAAACTGCTTCCCATCACCAGCACTACACCGACCATCAGCCACTGGTTCACCTTCAGGGATCGGTAGAGCGGGTCACCTTCCACAGTGAAGCCAGCGGGTTCTTTGTGATTCGGGTCAAGTGCAAGGGGCAGCGTGAGCTGGTGACCATGACCGGTAACACACCCTCGGTGACACCCGGCGAGTTTGTGGATGCCACCGGCATCTGGTTTAACGACCATAAGCACGGGGTGCAGTTCAAGGTTAAGCAGATCAAAACCGTGACACCCAATACCCTGGAAGGGATCGAGAAATACCTGGGGTCTGGCATGGTGAAGGGCATCGGCCCCCATTTTGCCAAACGGTTGGTCAAAGCCTTTGGTGAACAGGTGTTCGATATTATTGAGGAGAACCCGGAACGGCTGATGGAGCTGGAGGGCATCGGTAAGAAGCGACGTGAGAAGATCACCTCGGCCTGGTCAGAGCAGAAGGTGATCCGGGAGATTATGGTGTTTCTGCAATCCCACGGTGTTGGCACAGCCCGGGCGGTGCGTATTTATAAAACCTATGGCGATGAGTCCGTGGCGAAAGTGCAGGAGAACCCGTACCGGCTGGCGCTGGATATTCACGGCATCGGCTTTAAAACGGCGGACAACCTGGCCATGCAGCTGGGGATCGACCGGGTGTCGTTAATACGGGCCCAGGCCGGGGTGCGCCATGTGTTGCAGGAGTGTTCCGGAGAAGGGCATTGTGCCCGACCGTTTGAGGCGTTGGTGAACGATGCGGTCACGCTGCTGGAAATACCGGAAGACACCATTAAGGAAGCAGTTCAGTGCGAGATCAATGAGGATCGGCTGACACCGGAGACCATTGATGAAGTACCCTGCCTGTTTCTGACACCGCTCTACCGTGCCGAGCAGGGGGTTGCCAACCATGTGAATCGCTTGCTTCAGGGATGTTCCGGCTGGTCTGGTATTGCCATGGACAAAGCCATTCCCTGGGTGGAGGAGAAAAACAACATTCAACTGTCCGACTCCCAGAAAGGGGCGATTGAACTGGCGGTGCAGAATAAGTTCTGCATCATTACCGGGGGGCCAGGCGTGGGTAAGACGACGGTGGTGAATAGCATCCTGAAGATCATCCAGGCCAAGCGGGTTGAGGTGACGCTTTGTGCGCCAACGGGGCGTGCCGCCAAGCGATTGTCTGAATCGACAGGGCAGGAAGCCACCACCATTCACCGGCTGCTGGATTTTGATCCGTCTGCCTTCGACTTCAAACGCAATGCCGAGAATCCCCTGGAAACGGATCTGCTGGTGGTGGATGAGTGCTCCATGGTGGATGTGGTGCTGATGAATCAGTTGTTGCGCGCCGTGCCCGACTCGGCTGCGGTATTGCTGGTGGGCGATGTGGATCAGTTGCCTTCAGTAGGGCCGGGATCAGTACTGAGAGATTTGATTGAGTCCAGCAAGGTGCCGGTGGCGCGATTGACGGAAATCTTCCGGCAGGCGGCCACCTCACAGATCATTACCGGCTCTCATGCCATCAACCGAGGTCAGGCGCCCAGGGTGACGAAGAAAGGGGAGGAGACGGACTTCTTCTACCTGACCGGCGAAGAGCCTGAAGAGTTGTTTGCCAAGTTGATGTCGGTGGTTACACGGCGGCTGCCTGAGACGTTTGGCTTTGATCCGGTCAACGACATCCAGGTGCTGGCCCCAATGAACCGGGGCGGACTGGGTGCCCGCAGTCTGAATGTGGCCTTGCAGGAAGCCCTGAATCCGGATGCCCACCCCCGGGTTACCCGGTATGGCTGGACCTATGCGCCGGGGGATAAGGTGATTCAGACGGTCAATAACTACGATAAGGAGGTGTTCAACGGCGATATTGGCCGGGTAAAAGCGATTGATATTGAAGAGGGCGAGTTGATGATTGAGTTCGACGGTCGGGAGGTACTTTACCCGGTCAATGAACTGGACGAAGTGTCGTTGGCTTATGCCACCACTATTCATAAAAGCCAGGGCTCCGAATACCCCTGTGTGGTGATCCCCATGGCCATGCAGCACTTCACCCTGCTGGAACGTAACCTGCTCTACACCGGTGTGACCCGGGGCAAAAAGATGGTGGTGCTGGTGGGGCAACCCAAGGCGGTGGGTATGGCGGCTCGAAATCGAAAGTCGAACCGCCGGTTGACTAACCTGCAGGCGAGGTTGGGGGGAGACCAGAAAGCACTGATGGCTCGTCAATCAGCTCTAATGGCATAGCTGTCGTAAGTTTCTGACAGGGTGTCATGAAAGCCCCAGCCCATATCATGGGTATCTCTTAAGATTTTTCGCAACCTATCATTGAACTCATGAAAGAGATCTTCTTTGACAATGTACTTGATGGTGCTTTCATACATACTTTCCATACTGCAATAAAAGGGTTCATCAATGTCGCCATACTCTCGGGTACACCAGACGCCAGATTCGACAAAGGTAAGCATGATGTCGGCAAGGCCAGCATTAGAGCAGGATATTTTCTTGTAATCGGAGATCGCTTTTCTGGCAACGGATGCTCTCATTTTAGGGAACTGTTTCCGCCCGGAAGGAATGTATTCATCTCTGACTATCTTTTTGTATTTGTCCAGCACTGCAGAATCGTCATTAAAGAATGAGGCCTGGTAGAACTCTTTTACGTTGGCAAATTTTTTATAGAGATGAGCTATTTCTTCGACCAATTCATTCTGGGTCTTTTTTCTTAACTGTTTCTTCAGTTCAGTCAGTGTTGGTTTCTTGGACATTTGTATAATCGCTCATTAAGAGGCAGGGCCAATGTTATGGTGACGATTTGTAGCCTTATGGATGGTCAATTTCAACTACTTCTGATCTGTTAGGATTGGTTGTTAATCTGATATTTTGACAAAATACGCCATTGGCGTATAATTAAGCGTATGGTCATTATTGAAACTACGATCTTTAGTCGGAAAATCAAAGAATTAATGAGTGATGATGAGTATAAGCTCCTGCAGGAGTCACTGGTTAATCGCCCCGATACTGGTGCCATCATTCAATCCACTGGTGGACTGAGAAAACTGAGATGGAAGCTGGAAGGAAGGGGCAAAAGTGGTGGTGTACGCATCATTTATTACTGGGTGTCAGCCGATGACCAGATTTATATGCTTTACGCATACCCTAAAAATGAGCAAGAGGAGCTGACTGCGGAGCAGAAAAAGCTGCTAAAGAAAATGGTAGAGAGGTGGTCTGATGGATAAATCAATGTTTGATGAGCTGTTGGCCAGCGTCCACGAGATGGATGATATTCGAGAAGGTAAAAAAACAGCCGCGAGAGTAACTGAATTTCCTGATGTGGAAGTTAAAGCCATTCGTGAGAAGGTAGGGTTGAGTCAGGGGAAGTTTGCCTTGCTGATAGGTGTCAGCAAAAGGACTTTGGAAAACTGGGAGCAAGGGCGTAGGCAGCCCACAGGTCCAGCCAAAGCACTGCTGAGAATTTTTGCGGTAGATCCGAAAGGAACTTTGAAGGCATTGCATGGATAGTTTCAGGGTACAATGGTGCTATTAACGTTGGTTATCAAAAATTCCGCCACAGGTTCCCTTCCCACCGCCATACACCTTAACCCTTACGATATCTGTCGTGAGGGTTTTGTCGTTTATAAACCCTTATAACAAAGGGTTGAACGCATTTCGCTGGAGGATTCGCTCTCCCCACAAACAAGCTTTTTCCCACCGTTTTTTGTCATTTTCTCTCTTCTCTCTGAAAAATTGGAGGACTTTGCCCTTCGAGACCTCCAGCGTTTTTTGTTTTTAGGATCAATGTGTTAGCCTCTAGGGCTTGTTGGAGGTTTTAGGTTGAAAGTCTGGTAGGCGCTCGGGACTGAGCGCGTAATCTTCTATGTAGCTTCACTCATGCTCCAAATGCGGTGGATGAGTGGATAGAGATGTATTCAAGAACAGCGATGGAATTGCTTTATTTTTTAAAGCTGTGTGGTAGTACAAGGAGTTAAAATGAAACTGGATCAAAGATTCGTTAGCCTGGTTAGTAGGCGCTCTAAGGGTTGTTCCAGTCATGGGTGCCATAGAGATTGTGCTGCTGAGTGCTTAGTAAGCAACACTTATATTCAAGATCTGAAACAATATATTTCTTGTGGTCAGGGCGGCAAGTTATCAGCTCACGAAATTGATCAGAGAGTAAGTCATCTCATTGGTGATGTGTATATAACTTTTGATTTTCCTTATGAGAAGAGAGAATTTTTAAGAGCTCAATGTAACGTCCCAAGAGATGAGTTGGTTGTGGAGCGACTCTCGTATTTCAGTACTTCTGATCCATGCCAGCCAGGGATAGGGAGGTTTAACAAAGCTGGCGATGGGCTTTTTTATGCGACCGTTATCAACTCACCATCTGGTACTGATGATGCACTTCAGACAACACTTCAAGAGATTCGAGCTAAGGATGAAGATGAAATATCAGTACTTCGTTCTAGCCAAGTTGATGGCGTGGACTTGAACCTTCGTATCATTGGATATGGGAGTTGGGTTCGTGAAGGAAAAAAGCCGGGATGGATGCAAGATAATGTTTTTGACTACCTTAAAATGCATTATAACTACTTGGATTCGAAGCTGTGTGACAATTTACGCAAAGCCAGTCAGAATGTTGATGATTTTATGGCATCCATCATTGCAGAGCCTGAAAGCAAAAAACTGTACGATGTTACTTCCTCTATCGGAAGGGTTCTAATGGAGAGCAGTAGTATTGATGGTATTGTATATAGCTCAACAAGAGCAGCGGATTACCCAGTAATTGTTCTAAAGCCTAATTCAGTTGATGACAAGATTCAATATGATGAAATTACAGTAATTAAGATTCATCAAAAACCACATCAGAAAAACTTTGAATGGTGGTAACTATTCAGCACCCTTCATATAAATCTGGAATTTTCTGATTTTTCGACCATCATCTTATACTCAATTTTTCTAACAAATCTCCAGTATGGAACCAGACTTCCCAGCTACTCCGTTTACCGAAGCTCTCCTTAAAGAGAATGAAGAGCTTCGGACCGAGAATGCGCTTTTACGGGAACGTTGCAGCGAACTGGAAGAAAGGGTTAATAAAAACAGTCAAAACAGTAGTAAGCCACCATCGTCAGATGGTTATCAAAAGCCCAGTAAAAAAGGGAGTGATAAAGGTGATACATCTTCCAAAGAAGCCCCCTGCTCCTCACAGGAAACACCGAACCCCAAAAGCCTTAGACCATCTTCAGGCAATAAACCAGGTGGCCAGAAAGGTCATCAAAGCTCTTGTTTGAGACGTGTCGCCTTACCCGATTATGTCAGGCATCTGAAGGTTGAAAAATGTTGCTGTTGCCAGTCTTCGCTTATCGATATTAAACCCACCAAATACATTGAGCGACAGGTTTTTGATCCAGGTAGACCCGGAGAATTTGAAGTTACCGCGTACTGGGCAGACGTTAAAGTATGTCCTTGTGGTAAACGGAACACCGCTGAGTTTCCCCAAGGAGTGAAAGCCGCTGCTCAATACGGAGAAGTGACTCAGGCAATGGCTGTTCATTTAAACCAGTATCACTTCATCCCATATCACCGGGTGTCTGAGTATTTCAATACTATTTATTGCATGAGTGTCAGCGCAGGCTCTGTTGCCAATTTTGTTGCCTATACCCATGAGAACCTGGCCTCTACTGAGCAGAGTATCCGCGATGCTTTACAAGAAAGTCCGGTTGCAGGAGCGGATGAAACTGGCATGCGGGTTGACGGTTCACTGTGGTGGTTACACATTATGCGAGATGACCAATGGACGCTTTACTACCTCTCAGAAAGGCGAGGTTGTGAAGCAATGGATGCAATGGGCATCCTGCTGACTTTTGCAGGCATTCTGGTTCACGATCATTGGAAGTCCTACTTTGCCTATGCGGCAGTGCATGTGCTTTGTAATGCCCATCATCTGAGAGAGCTTCAGGGAGTTGTCGATAGGGATGCGAATAAGCTGGCTCTGCGGCTGATGAAATTGCTTACGCTCTCCTGGCACTTCTGCAAGAAATACAAAGCAGCCGGTCTGACTCAAATGCCTGGTGCAATACAGCTTCGCATTGAGACGATATACGACCAAATCCTTCAAAGGGCTCTCACGAAGGAAACCGCTTATATGGAAAAACAACGACAGGTGCTTGGACGTAAGAAGGTCAGGAATACCAAGGCCTACAACCTGTTCAAAAGGCTTATTGAGTTTAAGGTTGAAACGTTGCGCTTCATGTCGGACTTTTCAATTCCCTTCGATAACAATGGCAGTGAACGTGATGCCAGGATGGCCAAACTTAAGCAGAAGATCTCAGGCTGCTTCAGAAGCGAAGACGGAGGTACCATGTTTACCCGAATCCGAAGCTATTTATCATCTGCTAAAAAGCAGGGGTTGAACATATTTCAGGCGCTTCTTAAAGCGGTTCGAAATTACAACAATACGCCTTTGCTGGGTGCTGAATAGTTACGAATGGTGTTTAGATTGTCGGTTGAATGTGTTGCAAAATATGGAGTCTGAATGATTACGTTCAGTTCTTTTGGTTTAAAAAAATAACAAAAAGCTCCCAAGCTATGAGGGCGGAGCGATGATTGCTAATTTTGCAAAGTGGTCACGTTGCTCAGTCCATAGCATCGGGAATGGTTTCAAGCAGTCCTTAAGCGTCAGTACCCATGTTCCGGTATGGCAGAGAATCGCTTCCTGAATATCGGGAGCCAGGCAAGTCAGGCGAATAAACTTGGAGATTTTGGCTTTGTCAGTTTTCTCCTTGTCTGCTAGTTCCCGGACGCTTTTGAACTTCCCGTCTTCCAGCAATTTGATCCAGCGGTGTCCTTGAATAAGCGCTTTCTGTAGGGCTTCCATTTCGTCATGGCTAACCATGCCATCCGGTGTCTTGATAGTACTCTTGCCACCCCGTCGTATAATCTTGATGGGAATGGTTACTTTGATCAGGTTTTCTTCTTCCAGAAATTCAACGGTCTCTTCGCCAACTTTTTTGACAATGGCCATGGGGCTCTCCTTGCAATTATGGTTGTAGTTCAATGGCAACGGCATTCATGCCGTCAGGCCGGAAGTAAACGGTGACTTGCTCTGCGGCCAGTTCGATGCGTTTGATTAACAACTCCGTAAGTCGTCGTTTTTCCGGAGCGAACAGCTCGTCCCATACTGAAGCCAGATCACCCAGAGCGGCCCGGATGGTGTGTTCATCGAGATTGCCATCCTGTTCACTGGCCTGCTGCCACACTTTGAACAGCAATTCAGGGCTGGCCAGCCGTTTCCGTATCTCCTCCAGCACCATAAGTTCCAACGTGCGGGCCGACAGCGGCGGCAGTGGGCTATTTTTGGCTCCCTGTTTCTGACTGGTGCCGGTCACGTAATAACGGAACAGCTGGCCGTTTTTGCGGGTACTGCTGGTGGTCATGGCTAAACCATCCGGTCCTACCAACATGCCCTTGAGAAATGAAGGATTGTTCCGGTGCCTGGAAGACTTGGAGCGCAGCTGGGCGTGGACATCGAAAGTACCATGAGCCTTTGCCCATAAGTCCATTGGGATAATCGGTTCATGCTCACCGGGGTACCATTCGCCCTTGTTGCCAATCTCCCCGATATAGATCCGGTTGCGCAGAATGCGGTGAACCGTATTTTTGGCAAACAAGCTGTCGCCTCTCACCGTCCCGTCGTGTAACGGGATCGCCTTGGTTCGATAGCCTTTCTTGTTGATGACTTCACAGGTCTGGATAATGGAGCGGGTTTTCACAAAGGTTTTGAAAATCAGGTTAACCAGGCCTGCTTCCACCGGGTTTACGGTGAGTTTGCGCTCAATGACGTCATAGCCCAGTGGAGGGTTACCGCCCATCCACATGCCTTTCTTTTTGGAGAGCAGAAATTTGTCTCTTATTCTCTCGCTGGTGACCTCCCGTTCGAACTGGGCAAAAGAGAGCAGGATATTAAGAGTGAGTCTTCCCATACTGCTGGTGGTATTGAATTGCTGGGTAACTGAAACAAACGACACATTATGCTTGTCGAACAGATCGACCAGTTGAGCAAAGTCAGCTAATGAGCGGCTGAGGCGATCCACCTTGTAAACCACCACAATATCAATCAGGCCAGACTGAACGTCCCTCAATAATCGCTGCAGGGCAGGTCGCTCCACATTCCCACCAGAGAACCCACCGTCATCGTAGTCATCAGGTATCAGTACCCAGCCTTCATGCTTCTGGGAGTGAATGTACGCTTCGGATGCATCCCGTTGGGCATGGAGCGAATTAAACTCCTGCTCCAGTCCTTCCTCGGTCGATTTTCGGGTATAGATTGCACATCGCTTCTTCACCAACGTTTCCTTACGCTTGGCCATGTACACCTCCTTTTGACTTGGATTTCAACCCAAAGAACATCGGTCCCGACCAGCTGGTGCCGGTGATCATATTAGCGATACGGGTGAGGCTCTTGTAGATCTCTCCCCGGTACTCAAAACCCTGCGGGGTCACGATGACTTCGTGGGTTTCCCCGTTGTACTCCTTGGTGATAACGGTCCCCAATGGAGGCTTCACTAAGCGGCTATTTGCCGACTTGGGTTTGTGCTCACTTTTCTTGCTGGCCAGCTTCAGCCGGTCAGAGCTCTTCTCACTCAGTCCACCCAATGCCAGCTCCTGAATTCGATTGGACAGTCGTTGTCGCAGAATCCTCAAATCCAATTCAGGAGCCTCTTTGCCGTAGAGCTCTTTCCACAATTTACGGAGCTCTTCCGTCTTCATTGATTGAATTGCCACCACCCTGGCGGCAAGGGTTTTATCATCATTCATAAGCTACCTCAGTCGTTTTCTCTGTTTTTGTTAAGAGTGTTCACAGTCATGCATGAGGTAGCGGAGTTATCCAGTCGGTCAGGGTCTTTATTTTGTGTTCTCTGACGCTTGCGGAGGATGGCTGAAGCGATCAGTGCTGCAATTTCATCCCGTGGGCTGAGGTCTTGCTCCATTGTTGATAGCAGTTCGTCCATGGTGTTGCTTTCCTGCAAAGGCTTACTTTTATTCTGCGAATCCTTATGGATTTTTGCCATGGCGTATTTGCGGGGGCTTGCGTGCTCTGGCGTACTTACTGTATAAAATTACAGTTCTATTGGAGTCAGGACCTCTTATGCAGTGATGGCCCATCATTATGAGGGATGGTTGATGCCACACATTGAAAGCCTTGAAGCAGTGCTTCGCCGGGTGAATCCCGACTTTTTCCAGGCCATGATGTCCAGTGCCTTTTCGATTGACCTCCGTGTGCCTTCGGCTACGGGGGTACGAAAACAGAGAAAAAGCCTGTTGAATGCGTTGATCCATTATTACGACGACCGGTTGCCTGAGCTGAATCCGGTGTTTGAAAAGATCCTGTTATTGTGCGACAGCAGTGGGCAGGACGCCCTGGAAGCAATCAGGACAGAGTCCCTACCTGAAGATCTGAAAGAAACCTTTCGTACCCTGCCCAATCAATACCATCGCAGTTTGTGGCTTTATGATTATGACCAGCGCCTGTTTGCCGAAGCGCTGGATAAACGCCAGTTGCGGGTACTGCGTCGCAGCAGCCGGAGTTGCGCTGGTTTTGAGTTGCCCAGAGGACTGAGCATTGCCGATAAGGGGCAGGTGATATCCTTCCGGGCTGCCATGGCTGAAGTATTAATGTGTCCGATTGATGCGGTCGCTGCAGAAGTCATTTCCCGGTTTGAGGATGAGGCGTGTGAGCGGCTGGATCACTATGAAGTTCGGTTACATTACAACTTGCCACCGGAAAGTGCTGGGCGGGTTGAACAGAATCAGCTGATTCCCTGCGATATCCTGCTGGCCACCAGCGCCTTCATGACGTATGAGCCAGACAATGGTGCATTGTTCGTGATGTCAGAAGATACCCGTCTCTGGCATCCCGCAGGAAAGGCTGTGGCAGAATGCCTGCTCAATGTCGCATTTACAGCGAGGCCTCTGGATGTGATTACCTACGATTACCAGAAACTGGGAGACCGGACTTTTCAACTCAATATCGGTGGACTTGAGGGCGTGTTTGGGGCCAAGGTTACCCTGCTGGGCGTGAGAGGAAACAAGAGTTCGCTGGTGGTGTCGTCGCCAGTAAGTGATCAGGGCGACATTCACTCTGCTGCCAGGGACCTTACCCAATCTGACGGGTTTCGTTTTGCCGAGCGTCGATTAAGCCGGGCCTCTATCACCATAAAACTGCGACCCAATGACCCAACAGAAAATGAGCGAACCGCCGTTATTAACCTTTCCGGTGAATCGCGGTGCAGTTTTCGCTACAGCCGGGAAAAAGATAAACGGGTCTGCCAACGATTCCTGGAGCTTAATGGACTGGTGCGAAGGATTGAGAATGAATTATCTCCTGCCGCAAACGACGATTGATCTGTTCCGGTGTTTTGAAGAGAGTACTGAAGAGTGGATTACCCAGGCTGGCCAGCAGGTACAGGGAGTTTTATCGTTGACCCTTGCCGATTCGCTGAAGCCACTGCTCCATCAATCCGGCTGGTTTTGCCGGTTGGGAGAAACCACATCCCTTTCTGTTCCTTGTGGGGATGATTTCACGGAAGAAGATCTGGATTACGATCCGGTCAAGCAGCGGTATTTTTATACCTGTCCGGAAACGTTATTGAAAATTGCCGTTGATGTCAGTGATGTTTCCATCTGGTCTCCCGACTGCCAACGGTTGCTTGCCAACCTGGCAGACCTTCTGGATGTGCCGGATCGCGAGCGGGTTGGGCTCAGTGCACCGCTGGCGGGTGGGCATCTCTGGCGGATTGGAAATGTCCGTCTGGCCGACGGCTTTTACTATCCGGTCTGGTTTTGTCGTGGAGCTCAAAGCCAACTGACCACATTGGATGGCACGCTGAGACAACTGTCGAACCGGGATCGTGGCCTGATTCTTACGGCACATCAGATGTTTCCCAGCCACTATCGCCTGCCCCCGGGGTTCTACAGTTTGCCGATTGCCAGGGCATTGTTTACCCATGGCTCCAAAACGGTCATTAATCGTGACCGATTGTATCAGGCGATTGTGCAACCGGGACATCATCAGGCTGACAGTCCGGTGCACTATGACCGACAACGTCAGACACTGATCATTGCAGGCAAAGAACCCTGGTGTATTCAGGGTGACAACCAGGCGGCCGCAATTGATTATGTGTATCAGCGCTCACAGGCCGGAGTCTGGGAGGTCAAGGTCAGTGATATTTTGCTGGCGGTCAAAATCAATACACATAAGCCGGATACCTGGTCGGTTAAACGACTGCCGGAGTTGTTTAAAGGCAATGAGTGGACGGACTATCTGACCAGTATCCGGCGTGGGTATTACGGGTTTAACCTGACCTGAAATTCGTTACTTCCGGATGATCGCCACCTCAGGGTGGCTTTTTTCTGCCTCAACTTTCTGCCAACACCGCAGGTCTCACATTATTTCTCACATTTCGGGGGCTGACGGTCTCACATTTTGCTTTCGACAATTTACTCACGTTCTGACAATAAACGCGAGGAGGCGATGAACGTGAGAAAGAACAGTCTCAGCCAGATTGAACTGGCACAACGCTGGAGTGTTTCGCAGCGTACTCTTGAACGCTGGCGCTCGGTGGGGTGGGGACCCACCTTTCACAAAATGGGTGGGCGAGTGATCTACATGATCAAGGATGTTGAAGCTTACGAGGCGCAGACCGCCATGCGCTCCACTTCTGAGCCCTGCCAGTCCATGGTAGCAGGAGGTCAGTCATGAATCTGAAAGACTTACTCAAGTTACCGGTCAGTGATCTGTCGGCCAGGTCTGGTGAAGAGTTGCTAGTGCTGGTGGACAACATTGAAGCTCAGTTAGAGGAAGCTCAGAGAGTAAGAGGTTGGCTGGAGTCTGCCATCGCTTACAAATATGTCTACAAAGCCACCAGCATTCGTTCGGAGTTACAGCAGGAGTTCGGTTTCATTCACTTTGAAGACGGTGTCGTGAAAGTGACATCTGAAATTCCCAAAGCCATCACCTGGGACCAGAAAAAGCTGGCAGCCATAGCGGAAACCCTCCGTAACCAGGGAGAACATCCTGAAGCGTTTATGGAGGTGCAGTACACCGTTCTGGATGCACGTTTTGATGAATGGCCTGAGGTCATGCAGAACGCGTTTCGACCTGCACTGACGATTGAACAGGGAACGCCTAAGTATCGTCTGTCTCCCAACTATCGGGGGATAAAGTCATGAGCTTGCCAATATTAACAGCTGAACAGCGAAGCCGGGAACGTAAGGGTATCAAGTGTGTTCTGTTAGGGCGAAGTGGGGAAGGTAAGACCACGCTGCTGAAAACCCTCGATACGCATAGCACGATGTTCATGGATCTCGAAGCAGGTGACTTGGCGGTTCAGGATTGGGAGGGGGACACTATTCGACCCTCTACCTGGACGGAGTTCCGAAACTTTGCCGTTTATCTTGGAGGTCCTAATCCCGCACTCAGGGATGATCAGGTTTACTCGAAAGGGCACTACCAGGCGGTGTGCGAGAAGTACGGTGATCCCTCGGCGTTGGATAAATACGACACCTACTTTATCGACTCCATCACGGTGCTGGGGCGGCTCTGCTTTCAGTGGTGCAAAAGCCAGCCTCAGGCTTTCTCCGAGAAAACCGGCAAGCCGGATACCCGGGGAGCCTATGGTTTGCATGGCCAGGAGATGATTGCCGCACTGACTCATCTCCAGCATGCTCGGGGCAAAAATGTAGTGTTCGTGGCCATCCTGGAGGAGCGGGTAGACGACTTTAACCGGAAAATTTATCAGCCTCAGATTGATGGCTCTAAAACTGGTCTGGAGATGCCTGGGATCGTTGATGAGGTCATTACCCTCGCGAGTCTGCCGGATGAAGAAGGTAACCTTCGACGAACCTTTGTCTGCCAGACACTGAATCCTTATGGCTACCCAGCCAAGGACCGCAGTGGTCGTCTCGACCTGTTTGAACCGCCCCACCTGGGCAGGCTGTTTCACAAAATCCGTACCGCTGAGCGTCAGCCGGTCACTTTTGATAATCCAACCACCCAAAAGGACGCATAACCATGTCACAGAAAAAATCATGGAACGATTTCAATGATGCCGCTGAACAGAACCAGCATGACATTATCCCTTCAGGCACCCTGGTTAAGGTTCGTATGACCATCAAGCCGGGTGGGTTTGATAACCCGGATATGGGTTGGACGGGAGGTTATGCCACCCGTGGTGATACCGGGGCCATCTACCTCAACGCTGAGTTCACTGTGCTGGCAGGCGAGTATGCCAAACGCAAGGTCTGGTCATTGATCGGAATGTACAGCCCGAAAGGACCGGAGTGGGAAAACATGGGCCGCTCGTTTGTTCGCAGTATTTTGCAGTCAGCCCGTAATATCAAACCGGATGATAACAGCCCACCGGCGTACAAGGCCCGTCAGTTGATGTCCCTGTCGGAGCTCGATGGCATTGAGTTTGTGGCCAAGGTGAGTCTTGAAAAAGATCAGTATGACGAGCCGAAGAATGTCATCAAGCAGGCCATTACCCCGGAACATAAACAGTATGCCCAGTTGATGCACGGTATGGCACCTGTAACACAATCCGGACAGAGACCGTCTCATCATGAATTGCAGTCCGAGTTGTATCGGGGGCCGGATCAAGCGCCTCATCCGGCTGAAGGTTATGGCAGCCAGTGGGACTGATTTCTAACTGAAAGGAGTATCGCCCACCCGCTGGTGGGCTTCTTTTTACAGGGACGCTGAGCAATGAAGAACGGATGGCTCAATTTTAATACGGCTGCAGAGCAACAAGCCCCGGAGCTTTTACCGGCTGAGGATATTAAGCGACGTATTCAGGACCGGCTGGTGGATTACCTGACGGCGATGTTTCCTAACGGTAAGCGACGGGGGAACAAATATGTGATGGGCAATGTTAAGGGTGATAAGGGTAAAAGCCTGGAAGTCTCGTTGGACGGCAGTGAACCCGGGCTATGGCATGATTTTGAAAATGGTGAGGGCGGTGACATTGTCAGTCTGACTGCGGCCGTTCAGGGGCTTGATCCTAAAAATGACTTTCCTGAGGTTATACGCGCAATGGCTGATTGGTTAGGGCTACCATCAACCAGCCCACCAGCATTAGCCAGTTACCAGGACGACTACGAAGATCTTGGTGCACACACTGGCAAGTGGGACTACTACGATGCTGAAGGCAGTTTGATCGCCTGTGTCTATCGTTACGATACTCCGGACGGTAAAGAGTTCAGACCGTGGGATGTTAAAGCGCGCAAGACCAAGGCTCCCAATCCAAGGCCGTTGTATAACCAGCCGGGGATCAAACAGTCTACGGACGTCTGGTTGGTGGAAGGAGAAAAAGCAGCGCAGGCACTGATTGATAACGGCTATTGTGCCACCACGGCCATGAATGGAGCGAAAGCACCGGTTGAGAAGACTGATTGGTCGCCACTCAAAGATAAACGGGTGATGATCTGGCCGGATCATGATGAAGCCGGTTTTGCTTATGCTCACAGTGCAGCCAGGGCCATTGTTGATATTGGCGCAGTCAGTGTTGTGATTCTCAAACCACCTGAAAGCAGTCCTGAGAAATGGGATGCTGCTGATGCCATTGCTGAAGGGTTTGATATCCAACAGTGGTTGGTAACTACACCTCGCAAAACCATTAAAGAGTCGGTGCCATTTTATAGACTGGGTGAACTATTGGACGATGACTCACCCATGCCTGAAGACTTGCTCAGTCCAAGAGTGCTGACACCCGGCGGTATGCTGGTGGTTGGTGGTGCTCCCAAGGTCGGTAAAAGTGATTTCCTTTTGAACCTTCTGGCTCATATGTCAGCAGGATTAACATTTTTGGATATGCGTCCAAGCCGACCGCTGAAGATTTTTTATCTGCAAGCTGAGGTGCAATATCACTACCTGCGGGAACGGGTGAAGAGGCTCCCGCTTGAACAGTATCAGATGACTCGTGTCCGCGAAAATCTGGTGGTGACAGCAAGGCTGAACCTGATTCTGAATGAGAAAGGCATGCCCTTAATCCTGAGGGCAATTCGGGATGCCTTCCCTGAAGGGCCGGATGTGATCGTGATCGACCCGATTCGTAATGTCTTTGACCCGGGACCGGATGGCAGCAGTGAAAATGACAACAATGCGATGCTGTTTTTCCTGAAAGAACGAGTAGAGCAATTACGGGATATTGTGAACCCGGATGCAGGGCTGATATTAGTCCATCACACCCGGAAGATGAGTAAGCGACAGTTGGAAGAAGACCCGTTTCAGGCATTGTCAGGCGCGGGGAGCTTGAGGGGGTATTACACCTCGGGAATGCTGTTGTTCAGGCCAGAGGAACTTGAGCCTGAAAGGATGCTGTATTACGAACTCAGGAATGGCCCATCACCGAAAGCAAAGCGAGTGATCAAAGAGAAGGAACAGTGGTGTGAAGCCCCTCCAAACGGTGTACGAATTGCCGGGGAAGAGATGGGGCGCAAGCATGATGCTGAACGGATCCGAAAGCGTGAGGTCATCGTTAACCTGATCTACCAGGAGGCGATGCAGGGCAGGGTGTATACCTCTAATCAGTTTGCCCAGGCGTTTGAAAATCAGGCAGGGCTCGGTGCCAGCTCAACCATACGGGATCGAATCAATGTGCTCAGCACCAAGGGCTATATTAAGTTTTTTAATGATCACGAAGAGTACAACCTGCCGCCACCATTGCGAAGCACCCAGGGGTATCTCTGTGTGGAAAATATGGAATTAGGCAACGATGGTCATCCACTCTGCAGAGTGCCGCCAACCCATTATAAGTGTGCTCAAACGTCGGCAAGCTTACCGGTGGAAGACCCGGATCAGTGGATCTATTACGACCAACATTAGACCGTTTTGAGTTGCTGAGGAGTTGCCAGCGAGTTGCTGAAAATGGGGAGTTGCTGAGTTGCTAGATTTTTCCAGCAACTCAAAAAATAGAAATAAATCATGTGGTTAAGTGAATCACGAGTTGCTGGATTTAGAAAAGTTAGCAACTCAGTCCAGCAACTCATAAGTGTTTGAAATTCTTAATGTTTGGTGAGTTGCTGAGTTGCTGGATTCTTTTATATACGCGATGTGCGACTTTGTCTGAAACTATCTCAAATTACTAGCCCGGATATTTCATAAACTGCCCCGAATCTCGGGCAGGACTTTGTCGCCCTAAGGGATTTTGTGAGGGAGTGCCGTACCGGGGAGTACGGTCGACCGAGCAAAACTCCCTTAGGGCGGCAAAGGACAAGCGAGAACGGGAGCACGTTTATGAAATATCCGGGCTAGCATGATGGTAAGTCCAAGTTGTATCTTCAAAATCACGCAATTATTTGCTTTCCGTTTTTTAATCTTCGGAAATAAGGTTCTCAAACTGTATTGCAGGACGACCAGCAATTATATTCAGATAAGAACCAATATTATGTGCCAGTAACTTCCGAGCGATACGTGATGTCATATGCCATCTATCTCGACAATGGCACTTTTCTATTTCAAAGCGCTCTGTCAATTGACCTATCACTGTTTCTATTCTCCGTCGTACCCGTAATACCAGCTTTACAAACGACTTCGGACGTTCATCTTGCATGTTTTTTCTCAGTGGCGTCTGAAGATCAATACCTAATTCCTGACAATCAGCTTTAAACTCAGGCCTTATATAGCCCTTATCGCCAAGCAAGAGGCCAGAAATGGTCTCGAGCATGTCATAGGCTGCATCACGCTCATCTACGTTCGCTGCGGTCAGAGTAAAACCCACAGGAATCCCTCGTGCTTCAACCAGCAAATGCCCCTGAAAGCCATAGAACTTCTTGTCCTTGGAAGCGCAGTAACCATAACCAGCCTCAGCTTTAAAGATACGGCTCTGTGGTGCACGGGTTCTGACGACAACATCAATCGGAAAACCATCGATTAAATGGATATCTGCATTATCTGCATGCATCATCTGGACTATACGAATTTGCAGTCGTTGTTTCACATGCCATAAGTTGGCGGCCTGTTTGACAAATGCCGAGCGTGAAGGAATGTCAGGAAACAGGTGTCGCCAGTGTCGGGTAAAATACTTCCAAATCTCAGTGTCCTTATGATGCCCAAGCCATTCACCGACAACTTCCATGGTGATCGCTTCACTATCAGTGAGCTTTGGTGGAAACCCTCGAAGTCGCAGTGGTACAGGAAAAAGCTCTTTTACCAAATCGTCGATCAAGCAGTAGACTGTAGTGATAAACTCTTCAACGGGCATGACTGAAACCTTCTTTGCTTTCTACTGCTTTTAATAGCAGAAAGCAGGATCAGTCATGTCTCCTTATGCAAACCTAAAAGTCGCACATGGCGTTTTATATATAAATATATATACGGACGAGCCTCCTTGAGGTCGGCCTCGTCCGTATTAGAAATCGCAGGAGGCGATGCCATGTTGACCATTGACGAACTCAGGGATCGATATCGAGAGGCCTGGCTGGTGGCTCGTCGAGTACCCTCCGGAATTAACCTCGGACACGCGTCGTATTGGCCGGAGTTCAATCCCAACCGCTGGGAGGTGTATCACTCGGAAGATGCGAGGATAAAACCAGCTCCGCCGTCAGCGGATGCCGTGGACCGGATGGTGGAGTGCATGCGCTGGCTGCGTTGGCTCAGCGAAGAAGAACGGGAGTTGCTTTGGTTGCGGGCGTCGGGCATGTCCTGGCGATCCATTGCGGAGGAAATGGGTCTGAATCGCAAGACGCCGTTTGCTCGTTGGTCCAGGGCTATGAGCAAAATCGGTATTCATCTGGCGAGAGGGCGTATACCGGAGTAACTGATAAAGGCTTAGCTTATCTGGCTCTTTCCAAAACGATCCAAAATACCGGTCGTTTCAGAGGTTGGACACTTTTCCAGGTTTTGACCAAAATAAACACTAAGCTCGAAGCAAAGTACATCCAAGCCCCGCACCACTCCCGGTCCGGGGTTTTTTGTTACCTGAAATTCACCCACGTTCACGGAAGAACCATGGCCAGAATCCTCGTCGAATCCATCGAACATCGCTCTGTTGCCAGTCTGGTGCCTTACGCCAACAACGCTCGTACTCACTCCGATGAGCAGGTGACCCAGATTGCCCGGTCCATCGAGGAGTTTGGGTTTGTGAATCCGGTACTGGTGGGTAGCGATGATGTGATCGTAGCAGGTCACGGTCGTCTGATGGCGGCAAGGCAGCTGGGGATGGAAACAGTGCCGGTGATCGTGCTGGGGCATCTGAGCGAGACGCAGCGACGGGCGCTGGTGATTGCGGATAACCAGATTACGGCCAATTCCGGCTGGGATGAAGACTTGCTGAAACAGGAGCTGGCCGAACTGGATGCGCTGGATTTTGACCTGGATCTGATGGGGTTTTCCGATGAAGAACTCGAAGGTTTGCTGCTGCTGGACGAACCAGAAGGGCAGACCGATGACGATGAGATTCCTGAGCCGGAAGAGCATCCGGTGAGCCAGGCCGGTGATTTGTGGGTGTTGGGTGATCATCGGGTTTTGTGTGGCAGTGCTACTGAGCAGACCGATGTGGAAACCCTGATGGGGGGCCAGCTGGCCGACATGGTGTTCACCGATCCGCCTTACAACGTGGATTACGCCAATCCTGAGAAAAACGGCAAAGCGAAAAAAGATCGCCGGATCAAAAACGACAACCTGGGCACGGAGTTTTACACCTTCCTTCTGGCGGCTATGAGCAACCTGCTCGGTGTCTGCAAGGGCGCGATTTACATCTGCATGTCGTCATCTGAACTGGACACCTTGCAGAAGTCTTTTCGGGAGGCCGGTGGCAAGTGGTCCACGTTTATCATCTGGGCCAAGAACACATTCACCCTGGGACGTTCCGATTATCAGCGTCAATACGAGCCGATTCTCTACGGCTGGAAGGAAGGCTCAGAACACTTCTGGTGTGGAGCTCGTGACCAGGGCGATGTCTGGTATTTCAACAAGCCTGCCAGGAACGATCTGCATCCCACCATGAAACCAGTGGAACTGGTGGAACGGGCCATTCGCAACTCCTCTAAAACCCGGGACATCGTACTGGATCTGTTCGGTGGCTCAGGCTCTACCCTGATCGCCTGTGAGAAGTCCCACCGCAGTGCCCGGCTCATGGAATTGGACCCGAAATACGTCGATGTGATTGTGCGCCGTTGGGAGGAGTACTCGGGCAAGGAAGCCTATCTGGAATCAAATCAACTGACCTTTGAGCAAAACAGGGACGACCGCCATGGACGGCGGAAGTGCCTCCTTGCTAAGGAAGAAAAGGAGGCTCAGAGACATGGACGATCTCTCGCGGCGACTGGATCAGATTGATTCCAAGCTCGACAAGCTCAGCGATGCGGTGTCCAGGCTGGCCATGATCGAGGAACGAATCACGCATCAGACTACCAGTCTGACCCGTCAGGATGAACGTCTGGATGAGCAGGATAAACGCCTTCGGCAGCTGGAGTTTCTGTCCAGTCGACGGGGCGTGATGCTCAATTATGTCGAGCGGTTTGGTTGGCTGGTTCTGACCGCAGCGATCGGACTGCTTTCATATTTTCTAAGGGGATGAGCATGGGCAAGCGTACGGAAACCAATTACCTGATCATTCACTGCTCGGCCACCCGGGCCAACCAGAACATCACCCTTGACGATATCAAACGCTGGCACACGACTGAACGGGCCTTTATCGACATCGGCTATCACTGGGTGATTGAGCGTGATGGCTCTGTAAAACAGGGACGTCCTGTTGATGACTGGGGAGCTCATACCAAAGGTCACAACCATGAGAGCGTGGGCATTTGCCTGGTCGGTGGGTTGGATAACAACAACCAGTCGGAAGATAACTTTACCCCACTGCAGAAGCGCATGCTGAAGCTGCTGATTGCTGGTCACCAGGCTCTGTACCCTGATGTGGAAGTACGGGGTCATAACCACTTCAGTGAACACAAAGCCTGCCCAAGCTTTCCCGTTGAAGTATGGCTCTACCAGGAAGGGCTGCAGGGAGTTGATCTGTGAGCTGGGCGGCTGCTGTCCCTTTGGTGGGGAAGGTCATTGATAAGCTGTTCCCTGATGCCAACAAAGCAAGTGAAGCTAAAGCACAGCTAGCTGAGATGATGATCAACGGGGAGATCAAGGAACTGGCAGAACAGGCAGGCATCATCACCGCCGAAGCCAGGGGAGAGAGTTGGCTGCAACGCTGCTGGCGTCCCCTGGTGATGCTGGTGTTCACGGCACTGGTTGTGTGTCGCTGGATGGGCTGGGCGGCCCCTGATCTCAGTGAAGAGGTTGAGCTCAAGTTGTTCGGTATTATCCAGCTGGGCATTGGTGGTTACATTGCCAGTCGTGGTGTGGAGAAGGTGGCGAGAACATGGAAGCAAGGCGGGTGATAAAGGTTATGTGTCGTGTAGCTGTGGTTTTGCACCGGTTCAGAAAAGTTCGATATCGTCTGTTTGATGCTCTGAAAGCCACGTTATTACTGGCTTTAGCCAAGGCGGAGGGACCCTGCGAACCTTTAGCTAATGCGGGGGTACAAAGCCGCAGGCTTTCGCCAGTGACAGAGTGAAAATCGGGGTTGGCAGTGGTTGACAAAAACCGAAGGAGGCCAGTGTTTATCAGGGTTTCCGTGTCAACCAATCTGTTTTTTTGTCAACCACCTTACTCTCGGTTGTCAACCCGATTGTCAACCGAAGTTTGTTGACCTGAATCAACTCTTTTGTTTCGGTAAATACGTAATCTATAGCTGTCCATTGGGGGATTGCCGAAGCTGAGGGGGATGGTTTCGGGACCTGGCAATAAGAACACCAAATGCCAATGCTCTGGATAAGAATAAATACCACCCAAATAACAATAAGAACCGCTCACCGCTGATAATCAGCACTTGTCGCCTTGCTTCGAGCGAGGTTTTGTTTTGTCGGGTACGGGGAATAGGCCCCCAAAATTGGTATCTGAACGAATAGGAGAGGACGGTTCAGTCTGTACAATGTTGGGTTCAACAAACAGGCTGAGACCTAGAGTTGAGTGAAACATGACCTCAGGGATGAAGTAATACGGTGTCACAATGATGTGAGCCGAGGGAAGCCCTGAAAAATCAAGCAGGATGCCCGGGAATTTATAACGACTCCGGTTGTTCTCTACGAACCTCGCCCTGTGCGGGGATTTCTTTTGGTGGTTTATACACCGCTGATCAAATAATGACCATTTGATTTTGATCGCTTTATTTCCCTGTTTTATAGTCTATCTCACCGGTTATGCACCGGGTTATCCACGGAATTAGTGGATGATTAAAGTTATCGGTCAAATGGTCGGTGTTCAAGCCATTCACAGGCTTTGTGGACCATAAGCGTTTCAGCACTTTCGGCCATTCCATGAGTGTGAGAATCTGGGTTGATGATCGTTCCAGAGCTCTCCCCAGTCTCGATGCATGGCCATGGTTCGTGCTCGCTGAATGGGGTGAGAGCAATCTCACCTCCTACTCGATCGTGCTGTATTGTTCGAGGCGTTAAGCGATCTGCGACATCTCGTTTAGAGTGAAAGTTTCTACCGCGCCTTCTGTTGCTTTCATGTATTGTGCTAGGTGCGCGTTGTCCATGTGCTTGCGCCATAGTTCGCGTGATTCCCAGTTTTCGTAGAAAGTAAAATGCGCTGGGTTTTCGTTGTCTTGGTGAAGGTCGTAGTTGATGCAACCTTCTTCGGCACGAGTGACATCAATCAGCTTCAGTAGCTCGGCTTTTACCAATTCTACTTGGTCTGCTTTGGCGATGATGTTAGCGACGATAGTCAATTTAGCCATGATGGAAATACTCGATTGATAGTGATGTATCGTGTTGATGAGAACAAGATTAGTCGCGAATCACTAAATGATAAATAGCGTAATGATTGATTAATTATCAGATATAAATTGATAAATGGCCGTTGGAGAGTTCAACGGCCAGAAGAAAAGGTGGTCTCATCATCGTGGACCACTCATCTGGAGGGTATGCCATTGGCCTTCCTGCCAGTAGTGCAGGAACTCGGCATCGGTGTCGTACGCCAGATTCAACAGCGCTGTTAAGTCTGCACTGTGTTTGGGACGGACTCGACTCCACGGATCGCCCATATCCTTGTAAGCCCTGGCACCGTCTTTATCAATGCCTGAAATATCACCAAGATTGATAATTGCCCTGGCATCATTCTCACTGGAGAAATACTGCCTGAGGATCTGGCCAACCCGATCCCCATCGAAGTGGCAGTAGATGGAGCGATAGCTGCAGTCATCCAGCAGCCTCGCTATTCTTGACCGGGTGCTCATAAGACGGCCTCCAGTCCGGCGGTGATCCGGTAGATTCGGTCCTGACCTTCCGGTTTCTCCGATTCGATGGTCAGCCCCAGTCGTTTTTTAAGGGCACCGGCGAAAGTGCCTCGGACTGTGTGCTTCTGCCAGCCGGTCTTGTCCATGATTTCTTCAATGGCGGCACCTTCCGGGCGGGCCAGAAGTTCAATCACGGCATGAAGTTTGGTACCGGGTCGGATTTTTCCTTTTTCTTTAGATGGAGAATCATCTTTAAGGCCAATGGCTGCTTTACCCTGTGGGCTAATGTCGTAGGTATCGGGTTCCTTTAAAGCAATCAGCAAACCACGGCTGGTCAGGCTTTCCAGTACTTTCTTTCGGGCTCCCCCTTTGATGGTGAGATCGGAGGTGTTCAGTGTTCCGGTTTTGGCGGCTTGTTGCAGCACGTTTTCTTGGGCTTGGGTGAGTTTGTCGTGTTTCATAGTGTCTCTCCTTCTTTTTTGGATTTTTGTTGTCCATCGTTGATGCCTTGCTGGTAAGCCTCTTCCAGGGCGCTTCTAACGCACCAGACAGCGACTTCATTGAAATCTTCGGAGGTATTCTGTTCGCTCAGGGTATCGAACAGTCGATGCTTTCTGGCGATGGCTTCCAGGGCTTTTTCGATGCGTTTGTTCATGGGGTTGTCCTTTCGGTTGATTTGTTGTTGTTATGTACAGTTAGGCTCTATAACCGCTGGTTATCAAGAAAAAGCAGATAATTATCAATTGCTTGGAGGATAGGTCGGGCTCTGGCGGCGAAGAGAGGGGGCGAGCGGGGTTATGAAGCTACTGTCGCAGTCAGAATTCGCCAAACGTCAAGGCTGGAGCCGACAATATGTGGGAAAACTGGTCGGGTCTGGCAAGATCCAGCTGGTCAATGGGAAGATTGATCCAGAGCAGGCGATGGCCGCCATTAAGGCCCAATCGGAGCCTTCCAACGAACTGAGAACACAGACCAAAAGCGAAGCTGTTTTACCCACATCGCCCACGGATTCACGACAGGCCGTTGACTTCGTCACAGCCCGCACCATGCGGGAAGCTTTCAAGGCCAAAATGGCCAAGATGGAGTATGAAGAGAAGGCTGGCAAGCTGACCGATGCATCCAAAGTCAAAGCAGACGCTTTTCGAGCTGGCAGGATTGTCCGGGATTCGTTGCTTGGCATACCCGACCGGCTGTCGGATGTGTTGGCAGCGGAACAGGATCCGGTTCAGGTAAGAAAACTATTGATTGATGAACTGGAAACCATTCTGAATGAACTGAGCAGCAACCCGTAGATAAAACAACGCCCCGGTCAACGGGGCGATAATCTCAGCATTTCCAAGTTGTTATTGTTATTTCCCTGGTGGCCATCCTGGCCATTGGCTCCGTCCTGGAACACATGCTGAGTTATTTCCTTTACAACGAATTATTAACATTAAACGTGCCAACTTTTCGGTTTGCCCATGCGCCAGGGGCTTAGAGATTATCGGTCGGTTTACACAATCTTTAGATATGGGTAGGTGTAACGCCTGTTTGTCACCTTTATAAACAAACAATCGTATGAATAATCCCTATTTCTCAGGATTTTTTGCGGGGCTGAAACCGGATACCCGCCTGACGGTTTCCGAGTGGGCGGATGAGCATCGCATCTTGCCCATGAAGTCCGCCAAGGAAGCCGGTCGTTGGAGAACGGCAAGAACCCCCTACCTGAAAGAGATCATGGATTGCCTTTCGCCTTCCTCTTCTGTGGAGCAGGTGGCGTTTATGAAAGGGGCTCAGGTGGGCGGTACGGAGTGCGGCAATAACTGGTTGGGGTATGTGGTACATCACACGCCCGGACCGATGATGTATGTGCTGCCCACTCTGGATATGGCCAAGCGAACCTCCAAGCAGCGGATCGCGCCCATGATTGAGGCTATGCCGGTGCTGAGGGACTTGGTAAAAGATCCCCGTTCCCGGGATTCCGGCAACACCCAAATGGTTAAGGAGTTTCCCAACGGCGTATTGATCATCACCGGTGCCAACTCGGCTACCGGGCTTCGTTCCATGCCTGCCCGATTCCTATTTCTGGATGAGGTGGATGCCTATGAGGACGATGTGGACGGTGAGGGCAGCCCGATCAATCTGGCGATTAAACGGACAGCGACGTTTTCCCGCAACCGAAAGATCCTGATGGTGTCTACCCCCAATATTGCCGGAGCCAGCAAGGTTGAGTTGGCTTACCTGGCCAGTGATCAGCGGCAATACCAGGTGCCCTGTGTGAAGTGCCAACATATGCAGGCCATTGAGTGGCCGCAGATTAAATTTGAGAATCAGGATCCTGAAACTGCTTGTTTTGAGTGTGTGAGCTGCCAGCACCGGATGCGGGAGCATGACAAACCAAAGTTACTGGCCAACGGTCAATGGGTTGCCATGAACCCGGAAGCTAACGGAAAAATTCGTGGTTACCACCTGAGTTCACTCTACAGCCCTAACGGTTGGTACAGCTGGCAAGATGCCGTTGCCGATTTTCTGGCAGCGAAAGACAATCCCATTCTTCTCAAAGACTGGACCAATACGGTACTTGGCCAGACCTGGCAGGAAGCCGGTGAAACGGTGGATCATGAACTGCTCTACCAGCGTCGTGAGCACTATCCGGCAGAAGTGCCCTGGCCAGTTGAGGTACTGACCTGTGGCATTGATGTGCAGGATGATCGGGTAGAGTACGAAGTGGTGGGCTGGGGAGCCGGTGAAGAGAGCTGGTCTATTGATTACGTGCGCCTTTATGGCGACCTCTCCCGTCCGGATATCTGGAATATTCTGGCCGGAAAGTTACGGCAATCATATAGACGCCATGATGGCGTGTTAATGAATTTGGCTCAGGTTTGTATGGATTCCGGTGGCCACTTCACCGATGAGGTTTATGCGTTTTCCCGCAAGCAGGGACCTGACTGGTTAATACCGATCAAAGGAGCATCTCAATCGCGTAAACCCATTGCGACCTTCCCAAAGACAAAGAACAAGAAAGGCATCTATCTGACTCTCGTAGGAACGGATACTGCGAAAGAACTGATTTACCAGCGTTACCGCATACTGGAGCCAGGCGCAGGTTACTGCCACTGGCCGATTGCAGACTGCTTTGATGAGGATTACTTCAAGCAGGCCACGGCAGAAGAGAAGGTACGTAAATACAAGCACGGCGTTGCCTACTTTGAATGGGATGCCAAAAAGAAGCGCAACGAGGCACTCGATTGCCGGGTCTATGCCCTGACGGCTGTCAGGATCCTTCAGCAACATCGAGGGCTGGATCTGGAACAGCTGGCAGCACAACGGCCAGAGCCGGAAGTGCAGATAGAACAAGAAGAACCAGCGGATATCGCCGTGAATCGCAATCGTCGAATCTCCCGCAGTACCTACCTCAATGGATAAATCCATGATTACCGATGCTGAATACCAGGCCCTGAAGCGAGCCGTGCTGCTGCGGGAAACCCGCACCGTAGAATTTGAAGGTCGAAAAGTGGAATACGCCAGCTTCGGTGAAATGGAGCGGCGGCTTCAAGCCATTGAGCGAGAGCTGGTTAAACAGCAAAAACGCCCACGACAGTATGGTGTTTATTCCCGTCGTGGCATTTAACGGGATTGATGCGTTTCCATATACTTTCTGAGCAAGTTATTAATGCGGGTTTGATAACCTTGTCCTTGCTCTTTAAACCATTCCAGAACATCAGAGTCTAACCGGATGGTCACTGGCTTTTTGACAGGCAAACGCAATTCAGCCTGATTAAAAAACTCCTCATCCAATTCAGGAATATCGGAAGTATCTATTTCATCATCATTCATGGTGTCGAGCCGTTGCCAATCAGTACCGGATGTTTTCTTCATAATATTGAGTCTCTTTTTTGGTGGCTTTTCGGGCTGAAATGATTCGCACAATATCACCGACTCGTTCTGTATAGACAACTACTCCGGGGGTGCTCTCTCTGAATGATTGAAACAATAGTGCTCTATTTTCACAGCTACTATGGGAACACCACTCATAATAGTTAACTGTCATGCCCGCTTCTGTTATTTCCAGCTCTACCAAAAGCATCGTTTTGCAAATTGAAGTTTCTATAGATTCAGGCAACATGCTGAATCTTGAAGATAGTTTACAGCGTGCACTCAATGAAGCCGGGCAGCTTGGAACAAAAGAGTTATTGGGGCTATTTGAATCACCCAATAAAGAACCTATCGTCGTTAATCAGCAGAAGTGGAACTACAAAGGAAAGGTTCTTAAGCACTATGAAACCTTATACGGTCGTATACCTTTGGAGCGCTCCGTATATCAGGGTGTCAGAGGTGGCAGTACTCTGGCAGCACTTGATCTTCGTGCCGGTATTATTGGTTCAGCTACCCCCAAATTTGCCAAGTCTATCGCCTGGAAATACAGCCAGATGCCAGCGCCTGCGGTAAAAGAAGATTTTGAGACCAACCATCAAAGGACGCTTTCAAATTCTTATATCAAGCATTTATCGGACAGAGTAGGTGCATTAATTGAAGACCAGCAAGACACTCACTACCACCTTCCTCCACTAAAAGAGCCTGTTGAAACAATAGCCATTGGTCTGGATGGAACCTGCATGCTGCTTTGTGAAGAAGGCTGGAGGGAAGCCATGTGTGGGACATTGAGCCTATATTCTGCAGATGGAGACAGGCTCCACACGATATATACAGCCAGTTCGCCAGAGTATGGTAAACAAAGCTTTATGAGCAAGCTCGACGAGGAGATTGCAGATCTAAAACGACTCTACCCAAATGCCACATACATCGGGGTAGCTGACGGGGCTAGAGAAAACTGGAGTTATTTGAAACAACATACCTCTGGGCAGATACTCGATTTTTATCATGCATCTGAATATTTAGCTGGAGCAGCGGAAGCACTGTTTCCAACCAGTAAGGCGAAGCGACACCAGTGGCTTGAAGACAGGCTACATAGTTTGAAAAACAAGCGTGGAGCAGCCAAAAAAATCCTTCAGGAAATTGAATCAGCCGAGCTCCCGAAAAAGACAATCGCACTGACAGAGAAGCGCTACAAAGCTGTGAGCTATTTTACAAACAATCACCAGTTAATGAATTATCATCAGGCGCTTAAACGCCATTGGCCAATAGGTTCAGGAGTTACTGAAGCGGCTTGTAAGACTCTGGTAAAGCAACGATTATGTGGTTCTGGAATGAGGTGGAAAGCAACAGGAGCGGAAGTGCTTTTGACAACAAGAGCACTGATCCAGAGTAAGGGGCGCTGGGAACAACTTTGGTCTGAGTTCATGACTGGAAAGGTTGAAGCTAACCTATGAGTCAGTTATCAAATTGAGAGAGCACCCCTACTCCGGTAAGGTGATGAATGCGGCCAATAGCAACCCAGCGCTCTTCGTCATAGTTGATGCGGTCATCAATCCGGCAGAGCAAAGGGTGATTGAAGATATCGACTGCATCATCAAAGGCAATTCCGTGCTTGCGAATATTCGCCTGATTCTTTTCTTCATCCCACTCAAATTGCATGGTTATGCCAGTATTTACATTTGTACATACATAATAGCACAGATTTCAGGAAATACTGAATGAGTCTGAAACATCGTATTGCAGGCTGGCTGCTGCCTGAAATCAAAAATCTGGCCTATACCTCCGCAGGGCATGGTCGGAGAAGCCAGAGTTGGTCGGCACCATCTTCCGGCCCGAATAACACGCTGACCGGTAATCTCGGGACGTTAATCAATCGTTCACGAGCGGCGATTCGCAATGATCCCTGGGCGGCATCCGGGCTGGAAAAGCTGGTAGCCAATATTGTCGGTACGGGGATCAAACCCAAGTCTGAAGCGAGCAATGATCGGTTCCGTCAAAACCTGCAGGCACTGTTTCTGGATTGGTCCGATGAATCTGATGCGGATGGTCAGCTGGACTTTTATGGCCAGCAATCACTGGCAGTGCGTTCCATGCTGGAAGCCGGTGAATGCTTTGCCCGACTGAGGCCTCGGAAACCATACGATGGACTCAGCGTGCCTCTGCAAGTGCAGCTACTGGAAGCGGAGTTTGTTCCCTGGGATTACAACGACGATCTGAAAAGAGGTCATAAGATCCGGGCAGGGATTGAGTTTAATGCCGTTGGTAAGCGGCTCGCCTACTGGATGCATCGACAGCATCCCTCTGATTACACAACGCTTGATACCGCTGACCTGCGTCGTATTCCAGCGGAGCAGGTACTGCATCTTTATGAACCATTGCGACCCGGTCAGTTAAGAGGGCAGCCATTGCTGACTCAGGTTTTGCTACGGATGTTTCATCTCGACAAGTTTGATGATGCCACGCTATTGAGGCAGGAAATCGCCAACCTGTTCACCGGCTTTATCACCAAGCCCGCTCCGGATGGTGAAAAGGTGGATCCATTAACCGGTCGGCCTATTGTTTATGATCTGCAAGGTGTGCCCATGGTGGCAATGGAGCCTGGCACGATGCAGGAACTCTCGCCGGGGGAGGAGATCACCTTCAATACACCTCCGGGAGCCGCCAGCAATTATCCCGATTTTATCCGTCAGCAATTAATGGCCGTTGCAGCTGGTATTGGGCTGCCATACGAAATCCTCTCCGGCGATATGAAAGGCGTCAGTGACCGGGCATTACGGGTAGTTCTGAATGAGTTCCGCCGACGTATTCAGCAAATTCAGCACAATCAATTGGTGTTCCAGTTCTGTCGACCGATCTGGAATCGCTGGTTGGAGATGGCCGTACTCAGCGGGGCAATCCATGCGCCCCGATTTCACAAAAACAAAGCCGATTATCGTCGGGTGAAATGGATTGCTCAGGGCTGGCCCTATATGCATCCGGTTCAGGATATGCAGGCCCAGAATTTGGCAGTGCGCAGTGGCTTCAAATCTCGTTCAGAAGTGGTGTCTGAACAGGGTTATGACAGCGAACAAATTGATGACGAAATCGCTGCTGACAATCGGCGGGCCGATGAGCTGACCCTTCAGTACGACAGCGATGGCAGGCAGTCTTCGAAGGATCCTTCAACTACTGACAAGGACGAAAACAAGGATGAGCAAGAAACCCCTGAATAATAAGCCGTGGTACATGTTAAAGAATCAGGCTAACCAAAATCAGCCAGCAGAGTTGCTGATTTATGATGTGATTGGTGATTGGGCAGGACTTTCCGCACGACAACTGGTTCATGACCTGAAGGATCTGGATGTCAGTGAGATTACGGTTCGCATCAACAGCCCCGGTGGTTCCGTGTTTGATGGCATTGCCATCTACAACGCCCTGCGTCATCACAAGGCACATATCCATGTAAGGATTGAAGGGCTGGCCGCCAGTATTGCCAGCGTCATTGCCATGGCGGGCGACACCATCCATATGGCGGCCAATGCCCTGATGATGATTCATAACCCGTTTGGTTGGGTCGGCGGTGATGCCGAAGAGCTGCGCAAAGTGGCGGATATGCTGGACAAAACCACGGAGGTGATTGCCCAGACTTATGCGGCCAACTGTGGGCTGCAGGTCAGTGAAATCATCAACCTGATGAATGAGGAAACCTGGTTTACGGCCAGTGAAGCGGAAGGGCATGGTCTGGTGGATGTGGTGGAAGAAGCGGTGCAGCTGGCAGCGCACTTTGATCTCAGTGTCTTTAACCATGTGCCTAAGCCATTACTTCCTCCGTTCATTCCACCTTCTGAGCCGGAAGATGAAAATACGTCGGCTCATGCATTGGTGGTGATGTCATTGTGTAATAAAGCCGGTTATCCGGAAATGGCGGAAGACTTTATCCGCACTCATCAGGGGATCGAAGACGTTCAACGTCGTCTTGCTGAGTGTGAAACCATTAAATCTCTGTGTGCTGCTGCCCAGACTACTGAGCGTGCCGCTGGCTTCATCCAGTCAGGCAAATCGGCAGAGCAGGTTAGAACGGCGTTATTTGATCTGCTGACAAAGGAGGATTGCGTATTGGATAACACGTTAACTCCAAATCAGCAGAGTCAAACGATTAAGCCCCTTGTTGATACCCATGCTGTTTACCGGAAAAGAAACAGCGCAATGTTTCCAGTGTCAGCTTGACGTTATGGGCTTTGAAAGAAATCGAGTAGGTCCAACTGAAACTGAAATTCAGATGACCTCTCTTTTAACGAGGGTCCCAGATGCTTTCGTTGATGACCACACATCCAGCAGGAACAGGTGCAAGGCGTATCAACGACATGCCCCAGAGCTGAGTTATCCAGATTTCCCTGCCAATAGTGCTTTCTGTTTTTCTTTAAACGGTTACGGTGATGCCTGCGTATGGAACGCTGGTAGTTTTTCAAAATCGTTATCCCGATAAGATTGCTCTCTTCGGGTAGCCTCTCCTTCAAGAGACCACCCACGTAGCAAATGGGATAACAGGTAGTGATCATTCATGATCATGGATACAACCCAGTTGTGTTTGAACAGGAATATATCACAAACACATGCCTCATTAGATAGCTTGTTGCTTTACCTGATAAACAACCCTCAAAGGAACTGAAACCATGCCTGTCATGACAGAGCCGGTGCACGCTGGCGAATTTATCGTGTCCGAAGGAAACAACAGCATCAGCCGGGAGAAGGCTGAACTGGCGGCGAATCTGACGCTGCTGCCCGGCACCGTGTTGGGTAAAAACACGGCCACCGCAGTTTATGGACCATTGGACCCAGCGGCAGATACTGGACTGCAGATGGCCGCCGGTGTGGTCTGGGATCATGTCAGCACCGATGCAACCGGTGGGGAAGCGGTCATCATCGCCCGACTGGCAGAGGTGCATCAGGACCTGTTGGTCTGGCCGGATGGCATCACTGCAGAGCAACAGGTCACGGCCACCGAAGAGCTGGCTTCACTGGATATTATTTTACGACAGGGAGAGCGCCCATGAGCCTGCTGGATATTTTCAATGACGATGCCTTCAGTCTGACCAGCCTGACGGCCACGCTGAACGATCTGCCCTATAAGCCAGGACGTATTGGTGAGCTTGGACTGTTTACCGAAAGTGGCATCAATACCACCACCGCCATGGTGGAGTCCCGTAACGGGGAATTGATTCTGTTGCCTACCTCGGAGCGCGGAGCGCCAGCGCCTCAAGCCAAGGGTGGTAAGCGGAAGGTGCGCAGTTTTGTCATCCCTCATATCCCTTACGACTCCACCATTGTGGCGGATGAAGTACGGAATGTTCGGGCTTTTGGCTCCGAGAGTTCTCTGGAAGGGGTAAGGACGGTGGTGAATCAGCGGCTATCAGAGATGAATGCCAACCATGAGGTGACTCTGGAGCATTTGCGGCTGGGCGCCATCAAAGGTCAGATTCTCGATGCCGATGGTAGCTCAGTCATTTATGACCTGTTCCAGGAGTTTGGTGTCAGCCAACAGACGCATACCTTCAAGTTCAGCGATGCAACCACTGACGTGCGCATTCAATGTGTGAAGCTGCGCCGGAAAGTGGATCAGGCCCTGGGTGCCCAACCCTATTCAGGGCTGAGGGCGTTCTGCGGTGCGGACTTTTATGATGCCCTGGTTGGCCACGACTATGTCAAAGATGCCTACCACCGTTATCAGGACAGTGCCTTGCTGCGCAATGACCCCAAATCCGGGTTCCGCTTCGGTGACATTGATTGGGAAGAGTATCGGGGCCAGGTGGGCAATATTCCCTTCATCAAGGCTGATGAGGCGTATGTGATTCCGGAGGGCACCGGTATCTTCCGCACCTGGTTTGCACCGGCAGACTTTATCGAAACGGTGAACACCATTGGCTTGCCGAGGTACGCCAAACAGAAAATCCTCGACTTCGACAAAGGTGTCCAGCTGCACACTCAGTCCAACCCGCTGCCGATCTGCCTGAAGCCCCGGGCGGTGATCCAATGCAAGATGAACTGAGTGAACTGAACCGGCAGTTACTGGCTACCTTTGGTCAGCCGGTGATGGTCTTTCGGGGAGCCTCTCTTTTCTCAGAAACCCGGGGCATCATCTCCAAAGCGTTGGTGCCTGCCGGTCAGTATGAAGCGGTTTTGCAAACGGTCACGTCCATTACGTTGCCAGCGAGCCTCAAATTGCAGCGTGGCGATGAAGTCCAGTCAGCAGATCAGCAATGGATAGTTGATCGGAAACTGAAAGACGATGGTCAGCTGACCTGGTGGGGGCTCCATGAAGCTTGATCTGGAGCTGGACAGCACCGTTGATGAACTCATTGAACAGTTCGATCATGCGCCTGAGAAAGTCAGCAAAGCGATTGCTCGATCACTACGCAAGCTCTCCCGGTTTGCCGAACGGCGAATATTGCGGGAGTTGGCCAGACAGCAGAGTATCTCTCAAAAAGTGCTGAAATCCCTGGGGCGGGTGAGAGTATCTCTGTATCAGCCTGGCGATCGGGCAGGGCAGAATTACAGCCTGATCATCTGGATAGGGGCTTTGGATATACCGGCGCATTATCTGGGCAATCCCATCCAGACCAGAAGCGGTGTCCGAACCGGCCGTCGTTTTTGGGAGGGTGCCTTTTTGATGCGCCCCGTCAACGCCACTCACTCCATGGTGTTTGAGCGGAAAGACACCTGGCAGCATAAATTCCAGCGTTCCAAAAAATCGGGTCGTATGATGTGGATGGGATTGCCGTTGGAAAAGAAAGCGGTCTCAATCTGGAGCTCGGCCAGTACAGTATTACAAAAGCTGGAACCAGTTTTACTCGACCGGTTCACTACCTTGATGGAGCAGGAGCTCAACTATGCCTTCAACATCGAGTCCTGAAGCCAGAATTGTTGAAGCGCTGGTTTATCGCCTGACGGAAGTCACTCCTACTGTTTTATTGGGTTTCACCGCACTGGGGGTGGATGAGGAACTACCCAAGCCTGCCATTCTGGTTCAGTTGGAATCACTTCAGGAGCAGGGGCGTCAGGGGAGTCGGGTCAAGATGCAGATGAGTTTGAATATCAGCGTTGTCATCAAAACGAACGAAGAAAGCACCTATGCCCTGATGGATCTTACCCGCTCAATTCGAGAGTTATTTTCGATGGGAGAACGATGGGTACCAGAAGCCCGAAGTACTCAGCTCAGCGAGGCCCAGTTTGATATTGCGCCAAGCAGTGCTCATCTGTCATTTGCTGATCTGAAACTACAGATTGAGATTGTGGTGTGATGAAGCGAACTGTCCTGGGATCGCAGCGCCGCTAGATCCGGCAGAAAGCCCCATAGAGCGCAAGTCGCCTGCAGGCCGTCCCCGCAGACTTAAGGCAGGACAGTTCTGCGACAACAATACCACCTTTCTCTGAAATCACAATTGCACAACAATAAGGAGATAAACTCATGTCTACGATGGATCGTAGCTTTATTGGCGCAGGCAGTATTCATATCCAGCCCTATGACCTGTCGGCACCCTTGTTGCCGATTGGCAATGTCAGCGAGTTTACCTTCAGTTTTGAAGAGGATCGCAAGGAGCTGAAAAACTACCTGGGTGGCGGAGGTAACCGTAATGTGATCAGTCGGGTGTCGGGCATTACCGCCAGTGTGGTGGCTCATGACTTTACGGCGAGTAATATTTCTCTGGCATTGCGGGGGACGGTCAACCAGGCAAGCACTACTGCGATTACCGATGAGCCATTGGTTAGCCATGGCGTAGCGGATGAACTGATTCCGTTTAAACGGCTACCGGACCTTAATCAGTCCATCACGGTCAAAGACAGCCTGGATACTACGCTCGTTGCTGGTGATGATTATGAACTGACTCAGTCTGGCATCAAGGTTATTGACGGTGGTGGTATTGATAACCTGGGGATCAAGGTCAGCTATACACCACTACCCGCCAATATGGTTCAGGCATTGGTGGAGTCTGGTCGAGAGTTTGTGCTCTTTATGGAAGGCCTGAACGATGCCCAGGAAGGGCTGCCGTTTAATATCCGGTTGCATCGGGTCAAGTTCTCACCGGTTCAAAACCTCGGCTTTATCTCCGATGACTTTGCCAATATTCCTCTGCAGCTGGATGTGCTGTCGGATCCTACCATTACCGGCCAGGGCTTGAGTCCGTTTATGCAGCTGGATTTGGCCCAATAACCCTCCGAGTGTCCTATGCCCTCCATCAAAGAATCCGCGCTTCGGTTGGTGCTGAAAGCGCGGGATACCCTGTCACGTCCGGTTAAGCAGTCAGCCGCCTCCCTGGAATCCCTGCGAGGGGAAGCCCAATCCCTCAAGAGTCAACTCACTGAACTGGAAAAACAACAACGGTTGCTGTCGTCTTTCCAAAAGCAGACATCTGCTGTTCGTGAGGCTGGCCGGGCTTTTCGCGAAGCTGAGACGAAGGTTGAACGGTTGGCCTGGGAATATCAGCAGGCAGAGAAACCCACAAAGACTCTACAGCGCAGGCTGGAATCTGCCCGTAAAGCGGTGGTGTCAGCTAACCAGTCTTACCATACGCAGCGACAGAAGCTGGCTGAGTTGCGCAAAAGTCTGGGGCAGACGGGACTTTCCAATCGCCAGCTGGCCCAACAGCAGGAGCGGGTTGCCCAGGAACTTCGGGAAACGTCAGCGGCATTTCAAAAAGCCAGCAATCGGGCTAAGGAGGCCTCCAAGAGTTTCAGACGCTCTGGGTTAAAGAGCATCAGGAAGGATGCCGAGCAGGCATCGTCGGGTATTGGTCGTCTAACCAGAAGATTCGCTGGCTTGATCGCGGCAGGTGCAGGCCTGTACACCATCAAACGTGGCATAGAGTCCATCCTGACTACGGGCGATAAGTTTGAGCGCTTGAGCGTTCAGCTGGAAGCCATTATGGGCTCAATGGCTGAAGGTGAACGGGCGCTGGCCTGGATTAAGGACTTTACCCGCAGCACGCCATTCCAGTTGGAAGAAGTCTCTGAAGCGTTTGTCCGGCTAAAAGCCTTTGGCCTCGACCCCATGGATGGCACCATGCAGGCCATTGTCGATCAGGCTTCCAAACTGGGCGGCGGGATGGAGCGGCTGAATGGCATCACACTGGCCGTGGGTCAGGCCTGGGCGAAACAGAAACTTCAGGGAGAGGAAATTTTACAGCTGGTAGAGCGTGGCGTTCCGGTGTGGGAATTGCTGGAAAAGGCTACCGGCAAAAATGTGCAGGAGTTGCAGAAGCTGTCGTCTGCCGGGAAGTTGGGGCGGGATACTATCGCTTTGCTGATTGCCGAAATTGGTAAAAGTGCTGAAGGCGCAGCGGCCAACAATATGAGCTTGCTGTCCGGTTATGTCAGCAACCTGAAAGACAGCTGGCAGCAGTTCCTGGCTGAAATTGCGGACAGTGGTGCTCTGGAGTACACCAAGAATTTGCTCGGGTCGATCACCCTGAAAATAGAGGCGATGAATCAGGACGGTCGCTTGCAGGCTCTCGCGAAAAAGATCAGCGATGCTTTTATTGCCATGGGCGAGGCCATTCAATCGGCGCTGTCTGGCCTTTCTTTTGACGGGTTTGTTTCAAAGGTAGAAACCAGCTTTGCCACCCTCACCACGGTGATGGATAAGCTGAAAACCACCTTTACGGTAACTGGCAATACCGTCACTTTCTTTTTCAACAGTTTTACGCTGGCGGTGAAAGGTTTTGCGACCGCATTTCTCTATACCATCGGAGAAATCATCTTCGGATGGGGAAAGCTGGCGGAGGTTGTGGGAGCTGACTCCATTGCCAAAGAGATGCAGGCAACGACGGAGTACCTGCGTTCTCTTGGTAAAGAGTTTGCCAAACAAACCGGTGAAGATGCCAATGCCGCCAAAGACGCATTGGTGGGTATTTACGAAGCCCTTTCGAAAAAGCATGAACAGGCACAAAAAGACATTCGTCGTGAAAGCAAGGTGACCTGGGATCAGGTACGAGAAGAACAGGAGCGTTACCGGGCAGACGTTGAGCAGACTGGCAAAACCGCAGAGCAAGCAGCAGAGACCACCAAAGCGGCGTTTACCGATGCTGCGAATGCCATCAACCAGATCAACGCGGCTGAAACCCGCATCGAATTAGCCAGCCTTGGTGTGGCACTAGCCGAAGCCTTTTCTGCCGGAACACTCTCACAGGAAGAATATACCCAGGCACTGGAGGCCAGTCGCCAGAAGCTGGCGCAACTGAAAAAAGAGGCGGAAGGCACAAGCCAGAGTATTGATAGAGTCACCGAGGCTGGTGAGCAACAAAACAGAGCTCTTGAAGATACCGCTTCCATTGCCGGAATCATGGCCGGTCATTACAATACACTCACCGCAGAATTACAGGGCATGAGTGGTGCGGCGCACGATGCCTTTGTGGCGGTGAATGGCGTGGGCAACGTCAACACTGAGCAGGCGATCAGCAGTATTGCTGAACTGAAAAGTCAGCTCGAAGAAACCAGAGAAGAGCTCAACAAGCTAAAGCACTCCTATACCTTCGATGTAACCGGCATAAGTAGTTGGATGAATGAAACTGCGAAAAATGCTGCCTATGTCAAAAGTCAGTATTTAGAGCAGAAGATCGCCCTCGAAGAACTGTTAGAGAGTTATGAGCTCGGCGGCTCTACAGCGAGAAGCTTTATCCGTCAGGGTGAGCGAGCCGCTGATACGATGAACCTCCTGAACAATCAGGATTTAGACCGCCTCAACAATGCTATTCGCTCGGCAGAGCAAAACATGGCCAGCCTTGGGGAGAGTTCCCGTAATACCCTCAACAGCCTGCAAGATGAACTGGATGAATTACAGGGCAGGCAGTCGGATATTGAGCAACGGCGTTATCAAACGCAGCGTGACGATCTGAAGGCACAGCAGGCCGAGGCTATCGCCAAAGGGGATCAGGAGGCGATCAAGAATATCACTTCTGCCCTGCGGATCAGTGAGCAGATTTACAACGAACGTATCCGGCAGGCCAACAATGAAAAAGCCCAAATCCTCCAAGAGAGCCAGGTGAGTACGTCGGCACCAACCACCCGAACCACACAACCGGCTCCACAAAAAATTATCCGGCTCGAATACCCCGGCGGTGCGGTCAATGTCGGCATTGATTCAACGGATGAAATTAAACTGCTGGAAGCCCTGAAAAATGCAGGCATGAGGACGGTCTGATGATACTGGATACCATTACCCTCCCGGACGATCTGCTCTGGATCAATGAGTTTGAATGGAACCCCGTCGAGCAAACCACCGAGCGAAGCCTGACCGGGGCTTTGCTGGTTCAGGAAGGGCAACTACTATATGGCAGGCCAATCGTTCTCTCTGGCAATGGCGAGGCCGGTTGGGTATCCCGGTTGACGGTCAAGAGCCTGTTTGCTCTCTCCAAAGCAGCCAATAAAACCATGACGTTGACGCTCCCAGATAACCGACAATTCTCCGTTATCTTTGATCGGTCGAATGGTGCTCCTGTTGAGGCACAGCAGGTTTTACCATTTGCCTACCCAGAGGACTGCGACCATTACCATCTTAAAGTTAGATTAATAACTATCAAGCTTGAGTGAGAAGAACTAGCTTTGATGTGCTTTAGTCTGCATATGTTTTTTAACATGATCTAAACGTGTAAAGCTTTTATGACATAATTCACATTCATAAGGTTTTTCTTTTGTATGTCTTGATCTGGTGTGTCTATCAAGCTGGTGTTTATCTCGAAAATAACTTTTCTCGCTGCATTCAGGATAGCTACATCTGTATTTTGATATTGGTTTATGGATAAATAAGTGTGTTTTTAAACCTGATCTTTTTTTGAAAGCCTTTTCGCACCCATCAAAATCACATCTGAAAGGTCTATCACTTGATTGTGATAAAGCAAAGCTGTCAGATGTAGATGAAATAGGTTTGGATGAATACAGTTGATTCCATTTAACGGATCTTAAATCGTTGGTTTCAACTTTGACATTGTCAAAAACACAGTCGCTAGAAAAAAAGATGGCATCAATCAAGTCTGAGTTTTGTTGAGGGAATGTTGATGAAAGAAGGCCTGATGGAAATGGATCATTTATTTCTACGGAACGACCATTGTTTAATAATAAAGATTGAGAATTTTTAGAAGTAGCTCGACATCTTTCTGGGTCCAGAACATATAAATCTAATTTTGTTGATCCAGTAGAAGTATTTGATTTAAACATTTTTTAAGTTAATTAATTATTGAATTGTCGAATAGCTGAATAAGAGTACCTCTTTTTAAAAAAAGTTCCTCCCTTTCACAACTCATTCTCCAAGTATGTCAACCAAGCATAAGGATTTGCTATGGCTATTACCAATAGCGACGTAAAACTCTTCGAAAGCCAGCGCCTCACCGATGAGGAAGACGGTGGCGGTCGGGTTACTGGCAGCGAGGTCATTGATGGCAACGTCAATAACCTCTTTCAGGATATTTCCCGGATCGACCGAACCATTGGTGATGTCGCTCTGCGTAAAGCATTTATCGGTATCAGCAGGGTGCTCTCTCTGAATGATTGAAACAATAGTGCTCTATTTTCACAGCTACTATGGGAACACCACTCATAATAGTTAACTGTCATGCCCGCTTCTGTTATTTCCAGCTCTACCAAAAGCATCGTTTTGCAAATTGAAGTTTCTATAGATTCAGGCAACATGCTGAATCTTGAAGATAGTTTACAGCGTGCACTCAATGAAGCCGGGCAGCTTGGAACAAAAGAGTTATTGGGGCTATTTGAATCACCCAATAAAGAACCTATCGTCGTTAATCAGCAGAAGTGGAACTACAAAGGAAAGGTTCTTAAGCACTATGAAACCTTATACGGTCGTATACCTTTGGAGCGCTCCGTATATCAGGGTGTCAGAGGTGGCAGTACTCTGGCAGCACTTGATCTTCGTGCCGGTATTATTGGTTCAGCTACCCCCAAATTTGCCAAGTCTATCGCCTGGAAATACAGCCAGATGCCAGCGCCTGCGGTAAAAGAAGATTTTGAGACCAACCATCAAAGGACGCTTTCAAATTCTTATATCAAGCATTTATCGGACAGAGTAGGTGCATTAATTGAAGACCAGCAAGACACTCACTACCACCTTCCTCCACTAAAAGAGCCTGTTGAAACAATAGCCATTGGTCTGGATGGAACCTGCATGCTGCTTTGTGAAGAAGGCTGGAGGGAAGCCATGTGTGGGACATTGAGCCTATATTCTGCAGATGGAGACAGGCTCCACACGATATATACAGCCAGTTCGCCAGAGTATGGTAAACAAAGCTTTATGAGCAAGCTCGACGAGGAGATTGCAGATCTAAAACGACTCTACCCAAATGCCACATACATCGGGGTAGCTGACGGGGCTAGAGAAAACTGGAGTTATTTGAAACAACATACCTCTGGGCAGATACTCGATTTTTATCATGCATCTGAATATTTAGCTGGAGCAGCGGAAGCACTGTTTCCAACCAGTAAGGCGAAGCGACACCAGTGGCTTGAAGACAGGCTACATAGTTTGAAAAACAAGCGTGGAGCAGCCAAAAAAATCCTTCAGGAAATTGAATCAGCCGAGCTCCCGAAAAAGACAATCGCACTGACAGAGAAGCGCTACAAAGCTGTGAGCTATTTTACAAACAATCACCAGTTAATGAATTATCATCAGGCGCTTAAACGCCATTGGCCAATAGGTTCAGGAGTTACTGAAGCGGCTTGTAAGACTCTGGTAAAGCAACGATTATGTGGTTCTGGAATGAGGTGGAAAGCAACAGGAGCGGAAGTGCTTTTGACAACAAGAGCACTGATCCAGAGTAAGGGGCGCTGGGAACAACTTTGGTCTGAGTTCATGACTGGAAAGGTTGAAGCTAACCTATGAGTCAGTTATCAAATTGAGAGAGCACCCTATCAGCACCGATAACAATGACATTTATCTCGGCAGTCATTTGATCCTGACCGAGCCTCCTAAGGATAAGCATGTCAGTGTTTTGCTATTCAATACCGACAGTCAGACCGATGAGCGTTTGGATGCCAGAGACAGAATAGAAAGCTATGTTGTCCCCGGCATTAAGGCATCTTGGGAACTGGTAGGCGATCAGCTGGAAGGTCAGCGTACCATTGTTGGTTATCAGCGGGAGGAATGGGCGGTTCCTGAAATTGGCGAGGTCTATAAGCTCACCACTCCCGATGGGCTAACGAGCCAGTTTGTTCGTATTACTGCTGTTGACCATTCGGTGGTCACGTTTACCTATCACAACGGTTCAGAGTACGTCGATTTTAACCGGCGTAAGGTAGAAATGGAGATCAGTGCTCCGTTAGTAACAACCTTTGTCGGAGCGCAGCCGGTCCCCGGAGAACCCGAGGAAGAAACCAGTTCCATTTATGGCACACAGATAGCCGATACCTCCCGTTATTACGGCATTCAGCCATTGAGTGCCAATGTGACCGCTGGCGACTTAACGGTTAAGTCTAAAACGGTTTATGCGCCACTGGTGCCGAGTGCCAAGGTCGAAAGCCCGTTGCTCGATCAATACGGTGGCTATACCGGGAAAACGATGGTGGCCACCGCTGGCACTACCCGTTCGGTCAGCTGTCGTTTTGTGCATATTACCGGCAACCAGAGCCGAACTTATGTCCAGCGTGGCGTTCTGCCTAAAACGCTTTCTCTGTCGCTCGATGGCGGCACTTTTGAAGATGACGGTGCGGGTCATCTGCTCCATAAAAGTGGGACCAATAATTACAGCAAGCTAACCGTGGATTATGACCTCGGGGAGATTAATGTCTGGCGAGCGAGCAGCTATACCATGGCCACCGCCAATGCGACTTATCAGCCAGCCGTTGCCATTACCGGGACTGCGATCAGTGGGGCTATTCCAATCACCAACCAGAACCGGGGCTTTAACTACACCCTGAATATGGCCGAGGCCAAACCAAGGCCGGGAACATTGGTGGTCAGCTATATCGCTCTCGGTAAATGGCAGGACATTCGAGATACCGGCGCTGGCCAGATGGAAGGCTCTGGTTCTGGAACCATTATCTTTGCAACGGGTTCTGCTGCAATCACTCTGGATGCTTTGCCCGATCCTGACAGTGCTATCGTTTTCAGCTACGTGGCGCAGAATGATGATGAGGTGACAATCAGAACCGGCTCTGTGCCTGTGGATGATATGACCTTCCGGCATACCGTCGAGAAACCCGGCATCAAACCCGGCTCGATGACGGTGACGTATGTTTCCTTCGGTGAGAATAAAACCCTGACTGATCAGGGTAACGGCCTGCTGATTGGAGACGGCAACGGTGCCATTCATTACGCTCCCGGCGAGTTGAGCTTTAAGCTGGATTTTCTGCCCGACAGCGGCACCGAGATTCAACTGACCTATGAAGAAGGCACCAGTGCCGGTGGCGAGGTGATTGTTTCGGTGGATGGTCAGGGCGTAATGAGTGGCACCATTCCCGGTGCTCCCTTGCTCCCAGGTTCTATTCAGCTGCAATTTCTGGTCGAGCAGTTGTCCAACGTACCGAGCGAAACCAGGAACGAGGATGACTGGACTACCTATGAAACCACCCGGAACGTGGCCAAGCAGATTAGCGACGATACAACGGGTGGTTGGCGGGGAGTCACTGGCAGCATTGATTACCAGACCGGGGCATTCACCATTCTGGCATTGGAGCAGTACACCTATCCTGAATACGTCATCAAGCAGACGTTTAATGGTTACGTTCGAAAGCTGGACGTGACCAACACCTCCAAAACCCAAACCTTCAACGGCAGCACCATTACCGCCATTGCACAGGCGAGCAACCTCGCCCATGCACCGTATAACGAGAACATTACCTCACCAGAACTGACCATTGATCTGTTGCCCTTGATGGACAATACCGTCCTACTCCCCGGCAGCGTGATCTTTGAATGGAACGGTGAAACCTATTTTGATCGGGACGGTTCGCTCTATAAAAACCTGAGCACCGAAACCAATGCCGGGGTTCAGGTAGGCAGGGTTGACTACAGCGGTGGCATGGCGACATTGGCGAGCTATCCAGAAGGGTCGGTCAGTACTGCAACCATTCAGGCAGCGGCCACCGTTGGCGTTGGCTTTAAGATTGATGCGGTCGCCTTCCGAACGCCCGGTGCTCCGATCCGTCAGGGCAGCTTGCAGCTAACGGCGGTTCGGGTGGATAACGGGGACATTATCACGGCAACGGCGGATTTTAATGGCGAGTTCAATACCGCAGAAGTGGTCGGAAAAATCGACGTAACCACAGGCTGGTGTGAGCTTCAGTTTACCGATGGCACTGATCCTATTTATGTTATCCCGCAGAGTGTTCGTTATAACTGCGTGGTAGAAACCAGCCTGCCGCTCGATGCGGAATTGATCGGGCTCGATCCGGTTCGTCTCCCTCCTGATGGACGGGTCCCTATCTATCGTGCCGGGGATATTGTAGTCATCAGCCACACGGCAAGCACCGATGCAGGTACACCAACCGCCGGTCAGGTGATTAACCTGGCTCGTGACCATCAGGCAGAAATTGTCGTGGAAGACAGCAGCGGGGCTCAACTGGCCAGCGATCAATACACTGTCGATAGAGAGGCTGGAACCGTTACCTTTGCCGATCCGTTGAGCCTGATTGATGCTGGCAGCAGCCCTCTGACAGCTCCATTTACCATTAAGGATCGGGTTGAGCATATGAGCGTTTTAAGTGACGTTCAGATCAATGGTGATCTTTCTATTATCTCCCCGGTGCCTTGGGATTTACCCGCCTCCGAAACTACGGTGAGCAGTGCAGTCGTGTATGGGGACCTTCAGGCGAGAGTAAAAAACTTTTTCAGCCAGAAGGTATGGGATAACGGCGACCCGAACTGGACGGATCATCGGGAAGGGGATCAGACCACCGCCCAATACAACACCATTAACTATCCCGTGGAAGTGACCAACAAGGGAGCCATCTATGGCAAGTGGGCGATCATCTTCACCAGTGGTTCAGCCTTTCAGATTGTTGAAGAAAAGCTCGGGATCATCGCAACCGGCAACACCATTGCTGATGCAGCGCCACTTAACCCGGAAACGGGTGTGCCTTTCTTCACTATCCGGGCTGATGGTTGGGGAACTGGCTGGGCAGCCGGTAACGCTATTCGATTTAATACCGATGGTTGCCTTGCACCTATCTGGATTTGTCGGACGGTTCTCGCTGGTCAGGGGACAGAAACCAACGACGATTTCACGCTACAGATCAGGGGGGATGCTGACTAATGGCTGGAATATGGTTTCCCGAAGATAACGTTGCAGGAAAGCTATCTACGCCTCGAATTTATGCTGCAGATAATGAGGCGTTTAATTCGTCTGTTTCAGAACTTCATTTTGTAATGACGTTGATTTTGCATGAGTCAACGGCGACAAAAAGTGTTCCGCTTTTAAATGTATAGGACTTTCGCATTGACAGGCAGCTGTAAAAATTGCTAGATCAGCAAAAAATAGCGGATGTCGTCGTGCGTAGAAAGATAACAAGACCTACAACAGCTGGGTGTGATTTGCCGAAATATACAGGGTTTCTATTGTGTGAGCCGAAATCAGCAACCTGTACTCGCCTTAGTGAGATCGGAGATATGTCACACCACAGCGTTAACCGTTTTCTACAACGTGAAGACTTTGCTCCCAATGACCTTTTCATGGAAGTAGCCGCAAGGCTGATTCTTGATGGGGGCACGCTATCGGTTGATGATACGGTGCTGGATAAGCCGTACAGTAACTACACGGCATTCATCGGCTATCATTACTCGGGCAAGCATCATAAAGCCGTCAAGGGCATTAATCTCATAACGCTCTATTACACCGATATCAAAGGCTATAGCCTTCCTGTCAATTTCCGTATCTATGACTCTGCGGACGGAAAGTCCAAAAATGATTATTTTCTCGAGATGCTGAAAGAAGTACTTGTATGGGGCTTACGACCTGCATTTGTTACGGGGGATTCCTGGTATAGCAGTGCCGCAAACCTGAAGACTGTGAAAAACAACGGTCTGGGTTTTATGTTTGCCGTTAAAAGCAACCGTACTGTTTCTATCCAAAAGGGTGACTACCAACAAGTGCAGAGCCTGGAGATTCCTGAAGAGGGAATAACCGTTTGGCTACGTAATTTTGGTTCTGTGCGTTTGTACCGGACGCGGCTAAAAAACGAGCTGCGCCATTACGTCGTCTACACACCCCATGCTGGATCAGAGGTATCACCACAGGTAGGCTTTAATGAACTTCACCTGCACCATTGGGCGATCGAAGAGTATCACCGGGCGCTGAAACAACTCTGCAGTATTGAGCGCTTTCAGGTGAGAGGAAAGCAGCAGGTCAGGAACCATATTTTTGCCTCTATCTTTGGGTATGCCTGCCTTCAGGCCAAGAAAGTATCTGAATCTCTCAGTAGCATCTATCGCGTTAAGAATGATGCGCTCAAGGATGCTATTTGGGACTTCATTAAGAGCTTCTCTGATGGTAAAGACTGGCTGAGACCATCTTTTATCAGAGCTGTCAATGCGTAAGTTCTAATGTAGATGGCTTCGCAACGTCAAATGGTAATTCTGTTTATCGGACAGACATTTGGGTTGAAAATGGGGTTTTACATTATCGAACGGAAAGGTCTAGTGATGGTCGTGTAGGAACAAAGGGAGAATCAACTGCCCTATTGCCGACAGGTGTGCCTGTTGAAATCGTAATCACTATGAATGCGAGCCGGAGTTATACGCCTGATAAGTTGGTCATGCACATCAATGGCACACGAGATACCGTTGTTAATTTACAATCAAGTAAAAACTATACCTTTCCCTGGTATAGTTATCAGGAAGTTTCACTGGGCTACGCGTCTAAGACGAATACCTTTGCAGCAGGTCTGTTAATCACGGACTTTCACTTATCCAATATTTATAACTCATCGCCAGTAAAAAATGCGTCCGCAATTAGTACCTATCAGACGATATGGAACTCTGATTTTGAGAATGTGGCTGAACCTCTAAAAGTCGCTACCCGGCGCAATAACATAGACAGCAGTCTAACATGGGCTAATACCGATGATACAAAGGTCATCTGGACTGATGGTAATGCTATCCCTTCAGCTGGTGGTGGCGGTGGTGATGCCGGAGCCGGGGGGATTATCATTCCCGGCAATGGCAACACCACACAGGTTCAGGGTGTCATTACAGAGAATGATCTTTTTGTTGCCCGAAGAGTTATGGCTATTACCGAGGCGCAGTTGGCAGTGACCGATAGCGAATTGACCAAGCATGCTGTTCTCGATAGCACTGTCAGCAGCGATGTTGATGGAACCTATACCTTGGATACCAGCCCTTACGAGGGCGCAGTAATAGTAATGGCAACGGACGAATACGGCTCTGTCTGGCAACCGGATACAGCCTATGTTGTCGGTGATGTTATCAGGCCTGCAAACTTTCAAGGCTATGTCTACCAATGCACACTCGCTGGCACCACTGGCAATACAGAACCGGTCTGGTGGTACGAGACTGATACGAGCCAGACGATAGGTACTGCTCAATTCAAAGCAAAACCGTTTAGCCGTCCACTGGTACACGGTCCAATAATCCCAACCATCATTCCTGCCAGCTGATAACGATGGCTTACCTACCAAACAAAGCTGATTTCATTTTCGGCCTCGATCCTTATGTGCCGGTTACTGATTTCGCTTTCTATCCAGAAAAGAAATACGCCTTTGTCACACCGCCTTCGGTCGTCAGTGTTTACCAAGGGCGGTGGGATACCGGCCTCAGTAGCCAGCAGAGCAGTCTGGTGGCCTATGGCGTAAGTTTGCCCGTTAGTCGTAGCCGGACACAAACTAGCCAGCAGGCAACGCCTTTGAAAGCCTTGCCAATGGGGCTATTTTGGGGGGAGGTGACTAAAAAGAGTGCCGTTGTCAGTTTTAGTCATGGCGTGTCGGTTGCCAAACACAGTTCAAAAAGTAGCCTTTGGAAACATACCAACCTGCAGGATGTTAAACACTCGCAACGTTGGGATCACTCAATAAAGGCTACTGATGAGAGTGCAGTTGATCGTTGGCAAACAGGCAGGCCTGAAGATCGGAAAAAGCAAAACAGTATTCGCCGTGTTGATGAATTTAGCCCTCCGCACCAGGTAGACAAGTTCGGCTATCTGATACCGGGAGCAAGCATGCTTAACTTCCGTTTTTCCGGTCAGCCTTATTCGCCCGAAGCGACTCCTGCGGTTTACTTCCGAATGGGACGCAGGATTGAGGCCAAGGTTATTCAGCCGAGGGATAGTAAACGTTCCTCTATCTTCCAAAGCAACCGAGCCGAGGATCAGCCAGTTATCCTGCCGTGGGGCTTCGGCCAGAAAGCCAAGGATGAGAGCGTAACCGGCAACTATGGCGGCGAGACAGACCCGGACATTGTGGAAAAGCCGGAGCCAGAGCAGCCAGAGATCAGGGAGAGTTATCTGCTTATGAACGTTATCACCACCGTCGTATTGCCTGCCCTGACACCGCTCGAACTGCCCTCAATGGAAATCAGTCTGGATATTGATAGCTTCTCATGGAGCTTTACCGGAGAGCTTTGGGGCGCTTCCAATATCGCACTGGTGGAACCGGACGAGAACGGTCCGAAGCAGATCGAGGTCGATATCAACGGCTGGAAGTGGATCTTCATTATTGAGCGTTACAGCACAAACAGACGGTTCGGGGATGAGCGTTACACACTCTATGGCAGCAGCCGAACGCAGCTTTTGGCATCGCCTTATGCGCCACAGAGAAGTAAGAGCAACAGCGCCAACCTCAACGCTAAACAGGCCATTACTGAAGAACTGGCGAATACCGGCTTCACAGCTACCTATCCCGACCTGAACGACTACAGCACACCGGATTGGATCATGCCCGGAGGCTCGTTCAGCTATCAGAACCAGACCGCAATACAGGTTGTGGCCAAGATAGCCACAACAGCTGGATCGGTGATCATCCCAAGTCGTGATAACGACCAGGTGAGCATACAGCCACGTTATCCTGCCAGCCCTTGGCACTGGAACACAGCGACGCTGGACAAGATCGTTCCGGCGAGCATGGTCATTAGTTTAAGTGCCAACTGGCGGCCAGAGCAGGCTTACAATGCGGTCTATGTTTCCGGGACGAATGCAGGCGTGGCGGTCAACGTCAAACGAACCGGAAGCAATGGCGATAACCCGGCTCCCGATATTCTGGAAGACTGGCTCACGGAAACGCAGGTCAATACCGAGCGAGGCCGAAATGAGCTGGCCAAGGGTGGCCACCAGAGCATTACCACCATTGAACTGCCATTGACCGATACCAACACGGCACCCGGGTTAATTGAGCCGGGGATGCTGGTGGAAGTTCAGGATACGCTATTAGGAGAGAACGGAAACTGGCAAGCCCTCTGTCTGGCTACAAATATCACGGCTGAACGAAGCAGAGTCATCCAAAGAGTCCAGCTGGAAAGGCACTATTAGGCACCTGCACACCAATGGCTGAGTATCTTGCGTTGACGATTGAATAGAAGTGCCCATAGCGATTAGGATACTACTCTGTATAATGGCGGAACGTTAAAAGTGTGATTTATTTTTTATGCAAAGATTTGATGTTCCGGGCGTAATAGCTCGCCATATCCTTCATAAGTGATAACAAGCTTCTAGCTCCACCGCCTTATCACAAGGCACATTGATTATTAAATTACAGGATATGACTATGTCTACTACTACCGGTACAGTTAAGTGGTTCAATGAAGAGAAAGGTTTTGGTTTCATCGCTCAGGAAAACGGCGGACCAGACGTGTTTGCTCACTTCCGTCAAATCATAGGTGATGGCTTCAAAACACTGACAGAAGGTCAGCGTGTTGAGTTCAAAGTAACTCAGGGTCAGAAAGGCCCACAAGCTGAAGATATTCGACCACTGTAATGGTCGAGACTACAATACTGTAGTTTCCAACCTCGCATAAAATGAGGTTCAGAAGGGCAATGCTTTCGAGTATTGCCTTTTTTTTGCTTTTCTGAAAAGCAAAGGGATAAGGAACGATGGCAACTACCAATATCGGGCAACAGTTCAAAGCGCTCTTACCTAAAGGCTCCCGAGTAGTCGCCTTTATCAAAGCCAACAACGGTAATGGCATCAGTCAAGCAGAGTTAAGGGATAGTTAGTAGTCAGGGTGAAGGGGAGTCAGTAGGAGTTGGGCTAAAAGCATTTGTTCAGGATGGGGAGATAAAAGGTACTGCCCCGAGCTCGGCGGGGTATGAGGTAGAAGTCTAATCAGGTCTTAACTCCCCCAACATTAGACAAAATGATAGTAGTCACAGAAAGTAGCCCGCATGAGTTCCTTCTTCCATTCGCTTAATAACTATTGAGAAGTTGTATGGTGGCTAGAGAAAGGCATAGCCTACTTACTCTCAAAATTCTTTAACGTTTAGTGGGGTGCTCTCTCAATTTGATAACTGACTCATAGGTTAGCTTCAACCTTTCCAGTCATGAACTCAGACCAAAGTTGTTCCCAGCGCCCCTTACTCTGGATCAGTGCTCTTGTTGTCAAAAGCACTTCCGCTCCTGTTGCTTTCCACCTCATTCCAGAACCACATAATCGTTGCTTTACCAGAGTCTTACAAGCCGCTTCAGTAACTCCTGAACCTATTGGCCAATGGCGTTTAAGCGCCTGATGATAATTCATTAACTGGTGATTGTTTGTAAAATAGCTCACAGCTTTGTAGCGCTTCTCTGTCAGTGCGATTGTCTTTTTCGGGAGCTCGGCTGATTCAATTTCCTGAAGGATTTTTTTGGCTGCTCCACGCTTGTTTTTCAAACTATGTAGCCTGTCTTCAAGCCACTGGTGTCGCTTCGCCTTACTGGTTGGAAACAGTGCTTCCGCTGCTCCAGCTAAATATTCAGATGCATGATAAAAATCGAGTATCTGCCCAGAGGTATGTTGTTTCAAATAACTCCAGTTTTCTCTAGCCCCGTCAGCTACCCCGATGTATGTGGCATTTGGGTAGAGTCGTTTTAGATCTGCAATCTCCTCGTCGAGCTTGCTCATAAAGCTTTGTTTACCATACTCTGGCGAACTGGCTGTATATATCGTGTGGAGCCTGTCTCCATCTGCAGAATATAGGCTCAATGTCCCACACATGGCTTCCCTCCAGCCTTCTTCACAAAGCAGCATGCAGGTTCCATCCAGACCAATGGCTATTGTTTCAACAGGCTCTTTTAGTGGAGGAAGGTGGTAGTGAGTGTCTTGCTGGTCTTCAATTAATGCACCTACTCTGTCCGATAAATGCTTGATATAAGAATTTGAAAGCGTCCTTTGATGGTTGGTCTCAAAATCTTCTTTTACCGCAGGCGCTGGCATCTGGCTGTATTTCCAGGCGATAGACTTGGCAAATTTGGGGGTAGCTGAACCAATAATACCGGCACGAAGATCAAGTGCTGCCAGAGTACTGCCACCTCTGACACCCTGATATACGGAGCGCTCCAAAGGTATACGACCGTATAAGGTTTCATAGTGCTTAAGAACCTTTCCTTTGTAGTTCCACTTCTGCTGATTAACGACGATAGGTTCTTTATTGGGTGATTCAAATAGCCCCAATAACTCTTTTGTTCCAAGCTGCCCGGCTTCATTGAGTGCACGCTGTAAACTATCTTCAAGATTCAGCATGTTGCCTGAATCTATAGAAACTTCAATTTGCAAAACGATGCTTTTGGTAGAGCTGGAAATAACAGAAGCGGGCATGACAGTTAACTATTATGAGTGGTGTTCCCATAGTAGCTGTGAAAATAGAGCACTATTGTTTCAATCATTCAGAGAGAGCACCCTTGCGATGGTGGCTAAAAATGTAGTATTTGCTGACTGGCTTTTTACCACTCCGGCTATAATTATTCAGCCGTTAACGGGGGTGTTGATGATATATCTGTCAGGCTACCCCTTTTCTGCCCATTGGCTATTAGTGTCGCTGGTTTTGTACATTTTTATTGGCTTCTGTTGGATTCCGGTCGTTTTTATCCAGCTAAAGGTAGCTGCTCTGGCCGAGCAAGCATTATTGGGCAGCCGCTTATTAATGACAGAGTGGTCATATAGACACCGACGCTTAATGAATTGGTGGTATGGTTTAGGGGCTCTGGCATTCATTGCTACGATAGCTGTTTTCTACTTCATGGTGTTTAAACCATTTTCCCTGTTCTAATTTCTGCATTTGATGATGAAACGCACTTACCTTTCTTTTGGAATTGTCTTATGGTGGACTCTTTCCGGCTAACAAAGGTCCAGGAGCTGTCCATGGCACATGTATCGTACGTTCCTCCCAGGGTGTGGGTTTGGGAAAATGAGAATGGTGGCCAGTTTGGTGGAATTAACCGGCCAACTGCAGGTGCCCGTTTTGAGAAGCCGCTTCCTGTTGGCACGCATCCGTTCCAGCTTTATTCACTGGCCACGCCTAATGGTGTAAAGGTAACCATACTGTTTGAAGAGTTGCTGGAACTTGGAATCAAAGAGGCAGAGTATGATGCTTTCTTGATTGAGATCATGGAGGGAGATCAGTTTGGTTCAGGTTTCGTGAATATTAATCCCAATTCTAAGATTCCAGTCATGGTAGATCGAAGCAATGGTCATGAGGTTCCTGTGTTTGAATCAGGAGCCATTCTTTTGTACCTGGCGGAAAAATTTAATGCTTTTATTCCAGAAGAGCCTGCAAAGCGCGCGCAGTGTCTTTCGTGGCTGTTCTGGCAGGTTGGCAGTGGCCCGTTTCTGGGTGGCGGCTTTGGTCATTTCTATGCCTATGCTCCAGAGAAATATCAGTACCCTATTGATCGCTTTGCCATGGAGGTTAAGCGTCAGCTGGATGTACTGAATCGGCATTTGGAAACGAATACTTATGTCTGTGGAGATGATTACACCATTGCAGATATGGCCATCTGGCCATGGTATGGGGCCCTGGTTGATGGAAAATTGTACGAAGCTGCAGAGTTCCTTCAGGTGGACGGTTATCATAATGTTGCACGATGGTCTAGAGAGATAGGGCGTCGTAAGGCGGTACAAAGAGGGAAAATGGTTAATCGGACTTGGGGAGAACCATCTGAACAGCTGCGAAATCGTCATGATGCTTCGGATTTTGAGCTTAGAACTCAGGATAAACTGGGTGATTTAACATAAAGAGATTGGCTTTTTAAATTATAGCCAACTAGTTTTGGAACGGCGCATACGCCGTTCCTTTATCGATCTTTTATAGAAATTAGAATATGAAATTAAAGTATTGCAACTGATAATAGCTCTTAATGAGACGCTTCTATGATCAGCTATTTATTAATTCTGTCTTTCTTATTATAGAGCTTTCTAGTTTTCTTTAGAAAATGGCCTATTCTTCAAAGTCTAAAAAAACTGATATTAACGTTCTGAATGGGTTAGAATAATGAAGTTTCTAAAGATTGTTTTTCTTTTATTTCCATCTATTGTTTTGGCTGCAGGCATCGGTTTTGAAGCCTATAATCCTCCCACATACCCCAGTGCCCCCCCTATGTACCCGCCGCTTCCATACCCTGCTGAGCCACCGCCCGCGTATACACCATCTGATTTTACGCCCATTACAAGTTGCTCAATTTCACCGGGAACGTATCGTTTTGACGCATACAGTCAGGTAGTTGCTGAAAATATTCGTGTGGACAAAATTGTTGTTTATTTAACAGTTAATGATGCAGGTTTAATGTCTTTAAGGCTTAAATTGAAGCCAAGAAGAGGCCGTGAGGAACAGTATCTGGTTATTCCTTACCGAAACTATTCTGATCTTAGCAATGTTTGTAGTGGTGTTAATTTTAATTTCAGATTTGATAAGATCAGCGTCTATGGGAAAACGTTATCGGGTCATATTTATGGTCATATGACCAGTAGTGGTAGCAGAGGTAATGTTCATCTTTCAGTGGATGGTTTACTGGAGCGTCGTGATACTTCATGGAATTCAACCGCGACGATCAGTCTCTCAAGCCAGAAGTTTGAATATGTGTACTCTTATATGAAATAAAATAAAGCCATGGTTTACAGTCAGGGATGGCTTGTAACCTCGTATTCATATCAGAGAGTATTAATGACAGCGTTATTTATTCGGCAGAGAATTTACTGAGAATCTCCATCGGGATGATTTTAAGTGTGCTGATGTGAGTGGATGCTAAAAATACCGGCGGTGCCACTTTAGCTTCAAAAGCCTCGCTCCAACGCTTGGCGCAAAGGCACCACCGATCACCTTCTTTTAATCCGGGGAAACCCCATTCGGGCTTTGGAGTGGTCAGATCATTGCCTTTTGATCGTGAAAATTCCAGAAAGTCGACCGTCATTAATGCACAGACGGTATGCATGCCAATATCCTGCTCAACCGTATGACAAAACCCATCTCGAAAAAAGCCGGTCGCTGTTTGCAGGCAACATGGTTTTAATGGCTTGCCAAAGACATTTTTCTGTGTGGATTCTGGTGTGATCATAGTAATGAGATGTTGAACTTCAGAACACTTCATCAACAGCTCGTAAAACGTGGTAAGAGCTGTTGATGACCCTTGGCTTGGTCAGTCTTATCGAACCATGTGAAGAAAATGCATGTGCTTTTCATACTGATCGATAATATCACCAATCACCTGATCGCTGGTCCAGCCCATAATGTCGTAACCTTGGCCACCTTCCCTGAGGAAAACTTCTGCCCGGAAGTATTTGCGCTCTTCTTCATCTTCTTCGTCCAGCATAAAACTGGGCTGAAGGTAAGAGCGTGGTGTGACTTTGTAGAAAAAGTCCACTTCATCGCCGTGGAGTACGACCAGGCTGGGTATCTGCTTTTCAGTATCCAGCTGTATTGTACTTTCTACGCCCTGTTTACTGAGCTCTGATGCGACGGACTCCATGGCGGGGAGTACAACATCCTGTATAAAGCGATTGACATGGGACCGGCGGGGATAACTGACCATAGTGGCTAGTCGATTCTGCCAGGGAATCGGTTTATGCCCCACTTTGGGGGTCAGTGTTGTTTTTTCCAGGCTCGCTCTTTTGGCCGCATCAACAGCAAGTGCTTTCAGTAAGCCATATGCTGACACCAAAAGCACGATGGAAAAAGGCAGGGCAGAGGCTATGGTTACTGTCTGCAAGGCCTGAAGGCCACCTGCCAGTAACAGTACCATGGCTACAACACCAATCAGGCTGGACCAGAAAACCCGCTGCCAGATAGGGGTTTTACTGTTACCTCCCGAGGCAAGCATGTCGACAACCATAGCGCTGGAGTCAGAGGAGGTCACAAAAAAGATGACCACCATGACAATAGCGATCATCGACAGAACGTTTGAGAACGGGAAATATTCCAGAAACTTAAATAGAGCGACGGGTACATCGGTTTCTACAGCCTGACCCAAACCGGCCATCCCCTGATGCATGATCATATCGATAGCGGTATTACCAAAAGCGGTCATCCAGATCAGTGTCAGACCTGTTGGTACGAAAAGAACTCCGGTAACAAATTCACGGATGGTTCTGCCTCTGGAAATGCGCGCAATAAACATACCGACAAAAGGAGACCAGGAGAGCCACCAGGCCCAATAGAATAACGTCCAGCCACCAAGCCACTCTGTGGGCTCATAGGCGTAGAGGTTGAATGTCTTACCGACGATATCTGACAGGTAACCACCGGTGTTTTGAACGAACATCTGCAACAGCAGAACGGTCGGTCCGAGTAATACCACCATCACTAACAGCATCAATGCCAGAAGCAAATTGGCTTCCGACAAACGTCGAATCCCCTTATCCAGGCCAGTTGCAACGGAGATGGTGGCCAGTGCGGTAATGACAACAATCAGAATAACCTGCGCCTGCGTGCTGATTTCGATACCAAAAAGGTAGTTAAGGCCAGAATTTACCTGCAAAACTCCGTAGCCCAGGGCCGTTGCGACCCCAAAGATGGTGCCCAGTATGGCAAACACATCAATGGTATGGCCGGGGATACCATGAATACGATCACCAATGATGGGGTAAAGGGCGGAACGGAGGGTGAGTGGCAAATTGTGCCGGTAACCAAAGAAGGCAAGGATCAGGGCCACTATTGCGTATATAGCCCAGGCATGAAGGCCCCAGTGGAAAAAGGTGAGTTTCATGGCTTCTTTGGCCGCTTCCACGGTACCTGGTTCACCCAGTGGTGGTGAAAGGAAGTGCATCACCGGTTCGGCTACACCAAAAAACATCAGGCCAATACCCATGCCGGCAGAAAAGAGCATGGCAAACCATGAGCCAAAGCTGAATGAAGGTTCTGCATGGTCCGGGCCGAGCTTTATATCGCCATATCGGGACAGGCCCAGAAAGGCTACGCATAGGAGAATCAGGGCGACTGCCATGACATAAAACCAGCTGGCGTTGGTCATAATGCTGGATTGCAGGTGAGTAAAACGGCTATTGGCATCGTCAGGAAAAAAAACCGTATAGCCTACCAATATAAGTATTAAAATGGCTGAACCAAAGAATACGGGAGGATTGATCGTTTGCCGGGACGGCATCGAGTTTTCCGGTTGGGACATGTTTTAGGCTCTTGCTGAGTGGTCAAAATCAATTTGATCGTTTGGGTTTAGAACTATGTGCAAGAAGCCCATCAACGCTCTGAGGGGAGTAACATGAAGAGGATCCTGTTTACAGCTTCATTAGGAGTCTAGGCGAAATATATTACAGCTCAAACTATTTGATATCAAATTGTGTTTGTTTTGCTGTTTATTTTATGGCAAATAGGCACGCTTGTTTTCTGAAACTCTTTGCTGAGTAGATTGTATGACTGAAACATGTTATTGGACTGACGTACTTATTTCTCTAAGACGGATCATACGGGCAACGGATCTTCACTCTAAGCGCATGATCAAGGCCTGTGGCCTGACAACGCCACAAATCATGGTGTTAAAGGCCATTAACGATCTGGGTGACGTAACGGTTAAACGGATCTCCCAGGATGTATCGCTAAGTCAGGCCACAGTAACCACCATTCTGAACCGGCTGGAAGAGCGACAGTACCTTGAGAGAGTCCGAAGTGCCAGTGACAAACGAATTGTGAACGCGCGATTGACTGAGCTTGGTCGTTCTGTACTGGCAACAGCACCGGCTCTTCTGCATGAAAAGTTTATTGAACGTTTTGAGGCTCTTGAGCCCTGGGAGAAAACGCAGGTGCTGTCTTCTCTGCAAAGGGTTGCAGCCATGATGGATGCTGAGTCTATCGATGCTGCTCCGCTTCTGGATATTGGTGGTACAGAGCCTTAATTGTTTGATTTTTATTCTATTTCTTGGATGGGGCTGGTGGTGAGAAGCTGAAAGTAATTTGAAATCTAATCATTAGAAGTGTAAGTTATTGCCCCTATCGGTGTCCGGGAAAGTACGGTTTTGTCCATGACGCTGGAAAATGGGCTTAAAAATTTCTGCTTATTTATCTACGGATAACGTCCCCACAGCAGAAATTCTTATTCCCAGTTTTTCACGTCAATTTATAGAATTAAAAAGGCACTACCCGGCACCAGTAAAGGACTTATAATAAATCAGGTACAGAAATGCTAAAAAATAAATTTGCGGCTGGAGCCCTGCTTACACTGTCGTTACCGTTATCCGCGGCCGTCTCTGCCAATGAATGTGGCGACGTTACCATCGCCGATATGAACTGGAACTCGGCAACACTCATAGCCCACGTTGATCAATTTATCCTTCAGAATGTATTTGGCTGCAATGTTGAGCTGGTGCCTGGTGATACCATGGCTACAGGAACCTCTATGGTTGAAAAGGGGGAGCCGGACATTGCTCCGGAAATGTGGAGTAACTCCATGCGGCAGGCTTTTGATAAAGGCGTAGAGGAAAAACGCCTTCGTTATGCGGGCAACTCCCTCTCAGAAGGTGGTGAGGAAGGGTTTTGGGTGCCGAAATATATGGTCGAGAAAGACGCTGACTTGAAAACCATTGAAGGTATTAAAAAGAAGGCGAAAATATTCAAGCACCCTGAAGATTCAAGCTTATCCGCCTTTTATGGTTGTCCAGCAGGATGGAACTGCCAGATTAATTCTGGAAACTTGTTCAAGGCTCTTGAACTTGAAGAGTATGGTTTTGACCTGGTCGACCCAGGTTCTGGTGCAGGTATGTCTGGTGCAATTGCCAAGGCATATGAACGTGAAGAAGCCTGGTTTGGCTATTACTGGGCACCTTCTGCTGTGCTAGGTAAGTACGAAATGGTTAAGGTTGACTTCGGTTCAGGTGTCGATGTGAATGAATACCTGACCTGTACTACCAAAGAAGATTGTGAATCACCAAAAGTAACCATGTATCCCCCTTCTCCAGTCAATACCATTACTACTGAGGCATTTGCCGTTAAGGCGCCTGCTGCGTATGAATACCTGGCAACACGATCATTTACTAATCAGCAAATGAACGAGCTTCTGGCCTGGATGGAAGAAAATCAGGCTGATGGTGAGATAGCAATGGAACACTTTTTGACGAACTATGAGCCTATCTGGACTCAGTGGTTGTCTGCAGATGTTGTTGAAAAAGTAAAACAAGAGCTTTCTGCTCTTTGAGGTCATCACTTGCCTGTTTTGCAAGGGTGGTTGCCTATTCTTTTACGTGAATGTTTTGCGTAACTCGCTTTTTGTGACCACCGCCATTTCTCTCTTATAAAAGAGCATAATAAAGGCTGAAGTGTATGGCTAAGGAATCATGGGTTACTGAGTTTCCGGATATGGATCGCAGTGACCTTATCGCTTTGCGAAAGTCTCTGGATGGGGCCTACCGGGAATTTTCCCGTGAATATGGCGATTTGATTGAGTCTTTCTTTGACCCTTTACTTTCTTTTCTTGTCTGGTTTGAAAATCTGTTAATCAGCTCCCCCTGGATACTGATACTGGCGGTTATTACTGGTTTGGCCTATGCGGCCAGCCGCTCCTGGAAACTGTGTTTAGGGGTTGTCTGTTCACTTCTGGCAATTGGGTACTTTGGTATGTGGGAAAATACCATGAGGACCCTGAGTGTTATCACGGTATGTACATTGCTCTCCCTTGTGCTGGGTATTCCCATTGGTATTGCCATGGCCCGCTCAGACCGGGTTCAGAAGGTTGTTACTCCAATGCTGGATATCATGCAGACCATGCCAGCATTTGTGTATTTGATTCCTGTCGTAATGCTGCTGGGAATTGGTAAGATTCCCGGTGTAATCGCAGTTGTTATTTATGCCATTCCTCCAGTTATTCGACTGACCAATCTTGGGATTCGCCTTGTTGATAAAGAGGTGCTGGAAGCAGCCACTGCTTACGGTGCCAGCCCTTTTCAACGGTTATGGGGGGTCCAGTTGCCTCTGGCAATGCCAACCATTATGGCCGGGATTAACCAGACCATCATGATGGCGCTGGCCATGGTGGTGATTGCATCCATGATTGGGGTCAAAGGCCTTGGGCAGCCAGTGTTGAAATCGATTACTAACCAGTATTTCACACTGGGGCTGTTAAACGGCCTTGCCATTGTTGCGTTGGCGATCATCTTCGATCGGGTTTCTCAGGCTTATGCCCGCAGAACCCAGAAACATCTGGGGGGAGCTGAGCATGCCTGAGCGTGAAAAGAACGAACCGTTGATTGAAATTCGCGGGCTTTATAAGTTATTTGGAAAGCAGCCAGAAAAGGTGATGTCGCGTGTTCATCAGGGGGAGTCCAAAGATCAGATTCTTGCTGATACAGGGCATACGCTTGGACTTAGGGATATCAACCTGGAGGTAAAGTCGGGTGAGATTTTTGTGATCATGGGGCTTTCCGGATCTGGAAAGTCTACCTTGATTCGCCACTTTAATCGTTTGATTGACCCGACTGAGGGTGAGATTCTGGTTGATGGAACCGATATTACCCGGTTTTCAGCCAAAGAGCTGGAAAGTTTCCGGCGGCAGAAGATGTCCATGGTCTTTCAGCGTTTTGGTCTGATGCCTCACCGAACGGTCATTGACAATGTTGCTTATGGTCTATCGGTTCAAGGTGTTGCTAAACCGGAGCGGTTGAAGAGAGCAGCCCAGTGGCTGGATACGGTTGGGCTTGCAGGATATGAGCAGCAATACCCGTCACAGTTATCGGGTGGTCAGCAGCAACGAGTTGGTTTGGCCAGGGCGCTTTGTACTGATGCGGAAATTCTGCTGATGGACGAAGCCTTCTCGGCTCTGGACCCATTGATTCGCAGTGAAATGCAGGATCAGTTGATAGCGCTGCAAAGCAAGCTCCATAAAACCATTGTTTTCATTACTCATGACCTCGATGAAGCGCTGAGGTTGGGAGATCGTATCGCCATTCTGAAAGATGGTGAGCTTGTTCAGCAAGGGGCGCCGGAAGAAATTCTGTTGAACCCGGCTACTGAATATGTTGAAGCGTTTGTTAAAGACGTGAATCGTGCCCGGGCATTGACGGTAGAAACTGTGATGAAGCCACCGGCCTGTCGGATTACTGCGGAAACCATTGATGAAGCGTTGAGTCAGATGAAAAAGACGTCTGAGGACTTTGGCTATTACGTTAATGATGAGGGTTATCAGGGTATTATTCTTCAGCAGACCCTTGAACAGGCAGTGCTGAAGGGGAATCATAAGAAAGTAAGTTCTATCTTGATTGAGACGGTGCCTGCTATTCAGGCGGACTCGATTCTGGAGTCAGTGATTCCTGATACATTGGACACAGACTTTCCCCTGCCGGTGGTTGATGATGATGGACAGTTACAGGGGCAGCTTTCCCGTTCAAGCCTTGCTGAAGTGTTGGGGGACGTTTCTACAAGTCACTAGATGATTTGCAGGGAGGTATTTGAGCTTTATTCTCAGGGCACTGAGAGCGTTGCGAAAAGATCATCAGGCTCTGGACCGACCAAAGATCACAATGCATACAAATGGAGTGAAACGCTTTTCTTTGTGCGCATTGTGATCTTTGTTGTTTATAGACTTACGCGATGTGCGACTTTGTCTGAAACTATCTCAAATTACTAGCCCGGATATTTCATAAACTGCCCCGAATCTCGGGCAGGACTTTGTCGCCCTAAGGGATTTTGTGAGGGAGTGCCGTACCGGGGAGTACGGTCGACCGAGCAAAACTCCCTTAGGGCGGCAAAGGACAAGCGAGAACGGGAGCACGTTTATGAAATATCCGGGCTAGCATGATGGTAAGTCCAAGTTGTATCTTCAAAATCACGCAATTATTTGCTTTCCGTTTTTTAATCTTCGGAAATAAGGTTCTCAAACTGTATTGCAGGACGACCAGCAATTATATTCAGATAAGAACCAATATTATGTGCCAGTAACTTCCGAGCGATACGTGATGTCATATGCCATCTATCTCGACAATGGCACTTTTCTATTTCAAAGCGCTCTGTCAATTGACCTATCACTGTTTCTATTCTCCGTCGTACCCGTAATACCAGCTTTACAAACGACTTCGGACGTTCATCTTGCATGTTTTTTCTCAGTGGCGTCTGAAGATCAATACCTAATTCCTGACAATCAGCTTTAAACTCAGGCCTTATATAGCCCTTATCGCCAAGCAAGAGGCCAGAAATGGTCTCGAGCATGTCATAGGCTGCATCACGCTCATCTACGTTCGCTGCGGTCAGAGTAAAACCCACAGGAATCCCTCGTGCTTCAACCAGCAAATGCCCCTGAAAGCCATAGAACTTCTTGTCCTTGGAAGCGCAGTAACCATAACCAGCCTCAGCTTTAAAGATACGGCTCTGTGGTGCACGGGTTCTGACGACAACATCAATCGGAAAACCATCGATTAAATGGATATCTGCATTATCTGCATGCATCATCTGGACTATACGAATTTGCAGTCGTTGTTTCACATGCCATAAGTTGGCGGCCTGTTTGACAAATGCCGAGCGTGAAGGAATGTCAGGAAACAGGTGTCGCCAGTGTCGGGTAAAATACTTCCAAATCTCAGTGTCCTTATGATGCCCAAGCCATTCACCGACAACTTCCATGGTGATCGCTTCACTATCAGTGAGCTTTGGTGGAAACCCTCGAAGTCGCAGTGGTACAGGAAAAAGCTCTTTTACCAAATCGTCGATCAAGCAGTAGACTGTAGTGATAAACTCTTCAACGGGCATGACTGAAACCTTCTTTGCTTTCTACTGCTTTTAATAGCAGAAAGCAGGATCAGTCATGTCTCCTTATGCAAACCTAAAAGTCGCACATGGCGTAGACTTTTAATGCCTCAGCAGTGTATCCAGCTCGTCAATGGCTTCACACCATTGAGCATCCAACTCTCTTTCTTCCACAAGAAAAGCCTTCTGTGATGTATTCCAGAAATCTGCATCTTCCAGCTTCTCATTTTTTTTCAGTGAATGCTGGTTGAGAAAGTGGGTAATGGCTTCTGGTTCTGTCTCAAGGCCTAGGAGTCTGTCGGACTTTGCATAAATTTTGAGTACAATCCCAACATAACTTTTTCTGGCAGATACCCCATCAATGAAAAATTGGATTTTCAGGCCTATTGACCGAAATACTCCTGACTTATTCCCTGCCAGTGTTCAGGACTATCTGCCAGAAGTGCATCTTGCCCGCTTTGTTGTTGAGATTGTTGAACAGCTGGATCTCTCAGCTTTTACTCAGGCTTATAAAGGCGTAGGTTCGAAAGCCTGGCACCCATCCCTTATGCTGTCCTTGTTGTTTTATGGGTATGTGACAGGCGTCTTTTCCAGCCGCAAGCTTGAGAAGGCAACTTATGACTCCATCGCCTTTCGGTACATCTGCGCTAACGAACATCCGGATCATGATTGCATCAATACCTTTCGTAAACGGTTCCGTAAAGAAATCAGTTCTCTGTTTGTTCAGATATTACTGATTGCCCGCGAAGCCAACTGGTTGAAGATGGGTTCTATCAGTCTTGATGGCACCAAAATGAAAGCCAATGCCAGCAAACATAAGGCACTCAGTTATAAGCACGCATGCAAGCTTGAAGAACAACTAAAGGCAGAAGTAGAAGCGCTTCAAAAAATGGCGGATAAGGTCAATACCGAACAGCTGCCTGATGAATTATCCATTCCTGAAGAACTGAAACGCAGGGAAGATCGACTCAAGGTTATTGCCGATGCCAAGGCTGAAATTGAACGACGAGCCGAAGAGCGCTATCAGCAGGAACTTGCAGAACATAAGGAAAAAGTCGACCGTCGTGATGCCATCAGGGAAACGGGTAAAAAGCCACGAGGGAGAGAGCCCAAAGCCCCAACGCCCGGTCCCGGAGACAAAGACCAGGTTAACCTGACTGATTCGGAGTCGCGGATCATGCCGACCAGCAACGGTTATGTGCAGGCGTATAACGTACAGGCAGCAGTGGATACAGAGAGTGGTCTTATTGTTGAAAATCATGTTACTCAGGCGACGAATGACAAACAACAGATAGCGCCTGCTCTTGAAGTACTGGCTGCTCGATCAGAATGGATCGGCAAACCGGAAGCGTTACTTGCTGACACCGGATATTTCAGCAATTCGTCAGTAACTGCAGTGCATGACTTCGGTGCCATTCCCTACATTGCTGAAAAGCGGGATGCCCATAACAAGCCCTTACTGGAGCGTTTCAAGGCTGATGAACCGATGCCGGAAGGCGATGATGTGACGGCTCTGGATTTAATGCGCTGGCGTTTGCAGACGCGGGAAGGAAGGGCGATATATGCCTTGAGGAAAAGTACAATTGAGCCCACCTTTGGGATACAGAAAGAGGTGATGGGCTACCGTCAATTTCTAGTTCGCGGTCTTGAAGCAGTGTCTGCAGAATGGACACTTCTGTGTATGGCCTTTAACCTGAAGAAAATGTTTAGCCTAATGCTGAAAGACGCTCAGAAAATCTCTATTTCTATGGTTTTTTTAGCCATTAACAGGGTGTTTTTGATTCACATCTGGAATTGGGTCAAGAGGGCAAAAATCAAAAAAAGTTTCTGTTGAAGCCAGATTCGGAAAATTTCAGAATTTAAGCCCTGTTTCTCTTAGTTAGCCCCCAAAGTCCGACAGACTCCTAGCTGGGAAAACAGGCTGGAAAGATCGTTGAACTGTGCATCCATCATGGTATTGCCTTATTCGAGCTTGAGGTTCCTTAAATAAAGATAGACCAGATCGATAGTGTCAGCAGTCAGTCAGCCAAGTTTGATTATTGTACTTTTCATTAAAAAGCCCGCAATAGCGGGCTTTCTATTAAGTGAAAGAAGATTTTAGCCAGAGCGGCGAGTAAAGAGTTGCTTATTGTTGGTAGCCTTCACCATGTCGGTCAGGATGACACCCGCTTCCTGAAGGAAGGCATCAGGCTCTTTATCTTTTTTCTTCTGTTCCAGCTCCTGATTATTAATCTCTTCGAGCTCATCCAGGTTGTTCAGCAAAGGCTGGCCTCGGGATTTACGCAAGCGATTCTCAATGGCAAGGCGTTGGCTACGCATGGTTTGTAACTCAAGTTGCCGTTTTTCCTGGTTCAGAGAAACTTTTTTCTGGTTCTCATAATGCTCGAAGTAGTCTTTCATCTCATGAAGGTATACAAAATCGGCATTTTTACGAGTGCGATACTCATGTTTTTTCTGCAGTTCAGGAAGGTAGGGGCTGAAATCAGCATAAGGTCTATAGGATACCGGTGAGATATTGTCCCATGGCAACGCATCGGGAAGTGTGTCTTCACCGATATCCCGTCCATCATAAAGTGATGGGAAGATGATGTCGGGGATAACGCCACGATTCTGCGTGCTCTGGCCGGAAACCCGGTAGAACTTGGCCAGAGTCAATTTCAGTTGTCCATGATTCAGTGGTTGAATGCTTTGAACGGTGCCCTTGCCGTAACTCTGGCTTCCGACGATCAATGCCCGGCCATAATCCTGCATAGCACCAGCAAAAATTTCTGATGCTGAGGCGCTGAGGCGATCGATCATGACAACCATTGGGCCATCATAAAGCTGGTCCGCGTCTGGGTCTTCCTGTCTTTCGGAGCGGCCGCGGTTGTTACGCACGACAACAGTGGGTCCCTTATCGATAAACAGTCCAGTCAGCTCATTGGCTTCCTGCAATGACCCCCCGCCATTACCGCGAAGGTCAATGATCAGTCCATCGACTTTCTCTTTCTTCAACTTCTCAAGCAATCTGCGAACGTCGCGGGTTGTACTTTTATAGTCAGGATCCCCTGCCTGAGCAGCCTTAAAGTCAATATAAAAGGTCGGTAGCTCAATGACACCTATGCGGCTTTTTTTCCCATTCACAGGTACTTCAATGATCCTGCTGGCTGCATCCTGCTCTTCCAGTTTGACCCGATCCCGGACAATTTCGTAAACCCGTGTACTGCTGTCTTTGCTGCTGCCTGGGATTATCTCAAGGCGTACTAATGTGTGTTTGGCACCACGAATTAATTTGACGACATCATCAAGGCGCATGCCAACTACATCCTCCAGGTCGCCTTTCTTTCCCTGTCCAACACTGACGATTTTATCACCTGGCTTTAGTTGGCCGGCTTTCTCTGCAGGACCTCCGGGTACAACACTGACGACTTTGGTGTATTCATCCTCTGCGGATAACACGGCACCAATTCCTTCCAGTGAAAGGCTCATGTTGATGTCAAAGTTTTCAGCTGTCTGGGGAGAGAAGTACTGAGTATGAGGGTCATATATACCGGCGAAGGCATTTATGTAGGTCTGGAAGGCATCTTCGCTTTTGCTCTGGTGCAGCCTGCGGAGCAGGTTCGTGTTCCTTCTGCGCAGCTGAGTGATAATTTCTTCGTCGGTCTTATTGTTCAGTTTCTGACTTAATACACTGTCTTTAAACTGCTTGGCCCAAAGTTGTTGCTGGGCTTGCTTGTTGGTAAGCCAGGGTTCATTCTTGCGCTCAATGACCAAGTCTTCATTCTTCTTGAGATTCAGGTCTTGAATGCCGATGTCCAGCTGCTTAAGCATGAATCGAGCGCGCTCTTCTGCTCGTTCCCGGTATCGGTTAAAGATGGCAAAGGCAGGATTGAGGTCGCCACTTTTCAGAGAGTCTCCCAGCTTTTTCCGGTAAGGTTCAAACTCTTGAATGTCTGATTGCAGGAAAAAACTGCGGTTTGGGTCTAGCCGATCCAGGTAACGATCGAATACCTTCTCCATGCTGTCCTGGTCAAGAGGGATTTTCCGGTAATGGCTTCTAGAAAGCAGCTGTACCACATGAACGCTGGCAATGGCCTGCTGAAGATTGGGCGTCAGAGCCGGGACGGGCTGGCTGATATCCTTATCTACGGCCTGAGCAAGATTGCCTGTGAGAAGTACTGTGAAAAGCAGCGACGAAAAGAACAGCAGAACTCTTTTGGCTGGCTGCAGTTTCGATATCATAGAGGCTTTAGCTCCGTGTCATTCTGTCTGTTGAAGTGTGCCTTCCTGGCGCAGTAGTAACCTGACGGCTAAGACACTTTCCATTACTCAAGTCATCGCTCAGGCTGTCAAACTCTTGAGTATTCCGTGGGACTGAATACAGCATAATACAGTCATCTTCCGGATGACAGCAGTTGTATCCCTGTGCCCTGACAACCTCATGTAAATCAGATTGTTAATTCGTAAACAATTAACCGTGGAATAAGTCCTATTCCAACAAGGCTGTTGAGAAAAAGCAATGATTGATTTGGAGGGAAGGTGGTACGTGAGATTTAGAATATGGTATTCAGCGGGCGTGTTGAACTTGTCTAACACGCCCGTGATGGATGAGATATTGTTAATCTGGCGCTTGAATTAATTGTAGCCTTTGATAAAACCGCCAGTTTCATCAAATGATTTTGAAGTAGGCAGTGTCGTAGAAGCCTTTAACAACGGTTTAACCGGATTAATTGTACTGCGGTGAATTGAAAATACATTCTGGGAGTTGGAGGCTGGGCGCAGTGCTGGTCGGTTATTTGGTTGGACTTTCATGGGATTGCCTGTGATGGTGGCTGGTCTATAGACATCATTAAGATTAGCAATATCGGCAGCAAAGTTGGAGTCTGAAATTGTACGTATGACGCGGGTTTGCGTTGCGTTTTGCAAACAAATGTAATCTGTAAGGGGGGTAATTTACAGGGTGACCTCTCCAATATTTATCTTCAAGTGTGATTAGTAAAGTAAATCAATAGGGGGAACTTCCTTGGCGATATGTGTTCAGATTCTAGCTTGCAAAAAATGGAATACTGTTTTCAAAAGACGATAGGGAGTATATCTCCCTGGCAGATTGCGGTTTCTAATGAAATTGCAGGCCTTTGATTTAGTTACAGCCAGGTTTGTTTTTCCAAAAAGCCAGAAATGACACTAATTCACTACTAGTCATGGGTTGTCTGTATGTTAAATGGTTGTTCTCAGGTTCAAGCAGCTTCTACACCGGCATCAGGAAGAGGGCCGTCAGACCCCGGTATTGAGTATAATGGTACAGTTTATTATGGCTTTAGGCCTTCTGCGTACTGGCATCCACAAACTTCAACTTCGGCAATAGTTCCTTCTCGCATGGTGACAATGGTTCATCCATCAATGGTCCATAGCAATATACCTCCCCTCGCCATGCAGAATGACCTTTTGTTTGGCTCCCCCCCTGCATTACGGCTTAATCATAATCAGAACTCTTATATGCACAGTGCTCAGTGTGTTGAAAGTTATCACTATAATCTGCAGGGGGGAGTTGGTGGCGTATTTCATGGGCAGCAGGTAATACAGCATCAGCCTGTTATTTTTATGGGCCTGCCCGAAGGGGGGAGTTTTCATCGTGAATCGTTTTATCAACCCACGGTTCCTTTTGGCTACAGTAATTACACTGGTGAAATGAGGGTTAGTATGCAGCCAGTTTCTGACCATTCACATCGTGAAGTGCCGTTTTACGATGTGAATGGATGTCTAATGCCTGTAATCAATAGTATGCTGCCTGCATCTGCTGATCCTTATAGTACGTATCAAAATCAGGCTTTAGTGTTTGGTAGTGAATCTAATGTAACCGCTCCTGAGTCATTTTCAGCTGGGGCTGAACAAGACAGTGCCAGTATTTTGGTTCAAGAGCTGCAGTCAGCAGCGGGAGGATCATCACTACGAACAAGTGATACTGAGTCGGTACGAATGGGCAGGCGCCGAAGGCGAAGAAGGAATGGCCGTTCCCAAGACTCGTTAGCTTCTTCAGGCATGGGGGCTGAATCAAACAAAAATAAAGACGCCAGGTCCAAGAATAATTCGTCATCTGTTGCCGCTTTGTCTCTCTTAAAGAATGGCTCTTCAACACACCGTAGCACTGCCAGGATTGAACTAGCAGTGGAGCAACGTGTAAAGGAAGAGTTTTCGATTCCTTTGTCTTCAATTCCGGACATGAGGAAAAAACTACGATTATTGATAGATGCTATTAGCAAGGGGGATTCGAATATTTTCGTTGATCTTTTTCAGGGAGTTGTGGAATCCATTGGTGAAAATAGGTCTCAGCACGTATGGGTTCCTTTAAGTGAGTTTGAATTGCAACTTTTGGTGGATGCTCGGAACAGGCTTTATCAAATATCGAGAGGCTGTTCACAAGAGGAGCGAGCATTTTCAATTCTTCAAATTGAAAGTATCTTTGCCAGAATTGATCCTGTTATTGCAAGGTCATTTGAAGAATTTCTGGGTGGAATCAATGACAGTGTTAGTGAGGTACTCTTTCGTACTCTGAATGTACTGGTAGTTGACTTTATGATGGGGGTTCAATTTAAAGATATTGATTTAGGTAAGCTGATTCCATTCATACATAAAGTGCCGCTGACTATATCTTCTGAGTTGGCTGACAAAATATCACGCTATTTCGAAATTTGTGAGAGAGATCAGAATACTTTGGTTATGAATCTTTACCAGGATTTTAATAGAAGGCTGGCGGAAGATGGTTGTATAACCTTGCAAAAAAATCAGATTAAAAAGTGCTTTGATCAGTTTTATAGTGCTTTCTTCAATCTTTCTAATTATGTGTTTCATAGAAATGAAGGTTATGAGCCTGTCGACAGGATGGCTTGGATGCAAGATGTAAAGGCCAGTCAACATCACTTTTTATCTCGATACAAGGATATGAGAGGAGAGCAGCTGGCATTGCGGCGTTCCAAGCTGGAGGATGAAATTATTGATGGAGAGGACGTTCTTCATTCTGAAAAGTCACAGGGGGTAGAGCATTGTGACGATAAGAAAACACCTGAAAGAGTGCCAGATCCGAACGAGGTGGAAACAATACTATCCGATGAGAAGATGTGCGATCGTGCTTGCGAACTGTTTAGGAGCGGAGATACTAATGGCTCAAAAGCTCTCTACGAGAGAGTTTTGGCTAGGGGAGGGAAGCCACTTATCACTTTTTCCTGCAGGCTGGCCTTGATTGAAGTTGAGTTCAAACAATTAAGCTTTGACCGGGATTATTTGAGTTTTAGAGAAATTATCCGTAAGAGCCATAGAATATTTAATGACTTTAGAAGTGCATGCTCTTTTAGAGATCATCAATTAGAGACCAAAGCTTGTGAATTGGAACAAATATCTGATGAGGCAAATAAAGTAACAGAATTGTTTTACGATAAGTGGAGCTTGCCAATTGAGCAGCAGCACTTTTCGATTGATGGATTGAAAGCCAGTTTGGCTTCTTTATCAGAGGGTTTGTCTGGGGATGATTTGGATAGGCTGGAATGGTATCTCAAAGAAGTTGAACAATTACATGAGAAAATGGGAGGTATTTTACCTTTGTTAGTATCGTCTACCTATCGATTGGATCAGGCCTTTGATGATAGGGAGAGCTGGCTTTCAGGTATTCCCAGGAAAATGGGAATGTTAGAGGGCGCTGATGGTGAAGAGGCTCAGTCCTTATCGCTAAGTGCGAGCAAACATCAGGAAAGGCTGAGATCTAACGGTCAAAGACTTGAAGTGTTGGTTCATAACCATAAAAGGCTTCATGATGAACTGGCTGACCTGAAAAAAGAAAAAGTTTTCTCAGGCAAAGCTGGTAGTCCGTCTGAACGTCGGGTGCGTAGGTATTGTTAAGTGTGGGAATTCACAAGCCAGCTATTGAGTAATATTGGGTGATTCTGAACTTTTGTCGTTTTGAGTTTTCCAAGTAATCATGCAGCCAGGACCCTATCAGGGTGGAGAGTTCGTTAGTGTGCGGGATCACGTCACGTTATCTCTAGAAATTTACTGGCCCTCACTTGAGAGCCAGCAGAATGCAAATTATTCGGTGAATGGCAGTTCAGCCAAAGTCATAAAAAGGGAAAGCGTTTTACTGAGTTCGAAGGCGTCATCACTCCCAGCCAGCTCTCTGATTGAGTGCATGCCAAATGTTGGCAACCCAAGATCCAGTGTGCGTACACCCAGTACACCGGCGGTCAGTGGTCCAATAGTACTACCGCAGGCCATATCGGTACGGGTAACAAAGTGCTGGACTTTGCTGTCGCTAGCCTGGCAAAGCGTACGATAAAGTGCAGAGGTTTCATCATTAGTCGCATAGCGCTGGTTGGCGTTAACTTTGATGACAGCTCCTTGATTCAGTTTTGGTGCGTGATGCTCGTCATGCTTACTGGCATAGTTGGGGTGGATGCCGTGGGCATTATCCGTTGAAATCAACATGGAGCGGTTCATGGCCCGGGTCAGAGACTCTCCTGTGCCATACATTCTTTCCAGTACACTCTTCAGGAATGGTCCCTGAGCACCGGTGGTTGAGACACTGCCAACTTCTTCATGATCATTACACACCAGAAGAGCAGTCGCGTCAGATGCTTTGTGATTAATCAGAGACTCCAGACCAACATAGCAGCTGAGCAGATTGTCCAGTCGAGCACTGGCGATAAAATTGTTTTTCAGGCCAATAACGGCAGCACTTTGGGTATCATAGAAAGAGAGGTCATATTCCATCACTTTCTGGCAGTCGTTGTGACCTTGGCGTGTCAGTTCTTCTTTCAGTAGCTCCCGGAAATCGGCTTTGTCATCATCGGCGAGCTGGAAAAGGATCGGGGGAATGTCGTTTTGTGGATTGACTGCACGGCCGCTATTCACTTCGCGGTCTAAATGAATGGCCAAACTGGGGATAATGGCGATAGGGCGCTCAAAATTGATCAGTTGATGGCAAAGTTGATTCTGATCGTTGAGGTATTGGACACGGCCGGCGAGTGAAAGGTCACGGTCGAACCATGGGTTTAACAGGACACCGCCATAAACCTCTACGCCTAGCTGAAAATAGCTGTGCTTGTTCAATTCTGGCTGTGGTTTTACTTTCAGGCAGGGAGAATCAGTGTGTGCTCCCACCATTCTGGCGCCCAACTCGGTTTTGCCCATGGTAAACGCAACAATGGAAGATCCATTACGGGTTACGTAATATTTTCCGCCTTCTTTGAGAGACCAGGAGTCTGACTCATTCAATGGCTGGAAGCCCGCTTCCTGAAGTTTAGCCACCATAGTGGCTACCGCATGGTAAGGGGTTGGAGAAGCGTTTAGGAACTGGATAAGCTCCTGATTAAAGTGTTCTTTGCTCATGGGGCTACCTTGCAATTGAAGTTGTGATCTTACTACAAAGATATGTTTTATTTCATTTCGTGATGGGATGAGTTTGCGCAAGTTTACATTAGGACGATGAATGAAAATTCTTCTGCTTTCGGCTTATGATGCCCTGAGTCACCAGTACTGGCGTAAAGGGCTGGTGGGGGCCTTTCCGGAATATGACTGGACAGTACTGACCTTACCTCCCCGCTATTTTAGCTGGCGCCTGCGTGGAAACAGCCTTACCTGGGCGTATTCGAAGAGAGAAGTGCTCAGTGCTGGCTATGATTTATTGGTATGTACCTCAATGACGGACCTGTCGGCGCTGAAAGGGATGGTACCAGCCTTGGCCAATGTGCCTGTACTTTGCTATTTCCATGAGAACCAGTTTGCCTACCCAGCTTCCGGTCAGCAAAATGCCACCGTCGAGCCATTGATGCTGAACTTATATACGGCCCTGGCAGCTGATCAAGTGCTTTTCAATTCAGCCTATAATCGACAAACCTTTCTTGAAGGTGTGCGGCAGTTATTGAAGAAACTGCCGGATTTTGTGCCTGGTAATATTCTCGACCTGTTGCAGGAGAAATCATCTGTTCTGCCTGTTCCGCTACCTGATGATGTTTTTCTTAAAGAGAAACATAACTGTCGTGATGTATTGCAGGTTGTATTCAATCACCGCTGGGAATATGACAAGGCTCCTGAACGTATGTTCAACGCACTGAAGGCTCTTGATAGCCGTGGAGTGCCTTTCAAGATACATGTCGTCGGACAGGCCTTTCGTCAGGTTCCACCGGTGTATACAGAAATGCGCGAAGTGCTTTCTAAAAACATTGGTTACTGGGGGTTCATCAACAGTGCTGAGGAGTATCGGTTATTGCTCCAGACCAGTGATGTGGTGCTGTCTACCGCTATTCATGACTTTCAGGGGGTTGCTGTGCTGGAGGCGGTGGCAGCGGGTTGTGTTCCTGTGGTTCCCGATCGCCTTGCATACCCAGAGTTATTTGCCAAGTGCTTTCGCTATCCATCTTCTGAAAGTGAGCCGGAAGAAGCGAAGGCCTTGGCCGACCATCTTGAAAAAATAGCCAGAAGAAAAGAACAGGGGGAGATACTTATCGCTCCAGATGTCAGCGGTCTGGGATGGAGCGCATTGAGACCTTTCTATCAGCAGTGGATTATCAAGGTGGCAAATGGCTGAAGGTGTTCAGCTGCCGTCAGTTTGGCAGCTGAACATTCACCTCCAGAATGGAGCAGCCATCCTGAGAGTCCAGCTTGATGTCAATACATTCCTGCTGGATCTCTATGTACTTTTGAATAACCTGAAGAATATCCCGCTCCATGGCTGGCAAAAAATCACGCCCACTTCGACTGTTCCGTTCATGGGCTACTATGATCTGCAGCCTTTCCTTGGCAATCGCGGCGCTGTTGTCTTCTTTGCGTGATGAGCGGAATAGCTGCATAAGATTCATCCTATTCCTCCAAACATGCGCTGTAAGAACCCTTTCTTGGCGGGTTCAAGGAAACGGTGTGGTATGTCTTCACCAAGGAAGCGGGCAACCACATCGTTGTATGCCTGACCGGCATCACTTTCGGTATTGCATACTACCGGTACCCCCTGGTTGGAGGCTTTCAATACAGAGGTAGATTCAGGAATGACACCAATCAGTGGTATCGCCAGAATTTCTTCGACATCCTGAATATTAAGCATTTCTCCGCGTGTCACCCGATCAGGATTGTAGCGGGTTACTAGCAAGTGCTCCTTAACAGGCTCAAGATTTTCTACCGCACGACGGGACTTACTCTGCAAAATGCCCAGGATACGGTCAGAGTCACGAACGGACGAAACCTCAGGATTCGTAGTAATAATAGCCTCATCGGCAAAGTAGAGTGCCATCAGGGCGCCGTGTTCGATACCTGCCGGAGAGTCACAGATGATGTACTCAAAGTCTTTAGCCAGCTGGTTCAGGACTTTTTCAACACCTTCGTGAGTGAGAGCCTCTTTGTCCCGGGTTTGAGAGGCCGGCAAAATGGATAGGTTTTCTGTGCGCTTGTCTCTGATCAGGGCCTGATGCAATTCGGCCTCACCGTTAATTACATTGACAAAGTCGTATACGACACGTCGCTCACAGCCCATCAGGAGGTCCAGGTTTCTAAGGCCTACATCAAAGTCAATAACAACTGTCCTGTGACCTTTAAGAGCCAATCCTGTTGCAATGGAAGCACTGGTGGTGGTTTTTCCGACGCCACCTTTTCCAGAAGTCACAACAATAATACGAGCCAAGGTGAAATCCTGTCATAAATCAAGAACTGAACTGTTGTCCAGTATTTCTTAAAGTTTCTTTATGTGCAAGCTTTGCTCCTCAAGGGATACAATTACGCTGCTACCCCAGAGTGGATCACTGCTACTGGAAGCTGAGGGCATTTTATATTGACCGTTTATGGAAATAAGCTCAGCTTCAAACTGCAGACAGAAAATACGTGCATCACCATTACCATTGACCCCTGCCAATGCCCGGCCACGTAATGGCCCATAGACGTGTATATTGCCACCTGCAAGAAGCTCTGCACCTGAGCTGACTGGTGCAGTAATTACCAAGTCGCCTTCGGCATAGACCTGCTGGCCAGAGCGAACCGGGTGCTCAATAAGCGTAGTTTTCTGTAGAGCCGGAGCTGTTTCAGCCTGACTTTGTGCTTCTGCGGCTGGACTGCTGCCAGACCGGGTTTTTTGCATGATGACGACATTGGTTTCAGCATCTTCAGTCGATTCTTCCTCACGACTACGCTGCCTTGGCGACGGAAGCCAGGGTATACCGGCCATCATGGCATCCTGTTTATGGCTCTTCTGACCGCCACGAACAGCAATAAGGATCAGTCCAAACTGCTGAAGACTGTGACGCAGCTGATAAAGGTCAATCGATGGTTGTTCAGGACTGAGTTGGTCAAAAGCAATGATGACGGGCGTCTGTTGAAAAAAATTCGGAGCCTTGCGTGTCATGTTCTCCAGCTGATTGGTAATATCCGCTGGATTCGTAGAATGCAATTCAAGAGTAGTCAGTGTATAAATACCACCTGTCATCTTGAAAGCTGCAGCGGCAGTACCGGTTTGCAGTTGAAGGGTCATAACGTACAACTCTGATAAGCAGCAGATTAAATGGTCAGCTTTTTATACAACAGATTGTAGCGTAGAGAACTCAACGATCAGATACAAGTATTGAATTAATCTATATGTCGCAAAACATGGCTGATGCCCGTGAAGATGATGTCTTTCGCCGGGCATATCTGCACCCGAAGTACTGGCTTACCTGGCTGGGTATCGGGTTAACGTATATTCCTTCCCTGCTGCCTTATCGCTGGATTCTCCAGCTGGGACGATGGCTGGGGTGTATCGCTTATCGGGTGGCTGGTGACCGTGTTCATGTTGCCCGGGTCAACCTTGAGAAATGTTTTCCTGAGCTTAGCCAGGACGAAAGAGAAATACTGCTGAAGAAAAACTTTGAGTCAGTAGGTATTGGTATTATGGAGGTTACCATCGCCTGGTGGTGGCCTTCAGACAGACTGGAGAAAATTGTATCTTATAAAGGGCTTGAAAACTTGGCGTCTAACGACGGAACCATCCTGATGGTCATGCATTTCACCACCATAGAGCTGGCAGGCTGTTTGATTACCCAGCGCCACAGTGTGGATGCCACCTATCGCGAGCATGGGAATCCGGTCTTTGAATACGTTCAGCGCCGTTTAAGGCACCGTTTTGATCCTGGCAGTCAGTTGTTGAGAAGGCGAGACGTTCGTGGAATGCTTCGCTCATTAAAGTCGGGCAGGACTGTCTGGTACTCGCCTGATCAAGACTATGGGTCCAAAAATGGACTCTTTGTGCCTTTCTTTGGTATTCCAGCAGCAACGATTACCAGTACCTCCCGCCTTGCCAAAGCAGGAAAGGCTAAAGTGGTACCCATGACGGTGACTCGATTGCCTGACGCCAAAGGCTACGAGGTTCGCCTGCATTCTGCGCTGGAAGGCATTCCTTCCGGTGATGATTATCAGGATGCGCTTCAGGTTAACCAGTTTGTCGAACAGCAAATTCGCGAGCATCCTGAGCAGTATATGTGGCTGCACCGTCGTTTTAAAAATCGTCCTGAGGGTGAGGCTGACTTTTACAGGGGCTGATTTAATCATTGGGCACTTAGCTATTGAGTGTCCAATGCCCCGCTGAAAAGCAAGTTTCCCGCCTTATGTTGTCAGTAGATTGTAAAATAATCAGGCGGATTATACCTATCCCGTTGTTTACCTATTCCCTTATTCAGAGCGCGTGTTGATTGATATTACTAATAGTTTTGTAGGTTTTTCTACTTATTATCTTTTCGGTAATTCCGATATATAAATGGCGGGTTGGAGTGGCATATCAGGCATGATGTTCACCATGAACATGAAGCCGGAGAATTTAACATCCTTATTGCGCACACCTGAAAATTATTGTTTTAGCAGCTGCAACGGCTGTTTATTCTTGAAGACCAAAGACGATGGAAGAGCATTTTAAGCTTATTGATAAGCCGACCTTTTTTGGTGCGGTTATTTTGTTGATCTCGGTAGTTATACCATTAGCACTGTTTCCAGAGGAGGGAGCTCACTGGATCGCTATAGCAAAAACATTCATGACCGATACGATGGGGGTTCTGTATCTGGCACTCGGTCTGGCCGCTGTACTTTTTATGACCTATGTAGTTTTTTCTGATATAGGTCAGATTAAACTGGGGGATGCGGATGAGAAGCCTGAATTCTCTACGGCGTCCTGGGCAGCCATGCTGTTCTGCGGTGGTATTGGTGCCAGTATTCTTTACTGGGGAAGTATTGAGTGGGCATACTACTATCAGGCGCCACCCTTCCAGCTGGAACCAGGCAGTGAAGAAGCTGTTCGTTGGGCGGCAACCTACGGTATCTTCCACTGGGGACCCATCGCTTGGTGTATCTACATGATACCAGCGTTGCCTATTGCTTATTTCTTTCATGTACGTAAGAACCCGGTACTGAAAGTATCAGCAGCACTGATGCCGGTGCTTGGCGAAGCACGCAGCAATGGCCCGATTGGTAAAGTGATTGATGTATTGTTTATCTTCGGTCTGCTGGGCGGAGCGGCAACAACCCTGGGGCTTGCTGCACCTCTGATTAACGAAGGATTAACCTATCTGACCGGTATTCCATCCACTAATGCAACACAGATTGGTGTGCTGATGGTGTGTACGGCTCTGTTCGCTTATTCGTCATATAAGGGAATGGATGGTGGCATCAAGCTGTTAAGTAATATCAACTTCTGGGGAGCTATTGGTCTGCTGGCCTTTATCTTTGTCTGTGGCCCAACCCTGTTTATGGTGGAAACTGGACTGGATTCCATTGGCCGGATGATGTCCAACTTCTTTGTCATGGCAACCTGGGCAGAGCCTTTTGGCGGCTATGGCACATTTGAAGATACTCATTTCCCTCAGGACTGGACTATTTTCTACTGGGCTTGGTGGCTGGTGTTTGCGCCCAGTATGGGGCTTTTTGTTGCTCGTATCTCCAAAGGTCGTACCATTAAGCAGATGGTAGCTGGAGCTATATTCTGCGGATCCTTTGGCTGTGCCGTTTATTTCATGGTTCTGGGTAACTTTGGCTTATCACTGCAGCTTTCTGGCCAGCTGGATGTTGTCAGTATTTTGAATGAGCAAGGCGCTACAACGGCGATCTTCAGTGTTCTGGAACAACTGCCATTCAGTTATCTGATTATCTCGCTGTTTACCGTGCTCTGTATTATTTTTACTGCAACCACGTTTGACTCCATCTCCTTTATTCTGGCGTCAGTTGTGCAGAACAATGTGACTGAAGATCCTATGCGCTGGAATCGCCTTTTCTGGGCGTTCACATTGTCACTGATGCCGTCTGTGCTGATGTTTATGGGTGGTCTGGCCACATTGCAGACTGCGGCTATTGTCGGTGGTCTACCGCTGCTGGTGATTGCAGTAATGCTGATGATTTCTGCTGTGAAGGCCACCATGCTGGATATCTCCCGCCAGGAAGGCTATGAAGAGCCGACCATCAATATTGAAGAGCTGCCGGAAGTGGACCCATGGAGTCTGGAAGGTTCTGCACTGGCGCGCTTTGAACAGCTGAAGGATCAGGCGACAGAAGCGGTAAGTGCAGAGCGTCAGGCGCATGAAGAGCTGGCAGCACTGAAGAAGCAGATTCGTATGGAAGCCATGGCGCGTGGTGCAACGGGTTCTGACCTGGGAGATGCACCTGCGCATATGCTAGAGGAAGTTGAGCGACTGACCCAGGTTGCTATCGAGGCCAATGAGAAGAGACAGGCCGCTTCTGAGTTGGCTCAGCAGGCCCGTATGGAGTTCAATGAGCTGATGCGTCAGAAAGAGGAGGGGCAGCGTGAGCTGGAACGCCTTCAGGCGAAGGAAGAAATTCTGATGCGTATGGGTAAAGCCTGATTAAGACAAAATAGAGTAACCTGCTGATTTCAAGACGCCCTCATTACGTTGTTATTGAGGGCGTTTTTTTTATCTGTTGCAGAGGTGTAAGACCTGTCAATCGTTATCAGCCTATTAGAACTGGCAGGAGTTTTATTGTGAGCTTATACCAAGTCCACCTTCTAAACATAAACTGCGCAGCCATTTTGCACAGCCGGCTCTTCGTTGGAACTCCTCGCAATAGCCCCGCTATTACTCGTCATTCCGCCTTGCCCCGCCGTCCAAAATGGCTTGCTCGACATCATATTTAGAAGGCGGAATTGGTATTAAGTATCAGATAGCCTGTTCGAAAGAGGTTTCGAAAGAGCGATTGTTCCCATTTAGGGGATAAAAAAAAGACCGTTGCCAGTTTCTGGAAACGGTCTTTTTTGAGAAGGAAAGTTTTAACCGGCAATCATAATCCGCAGAGCATCCAGTCGAAGCACTGCTTTTTGCAGTGCCTGATGACCCAGTGCAGCGCGGTTCTTCAGGTATTCAATCTCTTCACCGCGGACGTTCGGGTTAACGACCTTAAGAGCCGCCAGTCGTTTGATTTCTTCCGTGACATCCGTCAGCAGATTCTGACAGGCCTGATTAACGATGGGCTGTACCCGATCTTTTGCGTAGCCTTCCGCTTTATCCAGCATTGTCAGGAATGGTGCACGCTGGGCGTTAACCAGTTTTTTGGCAACACCACGTTTCAACGGCTGAAGCTGGGCATTCAGAGTATCAAACGCAACTTTTTCAGACAGATCGTTGAATCCCGGGTCAATCAGACATCGAATCGGTGTGGCTGGCAGGTAACGATCCAGCTGCAGGGTGCGGTCTGCACTGGTTTCCACCACATAAATCGCTTCCAGTAACATAGTGCCAGGCTTCAGAGCTTTGTTTTTCAACAAAGCAACGGAAGTATTACCCAGTTCGCTGGTCAGCACCATATCCATACCTTCGGAGACAATCGGATGCTCCCAGGTCAGGAAGTGCATATCTTCTCTGGATAGCGCCATGTCCCGGTCAAACGTGACGGTCATGCCATCATCAGGAAGGCCAGGAAAGGTCGTGATCATATGGCTGCCTGGGCGAATAACCAGGCAATGTTTGGAATAGTCTTCCGCTTCAACACCAAAGCCTTCGAACAGCTTCTCCATAAACCGCTTGAGCTGTCTTGGCTGTTCCTGCTCTTCAATGTCGTTGATCATATCTTCATTGGAGATCAGGCCACGGGAGTTCAGCTCCAGCAGTCGGTCCCTGCCTTTATGCAGATGTTCCATCTGTTGCTGGTTCAGCTGAGAAGCCTGGTTCAACAAGGTGTCCATGGCTTCTGTGGAGGTTTGACAGCCGGGTTGCAGATAAGGCACCAGCTCTTCACCCAGTTGCATTTGAACCATACTGCCAGCAGGGCAGGTATCGGCAAAGGCGTTCAGTCCCTGATCATACCAGTGGAACAGAGCCTCCTGGCCTGTGCCAAGCAGATAGGGGACGTGAATCTTGATGGCTTCAGTCTGGCCGATACGATCCAGTCGTCCAATACGTTGTTCCAGCAGGTCGGGATGTTCAGGCAGGTCGAAAAGCACAAGATGATGAGCAAACTGGAAGTTACGACCTTCACTGCCAATTTCAGAACAAACCAGAACCTGAGCGCCATGCTCCTCTTCGGCGAAATAGGCAGCAGCACGATCCCGCTCAATAATGCTCATGTTTTCGTGGAAAACGGCTGCCGGGATGCCGGAAAGTATGCGCAGGGCATTTTCCAGATCCAGTGCAGTATTTGCATTGGCACAGATAACCAGTACTTTCTCTTTCTTAAGTAGCTTGAGCAGGTTCATCAACCAGTCTACCCGGGGGTCGACTTTCCACCATGGATCCATATCGTCCACACGGATCTGTGCCTGATAGGCCAGTTCCGGATAGAGGTTATGTCGGTAGTTGGATTCTTCTTCCAGGGCGATTTCGTAGAGTTCAGGAAGCACCTGAGGGTAGCCCTGAACAGCACGACCTGAGAATCCACCAACAGCAGCCCGGGTATTTCGAAACATGACGCGGCCGGTGCCATGACGATCCAGCAGGCGGCGCAGCAGCTGTGTACGGGCTGTGCTTCGTGCCTCTTCGTCGTCCTGATCAGGCTCTTTATCCAGGGCATCAATCAGGGGCTTGCTGTCTTCTCCCAGGAAGCTGATCAGGTGATCCCTTGCCTGGGCCGGAAGCGCCTGATTTTCATTGCCAAGCAGTTCCTGCACGGCTTCGGCGACTGGCTCATAACGGCTCTCTTCCGCTTCAAAGGCGGCAAGATCATGAAAGCGGTCTGGGTCCAGCAGGCGTAAATGGGCAAAGTGGCTCTTGGCACCCATCTGTTCAGGTGTTGCGGTCAGCAGCAGTAGTCCCGGAATCTGTTGGGACAGCGCTTCAACACACTGGTATTCAGTATTGGTTTCTTCTTCAGACCAGATCAGGTGGTGGGCTTCATCCACAATCAGCAAGTCAAAGTCCGCTTCCAGAGCCTGTTTACGACGCCCTTCGTCCTGGCAGAGAAAGCCGATGCTGCAGATAATCAGCTGCTCGGTATTAAACGGATTTTCATCCGGAGACTGACGGCAGCGCTCTTCGTCAAAGACACTGAAACGCAAGTTGAAACGGCGCAGCATCTCGACCAGCCATTGATGGACCAGGCTTTCCGGCAACAGAATAAGTACCCGGCTGGCGCGGCCGGTAATCAACTGTTGATGCAGGATCAGACCTGCTTCAATGGTCTTACCCATGCCAACTTCATCAGCCAGCATGACTCGCGGTGCATGGCGCTGGGAAACCTCTCGGGCAATATGCAGCTGATGAGGAATCAGGCTGGTGCGAGGGCCAATCAGGCCGCGCATGGGTGACTTGCGCAGGCCGTAGTTATACTGGAGCGTTTTGTAGCGCAGGGTAAAGTTGCTGTTCTGGTCAATCTGGCCCGCCAGTAAACGATCCTGTGGCTTATTAAAGCGAATATGGTTGCCCAGCTCCGCTTCCGGCAGCTGACGTGTCTCCCCGTCAGGCAGGGTTCCGCAGTAGGTCAGCAGGCCATTTTTCTCAACCACCTCGGTGACCAGTATGGTCCAGCCCTCGTGGCTTTCGACACGATCTCCGGGGTTGAACTCAACACGGGTCAGAGGGCAGTTGTTTATGGAGTAAAGCCGGGTTTCCCCGGTTGCAGGAAACAGCAGGGTGACCATGCGACTGTCAAAGGTGAGCACTGTGCCCAGTCCCTGCTCGGTCTCAGTATCACTAATCCAGCGTTGTCCAGAAACGAAACTCGTCATATTTGACTACTAACCTTGCCTGACTGACAGCCTGCTATTATACGATACCGTCAGAGCGGTGCGTAGGTCGGAGATGGACCGGCAGGCTGTATTTTGAAAATGGTTTACGGTGAGGACACCTCTGTTATCAAACAGAAGGTTCTCAGGCTACTCGGGCCATCTCAATCATACGCTTCCCTGCAGTGTTTTGCCTGAAGATTATGACCGATGTGCCAAAAAGCGCGCTATATTAGCGGAATCTTCTTAAATTGCACTACGGGGATGACCGAAATGCAGAGTGCCACGATGATTATAGACGGGAGTTTGCCTTGTATTTGCTTAGCTTTTGGATAATAAGGCTTTCTGGTTGAAGTTCTGCCCGGGTACTGCATATAGCCCTTGCAGAAACCATACTGAATGAGCTTCAGAAATGGTAGCGAAGTCCCATCAATACATTGGAGGACTCAAGTTTACCTTTGAAGGACTCATCACCGGTAGCTGGAAGGTTCTTCAACTCCCAGTTCCCAAGGTTTCTATGCTCTACACCAAGATCCAAGGCAAGATGTTTGCTGAAACTATAAGAGAGGCCTATACCGACAGTCCATGCCATTTCGTTATTCGTGTTGTCATCCCACTTCTCATTCCAGTTAGGGTTTGCTGAGAAGGTCTGGACGCCGGATGCTTTGTTACGGGTGTAACCAAGGCCTGCCATGAAATAAGGGGAAACAGCTTTGTTGATCGGCATATCATAATAGGCTTTAAGTAGATAGGCTTCTGATTGTATGGAAATGTTGTTAAAGCCCGTACCAGCAACAACATCACCTGTAAAGGTGTTGGTGCCAATGGTTAGATCAATCTGAAAATCGTTTTTTCGCTGTGAAGATCCTTCCAGTTCCAAGCGGAAGTTACTATTTATGACCAGACCAAAGCCCAAAGTTGCTAAAGTAGCGCTATTGCTGTTGCTCTCTTTGACTATACCCAGGCTTCCATTGGTTGCTGATGTGCCCCAGTCTGGGGTTCCGAATGGAATCAGCGGGTTGGTTGCTTCAGTATCTTTGATCTCTGTATAAGCTGCTCCCCCGCGGGCAAAAGCGTAGATATCCATTGCATGGCTGGTGGCCGGTATAGCAAGGACCAGGCTGCCAAGTATTGCGTTAAGCGTTTTCATTTTTTACCGTTCCATGGTTAGAGTGTCTTTTTTAAAAGCGATAACAGCCAGCTTTTTAAAAAGGATAGCCAAAAAGTCACAGGTAATGACTGACTGACAACATAATGCCTTCCCTGGCTATGTTGAATCCTGCTCAATGATTATTGAGAAATAATTGGCTAATTAGGAACGCTACTAAGTTATCCTGCCAGCAGCATTCTCAGCCAGACTCCAGGTGGTGTCGTGATCCCGGTAGTTGAAGACACGACCTTGCCATTCTTTACGATGACCAGAGTCGGTGTCGCACTGACTCCCCATTGCCGTGCAATACTCCCTTTACTGTCATTCACCACTGGAAAATCATACCCATGGTGTTTCAGGTACCCGGCTAACCGAGTATTTTCTCCTGAAGAGAGGGCTACGGAGACCACCGGATAATCACCGTTCATCCAGTTAACCGTGGGTGAAACAAAGCGACAGATAGAACACCAGGTGGCCCAGAAGTAGATCAGCACCGGTTGTTCATGACTGAGGGCCTTTACATCCATATTTTCTCCCTGAATGGTGGTGACCACCATGTCTGGCGTGGCTCCATCCGGCAGGGACTGACCACGCCAGAGATCAACGGCAACGCTGACAATGGTAAAGATTACGACCATGAACAGGGCTTCACGCAGCCAGCGTTTAAGCCGGCCCGTCTTTTCTACTGGCTTTTGGGTAGTTTCGCCTTTCTCAGTATTTCCCTGTTTCATTGCGCACTCCCTCTGGCCTGTTCAATCGCCTTAATTACTGCCTCACTGGAAAGAATAACCGGCAGCTCAATACCTTCTGGGGCTCCCGGGCCATAAACGATATTAAAGGGCACACCGAAGCGGTCATAGGACTGCAGAAATTCCGTTACGTATTCTGAAGGACGGGTCCAGTCTCCCTGCATGGCTATCAGATCATCAGATTGTAGCTGTGAATACACTGGTTCCCTCTGGAGCACTCCGACTTTGTTAGCTTTACAAGTGATGCACCAGTCAGCAGTAATATCGACAATTACGGTGTTCCCTTGCTGAACTGCTGTCGCTATGGACTCTGTTTCCAAGGGCTGCCAGTTAATCTCTGCCGTAGAGGATGTAGACAGGCGACCACTGTTGAAGCTGAATAGCAAGCCGGCTGTGGAGGCAAAGCATAAAAAGGCCAGTGTTATGGCAACAGATCGGCTGCCTTTTATGTGTCCAAGCTGCCAGAGCAGTGCGCTTATAAAGATGATACCGATGACCAGCGTTACTGGGGTGCCAATGAAGTTTGTCATCAGGCTAAGCAGCCATAGGCTCGTGGCCAGCATCATCAAGCCAAACAGGCTTTTTACGGTATTCATCCAGCGGCCCGGTTTGGGCAGCACGCTGGCCAGCTGCGGAAAACCGGCGATCAGTAACCAGGGAGTGGCCATACCAATGGCAAGAGCGGTGAAGACCAGAAATAGCACCAGATAGTCGGCTCCCAGGGCAAAGGCAACGGCGGTGCCCAGGAAAGGTGCGCTACAGGGGGTGGCCAGCAGGGTGGCAAACATACCTTGAACAAAATGGCCTGAATAGGAGCTGTCACCACGGGTGGCGACCCAGGTAGTCGTATTGCTGGATAGCCTGATTTCAAAGAGCCCCATCATATTGGCGGCAAACAGAGCGGTCACAAGAGCCATCATGCCGATAAACCAGGGGCTCTGGAATTGAACCCCCCAGCCAAGAGCCTGTCCTGAAAGCTTCAGGGCGATAAGAAACAGCGCAAGCAACCAGAATGACACGACAATTCCGCCGGCAGACGCCATAAACTGGTGGCGAATCTGCCGTTTCTCCAGCCCCTGGGCAGCCATCACGCTACTTAATTTCATGCCCAGTACAGGGAGTACACAGGGCATGATGTTGAGGATTAATCCCCCGAGCAGGGCAATAATAATAATGGTCAACAGCCCTTTATCTTGATGCCCTTTGAGAGGCTCATTTCCCAGTGTTGTCTGCAGCTCTGTGGCCAGATTCTGGTCAGTTATTACCAGAGGCAGGGCTCTATTGTGCAAATCAATGGGCTCAAGCCAGTTGGTCACTTTGAACGAGGCAGTGATTGTGTCTCCGTTTACCTGGATATTCGGAGTGTCAAAGATGAAGTTTTTCAGCTCATCGTTACTGCCATCTACGAATACGTCCGGATTTTTCCAGCCCTGTGGTCTGCTTATCTGGAAGATGGCGGTTTCTTTTGCCTGATCCCAGAAGGCACCCATCACTTCAACCGTATTTGATGGCTTGGGAACCTGACTGATTCCCTGGCTGTACAAATGCAATGCCTGCTCAGAGAGATCAAGCTGGTCAGGCTGGAAAGTCAGGCTCAGCTCATAGTCGTTAAGCACACAGATATTGGTGCATGAGGGCATGGTCAGTGTGCCAAGAAACCAGACCGGGTCCTGCATGTTGTCAAGATAAAGTGTCAGTGGGAAAACAACCCGCTCTTTATACCCCAGGGTTTCCACGCCTAGGAACTCATAACGGCCCGGGACAGGCCAGTGCCACTCTACCCCGGTCAGGTTTTCGGATTGACTCCAGTCCAAAGTGGGAGCCACACCGCCTTCACCAGGCGAGCGCCAATAGGTTTTCCAGTCGCCATCAAGCTGAACCTCAAGCAGACCTTCGACAGTTTTGGCTTGAAGGTCGGTTTCTCCGGTCAACATGAGACGAACCGAAAGCGGTGGGTGTTTTGGATCGGTTAACCAGCCAGTGCTGACTTCACTGGCGGAGGCCATAAACGGTAAAAATGAGGTAACTATTCAGCACCCAGCAAAGGCGTATTGTTGTAATTTCGAACCGCTTTAAGAAGCGCCTGAAATATGTTCAACCCCTGCTTTTTAGCAGATGATAAATAGCTTCGGATTCGGGTAAACATGGTACCTCCGTCTTCGCTTCTGAAGCAGCCTGAGATCTTCTGCTTAAGTTTGGCCATCCTGGCATCACGTTCACTGCCATTGTTATCGAAGGGAATTGAAAAGTCCGACATGAAGCGCAACGTTTCAACCTTAAACTCAATAAGCCTTTTGAACAGGTTGTAGGCCTTGGTATTCCTGACCTTCTTACGTCCAAGCACCTGTCGTTGTTTTTCCATATAAGCGGTTTCCTTCGTGAGAGCCCTTTGAAGGATTTGGTCGTATATCGTCTCAATGCGAAGCTGTATTGCACCAGGCATTTGAGTCAGACCGGCTGCTTTGTATTTCTTGCAGAAGTGCCAGGAGAGCGTAAGCAATTTCATCAGCCGCAGAGCCAGCTTATTCGCATCCCTATCGACAACTCCCTGAAGCTCTCTCAGATGATGGGCATTACAAAGCACATGCACTGCCGCATAGGCAAAGTAGGACTTCCAATGATCGTGAACCAGAATGCCTGCAAAAGTCAGCAGGATGCCCATTGCATCCATTGCTTCACAACCTCGCCTTTCTGAGAGGTAGTAAAGCGTCCATTGGTCATCTCGCATAATGTGTAACCACCACAGTGAACCGTCAACCCGCATGCCAGTTTCATCCGCTCCTGCAACCGGACTTTCTTGTAAAGCATCGCGGATACTCTGCTCAGTAGAGGCCAGGTTCTCATGGGTATAGGCAACAAAATTGGCAACAGAGCCTGCGCTGACACTCATGCAATAAATAGTATTGAAATACTCAGACACCCGGTGATATGGGATGAAGTGATACTGGTTTAAATGAACAGCCATTGCCTGAGTCACTTCTCCGTATTGAGCAGCGGCTTTCACTCCTTGGGGAAACTCAGCGGTGTTCCGTTTACCACAAGGACATACTTTAACGTCTGCCCAGTACGCGGTAACTTCAAATTCTCCGGGTCTACCTGGATCAAAAACCTGTCGCTCAATGTATTTGGTGGGTTTAATATCGATAAGCGAAGACTGGCAACAGCAACATTTTTCAACCTTCAGATGCCTGACATAATCGGGTAAGGCGACACGTCTCAAACAAGAGCCTTGATGACCTTTCTGGCCACCTGGTTTATTGCCTGAAGATGGTCTAAGGCTTTTGGGGTTCGGTGTTTCCTGTGAGGAGCAGGGGGCTTCTTTGGAAGATGTATCACCTTTATCACTCCCTTTTTTACTGGGCTTTTGATAACCATCTGACGATGGTGGCTTACTACTGTTTTGACTGTTTTTATTAACCCTTTCTTCCAGTTCGCTGCAACGTTCCCGTAAAAGCGCATTCTCGGTCCGAAGCTCTTCATTCTCTTTAAGGAGAGCTTCGGTAAACGGAGTAGCTGGGAAGTCTGGTTCCATACTGGAGATTTGTTAGAAAAATTGAGTATAAGATGATGGTCGAAAAATCAGAAAATTCCAGATTTATATGAAGGGTGCTGAATAGTTACAAAATGAGAGCAGTAAAATGCTCAAAAATGATAGAACGGCAGCCAGAGGCTTAACAGGGCGCTTCAATGCCAGATACTCCAAATAGACACAAATCGGTAATACAGAAAAGCATGCCCGCAGAGATTGCTGTGAACATGCTGTAGTCAGCGATTTAGGTTGTGCCTATTCCTGAAACACGCACAGCACCAGATGATGTCGGCGACGGGGGAGAATGGGTTCTGTCAGGAAAGGAAAAGTGATTCTGTTGCCAGTGCGAAGCCAGGCAAGAATCAAAAGGAGCAGAGGAACCAGCAAAGCTCCGGGTTCAATAAGCTGCAACTGAGCTTGAATCAGGTGATTACTCAGCTCGCATTCCGTATCGACGGGCTCGGGAATATCCTGTTGAATGCCTGAGTCGAGGGAACTCATGAAACCACTGGCAATATGATCAGCGTTAATCGGGCAGGTACTGCTCAATCCCGCCCGTTGCCACAGGCAAACAGCCAGTACCATACCGACCAGCAGTATGCACTGTCGGGCGATGGATCGTTGATGAGATTGGCTGAAATTTCTGCTGATCAACCTTTGGGTTCCACTCAGAAAGTTTCTATAGAACAAGTGATTATATCGATGATTGCAGGAATTGTGATCAGGTGGCGTCGAAGAAAAAGGTAACTTTTCAATTTGAAAAGACAATTGTCCAAATGATAAGGCAAATTGCATTGCCTGCAGCCTGTGGAGCAAGTGGTTAAGCAATATCACCGACATTAATGCTGTTAGCGATGCAAGCAATTTGACTCGAATGTTATTGAGACTGACCATCTTGTTAGTGGTGCTGATCATTCCTGCAGGAATATTGTTGAAACCTGCTCAGTAATCAGACGAGCTGACGGTTTCTCTTGTACCACAGGTGATTGGGTTGTGAATCCAGAGAGTATTCTGTCTCGAAATTTGATGGTTTCAAGGAGGCTAAATTATTTGCATAAATTACTCACGCCAGGCTCACATTCTATGGATTTTGTATCAAATTATTTGTGGTTAGCTTTGCAGGTTATTAATAGTTATTGAATTTTTATCTTTCTGGTGCTGATTGTGGGGCTCAGATGATCTGTATGTGATGTGGTTTTTCAGAATTAGCTACTTATTGAATTGTATTTTCTCTGGTTGTTTGGTCAATTTTGGGAATTATCCGTGAAAGTATCTGTCAAAGCAGTTGATTTACTGAAAGTACTGATTGGGCCATTGGCTTGATGGTAGGGGAATGGTTTTTATATTGCTTTTAGCCGGTTCAGCGTGGATGTTCATAAAGAGTCAATGTTTGAAAGCCAAGCTGCTTTCTACGTTTCCTTTCATTAAAACTCCTGAATTAAATCAGGCTGAATTGTTTGCATTGCCTGTCATAGTGCTTTGGGAACCAAAGGTAGATTCTGGAAATTATAATTAAGTAATAGGGAAATGATATGGATTTGGCCAACACATATAGCAATTACTGTTTGATACCATCATTGTCTCATGAAAAGACGGCTGCAGAGCCATCTTCAGGTATTCAACATAATGGCCGAATCACCCTTCCTGAATTACAGCCACCTGTTAGAGTCAACCCAACCTTTACTGAATCGCCTGAGGCAGTGGATGGCAACGTGGAAGTCGTTCCATACAAGTCCACACGGGAGCGCGGGGTTGTAGTAGAGAGAATCGGCTGGTCATTTAAAAAAATAGGGGTAAAAGCTGCGATCAAGACTCTATCTCTTCCAATAAAGCCATTAATTGGTATTGGCATTGGAAAGGGAATAACTGATTGTGAGGAACGGATTGCCAAAACAAGAGAAAGTGCCGATCTTTCATCATACCTTGCTGACCAATCTCGTGTAGACCCTTCAGTAGTAATTAAAGAAATTGATCAGTTTTGTGTTGCCGGTAATGCTACCAGGGTGGTTGAACTGATCAGAGAAACACTGAGTTCTTTGCACCAGGGAACAGATGAAAAAATTAGTGTGGCAGCAGATGAACTGAAAATCATAGAGGGTTCCCGGGAGTTGGGAATGCTTAAAAACTTTGCATTACCTAATAGTGGAAAGTTATTTGATTTGGTTTCCATGTTTTTCTCGATTTTTTCCGACCTACGAACTGTGGTAGAAAATTTTTCGAAAGATTCGTCAGGGCAAAAGGCATATGAAGTTGATGCTGGTGAGGTTAGTTTTGAATTTGATGGAAACCAATACTGTCTTCAAGGCATTGCACTTGTTTTTGAAGCGTTAACTCTTGATGCTGATGGCTCTCTGACGGTTAAAGTTCCAGAGGTTCGCGGAAAAATAAGTAGAAAAAGTGACCGTAGCCAACAAGAATATTGTCGATTCATTGTTGATTTTGAGATGACGTTCAAAGCCCCGTTAGGCAGGGGGCTTCATAATTTGCTTACTTGTGATGTAACTTCTATTCCCAGTGTTTTAAAAGAATTGGAATCAAAGTTATCCGATGTTGATCAGGCTGATGTTGATGCAGCTGCTGCAAAAGAAGTTGATTGCCCTGCTGTTGCTGCTGAAGGAGCAGCGGATGTTGATTCGTCCAATAATGGTTGGCCTGATGGTGATAGTGGTTACTCTGATGAGGAGTTAGAGCTTGATGTACAAGTTGATCCATCTGATGTGGGCAGACTTGATGATTTATATACAGAGTTGAGGGCTGAAACTCCCAAAACTGTTGGTGAAGAACGTCATCATAAAGAAGACCCAATGGATGATCTGGTGGACTTCTCACTGAATCATTTTGCTGTCTTACCTCCGAGTTCGACAGTTTCCTCTGTATCTGGAGAGGTGTCTGTTGAACTGGTCTTAAATGCTCTTTCTCCATTATTGGGCTTCGGATTGATAACTCAAAGGGATATTTCTACTAGTGAAGTGCAGGAGCTTGAGAAAAAGAAGCGAGCATACCAGGAGGAGCTTGAGGTTCTTGAGCCACTTATCGATTGTGTAACTAGTAGGCAAGTAGATGATAAGGATAGTTATAACTATTATGCGTTAACTCTTAGCAGAGAATTACTTTATAAACGTCTGGAAATCGTACGTTATAACCTGGAAAAAACAAATCGAGCTATCAGAGATTTAGCCTGTAATCTGGCAATACCATGGTTTCAGCCAGATACAGGTGCTGATTTTATTCATCGTTCTCTGAATAACGTATCTAGGCTTTTATTTGGCTTTCGGCATGCTTTTGGCCCTTGCCAACAAAGCGTTCCTATTGAGATTGAAGATCAGATTATTCCAATAGATGAACAGAAAGCGCTCAGGGTGAAGAATACGATATTAGAGGTTGAACCAGTAGCTTTTGGCGGTGATGGCGTGTTACAGATTCGTGTGCCCAGGGTGAGTTTTGTCCCATCGATTCTTCGAGAGAGTGAAGTTATTCAAGGTCCTGAAACCACGCTAACGGATGTTTTCATTGAAGTGAAGCCTCCTTTCGCAGCGATGGTTCATGATATTTTTACCATCGATTTTACGATAACCCCCCAAAAAAAGATGGCTCTCTCTGAGAAACATAAAGAAGCTGCTGATATATTGGATGCCTTCCAAATGGATGAAGGTAACGGTGCGAAGTTTTCGGATTTTTGCAACTTTACTATTCCACAGCTAGTTGGTTGGGAAGAGAACAGTCCTGAAAATGACACTCAGAATAAGTCTGACTCTCACCGGTTATGGCAGAATGAGATGAGGTCTTTTTTAAAGGCAGGGCTAGGTGAATCTATTTATCGTGAGGTAATGCAAAATATAAGAAGCTGCCTGCCTGAATTGTCACCTTCAGATAATGACTCAGAAATTGGTGATAAGGGAGAAGTAAGTGACCTCTTAAAATCTCATCCAGGCCACTCTCTGGAAGTTATTGACGTTCAATCCGGAACCATAAGGGATAGCGAAGCCTCCTACGGAGGTACCTGCCACGGCCCTGAAGTTCAACACCACAGTGACCGACCTGAAGAGCCCTGCACTGCTGTTGATCTGAGTCAAGAATTGAGATTGCCAGCTAACGTTGTTGACGTTGTTCAGGATGTTGAGTCATATACAGTCGATTGCAGTGAGCCAATGGAGTCAGCGAAACAAGATGATGTAATTCCAGTGGATGATAATGAGGTGAAAACTGGTTCTGAATCGCCTTTATGGCTTCCTGAAGTTGGTTTTCACTTAAGTTCAACTCATTATGCTGAGCAAAGCCCTAAAGGTTTGACAGAGCTGTTTTCTGATGATGACACTGACACCTATGGTGCTAAAGGAACTACAGGGAGTCCAATAGAATATCAAGATCTGGATCTGGTCAGAAAAGCTGCTCAATTCGGTTCAGAAACGTCTGCAGTCGACGCGACGTTGACTGCTGGCTGGGCTCAGGAAGAAGTGAAACATCAGAGTGTGGCCAGCAGTGCTGAACCATTTGCAAAGCGGGGGATATTAGATCAGGTTATTGAGCAGGGCCTGTGTGCTACCACTGATTATGAAAATGTTATTCGTACGATCAACGACTATGTAAAAACAGTGGTAGAAGGTGACCCTGAGTCATTGATAGAAGGACCTGTTTCTACCGCTACTCATGCCTCTCTGGTGGAGTTGGGTGAAACGGTCAGCATCCCGAATGATGATGTCAGTATCAGTAGTTCATGTAGCAGTCAGGAATGCTATAGCAGCCTGGAAAAATTCAGTGATAATACTTTTAGATGTGATTCTGTTTATAGGAGCGCTCAACTTTCTGAGAACATTGAGGCTTCACAAAATTTTGAAACAATAGACCTTGACAGTGTCTCCGGGGAGTCAGAAGCTTGGGTGGATATCAGTGAAGATGAGTTCCGCTTTCATTCAGCACTTCAAATGCCTGACGATAATGATCAACGCTCATTTGATGATCCTGATGAGTGGACAACTTCTTTGCCGGGAAGCGTTGAGTGGCTAAAGAACAACTCTGAGAGTGTTGAAAGCAACAATAAGCCCAAGCAACAAGCCCCCTCTAGCACTGTGGATGATACTGCCATCATGCATGCAGTAGAAGGCATTGATTTAGACATACCGTCAGGTACAGGAGACTCTCTTTTAGAAGGGGAGGTTTTTTTTCCTACTGGCGTTGAACCACTGGATAATACGCAACCGGCTGTGCTTGAGGTGGTTCAGGCATCATTATCTGATGTTGTAACGAGTTCTATTGAGGCTCAAGATCAGAGCGTTATCGACAGAGCTACGGCAGAGAGACTGTCAATTGACTCTGAGCTGCGAGTTGATACCGGTGACCTTATTGAGGCTCTGGTGGATTCTTCCTGGGGGCGGTGGCTTCTGGGCTGCCTGTTAGGTAGTCACCCCGTTCTCTTGGATATAAAGGGACAGCTCAACAATGGTGGTAAAATAGACCTGAGTTCTGCGAAAGTCGATTTACCGAAAAGAACCTTTAATATACGTAAACACGTGGTGTGCAGCTTGGCTGCTAAAGCCATTAGGGATCGGCAGGTTCAGCTTGTTGATTCATGTGGTGGTCAACTGCGGGTTTCTAAAGCATGTCATCTTGATTCCTCCATACAGACCCCAGTCGCTGATCTTGATCAAGGTGATTCTTCCAATCAAGACCTGCGCAAGGACTATATATACTCTGATTTTAAATTAGATACGGAGGACGTTATTGATGCCACGACTGAGTCCTCCTGGGGCCGATGGCTACTGGGCTGGTTGCTAGGTTGTGAATATGTCGCTCTTAAAATAGGGGTGCGACAAAATCAAGATGGAGAAATAGATCTCAGTACAGCCAAAATCACTTTGCCTGAGAGTTCGCTTAACATCCGTAAACATCTGGTATGCACACTTGCCGGCAAAGCAATTAGAGCGCGATATATCCGACCGTTTGTTGCTGGGCTTCAGGGTAGCTAAAAGAGAGCTTTCACTTGAGCACAAGCTCTCTTTTAGTGCAATACGTCAAGCCTCAGAAGAGATATCAATGAGGTTGCTGATTTCCCTTGCAGCCAAGTGAGGAAAAAACTCGAGAGTTTGTGTAAAAAACACGATGAAGCGTCAAAACCCCTACGGCATCTTTAAAAATTTGCCTGAATCCGCTGCTGCAGATAATCGGCTGCAGTAATGGCCTTATACTTCTTCCTGGGTCCCTGGATCACCTCATTACGATTGGCCTGGCAGAAAAAAGCCATGGAATAGCGTGAACCCTGGTTTTCATCAGGCCAGGGCATTCTGACTCGGTGCAGAGTGGATTTCAGCTGATCATCACTCCAGCGCATCAGCATATCGCCAATATTGCAGGTTATGATGCCGTCCATAGGAACCACATTAGTCCATTCGAGCTTGTTTTTACTGTCTTTACCCGGGCAAACCTGCAGTCCCCCCTGACCGGATTTTTGGAAAACCATGGTTAAACAGTCAAAGTCGGTGTGAGCGCCTGCACGCCAGATACCGGGTGTCGCTTTGCCTTCCATGGGGAGGTAGTGCAGCAGGCGCAAGGTGGATTGATAGTCTTCTGCCTGCCAGGTGTGCGCTTTGTGGAAAAAATCAGAAGGAAAGCCAAGCTTGTCGGCAAAACAGGAAAGTATATTCATACCCAGTTGCCAGCATTGCTGCTCAAAGGTCAATAAGAAATCTTGAAACCCGTCAATGGTCGTTGAATTTTCATGACTCTCTGGCCAGAGCCCTGACATATGGGGGCGGGTAATCTGATAGGACTCCTTACGGTCAGCTGTTCCGGTGGATGGGCGAACCTGAGCCTGAAACTCCCAGCCAGCATTCAGGCCATCTTTCAGTGGGTACTGCTCTTTTTCCGCCATAGGCAGACTGAAAAACTGCTCAGAGTACTGAAAAGCCTTATTGATATCAGTCAGCGCAATGGAATGATTTTTTATTTGAAAGAAACCCACTTCCACGGCGGCATGCCAGAGTTGTTCGGTTATTTCCGGTTTTCTCTCATTAAATCGACTGAGGTCAATGATTGGGATGGCTCTCTGATCGTTCTCGGTACCCCGACTGCCCAGGTTTTTTTCCAGATTCAATTCTGTCAGTGAATAGTTTTGCTGACTGGTGGTTTGCATTGTCCTTCTCCAATAGTTGGGCAGAATTGCCGTTATTGGAGCAATGCCTGATTTCTGGAAGGAAATCTGCCGCTTCTACTCCAGAGTTGAAAAAAATAAAGGGTTACAGCTCTGTTTTGGTCAGGCTCCAGGCAAAGCCGATTTTCTGAATCCACTGGACCAGCTTGAACAGGATCAGGCTGACGGCAGCGAGAAAGAACAGGGCGGCAAAAGCCTGTGGAATTTTAAAGTACGACGTTGAGAATTGAACGAAGTACCCCAGCCCCTGCTCAGCAGCGACAAACTCTGCGACCACAGCTCCAATAATCGACAGGGTAATGGCCACTTTCAGCCCGCTGAAAATATACGGGGTTGCGTAGGGGAGGCGAATTTGCCAGATCTCTTTATGCACCGGCGCTTTCAGCGACCGGGACAGTTCAATCAATTCTGGAGGCGTTGCCAGCATGCCGGTGGTTGCAGAAACCACCAGTGGGAAAAAAGTAATCAGGCAGGTAATGACCAGTCTTGGTGCTTCACCGGTGCCCAGAATAACAATTAACAGTGGCACAATGGCAACGACAGGTGTCGACTGAATGATGACCAGCAGTGGGTAAAGAGTTCGAGCCAGAAATCGGGAGCGTACCATCATCATGGCCATGGGAATACTGATGGCAATTGATAGCAGAAACCCCTGAAGGGCAATACTGACCGTAGCCCACAGGTGCCCAGCCCAACGCTGGCTTTCAACCTTGAAAAAAGCCTCGGCAATATCACTGGGTGCAGGCAGGACAAATACCGGTACCTCAAACAGTCGACAGATCAACTCCCACAACGGAATCAAGCTGACCAGTGCGAGTATGGGCAGCACTTTATGGGTGAGAAAGGTTTTCATGGTCATGCGGCCACCCTGTCAGTCTGATAAATGTAATCGCGCAGTACCCGCGTGTAATAGCCAAACTCAGGATGCTGTAAGGTATCCAGGGAGCGAGGTCTGGGCAGGTTGATTGTAATGTTGTCGACCAGCGTACCGGGTCTCTCACTCATGACCAGTACCCGGTCGGCCAGTAATACGGCCTCAGAGATCGAGTGAGTGATGAACAGAACGGTCTTGGGTTTTTCCCGCCAGAGGTCCAGAAGATCAAACCCCATCTGCTCACGGGTCAGTGCATCCAGTGCGGAGAAAGGTTCATCCATGATCAGAATATCCGGATCAAGCAACAGAGCGCGGGTAATACCTACCCGCTGTTGCATACCACCGGACAGCTCATCGGGGCGATGGTGAGCAAACGCTTCCAGACCCGCCATGGCCAGAAGGGCCATGGCCTGTTCACGATGACTTTGAGTAATGCGACCGTACTTGTGTTTTACCGGGAACAGCACGTTATCCATTACGTTCAGCCAGGGAAGGAGCACCGGCTTTTGAAAAACGATGCCCACATCCTCTCTGGGGCCATCAACCTGCTGGTCATAAATCCGCACTGTTCCCTGGCTGGGGGTTATTAATCCCGAGAGCAATCTGAGCAGAGTCGACTTGCCACAGCCGGAGGGGCCGACGACAGCAACAAACTCATGCTGCTCAATGGTAAAATTGACATTATTGAGCGCCAGTACTTTTTCGCCAATGTCTTTCTCATAGCTGTGAGAAATGCCGGAAAACTCTACACAGTGTCGCATGTTTTACTCTCCGTTAAGGCTGTCCGGGGTTACGGCAGATGCGGGGTTAAAGCTGGCAATATCCAACTGTTGCGCCCGGGCAGTCCAGCTCCAGGTGGTTGCCAGCCGCTCTGGATCAAATTTGCCAAGCCCATGGGAAGCACTGGCATCGTTATATACCAGACCCTTGATGGCCTTGATGGTGTCAGCGGCAACCTGTACATCTACCTCGGGTACCTGTTTGTTAATGGCCACACCACTGGCTTCCGGGTTTTTCCAGGTGTAGTCAATCGCTTTGGCAAAAGCCTTGATAAAGCGTCTGGCAACATCAGGGCGTTCTGCAAGGAATCGGTCGGAGGCGACCAGAGCTGTTGAGTAAAACTCAAGGCCTGCGTCGTACCAGGGGAGTACTTCAAGGTCCTTTCCAGCATCTCTGGCCTGCTGGCGATAGCGCTCAGTGTCGGTCAGCCAGGAAATCACCAAATCTGTGCTTCCAGTCATCAGCATCGGGTTCAGGGCGCCCGGGTTGGCTTTCACCAGATTGATGCTCTCTTCTTCAACATTGTTCAAATCCAGAAGCAGGGGGAGAAAGATATTGGATGACGTAAAGGGAGAGGTGGCTATGGTTTTACCAGCGACGTCTTTCGCACTGTCGATGCCCGAGTCTTTGAGTACAAAGAAGGCGTGGGGCGCCTCACTGAAAACAGAGTAAACGGCAGTTACGGGTACCTGATCATTAGCCTTCGCCATCATCAGGGCAACCAGGTCGGCTTGGCCGATATCGGCGGTGCCGGTAGCCAGTTTACTGATGGCATCAGTAGACCCTCTTCCCTGCGCAATGTTTACTGCAATATCCTGCTCGGCAAAAAAGCCTTCATGTATGCCAACGTAAACGGGTGCCTTGTCACCGCCTGGCAGCCAGTCCAGCTGAAAGGTTACCTGGTCTGCGGCGATGGCCTGTGTGGAGGTAATGGCAAAGGCCAGTGAAGAGCAGAGTTTTCGTATCCATCGAGGTGTTGTCATTGTATATCCTGCCACTGGGTTATATGGGCTCAATGATGGGGCAGGTAAGAACTCCGGGTATCAACGCCTGCCACACTGGCTGAACTGTCAGTATCACGCCATCGTATAGACGGGCGCGTGACCATCACTGAGTGTGGTTGTGCGTTGAGCAATGACCCAGGCGATGCCTTGACAGCTTCTACTCAATGCAAAAACTTGCAACGACTCCTGAGCAAGTGGTGTGCCAGATCAAGGAATACCGTAAATGAAAGGAGGATCATGGAGAAAATCTGGTATTAACAAATTTTTGTCGTGTACCTGTGCGCCAGAATGGTGCGGCAGGGGTGCCAGCTGCTTCAACAGTTGGCAGTTACTATGTGAGGTGTTTCTATTTCAGTCACTGTTTCCTGAAGTCATAAGCAGCATATGGTGAAAGTTCAATGAAGTGCGCTCTCTCTGGCTTGAAGATTGCTGTGATAAAACCAGAACATTTTGGAGCTGTGTATGAGTTTTCTAATAAAAAATGCCAGGGCGGTTTATGCGCCGGGTTCACCAGAGTCAACGGACATTCGAATTTCAGAAGGCTTTATTACTGAACTGGGACAAGGGCTTTTACCGTTGCCAGGCCACCAGGAACGGATGATTGATGTCTCAAACTGTGTCGTCTATCCAGGCTTTGTGAATACTCACCATCATCTTGCACAGTCTATCTTAAAGGGGGTTCCGGAAGGGCTTAACCAGAGGCTTGGTGACTGGCTGGTTTCTGTACCTTACCGCTTTTGGCCAAAGATTACTCCAGAGCTGATGTATCAGGCGGCCCGTCTGGGATTTTATGAACTGCTCCGTTCCGGCACTACAACCTGTGCCGATCATCACTACCTTTATCACAAAAACACCAGCCCTGAAGTGGAAGCAGCAGTTTGGCAGGCAGCGGAAGAGATGGGTATTCGTTTTGTGCTCTGTCGTGGTGGAACAACGACGCATGGCTCTCATAGGGGGATGGAGAAATCTGCCGTTGAGTCTGAATCGCTGGATCAATACCTTTCGCTTCTGGAAGGCACAAGAACCCGTCATCATGATCCGTCTCCTATAGCCATGAAACGTTTGGTGGTTGCGCCAACCAGTCTGGTGCATGGCAGTGAGCCGGATCACCTGAGAGTGATGGCTGACTACGCCAGAAGTCATCAGCTGAAAATGCACTCGCACTTACTGGAAGTGTCCTACGACGATGAACAGGCGCTGGCAAGGTATGGCATGAGTGCCATTGATTATGCCGAGTCCTGTGATTGGCTGGGATCCGATGTCTGGTTTGCACATCTGGTGAAGACGGATACCCATGCTATTCAGACGCTGGCTGAAACCGGAACAGGCATTGGTCACTGCCCGACGTCGAATTGTCGATTGGGGAGTGGTATTGCTCCCGTGATTGAAATGGTAGAAGCGGGTGTTCCTGTCAGTATTGGTGTCGATGGTTCAGCTTCCGCAGAATCGGCTTCCATGCTTCAGGAGCTGAATCTCTCCTGGTTGTTGCATCGCACACAGCATGGGGCAGAAGCCACTCATCTTGAACAGATTTTGCAATGGGGCTCCTTGGGAGGAGCAAAAATACTGGGGCTTGATGGTGTCGGGGAGATCGCAGTCGGTAAGGCTGCAGATATTGCCTTATATAATATCGATAATCCGAGAATGGTCTCTGTTCACTCACCGCTATGGGCTCCGCTGATGTGTGGTGAACCTGCCCAGGTGGATTATCTGTTTGTTAACGGCAAATTACGGGTTGAGTTTGGCGAGGTTGTTGGAGTTGATGAACGACAGCTGGTAAATGATATTCACGAAGCTCTTAATGAATTGGCGAAGCTGGTTCTGAAGTAGTTTTTTATCACAGAGAAGTAAGTTTTTTAATATCATAAAAATCTTATTTCTCTGTGGCTTTTCCTTCAACGTACTCAAGTGAATATAAACGATTTAATTATTGAAATTGGATGGGGTGCTCTCTCTGAATGATTGAAACAATAGTGCTCTATTTTCACAGCTACTATGGGAACACCACTCATAATAGTTAACTGTCATGCCCGCTTCTGTTATTTCCAGCTCTACCAAAAGCATCGTTTTGCAAATTGAAGTTTCTATAGATTCAGGCAACATGCTGAATCTTGAAGATAGTTTACAGCGTGCACTCAATGAAGCCGGGCAGCTTGGAACAAAAGAGTTATTGGGGCTATTTGAATCACCCAATAAAGAACCTATCGTCGTTAATCAGCAGAAGTGGAACTACAAAGGAAAGGTTCTTAAGCACTATGAAACCTTATACGGTCGTATACCTTTGGAGCGCTCCGTATATCAGGGTGTCAGAGGTGGCAGTACTCTGGCAGCACTTGATCTTCGTGCCGGTATTATTGGTTCAGCTACCCCCAAATTTGCCAAGTCTATCGCCTGGAAATACAGCCAGATGCCAGCGCCTGCGGTAAAAGAAGATTTTGAGACCAACCATCAAAGGACGCTTTCAAATTCTTATATCAAGCATTTATCGGACAGAGTAGGTGCATTAATTGAAGACCAGCAAGACACTCACTACCACCTTCCTCCACTAAAAGAGCCTGTTGAAACAATAGCCATTGGTCTGGATGGAACCTGCATGCTGCTTTGTGAAGAAGGCTGGAGGGAAGCCATGTGTGGGACATTGAGCCTATATTCTGCAGATGGAGACAGGCTCCACACGATATATACAGCCAGTTCGCCAGAGTATGGTAAACAAAGCTTTATGAGCAAGCTCGACGAGGAGATTGCAGATCTAAAACGACTCTACCCAAATGCCACATACATCGGGGTAGCTGACGGGGCTAGAGAAAACTGGAGTTATTTGAAACAACATACCTCTGGGCAGATACTCGATTTTTATCATGCATCTGAATATTTAGCTGGAGCAGCGGAAGCACTGTTTCCAACCAGTAAGGCGAAGCGACACCAGTGGCTTGAAGACAGGCTACATAGTTTGAAAAACAAGCGTGGAGCAGCCAAAAAAATCCTTCAGGAAATTGAATCAGCCGAGCTCCCGAAAAAGACAATCGCACTGACAGAGAAGCGCTACAAAGCTGTGAGCTATTTTACAAACAATCACCAGTTAATGAATTATCATCAGGCGCTTAAACGCCATTGGCCAATAGGTTCAGGAGTTACTGAAGCGGCTTGTAAGACTCTGGTAAAGCAACGATTATGTGGTTCTGGAATGAGGTGGAAAGCAACAGGAGCGGAAGTGCTTTTGACAACAAGAGCACTGATCCAGAGTAAGGGGCGCTGGGAACAACTTTGGTCTGAGTTCATGACTGGAAAGGTTGAAGCTAACCTATGAGTCAGTTATCAAATTGAGAGAGCACCCATTGGATGATGATACCAAGTGATGATGTCGGTGCATTAGTTTTATAAATTTTTTTGAGGCTGTATGGGGCTGTATCAGTAAATTCGCTACCAAATAATAAAACAGAAATTCAATAATTAGATTATAGTGTAAAAAAATTGGCAGCTTATGTATGAAAACAAAGTTGTTGAAAAGGGGGGTGTATAAGTATAAATGGTGGGTTTTAAATTTCTTTTTTTATTAGTGTTTCTTCTTTTAGAATAGAAATCTTGCACATGATCTTCGTGTATTTTTTTAATTCCTTGTTTTTATAAAGAAAAAATAGGTTTTATGAAATTGTGATATGACCCATATGGCTTTGATTCACATTGTTCTGTTTGATCTGATTGTTAAAAGTGTTACCAGGAGATAGAGAATATGCATTATTCAGGGATCTCTCATTCAGGCATGATGTCTAATTATAATGTCTTTAGGTCACAGTCTGGTGGTAATCTACCATTGCATCCTTCATCTCATGGGCACCCACCGCCTACTTTTCATGTTGGTAGTCAGCCGATGACTGTGAAGCATGTCAGTAATACAGAAAGTCGTATGCCTCATGGCTTGCCGCATCACCTACCTCTTGATTCTGAATCAATGCCCAGAGCTGTAGAACACGCCTCCGCATTACCCAGTCAGTTTAATGCTCACAGACCAGGGGTGTTTCCATCACAGGCGGGGATGATGCACCCTCCTTTTTTTGCGCAGGTGAATACGGATTACAAGCCTTCTGAACAATTAACGACTGAACAATATATGGCACTTGACCAAGCTTGTGGATATCTAACGGCTCATCAGCATATCCTACGTCTTGGTGTGGCAAGAGATTTAAACAAGCGTTATAACATTCCTGATCACATATCGTTGGAATGGTTTTCTGGAAAACAGCCTCTTAATTGTTCAAGCTTTCCAGCTCATATACCAGAGCCAAGTCAAGATGAGAGCACTTCATCTTATGTAGGCAGTACTGAGAATACGCCATCAAAAAGCAAACGAAAAAATAGCAGACAGGATGGAGCTCCTTCTCAAAAGAAGTCTCGGCGTGGAGGTATGATGAGTAGTTCGATACCAAAAACAATGCCGGTGCTTTCCCCTCAATCATTTGAACCTGGAAATATTTCTCCTGCAAAAGGTGGGTACAATATAGGGCAGAAGCAGGGTTCTTTATATCCTGCGGGGCCTTCTATTCCAAAAGGATGCGTAGTGTTGACCGCTGAGGGCCAGCCGGTGAAGGTTGAAGAATTGATTGCTTCAGGCCATATGTCGCGAAAAGGAGGCTTAGTAAAATGCTCTGAAACTCCGGTTCACATTGTAAATATGAAGCAGGTAAGCCCTGAGACAGGCCATAAAGCTCCTACTGGCAATCAGTTACAACGAGGGGCAACATCTGAAACCCACACCTCCATTGCTGACTTAACAGCTTCAACAACGTTCAACGAGTTACGTACCTATTGTCAAAAGCCGCAGGTACCCGCTGAATACAGCTCGATGCTTAAAAACATATTAGACAAACCAAGCACGCTTGATTTCAAGCGTTCTCAATCTTATTCATATGGTGATAGCAATGATGAAGCTGTCGCTAGCTCATCTTTGGCTTCCAGACAGTTCAATGCTTTTGATGAATGTACGAAGCCTGATTCTTCTCAAAGAGGCGGGGCTGAACAACACTGTCGGAAGAAAGCCTATATCAGGCAACATAGTGATGATTTGTCAGAACGATCATCATTTAAACTACTTCAGTCAGGCTCTCCGGCAATGCAGCCTTTTCACCCTATAGCTTCGACATCCACTTCAATGGCAGGCCTGTTCCCGAAGAGCATGGCAATGATCCATAGAGAGGATCTTGCTTCAAAAACAGAAGCTATGATAAATGCGTTGACAGATAAAATGGATCGTAATGTTGATACAGAATTTGCAACAGCTCAAAACACAGAAAAAGTAGATAGCGATGATGATGGTGGAGGGCGGTTGATAATATGCGAAGACTCGCCTAATAAGCGGTATTCCCCAGTCACACATTATGGGTACGATACTGGAGCAGAACAGAGACCTTCAGACAATAAAGGTAAATTTTCTTCTTAACGTTGTTTCAGCCGCTGTAAAGTCCAGTTAATAACCACAAAGGACACGTTAATGTGAAAAAACATAATGCCTTTGTGGTTAAAAGCCAAATCAGGCAACTGCTACACGAATATCCACGGTATTGTCAGCAGCAGGTTCTGCCCAACCTCTAGTGGTATCGCTTCCACCATTGAGATGGTGGAAGCAGGCGCTCCCATCAGTATCGTTGTTGTGGCTCGGCTTCATAGGAGTCTGCACAGCTGGATTACCTGTTTGTAAACGGCAAGCTTTGGGTTGAATATGGCGAAGTAGCGGGTATTGATGAACGACAGCTGGTTAGTGCTATTCGCTCGGCTCTGACAGAGCTGGCAAAAATGGTTTCTCAATATGTCAGAAGGAGTCTCACTGGTTTTCATGCAGTAATTCCATACGGTGAAAAGGTTCTCCATTTTTGAGGTATCCCTCAATAACTACGTAGCGAAGGGGGGATAAGTGTTTTTTGTTCAGGTGAATGAATGCTTCTTCCAGAAGTGGCTCGTTCTCACTAAAGGGCATATAGCACCCGGTATCTTGATCAATAGGGAGTGCTAAGGCTCCCTGTACTGAAAAAATAGACCATCGCTCCATTGAACAGGGAGAGACAGGGATTCTTTGGAGTAGCTGGTGTTCACTGTAAAGCGATACACTATGAATACTGACGGCTCGATAAGCGCTCGAAGAAGACCCATCAAAGATAGAAAGCTGATAAAAGGATGCTTGTCTCAGGGAGTCATCTTTTGTGAAACGTGAAGATATAAATCCCCAGCCATGACGACCAGGAAGAGGTACTACTTCTTCAAAAATGGCAATGTCCAGAGGTGACTGGATGTGAATAATGGTGTCGTTAAGTGTACTCAGCGCCCACTCTCCCGCTACAGCGGGTTGTTGCAGGAAAATGCATTGTGCCTGCAGTGTCTCCTGGGTCATGGTTTCGACTTCTTCGGGAGGGTGGATGGTTAAGCCTTCAGGTGAGGTTCGTTTCTGACTGATTCTTATGGCTTCAACAGCCGAGTCAATGGAAAAATGGAAGCCTGATGACCCGGTACGCTGTGGTTGAAAGGGGCCTGAAAAATACCATTGACTATCAGCCATTCTGGTTTTGTCAATGTTTGGCGTTGTTCTGGGCAATTGTTTCATGTTCTCTGTGAACTCATCCAGGGTCATGACCTTGCCTCCTGAAATGTTTGCAATGGTGATCATGTCATCATAGGGATGAAGTGATTGAGGATTTGAACTGGGTTCACAGTAAAAAAAATCGGCAACCGCACTGTTAGCAGTGAGGATTGCAAGCAACAGGGTCAAGGTAATCAGGCGGCGGTGGAAACGACAATTTGAAGAAAAGTAAGGGAAATAGCAAAGGTCAGTAACATTTTCTTTTTTATTATTATGTATCATCTTCTTGGTTTCGAATACCCAGTGACTTTATATTGAAGTATAGGCGAACAAAGTAGGGGTAAATAGGCTTCAGAAGGTGAAAAACACAAAGAGTAATAAGAGTATATGAAAGCATAGAGAATGAAGGCACAAAGGTATAGGACAGATTTGAATTAAAAAAACATCGTGCCTCTGTGCCTTTTATGCCTTCGGGTACCATGGTTATAAGCCAAATCAAGCGACTGCTTCGCGAATATCCACGGTATTGTCAGCCGGAGTTTCACCCTCCAACTTGATTTCCTGCAGGACTTCCGGCTTTCCTTTAAAGGCTTTGGCAAGAATATCCTTGTTGCGTGACATCAGCAGACCGATCTCTTCCGCCAGTTGTTCATCGATCTTGAAATTGGCTTCCAGCATGCCGGTGATGCCATCGGCCAGTTCAAGCATACGATCGTGTTCTTCTGCGGCTTTCTTGTCAGTAAACATGCTTCCGTCCCGGTCAACTCGCCACATGGGGGTAATAGACATGGGCTTCCTCCTGTATTAGGTTCTGTTAACTGTATATAAATACAGTGTTTTTGTCTAGGCAGATCCATCCACTTAGCCGAACCAGTTTAGCGTGGTCCGGCTGCTCAGGAGGTTGGCTCAGGCTAGCGGGAGCGCTTTTTCGGGTGAGGGCTGAAGCCTCTGCCGCTGCCCTTCACTTTTTTGGCCTGCACTTCGTTCTTTTTCAGCCGATCCTGCGGTTTTTTGTGGAAGGAAGGTGCTGGTGGCAGGTCAACCAGTGCGGCAAGCGCATCGATATCCTGTTTCTCCAGCTCCTGAAACTGCCCCTGACGCAGGTGATCAGGAATGATCATGCTGCCAAAACGAACCCGCTTTAAACGACTGACTTTCAGGTCCTGAGATTCCCAGAGGCGACGAACTTCCCGGTTACGGCCTTCCAGGATACAGACGTGGAACCAGTGGTTGATACCCGTACCGCCAGAGTCAACGATATCGGTAAATCGTGCCATACCGTCTTCCAGTTCAACGCCATCAAACAGGTTTTTCACCTTTTGCGGGGTGATGTCACCCATAACCCGCACTGCATATTCACGCTCAACCGTATTGGAAGGGTGCATCAATCGGCTCGCCAGTTCGCCATCGTTGGTAAACATCAATAAACCAGAAGTATTCAGGTCGAGGCGACCAATAGAGATCCAGCGCTCGCCTTTCAGCTTTGGCAGTTTATCAAATACTGTGGGGCGACCTTCTTTATCTGAACGGGTGCAGATTTCGCCTTCCGGCTTGTTATAGGCAATAACCCGGCGAATACCGGCAGCATAGGCGTCCAGCTTTACGGGGCGGCCATCGACGGTGACGGTGTCAAAACGCGAGGCACGATCGCCCAGGGTTGCTTTTTCGCCATTGACCAAAACCCGGCCTTCACAAATCCAGCGCTCCATCTCACGGCGCGAGCCAAGGCCAGCACCCGCCAGGATTTTTTGCAGTTTTTCACCCTGCGGAGGGAGTGTTTCTTCAGTAGTCATGTGATATTGGCGGTGTGACCGCCCAGTGTTCAATAAGAGGATGGGCAGTATAACGACAGGTCAGGGTACAGACAATCCGGTTGAGCCGCAGTGAAATGTGGTGTCTGATTTCAACCGCATGGCTACAGGATAGTGAGGATGTGTGAAATAATCTGTGAAAAGGCTATCTCTACCCATAAAAAGGGAGTAGTATCGATTAAACAAAGAGTAGTGAAACTACCCATAATGATGGGAATTAAGCAATAGAAAGCAGTAGGCAATAAATCGATACCGAGTAGCATTCCTCCAAAATCTAGAAGTAGATGCTTTCCAACGACAAAACCTTGTCATGAATTCCCTCAAATACTGTTTGCAGTCGCTTTTTTTATGCGTTTGACTGCATAAAACCAGATGTCCGTCTTTAGCAAGTCAACAATGATGGTTTGAGCCTGACGCTGGACCTAGTACGTAAACCCGACCCTGTAAACTTTATCATCGGGTATTAAAAAATAATTGGTAACTATTCAGCACCCAGCAAAGGCGTATTGTTGTAATTTCGAACCGCTTTAAGAAGCGCCTGAAATATGTTCAACCCCTGCTTTTTAGCAGATGATAAATAGCTTCGGATTCGGGTAAACATGGTACCTCCGTCTTCGCTTCTGAAGCAGCCTGAGATCTTCTGCTTAAGTTTGGCCATCCTGGCATCACGTTCACTGCCATTGTTATCGAAGGGAATTGAAAAGTCCGACATGAAGCGCAACGTTTCAACCTTAAACTCAATAAGCCTTTTGAACAGGTTGTAGGCCTTGGTATTCCTGACCTTCTTACGTCCAAGCACCTGTCGTTGTTTTTCCATATAAGCGGTTTCCTTCGTGAGAGCCCTTTGAAGGATTTGGTCGTATATCGTCTCAATGCGAAGCTGTATTGCACCAGGCATTTGAGTCAGACCGGCTGCTTTGTATTTCTTGCAGAAGTGCCAGGAGAGCGTAAGCAATTTCATCAGCCGCAGAGCCAGCTTATTCGCATCCCTATCGACAACTCCCTGAAGCTCTCTCAGATGATGGGCATTACAAAGCACATGCACTGCCGCATAGGCAAAGTAGGACTTCCAATGATCGTGAACCAGAATGCCTGCAAAAGTCAGCAGGATGCCCATTGCATCCATTGCTTCACAACCTCGCCTTTCTGAGAGGTAGTAAAGCGTCCATTGGTCATCTCGCATAATGTGTAACCACCACAGTGAACCGTCAACCCGCATGCCAGTTTCATCCGCTCCTGCAACCGGACTTTCTTGTAAAGCATCGCGGATACTCTGCTCAGTAGAGGCCAGGTTCTCATGGGTATAGGCAACAAAATTGGCAACAGAGCCTGCGCTGACACTCATGCAATAAATAGTATTGAAATACTCAGACACCCGGTGATATGGGATGAAGTGATACTGGTTTAAATGAACAGCCATTGCCTGAGTCACTTCTCCGTATTGAGCAGCGGCTTTCACTCCTTGGGGAAACTCAGCGGTGTTCCGTTTACCACAAGGACATACTTTAACGTCTGCCCAGTACGCGGTAACTTCAAATTCTCCGGGTCTACCTGGATCAAAAACCTGTCGCTCAATGTATTTGGTGGGTTTAATATCGATAAGCGAAGACTGGCAACAGCAACATTTTTCAACCTTCAGATGCCTGACATAATCGGGTAAGGCGACACGTCTCAAACAAGAGCCTTGATGACCTTTCTGGCCACCTGGTTTATTGCCTGAAGATGGTCTAAGGCTTTTGGGGTTCGGTGTTTCCTGTGAGGAGCAGGGGGCTTCTTTGGAAGATGTATCACCTTTATCACTCCCTTTTTTACTGGGCTTTTGATAACCATCTGACGATGGTGGCTTACTACTGTTTTGACTGTTTTTATTAACCCTTTCTTCCAGTTCGCTGCAACGTTCCCGTAAAAGCGCATTCTCGGTCCGAAGCTCTTCATTCTCTTTAAGGAGAGCTTCGGTAAACGGAGTAGCTGGGAAGTCTGGTTCCATACTGGAGATTTGTTAGAAAAATTGAGTATAAGATGATGGTCGAAAAATCAGAAAATTCCAGATTTATATGAAGGGTGCTGAATAGTTACAAATCAGGAATAAAACATGTTTGAATCGGGTGCTCTCTCTGAATGATTGAAACAATAGTGCTCTATTTTCACAGCTACTATGGGAACACCACTCATAATAGTTAACTGTCATGCCCGCTTCTGTTATTTCCAGCTCTACCAAAAGCATCGTTTTGCAAATTGAAGTTTCTATAGATTCAGGCAACATGCTGAATCTTGAAGATAGTTTACAGCGTGCACTCAATGAAGCCGGGCAGCTTGGAACAAAAGAGTTATTGGGGCTATTTGAATCACCCAATAAAGAACCTATCGTCGTTAATCAGCAGAAGTGGAACTACAAAGGAAAGGTTCTTAAGCACTATGAAACCTTATACGGTCGTATACCTTTGGAGCGCTCCGTATATCAGGGTGTCAGAGGTGGCAGTACTCTGGCAGCACTTGATCTTCGTGCCGGTATTATTGGTTCAGCTACCCCCAAATTTGCCAAGTCTATCGCCTGGAAATACAGCCAGATGCCAGCGCCTGCGGTAAAAGAAGATTTTGAGACCAACCATCAAAGGACGCTTTCAAATTCTTATATCAAGCATTTATCGGACAGAGTAGGTGCATTAATTGAAGACCAGCAAGACACTCACTACCACCTTCCTCCACTAAAAGAGCCTGTTGAAACAATAGCCATTGGTCTGGATGGAACCTGCATGCTGCTTTGTGAAGAAGGCTGGAGGGAAGCCATGTGTGGGACATTGAGCCTATATTCTGCAGATGGAGACAGGCTCCACACGATATATACAGCCAGTTCGCCAGAGTATGGTAAACAAAGCTTTATGAGCAAGCTCGACGAGGAGATTGCAGATCTAAAACGACTCTACCCAAATGCCACATACATCGGGGTAGCTGACGGGGCTAGAGAAAACTGGAGTTATTTGAAACAACATACCTCTGGGCAGATACTCGATTTTTATCATGCATCTGAATATTTAGCTGGAGCAGCGGAAGCACTGTTTCCAACCAGTAAGGCGAAGCGACACCAGTGGCTTGAAGACAGGCTACATAGTTTGAAAAACAAGCGTGGAGCAGCCAAAAAAATCCTTCAGGAAATTGAATCAGCCGAGCTCCCGAAAAAGACAATCGCACTGACAGAGAAGCGCTACAAAGCTGTGAGCTATTTTACAAACAATCACCAGTTAATGAATTATCATCAGGCGCTTAAACGCCATTGGCCAATAGGTTCAGGAGTTACTGAAGCGGCTTGTAAGACTCTGGTAAAGCAACGATTATGTGGTTCTGGAATGAGGTGGAAAGCAACAGGAGCGGAAGTGCTTTTGACAACAAGAGCACTGATCCAGAGTAAGGGGCGCTGGGAACAACTTTGGTCTGAGTTCATGACTGGAAAGGTTGAAGCTAACCTATGAGTCAGTTATCAAATTGAGAGAGCACCCTTTGAATCAACGATTGAGCGCCCTTGCAGCTGCTGCGGGAAGATGACACGTCACCAGGAGTTTGTGATGATTCATGCGGGCAAGTCACGCCCGGCACTGGTTGCCAAGTGCTCCAGCGAGTGTGGAAGGGATATTGGGCAGTATGAGTCGCAGGAACTAAGCCCAATATTAGAGAACCATACTGCGATAAAGAACTGGAATGTTTTTCGCAGCATCAGTGCGTAAAGAGAAATAGAAACTAGACATAAATTAACGATAAAATGTAAATGTTAAATATTTATACGTTAACGTGTAGATGAGAACGTTTTATGAACAGTTAGTGAGCTCACCTATCAATAACGAGCGCGTTTTGAGTTTAAGTGTATTCACTGAGCTGTGAATATAGAGACGTTTGCTGATTGTTGTCATCAAGTTGATTGAATTGACTTTTCAATTTTGTGAATGAAGATTGAGTATTGAATAAGCTGCAGTGCTTTATGCTGCAGCTGAAATATTTTTTACGTTTCTTACTCTTCCTGCCTGATATTCTCTGTATATATTTTTTTCATACCACGATAGCCATCAAATAATGTCTGATGTGAAGATCTGGAAAAGGTATCGCTGCGTTGAGGATACTGAGTGATCCAGTCAATCAGCATATTCAGGTTTACATCCTGAGCTTCTTTGGATTCGTACTTATGAGGCTCCCAGGGGCGATTCCTGGCATTAGTAATACAGACGTCTACAGGCAGGTCCAGAAAGATGATTTCGCTTGAAAAGGGAATGGCGAGTTCCAGCAGGTCCGAATAGCAGCCTTCTATAACCCAGTTGGAGTTCTGGCTGATAAACGCTTCAATATCCCGCCGGGACTCTGATATCGGCTTTCTTTCAGGTGGTGACACGGCCTGCCAGGCAAGGCAATCCAGATCGAGGTGTTTCAGCCCCTCTGATTGACACAGCACTTTGGCCAGAGTGGACTTTCCTGAACCAGAGTTGCCAAAAATGACGACTTTTTTCAATAGAAGCTCCTGTTAATTGACCAGACTCCACCCAGTGTGGCTATTGGTTTTATAACCATGATGGTAGGTATAAACCTTATCAAGTTTGAACGGTGGCTACGGCATATTGAGTCTTACAGTCGCTTATTAAACAGCTCAACCACAAAATCCAGAAATGCCTTAACCTTGGGGATTTTGACCCGGTGCTGAGGATAAAGCGCAAAGATGTCTACTGGCTCCATGCCCCAATCGGGCAACACGGGGATTAACAGACCCTCGGCGATTTCCCGGGTACACATATAGGCCGGGAATATGGCGATACCCAGGCCATCCAGTACACCCTGTTTAATGATGGCAAAGTCATCAGCCAGAAGCCGTGGTTTTAGAAGGAGTTGTTTTCGCTTTCTACCATTAATCAGTTCTACAGAATGATCACCATGGATACTGTCCATAACCAGCATATCGCATGAGCAAAGCTCTTCTAGGGTTCTGGGCACAGGGTGGCTATTGAAATAAGCTGGGCTGGCAAAGAGCTTCCGCTGGGCCGTACCAAGGCGTCTGGCAATCAGCCGGGAGTCGTCCAGTTTCCCGACCCGAATCAGCAGATCAAAGCCTTCTTCAATCAGGTCTACCCGGCGGTTGACCAGATTCAGTTGAAATTCCAGCTCAGGGTATTGATGAAGAAACCTGGCCAACTCTGGCTGCAGGATCTGTTGACCGATGGATACCGAGGTACCGATGCGAAGACGGCCCTGAAAACTGTTTACGACTTCTGAAACGGCGGCCTCAGCAAGACTAATCTCCTCCTGAATTCGACTGCAGTGTATCAGGTACCGTTTTCCAGCTTCAGTCAGGTGCTGAGTTCGGGTAGTGCGCTCCAGCAGGCGTACTTCAAGCTGCGCTTCCAATCGTGCTATTTTGCGACTGATATTGGCCTTAGGGATGCCGGTGCGATCAGCGGCGAGGGTAAAGCTGCCTGCTTCTACAACGGCGAGGAATACCAGCATATCGTTAATATCGATGGATGCCATGCGAAGAGCTTATTGTTGTTGATATAGTAACAATGTTATCCACTTTTATGTATTTATCAAACAATTGTGCAGGCCTATGCTGTAACCATAACAATCAAAAACAGGAGATGGTGCATGTTTCAGTTGAACAGAGATAGTTTGAAGTTGGGTGGGTTTGCCGGTTTGCGTGAGCATCAAATTGTCACCGACTCTCGGTTATTTGGTAGCCGTAAACCATCTGACACTTCCGAAGGCATTGGCAACTTTGTTTACCTGGCAGATGCGCGGTTCAATCCAAAAGGTGAAACCCGAATGCATCCCCACAGTGAGATTGATGTGATCTCAGTGATGGTAGAAGGGAGGGTTGCCCATGAAGGTTCTCTGGAGCATGGCAAAAGCCTCGAAGAGGGGGATGTGCAGGTTCAGCGTGCGGGTGGTGAAGGGTTCAGTCATAACGAAGTTAACCCTGATGACACCCGCAACCGTATGCTGCAGCTCTGGGTTCTGCCGGAGCAACCAGGGCAGCCTGCGGGTTATAAATGCTACAGCCCTGAATCCGGCAAAACCACACGTATTTATGGTGGTCGTCAAGGTGAGAGTGACACCTTCGACAGCCACACCACGATTGATATTGTGCACCTGAATGCCGGTGATACCACTGAACTCCCAAAGGAAGCATTGGTGTATGTTTTTGCCGGTGAAGGTCTTATCAGTGAGAGGGATGAAACGGTTGCAGTAAAGGATGGAGATCTTATTCGAGGTGATCACCTGAAAATGGAAACGGTAAAAGGCGTTAGTTTGATCGTTGTTAGCGATGCTTAAACCTTTTCAAATTGAGGATGGGGTAGAGCTGAAATGTAGAAGTTCAGACCTGACCTGACAGTTACCGATTTTCAAGAAGGTGTCTGTCAGGTTAAATTCAGGCTATGAACTTTTCCTTCCAGATCTCTTTCCCATCAATCAGTGTTTCTATCGGCGTTCTCCCGTTGCACTGCTTACCTTGATGGGTACGCTCAGTATTGTAGTGAATTAACCATTCGTCCAGATCTGACTGAATCATCTCAATACTCGTATACAGCGTCTTTCTCAATGCAGGTTGATAAAACTCCTGCAGAATCGTTTTATGGAAGCGTTCACAGATTCCATTCGTTTGTGGATGCCGGGTTTTCGTCTTCGTATGTTCAATGTCGTTCACCGCCAGGTAAAGTTGATAATCGTGTTGATCAGCACGACCACAATACTCTGTACCTCTGTCTGTCAGTATTCTGAGCACAGGTAGCTCTTGAGCTTCATAGAATGGCAACACGCGGTCATTGAGCAGGTCTGCAGCCGTAATTGGGGTCTTTGTCTTATAGAGTTTGGCCTGCGCTACCTTGGAGTAAGTATCAACATAAGTCTGCTGATAAACGCGGCCAACACCTTTAAAGGTTCCAACATAGAAAGTGTCCTGTGAACCAAGGTAGCCAGGGTGCGCTGTGTCAATCTCACCACTGGCCTCATCATCCAGCTTCTTGCGCTCAAGTGCCCTGACCTGGGACTCGGTGAGAATGATTCCTTCTCGAGCCACTTTCTCTTCAAGGGCTTTGAGGCGCAGTTTGAAGCTTCCCAGATCATTTCTTAGCCAGATGCTTCTCACACCGCTGGGAGAGACGAAGATACCTTGCTTGCGAAGTTCATTGGAAACACGGGCCTGCCCATGGGCAGGATCTTCTACCGCATACTCATTTCAACAGCGGGGTCTACTCGGTTTTTGAGGTTTGGAACTCTTCGGCTTTGATCAAGAAGTGCTTCGACCCCACCTTCATCAACAGCATCCCGGTAACGATAAAATGTATCTCTGGAGACACCCATGGTTTTACAGGCTTTAGAGATGTTTCCGAGCTCATCTGCAAGGTTCAGTAGCCCGACCTTGTGCTTGATGATTTTCTGGTTGGTGTGAATCATAAGGGTCACCTTTAATGATTTAGATTTCAGTGAACTCACCTTCTTTCTAAATCGGTAACCCTTTTCTTTTGATGAGAAGAAAATGTCAGATTAAGTCTGAACTACTCCAGCTGAAAACCTTTGATGACGACTATACTCAGGTTGGTTGTTCTAAAGACATGCTGGCCATTCTCGAAGAAGCTCTTCTTATCCTCAAGACTTAAGACGCATGTCTTTTTAGATTGATGCTACATCGGTAAGAAATTCATTTGCAAAATTAATATATTAACTATCCATTGCCGCCAAGCATTCTTTCTCAGCGTTCGCAAAGAGCACCATTTCCAGGTCACATAAACGATATCCGGGCAGTGATTGCAGGGACTTTTTTAATACTTCCAAGTAAATGCCATAGGTTTCATCTCTTTTAACGCGTTTCCAGCCTAAATTAACCAGACCTTCTATTTGAAATTTTTTCTGATAAGTAAAACCAGATTTTTTCCAGAGTGACCGGTTATGTTGTTTCTACCGCTGATATAATTGAAGGCCTGTCCATCTTTTAGGCCAGAATTCCATTGTACTGCGTTCAAGCAGGCAGCAACTCTGGCATCGTAGATGGCATACTTATTCATATCAGTGATCGAAAATATTTTTGAATAGCTGGCAACCCCTTTTAACGGTGTGTCAGGTATGGTTTTCTGCAGCTCCAGAACATAAGACCTTAATGTGCTCTGATGGTTACCTCGAACACCACCCCAGTCAGATACAACTTGTTTAGCGAGGTTCAGTCTTTCGGTAAAGTCTGATCTAGACCACTTTTGATGAAAGTATTTTTTTAACTCAATATTTGGTAGGTAACCCTTCTGTCCGCTCAGATGGAACCCTTCAATCTCAGGTATCTTCCATTGGTAGTTTTGCTCCAGCCTGGGCAGCTCAACTTTAAAATACTCAACAAATACTTCAACACAGTTTTTCATAGATACTCTTGCTTAAATTATTGTGCCTGGTTTTTAGTGTCATTTTTTTGGAATAGAGTTGAGAAATTGTATTTCTTTGAGTCTTGGTACGCATTAAGTGCGATTACTTATTCCTCCGCACTCCATTTTCGTTCCGACTCTTCTTCCAGCAGCTTTATTCTGAAGTGTTTCTTGCATGTCATTGCAGATGATCTATTACTTATTGTGCGGTTATTAGTTGTACACCGTATTATGGTTGACATGGCTGGTACTGCACTCTCACAGAGGCTTGTTCGTGTTGTGTGTGTTTGCTTTTTACAAGCCTGTCTTTGCCTAGACAACATAACTTTCAGGTGGTGTATCGGTGAATCATGATTTGCACCGTGGCCGGGAGTTGGCAGGAACGGAAGTTCGTACCGGGCTTATTCAGATGAGCCTGAAAGCAGATGTCGATGAGCCTGTTGAACAGATCAGGGACAAAATGCTGGAGGCTCATCTTCCCCTGATACGGCAGGCTGCAGAGAAGGGGGTTCAGGTTCTCTGTTTCCAGGAAATATTTACGCTTCCCTATTTCTGTCCAAGTCAGGACAGGCGCTGGTATAAGGCTGCAGAACGCGTTCCCTGTGGGTTTACTACCCGAAAGATGCAGGAGCTGGCGGAAAAGTACCGAATGGTCATCATTGCTCCAGTCTATGAGCAGACGATGGCAGGGGTTTATTACAATACCGCTGTCGTTATTGATGCGGATGGCAGTTTTCTGGGCAAATACCGTAAGACTCATATTCCCCAGGTTGCTGGCTTCTGGGAGAAGTTTTTCTTCAAGCCGGGGGCATCGAACTGGCCGGTGTTCCAGACCCGGTATGCCAAAGTCGGCGTTTATATCTGTTATGACCGACACTTTCCCGAAGGCTGGCGGGCATTGGCCCTGAACGGTGCTGAAATCATCTTTAACCCTTCTGCCACTGTGGCAGGTCTTTCTCAATATCTCTGGGAGCTGGAACAACCCGCCAGTGCTGCGGCAAATGGCGTGTGGATTGCAGCCGTCAATCGGGTAGGAATTGAAGTACCGTGGAATATAGGAACATTCTATGGGTCTTCTTATTTCGTGAATCCCTGGGGGCAGATTGCCGCCCGTGCCAGTGAAGACCTTGATGAGTTACTGGTACATGACTTGGATTTGTCATTGATTCCAGAGGCAAGGGACAGCTGGCAGTTCTTCCGTGACCGTCGCCCTGAACAATACGGCAGGCTTACACAGTGCGAATAGATGTCGGGCGGACATAACCTTAGTTATTCTGTTGGAGGCATGTGATGGGGCTGCTGATCAAGGGCGGCAAGGTAGTGCATCATGATCGAAGTGAAATGGCTGACGTCTATTGCGCAAACGGTGCTATTCAGTGCATTGGGCTGAATCTGGATGTTCCTGTACAAACGGAAACCGTTGATGCTCATGGTTGTCTGGTGATGCCCGGAGGTATTGATCCCCACACCCATATGCAGTTGCCATTTATGGGGACTGTAGTGAGTGATGACTTCTATACGGGGACTCGTGCAGCCCTGGCGGGTGGTACCACCATGATTATCGATTTTGTCATTCCTGCACCTCAGCAGGAGTTGATGGAGGCGTTTTCAATCTGGCGGGAATGGGCGGAAAAAGCGGCTGCGGATTACGCTTTTCATGTGGCCATCACCTGGTGGGACAAAAGCGTTCATGAGGATATGGGCACCCTGGTAAACAACGAGGGAGTCAATAGCTTCAAACATTTCATGGCCTATAAAAACTCGATTATGGCCACTGATGATATCCTGGTCGGCAGTTTTAACCGCTGTCGTGAACTGGGCGCTATTCCTACTGTTCATGCAGAAAATGGTGAACTGGTTTTTTATCTGCAACAGGAACTGCTGGCAAAAGGCATTACCGGCCCGGAAGCGCATCCTCTGTCACGTCCTCCGCTGGTGGAAGGTGAAGCCGCAAACCGGGCTATTCATATTGCTGGCACACTCGGCTCTCCTATCTATATTGTTCATGTCTCCACGCAGGATGCGGTAGATGCTATTGCTTATGCCCGGGGTCATGGGCAGGAGGTCTTTGGAGAAGTACTGGCTGGTCACCTGCTGATTGATGATTCGGTGTATCAGCATAACGACTGGTCATTTGCAGCAGCGCATGTGATGAGCCCTCCTTTCAGGCCAAAGGAACATCAGAAGGTGCTCTGGGATGCGCTGAAAAGTGGCACTCTGCAGACTACCGCGACGGATCACTGCAGCTTCTGTGCTGGGCAGAAAGCCATGGGGAGAGACGACTTCACCAAGATTCCTAATGGCACTGCCGGTGTGGAAGACAGAATGGCGGTAATCTGGGACAGGGGAGTGAACAGTGGCCAGCTATCCGTAAATGACTTTGTTGCCGTGACATCGACCCATGCTGCACAGATTTTTAATATTTATCCCCGTAAAGGCTCAATTTCTAAGGGCGCAGATGCCGATATTGTCATCTGGGACCCGGAAGCCACAAAAACCATATCCGCCAGTACACACCATCAGAATGTCGACTTCAATATTTATGAGGGCATGCAGGTACGCGGGTTACCCATAAAAACCATCAGTCAGGGCGAGCTGGTCTGGAATGAAGGCGAGCTTCATACGCCCAGAGGGCGAGGGCGTTTTATCCGAAGACCGCCATACCCTCCTGTCTATGAAACGCTGACCCGACGCAACCGGCTGTCTCAACCAGAATCCATAAAACGGGATTAATGTCTAAGATGTCTGATCATTCAAAAGTCGTTGATGGTGGTTTGCATGAACTGGATATGGATGATCGTCTAAAGGGAAGTCGGTTGTTTAATAGTAATATTGCCCCTACCCGGATAAAAGAAAGGAACTGGACGTCGGGCGATATTGCCGCACTGTGGGTTGGTATGGCGATATGTGTGCCCACCTATACCCTTGGTGGGGTTCTGACGGCATATTTTGGCCTGTCCGTTATTGAAGCGTTGATCACTATTCTGCTGGCGAATACTGTCGTTCTGATTCCGCTCTGCCTGAACGCATTCCCTGGCACCAAATATGGAATCCCATTTCCAGTCGTCCTCCGTTCAAGCTTCGGCACTATAGGCTCGAATCTGCCCTGCATGATCCGGGCAGTGGTTGCCTGTGGCTGGTTTGGGGTACAGACCCTGTTTGGTGGGATTGCTGTGCACTTGCTGTTTTCTTCATTTTCCAGTGATTGGGCCAGCCTGGGCGAAACGGGCGAAGCTATTGGCTTTTTTATTTTTATGATACTGAACCTGGTCGTAGTGATCCGTGGAGCTGACTCAATAAAAAAAATGGAAGCGTTTTCTGCTCCGCTATTACTTCTGGTGTCAGTAGGCTTAATGACCTGGGTTGTACCGAGGGTGGATATTGTTGCCCTGGTGAATGAGCCGGCAAATCGTCCAGTGAATGCGTCATTGTGGAGCAATTTTTTCGGCGGTCTTACGGCGATGGTTGGGTTCTGGGCAACCCTGTCGTTGAATATTCCGGATTTCAGTCGTTATGCTCGTTCACAGAGGGACCAGATTAAAGGTCAGATATTAGGTTTACCCCTGACCATGTTTTTTTTTGCGGCCCTGGGGGTGGTAATGACTGCAGCTACCCCTTCACTGTTTGGCCATACGATCTCTGATCCTGTACACCTTATTGGAATGGTTGATAACGCCACCTGGAAGGCAGTGGCGATGGTTTTGATTATTATCGCAACATTGTCCACCAATACCGCTGCTAATATCGTTTCTCCTACCAATGACTTTCAAAACCTGTCACCCAGGCATATTAATCACACTCGTGGCGTTATTCTGACCGGTCTGATTGGCCTGTTGCTGATGGGGTTTGAACTGCTAAAAAAAGTTGGGTTGCTGGATTCGGATATTTCAATTGAAGCGATGTACAGTGGCTGGCTGCTGACTTATTCCAGCTTGCTTGGGCCTATTGCTGGCATTATGGTGGTGGACTATTTCTTTGTAAGACGACAGGAACTTAGCGTAAAGGATCTTTATTTGTTGGATGGGGTTTATCCAAAAGTGAATATGACAGGTATGGCCGCTTTTCTGATTCCCGGCAGTTTAAGTGTATTCGCCATGATGACCGGATCACTGGCGTGGTTTTACCATTATGGCTGGTTCTGTGGATCCCTGATTGGCGGGGCTTTATACGGGTTATTTAATATCAGGCAGCTTGTCGGAGTGCCCTCTTGAGTAAATAGCAACCAGCCTGTTTTATAGGCCCAGTTTTTCAAGCAGCTCTGCAAAAGACTGCTCAATGGATTTGTTGGCAGTATCAACCCGGATTAGTTCTCGATCCCAGAGTTCATATTGTCGGTTTTGTATGGCTTTCCAGTCAGGTAACTTCAGGTTATTGACTGAACATCTGCGGCTCTTGGCGCGTTGTTGGTGCTCAACTGTGTCAGAACAGTGAATTTCGATATTGAGAAAATGAGCGCCTGTGCGGGTTGCAATTCCCTGCCATTCATCCCGTGTTAACTTAATCGGATTACAGGAGTCTGAAACAACACTGACTCCTAGTTTCAGGTTGTCCTGAACTATTCGATAGCTCAGACGATAGCCCTCACCCTCAAACTCGAGGCTGCAAAGATCCCTAAGTCCCTGCTCAACCGTATCAATGCGAATGTACATTGCGCTGAGGTGTTTTGAGAGTAGCTGAGCTAACGTTGATTTTCCTGAAGCAGGCAGCCCTGAAAAAATATACAGTATAGGAATGTTCAAATGGCCTCCATTGAGAAAATTAAAAGTGGTAGTAATCAGAAGGCCTGATGTCAGGCTTTAGTTTGTCATGTTCAGGCTATGATAATAGTTTTGTCACCAGTGATATTCTCACTCTAGAAAACGCTGGCTTCCTCATCGTATTCTCAATGGGCGATACGAGAAGGTGTTTAGTTCGTGCATATCCGATTTGAGAGGGTGCCAACAAATATCCGGAGTGCTTCAAAACTGCAGAATCTGCTCGCATTGCTTTTTTTCAAAAAGCATCCAGCGGATATCTCCGTCAATGCTAAATATTAACCGGGTACCTGGTGGTGGTAGTTCCTGAGTATCATTGGTACCATCGCTCGCTTCACTAATCAGTATATCGCGGTAGTCCTGAACAAGTACCTCGTGGCCAGATTGACGATAGTTTTCCGCCAGATCGTCTGGTGTTCGAACCTCATGAAATTCTTTCACTAGTCTGGCCATATAGTCCAGGGGGACACAGCCACCATGCCTCTCTATTGAGAACCATTCTTGGGCACCCTGCACATTGACGGTGAATATCAGCAGTGTTAGAAGCAGCATTCCTTGCATCACAGATCTCCAATTCATTGCTGGACATAGCTCATTTGCTTGTATTCAGAGAGCAAATCTCACTTCATTAGTTTTACATGTGCTTCCATCTCTTCACTGATCTGCTGGCGCATGTTCATCAGTCGGATTGCAGACTCCCGAAGATTGATGTCTTCTTCTGTCTTGGGTACCCATTCCTTAACTTTGGTTGGTTTTCCATTTTCATCAACAGCGACCATAATCACGATGCAGTGTGTTGTTAAGATATTATCGAGGTCTTTGGGGTCACTGGCCTGAACATCAATGGCTATGTGCATGGATGAGGAACCGGTATAAATCACCTTTCCCGTAACTTCAACCAGATGACCGACATGAATCGGGTGTACAAATCGAATGCCGCCTGCATAAGCAGTAATACAGTATTTGCCACTCCAGCCAGCGGCACAGGCATATGCTGCCAGATCAATCCACTTCATGACCGCGCCACCATGCACTTTCCCGCCAAAATTAACGTCACTGGGTTCAGCAAGAAAGCGGAGTGTTACTTCTCTTTTGTTTTTTTTCATTGCAGTTTTTTTCCAAACTGAGTTATCAAAATAACATTCTAATGAGTTGTGAACCTATTTAGAAAGCATGCTGTCTATGGGAAGCGAATATGTATCGTCAAAAGGCTTGAGTATGAGCAATCCAGTGATAAATGGTGGAGCCTCTTCTGTTAACGGTATACAACTGAACGGCATAGGGCAAAGTGATCCTCCCTTGGCAGATAATGCTGGTCATGCAGGTGGAACATTTCAAAATAGTACCCCGGGAGATCAGGCTAATTACCAGCCTGTTGGCGACCGTTCTCCCAATATTCATACGCCAGTTACTACTTTTATGCACCCTGAGGGGGCTCAGGGTGAAGCTGGCGAGTTTTCAGCTTTGCGCCATCCAGCTGATTCAAATGATGAGGGATCTGATGATGAAGTTTCAGACTTATCTGTTTGTGGCTCCAGTACAGGTTCAGTAGGCAGTGGAGCAAGTAGTATTGAAGAAGGTATAGAGGAACTTGCGCTAACAGCAGGTTCTGCTGAAAGTACGGCAGAGGACTCCTTCCTGCTGGAAGAACGATTGGCAGCTCTTTTGGAAAGTCTGAAGGAATTGGAATCATTGCCTGCCCAATCCAGAAAAGAAGAAGATAAGATAAGGTGTGAGAAAGAGGTTGAGGCGTTGAGTCGAGTGGCAAATGATAAAATTAAATCATGGTTTGAAAAACATTCGGAATTACTCAACAAACTAGGGCTTAATCACTAGGCCTTTCCAATACCTCTTACTGCTTAAGCTGCTACATGCCATTGATATTAAATGAACAAAAAGTCGCAAATAGCTGTAAGATGCTTAGTTTAGGTTATATGTCTGATAGACTGGGGGGGGCAGTCATTATTTTGGTGGCTGCGTAGAAGGTTTGTGATAAAGCTGTAGATGTATAAGTCACAAAAACTCAAAACATCATTTTTTTGGAAATAGCTGCGACCATTGGTTTGGGTAATATCCTTGCCAGGCGAATCAGCCATCTCAGGGAGAATGGAAAAAGATAGTCCTGTTTCTCCTTTTCCATGGCATGGATGATATGTCTGGCGGCAGAGTATTCCGATATTTCAAAAGGCGCAGGAATGCCATCATCAGAAACTCGTTCTGTGGCAACGAACCCCGGGTAGAGGGACAGAAATTTAATATTCCACTGGGCCAGTTCGATTCGGCAGGTATCCATCAACATACGACCTGCTGCTTTTGCTGCTGAGTAGGGTCCCTGACGGGGAAGCCCTAGAAACCCAGCTAATGAGTTGGTATGGGCAATCAGGCCATAGTTCTGTTTTTTCATGGCTGCTATCAACGGCAACAGGCTGTAAACCAGCGTGTTGTAGTTGATCGCCATGTTATGGAGAACCTCATTAGCCGTCGTTGATGCCATATTAAAAGCGGGGCCATCACCGACATTGATGAGTGCCGCATCAATGATGCCAAATGTATTAATAGCCAATTCAACGGCGTCTTCCATCTGTTGAGAACAGAGCGCGTCAGCGGCAATGGGTAAGCACCGACTGCCATTATTGATAATGTCTTCTGATAAGGAAGACAGAAGGTCTTCCCGACGAGCCAGTATTACAAGATTATTATCTTGCTTGCTGAGTTGCAGGGCCACCTGTCGGCCAATACCGGAAGAGGCGCCAATGATTATTATTGTTTTTTGGGTTAATGGCATGGTGAGCTATTGATAGTAACGTTAGCAAATAAAGAAATAGTCGGGAGCTGCAGTATTCTGCGTACTCTCGTTCCTATCCGGTAAGCATTCTATATTACGAGAGTTTTGGCTTTCTTCTGAATTTGCGGGTTGCGAACAGGCCAAGTAACGATAAAAAGAATAGGGTGTCAACGATCCCTAACGAACCACCGCCAGAATAGCCGGGTTTGTAGGTGACTCTGGCCTGACTGGGATTGTCTTTCAGGGAGGCCTTGAATTGATCCAGCTCTGCTTTCAGGTTCTCGATCATGACGGTGGAGGCATCTTCAAATCCTTTGAGGCTGTCATTCCGGAGCTCTTTACTTCGGTTGACCGGTGTTGAACTGCCCGAAATCTGGCTGGTTCCGGGCGCCCGGAACAACATTTTTTTACTGTCAATATCGTACACCACTGTATCCATCAGTGTGCTGGTGTCATTCTCCTCGCCTGAAACAATATAAGCGCCGACAATGGTCCAATAACTGAGAGATAGCAGTCCTTCATCTGAGAATTGAACCTGGTCATAGGAAACCAGGGCAATGATATCGATGCCGTACATGGTTTTAATTTGAGATAAGTTGGAGAATCCACCCTGAGGAGTCAGGTAGGCTGTCGGTATGATCTCTATATCACTGACAAACTCCAGACTTTTAAAATGCTCAGCAACGTTTTCCAGAAGCTTCATTTTTCTGGCTTCGCTCAATGCGCCTGAATAGTTCTCTCCTGTCCAGAAGTTACTCACATATCCACGGTTACTGCTCTCTGGCACAAAGGCAATACCAACTCGGGAAGGAATTTTCAGGTGTGGAATGGAGGGTTCGACAAGCATATTGTCAGACTCGGGGTACAGGTAATCCATCACACTGCTTCGGGTACCAACCTTCTGGTGGCTGGTGCAGCCTGAGATGAGTGCGGTGGCCAATATAAGGGCGATCGATACCATCCTGGATGTGTACTTGTTATTCATCTTTCCATCATTACCCGATTCGAAGAATTGTTATTGGAGACGTATTTATTTTTCAGGCTGATCGCTATCCATTGATTGATCGTGTTTCTATGTCTGATGCTATTTTTCTACCTGAAAAGTAATCGTCGTTTATTTATGCAGGGCTTATGCGTCGTAAGGCAAAAAACCATGGTAACAGAACTTATTCGGAAGGTAATGAGGATCGTCAAAAGGCCAGTTGGTAACGCCTCCTCGTCAGAGCGATAGCTTTAAAGCAGGGGGATAAACTGGAAGACAATAAGAAAAGCACAACAATACGAAAACATGACTTCGTATCCCTGTGCCTAATATTTTTCAGGTCAGGCTGATTTTTATCAACTCAGTGGAATGTTTCATCCGGTTCATCGGGCTGGGAGTACGTTAGCTCATCAGGCGTCTGCTCAATAGTCTCAGAGTCTTCGATTGAAGGAACTGCTGACTCATTTCCTGCCGCTTCTGCATTCTGCGCTTTATCTTCTTCCAGCTCCAGGGCAGGTACTTTCTGCTTCTTTATCAAGTCATTAAAGCCCGTAGGCAGCTCGGCTTCCATGGCATCCAGTTCATCGAACAGTTCCTGGGCTGAACGTTCCTGGATAACTTCCTGATCAGCCATTTCGGGTTGCTCTAATGTGCCACCCGCTTCAGCGAGTGCTTCGGCAATTTCTGGAGGTATCTCCAGTGACTTGGCGATTTCTTCCAGATCCCGAATTTCCGATAGTGGTGGTAACTCGTTGAGGTTCTGAAGGTTGAAGTAATCCAGAAACTGCCGTGTGGTCGCAAACATAGCCGGCCTTCCGGGTACATCCCGGTGACCAACGACCCGGACCCACTCACGTTCCTGCAGGGTGCGAATAATATTACTGCTGACGCTGACACCTCGAATATCTTCAATTTCCCCACGGGTTATGGGTTGTCGGTAGGCGATCAGAGCCAGGGTTTCCAACAGGGCACGGGTATAGCGCTGTGGCTTCTCGTCCCAGAGGCCGCCAATCCAGGGTGCCATGGCCTGACGAACCTGAAAGCGAAAGCCGGAAGCGACCTGTTTCAGTTCAAAGGCCCGACCCTCACAGGCTTCGGATACCTTAACCAGTGCTTCGCGGATCTCATTCCCGTCGGGGCGCTCTTCTTCTGGAAAGAGGGCGGCCAGTTGTTCGATGTTTAATGGGCGGCTGCTGGCCATGATGGCCGCTTCCAGAATCAGTGAGAGTTCGGGTTTTTCGCTCATTTATTCAATCCGTGCTTTCACATGAATCGGTCCAAAGGGTTCGCTTTGCACCAGTTCGATCAGGGATTCCTTGATCAGTTCCATAATGGCCATAAAGGTGACCACTACGCCCAGTCGACCTTCGCTGACCCGATAGAGCGCGACAAATGGGGTGAAGCGTTCGGGGGAGAGCATGGCAAGAACCTCACTCATCCGTTCTCGAACGGAAAGTGCTTCTTCCGCCACATGGTGGTGCTCAAACATATCCGCCCGGCGCATGACCTCACTGAGGGCAACCAGTATGTCTTGCAGGTCAACATCCGGATGTGTCTGGACCCGCTCATAATCAGGCGCCTGAACTTTTGAAGGCCAGGTATCCCGTCCCATTCTCGGCAGCTCATCCAGATCTTCGGCCGCTTGCTTAAATCGCTCGTACTCCTGCAGGCGTCTGACCAGCTCTGCACGAGGATCTTCTTCTTCCTCTTCAGCTTCTGTGGTTCGTGGCAACAGCATCCGGGATTTGATTTCCGCCAGCGTTGCAGCCATAACCAGATATTCTGCAGCCAGCTCAAACTGGGAACTCTCCATCAGTTTGACGTATTCCATGTACTGATGAGTGATCTGGGACACCTGGATATCGAGAATATCCATGTTATTACGTTTGATCAGATAGAGCAGAAGATCCAGAGGGCCTTCAAAGGCTTCCAGGAAGACTTCCAGGGCATCCGGTGGAATGTAGAGATCGTCAGGCAGCTTGGTGAATGGTTGACCCTTAACCAGCGCCAGCGATTTTTCCACTTTTTCAAGTGCAGCGGAAACGGTTTCGGCTTCCGATGGGGCTGGCGTCTGTTCTGGTTGTTCGGCCACGGCTTCCGTCGTGGTCATGGGCAGTTCACCTCTTGCTGGGCCGTTGCCTCTACTGGGATACAGAGGTTGGACGGCTTATTTGCTAATCAGTTCCATCATGCCTGCTTGAGGCGGTGTCTGTCTAGAGGGGAGTTACCGTGGGAAGGGGAGTTGTATTTAGTGTCAAAGACACAGAGGCTTTGGTTCTTCTGTGTCTTTGTTACTCACTGTCTCTGTTCCAGGTATTTATGATTAACGGTAGTGAAGTCCCATGGCATCACGGACTTCCTTAAGGGTGTCCTGGGCTTCATCCCGGGCTTTCTCACACCCTTCGGTAATGATGCTCTTGACCACATCCTGGTTATTTTCCAGTTCCAGGGCTTCAATTCGTATGGGTTCCAGCTCTGACTGAACCGCTTCAATTAACGGCTTTTTGCAGTCCAGACAGCCGATACTGGCACTGGCACAGCCACTCTGAACCCAGTCCTGACGTTGCTGGTCTGAATAGAGCCTGTGGAATTGCCACACCGGACACTTCATGGGGTCGCCTGGGTCATTCCGACGAATACGTGCTGGGTCCGTGGGCATTTTCCGGATCTTGGCGTCCACCTCATCAGCACTTTCTCTGAGACTGATGGTGTTGTTGTAAGACTTGGACATTTTCTGCCCATCCAGTCCAGGCATTCTGGCTTGAGGTGTCAGCAAGGCTTGTGGTTCTGGCAGAATCACCTTGCCGGTACCTTCCAGATAGCCGAAGAGACGCTCCTGGTCACCCAGGGTAATATTGTTCTGTTCTTTCAGCAGCGCCTTGGCCGTCTCCAGAGCTTCTTCATCGCCTTTTTCCAGATAGGTTTTACGAAGCTTTCGGTATATTTCACCCTGTTTCCTGCCCATTTTTTTGATGGCCATTTCGGCATTCTGCTCAAAACCGGGCTCACGACCATAAAGGTGGTTAAAACGACGGGCGATTTCCCGGGTAATCTCCACATGAGCTTCCTGGTCCGCACCTACAGGGACACTGCCAGCCCGATAGGCCAGAATGTCAGCACTTTGAAGGAGTGGATATCCCAGGAAACCATAGGTGGAAAGGTCTTTCTCTTTGAGCTTTTCCTGCTGGTCTTTATAAGTGGGGACCCGTTCCAGCCATGAGAGGGGAGTCATCATCGAAAGCAGCAAGTGAAGTTCAGCGTGCTCCGGTACCCGGGACTGGATAAATATGGTGGAAGAGCCTGGGTTAACACCAACCGCCAGCCAGTCTGTGACCATGTCCAGCATGTGTTGCTGAAGGTGCTGGGTATCTTCATAGTGCGTGGTCAGTGCGTGCCAGTCAGCTACGAAGAAGAAGCAATCGTATTCGTGTTGCAGTGCCAGCCAGTTTTTCAAAACACCGTGATAATGGCCAAGATGTAATCGGCCAGTGGGTCGCATACCAGATAAAACACGCGACTGAGGGTCTACAGCGCTCAAAGGGCTCTCCCGAGTTCGTCCTGAGAGGACAGGGTACGACAGTTTTAATCTAGGGGAAAGAGGAGGCTATGAGCTAGCCCTGTTTAAAACAGGAAACGTTATCTTCGATCTTATAAGCTCATGCTTAATGTTTATTATTTGGGTATTAATGATTTGGTTACAGTGCAATTATTTTTATTATCTGCTAGGTGTGATGCTGTTTCATTGGAGTGGATTGCAATTAGAAAATAAATATTAACCGGATGAATATTTTTTGAAATTAACTGTCTTAACTGCGCCTTATTCTAATAATTTCATCGTGAGAGAAAAAGATGCGACCAGCTACTGCACCTGACGCAGGAGGTAAGTTGTGGGTATTGAAAAGTGAATTGGAAACTCAAGCTTCATCCACGAAAGTATCCAAAGAAACAATTAAAGCCGCGACAATCATTACACCAAAAGTCGAATTTGAAACTTTGAGTTCTAAACATAACAAAAGGGTTGAGGACAGGAAAATAACGCTTGAGGATCAAGTGGCGAGATTGCCGTTTTTAAATAGCCACCAAAAAGTCAGGCCTTCGATAAGGCTTACCCGAGAAGCTAGGACGACTGATAAACAGAAAGAAAAGGTGGTTGATCGTCTTGATAATCATGAAGGAAAACTGGTGGAAATGGCAGCTGGTTTAGGGAGAGACATAGATATGCATTGGGCCAATGTAAAAAAACAGTTGCCGAGTGTCGTTAAGGCTTGTCCGTCAGGGTATGAAATATCGACTGATCTGGAGGATGAGTTTTCTCTTATTGAAGAAAGTATGTCCCATTTGATCAAAATAAACAGAGAGTATCGTGCGCATATTCTTTCAACGTACCCTTCTGACAGAAAGTTTGAAAAATTGCATTTACGGATTAAAAAACTTGAAAAAGAGTGTGAAGGAAAACCACCAGAAGTTCTAATGAAAAAGATGATTGAGCGGGGCTTGCCTGAAACAGTACCCGATTATACTGGAGCAGGGTTAAAAGCTAACTCTTTTGATGAGTTATGGGAGATCGAATCGAAGGAGGTTCGCACAAAACTAATTCCATATCAGCTGGCAAGGTTTGATGCATGTCAAGGGTTTAGTCATCAAAAAGTTATAGGGGAAGAAGGCTATAACGATAAGGCGATAGAAACCTGTTATCGGAAGTATCTTCAGGATCATTTGAAACTTTTAATGTATCTTTTTCATGGTTCAGTAGCTACTGAGAAGTGTAAGGCTAAGCCAGAAACAAAAACTGAACCTGAAATAACATCAGATTATGATTTTCCTGACCTGTTAAGCCAGGTTGGAAAAGACTCTCTGCCTTTAATCGTAAATTCACTTGCTTATTTAAAGGTTGAAGATTGGCGGATAACTACTGCTGAACAAGTGGTTAGTTATAAGGAAGTGTTGCTTTTATGGCTTGATATGTTTGATATTGATCTTCATGATATGTCAGACCTTACTGCCAGACTTGTTGTCCTTGTAACCCTCAAGGAGTATGGTGATGCTTTATCTCTGTTATCATTTATAATTAAGGTTTTTTCCATTGGGGATTATAAATACTCGGAAGCTGATCATTTACTGAGCGCTTTCTATAAGATGGTAGAGTATGAAATGCTGCTATCATTAGATGTTCATAAAGGCTATCAGAATGGGCGTGAGTTTTATAAAGTATTTTGTGAGTTTTATCAGTTCGTTCAGTGTCTGGAAACATTAAAAAAAGATTCTGAACCTCTTTCAGAAAAACCTCCACTGGAAGTTTATAAAGGTTGGCAACACCAATTTGAGGTTTACTTGGATAAATGCAAAACTAAAAGTACTCTATATGAACAGTGTGCCAAGGAGCTTATTGAGGAAGGTGAAGCTGAAAAATTAGCAGAAGCTGAAAAATTAGCAAAAGAGTTAATGCTGCAGAGAGCCATGACTGCCCGTAAGTTGGCTAAGATTAAGAATAGAAAACGGGGGAGGAATAAAAAAAATGAAAAAGCCACGACCACGCAGTCTGGAGTAAGAACCAGTAAAAAAGAAGCGTGTAATCAGAAAGTAGCAGATCACAGTAATGCTGATTTTAATAATCCAACAGTGATTAAAATGATTGACTGGTATTTTCTTCACCGGAAAAAGCTAGAGCCCCATACGATTATCCAGTATTTGAAATCCATACTGAGTGACGATTTATTAAATCTGGCCCTGTCTCCTGAACAAACAGCTGAATGTTATTACTCTTTATGCGATATTGCTCATGTTTCTGTCCATTCTTTTCTGAAAACAAGTGCTCATTATGAACACTGTATTGAAGTCACTAAAAAAGCGCAGAAAAAAAATATGTTAACTTCAGATAAGAAAGGGAGTGGAAATACCAGTACTCAATTAAAAAGAGCTGTGGTTTTTTATGCCAGTGCAGAGCAGTTCCTTCCTGATATTCTGGTAGTGATAACTGATGCCACTAGAGATTTTTTTCATTTTTATCAGAGTCACAAGGAACTTGAATTAACAATGAAAGAATCTTACTCATACATTATGCAATGTTTAAATGAGCTTGAACCCCTGGTTGGTGATATTCTTGGGAAATGCAGGATTGTTAGCGACTTATTTGCACAGAGGAAAAAGATTCTAGAGTCTAGTGGTAAAATGAGAGTAAATAAAGAAAGTGAACTCTCAAAATTAGTTCGAGATTGTTCAAAAAAATTAGGTAGTAAATCTTCAGAAATAAAAGATATTTTATCTGAACTCATGACGTTAGGAAAGGGGGGGAATGAAAACTTGTGTTCTGGGACACTGGAAAAGCTAGAAGTTACCTGTCAGGCGAAGAGCGATAATACAGTACTGCCAATTGCGGAGGCAGCACCAGTTCATATTCATCCAGTATTTGAAGGCTCAGGTAATCCTTTGGAGGTCACATCAAAAAACTGCGCTCAGGGCGTTATAGAGCATGTCCACGCAGACCAGGAGTCCGCTGATGTTCAACAGGTTGTTACAGTCATGCCGCAGGATACTATTGACTTGTCGTTTACTCAGGCTGATACCGAGCTTTCTATCAAGAGCCCAATATTTGACAGTGACGCTGATATAGCATCCAGCAAGCTTGTTGAAGTACATTCATTTTTGGATGATAAAAGCGTAGTTAAATTAAAAGCGACCAGTCTCTTTTTGTCTTGCCTTGGTGAGTTATTTCACAGAACTATCTACCGTAAAGATGCGTATTTATTTGGATCCCTGTCCAGGAATATCCAGTTAGGAAATGTGCGAATAAAAGCACTCTCACCTTTGGTAAGTCATGGTATTAGTGGTGATGGTTTTGGCAAAAGGGAGTTGTTCGAAGTTTCCTCAGAATCTAATGACTGTTTTAGAGATGTAGATCTTAAATGTACCTTAAATGCATATCTGAAACTATTGGCTCTATTTAAAGAGATGTGTAATAAACACCATTTTTTTTATAAGGAAACAACAACAGCTCCTTCAATCAGTGTTTTTTCACTTCCTGAAACAAAAGTTATTACGGTGTTTGATGTAGGTAGTAGAAAAATGATTCTCACTATACAGGCAAATATATATTCCTGTGAGTCACTGATGAGAAATAATATCGTTTTTCCAAGTGTTATAGGCTGTTTTTTTGACCAGCCGGTGCCTGCAGTTCCCTGTCTTTCCATAATTGGTGAAGTAAAGTGTTGGATCGAGAGTATGAAACTAACTTTGGGAGTTTTGCATGGTTCAGAAAAAGTTCTAAATGGTATTGGTTTTTATAGAATGTTGATTATTGATAAATTTGACACTGTTGATGAACAGTGGTCTGGTGTACTGATGAGGGGTGCTCTCTCAATTTGATAACTGACTCATAGGTTAGCTTCAACCTTTCCAGTCATGAACTCAGACCAAAGTTGTTCCCAGCGCCCCTTACTCTGGATCAGTGCTCTTGTTGTCAAAAGCACTTCCGCTCCTGTTGCTTTCCACCTCATTCCAGAACCACATAATCGTTGCTTTACCAGAGTCTTACAAGCCGCTTCAGTAACTCCTGAACCTATTGGCCAATGGCGTTTAAGCGCCTGATGATAATTCATTAACTGGTGATTGTTTGTAAAATAGCTCACAGCTTTGTAGCGCTTCTCTGTCAGTGCGATTGTCTTTTTCGGGAGCTCGGCTGATTCAATTTCCTGAAGGATTTTTTTGGCTGCTCCACGCTTGTTTTTCAAACTATGTAGCCTGTCTTCAAGCCACTGGTGTCGCTTCGCCTTACTGGTTGGAAACAGTGCTTCCGCTGCTCCAGCTAAATATTCAGATGCATGATAAAAATCGAGTATCTGCCCAGAGGTATGTTGTTTCAAATAACTCCAGTTTTCTCTAGCCCCGTCAGCTACCCCGATGTATGTGGCATTTGGGTAGAGTCGTTTTAGATCTGCAATCTCCTCGTCGAGCTTGCTCATAAAGCTTTGTTTACCATACTCTGGCGAACTGGCTGTATATATCGTGTGGAGCCTGTCTCCATCTGCAGAATATAGGCTCAATGTCCCACACATGGCTTCCCTCCAGCCTTCTTCACAAAGCAGCATGCAGGTTCCATCCAGACCAATGGCTATTGTTTCAACAGGCTCTTTTAGTGGAGGAAGGTGGTAGTGAGTGTCTTGCTGGTCTTCAATTAATGCACCTACTCTGTCCGATAAATGCTTGATATAAGAATTTGAAAGCGTCCTTTGATGGTTGGTCTCAAAATCTTCTTTTACCGCAGGCGCTGGCATCTGGCTGTATTTCCAGGCGATAGACTTGGCAAATTTGGGGGTAGCTGAACCAATAATACCGGCACGAAGATCAAGTGCTGCCAGAGTACTGCCACCTCTGACACCCTGATATACGGAGCGCTCCAAAGGTATACGACCGTATAAGGTTTCATAGTGCTTAAGAACCTTTCCTTTGTAGTTCCACTTCTGCTGATTAACGACGATAGGTTCTTTATTGGGTGATTCAAATAGCCCCAATAACTCTTTTGTTCCAAGCTGCCCGGCTTCATTGAGTGCACGCTGTAAACTATCTTCAAGATTCAGCATGTTGCCTGAATCTATAGAAACTTCAATTTGCAAAACGATGCTTTTGGTAGAGCTGGAAATAACAGAAGCGGGCATGACAGTTAACTATTATGAGTGGTGTTCCCATAGTAGCTGTGAAAATAGAGCACTATTGTTTCAATCATTCAGAGAGAGCACCCCTGATGAGAGCATTGATTACATATGAGAAGTTTGAGGGTTATTCAGAAACTATTGTTTCAGGATGGGGTTCTGCTACAAAAACAGTAGAAGAAAATGAATTGGCAGTTGAGTTTTTCAGAAATCTTGAGGAGTTAAAAGCATCGATTAAAAATCATGACTATTTCTCTTTTTTTCAATCAAAAATGCGTGCTTGGCTAGAAAATCCTTCTGAACGTAAGGTTAATATAGACCCTGAGTATGTTGACAGGTTATACCGTTCTTTGAGTGATGCTGCTCCCCGGTCAGTTTGCTAGGAGGGAATATTACCTTAATATTTGTGAAGAGACTCAGGATGTTAAATATCTGTAGCTAACTAAAGTGAGTTCTACGATGAAAGACAGGGAAGTCCCAGCCATTTAGTTATTTTTCGGATTCTACGCCAGAGGTAGCGAACTGGAGGCTTCCGTGTCAACTCTCAGTTTATTCTGTGATATTGATGATTTTTGCATAACTTTTGAATCATAATGGCATGGACAGCTCATCTGTCCTACTCAAGGCCTTCTGTCATATCAAAGCTGTCACTTTGAAAAATTATGACCATCATCTATTTCCATCAGAGTACTTACCGCAGTTTCAAGCACTATTACCATTGACTGATCACCCCTCATAAGTTTGACAACTTCCCGAAGCTGTTATTCTATAACCGCTTTGTAGAGCTTATGAAACAGATCAGCCCAGAAAACCATATATTGATATTATGCTTTTACCTATGGTCTTCTGAGCGTCGAACTCACGTTATCTAGAATATTTTCAATTCAGCTTATTTATTTTGTGCAATTAGTGGTACCCATGACCGTTAAGAGGGTATCTTTCTGGGTAGTTTATGATATCCGTTGCAATATCAAGAAAGCTGGGTTGAACCCCTTCCTCTTCGAGAATTCTTATCGCAATGTGCTGTTGTGAAGGACCCGGCTTCAGCAGATAGTTGTAGGCCAGTTTTCCCTCGGTGATTTCAGCTCGGACGTGCATATTTTGAAAAATATCTGGATACCTTTCAGCAAGGAGTATGGGTCTTGGATAGTGCGTAGTACAGATATTGATAGCTTTGGTGTTATTAGCAATGATCTTCAGGAAGCCATAGGTGCCTGCTTCTCCCTCTGTTGGGTTTGTACTGCTAAAAATTTCATCCATTAATGACAGGCTGAACTGTTGTTGGTCCATTTTTTCAACATGTTCCATCAGCTCCATCGCTCTGACGGTTTCAGCTTTGAAGGTAGAAAGCCCTGCCGCCACTTCTGCGCTGATGTCCATATGAGTATGAATCAATGAGAAAGGGGTTATTTTTGCATATTGGGCTGGTACCACTCCAAAGGTTTGTGCAAGCAGCACGGCAATAGCGATGGCGTCCATATTGGTTGATTTCCCTGCTGCGTTAGGCCCTGTGATCACGGTATTTGCAGGATAGCCACTGCCTGACTTTATGTTATTGGGAACGGCTATTTCAGGCTCTAGGTGAGGGCTCCAGAACTGGCTTAAATGCAATGAGGGAGAAGCGCTCTGTTCGATAAAGTGAGCAAATGTGATGGGGTTCTTTTCTCTTTGCTGGCCAGATTTTGCAAACCGTACGATCGTTAGCCAGGCATCAATTTCCCCTGTGGCCTGTATTATTGGAAGTAATAAGTCTTTATGTTTGGCGAACAGTGTAATTGCTTTTTGATAGCGCCCTGCATTGGTCGTGAAATATTCCCAAAAGTTTGTGGGGGGCTTCTCTGCGGGGTTTTCCAGTAAAGCTAGAATTTTTTTTACTTCCGGTGAGGATTTGAGTTGGTAAAAGCCTGGATAGTTAGACAGCGTGTCCATAAATATCGGGTGATATTCAAGCGTTTCCCAGAGCTTCATAGCACTGAAAAGGGCTTTTGCAGGACGGATGGTGCGTTCGATGACATAGGTATAGTAAGCAAACTCCTGCTGATACATGAGTTTAGTCAGGTGAATCATGAACCATTCACCAAGAATAAGTCCTCCTAGAGTGAAAGCGCTTTTGGGAAGACTGGCAGCAATACCACCGGCCTGGCGTATTTGAGCAAGAAGTATGGGGATTAAAGCAGAAGGTAGACTGGTAAGGCCAAAAACTTCCCAGGCCTGAAGAGCTCGACGGAAGATCTCTAGTGAGTAGCTGGAATCCAGCTTTAGTCCGAGAGATTCTGCAGGATCCATACGTTCGAAAATTGGGTTGTTTATTAAATCCAAAGGGTCAAGCAGGCTGATAAGGCCGTCTTCATTTTCTGAAAATGTATTCAGGTTGTTTTCAATTTGAGTTATCAGTTCAGGCTGTTCAATAATGTACTGAATTAATTCTTGTCTTCGGATGAGTTTGGTAATATCTGTACTAGGGTTCAACAAAACGTTAGCAAGCATAACCTCCCCGGAAACCGTGATCGTTTTCCCCAGGTTTCTCAGAACGCTCTGCTCTGGTGCAGACGTTGAACCACTGATTAGATGTAAGTCCTTAACTGCATACTGGGATAAAATGGGATTATTGACATTACCATTTATTTCCGCAGCTTCTGCAAACGCACCAGAAAGCACATTTCTTCTTTTACTGGGGGTTAGCTTTATTGCAGGAGTTTCATCTGTGTCCGAATGAACAGGCTCGGTGTTATCCTGTGTAGCAGGGTATGCTTGTGAAAAATGATGCTGAGAAACCCGATAAGTGTTCTTTATGCCAATGTCAGCGTGTAAATTGAAACTGATGAGTAATAGGCTCAGAGTGAATTGAGTCGTTAGAATGAATGTATTTCTATGGATTAGCATTGTGGTTGATTTATTTCTCGTGGTCAGCTTTAGATAATTAATTTAATATAAAGTTCAACGAAAATATTTTAGGCTATTAATTAAGGTTTTTCAGGGAGATCTACTTTTTTGAATGTCTAATGAGTAAATAGGGTGAAGGGTTAAAAAGAACCATTGGTTGTTTTGATTGGTGAAAAAATGTTTTCAAGGTGGTATTAATAACGAATAACTTTATTATTGGAAATAATTAATGGAGAAATCTGATATTAAAGTTATTGCGTTTGATTATAGGGTACAAAGAGCATATGCCTGAGAAAACCAGCAACATTCCAGCATTTACTCTTTGACCAAACTCTCACTGTGACCTGACAACTCAGGCTATATTGAACGGTTCAAGGTCCCCTTTACCTTCCCTGAGAATCTCTGGAACGTCCTCTAGCAGGCTCACAACCGTTGTTGGCTCCATCCCACGGTAGCCGCCATCAATGATGAGATCGAGCTGTGATTCAAGCGTCATCCTGATATCGTAAGGATCCATCATTGGAAATTCATCACCGGGTAGCTGTAGCGTAGAGCTCATAATTGGGCAGCCCAGTTCAGAGAGCAGTGATTGCACAATGGGGCACTCAGGAACACGAATACCAATGGTTTTCCGCTTGGGATGCATCAGGCGGCGAGGCACTTCTCTCGACCCTTTCAGGATAAATGTGTAGGGGCCAGGGGTATGGTTTTTCAGCATTCGATATTGAGAGTTGTTTACCTGAGCATACGTGGCCAGTTCTGAAAGATCCCTGCAGACCAAGGTGAAATTATGCTTTTCATCCAGCCGACGGATTTTTCGAATGCTTTCCACCGCTTTTTTGTCACCAATATGGCAACCCAAAGCATAGGCAGAGTCTGTTGGATAGGCGATCACCCCACCTTCGCGAATAATGTCGACCGCCTGGCGAATTAAACGTAACTGAGGGTTTTCGGGATGAATCTGAAAGAACTGGCTCATGGCAATCGTTAGCATCAGGGTCGTTCACTCTCTATGGCCTGGTAGAACCAGTGGTTATTGCAGACAAGCACAGGAGTTTGTCGGCCATAGTGAAGAGTGATGAAGGAAAGAGCCTTCAGAAATAAAAATGCTTCAGCGACAGAGCACAGTGGTGATTGCGCAAAAGCGGTGGCGCATCATAACACTGTGGTCAGCAGGAAAGAAGGGGGTGCCAGCAGGAACCGCAGCGGCTTTACCGACACTTAGGGGCGAGTGATAAATCGGAGCGTAATACGGTACTGCAACAGCACCTTTTTATCCCGGTGGAGCTTATTTCCAGCCTTCCCAAACTGGCGTCAGGTTGCTCGGTAAAGAAGGGGGCAGCCGGCCAACATCAACCCATGGATAATCAGGGTTATGGAAGTCACTTCCTTGAGAGGCCATTAGGTTATATTCCTGACAGTAGCGAGCCATTTGCTCTACCTGACTTTGTGGATGGTTAGACCCCTGAACCTCCATGGCATGCCCGCCGGCCAGTTTGAAATCTTTAAGCAGTGCTCTGAGTTTGGTCGCGGTCATCCGGTATTTTCCAGGGTGAGCCAGAACAGCCGTTCCACCCAATGCCCGGACCCAGGCGACACCCTGGCTCATTCTGGGCCAGAACGCTTTGAGGTTGCCTATTTTGCTGTTATCAAGATACTTTCGAAAAGCGGCATCCATATCATTGCATCGACCTTCATTGATCAGCCAGCGTGCAAAGTGTGGCCGACCAATCTGCACTTCGTCCGGTTTCAGAGTAAAACCATGACGGCTGTTTTGCTGTTGTTCAACTGCCACATCCAGCACTTTCTGGAAAATCTGATCGGCATTCCAGTCGGGCAAACGGCGGGCCAGGCGTTCTGCAATATGGTGTGAGCGTTTTCTACGAGACTCGCCCTGGGCTTTAACGACCATGTCCAGGTCTTTGTGATCAAGGGGGAAGTTCAAGCCGACGATATGTATTTCAGCACCGGACCAGGTCGTAGAGAGCTCAATCCCGGTAATGAGTCGCAGGTCTCCTTCAAGTGCCTGCTCCCGCAGAAAATGGTGGGCGGCAACGGTATCATGATCGGTAATGGCCAGGGTGTGAACCTGCCGTTCCTGAGCCCGCTGACAGAGCTCAACTGGGTCAAGAGTTCCATCGGAAGCAGTGGTGTGGCTGTGTAAATCAATGGAAATCAAAATTGTCTCTTACCCTGAAATTCAATTAGTTTATTATGTAGTTTGACTGTAATTGCCTGCAGGCTCAAACTCCCTAACCGTTTTTTACTATGAAAGGTCGGTATCATTGATTAATCTGGTGCCTGCTATTCTACTCTGATCGGCCAAATATGAAGCAAATAATTGACTTTATTCCTCTAATTCTCTTCTTTGTTGTCTACAAAATGGACCCAAGAACGGTCACCCTGGGGGCAAATGAATTTGAACTGGGTGGTCCGTTCAGTGCAACACTGGTATTAATGGTCGCTTCCATTCTGGTTTATGGCAGCCTGTACCTGAAGAACCGTACACTTGAGAAAAGTCATGTGGTGACCCTTGCAGCCGTTGTGTTGTTCGGGGGCATGACACTGGCTTTTCATGATGAAGCTTTTCTGAAATGGAAAGCCCCCATCGTAAACTGGATCTTTGCGGTTGCTTTCCTGGGCAGTCAGTTTATTGGTGAAAAGACCCTGCTGGAACGGATGATGGGACATGCCATGACACTGCCAGAAGGTATCTGGCTCAAAATGAACATCAGCTGGGTGATCTTTTTCATACTTCTGGGGGCGGCAAACCTCTTCGTGGCATTTACCTTCCACGATATCTGGGTGGACTTTAAAGTGTTCGGCAGCCTCATTCTGACATTCCTGTTTGTGATTGGTCAGTTCCTGGTGATTTCAAAACATATTCAGACCGAGGAGAAATAAATGCTCTACGCTATTTTCAGTGAGGATGTTGATAATAGCCTGCCATTGCGAATGAAGGCTCGCCCTGCTCATCTTGAGCGGCTTCAAAAATTAAAGGATGAGGGGCGGCTGGTGCTCGCAGGCCCCTGTCCTGCCATAGACAGCAATGACCCGGGGGAGGCTGGTTTTACCGGTAGTCTGGTGGTTGCCGAATTTGTCAGCTTGAATGAAGCTCAGGCCTGGGCAGATGCAGATCCTTATATTGAGGCCGGTGTCTATCAACAGGTCATCGTTAAGCCGTTTAAAAAAGTTCTGCCGTGATTTGAGATTCTGATTACTGTGAAAATGCAAAAACATTGGTTAGTTGTTCTGCTCGGTTTTTTATGGATTGGGCAGGTTGCTGCAGAGACACGATACATTACTGATATTACCTATGTGCCGATGCGCACCGGACCCAGTAATGAGTACCGGATAGTTCACCGCGGTCTTAAGACCGGTACCGCGCTGGTATTGCTGGAAGAAGACGCTGGTAATGGTTTCAGTAAAGTGAAAAATGGTGATCAGGAAGGTTACATCCCGAAACAGTATTTGATGAAAAATTCGCCCGCTTTTCGTCAGTTGCCAGCTGCCCTCGACAGGGTCAGGAAACTTGAAGCCGACAATAAAGAGCTGGAAAAACTTCTGACTGAACGGGATGGTCAACTGAAAGAGGTCACATCCGAACTCGGCAAGGCTGATAATAAGCTGGATCGCCAGCAGGTGGAGATGAAACGACTTCAGGATATTTCTGCGGAACCTCTGGCTATCGACCGTCGAAATCAGCAGCTGGTTGAGGAAAACGAGCGGCTGAAAAATCAGTTGCAGGTGCTTCAGGCTGAAAATCGTCAACTGGTCAGGGATAGCAGCCTGCGCTGGTATCTTTTTGGTGGCGGCACCATATTGCTTGGGATTATTCTTGGCTTGTTCCTGCCGATGTTGAAGATCCGCAAGAAAGAGAGTGCCTGGGTTTAAGTCTGTTTAGCGGATTTGTGCAGGGATGTAAATATACCTGCACGACTCTCATAATCAGCCATCAGTCTTCCCGAACATTTCAGATATTCATGGGTGATAATCAATCCATCTCGGGCCTCTTTTGCGGTATTTTCCCCTGTTCCTATTGTGAATGCAGTCAATATTCTGGCAAGACGCTGGCCTGCTGCTGAATGGAAGTCGATGTTAAACAGGAGGTTTACAGCATAAAAACAGTTTGCCATACCAGAAGGGCCTGCGAGATAAGGCATACCACAGCTTTTATTTATCTGGCACAGGTCAGGAGGGGAAGAGTGATTCGATGAACACTCTATGAAGTAATGGCTTCGCTTTTTTAAGGGGTAAAGGTTGTTTAGCAAGCTGCTATTAATGGCCGCCTCACCCAGGGTGCCAGTTGAGAGAAAACAAAACTTCTGGTGGTTATCTGCTGTTACTTCTTCTATCCACTCTGGGTGAATATCATGGCTTTTACCCATTGTACCCAATAAATCATGAATATGACTGAGCCTTTCTGGATCTGAAGATCCCTTACTTTCCAAAAGAAATACCGATAGACGCCAGAGCACTGACATGATGTCTACAATACGGTTGTTATTATCTTCTTCTGTGAGTGCTTTCAGTGTCTCGGACAGGGTGAGTTTATTTGAAAAGTCTATCAGTTTACTGACGGGAAAATTGCGGCGTTGCAAGTCAAGATTCACTTCTTCACGATAATCATCAAAGATCTCATCGCTCATGGCTAACAGTAACTGTGAGGTGGCTCTTGCCATCACGTTCATTAAGGCAATATTTTCAGGATCCTCCAAAACCGACTTTGCGAAAACTGCTTCATGATCGTGTTTTTCTTCCAGGGTTGTCAGTGACTCATGGTAGCTGGCCTGTAAGGGCATGTTTGGGTCAGTATTGAGGAGGCCTTTATCGAATGTGATGTTGAATTTTTCGCCCAGGAGACAACACAAAGGATAAAAACCCTGATGGTTTTTAACGGACAACGCTTCAAACCCTTGTGGGGTTTCAATCATACGATACAGGCATTTTGAGAAGCCCCAGGTTGCCGCTAGGTGGACTGCGTTATTTCCTTCAGTATCTTTCTCTAAGATTGCCTGAGGGGTAAGTTGTAAGATTCGTTGTACCTGCTCCCAGTTCATATCCCTTATGGCCTGGTGGAGTCGTGTAAAACCAACACCGTGCTTCGTTTGCATCAATACATCTGGAGTACGAAGCGCCCTTTTTTGTTTCATCGTTAAGTGATATTCCGGAAACCTCTGAGAGGGGGGAGAGAGGCTTTCGGTAAGATACTTTTGAGTATGAACTTCAGGCTTTACTGAGAAATTACTCAGTTTTTTTTTCCTCAGGTGTTTATCTGGGGCTCCACCGGTGACCTGTTTGTCTGCAGATGGTTGGGGTGCTGGTTCGTTATTCGCCTTTTGAGCCTGGGGGATAGACTGGCCAGGATGAGTAGAGCCATTAATCATAACTTTGGTGTTTCATTTTGTTTAACGGTCATTGTGACCAAGGTCTCTTTCAGGATCGATAACATCCCTGACTTTCTGTTTGATTTCCTTGGGTTGAGGAAAACCGCCTTGCTTTTTCCTTTCCCAGATCTCTTCACCATTAAGCTTTATAATAAAGATACCACCAGTTCCCGGTTTTAACCGAACTTCACCTATATCCGTGCTGAAGGTGCTTAACAGTTCCTGTGCCAGCCAGGCAGAACGTAACAGCCACTGGCATTGACTGCAGTACTCGATTTCGATAGTTGGCTTATCGCTCATTGTTCACTCACTTGATATTATCGACTGTTAAGTACGCGTTATCTTGATTGAGTGGCGCTTCCCTCGCAACGCTTCTTTTAACATATTTTTCACCTTTCAATATGGCCCACAAGTGAACCGTGCTCAAACGCAAACAATAGGAAAAAACGTCAGCAGTGCACTCTTTTTTCAGGTAGTTGATCGCTGTCCTTCTGAGTGAACACGCCGGCATTTTTATGAAAATCACCTTTCAATCTTTTTGGGGCGTCGAGATAAATGTGAGTGATATAAAAAGCATCGAAACACTCTTTGAATGTATGAAAAGCAATGGATACATTGAATGCAGCCATAATTTCAGCCAGACGCATCCCCGTGAACGAATTAAAATCAATGCCAAGAAGCGGATAGATAGAGTAAAAGGCATTACACATGCCAGAAATGCCGGATAAATAGGGTTCTTTCGAATTTTGATAGATGCTCTTATGAGCAGTTTGCCTGTAGTAGTAGCTACTGAGTTTTTTCAGCGGTCTTATATCCTGAAGTAATGAGCTGCTTGCCTCTGCTTCTCCAAGAAAGCCATTGCGTAACCAATCGAAGTCTTGCGGGAAGTCTACTGGAGCATGCCAGTCAGGGTCTATCTGGTGATTTCGACCAATCAACTCAAACTGCTCATAAATCATAAAGGTCCTGTGCCGAGTGACGGGATCTTTTTCACATAACAGGTTGCCAACGATTCTCCACAGAGTAGCTACGATATCTACCGTATGGCAGCCTTCCATTCTGGTCACATAAAGTAGTGTTTTTGAAAGTGCTCTTTTGTTTGAATGATTGATCAGAGAGCTGGTGGGGAAATTACAGCGCATAATAAAGTCATCAACATCGCTTCGGTATTTTTCAAACTCGGTATCACTCATGGTTAAGATCATTGTTGCAATCACTCTTGCAAAATAATTGACCATTTCTCTGTTCTCTTTATTTTCAAGAATACTTATTGCGAGTTTGGCTTCGTATCTAAGTTTTTGATCAATGCTCGTTACAGTTTTTGGGTAGCGCGTCATTAAAGCGGACAGGAGTGGCTTATCCATCATATGAAGACAGGGGGTAGTCTGTGGATTTGCATTGATGATGGTGTAACAACTTGGGTACATACCCTCATTATTTTTTATGAAAAGGCATTTTACACCCTGCTTTTTCTGGAGCAATGTATGAATGCCTGCGATGAATTTGTATTTTGCAGCAATGTGAAGAGCGGTATTTCCGAATCTGTCTTTTACTGTGATGGCATCAGGGGTATTTTTAACTATGAGCTTAGTGGTTATCCAGTCAGAGGCTCTGACTGAATAATGAAGTGGTGTATAGCCCCAGATAGAGTCATGTTTTAATAGAACGTCTAGAGGTTCTGTTAACAGGATTTCTTCAATGGCTGAATAGTCACCCTGCAGTGCTGCTCTACAGGCGACCCACTCCGGAGGTAATGCAGGAAACTGATGAGTAATGTGGTGCTCATTAACAGGCCCTGAATACTGCACGTCAGCTTTTTTACAGACACTTGAGCAATGGTTTTCTGTAAGCTTTATAGCGTGAATGGAAAAGCAAAAAAGTGATTTAGATCTTTTTAGTTCAAAATGATTTTTACCCACCAGGTATAATAAATCACCCTGTTTTTGAATCGGTCCCTTGACTTCAGTTGTTTTATGGTAAGGTGCAGCCAGGCTATTTACTGTTGGCCACTTTATCATTGCTGTGCTTCCAAGGAGTGTTGATACTAAAAAATGCCGTACGACATCCGTTAAGGTATTGTTGACCGGCATTTTGGTCACTTGTGATCTTACGAGCCTGCTTTATTTTGTTTTATCAAATATGTCATCAGGGCATGGTGTGACTGCGTCTTTTATTGTCGGTTTTCCTTATTTGTTGGTTGGATCTACCCGGGGATTCGTGCCTTAGTGGTTTTTCTGATGGTGTTTTTAGGTGTTCTCATCAAAATAAAGTATGACAAATGGGCTTTTCACTCATACCCCTCTCACTTAAAATCCATCGCTGCTTTTGGGAGGTACTCAGAAATAGTGAATACGATGGCTGCAGCAGTCGTCGATTAGCATTTCTCTGTGTGCTGCAGGTCCGTTTTGCTGGAAGTAGAAAATAGCAGAATTGCTACTGATTACATCAGAAAAAGATGTGAGGGTGTTTCTGGTGATTGCTTTACCAGGGAAACGGACGCTGTTTCTCACCTCTTTTAAGTCAACGTGCGGTTGTGAGTATAGAGTTACAAGGTGTTTTACATGGACCATATGGTTGATCCAGCGATTGAAAACTATTGCCAGGATATGACATCCGGTGAGTCTCTGATTCTGGCAGAGCTGGCTCAGGCCACGGTGGACAGAACCCGCTACCCGGTGAACCTCTCTGGTCGCCTGGTAGGGCAGACCCTGAAAATGCTGCTTAACATCAGCCAGAGCAAAACGGTTCTCGAGATCGGCATGTTTACCGGCTATGCAGCACTGTCCATGGCGGAAGGTTTGCCAGATGATGGTGTGGTTTATGCCTGTGAGACCAACCCCAGATCCATTGCCATTGGGCAGGAGTTTTTTGACCGGTCTCCTCATGGTCATAAAATCAAAGTGCTCTTCGGCAGGGCGCTGGATACCATTCCTGACATTCGGGAAAAGCTGGATCTGGTGTTTATTGATGCGGATAAGAAGAAGTACCGTGATTATCTGGAGATGGTATTGCCCATGATGAACCCGAACGGGTTGGTGGTTATCGATGATGCTCTCTGGAAAGGGAAGGTGCTTGATCCTCAAGAGGAGCGGGATCAGGTGATTGCTGATTTAAATCGTTATATTTATGAACACCCCAACCTTGAGAGTGTGCTGCTGCCCATCCGGCATGGCTTAAATATTGTGCGAAAAGTCTGATCTTCTACCGTTCTGTCATTTATCCACTATTATCCATTACTCCCAAATGGTTATTAAAGGTGAGGGGGACGTTCATGATTATCTATGAAGTCAATTGCCTGGTGGATAATGGTATTGTGGATGAGTTCAGGGAGTGGTTAAAGCCACACGTTGATGCTGTGCTGAAGGCTGAAGGGTTTCACAGTGCGGAAGTACTTAACCTGACGGATGATGACCAGCTGACTGCAAGACCTTATTCAACCGGTTTTTCCATTCGCTATCGAGTGTCCGAACAGAGTGCGCTGGATCACTATCTATTACACCTGGCTCCAGCGCTTCGCCAGGATGGCATTGACACATTTGGTAATCAGTTCACAGCTTATCGTCGTGTCTTAAAAGAAGGTGCCTGATCATCGCACTCCAGACAACCGGGAGTGATTAAACTCCCGGCCTATCATTCAAAGCTGATTATAACTATTGATCATCTGCTGTATCTCACCAGACTGGTGCATCTTTTTCAGTTCGTTATTCAGCTGAGAAACAATGGTGGGGTCAGTGCCTTTGTGCATGGCCAGCCACAGAGAGCTTTCACTGAAGGTGTGAATGGGTTTGACCGGCATATTAAAATTGGATGCGGTGTAAGGCCCGGTCAATGAGCTGGAAGCCCAGAGTTCAATCTTGCCTAATTTCAGTTTAACAACATTGACGGCATCACTTTTCGCCGGCACGACGTTAATTTTGTTTTCTATCAGATGGTCCGTGATGGCATCAAATTCATAGGAGCCTACCTGAAACTGTTTCAAATCATCCAGTGAGTTGATTGTTACTTCGCTGTCCTGAGGCGCAAGAATCACCCAGTCCTCTTCGTAAAGGGGGCCTACCCACTGGAAGCTCTCCTCACGTTCGGGGGTTCTGAACGTAGAATAAACACCAAAACCTGACGTGTCCCTGGCACTGTTGTAGGCTTCATCCCAGTCACTCATCAAGGTGAAATCCACGTCATACCCTGTGGAGGCAAACAGTTTGCGCATGATATCAGTGGCAAAGCCTGAGACCCGATCATTTCGGGCATAAGAGGTGCCATTATTGGTCATGTTCAGGGGGGGGAAGTTTTCAGTGACCAGGTGGAAACTGGTGGTTTGAGCATTGCCGGTTAATGAAAACAGCAGCAAGAACAAAAATGGAATACGACGAAACTTCATTGCGATCCCTACAGCTTAAAATATTGTTCGATGATTTATTGCAGGATAATTGTAAGCGAAAGGGATGATCAGTGAAAACCGTATAAGCAGTTTCGGTAATATTTATAGTCCATATTAGTCTTTGTAGTTATAAACGCTCGAACTTATAGTGCATCGTACAAAGCTATGGACTGATGGGATAAATAATGAATCTGGAGATGATGAATCAGGAACTGTCTACACTGAACCCGCAGATGATCGTTCAGTGGGCGGTTCAGCGTGCAGGGAAACCTGTTCTGACCACAAACTTCGGGCCGCATGAAGCTGCCATTATCCATATGGCAACCCAGGTCAAGCCGGATATCCCGGTAGTCTGGATTGATTCTGGTTATGGTACCGAAGCGACTTACCGTTTTGCTAATCAGCTGATTCAACGCTTGAATCTCAATATTCAGGTCTTTCATCCGGAATACAGCCGTGGCTATCGCGACGCGATTTATGGCGGCGTACCTGAGGTTGATACGGCGGAACACGATGAATTTACCCGTCAGGTAAAGCTTGAGCCTTTTGCCCGTGCCATGAAGGAATCAGCTCCGGATTACTGGTTGACTGCAATTCGCAAGGACCAGACTGAATTCCGCCAGAACCTCGACGTGGTCAGTCTGACAAAAGATGGCTACTATCGAGTAGCGCCATTACTGAACTGGACAGAGCTGGATGTGGAGGAATACCTGGTCACCCACGATCTGCCGATAGAAGAAGATTATTATGACCCAACGAAAGTCTATGGGCATCGTGAGTGTGGGCTTCATACCTCCGTGTCCGGTTAAAAGGGCCGGTCGCACGCTTATGAAGCGTGCTTGTTTCATGTGGGTATAAAAGCCCTGGACTGCAGAATCATCAAATAGCTCTGATACCTTGATGATTCTCTATTAAGTAATGGGTGTGCTCGCGACAGAGCACCACGCCTGAAGATGACCATCCTCTGTACCGTGCTACTTTCAAAAAATTTACTTTTTACTACCGCCGCGGCAATCTGGAGTTTCTGGTGCTGACTGGTTTCTTGCCTGCCACTCGGCAGGCGTATAGGTGTGAAGTGCGAGAGCGTGAATCTGTTCTCTTAATTCCTCTGCCAGCAGGCCATAGATCATCTGATGCCGTTTAACGGGCAGCTTTCCCTGAAATGCTCCACTGACGATGACCACTTTAAAATGTGATTCTGCGCCAGGAGGTGTATTGTGCAAATGACTCTCGTTGGTTACATCAATAAACTCATTTTGTAAGGAGTCATTGAGCTTGTTGATGATATTCTCTCTCATTCCCATATATCACCTCTGTGATCCTGCCTACTATTAAAATGACAAGGCACTGGCCTGATTCATTGCTCATTCGAGACGCGATATAACGCTTATCTTTCCGGCTGCTGACCATTCATTTTGTTGTTGATGGATGATTTTTTTTCATGGTCTATGCTCATACCACCCTGGACACAAGCGCTCTGTAATACGTGCTTTCAGGCTATACGACGAAGTTCTTCTTTTACGTCCAACAAGGGGATAGAACTCATGGAGTATCCGGAAAAAAGTTTTGCTGAAAGATCAGCAAAATTTGCTATGACAGCTCTTGCAGCAGCGGTAATTATGACAGCCTCGTCCAGTATTGCCCATGCAAAAAAAGCAGAAGCTTTCGTCGCAGACTCAGAGAGTATTGTGCCACAGGAATCTAATCAACTCCCTGAAAAAAATACCAGTGAAAGTAATAATAGAGAACAAAACCGCACGCCAAAAGAGTCCGATGTTTCTAAAGACTTTAAATTATACCGTCAGGTTGCTGGACTTGGCCTTTCTGGTTCCTTACCTGGGAAGGAATTCAAAGGCAGCGATCCTCGAGAAAGAAGTCTCAACCCTGATGATCAGACCAGTAATCAGAGGGAAGACAATGTACCTTTCCAGAGAGAGTCGGCAGAAGAATTAACAGAGGATGACATAATAGCGGATAAATCAGAGTTGACTCAGATACCGGGTCGGGGTTCGCTTACTGAAAAAGAGCGGGGTTGGATTCTACGAGCGATGGAAAGAAGGAGGGCGAGGGAGAGAGTCAGAGGAGGGGGGGGATTGGAAGATGATGGTAGCTTTTTTGAAGAAGAGCATATTGGATCGGAAAGTCCATTTGGAGAGGAGGTAGCCCTGGTCGAGGAGAAAACCAGGCTTGAAAAGGAGAAACAGGAGTCACTGAGGTTGGCGGAAGAAAAACGTCTGGCAGAAGAGAAAACCAGGCTTGAAAAGAAGAAGCAGGAGTCGCTGAGACTGGCGGAAGAAAAACGTCTGGCAGAAGAGAAAACCAGGCTTGAAAAGAAGAAGCAGGAGTCGCTGAGACTGGCGGAAGAAAAGCGTCAGGCTGAGGAGAAAGTCAGGCTTGAAAAGCAGAAACAGGAATCATTGAGACTGGCGGAAGAAAAGCGTCAGGCTGAGGAGAAAGCCAGGCTTGAAAAGCAGAAACAGGAATCGCTGAGGCTGGCGGAAGAAAAGCGTCAGGCTGAGGAGAAAGCCAGGCTTGAAAAGCAGAAAAATGAATCACTGAAACTGGCGGAAGAAAAGCGTTTGTCTGAGGAAAAAGCCAGGGTTGCAAAGCGGAAGCAGGAGTCACTGAGGCTGGCGGAAGAAAAACGCCTGGCCGAGGAAAAAGCCAGAGTTGCAAAGCAGAAGCAGGAGTCACTGAGGCTGGCGGAAGAAAAACGCCTGGCCGAGGAGAAAGCCAGAGTTGTAAGACAGAGACAGGAGTCACTGAAACTGGCGGAGGAAAAACGCCTGGCCGAAGAAAAAGCCCGCCTTGAAAAGCAAAAGCAGGAATCGCTGAGGTTGGCAGAGGAAAAACGTCTGGCTGAAGAGAAAGCCAATCTTGAGAAGAAGGAACAGGATTCACTGGCACAGGCTGAAGAAGAGCGACGGGCGAAAGAAAAAGCGCAGTTTATCAGGGAGAAGTATGAGGTATTAAAGCAGGCAGACGAAAAACGCATAGCCGAGGAGCAGGCATCGCGGCAGGATGAGGAAAAACGCTCGCTTGAAGATAAGAAGCGACTTGAGAATCGTAAGCAGGAAGCTCTGGTACTGATGGAGAAAAAACGAAAAGCTGATGAGAAGGCAAAGACTGAAAAGGAGAAGCAGGACGTATTGACGTCAGATGAGGAAAATAAAAAAGCAGAACAAGAGGAAGGAGAGAGTAAGAAAGAAGAAAAAAGGCTGGTGTTGGTAGAACCGGAACGTAAAGCAGTCACAAAGGTTAAAAAGCAGAAATCAGAAACGCCTGAATCCGTTAAAGCTCAGCGTAAAGCCGATACGAACGTGAAAAAAAAGAAAACAGAGGTGACTAAAAAAGACGAAACCAAGCGAAAAACGGATGTAAAAGCCAAAACAGAAAAGGCCAAAGCTCAGAAGCAATCGGGTGAACAGCGCAAGCCCGTTAAAAAAGCATCAGCAGAAAAGCAGAAGAAAGGCGTAGCCAGTGTTGATAAAGGTAAGCGTAAGGCGGAAGACCAGTCGAAGACGATAAAGCAGAAAGTCGATAAGCCAAAAACCGCAAAAGAAAAACAGAAGGTGGATAAGAGCGTAGCAGCGACGGCTGACATGAAAAAAGCAGCGGTGGTATTAACGCTGGCAGAAAGGTTGCGCCTCGCTGAGGAAAGGCAGAGAGTCTCGCTTGAGAGCAGGGTTGGGGAGAGCAGCCCGGCATTAGCACCAGGGCAAAACGATCTGCCCACTGGACAGGACCATCATGAAAGCAATACAAAATCCGTTCTGGATATTCTGCCAAGTCGCCCCGTTACTTTTCAAATAGCCTCACCCGACGAAGACCCTAAAATCACCAATTTTGATCCAGCCATTACTCGGCGGTTCAAGGTTGCTGGGTCTTACTTGGACAAGGGGGAGCATGGCAATAACATCATCAAGGATAACCAGGGAAGAGAGTTCTTGAATGTCATGGCGTTCTGGGACGTTCTGGTAGAGCCTCAGAGTAATGAAGAGAACCATTACTATGGCAGTATTCAGTTTCCTCTGGGCAGCCGGCATCCCGCAATTATCAAAAGTATAAAGTCAGGTGATGCGCTGGCCGAAGGTTGCCGGGCTAATGAAGTGGTGGTATTGAAAGGCTTTGAGACAGAAGGCATAGATTACCGGAGCGGACTGGTGGATGCCTACCTTGCCCACTCCGTGGAAATGCCGGACGGTACCCTTGCGTTTCAGGAAGTGGTTCACCAACCTTCTTTCAGCCTGATCAATGTTGAAACCGGTTGTATGCCCCGCGATCTGTTTTCCAGAAGCGATGTTGACCCGGAAAAAATGGGGCATGACAAAACCCTGCATGCTTTGCCGGTGAGGGAGTAAGTTAACGCCCCTGGGAGGCTATCGGCTTAATCGTCCGGAGCGAAAACTGGGGGGTGCTCTCTCTGAATGATTGAAACAATAGTGCTCTATTTTCACAGCTACTATGGGAACACCACTCATAATAGTTAACTGTCATGCCCGCTTCTGTTATTTCCAGCTCTACCAAAAGCATCGTTTTGCAAATTGAAGTTTCTATAGATTCAGGCAACATGCTGAATCTTGAAGATAGTTTACAGCGTGCACTCAATGAAGCCGGGCAGCTTGGAACAAAAGAGTTATTGGGGCTATTTGAATCACCCAATAAAGAACCTATCGTCGTTAATCAGCAGAAGTGGAACTACAAAGGAAAGGTTCTTAAGCACTATGAAACCTTATACGGTCGTATACCTTTGGAGCGCTCCGTATATCAGGGTGTCAGAGGTGGCAGTACTCTGGCAGCACTTGATCTTCGTGCCGGTATTATTGGTTCAGCTACCCCCAAATTTGCCAAGTCTATCGCCTGGAAATACAGCCAGATGCCAGCGCCTGCGGTAAAAGAAGATTTTGAGACCAACCATCAAAGGACGCTTTCAAATTCTTATATCAAGCATTTATCGGACAGAGTAGGTGCATTAATTGAAGACCAGCAAGACACTCACTACCACCTTCCTCCACTAAAAGAGCCTGTTGAAACAATAGCCATTGGTCTGGATGGAACCTGCATGCTGCTTTGTGAAGAAGGCTGGAGGGAAGCCATGTGTGGGACATTGAGCCTATATTCTGCAGATGGAGACAGGCTCCACACGATATATACAGCCAGTTCGCCAGAGTATGGTAAACAAAGCTTTATGAGCAAGCTCGACGAGGAGATTGCAGATCTAAAACGACTCTACCCAAATGCCACATACATCGGGGTAGCTGACGGGGCTAGAGAAAACTGGAGTTATTTGAAACAACATACCTCTGGGCAGATACTCGATTTTTATCATGCATCTGAATATTTAGCTGGAGCAGCGGAAGCACTGTTTCCAACCAGTAAGGCGAAGCGACACCAGTGGCTTGAAGACAGGCTACATAGTTTGAAAAACAAGCGTGGAGCAGCCAAAAAAATCCTTCAGGAAATTGAATCAGCCGAGCTCCCGAAAAAGACAATCGCACTGACAGAGAAGCGCTACAAAGCTGTGAGCTATTTTACAAACAATCACCAGTTAATGAATTATCATCAGGCGCTTAAACGCCATTGGCCAATAGGTTCAGGAGTTACTGAAGCGGCTTGTAAGACTCTGGTAAAGCAACGATTATGTGGTTCTGGAATGAGGTGGAAAGCAACAGGAGCGGAAGTGCTTTTGACAACAAGAGCACTGATCCAGAGTAAGGGGCGCTGGGAACAACTTTGGTCTGAGTTCATGACTGGAAAGGTTGAAGCTAACCTATGAGTCAGTTATCAAATTGAGAGAGCACCCAAACTGGGAGGAATTTGAGTCCAATTTATCGCAACCACCGTAGGATGCTCTTAAGTCCGACAGTCTCCAGACTAACCATTCTTAATCACCATCAGGCGGTCGCCGGTTCTTGCTTCGGAGTGAATCCAGGCGCTGAACGGGCTGCCTCCAGCTGAACGGGTGATGGTGCACTCCAGCGTTTGCAAATCTTCACTAAGGCCGGTAACCGGGTAACGGGCTTCCAAACCTTCATTCGATACCAGGGTAATATGTTCGCCAATAGAAACGTCAAAGGGCAGGCGGGTTGATACTTTAACCGCCACTTCTGTTGAACTGATGGGCTCCAGTTCCGTAAGAATGCCCGGCACTTCATCCCGGGTTGGCAGTGTCAGGCTTAAATCGCCAGTTACTTTCGTCTGGCAGGCGAGAATATACCCTTTTTTGATTTGCTCTGCGGTCAGTAACGACGGGGCTTCTGAAGGTGAACATCCTGCTGTTACCCGTAGCATGCAGGAGTGGCAGACTCCGGCTCTGCAGGAATAGGGCGCCCGGGCATGCTGGCGCAACAGGCCATCCAAAAGGTTCTCGTTCTCATCAAGTGAGTAGCGGTTGCCCTGAAACTGAATCTCCGGCACGGAAAAGCCCCTGATCGTTGCTTTTTATAGTGAATTTGATGTGCAAGTTTACAACCTGCAACGGATAACCACCAAAATAGAATTCTGTTCTTTTTGAGAAAACTTTACCCCTTATGCCGTTAATCAATGTTATTAGCTTTTGGCATTGGTATAATCTATGCCCAATAATAAGAACCCGATGGGGTTTGCCTGCTGTACTGGTCAGGTCTGGCTGCGAAAAAATTTGCGAATTAAAACCGTAGGACAAGGGGTGAAAAACCAATGAGTGTTGTTATTCGGGAAGATGATTTAATTCTGAGTGTTGCGGACGCACTGCAGTTTATTTCCTACTATCATCCCATTGATTTTATTGATGCGGTTTATGAAGCCTACCAGAAAGAAGAGTCCAAGGCGGCGAAAGATGCCATGGCCCAGATTCTGGTGAACTCCAGAATGTGTGCCATGGGCAAGCGTCCTATCTGCCAGGATACCGGTATTGTCACCGTCTTTGTCCGCGTGGGCATGAACGTTCGCTTTGATACCGACCGCTCCGTTGAAGACCTGATCAACGAAGGCGTTCGCCGGGCCTATACCCATCCGGACAACGTACTCCGCGCTTCCGTACTGGCCGATCCGGCCGGTGCCCGCAAAAACACCAAAGACAACACGCCGGCCGTTATCCATATGTCCCTGGTACCGGGCGACACCGTTGAAGTGGAGCTGGCTGCCAAAGGCGGTGGCTCTGAAAACAAATCCAAAATGGTCATGCTCAACCCATCCGACAGCATTGTTGAATGGGTGAAAAAGACCGTGCCAACCATGGGCGCTGGTTGGTGTCCTCCGGGCATGCTGGGTATTGGTATTGGTGGTACTGCGGAAAAAGCCATGCTGATGGCCAAAGAAGCCCTGATGGACCCCATCGACATTCATGAACTCCGTGAGCGCGGCCCACAGAACCGTGTGGAAGAACTGCGCCTGGAAATCATGGATGAAGTGAATAAGCTTGGCATTGGTGCCCAGGGTCTGGGTGGTCTGACCACCGTGCTGGATATCAAGATCAAGGACTACCCAACCCATGCGGCTTCTCTGCCAGTGGCCATGATTCCCAACTGTGCGGCCACCCGCCATGCCCACTTTACGCTGAACGGCAATGGTCCGGTGTATCAGAAAGCACCGAATATTGATGACTACCCGGAAGTCAGCCTGGATATGGGCGAAGGGGTGCGCAAGGTCAATGTCGACAACCTGACCCATGACGACATCAAAAGCTGGCAGCCCGGCGATACCGTGCTGCTCTCCGGCAAAATTCTGACCGGTCGTGACGCTGCCCATAAGCGCATGGTGGATATGATCAACAACGGTGAAGAATTGCCGGTTGATCTGAAAGGACGCTTTATCTACTACGTTGGCCCGGTTGACCCGGTGCGTGATGAAGCCGTTGGCCCGGCTGGCCCAACCACCTCAACCCGAATGGACAAGTTTACCCGTACCATGCTGGAAACGACGGGTCTTGCCGGTATGATCGGTAAGGCAGAACGTGGTCCGGCAGCCATTGAAGCCATTAAGGACAATGAGTCCGTCTACCTGATTGCTGTGGGTGGCGCCGCTTACCTGGTCTCCCAGGCTGTGAAAAAGGCGGAAGTACTGGCCTTCCCGGAACTGGGAATGGAAGCGATCTACGAGTTTGAAGTGGAAGATATGCCGGTAACCGTCGCCGTCGACTGTCGTGGTGAATCGGTACACCAGACTGGCCCACAGATCTGGAAAAAGAAGATCGAAGAGCAGGTGCTGGAGATCAAGTAAGCCAGACCCTTAGCCCTGCGGTAAGAGACAGCAGGGCGCACAGCACCCTTAAGACAATGGCAGCTTATTCGTAAGCTGCCATTTTTTTGGTGGGCAGAAAGCTAGGTAAAAACACCTATAAATTTTAATGGTTCTATAGTACTATTTCGCGCGATGAAAATAGACATGAATAGTCGTTCAATTGGTAACCCTCCTGAGTACTTCTGAAGCTGGCTGAAGGGGCGGTAGCGTTGTTTTTGGTAGTATTAAATATCAGCCTGTCTAATGGGCTCCTGGTCGCATTCCCACCACGGTTGAGTACGTGCGTATAAATCTGGGTTGTCTTGATATCCTTATGGCCCAGCAGCTCCTGCACGGTTCGGATGTCATACCCATCATCCAAAAGGTGGGTAGCAAATGAATGCCGGAAAGTATGGCAACTGCCTTTTTTATGGATTCCTGCTTTTGCAATGGCCTGTTTTACTGCCCTTTGTAAGGTGCTGTCATCCATATGATGGCGCATTTCTTTACCAGAGTAGGGTTCTATGGATCGTTTATAAGAAGCAAAAAGATACTGCCAGTGAAGGCTGAATGCCTCTTTAGGGTATTTTCGAGCCAGGGCATCTGGCATCCAGACTTCACCAAATCCAGCATCCAAATCGGCCTGATGGTAATGTCTGACCTGATTAATACGGCACTTGATACCGTTTATTGAACCGGCAGGTAACATCGTCACTCGGTCTTTCCCTCCTTTGCCGGACCGCACAATGATTATCTGCCTATGGAAATCAATATCTTTAATTCTCAGTCTCAGGCATTCAGACAATCGCAGGCCAGATCCATACAGCAATTTTACCGGTAAAAGATAATGTGGATAGAACTTACGCATTGACAGCTCTGATAAAAGATGGTCTCAGCCAGTCTTTACCATCAGAGAAGCTCTTAATGAAGTCCCAAATAGCATCCTTGAGCGCATCATTCTTAACGCGATAGATGCTACTGAGAGATTCAGATACTTTCTTGGCCTGAAGGCAGGCATACCCAAAGATAGAGGCAAAAATATGGTTCCTGACCTGCTGCTTTCCTCTCACCTGAAAGCGCTCAATACTGCAGAGTTGTTTCAGCGCCCGGTGATACTCTTCGATCGCCCAATGGTGCAGGTGAAGTTCATTAAAGCCTACCTGTGGTGATACCTCTGATCCAGCATGGGGTGTGTAGACGACGTAATGGCGCAGCTCGTTTTTTAGCCGCGTCCGGTACAAACGCACAGAACCAAAATTACGTAGCCAAACGGTTATTCCCTCTTCAGGAATCTCCAGGCTCTGCACTTGTTGGTAGTCACCCTTTTGGATAGAAACAGTACGGTTGCTTTTAACGGCAAACATAAAACCCAGACCGTTGTTTTTCACAGTCTTCAGGTTTGCGGCACTGCTATACCAGGAATCCCCCGTAACAAATGCAGGTCGTAAGCCCCATACAAGTACTTCTTTCAGCATCTCGAGAAAATAATCATTTTTGGACTTTCCGTCCGCAGAGTCATAGATACGGAAATTGACAGGAAGGCTATAGCCTTTGATATCGGTGTAATAGAGCGTTATGAGATTAATGCCCTTGACGGCTTTATGATGCTTGCCCGAGTAATGATAGCCGATGAATGCCGTGTAGTTACTGTACGGCTTATCCAGCACCGTATCATCAACCGATAGCGTGCCCCCATCAAGAATCAGCCTTGCGGCTACTTCCATGAAAAGGTCATTGGGAGCAAAGTCTTCACGTTGTAGAAAACGGTTAACGCTGTGGTGTGACATATCTCCGATCTCACTAAGGCGAGTACAGGTTGCTGATTTCGGCTCACACAATAGAAACCCTGTATATTTCGGCAAATCACACCCAGCTGTTGTAGGTCTTGTTATCTTTCTACGCACGACGACATCCGCTATTTTTTGCTGATCTAGCAATTTTTACAGCTGCCTGTCAATGCGAAAGTCCTAGTGGATTAATCACCTGAAAAATGTTTTGGATTTCATCACGTTCAAAGACCACAGGGATTTTGGGCGGCTTTCTGGCGCGAGTGGTTTTGGTGACATCTCCCAAAGGTTGTTGTAGCACTTGTGTATATAAAAAGTTAAGGGCATTGAGTGCCTGATTTTGCGTTGATGCTGAAACTTGTTTTTGGACCGCCAGATAAGTCAGAAACTGGATGACGTGATCTGGAGTGAGATCACCTGGATATTTTAACTGGTGGTAGCGGATAAAATAACGAATCCAATAGCAATACGCCTGTTCTGTTCGGTAACTGTAACGCCTGACACGCAATGTATCGCGCACTTTTTGCATAAATTGGGAAGGCATATGGATATCCTGAATACTGTTTTTTTATACAGTATTTTTGGCGAATATTGAGATAATGCAAATATCTTATGTGAGAAATATTGAGAGGGCTGATTGGAAATTAAGTGTTTGTTATTAATATTCAATGGGTTAAACGAATTTCAATGTCCAGGTAATATGACTCATGTGAGTACATAAGAAAGGCCATTGGATAATATCTCTTAACTGAGTTCAATAACCAATATTACTCAGTTGAGGTCTAATAGCTGTTATGAGGCTAAATCATAGATTCACAAGATCCATTTTTATCTATGAAAGAGTTAAGTTGCTCACCTTTATTATATCTAGTCTTTGATAAAATACTGATGATTGTAATGGACAACTGATAAGGCAATCACTGCAGTTAATAAAAAATGCAAATGTTAAATGTATTTAAAAATAAAATAAGGTTGATGTATGGAGTTTAAGTCAGAGTTTGTAGAGCATGTGATATTTCCAATTCTTGGGATAACTCTTGGTCTTGGATCAATAACGTGGTTTTATCAATTAAGTTGCTTTTTTAAATATCTGAAATCAAATCATCCTGAAGTATATAAAATTATGGGTGAGCCTGGATTTATTAAAAATAATAATGTCAGTAACAATATAGCATTACTAAAATTTATATTTGGTCAAAAAGCAAAATCTATCGGTGATCAAGAGCTAGTCAGAAGGTGTAATATACTTTCAGTTTTAATTTTTTCACTCATTAGTACTTTTATGTTTTCTACCATTTTTATTTGGTTAAGTGCAAAAGCCTCATAACAAAAAAATCAAGTTCGTTCCGCTGCTTTGCAGCTCCACCGGACGCCGTCTGCGCCGGCGCCGCTTATTTTGGCGTTATGTTTCTAAACGAGAATTATGAGTAATCATCAACACTATATTGCTGGCAGGAATACTATCCGTGACTGGCAACACCAAAAAATGAAACTTGAGCAAAACAGCTCTCCTGATATTTGGAGTGAAACATATGAAGGTTATTTCAAACCAAGATTAGAACTACGTTACTTACACCCTATTAAAATTCTTAAAGAACATGGTACCTTTCAAGGTGAAGGGTTTTCCATTATGACTATCTTGTGTTCACTCATAGAGTTTTTAGAGTCTTCATATCAAGGAAAAAGTTACAAGTTCCTAAAAAATGGAGAAAAACTTGGCGAGTATGAATACTCATCTAGCAAAGCTATCTTCAAAAGCTTTCTGACAAAAAGATCACCATTTTCAGCTGAATTTTCCGATGACCTTGCTGAAGAGTTTTATTCAAGTATTCGGTGTGGTCTACTACACGAAGCTTCTACAAAAAAAGGATGGAGAATTTGGGCACAATCACCAAATGGCAAAATAATCCAAGAAGATACGAAAATTGTTTATCGCGATATGTTTGAGAAATCAATTAAATCTTTTATTCTAAACTATGGTAATGAACTTGCAAGCGATCAAAACTTGCAAAAAGCATTCATCAGAAAGCTTGATACCCTATAAAAGAAACATAACAAAAACTTCCAGTTCGTTCCGGGGCTACGCCCCTCCACCCGACGCGCCTTCGGCGCGCGGCTGAACTTGGCGTTATAAGGTCGAGTTACCCACGAATACTGGACACTTCATTAAGTTAGATTATCTTCTAACGATGAGGTGAGTCATGAGTAAACACAGACATCCTGCTTATACTGAAGAATTCCGCAAAGAAGCCGTTCGCATGGCGGGATTACCTGATAGAAAAGCTTCAGAGGTTGCTGAACAGCTTGGGATCAGTGTTCAGCAGATCTATAACTGGAAACGACAGTTTTCCCGTCTTTCAGAAAAACAGTTCAATTCACTTGAAGGTGTCGACTATTCTCGCAAAGAATCCGATGAGGTAAAAAACCTCAAACGTGAGAACCACCGCCTCAAGCAGGAGAATGAGTTTCTAAAAAAGGTGTCTGCGTACTTCGCGAAACACCAAGAGTGAAGTACGCCCTGATTGCCAGATATCGCGGTTGCTACTCTCTGGTGTTGATGTGTCGCGTTCTGAGCGTCTCTCGTTCTGGGTTCTATTATTGGCAGATGTCCGGTGAAAGCGTACGAAAGCAGCGCTCGGATAAGATCAAAACAGCCATTGTTAATACGTTTAAGGTTTTCAAAGCTCGCTACGGTGCACCCAGGATCACACAGGAGCTGAAAGCCTCAGGAACACAATGTTGCTTGAATATGGTTGCCCGGCTGATGAAACAGGTTGGGCTCAAGGCGCGTAATGGACGCGCATTTAAATATTCGCCCAGTGCTGAAGCGCTGTACGGTGTTGCTGAAAATCGCTTGCGCCGCTGCTTTCAGGCCGATAAGCCAAACCAGAAGTGGACAACTGATATCACCTATATCCGGGTAAAAAGCCGATGGTTGTATCTCGCAACTGTGATGGATCTTTATTCTCGCCGGATCATCGGCTGGGCTTTAGATACCACCATGGTTGAGTCGTTGGTCACCCGGGCACTTGAGATGGCTTTTGCCCAGCGATCAACAGAGCCTGGGCTGCTTATCCATTCAGATCGTGGTGTTCAATATCGGGCTACTCGTTACCAGAGTTTGATTCGGCGATATGGTGGAGAGCCCAGTATGAGCAGACCTGGTAACTGCTGGGATAATGCAGCTATGGAGTCATTCTTTAGCCGGTTAAAAGTTGAATTAGTTTATGCCGAACGATTTCAGAGTATTGAAGAAGCCAGATCTGGAATCTTTGAATACATCGAAATATTTTATAACCGAATCAGACGGCATTCATCACTGGGATATTTAAGTCCTGTTGAGTTTGAGCGTAGAAACCAACAATAGGTGTCCACTTTTCGTGGGTAACACCAAAGGCTTAGTCAACAGAGAGCAGTATGAAAATATTTTTTACAACTTTGTTAATGTTTTTTGCCAGCAACACCTTGGCTAATGGGAGCTACGTTGATAAGTGGCAGTGGAATAATGGGCCTGAATGTGCAGTCTATTTTAATCCTAGCGACGAACCCATGCTAAAAGAATACTGGGATGGAAATGGGGAGCCACCAATAAGTATCAGTGATGCAAGGAAGTTAGTTTTAAACTGGGTCAAAGAAGAATATCAAGGAGAAATTTCTCCAAGTATTGTTAGCTATAATCTGACTTCATACCATGCGAAAGGCATGAAAACTAATCATTGGCTTTATAATATTCGCTACGTAAAATTCCGGAATGGTATTCCTGATAAGGATTTTAACGAAAATATTGTAGTTCTCATGGATGGTGCCATCCTCAGTAAACAGTGCAATCAATAAGCCTTATAACAAGTGGCGCCACAATCGCAGCCTTCGGCTGCTGGACTCGCAACTGCGTTGCTCTCGCGTGCGCCAAGCGTTATGCGCTTTAGGGATCGATGATAGAACTAATTTCAATTTTCATGAGCTACGGAATTGTTGCGCTGATAATTCTTGCTGTTATTCCTAAGTGGGTCGTCTTATCCACCGAATCTGAAAATGACCCCGATCACATCTATTCCATCTTCATGGAAGAGGCCGGGTATCGAGGCCATAAGGTTCTCTCTGCATCAGGTTGCTTGTTCCCGTTTATCGAACTCACCAAAACGTCAAATGAAATAGAAGGTTTAGCCTTGGCCGGTTTAATTGGTGTTGTGTGTTTCTTTTATCACTCAACAGTTTATAAAGGTTACCCTGTCTTCAACAAAAAACTGAAAATAGCATTAGTCGTTCTGTTAACTGCTCTGGTTTTGGTAAGCCTTCTTACAAGGTTTAGCTTTATTTCATCAAGCGTATTTATATTTATAATGGTCTCTTCTGGTGTTGCTTGGGGTGGCTTTGCAGTCTACAAGCGTTCAGAATTAATACGCATAACCAGACGCTCAAGCGGGTGCTCTCTCTGAATGATTGAAACAATAGTGCTCTATTTTCACAGCTACTATGGGAACACCACTCATAATAGTTAACTGTCATGCCCGCTTCTGTTATTTCCAGCTCTACCAAAAGCATCGTTTTGCAAATTGAAGTTTCTATAGATTCAGGCAACATGCTGAATCTTGAAGATAGTTTACAGCGTGCACTCAATGAAGCCGGGCAGCTTGGAACAAAAGAGTTATTGGGGCTATTTGAATCACCCAATAAAGAACCTATCGTCGTTAATCAGCAGAAGTGGAACTACAAAGGAAAGGTTCTTAAGCACTATGAAACCTTATACGGTCGTATACCTTTGGAGCGCTCCGTATATCAGGGTGTCAGAGGTGGCAGTACTCTGGCAGCACTTGATCTTCGTGCCGGTATTATTGGTTCAGCTACCCCCAAATTTGCCAAGTCTATCGCCTGGAAATACAGCCAGATGCCAGCGCCTGCGGTAAAAGAAGATTTTGAGACCAACCATCAAAGGACGCTTTCAAATTCTTATATCAAGCATTTATCGGACAGAGTAGGTGCATTAATTGAAGACCAGCAAGACACTCACTACCACCTTCCTCCACTAAAAGAGCCTGTTGAAACAATAGCCATTGGTCTGGATGGAACCTGCATGCTGCTTTGTGAAGAAGGCTGGAGGGAAGCCATGTGTGGGACATTGAGCCTATATTCTGCAGATGGAGACAGGCTCCACACGATATATACAGCCAGTTCGCCAGAGTATGGTAAACAAAGCTTTATGAGCAAGCTCGACGAGGAGATTGCAGATCTAAAACGACTCTACCCAAATGCCACATACATCGGGGTAGCTGACGGGGCTAGAGAAAACTGGAGTTATTTGAAACAACATACCTCTGGGCAGATACTCGATTTTTATCATGCATCTGAATATTTAGCTGGAGCAGCGGAAGCACTGTTTCCAACCAGTAAGGCGAAGCGACACCAGTGGCTTGAAGACAGGCTACATAGTTTGAAAAACAAGCGTGGAGCAGCCAAAAAAATCCTTCAGGAAATTGAATCAGCCGAGCTCCCGAAAAAGACAATCGCACTGACAGAGAAGCGCTACAAAGCTGTGAGCTATTTTACAAACAATCACCAGTTAATGAATTATCATCAGGCGCTTAAACGCCATTGGCCAATAGGTTCAGGAGTTACTGAAGCGGCTTGTAAGACTCTGGTAAAGCAACGATTATGTGGTTCTGGAATGAGGTGGAAAGCAACAGGAGCGGAAGTGCTTTTGACAACAAGAGCACTGATCCAGAGTAAGGGGCGCTGGGAACAACTTTGGTCTGAGTTCATGACTGGAAAGGTTGAAGCTAACCTATGAGTCAGTTATCAAATTGAGAGAGCACCCGTTGGAGGTGTCTTCCAATTCTTTCTGTTTCTGTAGGCCTTAACTTGAAATATTTGGCAAGGTCTGTCGTCTACCATTTCTCACCGAAGATAACCCATTGACTGGAGAGTATTCGAGCCTGATTGAATGAAGTCATGTTTCGCCATGTGTTGAGCATCTAGGAATAAACCAGATTTTTTCGTATTTGCTCTCTGTGCTTAAGGCGCACCATTTTCTTAAGTCCTTGCAACTCTGATTTAGTTTATGGTTTCCGGAAGAAGGGAAAATTAATTGTTGAAAAGGTAGTCTAATAATTTATGGGAGCCCTTTCTAACTCCTTTCTAAACTAAATTGCTTTCTAAAGAATCATTCTAATAAGAATCAATAGCCTCTGTGGACAAAAAATAAGAATGGAAACGGTTCTCTATTTCGATATTGATGGCGTATTGCTCAACTACGATGATGAGCCCAAAACCATGCTACTGGATGGCAGGCTGCAGACAAGGCTGAAAGCGTTAAATCTTGACCGCCTGGTCTGTGTTAGTGGGTGGTCGGATATCGTCAATTCCGATGTTCCTCCAAAGCCCCAGAGCATTCAGAAAGAGCGAATTTATGATTTGCTGAAGGCCATTTTCACCGACAGGGCGTGGTTTCTGTATCGTTTGCAGCTGCAGTATAATACCGACCAGCGATGCCAGTACATTAACCTTACTGGGAACTGGTTTTACATGGATGACTGGGCTGATCAGTTTTTTACGGATGCCTACGGTAGCAAGGCTTATTCGCAACATCTTGGTCAGCGTGTGTTGTTAGTAGATCCCCATGCCGCGGGTGAAGATATCCTGAGTTGGCTGGATACACGAGTCGCCAGTCTCTGTAAATACCCTGGTACAGGTTGATGCCAGCATTACCTTCTTTACATGAAGGTTGAAACGCATCGATACCCTCACCATCTATCGCTTCAATCATTTAATAATTACTCAATAGCAGCTATGACAACAGAACAAAAAGAAAAACGGGAAGAAGAGGCAGCAACGGAATCCAAAGAAACAGGGCTTTTGGGGAGAATCGGTTGGAGTCTGGCAATCCCTTGTGTGCTTCCATTTTTCTTCAACCTGGGAGGTAAATATAAGCTCCACTTTGCGGCAGGCATTTTTGCGCTTGGGCTCGGGTATAATATTTATCAGGTGGGTATGTTGAGCTCGGCGAGCGAAACCTACCAGAGAACGGATATCAAAAACGTGCCGTTCCTGTTGAATGAGCGCTTTGTTACCCGGGAGAAGTCCAACTGGGATATATATACCGATAAGAATGCTGAAGAGCAGAGTCTATTGCGGTTTCTTGATTTTGGCGCACTGTTATTATCGCCGATATATGTCGCCTATCGGAATATGGACAAGCTTATGTACTCAGATCAACAGGGCTTTTATTTTGAAGACCGATACCCCGAAGCCTACCGATATTTCTTTGAAGCGAGTTTTTCATTAACGTCAGGCAGTGTTGTCTATTCGAATGACCGGGGGGAAGTAACCGGTGAGTGTGATTTAAGAATTTATGACCTGAAAAAGGGTGACAATTTTATACCCAAAGCCTTTTATGCCGATAGTTATGAGGCCTATGGGGGGCGTGAAGTCTGTGAACACGCATTTGGCGAAAAGCGACATAAAATGGGAGAAGATCATTTTGGCTGGGCAAAGCAGCAACTGGAGTCTGAATTAGCTGAAGTAAGAAAAACCGCGACCTTTCAGCGAGCCGAGAAGTTGCATAAATTAACGGTGGCTTTTGAAAAAATGGAAAATCTGCAGCCGGCCCAAAAGTGATAAAAATAAGGGGGCAGTTTTTTAGAATAAAGGGCTCCCGTAAATTAAACCGGAGTCAGGATGACCGCCGCCCGAAAAAAGCTGATCGGTATAGCCAGTACGCCATACATGCCACTGTATGGCTCGCTGAATTCATCGGGCTTTTATCTGTGGTTATTGTAAGACATTTGAACAGGTCGTAATTACAAGTAACGAATCGCTTTATTTCTTAACCCTTAGCCCCAGCCCTATCAGAATGCTCTTCAACCCAGTTGATCAGCAGGTCCACATAGGCTTGTCCAGCATCTTCTGACGAAAAATGCGATGCATGATCAAAAATAACCAGCCTGTTGTTTTGAATGTGTCTGGCCAAGAACTCTCCATTGTCGACCAGCACAAAAGGGTCCAGCTTGCCCCAGGTAATCAACGTTGGTATCTCTATGTCTTTCAGGCGCTGCTCAATCCAGGGCAGCTCTGTTGAATACGTTCCAAAGAAACTGACCGAGCATGTATGCGCTTGTTCGTTATGGGTAATGTCATAGTACTCTTTTATGGCCTGCCTGGAGGGCTTGTAGTGGTGATACCCCTCATTAACCGCCGTCAGAAAGTTGGTTTTCATTACTGACTTTTTCATAAAACCTTTCGCCAGCCAGCGTACAAAACGTGACTTGATCACGGCCATCAGAATGGGTGACAGTTTGGGAGGGAAGCTTCCCGGGCCATCGAAGATGTTCAGACTCAGGAATCGCTGAGGATGGTTAATCACCGCGGTCAGAGCAATAGGTACGCCAACATCTGGCCCAACCAGGTGAGCCTTCTGGATATTGAAATGATCCATAACCTGAGTAATGACGTCACTCAGTTTACCGGGTGACATATCCGTTTCTTTCGCCTTTGACAGACCAAACCCGGGGATATCAAAGGCCAGCACATCAAACCGGGCACTGAAGTGTTCGAATGATGATTCCCACATGCGAATACTTTGAGGCAGGCCATTCAATAACAACAGCGTTGGTGCATTGGGTTTCTCGCTGCGCAGGAAGCGAATGGTAAATTTCCCGACCGAAACAAACTGCGGTGCAAATGGATCAACAGCCGGTTCAGGCTGATCAGAAGCAAACTGGGAAAGTGCCCTGTTTAAAAGAGACTGTGTCATAACGTTCCCTATCGTTGTACTGTTAAGTGCTTGTTTTTAGTTTTGGTTACTTTTAAATACTAGGTTATTTCATTTATTGTTGGGCGGCAATAAGGCACTATTTAGTGGTCAAGTTACCTTTTGATAACCGATGGAGAGTGGATGATGGGGTCTCAGGCAGTCAGTGAAAGACGGAGCTTCAGGAATACGGAAGATTGCCCTATTCGTGATGTGGTCGCTCAGATTGGTGATAAGTGGTCGATCCTGATTCTGTTTGCGCTGGTTGATGGACCGGATCGTTTTAACTCCCTGAAATCCCGCATCGAAGGAATTTCACAGCGGATGCTGACGCAAACACTGCGAGATCTGGAGCGGGATGGTTTTGTTCTGCGTACGGTATACCCGCAGGTTCCGGTAAAAGTGGAGTATGAACTCACTGAATTAGGAAAAGGGTTATCCGTTTCGGTGTGGAAGTTGGTTTCCTGGGCTGATGATCATCATGCAGAGATTCGCAAGGCTCGTATGCACTACGATGAAGAAATGAAGGCCTAGATCGCTGAAACCCTGAGGATAATAGATGATTCCAGTCTTCGAAACTGTGAGGTTGCAGATATATGAAGCCTCCATGGATATGCTTGCATCTGAGCGCAGTGAACTGTTGTTAAGCATTCCGCCGTTACTTACGTCTGCTGTCGTCGCAAACCTTCCACCTTATTTTAGTGGCATTGACTCAAAGGCGACTGCGCACGCATGGCTGGAGCGCATGTTGCGGGACAGCCGCTTGTTTTTGGTTAAATCCAAATCCGATGTTTTAATCGGTTTCCTGTTTGCTTCTTCAGAAAAAGGGCATGATGCTCATATTGGCTATCTTCTGTCAGAGGATACGTGGGGCAAAGGTTTCGGAACTGAACTGCTGCAGGGCTTTATAGAGTACGTACCTCAATCGACAACCTGGGACAAGTTGATTGGTGGTGTATCTCAGGATAATGCCGCCTCGGCTCATTTGCTAAAAAAACTGGGGTTTGTTGAGCAGCCTGGAAGGAGTGGCAACGTTGTCTTTTATGAGTACACAGTTCCACGACAATTATCATAACCAAATACTCAAGGCAGAATCTCAACATTTGGTATTGTCAGAGAAGGGTGGGCTTCCGTGTTTAAGGCACAAACACTGAGAGCAGTTTAAAGAGGATCATGCTTTCTCAGATTTGCACAGAACCGGAATGCTTTTAACGTATCTATTGCAGCGTGATCGGCTGCCTAAGGCTCAAAAACTACTCAATGGCCATCTTATTTTTCGTTGTTTCATTTCAGTATTGAACCGTCTTTATGTTCATACCATTTACATTCAGTGTCATAAATTTTAAAAGTGAGGATTATGAAAATAAAATCGATTTTTTTCATTGCCGCATCTCTGTTTCTTACTGCATGTGCAACCGCACCGGAACAGGCAACAAGGTACAGCGAAACCGATATTGGTCTACCTGACAGCAAGCAATCCGTTTTCGTGATTTACAGACAGCTCGTTTCTCCCGTGGCATACAGCGTTAAAGCCAGTGTAAATGGTCAACCCGTTTCTACGCTTCCCAATAACGCTTTTACCTGGTTTTATCTTGAAGAAGGAAGCCATGATATAGCGATATCATGGCCAATGCTTGCACTTATGCCGGGTGAAAGGTATGAAGTGGATGTAAAGCCTGGCAATTATTATTTTCTTGAATTCTCAGGAGAAATGATGGTTGCTGGTGGTTTAACATTGACACCGTATTCCGTCAGCGATTTGAGTGTCGTCAATAAAGACGATGCAGTACAGGTGTTAAAAAACTGCTGTCAGTTTGTACCCTCCTCACGCTAAACAGACATCAAGACCATTTTACTTCTGGTCGAATTTGACCGTATAGATATCACAATTCCTGCTGCGTCCTAATTGTATGTACCCATAAATAGGGAGATGTAAAAATGATAAGAATAATGTCAGGCCTGGTGCTTATTGCTTCGTTTGCTGGGTGTGCTGCTGTTGGCGTACCTTCTACTAATGACCCGATGGAAAAACTGGGCTATGCCTATCAACTGATGGGGACTGATGGAAGAGGGCTTGCCGCTGAAAAGCTGGGTAAAGAAGCTCTGGCTGTCTTTCAAGAGAAAAATGATTCATATGGAATAGCTGAAGCACATACCATGCTTGGCTCATATTACAAAAGCCCTTCATACCGATTCCATAAAGGCTTTTATCGGCAGCATGGCGAATACGACGAAACCGCCAGTAAATCAATCTCTCACTTAAAGAGTGCAATTGAGGCTTTTACATTAGATGGCGATTACTGGGGGGTGTCTAAAGCCACGTTTGTCATGGCAAACGCGTATGCAACCGATGACAATACTGAAATGGCATGTACATTATATAAAAAGTCGCTGGCGATATACTTAAGTGATGAAAATGTGTTCAAAGGCCGAGTTCACACCTTCAATCCTCAGTACAACAGTTATGAGGAAATGATCAGAGCCTTTATTAAGGATAAATGCGAGGAGTGAGAGCAACGTTCAGTGAGGATCGATACGTTCGAGAGCAAAAAAATTAGATAATAAAAAGTAGATAGAGAATAATGAGTTATAATTTTTTGGTAAGTTCTTGCTGATAGCACTTATCAGTATTTCAGTTCCTTTAATGGCGAGCAGCCAACTCACAAAACTTCCTGTTGGTATTATTATCGGTCAGATGACTAATAATGGAAATTGAAAAGAGAGGCGTGTGTAAAAAGCAAATAAACATCAAGGAAAACTATTTTCGTTGCAAAACATTCAATATGTCCAATCGTTTTATGATGTGAAAGGAAGTCTTAATGATATTGACGTATCGTTCAGCAACGCCGGGTGACCTGAAGAGTCTTGTCTCTTTACTGTCCAATGACCCACTGGGTTCTCAGAGAGAAGATGTGTCCATCCCTTTAAATGAAGGCTATATCTCTGCTTTCAATGCGATTAATGCTGACCCAAATAATGAACTGCTGGTTGTTGAGCTGGAAGGGGCGCTGGTGGGTATGTTACAGCTTACGTTTATTCCTTATCTGACGCATGTTGGTGGCTGGCGTTGTCTTATTGAAGGTGTCAGGGTCCACGAAGATTTTCGGGGCAGAGGCTTTGGTGAGCAAATGTTTGAGTACGCGATCAAGCAGGCTAAAGAGAAAGGCTGCCATCTGGTTCAACTCACAAGTGATAAGCAGCGCCCAGATGCCATCAGGTTTTATGAAAAACTGGGTTTTAAAGCCACTCATCAAGGGTTGAAGTTAGTGCTATAAGGCACCTGGAAACCAGGTATTTTGTGAGCGATTACCAGCGTCTGGTCCTTTCAACAGCGGGCATACTCGTTAATGTGGCTAAATAATCAGCTTTTGTTGGTAGTGTAAGAAATGAAATCGTGCAGGCTGTTACCGGTGGAGATGTTAGATTGATGGCATCAAGCTCGGACCTGGTGAAATAAAATAACCAATGACTGGTGATTTCAGCGCACTCGACCGTTATCTTAAAACAGTGCATGTAATAAAGATTGGGCTCACATGCATTTTTTCTTTGCATTTCGCTTCAGGTGCCATGTCGAGAGTTATGTATGCTATCGCGCTATCTCATGATAAGGCTTAATGCTTCACAAAAGGGGGGGAGCATGAGAATAGGGGGCTTGGGATCCAGGGCAGCACTACAACAAAAACCCACGAAGTCTTGTGATCGCTGCGGTCTTCGATACCCGGAAGATGAGGAGTCATGCCCGCATTGCAAAGATATTCATGACTCGGAGCTGGCAGGGTTTAAAGAGCACATTCAAACTCGACACGAGGCCGGTGTCAGGCTGGGACGAATGTTCTTCTTGATTGCAGTGTTCATTGGGGCTTTGCTGCTGCTCTCCCTGTAATCAAAGAGGCCGCATCAATCAGCAGCGTTTCTGGTGGCAGTAAAACCTTCCCACTGTTGCTATTACTGGATTGGCCAGCCAGCAGTCGGCCCGAAAGTGATATACAGTATAAGCAGTGTTAGTTAGCCATTACCAAAGGTGAGTTCGAGATATGGCCGTTGCTGCGCTGAATGACATTGATCTGTACTATGAGGTTCATGGTTCCGGGCCTGCCCTGATGATGGTTGCCGGTCTGGGCAGCGACTCCCAGAGCTGGTTGCCGGTGATTGATGAACTCGCCAGACACTTCACGTTAATCCTGCCCGATAACCGGGGGTGTGGCAGAACCACACCTCATGAGGTTGAAACCACCATTGAACTGATCAGTGACGACTGTATGGCGTTACTTGATGAACTGGACATTCCATCCGCCATTGTTCCAGGTCATTCCATGGGGGCCTTTATCGCAATGGATTGCGCGGTTCGTTATCCCCAGACGGTTTCTCAGCTGGTTCTGGAAGGGGCTTCAGCCTTTTGTTCCGCCAGAAACCGCTGGTTGCTGGATGAGTTTGGATCTTACCTGCGAGGCACAATGGAGCCTGCCCAGTGGTTTCGCAGCCTTTATTACTGGTTGTTTTCTCCCCAGTTTTTTGAAGACCCTCAGGTTGTTAATGAGGCTGTGCGGCTGTCGGTTGAGTACCCGTATCCCCAGAGCCCTGCGGCTTATGCCAACCAGTCACGGGCGATAGCGGCTTTTGATTTCCGTAACAAGTTATCTTCCATTCACCAGGAAACACTGATACTCCATGGCAAAGAAGATATTCTGTTTCCAGCAGCAGAGTCTGTTGATGTGTTGCAGGCTATTCCTGGTGCCTGTGTTTCTCTCATTGACGGCGCAGCCCATTCAATTCATATGGAAAATCCAACCGCTTTTATAGCACCGCTTTTCGATTTTCTTGAGATTGGAAAATAGCCTTATCAACGCTTTGGCGTGTCTATAACTATAGTGAGTCGGTTAACGCGTTGTTTGTTCATCATTAGCGGTTTGTGATAGTTTTTTATGGATGTTCTCGTTGCCCGCTCCCTGACAAAGGATTGTTCAGCAGGCTGATGTGAAAGGGTGGCGGATCAACAGCTAATCGATAGAACAAAGGACTGTTTTATTATGGGCTTCCTAAGAAAATGCTGCCTCTCATTCGCGCTTGTTACTCTTTCTGGCGTTTCGGTCGCTAATTCATCAGAGGGTGAGAACAGCTTGACGTTCAGTTCTCTCTATTTTCAGCAGAGTGATCAGCAGCAGGACATCAGGGGATTGATGTCGTTTGGTAAAGATATGGCTGGCCTTCGTGGCACCGGGCTTGATTGGGCTACAGATCAGTGGGGGGGCAGTGAGTTAAACCGGGCAGGTCTGTTTCTCTTTTCTGAGCTGGTGTTTGGCACGGTTATGGACCAGTCTTTTCAGACGGCTTTGCATGAGCAGGGGCATGGCAGCCGTTTTGCATCAGTGGGCCTGGGGTATCGATTCAATACGGGCGACGATGAGTTTTTTGGGTATTACTTTTCTAATTTTGGGGATTTTGAAGGGTTCACTCAAACAACGGGTGTAACCTATTTTGCACTGGATGATCGGGTTCAGGATTTTATTAACAGTAAAGGCGGTAATAACTACAGGAATTTAATAATCAGTGCAGCGGGCATTAATGCCGAGATGACGTATGCTGACTACCTGCAGGATCAGATGTACTTCGAGGGAATACATCTCAGTCAGGGGCTGGGGCTGATTATGGGGAAAACGTCCGCACTGAACTATCAATACGACGATAATCTGGGGAATGATCTCAGGTCGATAGAAGATCAGTATCAGCTGTTGAATATTCATGTTGATGTGGGTGATATGGATCAGGCGAATATTCTGGCGGTATTACTCAGCGGCAGTACATGGCGTTATCTGGCTGGTGCTTATGATTACACAAAGACTGGAGACACCAGGCTGGAGAGTTGGGAGTATTTCGGCTTTCGAGTGCCTGATTTTTCCAGTTATGTCACTTCCCGTGGTTTGTCCATGAAAATGGATACCGCCTATCGATTAGAGGAACAGCTCTTTCTTACTTTAGCCGTGGAACATGTTTATAAAGGGGACTCTGCAACAGAATATACCCTGGGGGCTTATAAAGAGTTTCCTTATATGCAGGGGTTAACGCTTCAAGGTCATGCCATCATGGGCTATGGCACGGGGTATGGTGTTGAGAGTGAACTCCGGGTAACAGACACGTTCTCTGTATTTGCAGGGGCAAACTATGATGAATTGGAGAGTTTAAATGGAGAGCGATACATAGTGTCGTTGAAAGACGATCTCAATGAGTGGAGTGCTTTTGCCGGTGTGCGGTGGTTTTATTAAACATAGCATACTGACTCACTGATCAATACGTTCTCACGGTAATGGCTGTGGACAGTTTTAGCCCTGTTTTTTCAGGGCTTTTTTGATGCTGTGAACCAAAGAGAGAGTCGCTGTAAATCCATGACCCGGTGGGGTGCTCTCTCAATTTGATAACTGACTCATAGGTTAGCTTCAACCTTTCCAGTCATGAACTCAGACCAAAGTTGTTCCCAGCGCCCCTTACTCTGGATCAGTGCTCTTGTTGTCAAAAGCACTTCCGCTCCTGTTGCTTTCCACCTCATTCCAGAACCACATAATCGTTGCTTTACCAGAGTCTTACAAGCCGCTTCAGTAACTCCTGAACCTATTGGCCAATGGCGTTTAAGCGCCTGATGATAATTCATTAACTGGTGATTGTTTGTAAAATAGCTCACAGCTTTGTAGCGCTTCTCTGTCAGTGCGATTGTCTTTTTCGGGAGCTCGGCTGATTCAATTTCCTGAAGGATTTTTTTGGCTGCTCCACGCTTGTTTTTCAAACTATGTAGCCTGTCTTCAAGCCACTGGTGTCGCTTCGCCTTACTGGTTGGAAACAGTGCTTCCGCTGCTCCAGCTAAATATTCAGATGCATGATAAAAATCGAGTATCTGCCCAGAGGTATGTTGTTTCAAATAACTCCAGTTTTCTCTAGCCCCGTCAGCTACCCCGATGTATGTGGCATTTGGGTAGAGTCGTTTTAGATCTGCAATCTCCTCGTCGAGCTTGCTCATAAAGCTTTGTTTACCATACTCTGGCGAACTGGCTGTATATATCGTGTGGAGCCTGTCTCCATCTGCAGAATATAGGCTCAATGTCCCACACATGGCTTCCCTCCAGCCTTCTTCACAAAGCAGCATGCAGGTTCCATCCAGACCAATGGCTATTGTTTCAACAGGCTCTTTTAGTGGAGGAAGGTGGTAGTGAGTGTCTTGCTGGTCTTCAATTAATGCACCTACTCTGTCCGATAAATGCTTGATATAAGAATTTGAAAGCGTCCTTTGATGGTTGGTCTCAAAATCTTCTTTTACCGCAGGCGCTGGCATCTGGCTGTATTTCCAGGCGATAGACTTGGCAAATTTGGGGGTAGCTGAACCAATAATACCGGCACGAAGATCAAGTGCTGCCAGAGTACTGCCACCTCTGACACCCTGATATACGGAGCGCTCCAAAGGTATACGACCGTATAAGGTTTCATAGTGCTTAAGAACCTTTCCTTTGTAGTTCCACTTCTGCTGATTAACGACGATAGGTTCTTTATTGGGTGATTCAAATAGCCCCAATAACTCTTTTGTTCCAAGCTGCCCGGCTTCATTGAGTGCACGCTGTAAACTATCTTCAAGATTCAGCATGTTGCCTGAATCTATAGAAACTTCAATTTGCAAAACGATGCTTTTGGTAGAGCTGGAAATAACAGAAGCGGGCATGACAGTTAACTATTATGAGTGGTGTTCCCATAGTAGCTGTGAAAATAGAGCACTATTGTTTCAATCATTCAGAGAGAGCACCCACCCGGTGATTTACATTCAATGATTATTCCATTTCAATGAATTTCGTCCTCTTTTTATTTAAAGTATTGATTAATAGTAACTATTCAGCACCCTTCATATAAATCTGGAATTTTCTGATTTTTCGACCATCATCTTATACTCAATTTTTCTAACAAATCTCCAGTATGGAACCAGACTTCCCAGCTACTCCGTTTACCGAAGCTCTCCTTAAAGAGAATGAAGAGCTTCGGACCGAGAATGCGCTTTTACGGGAACGTTGCAGCGAACTGGAAGAAAGGGTTAATAAAAACAGTCAAAACAGTAGTAAGCCACCATCGTCAGATGGTTATCAAAAGCCCAGTAAAAAAGGGAGTGATAAAGGTGATACATCTTCCAAAGAAGCCCCCTGCTCCTCACAGGAAACACCGAACCCCAAAAGCCTTAGACCATCTTCAGGCAATAAACCAGGTGGCCAGAAAGGTCATCAAGGCTCTTGTTTGAGACGTGTCGCCTTACCCGATTATGTCAGGCATCTGAAGGTTGAAAAATGTTGCTGTTGCCAGTCTTCGCTTATCGATATTAAACCCACCAAATACATTGAGCGACAGGTTTTTGATCCAGGTAGACCCGGAGAATTTGAAGTTACCGCGTACTGGGCAGACGTTAAAGTATGTCCTTGTGGTAAACGGAACACCGCTGAGTTTCCCCAAGGAGTGAAAGCCGCTGCTCAATACGGAGAAGTGACTCAGGCAATGGCTGTTCATTTAAACCAGTATCACTTCATCCCATATCACCGGGTGTCTGAGTATTTCAATACTATTTATTGCATGAGTGTCAGCGCAGGCTCTGTTGCCAATTTTGTTGCCTATACCCATGAGAACCTGGCCTCTACTGAGCAGAGTATCCGCGATGCTTTACAAGAAAGTCCGGTTGCAGGAGCGGATGAAACTGGCATGCGGGTTGACGGTTCACTGTGGTGGTTACACATTATGCGAGATGACCAATGGACGCTTTACTACCTCTCAGAAAGGCGAGGTTGTGAAGCAATGGATGCAATGGGCATCCTGCTGACTTTTGCAGGCATTCTGGTTCACGATCATTGGAAGTCCTACTTTGCCTATGCGGCAGTGCATGTGCTTTGTAATGCCCATCATCTGAGAGAGCTTCAGGGAGTTGTCGATAGGGATGCGAATAAGCTGGCTCTGCGGCTGATGAAATTGCTTACGCTCTCCTGGCACTTCTGCAAGAAATACAAAGCAGCCGGTCTGACTCAAATGCCTGGTGCAATACAGCTTCGCATTGAGACGATATACGACCAAATCCTTCAAAGGGCTCTCACGAAGGAAACCGCTTATATGGAAAAACAACGACAGGTGCTTGGACGTAAGAAGGTCAGGAATACCAAGGCCTACAACCTGTTCAAAAGGCTTATTGAGTTTAAGGTTGAAACGTTGCGCTTCATGTCGGACTTTTCAATTCCCTTCGATAACAATGGCAGTGAACGTGATGCCAGGATGGCCAAACTTAAGCAGAAGATCTCAGGCTGCTTCAGAAGCGAAGACGGAGGTACCATGTTTACCCGAATCCGAAGCTATTTATCATCTGCTAAAAAGCAGGGGTTGAACATATTTCAGGCGCTTCTTAAAGCGGTTCGAAATTACAACAATACGCCTTTGCTGGGTGCTGAATAGTTACGATTAATATTTTGTTTGAAATGTTGTCTACCCTATCAAATGCGCAGTCACTATTGATGAGGATAGACAATGTTTGATCAATACATAATGCCTTCTTATGACTGGTCATCAACCATAGAAACCATCAAGGCAGATTCACCCGAAGGCAGTCAGATCCTTAATTTCTTTTCAACGGACAAGCATTACCGTAAGAATGCCGAAGCGACCCAGTTTGTTGAGGAATATCTGAATGGTGCAAAACCTTTTGATATTGATGCTGAATTAATGCGCTATGTGTGTGACCAAATATCACTGGATGGTGTGATTGCTGAAATGGGTGTCTGTACTGGTCGAACGATTAATTTCATCGCTGCCCTGAACCCACACTCTACCGTTTATGGGTTTGACTCGTTCAACGGGTTACCGGAAGACTGGAGTCGGAATGATTTTCCTCTACCAAAGGGCGTTTTTGGTTATCACAATCCGGACGTTCCTCCGCCTGTGTTGAATAATGTCTGTCTTGTCAAAGGGCTGTTCAGTGAGACACTGCCCATTTTTGCGAGCGAGGTACTGAAAGAGCAGCCCATTGCGTTGCTGCATATCGATTGTGATTTATACCAGTCCACCGTGGATATCTTCAATGCAGTAGGTCACCGCCTGGTGAAAGGCTCTATTGTACTGTTTGATGAGTTATACAACTTCCCTAAATGGGAAGAGCATGAAGTAAAAGCGCTGCATGAGTTCTTAAGTCGCTCTGGCAAACAAGTTGAGTTCTTTGCTTATAACACCTGCTGGGAACAGGTGGCAGTGAGGTTTCTTTAAGCGGTATAGTTCCCATCAATCCATACACTGGTAAGGGAATGCAAATTGATGCAGTTTGAAAACGTCAGGTCTGACGAAGTGCCCCTGGAACTTCTGCTCGAAGCCGATCCTTCTGAAGCCAGTATTCTGTCTTACCTGAGGGATGGCTGGTGTTACGTTGCCAGAGAGCATGAGCGTATTGTTGGGGCCTGTATCGTCAAAACGATCTCGGATGGGTGTGCTGAAGTGTTCAATGTATCGGTCATGCCGGATCTGCAGGGCAGGGGGATTGGAACGCAGTTGCTCAACTATGTCATTGATGACCTCTCTTGCCGGTCAATACAATGTGTTGAGCTGGGGACAGGCACCTTTGGTTATCAGTTGACGTTCTATCAACGGCTTGGGTTTCGGGTATCCGGCGTTATTGCTAACCACTTTCTTGACCATTATCCGGAACCCATTTTTGAGCATGGCATTCAGCATAAGGACATGTTGCGGCTGTATTTGAATCTTGTTGATTAGCGCTGCTTTAACGACCGCGGCATGGGGTATGTGCAGATAATTACAGGTTATAGAGCCTGTGCCGAAATATCAGCTAAAACTGTGGCTATGCATGATAATTGCAAGGCTGTGTGAGTCGCGGCAGCTCTAAAGGTTAAGCATTGATTAAATGCGACAACAACTTTTAGTTGATAAGGCCAGTCAGAGGTGCACATCTCAGACAATATTAGCCTCTCAGGGATGATAAGAATGAGCAACAAAATATTTTTGGCAGGGGTTACTGCTTTATTGCTATCAGGTGCAGTCGTAGCGGAAACTGAAGATTCATCTTCATCAACATGGATAGGACATTATGTTGGTTTTACGGGTGGTTATTCCCGAGGAGCCGCAGACCCGACAGCCAACGCGAAAGCGAATGGATATTTTATAACTACTGACCCAGGCCAGCTAGATCCGGTGGCATCTCATGATATAAAGGCTGGTAACGTCAGTGGCACGGTGTTTTGGGGGGTAAACCGGCAGTTGGACAATATCCTCTATGGGGTTGAGATTGATTTGTATCTGACGGATTACAACGAACCCTATCGCTCTGGCAATATTACGTATCTGACGCAGCCTGCACACACATTTGAGATAAATTCCAGAGTCAAATCGAACATAGCATTGAGTTTACGCCCTCGATTAGGTTATATCACTGGAGATTATCTTTTTTATCTTTCTCTGGGGCCGGTGCTCAGGCACTTTGAATATAACTTCAAGTTCACAGATACATTTGCATCAGAGTATGCTGACAAAAGTGATGAACAATGGTCTCTGGGTTGGGCTGCAGGCCTTGGTTTTGAGCAACTGCTGAAAGGAGCATGGTCTTTAAAAGTAGAGTATTTATATTCTTCCTATGACGACATTGTTGATATGGAGAGTAGCCTCAGAACTGTCCCGGCAGACGGGTTTAAGCATTCCCTGGAATTTAAAGAACAGAGTTTTCGGGTCGGTTTTTACCGCAGGTTTTAGTGAAACAGTATCTCTAACAATTAATGCAATGGATGAATTGAGGACGAAGAATGACGGCATCTTAAGTGATGCCGCAGTTGGAGGTCATCGCTTTATGCAGGCAAAAATCGCATTACCTGCGCTTTCTTCCAGCGGAATTATTTTTTCATAGTCATGCTCAAACGTATAAACCTCAAAGTAAGGGCTTAATAACCTTTCAAGCTCGCTGAAGCTGATGGCGACCATAGGGTGCTCATCCTGCCAGAACTGTCTCTCCTGTACTGTACTTTTCTCAATACTCAATCTCAGTGACTGTTTATCGCCAGTGCCGCAATAACTCCAGCCGGAGCTGAACACGAAATGGCTGTCATCATAATCAACCGTGTGACTCACCACTGAGCTATTACTGATCATGTTCTTCTCAACAGCATTAAAGCAAAACAAGCCACCCTTATTCAGTGCTGCATGAGCACAGGCAATACACGACCTGAGTCTATCAATGCCACTGCTGTAATGAATGGAATAGAGAAAGCAGGTCATCAAATCCACTGGCTGCTCAACCACAAAGTCACACATGTCCTGCAGTACAAAATCGGCTTCCGGGCAACGCAGTCCTGCGATATCCAGCATGGGCTGGTTAATATCCAGCCCACTGCTCTGATAACCCTTATCGATAAAGTGGCGAACATGTGGGCCTGTGCCACAGGCAAGGTCCAGGTGTTTTGTGCCCTTATTACCGAATAGTTGATGTAGCCGATGCACATAATTACTCTGGTCCTGGTAGTTAATGTCGGCACACATTAAGTCGTAGTAGCAGGAGAGGTCTGTATACAATGCATTTGAGGAAGCAGTAATCAAGCGCTGTTACCCGGAAAAAATTGGTGGCGCATACTACAACAAATCACTTTATTTGCGAATCCATTCATCTCTGGTACAGGAGGGCTTCGGATTTCGTGGAAGCCGTGGTTTATTGGTGAGTTCTATCACTTCTGCTGGTGCCGTATTAGTAATTGCACAGACAGTGGTGACAAATGAGAAAATACGCTGCTAATCCTTGAGTCTGTTAGAGGATTTATTGTTAAATGCCACAGCATTTCAAGGGTGTTTAACGGGATTTCAGCAATGATTTCACTTGGTATGCAATAGAAAAATAACAGGGGAACGTTTGCATCAGATGATGACTAAACCCGAATACTTGCTGATGAATACCTTGCCGTTCATCGCATTCAGGAGTGTGGAATGAGCTTGATATTCAGAATGATCTATCTGTTGTTGGCATCTTTTTTCAAGCCAAGGCTGCCCGTGGTAAAACCTGAAAATTCACTGACGTTGAGAGTACTACCCAACGATCTGGATATTAATATTCATATGAACAATGGTCGTTACCTGACCATCTGTGATCTCTCAAGAGTGGATATGTTTATCCGGACTGGCCTGGCAAGAACCATGCATCAAGAAGGCTGGATGCCGGTGGTCTCTGAACACACCATGAAGTATAAAAAGCCATTAAAGCCTTTTCAGAAATATGAAGTGAAGATGAAGATCGTTGATTGGGATGACAAAAGTTTCCATATGCAGCATACCTTTCTGGTTAAGGGCAGGGTGGTGGCTGAAGGAACATCACGTGGTTGTGTGCTCAGCAAAACGGGGGTGATCCCACCAGACCGTGTGATCCAGAAAGTGACTGAACGGCGTGAAGCAAAGGAAAAGTAGAAAGCTTTTCAGTCACATACTTTTTCTGGTGTGTTATTTGGAGTAGTTCAGACTTAATCTGACATTTTCTTCTCATCAAAAGAAAAGGGTTACCGATTTAGAAAGAAGGTGAGTTCACTGAAATCTAAATCATTAAAGGTGACCCTTATGATTCACACCAACCAGAAAATCATCAAGCACAAGGTCGGGCTACTGAACCTTGCAGATGAGCTCGGAAACATCTCTAAAGCCTGTAAAACCATGGGTGTCTCCAGAGATACATTTTATCGTTACCGGGATGCTGTTGATGAAGGTGGGGTCGAAGCACTTCTTGATCAAAGCCGAAGAGTTCCAAACCTCAAAAACCGAGTAGACCCCGCTGTTGAAATGAGTATGCGGTAGAAGATCCTGCCCATGGGCAGGCCCGTGTTTCCAATGAACTTCGCAAGCAAGGTATCTTCGTCTCTCCCAGCGGTGTGAGAAGCATCTGGCTAAGAAATGATCTGGGAAGCTTCAAACTGCGCCTCAAAGCCCTTGAAGAGAAAGTGGCTCGAGAAGGAATCATTCTCACCGAGTCCCAGGTCAGGGCACTTGAGCGCAAGAAGCTGGATGATGAGGCCAGTGGTGAGATTGACACAGCGCACCCTGGCTACCTTGGTTCACAGGACACTTTCTATGTTGGAACCTTTAAAGGTGTTGGCCGCGTTTATCAGCAGACTTATGTTGATACTTACTCCAAGGTAGCGCAGGCCAAACTCTATAAGACAAAGACCCCAATTACGGCTGCAGACCTGCTCAATGACCGCGTGTTGCCATTCTATGAAGCTCAAGAGCTACCTGTGCTCAGAATACTGACAGACAGAGGTACAGAGTATTGTGGTCGTGCTGATCAACACGATTATCAACTTTACCTGGCGGTGAACGACATTGAACATACGAAGACGAAAACCCGGCATCCACAAACGAATGGAATCTGTGAACGCTTCCATAAAACGATTCTGCAGGAGTTTTATCAACCTGCATTGAGAAAGACGCTGTATACGAGTATTGAGATGATTCAGTCAGATCTGGACGAATGGTTAATTCACTACAATACTGAGCGTACCCATCAAGGTAAGCAGTGCAACGGGAGAACGCCGATAGAAACACTGATTGATGGGAAAGAGATCTGGAAGGAAAAGTTCATAGCCTGAATTTAACCTGACAGACACCTTCTTGAAAATCGGTAACTGTCAGGTCAGGTCTGAACTTCTACATGTTATTGTTTGTTGAGTAATGATGTTTTAAGCAACATGGGATGTACTTTTTAATCAACAGGCTTTTGGTAAGGCTCCAGGTGGCCACAGTAAAGGGAATTTATGATCCGGCTATTGACTGTCTTTCTTTGCTTCCAATCGGTAATTCATACTGATTTATCAAGCAACAATGTCTTTTCAAGTGTGCTGTTTCCTGCCGTTGCTTTTTTCTATTTTGTGTACCTTCTGGTTGCACCTACCATTTATCTGACTAAAAAGGGGCTGTATAAACGGGGGGATAATGTGAATGTTTTTACGTTGTTTTTATTACTCACTGAGTTCTTTCTGGATACACAGGATAACTATTCAGGGCAGTTTGGCTTCCTCGGGGTGCTTTCAAGACCCGCCGAGTTCATGGCAGCCACCGCTGAGGTGTTATTAGCCATTTATGCTTATTATACGTTTTCCCTGATGATACTTGGTGCCATGATGTGACCCGACGTGGAAAGAGTACTGGAAAATCATGCATCGTATTATTGTGTCAGATATTTTTGGGGCAACGGCTGCACTCGAAGAACTCATATCGCTGATTCCAGGCAATGTTGAGCTGGTTGATCCTTATGATGGAAAACACATGAGGTTTAGCAATGAAGCTGAGGCGTATACCTGCTTCTGCTCTGAAGGAGGTTTGGACACATACACTAACAAGCTGGCTGAAAAAATCACGATTTCTGATGATCAGGTGAGCCTTCTTGGTTTCAGCGTTGGAGCATCTGCCATTTGGAGACTTTCTGAGAAACCTGCTGCTTCAAGGGTTTCTGGCGCTCTGGGCTTTTATGGCTCACAGATTCGTCACTATTCCGGTATCGAGCCCGCTTTCCCGATGTGCCTGGTGTTTCCGAAAGAAGAAAAGCACTTTGATGTGTCTGAGTTGATCGAGGTGGTTGAGCAAAAGCAATATGTTGATGTGTTACGGACAGACTTTCTGCACGGCTTTATGAACACGCATTCTGTAAACTATCATCGTTCGGCTTATCTCTATTATTTGAAAGCATTATCTCGCATTCCTTCAAGCCATTGTTTCCTATCACTGAAAGAGGCTGTCGTTTCTTCGGCATCTGAGAACGTGCGGTGTCGGTAATCATTGAGAAAAAATCCAGCGATTTGCCTATAGTCATTGTATGGCCTGCTGGATACATGAGTGATAATGACCCTTTGCTTCCTACCCGCTGAACTGTAGTTGTACAAGAACTTATCAATGTAAATAAGGTCTATAGCTATAGTATCGAAGGAGTCTTCAATATGGCCGTTTCTCCAGCATTTCTTATTTTGTCGATAGCGATTGTTGCGATACCCGGCCCAACGAATTTATTTGTACTTTCACAGGGAACAACAGGAAATTTCAAGCGTGTCGTATCAGCGCTGATAGGGATTGCTGTGGCCAATCTGCTCTGGTTGATACTGTCCGTTTTTGGGGTGACAGCATTAATTGTTGCATCCAGTAAGATGCTGGATGCTCTTCGTATCTGTGGAGCATTTTATCTCGGTTACATGGGAGTCAAAGTGCTGGCATCCCCTTCAATAAGGGTGATCGAAAACGTCAAACGGATTTCCGGTAGGCTGGTCTGTTTTCAGGCATTTTTGATTTCAATGACCAACCCAAAACCTGTTCTGTTTTATTCAGCTTTCCTGCCTCAGTTTATTGAGCGTCAGGAAAGCTATTTTTTTGACCTGTTACTCTTAGGTATTCTGTACATTGCTATAGCAATGTCGGTATTCCTGTTATATGGCATATGCTCACATGCTATCTCAGCAAAGATAGGTCGGTTTTCAGTGTGGTTGAATAGAGTGGTAGGTACAGGCTTGATAGCGTCTGCTATTGCCCTTTTTCGATGGAGGCCTGAATGATGAAAAAAGCCGAAAGGTGTCTTTTGTTAGACAGAGCTGGGAATTCTTTACCGAAGCGGCCTGCACCATTTATTTGCCGCTGATTCATAACTCCTCTTGTTGTCGCTATATTATCTGTTTATTGTCTTCCTGTTGTATTTTAATGTCTGAATTATGCTTTATTTGTGGTTTTAATCTCTGCTTTCTTACTGCATAACAATAATATTTTATGTTTACGCGGCCTTGCGCTCTCTACCCATTGCCGGTAGCGATAGATGTGATTACATTTCGAGCAAAACAATCGTCTCATTTTGTACTGATGGTCTGATGAAATAATAAAAACAATCTTTCTATCAGCCACGGACGATGTACTCAGGATCAGTCCTGATCTCTGAGTTGCTAAGCAACACTTTTCTTTGTCAGCCCTGAAGCCTGAGTGGTTCCAGGGCGGTACATGTTGAATTTCTCTGACTCATCCATTGAGGTGAGCAGGGGCTATTTGATTTTCAGTTTGGTGAGATTGGGGTAATGAAACAACAGGGATTTTTCCAGGTACTGTTTGTCATTGTGGTGCTGACGGCCTGTGGCCAGCTGACCAACACGATTTATGTACCGACCATGTCTCAGATGGCGGCGGACTTCGGGGTAGCCCCGGGGGCTATTCAGGCGGCAATTGCTCTGTACCTGATTCCTTATGGCATTTCACAGTTTTTGTATGGGCCGTTGTCGGATCGTTTTGGCCGTAAGCCGTTAATGTTGATTGGTCTGGTGATTTTTATTGCCGGCTCGCTGATTGGCAGCGTCGCCCCTAGCTTTGAAATGTTGCTGCTGGCCAGTTTCGTTCAGGGCATGGGAACCGGTGTCGGTGGGGTGATGGCGCGTACGGTCATGCGTGATCTGTACAGTGGGCTTCATCTGCAAAGGGCTAACAGTTACATCAGCATGGCGCTGATTTTTACACCGTTGATTGCGCCGATGCTGGGTGGCTTTCTGGGCACGGCGTTTGGCTGGCAGGCCAGCTTCTGGTTTTTGACCGGCTTTGGTGTGCTGGTGTGGCTTCTGGTGCTGGGGCGTTTTGGTGAGACCCACAAGAATGTTGGCAAACGGTCCATGGGGGCGCTGGCCAGTTATCGTTATGTTCTGAGTAATGGGCAGTTCAATGGTTTTATGATCTCACTGGTGGCCACCTTTGCCGGTATTGCGGTATTCGAAGCCGCTGCGGGTGTGCTGTTTGGTGAACTGATGGGACTTGATCCGCGAGTGATCAGCGTACTGTTTGTGATTCCGATCCCTGGTTACCTGTTTGGTTCCTGGCTGGCGGGGCAGATGGCAAAGAAACACAGTCTGGAAAGCATCATCGGCCGAGGTGTGGTGATGCTGGTTATTGGCTCGGCCAGTATGCTGGTGGCAGGGTTGATGGGTTATCTGAATGCCTGGGTGATACTGGTGCCGGCAACACTCTATTTCCTGGGGTCAGGGCTGCTGTTTCCTACTGCAACGACTGCTGCACTTGAGCCATTTCCGGAAAATGCCGGTGTAGCCGGTGCGGTTCTGGGTGGTATGCAAAACCTGGGCGGTGGTCTGGTGACGCTGGTGGCCGCCAGTATCCCTATGTCCAGTCAGGTTCCGGTAGCCGCAATTCTCTGTGTATTGACCCTGCTGGTGGTGATGACTGCCCGTCTTCTGCTGGCTCCTGCGACAGGGCGTGCAGCGGTGTAAAAAACAGGACGTAAAAAAATGGCTGCAATAACTGCAGCCATTTTTATTGTTTATCCCTAAACCACCTACTTCTGCAGGTGGTTATCATATACAAGACTCTGGTTTACAGAGCCTTGATCGCTTCCAGCTGTTCTTCCAGCTTGGCTTTGGCAGCCTGGGCTTCAGCCAGTTTGGCTTTCTCCTTTTCAACAACGTCAGCAGGTGCCTTGCTGATGAATTTCTCGTTGTTCAACTTGCCTTCAAAGCGGGCCACTTCTTTGGCAAACCGTTCAATTTCCTTATTGAGTCGGGCCGACTCTTTTTCCTTGTCGATCAGGCCGGCCATCGGTACCAGTACTTCCATGGAACCCACCAGTTGCGTGGTTGCCATTGGTGCTTCTTCACCTGCAGCCAGTACCTTGATGTCTTCCAGCTTGGCCAGAGACTTCAGGAAGGTCTGGTTGTCATTCAGGCGGGCAACGTCGTCAGCCGAGGTGTTACGCAGCAGGACGTTCAGCGGCTTGCTTGGCCCGATATTCAGTTCGGCACGGATGTTACGGATACCGGTGATAAACGACTTAAGCCACTCAATATCACGCTCAGCCGTTTCATCAATACGGGCTGAGTCAGACACTGGATAGCTCTGCAGCATCAGGGTTTCTCCTTCAACACCAGCGCTCTGCTTGATGTTCTGCCAGATCTCTTCAGTGATATAAGGCATGAACGGGTGAGCCAGTCGCATGATGGACTCCAGAACCCGAACCAGTGTACGACGGGTGCCACGTTTACGCTCAGCAGGTGCGTTCTCGTCCCACAATACTGGCTTGGACAGTTCCAGGTACCATGCGCAGTACTCATTCCAGACAAAGTCATAGAGGTTCTGGGACGCATGATCAAGACGGAACTCGGAGAGGTTCTTTTCGATCTGGGCTTCTACCCGTTGCAGTCGGGAAACAATCCAGCGGTCAGCCAGAGTCAGCTCAACCGGCTCATCATTGTTGCCGCAGTCCTGACCATCGGTGTGCATTTTGACATAGTTGGCGGCGTTCCAGATTTTGTTACAGAAGTTCCGGTAGCCTTCCAGACGGTTCATATCCCAGTTGATATCACGACCGGTCGAGGCCAGTGAGTACAGGGTGTATCTCAGGGCATCGGTACCGTGGGCAGAAATACCATCAGGGAAGGTGCTGCGGGTACGCTTCTCGATCTTCTCCGCCAGCTGAGGCTGCATCATATTGCCGCAGCGTTTCTCAACCAGTGACTCCAGCTCGATACCGTCAATCATATCCAGAGGGTCAAGGACGTTACCCTTAGACTTGGACATCTTGTCGCCATGCTCATCACGGATCAGACCGGTCACGTACACGTGCTTGAACGGTACCTGTGGCTTGCCGTCTTCATCTTTCATGAAGTGCATGGTCATCATGATCATTCTGGCTACCCAGAAGAAAATAATGTCAAAACCGGTGACCAGCACATCGGTCGGGTGGAAGGTGTTCAGGCGGTCGGTCTGCTCTGGCCAGCCCAGGGTGCCGAAGGTCCAGAGAGCAGAAGAGAACCAGGTATCCAGAACATCATCATCCTGTTTCAGGACAACCGGAGAGGGAATGTTGTGCTTTTCACGAACGTCGTCTTCATTACGACCAACGTAGACATTGCCTGCATCGTCGTACCAGGCTGGAATACGGTGTCCCCACCAGAGCTGACGGGAGATGCACCAGTCCTGAATATCTCGCATCCAGGAGAAGTACATGTTCTCATACTGCTTGGGTACGAACTGAATACGGCCGTCTTCTACCGCTTCGATTGCAGGCTTTGCCAGCGGCGCAGCGCGGACAAACCACTGGTCAGTCAGCAGAGGCTCAATAACCACGCCGGAACGGTCACCGTAAGGTACCATTAGTGTGTGGTCATCGATTTTTTCCAGTAGACCAAGCGCATCAAAGTCAGCAACGATCTGCTTACGGGCAGCAAAGCGCTCCATGCCCTGATAGGCTTCTGGAATGGCAGTATCAATAGACTGATTAACCGTGCCGTCAATGTTGTAGGCTTCACCCTGCTGGCGGATGTCACCGTTGAGGGTCATGACATTGATCATTGGCAGGTTGCAGCGCTTGCCGACTTCGTTGTCATTAAAGTCGTGTGCCGGGGTGATTTTTACGCAACCGGTGCCTTTCTCCATGTCGGCGTGTTCATCAGCGACAATCGGGATGCGACGGTTAACCAGAGGCAGAATAACGGCTTTTCCGATCAGTGCTTTGTAACGCTCATCTTCCGGGTTTACAGCAACGCCGGTATCACCCAGCATGGTTTCCGGACGGGTGGTGGCAACCACAATATAATCTTTGCCTTCTGCGGTTTTCTCGCCATCCGCCAGTGGATAGCGCAGGTGCCACATATTGCCTTTGACTTCTTTGTTTTCTACTTCCAGGTCAGAGATGGCAGTGTGCAGCTTTGGATCCCAGTTAACCAGACGCTTGCCGCGGTAGATGAGATCGTCTTCATAAAGGCGGACAAAGACTTCCTGGACAGCCGCATAGAAGCCTTTGTCCATGGTGAAGCGCTCGGTATCCCAATCAACGGATGCACCCAGACGACGAAGCTGACGGGTGATGGTGCCGCCGGACTCTTCTTTCCACTCCCAGATCTTATCAGTAAAGGCTTCACGTCCGTAGTCGTGACGGGTTTTGCCTTCTTCCGCCAGGATCTTGCGCTCAACCACCATCTGGGTTGCGATGCCCGCATGGTCAGTACCCACCTGCCACAGCGTGTTGCAGCCTTTCATCCGGTTGTAGCGGATCAGGGCATCCATAATGGAGTCCTGGAAGGCGTGGCCCATGTGCAGGCTGCCGGTGACATTGGGAGGAGGGATCATGATGGAGTAAGGCTTGCCTTCGCCAGATGGTGCAAAATAGCCTTTCTCTTCCCAGTTTTGATACAGCGTGCGTTCGATGGCCTGGGGGTTGAACGTCTTTTCCATAACTGCTTTTCCAGTAGATGTTCCAAAGCGTGTCCTGAAGAGCAGGGAGTCTCTGGGTTTGGATAAACGAGTGATTATACACTGTGGGGCTGATTCAGGAAGTCGAAAGTCGTTGTCATTCTTCTATTATTCGAAGAATTGATCGGAGTGAGGTGTCCTGGCAAAGTTAGTATCCTTGTATCTAAAAGGAGAGCTGGATTCCAAGGGAACTTTTTAATTGATTCGGTACACAAATGAGCATTATTACCCAATATTCTACTGCAAATAATAGCCAGTATTTTTAGTTGGTGTTAATGGGCGCTTAAATATGGATGTCAGATCAAATAATACACCAGGTTTTTTGCACAATAGTGTTTTTAACGGTGCTCCGCTCAGGAATGCTCCTAATTCTCCCTTGCAGGAAAGTTGTATGTGTAATCCTGATGCTGACAAAGGGTTAAAGACCAGGTCTGAAAAGGGAAATAAATATTTGCATGAAATGAAAGTTGCCAGTCATTCTCCTGAAGTCAATGTTTTAGAAGTTGTGTCGAGCGCTGATAATAACAGTGCAGTTAAAGTACGTGTAGATAATGTAATTAAAAAAGCATGCAGTGATATAACGACCACTGTGTGTCATAAAACCACGGATCAGTTATTGGAAAAGCTCCGTATTTTTCAAGCGGGTGAAGAAAAGCAGTTTGAGGCAAACAGCCCATTTGATATGCATAGAGTATTTAGTATTTTCAAGGATGATAGCCAATTGTTTAACTGTACGCTGGCTAGCAGGTTTCCTTCAGGCGATAGGTCACAACTCTCGGCGCATCACTTTCTGGTTGTTAAGGTAGGCCGTAGCTGGCGTCTTTGTCAGTCTATGGCAGACCGTTACACCTTAAGTGATTTTGTCACAGGGCATAGGGATTTTATCTCCAATTTTATTCTATTGTGCAATAAGATTCATGGTGGTGATAGTGTAGAAGTAGGTGATAAATCAGGACTAAATCAGCATGATTTAAACAGTACCGAAAAGGCTGTAGGAAGAAGAAAAACGATTAATGAAATATTGAAACGTATTTTATGTGCTCAGGGCGACATAGAGAAGATGCTGATCTTGAATGAATGGCTTGATCATGGTTTTTTTGTCAAAACCGTGCTTCCTTTGCTCGGAGAATGTTTGAAGAATGTTGAGAACGATTGCTTTTTAAAATTATTTGGTGCGGGTAGAGAGTTTTTAAAGACTGAGGGGAGGGGGAAACTGGTACTAAGAATAAAGTCTGTCCCAATTTCCGGTGTTTGAACAGTGGAAAGAAATTCTACTCACTGTTCATGCATATTCCATTTATTTGATGGTATTCAAAATACTCTCAACGAGTAGCAAAGTCTTCGGCTTGTTATTAACCGGTAAACGCTGGCATATTGTGAACTTCGGGCTCAATTCCGGCTTGTCGATAGGCGCGGAATTTATCTCGGGAAACGGCTTTCTGATCCGGGTTCTGAACCACGACTTCGCAGACACGGGAAAAGTCTTTGAAGAAGGAGGGAACCTCGGTGCTGAGATTTATCAGGAGCCGCTTTTGCTCCAGCAGCGGTTTATCAAACCCCAGGGTAATGGGGGATTGTTTCACCAGTAGGCGACTTTCAGGAGTGCTGTTCTGAGTGTCAGAAACAATCCCGTGAGGCAAAAAGCTGTCTTCCCTCCATGACCAGAGCAATTGATCCATGGATTTACAGCTACTTTCATCAAAAGTATGAATGTGCATGGGCAGTCCACCGCGCCATGCTTTGTCGATCAGGCGACAGGCAAATTGCTCGGCATTCTGCCCCTGACTGTCTAATAGATAAAAAGTAACTCTGGTCATTCAGGAATAATAACTCAATTGACACAAACAAACAGGCCTTGAGAGAACTCATCCAAGGCCTGTTTTCGGGCTGATTATTGGTACTGCTAATCAGATTTTATTCAGCAGGTACTGAACCAGCATTGGCACCGGGCGACCGGTTGCGCCTTTTTCCTTACCGGATTTCCAGGCAGTACCAGCGATATCCAGATGTGCCCATGGGTAGGCTTCAGCAAATTTTGCCAGGAAGCAGGCTGCTGTAATGGTACCTGCAGATGGACCACCAATATTGGCCATGTCGGCAAAGTTGCTGTCCAGTTGCTGGGTATACTCTTCACCCATTGGGAGCTGCCAGGCTCGGTCCATGGCCTCTTTGGACGCACTCAGAAGCTCTTCAGTCAGCGGCTCATTATTACTGAGCAGGCCAGTGGTATGGTGACCCAGGGCAACGATGCAGGCGCCGGTCAACGTGGCAATATCAATAACCGCTTCGGGCTTGTAACGTTCGGCATAGGTCAGTGCATCACAAAGCACCAGCCGACCTTCGGCATCGGTGTTGAGAATTTCAATGGTTTTGCCGGACATGGAGGTTACGATATCGCCCGGGCGTGTTGCCTTGCCACTGGGCATATTTTCTGCTGCAGCCACCATGCCAATAACATTAACGGGCAGGTCCATTTCGACAATGGCATTCATTACGCCAAATACACTGGCGGCACCGCACATATCAAACTTCATTTCGTCCATGGCTGCACCGGGTTTCAGCGAGATACCACCGGTATCAAAGGTGATCCCTTTACCCAGAAGAACGAGAGGCTTGGCACCACGCTTGCCATTTTTGAATTCCATACAGATCAGTCGGGCTTCCTGTTCGGAACCGGCGCTGACGGACAGCAGGGAGCTCATGCCAAGGTCAGACATTTGTTTTTCATTCAGTACCTTGGTGGTCAGCTTGGCGTGCTTTTTCGCCAGTGCTTTGGCTTCATCAGCAAGATAGGTAGGGTGGCAGATGTTGCCTGGCAAATTGCCCAGCGTTCTGGCCACATTACGACCATTGCCAATGGCCTGTCCCTGGGAAAGACCCGCTTTCACTGCTTCGGCATTTTTACGATCCGCCAATAGTGTGACTTTTTTCAGGCTTGGGCCTTTGCCCGTATCGTTTTTGAACTGGCTGAACTGGTAAAACGCATACTCAACCGCTTCGACCACCTGGCGGGTAATCCACTGAAGTGATTTACCTTCTACGGCGATGTCTTCGATGGCAACGGTTGCTTCCCTGGAATTAACCGACTTCAACTGGCTGGCCAGATTGGCCGTCAGCTTTTTAAACTCGGCTTCCTTTAATGGCTTATTATTATCACCCATGGCGAGTAGCAGCAGACGCTCAAAAGGCGCATGGTGGGTATGCAGGAGCATCAGTGAGTGACCGGGCTTGAAATCCAGGTCTCCACGCTTGAGTACTCCGGCAAGATACCCCTCAGTTAATGAGTCTATGGCTGTCGCAGAGGGTGGAAGCGTTTTCTTGTGGACGCCAATAACCAGACAGGCAGTTTTCTGTTTTTCTGCGGCGCCGCTCTTAACAACAAATTCCATAGTCTCTCCAAGGGGACAAGTTATCCGATTTCATGGATAATAATATGGTTAAGCCAATTCAACCAGACGCTTTAGCTCGGATATGGCAGGCTCCTGCAATATCCGAGCTGCAATCAGGGCGTGGAAAAGCAACAGATTCATTGTATGTTTATTCTACGCTTCTGCCAGATAGCCGGGGATTTTTCCGGTTTTTTACGGCGACTGACGTATAATTGTTCGTTTTGATTTTGTGAATTTCACCAAGGCATGCCTTTAATCATATTTCGTTACCTGTCCAGACAGATGCTGCAGGTCATGTTAGCTGTGACGTCTGTCGTACTGCTCATTATCATGAGTGGACGCTTTGTGAACTACCTTGCACAGGCTGCAACTGGCACTCTGAAAGCAGACTTTCTCTTTGCCATCATGGGGTACCGGATTCCTGAGTTTCTGGTCATGATACTGCCCCTGGGGCTTTTTCTGGGCATTCTTCTCGCCTATGGCAGGCTGTATGTTGATAACGAAATGACGGTGCTCAGCGCCTGTGGTCTGAGTCGTAATCAACTTTTAGGCATGACGATGATTCCTGCTGTCGGGGTGATGCTGCTGGTCGCGCTGTTAAGTCTTGTGGTTGCCCCCCAGGGAATACAGAAGGTTGAACGAATTTTTGCCGAGCAGGACTCGCTGACCGAGTTTGATACCCTGGTTTCCGGTCGTTTCCAGAAGTTTGGCTGGCAGCGCGTAACTTATGCCGAGGAGCTGACCGATGATCATCAGCAGATGAACAAGGTCTTTATTGCCAACCGTAACGTGAATAGCAATAACCTGGGGTCCATGACATTGCTTCTGGCGGAAAAGGCAAGAATCGAAGCCAATGCAGGAGAGGGTGGACAGCGCTATCTGATATTGGATGATGGTTACCGCTATGACCTGACTCCCGGAGCCTTGCCTCTGCGGGAAATTGAGTTTGAAAATTACGGTCTTCGAATGGAAGAGCGCCGCTCGAGAAAAGAGATCAGCAAAGAGCAGGCGCTGCCAACGACTAAGCTGATGGATTCCGACGCACCCGGCCATCGTGCTGAGCTGCAATGGCGGATCTCTCTACCCTTGTTAATACCGATCGTTGTACTGATGGCATTACCGCTTGCCCAGGTTAATCCCAGGCAGGGTCGTTATGTGAAACTGTTGCCTGGCATATTGCTCTATCTGTTGTATCTGGCTTTGCTGATGAGTGGGCGTGGGGCGATTGAAGATGGACGCCTCCCGGTAGACATTGGCTTATGGCCCATTCATATTCTCTTCTTATTGATTGCGTTGATGTTGTACCTTGTTGAGCCGGGCAAACTCTGGCTGGCGCGCCGGAGGGCTGGAAATGCGTAAGCTGGATCGGTACATATCCAGGAATGTTCTGGGGGCAACGGTTATTGTCCTGTTGATTCTGGTGTTTCTTGAAGCACTGTTTTCTTTCCTTGGGCAGTTGGATGATGTCAGAGGCAATTATCAATCGCTGGATGCATTGATTTTCACTCTGTTGATGATTCCCAAAAAACTGTACGAGCTGATTCCCGTTTCAGCACTGGTTGGCTGTCTTGTGGGACTCGGCTCCATGGCCTCCAACAGCGAGCTGGTGGTTATGAGGGCTGCGGGTGTCTCGTTATGGCGCATCCTTGGTGCTGTGATGAAGGCCACCCTGGTCATGATTCTTACTGGGTTGATACTGGGAGAATACCTGGCTCCCATGGCGGAGCAGGTTGGAGAGACCAGAAAAGCCATTGCCCGCTCAGCGGATGGAACCTATACCGGAGAAGGCTTTTGGCATCGCGAAGGCCATGAATTTATGTACTTCAATGCTGTTGAGCCAAACGGAGTGCTTTATGGCGTAAGTCGTTATGTTTTTGATGATGACATGAGACTTCAGGAAAGCTCTTTTGCCAAACGAGGCATTTACCAGGGTGATCACTGGCTGCTTGAGAATGTCACGACCATAAGCCGTAAGGATGAACAATTCATTACTGAGGAGAGTCTTGTAGAACCCTGGGATACCAGCCTGACCACAACGCTTCTGAAAGTGGTTGTGGTAAAGCCGGAAGCGTTGCCGATATCCGGCCTGCTCACATACACGCAGTATCTGGCAGCACAGGGGCTGGATGCTGGAGAGTATGATCTGGCATTGTGGACAAAGTTGCTTCAGCCGTTATCGATACTCTCCCTGGTTATTGTGGGCATTTCTTTTGTCTTTGGCCCTTTGCGTTCGGTCAGTATGGGATTACGGATATTCTCCGGAGTGATCACCGGTATTGTGTTCATGATTGTTCAGAACCTGATGGGGCCATCCAGTCTGGTATTCGGGTTTCCGCCGGTATTATCGGTCATGATACCAATCATCATCTGCCTGCTGGCCGGGGCGGTAATGCTAAGGCGTGCTGCATAAGGGGGGATGGCTACAACACCTGTCAAATGAAGCAAACAATTTTTCAGGTGTTGATTGAAGCCTATGCATCAGATTTAAAACCAGTTTATGGAAGTGACTTAATATGGATATCTTGGGTTTCTTCTTATAGGCCGCTGTGGGGTTCGTGTGACCGGGCAGTAAAGCCTGCACTCTTCGAGTTGGCTTGTGCGATCGAATGATTCCGGCTGACCTGATAAACGACGAAAGACTTCCGCCAGATGAGATAAAAGCTGTTCAAATAGCTGGGTGTTCATACTGAAGTCTCCCTTTTCTACTGCTTGCTGAAAGCCTGTTTGTAATGAATAGCCCAATATAAGCTTGCCGGCACACCATCATTGATCAATGGCGATGATTTCATTCTAATGCCGGGTAGGTAAAAATACCAATAAATGTTTCGGTATATTCGCGCTTCACTGTAGGTAGGAGTGAGCAGGGGCATGAACTTGGGCGGGCTGGCAGTGTCGCCAGTGCAGTCTTGTTATGGAACTGCACCGAGGAATATAGGGAGCGTGTTATCAGGCTTTCTTTGCAGGTTTTTCCAGAAGAATGACTCTGGAAGACGAGGCCAGATCCTGCCAGCTTCGCCGCTTCCGGTCGATGAGTGCCCAGAGAAGACCGGTACCAGCAAGAGACAGCGAAGGAATGGCAATTAGAAAACGGATAATGCTTTGCCATGGGCTGATCAATTGATTTTCAGTGCTGACCACTTTTATTCTCCAGGCCTGCATGCCTAGGGTTTGCCCTGACCGGGTCCAGAAAAAACCAAAGAAACCGTAAATAATGACCAGTAAGGCAGCGTAGAAAAAGGGCCCACCGAGGCTGTAACCCTCTTCAGTCATCGCTTTGAGCTGCTCATCACCAAAAATCTGAATCTGGATGAACAGATTGAGAAAACCAGCCATAAACAACAGGGCCAGGATTAATAGAGAATCGTACAACATGGCCGCAGCTCTTCTCCATACTGGAGCCGGGTTAAGACTGGTGACTTCCATCGACCTCTTGCCTTGTTATTTAACATTTAATTTTAACCGGCATTCTATCAGCTATTTTTTCTTACGCCCAGAGACCTGAGCTGACTGGTACTTAAGATTGCAAGATAACAAAGTAATGACAGATACACGCAAATCAGATTGATTAGTGTTGCCCAATTGTTTTGGATGGATGATCTGAATAAGAATGGAAAATTTTAGTTCTATAAAGCAGGAACGATCTTTCTTTAAAAATGTCTCATTAGGAATGCTTTTCGCATGTTGCATGTTGCATGTTGCATGTTGCATGTTGCATTTTTCAGTTTTTAGTCATGTATAAGAATATTGATCGATACCGAATGGCTTTTATATTTTGAGGAATACAATTGGGATGGTTTTCTATGTCCGTTATTTCTATTTGTTTTTCTTTTCTGTATTGCTTATTTCAACTTCCTACGGGCAGGAGTATGAAAGTGCAGATTTCGAAACTCCTTTTCAAAAGCTGGATCAAGACTTTCAGGGGGTTGATGATTTTCTGAGCGCCTATGAGCAAGGCAATAACGGTGGTTTTGAAGAAGCTTTCGATTTTGATGGATCTGAAGATGAGGTTAAAGACACTGAGATTGATTATTACAAAGAATTAATAAAATCAAAAAGAGCGCCAACTTACTCGTTTATGGAGAAAATTGCCAAGTCCGGAAACTATTTGTTCTCCGATTTAATGGTTGGCTCACTGCTCCTTCCGTTTTATCGATTTTCTCTGGCATGGAAGGATGCCATTAATCACCATGTTATTGACCCTGTCCGTAAGGGAGATCACTATTTTCGATATATGGATAGTGTCATGCTAGGGACTTTTGATAATCGTCTCAAAGAGAGTACTGGTGGTAGTACGTGGATACGAAGTATATGGGGGGCGGTTTTTAAAAATGTGATCGGTGATTTCAAGCTGGGATCAGAGGTGCGTAGCCCAGGGGTTATTGACAGTAAGTATCATAATCATCCCATAACGGTTAAACGGCTGGGAGCTGAGACAGGAGATGTTGCAAGAAAAATGAGTGAAACTCATGAGCATGAACTTGTGGTTATTGATGTTGTGAAGCCATTCATGCTGGCATTGGATTTTGTAGAGGATACTGATGATGATAATGACGAATTTGACGATGAAATGGTGGAGGAGTATGAAATAAGTGATGAAAATAATATCTACGGGGATAATGGCGAGTATAAAATAATTAATGATTACGAAGATAAAAGACAACCTAGGCCGGGAAGGTATAGAGATTCTGCTGTTGCTCTTCTTTATAAATTCTTTTATGCAACAAAAAAGCTTGTTACGGATGTAAATCATCCGGTTGAGTTTGAAGAGACTGAATATTTCAAAAGAACAGGAAGGTATGAAGAGTCGGATCGAACTTTTCTTTTTCAATGGAACAAGGGAGTCTCGAAGCAGGACTCATTCAGGAGTGGTCAGGTGGTCAGAGTGGATCGTAAGGGATACTTCTCTATGGGGCCTATCCCTTTGGCTTGGAATTATTGTGAAATACTATTGCATGAAGGAGGAACAAAAAATAAAAAAGTTTTAGTGCAAAGGCATCAGAAAGAGCTCATTTATGAATCTCGTGAGTTTGGAACATGGGGCATTAGAAAAGAAACGATAAAGCCAGTAGAAAGGATTAAAACGATCAGGAAAAAAGTAATAAAACAGGTTCCGAATGTGAATAAGTTTCGAGTTTATACTGAGAACCTTTGTCAGGCTGCTGAAGCATCTGTACGCTCTAGAAGTGAGGTTATTGTATATACAACTGAGAGGTCATTTTCATGGTTTGTGCCTAGTGTATTATTATCCGGAGAGCTTGGTATATCTGCTTTCTACCGGTTAGCAAGGCAGAATAATATAAATTATTATTATCGGGCAGCAGGAATTTATTTTTTTGGAGTTGCTCTAGCCGCCTATTATTACCCATCAATTTTCGCGGAGGATGTTCCAAATACTATTCATAGCATCAAGTTTCCTCCTCCAGATGATTATTAATCGATGTGTATTTTGTTAATTGGTAATATTGTCGTCCATTATTATGAAAGTGGAAGAGTATATATTCTTATTTGTAAGTGTACTGTTATTGCTTTACTGTTAATAATAATCTTTGGCTGAATTGTCTTGTTGATTGTTTTATATAAATAGATGATATGAAAATATCCATTTTGCTATCTTTTTAAGATCTGAGTGCCAAGTAATACATACATCATATCTTTCTAGATGTATATTATATTGGCAACTTTTTTGCCATTAAGTTGTTTTTCTTATCTAGAACATGGCTTTTTGTCCAGCTATACATTTCCGTTCATTCCCAACTTAACTTCATTTTTATTGTAAAGCCGTATGAGCAGAGTTGTCATAGCGTATATTTACATATGGTGCGGTGTTATGCGTATACAGATAGCCACGCTATTTTCCCTTTTATTGATAGGCTGTGTCAGTTCACAAAGTCATAAGCCGGTTCGCTCGCCTCCCGTTAAAACCCTAAAATCAAATACTTCTTTATCTGACCTTAGCCTGAAAAAACTTAATCAGGTCTTTTCAGAGTATAAAGGTACACCCTATCGATATGGGGGGCGAGATCGAAGAGGTATTGACTGCTCAGGCTTTGTTAATACAGCTTATAGAAAAGCTTTTGGGATTGTATTGCCGAAAACAACAGAAGGGCTAGCCAGTAGAGGTAGGGCTATAAGCAGAGATAAGTTGAAAGTCGGAGATATCGTCATATTTCAAACAGGTGTAAAGCAATTGCATGCGGGTATTTATACAGGTTCTAATCAATTCATACACGCTTCCACATCAAAGGGGGTTACCCGGTCAAGTATGAAAAATGATTATTGGAAGCGACGATATATCAGGGCAAAACGATATATATAGATATTATTTCAGTTGCTCACGTATGTTATCGGATAGCCCTATAAACAATATCTTCTGTATTAGATTTTCCGTAATAAAAGAGTATGCCAAGGTTATTCTCCTTCAATATCCTTGGCTGTCAGCACTAAAGTAGCTTCGGCTCAATGACTTATTCATTAATAGCCATTCTCTTTATTTAAGCATGCTCTGCAGTGTGAATAATCAAGAAAATTAATGGAAGCTATACTCACTGTTAAACTGGCAGTTCATTTGAAATATGATTTTTTCAACGGCGCAACAGAAATCAAAGTGGGCATGAATCAGGGTGCTGTCGTTAATTCGACTGGTTTCGCAGATGATTTTGCAAGGATCGGTTTCAATCTTGTGGGCAAGAAACCGCAGTTTCTGGAACTGGTCCATAGCTTCTTTCAGTCCTGCTGCCCTGATGTCCATTTCCACTCTAGTGTCGTTTAAGTTGGTCACACTGGTCACGGCTGAAACTCCATTAGTAATGTTTATTTGTTGAAGCGACCCTGCTTGAGGTAGCCTGATGAGGGCTGTCTCAAATATACCTGTAGTTCGTGGTTGGAAAATGGATCTGGATCAATAATTTTCGTAAAACAACATTTGTTAACATGTTGTATACGGTCTTATTGCGTATATTTTCGCATTTAACGGTTAGTCTCGGGGGAATCAGTATGCTGAATCTTGAAAGTACGGTGTTGGTGGTAGTGGATGTTCAGGGAAAACTAGCCACTCTGATGCATGAACATGAACAACTGTCTCATAACATTGTGACCATGGTGAAAGGAGCCAAACTACTCAATCTACCAATTATCTGGTTGGAACAAATACCTGAGAAGCTGGGGCCGAGTATTCCTGAACTGGCTAAGGAATTATTGGATTTCAGTCCTGTCAAAAAATCATCGTTCAGTGCCTGTGGTGAGCCTGATTTTATGTCCGCACTGGAAAAGACGGGATGTCGACAGGTGTTGTTAACCGGAATAGAGACTCATATTTGTGTGTACCAGACGGCGATGGATCTTCTGGCAGGAGGCTATGAGGTGGAGGTTCTGGTTGATGCAGTTTCATCAAGAACCATTCAAAATAAAGAGGTAGCTCTTGATAAAATGTCAGCGCTGGGGGCCGATCTGACGACCGTTGAAATGGCATTGTTTGAATTAATGAAGTCTGCCGAAGCGCCACAGTTCCGTGATATTGCCAAACTGATTAAATAATTTGGGTACGGGCCCCAGATTCCTGAGGCTCCGTTTTCTATGTTAGAAGATAAGATGGGCAATGGCTGCGATCACGGGCAGTGTGACCAGCGTTCTCAGAATAAAAATAATAAATAGCTCAAAGAGCGTTACCGGAATCTTGCTTCCCAGTAGCAAAGCACCGACTTCAGACAGATAAATCAGCTGGGTCAGAGATAATGCGGCAATAACAAACCGGGTCATATCATTATCAATGGATGCCGCCAGAATAGAAGGCACAAACATATCGGTGAAGCCAACCATCATGGTTGTGGATGCAGTCTGGGCTTCAGGGATTTGCAACCACTCAAGCAATGGCAGAAAAGGCATTCCCAGAATCTGAAAGAGCGGCGTGTGTTCTGCAATCATCAGAGCAATGGTCCCGATCCCCATAACCACCGGTAGCACACCAAAGACCATATCAATGGCATTCTTACCGCCATCCTGAACCACTTTCATTGGGTTGGTGATCTTTGCCGCTTTTTCCAATGCCTGCTCTAATCCCCATGCAAAAGCACTGATACCTTCGGGAATAATTTCATCATCATCACTGCGGGTCTTACCACAAATGAAAACGTTTTTTTTCCGGGACAGTGGAGGCAGTTTTGGAACAATGAATGCTGCTACCAGTCCGGCAAAGCAGACCGTCAGGTAGAACTGGGTAAACATATGATCCAGGCCAACCTGGGCAATGACGACCAGCGAGAAAGTAATTGAAACCACTGAGAATGTGGTACCAATAACTGCAGCTTCACGCTGAGTGTAATAGGACGTTTCATACTGTTTGCTGGTCATCAGGATGCCAACGCTGCCATCACCGAGCCATGAGGCTATACAGTCAATAGCAGACCGGCCAGGAAGATTAAATACGGGACGCATGATGCGTGTCATCAGAGTGCCCAATAGTTCCAGCAAGCCAAAGTTCATCAATAATGGCAGTAACAATCCCGCAAAGATAAAGACTGAAAACAGAGTTGGCATCAGGTCGTTTAAGACCATACCACCGGTGGCACCAGACCAGACAGCCTCTGGACCAACCTTGAAGAAGCTGAAAAGAACAAAGATCATTCCCGCAACTCTTACCAGACACCAGATTGGCGTAATATCAAACAGGGATGATAGAAACGGGCGTGTCATTATCAAACGTGGCTGAAATACTTTGGTGATGATGGTCATCAATCCGGTAAAGCTCACAATGAGGGTAACGATTGCGGTCAGTTGTTCTTTGAGAAGCGCTTTTAAACCTCCGGCCAAAAGAGCAACAGGGATAGTAAACTCACCGTTAAGGCTGACTGGAGTGACAAATAGCAACAGGCCAACCAGGGATGGAATTATAAAAGTTAACCAGTTACGCAGGCTGGTCTGTCTCTTTTTAACGGCTGTAAACTGCTTCATAACAAGCCTTGGGCTCCTCAAACTCAGCCATGCACAAAAGTATGATTCAAAAAATCCAAATTTCCTGTCTGGTTAATAAAAGAATCAGGAAATGTCGGTAATTATCTATCGTTGTCAGTACATCTCACGGTCAGTAAGTTTGACAGCGGGTCAATGTATTCTGTTCGGGTTGATTATGCATTATTTCTAAATAAATATTAACTTACCATCCCGGAAAAGACGTATCTTATTGATTTTTTGTAACTATTCAGCACCCAGCAAAGGCGTATTGTTGTAATTTCGAACCGCTTTAAGAAGCGCCTGAAATATGTTCAACCCCTGCTTTTTAGCAGATGATAAATAGCTTCGGATTCGGGTAAACATGGTACCTCCGTCTTCGCTTCTGAAGCAGCCTGAGATCTTCTGCTTAAGTTTGGCCATCCTGGCATCACGTTCACTGCCATTGTTATCGAAGGGAATTGAAAAGTCCGACATGAAGCGCAACGTTTCAACCTTAAACTCAATAAGCCTTTTGAACAGGTTGTAGGCCTTGGTATTCCTGACCTTCTTACGTCCAAGCACCTGTCGTTGTTTTTCCATATAAGCGGTTTCCTTCGTGAGAGCCCTTTGAAGGATTTGGTCGTATATCGTCTCAATGCGAAGCTGTATTGCACCAGGCATTTGAGTCAGACCGGCTGCTTTGTATTTCTTGCAGAAGTGCCAGGAGAGCGTAAGCAATTTCATCAGCCGCAGAGCCAGCTTATTCGCATCCCTATCGACAACTCCCTGAAGCTCTCTCAGATGATGGGCATTACAAAGCACATGCACTGCCGCATAGGCAAAGTAGGACTTCCAATGATCGTGAACCAGAATGCCTGCAAAAGTCAGCAGGATGCCCATTGCATCCATTGCTTCACAACCTCGCCTTTCTGAGAGGTAGTAAAGCGTCCATTGGTCATCTCGCATAATGTGTAACCACCACAGTGAACCGTCAACCCGCATGCCAGTTTCATCCGCTCCTGCAACCGGACTTTCTTGTAAAGCATCGCGGATACTCTGCTCAGTAGAGGCCAGGTTCTCATGGGTATAGGCAACAAAATTGGCAACAGAGCCTGCGCTGACACTCATGCAATAAATAGTATTGAAATACTCAGACACCCGGTGATATGGGATGAAGTGATACTGGTTTAAATGAACAGCCATTGCCTGAGTCACTTCTCCGTATTGAGCAGCGGCTTTCACTCCTTGGGGAAACTCAGCGGTGTTCCGTTTACCACAAGGACATACTTTAACGTCTGCCCAGTACGCGGTAACTTCAAATTCTCCGGGTCTACCTGGATCAAAAACCTGTCGCTCAATGTATTTGGTGGGTTTAATATCGATAAGCGAAGACTGGCAACAGCAACATTTTTCAACCTTCAGATGCCTGACATAATCGGGTAAGGCGACACGTCTCAAACAAGAGCCTTGATGACCTTTCTGGCCACCTGGTTTATTGCCTGAAGATGGTCTAAGGCTTTTGGGGTTCGGTGTTTCCTGTGAGGAGCAGGGGGCTTCTTTGGAAGATGTATCACCTTTATCACTCCCTTTTTTACTGGGCTTTTGATAACCATCTGACGATGGTGGCTTACTACTGTTTTGACTGTTTTTATTAACCCTTTCTTCCAGTTCGCTGCAACGTTCCCGTAAAAGCGCATTCTCGGTCCGAAGCTCTTCATTCTCTTTAAGGAGAGCTTCGGTAAACGGAGTAGCTGGGAAGTCTGGTTCCATACTGGAGATTTGTTAGAAAAATTGAGTATAAGATGATGGTCGAAAAATCAGAAAATTCCAGATTTATATGAAGGGTGCTGAATAGTTACGATTTTTTATTAAATTCACATGTTTCAATAGTTGGTGCTCAGAGACAGAGCATGGCTTGGTGATCGTTGGAAAATCTCAACGCTTTCCGGTTACGACTTTAGGGACATGGTAATGAGTTGATAAACACTGTGGGTAGAGCGGCAGGTCCCTAATGGATTGACAAAAAGAGGGAGACTGTTGGCTTCTCTATATCAGCCAGCAGTCAATATGAAATTGAGGTTGAAATCGATGTTAGCCGCGGTAATAGCGCTGCTCGATAAACGGCATTTTACTGACCGTCATTGGCAGCTTTTTACCCCGGACCAGGGCGTATACTTCTGTACCCAGTGTCGCATAATCGGCATTGATCAGAGCCATGGCAACCGGAGCTTCAACGGAAGGTCCGAAGGTTCCAGAGGTTACTCGCCCTATACTCCGTCCTTGCTCATCAACCAGATCTGCGCCTTCACGAACCGGTGCTCTGCTGCTTCCAATAAGACCGATACGTTTGGTTCCAACCTGCTTGGTTTCAATTTGCTTCAGAATGTTCTCTGCCCCGGGGAAGCCACCAGCACGCTCACCATCATGGCGACGATTTTTGCTGATTGCCCATATCAGACTTGCTTCAACTGGCGTTGTATTCACATCAATATCATGGCCATAGAGGCAGAGGCCTGACTCCAGACGAAGGGAATCTCTGGCGCCCAGGCCGATGAGCTCCACTTCCGGATGATCGAGCAGCAGCCGGGTGATACGTTCAGCCTCACTCTCAGGGATAGATATTTCAAAACCATCTTCCCCGGTGTAACCAGAACGACTGATAAAGCAGGGAACGCCATCAATGGAGAGCTGGCGTGAGTCCATAAAGACCATATCCGCGACCTCTGGAATCAGTCTCTGCATGACATCTGCTGCCATAGGGCCCTGAATGGCAATAAGTGCACGGTCGTTTAATCGTTCAAGTGTCACGCCTTCCGGTAGATGGGCTTGCAGGTGCTGAGTATCCTGCTCTTTGCAGGCCGCATTGACCACCAGGTAAAGGCAGTCATCGTAGCGAGTGACCATCAGGTCATCGAGAATGCCGCCGGCTTCATTGGTAAACAGGGCGTAACGCTGCTTTCCAACAGGAAGGTCAACAATATCAACCGGCACCAGTGACTCTAGAAAGCGGTCTGCTCCAACACCAGAAAGTCTCAACTGCCCCATATGGGAAACATCAAAAACACCGGCTTTATTTCGGGTGTGAAGGTGCTCAGTTTTGACACCGGATGGGTACTGCACAGGCATCTCATAACCGGCAAAAGGCACCATTTTGGCGCCCTGAGCCAGATGAAGGTTGTATAAAGGTGTTTTTTTAAGGCTTTCAGCAGACGCTTCAGACATCCGTCGTCTCCATTTCTCGAGAGAGCATATCCTCCAGAAGTCCGAGAAGGCTCTCAACTATTAGGTTTACAGGCTTGTTGTTCTAGTCGTTTCTTTTTGGCCATTTATCTGGCAATAAATTACACAGCAACATTTCATCTTTCATGACTGCTGTCAAGATTTGTTCAGTTGTGTGGGAAATCGACTCGGTTAAAAAACGAATGCTGAGAGTCCGTGTTTTCTATGACTTATTCACCATGATCAAGATTATTGTTATTGATCAAGTTGTTAAGAATATCGGAATCATTACTGCCCAAGGTAAACAGATCTACATCTTTAAAGGTGACCCGTTTGGTGACATCCCCATCGGCCTCCGGGCGAATCTCCATAATGGTATCACTGCCACTGGCAACAAAGTGGAAGTGCTGATCCAGGCTGTCGCTAGCATCCACCAGTATGTCGTCCAGCTTCAACAGGTCGCCCTCATTCGTGTTGAAATCAGTAATAATCAGGTCAGCATAGTTCTGAATGTTACCATTGATGTTGAAATCAAAGGTATCAGCACCACGACCACCGGTAGCAGTGACATCATCGTGATTGATGACAAAGAAGTCATCACCGACATCACCAATCAGTGTTTTAAGGGTGTTCCCCGATTCATGACTGAAGCCTGCTACTCGATCACTGATCGTATCAATCGTGTTTCCTGCATTGTCACCAAGACTATTGCCTGTATAACTAAATAACAGTTGCTCATCACCGCCGACTTGGCTCCCATCAAAAGTAATGCTTGCTTCCTGGCCGCTGACTGTAATATTGGTGATTACCCGATCAACACCGTCCACTTTAACCGCAAACTCTGTATTAGCGGGAACTCCGGAAATTGCTTCAGAAAAGCCCAGTACCAGTTCATTGCCAGAGACCAGAGAAGAGCTGAGATTAGGAGCGCTCAGGTCAGATTGAGTCACTGAACCTGAAACCAGAGCATCGGTAGTTGCAGTATTGCCCGCCAGATCTTTGATAAATCCGGCAGCAATATCTATCTGATCATTACTGTAATCACCTCCAGAGTTACTCTCGATATCAACGCCTTTGGCAGCAGCCAGTTCAATACTGATCCGCGTGTTATTGACCACTTTTGCAGAAAGGACATCATCTTTAGTGAAACTAAGGGCCAGAGATCCATTGACGTCATAACTCAATTTGCTCCAGTCAAGAATAAGCCTGAGCTCTGTACTCTCGGCAGAGGCGTTGGCACTGAGGATATCATTGAAGCCAGTTCCATTGAGGATAAGAACATCTGCATCAGGATCGTATTGTGCAGACGTAATAGTTGATGCAGGGTTAGTGGTGTCAATGTGGATCTCTTTAGACCCAGCCATGATGGCTTCGCTGCTTAACCCATTCATTGCCGTACTGGATACATCAACCGTTCCACTATTTGGACCGCCATCGCCGTAGAAACGGCCACCATTGGTATTAATTGTGGTTACATTCAGACTATTAACGGAGTCTCCAGCCTGAATGGTATAGGAGAAATTAAATACCCGGGCTTTTGTGTCGTCCGATTCAACCAGAGTGGCAGTTTGGCCATTATTGAGTGTTAATGTTGGAGTACCGCCTGATGTATCCACAATCACTTTCTGATTAAAGCTGACCGCTATATTGATGACATCACCGGCTTTGTAGATACCGTTTGCAGTGGTTGAAGATATCGCATCCAACTCAGCCAGATTGGCACTGTCCGTTCTGCGGTATAAGCTGAACTTAAGATCCTGATCAGCAAGCTCCAGAGTTGAGTTATTACCTGCTGAGTCAATAAGCCAGCCCTGGTCAATGCGGATGTTCATATCTTGGGAGAATGATTGTTCGCCATTCCAATTGGCAAAATAGCTGAACCCTTCCCAGTCTTGAAAGCGCTCATACCCCTCTGTTGTTAACTTAAGCGTTGCCCGGGTTGAAATGTTGCCATGCTTGCTGAAAAAGTCGATGTCGTTTTGATTGAAGAAATAACTGGTTGGATTGCCATAGTCATCCGTGCCACTGATGGCCAGTTTTGACCAGTCAATGTCATAGGTATTGGTTAATGACTCGCTCAGATTTCCGGGCCATACCTGGCTGGAATCAAACTCAAAATAGCCAGCCCAGAAGAAGAAGTTGGTGATTGAAAAGCTCGGAGCTGATGTATCCACAGTGATATCTGCCTGACTGGCCAGTGAAGCACCATTGCTTCCAGTTGGAAGGCTGGCGGCATTCAGATCATTACCTGAGAGATCCTGTATAGTTGCCCCTGTCAGTGAAAGACTGGAAACATCCAGGTCAGAGACATTATGGCCAACAGGAATAGTGTAATTGAACACCAGCTTGTCAGATCCGGAACCACTGGCATAGGTTGCCTGACCACCTGTATTCAGATTCAAGGCAGGGGAGCCGGTTACATTAACGGCTTCACTGATGGTCATTTCTATTTGAATCACTTTTCCGGCGTTGTAGTCTCCATCCGCGGTCAAACTTCGGATTTGCTGGATATCTGGAGCATTCACATCGATAGTGCCTGTACTGGTCTGAGCAAGGGCATCATTACTGCTCAAGGCAGGCAGGGTGGTAACCAGTGAATTTCCTGCAGCATCAAAAATCATGGTGCCTGACGGAATGGAGAGTGCACTGGCGGTGCTGTAATTCAGGTTGCTGCTGTTTTCACTGTTACTATTACCAACGGTGTAAATGAACTTTAAGGTATTGCTTCCTGCTCCGCTGTCATACAAAGCAGTAGCACCATTATCCAGTGCAAGGCTGGGTCTGGTCTGATTATCTGCAAGGTTAACACCACTGATATTAACGACTTCACTGAGTTCAACCAGAATAGCTACTTCATCGCCCGGTTTGTAATTTCCAGATTCTTCCAGACGTACCTGCAATACGGTTGGTGCAGCGATGTCAGAATAATCCAGTGTCAAGTCGGAGGTACTCACGGTGTTCTCATTTCCTGCGAGGTCTCTCAGAAACCCTGCCTGAATATCAATACCGTCTTCAGCACCTTTGTACCCAAAAACATTTTCAAGCTCTGACGCTTTATTGTCTGTCAGCTGAATGGTCAGAGTGTCCGAGCCAGCCAGACGTGTTGAATTAATATCACTGGCTGAGATAGTCACATTCTGGGTTACCCCATCATCCTTGTCGATATCAATAACCAGTTTGCTCCAATCGAGTCTGGCAGTGATATCTGCAGTAGCGCTCTCACTGTTGTTCAATAGCTGGTCAAAGTTACTCCCTTGTAGCAATAACTGATTATTGTCTTCATCATAAGCAACACTGGTGATTGTTGTTGCAGGGGCTGATGTATCGACTACGATCTGGCTGTTTCCAGCAAGTGACTGGTTACTGTTTAGATTTGGTAGCCCTCCTTCATAGAGCTGAAAACCATCAAGCCCAGTAAATGAGTCACCATTATTATCGGTAATGTTAAGGCGATAGAAACGGTACTCTCCCGGATTATCTACCTCAAAGAACTTGTTTTCTCGGTTGCTCCAGTTGTTGACCACTGTTTCGGTATCTAGGGCTACGAAGTTAACCCCATCGTTACTGCCCTGCAAAGTCCAGGCCTTTGGCTCCCGACCCACACGAGCTTCAACAGCTTTTAGAGAGTATTGCAGGATCTGAATTGGGCTTTCCAGTTCTACCTGTAACCAACCTGTAGTTCCAGAAACTCCCCAGGAGCCTTGGCTGTCTGATGCATTGGCTGGCGTTGAATCAAAAGCTCTGTAGGGTTCAAAGCCAGTACCAGCATCTCCGCTTGCAGTGACAGCAATATTCTGCTCGGAAGAGGATGACATTAATGGGATTAACCCATTAATGTCATATCCTAACTTGGTGGTTTCACCTGCTCCATTGATGAGGCTCGATGAGGTACCAGTGCCTTCATAGAGTTGGAAGCCATCCAGACCTGTATAAGTGTCACCGTTATTTCCAGTAATATTGATCCGGTAGTAAAGATAGTCTGCCCCTGTATCCAGAAAGTACTCTTTAGTTTCTCGATTTTGCCAGTCATTGACATTGTTTTGAGTGTCCAGAGTGACGAAGTTAGTGCCATCGTTGCTGGCTTCCAGAGTCCAGCTGGAAGGTGCTCTTCTATTCTGACTTTCAATGTTAGTGAGTGAGTATTTCCAGATCTCAGTTGAGCTAGTTAACTGGACTTGCAACCAAGCTGTAGAGCCACTGACAGCCCAGGAGCCTACGTTAGTGCTGGGATCGGCCACCGTGCTGTCAAATGCACGGAATGCAGCATAGCTGGCATTATGCTCGCCACTCGCCGTTATTACATAGCCTTGATCGCTTGCTGACGACAATTCTGGGATTAAACCGTCATTGGAACGTATGACTTGAGAGGCAAAGCCTAAAGAGCGGTTATCTCTGTAATTCAGATCATCAATGTTTTCACCCGCTGACAGCGTATGTCGGAAAACAAACTCACGGGTACCACTACCCGATACATAAACGGCATTACCACCGTAGGGGTTACCGCTATCAGGCTGACGGTCATTCAGAAGCAGCAAGAGAGGATCATTATTTTCATCATAGTTTTGCAGTGTCACTTTCTCGCTGAAGCGAGCGCGGATCACTATCTCATCTCCGGCATTGTAGCTGCCGTCTTCGGTATCCGCTGATACACTGAGGACCATAGCGCCACTGGTTGTAACATCAACAGTGGCATCAGTCAGTGCATCGGTGGATGAACGGTTGCCAGCCTGATCACCAATAAAGCCCGGGTTAATGGTCAGCGTTACATCTCCATTAATAGTGCTGAAGCCGTTATTACCAAGAATTGTGTCAACGCCATCGTCAATCACGATCTCAAGTTGATTGCTATGAACCCTTACCGAGCCAACATCAGATGCATTCAGTCTGATATTGTCAAAGCTGTCATCAGGCTGTTTCAGTTTGATAATGAGATTATCCCAGTCAAAGCGGTTCAGTTCGTTCCCCTGAAGCGATATGTCGGTATTTTCATCACTACCCAGCAATGTGCTGAAACCAGATCCACTTAGGGTTAATACCAGATCATCAGAACCTTCCGGGGACAGTGTAACCCCAGTAATTGAAACCTCAGGGGCGTTACCGTCGACTCTTAAATCAGCCTTTTCTACAAGGGCATTAATATCTGATTGTTTTACCGCAATGGTTTTAATCAGCAGGCTTTTATCGATACCCGAGGCTGCTGAAGAGTAGGCGCCCACTGAGAGCGTAAAATCATCAAAGGCTGAATTTCTGCCATCATTGACCGTATTGTAGGTAGCGTTGCTGCCGTCAACGGTATAGCTGTCAATGACCAGTGCATTACTGGTGTTGATATGACCGGTAATGACCAAATCGTGAAATTGATTGTCATCGGGGATGCCTGCTTCAAAAGCAAAACGGTTATTGGTACTGGCAGCGGCAGGGTCTCCCAGTGATATATTCATGCTGCCAGAATTCATGACAGTCATGGATATCTGGAAGCCGGATTCCTTAAATGATTCCAGTTCATCACTGGTAAACTGGTAATACATGTTAGGAAGATCCGAGGCTCCGTCGGATAAGTAGTCCTGAATCAAAAAGGCCTCTGCTGTGGAGCCTTCACCATCAAGGCTGATGTATTTCATATTGTCATCAAAGGACTGGGTATCGACGGCTGTCAGGGTTGTTTCACGAATGTCGCCTTCTCTGATTTCATCATTATCAAAGAAACTCCATCCGGCCGTTTCGAGCGCCGCTTTGCTCATCAGGTCTGCAGCATTAAAGTCAACCAGAGTTTCCATCACTGGAACCATGAGAACGGCATTATTTCCGGACAGGTCTTTTATAGATCCTCCATTCAGCTGGAGGGCACTGGGGCTATGGACGTCAAGATCGGGTGTATCATCACCTGCCTGAACGGTATATTCAAAGGTAACTATTCAGCACCCAGCAAAGGCGTATTGTTGTAATTTCGAACCGCTTTAAGAAGCGCCTGAAATATGTTCAACCCCTGCTTTTTAGCAGATGATAAATAGCTTCGGATTCGGGTAAACATGGTACCTCCGTCTTCGCTTCTGAAGCAGCCTGAGATCTTCTGCTTAAGTTTGGCCATCCTGGCATCACGTTCACTGCCATTGTTATCGAAGGGAATTGAAAAGTCCGACATGAAGCGCAACGTTTCAACCTTAAACTCAATAAGCCTTTTGAACAGGTTGTAGGCCTTGGTATTCCTGACCTTCTTACGTCCAAGCACCTGTCGTTGTTTTTCCATATAAGCGGTTTCCTTCGTGAGAGCCCTTTGAAGGATTTGGTCGTATATCGTCTCAATGCGAAGCTGTATTGCACCAGGCATTTGAGTCAGACCGGCTGCTTTGTATTTCTTGCAGAAGTGCCAGGAGAGCGTAAGCAATTTCATCAGCCGCAGAGCCAGCTTATTCGCATCCCTATCGACAACTCCCTGAAGCTCTCTCAGATGATGGGCATTACAAAGCACATGCACTGCCGCATAGGCAAAGTAGGACTTCCAATGATCGTGAACCAGAATGCCTGCAAAAGTCAGCAGGATGCCCATTGCATCCATTGCTTCACAACCTCGCCTTTCTGAGAGGTAGTAAAGCGTCCATTGGTCATCTCGCATAATGTGTAACCACCACAGTGAACCGTCAACCCGCATGCCAGTTTCATCCGCTCCTGCAACCGGACTTTCTTGTAAAGCATCGCGGATACTCTGCTCAGTAGAGGCCAGGTTCTCATGGGTATAGGCAACAAAATTGGCAACAGAGCCTGCGCTGACACTCATGCAATAAATAGTATTGAAATACTCAGACACCCGGTGATATGGGATGAAGTGATACTGGTTTAAATGAACAGCCATTGCCTGAGTCACTTCTCCGTATTGAGCAGCGGCTTTCACTCCTTGGGGAAACTCAGCGGTGTTCCGTTTACCACAAGGACATACTTTAACGTCTGCCCAGTACGCGGTAACTTCAAATTCTCCGGGTCTACCTGGATCAAAAACCTGTCGCTCAATGTATTTGGTGGGTTTAATATCGATAAGCGAAGACTGGCAACAGCAACATTTTTCAACCTTCAGATGCCTGACATAATCGGGTAAGGCGACACGTCTCAAACAAGAGCCTTGATGACCTTTCTGGCCACCTGGTTTATTGCCTGAAGATGGTCTAAGGCTTTTGGGGTTCGGTGTTTCCTGTGAGGAGCAGGGGGCTTCTTTGGAAGATGTATCACCTTTATCACTCCCTTTTTTACTGGGCTTTTGATAACCATCTGACGATGGTGGCTTACTACTGTTTTGACTGTTTTTATTAACCCTTTCTTCCAGTTCGCTGCAACGTTCCCGTAAAAGCGCATTCTCGGTCCGAAGCTCTTCATTCTCTTTAAGGAGAGCTTCGGTAAACGGAGTAGCTGGGAAGTCTGGTTCCATACTGGAGATTTGTTAGAAAAATTGAGTATAAGATGATGGTCGAAAAATCAGAAAATTCCAGATTTATATGAAGGGTGCTGAATAGTTACGAATCCATAATATTACCTGCCTTGGTAAATGATTCTTTTCTTTTGGTATTTAATTTTAGTTCAGTGGTACTTCTTTATTATTCACTTTTGCTATCTAAAGAAGAGGACTGAATCCGGATCGATGGTGATTACTCACCATGATCAAGATTGTTGTTATTTATCAGGCTATTAAGGATGTCGGTATCATTGTTGCCCAAGGTAAACAAATCAATATCTTTAAAGGTGACCCGTTTGGTGACATCCCCATCGGCCTCCGGGCGAATTTCCATAATGGTATCGCTGCCACTGGCAACAAAGTGGAAGTGCTGATCCAGACTGTCGCTGGCATCCACCAGAATGTCGTCCAGCTTCAACAGGTCGCCTTCATTCGTGTTGAAATCAGTAATAATCAGGTCAGCAGGGTTCTGACTGTTGCCATTGATGTTGAAATCAAAGGTATCAGCACCACGCCCTCCGGTAGCAGTAACATCATCGTGATTGATAATGAAGAAGTCATCCCCAATATCCCCGATCAGGGTTTTCAATGCGCTACCAGAGGTGTGATTGTAGCCTGCCATTCGATCACTGATGGTTTCTACACTATTGCCAGCACTGTCATTAAGGCTGCTGCCGGTGTAGCTGAACAGTAATTGCTCATCACTGGTAATCGGGTCACCAGAGAAGGTCACAGTGGCTTCCTGACCATTAACCGAGACATTGGTGATTACCCGGTCAATACCATTCACCTTGATGGAGAATTCACTATTAGCAGGGACTCCGGAAATAGTTTCAGAGAAGCCCAGTACCAGCTCGTTACCAGAAACCAGTGATGAGTTAAGGTCCGGAGCCTTCAGATCAGACTGTGTCACGCTTCCTGAACTCAGCGCATCGGTGGTCGCAGCATTTCCAGCCAGGTCATTGATAAAGCCGGTAGCTATGTCCACCTGATCATTGCTGTAATCACCGCCGGTATTACTCTCAATATCCACGGCTTTGGCCGCAGCAAGCTCAATCCTGAGCCGGGTATTGTCCACCACTTTGGCGGAGAGCACATCATCTTTACTGAAACTGAGTGCCAGAGAACCATTGACGTTGTAGCTTAATTTACTCCAGTCCAGCAATAATCTCAGTTCGGTTGTATCAGCACTGGCATTGCCACTCAGGATGTCATTGAAGTTACTGCCGGTCAGTAGCAGGTTATTACTGTCCGGGTCGTATTCAATGGAGGTAATGGTTGTTGCAGGCGCAGTTGTATCAATTACCAGCGAGCTGTTATCAGTGAGTTCGCTGTCCAGGTTGGAAAAACTGAGATCGGCATTACCACTGCTGGGGCCAATGCCACCGAATATTCTAGCGCCATTTAAATTAATGGTTGTTGCGTTCAACTGAGTGATGTTGTCGCCGCTCTGGACGGTGTATTCAAACATTAATCTTGAGCTGGTGTGGGTATCCGTAACTCCTGGCTCCTGTTTGACAAATGTTGCCGTGGCTCCACCATTCAAAGACAGGGTGGGGGTTCCGCTGCTGGTATCAACCTTGACTTTCTGGTTGTAGTGCACCTCAATCAGAATGGTATCACCCACTTTATAGGCACCATCGGCAGTGATGCTGTTAATGGATTTCAGCGTTGGCTGAGCTTCGGTGTATGCATCAAAACCGGATGTAGAGTTATGCATCAACGCGCCATCGTAGGAAAAGCTGGTTTCGTTGCCTGCTTTATCCTTGAACCAGCCAGGCTCAATTCTAAGGCTCATTTCATCAAATGGGCTCTGCTCGTGGGATGACGTGTTTTTGGTAAAGAAGTTGGACATTCCCTCCCAGTTCAGAAAACGCTCATACCCTTCGTCCGTTAATTGCAATTGTGTTCTCTCGGCGAGTCCTGAGCTCTCATGCTGCCGGAAGAAAAGCACATCTTCTTCCTGGAAACGGTACTCCGTGGCATTACCAAAATCATCGGTGCCGGTGATGACAAATTTGGTCCAGTCAACATCGTACAGTGTGGAGAGGTCATTGCCTGCGCCGACGCCCCAGTCACCGGTGCTGGTGTCAAACAGGAACTGGTTGGTTCGATGGAAGAATTTGACAATGTTGAAACTCAGGTCAGTATCCACCTCGATATTGGCCTGACTGGCCAGCTCCAGTGCAGCAGGAGGGCGGGCATCGTTATAGATGCGCACATCATCAATCAAACCGTGGAAGTTATTCCCCTCTGTGGAGTAATCGGTTGTACCACTATTATGAAGTTTTGAGGATCCTTGCTGGCTTCCCAAATAGGTTTCAGCATGAGATTTCACCGCCTGTCCAGTGGTGGAGCCGAACTCTTCACCATCCAGATAGCCCTTCAAGGTGCCATCCGTACTGTTCAATACCAGCGATACATTGTGCCACTGGCTCTTATCAATGCCACTGATGTCCACATTGAGCCATTGACCATCCCAGCTTGTACCTTCACTCCAGGCGCCAAGATACAGCTTTCCGCTTTCAATATAGATATTGAAACCATTAGAACCGCCACCCTCATCATAGAGGAACTGCCTGCTGGTTAATGTATTACTGGCATCGGGCTTAAAGGCCAGAGAAATCGTTCTTTCAGGAATCGTTCCGGTGTAACTGTTAATTTCGGTGGAGTCACCAATGGCAACGTAATCATTCACCCCATCCAGACTGACTGCCTGGCCGGTCACTCCCCCGGACACCAGTGTGGCACCGTTGGTCAGTGTGGCTGGGTCATCCACACTGTCAGAATGGGATTCGTCGGCCACGGTGGTTCCGGAAGCGCTGTCAAATGTCCATTGGGCACTGAGATTATTCAGCAGATGATCTCGCAGGTCATTACCGGCCAGATCGCGGATGGTGCCATTCTCAAGGTCCAGTGGCATGCCGGCCAGTACATCAAGGTCGGCCATGTTTTCTCCCGCACCGACGGTGTAGCGGAACACCAGTTTATCGGTGCCGGAACCGCTGGAGTAGGAGGCCTGGCCACCCGTGTTGAGATAGAGAGCAGGGGTTCCTGTTATTTCAACCGCTTCACTGAAGGACACTTCAATCTGTATGACTTTGCCCGCATTGTAGGGGCCATCAGTGGTTAAACTGTCAATACCCGTGATTTCAGGCACATTGACATCGACGATGGCGGTGCCGGTTTGCGCCAGTGCGTCGTTACTGGTGGTGGCCGGCAGGGTAGGGATCAGACTGTTTCCGACGGCATCAAAGGCCATGACCCCAGAGGGGATCGTTAAGGCGGTATTGGAGGCGTAGTTAAGGGCTGTGGTGTTTTCGCTGTTGGCGGTGCCGACGGTATAAACAAACCGTAAGGTGTCGGTACCTGCACCGCTGTCGTATGTTGCAGTGGTGCCATTGTTCAGGGCCAGGGTCGGAAGAGTCGCTGCATTGGCCGTGTCTATACCGCTGATATTCACACGCTCACTGAGCTGGACCAGAATGACAACCTCTTCGCCCGGTATAAAGCGACCGGGTTCTTCAAGGCGAACCTGAAGAACCGTTGGCGCTGCAATATCACTGTAATCCAGGGTCAGGTCACTGGTGGTTGCAGCGCCTTCATTACCGGCCAGGTCCCTCAGGAAACCTGCCTGGATATCAATCCCATCCTCTGCCCCCTGGTAGCCAAAGATTCCTTCAAGCTCAGCGGCCTTGGCATCGGTAAACTGGATGGTTAGCGTGTCGGTTCCAGCAAGACGGGTAGAGACAATATCGCTGGCGGTCAGTGTTACATTCTGGGTAACACCGTCGTCTTTATCGATATCAATCACCAGTTTGCTCCAGTCCAGCCTGGCTGTGATATCCGCTGTGGCACTTTCACTGCTGTTCAATAACTGATCAAAATCAGCACCCTGCAGCAGTAACTGATTGTTGTCTTCATCATAAGCGACACTGGTTATGGTGGTTGCCGGGGCGCTGGTATCGACCACAATCTGGCTGTTACCTGCAAGCGCATTGTCACTGCCCATATCTGGCAGGGTTAAGCTTGCATCGCTGCCCGCGCCATTGGTCAAGGCGCCGACAGGAATCAGTTCAAGGCTGACTTGATCAAAATTGACCTGATCCCCTGAAATATGTGCCAATTCGATAGTGAGTGGCTGGTTATTACCGGCAAACGTATCATCAAATGTTCTGCCATCAACATCCAGCGTTAATGTTTCGAACGCTCCCTCCGCCGGGGTTAATGTTCCACTGCTGCCAACAACCTCACTGCCTGCCAGCAGGCGAATTTCATAGCTGCCAAAACCAGCAATATCGATACGATTGCCAACATCAATAGATAAACGATAGAAACTATCAGTTGAGAACACGTCAAAAAGCTGTTGTGACACCTGGCCACTGTTTATGTAAAGAACATTACTGCCTTCTGATGCCTCTCCAGGGAAACTGCTTGATGGTGGATTCCAGACACCACCATCACCACCGGCACTGAGTGTCCATGAAGTTGATGTTCCAATAGTGCTGTTGGCCAGAATGGTATTTTCGAAGCCTGAGTCATTCACTGTCAGCGGCGTGTTTGAATTGGTGACATCAGATGCAAATACCAGTGAGCTGGTATCCCGGTAATTCAGGTCGTCGGTATTTTCACCGGCTGTCAGTGTGTGACGGAAAACAAACTCACGGGAGCCGCTCCCTGAAACGTAGACAGCATTACCGCCATAGGGATTTCCACCGCCAGGCAACCGGTCATTCAGCAGCAGTAATAGCGGGTCATTATTGGCGTCGTAATTTTCCAGTGTCACTTTCTCGCTGAAGCGGACACGGATGAAAATCTCATCACCGGCCTGGTAACTGCCGTCTGCTGTGTCAGCCGTTATATTGACGACAGTGGCTCCACTGGTCGTCACACTGACAGTGGCATCGGACAGGGCATCGGTGGTTGAGCGGTTACCGGTTTCATCACCAATAAAGCCGGGGGTAATAGACAGTGTCATGTCACCACCGATGGTACTAAAGCCGTTATTATCCAGTATTTTGCTGACCCCGCTGTCGAGTACAATTTCCAGTCGATCACCATGAACCCTTACAGCGCCAATATCGGACTGGCTGAGACTGACATTATCAATACTGTTATCGGGTTGCCTGAGTTTAAGCAGCAATTTGCTCCAGTCAAAGCGGGCCAGATCCTCACCCTGCAGTGAGACACCTGCGCTTTCATCATCACCCAGCATGGTAGTGAAACCACTGCCATTGAGCGTTAATACCTGATCATCAATCCCATCGGGCGCCAGGGTTACCCCGGTAATGGAGACTTCTGGCGCATTGCCGTCAATCATCAGATCGGCATTTTGGGCAAGGGCACTGGTATCGGTCTGCTTAACCGAAATGCTCTGTATCAACAGGGCATTATCAACACCAGCACCGGCTGAAGAGGAGGAACCCATAGAGAGGGTGAAGTCATCAAAATTACCGTTTCGACTGTCTGTAACGGTATTGTAAGTGGCGGTACTGCCATCGACAGTGTAACTGTCAATCACCAGGGAGTTGCTGGCGTTGATGTGGCCGGTAATGACCAGATCATGGAACTGGTTGTCATCGGGAATACCGGCTTCAAATCCAAAACGGTTATTGGTACTGGCCGATGCTGGATCACCCAGGGAGACATTCATACTGCCTGATTTCATCAGCGTCATATGGATCTGGAAGCCGGACTCTTTAAAGGCCTCCATCTCCGCTGATGAGAACGTGTAGTACATGTTGGGGAGATCCCAGGCACCATCGCTTAAATAGTCCTGAATCAGGAATGCCTCTGCGGTGGAGGTATCACCGTCCAGGCTGAGGTATTTCATATTATCCGCAAAGCTCTGGGTATCGACTTCTGTCAATGTCGTTTCACGGATATCATTTTCCCGGATCTCATCATTATCAAAGAAACTCCAGCCAGCGGTTTCCAGGGCCGTTTTTCCCATCAGGTCGGAAGCATCGAAGTCAACCAGGGTACTCATGGCTGGCACCAGCAGGATGGCGCTATTGCCTGAGGTATCCTTGATGGTGCCACCGTTCAGCTGCAGAGCATTGGCGCTGAACACATCCAGGTCATCGGCCTGATCACCGGGTTGTACGGTGTATTCAAACGTCAGTTGACGGGTACCTGAGCCGGAACTGTAGGCCGCCGGTGAAATATTATTGCCCGTGCCCATTAACAGGTTGGGTTCACCGGTCACCTCTACAGGTTCATCAAAGGTGACCTGAATACGCAAAACGGAACCGATGGGGTATTCCCCATTAGGATCAAGGCTGGTTACTTCGGTGATGGAAGGCGCAATACCATCGGGGGGCAATACGAAGATTTCAACCCCGGCAGTATTGGCATCGCTCATGGTGTTGCCAGCGGCATCCTGGAAGAAGCCATCACTGGTAATACGGATCAGGTCCTGACCTTCCGCATTACCAAAACCGGAAATTGCCCTCAGTTCGGCCAGTTTACTGCTGGCCAGCTTGATGTATAACTCCTCATTACTGACGGCAAGCACGGAATTAATATCCGATGCGGTGAAGCTGACATCGGTATTACTGCCACTGCTGTTCACTACCCGCCAGGAGAATTTACTCCAGTCGAGTCGACTGGCCAGATTGGTGTCATGCGCTTCCCCTGGAGAGAGCAGGCTGTAAAAGTTTGAGCCGCCCAGTGCGAGAACACCGGCCTCATTGACCACATTATTGTCGGTGATACCGACATTGGGCGAGATACTGTCGATTTGGATAGTATTCTGACCGGCCAGGGAATTTGCTGACCCGGGCGCAGGGAGCAACAGGTTGGCATTATTGCCCACCAGGTCCGCAATAACACCACCGTTTAGACTCAGTGCAGAGGTTGATAATGCATCCAGGTCGGCTGCTTCATCCGGGTTATCAATGGTGAAAGTAAACGACAATATATTACTTCCTGAACCACCATTGTAGGTGGCCAGGCGATCAAAGGTGCCGGTTTCCAGCTGCAGTGTTGGTTCCCCGGTCACATTGACCCGCTCGGAGAACTCCACTTTAACGGTAATGGTATTGCCATCCTGATACCACTGGTTGGCATCATCACTGAAGAGCCTGAGAACTTCAGGCTCACCAGCAGTATCCGTGGTGTTGGTGACCGAGAAGCCAGAGATGGTACTGGCATCATTACCCGCACTGTCTTCAATTCGGTCACTGTTTAGATCACTGCTGGCAGAAGGCGGCGTATAGTCAATGGAGACCTGCTGGCCATCAGTGACCGGTTCAGCCAGGGTTAAAATAACCTGTTCTCCATTAATGGCGATGCTGTTGATGGTCTGGCCCTCTCCTTCGGCAAGGACGGTGAATAATGACGGGTTCAGGGTTGCGTTGGTATTGAGTGCTTCATTCAACGTCAATGTCAGGGTGTTTCCATTAACTTCTGCGGAAACCAGGGTGGGTGTAATGGAATCGGTAATATTGGTGATGGTGATATCGCCATGATCGAATGCGGCGGCATCAAGGCCTTTCAGGTCCTCAATGCTGTCCGGGTTCACCGTGTTATCACCGATATCCCACTCGGTGCGGTTGATGGTGTAAATGGAGCGGGAATTTGAAATATTCAATACCCCCAGCTCACCATCACTGATGTTCTCATTGAACTGGTGAGCGACTTTTTCGTCACCATCAACGATCAGGGTAACCTTGTTATCGATAATTGTGACTTCTGTGTGGCGGGCAACGTCGAACTGCGCTGGATCAGAGCTGTCATTAGTCGTGAGAATGGTTTTTGTACCATTGACCCAGTGTTCAACGTTCCATTCTGAAGTCCCATCGCCATCATAGCTGCCAATGGCTTTGTAATCGTTGGCGCTCTGATAATCAAACACGATAAACGCATTACGTGATCCAAAATCATCGGTTGGCGTTACGGTGAAATCAAGGTAAAGGTCGTCACTTCTAATTGAACTGTTCAGTGTGTTAATCAGTACTACATTTTCTTCGGAAACCGAGGTCAGTGTCAGTGTGTCTCCACTAAGTGAGACAGTCCCGCCATTATCAACGGAGAGCGCACTCTGGAAGTCAGCGGTTGTTGTGGGTTTATAACTCAGTGTCACGGACTCACCGTCGGTAACCGGACTGGCCAGCGCCAGGGTGACCTGATTGCCACTGACCGATGTGCTGTTGATATTGCGGGTCACACCACCGACCTGAACCTCAACAAGGGAGTCACCGGTCAAGGTCATGGGCTGACTGTTACCGTTCAGGTCGCTGACAGAAGTACCGCCGTTTTCTTCAAAGTCGTAGGCGTGATAAGTGTCACCTGTCAGGCCTGAGGCAAAGTTTGCGAAGTCATTGGCGTTGTACAGGTCGGATATTTCAGAGGAAGTAAGATCCCGGTCAACGATCAGGATGTCATCAACTGCTCCATCCATGGGTTCATCTACAGGCCAGTTACTTTTACCAACGTAGTTGTTGGCTCGAACCATGACCGGAGGAACCACGGCACCAGTCGTTTCGGCTTCAAAGACACCGTTTTTGTAGACTTTCAGTGTGCCATTGCTACTGACGGTAGCAGCAACATGTACCCACTCTCCCTCGGTGAAGAAGTTTGCGATATCAACGGGGTACTCTGTGCCAGAACCAGAGCGAACAGAAAACCTGAGATCACTGGTGTCGCCATTATGAGCGAGGACAATATTGTCATCGGCTTCCCCATCACCAAAATCAAAGATCCTTGACCAGGCTTGAGAAAAGTCATCATAGCGAACCCATGCTGCAAGGGTCATGGTTCCACCAATAGATAGCCCATCAATCTCACCGGTACCTTCAAAGCCATTGAACTCCAACCCGGTTCCCTCACCATTTTTACCAGCTCCCCACTCGACACCCGAGAAGCCTGCACCTTCATTCAGTTCTTCGGAGTAGGTGAGGGTGATGGTATCGCCATCAACCACCGCACTGTTGAGGGTTGGCGGTGTGGTATCGGTATTGTTTTCAACCAGGGCGCTGGCAAAGCCGTTACTGGTATTTCCCTGGGCATCCTGAATCGCTGCACCGCCATTATTGGTGGCATTGGCAGCACTGTACGAGAGTCGCACAATATCGGCATCAGCGACCGGGCTGTTGAGGGTCAGGGTCATCTGGTTATCGGTAATACTGACATTGGAAACCGTAAGGCTGCCGCCACCGACCAGTGAGATGGTAAAAGCACTGCTGTCAGGAAGGTCGGCTGGATCAAGATTCTCGTTGTAGTTAACCGTCAACTGATCACCGTCTACCGTCATATCCTGACGAACCGGGGCGACCCCATCAGGGGTAACAGTAGCGGAGAAGTTGATCATTGCTGCGAATGGGTTAATACCACCCTGTTCCTGCACCGGATTACTGCCGGGGGTGTAACTGACCTGAACATTGGCACCAAAGCTGACGGCACTGTCCAGGCTCAGGCGAATCTGGGTACTGTTCAGGTAAGAGACGTTCAGTACATTCACACTACTGCTGTCTACGGATACGGCAAAGTCAGCCAGAGCCGGAATGCTGTTGATGTCCATGTCTTCACTGAAGGTAAGAACCAGGTCCTGCGTATTGGCAACCACTTCAGCCGTTGACAGGGTAGGAACATTGCCAGAGAAGGTAACGGTCTGGGTTGCGGTGGTGACTGTATTGGCGGTGTCGGTTTGTGTGGCGGTGATTGCCAGCTGGCCATCAGGCAGTGAATCGATATCCAGCACTTCACCTGAGAGACTCCAGGTGCCATCAACCTCAACGTTAATGGTTTCAACAGCGGTATTGTAGAGAGCGGAAACGTCATCTGCACTTAGGGTTTGATCAAAAATCTCAAGCCCGGCAGCATCTCCCAAGAAGTCACCGTTACCGAAATTGAAACTCACCTGCCAGTCAAAGTCAGATTGGGTATCTGGACCAGATGCCAGTTCAACCCCATCTACATAGAGCTTTTGCCCACCAATACTACTGCCATAGGTGTGCACAATATGATGCCACTCACCATCATCAAAAGTTCCTGTACTCGTAATGTATTGATGGCCATTCACAGTGTCCCAGACGCTTGCCTGAACCTGACCATTAACCAGATTAATGTAACGGTCAACACCGTACCCCTGGGATCCATCTGTTCCGTCAATTCTAAATAGAGTTGCATTACTGTCTGTGGTTTTTATCCAGAATGACACAGCATAGTTCGTTTCAGAAACGTTCAAGTTACCGGTCAGGCTGTCATCAACGCCATCAAAATGGAGTGCCTGTCTGGAGCTGTCCTGAGATCCCTGGTTTGGACCGTCAACATAGCTGGCAGATCCGCCATTAAAGGTAACCGTACTGTCACCGTTAAGGTTGCCATTCAATGACCAGCTTGCCTGGGGGGCAGGAACCGAGTCAGCTCGCATCGTAAGTTCTACCGTAGCCCCGGGCTCACCCACGCCAGAGACAAACATGGCATTCTCTTCCGCAGCACTGATCTGGTTATCACCCATGATCGGCGTATCAATAGCCAGGGTATGAGTGGTAATCAGCTGCCCATTATTCTGCAACTGACTGATAATGCTGGCATCACTATTACCCAGAGCGGTCAGGTCAGTGTTTTCCAGAACAATATGCTGAACGACATCTCCTCCAGTGGTCCGGCTGATCTCAATAACCGTATCCTGGCCATCCAGACGGAAGTGAATAAACTGATCCAGTGCCGTTGACTCTTCACCGGTCAGGAAGGCATGAAGGTCAAGGATATCGCCACTGGCACCGACGGCAAAGTCGGTAATCCGGTCAGTGGCAGGAGTGCCGACTGAGCCTTCGTCACCCGGCTGCCAGACCAGTCGATCCCGGCCGGTCCCTGTGGTGATCGTGTCGTTATCGGCACCACCGGTAATGATATCGTTACCGCTGGAGCCAGTAATCGTGTCATTACCGGCACCCCCTTCCAGGGTATCCACTTCCGGCAGAACACCCTGCAGGCTGACATTACTGAGAATGGTGCCCTGACCGTCATTCTGGCCAGGTACCTCGCGAATCATCAGTGTCTGACGGGTGCCATCACCGGTCAGGTTAACGGTATGGGTTGCCCAGCTGGTGCCAATACTGACAGTCTGCACATACTGGTCGCCCCACCAGATTTCGACATCACCGGAACTGGCCAGGCGGGTATAGGCTTCAAACGACAGAGTATAGGTTTCACCATTGAGGGTATCCACCTGCTGATAGATGGCATCGACATCGGTGTTATTGCCATCCAGTTCAAGTCGGGGAGTGGTGTCGGTTTTGGTGGGTGCCCAGAAAGCCAGCTCGATGTTGTTTTCAGAGAAGCTATCTACATCAACACCTGAGGTGTACTGTCCTGAGGTAATACCTGTTGTATTCAGGTTCTGCCAGTTGTCCAGATCAACTTCTTCCCATGTTGAATGAACGGTTAATACCGTATAGGAATCGAACTCACCATTTTGGATAAGGTTGCCACTGTTCCCTGAGTTATCAGGCAGTAGTCCGGACAAACTTACGTTGTTGATGATAGGACCACCGCCGCCGTTCTCTCGGAGCATCAGGCTCTGTTCCGTACCGTCTCCGGTGACCGTCAATGAGAAGGTTTGCCAGTCTGAGCTGGCTGTAAATGTAGTGACATAAAAACCATCCCACCATACTTCAACATCTGGGTTGGCGACACCCTCCCGGCCTACCGTTTCGAATTCCAGTGTGTAAGTGGCGCCGTCTACCGTTGTTACTTTCTGCATGAGGGAGTCGGCATCACCGGCAAAGTCCAGTTCAACTCTTGGTGTATTGTCAGTATTGGTCAGTAGCGCGCTGGCATTCCAGGACTCTGCTTCAATCTGAGGCAGCAGTGTTGCATCGACGGTTTCACTGGTATTAATGATCGAAGCCGTATTCACGGCTTTCCAGTCATTGAGAATCACATCGCGATAGTTGCCATGATCAGTAACAGTCGTAAAGTTATTAAACTCCGTGTTTTCCAGCAGTTCATCATACCGGCCACCGGTATTGAGTTGGTTGCCCTGGATAATGTCATCACCAGCACCGCCGCTGATCTGGTCGCTGCCGGCACCACCCTCCATCAGGTCGATACCAGTACCACCGGTGAGTGTGTTGTCCTCACCGTCGCCACGACCGACTGTGGCATTGTACTCGGTGAGCTGACTGTTGTTTCCACCACCATCGGTGGAGGTCACCCGGATAGTAAGAGGGTCGCCATTATTTAAGGTGACGGGGGGGGTAAAGCTCCAAGTACCATCACTGGCTACAGTAGCACTGTAGTTAATGCTGTTAATGGTGAAGTTCAGGGTGGTATCGGGCTGGCCGGTGCCGGTAATGACCGACTGAAAGTCATTATTTAAACGAACAGCGCTGATTTCTGGTGCCACTGGTGGCAGATCATTTACGGCAATGGTCAGGCTGCGGGTGATGGAGAGACCGCCATTATCGGAAGCCGTAATATCCAGGCTGATGGAGGTTTCTGTATCGGCATTGATGGTTTCTCCGGCTTTCAGCTTGAGAATGCCATTCTCTATCGTAAATCGGTTGTCACTGAGGGTGTAGTTGTGCGTGCCAAATGCTCCCTCTGGGGAATCGGGGTCAATGATGTACACGGGGCCAACTTCAGCACCGTCCTGCCACTCATCAATACGGGCTTCGCCCTGGTAGAGGGAGGCGATTTGAGTGGCGGTCAGTCCCTGGTTGTAGACCTGTACGCTGGCTATTTCGCCTTCAAAATACTGGTTGCCAGAAGGGTATGCCGTATAGCCAAGACTGATTGAAGTCTGGCTGGTAAAGTTGGACACGTCGGATGATCCAGAGGCTACTTCTACCCCATCAACGTAAATTTTCTGGCCATTAGCACTGCCACCGAAGGTGTGCACGACCTGGTGCCATTCACCGTCATTAAAGGTATCTGTAGATGTAATAATTTCGCCAGACGACCATAGACGCCCTCTTAACTGGCCGTTTTCCAGCCACAGGTTACGGTCATGGCCGCCACCGTCCACCTGGAAAATGCCGCCATTGGCTGAGTCTGTCTTAAACCAGAGGGTAACGGCATAACTGGTTTCGGACACATTCAATGATGCCGTAAAGTGATCATTACTGCCGTCAAACTGCAGTGCTGAGCCTGCAGCGCCACCGGGGCCATCAACATAGACCGGTGAACCTCCACTGAATGAACCATTCACGGAACCAGCGTCGTCATTCAGGTTACTCCGTAACTCCCAGGAAGCCTGTGGCGTTGGCAGATCCACCGCATTGCTGAAGGGCAGTAATATATCGGTTGGTAGCTCATTGATATCCGCCACTTTAATGGTGACCGGCTTGACGTTCTGGGCACTGTTGCCGTTGTTGTCGGTCAAAGTAACGGTCAGGTCGTAGCGATTCTCAGTTTCGAAATCCAGGGTGATGTTCTGGTTAACATGAAGTTCAGGCTGACCGTTGTTATTGATGATGGTGAACTTGTCGGCATCGGCTCCGGACAGCGTGAGCTGGGTATCCACCGTGTCACCAGCGGTAACATTGATATCCGCCACTTTAACGGATCCATCACCGGTATAGGTCATCTCGGCAATGGTGTCAGTCGAGAGCTCCATGTTCAGTAACAGGATGTCGGTATCAATGGAGGTGCTATACGTGTTGCTGTCAGATGCGCCAGAGTAGGCACTGGCCAGAGTAGCAGAGAAACTCTGGCCCAGGTTGGCAACCGCAGCGGTGGTCAACGTGCCGGTGACCGTAAAGGTGGCGGTTTCCCCTTTGAGTAGATCCACCAGAGTATCGATATTGCCAGTGCCGGAACCGGTCTGGCCATTGGAGGTGGTGTAGGTCCAGCTGGTATTTTCCAGCCCAGTCGGTGCGCTCCAGGTCATACCGGTTTCAAAGGCGTGGTTATCGCCGGTATTTTCAATGGCGAACTCCCAGCTGACCTCATCGCCGATGGCGGCATTGCCGGGTTCAACCGGGTTGGTGACGCTTAGATCCGCCGGTACCTTGACGGACACATTATCCACCCAGTGATAGTTGTTAGCACCTCCGGTTGCACCAGTGAAGCCGAGTTTAAATGTATCGGGTAGCGCCTGACTGGTGTTCGCACCGTAATCGTATTGATCATACAGGGTTTGCCAGGAGCTCCCATTATCCCAACTCATCTCGAGCGTCAGTTTCTGCTCGGAGTCCAGGGTTAAGCGCACCTTGCGCCAGTCGTATCCATTACCATCGCCACTACTGTCAGTGGTTATATTGGTGTCATCAATACCGCCAAAAGAGCTGACCTGGTAGTGAGACAGGTAGCCATAACCGGTTGTGCCGTTTCCACCATCGCGGATTACAACACTGTCTTTACGGTTGGTTGAGTCCCCGGCAAAATTACCATACTCATCAAAGCCTATGCCCATGTAGGCCCCAGACAGACCATTGGTGCCTGTTCCACTGTAGGGGGAGTATCCCATTCCCCCACCAGAGGCACCTGCAGTAACCGTAGATTGACTGCCATCTGCCAGGAAGAACAGCATCCCATCCGCGGCCGTTCCACCCCCAGCGAAGTAATCGAACTCGACCTGTATTCCGAGTGAAGATGAAAAAGGCGTGTTTAAAACAGAAAATCCTGTTTCGTAATCGCTGAGCCCCGTTAACTGCAATAACCCCCCGTCGGTAGCACCGGTAACACTGGACTGGTGTACGGCATCGTCCTGGATGCTCCAGTCCGATGGTGAAGTCGTGAAGTCTTCTTCAATCGGGAAGGGCAGCTGGGCTACATTCAGATTAACAGTATGGGAGTCGGTTTTGGTGCCATCGACGCCTGTCGTATTGTTCAGATCGCTGGTGGTAATAGTCAGAGTGTCACCAGTAGCATCGCTGTCTGGTGTGTAGGCCAGACCTTCCAATGCCTTCTGAACAGGACCCTCGAGGTTAATATGATCAGGCTCCAGTGCCTTGTTATAAACGCGGAAGTTATCGAGGTTTTCTGCAAATGGCTGAGTACCCAGCTGATAGTTACCAACCGCCTCAATATCCGTGGTGATCTGGTAGTTAGAGGTACCTACATGCTCATTATCAAGATAGAAGTAGGTTTTACCACCTTTACCGACGGCGGTGAGGTTATGCCAGCTGTTATTATCAATACCGGTAATCACATAACCGGAGCTATGGAAGGCCGTGCCATTGTCGGCAAAAACACCCAGTAAGCCGGTGGACTGCTGAATAATAATATGATGACCAGATGCATCGGCCCGGGTCAGTGTATTCCAGGTGTTGCCAGAGAACAGGCCTTTAAAGTCGGCAGAAATGGTCCACTCACTGGCCAGATCAAAAGGCTGATCAAAGTTAATCACATCGCTGTTGCTGTCAAAACCGGCTACGCTACCCTGCTCACTATCATGGATAATATCAACGCTTGTGAATGTGGTAGTGATGTCATGTTCTGTATCAATATTGGGGTTGGCCTGGTCAGAGAAGAACAGGTGGAAATCATCCTGGTCTGCACCGATAGCAGTATCAAGATTGAGTTGAGGAACAACAGCAGAGTCATAAATTCTGATGTCATCCAGATACTCAGCAAACCGGTTATTATACTCGGGGTAACTGCCAAAACCGATAATATCACTGCTTGCCTGAGTATTGACTGTTCCTACATGGTCTCCATCAATGTAAAAGTATGTTTTATCATCTAAGCCAACTGCAGTAATGGTATGCCATCCCTCTTCCAGTCCAGAAAGTGAATGACCGCTAGAGTGAAAGCTGTTACTGAATAAGCCAAGTTCACCATTTCTTATTGCAACATGGTGATTATGATTCAATCCTAAAGTGAGGTTTCCATCCCCTGATAGTCGGACTCCATTAAACTTAGCGCTTATTGTCCATTCACTGGCAAGAGAGTACGGAGTGTCAAGATTAATAATGCTGTTTTCTTGTACTAGATGAATAACACCTCCTTGTGCAGGATCAGATGTTCTGGTTGCACCATTACTTAAATTACCAGTAATTTCAGTGCGCTTATCCAGAACTGGCTCAATTGCATCCCGGAAATTGAAATTCAGGTCTGCCTGGGGTTCAGTACCTTGAGTCAGGCGCCCCCTGATGGTCATGGACGATTCGCCATTACCACCACTGATAAACTCAAGCCCTTCGGTATTACCCAGGAACAGTTTGCCACTATTGACGGACAATGAAATTTCCATGATATCGGAACCGATATCATCATCTTCTACGTATACACCGTTGATAGGATTAAGCGACAATGTTGAGGTATCTTTGCTGTCCGGTGCGGTAATATCAGGTACATCGTTAACTGCTTCCACCACAATACGGGCCGATTTGCTCTGAGTTCCACCATCCTGGTATTGATAGGAAAGCAGGCCAATATCAGACACATTGTCATACTCTTTTGGAGCATCATAGAGCAGACCTTCCAGTTCGGTATTGGTCAGAACATCATTAACGTTGACAGTCGTACCATCCGCTTTTTTGATGGTTCCCAGGTTGGGCAGCGAGGTGATGGTGTAACTGGTAATACCTGCTTCAGCGGCCAGATTGACGGCATTATTTTCAGACCCTTCCAGTACTTTGGCATTACCAACCTGCATGGAGAACGTATCGGAAGCCATCAGGCCATTGCCATCCGTTACCGTGACCGTAATGGTATGGTCGCCGACTTCTGTGGCGCTCGGTGTGCCGGCAATGGTTCGGGTTATCGGGTTAAAGACCAGACCCGATGGCATACCGGCAACAGCATAGGAGAGGCTGTCGCCAACATCCTGATCCTTAAAGGCATTGACCGGAATCTGATAAGAGAACTGATTGCCGACACTGGCGGTAATACCTGAAGACTGGTTCTGTAACCCCTGGTCCAGCTCCGGTGCTTCATTGACGTTGGCAACATTGATGGCAATGGAAGCACTCTGGCTGTCACCCTGCCCATCCTGAACCTGAATCGTCAGGTTATAAACGTCTTTGGCTTCATGGTTAAGGGCATTCACTACCGAAATGTCACCGGTGGTTTCATTGATGGCAAAACGTCCTTCATCATTACCTGAAAGAATGGCGTAGGTGAGCGCATCACCGGCATCCACATCCTGGGCGACTAACCGACCCACAGTCACGCTGCCATCGGTGGCGGTATTTTCGTTGACCGTAAAGCTCTGGGTACTGATCTCTGGAGGTTCATTGAGGTTACCGATGTTGAGCGTAAAGGTTTCGTTATAAGAGAGACCGGTGTTGTTGTCATCGGTGGTGGTAACCGTGATGTCCAGTGTGCTGCCATCGGCTTCAAAGTTGAGAGACTGTCCATCTCTGAGTTTCAGCTGACCATTGACCACTTCAAAGCGGCTGTCGCTGACGGTGTATTCATGGACACCAAAGGACTCGGTACTGGCATCCGGGTCGGTGGTGGTCAGCGTACCGATCACCGCACCCACGGCATTTTCAGCAATAAACGTGTTGCTCAGTGATATATCGGAAGGTGCATCGTTGATGGATGTCACATCAAAGGTGATGGTTTGGGCAGTACTGCTCAGGCTGCCATCACTGACAGTAAAACCAAAACTGCTGTAGCCGGTACCATTGGCGTGTTCATCAGGCACAAATACCAGATTAGCCACATCCGCTTCAGTAATCACATCATTGATACTGACGGACTTCACTCCTTCAGGAGCGGCAGGGTTGGCAGTGGGTGTCAATGCAGAATTGTATACCTTGAAATCATCAATAAACTCTGCGAAAGGATCAAATAAGCTAGGAGCTCCACCTATTGAAGAAATCCCACTTGTTACCTGAAAGTTACTGGTTCCAACAAATAGACCATTAATATAAAAACCAGTCTCATTGTTTTCTCCCACAGCAGTTAGAGTGTGCCAGTTTGAATCAAGGTCAGTAACGATATAACCTGATCCATAGAATGCCCCATCACTGCTGCCCAGCTCGACTAAATCTCCAGTGCTGTCAGCATCTGGGTATCGTTCAAATACACCAAGCTCACCATTGCTGTTGATGGCTATATGTCCATCTCCAAAGCCACTGCTTCTGGTTAACAGGCTGACCTGATTATCATCTATCGGATCAGGGTTTTTAAAGCGGACATTAATTGACCATTCACTTCCAGTAGAGTATTCAGTGTCTAGCGTAATATAGTCATCAGTATCATCAAATCTTAATACAGAGCCTTGTTCGGGGTCATTTTGCCACTCTACACCAGAGCGTATAGTTCCATGGATATTATTAGTGGTGTCATTCACCGGATCACTTGAGTCACTGAATGCAAAATCCATAACTGGATCTATCTGTTGATACAAGCTGCCGGCTGTAGGCAGGCTGGTGATGGTGATGGATTGAAGCGTGTCACCGGTATCAACATCACTGAAGCCAAACTCCGCTGCTGTAAAGGTATGAGCCGTGTCCTCATTAATGGTCAGCGTGTTGTCTGCCGCAGTTGGGGCATCATTGACCGGTTGGATATGGACATTAATGGTCTGTGTGGTGACTTCTGAGTTTCCGGTGGCTGATTCAGTGGCTGTTGCCAAGGCGGTAACGGTAAAGTCTGTGTTGTAGTTGTCGGACGCCGTGAGTGTCAGGTTGTTTGGATTCCATGAACTGACATCGATGGAGGCACCTGTAGAGGTCACTGTGTTGGTGCCATCAGTTAATACCATACCGCTGGGAATGCCAGCTAATTCAATTGCCAGTGTTTCTGAACCATCAGCATCGGGAGTAGCTATCGCCAGATCTAAAGCGATGGGCTGATCTTCTGGTATGGATACCGTCGGTGTAAAGCCTGCATTGTTGGCAGCCAGTGGCATCAGGCTGATGTTATCTATGGCAAGGTCAGTGGAACCCCTGTCGCCTGAACTGGTATCAGAAATGCGCAAGGTGGCGTTGCCGGCAGTGGTTGTTGTGAAACTGGCATTAAGGGTTTGAACGATATCCGTACTGGTGGAGATCGATTGAGAGAACAATATAGTGCCAGAAGCTTCGTCTATGACTTCGATAAGGGCTGATTCCAGCAGAGCAACGCCAATACGGTAGTAATCCAGTGACAGGGTGTAGTTCAGGTTATTATTCAGGTAAATCGGCTGCTCGGCCACACCATCACTGGCAGCAGAGGCTGCTCCAAACTGTAGGTGTCCTAACGTGGCATCTACCGCTCCTGTTGTCGTCCAGCCGGTTGCCGTTGCCAGATCACCGTTATTGATAACTTCTGTATCAATAATATTGTTATTGAGTGTAATGGTTGCCGTGTCTGTGACTGGGGTAATATCGAAGGTAATACTTTGTGGTGTACTGCTGGCCGTGCCATCACTGACGGTAAAGCCAATAGCGGCACTGCTGGTTCCGCTGATGTGTGATGCCGGTGTGTACACCAGGTTGGGGATATCTGCTGTGGTGATTTCCTGATTTTCAGTGACGGCAACGCCGTTCAGCGTCAGGTTTCCGGATGCCGGTAGTGAGGTGATGGTAATGGATTGCAGGGTATCGCCCGTATCCAGGTCGCTGAAACCAAACTCGGATGCTGCAAATGTGTGGGCAGTGTCTTCATTAATCGTCATTGTGTTGTCTGTCGCGGTTGGAGCATCATTGACCGACTGAATATGGACATTAATCAGCTGCGAGGTTACTTCACTGTTACTGGTTGCTGTCTCAGTTGCTGTTGCTGTAACGGTAAAGCTGAAATCATCGTGGCTGTTGGCGGCGGTGGTGAGTGTCAGGCTGCCCAGTGTCCAGCTGCTGACATCAATAGCGGCTCCTGTTGATGTGATCGTATTGACGCCATCCGAAATCTGAACGCCGGCAGGTAAACCTGTCAGCTGAATATCCAGTGTTTCAGATCCATCGGTATCTGCGTTCACGGTACTGAGGTCTACCGCTATGAGCTGGTCTTCCTGCGCGAATACTCCAACCCCGGTTGGGATATGGCTGTTAGCCGCACTGACCGCCTGAATGGAAATATTATCGATTCGAAGGTCAACACTGTCAGTTACCGATGAGGTATCTGAGATTCGAAGTGTGACCTCTCCACTGGCAATGCCAGTAAAGCTCAAATTCAGCGTTTGCTGAGTACCCGTATTGGTGTTAATGGTCTGACTTGCCAGTACTGTCCCTGAACCTGCATCAATCAGTTCCACCAGTCCCGACTGGGCTGTGGTCGCTCCAGATGTTGCATAGGACAGTGACAGGCTGTAATTCACATCAGGATGGGATGTGAAATTTTGCTCGGCAATACCATCATTAGGACCCTGGGCACCACTGAAACTCAACTGACCATTTAAAATACTGACAGTGTTGATTAATGACCAGTCAGAAGTTGCGGAAAAATCACCATTGGTAATGAGCTCAGAATCCAGTGCCAGACTACTGTAAACATCATTGTTGACGGATATTACCGGTGTATCAGTGACGGGGGTGACGTTGACTGAAATGGACTGAGCAGCGCTCTCGGCGGTTCCATCACTGACCTTAAAGCCAATGGTGGCATAGCTGCTGCCACTGGCATTAGCGGTTGGCGTAAAGACCAGATTGCCAAGGTCTGCTGCGGCGATACTCTGGTTGGCACTGACTGCTGAACCGTTCAAGGTCAGGCTGCCAGCAGTTGGCATTGTGGTGATCTTTACTGACTGCAGTGTGTCACCGGCATCGATGTCGTTAAAGCCAAAGTCAGATGTCGCAAAGGTATACGACGAATCTTCATTTATGGTGACGCTGTTATCCTGTGCAGTAGGAGTATCATTCACCGGTGTTACGTTAAAGGTCATGGTGTTGGCGGTGCTGCTGGCGCTGCCATCACTGACGGTAAACTGGAAGCTGGTGTAATCGGTGCCGTTGGCATTAGCCACGGGAGTGAAGACCAGGTTGGCAATATCGGCAGTATTAATGACCTGATTGGCGTTGACTGCCGAACCGTTGAGCTCCAGCGTTCCAGCTGTGGGTAATGAGGTTATGGTGATGGACTGCAGGCTGGCACCCGCATCAACGTCACTGAAGCCAAACTCTGTTGCCGAGAAGGTATGGAAAGCATCTTCGTTGATGGTCAGGGTATTGTCTGCACTGGTGGGGGCATCATTGACTGCCTGAACATCAAAGGAAATGCTTTTCGGTGTACTGCTGGCCGAACCATCACTGACGGTAAACTGAAAGCTGGCATAGTTGCTGCCGTTGGCATTGTCTGCAGGACTGAATACCAGATTGGCAATATCACTGGCATTAATCACCTGATTCACACTAACGGCCGTGTTATTCAGCTTCAGGCTCCCTGCAGCAGGCAAGCTGATGATTTCGATGGACTGAAGCGTATCGCCCGGATCACTGTCGGTAAAACTGAAGTCGGTTGTCGTGAAGGTATGTGGCGTGTCTTCATTAATGCTCAGGGCATTATCCTGAGTAACTGGCGCGTCATTCAGTGATGTGACATTAAAGGTTATGGTTTTTTCGGTGCTGCTTGCGGAACCATCACTGGCCGTAAACCGGAAATCGGCATAGCCAATCCCATTTTCATTGGCAGCCGGGGTAAAGGCCAGATTAGGGATATCATTGGCAGTAATAACCTGATTAACGCTCACTGCTGCACTATTCAGGGTCAGGCTGCCAGCAGCGGGAATGCTGGTGATGGTAATGGATTGAAGGGAATCCTCCGAATCCACATCATTAAAACCAAACTCTGAAGCATCAAAGGGATGAGGAGCATCTTCGTTGATGGTGAGGGTGATATCTGCAACGGTGGGGGCGTCGTTAATCGCTGTAACATCAAAAGTAATGGCTTTGGGCGCACTGTCGGCGGTACCGTCATTGACCGTAAACTGGACACTGGCATAGCCTGCACCATTTGCGTTGGTGGCAGGTGTAAAGACCAGATTGGGGATATCTGCATTATTGATGACCTGGTTCGCAGTGACTGTGATTCCGTTCAGTGTCAGCTGACCTGCTGAGGGTAATCCTGTAATTTTGACGGACTGAAGAGAGTCTGTGGTGTCAATATCGCTGAAGCCAAAGTCAGCGGCGGCAAACGTGTGGGCATTATCTTCATCAATAGTGACGGTGTTGTCTGCAGCCACTGGAATGTCATTGACGGGAGTAACATCAAACGTGATGGTATTGGGAGTGCTCTCGGCTATGCCATCACTGACTGTGAACTGGACGGTGGCATAGTCATTGCCATTATCGTTGGCGTCTGGACTAAACGTCAGATCACCAATGTTGCCCGCTGAGATGATCTGGTTTGCCGTTACTGCCACCCCGTTCAGGGTCAGGCTTCCATTGACGGGAAGCGTGGTGATTTTAACCGACTGAAGGGCATTGCCTGAATCGACATCACTGAAGCCAAAATCACCGGCCAGAAACGAGTGACTGGAGTCCTCATTAATGGTTAACGTGTTGTCCGCTGCTTCTGGTGCATCATTGACGGCGGTTACGTCAAAGGTAATGGTGTTTGGTGTACTGTCTGCCTGACCATCGGAAACCGTAAACTGGATGCTGGCATAGCCTGAGCCATTACCATGTTCCGCCGGAGTATATACCAGGCCACTGATGTCTGCTGTATTAATGATTTGATTGGTAGAGACTGAGGATCCATTCAGTGTCAGGCTGCCCTGCAGAGGCAGGCTGGTGATTTTGACGGATTGCAGTGTGTCACCGATATCGATATCCGTAAAACCAAATTCCGAACTGGCAAAGGTATGGGCTGAGTCTTCTGTGATGGTCAGCGTATTGTCAGCTGCGGTTGGTGCATCATTGACAGCGTTTACATCAAAAGTGATGGTATGGGATGTACTGAGATCAGTGCCATCACTCACAGCAAACTGAATGCTGGCATACCCGTCACCATTGCTGGCAGGATCCGGTGTAAAGACCAGGTTGGGAATATCTGCCGTAGTAATGACCTGGTTAGTGGTGACCGAAGCACCATTGAGTGTCAGGCTACCGGCAGCGGGTAAACCGGTAATTTTGACGGATTGCAGGGAGTCACCGGTATCAATATCACCAAAGCCAAATTCCACTGCGGAGAAGGTGTGCGAAGTGTCCTCATCAATGGTCAGGGTGCTGTCACTGGCGGTCGGTGCGTCGTTAACGGCCGTTACATCAACGGTGATGGTACTGATGGCACTGTCGACCGTTCCGTCATTAACGGAGAAATCGAAACTGGCATAACCCGCACCGTTGGCATTTGCGACGGGTGTAAAGACCAGGTTGGCAATATCGGCGACAGCGATGATCTGATTGGCGTTCACCGCTGAACCGTTCAATGTCAGGCTGCCAGCACCTGGCAGAGTGGCAATTTTTATCGATTGAAGCGTGTCACCCGCATCAATGTCGTTAAAGCCAAACTCGGAAGCCGTAAATGTATGGGAGGTATCTTCATCGATGGTCAGGGTGTTATCCCCGGCCGTTGGCGTATCATTAACGGGAGTGACATTAAAGGTGATGCTGTTGCCGCTGCTGCTGACCTGACCATCACTGACGGTGAACCCCAGACTGGCGTAGGCATTGCCATTGGCATTGGGAGCCGGAGTAAAGACCAGGTTGGCAATATCTGTGGTATTGATGACCTGGTTGGCACTGACCGCTGCGCCATTCAGCGTGAGGCTGCCAGCACCTGGCAGACTGGTAACTTTAATCGACTGCAGGCTGTCGCCTGTATCGATATCGGTGAAACCAAACTCAGTGGTCGTAAAGGTATGGGATGTATCTTCATCCAGCGTTAAGGTGTTATCACTGGCCTCCGGAGCGTCATTAACAGCAGTTACATCAAAGGTGATGGTGCTGGTGGCACTGTCGACGGTTCCATCATTGACGGAGAAGTCGAAGCTGGCATAACCGGCGCCATTGGCATTGGCAGCGGGTGTAAAGATCAGGTTGCCAATATCGGCGGCTGCAATAACCTGATTGGCAGTGACTGCTGCCCCGTTCAGTGTCAGGCTGCCAGCACCGGGAAGGGTTTCCACCTTTATGGACTGCAGCGTGTTGCCGGAATCCACATCACTGAAGCCAAACTCTGAAGCGGTAAAGGTATGGGCGGAATCTTCATCCAGGGTCAGGGTGTTATTGGCCGCCAGTGGTGCATCATTGATAGCCGTGACATTAAACGTCATGCTCTGGGGCGTACTGCTGGCCGAACCATCGCTGACCGTAAACAAGAAACTTGCATAGTCCGTCCCATTCTCATGGAGATCCGGAGTAAAGGTCAGGTTACCAATACTGCTGATGGGAATGGCCTGGTTGATGGTGACGGGATTGCCGTTGAACGCCAGAGAACCATTGGCAGGAAGACTGATGACTTCTATGGACTGAAGGGTATCGCCAATATCATTGTCGGTGAAACTAAACTCGGATGAGCTGAAGGTGTGTGGAGTGTCCTCATCAATGGTCAGGGTGTTATCGGTGGAAACAGGAGCATCATTGACTGAGGTAACATCAAAGGTAATGGTTTTCTCAGTACTGTCGGTTTCACCATCACTCGCGGTGAAGTTAAAGCTGGCATAAACCAGACCATTGCCATTGGTTTCTGGTGCATACACCAGATTGCCTATGTCTGCTGCGAGAATGAGCTGGTTGGCAACAACATCAAGGTTATTCAGTTTTAACGTCCCAAGTGCAGGCAGACTGGTGATTCGGATGGTCTGCAGGGTATCGCCCGTATCAATGTCACTGAAGCCGAATTCGTTAATGGCAAATGCGTGAGATGTGTCTTCATCCATCGTTAGCGTGATATCAGCAACGGTTGGTGCATCGTTGATGGAGGTGACATCAAACGTCATGGTTCTGGGCGCGCTTTCCAGCAGCCCATCACTGACGGTAAATGCAATACTGGCATAACCGGTGCCGTGCTCGTTGGCGGCTGGTGTAAATGACAGGTTGGTAATATCGGATGAACTGATGACCTGGTTCGCGTTAACCGGTGTTCCATTCAGCGTAAGACTGCCTGATGTGGGCAGGCTGGTAATTTTGATGGATTGCAGGACGTCCCCGGTATCGACATCATTAAATCCTAATTCTGCTGGGGAAAAATGGTAGGCAGTATCTTCATCAATGGTCTGAGTACTACTAATTGCTGAAGGTGCATCATTAACTGGGTTGACGTCTACAGTGAATGTTTTGGGTGCACTCTCGTCGGTGCCGTCGCTGACGGTAAACTGAAAACTGCCATAGCCGGTTCCGTTAGCATTGGGTTGGGGGGTGAAAACCAGATTGGGGATATCGGTAATATTGATGACCTGATCTGCTACAACTGCTGCTCCACTCAGCGTCAGGTCACCAGTAGCAGGGAGCGTAGTGACTTTAATGGACTGCAGGCTGTCACCGGTATCAATGTCCGTAAAGCCAAAATCAGAAACAGCAAACGTCAGGGCATTATCTTCATCAATGGCCAGTGTGTTGTCACCCGTTGATGGCGCATCGTTAACAGGAGTGACATCAAAGGTAATGTTCTGGCTGGTGCTGCTGAGCTGACCATCACTGACCGAAAACTGGATGCTGGCATAACCACTGCCATTGGCATCAGCCTCTGGCGTAAAGACCAGGTTGGGAATATCTGCCGTAGTAATGACCTGATTAGTGGTGACCGAAGCGCCATTGAGTGTCAGGCTACCGGCAGCGGGTAAACCGGTAATTTTGATGGATTGCAGGGAGTCACCGGTATCAATATCACCAAAGCCAAATTCCACTGTGGAGAAGGTGTGCGAAGTGTCCTCATCAATGGTCAGGGTGCTGTCACTGGCGGTCGGTGCGTCGTTAACGGCCGTTACATCAACGGTGATGGTACTGATGGCACTGTCCACCGTTCCGTCATTAACGGAGAAATCGAAACTGGCATAACCCGCACCGTTGGCATTTGCGACGGGTGTAAAGACCAGGTTGGCAATATCGGCGACAGCGATGATCTGATTGGCATTCACCGCTGAACCGTTCAATGTCAGGCTGCCAGCACCTGGCAGAGTGGCAATTTTTATCGATTGAAGCGTGTCACCCGCATCAATGTCGTTAAAGCCAAACTCGGAAGCCGTAAATGTATGGGAGGTGTCTTCATCGATGGTCAGGGTGTTATCCCCGGCCGTTGGCGTATCATTAACGGGAGTGACATTAAAGGTGATGCTGTTGCCGCTGCTGCTGACCTGACCATCACTGACGGTGAACCCCAGACTGGCGTAGGCATTGCCATTGGCATTGGGGGACGGGGTAAAGACCAGGTTGGCTATATCAGCGGTATTGATGACCTGGTTGGCACTGACCGCTGCGCCATTCAGAGTGAGGCTGCCAGCACCTGGCAGACTGGTAACTTTAATCGACTGCAGGCTGTCGCCTGTATCGATATCGGTGAAACCAAATTCAGCGGCCGTAAAGGTATGGGATGTATCTTCATCCAGCGTAAAGGTGTTATCACTGGCATCCGGAGCGTCATTAACAGCAGTTACATCAAAGGTGATGGTGCTGGTGGCACTGTCGACGGTTCCATCATTGACGGAGAAATCGAAGCTGGCATAACCGACGCCATTGGCATTGGCAGCGGGTGTAAAGATCAGGTTGCCAATATCGGCGGCTGCAATAACCTGGTTGGCAGTGACTGCTGCCCCGTTTAGTGTCAGGCTGCCGGTACCAGGCAGAGTGTTTACTTTGATTGACTGAAGACTGTCGTTTACATCAATATCGCTGAAACCGAATTCGGAGGCGGTAAAGGTGTGAGCACCATCCTCCAGAATGGTCAGCGTGTTGTCACTGGCGACAGGTACGTCATTGACCGCGTTGACGTTAAACGTAATGGTCTGTGGTGAACTGTCCGTGTTTCCATCACTGACTGAGAAGAGAAAGCTGGCATAACCGATACCATTGTCATTGGCTTCTGGCGTGAATACCAGGTTGGGGATATCAGCAGCGTTGATCACCTGATTAGCGGTGATGGCTGCGCCATTTAATACCAGACCACCGGCACTGGGCAAGCTGATGACTTTAATGGATTCCAGTGTGTCTCCCGTATCAAGATCACTGAAAGCAAACTCAGAAAGAGAGAAAGTGTGAGCGCTGTCTTCGTCCAATATCAGCGTGTTATTACTGGTTTCGGGTGCATCATTGACACCGGTGACGGTAACATGGACTGTGGACTCTGCAGATGCACCTTGATCATCACTCATCCGGTAGCGGATAAGGACAGTTTCTGAACTACCCGCAGGAAGGTAGTTGAAGTCATTGCCCGGTGTGAACTGCAGCTGGTTGCCATTGATACTGACAGAACCCTGACCGGTTACGGGAATTCCATTGATATCGGTTATTTCTGCCGTGTCCAGATTGAAGTTAGCGGGTGTATCTGTTTCATCCTCATCGGTGTCATTGGCTAGGACATTGAGAGTTAACGTCTCATTCTCATGGCCGCTTACGATATCACCCTGAGCTTCAGGGGCTTCGTTCAAATCATTGACCGTAATGATGATCGTGGCGTTTTCGGTAAGATTTCCACTATCAGTCACACCTACTGTCAGGCTATAGTCGGCGATGGCTTCGTGATTCAGTTCTCCGGCTACGGTGATCTCACCAGTCGTTGGGTTGATGGAAAACTTGCCGTCATCATTGCCAGAGAGGATGCTGAAAGTCAGACCCTGACTGCTTCCACCATCACTGGCAGAAACAGTGCCTACCACCACGGAGCCATCTGAAAGAACATTCTCATTCACCTGAAAGCTCTGGTTTTGAATTTCGGGCTTTTGATTCAACGTTATTGTGCTGGTTTCAACCGGTGGAGGGGCGTCATTTTCTGAGGTGGCGGAATCAGGTTCTGATGAAGAGTCTGTATTCGCTTCGGTTTGAGAAGATGTGACGGTCTGATCCTGCTCACGCTCAATGACAAACTGTTCATCAATCCCCCCGGCATCTTCGGGTTCACTGACCTCCGAGGGCTCAGAACGCTCCTCATTGTCCGGGGGAGCTACCTCCTGCTCTGGGAGAATTTCTTTATCTTCCTGCTGGCCATCAGAACCTGACTCTGTGTTGGTCAGTTGAGTCAGTATTTCTGGTCCCATGATGATTTGCTGCTGAATAGCAAGGTTGATCAACTGGCCATTGATTAACTCAATAACAACGTCAGCATCGGTGCCATTTTCGATGATATCCTCAAGAAATACGGGATCACCGGGGTTAATAGTGCGAGCGTTTCCATCAGCGTCAGTGACTTCAAAAGGTTGGTTGGCATTCTTTAGATAGCCTATGACCTGGCTGCCAGTGCTTGGATTCATGAAACTGTCCGTCCTGGATAAATTTCCTTGTATTTAATCTACTAATTTTAGCTGAACAGAACGGTTTCAGGCTTCATTCTAACTGATTGATTATTAATCGGTTTGTTTTGTGGTGGGGAGTTGTGCAAAGATTTCTTGTGAGATGTAAATGACTGATTCCAGCTGACACCAAAAAAGCCCTCTGGTTAATATTTCACCTGAGGGCCTTCTGTCGATTTTGTGTTTATTGTAAATGTAATTTATAAGTTATTGATAAGCCTCGATATCTGGGCATGAGCAGATAAAGTTTCGGTCTCCATAAACGTTGTCGATACGATTAGCTGCTGGCCAGTATTTCGCCTTATGGCTGTAGGGAGAAGGGAATGCAGCCACTTTCCTGCTGTAGGGGCGATGCCACTCCTCTTCAGCAAGGTCTTCCATGGTATGTGGAGCATTTATCAGGGGATTGTTGTCCTTGGGCCATGTACCGCTGGCGACCTGGTCAATTTCCTTCCTGATTGAGATCATTGCGTCAATAAACCGATCTATTTCTTCCATGGATTCAGACTCGGTTGGTTCTATCATCAGGGTGCCGGCAACCGGGAAAGACATGGTTGGGGCGTGGAAACCATAATCCATCAGACGTTTGGCAATATCTTCTTCGGTAATGCCACAGGCTTCTTTGACAGGGCGAATATCTATGATGCATTCGTGTGCAACATGATGGTTTCTACCCTGATAGAGAATCTGATAATGATCACCCAGCCGTTTTGCCATGTAGTTGGCGTGAAGGATGGCCAGTTCTGTCGACTCCCTTAACCCCTTGCTGCCCAGCATGGTGATGTACATCCAGCTGATGGGGAGTATGGATGAGCTGCCGAACGGTGCAGCGGATACGGCACCAATCCCTTCATTGTGGTCTTCGATCGGACTTACCGAATGATTAGGCAGGTAAGGTGCCAGATGGCTCTTGACGCCAATGGGGCCCATGCCTGGACCACCACCACCATGGGGAATGGCAAAGGTCTTGTGCAGATTGAGGTGAGAGACATCGGAGCCGATATCGCCTGGGCGGGAGACACCGACCATGGCGTTCATATTGGCACCATCCATATAGACCTGACCACCATGATCATGAATGATCTGGCAGATGGTACGGATCTCTTCTTCATATACACCATGGGTTGAAGGGTAGGTCACCATTAAGGCAGACAGGCGATCACTGTACTCCTCAGCTTTGGCCTTCAAGTCATCGACATCGACATTGCCGTTGTTATCACAGGCGACAATGACGATTTTCATGCCCAGCATGGCTGCTGAGGCCGGATTAGTGCCGTGAGCAGAAGAGGGGATCAGGCAGACATCACGGTTCTCCTGCTGGTTTGCCCTTTGATAGTTACGGATAGCCAACAGGCCTGCATATTCACCCTGGGCTCCGGAGTTTGGCTGCATGGAGATGGCGTCATAGCCTGTGATTTCTACCAGAGCTTCCTCAAGTTGCCGGATCATGGTCAGGTAACCCGGAACCTGATCTCTCGGAGTGAAGGGGTGAATATTGGAAAACTCTGGCCAGGAAACCGGCAGCATTTCTGCAGCGGCATTGAGCTTCATGGTACATGAACCCAGTGGAATCATGCCGTGTAACAGCGAGTAATCCTTGTTTTCCAGTTGCTTCAGGTAACGCATCATATCCGTTTCTGAGTGATGACTGTTGAAAACAGGGTGACTCAGAATGCTGTCTGAGCGACGTAGTTCTGCTGAGAGCCCGATTGCACTCTGGGTATGTGACAGTTGGCTGTTATTGGCTGCAATCTGGCGGTCAATGGATGCAATATTCAGCTCTTTACCTTCACCCATAAAGATATTGAAAAGATCAATAATGTCTTCAGAGCGAGAGGTTTCATCGAGGCTTACACCTAGTCGGTCAGAGCCTATACGACGCAGGTTGCAACCATATTTGAGCGCGCGCTGGATAATGGTTTCCTGCTCACTGCCAACCTTGAAGGTCAGGGTATCAAAGAAGGTATGGTTACACTGGAAGCCCATTTCAGTGAGCCCATGGTGGAGAATCTGGGTCAGACGGTGTACGCGTCCTGCGATGGTTTTTAACCCTTCCGGACCATGGTAAACCGCATAAGCGGCAGCCATGTTCGCCAGCAGTGCCTGAGCAGTGCAGATATTGGAGGTCGCTTTTTCCCGACGAATATGTTGCTCACGGGTCTGCATTGCCATACGCAGAGCCGTATTGCCACGGCTGTCTTTGGATACACCAATAATCCGGCCGGGTACTGAACGTTTTAGTTTACCGGTTGTAGCAAAAAAAGCAGCGTGGGGGCCGCCAAAGCCCATTGGCACACCAAATCGCTGACTGTTACCCAGAACAATATCAGCTCCGAGCTCTCCGGGTGATTTTAGCAATGTAAGGGCCAGCAGGTCAGTGGCTACTGAAACCATGGCACCCTGTTGCTGCGCAATGGTCACAACGCTCTCAATATCGGTGATGTTACCGTAAGTCCCCGGGTATTGGAGCTGTACACCAAACACATCGTGGTCGTTGAGCTCGGTGTAAGGGTTGCCAACGATGACGTTGATTCCCAGCCAGTCGGCACGGGTTTTTATGACATCAATAGTCTGAGGGTGAACGTCATCGGCAACAAAGAAGGTTTGAGAGGCAGCCTTGCTTCGTCCAACACTTCTCAAACACAGGGTCATGGCTTCCGCAGCGGCAGTGGCTTCATCCAGTAGAGAGGCATTGGCAACCTCCATGCCTGTAAGGTCCATAACCATCTGCTGAAAATTCAGCAGCATTTCCAGTCGCCCCTGGGAAATTTCTGGTTGATAAGGGGTATAAGCAGTATACCAACCCGGGTTTTCCAGCAGATTACGCAGAATAACATTGGGCACTTCGGTATTGTGATATCCCATGCCAATGTACGACTTATTCACTGTATTTTGTCTGGCAAGAGCATGAAGCTGAGCAAGCGCCTGCTGTTCGGTTTTCCCCTGGGGAAGTTCTAACTCCCGCTTTAATCGGATACTGCCCGGAACGGTTTCATTGATCAGCTCTGCCAGCGACGTGAGTCCGAGACTTTCCAGCATGGCCTGCTGCTCCTGCTGGTCAGAACCAATATGACGATGGGTAAAGGCATCGTTATGTTCCAGTTCTGCCAGTGTCGGCAGAGTAGACGTGTGTTCAACGGCCATGTTGTAGTCCTGTTTTCACTCTTACGTTGGTTTTAATAAAAATTATTTGAGCTGGCTGTTTAGTTATTAATCACTCTTGCCAGCATTGGAAATAAAAGACAAATGTTGTTTTTAACGGCTTTGTTTCAATGCACTCTCAGCACATCACGACATTCACTGCCAGCCCTCCGGTGGCGGTTTCTTTGTATTTATCCTGCATGTCCAGCCCCGTCTGGCGCATGGTTTCAATCACGTCATCAAGCGATACCCGGTGCTGTCCATCGCCTTTCATGGCCAGACGGGCTGCGTTGATTGCCTTAACGGCTCCCATGGTATTGCGCTCAATACAGGGAACCTGTACCAGGCCGGCTATCGGGTCACAGGTCAGGCCAAGATTATGCTCCATACCGATTTCAGCAGCATTTTCAATCTGGCGGTTATTGCCACCCATCACAGCGCAGAGGGCTCCTGCTGCCATGGAGCAGGCAACCCCTATCTCCCCCTGACAGCCTACCTCGGCAGCAGAGATTGAAGCGTTCTTTTTATAGAGCATGCCAATGGCTGCAGCGGTTGCCAGAAAGGTACAAATACCTTCTTCATTGCTACCTGGGACAAAACGATCGTAATAGGCAAGAACCGCTGGAATAACGCCAGCTGCACCATTGGTTGGTGCAGTAACGACACGACCACCAACGGCGTTCTCTTCATTGACCGCTATGGCAAACAGATTGACCCAGTCCATGACTTCAAGGTGATCCTGCTGGTCTCTGGGGCGATTCAACAGTTCCTGATGCAATTGATGTGCACGACGTCTGACGTTAAGGCCGCCAGGAAGTATGCCTGTCTGTTCACAGCCGCGGTTTATGCAGCTGTCCATTACCTGCCAGATATTCAACAACGCCTGTTGAATATTGTCAGCTCTTCCCAGATGTTTTTCATTTTCCAGAACTATTTCACTGATGGAGAGTCCGGTTCTATCTCCGATGTCCAGAAGGTCCTGGGCATTATTAAATGGAAAGGGAACCTGAATTTCCGTTGCAGAAATCGTCTGATCGGTTTCCTGCTCATTCAGTACAAAGCCTCCACCCACGGAGTAATAATTGTCATGAAAAAGCTCAAGGCCTGCTTCATCAAAAGCTCTCAGCGTCATGCCATTAGGGTGCTTGGGAAGGGAGTGGCCATTCAAAAAATGAAGGTGTTGATCTTCAACGAAAGGAATCAAATATTGGCTGGCCAGCAATAACTGGCCAGTCCCGCGGACATTGTTGATCAATTCTGGAGCTTGATCAGGATCCAGCAAATCAGGCTTTTCACCCATAAGCCCGAGGATCACGGCTGTATCGGTAGCATGGCCTGCGCCAGTCATGGCCAGAGAACCATAGAGTTCAATACGGATCTGACGGGTATTCTCAAGCTGCCCTTGCTGGAGCAGGGCATCAAGAAAGCGGTTGGCGGCGACCATCGGTCCCACGGTATGGGATGAGGAAGGACCTACACCGATCTTGAACAAATCGAGAATACTTAAGCTCATCGCCATGACTCCATTTGTTGGTATATTTTTGCGATATCTGCTTTAAGACTGTTTTTGTTATTTATCAGCAAGAAATCGGTCAAACGATCAATCAACAGAAAGCTGCTTGGCACCAGAAATCAATGTGTTATTAATGGGTTTTGACCAAAAGATTCCTATTTTCCTAAAATAAAGCGTAACAATACCTTTCTTTCACATCAATAAAAAAGTTTCCAATAAGAAACAAGTTTTCACATAAAGGTTTTTTCCTGACAGACCATGTATGATGGTTTTGTTTAGCCAATGGCAATGCCCATAAGAATGGATGGCAAAGGGGGAAAGCGTGCCGGAATCAACGGATTTTCTTAAACAGGAACAACAGAATAAGCCTGCAGTGTTAGTGACTCGCAGAGTTGGCGTTGATCAGGAGGGGGGGAGTCAACCAGAAGCATCTGTAGCGCCACTGGAGCTTGGAAAGCGGGTCAGGGAAATTCGTTTGAGTCAGCAGCTGACGCTTGAAGAGGCCAGCCAGAAGACCGGTCTGGCTCGTTCAACCCTCTCTAAAATCGAGAATGAGCAGATATCGCCCACGTTCACTGCAGTAACAAAGTTGGTCAATGGACTGGGGATTGATATTCCCCAGCTGTTTTCCCCGGTAAAGAAAACGGTCTCTGCTGGAGGCCGTAGAGATATTACCCGTCAGGGTGAGGGGCGTCTTCATCCCACCAGCACCTATGAACATGAGTTGCTGGCTACAGAGCTTTCCGGCAAAAAAATGATTCCCTATCGTACCACCGTCAGGGCACGCTCATTTGACGACTATGGAGAGTGGGTGCGACATGATGGTGAGGAGTTTCTACTGGTCTTGCACGGCAGTATTGAGCTCTATACCGAATATTATCAACCGATCGAGCTGTTTGAAGGAGACAGTGCATACTATGATGCAGAGATGGGGCATGCGCTGGTTTCAACCAGCGACGATGATGCGGTGATTCTCTGGGTAACTGCCTGAATACTTTCCGTTTAATCCCTGATGATTATCCCCTGAGCAGGTGCTAGAATCCGGCCAGACTTTTAACCGGAAGCTTTCTCAGAGCATCTTGCATAAAGCGTCGACAAAGGTGGTTTCCCTTTCGTACCACTCAGTGTGACACAGTGTACAGAGAATTCCTGAGATTGAGCCACGCCGTATTGAACCACTTTCAGGAGTTTCACTTGCTTTCCCGATCTCTGAAGCGATCATTGATACCTGCCATCATTGTGATAGTGGCAGTATTTCTGGTGTTGAGTACGCGGCCCAGGCTATATAGCTTTCAGGGGAAGGTCATGGGAACGACCTATAACGTCAGTTATGTAGCCACCCTGTTCAGTCATCCAGTAAAGGATGTGTCGAGAGTAGTACATGATGCTCTGTCTGATGTTGATCAGCGGATGTCAACCTACAAGCCTGACTCTGAGCTGATGCAGTTTAACCGGGCCCCGGTCGGCGAGCCATTTGTACTGTCCAGTGATATTGTTCAGCTGGTTCAGGAAGCCCAGGAGATTTCTGATATATCAGATGGAGCCTACGATATTACAGTAGGGCCCCTGGTGAACCTGTGGGGCTTTGGGCCAACGCAATGGGCTGCCGTCAAAGAGAGCCACGACGATAGTGACTCTCACCAGCTTGCAAATGCACCAGAATTTGTCAAATGGATTGAGGATCAATATCCGGGTCATATTCCGGATGAAACCGCTATTCAGGAAGCCCTTGCCAAGGTGGGTTATCAGAGTTTGACAGTGGATACTGAAGGCTCAACGCTGACCCGGGAAAAGGAGTTGTTTGTTGATCTGAGCTCTATAGCCAAGGGCTACGGTGTTGATCGGGCAGCAGCAGCTCTCAGGGCTCAGGGTATTGAAGACTTTATGGTAGAAGTGGGTGGCGAAGTCCTGGTTCAGGGGGTCAAGCCTAATGGCAAACTCTGGCGACTGGCGGTCATTGGTCCTGAAATGGGAAAAAACGGAGTGTCAGCCTTGGTAGAGCCTTTGGACAAGGCACTGGCAACCTCTGGCGATTATCTGAATTTTTTTGAAGTAGATGGTAAACGTTACTCACATACCATTAATCCGGTCACCGGCTGGCCTGAAGCCAAGCGGGTAGCGGAAGTGGCGGTCATTGCCGATACATCGGCCCGAGCCGATGCACTCGCAACCATGTTTATGGTGCTGGGTGATGAGAAAGGGCTGGAGCTGGCGAATAGACTGGGTATTGCGGCTCGTTTTGCCTATTATACGGATGAAGGATTTGAAACTGTAACCAGCGAGGCCTTTAAGCCTTACCTGGTTAAACAGCCATGAGCGGAAAATACCGTTTCAATCAACAGGCTCAAGGTATCGCCTGAATCAGCGGTATTTCATGGTAAATAATGGAGGAATCAGTTATGACAATTATGCTGATTACATTTTGTACTTTTCTGGTGCTCATTGCGGCTATGGCAGTGGGTGTGATTTTTGCCAATAAACCCATCAAAGGCTCCTGTGGCGGCCTCAGCAATCTTGGTTTGAAAGACGGCTGTGTTATTTGTGGTGGTGGAGATAAAACAGATCCTCTCTCCGAGATGAGTGATGACCTGTTTTATGACGCCACTGCTTCAAATTCGAGTAAAAAGGCGTAATCTCTTCTCACCCGGTTTATTTTTTGCTGGGTGTTGACACCAGAGACGGTAAAAACCTCTGGTGTTATGCCTTCTGGGCACTTCAGATTTAAGCTGTAAAGAAGAATAAACAGATAATGTGTTTAACCGGGGGAATCGAATAGATGGGTGTCAGTAAATACGATTTGGTCATCCTTGGGTCGGGACCTGCGGGAGAAGGGGCGGCAATGAATGCCGTCAAACTCGGTAAAAAGGTCGCCGTCGTCGAGCAGTTCAACTTCGTCGGCGGTAGCTGTACTCACTTAGGTACGATTCCATCCAAGGCCCTGCGCCACTCTGTCAAACAGATCATGGATTTCAATACCAACTCCATGTTTCGTGAGATAGGTGATCCCCGCTGGTTCAGCTTTCCCAAGGTATTGAAAAGGGCTGAATCGGTGATTCAGAAGCAGGTGCAGTCCCGTACCATGTACTATGCCCGGAATCGCATTGATCTTTACTTCGGTCGTGGCGCCTTTATCGATGAGCATACCCTGGAGGTGACCGAGCCCAGTGGGAATACAGAACGCCTCTTCGGATCCAACTTTCTGATCGCCACGGGCTCCCGTCCCTATCATCCACCGGGTATCGACTTTCATCATCCCAGAGTTTTTGACAGTGATACCATTCTGGAGCTGTCATCTACACCAAGACGCATGATTATCTATGGTGCCGGTGTTATCGGGTCCGAATACGCCTCGATTTTCTCCGGTCTGGGCGTGCTGGTGGACCTGATTGATACCCGTGAGCGCCTTCTGTCGTTTCTTGATAAAGAGATTTCGGACGCCCTTGGTTACCAGTTGCGTAAAATGAACGTCATTATTCGTCATAATGAAGAGTTTCAGAAGCTTGAGACCATGGATGATGGTGTGGTGTTACATCTTAAATCCGGTAAAAAACTCAAGGCCGATATGTTGCTCTGGGCTAATGGCCGGGCAGGGAATACTCAGGCAATGGGGCTTGAGATGATCGGCCTTAAGCCTGATGGTCGTGGACAGCTGAGTGTTAATGAAAGTTATCAGACCGCTTTACCTCATATTTATGCGGCGGGCGATGTGATTGGCTGGCCCAGTCTTGCCAGCGCTGCTTATGACCAGGGGCGCTCGGCTGCTGCGCACCTTTGCAACAGTGAGGACTGGCACTTTGTAAATGAAGTTCCCACCGGGATCTACACCATTCCGGAAATCAGTTCCCTGGGCCGAACTGAAGAAGAGCTGACGGCAGAGGCGGTTCCTTATGAAGTAGGTAAGGCGTTTTTCTCCAGACTGGCCAGGGCTCAAATCACTGGTGAGGTGGTTGGAATGCTGAAGATCCTTTTTCATCGGGACACCTTGGAAGTGCTGGGTATTCACTGTTTTGGTGACCAGGCGTCTGAGATTGTCCATATCGGCCAGGCAGTGATGCGCCAGGAAGGTAAGGCCAATTCTCTCCGTTACTTTCTGAATACTACGTTTAATTACCCGACAATGGCTGAAGCCTACCGTGTTGCAGCTCTGGATGGGCTCAATCGACTTTTCTGACTTTCCAGAAAGCAGGTCTCTGATTCAGGCCTGCTTCGAACCTTCTTTTGTTACGACTCGCGATTTTTAACACTCTTATCCTTTTTGAAACGGTTTCCTGTTTATGCTGTTCATGTCAAGTAAGGCCTCTTTGATGCCGAAGTTTACTGGATGGTTAGAAAAATCTAGATAACAGTCCAGAGCTCATCATTCTTATGGAAAAAGGACCTTCTCCACTGACCGTTCAGAACCAGCCACTTTTGGAAACACATAGCCAACAAGAGGACTCTGGATGCTTCCCCTGTTTTCAGGGAATGAGATCCTGTGAGAAAGTGGGTGTGAAGTGCAAGCTACCATCAAAAGGGCTGTTCAGAAAGCCAGTATTTAAAAAGAAGTTGAAGAGTGCTTATGTTGTATCTCCAGAATTAAAAGTAAGCTCTAAAAGATCCGAAGTTATACCGTCGAAGCAAAGCACTGCTTCTAAAGAGCTGGCCAGCTGGCAGGAAAAGGTCGCTAAACTCAGCAGAGAAATGGCTAATAGAGCCGGAAAGCCGAATGTGGATTCTAACCGTTCAATAGCTGAAATGACGCTTCATGGAACCCATGATTCAGGAACATACAGCATAAAATTCCCCAGACTCAGCAAGGTGCCAGGGCTTAAATATATAGCCAAGTTGGCAAAGAACTATTCAGTCACTCAAACCAAAACCATCAGTGAACAGTTGAATTCCGGTGTGCGCTATCTTGACCTAAGGCTCAGATCCTCAAGTACAGAGAGTGGGTTTCGAATTCACCACGGAGTGGTTAATGGCAGTGACAGCACCACAGGGTTAGGGGAGTTATTTGAATATGCTAGACAACATCCCAAAGAGATGGTGGTTGTAAAAATGCAGTTTGACCATGATAAGGGAGATTCCCTTGATACGTTTTATCAATCGTTTCTGAAAAATAATGAAGCGCTTCTGGTTAAGAAAACAGATGATGATGGTAACCCAAGAAGCTTTGCAGATATCAAACCTGGAGAGGGACAGGGAAATATAGTACTAATGACCAAAGATAAAAAAAGTCACTTGTCCAGCAAGTATGATGGCTGCTGGGATTACAAAAAAAGCACGTTCACTAAATGGGCGAATACTGCTGAGTCGTCTGAATTAAAAAACACGAATAAACGTCTTTTATCAAGAAAAGTTGAAGCCAGAGAAGGAAAACTATTAATTAATCAGATGCAAAAGACCTCACTGACAACCGCCTTGAAAAACCGAGATGCAATGAAGAGTCTTTATGAGCAGGCAGAAACGGTAAATTCGAAAATTGATGACTGGCTGGTGGAATGGGCCAGAAAAGACCCATCGATTAAACCTAATATTATCAGCTCAGATTTTTTTGATGCTTTTGAAGAAGGAGAGAATATGTATATCTCAATTGCATTTAATTTGTTGGATGTTGATGATGGTCTAATCAAAAAAGAGTTTCCGGAAACAGCAGATCGTATAATTAAAGCGAAAGAAAGAATCAAGGGATCTGAAACCATATCCCCTATACCAAAGGCAAAAGGTATTGCCCATCGATTTAAAGCAATGCTTCAGCGACGATAATGGTTATCTTTAGTTTCAGTGACTAAGTCGGCCGACTTGAGCCTAATAAATTGATTTGTTCTGCCAGCTTTTCTCGGATAGCCATCACAGCTTCAGGGTTGACATCGGAATTTGAGAAGTATCTATCCAGAATCTCAAGAGTCTTGATACTTTCATGATCAAAACGTGTATTGCCTGAGTTATCTCTTGGCGTCGAAAGATCCATTAAACGATTAATTTTTGACATGAGTTGATCATTTGTAGAAGTTCAGACCTGACCTGACAGTTACCGATTTTCAAGAAGGTGTCTGTCAGGTTAAATTCAGGCTATGAACTTTTCCTTCCAGATCTCTTTCCCATCAATCAGTGTTTCTATCGGCGTTCTCCCGTTGCACTGCTTACCTTGATGGGTACGCTCAGTATTGTAGTGAATTAACCATTCGTCCAGATCTGACTGAATCATCTCAATACTCGTATACAGCGTCTTTCTCAATGCAGGTTGATAAAACTCCTGCAGAAGGGTGCTCTCTCAATTTGATAACTGACTCATAGGTTAGCTTCAACCTTTCCAGTCATGAACTCAGACCAAAGTTGTTCCCAGCGCCCCTTACTCTGGATCAGTGCTCTTGTTGTCAAAAGCACTTCCGCTCCTGTTGCTTTCCACCTCATTCCAGAACCACATAATCGTTGCTTTACCAGAGTCTTACAAGCCGCTTCAGTAACTCCTGAACCTATTGGCCAATGGCGTTTAAGCGCCTGATGATAATTCATTAACTGGTGATTGTTTGTAAAATAGCTCACAGCTTTGTAGCGCTTCTCTGTCAGTGCGATTGTCTTTTTCGGGAGCTCGGCTGATTCAATTTCCTGAAGGATTTTTTTGGCTGCTCCACGCTTGTTTTTCAAACTATGTAGCCTGTCTTCAAGCCACTGGTGTCGCTTCGCCTTACTGGTTGGAAACAGTGCTTCCGCTGCTCCAGCTAAATATTCAGATGCATGATAAAAATCGAGTATCTGCCCAGAGGTATGTTGTTTCAAATAACTCCAGTTTTCTCTAGCCCCGTCAGCTACCCCGATGTATGTGGCATTTGGGTAGAGTCGTTTTAGATCTGCAATCTCCTCGTCGAGCTTGCTCATAAAGCTTTGTTTACCATACTCTGGCGAACTGGCTGTATATATCGTGTGGAGCCTGTCTCCATCTGCAGAATATAGGCTCAATGTCCCACACATGGCTTCCCTCCAGCCTTCTTCACAAAGCAGCATGCAGGTTCCATCCAGACCAATGGCTATTGTTTCAACAGGCTCTTTTAGTGGAGGAAGGTGGTAGTGAGTGTCTTGCTGGTCTTCAATTAATGCACCTACTCTGTCCGATAAATGCTTGATATAAGGTAACTATTCAGCACCCTTCATATAAATCTGGAATTTTCTGATTTTTCGACCATCATCTTATACTCAATTTTTCTAACAAATCTCCAGTATGGAACCAGACTTCCCAGCTACTCCGTTTACCGAAGCTCTCCTTAAAGAGAATGAAGAGCTTCGGACCGAGAATGCGCTTTTACGGGAACGTTGCAGCGAACTGGAAGAAAGGGTTAATAAAAACAGTCAAAACAGTAGTAAGCCACCATCGTCAGATGGTTATCAAAAGCCCAGTAAAAAAGGGAGTGATAAAGGTGATACATCTTCCAAAGAAGCCCCCTGCTCCTCACAGGAAACACCGAACCCCAAAAGCCTTAGACCATCTTCAGGCAATAAACCAGGTGGCCAGAAAGGTCATCAAGGCTCTTGTTTGAGACGTGTCGCCTTACCCGATTATGTCAGGCATCTGAAGGTTGAAAAATGTTGCTGTTGCCAGTCTTCGCTTATCGATATTAAACCCACCAAATACATTGAGCGACAGGTTTTTGATCCAGGTAGACCCGGAGAATTTGAAGTTACCGCGTACTGGGCAGACGTTAAAGTATGTCCTTGTGGTAAACGGAACACCGCTGAGTTTCCCCAAGGAGTGAAAGCCGCTGCTCAGGGTGCTCTCTCTGAATGATTGAAACAATAGTGCTCTATTTTCACAGCTACTATGGGAACACCACTCATAATAGTTAACTGTCATGCCCGCTTCTGTTATTTCCAGCTCTACCAAAAGCATCGTTTTGCAAATTGAAGTTTCTATAGATTCAGGCAACATGCTGAATCTTGAAGATAGTTTACAGCGTGCACTCAATGAAGCCGGGCAGCTTGGAACAAAAGAGTTATTGGGGCTATTTGAATCACCCAATAAAGAACCTATCGTCGTTAATCAGCAGAAGTGGAACTACAAAGGAAAGGTTCTTAAGCACTATGAAACCTTATACGGTCGTATACCTTTGGAGCGCTCCGTATATCAGGGTGTCAGAGGTGGCAGTACTCTGGCAGCACTTGATCTTCGTGCCGGTATTATTGGTTCAGCTACCCCCAAATTTGCCAAGTCTATCGCCTGGAAATACAGCCAGATGCCAGCGCCTGCGGTAAAAGAAGATTTTGAGACCAACCATCAAAGGACGCTTTCAAATTCTTATATCAAGCATTTATCGGACAGAGTAGGTGCATTAATTGAAGACCAGCAAGACACTCACTACCACCTTCCTCCACTAAAAGAGCCTGTTGAAACAATAGCCATTGGTCTGGATGGAACCTGCATGCTGCTTTGTGAAGAAGGCTGGAGGGAAGCCATGTGTGGGACATTGAGCCTATATTCTGCAGATGGAGACAGGCTCCACACGATATATACAGCCAGTTCGCCAGAGTATGGTAAACAAAGCTTTATGAGCAAGCTCGACGAGGAGATTGCAGATCTAAAACGACTCTACCCAAATGCCACATACATCGGGGTAGCTGACGGGGCTAGAGAAAACTGGAGTTATTTGAAACAACATACCTCTGGGCAGATACTCGATTTTTATCATGCATCTGAATATTTAGCTGGAGCAGCGGAAGCACTGTTTCCAACCAGTAAGGCGAAGCGACACCAGTGGCTTGAAGACAGGCTACATAGTTTGAAAAACAAGCGTGGAGCAGCCAAAAAAATCCTTCAGGAAATTGAATCAGCCGAGCTCCCGAAAAAGACAATCGCACTGACAGAGAAGCGCTACAAAGCTGTGAGCTATTTTACAAACAATCACCAGTTAATGAATTATCATCAGGCGCTTAAACGCCATTGGCCAATAGGTTCAGGAGTTACTGAAGCGGCTTGTAAGACTCTGGTAAAGCAACGATTATGTGGTTCTGGAATGAGGTGGAAAGCAACAGGAGCGGAAGTGCTTTTGACAACAAGAGCACTGATCCAGAGTAAGGGGCGCTGGGAACAACTTTGGTCTGAGTTCATGACTGGAAAGGTTGAAGCTAACCTATGAGTCAGTTATCAAATTGAGAGAGCACCCGCTGCTCAATACGGAGAAGTGACTCAGGCAATGGCTGTTCATTTAAACCAGTATCACTTCATCCCATATCACCGGGTGTCTGAGTATTTCAATACTATTTATTGCATGAGTGTCAGCGCAGGCTCTGTTGCCAATTTTGTTGCCTATACCCATGAGAACCTGGCCTCTACTGAGCAGAGTATCCGCGATGCTTTACAAGAAAGTCCGGTTGCAGGAGCGGATGAAACTGGCATGCGGGTTGACGGTTCACTGTGGTGGTTACACATTATGCGAGATGACCAATGGACGCTTTACTACCTCTCAGAAAGGCGAGGTTGTGAAGCAATGGATGCAATGGGCATCCTGCTGACTTTTGCAGGCATTCTGGTTCACGATCATTGGAAGTCCTACTTTGCCTATGCGGCAGTGCATGTGCTTTGTAATGCCCATCATCTGAGAGAGCTTCAGGGAGTTGTCGATAGGGATGCGAATAAGCTGGCTCTGCGGCTGATGAAATTGCTTACGCTCTCCTGGCACTTCTGCAAGAAATACAAAGCAGCCGGTCTGACTCAAATGCCTGGTGCAATACAGCTTCGCATTGAGACGATATACGACCAAATCCTTCAAAGGGCTCTCACGAAGGAAACCGCTTATATGGAAAAACAACGACAGGTGCTTGGACGTAAGAAGGTCAGGAATACCAAGGCCTACAACCTGTTCAAAAGGCTTATTGAGTTTAAGGTTGAAACGTTGCGCTTCATGTCGGACTTTTCAATTCCCTTCGATAACAATGGCAGTGAACGTGATGCCAGGATGGCCAAACTTAAGCAGAAGATCTCAGGCTGCTTCAGAAGCGAAGACGGAGGTACCATGTTTACCCGAATCCGAAGCTATTTATCATCTGCTAAAAAGCAGGGGTTGAACATATTTCAGGCGCTTCTTAAAGCGGTTCGAAATTACAACAATACGCCTTTGCTGGGTGCTGAATAGTTACGATATAAGAATTTGAAAGCGTCCTTTGATGGTTGGTCTCAAAATCTTCTTTTACCGCAGGCGCTGGCATCTGGCTGTATTTCCAGGCGATAGACTTGGCAAATTTGGGGGTAGCTGAACCAATAATACCGGCACGAAGATCAAGTGCTGCCAGAGTACTGCCACCTCTGACACCCTGATATACGGAGCGCTCCAAAGGTATACGACCGTATAAGGTTTCATAGTGCTTAAGAACCTTTCCTTTGTAGTTCCACTTCTGCTGATTAACGACGATAGGTTCTTTATTGGGTGATTCAAATAGCCCCAATAACTCTTTTGTTCCAAGCTGCCCGGCTTCATTGAGTGCACGCTGTAAACTATCTTCAAGATTCAGCATGTTGCCTGAATCTATAGAAACTTCAATTTGCAAAACGATGCTTTTGGTAGAGCTGGAAATAACAGAAGCGGGCATGACAGTTAACTATTATGAGTGGTGTTCCCATAGTAGCTGTGAAAATAGAGCACTATTGTTTCAATCATTCAGAGAGAGCACCCCTGCAGAATCGTTTTATGGAAGCGTTCACAGATTCCATTCGTTTGTGGATGCCGGGTTTTCGTCTTCGTATGTTCAATGTCGTTCACCGCCAGGTAAAGTTGATAATCGTGTTGATCAGCACGACCACAATACTCTGTACCTCTGTCTGTCAGTATTCTGAGCACAGGTAGCTCTTGAGCTTCATAGAATGGCAACACGCGGTCATTGAGCAGGTCTGCAGCCGTAATTGGGGTCTTTGTCTTATAGAGTTTGGCCTGCGCTACCTTGGAGTAAGTATCAACATAAGTCTGCTGATAAACGCGGCCAACACCTTTAAAGGTTCCAACATAGAAAGTGTCCTGTGAACCAAGGTAGCCAGGGTGCGCTGTGTCAATCTCACCACTGGCCTCATCATCCAGCTTCTTGCGCTCAAGTGCCCTGACCTGGGACTCGGTGAGAATGATTCCTTCTCGAGCCACTTTCTCTTCAAGGGCTTTGAGGCGCAGTTTGAAGCTTCCCAGATCATTTCTTAGCCAGATGCTTCTCACACCGCTGGGAGAGACGAAGATACCTTGCTTGCGAAGTTCATTGGAAACACGGGCCTGCCCATGGGCAGGATCTTCTACCGCATACTCAAGAACCGCTTTTTCAACAGCGGGGTCTACTCGGTTTTTGAGGTTTGGAACTCTTCGGCTTTGATCAAGAAGTGCTTCGACCCCACCTTCATCAACAGCATCCCGGTAACGATAAAATGTATCTCTGGAGACACCCATGGTTTTACAGGCTTTAGAGATGTTTCCGAGCTCATCTGCAAGGTTCAGTAGCCCGACCTTGTGCTTGATGATTTTCTGGTTGGTGTGAATCATAAGGGTCACCTTTAATGATTTAGATTTCAGTGAACTCACCTTCTTTCTAAATCGGTAACCCTTTTCTTTTGATGAGAAGAAAATGTCAGATTAAGTCTGAACTACTCCAGATCATTGGCAAACTCAAATCCTTTAAAGTCTTTATCATATCGCCATTCCTCAATAAAGTTTCTTAATGTTGGTAATCCTCTTTCTATGGCCCTGTTAAGATAAAGACCACTAATAGCATCAAATTTCTCAAATTTTTTCCGATAATAGTTTCTTCGTAAATCATTCGGTAAGTTCAGCAGGATTTCCTGAAGCTTTTCGGGAGCATGATCTATTGCCTGAATACAGGTATGAATATCCTCTAAGGAGGGTACTTCTTTTAGTAATAGGGCTATGGCCTCCTTTCCCAACGTGTTTTTCATCCATTGCTTCTTATGGGGAAGGCCTTTTTCCGAAAAGAGATCCTGAAACTGTTCTTCACCCGATATTATACCTACGCCAAAAATAGCACCGACTCCCAAAGCTACCCCGACAATGCCCCCTACCGTTGCACCTACGGCAGTTCCAATGGGACCTGCAGCAGTTCCTGTAGCTCCCCCTGCAATAGCTCCAGCGGCTATTACTCCTCCTATTCCACCCAGTACACCGCCTCCACAAGCACCTGCTTGTACGGAACGAAATTTAAGGCTTTTTCCAATTGCTTTTAAACCCTGTGAGCATTTGTCTTTTGCTTTGCGAAGGAAGCCTTTCTTAACTGTGTGTTTGCGTGCTTCTTTTGCAATAGACTTCTTGATCGACTTATTAAGGGATTTAACTTTTCTCGCTTTCAGAGGGCGCTGTGAAATTTCAACGGTTGTACGAGTGTCAGGTCTGAACCAGATGACAGGAACTTGTACAGGGATAACTCTTCTGTATTGATGGTTTCGAGCAGTATGTGCCTTTGTGAGACCCGGAGAGTTAGGTGTAAAATGGTGGTGGCCATTCCTTGGCAACTTATCCATAGGCTGATCCGCTTGGAATACATTATGGTTGGTGATTTTACCTTTATATTTATCGCTGTTTTTCCTGAAAAATTAACAAAGTGATCCGCTCATTGGATTATACGTTGCCCTTTGTCCGGGGCAGCGTATAGATCATAGTGAGTTCTTAGAAATGGGTTACAGTTTGCTCTTGAGAACAGGGCTGACAGATTGAATTAGTGGCTTAGGTGTGAAATAGCTATAGAATGTCAGTGATCGACCATCCCGAATATAGCTGCTTAGATAACCCGATTTAAATACAGGGTAAACAGCCGCTTTCCCGGTGATATACCAAACCGCTTGTTGCTCCATGGTTTGCGAAGAGACCTGAAGGGTTTCACCGGTTGAAGGTATTTCAAGTGTGCCAGATGGCCTGGTGACAATGACCTCTTCCAGGTTTGTAATTCCGGTTGCGCTCATCGCCAGAAGGGGGACCCGGTCCTGTTCGGTCATTCCCCCAGTGCCTATGGCATCCGCCTTGGCTTCAGGGCTAATCTGGCCAAGTTGTTCCAGGGTAATGCTGCCAAGGCAGGCCATGTTATTACCAGAGCCTACAGAGACGAAATTGCCAATTGGGCAGTGATCAAGCATGGCGTGATAGTTTTCTTCCAGAGTCGCTTTTTCAGTAGCGCAGCTCTTAATCCCCTCTTCAACTTGATGGACGGAATACCTGGGTAACCATTTTCCGAAAGGCTGAATAAGTTTCAGTGCAAATGTGGAGGCATCCATTCCCCTTTCCCCATCAGGTCCAATAGTGCCCTCCCCAAAAGCAAAATGGCGGTTCTCATTGTATTCCGGGGCAACGTATTCTGTGGGGTATTTTAGAAGGGTGCTACTCAACTGATTCAGGTAGTTATGATAGCTAAGTGGTAGAGGTACTTTACGCACCTGTTGATCAAGCTCTCCTGCTGGATCAACAGACAGGTTAACAAAGGATAACTGAGCAGAATAGAGTCTTAGCTTTGTGGAAGAGACGGTTATCGTGGTTGGCTCCTGCTGATCTTTTTGAGCCATAAGGTGCTGTCCGCCCTGGATAAATATCGGCGTTCCCAGAGGGAAGCGCTTTGAACACCCTGAATGTTTGACCCGGCTTGTACAAGTCAGTTTAAGCCTGTTATCCGGTTCGATGTCCTGGGGAGTCACAGGAAAGTCATCGGCCATAGCTTTATCGACGAAAGCTACATGGCGGGCTTTGGCAAACTTTAAGCCAAACTCTGGTCGCCACAGTGCTAACCAGCTGTCATCTGCGGGTTCCAGGCCTGAGGAGTCAACCGTCATGAGCTGCCCAAGAACAAAAACGGGTGTATTTCTTGGAATCAGTGTACTTGAAGACTTTTGATTGGCTGCAACATTAGAGGCCTGGGCAAGATTGTTGGTAAAAAACACATCACTCGGAAAAAACTGAGCATCGGTATCAGCGGTAGTGATTGCTCTGGCTTCCGAGTGAAAGGTTTGAATGAAATCGGTTTGTTTTACGATGTTCAGAAGCTGTTTAAGTTCATCATCTGTGATCTGGTGTCCTGAGGCATCAAAATTTCCGGCGATAGCTCCATAAACAACCTTTTCAGCAGTTTCAGCTATCGACCCATATTCCTGTCGGTAGGCGTCAAAGGCTTCATTGACTTTTGACTCGTCCCAAGGGGCCAGCAACCACTCAATCAGGTTGTTATCACCGATTTCCCAGCGAAGGGTTGTATCCTGCGGATTGATGCCCTGAAAATCAGCAATGGAATGAACATCTTGTAGCCCTTTGTAGACCTTGCCTTGCCGGTCAGCATCGGGGTAGGCAAAAACCAGTGTGGCTGCTCCGGACAGGGCACAGACAAGAAACCATTTTTTTATCGCCATGTAAACTTCCTCGGGATGAATCGGTACATCCAGATTTTTGAGATAACCGAATCAATATAGACAGGTTACAGGAGAATGAGTTTCAACCAAGGCATATACTGTTAGAAAAAAGGAGGGAGTGGCCTCTCACAGTGGATGTGACAGGAGAGGCATTTCGAGGGATATAGACGGCTGGTTAGCGCTTATATTGAGTAGGCTAGGCTGATATCCCTGGGTTGTCCGGATTGATAGAGTCGGGTTCTGGCAGGTGCAGTGCTGGCAATCAGTTTTCCATGACGGATAGAGTGGGTTACCGAAGCTTGGCGGCGTACCGCATCGAACACGCTCTCAGAGTCCAGCATAATCAGGTTTGCCGGTTTACCAACCTCAATACCGTACTGGTCCTGAATGTTCAGGCAGCGGGCACTGTTGTGGGTAATCAGGTTGATGCCCTGGTTAATCTGGTCAAAACCGGTCAGTTGGCAACCCACCAGGCCGGTGAACAGCACCAGCAGCATATTACAGCCCTGCATGGGGAACCACTGATCCACAATGTCATCCTGACCAAAACAGGCGTTGACACCGGCTTCCAGCAACTCAGGGATTCGCGTGATGCCCCGGCGTTTTGGATAGGTATCCATGCGTCCCTGTAAATTCAAATTAGTAACCGGGTTGGCAATAAAATGGATTCCGGAATTTTTCAGCAGGCGCATCAATTTGAAAACATAGGCATTGTTGTAAGAGTGCATTGCCGTTGTGTGACTGGCTGTGACCCTTTGCCCCATGGAGCGTTCAAGGGCGAGGGTAGCTACTGTTTCTACGAATCGTGACTGTTCGTCATCGATCTCATCACAGTGAATGTCGATCAGGCGATCATATTTCTCGGCCAGATCAAACACGGATTTCAGGGACTCGATGCCATATTCTCGGGTGTATTCAAAGTGTGGGATACCTCCAACAGCCTCTGCGCCCAGCTTCAGAGCCTCTTCCAGCAACTCAGCGCCTTTTGGAAAAGAGGGGATACCTTCCTGGGGGAAGGCGACCAGCTGAATATCAATCAGGTCCCGCATCTCTTCTCTCAGTTCCAGTAAGGCATGCAGGGCGGTGAGCGATGGGTCAGTGGTATCAACATGGCTGCGAACGTGCTGAATACCCTGAGCGATGTACCACTCCAGGGCTTTTGATGCCCGGTTTTTAACATCACCGCGGGTCAGCGTTTTTTTCCGCTCAGACCAGTTCTGAATGCCTTCAAATAAAGTGCCGCTTCGATTCCATACCGGCTCTCCGGCCGTCAGAGCAGTGTCCAGATGAACGTGTGGATCGATAAAGGGCGGCAGGGCTAATTGTCCATTACCATCAATGACCTCTACACCTTCGTTTCGGGCAGTGCCAGCAGGCGTGATGGCCGTGAAAATGCCATTATCAATGTCAATATCAAACAGGCCCTGCTGCTGGTGCAGGCGAACGTTTTCAAGTCTCATAACGAAGTCTCAGTGTGAGCAAGGCGTCCCTGAAAAATAGGTGCTTTCTGTAGCAGGATATGGCTGATAGCCGCCACCACAACGCCATTGATGGGGGCGATGCCCGGCAGCAGTGTTGCGGCGGCAATACCGGCAATCCAGGCAATCAGTGCTGAAGGGTTGATGGTGGCAAATGAAGCCTTTTGATAGTCAGGGTACTGGCCTTTTCTTACCAGAAAGTAGTCGGCGAGCAGAATGGCACCAACGGGCGGCAGTGCAGAGCTCAGCAGTCCCAGCCATCCGACAAAATTGTTATAGAGCCACAGGGCGAACAGTGTTCCCAGAGCGCCGTTGATCATCACGATCAGGTTCTTGCTCTTGCCGGTGATACTGGCAAAGCCCAGACCGGAAACGTAAAGTGCATTATCATTCGTGGTCCAGATATTCAGGCCCAGAGTGATCACTGCTGGTAGAATAAGGCCCTGAAGGAACATAACCTCGGCAATATCGGCCTGGCCAGTGACCATGGAGCCAACGGCGCCAAAGGTGAACATCAGGCTGTTGCCCAGGAAGAAGGCAATCAGTGTCGCGCTGACCGCAATTTTTGGTGTGCGGGCAAATCGGGTAAAATCGGCCGTCAGGGAACCACCGCTGATAAACGATCCGATACAGATACTGATGGCACTGGCAAACGTAATTGTGGTTGTTGGTTCGATGGCCATCAACGCCGACAAGCCTCCGGCGCTGTCTACAGCTTCCTTGACGGAGAAACCACCCAGTAGGGCAATGGCGGGAACGGCGATGAAACTGAGGATGGTCAGTGCCTTGAAACCAAAAAATGCGGTCACTGTCATCAGGAAGCCTGAGACTAACACCAGAATCTCTGTGTTGATGCCGGTTGCCTTGTTCACCGGAAGAGCAAACATGGCTACCCCCACACCGAACCAGCCCACTTGAGTAGCGGCCAGCACCAGGGACGTCAGTTTGCCGCCGATTTTACCAAAGGCATATTCTGAGAGAAGGTGGGTGGAAAGACCGGTTTTGCTGCCCATCCAGGCGAGGCCTGAAGTGTAGGCACCGAGCAGAAGGTTACCGATCATCACAGTGATCAGAAAGCTGGAAAAGTCCAGACCTTGTCCCAGGGTTCCACCGGACCACATACTGGCTGAGAAGAAGGTAAAACCAACCATTACCACCAGAATGGGGAAAAAGCCTTTGCGGGCTTCAGCTGAAACGGGAGAGTGAGCGAAATCCTGGGAATGTTCCGACATTGGTCCTCCAATAAATAAAAGGGTTGAGGGCCTTGTAGCCGGATATTCATGCTAACAGAACGGTCATTCGAAGTCAGTCAATGATAAACCGTAACCGATTTCGGAAATTACCGTGAGCGTGAATATATTGTGAATTCACTGAATTCCATTTATCGTTGCCTGTGAATGGTTAAATGCACACATTAATTGAAAGATAACAAGAAGGAGTAATTACTGTGGAGCACCTGCTGGAAGACTACCCCGTTATCACTGAAATACCCGTAGCCTGGGGGGATATGGATGCCCTTCAGCACGTTAATAATGTCGTGTATTTCCGCTATTTTGAAACGGCCCGTATCGATTATTTCGATAAAATACAGGTAATGGAAAAAGCGAAGGGCAGTGGTATAGGTCCTGTGATCAGTCATACCCAGTGCTTTTATAAGGCTCCGGTGACTTATCCGGATACTTTGCTGGTGGGATCAAGGGTGAGTGATGTGCAGGAAGATCGTTTTATCATGGAGTATGCGATTTACAGCAAAAGCATGAACAGAGTGACCACAACAGGTACCGCAACGGGTGTCATGTTTAACTTTGCTACCAATGCCAAAGCCAGTATTCCAGAGGAGCTGAAAGCGCTTATTCAGAAAATTGAATCGGGTGAGATTAAGTAGCGGCTGTTTTGGAAGTGAGAACAGTATGCGGTGGTTGTTCTCACTTTCTTTCAAAACGTTACTTTAAGGAAAAGAATCACTATGCCCCCAATTATATGGGGAGAAGGGAATGGTTATTGCTCGCACTAACTGATTCCTTTCATTATTAACATTCAGATCAACTTTAAAATGCGTTCTCGGTGAAGGCGTGTTCACACTGAATTCCAGTTCGTAGCAACTCCATAAGCCATTGGCTTCCAGGTTTATGGGCTGCTTTGGTAACGAGCCCTGAAAGACCCGGGGCTGAGATTCCGGGCAGCCATGGATTTTATCGGAGAAGCGTTTGGCCTGCTCAGTGGGGTAATGAGCATATGGGTATGGGAACACACTGGTTGTTGTATAGTGTTTGCCGTCAATCTCAATAGTGACCTGAGAAAGATCCAGTGTCAGGCCCTTCTGATAGGGAAAGAGGGAGATCCCCATTCTGAACTTACCCGGCTGTACTTTGTTATGTTGAGTCTCACCGGAGCTGGCTCGATAAGGGATTAACACGACATAATCAACCTGTCCCAGCTGAACATCATTTCTTGGGTCAAATGTAATAGCGAACTCAGGATAACGCATCACTTTTTGAGGGCCGCCAATACTTTCCCCAATCTCCGGTGCACTGCTGATAAAGGATTTGCTGAAACCACAGCTGGCAAGTAGGGCGATGATACTGGCGATAATGGCTAAACGTCCTGTCAGAAAGAAGTATTGAATACCCTTCATAGAAAATCCTGTTAAATAGAAGCTAAGAGGAGCTATTCATTCACTGTAGCCAGTCATGATTCGGTTAACAATGTTTCAAATTTGTCTGAAATACTCTCCAAGACTTTCGATCATGTCTTATTGCAAAGAAGCTTGGGATTATTTAAGGTTGACGCCAACACTATTACCCGCTTTTTACTGATAATGATTCGACAAGCCCAGAACACAATGACAGTCACTCTGCTTTATGCGGCGGTTGTCTCTGCGCTTGTTAACACTGGCTGGCCTCAGCCGGTCATCTACTAGCTACTTCAGCACTCTTATTTCATTGAATTCCCAAACAGTACCCACTCTAATCAGAGCATGGGGCTTGCTTATGGATTATTTTTCAGCTGGCTGAAGTATGTTATTTCACAATCATTGTATTCTTCGAGAGTTCAGGGTGCTCCTCAAGCTCTCACTGCCCCTGATGGGCTCATATCTGGTGATGTCACTTGCGGGCTTCATCGACACTTTAATGGCAGGGCAGTACAGCACCGTTGATCTGGCCAGCGTAGCCATAGCCTATACGGCCTGGATTCCCGTCAATGTTTTTCTTGTTGGTCTGCTGATGGGGAAAACGGCTTTTATCTCTCAGCTTTATGGGGCGGGAAAGCTACGGGATATTGCGGCTATGGGACAGCAGGGTCTAATGCTGGCTGCAGGCTCAGGGATTGTCGGTCTGGCATTGCTGTCTGTTTTTTCCGAACTATTGATCTATGTGGATGCCAGTAGTGCTGTCCGGGAAATTGCCTCAGGTTATTTAACATTTGTCGCCCTGGGAATGCCGGGCGTTGCTTTGAGTCAGGCATTGCGAAGCTATCTGGAGGGGCAGGGTTATGTCCGTTCCGTGATGGTTGCCCACGTGCTGGGGCTGCTGATCAATATCCCACTGAACTATGCCCTGATATATGGGCGATTTGGCCTGCCAGAAATGGGCGGTGTAGGATGTGGTATCGCCACAGCCGTTATCATGTGGCTTTCACCGCTGTTTATGGTGGCTTATATCTGTTTTAACAAGGCACTGAAATCAACATCTCCCTTGTGCTACGCACTGGATCTTGACCTGGAAAAGCTGAAAGCTCTGATTGCAGTTGGGCTGCCCATTGCGGTTACTCTGTTTTGCCAGTTTCTGGTATTTATGGTGATCACCCTTTTACTGGCATCCCACGGGCATGTTGTTGTGGGAGCGCACCAGATAGTCTTTAACGTTTCGACATTACTGATGATGGTTCCTTCTACTATTGGTGGGGCTGTGACCATAAGAGCAGCCTACCATATCGGCTCAGGGCATCGTTCCATGGCTAATCTGGCTTCTCTGGTTGGGTTGTCTTTTACCTTGATTGCTATGTGCGTTTTGGGGACTGTGGTCTGGTGGGAGAGATTGTCAATTGTTCGTTTATATACCCAGGATCCTGCTGTTACCACGCTGGCCGAATCACTGATGGGATTGGTGGTATTGTATTTATTGTTAACAGTGATTCAGCAGGTAGGTGCGGCGGCACTGAGGGCGTATCGGGATACCTTTTCAGTGATGCTGATCATGCTCGCTTGTCTTTGGGTGATTATGCTGCCATTAGGGTATTTCCTGGCAAACACTGATGTTTTCACTGCACCGATGGGTGTAAAAGGGTTCTGGCTGGCAATGGTTTTCGCTTATTTTATTGCGGCGATGGGAGTTTGCTACCGCTGCTACCGGGTGCTGAGTTAGTGTTAAGGGGCACATCATGATGATGTGCCCTCACTACCATTACATAGATAGCTTGAGAAATAGAATGGCAATCAGGGTGGTTGCTATACCCAGCACCTTAATTGGATGCAGACTTTCTCCAAACATCATTCTGCCAATAATTGAAGTGGCAATAATGCCAAGTGCTCCCCAAAGTGCGTAGGCAACACTGAGATCAATGCTTTCCAGGGCAAAGGACAGGAAAACAAAGGCCGCAATCTGTACGATCATCACCATCATGGCGAACCGCTTTTTGGTAAAGCCGTTGGACAGCTTGGTCAGTACATTACCAATAATGTCACAGCTTGAAGCGGCAACAACCCAGAAAATAGCAATCAGTTGCAGATGGTCTGACATGGCTGCAGCTCCTTCTCATTGGTCGGTTGCGCTTTACTTTCCTGTTCCTGCTTTTCCGACAGTTTCTCCCCCAGGTTCATCAAAACCATGCCGGTCATCAGTGAGGCCATGGCAATCAGTTTGTTAGTTGAGAACGTTTCGTCAAAGTAATACCAGGACATCAGGCTGATCAGTAACAGGCCGAGCCCTTCCCACATGGTATAAGCAATCGCCAGGGGGATTTTGCGAACCGCCTGGGACAGGAAGAAGTAGGAAATGGAAATTAAAATAGCCATCAGTGTATAGCCCATCACAGGACTGCTTCCTGATGCCATTTTCATAAAGGATGTGCTGGCCACCTCGGTAATGATGGCCAGAAACAACATAAACCAGTAATACATAGGGGTTCCCCCGATCAAGAGATCAAAATAAATAAACTTAGGCTGGTTGTGTTCTTTTTCCAGCAAAAGGCAGGCAGGGGGGAACTAGAGGCCTGTGCGCCAATAGCGCTCAGCCGGGTAGTGGCAGTTAGCTGTGTAAAGACTGGGTGATATACAACGCATTTTAGGCAGAGATCATAGACCTGATTGAAGTAATAATATCATGCCTGATATCGGACGATAAGCAGCATTTGTTCTTATGGTTTGCTGTGAAATGTTATGCATTATTTTCGTTTCAATAGGACCAGTACTGAACCCGTTCCACCTTCTGAAGGTGGTGCAGAACAAAATGCCAGAACATCCGGCATCTGCTTTAACCAGTGATTAGTATGGCTCTTTAACGTCGACTGACGTTCTTTACTTCGGTGAGACTTGCCGTGGATAATGCGCACACAGGTCAGTCCACGGAAGCGGGAAACCTGGATGAACTCATTGATCAACTCTCTGGCTTCATCAATCTTATAGCCATGCAGATCCACTTGAAACTGAACGGGAATCATCCCCTGACGTAGCTGCCTGAGCCTGGTTGTCTGGATTCCGGGTCGAGAGAACTCAATAAACTGTTCGGGATCGACCGGCTCAATCCATGACTCGGAGAGTGCTGCTCCAGCCGGTGGTTTTTCCTGTTCAGCGGCTCTTCGGCGAGCCCTAAGCGTACTTTCAGGGACGTCCGTGTTTGGCTTACGACTGATACCTGTATGTGTCTTATTGCTTTTCTTTCCGCTTAATGGTCGTACGTCACTCATTGCTTCCTGGAAGCTTTGTTCGTCATCTCTCTCGGACATAAAAATAGCTACTTTTAACTGAGTGGGTCGTGCGGCGATTAGCGGTTATATGGAGAGGTATTGTACTAATAGTGCAAGTATCAAACCACTTGAGAGTGCTTTTTTATTACCTTGAAATAAACAACCCCCATCAAATGACAGGGGTGCATATAAACAATCAGGCTATCAGAGTGTTGGTTTTACTCAGGCTTATGCCGAGGTGCTCCGGTCTCTTCATCAAAGTGATCAGTGTGGAACTCATACCACATTACATTAATGATGCCGAAAGCGCATGCCAGAAGTACACCAAGGATCCATGCAAAATACCACATTGTTCAGCTCCCTCTATATTCAGTAAAGTGAATGACTTTCTTGTTCAATGCGCTCAGCGGTCATACGGCCCCAGAGCTTGTAGAAGCACCATGTGGTATAGCCGAGAATGATGGGCACAAATACCACAGCAACTCCGGTCATAATCGCCAAGGTCATAAAGCTGGAGGTAGCATCCCAGAGCGTCAGACTGAACTGAGGGTGAGTATTGGATGTCAGTATAAACGGGAAGAGGCTGAATCCCGCGGTCATAATGATTCCAGCCTGAGCCAGTGATGAACACGTAAAATTCAGACCATCCAGTTTTGTGCCAGAAAATACAATGACGCCAATTGTCCCCAGGAAGCCAAGTACCGGTGCGATCATCATGACCGGGTACAGACTGTAGTTATTCAGCCAGGCACCTTCCGCCAGAATGACGGTCTTGTTCAAAGGGTTGGATGGGGCGTTTGTATCCACAATGCTGGTGATCTGATAGCCATTGATATGAGCAAGCCAGAAACCGCCAATAGCAAAAGCAACCAGTGTCAGGATGGCAGAATAACGGGCAACGGCAGCTGCTCGATGGCGGATCGGATCACCAGAACGCATTTTCTGCCAGACAGCGCCCTGCATGGTCAGCATGGAAGCACTGACAATGCCGCACAACAGTGAAAACGGGTTGAGCAGGTCAAAAAATGAGCCGGTAAAGCTGGAGCGCATGAATCCATCAAGCTGGAACTCAAAGCCAACAAAGATATTGCCAAAACCCACGCCGAATACGATGGAAGGAACAATACCGCTGGCAAACAGTCCCCAGTCCCAGGCATTGCGCCAGCGTGGGTCAGGCAGTTTGGAACGGTAGTCAAATGCCATCGGGCGAATTAACAGGGCGAATAGCACCAGAACCATTGCCCAGTAGAAGCCGGAGAAGGCTGTCGCATATACAGTAGGCCAGGCGGCAAACAGCGCACCACCGGCAGTAATCAGCCACACCTGGTTACCGTCCCAGTGAGGGGCGACAGCATTAATCATGATACGACGCTCAGTGTCGTTTTTGCTCATGAATGGCAGAAGGTTGGCAGTACCCAGATCGTAGCCATCCATGATGGCAAAACCGATAAACAGGACGCCAATCAGAACCCACCAGATAAATCGGAGAACTTCATAATCCATTGTCATCACTCCTTATGCTTTTCCCTGGAGGTTGCTGGAAAGATCGCCATCAGCAATCGCCTGTTTTTGTTCGAAGTGATAACGGCCTGTATGCAGACTGCTGGGGCCGATTTTGCAGTACTTAACCATAAGCCAGATTTCAACAATGGCAAAAATGCCATAAAACAGCGTGAATCCAGCAATGCTCAGGTAAAGGTCAGTAACGGTTCGTGTTGAAGCTGACAGATAGGTTGGCAGGATACCTGAAATAGACCAGGGCTGACGGCCAAATTCCGCAACAAACCAGCCCATTTCACTGGCAATCCAGGGCAATGGTAACGACCACAGGCAGAGCTTCAGGAAGAAGCGACTCTTGTATTCCGAACGGCGGGCGGTTTTCACAAACGCTGTGACCAGCAGTAGGAGCATCAGGAAACCACAGCCGACCATAATACGGAAGGCGAAGAAGAGAGGCCATACTGTTGGAATGGCATCTTCAGCTGCCTGACGGATCATGGCATCCGAGGCAGATGGAATATCATCCGTATATCGGGACAACAGCAGTCCATAACCCAGGTCATCGACGACTTCAAGAAATGCAGCTCGGTTCTCAGGTGTATCTTCACCAGCCTTCAGCTTCTGAAGTAATTCATAGGCAATCATGCCATTCTTGATGCGTGGGATTTTGCCTTCAATCAAGTCTTTGATACCGGCGACCTGTTCATCCAGGGAGCGGGTAGCAATAATACCCATCACGTATGGAATCTTGATGGCGTAGTCAGTTTCCATATTTTCCTGGTCAGGAATACCGATGACGGTAAAGCTGGCCGGAGCAGGATGAGTATCCCATTCTGCTTCAATGGCAGCCAGTTTTACTTCCTGAACATCACCCAGCTCATAACCGGACTCGTCACCGAGCAGGATAACGGACAGGATGGCAGCTAAACCAAAGCCTGAAGCAACGGCAAAAGAGCGACGGGCAAAGCCGATATCTCTATTCTGGAGCAGGTAGTAGGCGGAAATGGACAGTACGAAAATAGCGCCAGTAGTGTAGCCTGCCGCTACGGTATGAATAAACTTAACCTGTGCAACCGGGTTGAATACCAGGTCAGCAAAGCTGGTCATCTCCATGCGCATGGTTTCAAAGTTGAACTCTGCACCTACCGGGTTCTGCATCCAGGCATTAGCAATCAGAATCCAGAGCGCAGACAGGTTGGTACCAATGGCCATCAGCCAGGTACAGGCCAGGTGCTGAACTTTGCTCAGACGGTCCCAGCCAAAGAAAAACATGCCAACAAAGGTAGATTCCAGGAAGAATGCCATGAGGGCTTCAATGGCCAGTGGGGCACCAAAGATATCGCCGACATAGTGGGAGTAATAAGACCAGTTGGTACCAAACTGAAACTCCATGGTAAGGCCGGTGGCCACACCAATGGCGAAGTTGATACCGAAGAGCTTACCCCAGAAACGGGTCATGTCTTTATAGATCTGTTTGCCCGTCATAACATAGACGGACTCCATGATCGCCAGAATAAAGGTCATTCCAATCGTCAGCGGGACGAATAGAAAGTGATAGAGCGCAGTAATGGCAAATTGAAAGCGCGAGAGATCTATGACTTCTTCCAGAATCATAAGACTCCTCCACAGGTGAAATCAGGAGATACGCCCAGCTACCTGCATCATAGAACGTAAATGGGGCTTCAGCCAGCGGCTCCCATCAGGACAACTGGAATCGGATGGTGTTCCGGCTCCAGTGGCGTCACTTGAAAAAAAGCGTGTGGTGAAGTCTGCGTGCTATTGATAGCGAATCTGGGCAATAAATAATCAACGAACTATAGTACCTCATGTAAAAAAGTAGGTATATTTCGGTATGCCGCACACTGTTTGACTTATTGCCTACTGCATGGCGATACGGACTGCTAGATGCAGTGGATCACTGCTTATGCCATGCCTTTTAAGCTTAAGCGGGTAATGGTTTTTTTAGCGTTGTAAAGATCGATTTGCCAGTTGTCTTTGGGTTGAGGAACTTCCATAGCTGAGACATTATCCAGAGAATAGGAAGCACTCAGTGGTGTTTCATAGCGGGCAATAAATTGAAGTCTTTCCAGGCTGGCATTATAGGTTTTAACCAGAAAGTTGATCGTCTGATCACTGAGTGGGACCCGGTAATAACGAATCAGGTTTTGAGCCAGCTTCTCAGCACTGGCCGCAAGGTTCTTTTCCACGGCACTTGCCATGGCTTCACCCCAGGCCGCTTTTGTCCGTGCACTCATTCCCGGTTCAATATTGGCCAGACTGATGGCATTGGCACTTTCAATTGCCCTTTGTATCTGTGGGTCGTGAAGGTGAATGTAAGGGTCGAGAATGGTTGCGATCTCAATGGCAATATCTCGGGCACGCGCTTCCGTCAGTCTTTTCTCAGAGTCTGACGGTATTGAGTTTTGTTGGCTGTTTTCGTCAGCTTGGAGAGTTTCAAGCATAACCTTAGATAAATCGGGTGATTCATTCAGGTATTGGCGGATACGCTGCGTGACTTCAGCTTTATCTTCATCGTCAAGGAAAATCGTCTGTTCGGAGATGGTCAGGCTGCGCTTCAGGTTTTCATTATTCTGGTGTTGATACTTGCTGGATAGCTTTTGCCAGTTCTTCAAAGCCCGCTTCAATAGCAGGCTGTCCCGTCCCTGTTTCAGGTAGGCCCTGTGGCTTTCATTATAGATCTGGAGCGCTTTTTCCAGCTGCTGGCTCTTTGTTGTTAGTGTCAGCAGGTGCTTTTTTGCCCCTTTTTTCTGGGGGCTGGAAAGGGTCAGTTGACGGGCTTCACGAACCTGGAGACTCAGATTGTCCAGGGACTTTGTAGCGATGGCCAGCAGTTTGTGGGTGCTTAAGCCGTTACCACTGCCAATTTCTGAGGGAATACCTATGTTATTCAAGTAAGTGGTTAATGCCTTCAGGCGGGAGTATACCCTTGCGCGGCTGATGCGAAGGTCGTTTCGTTCTTCCTCCAGCTTATCCAGGGCTCTGGCAAGATCCCAGTGGCCGGTGTACTCAATTTTCAGATAGGCAATTTCCCGGCCGCAGATCAGCTCAAAACACAGCGTCAGTATCTCTTCCACGTCGTGCAGTGTCATCAGGTTTTCATTGCCTTCCTCAATGGCGGAAAGAACCCGCTCAATAAAGAGGGGCTCCCGTTTTTGTCCATCATGGGGGCGGGCAACAACACCATTAAGGCGCTTTTTAAGTGCCTCGGCGGTTCGGGGGTGGTTCTCATTGAGAGAGATCCAGGCCTTATCAGCTTCCTCCCTGGCCTCTTCAACAATGTCCTGCATCCGGTTGTACAGCCCGGCTCGGCGGAATATTTCGATACGCTCTGCCTGTTTTGCCAGCTGCTGGTTACCGGTCAGGTCTTCAATCGCCGTAGAAACCCACTCGGGCCCAAGATCAAGCTTGCGCAATAGAATGCCGGCAGAGTGAATACGACGTTGTTCTTCTGTCATATTCACCTGACCAAGGTCTCGAACCTGATAGATCAGCTCGGGAATCTGGTCGATCAGGTTCAGAAGGCTTATTCGGTCCCTCGCCTGCTGGCGACCATGGGTCATGTTGTGAAAAAGACGGTAGCCGACACCGAGTGCAACTGCGATAACGGAGTAGCCGAGGAAATAAAAAGCCCGTTCAAGAGGCATCATAACGCCATAGGCAAAATAGTAGCCAAAATAGGCAGCCATTAGGGTAACAGGGCCAGCAGTCCATGCGAATTGAAGAATGGTGACGCTCCAGGGCTCCTGGTGTGGTGCTCTGGCAACTTTCTCGAGCCAGCGAAGGTCGCGTCCTTCCAGTTTAAGATCAACGTTTTCCAGCTTCTTTTTCTGTTGCTCTTTTTTATCGGGAGCATTGTGATGAAGGCCGGTTGCTTTCGACATGTTGGAGTTAACCTGAGGCGGGGGGACTCTTTTGAGAGATATTTTAATCAGCCTGAACTGTGAATCCCTATATGTAAATCTACGATAATCACAGACTTTCGGTCTTGATAGCCTTTCCTGAACGATATTTACTCAGAGAGATGAATACGATTTTGGGTAACAGGCTATTGCTTTCATTTATTCGGGTAGTGTTGATGGTTAAATCCTAGCCTCATGTAGCTGGTAGGCGAACATCGATAAGATTTGTGCTGATAGATGTCCGGTTTTTACCTTTCTGTTTTGCCCGATACATCGCAGCATCGGCATCTTCGAGTAATTTTTCTAAAGTATTCGTTTCCTTGGAAAGGGCTGACATTCCAATGCTTATGGTTATAAGCTTGCAGTTGGACCATTTATTGTTGTCTGCGTGTTCTTTTGCGATGGCATTTCTAACTCTTTCTGCAACACGGAATGCCTGCCAGGGCTCTGTGTTAGGCAATAATGCGACAAACTCTTCTCCACCGTAGCGGCCTAATAAGTCTTTGTGCCTGAGAGTTTTTCGACATACCAAAGCCGTTGTTTTAAGTATCTGGTCTCCAACATGGTGACCCTGCTGGTCATTAAGTTGTTTGAAGTTATCAATGTCCATAAACAGTGCGCAGCATGCTTGAGCAGAATCATTATTTGCTGTAGCCATAATGATTTTCTCTGCTTCCTGGTGAAAGGCTCGTCGATTCAACAGTCCTGTCAATGAGTCAAGGCTGGCCTGCTGTTGCCAGAAAAGAGACTGACGGTTGGCTTGAAAGAGAGTGCATGCATGGCTACTGATGTCACAGGCCGTCTGCCATGTAGTAGCGTTTCGATGATGCCTGGATGGAGATAAAACCAGCAAAATTTTTTCTTCAGCTTCAACAGTCAGCGGAAAAACCCAGTAAATAGTACCGAACCGATCTTTAAAATTTATCTTTGTTTCAGTTCCAGAAGTGATGACGTTCAGTAAGTCATTTTCTATGGCGGGTAACTGGCTTTGCAGGCTGGCTGCCGTTTGTGAGTAGTTCGATACGTTCCCAAGGGTAATATGCCATTCATTATAATGATGCTGAAGTATCAAGGCGGGAATCCCGGGTAACACTTCCTCAAAAGTAGAAAGCACCCTCTGGGTGAGTTCGCTATCAGCCAGTGGAGAGTTGGGATTCTGGAGGTGTTCCCTGAGGGCTGTTTCAAATATTCGTCGTTTTCTACTGGCAGGGGCAATGGCATTGATGGACATGGCATGCTGTAAGTTTTGCTGATGGTTATACCAGTAGAACAGCGGTAATAATGCCGCGTGCAGTGAAAGCAATATAAGTTCTGGATAGGTAGGCAGGCTTCTTGGCCATGCTTCTGTAAACCAGGACCATGAGAGAAGAGATAGCATGGTCAGTGCGGAAGGAAATGCCATTTTAGCCGGTCGGATACCGTTATAAAGGCAATAGGCTGTGGCAATGACAACCAGTGTGAAGCTTATCAGTAAGGAAAAGGCGGCAAGCTCCATGGTTGTTTTTGGGGCAGAGCTTTCTGCACTTATCGCATAAATAGCCAGAGTAATGCCGAGAGTGTTGAGTGAAAGAATCAATCTATCTGTTTTTGGGGTGTAGATTGGTAGCAATGCCAGCGTTCGATAGCTGGCGATCCCGGTAACTATCACCAGGGTTGTCATTAAGATTAACCAGTGCCCAGGGTCTCCTAACCATGAAATAGATCGAAAAATTTCACCTTCCCACATTAGAATCATTACATTCGCAGCAAGCATATGGCTAATCAATAAATAGAGTGCCGGGGTGCGGTTTCTGAGGGTCAGGGTAAAGATAAAAATCAGCGCAACCAGTAAGAGAGTCTGAATTGAGCTGATAGCCGTTCGTTGTTCGCTCAGCTTTTCAAGGTAGTTGAGTGATGGCCACAGCTCGGGTTTAAGTTGGTTAAGAGGAGCAGTGTGGTGACGCAGGTAGTAGGTTTTTGTTTCACCTCGTTTGAGTTCAAGCTTCATGGCGTTTGGCGCCATACCAGACCGTGAACCATCCATGCCCATTTTTTTGAGGCGATAGCCCTCATCTACAGGCACAAAAATATCCAGTTTTTTATGGGGAACCTGGCGGAACACCATCAGCCAGTCGTGAGGGGAATAGGGTGAAAGCTTAACTTCCAATCGGTGCCATTGCTGGGGGGTATCTTGAGCTGGTTGTGAACTGGTAAATATGTCAGTGGGAGGTTTGACAGGAGTTAGTTTCAGGTTGGTGATGGCTTCATCGCCGCTGAGATAAACTGGTGATGCAGCTAATGATCCGGAGAGTGCTATGAGTAGTGCAAGAAATGCAAGACGAAACCAGTTTGCAGGTTTGTTGAAGACCTGATATTGATCGTTTTTTCCGGATAAATGTTGTACGGCAAACAACAACTTCGTCTTCCCTAACGAGGAAACAGGTTCCAAATCAATTGCCCAGTGTCCATTTTTTTTGGATTGCAAAGCACTTCCTCCTTCCTGGAGAAACAGAGCATGGGTGCAATTCTGACACAGTAGCAGGAGGTCTGTGAAGTCTGTGTAGCAGCAAAGTTGTGTTTGCAGTGAGGTCGCGTTTCTCTTTATTAATTTATGTGCTGCGCAGCCATTGCGATCTATTTGCCCTGACCGGCAAAATCTGAACGCCGAAAAGTTTTAACAGAGGTTGCCTGGATCATAAAGTCCAGGCGCAGGGGTCAGCTGATGGAGGTAATTCCAAAATGCTTTTGCGAAAAAGCGACACGATCCTCAATTGGCAAGTCATGTTTGCGTAAGGCTTCTATGGTTTTAAGCCTTGGTTTGATTCCCTGACCGTTGGCAATCTGAATAGCAAGACCTGGTCTTGCATTGAGCTCCAGAATCAGTGGCCCAAGATGTTTATCCAAAACCAGATCAACACCCAGATAACCCAGATTGGTCATCTCATAGCAGGCAGCGGACAGGCTTAGTATTTTATGCCAGTGGGGGACTTTAAGAGCTGAGAAATTGTGGCCAGTATCTGGATGAAGGCTTACCGGTAAATCATGCTGGACACTTCTCAGGCTGTTACCGGTGGCAATATCCAGGCCGACACCGACGGCACCCTGATGGAGATTGGCCTTTCCATCCGATTTCCGGGTAGCAAGACGCATCATCGCCATTACTGGAAATCCTCGGAAAACAATGACCCGAATATCCGGTACACCTTCAAAGCTGTAGTCATTAAAAATAGGGTCAGCTACGATCAGGCTTTCAATAACGGCGACGTCTGTTTTTCCACCCAGACTGTAGAGACCTCCCAAAATATTGGACACGTCCCGGCTAATCGCGTTAAAGGACAGACTTTCGCCACTGGCCTTAACGTATCGGTCTCCATCACGGCCGGTAATCACCAGAATGCCTTTGCCGCCACTGCCCTTGGCCGGTTTGATGACAAACTTCTCAAGGGGCTCAAGAATGCTCTTTAACTTGCGAATATCTGACTGGTATTCGATCACACCAATCAGTTTGGGTACGTCAACACCGGCTTTCTCGGCCATGCGTTTGGTGGTTAGTTTGTCATCCACCAGTGGCAGGAGACGCCTTGGATTATATCGAGAGATATAATTCAGGTTGCGGCTGTTCATGCTCAATATCCCGGACTCCTTGAGCCGGGAAGGTGTTGCTATTGAGCTTTTTGTCAGCGTGTTTTGAACAAAACTACTTAACCATCCCATGGAAGCCGACCTCTACTTATCAGAATGAACCAGTGGGTAGAACCGCTTGAGTTCAAGCAGTCGATAGCCAGTATACTGACCAAGCAGCAGAACAATACCCAGTAGGGTCAGCATGAGCTCAGGGAAGTTGAAGGTCAGCTGTTCAACAATGGGATTAGACATCAACAGGTAGCTCATGGTTGCCACCAGAAGGCTGCCACCGCCTTCTTTCAATACATCCTTAGGGCCTTCTTCCTCCCAGAGGATGGACATCCTCTCAATGGTCCATGCCAGGATGATCATTGGGAAGAAAGTGACCGTCAGTGCCTGGGTAATTCCCAGTTTCCAGCTCAGGATGCTCATGGCAGCCATTATCAAAATTACCACAATGATGACGGCTCCAAGCCGTGCAACTAACAGCATGTTTTGTTGGCTTAGGAAGGATCGAATCCATAAACCAATGGATACCAGCGATATGAAAATGACCAGTCCAGGAATCAATTGAGTTTGCAGGAAGGCCATGGCAATAAGGACTGGCATGAAGGTGCCGGATGTTCGGAGGCCGACGACGATCCGCATAAATAGAACAACCAGTACTCCGATCGGTATCAGTAAGATGATCTTAAAGGCATTCTGGACTTCCAGAGGCAGTGAGTAGATTGAAAAGTCGATTAATGCTGCACCATCCTGAGTTGCCTGGGTTAGTGCCAGCTCTCTGGTTGGGACATTCTGGGAAATAATAGAAAACTTAACGTCAGAGTTAACGCCACCCATTACATCCAGAAGCGATTTGGCTCCACGTTGCCAGAGGAAGAAGGCATCTGGGTTGCCGGCTTTACCGGTTTTGGGGTCGAATAGTTGCCATTCAGTACCATCATACACTTCTATCATGTCAACGATGGGTTGTCTGCGACGGCCGTCTTCGAGGTGGAGGCCCCGAACAATGCGAGCGGGGATATTCCCCATATGGAGCAGATTAACGATTAGGTCCGGAAGCTTGACGCCTTCTTCCACCATACCGAGCAGCATATTGGTGTTCTGGCTTGGTTCTTTGGCGTTAAACTGGCTGATCATAGTGCCGGCAAAACTTATAGGATCCGCTGAACGATCGGTAACCCGCTTTAAGAGACTTTTTGCAGCAGTTTGATACGGCTCGGGGAGAACAGGTGCAATGAATACTTCAGGCTGATCATTAACGCTTGGGCTTATTCCGGGCTCCAGGCGGAGTTTGACCTTATAAAATAAGTCCTGCCGGCCATCTGCTTTGCGTGTGCTCCAGACAGCCCGCCGTTGGCCACCATCATTAGTCTGGTTAATGCCATACCCGGGTGAGGCGAAGGATTCATCGAGAATTCTTACGTCAGACTGCTGATCCGGGAGAGTCAGACTAGCCTGGGCAGCTTGCCCCTGGGCCTTGAAGCTCACCCAGGCTTCAATACTCCAGACAGTAGAGACATCCTTGCCCAACAGAGGGAAACCCAGTGCAAAGTGTTTGTACAGGGTTAATCCCAGGCCGGCAACAATCAGTACAGCAACCATAAGGCCAAGCTGAAAACGACCTTTCATTCTTTCCCTCGCTTTTAACTGTCTATCTTACTGCTCAAGGCTGCATGTCGTTCAGGACGTTCTGCCGCTCAGGGCTGTTTGGTATCAGAAGTGTATTCTCTGGAGACATCCACCAGTGCTCGTTTCTCAAGAAAGCGTGCACCAATCAATGCCGGGTATTCATAGTTCTCCCGACTTCGCAGGGTGAACTGTGTGGGGCGAGTAATGTTACCAATCTGAGCATTCAGTGTGATGACGGGACGACGCTCGGATTCTTCGCCGTGCCGTTTTATGCGGACAAAGCGTGTTATGGGTTCCTCCATGGTGATCAGGTCACCAATGGAATTTGCCAGCTGGAACCGTACCCAGTCTGTATTATTTTTCTGGAATAGCTCGATATCCCGTGCATCAATAGACGATGTCAGTGCACCAGTGTCAATCCGGGCTTTCAGGATGGTGCCTGAATCAGGTAAAGCCATATGCTCAACAGATCCAAGAGTGGTTAAACCCTTTACACTGACGGGTTTGATGGTTGCTCTTGTGTAAGATTTCTGGGTAATGGGAACGACAGCCTTCCGGTTATTGGAGCTGACTACTGATTTGGTTGCGATAAACTTTTGATTGACATCAATAACGGCGAGGTCTTGCATGAAACTTCTGCCAATTAAGAGAGGAGACTCATATTTGCTTCGATCAGTAAGAGATACTGGAACTGCTTGAGTAATTTCTCCAATAGTTATTGTCAGGTGAATAACCGGACGTTCCACAGAGTCTAACCCTGGACGCTTGATCTTAATAATACCTTTAACGGGTTGTTCGAGTTGAACTGTCCCTTTGGAGGTGCGGTTAAGATCAAACTTGACCCATTTTTTTCCATCTCTTTCAAAGAACTGGATGTTTCTGGCGTCAACAGAGCTATTCTCTGCGCCAGTATCGAGCTTTGCCAGCATGCTGAGGTTCAGGTTTGGCAGTGAGGCGGTTTCATTGATGCCCAATACCAGGCGCCCATCCAGGTGAGCGGGTGTTTGTATTGTCTGCTCACGAATGGTGATTGCATGGGTCTCAGCAGGAGGCAGGGTTTTTTCCTCCGGTCTTGATGGCACCACGGGTTGTTCCGACTTCTCAGGAACTGGAATGGGTTGAATAATACTTGAATCGTCCTTTTTGGGACGTTCTTTATAAAAAACTGTTTGACAGCCGGTCAATATCATGATGGAAAAAAGTAAAGCGGGCAGGGCCAAGTTGCGTAACATGTGACTAGCACTACGATTTTTTGAGGATTATTAAGGTTCACGCGTCATATGCGTGCAGCCATGGCTGTTGCCTGTAATCAACGGATCATAGAAGTACTTAATTACTTCTGAATATAGTGGCTGAAGTATCGGCAACTAAAAGTCAGGAAGCTTACTTGATCTGACTTCACTTGCCAATTGTTAATCATGACTAAATTCTGATAAGTGTCCGGTAATATTAAGCCGAATGCTTATTTCTGATTGGGTTATTTGCTAAAAGTAACTATTCAGCACCCTTCATATAAATCTGGAATTTTCTGATTTTTCGACCATCATCTTATACTCAATTTTTCTAACAAATCTCCAGTATGGAACCAGACTTCCCAGCTACTCCGTTTACCGAAGCTCTCCTTAAAGAGAATGAAGAGCTTCGGACCGAGAATGCGCTTTTACGGGAACGTTGCAGCGAACTGGAAGAAAGGGTTAATAAAAACAGTCAAAACAGTAGTAAGCCACCATCGTCAGATGGTTATCAAAAGCCCAGTAAAAAAGGGAGTGATAAAGGTGATACATCTTCCAAAGAAGCCCCCTGCTCCTCACAGGAAACACCGAACCCCAAAAGCCTTAGACCATCTTCAGGCAATAAACCAGGTGGCCAGAAAGGTCATCAAGGCTCTTGTTTGAGACGTGTCGCCTTACCCGATTATGTCAGGCATCTGAAGGTTGAAAAATGTTGCTGTTGCCAGTCTTCGCTTATCGATATTAAACCCACCAAATACATTGAGCGACAGGTTTTTGATCCAGGTAGACCCGGAGAATTTGAAGTTACCGCGTACTGGGCAGACGTTAAAGTATGTCCTTGTGGTAAACGGAACACCGCTGAGTTTCCCCAAGGAGTGAAAGCCGCTGCTCAATACGGAGAAGTGACTCAGGCAATGGCTGTTCATTTAAACCAGTATCACTTCATCCCATATCACCGGGTGTCTGAGTATTTCAATACTATTTATTGCATGAGTGTCAGCGCAGGCTCTGTTGCCAATTTTGTTGCCTATACCCATGAGAACCTGGCCTCTACTGAGCAGAGTATCCGCGATGCTTTACAAGAAAGTCCGGTTGCAGGAGCGGATGAAACTGGCATGCGGGTTGACGGTTCACTGTGGTGGTTACACATTATGCGAGATGACCAATGGACGCTTTACTACCTCTCAGAAAGGCGAGGTTGTGAAGCAATGGATGCAATGGGCATCCTGCTGACTTTTGCAGGCATTCTGGTTCACGATCATTGGAAGTCCTACTTTGCCTATGCGGCAGTGCATGTGCTTTGTAATGCCCATCATCTGAGAGAGCTTCAGGGAGTTGTCGATAGGGATGCGAATAAGCTGGCTCTGCGGCTGATGAAATTGCTTACGCTCTCCTGGCACTTCTGCAAGAAATACAAAGCAGCCGGTCTGACTCAAATGCCTGGTGCAATACAGCTTCGCATTGAGACGATATACGACCAAATCCTTCAAAGGGCTCTCACGAAGGAAACCGCTTATATGGAAAAACAACGACAGGTGCTTGGACGTAAGAAGGTCAGGAATACCAAGGCCTACAACCTGTTCAAAAGGCTTATTGAGTTTAAGGTTGAAACGTTGCGCTTCATGTCGGACTTTTCAATTCCCTTCGATAACAATGGCAGTGAACGTGATGCCAGGATGGCCAAACTTAAGCAGAAGATCTCAGGCTGCTTCAGAAGCGAAGACGGAGGTACCATGTTTACCCGAATCCGAAGCTATTTATCATCTGCTAAAAAGCAGGGGTTGAACATATTTCAGGCGCTTCTTAAAGCGGTTCGAAATTACAACAATACGCCTTTGCTGGGTGCTGAATAGTTACTGCTAAAAATCTAGACTGCTGAAATAGGGGGGTGGGATAAAATGTAAACGTTAGGTCTATTGTTTTAAGGCATGTTCTGGATCTGTGATTTTTCTCTGTCAGTCTGATTTATAATGAAATTCGTATGTTCCACTTTTTGTCGGTGCTGTGAATCATGTGAGCATAAACCAGCCTGGACAGCAAAGCTGCTGCACAGGCGTCAAATGATGCAATGATTGCTAAATCATGGTGTTTGACAGTTTGATTCTGGTCTGCTGAATAAACCAAGTAGAACCGTTGCAAATAGCACGGCAAGAGAGGGAAGTAGCCATACCATATGTACCTCGTATCCCGGAATTACACTGAAAATCTGTAAAACAGGCTGCAGTCCTGCGTACTCTTTTATGCGCAGGACATCAATGATGCTGAGAATAAATATGATGGTCAGCGTAGCCCGGTATGTCAAAATGGGCCTAGGTAGCCAGTCGCGGATTAATCCGAGGAAAATCAGTGCTATGGATATTGGGTATAGAATCAGAAGTACTGGAATGAATAAGTCAATAATCTCGTTTAGACCCATGTTGGCAAAAAATATACAAATAATGCTGATTGTGGTGACAATGGTTTTGTAGTTCACCCTTTCAAACATCTCATCAAAGTACTCGCTGGAGGCGGTAATGCACCCAATGGCTGTTGTCAGGCATGCCAGGGTTACCACGGCGGCAAGCAATGCAGTCCCAGTTGTGCCAAACAATGTCTCAGCATAAATGGTCAGAACTTGTCCGCCATTGCCAGGGTCCGGTGCTATTTCACGGCTTGTTGCTCCTAAATAGAATAGCGAGATGTAAACGAGGGCGAGCCCAATTGCAGCAATGATTCCGGTGGTAATGCTGTAGTGGAATAGGCTGGATTTCTCTTTAATTCCATGGGATTTAAGATTTGTGATGATAACTATACCGAACATCAGTGCAGCAAGGGCGTCCATGGTCATATAGCCTTCAAGGAAACCCTTAATAAACGGTGCTTCGGTATAAGTGCCCATGGCTGGTCCGGGAATACCGAGAGGAGAAATGATGGGTGAAAGGCCGAGAATTACCAGCAGGGCAATCAGGGCAGGAGTGATCAGCTTTCCTACAGATTCCAGTAGCTTGCCTGGTTTAATTGACAGGTACCAGGAGATACTGAAGAAGACCAGGCTGAATATCAGCTGGGTGAACTCACTGGGCTCAGGCAGAAATGGCAGCAGTCCTACTTCGTAGGAAACCAGGGCTGTTCTCGGTACCGCGTATAAGGGTCCGATGATGAGATAAATACAGGATCCAAGGGCAATCATCAGAGATTTAGGCATCTCCCCGCTGATTTCGTTGAAACAACCACCCACTCTTGATATGGCAACAATGCCCAGCAGTGGGAGGCCAACACCTGTGAGCAGGAAGCCACCAGCTGCATACCACATGTCTTCACCTGCCAGCTGCCCTACCATCGGAGGGAAGATCAGGTTGCCAGCGCCAAGAAACATGGCGAATACCATAAACCCCATACCGACAATATTCTGTAAACTTAATCTCTGATTCATATTTTCAGCTTCCAGGATCCCCGATTATTGGATGTTTTACCGGGATCTGCTCCTTTCCTATGTTAAATAGCCCTTTTGATTACAGGTTGTGCGAACAAACTGCCTGCTATCAGTATGGACGCTATCTGTGAAAGTGGTAGTAGGCCAGCTTGGACCCCGTAAAGCTCTATCTGTGGAGCGTGGGGGAGAGCAGTTAATGATTTCTCGGTGGTGCGGAACAAAGATCGTTGTGGGGTTGATCGCCACTGATCTTCAGGAGGCTTTCCTGCATAAGGCAGATCAGAGTTTCGTGATCACCTGCTTCCAGATAGGTGTTCGAATTATTGCTGAGCCGGTTATCCCAGAGCACATTCATTCTGTAAGGGGCCCCAAAGGGAGGGATAGCACCTGGCTCACAGTCGTTAAACCGGCGGTTAAGCTCGTGTTCTGTGGCAAACTGAAGTTTTGAGTTTGTTATTTGATTTAACTGGTGAATATTAACCCGGTTAGCCGCAGGTAAAATGGCCATCAGGTATTGATCCCGATTGTCTTTCAGAATAACCGCCTTGGCCATCTGATGAAGAGGGATCTGGGCAGCGATTGCACTTTGAACTGAACTCTTGCTGGATTGATGCGTGATTGTCTCGTAGGGAATATTCTTCTCAGAGAGGTAGTTATGAACGGTGTCAGAAATGCTCATGATCGAAATCACCCCAGTAAATCATGGTTTGAGGTGAAAAGAGTATAGCCCCTGATGTGCTGCATCAGAGGCTATTGGCTTTGATGTCTACAACCAGCCTTTCCGTTTAAAAAACAGAAAAGTGGCTAATGCGCTCAACAACATCAGTCCCAGGGCAAGAGGGTAACCGTACTCAACCGAGAGCTCAGGCATGGTTTTAAAATTCATCCCGTAAATACTGGCGATCAGCGTTGGAGGCAGGAACATAACGGCTGCGACCGAGAAAATCTTGATGATATTATTTTGTTCAAGGTTGATGTAGCCCATTGTGGACTCCATCAAAAAGTTGATTTTTTCGAACAGGAAACCCGTATGTGGCGTCAGGGATTCAATATCTCTAAGCATGTCCCGGATGCTGTCTCGCTGTTCATCGTTGAGCATATGGTTACATGCACGCATCAGGTAACGAAGCGAGCGTTGAGTGTCCAGCAGGTTTAACCTGACCTTGCCATTAAGGTCTTCCTGAAGCGTTATGGTTCGTAGCTGTTCGTCGACATCTTTGTACTGCTCTGAGAGAGCGTTCTGACTGACTTCTTCCAGATCTTCGTAAACTTCTTCCAGAGTATCTGCAAGGTATTCAACTTTTGCATCAAAAAGTGCGATGATGACGTCCAGTGGCGTTGTTGCTTTTACATGTTGGGTTTTCAGGTGCTTACGCATAAGCCTGAACAATCCAGTGGGCTCATCCTGAAGGGTAATGAGTTTGTCCGGCCTCAAGTTAAAAGCAACGTTAATATTTCTCAGCTCATGGCCAGACCTGTGGGGAAACAGGGACCGAATGTGGATACCACTTTCGGTTTCAAAGTAGCGAGAAGAAATCTCGATTTCACCGAGATCTTCTTCTTCGGGCAGGCAGCCTGGGAAGTGGGTGGTTAACCAGTGGTGCTCATCACTGTCGGGCTCCGTTGCTTCCAGCCAAATAGTGCCTTTGGCCGGAGGGAAATCTGGCGTCACCCGGTCAATGGAAAATTGGTTTCCTTGGGCACTATAGGCAAAGATCATAGTTGCTGCCTTATTAAAAAGAAAATACTTTGGCCAGCCCCACAGGAGAGTCAGCCACCAAACTATCTGAACGACCAGCCCCTGAATATATCAAAAAAAACAGATGATATTGTCATTTTGAGGGGTGCTCTCTCTGAATGATTGAAACAATAGTGCTCTATTTTCACAGCTACTATGGGAACACCACTCATAATAGTTAACTGTCATGCCCGCTTCTGTTATTTCCAGCTCTACCAAAAGCATCGTTTTGCAAATTGAAGTTTCTATAGATTCAGGCAACATGCTGAATCTTGAAGATAGTTTACAGCGTGCACTCAATGAAGCCGGGCAGCTTGGAACAAAAGAGTTATTGGGGCTATTTGAATCACCCAATAAAGAACCTATCGTCGTTAATCAGCAGAAGTGGAACTACAAAGGAAAGGTTCTTAAGCACTATGAAACCTTATACGGTCGTATACCTTTGGAGCGCTCCGTATATCAGGGTGTCAGAGGTGGCAGTACTCTGGCAGCACTTGATCTTCGTGCCGGTATTATTGGTTCAGCTACCCCCAAATTTGCCAAGTCTATCGCCTGGAAATACAGCCAGATGCCAGCGCCTGCGGTAAAAGAAGATTTTGAGACCAACCATCAAAGGACGCTTTCAAATTCTTATATCAAGCATTTATCGGACAGAGTAGGTGCATTAATTGAAGACCAGCAAGACACTCACTACCACCTTCCTCCACTAAAAGAGCCTGTTGAAACAATAGCCATTGGTCTGGATGGAACCTGCATGCTGCTTTGTGAAGAAGGCTGGAGGGAAGCCATGTGTGGGACATTGAGCCTATATTCTGCAGATGGAGACAGGCTCCACACGATATATACAGCCAGTTCGCCAGAGTATGGTAAACAAAGCTTTATGAGCAAGCTCGACGAGGAGATTGCAGATCTAAAACGACTCTACCCAAATGCCACATACATCGGGGTAGCTGACGGGGCTAGAGAAAACTGGAGTTATTTGAAACAACATACCTCTGGGCAGATACTCGATTTTTATCATGCATCTGAATATTTAGCTGGAGCAGCGGAAGCACTGTTTCCAACCAGTAAGGCGAAGCGACACCAGTGGCTTGAAGACAGGCTACATAGTTTGAAAAACAAGCGTGGAGCAGCCAAAAAAATCCTTCAGGAAATTGAATCAGCCGAGCTCCCGAAAAAGACAATCGCACTGACAGAGAAGCGCTACAAAGCTGTGAGCTATTTTACAAACAATCACCAGTTAATGAATTATCATCAGGCGCTTAAACGCCATTTGCCAATAGGTTCAGGAGTTACTGAAGCGGCTTGTAAGACTCTGGTAAAGCAACGATTATGTGGTTCTGGAATGAGGTGGAAAGCAACAGGAGCGGAAGTGCTTTTGACAACAAGAGCACTGATCCAGAGTAAGGGGCGCTGGGAACAACTTTGGTCTGAGTTCATGACTGGAAAGGTTGAAGCTAACCTATGAGTCAGTTATCAAATTGAGAGAGCACCCATTTTGAGATTTGTGGGGTGCTTGCGTGGAGTGGGAATAAAATTGTCAAATTGTACGATAATTGACTTCTAGTTAGATAGTAGGAATGTAGCAAGAGCGGAAAGTCTTGTAGTATTGGTCAAAAATAGCTACTCCTTAAATGTTAACTGTGAAGATGATCTGAGGTAATGTGTGCCAGACGCTTTCTGGACACATCACCTGGGGTAGGGGTATTAATGGGTATTTAGGGTGTGATGGCATCATGGCTGGATGCTTCGCGCAATACCTGGATTAATGCGCTGCATATCTTGCTACAGATCTCAGCCTCCTGAATGGGTTTTCCATTGCTGTTCGCGATAATAAAGCTGTCCTCCACTTTTTCTCCAAAGGTAGCGATCTTTGCACCGTGTACCTGCAGGTTGAGGCTAGCGAAGGTTTTTCCTATCAGAGCCAGCAGGCCAGGCCTGTCCGTTGCGGTTATATCGAGAACCGTTTGTCTGGGTTCAATCTGGTTGCTGATCAGCACTATCGGTTCCCGATTAAAGTAGCGGAGTTGTCGGGGGGTTCTTCGACGAATCAGGTCAGGGAATTTGTCTGGGGCAGAAAGGGTGTTCTGTAAATGAGTCTTGATATCCAGTATGCGCTCTGCGTTGGGGCCAATGGCTGAACCGTCCTCTTCCAGTACAGTATATGTGTCAAGACTGTAGTTGCTTTTTGACGTGATGATGCGTGCATCCTGAATGGCGAGTCCCAGCTGATGGAATGCTGCTACCGTTGCTGCAAACAGGTTAGACTGGTCGTGGGTATAGACAAAGACCCTTGAGCCCTGGTGCTCATAGCCATCAGCAATTTTTGGAATCAAGATCAGTGGTTTGTCCGAGTCATGCTGGAGAATACCTTCGGTCTGCCAGCTGATTTCATCACTTTGGTGGCGAAGAAAATACTCATCATTAAATTGATCCCAGAGATAGGATATGCTCTCCTCTTTTAAGCCTTTTTCAGTTAGCAGAGTCATTGCCCGTTGCTTGGTATGAGCAATCTGCTCATTCATTTCGGGGAGGTTGTCGACACCCCGCTTTAATAGCTGATGTGTCTGAGAAAAAAGCTGTTGCAGTAGTGAGGCTCTCCAACCATTCCAGAGTCCAGGGTTGGTGGCATTAATATCCGCCACTGTGAGGAGGTATAGGTACTTCAGTCGCTCCCTGGTGCCGACACGTCGGGCAAAGTCCTGAATCACTTTTGGATCCGATAGATCTTTTTTCTGCGCGGTGACTGACATGGTCAGGTGCTCCTTAACCAGCCATACAATCAGCGCTGTATCTTCTTTATTCAGGCCGTGAACGCGACAGAATTTCTTGGCATCCACTGCGCCTAGCTGAGAGTGATCTCCGCCGCGGCCTTTACCAATGTCATGGTAAAGGCCGGCCAGATAAAGTAATTCCGGCTTGGGGATCCTGTGTATTATTCTGGACGCGATGGGAAATTGCTGCCGACTCTTGTGATAGGAAAAGCTGCGCAGGTACTTCACCAGTAAAAGAGTATGTGCATCGACCGTGAGGGTGTGGAAAAGATCATACTGCATCTGACCGATAATTTGTCCGAACTCCGGAAGGTAGCGGCCAAGAATTCCGTAGCGGGCAAGCCTTCTCAAAGTGGCCGTCAAGGCAAAAGGGGCACGCATTAACTCGAGAAAAAGCCTTGTGCATCGAGGGTCTTTGCGAAAAGTGCTGTCCACCAGGTGGCGGTAATCTCTGAGTAGCCTTATGGTTTCAGCGGTCGGTCCCTGGACTGACTGATCTCGGGTTATGAGGACAAACATCTCCAGAATGGCGGGAGGGTATTCAGCAAAAACTTTATCATGGACGGTTTCAATATAGTTGTTGCATACCTGGAAACGCTCGTTAATCGCATAAACTTCCTGAGGAACGCCGGCACTGAGGATATCGTCATCAAAATGCTGTAGAAGCAAATCTTTTAACTGGCTGACAATCATGACGGTGCGAAAATAGCTTTGCATGAACTGCTCCACCGCCAGAGCACCTGTATGATCGTGATAACCGAACTGGCAGGCCAGTGTACGTTGATGATCAAACAAAAGGCGGTCTTCTCCCCTTCCTGTCAGGGAGTGAAGTGCCCAGCGAATTTTCCAGAGAAACGCTCTGCATCTTTGTAGCTGCTGATATTCAACATTGCTCAGGAAACCAAGCTCCAAAAGCTCCGCTGGATCATGTGTTCCATAGTGCCGTCGAGCCACCCACCCCAGCATATGTAGATCCCGAAGGCCGCCTGGCGAACCCTTGATATTTGGTTCCAGATCGTATTCGGTATCATTGTATTTACGGTGCCGTTTACGTTGTTCTTCAAATTTCGCTTGAAGATATCGCTGGCTGGGCCACATGTGCTCAGTGTCAATCATGTCCAGTAGGTGTTCATGCAGGAAGATCGGACCAGATATAACCCTAGATTCCATCAAGTTGGTGATGATGGTCAGATCATTGGCTGCCTGACTTGCACACTCATCAAGGGAGCGGACACTGGATCCAACCTTTAATCCGATGTCCCAGAGTAAGGTTAGAAAATGCTCGATGGCGTCCTGGTGTTCATCATAATGGTCTTTTTCAAGCAGTATCAGGATGTCGATGTCTGACCCTGGATGCAGTTCGCCTCTGCCATACCCCCCTACAGCGAGCAGTGCAACCGGGCAGCCATTGTTCCAGCTGAGATGCTCCCATGCCAGGCATAATACCTGATCAATGAGCCATGCCCGGGCAAATACCAGCTGCTCTATATCCATTCCATCCTGAAACCACTGATCCATCTTGGTTGTGGCTTCTTTTAAACACTTTTTGTAGGCCGGTACTGGGGTTCTTGAGATTGTTAAGTCCGCCCGGAACTGGCTTTTATTGAAAAGACTGTCCTGGATAGGAGCTGGAATTTTCTGGAACGGATTACTCATTTTCGGCTGCTGTCTTTTATTGTTGGTGCATGGCGGAATCTTGCTGATTACGGTGTCTCACCGGTTGGGTTCGATGTTCTGCGTCTGGCTAAGGGCATCATAAAAGGATTGCTGGAAAAAATCAGTACTATAATGCCCTTGGGCTGCTTTGGCTGAAATATTTTACTGCTGGTCACCTTATACCACTGTTGTGTTCAAGCGTGAGTAATACGTCACTATGAGTATATTTTCTTCTGGTCAAGTTTGGGTTGCCGTTGATTGGGGAGCAGAAAGTTATAGTGCCTTTCTGATGAAAAAGGGAAGCATTGTTGACAGTAGGACAGGGGAGCTGGGCGTTTTACAGGTCGAAGACAGTGCCTTTGAAGCTGCTTTAAAAGTGGCCATTGATCCATGGTTGTCAGCTCATGGCGAATTTCCGATCATTCTTTCCGGGCTGGTGGGAGCCCGGGAAGGCTGGGTTGAAGTAGCGTATGTTCGCACCCCCTGTTCGAACCAATCTATTCTGGATGGGGTTGTCAAAGTGCCAACCAACCAGTTGAAGAATGTATCCATTGTTCCCGGTATTTTGCATTCCGGTGATGAGTATTCTGAGGTATTGAGAGGGGAAGAGGTATCCATTATTGGAGCGATCAAGGATCAGACTGTTTCAGATGGCTGGATTTTGAAACCCGGGGAGCATTCCAAGCTTGTCAGGGTTGAAGAAAATGAAATTACACAGCTTTTTACCTATATAACCGGGGAGCTATACAGGATACTGGATCAGTACTCATCGTTGTGCAGGCATGCAGGTATTGAGCAGAAAGTGTCCTCTATTGACTTTATGACAGGGGTAAGAACGGCATTGAAATCGGGCTGCCTGTCCAAAGTGCTTTTCAGTGTCAGTACTCGCCGGTTAGTCAGTCAGATTGAGGCTGAACATGTCAGTAGCTATCTGTCTGGGTTATTAATTGGTCATGAGTTTCGAGATATTAAGTCGATGGGGTTGGATAATATTGTTCTGATAGGAAGTGGGCAGTTAATGGAGTTCTATCAGCTTGCGTTTGATGAGCTGTCTATTCAAACGAGGTTGGTTGACTCACAGAGAGCCTATCTTTCAGGGGCGCAGTTAATTCTTGAGTCTCTGGAGGGTGATAATTAAGCCAGGAGGCTGGCTATGCCTTGAAATAAACAGGCGTTCAAGGCATAGGTGACAATTAAAAGTTTTCTTCTTTTCGTTTGGTTAACACTTCACAGCCTGTAGAGGTGACTGCAATTGTGTGTTCCCACTGTGCAGAAGGGCGTCGATCTCTTGTTACCGCCGTCCATCCATCACCCAGAAGCTTGGTTCCTTTCTTACCAGCATTGATCATTGGCTCGATAGTAAATGTCATGCCCTCTTTCAGGACGCAGTCATTTCTGTCGTTATAACCTTCATAATGGATGACCTGCGGGTCTTCATGGAAAACGCTGCCAATGCCATGCCCGCAGTATTCTTCAACGACGGTGAAGTGATTAGCATGAGCGTGTCTGGCAATCACTCGACCGATATCGCTCAAGCGATTACCCGGTTTTACCTGCTCAATGCCGAGGTACAGGCATTCCTGCGTTACCTGAACCAGTCTCTGGTTAAATGGTTGAACGTCACCAATCAGGAACATTTTGCTGGTATCACCATGGTAGCCATCTTTGATCACAGTGATATCGATATTGACTACGTCACCGTTTTTCAAAAACTTCTTGTCACTGGGAATGCCGTGACAAACGACCTGATTAATGGAAATACAGGTGGACTTGGGAAATCCGGGTCTGCCAGGGGCTGCGCCATAATTCAGTGGGGCAGGGATAGCTTTCTGAACATTGACGATATAATCATGACAGATACTATCCAGCTCGCCAGTTGAAACGCCGGGTTTCACATGGGGCTCGATCATTTCCAGCACTTCAGCGGCCAGGCGGCCCGCGACGCGCATCTTTTCAATTTCTTCAGGGGTTTTGATGGTTACATTCATTGTCAGGTCAAGCCGCTCAAAAGATGCGAAAGTCAAATGATAATCCTTATTATCTTACCAGAATCCCTGAGCGAAGTATTAACATTATTACGCGATGTGCGACTTTGTCTGAAACTATCTCAAATTACTAGCCCGGATATTTCATAAACTGCCCCGAATCTCGGGCAGGACTTTGTCGCCCTAAGGGATTTTGTGAGGGAGTGCCGTACCGGGGAGTACGGTCGACCGAGCAAAACTCCCTTAGGGCGGCAAAGGACAAGCGAGAACGGGAGCACGTTTATGAAATATCCGGGCTAGCATGATGGTAAGTCCAAGTTGTATCTTCAAAATCACGCAATTATTTGCTTTCCGTTTTTTAATCTTCGGAAATAAGGTTCTCAAACTGTATTGCAGGACGACCAGCAATTATATTCAGATAAGAACCAATATTATGTGCCAGTAACTTCCGAGCGATACGTGATGTCATATGCCATCTATCTCGACAATGGCACTTTTCTATTTCAAAGCGCTCTGTCAATTGACCTATCACTGTTTCTATTCTCCGTCGTACCCGTAATACCAGCTTTACAAACGACTTCGGACGTTCATCTTGCATGTTTTTTCTCAGTGGCGTCTGAAGATCAATACCTAATTCCTGACAATCAGCTTTAAACTCAGGCCTTATATAGCCCTTATCGCCAAGCAAGAGGCCAGAAATGGTCTCGAGCATGTCATAGGCTGCATCACGCTCATCTACGTTCGCTGCGGTCAGAGTAAAACCCACAGGAATCCCTCGTGCTTCAACCAGCAAATGCCCCTGAAAGCCATAGAACTTCTTGTCCTTGGAAGCGCAGTAACCATAACCAGCCTCAGCTTTAAAGATACGGCTCTGTGGTGCACGGGTTCTGACGACAACATCAATCGGAAAACCATCGATTAAATGGATATCTGCATTATCTGCATGCATCATCTGGACTATACGAATTTGCAGTCGTTGTTTCACATGCCATAAGTTGGCGGCCTGTTTGACAAATGCCGAGCGTGAAGGAATGTCAGGAAACAGGTGTCGCCAGTGTCGGGTAAAATACTTCCAAATCTCAGTGTCCTTATGATGCCCAAGCCATTCACCGACAACTTCCATGGTGATCGCTTCACTATCAGTGAGCTTTGGTGGAAACCCTCGAAGTCGCAGTGGTACAGGAAAAAGCTCTTTTACCAAATCGTCGATCAAGCAGTAGACTGTAGTGATAAACTCTTCAACGGGCATGACTGAAACCTTCTTTGCTTTCTACTGCTTTTAATAGCAGAAAGCAGGATCAGTCATGTCTCCTTATGCAAACCTAAAAGTCGCACATGGCGTATTATTATATAAGCTTAAAGCCCCTTCCTCAGGAAGGGGCTTCTGTTGTTAGCCAGCTGTGTAGTAAGTTGCTGCACCTGGCCCAACGGGCATGTTCAGGACAAATACCCAGACAAAGAACAGCACGCTCCAGCCAATAAGGAAGAAGATGGAGTATGGCAGCATGGTTGAGATAAGCGTACCTATTCCCAGGTCTTTCTTGTAACGGGTGGCAAAAGAGACAATCAGTCCGAAGTAGCTCATCATCGGTGTAATGATGTTCGTGACCGAGTCACCTATTCGGTAAGCGGCCTGAATGACTTCAGGGGCAAAGCCAACCAGCATCAGCATAGGGACAAATATTGGCGCAGTGACTGCCCACTGTGCAGAGGCGCTGCCAATCATCAGGTTAACAAAGCCGCACATCAGGATGAAGAACACGAATAACAGTGGCCCGGTCAGTCCGATATCCTGAAGGAACTCAGCCCCGAGAACTGCAAAGATGGTACCGAAGTTGGTCATCTTGAAAAAGGCGACAAACTGCGCGGCGAAGAATACCAGGACAATATACATGCCCATGGTTCCCATACTTTTGGCCATGCAGTCGATGACGTCACGGTCATTTTTGATAGAGCCAACCACTTTGCCATAGACAATGCCTGGTACTGCGAAGAACACCAGAATCATGGCGACAATACCCTTCAGGAAGGGGGAGCCTGCAACAAGCCCTGTTTCGGGATTTCTCAACACTCCCCATTCAGGAACAATGGTCAGTGCCATTAATGCTGATACGGCAAGCACGGCCAGTCCAGCCAATTTCAGACCGCGCTTTTCCTGGTTGGTGATCTGTTCCAGCTTTTCTTCTGCCAGGTTAATACTGGCTTCTTCTGGATTGTATGGCCCCAGGTTTGGCTCAACAAATTTGATGGTTACCCAGCTACCCACACCGGCAATCATAAAGGTGCTAAGTACCATGAAATACCAGTTAACTTCGGGCCCCACTACATAGGTCGGGTCAATGATTCTGGCAGCGGTCTGGGTAATGCCAGCCAGAAGCGGGTCAACAGTACCAAGCAGCAGGTTTGCACTGTAACCACCGGATACACCCGCAAAAGCCGCAGCCAGGCCAGCGATTGGGTGTCTGCCGAGAGAGTGGAAGATCATCGCAGCCAATGGAATGAGAACCACATAACCCAGTTCTGACGCGGTGTTGGAGATAACACCGGCAAACACAACAATCAGGGTGACGGTATTTTTAGAGGCTTTCATGACCAGTGATCGAACCGCCGCACTGAGCAGGCCGGAGTGCTCGGCAATTCCAACCCCCAGTATGGCAACCAGAACTGTCCCTAAAGGGGCAAAGCCGGTGAAATTGGAGACCAGACTGGTAACGATCATTCTAAGGCCGTCACCATTGAGAAGGTTAACCACCTGGATGACACCATCGACTGCCCTTCCGGGGGCGCCAACTGGCCGAGGGTCTATTACGCTGAGGTCTAGCCAGGAAGCAATCCCGCTTAACAGAACAATGCCAACGGCAAATAGGGCGAACAGTGTCACCAGGTGAGGCAGTAGATTTCCCAGCCATTCAACGGCTCTGAGAAAACGGTTAAAGGTGCTGCGCTTATTATTATTTTTGGCATCACCTGTTGGGAGTACTTCGGAAGAGTACGGCATATTCCACTCCAACAGTTGTGTCAATTATTATGAATGTGCTCGTCCAAACACATTGTGGGTTTGGTCTTTGCCGTCATGCGCAGACCTGATGTGTGGCCGGGAAAGCGCCCCGACATAAAGCTTTTTCTCAATGATTCTGAGAAAATAATAAACGATAGTACATAAAATTAATAAAAATGAAAGATTGAAAAAACAGTTCAATTAATGTATCAGGAGGGTCTTTAAATATGGCTTATAGTCAACCGATACTGCTCTTTAAACAGTTTTTTTTGTGGGACAAAAAGGGGGGGGCAATCTCTAAGATTGATCATGAAACAATTGGTAGCAGGAAAATGAGGTTTGGATATTTTCCTGCCGTTTTTTCAAGAGTGAATGCAACCATTATCAAATTAACAAAGGGCTTATAGCTTTAAATGTAAAATAGATAACTCCAGCATAGACTGGGTACTGACCATAATAGATTGCATGCCAGAATGTTGATAACCAGGTCCTCAAGTCAACATCAGGATTTGACGTGAATGTGACATCCAAACTGTTTTTTGAAAAATAATTGTTCTCATATCGGTTCGGGCTGAGCAATCCCCACAGCGCATACCATTTGCAGTCCCAAGCATCGGGGTCCGACTCACAGGACTGGCGATAAAAAGGCATATTTTTCTGATAAACCGTTAACTTGAGTGTGTACTCAGTGTCGGGATCAAGGTGTTCATCGTAGCTTAGAGTTTCATCCGGCAGAAAGAGAATTTTTCCCGGGTAATAAACTAAGGCCGGTATGTAATTCCGGTACATGTTTTTACTGGGATTCTCCCCCTTGTTGAGAATAAATTTCCAAAGTGTAGAGCGTCTTATTTTCTGATCTTCAGAAAGAGCATTTAAGGTTTGCTTTACCCCCTCGGCTTCATCAATGTAAATGGTTGACCTGAGCCTCTGTCCGAAAACAGATGGCTCATAAAGCTGAATTCTAACCACTATATTTTTTAGTTTCTTGGATACTTCTCCTGAAACTTCGCTGATCGCTGCAGAAGAGAAGTCCTGAGCCTTCATTATATATGGGAAGGCCTTAAGTACCATATGTCCTGTTTTTCCACGGGCGGATGACCACTCCAGTGATTCAATGGGCTCATTGTCAAAATCTACTGGGCGCGAGAAACCATTGGGGGAGCGGGATGCTATACGTTTCTCCGTGTCAACTAAAAAGCTGACCTTATCATAACCTTGAAAGCGGCAAGAAAGGCTTCCAGGTTGGTGGTTTAATACAACATAGTCAGACTTATACTCATTTTTTGGATCTTCGATGGATAGTGTTGGTGTTAGCTGGGTGGCTTGAGAGCTCAGCCAGCCACTCATGAGATTACTGACTGTGACGGCTTCTTCTTCACCTGGCAAAAGATCATAGCCATTAGCAAGTCGGTCAATATAATTTTCATTTTTTGGGTTCCAGTCAGTGGCATCTTTCTTCCGGAACTCTACATCAAAGTCCATATGTCCATAGCTGCAATGCTGGCTCTCATGAACAACAACATCTGCATAACACTTTTTTGCTCTGTGATGACACTCCTCAACTTTTTTTTGCTCACCAGTGTCGGTGATTACCGTCCTTTCATCGCAAACTTCGTAGGTTCCGCAGGTTAAAGCATCCTCAACCATTTCACAGTTTTCCCAGTACCAGTGAAGATCTTGATTGTATTTAATCCTTGCAGCCCAGGTTGGCGTTGGTTGATGGCGAAGGGTTTCGGCCGCTTCGTATCTATCAATGTTTTTCTGATCCAGCCAGGCCTCTTCATCAAAAAGATAAGGCTTCCGTGTGTGAACATGGTTGGCGGGTGAGCACATTAATTCCTCTGAACGGAAGTTACGGGTTTTGTGTGCTGGGATTGTTTGACCCGGGCAAGCATGGCTGTGAATGGGAAATGGTGATAGTGAACGTTGGACACAATAATTTTCGATATAGTAGGAGTTTGACGATCCCTTTTTGAAAGCGTAAGTGTGGAGTGATAGGAATATTAATGCCAATAGAGCTGAGCATATAAAACGAACGTTAATATTCACTGTAATGACCTGTGATACTGGTTTTTATTAAAATCATTGAGCACCTGAGGGGGAGACGACTCAGGTGCTCTGTATTTCTCTATTGACTCGTGAGTTATGTCTTTTTAATTGAATAACTCTCTTTGTTTTCTTTTTTTAATCAGAAGGCTGTTTTGAGTCATCATATCCACTTCTTTTTGTAATTTTCTGGCTCTTTCAAGACGGTTTTCCTGGTTTCTAAGAATTCCCACAGATTGAGCTAGAGATCCTTTCAGGGTGTCGGCATCAACCATACCAACATCGCTTTCTATATCATCGTCGTCATCCCCAAAGCCAAATGTCTGATTGGCTTTGCTTTCAAAAAATGCGCGGGCGGCCTTGTCAGTAAGGTAGTGTTGTTTATAGCCATCTCTGACGCGTTTCAAACCACCAGCCTGACTTAGAGTAATTTCCTCATCAAGATCTCGTTTTAAAAGACCGATGATGAAAAATTTCGTATCCATCTCATTTGATTTTCCGGATGCCCAGGTTACCCAGGCATTGACTGAACGCCACTCTCTGCTGGCAGAGCTTTCCACTGTGCCAAAGGCTTCAGTAGCCATGTTGGCGTAACGTGTCAGGTCATTTACGTCATAAATTGCTTGAGCGCTTGGTACCTGCATATCACTCAGATAGTAGTCCAGGTTAAATACCCGCTTGGTGTATTCAACAGGAATGCTACCAATTTTTATGCCGTAAACGGCTCGAAGGTATGATCTTGCCCAGAACGCATCCAGTAACATCTCTTTAGCGCGTTTAGCGCCTGCAAGGTCAACACTGGTTCTATATCTTTGTGATGTTCCGAAGGTGTCGATAAAGGCGTGTATTGCTCGAAAAGTAAAGTGGTTGATACTGGTGTCAATTACCCGTCTGTCACGAGAGGGCATTATTCTCAACGCAGTGATTTCTTTGGACATCCTTTCTATTTCTTCCGGAGAATAAATAGGACCTTCGTCTAAGAATTCATCTACTTCAACAATGGTTAATCTGCGGGTTGTTTCATCCGGAAGTTTGACTGTGAAGTGCAAAAGCTCCGCTCTTCTGGTGATTGCCTGGACAATTCCATTGTAATAATCGACAAGTTCCTGCATGTTAACGACGCCTTCTTTGTCAGCGGTAATGTCAGGTCGCAGTTTTGGTAAGTATTTCAGGGTTTGAATATCAATTTTGAAATTGTCACTTCTTTTTCTATACGCTTCTACTCTATCCAGAAATTCCTTAACAGGCACGGCTTGAAAGGATCGGCTATCTGACATTGTATGGAGATCTGATGATAGCTGGTTAAGCTCTTCAATATTTCCTCTGAGTCTGTCAAGAGTTGATCTGAGGACTTCACCATCTTTTTCACCACGCTTGTAGAAAGCCTCTATATATTTTTGTTCAACATCGGACTTATTGGAAAAGTTGATGGTTAAGTCTTCTCTGTCCTGAGGAGCAACATTAATAACAGGGGCTGAGTGTTTTGATGTGCCGGGGTAAGGAGGTGGAGGATAGTATCCTTGGTCTTCACGATAGGTAGGGGATTGACCATAGCGGTCGAAATGTGCTGTTTCTTCCCGTTCAGGCTCACGAGCTTCTACTTGGCAGATGGATGAAATTGCAATGGCAAATAGAGAGGTAAATAATGCGCCAGTGATTTTGTTCATTGTTTAAACTCTGGATTTTGGATATTCATAACGGATAGATTGACCGTGAAAAAAGAATATAGTTCCAATTTGCAGAGGGTATTGTGTTAATTTTTTGAATGAAAAAAAATTTAAATAGCAAAAGTGAATAGTTGATTCGATTTAATTTATTTTGTTTGTGCTGCTTTTGCCATTTTATCCTTTTTTGCTGCTGACCTATTTTATTTTCTGGTGATAGGGTAAGTGTGCTGGATAGCTGTTTAGGTGTACCATCTGACTGGATGGTCGGCTATCAGTAAATTTAGGCTCGCTTAGTTAGCATCTTATTCTCCGGTGCTCCTGGCTTTGGGGCTGACATCTTGATTGGCTGTGCTCTGCATAATTGAGAAAACGGGCATTAGTTTGAAATAAGCCAAAGTGATTGGTAGGGAGTTAAGTACTCTGAGTGACAGGGATTTTGTTTGAGTAAATCCAAATAATTTTTATATTGTTCCAAGTCTATTTGTATATGTGTTGTTGTAAGGTTGTGAATGGCAATCAGATGTCTGCCTGTTTTTGGGTCAGTTCTTGAAAATGCGAAAATGCCTGGGCAGATATCTATGATTTTTTGTGGGTTATCAGGGTGAAAACAGCTTTCTTTTCTGCGGATTTCAATGACTTTTTTCAAGGTTCTGAAGATCATATTCTGCATAGAAACTGGGTTGTCCAGCTCTGAGAGCAGGTCTTCAATATCCCATTTACGACGGTTGATGGACCGGGTGCGGCCAGATCGTTCAACGCCGGCAAGATCGTTTGGAGTGGCCAGCAGACTGTGAATATAGATAGCTGGAATACCTTTCATTCCAAGCATGATGATCTGTGAGCAGAGAAAACGCTGTGCCTGCCAGTGGTCCTCACCGCGCCGTGTACCTTTCATGGCATCAAATAGAGAAATATTGATTTCGTAAGGTTTTTCGCTCTGATCCTGAAGTGTTCGCATGCTGACGAATCCGCCAAAGCGGTGCATGCTGTCCACCAGTTCAGAGACTTCGTTATTGGGAACCAGTCCTTCAAGTGGCCGCAGTCCAATGCCGTCATGGGAAGCGGTGAAATTCAGTGTAGTGCAACCCTCAGGGTATTCTGGCAGTGCCCTTGCCCAGTGCGCCAGGTATTTCTCGGTGCCCCTGTTTAGTGCATGAAGTATCAGGGGGGGGAGCGCAAACTGGTACACCATATGCGCCTCGTTACCTTGAGAGAAATAGCTGAAGTTTTCAGGGTCAGGTACATTTGTTTCTGTTATCAGTAATGCGCCAGGCCGGGCTTTTTCAACAATCAGTCGCATTACTTTTACGATGGCATGTGTCTCTGGTAGATGCACACAGGATGTATTGAGCCTCTTCCATAAAAAAGCAATCGCATCAAGACGCACTACGCTGGTGCCCTGGGTAAGATAGAAAAGGACAATATCGACCATTTTTATCAGCACATCCGGGTTTTTGAAGTTAAGGTCGATCTGGTCCTCACTGAAGGTGGCCCAGACGTGGCGGGTTCCCCGGCGTGTCTGGGTGGGTACTAGCAGAGGCGAGTTTCTGGGGCGGGTTACCATGGTCAGATCGGTTGCAGGCTCTTCCTCAATAAAGTAATCCCGGCCTGGCCGGGTGCCACTGACAAAATCAGCAAACCATAGACTTTCTCTGGAAACATGGTTAATCACCAGGTCTGTCATCACCCGGTAATCTTCAGATATTGCTCTGATATCCTCCCAGCTTCCCAGTGCTGGATTGACCTGCAAGTAATCAATGACTGAAAAGCCGTCATCAGAGCTGAAAGGAAAATAGGGAAGTATATGAACCGTTGAAATGAGCTGTCCCAACTGACTTTTGATAAATTCATTCAATACGTTGAGTGGCTTTTTTTGACCATCTTTCAAGCTGTCGCCGTAGGTGATCAGAAAAATATCCTGCTCTGACCAGGCGTTAAAATCCTTTTGTTCGTGATTGTGCAAAAAGTGCTCAATCCGGCGAACGATGATGCTGGCGAGGTCATCAGACATATCACCATAAGGCGTCTCAAGGAGTGTAGACAGGGACTGATGAAATGACGCAAAGATCGGTGGGTAGCTTTGCACAATGCCTCTCCTGAAATAGCAGCAGTACGAAGTTCTGATTCACTTTCTTTATATCGGTAGCATGAGTTGTGCCATGTGGTTAGTCACTTAACGTTGGCATGGAAACTGCGTCAAATAACTGCATCACATTCAACGTAAAGCGATAAACGGAGTTATTGGATGATTTCAAAATGCCTCTTTCCTGTTGCCGGTTATGGGACGCGATTTCTGCCAGCCACCAAGTCCATGCCTAAAGAAATGCTCCCAATTGTTGACAAGCCGCTGATTCAATATGGCGTTGAGGAGGCTATGGAAGCCGGATTAACGGATCTTGGTTTTGTGAATGGCCGGAATAAGCGGGCGATACCGGATCACTTCGATATTAACTATGAGCTTGAGGCCGAGATCGCTGGAAGTGGTAAGGAGGAAAAGCTGTCTTCGATTCGGGATGTGATGTCAGCATGTACATTCTCTTATACACGACAGAATCAGATGTTGGGGTTGGGGCATGCCATTGCCTGTGGCAAGACATTAATTGGTGATCAGCCCTTCGGTGTCATTCTCGCCGATGATCTCTGTGTGAATGATGAAGGGCCATTGGTGATGGCTCAGCTGGTCAATCTTTATAAGCAGTTTCGATGCACGATTCTTGCGGTTCAGGAGGTGCCAGAGGCGGAAACCGAAAAATACGGTGTGATTGCGGGGGAGGCTCTGGATGAACAATTGATTCGGGTGACGGACATGGTTGAGAAGCCGGCTCCTTCCGAGGCGCCCAGCAATCTTGCTGTGATTGGACGTTACGTTCTGACCCCCGATATTTTTGACATTATTGCCAGCACGGAAGCTGGGAAAAACGGTGAGGTGCAGCTCACGGATGCCATTTTGACTCAGGCCAGGAGTGGTTGTGTGATTGCCTGCAAATTTCAGGGTAAGCGATTTGATTGCGGCAGTATTGGTGGTTTTGTCGAGGCAACCAATGCCATTTATCAAAAGCGTTTTGGCTAAGCGGATGGTTTTTTGATGGAAGCAAAAACGCCGAGAATTCTGGTTTTTACCGATCTTGATGGTTCCCTTCTGGATCATGATAACTATAGCTGGGCTGTGGCTCAGCCTGCGCTGAAGTTGCTGTATGAGCGTGAAGTGCCGGTCATTTTTAATACCAGTAAAACACTGGCAGAGGCGGTTGTTATTCAGCGTAAAATGGGGATTGAGCAGCCGTTTATTACTGAAAATGGCATGGTGACAACGATCCCAGCGGGCTGTTTTCGGGATTCCTGTGAAACAGAACCTACCCACTTTTTTCATGGTCAGCCCTATCGGAGCATACGCCGGGTTTTATCCAATATCCGACGTCAGTATGGTTTTCGATTTAAAGGCTTTGGCGATTTGACTGAGGAACAGGTGGCCGAGGTTACCGGCTTATCAATAGGACGCCATGTGCGACTTTTAGGTTTGCATAAGGAGACATGACTGATCCTGCTTTCTGCTATTAAAAGCAGTAGAAAGCAAAGAAGGTTTCAGTCATGCCCGTTGAAGAGTTTATCACTACAGTCTACTGCTTGATCGACGATTTGGTAAAAGAGCTTTTTCCTGTACCACTGCGACTTCGAGGGTTTCCACCAAAGCTCACTGATAGTGAAGCGATCACCATGGAAGTTGTCGGTGAATGGCTTGGGCATCATAAGGACACTGAGATTTGGAAGTATTTTACCCGACACTGGCGACACCTGTTTCCTGACATTCCTTCACGCTCGGCATTTGTCAAACAGGCCGCCAACTTATGGCATGTGAAACAACGACTGCAAATTCGTATAGTCCAGATGATGCATGCAGATAATGCAGATATCCATTTAATCGATGGTTTTCCGATTGATGTTGTCGTCAGAACCCGTGCACCACAGAGCCGTATCTTTAAAGCTGAGGCTGGTTATGGTTACTGCGCTTCCAAGGACAAGAAGTTCTATGGCTTTCAGGGGCATTTGCTGGTTGAAGCACGAGGGATTCCTGTGGGTTTTACTCTGACCGCAGCGAACGTAGATGAGCGTGATGCAGCCTATGACATGCTCGAGACCATTTCTGGCCTCTTGCTTGGCGATAAGGGCTATATAAGGCCTGAGTTTAAAGCTGATTGTCAGGAATTAGGTATTGATCTTCAGACGCCACTGAGAAAAAACATGCAAGATGAACGTCCGAAGTCGTTTGTAAAGCTGGTATTACGGGTACGACGGAGAATAGAAACAGTGATAGGTCAATTGACAGAGCGCTTTGAAATAGAAAAGTGCCATTGTCGAGATAGATGGCATATGACATCACGTATCGCTCGGAAGTTACTGGCACATAATATTGGTTCTTATCTGAATATAATTGCTGGTCGTCCTGCAATACAGTTTGAGAACCTTATTTCCGAAGATTAAAAAACGGAAAGCAAATAATTGCGTGATTTTGAAGATACAACTTGGACTTACCATCATGCTAGCCCGGATATTTCATAAACGTGCTCCCGTTCTCGCTTGTCCTTTGCCGCCCTAAGGGAGTTTTGCTCGGTCGACCGTACTCCCCGGTACGGCACTCCCTCACAAAATCCCTTAGGGCGACAAAGTCCTGCCCGAGATTCGGGGCAGTTTATGAAATATCCGGGCTAGTAATTTGAGATAGTTTCAGACAAAGTCGCACATCGCGTCAATAGGTGAAGCTAGTAAAGCCATGGCTCGAAAGGCCAGTGAGCCGTTGGTCTGGCTCGATAGTCACTCAGCGTTGCCAGAGTTTGTCGAATTGCTGGAGTCTGAAGGGCTTCACCTGACAAGGGGGGGGCGTTTTTATCATGTTTCCGTGAAAGGTAATAAAGGGCTGGCACTGCAGGCGCTGCTGAAAAAGTACCGGCAGGAATATCCGGAAGATAGCTTTATGACCTGTGCTCTTGGGGATGGGATGAACGACTTGCCGATGCTTGAAGCAGTGGATTATCCGGTGCTTATCCGTTCGGAGCACGGTCTGGCACCGGATGTGAGTCATATTGTTGAGGTTGTTGAAGCCTCTGGCGTCGGTCCTGAGGGCTGGAATCAGGCCATCCTCGATTTGTTCAGTAAAAAAATAAAGTAATTTCTAATAGCAGAGAAAGGATGCGGTGATGGGTGACTTTTACCAGAATGGAATTATTACCAATTTTCATAATCTGAGAGTTCGATCAACCGAAGACATGGAGCGTGACCTGTTGGCGTTCTCTCGACAGCGCCCGATGTCGCTGGTATTGCCTTCACTGTTTTCAGAGCTGGAAGGGCCGGCATTGGGGCATATTGTCGAAGAGCTAAGCCAGGTTCGTTATCTCTCTGAAATTGTGATTGGACTGGATCGTGCAGATCAAGAGCAGTTTGCCTATGCCAAAGATTTTTTTGGGCGGCTCGATCAGCATCACCGCATTCTCTGGCAGGATGGTCCCAAGTTACAGGAAATTGATGCGTTGCTGGCCAGTAAAGGGCTGGCTCCCAGAGAACCGGGGAAGGGGCGGAATGTCTGGTATTGTTATGGCTATGTGCTGGCGTCAGCCAAGTCTGAAGCTGTCGCACTGCATGATTGCGATATTGTGACCTATCAGAGGGATCTTCTGGCCAAGCTGTTGTATCCGGTCGCTAATCCAGCGTTCAGTTACGACTTCTGTAAAGGCTATTACGCGCGAATCGCTGATAATAAGTTAAATGGACGAGTCAGTCGCCTGCTGGTTACGCCTTTATTAAGGGCTCTGAAAAAAATCCTTGGGCCGATGGAGTATCTCGAATATCTGGACAGCTTCCGTTACCCCCTGGCTGGTGAATTCTCCATGAGAACCAGCGTATTTAACGATATACGGATTCCCAGTGACTGGGGGCTGGAGATCGGCGTGTTGTCGGAGGTTAAGCGTAATTATTCCAGCAAGCGCCTCTGTCAGGTGGATATTGCGGATATTTACGATCACAAGCATCAGCCCCTGTCTGAAGGTGATGTCAGTCGGGGGTTGTCGAAAATGAGCCACGACATCATCAAGGCTATTTTTCGTAAACTGGCGACCAATGGGGTTCAGTTTAATACCGAAACCTTCAGGACCATCAAGGCGACCTACTACCGGGTGGCTCTGGACTTTATCGAATCCTATTACGATGACGCCATGATCAATGGCCTGCATGTGGATCGTGACAGCGAAGAGCGGGCCGTTGAGCTGTTTGCCAGAAATATCATGGAAGCAGGTCAGCATTTCCTTGAAAACCCCATGGAGCGTCCTTTTATTCCCAGTTGGAACCGGGTGATGTCTGCGGTTCCGGATATATTGGAGCGGCTGTATGATGCCGTAGAAGAAGATAATCAGCATTTCAGTTGATTTCAGAAAAAGTTTCGAAAACTGTATGAATATGGTATAAAGCGCCACTCGATTTCGAGATGAGGTACATCGCGGTCATTCTCAGGACTGAGCAAAGTGGATCTCATTAAACTTAACTTTGATAAAAGATCTCACATTCACCGACACATGGTTCTGGGTGCCAGCTTTTGAATTCGTTATGCGGATCATGAACTGGTCGAACACATGGGGTGTTTGGAGGCATAACCCTGAATCAGGAGATTCCCATGACTCAAGTCACTATGCGTGACATGCTCAAGGCCGGCGTGCATTTCGGTCACCAGACCCGTTACTGGAACCCAAAGATGAACAAGTACATCTTTGGTGCGCGCAACCGAATTCATATCATTAACCTTGAGCACACCCTGCCTGCTTTCAATGGCGCTCTGCAGTTCATCGGCAAATTGGCTGAAGGCAAAAACAAGGTCATGTTTGTTGGTACCAAGCGTGCTGCTGGTAAGATCATTCGTGAAGAAGCCTCTCGCTGTGGCATGCCTTACGTTGATCACCGCTGGTTAGGTGGTATGCTGACCAACTACAAGACCATTCGTCAGTCCATCAAGCGTCTGCGTGATCTTGAAAGCCAGCGTGACGACGGTACTTTTGAAAAGCTGACCAAGAAAGAAGCTCTGATGCGCAGCCGTGATCTGGAAAAACTGGATCGCAGTCTGGGTGGTATCAAGGATATGGGTAGTCTGCCAGACGCTCTGTTCGTTATCGACGTTGAGCATGAGCGCATTGCCATTCAGGAAGCCAACAAGCTGGGTATTCCTGTAATCGGTATCGTTGATACTAACTCCAGCCCTGAAGGTGTGGACTACATCATCCCAGGTAACGATGATGCTATCCGTGCTATCCAGCTGTACCTGAAAGCTGCTGCTGATGTGATCCTGGAAGGTCGTGCCCGTGCGAGCACTGGTGCTGAAGACGAGTTCGTAGAAATCGAAGAAGCGCCAAAGGCTGAGGAAGCTCCCAAGGCTGAAGAAGCGGAAGGTTCTGAAGAAGCCTGAGGCTTTGAAGATCCAGCTCCAGGCAGCATCTAACTAGGCTGGTCTTATGACTGGGGTGCAGGTTGGTTTCGTTTGGGATTGTCCTGCAACAATAAAAGATGCTGTTTGCTGATTTTGGAAAAGAGTAAGGGGGCTTTGCCCCCTTTTTTCCGATGTACAGATAACTATTCTTTTATGCCATTTTTATTCTACTTGGATGGTGGCATAAAAAGACTGTCAATTTGAGAGGAATCAACCATGGCAGCTATTAGTGCAGCACTGGTAAAAGAACTGCGTGAACGTACTGGCCTGGGCATGATGGAGTGCAAAAAAGCACTGGTTGAAGCACAGGGCGATATCGAAGTTGCAATCGAAGAAATGCGTAAGTCCGGTCAGGCAAAAGCTGCCAAGAAAGCCGGTCGTATCGCTGCGGAAGGTATTGTAGCTGTTAAAGTAGCTGACGACGCCAGCTTTGGTGTATTGGTTGAAGTTAACAGTGAAACTGACTTCGTTGCCCGTGACGATAACTTCCTGGGTTACGTTCAAAAAGTAGTGGATGCTGCTTTTGCCCGTAAGGAAGCTGATGTTGCTGTTCTGATGGAAGGTGAACTGGAAGAAGCCCGCCAGGCGCTGGTTCAGAAGATCGGTGAAAACATCGGTGTTCGTCGTATCGCTATCGTTGAAGGTGGTGTGATCGGCTCTTACGTTCACGGTAACAACCGCATCGCCGTTCTGACCAAGCTGGAAGGTGGTGATACTGAACTGGCTCGTGATATTGCCATGCACGTTGCTGCTGTTAACCCACAGGTGGTTAACAAGGAAGACATGCCGGCTGAACTGGTAGAGAAAGAGAAAGAGATCTTCAAGGCTCAGGCTGAGCAGTCTGGCAAGCCTGCCAACATCATCGAGAAGATGATTGAAGGTCGTATCAGCAAGTTCCTGGCAGAGAGCAGCCTGGTTGAACAGCCTTTCGTTAAAGACCCTGACACCACTGTTGGTGCGTTGGCCAAGAAGGCAGGTGCTGCTGTATCCAGCTTCGTACGTTTTGAAGTTGGTGAAGGTATCGAGAAAGAAGAAGTGGACTTTGCTGCTGAAGTCCGCGCTCAGGCAGGACTGTAATACAAAGGCCAACCCAAAGGGTTGGCCTTTTCATGTCTATCCGTAGCTGATGGTTGATTTTCGGGTTTTCTTCATGGGAAAGTTTCATGGATAAGAATATCAACTGTCAGAACACATCAACTCGCTGGCTGATTGGTTAGAGAAGGTCATTTCAGCCAGATGATTCATCGAATGCAGCTTTTATGGCTGATTTCCAGATGTCAGCGCATTTGCGAGTTGAGTGTAATTTAGCCAACCAGACTCGGAAACTGAACATGCCGGCAAGTGATAGTCAACCGAAATACAAACGCATATTACTGAAGCTCAGTGGTGAAGCTCTTCAGGGTGAGGGTGAGTTTGGTATTGATCCCAGGGTTCTGGATCGAATGGCCCTGGAAATCGGTCAGTTAGTAGGGATCGGTGTACAGGTTGGTATCGTTATTGGTGGTGGAAACCTCTTTCGTGGTGCGGCCCTCAGTGCTGCAGGCCTGGACAGGGTAACCGGTGATCACATGGGAATGCTGGCAACCGTGATGAATGCTCTGGCCATGCGTGATGCACTTGAACGATCCAATATTAATACCCGGGTTATGTCAGCCATTCCCATGAGTGGTGTTGTTGAGCATTATGATCATCGCCGTGCAATGAGGTATCTCAATTCTGGCGATGTTGTGATTTTTTCTGCCGGTACCGGAAATCCATTTTTTACCACCGACTCCGCAGCCTGTCTGAGGGGGATTGAGGTGGGCGTTGATGTAGTCCTCAAGGCCACCAAGGTTGACGGTGTCTATGATAAAGATCCGGTAAAGCATTCTGATGCGGTTAAATTTGATCAGCTGACCTATGATGATGTCCTGGAGCGCAAGCTGGGCGTTATGGATTTAACGGCTATTTGTCTGGTGCGAGACCAGCAGATGCCTGTTCGGGTGTTTAATATGAACAAATCCGGGGCTCTGTTAAATCTTGTGGTTGGTGGTGATGAAGGAACACTGGTAAACGGGGGTTAATGATGATCAATGAGATTAAAGATGATGCCAAAGAGCGTATGGGCAAAACCATTGAATCGTTGACGGTTGCCTTCAACAAGATTCGTACAGGTCGAGCTCATCCAAGCCTTCTTGATGGTATTAAGGTTTCTTACTATGGCTCAGAAACGCCTTTGAGTCAGATGGCTAACGTTTCTGTTGAAGACGGTCGTACGCTTGCAGTTCGCGTCTGGGAAAGGCAGATCGTTCCTGATGTAGAGAAGGCAATTCTTAAGTCTGACCTTGGGCTTAACCCTTCTACTGCTGGCGAAGTGATTCGTATTCCTTTGCCTCCGCTGACCGAAGAAACCCGCAAGGGCTATATTCGTCAGGCGCGTCAGGATGCGGAGAATGCCCGTATTGCCATTCGTAATATTCGCCGTGATGCACTGGCTGATATTAAGGAACTGGAGAAGGAAAAAGAGATCAGTGAAGATGATGAGCGTCGCGGACAGGATGATGTTCAGAAGCTGACTGATCAGTTTATTGCTGAAGTTGATAAAAATCTTTCTGCCAAGGAAGAGGATCTGATGGCGATCTAATGGCTGCCAGTGCTGATCTGGAGTTACTGCCTTGTCTGCTTTATCAGAGAAGAGTCTACTTGTAATGACTTCAGGAATTCAGGCGTCAGCTGTCTTTTGATGCGTTGCAGGTGCTTGCTTTTTACAGCGTGCTCCTGCAAGGTTCTACTGTTACACTTTTTTTACCTGCCAATTTTCAGATCGTCTTAATCCATGGCAAATACATCGTTACAGGGAAAAAGCGGCATTCAGGAAGTTCCGCCAGAAAGGCTGCCGCGCCATGTGGCTATCATTCTTGATGGTAATAACCGCTGGGCTAAAAGGAAGCACCTGCCAGGTCTGGCTGGACATAGGGCTGGTGTGAACCGTGTTCGTGAAGTGGTTGAGGCCTGCGCTGACCACGGTGTTGAAGTGCTCACGCTGTTTGCCTTCAGCAGCGAGAACTGGAATCGGCCGGTTATTGAAGTGAATGGGCTAATGCGCCTGTTTCTGAATGTGCTAAAGCGAGAGGCCGGACGGTTAAAGAAAAACTGTATCCGACTGAAGGTAATTGGTGATGTTTCCCGATTCAGCCCTGAAATTCAGAAACATATTCAAGAAGTAGAAGCGCTGACTTCAGCTGATTACGCAGTGACTCTGGTTATTGCTGCCAACTATGGTGGTATGTGGGACATCGCTTCTGCAGCACGCCAGCTGGCAGAAAAAGTGGCTCTTGGGGAGCTTGGGCCGGAGAGTATTGATGAGTCAGCGGTTGAGCAGCATCTCAGTACGTCAGGTTTGCCTGCCCCGGATCTGTTGATTCGTACCAGTGGTGAGCAACGAATCAGTAACTTCCTGTTGTGGCAATGTGCTTACAGTGAGTTTTATTTTACCGAAACCTTGTGGCCGGATTTTGGACGAGATGAATTTCAGCAGGCCCTGCTGAGCTACGCCCGTCGCCAGCGACGATTTGGCAAAACCAGCGAGCAGGTGGAGGCTGAAACACCGTGTTGAAACAAAGAATTATAACGGCTCTTATACTGGCGCCTGTAGCGCTTGCCGGCGTGTTTTTATTACCGTTAACCGGTTTTGGCTTCTTTATCGCCGCGATTATCATGCTTGCGGCTTGGGAATGGGCAAACCTTTCTGGTTTTGAGAATCGACCTGTTCGTCTGGCTTATGCGCTGGCTATTGGTGCTTTCTGTGGCCTGACGCTTTTTTTACCTCCCATTCTGACCCTTGGACTGGCTGCTGTCTGGTGGCTGATTGCTTTCATCCTTGTCAAGCAATACCCGGAGAGCGGCCGCCTGCTTGAGAGCAGGCCTCTTAGATTATTGATGGGATTGCTGACCCTGGTACCGGCATGGCTGGGTCTTTATGAACTCAAGCAGATGACAGACTCAGCCTGGTTGATCGTTACCCTCCTGGTGATGGTCTGGGCTGCCGACTGTGGTGCCTATTTTGCTGGAAAGCGTTTTGGCAAAATAAAGCTTATTGAGCGGGTCAGTCCTAAAAAGACCCTTGAGGGGCTGGTCGGTGGTGTGCTGGTTTCAATGTTGATTTCAAGCCTTGTTACCTTGTTTGGCAGCGTCAGTTTTTTTCAGGGAGTGTCATTGTTGACGCTGACCATTCTGACGGTTCTGGTTTCCGTTCTGGGTGATCTCTGGGAGAGCGTATTGAAACGGTACAGGGGGGTTAAAGACAGTGGAAACCTGCTGCCAGGTCATGGTGGTGTGCTTGATCGAATTGATAGCCTGACCGCTGCTGTTCCGATATTTACTCTCTATGTCATGATAATCAGGGGTGTATAGTCATGACTGCATTATGCTCTCAAACCGGTAGACAGCGGGTTTGTGTACTGGGATCCACAGGATCCATTGGTAAAAGTACATTGGATGTTATCGCTCGTAACCCAGATCTATACAGCGTTCATTCTTTAATAGCGGGCAGGAATGCGAGTGTTATGCTGGAGCAGGCCCGTCAGTTTCAGCCACAATACATTGTTATGGCGGATGAGCAGGCAGCCCGAGATCTTCGGGCAGATCTTCTGTCCGAAGGGTTGAGCATTTCGGTTGAATTCGGCCTGGCTGCGATGAACCAGGTTGCGGCTGATGGTGAGGTTGATGTCGTTATGGCAGCCATTGTTGGTGCTGCAGGGCTTTCACCTACTATGGCCGCTGTTCGTGCAGGGAAAAAAGTTCTTTTGGCGAATAAAGAAGCGCTGGTGATGACCGGTGCTTTATTCATGGATGCTGTTAAGGCTTCAGGTTCTGTTCTTCTGCCTATTGATAGTGAGCACAACGCTATTTTTCAGTGCCTGCCTGCTGATCATCATTTGGGTCTTGAACGGGTGGGTGTTAGAAGAATATTGCTGACCGCTTCCGGAGGCCCATTCCGACAGTCTCCTGTGGAAAGTTTTTCCGCTGTAACGCCTGAGCAGGCCTGTGCCCACCCAAACTGGAGCATGGGGCGTAAAATTTCGGTAGACTCGGCCACGATGATGAATAAGGGGCTTGAGTTTATTGAAGCATGCTGGTTGTTTGATGCCCGTCCCGAGCAGGTGGAGGTGGTGATTCATCCTCAAAGTATCATCCACTCAATGGTGGATTACGAGGATGGCTCTGTGCTGGCTCAGATGGGAAATCCGGACATGAGAACACCCATTGCCCATGCTCTGGCATGGCCAAGAAGAATACCCTCCGGTGTTGCTCCTTTGTCGCTGACCGAGATTGCCCGGCTTGACTTCTATGCTCCGGACATGATGCGTTACCGCTGTTTGAAGCTGGCCCAGGAGGCGGCACGCAGTGGAGGCACAGCAGCTGCTATGCTGAATGCTGCCAATGAGATTGCGGTTGATGCTTTTCTTGATAGAAAGCTGAGCTTTGATCGCATCCCTGAAGTCATTGATGCAACATTACAGACATTACCGGTGTTGAGCGCCGGAAACTTAGATCAAGTGCTGGAGGCTGACAGGGAAGCCCGCTATCTGGCTCAGAAACAGGTTTCACAGATGCAGGGTGTTGCATGATTTTTGAATCACTTCTTGACTCAGCGCAGACCATATTTGCCTTTGTAGTGACCCTTGGAATACTGGTGAGTATTCATGAGTATGGTCACTTCTGGGTTGCACGCCGTTGTGGTGTTAAGGTGCTTCGTTTCTCCGTGGGTTTTGGTAAATCACTATGGAGCTGGACTGACCGTCACGGTACGGAATACAGTATTGCAGCAATACCACTGGGTGGATACGTCAAGATGCTGGATGAGAGGGAAGGGCCGGTTCCCAGTGATGAGCAGCACCTTTCCTTCAATAGTAAGCCCGTTCTTTCCCGGATTGCGATTGTAGCTGCCGGACCCTTAGCTAACTTTCTTCTTGCTGTTTTTGCCCTTTGGCTCATGTACATGGTGGGTGTTCGTACCCTGATGCCTCAGGTTGGTGAAGTGATTCCCGATTCACCCGCTGCCGTTGCTGGAATTCACCCTGGTGATGAAATTGTTGCGGTGAACGGTGTCGAAACGCCGGGTTGGCAGGCCGTGAATATGGAGCTGTTGACGTATATTGGCGAGAGTAAAAATCTTGATTTCTCCATTCGAGCCGGTGAGCCTGGAGCTGCCTCAGATGGTGCTGTCAGAGATAAAAATATTGAGGTAGTAGACTGGCTGATCAATGAAGAGCAGCCAAACCCCGTGCGCTCTCTGGGTATTTTACCTTTCTCTCCAAAAATTCCTGCTGTCATTGGTCAGTTGGCTGAAGATGGTGCGGCAGCGAGAGATGGTCTGGAGCCAGGTGATAAAATCCTTCGCGTTAATGGGGAAGCAGTCATTGACTGGATGCACTTTGTGGAAGTGATCCGCGACAATGCTGGTAAGCCTCTTCAATTGTTTGTTGAGCGGGGTGGCGTTAGTCAGGATATTCAGTTAACTCCGGGTAGTCGATCCACTGATGGGATGACAACCGGTTTTATTGGTGCAGGCGTCCAACAGGTTTCCTGGCCAGATACCATGATTCGTCACTTGCAGTACGGTCCCATTGAATCGCTGGTAAAAGGTGCTCAGGCGACCTGGTCTCTGACAAGCATGACACTAGAGTCTCTCTGGAAGATGGTTGTAGGGCTTGTTTCTGTTAAAAACTTGAGCGGCCCGATAACCATTGCTAAAGTGGCTGGCGCGTCACTTGAGTCTGGCCTGGAAAACTTTCTCTATTTTCTGGCAATGTTAAGCGTAAGCCTTGGGGTGCTGAACCTGCTCCCTATACCGGTGTTGGATGGAGGTCACCTGCTTTTCTATCTCGTGGAGATGGTCAGGGGTAAACCGCTCTCTGAGAAGATGCAGACACTGGGTTTGAAAATCGGGGTAACGTTTGTTGTTGGTGTAATGATGCTGGCCATGTATAACGACCTTAGTCGACTCTTTCAATGACCCTGTGGGTCATAAAGTTATTGGGCCATTCTGAAATGGCTGCACTAGCATTGGTTTGACCATTGAACATTCAGGCGAAAGAAAAGCATTTTGCGCTCTGCGCATTTGCAAACCATGAAAAACGGTGAAGTACAATGTTTTTCACGTTAATGCGAAATGAACACGGATAAGAACGGATTCCATGAAGCGATCACTGTTGTCTCTGCTGATTGGCTCTTTAGCCATCGCGCCTGCTGCCCAGGCCTTCGTCGTCTCAGATATCCGGATTGATGGCCTTCAACGGGTTTCAGCCGGGACAGTTTTTAATGCCCTGCCTGTTGAGGTCGGTGATGATATTGAATCACCTGATATTGCTGGGGCTGCCCGTGCCCTTTATCAAACTGGGTACTTCAATGACATTCGCATGGCTCGTGAAGGCGATGTGCTGGTCGTTGCGGTTGTTGAACGGCCATCAATCAGCTCAATCGAAATCAAGGGCAATAAGGCCATTAAGACGGAAGACCTGATGACCGGTCTGGAGCGTTCCGGCCTGGCTGAAGGTGAAATTTTCCAGCAGGCCACGTTAGAAGCCATCCGTCTTGAGCTCGAGCGTCAATACGTTGCCCAGGGGCGCTATGGTGCACGAATTACTGCCGATGTTGAGGCCCAGCCCCGAAACCGGGTAAAGCTGCGTATTAATGTCAAGGAAGGGAAAGTTGCCACGATTCAGCATGTTAATGTTGTCGGAAACACCGCTTTCCCTAAAGATGAACTGATTGATCTATTTGAATTGCAGAAAACGGAGTGGTATCAGTTCTTCAGCTCTGCTGACAAGTACTCCCGGGAAAAATTATCTGGTGATCTTGAGCGTCTGAGATCGTGGTATCTTGATCGTGGTTATATCAACTTTAATATTACCTCCACCCAGGTCTCAATCAGCCCTGACAAGCAGAGTGTGTATATCACGGTCAATGTTGATGAAGGTGATAAGTACACAGTCAGTGATGTTAAGCTCGCCGGTGATCTGATTATTCCAGAAGATGAAGCAAGAAAGCTGCTACTGGCTCAACCCGATCAGGTTTTCTCCCGTAAGCTGATCACGACCACTGAAGAGATTCTGAGTCGTCGTCTTGGTAATGAAGGGTATACGTTTGCCAATGTGACGGGAATTCCAAAACCAGACCATGAAAACAAAACGGTTGAATTGACCTTCTTTGTTGATCCGGGCCGAAGAGCTTACGTTCGCCGCATCAACTTCTCAGGCAATACTAAGACGGATGATGAAGTATTGCGTCGGGAAATGCGTCAGATGGAAGGGGCTTCCGCTAACACTCAGAAGATTGAGCAGTCCAAGGTGCGGCTTGAGCGTCTGGGGTATTTCAAGGAAGTGAATGTTGAAACGCCACCGGTGCCAGGTACCAGTGATCAGATTGATGTTAATTACACTGTAGAAGAGCAGCCTTCTGGTAGCGTAACTGCCAGTATCGGTTACTCTCAGTCTGACGGTCTGTTGCTCGGTGGTTCTGTCAGCCAGAGCAACTTCCTGGGAACCGGAAACAAGGTGACAGTGGGTCTGAACAAGAGCGATGTAAGTCAGCTCTACAATTTCAGCTTTATGGATCCCTATTACACCATTGACGGAGTCTCCCGTGGTTTTGATGTCTACTATCGAACCTACGATTACAGTGACTCGGATATCTCGAGTTATGCGGCTGACACGTTTGGCGGTAATGTGCGTTTTGGCTATCCTTTGTCTGAAACACAGTCCATTAACTTCAGTCTTGGGGTTGATGGTACGGAGATTACCACTGGCTCTGGTACGCCCCAGGTGATTATGGATTACCTGGCCGCAGAGGGTACGAAGTTTACCAATATCAAAACTTCGCTCGGCTGGTCACAGTCAGAACTGAACCGCGGACTTTTGCCAACGGCCGGTTATTCTCAAAGTGTATCCCTGTCGGCTGCTATACCTGGTTCAACCACCACGTTTTATAAACTGGTTTACCGGGGGCAGTACTTCCAGCCAATTACCCGCAGTTTAACTGCACGTGTTGCAACTCGCCTTGGATATGGCGGTGCGTATGGCAGTACATCAGAAATGCCATTCTTTGAAAACTTTTATGCCGGTGGTTTTGGTTCTGTCAGGGGGTATAAGGATAACTCGCTTGGGCCAAAAGCTGCGCAACGGGATAACGCCGACGATTTCAACAGCATGGGCGGTGATGTACTGATTGAAGGTACGGTTGAAGTGCTATTCCCGTTACCATTTGTTAAGGATCAGCGTTCGTTAAGAACCAGTGTGTTCTTTGATTACGGTAATGTGTTTGATACGACCTGCAGTAATCAGGTCGTTGATTGCTTTAAGCCAGATTTAAGCGAGTTGCGTTACAGTGCTGGTGTAGGGTTGACCTGGATTACCCCACTTGGCCCGCTGACCTTCAGTTTGGCTAAGGCTCTGAATGCCAAAGGCAAGGACGAAACTCAGACCTTCCAGTTCTCTCTGGGTACTCCGTTCTGATTGTATTCTGATAAGCCCTCTATAAGAGGGCGTTTTACGTAATTAAAAGGTGCTATCAGGCACCTTTTCTTTATAATGTTCCCTTTAACCGCTATCTTACCGTAGTTTCCCCGGGCAATTGGCAGTAAATACCACATCATCGGATTGGTTGATGACTGACTGGGCTTCACACTCTGGAAGGAGGCCCTCATTGCTGTCTGGTAATGTTTAAAGGCTACGGGGACTGATAATTTCTCAGGAGATTTATTTTGAAATCGATCAGACTGGCATTCCTGGCCCTGATTATGCTGGCTCCTCTGGCTAATGCTGCCACAACTGGCAGTAAAATTGGTGTGCTTGATACGGTGATGGTGTTGAGTGAATCCAATGCTGGCAAGCAATACGCCAAAAAGTCTGAAGCCAAGTTCAAGCCACAGTTGGTTGCTCTGCAGAAGCTTGAGGGTGACGTTCGTAATATGCAGGAAAAACTGCAGAAAGATGGTCCGACTCTGAGTGCAGAGCAGTTGAAAGTGCGTCAGCTGGAGTTACAGCGCAAGTACGAAGACTGGCAACTTAAGGGGCGCCAGTATCAGACTGACAGAGCAGAAGCGGATAATGCTGAGCGTGAAAAGCTGCGTCCTAAGCTGCAGACGGCCATCGATAAGGTTGTGAATGAATTGAAGCTGGACCTGGTGATTGACCGTCAGATGGCTATCTATGCCAGTCCAAGTATTGATATTACCCGTAAGGTCATCGAAAGCCTCAACCAGATGAAGTAATGAATCATGACTGATGTTTATACTTTGTCCGAACTGGCAGAAAAGTGCGGTGCCCAGCTACAGGGAGATGCCAACAAGCAGGTTTCTGGTCTGAATACGCTTCAGGATGCGCAGGGGCATGAGTTAAGCTTTCTGGCCAACCCGGCTTATGCCAAATATCTGGAAATCACCCAGGCCGGTGCTGTTATTCTCAGTCCTGATGCGTCCAGTGGGTTTTCTGGCAATGCCCTGATCCTTGATAACCCGTATCTGGGTTATGCCCGGTTGTCTTCCCTGTTCGATCCTGATCGTGGCGGAAAGGAGGGGGTCCACCCCAGTGCGGTGGTTGATGGTACGGCAATTGTTGATGCTACGGCTGCCATTGGTGCGAATGTTGTTATTGAGGCAGGTGTTCGGATTGCGGCCGGTGTGCGCATTGATGCCGGTACCGTGGTTGGTCACGACTCCGTGATTGGGGCCGATGTGCATCTTCATCGTAATGTTACGGTCTGTCATGGTGTTACCATTGGCGATAGAACCATCATTCATTCCGGAGCGGTGATTGGTGGTGATGGTTTTGGTAATGCACACTCTGATGGTCGCTGGCACAAAATAGCCCAGATTGGTGGTGTTGTGATCGGCAGCGATGTTGAAATAGGAAACAACACCTGTATCGACCGTGGTGCATTGGGTAATACGGAAATACACAGTGGTGTCCGTCTGGATAACCTGATTCAGATTGCTCACAATGTGGTGATTGGCGAAAACACTGCCATTGCATCCGGTGTCGGTATTTCCGGAAGTACAAAGATTGGGAAAAATTGTACTATTGCCGGAGCAGCCGGTTTTGCTGGTCATCTGACCATTGCGGATGGTACGTTTATCAGTGGCATGGCCATGATTACGCGCTCAATTACCAAGGCGGGTTCCTATTCCTCGGGCACTGGTTTTATGGAGAGTCGCGAGTGGCGGAAAAACGTGGTTCGTTTCCGGCAGTTGGATGATCTGGCCAGGCGGGTTAAACAGTTGGAGAAACAGTGATACTGATATAAGTACACTGAAACCCATCTGCTAACTACCGGTGAGAATGTTTACGGTAGAGAAAAAAGGCTGGTTTTCCAGCCTTTTTCTGTTACATCGAAGATTAGAGTTTATGGCGAATGAGACGAATTGAGGAAATTAAGGAGATCTTGCCCCATCGGTATCCTTTTCTGCTGGTGGATCGGGTTCTTCATGTGGATATAGAAAATGGCACCATCGAGTGTCTTAAAAATGTATCCAGTAATGAGCCACATTTTAATGGTCATTTTCCACAGCATCCGGTGATGCCGGGCGTTTTGATTATTGAGGCAATGGCTCAGTCAGCAGGCATCCTTGGTTATCATATTCGCAAGACGGATGGCGACACTATCTACTATTTTGCCGGAGTGGATAAAGTGCGTTTTCGCACACCGGTGGTCCCTGGTGATCAGTTGATTCTCCGTTCCAAATTGTTGGCACTGAAACGGGATATCTGGAAATTTGCCTGTGAGGCGGTGGTTGATGGTAATATTGTCTGCTCTGCAGAAGTTACGTGTGCAAGAAAGGAAATAAAATCTTGAGCGACACACTCTCCGTTACTGATTCTGAAGCTGCTAAGGCTGTTAAAGCAGATATTCATCCAACCGCTAAGGTTCATCCCACGGCTATTGTCGAGCCGGGTGCCCGTATTGGTGAAGACGTTGAAGTTGGGCCATGGACTTATATTGGGGCAGATGTTGAAGTGGGCAAGGGTACCCGTATCAACTCTCATGTAGTGGTTAAGGGCCCAACGGTTATCGGGAATAATAACCGTATTTTTCAGTTTTCCAGTGTTGGGGAAGAGTGTCAGGATAAAAAATACGCTGGCGAACCAACCCGTCTGGTGATTGGTGATAACAATATTATCCGTGAAGGTTGTACGATCCATCGTGGCACAATTCAGGATCAATGGCTGACTTCCATTGGCAGTAATAACTTGCTGATGGCCTACGTTCATGTAGCTCATGACTGTGTGATAGGCGACAATTGCATTATTGCCAATAATGTGGCACTTGCTGGTCATGTTATTGTTGGTGATAGCGTGATCCTTGGTGGTTACACAACTGTACATCAGTTCTGCAAGATTGGTTCCTTCAGTATGAGTGCTGCCCATACGGCCCTCTTTAAAGATGTGCCGGCATTTATCATGTCCAGTGGTAACCCGGCTGAAGCTCATGGGATGAATTTTGAGGGCATGCGTCGTCGGGGGTACAGTTCTGAACTGATCAGCAAACTGAGGCAGTGCTATAAGATCGTTTACCGTCAGGGTTTGAGAACGGCTGAAGCGATTGACCGGCTTGAGAGTATGGAGTCGCTGGCTGAAGTTCAGCTTCTGATTGACTCTCTGAAATCGTCAACCCGTGGTATTACCCGGTGATGCAATCGGCTTCCACCTCAGGCTCGTCATTACGTGTTGCATTGGTTGCTGGAGAGGCCTCAGGAGATATTCTTGGGGCTGGGTTAATCCGGGAAATCAAGCAGCATTTTCCAGATGCCTACTGCTATGGTATCGGAGGCCCTCTGATGCAATCAGAGGGCTTTGACAGCCTGTTCCCAATGGAGCGGTTGTCGGTGATGGGGCTGGTTGAGGTTCTGGGGCGCCTTCGTGAGCTGCTAGGCATTCGAAAGCAATTACGAGAGCGACTGATTGCGGACCAGCCCGATGTTTTTATTGGTATTGATGCCCCTGATTTTAACCTGGCCCTTGAGCGAAAGCTGAAAGCTGCCGGTATTCCGACTGTACATTATGTCAGCCCACAGGTATGGGCCTGGCGTGAAGGCCGGCTAAAGAAAATCCGACACTCTGTAGACCATATACTGGCACTGCTGCCGTTTGAAGTGGATTATTACAGGGGGCATGATGTACCTGTGACGTTTGTCGGTCACCCTCTGGCTGACCAGATTTCGATGAACCCTGATCAAGATGCAGCCAGGCAGATTTTGGGCGTCAGTAATGGTGGTGGGCCAGTGATTGGACTCCTGCCAGGTAGCCGTAAAGCCGAGGTTTCAAAACTGGGTCACTTATTTCTTGAGACAGCTCGCCTGCTCAGGAAAGATTTTCCAGATGCCCGCTTTTTAATTCCCTGTGCTAATGAGCGACGAAAAAAGCAGATTCTACCCATAGTCAGTGAGTTTCCGGATCTTGATGTAACGGTCTATGACGGTCAGTCGCAATCTGTTATGGCCGCATCAGATGCGATTCTGATCGCCTCGGGAACTGCTGTTCTCGAAGCTGCATTGCATAAGAAGCCTCTGGTTGTCAGTTATAAAATGGCACCACTGAGCTTTGCTATTATCAGCCGTATGGTAAAGGTCAAATACGTCTCTCTGCCAAATCTGCTGGCAGACAGAGAGTTGGTACCTGAAGTCTTACAGGACGATGCTACACCTGAAAACCTTCGAGTTGTTATGAAGAGGGCGATTGAAGATCAGGATTACCGGGGCGCACTGAAACAGTCTTTCATGGAGATTCACCATCAACTGAAGCAGGATGCCAGCAGGTTGGCTTTTGAAGCGGTTATATCAGTCATCCAGCAGGTTAAGGCTCTTCAGCGGGGTTGATAGTCAATGATGCAAAATCAATTTGACTGGTGTGAAACCAGTGATGCGGGAATCATTGTTGCCGGCGTTGATGAAGTTGGCAGGGGTCCATTGTGTGGGCCAGTGGTTGCGGCTGCGGTAATCCTGAATCCAGCTCACCCGATTGAAGGATTGAACGATTCCAAAAAGCTGTCGGAAAAAAGGCGTGAGGAGCTATTTGACGTTATTTGTCAAGATGCCCTGGCCTGGTCTCTGGGCAGGGCAGATGTTGCAGAAATCGATGAACTGAATATTCTCCATGCAACCATGCTGGCCATGCAGCGGGCTGTTGAGGGTTTATCGGTTAAACCTGAGCTGGCTTATATTGATGGTAATCGCTGCCCAAAGCTTTCCTGTCGTGCTGAGGCCATTGTAAAAGGAGATAGCCGGGTTCCAGAGATTGCCGCTGCCTCTATCATTGCCAAGGTGACCCGCGATCGTGAAATGCTGGTTATGGATAGAGAGTGGCCAGGTTATGGAATCGCAGGGCATAAAGGTTATCCGACGAAGGTTCATATGGAGGCGTTAAGAAAGTTGGGGCCTGCACCCATTCACCGTCGCTCCTTCAAGCCAGTTCGTGAATTGATTTTCAGCGAGTAATTTATTTTGTTTAACCAGCCTGTTATACAGGCTGGCAAAAGATACTCAAAAAGTAATGCTTTAAAGCGTCTGACGTTTATCGAATAGCTCCTGAGAAAGATCGTAAACTGTTGGGGGGTTGGGGTATTGTGTTTCGGGTAGAGTGTCTCCTACTAACTTACAAAGCTCTTATGGTTTTTCATAGTATTCGCTAAATCAAGTGTTACGCCTTTTAAGTCATTTCTGGCACTTCTAAAATCACCTGCTTTTTTACTGGGTAATAACATCGGTGTTTCTTACTGTCCGCTGATTACTAACTTGAATCTGTTTTAATGACTTCATGAGTACTCTAACGTGATGTTAGTGGGTGGGTAACACTTTATTATTCAATTAGTTTTTTTTGCTGTGCTAGAGTGATTCGATTTTGAACATGCAGTGGCAACTATTTTTATAAGCGAAGCAGCTTTAAATTTACCGATTGCAAGCTTGAAGAATAGGCAGTTACTGGACCAGAGAGTACTCTGATATAACGGTTTTTTGGGTGTCTTTTTTGAAAAAATGTCATAGTTATCATCAACTTTAATTTCCATAGTCTGCATTTTTACTCTAATCCATTATTGAAATTACTATGTGTTTTAATGACAGCATCTCCAGACTCCTCCAAAAGGTACGAAATTATCGGCCTTTCCAGTAAAACTGCCCATAATCGATTAATAGTTCACACTTCTTCTTTATCTTGTTAATGCTTACAACAAAAATATAGGGCCATCCCTGGTAAATAATCAACGCGAAGCAGGCATTGTCGTTTAGAACAGGGTCATCTTTGGAATATGTAGTGTTTGCGTTAATGCAGAGCGTGAGGTTTCCATGTCCGTAACCACACAGATCAATCTGCATACTATCAATGGAACAGTCAACCGCATAACGGCCAACATTTGAGCCATAGTAAGCTTTTTCCCTGAGAATATCTGAGCCGATACAGTAGAGACCTGCATAAGGAGCAACTACAGAGTAAGGTGGGATATCTCTGGCAGCAAGGACACCGTAGTGCCCATGCAGTTTTTTGCGTGGGTCTGAATTATTTATGGTTGTGGGCTGTAACAAGGCATCAATGGAGTTCTTGCGGCCACCTGCACTGAGGGATAGCCAGTGCTCAATGGTTTTGCCCCAATAGTCTGGGTTCAGTAGGTTGTGATTTTCAAAATCAGCGCGTACTGATTTTTTGACTTGTTCCGGTAATATTACTTTGGTCTTGCTTTTTCCTTGCCTTAAGGATTTTTTAAGGATTTCTGCATTTTTCCCAAGAGAAAATAATGGAGCTTTGTTGTCCCAATATTTGGTGAGAACTATTTTTTTCTTCTTTTTATTTCTTTTCTTTTGTCTGTTTTTGATTTGATGGTTTTTGCTTTTGGCTTTTATGATTGTTTTATCAAGTAGCTGTTGAAATACAAGTGGCGTATGTTCAATTTTTTGTTTGATAAGATGTAGCTGGCTTTCTGGGTGTGGTAATTGCTCTATATAAGGTATGTGATGCGTTGGCTTTTTCAGGTTTATCATGTCCTCTTTATCTTTTCGATCGTTTAGATGTTTTGGGTTGACTTCTTGGGTAACTTGTTTTCTTCGTGCTAATGGTGTTTCCATGCTTGGGTTTGTTATTGTTTTTTGTTGCAATTGATTTGTTCTGTTTTTAATATCTGCGATATTGCTCTGCACATTTGTGCATAATATTTCTTGTTTCGAAAGAGGTTGTATTTTAGTTGGCGTATTAACTGGATTGCTCATTGTTATTAATGGTGGATAGTTTATGTCTGGTTTTTTAGTATTGGGAATCTTATAGTGTTGACTGATGCTTTTCAAATATGCGTCATTTTCCTTTTTGCATTTATTGCGTACTTATTTAATAAGTGTTGAATATTTCTTTAAATATTAATTTGTTAGGTGTGTCCCTTCATTGTTATCATAACCTGATTGCCATTCAGGACTTTCCCCATCCATGACAGCACGATTTATCCACTTGCGGGTGCATACCGAGTTTTCCCTCAGCGACGGACTGGTGCGTATAAAACCGCTGATCAGTTCGATTTCGGGCTCTGGTGCTCCAGCGGTCGCGGTGACTGACCAGTCCAACCTCTGCTCGCTGGTGAAGTTCTATTCGGGAGCCATGGGAGCGGGTATCAAGCCGATTTGTGGCGCTGACCTCTGGGTAGAAAACCCGGTGGATGAGCATGCACCGTCCCGTCTGGTGCTGCTGTGTATGAATGAGCAGGGCTATCACAACCTGACAGAGCTGATCTCCAGAGCGTTTATGGAAAATCAGCACCATGAGAAGGCCCTGGTAAAACGTGAGTGGATCATGGCCCAGTCGGAAGGGCTGATTGCCCTCTCTGGTGCCAGGGAAGGGGAGATTGGTCGGGCACTGGTGGCTTGTAAGAAGCAGTTTGCCAGTGACTTGCTCCAGGAGTGGATGGGCGCGTTTCCTGATCGCTTCTACCTGGAACTGCATCGTACCAACCGGGCAGGGGATGAAGAGTGCGTTCATGGATCGGTGAATCTGGCGGCGGAATTCAACTGTCCGGTGGTGGCGACCAATGATGTGATGTTCATGACCCGGGATGATTTTGAAGCCCATGAGTCCCGGGTATGCATCGGTGAGAGTGTGGTTCTGGATGATCCCCGCCGAGAACATCGCTACAGTGAAGAGCAGTACCTGAAATCTGAAGAAGAGATGGTTGAACTGTTCTCGGATATTCCTGAGGCACTGGCTAACTCTGTTGCCATTGCCCAGCGCTGTTCAGTGAATGTCAAACTGGGTGAGTACTTCCTGCCGGAATATCCAGTACCTGAAGGTAAAACCATGGATCAGTTTTTCCGTGAGTTTTCCCATGACGGACTGACTGAAAGACTGGAGTTTCTGTTTGATACGTCGGCACCCGATTTTCCAGAAATCGAAAAAACCTACCGGGACCGACTGGATTTTGAGCTGAATACCATTCTTCAGATGGGGTTTCCGGGCTACTTCCTGATCGTAATGGACTTTATCCAGTGGTCCAAAAATAATGGTATCCCGGTGGGCCCTGGCCGGGGTTCCGGTGCGGGGTCTCTGGTGGCCTATGCCCAGAAAATTACCGACCTTGATCCAATCAAGTATGACCTGCTGTTTGAGCGATTCCTGAATCCTGAACGGGTATCGATGCCCGACTTTGACGTTGACTTCTGTATGGAAGGACGGGACCGGGTCATTGATTATGTGGCCCGAACCTACGGGCGTAACGCGGTTTCCCAGATCATCACCTTCGGTACCATGGCGGCCAAGGCAGTGGTTCGGGATGTGGCCCGTGTTCAGGGTAAATCTTATGGTCTGGCGGATCGTCTTTCCAAAATGATCCCTTTTGAAATCGGGATGACCCTCAGCAAGGCCTATGAGCAGGAAGAGGCGATTCGGGAGTTTCTGGAGACCGATGAAGAGGCCGCTGAAATCTGGGAGATGGCACTTAAGCTGGAAGGGGTCACTCGTAATGTCGGTAAGCACGCCGGTGGTGTGGTTATTGCGCCCACCAAACTGACGGATTTCGCACCGCTTTACTGTGATGAGCACGGCAAAGGGGTGGTGACCCAGTATGACAAGAATGATGTGGAATACGCAGGTCTGGTTAAGTTTGACTTCCTTGGCCTGCGTACTTTGACCATTATTGACTGGGCCCTGAAATTGATTAATCCCCGACGTGAGCAGCGGGGTGAAGAGCCGTTGGCGATTGAAGCCATCGACCTTGAAGATAAAAGCTCCTACGACATGTTGAAGCGGGCGGAAACCACCGCGGTATTCCAGCTGGAATCCCGTGGAATGAAAGACCTGATCAAGCGTCTCCAGCCTGACTGTTTTGAAGATATTATCGCACTGGTGGCCCTGTTCCGTCCTGGTCCGTTGCAGTCAGGAATGGTGGACAATTTTATTAACCGTAAGCATGGTCGGGAGGAACTCTCTTTCCCGGATGCCCAGTATCAGCATGAGTGGCTTCAGCCAATTCTGCAGCCCACCTACGGCATTATCCTGTACCAGGAACAGGTCATGCAGATTGCCCAGGTGCTGGCTGGTTATACCCTGGGCGGTGCGGACATGCTTCGTCGTGCCATGGGTAAGAAAAAGCCGGAAGAAATGGCCAAGCAGCGGGCGGTCTTTGAAGAGGGCGCTATCAGCCAGGGAATTGATGGCGAGCTTGCCATGAAGATCTTTGACCTGGTAGAGAAGTTTGCGGGTTACGGCTTTAACAAATCTCACTCTGCAGCGTACGCCCTGGTCTCTTATCAGACGCTCTGGCTGAAGGCTCACTATCCATCGGAGTTTATGGCTGCGGTAATGAGCTCCGATATGCAGAATACCGATAAGGTGGTGACCTTTATCGAAGAGTGTCGGGATATGGGGCTTACCGTGCTGCCTCCCAGCGTGAACAGCGGCGAATATATGTTCGGCGTTAATGACGATGGACATATCGTCTATGGTCTGGGGGCTATTAAAGGGGTGGGTGAGGGCCCTATTGAGGCAATCGTCAGGGCTCGAAATGAAGGTGGGCCATTCAAGGATCTGTTTGACTTCTGTGAGCGGGTTGATGCCAAAAGCATCAACAAGCGGGTTCTGGAGGCATTGATCAAATCAGGCGCCTTGGACCTGCTTGGTCCCGCGCCTGAAAAGCCTGCGCAGTTGAATTTCAATCGTGCCGTGCTTGAAGCGAGTCAGCTTGAGGCAATCAAAGCAGCCGACCAGGCGGCTAAAAACCTGGATTCCGGTCATATGGATATGTTTGGTGCTCTGGTACCTGCCGGAGAAGAAGATGTTTACGACACTTATCTGAAAACTGGTGAGTGGACGGATAAGGTTCGACTTGGCGGCGAGAAAGATACCTTAGGGCTCTATCTTACTGGTCATCCTATTGATGAATACGAAAGTGAAATTCGGCACTTTATCCGAAACCGTATCAAGGATTTGCAACCCGCCCGCGGTGATAGCCAGAATATTGCCGGGCTGGTGGTGGATATGCGGGTTATGAAAAACAAGAAGGGGGACAAAATGGCGTTTGTTACCCTGGATGACCGTACCGCACGGATTGAGGTGTCGTTTTTTGCCGATGTGTTTGCCGAGTATCAACACCTTCTGCATAAAGATGCTGTGCTGGTGGTGGAAGGTGAAGTCACTTTTGATGATTACTCCGGTAGTCTAAAAGTCCGCTCGAAGAAAGTAATGAAAGTGGTGGATGCCCGCAGCCATTATGCCCGCCGCCTGGTGCTTGAGGTTTCTCATGAGCAGATTGACGGCCATTTTGGGCGAAAGCTGTCGTCCATGCTGAGCGAACAACCAGGTCGACTCCCGGTCAGAATTGATTACCGTCGGGAAGATGCCTGTGCCAGCTTGATGCTGGGCGAGCAATGGCTGGTTAGCCCCAGTGATGAACTGGTGCTGGAACTTAGACAGTGGCTTGGCAAGAATGCGGCGAAAGTTGAGTATGCCTGACAGAAAATAATGACTGTGCGCACTGAACGGAAGTCGATCTGAAGTGGGAGCTGCAGAGGTTTTGCAGTCTCCCTTTTCATAGAAAAACATAAGAAAACTGAATGGGGAGTATGCTTATGAATAGCCCCTCTGTGACCGCTGGAACTCATACCGTTTTCAATCAGCCTCCACCTCTGGATCCTTATAATCTCTTTTCCACAGATACGTCGTTAAAGGAAGCGTTGTCTCCACTGTCCTGGGCTGAGCCTCTGCTGAAGGATTATGGTCATCTGGCAGGTCATGAATTTTTTTCAGCGGGCTTCCTTGCCAATCAAAACCAGCCCCTATTGCGAACCCATGACCGGTTTGGCAACCGAATTGACCGGGTTGATTTTCATCCGGCCTATCATCAGCTGATGAAATCAGCTATTGAACATGGCCTGCCATCATTACCCTGGAGCAATACGAATCCTGGTGCTCAAGTGGCTCGAGCTGCCATGATGTATCTGCACAATCAGGTTGAAGCCGGTACCTGCTGTCCTCTCACCATGACCTTTGCTGCGGTGCCTGCCCTGAATCAGCAGCCGGACCTGGCCAGTCGCTGGTTACCGTTGATGACCTCCCGACAGTACGATCCAGACGATAAACCCTGGTATGAAAAGCCGGGTGTTACGCTGGGAATGGCCATGACGGAGAAGCAGGGTGGAACCGATGTACGTGCCAATACGACCCGTGCGGTGCCGCTTGGCAAAGGTGGGCCGGGGGGGCTTTATGCTCTGACCGGGCATAAATGGTTCTGCTCGGCCCCAATGAGTGATGGGTTTCTGGTGCTGGCCCAGGCATCAAAAGGACTGTCGTGTTTTTTATTGCCTCGGTGGCGTGAGGATGGCCAGCGAAATGGGTTGCACATTCAACGGTTGAAAGACAAGTTGGGGAATCGCTCCAACGCCTCTGCTGAAGTGGAGTTTCAGGAGGCCCATGGCTGGTTGATTGGTGAAGAGGGGCGTGGGGTTCATAGCATTATTCAGATGGTGGCGCTGACGAGATTTGATTGCATCACCGGCTCTGCAGCCCTGATGCGACAGGCCGCTGCTCAGGCTATACACCACTGCAGTTACCGCCAGGTTGCCGGTAAGTTGTTAACCGAACAGCCACTGATGGAGAATGTTCTGGCAGATCTGGCTCTGGAAAGTGAGGCTGCTCTGGCATTCAGCCTGCGGGTTGCCCGTAGCCTTGATTGTCCTGATGATGAATACGAACAGCTGTTTTGCCGAATAGCGACAGCGATTGGAAAATACTGGGTCTGTAAACGGGCGCCTGGACATATCAATGAGGCTCAGGAGTGTCTCGGTGGGGCAGGTTATGTGGAGGAGTCCATTCTACCAAGGCTTTATCGTGAGGCACCGGTCAATTCCATATGGGAAGGCAGTGGAAATGTTCAGTGTCTGGATATTCTGAGAACACTGCAACGGCAACCTGATTCATTGAATGTCCTGTTTACTGAGCTGGAAAAAACCTCTGGAGCGGATACTCAGTTGGATCTGTGTGTTACCAACTTGAAGAACGACCTGGTAAATCCCGCTAACGCTCACTTTCAGGCTCGCCGATTGGTTGAAGGTCTGGCGATTTGTCTGCAGGCAAGCCTGTTGCTGCAGTCCGGCAATGCACTGGTGGCCAGTAGCTTTCTGAGAGGGCGACTGGATAGAGTCGGGCTGGCCTATGGCACATTACCGGTGGGAATTGCCTGTCGAGACCTGATAGAAAGAGCCCGTCCGAGGTAGTTTTGTGGCGGGCACAAATGGCCATTCTTTAAAGTATTGCCCGTTTGTTGTGCCCGAGGACTACAATACCGTTGATTTGTTTACAGGCGATTACGCTTTTTAACTCGACTTTCCGGCGGTGTTTACGTATTTTGATCCCTATTTACTATCCGGCCATGATTAAGCGGAGCCTGAGAGACAATCCGGTCACCCATGACAGGACAGACAAAACTGTCAGATACGAGGGAGTCGTTGGGATTGCCGGGCAGCGGGTTGTGCTGGTGGCAAACAGCCTTGAACGTCTCTGAATAGATAAGTGGATTTCATGAACCCGAATTACCTGGATTTTGAACAGCCAATTGCTGAACTGGAAGCCAAGATAGAAGAGCTTCGGCTGGTCAGCAGCGATGCAGAACTGAATATTACAGAAGAGATTGCGACACTGCAGGATAAGTGCCGCAGTCTGACGGACTCCATTTTCAGCAACCTTTCTTCATGGCAGGTAGCTCAGCTGGCCAGACATCCCAGAAGGCCTTACACGCTGGACTATATTCGCCATATTTTCACCGAGTTTGATGAGCTCCATGGTGATCGCCATTTTGCCGATGACCCTTCCATTGTTGGTGGTATGGCTCGACTGGATGGTCGACCGGTCATGGTCATTGGCCATCAGAAAGGGCGTGAGATCGAAGAGAAGGTTCGCCGGAATTTCGGCATGCCAAAACCGGAAGGTTACCGTAAAGCCTGTCGCCTGATGGAAATGGCTGAGCGTTTCAATATGCCCATCCTGACATTTATTGATACTCCGGGTGCCTATCCTGGTATCGGGGCAGAGGAGCGTGGGCAGAGTGAAGCGATTGCCTTCAATCTGGCGGTAATGTCACGTCTGAAAGTGCCGGTAATTTCCACAGTTATTGGTGAAGGTGGTTCCGGTGGGGCATTGGCCATCGGCGTTTGCGATCATCTGGTGATGATGGGGTATTCAACTTACTCTGTGATTTCACCTGAGGGCTGTGCATCTATCCTCTGGAAAAAAGCCGAGTATGCCTCTACCGCTGCTGAAGCCATGGGTGTGACCGCCGGTCGTTTGAAAGAGCTGGGTCTGGTGGATACCCTGGTGGAAGAGCCATTGGGTGGTGCACATCGTGACCCTGAAGCGGCGGCTGCCAGTTTGAAAGCAACACTGGTGAGTCAGTTGAATACACTTACAACGCTGGACAGCGACACCCTGCTGGAAAATCGTTATCAGAAGATCAGGGACTTTGGATCACTTTGATTTCAAAAACGATTTCAAAACGGATTGCAAAAAACAACTCAGAGATCGTCTCCTGTCACCCACTCAGTCCTGAGTGGGTGCTTGGTCAATTATCTTCAAGTCTGCAGTTGCCAATATCTGAATGCCCTTTAACGGTTGCATTCAGTGGTGGTGTGGATTCTACCGTTTTACTCCATTTGCTGATCTGCCTGCGTGATAAGGGCGATATCTCTGATGTTTCTGCCGTTCATGTTCATCATGGTTTGAGTTGCTACGCTGATCAGTGGGCTGAGCACTGTCAATCGATATGTGATCGGTGGAAGGTGTCTTTGACAATTACCAGAGTGTCTCTGGAAAATCAGGGCTATGGTCTGGAACAGGCAGCCAGGGATGCTCGATACCAGGTATTTGTGAATGCCGTAAAAGAGGGTGGCTGCCTGCTGCAAGGGCATCATCGTGATGATCAAGCTGAAACGGTTCTGCTCAGGTTGTTCAGAGGAACCGGTGTTGATGGCATTCAGGGTATTCCTGGAAAAAGACCCCTGGGTAATGGGCTGTTGCTCCGCCCTTTATTGAATGTGCCGAGATCGGCGATTGAAGATTACGCCCGTTCAAATAGCCTCCAGTTTATTGAAGATGACAGCAATACGGATGAGCGCTTTTCCCGTAACTTTCTTCGTCAGCGACTGATACCCATGGTTGAAGAGCGCTGGCCAGGTGTGTCTGAACGATTGGTTGAATTTGTGCGGGAAGTGGGGCAGGTGAATCAGGTCGTGCAGCAGCATACTGCCGATCAGTTGGAAACGTGTATTGATTATCGTCCGCAATGGCTTCTTGATCAGCAACCGCTGATTAACATAGCAGCTATGAAGTTGCTTGATATCGGTTCCCAGCGACGCGTGGTTCGTGAGTGGTTGAAACTGCAGGAAATACAACCCCCCTCCAGAGAAACGCTTGAGCAGATATTTTTTGAAGTGGTTGAGGCTCGAGTTGATGCAGAGCCTCTGCTGAGAATTTCAAATCGCTTTACACTGACTCGCTATCAACAAATGCTGGTGGTACTGGATGAAGAAATTCGCCTGAACGCATTTGAACCCATGTTATGGGACTGGCGCAAAGAGCCTGTGCTGGAGCTGGGAGATCGCTCTCTGATCTGTCGTTCCGTTCAGGAGAAAGAAGGTAGAGTCATTCAACTGCCTCAAAAAACATTGCTGTTGAAACGTCGTTGCCACATATCAGGTGATGAAAAGTTTGCCATCGCTGGACGGCAAGGTCGAAAAACACTGAAAAAATGGCTTCAGGACTATAAAGTGCCACCCTGGTTGAGAGAGTATCTTCCGTTTATTTTTGATGGTAAGCAAATGGTAGCCGCTCCCGGTCTCTGGAGTTGTGTTGATGATGGTTCAGGCGATGTTGATGGTATTTCTCTCAGTTGGAAAAGCGCCTGACAACGCGAATGCCCTTCGGAAAACCGAGGGGTTATAATGGCCGAATATCCAACAATTAGCGGTATAACGGTTTTACGTTTACCGCCGGTTTTGGTATCCTGATATCCCATCTTGAGACTCTCTTTTCACCCCGCTTTAATTTAGATTCACAGCAGGTAAGCATGACGCGTTATATTTTCGTCACCGGCGGTGTTGTTTCCTCGTTAGGCAAAGGCATCGCATCGGCATCTCTCGCCGCCATTCTTGAGGCACGTGGTCTCAAGGTGACGATGCTCAAGTTGGACCCTTACATCAACGTTGATCCGGGTACCATGAGCCCTTTCCAGCATGGAGAGGTTTTCGTTACCGAAGATGGTGCAGAGACTGACCTGGACCTGGGTCATTACGAGCGTTTTATCCGTACCACCATGAAGCAGGGTAATAACTTTACCTCTGGCCGGATTTACCAGGACGTTCTGCGTAAAGAACGTCGTGGAGACTATCTGGGTGGTACCGTACAGGTTATTCCGCACATCACCGACGAGATCAAGCGCCGTGTGGTTAAAGGCGCTGGTGATGCGGACATCGCACTGGTAGAAGTAGGTGGTACTGTTGGGGATATTGAATCCCAGCCATTCCTGGAAGCCATTCGTCAGCTGAAGGTGGAGCTGGGCTCTCAGCGTGCCATGTTGATGCACCTGACCCTGGTGCCTTACATCAAAACAGCCGGTGAAACCAAAACCAAACCAACCCAGCACTCCGTAAAGGAGCTTCGCTCTATCGGTCTTCAGCCAGATATTCTGGTGTGTCGCAGTGAGCATTACATTGATGCCTCTGCTCGCCGCAAGATTGCGCTGTTTACTAACGTAGAAGAGCGTGCGGTTATCTCCCTGGAAGATGCCGACAGTATTTACAAAATCCCACGCATGCTTCATGAGCAGGGGCTGGATCAGATCATTGTTGATCGCTTCAATCTGGGTTGTCAGGAAGCGAATCTCTCCGAGTGGGATGACGTGGTAGATCGTGAGTTTAATTACTCTGAAGAGATCACCATCGCCATGGTCGGCAAGTACATGGAACTGCTGGATGCCTATAAATCGCTGATTGAGGCGATCAAGCATGCCGGCCTGAAAACCCGTACCAAGGTCAATATTCGTTATATCGACTCTGAAACGATTGAGCAGGATGGCCTTTCCGCTCTTGAAGGTGTGTCTGCCATTCTGGTACCGGGCGGCTTTGGTCACCGTGGTGTTGAAGGCAAGATTGAAACCGTGCGCTATGCTCGTGAGAACAAGATTCCTTTCCTGGGTATCTGTCTTGGCATGCAGGTGGCTGTCATTGAATACGCTCGACATGTCGCTGGTCTGGAAGGTGCTAACAGTACTGAATTTGATCGTCAGGCGGCCCATCCGGTTGTTGGTCTGATCACTGAGTGGATCGATGCTGACGGTATGGTTGAAAAGCGTGACGAGGGCTCTGATCTGGGTGGAACCATGCGCCTGGGTGCTCAGAACTGTAACCTGGTTGCCGGTACTCACTCCCGTGAAGCATATGGTCAGGATGTTATTACCGAGCGTCACCGTCATCGTTATGAAGTGAATAACCATTACGTTGAGACACTGGAAGACGCTGGTCTTGTTATCGCCGGTCGTTCAGAAGACAACAGCCTGGTAGAGATTGTTGAGGTTAAAGATCATCCATGGTTTGTAGCCTGTCAGTTCCATCCGGAATTTACCTCAACGCCTCGTGATGGCCACGGTTTGTTTTCTGCCTTTATTAATGCAGCGCAGGCTTTCAAGCACGCTTCTAACTGAAGCCAGTTGAGAATGCCTGCTTTTGTAGAGAGCCTGAAGGAACGTTTGTGAAAAGCAAAATTGTTGATGTTAATGGAATTCAGGTCGCTAATGATCTGCCGTTCGTCCTGTTTGCCGGGATGAATGTGCTGGAATCAAGAGACCTGGCCATGAAAGTGGCAGAAGAGTACGTAAGGGTTACCGAAAAACTCGGTATTCCTTATATCTTCAAGGCTTCTTTTGATAAGGCTAACCGTTCGTCAATTGCTTCGTACCGTGGTCCGGGCATTGATGAAGGGCTGAAGATTTTTCAGGAACTGAAGGCAACCTTCGGTTTTCCGATCATTACCGATGTTCATGAACCTCATCAGTGCCAGTCTGTGGCTGAAGTGGTGGATGTGATTCAGCTGCCTGCGTTTCTGGCCCGCCAGACGGACCTGGTAGAAGCCATGGCAAAAACCGGTGCAGTCATTAACATCAAAAAGCCGCAGTTTCTCAGTCCTGGCCAGATGGGTAATATCACGGATAAATTCCGTGAAGCAGGCAATGATCGCCTGATTCTCTGTGAGCGTGGTGTGAACTTTGGCTACGACAACCTGGTGGTTGATATGCTTGGTTTTCACACCATGAAACAGGTAAGCGGTGGCGCACCGGTGATCTTCGATGTGACTCACTCGCTGCAGTGCCGTGACCCAATGGGTGCTGCTTCCGGTGGCCGTCGTCATCAGGTGACTGAACTGGCTCGTGCCGGTATGGCGGTTGGTCTGGCAGGACTGTTCCTGGAAGCCCATCCTGACCCTGATAATGCCCGCTGTGATGGTCCTTCCGCTCTGCGTTTGTCCATGCTTGAGCCATTCCTGGCTCAGATCAAAGCACTGGATGAGCTGGTGAAGTCTTTCAAAGAGCTGGATACAAACTAAGTACTATTGTTGTACTTTAAACCTCTTGCTTTGTTGAAGAGCGGGAGGTTTTTTTATGGCTGAGAACTTTTTTGTTGAGTAAGGTCGTAATACCAATCGAACTTTCCAGCTACCTATTGCGCTGATAATCTGAGCTTTATATCCTGTGTTTCTCATTCCCACGCTCTGCGTGGGAATCCATAGTGCTGGTTATGAATTGGTGGAAAAGCGTTATCGAGTAGAGTTTGGGAAGATAAAACATGGTGATAAAGTCTATGCCTGGCCAGTTAAATCAAACAAGGATCGCCATGAATATAAGAATATTTTTTTTCGTTAAGGTCTTTGATAACGAACAATATGCTGAGGAGTTCATAAAAGGAAGGTTGTTCGCTAATCGGCTTTCCTATTTTAGGAAACTCGAAGAAGGGGAAAATGCTAATCGTAGCGACTTTTACGAAGGCTTATATGCATGGCATCAACCAGATCAAATTAGGTTTGAAATAAATGGTCGAGAAATCACTGATATAGCAGGACCGGTTTCAGTCCAGAATATGCACTGTGACAGTCTTAACCTCTTCTGTATATATACTGCTCATAACGGGGGTTTTGAAAACACATCATTTGACTCTTTAGAAGCGTTAAAAAAAGCAATTTGAGATTTCTGAAGAGTGTCAAAAGTTGGGTGAGTATGCGGTTATAGTCACGGATGTCAAAGCGTTCATTGACCGAATAACTCTAGCAGCTCAAGCTAACAATTTTGGTATGGAATCTAGACTGGTCGAGTATTACGATCCCGCATCATTCAATGGCACATTTGATGAAGTCGATGTAATCTTTCGAAAGCGTATCGAGTATAAACATCAAAAAGAATATCGTTTTGCAATACATACTGGTACTGAAGGAGACGAACCTCTCATATTGGGTATTGGAGATATCAGTGACATCACAACAAAATGCAAAGCTACTGAAATAAATAATTATTTTGAGGTAAAACCTCGAAATAGACAAACTGCTTAGATGCTGAGCTACGCAGCACTTTTCTATGGATTCTTGCGGTGTATTAAAAAAATACCGTAGTCGTCCTCTAACGTATCTTTATAGCCACCATCTGTGAGATTTTTTGTATTTCTAAAGACCTAGCAAGTCAACCAGAGGCCTTCTGCTTTCAGGGCCATAATAGACTGCACCAACAGGTACCCTGTTTTCGGTTTGGGTGCTCTCTCTGAATGATTGAAACAATAGTGCTCTATTTTCACAGCTACTATGGGAACACCACTCATAATAGTTAACTGTCATGCCCGCTTCTGTTATTTCCAGCTCTACCAAAAGCATCGTTTTGCAAATTGAAGTTTCTATAGATTCAGGCAACATGCTGAATCTTGAAGATAGTTTACAGCGTGCACTCAATGAAGCCGGGCAGCTTGGAACAAAAGAGTTATTGGGGCTATTTGAATCACCCAATAAAGAACCTATCGTCGTTAATCAGCAGAAGTGGAACTACAAAGGAAAGGTTCTTAAGCACTATGAAACCTTATACGGTCGTATACCTTTGGAGCGCTCCGTATATCAGGGTGTCAGAGGTGGCAGTACTCTGGCAGCACTTGATCTTCGTGCCGGTATTATTGGTTCAGCTACCCCCAAATTTGCCAAGTCTATCGCCTGGAAATACAGCCAGATGCCAGCGCCTGCGGTAAAAGAAGATTTTGAGACCAACCATCAAAGGACGCTTTCAAATTCTTATATCAAGCATTTATCGGACAGAGTAGGTGCATTAATTGAAGACCAGCAAGACACTCACTACCACCTTCCTCCACTAAAAGAGCCTGTTGAAACAATAGCCATTGGTCTGGATGGAACCTGCATGCTGCTTTGTGAAGAAGGCTGGAGGGAAGCCATGTGTGGGACATTGAGCCTATATTCTGCAGATGGAGACAGGCTCCACACGATATATACAGCCAGTTCGCCAGAGTATGGTAAACAAAGCTTTATGAGCAAGCTCGACGAGGAGATTGCAGATCTAAAACGACTCTACCCAAATGCCACATACATCGGGGTAGCTGACGGGGCTAGAGAAAACTGGAGTTATTTGAAACAACATACCTCTGGGCAGATACTCGATTTTTATCATGCATCTGAATATTTAGCTGGAGCAGCGGAAGCACTGTTTCCAACCAGTAAGGCGAAGCGACACCAGTGGCTTGAAGACAGGCTACATAGTTTGAAAAACAAGCGTGGAGCAGCCAAAAAAATCCTTCAGGAAATTGAATCAGCCGAGCTCCCGAAAAAGACAATCGCACTGACAGAGAAGCGCTACAAAGCTGTGAGCTATTTTACAAACAATCACCAGTTAATGAATTATCATCAGGCGCTTAAACGCCATTGGCCAATAGGTTCAGGAGTTACTGAAGCGGCTTGTAAGACTCTGGTAAAGCAACGATTATGTGGTTCTGGAATGAGGTGGAAAGCAACAGGAGCGGAAGTGCTTTTGACAACAAGAGCACTGATCCAGAGTAAGGGGCGCTGGGAACAACTTTGGTCTGAGTTCATGACTGGAAAGGTTGAAGCTAACCTATGAGTCAGTTATCAAATTGAGAGAGCACCCTTCGGTTTCTTCCTTAACCAGTGCAATAATTTCAGCACTGGCAAGTCCTCCGCAGAGTTCAATCATCTGGACACCGTTTTTCTCAACCAGCTCTCTAGCAATATCTGCAGCAGTCTCTTTATGGGCCATATCTACTGCTGCACAGTAAAAGTGAGCTTTTTCGGTAATATTTTCCTGAATTGATGAGGTTTGTAATCCGGGCATGGCATAAATAAAAGCAAACTTCATGTGTACTCCTTTGAGCTCTCAGGCGGGCAAGTTGAATTTATTGGGAAGTATGGAGTGAAATTTTGGCAGAGGATAAAAGAAGTACAAGAAAGAGTATGAGAAGGAGAGGTTTGGGCTCCTCTCCTGATGGCCGATAAAGCGTGTCAGCCAAAATTGCCTGCAATATAGTCGCGGGTCTTCTGGTGGTCAGCGTTATGGAAGATTTTCTCGGTAGGGCCGAATTCCATCAATTCTCCCAGGTACATAAAGCCCGTGTAATCAGAGATGCGCATGGCCTGCTGCATATTATGGGTCACAATTACGATGGTGTACTTTTCTCGCAGCTCGGTAATCAGTTCTTCGATGGCTGCAGTGGCCAAGGGGGTCCAGTGCGGATGTTGGCTCATCCATAAGAATGACTTCGGGCTTCAGGGCAATAGTACGTGCTATGCAGAGGCGCTGTTGTTGTCCGCCAGAAAGGCTGCTGGCGTCGGCATCCAGTTTGTCCTTGACCTCTTTCCACAGGTGAGCACGTTTCAGTGCCTTTTTGGCTCGAACTGCCATTTGCGGGGCTGACATACCCCCCTGCATCTTCAGGCCAAAGGTAATGTTGTCATAGATGGACATGGGGAACGGGGTTGGCTTCTGGAAAACCATGCCGACCTTGGAACGCAAGGCGTTTAAGTCCACATTGTTTTTGAGAATATCCTCGCCGTCTAACAATACTTCACCTTCCGCATGTTGAGTGCCGTACAGGTCATAGATGCGGTTCATGGTTCGCAGCAGTGTGGATTTACCACAGCCGGATGGGCCGATCAGTGCAGTGACCCGGTTGTTGTAAATGGGCATATTGATGTTTTTCAACGCAGGCTCAGCGCCTTTGTTGTAGAAAAAATTCAGGCCATTGACTTCCATGCGCGGCATTGGACTGGCGCTACTCAGCTCAGTGACAGACGCGCTTTCTATTGGCTGGATTGTCGGGTTTTGCTCGATCGCTACATTCATGGTCATTTGGCAGCCTTTCTTGCTTTCAGCCAGCGAGGTAACACGGTGGCCAGAATATTGATAATCAGAATAAAGGTGGTGATCAGCAGAGCGCCGGCCCAGGCCAGCTCGTTCCATGATTCGTAAGGGCTCATGGCGTACTGGTAAATGGTCACGGGCAGGTTGGCCATGGGCTGGCTCATGTCTGTGGTCATGTAGTTGCTGTTCAGTGCGGTAAATAACAGTGGTGCGGTTTCACCGGTAATACGGGCCATGGCCAGCAGTACGCCGGTGATAATGCCGGGGCCGGCAGCGCGATAGCAGAGTTTGGTAATGACCTGCCAGCGGGGGGCACCCAGACCGCTGCCTGCTTCTTTCAGGGTGGTTGGCACGAGACGCAGCATCTCTTCAGTGGTGCTGACAATAATGGGCAGTGCCAGAATGGCCAGAGCGGTTGCACCTGCCCAGCCAGAGAACGAGCCGGTGGTAACCACCACGATTTTATAAACGAACAGACCGATCAGGATTGATGGGGCGCTCATCAGCATGCCGTTCAGAAAGCGCAGCATTTCCGCCGCTTTTGACGACTGATTGCTCTCGGATAACCAGGTGCCGGCCAGAATACCCAGCGGTGTGGCAATAACAATGCCCAGAGTGGTAAGCATCAAACTGCCTACAATGGCGTTTTTCAGTCCGCCATGACTTCCTGGTCCGGGTGTCAGCTCAGTAAAAATATGCAGTCCCATGCCGGCAATACCCTTGCCAACCAGGCTGTACAGTACGCTGGATAAAACAACCAGGCCAAACAGTGCTGAGAGTATGCAGAAACCGATAAAGGCCTGATTTTTGAGTTTTCGTAATGACATCACCGACTCCTTAACGCTTTCTCAACAGGATGCGCGCTGCACCCATCACCACAAAGGTCAGGATAAAGAGCACCAGCCCCAGACTGATCAAAGATGCAATGTGCAGTTCATTGGTGGCCTCATTGAACTGTTGGGCAATTGTGGAGGAGATTGAGCTGGCTGGCATAAAGAGCGATGTCTCAATGCGGTTGGCACCGCCAATCACAAAAGCGACCGCCATGGTTTCACCCAGGGCACGGCCAAGACCCAGAATACCAGCACCGACAGCGGCATTTTTGATGGTAGGCAGCAGTACCCGTGTAATGACTTCATAGGGTGTGGCGCCAATGCCGTAGGCTGCTTCACGAACCACATTCGGCACGGTTTTCAGGGCATCGCGGGTCAGGGCGGTGATGATGGGCAGGATCATAAACGACAGAATGATACCGGCAGCCAGCAGGCCGATGCCGATGGGAGGACCATCAAACCAGGGACCAATCAGGGGGATATTGACCAGATTCTCTAATGCCCAGAACTGGAAACCTTCAGAGAACCAGGGGGCAAAGACAAACAGTCCCCACATACCGTAGATAATACTGGGCACAGCAGCCAGCAGTTCAATGGCCATACCTACGGGCTTACTGATCCACTCTGGCGCCAGTTCGGCCAGAAAGATGGCAGTGCCAAGGCCAACGGGAATAGCGATAACGATGGCGATCAGTGACGAAACCAGAGTGCCGTAAATAGCGGCTGCGGCACCAAATTCACCACCGACCGGATCCCAGGTATTGCTGAAGATAAAACCAGGGCCAAACTTGGCAAGTGCCTGCCAGCCACCATCGATCAGGGAGAGAATGATGCCGATCAGCACCAGGAAAATTAATACGGCGCTGGCAAAGCTGAGGCGATGGAAAATGGAATCGCCGTTGATTGCGCCAGGTCGTAATGTGAGAGCACTGGTAGTGGAATGCATAACTGTCAGGAGGGCAATGAGCCGTCTAGCTCATTACCCTGAGATCCTTCCTACTTTATTGAATAAACGTCACTGGGTTACTGGATGATGGCCGTGCCTTTATGGGTCAGCTGCTCTTTCCAGGTGTTTTCAACCAGTTCAATAACACTGTCTGGCATGGGGATGAAATCCAGCGCTTCTGCCAGCTCGCCACCGTTTTCATAACTCCAGTCGAAGAACTTGACGATCTCTCTGGCGCGTCCGGCATCGACCTGATCCTTATGCATCAGGATGAAAGTGGCAGCGGTCATTGGCCAGGAATCAGCGCCAGGTTGGTTATTCAGCAGCAGGCGGAAGCCAGGCGCATTTTTCCAGTCAGCGTTCATTGCGGCTGCCTGGAAAGTTTCCATGGTTGGCTGCAGGAATTTGCCTTCAGCACTGGCCAGCTGGGTGTGACTCAGGTTGTTCTGTTTGGCAAAGGCATACTCGACGTAACCAATGGAACCGCGGGTGCGGCGGACAAAGTTGGCCACACCGGCATTACCGTTAGCGCCAATGGTTGTTGCTGCTTTTGGCCAGGTGATATCGGTGTTGGTGCCGACGTCGTTTTTCCAGGTTTCACTGACCTGACTCAGGTAGTCTGTGAAGTTATAGGTGGTTCCTGAACCGTCTGAGCGGTGAACAACATAAATGGATTGTCCTGGAATCTTCAGATCCGGGTTGATACTGGTAATGCGCTCATCATTCCACTTTTTAATCTTGCCCATATAGATGTCGGCAACAATGTCACCGGTCAGTTTCAGGGCGCCTGGTTCAATACCCGGAATGTTAACGACCGGAACAATAGCGCCCATCACCATTGGGAACTGGATCATGCCTTCATCATTGAGTCTCTGTTGATCCAAAGGCGCATCGGTGGCTCCAAAATCAACGGTTTTGGCTGTGATCTGGCGAATACCACCACCGGAACCGATGGCCTGATAGTTTATTTTGACGCCGGTTTCCTGGTTGTACTCTTCTGCCCACTTGGCATAGACAGGATGCGGGAAGCTGGCTCCAGCACCGTTGATTGACTTTGCGCTGGCTGCTCCGGAAAAAGCAGCGGCAGCTAAAACTGAGGATACGACAACTGACTTTAAGAACGTCATGGTTCTTTTCCCCCGAAAACGCTTTGAGAGTGTTTGTGTTTGATGGGAGCAAGAATAGGGGGGGACTGTTACAGAAATATTGCTCTAATGTTTCAGTTATATGACAGTTTTTTTTAGATTGAGTTGATCTACAGGAAGTTGTACGACATCGATTTGTTTCTACTATTGTAAGGGTGCCCTGCTATTTGTGTTTTCATAACAGGAGAACTGATATGGAGAATACGACCGTTGAGCTGGAGGTTGATGCCGATCACTGTTTTGAAATTGGTGAGGTGATTGTACCAGGTGACACTCACCTTGAAATGACGATAGAAGGGGATAATGAGCAACAGGCAAACGATCAGATGGCGAAGATGGAAGCATTGGCAAACAGCATTTCTGATCATTGCCAGATAAAGAAAACGGTAAATCACCGGTCGGGCAGTGTCACCATCGATGCCATGTTTGACTTTGACTGCACAGCTGAGAAGCTGATTTTTGAGCTGTATCTCAGGTAGTAACTTTACTTACATTGTTTTTGTTGTTTGATTACTGTTTGATCATTGTCGCTCGGTTTAAACGATGGTTAACAGGCGATTGACAGTAATTAACAGTAACGATCAAAAATCCACGAAGCTCAAGAATGGCGCGGTGTCCAGCGAAATTGTAAGGCTTTGACACAGGATTTTCCGGTGGTATAGTTGCCCCTCCCGTAACAATGCCGCATCCGTTTTACGGTATTGCTTACCTCTCACTTGAAATTTCCGAATTCTTCACCCGGAGTATCTCATGACCGCTATCAAGGAAATCAAGGCTCGCGAAGTCCTCGATTCTCGTGGTAACCCCACTGTTGAAGCTGACGTCATTCTTGAGTCTGGTGCCTTTGGTACTGCCTGTGCTCCCAGCGGCGCTTCTACTGGTTCCCGCGAAGCTCTGGAACTGCGTGATGGTGACAAGTCCCGCTACCTGGGCAAGGGCGTTCTGAAAGCCGTTGCCAATGTTAACGGCCCTATCCGTGAAGCACTGCTTGGTTTTGATGCCAACGACCAGCGTGGTCTGGATCAGAAGATGATCGATCTTGACGGTACTGACAACAAGGCCAAGCTTGGTGCCAACGCTATCCTGGCGGTGTCTCTGGCTACTGCCAAAGCCGCTGCTGCTGACAAAGGCATGCCTCTGTACGCTCACATTGCTGAGCTGAACGGTACTGCGGGTCAGTTCACCATGCCGGTTCCAATGATGAACATCCTGAACGGCGGTGAGCACGCTGACAACAACGTCGACATCCAGGAATTCATGATTCAGCCAGTTGGCGCCAAGAACTTCGCTGAAGCGCTGCGCATGGGTGCTGAAGTATTCCACGCTCTGAAGAAAGTACTATCTGACAAAGGCCTGAACACTGCGGTTGGTGACGAAGGTGGTTTTGCACCAAACCTGGCTTCCAATGCTGACGCCCTGGCTGTGATCAAAGACGCTGTTGCAGCTGCCGGTTACACTCTGGGTACCGATATCACTCTGGCTATGGACTGTGCGGCTTCTGAATTCTACGAAGATGGCAAGTACAACCTGAAAGGCGAAGGCAAAGTCTTCACTTCCAATGAGTTCTCTGACTACCTGAAAGGTCTGACCGAAGAGTACCCAATCATCTCTATCGAAGATGGTCTGGACGAATCTGACTGGGACGGCTTCAAGTACCAGACTGAACTGTTGGGCGACAAGATCCAGATCGTGGGTGACGACCTGTTCGTAACCAACACCAAGATTCTGAAAGAAGGTATCGACAAGGGCATCGCTAACTCTATCCTGATCAAGTTCAACCAGATCGGTTCCCTGACCGAAACTCTGGAAGCGATCAAGATGGCGAAAGATGCTGGCTACACTGCGGTTATCTCTCACCGTTCCGGTGAAACCGAAGACGCCACTATCGCTGACCTGGCGGTAGGTACCTGTGCTGGCCAGATCAAGACCGGTTCCCTGTGCCGTTCTGACCGTGTTGCCAAGTACAACCAGTTGATCCGTATCGAAGAGCAGCTGGAAGGCAAAGCGCCTTATCGTGGTATCGCTGAATTCAAGCGTGCCTGATTAGCCGTCAATGCTGGTTGAAAAAGGGAGGCTTATAGCCTCCCTTTTTTATGGGGTGAATTTGCTTCGTTTTACTGTAACTATTCAGCACCCTTCATATAAATCTGGAATTTTCTGATTTTTCGACCATCATCTTATACTCAATTTTTCTAACAAATCTCCAGTATGGAACCAGACTTCCCAGCTACTCCGTTTACCGAAGCTCTCCTTAAAGAGAATGAAGAGCTTCGGACCGAGAATGCGCTTTTACGGGAACGTTGCAGCGAACTGGAAGAAAGGGTTAATAAAAACAGTCAAAACAGTAGTAAGCCACCATCGTCAGATGGTTATCAAAAGCCCAGTAAAAAAGGGAGTGATAAAGGTGATACATCTTCCAAAGAAGCCCCCTGCTCCTCACAGGAAACACCGAACCCCAAAAGCCTTAGACCATCTTCAGGCAATAAACCAGGTGGCCAGAAAGGTCATCAAGGCTCTTGTTTGAGACGTGTCGCCTTACCCGATTATGTCAGGCATCTGAAGGTTGAAAAATGTTGCTGTTGCCAGTCTTCGCTTATCGATATTAAACCCACCAAATACATTGAGCGACAGGTTTTTGATCCAGGTAGACCCGGAGAATTTGAAGTTACCGCGTACTGGGCAGACGTTAAAGTATGTCCTTGTGGTAAACGGAACACCGCTGAGTTTCCCCAAGGAGTGAAAGCCGCTGCTCAATACGGAGAAGTGACTCAGGCAATGGCTGTTCATTTAAACCAGTATCACTTCATCCCATATCACCGGGTGTCTGAGTATTTCAATACTATTTATTGCATGAGTGTCAGCGCAGGCTCTGTTGCCAATTTTGTTGCCTATACCCATGAGAACCTGGCCTCTACTGAGCAGAGTATCCGCGATGCTTTACAAGAAAGTCCGGTTGCAGGAGCGGATGAAACTGGCATGCGGGTTGACGGTTCACTGTGGTGGTTACACATTATGCGAGATGACCAATGGACGCTTTACTACCTCTCAGAAAGGCGAGGTTGTGAAGCAATGGATGCAATGGGCATCCTGCTGACTTTTGCAGGCATTCTGGTTCACGATCATTGGAAGTCCTACTTTGCCTATGCGGCAGTGCATGTGCTTTGTAATGCCCATCATCTGAGAGAGCTTCAGGGAGTTGTCGATAGGGATGCGAATAAGCTGGCTCTGCGGCTGATGAAATTGCTTACGCTCTCCTGGCACTTCTGCAAGAAATACAAAGCAGCCGGTCTGACTCAAATGCCTGGTGCAATACAGCTTCGCATTGAGACGATATACGACCAAATCCTTCAAAGGGCTCTCACGAAGGAAACCGCTTATATGGAAAAACAACGACAGGTGCTTGGACGTAAGAAGGTCAGGAATACCAAGGCCTACAACCTGTTCAAAAGGCTTATTGAGTTTAAGGTTGAAACGTTGCGCTTCATGTCGGACTTTTCAATTCCCTTCGATAACAATGGCAGTGAACGTGATGCCAGGATGGCCAAACTTAAGCAGAAGATCTCAGGCTGCTTCAGAAGCGAAGACGGAGGTACCATGTTTACCCGAATCCGAAGCTATTTATCATCTGCTAAAAAGCAGGGGTTGAACATATTTCAGGCGCTTCTTAAAGCGGTTCGAAATTACAACAATACGCCTTTGCTGGGTGCTGAATAGTTACGTTTTACTTATTCTTTCTGCAATAGTCAGTATTAATGTGAACCAGTTCAAAGAACTGATCATGTGTTAAACCATTGGTACTCCTGTTAAACTTTATCATTAGGCTCAATTACTACCAGTTTCAGCTTCAGACATCATGATTTTGGTGTTACCCATACTGCTGGATAGTTACGGTTTAAAGCGGAACTGATTATGAAAAAACTGGCAATAGCCCTGTTAACACTGATGCTGGTTTACCTCCAAACCCGACTGTGGATTGGTGAAGGCAGTATGGCTGAACTGCTGACGCAAAAAGACAATCTTGAACGTTTCAGACTGGAAAATGAACGTTTGTACCAGCGTAACCGCCTGCTGGCTAAAGAAGTTGTGGAGTTGCAGCAGGGGATGGAAACGGTTGAGGAGAGAGCGCGGCAGGAGCTGGGCATGATTCGGCGTGATGAAACGTTCTTTCTAACTTACGATTAAACGGTACCGTTTTACCTATATTGATTTAGAGTCTGTTTTTTTCTCAGGCTCCTGGATGTTCAAAATAAGGGTGTCATAGTGAGTAGCGTAGAAGCCATGAACAAGGTTCGTTACTGGGCGGTCGTGCCTGCTGCAGGTGTTGGTCGCCGAATGAATGTCGACATTCCCAAACAGTATCTGGAAATCAAAGGTAAGCCTTTGATGGTTCATACTCTGGAGCGACTGCTGGATTTTCCCAGGCTGGAAAAGATAGTGGTGGTTCTTGATCATGAAGATGAGTACCACCAATCAATTGAGCTACTCAGAAACCCAAGAATTATGCTTGCCCAAGGGGGGGATGAGCGTTATCACTCGGTGCTGAATGGCTTGAAAGTATTGCTGGATATCGGCTCTCCAGATGACTGGGTTCTGGTTCATGACGTCGCCCGGCCTTGTATTCGCCGTTCAGACATGGACTGGCTGGTTAATCAGCTGCACGATCATCCTGTTGGCGGTCTGCTGGGTAGCCCTGTGACGGATACTATCAAAAGAGCCGGGGGCGATGATGTGGTTTCCGAAACGGTCGATCGTCAGGGGCTCTGGCATGCAATGACACCACAGATGTTCCGTCTGGGAATGCTTCACGGTGCGATGACAAAAGCAATAGCGGATAAGATGCCAGTGACTGACGAGGCAAGCGCTATCGAATACTCCGGAAAGCGGCCGGTGATGGTGGAAGGTCATGCCGATAATATCAAGGTGACCCGTGGAACTGATCTTGCTCTGGCCTCTCTATATATTGAACAGCAGTCGAAACTTATTGAGGTCTCTTGATGCGCATTGGTCACGGTTTTGATGTTCACCGCTTTGGTGAAGGGGATCATATTGTTCTGGGAGGGGTGAAAATCCCTCACTCCCATGGTCTGGTCGCCCATTCTGATGGTGATGTACTGCTTCATGCACTTTGTGATGCCCTGCTGGGTGCTGCAGGCCTGGGTGATATTGGGAAGCATTTTCCTGATACCGATGAGCGCTACGCTGGCATTGATAGTCGTAAGTTACTGCGTCATGTGATGGCTCTGCTTGATGAGCATGGCCTGGTTCCAGTTAATATGGACAGTACCATTATTGCCCAATCTCCCAAGATGGCACCTCACATTGATCAGATGCGCCAGAATATCAGTGAAGATATGGGTATTGATCCATCTCTGGTGAACGTGAAAGCCACCACTACCGAAAAACTGGGCTATACCGGGAGAAAAGAAGGCATTGCTGTGCACGCAGTCGTTCTGTTGAAAGACCTGAGACCATGATCCAGAGCGTGGAGCCTTCTGGACAGGAGGCTCACTATTCATTGTTATTTTCCGCTATGACCTTTCAATAACTGCATTAAACGCGGTATTGTTTATTATTAATTTTAACGCCATGTGCGACTTTTAGGTTTGCATAAGGAGACATGACTGATCCTGCTTTCTGCTATTAAAAGCAGTAGAAAGCAAAGAAGGTTTCAGTCATGCCCGTTGAAGAGTTTATCACTACAGTCTACTGCTTGATCGACGATTTGGTAAAAGAGCTTTTTCCTGTACCACTGCGACTTCGAGGGTTTCCACCAAAGCTCACTGATAGTGAAGCGATCACCATGGAAGTTGTCGGTGAATGGCTTGGGCATCATAAGGACACTGAGATTTGGAAGTATTTTACCCGACACTGGCGACACCTGTTTCCTGACATTCCTTCACGCTCGGCATTTGTCAAACAGGCCGCCAACTTATGGCATGTGAAACAACGACTGCAAATTCGTATAGTCCAGATGATGCATGCAGATAATGCAGATATCCATTTAATCGATGGTTTTCCGATTGATGTTGTCGTCAGAACCCGTGCACCACAGAGCCGTATCTTTAAAGCTGAGGCTGGTTATGGTTACTGCGCTTCCAAGGACAAGAAGTTCTATGGCTTTCAGGGGCATTTGCTGGTTGAAGCACGAGGGATTCCTGTGGGTTTTACTCTGACCGCAGCGAACGTAGATGAGCGTGATGCAGCCTATGACATGCTCGAGACCATTTCTGGCCTCTTGCTTGGCGATAAGGGCTATATAAGGCCTGAGTTTAAAGCTGATTGTCAGGAATTAGGTATTGATCTTCAGACGCCACTGAGAAAAAACATGCAAGATGAACGTCCGAAGTCGTTTGTAAAGCTGGTATTACGGGTACGACGGAGAATAGAAACAGTGATAGGTCAATTGACAGAGCGCTTTGAAATAGAAAAGTGCCATTGTCGAGATAGATGGCATATGACATCACGTATCGCTCGGAAGTTACTGGCACATAATATTGGTTCTTATCTGAATATAATTGCTGGTCGTCCTGCAATACAGTTTGAGAACCTTATTTCCGAAGATTAAAAAACGGAAAGCAAATAATTGCGTGATTTTGAAGATACAACTTGGACTTACCATCATGCTAGCCCGGATATTTCATAAACGTGCTCCCGTTCTCGCTTGTCCTTTGCCGCCCTAAGGGAGTTTTGCTCGGTCGACCGTACTCCCCGGTACGGCACTCCCTCACAAAATCCCTTAGGGCGACAAAGTCCTGCCCGAGATTCGGGGCAGTTTATGAAATATCCGGGCTAGTAATTTGAGATAGTTTCAGACAAAGTCGCACATCGCGTTAATTTTATTTGTTGAGTGCGCATCATGGATGCAGATGTACTGATGCCTGCCGATTACTCCATTGATTGGCACTATGCCCTTGGTGGTCCTCTGGGCAGTTGTCTTTTAAAGTCCTGTCATGAAGATTTTATTGTTGATGAGTTGCTGCCTTTTGAGCCGGAAGGTGAAGGCGAGCACCTTTTTCTGCTGATTGAAAAAAAGGGTGAGAATACGGACTGGGTTGCAGGACTTCTGGCGAGACATGCAGGAGTTAGAAGGCAGTCGGTTAGTTATGCTGGGCGAAAAGACCGTCATGGTATTACACGTCAATGGTTTTGTGTTTCTCTGCCTGGTATGGCTGATCCTGACTGGAATGGGCTGGAGAGCGATTCCATACGGATCATTAGACAGTCCCGTCACAGGAAAAAGCTGAAAACCGGTGCCTTGAAGGCGAATGACTTCTGTATCACCTTGCGGAATATTGATGCTGATCCTGCACAGGTCAATGCCCGGTTAGAGCAAATTTCCCGTGTAGGAGTGCCCAATTACTTCGGTGAACAGCGATTTGGTCATCATGGACGTAATATTGAAAAAGCCATTGATATGCTGGCTGGAAAGTTCCGCGTTCAACGTAACAAGCGATCGGTCTATCTGTCTGCAGCCCGATCATGGCTGTTTAATCGGGTGTTGTCAGAAAAAGTGAGGGAAGGTGTCTGGAATCAGTATCTTCCAGGGGACGCACTAGGGTTTCCGGACAGCAATAGCCTGATTTTTGAAACGCCAGATGATGCCATGATGATGCGCCTGGACAACTGTGAGTTAAGCCCGACTTCGCCGCTTTGGGGAAGAGGGCAATCAAAGGTATCTGGTCAGGCTCTGGCTTTTGAAGACTCTAGTACTGCGGGATACTCTCAACTGTGTGATGGCCTTGAGAGAGCGGGTATGCTGCAGGAGCGGAGAGTTAACCGTCTGGTGCCCCAGCAGTTTACCTGGTTGTGGGAAAGCAGCCCGGAAGGACGTTCACTGGTATTGCGCTTCCGGCTGTCAAAGGGCTGTTTTGCGACTTCTGTACTCAGGGAGTTGTTTGATTGTTATGAAGAAAGCCACTGTCGTGAAAATAATCATGTTGATCATGAGAGTGGGCATTAAGAAAAACTTGGGATAATTCAGGATTGATGGACTATGACCATATTGCTGTCCAACGATGATGGCGTTACCGCCAGGGGATTGGCCCTCTCGTTTGAAACCATGAAGTTACACGGTCAGTGCTGGGTAGTGGCTCCGGACAATGACTGTTCTGGCAGGGGGCATTCCCTCACGTTAAGTCGGCCACTGCGCATGAAAGAGCATGACAATGGTTTCTTCAGTGTTGATGGAACACCCGCTGACTGTGTCAATCTGGCTGCCAGTGGATTATTTGGCAGACTACCGGAAAGGGTCGTTTCCGGTATAAATAGCTGTGCGAACCTGGGCGATGACGTGCTCTACTCGGGAACCGTAGCTGCCGCCATGGAGGGGCGTATGCTGGCGAAAACAGCCATTGCCATTTCATCCTGTGGTAGAGAAGAGCATAACCTTGAAGTCAGTGCCAGAGTGTTACACGATTTGATGCTGCGACTTGATGATCTGTCCCTTCCAGAGGGTACGATACTCAATGTCAATGTACCGGCCTGCCATTATGAAGACATCCGTGGAATGAAAATTACCCGGCTTGGTCACCGTGACCAGTCTAAGTCCCCGGTAAAGATGACTGACCCACGTGGCAATACGGTCTGGTGGATCGGCGGCGTTGGTAAGCCTCTGGTTGCTGAAGAAGGGACGGATTTTCATGCGGTTGCTTCTGATTATGTATCCATTACTCCATTGCAATACGATAAGACCAGCCATGCCATGTTATCAATGATGGAGGATTGGCTTGGAGCCTGTGTATGAGGGATCTTGAAATTGATGGTATCGGTATGACATCTCGCCGAACCAGAGAGCGGCTGATCCAGCGTCTGCTGGATCAGGGCATCCAGTCCACCAAAGTTCTGGATGCCATTCGCACCATTCCCCGTCATCTGTTTCTTGATGAGGCGCTGGCCCACCGTGCTTATGAAGACACAGCACTGCCGATTGGTCATAATCAGACACTGTCTCAACCGTATATTGTGGCAAAAATGACGGAAATCCTTTTGGCACAGGGGGACCTGCATAAGGTACTGGAGATTGGCACCGGGTCGGGTTACCAGACAGCAGTGCTGGCTTCGCTGGTGGGGAAGGTGTATTCCGTTGAACGCATCAGGCCTTTGCAGGAAAAAGCCCGGCACAGACTGTCCAGATTATCACTGAATAACGTGCGCCTGCGTCACACTGATGGTGGTATGGGGTGGTCAGAGGAAAGCCCGTTTGACGGTATTATTGTCACGGCCGCACCTGGGGAAATTCCGGAAGAGTTGTTGGGCCAGTTGTCTCCGGAAGGTGGAAGGTTGGTGATTCCTGTTGGAGGAAATGACTTTCAGGATCTTGTGTTGGTGACCAGAAATGGTGATGAGTATCAACGCAAAGTGCTCGAAGCTGTCCGGTTTGTTCCATTGCTATCGGGTGTCATACGATAACTCAAAGGCATTGTGGTCTGTTTTTAAGCAAAACATCGTCAGTCCAGGATGGCTGATGGGGATTTTTCCCGCTTTAATCAATCTTTGTTCCAAAGGTCAGAACATGTCGAAATTTTCCTCTTACTTTGCTCTCATTGCCAAAGGAATGGCCATGGGGGCTGCAGATGTTGTGCCGGGAGTTTCTGGTGGCACGATCGCATTCATTACTGGCATTTATGACCGGTTGTTAAATGCACTGAAAAGTGTCAACCCTTCGCTGCTGAAAGTACTTCGTAGTGAAGGTATTGCGGGTGTTTGGCAGAAAATAGACGGAACATTTCTGGTATGCGTCTTTGGTGGTGTTCTGACCAGTATTCTGTCATTTGCCCATGTCATTACCTGGTTTCTTGCAGCCTACCCTGAAATGCTCTGGGCCTTCTTTTTTGGCCTGATTCTGGTGTCCGGGCTGCATATGATTCGTCAGGTTCATCAGTGGAAGGCCTCAACCATCATCACCCTGCTCGTGGGCATTGTGATCGCTTATGCAGTGGGTGTATTGACCCCGACCAGTCTTGAGCCAGAAACGGTGACACTGTTTTTTGCTGGTGCCATTGCTATCTGTGCCATGATTCTGCCAGGTATTTCCGGTAGTTTTATTCTGCTGATGATGGGGCTGTATGGACCGGTTATTGATGCCGTAAAGAATCTGGACTTTAGTGTGCTGATTGTCTTTGGCCTGGGTTGTATTGGAGGTTTGCTCAGCTTTTCCCATGTGTTGTCATGGCTTTTAAAAAAGCACCGTGATCTGGCTATTTCCCTGCTGACCGGGCTGATGCTTGGTGCACTTGGGAAAGTCTGGCCCTGGAAGGAAACATTGGAAACTCGGGTTAACAGCTCCGGAGAGATGGTTCCACTGATTCAAACTAATGTTTCACCGTTGAATTATGAAGGGATTACCGGTCAGCCTGCTTATCTGGTTGAATCTGTTGGGCTGATGATTTTTGCCATTGCATTGGTGGTGATGATTGAATGGCTCGGCAGTAAAAAGCACTAAAACTGTGCATTAACACAGGTGGAATTACCGATATTGTTATAATATTTCAAATCAATAATTTATTTTTATATTCATTTATTGAATAAGTGGTTTTTGTAATCATGCAGTGTAGTGGAGTTGATAAAGTGTTGGATTTCATGAAAATCACTCTGATTAAAATGAGTGATTGCTCAAAAAAAATGCTTTTTCTAACAGCCTGCCTGCTGATTGCAAGTTGTAGCCATGACCCTGCCAGCGTTAGGGTTACTGACCTGAGATCTCCCCCAAAAGTGACCTCAGGTCAGCATGTTGTTCAGAGAGGTGAAACGCTCTACTCAATAGCCTGGCTCTATAGCAGAGATTTCAGAGAGTTGGCAGATAATAATAACATTCGTCGTCCTTATACCATCTATCCGGGGCAGGAAATCAACTTATCAGTTCGCCGGAGGGTTGCTGTCACTTCTTCTAAAGTTCCTGCCCGTCAATCAAAAACATCAACAACCCAAAGTAATAGTCCGGTTAAAAAATATACAGCACAGGCTTCCTCGAAAAAAAGTACACCTTTTACCAGTGGAAGCTGGCAATGGCCTGCAAACGGTCAAATTATTTCTGCATATTCCCTCAAAATGCCTGTTAACAAAGGGATTGATATTGGCGGCAAATTAGGAGAGCCTGTAAAGGCAGCAGCCAATGGTGAGGTAGTGTACGCAGGAAGCGACCTGTCCGGCTATGGCAGGCTGATTATTTTGAAACATAATAGTAGCTATCTGAGCGCATATGCGCACAACAAGGATCTATTCGTGAATGAGGGAGACTCAGTTAAAGCGGGCCAGAAGATAGCCGAAATAGGTTCTACAGGAACGACGGAGCCTAAGCTGCACTTCGAAATTCGGCGTGATGGTAAACCGGTCGACCCGATGGGATACCTTCCACGGCGCTGATACGAAGGTCAGTGGCTGTTGTAGTAGAGGGATCTCACGGGTGTCGTGGCAACCTGGAGTTGCTCGGCATAGAGTGGGGCTTTCCGGATAGGACTAACTCTTATGGCATCGAAGAGGGATGACGCAGAGCTAAGCAGTTATGCTGACGATGTAATCCAAGGACAGGATGATGAATTGAGCCCGGATGAAAATGCCGGTGACCTCATTGAAGTGGTTGACGAAAACGACGACATCGATAAGCCACAGCCTACGGCTGTGTCTCCGATTAATACTGGTCGTCGGAAAGATGATGATGGTTTTTACAAATCCATTGATGCAACCCAGTTGTACCTGAATGAGATTGGCTTTTCGCCTCTCCTCACCCCTGAGGAAGAGGTGCATTATGCCCGCCTTGCCCGGAAAGGGGTGGAAGCGGGTCGACGTCGCATGATTGAAAGTAATCTGCGACTGGTTGTTAAAATCTCCAGGCGCTACGTCAATCGTGGTCTGACACTGCTCGATCTAATCGAAGAGGGGAATCTCGGTTTGATTCGTGCAGTTGAGAAATTTGATCCAGAACGTGGATTCCGTTTTTCAACTTATGCTACCTGGTGGATAAGGCAGACGATTGAACGGGCGATTATGAATCAGACCCGAACTATCCGCCTTCCCATTCATGTTGTCAAAGAACTGAATGTTTACCTGAGAGCGGCCAGAGAATTAACCCAGAAGTTGGATCATGACCCTAGCCCGGAAGAAATAGCTCAGTTACTTGACAAGCCGGTTGCTGATGTCAAGCGGATGCTCGGTCTCAATGAGCGGGTGACGTCGGTTGATACGCCACTGGGTCCAGACTCTGACAAATCGATACTGGACACCATTTCCGATGAGAAAGGCGCTGATCCAGCAGAACTGTTACAGGACCTTGATCTAAATGACAGTCTTGACCGTTGGTTAGGTGAGCTATCTGTAAAACAGAGGGAGGTTGTCGCTCGTCGGTTTGGTCTCAGAGGCTATGAAACCAGTACCCTTGAGGAAGTTGGCAAAGAAATTGGTTTGACCCGTGAGAGGGTACGGCAGATTCAGGTCGAGGCTTTGAAACGGCTTCGCTCTATTCTCGAAAAACAGGGATTATCAGGAGAGTCACTGTTTAACTGACCTTCTGGCTAAATTTTTTCTGATGCTTTCTGGAAACAGGTTCTTAGTTTTGAGTTAGATGGCATCCATTCAATAAAAAGGCGGTAAGTTAAAACTTACCGCCTTTTTATTGAATGTGTTGTTAAACTAATTCAGCGTTCCAGCTGATCCAGTTTACCTTTCACACCATCCCATTCTTCTGCATCGGGGAGAGGGTCTTTCTTCTCGGTAATGTTTTCCCATACTTCAGCAAGAACGGCGTTCAGTTCGATGAACTCCTGCTGATCTTCGGGAACCTCGTCTTCTGAGAAAATAGCGTTTGCCGGACACTCTGGCTCACAAAGAGCACAGTCAATACATTCATCCGGGTGGATAACCAGGAAGTTTGGTCCTTCATAGAAGCAGTCCACAGGACAGACTTCCACGCAATCGGTGTATTTGCACTTGATGCAGTTTTCACCCACTACGAAAGCCATGGTGGTTAAACTCCATTTGATCTGACTAAAAAAAAGTACCGCCCGGTTTTGCTTTTATATTCGTGAGAACAGCTCATCTCATGAAAGCATTTCATAATGTGACCTGAGACATTATGTCAGGCTCTGTTAACAGAACCTGAGGCAATACAAAAAGTTCGGGCAAGTTTACCAGAGTTGTAAACCCGCTGGATAGCCGGGATTACCATAACCTTATACCCTGAGTGGTCAGTAGAATGCTCAGGGTATAAGAAAAATCACACTATTTTCTCAGTCCCTTGAGCGTATAGAGCAGCTCCAGAGCCTGACGGGGGGTCAGGTTATCTACGTCTGTTTTATCAAGAACTTCAACAGCCGGGTGTGGCTCAGGACTGGCAAACAGGTCAGCCTGAGGTGTGAAAGCTGATTTTCTTGATGCCTTTTCGGTAGGTTGTGGAGTGGGTTCATGCTGATCCTGCTCCAGCATGGCCAGCTTCTGTCGTGCCTGGTTAATGACATGTCGGGGTACACCAGCCAATTGTGCGACCTGCAGGCCATAACTCTGGCTGGCAGGACCTTCCTGCACTGCATGGAGAAAGACAATGCGATCGTCATGTTCAGTCGCATTGAGATGCACATTAACCACTGTACTGCACTCTTCAGGTAGCTGGGTCAACTCAAAGTAGTGCGTGGCAAACAGAGTAAATGCGCGTACTGAATCCGCCAGATATTGAGCACAGGCCCAGGCCAGGGACAGCCCATCGAATGTGCTTGTTCCGCGGCCAATTTCATCCATCAGTACCAGACTCTGCTCGGTGGCATTATGAAGAATATTGGCGGTTTCTGTCATCTCCACCATAAAGGTTGAGCGGCCACCAGCAAGATCATCCGAAGAGCCGATACGGGTAAAAATCCGATCGACCAGTCCAATACGAGCCTGTGATGCAGGAACAAAACTGCCAATATGGGCGAGTAATACAATCAGAGCTGTCTGTCGCATATAGGTTGATTTACCACCCATATTTGGACCGGTGATAATCAGCATGCGGCGCTGAACATTGAAGGTGACATTGTTGGCCACAAACGGTTCATCCAGAACCTGCTCAACCACCGGATGACGACCTTCAACAATTTCAATGCCCGGGCTCTGCAGGATTTCAGGACGACAGAAATTCAGTGTTTCAGCGCGTTCAGCCAGATTGCTGAGTACATCCAGCTCTGACAACGCCATGGAGCATTCCTGAAGTGGTCCCAGCTGCTCTACCAGTGTGTCCAGAAGCTCATCGTACAGTGCTTTTTCCCTGGCCAGCGCACGGCTCTTGCTGGATAGCGCCTTGTCTTCAAATTCTTTCAGTTCCGGGGTAATAAAGCGTTCAGTATTTTTCAGGGTCTGGCGACGAATATAGTCTACTGGTGCATCTTCGGATTCTCGGCGGCTCAATTCGATGTAGTAACCGTGTACACGGTTATATCCGACTTTCAGGCTGGACAGGCCAGTACGTTCACGCTCCCGTAATTCCATCTGAACCAGATAGTCGCCAGCATTTTCACTGATGGAACGAAGCTCATCCAGCTCGGCATCATAACCTTCGCCGATCACACCACCATCACGGATTACGACAGGTGGGTTCTCGATGATGGCCCGGGTCAATAATGCTTCGAGCTCAGGGTGCTCACTGATACCTTCTGCTAGTTGATGCACAGTCTGGCTATCAATCGTCGCAAGCTGCTGCTGAAGTTCTGGCAGTTGCTGCAGGGCGTCCCGTAACCGTGCCAGATCCCGTGGTCGGGCAGATTTCAGGGCAACCCTGGCAAGAATACGTTCAATATCGCCAATATTTTTGAGAATGGGGTATAGGGATTCAAAATGGAATCCCTCTTTCAGAGCTGTGATTGCTGACTGGCGAGCCTGCAATTTCTCAATATTGCGCAGGGGACGATTGATCCATCGTCCGAGCAGGCGGCTGCCCATGGCGGTGGCTGTGCGATCCAGAACAGCTGCTACTGTGTGCTCCCGGCCACCATTCATATTGGTGGTCAGCTCCAGGTTTTTCCGGCTGGCGGCATCCAGGACCACACTCTCTTCACGGTTTTCCTGGGATAGGGCGCGAATATGGGGCAAAGCGGTTCGCTGTGTTTCCCGGGCGTACTGAAGCAGACAGCCAGCAGCCTCAATGGCCAGTGTTAAGTGGCTGCAGCCAAACCCATCAAGACTTTGCGTCTGAAACTGTCGGGTTAATTGCTCAACGGCGCTCTCATGATCAAAGTCCCAGGGTGGGCGTTTGCTGGAGCCGGGACGACGCAGCAAAGCCTCAGGCCAGTTGCGATCATCATTCAGCAAGACTTCGGCGGGACTCAGGCGTTCAACTTCAGACAGGAGTGCTTCTTCACCCGTTACCTCTAGCACATTAAACCGGCCACTGCTGATATCGAGGAATGCCAGTCCATATTGGTTTTCCCGCTGGGTTACGGCCATCAGCAGATTATCCTGACGCTCATCCAGCAACGCTTCATCACTGACGGTACCCGGGGTCAGAATCCGGACCACTTTACGCTCAACCGGACCTTTACTAGTTGCCGGGTCACCAATCTGCTCGGCAATGGCAACAGACTGACGTAAGCGTATCAACCTGGCCAGATACCCTTCCACCGCGTGGTATGGAATGCCTGCCATGGGGATGGGCTCTCCGCCGGACTGCCCCCGTTTGGTCAGGGTAATGTCCAGAAGATGCGCCGCCCTTTTAGCGTCGTCATAAAAAAGCTCGTAAAAATCACCCATCCGATAAAACACTAGATGGTCCCTGTGCTGCTGCTTGATGCGCAGATACTGCTGCATCATGGGCGTGTGGTTGGAGAGATCAGTATTGGTCATTGAGCAATAAAATTTGTTCACATCGTCCTGGTGTCTTAACCATTATGGGCGAAGACAGGAGCGATAAATAAAAGTAGAGAGTGTAAAAATGGCTATGAAGTATAGTATCAGTGGACTGGGTCAAATGTCTCCTAACCAGGGAGATAGGATTGTGTATTGTTTGTATCGGGTGGTTGGTCAGACCTTTTATATGGTTTAGAGTGAGTCAAAGCTTATTGCTGTAATGCATAGCCGTGCCTTATTGCTACTAATACAACTGTTTTTTCAGCAATTATCTTGCTAATTAGTGGATAGTGGGAGTTGGCATGCAGGGACAAATGTATTGGCAGTAAAGGCTAAGTTGCTTATTCACCCCCTCCATATTGAACCTATGTTTTTTAGACTCAGAATATTATTCAATTTTCATACTCCCCTAAATTCGATTTTTTAACTGATTGTATGACTGGCACTATTCAATTTTGGAAGTGGTTTCTATTTTTTTATCTATCTCTTTTATAAATTGTCTGATTTTATCTGCTTTGGATATATTTGGATCAAGAGGGTTTTCTTGTCCTAGGTTGATTTGATTGTACATTATTTTCATTAATGAGTGGCAGTAATCCTCCAATACTAAATATTCTTCGTTATTAATTTTTCGGTTATACCATTTTTTTATAGATTGTATTTTTGTGTCACTTCTTAGGGGGTTGAATGTCCGTTCCATATTATTGAAGTAGTATTTTAATGTGTTGTGTTCATCAAAGATGTGTACGGTTTTTGAAGGTTGCATATTCCTGCTATTCCTGTGGTCGGATGTTTCATAGTTTTGTTATCGGTAATTGATGCCTTTTTTTCAATTTTGATCGAGAGAGTTTTCTTATTGAGAGGCTTTATATTTTTAGTTTATTGATTTTATTAGTTTTTTTGTTTGTTATGGTTTGTTAAATGTTGTGTTTAAATCGATATGCGTTTTTTTTAATTGCTTGTTCAGGGAGGGCAGATTTAATCGGTTTTCATTAAATAAAACATCGAATTTTCATGGCTTGATATATCAGTTGAAATTTATCACGATAAATAGCCTTCCAGCATCTGATGCTATGCACTCAAAGCTTTTATTTAGATTGCTCTCTATTAGGTATAGTTTTTTCAAAAATAGGTCATTGTCATAATGATATATTGATTTGATACTGCTTATTTCTCTGAATTAATTTCTTCTAGCAGTTCGTTGGTAGAGCATTGGCGACAGTAACCTTTAATTGCCTCCAGAGAGTTGCGGTGTCTGGCTTCGGTGAAGGTAGCACAGGCATCAGTTACCAGGGTTACCAGGTAGTTCAGGTCACAGGCATCACGAACGGCACTTTCAATACATTGGTCCGTCAACACACCAGCTATGATTAAATGCTTGCAGCTCAAATTGCGCAAAATGTAGTCGATATTGGTCGAGATAAAGACGCTGGATGACGTTTTCGGGATTACGATTTCATCGCCAACGGGTGCTACTGCGTTGATCACCTGGGCGTCTTTTGAGCCTTTGGGGACATTGAATCCGGTAATCTTGTAGTAACTATTCAGCACCCAGCAAAGGCGTATTGTTGTAATTTCGAACCGCTTTAAGAAGCGCCTGAAATATGTTCAACCCCTGCTTTTTAGCAGATGATAAATAGCTTCGGATTCGGGTAAACATGGTACCTCCGTCTTCGCTTCTGAAGCAGCCTGAGATCTTCTGCTTAAGTTTGGCCATCCTGGCATCACGTTCACTGCCATTGTTATCGAAGGGAATTGAAAAGTCCGACATGAAGCGCAACGTTTCAACCTTAAACTCAATAAGCCTTTTGAACAGGTTGTAGGCCTTGGTATTCCTGACCTTCTTACGTCCAAGCACCTGTCGTTGTTTTTCCATATAAGCGGTTTCCTTCGTGAGAGCCCTTTGAAGGATTTGGTCGTATATCGTCTCAATGCGAAGCTGTATTGCACCAGGCATTTGAGTCAGACCGGCTGCTTTGTATTTCTTGCAGAAGTGCCAGGAGAGCGTAAGCAATTTCATCAGCCGCAGAGCCAGCTTATTCGCATCCCTATCGACAACTCCCTGAAGCTCTCTCAGATGATGGGCATTACAAAGCACATGCACTGCCGCATAGGCAAAGTAGGACTTCCAATGATCGTGAACCAGAATGCCTGCAAAAGTCAGCAGGATGCCCATTGCATCCATTGCTTCACAACCTCGCCTTTCTGAGAGGTAGTAAAGCGTCCATTGGTCATCTCGCATAATGTGTAACCACCACAGTGAACCGTCAACCCGCATGCCAGTTTCATCCGCTCCTGCAACCGGACTTTCTTGTAAAGCATCGCGGATACTCTGCTCAGTAGAGGCCAGGTTCTCATGGGTATAGGCAACAAAATTGGCAACAGAGCCTGCGCTGACACTCATGCAATAAATAGTATTGAAATACTCAGACACCCGGTGATATGGGATGAAGTGATACTGGTTTAAATGAACAGCCATTGCCTGAGTCACTTCTCCGTATTGAGCAGCGGCTTTCACTCCTTGGGGAAACTCAGCGGTGTTCCGTTTACCACAAGGACATACTTTAACGTCTGCCCAGTACGCGGTAACTTCAAATTCTCCGGGTCTACCTGGATCAAAAACCTGTCGCTCAATGTATTTGGTGGGTTTAATATCGATAAGCGAAGACTGGCAACAGCAACATTTTTCAACCTTCAGATGCCTGACATAATCGGGTAAGGCGACACGTCTCAAACAAGAGCCTTGATGACCTTTCTGGCCACCTGGTTTATTGCCTGAAGATGGTCTAAGGCTTTTGGGGTTCGGTGTTTCCTGTGAGGAGCAGGGGGCTTCTTTGGAAGATGTATCACCTTTATCACTCCCTTTTTTACTGGGCTTTTGATAACCATCTGACGATGGTGGCTTACTACTGTTTTGACTGTTTTTATTAACCCTTTCTTCCAGTTCGCTGCAACGTTCCCGTAAAAGCGCATTCTCGGTCCGAAGCTCTTCATTCTCTTTAAGGAGAGCTTCGGTAAACGGAGTAGCTGGGAAGTCTGGTTCCATACTGGAGATTTGTTAGAAAAATTGAGTATAAGATGATGGTCGAAAAATCAGAAAATTCCAGATTTATATGAAGGGTGCTGAATAGTTACATCTTGTAATCAAGCCCCCGATCTCTGCCATCCAGAGTGAGACTTTCAATAACGGTAAACATGACTTCAATACTGGCTTCTCGACAGGCCGTCTGCAGGCGCTTTACGTTTGGTAAGACCAACGTTGAAAGCTGTTTGAAGTAAAGGTTAAAGGCTTCCATTTCTCTTGCACCCCTGCCAGCGAACTCTCCCCCCTCTGGGCTACAGCTGAAATGTTGTACATCAATGATCAAAAATACACTGTGGTGTGGGACCACGGGCACACTACGAGATAAGACTTCACTCATTCTTCACTGCCTCCTGTTCAAAGAAGTATTGGCTCAGCTCCTCACATAGAACTTGTGCATTCAAAATGGAGTCTTAAGCAGCATAGATGCTTTTCGAAGAACTCCACTTCTGACATGATCCATATGGAATAATGCTTACAATATTCGCCAGATGAATTTTAGGGTGACGATACAAAGCCTCTGATCAGGTAAAGATAGGATGGTCTGAGTAAAACCAAAAGTCGATGTCAGCCTTTTTTTAGTGAACGACTGGCTGGCCATCAATGGCGCTCTCTTTTATTGGTTAGTGGTGGATGATTTAGTAAGTAATAGTCCCATCGTTTGTATGAATTGTAACATTTTTGACCGTCACGTATTCATCTTTGCTGGAGTAGGGTTATACACCATTTTTATCCTGTTTTCTTTCAGTGAAAGTGAGTCGACGTTTATTATTTTACGTTCCTATTGAACCTTCAGAATTAGCTCTTGTCCATTACCCGGTAAATTTCGCAATGGCTAATTACAGGAGGTGAAAATTGTCTTCAATTTTTAATTTTGGTTTTAATTTTTTTATTGGTGATTTTGGGGGATTCTCCTCGTTCATGATCAGATCCATGATATCTTTTCTCTGAGAGATATTGAGCAGGTGGGAGACGGTTTATGAGCTCTCAGCCTGTTCAGAAAATTTCCCATTGGCCCAAGTATATGTATTTTACCAATTATTTATAGACATGCTTCTGGGCAGTGTGAGGTTATTGGGAAGGGGCAGTATACTTTCATGAGACTCATGCAATGCTTGCCTTCTGATTAAGGCGTCTGCAGAGATAACTTCCTGCTATTTGCTCAATTAGACGATGAAGCGCTTTCAAGGTTTAGTATGCCTTTCTGCCACATTGGTCAGGGGCTATAGGGTTGCTTCTGGAAAGGCTCCTGATTGCCTTTTTCCGGGAGGATCAATCCGGCTGCAGAAGCCGGCTTTTCTTGGGGCAGGGCTCGACCTGTCTGATTGTTATAATGGGACGTTGAACCTTTGCATCGCTCCCAGTACGTTTAAGTTGGTCTCCCCTGAGTACACATTTTCCAAGCTTTCCTGGCAGGGGGGGCAGGAAACGTTCTCTTTTTCCCGCTGTATCTTGCTGGCTGGGAAGCGGGTAGTGGCTGGCTGGGTTTATTATCCTCACCCTGAAACCAAACCCGGCCATTATCATGATTCGAGCATTATAGAAGTACTGGCTCCCTGGCTGGAGGGGCTTTCCTATGGTCATCCGCTCGAACTCGGAGTTAAGGAAAATGAAGTGCTGCTATCGAATCATTGTTGAGAGTATTTGCGCTATACACTCTCATATATTGGAAATGCGGTGAACAACTATACTTAGTGGATAGTTTGATAGAGTTTTCAACTAGCTGATAATTAAACATTTTACGAGCTTTACCATATTTTAGCTATATATTTTTTATTTTTTATTTTTAAAAGTTTTTAAAAATTAGACTTTTGTCTGATTCTCGGTGAAGGAAAAGCTAGGATGCGTTGATTACTCTTAAGAATTTACCAGGAAGTGAATTCGTATGGATGCCAAAAATGGACTTATAATCAGTGGTTTTCTCTTTTCAACGCTGTTGTTGATCAGCAGCTTTGTTCAAGTTGAAGTATTCACCCGTGCGGATGGGGAAGTATCCTCCTATTCAGCACCCGCTCATGCTGATTTTTCTGATGATGGCATCATTCAAAATATTTATGTTTCTGAAGGCGACTTTGTTGAAGAAGGGGACATTCTCGTCGAGCTGGATAATGAAGAGCAGAAGATCAATCTGGATATTTTTACTGAGAAGCAGCATCGTCTTGAAAAGAAACTGGAAATCCTTCATGCCTTGTTAGAAGAGCAGCAGCTTCAGGCATTGGCTGATGGCCAAGAGCTGGAAAAGCAGCTTGAAAGGTTTGTTTTACTCAGTAATAACTATCACGACAGCTTGAAAAACCTGCAGGAGCTGGTTGCCATTGACAGTCAGAAGAATCAGGCCATTACGTCACTGGTAGAAAAGAAAGCAGCAGGCTCCATGCAAACCATGGACTCCACTCAGAAAGTTCTCCGTTCACGCAAAGACCTGTTAAAAGTTAAGAAAGAGTTTGAAGAGCGCATTGTTTTTGAAATAGAGCGTTATGATGAGCAGTTACGGGAAGTCACTAACAGCATCCGGTTGTATAAACATTACATAGAGCGTTCCTATGTGCGGGCACCGGTCTCCGGTGTTGTTCGTCAGGTGAATTTTTCTCAGGAAGGCAAGTTCATCAGCCAGGGAGACACCTTTGCCGACATCATTGAAAAGACCCCCCAGCCTTACAAAATCACTTTGAATGTCTCAGCCAGTGATATTGGGATGATCAAAGCCAATACCGATGTCAGATTGCGTCTGGACGCCTATGACCACACTATTTTTGGTTATCTCGATGGAACGATCAGCCGTATCAGTGTGGACCGGTTGGAGGAGTCCGGTAGTGAGCTTTACTACCGGGTGGAAGTGTTACCAGAGCGAGGGTTTCTGCAGTACAAGGATGAACGCTATCCACTGAAATACGGTATGACGCTGTATGGCACCATTGAGCGGGGCAGAATCTCACTGATCAGTTATCTGATGAGTCCCGTGATCAAGCACTTCCATGAGATTGGTCATATCTGATTCGGGTTGCCCCTGACTTGAATCGGTCACTACAACAAATGGAGGGGCGCAAATGAGTGATACTAATCAGGTTAAATCTTCTGCATCCGGCAGTGAAAGTGTGGGTGCAGCAGTTCAGGCTGCGACGGTATTTGCGGCATCTGATGGTCTGATTAGTGAAAGTCATGAGGCTGAGTCCAAAGCGAGAGAAGAAGCTCTGGCAGAGTTGGAAGGTCAGTGGGAACAAGCGCCGGACAGTGAGGATGAAGAAGAAGGCGATCAAGGTGACAAAACGGCATTAGTCAAAGGTGCCCGCCCCAGTATTGCTAATACCACGAATACCGGATCTCCTTCTCCTGAAGTTTCAGCTCCATCATCAGAAGATGACTCTGAGGGGAGTAGCGGTGATTCAGAGAACATCGGTGCCTCGGGCAATCCCTCAGGTTCAGAAACGATAGCAGCAGAAGATGCTGAAGAAGAGGCCGACTCTGAAGAAACTGAAGAGGAGTCAGCATCGGATACGGATAAGTCAGCAACAGAGAGTTCCCGCACGTTCCAGCCTGTCAATTCCCAGTCAACAACCTACCCTCTCAACTATCAGCCGGAAGCTGTACCCGATGAAGTGACGGCCAGTGAGAGTGGCGCATTATTATTTGACCTGCTGGCCAATGATAATGATGTGGATGTGAATGACAGCGTGCAGAACTTCAGCCTTGATAGTGTAACCATTGTGGACAACAACGGCGACGTAGTCAGTGGTCAGGGAAGCGTTGAAGTCGTTGATAATCAGCTGCTCTTTGATCCTGGTAATGACTTCCAATCTCTGGCGACTGGTCAGGAGCAGGTGGTGACTGTCCGTTATGTGATGAGTGACGATGAAGGTGCCCAGTCGGTTTCCACGGTCAGCATCACCATAACAGGCACTAACGATGCTCCGGTGGCAATGGTGGACACCGGTAATGTGGCAGAGAATGGTTCATTATTTCTGGACGTTCTGGCTAATGACACGGATGTGGATGTTAATGATGATGCTTCCATTTTCAGTCTTGACTCGGTTCAAGTCGTGGATGGAAATAATGATCCAGTTGCAGGGCAGGGAAGTGCCAGCATCAGTGGCAACCAGCTGTTGTTTAATGCCGGAACCGACTTTGATGGTCTTGCTTCCGGTGATACAGAATCGGTCACCGTTCAGTATGTGATGAGTGACGATGAGGGAGCGCAATCTACGTCTACGGTAGAAATCACCGTCAATGGTGAGAATGATACTCCTTTTGCTGTTGCTGATACTGGTGAGGGGGGAGAAAATCAAACCCTGCTGATTGATGTACTGGCTAACGATACCGATGTTGATCACGATGATGTGCCTGCTAACTTCACCTTAAGCGGTGTCAGCGTTGTTGATGTTAACGGTAACCCCGTTGTGGGTCAGGGCACTGTTACTGTTTCTAATAACCAGCTTCAGTTTACTCCTGGAACGGATTTTGATGATCTGGCACTGGGAGAGATCGAAACGGTCACCATTCGTTATGTGATGAACGATAATGAAGGGGCTGTCTCAGAGTCTGAAGTTACACTGACCATAACGGGTACAAACGATGCACCTGTGTCGGGTGATACAGTGCTTCTGGGTAGTAGCAGTGAAGACAGTCTGATTGAAATTACCGAGGCCGCTCTACTGGCTAATGCCTCCGATGTGGATGGTGGTCAACTGAGTGTTCAGAATCTGACTTCTGAACAGGGATCGATCGTTGATAATGGCAATGGTACCTGGTCTTTTACTCCGAATACTCACTTTAGCGGCACGGCTGACTTCTCGTTTGATGTCTCGGATGGCATGACTTCATCTGCTGCAGAGGCTTCTATCACCCTGACTGCAGTGGCTGATACTCCGAGTCTGAGTATCACACCGACCCATAATGACTTAACCATTGCAGATCACCACTTTGACAGTGGGTCTGAGGGCTGGACCCAGATGTGGGTTGGAACGGGGCTCTTTGCCACGGGGAATATGCTGGGCCGTTTTGAAGGTTCCAGTGGTAATCAGCGAACCTCCAATACCTACGATGTACCTCAGGGGGTTGATGAACTGACCCTCAACTTTACGTTTTATGAAATCGACTCGTGGGATGGGGAAGAGTTTCGGGTCTTTGTGGATGGTCAGCTTTATCATTCTCGGTCGTATCAGATTTATAACAATGCTGGAGATGTTGCGGGTACCGAAACACTGACCAACAGTCAGGGTGATATCATCGGTCAGGTTGTCCATGATGAAAGTTTTCAGGCGGTTGTATCCACGAACTGGGTTGACCAGGCTCATCACTACACCCTGAAGATTCCTGTCGACCCCAATGCAGGTCAGGTTACCATTGGATTTGGTTCAACATTGGATGAGGCGAAGAACAATGAGTCCTGGGGAATTGATGACTTTAATCTTTCCATTTCCGGTTCTACGAGTGATGCTATTGGGCTGGAAGATACTGCTATTTCCCTGGATGTTGCTTCGGCTCTCGTGGATACCGATGGCAGTGAATCGCTTACCGTGACCTTTTCTGGGATACCTGCCGGTGCGGTACTGTCTGCGGGTCAGCAACATCAGGACGGGACATGGTCGTTGACCGCCACCGAGCTGGACTCACTGACAATCACTCCCCCCCCGCATTTTAACGGTGAAATGACATTCTCGGTTACAGCCGTTTCTGTTGAGGCCACAACCGGAGAAACGGCAAGCACAACGGATACCATCTCGGTAAATGTAATTTCCGTGAATGACCTTCCACTGGCTTCCAATAGTCTCACGGTTGGTTCTGAAAATACGGACTACCACTTTACGATCAATGATTTCCCGTTTTCTGATGCGGCAGATCCTGAGGATGCGATTGACGCCATACAGGTAACACAGCTGCCTGAACATGGTCAGATATTGCTGGATTCTAATGGTGATGGCAGCTTTGATACTGTCGTTGCTCTTAATGCATCTGTAAGTCGTTCTGATATCGAAAGTGGCCGCATGATCCTTCGCCCTGAGGCAGAGTTTAGCGGACAGATGACGGTAGAGTTCAAGGTCAGTGATGGTGAAGGCTGGTCTGATAATGCAGGCAGCCTGACCGTAATTACCAAAAGTGGTGATGCGGCCATTGCGCAGCTCGATAGTGATGCTGAGCACATTCTAGTGGGAGAGTCGGGTGCGTTAACCGGAACCACGACACCAGAATCATCATTAAGTGTTGCATCTGTGAATGGTCTATCAGTGTCTGGTGCTGGCACCACTTCTATTCAGGGGCAGTATGGTGTTCTTCAGGTGCACCCCTCCGGGGACTGGAGCTATACACCTGATGGTATTTCCGAGGCTGCCCTTGCAGTGACATCCAGCCAGTTGCAGGACTCGCTGGTTGCTCACTGGCGCTTTGATCAGGCAAGTAATGGTGCCGTTGCCGATAGTGCAACAACTGGGGTCGGTCAGGAAACAGCAACGCTGACCGCAGGCGCAATGCTTGAGGCGAATGGGTTTAATGGTTCTGCTGTCAGGCTTGACGGGATTGATGACCAGGTGCTGGTTGGCGATTCTACGGATATTAATGTCAATAGCTCGATACTGGATGAGCGCACCCTGAGTCTGGCTTTCCAGTTTGATGCAGAGAATAATCTGACGGGGCGGCAGATCCTTTATGAAGAGGGCGCTGGCTCTAACGGTATTGTCATCTATCTGGAAAACCAGACACTCTATGCAGGCGCTTATAATCAGAGTACCGGCTGGTCTGGGGATTATGCAACACAGGATATCAGCTCATTATCGGCGGACCAGTGGCATCATGTGGCACTGGTGCTGGATGGCACAAACCAGCAGATGACTGCGTTTCTAGATGGCCAGGCATTTGCTGGTGGCAGTGTTTATGGTGAGGGGCTGTCAGGACACTCCGGTGATATTTCCATTGGAGGACCGAGCCAGGATGGTGGCTCACCCTCTACGAACATCTTCCATGATGGTACTCATACCGGAGGGTATTTCCAGGGCAGTATTGATGATGTCAGAGTGTATAACCGGACATTGAGCGATGTGGAAGTTGAAGCCGTTCGTTATGACTTTGATGGGCTGGTCGACCATTTTGACTACACCGTTACTAATGGTTCTTCCACTGCCAGCAGCTCTTTGGATATTTCTCTGTCAAGAGCTCCCCAGGCTGTCGATGAGACCTTAAACATTTCTGAGGACAGTGGTTACACCAGTGGTCAGTTGCAGTCTTATGATGCTGATGGTGGTGATGTACTGACTTATCAGTTGTTTTCAGGTCCGGATAAAGGGTTTGTAACGGTTGACAGTGATGGACAGTACACCTTTGTCACCGGTTCGGATTTTGAGCCACTTAATGATGGAGAGTCTGAGCAGGTCTCATTTACCTACTCAGTGGCTGATCTGCAGGGTAACCAGGATTTAGGGACAGTACTGGTTAATGTTACCGGCCAGAATGAGCCGATACTGCCCTTAGGCGAAAATCTGGTGAGCAACCCATCGGCCGACACTGGTGATTTTTCTGGGTGGACTATCACGGCAAATGGTGGCAGTGGCTGGGGAATTTCAGGGGCCAGTCAGGAAGGCACTAACAGTTTTATTACCTCTTATGACTGGGGTCGAAAGTATCAATTGATAGACCTGGAAGCCAAAGGTTTTTCAGCAGACTTTCTTGATACTGCACCAGAGGTTTCTGCGAGTGAGTGGTTTCTCGGAATATCCAATGCCAGTGATCAATATTATTTTAAGGTTGAATTGCGGGGAGCCGGACAGGAGGTCATCGACAGTTATGATACGGGTATTCTGACGGCTTCCAGCCAATGGCAGGAAGTTTCACATCAGTTCAGTGGTTATGGCACTGGGGTTCGCTACATTTATGTTGAGCATGGTGGTAAGGATACCGAGTATTGGTCTGGTAACTACGGTACCGCGATTGATAATACTCAAATAGTGGTAAGTGGCCCTGAACCTGGACCAGGTAGTCTGACGATTGATAGCAGCTTGTTCCAAATTGTTGATGGTAACGCATTGGGTACTGATTTGACTGGCCAGATCGTTGAGAATAATGGGTTTACCTCTCTGGATCAGTGGTTATTGGAACACGAAGGTGGGGCGCTTTCAGTTTCGATAAATACGGCCGATGGAAACAATTGGTCTGCCGGTGTACGTTTGCTTCACAGTGACGCTAATGGCTCTGTCGGTGTCGAAATAGGCCAGTTCAGTGGTTTGATGTCAGCCAATGGTCAAGCGACTCAGATTCTGACCTTCGATGATTTACCATCCGGCCACTACCAGCTTGTTCTGGGGAATGATGGGTTTGATGAAAGCAGTGCCAGCAGTGCTCTCGATTATCCCGGCACCGTCAGTGGTGAACATGCTTATGAGGTGGCGATCTCCGGTCAGGTATCGGTTGCGGCGCTGCCACGGGATCCGGGGCAGCATGCTCTGATTTCCGGTGAAACCTTCGGTCAGACTGAAGGAATTCTCACTCTGGCCGTTGTAAATAATGAAGCAGAAATGGTTGATACCGGTAACACACTGTATTACGAAGTATTTAATAACGATGTCAGGGTTGGGCAGGGAGAGTTTGACTTCAGTAGCGGTGTAACTCCGCAGAACATCTCCATTACAATCAATAACGAGCCCCTTGAAACGCTGACCCTTGACGAAGTTCAGGTCGTATTTCATGAAATGAATGCTTCCGGGGAAGTGGTCAGTAGCCAGACGTTTGGTTTTGATCAGGCCAGCATTCCTGAAGGTGATCCGGTAGCCCCCCAGGGAGGAGATGGACTGCAGGGCTTGGAGTTAATAGAGTTGGGCTTGGACTATTTTGAGCTGGGATTCAGTGAATTGATGGATGATATGCAAGGATCGTAGGGCGAGCTGTTTAGCCAAGAGGTGTGGTATTCATTTGCTGGTTAAGGAGTAACCCCCGGCATTGTTGAAAGGCAATGGACTGTGAACATGAACAGTGAAGACTGTCTGGTTAATGCAGCCAGTTTGAGCAATGCGCTGGACTATCTGAACAAGCACTATACGCTGGACAGCAGACTCGCCTATATTAATAACAAGCTGCGAAGAACCACTGACCTCAACATCTATAAAACCAAGTCCTATCTGGAAGAACTCGGTTTTCTTGTCAAAATATCTTCAATTGAAAACCTGGAACTGGTTGAGCTGGATGAAGAGCACCTGTTGTTCTGCTTTGATCACGAACACGACATTATTATTCTTCGTCACAACAGCGATATGAACCGGACCCGCTCCAAGCACAGCATGGAGCATCCAATACTGATCATCAGCACCGAAAAGCTGGAGACAAGAGCTGATACTTCAGGCGCGGAGCATAAAAGTCTGGCCTGGTTTTTCAAAAAGCTTACTGATCGTGATGGAATTTACCTGGTTTTAACCGGGTTAATAACCAATCTGCTGGTGTATGTTGTCCCTCTTTACAACATGAATGTGTTTGATAAGGTCTTACCCAGTGGGTTTGTAGGGATACTCTCATCACTGATTCTGATTGCAGTCTTCCTGGTGTTGATATGGTTTGTAAACCGGTCGGCTCTTTCCTATTTACTCAGTGACCGGGTCTTCCGTCTTGAGGTGGAGCTGGCAAGGGAGTTTTCCTACCGGCTTTGTAACCTGAAACCATCAGCGATGCCCCATTCGGCCTCCTTCATGGCTCAGCTGGTGACCTATGGTAAGTCCCTGAGCCAGATGCTTGGGACACTCCACTTACTGGCATTGGTTGATTCACCATTCATGATTCTTTCTCTGGCACTGATAGCCTATTTTGGTGGTGCTATGGTGGCTATTCCGCTGATAGCCATTATTCTGGTGATTGGAATTAATCTGGTATTACAGCCAAAGATTCAAAAATACATTAATGATCGCTATGAGTTTGAAGGGCGAAAACGAAAGTTTGAGTATGAGATCATGCAATCGCTGCCTTTTATCAAACTTGCGGGTATGGAGCGATACTTTACTGATGTTATAGAGCATAGAAGGCCGGATCATCGGCATTACTTTTCTATCTCAGCTCATATCAATCACATTTCAATGCTGATTCTTTTTCTATCATTGATTGCAGTAACCGGTTATGGCGCCTGGCGTGTCGCTGAAGGGATGATGACCATGGGACAGCTGGTGGCCTGTTCGCTTCTGGCATCAAAATCCATCTCAAACGCGTCCATTACCAACTTGCTGTTCAATATTAATCGCATTCGAATGTTGTTTGATAACTTGAACCAGTTCTACCAAATACCTATTGAAGAGCGTGGTGCGTCTTTCTGCCTGACTCGAATCAAACATCTTGAACTGAAGGATATTGAGTTTACCTATGCAGATAACCGCTATTTTCAATTAAAAGGGATTAATATTGATTTCAACCTGCCAGATACGCTCTATGTTTATGGCCGCCCAGGGGCTGGAAAATCCAGCCTGTTTGCCATTCTCGCTGGCCTTGAAGACGCATCCAGTGGTCATTTGCTGGTTAACAACCTGAATGTAGAGCATTTTGATTATCGGGATGTGCGCAGTCATATCCACTTTTCACCATCATATTACCGTTTTTTCAGTGGTACGCTCTATGACAACCTGACCCTTGGTCGTACTTCCATCACGGCTGAACAGGTGGCCGATGCTCTGGAGAAAGTTCACCTGACCGAAAAGATTAATCAGATTGAAGATGGTCTGCATTTTGTAGTGGATAATAATGACATTGTTCCCCTGTCATCTGGTGAACGGAAACGCTTTATGTTGGCCAGAGTCTTTCTGACGGACGCAGACCTTGTGGTATTGGATGAGCCTTTTGAGTTTCTCAGTGATGAAGACAGTCTCAATTTCATCCAGTCAATTCGTTCATTTTGTGAGGAAACTGAAAAAGGCCTGATCATTCTGAGTAACCGCAAGTCTTTTGCCAGTTTCTGCAATCATGCCCTGACATTGAATAACGGTCAGTTGTATCCCCTGAAAACAAAGTAACCTCAATGGTAACTATTCAGCACCCTTCATATAAATCTGGAATTTTCTGATTTTTCGACCATCATCTTATACTCAATTTTTCTAACAAATCTCCAGTATGGAACCAGACTTCCCAGCTACTCCGTTTACCGAAGCTCTCCTTAAAGAGAATGAAGAGCTTCGGACCGAGAATGCGCTTTTACGGGAACGTTGCAGCGAACTGGAAGAAAGGGTTAATAAAAACAGTCAAAACAGTAGTAAGCCACCATCGTCAGATGGTTATCAAAAGCCCAGTAAAAAAGGGAGTGATAAAGGTGATACATCTTCCAAAGAAGCCCCCTGCTCCTCACAGGAAACACCGAACCCCAAAAGCCTTAGACCATCTTCAGGCAATAAACCAGGTGGCCAGAAAGGTCATCAAGGCTCTTGTTTGAGACGTGTCGCCTTACCCGATTATGTCAGGCATCTGAAGGTTGAAAAATGTTGCTGTTGCCAGTCTTCGCTTATCGATATTAAACCCACCAAATACATTGAGCGACAGGTTTTTGATCCAGGTAGACCCGGAGAATTTGAAGTTACCGCGTACTGGGCAGACGTTAAAGTATGTCCTTGTGGTAAACGGAACACCGCTGAGTTTCCCCAAGGAGTGAAAGCCGCTGCTCAATACGGAGAAGTGACTCAGGCAATGGCTGTTCATTTAAACCAGTATCACTTCATCCCATATCACCGGGTGTCTGAGTATTTCAATACTATTTATTGCATGAGTGTCAGCGCAGGCTCTGTTGCCAATTTTGTTGCCTATACCCATGAGAACCTGGCCTCTACTGAGCAGAGTATCCGCGATGCTTTACAAGAAAGTCCGGTTGCAGGAGCGGATGAAACTGGCATGCGGGTTGACGGTTCACTGTGGTGGTTACACATTATGCGAGATGACCAATGGACGCTTTACTACCTCTCAGAAAGGCGAGGTTGTGAAGCAATGGATGCAATGGGCATCCTGCTGACTTTTGCAGGCATTCTGGTTCACGATCATTGGAAGTCCTACTTTGCCTATGCGGCAGTGCATGTGCTTTGTAATGCCCATCATCTGAGAGAGCTTCAGGGAGTTGTCGATAGGGATGCGAATAAGCTGGCTCTGCGGCTGATGAAATTGCTTACGCTCTCCTGGCACTTCTGCAAGAAATACAAAGCAGCCGGTCTGACTCAAATGCCTGGTGCAATACAGCTTCGCATTGAGACGATATACGACCAAATCCTTCAAAGGGCTCTCACGAAGGAAACCGCTTATATGGAAAAACAACGACAGGTGCTTGGACGTAAGAAGGTCAGGAATACCAAGGCCTACAACCTGTTCAAAAGGCTTATTGAGTTTAAGGTTGAAACGTTGCGCTTCATGTCGGACTTTTCAATTCCCTTCGATAACAATGGCAGTGAACGTGATGCCAGGATGGCCAAACTTAAGCAGAAGATCTCAGGCTGCTTCAGAAGCGAAGACGGAGGTACCATGTTTACCCGAATCCGAAGCTATTTATCATCTGCTAAAAAGCAGGGGTTGAACATATTTCAGGCGCTTCTTAAAGCGGTTCGAAATTACAACAATACGCCTTTGCTGGGTGCTGAATAGTTACCCTCAATGAAAAAAAGCCATAAGATGATCCTGCTCTTTCTGTTGATTATTGTCTCAATCAATACTCTGTATTTTATTTTTGGTGGTAAGTCACGGCTGCCGGTTGAAGTATTTTACCTTCTGGCTATGAATGCTATCTATTTCATTCTAACACCTGTCTTCTGGGTGAGTTATTCTGCTTTTTCTGACGATGGTAAGCGAGCTGTTTTAAAAACCTACACTTGGCTAATGGGGGGCATTATTTTTCTTGTAACGCTGACTCTGTTGCTGGTTGAAACACCTATTGGTGATTGGCTGGAAAACGTGCTTTCAAACTATTAATTTAAACGCCTTTCCGCTACTCATCATTTCTCAGATCACACCTGTACCTGACATTTGTAACAGGTTACTCTTTGTTACGGTTTTGTTAATGAAAAAACAATAAAAACGACAGAGTTCAGAGATAAGTAAAGTCTATGAGTAACCAGTTTGATGTGATTGTATTCGGTGCGACCAGTTTTGTAGGGCAGCTGCTCTGCCAGTACCTGGTGGGTACTTTTAACGGTGATGATCAGGAATCTCTGAATTGGGCGATGGCTGGGCGTTCTCAGACCAAGCTGGATGAGTTAAGACTGCAACTGCAACAGCCGGGCTTGTCAGTGCTGGTGGCTGATGCCGCTGATGAAAACGCCCTCAGAGAGTTGTGCCAGCAAACCAGTGTTATTGTTTCGACTGTGGGCCCTTACGCACTATATGGTGAACCATTAATTAAAGTTTGTGCGGAAACTGGGACCGATTACTGCGACCTGACTGGGGAAGTGCAGTGGATCCGATTGATGCTGGACCGTTATGAGGACACAGCACAGAAAAGTGGTGCAAGAATTGTCCATTGCAGTGGCTTTGACTCAATTCCTTCTGATATGGGCGTGTACTTTACCCAGAAAAAGGCGAAAGAGGTTTTTGGTTCATTCTGTACGGATATCAGCATGGGGGTGAAAGCGGCAAAGGGTGGTCTTTCCGGTGGAACTCTGGCCAGTATGATCAATATCACCCGTGAGGCAGCAAAAGACCCTGGATTACGAAGGCAGTTGGCGAATCCTTACCTGATCTGCCCTGAAAATGACAACTTGAAGGCCAAACAGAAAGATGTTCAGACGCCGACTTATGATGCAGGCTTTGGTGTCTGGCTGGCTCCATTCATCATGGCAGCGATTAATAGCCGGGTTGTTTTTCGCTCCAATGCATTGGCTGAATACCCTTATGGAAAGGAGTTCAGGTACAACGAAGCCATGCTGATGGGGAGCGGCTTCAAAGGTCGCTTGCGGTCTACTCTCCTTGTCGCAGGGCTGGGGCTTTTCATGCTGTCCCTGGTGATCAAACCAACCCGCTGGTTTATGGAACGATTTGTTTTGCCAAAACCGGGAGAAGGCCCGTCTCCCAATGCTCAGAAAGCCGGGTTTTATGATATTCGGTTTCTGGGCAAAACCGCAGACGGTCAGGAAATCCGCACCCGTGTTGTTGGGCAGGGTGATCCGGGGTACAGCTCCAATGCCAGAATGCTGGGGCAGGTGGCTGCAGGGCTGGCTCTGGATTTTCATGAGAATCAGCAAAAGACGGGGAAAGTTGGTGGATTCTGGACAACGTCCACGTTGTTTGGTGACCGGCTTATTGAGCGTCTGGAAAAAGATGCTGATATAACATTTGAAGTATTACCTTCCTGAGTGGGTAATATCCTGCTGCTATCTATCTTTCTCGAATAGATAGCAGCCCTCCGGCTGATTTTCTCTGCGCAGTTTGTACCATTTTCTGACAGCACTTCTTTCATTCAATTGAAACTTAATAGCAATAAACCTGTAACAGCCATTGCCTAATCTCTCAGCAAATCATTCTTCCAATAAAAAATCCGTTTACTTAACGATGAGGGATATTCATGAAAGCTGGATCTTCACAATTACAGAACCATCGTGATTTTCATGAGCAGCTGGAAGCACTGGGTGATCAGCCAGATAATATTTCCAGTAACAGTACTCTGGATGATGTGGTAGAAAAGAGTCGACGAAATTTTATGAAGGGTGGACTTGGTCTTGCCATGGCTGGCTTTCTTGGCGGTTGTCTGGGCACGGCCGGGCAGAACCATAATAGTGTTCGCGGAATTGTTGCTCGACACCTGCAGCAGCCAGACATCGGGTTTAAGCCAATTCCCGTTGAACAGGATCCGATGTTCGACGCCGTCAATGTGCCTGAAGGCTATACGGCCAGCGTCTTTTTTTCATGGGGAGATCCCGTGGAAAAAGGAGCCAGCCCCTGGCGGCCAGATGGCAGCAACAGCTGGCAGGAGCAGATGAAACAGGCTGGCCAGAATCATGATGGTATCTGGTTTTTCCCATTTCCGGATAAGCCCGATGAGCATGGTCTGCTGGTGATGAACCATGAGTATATTAATCCTACGCTCCACCCCAATGGGCTGACCATCACTGAAGATAGTCATGGCTTTAAGCAGCGGCCTGAACATGAAGTAAAAAAGGAGATGGCAGCTCACGGCGTCAGTGTTTTTGAAGTCCGCAAACAATCAAATGGTCACTGGCAGAAAGTCAACGATTCTGACTATAACCGCAGGATCACGGGGTTTACGCCGATGGACCTGACCGGTGAAGTGTCGGGTACGGATTTTCTGAAAACCGTTGCAGACCCCGCTGGCCGTCAGGTACTGGGTACTTTGAATAATTGCGCCATGGGGGTTACCCCCTGGGGGACTTATCTCACCTGTGAAGAGAACTGGAAGAACTACTTTGTAAACCGTGATGCTGAAGACTATGAGCAACGCCCTGCTCATCATCGTTATGGTGTGGCCCAGGATAAGAACAGTAACTACTATGCATGGGAGTCAGTAGAGCCCCGTTTTAATGCTACACCAGACCACAATGCCGCTCATGGTGGTTATGTTAATGAACCCAACCGTTTTGGCTGGGTAGTGGAAATTGATCCATTTTCACCGGACAGTACCCCGAAAAAACGCACCTCCATGGGGCGACTGGTAAGGGAGTGTTCAACGCTTTCACTGGGTGATGATCGTCGTATGGCGTTCTATTTCGGTGATGATACCCGTGGCGAATATGTCTATAAGTTTGTGCCGGATCAGGCGTATGAGCCCGGTAATCCAGCGGCAAACCGGGATATTCTGGATCATGGCACACTGTATGTTGCTGTATTCCATGATGATGGCCGTGGTGAGTGGCGGCCACTGGTGTTTGGTCAGAACGGGTTGACCCGGCGGAATGGTTTTACCAGTCAGGCCGATGTGCTGGTGCACGCCCGTCGGGCAGCGGATATTCTGGGGGCCACCACGATGGACCGTCCGGAATGGGTTGCCGTGCATCCACAAACCCGGGAAGTCTATGTCACCCTGACCAACAATAAGCACCGCGGTAAAAAAGAGGATCAGGAAATCAATGCCGCTAACCCGCGGGAAGATAACCGCCACGGTCAGATCGTTCGCTTTACCGAGGAAAATTCTGATCCCACGGCTACCCACTTTGACTGGGAAATCTTCCTGCTGGCCGGTGATCGTCCCGGAGCGACACTGGCTGATGGTAGTTCTGTACCTGAAAACCTGGTGGGAGATATCAAAGGCGATATTTTCTCTTCGCCGGATGGTATCTGGTTCGATTACCAGGGGCGCCTCTGGATTCAAACCGATTACGGGGACGATGATGAACGTAACATCAATATGGGCACCAATCAGATGCTTTGCTGTGATCCGGTAACCGCAGAAGTGAAACGCTTTCTGACGGGCCCGAGGGGATGTGAAATCACCGGTGTGACCACTACGCCTGATGGTAAAGCCATGTGGGTTAATATCCAGCATCCGGCCATCAGCTTTCCGGCCAGTGATGGAAAAACACGGCCTCGGTCGAGTACGGTGCTGATTACCAAGGATGATGGTGGTGTGGTTGGGACTTAAATGATCTGAATCTTGCTTGTAAAAAGGGCGAACCGCATCGTTCGCCCTTTGTCTTTAACAGGCACTGGGAACCGCTGCCAGCAGCTGTCTGGTATAGTTGTGCTCAGGGTACCTTAAAACAGCCTCCGCTTTTCCCTGCTCAACAATTACCCCTTCCTTCATCACCGCAACCCGGTGAGCAATATGAGGAATAATGGACAGATCATGGGTAATAAACAGATAAGAGACCTGCAGTTCACTCTGTAACTCCAGCAGTAAATCCAGTACTTCCGCTCGAATGGACACATCCAGTGCGCTGGTGGGTTCATCGCAGATGATCAGGTCGGGCTCTACGGCCAGTGCCCGGGCAATGGCAATGCGCTGGCGCTGGCCACCGGAGAATTCGTGAGGGTATCGCAGCCGGTGTTCAGGTTCCAGCTTGACCCGTGTTAACAGCGCTTCAATCCGTTCCTGCCGCTCACTGGCAGACAGAGACATGCCAAGGCTGACCATACCTTCTTCAATAATATTGCCGACGGTCATGCGTGGGTTCATGGACGAGAACGGGTTCTGGAAGATCACCTGGATTTTGCGCCGTAGTGGCATCATCTCTTTTCGGGACAGGGTGTTTAATGGCTGGTTGTTGTACCAGATATTGCCAGAAGTGACGGATTCCAGGTTAAGGATGGCACGGCCAGTGGTGGTTTTTCCGCAGCCGGACTCTCCGACTAACGCCAGGGTTTCACCTTTGCCGATGGTGAAGCTGACACCATCCACGGCACGAGTGTAGCTGTGTATTCGTTGAAAAAGGCCTTTACGAACGGGGAAGTGAACAGCAAGGTCTTCGACTTTCAGTAATGGAACTTCCTCTGTGTCTGCCCGATAGCTATCCATGGCTGGAAGACTGTTGATTAATCGACGGCTGTAGTCTTCCCTGGGGTTGGCAAAGAAGTCGGCACAGCTGCCCTGTTCAATAATCTCCCCCTGGTACATCACGCCCACCTGGTCAGCGGTCTGTCGCACGACTCCCATATCATGAGTGATCATTAGTACAGCCAGCTGGTGGCTTCGGGCCAGGGTTTGTACCAGCTCCAGAATCTGTTTCTGAATCGTGACGTCTAATGCGGTAGTAGGCTCATCGGCCAGTAGCACATCCGGTTCGCAGGCCAGGGCCATGGCGATCATTACCCGTTGCTGCTGACCACCGGACATCTGATGGGGATACCAGTCAATACGTTTCCCGGGCTCAGGGATCCCAACCTCACCTAATAACTCAATGCAGCGATCTCGAATTTCGTCACTGTTCAATGAGGTGTGTAGCTTCAGAGTTTCTTCGATCTGCTGGCCTACCGTATGCACCGGGTTCAGGGCCGTCATGGCATCCTGAAAAATCATGGCAACCTTCTTGCCGCGAATAGAACACATATCGTGTTCGGTCAGGCCAAAAATACTGGTGTCAGACAGTGTTATGCGACCCTGAGTGATTTTCAGTGCATCGGGCAGCAGTCTCAGTATCGACAGGGCAGCTACCGATTTACCGCTGCCAGATTCCCCGACCAGCGCATAGATTTCACCTTTTCTCAGCTCAAAGGAGACTTCTTTCAAAATCGGGGTATAAGGCGAATGCCGTAAACTGACACTGAGCTGGTCAACAGACAGGGCTACTGATTCTTTACTCATCATGCAGCCTCCAGTTGGGTTTTGGGATCAAAAGCGTCGTTCACCAGGTCAGAAAACAGATTGACCGACAGCACCAGCACAAACATCAGGACAAAGGCTCCGCTCAGATTCCACCAGATGGAGGGCTCCCGGGACAGTTCGGTGCTGGCCATGTTGATCATATTACCCCAGCTGGCCATGGCGGGGTCGACACCCACACCAATGTAAGAGAGTACAGCTTCGGCCAGAACCAGGGCACTGAAGTCCAGCACAAACGAGATAATAATAATGTGGCTCAGGTTGGGCAGGATATGGCGACGGATAATCTGAAAATGACTGACCCCAAAGGCATGGGCGGCCTGAACGTAATCCAGCTGGCTGATTTTCAGGGTCTCCGCCCGAAGCAGCCGGCACAGACTGGTCCAGCTGGTGATACCGAGAATAAAACAGAGGGCCAGAAACTTGGCATCCGCCTTCTCCAGACCGACTTCAAAAAAGTTCGGGTTATTGTTGATCCAGACCTGAAATAGCAGCACTGAGGCAGCAGTCAGCAGAAGCCCGGGGATAGAGATCAGTGTCGTATAAATATACTGCACCACATCGTCAATCCACCCTTTGAAGTAGCCTGCAGCAATGCCCAGAGTAATGGCGATGGGCATGGTGATCAGTGTTGCCAGCGTACCGATTAATACACCGGTGCGAATGCCTTTCAGGCTTTCGTATAACGTATCATTACCGGCCTGGTCGGTTCCAAGCACATGGTAGAGATTGCCCAGGGTGATCAGCCAGCCAAGTAGTGCCATGATGATGGCAAACGTGATCCAGCCTGCACGCCAGGGCAGGGTGGGCTCTGATGATTTGTTCCTCTTCTTCAGCCAGTGGGCGTGCAGGCCTATCAATAGCAGGGCAAGAGCCAGCCCCTTGCCAAGACCCAGCAGGGAGTTAAGGGCAATGTCCTGTTTTTTATCTTCATCATTTTTCAGATGCTGGCCACCGTATTTCAGCACCGGATAGTCTCTGACCCTTTCCCCACCGGGCAGCAGCAGGTTCTCTTTGTTCCAGGACTTCAGGGCAAAGGGGGCTGAGTAGGTTCGCTCGTGTCGCTCTCCCATCTCGCCCAACGCCAGGTCCAGCAGGCTGTTCACCGTATTGCTGTAAAAGACCTGCTCGCTGCCCTGACCTTCAACCGCAGGCAGTGCTTTGCGGAAATGAATGGAGTCCACCAGGGCAATGGCAATATAGGCCATGATGATCACAAAGGTACTCATACCCAGTCGTGTAGAGAACACCTGTCGCCAGCGCTGACGGTTTTCAGGGTTCTTTCTGAGGGAGAGCAGGAAAAGGGTGATGGCACCCACCAGGAAGAAGATCAGTACGTCGCTCCAGAGGATGGTCCAGAGTACGTGGAACCCAAAAAGATCTGATCCGATAGAGAAATCCATAGTGTCGTTTATCCCTTTCTGATCAGTTTAATCGAACCCTGGGGTCGGCCCAGGTGTAAGAAATATCGGTAAGAATCAGACCGATGATGTAGAGCACCGACCCCAGGAATACCATGGCCCTGACAATGGCAAAGTCCTGGGCCTGTATGGCATCCAGCAGATAGCTGCCTAGACCAGGAATACTGAAGAAGGATTCCATGATCAGGCTGCCCATAAACAGTGAGGGGATCACCACCACCACACCGGTCAATATGGGTAGCATGGCGTTGGGAAGTACATGACGAAACAGAACACCGGCTTCACTGACTCCCTTTGCCCTGGCGGTTCTGGCAAAGTCCTGACCGGAGGCTTCGATAAACAGGGTTCGGTACCAGCGGGCGCCGGCACCTATACCGGCAATCACACCAATGGCAATGGGCAGAATCAGAAAGCGCCAGCCATCAACCCCTTCGTTGTAACCGGATACCGGCACCAGTCGTGAAACCTTGGCAATAAAGAACTGGCCAACCACGATGTAAAACAGGTACGACACCGACATCATGGTCACAAAGACGGCAACGGCAAATCGGTCCAGTCGGCTGCCCCGGAACATCAACACCATCAGGGCAACGCTGATATTCACCCAGATGCCAATGATAAAGGTGGGCAGAGCCAGAGCCAGGCTCGGGCCCATGCGATCCACCACATCGGAGCGGATATTCCGGCCTTCGTCAGAGTTGCCAAAGTCAAAGGCGAACAGTTTGACGGATTTCTCGAAGAAGATGGTGCCGGTCAACTGCTCCAGACCACTGGCCTGAGGGTTATAAAACAGGGGCTGATCATAGCCCTTGTCAGCAATCCACTCCTGGATAGCCTGCTCGGTGACGTATTTGTCGCCCAGGTGAGCCCTGGCCATATCTTCTGGTGTATTGACGATAAAAAACAGAATAAACGTCAGAAGATTCACTCCGATCAAAATAGGAATGGCGTAACAGAGCCTTCTTATGATGTAAGCGAACATATCCTTCTCTCCATGAATAGGCGCTAGTCTTCAATCGTCAGTTTCTGACGCTGGCGATAAGCTCTGATACCCGGTATCAATATCATCAGTAGCAAACCAATACCTGCAAACATTGGCCAGATTACCGGTTGGTTCCACGCCTTCTGTTTCTGTGCCCGGAGATCCGGGTCTACACGGAGGTATTTCAGGGTTGCCTGACTGATCCCGTGGCGTTTGGTGTTATAAACCCATTGATTGGAGAGGTAATACTCCTTGTTATTAAAGCCCCAGATCCAGGGACTGTCTTTCTGGACGATAGCCAGCATTCGATTGATGGCTGAAAGCCTTTCCGGCCCATTCGGCAGTGTTTTTATCCGGTCATAAAGGCCGTCATATTCAGGATTATCATAGTTGGTGGAGTTACTGCCATCGCACTGACATTTAACCAGCCCCTGTCGACTGTCCAGTAGAAACAGAAAGTTTTCCGGATCGGGGTAGTCTGCCAGCCAGCCCCAGCCAAACATCTGGGTATTGCCCTGACGCATCTTCTCTTTAAAGCGGGTGTAGTCGGTGGCTCTGAACTCCAGCTGAACATTGATTTTAGCCAGCTGTTTTTTGATCCAGTCGGATCGTGGGTTGCTGTCTCCGGCCGTCGTATCCATATAAAGAATCAGTGGCTTGCCGGTTTCACGATGACGGCCATTGGGGTAGCCAGCCTCTGCTAACAGTTTCTTTGCATACTCAACCGGTTTTCTCCGTGCTGTCTGTGTAACCTCATCCCAGTCGAAGATATGGGGGTTCAAACCCTCTTTTCCGGTGGTATAGCCAAATAGCCCTGGCGGTATGGGCCCCTGGGCAACCTGGCCAATGCCATTGCGGAAGATATCGATATACTCCTGATCGTTATACACGATGCTGATGGCCTGACGCAGTTTACGCTTCTCTTCGCTGTAGCCACCCACCACCGGATCCACCATATTAAAGCCAATATAATAAAGTGACGGGCTGACCTCTTCATCGACAACGATATCGCGGCTGGCCAGTTCTGGCGTCAGTTCGAGCCCATCCGGGCCAGTGGTGAAGGCCCGGTCAAAGGTGGCACTGTTAATATTGGAGTTGCCATCCCCCGAACGGTCATAATAGCCTTGGACAAATTTGCTCCACATGGAGGTGGCCGCTTTTTCATAGCGATAAACGGCTTTGTCGATAAACGGCAGTGGTTTTCCTGCATCGGCGAGATAGCCGCGCTCAAGGTCATTCTCAGAGCCTTCTGATGGATAGAAGTCCTTTCTGTAATTAGGGTTTCTCTCCAGAACAATTTCCCGGTTAGGTGAGTTAACCGTCATCATGAATGGTCCGGTACCGATGGGGTTCCAGTCCAGCGTCAGGTTTTTTTCCGGAAAACCCGGGTTATGGTAGAAACGGTCGGCCTCCCAGGGCACAGGCGCGAAGAAATGCATGGCCAGCCAGTATTGAAACTGCGGATAGATGCCTTTAATTCGAATGGCAAAAGTCAGATCATCAATTTTCTCAAGACCTTCCATATCCTGCTGGCGCAGATCCAGCCACTCTCCGGGCTGTCGGTTGTTTTTGGCCCATTGCCCGAACGCTTTCATGCCGATAATGTAGCCAGACATCAGCCCCAGCAGGGGAGACTTATTGACTGGGTCCGCCATGCGCTTGATCTGATAAATATAATCATCAGCGGTCAGGTTGCGTGTTCCGGTAGCCGGAAAATCAGTAAGCAACTTGTACTGTTCTCCTTCAGCAGGGGTACTGAAAACATACAGAGGATTACCGCTGTCGTCTTTAGCAAATGCCGGGTGAGGCTGGTACCGGGAATCCGGCTTCAAGCGAATGGTGATTCGGCTGAAAGCCGCTTCTTTGCTGTCTTCTGGCAGAGGCTGCAGTTGCTCATCCAGCAGTTCCAGAGAAGGCATGGTCGCAGCTGTTGCCGGCTCCAGTTCATAGGGCCTTTTCAGAAAGTGGTACTGCAGAGGGGGATCATAAATCTGATCAATAAACATCGCCTCTTCGGCGCTGTAGGAGCGTACCGGGTCGAGGTGCTTGGGACGGGTAATAAAACTGCCGAAATAGGTGACCTGTTCCGGGTTGGTCGGTGGGTTTGGATCATTCCATGGACCATTGCATCCTGAGAGCAGCACGGCTGCAGTCAGAATAGCGAGCCACTTCCAGGTGGGGCTTTGCTGCATAAATCTGTTCTCATTAGAGATTATTAAATCTGTCTATGGGATTGTACGTATTCGATTGGTTTCCGTCATCTACTATGGCATTGTTCCGTGATTTCCTAATACTTGCTGAGTTATGGTAATCGACTCCTATTACGACGGCTGCCCAGCTGGATTTGAAAGTCGCGGTGCCTGTACTGGCGCTCCTGTGCATTGTTAAAGCATTAAAAATTCGTGCAGATAATTTCTACATGTTTGATGAATTAAGGACATTTGTATTGCTCTGGCCAAATGCACCTCAGTGTCCGGCAAAATAATTATCGCAAGTCTCGGATCAACGCCATTATTGAGAATACAATGATTGTGATAACTGAGAGCGTTGCTGACAGTCAGTTTTCTTTACAGTTCTTAATACAGCTACATTGATCTTCAGGTTAAGAGGCCGTCACTTTTGGACTGTTGCTCAAAAAGCAAGTTGGGTTGATGAATCAATGATCAAAAAACTATGTCTGGTTTTACTGGGCTGCTGCGTGGCTTTTTCTGTTAATTCTGTGGAGACAGATCCAGTCACTAGAGCAAATAAGCTCTATGAAGCGGGCAATAGAGACCAAGCTAAATCCTTGTACACATTGGCAGCGGAGCAGGGTAAGGCTGAAGCCCACTTCAGGCTTGCCTACCAATATATCCTGCCAGATGAGCAGCGCGCGTTTCACTACCAACAAGCCGCCTTGCAAGGTCATCAAGAGGCATTAAAGTATTATCTTGAAGCGGTCTTTTTTCGAGCTGGCAGCATAAAAATGTCTGATCCGAAAAGTGCTCTTGCTGCCTATCAGGCAGCCAAGAAACAGAATCCCAACTTGTCTCTTTATGATGAAGATCGAAGTGTCCAAATTCTCACCTATGCTGCTGAAGTGCCAGAGCGAGATATCGATGCCTTTTTCGATACTTATCAGGTAGAAGATGAAGATGGTAAGTGGCCTTTCTACGATGTATGGGAACTGGCAGAGCAAGCTTCAAAGGAAGGAGGTATATTTGGCAAACCAGACCCTGAGCTTACCTTATGGTTGATTACCCGTGGAGGACATGTTCCTGCTGAGCTGTCTTATGCGGTTAAGGATTACTATCAGCATTGGAAAAACAATCAAGTGGTACCCTTCGACATTTGTCAGTATGTGACCAGTGGCGATGGCGCTGGCTTTTGCGCGAGGCGTGTTGCTGATGAGCAGGAAATACGCCGGCAGAGTGACTTGGCTGCTCTAAAAGAGCAACTGTCAGGCGAAAACCGTGCTTTAGTTGATGTCGCCTATCAAGAAATGGAAGCTTTTGTTACCCTCAAAGCTTATCAAGAAGAAATGCACGGTGGTACGGGGCGATTAGCGTGGATATCGGAATCGATTCAGGAGCAGAAAAATCGATATATCGAAATGCTTGAAAAAGCCCTTCAGGGCAATATCGAACGAGTGGCGGCGCCATTGGCTGACACAGATAATAGGTTGAATACCACTTATAAAGTGGTAATGAGTAAGATTAAACAGCAGTCTTCAGGCAGTGAGATGCCAAAGCCTCAGGAGTTAAGGGAGGTGCAGAGGCAGTGGATCAAGTTCCGAGATGCAACATGCAGTTTGCTCGCTTCCATTGATCAGCAGTTTCAAGAGCAATGCCTTAATAGCTTAACGGCTCAGAGAGAGCAGCAGTTGGAAGATATTATGCATATACCGGAGATCTGATTCACAGTGCCCCACAGCTGAATATTACTGCCAGCTTGATGGCCTGACTGAGGGAGATACCCGCTCCACTCTAAATTAAAGGTAACTATTCAGCACCCAGCAAAGGCGTATTGTTGTAATTTCGAACCGCTTTAAGAAGCGCCTGAAATATGTTCAACCCCTGCTTTTTAGCAGATGATAAATAGCTTCGGATTCGGGTAAACATGGTACCTCCGTCTTCGCTTCTGAAGCAGCCTGAGATCTTCTGCTTAAGTTTGGCCATCCTGGCATCACGTTCACTGCCATTGTTATCGAAGGGAATTGAAAAGTCCGACATGAAGCGCAACGTTTCAACCTTAAACTCAATAAGCCTTTTGAACAGGTTGTAGGCCTTGGTATTCCTGACCTTCTTACGTCCAAGCACCTGTCGTTGTTTTTCCATATAAGCGGTTTCCTTCGTGAGAGCCCTTTGAAGGATTTGGTCGTATATCGTCTCAATGCGAAGCTGTATTGCACCAGGCATTTGAGTCAGACCGGCTGCTTTGTATTTCTTGCAGAAGTGCCAGGAGAGCGTAAGCAATTTCATCAGCCGCAGAGCCAGCTTATTCGCATCCCTATCGACAACTCCCTGAAGCTCTCTCAGATGATGGGCATTACAAAGCACATGCACTGCCGCATAGGCAAAGTAGGACTTCCAATGATCGTGAACCAGAATGCCTGCAAAAGTCAGCAGGATGCCCATTGCATCCATTGCTTCACAACCTCGCCTTTCTGAGAGGTAGTAAAGCGTCCATTGGTCATCTCGCATAATGTGTAACCACCACAGTGAACCGTCAACCCGCATGCCAGTTTCATCCGCTCCTGCAACCGGACTTTCTTGTAAAGCATCGCGGATACTCTGCTCAGTAGAGGCCAGGTTCTCATGGGTATAGGCAACAAAATTGGCAACAGAGCCTGCGCTGACACTCATGCAATAAATAGTATTGAAATACTCAGACACCCGGTGATATGGGATGAAGTGATACTGGTTTAAATGAACAGCCATTGCCTGAGTCACTTCTCCGTATTGAGCAGCGGCTTTCACTCCTTGGGGAAACTCAGCGGTGTTCCGTTTACCACAAGGACATACTTTAACGTCTGCCCAGTACGCGGTAACTTCAAATTCTCCGGGTCTACCTGGATCAAAAACCTGTCGCTCAATGTATTTGGTGGGTTTAATATCGATAAGCGAAGACTGGCAACAGCAACATTTTTCAACCTTCAGATGCCTGACATAATCGGGTAAGGCGACACGTCTCAAACAAGAGCCTTGATGACCTTTCTGGCCACCTGGTTTATTGCCTGAAGATGGTCTAAGGCTTTTGGGGTTCGGTGTTTCCTGTGAGGAGCAGGGGGCTTCTTTGGAAGATGTATCACCTTTATCACTCCCTTTTTTACTGGGCTTTTGATAACCATCTGACGATGGTGGCTTACTACTGTTTTGACTGTTTTTATTAACCCTTTCTTCCAGTTCGCTGCAACGTTCCCGTAAAAGCGCATTCTCGGTCCGAAGCTCTTCATTCTCTTTAAGGAGAGCTTCGGTAAACGGAGTAGCTGGGAAGTCTGGTTCCATACTGGAGATTTGTTAGAAAAATTGAGTATAAGATGATGGTCGAAAAATCAGAAAATTCCAGATTTATATGAAGGGTGCTGAATAGTTACCCAGCAGTTTGATCGAGAGGGCCGACTCCAGCCTTGAGATCTGTCGGCTCACCGCCGACGGCGTAACGCCAAGTTTCTTTCCCGCAGCAGTAAAGCTCTCACATTCAACAACAGTGACAAAAGCAGCCAGGTCCGGCATGAGCGAGATCAGTTTATTTGTGTCCATACGTCAAAAATCATGTTCTTTTAAAGGTCATTATAAACATCAAAGACATCTATTAGCATAAACATCAGGCTAAATTCACCATACCCGATAGAAAAAATTGAAAATCAAAATTTATCAACAATTTGTTGAGTAACAGTCAGATTTGCTATGTATACATTGATTCAAACAGGGGTTAATAATAACAAGCGACATCTGGCAGAGCTTTCTCTGCTGTTAGTCGCCATATTCTGGGGAACCAGCTATGGATTAACCAAAGAGGCGCTTACTTATGTCACAGTACTCGGATTTCTTACCATCCGGTTTCTGATGACATTCTGCATTTTACTTCCGGTACTATACAGAGAACTAAAGTCGGGTAACGCATACGACTGGAAATATGCACTACCAACAGGCTGTATACTGCTGCTGATCTTCCTCTGCGAAACGTATGGCGTGGCCAACACAACAGCATCTAACGCTGCCTTTCTAATCAGTCTTTGCGTTCTCATTACCCCCTTTATCGAATGGGTGGTATTCAAAAATTATCCCGGAGGAAAAATTTTTCTGAATGCCACTTTATGTCTGATCGGTGTACTTCTGCTCTCTTATAACCAGACAGTGGGAATTAGCATAAACCTGGGCGATGGTTTTATACTCCTTGCCGCCCTTTTCAGAGGGATTATGGTTATTGTCACCAGAAAACTGATGATTGAACGACAGCTCTCATCAATTAGCCTGACAGCGATTCAATCCGGAGTTGTTGGTGTCAGCGCATTGCTACTCTGCCTGATGATTAACCCGGAAGCCAATATCCATATTCCTACGTCCCCTGCATTCTGGTTCACCACTCTCTACTTAGTACTGTTCTGCACTATCTTTGCATTTTTTGCACAGAACTACGGTGTTCGTCAGACCTCGCCATCCAGGGTCGCATTACTGATGGGAACCGAACCAGCTTTTGGCGCAGCCTTCGCAATTCTATGGCTGGGAGAACACTTATTATGGCTGCAGATCCTGGGCGGGGTATTAATTATCGCATCCGCAACTTACAGTTCTATGGATAAAGCCCATGATTAAAGCTCTATTCTATCGAAGCCCATGGGCACCATGGGCAAGGATGTTATCCGATAACTGACTGGTAGAGCATGCGGTTCCAGAGTCAGACACTCATCACTGAGTTTCGGATAGCTGCAAACGTTCCGCTTCTGCAACAATCATTGCCTCCAGTTTATGCAGGTTTTCCTGAACCCGCTGAATTCCAATTTGCCCACCCCTAGCAAAAAGAACCGGCATTTTTTCAATCGTCTTCTGACCTACCGCTGTTTGATAAAATGCGTTCAACTCACGCAGCTCAGAAGCTGTAAACTCCTCGGCATATAGCTTGATCATCTCGGGCTTAAGGCTCTTATAACTCATAAACTCTTCAAAAAAATCAGCAATAACGGGCTTGAATGGCACTAGCGATGGATTCTGCTGCACCTGAAGATCCATCATCTGGGTCATCGATTGCTCTATTGCTCTTTCCGCTCCCATCACATTCAATAGTTTTTCTGCCTCTCTCTCAGCTTCGCTATTGGCCATGGAAAAAGAACTGAATGCCAGAAGTGTCCCAAACATCATGATACGAGCCAGTCTCATGAAAAAACCTTTTGTTGTAATTGTGAATGAGAGACTCTACTGAATTTGGTCATACTTTAAAAGGAATGGGTTGAGATGGCTATTGATTGAAAGTGCGGTCAGGGTATTTTCAAGTTACTACTTCAGATACGATTCACACTGTAGTCAGCATGCATAATGTTGTGTATGAACATTCTCTCTAGCTCAGCAAAGATAAAAAATACATGAGAGGTATTTTATGAAATACCCTTGCATACATCATAAGAATAGAAATGCCTGCGGGTGTTAATCAATCAGTTTATATCTGAGGGTCAAGTTAAAACCTGGGTTATATACATCTGATTTTTAAATCAAATCTTCCTGACCATTTAACACCATTTATATTAAGCTGCAGCGGCTGCAATAATATTCTCTATACGATCAATATCAGTACTCCTATTAATAATCCATGGGTGATTCATCATTTCTTGTGCCGTTGCTCTATGTTCAGCAATTGGATGCATGAAACGACACGCGTAATCAGCCATAGGCTTTAACACCTGCATTTTTTCATACATTTCAGTCGCCTTATCATAAAGGGGATCGAAAGTGGCGGGCTGATCTTTTTCTGATATCTGCATCATCAATTCATCAAAAGATACATCCTCTATCACTTTTTGATAAGAGCCATCCTCCTTTGGTGTTGTAAATGCCTTCATAGCCTGCCTGAATAGAAAGGCTTTTTCTGTCCTCTGGCTTGGTGCAAGGCCCTCAGTTTTCGCACCATTACTGAAAGCGTGTCCTTTCCCCCCCAGCAGGTAATCGTGCATCATGAACTGCATTTGACCCAGTGCATAATTATCGATCGCAATATTTGCTTTCACAGCATGTGCAGATCCCTGCAAAGAATCTATTGCTTCCGGAGGAGTATAATCCTCATGCCCACAAACCACTCGGCCGTCTCCCGCGCAGCTGGCGGACTGGCCAAAATCAATCAATTTCAATAATTTTGATTCAGAGTCCCACATAAAGTTCGACGCTTTCAAATCTCCATGAATTCTATTTGCCTCTTGCAAGTAAAGCATCGCATCCAGCTTTTGCTGCTCTAAAAAGGCTAAGGTATCACTCAATTCATGAAGAGTAATATCTCCCTTCTCAAATTGTTCGCAAAGCTTGTTGTTAAGTCCACTCAAATCAGGCCCTTGAATCAAACCAAAGAGAACCCCTTCTTCCTGATCAACTTTGGCAAACCCTCCACACTCAACAATATTTGGGTGTACTCCCAACGCCTCAAGAACCTCAACCTCATGTTTCAGTTTTGCCAGGTTGGCTTCTTTCTCTTCTCTCGAGTCTCCCTGTGCTGTCTTCAAGGCAAAATTACATGTTCTCTTATTATCAATGTCCTGTTCAACCAAATACACTTTACCAAATCTGCCACTTCCCAGCTCTTTACTTAAAACGGCGTTTTCCAAGTTTAAAGGTAGAGATGAAGCACCCGTTTCTTCAACAGTAACTATTCAGCACCCTTCATATAAATCTGGAATTTTCTGATTTTTCGACCATCATCTTATACTCAATTTTTCTAACAAATCTCCAGTATGGAACCAGACTTCCCAGCTACTCCGTTTACCGAAGCTCTCCTTAAAGAGAATGAAGAGCTTCGGACCGAGAATGCGCTTTTACGGGAACGTTGCAGCGAACTGGAAGAAAGGGTTAATAAAAACAGTCAAAACAGTAGTAAGCCACCATCGTCAGATGGTTATCAAAAGCCCAGTAAAAAAGGGAGTGATAAAGGTGATACATCTTCCAAAGAAGCCCCCTGCTCCTCACAGGAAACACCGAACCCCAAAAGCCTTAGACCATCTTCAGGCAATAAACCAGGTGGCCAGAAAGGTCATCAAGGCTCTTGTTTGAGACGTGTCGCCTTACCCGATTATGTCAGGCATCTGAAGGTTGAAAAATGTTGCTGTTGCCAGTCTTCGCTTATCGATATTAAACCCACCAAATACATTGAGCGACAGGTTTTTGATCCAGGTAGACCCGGAGAATTTGAAGTTACCGCGTACTGGGCAGACGTTAAAGTATGTCCTTGTGGTAAACGGAACACCGCTGAGTTTCCCCAAGGAGTGAAAGCCGCTGCTCAATACGGAGAAGTGACTCAGGCAATGGCTGTTCATTTAAACCAGTATCACTTCATCCCATATCACCGGGTGTCTGAGTATTTCAATACTATTTATTGCATGAGTGTCAGCGCAGGCTCTGTTGCCAATTTTGTTGCCTATACCCATGAGAACCTGGCCTCTACTGAGCAGAGTATCCGCGATGCTTTACAAGAAAGTCCGGTTGCAGGAGCGGATGAAACTGGCATGCGGGTTGACGGTTCACTGTGGTGGTTACACATTATGCGAGATGACCAATGGACGCTTTACTACCTCTCAGAAAGGCGAGGTTGTGAAGCAATGGATGCAATGGGCATCCTGCTGACTTTTGCAGGCATTCTGGTTCACGATCATTGGAAGTCCTACTTTGCCTATGCGGCAGTGCATGTGCTTTGTAATGCCCATCATCTGAGAGAGCTTCAGGGAGTTGTCGATAGGGATGCGAATAAGCTGGCTCTGCGGCTGATGAAATTGCTTACGCTCTCCTGGCACTTCTGCAAGAAATACAAAGCAGCCGGTCTGACTCAAATGCCTGGTGCAATACAGCTTCGCATTGAGACGATATACGACCAAATCCTTCAAAGGGCTCTCACGAAGGAAACCGCTTATATGGAAAAACAACGACAGGTGCTTGGACGTAAGAAGGTCAGGAATACCAAGGCCTACAACCTGTTCAAAAGGCTTATTGAGTTTAAGGTTGAAACGTTGCGCTTCATGTCGGACTTTTCAATTCCCTTCGATAACAATGGCAGTGAACGTGATGCCAGGATGGCCAAACTTAAGCAGAAGATCTCAGGCTGCTTCAGAAGCGAAGACGGAGGTACCATGTTTACCCGAATCCGAAGCTATTTATCATCTGCTAAAAAGCAGGGGTTGAACATATTTCAGGCGCTTCTTAAAGCGGTTCGAAATTACAACAATACGCCTTTGCTGGGTGCTGAATAGTTACACTGCTGGAAAGAACCACACGACAGGTCAGGATCAGTGAATCTGGAAAACCAACCTATGATTATTGTCGTGTAATGCTGGATTCGGCAAGGGAGGCTGTTCATGCGTCCGGTCATGATAAGTCGGATCCAGCGGGTTATCTCCGGATTGCCGTTCCAAAGGCATTTGGCAAGCAGGTTCTTGAACCCCTGATTTTTCCTTTTCTTGCCCAGTATCCGAATATCCGTCTTAAGCTGAAGATCACCGATTATTTTGTGGATCCGATTAAGGATGAAGTGGATGCCATCTTCAGGATCACTGATCATCCCATAGAAGGTCTTGTTTCACGCTCTCTGGGGCAGGTCGAACTTCAGCTCTGTGCAACGCCAGAGTAGTTGCGGCAGTATGGAACCCCTGAGCATCCCAAAGACCTGGTCAGACATAATTGTCTCTACCTTGGGGAAAAGACAGATGATAACCACTGGGAATTTGTGTGCGGGGATCAAAAAGTCCGGGTTGCCGTAGACGGTCAGTATGCCGTGAATCATACCGAAATGCGCTTGAATGGCATTCTTCAGGGACTCGGTATTGGTATGTTGCCCAGCTTTACAGCCGAGCCAGCGTTGCGGGAAGGGACGATTGTACAGGTGCTTGCAGACTGGAAAGTGATGGGGAATTACCAGGGCAGGATTAATATTCAGTACCCAAGGTCAAGGTATGTTCCTGCTCAGCTTCGCTGTTTTATTGATTATCTGGTAAATGAGATGACATGAGCGCGGAATCTGATAATTTAGCGGCTAGTCCTAAGGACGGGATTCGTTATTTTTTAAACAAAAGCATCAGGTGGAAGAAACATGAGTACCGGTAGAGTCAGTGCCTTGATACTGGGCATTTCTGTTTTTCTGGGGCTTTCCTGTCTGGGGTATTTGTTGGCGAATGCTGCCATTGAGTACAAGCAGTATGAGAGAAGTGTAACTGTCAAAGGGTTGTCGGAGAGGGAGTATCAGGCAGACGTTGTGATCTGGCCGATTCAGTTTTCAGCGGCAGATAATGATTTGAAATCGCTCTATGGCACGATTGAGAGCAACACTAGCCGAATCAGAGCATTTCTGGAGAGGAGTGGTATCGCTGCTGATGAAATCAGTCTGATGTCGCCTGATATTACTGATAAATCGGCCAACCAATATGGCAGCAGCAGTCGTCCGGAGTTTCGCTATACCGCCCTGCAAACCATCACTATTTATTCCAATAATATTGAGGCGGTACGCTCGGTGATGGAGCGGCTCTCGGACCTCGGTCGGGAAGGCATTGTTTTTACCGGGGGAAATTATGGCTCACAGCCCGAGTACCTGTTTACCCGGTTGAATGATGTAAAGCCGGAAATGATTGAGGAAGCGACCCGCAAAGCCCGGGAAGTGGCTGAAAAGTTTGCTTCAGACTCGCAAAGTGAACTGGGCAAAATCAAGAGAGCCTCTCAGGGGCAGTTTTCGGTCAGCAACCGTGACCGAAATAACCCGCATATCAAGAAAGTCCGGGTGGTTGCGACCATTGAGTATTATCTCTCCGATTAAGGTTACCTGCTAACTTTTAAACAGTCGTTACCCGCGAGCAAGGAATATGCTATTTTATGCCGCCTATATAAGGCAGTAAGGGTTCGACTCACCGTGAAAATCCCGGGAGTTTCGAATCCGAAGGAGCAAATGTGACAGGTTCCAATGAGTCCTGCGAAGGACTGGTGTCTATTCGAGACTTTGTACGCTGGGGAGCGAGCCGTTTTAATGAGGCGGGTTTGTTCTTTGGTCATGGCAGTGATAATGCGCTGGATGAGTCCCTGCATCTGGTTTTCCAAGTGCTGCAACTGCCCTGGGATCTTCCCGACAACTATCTTGACAGTCGTTTAACCCTTCGTGAACGTGAAAAACTGGCCAACCTGATTGAAGAGCGGGCGGTCAGTCGTAAACCCCTGGCCTATCTTGTGAACCAGGCGTGGTTCTGTGATATGCCGTTTTATGTGGACGAGCGGGTTCTGGTTCCCCGTTCCCCCATTGCTGAACTGATTCTCCAGCAGTTCCAGCCGTGGCTGGGCGATGTAGAGATCAGCCGTGTGCTTGACCTGTGCTCAGGTTCCGGTTGTATTGGCATTGCGGCAGCGCATGCGTTTCCTGAATCTCAGGTGGATCTACTGGATATTTCTGAAGATGCGCTGGAAGTGGCCAATATCAATATTGATCGCCACGAGCTCTGGGGCAGGGTACAGGCCATTAAGTCGGATTTGTTTGATTTCTTTGATGCCTTGCCAGAGCGCCCACGGTATAAACTCATTTTGAGTAATCCACCTTATGTGGATGCTGAAGATATGTCCGATATGCCGGAAGAGTTTACCCATGAACCAGAGCTGGGTCTGGCCGCCGGAGATGACGGACTTGATTTCGCCCGTTCCATTCTGGCGCAGGCCGGTGATTACCTGGATGAACAGGGGCTGCTGGTACTGGAAGTGGGCAACAGCCAGTGGGCTTTACAGGATGAGTATCCGGAAGTACCGTTTGTCTGGCCTGATTTCGAAAAAGGTGGTCATGGCGTTCTGGTTCTGTCCGCTGAAGATTGCAGAAAGTATCAGTCTTTGTTCAAGAATCGGTTAAAAGCCCTGTAATGGGCTTTTAAGGTTTTTAGATTTTTCTGAAAATAAGAATGAGATCGCTTAAGTATGGCAGGAAATAGTATAGGACAACTGTTCAGGGTCACTACCTTTGGTGAGTCCCATGGTCTGGCGCTGGGTTGCATTGTTGACGGTTGCCCCCCGGGGTTGTCAATCACCGAAGCGGATCTGCAGGTTGATCTCGATCGTCGTAAGCCGGGTACGTCCAAATTCACAACCCAGCGTCGTGAGCCGGATCAGGTTAAGATCCTGTCTGGCGTCTTTGAGGGAGTGACCACCGGTGCCCCCATTGGTCTGTTAATTGAGAACCAGGATCAGCGTTCCAAGGATTACTCCAATATCAAGGATCTGTTCAGGCCAGGTCATGCTGATTACACCTACACCCATAAATACGGTGTTCGGGATTATCGTGGTGGTGGCCGTTCATCCGCTAGGGAAACGGCCATGAGGGTTGCTGCCGGAGCCATTGCCCGCAAGTACCTGCAGTCTCAGGGTATTGAAGTGCGTGGCTGGCTGTCCCAGATCGGTGATATCCGTGTTGAGAAGCTGGATTGGGATGAAGTCAGAAATAACCCGTTTTTCTCACCAGACGCGGACAAAGTACCGGAAATGGAAGCGTTGATTACCAGTCTTCGTTCGGAAGGTAACTCAGTAGGTGCCCGGGTTTCCGTCATGGCGACCGGTGTCCCCCCCGGGCTTGGAGAACCCGTCTTTGATCGCCTTGATGCAGATCTGGCACACTCTCTGATGAGCATTAATGCCGTGAAGGGCGTTGAAATCGGTGATGGATTTGCCAGTGTCGGCCAGAAGGGTACAGAGCATCGGGATGAGATTACCCCAGATGGCTTCCTTTCAAACCATGCTGGTGGAACTCTGGGTGGTATCAGTTCCGGGCAGGATCTTGTTGCGCATATCGCCCTTAAGCCAACGTCCAGTATTACCACCCCAGGCCAGTCCATTAATATGCAGGGTGAGCCGGTTGAGGTCGTGACCAAAGGGCGCCATGATCCCTGCGTAGGTATTCGTGCGGTTCCCATTGCGGAAGCGATGATGGCGATTACGCTGATGGATCACTTTATGCGGCATCGGGCACAGAATGCGGACGTGGTCAGTCCGGCACCGGTTGTTTAAAACATAAAAAGGCTTCCATCCGGAAGCCTTTTTTATTTGCAGATCAGCGTATTTTATTGGCCAAATGCATCAATGTTTTCGGCATCCCAGGCATAATTGATCCAGTAATCTTCGATCTCTTCGCCCACAAAGAAGTGCTTGAGCTGTTCAGGAAGCTGTCCTTTCTTTTCCTTCTTTTTATTGTGCACGACAAAGGCAGAAAACTCGGCGCCAGGGTGACTGTCGAACAGATGCTGAAGAGTAAACTCGAGCGTTGTCCTCTCGTCGTCTACCTCATCAATCACCAGTACCTTCTTACCGGTCAGGTCGATGTCTGTTTCCAGCCACTGCAGTTTGATGGGCTGACTGGCTGGCGCTGTACCGGTCTCATCGCTGTATCGAGACAGAGAAACGATCAGAATAGGGCGGTTAATGTAGGTCCGCATGATGCGCGCGGGGATCAGGCCGCCACCACCGATGGCCAGCAGATAGTCGGGCTCATAGCCAAGTTCGGCAATGGTTTTGGCCGTATTGCGGATGGTGTTATGAATATTGTTATAGGTAAAGTTGTATTGCTGAATGTTTGGCATAGAAGATCGGCATCAGGCCATAGGAAAATAAATCCGAGAATTTTATGGAAGTGTTTACCATTCTGCAATATACAACCTGGCCTCTCTGAATATTTCTTGCTGACGGGTGGAAAGTAAGAATAACTTGGCGACACATAATACGCATAGTCGCCGTCAGGATTTAGGAATATTATACCTCGCCTTTCTTCCCCTCTTACCTTGAACAGGCCATTACCGTGCCACATCGAGCCCATCTACTGTCATTGAAACTCTGCCATGCTCTGAGTCAGGCCTGCATTGCAGACAAGTATACTGGTAAGCGCTTTGCCAACGATCTTCTGGCGGGGTTGACCGTCGGGATTATTGCTATTCCATTATCCATGGCACTGGCGATTGCCAGTGGTGTTGCGCCGCAGTACGGTCTTTATACGGCGATCATCAGTGGGTTTATTATTGCCTTGCTGGGTGGTTCGCGTTACAGCATATCTGGCCCAACTGCGGCTTTTGTCGTACTGCTCTTTCCCGTCGCTGAAAAATTTGGTCTTGCCGGGCTGTTACTGGCAACAGTAATGTCCGGAATCATTCTGGTGCTGATGGCACTGATGCGCCTCGGACGTCTTATCCAATACATACCGGAGTCAATTACACTGGGATTTACTGCTGGTATTGGTGTTGTGATTGCGACGCTTCAGTTGAAAGATTTTTTTGGGATGACCGTTAGCGCCATGCCAGAACACTACTGGGAGAAAGTAGCTGTTCTGGTCAATGGTGCAGGCAGTACCCACTGGCCAAGCCTGCTGATTGCCGTTGTGACATTAGCTGTGATGTTGTTATGGCCGCGGTTACGGCTACCTGTTCCCGCTCATTTGCCGGCGGTGATTATTGGTAGTTTATTGGCCCTGGTGATGGGGCGTTATGGCTTTGAGGTTGAAACCATTGGTAGCCGGTTCCAGTACCTGTTACCTGATGGCTCCATGGGAATGGGGATTCCACCTTTCCTTCCCGAGTTTGCCTGGCCCTGGATGCAGGCAGGTGTTGATGGGCAGCCGCTGGGAATCAGCTGGTCTTTGGTTCAGGCGTTATTGCCATCAGCGTTTGCCATCGCCATGCTGGGCGCTATTGAATCGCTGTTGTGTGCGGTTGTTCTTGATGGCATGACGGGCACACGACACAGTGCAAACAGTGAGCTGTTAGGGCAGGGTGTCGGTAACATTGTTGCGCCATTTTTTGGCGGGATTCCAGCCACCGCCGCCATTGCCCGGTCGGCCGCCAACGTGAAAGCCGGGGCACAGAGTCCGGTGTCAGGTATGGTGCACGCGTTGGTTGTACTGCTGGCGCTGGTAGCGCTCACCGGTATTCTTTCTTACATACCCATGTCGGCGATGGCCGCCCTGCTGTTGGTGGTTGCCTGGAACATGAGCGAAGCGCCTAAAGCCGTACACCTGTTGAAAACGGCACCGCGCAGCGATGTGCTGGTTTTTCTGGTCTGTTTTTTCCTGACCGTGGTCTTCGATATGGTCATTGCCATCAGTGTCGGTGTTGTACTGGCAGCATTGCTGTTTATGAAAGAAGTTGCTGAGATGATACAGGTCAGGGATATCACCAGTGATAAGCGCTATGTAAATACACCAGTATCAGAAACGACAGCCGTGCTGCGCATTGAGGGGCCGCTGTTTTTTGCTGCTGCTGATCATGTATTTGGAGAGATCAGTCGTTTAAGTCAGGATAAACACACAATCGTGTTACAGATGGAAAGCGTCTATCTGCTGGATGCAGGAGGGCTCTCTGCACTTACTCGATTGATTGAGCAGTGCAGGAAGAACGATACTCGGCTATTGATCAGCGAATTACAATTTCAGCCATTGAAAACACTGGCCCGAGCCGGTATTGAGCCTGTTGAACGGGTAGTGAAGTTTTATCCTTCATTGAATGATGCCCTGGTGGAAGTGTGAGTCGACCTGTATAAAAAGCAGTGTCATTAGAATGAAAAAAGGCATCCAAATGGATGCCTTTTCTATGGTGCCTGAAAAATACAATTGTCAGGCTTTTGCCTTGGAAGCGTACATTGCCTCTATCTCTTTCTGGAAACGCTTCATGATAATTTTACGACGCAGTTTCAATGTCGGTGTGATCTCACCCAGTTCGATTGAAAACTCCTTCGGTAAAAGTGTGAATTTTTTCACCTGCTCAAATTTGGCAAGCCCTTCCTGTACCTTAATTACACGCTCCTGAATCAGCTCTTGAATACTGCTGTGTTGAATCAGCTCCTTGTGATTCTTGTATTTCAGGTTCAAGGCTTTTGCGTGTTCTTCCAGTGCTTCGAATGCAGGTACAATCAAGGCGGTCACATAGTTTCTGGCATCAGCGATAATTGCAATCTGCTCGATAAAGCGGTCTTTGGTCAGGGTGCCTTCAATATATTGAGGGGCAATGTATTTACCATTGGACGTCTTCATCAACTCCTTGATGCGCTCAGTCATGCGCAGTGCACCGTTTTCATCGATCAGGCCGGCATCGCCAGTATGCAGCCAGCCGTCAGCGGTAAAGGTTTTGGCGGTCTCTTCCGGCTTTTTGTAATAGCCGCGCATTACGGTATCGCCTTTTACCTGGATTTCACCTTCTGCACCGATGCGCACCTGTATGCCTGGTAAAGGAATACCACAGGAGCCAAATTCAAATTCAGTATCGCGGAAGCAAGTCACGGTTGCTACGGTTTCGGTCATGCCGTAACCGACTTTTACATCAATACCAAGGGCATGGAAGAAACGGTTGATGTCGTCATCAAGACGAGCACCACCACAGGGCATAAATCGGATATTACCGCCCAGGCCTTCTCGAATTTTGCTGAATACCATTTTATCCGCGATTTTGTTGAGCTTCTCCAGATATGCAGGAGCGTCATCACCCTTGCGGCGGTATTCCATATTGGCAGTGCCAATTTTTACGGCGGTATTAAAAATCATGCGCCTAACAAATGGAGCAGTGGATACTTTCCCGTGAATGGTTGTATAGACCTTTTCGAAGAACCTGGGGACGACGCACAGTACCGTTGGTTTAACGGTTTTCAGAGCCTCACTGACCTGATGAGGGTCTTTAAGGTATACATTGGTTGCACCACGGGCCAGCGCATAAAAACTCCAGGCGCGCTCAAAAATATGGCTGAGTGGCAGGAAGCAGAGAGAGGTATCCAGACTGTCCAGATGGATGATCTGGTCATGACCTCGAAAGCTGGCCGCCATATTGGCGAAGTCCAGCATAACGCCTTTGGGCTCGCCAGTAGTGCCGGAGGTATAGATCAGAGTAAACAGGTCTTCCATGCAGCGGGCAGCCAGTCTTTCTTCGAGAATGGCCTGTTCTACACCATGCTGGATAAAGTCATCAAAGTAGAGTGCCTGCGGGCAGCTTGCAATATCAACTGATCGGTCAAAGACAACAATGGTCTTTAACGTGGCTGACTGAGCCAGCAACTCAAGCGCACCCTGGTATTGTGCCTGCTCACCCACGAACAGCAGAGAGGCTTCTGTTTCATCCAGAATGTATTTGACCTGTTCAGTGGTGCTGGTGGGGTACAATGGCACGGTAACCAGTCGTGCCTGAAGGCAGGCCAGGTCGGCTACTGTCCACTGAGGCATATTCTGGGACCATATGCCCACTTTTGCCTGTACACGAAGGTTATGTTTCAGCAGTGCACGGGAAGCCTGGTCAATCTTTTCACTGAGCTGATGCCAGCTGACTTCCTGCCACTCGTTTTGATGAGCATCTTGATCAGAGCTTTGAGTGGCGAAGCGCATGGCGATATGTTCCGGGCTGCGCTGGGCACGATCACGGATCTGGCTGATCAGGTGCATGTTCAAGGGAGAGTTCATCGGCACAGAAAGTATTCTCAACAGCTGGATGAAAATGTAGACAACAAAATGATGGAAGCCTGATGTTACAGGATGACTTGGAATACCAAAATTGATCCAGATCATTTTTGGTGACATCCAGAACGGGAAAATGTAACGGTTAGTAACGATTATTACTGGACGTAAACAAACCCCATCATTTTTGTGGAATGGGTGTAGATTATACCATCACTGAGTCTGCTGAATCTGTTTTATATCTTCTCCAGTCTGGAATCTTGGCCCAGATGAATAATACTCATATGCTATGTTTTAGATTGATTCTCTGATGAGAGGCAAGTCGATGGTGATGCCCGTGTTGAGCTTCTTTATTTCCGTGTATTTGCAGGGAAATTGTGTTCAGTGGTGCTGATGTTGGCTGCCGTTGGGCCTGTATACAGTTTACAGGTTATCTCTGCTTATACTGGTGACTTCTGGCCGGATAACATTGATGGAACGCATTGCTTCCCGGAATATCATCGGTTAATAGCGGATCAGCAAAGGGCAAGGTTGCACTGTATAAGGTTCAGGTAAGTGAAGAGCCGCTCGAAATTCATAGTAATGACCGGACCTTTTTTCTGATAGGACGACTGAATTCATAAACTTCTGTGGTGAGTCTTGCCAATGGTGATGCCGTGCTGAACTTTGCAAAACCGGCTGAAGAGTCCGCAGATCGCCCTAAAGTCTGGATTCTTAATGAACATAGTCACTACTCATTAACAAACCAGATTTCGGGTGGGGAGCCTGCCTACTTAATTGAACTGAGCCCGAAACCCATCAGTGAGTAGGTTATCCTTTCCAGAACGCAGGCGTAAAAAGCACAAGAACCGTAATAACCTCCAGTCGGCCAAGTAGCATCCCGACACTTAATATCCACTTGGCTGCATCAGGTAGAGAGCTGAAATTCCCGGCAGGACCAATGATGGTTCCCAGACCGGGGCCAACATTGGCTACGGCTGTGGTAGCTCCTGTGATACTGGTAATAGGGTCGAGATCACAAAGGGACAGCAAGAGGCTCATCAACGCAATAAGTAGAATGAAAAAGAAGCTGAAACCGATCAGAGACCGGAGTATTTCACTGCTGATTTGCTGGCCATTATAGGTTTGTACAAAACAGGCCCTTGGATGAACCAGTTGCTTTAGCTGAATGTTCAGTAACTTTCCTCCAATCTGAAAACGAAAAATCTTGATGCCTCCTGCCGTTGAACCGGAGCAGCCTCCCACAAACAGTAGAAAGAAAAACATCAGATTGGAAAAACCGCCCCACAGCGTGTAATCACCATAGGCAAACCCGGTTGTGGTGACTGTTGAGGTGGTATTAAAAGAGACAAGAGTCAGTGACTGTAGAAAGGTGTAGTCAGAGTGAAAGCATAACCAGATGCTCAGAACCAGCCAGACGACAAGAAGAAAACCAATAAAGGCCTGTACCTGGGTATCCTCATAAAAGCAGCTGACTTCACCCCGCATGCAGCGAACAAACAGAACGAAGGGCAGGCTGGCAAGGATCATGAAAATGGTGCTTGTCCAGATGATAAACGGGTTTTTGAATAATCCCATGGACGCATCTGAGGTGGAGTATCCGCCGGTTGATACCGTGGTCATCGAATGGTTGATGGCTTCAAACCCGGTCATGCCTCCCAGGAAATAAAGGTAGGCGCAGATAGCTGTCATGATCAGATAGACAGTAACGATACGCTTGGCAATGCTGCCTGAGCGAGGCATGGCTTTTTCGGACCAATCGGACGATTCACTCTGGAACAACCTCATGCCACCTACTTTGAGAAATGGCAGAACGGCAACAGCCATCACAATAAAACCAATACCGCCAAACCATTGCAGCAGTGACCTCCAGATCAGTACGCTGGGGTCCATGTGATCCAGCCCGGTCAATATGGTGGATCCAGTGGTGGTAATACCCGACATGGTTTCAAAAAAAGCATCGGTGTAGCTGATGGGGAGTTTGAACCAGAAGGGAAGTGCCGCAAAAGTGCATACTGCCAGCCAGCAGAGCGTGGTCAGTACAAAGACCTGCCTTGGTTTCATATTGAAATGTTCTGGCTTGAAATTGATGGTCAGGGCACCGCCTGTAATCAGAGTAATGCCAGCAGCAGCCACAAATTCCCAGATATCAGAGTCACCTGTCAGCAGATCGTAGATGACAGGAATCAGCATAAATTTGGCCATCGCGGTCAGGAACAGGCCAATCACATAGAGTACTGGACGGTGGTTCATTCTTTTTAAATGGCAATAACTGAGAATAAACGCCTTGAACCCTGGGGGTCTGTTGGACTTTTTCGCAGGTAGGTCAGCGTTAAGTCCAACAGGCTCCTGAGCTTAAACAGCGGTACAAGGCGTGGAGGATCGGTCAGATGCTGTTGGGTAACCGCATCTGACGAGTCTTGGAGAAGTTTAGAAGCTGGAAGTGGTATTACAACTTAATCAGTGTTCTACCGGTGACTTGTCCATTGGTAATTGCCTCTGCCAGTTCGGGCACGGCATCCAGTTCAACTTCCGTGGCAGCGTCGCTGTAGAATGACTCTGGCAACAGTTCGGCAATCCGGTTCCATGCCTGCATACGTTTTTCAAATGGGCACATTACCGAGTCAACACCCAGCAGTTTTACGCCCCTCAGAATGAAAGGCATCACGGTGGTTGGCAGATCAAAACCACCGGCCAGGCCACAGGCGGCGACAGCGCCTTCGTAGTCAACCTGTGCAAGTACTTTGGCAAGGACCTTACTGCCAACGGTATCAATGCATCCTGCCCAGAGTTGCTTTTCCAGTGGGCGGGCGGGCTCAAGGAGTTCTGCCCGGTCGATCACCCGATCAGCCCCGATGGACTTTAACCAGTCACTGTTTTCTGGACGACCAGAAGCAGCCACTACCTGATAGCCCAGTTGGTCCAGCAGGGTTACGGCGACGCTGCCAACACCACCGCTGGCTCCGGTGACCAGAATTTCACCTTTCTCAGGCGTAATACCTGCATCTTCGAGTGCCATGACGCAGAGCATGGCGGTCAGGCCTGCGGTACCAATAACCATGGCTTTGCGGCTGTCCAGCCCAGAAGGCATGGAGACCAGGTAGTCAGCAGGTACGCTGGCTTTTTCTGCCATGCCACCCCAATGATTTTCACCGACACCCCAGCCAGTCAGGATAACGGAGTCGCCAGGCTGATACCGGTCGTCTTTTGAAGAGATAACCTGACCTGCATAGTCGATACCCGGCACCATCGGGAATTCACGGATAATCTTTCCTTTTCCGGTGATGGCCAGACCGTCCTTGTAATTCAGTGATGAATAGTCAACACCAACAACGACATCCCCTGCTGGCAGGGTGGCTTCATCCAGCTGTTCTATGGAAGCGACAGTGTTTTTGTCCTGCTGGTTCAGTACTAACGCCTTGAACATAAACGACAATCTCTTAAAAAGGTGAGAGCGTGAACTATACTCCTGCAACGGGCAGGCAGCGAGGGCTGTTTCTATTTTATTTGACTTCAGGCAGGCATGAGCGATGGATATTACATTGTTGAAAGAGAGTCACACGAATGACATTAATCAGGTCATTGAATATCCGCAGAACGGTTCCCCATTGGTGTCTGTCTTCAGAGTTGAGTTGGCTGCAGGTGAGAGCAGTGGCTGGCATATGCACAATGTTCCAGTAATTGCCTATATCCAGTCCGGTTCGTTTGAGCTTCAGGTTCAACATGAAATGAGTAACCACTTTCAGAGTGGAGATAGTATGTTTGAGCCGGTAGGGGTCCCCATTAATGTTACTAACAAAGGTAATGAACCGGGGGTAGCGATCGTTGTCAAAGTAGGTAGCACAGAGCAGACTGCAACCGTTTATTTAAGCTGACCACTTGTGTAAAACCATGGGTAAGCTATGGTTTTTATCGGGTGCTCTTCCTGCTTTACCAAATGTATGGGTTAGTTCAAGCGTTTGCTGTAAATAATGGTCAGGTGTGGTGGAGTGTATTTTCTGGAAACCTTTCGAATAAGAATGAGCTATGACCCGTTTCTTTCTGGCATTTCTTTACTTATTAATCATTGAAATGCTACAGCCCTCTTGGTCTATCGCTTGTGAACAACCTCTGAAATCAGGGATTCAGTCTGAGCGGTTTCCCCAAATTGATAATAAACAGGTCCGAACCTGGCGAACCATCATTGCACCTAATCAGCCCTTGAAGCTTCATCGTCATGAATATCCAAGGGTTGTTACGGTTCTCAGGGGAGGGGTTTTGAAGTCCGTTACCGAGTCAGGGGAAATTTTAGCGGTTCGTCATTTCAAAGCTGGAGAGTCGTATTGGTTGGATGCTGACCCACCTGACCAGTTGCACGCCTGCGTTAACCTTGGTCCAGGCGTTATTGAAGTGGTTGTTACCGAGCTGAAGTAGAGTCTTAAAGATACATGTCTAACCAAAAACAGATTAGCTGTTGTCTTTGTGTTGTTTCAATAATTCGATAAAGGCTCTTGCGGCATTCGATAAGGTTCTTTTTGGGTGAAGGATATACCCCAGTTCCCGACTTGGTGGTGATTTGACTCCCTTGAGCTCAACATTCAGGACGCGCAGATCATCATCCTGCATCGTCAAAGGGAGTATGCACCAGGCCAGACCGATAGCAGCCAGCATACGCAGGGTTTCCAGATAGTTGGTGGACATGGCCGTCTGCAATTTCAAGCCTTCCTGGTCAAACAGGTTTTGTACTACCTGATAGGTAAATGTGTTTCTGCCAGGCAGTACCGCTTGATACTCACTCAGCTGTTCTGTTGAAACGGTTTTCAATCTTGTCAGAGGGTGATCTTTTGCTGCCATAAAACCCAGAGGGTCATGCCAGAGTTTTTCAGAATAAATAGTTGGGTGGCTGTCCGGAGACAGCGTAATAATACCGAGCTCTATTTCACCACGGCTCAGCATTTCATAAGACGCTTCTGAATCAACAAACCGGATATCCAGTTTTACGTCGGGAAACAATCTGGTGAAGGTTTTCAGTATATCAGGCAATCGTCGTAAGCCGATGTGGTGGCTGGTGGCAATGGAAAGTGGGCCTTTCACTTCACCACTGAGGTTGATGATTTCCAGTTTCGTATCGTGAACCAGCTCAAGCATCTTTCTGGCTCGGGGTAGCAGGGCTTTACCCGCTTCATTCAGCGTGACCTGACGGCCTATTCGATCAAACACCGGCGTGCCCAGCTGCTCTTCCAGAGCCGCAATCCTTTTACTCACTGCTGGCTGGGTCAGAAACAGTTTTTCACCCGCTTCAGAAAAGGATCCTGTGTCGACGATGGCCAGAAAAGCAGTGAGATTGGTGGTATCCATAACACCCTTTTTGAGTCAATTGATTCCAGAAAGTTATCAATAGCATAAAAAAGATGAATTTGAGTAATTTTTTATGAGCGACTAGGATACGCAGTATCAGGCTCTGTTGACATAAGGTTACAGACTCAGCTCAAACCAGAGCGTTCGTGTCCAGGCGCTGGAACGCAGGAATACCAGTGTCTTTCAAGTTCCTGCAACGACGTCACGGGCGCTCTGGTTTGAGCCCAAAGGGTGGCTCGTATAGCCGCCTTCCAGCTTCGTTGGACTGGTTTGATGTAGAACCACTACACCTGCACCAGTCCGCCTTGTGGAAGACGGCTATACGAGCCACTGAGTCAGCAACCTTATGTCAACGGAGCCTTAGGATAAGCCGAAGTCTTTTTATAAAAACGCTTTAAAACTGCTTATAAATCAAACAAAAAACAGTCTTTCTGTTTTATTACTTCAATGAGGATGGTTCCGATGGCTGGCCAGGCTTCCAGAGGCAAGACGCTTTATGACAAGTTGTGGGATGCCCACCTTGTTCGTCAGCGTGATGATGGTTCCGCGTTGATCTATATCGACCGGCAACTGCTCCATGAAGTGACTTCACCACAGGCTTTTGAAGGTCTGAAGCTGGCCGGCCGTCAGCCATGGCGTCTGGACGCTAACCTCGCCACACCTGACCACAATGTACCCACCACGTTGAATGAGCGTCAGCATGGTATTGAAGGGATTGAAGATCCGGTTTCCAAAATTCAGGTAAAAACGCTGGATGAAAACTGTGATCATTTTGGAATCACCCAGTTTGATATGCAGGATCAGCGCCAGGGAATTGTTCATGTGGTGGGTCCTGAACAGGGCGCTACGCTGCCAGGCATGACGGTAGTCTGTGGTGACTCCCATACATCAACACACGGAGCCTTTGGCGCGCTGGCTCACGGTATCGGAACCTCAGAAGTTGAGCATGTTCTGGCAACCCAGTGTCTTGTGGCCAAGAAGATGAAGAATATGCTGGTTCGTGTTGATGGCTCCCTGGGAACAGGGGTCACTCCCAAAGATGTTATCCTTGCCATTATTGGTCGTATTGGTACCGCAGGAGGCACCGGTTTTGCCATTGAGTTTGGTGGTGATGTGATTCGCGATATGACCATGGAAGGGCGAATGACCCTCTGTAACATGGCCATTGAGGCGGGCGCTCGAGCTGGAATGGTGGCGGTTGACCAGACGACCATCGACTATGTGCAGGGCCGACCGTTTGCACCGAAAGGTGAGCAGTGGGGGCAGGCCGTTACTGTCTGGAAAACCCTTCACTCAGACAGTGATGCTGTTTTTGATCAAGTTGTTGTGCTTAATGGTGATGAGATTAAGCCTCAGGTGAGTTGGGGAACCTCTCCGGAGATGGTGTTGCCGGTTGATGCCCAGGTGCCTTTCCCGGAGGATGCACCGGATGAAACCCGTAAGGAAGGCTATGCCCGTGCCCTGGAGTATATGGGGTTAACGGCGGGTCAGAAGATTACCGACATTCCCGTGGATCGAGTCTTTATCGGTTCCTGTACTAACTCCCGGATTGAAGATTTGCGCGAAGCAGCGGCTGTCGTAAAAGGCAAGCAGGTGGCTGACACGGTTAAAGAGGCTTTGGTGGTTCCTGGCTCAGGTTTGGTAAAGGCCCAGGCTGAGGCCGAAGGGCTGGATAAGGTTTTTGTGGAAGCTGGCCTTGAGTGGCGTGAGCCGGGCTGTTCCATGTGTCTGGCCATGAATGCCGACAAGCTGGGGCAGGGAGAGCACTGTGCATCGACCTCTAACCGGAATTTCGAGGGTCGTCAGGGCTTTGGTGGACGGACTCATCTGGTCAGTCCGGCCATGGCTGCTGCGGCTGCCATTGCGGGGCATTTTGTCGATGTCCGTGATTTTGATCGTCAAGCATCCGTAGCGTAGGGGGAATCATGCAGGCTTTTACTGTTCATCAGGGGTTAGTTGCTCCCCTGGATCGTGCCAATGTTGATACGGACATGATCATTCCCAAGCAGTTTCTGAAGTCCATCAAACGTACCGGCTTTGGTGTGAATCTGTTTGATGAACTCCGCTATCAGGATGAAGGTTACCCGGGGCAGGATTGTTCCAGGCGGCCACTGAATCCTGAATTTGTCTTGAATCAGTCCCGTTATCAGGGCGTGTCCATCCTGCTGGCTCGGCAGAATTTTGGGTGTGGCTCCAGTCGGGAACATGCACCCTGGGCCTTGGAAGATTTTGGTTTCCGCTGTGTTATTGCACCGAGTTTTGCGGATATTTTTTATAACAACTGTTTTAAAAACGGTATTCTTCCGATCACGCTGTCTGATGAGGTGGTAGAGAAGCTGTTCAACGAGGTTGAAGCCAATGAAGGGTATCAGCTGACGGTCGATCTTGAGCGTGAAGTGGTGGTTAAGCCCAATGGCGAAGAACTGCCATTCAGCATCGACGCATTCCGTCGTCACTGCCTGCTCAATGGTCTGGATGATATTGGTCTGACCCTGCAGGATGCGGACCAGATTCGACGTTTCGAACAGCGTTACAAGGTAGATAACCCATGGTTATTTGCCAGCGAATGATTTCTTGAACCACGGAGAACACAAAGAAAAGTCTGGTTGAAATACTGAGTGTTCTCCGTGACTTTCGTGGTTCAAAGTAGCTATTAATAAGGAATAACAATGAGCAAGCAGATTTTATGTCTTCCAGGTGATGGTATTGGCCCTGAGATTATGGCTGAAGCCCTGAAGGTACTGGATGCGGCCAAACAGCGTTTCGGGCTTGATATTGAAGTCAGTCATGGTCTGGTCGGAGGTGCTGCCATTGATCAGGATGGCGTTCCGCTGAGTGATGAAACGCTGGCACTGGCCAGAAACTCGGATGCGATTCTGTTTGGTGCGGTGGGTGGCCCGAAGTGGGATGACCAGCCCATGGCCAACCGTCCTGAAAAAGGGCTGCTGAAACTTCGCTCTGAACTGGACCTTTTTGCCAACCTCCGTCCGGCAATTCTTTTTCCTCAACTGGCCGAAGCTTCCAGCTTGAAGCCGGAGCTGGTGGCTGGTCTTGATATTCTTATTGTGCGGGAGTTGACCGGCGGCATCTATTTTGGGGAACCCCGCGGTGTGCGTACTCTGGAAAATGGTGAACGTGAAGGTTATAACACCTACGTTTACCGGGAATCTGAAATTCGTCGTATCGCCAAAGTTGCTTTTGAAGCGGCCCAGAAGCGGGGTGGGCGAGTCTGTTCGGTTGATAAGTCGAACGTTCTTGAAGTCACCGGTCTCTGGCGTGAGGTGGTTATCGAGGAGTCTGCCGGCTACAACGATGTTGAGCTGAGCCACATGTATGTTGATAATGCAGCCATGCAGCTGGTACGAGCACCCAAGCAGTTTGATGTGATGGTAACCGGCAATATGTTTGGCGACATTCTCAGTGACTGTGCAGCGATGTTGACTGGCTCGATCGGTATGCTGCCTTCAGCGTCTCTGAATGAAAAGAACCAGGGTATGTATGAGCCAGTGCACGGTTCTGCCCCGGATATCGCCGGTGAAAACAAAGCGAATCCTCTGGCACAGATCCTGTCGCTGGCCATGTTGCTTCGTTATTCCCTTGGTGAAGGTCCTACGGCGGACGCGATTGAAAAAGCCGTCAGCGATGTTCTGGATAAAGGCTATCGTACCGGGGATATTGCCTCTGAAGGTTGTCAGTTGATGGGAACCGTAGAAATGGGTGATGCGGTTGTTGACTGTTTGTTGAATGCATAACGTATATAGAATATTGACGGCTTCTGTTTGCTGTTATGAGCAGTGGCTGTTTGTTCGGGGGAGCGCAGTATGAAAAAAGTAGGATTTGTTGGCTGGAGAGGAATGGTGGGCTCCGTATTAATGGAGCGTATGCAGGAAGAAAACGACTTTGCCCGTTTGCAGGGTAAAGGGGTAGAGCCTGTTTTCTTCACGACCTCTCAGCTGGGCCAGCCCGGGCCAGATGTTGGTGTACCGGTGGGTGAGCTTCAGGATGCCCATGATGTAGATGTCCTCCGTGAAATGGACGTTATTATCTCGTGCCAGGGCGGTGATTATACGGGCAAAGTCTTCCAGCCATTACGTGATAGTGGTTGGCAGGGGTACTGGATTGATGCCGCTTCCTCCCTGCGGATGAACGATGATGCGGTGGTTATTCTTGATCCCGTCAACCGAAATGTGATTGACCGTGCGCTGAATGATGGCGTCAAGAACTTTGTCGGTGGTAACTGCACGGTCTCCCTGATGTTGATGGCTATTGGCGGGCTCTTTCAGCAGGATGCTGTTGAGTGGGTCAGTGCCATGACCTACCAGGCGGCCAGTGGTGCCGGTGCCAGAAACATGCGTGAGCTGATCAGTCAGATGGGCTCTATTCAGAGCAACGTTGCTGCAGAACTGTCGGATCCGGCCAGTGCCATTCTGGATATCGATCGTAAGACATCCTCTCTTTTGAGAAGCTCGGACCTCCCACAGAGTGAGTTTGGTGTTCCACTGGCTGGAAGTCTGATTCCCTACATTGATAAAGAGCTGGATAATGGTCAGAGCCGTGAAGAGTGGAAGGCTCAGGCGGAGACCAACAAGATCCTGGGTCGTCAGGCTTCACCAGTTCCAGTTGATGGTGTGTGTGTTCGTATCGGAGCTATGCGCTGCCATAGTCAGGCATTGACCATCAAACTGCGTAAAGATATTCCCATGGCAGATATTGAAGCGATGATTGCTGGCGCCAATGACTGGGTGTCCGTTGTTCCAAACCACCGGGAAGAAACTATGCATCAGTTGACACCTGCCGTGGTAACTGGGCGTCTGGATATTCCGGTGGGCCGCCTTCGTAAATTAAATATGGGGCCTGACTACCTGGCGGCATTTACCGTGGGTGATCAGCTGTTGTGGGGGGCCGCAGAGCCAGTTCGTCGCATGTTGACAATTTTGCTGTAATTTTTCCTTTCTGACAGTAAAATCGTATAGCCGGAGGGGTGCTACTTTCCGGCTTTTTTCATAACAATTAGAAAAATGACTTCATCATGCTTTCTGAACAACAGCTGACAGAATTTGCCAGCAACTTTGTCAAAGTAATTCCTCATTGCCTTCATTTGAATATGTCGTTGGTCAAAGCGGATCGTAATGGCATTGAACTGGAAATGCCCTACGATAACCGGCTGATTGGGAACCCTGAAACCGGAGTCATACACTCTGGTGCCATTACCACGTTGATGGATTCCTGTTGCGGTCTGGCTGTGTTCACCCGTATGGAACAGCTGGAAGCATGCCCGACACTGGATCTGCGCATTGACCATATGACCACCGCTCAGCCTGATAAGCCTGTCCGGGCATTTGCCGAGGCATACCATATAACTCGTTCCATGGTGTTTACCCGGGGTGTTGCTTATCAGGAGAGTCGTGATCAACCCATTGCGCATGCGGTAGGCACCTTTATGCGAATAGGGCAAAACTCCATGAAGTCGATGCAGGAGCGTTTTCAATGAAGGCTGAGTTCGCAAAAATTATAAAGGATGCAAGGGACTCAAGAGATTACAGTATTCTGACCAGTGGTATTCCGTATGCCAGCCTGATCGGTATGCAGTGCACGCCCATGGGCGATGATGCCCTGTTTACCCTGCCGAATCAGATGACCAATATTGGCAACCCGATACTTCCTGCCATTCATGGGGGAGTCATTGGTGGTTTTATGGAGATGTCAGCGGCTCTGCACTTGATGCTGTTTATGGATGAGCCAAGGTTACCCAAAATTATTGACTTCTCCATTGACTATCTACGCTCCGGGCAACCAAAAGATACTTTTGCTCACTGTGAAGTCTGTCGTCAGGGAGCCAGGGTAGCCAATGTGGCAGTGACTGCCTGGCAGAGTAAAAGGGAGTTACCAATAGCGATAGCGCGCGGGCATTTTAAGCTTTCCAGAGGAAGTGCCTGAAACTGCTTGCCTGATGTAAAGGCTCTGTATAAAGTCAGCGGTTTTTATCATTTGCGTGATTTTGACTCAGAGAGGGTCAGGATTGCACCTGTTTTCTGTGACTTGCGGGACCCTCATTCCATGAACCGAACATACAATATTGCAATTTACGCTGCCGACACACTGGCGGGTGAAACTCTGGTTCGGCAACTGGAAGAACAATTGTTTGATGGCAAAGCATTACCGGTGATGACGCTCTATCCTCTTATTGAATCTACCGAGCCTTCAGGGTCTGTTGAGTTTCATGGGGAAGCTTTGGAATATATCTCTATCAGTGATGCCGACTTTTCCTCTACCGACTTTCTGGTGATGCCGGCCGGGTGTGACCGAAATGCAGAATTAATGACTCTAGCGGTTGAGAATGGCTGTGTCATTATCGATGCCTCCAATGGGGCAGCATCACAAGGGTATACCCTGCCGGTTATGGTGGGTTTTAATGAGTACTTTATCGAAGAGGCCGTTGAAAATCGCTACTTTTCTGTTCCGGGCTCTTCCGCTGCCTGCTTATTGCCAATATTGCATATAATACACCAGCGCTTTGCACTTACCCGCCTGAATTTAACGATTATGCAACCGGCTGCCGCACTGGGCAAAAAGGGCATTGATGCGCTGCGTAAGCAAACGATTGAACTCCTTAATGGTAAACCCGTTGAGCATGATGGCTATTCACATCGTCTGGCTTACAACCTGCTTCCAGCGCCAGCAGGAAAAGAAGATGGGCCCTTTGGTAATGAAAACACCGTACAAAATGAGTTGCTGGTAGCACTTGGCGAAGAAATCGATGTGCGTGTGACCTGTATCACAGCCCCTGTTTTTTTTGGTGACAGTTACGCTGTTGATCTGGATACTGTTCAACCGGTTGATATTGGGGAAATACAGTCTTTACTGGAAGAGCTTCCGGAGATTTCTCTGTATTCAGATTCTGATGTGCCCACGATTGAGAATGCAGCAGGCAGTGATCAGATTCATATTGGTAAAATTCGGCAGAAGACAAACTTCGGAACAGACTTGAGTTTCTGGGTTGCGGCCGATAGCCTCAAAAGAGGTGCTGTTCATGCTGTTGAATTAATTGGGTTATTGATAAAAGACTTTGCTAAGTGATAACTTAGGCTTACTGCTTGACGTTCCGTGTTGTAAATAGCGGCTGTTCAGAGAAAGGGGGGCTGCTTTCTCGATGGCTGAGGGCAGGAGGGGGTCAAACAGTCTATGTATATAACAAGGATTCACGATGAGACTGCAAAAACTTGTAGTAGTGATGTCAGCGCTGGCAGGGGGTATCGCTTCAATTAATTCCCATGCACTGGGCTTGGGGGAAGTGAAGCTTCATTCTGCTTTAAACCAACCCTTGGTGGCTGAAATTGAGTTGATGCAAGTCAAGGATCTGACCCGCAGTGAAATACTGTCCAATCTGGCCAGTAAGTCAGACTTTGAGCGGGCGGGTGTCGAGCGCCCCTTCATGTTGAATAACCTCCAATTTAAAACAGAAGTGGGACCTGATGGCAAGGGTATTATCAAGGTAACGAGTTCTGGTCCCATTCATGAACCTTATCTGAATTTTCTGGTAGAGGTTCACTGGCCCAGTGGGCGCTTGTTGAAAGAATATACACTTCTTCTGGATCCCCCAGCCTTTAATGGGCAGTCAGCCGTTCCCGTTGCAAAGCCGTCATCAGCTCCGGCGCATTATGGAACGAAACCCATTTGGGATGAACCACCAACAACCAATCGTGACTATTTGCCTTCGCCTGAACCTGTTGAGTACAAGGACTATAATCAGCGTCAGTCGGTTCAGCGAGTGCCTTCCAATCGTAATTATGCATCCGCTCAGGACGCTGGGTCTCCGGGCAGAAGTTATCGAGTTCAGAGAAATGACAGTCTGTGGGAGATCGCTGAGAAGCTTCGACCAGGGGCTGATGTTACAGTTCAGCAAACCATGCTGGCCATTCAGCGTGGAAACCCTCAAGCGTTTATCGATAACAATATCAATCGCCTGAGAAGTGGTCAGGTTCTCAGAATACCCGATCGTAGAGACATTGCCCGTCTTACTGTTCGTGAAGCCATTGCAGATGTTTCAAGACAAAATCGTGAGTGGCAAGGGCGTAGCCGGGTGGCCCAGCTTGATGCTACCCGGAGAACTTCTGCTGTTTCTAAAGGCAGTCAGAGACCAGTGGATGGCAAGCTTGCTATTGTGTCGGATGAAGTGGCATCTGGTCGGGGGCAGGATCTGGGTGGTGGCTCCGCGGAAGGCAATGGGGCGCTTCAGACAGAACTGGCAATGACTCGGGAGCAGCTGGATAAGCTCAGCCGGGAGAATGCTGAACTCAAGAGCCGGCTTAAAGATCTTGATGAGCAGATTGCTACCCTCAAACGCCTGGTCGCTATGAAAGATGATCAGATGGCTGCTCTCCAGAATCAGGGGGCGCAAGCTCAGAATAAGCCTCAGGCTGTGGTTGCACCTAAACCCATTCAACGACAGCCTGAGCCGGCGAAAAAGCCGAGTATGATGGATGTCTTGTTTGGCAACCCACTGCTGTTGATTTTACTGGCTTTAATACCGCTGGCTGGTGCAGCTCTATTTTATCAGCGTCGCAAGAAACAGCAGGAAGCAATAGCGGATGAAGAGGAGGAAATGGATTTTCAGCCGTTGAATCTGAGCGAGGAGGATCCAGTTCAGCCCCCAAAGCCCGCAGCTAAGCCCAGCGAAGAAGATGAGCTGAAGTTCGATGAAGCGCTGGCCATTGATGACTCGGTCATTGAAGAGGTTGAAGCGGACGATGAAGAGACGACTCAACAAACTGAAGACCCTCTGAGTGAAGCAGATATTTATATTGCCTATGGGCGTCTGAATCAGGCTGAGGAGCTGTTGAATCAAGCCATTTTCAACGAGCCAGACAGAAGTGACTTGAGGTTGAAGCTTCTGGAGGTTTACTCTGAAAGCGGTGAGCTTGATAAGTTTAATCAAGCACTGGCTGCGCTTGAAGCAACAGGTGATGCAGCGGCTATTCGTGAAGCTGATAATTTCAAGGCACGCTTCCCGGATGAGTTTGAAGGCGTCTCTGCACCGGTTGAAGAGGATGAAATGCCAGATCTGGATCTTGATGACCTTGATCTGGATGATGACAGCGATCAAAACGTTGACTCTCTTGATGATCTTGATTTTGATCTCGATGACTTCGATATGGAAGAGCAGTCAGAAGCTGCTGAGCAACCTGAGATTGCGCCTGAGGCTGCTGCAGTTGCCGACAACACTGATGGAACGTTGGATTTTGATCTTGATGAGTTGGATGATCTTGATCTCGATTTTGGCTCAGATGCCGAAGATACTCTGGCCCAGGATAGTCAGGCGGCTTTCTCTGATGAAGGCGGTTCGAGTCTTGAAGCTTCTCTGGATGATGACCTGGACTTCCTTTCAGAAGGTGATGAGGTTGCTACCAAGCTTGATCTGGCAAGAGCTTATATGGACATGGGTGATATGGAAGGTGCCTCTGCAATTCTTCAGGAAGTTATTGAGCAGGGTAGTGATGAGCAGAAACAGGAAGCCATGTCACTGCTTGAGAATGCCGGAACCAATTGATCTTCATCTGATTAATTAACTCTCTACATCTAAAAGAGCTCTTGTGAGCTCTTTTTTTTACTTTATCGTTTGGGCATTGGGCTTTGCAGAAATACCTGTTGTGTGTCCTGACTGTACGCATTGGTCAGCCCGTCAATACTACGAAGCTCACATCATATCCAGCTTTAGTCATTCATCTACTTTTTTACCATTGTTTTTATGGCTGTGGGGATTCTTTTAATGTCACTTCAAGTTGCAGTTACAAAAGATAATAGTGATAGGTTGTTATTGGTAAAATGAATACTAGTATTCAAAAATATCAATGGGTATTAGTATTCATAATTATTTATAATGCACCTGTTGTATGATTCGAAATGGGGGGCTGATACAGCAGGAGGGCGTTAAGAGGTAATCATTTGTGTTATCTGCAGTGTTGTAATCTGGCATTGAAAAAAAATGCATGCCGCAATGGCTGTGCTCATGGCCATTGTTGATTTCAAAATAAATTAAAAGAAGTAAAACTAATGCGCACAAAACTAAAAAAAGCAGTACTTACATCAGTAATGGCTTCCATGGCCATTGGTTCCGTTTTTGCGGGTAACCCTGCACCATTAAATCCTTACCTGGCTGACTCGAATAATCCGATCGGTCATAATAATTCAGCTCAGCAGACCAGCGTTCCGGGGGAAGGCCCAACATCTCCGAGCCGTGTTCTTGATCCATATCAGGATGTCACCTGGTTGGCATCAGGAACGTTCCAGTTTGGTCAGCCGACCTCTGGTCCTTACCCTGACGGTCGTCGTGTTTTGTGGGGCAGTGGTATAGATCGTATCGTCAAAATTGATTATGAAACCCATGATGTCTTGTCAATCTATAAGCTCCCAGGTCGTGACTACCTGAATATGGGTATGGGGCTGGAAGTGTTTGAGAAAATGGATACGCTCGATGCGGATCAGGGGCTTCAATGGGTATTCCAGAACGTCGCTCCTTTAATGGCGGATCTGTCTGGAGCCTATACGGTGATCAACAGTGATAACCAGTTTGTTATTGGTCGAAGTGATCCTATTGACCCCTCTGATAAAAGCAAAGGGTTTCGCAGCTCCATCAATGTGTATGGGGATGCTGTTGAGGGGGATCCAGACTCACAGATAACGAAATACGATACTGTTTATCTGCCAGATGAGGTTCGTGGCTCCCTGGTAGGGATGAATGTGACCTTTGATGGCTGGTACATGATGATTGCTGGTGATGGAAAGCTGGTCGCGGTATCAAAAAGGCTGAGAAGAATGGAAGTGTTTGACATTGCTTCTATGATTGATGGCGTTGATCAAGTCACTGTACGTAATTCAGTAACCATTGATGAAGACGGTGGTGTTTATGTCGCCACTGAAAATTACATGGTTAAAGTTGTCTGGGATGGTAGGAAGTTCCGGTCTGGAAAGAGATCCGGTGCGTGGGTTGCCAAATATCCTAATGAAACCACTGGTTCCGGTTCTACACCATCGCTGATGGGGTTTGGTGAAGAAGATCAGTTTGTGGTTATTACCGATGGTAAAGAGCATATGGGGATTGCGCTGTTCTGGCGTAATGAAATCCCTGATGGTTGGATGCCGCCGGAAGGTGTTGATGACCCCCGTTATGCCGGTTATTTGAACACCTCAATGGTGCCGTTGGAAGAAGGTACTCAAACTGAGCAGTCTGTGCTGGTTAATGGTTATGGTGCCATGGTGGTGAATAATACACCGTCTGGTCGCCCCGCCTGGTTCCCTGAAGGGCGTGACTCCATGATTGTGGGTTGGGTCGGACACCATGATACCTATAAGCCTCACGGTGTTGAGAAGTTTGAGTGGGATCCGGTAGCTCGTGAGTTTACATCGGCATGGGTGAATATGGATGTCAGTTCGCTTAACGCGGCGCCAACGATGGCAGCACAGTCAGATATGGCTTATACCGTAGGAGCGCGTGATGGCAAATACACCGTTGAAGCTATTGATTGGTCGACCGGTGAAACGGCTAGAACCTGGGTGTTAGGGAGTTCTCGATTTAATAGCCTGTATGCCGGCATTCTGATTGATATGCATGGTCGTTTACATTACACCAGTCTTTGGGGTAAGACTCGACTTGAGATTGATTGATATTTTCATAGACTAAAGAAAGAAAATGACATAGAGCGCTTTTTATGGGCGCTCTTTTTTTAGGGCAAAGCATTTGGTTCTTGATTATTTCTTTATCAATTAAGGGTTAAAAAAGCAGTGGTTTAATTGCTGTGAAGAAAAGATGCCATAGATTCTGGTTTAAGTGTTTATAAGACTTTTGACGTATATTTAAGGCGATACTTTTCTGGCAGGCTGAACAAGCTTACATCCGTCATTGAACTTTTTAAGTGTCAATGAGTCTGTTAAGTAAGTTCATTTCATACTTCTTGGAATATGGATACTGGTAGTGCTTCAGTCAATGGTTCTTCAAAGTCGGGTTCTGCTTCCGAAGCTAAGGCTGATGCTTTTCAAAAGCCTTTAAAAGGTAAAATGGCGGGGGTTGGTGATGTTTCAAGCATAGAAGCACGTAGTACCTCTTTGCAAACGGATTCTAGTTCAGCATCTAAAGCCAAAGTTGAGCCTGCCCCCAGCAATTTAGCTCTTGTGTCTCGAAGATCCGTTTCTCTCCATGTGTTACCTACTGCTTCATGCAGTACCGAAGTTAGTGCTGTCAGAAAGCCTGATGGATTAATTGCACAATTCGTGGCATATGATGATGTGGACATTGCGCGTTTGGCTCAACAGGCGTCAAAAACTTTTCAATTACTCAGTCAATCTATAGAGAATAAAAAGTCGGAAGATGCGATAAAAGTTCTCCGAGATCAAATGGCTTCGCAGCATAAAGAGCTCCTAAGTGTAGTGGCGAAGAATATGGAACAGAAGGGGCAAACCGATATGCCACTTTACCATGACGTAAAAAAAGCCATTGATGAGTGTGAAGGTTGTGCTGATCAAGTGGATTCTGCCGGCGAGAATGTCTGCTGGCAGAGGGTGGTTGAAAATAAAGGTACGCTTGGGTCACATACATTGGGTGGAGGTTTGTTTCTGGCAGGAATCGGTTTGCTGTATTACGGAGCTGTTTGTGAGGCTAAAGGTGGGAAGGATGGTGATAGTGGGGCAGGTCTTGGTTTTCCATTCTCTGCCGGTAATCAGACCTACCAATCAACAACTGTCGCACCCGCAGGCGATTCCGGTGGTTGCAATGCGGTGCCAGCTTTTGTCGTTGGTGGGTTTCTGGTTATTTTGGGGGGGGTGATTATGTTAAGTGGTTTGATATTCAATCCCCCAAGGGTTTGCAGGCCGTGGTGTGAAAATCTTCCCTGTCATCGCCCTGCCATAAGGCACTCACCACACGATGTGGAGTCACCATCCAGGTCGCGTGTTGTATATCACTCTCCAGAGAGTGCTTCTGTAACGGGTAATGAATCTGTTACGATTAAATCCCATAGTGTTAGAGGTATTACTTCCCCAGAGGTCTCTCTTGGTGGTAACACGCCTGCTGACACTGATGCTTAAAATCTGCGTCTAGTTTTTCTAAAGGTGTTTTCCTTTCATGCCCCGTTATGCCGCCAGTGTTCAATACGATGGCTCCCAGTTTTTTGGTTGGCAGATTCTCAAAACCGGTTTACCTACTGTGCAGGCCGCTGTCGAGGCTGCGCTTTCAAAAGTGGCGAACCATCCTGTTTCTGTTATCTGTGCAGGAAGGACGGATGCCAGGGTTCATGGTTGTAACCAGGTCATCCATTTTGATACGGATGCTGTTCGCACAGAACGGGGTTGGGCCTATGGTGCGAATGCCAATTTGCCGGATGAAGTTGCCATAAACTGGGTGAAGCCCGTTTCGGATGACTTTCATGCCCGCTTTTCTGCTCTCTGGCGACGTTATCGCTATGTTATTTATAACCACCCCATTCGGCCAGCGCACCTCTCCAAAGGAGTGACCTGGAACTATCGGCCTCTGGATGTTGAGCGCATGAAAGCGGCAGCAGAGTATCTGGTAGGGGAGCACGACTTCACGTCCTATCGTGCGATTCAGTGTCAGGCCAAAAATCCGGTTCGGAATGTTACCCGGCTGGATATTTCCTGCCACGGGCCTCTTATTATTATCGATGTTCAGGCTAATGCCTTTTTGCATCATATGATTCGTAACTTTGCCGGCGTGTTAATGGCTGTGGGGTGTGGTAAGCGTGAACCAGGCTGGGCAAAAGAGGTGTTGGATGCCCGGGATCGTGCACAGGGTGGGGTAACCGCTTCCCCTTGTGGGCTTTATTTTATCGATGCCGGATACGATGAGGCTTTTGAATTGCCCCCCAGTGAATCAAACCCGCACTTTATTGCACCTTTGATTCCGCTGTAATTTGACGCTTTTTCCAGAATCAGGTGCAGTAATCACCGAAATGTTCTGATAAGATCAACGATCGCTCAGGGGTTGCCTATCCTTTCGCGCCTTATGTTGTATAGCCAGGTGTGGAAGCACCTTCAAGCCCTTATCCTGTGGTTGGCTCGGTGTTCTGGACAGTCTCCAGGCACTGAGCGCGGGAAAGAGAACACCGGGAAATGGAAGTATCTCCTCGTATAAAAATCTGCGGAATTACCCGTGTTGAAGATGGTCTAACTGCTGTTGAAAGTGGTGCTGATGCCATTGGTCTGGTGTTTTACCGGAAGAGCAGTCGGTACGTGACGGTTGAACAGGCCGTGGAGATCGTTCGGGTTCTGCCACCTTTTGTCTCAGTGGTTGGGTTGTTTGTGGATGCCTCAGATGAACTGATTCAATCGGTGCTGAATGCAGTCCCTCTTTCTCTCCTGCAATTTCATGGAAATGAACCGGAAGCCGAGTGCGCCCGCTGGGGAGTACGTTATATGAAGGCCTTCCGTGTTCGACCAGACATTGCAGTAGCAGAAATGGTGGCTCCCTATACAACGGCCTGTGGCTACCTTCTGGACAGTTATAAGCCCGGGGAGGTAGGTGGTACCGGTGAATCCTTTGACTGGGATTTGATACCCCATGAGCTGAATAAACCTGTGGTGCTTGCCGGAGGTTTAAGTCCTGACAATATCGCTCAGGCAATTAACAGGGTTCGACCCTATGGAGTTGATGTCAGCAGTGGTGTAGAGAGCCAGCCTGGCATTAAGGATCACGACAAAATCAAAGCCTTTATCAAGGCGGCGGGAAGATGATGGTCGATCAAGAAAATTCTGAATCCCTCGTGCGTTCCTCTGAAGAACACAAGTACGATCAACCAGATTTAATGGGGCATTTTGGCCGTTACGGTGGACGTTTCGTGGCCGAAACCCTGATGGGTGCGCTGGAAGACCTGGACAGCACCTGGCGTGAGCTCTGGCGGGACAAGAACTTTCAGGAAGATTTTGATCGTGATCTGGCTGACTTCGTCGGTCGTCCATCTCCCCTCTATTATGCTGAGCGGTGGACTAAGGAACTTGGTGGCGCAAAGATCTACCTGAAGCGTGAAGACCTTAATCATACCGGTGCTCATAAAATCAATCATGCGGTTGGTCAGGCGCTGCTGGCCAAACATATGGGTAAAACCCGGATTATTGCGGAAACCGGTGCCGGTCAACATGGTGTTGCCTCAGCGACCGTGGCCGCTCGCCTTGGGCTTGAGTGTGTCGTTTATATGGGCGCCAAAGACGTTAAGCGTCAAGCATTGAACGTCTATCGCATGAAGCTGTTGGGAGCCACCGTTGTACCTGTTGAGACCGGGTCCCAAACGCTTAAAGACGCCATTAACGAAGCGCTCAGGGACTGGGTGGCGCGTCCTGAGGATACCTTCTATCTGCTGGGTACGGTTTGCGGTCCGTCGCCTTACCCTGAAATGGTGCGCAATCTGCAGAGTATTATTGGCCGCGAAGCCCGTCGGCAGATTCTGGAAAAGGAAGGTCGTCTTCCTGATGCACTGGTTGCCTGTGTTGGTGGTGGCTCAAATGCCATGGGGCTGTTCCACGAATTTATCAAAGATAAAGACGTTAAACTGTACGGTGTGGAAGCTGCAGGTCATGGTGTTGATACTGATAAGCATGCAGCCCGTATGAGTTCCGGTCGTCCGGGGGTGCTTCAGGGCGCAAGAACCTATCTGATGACCAACGATCATGGTCAGATTATTGAAAGTCACTCGGTGTCAGCAGGGTTGGACTACCCCGGTGTTGGGCCAGAGCATAGCTACCTGAAAGATATAGGTCGTGCACAATACCCGGCGGCAACGGATGAAGAGGCTCTGGCGGCGTTTCGTAAGCTGACCCGTCTTGAGGGTATTATGCCTGCGCTGGAAAGTGCTCACGCCCTGGCGTGGGTTGATAAACTCGCGCCCACGATGGACAAAGATCAGATCATTATCTGTAACCTGTCAGGCCGTGGTGATAAGGATATTCATACCGTTGCCGCCATTGACGGCCTCGAAGTATAAGGTGGGCACAGCATGAGTCTTGAAGCGAACAGAATCAAAGCCTGTTTTGAAACGTTAAAGGGGTGTGAGCGTAAAGCCTTGATACCCTATATTCTTGCCGGTGACCCTCCGGGAAAGGCCGTCGATGTTATGCATCACCTGGTTGACAGTGGTGCGGATATGATTGAGCTGGGCTTTCCTTTCTCGGACCCGGTGGCGGATGGCCCGGTGATTGCCCAGGCGCATGAGCGTGCTGTATCACAAGGTGTTACATTGTATGACGTTTTTGCAATGGTTTCTGAATTCCGGGAAAGGGATAATGTCACACCGATTGTCCTGATGGGTTATCTCAATCCGGTAGAAATCATGGGATACGACCGGTTTGTTGAGTTGGCCAGTCAGGCGGGTGTTGATGGTGTGCTGATGGTGGATCTGCCACCGGAAGCGGCAGGTGATTTCCTGGGTATGCTGCATGATCGCGGTATGGACATGATTAACCTGATTACACCAACCACATCCGATGAGCGAATTGCGAAGATCTGCAGTGTAGCCAGTGGTTACCTTTACTACGTTTCTCTGAAAGGAGTAACGGGTGCGGCAACATTAAATACTGCAGAAGTTGAAGAGCGGGTCAATCACATCCGGCGCTTTGCCAATGTTCCGGTGTGTGTTGGCTTTGGTATCCGTGATGGTGAGTCTGCTGCTGCTATTGGGCGAACAGCAGATGGTGTTATTGCGGGCAGTGTTCTGGTATCTGAGTTGGCTCAGTATGGCAGTGAGGGGCAGGCCTCCATTGACCGTGTTGCCAGCAGAATTGCCGAAATGCGCTCAGCTATGGACAGATGAAACAGGGTGGGTGGTTTGAGGCTATCTAACTGCCTCCCTTGGAGGGCTTTTGGAGCCTGTTCATAATCTTACGTGGATAGTGAAAGCGTAGAGAAAATGTCTCAGTTTTTCGTTTTTTTGAGGCGCATAGTGGTGCTATGTAACGAAGAAAACTGAAAAACTGAGGCGTTTTATGGGCGTTTGCTGCCCGCGAAAGATTAATACCAATTTCGCCTTCTAGATATGATATCGAGCAAGCTATTTTGGAGAGCTGGGCAAGGCGGAATGACGAGTAATAGCCGGGCTATTGCGAGGAGTTCCAACGAAGATCCAGCTGGCCAAAATGGCTGCGCAGTTCATGTTTAGAAGGTGGAATTGGTAATAAGAACAGGCTCTTAGGTAAAGCTCTCCTGAAGCTGTCTTTAAGTGCGCATCTGATCGAAATATCAGATTTAACGAGATTACTTTTAGACAGCTTTATAGATGACAGGATGAATGAATGAGCAACTGGTTAGTCAATAAACTGATTCCATCGTTATCGCGTTCTGCCAGTGAGCAGAAGAGCAGTAATGTGCCAGAAGGATTGTGGCGCAAATGCGTGAAATGCGAGGCCGTTCTCTATCGTCCAGAGCTGGACAGAAATCTGGGTGTTTGTCCCAAGTGTCAGCATCACATGAGAATCAGTGCCCGCACACGGCTCGATTACTTTCTTGACCGGGAAGGAAAAGAGGAGCTGTTTGCTGACCTTGAGCCCAATGACCGCTTGAAGTTTCGTGATACGAAAAAGTATCGTGATCGACTGGCAGCAGCTCAAAAACAAACGGGCGAAAAGGATGCTCTGATTGCCATGCGAGGTACCGTCGAGGAAATTCCGGTAGCTGCCGTTGCTTTTGAGTTTTCGTTTATGGGCGGCTCCATGGGCTCTGTGGTCGGGGAAAAGTTTGCCCGAGCTGCCGAGTTATGCCTCGAAGAAAAGATGCCCCTGATCTGTTTTTCTGCCAGTGGTGGTGCTCGAATGCAGGAAGCTCTGTTTTCTCTGATGCAGATGGCGAAGACCAGTGCAGCCCTGGAAAGAATGCGCCAGGCAGGTATTCCTTATATCTCTGTGATGACTGATCCGGTGTACGGTGGCGTTTCTGCGAGTCTTGCCATGCTGGGTGATGTCAACATGGCTGAGCCGGGAGCTCTGATTGGTTTTGCTGGCCCCAGGGTTATTGAGCAGACAGTAAGGGAAAAGCTGCCTGAAGGTTTCCAGCGCAGTGAATTTCTTCTGGATCATGGCGCGATTGATATGATTGTTTCTCGATCAGAGCTGCGGTCCACTATTGCCAGGCTCTGTCGCAAAATGCAGGGTAAGCCCGATTCTGATGTAGAATTTGCTGAGACAGCAGAAGTTGCTTAATCCCTCCTAAGGCCGGTTTTTTCTAACCGGCCTTTTTCTTTCTATGTAATTGCGTATTATTCTCTGTCTTTATCGTTCTAATACTTGCCTTATAACTGATCGTCTGGAGAAGTGACGTTGTCCTCTTTTGAAAACTCTTTTGAACAGAAAGAAAAAAATCTGGCTCAATGGTTAACCTGGATGGAGGAGACGCGTCCAGAGCACGAGATCGACTTTGGGTTGGACCGGATTCGGCTGGTGGGTGAGAGGCTCGATTTGCTCAAGCCCGCACCGTTCGTTATTACGGTGGGAGGGACCAATGGCAAAGGCTCAACACTGGCGGTTCTTGAGGCTATTTTGCTGTCAGCCGGGTATAAAGTTGGGTTATTTACCTCACCCCATTTTCTCAAGTTTAACGAACGAGTTCGTATTAATGGCGAACCGGTGAGTGATGACTGGTTATGTGATTCATTTGAGAAGATTAATGATGGCAGAAAAACGACATGGTTAACCTATTTTGAATTTGCCACGCTGGCAGCCGTCGACTGCTTTAAACGAGCGAAGGTGGATGTAGCACTGATGGAAGTTGGTTTGGGTGGGCGTCTGGATGCGACGAATGTGGTTGACCCGGATGTGTCGGTAATAACTACGGTGGCGCTTGATCATCAGGAGTACCTGGGTTATAGCATTGAAGCCATTGCCAAAGAGAAATCAGGTATATTCCGCTCCAATAAGCCCGCGATATTTGGTGATCAGCCAGTGCCAGATGCAATCACTGAAATGGCAGGACGCCTTGGCAGCTCTCTTTATTGCAAAGGGGAGGCGTTTACACTTGAAAGGGAAGGTAGTAGCTGGAGTTGGTCAGGTGGTGAGAATCGGAAGCTGGAAAACCTGCCTGTTCCCAGTGTGGTAATTGATAATGCGGCAACTGCATTGCAGGCGCTGCAATTTTTACCGGAACCTATTGCCATTGAGGCTGTTCGAGAAGGCTTATCGCGGGTATCGGTTACGGGGCGATTCCAGAAGTTGGCTATGAAAAACGAATCGGGTGAGTCAATCGAGGTTGTGCTGGATGTTGCCCACAATCCCCAGGCAGCAGAAATGCTGAAGCAGCGTCTTGATGAGTCTCCGGTTGACGGTAACACAAGAGCTGTTATTGCCATGTGTAAGGATAAGGACTACATGGCGGTTGTCGACTGCTTAAGCAACAATATTGATGAGTGGTATGTTGCGCAGTTTGAGTCTCCAAGGGCGCTGCCTGAACAAGAGCTGGCACAAAAGCTGATTGCACGAGAATATGTGGTCAATAACTATGAAAGTGTTGCTGAAGCATTGCATCATGCTCTTGCAAGCTCTACTGGTGGAGATAGGGTGCTGGTCACAGGATCCTTTATGACGGTATCTGCTGCCTTGACCAGCAGCCGCTAAGTTGAAACTATATAACTACTAACATTCTTCCTGTCGTGCACATTTGGAGCGTATCTTGGGCGAGGGACTTAAGCAAAGACTAATAGGTGCTGTCGTATTGCTGGCCTTATTGATCATTCTCGCCCCTGCGCTGTTCAGGGGGGGAGAATCTCATCCACTGGTAACCTCCAGATCCTCCCCTGAAGCGCCACAGCAGGACTCACCCCCGGTTCCTGCATTTGTTGATCAGCTTGATGTCCCGCAGGATATTGTTGAAGTGGTGTCTTCTTCTTCGGAGATAATTCTCGAGCCAGAAAGCGAACGTGCTGACCAGGCAAGCGGCGTGGATGAGAAGGGGTACCTGAAAGCCTGGTCCCTGCAGCTGGCAACCTTCGCCGATAAAAATAATGCCCGTAACCTGGAGGAGCAGCTGAAAAGCAAGGGGTACAGTGCTTTTCAGAAGACAATTTCTACGGAGAAGGGGAAGATATTTTATCGGGTCTATATCGGTCCTGAAGTGCGACCGAATGAGCTGCAGCAGCTGAAAGTCACCATTAAGAAAGAGATGGGGCTTGATGGTATTGTTGTTCGCTATGTTCCCTAATGGGGTTTGTGATTTTCATTGCAGTCGGTTGAGGATTCTTGTTCATTGTTGGTGATGTTTGGAATAAGAGATGCCATATTCTGAAGATGGGTTCGCAGATAACCTTGTCACGCACTTCTTCTGGTCTTTAAGAAGTATATTATTCTTCGAGTCAGTCGTTTGAGATGAGTACGAATTTCAAGCAACAGATCGGCAGGACTATACAATTTCGATCATTAAGGCCGCTACATGCCCATATAGCTTCTTGTCGGCCTTTTATAGCGTGTTGCGTGGCTTCACGTCGAAAGTACTTTAGCTTTTGAAATAAGTATTCAATCAGATAATGTTCTTTATAGACCTCTTTATCATAAGTCCTCTAATTTAACCTGTTGCTCTTGTGTTGGGTTACCGACTGAGCTCCTGATATCTCAATCGATTTGATGAACTCATTCGAGTCGTAACCTTTACCTGCAAGAATAAAATCCGAGCTCAATCCATTGATCGTGGCATTGGCCTGAACATATTCTGATACTTGACAAGCTGTGATAATGAAGGGAAACGTGTTTTCTAAGGCATCAGTTGAAGCATGAATCTTGGTGGTTAATCCACCTTTCGATTTACCTGCGGCTTCATTAGATCGAGCCGCTTTGCCGGGATATGGTAACAATTGATTCGTCAAACATGAGGTGTTTCATATCACGATCGGAGCTTAATGCTTCGAAGGCTTTCTCCCAAATACCTTTTGAGCACCACCGATTGTATCGATTGTGCCAGCTGCAAAACTTTTCTGGTAAATATCTCCAGGGCTCTCCAGTTCAGACTCTCCAGAGAACAGCTTCAACATATAATCGGTTAATGGCAGCTGTCGTTCCGTAATCAGAAGCACTGCTGGGCAAGATATCTTTACTACGTTCCTATTGATCGTCATTGTGTACTTTGCAAGCTGAAGTGAATCTAAAATATGTACTTTAGCTCGTCATTAACTGCCTGCTGATTTGTGAAGAAGTCTGGCGGGAAGCCGTGTGAGGGGTGTTGAGCCTATATTCTGCAGGTGTAGGCAGGTTTCACGGGATTTATGCAGCCACCAGTTCGCGAGAATATGTTAAACAAGGCTTTATGAGCAAGCTCGATGAGGAGGTTGCAGAGCTAAAGTGTCCTGCCCAAATGTTACTTAAATGGGGTTAGATGACGGTGATAGATGAAATTGAAGTTATTAGAGACAACACACCTCTGGGCAGATGCTCGATTTTTATCATGCATCTAAGTATTTAGCAGTAGCGGAAGAAGCATTGTTTCCAGCTAGTAAGGCGAAGTGACGCCAGTGGCTTGAAGACGGCTGCATGGTTTGAAAAACAAACGTGGAGCAGTCAAAAAAACATCCAAGAAACTGAACTGCACAGCTCGCGAAAAAGACAATCGTAATAACAGAGAAGCGCTTCAAAGCTGTGAACTATTTTGCAAACAATCACCAGTTAATGAATTACCATCAGGCGGTTAAGCGCCACTAGCTAATCGATTCCGGGGTTGCTGAAGCGGCTTGTAAGGATCTGGTAAAGTAGCAGAGCACTGATCCAGAGTGAAGGGTGCTGTAAACAGCTTTGGTCTGAGTTCTTGACTGGAAATGTTGAAGTCAACCTATGATTTAGTTATCAAATTGAGAGGGCAGCTATCACAATAGCTTTATATTTAAGGACTCAATCCACAGAAATCCGACGATCTCAATATAGTCCTTATAGAAATCATGCATAAAAGGTTTTCCTGCCGTGATAACTTTACGATTGTCGTGTAGAATGCTCCGTCTTGTGAAACTTCTAACGTAGAAGGCCTTTAGAGTTCCTTTTACGTTAGATTGATATATAAAACTTTACGCTGATGCAACGAGTTGCTCGATCATGCTTGTTGTTTTCCGTGCAGCTGTTTCGACATATGCTTAAGTCGACGGGCGGTAGCGTACTTTTCGGCTTGTATGTATGATTGAACAACTTATAAAGCTAATACTTACCTTCTTTTTTACAGCCATTCTAATAAAATTCCTGAAGCCCTTAGCATACCGGTTTGGTCTAATGGATAAGCCGGGTGGCAGAAAGCAGCATGATGAGGCAACCCCTATGATTGGTGGTGTTGCGCTATTTTTTACTGTAACGGTAACTAGTTTGATATGGGGAAAGGCTGGGGCAGAGCTATACTATTTTTTGGCTGCGGCTGCACTTATGGTTTTTACAGGTGCTTATGATGACCGCTTTGGATTAGGGGTCAGAATCCGGTTGCTTGCGGAAGTTATTGCAGCATGTATGATGATTTTTGGTGCAGGCGTCGTATTGTCTGACCTTGGTAACTTATTTGGTTTTGGTAATATTCACATGCCGATGTTTATAGCGGTGCCTTTTACCATCATCGCTGTATTTGGAACGATAAACTGTCTTAATATGATAGATGGTATTGATGGTCTTGCTGCTGGCCTCTGCCTATTATCAATGTGTACATTTGTTGTTTTGTTAGGTGACACAGGATCTTCACTTGTTCCAATAATTTCAATTATTGCCGGTTTGGGGGCCTTTCTTGCCTTTAATTTACAGCTATATCCGGGGTTCAAAAAAGTATTTCTTGGGGATGCTGGATCAATGCTGCTCGGTTTTACTCTGGTATGGCTTCTGATTCGTTCGTCACAGGATTATCTCCCTCTTCGTCCAGCATTTATTGAGCCTGCTACTGCTTTGTTTGTACTCGGTTTACCATTAATGGATATGGTGGCAACTACGATTCGTAGATCGATGAGAGGGAAAAACCCTTTTATGCCGGATCGTTCCCATGTCCATCATGTTCTTCTAGACAAAGGCTATAGCACTGGAGTAGTGCTGGTTTTCCTTTTAGTAGCTCAGTTGATAGTCAATGCTTTTGGCGTTTTTTTGCATACTTATGAAGTCCGGGAGAGTTTTCAATTGTTTGTATTCCTAGGTTTGTTTTGTGTTTATTTCGCATTTATTGTGAAAGTGTCTGGAACAAAGCTTGGTGTTATGAGTAAAAAATATAGGTTGAAAAAAGATATCGTTTTTGAATCGAAAAGCTCAGCAGCGAAAAAGACTGAAATAGAGAATGGCGAGTAATTGGTAGGTGAAATTTAATTTTTTGCCTAGGCTAGACTGTATCGTCCAATGCGCGTAGATAGCCTAGGCTGTCCATTGGTATTATATATAAAAAAGGTATCCTTTTGCAGTGAAATAGTCTTTTTGACCTTGTAAATAAAATATTAATGATAGGTTTAGTTATTCCTCATTAAAATAAATTTAGTCTTTTATATCGTTAAAGTAACTTCCAAGAAGAACATGTTCTAATGACAAATAATCCTGACCGTTATGTCATCCAAAACATGGATGCCGATATGATTTCTTTATCTGATATTGGCTGGATGTTGTTGAGAGAAAAGCGTTTGATAATTGTGTCAACGCTAATCTGCTTGTCTGTGTGTTTACTCTATCTTTTAATGGTAAAGCCGGTATGGAGAGCCAGTGCACTTATTAAAGTAGATTATAACCAGAGTGAATTCATCATTGCTTTGCATGGGGTGGGTAATGTTAAATTGGAAAAACCATCACTGGCAGCAGAAATTGAACTATTAAAGACTACTGATTTTGTGCGTGCATCCCTTCTTGGGCTAGGTGAACAAAAACTAAATGTTAATGAGTTTTTGAACAATTATATAGTCAAGGAAAAAGTGAAGGGTGCTGGTATTATTGAGATTTCCCTGAAAGGAAATGACTCACAAGAAATCGTCAGTCAACTGGAACGGATCACTAACTATTTTATTCAGCAGGGTGGTGAGAAGTTTCAGGCGACGCTGGATAGGGTGGTTACCGTAGTTAATAATCGTGTTGCGCTAAGCTATAGTGATTTGAAGGAAGCGGGAGCTGTGTTATTTGAGGCTGAGGTTGCGGTTTCAAAGATGCCTGATAAACAGGGGAGTATGTTGTTATTAAAGCTTGAGAATGCTTTGGTAGAGACTCGCGCCCGTTACACTGATGCCCTTCATCAACAAGTAATGTTGAAGCAGGCTAAAGACCTGGCAGGATCTGGTGTTTATGTGCTTAACCGCCCGGAAGTGGATGTAAAATCAGCGTATCCCCAATACAAACTGATAATTATGTTTGCATTGATGTTAGGGGTTGGGTTGGGTGCTATAGCTGTATTTTTCCAGGAAGTATTTCGCAGAGGAGTAAGGACAGCCGTAGAGTTGGAAAATAAAGCTCAGATGAGTGTGCTGGCCTCTGTGGTTGATAGAGACCTTGAAGGTATCCGAGAGCTAAGAACTAATTTGCTCTACCTGCTTGGAAATAGCACAACTAATCGAGTGTTGGTTTGCAGCCCAACCACAGCTGAAGAAAAATGCTCGGTAGTTGTAAATCTTGCTAAGTTATTAGCGAAAGCTGGTAAAAAGGTCTTGTTAATTGATGCTGATTTACGCAAGGTAAATGAATATAAGGAGTCTGTTAAAACTCAAATAGGCCTATCTGACTTACTGCAAAGTGGAACTGATATAGAGAAAAATTATTTGAGAGCGATTGTATCATTACAAGACAACTTGGATCTGATAACTGAGCATAACTCAACTGACAGCCCATCCGAATTATTAATGCAACCAGTTCTCGGACAATTGTTAGAAGTCTTTTCATCCCATTATGACGTAGTCTTGATCCACTCTGCTGCCATTTTAGATTGCAGCGACTCAGTGATTATTGGTGGATTATGTGATGTTTGCATAATGGTTGTTCGTGCAGAAACAACCACGACCTATGAAATTAAAATGGCTAAGCGTCGCTTGCAGCTTGGGGGTGTTAATGTTTCCGGTTGTGTGCTTAACGGGCTTAAAAAAGGTATTTATGAATAAAACGATACTTGTTACAGGTGGAGCCGGCTTTATAGGCTCTGCTGTTGTAAGGCATTTGATAAATAATACGACTCATAACCTGGTAAATATTGATAAGCTTACCTACGCAGGAAACTTGGAATCATTAATCGATGTAGCAGATAATGATCGCTATCAGTTTGTTGAGGCTGATATATGTAGTGCTGATACTATTGCTCAAATATTTATTAAGTATCAACCTGATTTGGTAATGCATTTGGCAGCAGAAAGTCATGTTGATCGCTCCATTGATGGTCCTGCAGAGTTCATTCAGACGAATATAGTTGGTACATACACATTATTGGAAGTAGTGCGGAAGTACTGGAGCGAATTGGACACTAAAAAGAAGGCACTTTTTCGATTTCATCATGTTTCCACTGATGAAGTATACGGTGATTTAAGTAATTCTGAAAAACTGTTTACAGAGAGTACACCATATGCTCCTAGCTCTCCTTATTCTGCCAGTAAAGCGGGAGCAGATCATTTGGTCAGAGCATGGTATCGTACTTATGGACTTCCAGTTGTTATTACTAACTGCTCAAACAATTATGGCCCATACCACTTTCCTGAGAAGCTTATACCATTAGTTATTCTCAATGCATTGGATGGTAAACAGCTTCCAGTGTATGGAAAGGGTCAGCAAGTTCGTGACTGGCTTTATGTTGAAGACCATGCACGTGCACTTTATAAAGTGGTTACAGAGGGTAAAATTGGAGAAACTTATAATATTGGTGGGTGGAATGAAAAACAGAATATCGAGGTAGTACAAGCCATCTGTGACTTGTTGGAAGAACTCATGCCTGATAAACCTGAAGGCGTGGCATATTATAAAGATCTGATTACTTTTGTGTCGGACAGACCAGGCCACGATCAGAGGTATGCTATTGATGCAGGAAAAATTGAGAGAGAACTTGAATGGAAGCCTCAAGAAACATTCGAAACCGGATTGCGCAAAACAGTGCAATGGTATCTTGATAATAGTGAATGGTGCTTACATGTACTGGATGGCAGTTATCGACGGGAACGACTGGGGTCAATTCAGGAATAAACAATGAAAGGAATTATCTTGGCCGGTGGCAGTGGTACCCGGTTGCATCCAATTACCAAAGGAGTATCCAAGCAACTCCTACCGGTTTATGACAAACCAATGATCTATTATCCCCTGTCAGTACTTATGTTGGCAGGAATTAGGGACATTCTGGTTATTACCACCCCTGAAGATCAGGTTAATTTTTTTAATGTACTGGGCGATGGTAGCCAGTTTGGTATTAATCTGAGCTACGCCATTCAGGCTGAACCAAAAGGGTTGGCTCAGGCTTTTACCATAGGCCGAAACTTTATCGGAAGTGATAAAGTTGCCCTGGTATTGGGTGATAATATTTTCTACGGACAGGGCTTTACCCCGAAATTACAGGAAGCCGCAGCCAGAGAAGAGGGGGCAACTGTATTTGGATACCGGGTTGGTGATCCAGAACGCTTTGGTGTGGTCACTTTTGATGATTTTGGAAAAGCCACATCGATTGAAGAAAAGCCCAAAAAGCCCAAGTCCCACTATGCCGTAACCGGCTTGTACTTTTATGATAATAATGTCGTTAATTTAGCTCGTGAGATTAAACCATCAGAGAGAGGCGAGCTGGAAATTACCGACTTGAATCGTGTCTATCTGGAACAAAATCAGCTTCATGTTGAGCTACTTGGTCGTGGCTTCGCCTGGCTGGATACTGGTACTCATGATGCGCTTCTTGAAGCAGGTCATTTTGTCCAGACCATTGAGCACCGGCAGGGCATGAAAGTCGCGTGTCTGGAGGAAATTGCTTTCAATAATAATTGGGTCAGCCTCGAAGATATTCATAACAAAGGTGAAGCACTGGGCAAAACCAGTTATGGTCAATATCTGATAAGGCTGGCTTTTGAAGCGAGACAAAAAACGTGATGATAGAACCAGAATTTATACATTTTAAAGAGATCAAAGATTACCGGGGGGGGCTGGTTGCGCTAGAACAGGGCCAGAATGTTCCCTTCGAGATTAAGCGGGTTTATTACATTTACGGCACACCGGCAAACACTCGTAGAGGCTTCCATGCCCACAAAGCTCTTGAACAGGTGGCGATCTGTGTAAAGGGCGCCTGTTCATTTTTGTTGGATAATGGCAAAGGAAAAGTAGACTGTCGCCTAGATTCGCCAGCAGTCGGCCTCTATATCGGGAAGAATATTTGGCATGAAATGTATAATTTCACTGATGACTGCGTACTGATGGTACTGGCTAGTGAACTGTATGATGAATCTGATTACATTAGAGATTACAACGATTTTCTCAAAGAAGTTTAATAATGAATATTATTATAGCTGGGAAAAATAATATAGCTGTCGATGTAGCAGCATATATTATCAAAAAATTTCCATTGCATTGTGTTTTTTCAGTAATTAATAGAACAGACAAGGGGATTGATGGTTTTCAGAGATCCTTTGCGAAGTTTAGTGAGCAAAATAGCATACCGGTAATCACACTAGAGGAAGCATACTCACTAGAAAATTCTGTTTTTTTATCTTTAGAGTTTGACCGTATCGTAAAACCAGAATTATTTAAACACGACAATTTATATAACATCCATTTCTCATTACTTCCTAAATATAAAGGAATGTATACATCCGTTTGGCCAATACTAAATGGTGAAGATAAAAGTGGAGTTACTTTACATAAAATCGACAGCGGCATTGACACTGGTGATATAATAAGTCAGCTAGATTTCAACCTTGATGAGAACGAAACGGCAAAATCACTCTATTTAAAGTACATCACGCATGGCACTAGGCTGGTAATTAAAAATATTGAATCACTAATTAGTGGTGAAGTTAACTCCACTCCTCAGAGGTTTCGGAATTCAAGTTATTACAGTCAGAAATCCATTGACTACTCAAATTTAATGTTTGACTTTAATAAATCTGCTTTTGAAATTGCCAACCAGATAAAAGCATTTACTTTCAGGGATTATCAGCTACCAAATATTGGAGGTCATAGTATTTTTGGTGTCAAAATTCTAGAGCATAGAAGCACTGAAAAATCCGGAAAGCTTATCAATGAAGATGATGATAAATTAATCTTTTCAACCATAGATTATAACTTATGTTTGTATAAAGACTCACTTGAAAAAATGTTAAAAGCATGTAAGGCAGGTGATAAAGAATTGATCAACAAGCTTTCAGAAAACTCATTTCTTATTAATGAGAAAAATAGTAAAGGTTGGAGCCCAATAATTGTTGCCGCATATTATGGATTTATTGATATAGTCAGTATCCTTGTAAGTAAAGGTGCAGCAATAAATGATCAGAATAACAAGGGTACAACTGTTCTTATGTTTGCAAAGGACTATTTAGAGAAGTCTGGCGATACAAAATTAATCGAAGAGATTATTGATATGGGCGGTAAAATTGATATCAGAGATTATTGTGGTCTTACAGTAAAAGACTATGTAGTGCAAAATGGAAACCATATTTCAAAATCGTTTTTTGAGTCTATCTAAGCTTTGCATAGGAATTTATCAGTGATTCCATTTTTGGATTTACAAGCAATCAATGCTCAATACCGTGAAGAACTGATTGAAGCGACTACGCGTGTTATCGATTCAGGCTGGTATGTTCTTGGGAATGAAGTCGAGCAATTTGAAAAAGAGTTTGCCAAGTACTGTCAAGCGGAATATTGCCTAGGAGTGGCTAATGGTCTTGATGCATTAGTACTGATACTTCGAGCCTATAAGGAGTTGGGTATTATGGCAGAGGGTGATGAAGTCATTGTGCCTGCAAATACCTATATTGCTTCAATTTTAGCAATATCTGAAAATGGTCTGAAACCAGTACTTGTGGAGCCTGATCTACGAACCTATAACCTCAACCCGTCACTGATAGAACAGCATATTACTGAAAAAACAAAAGCTATCCTGACTGTTCACCTCTATGGTCAGGTAACTGCCATGGAAGAGATTAATACCATAGCCAAAAAGTATGAACTGAAAGTGATTGAAGACTGTGCTCAGGCTCATGGTGCAATATATAAAGGGAAGAAGGTTGGGAGTCTCGGAGATGCAGCTGGTTTTAGTTTCTATCCAGGTAAAAACCTGGGAGCACTGGGTGATGCTGGTGCTGTAACTACCTCTGACCAAGATCTGGCAGTCGCCATAAGAGCTATTCGTAACTACGGATCGCATGAAAAGTATAAAAACCTTTATCGTGGTGTTAATAGCCGTTTAGACGAAATTCAAGCGGCGATGCTAAGAGTGAAGCTTCGTTATCTTGACATAGAAACGGCGGCACGGCAGTGGATTGCCAAACAATATTCAGACAAAATAAAAAACCCATTGGTCATGCTGCCCCATCTTACAAGCCCTGAGACACATGTGTGGCACCTCTATGTGATTCGCAGCAGCAATAGGCATGCTTTATTATCTTATTTACAAGATAAAGAAATTAGTACACTTGTACATTACCCTACACCGCCCCATCATCAACCAGCCTACAGTAGTTGGAACAAGCAATCGTATCCTCTATCAGAGCAGTTGCACCAAGAAGTACTAAGTATCCCAATAAGTCCAGTACTTAATGACAATGAAGTGAACTTAGTAGTTGACGCACTTAATGGGTTTAAGGGATGAAGCGTTTACTGAAGATTACCTTTCTGACAGGATTGCTGACTCTGTTCAGGATGATGACGGGGTTTTTAATCGCTAAAGTCGTTGCTATTTATACCGGTCCAACTGGAATGGCAATGCTTGGCCAAATACAGAACGTTGTTAGTTCCCTTTCAGGAATTATGAGTGCACCGGTGGGAAGTGGCATCGTTCGGTATACTGCTGAAAATTATAGGGAGGGCTTCGAGGCATGCTCTCCTTGGTGGAAGGCTGCCAGTGAATGGATATTACTTTTTGCTGTCATTCTAATTCCCTCAGGTATCATATTTGCCAGACATCTTTCTTATTGGCTATTTGAAAGCACTGAATACTACTGGTTAATCTACATAACTGTTCTGGTATTACCCTTCTCGGCAATTGGAACGTTGATTACCTCAGTGATCAATGGTCAGCAGCAATATCGACGTTATGTAGTTATGGGTGCCTTGGCAACTGTAGCTTCAAGCTCAGTGATGGTGTTTTTGATTTTAATAGAGGGTTTGTCAGGTGCACTATTGGCGGCAGCCATTCAAATGGGACTGATTGGATTTGTACTAACAGTTTTCTCCTTCAATCAACCCTGGTTCAGATTTTCACTGTGGCTAGGAAAGTCAGGAAATGTACAACGGAAGGCTATTGGTAGTTATGTACTAATGGCCCTAACCTCTAGTATAACTTTTCCGGTTGCTCTATTACTGATTCGTAATTTCTTGGTTGCAAGAGTGGGTTGGGAGCACGCTGGTTATTGGCAGGCAGTTTGGAAAATTTCAGAGGTATATCTTGGTGTTATTACGATGGCGCTTAGTACCTACTTTTTGCCAAGACTATCTCAACTAAATGGTTATTCATCGATCAGACAAGAAATTCAGAGCACACTTAAAATAGTCTTGCCGGTGGTCATGCTTTTGGCGGTTAGCATTTATCTACTCAGAGACTTGGTGATAACACTACTTTTCACTGAAAGCTTCAGTCCTGCCCGTGATTTATTCGCTATTCAGCTATTGGGTGATACTGTAAAGGTGGTTGCATGGCTGTACGCATTTCCTATGTTAGCGAAGGGCGCTACAAAATGGTTTGTTCTAACAGAATTGGGTGGTGCACTAAGCTTTGTAGGATTGTCTTACTGCTTCATTCAAGAGTTTGGTCTGCAGGGTGTTACTATTTCTTACCTGTTAAATTATCTTTTTTATTTTCTTTTTGTTTTTTTTAATTTACGTAACGTTGTACGTGATTAATAGTGTTTTATTGTTATAGTGCAGGAAAAAAACTGTGGTAGAGAGTCAGCCTTTAGTTTCTGTTATTGTCCCCTCATACAATCATTTAGATTATATAGGGCAAACTATTGCTTCTATTATGAGTCAAACCTACCGGAATATTGAACTGATTATTGTCGATGATAATTCAAGTGATGGTACTTCTGAATATGTATCTACGTTAGCTGCTTCAGAAAAAATTCATGTTTTTAGAAAAAGTAAGAATAAGGGAATAATTGATTCATTAAATACTGGAATAGGTCTTGCCTCAGGTAAATATATTGCCGTCTGTGCATCTGATGATTATTTTCATATTGATAAAATCAAAGAGCAGGTGGAAGTATTTGAAGCTGATGATAATCTAAAGATACTCTTTACAGAAGGCTTTGCAATTGACTCAAATTCAAATATTATTTGTGAAATTGAATATTCTACACGGGATATAGAAAAATATGCTTTTATCGATGTATTAATGAAGGCTGATCTACCGCCTGCATCAGTTATGTTCAAAAAAAAAGATTTCGATACGACGGGCGAGATAAATCCTGAGTTTTATGTGGAAGACTTGGCGTTGTGGTTGCAATTATTAAAAGATGGTGGCTATGCAAAGGTTATAAAAAAGAAGCTCACATATTACCGGCATCATCATACAAATACACACATGCTTTACAATGAAAAAGTGTTAGATAGTCACTTCAAAATCGTACAATATTATTCTGATGGTATTAGAAACAAGAAAGAGGTTTTAAGAGAGTGGTCGCTTCGAAATGCACTCATGCTTTCACGGGTTAACAAATCTAAAGCATTTAGTTATTGGAAATCGGCAGGATTTGCATTAGGTGATTATCGATTTTACTGGGTGTTGATAAAAATAATTTTCTCTAAATGAAGCTCTTTATGTTATTAGGAGAAAACAATGGAGTACTTGGTTTAAGAGTATTTATACCAGCTCTTATTTTTATTTTTGGGGTAAGTGTTGCTAATACACTGCCTATTTCAATACAGCTATTCTACTTCATTTTTTCAATTTTTGTTGCTATTTTTCTTAAACTCCCTTATTCGAGTAAAGAGTTTTATGGAATTGCACTTTTAATTATTTATGCGATTGTTATTTCGGGAGGAAGTATTGAATTAACTTTGAAATTCATTAGGCCTCTGATTGAAGGATTTTTGATCGCAGTTATTTTGTATCATTTCAAATATGTTAAAACTCCGGATGATTGCTACAAAATTTTGTTTATATTCTTATTTTTTCAAGCTTTACTTTCTATTTTGATGTTTGTTTTTCCTGAGCAGCGCTCTTGGTTGCTAAGTTTACTCTATAATCATTTGACATATGAAGGTGAAGCATTTCAGAATGCCCTTTCTTTTCGTGGCTATGGTCTAAGCCAGCATCATCTCTATGGGCTGCCGATGGCCGCAGGGTTAGCTTCAGCATTATGTATTATTGGCTGGAATTACAATAATACTATTACGATCTCTCTTTTATTATTAATGGGTTTTTTTATTTCCTTACTTAATGGAAGAATTGGATGCATTCCAATTATTTTTGCAATTATCCAGACTTGTACATTATCAATAAGAATTTCCAGATTAAAAGCGTACTTTTTTTTGGGACTACTAGCTGTTTTTTTTATCATTATCTTTTTGATATTAGAGATAAGATTGGAATCAGCCGTACTGATTAGGTGGTGGGTGACTGGTGTGACTCAGTTTTTCAACAATGAGCCTGAAGAGCTGACAACAATTAGTGACCTAAACTTAATGCTACACTGGCCTGAGAGTTTCTTCGGCTGGGTCTTTGGTGGTGGCCATGTCTGTAGTTTAGATTCGCAATGCTATTCTGATATCGGGTTTATCAGATTATTACAGCAAGGAGGGCTAGGGCTATTATTCCTATTGATGTATCTTTATTATTTATTGTTTGTTTCTGCCTCAAGATTTCTTGCACAGTCAAAAAAACAGTTCGTAATGATTTTATCTCTTTTTATTTCAGTGTTTTTAATAGCAACTATGAAAGGGGAGTCATACGCTTCATCAGATTTTTCCAGGATGTTCATAACGATTTCATTTATAGGCTTGTTCTTAAAAAAACGAGATTAGAGTAAGCTTGCAATAATGAATTCTGCTTTATATAAAAAGTACCATGTAAAAAGTCAACACTATATTGGCCTTGTGAATTACAGCTTCCACATAATAGCTCCGCTATGGTTAGTAATAATAATGGAATTAAGTGATTGCCTTTTATGTTTAAATAAAAGTTTATTTGTGAAATATTTTTCGATCAAAGGTATAGTATGCCCTTTCTCAAGATTTTAAAGTTTATTTTGGATCATCCTGTTAATAATGGCCAGAAAATAAAACCAATAATGCGTTTCTTACGGTGGCAAATTGGCAGTAGGCTTGTCCCTGGGGCAGTTGTTTATGAATGGATCAGCGGTGTAAAATTTATTGTAAGAAATGGTGAAACAGGGCTAACGGGAAACATATATACAGGGCTTCATGAATTTGAAGAGATGAGTTTTCTGCTTCACGTATTAAAAAGTGAGGATTTGTTTATTGATGTAGGCTCGAATGTTGGTTCATATACGCTTCTGGCTAGTGGTGTTGCTGGAGCAAATAGTGTGTCATTTGAGCCAGTACCAAGCACCTTTAAACGTTTGCAACAAAACATATGGATTAATAATTTGAATAATAAAGTTAATCTAATCAACAAAGGTGTTGCTTCAGTACAAGGTCATATTGCATTCACTTGCGATAATGACACAATGAACCATGCATTAGCTGATAATGAAACCAATGAAAACTCAATCTTAGTTGATGTTACTTCCTTAGATGCTGTCTTGGCTGATCAGTCACCATTTCTGATGAAGATTGATGTTGAGGGGTATGAGACACTTGTGTTGGATGGCGCCTGCGAAATCCTGAAAAAGGACTCCCTGCAGGCTGTTATCATGGAGTTGAATGGTAGTGGTACCTATTATGGTTTTGATGAGTCTGCTATTGTAAGGTTAATGCATGGTTATGGTTTTGATACTTACTCATATGATCCAATAAATCGTAAACTGATTCATATGGCGAATAAAAATTCAGAATCTGGTAATACAATCTTTATCCGGAATAAAAAAATGGTTGAAAAAAGATTGCAAAGTGCCAATAAAATTATGGTTTTTGAAAAAGCGTTTTAAGTTCAAGATTTTCTTATGCTCAAGTCTGATAAGTGTGCTGGCAGTCTTGATTTTTCAGAGAAAAATCAAACTCCAATGGTTACTATTATTACTGCTGTATTTAATGGAGAACGTTTCATTGAAGAAACTATTCTGAGTGTTATTAACCAAACTTATCGTAACATTGAATACATTGTTATCGATGGTGGGTCAACTGATAGTACCGTTAATATTATAAAAAAATATGAAAATTATATCAGTTACTGGGTGAGCGAAAAGGATGGAGGTATATCTGATGCCTTCAACAAAGGTATACTTGCTTCGAGTGGAGACTATATAAACTTCCAGGGTGATGGGGATGGTTTTGTTGCTGATGACGTTATTGAGAGATTGATGAAGTCTGTTGATCCTAGAAAGGTTATGTTGATTTCTGGCAGAATTGAAAGAGTAAGTGATAAGGGGGAACACTTGTATTTTTCAAAAAAACAAAAGAAGTTTTACAAAAGCAGCCTTCTGTTTCGAATGTCTCTTCCCCATCAAGGCCTATTTACTCACAGGAATTTATTTATTGATTATGGTCTCTTTGATGTAAAAAATACTTTCTGTATGGATTATGAACACCTTCTTAGAGCCTATAAAAAATTTCCTGAAGTTGTAACAAAAGATATTGTCGTTGCAAGATGGAGAGCAGACGGTATTGGAAATAAGAGAGAGTTAGAGGTATTAGCAGAATATGATCTTATTAAACGAAAAAATATGATAGCTAAAGAAATCATTCTGTCACTGATCAATCAATGGATTCTTTTTAAGTTTCACGTTAAAAAAATATTGAGTCGATAAAATAATGACTGCTGATCGCCTGTTATGGGTAGATATCCTTAAATTAACTGGACTTTTTTTTGTTATTCTAGGGCATATTGCCAGCCCATTTTCTGGTTTTATATACTCATGGCATATGCCATTCTTTTTCTTTTTGTCAGGTCTGTTTATGAAAAAACTGACAAATATGACTGAGCTTAAATGCAGAATTATCAAAGATTTCAAAAATCTTATGATTCCATTTTATGTATTTTCATTATTGGCGTTACTTGCTGAAAGTATTAAACGGACGCTGTTAAATAGGAGGGGGTTAGATTATTTTTATGAGATTCGAGGTGTTCTGTACGATATGAGTATTGAGTCACTGTCTAATCATTACGGGTTTGTATTATGGTTTCTGAGCGCTTTGTTTTTTGCAAAAATAATAGTCAATCTTCTGATGTATATTTGTAAGGATGCTTTGTATTTTTTTCCGGCTTTATCAATATTAATATTTACGTTAAGCTTTAATGTTGATCTTCCTTTCTCGATTGATATTGCTCTAAATGCTGCTTTCTGGGTTTCACTTGGCATTTTATATAAACGATGGATTAATTATTTTAGTGTCAATTTTATTTTGTTTTTTTCAGTTTTATTAATTGTTTTTATTTTTTATTTTTGGGGAGTCCCTGCTCTTGATATGGCTAGACTAAATTATAGTCATCCCTTGGTTAATGTCGTATGGGCGCTCAGTGTTATTGTTTTTCTTGTTTGTCTTGGGAGATTGTTATCTGGGTATTTTGAAGATAAACGTTGTTTTATTGATTTTATATCACCTTATTTTCTGTTTATATTCGCATTTCATACTTATACCAATAATATTGGTTATTTACTAGCAATGAAGATCGCAGATGGATTTTGGCTTGTTCATCTTTTGTTAAGTCTGGTTTTTATAGCATTTTTTGTTTTCATAAGAAGTAAGTTTGGAACAAATGGTTTTTTAAAGTATGTATGACATATTAATCGTAACTCACCTTCCAGCCTTCTATAAGGTTAACCTGTATAAAGAAATTTCAAAAAATAGTAAAATAATGGTTGTTTTTGTTGGGCATCAATCTAGTTGTCGAACCAGTGATTTTGTCAGTAATGATTTTAATTTTGATCATGTTTTCTTATTCGATGGTGAATTTGAACGTAGGCCCAAGATAAAAAGTCTTATTAATCTCTATTCTTTGGTTAAAACTCTGTCGTTTAATCAATTACTGGTTAGCGGCTGGGATTTACCAGAGTTTTGGTTTCTTGTTTTTATTAATAAAAAAAATAAGAATAACCTTGCTCTTGAATCCACTGTCTATGAGAGTGCTTCTTCAGGGTTCAAGGGTATAATAAAAAGAGTTTTCTTATCAAGAGTTGCTCGGGTTCTTGCCTCTGGCAATTTGCATAAAGAGTTACTTTTTCATCTTGGTTATAAAGGCGATGTCAGGATAACTAAGGGTGTTGGGATTATTAATAAACCTGATGTTGGTAACAATCGCAAACACAGAGATCGTTATCAGGGACGGTTTCTATTTCTAGGTCGACTGTCACCGGAAAAAAATTTATTTGAATTACTAAAGGTTTTCAAGGATCTCCCTTGTAGTAGTTTAACTTTGATTGGGAATGGTCCACTCAGTTCATACCTGTCCAAAATAAAGACAAATAATGTTGAAATTAGAGAACATATAGATAATAAAGACCTATCTTTTTTATTCTGCGAATATGATTTTCTTATTTTGCCGAGTCTACGTGAACCATGGGGCTTGGTTATTGAAGAATCATTGTACTTTAATGTTCCTGTGATAGTTTCAAGTCACTGTGGAGGAGCAGAATTAATTAACCATGGTATCAATGGCTACGTCGTTGAGCCAGATTACAAAAGTATTCATGGCTTACTCAGCTCTATTTCAGAAAAAGGTTACGAGTTACTTTCAAAGGATATATACAGTCATCTTGCTGAAAAAGATAGTTTTCAGATTAGCTCATATAAGGATCTGTGAGAATATTATATGGAAAAGTATGAATCAGAATCTGGAGAACTTTATCTTCATCTGAGCAATGTTATTGGGACAGGGGCTGTTCAGTTAGTCAAGTCTTTATTGCCGGAATTGCTTCGTATATCCGAGCATACAACCACTGTAATTTTGCCTGATCGTGGTGAACTGAGTGACTTTAAATGGAAAAGTAATCAAGTACGTGTTGTTAACGTACGTCGAAGACTGCCTAAATTTATCTCTCGATTTTTTGAGTGTTTTTTTTCTTCTTTCAAATTACCAGATAATAGTAAATTATTAGTACTTGGTGATTTGCCACTACGAACTAACGCCTCGCAAACACTGTTTGTCCAGACATCCAATCTGGTTCGTAATCATAAACCTTCACTAATTAACTTTGATTATTTAAAGTATTCAGTTGCTCAGTCCATTTTTTTACTTAATCATAAATATGTCAAACACTATATAGTGCAAACAGAGGTGATGAAAGAGAGGCTTGAGTCTTTCTATCCTGTTGTCAAAGGTCGAGTTTCAGTAGTCCCTCAACCTGTACCAGGCTGGCTAATCCACTCTGATGTATTTAGGGTTGGACGCTGTACTTCTGGAGGTCTAAGGCTTTTCTATCCAGCAGCGTCATATCCTCATAAAAATCACCGCTTGCTTTCGAACGTCAATGCTGAAGATTTCCATTGCTGGCCTGTTGAGAACATAACTTTAACGATTGATTCATTCTGCAGCCCTAATTTGGATTGGCCTGCTATTCAATGTGTTGGATTAATTGCACCAGATAAAATGGTATCTTTTTATAAAGAGTCAGATGCATTAATTTTTCTTTCTCAGGAGGAAAGTTTTGGTTTTCCTTTAATTGAGGCGATGTATTGTGGAATACCAATAGTTTGTCCAGATCTCCCATATGCCAGAATGTTATGTGGTGATATGGCAATCTATTTTCAAGATAATAATGTTATGTCTCTTCTTGAAGCTATCGTTATATTAAAGCATAAGCTTGATGAAGGTTGGTGGCCAGACTGGCAAGAGCAACTGGATTACCTGCCTGCTGACTGGAATTCAGTTGCAGTTAAAATGTTTAATATTTCCATGGATTTAGAAGGTTAGTTGTTCGGATGTGTTCTAAATTGAAAATATCTATTATTACAGCCGTTTATAATAATCAGCATACACTCAGAAGCACCTTGGAATCAATTATTAGTCAAGCTTATAAAAATATCGAAATAATCATTATCGATGGGGCTTCAACGGATAACACAATCAATATATTACAAGAGTTTTCTGAGCATATCAGTGTTTTAATAAGCGAGCCAGACAATGGAATTTATGATGCCTTGAACAAAGGTATTGCCCTAGCAACTGGTGACGTTATTGGCTTTATGCATTCCGATGATCTTTTTTTTGATCATTCTTCTTTACTTAGGATAAAAGATAGTTTTGATGATAGTAGTATTGATGCTGTTTATGGTGACCTTATCTATGTTGAAAAGGAAAATACAAATCAAATAGTTCGCTATTGGCGAAGTAATGAATTTGATCAAAATATGCTTTCCAAAGGTTGGATGCCACCTCATCCTACGTTTTATATGAAACGTAGGTTCTATGAGAAGTATGGTGGATTTGATTTGCAATATCGTATCTCTGCTGATTATGATTCAATGTTGCGCTATCTTCTCACACCAGATATTCACGTTCGTTATATACCAGAAGTTCTAGTGCGTATGAGAGTAGGTGGTATTTCTAACCGCTCATTAGGTAATATGTTACTAAAAAGTCAGGAAGATTATCAGGTTATAAAACACCATAATATCGGTGGTATTAATACTCTGTTGATGAAGAATTTTAGTAAGATTCCACAGTTTTTTTCTCGCTAGTCTTTCAATGGAAAGCTGCTCATATAATTTCTTGTTTACGTTGGTTGATACATCATGTCTAGAAAAGTTGCTCTAATTACTGGTGTCACCGGTCAGGATGGGTCTTATCTTGCTGAGTTTCTTTTGAAAAAAGGCTATGAGGTGCATGGTATTAAGCGTCGTGCATCTTCCTTTAATACCGAGCGTGTGGATCATATTTATGAAGATCCCCATGTTCAAAATGCCCAGTTTAAACTGCACTATGGTGATCTGAGCGACAGTTCTAACCTGACCCGCATTATCAGTGAAGTGCAGCCGGATGAGGTGTATAACCTGGCAGCACAGTCCCATGTGGCGGTCTCGTTTGAGTCTCCGGAATACACGGCCGATGTGGATGCCCTGGGTACTCTCCGTCTGCTGGAGGCGATCCGCTTTTTAGGATTGGAGAAGAAAACCCGTTTTTACCAGGCCTCTACTTCTGAGCTGTATGGTCTGGTGCAGGAGATTCCCCAGAAGGAAACCACACCGTTCTACCCGCGCTCACCTTACGCGGTGGCCAAAATGTACGCCTATTGGATCACCGTTAACTATCGCGAATCCTATGGCATGTATGCCTGTAACGGTATTCTGTTTAACCATGAGTCTCCGCGTCGTGGTGAAACCTTTGTTACCCGCAAGATTACCCGTGGCCTGAGCAATATTGCCCAGGGGTTGGACAGCTGCCTGTACCTGGGCAATATGGATGCCCTGCGCGACTGGGGCCATGCCCGTGATTATGTCGAGATGCAGTGGCTGATGCTGCAGCAGGAACAGCCGGAAGATTTTGTGATTGCGACCGGTGTTCAGTACTCTGTACGACAGTTTGTGGATTTCACCGCCAAGGCCATTGGAGTAGAGCTGCGTTGGGAAGGTACAGGCGTGGATGAGTGCGCCTACGTTGAGCGTATCGACAGTGATAACGCCCCGGCACTGACCGTTGGCCAGCAGGTGGTGGCGGTTGACCCCCGTTACTTCCGCCCGGCAGAAGTGGAAACCCTGCTGGGTGACCCCTCCAATGCGAAGGCCAAACTGGGCTGGGAGCCGACCACCACGCTGGAAGAGATGGTGGCCGAGATGGTTGAGTACGATCTGGTCAAGGCCAAGCAGCATGCTTTGTTGAAAGAGCATGGCTACGATGTGAAGGTGTCGCGGGAATAAGATTTTTTTGAACCACAGAGAGCACAAAGCGCACAAAGGAAAAGATTAAAAGATTTTTGGTAAAAGAGCCCTTATTAAAAGGCTCTTGATTGTCTTAGTGCTCTTTGTGCTTTCTGTGGTTCAACGCTTTTAAAGGTTGATATGAAGAGAATTTTACAAAGTTCACAAAGCGCACAAAGGGAAAGATTAAACGTTTTTGGTCAGAGTCCTTATTAAAAAGGCTTTTGATTTTCTTAGTGTTCTTTGTGCCCTCTGTGGTTCACAGCTTTTAAGGTTGCTATGAAGAAAGTTTTTATTGCCGGGCATAATGGAATGGTGGGTTCGGCTATTGTTCGTCAGCTCTCAGAACAGGCTGATATTGAACTGGTCACTCGTAGTCGCAGTGAGCTGGATCTGATCAGCCAGCAGGCGGTGGCGGAATTTTTCCAGGCTGAGCAGATTGACCAGGTTTATCTGGCTGCAGCCAAAGTGGGTGGCATTCATGCCAATAACATCTATCCGGCCGAGTTTATTTATGAAAACCTGATGATGGAGTGCAATATTATCCATCAGGCATTTCAGGCTGGTGTACGTCAGCTGTTGTTCCTGGGGTCCAGCTGTATTTATCCGAAACTGGCGCAACAGCCGATGGTGGAGAGTGAATTGTTGAATGGCCATCTTGAGCCAACCAATGAACCTTACGCCATTGCCAAGATTGCCGGTATCAAGCTGTGTGAATCCTATAACCGTCAGTACGGTGTGGATTACCGCTCTGTCATGCCCACCAATCTTTATGGCGAGAATGATAATTTCCACCCGGAAAACAGTCATGTGATCCCGGCGATGATGCGTCGCTTTCATGAAGCCAGGCTCCGTGGTGATAAAGAAGTGGTGGTCTGGGGTACGGGTAAACCAATGCGTGAGTTTCTTCATGTGGATGATATGGCCGCAGCCTGTGTGCATGTGATGAACCTAGACAAGGCGATTTACAGCGAGCATACAGACCCAATGATGTCGCACATTAATGTGGGCACTGGCGTGGACTGTACGATCCGCGAGCTGGCAGAGACCATGAAGCAGGTGATCGGCCTCGAAGGCGAACTGGTGTTTGATACCACCAAGCCTGATGGCACACCGCGCAAGCTGATGGATGTTTCCCGCCTGGAGCGGTTGGGCTGGAAGGCATTGATTTCTTTGCAGGAAGGCCTGGCAGAGACTTATCGGTGGTTTCTGGAAAATGCAGCTGAGCTGCGGTCAGTTTGATTATTGGAACCACAGAGAGCACTGGTAATTGCTCCTGCATTACCAACACTTCCGCCATCCTTGGCTGTCGCACAAAGCTCACTAAGGAAAAGGTAAGATTTTTGAACCACAAAGGGCACAAAGTTCACAAAGGAAAAGATAAGCTTTTTTCGTAACTATTCAGCACCCAGCAAAGGCGTATTGTTGTAATTTCGAACCGCTTTAAGAAGCGCCTGAAATATGTTCAACCCCTGCTTTTTAGCAGATGATAAATAGCTTCGGATTCGGGTAAACATGGTACCTCCGTCTTCGCTTCTGAAGCAGCCTGAGATCTTCTGCTTAAGTTTGGCCATCCTGGCATCACGTTCACTGCCATTGTTATCGAAGGGAATTGAAAAGTCCGACATGAAGCGCAACGTTTCAACCTTAAACTCAATAAGCCTTTTGAACAGGTTGTAGGCCTTGGTATTCCTGACCTTCTTACGTCCAAGCACCTGTCGTTGTTTTTCCATATAAGCGGTTTCCTTCGTGAGAGCCCTTTGAAGGATTTGGTCGTATATCGTCTCAATGCGAAGCTGTATTGCACCAGGCATTTGAGTCAGACCGGCTGCTTTGTATTTCTTGCAGAAGTGCCAGGAGAGCGTAAGCAATTTCATCAGCCGCAGAGCCAGCTTATTCGCATCCCTATCGACAACTCCCTGAAGCTCTCTCAGATGATGGGCATTACAAAGCACATGCACTGCCGCATAGGCAAAGTAGGACTTCCAATGATCGTGAACCAGAATGCCTGCAAAAGTCAGCAGGATGCCCATTGCATCCATTGCTTCACAACCTCGCCTTTCTGAGAGGTAGTAAAGCGTCCATTGGTCATCTCGCATAATGTGTAACCACCACAGTGAACCGTCAACCCGCATGCCAGTTTCATCCGCTCCTGCAACCGGACTTTCTTGTAAAGCATCGCGGATACTCTGCTCAGTAGAGGCCAGGTTCTCATGGGTATAGGCAACAAAATTGGCAACAGAGCCTGCGCTGACACTCATGCAATAAATAGTATTGAAATACTCAGACACCCGGTGATATGGGATGAAGTGATACTGGTTTAAATGAACAGCCATTGCCTGAGTCACTTCTCCGTATTGAGCAGCGGCTTTCACTCCTTGGGGAAACTCAGCGGTGTTCCGTTTACCACAAGGACATACTTTAACGTCTGCCCAGTACGCGGTAACTTCAAATTCTCCGGGTCTACCTGGATCAAAAACCTGTCGCTCAATGTATTTGGTGGGTTTAATATCGATAAGCGAAGACTGGCAACAGCAACATTTTTCAACCTTCAGATGCCTGACATAATCGGGTAAGGCGACACGTCTCAAACAAGAGCCTTGATGACCTTTCTGGCCACCTGGTTTATTGCCTGAAGATGGTCTAAGGCTTTTGGGGTTCGGTGTTTCCTGTGAGGAGCAGGGGGCTTCTTTGGAAGATGTATCACCTTTATCACTCCCTTTTTTACTGGGCTTTTGATAACCATCTGACGATGGTGGCTTACTACTGTTTTGACTGTTTTTATTAACCCTTTCTTCCAGTTCGCTGCAACGTTCCCGTAAAAGCGCATTCTCGGTCCGAAGCTCTTCATTCTCTTTAAGGAGAGCTTCGGTAAACGGAGTAGCTGGGAAGTCTGGTTCCATACTGGAGATTTGTTAGAAAAATTGAGTATAAGATGATGGTCGAAAAATCAGAAAATTCCAGATTTATATGAAGGGTGCTGAATAGTTACCTTTTTTCTTTGTGAGCTTTGTATTCTCTGTGGTTTATAAGCTTGGAACCACAAAGGGCACTGGTCATTGCTCCTGCATTACCAACACTTCCGCCATCCTTGGCTGTCGCACAAAGTTCACTGAGGAAAAGAGAAGGCTTTTTTCTCTTTTTTCTTTCTTTGTGGACTTTGTGCTCTTTGTGGTTAAACAAAAATCTGTCCTTTTCCTCTGTGAGCTTGTGGTTGAAAGGGCTTTTAACATGCTTGAGTTCGAGACTTTTAAAACGGTTGTTGCCTCAACACCGCTGGTTTCAATCGACCTTGTGGTTCGTAATCAGGCAAGTGAGGTGCTGCTGGGCCTGAGGAATAACCGTCCGGCCCAGGGTTACTGGTTTGTACCGGGTGGCCGTATCCGCAAAGATGAGCGGATGGCTGATGCCTTTCACCGCCTGGTTTCTGGTGAGCTGGGTGTTGAAGCGACGCTGGAACAGGCCCGTTTCCTGGGCGTCTATCAGCACTTTTATGACGATAACTTTTCCGGTCGTGACTTCTCTACCCATTATGTTGTGTTAGGGTATGAACTGACGCTGGATATTGTGCCCGGGCAGCTGCCGGATGATCAGCATTGTGACTATCACTGGTTTACCGTTGAGCAGCTGTTGTCTTCCGAGCAGGTTCATCAACACACTAAAGATTATTTTTTAAATGATTGAACCACAAAGCCAGCAAAGAAAGAAAAAGCTTATCTTTGCCTTAGTGAACTTTGTGCTCTCTGTGGTTCAAAAAAGAAACCTATGAATTTAATTCCCGTAATCATGTCTGGCGGTTCTGGCAGCCGCCTCTGGCCTCAGTCCAGATCTCTGAATCCGAAGCAGTTTCTGCCACTGGTCAATGAACAGACCATGTTGCAGAACACAGTAGCCCGACTGGATGGCCTGGATGCGGTGGGTGCTCCCGTGGTGATTGCCAATGAGGATCATCGTTTTCTGGTGGCAGAACAGCTTCGCCAGATGGGGCGCAGTGCTGAGGCGATTATTCTGGAGCCGGTGGGGCGGAATACTGCTCCTGCGGTTGCTTTGGCAGCTTTAAAAGCGCTTAAACACAAAGAGCCGGTGATTGTTCCCGACAACACCGGCACTTCCACCATCCCTGGTGGTCGGTCTGTTAATGCTCCATGCAAAACAGACACTTCCACCGTCCTTGGTGGTCGCACAGAGCACAAAGAAAAGGCTCTTTATAAAGAAGAGTCTGTTTTGTTGGTGTTGGCGGCGGATCATGTGATTCAGGACGAAAAGGCGTTTCACCGGGCGGTTGAGGCGGCGTTGCCGGCGGCGATGGAAGGTAAGCTGGTGACGTTCGGTATTGTGCCTACTCATCCGGAAACGGGGTACGGTTATATAAAAGCGTTTAACCACAGAGATCACAAAGCCCACAAAGAAAAGATATGCAAGGAAAAGACAAGCGAAGAACAGGTTTTTGCTGTTCAGGAATTTGTTGAGAAGCCGGATCTGGAGACGGCTCAGGGGTATCTGGCTTCCGGAGATTATTACTGGAACTCGGGAATGTTTCTGTTTAAGGCATCCCGCTATCTGGAAGAGTTGAAGCAGTTCCGGCCGGATATTCTGGAAGCCTGTGAAAAGGCGATGGCGGTGCAGAATCAGGATCTGGATTTTGTCCGCCTTGATGAAGAAGCTTTTAAGGCCTGTCCGGATGATTCCATTGACTACGCGGTGATGGAAAAAACGACGGCTGCCGTTGTTATGCCTCTGGATGCCGGTTGGTCTGATGTGGGTTCCTGGTCTTCTCTGGCGGATATTTCTGAAAAGGATGAACTGGGAAATGCAGTGCAGGGTGATGTGCTGCTGCACGATACCCGCAACACCTATGTGCGCAGTGATAAAAAACTGATTGCCACCGTCGGTGTGGATGAGCTGGTGGTGGTTGAAAGTGATGATGCCATTCTGGTGGCTCATAAAGACCGCGTACAGGACGTCAAGAAGGTGGTTGAGCAGCTGAAAGCCGAAGGGCGGCCAGAGGTGAGTCTGCACCGGAAGGTTTATCGCCCTTGGGGGGCTTATGATTCAATTGATGCTGGTGACAGATTTCAGGTTAAGCGTATTACTGTGAAGCCTGGTGCCAAGCTTTCATTACAAAAGCACTTTCACCGTGCAGAACACTGGATAGTGGTGAAGGGAACAGCTTTGGTGGAGGTAAATGGTGATGAACTCTTACTGACAGAGAATCAATCTGTTTATATACCAATTGGTGCTTTGCACAGGCTGGAGAATCCGGGAAAGTTTGATCTTGAGTTGATAGAAGTCCAGAGTGGGGGCTATCTAGGAGAAGATGATATTATTCGTTTTGAGGATACTTATGGAAGAGTCTAACTTAAAAGTAAACTTTTTTAAGAATCATCACGCTTGTTAATTTAGGGCTTTTCAGTTGACTTTCACTTGGATCGACTGGCTGATCGCCGGTATTGTTATCATCTCCGCGCTTGTCAGCTTAAAGCGCGGTTTTTTTAAAGAGATTCTCTCTCTGCTGACCTGGCTGGCAGCTATTTTTGTTGCCTGGTCTTTTGGTGGAGCCCTGTCAGAGCGATTGACTGATTACATTGCAACCCCGTCGGTTCGAGTCATGGCGGCTTGTGCCTTGTTGTTTGTTGCAACGTTGATGGTTGGTGCGCTGGTTAATCGTATTATCGCTGAACTGGTTCAGGTGACAGGGCTGTCGGGTACTGACCGTATTCTGGGCATGGCTTTTGGTGGGTTGCGGGGCTGTCTGTTGGTCACGATTCTCGTAGGTCTGCTGACACTCGCGCCATTGGAACAAGATCCGGCCTGGAAGCAGTCTGTATTTTTACCCCATTTTATGTTGTTGGCAGACTGGTCCAAGCAAACCGTAGTCGATCTTATGGGGCCTCTGATGCAAAGCTAGTTTCACCTTCCTCTGTCCGTAATGCATTCCTCATATTTTTCCCTCCTTTCCTCAGTACAAGGCCGGTTAACTTTGAACTTTATCCGGCCTTTTACCATCTACTGTTCCAGTTAGCCTGCTAAATAGCGTATGATTCAAGCCTTTACAGTTGTCCGGCTGGTAAGCTGCCTCATTGTTCAGGGAACAGGCAAATTCGACTGAACAGGCAGTAATCCCCAGTCGCTGGGCTGAACATACAATTTAGCTGATCAATCCTGAGGATGAGTACATGTGTGGAATTGTCGGTATTTCGGCAACGGTGAATGTTAACCAACTGTTGTTCGATGCGCTGACTGTGCTGCAACACAGGGGGCAGGACGCTGCGGGGATGGTGACTCTTGATGATGGCCGTTTTTTCCTGCGCAAAGATAACGGCTTGGTGAAGGATGTCTTTCGTACTCGTCACATGAAGCGCCTCAGTGGTAGTTCAGGCCTTGGGCATGTTCGATACCCGACTGCAGGTACTTCCAGTTCAGCAGAAGCCCAGCCGTTCTATGTAAATTCCCCTTATGGCATCGCTTTAGCCCATAACGGCAACCTTACCAATGCGGATGATATAAAACAGTCGCTGTTTGAAAGTGACCTTCGCCACATTAATACCCACTCCGACTCTGAAATTCTGCTGAATGTTTTCGCTCATGAGCTGGCGAAAGAGGGCAAACATAAGCCACAGGCAGAAGATGTTTTTAATGCGGTGACAGGTGTTTACCAGCGCTGTGAAGGTGGCTTTGCTGTTGTGGCCTTGATTAATGGTCATGGTATGGTCGGTTTCCGGGATCCTCATGGTATTCGGCCGCTGGTATATGGTAAGCGGGAAACTGAGAACGGTACTGAGTATATGCTGGCCTCCGAATCGGTGGCACTTGATGCCCTTGACTTTGAGCTGATTGGTGATGTAGCCCCGGGGGAAGCCATTTATATTGATGAGCAACGTCAGCTTCATACATTCCAGTGTGTTCCGGGTAAACTCACTCCCTGCATGTTCGAGTATGTCTATCTCGCCAGACCGGACTCCAGTGTAGATGGTATTTTTGTCTATCAGTCCCGTTTGCGCATGGGGCAGACGCTGGCCAATAAAATTCTCCGTGAATGGCCAGATCATGATATTGATGTGGTGATGCCCATTCCGGATACCAGCCGAAACTCTGCTCTTGAGATGGCAACCCGTCTGGGCCTGCCTTACCGGGAAGGTTTTGTTAAAAACCGCTATATTGGCCGAACCTTTATCATGCCCGGTCAGGCCATTCGCAAGAAATCTGTTCGCCAGAAGCTGAATGCCATTGATCAGGAGTTTGCGGGCAAGAATGTGCTTCTGGTAGATGATTCCATTGTCCGTGGAACGACCTGTGAGCAGATCATTGAGATGGCCAGAGATGCAGGAGCAAATAAGGTATATTTCTGTTCAGCGGCTCCGGCCATTCGTTACCCCAATGTATACGGTATCGACATGCCTACCCGGGAAGAGCTGATTGCCCATGGTCGTACTGATCAGGAGGTTTGTGAACTGATTGGTGCCGATAAGCTGATTTTTCAGGACTTGGAAGACCTTAAGAAAGCGGTTTCCTCTCTTAACCCGGCCATAGAAGATTTCGATTGCTCGGTGTTTGATGGTTGCTATGTGGCCGGTAATATTGATGATCATTATCTGGAGCAGCTGGCTTCCAGTCGGAATGATGACAGTCGCCAGGCTGAGAGCGATATTATTGACCTGCATAATGAAGGGGAAATCTAACTCTCTTTTATCATCAGGCAGGCTGGTTTATCCGGCTTGCCTTGTTCTCTTCCGGCCTGTATCGAAGGTCTTTTAAGCTCAGCCCTAATTCCACATCATATTGTAGCGTAGCCAAACGTACCGATAACTCGGCTTGTTCCCTCTGAGCCAGCACTTTCTTCAAAGCACCTTTAACCTTTTCTTCATTTTCCACTTCAGGTTTGAATATCGCTTTCAAGCTACCGTAGCGGTTGAGTAGTTCACTCGCGCCTTTCTTCCCCACGCCTTCCACGCCAGAAATATCTCCAACCCCTGCAATACCCCAGTAATCGAGTAATTTTTCAGGGGGTATTCCATACTCTGAACTAACAGAGGCACTATCAAAATTCGCTTTCTGGAAGTGGTCCCGTTGAATGACCCGGGGTGAATGCAGAAGCTGCCGGTAGGCCTTATCCGTTGAGAGAATGACTGTATTTATATTTGCAGCAATGGCTTTATGAGTGATTGCACCAATAACATCATCGGCTTCTATGCCGTTACGACGGAAGGTCATCAGCCCCATCTGGCGGAAAGCATTATTGAATTCAACCAGCCTCTGGCGTAAGACCATTGGCATCGGCTTACGTTGCGCTTTATACCCTGGTAGAAGCTGGTGCCTCCAGGTAGGAGGGTCGCCATCAAAGACAATCAAAATATGGCTTGGGTTACACTCTTTAATGGCTCTTTGAACGGATGAGAGTGTTGCGGATAATGCACCATCCACCTGTTGGCTTGCATCGGCCTGTGAGTCCTTTGAAGGGATTGCAGCATGGATGCGACGTATCAGGTTCAGAGCATCAATCAGAAGTAGCGTTGGTACCATCTTTTCCGGTGATTCCAGTGGTCATTATTTACTTTCGACAATGATAACGGAAATTTGCTCAAGGCATGCTGTGGATTTGACCTCTCTTCTGGTATGTTAGCGGACTGGTATAGGTATAAATTACAAAAATACGCAGTAATTCAGGAAGTTCCATGAATGATCATGATTTGACTGAGGCTTTGGCATTTGAAACTCAGTCTATCCGTGCAGGTTCATTTCGCAGTGATCAGCGTGAGCACAGCGAAGCCATTTATCTGAGTTCAAGTTTTGTCTATGACAGCGCGGCTCAGGCTCAGGCTGTCTTTGCAGGGGATGAGTCAGGTAACGTCTACTCCCGTTATACCAACCCTTCCGTGCAGATGCTGGAAGATCGTATGGCTGTGCTGGAAGGCGGTGGCATTGAAGGCGAAATTACAGCGTGCGCCACAGCCTCTGGTATGGCCGCTATTCTTGGCACCTGTATGTCTCTGTTGAAAAGTGGGGATCATGTTATTTGTTCCCGCAATGTATTTGGCACGACATTCACTATTTTTGCTAAGTATTTTGAAAAATTTGGTGTGAAAACCACATTTGTTGATCTGGTGGATTATCAGCAGTGGCGTCAGGCAATGACACCAGAAACCCGTCTTCTTTTTCTGGAAACCCCTTCAAATCCATTGAGTGATGTTGCTGATCTTGAGCTTCTGGCTGACATTGCCCACAGTAACGACGCATTACTTATGGTCGATAACTGCTTCTGTACGCCTGCTCTGCAGCGCCCACTGTCTTTTGGTGCAGATCTGGTGGTGCACTCGGCCACAAAATATATTGATGGTCAGGGTCGTTGTCTGGGGGGCATGGTCGTTGGCAGGAAAAAGCTTGTGGATGAAGTTCACTTATGGCAACGGGCTGCAGGGGCCACCATGAGTCCGTTTAATGCCTGGGTGTTTTATAAAGGGCTGGAAACACTCCCTGTGCGTATGGATGCTCATTGTCGAAATGCTTCTGAGTTGGCCTCTTGGCTCAGTCATCATAAAGCGGTAGAGCGTGTCCATTATTCAGGTTTAAGCTCTCATCCGGGTCATGAGCTGGCAAAAAAACAGCAGAAAGGGTTCGGCGGTGTACTGGCCTTTGAAGTGAAAGGTGGTCGGGAGTCAGCTTGGAAAGTCATTGACAGTGTTCAAATCATGTCCCGTACTGCCAATTTGGGTGATACCCGGACAACCATTACACATCCGGCAACAACAACACACTGTCGTTTGTCTGATGAAGACAAAATGAAATCAGGTATCACGGAAAGTCTGGTTCGCATTGCCGTTGGTCTTGAGAATATAGAGGATCTCAAAGCTGATCTGGAAAAAGGACTCAAGCAGTTGTTGTAAGCCCAGTGTGGTGCTATCCAAAGGTGGCACCCTTAATAAGAATAAAGCTGGAACCGTCATTTATGAACTCAACGCTGCGGAATTCTCTGGATGCACTGTCTGGTGTTATTCGGGGAAAAGACCGGGAACTTCGACTGGCATTGTGCTGTATGCTGGCTCGAGGCCATCTGTTGATCGAAGACCTGCCTGGTATGGAAAAACAGCACTGGCATTGTCACTGGCCCGATTGATGGGGTTGGACTATCAACGAATCCAGTTTACCAGTGATCTGTTGCCGGCTGATATTCTGGGCGTTTCTATTTTTGATCGTGAGTCATCCGAATTCCAGTTCAAGCCAGGCCCTGTCTTTTCTCAGCTGCTTCTGGCTGATGAAATCAATCGTGCCTCACCTCGAACCCAGAGTGCACTCCTGGAAGCCATGGAAGAAAGACAGGTGACCATAGAGGGGCAGGCCAGATCGCTGCCTGAGCCATTCGTTGTGATCGCGACCCAGAATCCGTTGACACAACAGGGAACATTCCCTCTACCAGAGTCGCAGATGGATCGCTTTTTGATGTGTATTCCCATGGGGTATCCGGATTCAGACTCAGAAAAGGCCATTCTCCGGGGGGAGGCAGGGCGATTTCTTGTCAATCGGCTGGATCAATCAGTAACACCGGAAGCGTTTCTGTTGATGCAGCAGGATGTCAATAACGTCCATGCCAGTGATCTTTTACTGGAGTATGTGCTTCGATTACTTAAAGCCACCCGTGAAGAGGGATATTTTGCCGTTGGTTTATCACCAAGAGCGGGTTTGGCGCTTTTACAGGCAGCCCGTGCCTGGGCCTACATAGATGGAAGGGATTACCTGATTCCGGAAGATATTCAGGCGGTGTTTGTCCCGGTTGCGACGCACCGGCTGACCATGCAGAAACAGGGCATATCGCCAGGTGAACTTCTTGGCCGCATTAATGCAATGGCCTGAGTATTTCATCAATGAATGACTCGCCTTATACCCTCCCCTGGCGCTGGCTGACAACCCGCTTTCACCAATGGGCTGACCAGCGGACACCCAGGGCATCCATAATTCAGCTTAACCAACGTCGCATTTATATCGTACCTACTGGTTCCGGATTTTTCTGGCTCTCGATGGTGCTGGTGATTTTTCTGGTGGCGGTCAATTACAGCAATTCACTGGCCTATGGGCTCTGTTTCTTTATGCTGAGCCTTTTCTTATTATCCATTCTGCATACATGGCGTAATCTGGCAGGTATAACCCTGGTGGCCAAAGGCGCCGAAGCTGGACATGCTGGTGAGCTTATACCCGTAACGATTGATTGCCTCAGAGAACGTAGGCCACGCTACTCTATCGCTATTGGCTGGCCAGAAACGGAGTCCACTTTGGTTAGTTTTGGCAATGATATTGAGCAGCGGCTGGTTGCTCAGGCTGGTTCAAGGGGATGGTTTCGGCCCGGGCGAATGCGCATAGAAAGTATTTACCCTCTTGGGCTATGCCGGGCATGGAGCTGGGTTCGGCTGGACTTTCATTCGGTGGTTTACCCTGCACCAGATGACAGTTACCCATTACCGGAGAATGATATAGCGGATGATGGTGAGCATTCATTGACGGCGTCTGGTTTTGACGACTTTGCCGGATTCAGGGGGTATCAAGAGACTGATAATCCTGCTCACGTTTTCTGGAAAGGGTATGCACGAATCGGAGAGCTGTTGACCAAGCGGTTTGATCAACCATCCGGCCGTGAACTCTGGTTTTCCCTAGGGCAGGTACCCGACGGGGATATTGAGCATAGATTATCGGTACTGACCGCCTGGTGTCTGCAGTGTGATAAACAACAATATGCCTATGGTCTGGTGCTGGCAGGGCAGAAATTGGCACCGTCAACCGGTGAGGCGCATCTGAAGCAGTGTCTGGAAATGCTGGCGTTGTACGAGCTGGATGGGGAGATGGCTCGTTCTGGAGGGGTAAATGGATAGCCCGTCTGTTTCCCGTTATGCCACTCTCTGGCTTCTGATTGCACAGGTCATGGTGACATTGCCGGTGCTTGAGGTCCTGCCCATTTCGGTACTTCCTCTATTGATGCTTACCCTGATGTGGCGTGCACTGATCTGGTTTGGCAGAGGTGCCTGGCCTTCTGACTTTTTAAGACGTCTGTTAGTCGTCCTTTCCCTGATACTTGTTGTCACTTCTTCTGGCTTGCAGTTTTCACTGGAGCTTGCTGTGACGTTTCTGGTGACCGGTTATGCATTAAAAATGCTGGAAATGAAAACACGTAGGGATGCACTGGTGATCGCCTATATTGGTTTTTTTGTGGTGGGGGCTGGGGTGATTTATTCCCTGTCACTATTGCAGGCACTATTCCAGTTACTGTGTGTGGGGGTATTAGTCGCAGCCATTCATGCGATGTATTCGCCAGCCAACAGCTCGGCACCAAGTTCCGCTTTAAAAGGCAGCCTTCGCTTTACCAGCTTCATTCTGCTGCAGACTGTGCCACTAACGCTGGCTCTATTCATCTTTGTTCCTCGTCTTGGCCCATTATGGGCTGTGCCCTGGCCTGAAGGTGAGGCTAAAACGGGGTTGTCGGACACGATGCAGCCAGGTGATGTTGCAAGGCTCAGCCAGTCCTATGATTTGGCTTTTCGTGCTCAGTTTACCGGCCCTGTACCACCGGCCAGAGAGCGTTATTGGAGAGCACTGGTTCTTGATCAATATGATGGTGAACAGTGGCGGCAAAGTGATCTTATACGGCTACTCAATCAGTACCCTGGAGAAATTGATGATGAACGAAGCTGGCAGAGTACGTTGCCGATAAGTGATGGCTGGTGGCAGGTAAAGCCCGGGCAGTATAACTATGAAGTATTATTGGAACCCAGTGGTCAACAGTGGCTTCCCGTTCTGGGGATGGTTGCTGCATCAATTCCAGAAACAAGGGTTCTAAGAACCCTTCGTCTTGAAGCGGATAAACCTGTTTTTGAACGACGGCTATACCAGCCTGCGCAGCAAAGTGTGGTTGTGGAGACGATCACCATGCCTTCCTGGTTGAGGGCGCTCAATAAATCGCTGCCTTCTGATGGAAATGTTCAGAGCCGTATATTGGCTCAACAGTTATTCGCTGAATCAGGCCGGAATCCCGCGGCCATGGGCAAGCGAGTAATGGACTATTTCAATCAGGAGCCTTTTTATTACACTCTGTCACCACCGTTGATGGAGCAGAATGAGGTTGATCAATTTCTGTTTGTTCACCGTAGAGGGTTTTGTGAGCACTATGCCAGCAGTTTCGTCTTTATGATGCGATCGGTGGGTATTCCTGCACGCATTGTGACGGGTTATCTCGGAGGAGAATACTTACCCGAAGAACAGGTGGTCAGGGTGCTTCAGCGAGATGCTCATGCCTGGGCAGAGATATGGGTCGAAGGGCAGGGGTGGATTCGTTTTGACCCTACCGCAGCGGTCGCTCCTGAGCGTATTGATCTTGGAATTGATGAAATGATTGATCAGGGTCGGTTGCTGCAGGGGCGGATCCCTCTGGCTTACCGCTTTGGTCAAACAGGTGTCTTCAAGTCAGTTCGACAGGGTTGGGAGCGGCTGGAGTACCGCTGGCAGAAGTCAGTGGTACAGTACCAACAGGAAAAACAGCAGTCTTTTATGAGGGACTTGTTTGGTACATCATCCTTCTACTGGCAGCAGATCGGTGTGCTTGGCGCATTATTGGCTCTGTTTCTCATGCTTTACGGGGTCTTTGCCTTGTTTCAAAGACCAGCTCTAAATCCTCACCAAGTACTTTGGCTACGCCTCGAACGTAAACTGTTTGCAAAGGGATTTGAGCGACAGGCAGGGGAAGGACCAAAGAATTTTGCACTGAGAGTAAACGCTGAAAATGCATTGATGGGCGCGCAACTATTGCCAATAGTTGATCTCTATATCCTGTCTGCTTACTCAGGGCGTAAGAGAATAAATAAGCAGTTGCTTGACCAGTTGAGCAAAATGATCAAGCAGCTATAAGGTGGTAGCGGTCTTGTAATCCTGCACAGTTGCGCCGTGATCTGAAGGTTCAGGCTTTCACTGAGCATTTCAAACCCTGGTAGGCCGAGGCTAAGGCGTCGCCACATAAATACCTTTGTAAGTCGCGATGTTGGTGAGTGAGTTCTCTTCTTTCCCTGTTGAATATAACTCAACGGTTAATTCCAGTTTGGCATTGCGACGTTCATTTAAGCGATCAAAAAACGTGTCTGGAACAATGGCTTTGCAGCGGGCTGATATTCGGCCTTTGCCGGGAGCATGGTAGGTCAGTTGGGAGTCGGCAATAACGGCAGCGCAGTCCTGTACATGAGTTCTGGCGTGCAGTGTCGTGAAGAGCCAGCCACAGATAGTAGCGAGTGCAGCAATACTTCCACCAAAAGCCGTTCCTTTGTCGTTAATATTGGGCTCCAGCGGGCAGCTGATAGCCAGTTCTCCATTGTTGAACTGATCAAAACTGACTTCCATGTTATTCAGCAGAGGAATGTTGTCTTTTATCCACGCTATCAGTTCTGATGTAAACAGGGATTCTGGTGTTGCCGTGTCCATATTGAAGACCATCACTCATTGTGTATTTAGTTATCTATGTTAAAAATAAAAAGCCCCTGAAAACAGGGGCTTTTGTATTGATTAACGCTGAAATCTATCAGCTGGCTTTGGCGATGATATCGTCAGCAGCCTTTTGATAAGACTCCACCTGATCAAAATTGAGGTAGCGATAAACATCACCGGCCATGGCATCCAGATTACTGGCGTATTCCATATACTCTTCCACCGTTGGAATCTTGCCAAGAATGGCGCCGACCGATGCCAGCTCAGCAGAGCAGAGGTACACATTAGCGCCATCACCAAGACGGTTAGGGAAGTTACGGGTAGAGGTAGAAAGAACTGTTGCACCTGGCTCTACTCGCGCCTGGTTACCCATGCAGAGTGAACAACCTGGAATTTCAGTCCTCACACCGTTGTCGTTGTAGATGTTGTAATAACCTTCCTCTTCCAGCTGGGCCTTGTCCATTTTGGTGGGAGGTGACATCCAGAAGCGGGTCTTCAGTGGATCGTGATTCTGTTCCAGCAATTTGCCTGCAGCACGGAAGTGACCAATGTTGGTCATGCAGGAGCCCAGGAAGACCTCGTCAACCTTGTCACCGGCAACATCCGACAGGGTACGTGCATCGTCAGGATCGTTTGGTGCACAAAGAATCGGCTCCTTGATGTCTGCCAGATCGATCTCGATCACCTCGGCGTATTCTGCATCAGCATCCGCACGCATCATGACTGGGTTTGCCAGCCACTCTTCCATCTTCCTGGCGCGACGCTCGATGGTACGACGATCACCATAGCCTTCGCTGATCATCCAGCGGAGCATGGTGATATTGGACTTCAGGTATTCAGTGATGGACTCTTCAGACAGTGTGATGGTACAGCCAGCAGCTGAACGCTCAGCAGAAGCGTCAGACAGTTCGAAAGCCTGTTCGACTGTCAGGCTTTCAAGACCTTCAATTTCCAGTACACGGCCGGAGAAAGCATTCTTCTTGCCTTTCTTTTCGACGGTCAGCAGGCCCTGCTTGATGGCATAAAGCGGAATTGCGTGGACCAGGTCGCGGAGGGTAATACCAGGTTGCATTTCACCCTTGAAGCGAACCAGAACTGACTCCGGCATATCCAGGGGCATAACACCGGTTGCTGCAGCAAATGCTACGAGGCCAGAGCCTGCAGGGAAAGAGATGCCCAGCGGGAAGCGGGTGTGGGAGTCACCACCGGTACCCACAGTATCTGGCAGCAGCATGCGGTTCAGCCAGCTGTGGATGATGCCGTCACCAGGACGCAGAGCAACGCCGCCACGGTTCATGATGAAGTCTGGCAGGGTGTGGTGAGTTTCCACGTCGACCGGCTTTGGATAGGCGGCAGTATGACAGAAAGACTGCATAACCAGGTCAGAAGAGAAGCCCAGGCAGGCCAGATCTTTCAGTTCATCACGGGTCATTGGGCCAGTAGTGTCCTGAGAGCCGACAGTCGTCATTTTGGGCTCACAGTACTGACCAGGGCGGACACCGGTAACGCCACAGGCTTTTCCGACCATTTTCTGGGCCAGAGTGAAACCATGAGTTGATTCTTTAGGAGCCTGTGGGCGACGGAATATTTCAGAATGACCCAGATCCAGTGCTTCACGAGCCTTGTCAGTGAGCCCTCGACCAATGATCAGGTTGATACGGCCACCGGCCTGCACTTCATCCAGAATGACATCGGATTTGAAAGTAAACTCAGACAGAACTTCCCCAGATTCAGAGAGAATCTTGCCATCGTATGGGCGAATTTCGATAACATCCCCCATATTCAGCTGATCAACCGGTGCTTCAAAGACCAATGCGCCAGCATCTTCCATGGTGTTGAAGAAAATAGGGGCTACCTTGCTGCCTATACAGATACCACCGGCTCTCTTATTAGGAACACCCGGAATATCATCACCAAAGAACCAGAGTACGGAGTTGGTTGCAGATTTCCGGGAAGAACCGGTACCGACTACGTCACCCACGAAAGCAACCGGCAGGCCTTTGCTCTTGATATCTTCGATTTGCTTTAAAGGTCCTGTAACACCATGCTCTTCTGGCTCAAGACCGTCACGGGTCATCTTGTAGGCAGCACGAGCGTGCAGAGGAATATCCGGGCGGGACCAGGCATCTGGGGCAGGGGAAAGATCATCGGTATTGGTTTCGCCGGTGACCTTGAATACAGCGACCTTAATGCTCTCAGGGACGGCATCACGTTTGGTGAACCATTCCGCTTCAGCCCAGGATTTCAAAACGGCCTGAGCATTAGCATTGCCTGCTTTGGCTTTTTCTTCAACGTCGTGGAAAGAGTCGAAGACCAGGAGGGTGCTTTTCAGCTGCTCAGCAGCAAGTTCGCCCAGCTCAGTGCTGTCCAGAAGGGTGATCAGGGTTTCAATGTTGTAACCGCCCAGCATCATGCCCAGCAGCCCAACGGCTTTCTTACTGTCAACCAGTGGTGATTCAGCTTCACCTTTTACGATGGCGGAAAGAAAGCCAGCTTTTACATAGGCTGCTTCATCAACACCGGGAGGAATTCGATTTTCGAGAAGATCCAGAATGTATTGTTCTTCACCTGCTGGTGGATTTTTCAGCAGCTCAACCAGGCCTGACACCTGCTCTGCATTCAGCGGCTTTGGTGGGACACCCTCTTGGGCACGCTCTTTGACGTGTTTTCTGTAGGCTTCTAACACGAGTTCTACCCTCATCATCTGTGGCAGGCTCTTGGGCGATCCTTCGACAAACCATTATGATCTTATGGGTCCGTCAGATGTTCCAAGGAAATCTTTACCAGTGCTACGTGGTACGGCCTTGAACGATCTTTCTATGGTTGAAGATTTTCGGCAGATAAAGCACTGGTGGCGCGGGCAGTATAGCGGAAGGTGCTTTTCAAGTTAAGTAAAGACCGAAATAACCACTATTTTTTCTGTGAATGGTTGGTTCAATATTTGTGATTTGTATAAATAGGTTCAGGAGAAGCCAAAAAGGTCTCTCCCGATTGAAGTGATCAGTAGTTATGACTCGATGATTTCGTAGCAGGGTTCGTAATGGCTTCCAGGTAATTTCATCCGGTACTGCTCAACAAACGACTGCAGGAGGGTATCCATCTGCTTCATCAGTTCTGGCTCACCACTTAGCCTGTACGGTCCATGCTCACGAATCAGGTTAACACCGTCTTCTTTTATGTTTCCTGCGACAATGCCCGACATCACACGGCGTAGATTAGCTGCCAGCTGGTGTGCTGGAAGCTTGCTGTGCAGTTCGAGATTGGCCATGTTTTCATGGGTGGGTTCGAATGGCTGCTGGAATTCCTGATCAATTTTTAACAGCCAGTTAAAGTAATACGCATCTCCATGGCGACGGCGGAAGCGAGTTACTTTTTCCAGACCCCTTGCCATGACCGTTGCCACTCTTGCTGGATCATTGACGATGATCTGATATTTCTCCTGAGCCTCTTTTCCCAGTGTGTTGCCGATGAACTTGTCTATCTGTTCAAAGTAAACTTCCGACCCAGCGGGGCCGGTAAGGATCATGGTCAGAGGGATGTCTTTATTGTCCGGGTGCAGGAGAATTCCGATCAGGTAAAGAATCTCCTCGCAGGTTCCCGGTCCTCCAGGGAAGACGATAATTCCATGCCCCAGGCGGACAAAAGCCTCCAGGCGCTTCTCAATATCTGGCAGGATAACCAGCTCATTTACGATGGGGTTGGGGGACTCAGCAGCGATGATCCCTGGCTCAGTCAGACCAATAAATCGGCCATTACTGATACGCTGTTTGGCATGTCCGATGTAGGCGCCTTTCATGGGGCCTTTCATTGCGCCCGGACCACAGCCGGTGCAGATATTCATTCTTCTGAGCCCCAGCTGATAGCCGACCAGCTTTGTGTATTCATATTCATCACGGCCAATGGAGTGGCCCCCCCAGCAGACAACAATATTGGGCGTCTGCTTGGTGATGAAGGCGTTGGCATTTCTGAGGACTTCAAACACCAGGTGGGTAATGTCTGAAGAGCTTTCATGACTGAAACGCTTGTCGTTTGTGATCAGGGAAGAGACATACAGAATATCCCTGAGTACTGAAAACAGGTTTTCCCGAACACCCCGGATCAGTTTTTTATCAACAAATGCCGAGGCAGGCGCATTAATAAGCTCAAGTTTCAGACCACGGTGTTCCTGAACAATGCGGATGTCAAAGTCGGTATAGGTTTGTAAAAGCTCTTCTGCGCTGTCGCCTTCCAGCTCATTGCTTAAAACTGCCAGGGCGCACTGGCGAAAAAGGCGGTGAAGACCTGCTTTGGTATTATCCTGAAGAATATTGACTTCCCGGCTGGACAGAACTCGCATGGAGCCAACCGGGTTAACAATGGCGGAGACTACATTAGGTTTACTCATTATGCCCCCTTAGAGGATGATGTTTGGTGTCCAGTAGCATCTTTCCGGTGGTTCTGGCAATAACGATACTTATCAGGACAAAAATACTCTTAACTAAATATCGGATCCTATGAGTTGAAATCGAGTGAAAATTAAAGCTCAGAGAGGTTTGGGAAGTTATAATTCCTATAACCATGGGCTAATTATACTGGTTTTATTCGCTTCTGATCAGTCTTGACGAAATGATACGTCTCTGACAAATTGGAGGAAGTAGCAGTTGCTCTTTTGCGCTTTTCCCGGCTATCACTTTGTATTTTCAGATTTTACCAATAGTCATCCGTTCATTGGCTTGTGCTGAAATAGAAAACTTTTACTGTGTTCTTTTGCGTCAGAGCGGGATTTTCCGTGAGGTATCTGACCATGTCTGTCCAAAGCATCATCACTTATTTAAATGTCCATAACATCCCGTTTACTGTCAGAGATCACATGCCAGCATTTTCTGCTCAGGAGGTGGCAGAAAAGGCTCACATCAGTGGTCGGCGCGTTGCCAAGACGGTAGTTGTCAAGCTTGATTGGCAGATAGCCCTTTGCGTATTACCCGCTGTAGAACGGGTTAATTTGAGCCTACTAAGGCAAGTTGCCTGCAGCAAGACTGCGGAGCTGGCAAGGGAAGAGGAGTTTGCTCACCACTTTTCCGGGTTTGAACCTGGTGCTATGCCTCCCTTTGGTGGCTTGTTTGGTATGGCGGTTTATCTTTCTGACTCATTGAACCAGAAGAATACGCTTGCATTCAGCAGTGGCAGCTCATCAAAGTTGCTGGAAATTAGCTGGGACGATTTCAATAAACTGGTCCATCCGATATTGATAACTGGGAAGCAGCGTGAGGCGATTGGCTAATTTTCTGTTTTCGATTGCGAATGGCATGATATAAGATGTTGCCATAATAACAAATGAAGGCAGATAACAGGAGATCTCGATGCCTGGCCAGCAAGAGGTGGAAACGTCTGTGGAAAGTGTATTGGTAGTTGATGACCATAATTTTGTCCTTGGGTCTGTACCCAGGGGGCAAATGAGAGAGGAAACACTGTGCCATAGGGCAACCTATATATTTGTCTTTAATTCAAAAGGGCAACTTTATGTGCAGGAAAGGACTCTGAGTAAGGACATTTATCCCGGATATTTTGATCCTGCGACCGGAGGTGTGGTTACCGAAGGGGAAAGCTATGATCAGGCTGCTGAACGGGAGTTGGCTGAAGAACTTGGGGTCGAAGGAGTGCCGATCACTTCCCATTTTCATTTTTTCTTCCAGAATGACGACTGTCAGGTCTGGGGCAGAGTATACAGCTGCTATTATGATGGCCCATTATCCCTGCAGGAAGAAGAAGTTGCCAGTGTGGTTCTTGAGTCACCGGAAGAGGTGCTATCTAATCGAAACCACAGAAATTATACTCCAGACAGTCTGGTTGCTCTTGAGAGACTGGTTCACTGTCTTAAAACATTCTGAAGTATGCCAACATAGGTAGTGTATGTTTACAGGTATTGTGAAGGGATTTTTTCCGGTTGGTCGAATTGAAAAGTTCAACGAACTGAACCGTATAACAGTGCTTTTGCCTCTGCCATTACTGGAGGGCCTTGAGACCGGAGCCAGTATTGCGGTGAATGGGTGTTGTTTGACGGTTGTTGCTTTTGATCAGGGAAGTGCCACTTTTGATGTGATGAAAGAGACGCTAAGGGTGACAAACCTGGGGGCGCTTGAAGAAGGCGGTAAGGTTAACATTGAACGCGCTGCGCGCTTTGGTGATGAGATTGGTGGTCATCTGTTGTCTGGCCATATTCACGATACTGTTGAGATCTGTGAAATTCAGCACGAAGAAAATAATGTGACGGTGTTCTTTCAGTTTGCTCCTGAATGGAAAGACTACATTCTGCCTAAAGGCTACGTCTCTTTAAATGGCTGCAGCCTGACTATTGGTGAGAAAGTTGAAGGTGGGCGTTTCTGTGTTCATCTCATCCCAGAAACGCTGAGAATCACGTCATTTGGTTCGGCAGAAGTCGGGGATAAAATTAACCTGGAAATAGACAGTCAGACTCAGGCTATTGTAAGAACGGTAAAAAGTTATCTGGAATCAGCACATTCCTGATACTTAATTAAGAACTTCCATCGCTCCTGCAAGATTGCGCATAGCGGAATGCAATCTTGCCCTCCCTCTCTAGCTTTCACTTTTTAGCTCTTCTACCTTGCATATTGCTTCACCGCGGTGGAATCGCGTACTGATCAGATCGCCTTCTTTTAGCTGTTGACTGTCTCGGATGATTGCATTGTGTGACTTTGTAATAGAATAACCTCGGGATAGGGTTGCCAGAGGGCTTACTGCATTAAGTTCTCCGGAAGCCTTTTCCAATTTTAATTGGCGCTTTTCCATGTTGTTCAGCATGAGGTGAATCAACTTTTGCCTGATATGCTCATTTTTATTTTTGAACAGCTCTAATTTGCGTTGGGGACCCTGCTGGTGTGCTCGATCTTTGGTTCGATCGAGATTTGATTGAGCTCGCGCCAGACTGAGGGTTATGGCCTGTTTCAATCGGATTTCCAGATCGTCCAGTCGCTGGCTACTGTCTCTCAAGCGTTCGCCGGGGTGTCTAAGGCGCTTTTTCAGGTTATCAAGCTCTTTCTGGCTTAACTGAAGCTTATGGCGTGTCAGTGTGGTGAGCTTTCTGCTAAAAAGGTGAAGCTGGTTCAATATGGCCTGACGATCCGGGCTGAGGATTTCTGCCGCTGCTGATGGTGTCGCCGCCCGGTAGTCAGCAACGAAGTCGGCTATGGTGAAGTCAATTTCATGACCAACGGCGCTGACAATGGGAATAGGGCAGTTCGCTATCGCCCTGGCGACCAGTTCTTCATTAAATGGCCACAAATCTTCCAGTGAGCCGCCTCCACGACCAATAATCAGCACATCGAATCGGTTGGAGCGTTCTGCAAGCTTTAACGCACTGACCAGTTCGTGTTTAGCCTGCTCTCCCTGAACTGAGCTGGGGATGATGGTGACCGGTATGGCAGGAAATCGCCTTTTCAGTACGGTGAGAATGTCCCGAATGGCTGCGCCTGTCGGTGAGGTGATTACCCCGATATGTTTCGGATGAGTGGGCAGCGGCTGTTTGCGTGTCATATCGAACAGGCCTTCAGTGGCAAGTTTCGCCTTGAGAACCTCGAACGCCTTCTGAAGGTCTCCGGTGCCGGCATTATCCATATGTTCGACAATCAGCTGATAATCGCCTCGTCCTTCATATAGGCTAACACGCCCCCTGACCATGAGGAGCATACCTTCAGTTGGAACAAACTTAAGTGCCTGGTTCCGGTTGCGAAACATGGCGCAGCGGATCTGAGACTGTTTATCTTTCAGGGTAAAATACCAGTGACCGGAGCTGGGGCGGGCCAGTCCGGAGATTTCACCCTCAACGCGGACATTATTGAAATTCATCTCCAGCAATCGTCTGGCTTTACCATTTAACTCCGTGACAGAGAGGGCTTTTGCAGAGGCCTCAACGTTGTGAGCAGGTGTGTCTGTATAGTGGTGCATGGATCAAGCCTTGCAGGAGATTATCAGTTTTTTGGTATTCTGCCTGAATAAGTGGTTTAGCTGAAGTTGAAATATAGGGTATACTTGTCCGAATTTTTTTCCCATAAACTCTTGGTAACAGGCAATGCTGAGAATTGCACAAGATGCACTCACCTTCGATGATGTCCTCCTCCTGCCCGGCTACTCCGAAGTCCTCCCCAAAGATGTCTCCCTGAAAACGAAACTGACCCGCGGTATCGAGCTGAATATTCCGCTGATTTCTGCGGCGATGGATACCGTTACCGAAGCGTCTCTGGCTATTGCCATGGCACAGGAAGGCGGAATCGGGATTATTCACAAGAATATGACGCCCGAGCAGCAGGCCGCTGAAGTTCGCAAGGTTAAGAAGCACGAAAGTGGTGTGGTCAAAGACCCGATTACCATTGATGCCAGTGCGACCGTCAGAGATCTTCTGGAGTTGACCTCCAGACATAATATCTCCGGTGTTCCCGTGCTTTCTGGTAACGATCTAGTGGGTATTGTTACCAGTCGTGACGTTCGGTTTGTCTCCAATCTGGATAAGGCCGTTTCCGAAATTATGACCCAGAAAGACCGTTTGGTGACGGTTAAGGAAGGTACGGATCCGGAAACCGTTCGCAAGTTGTTGCACAAGCACCGTATCGAAAAAGTGCTGGTGGTTGATGATCAGTTTAATCTCACCGGTATGATGACGGTTAAGGACATCAAAAAGGCTCAGCAGTACCCGAATGCATCGAAAGACGGTCAGGGACAGTTGAGAGTCGGTGCAGCGGTCGGTACGGGTGCTGAAACACCTGAACGTGTTGCTGCTCTGGTGGCTGCTGGTGTTGATGTCATTATCGTGGATACTGCTCATGGCCATTCCCGTGGTGTTATTGAGCGAGTGAAGTGGGTAAAGGAAAACTACCCTCAGGTTCAGGTGATTGGCGGTAATATTGCGACGGCTGAGGCTGGCAAGGCCCTGGTCGAAGCGGGTGCTGATGGTGTTAAAGTGGGTATTGGCCCTGGCTCTATCTGTACTACCCGTATTGTCACCGGCATTGGTGTTCCTCAGATCAGTGCGGTAGCCAATGTGGTCGAAGCGCTGAAAGATACCGGGGTTCCTGTTATTGCTGACGGCGGCATCCGTTTTTCAGGTGACCTGGCAAAAGCAATTGTTGCGGGTGCCAGCACGGTTATGCTGGGCAGTATGCTGGCCGGCACGGAAGAAGCGCCCGGAGAAGTAGAGCTCTATCAGGGGCGTAGCTACAAAGCTTATCGTGGTATGGGTTCTCTTGGAGCAATGTCGCAGGTTTCCGGTTCCAGTGACCGTTATTTCCAGAGTGCCGAAGAGGGGGCTGAAAAGCTGGTTCCTGAAGGTATCGAAGGCCGTGTACCTTACAAGGGCCCCCTCCATGCCATCATCCACCAGATGGTGGGTGGCTTGCGTGCCGCAATGGGCTACACCGGCTCTCCTGATATGGAAACCATGCGTACCCGGCCACAGTTTGTTCGCGTGACCAATGCGGGTATGGCTGAATCCCATGTGCATGATGTGACGATCACTAAAGAAGCCCCTAACTACCGTGTTGGTTAAGACAGCTTCATAGCGATGTTATTGTTGAAACTTACAGCCGGGCAGAAATGATAACACTTCTGGCCGGCTGCTTACTTTCAGCAGGGTTAAGTTTCCTTGCTCTGCTGATACAGGACTTAGAGATTAATCATGTCCCAGGATATCCATTCAGACCGCATTCTGATTCTTGATTTTGGTTCGCAGTACACTCAGCTTATCGCTCGTAGAATTCGTGAGATTGGCGTTTATTGTGAGCTTCATCCTTACGATATGGATGATGCAGCTATTAGGGAATTCAACCCGAAAGCAATAATTTTGTCCGGTGGCCCTGAATCCGTTACCGGTGATAACTCTCCAAGAGCTGCTGATATTGTTTTTGAACTCGGTGTTCCAGTACTGGGTATCTGTTATGGTATGCAGACCATGGCAGAGCAGATGGGTGGTAAGGTGAGTACCTCTGATCTGCGTGAGTTTGGCTATGCCCAGGTTCAGCTGGAAGAGAAAGTACGCCTTTTTGATGGTATCGAAGATCATGTCTGTGAAGGTGGCCATCTTACCCTGGATGTCTGGATGAGCCATGGTGATAAAGTGACTGCAATACCTGATGGCTTTGTGGTTGCTGCTTCTACTGGCTCTTGCCCGATTGCTGCAATGGCTTGTGAAGAAAAGCAGTATTACGGAGTTCAGTTCCACCCTGAAGTGACGCATACGACCCAGGGGTTACGAATTCTAGAACGTTTTGTGGTTGATATTGCCGGGTGTCAGAAACTGTGGACTCCAGGCAAGATCATCGATGACGCTATTGCCCGTGTTCGTGAGCAGGTGGGTGACCAGAAGGTGTTGCTGGGACTGTCCGGTGGCGTTGATTCCAGTGTCGTAGCGGCTCTATTGCATAAGGCAATTGGGGATCAGCTGGTCTGTGTCTTTGTTGACAACGGTCTGCTTCGTCTCAATGAGGGTGATCAGGTCATGGCCATGTTTGCAGAAAACATGGGGGTTCGGGTTATTCGAGCGGATTCTGAAGACTTATTCCTCAATCGCCTTAAAGGTGTTCAGGACCCTGAAGACAAACGCAAAATAATTGGTAACACCTTTATTGAGGTGTTTGATGAGCACGCCAGTGCTCTGGATAACATCGCATTTCTTGCCCAGGGAACCATCTATCCGGATGTAATTGAGTCTGCGGGTTCATCAACTGGTAAAGCGCATGTTATCAAGTCGCACCACAATGTGGGTGGCTTGCCAGAAGACATGAAAATGGAGCTGGTTGAGCCACTTCGTGAGCTGTTCAAGGATGAGGTTCGTACCATTGGCCTTGAGTTGGGATTGCCATATGACATGGTTTACCGCCATCCATTCCCGGGGCCTGGTCTTGGTGTTCGTATCCTTGGTGAAGTCAAGAAAGAGTACGCGGACATTCTGCGTCAGGCAGACGCTATCTTCATTGAAGAGTTGCGTAGATCCGGTTGGTATCATAATACCAGTCAGGCATTTGCCGTATTTCTGCCAGTTAAGTCTGTTGGTGTCGTCGGAGATGGGCGTCGTTATGAGTACGTTATTGCTCTTAGAGCGGTTGAAACCATTGACTTTATGACCGCCCGTTGGGCTCACTTGCCATATGAACTGCTGGAAAAAGTCTCAAATCGAATCATCAATGAAATTGAGCATGTTTCAAGGGTGACCTATGATGTATCCAGTAAGCCACCGGCTACGATTGAGTGGGAGTGATACGGTTATTACTAAATGTAATGCCTGATTCCTGTTCTTATATTTGCTTTGGGTATTTATATCGGGAGCAATGGTGCATAATGCGCCCATTCAGGGGTGATGTAGTGGGCTTGTTCTTGCTACGTTCCTGCCTGTGATCCTCTTTCCCTAGTTAGAGGCGCGCTGTTTATCAGTAAATCGGAATAGGGTGACACCCGCAGTCCGATTGAAAGGAAATGGCGCCGAAGTGAGTCTGGTGGTCGACCAGCTTCACTGGTAGTGCATCGAAGAGGTGTACTACTGTCACAGTTTTTACTGTGGAGAGCTAACGGGTACCAGAGAGCACTGAGGTCTACTCTTTATGTGCTTCCTCGATGTACGCTTGCCTCCTGATCTAATGACAAATGGTTCACCCACCCTAATAAGCAATGGAATAACAGGCGTGTGTGATCAAAAAACGAGATCAGTTTTATGGAATTAACCAGTTTCAGTGATTCGTCGTTATCTTTATTGGCTCCAGCTATCGCGATTATTCTGGCAGTAATAACTCGAAAAGTATTGTGGTCTCTGGGGGCTGGTATTGTCACCGGTGCTTTGCTTCTTACCGGCTTGAACCCGCTTATAACCATTCACCGTATTTTTGATGGCTTTGTTGGCGTATTTTGGGATGAGGGGCTTAATTTAAGCAATATCTATATTCTGCTCTTTTTGCTGGTACTGGGTATTATCACCAGTCTGATCAGTATTTCCGGTGGAGCCAGAGCTTTTGGCGAGTGGGCTCGTCAACGCGTTAAGACCCGTCAGGGTTCACAGGTGCTGACGGTTTTTCTCGGTGTTATCATCTTTATTGATGATTATTTCAACAGCCTCGCCGTGGGTAGTATTAGTAAGCCGCTCACTGATCGGCACAAGGTTTCAAGAGCCAAGCTTGCTTATTTGATTGATTCAACCGCTGCCCCTATCTGCGTAATTACACCAATTTCAAGCTGGGGTGCTTATATCATAGCTTTGGTGGGTACTATTATGGCGACCCATGGTGTTGGCGGTGAAAGCCCTGTCTTTTCATTCCTGGGCATGGTTCCTATGAATCTTTATGCCATTTTTGCTTTGGCGCTAGTCTTCTGTACCGCAGCCATGGATCTCAATGTTGGCCCAATGGCTAAGCACGAGAACGCAGCACTTTCCGGCAGTCTTTTTGATGCTAATAAGGGGAACCCTCCGGGAGCACCGGCTCTTGAAGAAGATAAGAATGGCCGAGTTGCTGACCTTGTTGCACCGATTCTGGTGCTGGTTCTGGCTACTCTGACAGCCATGATATGGACAGGTTATTCCGCACTGGCCGCTGATAATCAGGTATTTTCTATTCTTGGCGCCTTTGAGAATACTGATGTTACTTTATCGTTGATCAGCGGTGGGTTGATTGGGCTCTTGTTTGCAATAGTTCGGCTGTTGAGCCGCAATATTGCTGGAGAAATTTGGAGTAAGGCTCTAATTGAAGGCAGCAAGTCTATGTTGCCAGCCATTTATATCCTTGTATTTGCATGGGTTTTGACGGGGATAATCGGTCAGCTTGAGACCGGGAAATATCTGGCCAGCCTGGTTAGTGGCAATATTTCCCCCAGTTTCCTGCCCATGATTCTGTTTATTGTCTCCGGTGTGATGGCGTTTGCTACCGGAACCAGCTGGGGAACCTTTGGTATTATGTTGCCGATAGCCGGAGATATGGCAGCAGCAGCGGATATTGCTATGATGCTGCCTATGCTGGCCTCTGTTTTAGCTGGTGCTGTATTTGGAGATCACTGTTCTCCGATTTCTGACACCACTATTCTTTCGTCTACTGGGGCTTCCTGTCACCATATGGATCATGTTAATACGCAGCTTCCGTATGCCCTTAGCATAGCGGCTGTAGCGATGTTCGGATACTTGGTAATGGGAATCAGCCACTCTATTTCAGCGGGCTTTGTTGCATCACTTGTTGCCTTTATCGGTCTTGTCGTCCTATTTAGAAGACTCTCTGAAAAGTCTCGCTCATTGGCGCCAGCTTCTGGACATCTGGCCAAGTAATAAAGCTACACTAAGCTTAAGGGAAGGCAAGGAGGCCTTCTTTGTTTGTTCATAATGGGAGCATGGATGCCATGAGCTTTGAAAACCTGATGAATGCCTTTGCCACTCGTCAGCAGCTTGGACCGCTTGAATTCAATAATAACCAGTTCTTATTGACTATTGATAACCGCATGGAAATCGCTTGCTTTCAAGCGAATGGGCAGTTTTACGTTTATGGTGTTGTCGCCAAGCTTCCAGAGGATGACGCTAAGCGTGCCGAGCTATTGACTTCTTTATTGGAAAAAAATCTGGCTCTTCTTGCTACTGAGCGTGTTTCACTTTGTATTGATTCCGACGAGAATGCTCTAGCAATTTTTCTTTCAAGCCCTCTTAAAGATCTTAATCTCGGCCGTATTGAAGAGTGCATCGAAACACTGAGTAATAACTTTGAGCTTTTTCTTCAGTGGGCGGGGCAAAGCGCGCCTCCACCACCGACTCCTTCCATGATGCTGATGCCCTAATAGAAAGCACCTTAAGTTCGATATATAAGATATATCAATAGACAGAATGACTCGATATGTCTTTAAGAAAACAGCGGTCAGTTAATACTTCAATTTTTGGCTGTCTGGTGGGAAGTGCTGAGGGTGCTTACTTCAATGGACTTCGAAGGGCGAACGACGGTTTTTTAAAGGCCATTATTCGTTATAGCCGTTTTAAAGAAATCCATATTTTTTCTCCGTTGGCGCTTCTGCCTGGTTTGCAATTAAGCTGGTCTGGCTATTTAGAGCACTATGGCAGCGGCAAGGTCGTTCATTTCTTACCAGCGCATGAACTCAGTGACTATTTCTCAAAAGTGAACTATCAGGTCTTTCATCAAGGGGACCCCTGGATTGGTCATCTTTCTGCATTGCGCGATCAATATTGCCAGAAACCATTTCCTATCACTGGGCGGGCTCATACTTTAAGCACAGATTCCCATCTTTCGAGATCCCGGGATTTGCTTCTGTCGCCACTAAAGAGTTGCGATGCAGTTTTATGCAGTAGTAAAGCTCAAAAAAAGGTAATGAAACGCTTGCTCTCTGCGGCAAGCTCAAGTATTTCAGATCATATTGGTGTTGCTATTCCATACAAAGGCAGCATCTTAAGGTTGCCTCTAGGGGTTGAGCCTGATGAGTATTTTACTGGAAATATGGAAGAAGCGCGGAACCAGCTCAATTGTGATCCTGAGGATTTTGTGATTTTGACGCTGGGTCGAATTGCTCCAGCGGACAAGATGGATCTTCATCCATTACTGTTGGTGTTGAATGATCTGACAGAAGGGTTTGGGCACAGAAATATTAAGTGGATTATTGCTGGTGCTGGGGATGCAGCTAGCCCTGCGGTTCAGTCTTTACTCAAACAGGCTTACGATTTGAATCTGGAAGGTTGTATTCGTTTTGATTTAGAGGTTAGTGATGAGCGAAAGCATCAGTGGCTGGCAGCCTGCGATGTTGTGTTGTCACTGTCAGATAATATTCAGGAAAGCTTTGGGCTGGTGCCTCTGGAGGGGATGATAAATGGAAAGGCTGTAGTTATTTCCAATTGGAATGGCTACTCAGAGCTGGTTGAGGATGGTAAGAGTGGCTATTTAATCGATACGATGTCTACGGATGTTGATCACCTTGCTCGTCCTTTGGGGGCATTGTTGACAGAACATGCCCATTTGCTTCAGTCCCAGGGAGCCTCTGTTGACTTGGACAGGTGTTCAGAAGTTTTGAATCAGTTGATTTTGGATGCTCAGCTTCGTGAAAAAATTGGAAAAGAGGGAAGGGATAGGGTGTACAGGTATTATCGATGGGAGTCCATCGTTGATGATTATCACCACCTCGTGGATGCCTTAAATAAGGAAGCGGATCAGATCTCAAGACTGGCTAATCGGCCTGTTGGGCTTCCTTATCATCAAATATTTGAGCATTACCCGGCTAAACAGTTACGTGAGTCCGATTGTTTTAAGACTACGGATCGTGGAGTAAGAATACTGACAAGGTCCGAGCAATATTTTCATTATGATGAAATGGGTTCATTTTTAAATCCAGAATTAATCGATCAGTTAGCCAGGTTTTGTTTGTCTGGTCGCTCTGTTGATGAAATATCAGCGAAATTCTCTGATGAGCGAATGCTTCTGCTAACGGTTATTTGGATGTGTAAGTATCAATTATTGTATCAAATTGACTGCATGCCCATGGTATCTGCTGGTCGTCAGAGACATTGGTGGCCTGAAGAAATGCGGTTGCCATCTGAAGTTATGAGCCATATGGATTTTGCTGAGCCCCGCCGGTTCAGGCTTTTGGAGCCTATACTTTTCTGGCTGGATGAGATGCTGGTTCAATATCATAACCAGCCAGCGAATTTAGAGCTTAGGCTCAGTTTGCTGAAGACGCTTGCTTCAACAATGGATGAGCAACTGCTTCAGTCTATTGGTTGGATTGGCCAGCAGAGAGAAAATCATCAGTATGCAGATATTATGGATTACATTGTTGAGCAGGGAGGGCTTCAATTTCTTAGCACGAGATTTCCTCTGTGGTATCGACTAAATCGACTGAGAATTATTCATACACTAAGAGACTATAAAAAACTCTTTGAAAGGTTTGATCGAGATCTTGTTGATATTAATCAGCTATTTTCTGATCACTGGGATAAGCCAGCTCAGAAAATTGCCAGTTTATATTTTCCATTAAGTACCTCTTCTACAGTGGTTGCAATTATTGAGTGCGATAATGGGCAAAAGGTGGTTTATAAAAATAGAGACCTGAGTATTGAGCATCAAATTATCGGTGATATCAAAGATCGGAGTAATATTGCTGGCAAAATTAACCAGTGGCTGGAAGAGGGTATTGAGCTAGCTACTATTAAGGTCTTGCCTAGGCGCTTTGATGGTGCTTATGGTTTCTGTGAATTTGTTAATTCCAGTACGGATGACGTGTTGGATGATAATCTGGCGACACATTACTACCAGAGTCTGGGTGTTATTGCTGGATTGGCAATACTGCTGGGGTTAGGTGACCTTCATCATAGAAACATTATATCCAGTAAGGGGAAGCCTTACATCGTCGACGTTAAAACCGCTTTCTGCCCCAGCATTATTCGTGCTTATGAGTCAGAGCTAAATGATCCGATGAAGGGATTTGCAGGAGAAGATAACAGTTTTAAGAAAACGGGTCTTCAAAGCCTTTGGGAGCTTTTTCACTTTAATAGTTATACGGCATGCGTTTTCCAGTTGGCTAATGGTGAGCTGGTTGAAAGTCCTCCAGTCAAAGAAAATCTGGTATTGAATAATTGGATCCGTATTGGTCAAAGGCACTCACTGGATGATGTTCAACCTTGCCTTGGGAGGCATTATGATAATGAGGTTGAAAAAGGTATTGTCTCCGTATTTACAGCTGTGATAACTCATCATGATGAGTGGTGCGAGCTTTTGAATGCATGTAAAGGAATGCCAGTATGCTATCTCCAGAGATACGATCGTCAATTTTTATGGAAACAGATGGTTGATTTATGGACATTTGACGGCTTTCAAGAGTTTTCAGGTCAGCGCCTCAGGAACTATTTTACAAGAACCATTCGTAGGTTGTGTCAGGGGGGAGAGGAGATTCAGCGATGGGTTGAACCGCGCTGGCAGGAGCCGGTGGCATTGCTGTCGGATACTTTGCTTGAGGGGTTGCTTTCAGGTACTGTCACTGAGTTCAGACAAGAGATTGGAAGTGCTGCCGTTTTTGCCCAGAGACACTATGGCGGGTCTAAACGAATTGTAGTAGATGATTACTTTGCAGTTGACACGCTAGCTAAGTCTCTAGAGTTGCTGAAAGCGATCGTTGATGAGCCAGAGAAGGCAGAGCGTTTCCTGATTTTCTTTACGGCAATTGTTAAACAGTGGCAGCTGGAAAAGATGGTGCCTGGGAAAGGTCTACCAGAAGCCTTAAAAGAAAGGCTCCCAGATTAGTTTATTTGCCGTGAATATTCGCTAACAGCTCTTTTGCCATAATAGAAGGTTCTGACTCTTTAGATGAAAGTAAAGGCTTGAGATAATCCTCACTTTCCTTGTTGCGACCTGCAAACATCAGGGCCAGTCCAAGAAATGCTTTGATAGTTGGGTCTTCAGGGTGCTTTGAAAGCCCTTCTTTGTGAAGTATATCGATAGCTTCCTGGTGGCGCTTTCGATTCATAAACTCAAGAGCAAAACCAATCGTGCTAAGTGGGCTATCAGGCCTTGCTGCTTCAATACCATTGAATATCCCAAAGGCATGTTTAGGGAGGCCTGTGCCACTGGCCATAAAGCCGATGTCAGCCAGGGACTTTAAAAGTTTATCATCAATCATTGCCAGTTATCTCCATCCATGGATTGTATTTAGAGTTTTTGAATTATGCTCTGTATCGTATCTTTTATTGATTTAACGATACTGGAGCGAAGGCCTTCAACAATCATGTATTTGTTGAACTCAACCTGAAACTCCACCATATCCTTGGTGCTATTTGGATCCATATTGGCAACACGGGTTTTTAAGGCTGCATCCAGTGCTTCTGCCTGACTACCAAATGTTTCAGAGACTCTGTCAAAGCTGAAACTGGTGCTCCCAGGCTGATTGTAATTTGGGTTATAGGTATCCTGATATGCCATGGCTGAGTTCCTTCTCAGGCTTTTGATTGACCGTGATGCTGCTTCCAGCTCTTGTCGACAACCTCCATAGCCGCTACGACTGCTGTCAGTAGGCTGTCAATCTTTGAAAAATCTTCTGGAGCAGCGCCTTGATCCTTTAAACCTTTGAGGCGAGTGGCTTCAGAAAATAGTTGACCAAGCAGCTGATCCCGATAGGTACCGGTTTTGTCATCGATCAATTGCTCTTCGATTGTCGATAGATGAATTTTTTCATCGTTTGTTGTTTTGTCCGTCACGGTTCCCTCCAAGACGGTATTTGATTCTGTCAGTTCCGTTAGTTAATAAAAGATACTCAAGGTTAATATCTTCAATTATATACCCATTGGAGAGTTTTGCTCCTATTAGGTATTTGGAACCATCTATCAGTATGACATAAGGCACCTTGCCCATGCTGATACCACGAATATTTAGTGATAATGGTGATTGGCTATTGGTTAGCGTGCCTCCTGAATATTTGGTTGCTAGTTCGATGGATGGTTTATTGGCGTATTTTTTTTGAAATTTTGTTACAACGGTTTGAAGGTCATAAACTTGTCCTTCGTCCAATAAATGACCTTTTAAAATAATTGTCTGGTCTCGAACGACTACATGAATTCTGGGGATAAGCCCTTTTTCTCGAAGCATGGACTTGAGGGTGTTTACTCTGCCTATCTGGTTTTCTACCTGATCAACTACTGAGACAAGCCCATAAATTTCCTGCTTAAGCATCCTAATGATTTTTTCAAGCTCATCAGAGGTCGCAACGTAACCAATCAATACAAGGGACCCTGGTGTGTTATCCAGTTCAAGCTCCAGTTCGTTGTATCCCCGGTTTCGCAGCAGCATTTCTGCATTATCTCGCATTTCATTCATTACCACTATTTGCGAGTTAAAAGGAATGCCTTGCTTTCTGAGGAGTTTTTGAAGTTCAAGCTTATCTTGAAGGGTTTGTGTATAGCCGGAAACCAGCAGTGCTTTGTCAGGCAGTTGTTTGAGGGTTATGTCTTTGAGTCCGAGCTTGTTCTTTACTGTTGTAGATATTTCAAGAATGCCGGGGATTCTGGTTACTTTTTGGACTCGTGTATCTGTGTTTGAAACTATGAGGCTTAAAATAGCTATGACTAAAACAAGTGCTATTGGGATTGCTGCAAGCCATTTTTTATTAATATTGCTTGAAAAGGGTTCTTCGTCGAACTCATCATCATCTTCACCAAGCTCGAGATCATCTGATATTTCTTCGCCAAAGTCTGTTGCTGATAATTCTGTTTCGTTAGCTTCAGGAAGCTGCTCATTATCATCATTTGGGACAGTATTACTTCTGGTTGGTGGGCTTGCATCGGGCAGTGTTAGTTCAGGCCAATCTGCGTCTGAAGGACCTAATGCCATAAAAAGATTGTTAGATGCCACAATATCAAAATGTTTGTAGCTAATATTGGAGCCAGCAGGCCCACCATTTAGATATAGCGGCGTGTCTGCAGTACTGGATTGAATTTTTATCTGCCCATCATCAAAGATCTCTATGATAAGCTCAATGTCATTCAGGCTTTCATCGGTAAGAATCAGGTCGCAGCTATCATTCTTGCCTAAGGAGTAGCGCCCTGGCTCAAGAGGAATCTCAGCACCAATGTGATTGCCAGAAAGTATTTTGAGATAAAATTCAGTCATTAGATACCCCCTGCCAGTTTGTGGCAGAAAGTAATGTGACAGAGCTTATAATCGCTAAAATTGCCAACATCCTGTTGATTCTGTCCGTGGTAGTAGCTGGTGTCATTTGACTTGTTGACTGCCAGCGAAATTATAATCCTTAAAAAACAGATTAAGGTAAAAAAAACGTCATTGCCAGACATTGCATGATAATTATTCGGCAAATTCGTCACTTATTAGATGCCTATCGATAAAATGTTGGGTAGAATCGCTTAAAAAGGCAAAATAGCCCTGATAACAATAACCATAAAATAAGAGGCGTAGTGCTATGGATGCATCGTTCTGGGATGGTAAAAGACCTGCTGGTGTTGGGAATGTTATTAATCCTGACGAATATTCCAGTGCATTATCCGTGATCAATGCTTTTTTGAATGAAAATAGCTCCCGCCCAGCGTTTACAGGTATTGGCCATACACTCTCCTATGAGGATATTGATCTTCAGAGTAGGCAGTTTGCGGCTTATCTACAGAAAAATACCGACCTGAAGCCGGGGGATCGAATCGCGATCCAGATGCCCAACCTTTTGCAGTACCCAGTTGTCGTTTATGGAGCGTTGAGAGCCGGTTTGGTCATTGTTAATACTAATCCGCTTTATACCGCACGGGAAATGCTGCATCAGTTTAAGGATTCGGGGGCAAAAGCACTGGTATTTCTTGAAAACTTTGGGCATCTCGTAGAGGAGGTTGTTGGTCAGACAGAAATACAACACCTTTTTGTTACTCGGCTTGCGGATATGCTTCCAGCGCCAAAGCGGCAGGTTGTTAATTTTTTGGTCAAACATGTAAAAAAGATGGTACCGAAATATGCATTGCCTGGAGCTGTCCCTCTCCTTAATGCTCTTAGGTCGGTGAGCGCCTCTGATTATAAGCCTGTTCCAGAAGGAAAACTGTCGGATCCGGCAGTGCTTCAATATACAGGTGGTACTACCGGTGTAGCGAAGGGGGCTATCTTGACCAATAGAAATTTGATAGCAAATATGCTTCAGTCCAAAGAAATGCTGTCTCAAGTGGATGACCAAGGACAGAGAATTTTAAAAGCGGGTCAGGAAATTCTTATAGCTCCTTTGCCTCTTTATCACATATATGCCTTCACTGTTCATTTGATGTGTATGCCTTTTATGGGTAACCACAGCATTTTGATTGCTAACCCGAGGGATACTAATACGTTCATCAAGTTCATCAAACCGTGGCGTTTTACTGCCTTTATTGGTTTGAACACTTTGTTTGCCAGTTTGTTGAACCATCCCCGTTTTAAAGAATGTGACCTTTCGGGTCTTAAGCTGACACTTTCGGGAGGTACGGCCCTTCAGGAGGCAACAGCACAAAGGTGGCATAAAGAAACAGGGTGTATCATCTCTGAGGCTTATGGCTTGACTGAGTGTTCACCAGCTGTATGTATGAATCCAGCCGGTGACTTGTCGCAGCCAGGAACTGCGGGTTTGCCAATACCTTCTACAGAGCTGAAGACTATAGATGATAATGGTGATGAGACAGCGGTAGGTGAGCCAGGTGAGCTTTGTGTGCGGGGGCCGCAAGTTATGCCTGGATACTGGCAGCGTGCTGAGGCTTCAGCTGAGGTGCTAAGTACAGATGGGTGGCTGAAGACGGGTGATGTGGCTGTGATTCAGGAAGACGGCTTTGTTCGGATTGTTGATCGCCTTAAGGATATGATTCTGGTTTCCGGTTTTAATGTATATCCTAATGAAATTGAGGATGTTGTATCTGGCCATCCAAAGGTTGCTAACTGTGCAGTTATTGGTGTTCCTGATGAAAGCTCGGGAGAGAAGGTCAAGCTGTTTGTCATCAAGTCTGATGCCAGTCTTACGGCGGAAGAGTTATTAAACTGGTGTCGTGATTATCTGACAGCGTACAAAGTACCAAAAGTATGTGAGTTTCGTGATGAGCTGCCCATGACTCCTGTTGGAAAAATCTTGCGAAAAGACCTTAGGCAGGAGGAGGGAATAGCTTGACTTTTTATGTTGGAAAACTCATGCCGAAATATGCAGACTATCGATTCCGTACCTGAAGCTGGATCAGTCTTTTTGATTTCAAGTTATCCAAGATGTTTCAGGGCAGCAGTCAGTTAAGCTGACTGCTGGTCATGGTTAGAAAAATAGCGGTGTAAAATTTCAGGGTCATCTTTCAAGGCGTTAAACGCTTCTTTGGAATTTGTCGGAGTTATACTGGTACGATGAAGCTTCATGCGACGTATTGAGGCATCAAACCAAAACCAGTTTTTGTCTTCAGTAAGACATAACGCTCTGACAGAATAGCTAGTTGATGGGACGAACGGTAGAGGCATTCCACTGACTAGTTGTTTTCTGACGATGGTGGAATTTTGACAAGAGTATGTGACGTTCTGGTAAATCCTCTCGAAGCGATTGAATTCATGACCAAACATCTTGTTTGCCATGATGTCCTGTTTTTGACTCAGGTAATACAGTGCAAAAATGCTAGCCACAATCAGGATAAAGCTTTCCATTTTTCATACCTCGTGGGTTAATGCACTGGGCTTCCCTGAAGTTACGGAAAACCCTTATATCTATTCTATACGCATTTGTACAACTGTGTTCAATTAACATCGCTGTTGTGATTGGTATTTTGCTGGAAAGGGGTTACAAGGCCCAGTCTGCAATCATCTGTTTAGCTATCGGCCGAAAAGCGTCTTTTCCATAGAGGGCGTCAATTAATTTGAATGAAAAGCCCATAGCATTTCCTGGGCCTTGGGCTGTTATTACCCTTTTTTTATCGTCCACTACTATGCCGTTTCCAGGGTGTGGTAAGGCCCCTTCCATTTGATCCATAAAGCTGGGATAGCAGGTTGAGTGTACGTTATCCAGTAAACCGTGGTGAGCAAGAACTACGGCAGGGGAGGCACATATGGCAGCATACCATTTTCCAGCCTTTTGCTGATCATGAAGTAGTGCTATGAGTGGTTTGCAGTTCTTAAGGTTCTCTGCACCGGGCATTCCTCCTGGGAGGACGATCAGATGGAACTGATTTCCTGTGCAGGCTTCTATATGTACATCTGCTGTGATCTGTGTTTTTTGTGAAGCGGTGATGGTTTGACTTCCATCTGGAAGGCAGCTGGCAACAGTAACTTGAGCTCCCGCTCTCCTGAGAGTGTCTATGATAGTCACAACTTCAATGTCTTCAGAGCCATCAGCAACTGGGATGAGAACCTGTCTTGGCATGGTAGACCCTCATTAGAAAGTGGGGTATTAAGTAAATGTGAAGCGTCTGCAGCTAAAGGCCGTATACGATCTTTTGCGGGTATTTAAAACTGAGAGACAAAGCTTCTGTATATTGGCTTTCTACTGCGCAAAGTCACACTACACAATGAGAAATAATGAATAACAGGGTTGTTTTATCACCGTTTTCAGTTCGCATTAAGATATTTAAACAGGCTCTTGTGCCGACAGAATTTTAATCTAGCAGATAGTTAAGATTGGTGAGACAAATTTGATGGCGAAATGATGCTGGGTTGAAGTGGAGCTCTATTCCAGCTGTTCAGCAAGGCTGTAGCCAATGGAGTAGCCACTGTGGTAGTCAGAAACAAGGTGGCTTCTATGCCTTGTTCCTCTGGAGGTATTCAGTGGCTTCAGTGGAGAGATATGAATGAGCTGTACACTTGTGCTTTGTGAAATAGATTCAGCAAAGTCCGCCGCCTGATTGTAAATAATATTCTGATCTTTTATTAGCATTGATACTGCTGGCATTTGGCGATTTTGCCAGGCATAAACCCTTGATCCGGTCGTAGATCGTTTACGAAAGTTTGCTTGTCTGGTTCTAAGTACAACGATCTGAGTATGACCGTCATCAATAGCTTTTTGTATTGGCAGGGGGTCTGATAAGCTGCCATCGGTCAAGGCATGGTTGTTAATCAATACCGGCTTTCGATAAATCATGGGTAAGGCACTGCTTGCCTTCAATGTGTCGTTGATAACCTCATTTGGAGTGTTGCTGTCTATGCTGTGATAAACAGGTTTTCCGGTATCAATGCATGTGCTGACAACGGTAAAGCGTTGAGTATTCAGCCTTTTTCTGAAACGGGCAAAATTTAACGTGTTTTGCTGTGAGAGTTTCTGGAAAAACCAGTCCAGATCAAATAGATTCCCGCCTCTGATGTGACGCAAAATGCTGATAAAATCTGAGTCAAGGCATAGATTGGTATAGATATCCAGATTACGACCACGTTGGCCCGCAATAAATGAACTGTGGTTCAGGGCGCCAGAAGATACGCCATAGTATCCATCGAAAGCTCTGACTCTTTTATCAAGAAAAGCATCCAAAATGCCAGCGGTGAAGATTCCACGCATGCCACCACCTTCAACAACAAGCGCTCTTTTAACTGATGAAGAAGGGGCATCGTGTTGAATGATGGGTATTTATGAGGTTTTGAATATATAGATAAGGTGGTTGCGGGAGCCGGATTCGAACCAACGACCTTCGGGTTATGAGCCCGACGAGCTACCAGACTGCTCCATCCCGCGAAAAAACTGTTCAGCCGATCCCTTTAAAAAAGAAGGGAACATCAACTGCTTTAAAAGTGGTTGCGGGAGCCGGATTCGAACCAACGACCTTCGGGTTATGAGCCCGACGAGCTACCAGACTGCTCCATCCCGCGACAAAACTGTTCAGCCGATCCCTTTAAAAAAGAAGGGAGCATCAACTGCTTTAAAAGTGGTTGCGGGAGCCGGATTCGAACCAACGACCTTCGGGTTATGAGCCCGACGAGCTACCAGACTGCTCCATCCCGCGACAAAACTGTTCAGCCGATCCCTTTAAAAAAGAAGGGAACATCAACTGCTTTAAAAGTGGTTGCGGGAGCCGGATTCGAACCAACGACCTTCGGGTTATGAGCCCGACGAGCTACCAGACTGCTCCATCCCGCGACAAAACTGTTCAGCCGATCCCTTTAAAAAAGAAGGGAACATCAACTGCTTTAAAAGTGGTTGCGGGAGCCGGATTCGAACCAACGACCTTCGGGTTATGAGCCCGACGAGCTACCAGACTGCTCCATCCCGCGACAAAACTGTTCAGCCGATCCCTTTAAAAAAGAAGGGAACATCAACTGCTTTAAAAGTGGTTGCGGGAGCCGGATTCGAACCAACGACCTTCGGGTTATGAGCCCGACGAGCTACCAGACTGCTCCATCCCGCGACAAAACTGTTCAGCCGATCCCTTTAAAAAAGAAGGGAACATCAACTGCTTTAAAAGTGGTTGCGGGAGCCGGATTCGAACCGACGACCTTCGGGTTATGAGCCCGACGAGCTACCAGGCTGCTCCATCCCGCGTCGAAAGAGAGGCGAATTATAGGGACGCTGGTTATAATGTCAAGGATTACCTGCTGTGACAGGGGGGAGAGTAGAAGTACGTGCGGTATTGGCTATAGAAGGAATACCGCACGACAATTGACAGTTACTAACTGGCTACTGCTTTATTAGCGATTAATTGATTCACTACTTCAGGGTCCGCCAGAGTTGAAGTGTCTCCCAGGTTTTCGTATTCATCAGCGGCTATCTTACGAAGAATTCGCCTCATAATTTTTCCTGACCGGGTTTTGGGCAGTCCCGGGGCCCACTGAATAATATCGGGGGTAGCAATAGGCCCTATTTCTTTTCGCACCCAGTCCTTCAGGTTCTTTTTCAGGTCTTCACTGGTGTCTATCCCACTATTGAGTGTGACATAAACATAGATACCCTGGCCCTTGATATCGTGTGGGAAGCCAACAACCGCGGCTTCGGCTACCTGCTGATGAGCGACCATTGCTGATTCTATTTCTGCCGTGCCCATACGGTGGCCTGAAACATTGATGACATCATCCACACGACCGGTGATCCAGTAGTAGCCATCATCATCCCTTCGAGCTCCGTCACCGGTTGTATACATACCTTTAAAAGATGAGAAGTAGGTCTGTACAAAACGTTCGTGATCTCCATAGACGGTTCTGGCTTGTCCAGGCCAGCTATCCAGAATGACCAGATTGCCCTCTCCGGGACCATGGATAAGGCGACCCATGTTATCCACCAGGGCTGGCTGAACACCAAAGAACGGCCGTGTTGCAGAACCGGGCTTAAGGTCAGTGGCTCCTGGAAGTGGAGTCAGCATGGCAGCACCGGTTTCGGTCTGCCACCAGGTGTCGACGATAGGGCAGCGCTCTTCGCCAATTGTTGAGTAGTACCAGCTCCAAGCCTCGGGGTTAATAGGCTCACCTACCGAGCCTAACAGTCTCAGCGAATTGCGATGAGTATCTTTGACTGCGGCATCACCCTCTGCCATTAATGCACGGATAGCCGTAGGTGCGATGTACAGAATATTCACACCGTGTTTATCAATGATTTTGCTGATGCGATTGGTTTCCGGATAATTGGGTAAACCTTCATGCATCACAATCGTTGCGCCATTCAATAAAGGGCCATAGGTAACGTATGAATGTCCGGTAATCCAGCCAACGTCAGCATTACACCAGAATACTTCGCCGGGTTTATAGTCAAATACATACTGATGGGTCATGGATGCGTATACCAGATAGCCACCTGTGGTATGCATGACGCCTTTTGGCTTCCCGGTAGATCCTGAAGTGTAGAGGATAAAGAGTGGGTCCTCGGCATTCATCTCCCTGGCTTCGCAGTGTGGTGAAGTGAGTGCTGTTAACTCCTGCCACCAGACATCACGGTGACGATGCCAGGCGATATCGGCACCTGTGTGCTTGAGAACAATGACTTTCTCAATGGTGTGTGTGTCAGGGTGTGTCAGTGCCTCATCGACGTTTGTTTTGAGAGGCACCGTGCGCCCACCTCGAACCCCTTCATCTGCGGTAACAACAATCTTTGCTTTGGAGTCAATGATTCTTCCTGCCAGTGCTTCCGGTGAAAATCCACCAAACACCACAGAGTGAATTGCGCCTATACGACTACAGGCCAGCATAGCAACGGTGGCTTCGATGACCATCGGCATATAGATCGCGACAACATCACCTTTGCGGACTCCCTGACTCTTTAATGCATTGGCAAAACGGCAGACAAGCTCGTGCAGTTCCCGGTAGGTCACCTTTCTTGCTTCACCTTCGTCATCCGGTTCCCAGATAATGGCCAGCTGGTCACCTCTCTCTTCCAGATGCCGGTCAAGGCAGTTGTGGGAAGCATTGGTGGTACCATCATAAAACCAATTGATACTGACGAAGTGGTCATCAAAAGAGACTTTTCTCACTTTGGAGAAAGGCTGGAACCAGTCGATGCGCTGGCCGTGTTCGCGCCAAAAGCCTTCAGGGTTGATGATGGATTGCTGATACATTTCCAGGTACTGGTCGTTGTTAACCAGTGTGTTTTCAAGAACAGCGGACTTTACTGGATAAACGGAGGTGTCAGACATATCACTTCCCTTAGTTTTGTTATTGTTATTTATAGAACTTACGCATTGACAGCTCTGATAAAAGATGGTCTCAGCCAGTCTTTACCATCAGAGAAGCTCTTAATGAAGTCCCAAATAGCATCCTTGAGCGCATCATTCTTAACGCGATAGATGCTACTGAGAGATTCAGATACTTTCTTGGCCTGAAGGCAGGCATACCCAAAGATAGAGGCAAAAATATGGTTCCTGACCTGCTGCTTTCCTCTCACCTGAAAGCGCTCAATACTGCAGAGTTGTTTCAGCGCCCGGTGATACTCTTCGATCGCCCAATGGTGCAGGTGAAGTTCATTAAAGCCTACCTGTGGTGATACCTCTGATCCAGCATGGGGTGTGTAGACGACGTAATGGCGCAGCTCGTTTTTTAGCCGCGTCCGGTACAAACGCACAGAACCAAAATTACGTAGCCAAACGGTTATTCCCTCTTCAGGAATCTCCAGGCTCTGCACTTGTTGGTAGTCACCCTTTTGGATAGAAACAGTACGGTTGCTTTTAACGGCAAACATAAAACCCAGACCGTTGTTTTTCACAGTCTTCAGGTTTGCGGCACTGCTATACCAGGAATCCCCCGTAACAAATGCAGGTCGTAAGCCCCATACAAGTACTTCTTTCAGCATCTCGAGAAAATAATCATTTTTGGACTTTCCGTCCGCAGAGTCATAGATACGGAAATTGACAGGAAGGCTATAGCCTTTGATATCGGTGTAATAGAGCGTTATGAGATTAATGCCCTTGACGGCTTTATGATGCTTGCCCGAGTAATGATAGCCGATGAATGCCGTGTAGTTACTGTACGGCTTATCCAGCACCGTATCATCAACCGATAGCGTGCCCCCATCAAGAATCAGCCTTGCGGCTACTTCCATGAAAAGGTCATTGGGAGCAAAGTCTTCACGTTGTAGAAAACGGTTAACGCTGTGGTGTGACATATCTCCGATCTCACTAAGGCGAGTACAGGTTGCTGATTTCGGCTCACACAATAGAAACCCTGTATATTTCGGCAAATCACACCCAGCTGTTGTAGGTCTTGTTATCTTTCTACGCACGACGACATCCGCTATTTTTTGCTGATCTAGCAATTTTTACAGCTGCCTGTCAATGCGAAAGTCCTAATTTAGTTCAAAATGACTCAGGGCGGTTCTTTTTATATTTTTCAGTTTGAGCAATTGCTCGAAAAAAACGACTGTGGACGCATTTATTAACGTGTTCTCAGTTTAGGATTTATGGGGATTTCTGGTATTAGACTTTGGTCTTAACCTGTATCAGAAAAGTATCCGTTCTGGGCTTGTCTAAATAATAACCCTATCATTATTTCGAATACTACCGGTAGTATCAGTCTCCTGACTGATGTGTATCAGGGGCGACATACCATTGGATCAGGTGTATATTTCGCTGAAACAAGCCACAGAAAACTCTGCTTTGGCTGCTGAAATATGACTCATAAGAATAATAGCTATGTCTGGATGGATACTGGCCCTTATTGCAACGGTGTACGTTGCCTGTCTGTTTGTTGCCGCCTGGTTTGGTGATTATCGGGGGGCTACTTTCAGGAAACGTTGGCAGCCGTTGATTTACAGCCTTTCTCTGGCGGTTTACTGTACTTCCTGGACTTTTTTCGGCGCAGTTGGGCAGGCCAGTGAAAACCTATGGTCATTTATTCCAATCTACCTTGGTCCCATCCTGGTTTTTGTTCTTTTCTGGAAACTGCTGGTTAAGCTGATCACTGTCAGTAAGCGGGAGAACATTACTTCTATTGCTGACTTTATCGCTTCCCGTCATGGTCGTTCCCACTTTATGGCGATTCTGGTGACCCTAATTCTGGTCATTGGCGTGCTCCCCTATATAGCGCTGCAGCTAAAAGCCATTGTAATGGGCTTTGCTCAGCTAACAAATGACAGTCTTGGGCCTGGCCGATGGTCCCGTGAAGATCTGGCATTAGCCATTACCGTAACCCTGACTGTTTTTGTCATTATGTTTGGTACTCGAAAGCTGGATGCTACCGAGCATCAGAATGGCATTATGACGGCAATTGCCTTTGAGTCTCTGGTCAAACTCTCTGTATTTCTGTTGGTTGGAGGCTGGGTCACGTGGGCTGCCCTGGATCATATTCATCTTGATGGCATCATTCAGCAGGGTAGCCGGAATGCAGATTTCAGCTGGTTTGATAGTGTTTTCATGCCTACGGTAATGGCTATGACGGCCATACTGTGTTTGCCCCGACAGTTTCATGTCACAGTCGTTGAAAACAGCAGCATTGAGGATTTCTATAAGGCTCGATGGCTTTTCCCTACCTATCTGGTATTGCTGGCTCTGTTTGTGGTTCCACTGGCGCTGGCCGGCAATCAACTATTGGGCAGTGATGTGCCCGGCGATGCCTATTTGATTGAACTGCCAAAGCTAATGGGTAGCTTGCCAATGGCTGTGCTGGCTTTTCTGGGGGGCGTATCTGCTGCCATCAGCATGGTGATTGTTGCAACACTTGCTTTGACAACCATGGTATCCAATGAAATTTTAATGCCACTACTGCTGCGCAGAAATAATCACAGCTATAGGGATAGCAATGACTTTTACCGGTTCAGTGGGCTTCTGCTGACGGTAAGGCGTACGACGATTGTTATTTTATTAATGATGTCATGGGTTGTTTATCGGCTGCTTGAAGGTTCGGGGTCTCTGGCAGCTATTGGTCAGATGTCATTTTCGGCCGTTGCTCAACTTGCACCGGTGTTGCTCGGTAGCCTTTACATCAAAGAAAGCAATTCTAAAGCAGCCGCTGGTGGTTTACTCGTGGGTTTCACAGTCTGGCTTTTCTGTCTGGTGGTACCAGTACTGGTTGAAGTCTCATGGCTGGACTCTGGTATTGTTCAGTACGGAGTTTTTGGTTATGAGTGGCTAAAGCCGGGGAGTCTTTTTGGCCTTAATATGACTGATACGGTCACAGGAGCGACTCTGGTCGCGTTATCCCTGAATACGTTTATTTATTTATGCGGGTGTCTCTATCTGAGGCCTGGTATTGAGGAGAGAAGGCAGTCCCGTAAGTTCGTTGATGCGGTCCTTTCTGAGGACGGTGTTTTTCTGGATGCCGCCATTAAGGTAGGAGAGCTTGAACAGCTGGCCACCCGTTTTGTCAGTAAAAACCGGGTGCATGGTGTTATTCAGAGCTTTGAGTCCGGAGACAGAGGACTTCTTTTTGGAGCGCTGGAGAGTAATCAACAGGCAGAGCCTCAGCTGGTGGCAGCGATTGAGCGGTTGCTGGCAGGAACACTGGGGGCATCATCGGCCCGTATTGTTATGAAGTCGCTTGTTCATGGGAATGTCGGGCTTGAAGAGGTTCAGGCCATGGTGGACGAGGCCTCTGAAGTGTTTCAGTTCAACCGGGAACTGCTCCAGGGAGCAATTGAGCATATCAGTATGGGGGTCAGTGTTGTTGATCGTAACCTGGAGTTAGTTGCCTGGAATCAACAGTACCTGGAGTTGTTTGATTACCCAAATGGCTTGATTAAGGTAGGTCGCCCCATCGCTGATATGATTCGGCATAATGCTTTAAATGGGCTCTGTGGGGCAGGGGAAGTCGATCATCACGTCAATAAACGACTGTCCTATATGAGGAATGGGACGGCTCATCGTTCAGAAAGGCGACGACAGGATGGCAGGGTGATCCAGATTCAGGGAAATCCGATGCCTGGGGGTGGCTTTGTCATGACCTTCACGGATATTACCGGGTTCCGTCAGGTTGAAAATGCATTGAAAGACGTGAATGAAAGCCTGGAGCACCGGGTACAGGAGCGGACAAAAGAGCTTTCTTTGTTAAATGTGCAACTATTGGGAGCAAAGTCTCAGGCAGAGAAAGCGAATCATCTGCGCTCACGTTTTTTTGCCGCGATCAGTCATGACCTGATGCAACCAATGAATGCGGCGCGACTGTTTACTGCCTCCATGGAGCTGGAAGCAAAGGGAAGCGTACATGAAGAGCTGGCGAAAAATATCAGCAATTCATTGAGGTCTGCCGAGCATTTATTGACCGATTTACTGGACATGTCACGAATTGAAGCTGGAAAGATGGCAGTAAATTTTCGGAATTTGCCGGTAATGGATGTTCTGGAACCCTTGAAGTCTGAGTTTTCCCTTTTGTCGAGGGAAGATGGTCTGATATTCAGGGTGGTGAAATCAGACGCATGGATAAAAACCGATCCGGTTCTGCTTAGAAGAATCGTAACTATTCAGCACCCAGCAAAGGCGTATTGTTGTAATTTCGAACCGCTTTAAGAAGCGCCTGAAATATGTTCAACCCCTGCTTTTTAGCAGATGATAAATAGCTTCGGATTCGGGTAAACATGGTACCTCCGTCTTCGCTTCTGAAGCAGCCTGAGATCTTCTGCTTAAGTTTGGCCATCCTGGCATCACGTTCACTGCCATTGTTATCGAAGGGAATTGAAAAGTCCGACATGAAGCGCAACGTTTCAACCTTAAACTCAATAAGCCTTTTGAACAGGTTGTAGGCCTTGGTATTCCTGACCTTCTTACGTCCAAGCACCTGTCGTTGTTTTTCCATATAAGCGGTTTCCTTCGTGAGAGCCCTTTGAAGGATTTGGTCGTATATCGTCTCAATGCGAAGCTGTATTGCACCAGGCATTTGAGTCAGACCGGCTGCTTTGTATTTCTTGCAGAAGTGCCAGGAGAGCGTAAGCAATTTCATCAGCCGCAGAGCCAGCTTATTCGCATCCCTATCGACAACTCCCTGAAGCTCTCTCAGATGATGGGCATTACAAAGCACATGCACTGCCGCATAGGCAAAGTAGGACTTCCAATGATCGTGAACCAGAATGCCTGCAAAAGTCAGCAGGATGCCCATTGCATCCATTGCTTCACAACCTCGCCTTTCTGAGAGGTAGTAAAGCGTCCATTGGTCATCTCGCATAATGTGTAACCACCACAGTGAACCGTCAACCCGCATGCCAGTTTCATCCGCTCCTGCAACCGGACTTTCTTGTAAAGCATCGCGGATACTCTGCTCAGTAGAGGCCAGGTTCTCATGGGTATAGGCAACAAAATTGGCAACAGAGCCTGCGCTGACACTCATGCAATAAATAGTATTGAAATACTCAGACACCCGGTGATATGGGATGAAGTGATACTGGTTTAAATGAACAGCCATTGCCTGAGTCACTTCTCCGTATTGAGCAGCGGCTTTCACTCCTTGGGGAAACTCAGCGGTGTTCCGTTTACCACAAGGACATACTTTAACGTCTGCCCAGTACGCGGTAACTTCAAATTCTCCGGGTCTACCTGGATCAAAAACCTGTCGCTCAATGTATTTGGTGGGTTTAATATCGATAAGCGAAGACTGGCAACAGCAACATTTTTCAACCTTCAGATGCCTGACATAATCGGGTAAGGCGACACGTCTCAAACAAGAGCCTTGATGACCTTTCTGGCCACCTGGTTTATTGCCTGAAGATGGTCTAAGGCTTTTGGGGTTCGGTGTTTCCTGTGAGGAGCAGGGGGCTTCTTTGGAAGATGTATCACCTTTATCACTCCCTTTTTTACTGGGCTTTTGATAACCATCTGACGATGGTGGCTTACTACTGTTTTGACTGTTTTTATTAACCCTTTCTTCCAGTTCGCTGCAACGTTCCCGTAAAAGCGCATTCTCGGTCCGAAGCTCTTCATTCTCTTTAAGGAGAGCTTCGGTAAACGGAGTAGCTGGGAAGTCTGGTTCCATACTGGAGATTTGTTAGAAAAATTGAGTATAAGATGATGGTCGAAAAATCAGAAAATTCCAGATTTATATGAAGGGTGCTGAATAGTTACGAAGAATCTTACAAAATTTTCTTACCAATGCGTTTCGTTATGTTGAAAACACCAATAGACCTGGGAAAGTAATGTTGTGTTGTCGTTATATGAAAAATCAACAGCTGAAAATTGAGGTAAGGGATAACGGACAGGGCATACCACAAAACAAACAGGCGCTTATTTTTGCAGAATTTGAGCGCTTATCAACGGCGGTTAATGGGCTCGGCCTTGGGCTCTCTATAGCCAAAGGAATTGCCCAGATCCTTGGCGCAAAAATTTCCTTATCATCATCGCCCGGAGAAGGAGCTATTTTTTCCGTAGTGGTGCCTTTGGTAACTCGAAGCGTTTTGGAAAACAGAGTGATTTCTAATAATCCTGAAAACGGTGATATGGGATTAAAGATTCTTTGTGTTGATGATGAACTGGAGATTATCAAAGGTATGACCGGCTTGTTAACTCGTTGGGGGTGCAGGGTGGAGACTGCTCAAAATCATCAGGAAGCAATCCAGTCGCTTAAGGGTATGACACCGGATTTATTAATGGTTGATTATCAGATGGGTGATCAAGTCAACGGTATTGACTTGATTGAGCGTATTCGTGAGAGGTTAGGTTATCAAGCCGGTGCTGTTCTGGTCACAGCTAATCAACAGGATGACTTACGACAACAATGCCGTGAGCTGAATATCAGCTATTTGAGAAAGCCCGTGAAGCCCGCTGCGATGAGGGCAGTCCTGAATCGTTATGAAGCCGAAATCCACAGGGCAGAGACTGTTTAGTCTGGACTATCCTGGTCCTTTGTGTCTTGGCCAGGCATCTCAATTTCCAGCTCTTTAATGGCGATGACTGCCTGTGTCCTGCTTCGAACCCCCAGCTTCTTAAAAATAGCTGTCACGTGTGCCTTTATCGTCGCTTCTGAAACTTCCAGGTCATAGGCGATTTGTTTATTCAACATACCTTCACTGATCATTCCGAGAACCCTGAATTGTTGGGGGGTCAAGGTTGCCAGCCGGGCTTCAATGTCACTGGTTTCTTTGGATTCCGCAGGCTGGAAGTTAACAGGCCACCAGTTTTCACCTTCCAGAACTTTCAAGATGGCTGTTTTGAGGTCTTCCAATGGCGTGGATTTTGGAATAAAGCCATTGGCACCATGATTTTTTGTTTTTTGTATGACCTGCTGGTCATCAGAAGCTGATACGACAACGACAGGAACGTCGGGGTATTGTCCTCTCAGAAAGATCAGTCCTGATAGGCCATGAGCTCCCGGCATATGCAAATCCAGTAAGATAAGGTCTGGGGAGGCGCTTTTTTCCAGCAGTGCCTGTAGCTCGGCAATTGAGCCGGCTTCCAAGATCATAGGTTCCTGAAGTGCATGACCAACTGAGGACTTTAGAGCAGTCCGGAATAAAGGATGGTCATCTGCAATTATTACTGTGTAATCCATTATTTGAGCTTGCCACTATAAGGTGGATTGGTCAATTGGTTTGATTTGTAAGAATAAAGAGCAAGACACAGAAGCTATTACTTAAGCATATGTAAATAAACCTCTTTATACAGGAACTAATTGATAATGAACTGGTCGTACTAATTGTAAGTGATTGATAATCGGGCAATACATGACGACTCCAGTTAGTAGCCATACAGAACTATGGACCAACATCTGCCAAAAGGAAAAGGTAGACATCGATTACCAGTTAAATGAGCCGCCTCTTGACAAAAATGGCGTTCGTATTGCCGATGGCGTTAGTTTGCATGATCAACGAAAAAACTCGCCCCTTAAAAAGGCGTGCACTCAGCTCTTGTGGCATTTACCGATACCGATATGCCCAAAAAACGCTCCATTTCAATTATCGTCCAAAGTTGGGTGTTGGCTGCAATTCTCCGTAGCCGCAGTTGGTACTGCACTAATCGGACTCTCTGTAAGTATAGTGACTGCTCCGGTTGGGATGGCGGCTTCCTATCTTTTGGGGTGCCCGAAGAGTTTTGCCGACTGGACGATAAAGGTTTGTCAAGTAACACTTTCTTTGTTCATAAACCCGATTACGGATCGTGTTTTTCCGCTCATTGGCTTCTATGTAGTCACCTCGGTAGCGGGAGTGATACCTACCGTAGCTTGGGCAGGACTGATGGTATATGAAGGTATCGAGATCTACTCCGCCTTTCGTAACGATAATTTCGAATGGGTGGAAAAAAGGGATAAGTGGCTGATGACCAGTACTTATAACGAGATAATGCGTGACTACATTGCGCCATTCCAGGATATGAATGGCAAAGATCTGAAAGATAGGGTTGTTGCTCTTTCAGGAAGCGCTTGTAGATTTTGCAAACAGTCGATTGATCAGTTTCAATCTGTTTTGTCTCAAACCTGAACGCCTGCTTAAAGGCGGTTTATGCTTGTCGGGGTGGGATAATAGCCTATCTCAAAGCGAGGCATGCGCATCATGTTTTATGCAAGTATGGCTTATGAGAGCAGTCCCTCTTTCTTTGAAGGCATTTCTGGGTGACGGGACTAAAATCCTCCGGGTATTTTCCATGGATATCTGCGTAGAACGCTTGGATTTCGGATAAATCTTTTTCCATATCATCGCCTGGCTCAATAATAGGTCCGAAACCGCCTGCTTTGTTTTTGAAATCTAAAAATGCCAGAACGATAGGAACCCCTGCATTTTTAGCCATGTGATAAAAACCAGTATGCCAGCGCTCTCCCCTGGAGCGTGTTCCTTCGGGACAGATCACTAATCCAAGCTTTCGATGTAATTTGAAGGTGCAGACAGTTTGCTCTACCAGGCTTCCTCTTCGGCATCGACCTTTTCGATCGAGGGGAATGCCTCCCATCCAACGCATAACCCAGTTACAAGGTCCCCAGAACAGGGTGTGCTTCCCCACCCAGTAACACTGAACACCGGTAGCCAGCCCAATCGCCATACCATAGATAAAGTCCCAGTTACTGGTATGAGGGGCTCCTACCAGAATGTACCTGGCCAAACGGGGCGCTTTGCCTTGAATTTCCCAGCCCATGGACTTTAGGAACAGCTTTGCCAATAGAGAGAGGGCCTGACTGATAATAGGCGTATTGAAAATCGTGGTTTGCATGATGCTGTGATTGCCTTGCTATCCTGGTTTACAGGAAGCGGTGTTGAAAACTATCAAAATAATGATCGCTTTAAACACAGCTTCAAAAACAGATAATGAGTATCTACAGCAGGGTTGCACTGGATCTTTCCCGGCTGCAAAAAGATAGTTTCTGGGTACTGGTGAACAGGCAATGAAGTGCTTGCCAAAATCTTTCTGTATGTATATACAGTGTTTATCCCGGAGCTATTTGGAACATGATGGACAGTAATGCCAACCTTCAGCAAAAGGTGATTCAACGAAAAATCATACATATTGATTTTGACGCCTTCTTTGCCAGTATTGAAATACGTGATAATCCGAGGTTGTCAGGGAAGCCTGTTGCTGTTGGGGGGGCTTCAGATCGCAGAGGAGTTATTGCCACTTGTAACTACGAAGCCAGAAGATTTGGGGTGCATTCAGCCATGTCGTCGGCACAGGCAATGAGGCTGTGTCCAGACCTTAAAATTATACCTCCCCGCTTTCCTGTCTATCGTGAAGCGTCTTTGCAGGCTCACGCTATTTTTCGCCAATATACTGATTTTATTGAACCTTTATCCCTGGATGAGGCTTACCTGGACGTTACTGGAACTGATCTTTGTCGAGGCAGTGCCACATTAATTGCCGAAGCTATTCGGCAGCAGATTTTCCAAAAACTGCATGTGACGGTCTCAGCTGGCGTGGCTCCAAATAAGTTTCTGGCTAAAATTGCCAGTGATTGGAATAAACCTAACGGTCTTTTTGTGATCACTCCAGACCAGGTAAGTAACTTTATTTTCGATCTGCCCGTGAAAAAAATTCATGGGGTTGGACGCGTTACTGCAGAGAAGCTTTACAAAAAAGGCATTAAGACCTGTGGGCAGTTACGTCAGTATTCTGTGCTTGAGCTAAGCCGTTGGTTTGGAAGTTTTGGTGAGCGATTGTGGGAGTTGTCGCGGGGGCAGGACGATCGAGAAGTACAGACCCGTCGACGCAGGAAGTCCCTCTCTGTTGAACATACCTATGATAGCGATCTCTCAGGGCTCCATGAAGTCAAAGCTCAAGTCGGACCATTGCTTGAAGAGCTTCAGAAACGATACAAGCGAATTGAAAATGAATATGAAGTTCATAAGCACGTTGTGAAGGTGAAGTTTGCAGATTTTACCCAGACCACCCTTGAGGAAAGTTTGCCGACAACTGGTGAAACCGTGAAAGATCATTTTACACAGCTGGTGGTAAAAGCCTGGGAACGGGAAGGGCGTCCAGTCAGGCTTCTTGGGTTAGGGGTCAGGCTTTTGGATCTGCGTGAAGAGAGTGTTTTGGAACAGCTTGAACTCTTCGAGAAGAAAGCTATTGGGTTGGGGGAGTCTTTAGTTCCCTTTCGATAAATTGTCCGAAGAAGTTGCTGATAACACAATAAGCAACAAACCAGTAAAAGCCGGAGTGGAGTTCTGCATCAAATTGTAGAATGGCATTTTCTACAGCGGACGAATTTGCTGCCAGAAAGGCGATTAATATGCCAATGGCAAAAACATCCGCCATGGACCATTTGCTTAATAAACTGTTCAGCTTTAGCAATTTGTGGTTTTTTTTCAGAAAATGCGCCAGAAAGAGTAAGCCAAGTTTTAAAATAGGAACCAATAGGCTGAAAGAGACAATCAGTAATGCCACCAGATGATAGCCACTTTTCCAGAGATCTTCAGCAGTACCAAGAATGGATCGTTTCTTTTCGTAAACTCTGGAGGTTCCTTTAACGTCAAGGCTGCCAATGAACTGCGTGGCTATGCTCGCCATGGCAGGATGAAGGTTCTGCTGTTGAATGACTTTTTTTCCCTCATTCAGCATCGCTTGACGATTGAGATCTGCCTTCATGGTTATCATGGGTTGTGTTAAGCCCGGAACCAGCAAACAAAGGGAGATGATTATCATTAAAGGGATCAATAATCTGGACGCTGTCATTTGTGAACTCATTCTTGTTCTTACCAGTATTCTCTGTGACCCATTAAGGTACTGTTATACGCTCTTTGGGACACTGAGTTTGCAACAAAATCGCTACTGGCTTTAATGTAGACTAGTAATAGAACCTGATAGATCAGTCTGGTCTAATAGTCGGGTCTTGTCAGCTTAAGATCACTTAATTCACATTGGTTCAAAGTGCTCAACCATCAGTTGCAGATTATGCTGGCCACGAAACTCATTGATATCCAGCTTATATACCGCTTTGATTTGCCGCACATTGGGATTTGGCCACACTCTATTGTCGATATTAAAGGCAATAGCATCTAGCCAGAGTTCACTGCCCGGTATTTTGAGTACCATTTTCAGGTGTTTCTCTCCAACCAGTTTTTGCTGAACAATCTGGAATTTTCCATCAAAGCTGGGTTCAGGGAAATTTTGCCCCCAGGGGCCACCCTCTCTGAGGTTATATGCAGTGACCATGGTCATCTGGTCAGGCATCAGCTCACCGTCAGTATGTATTTCTGCCTGAAGATCATCAGCTGTTAACTGCTTTCTCACCTCAACGTCAAAGGCCTCTTGAAATGCACTAAAATTTGATTTTTTTATAGAAAGGCCGGCAGCCATTGCATGACCACCAAATTTAATAATCAGGTCAGGATTTTCACGGGCGATACTGTCTAAGGCATCGCGCATATGCAGTCCTTGAATAGACCTGGCGGAACCCTTGAGTTCAGGCTCTCCCACCGGGTTATCGGCTTCAGCAAACGCGATAACTGGACGATTTAGTCTCTCTTTTACTCGGGAAGCCAGAATTCCAACCACACCCTGATGCCAGTTTTCCTGAAACAGGCTGACTCCCCATGGTAGCTCTGTTTGCTTATCAAACTGGATTTTCTCCAGCTCTGCCATAGCCTGGCTTTGCATATTACCCTCAATGGCTTTCCGGTCGCGGTTTAGCCCATCCAGTTCAAAAGCCAGCTCGCGGGCGCGGTTCATATCATCGCAAAGGAGCAGTTCGATACCAATAGACATATCATCGAGGCGACCAGCAGCATTAAGTCTGGGGCCAAGAGCAAAGCCAAGGTCTGAAGCCACCAGCTTTTCAGCATTTCGACCCGATACATCAATCAGTGCTGTAATACCGGGGCGGCATCGTCCGGATCGTATGCGGGCAAGTCCCTGATACACCAGTATGCGATTATTGCTGTCCAGTTTGACCACGTCAGCCACGGTGCCCAGTGCCACAAGGTCGAGCAGTTCAGCCAGATTGGGTTCTGTTTTATTCGTAAAATACCCCCTTGATCGTAATAAGGTTCTCAAGGCGCACATCAGATAGAAAATCACACCCACACCGGCAGTATTTTTTCCAGGAAAAGAACATTCTGGCTGGTTAGGGTTAACAATCGCATCAGCTTCTGGTAACTCCCGACCTGCCAGATGATGATCAGTAACCACGACTTTCATACCTTTGCTTTTTGCCGCCTGAACACCCGTTATACTGGAAATGCCATTATCAACAGTGATTAGTACATCTGGTTGAAAAGGAAGCGCCGCTTCAACAATTTCAGGGGTCAGACCATAGCCATACTCAAAGCGATTGGGTACCAGGAACTCAGCATGGCCGCCCATACTTCTTAAAGCTAAAACACCCAGAGCACTGCTGGTGGCACCGTCGCAATCAAAGTCTCCAACGATTAACATGCGTTGTTTCTGGATAATGGCATCAGCCAGTATTTCAGCGGCTTCATCGATATCTTTAAGCTGTCTATAGTCGTTTAGCTGTTGGAGTTGTCTTGGAAGATCACTCGCTGATGTTATGCCTCTTGCGCTATAAATTCGTGCCAGTAGCGGGTCTGTATCGGGTGTGAAATGGCAGGCAGAAAGGTCATATGAGCGGTGGATTATGTTTACTGGCATAGGAATGAAAACAGCTGGCAGCAGAAAGAGAGACGTTCAGATTAACACAGCGCGATGCAAAGTGAAGTGTAGCCATCACCCTGCCTTAAACAGGATGATGGCTAACTGTCTCAGTTATTCTGAATGAACGTCTTGAGTGCGGCGAGATCGTTTTCAAGAATCTCGTAGCGCTCTTCCCGATCAAGCAGATCTGACATGTGGGCTGGCAGCGCTGGAGCATCCAGCCCCGCTTTGATCACCGCATCAGGGAACTTGACTGGATGTGCGGTTGCCAGTGTAATCACTGGAGTTTTTCTGGCCAGCTCAATTTCTTCAGTTGCCCGGATACCGGTTGCTGTATGGGGGTCTGCCAGATAACCGGTATTATCATAAAGAGCACTGATGGTGTCGCAGACCTGCTGGTCATCAGATCGGCTGCTGTCAAACAGTTCCTTGATGGCCTGCCATGCCCGATCATCAACGCGGATATTCCCTGTTTTCTGGAAAACGGACATTAACTCTGTCATGGCATTGCCATTACGGTTATGCATATCAAAGAGCAACCGCTCAAAGTTACTGGAAACCATGATGTCCATGCTGGGCGACAGTGTCTGGTGCAGTTCTTCCTTGCGGTAGTCATTGCTCTGGAAGAAACGGTGGAGAATGTCATTGTTGTTGGTGGCAACAATAAGCTTTTCTACCGGTAGGCCCATTCCCCGGGCGATATAGCCTGCGAAAATATCACCAAAATTTCCAGTAGGCACTGAAAAGCTGACAGGTTGATCGGGAGCACCAAGGGCCAGAGCGGCATGGAAGTAGTACACGATCTGAGCCATGATTCTGGCCCAGTTAATGGAGTTAACAGCAACAAGGCGGGTGTTTTCTGGCAGGAACGACTGGTCGGAAAAACACCTTTTCACCATATCCTGACAGTCATCAAAGTTGCCTTGTATGGCGATGTTGTGAACATTACTGTCCAGAACCGTCGTCATCTGGCGACGCTGAACCTCTGATACACGTTGATAGGGGTGAAGAATGAATATTTCCAGGTGTTCGCTATGACGACAGCCTTCTATGGCTGCTGAACCTGTATCACCGGAAGTTGCACCCAGTACAATCGCTTTTTCATTGCGCTCAGTCAGGGTGTGATCCAGAAGGCGACCGAGAAGCTGCAGTGCAAAGTCCTTGAAGGCCAGTGTTGGGCCATGGAAAAGCTCCATGACCCACTGGTTGGCACCGAGTTGTTGCAGAGGTGCAACAGCCTGATGGCTGAACTCGGCATAACTGTCATCAATCATCTGCCTGAGTTTGTCGTCTTCAATGGTACCACCGACAAACGGTTGAATGACTTCAAAGGCCAGCTGATTGTAGGGGAGCCCCTTAAGGGCACGAATTTTCTCAGCGCTGAACTGTGGCAGGGTTTCAGGTACGTATAGACCGCCGTCATCCGCCAGCCCAGCCAGCAGAACATCCTGAAAGTCTTTGGTTTGTCCCTGTCCTCGGGTACTGATGTATTTCACTGGGAATTCCGTATATCTGTTTATTACTGTGCCAGATTCCTCTGACAGCACCGCTTACCCATAAAAAGGTAAGCGAGCGGGTGAATAGCTTCAGGCCATGGTTTCAACACGAATTCGGGTAATGGGATATTTAATATCCTCCAACGCTTCGAGTTCGGAGATGGCCTTGTCCATGGTACCTTCGAGAATACGGTGTGTGAGAATAACAATATCTGCACATCCATCATCTTCACGAGTGACTTTCTGGGTAATGGCATCGATATTAATGCCGTGGCTACTCAATACCTGGGTAACAGCATTCATGACACCCGGGTGATCGTCGGCATGGATACGAAGATAGAAACTGCATTCAGTCTCAGTAATTGGTAATACTGACAGGGAGTCGCTCAGGCTTTCTGCGGAGAAGCCCAGTGCATTAACGGCGGCATCTGGGGTATCAAGAGTTCTGGCAATATCGATGATATCGGCGATGACAGAAGATGCCGTGGGTTCAGCGCCAGCCCCTGGACCGCTGTACATGGTCTGGCCTACGGCATCACCCTGAACCACAACAGAGTTCATAACGCCATTAATGTTGGCCAGTGGGCGGTCGGATGGAATCAGTGTCGGGTGTACTCTCAGCTCAATTCCACTGGTTGTCTTGCGGGCAACCCCGAGGTGTTTGATTCTAAAGCCAAGAGAGGCAGCATATTGGATGTCGCTTGGGGTAATTTTGCTGATTCCTTCGGTATAGGCTTTATTGAACTGAAGAGGAATACCAAAGGCGATAGAAGCCATGATGGTCAGTTTATGGCAGGCATCAATGCCTTCTACATCAAATGTTGGGTCTGCTTCTGCGTAACCCAGTGCCTGTGCTTCTTTCAGAACATCGTCAAAAGGACGATTGTGGTCGCCCATTTCGGTCAGGATGTAGTTACCAGTTCCATTAATAATGCCCGCCAGCCAGCTGATACTGTTCGCCGACAAGCCTTCCCTCAGACACTTAATGATGGGAATACCACCAGCAACCGCGGCCTCATAGGCGACAATGACGTTTTTTTCGCGGGCAGCCTCGAAAATTTCATTCCCATGCTCGGCAATCAGAGCCTTGTTGGCGGTGACAACATGTTTTCCCTGCTCGATTGCTGTCAGAATCAACTCTTTGGCAACGTCATAGCCACCAATGGTTTCTACAAGAATATCAATGTCAGGGTTGTGAGCGACTTCAAAAATATCCCGGGTAACGCTGATGTTCCCGGTGTCGCAGTCAGGGTTATCACGGCGGGCGCCAACCTGCTCAATAATTACAGGTCGACCGGCCCGGGCAGCAATACTGCTGGCGTTACGTTGAAGGACATTGAAAGTGCCGCCACCGACAGTGCCAAGTCCACAGATACCTACTTTGACCGGTTTCAAACTGTTACCCCACATTCATTGTTATGATCATTCCCGGTATTACCGATGGGAACGGATTATAGCCTTAAACAGGGTTTTGATGCGATAGAAGGGGAAGCTGGTAGCTCAAAACGTGGGAGGAGATAAGGGTGGTCTGGGCACCCTTATCATTAGAAGGAGGCTCTATCAGATAGAGACTTCACCAGCCAGATTGACACTGAGCATGGCTTTGACTTCTTCGGTACTGAGACCCAGAGAATAAAGGTGATGAAGTTTGCAGAACATGGCTTCGGTTGTCGTATCCAGGCCTCCCACAATACCCGCTTTGGCAAGCGCTGAGCCTGCTGCATAACTGCCCTGGTGCACTGTACCCCGATGGCACTGGGTCAGGTTTACAATCAGTTTGCCCGCTGCGGTTGCCTTAGCGAAGGTATCCAGTAGGGCATGGTCAGCATCTGGGCCATTTCCCGTACCGTAAGTACGCAGAATAAAGGCGTCCATTGGCTGGTTCAGAGCAGACTCCATCCACTGGGCATTAATACCGGGGAACAGCTGCAGAATGCCAACATGAGTTTCTGAATCGCATTCCAGCTGAAATTTTTCTTTCCCCTTCGGTTGCCACAGGAGCGTTTCATTGAGCTCTACATGGATGTCTGCGCGGCCAAGCCACGGATAATTCGGACTGTCAAAGGCATCAAACAGATAGGCGTTCAGTTTACGTGAACGGTTGCCTCTCAATAAACGGCCATTGAAATACAGACAAACTTCTTTGATTCGATCATCGGCGGCCATGGTCAAAGCGCCAACCAGGTTTTCCAGACCATCGGTACGGGCTTCACACAGAGGAATCTGAGAGCCGGTGAAGATGACCGGTTTCTGAAGGTTCTGCAGCATAAAAGAGATCATACTGCAGGAATAAGCCATGGTATCCGTACCGTGAAGAACCACGAAACCGTCGAACTGTTCATAGCGGCTGGCAATATCAGAGGCGATCTGTTTCCAGTTATCCGGGCGGATATTACTGGAGTCAATCAGTTGAGGGTACTCATAGAGCTCGAACTCTGGCAGGCTGGCCATTACATCGGGTGGAAGCTTCTCTTCCAGAAGTCCCATCAGATTATCGCCGGGTACATAACCAGACTCTGAAGGGCGCATGCCAATGGTTCCACCGGTGTAAGCAACGTAGATTTTCTTGCTCATGACTTTTCCTAATGCTTTTTATCTCAAGAAACAGCCTGCTTCCTGATGTAAGCGGCGATTGTCATTGGGTAATGGACTTTTATCAAGTCTATCACTTCAATGCATCGCTTGGTTGATCTGAGGCAGAGGCTGAAAAAAACGCCGCCCTGTTTATGACAACCCGGGCGGCGCTGAGAATGAATGATTAAGTGATTGGTCAGGCAGTAGCCATCTGGCCGTGAACTGCGTGATCTTCTGCTTTTTTCACGTACTTGCCATCGACTGGACGGAATTTACCCATGTAGGCAAAGGCAACAACCAGACCGATACTGATGAAGCTCATCCACATGTAAGGAACGTATGCGAAAGTAGATACACCAAGCAGGCCAGCCATGAAGATACCGTTGTCAGACCATGGCACCATACCGGAGGTTAGAGTACCGCCGAACTCAGAGCTGCGAGATAGCATGCGACGGTCAACACCCATGCGGTCGTAATTACCGGACATGATCTTAGGAGTCAGGATCAGCGATACGTACATGGCAGAACCGAATACGTTAGCCAGGAAGGCAGTCACAACGGTGTATGCAGTCAGGTTACCTTCGTTGGTGATGCGGTTTTCAAAAGTGCGTGCGATGGTTTCCAGGATACCAACTTTATCCAGCAGGCCACCGAAGCCCAGGCCGAAGATGATAACTGCAACAGAGCCCAGCATGTTAACCATACCGCCCCTATTCAGAATGTTGTCCAGGAAGGCATTACCGGAATCGACTGTCAAAGGAGCCCACAGCGCATTCATCGCTTCAATTGGCGTACGGTCCTGGAACAGAACAGCCCAGATCATACCCAGGCCGGCACCCAGCATGATGACAGGGTAGGATGGAAATTTCTTGGCCAGCAGGAACAGGACGATAACCACTGGGACAAACGCCATGATGGAGATGCTGAAGTTCTCATCCATCAGGTTCATGACTTCCTGAACCTGGGCCATATCCGCACTGCCGCCGAACTGGAAGCCGTATACAGTGAAAGCGATGGCGGTTAGAACATAAGCTGTCAAACTGATTGGCAGCATGCCCTTGATGTGGTCAACAATCTCAACTTCGGACATAGAGGAAGCAAGGATAACGCTGTCAGACAGGGGAGAAAGTTTATCACCGAAGTAAACACCGGACAGGATGGCACCGGCAGTAACAGGAGCAGGAACACCCAGACCCTGACCAATACCCATCATGGCAATACCGGCAGTACCGGCAGCACCCCATGAGGTACCGGTTGCCAGGGCTGTCATGGAACAGATCACCATGGTGGCCAGCAGGAAGATGGATGGATGGATGGTCTTCAGGCCGTAGTAAATGATGGAAGGAACAATACCTCCAGCAATCCAGGTACCGACCAGTGCGCCTACTGCAATCAGAATCAGGATCGCACCGGTGCCTTTGAAGATACCTTCAGCGGCAGCCGCTTCAAGATCCTTGTAGTTGTGGCCCAGTTTGACACCCAGTCCCATGGCAAGGAACCAGCCTATGCAGAGTGCTAATTGAATAGGAAGGTTCAGTTTGGCGGTAAACGCAAAAGCGAGAACCAGAAAGGTACCTAATACCAGGGACACTTGTCCCATAGAAGGTAACTTGATCTTCTGCTCCATGAATGAACTCCGAGGGTTTATTAATTTAATCAATGCGTTATCTAGCTATTAGCTTCCTTAGCTATAGGCATCGTGCGGGCATATCCTAACGATTTGGCGGGTATGTTTTTTGATCTATGTCAGAAAATGACAGCGATTCCTTACGTTCTCTTTAGAAAAGCTTTAGAAAAGTGTAGGACTTTCGCATTGACAGGCAGCTGTAAAAATTGCTAGATCAGCAAAAAATAGCGGATGTCGTCGTGCGTAGAAAGATAACAAGACCTACAACAGCTGGGTGTGATTTGCCGAAATATACAGGGTTTCTATTGTGTGAGCCGAAATCAGCAACCTGTACTCGCCTTAGTGAGATCGGAGATATGTCACACCACAGCGTTAACCGTTTTCTACAACGTGAAGACTTTGCTCCCAATGACCTTTTCATGGAAGTAGCCGCAAGGCTGATTCTTGATGGGGGCACGCTATCGGTTGATGATACGGTGCTGGATAAGCCGTACAGTAACTACACGGCATTCATCGGCTATCATTACTCGGGCAAGCATCATAAAGCCGTCAAGGGCATTAATCTCATAACGCTCTATTACACCGATATCAAAGGCTATAGCCTTCCTGTCAATTTCCGTATCTATGACTCTGCGGACGGAAAGTCCAAAAATGATTATTTTCTCGAGATGCTGAAAGAAGTACTTGTATGGGGCTTACGACCTGCATTTGTTACGGGGGATTCCTGGTATAGCAGTGCCGCAAACCTGAAGACTGTGAAAAACAACGGTCTGGGTTTTATGTTTGCCGTTAAAAGCAACCGTACTGTTTCTATCCAAAAGGGTGACTACCAACAAGTGCAGAGCCTGGAGATTCCTGAAGAGGGAATAACCGTTTGGCTACGTAATTTTGGTTCTGTGCGTTTGTACCGGACGCGGCTAAAAAACGAGCTGCGCCATTACGTCGTCTACACACCCCATGCTGGATCAGAGGTATCACCACAGGTAGGCTTTAATGAACTTCACCTGCACCATTGGGCGATCGAAGAGTATCACCGGGCGCTGAAACAACTCTGCAGTATTGAGCGCTTTCAGGTGAGAGGAAAGCAGCAGGTCAGGAACCATATTTTTGCCTCTATCTTTGGGTATGCCTGCCTTCAGGCCAAGAAAGTATCTGAATCTCTCAGTAGCATCTATCGCGTTAAGAATGATGCGCTCAAGGATGCTATTTGGGACTTCATTAAGAGCTTCTCTGATGGTAAAGACTGGCTGAGACCATCTTTTATCAGAGCTGTCAATGCGTAAGTTCTAAAGTGAAAAACAGTGCGCTGGGACAACTTTTGTTCGAATTTGTAAAATTTCAGGGTGAGAGGACTGTCACATTTTGACGATACAGAAAAAAAGTCTATGTTTTCATCACAGTCAGTCTGATAACTATGGAAGGGGAGAGTCGTGAAGATTGTTGAGCATCTTGCCAAAGTAAAACTGCCGGCCATGCTTCTGGTGGTTCTTTTTATCCCTTTTCTTACAGACTCCTGGGTGAGTTATGATGTTAAATCGTTTTTTTTCTCTCTGAGCCTTACCATTAAGTCGCTGTTGGTTTTTGTTCTTCCATTCATTGTTTTCAGCTTTGTGGTCTCCTGTCTCGCCAGAATGGGAAAGAGCGCTCTGCTGTTTACCCTTTTGCTTATCGTGATGGTGTTCGCTTCCAATATCACGGCCATTTTTACCGGGTATACAATTGGCAGTGTCATGGTGCCGCTGATATCAATGCCTATCACCCTTGATGCGATGGAGGGCAGTGGCCTGGCGACCATGTGGGTATTTGAATTGCCTCCTCTTTTCACCAATATGAATGCCTTAATTGTGGGGTTCATTGCAGGAATGCTGGTGAATCTGCTGGATATTCAACCGTTAAGAGAGCTTTTCTTTCGTGCAAGTGATGTTTCCAGCTGGTTTCTGAAACATATTTTTATCCCAATACTTCCTTTCTTTATCCTTGGATTTGCTTTCAAACTCCATGCTGATGGTATTTTGAGCCAGGCAATCTCTGCCTATGGTCCGATTTTGCTGCTGGTTATTGTTTCACAGCTGACGTACCTCTTTATCTATTTTTTTGTCGCAGCCAAGTGCTCATTTCGGGATTTTATAACGTATGTGGGGAATGTATTTCCTGCATGGCTGACTGGGTTAAGTACGGTCTCCAGCGCAGCAAGCATGCCGGTTTTGATTGATAGTACTGAAAAGAATATTGGTAGCCAGATCATGGCAAGAACCATTGTTCCAGCCACAATCAATATTCATACCATTGGCAGCGCGATTGGTTTGACCATTCTGGCACTGGTGACGCTGAATACCTTCAATATGCCAATTCCTGACCTTCAGAGTTTTGCCATCTTTGGTTTTTACTATGCCCTGGCCAAATTTTCGGTAGCGGCTGTGCCAGGAGGCGTCATTCTTGTGGTAGGCCCCATATTGCAGAGTCTGATGGGGTTTTCAGATGAGATGCTGGGGCTGATCACGGCCGTTTATATGATTTTTGACCCCTTTGGTACCGCCATGAATGTCAGTGGTAATGGTGCTTTCGCGATTGTATTCTCAAGGTTATGCCAGTGCCTTGGGCTTAATGGCGACGATGATGGCAGTGAAGATAAAAACCATGAGCCTGAAAGTAGCGTGGCTTGACGGGTTTAGAGCCCAAGAAACCACAAAGGGCACTCAGAAAAGCTTGTCTTTTCCTTTGTGCATTTTGTGATCTCTGTGTTTTACTGATTATGTCTTGGTTATTATTGAACCAGCCGCTGATAAAGGCCGGATTGTCTCTTGGTTGGAGACTTTGCTGCTTTGATCAAGATACCCATTTCGGCAAAGAGCGTAAGTTTTGACTTGGCTCGGGTAATACCCGTGTATACCAGCTCACGGGTGATGATGGGGCTGTCTTTATCCGGTAAGACCATCACAATATCCGCAAACTCAGAACCCTGACTTTTGTGAATGGTCATCGCAAAAACGGTTTCATGTTCAGGAAGCCGACTGGGAAGAAACTGCCTGACTTGTTTATCGGGCAACTGAAAAGCAATCCTGAGTCGACCATCAGAGCCTCTGATGGTAATCCCAATATCACCATTGTAGAGGCCAAGCCCGTGGTCATTACGGGTGATCAGGATGGGGCGCCCTTCGTACCATTGCCCAGTCACTTCAATGAGACCTTTTTGTTGAAGGGCTTTTTGTATTTCTTCGTTCAGGCCTGAAATACCATATGGGCCTTCTCTCAGAGCACATAACACCTGAAACTGGTTAAAGGCATCGAGAATAAGGTGAGTTTCAGCCTTCTGTTTAATCAGTTCCAAGTAGTGATGGTAGGATTCAACAGATTGTTGTATCAATTGCTGATAACCGGAGTCTCTGGCGATGGAAAAGAGCTCAATATCGTCAAAGCCTGATGCGAATACCGATTTCAGAGTTCGATGATCGTTGTTGTTGATGGCTTTTGCCAGACTGCCTATACCCGAATGAGCGTCAAAGCGGTAGCTTTTGCGAAGCAGGCAAAGGCTGTCTGAAACTGAGTTGGGTGCATAAGTCTGTTCAGGCTTCCTTGTAAGAAGATCATGTTTATGAAGCTCATGTCCCGTTAACACTTCCAGAAGATTGCGCTGTTCGTCTGAGTAGCCAAAGCTGGCTGCTGCACAGATATCACCGAGGACGCTGCCAGCTTCCACCGACGATAACTGGTCACGGTCACCTAACAGAATTAACCGGGCATGATCTGGCAGTGCTTCCAGTAAACGGCTCATCAGTGGCAGATCGATCATGGATGCTTCATCCACTACCAGAATATCCAGATGCAACAGGTTGTTTTTATTATGAACAAATCCTGCTTTCCCGGGAATGACACCCAGTAAGCGATGCAGGGTACCAGCCTGGGCAGGGATCCTCTCTCTTACCCTTTCACTGCAGTTGATTTTTGCCAGGGCTCCCCCAATGGATTCTGTTAAGCGGGCTGCAGCCTTGCCGGTGGGGGCAACCAGTTTAATATCCGGAGGTGAATGGCGTTTTAGGCCGAGCTCTGTGAGAAGAGCAAGAAGCCGAGTGACGGTTGTGGTTTTGCCGGTTCCCGGACCGCCACTGATGACTGAAAATGAGCGGCTGGCCGCCAATGCCGCTGCAATTTTCTGCCAGTTCAGGCACGCCGACTCTGGAATAAGAGAATCCAGGGTATCGGTATCGGCCCCCTGGTTAACTGCATCCAGAATAGCTTTCCAATCCAGCCCATCAATTGACTCAATATCCAGCCATTTAATGAGTTCAGCTTTCTGACTGGCTTCGGACTTACCATTGCACTGTTGAGCCAGGTAGTGGTAATCCCTGGTAAAAAGCCTCTGCAATATTGAGCGGGCTTCATCCGTATCCAATGCCTCTGTGCTTCTGCTCTTGAGAAAGCTGGCGACATTGCGTTCGTATTGCCAGTATCGGTAGAGATAAAGGCGGTCACTATCGATAACCAGGGGAGTTGGCCTATTGCCTTCACCCACAATTTGAGTGCTTTTAAGGTTGGTCAACCACTGCTCTTTAGGAATGGCAATGGAATCCATCAGTTGGGAGCTTTCTTTCTCATCCAGTCCAAAAAGGGTGAAGTCTGATGACAGAGACATGCATACATTACCCTGTCCCAGTTCAAAGCTGACATTGGCGGCCGCCAGAGTCAGTAAGGGGTCTGGGTTCATGGAGTGAATCAGTTTGGCGAATTGATAATCCAGGGCACGAAGAACTCCCTGCTGTTCCAGAGTCTGCAGCTGATTTAACATGTTATCAGCTCCTCTACTTCACTACTAACGTCTTCACCCCTGAAAAGCTGGTCCAGGCCGTTGATGAGCTCGAAAGAGGGCTTATGGCTAAATATCCCATGTTGCTCAGGATCGTTCATCTGAACCCCGCGTAGAAAAAGGTAGATGGCACCACCAAAATGCTTGTCATAGTCGTAATCTGGTACACGTTGCCTGAGCAGTCGGTGTAGTGCCAGAGAATACAGCTGATATTGCAGGTCGTATCGATGCTCTACCATGACGTTTTCCATGGCGTTCCTGGAGTAATCACTGATGGTATTTCCCAGCCAGTTTGATTTGTAATCGAGTACATACCAGCGTCCCTGGTATTCAAAGGTCAGGTCAATAAATCCTTTCAACATGCCTTTCATGTGGTGGAACTGCAGCTCTCCGGCCCTGGCGCTGAGAGGGTCATGTCGAGCAATCAGTTGGTTTAGGCTCTGCGGGTTCAGCTGTTCAATAGGCAGGTAAAATTCCATCTCAACTCGTCGCGCTGAATCCTGAAGGTTCATTAGACGAAGGTTTTCCCCATCCAGCGGCGTGTTGAGGCAATTTAACAGCATACTTTTGGTGGCCGGCAGCCACTCTTCTCCATATCCGGCCCGGGCATGACGATCAACAAGAAAACTGTCGAGATAGGAGTCACTATCAGCAGAACGCAGTGTGTTCATCTCCAGCTCTTCAAACAGGCTGTGCATGAACGTTCCCGGTTGAGCCCCTTTTGGAAAGTTGAACAGACTTAAAGGGTCGATGGGGACTTCAGCCTGCTGGTTATCCTGGGCAGTATGCTGTTCATTGATGGCATCAGTATCAAAGCCTGGCGATTCATTGCTGGCATCTGCCGGTGATCCCGAGCTGTGCCGTGAAAGGGCTGAATAGCTGGTGGTCCACCAGTTTTTTTCAATATTTCCTTCGAAATTCCGGGCACTTAACGACTGTTCTTGTGAAGCCACTGGAGTGAAGGGAGGCAAAGTGGCTGCTGGTGGTTCAGAAATCACAATCTGTTGCTGATCACAGCATTCAGCCATTTGCTCCAGCAACACGTTAAGGTCCTGACTGACAATGTCCGACCCCTGGTTGAGCAGGTAGCCAATCGCGGTCTGGTGCAGGTCCGTTTTACCATCTTTACTGGCTCTTCCCGATTTGTAGGGCGCCATGCCCAGGTAGCAGCAGTAGACTGAGCGGGTCAGGGCCACATAGAGCAGGCGCAGGTCTTCAGCCAGACGCTCTTTTTCGGAAAGGGCCAAGGCTTCCTCGGATGGCGTTAATGCCAGCCAGGTTTCACTGGTTTGCGGGTCATGGTACAGGGGGGAGTCGGCTTTACGCAGATGACATGGAAAGGGGATAAAGACCACTTTGTATTCCAGTCCCTTGGACTTGTGAATGGTAATGATCTTGACCAGATTTCGCTCGCTCTCCAGATGCAGTTGTTGATCATCGGCATTGTGGTTAGGTCTGATGATCTGTTCGGAAAACCAGCGGGCCAGAGCGGATGCTCCCTGTTGTTCAAGGCTGGCCGCAGCCAGTAACTCGCCCAGATGCAGCAGGTCAGTCAGTCGGCGTTCCCCATCCTGAAATGAGAGCAGTCGTTCGGCAATCTTCCGGTGGAAGATGAGCTGCCGCAGCATGGGCAGGATGCCTTTGTTCTGCCAGAGCTCTCCATAGTGGGTGAACTCTTCTACTGCACTTTCCCAGGCTTGCTCATCAACATTGAGTGCGTCCAGCGACAGGGCGTCAAGATGAAAAAGCGAGGTTGCCAGGGCGGCTTTTAACACTCGCTCGCTGGTGGGGTGCAGGCAGGCCTGCAGTACTTTCTCCAGGTCAGACGCCTCCTGTGATGTAAACACCGAGTCCTGGTTACTCAGGTAAATACTGGCGATGTTCTGTGCTGCCAGGGCTTCACGAATCTTTTGTCCATGTCGGCCACTGCGAACCAGAACGGCAATATCTCCGGGTTGTAAAGGTGTTTGCCGGTCTCCATTGTGAATATTGCAGTTACCCCGATCTGCGGCTGAGAGCAGGCGATTGATCTCGGTCGCGGTTGCCTGACTCATGGTATCCAGATAGTTCTCGGCATTGATGGTTGGTCCATCCATGGGCTGTTGCAGCCACAGGGTCATTGAGGGCAGTGCTTCACCCTCATGATAAAGACGTTTCTGTGATGCTCCCGGTGATGGGTGAACGGGATCAAAAGGTATGCTGTCGTTGTAAATAAAGGGTGTGGCCGACTGTTGAAATATCGTGTTAACCGCAGACACCATTGCATCACTTGAGCGCCAGTTGGTATCCAGCGTGTAATGACTGTGTACCTGTTGCCTGGCCTGCATGTAGGTGAAAATATCAGCACCACGGAAGGCATAGATGGCCTGCTTGGGATCACCGATCATAAACAGGCCAACGCCGGGGTCGCTGCCTTCCATATAGATCTTGTTGAAAATACGGTACTGAAGGGGGTCGGTATCCTGAAATTCATCAATCATCGCTATTCGATACTGGCTGCGTATAGCCTGGGCCAGCAGTTCACTATCACCGGCATTCTCTCCTGAATTGGTCCCAGCGAACAACGCGTGGGCCAGGTTGGTCAGCAGGTCGTCAAAGGAAAGCTGATAACGGCTGGCTTTCAATTGTGTCAGCTGGGATTTGATATGCTGCAGAGCATCCCGGGTGATCAAACCTTGAAGCGCTTCTTTAAGAGAGAGGGGCAAACTCAGGAATTCATCAATTTTTCGGAAAATGGGGTGTTCCGGCAACTTGCCAGTTTTTAACAGACTCTTCTGTAACACATCGGTGCCGTAGATCTCCCAGCTGTCTTTATCCAGGTTGGGTATCAGGTCGTCAGAGGCAAGAAAACGCGGCATTTCACCGAGGCGCTTGAGAGGTTTACGATCTTTTCGCAGGCCACAGTTAGTCAACTGGTCAGTGATGGTGTTCTGATCATTCTGCCAGAGTGACTTCAGTTCACTGGCTGGCGCCAAATAGATTCTTCTGAACGCTTCCATTGAGTCCGGAACCTGATCTCCGGCCAGTTTCAAGTCTGACAAAGGCAGCCAGCTGCGCAAATGACTCAGAAGGTCGTTGGGTGTTTTCCAGAGATTACGGATCAGTTTTACCAGCGGCTTTTCCAGAGGGTAGAAGTTACGGCGCCAGTAGTCTGCAGCACTCAGCTGTAACATAGGCTCTGTATCCGTAATCAGCTCACTGGAGAACAGTGTGCCACTTTCAAAGGCGTGCTGTTTCAGCATGCGCTGGCAGAAGCCGTGGATGGTGAAAATTGCAGCCTCATCCATCTGCTGTTCTGCGGCCAGCAACAGTGCCTGACACTGTTCTGGTTGATCCATATCCTGAATCAGCTGTTGAATGAATGGGTCACTGGATTTGCCTTCAATAAAGGCATCCCGGGTCTGATGAATTCTGGCTCGGATACGATCGCGTAACTCGCCGGTGGCTGCTTCGGTAAAGGTGACTACCAGTATCTGGTCAACGGTTAACGGGGTTTCATGCTGTGTCTTATCGCTGCCGTGCCCCAGCAGTATTCGAAGGTAGAGGTTCGCAATAGTATAGGTTTTGCCGGTGCCGGCGCTGGCCTCTATCAGGCGAACGCCATGCAGGGGAAGCGCATGAGGATCCAGTGTTTCCGGACAACGGCTGGTCTGGTCAGTGGCTGTTGTCTGGCTCATGGCTGCACCTCCTGAAGAGTGGCAAATGCAGGGGCCAGAATCTCTCTGGTGAGGCTGGTCATTTCAGTGAATACGGGTGTCAGCTCAGGATAGGCTCGCTGTATGTAGTCATCACTGCACTCACCCCGTAAATGGAAGTCATCACCGGCAAAGGCTTTCTCAGCGGCTTTCTCTGCTTTGTCTGGATTCTCATCCGGAGTGGCCTTTAGCCAGCTGTAGGCCGTTTCCGGGAACCAGGGAAGCGGCAGGTTCTGCCCCATATGGAAATAATGAACAAGCGTGGCCAGGTATTGTTCTGCTTCCTGCTTAGGAATAACCGGTAACAGGCGCTCTTTCTCTGGGTCATGAATACGGGTCACTTCTGGATTATCAGCCATACATTGACACAGGTGTTCAATCCAGCCCCTGATCAGGTCTTTACCTTTAAAACTGGCGGGTCGGTAGCGAAGCATACCAGGTGCTGAAAAGCCTTTCAGCCAGCCGGTTAGATGAACCGGGTTCTGGCAAAATTCAGGGGAGGGAATATGCACGTTGACCTCCCGATCTTCAGCACTGCTCTCCAGCTGAACACTTAATCGGTTAGCCATCGGGGTGAGGTCTTTTATCTGCTCATCCAGCAGGATTTGCCCGAAAGCGGAGTGTGGAAGCTCTCCGGTGGATTGAAGTCGCCTGGCAAGGTGCTCCGGATCTTCTCTGTTAATCAGGCTTTCAAGCAGTCCAGCTTTCAATTGGTAGTTCTCCAACGGACCCATGGCGAAGGTTTCGGTTTCCTCCAGAGCCTGGTCCTGAACGGAGAAATAGACTTTCAGACGGCGATTGAAAAAGTAGCGACATGGATTGTTGTAAAACCTCAACAGTTCAGCAAGCTCAACGTCATGGAAGTTAACCCCCTCTTCATTGGGCAGGCGAGCCTGAATGAACTGAGCTGGCTTTTCTTCATTGCGACTGGCTGCGGGTAACCACTCCTTGATGTAACTGTAATAAGGCAGTCCTGTCTGGTCGGATTCAGGATGATCCAGAAAATTTCTGTGACTGAACGGCTGTAGGGGGTGTTCGATAACCAGTTGATCTGAACTCAGGCCAAAGCCCTGTTCGCAGTAGTTGAGCAGTTCGGTTACCAGAACGGACGGTATTCTTTCACTGTTATCCTGTATCCGTCGTCCGACATAGCTGATGTAAAGGGTATCCTGTGCAGAGAGCAGAGCCTCAAGAAAAAGATAGCGGTCATCTACCCGGCGTGAGCGGTCGCCGCGCCTGCCGTGCCGGGCAATCAGGTCAAATCCTGCCGGGGCAATACTGCGGGGATAGGCGCCGTCATTCATACCCAGCAGGCAGACAATCTTGAACGGGATGGAGCGCATGGGCATCAATGTGCAGAAATTGACCTGACCTGCCAGGAATCGCTGACTGCTGCGCTCCTGAGTCAGACGCTCTGTCAGATAACTGATAAATACACTTCGTGATAAAGGTTGGTTATACCCCGCTTCCTGCAGTTGTTCATAGAGATGGGAAAGTGTCTCCCTGACCAGCCTGAGCGCTGATTCGTCCTCTTCCGACCGGGTAAGGAAAAATCGATCAAGCAGCTGGTGAGTGAACTGGATCCACTGTTCAATGGATCGGGTGTTATCCAACTCATTGAGCAATTGCTCAGCACTATCAATAAAACTGGCCAGATAGCCCGCCAATATTGCATTCATTCCCTGAACTGCATCCATAGGCAAAATATCACCATAGACTCCAGTATTTTCAGGCATGGCATAGCCCAGCAGCATCCTTCTGATTCCAAATAACCAGGAGTTGGCCTGTAACTCCGGCAGGTCAAACCGGGTTTGGTGGGTAGGGGTTAATCCCCAGCGTATACCTGACTCATGCGTCCATTGCCTCAGAATGTCCAGGTCACCGGTTGTCAGATTGAAACGATATTGAATGGCAGGTACTTCCAGCAGCTCCATGAGCTCTGGTGCAGAGCAACGGCTTTTGTCCAGCTCCAGAAGCTTTAGGAATGCAGAAAGAACAGGGTGCTCGCTTTTTGCGCTGACATCAGAAATGGCATAGGGAATACGGCGCTGGTCATCGATGCTGCCAAATACGGCCTGAATCCAGGGGGCATAGCTGTCGATATCCGGCAGCATGATCACAATATCTTTTGGGGTCAGCTCCGGGTTCTTCTCAAACATATTGAGTAGGTGGTCATAAAGGACTTCCACCTCTCTGAGTGGGCTGTGACAGCTGTGAAATTGCAGAGATTGGTCGTTTTGCATTTCCGTTTTCTGGCCTTGAGCTGTCCGATCGTGCAGTTCGAAAATGTCGTTTTGCAAATTCCCCAGCAGAGTATCTTTGTGGTCACTGACAAAGACATCGATATCAAAAGCATTCAAGCCATGGAGCTGATGAAAGTAGTCTCTGCCAAGCTTACCCATAGAGCCAAGCAATGGATTACCAATAGAATCGAGGTTGTCCAGAGAAAGCCCTTCTTTACTGAACCAGCCTTTATCATCCTGCTGGTGCTCATTGCCACTCGGTTTCTTTCGATCCAGTAATTTGCGGGCGGCCAGTTTTCGCAGGTATTTGGGGTCCCGTTCATCTCCCCAGTAGTGCTGACAGGGGTTGGCAACCATTAAATGGACATCGCACTGGCTGGACATGGCCTCAATGGATTCTACAAAGTGTGGTGGCAGGGCTGAAATACCAAAGACAAACAACCGTTGTGGCAGCTGTGAGCTTCTGTTCTGATCTGCCATTGCCTGAAGGAATCGATGGTGCATATTGGCCCTATGCCAGGGAGACTGGCCAAGTTCAGCCGTTCTTGCGACCAGGGCACGCCATAATTTTGGCTGCCAGGGTTGGTCTGAAGTAATTAGAGAGGTGTCATTCTCCTGTTCCCAGTCCAGAATCCAGTCAGGGCGGTAGACAAGGTATTGGTCAAAAATATCTGCAACTTTCCCAGATAGCTGAAATTTTCGAATGTCGTCATCATCGCTCGCTAGGTATTGAGATAATGACAGGAAGTCCGGATCGTGTTTCAGGGAGTCGAGGAGGCCCATCAGCTTCCAGGTCATGGACTCTTTATTAAAGGCGGAGCGGCGGGGAACGTCCGGGAGGACCTGGGTGTACATTTGCCAGAGAAAACTGGCAGGCAGAGGAAAATTGATACCGGCTGCAATACCCAGCCCTTTTGCCAGTTCCAGCCTGAGCCACTGAGCCATCCCCGGACTTTGAACCAGAACCTGTTCGTCTTCCAATGGATTGGCTGGTGGGTTTTGGCGAAAAAGCTCGACCAGAAGGTCCTTAAGAACATCCAGATGGTTAGAGTGGTATATGGTCAGCACAGGTTAACGTCATCAGTAATCTACAGGTAAGGCTACTGTCGGCGGTATCCATCATGCTGTCAACCAAATTGGCAGGGTGTCAGGCTTGCCCCCTGCGGGCGATATTGTTCAATAGCCCAGTTTTACTTTTGGAGCTCTTCTGTTGGGTTTTCTGGGGCATGCCGCTAAAAGCTGCGGTAATCTCTTGTTCAGCTTTTTGTAAGAGTGCGAGGTCGGGATTGGTCTTTTGCAGGAAACGTTGTCCGCAACCCTCACTGAGATGTAACTTCTTCTTTAGCATTTTCATTAAATCCATCAATGATTTAGCCTGAGCGATAGCTTTTTTGCTGGCGTCAAGCTGTTTAATGGATAATTGTTCGGTTTCCATGGTATTTACCTGATAGTTATTCTCCTAGTTATTCTAGCAAATAACCGAATTTACCCTCTCTTTAATAGGTGATTGTCTTGATTCAGGGTAAGATAGGCTCGCTTCCCGGTTCCCTGACTTACTTCGAACTACTATGCCCTTCGCCCAGAGCCGTTATTTCCGATCGATTTCCTGGACTTTGATATCCTTCCTGCTCTTTTATCTGATGTTGTCTATCAGTTCTGTTCTTTACGCAGCGGGCGGTAAAAAACCGATCAAAATTGCTTATTTCACAGATGATGCTCCCTGGATGTTTACCAACAGTGAGGGACAGGCTGATGGGCTGGTTCATGATCTATGGAAGTTGTGGGCAGTAAAAAATAACGTAGCTATACAATTTGTCGCGTCTTCATCAGGGAAAATAGGAGAGCAGCTCACACGTTCGGAGGTTGATGCACTGGCGTATACACCACCCGGTATTCAAGATGAGTTACGTAAAAGTGGGGCAGAGAGTGCACTGATTTACACGTTTGTTCCTGTGCTCTTCATTGAGAAGAGTCATCAGATCAGCAGCTTTGAAGAGGCACTTGCCAAACTCCGGGTTGGTTATGTCAAAGGTCATAACTGTCAGCCCCATCTTAAAAAATTTAATGCTGAAGCTGTTGTTGTGCCATTCACTTCTTATTCGTCAATGGCCGGAGCAGCAACGAATCGAGAGGTTGATGCAATACTCGGTGGTCGTGCAAGTTTGAGCTACTACCTGAAAAGCTTAGGGGTTGAAGATGAGTATCAGGTTGTTCACGCCCCTCTGCAACCGGTTGAGATTAAAGCCTCTATTGCACCAGATAGACCGGATCTTGTCAGTATTGTTCAACATGGGATGGCTAACGTTTCTGATCAGGAGAAGGCAGGGCTTATCGAAGAGTGGTTCAGGTTTACTCCTTGTAACCCGGAAAGTCTGGTGGTTGCTCTTGATGCTGGTCTAGCACCATTATCTTTTATTAATGCGCTGGGTAAGCCTTCAGGCCTATTTGTTGATATCTGGAATTTATGGTCAGAAAAAACTGGAACGCCAGTTAAGTTCAGAGTCAGTCCTATTGGCGAAAATATTGATGCATTAAAAGAGGGTAAGGTCGACGTTATTGCTGCCGTGTCACCGACGATGGAGCGAAGCCAGTGGATGGCGCTGTCCAACCCCTATTATGGATTGAATACTCGAATTTATTTTCGTCCCACCAGTAAATTGGACGATCCCGGGGCTGAGCTTAATGGCAAAAAACTGGGTGTGATCAGTTCATCAAGTCAGGAGGAGTTTGTTCGCCGCTGGTTACCGGATGCTTATCCAATTGAACACGGCAGTGTGTCCGACATGATTGGAAGCCTTTTTTCAGGAGAAATAGACGCATTTCTGGGTGAACCTGTGATTGTCCAGTCAGCACTTAATCGGCATGGTCTGGTTGGAGAAGTGAATTCCAGTGAGTACTTTAATCTGAATGAGGCGGTTGGGGCAGGACTTTTACTGAACCGATCTGCTGACTTATTGCCTGAGTTGAATAATGGGTTTCGAGCCATTACTCCTGATGAATATCGGGCCATTGAAAACCGCTGGATCATCAGTAACAGAGATCGCTATTTCCGTCGTAGCGGCTCTGTGGTTGAGCTGAATGACTCTGAGCGTCGCTGGTTAGGAGAGAATCCAGTAATCAGTGTGCTGGTTGATAATAATAAACCTCCTTTTTCGTATATTAATAGAAGAGGACAGTGGCAGGGAATTGCCATAGCTTATCTCAAGCTGTTGGAGGATAGGCTCGGTATTACCTTTCAGCTTCATCAGGATCCCGTTTGGACAAATGCGTTGAGTCAGGCTTATCGGCATGATGTTGATGCAGTAGCGATGCTGCAGAAAACGGAAGAGCGCAGCCGTTATCTGAATTTTACCAAACCACTGGTCAGTGTGCCTGCCGTGATTCTTGCCCGTGTTTCCGACAAAAGCATCCGCTCGCCATCCCATTTAAATGGGAAAAAAGTTGGTTTTACCCCCGGCTATGTCACTTATGAACTCTTCCGGCAGAAATATCCGGGAATTAATTTTGTCAATATTCCGGATATTGCCACGGGGTTGAATCAGGTTGCCAGTGGGGTTCTTGATGCCATGGTTGTTAACCTGGCTTCTGCAAGTTATGAAATAGAGCGGATGAAAATCACCAACTTGCAGGTCGTTGCTGAGGCTGGTTTTAACTATGACTTTAGCATGGCATCGAGAAACAACGCGCCTGAGCTGGCATCTATTCTTGAAAAAGCGGTTGATACCATTACTCCGGAAGATCGTGAAGTTCTTGAAAGCAGCTGGCTGTCCATTCAGGGGGGAATGTGGCGACCCAATAAAGAACTGTTTATTGGTCTGGTATTAATTCTGGTGACACTGATTCTCATTGTTTACTGGAATCGTCGCTTGACTATAGAAATTGCTGATCGGGAAAAAGCGGAAGAAGGGCTTAGGGTTCGTTCAGAGCTGGATCGTCTCCTAAGTGATATTTCCAGACATTTTATGGATCAGCCGGTTCATCAAGCCAATGACTATTTTCTGAGTCAGCTTGGGAGCTATCTCAATGCTGAAGCCGTTTGTATCTTCTCCTGGGAGCCCAAAGCTCGTATTGAACATTATTGGACATGCAGGTCTAACCCTGATCCTGCAGCCTTTGAACCATTGTTTGACCACGACTTTACCGGTGTTTATGGAGAAGTGAAAAAGGATCAGGTCAACATTCTGGTTCGTGATGAAATATTGCAGAAGGGTGATCTGGAAGGGGCTACAATTCTTGATGGCTTGGGTATCTCCATCGCAGTATATGCACCTATGATGCTGTTTGGCCGTGTGGTTGGCGGCATTGGCCTGATTAATATTCCGGTAAAATATCAGGTCTATATCAATGAAATGGATTTGCTGCACCGAATGGGTGAGCTGGTTGCGGTTGCTCGTGATCGGCAAAATGCGGAAGATGCTCTGAGGGTCAGTGAAGAGCGTTATCAACTGGCTATGGATGCTGCTTCTGATGGCCTCTGGGACTGGGATGTGCAACGTGACTGGATGTATCTGAGTCCCCGGTACCAGACCATGCTGGGGTATCAGCCTGGGGAGCTGTTGCACACGATACGTGCCTGGCGCCGATTGCTTCACCCGGAAGACAAAATATCAACAATACGCTTCTTCGAGCACCAGCTGGCGACTTCTGATAACTCCTTTCAGTTCGTTTACCGTATCCGTCGTAAAGATGGCAGTTACGCCACAGTCCGCAGCAAGGGGAAAGTGGTATTCAGGGATGAGGTGGGTAAGCCAATGCGTGTTATTGGTACAATGGTGGATATTACTCACCAGATTGAACGTGAACGTGAGCTATCGATGGCTCGTTTTTCACTGGATAACGCGGGCGATCATATTCACTGGTTTAGAAGAGACGGCTATCACAAGTATGTCAACGAATCTGCCTGTAAAGCCCTGGGGTTCTCTCAGGAAGAGTTAATGAAACTGTCCATCATGGACATTAATCCGGCGGTTACACGGAGCTCCTGGAAAAAACTCTGGGAGCAGCTGGTGCTCAGAAAAGGGATGACTTATGAGACGCTACGAAAAACGTCCGATGGCAGCATCTTTCCAGTAGAAGTAACCGCTAATTACATGGAGTATGAAGGAGAGGGTTACCTCTTTGCTTCCGGGCGAAATATTACCGATCGAAAACAGACGGAAGAAGCGTTACATAAGGCGAAAGAAGTCGCTGATCAGGCAAATCAGGCCAAAAGCAATTTTCTGGCCAATATGAGTCATGAAATCCGCACGCCGATGAATGCCATCATTGGCTTGAGCCACCTGGTTCAGGAAACGAAGCTGTCTCATCAGCAGAGAGATTACATCAGTAAAATTCAGATATCTGCTCATGATCTTCTGGGTATCATCAACGATATTCTTGATTTCTCAAGGATTGAGGCGGGTAAACTCAATATGGAGAGTATTGAGTTTGATCTTGGCGGTGTTTTTGACAACGTTTATAACCTCAGCAGCATCAAAGCCAGGGAGAAAGGACTCACACTGACTTACGATATTCAGTCTGACGTTCCCAGGCATCTAAGAGGTGATCCACTCCGACTTGGGCAGATACTCATCAACCTGACCCATAATGCGCTCAAGTTCACCAGTGAAGGAGAAGTGAATGTATCGGTTCAGTTGATTTCCAGCCGGCAGGACGTTGTCAGGCTTCAGTTCTCAGTATCTGATACGGGCATTGGTATCAGTAAACAGCAACAGAGTAAGCTGTTTCAGTCATTTTCTCAGGTGGATGGTTCAACAACCCGCAAGTTTGGAGGCACCGGGCTCGGGTTGGCTATCTGTAAGAACCTTGTGTACATGATGAATGGGGACATCTCTGTTGACTCAGAACCCGGCAAGGGAAGCACTTTCCGCTTTACCGTTGAGTTAGGGGTCGCCCATCAGACCCAGATTCTGGAACAGTCGCTTGAAGGGGTTCGTGTCCTTGTGGTGGATGATAACCCGGAAGCAAGAGCACTTCTGATCAGCCATTTGAAAACATCCGGTTGTGAAACCTGGGAAAGTGGTCATGGTGATAAGGCGCTTTCGTTACTTAAAGAGAAAAATTCCAGTGATCATGAGGCTATTTCCCTGGTGCTGCTGGACTGGAGAATGCCTGATATTGATGGTATTGAGCTGGCAGAAAGTATTCATAAACTCAATCTTGCTGTTGACCCCAAGCTGATTATGGTGTCGGCCTATGGTCGCGAAGAGGTTATGGCAAGAGCTTCCGATGAAGTCGATGCTTTTCTGATCAAGCCGGTCAATCGCTCCGTTCTGGTAGAGACTATTCTGCGCATGTTGAAGTGTCAGAATAATCCGAAAGCTGAAATTATTGAAGAAGCTCGATTTTGCGAGATTATGCCTAAGGGGCGCATACTGCTGGCTGAGGATAATGAGATCAACCGCCAGGTTGCCCGTGAACTGCTGCAGGGTATGGGGCTTGATGTTGTCATGGTCACGAACGGAGCTGAAGCGGTTGAGAGGGTGAAGAGCGAAGACTTTGATCTGGTCTTTATGGATATCCAAATGCCTGAAATGGATGGGTATCAGGCAACACGGATGATCAGGCGAAAGCTTGGCAAAGATAAGCTGGTTATCATTGCCATGACCGCTCATGCCATGACCGGTGATAGAGAGCGCTGCCTGCAGGCTGGAATGAATGATCATATTTCCAAGCCATTAAGCCCTGAAGCGCTTAAACAAATGGTGCGCCACTGGTTGCAGGTTGGAGAAACTGACGTACTTCATTCTGTGACTTTGGAGCAAGCATCTGACACTACTTCTTGTTTGAAGCTGCCAGGAATAGATGTAGACGAAGCTCTTAAGAGGCTTCAGGGAAATCAGGCGCTTTATGAAAAGTTATTGGCGGACTTCTACAAAGGTCAGCGGGAAGATCTGATTCAATTACAGGGATTTTTGGAAGCAGGAAAATGGCATGAGGCTTGTCAGTTGATACATGCTTTGAAAGGTGTTGCTGGTAATTTAGGGGCGAACCGGCTCCATGAGCAGGCATCCCAGCTGGAAAATAGCTTGCGAAAACAGAGTGAAATGCCCGATAACAGCTTAATGGACTCGTTTGTGCTGGCCTTTGATCAGGTGATGGAAGGTCTTGAGCATTTGCCTCCGGTCAAAGAAGATTTAGAGCCTGCCGGGGAAGGATCTATAGAAGTTGGTGAGTTGAATGACCTGCTTGATGAGATGGAGCAAAAGCTGAGTGAGGGTGATGTGGATGTAGTTTCTCTCCTTCCAACGCTCATTCAAGGGTTGAAAGACCAGATTGACCAGAAAAAGCTTAAGCTGTTTCAGGATGCTGTTATCAGTTACGATTTTGATGAAGCCTATGGAGTGCTGGGGGAGATTAAAAAAAATATCAGCTGATGGCCAGCGTTGGTTACCAGCCATGCGCTATCCCCCAGAGTTGGGAGTGAATCTGGGGGATAAGACTGATCGGGTGCCACTACTTTTGAAGTTCGGCCTTTGGGTCTATTACGTAGGGTATTTCGTGAACCTCCAGCTGGTGGCTTTGTTCTGCATCGAGAAATACATCGTTGGCTTCAGCTGCTTCAATCCGAATCACAGCCAGTAATTCAAAGTTGTTGTTTTCAATATTACGGACACGCTGGATGACTTCGCCAACAGGTTTACTGGCACTGTTATATAGGCGGGTGTTAATGTCAGGCTCTTCGGCGTTATCAAGGGTCAACCAGTAACATCGGCTCTTCTGCTGCCCGAGGTTTTGCATCCGGGTCACAATTTCCTGTCCGGTATAGCATCCTTTTCTGAAGCTGACACCACCAAGCGAGGGTTGATTGAGGTGCTGGGGGATGTATTTATCGATGGTTTCCTGACGAAGTTCTGGAATGACAGATTCGATATTCAGCAACTCCCAGAAATCTTCAGTAGCAGGTGTAAGCTCTTTTGTCAGTTCTGGCCATAACAGAGGAAGGTCGTCCTGATGAAGCCAGAGCTCATAACGAGGCCTGTTACCTTGGGCCTTCATGAGGTAGCTACTGCTGGAAACATTGATAACTTCATTTTGCTCTGGTAGAGATGAGTCGGGGAAAATATTGGTAAGTATTGTGTTGGTATTTGCACCAGACAGGCCGAGAGCTACGTAATCGGGTTGATTGGTGAGATTAACCTTAAAAAAAACCGCGTATTTCTTCAGAGTTTCCATTGTGGTTTCAATAAGATCTGAGTTCATGCACAACAGATAGTCTTCACCATTGTCCATTATTTTGAAATTTGTATACATCCGTCCTTTAGGTGAGCATGCCACCCCAGTACTGAAATGATGAGCGGCAAGCTGAACCATATGTGTTGATATTTGTCCCTGTAAAAACTTCTGGCGATCGGTGCCGTCGACCTTGATGAAGTTTTGGCCAGATAATACTGAGACAGCATTTTCACCCAGTGCATGTGGCACTTTAGAAAAGCCTGTCAACAGCTCTTCTTCATAAACAGCGCCTTGAGTTTTTAAGTAGGTCTTCCAGTCGGTGGCCATCTGATTACCTTGTTATCTGGTTGCCGCAATGTGATAGGGCAGAACACTAGGGCCTGTTCACGTATCGTTATGTGCTCTGTGACCCAGAAAAGCGTCATATGCGCGAAAGGCTTGCGCAGCGTGTAGTTATTCTACATCAAGCAAGCATGACAACGCAGATGGTGCTTTTCTGGGTCACCCTTCGGGCGGATCAGGGCGTGCCTATGATTTTGTTGTGGCATTTTGAAAGGCCGCAAGCCTTCCGGCAATGCCGCGCCTCGTCATAGGCAGCGCCCTGATCCGCTGAGCTCGCAACGAAACGTCAACAGGCCCTGGCACCCGAAAAATTAAAAATAATTGATCGCCGTACGTTTGTTTTGTCTGCCAGTTATGCCCTGGGGCATGCATTCAGTGAATGCTGGCATAATAGAGGATTATTGCTTCAAATTTAAAGGTATAATAACCGGCAAAATCCATAATTGGAGTTATTCTAAAATGCTGGGCGAAAATGAATTGAAATGCCTGCAGTGGCGAAGTCGTCGTGGGATGCTTGAGCTTGATGTGCTTTTGGAGCCTTTTACCAGGGAGGCACTGCCTGACTTGAGCGAGGCTGATCAGCAAACTTATGTTCGCCTGTTGGAGTGTGAAGACCCGGATCTCTTCAGTTGGTTTATGAGTGGTACAAGGCCTGAAGATGAGGCACTGAGCCGCATGGTTGATATGGTATTGGAACGTGGGCGATACAAAGGCGAGTCTTTGTGAAGTTAATTTAAGACGTTCCCGTTACCAACTTGTTTTAATGTTGCTAAGCCATGGAGCTGGATTTGTTGCTCTATGGCTTTCTTCAATCTTGCTTATTTTAAAATATGCTCTGGCCATGGCTCTGGCTTTGCATTTGTATCGATACTACCTTCAATTTATTGCACAGAAGCTTCCGACCAGTATTTTTGCCGTTCGATTGCAGGAAGATCAGTGGCGAGTAAATCTTGCAGGTGTCTGGTATCGTGCCTGGCCTGAGGGTGAAATTGTTGTTACCTCAATGTTAATTTGCTTGTAACTATTCAGCACCCTTCATATAAATCTGGAATTTTCTGATTTTTCGACCATCATCTTATACTCAATTTTTCTAACAAATCTCCAGTATGGAACCAGACTTCCCAGCTACTCCGTTTACCGAAGCTCTCCTTAAAGAGAATGAAGAGCTTCGGACCGAGAATGCGCTTTTACGGGAACGTTGCAGCGAACTGGAAGAAAGGGTTAATAAAAACAGTCAAAACAGTAGTAAGCCACCATCGTCAGATGGTTATCAAAAGCCCAGTAAAAAAGGGAGTGATAAAGGTGATACATCTTCCAAAGAAGCCCCCTGCTCCTCACAGGAAACACCGAACCCCAAAAGCCTTAGACCATCTTCAGGCAATAAACCAGGTGGCCAGAAAGGTCATCAAGGCTCTTGTTTGAGACGTGTCGCCTTACCCGATTATGTCAGGCATCTGAAGGTTGAAAAATGTTGCTGTTGCCAGTCTTCGCTTATCGATATTAAACCCACCAAATACATTGAGCGACAGGTTTTTGATCCAGGTAGACCCGGAGAATTTGAAGTTACCGCGTACTGGGCAGACGTTAAAGTATGTCCTTGTGGTAAACGGAACACCGCTGAGTTTCCCCAAGGAGTGAAAGCCGCTGCTCAATACGGAGAAGTGACTCAGGCAATGGCTGTTCATTTAAACCAGTATCACTTCATCCCATATCACCGGGTGTCTGAGTATTTCAATACTATTTATTGCATGAGTGTCAGCGCAGGCTCTGTTGCCAATTTTGTTGCCTATACCCATGAGAACCTGGCCTCTACTGAGCAGAGTATCCGCGATGCTTTACAAGAAAGTCCGGTTGCAGGAGCGGATGAAACTGGCATGCGGGTTGACGGTTCACTGTGGTGGTTACACATTATGCGAGATGACCAATGGACGCTTTACTACCTCTCAGAAAGGCGAGGTTGTGAAGCAATGGATGCAATGGGCATCCTGCTGACTTTTGCAGGCATTCTGGTTCACGATCATTGGAAGTCCTACTTTGCCTATGCGGCAGTGCATGTGCTTTGTAATGCCCATCATCTGAGAGAGCTTCAGGGAGTTGTCGATAGGGATGCGAATAAGCTGGCTCTGCGGCTGATGAAATTGCTTACGCTCTCCTGGCACTTCTGCAAGAAATACAAAGCAGCCGGTCTGACTCAAATGCCTGGTGCAATACAGCTTCGCATTGAGACGATATACGACCAAATCCTTCAAAGGGCTCTCACGAAGGAAACCGCTTATATGGAAAAACAACGACAGGTGCTTGGACGTAAGAAGGTCAGGAATACCAAGGCCTACAACCTGTTCAAAAGGCTTATTGAGTTTAAGGTTGAAACGTTGCGCTTCATGTCGGACTTTTCAATTCCCTTCGATAACAATGGCAGTGAACGTGATGCCAGGATGGCCAAACTTAAGCAGAAGATCTCAGGCTGCTTCAGAAGCGAAGACGGAGGTACCATGTTTACCCGAATCCGAAGCTATTTATCATCTGCTAAAAAGCAGGGGTTGAACATATTTCAGGCGCTTCTTAAAGCGGTTCGAAATTACAACAATACGCCTTTGCTGGGTGCTGAATAGTTACATTTGCTTTAAGTTGCGGGTTGAAGGCAAGCGCCATCCTTCTTATCTGATTCTGTTTCCAGATAGCGCTGACCCTGTTGAACTGCATGGCTTCAGGCTAAAGATGATGCTTGATTCTTTCTCCCTTTTTGATGGTAAGGACTAAAATTGTCAGGGACTAGAATAGTGTCCTCTGGAGTATCATCCAAGTGTGGGAAGTCCAGGGTATAATGCAGGCCGCGAGACTCTTTTCTGGCCATGGCGCATCGAATAATCAGCTCGGATACCTGTGCAAGGTTTCTAAGCTCAATTAGATCATTGCTGATTTTGAAGTTACTGTAAAATTCATGAATTTCAGATTGTAGTAACTCGACACGATTCAAGGCTCGTTGCAGGCGTTTTGTTGTGCGGACAATTCCTACGTAATCCCACATAAAACGGCGAAGCTCATCCCAGTTATGAGAGATAACGACGTTTTCATCAGAATCTGTCACCAGGCTTTCATCCCAAGCTGGCAGTAAAGGTAGTTCAGGGTATTCGTGGAGTGTATCACCAATAACTTGAGCGCAGCTTGTTGCGGATACAAAGCATTCCAGGAGGGAATTGCTGGCTAGCCGGTTGGCTCCATGCAGTCCGGTGAAGCTACATTCGCCTATGGCAAACAGGCCTTCCGTATCTGTCTGGCCGTTATGGTTAACCAGGATTCCACCGCAGGTATAGTGTGCTGCTGGAACGATAGGTATTGGGTCTCTGGTGATATCAATATCGTAGCTTAGACAGCGTTCATAAATCGTAGGAAAGTGTGACCGGATAAACTCTGATGATTTATGACTAATGTCCAGATAAAGGCAGTCTGAGCCCAGTCGTTTCATTTCATGGTCAATTGCCCGGGCAACTATATCTCTTGGAGCCAGTTCTTCCCTGTGGTCGTACTCTTTCATAAATCTGGAACCATCCGGGCGTTTTAATAACCCTCCTTCACCCCGAACCGCTTCTGATATAAGGAATGACTTGGCGTTGGGGTGATACAGGCAGGTAGGGTGAAACTGGTTGAACTCCATATTTGCAACCCTGCAGCCTGCACGCCAAGCCATGGCAATACCGTCTCCAGAGGAGCCGTCTGTATTACTGGTATAAAGGTAGGCTTTACTGGCTCCTCCGGAAGCAAGTACAGTGCATTGGCTTCTGAATACTTTGATTCGATCAGTCTTCAGATCAAGAATGTAGGCGCCAACGCAGCGATGACTGTTGTCAATGGGGTTTTCGGATAGGCCCACTAGTTTACTGGTAGTAATAAGGTCTATCGCCAAATGATGATCAAACAAGTCAATGTTTGGCTTTGATTTTGTCTTTTCAAGCAGGGTGTCTGAGATTGCTCTGCCCGTTGCATCAGCTGCATGAATTATTCTTCGGGAGCTGTGTCCACCTTCCCTGGTAAGGTGATAATCGAAAGGTCTGTTGATATCATTATCTGGAGTGAATGGGACTCCCTGATTAATTAGCCACTCAATACTGTTCCTGCCATTCTCGACGATGTGGCGAACTGCAGGCTCGTTGCATAATCCTGCTCCGGCAATCAATGTGTCCTGGACATGCTGACTGATATTATCCCCAACTTGATCCAATACTGCTGCTATGCCACCCTGAGCCCAGTATGTTGATCCGGCGCTCAATGAATCTTTGCTGAAAATGGCTATGCGTGTAGTGCAGGGTAGCTGAAGTGCTGTAGTCAGACCGGCGGCACCAGAACCAATGATAATCACATCGTAATTAGCGGGCTGTTGCATAGGGATCCCCTGTCATCAGATGACTCTGACGTAATTTATCCTTCATAAAATCCATAAGAAAATGAATGTAATGTGGATTAATGTGCTAGCCTGTGGAACTGTGACAGTCCGGTACAGGACAAGTGAAGTTCTCTCTTGAGAGGCTTGGTCATTTGTAAGTATGATTGATTACAATTACTTGTAGTGTATTTCAGGCTAAAGCAGCTATTTTTCAGGTCGATGTTAAGAATACTGCTGACTTCAATGAATCGGGCAGAAGTCTAAATGAATTTACCTGATTTTTGGTGAGCTAGGTCAAAAATACGTTATTGTGTAACTGTCATAGGCATTATATAGAATTTTTTAGAGGTACTATAGCGCCATGTTGGCGCTGACAATCGCTGAACCTTTTGTAATATATAAATACAGTGTTCAGGAAAACTGGGATGTGGTGGATAAATTTTTCTTATAGTAAAAAATTGAAAATATCAGGAACTTTTTTTCATTTTGATGGTCTATAGATTGGTGGTCGAGCTAAATTTAATTTTGCACGATAGTGCTATTTTTGATCTCCTTCCGTATCTGGGTGGAGATGCTTGAATGGTAGACAGTCCAGACTCTGACCAGCAGCTGGTTGATCGTGTTAAACAAGGCGATAAACGTGCTTATGATATGTTGGTCATTAAATATCAGCATCGCATTCTGGGCCTTGTTGGCGGTTATGTCAGTGACTTTCAAGAAGTGCAGGATGTAACCCAAGAAGCATTTATCAAAGCTTACCGTGCGCTGGATAAGTTTAGAGGTGATAGCTCTTTTTATACCTGGTTGTATCGTATAGCTGTCAATACTGCCAAAAACCATTTGGTGTCAAAAGGGCGCAGGCTTCCGGAGTCTGACATTGATGTGCATGATGCCGATTTCCTGGAAACTGCAACAACGCTTCGAGTTGTTGATACCCCTGAACGCAACCTGTACTGTGATGAGATTGAACAGGTTATTCATGATGTTATTCAGCGTTTGCCGGATGAGCTCAGAACCGCAGTTATGCTCAGGGAATTTGATGGTCTTAGCTATGAAGAGATTGCTGATGTCATGGACTGTCCGGTGGGGACTGTGAGGTCCAGAATATTCAGAGCTCGAGAAGCAATTGATCGTGAAATTAGACCGTTATTAGGGCAAGGCGGTTAAAAAGGTTTAACGCACGTTCGGCATAAACCGTGCCTGCGTGATTACCAGAGGTTTGTCTATGAGTGAAAAGAGTTCCCAGTATAACGCCAGAGAACGATTGAAAGAGTCATTGTCGGTTTCTCTGGATGGACAGGCCAGTGAGCTCGAATTACGGCGCGTAATTGACCGTATAGGTAGAGATGAAGATTTGCGCGGTTTGGCTGGCCGTTATCAACTGATTGGTGAAGCTTTGCGAGGTAAATCCCCCAAGTTCGCTAATGTTGATATTTCCAAAGGCGTTATGTCTGCCATAGAGCAGGAAGAAGTCGATACCGCTTATTCGCAGAACGCATCAGGAGCTGGGGCTTCTTCTGATAATAGGTCTAGGCCAAATCGTTTTATTGAAGATTTATGGGCTTCTTTGGGCAAGGTTGCTGTTGCAGCATCGGTAGCGGTTGCTGTTGTTATTGGGGTCAGAAACAGTAGTCCCTCTCCTGATTTGCAGGTTCTCGCTGAAAATGAGCCTGCTACGCTTACTCAGCCAGTTCAGCTCGCGCAAATAGGTCATAACGATTATGGTGCGTCGGGTATTCGTGCCGGGTATAACTCTAAGCAACATGACAGTATTACACCTGAACAGCTTGCTTACGCGCAGAGTCTCGCTGATAGAGCAACCAGAGAGCGCTTTCATGCCTATGCACTTCAGCATGCAGAGCTGTCTGCAATGGGAAGTGGGCAGAGTATTTTGTCATTTGCCAGATTGACCAGTTTTGACAATCAATGAATTTATGAAACAGATGCAATGGATTTCCAGAAAGCTGCTGATTTTGTGTTTTTTTGTCAGCGGATTTTTGTATGCAGAAGCTACGCAAGATGCCAGTTACCTGCTTGAAAGGATGGCTGAATCTTCTAAAAAGCTCAGTTTTCAAGGTGAGTTTGTTTATCAGCAGGGTGCACAGCTTGAAACGTTGAGTATTATTCATCAGGCTGAAGATCAGAAAAGGCCGGAAAGAGAGCGTATTCTTTATCTCGATGGTGCACCCCGAGAGGTAATGCGTTCTGGCAGTGAGCTCTTCTTTTCAAGTTACAATGAAGGGGTCACGAAGTTTAATCATGGTTCGTTGATGCCAGTGATAAACAAATTTCGCTCAGGTGTGACTGACAGTTACTATGATTTGAAAATTATCGGTATTGATCGAGTTGCTGGTAGAGAGGCTGTCTTATTGCTTGTACTGCCAAAGGATAGATTTCGCTACGGATACCAGTTATGGCTCGACAGGCAGTCTTCATTGCTGCTCAAATCAGTAATGGTTGATGAGCAGGGCAAAATTATTGAGCGTTTACAGTTTACCGCTTTGAGCATAGGTCAGCTATCAGATGATGCTCAGGCTCTTCTAGAGCGTAAGCCCTCTGCTGTTGATGAAACTATCCACGTAAAAAGTAGCTCCTTGAAAGAGTATCCAGAGAATTCTGTTTTGCCTCTTGATTGGGAGACTGGCTGGTTACCTGATGGTTTTGTGTTGGAAAGCAGAAGTGTTCGACCTTCACCTGTTAGTGAACACAGTGTAGATGCGCTTATCTTTTCTGATGGTATTGCCGGTTTTTCTGTTTTTGTTGAGAAAGACGATACTCGTGTTCTTAGTCAGGCTTCAGAAAAAATCGGAGCTCTCTCTGCCGTTTCAAAGATCTACCGAGAAGGTGATCAGTACTTCCATGTCACTGTCGTTGGTGATCTTCCACTTGGAACCGCAGAGCGAGTGGCGGTCTCTGTTCGTCCAATAAAAAAAACGCCCTGATGTAATGATCAAGTAAGTTTGCTGGACTTTGGGTTGGATATTTCTTTTATTGTTTCGTTACCGATGTGCTTCAGGCGTTCAGGAAAATGATAGAAGAGCAGGGACGGGTGGTTGGTGTAGAGCGTGGCTGTGTTTGGGTGGAAACAGTTAGACAATCCAGTTGTGCTAGCTGTAGTGCGCGCAATGGCTGTGGTCAGCACCTCTCCGAAAAGTACAAGCCCGATGCTTCACTTTCATACATCAATGCAGTTAGCGCTATTGTGCTTAAAAAGGGTGATAGAGTTATCGTTGGGATTCCGGAAGGTTCTTTGTTGAAGGCTTCATTTCTGCTATATCTTTTTCCGCTTTTACTGATGATGTCTGGAGTCTGGTTGCTATCTCTGTTGGTGGTTGCAGACTGGGTGCTGGCTCTTGTCGCTGGCATCCTGCTTCTAAGTGGGTTTAGCTTGGTAAGGGTGGTTGGAAAAAGGTCTGCTGATATGTGTCGTGTGGAAGTGATAAGGAAGCTGCCTTCAAAGGAGTGGGGGTTTTCAGAGCTCTCGTCTGAACGAAATTCATCTTTGGGGCAGTTTTAATCGCTCGATGATAAGTACTCTTTAGTTTACACGAATCTGTATGCATTTTGCTTTCATGGCGGATAGTATCTGGCCGAAATCAAATCTCTATCATGTGATTATAAATATTATTGCAGGGGTTATATGTCTGCGGTGAATACTTTTAATTATCAAAAAATGGAGAAATCATATTTATGAGCAGGGTATTTTTTCTCTTCAAAAGGTCATTCCAGAGTGTTGGAATATCGCTTCTTTTGTTTTATGTGTCATTGGCAAATGCTTCGGTTGATAGATCTGGGTTGCCAGATTTTACTGGGCTTTTTGAGCAAGCTTCACCTGCTGTAGTTAATATCAGTACTTTGGCTAAACCAAAAGCCAGGCAGCAGATTTATGGTCCCGGTGGTGAAGAGATTCCTGAAATATTCAGGCGGTATTTTGGTATTCCATTGCCTGATGATGGTGGTTCTGGTCGCTCTCAGCCAATGTCTCTGGGGTCTGGTTTTATAATTTCCTCAGACGGCTATATTCTGACAAATAATCATGTCATCGATGGTGCTGATCAGATCATTGTCAGGCTCAGTGATAGGAGTGAGCGGCCAGCAGAGCTAATAGGTGCTGATAAGCGATCTGACCTTGCATTGCTAAAAATTAAAAGTGACCGAAGCTTGCCAGTGGTCAAACTTGGTGATTCTGAGACAATTAAGCCTGGTCAATGGGTGGCGGCCATAGGGTCTCCGTTTAATTTTGAATACTCGATTACCAAAGGCATTGTCAGTGCTCTGAACAGAAGCTTGCCCAACGACTCATATGTTCCATTTATTCAAACTGATGTACCTATTAACCCTGGCAACTCAGGTGGTCCTCTATTTAATATGAATGGGGAAGTGATTGGAATTAATTCACAGATTTTCACCCGTTCTGGCGGCTTTATGGGGTTGTCATTTGCCATACCTGTTGATCACGTTATGTGGGCGGTGGATCAGCTGAAGGATAAAGGTTATGTAACGCGCGGTTGGCTAGGAGTGGCTATTCAGGATGTTGATCGTGATCTTGCGGAGTCATTTGGCCTTGAAAAGCCAATGGGAGCCCTGGTAAGTCAGGTTGTGCCAGGTGGCCCGGCCGATAAAGCAAAACTGCATCCTGGGGACATTATTGTTCGTTTCAATAATAGAGCAATTACCAGTTCTGGAATATTACCCATGTCTGTTGGTGTTGTTACTCCGGGTGAGAAAGCTGCTCTTGAATTTATTCGTGATGGCAAACGAAAAAACGTGACTGTTGAAGTAGGTCAGTTACCGGATGAGGGCGCTCCCCCTGAAAAGAACGGTGGTAAGGCATCTTCTGATAAAAATCCGTTAGGTGTTCAGGTTGCTGAGCTAGATGAGAATTATCGCAGTAAGTTGCGTCTGGATGAGGATGTCCAGGGGCTTGTCGTGATCGGTGTCAATAGGGGGGCAGGGCGCTCTATTGGGCTGCGGCAGGGTGATGTTATAACGGACCTTAATAATCGCAGTGTGACTACTGTCGCAGAATTCAAAAAAGTGGTTGCCAAACTGCCCAAAAATCGCTCAATTTCCATGAGGGTAATTCGTGGAGGTAGCCCGGGTTACATCACTTTCCGCCTACAGGAGTGACCAATTATGATCAGCACAGTATATGACCATGGAGTACTGTGCTGACATGTTATAGAATAGTGAGGAATCATTAATAACAGATCAGACACATTGTTAAGCGCCGCTGAAGCCTGTTTCTCAGCATGAGTTAAAAAACTTATGCTTTGGCTTCGCCCAGAAGCGTCATATTGATCTGCAGGCCAACTGTTTAGGCCAAGAAAGTCCCCGCCACTGCGGGGACAACTTTTTGTGATGTTTTTATAGTAGATGCTATCGTGAGCGACCTAAGCCTTATTCGGAACTTTTCAATCATTGCCCATATCGACCATGGGAAATCGACGCTGGCCGACCGTTTTATTCAAACCTGCGGAGGGCTCAGTGATCGTGAAATGCAGGCTCAGGTTCTTGATTCTATGGAGCTTGAACGTGAGCGTGGAATTACGATCAAAGCTCAGAGTGTTACGCTGGATTATCATGCAAAAGATGGTAATACCTATCAGTTGAATTTCATTGATACTCCAGGGCACGTCGATTTTTCCTATGAGGTTTCACGTTCTCTGGCTGCCTGTGAAGGTGCCTTGCTGGTAGTTGATGCGGCGCAGGGGGTAGAAGCCCAGTCCGTTGCTAACTGCTATACAGCGATAGAACAGGGGCTGGAAGTTATGCCGGTCCTTAACAAAATGGACCTGCCTCAGGCTGAGCCTGACCGGGTCTCACAGGAAATTGAAGAGATTATCGGTATTGACGCAACCGATGCTGTTCGCTGCTCTGCCAAGAGTGGTCTGGGAATTGAAGATGTTCTTGAACGTCTGGTGTCAACGATTCCTGCCCCCGAAGGTGACATTAATGGCCCGCTGCAAGCACTGATTATTGATTCATGGTTTGATAACTATCTTGGTGTAGTGTCTCTCGTTCGAGTTAAAAATGGCACGTTACGCAAGGGCGAGAAGATCATTGTAAAATCCACCAAACAATCTCATGTGGTGGATAATGTTGGTATTTTTACTCCAAAGCGGACACCTACCGGGGTGCTTAAAGCCGGTGAGGTTGGTTACGTGGTTGCCGGTATCAAAGATATCCACGGTGCCCCCGTCGGTGACACTCTGACTCACCTGAAAACTCAGGATGTTGAGGCGCTGCCAGGCTTTAAACATGTTAAGCCGCAGGTCTATGCAGGCTTGTTCCCAGTCAGCGCTGATGACTTTGAAGATTTTCGTGATGCGCTTGAGAAATTAAGCCTGAATGATGCTTCGCTGTTTTATGAGCCGGAGAGCAGTGATGCGCTGGGCTTTGGTTTTCGATGCGGCTTTCTGGGTATGCTGCATATGGAAATCATTCAGGAGCGTCTTGAGCGTGAATATGACCTGGATCTGATTACCACCGCACCAACGGTAATCTATGAATGTCATATGAAGAATGGCAGCGTGGTTGAAGTAGATAACCCCTCCAGATTACCTGATCCCGCAGGAATTGATGAAATTTGTGAACCCATCTCCCGGGCAAATATTCTGGTACCCCAGGAATACCTTGGCAATGTGATTTCTCTCTGTGTTGAAAAGCGTGGTGTACAGAAAGATATGCAGTTCACCGGCGGTCAGGTTTCGCTAACCTATGATATTCCGATGAATGAAGTCGTTCTGGACTTCTTTGACCGACTGAAATCAGTGAGCAGGGGGTTTGCATCTCTGGATTATTCTTTTGATCGTTTTGAATCCGCCAAAATGGTTCGGGTTGACATTCTGATTAATGGTGAAAAGGTAGATGCGCTGGCAGTGATTGTGCACAAGGATCACGCCGTTTCCCGCGGACGGGTTTTGACTGAAAAAATGAAAGAGATCATTCATCGTCAGATGTTTGATGTTGCCATTCAGGCTGCCATCGGTGGTCAGATTATTGCTCGTACAACGGTTAAGGCACTGAGAAAGAACGTAACGGCCAAATGTTATGGTGGTGATGTTAGCCGTAAGCGTAAGCTGTTGGAGAAACAGAAGGCAGGTAAGAAGAGAATGAAACAGGTGGGGCGTGTGGAAATTCCTCAAGAGGCCTTCCTGGCAGTTCTTAAGGTCGACAAGTAATTGACCTTTTATTATATATAACCTGCACTATGTAAGGTTGACACAATGAGCCGGATTACCGGCTCATTGTGTGCCGGGGAATTACTGCATTTTGGACTTTATTGTGCAGATCTGCCGATGGGTTCAGGTCTGATAAAACAGGTTTAGAGAAAAACAGCCATGGATTTTAACTTTCCGCTGCTATTGGTACTCTCAGTTTTCATTACGGGTATCATTGCGCTTATAGACCGATTTTTCCTGTTGCCGAAGCGTCTGGCAGCGGTTGCACAACTCAATGATGTGGGGGCGGGCACAGAGGCTGCTGAAAAGCTGGCTAAGGAGCCAGCGATCGTTGAGACTTCTAAATCCATTTTTCCTGTTCTCTTGTTTGTTCTCGTGATTCGATCCTTTTTGTTCGAACCTTTTCAAATTCCGTCTGGTTCCATGATTCCGACTCTGGAAGTGGGTGATTTTATTCTGGTTAATAAATACAGCTACGGTTTGCGCTTGCCAGTGACAGGAACCAAGGTTCTTTCCATTGGTGAGCCTGATCGTGGTGACGTGATGGTGTTTAAACAGCCAGGTAAAGAAAATATCAACTTTATTAAGCGTGTAATTGGCCTGCCTGGTGATGTGGTCCGGTACATGGGAAAGCGTTTGACCGTGAATGGTAAGCCAGTACCTGAGGAGTTTGTCGCTCAGTTAAGTGATGACCGATCTATTTACCGTCTTTATAACGAAGGTGAAGGAAAGCAGTACCAGATTCGTAAAGAACTGACCAGCAATGATTTCAGGGCTGAAGGTGAATGGGTGGTGCCTGAAGGCATGTACTTCGTCATGGGGGATAACCGTGACCGCAGTAATGACAGTCGCTACTGGGGATTTGTGCCAGAAGAAAACATTGTAGGTAAGGCGGTTTACATTTGGATGCACTGGCCTAGCTGGACTCAACTGCCCGGCTTTAAGAATAATGGGGCGATTGAGTAAGCTGTATAGGAACTCTAAGGAGAGAATCTTATGTATGGTATGAAGAGCAGGCAGCGAGGCAGTGGTGCGGTCAGCTGGTTGTTTTACCTGTTAATTGGTGGACTATTGTTGTCTTTTGCGGTTAAGGTTGTGCCGTTTTATATGGATGACCACTCTGTAAAGCAGGTAGTGTCTTCGTTAACCGACCGGCCGGGCTCTTCTACTGCATCCGTTACTCAGGTTAGAACCTGGATAAATAAAGGGCTGCAGTTAAATCTGGTTAAGCTTGATCGCAATGAGGTTAATGTAACCCGCGAAAACGGTGTTGTTGCTGTAGATATTGACTACGAGCGGCGGATTCATTTTTTCTATAACGTTGATCTTGTATTAACGTTTGAACATAACTGGAAAGCTGGAACTCAGTGAAAATGCTTGAACTTGCCCGACTTCAGAGAAAGTTAGGGCATGAATTTTCCAATCAGAGCCTGTTAGAGCTTGCGCTCACTCATCGTAGCTTTGGCAGTCGTAATAATGAGAGATTGGAGTTCCTTGGCGACTCGATTGTGAACTTTGTGATTGCTGAAGCGCTCTATGAGCGTTTCCCCGATGCCAAAGAAGGTCAGTTGAGCCGTCTGCGGGCTCGAATGGTTCGTGGTGCAACGCTTGCGGAGCTTGGGCGGGAGTTTGAGCTGGGTGATTTTCTTCGTCTTGGCTCTGGTGAGCTTAAAAGCGGAGGCTTCAGGCGGGAGTCGATTCTTGCGGATGCGGTTGAGGCCATTATTGGTGCGATTTATCTTGATGCCGGGATGGCTGTTTGCCACCAGCGAATTCGCAGCTGGTTTACAACCCGTCTGGATAAGCTGACCACGACGGATGAGCAGAATAAAGACCCAAAAACCCGCTTGCAGGAATATCTTCAGGCTCGGCAGCAGTCACTGCCAAAATATCAAGTGACTGACATTCAGGGGGAAGCTCATGATCAGCACTTTTCAGTGAATTGTGTACTGGAGTGTCTGGATGAGCCGTCAAAGGGGGAAGGGTCGAGTCGTCGTGGTGCTGAACAGCAGGCGGCTCGCAATGCATTGAAATTGCTTGGCGTAGAATAGAGAGCAGAAAACAGATGACATCTGATGTAAATCGCGAAGAGCCCACTGCTCATGAATTCAGCCTGTCCGATCCCTCTTCGGAGCTCACCCGCTGTGGCTATGTTGCTATCGTTGGCAGACCCAATGTTGGTAAATCCACCCTGTTGAATCATATTCTTGGGCAGAAGCTTTCTATCACCTCCCGCCGCCCTCAGACGACACGTCACCAGGTGCTTGGCATCAAGACAGAGCAGGGCGTTCAGACGGTCTATGTTGATACACCGGGAATGCACAAAGTTCAGAAAAAAGCGATCAACCGTTATATGAACAAGGCTGCCAGCAGTGCTCTGGCAGGTATTGATGCCATTGTTTTTGTGGTTGACCGGCTTACCTGGAATGAAGAGGATCAGATGGTCCTTGAAAAGGTAAAAGGAGCCCGTTGTCCAGTCATTCTTGCGGTTAACAAGGTGGATAAGATCAGTGACAAGGCTCAATTGATCCCGCATCTTGAGTCCCTGTCTGAAAATATGGATTTTCATGCGGTGGTGCCAATCTCCGCACAGCACGGCCATAACCTGAAACAGCTGGATGAAATGATTACCCAGCTGATCCCCGAAGGTATCCATCACTTTCCTGAAGATCAGCTGACTGACCGGAGCTCGCGCTTCCTTGCTGCTGAACTGGTGAGGGAAAAAGTAATGAGGCAGCTTGGCGATGAGTTGCCCTATGAAGTTACGGTAGAAATTGAAGAGTTCAAGCACGAAATGAGGCCAAAAGGTCCTCTGTTGACCATCAGTGCACTGATTCTTGTTGAGAGAGCGGGTCAGAAGGCCATTGTGATTGGTGACCGGGGGGCAAGGCTGAAGAAAATCGGACAGGAGGCCCGTAAAGATATGGAGCATATGTTCGACTCAAAAGTCATGCTAAATCTTTGGGTTAAGGTTAAGGCAGGCTGGTCGGATGATGAGCGTGCCCTGAAAAGTCTGGGGTATGATCACAACCAGTGATTGGGAATGATTTTCATAAAGCCTGGTTGCTTCATCGGCGCTCTTATAAAGAGCGTTCTGTCATTGCTGAATTTTTAGTGGAAGATCATGGCCGTATGGCCATGGTGGTTCGTGGGGTACGGCAGTCGAAGTCCCGGCTAGCTTCACTATTACAGCCTTTTCACCAGGTACTGGTTCGCTGGAAGGGGCGAGGCGAGTTGAAGACTCTGGTTGATCTTGAGCTTGATCGCTTTAGCTTTCTTACGGGTGAACGACTCTATTGTGGATTCTATACCAATGAGTTGTTGATGAGATCAATGATTCCAGGGCAGCCGGTCGATGGCGTGACGGATTTATACCGGGAAACATTGGCTCATCTTAATCAGAGCGCTCCTCTTGAACCTTTGCTCCGATCATTTGAGCTGGATTTGCTGGAACTCTGTGGTTATGCCCCATCTCTTGACTGGGATGCACTTAGTGGTGCTCCTCTAAAAGAAGGCATGGTTTACCGCTTTGAACCAGAGCATGGGCTGGTCCCGGCAAATGAGCATATCGGTTACCATGAGAGACCTTTTTGCTACACTGCAGAGTTGCTTAAAGCGCTTTCGGTCAGGGATTTCTCAAATACTGATTTCTATCCGGGTTTTAAGCGGTTTACCAGACAGGCCATGAGACCGCTTATCGGTGAAAGGCCGATGCAGAGCCGAATGCTGTTTGCAGGGCGGACTCGAGCGCATTCGGGAAAGCCTGATTTATTGCCAAAGACTGACATTGTTTGATTAACGGGAAGGTTTATTCATGGTTCCTCATCAGCGTATTTTGCTGGGTGTCAACATTGATCATATTGCAACCATCAGGCAGGCTAGGGGAATTCGCTACCCAGATCCTGTGCAGGCTGCAATTGAAGCTGAAGAGGCGGGGGCAGATGGCATCACACTGCATCTGCGCGAAGATCGTCGGCATATTCAGGATCATGATGTATTTCGGATTCGTGATGTTCTGCAGACAAGAATGAATCTTGAGATGGCGGTTACCGACGAAATGATCGCGATCGCCGAAAAGGTCAGACCTGAACATGTCTGCCTGGTTCCTGAGAAGCGGGAAGAAGTAACAACTGAAGGCGGACTGGATGTCAAAGGCCTTTTTGACAGTGTGTCATCAGCCTGTGATCGCCTCGGAAAGCAGGGCAGTGAGGTTTCTCTGTTTATCGACCCTGATCTCGATCAGGTTGAGGCAGCAGCCAGGGCAGGAGCGCCTGCTATTGAGCTGCATACCGGTGCTTATGCCGAAGCTTTGACGGCTGAAGCCATGCAGGATGAGCTTGAACGTCTTAGAAATGCTGTTGTATTTGGTCTGGAACAGGGATTGATCGTCAATGCTGGCCATGGCCTTAATTATCAGAATGTTGAGCCTGTGGCGATGATTGCCGGTGTCAATGAGCTGAATATTGGTCACTCGATCATTGCCCGTGCACTGTTTACCGGTTTGAAACCAGCGGTTCGTGAAATGAAAGCGCTGATGTTGGAAGCTTCACGGAAAGCGTTTTAAGTGATTGTGGGTATAGGCACCGATATTGTAAGAATTGATCGGATAGAGCGTTCACTCAGCCGGCTGGGTGATGCGTTTGCCAGAAGAATTCTCACCGATTATGAACAGTCACAATGGCGGGAGCGCTCATCCTCTGCAGCTTGGCTGGCTAAGCGTTTTGCGGCCAAGGAGGCGGTTGCCAAGGCATTTGGAACGGGCATCGGTAAGCTTTCATTTCAGCACATAGAAGTAAGAAATAACGCGTCCGGAGCTCCTGGGCTGTTATTGTATGATTATGGTCTTGAGCTGCAGCATCAAAGAGCGGTTAAGCGGCTTCACCTCAGTCTCTCTGATGAACAGGATAATGCGATTGCCTTTGTCGTATTAGAGAGCTGATATCAGCTCTCTTTCTCATCACCATAGTATGACTCGTCGCACCAGCTTCTCTATTCTGCCCAGCCCATCATTCTAATAACAGTTGGAAAGTTTAATGGGTATCAGACTTCTGATTCAGCCGTATTCAGGCTCTTTATTTCCCACTCATTCAGTCGGATGATGGACTGGATCAATAATTGAAAATCTTCCCTGACTTTATCATTGTTCAGGGTATTGTATTTTTTCAGTCGTGTTTCCAGCCGGTTGCAAACACGTTCAAGTTCGGGGACTCCACAGTATCGGCAGGCTCCGTGTAATCGATGTACACGCTCCAGTACCGCTGAAAAATCGTTGGTGGTCCATCCCTCTTTGAGTGTCTCTAGGTCATCATCCAATCCATCTTGCATCATAAGCAGCATTTCTTGAGCCAGACTCCGGTTTCCTGCGGCCAGTTGAGTAGCAAGATTGATGTCAACTGGGCTTTCAGCCTGCTCGATTGTCTGATTGATAGACACGCTGATTTTTGATGTTGGGAAGTATTCTCTATTCTCCGTGTCGATTGGCATCTTAGCCCACTGATTCATCATACTGATTAGGTGTTTCTCACTGACTGGTTTACTCAGGTAGTCATCAAATCCACTTTGCAAAAGTATCTTTTTCTCCTCGGGCAGTGCATGGGCAGTCACTGCAATGATAGGGGTACGCTGATGATTTGGGAGCTCACTTCGAATTCTCTTTGTTGCTTCAAGTCCATCAATTATCGGCATCTGGACATCCATGAAAATAATATCGAAAGCGAACTGCTTGCAAAGTTCAATGGCATCAAAACCATTTTCTGCGGTTTGTAAATGTTGCCCCAGATTTCCAAGAATGGTTTTGAGCAATTTCAGGTTTACGGGGTTATCATCAACGGCCAGAATGTTCAGGGCTTTGTAGGTCTGTTGTTGATGAGTGTCTTTGCCTTCCTGATCTGTTTTTATATGGGTAAGCAGTGCTTTCAGTCTGTTCAGTCCAACAGGCTTCAAAAGTGTGTCAGTACTTTCAGGCATCACAGGATCCATTGTTCCTGTGATGCCTGCTGAACTGAGAACAATAATACTGGCGTTTTTATAGGATTCTTTTAAGTGCCTGATAACCTGAATGGGTTCGACATCATCAAGATTAATGAAAATAAAGTCGTAGGAGACACTTGTCTTGTTGGGTGAGACTCCCTGTTGGATGCTGGCTGTTGCGGTAATATTTGCACCCAGTTTATCCAGCAAATGAAAAATTGAGAGCCGAGTCAGCTCATGGGGCTCGACAAGGAGTACTTTCCGGCCGTTCAACAGTGTCGGTACGATGTTTTTTTGCTCAGAACCATCATGAGCAGTCGGTTCACTATTTTTGTCATTAAGGGTTGTTTTAAAGGTAAACCAGAATGTTGCCCCCTGTCCTAAATCGGACTCCAGGCCAATTTCTCCACCCATTTGCTCAACCAGATTTTTACAGATTGATAAGCCAAGTCCGGTTCCTCCAGCCTTGCGTGTTCGGCTGGCGTCTGCCTGGGCAAAAGCATGGAATAGTTTATGGTGCTGCTCCCGGGTTAGCCCAATGCCAGTATCCGCCACTGAAATTCTCAAGGTCAGGGGTTCATCACTACTTTCTTTCTGATGAGGTTTGCCTTCCTGATCCAGCATTACTCGAACCGCGACGGAACCATAACTGGTGAATTTAATAGCGTTGCTGATGAGGTTGGTCAGGATCTGTTTCAACCGCTGGCCATCAATAATGATATTCTCAGGAACGTCGTCGTAGATAAAGTGAACAATTTCCAGAGACTTGCCATGCGCAGCAGGTGCCATAAAAGTCATAACATCCTCAACGATCTCTCGAAGGCTGACGGGCTGGGGATCCAGTTCAAGCTTCCCGGCCTCCATACGGGAAAAATCAAGAATGTCATTCAACATGGTGAGAAGTCCTTGAGAGGATTTCTCAATGGTGCTGACGTAGTCGTATTGCTGTGTTGTGAGCCTGGAGCTCAGCATCAGGTTGGAAAAACCAATAATACCATTCAAAGGAGTTCTGATTTCGTGGCTCATATTAGCCAGAAATTCGCTCTTGCTCCTGCTTGCCTCAAGAGCCTCCTTTCTGGCGAGATCCAACTCGACATTCTGAACTTCAATGGTTTCCAGCGTTTCCTGCAGCTCATCATTGTATTGGGCAATATGACTGGTCATCTTCTGGTGTTTGGCCTGCAGGCTATCGAGCATTTCATTGATAGATGATTCCAGTTCATACATCAGGCTACTCGGGTTGTCTGGCAGTCGGGTATCAAAGAAGCCATTCTTTATACGACCAATGACCCTTGCCATATGATCCAGTGGGCGGGTAACGCCATTGCCCAGCTTAAGGCTAATAACCAATGCAATCGCTAACCCCATCGAGATGACGATAATACTGAACGCCAGAGAGCGATAACGGGTCAGGTGAGTTTCTGCATAGGTGTAATCAATAATCAGCCAGCCACTGCTTTTTGTCGTATTTGGGCTGGAGATTGGATTGGCAACCTGTATGACCTGATCGCTCTGGAACCACCTCTGGCCGGCACCCATCAATGAGGATGATTTTCCGGTATCAGTGAGCTTGGGGCCGGCATGGACAATTTCCTTGCCTTGCTCATCGACCAGACTGACCGCACGTATATCCATATCATCGAGCAGCATACTGATCAGGGTTTGAAGGTCTTCACGCTGGGTTTTATTCAGTAGTAGTGACGCAATGGCTGCTTTTTGTTCAGACTGAGTCAATGCCTTGGCCATGAGCTGGTTATCCAGCTCGTTATAGCGCTTACTCAGATAGACACCGCCCATGAGTAGGGAAACGATAATGCCGGGCAGAAAAGCCAGTAGAAGTATGCGCTGGCGGAATGCCATAAGGTGCTGTTTCATGGTACTGCCTTTCCCTGTTTGGCTTTTGTTCGGTATTATTGCAGGGTTATGCTCAAAGCTATTAAAAAATAAACGCCTTATATTCAGGAATGTGTAGGACTTGTCTTGCTCCGGCTGGTTAAGTCCGACAGGCTCCAGAGGTTTGTTTTTTAGGGTAAGGGCGCTGATAAATAGCCAATAGCCAGAACTATTCTTCTCTGTGCTGGAATAATAAAGTCTACGTAAGTTATATGTCCATGGAATATCCGACAATAGAGTCGATTATTGGCAATACCCCTCTGGTTCGCCTGCAACGCATGCAAGGGAATAGCTCCAATACCATATTGCTCAAACTGGAAGGGCAGAATCCGGCCGGGTCAGTGAAAGATCGCCCGGCCTTGTCGATGATCGCGGAGGCCGAGGCCCGTGATGCCATCAGGCCGGGGGATACATTAATTGAAGCCACCAGTGGTAATACGGGAATAGCGCTAGCCATGGCGGCGGCTGTTCGTGGTTATCGAATGATTCTGATTATGCCGGACAATATGAGTGCCGAGCGTCGTGCAGCAATGAGTGCCTATGGAGCGGAACTGATTCTTGTCAGTGATGGAATGGAAGGTGCCCGTGATAAAGCCCTGGAAATGCAAGAGCAGGGAATGGGGAAGGTGCTTAACCAGTTTGCCAATCCTGATAATCCATTAGCTCACCATGGTACGACCGGGCCGGAAATCTGGCAGCAAACCCAAGGTACAGTGACGCACTTTATCAGCTCCATGGGGACAACCGGGACAATAATGGGCACCTCTCGTTACCTGAAAACAAAGAGCCCTTCTATTCAGATTGTTGGCCTTCAGCCAGAAGAGGGAGCTCAAATACCGGGTATTCGTCGTTGGAGCCCTGAATATTTACCAGCCATTTTTGACCGTTCCGCTATTGATGAAGTGATGGATATTGGTCAGAGAGAGGCTGAAGAGTGCATGAGGCAGCTGGCTCGTGAAGAGGGAATATTCTGTGGTGTTTCGTCAGGTGGGGCCGTTGCGGCAGCTCTGAGACTTTCAAAAAGCGTAGAGAATGCCACCATTGTTGCGATTATCTGCGACCGTGGTGATCGTTATCTTTCAACAGGCGTATTTTTACCATAGCCATTTTTTATAAATGGCTGAAATTTCCAGGTATGGACGTATGACTGCGAGTTTTTTGTAACCCATATCCAATGTAGAATGAGGCTTTTAAACAGCCCTGAATGGGCAGTAATGAGAATGTTGGAAGTACTTTATGCGCTTTAAACGTGCTACCTCAACCCCTTTTTTTCTGAATGAGGATGTGCGTATTGACGGCCTTTCCCATGATGGTCGTGGGATAGCCCGTTACCATGGGAAGACCCTCTTTATTGACGGCGCACTGCCGGGTGAAACCATTCGTGTTCAGGTTGTGGAAGATAAACGTCGCTTTATGAACGCCCGTGTAAAAGAGGTTCTGTCAGCGTCCTCCGAGCGCTGTGAGCCTGTCTGCCGGCATTTTCATCGGTGCGGGGGCTGTAATCTTCAGTACTGGTCTCATGCCGGGCAGCTCGAAGGTAAGCAGCAAATTGTGCTTGATCAGCTAAGGCGTTTTGCCAATGTTGTGCCTGAGCATGTAGAAGATTCTCTGATTTCTCCTCCCTATGGGTATCGCTACCGTTGTCGTTTTGCCATCCGCTGGCGCAAAGGAAGGCTGAGCCTCGGATTTCGGGAAAAGGGCAGTAATACCATCTGTGAAATAAATGAATGCCCAGTGCTGGCAGAGCCTTTGCAGGAGATGCCTTTACTTCTCCAGTCATTTTTGCCAACACTGAAAGGCCGTGAAGCAATTTCTCATGCAGAGTGCTTTCTGGCAGAGCAGGGGCGTGGGTTGCTGCTGCGTCATATTCGCCCTCTGTCTGAAGAAGATCGGGTGCTATTGAAAGAATTTGCCGCTACTCATCAGCTATTTCTGTATCTGCAGGATAGTCCTGAGAGTATCAGGGTTCTATATCCCGGCATGCCCGATGAAGGTGTGTCTGTAGCACTGAATTACTTTCTTCCTGAATCCGGAGTGAAGCTGTGCTTCCGGCCACAGGACTTTACTCAGGTAAACTGGGTGATTAATCAGGCGATGGTTGAGCAAGCTCTACAGTGGCTTACTCCGAATGCCTCCGATAAAGTGCTTGATCTTTTCTGCGGTCTGGGCAATTTTTCACTACCACTGGCTAAAAAGTCAGGCCATGTCACGGGTGTTGAGGGTTCACAGAATTCGGTTGAACAGGCGACAAGAAATGCCGATCTGAATGGTTTGAATAATGTGAGCTTTTACTGTGCGGATCTGTCCAGTGATTTTACTGCGGAATCTTGGGCAAAAGAGCATTACGACATAGTGGTTCTGGATCCACCGAGGGCCGGTGCGGACTTTATGATTGAACAACTGGCCAGTTTATTGCCCGATCGCTTGTTGTATATTTCCTGCAACCCGGCAACTCTTGCCAGGGATGCTGGCAATCTTGCTTCCTATGGTTTCAAACTTGAGCGTTTGTGTGTGATGGATATGTTTCCGCAAACTGCTCATGTGGAGTCCATGGCACTTTTTATTCGTGCATAGGCTGTCAGGACTAAGTTCATCAGACAGTAATTTATTAGAAAGTAGTCTATTAATGGCTGCTTTCAGGTAGTAGTCTTAAGCCGACGCCTGACCAGGGCTCTAGGGCCTGTTGATATTTCGTTGCGAGCTCAGCGGATCAGGGCGCTTCTATGGCAAGGCGGGGCATTGCAGGAAGGCTGGCTGCCTTTCAAAATGCCGCAACGAAGACATAGGGTCGCCCTGATCCGCCCGAAGGGTGGCCTAGAAAAGCGCATCTGCTTTGTCAGACTTGCTTGATGTAGATTACTACACCCTGCGCAAGTCTTTCGCGCATATGACGCTTTTCTGGGCCACTGAGCACGCAACGAAACGTCAACAGGCCCTAAGTACCAGGAATGGCGACAGGGCATCATTTATATAGAAAGAGACGGAATGGAATAGATGGTCAAGGTCAGAGAGGATCAGCCTCAGCACTTCGACGGCAGTGTCGATCTGGGTGCCTGGCTGAATCGCCTGCAGGAACGTTATGGCGTTGGTGATACTGATAGCCTGAGGGAGGCCTGTGAGCTGGCCCGACAGGCTGAGCTGCTGGCATTGCAGCGGTCTCTCCATCAGAGCGCTGAAGAAACAGCCTGGCCAACGGGAAAAGGGTGTTTCCGAACCGGACTGGAAATGGCGGAGATCCTTGCAGAGCTGAAACTGGATATGGATACCCTGGTTGCAGCCGTCCTCTATCGAGCTGTCCGTGAAACCAAATTGTCTCTTGATCAGGTTGAAGAGAATTTTGGTAAAGTGGTTGCCGGTCTGATCAAAGACGTTCAAGGCATGGCAGCGATCAGCAATATCCAGAACCCCAGAAGGCAGGTTCTGGATCATCGTCAGGATCAGCTTGAAAAAGTTCGCAAGATGCTGGTTTCTATTATCGACGATGTCCGTGTTGCCCTGATCAAACTGGCCGAGCGAACCTGCGCTATCCGAGCTGTTCAGCATGCCAGTAAAGAAAAACGGCAGCGTGTTGCCAGGGAAGTTTTTGAAATCTATGCGCCGCTGGCTCATCGGCTCGGTATTGGTTATATCAAGTGGGAGCTTGAAGACCTCTCCTTCCGTTATCTAAAGCCCCATGACTATAAGAAGATTGCCAAGCTGCTGGACGGCAAGCGACTTGATCGTCAGAAATACATTACCGACGTTGTAGATACCCTGAAAACATCGCTGTCGGAGTCCAGAATCGAGGGTGATGTCAATGGGCGGGTGAAGCATATCTACAGTATCTGGCGGAAGATGAAGCGGAAAAATGTTGATTTCCGTGACCTCTATGATATTCGTGCGGTCCGTATTCTTACTCATGAAGTGCGTGATTGCTATGCAGCGCTGGGCGTCGTGCACTCTCTCTGGAATCATATTCCCAAAGAGTTTGATGATTACATTGCCACTCCGAAAGAGAATGGGTATCGCTCACTGCATACGGCGGTATTCGGCCCTGAAGGAAAAACCCTTGAGGTTCAGATACGCACCCATGATATGCATGAGGAAGCAGAGCTCGGGGTTTGTGCTCACTGGAAGTACAAGGGCACTGATGTTAATAGCCGCAGTGACAGCTACGAAGAAAAGATCTCGTGGCTGCGTCAGGTTATGGAATGGCATGAAGACCTTGGAGATCTGGGTGAGCTGGGTGGCCAGTGGCGTGCGGATGTAGAGCCAGACCGAATTTACGTATTTACCAAAGATGGTCATGTGGTTGACTTGTCGGTCGGGGCTACCCCTATCGATTTTGCCTACCGGATTCACTCTGAGGTAGGTAGCCGTTGCAGGGGCGCAAAAGTCGCCGGTCGTATTGTGCCGCTGACTCATAAGCTCAAAACGGGTGATCAGGTCGAAATCCTTACCGCTCCAAATGCGCGTCCCAGCAGGGACTGGCTAAACCCTGACCTTGGCTATGTCACCACCAGTCGTGCAAGGGCTAAGATCACCAGCTGGTTCAAAAAGCAGGACAGAGACGCCAACATTGCGGATGGTCAGAGCCTTCTGGAATTGGAGCTTAAGCGTCAGGCGTTACATGGCGTTAATTACTCAGAGCTTGCTCTGGCCGTAAACTGTCTCTCTCCTGATGATATGTTTGCGGGTATTGGTGCCGGAGACATAAAGCTTCGCCATGTGGTTTCGCTGGCACAGAAACAGGTTGCGCCCGAAGAAGAGAAAACGTTTGAAATCCGCACTAAGCCACAGCAAGACCGTCTATCGGACAGCACTATTAATATTGATGGTGTCGGTAATCTGCTGACTCAGATGGCGGGCTGCTGTCAGCCGGTGCCGGGTGATCCGATCATTGGCTATATCACCGTTGGACGTGGCGTAACGATTCACCGGGAAGACTGTAATACTGCGCTCTCTCTGCGTAACCGTGAACCTGAGCGTCTGATAGAGGTTAACTGGGGCACTAGGCCTGACTACAGTTATCCGGTTGATGTCATTATTACGGCTTATGACCGTCCGGGCTTGTTAAGGGACATTACCATGGTGCTGGCAAACGATAAGGTGAATGTTCTCTCCATGCAGACCCGTACCAGCAAAGAAGAGCATCTGGCCAGTATGCTGCTGACCATGGAAGTTCCCAGTCTGGAAAGCCTGGGGCGTCTTCTTGCCAAGGTCAGTCAGTTGCCCAACGTTATTGATGCCGTTCGTCACCGTAAAATGAGTTAAATGACTCTATTAACTCCCACGCTTTGCGTGGGAGTACCCTCCCTTTTCATGCATTTTAATACCTGTAGGAGTCTGGTTTGTCACATTCCATTGATGATCTGATTATTTTGATGGCCAGACTTAGAGATACAGAGCATGGTTGTCCGTGGGATCTGAAGCAGACCTTTGCCACCATTGCTCCCTATACTCTGGAAGAAGCCTGTGAAGTTGCCGAAGCCATTGAGCGTGAAGATTATGACAACCTTAAAGAAGAGCTGGGAGACCTGCTGTTTCAGGTCATTTTTCATGCTCAGATGGCAAAGGAAAGCGAACTCTTTGACTTTGCAGATATCAGTCAGGGGTTGTTAACAAAACTGCTGCGCCGGCACCCTCATGTATTTCCTGATGGTAGCCTCGAGTCGTTTGCTTCTGAGCAGAAGCTGACACCAGAGGAGGTTAAGCAGAAATGGCAGGAAATAAAGGCAGAAGAAAAAAGACAAAAGGGGCAAAAAGAGCGTCGCTCTGCTATGCCCGATGATTTGCCCAGATTGTTGCCAACACTGCAGCGTGCCGAAAAAATTCAGGCAGCAGCAGCAAGAGTCGGCTTCGACTGGCCTGAAGCTGAGCCGGTATTTGACAAGATACATGAAGAGTTGGACGAAATCCGCACAGCAGGAAGTGAGAGCCAGGAGCGGGTTGCTGAAGAGGTAGGAGATCTTCTATTTGCCTGTGTTAATCTTGCCCGTCATCTAGGGGTTGATGCGGATATGTCCTTGCGGAAGGCATGTCATAAATTTGATGGGCGTTTTCGTAAAATGGAGCTGCTTGCCACAACAAACGATCGGGTTTTTGAGCAGTTAACATTAGAAGAAATGGAAAATTACTGGCAGCAGGTAAAGAGTAAATAGTTATCATTGGTGCTGACTTCCCGGGGGCGAATTTCTAACTACTAGACACTTGCCAGCGTTACCGTATTAATTCATGGCATGCTTATGCTTCTGACTTCTTCGCTAATAGTCTGTCCAGATTATTGGCGAAGGTTTGTCGATCACTTTGGCTAATGGCCGGAACACCACCCGTCTGAATACCACTTGACCTCAGGGTGTCCATAAAATCGCGCCCTGATATTACTGTCGGTATATAACTCGCCTCGTGGGTTTAATGCCAGTGCACCTTTTTCAATGACTTCAGCTGCTAAAGGAATATCAGCGGTAATCACCAAGTCTTTGCTGGTTATACGTTTAACTATTTCATTGTCAGCGACATCAAAGCCAGTGCTCACCTGCATGAATTTAATGTATTTAGACTTAGTTACTTGTAAAAAGTGATTGGCAACAAAAGTTGTTGGTGTTTTGGTGCGCTCAGCTGCCCGGTATAAAATTTCTTTTATTACCAGGGGGCAAGCATCGGCATCAACCCATATTTCCATGGTAAAACCCCAGTGCTGTTATGAGTGATTATTTTATTCTCATAGAGCCTGGCTAATCCAGTAACATTTCTGGTAACTATTCAGCACCCTTCATATAAATCTGGAATTTTCTGATTTTTCGACCATCATCTTATACTCAATTTTTCTAACAAATCTCCAGTATGGAACCAGACTTCCCAGCTACTCCGTTTACCGAAGCTCTCCTTAAAGAGAATGAAGAGCTTCGGACCGAGAATGCGCTTTTACGGGAACGTTGCAGCGAACTGGAAGAAAGGGTTAATAAAAACAGTCAAAACAGTAGTAAGCCACCATCGTCAGATGGTTATCAAAAGCCCAGTAAAAAAGGGAGTGATAAAGGTGATACATCTTCCAAAGAAGCCCCCTGCTCCTCACAGGAAACACCGAACCCCAAAAGCCTTAGACCATCTTCAGGCAATAAACCAGGTGGCCAGAAAGGTCATCAAGGCTCTTGTTTGAGACGTGTCGCCTTACCCGATTATGTCAGGCATCTGAAGGTTGAAAAATGTTGCTGTTGCCAGTCTTCGCTTATCGATATTAAACCCACCAAATACATTGAGCGACAGGTTTTTGATCCAGGTAGACCCGGAGAATTTGAAGTTACCGCGTACTGGGCAGACGTTAAAGTATGTCCTTGTGGTAAACGGAACACCGCTGAGTTTCCCCAAGGAGTGAAAGCCGCTGCTCAATACGGAGAAGTGACTCAGGCAATGGCTGTTCATTTAAACCAGTATCACTTCATCCCATATCACCGGGTGTCTGAGTATTTCAATACTATTTATTGCATGAGTGTCAGCGCAGGCTCTGTTGCCAATTTTGTTGCCTATACCCATGAGAACCTGGCCTCTACTGAGCAGAGTATCCGCGATGCTTTACAAGAAAGTCCGGTTGCAGGAGCGGATGAAACTGGCATGCGGGTTGACGGTTCACTGTGGTGGTTACACATTATGCGAGATGACCAATGGACGCTTTACTACCTCTCAGAAAGGCGAGGTTGTGAAGCAATGGATGCAATGGGCATCCTGCTGACTTTTGCAGGCATTCTGGTTCACGATCATTGGAAGTCCTACTTTGCCTATGCGGCAGTGCATGTGCTTTGTAATGCCCATCATCTGAGAGAGCTTCAGGGAGTTGTCGATAGGGATGCGAATAAGCTGGCTCTGCGGCTGATGAAATTGCTTACGCTCTCCTGGCACTTCTGCAAGAAATACAAAGCAGCCGGTCTGACTCAAATGCCTGGTGCAATACAGCTTCGCATTGAGACGATATACGACCAAATCCTTCAAAGGGCTCTCACGAAGGAAACCGCTTATATGGAAAAACAACGACAGGTGCTTGGACGTAAGAAGGTCAGGAATACCAAGGCCTACAACCTGTTCAAAAGGCTTATTGAGTTTAAGGTTGAAACGTTGCGCTTCATGTCGGACTTTTCAATTCCCTTCGATAACAATGGCAGTGAACGTGATGCCAGGATGGCCAAACTTAAGCAGAAGATCTCAGGCTGCTTCAGAAGCGAAGACGGAGGTACCATGTTTACCCGAATCCGAAGCTATTTATCATCTGCTAAAAAGCAGGGGTTGAACATATTTCAGGCGCTTCTTAAAGCGGTTCGAAATTACAACAATACGCCTTTGCTGGGTGCTGAATAGTTACCATTTCTGGCTTTCTTCAGTGAAGAAAAAGCCTGACCCCAGAGGCCATAATGAGCATGAAGAATAGATTTTCTTTCCTTTGTGCTCTTTACGGTCTCTGGGGGTGGATTTTTGCATATTAAGATTCATTAACAGCAGCTAAAGCCATTGAGCGATCAAAATTCTTTTTGAGGAAACTCAATAAATCACTGTATGCCTGCTGCTTGGTCTCATCATCGTTGCCGATCAGGTAACCATACTTCAGGCAATCCTTATATTTAGGTCCACTCTTGAGGCGAGCAGCAATTCGCTCTTCCCGGCTTGCTGTTTCTGACAGTTCCAGAATAGAGTCGCCATTCAGCAGAGGATTGCCTTGGGCATCATAGGTGACTTCGCACCCTGAAATATAAGGGGCGTCTTCTTTGAGCATCTGAGGCGCCAGATTTTCCCAGGAGTGGCCAGCACCCTGATACACAATACTTTCAACATCGACATTAAGTGCTCGGAGTTCATTCTCCCGATCAGCGCAGGCTTGCAGATCATTTGAATAATCTTCTGTGCCTCTCAGTGTCAGGAGTGGCTTGCCGTTGGTTGACTGTGTTCCCAGGTTCTGGAAGCAGGGACCATAAACATCAACGTACAGACTGAATCCATCCGTTCCGGGAGCCAGTGTCTTGTGGAAACGTTCATCCATTGCCATCCGACTGGCCATTCCCCCGTAGGAAAAACCCATAACCCCAATGCGTGAGCCGTCAATCAGGGGACTGGTTTTCAGCAGTTTATAAACCGAATAGGCATCGGTAATGACGTCAAACTCTGTGACGGCATTAATCTTCATCATATAGCTTTTATCTTCAGTAAGCCCCCTGGGCTGGTAGTAGTCAACAACTACCGCTGCAATACCGTTCTGGTTCAGCAGTTTGGCATGTTCATGCTCACGTCCAGGCGAGATACCGCCACTGCCATGCAGTATCACCATTGCTGGAACCGGCTGCTTGCTGGTGGCTGACTCGGGAATATAAAGATGACCCAGTCCGGTTGTCGGCTTGGCGTCGTCCATATTATTGAGTAGAACATCCAGATCAAAGGGGGTAGCGCTCTGATAGTAGATAGTGCCCTCAGTTTGCTCATTCAGTTGAGTAATGGGTTGCGGGTATTCAGGAAAGGATGGAAAGATAAGGCCGACCAGAAAGGATTGAACCGCCGTTATCTGTAATAACCCTGCTGTAGCAGCAATCAGGGCAAGCAGACTGAGCATAACTTTTTTCATGGGAGTGGCTCTTTGTTATTGTTCTATTGAGCACTCCATTGTCTTGATTGGTTTATGATTTTCATATCATCCAATCAGACGATTTTTGCCGGATAATCAGCCTTTGGATTTTATCATCAGCTGTTCATAGTCGTAGGTCAGATCATTCATTTTTTTCAAAATGGATTCGGTTGTCACTGACACCATGTTTGGGACAAATTTGCCCTGATCGCTGATTTTAAATCCGGCATTGGTGAAATCCCACTGGCTCTGAACCTTGGACAGCTTTTGATTGATATCGGTGGAGTTCAGTTCAGACTGGCGGAGAGTGGTCAGCGCGGTTCCAAACTCATTGATGGCCACGGCCAGCGATTCATCAACCGACTGATTCTTAATCCCCCAGGCCCGAGCAATATAGAGTTTGGCGATCCGCTGACTGAGCATCCGCTGCCGACCAGAAATATCGACCAGATGCCCCGCTTCATGTCCCACATGCTCAGTAATGGCTTTAACAACCAGTTCGCTGCGCGCCAGAAGTTCATCGCTGAGTGTCAGTACAGTCAATGCGTCTTCACGGCTTGGTGCTTCCAGCACCTTTAAGCGGAACTCCTGCCAGATGATAGCGGCATCATTCAAGCTATTGCGAATCCTTTCATTGGGCGCGTAATCAAGAAGCTCGAGAAACTGCTGCTCGAAAAGGGCCATGCTGATATCCAGGTCAGCTGTCGCTTGATCGGGATTTACATCGGAGCCAATCATAATGTAACTTTTGGCGATCCGCTGACTGAGCATTCGCTGACGGCCTGCTTTGTTAATGGCTTCTGCATCATTGATGGTTGCCACTGCAGGCATTGAGGTTATGATCAGGCTGAGCAGGGTGCTCAGTATGGCTGAAGTTTTGAAAATCTGTTTTAACATGTCCGTATCTGTGAATTACTATCGATTTAAAAGGCGGATAATACATGAAAATTGCCTATGATTCGCCTTTCCAAATTCATTGCTGATGCCGGCTTTTGCTCGCGGCGGAAGGCCTCCCGTCTGATTGACAGTGGTTGCGTGCTGCTCAATGGCAGACTGGGGTTACATATTGATCGAGTAACAGACAGCGATTGTGTGACAGTTGATGGGCGTGAACTGAAGTTAACGACTGAAAAAATATACTTTCTCTACAACAAGCCGGTAGGTGTTGACTCAGTGTGTGACATTGATGATCCGGCCAGTATTGTTCATCATATGCCTAAACTTAATGAGCTTTTAAGGGTTTTTCCCGTTGGCAGACTGGATAAAGACTCTCATGGTTTGATGCTGCTGACCAACCATGGTGAATTATGCCAGACCTTGCTGCATCCGGATCATTACCATGAAAAAGAGTATCTGGTCACGGTCAATAAGCCGATTGATGAGGCTTTTCTTTTGTCGATGGCGCCGGGTGTCCGTTATGGGGATGTAACCACAAAGCCCTGCCGGGTAACGAGAGTAGCCAGTCATGCCTTTAAGATTGTCTTGACCCAGGGACTGAATCGTCAGATACGTCGAATGTGTCAGGCGCTGGGCTATCGCGTAATGGATTTGCAGCGCATTCGTATGGTGAACTTACTTCTGGATGGAACGGGACCTGGTCAGCATCGCCTGCTTCTGGACGAAGAAATCTCTGGATTACTTAGGGCAGTGGCACATCAATAAGAAATCGTGTCCCTGTTGTTGGTACCTCAGGTAAGGGGCCAGAATATCAGGCGGTACATTGTCAGGATCTGGACTGAAAAAGCCTGCTCTCTGGTAAAAAAGTTCAAGGTGAGCGTATGGGTAGCACCAGCAGTGAATACTCCCCAGGTCATTCAGGACTTCTCTCAAAAAGAACGACCCAACACCCTTTCTCTGGACATTTCTGCCGACCCAGACGCTTCTCAGAAGATAGTCATTGGCTTTTGGACTGGCCCTGAGGCCAGCGACGATGTTTCCTTCTGGACAGCGGGCGACCCAAACCCGCTCATTACCGGACACTTTGCCTTTATGCCCATTTTCTTTAAAAAAACGGTTAACCAGGGGAAAGGCTATTGGGTTGATCTCATCAACGGTAAGCGGAGCAGGTTCAGCCATCAGTACTGTTTTTTCCAGATGCTTTCTGGGCGGCTCCAAGAATACCACGCAACATATTCAGTTCTTTGGCTTCTGGGCGAGCGCGGTTAAAGAAGCGACGGAGCCGTGTCATCACTAAGCCCGGGTGCTGTTGAATAATAAAGTCGATGTCGGTCAGTGTGGTTTCCAGATGCTTATAGAACTTTTCCAGTTCCTGATTCAGAGGGTATTCCTGTTCCGGTTTTTCATCGTGCCAGTCGCTCTCTTTTTTCAGTGAAGCCTTGAAGATCTCATAACAGAGGATCTGGATAGCGGAGGCAACATTAAGAACCGGGTATTCTGGGTTTGCATCGATACTGGTATGAAAGTGGCACTTTTCCAGTTCGCTGTTAGTAAGGCCCATGGTTTCCTGACCAAATACCAGGGCAACGGGAGATTGACGGGAATCCGAGAGCAGCTTCTCAGCGCATGCTTCAGCACCCAACATCGGGCGTGAGAAAGAGTGGGTGCGTGTTCTGGCACTGGTACCAATGACCAGAGAGCAGTCCGCAATAGCCTCATCCAGAGTGTCAAATACTCGGGCATTCTCAAGCACATCCAGCGCTCCTGCTGCCATAGAGTCCGCCTCGGGAGCAGGGAATCGTTGAGGGGTTACCAGGCAGAGGTTACTCAGGCCCATGGTTTTCATGGCTCGGGCCGCGGAGCCTATGTTGCCAGGGTGAAACGTGTTGATAAGGATGATTCGAATATTCTGAAGCATGATGACCAATGGCTGAGTTACTGAAGGTGCTGTCCTGTTGGACTGCTCTAGGCTCTGTTGACAATAAGGTTGCAGGCTCAGCTCAAACCAGGGCGTTCGTGGCCAGGCGCAAGAACGCAGGAATACCAACGTCTTTCAAGTTCTTGCAACGACGTCATGGGCGCTCTGGTTTGAGCCCGAAGGGTGGCTCGTATAGCCGCCTTCCAGCTTCGTTGGACTGGTTTGATGTAGAACCACTATACCTGCACCAGTCCGCCTTGCGGAAGACGGCTATACGAACCACTGAGCCTGCAACCTTATGTCAACAGAGCCTAAACTACATAGTGAATTTGGTCCGTAATTATAGGGGGCGGAAGTACCTGAAAACCAGTCTGTATCTTCGTGGTGAGTACCGATCGAGTTATGTACAATGCACTCCACGTCGTAAGTAGTCCGGGAAATACATTCAAAAGATGAGTCAAACTACGCAAAAGCAGGCCTATCGCTGGTTGTTGAGGCAGATAAGGCCGGCCCGGCAATGGCTACTGATCTCCATGGTACTGGGCTTGCTCAATGGAGTCTTTCTGATTGCTCAGGCTTCGATCATGGCAGGAATGATCCACCGGCTGGTGATGGAAAGTGCAACCCGGGAGATGCTAACGGAAGATTTTCTCTGGGTTCTGGTGCTGGTCATTATTCGTGGTGCCTGTGCCTGGGGGCGAGAGTTCTGTGGTTTCCGCGCAGGCGCCAGCGTCCGGGTGGAAGTGCGCAAACTATTGTTGGATAAACTGCGCCGTCTTGGCCCCCTGGTAATTGGTGAGCGGCCTGCTGGCAGCTGGTCGGCGATTGCCGTTGAGCAGGTAGAAGAACTTCAGGAGTTCATCGCTAAATATCTGCCTCAGATGGCTCTGGCGGTGATGATACCGGCCATTATGCTGGTGGTTGCTTTTCCCCAGAGTTGGGTGGTGGGTATTATTTTCCTGGGAACTGCACCACTGATTCCTGTTTTTATGATTCTGGTTGGAATGAAAGCCGCGGAGGCTAATCGTAAAAACTTTCAGGCACTCTCTCGTTTGGGGGGCTTTTTTCTGGATCGTCTCCAGGGTCTGGAAACGCTGAAACTGTTTCAGCGAACCCGCTTTGCAGAAACACAGTTGGCTGATGCCAGTGAAGACTTTCGGATAAAAACCATGCAGGTGCTTCGCCTGGCTTTTCTGTCTTCCACGGTGCTTGAATTTTTTGCTTCGGTTTCCATTGCGCTTGTGGCGGTATTCCTTGGGATGAGTTTTCTTGGCCACATTACCTTTGGCGGTGAAGTTACTCTGTATACCGGACTTTTCCTGTTACTGCTGGCTCCTGAGTATTATCAGCCATTGCGGGAACTGGGAACCTACTATCATGCCAAGGCCAAGGCCATCGGTGCGACGGAAGAGATTCTGGAAGTATTGTCCCGTGAAGAACCGCAAGCGCATCGTGGCGGTTTGTCTGTACCAGAAGCCATGCCGTTGACCCTAGAGGTACAAGAACTCTCCGTTTCAGCAGCCATAAGATCCTCTGCTGGCTCTGAGTCAGCGGATGATTCTGAAAATAAACATCAGCTATTACTGGATCATCTGTCGTTTAAGGTCGAGCCCGGAAGTCGTGTTGGTATTATTGGCAGCAGCGGTGCCGGTAAAACGACGCTGATTAATACCCTCATGGGGTTCTGGAACTATCAGGGTGAAATCAAACTAGGGGGGCAGTCTCTAGCGGATACTCAGCTCGATAGCTGGCGCAAAGAGATTGCCTGGCTGGGTCAGCTTCCATTGATTATCCATGGTTCTGTTTATGACAATATTGCGTTTGGCCGTGCTGTCTCTCATGATCAGTGTCTTGAAGCGCTGGCCAGGGCGCAGGGTATGGACATTCTGGCTAATTTGCCGGACGGTCTGGACAGTGTACTCAAGGAGCAGGGGGGAAACCTGTCGGTTGGTCAGGCTCAGCGAATCGCTCTGGCGAGAGCTCTGGTACTTCCGGTGCGTTTATTAATACTGGATGAACCGACGGCCAGCCTGGATTCTGTCAGTGAGAGTCTGGTTCTGGATGCCCTGGACGCCATACCGGATGAATGCACGGTCATCACGATTACCCATCGAATCAGTCAACTCAATGCCATGGATCAGATCCTGATGCTGGATAAGGGGAATCTGGTGGCTGATGGTTCTCCCTCAACGCTGGCCAGGGAAAGTGCTCTGTATCAGCAGTTCGTCAGCATGCACAGCGGGAGTCTGGACGATGAATGACCTCTGGCCTTTTCTAAAACTGTACCGTCAGCATCTTGGGATGTTATCACTGGGTGTTTTGCTGGCGATTGTTACCCTGCTGGCAAGTCTCAGTCTGCTTTCACTGTCCGGCTGGTTTATTACTGCCACAGCGATAGCGGGACTGAGCTTTGCAACGGCTCAGACCTTTAACTTCTTTACCCCCGGAGCGGGTGTTCGAGGTTTTTCCATTGCCCGAACGGCTGCCCGCTATGCAGAGCGACTGGTCAGTCATGATGCCACTTTTCGGTTGTTGTCAGGCTTGAGAAGCTGGTTTTTCAGTAAACTGATTCCAGTATCTCAGGAGCAGCTAGGGCAATACCGGAAAGGTGAGCTGCTTGACCGGCTGGTGGCCGATATTGATGCGTTGGATCAGCTTTATCTGAGGCTGGTTAGTCCGTTACTGTCCGCTGTTGTTGTTGCATTGCTGTTTTCACTGTTTATCTCCTTTTTCAGTACAACCGTTGCCATGGTGGTGTTGTTGGTGATGATGCTCTGGATCATTACCATGCCATTGCTGTTTTATGTCCTGGGTCGCAGGACCGGGGAGTCCATGGGTGTCAGGCAGGCGCGATTGAGACAGGAGGTGCTGGATTATCTGCAGGGTATGGCTGAACAGCAGATCTACGGCAGTGAGGCCAATGGCCGCGCCACGATTGCTGAATCGGAAGAGAAGCTAGTTGCAGACCAGTCCCGTATGGCAGTGATGGAAGGGTTTGGCTCAGCCTTGTTTGTTTCCGGCTCCGGTGCAGCTGCATTACTGGTTTTGTACATTGCCAGTGGTGAAATGAATGCAGGCCTGTTCAGTGGGCCAGTCATGGTCATGATGGTCTTTGGAATGCTGGCCAGCTTTGAAGCGCTGATGCCGTTACCCGTTGCATTTCAGTTTCTCAGTCATACACGACACGCGGCCAGTCGATTGCGTCAGGTAGTGAGTTCACCGGTGGTTGTATTTCCAGAGACAGCACCTGAGGTCGAGGTAAAGGGTGAGATTCAGTTTACGGATGTGTCCTGTGGCTATGCCAATGACCAGACAGTTATTAATAAGCTATCTCTTCATATTCCTGCAGGCAGTCATGTTGCTCTGCTCGGCAAAACGGGCTGCGGTAAATCAACACTGATCAAGTTATTAAACCGTGGGTTGGAGCCTTCTGCTGGGAAAATATTACTGGATGGACAGGAGATTCAACGATTTTCTGAGCAGACGCTTTACCAGTCAATCACGTTTGTGCCTCAGAAAACCCATGTTTTCAGTGCCACGCTCAGGGAAAATCTGCTGTTGGCGGCACCTGCAGCCAGTGATGAGGCGCTTTTAACGATAATTAAAAATTCAGGGCTGAGTGGACTTGCAGCTGCCAGAGAGAACGACGGCAATTTGCTGGATATCTGGTTAGGGCAGGGTGGCATTGCATTATCTGGTGGTGAGCAGCGTCGCCTGGCTCTTGCGCGGGCTATGCTGAAACCGGCACCTGTACTGGTTATGGATGAGCCGGGCGAAGGGTTGGATGTTCACAGTGAACAGGTACTGATGGATGCCGTCTTTCGTCAATTTAAAGACAGTACCATCATTATGATCACCCATAAGAGGACTGCCCTTGAGAAGATGGATAAGGTCTATCGGATGGAAAATGGAAGCCTGACCAATCTCTAATACGATACAAAGGTTTTAAAGGTCTTCTATCGTGTCTGGATAAACGTATTCTCCAGCCGATGTCAGCAGGGATGGGCTGGAGAATATACGTGAAAAAATATTTATTGATTATTTTGGCGGCGGTCTGGGTAGGTTCAGGGTGGATGAAAGACCAGCTACCTGCACAGCCCGTTGCCGTTGATGGTCTGTTGAACGATCCTGTACAGAAGCCTACCCGTGCAGAACCTTTCATGACTCAGGTAGGGGGAGAGCGTTACGAAATCACTCCCAGGTACGATTATGAGCAGTGGGGTATGGTCGTTTCCTACCATCACAGTGATTCATGGATGGATCGTGTTCACGAAAAGTGGGCGGATAATCTCAATATTAAGGATTTATGTGTTATCTGGGGGGGAGCTAATATGGATCCCTTGGTTTATAAGAATATTGATTTCAGCAGTGGGCAATGGACCTGCTATTTCTGGACAGATGACCCTGAAGTATATGGTCGTTTTCAAGGGACGAGGTTAGCGAATAATCATCTGCTAACAGACGATCCGTTGGTTGCAGAGACAATTCTTGATTCCAACTATGGGGATATTATTCATTTAAAGGGCTACCTCTCGAATTACCGGGGACGAAAGATAAACAGGGAAACCAGTATTACCCGTACCGATACAGGTAATGGTGCCTGTGAAACCATCTACATTACTGACTTTTCAATTCTCCATGATGCGAATAAAGGCTGGGATAGTATTTACCGCTGGTCTTCATATCTTTTACTGATTCTTATAGGGTGGATATTGTTTTTTGGCGCTATTCCCATAATAAAAGATTTGGTGCGGGCAAAATAGAGATGCTGGCTTGCCACTGCATCTTTTCTAATGCAAGCTGGAGATAATTTGTAGTGCATGGTGTGAAGGATATAAATCGTAAGTGGCGAGAAAATACTGTTTTTTCATCCAACATATTGCAGGAAAGCATTTTTACTGACTGGTATCCAACCTTAAGACAATTATACATTTTTCTGTTCTCCATTTAATCAGCTGGAAATCAGTGTTGCTGAGTCTGTTGAGCTAAGTATGTTTGTTTGATTAATTAGCAATACCGATAGAGACGATATTGGATATACTTACTCTGCAGGCTTAATCGGCGGTAATGCTTTTTTATCGTGGTCGAATTAAAGTGGATGATTTTCACGAAATGTATCAGTTATTTCCAAGCAGCTGGTTTTCACAATTGGATTGGAAAATGAGTCATTTTTATTGTCTCAGGGCTTACTTCAATTTCCCAGCCTTTATCGGTCCAGTCACCTAATACATACCTTTTACCCGTTCCATTTTCTAAAGTGACTTCATGAATGTCAGGTCGGTGTGTATGGCCATGAATCATGGTATTGACCTGAAATTTCTCCATGACATCAATAACGGCAGATGGCGTGACATCCATTATGTCCAGAGTTTTACCAACTTTGGCCGCTTTACTGTTCCGACGTATTTTCTGGCCCAGGTTCTTGCGATAGGAGAGGGGAGTCATTCGCAGTATGGCCATGACCAGAGGGTTGCGGATGATTCTTCGATATCGCTGGTACTGCTTATCCTGAGTACACAGTGAATCGCCATGCGTTAGCAGGATTTTCTGATTGTTAAGGGTGACCAGTGTTGGGTCTTTCAGCCACGTTACACCCGTCTCTCTGAGAAATGATTTGCCGATGGCAAAGTCCCGGTTGCCCGGCATCAGATAAACGGCCTTGCCACTATTCGTGTATTGCTTTAGCCGTCGAGCAATATCGTGCTGGAAGTCATCCATGGCATCGTCACCCACCCAATATTCAAAGAAGTCACCCAGAATGTAGAGTGCATCAGCCTGAGGGGCGCGATCCATCAAATAATGGCAGAATGCCCGGGCAACAGCCGGGCACTCTGGTGTCAGGTGAAGGTCTGAAATAAACAGCGCCTTCATCAGGCAGTTTCCACCGTTTCAAGAACTTCAGCGGACTCAATAACCACGTCATCCACGGGAACATCCTGGTGGCCTGCACGGAACGTGGTTTTAACCCCTTTGATCTTGTTTACAATATCCATACCATCGGTCACTTTACCGAATACGCAGTAACCCCAACCATCGGTGTTTTTTGCCGTGTGATTGAGGAAGTGATTATCCTTAACGTTGATAAAGAACTGGGCCGATGCAGAATGCGGATCCATGGTTCTGGCCATGGCAATAGTACCGGTTTCGTTCTTGAGACCGTTGTCGGCCTCATTTTCGATGGGCATCTTGGTGGATTTTTGAACCATACCTGGCTCGAAGCCACCGCCCTGAATCATAAAGCCATCAATAACACGGTGGAAAATGGTGCCATCAAAATGGCCACTTTTAATATACTCAAGGAAATTGGCAACGGTTTTTGGGGCTTTTTCAGCGTCCAGTTCCAGTTTGATATCACCGAAGTTGGTGTGTAATACAACCATCATGTGGGGCACCACTCTTGTTAAATAACGTCCACAGACTCTGTGAGAGTCAGGAAAACAACGGATTCTAGGTGTTTCTCGTACTAGTGTAAAACCTATTCGTTAGACCTGTGTCTGAATACTGATATTCAATACGATCTATTATTGCCTGTTAAGACTATCTGTCGGTAAAAACCGTTATCCTGCCCGGTAAATTCTGTCAGCAGGGTAATGAGTTATTTTCCAGTATTGGTAGATATGGTAGTCTCAACCGATTATGGCGTAGGTGTATAGACAGTATTCGCCAGTAACCTCTCATAGATGCATCAGTGACAATGACTGCTACCGAAAAAGCCAGAAATTTTCTGGAACAGATTATTGAAAAAGACCTGGCAGAAGGCCGGGTCAGTCGTATTCATACCCGTTTCCCTCCAGAGCCGAATGGTTTTCTCCATGTTGGCCATGCCACCTCTATCTGTCTTAACTTTGGTCTGGCAGAGAAGTACCAGGGTGAATGTAACCTCCGTTTTGACGATACTAACCCGGAGAAAGAAGAGCAGGTCTATGTGGATGCCATTCAGGAAGATATCCGCTGGTTGGGCTTCCAGTGGTCCGGTGAGGTTCGCTACGCATCCAGCTACTTTGACCAGTTTTATGACTGGGCGCTGCACCTGATCCGTGAAGGCAAGGCCTACGTTGATCATCAGGATGCTGAGTCCATGCGCATTAACCGGGGTGATTTCAATAAGCCGGGTGTTGAGAGTGCAGACAGAGACAAGTCCGTTGAAGAAAACCTGGCCGAATTTGAAAAAATGCGGGCTGGTGAATATGAGGAGGGTAAGGCTTCCCTGCGGGCGAAAATCGATATGCAGAGCCCCAATATGAATATGCGGGACCCGGTTCTCTATCGAATTCGCAAGGTGCCTCATCATCAGACGGGGGACAAGTGGTGCATTTACCCCAGCTATGACTTTGCTCATGGTCAGGAAGATGCCATTGAGTATATTACCCACTCCATCTGTACCCTGGAGTTTCAGGATCACCGCCCTCTGTATGAGTGGTTCCTGGATAATCTGCCGGTACCTGCAAGGCCGCGACAGTATGAGTTTGCCCGTACCAACCTGAATTATACCGTGACTTCCAAGCGGAAGTTAAAGAAGCTGGTGGATGAAGGTGTGGTAGATGGCTGGGATGACCCTAGGATGCCAACCATCTCCGGTATGCGCCGTCGTGGTTATACCCCGAACTCCATTCGTCGCTTTTCCGAAATGGTGGGTGTAAGTCGTTCCGATGGTACCGCTGATGTTTCCATGCTGGAACATGCCATTCGTGATGACCTGAATACGAACGCTGCCCGTGCCATGGCGGTACTCTCTCCACTCAAGCTGGTAATTCAGAACCTGCCGGAAGGCGAGGTGCAGGAGATGACGGCAGCGGTACATCCGAATCGTCCGGAGCTCGGGCAGAGAACGCTGCCGTTTACCCGGGAAATCTATATCGATCAGGAAGACTTCACTGAAGACACCACGCTCTCCCGGAAGAAGTTCAAGCGCCTGGTGATTGGTGATTACGTTCGCCTCAGAAGTGCTTATGTCATTAAGGCAGATGAAGTGATCCGTGATGACAGCGGCAATATTGTTGAGGTACATGCCTCTTATGTACCAGGTACCGTAGGTGAAGATCCACCTGAGGGCATTCGTCCCCGTGGTGTTATTCACTGGGTTTCGGCAACTCATGGCAAGCAGGCAGAGTTGAGAATCTATGATCGCCTGTTCAGCCACCCGGCGCCGGATCGTGGCGAAGAAGATTTTCTGAGTCATGTGAATCAAGAATCTCTCAAGACAACACAGGCGTGGGTCGAACCATCGCTGGTGAATGCGGCACCAGAGCAGTCTTTCCAGTTTGAGCGGGAAGGGTACTTTGTTGCAGACCGCTGTGACCACTCGGCCGAACATCCAGTGTTTAACCTGACCATTGGCTTGAAAGATACCTGGGCTAACAAAGCCTGATTCGATGCAAATACGGGGTGCCATCGCCCCGTATTTTTGACTTATTCCAGAAGATCAAACGTCATGGAAGCCAGAAACGTTGTTGCTGCATGGGTTGAGGCATTTAATAACGCGGATGTTGAGCTGATCACCAGCTTTTATGCCGATGATGCCGTCAATCATCAGGTAGCCAATGATAAAGTGATCGGTAAAGAGGCAATTCGTTCTCGGTTTGAACAGGAATTTGCCACTGCAGAAATGGTCTGCATTGTTGAGCATATTTTTCAGGATGGTGACTGGGCTATTCTGGAATGGAAAGATCCGCTGGGCCTGCGTGGCTGTGGGTTTTTCCAGGTCAAAGATGGAAAAATCGTGTTTCAACGGGGATATTGGGACAAATTGTCATTCCTAAGGCAACACGGACTTCCTATACCTCAGAACTAGGCTCTGTCAATAAGAGCCCGACAGGCAATTGCAAAACAGGATAGATATAGTGCTGCAGATTTATAACAGCCTGACCCGTAAGAAAGAACCGTTTACCCCGCTGGATGGAAACCACGTACGCATGTATGTCTGTGGTATGACGGTCTACGACTACTGTCATATTGGCCATGCGCGGACAGTGACGGCTTTCGATGTGGTGGCCCGTTATCTGCGCGCCCGAGGTTACGACCTGACCTATGTCCGCAATATCACGGATGTGGATGACAAGATTATTCGCCGGGCGGCAGAAAACGGTGAGGATTTTATGGCACTGACCGGTCGTATGATCGCAGCTATGCAGGAAGATTTTCAGCGACTGGGTAACCTGCCACCAGACCATGAACCAAAGGCGACCGAATTTGTACCTGGCATGGTTGAAATGATCGAGCAGCTGATCGACAAAGGATTTGCCTATGCACCGGGAAATGGCGATGTCTATTACCGGGTTCACAAGTTTGCGGAATATGGCAAACTGTCTGGCAAGGTGCTTGATGAGCTGGAAGCCGGTGCCCGAATTGAGGTGGAAGAGCAGAAAGAAGATCCACTGGATTTCGTTCTGTGGAAAGCGGCAAAACCAGGTGAGCCGAGCTGGTCATCGCCCTGGGGCGAAGGAAGACCCGGCTGGCATATTGAGTGTTCAGTGATGGGTAAATGCTGTCTGGGTGATACGTTTGACATTCATGGTGGTGGATCTGACCTCAAATTCCCCCACCATGAAAACGAAATTGCCCAGAGTGAAGCCTGTAACGATGCCAAGTTTGTCAATACCTGGATGCACTCGGGAGCCATCCTTATCGATAATGTGAAGATGTCCAAGAGCCTCGGCAACTTCTTTACCATCCGTGAAGTGCTGGATAAGTACGATGAGGAAGTGGTTCGCTACTTCATGATCTCCAGTCACTATCGGAGCCCGATTAATTACTCCGAAGACAGCCTGAAAGAAGCGGGTGTTCGCCTTGAGCGCTTGTACACTGCATTGAAGGGGCTTGATCTTGATGGGGTGTCTGCACCAGCAGATAATGAGTTTGAGCAGCGGTTCTTCAAGGTCATGGACGATGACTTCAATACTGCAGAAGCACTTGCCGTATTGTTTGAGCTGGTGCGTCACCTCAACACTGTGCGCAGTCAGGATGAAGTGGCAGCACTTCCTTTGGCTGCACTGCTGGTCAAACTCGGTGGCATTCTGGGTATTCTGCAGCGGGATCCTGAAGCATTTCTGAAGTCAGGTGCGGATGTTGATGAAGCCATGATTGAAACCATGATTCAGCAACGAAATGACGCCAAAAAGAATCGTAACTTTGCTGAAGCAGACCGTATCCGTGATGAGCTTGCTGCCCAGGGAATTATCCTTCAGGACAGCAGGGAAGGGACAACCTGGCGTATTGAGAGGTAATTCTGGATAGAGTTGCCTTGGTTTATTCGCTCGATTTGTAGTATGAACCAGGCAACTAAAACTATGCTCTCACTCACTTAATCATCAGGATGTTCATCAGATGGTTCGTGGTATCCGCTGGATTAACTATTTAATAGCAGAAGCTGATACCATTCTAAGTATGGATTACCTTGCTTGTCGCTTATTAAGGTGTACTTAGTGATTATCAACGAGTTGATAGAGGTAGTAATCCATTCCTCCACGGATGTCAAAGTGCTCCTGGTGGATCAGTGTTTTCTTAAAACTGTATTTCTCAAGTAGCTGATCAAACCGACCCTCATCTCCATTGGTACCAAAGCCAATGAATATGCGACCATTATCGTTCAAGTGGTTGCGTACTTCTTTAAGAAATACGTTTATAGAACGGTATTCTGGGTCACAAACTGCTCGAAACAGTACCTTCGAACATTCATCTCCTTCCGCATAGACGTAAGGAAGATCCCAGTAAATGGTATCGAAGCGCTCATCAGTCATGGCAGAGAAAACATCACTTTCTCTCACATCGACTGTGACACCGTGCATTGCTGCATTTTCACGGGTCACTTTAACAGCAGAAGGGTTTAGATCAACGGCTACCACGCTGTTAAGGTAATCCCTTGCAGCGGTGATTGCGGTTACTCCTATTCCGGTTCCTATTTCCAGAAATCGCTCGTTCTCAATCAAGGGAAGCGCTTTAGTCAGAACACCCGTTGAGCGGAAATACTTGGGCGAAAATACGTCAGGCACCGCACGGTATGTATGACCCAGCACCTCAGTGTAGTAAGGTTCATCTTCCTCAGCATTTTGACTGATTCGAGTAATGGAGCTCGTTAGTTTTATTTTCTGCATATCCAGTAATTTGGCGGTTGGCTGGATATCTTCAGGTGTATTGACCCTGTTTAAGTCGATTTGTTCTGTGTCACAATGGGTTGCCAGGCTTTCTAAAGCCTCATGATTGTCCAGCTCACCCTGGTAATCGGAATGACAGCAGACACTGATGGCAACAATTGAAAGTAAGTACTTTGGTTTCATGCTTTTTCTATCTCTCGCTGAGAGTGATAAGGCAGCGGATTGTCTGGATTGCCAGAGACTATAGTTTTTGTTTTATAGTCAACAATCATCAAGATTAGAACCGCAGGCGCTTTTAATAGGCTCATGTCAGTACAATCCTGCCTGACAGGAAATGAGTCGATTAATCGAGAAGAATATCTAGTTCAGGCTCTGGGGTTGGTCAAATGGCTTGCTCGGTTTTAGTGTACTTCTCAGGGCAGGTACTATTAGGTATCGTGCTTACAAGTTGTAACAAATTGACCCATAACGCTACTGAGTAATACTCACCATCTCTTTCCCAATGTGTGGCTTTTGGATAAGCTACTTCGTTATTTTACAGTGAGGCTGATGAGCCTCTGATTGCCGAACCGAGTTTCACCTGTTGGGGACAACGATGATCATTAAACCAAGGATTCGTGGATTTATCTGTACAACCACTCACCCGGTGGGTTGCGAAGCCAATGTGAAGGAGCAGATTGCTTATACCCAGTCACTGGGCCCTGTGGCTGACGGCCCCAAAAAAGTGCTGGTGATCGGTTCTTCCAGTGGTTATGGACTGGCTTCCAGAATCACAGCAGCATTTGGCTCTGGCGCTGCTACCATTGGTGTTTTTTTTGAGAAGCCAGCTACTGAAACTAAGCCCGGAACTGCTGGATGGCATAATTCTGCTGCCTTTGAAAAACTGGCACATGAAGCAGGGCTCTATGCAAAAAGCCTGAATGGTGATGCCTTCAGCCATGCTGCTAAAGAGAAGACGATCGAGTTGATCAAGCAGGATCTGGGTCAGGTGGATATGGTGGTTTACTCGCTGGCATCGCCCGTACGAAAACTGCCGGATACCGGTGAGGTGATCCGTTCGGTACTGAAGCCGATGGGTGAAACCTATCGTGCTACTGCCGTAGATACCAATAAAGACACCCTGTTTGAGGCCTCTGTAGAGCCGGCTACAGAAGAGGAAGTCGAGGCGACCGTCACCGTAATGGGTGGCCAGGACTGGGAGCTCTGGATGAAGGCATTGTCTGAAGCGGGTGTTCTGGCAGAAGGCTGCAAGACCGTTGCTTACAGCTATATTGGTACAGAACTGACCTGGCCGATCTATTGGGATGGTGCCCTTGGTGAAGCCAAAAAAGATCTGGACCGCGCAGCTCATGCCATTGATGACCAGATGAAGACCCTGCACGGTTCTGCCAATATCGCCGTTTTGAAGAGTGTCGTCACGCAGGCCAGCTCTGCGATTCCAGTGATGCCTCTCTATATCTCAATGGTCTTCAAGAAGATGCGGGAAGAGGGTGTACATGAGGGTTGTATCGAACAGATCAACCGAATGTTCCGTGAGCGCCTTTATCGCAGTGATGGAGCTGCTCCAGAAGTTGATGACAGCAACCGCCTCCGCCTTGATGACCTGGAACTGAGAGAAGACATACAGAAGCATTGTCAGGAAATCTGGCCGCAGCTGACCAATGAAAACCTGACCGAGCTAACGGATTATATTCTCTATAAAGAAGAGTTCCTGAAGCTGTTTGGTTTTGGCGTTGATGGTGTGGATTATGACACTGATGTTAATCCCAATGTGCCTTTTGATGTGATTGATATTTAAAACTCTGGTCGTTTAGGTATCGCCGGGTAATGACCAAGCTTGATTACCCGGCTTTCCGGTCTTAGTGTTTCCTTTGTGGAATGCAGGCGGTTGAATGCTCGGGTGTCATACCGCACACCCCAGTTATTTGATGGCCATGCCTTGGTACAGTGAATTTGCATCGTTCACCGGTTTGTTTGCCATAGCATGCGTAGATCGCTTCTTCAGGTGGGTTACGTCTGCCTGACTCTCTTTGATTACTCTGATTTCGCCGGCTTTCACGATTGGCAGTGCTGTTTAGAAAGTCACCACTGATCTCGCCCCACAGGCACCTGGGAAAGAACGGATATGTGTCGGTGGCGTAATAGACAAACTGCCCTTCAAGAAAGCCTCCATTGCATTCATCCAATGTTCCTGCACCTGCCAAATACTCCCAGTCCTGATTATAGGTGCCGTCAAAATTCCCACCGGGAGGTACAGGACGGCTTCCAGGTTTCAGCTGATAGCTCGATATCTGTCGTTCACCGGCATAATGTATCTCAAAGCCATCGGCGGCATAGCCAATCAGTGTTGAGTTGATAGTGTCTAGCAGATCATCGGGAATACCGTGGTAGTGATAGAGCCCACGCTGGTCCACATGGGCGTTATTCTGATCCATGCCTAGCCGGTTTTTGGCACCTATGCCTTCCAGATTCCAGCCAGAGCTCCGGTCACGACTGAACCCCCTGGGGCTGGACGCGTCGTAATACTCAGCGGTGCCTGGACGGATCTGGACGCCATTAATGGCAACGCCAATAGAGCCTCTGACAGGCTGAGGTCTATGGCCTTTTTCAGGATTGAGTGAAAAGCAGAGGTGGACCTGTTGTTCAACAATTGAGTTTGGGTTTCCCCGGTTTGGGAAGCGGCCGGTCTCATGATCTGGTAGACCGTTGGAGACTATACATCGCTTCCCATCTTTAATGGTGATAGACACTTTGTTGTTATGGGCTTGAAGAGAAGGGGATAGGAAACAGGAAGAAAGCAGGAATGCAAAATAAAGAGATTTCAATCCTTTGATATTTGGCATGCTTTGTTATCCCTGACGTAGCATCGTTTTTTGTTCAATTATATGGGGATACCTGTCAGGGATGCCAGTGCTTGAGACCACGCCGAAAGTCCCGGCGTCTTCATTGTTATAAATGGCAGAATTCTTCAGGGGCTGACAGAGCGATTCTTGTTGAGATAGTCACGCTGAAGAATGTACATTCTTAATACGTCACAGTATTGACCATTGGTGAAATATTCCTGAACCATCCGACCTTCTTCAATAAAGCCGGTCTGTTCATATAGGTGTATGGCTTTCTCATTTTCAACGGCCACAACCAGATACACTTTGTTCAGGTTAAGGATGGTAAAGGCATAGTCCAGCGCTGATTTGATCAATGCCCGGGCGTGACCTTTGCCCTGGTGTCCCGGCGCAATGATGATCTGAAACTCAGCTTTACGGTGAACATAGTCAATTTCGATCAATTCAACCAGACCGATGGATTCCGCTTCATTACTTTCAGTCGCTGTGTGCTCAGCAACAAAACGGCGTTCAGTATTGTCGTGGATATGCTTGCCATAGAGGTCTTCCAGCTCATCGAAAGACTCATAGGGCTCTTCGAACCAATAGGACATAATGCTGCGGTTATTATTAAGAGAGTGCACAAACCGCAGGTCTTTCTTTTCCAGTGCTCTCAGTCGGATACTGCTTTTCATCCGGGAATCTCGTCAGTCAGAGATTGACTCTGTATATCGATAAGGCTTCTGCAGCATGGCCTGTCTTTGGAAGTGCAGAAGTAACGGTATTTTACGTGAATGTAGTGGTAAATGACTATCTTATTTTTCTTTTCTTTCAATGAGTTATGAAAGATGGCGTTAAGTGGCTACTTATTGCCATCTGTCATTGGAGTCACGAACTGGGCTTAAAGTTCACCTTCGGTATACGTGTAGCGGCGTTCACTACCGACCGGTTCACTTTCAATACCATCCGCATTCAGTGGCATTGGCAGTAAGTGTTCAGGAGGGTAATTCCAGAATTCAGGGGTAAGCTCCACCTCATAACGCTGGAAGGTTTGACTGGGTGAGGTAAAGCGGAGGTTCAGTTCAGGGTTATTATCCTCTGGCAGAGTGACTACCCAGCTGGCAACGGTGACTTCTCTCAGAATACTGTTGTAAGGGCCATTTTGTGCGCTGTTCATCCAGCGGTAGTAGTTGCCTTCAGCCGTCAGCTGGCCGGGAGCGTTTTTCATCAGAGCTTTTATGGTTTCAAAGCGATCTTCGGAGTCTGGGTAGAACACTTTGTTGAACTTTCTCATGGGCTCCAGAACATAATGGTTGGTGTGATACAGGCGGTTCTGGTTCTGACTGGCCTTCAGTATTTCATAGGAGCCTTTAACGGGGCCAATTTCAACGAGAATGGCCTCGGTCTTGTCGCCAATGATCAGGAAGTTGGCAAGCCCATTGCCGAATAATGCCTCCTGGTCAGCCAGTACTTCCGCTACTGAACGGTAACGTTTGAGAATATTGTAAATAGCGTCAGACTGGTCGCCATCATTGAATTTGCTGGCATTATTAATAGAGGCAGACTCATTTTGCACCACAGACAGTCCGAACTGATTGATGCCAGCGGCAATGTAGGGGAAAGGCGTCCGGTCAGTGGTGTTGTAGAAGAGTCCCAGATAAGCATTCTCACCGGGCTCCCGTTTTACTTCCAATTGTTCGAAAGCAGCCAGGGAGTCACGGTTCTTGGCCATGATGAGTCCGCCCTCATTATTGGCTGTACCAACGGAGGCGAAGGTTGTGCAGGCATGGGTATTTGATGTCTGTAGAGCGAGGGAGGTACACAGAACGCAGGTAGAAACGGTGAGGCCGACTCTGAGAGGCATGATTGGCTCCTTATACTGACATTGCCTTTTAAAAAATATCAGTGATCTGTTGTTTTTCCATCTGGAGATAATCATCAATTCTTAATTTGTAGTTCAAAAGGGTGAGCTACAACGCGAAAATCACTCGTATAATCGCCCTCGAATCGTAATGGATAGTGAAGAATTGCCTGTTTCAGTTTTGCTCTGATATCGTTTTCTGGTACCAATAGAGCTATGATGCAAAGAGACAGTTACGCGAAAAACACAGAACACTGTCCTTTCAACCAGAAAAATAAATAACAAAAAAAGCGAGTTTCAGTATGTCTTCTGCACCCAACCCATCACAGGAAAGCATTGTCATTGTTTCCGCTGCCCGTACCCCAATGGGTGGATTTCAGGGTGACTTGTCGTCTATCACGGCGGTTGAACTGGGTACTATTGCTATCAAGTCAGCATTGGAGCGGGCAGGCGTTGCTCCCGAGAAAGTATCGGAAGTATTAATGGGTTGCGTGTTGCCAGCAGGTACCGGCCAGGGGCCAGCTCGTCAGTCTGCATTGAATGCAGGTATTCCCGTTCATGTACCTACAACCACTCTTAACAAGCTTTGTGGTTCCGGTATGAAAACTGTCATGCTGGGTGCGACGCAGTTAAAAACCGGTGAAGCCGATCTGGTGGTTGCCGGTGGTATGGAAAGTATGACCAATGCCCCTTACCTGCTGGATAAAGCCAGAGGGGGGATGCGTCTTGGACATGGGCAGGTAAAGGATCATATGTTTACTGATGGCCTGGAGGATGCCTACCGGGGGATGGCCATGGGTGTCTTTGCCCAGGAAACCGCTGATCGCTTCGGCCTGACTCGTGAGGCTATGGACGATTATGCCCTTGCTTCTCTGGAACGGGCCAACACAGCGATCAACTCTGGTGCATTTGCTGAAGAAATTGTGCCTGTTGAAACCCGGAAAGGCGTGGTCGAAATTGATGAGCAGCCGGGTAAAGCCCGGCCGGAAAAAATCCGTCAGCTGCGCCCTGCCTTTACCAAAGACGGGACGGTCACAGCGGCAAACTCCAGCTCAATTTCTGATGGTGCAGCAGCTCTCGTTTTAATGCGTGAAAGTGATGCAAAAGCGCAGGGCCTTCAACCTATAGCAAGAATTCTGGGTTACCAGAGTCATGCCCAGAAGCCTGAAGAATTTACCATTGCACCGGTAGACTGTATCCGTAAGCTGCTGGAAAAAATTGACTGGCAGGCCAGTGAGCTAGACCTGTTTGAAGTGAATGAGGCGTTTGCCGTCGTCGCCATGATGGCTATTCGTGAGCTGGGTCTGGATCATGACAAGGTCAATATTCATGGTGGTGCCTGTGCGCTGGGTCACCCCCTGGGTGCCAGTGGTGCCCGTATTCTGGTCACTTTGTTGCATGCCCTGAAAAAGACCGGAGGTCGCAAAGGCGTTGCTTCACTCTGTATTGGTGGTGGTGAAGCGACTGCCATTGCTGTGGAAATGATATGATAAAGTGAAAGGGCTTTTTGACCCTTTCTTTATGTATCGAATGAGCCCCGGTCATTTGCTGTCAATAAGAACAAGAGGCTGAAGTCATGGATTACAACCTTTCTGAAGAGCAGGTCGCTTTTCGTGATCTGGCTCGGCAATTTGCCGATGCCGAACTGGCTCCCCATGCAGCGCAATGGGATCTTGATTCTCATTTCCCGGTTGATGTAATCAAGGCGGCGGGTGATCTTGGGTTCTGTGCCCTGTATACCCATGAATCCATGGGGGGGCTGGGGCTTTCCAGGCTGGATTCGCATATTGTTTTTGAGCAGCTGGCTATGGGATGCACGGCAACAACCGCCTACATCACCATTCATAATATGGTGACCTGGATGATCAGTGAATTTGCCACCGACCAGGTAAAAGCCGACTGGGGGGAAGGGCTGGTGAGTGGCAGTAAGCTCTCATCCTATTGTCTTACCGAGCCTGGCGCTGGCAGTGATGCTGCATCACTGAAAACCAGAGCTGTACTTGAGGGTGATGAGTACGTGCTCAATGGCTCTAAAATGTTCATTTCGGGAGCTGGCAGCACCGATCTGCTACTGGTCATGGCAAGAACCGGTGAAGACGGTCCAAAAGGTATTTCAGCCTTTGCTGTTCCCGCCAATCTGGAAGGTATCCAGTACGGTAAGAAAGAGGAAAAGATGGGCTGGAATGCCCAGCCAACCCGGCTGATTTCATTTGATAATGTTCGTATACCGGCAGACCACCTGCTGGGAGCGGAAGGTCAGGGTTTCTCTTTCGCGATGAAGGGGTTGGATGGTGGTCGAATCAATATCGCCACTTGCTCCATCGGTACTGCGCAGCTGGCGCTCAACACGGCACGTGCCTATATGAAAGAGCGTAAGCAGTTTGGTCGTGAACTGGCAGGTTTTCAGGCATTGCAGTTCAAACTGGCGGATATGAATACGGAGCTGGTGGCTGCCCGGCAGATGGTTCGGTTGGCGGCCTTCAAGCTGGATCATCAGGATCCTGAAGCGACGGCCTACTGTGCCATGGCTAAACGTTTTGCTACGGATATCGGGTTCCAGGTCTGTAATGAAGCGCTTCAGATTCATGGCGGTTATGGCTATATCAAGGAGTACCCTCTGGAGCGACATGTACGGGACAACCGGGTCCACCAGATCCTTGAGGGAACCAATGAAATTATGCGATTGATTGTCGCACGTCGTTTGCTCTCTGAGAGCATTTCACAAACTGGTATGGAGTTACAGTGATCATGTCTGAAGTATTGCATCTCGCCTATGAAGGTCGTACCGCGATTCTTACACTGGATAATCCTCCGGCGAATACCTGGACTCCTGAAAGTCTGGATGAACTGGAACAGATTGTTCAAGAGTTGAACTGTAAATCCGACGTGATTGCCCTGGTTATCACCTCGGCTTCAAAGAAGTTTTTCAGTGCCGGTGCTGACTTGAAACGCTTTGATAACCTGACGCCCGATGAAGCTCGTCCATTTGCTGAAAGCTTTGGCAGGGCTTTTGAAGCTCTCAGTGACTTTTCAGGGCTCAGTATTGCAGCAATCAACGGTTATGCCATGGGGGGAGGGCTGGAAGTGGCCTTGGCCTGTGACCTGCGTATTGCTGAAGAGGGAGCCATCATGGCTTTGCCTGAAGCTGCTGTAGGACTATTGCCCTGTGCCGGCGGAACTCAGAACCTTACCCTGCTGGTAGGGGAGGCCTGGGCCAAGCGTATGATCCTCTGTGGAGAGAAAGTGGATGCTGAAAAAGCATTGAAGATTGGGCTGATAGAGGAAATGGTAGGCACAGGTGAAAGCTTTGAGCGGGCAAAAGCCCTCGCAAGTGATGCTGGCAGACAGAGTCCTGACGCTCTGAGAGCGTGTAAAAGGCTGGTGCAGATGGGACGCTCCGGTTTCTCAAGGGAAGCACTGCCAACGGAAAGAGAGCTGTTCCTTGAGTTGTTTAGTGGCAAGAATCAGCAGGAAGGTGTCAGCGCGTTTCTTGAGAAGCGTAAACCTGAGTGGCATTACGAGTGATTAGGGGGCGTTCTCAATTAGACATGTGACCAGCCACCCGCGGTTTGTGCCAGACAAGGCGTGAACTGCGCGGTGTGGTTATTCCACATAAGCAGTGAGCAACGCAGAATGGCGCAAACCGAGGGCGGCCCTTCGGGTTGATAACTCAAGCACTCATGCTGCGTTGAACGACTTGAACATGGAACCACCATGCCCTGCGTCGTTCGTCTTGCCTGAGAGCTTGTGTTATCAACTGGTCTCATGGCTAATTGAGAACGCCCCCTAAGCAATAGAGGCTCTTCCCGCAGAGCTTTTCATCAGACCGCATTGAGTCCGGCTGTTTTGAATAAGGATCATAATAATGACAAAAATTGCATTTATCGGCCTTGGCAATATGGGTGGTCCCATGGCTCAGAACCTGGTGAAAGCCGGGTATGATGTCTGTGGTTTTGATCTGGTTCCTGAGGCTCTCGATCAATTGGAGCAAGCCGGAGGCTCAAAGGCTGAGTCCGTTAAAGAGGCTGCAGAGAGTGCCAGTGTGGTGATCAGTATGTTGCCCGCTGGCAAACATGTTGAATCACTCTACCTGGGAGATGATGGTCTCTTTAAAGCCATTGATCGCAGTTGTCTGGTTATTGATTGCAGCACCATAGAGGCTGATGTGGCTAAAAAAGTCAGTCTGCAGGCAGAAGAGCAGGGTATCGGCTTTATTGATGCACCCGTGTCCGGTGGTACAGCCGGTGCTGCAGCTGGAACACTGACGTTTATGGTGGGAGGCAATGCTGAGACCGTAGAGCAGGCCAGACCGTATCTTGAGGTAATGGGACAGAATATCTTCCATGCTGGTGGAGCCGGCGCGGGGCAGCTGGCAAAGATCTGCAACAATATGCTTCTGGCTATTCTTATGACAGGTACTTCGGAAGCACTTAAGCTGGGTATCGATAATGGTCTTGATCCAGCAGTACTCTCAGAAATCATGAACAAAAGCTCAGGCGGGAACTGGGTACTTGAAAAGTATAATCCGGTGCCAGGCGTCATGCCTCAGACACCGGCCAGTAATGGTTATCAGGGTGGTTTTATGGTGGGGCTTATGGCCAAGGATCTCGGTTTGGCTCTGAATACCGCTACTGGTAGCGGGACCGCAACCCCCATGGCTTCTCTTGCCGATAATCTGTACAGAATGCATTCAATTCGTTCGGGTAGCACACAAGACTTTTCAAGCATTATCCAGCTGTATGATCCAGCTGACTAGTTATTGGTGTGATCATTCTTGATGACATTCTGTTGAATGATGGTGGCTATTGCTTTGTTTGTGTGTAAAGGCAACGATTTATTTGAATGCATGATCAATTATATTATTCAATAGATAGTTGCCGATCATCGTTTAATTTATTTTCCATCTGTTGATTTGGCTCAATGTTTTGCTCTGAAGTTGTTTTAATTTTGAACAGTTGTGTCAGATAACTGTTCTGTTTTTGTAAATCAGGTTATACAATTCCCGCGAATTATCTATAGTTCTGACCGGGTAACCGGTCGGCACCGATCATCCATCTGAGGTAACCTGTTCCCATGCAAATACTTATGAGTCTGGTAGGTATTGCCAGCCTTCTGGCACTTGCCTTTTTACTGTCCGATAATCGAAAAGCGATCAACCTGCGAACGGTAGGTGGTGCCTTTGCCATTCAGGCCGGACTGGGAGCATTGGTGCTTTATGTTCCCCTGGGTCAGGAAATTCTTGGTGGTGTCTCCAACGCGGTAAGTAATGTGATCAGTTACGCCAATCAGGGTATTGGTTTCCTGTTTGGTGATCTGGGTAACTTTAAGGTTGGCTTTATTTTTGCCATCAACGTACTGCCGATTATCATTTTCTTCTCTTCCCTGGTTGCGGTTCTGTACTACCTGGGCATCATGCAGAAGGTCGTTACCTTCCTCGGTGGTGCACTGCAGAAAGTACTGGGTACCAGTCGTACAGAATCCCTGTCTGCAACAGCGAACATCTTCGTCGGTCAGACTGAAGCTCCGCTGGTGGTCAGACCCTATATTGGCCGTATGACCAATTCTGAACTGTTTGCCGTTATGGTGGGTGGTCTGGCTTCTGTTGCAGGCTCTGTTCTTGCTGGTTATGCAGGCATGGGTGTTGAGCTTAAGTATCTGATCGCAGCAAGCTTTATGGCGGCACCTGGTGGTCTGCTGATGGCTAAAATAATCAAGCCGGAAACGGATACACCGGATGATTCTGAGCTGGTTGATGAAGAAGGCAGCAACGAAAAGCCTGCCAACCTGATCGATGCCGCTGCTTCTGGTGCTTCTTCCGGTATGAAGCTGGCTGCTAACGTTGGCGCCATGCTGCTGGCTTTCATTGCCCTGATCGCCATGATCAACGGTATCATGGGCTGGGTTGGCGGATTCTTTGATTACCCTGATCTGAGCCTTGAAATTATTCTGGGTTATCTGTTCAGCCCTCTGGCATTCCTGATTGGTGTGCCAATGAATGAAATTGTGACTGCCGGCAGTTTCATTGGCCAGAAGCTGGTGGTGAACGAATTCGTTGCCTACATGGATTTTGTGAATTACCTGAACCCTGAAGCTGCTGCTGCTGCGGGTGTTGAAGTGCTGTCACAGCGTACTCAAATCATCATTACTTTCGCATTGTGTGGTTTTGCCAACCTGTCTTCCATTGCCATTCTGCTGGGTGGTCTGGGTGTCATGGCGCCACACCGTCGTCAGGATATTGCTCGCATGGGGGTCAAGGCGGTAGCCGCTGGTACCCTGTCAAACCTTATGAGTGCTACGATTGCAGGTCTGATGCTTACCCTGTAATACTTTTATTCAGGCCATGGTTTACCCGTGGCCTGTTTTCCTCTCCTTTCCATATTTTCCCTTCATCAGCTTGATCTAACGCTTTTAAAGAAATGGCCGAATCACATAGTGAATGAATTATGTGTTGGGGTATCTGTGCTTTGCAGGCATGGATATCTTTCTGAACCTTTCGTGAGTGTGCAAGGATGAACCTGACAACAAGGATTTTATGCTCCCGTAAAGACAAGAAGCTTTCCCAGCAGGCTCTGGCCGATTTGATTGGTGTGTCCAGAAGTGCGCTGGCCCAGTGGGAAACCAGCATGAGTAGTCCCAGTCTTGATAATCTCCGTAAAATGGCTGAAATCCTTGAGGTATCTTTCGAGTGGCTGGCTACCGGGCGTGGCAATCAATACCTGACCACCTCTGATGAGGTAATCAGTGATTCTGAAGTGGATGGTGAGATCATCGGTCAGTTACACCGGATGAACCTGATGAAAAAAAGAGCCATTCTTAATGTGATGAGAGCGATGGCATAAATATCATTACATGTTTCCAGAAAAAAAAGCGCCGTTAAGGCGCTTTTTGCTTTCTAGGCTACAGTCCCGGAAATTGCAGTAAGTGTATTGCCTATTTGATCATTTCCCGGAATTTGTTACCTGGCTTGAATTGTGGCAGCTTGCAGGCAGGAATGTGAATTTCTTCACCAGTCTGCGGATTACGCCCCTTTCTGGCCGCCCGGTCTGCTACTGAAAATGTGCCAAAACCAATAAGTTGAACGATATCGCCGCTTGCCAGCGTTTCTTGCGTGTTGTTGATAAAGGCATTGACAACCAGCTCTGCTTTGCTGCGGGGTAGGTTTGCTTGTTCAGCGACTTGCTCAACCAGTTCTTTCTTGTTCATATCCAGTCTCAGAGAATTACCAGTTATGTGGAAAGAAAATACCAGAATGCCTGATTATCAGCTTCTGGCTTCGCTCGGCTCAGGGATAAACCTGGGCAGGTGGTGAAACACAATCAGCCTGGAGTGTATCTATTACTTGAATGAAAGCTGTGATGGGAAAAGAGCCTCAATGAAACAATATAGAAGTTTTTAGGCGCTTTATCCGGTTTCGTTACAGAAAGAGGTGAATTTATTTTGAGATGGCTGCCAGTATGAAAGACTGGCAGCTATTATGCTGGCTTATTTACCCAGTTCGCGCTCCAGTGGAATCATGTGGTGTTTAGGCTGAAGTACCAATATATCGGTCTTGACCTCAGAGATAAGCTGCTCAGCGGTATTGCCAATTGCAAGGGCACTAATACCGGTTCTTGCGTGAGTTCCAAGAATCAGCAGTTTGGCATCGGTTTCTTTCAGTAGTGCGGGGATCATGGTCTCGGTTGGACCTGGTTCAATATGGAAATAGTCTTCATTCAGATTGAACTCCTGAGCATATTCCTGACAATGCTTTTCGTAATAGTCCTTGTCAGTCCGTCCATCACCATGGTCCTGAATCGCCAGCATGGTGGTTGGGTAAGCAGTGGCCAAGTGCAGCTCTGATGAGAACTCATTGGCGATATCAGTTGCGTATTGCAGGATCGCCTGGTTAAGCACACTGTGATAATGGTCCCTTGGGTCGGCATTAATGGCAGCGAGGATTTTGCCTTGAGTCCAGTCGCTATTATCCTGAACCAGCAGCACAGGAACCCGGCAGCGACGTAGCAGGCTCCAGTCTTCAGGTGTTGAAAACGCTTTCTGAATGGCAGTGATTAATTTGGCATCTTTAACAACAAGATGACAACGTTCCATCTGACGCACATGAATAATGGTTTCTATAACGGAGCCATTCCACGTTTCATGAAGATAGACCTCCTGACCCTCAGCCATTAATGGCTCAGCGAGTGCTTCCAGGCGAACCATTGACTCACCGTCCGCTTTGGGGTTTGGAGCAAGAATATGCAGGGCAGCGCCGGTTACCCGACAGATCTGGCTGGCCCGCTCAAGGGCAAGCTGCTGGTCCTTTCTGGTATCAACAACGGCCAGAACCTTGGTAATTCCACGCATAATTTTTCCTCTCTTGCTGGATATTCTGTTTGTTATAGTTCCATCATGCATGAGCGTAACTGATGTTTTTATGATTACGATCAATAAAATACTGTGCAGTTAGGAGTATGTGAATGTTATCTCATGAAAATTTACATTAACAAAAGAGATTTTGCGACATTGGTTGTTCCTTTTAGTGATTTGATCTGTGTCAATAAATTTATTGCTTGAAGTTTATACAATAACATCATCTTACATTTCCCGTGAATTAATAACAAAAAGGACAAGGAATGAAGATTAAATCCCTTTCTCTTGCAATTATCAGCGCAACTGCACTGCTGTCAGGTGCTGTCCAGGCTTATGAAACTGGCGACATTATCGTTCGCGGTGGTCTGGCCAGTGTGAACCCAGATGTGGATAGTGGGAACATATATGCGGGTGGCGTAGAGCAAGCAGACCAGAGAGTTGATGTTAATAATGATACCCAGATGGGTTTGTCTTTAACGTACATGGTTCAAGATAACATTGGTATCGAACTTTTGGCCGCAACGCCTTTCTCACATAACCTGCAAGGAAAAGGTGGTCTTGCTGGCCTGAATGACTTTGCAGAGGTGAAGCATTTACCGCCAACATTGACGGTTCAATATTACCCAATGGACAATAGTTCAGCTTTTCAGCCTTATGTTGGCGTTGGCCTGAATTATACTATCTTTTTCAGTGAAAAATTCATCAATGGGGCGGATGCAACTTTTGGCAGCCTGGAGTTAGATGATTCTCTTGGGTTAGCAGCTCAGGTAGGTTTTGATTATGAGATTGCCGAAAACTGGAGCTTAAATGCTGCTGTGTGGTATATGGATATTGATACCACAGGAACCTTTAAAAATGCTAATGGAACTGGTGACTACAAAATCGATGTTTCTCTGGATCCGTGGGTCTATATGGCCGGTGTAGCCTATCGTTTTTGATACATCACTAGCTCATTGAATGGAAGGCTGCTGCCAGATCACTGATAGCAGCCTTATTACTATTGAATGGGATTTGTCGCGATCATCGGGTGAGAAGTGAAATGTTTGCGCAGTTCCTGAGGTGAACTGAGGTCTTCTGCCAGCTTAGCGAAGCCCACCTTACTGTCGGTCTTATCAAAGACTACATAGAAGGCTCTCATAAAGGCATCCCCAAAAATCCAGAAATCTTGGTTGCTTGGTGCCAGACCCGCGGTGCACTGCTCCTGTCCCCACCAGTCTACTTGCTTGACCACATAAAATTCGGGTGGAACTACATAGTTCTGGCCACCAATACTAAAAGTCAGAGAGGGTTGGTCCTTGAGATTTGAACAGTCTGGACTGAGATTCAGTGTATCAAGGATGTTGGACACATCCTCTGCAGGTCCAACAATTAATGATGTTCCGGAATCAACAATTGCTCTGCAATTTCCCTGATATTGGCAGCTTAAAGGCACGTTTTCTGTATTCACAGCGATGCTGTCAAAGGCAATGTTGTAGTAAAAATCGATGGGGCCTCCAGTTTCGAGTGACTGTAACGGATGCCAGGTAATATCACCTTGATAGTATCGAGGGTCCGGCTCGCCAATAATGAGCCGTCCTTTCCCGTCAGAGGGGGTGTTTGAAAGATAGAATGAGAAAATAGCCTTAGGGATCAAACCTTGCTGAACGGCATTATCCATCCATGGGGTTACCTGATCGCTGGCAATATTTTTGTAGGCAAGCCCGAAAATACCGTCAAAAGGAGAGTTCTGGAAGTTATCAGAAAGCTGGCTGGCCAATCCGATACCCTGATTAAAGACGCTGATCCCCCCAAAGGTTACGGTGTCATAACCAACGTATCCCTGCATGTTTCCAGTTCCATATTGTATGGATAATTCCTGGTCATTGGTTGAAAATGTCTGACTGAGCTCTGGGTCAAACTTTTGCTTATTCTCACAGGCGGCCGACAGGCAGTTCTTTTCGGGTGTCCAGATATTGCTTGAGCCAGTGTCAAGTACACCGGTGAATTCCTGATTTTGGGAGCCCATTAAAAATGCGCCAAAGTACTGCGTGTTATGTTTGTCACCAAGAACAACTTCACCTTCTTCTAGTGTTTGTGTGATCAGTTCACTGCTTTTTAGTCGTTGTTCCTTGGTTGGTTCATGAACATGGATGTAAGCTCTTTGAGACTGGCTTTGCTCTTGTTCAGAGAGTTTTTTTTCCAGCTCTTCAGCATGAGTAAAAAGTGCCTGAGAAAGAATCAACGAAGGGATTGATGCGATAAGAAGCTTGTTCATAGCTCCTCCACTTTATAAGTGATAGGGGGTCAGCACTGCTTCAAGCTAGTAGATGGCTGTCGTCTTTTCCAATACGACTTTATATAATCCAGTGGTTTGAAATGTGTTACTATTTTGGAAAAATTGTTGCTGTATTGACTGATTTGGCTGCTTTATGGAAAAACTGTTCGAAAAAATGCTCTATTCCGCCCGTTGGTTGCTGGCTCCAATTTATATTGGTTTGAGTCTTGTATTAATCGCTCTGTTGATTGAGTTCTTTGAGAGCGTGACATATCTATTACTTAATGTTTCCAATATGAATGAGACCGAAGTAACGTTGAAGGTGCTGACCCTGGTAGATGTGGCACTGGTTGGCGGTCTGATCGTTATGGTGATGTATGCTGGCTATGAGAACTTTGTCTCCAAGATTGACTTAGACGAAGTTTCTGAAAAACTGAGCTGGTTGGGCAAAATGGATGCCGGCTCTCTCAAAGCCAAGGTTGCAGCGTCTATTGTAGCCATATCGTCAATTCACCTGCTTAAAGTCTTTATGAATGCGGGAAATATCCCTAATGATAAGTTGATGTGGGCCGTATTGATGCATCTGACCTTCGTGGCTTCAGCGTTCTTTATGGGGTTGCTCGATCTTCTGCTTCATAAGAAAAAGAAAGATATTGATACCTCGCTTTAATGCTCTCCTATCCGTAAATTGTTCGTGTTATTACCCTGCTGGCTCAGTTAGGTGGGCCAGTTATGTACTGCATCTCCCTTATTATCTTTCCATGACCGTCTATCTGCATAATGGGATAAAAATTTGCTCTACGACGGGCTTCGAGATTACAGATAATACCAATAAAATGGTTGCTGAAGCCTTGTGTAAGAAGGGTATTGTTCATGAAAATGAAAAGTATATTCCCTGAACCCTTTCAGTTTTCTGCCTTAGTCAGAAATCAGATGTTGTATGTGATATTATCCAATCATATTTGGTGATTTTGATGATATTACCAAATACCTCTTGAGAGCTAAGTGTCAACCAAACCTTGGCCACGATGAATTTGGTCAGCACATTATATTGACTTATTATTCTTAACTCATGTGTCCTATTTGTTGGGCAGGATAAATTAGGGTTTACTTTACCTGAAGTAGAAGCTGTAGTTCTATTTGGATACTCTGGTGAAAATCATGTAAACCATCTTTTGAGAACAACACACGTATTCTGATAATACTTTATTTGTGAATTGGTAATGTAAGGGTTTCCTGTTACTGATAACTAGAATATTTGAGTAATGATCTTTTGATTATTTGGTATTATGGCCTTCCCACTTGGAGGCCATATGATAGTTGATATTTCTCATATTTTAGAATTCCTACCTTGCCCAACCCCCCAAGACTGGATCGAAGAAGCTCGTAAGCCAGAAAATCTTTCGGTGATTCTGGTGGATCATGCTAATAACGAACTCAAGGCCGCTCAATCGGCAATGGCGATCATGAGTCGTTACCGTACGGGAAAGTTTGATCGAAACAAAGGACGTAGTAGGAATGACGAAGAAACGGGAGGTCTGCAACTTAAGCCTGAAGACCAGCTAAGTCTGTTGAACAAAATGTCCAGATTGGCTCGTGAAGAACTAAGGCATTATGAGCAGGTACTGGCCATTATGGCGCGAAGGGAGATTCCTTATACTCACCTGGGAGCGGGTCGGTATGCAGGACAGTTAAGTACCATCATCAGGACCTATGAGCCTGCCAGATTAGTGGACACTTTGATTATGGGAGCTTTTATAGAAGCTCGCTCCTGTGAGCGTTTTGCAGCACTATCCCCTTGGCTGGATGATGAATTAAAGAAGTTTTACCAATCACTGCTTAAGTCTGAGAGTCGGCATTTTCAGGATTATCTCACTCTGGCTGAAGTGATTAATGGTTCTGATATTGGCGATCGAGTGAATCTCTTTGCCGGTATTGAACAAGATGCGATTTTGTCTCCGGATCAAAATTTTCGATTTCACAGCGGTATCCCAGGCTAGGTAGCGCTGGCAGTAGATTTACACTTCCTCGCCTTGACGCCTCTTTAATTGCTTTAACCGACAAGTAATCAGGCTCTTAATATGGAAAGAGCCTGTATCTATTCTGTTGACTAAGCTAACGCTTTTTCCAATGCCCTTGTTATATGGTCAGGTGAAGTCGTTCTCCTGGCAATCAGTGCATATATGGATGGCACTACAAAGAGGGTTAACAGGCTGGAGACGGCGACCCCGGCAAAAACGACGACCCCGATAGAGAACCGGAACTCGGAACCGGCTCCTGTTGCCAGGAGGAGGGGGATGGCGCCAACCACTGTGGTAAGCGCTGTCATCAAAATTGGACGCAGTCGCAAGGCCGAGGCTTCAAGTACCGCCTCATTAAAGGCCAGCCCCTGGTCCCGGAGCTGGTTGATAAACTCCACAATCAGAATCCCGTTCTTGGCAGAGAGTCCGATCAGCATGATCATGGCCAGTTGACTGAAGATATTCAGAGTTTCACCGCTGATGTATAGACCAAACAGAGCCCCGGAAATACCTAGAGGTACGGTGAGCATAACGATCAGTGGATGAACAAAGCTTTCAAACTGGGCTGCCAGCACCAAGTACACAACCAGCATAGCCATCGCGAAGACAAAGAAAATGGCACTTTGGTTGGATCGATAGTCCAGAGACTCCCCTTTGTAGTTGACAATTGCTTCCGGGGGCAGGTGTTCAACCACCTGCTGGTCGAGAAACTCCAGTGCTTCGCCAATGGAGTAGTTACCTACGAGACTGGCAGAGATAGTAATTGCCCGGTTCCGGTTATAGTGCTTCAGCATGGCCGCTTTACCCACTTCCTCCACGGATACCAGGTTGTCGAGACGGATTAACTCGCCAGTGGTATGGGACCGGACGTAGAGTGAAGCCAGGTCAAGAGCACTGTTAAAGGCTTCTTCTTTGGCTCGCAGGAAAACATCATATTCCTCGCCGCGCTCCATAAAAGTCGTGTCGGTGACTCCACCCAGCATGGTTTCCAGTGTTGCTCCGATTTCTTCTGCAGAAACACCGAGCTCCTGGGCTCGTTCCCGGTCAATCGTTATCTCGAGCTGGGGCTGATTCTGGTTAAAGTCAATATCAACATCCCTGAGTCCTGGGTTTTCACGAGCCTTTTCTGCAATGACATCTGCCCATTCAACCAGTTGATCAAAGGAACCACCACCAAGGACGAATTGAATCGGGGCTTCGGAACGACCACCAATGGTGGAACGCATAACAGGAATGGCCCGAACATTTGGAATGCCGGCCATAAGCTGGCGTACCTGCCCCATGACTTCGGCAGCACTGACATCCCGGTCGTCCCAGTCTTCCAGAGTTCCGATCAGAATACCGGAGTTACTGCCACTGTTGCCGCCCCAGCCAGGCGAGCGGACAAACAGGTATTTCAGCACGCCTTCGCCGAGATGAGGCAATAGTTTTGATTCAAGCTGCAGCATGCTTTCTTCCATGCTGTCATAGTTCGCACCCTCAGGACCTTTTAAGATCACAATAAACTCACCCCGATCTTCTGATGGCGTGAAGGTTTGGGGGATCATTGGGTAGAGCAGTGCGGTTACACCCAATGAAGCCAGCAGTAAAAGCAGGCCCACCCATTGGAATTTAAGGACTTTTACCAGTGTTTTTCGGTATACATCAGTCAGCCATTGATGTGCTTTTTCGATCAGCTGGCTTGCTTTTGAAGGTTTTACATTCAATTTGAGCAGCTGCGAACTCATCATTGGAGACAGGGTCAGAGCAATCAGACTTGAGAAAACCACGGCACCGATCAGTGTCATTGCATATTCAGAAAATAGTCTGCCAACAGAGCCTTCCATAAACACAATCGGTACGAATGTCATCACCAGAACGACCGTGGTTGCGACTACCGCGAAGCTAACTTCACGGGCACCTTTCCAGGCGGCGACCAGCGGAGGTTCTCCGCGCTCCAGATGCTGGTGGATATTTTCCAGAACCACGATCGCATCATCAACCACCAGACCAATTGCCAGAACCAGTGCCAGAAGTGTCAGCAAGTTGATTGAGTAGCCCAGAAGGTGAATTACGATAAAAGCACTGATCAGAGAAACCGGTACGGTCACTGCAGGAATCAGGGTCGCTCGAAGATTGCCAAGGAATATATAAAGGACAAGAATGACCAGGGCAATGGTCATGGCCAGGGTGGCATACACTTCATCGATGGCTGACTGAATGTAAATGGAGGAGTCCCGGGTGGTGGTCATATAGGTGCCTTCCGGAAGGAAAGGGGTGAACGCTTCGATCTCATCTTTCACGTTCTGGATGACTTCCAGCGGGTTGGCCTGGGAAAGCGGCACAATTCCAAGGCTTAGTACGTTCCGGCCATTGGCTTTTGCCAGCGTTTCAATTTCTTTTGCTTCTGTGCGGATGGAGGCAATATCCTCCAGATAGACTTTGCTGCTGCCGTCCTGACGAATAAGTAGACGGCGGAAATCATTAATGGTGTTGTAGTCACGATTAACGCGAACGGGCAACGTCCTCAAACTGTCGGTTAATTCACCGGCAGGAAGCTCGACGTTGTCACGGCGCAGGGCGCTTCGCACGTCACTGGTGGTTATTTGTCGGGCGGCCATGGCTTGAGCATCCAACTCAATACGCATGACGTATTCGCGGGCGCCCATTACATCAACAGAACTGACGCCATCAACGAGGGAAAGCCGATCCTGTAAGGTCCGTTCTGCGTAGTCAGTGAGCTCAATCAGTGACATGGTGTCACTTTGCAGGCTGACATTGAGAATGGTCTCACCACTGCCATCATTCTTCCAGACAATGGGCGATTCGGCTTCATCCGGCAGGCGCCATATAACCCGTGACATGGCTTCGCGGACATCATTGGCCGCCGTTTCCATATCCCGGTCGGGCGAGAACTCGATATTAATTCGGGATGTGCCATTGCGGCTGGTACTCTCAATAAAGCGAACACCCTCAATACCACCGAGCTGGTCCTCAATGACGTTGGTGATCTTGCTTTCAATGACCTCTGCAGAAGCCCCGTCATACCCGGTATAAACCATGACAGTTGGGGGGGTGATATCTGGCAGCTCCCTTACCGGCAACATCTGGAAGCAGACGACCCCGAAAGTAATCAGCAGCAGGCTGACAACGGTAGCAAACACCGGACGTTTAATGGATAAATCAGACAATATCATGATTAGAGCAATCCATCCGCAGCTGCAGGTTGAACCGGGCTGGAAGAGAGAACAGGCTGTTCTTCTTCAAGTACTTTTACCCGGCGGCCATCAGTCACTTTTACCGCACCTTCATTGACCACCATCTCTCCCTCGGCCAACCCAGACAGCACAACGATGTATTGATCAATGGTCTGGCCGGTTGTGATGGTTCTGCGTTCCACCTGATTGTGCTCATCAATAACGAATACGTAGCGACGGTTTCCATCAAACAAAATGCTGCGGGAAGGAACGACCAGCTGTTGCTCCCCCGGGCGCTCGATAGAGGTGCGCATCAGCATGCCAGGAAGGAGTTGTGAGTTCGGGTTGTCCAGAAGCGCTCTGACCTGAAAGGTCAGGTTGACTGGATCAATCCGGGAGTTGATGCTGTCGATGGTACCGGTAAACGTCTTTCCGGGCCACGCATCTGTAGTCGCAGTAATACGGGCACCTTTTCTGACATGGCTGAGACTGCTTTCAGGCAGGTCAAACGTTAATTTCATGGTGCTGAGGTCATCCAATGTGGTCAATACGGTACCTGCATTGATAAGTGCACCAATGCTCTGCTCGTGGAAGCTTAACGTCCCTGTGAAAGGGGCCTCCAATGTATAATGATCCAGTATGGCCAGCTCCGCCTGAAGCGCAGCTTCAAGACGCTCAACCGTTGCCCGCTGAGCCTTGAGTTCATCAACAGAGATGGCTTTTCTGGTGATCAGGGTTTCCATATATTCCAGTTGACGCTGGGCATCCTCAAAGGCAATACGTGCCTGAGCGGTTATGGCCGCCTGCTCACGGTCATCCAGTTCGACCAGCAGTTTTCCTGATTTGACCTTGGCGCCATCTTTCAGATGAAGCGCAATAATGCGGCCATTGATTTGGGGGGTGATGTCAACTGACTGGTTGGCTTTCAGGTTTCCCAGTGCAATTAGCTTTTGCTGTAATGTGGTTTCCATGACTGGGAAGGCTGTTACCGTGGGTGCCTGGCCTTTTGGTGCTGAATGGGTAAAAGGTGCCAGCGAGGTCAGGGCAATAAGCAGAATTGCCCTGAATTTGGTCGGGAGTATTTGAGCCAATATCAACCCGGGCTGAGTAAAATGAGAAGTTGCAGTCATGGCTCGGGGAGTCTCCTGAGGCATCAGATTTTGGGGGGAATCTGGCGTATGATTCATTTATGCGCAGGATTATATCCTTCAGAGACCACACTGATACCCTGAAATGTTGGGAAAGTTGTCGCAAATTGTATCATTAGGCTGGAGTGGCTGGTATAGAGCGCTTTAACTACATTACCCCCTGGTTTCTAGCGAAAAATACCGCCTGTCGTACGCTATGAAGTAGTTGGTGGGGGCATCTTGGTTTATTGAAAACTCTTGAATCTCAATTTTTGCCATCAGTGAGCCTGATAGAAACCATCGGAGATCATCGAAATGCTGGTGCCGCGCTTTTACTTAATACCAAAATCTTGATGATATTATGCCTAATAGTGCTTTAGTTTACTTTTTGAAAGGTAAGTCACCATATCCCCAGATCAAAGTGCCAGTAATGCTGGTTAGAAGCATTATCCATTCGGCCTTACTGACTCTCCCTTTTGCCCTTCTTGCTATTAATCTTGCACTTTCTATATCATAGTTTGGACTCATTAAACGGATATTGTCTTCACTTGGTAATTCTTTATTATTGACTTTAGACACTATTTCAAAGATTTCTTCTTTATCTTTTCTCTTTGAATAGTTGATAAACCCAAACAGTGCTGTCCAGCAAATCAAGACTGCTCCTGACCTCTGAAATAATGCATCATCACCATCCCTGAATATATCGGTAATGAGCGAAGCCAAAACTATAACGGCAACGGTTATGCTGCTAATGATTAAAATGGAATTGCAATTTGTACTCCGTTCCCACCAGCTGTTAGACCTTGTCGTGAGGTGATGAGTGTCATTGTTAACAGTGTTATTTGCAGCCCTGATAGAACGTCTGTTGGCGTTTCTTGTCTCTCGAATATCACATATTGAGTCGTTGGAATCTTCCATTGACAGGAAGTTGAGATCAATACCTGTTGTTATAGTGCTTTTCTTTTGGCGATTAAATTCCGGTGTGCGCTCTTCATTATCATGAGTGAACATTTTACAGCTTTCATGTTCGGTTGATTTCAAGTGTCGACAAGAGGCGGGTTTTTCTTGTGATGTTATGGATCTGGTTAGAATGCCTGATGTGCATGGAGAGCTTGCCTCACTTTCTACTCTAAAGGCAGCTTTTGTGATCGACTGAGAATGATGACTGCGAGTATTCCAGACATGGAAAGCAGGTTTTCCTGGCGTAATATTTGAAATTTCTCCTGAGGGAATGGCATTTATATCACTATCAGATTGGCACTTTTTGAATAGTACATTCATTGGCGATCCATGATAAGTATTGAGTAAATCTGAACTATGTGAGGCATAAATATCTTTGGCTTTTTAGTCTTTTTGTTTTTACATTTTTGTAGGTATGATTTTGCCTTAGAGGCAGTTATTAAAAGTAGCCCTTTAAGCAATAAGGGGTAAGCATTTACCCGAAAAATAAAGTGTTAGCAGGTTGTATTTTATAGGGCGTGCCTTCCCAAGCTATAGTCCTGATCGTTATGCACTGAGGGGGAGAGAGAGGTGGCGGTCATGGAGTAAATGTACCGCCAGCAATCGGGTAATATATTGCTATATCTGTTTTCTATACGAAGCTTTCTAAGTTCTTAAAGTGATTATTAGTTGTTGTGAATCTTGCTATTAGCAAAGCTCACCATTATCAAAAACCACCATTTCACCTGGCTGAATCGGTGTCCAGGTTTCATCAACCGTTAATGGGTCTGTAGCAACCACGGTAACAATGTCGTTTTCAGTGGTTTCCTTGGCAAAATCCACAGTAATGTCGGCATCTTTGAGACTGGCCTGATCAAATGGCGCTCTTCGGGTAATCCAGTTTAATCGTGTGCTGCAATAGCAGTAGAGGTAACGGGAGTCTGTCAGAAGCATATTAAATACCCCCAGAGCCCGTAACTGATCACAGAGTTTCTTGATAAAACGTTGCAGTGTGGCCATCCGTCCGGGAGATTTAGGAAAGCGATCACGAATCTGATCCATTATCCAGCAAAACGCATGTTCGCTGTCAGTGGTCCCCACTGGAAAGTAATGTCTCAGAGGGAATTTTTTGATGCCTTTTAACTGGCCATTATGGGCAAAGGTCCAGTACTTTCCCCAGAGCTCCCGCGTGAAAGGGTGGGTGTTTTCCAGGGCAATTCTTCCTGCATTAGCCTGACGAATATGGCTGACAACGATATTACTTTTGATCGGGTAGCGACAAACCAGATTGGCGATCTCAGAATCACAACTAGGATTAGGATCACGGAACTCTCGTAAGCCTTTTCCTTCATAGAATGCGATGCCCCATCCATCGCTGTGGGGGCCAGTCTTACCGCCACGCTGCATCAAGCCGCTGAAGCTGAACACAATGTCTGTGGGGGTATTGGCACTCATTCCAAGAAGTTCACACATAAATTTAAAAAACGCTGCTAAGTTGAAGATTTATGATTAGAAATGATTGTGTCTTGACTCATTATCCTCGGACATGAATCTTCTTGATGTCAGTATCAGCAAGTAGGCTCTCTACGTTGGCGCTGAGCATTTCCACCTTTCTTGCTTGTCTGAGACTTTCTCCCCTTGTCATGAGTACCGGTTTTTACCTTACCTATAGGTAATAACAGGCCCACAATTGCAGCAATGCCCGCTGTAATGGCAACAGTCTGTCCAGTACGCCACATGGCATCTACCCCTAGGCTAAGGCCATCATAAAGGCTGATGAGGAGGGCTGGGCCAAGAAAACTCTGCTCTGGCTGAATCGTACCAGGCAGGAAAAACAGAACAGCACAGGCCATCATCAAAGGTCGTTTTAATCGAGGGTGCCACTTACGAACAATAAACCACAGGCTCAGCAGACAGCCGAAGGCACCTGCAAGGTAAACAGCCCAGCCCCAATAATACTGCATTTCTGTCATTGACTCTCCAACAACTGCCACAGAATGAGTGGCAGTAAAACCGCACTTTCCAGCTTCCTCACGAGACGTTAATTGCTCCTATTCTTAGGAAGAGAAAGTGATATTACCAGCTAGAATGAAGCTCTGGGCTATAGTAAATAACCATCAGAGGTGCATTTTGCATCAATTGGCCATCAGATGAAAACAGCTGTTAACCATAAAATGCTGTTGAAAACGATAAATAGATACTTAGGCTCTTTTTGGTAAATGCTCATCATTGAGTAATAAAAAAATCTCCGGCAGGCAAACTGCGGCATTCTTCAGGTATTACAGCTGTTTTGCCAGAAGACCCGGGAAGACCATTGATACAAAAATGGAAAGGCGGCATCACTATGTTTTTAAGTGCAGGTAGCTTCCAAGACTGGCTGGCTCTGGCAACTCTGTTGGTCAGCTGGGTTGGCTACACGTGTTATGCCAGTTACAAATCCAATAGTGCAGTTTGCCTTTCCAGTGTTCTCGCGAGGTATCGTCAGGACTGGATGATCAGAATTATTTCCAGGGAAAACCGAACCTCAGATGCCAGCTTGCTGAGTAGCCTTAGAGCCAGTGTCAGTTTTTTTGCCTCAACATCAATACTCGTGCTGGCTGGGCTTATCACTGGGATAGCGGCTTCTGAGGAGGCTGTTGGTGTGCTCTCAACCATTCCATTTGTCAGTACCACAACCCGTGAGTTATGGGAGCTGAAAATGCTGGTGATGGTTATTATTTTTGTGTACTCATTTTTTGAATTTACCTGGAGCCTTCGCCTCTATAACTTCGGCTGTGTCGTTATGGGCAGTGCACCACTTTATAAAGAAGTTGAGCATGCTCACTCAGAACAGCTGGATTATGCCAGGGCATCCGGCTTTATCATGACGTTGGCAGCCAAACACTTTAACTTTGGGCTGCGGGCCTACTATTTTGCGCTGGCAACGTTGAGTTGGTTTATAGATCCAAAGCTACTGATGTTTTCAGCGGTCTTGGTGGTGGTCATTTTATATAGCCGGGAGTTTCACTCAAAAGTTCTGCAGGTACTGTCCAGTTATCACTTGCCTGATGATTTTTCTTGATATTCTAGCCCTGCATTTTTCCTCGTTCATCCCCATGATATATGACTTTATGAGCCGGGATTTTTATAGCCCTCCCTCAATAGAATCTGAGCTTTGCCTTGCAGAGGGTTGAATTCTCAATCACCGCCCATATCTCCTGATTATCAAAATACTCAATGTGATGATTGACCGGAATTGAGGTTCTAATGACAGTTGAAGCGAAAAAAGAGACTCTGGGTTTTCAGACTGAGGTGAAGCAGCTTCTGCACCTGATGATTCACTCTCTCTATTCCAATCGTGAGATCTTTTTACGGGAGCTGATTTCCAATGCTTCCGATGCCGCAGACAAGCTGCGTTATGAGGCACTCCATAACAGTGCGCTGCTGGAAAGTGACCCTAATCTTGAAATCAGGGTGGATTTCGATAAGGAAGCCAAAACCGTAACGATTGCTGACAACGGTATTGGTATGAACCGTGATGACGTGATTGCCCATCTGGGTACCATCGCCAAATCCGGCACTGCGGATTTCCTGAAAACACTGACGGGTGACCAGAAGAAAGATTCTCAGCTGATCGGTCAGTTTGGTGTTGGTTTCTATTCTGCGTTTATTGTTGCAGACAAGGTGACTGTTGAAACCCGCAAGGCAGACGCAGAAGAGGCCGTGCGCTGGGTGTCTGATGGCTCTGGTGAGTTTACTGTTGAGCCAATTGAGAAGGACAAGCGTGGCACAACCATTATTCTGCACTTGAAGCCGGAAGCTGAAGAGTTTGCTGATGGCTGGCGCCTGCGTAATATCATCCGCAAATACTCTGACCATATCTCCATGCCAATCCTGATGCGTAAAGAAGAGATGCCTGGTGCAGAGGAGGAAGAAACAGAAGTCAAAGATAAGGCGCCAGAATGGGAAACGGTGAATACCGCGAAAGCCCTGTGGACCCGTTCCCGCAGCGACATCACTGACGATGAGTATAAAGAGTTTTACAAACACATCAGCCATGATCATGCCGACCCGCTGAAGTGGAGCCATAACCGAGTAGAAGGCAAACTGGAATACAACAGCCTGCTTTATATTCCGGCCAAGGCACCGTTTGACCTGTATAACCGTGATATGCAGAAAGGGTTGAAACTCTACGTTCAGCGTGTCTTTATCATGGATCAGGCGGATGAGTTCCTGCCCATGTATCTGCGTTTTATCAAGGGCGTGGTTGATTCGAATGATCTGTCTCTCAATGTTTCCCGTGAGATTTTGCAGAAAGATCCAGCCGTAGACAGCATGAAAACCGCGCTGACCAAGCGGGTGCTGGATATGCTGGAGAAACTGGCCAAGAAAGAGCCTGAACAATACGCCAGTTTCTGGAAGGAGTTTGGCCAGGTTCTGAAAGAGGGGCCAGCTGAAGATTATGCCAATCGTGAGCGTATTGCCAAACTGCTGCGTTTCTCATCGACTGAGAGTCAGGGTGTTGAGCAGGATCAATCGCTGGAAGGCTATGTTGCCCGGATGAAGGAAGGTCAGGACAAGATCTACTACATCACGGCAGAGACACCTAAAGCGGCAGCTAACAGTCCTCACCTGGAAGTATTCCGCAAGAAAGGCCTGGAAGTTTTGTTGCTTTCTGATCGTGTTGATGAGTGGTTGATGTCGCACCTGTTTGAGTTTGATGGCAAGTCATTCGTCGATATTGGCCGTGGTGATCTGGATCTCGGCAAGCTGGATTCTGAAGAAGAGAAGAAGGCTCAGGAAGAGGCCGCCAAAGAGAATGAAGATCTGATCAAGCGTATCAAGGATGTACTGGGCTCTGATGTTGAGGATGTGCGGGTTACTCATCGTCTGACAGACTCACCAGCCTGCCTAGTGGTTGGTCAGAATGATATGGGCATGCAGATGCGCCGTATTATGGAAGCTGCAGGCCAGAGCATGCCGGAGTCCAAGCCGATCTTTGAGATTAACCCTGAGCATCCACTGGTTGGTCGACTGGATAAAGAAGTTGATGAAGACCGGTTTGCCGATCTGACCCGTGTTGTATTTGATCAGGCCAGTCTGGCGGCTGGTGGTCAGCTGGATGATCCAGCCTCTTATGTTCAGCGTCTTAACAAGCTGTTGCTGGAAATGGCAGTCTGAAAAAAAGTGAGTTAACAATAAAAAAGGCGAAGTCATGACTTCGCCTTTTTTGTATCAAAACGATGACAACTTTCAGGATACCATTTTGACTATTTTGATGGGTTGAGCCTTGGCATAAACGGCCAGGCCGCCCAATGATGTTTCACGGTATTTTGCCTGAAGATCGAGCCCTGTCCGGTACATGGTTTCAATGCAGCTGTCCAGAGATACTGCATGATCACCATCACCACGCATGGCAAGACGGGCTGCGGTAATCGCTTTGATGGCGGCCATTCCATTGCGCTCAATGCATGGAATCTGAACCAGTCCGGCAATTGGATCGCAGGTCATCCCCAGGTGGTGTTCCATACCGATTTCAGCGGCATTTTCCACCTGTTCCATCGTTGCTCCTTGAACGGCAGCTAACGCTGCGGCTGCCATTGAACATGCAGAGCCTACTTCCGCCTGACAGCCAGCTTCGGCACCGGAAATAGACGCATTCATCTTGATCAGCGAGCCAATGGCGGCGGCTGTGGCAATAAAATCACGAACTCCCTGCTGATTGTTTCGGGAGATAAAGCGGGTGTAGTACGCCAGGGTTGCCGGGATAACGCCGGCAGCACCGTTTGTCGGTGCCGTGACTACACGCCCCCCGCAGGCATTTTCTTCATTAACCGCCATGGCAAACAGGGTTACCCAGTCCATGATGGCAAAGTGATCCATCAGCATGGCTTCAGGGTTGCTGGTCAGCTTTTTATGCATATCAGCTGAACGGCGCTTCAGGCCGCTGACCGGAAGGGTTCCTTCCATTCGCAGGCCTCGTTCGATGCAGGCGTGCATGACTTCCCAAATGGAATCAATCTTGTCGTTTACCAGGACCACATCACCATTATGTCGGGCAACTTCATTCTCAATATTCAACTGAGCAATGGTCAGATTGTGTTCATGGCATAGATCAAGAAGCTCTGCGGCTGTTCTGAAAGGGTAAGGAATCTGACATGAATCTTCAGAGCTGTTGGCTGCCTCTGGCTGATTGAACTCATCGGCACTGACGACAAAGCCACCGCCAATGGAGAGATAAGACTTGTAATAAACCACAACACCATTTTTGTCGGAAGCGAAGATTCGCATGCCATTAGGGTGCTCAGGCAGCGTTTCTCCGTTATGGAAAATCAGGTGTGTATCGTAATCAAACTCAATGGAGTGCTTACCGGCCAGCTCGAGTGCTTTATTTGTTTTGATGTTTTCAAAAATCTGATCGGCTTCATCTGGGTCAATAGTGTCCGGACGATAACCCGCAAGGCCAAGAAGGGTGGCTTTATCGGTTCCATGGCCTACACCAGTCAGCGCCAGTGAACCGTACAGGCCAACACGAATGGATGAGATGCTGGACAGGATGCCTTTTTCTTCAAGCTCATTTAAAAAACGATGGCCTGCCCACATTGGACCAACAGTGTGTGAGCTGGATGGGCCAATGCCTGTTTTGAAAATATCAAAAATGCTGAGCATAGTCTTTGCTGGCTCTATAAAAAGATTTAAAGAAAACGGCGACATTATTAATATCTTTCAGCCTGTTGCCTTGTTAATGCCCATGGCTGTTTAGATATTTTTACATAAAAATTTCTTATCTTATTGTGCCGTCATTTGTTCTGGACTGATATTACGGGAGAGCTATCCGCTCTCCCGGTTTTCCGAATGATGATTGTGATTGTTCCGGGGCAGCCAGAGCCCCGGTAGGGAGTCAGATCAGCTGGGAAGTAATGAAACCGGTAATTGCAATCAAGCCCATCACAACGGTGAAGATGTTGGCTTTTGAGCGGTATTTGGCCATTGCAGGCACTTTATGGGTCGCGTATACCGGCAGGATGAACAGAATCATCGCCAGGATTGGGGCAACCAATGATTCGATCATGCCCATTACACTGACATTGGCATAAGCAACAGCCCACACTGACAGGGTGATAAAGACGATAATGCCTTTATCGATGGCTTTCATATTTACCTGTTTGCCCTGTGCTTTTGCACGATTAACGATCATGCCCTGCAGTCCTTCGCGGGTTCCCATGTAGTGACCAAAAAAGGATGAAGAGATCGCAACAATTGCAACTACCTGAGCGAGCCAGGCAAAGATCTGATTATCAGTACGCTCTGCAAAAATGGACAGAATTGGCAGATTTGCAGCTTTGGCATGAAGAAGCTCTGCTGGAGACAGGGTAAGAACGCAGCTGTAAACAAAGAACATGGTAAAGCCGACCAGCATCATGGTGGTGCGCTTAAGTGTCTTGCTGGTCTGATGTTCCGCGTTGTTGCCCAGCTCCTTACGATAGGTTGATGCAAAAGAAGAGACGGCTGGTGAGTGGTTGAATGCAAATACCAGCACTGGAATGGTTAGAAAAACAGTTTTCAAAAAGTCGCCAGCGGAAACAGAGGCTTCAAACTGGGCAGTATTCCACTGGGGGATCAGGTACAGAGAGGTACCAAAAAGTACAGCAATCAGAGGGTATACAATCGCGTTGGTGACTTTCAGTACGGTCTTTTGACCGGCGACCATAACGCTCACCATGGCAGCTACAAGAACAAAGCTCAGGATTGCGCGGTTTGGTTCTTCCATCCCCAGCTGATTAATCATCAGTGAGCTGACGGTGTTGGTAATACCAATGCCATAGATCAGAAGGATAGGGTAGATGGAAGCAAAGTAGCCCAGAGTGATCAGGCTGCCCGCCTTTTGACCAAAATGCTCTGTAACGGTTTCGGTAATATCGGCCTGTGGATTTTTGGAGGACAGGCACAGGCGATTGAGACCGCGGTGAGCCAGAAATGTCATCGGACCGATAAGGATGGTCATCAGGATCAGAGGCCAGATACCGCCAAGACCTGCGTTAATTGGTAAAAATAGAACGCCTGCACCAATTGCAGTGCCAAACAGTGTCAGCATCCATTCCGTATCACGTTTCTCCCAACCGCCCGTCGAGGCATCATTTACAGCAATGGATTGAGTAAAGGTTTGTGACATGTGGTGTTATCCGGTCAGTAATTAATCAGTTGGCGCGGACTGTACAGAAATTGTGCATTTCGTGTTTTGATGCAGATCACAATGATTATTTTTTGATTTGTGGTATTTTAGACGGTTTTTTATCTTTCAAAGAGTTTGTTTCGGTAAATTCTTATAATTTGTTTTAGCTATTTCGAAAATTTGCTGAGATTTTGTATGTATTGGCACTATTCATGCGGTGCTGGTCTGGTGTAATCATTCTAAAAAGTACTAAAAGAAATAGTAAAAAAGAGTAAATATTATAACCATTGAGTTCTTCTTTCAGAGAACGATGGTTGGGGAGTTAGAGTTAGAGTGTGTTTTATGGGGGGTAATGAGGTCGGATTGCCAGCTTTGTATTTTCGTTCGATAAATACGCCTGCCCGCACACAAAAAAACCGGCTTTAACGCCGGTTTTTTTTGTGTTGTTAGTAACCGTTATCCTTGATAACGATCAAATACCAGACATGCGTTAGTACCACCAAAGCCAAAGCTGTTGGACATAATCCGGTTCAGGGTTTGTTCACGGGCTTCACCAGTCAGAATTGGCATGTTTTTAGCCGCTTCATCCAGATTCTGAACATTAGCAGAAGCTGTGATGAAGTTGTGCTTCATCATCAGCAGGCAGTATATCGCTTCCTGAACACCGGCGGCTCCCAGAGAGTGGCCGGAAAGTGATTTGGTGGAGCTGATGACTGGCATCTTATCACCAAATACTTCAAGAAGCGCTTTCAACTCAGCCACATCACCGACCGGTGTACTGGTTCCGTGAGTATTGATGTAATCGATAGGGGCTTTAATGGTTTCCATGGCCATGCGCATGCAGCGTGCAGCACCTTCACCAGAAGGGGCGACCATGTCATAGCCATCGGAAGTGGCACCGTAGCCGGTGATTTCAGCATAAATTTTGGCACCGCGGGCTTTAGCGTGCTCAAGCTCTTCGACAACGATCATGCCACCACCACCGGCAATAACGAAGCCATCACGATCGGCATCGTAGGCGCGGGAAGCCTGCTGAGGTGTTTCATTGTACTTGGTGCTCAGGGCACCCATGGCATCAAACAGACCGGTTTGCGTCCAGTGCTCCTCTTCACCGCCACCGGCAAAGACGATGTCCTGCTTGCCCAGCTGGATCTGTTCAATGGCATTGCCGATACAGTGTGCGCTGGTTGCGCAGGCAGAGGTAATTGAATAGTTAACGCCCTTGATTTTAAAAGGGGTAGCAAGGCAGGCTGAAACGGTGCTACCCATGGTGCGGGTGACACGGTATGGGCCGACGCGCTTGACACCTTTTTCTCTCATAATGTCAGCAGAGTCGACAATATTCTCTGATGAAGCTCCGCCAGACGCAGCAATCAGTCCAGTTCGAGGGTTGGAAACCTGATCTTCAGTCAGGCCAGCATCTTCAATGGCCTGTTTCATGGCAATGTAGGCATATGCAGCGGCGTTGCCCATAAAGCGCAGGGTTTTACGGTCAATAAACTGTTCGAAATCGATGTCTACTGTGCCGGATACCTGGCTTCGAAAACCATGCTCCTTATAGCTTTCATTGAAGCGAATACCAGAGCGCCCAAGTTTAAGGCTCTCGGCTACCTCATCCTGGGTGATACCCAGGCAGGATGTGATTCCAATCCCTGTAACTACAACACGTTTCATTGATGTCAACCTGAATAGCCTGTTTAAGTCAGAAAAACCAGAGTCAGATTTCAGATGTCCCTCGTTAATTCAGTAAGAGGGATTAGTGAAATCAGAAAGAGTCAGTGTTCTGGAAGAGACCTACTCGTAGCCCTTCCGCTGTATAAATTTCCCGACCATCAACGCTGACCGTTCCGTCAGCAATACCAAGAACCAGTTTACGTGCGATGATACGTTTAATATCAATACGGTATGTTACTTTTTTGTTAGTAGGCAGAATCTGGCCTGTAAACTTTACATCGCCACTGCCAAGAGCGCGCCCCCGTCCTGGGTTGCCCATCCAGCCCAGGTAGAAGCCAACCAGCTGCCACATGGCATCAAGTCCGAGACATCCTGGCATGACAGGATCTCCCGGGAAGTGACAGGAGAAAAACCAGAGGTCTGGATTAATATCCAGTTCTGCAATGATCTCGCCTTTTCCGTAGGCACCACCTTCTTCAGAAATGCGAATGATGCGATCAAGCATCAGCATATTTGGTGCTGGTAGCTGAGCATTACCTGCACCAAAGAGTTCGCCCTGAGAACAGCGCAACAAATCTTCTTTACTGAAGGAGTTTTGTTTAAATGGTTGCTTCATTAGTTTATTGGTTCCTGGAAGGTCCAGCACCTGCATGGCATCAGGCCAGTGATGACACCCGGGAGCCGATACTCTGATCGGGACTTCCCTGCCGATACGGCGTTCACATCAGGGGTCTATGACCCCGCTTAATCCTAACAGTCTTGCAAAATGCATTACTATCGTTCCGGAGATGAACTATACCATTGCTTTTTGTCTGTCATAGTGCTGTTGGCCTGTTTGTAACAAAAAGACAACACTGAACTGCTGAAACAGCAGTCAATGATAAGTTTCGTAGCTTTTTATTACCAGAAAGACGATAAGCGTCAGGCCTATTGCAAAACTGGCTTAAGATGTTAATGAGCCTGCAGAGGCAAATATAGTCATATGGAGGGTAAAGGTAATACAGTCAGTAATGGTTTGCTAGCTTTGTACTATAGTACAATTTTAAAAAAGCTCACTATTGATGGATAAAATTCAGTGCCTGACAGGTATCTTCTGTGCAACCCTATCCGCTAGTGTGATTAAATAATGCTTTATTATTAAGCGGCTTGTTAGACATCTTAAAGCAGCTTTGAGTGTGTAAATTGGGATCAACTTTATGACAGACAGGCCACATGGTACCTTAGAAAGTGGTGCCAATGAATATAGAATCGCTGTTCTTGGCGGTGGCAGTTTTGGAACGGCTCTGGCTGATATTTCCGCAACCAATGGTCACAGAGTAAAACTCTGGATGAGAGATGAAGAGCAGGTCAGGAGCATTAATGATGATCATGTCAATGCCAGGTATCTGCCCGAGTTCAAAATTCACTCTTCCGTTAGTGCAAGTAATGATTTGGCGGCCGTAGTCTCACAAGCAGATATTGTTTTTATCGCTATCCCCAGTAAATCTTTCAGAGAAGTGGTTAAAAAAACGAATGGGCTGCTTTCTGGCAAGATCGTCATTAGTACTACGAAAGGAATTGAGCCGGCTACTTTTGATCTAATGAGTCAGATTCTGGTGGAGGAAGTTGAAAGTGCCCGCATTGGTGTGCTCAGTGGGCCCAATCTGGCTCGTGAGATCGTTGCTAAAGCACTGACTGCAACAGTGATTGCCAGTGAAGATGAAGGCTTGTGTCAGATTATACAGTCTGTACTGCACTGTGATTATTTCAGAGTCTATTCCAACAACGATGTTTATGGTGTGGAGTTGGCAGGCGCATTGAAGAACATATATGCCATTGTTTCTGGTATTGGTGCAGCACTGGGTATGGGTGAAAATACCAAAAGCATGTTAATTACTCGAAGTTTGGCGGAAATGAGTCGTTTCGCTGTAACGCTTGGCGCTAACCCGATGACATTTCTGGGGCTGGCAGGGGTAGGTGATCTTATTGCAACCTGTACTTCTGATTTGAGTCGAAATTTCCGTGTTGGTTTTGCCTTGGGTGAAGGTTGCTCTCTCGATGAGGCTGAATCTAGGCTTGGTCAGGTTGCAGAAGGCGTGAATACCCTTAAACAGGTGAAGCAAAAAGCCGATGAACTGGGGGTGTATATGCCTCTTGTCGATGGTTTGTACAGCATTATTTTTGAGGGCAATGCCATTGGCGCTCTTGTTAAGGGAATGATGCTCCGTGAGCAGAAAACGGATGTTGAGTTTATGTCCAGATAATTGCTGGACTCAACTAAGACAGCTTGGAGAGAAGCGCAATGGATGAGAAGGTAGTTAATAATCTTAAATCTGAGTCTCGCTGGTTGAGGCTTGTCTTTATGGTGGTCTTTGGTGTTGTGGCCTATCTGTCAGCATTTCTGGTGATGTTGATTGCCATTGTGCAGGCTGTTCATGGGTTCATTATGAGTGAGCCAAATGATCGTCTGCTGAAATTCAGTGCTGGTGTGAATCAGTACATCTTCCAGATTGCCGGATTCCTGACCTACAACTCAGACATCAAGCCATACCCTTTCTCAGACTGGCCTGCTTCTGGTCAAGGTAGGGCATCTTCAGGCTCTGATGAAAAAGACCTGAGCGGTAGAAATAGCGATTAAAGTATATGAAACTCATCATTATGCGTCATGGTCAGGCTTCATGGTCCGCTGCTTCTGATAGGGAAAGGAGTCTCACTGAGCAGGGAGTTAGAGAGGTGACTGATACCCTTTCTTCATTAATGTGCCACAAGGTAGATCGTGTTATTGCCAGTCCTTACCTTCGAGCTCAGCAAACAGGCTCCATTGCTGCAGAGGAGTTTCGACTTGAGTTAGAGACATTGGATGAGCTGGAGCCTGACGGTAATCCTGTTAAAGTGCTCGAATCCCTTCCTGACTCCGGTGTGGTGCTATTGGCCAGTCATATGCCAATGGTCGGCTATTTGACTGGTCTACTGTGCGACGGAACCCCTAAGGCAGGCCCAACTTTCCAAACAGGAATGGCTCTGGTTCTGGATATGGACATTCTTGCGCCTGGAATGGGTAGAGTTATTGAGCGCATAACTCCGTCATTTTAGGTGATGAAGTTTCGCTCTTGATTGCGCATTTCTGCCGTAAACCTGACCTCTCTGCCTGCGGAAAATCCCCCTGTTTTCCGCATTTTTCAGGCTATCTTTCTGTTCTTGTAAGCCTGTGATCGTTGATAACTCCAAATTCAATTGTCAGGTGTTGATTTCTTAATGAACTTTTCATTTGCCATCTAATCTAATCATGCTCATGTCCCATGTTGCTGGTGCTTTAGGCAGGGAAAGGGTATAGGGATAGTTAGGGAGTAAGTAAGGTGGCGACAAGTTCTATAAGCCTCAGAGGCATTCTTATCTGCTCGATTGCAGCTCTATTCTGCTCTTATCAATTTCTGCTTCAGGGGGCGCCATCCGTAATGGTTCCTCAGCTGATGTCTGCATTCGACCTTGATGTTGCAGATATTGGCTGGTTAACGAGCAGCTTCCTCTGTTTTTATCTGCTTTTTCAAGTGCCGGGAGGCTATCTGGCGGATCACTGCAATGCCCGGTTATTACTGGTGACTTGCAGTGTTTTGATGGCTGTTTGCTGTTACTGGTTCAGTATATCTGGAAGCATGCTATCAGCCAGCGCTTCCCGGGCGTTCATGGGGGTGGTGACTTCACCGGTAATTGTTGTGTGTATGACCCTGGCCAGCCGCTGGTTTCCAGAACGCTATTTTCCAACACTGGCGGGTGCAATAGAAGCTTTTGCCTTAGCCGGTGGAGGGCTTGGTCCACTGATACTGCCAAATCTCATGGCAGCTTATGGATGGCAGGGTGCAATGCAGGCTGCTGCAATTTTTGGCGTTGTACTTGCCGGCATGATTGCCATCTTTGTTAAAAGTACTCCACCCGTATCTGTGAGTGATGTCAGGTTGCATGACGTGGGGTGTGATAGTGGGCCTGAGATCAGCGCGAGTGATAAGCCCCCATTGGATCGCACCTCCTTAACCCTCTGCTGCCTGTATGGCTTTGGCCTTTTTGCTGTTATCACCAGTTTTGGTGGCCTATGGGGAATCCCTTTCTTTTATGAGCGCTTCCCTGGGGAACAGGAAGCCGTTGCTGATATGGTTGCGTTAATTTTTATCGGTGCTGCTATTGGCGCTCCACTTCTGGGCTGGATCGCTTGTTTGCTGGGGTCTACTCGAAAAGTAATGGTGGCATGTGCTGTTACTTCGCCAGTATTGTTCAGCATCTTGATATTTTACCCTTGCTCGATGGTACTCATGGGGATCGTCTGCTTTATGGCAGGGATCAGTAGTGGTGGGTATATGCTGGCATTCTCTGTAGTGAAAAGTATCAGTCCTCCAGAGCGGGTTGGAATTCTGTTGGCTGTCACCAATGGCTCCATGCTGTTAGCAGGTCCGATCATGCAGTTGCTGATAGGGTTTATCCTGGAAGGCATTGGGCATGATGGGTTAAGTGCTTTGTCCGTTCAGGACTACCAGTTGGCTTTTCTGCCTTTATTACTTTGCCAGTTAATGGCTTTGATCGTAGCGATTTGCCTGAAAAAACAGTGATACTTCTACCCATTGCTGGTGGTTGGCGCTATTCTAGCCCGTTTTTATTCAACACTTTCCGTTGAGAAACTTTTGCTGGTGGTGATAGCTGGCAAAGGGCTTCACCGCTTGGATGGATAATGCCGTTACTTAGATTCGAAAAGGTCAGCCTGGCTTATGGCGACCAACCCCTGCTGGATCATGTCGAGTTTCAGATTCGAAAAGGTGAGAGGGTCTGTTTATTAGGCCGCAATGGCGCAGGCAAGTCTACCATGATGAAGCTGGTGTCGGGCAGTATTCTGCCAGACGATGGCACCCTTTGGCGTAAACCGGGCCTGAAAGTAGGGGTTCTGAACCAGGATCTTCCAGATCAGGATGAGAAAAAAGTTTATGATGTGGTTGCCTCAGGCCTTGAGGCTGTTGGCGAACTGATCAGTCGCTACCATGCCTTATCCATGAATATCAGCACTGATGCTGATATGAAAGCATTGGAGAAAGTCCAGCAACAGCTTGAGTCCGTAGATGGCTGGAGTCTCAGTCAGAAGGTGGATACGGTTATTCAGAAATTGGGGCTTCCTGCTGAAAAACAGATGAAAGAGCTTTCCGGTGGCTGGCGTCGGCGGGTTGAACTGGCCAGAGCGCTGGTGGGAGAACCTGATCTATTGTTGCTGGATGAGCCGACTAACCACCTTGATATCATTGCTATAGACTGGCTTGAGAAGCAGCTGAAGGATTTCTCCGGAGCCCTGCTTTTTATTACCCACGACCGTTCATTTCTCCAGTCGCTGGCGACCCGTATTATTGAACTTGACCGAGGTCAGCTGACCAGCTGGGAATGTGACTATAAAACCTTTCTGGAGCGTAAGGCTCATGCGCTTGAGGTTGAGGCTGAGCAAAATGCCTTGTTTGATAAAAAGCTGGCACAGGAAGAGGCGTGGATCCGTCAGGGGATTAAAGCACGCCGTACCCGTAATGAAGGACGGGTTCGTGACCTGAAAAAACTCAGGGATGAGCGTCGTCAGCGTCGCGAAGTTCAGGGCAATGCCAGTTTTGGACTGGAGCAGGGAGAGTCATCAGGAAAGCTGGTTCTTGAGGCTAAGAATATATCCCAGTCCTTTGATCAGCATACCGTTATCAAAGACTTCAATCTGCGGCTTATGCGTGGTGACAAGATTGGCTTGATTGGTGCCAATGGGGCTGGGAAGTCAACGCTGCTAAGCATTCTTCTGGGTAATCTCCAGCCAGAATCGGGTTCTGTCAAAATGGGGACCAAGCTTGAGGTGGCTTACTTTGACCAGCTGCGTAATCAGCTGGATCTTGAGAAAACGGTCATTGATAACGTAGCTGAAGGCCGTGAGAGTATCTCCATTAATGGCTCAAGTCGTCATGTCATTGGTTACCTGGGAGACTTCCTGTTTCCCCCTGGCCGCTGTCGTGTTCCGGTCAAGGCGCTTTCGGGTGGCGAGAGAAACCGTCTTCTTCTGGCTCGCTTGTTCAGCAAGCCGGCTAACCTGTTGGTGATGGATGAGCCTACCAATGATCTGGATGTTGAGACACTGGAACTTCTGGAATCATTGCTGGTGGAGTTTACTGGCACCATTCTGTTGGTGAGCCACGACCGGACATTTCTGGATAATGTGGTATCGAGTACTCTGGTGTTTGAGTCAGGTGGTCATATCAGTGAGTATGTTGGTGGATTTGATGACTGGTTGCACCAGGGAGGTTCAATTTCCAATTTGGTGGCTGAAACTCAGGTTGTCAAAAAAGAGGAAAAGGTCACAACGAGGCCAAGTCAGACTGAAGCTGCCAGCAAACCGGTTAAAAAGAAACTCAGTTACAAACTGCAGCGTGAGTTGGATGCATTGCCAGGTGAGATCGAGGCGCTTGAAGAAGAGCTGGGTGAGTTGGAAGCTCAAACCGCTGAGTCGAGCTTTTATCAGGGAGATCAGTCTGAAGTCCAATCTGTTCTGAGCAGATTGGCTGAGCTGAATGAGTTGATAGAACAGAAAATGGAACGCTGGGAAGAGCTGGACAATATGTAGGGATCAAGAAGAGCCATAGGGTTTTCGGGTGGCTCTTCTTTAGTAAAGAGATCAACTGTTGTTTTTGCCGACTCTTACAGCCAGTACATCACAGTTGGCACCATGCAGGATGCTGGTTGAAGTGGAACCGAGGATCAGTGCCAGTCCATGACGGCCATGGCTGCCAACGACAATCAGATCAACGTCTGACTCCTCAGCAATTCGATGAACTTCCCGCTCGGGTCGTCCATAGACGACATGCTGTTCACCTTTCTTCAGCTGGATTGAATCAGCCAGGCGGGCGATGCGCTCTCTTGCCTGTTCGGTGATTTCATCCTGAAGGGTGGTGAGGTCGAGAGGGATATCACTGCCATAAGCGACACTGAGTGGTTCAACAACGTGAACCATGGTCAGTCTGGCTTGATTTTTTTCGGCAATGGATTTTGCTTTCTCGAGCACCTCATCGGCTTCGTCGGACAAATCGATCGCAACCAGAACGTGCTTGTAGAGGCTCATAAGCTGTCTTCCTTCTTCAATAGATGCAAAAAGTGATCCGCCCTATAACATCTGGATGGCCAGACCGCTGTCGCGATTCCTCATGAAATCAATAAAATACATTGAGGGGTTCATGGTGTGCATGAACGCTTCTCAAGTCATGGCATGTCTATTGTAAGGCCTATTTTGCTTTTATTCATGGTTTTCTTCGCTGTCTGTCCGGTAATTCACCATAAACAATGATCCAGATTCGTAAGTTGTTATTTTGTCAATGATCATTCTTGTGTAAGTATGGGGAAAGGTGGCATCTTCATGCTTTTTCAGACTTGACTTTAAACACCATTTCACAGAAGGTAAGCACTAAATTCAAACAAGTGTATGAATTTGCTGGGAAGCACTTGGTACCTGCCAGGGTAAAGTCAGGAAGTAAAGCAATAATAATCAGATAGCTACCATTGTTAATGGAAAAAAAGATCAGCCTGTTTAAGCTGGCAGATCGTTTCGTCATTGTTAGCCTATCTATCTTCAATCCGAAAGGAGAAGTTCATGATCTACCAGGGGAAGGCGTTCAGGGTTTTGCCTGTGGAAGATGGTATCGCCGAATTGCAGTTCAATCTCGACGGCGAAAGTGTCAATAAGTTCAGTCGTTCTGCTATTGAGGATCTTGCCGCTGCGCTGGATGCCATCCGTTCTGATAAAGGTATCAAGGGCCTTATTCTCACCAGTGGTAAAGAGGTATTCATCGTTGGCGCTGATATTAATGAGTTTACCCAGACTTTTAAGCAGGATGATGAAACGTTGTTGGCCGAATTGATAACGGTGAATAAGGTATTTTCTGGCTTTGAAGATCTTGACATGCCAACCGTGGCGGCCGTGAATGGCATTGCTCTGGGTGGTGGCTTTGAGATCTGTCTGTGTGCGGATTACCGGGTTCTTTCCACCGAAGCGAAGGTTGGCTTGCCGGAAGTGAAACTGGGTATCTATCCGGGCTGGGGCGGCACCGTCAGGCTGCCGAGGGTGATTGGTGCGGATAACGCCGTTGAGTGGATTGCCAGTGGTAAAGAGTATCGCCCTGATGCTGCCTTGAAAGTAGGTGCTGTTGATGCGGTGGTTGCTCCTGAGAAATTGAAAGAGTCTGCTGTAGCCCTGGTGCGTCGCTGCATGAATGGTGAACTGGATTATCAGGCCAGAAAGCATGAGAAAAAAGGCAAGCTAAAACTGCCACCGGTTGAAGCGATGATGGTTTTTGAAACCACGTCTGCCGTCGTAAAACAGCAGGCCGGTCCCCATATGCTGGCACCAATAGCATCGGTCAAGGCGATTCAGAAGCACGCTTTCATGGAGCGTGATAAGGCTCTTGAAGCGGAAGCCAAAGGATTTATCAAACTGGCCAAGTCTTCAGTGTGTGATGCCCTGGTTGGCCTGTTTCTGAACGATCAGCAACTTAAGAAAAAGGCCAAAGAGTCTGCCAGTATTGCTGCTGAAACCAACAAAGCGGCAGTGCTGGGTGCGGGTATTATGGGGGGGGGTATTGCCTATCAGTCAGCCTTGAAAGGCACGCCTATTCTGATGAAGGACATCAATCAGGATGGACTGGATCTGGGCCTTGCAGAAGCCACCAAACTGCTCTCCAAACGGGTTTCCCGGGGGCGGATGGATGCTGGCAAGATGGGAAGTGTGCTGAATAATATTGTGCCTACTTTGTCCTACGGTGACTTTGAAGGCGTTGATGTTGTTGTTGAAGCCGTTGTTGAAAACCCAAAGGTCAAGAAAGCCGTACTTGCAGACGTGGAAAGCCAGGTTTCAGAGAAGGCTGTTCTGACTTCCAATACTTCCACCATTTCGATTACTGAACTGGCCAGCGACCTGAAGCGTCCGGAACAGTTCTGTGGTATGCACTTCTTTAACCCTGTTCATGCCATGCCATTGGTTGAGGTTATTCGTGGCGAGAAGACCAGCGAAGCAACCGTAGCAACGGTCGTTGAGTATGCCCGTAAGATGGGTAAAACACCGGTGGTGGTTAATGACTGTCCTGGGTTTATGGTCAATCGTGTACTGTTCCCATACTTTGGTGGTTTCTCAGCCCTGCTTCGTGATGGTGCTGACTTCCAGCAGGTGGATAAAATCATGGAACGTTTCGGCTGGCCTATGGGGCCTGCCTATCTTCTGGATGTGGTGGGTATTGATACCGGTATCCATGCCGAGGGCGTCATGTCTGAAGGTTATCCGGATCGCATGAAACGTGATTTCAAAACCGCTCTTGATGTGATGTTTGAAAACAAGCGCTTTGGTCAGAAAAACGGGGCCGGTTTCTATCAGTACGAACAGGATAAAAAAGGCAAGCCGAAGAAGGTGGTTGATGAGGCTGTCTATGGCTTGCTGGATGAGGTTTGTGCGGAGCAAAAATCCTTTGATGATGAGGAAATCATTGCCCGCATGATGGTGCCACTGTGCATGGAAACCGTTCGTACGCTTGAAGATGGTATTGTTGATTCTGTCGCTGAAGCGGATATGGCACTGATTATGGGTATTGGCTTCCCTCTCTTCCGCGGTGGTGCCCTGAAGTATATTGACAGTCTGGGTGTGGCGGCGTTTGTCGAGCTTGCAGATAAGTATGCTCATATCAGCCCACTGTATGCACCTACTGACAAGCTCCGGGAAATGGCTCGTGAAGGCAAGACCTTCTACGGTTGATGGCTCTCTGAGTAACTGCGTGAGTCTTAAGTTATTGAACCATTTTCAGGGAATATAAAAGAGAGAATATCATGAGCCTGAATCCAAGAGATGCGGTAATTGTTGATTATGGACGTACCCCAATGGGGCGCTCCAAGGGTGGAATGTACCGTAATGTGCGTGCTGACACCCTGTCCGCCGAGTTGATCACCGGTGTACTGAATCGAAATCCTGAAGTGAACCCGGCTGAGGTGGAAGATGTCATCTGGGGTTGTGTAAATCAGACCCTAGAACAGGGTTGGAACATTGCCCGAATGGCGTCGCTGATGACACCGATTCCTCATACCTCCAGTGCCCAGACGGTCAGCCGTCTGTGTGGATCCTCCATGAGTGCCTTGCAGACAGCCGTTCAGGCCATACAGACCAATAATGGTGATGTCTTTGTCATCGGTGGTGTAGAGCACATGGGACATGTGGGCATGATGCACGGTGTTGATCCGAACCCAAGGCTGTCCAAGTACGGAGCCAAGGCGGCCGGTATGATGGGGCTGACCGCAGAAATGCTGGGTACCATGCACGGTATCAGTCGTCAGGCTCAGGATGAGTTTGGAGCCCGTTCCCATCAGCGCGCCTGGGCGGCAACCGAAGCGGGTCATTTTAAAGATGAAATTATTCCCATGCAGGGGCATGACGCTGATGGCAATCTTTGTCTGTTCACGCAGGATGAAACCATCCGTCCTGAAACGACGGTAGAGGCTCTCTCGCAGCTTAAACCTGCATTTAACCCAAAGGGCACTGTGACTGCAGGAACGTCCTCACAGATTACCGATGGCGCTTCCTGCATGATCGTTATGTCTGCCCAGCGTGCTAAAGACTTGGGTTTGCAGCCAATGGCGGTGGTCAGGGCAATGGCTGTTGCCGGCGTTGACCCTTCCATCATGGGTTATGGTCCGGTTCCAAGCAGTAAGAAGGCACTTAAGCGCGTAGGGCTGACTATTGATGATATTGATCATGTAGAGCTCAATGAGGCTTTTGCAGCTCAGGCACTGCCTGTCCTGAAAGACCTTAAGTTGCTGGATAAGATGGACGAAAAGGTTAATCTGAATGGTGGGGCAATTGCTCTTGGTCACCCCTTTGGATGCTCAGGAGCGCGAATTTCAGGAACACTTCTGAATGTTATGAAACAAAATGGTGGAACAGTGGGGCTGGCCACGATGTGTGTGGGCCTTGGTCAAGGCATAACCACTATTTTTGAAAGGGTTTGATCATCGTTTTAACGTGTCTGTTATAATCACTCTCTACAGCCAGTAGCCCGGTTCTTCCCGGGCTTTTTTGTCAGAGCGTTTTATTAGTTCGCTGATGGTTTGAGCAATCGAAAATGTTGGTTTCAGGTTTGTATTATCCCGTTGGTTTTCAATTGGGAGGTGTGATTCTGAATCATTATGGTTGAGTTATCAGGTAAAACCGTGTTAAGCGTTTAAGGGTTTCAGCCGTTACTGATTACCATGAAAATATCATGGTTCGCATCGATAGAGTATTGCGAAAATCAGGCAGTGTATTTTGTTACGGGTGTTTGAGTATTGATTTGCCTGAATGAAAATGTGACCAGAATATTCGAGTCGAATAGTGGCTTTAAAGTGCAAGAAATAAGGCTTTGCGCTGGATCATACAGGAAAATAACCCACTCCTTTACAGGAAAGAGGTTGATGGTTTTCCTTGACCGATTATTGACTTCGCCTTATATATTGAAGCAATTTCTATCCCGGCTTTTCTTGTTCTGGCGATAAAGCTCTATTTCAGCAGGTCTGATTATTCAGTATGATGGGCGATTTATCTGCTCACAGATCTGACCAGCCAGAACATTGGAACAGATGACAGGACGTGTAAGGCAGCATGGGTAAATCGCTAGTTATTGTGGAGTCGCCAGCCAAGGCGAAAACCATCAACAAATATTTGGGCAAAGACTTTGTTGTCAAATCCAGTGTGGGTCATATCCGGGATTTGCCAACAGCAGGTGGGCCGAAGAAAGCCGTGGATACAAAGGCCAGGGCCAAGGCCGCTGCTGAGTCCAAAAAGCTCTCACCTGAAGAGCGTGAGCGCCGTAAGAAAATCAAAGCCCGTGAGCAGTTGATCGAGCGTATGGGGATCAACCCTGATAATGGCTGGGAAGCGCATTACCAGATTCTTCCGGGAAAGGAAAAAGTCGTTGACGAACTGATCCGTCTGGCTGAAAGCGCTGACACCATCTATCTCGCAACGGATTTGGATCGTGAGGGAGAGGCTATTGCCTGGCATTTGCAGCAGGCCATCGGCGGAAGCCCAGATCGATACCGTCGGGTTGTCTTCAATGAAATTACCAAAAAAGCTATCCAGTCTGCGTTTGAATCTCCTGGGCAGTTGAATCAGGATCGAGTCGATGCTCAGCAGGCACGCCGATTCCTGGACCGTGTCGTTGGTTATATGGTATCCCCGCTTCTCTGGGCAAAGATTGCCCGCGGGCTCTCTGCAGGGCGTGTCCAATCCGTTGCTGTTAAGCTGGTGGTCGAACGTGAACGGGAAATTCGAAGCTTTATTCCAGAAGAGTACTGGGAAGTCTATGCAGATCTCCTGGCAAAAGGGAGTGATGCTGTTCGCTTTCAGGTAGTTAAGGAAAATGGTGTCAATTTCAGGCCGACGAGCAAGGCCGAAACCGATAAAGCTCTGACCCAACTACAGCAGGGCCAATACTCCCTGACCAGTCGTGAAGATAAGCCAACTCAGAGCAAGCCTTCTGCGCCCTTTATCACATCCACACTGCAGCAGGCGGCAAGCACACGCCTTGGGTTCAGTGTAAAGAAAACCATGATGTTGGCTCAGCGTCTGTATGAAGCAGGTTATATCACCTACATGAGAACCGACTCCACCAATCTGAGTCAGGATGCTTTAGAAAGTGCTCGTTCATTTATTACCAAACAGTATGGTGATCAATACTGCCCGGAGCAGCCGAATATCTACAGCAGTAAGGCTGGTGCTCAGGAAGCTCACGAGGCAATTAGACCGTCCAGTGTCACGTTAAAACCCGATGGCCTTTCTGGAATGGAGCGGGATGCAGAGCGCCTGTACGATTTGATCTGGCGTCAGTTCGTTGCCTGTCAGATGACACCTGCCGAGTATCTCAGTACTTCTCTGGTTGTCGATGTTAAAGGCTATCAACTCAAGGCCAGGGGACGGACATTGAAGTTTGATGGTTATACCCGAGTGCAAAAGCCTCTGGCCAGAAAAGGTGAAGATGTGATTCTGCCAGATCTTCAGAAAGGCGTAGTTCTGAAGCTTGAAAAACTGGACCCCAAGCAGCTATTTACCCGTCCACCCGCTCGTTTCAGTGAAGCTGCTCTGGTAAAGGAGCTGGAGAAACAGGGGATTGGCCGACCATCAACCTATGCATCGATTATCTCTACGATCCAGGATCGTGGATACGTTTCAGTGAAGAATCGCCGTTTTTATGCCGAAAAAATGGGCGATATTGTGACTGATCGTCTGAATGAGTCCTTTAATGAACTCATGGATTTTCACTTCACAGCAAGAATGGAAGAGAAACTGGATGATATTGCTGAAGGTGAAAAAAACTGGAAGCAGGTTCTTGATGATTTTTATACGGACTTTACTCTTCAGTTGACACAGGCTGAACAGAGTGAAGGGGGGATGCGTTCAAATGAACCCTCCCTGACGGACATTGAGTGTCCGACCTGCAGCCGCCCAATGATGATCCGCACGGCATCTACCGGGGTGTTTCTTGGGTGTTCTGGTTATTCGTTGCCACCGAAGGAACGCTGCAAAACGACGATTAACCTGGTTCCTGGCGAAGAGGTGGAAGACGCAGATGATGAATATGCGGAGGTTAACGCCCTGAGAGCCATGCGTCGTTGCCCCAAGTGTTCTACCGCTATGGAAAGCTACCTGATTGATGAGCATAGGAAGTTGCATGTCTGCGGTAATAACCCTGATTGTTCTGGGTTTGAAGTGGAGAAGGGGAGTTACAAGCTAAAAGGATATGATGGTCCCGTACTTGAATGTGATAAGTGCGGTAGTGAAATGCAGTTGAAAACGGGGCGTTTTGGTAAGTATTTTGGCTGTACTAACAGTGAATGTAAGAATACCAGAAAGTTACTCAAAAGTGGTGAGCCAGCTCCACCCAAAATGGAGCCAGTACCCATGCCTGAGTTAAAGTGTGTCAAAGTTGATGATCATTATGTGCTCAGGGATGGGGCTTCCGGGTTATTCCTTGCGGCCAGTCAATTTCCCAAGAACAGAGAAACCCGTGCTCCTCTGGTTGCTGAATTATTGCCGCATCAGGCAATGATTGACCCTAAGTATGGTTATCTGATGGATGCTCCCCGGCAGGATCCTGACGGGAACCCAGCAATTATTCGATACAGTCGTAAGACTAAGCAGCAGTATGTTATGTCAGAGCTGGATGGTAAGGCAACTGGTTGGAGTGCTACCTATGATGAGGGTAGCTGGAATGAAAAGCAGACTAAAAAGCGCCAGTCCAGTTAGGTCTATCTCACACTCTTGGTTCATGAAACAGGGCTATTAAGCCCTGTTGTATTATGGCTGTTATTAATTTTTGGCCCGGCAGCGCTAAGTTGTGCCTGGATGATTGATGGAGTTGGTTATGACAAACAATTGGCAGGGATATACCAATAAAATGCTCTTTCACTCCCGATTGTTGCTGGATGCCTGGGAGGAAGCAGATGATCTTGCCAAGCCCGCATTCCGTGAGGCCTGCCTGAATGCCATGGTTCAGGCTTATCGGTCGTTAATTGCTGAAATTATGACGAATTACCGTTTGCCGGTAAACCAGCTTCCCTCATTGGATGAGGCTATGAATAGTGTCCACTATAAGGGTGAGGTTTCTTCTGAGCTACAGTATATTGAGCGTCTTGAGCAGCAAGACTCATGGTTGTCAGCGTTGTTAAAGAACCATCTGGAATGCTCGATGCCTATTCAGCGGAAGAGTCTTGATTGCAATGAAATTCCTCTATTCAGTATCAATAGTGTTCGGCTTGATCAGATGGAGGGTTTTCTTTCCGTGCTTGATTCTCTAAAAGAGCTGGTAACCTATAGTCGAAACTTCAGCCTCGAGTGGTAAGCAGTCTGCAGATGAGTTCTTTACTGTATATTACTGTCCAGATTTAGATCTCTCCTGTTGTCTTGAAAGCGGCCAAAGCCTCATGCACAATGCTTTATCGCTAACCATTAAATTCTGGTGTCACTAATTATGTCAGCGTCATTTCTTGAAATTGTTGAATTACCTTCCGGCGAAATTGTATTGCGTCGTAGCGATGAAGAAAACGCTGAGCCATTGGTGACTATGTCATTTTCTCAGGAATTGCTTGACTTTCTCCAGGGTGAACAGGTTGAGGTTGCAAGAGCTATGCTGGATGCCTGCATAGCTGAAGTAGGGAGAAAAACTGAATCTGAGGCTGAAGAATATATTCCGGAAAATCGTGTTCTGCATTGATTTGTTGGAATCAATCCTATCCCCTGTTTCTGATGGCTAGGCCTTGGCACCTACCTGAACGTGCAGCAGACTCTAATTCAGACAGTGCTCTGCTATCCATTTGGTTAATCCAGCTTACTACTGTATGACTGGTTCCTGCGGCAAGGGCTTTTCGGGTGAGCTTAAGCGGATCAGATTGTGCTGAGGGATTGAGGACCTGTAGGCGATGTCTACTGATACCAGAAGCCTTTAGCCAGTTTATAGTGTTTTTAGCTTGTTCGCTTGACAGTATCAAAGTGAGCCAGCGCTGATCCTGGTCATTGGCGAGTTCACTGAGAACTGACTTCAAAAAACGTCCAGACTGCCAAGGTGGTCCTGAGATGATGAGTTCATCAATAAAGCTGGCAGGTTCATTGTCATGAATAGCGTCGTTGCTGCTCTGATTTAATGATGCGGTGAGTGCTTGCATGTCAGGTCCTCTACAACAGGAATCGTCAGGGACAGGCTTTTTCAGTTCCTGATGACCCCTACGCTCAGCCCTTCGATAGCAAAAGTATCAAGACTGAGATCGACTTCGATTGTTTTGAATTCTTCATTTTCCGGGTGGAGGTAAACTCTGTTTTTAATTTGTTCAAAACGCTTAACGGTGACCTCATCATCAATTCTGGCAACCACAATCTGTCCATTGGAAGCTGTTGATGTTTTGTGGACTGCGAGTAGGTCGCCGTCAAGAATGCCGATGTCCTTCATGCTCATCCCTTTTACACGTAGCATGAAGTCAGCTTTTGGAGAAAAGAATTCAGGGTTTATGGATAAGTGATCTTCGATGTGCTCCTGGGCAAGAATGGGGCTTCCTGCAGCAACCTGTCCTACAATAGGAAGGCCAGCGTATTCTGTGCCAGGTATTCGTATGCCTCTTGATGCTCCAGGGGTGATTTCTATCGCACCTTTACGAGCAAGTGCTCTAAGGTGCTCTTCGGCGGCATTGGGAGACCTGAAACCGAATGTCTGCGCAATTTCCGCTCGGGTTGGAGGGAAGCCGGTTTCTTCGATATGAGACCTGATCAGTTCTAGGATCTCAGTCTGGCGCTTAGTCAATTTATACATATCTGAATCTGTGTTTTTATACAGTACATGTAATTATATACAGTATTTTGTTGGCTGCAACTACCAGAACTTATTAATCAGACTTGATGTTTTAGTTTGCTAACGTTAGTTTTAAACAAATGTTTACAATGGAGGTTACACAGGCATGTCACAGTCAGCGACAGTAGACAGGATTCTGGACGCTGCAGAGAAGTTATTTGCTGAGCATGGGTTTGCAGAGACCTCCCTGCGTTCAATTACTAGCAAGGCAGGTGTTAACCTTGCTGCTGTTAATTATCACTTTGGTTCTAAAAAAGCTCTGATTCAGGCTGTTTTTTCCCGTTTTTTAGATCCTTTTGTCAGCAAGCTTTCCAAAGCGCTTGTTAAATATCAGGATAATAACGATGCCATTGACCTGGAAGAGATACTTCATTTGCTGGTAGATCAGATTATGGTTGTTGAGCCTAGAAGCCCAGAGGATCTTTCTGTCTGTATGAGGCTGATTGGGTTGGCCTACACCCAGGGGCAGGGGCATTTGAAGAAATATTTACGGGAGGTATACGGGGATGTGTTCCAAGCCTACCTCCAATTGCTGGTAAAAGCATGCCCTAACTTGCCAATGGGGGATTTGTTCTGGAGAGTTTATTTTATTCTCGGATCTGCAGTTTTTACCCTGTCAGGAGCAAATGCTCTGCGGGCAATTGCTGAAAGTGATTACGGGGTTAACTATGAGCTGGAAGAAATCATGAGGAAAATGGTTCCTTTCATGGCTGCAGGTCTTAGAGCTCATACCTGAAAGGCCGTTTCTACAAGAAAGAGTTTTAAACCGATGCTTCTTACCGTTCATATTTCCAGTCAGGAGATGGTGCTTCACGAGAAGAGTGGCAAGAGTCACACATACTCTGTTTCAACGGCCAGCAAAGGCACTGGCCAACAGGAGGGAAGTTGGCAAACACCTCTTGGACTGCATGTAATCCGAGCTAAAATTGGTGCTGGTCTGCCGGTTAATTCAGTATTTATTGGGCGCCGCTTTACGGGTGAGATTTATTCACCGCAACTTCGAAAGCAGTATCCTGGAAGAAAGGACTGGATATTAACCAGGATTTTATGGCTCAGTGGCCTTGAGCCCGGATATAACCGGCTTGGAAATGTTGATACCATGCGTCGCTACATATATATCCACGGTTCACCAGATACTGCAGTGATGGGAGAGCCTGGCTCTCGGGGGTGTATCAGAATGCATGGGGCAGATATTATTGATCTGTTTGACCGTATAGATGTTGGTACCAGGATCAATATACAGCTTAGCTGATGCATATTTTTTGTTTTCAGAGGATATATTTGTGCAATCTGGCTTGAACCGTGGTGTGCTTTTGGTAGACCTAAAGGGGCTTCAGCTTACTGCCGAAGAAAGCCAGCTGCTTTCCTTGCCCAGTGTTGCGGGTATTGTCCTTTTTTCCAGAAACTATCAGTGTCGGGAACAGTTAATTGCACTGGTCAGCGCGATTCGAGACGTTCGGCAAGATCTTTTAATTTGTGTTGATCAGGAAGGTGGGCGCGTTCAACGCTTCAAGGAAGGGTTTACCCGTCTACCTCCTGCACAGGCATACGGCTCATTTGCACCGGATCAGCAGTATCATATGGCTTATGAGTCAGGCTGGCTGATGGCGTGTGAGTTACTGGCCTGTGGGGTAGATCTTTGCCTTGGGCCTGTATTGGATATTGATCATGGCAAAACGTCTATTGTTGGGGATCGCGCTTTTGGGCGTTCGGCTGAGCAGGTGATTCATCTGGCCTCATTATGGGTTGATGGAGTTCATGAAGCGGGGATGTCAGTGGTTATTAAACACTTTCCAGGCCATGGAAATGTAGAGGCTGATTCTCATGTGACTCTTCCCTTGGATAGTCGCACTCTTGATGAAATCTCGCAGTCTGACATGGAACCATTTCAGGTCATGATTCAAAAGGGAGTTGAGGCATTAATGCCAGCCCATATCCTGTTTCCCGCTATTGACGAGCGTCCGGTTGGTTATTCACCAGAATGGCTGAAAGGCGTGTTAAGAAACCAGCTCGCATTTGAAGGGGTTATTATCAGTGATTGCTTGTCGATGGAAGGAGCAGCGAAAACTGGCAGTTACCCTGCTAGAGCCAGAGCCGCTTTGGATGCTGGCTGTGATCTTCTGATTATCTGTAATCGTCAGGGTGTTCGGGATGTTCTTGATGAAGTAGACGACTCTTGTTTGCAAGCTGCTGGCCCAGATAAACTAATGCCGGAGTCATACACTGATTGGGACTCTCTTGAAAACTCTGAGCGCTACCAGCAAGTACGTACAATGTTGAACAAGGCTTTTGGAACAGACTGATTTTTCCATGCCTTAATCAATACCCAGTAGATATCATTACCAAGTAATTTCAGTAACTTTCTCTCAAAATTGACGTACTGGTTTATAGTTATTTATCCCGTGCGCCTTCAGTCCTTTCTTCCAGTCCTTATTTTCACATTTTGGTTAAGCGTTGTGGTGTAACCATGGACTTTTCATACCTTACAACCGTTAACATTCCTGACTGGCTTATGCAGGCTGTGATTGCTGTTTTTCTGACAGCGTTTATCCGGTATCTTGCTGGCAAGATATTCGGCAAGCTCATGACTAAAGCGGAAGCTACTCAGAATTTCTGGGATGATGCTCTGCTTGCGGCAGGTCAGAAACCGGTTTATCTGTTTATCTGGGTTGCCGGGCTGAGCTGGTCAGCAGAAGAAATTTGGGAAGGGACCGGAAACAGTATCTTTGAAAGGCTTCTGAGTTTTCGGGACCTGTTGGTTATTGTTCTTTTCTGCTGGGTTTTTATTTCATTCATAAAGGCGCTGGAACATCGTTATCTGCAGGTTGACCGAAAGAAGAAGCTGGATCAGACGTCGGTTATTGCCTTGGGGCGCCTAATGAGAGTTGCCGTCATCATTACCGGGGTTCTGGTTGCCATGCAGGCCTTAGGTTATAGCCTGTCAGGCATTCTTGCTTTTGGTGGCGTTGGTGGGCTTGCTGTGGGTTTTGCAGCTAAAGACATGCTGGCTAACTTCTTTGGCGGGTGGATGATCTAAGTTGATAAGCCATTTCGGGTAGGAGACTGGATAAGCTCACCAGATAAAAAAATTGAAGGTACTGTAGAGTATATAGGCTGGCGGCAGACCCGAATTCTTACCTTCTCCAGACGCCCCCTTTACGTACCGAACTCGACCTTTATGAACATTTCTGTTGAAAACCCATCTCGTATGCAGAATAGGCGTATCAAACAGGTCTTTGGGTTAAGGTATTGTGATAGTGAGAAGGTTAATCTTATTCTGGAGGATATTCGAAGCTATCTGCGACGTCATGAGGGTATTGATCAGGATAAGATTATCATGGTTAATTTCATCAGTTTTGGTGGCTCAAGTCTTGACTGTCAGATCTACTGTTTTACAAAAACCACAGATTGGGCGGCATACCTTCTAATACAAGAGAAGGTGTTACTAGAGATAGTCAAGATTATTCACGGTCATGATGCCGATATTGCCTTCCCAACCCGTACTTTGGATATACCGAATACTCTTCATTATGAGAGTGATGTAGAACTTCCAAAGCAGAACGCATCTCCACCTCTGGAAGCTGTGAAATTCTAGATATTTTAATAGGTTAGTATGCATTCTCCCTTTTTGGTTGCAGATTTAGAAGGTGTGGGAAGGCTTAAGAGAATAAACTGACTACAATTTATAAAAACAACTAATTGAAGCCACTGAAAGATTGTGAGCATGAAACCCGAATTTATTTCTTTCTATTACCATCTGGTTATTGCCTTTGTTCTAGCAGTAGCCTTCTTTTACGGAATCAAATGGTTAGCCAGTATAAAGTGGAAGGATAATTTGAGTGCTTTCTGGCCTCTGGTAATCAATATAGTCCGTAGACCATTGCTGACGATTCCTTGGGTGTTATTTTTTCTCTATTCTGCACACTTCTGGCCTGGGCTTGAGGGAGTCGCTTTCAATGATACGTTGAATTTGATTCAGAAAATTATTTTCACCATCTATCCCGCCTGGTTTATTTGGGAAGTTAGTTTGAATATGCAGGCATTGCTTGGTGGAATGGGAGAGCAATGGCGTAAGCGTCTGTCTCATTCGGTTATTGCCCGCTCACTTCAGCTAGTCATAGTCATTTCTACTTTGCTTAGCCTTGCTCAGGTTTTTGGGTATAGCCTTTCAACGCTTCTGGCCTTTGGTGGTATTGGCGGTATTATCCTTGGTCTTGCAGCTAAAGACTGGCTAGCTAACTTTTTTGGTGGATTGATGTTGATGCTGGATCGTCCTTTTGCTGAAGGAGACTGGGTTCGCTCTCCAGATCGATCCATTGAAGGGCATGTTGAAAAGGTAGGGTGGCGTCTCACTAAAATAAGAACCTTTGATCGTCGACCTATCTATGTCCCTAACTCGATTTTTACGGGTATTGTTGTTGAAAATGCTACCCGAATGAAAAACCGTCGCATGGTTGAAAACTTCACCCTGCGATATGAAGACCTTGGAAAAATACCTAGAGTTCTCAGTCAAATAGATGAGGCTCTTAAAGAGTTATCTGAGGTTGATGATCGTGAGCCTCATTATGCGGTATTTATCCGCTACGATGATTCGGCACTCCTGTGTCAGGTCCGTGCACATATTACAAGAACTGACCGTGTTGGTTTTTTAAAGGCCCAGGAAGCTATTTTGCTCTTGATTGCACGGATCGTTGATGAAGAAGGGGCATCGTTTGCCTATCCAACTCGAAGGATTTTGTCAGATGGGCCGATAACATAATAGCTATATTCAATATAAAGCTTACTGATAAGAAAACTGATGGATATATTGATAGTTGAGGATGCGCGTGACCAGAGAATGATTCTGTCTGTTGTTTTAAAAAAGCAGGGGCATCGGGTTTTCGAAGCATCAGATGGGTATGAAGCACTGAATGTTCTGGAAAGCCATCCTAATATCCGGATTGTTATCAGTGACTGGATGATGCCAAACATGGATGGTATAGAGCTTTGTGAGGCTATCCGCAAAAGTCATATAGGGTACTATGTCTACTTTATGCTTCTAACCGGAAAGTCAGATCGTCAGGCCATGGTAGAAGGAATTAACCGTGGTGCCGATGATTTCATTAATAAACCCGTTGATTTTGATGAACTCAGTGCTCGTTTGAATGCTGGGATCCGTATCATTGAATTAAAGGCTGCCCTTGAAAATAAGATTGAGACGATTGAAAAAGATTTGGAGTCAGCCGCTCAGACGCAAGCCCGCCTTCTGGCTGAGCCGGCGAAAATTCAGCATGTAGATTTCAACTGGTACTTTAAGCCAAGCCGTTTTCTTGGCGGTGATATGTTCGGTTATCAGGCGCTGGATGGTGAAACTCTCAGTTTTTACCAGCTGGATGTCGCAGGGCATGGGATTCCGTCCGCATTATTTTCTTTTTCATTGAATAACATACTGCGTGAGGATGGTGGAGGTGCTTTAGTTAAAGAGTCATTTAATGAACCGCCTTTTTACCGTGTTAAAACCCCGAATGAAGTGTTGGTTAACCTCAATGAGCAGTTTCAGGCTAAACCAGAAGCAATGCTGTACTTTACTATTGCGTATGGGATCATTAATAGTCGTACCGGTTCCGTGACAATTTCTCAGGCAGGTCACCCATCGCCACTTTGGCTTAAAAGTAATAGCAGGACTGTAGAGATAGTCTCCAGTGGTGGGGTTCCTATAGGTATGATGCCTGGAATGACTTATGACAATGTGACTATTCAGCTTCAGCCCGGTGACAGGCTATTTCTGTACTCTGATGGTGTTACAGAATGTGAAAATAATTCAGGTGAGATGTTTGGTGAAGCCCGATTGGAGTCTTTGCTGCAAGATTCATTTGACGAATCAATTAAAGCAATGATTAATCGGGTTGAAGAAAACATTATCAGATGGACAGGAGCCGATGTTTTTGAGGATGATGTAACTTATCTAATACTGGAGTGGCAACCATAAGCGGGTTGCTACCGGATTATTTTTGATAGACCAATGACGCAAGGAGCGCGACATGCCATTTGAATCAAAAAGTGAAGCAGGGCATACAATCGTATCTATCGATGAAACCCGTCTTGATGCATCTATTTCTGAGTCTTTCCGAGTTTACCTTTTTGATCAGATAGATAATGGAAACTCTAAGATGGTCATTGACTTGTCTCTTGTTCGCTTTATGGACAGTAGTGGCTTGGGTGCATTGGTGGCTACTCTTAAAAAAATGGGAGGTGAGGGGACTCTGAAACTGGCAGCAGCCCAGCCAGCTGTACTTGACCTGTTTAACCTAACTTCTATGGATAAGCTGTTTACCATTCTCCCAACAGTGACCGAGGCCATTGAGGAGAAGTAATCATGACGGAAGAAAAAGGCCAGATGGTCAGGCTTGAGATTGATAGTGAGCTGGCTAATACAACGCTGGTTGCTATGGCTGTTCGGGGGCTCTGTGCCATGACTACGTTGTCTCCGGTAGAAGTAAACCGTTTAGAGCTGTGTGTTGTTGAGATTGTTAATAACGCTATCGAGCATGCTTATGGGCATGAAAAGGGGCATAAGGTTGAAGTAGGTGTTAATCTTTTGCAATCTTCTCTGTTACTAACAATCAGTGACTGGGGGGAGCCAATGGACGAGAGTAAGCTGGGAGCAAAAGATTTTCCAGTAGATCCTGATGACCCTTCTGCTTGGCTTTGTAGTGGTAGAGGGCTTCCGATCGTGCAAAGCCTGATGGATAAAGTTGAGTATCAGAGTGTAGGTAATAAGAACAGTTTTATCATGAGTAAGCAGATCAGAAGTTAGTCTGCTTACTCCGAGTCTCCGTTACTGGCTGCTCACTTTTGATATTTTGATGCCAGTTTCCACCAGAGTTTCAGGGCGTTCATAAGGTGTTAACTTGAAAAGCACTCCAATTTCCGGGCTGTCGATGTATTGGATCTCATTGGTATTTTTGACTCTTCTTCTCTGCTTAATTTGAAAATTATCGGTTATACGTAGTGGGGCAGAACCATTATCAGGCCTGATCAAATTATCTGTACCTCTGTCGGAAGTAAGAATCTCGGATGTATTCAGCTCATTACTGTATGCTTTTCCGGAAAGTGTTGAGTAGAGCGACTCCGCAGTTAACTTATTAAGCCATAAATCAATATCTACATGGAGAAAACGCTCTTCACTGATACTGATGGTTCCATCAAGTAGCAGATTGTCCTGTCCACTGATTGCTGCTCGTACTTCTACTGGGTGATTGTCAGATTCTGAACTTACAGGCATTCGCCACGCTTTTTGAGTAATAACCTGATAGTTTCGATTTTTTCCAAGAGCTGCTACCTGCTTGCTCAGTATCATTTCACTGTTGGGTAAAGCGATATAAGCATCTCGTACAATATCATGATGTCTGGAAAGCCGTTTGTCAGCCTCAGGAATTTCAAAGAGAGTGGTGTCATCGCCAGTTTCCGGGGAAAACGGTTGCAGTCTGATTGACTCATCAAGAACTCTGTTGTCTGTAACGGTCGGCCAGACTTCACCGCTGTCATTATTTAGATAACGAAAGACTACAAGATCAACCTGATACCATTGGGCATGAGAGTCAACAGGAGCCTCTTTCGCTATTGCAGAAAGAGAAAAATTAAAAAATAGCGCTACCGACAGTGCGATATGCTGAGCTTTATTCATACAAAGTATCCTTGGATGTAACAACCCAGAAACAGACGTTGGTGATCTATGTGTACTAGGCTGCCTGAAAGTATGGCAGCCTAAGTAGATGCTCAGAAGCTTTTAGCTGGCAAGCCTGCCAAGAAGCGTTTCGGCTGCCTTAAACTTCTGCTCTGGAGTTTCCATTGTGTCAATGTACTTTAAGATGCTGCTTCCTTCCAGCCTGAACTGCTGGGGGCTTGATTGGATAAGGTTAATGATCACCATTGGGTCAACACTGGGTTGCTCTTCAAACTCTATCCGGGCTTCTTTGTTACTGGTATCCAGTTTTTTAATGCCTAATTTTTGAGCATGAAGCTTTAAATTCATCTGACGGAACAGGTTTTTTGCCGGATCAGGCAGTAGCCCGAACCTGTCGATCAGCTCCACTTGTAGGTTTTTCAATTTTTCTTCGCTATCCGCAGCGGCAATTCTTTTATAGAGAATTAGACGGCTATGTACATCATGAATATAGTCATCAGGCAGAAGGGCAGGAAGACGTAGGTTTACTTCAGTACCATGGTTCAATGGCTGGTCCGGATTCGGTGTTTCGCCGTTGCGGATGGCAGTAACGGCCCGTTCAAGCATCTCGGTATAGAGTGTAAAGCCTACACTCTGTATCTGGCCACTCTGACCTTCACCGAGCAGTTCACCTGCTCCCCTGATTTCCAGATCATTTGAGGCCAGCATGAAACCGGCGCCCAGTGTTTGAGCCTCGGTAATTGCTTCAAGCCGTTTTACTGCATCAGCAGTCATGGCTTTGGGGGACGGTGTTAACAGATAAGCATAAGCCTGGTGGTGTGAACGGCCAACCCTGCCTCTTAACTGATGAAGTTGAGCCAGGCCAAACTTATCAGCTCTGTTGATGATAATGGTGTTGGCGTTGGGGATATCGATACCAGTTTCGATAATAGTGGTGCAAACAAGAACATTATATCGCTTATGGTAAAAGTCCGACATAACTTGCTCTAGCTGGCGCTCACGCATCTGTCCATGACCGGTAATGACTCGTGCTTCTGGAATAAGCTCTTGCAAGTCACTGGCCACTTTTTCAATATTTTCTACCTGATTATGGAGATAGTAGACCTGTCCACCACGAAGCAACTCGCGGAGAATGGCTTCTTTTACCAGAGGTTGATCGTACTGGCGCACAAAGGTTTTGACTGAAAGTCGCCTTGCCGGTGGTGTTGCGATAATGGATAGGTCTCGAATGCCAGACATGGCCATATTGAGTGTTCTTGGGATCGGCGTTGCGGTCAGAGTCAGAATATCGACCTCGGACCTCAATGATTTCAGTTTTTCTTTGTGGCGTACTCCAAAGCGATGCTCTTCATCAATAATCAGAAGGCCAAGATCTTTAAATGTAAGATCCCCCTGAAGAATTTTGTGGGTGCCAATGATGATATCGACTTTGCCTTCAGTAAGCCGCTCTTTTAATTGATCCACCGATTTCTGCGACTTGAACCGTGAGATGACATCAATTTCAACTGGCCAGTCGGCGAAGCGATCCCGAAAACTTTCATAGTGTTGTTGTGCCAGAAGGGTGGTTGGCACAAGAATCGCAACCTGTTTTCCACTCTGAACAGCAAGGAAAGCGGCACGCATGGCAACCTCCGTTTTACCGAAACCAACGTCGCCGCAGACCAGGCGGTCCATTGGCTTTGGCTTGCACATATCACGAATGACTGCGGCAATCGTCTGTTGCTGGTCGGGTGTTTCTTCAAACGGAAAGGCGGCGGCAAAGGCCAGGTAGTTTTGCTCAGGCTCTGTGAACGGAAATCCCTTTCGTGCTTCTCTTCTGGCATAGATATCCAACAGCTCAACGGCCACATCCCGTGCTTTCTCCGCCGCTTTGCGACGTACCTTGCTCCACTGTTCACTCCCCAGCCGGTGAAGTGGGGCCAGTTCATCATCAGCACCAGTGTACCGGGAAATCAGATGGAGAGAGGCCACTGGAACATAGAGTTTGGCTTCGTTAGCGTATTCGAGTGTCAAAAATTCAGTGGTCTGGCCATCCACCGCCAGAGTTTCCAGTCCTCGGTACCTTCCAACCCCGTGGTCAATATGAACGACAGGGGCTCCGATTCTTAACTCGGTCAGATTGCGGATAACCTGATCAGCACTCTGTTCGTCTTCAGTCTTACGTCGCCGGGTCTGTTGTACTCTCTGACCAAGCAAAAGCGCTTCCGGGATAACGGCAATTTGTTCTTCAGGTAAATAAAGTCCGTTGTCCAGCAATCCGGTACTGACAGCCAGAGCAGGCTTGTCTTTAAGGAACGAGAGCCAGCTATCGCATAGCTCTGGAACAATGTCATTTTGGCCCAGTAATTCCAGTAATACCTCACGTCTGCCTGCGCTTTCGGCTACCAGGAGTACATGATTGATACCATTGATGAAGGTTTTAAGGTGTGCCAGAGGGTGCTCAAGACGTGCATTGATGGTGAGTTCTGGAAGTTCTTCACGCGCTAAGTTGAACCGCCCTTGTTTTGCCGGAACGGCTTGCTCAAACAACGTTACCCTTGGGAAATCATTGAGTCTGCTGTGCAGTTCTTCAGAGGGCATTAGCACACTGGATGGAGGCAGAATAGGCCGTTGAGGATCAATGCGGCGGTTTTCATAGCGCGAATGAACGTCAGAATAAAAGTGATCGAGTGAAGACCCCATGGCATCATTAACCAGTATGCGGGTATTTTCTGGCAGGTAGTCGAAAAGCGTTGAAGTTTCTTTGAAAAACAGAGGCAGGTAGTACTCTATCCCCGGGCTGGCAATACCTTCGCTGATGTCCTGATAAATTGGGCATTCGCGATAATTAACGTCGAAGGTTTCCCGAAAGTTACTTCGAAATAGTTCTATTCCGTGTTTATCCAACGGAAACTCATGTCCCGGCAGTAGCTGTATTTCCTCAACCGTTTCGATTGAGCGCTGGGTTTCCGGGTCGAACGTTCTTAGTGACTCTATTTCGTCATCAAAGAGATCGACTCGATAAGGCGTATCAGAGCCCATTGGGAATATATCAACAATAGAGCCGCGGATGGCAAACTCACCATGTTCCATTACTGAATCAACACAGCGATACCCAGCCTGTTCGAACTGACTTCTTCTTTCGTCAATAATGAATCGGGTTCCCGGTTGCACAGATAAACAACTACCAAGAAGGTAATTTTTTGGGCAGAGGCGATGCAGCAGCGTAGTAGCTGGGACGATGAGGATTTTTTTTCTGCCTCGACTGTTTGCAGATGGGAGGTGGTAGAGGGTAGAAAGTCTCTGGGAAATGATATCCTGATGGGGTGAGAATGTATCGTAAGGTAAGATTTCCCAGTCCGGCATTTGCTGGACATCAATATTTTCTTTTTCGACAAGAAAAAAGGTCAATTCTTCCTCAAGGCGGTTTGCCGATGCACTGTCTGGGGTAATGACCATCAGCGGCTGGTCATCCATTACCGCAGCACAGGAAATGGCAAAGGCTGGTCCTGCTTTAGACAGGTTTCCCCACTGAAGTTTATCGCCGGGGTGAGTTGGCAGAGGGATAGCGTGTTGAAACATGAAAATCCTAAAGGTCCTCCTGATTACCCCAAATGCAGGGAAGTTGTCTGAGGGTAATGATATTGCAGGAATACTCCCAGAAAGCCACCCAGATCGTCCCACTTGTAAATTTGACGAGCAGAATTAACGGTTATTCGTTGGTCACAATGTCCAATATGATTTCTCAGACACCTCTGTGCTGGTAATTCTCAGCATGCAGAAAGCTTTAAAGAAAACAGCTATGGATATTTGTACACTCACGGATTAAAGAGGTGGATTGTAGCGTTTGTCAGACGGTTCTCCCAGTATTCACATGCTTAAATGACCTTAGAGGGCGAAAGTTAATGGTGAAAATATTGTCAGTGTTAATGTTTGATAATCTTTGTTGCTTTGGCTGCCTTCAATCGGGATAATAGCCACGAAACATAAGTCCCAATGAAGGGGCTGTATTTGAAATAATAATAATAAACGGGAATTTATCGTGGTAGCAGACCGTTTTCAGGACTGGAAAGAGCGCGAAGCGCTGGCTGAGTCAATGATCCCACTGATTGGCCGGCTGTATAGAAATCACAATGTTGTCACGTCTGTGTTTGGGCGTCCCGTCATTAACCGCTCCGTTATTAATCTCCTAAAAGCTCACAAGTTTGTTCGCCAGATTGAGGATAATGGTCTTTCTGTTCGTGAGACTTTCCCTGTACTGGAAGTTCTAGCAGACCTGGATCTGGGCCCATCCCGTATTGATATTGGAAAGCTGGCGGTTGGCTACCGTACCGAAGGTGAGGGCCGGTCACTGGAAGAGTATGTAACCGAGAAAGTAGCGTCAGTGACCAATGGTCATAAACAGACTCTGGGTCCAGGTCAGGATGTCGTATTGTATGGCTTTGGACGGATTGGCCGGTTGATGGCCAGAATTCTCATTGAACGTGCGGGCAGTGGGTCTGGCCTTAATTTGAGAGCCATTGTTGTCAGGCCTGGTGGTGCAGACAATGATCTTCAGAAACGCGCTAGCCTATTGCGCCGTGACTCTGTCCATGGTTCTTTCCAGGGCACAATTTCTGTCGATGAAGAGAATAAAGTCATCTATGCCAATGGTGTAGCCATTCAGGTTATTTATTCGAGCTCCCCGGACTCTATCGATTACACGCAGTATGGCATTAACAATGCGGTGGTTGTCGATAATACCGGGAAATGGCGTGATAAAGAGGGGCTGGGCCTTCATTTGCAGTCAAAGGGTGTATCCAGAGTCCTGCTGACAGCACCCGGTAAAGGGGATATCAAGAACATTGTTTATGGTGTAAATCATAAAGACATTGAACCAGCGGATCAGATCCTTTCTGCTGCCTCCTGTACTACTAATGCCATCACCCCAGTTTTGAAGGCAATCAATGATGAGTATGGTGTAGAGCATGGTCATGTTGAGACTGTTCACTCTTACACCAATGATCAGAATTTGATAGACAATTACCACAAAGGTGAGCGTCGTGGACGCAGTGCTGCCCTGAATATGGTGATTACCGAAACTGGAGCAGCTAAAGCAGTCGCCAAGGCTTTGCCTGAACTTGAGGGTAAGTTGACGGGTAATGCTATTCGGGTTCCAACCCCTAATGTGTCACTGGCCATCCTTAATCTTTCCCTTGGTAAAGCGACAACAGTTGAAGAGCTTAATAGCTTTATCAGGGAAACGTCACTGTATTCAAAACTTCAGAAGCAGGTGGACTACGTAACATCCGTTGAAGCGGTTTCCAGTGATTTTGTGGGTAGCCGTCGTGCTGGAGTTGTGGATGGTCAAGCCACTATCGTTGATGGAAAGCGTTGTGTGCTTTATGTCTGGTATGACAATGAGTTTGGTTACAGTTGTCAGGTAAACCGGATACTTCAGTTTATGTCCGGTGCTATGTACCCATCCGTTCCGTAAAGTACACTCGTCGACAGACGTTGATCTCTTCACAAAGCGACTGATTGGTTGTTCTGCCAGTCAGTCGGTCTACACTGCATATCTTTTCAGCTCTTATCAATCTGATACTGGTTTACATTGGTATACGTATGACTGACATGAATTGACATTGGTCAATAATGGGAGTAGTTATCAGCGTCCTAAATTGTAACCATTCTCATTTGCGTATATATTCATATCAGTTGAAAATTTGCCAGGCACCAACCATTTCATACTAAAAACCCTACAAAAAAATAGGCTTTACCCCTGGCATGTGATTTGAGTTCAAATTTTTTCGTCGTAGTTTGAGGGTCATTACCTGCTGTGTAGAGAAAGGACTTTCAAAATCGACTTATGATGCCTGTGGAGAGAAGTACATGAAGGTGACATTGGGTGAGCTGAAAACCGGCGAGTGCGGCCGGGTAACGGCTTTTCTGGATGCTGGCAGTGCCTATCGGCGAAAATTGCTGGCAATGGGGCTGACCCCCGGAACCCAGTTCACGGTTTGTCGTGTTGCTCCCCTGGGGGATCCAATCCAGTTAGAAGTTAGAGGCTTCCAACTGTCTATTCGAAAGGATGAAGCTGCAGTTGTTGAGGTTGCCAGAGTATGAATAAGCATGTTGTTGCAATCGTAGGGAACCCTAACTGTGGTAAGACAACGCTGTTTAACGCGTTAACAGGTGCCCGGCAGCGGGTTGGTAACTGGCCTGGTGTAACGGTCGAAAAACGCAGTGGTTTTTATACTTTCGAAGAAAACTCCATAGAAGTCGTTGATCTGCCTGGAACCTACTGTCTTGATGTTGTTGACAGCGACGTCTCTCTCGATGAAAAAGTTGCCCGTGATTATATCCTGAAACGTGAAGCGGACTTGATCATCAATATTCTTGATGCATCAAACATAGAGAGAAACTTATATCTGACAACCCAATTGTTGGATATGGGGGCACCAGTGATTGTTGTTCTCAATATGATGGACGTTGCCAGAGAAAAGGGCATGGACATTGATATTGATAAGCTTTCTGAGGAACTCGGCTGCCCAGTGCTGCCGCTGGTTGCCAGTAAGACAAGCAACATCAAAGTCTTTTTAAAGGACATTAATGATTTTCTGAATAATGGTATTTCAGTGGCCCCACCATTGAACCTTGGTGAACAACTGGAAAAGGCCATTAGTGTTATTGAGTCGACCCTTGAAGAATCAGCTGCTCTGGATAGCTCACTTTCCCAGCGCTGGTATGCACTGAAGTTACTGGAAGGTGACAGTATTCCTCTTCCAGACCTGACCTGGCAAGTGGTCAATGTGGCTACCCAGCAGCGCCATATCATTGAAGCAGCCCTTGAGGAAGACCTGGATATTATTCTGGCCAGCCGACGTTACGATGTGGTTGGTCACATTATGGAGTCAGTGATTCGTGAGAGAGGGGTTGCCAGTCATCGGCTGACCGAATCCATTGACCGTGTCGTACTGAATCGGGTGCTGGGGTTCCCCATATTCCTCGGTGTCATGTATCTGATGTTCATGTTCACCATTAACTTCGGCAGTGCCTTTATCGACTTTTTCGATATCTTTACCGGGACTCTGCTGGTGGACGGACTGGGTCACTGGCTGAATTCTGTTGGAACCCCCGCCTGGGCAGTGACGTTACTGGCTGATGGTGTGGGTGGTGGTATCCAGACCGTGTCGACATTTATCCCGGTCATTGCTTTCCTGTTCCTGTTCCTTTCCATACTGGAAGATTCGGGGTACATGGCCAGAGCTGCTTTTGTTATTGACCGGCTAATGCGTTTTCTCGGTCTTCCTGGCAAAGCATTTGTTCCCATGCTGGTCGGCTTTGGCTGCAACGTTCCAGCAATCATGGCTGCTAGAACACTGGATAATGAAAAGGACCGGCTGTTGACAATCTCCATGGCTCCCTTCATGTCCTGTGGTGCCCGATTACCCGTGTACGCGCTGTTTGCTGCTGCCTTTTTCCCTGAGTCAGGCCAGAATGTGGTCTTCATCCTGTATCTGGTGGGTATTCTTGCTGCGATATTTACCGGACTGATTCTAAAGCAGAGCGTTCTCGGTGGTGATAGCTCACCCTTTATTATGGAGTTACCTAACTACCATTTGCCATCAGTCACCCAGGTTCTTCTGCGCACCTGGGATCGTTTGAAGTCCTTTATTATTCGTGCCGGTAAGGCCATTGTGATGGTTGTGGTCGTCTTGAATACCCTGAACGCGATCGGTACGGATGGTTCATTTGGTCACCAGAACACCCAGAACTCGATGCTTAGTAAAATTGGTCAAAGCATTACACCTGTTTTTGCTCCAATGGGCATGACGGAAGAAAACTGGCCTGCAGCGGTAGGCCTGTTTACTGGTATCCTGGCCAAAGAGGCTGTGGTGGGTACTCTGGATTCAATGTATGGAGCTATTGCTGCTTCTGAAAACCCCGCACCGGAAGGTGAGGCCTCTTTTGATCTGATGGCGGGTATCAAAGAAGCGGTAGCGACTATCCCTGCAAACCTGAGTGGTTTGAGCAGTACGTTGACAGATCCTCTGGGTGTTCAGGTGGGGGATCTGACAGACCTTGATGCGGTAGCAGAAGAACAGGAAGTCACCGTTGGAACATTCTCTGTCATGGCTGATTTATTCCCAAGTAATGCGGCTGTCATTGCCTATCTACTGATGATTCTACTCTATACCCCCTGTGTAGCAGCTCTGGGTGCTATTTATCGTGAAACCAGCCTGGGTTGGACAATGTTCATTGCTGGCTGGACCTTCTTCCTGGGTTATGCCGTTGCGACGATCTATTACCAGCTTTCACTGGCTGCCGCTCAACCTGCGGAAGCTTTGCTTTGGGTGGTATCCCTGTCCCTGATCATGTTCATCATTGTTACGTTGATGAAACGCATGGGGGCAACCGTGCTGCAAGGGCGGATGGATGTCAGTACACAATGACATCGTAGTCATAGCGAGTGGCCAAAAGCACTGTTCGTTCTTTTGGCCATCCATTGAAACTTGAAGTGACAGGAGCTGACCATGCTGATCAAAATTCGTGATTACTTGAAACAGCAGAAAGTCTGCTCTCTGGCTGATCTCAGTGTGAAATTCAATACGACACCTGAGGCCATGAGAGGAATGCTCTCTCACTGGTTAAGGAAAGGTCAGTTGAGCTGCGAGCAGCCAGGCTGCTTTGTGGCCTGTAAGAAAGGCTGTGTTTCCTGTGACCCTGCTGAGTTGGAGATCTATCGCTGGCAGGGTAAGGTACAACAAATACCGGTTTTTAATCTTGCCTGAGAAGTTTCAGAGAATCTGATACAGGTAAACCGGGGTCTTATAAAGATCGTCAGCCTTAATAACTTTAATCGGTTTTCTGCCTGACAGGCGGAATGTGTGGGTAAGAACCCAACAGCCTTTGGGTAGTTGAGGAATAATTTCCGTTTCAATGCGCTTCATGGCATCAGGAAATAAATAACACATAATAAGTTGTGCATTACAAAAATCGGCATCAAAAAAGTCTTTTCTCTTTACATCAATTCCATAAACGGCCCGAGTGAAGATAGCAGGCACTGGGGAACGCTCCCAGTACTCTATCTTTTTGTCAGGGTATTTTTCTCTTAATATTGGAACCAGGTGTCCCCAGCCACAGCCAAGCTCCATAATGTCACCGGAGAGGTTACTGGGAAGGATGTCTATGATGGCCATCCTGACCTTTCGAGAGGTAGGAGTAGGGCCAATGCCAAGTCGAATGGTCCAGAGGAGAATAGAGCCGGTGATCAGACCGGCTGCAATAAGAAAGATAATTGTAATTATTAATGAGTTCAATGATTTATGTATTAATCTTCAACGCGTTCCCAGGTTTGTGAACGGCCAATCAGTGAGAACCCAATATAGCCCCGAACTTCCAGTTTCTTACCATCTTCCAGCACTTTCATGTTGGCGCTGTAGATTTTCCCGGACTCGGGATCGACGATTTTTCCATCGTCATATTTGCTGCCCTGCTGTTCCATATCCCAGAGTATGGTCATACCCTGAATTTTCTGATCTTTAAGATCGCCTTTGCACTGGTCGCAAATGCTGTCCTGTTTGGCAGGGTCGAGAATCTGGGTCACTTTACCAGAGAGTTTGCCATTCTCTTCAACGATCGTGACATAACTTTTTGCTTCACCCGAGCTGTCATCAATGGTTTTCCAAATGCCAAGAGGGGAGGCAGCAAGGCTAACGGAAGAGAGGCAGAGGGAAAACAATCCTGCAGCCAGAGCGTGTTTTTTCAGGAACATGTGAGGGAATCTCCGATACTCCGGAAGTTTCCGGAGTTAAATGTAATCATTCCATTGTGGTGTCATTCAGGTAGAACAGTTTGCCCCGGACGCTTCTGCGAAATTCAGAAGGTGTGAGCTGGTAGCGACGCTTGAATAATCTGGAAAAGTAGTCGGCGTCGGCATACCCCACTTGCAGGGCGATTTCTGCAATACCCAGGTTAGTATTCTTTAATAGATCTCTGGCCTGATCAAGCCTGATTTTTCGGACATACTCTATTGGAGGTGAACCAGTTGCCTGCTGAAAGCGGCGATTCAGTGTGCGGGAATTCAAACCTGACCGTCTACCAAGCTCATCAAGCGAAATTTCACTGGCGAAATGATGATGGATAAAGTCCTGCAGGGAGACGATCACTTCATCCTGGTGCGCTGTCGCATGATCTTCAGCAAAATGGGTATCTTTGAAGGGTTTTCTGATTTCATGAGAGAACTGCTGCTCAACTTTCTGAGCGATTGACTCGCCGAGGGCAACGCCAATCATGTGCACCATCAGGTCAGCTACCGAGTTGACACTGCCTGCACAATAAAGACGACCTGCCCGTGTGATCAGGTGGTTCGGCTTGAACTCAATATCAGGAAAAAAGCGTTGCAGTTTTTCCATGTAAAACCAATGAGTTGTTGCTGGTTTTTCATCCAGAAGCCCCGTTTCTGCCATAAAAGCCACCCCGGTACCTGCAGCTGCAAAAACAGCACCAGAATCGTATTGGCGCTTTAACCAGTCAATGATTTCAGGGTGCTTCCTGACCACCGGGATCGGATTTCTCCAGAGCGCAGGAATCAGGATCAGATCGCCATAGCCACTTTGTTTAAAGGTTCTGTCGGGTGTCAGTCTCAGACCGCCAGTGGTGGTGACAGGATCTGATGTTCTGGCACAGAAATGAACCTCAATACTTTTTTTATTTGCAGACAGTCGGGTGTATGTCATTGCCGCTTCAAGCATCTCAAGCGGTAATGTCACACTGGTACTGATCATATGCTCTACCATAGGTATCAGTACACGATTCAACTCGATTGGAGGAGGTTGTTGAAACATTGTTCAGCTACATGTCTTTTTTGTCGGTATTTATGTCTTTTTCATCCGGTTAAGTTTATCACGAAATCATTAAACTAGTGCCAACTTCATTTGATTCTTAATTTGCATTCATAACACCTGACCTCTGCTCAGACGCTGAGCGGCAGGTATTTCAGTTGTTATACAGGAGTGTGGTTTGTCCAGATTACCCGTTATTGTTGCTCAAGGTGGGGTCAGCCCAGCTGGAAGAACCTCTGGTTTTCATGGTTACCGTCGTTTGGTGCTGGAATGTCTGAATGACCCGTTGCAGCGTGAAACCCTTGCTGCGCTTCGAGCGCTGAGAAATCTGCCGGAAGGCAGTGGTCGGGAAGATATTCTGTCTGGAACGTTGATTCGACAGTTGGAAAGCAACCTGTTTGATCACAAGGCCATTCCCATTCATCAAGCCATTCAGGCTGAGGCTGGATCTGAATTTATTATCAAAGGACGTCGTTTGCCTAACCCTCTCCCGGCCGGATGGCAGTTGGAGAAGCTGGACGATGGTCGAATTAAGGTCAAAATTGAAGATAACCAGCAGTTAATGGTTCCTGCCAACCGTGAATCACTGGTCAGTGCCGCTGGCCAACTCCCCAGCGGGTTTGCTCCTGAGAAGCTATACCAGTCCCGAAACCACCCCAGATCACTGACAATGACGGTGTTTGGTGCTTCCGATGCTATTTACTCATCCGGTATGGACTGGAATGCGATCAAGCAGAAATTAAGCCCTGAAGAAATTGCTGTCTATTCCGGCAGTGCCATGAGTCAACTGGATTTCAACGGCAATGGTGGCATGCTTCAATCTCGTCTGATGGGTAAGCGGGTGACTTCCAAGCAATGTCCACTGGGCTTTGCTGAGATGTCCGCGGATTTTATCAATGCCTATATCCTTGGTTCCCTTGGTGGTACAGGTACCGGGATGGGAGCCTGTGCAACCATGCTTTACAACCTGGAGCAGGCAGCTTCAGAGATTCGCAGTGGCCGTCGGCGTCTGGTCATTGTTGGTAACAGTGAGGCGCCAATTACCCCGGAAGTCATGGAAGGTTATTCCACCATGGGTGCCTTGACGACTGATGCCGCCCTTCGGAGCCTTGACGGGCTTTCGGACTCTGAAAATCCGGACTGGAGAAGGGCCTGTCGGCCCTTTGGTAATAATGCGGGCTTCACGATTGCAGAATCCAGCCAGTTTCTGGTCTTGATGGATGACGAACTGGCTCTTGAGTGTGGCGCGGAAATCCTGGGGGCCGTAGCGGATGTCTTTATCAATGCGGACGGTTATAAAAAATCCATTTCTGCTCCAGGAGCCGGTAATCATTTGACCGTTGCACGGGCTGCTGCTCTGGGTAGGGCAATTGCCGGGGATGACGCCCTGCGTTACCGGAGTTTTGTCCAGGCCCATGGTACAGGAACTCCACAGAACCGGGTGACTGAATCACAGATTCTTAGTGAAACCGCAAAAGTATTCGGTATGGAAAACTGGCCGGTTGCTGCCGTGAAGAGTTATGTGGGTCACTCCATTGGCGCTGCGGGTGGAGACCAGATCATGGCGACCCTTGGTGTCTGGAAGCACGGTTTTATTCCCGGTATCAGAACCATTCATGGTCTGGCTGAGGACGTTCACTCCGAAAAACTGAATATTTTAATGAATCATCTCGAAGCCGGTGCCGACCAGATGGAACTGGCTTTAATCAATGCCAAAGGCTTTGGTGGTAATAATGCAACAGCACTGCTGCTCAGCCCCGAAATAACTCAAAAGATGCTGAAAGCCCGCCATGGTGATAAGGCCATGACTCAATGGCAACAGAAAAATGAGTTAGTTACCCGACAGCAGGATGACTATGAACAGCGCTGCCAGAGCGGTGAATCTAACCCTATTTATCAGTTCGGTGAGGGGGTACTGGATGGTTCTGATCTGGAGTTCACGGAAAAACAGGTTAAAGTTCCGGGCTATGGGAAGGCGTTAAGCTTGGATATGGAAAACCCTTTCTGGGCATTCTGATATTATTTGGGTAACTGGCTTTGAATGGAATCATTGCCAGTTATGGATAGAGTCTCTAGTAGCTTAAGACACACCACTGTCTAAAATATAGGAAAAACAAAAATATTCTGAGGCAAAGGATGCCGAAAAGTGTAAAAACCGAGTTTATGGGGCATGCTGGAGAAAATCGGACTTTATATAGTGAAAGTCCATATTGTCCGGATAAGAGCTCACCAATGTTGAATGGTCGATCTTTAACTAGCGTATCACCAGCGGTAGAGCTGTATCATGGTGAAGATATCAATCAGCATCAAAAAAAAGTTGCCTTTACAGCGAAATACAGCACCCTTTCCCAAGCAGTTTCTGAAATTAACAGGAATCTTAGCTTAAGATTATCGGAGCCTGAGTTAAAAACAAGCGAGCAATCTGTACTTGATAAGCTTGATATTCTAAATCAAGGGTATATTAAAGAGTGTATTAGCGGTGAAAATAATAATATTTTAAATGGTTTTTATTGGGGGAAGGTTGCTCGATATTTAGGTATAGAGGAAGAGGGGGTTCCTAAAGATATTGGGCAGCTTTACTTCCATATTTTTAAAAACCTAGATGGTGGTCAGGCAGAAATAATTGTAGGTAGTATACCGGCTTTCAGAACTTCTAAAGATAAACGTGTTTTTGATCTTGGCCATCCCGCCACACCTTCTCTTTTTAAGTCAATAAGTCTTGTTCTTGAAAATAATGAGTTTTTTTCTCGGAGACATAAAGTTTGGAATCTATCTTGTAATAGTCAAAAGAAAAAAAAGAGTTACAAAAAAAACGACAGGAAATACTAGAAAAAGAAGCTATCTTAGTCGGTAGGTATCATGATGATACGATTAGAGGGTCTGAAGGTGCTTTTTCTGAAAGACCAAAACCAGTTAGGGTGGGAGCACCACCGAAACCTCCAAGGGTGGGAGCACCACCGAAACCTCCAAGGGGAGGCTATTATCCTGATTACATACTCAGGTTGATGCGATTTGGTATAATGGATTCACATTCTCATCCTAAAACCAATGGGGAGCTATTTGACAAAATTTCTAGTATTTTTTCGCCAAAAATAGCAGCATTTATTCGGGAATGGGATCCTCAATTAAGTGGACGTGATATTCCCATAAGAGATAGCACATTAGAGCTGGTTTCTATTTTATTGAATCATCGAGTGGCGTTGATAGATGTAATTGATATTGCTAGGCAGCATAATGTATCAAGTGTTGTTCCTTTTACCCAAGAATTTTATTCCATGTGGGGTATGGTAGGGCAAAATGGAATGTGTGCCATTCTTACCTCCCGATGGCTTATGAGTAAGGCTGAGAATACAGATTTTTTGAATGATTTTGGGTATGATTGGGGGCGAATTTATACAGATTTTAATAAAGATGAGGCTGATGATATATATCAGGCTTTTATAAATTATCGTCGTATTCTACCTCGATCTGAAATGACGGATGCATCATGGTTAGATGGTCAATCCGATTTCTATAAGGCTCAAAAAAATAGTGAGACTAGAAAAGATTTCTATGATTTTTTAGATGACTATGTATCAAGATCTGGTCTTAAAGCTTTTTCGGTTGAGTATGATCTAAATAGATTTGAAAGCTGTTTTCACAAAGGTTTCTATCGTATAGATATGTTCGATCCTTCTATCTGTGAAGGCCACTCTATTTCAATTTGGTAACTATTCAGCACCCAGCAAAGGCGTATTGTTGTAATTTCGAACCGCTTTAAGAAGCGCCTGAAATATGTTCAACCCCTGCTTTTTAGCAGATGATAAATAGCTTCGGATTCGGGTAAACATGGTACCTCCGTCTTCGCTTCTGAAGCAGCCTGAGATCTTCTGCTTAAGTTTGGCCATCCTGGCATCACGTTCACTGCCATTGTTATCGAAGGGAATTGAAAAGTCCGACATGAAGCGCAACGTTTCAACCTTAAACTCAATAAGCCTTTTGAACAGGTTGTAGGCCTTGGTATTCCTGACCTTCTTACGTCCAAGCACCTGTCGTTGTTTTTCCATATAAGCGGTTTCCTTCGTGAGAGCCCTTTGAAGGATTTGGTCGTATATCGTCTCAATGCGAAGCTGTATTGCACCAGGCATTTGAGTCAGACCGGCTGCTTTGTATTTCTTGCAGAAGTGCCAGGAGAGCGTAAGCAATTTCATCAGCCGCAGAGCCAGCTTATTCGCATCCCTATCGACAACTCCCTGAAGCTCTCTCAGATGATGGGCATTACAAAGCACATGCACTGCCGCATAGGCAAAGTAGGACTTCCAATGATCGTGAACCAGAATGCCTGCAAAAGTCAGCAGGATGCCCATTGCATCCATTGCTTCACAACCTCGCCTTTCTGAGAGGTAGTAAAGCGTCCATTGGTCATCTCGCATAATGTGTAACCACCACAGTGAACCGTCAACCCGCATGCCAGTTTCATCCGCTCCTGCAACCGGACTTTCTTGTAAAGCATCGCGGATACTCTGCTCAGTAGAGGCCAGGTTCTCATGGGTATAGGCAACAAAATTGGCAACAGAGCCTGCGCTGACACTCATGCAATAAATAGTATTGAAATACTCAGACACCCGGTGATATGGGATGAAGTGATACTGGTTTAAATGAACAGCCATTGCCTGAGTCACTTCTCCGTATTGAGCAGCGGCTTTCACTCCTTGGGGAAACTCAGCGGTGTTCCGTTTACCACAAGGACATACTTTAACGTCTGCCCAGTACGCGGTAACTTCAAATTCTCCGGGTCTACCTGGATCAAAAACCTGTCGCTCAATGTATTTGGTGGGTTTAATATCGATAAGCGAAGACTGGCAACAGCAACATTTTTCAACCTTCAGATGCCTGACATAATCGGGTAAGGCGACACGTCTCAAACAAGAGCCTTGATGACCTTTCTGGCCACCTGGTTTATTGCCTGAAGATGGTCTAAGGCTTTTGGGGTTCGGTGTTTCCTGTGAGGAGCAGGGGGCTTCTTTGGAAGATGTATCACCTTTATCACTCCCTTTTTTACTGGGCTTTTGATAACCATCTGACGATGGTGGCTTACTACTGTTTTGACTGTTTTTATTAACCCTTTCTTCCAGTTCGCTGCAACGTTCCCGTAAAAGCGCATTCTCGGTCCGAAGCTCTTCATTCTCTTTAAGGAGAGCTTCGGTAAACGGAGTAGCTGGGAAGTCTGGTTCCATACTGGAGATTTGTTAGAAAAATTGAGTATAAGATGATGGTCGAAAAATCAGAAAATTCCAGATTTATATGAAGGGTGCTGAATAGTTACGACTGAGAATTATCCTGATAAACCTGTGTCATAAAACTCTTTTCCTTATAATGCGAAAAATATCTCTGTTCCTGCATAGGCACAGCATTATGCCTTGATTTCTTATGGCATGAGATTATCTTGGTCAGTGAGATGTCGTAAAGTAATTTAAAATTATAGATTTATATAAAATATCTATAACCTTTTATTGAGGGCTTTACAGAGTCTGCTGACTACCCATTCCACTCTCTTTTGCGTTACCCTTACCCGCAACGTCAAACACCACTAATAAGAGAAATACGTCCACAGAACAACGTATTTCAGAATAAAAAGAAGATAACTGCCCTATGAGCTTTGAAAGTACCGACCAGTATATCGCCACCGATGACCTGAAAATGGCCGTCAATGCCGCAGTAACCTTGCAGCGCCCTCTTCTTATTAAAGGTGAACCCGGTACCGGCAAGACCATGCTGGCAGAACAGGTGGCCCGTTCTCTGGGGAAAGAGCTTCTGCAGTGGCATATCAAGTCCACCACCAAAGCCCAGCAGGGAATCTACGAATACGATGCAGTCTCCCGCCTGCGGGATTCTCAGCTGGGTGATGAGCGTGTTCACGATATCAGCAACTACATTGTGAAAGGCAAGCTCTGGGAAGCCTTTGAGTCACAAGAGCAGTCCGTTTTGCTGATCGATGAAATAGATAAGGCCGATATCGAATTCCCCAATGATCTGCTGCAAGAGCTGGATAAGATGGAGTTCAATGTTTACGAGACCCAGCAACAGATCAAAGCCAGACAACGCCCTATCGTCATTATCACCAGTAATAACGAGAAAGAGTTGCCCGATGCCTTTCTGAGACGGTGCTTCTTTCATTACATCAGCTTTCCTGATGCAGAAACCATGAGAAAAATCGTTCAGGTTCACTTTCCAAACCTGCAGCAAAAACTGGTGGATGAGGCTCTGCAGGTATTTTTTGAACTCAGAGAGATTCCGGGCCTTAAAAAGAAGCCCTCTACTTCAGAGTTGATCGACTGGCTGAAACTGCTCAACTCAGACGACATTCCTGCAGATATTCTGCAAAACCGGGATACCCGAAGCGCCATTCCCCCCCTGCATGGTGCACTGGTAAAAAATGAGCAGGATGTTTACCTGCTGGAGCGCCTGGCCTTTATGAGTCGCCGTGGTTAACCGACCCGAGGAACCACCATGCTGACCCATTTTTTTGAAACCGTTCGGGCATTTGGTGTACCTGCCACCACCCGCGAGTACCTTGACCTGCTGGCGGCGCTGGATGCAAAACTAATTTATGCCGATCAGGAAGGCTTTTACCAGTTATCTCGAACCATTCTGGTCAAGGATGAGAGGCATTACGACAAGTTTGATAAAGCCTGTCAGGCATTTTTCAACGGCCTTGAGTCCATGGACGACATGCTGGAAGCCCTGATACCGGAAGAATGGCTGAGACAGGAGTTTATCCGACAGCTTTCCGATGAGGACAAGGCAAATATCCAGGGCATGAAAAACCTCCAGGAGTTGCTCGAGACGTTCCGTCAGAGAATGGAGGAGCAGAAAGGTCGTCACCAGGGCGGTAATAAGTGGATTGGCACCGGTGGCACCTCACCTTTTGGGGCTTATGGCTATAACCCCTCCGGGATTCGGATTGGCCAGAATGAATCTAGACATCGTAAAGCCACCAAAGTCTGGGATAAACGGGAATTTAAAAACCTGGATGATGACGAGCAACTCGGCAGCCGGAATATGAAAATGGCCCTGCGCCGATTACGCCGATTTGCCCGCCAGGGAGCTGCTGATCAACTGGACCTTGATGATACAGTTCGCTCAACCGCCAGCAAAGGTATGCTGGACATCAAAATGGTGCCGGAACGCCATAACGCCGTGAAAGTCCTGCTGTTCATGGATATCGGCGGTTCTATGGACGATCACGTCCGCCTGTGCGAAGAGCTCTTTGCCTGCTGCCGGACCGAGTTCAAACACCTTGAGTTCTACTACTTCCATAACTATCTCTATGAAAGTGTCTGGCAGGATAACCGTCGCCGCCAGCAGGAGCGTATTAACCTCTGGGATGTGATTCATCGCTACGGCAAGGACTACCGGGTTATTTTTGTTGGTGACGCCGCCATGTCTCCCTATGAAATTACCTCACCCGGTGGCAGCGTTGAACATTTCAACGAAGAAGCTGGGCATGTCTGGATGTCACGGGTGAAAGCCCATTTTGACCGTATCGCATGGTTGAACCCCATACCGGAACATGCCTGGCAATATACTTCGTCAACACGGCTGATTGATGAGCAGATGGAAGGCAACATGTTTCCCCTGACCATCAATGGGCTGGAAGAAGCGATGAGCTATCTTGCTGGATAACGGAATACTCGATAGGCAACACTTGGTGTTGCCTGCTAATAGTATAAGATCACTACTTGAGTGAACTGAAGAACCGGTCGACCACTTCGGTGGCTGGCCCGTAACGTTGTTCATCAAACAGTGAGCCGTGATTCCCGGGTTCAAGGTTTAGTTCGACCGTCTTTGCTCCAGCCGCAGCCGCCTCCTGAACGAAACCTGCCGCTGGATACACATTTCCAGAGGTGCCAATGGAAACAAAAAGATCACAGTTTGACAGTGCCTGATAGATCTCGTCCATCTGTAAAGGCATCTCACCGAACCAGACGATATGCGGGCGGAGATTTCCCGCAACACCGCAGCATTCACATTGAGTATCAACGGTAACATCCTGATCCCAATGAAAAACCTGCTCTGTGTCCTGACAGTGAACTTTCAGCAGTTCACCATGCATATGAATCAGCCGGTTGCTCCCCGCTCTCTCATGGAGGTCATCAACATTCTGAGTCACCAGAAGAAAGCTTCCAGAGAACTGACGTTCAAACTCAGCAAGTGCCTGATGAGCACGGTTTGGTTCGACTGAGTTCAGCTGCCGCCTTCTGTCGTTGTAAAATCGTTGTACCAGTGAGGGATTTCGAGCGTACCCTTCAGGTGTTGCCACATCCTCAACAGGGTGATTTTCCCAGAGTCCGTCGCCGGCCCGGAATGTTCTGATTCCGGACTCAGCCGAGATTCCCGCACCGGTCAGTACTACTATGGATGAATAGGGGGATGAACAGTGCAAGCAAACCTCCTGATCAATCAGCGACGATATTTAGCGGTAAAGTGAATGGTTTTCTGGGTACCGGCAGTAACCACAACACGAAGCTGATCCATTTTTTCCAGTGTTGCACCTTTAACACTCTCAAGCTTAATCAGATTAGGATCACGCTCCCTTAAGAGCAGTGTAATGCTGTCTTCCTGATCATTTGAGACCGTCGCCTGCCATTTAACCACCAGCTCTTTGTCACTCTTTTGTTCAACGTCCAGTCGTGTACGCTCAACACGCACAGCCAGCGCTTCTCCCATGGTCAACCAGGCGTGATCACCCGCGGTTGTTTTGGGCAACCATGAGTTACCACTGATGATGTAGCCGCCATCCGGGTCCTGATCATACATACGAACTTGTGCTGGCGGAAGGTCCAGCGGTGCCTCAAACTTCCAAGTCAGTCTTGGACGCTCAGCCATGGAGGTTCTCCCACCGGTCGAGCGGCCATACACGTCAAGGGTGTACAGCTTTTCAAGGTGCAATGCTTCTGAAAAAAGATCCATCAGCTGCTTGCTATTGGCAGGCAGGACGGTGTCCTTTGGCAACGTAGAAAGCAATACTTCACCGACACGCTCACCGTAGTCACCCGCGTCAGCCACCACCGATGCTTCAAGCATCCGGTTCTTACGGTAGAAGCCAGGAACACCACCCTCGCCACCGGCAACCAGACGAATTTTTGCCTGATTGAAGTTGATATTGGAACTGTTGGTCAGCAGTGTTTTTAATTCCAGACGTCCCTGGTTCTGTGATAAAAGCGTTAAACGATAATGGCTGTCATAGCTTAACTGAGGGGTGATATACGTAAGCTTCAGAGGCCCACTGACCGGTTGCCGGCCAAAATCCGCTGTCAGGTATTTGAGACTTTTACCCTGAGTCTCCGAAGAAACCCTTGACAGTATTCTCAGGCCCTGGGGGTCGTGATAATCGATAAAATACTGGCGGCCATTACTGCCTTCCACCAGCCCGATTCCCTGCTGATAACTGACCAGTTTACCCTGAATGGCTACATTCAGGCCGCCACCAAACACTTCAACATTTTTACCCTCCAGATTCCGGTAGTAATTATCCCGGTCCAGACCTCCCTGGTACCAGAAGATTTCCTCAGGCCGGTAAACGGTTTCACCATCAATGTATTCAAGGTTCAGACTGCCATCCAGCCGGTTGATTGGCAGACCGGAAATCTCAAGATTGCCCTTTGCATCGGGTCGGGAATTGAACGTCTGACTGATCAGGGCCTTATCGCTGTAGAGCGTCACTACTGTCGATTGTGGCTGCTCAACGTTCAGTTTACCTTGTAATGCCTCGCCCGAAGCCTTGGTCACCACAAACCCAGACACCAGCAGAACCAGCAATGAGTGCTTAAACATATTGGGCTTCTGTAAACCACCACTGAATCGCTTGTTTTGGGACAACTGTAAAACGAACAAAGAGGCTTGTCTTCCAAAACATCAAAAATCAAAGCATCATTCTGAAAATGAGCGGAGCGTGAGGGAATTTCGAAATTTTTTGTGGAATATCACAAGAAATCTGCAAGCTCTATCTGGTGTGTAATTTGTTTCAATAAGCAGGTATCCTATTGAAACTTAACTATCTATCAGCCGACAAAAGCATAAAAACCGTCAGCATCCAACACAAGCAGACAAAAAAGATCAGGATCAGGATACGCGAGTGAAGTATCTACTTTGGGGCACGTTCATCACCGAGTTTATTCTCTTATTTTCTCTCTTTATCAGAAGTAGTCGACAAGACAGCCTCAGGTTAATCGACCGCTTTCTTTGCCTGCCTGTATTGGTAAGCATGCTGCATCTGGTTATGTATATCGCCACGACAGGTAACCACCAGGGGCAGATTATCGCCAGCACCAGCTATCTGGTTTTACGATCTTTGCTTCACCCGGTTTTATTCCTGACGACACTGATATTAGTGAATCATCAGAAAAAAACTGAATTCCGGGATATCGTTCACTTCTGTCCTTTGCTTCTTCTACTGATCGTCGCCCTGGAAGGCAGTTGGATCCAGCAACTGATCCCAACCCAGAAGTGGCATGCCTTTATACCCGTACTGGCACTGCCTCCCATGGTGAACCTGGCGTTACTGTTAATGCTGAGTATGATCTTCGCAGGTTACCAATGGGCCACACTGAAACTCGCATGGCCCTCAATCACTACCGTTTGGCAGGACACCACGGAGCAAATCGGTTTACGCTGGGTCTGCTTTTTCTCAATATTCAATATCTTATTTACAGTGCTTGCATCACTTTTTTACGTGGGGACTCGTATCAACCACCCCGATAGTGCGCCCGACTCGGGAGGCGAGGTTTACACGCTGCTCTCCAGCCTGTTTACTTTGGCTTTATGTCTGTTTTACCTGAAATCGACAGCAGCAATAGAGATAGAAGGGTCTTCGAAAGAAATCGCTGTAAACCGGGTTGATGACGACCCCGAAATAACTTCTGACTGTATTAAATATCGACACAGTGGGCTGAGTGATACGGAGTCTATTCACTATTTTCAAATGGTTGATGAGCTGCTGCGCAACAAAAAACTGTATCTTGAACAAAACCTGAAAGTCGCAGACCTCTCCAATGAGCTAGGGCTTGGCAGTTCATACATCAGCCAGGTGATCAATCAGAATACCGGCCACTCTTTTAATGACTATATCAATCAATTCCGGGTTGAAGTTGTCAGAACCAAGATAGAGGCGTTGGCCAATACGGGGACAAGACTGCTTCCCAAGGATCTTGGTTATGAAGCAGGGTTTGGCTCAGGATCAACCTTGTACAAGGCATTTCGGCAAATCACCGGATCAACTCCCAAACAGTACCTGGTTTCCTGTCTAAATCTGGAAAATAAAAAATTGCAAAATCCTGAAAATTCTTTGCAATCTCTAGAACCGGTAGATTAGAAAATCTTTTTTGACTGAATATGGCTTCCGAACCGGGCTTTACCAAAGCTCGAGAATAAAAATGAGGAAGCCACCATGAAAAGAAAAATACTTGCGGGAGCTATCGCTCTCACCATGGGATCAGTAGCCGCTAATGCCAGCACCATCGTTGACTCTGTTATCGAAGAGTTGCGTGATGAAGGGATGATCGTTCAGCACAACAACAGTATTTCTGCATACGTTGACTGTCTGGTCAGCGAAGCAGAAGTCTGCCAGAACTTTGCCAACACCTCCCTTTATTACAATGGTAATCTATTCCCCTGTCCCATCACCGGTTGTACAGAAGCCAGTCCGGGCATGGAAATACCTCTGGAAGGTGGCACTATTGAATTCCCTGCATCTGCAACTTGGACTATCGGTACCAATGAAGCCATGGTGATGTATGGTGTCATTCCTCCGGGTGTTACTCACTTTGGTTTTGAAACCCTGGTATATGAGCGTTCAAGTTCTGAAATACCTAACCCTAGTGATAAATCGCCCCTGCTGGAAGGTGAAAACCCACCTGATCCAAAGCGTGCGGTTAACGGTGTGATCATTGATGCTTCTGTTGGTGAAACCCGCAATGAATTCACCATGAAATACATACCTAACCCAGAAGCCCTGGGAGAGGGTGAAGTTTTCGTTCATATAGCAACGCCTAACCAGATATTGGCAGATGAGATTAAGGAAGCATTTATTGATTCCGGTTACCCGGAAGAAGGCATTAACATCAAGCCTCTGGCTGAGAAATACTTTACCTTTGGTAATGATCCAGCGACGGCAGATACCTTCCGGACCATAGGACGCTTTGCCCGCCCATTTGCTGATCCAGATGCCTTTATGGCATGGACTGAAAGCAAACCACTCAAGCTGATGCGAGTGACTGCCATTGAAGAAACCGGTTACATTCCATTCCGTGCAGAAGAAGAACTTAACCGGTTAACAGGCACTCAAGAGTTATCACTCGTAGGTCAGGGTGTGTACAACCAGTGGCTGACCGAAACCAAAAAGACCTACGGTAAGCCGGATTATAAAGGCGAGGTCATAGCCAGAGACTATAGCGCTGAACACTGTATTGAGACTGGCAGCTATTGCTGGGGTAATAACCTTGATGCCCTGTATGTAGACATCAATGACCCTGCTACTGAAAAAATGTTGATCATTGATCTTAACGATCCTAACAGTCAGCTGGTGATTACCGGGATTGACCATGTGGCCACCAATTATGCCAAATTCTGGAATTTCGGGTTCTACCATCCAGATACAGGAAAGTCCATTGATACCATTGATTTCAATGAGGTTCAGGCGCAGGAATACAACAGTAAGAAAGGGAATGCCGATGGCAAACTGTTCAGACTGGCTGTTCGTGCAGATTGCACCGGGGTTGCGAACTGCTATGAAGTAGATACTACTCAGACCGATGGTCTGTTCAAAATCATGATGCGAACTTACGTAAACCCTCAGACTGGCACTGGTCCTGACTTCACTGAAGTTGAGAACCCAGAGTTCTGGGTTTATAAGAACTGATATTTAGTCCAATAGGAAAACAATACGAACTGGCTGAGGTCTGTTCGTATTGTTATAAAATGAATGGCTAGTACATATCATCAGGCCCCAGCCTGTATGGTTTTTCATCTTTCACTTCGGAAGGCTCCTCTCCGTAGGCTACATCACCAGATTGCGGCATTGCACTGTCTTGATTTTCATCCACTTCATTAACCTTTCCGAAAATCACATCCCCAGATAGAGGAACAACAAGGGGCTTTGAATCATTGCTGAGTTTTATGTCTCTCTTACACAGCCCTTCACAAAACTCCATTCCGTAGCGATTATGTTTGCTCTCAAAGTATGAAAAGGCGTTATCGGCGGAAATAACGACTGATTTTCCGAAGAACATTCGGAGCTGATTAAAAAAACCAATCGATTGATTCTCATTTTGTAACTATTCAGCACCCAGCAAAGGCGTATTGTTGTAATTTCGAACCGCTTTAAGAAGCGCCTGAAATATGTTCAACCCCTGCTTTTTAGCAGATGATAAATAGCTTCGGATTCGGGTAAACATGGTACCTCCGTCTTCGCTTCTGAAGCAGCCTGAGATCTTCTGCTTAAGTTTGGCCATCCTGGCATCACGTTCACTGCCATTGTTATCGAAGGGAATTGAAAAGTCCGACATGAAGCGCAACGTTTCAACCTTAAACTCAATAAGCCTTTTGAACAGGTTGTAGGCCTTGGTATTCCTGACCTTCTTACGTCCAAGCACCTGTCGTTGTTTTTCCATATAAGCGGTTTCCTTCGTGAGAGCCCTTTGAAGGATTTGGTCGTATATCGTCTCAATGCGAAGCTGTATTGCACCAGGCATTTGAGTCAGACCGGCTGCTTTGTATTTCTTGCAGAAGTGCCAGGAGAGCGTAAGCAATTTCATCAGCCGCAGAGCCAGCTTATTCGCATCCCTATCGACAACTCCCTGAAGCTCTCTCAGATGATGGGCATTACAAAGCACATTCACTGCCGCATAGGCAAAGTAGGACTTCCAATGATCGTGAACCAGAATGCCTGCAAAAGTCAGCAGGATGCCCATTGCATCCATTGCTTCACAACCTCGCCTTTCTGAGAGGTAGTAAAGCGTCCATTGGTCATCTCGCATAATGTGTAACCACCACAGTGAACCGTCAACCCGCATGCCAGTTTCATCCGCTCCTGCAACCGGACTTTCTTGTAAAGCATCGCGGATACTCTGCTCAGTAGAGGCCAGGTTCTCATGGGTATAGGCAACAAAATTGGCAACAGAGCCTGCGCTGACACTCATGCAATAAATAGTATTGAAATACTCAGACACCCGGTGATATGGGATGAAGTGATACTGGTTTAAATGAACAGCCATTGCCTGAGTCACTTCTCCGTATTGAGCAGCGGCTTTCACTCCTTGGGGAAACTCAGCGGTGTTCCGTTTACCACAAGGACATACTTTAACGTCTGCCCAGTACGCGGTAACTTCAAATTCTCCGGGTCTACCTGGATCAAAAACCTGTCGCTCAATGTATTTGGTGGGTTTAATATCGATAAGCGAAGACTGGCAACAGCAACATTTTTCAACCTTCAGATGCCTGACATAATCGGGTAAGGCGACACGTCTCAAACAAGAGCCTTGATGACCTTTCTGGCCACCTGGTTTATTGCCTGAAGATGGTCTAAGGCTTTTGGGGTTCGGTGTTTCCTGTGAGGAGCAGGGGGCTTCTTTGGAAGATGTATCACCTTTATCACTCCCTTTTTTACTGGGCTTTTGATAACCATCTGACGATGGTGGCTTACTACTGTTTTGACTGTTTTTATTAACCCTTTCTTCCAGTTCGCTGCAACGTTCCCGTAAAAGCGCATTCTCGGTCCGAAGCTCTTCATTCTCTTTAAGGAGAGCTTCGGTAAACGGAGTAGCTGGGAAGTCTGGTTCCATACTGGAGATTTGTTAGAAAAATTGAGTATAAGATGATGGTCGAAAAATCAGAAAATTCCAGATTTATATGAAGGGTGCTGAATAGTTACCTCATTTTTATAATTTACAGCATCCTGCCCAGTAATTTTTACATGTGTCGATCCATGTCGCTCAATCATGCTTGATTCTCCTTAATCATCAAATCCCCTATAACTCTATCTGTCACACCCTCTAGCTACTGCTTGACCGTATTTTTATAGAACTATAGCACCCATAAAAATTTGAACTATGGAAAGCCAAGCATGCAAAATCCACCTACAGCTTTAAGTAATTTACGTAACTCATTGTTTTTATTGATGCAATTAATTTGCACGATCGTATAATAATTTTGAACGAAACGATCGTTCATTATCATCCATCGATTTCCCATCCGAGTTTGTAATGACTACTGCGGCTATTGAAGCATCCCGTCATATTACTGAATCCCAATGCCCTCCACCGGAAAAAACCGGATGGATAGACCGTCAGTTTCAGCTTCAAGCCAAAGGCACCCATATCCGTCAGGAAGTCATGGCCGGCATAACCACCTTCCTGACCATGGCCTACATCATCTTTGTAAACCCGCAGATTCTTTCCGCTGCGGGTATGGACGCCCAGGCCGTGTTTGTCACCACTTGCCTGATCGCCGCCATTGGCAGTATTGCCATGGGTCTGCTGGCTAACCTGCCCATTGCCATGGCACCGGCTATGGGTCTGAACAGCTACTTTGCTTTTGTTCTGGTGGGCGGCATGGGACTGGCCTGGCAGACCGGTATGGCCGTGATCTTCTGGGGTTCGTTACTGTTTGCGGCGGTTGCGGGATTTCGCACCTACATCATCACCAGTATTCCCTTAAGCCTGCGCATTGGCATTGCCACTGGCTGTGGTCTGATGATTGCCCTGGTGGGTCTGCACAATGCCGGCATTATTGTGGCTACACCCAGTACCATGGTGACCATCGGTGACGTTCGCTCCATCCCGTTTGTTCTGGGTTGTGCCAGCTTTCTCCTGATGATGGTACTGGTTCAACGTGGCTTTAAGGCGGCGGTTCTGATCTCAATAATCGCCATTACCTTTGTTGGCTGGTTACTGGGTGATGTGGAATACCAGGGCATCGCTTCATTACCGCCCAGTATTGCGCCAGTCCTTGGCCAGCTTGACCTGATGGGCGCACTTGATCTCAGCCTGATTGGGGTCATTATCTCCGTTATGCTGGTCAGCCTCTTTGAGTCTGCTGGGACCTTTGTTGCGGTAACGGATAAAGCCGGGCTTGCGGACGAAACCGGCAATTACCCGAACGCCACAAAATCCCTGTTTGTGGACAGCCTCAGCTCTGCTGCCGGTGCATTTATGGGAACTTCTTCTGTCTGCCCGTACGTTGAAAGTGCAACCGGTGTCGTTGAAGGCGGCAGAACCGGTCTGATGGCTGCAGTGGTTGGTCTGCTATTTTTGATGGCCATTTTCTTCTCCCCCCTGGCCGGGATGATTCCAGCTTATGCCACTGCAGGTGCCCTGATTTATGTTGGCCTGCTGATGACCTCCGAGCTAACCCGGATTCAGTGGCACGACCTGACCGAAGCCGTTCCTGCCTTTGTGGCCACTGTGATGATTCCCTTCAGCTTCACACTGACCGAAGGGATTGCCACCGGCTTTATTACCTACACCGTGATCAAACTGGCGTCTGGCAGAAAACATGAAGTCTCGCCCGTATGTGCGTTGTTAACCGTGGTATTTCTGGCTCGATACGCCTTCCTGTAAAGGCCTCCATTTTTAAGAACGACTGTTTTAGACATTTGTAACAAGCGGCAGTCAGCGTTATCCGACATAAAAGCCGGAAACCTGCTCAAGGAACGCCGCATTGAAGACCATTATTTGAGTTGAGTGAAACACAATGATTAAAGAAAACCTGCGCGATCTGATTGACGCTGGCGCTGCCCGTATTCCTGCTGACCTGGTGATCAAAAACAGTCAACTGGTCAATGTCACCTCGGCAGAGATCTACCCCGCTGATATCGCCGTTTACCGCTCCAGAATCGTTGCCACTGGCGATGTTGAAGCTTACATCGGTGAAAATACCCAGATTATCGATGCTGAAAACAAATACCTGGTTCCCGGTCTGATCGACGGCCATCTGCACATTGAGTGCAGCAAGATGTCCATGACCAGCTTTGCCAAAGCCGTGGTGCCCTGCGGTACCACCAGCATCGTTTCCGGTCTCGATCAGTACCTGGTAACGGCCGGGCTGGAAGGTGTTCGTGAAGTTCTGGACGAAATCAATCAGGGACCATTGAAAGTATTCTGGGGTCTGCCGTTTACTGCGCCTTACACCCTGCCAGAATCCACCGTCGGCTTTAACGTGACCCCGGAAGTGCATCAGGAAGTGCAGAAATGGCCTGAAGTGTACGGCGTCTGGGAAACCGTTTCCGAGTTTGTCGAAAATAAACACGACGGCGTAATGAAAGCCATTGAGCTGGCTGGCGAGAACAACCTGCCAGTATTTGGCTGTGCGCCAATGACCACTGGTACTCGTCTCAATTCCGTACTCTGTGCAGGTGTTCGACTGGATCATGAAAGCTACGACCACACCGAAGCCATGGAAAAAATCCGCAAGGGCATGTTCCTGCTGATTCGTGAATCATCCATCTCTCACTTCCTTAATGAAAACATGAAGGTCGTGACGCATATCAATCCGCGTGTGGCCCGTCGTGTCAGCTTCTGTACTGACGACGTGATTCCATCAGAAATTCTTGAAAACGGCCATATGGATAAATTGATCCGTATGACCATCGCGGCAGGTGTTGACCCGATCACCGCCATCCAGATGGGTTCCCTGAACAGTGCCGAAGCCTATCGCATTGATCACCTGGTGGGCTCTATCTCTCCAGGAAAAATCGCCGACATTTTGCTGGTGGAAGACTTGCGCAAGTTCAATATCGATAAGGTCATCGCCAAGGGCAAACTGGTGGTTGATGGCGGCAAGATGGCGATTGACTTGCAACCACCGGCACGCAGTGAAATTCTCTCTTCCAAACTGAGAATCCCATCCATTACCCCGGCTGACATGAAGGTATACACCGACTTCACAGCAGACAAGGTGAACGTGCTGTCCATGGAAGTGGACTTTGATGTGCCTTTCGTCCGCCGCCGCCGAGATGTGCAGCTCAACGTTGAAAATGGTGTGGTGCTGCCGGATGTTGAAAACGATGTTCTCTACGCCACAGTGGTTGAACGTTTTGGCAAGAACGGCAACAAGCCAGTGGCCTTTGTTTCCGGCTGGAAGCTGAAAGCCGGTGCCATGGCCAGCTCCAAGGCACCGGATGACAACAATATTGTCTGTATCGGTACAAACTCTGAGGATATGTCCACTGCTATCAACTACCTGGCAGAAAAAGGCGGCGGTCAGGTGATTGTGAAAGACGGCGAGATCATTGATTTCATTCACCTGCCAATCTGTGGCGTTACTTCCGATATCAGCCCAGAGGAAATGGCTGCAGCAGAACGGAATATGAAGGCAATTACAAGGGAACTGGGCTGTGACCTGCCTGACCCTGTTTTCTATATGTGCTGCCTGGAAATCACAGCCATCCCTGATTACGCCATGACCGACCTGGGTGCCGTCTGCTTTGCTACTCAGAGTGTCTTTGATCCGGTTTTAAGTGCTGCTGAATAACGCACGCTGAAAGACAAGTGATTGCATGAGTCATCGACCGGGCACGCTGCCCGGTCTTTTGCCAGATAGTTTACGAGCAGCCTTAACGTATGAAACAACTGATTGATATGGCCGCTGGCCGCATCCCCGTAGACACACTGATCATCAACTGCAAAGTCGTTGATGTATTTAACCAGCGTCTTATTGATGGTCCATTGGCCCTAGGTATGGGCAAAGTCATTGGGATTGGTGATTATGAAGCGCGTGAGATCATAGACGCTAATGGCGGTATTGTGATGCCGGGCCTGATTGACAGCCATGTTCATATTGAGTCGTCTTCCATCACCCCACCTCAGTTTGCCCGTATTGTCCTGCCTCACGGTACCACCACTGTCATTGCCGACCCCCACGAAATCGCCAATGTCTGCGGTCTTGATGGCATTCGCTATATGCTGGATGCCTCCAGAAACCTGCCGTTGAATGTGAAAATCATGCTGCCCTCCTGCGTACCGGCTACCCCTTTTGAGGAAGCGGGAGCAAAGTTAATGGCAGAGGATCTGGCTGAGCTGATCTGCCACCCGGATGTCCTGGGCGTTGGGGAAGTCATGGACTTCCCTGCCGTCATCAATGGTGATGAAGCCATGCTGGCCAAAGTCAAACTGGCACACGAGCATGGCTATATTGCTGATGGCCACAGCCCCGGGCTGAAAGGGTTGGATCTTCAGGCCTACGTCATGGCCGGCATTAAAACCGATCATGAGTGTTCCAGTATTGAAGCGATGCTGGCACGAATCCAGATGGGTATGTATATCCAGATCCGTGAAGGCTCCGCCTGTAAAGATCTGCTGGAGCTGGTGAAAGGTGTCAATGCCGCAAACGCCCGCCGCTGTCTGTTCTGTACTGATGACCGTGAGCCCAAAGACATTATCAATGGTGGTCATATCAATAAGAACCTGCGCCTGGCCGTTGAATCCGGTATCGACCCGATCATGGCCATTAGCATGGGTACGCTGAATGCTGCAGAGTGCTATGGCCTGAAAAAGAAAGGCGCCCTGGCGCCCGGTTACGACGGCGATGTGGTGATCATTGACGATCTCGAGAGTTTTAACGTCAATCGCGTATTCTGTGCTGGTCAGGAAGTCGCCCGTCATGGTGAATTGCTGGTAGCTATAGAAGACTATCACTGCCCGTCAGTCATGAATACGGTAAAACTGGCACCGCTGAGTATTGAGAATTTTGAGTTACCACTGACTTCTGACAAAGCAAGAGCAATTGGCGTACTTCCCGGTGGTGTGTTGACCAAAGCCCTGACAGTCGATGTCAAAGCCAATGACCATGGCCTGTTTGATGCCTGCCTGAATCAAGGGCTGAATAAGCTGGCGGTGATTGAGCGGCATAAAGCGTCTGGCAATATGTCACTGGCTATTCTTGCTGATTATGGACTGACTGGAGGCGCTATCGCTACGACGGTTTCCCATGACTCACACAATATTGTCGTGGTGGGTGACAGCGACCAGGATATGTTGACGGCCGTTAAGCAGGTGGAATCCATCGGTGGAGGCTTTGTTCTGGTGCAAAATGGTGAAGTGATTGGCGAACTGCCTTTACCGATTGCTGGCCTCATGTCTGACCAGAATGCTGAAACCGTCGCTAAGACGATGGGAGACCTTTTAGGCAAGGCACGAAACACACTGGGCGTTAACGCCAATATTCAGCCATTAATGACGCTGGTCTTTATGAGCCTGCCGGTAATTCCTGAATTGAAGCTGACATCCAATGGGTTGTTTGATGTTCGGAGCTTCTCATTTACAGCAGTAAGTATTAATTAATACCATAGTCATCTGGCAATGACAAATCATTGCCAGATGATAAATTGAATACAAATTTATTGAAGCAATCGATCATATTTTAAATGGAAATCATGAAAACATATATGTCCGATTCATAAGCTTTAAGAAAGGGAGCCTCTAGAAGAATCATCAGTGCTATATATTTCATTAGCAATCAACTGCTTTGGTAACTCCATTCTTTCTGCTATTTTATCCAGATTTCCACCATGCTGGATTAAATATCGGCAGCATTTAAAGTGACGATTAATGAATGCATAATAAATTGAAGCATTACCTTGGCGATCACACATATGAATATCAGCACCCTTTAAAATCAAGCTTTTTAAAACTTCATAACGACCATAAAAAGCAGAAAGATGGAGTGCACTCTTACCAGTTCTATCATTTTGGTTAATATTTTCTGTAAGTTCCAGGAGAATTTCAACTACATCCTTATGCCCATTAGCAGCTGCAAGCATGAGTGCAGTTCGCCCATACTCATTAACATAATTAACATTCGCCTGAGACTCAAGCAACATCTTTACACAGTGCAATTCACCTTGTTCTGCAGCATAAATAAGTCCGGTAGATCCACTAATATCAGGCAGGTTTACACGAGCATTTGAGTTGATCAATTGAGCTAATACAGCAGGAAACTTATTACATACAGCTTCATGCAAGGCACTCATTCCGATGTCATCAACAGCATTAACATTACTTTTATTATTGATTAAAACTTCAACTGTACGAACATCACCGGTCTTTGCAGCTAGTATTAAGGGGGTTCGCCCCCTATCCCCGGTGATGTATCAAAACTGTTGATAGTGGTTTCGGGAGATAAATTCCCCAATAACCTTATCATGAATGTCTATTGATCTTGAGAAGCAAATAGTCCTTCTGGCTAACCGTTTCAAGCAAGTTCTCAAGGTCAGATTCTGCCGCTCAATCCGCTGAGTAAAGTACTTTCCAATGATATGTTTATCTTCTGATAAACAGGATGTATATGGTTGCCAGTCATCTGTGCAGTAAAAACTAACTTTGAAGCGGGCCAGAAGCTCCAACAGCTTTTTGAGCGTCTCTGTGCTTCTGGGGCCGAACGCATGGGCAATGATCTTCTTGAAACGTGGCTCCCATGCATAAAACAGCCAGCGTTGCTGCTTCTTGCTACCAACAAATGACCACTGCTCATCCATTTCGAAGATAATCTTGACCTGGGCATTTTCGAAGGGGAGTTGTGTTACTGTTGGCGGGTCGAGTTTTTTAAGCGAGCCAATACAGTCGTTGGACTGATCTCAAGGACACGTCCGATATCTCTGACCCCGGAGCCATTCATGGTCATCTTTATGATCTGCTCATGAGTACCAGGCAGATTGCCATTATAGCGATACTCGAGTTGGAAGCTCTTATTACAGTCCTTGCATCTATACCGCTGGTGACCCGTCTCAGCTTTCCCGTTCTTAACAACATTGAACGTTTGTTGACAATGGATACAGGCAACTTGAACTTCAGCCATAGATGACTCAAAAAGACAGGAATGTATCAGATCAACAGCTTTGGCACATCACCCTATCCCCTGCAACATTAGGGTCTCCACCCTGATCAATAAGCGTCTTGACCAGCTCACTTTTACCTGACGCAGAGGCCTGAAGAAGTAATAATGAAACTGAGTTTTTACTACACTGCCTATGATGTCTAATAACTTCAGAAGGCTGGCATCTGAGCCCCTCAGCTAATAAAGCATGGGCAGTATTAATCTGCCTATTAGCAAATGAAGCAGCAACTGAGTTGGTCGGGGAGCAACCAGCTTCCTGTGAATTCGCAGTAACAGAAACGAAAACTGGAAGTTTAGCCGGGGTATTTTTCGTGGGATCCATATATTGTAATAGCAACTAAAACAAAAGGTCATATAAGGATCTTCAATAGTTATGAATAGTTCCCTTAATGAAATTAAAATTAATCTAATTTGATAAAACTTCAGGCATTGCTGGTCAAAAAAACAGAGCTAATTTCGATTAAAACTCCCAGAAAGCGTTTTATATATCCAAGTTTAAAACCTTTCCTTAAACTGGGACTTTCACCAGTTTTTCAATAAACTCCTGCTTTAGCATCATCGCCTTTTCATTTACTGAGATGTCTTTCGGCCGCGTACAAAATGAGCAAATTCAAGCACTTATAAAACCAACCTTGTAGATCTCATTAGAATTAAACAGACTAAAAACTCATAACAATACACATAACTCATCAGAAAACCCAGCAAAACTCAATTAATTCATACCAGCGTTATTTATATCTAATGCCGACGCAAATTAACCTTAATCCACAGCCCTAATCATTTAGTTCTGATATATATCTAATCACATTGGGTGCTCTCTCAATTTGATAACTGACTCATAGGTTAGCTTCAACCTTTCCAGTCATGAACTCAGACCAAAGTTGTTCCCAGCGCCCCTTACTCTGGATCAGTGCTCTTGTTGTCAAAAGCACTTCCGCTCCTGTTGCTTTCCACCTCATTCCAGAACCACATAATCGTTGCTTTACCAGAGTCTTACAAGCCGCTTCAGTAACTCCTGAACCTATTGGCCAATGGCGTTTAAGCGCCTGATGATAATTCATTAACTGGTGATTGTTTGTAAAATAGCTCACAGCTTTGTAGCGCTTCTCTGTCAGTGCGATTGTCTTTTTCGGGAGCTCGGCTGATTCAATTTCCTGAAGGATTTTTTTGGCTGCTCCACGCTTGTTTTTCAAACTATGTAGCCTGTCTTCAAGCCACTGGTGTCGCTTCGCCTTACTGGTTGGAAACAGTGCTTCCGCTGCTCCAGCTAAATATTCAGATGCATGATAAAAATCGAGTATCTGCCCAGAGGTATGTTGTTTCAAATAACTCCAGTTTTCTCTAGCCCCGTCAGCTACCCCGATGTATGTGGCATTTGGGTAGAGTCGTTTTAGATCTGCAATCTCCTCGTCGAGCTTGCTCATAAAGCTTTGTTTACCATACTCTGGCGAACTGGCTGTATATATCGTGTGGAGCCTGTCTCCATCTGCAGAATATAGGCTCAATGTCCCACACATGGCTTCCCTCCAGCCTTCTTCACAAAGCAGCATGCAGGTTCCATCCAGACCAATGGCTATTGTTTCAACAGGCTCTTTTAGTGGAGGAAGGTGGTAGTGAGTGTCTTGCTGGTCTTCAATTAATGCACCTACTCTGTCCGATAAATGCTTGATATAAGAATTTGAAAGCGTCCTTTGATGGTTGGTCTCAAAATCTTCTTTTACCGCAGGCGCTGGCATCTGGCTGTATTTCCAGGCGATAGACTTGGCAAATTTGGGGGTAGCTGAACCAATAATACCGGCACGAAGATCAAGTGCTGCCAGAGTACTGCCACCTCTGACACCCTGATATACGGAGCGCTCCAAAGGTATACGACCGTATAAGGTTTCATAGTGCTTAAGAACCTTTCCTTTGTAGTTCCACTTCTGCTGATTAACGACGATAGGTTCTTTATTGGGTGATTCAAATAGCCCCAATAACTCTTTTGTTCCAAGCTGCCCGGCTTCATTGAGTGCACGCTGTAAACTATCTTCAAGATTCAGCATGTTGCCTGAATCTATAGAAACTTCAATTTGCAAAACGATGCTTTTGGTAGAGCTGGAAATAACAGAAGCGGGCATGACAGTTAACTATTATGAGTGGTGTTCCCATAGTAGCTGTGAAAATAGAGCACTATTGTTTCAATCATTCAGAGAGAGCACCCATCACATTCAGATCTGTACTCTTTGGGTAAAAAATACTATGAAAATCATGTAGAAATTTCAACATATCATCAAACTTTAAAAAGGAAAATTCCCCATGATTAGGGTCAAACACTGTATATTTTAAATCCCCCACTTGATTATCTGCAATACAAATTGAGTAACTATTCAGCACCCTTCATATAAATCTGGAATTTTCTGATTTTTCGACCATCATCTTATACTCAATTTTTCTAACAAATCTCCAGTATGGAACCAGACTTCCCAGCTACTCCGTTTACCGAAGCTCTCCTTAAAGAGAATGAAGAGCTTCGGACCGAGAATGCGCTTTTACGGGAACGTTGCAGCGAACTGGAAGAAAGGGTTAATAAAAACAGTCAAAACAGTAGTAAGCCACCATCGTCAGATGGTTATCAAAAGCCCAGTAAAAAAGGGAGTGATAAAGGTGATACATCTTCCAAAGAAGCCCCCTGCTCCTCACAGGAAACACCGAACCCCAAAAGCCTTAGACCATCTTCAGGCAATAAACCAGGTGGCCAGAAAGGTCATCAAGGCTCTTGTTTGAGACGTGTCGCCTTACCCGATTATGTCAGGCATCTGAAGGTTGAAAAATGTTGCTGTTGCCAGTCTTCGCTTATCGATATTAAACCCACCAAATACATTGAGCGACAGGTTTTTGATCCAGGTAGACCCGGAGAATTTGAAGTTACCGCGTACTGGGCAGACGTTAAAGTATGTCCTTGTGGTAAACGGAACACCGCTGAGTTTCCCCAAGGAGTGAAAGCCGCTGCTCAATACGGAGAAGTGACTCAGGCAATGGCTGTTCATTTAAACCAGTATCACTTCATCCCATATCACCGGGTGTCTGAGTATTTCAATACTATTTATTGCATGAGTGTCAGCGCAGGCTCTGTTGCCAATTTTGTTGCCTATACCCATGAGAACCTGGCCTCTACTGAGCAGAGTATCCGCGATGCTTTACAAGAAAGTCCGGTTGCAGGAGCGGATGAAACTGGCATGCGGGTTGACGGTTCACTGTGGTGGTTACACATTATGCGAGATGACCAATGGACGCTTTACTACCTCTCAGAAAGGCGAGGTTGTGAAGCAATGGATGCAATGGGCATCCTGCTGACTTTTGCAGGCATTCTGGTTCACGATCATTGGAAGTCCTACTTTGCCTATGCGGCAGTGCATGTGCTTTGTAATGCCCATCATCTGAGAGAGCTTCAGGGAGTTGTCGATAGGGATGCGAATAAGCTGGCTCTGCGGCTGATGAAATTGCTTACGCTCTCCTGGCACTTCTGCAAGAAATACAAAGCAGCCGGTCTGACTCAAATGCCTGGTGCAATACAGCTTCGCATTGAGACGATATACGACCAAATCCTTCAAAGGGCTCTCACGAAGGAAACCGCTTATATGGAAAAACAACGACAGGTGCTTGGACGTAAGAAGGTCAGGAATACCAAGGCCTACAACCTGTTCAAAAGGCTTATTGAGTTTAAGGTTGAAACGTTGCGCTTCATGTCGGACTTTTCAATTCCCTTCGATAACAATGGCAGTGAACGTGATGCCAGGATGGCCAAACTTAAGCAGAAGATCTCAGGCTGCTTCAGAAGCGAAGACGGAGGTACCATGTTTACCCGAATCCGAAGCTATTTATCATCTGCTAAAAAGCAGGGGTTGAACATATTTCAGGCGCTTCTTAAAGCGGTTCGAAATTACAACAATACGCCTTTGCTGGGTGCTGAATAGTTACTCTCAGTCTATTGGTAACACGCCACTGGTTAAATTAAACCGTCTGGCAAAGGGTCATGAGATTTATGTGAAAATAGAGTCCAGAAACCCTGCAAATAGTGTGAAATGCCGTATTGGCGCCAGCATGATCTGGGATGCGGAACGTTCCGGTAAGCTCAAGCCAGGCATGGAGCTGATTGAACCCACCAGTGGTAATACCGGTATTGCTCTGGCATTTGTTGCCGCTTCCCGGGGCATTCCGTTGACGCTGACCATGCCTGCTTCCATGAGCCTTGAGCGTCGTAAGGTGATGAAATCCCTTGGCGCTACCATCATTCTTACTGAGCCGGCAAAAGGGATGCCTGGTGCGATTGCAAAGGCCAAAGAGCTGGCCGAGGAAAATTCTGAGAAGTATTTGTTGCTTCAGCAGTTTGAGAATCCAGCCAACCCTCGTATTCATGAAGAGACAACCGGTCCGGAAATCTGGAATGCACTGGATGGTAATATCGATATTTTTGTTGCTGGTGTTGGCACGGGAGGCACCATTTCTGGTGTATCCCGTTACATTAAGGAAATTCAGGGCAAAAAAATCCAATCGGTTGCGGTTGAGCCCAGTGCTTCTCCGGTGATCAGCCAAACTCTGGCGGGCGAAGAGGTGAAGCCTGCCCCTCATAAGATTCAAGGAATTGGTGCTGGCTTTATTCCAGCCAACCTGGATCTCAGGCTGGTGGATCAGGTGGAGCAGGTTTCCAATGAAGACGCCATGGAGACGGCTCACCGGTTAATGAAGGAGGAAGGCATTCTTGCAGGTATTTCCGGCGGTGCTGCTGTGAACGCGGCTCTTAAAGTGGCAGAGCAGCCAGAGAATAAAGGTAAATCTATTGTGGTTATCCTGCCTGATTCGGGTGAGCGCTATCTGTCGACTGCACTGTTTGAGGGTGTTTTTTCTGAAAATGAAAGTGTTCAGTAATTGATGTAAGCCACAGAGACGCTAAGCATCTGTTTTTTCTTAGCGTCCTTTGTTTATTTTATATTCCGTTAATGAATACCAAGAGGCTGCCGATAAGCCAGTGGACAACAACAGTGTGATGTGAGAATCTGATCATTGTTACATTTTGTTGTTTATACCGCCTTTCTACGCAAGGACTTGCGTATAATCTAGAGAAAAAACCAGAGTTATTCCATGCAAAAAAGGACTTTATACATCGGTAACCTGGCGTATACCGCCGTTGAAGAGGATCTTGAACAGGCTTTCGAATCATTTGGTGTTATTGAAGATATCAAACTGATGCGGGATCGGGAGACTGGACGCTCCAGGGGCTTTGCATTCATCACCTTTGAAAAAGAAACGGAAGCGGAAGCTGCCCGGGCAATGGACGGTAAGGAAGTGGCCGGTCGTCCATTACGAGTGAATGATGCTCGACAGAAGGAATCTGGCCAGCGAGATCCAGCCAAAAGACAACCCAGGTCTTTTAACAACAATTTTAACCGCTAATGACTTAATCTGATAATATTCTGTGATTAGTGTGCAGATTTGTTTATGATAAACCGGAATTCAGCGGGTTCAGGATCTACTAATTGTTCGGTTCTATTACGCCGGAGGAAGACTCGTTTATTCTTAAAAGAGATATAAGAATAGTTAAGTCTTCATCCAATAATATTGAATCAGTTATGGAAATGTTTAAGCGCTTTTCTGTGATTCAAAAGCCGCACTGATCAATTCCTGCGTGTAGGTTTCTATCGGTTGATTAAAAATCTGTTGAGTATTTCCCTGTTCAACAATTTCTCCTGCCTGCATCACGATAATTTGGTGGCTCATTGCCTTAACTACGGCAAGGTCATGGCTGATGAAAATGTAACTGAGGTTGTATTTTTTCTGAAGATTACGCAATAAATTAATAATCTGGGACTGGACGGTTCTGTCCAGAGCCGATGTTGGCTCATCCAGGACAATCAATTTGGGCTTAAGAGCCAGGGCCCTGGCAATGGAAATACGCTGTCGCTGGCCGCCGGAAAATTCATGGGGGTAGCGGTGTCGGCATTCTGGATCAAGACCAACATCTGTCAATGCAGCAATGATCTGTTCCTCACGATTGGCTTCTGTGGCCAGGTTATGAATATCCAGACCTTCCCCGACAATATCAGCAACGGTCATGCGTGGGCTCAGACTGCCAAAGGGATCCTGAAACACGATCTGCATTTCCCGTCGAAGTGGCCTGAACTGGTTCTGGTTCATGTTGTCGATGCGTGTCTCTTCAAACTTTATCAGGCCTTCGGATGTCTGCAGCTTCAATAGAGCCATGCCCAGTGTCGTTTTGCCGGAACCGGACTCACCAACAATGCCCAGCGTTTCGCCTTGATGAATGGTGAGCGATAAATCAGTGACGGCCTTTACATGACCCACGGTTTTTTTGAAAAACCCTTTTTTGATTGGGAACCAGACTTTGATCCTTTCACCAGTCACCAGGTTCGTGGTGTTCTCTTTCAGAGGCTCAGGCTCCCCTTCAGGTTCGGCGTTGAGAAGATCAATGGTATAGGGGTGCTGAGGTGCGTTGAATACGGACTCTGTAACGCCCTGTTCGACAATCTCCCCGTCTTTCATTACGCAGATTCGATCAGAAACATGACGAATCAGGTTAAGGTCATGACTGATAAACAGAATGGCCATGCCCAGTTTCTGTTGGAGATCTGCCAGTAAGCTGAGAATTTGTCGCTGAACGGTGACGTCTAAAGCGGTTGTAGGTTCATCGGCTATCAGAAGAGTGGGTTCACAAGCGAGGGCCATGGCGATCATTGCCCGTTGTCGCTGGCCACCTGACAACTCATGGGGGTAGGCCTTTAATCGGTTCTTTGCATCACGGATACCTACCAGTTCCAACAGTTCAAGTGCTTTTTCCGTCGCTTCACTGTTTTTCAGGCCAAGGTGAATACCGAGTACTTCGCATATCTGCTTTTCAATAGTGTGAAGTGGGTTGAGGGCTGTCATGGGTTCCTGAAAGATCATGCTGATCTTGTGCCCACGAATTTTGCGCATTTGTGATTTAGAGAAGTTGAGCAGAGCCTCATTGGCAAACGATATTTCGCCAGAGCATTGGGCATTCTCTGGAAGCAGTTGCAGGATACTCAGAGCTGTAATGGATTTACCGGATCCGGATTCACCGACCAGGCCAACGGTTTCACCGGCATCCACCGAGAACGACACACCTTTAACGGCATCAACACTGTTCTCTCCCTGTTGAAAGCGAATCCTGAGATCGTTAATTGCCAATAATGGATTATCCATAACGGTTCGGTTCTCTAGTCGAAGCTCTTTAGTTTGAATAGTATTTTCTCGGATCCAGCGCATCCCGGCACGCTTCGCCAATAAACACCAGTAACGTCAGCATAATGGACATGACCAGAAATGCCGTGATACCCAGCCAGGGTGCCTGAAGGTTATTTTTCCCCTGGGCAATCAACTCACCCAGGGAAGGGGATCCGGCAGGCAGGCCGAAACCCAGAAAATCGAGAGAGGTGAGGGTAGTAATGGCCCCCGTCAGAATAAAGGGCATAAACGTGACTGTTGCGATCATGGCATTGGGCAGAATATGTCGGAACATCAGGCGCCCATTGGTCATCCCCAGGGCTCTCGCCGCTCGAACATACTCCAGATTTCTGCCCCGAAGGAACTCGGCGCGCACCACATCAACCAGAGCCATCCACTGGAACAACAGCATGATCCCCAGCAGCCACCAGAAGCCGGGCTCGACAAAACTGGAAAGGATGATCAGCAGATAGAGGTTGGGCATGCCTGACCAGATCTCTATAAACCGCTGTCCGAACAAATCGATCTTGCCGCCGTAAAAGCCCTGCAGAGCGCCAACCGCAACACCAATGATGGTACTGAAAAAGGTCAGTGCCAAACCGAAAAGGACTGAAATGCGGAAGCCGTAAATAACCCGTGCCAGAACATCTCGCCCCTGGTCATCGGTTCCCAGCCAGTTTTCAAGAGAGGGGTGAGCTGGTGCAATACGGGCGTAGTTAATGGTGTCATAACTGTAGCGGATAGGTGGCCAGAGCATCCACCCGTTGGGTTCGATCAGTTCTCTGGCGAAGTCCTGTCGGTAGTCCATCTCCAGTTCGAATTCACCACCAAAGGTGGTTTCCGGATAGGTGACGAAGGTTGGGAAATAGGGGGTGCCATCGTACCAGAGCAATAGAGGCTTATCATTGGCAACCACCTCCGCCAGCAGTGTTATCACGAAGAGAATGCTGAATACCCAGAGTGAAATATAACCCCGGCGATTCTGCTTGAAATTCTGCCAACGGCGCTGGTTGAGCGGATTAAGTTTGAACCTGGTCATTCCACGTCAGTCCCTGGCTTCGAAATCAATACGAGGGTCAACGGCTACATAGGTAAGATCGCCGACGAGTTTTATCAGCATACCCAGCAGGGTGAAGATATAAAGAGAACCAAAAACCACGGGGTAATCCCGGTTGATGGCGGCTTCATAGCCAAGCAGACCGAGCCCATCCAGAGAGAAAATGATTTCAATCAGCAATGAGCTGGTAAACAGGATGCCAATTAACGCCGCAGGGAAGCCGGAAATCACCAGTAGCATGGCGTTACGGAAGATATGGCCATACAGAACCTTGTGGTCATCCAGGCCTTTGGCTCTGGCAGTTTGCACATACTGTTTATGGATTTCATCCAGAAATGAATTCTTGGTCAGCATGGTCAGTGTGGCAAAACCGCTGATGACCATACAGATGATGGGAAGAATCATGTGCCAGATGTAATCCCAGACCTGGCCCATCAGACTTAATTCGTCGAAGTTGTCGGATACCAGTCCTCTCAGCGGGAAAATGTTCCAGTAACTGCCACCAGCAAAGAGGACGATTAACAGAATGGCCAGGAGAAAACTCGGAATCGCGTATCCTGTTGTGATAACTGCGCTTGACCAGATATCGAACCGGCTGCCGTGTTTCAATGCTTTGCGAATACCCAGTGGAATGGAGATCAGGTAGATGATCAGGGTGCTCCAGAGCCCCAGTGAGATAGAAACCGGCAGTTTCTCCTTGATCAGATCGACCACTTTGGCATCGCGGAAAAAGGAGTCCCCAAAATCAAAGGTAAGGTAGTTTTTAATCATCTGCAGAAAGCGTTCATGGGCAGGCTTATCAAAGCCGTACAGCTTCTCGATGTCTTTGATCAGTTCCGGGTCAAGGCCTCTGCGCCCACGGTATTCCCCACTCTCATCCAGACTCATCTGCTGAACTTCGGCATTACTGGAACCCCCGATTCGGCTGATGGCATTGACCTCAAAGCCCTCAAGCTTGGCTATCATCTGCTCGACTGGGCCCCCGGGGGCAGCCTGAATGATGACAAAATTAACCAGCATAATCCCGAACAGTGTCGGGATCATCAGGACAAGCCGTCGCAAAATGTAGCTGCTCATGGAGACTTCCTGTTATGCGCTCTTGTGAGCATGGTTGATTCTCCTGGCTGTGAAATCCAGACCTGAAATTCTGATCTTAAACCTCGATCTTAAACCAGAGTAACCATAGACAGAGAAAACTTTCTGTCTATGGTGACGGGTTCTGTATCAAGTCTGAGAGATTAGCTGTTTTTTCTACGACGATATATCCAGATAGGGATAAGGCCCAGCAGGATAAGTCCTGAGTAAAACCATGTACTGTTACCTTTTGCCTCACTTACCGGTTTTGCTGAGCCGTTATTTTCCTGAGATAAATTATTGGTTGCCTTTGTTGTATCAGGTTGACTGTCGATCCACCAAGTGTAGATGTCAGTACTGTATAAAGGCTCAGATTCTGGTCTGACCAAACGGTTGGAATGAGCGATTCGATCATAAGGGTAGTACCATTGGGGAATCATGTACTCGCCCCAGAGAAGCACTCGATCCAGCGCTTTCACTGCAGTAGTCAGCTCTTCCCGGCTGCCGGCGTTAATCACATGGTCAATCATGGCATCCACGACCGGATCCTTGATACCCATATAGTTACGGCTACCCTTGGTGTCTGCGGCCTTGCTGCCCCAGAAACCCGTCTGCTCATTACCCGGAGAGGCCGATTGACCATAGCCGGCAACGATCATGTCATAGTCAAAGTCACGAATTCGGTTGATGTATTGGGAGATATCAACGGATCGAATAGTCAGTTCAATACCCATTTGTTCCAGGTTTTTCTTGAAGGGAAGAGCCACACGTTCGAGAGAGGGTTGGGCGATGAGTAACTCAACCTTTAACGGTTGACCACGCTTATCAACCAGCTTGTTTCTTTCAAGGCTCCAGCCAGCTTCTTTCAGCAGTGTCAGTGCTTTTTGCAGTTGAGGTCGGATATTGCCGGAACCGTTGGTTACAGGAACACTGTAGGGCTGGGTAAAAAGCTCTTCAGGTAACTGTTTGCGCCATGGTTCTAAGAGCTTCAGTTCATCTCCTTCAGGAATGCCGGTGGCTTCCATACCGGAGTTACCAAAATAGCTCTTGGAGCGAATGTAGCTGTCATGGAACAGGTTGCGATTCAACCACTCGAAATCCATCGCATAACCCATGGCTTTTCGAACCAGAGGGTCCTGGAAGAAATCGCGTCGCAGGTTGAATGCAAAACCCTGGATAGGTGCAGGGTTTCGGGTAGGGATGGTGGCCAGAATCAGTTCGCCTTTGTGAACCGCGGGTACGTCGTAGGCCGTGGCCCAGTTTTTAGCAATATTTTCATAGCGCAGGTCATACTCCCCAGCTTTCAGCGCCTGAAGGGCAACATGCTCGTCCCGATAGTAGTCATAGCTGATCTCATCAAAGTTATAGCGGCCCACATTCACGGGTAAATCTTCTGCCCAGTAATCTTTCACCCGCACATAGGAAATGCTGCGACCGCCATCAACACTTTTTACCTGATAGGGTCCGCTGCCAAGCGGTATTTTCAGTGAGGCAGACGAGAAATCGTTTTCAGCCTGCTCCCAGTGGTGCTTTGGAAGAACGGGCAGCTCAGAAAGAATGAAAGGAAGCTCAGGGTTGTTGGCGTGTTTGAAGGTGAACTTGACGCGACTGTCAGAAAGAGCAGTGACGGTATCTACATCTGAATAGTAACTGCGATAGAAAGGGTGTCCCTGACTGGTCAGGAGTTCAAAGGTGTATTTTACATCGTTAGCCGTAATGCGTTTACCATCATGGAAACGGGCATTAGGGTTCAGGTTAAAGGTAATACTGCTGTTATCAGGGGCTCGTTCTGCGGATTCAGCCACGAGTGGATAGAGCGAGAAAGGCTCATCACGGCTCTGGGTCATCAATGTGTCATAAATGAGCCCAATACCGGTAACCGGAGTTCCTTTGTTGGTGTATGGATTGAGGCTGTCAAAGGTACCACTGGCTGCCATACGAACACTGCCGCCTTTGGGGGCGTCCGGATTGACATAGTCAAAGTGTGTAAAGGCTTTATCCGGGCTATCGTATTTCGACTCACCGTGAAGCACCAGCGACGTTTTAGCGATAATATTTTGCTCTGACTCGGGTGAATGTTCAGAGGAGATGGCTGATGACAGGCTGGAATAAGAGAGAGTAACCCCAAGGGTCAGTGCTGCAAATTTAAGAGAACCAGAATTCATTACCATCATAAGAAACCGTTAGTGTTTTAAAATCTCTGCGCAGTCTTGTTTATAAATAATCGTTCTAATATAGACTTAACCATGGATGGTTGTTAAGTACCAGTAATGCTTTGTAAGCATACTTCCCCAAGAGTACCTATTAAAACTCACGCCACCAGGTACTTAAGCCATTTTCAAAAGGCGGTGCAAGCTCAGGGTGTTTCAACCCGGGCCGGTAAACCATCGGCCAGTAGGGCAGGTACCATTGAGGAATAACTGCAAAGTGCCAGAGTACGATCCTGTCGATTGCCCGGGTGTAAAGAATCAACTCTTCACGAGTTTGAGCCTCGATAGCCTTATTAATCATGCTGTCCAGGGACTTGAGTTTAATGCCCGAAAGGTTTTGTCCGGCGTCACTGTCAGCGCTGGCGCTGCTCCAGAAATTTCTCAATTCAGTACCCGGTGTAATGCCAGGGTAAAAACCGTGAACGATCATATCAAAATCGTAACTATTCAGCACCCAGCAAAGGCGTATTGTTGTAATTTCGAACCGCTTTAAGAAGCGCCTGAAATATGTTCAACCCCTGCTTTTTAGCAGATGATAAATAGCTTCGGATTCGGGTAAACATGGTACCTCCGTCTTCGCTTCTGAAGCAGCCTGAGATCTTCTGCTTAAGTTTGGCCATCCTGGCATCACGTTCACTGCCATTGTTATCGAAGGGAATTGAAAAGTCCGACATGAAGCGCAACGTTTCAACCTTAAACTCAATAAGCCTTTTGAACAGGTTGTAGGCCTTGGTATTCCTGACCTTCTTACGTCCAAGCACCTGTCGTTGTTTTTCCATATAAGCGGTTTCCTTCGTGAGAGCCCTTTGAAGGATTTGGTCGTATATCGTCTCAATGCGAAGCTGTATTGCACCAGGCATTTGAGTCAGACCGGCTGCTTTGTATTTCTTGCAGAAGTGCCAGGAGAGCGTAAGCAATTTCATCAGCCGCAGAGCCAGCTTATTCGCATCCCTATCGACAACTCCCTGAAGCTCTCTCAGATGATGGGCATTACAAAGCACATGCACTGCCGCATAGGCAAAGTAGGACTTCCAATGATCGTGAACCAGAATGCCTGCAAAAGTCAGCAGGATGCCCATTGCATCCATTGCTTCACAACCTCGCCTTTCTGAGAGGTAGTAAAGCGTCCATTGGTCATCTCGCATAATGTGTAACCACCACAGTGAACCGTCAACCCGCATGCCAGTTTCATCCGCTCCTGCAACCGGACTTTCTTGTAAAGCATCGCGGATACTCTGCTCAGTAGAGGCCAGGTTCTCATGGGTATAGGCAACAAAATTGGCAACAGAGCCTGCGCTGACACTCATGCAATAAATAGTATTGAAATACTCAGACACCCGGTGATATGGGATGAAGTGATACTGGTTTAAATGAACAGCCATTGCCTGAGTCACTTCTCCGTATTGAGCAGCGGCTTTCACTCCTTGGGGAAACTCAGCGGTGTTCCGTTTACCACAAGGACATACTTTAACGTCTGCCCAGTACGCGGTAACTTCAAATTCTCCGGGTCTACCTGGATCAAAAACCTGTCGCTCAATGTATTTGGTGGGTTTAATATCGATAAGCGAAGACTGGCAACAGCAACATTTTTCAACCTTCAGATGCCTGACATAATCGGGTAAGGCGACACGTCTCAAACAAGAGCCTTGATGACCTTTCTGGCCACCTGGTTTATTGCCTGAAGATGGTCTAAGGCTTTTGGGGTTCGGTGTTTCCTGTGAGGAGCAGGGGGCTTCTTTGGAAGATGTATCACCTTTATCACTCCCTTTTTTACTGGGCTTTTGATAACCATCTGACGATGGTGGCTTACTACTGTTTTGACTGTTTTTATTAACCCTTTCTTCCAGTTCGCTGCAACGTTCCCGTAAAAGCGCATTCTCGGTCCGAAGCTCTTCATTCTCTTTAAGGAGAGCTTCGGTAAACGGAGTAGCTGGGAAGTCTGGTTCCATACTGGAGATTTGTTAGAAAAATTGAGTATAAGATGATGGTCGAAAAATCAGAAAATTCCAGATTTATATGAAGGGTGCTGAATAGTTACAGTTTACGTGGTTTTTAATGTTTTGATATTGCCACGAATTATATTTGTGGAGCTATTCATTGTTTTTAACCCTTATATAAAGGTCATATTATGGACTTAACGGTAATTCCGACAGCTCAGTTGACTGTTTTAGAGTTTTCATCAAATGGGAATAAGGGATTTCAACATCGTGCTTCTACAAGAGTGGTTTGTATTCATCCTGATATGACTTACAGTGTTCAGGATCGTCATTCGGTAAGCATGGTAGATTCATATGCAAAACTTCAAGAACGACGTATTGATCGAAGTGACCAAACTCAGGGGCATTGCTTTCCCCGAAAGATTAATAATGGCGTAGATCCATTTGTTGTTAGTGTTGGTGCACTCGATAAACTGGTTAAAAAAAAGGGACCAGAAAAGGGTGCTCTCTCAATTTGATAACTGACTCATAGGTTAGCTTCAACCTTTCCAGTCATGAACTCAGACCAAAGTTGTTCCCAGCGCCCCTTACTCTGGATCAGTGCTCTTGTTGTCAAAAGCACTTCCGCTCCTGTTGCTTTCCACCTCATTCCAGAACCACATAATCGTTGCTTTACCAGAGTCTTACAAGCCGCTTCAGTAACTCCTGAACCTATTGGCCAATGGCGTTTAAGCGCCTGATGATAATTCATTAACTGGTGATTGTTTGTAAAATAGCTCACAGCTTTGTAGCGCTTCTCTGTCAGTGCGATTGTCTTTTTCGGGAGCTCGGCTGATTCAATTTCCTGAAGGATTTTTTTGGCTGCTCCACGCTTGTTTTTCAAACTATGTAGCCTGTCTTCAAGCCACTGGTGTCGCTTCGCCTTACTGGTTGGAAACAGTGCTTCCGCTGCTCCAGCTAAATATTCAGATGCATGATAAAAATCGAGTATCTGCCCAGAGGTATGTTGTTTCAAATAACTCCAGTTTTCTCTAGCCCCGTCAGCTACCCCGATGTATGTGGCATTTGGGTAGAGTCGTTTTAGATCTGCAATCTCCTCGTCGAGCTTGCTCATAAAGCTTTGTTTACCATACTCTGGCGAACTGGCTGTATATATCGTGTGGAGCCTGTCTCCATCTGCAGAATATAGGCTCAATGTCCCACACATGGCTTCCCTCCAGCCTTCTTCACAAAGCAGCATGCAGGTTCCATCCAGACCAATGGCTATTGTTTCAACAGGCTCTTTTAGTGGAGGAAGGTGGTAGTGAGTGTCTTGCTGGTCTTCAATTAATGCACCTACTCTGTCCGATAAATGCTTGATATAAGAATTTGAAAGCGTCCTTTGATGGTTGGTCTCAAAATCTTCTTTTACCGCAGGCGCTGGCATCTGGCTGTATTTCCAGGCGATAGACTTGGCAAATTTGGGGGTAGCTGAACCAATAATACCGGCACGAAGATCAAGTGCTGCCAGAGTACTGCCACCTCTGACACCCTGATATACGGAGCGCTCCAAAGGTATACGACCGTATAAGGTTTCATAGTGCTTAAGAACCTTTCCTTTGTAGTTCCACTTCTGCTGATTAACGACGATAGGTTCTTTATTGGGTGATTCAAATAGCCCCAATAACTCTTTTGTTCCAAGCTGCCCGGCTTCATTGAGTGCACGCTGTAAACTATCTTCAAGATTCAGCATGTTGCCTGAATCTATAGAAACTTCAATTTGCAAAACGATGCTTTTGGTAGAGCTGGAAATAACAGAAGCGGGCATGACAGTTAACTATTATGAGTGGTGTTCCCATAGTAGCTGTGAAAATAGAGCACTATTGTTTCAATCATTCAGAGAGAGCACCCCCAGAAAAAACATATTACACTTCGACGCTCAAAGTTTCTGATCATATTCGGGATACTGAGTCAGAGTTTCATCGTCAAGTGAATGAATTGATTTTTTCTAAAAGCGCTGATAGGAAATTACATATTGAGAATTATAGTCTTCAATCGACTCATGATGGCAGTATATACAGGTTATTGACTGATGAAGGAGCCCTTTCATCAAACTGTTCTATTCCTGCAGGAGTACCAATTGGGGTCATGGGGGGATGGTTAATGACTGAGCAGGAATATGAAGTTTCATGCGCTGGCTTGAATACAATGGACGAAGTACGTGACGATTATGCGATTGCTGTATCTGGAGCTAAAGGTCTTGTTTGGGATGCCTACTTTGATAGCAGTCAAATGTCATTAATTAATGATGGCTCCCTAAGAAGTGACAGTGGAAAATATGATAAGGAAAGAGTAAATGTTGAATTTGTAATATATTACTGTCCCATTAAGTATAATCAGGAAGAAATGCATTATCCGGTTTTAGTCGTCGTGACAAAAAAAGAAATAAATGAGGGGGATGAATTTTGGGTATCTTATGGAAAAGATTTTTGGGCACTTAAACGTCAAAGGCAGAAAGAGAAATTTGAAAAATTAAAACAGATGAAGTCACTGGAGCAGTCTTCCCGAATTGACCATTTGTTTCCCATGGATCATTTACACATTGGTAAGATTTTAGAAGCCAGAGTTGATCGTTTATTACTTTTTAAGGATATTGCTGCTACGTTAAATCCTCCGGTAACAGAAGGTACCGTAGCCTGTCGTTTTCATAAAGCAATGACCTATATGATCAGTGCCGTTGATGAAGCGAGAGAAGATTGTACAGACGAAGAATCGATAGTTAATTCATCGGAAGTTCAAGATGTAGCTGAATTGTTGGGAATTAAGCCAGAAAAAATGATGGAGTTAGTCAATGCTTATCAAGGTGGGCCCTCGCGTAGAAATCTATTCTTGATTATTGATTGGGTAAAATGTGGCCGTGCGAACGACATTGGTGAATTAAAAAGACTGACTGGAATCAGAAAGCTGGTTATTCGAAAAAAAATGTCTGAAATGTTCAATGCTCATTATGAAGGTGGTGTGACCGGTTTAGCAAGATATTGTAAATTACCCGTGCATCAAGCTGAAGAACTGGTTCAAATATTTCCAGAGATTCAGCAAGTCATTTCCACTGAACCCAAAAGTTATATGGAATCACTTGAAGAAAGTGTGAGATCACAGCTGGTTGGAATCACTAATTGGAGACTGAGAAATAAACTACCTATCAGAAATGCAAGTGTTGAGAAAAAGGTAAACCAGTATAACTGGCCTGTTGAACTGCATTCGGTATATAACTATTTAGGGAATATCGAGTCTCTTATTAAGAGTACTCTTGGGCACAATTACTCTCCCGAATACGATCAGGATACCAGTGAAGCATCTTATGATTCATTGTTAACAATTGGTTTTGACAGTGAACAGCTATTCCAATGCCAGAAATGGCTCCAGGAGGGAGATCAGCAGAAATGTTATGTAGATGCTAGAAAATTCATGAATTATATTTCTGGGAAATCATTTAAAAATAAAGCAACAGCAATTTGTCGATTCAAGAAGCAAGTTCCTGATGGTAAGGAAACTGAGTTTTATCATAGAGTATTGCGTGAGTTTAAACAGCGACAACGTAATGATGCTATGGGGTTGTCTAATGCCAGATATTTTCATGTCAAACAAGACGTTATTTCTGAATGGGTGTCTGTTGTCGAAGGGTTTGATAAAACCGTCAAAAGTTCATGTGCTTCAGAGAAGCCATCATGTAGCGGTGGCGGTGGAGCGTTAACCGGCAATAACCGGCGTTTTCCATCAGGGCAGAAAAAGTTGGATAAATCCACTGAGCTTAAAATAAAAAGAGATATGATTCGTGAGCTTTGTAAAGAAGGTCAGGATCATCCTTCAAAAGAAGGGGTTAACGAAATAATCAGGCTCAGGTATAACTCTGAATATCAGGGTGTCACCTACAGAACGATTAAAAGAGAATGGATGAAGGAGTGGTATCGAGTTGCCAGTAGTAATAATGCAAATCGTATTGTACAGCATTATCAGTTCACCAAAAAAGAAGCAGTTCAGTTATTAGAAATATTCAGGCAGAGACCACAGTCGGGTGTTTCTACAGTTAGTAAAATTGAGGCAAAAAAAGCATTTATCGATGTCTACCTTGACTCTGGAGGTAGACGCAGCTTTGCAAACGCAAGGGAAAAATTCAATGAAAGTTATCATGGCTATACTTACAGGGTGTTGCTGCGCTGGCAGAATGAATGGAAACAACATTGTTCTGATAGTGTGAGTGACCTCCAAAGGCGATACTGTGCAGATGGTAATGATATTAAAAGATGGAAATCAGTATGGGAACAATCTAATAGAAGTCAGTATTCACAGTGGTGTTACCCACGAAAAGTGGACACCTATTGTTGGTTTCTACGCTCAAACTCAACAGGACTTAAATATCCCAGTGATGAATGCCGTCTGATTCGGTTATAAAATATTTCGATGTATTCAAAGATTCCAGATCTGGCTTCTTCAATACTCTGAAATCGTTCGGCATAAACTAATTCAACTTTTAACCGGCTAAAGAATGACTCCATAGCTGCATTATCCCAGCAGTTACCAGGTCTGCTCATACTGGGCTCTCCACCATATCGCCGAATCAAACTCTGGTAACGAGTAGCCCGATATTGAACACCACGATCTGAATGGATAAGCAGCCCAGGCTCTGTTGATCGCTGGGCAAAAGCCATCTCAAGTGCCCGGGTGACCAACGACTCAACCATGGTGGTATCTAAAGCCCAGCCGATGATCCGGCGAGAATAAAGATCCATCACAGTTGCGAGATACAACCATCGGCTTTTTACCCGGATATAGGTGATATCAGTTGTCCACTTCTGGTTTGGCTTATCGGCCTGAAAGCAGCGGCGCAAGCGATTTTCAGCAACACCGTACAGCGCTTCAGCACTGGGCGAATATTTAAATGCGCGTCCATTACGCGCCTTGAGCCCAACCTGTTTCATCAGCCGGGCAACCATATTCAAGCAACATTGTGTTCCTGAGGCTTTCAGCTCCTGTGTGATCCTGGGTGCACCGTAGCGAGCTTTGAAAACCTTAAACGTATTAACAATGGCTGTTTTGATGGGTGCTCTCTCAATTTGATAACTGACTCATAGGTTAGCTTCAACCTTTCCAGTCATGAACTCAGACCAAAGTTGTTCCCAGCGCCCCTTACTCTGGATCAGTGCTCTTGTTGTCAAAAGCACTTCCGCTCCTGTTGCTTTCCACCTCATTCCAGAACCACATAATCGTTGCTTTACCAGAGTCTTACAAGCCGCTTCAGTAACTCCTGAACCTATTGGCCAATGGCGTTTAAGCGCCTGATGATAATTCATTAACTGGTGATTGTTTGTAAAATAGCTCACAGCTTTGTAGCGCTTCTCTGTCAGTGCGATTGTCTTTTTCGGGAGCTCGGCTGATTCAATTTCCTGAAGGATTTTTTTGGCTGCTCCACGCTTGTTTTTCAAACTATGTAGCCTGTCTTCAAGCCACTGGTGTCGCTTCGCCTTACTGGTTGGAAACAGTGCTTCCGCTGCTCCAGCTAAATATTCAGATGCATGATAAAAATCGAGTATCTGCCCAGAGGTATGTTGTTTCAAATAACTCCAGTTTTCTCTAGCCCCGTCAGCTACCCCGATGTATGTGGCATTTGGGTAGAGTCGTTTTAGATCTGCAATCTCCTCGTCGAGCTTGCTCATAAAGCTTTGTTTACCATACTCTGGCGAACTGGCTGTATATATCGTGTGGAGCCTGTCTCCATCTGCAGAATATAGGCTCAATGTCCCACACATGGCTTCCCTCCAGCCTTCTTCACAAAGCAGCATGCAGGTTCCATCCAGACCAATGGCTATTGTTTCAACAGGCTCTTTTAGTGGAGGAAGGTGGTAGTGAGTGTCTTGCTGGTCTTCAATTAATGCACCTACTCTGTCCGATAAATGCTTGATATAAGAATTTGAAAGCGTCCTTTGATGGTTGGTCTCAAAATCTTCTTTTACCGCAGGCGCTGGCATCTGGCTGTATTTCCAGGCGATAGACTTGGCAAATTTGGGGGTAGCTGAACCAATAATACCGGCACGAAGATCAAGTGCTGCCAGAGTACTGCCACCTCTGACACCCTGATATACGGAGCGCTCCAAAGGTATACGACCGTATAAGGTTTCATAGTGCTTAAGAACCTTTCCTTTGTAGTTCCACTTCTGCTGATTAACGACGATAGGTTCTTTATTGGGTGATTCAAATAGCCCCAATAACTCTTTTGTTCCAAGCTGCCCGGCTTCATTGAGTGCACGCTGTAAACTATCTTCAAGATTCAGCATGTTGCCTGAATCTATAGAAACTTCAATTTGCAAAACGATGCTTTTGGTAGAGCTGGAAATAACAGAAGCGGGCATGACAGTTAACTATTATGAGTGGTGTTCCCATAGTAGCTGTGAAAATAGAGCACTATTGTTTCAATCATTCAGAGAGAGCACCCGTTTTGATCTTATCCGAGCGCTGCTTTCGTACGCTTTCACCGGACATCTGCCAATAATAGAACCCAGAACGAGAGACGCTCAGAACGCGACACATCAACACCAGAGAGTAGCAACCGCGATATCTGGCAATCAGGGCGTACTTCACTCTTGGTGTTTCGCGAAGTACGCAGACACCTTTTTTAGAAACTCATTCTCCTGCTTGAGGCGGTGGTTCTCACGTTTGAGGTTTTTTACCTCATCGGATTCTTTGCGAGAATAGTCGACACCTTCAAGTGAATTGAACTGTTTTTCTGAAAGACGGGAAAACTGTCGTTTCCAGTTATAGATCTGCTGAACACTGATCCCAAGCTGTTCAGCAACCTCTGAAGCTTTTCTATCAGGTAATCCCGCCATGCGAACGGCTTCTTTGCGGAATTCTTCAGTATAAGCAGGATGTCTGTGTTTACTCATGACTCACCTCATCGTTAGAAGATAATCTAACTTAATGAAGTGTCCAGTATTCGTGGGTAACTCGAACAGTTAACGCCAGACTTATTAATGGAGTATTTAGATGTTGTTTTTTCTTTTGCGCCGAGAGAATTAAAGGTGTCTGAATTTGACAAGGAGTTTGCGGTTAAGCATAACGTTTGCGCTGGCACGCTTCAGCAGAAAAGGCTTGATTTAATAAAGAGAGTCAAAGAGGGAGTAAGTTGTGATGAGCTTTCTAATCAATTCGGATTAGATAAACAAGCTATTGCAAAATGGGTTAAGGTAATCAATGCTGATTACAAGGTCGCTGATTTAGAAACCGGCTATCTTCAACGAAAACTATTTACAGCGCTTTGGTCTGATGCACTTGTTAAGAACAGATCAGAGATCGTTGCAGAGATTTTTGATTCAGAATTTCGTTTAGGAAAAGCACATAAGTGGTGTAATGCCTTTACCAAAATGCTGTTAACTGAAAAGCACGATAAAGACATTCAACGAAAATACGGTTTGAATCAGGATCAAATTGATATTTTTCGGAAAAATGTTAAGAAACAACAATCAAAAATTAAATCAGGTGAATCTGTTCCTAAAAGAAAAACAGTTAAAAGAAAAGATTGTTATTCTGTCGAGCATCCAGTAAGAAAAAAGAAAAAATTGCCCTCGACAATAGCTCACACTGAACCTGCATCAGGCTCAGACACGCATCGTCATACTCATATAAAAATAGAGCCGACGGCTATTGAAGAGAAGACTCAAACTGCAGTTCAACCGGTTAAAAAAGAGAGAGTTCCTGTTTTTGAGTTGTTTGGAGATTTCTCTTTTCCTGATGTGGTCAGTGCAGCTGAGGAGCCCCTTTCTGTTAATAAAATTGAACCTGCTGATGGGTGCGAGACTGGATCTGACGCTGAATCTCTATCCTCTCGAACCGTCAATCAAGGTTTCCGATTAGTATCACCTTTCCCCGTAATAATGACTGCCGGAGTCAGCTCTGAGCTGATAAAGCCATTGGGTGCTCTCTCAATTTGATAACTGACTCATAGGTTAGCTTCAACCTTTCCAGTCATGAACTCAGACCAAAGTTGTTCCCAGCGCCCCTTACTCTGGATCAGTGCTCTTGTTGTCAAAAGCACTTCCGCTCCTGTTGCTTTCCACCTCATTCCAGAACCACATAATCGTTGCTTTACCAGAGTCTTACAAGCCGCTTCAGTAACTCCTGAACCTATTGGCCAATGGCGTTTAAGCGCCTGATGATAATTCATTAACTGGTGATTGTTTGTAAAATAGCTCACAGCTTTGTAGCGCTTCTCTGTCAGTGCGATTGTCTTTTTCGGGAGCTCGGCTGATTCAATTTCCTGAAGGATTTTTTTGGCTGCTCCACGCTTGTTTTTCAAACTATGTAGCCTGTCTTCAAGCCACTGGTGTCGCTTCGCCTTACTGGTTGGAAACAGTGCTTCCGCTGCTCCAGCTAAATATTCAGATGCATGATAAAAATCGAGTATCTGCCCAGAGGTATGTTGTTTCAAATAACTCCAGTTTTCTCTAGCCCCGTCAGCTACCCCGATGTATGTGGCATTTGGGTAGAGTCGTTTTAGATCTGCAATCTCCTCGTCGAGCTTGCTCATAAAGCTTTGTTTACCATACTCTGGCGAACTGGCTGTATATATCGTGTGGAGCCTGTCTCCATCTGCAGAATATAGGCTCAATGTCCCACACATGGCTTCCCTCCAGCCTTCTTCACAAAGCAGCATGCAGGTTCCATCCAGACCAATGGCTATTGTTTCAACAGGCTCTTTTAGTGGAGGAAGGTGGTAGTGAGTGTCTTGCTGGTCTTCAATTAATGCACCTACTCTGTCCGATAAATGCTTGATATAAGAATTTGAAAGCGTCCTTTGATGGTTGGTCTCAAAATCTTCTTTTACCGCAGGCGCTGGCATCTGGCTGTATTTCCAGGCGATAGACTTGGCAAATTTGGGGGTAGCTGAACCAATAATACCGGCACGAAGATCAAGTGCTGCCAGAGTACTGCCACCTCTGACACCCTGATATACGGAGCGCTCCAAAGGTATACGACCGTATAAGGTTTCATAGTGCTTAAGAACCTTTCCTTTGTAGTTCCACTTCTGCTGATTAACGACGATAGGTTCTTTATTGGGTGATTCAAATAGCCCCAATAACTCTTTTGTTCCAAGCTGCCCGGCTTCATTGAGTGCACGCTGTAAACTATCTTCAAGATTCAGCATGTTGCCTGAATCTATAGAAACTTCAATTTGCAAAACGATGCTTTTGGTAGAGCTGGAAATAACAGAAGCGGGCATGACAGTTAACTATTATGAGTGGTGTTCCCATAGTAGCTGTGAAAATAGAGCACTATTGTTTCAATCATTCAGAGAGAGCACCCAAGCCATTACCGGAAACGGATGTGGGAATCAATTTTTCTGGATTGCTCGATAAGCAGCTTTTTGAACCGGTTTGTAGCTTTCAAGAACTATTTAAAAAAGGCAATGATTTTCATATTCATAAAGAGTTTATATTTGCTGGTTTCAAATTAGATGCGAATGGTTTTCATGAATTGAGTCAGTCGGAGAGAGAACAGCAGCAGAGAGATATCATTGCATGTTTTGTAACAAACTCTGTGCATGGGAAAAGTAAATTTCAGGCACAGGGATATAGTAAAATATGGAATAATGTGACGGCTTATGATGAATTTTTTAAAAATACCGGTATGCGCCATATGCAGAATGGTTCTGAAGCATACCTTTGTTTTTTACTAAACGAGTTTCGCAATGAACAGGATGATGGTTTTTCCCCATTAAGATGGCTAAAAGAAGTGCTATTAATCAACTCCCATCTGCATGAACATGAAGCAGACAACCTTGCAAGGTTGATGATTTTGTGGGTTGAGTGCACTCATCTTATGGCTTTTCAGAATTTGAAAATTCAGCCATCAGTATTTGACTGGGAGATACTCTCACGTACGCTTTCTACTCAGGATATATCTGAGTTTGGTCCCTCTGGTTTTACAAGCATTTTGGATTATGAAATGCCCTTACAGCGACCAAAAAGAAAGAGAGGCTCTGAGAAGGTTACGTATTATCCGGAATTATTATGATTTACTGAGAGGATTCGTATCATTCTGTTCGGGATTTTTTATTATTTGTCTATATTACTATTGTTTGCTTCATGATGGATTTAGAGATGGATTCTTTGGGTAGTGTTGTCAGTAATTTATCGTCTTATTCTTTTCAGTCTAAATCCTCCACTGCTCATGCCGAATTAAGCTGTACGCGAGTATCTGATCGCTGTGAGAAACTGTATATGAAGAAGGATTCTCCACACGAGCATCAGCAAAAAATCGCAGCCACCTCTCTTCCAGAACGTGTTGTTTCAATCCCAGGATCTGCTGCTCGTACTTTTGAAGATCTTTTTAAGAAAGCGCGCGACGGAGGGTTTAGTCAAATTCATGTTCATGCTGGTTTAACCCATATATTGGTTAAGGGAGGAAATAAAAATGAAATAGACTGTCATGGGTTTGAAGAGATCGAGGAGTCACTGCGTATAAAACAGCTTAAAGAAATAGCCAGAAAATATAAATTAATTCCAGACGATTATGCTTTGCAAACAGAATTTCAAAGAAAAGGATTTATGACTGTTTGGAAACAGGTTTCACTCTATGATGAATTCATTCATGATCGAAAAAATACTTTTCAGCTTATGCATGGGACAGCCAAATTTTTCGAGTACCTTGATAAATATGAGTTGGAGCTGAAGCCCAATGAGCTCAGTCCTAAAAAGTGGTTGACCTCCCTTTATATAGCAAGCCTCGAGCCAGGAGATCGGTTTGCACACCTTTGTCGATTATGGACTGAGTGCTCCCATCTGACAGCCGTTAATGACAATGTCTGCCAGGTTACTGTATCTTCTGTCAACAGTGATAAATATACATATGATTTTAACTGGGATGATTTACGTAATTTCCTACCAGTGAGGATGGTTGTTAATTCATTTGTAAATAACAAATGTTCTAGAAGTTTGAGGTCCAATAGGTTTTGTGCTGCTCCAGTTTCGGCTGATTTTATTAGACATGAACCCGGCAAGAATAATTCGGGTTATCCTATAAAAAGAAAAATAGCTAATGATTTTATGGTTAGAGATGATTCGAAACGCCTACGTGATAGTTATGATTTTGTTTGTAAACCAATGCCTGATGGCTTAAAAGTGGTGATTTCTCGTCTTTCTTACCCGGTAGAGGCGGATCTGTCTAAGATTGGTAAAGAGTCAGTGTTATTATCTCGCTGCGATGCAAACGCCAATTCATCTTATCCTGCAGATGTGCAAGATCCAATTCCAAGAGGGCACCTGATGATGCCTCATACGGCCCATGCTCCTTCACCCGCTGATAATTTTTGCATCGACGGTGGTGAGCAGTCCGACTCTGGTATCTCTTTATCTGATTCTTCATCCATTGAAAGGTCTTCAAACAATAGGGTTGGCTTGAATACGGTTCATTTGATTGATACACAAAACCCGGAAGAAACAGCTCAAGTTAATACTAGTACTTGTGGTAAAAAAGTGGTTTACCGGTCAGCTTCTGTTGTGGCTGCGGCCGATAGTACACAAGACATGTTATCAGATGATGATGTTAGTAAAGATTCAGAGCCTGAAGTGTATAGTGGTGAAGCTGTAATTTCGAATGCAGATGAAATGGCTCCTTTATCAGATAATAATGTTGGAAAAGGATTTGAGTCCCAGGAGAGTAGTGATGAAGTTGCGGCTTCGTTTGCAGATAAAACGGCTCATCCGGTAGACCATCACCTGCTACAGGAAAACTCTGTTTCTGCAATTTCTCAAGAAGAAAGCAAACCTGGATTATCACTTGATGCTGCTTTGGTTCTGGCAAACTCCAGTGACCTTTCAGGGGGGAAAAAAGGGAGTTCTTCTGATGATGTACTAGTAACCGCTGATCAGTTTTATTCCATTGCCAAAATTTTAGAAGGCAATGGTTTTCCACCTTTTATCAGAGTTAATCCTCAGTTAGTTGATCTCTGCAGTAGGCTTTCATTGAATGGTGTAGCGCCAGAGACTGGCCTTGAATTGAGAGATGAAAGCGGTCAGTTAGCGTCAGTTGAGAAAGGATCAGACTCTGACCTTTCATCGCAGGTAGTTGAACCAGACTTGTACTCAAGGCTTTCATCGAATGGTGGAGTACGAGGCACTGGCATTGAATTGAGTAATGAAACCGGTCAGTGTACGCCAGTAGAAAGACCTTTAGACTCCAATATTCTATTCCAGTCAGCAGAGCAAAGTTTGTCTTCTTGTGCAACCGGATCCAATATAATTGGAACACAAAGGGCTGTTCCTATGCCAGGACTTGCTGAGATGTTTGATTTAGACCCTTTACTATCGTCTTCAGGAGAAAGAAGCCGGCGACCTTCAATTCAATACCATCGCAATCTTAGTTATTCGTACTCTGTATCAATGAATGCCAGTTGTACTGTTACTCAAGATACAGACATTCCTGAAAATAGAGCACAGGCCGCTACTCAACCTTTGACTCCTGCCGTTGGAAATTCCGAACGTGTAGATGTTGGTAAAGACCCATTGTTTTCTTCTGGAGCTCTACCAACAGAAGGACTCGGACCGTTTGATGACGGTGAGTTATCTCCTTTGGGGCTTCTGCCTTTAGGCCTATAGGCTATGGCCGGTAAGTGACAGTAAAGATAATCGTAAGGCTTGTCATTAGTTGCCTATGATATCTACCTGTTTTCATACCACCAGGTGCTTAAATCCAGTGCATAGGGAGCTGGGTTTTTTGGGTACTTCAGCTGCTTTTTATGCACTACCAGCCAGTCGGGTTGGTACCAGAGGGGCAGCACATAGTGATTCCAGAGAATGATTCGATCCATGGCTCTGATAAGCGTCAGCAGTTCTTCGCGAGAGTTTGCCTGAGGTATTTTCGCAGTCAGGCTATCGATGGATTTCAGCTTTATCCCGGCAATATTCCTGGAACCATGCTGATCAACGGTACTAGATCCCCATAGACTGGCTTGTTCTGTACCAGGAGAGGGCGTATGAGGAAAGGTGTACATTACCATATCAAAGTCCTGGTTTCTGACTCTTTCCACATATTGGGCAACGTCTACGGTTCTTATGTTGAGTCTGATTCCCATGCTTTCCAGTGTCTTTTGTACTGGAATAAAGATCCGTTCATCCTCAGAAGAGGACAACAGGATTTCAAGTATGAGTGGTTTACCGTTGCGGTTTGCCAGTTGGTTTTTTTTGATGGTCCAGCCACTCTGCTTTAACAGTGACAGCGCTTTTCTTTTGCGATCTCGACGGGTAATACCCTGTTCATCGCCAGGAGGAAGCCATGCCTGATCCAATGCTTCCTCTGGGATTTCGGTTTTCCATGCAGAGAGCAGTTCTGTTTCCTGTTCTGAGGGTTTTCCAGAAGCCCCCAGTTCTGTCCCGGCAAAAACGCTGTCCGCCCTTTGGTACATACCGTGGAATAAGTGTCGATTGATCCAGTCGAACTCGATGGCATAGCCCAGTGCTTTTCTCACACGGGGGTCTGAGAGCAATTCTCTTCTGGAGTTATAGGTAATGGTTAAGGTCTGGGGGTTATGATTACTTAAAGAAGATCGAACCAATTGATTTTTTTTCAGCGATTCATCACGGAGCTGGTCATGCCAGACACGAGGGTCACTGACGGTCTTGAGATCGTATTCCCCTTTCTGCAGGGCTTCTAAAAGCACGTTGCTGTTTCGATAATATTCATACTGAATACGGTCAAAATTGTGCCTTCCCCGGTTAACTGGCAGATCTTTCCCCCAGTAGTTTTCTACCCTGGCAAACGTTATTGAGCGCCCGGGTTCTATCCTGACCGGTTTATAAGGACCACTGCTGACGGGAATCTCCATACCGGGAGAAGAGAAATCGCGTGTTGCCCAATAGTGTTTGGGAAGAATTGGCATTTGTCCCAGAATCAATGCCAGCTCTCGGTTATTGCTATGTTTGAATACAAAAAGAGCCCTGTCATTGCTCGTGGCTTCTACTCTCTCGACATCCTGATAGAAATGCTTATAAAACGTTGACCCCTTTTCCCTGAGCAGGTCAAAACTGAATTTAACATCATGGGCGGTTACTGGTTTACCATCATGGAATCGAGCCAACGGATTTATATAAAAGGCTGCCCAGGTGTTATCAGGGGCAAGTTCAATTCGTTCAGCAATCAGACCATATTTGGTCAGCGGTTCGTCCCAGGACCTGGCCAACAGCGTGTCATACATCATATGACTACCAGCGGCTGCCGTCCCCCGGTCAATATAAGGGGTGAGACTGTCAAAATGACCTATGACGCCTTGCTTTAGCTCCCCACCCTTAGGTGCATCGGGGTTTACATAATCAAGGTATCGAAAGGTCTCAGAGTATTTAGGTTCACCATAGAGACTGATGGCATGGTGAGATTGGTTTGCTCCACCATTGTCAGGAGAGGCTGCCACCTTACAGCTAATGCCATTGAGTAAGGCACACATTAACAGCGGTGTTAAAGTAAATAATGTAGACCGCATTCTAAGACCTCAAGTTCTGTCTATTAGCGTTATCGACTCACTGTATTGTTTTATTCAGTCCACCATGTATTCAGGCTGAAGCCATAAGGAGGAAAGTGGTCTGGATGTTTCAAGTGCTCCCACCAGGCTATGCGGTGAGTGTTTCCATGCCAGTTCAGTATTCCGTAATGTTGCCATAGTAGAATCCGGTTAAGTGCCGACGTGGCGGTTTCCATGTCATCCTTATCAGACGCGTTAATAATATGCTCAATAATGGCATCAACTGCAGGGTCCTCAAGACCCATCAAACTTCTGCCATCACGATTATTGACACTGCTGGAGTGAAAAAAGTCCATCAGTTCCTCCCCTGGGTGATACCGTAAGGGAAAAATATACTGGGTCATATCAAAATCATGATGTTTCAGTCGTCGATAGTACTGAGTGAGATCCATTTGGCTGAGGACCACTTCAACACCAATGGTTTTCAGGTTTTGTATAAAAGGATGAACGATACGTTCAAACTGAGAGTCTCCGTAATGAATAAAAACCAGCTTCATGGACTCCAGAGTTGTTTTATTCATCAATTTATTTTGCTGCAGCTCCCAGCCAGCCTGGTTGAGTAGCTTTAATGCCCGTTTTTTTAAATGGTTGATGTCGCCATTGCCTTTCGTTTTTGGAAAAGCGAATGGGACTTCAAAAAGTTGTTCTGGCAGTAACTCCGAAAAAGGGACCAGTAATTGGTGCTCACCTTCCGATGGCACAGTCTGTGTGACGTTAGTCACAAAAGGGAAATAGCTTTCTGTTCTGATATAGGCGTTATGAAAAATACCTTTTGAAAGCCAGTCCCAATCAAGCATTAAACTGATCGCCTCTCTGACTCTTCGATCTTTCAGGTACGGCCTCCTGATATTGAAAACATAAGCTCTGGTGCCATTTGACATTTCATTAGGGATGTCTTTCCGGATAACCATTCCCTTTTTTATAGCATCAAAGTTGTACCCGGTAGCCCAGTTCTTAGATTGAACTTCGAAATAGGCATCTACATTCCCACCTTTGAAGGCTTCAAATGCCATGTTCAGATCCCGATAAAACTGGAGTGTAACTCTGTCAAAATTATGTTTTCCCCGATTCACTGGAAGATCCTTGCCCCAGTAATCTTTTACTCTTTCCAGCTCTATTTTTTTACCAGGAATAACTCTGGACACTTTATAAGGGCCACTGGATAGGGGGGCTTTCAGGCTTGTTTTGTGAAAGTTATTCTCCTTCCAATAGTGCTCTGGTAACACCGGCAGTTCTGCAAGATGCAGTGGTAGCGTGATTGGATGTGACTTTTTCAGTTGGAAAATAAGATGGTGTGTGGTGGGAGCGGTCAGGCTGTCTATTTGATGATCGAGTCCAGCGAACCGTCCATAAGGCAGTGATGATAGTAAATTGAATGAAAAAATCACATCAGTGCTGGTAATGGGGTGACCATCATGAAATTTAGCATTTTGATTAAGTTTGAATTCTAAACGGTTCTTTTCTTTTGTATAACGTACCGATTCAGCAATAAGCCCATAGACTGCATCCTGTTCATCTAAGGGCCCATTGAAGCCGGTTGAACCCGCCATCAGGGTTTCATTCAATTCGCTGAAACCATATTTTGGAACAGAAGATACTCTCGAGGGTGCAACCCCTTTTCCGTTGTAAGCATTTAAAGTATCAAAGGTTCCATGAACCGCCAGGTTTAAGTGGCCGTTTTTTGGTGCATTCAAGTTTACATAGTCAAAGGCATAAAAGTCTGGTGGATATTTTGGGTTATCGAAAAGAGTGAGGGCGTGCTGCCAGGAGCTGTCTTCAGATCGTGCAAACAAGCTACCGCACATAACAAGAAAGAAAATGACGATGTTTTTTTGTTGTAAAGAGGTGATCAACGATCGAAACTTTCCAGCAGCTAATCTGTCAGAATAGCAGCTGCTGGAAGAGTCGAACAGGCGCCTAGAGCTTTAGAAATTGCGGGTTACATTGACAAACAGGGTCACCTGCTGGCCAGGATGGATGTATTTCCCATTCATGTCGGTATTCCAGTCACGGATCTGATCAACATTGACATTGAACTTAGAGGCAATTTTGGCCAGAGAGTCACCGGATCGTACTTTGTAATTCACCTTACGCACAATCGCATTTTGTGAACTTTGCTTTTTCCAGACAGCCAGTTTCTGATTGATGCGGAGAGTATCCCTGGGTGACATATTATTCCAGCGTGCCAGCTCATTAACGCCAACGTTATACTTCTGTGCAATTGTCCAGAAACTATCACCAGACTTTACACGATACTCCACTTTATATCGGCCACTTACAGAGCGATTTTGTCTCGCAGCCAGACGTTGGCTTGCACTGAGAGTGTACTCTTCGGACGTTTTTCCAGCGACGGGAATCATCAGGCCCTGTCCAACGCGAATAATGGAGCTGCTTAGTTTGTTGACATCACTCAGAACATTAACGCTGGTTCGGTACTCTTTTGCGATCGTACTCAGGCTATCACCGGCTTCCACTGTATAACGGTGCCAGGTTAAACGCTCTTCAGGAGGTAATGTCGATAATTGAGTACGAAAATGTTCAGCATGAGTCACGGGTACAACCAGGTGATGAGGACCTTCCGGTGGCGTAGACCATCGGTTCAGACCTGGGTTGAGTCGATACAGTTCTTCAAGCTCAACACCTGAGAGTTTCGAAGCCTTGGCCATATCCAGCTGACCGCTGGTATGGACCTTGGCGAAATAAGGTTTATTTGGGATATGGTCCAATTTGACCCCGTGCTTGGCAGGGTTTCGAACAACTTTCCCAAGAGCGATCAGCTTTGGAACATAGGCGGTGGTTTCGCTGGGAAGGTCCAGTGCCCAGAAGCGTGTCGATTTACCCAGCTTTCTGTTTTTTCGAACCGCCCGCTGAACTCGGCCCGGTCCGGAGTTGAAAGCGGCTAATGCAAGCTCCCAGTCACCAAACATATTGTGCAGGCTTTGCATATAGTCCAGAGCTGCACGGGTCGAGTGAACCACATCCCGGCGACCGTCATACCACCAGTTCTGGTCAAGACCGTAATGTTCGCCGGTTTCAGGCATAAACTGCCAGAGCCCTGAAGCACCCGCATGAGAGTAGGCAAAAGGGTCAAAGCTACTTTCGACTATTGGCATCAGAGCCAGTTCCAGGGGAACATTTCTGGCCTCGGCTTCTTTGACGATAAAATACAGATAAGGCTCTGAACGTTTGGAAATCTGACTGAAGTAAGACTTATGGCGTTTATACCAGTCCAGTTCCGCCTGAATGCGAGGGTTGTTCTGATCAAGATCCATTGCAAGACCGGATTGGATCCGAATCCAGAGATTATCGACGACAACTGGGGCTTTTTTTACTGGAGTCTGCTTCGACGTATCTTCGTGAATGGTTTCGACAGAAGGTTTTGTGACTTTTTTTTCTGTTGCTGATGTCGAAGGTGAAGACGGTGAGCTCACCAGCTGACAACCAGTCAGAAGCAGGGAAAATGCCAGAGTAGGGAAGGTTTTTCTGGGCATAATGGGGCCAAAGAAAGTAAAACTCTGGCCTTTAAAGTAGGGGGCTTTGGTCATATATCTGGTTCTGAGTGTTATCAGCTCATTATTTTACCACTATCAAAAATTATCCTTCCATGCTCGGATTACCCTTAGAACATCAACGGGGCTGGCATTTGAGGAAGAGTCCCTGTTAGAGGCCGCTTGAATGACTTCTGGTTGATTTGACCTTAAGAACGGGTTAGTAGCCAGTTCCTGTTCTATGGTTGATGGTACCGTAGGAAGGTTTTCAGCACGAAATGCTCTTACCTGTTGAATTTGTTTCTGTAGCATCTGGTTATGAGGTTCTACTGCCTGTGCAAATTGCAGATTGGCTTGCGTGTACTCATGAGCACAGTAAATAGCGGTGTTACCAGGGAGTTCAGCCAGGCGGGACAGGCTTTGAAACATTTGCTCTGCAGTTCCTTCAAAGAGACGCCCACAGCCACCCACAAAAAGGGTATCACCGCAAAAGAGAGCTGGGTTTCCACTTTCACCTGACTCAGTAAAGTAAGCTATATGATCCAGTGTATGGCCAGGGGTTGTCATTATGCGAAACTGACAACCGCTGAGCTCAATTGTATCATTATCTCTCACGGTGTGCGTTATACCTGCAATGTTTTCGTTGTCAGGGCCATATACAGGAATGTTTCTGCCTTTTGTTAATACGTTGATCCCACCGGTATGGTCAACGTGGTGGTGAGTGATGAGAATACCGGCCAGGCTGAGTTTATAATGCTTTAAAGCCTCTTCAACGGGGGTTGGATCACCCGGATCAACCACGAAAACATCCCGACTGTCTGGTGCATGAAACATCCAGATATAGTTGTCATCAAATGCGGATATGGGAGATATCGTCAGCATTGCCTTACAATGTCCTTTCTATCATCCCTGTGATCATCATTGACTCAGTCGGCACAGGGAAGGTCAGTTATGAGCCAGCATAGGCTAAATGAAGATGTTATAGCCGACACCCGCTGATGTCATAGAATAATTTTTTCTGTATGAACTCGACGATAAGGAGGTTAACATGAACATGCCCGATTATGAAAAGTGCCTGAGGGTATGTAGATCAGGTATGTAACACGCATTGACTGTTTATTGGTACGATAATTTGCATGCATCGACGATTCAGGAAAAGGACCAAAAGCAGTCTCTCTGACCGGATTGGGGACTTGCGTCAGTGGTTGGAGACCGACTCAGGAAAATTACTGGTCGAGTATGAAAAGAGCCTTCTGGAACGGGAGCTTAGTACAATATTTGGTTTCCATGCTGGACAATACTCGGCGTCCTGGCATAAAGACCTTATGTTCAGCAGTCCGGTGAGAAGGCAGTTTATCCTGGGTTGCAGCTATCTTTCTGACTGCCCGAGACCTCAGGTCACGGCTGATCCTCATTACTGGCCAATTTCTCCGGGCAGTCTGGACCTGGTTTTGCTGCAGCATACTCTGGAGATTGCGGACAGCCCACACCGTTTACTGAGTGAAGCGGCGAATACCATTATTCCGGATGGTAAACTGGTGATTATAGGCTTCAACCCCTTTAGTCTAACTAATATCGTACGGTTCTGTGTGCCCAGTCAGCGCCGTTTGCTAAGTGATGCCCATTTTATATCGCCTTCCAGGTTGAAAGACTGGCTTGCTTTGTTGAACTTCAATGTTGAAAGAGTGGTATATGGTGGTTATGTTCACCCACTGAAGCGATTTTTTACCGGGTTGAGGGGCGACCTTATTGAAGAGCGGCTTGGGCAGCTTCAGATACCGGTTGGTGGTTTTTACATGATGATTGCTACCCGTGAAACCCCAGGGCTGACACCGGTAAGAAAGGTGTGGTCTGATGTGCGCAGGCGTTTTGTCGGTCAACCATTGACCCGCCCCAGTGCTGGTAGAACCAGCACCGTGAAAGTAAACAGAGACTGGAGTTCTTTTGAGTCAGACAGTTGAAATTTTTACCGATGGGGCCTGTAAAGGTAACCCCGGGCCTGGTGGCTGGGGGGTTTTACTCCGTTACGGTAACGTAGAGAAAGAGCTTTTTGGCGGTGAACCTGAAACCACGAATAACCGGATGGAACTGATGGCTGCGATTGAAGGGCTCAAGGCTTTGAAGCGGTCCTGCTCCATTATTCTTACCACCGATTCCCAGTATGTCCGAAAGGGTATCACGGAATGGATGACAGGCTGGAAACGGAAAAACTGGAAAACCGCTGCTGGTAAGCCGGTCAAGAATCAGGATCTCTGGCAACTGCTGGACGAACAGAGTCAGCGTCATGATATCGATTGGCGTTGGATTAAAGGTCATGCTGGCCATCGTGAAAATGAAATTGCTGACCAGCTGGCCTGTAAGGGAGCGGAAGCATTCAAAAAATAGACTTCCTCTCTGGTAAAGATTTGAGAACAGCTAACCCATGCGACAGATAATTCTTGATACAGAAACCACCGGTATTGACCCTAAGCAGGGGCACCGAGTCATTGAAATCGGCTGTGTGGAGATGATTGACCGGAAGTTGACCGGTAATCACTACCATGTGTATATCAATCCACAGCGAGTCGTAGAGCAGGAAGCCATTGAGGTACATGGTATTACCAATGAGTTTCTGGTAGATAAACCGGTGTTCAGTGCCATTGCCGATGAGTTTCTCGAGTATATCCGCGGAGCTGAACTGGTGATTCACAATGCGGCGTTCGATGTGGGCTTTATCAATCATGAGTTTTCGTTGTTACGCCGTGGTTTCCCTAACGTAGATGACTGTTGCGGTGTGCTTGATACTCTGGCGCTTGCCAGGAAAAAGCACCCTGGGCAGAAGAACAATCTGGACGCTTTATGTAAGCGGTACTTTATTGATAATTCCTCCCGAACCCTGCATGGCGCGCTGTTAGACTCAGAGATTCTGGCTGAAGTCTACCTTGCCATGACCGGTGGGCAGACTGCACTTTCGCTGGGAAGCAGTGATGATGGTGCCGGCGATTCGGAAGAGGGCGGTAGCACTATCCGGCGACTGGCTGCTGGCCGGCCGGCACTTCGGGTCATCTCTGCCAGTGATAGTGAGTTGCAGAATCATCAAAACAAGCTGGAACAGATTCAAAAGCAGTCTGGCAATTGTCTGTGGCTTTCTAACGACTAGTCCCACTTCAGATAATTCTACCCTGCAATATATGGAACGGAATCAAGGAGTCAGCTTTGCAGCTGGATCATGATCATACTGGTGTATTCAACGTGAACTATTTGCCATTGCAAGGCCTGAAAACGGAACTGAGTGCTGAGTGCTGGCTGGTGCTGTTTGAAGGGCAGGTTGTTCTTAATGACGAAGGCTCTGGAGAAAATTTCCTCTGGTACCGTCTTGAAAAGTTTCAGTCGGTGATAAAACAAGATGAGATAGTCACGGGTTATTTTCATGGAAAGGCAGTTGGAGTGGTTGAACTCACAACTCTGCCGCTGGAAGCTGATACTGTCAGTTTCAGGTCATTACTGTCCGTGTCAGACTCAACAACGTATAGCTTTATTAGTCATGGCCTGCAGATCCTGACATCACGCAGTGAGCATGCCTTTTGTGGCTGTTGTGGCCATCAGACGCGGGAAAAGGAGGGGGAGTGGGCGATGGTTTGCCCTGAATGCGGACACCATGCTTACCCCAGAATCTCTCCCTGTGTCATTGTCCTGGTGACGCGGGGAGATAAAATGCTTCTGGTTCGACATCATCGCCATGGTAAAGAATCAACCATGCATACGCTGGTGGCGGGTTTTATTGAGCCTGGTGAGAGTGCTGAAGATGCCGTTCATCGAGAGGTATTTGAAGAAACGGGTCTTAGGTTGGGAAAACTCCATTACTGTTTCAGTCAGAGCTGGCCATTTCCTCACTCATTGATGATGGGATTTCATGCGGAATATAAAAGTGGTGAGCTTATCCTTGAAGAGGAAGAGCTCTGTTTTGGTGGCTGGTTCCATCGAGATAACCCGCCAGACCTGCCACCGGAATTTACCATCGCCAGCAAGCTGGTGGATGTTTTTATGTGATATTATCCAATCATATTTATTAATCAATAATACATTATCTCAAAATCCTGCAAACAGGTTGTTCATGAAGGATTAACCTGACTTCTGGCGGATAAATAAAACAAAAAGGAGGAGATTAAATGAAGCACACAGGAAGTTGTCATTGTAAAGCGATCAGCTTTGAGTTTGAGGGGCCGGAAATTGACTCAGGGCTCAGGTGCAACTGCTCGATCTGTGTTCGCAAAGGTGCCGTCATGACGGCATTTATAGTAGATCCAGACGAGATGTACATTGACGATAAACAGGGCTTACTTGGACACTATGAATTTGGCAGTGGAGTTGCCAGACATTACTTTTGCCGTGCCTGTGGAATCTATCCTTTTCACCAGACACTGCGTAAGAAAGATCACTACCGAATCAATATTGGCTGCCTGGAAAACATCGATTCGTTATCAATACCGTATGAAGTTTTTGATGGTGCTTCGCTATAAAATCAGCTGATCAATATTGAAACTTACCACTTCCCCGATTTGCTGCCTAATGAGTTCAGGCTCAGGTTGCCATCGGATACCTGGCCCCCCTGGGGCGTGGCAATCAAGACAAACCCATCAGTACAGGCGAATGCATCACCAGCATTGCCACAGGCAGCGCTGATGGAATACCAGCCATCCTCAGAAATATAGGGGTTCGCATTCAGGCCTAGGTTGGTTAAATCAGAAGTGTATTGATGGTTATCCAGGAAAAACTGCTCCTGTCTTCCAGCAATGTCCAGTAGTGCCGACTGACCTTCGGCCCGTCGACCATTCTGCATATAACTCTGGTAGCTTGGTAGTGCAATCGAGGCCAGAATACCGACAATAACCACCGCAATCATCAGTTCGATAAGCGTAAAACCTGAAGCGTTTCCCATGATATTGTACTCCTGTTGTCTTGTTATTGTTCGATCCAGCCACTGCGATGAATACCGACTTCGTTAGTAGCACCGCTATATCCGGTATTCAAATCGATCAGGTTACTGCCTTCACCAAGAGAGACGATGGTGGCATCACCCGGTGTACCAACGACAGAAAGCAGTGAAAAGCGGTCATCAGCCTGTTTGTCACTATCGCCATCAACGTCACGTATGGCTGATGCAGTATGCAAATCTAAAACATAGAAACGACTGGATCCAACACTGGGAGTACATATATTCGCGCCAGGTGCGGATGATGGGGAATAGGTGCTATAGAGCAGCTGGCCGCTGTATACATCACCCGTTGTTGTGGTTTTTTCGCCTGAAGCAGAAAGGTTTATATACCAGCCACTTTTCGTGTCCAGCAATGACATACCCGTAGCTTTTTCCTGATCAGTACCCTGTTGAATCAAGTTGCTACTGGCATTGTATAGGCTGTTATGAGAAATCACATTGGGTGATGTTGTGCAGTCATTACAAGTTCCAAAGCGGGTATAGAAAATATTGGTATCCCTGATTACGTAGTAACGGTCAGTATTTGTTGTTGCCATTGGGTTGGCTCTGTTACCACTACCCAGTACCACTGCATCATATGAAGTTCCTCTGTGCGTGGTTCTGACCAGTTCCGGTTGGTACATAAAGCGCCGATCACTGCTCACATCAGGTGAAGGCCGAACATCGGTTTCATCTGCCCCCAGTTCCGCCAATTTTATCATCGACCATATTGGGCTTTCTGCATTGGGTGCATTCGCATCCAGATAACCCTTGCCAATGTCAATCCTGAAAACATTGCCGCCGGTATCGGAAAAATAAACCCGATCAGTCAAGCCATCCCCATTACTGTCCATGGGGGCAGGTGATGAGACAACGCTCCATTTGAGAAGGCTGCTTTCGAACTGCACTGGATTTGCCGTTGAGATATCATCCGGTGCAGTAAATGATTTAACGAGTGCTCCTGTTGCCGCATCGACAAAAAATAACCCTCGTCCTTTTTGAGAATACTTTCTGACGGTATGCGTATCACCATTGGCATCGGTGAAAGCTTCACCATTGCGATCATCATCATTTGTACTGTCATAGCCTGCACCAAATGCCAACACATACTTGTAATTAATGGTGTTTGTTGTAATGCCTGACTCTGTTGTTGAAATAACTTCACGATGACCCGGAATAATCATAGGTACTGGAGTGGACCAGCTTTGCCCCAGTTCTGAATATCCAGCAGTTTGATTATCAATACGCCAGAGCAGGGTGGGGGCACCGTCCGGATTGGATACATCAATGGCGTAATAACTGCTGCCTCCCCTACGCATACCAAAATAGAGAATCATCCGGTCCCCATCGGCATGCTTGATATTGCCATCATTATTGTAATCAAGTCGTATCACACTGACCTGGCCGTCAAGTCCATAGGGGTGGCCAACGTCATCACGGTTCTCATAGAGCTTTGGAATGTTGCTTGCTGTTTCACCCGCAAAGAAGGACCAGTTTTCAATAACAGAATTACCCTGGTCTTCTATAAAATGAAGCATTCCGTAGTTTGTGCCAAAAACCAGACGTAAATTTGGGTTGGTGTCATTGTATTCAGTACCGGTTCCGTCAGTATCTCCATAATTCAAAGTAACGGGTCTGGAATGAAGAATATCCCCCAGCACCCAGCTGAGTGTATTACCATCATTATCGAGCCCCTTGACCCAGTTAATCAGGTTTGCAGTGGTATAGTTTGCGGTATCATTAATACCAAATCTTGAAACATCAATATTGTCCACCGAACCCAGATATTCAATGCCTGAGTTGTTAACAAGGTTTGTTTAGAAAGTCCCACGGGCATTTAACAGTGCCGCACCCAGTCCACCGCTGCCGACTTCACTGCCATCATTTATGGTATTCCAGTAGGTGCTGCGGCCATCGGCAATACGATTGCTGCCATCGTCTAATGCTGGGTCACATCCACGATCAACCACTATACCCGGTGTATGAATATCAAGGGCAGTACAGCCAGGTGTTGAGTCTCCTTTATATATCTTCAGCTTCTTGAGGTTACCCGTCCAGCGGGATGACTCAGAGGGGAGGAACATTGCGTAGTAAGCGTTATCCAGTGATTCCGTTCTTTTGAAACTGTTTACGGCAACGGCAGGAGATACAAAAGTACTGGTTTGTTGCAGAATTTCTCCAAGTGCTCCCTGGAATGCTGCCGCAATATCATTAACGACAACACAGCCGGTTGTTGAGTCTGTATTGGTTCCAACAGTTGTATAACAGACACCATTTCCCTTATCTGCGGTATCTCTCAATAATTGCTGGTCTGTCGCAAAGCCAATGGTGTAAGTGAACGCCTTCTGGTTTCCAGTGGATGAATCATTATCAAGCCCGCCGCTTCCCGGGTTGGCTAAATATTCAGCCAGCTTTGGTAGGCAGTTCTCACTCATTTCACCGCTATTATCTTCGTAATCATCGCATGCAGTAATTCGTGTAGTGCCGCCAACTTTTAAATTCGTGTCAGATTTTATTGTGCTGTTGACACTGGATTCTGAGCTAGGCTCACCATCTGTGACATAGATGATATAAAGGTTTTGACATGGCTTTACTAAAGGAACATCGCCATACTCATCCGTAGTTTTGTATTGACTCCCAATCTGACTTTCAACACTTGTGTCACGACTACTGGTGTATTGTGCTCTGTATAAATTTCTCCCAGTAAAGAAATTGAGAACTTCATAGTAGGCACCACATAAGGGTGTGCCACCATCAGGGGTCAGATTGCTTAAATCATTAACAATTGTACTGCCATTTTCTGAGATACTATGACGTATATATCCGCCATAGCCGCTATAGTCACCATCAATAAAAGCTGCTAATCCAAAGTCCACATTCTGATTGTCATTGATCAGCTGTGTGATGGACTCTCTCGCAAGAGTAATTCGCCTGGGTGCATCCTCTTCAAACCAGTTTAAATAGTTGCCGATACATTCGACTCGTTTTCTATTTTTACCATTAATCTCTACCCATATGGTATTACAGGGGCTTCCTTCTGTAACAAGGTCACTGTCAAACTTGACAATATGAATACCATTGCTGGTGTAATCGCCGCTATAAATGGTATTTGCATCGTAGTCTGCTTTTGGGGCATCCCAACCCATACTTCCAGAAGTGTCCAGGATGATCATCACCTGAGGTCGGGCGTTATTATTGATATTTGCACCGGTAAACAGCTCGGTATCATCAGACAGACCAGTCAGTGAGAATAGAAAAAGAGCAGAAAGCACTGCTATTCTTTTTAAACTTTTGAAAGTCACTTTAGCTCATACCTTACGACTAAATTTTATTCTTTTTATGCCCAATATGGTGGCATAAGACCAATTCCTAGCTGCCATGCAGTCTAGGGGCTGGCAGATAACGGTGTACTGCCTATGACCACATTCTGGTCGCCGTGAGCTGAACCTCCCTGCTCACCTAACATCACTTTATAGGTGTTCATGGCCAGCGAGGTTGTTATGCCTGACTGCGCACTGTCCGTTTGAATCTGATAAAACTCAACACTGTATTTACCAACTCCACTGGCATTTTCACTGCGGGGTACCGTCTGACTGGATGCCTGATAATGGATACTTGGACTGGGTGCTGCATTATTAGCACCACAGGTATGGGCCGTCTGCTGAGCCTGTGTCAGTGAACTGTCTGGATCGATTGGGTTATAGGGAGCGTGTTCTGCGCCACAGACTCCCCGGTCAAATTCGGACATATCCATAACAGCAATCTGGTTGAGCGTTGCCTGCGCCTGATTAAACGTGATCAGTTTTATTTCCGCATTGGCTATCATGCGTGGTGATCTACTGGATTGGTTCACCAGTGTGACAGCAATCGTGGTCAGCATCATGAGAAACAACAGTGATACCATCAGAATCATGCCGCTCTGTTGTGATTTGAACTGTTTCATCTCTGGTCACCGATAGGCATGGTTGTATAGATAGATGGTGGTACTGGCTAAACGACGATGACGATTATCACCATCGGGCTGAACGGTAATATCACCCATCTGGTAGGTGCGATGGTCCTCATAATTATTGACCTGATCCGTTGTGGTCAGCAGGTAGAGCTTAATGCTCTGTACTTCATTCCATTGCTGTTCAGTCCAGGTGTTTGTGTTAGCTGGTGTTCCCTGATAACGATTAATCTGGCCATCGCCGTCATCATCAATGCCCAAAAATACCCGCATGGCTTCAATGTTGTTGGCGAGTGTGGTTTCGACCAGTGCGTCATTGGCCAGACGGGTCAGTTTTAACTGATTATCCCGAAGATAAAACAGGCTGAACTGGTATTCACGGACCTCCTGATCGTCAGAAATCAATGGGGCTGTGGCTGAACGAAAAAGACGGCCTTCCTGGGTATTGGCGACTAGATAGTTAGTGTTTGTCAGAGGAGTGTTCACCACTTCGCCGACGGCTCCCCTGAAAAGTAGCCAGTCAGAAGGCAAGCCATCTGCAGCCGTATAGTTACCGGTCTGACCTGCAGCACATCCGAAAATATCGTTACTGGCTCGGCCAGCCATAAATGCGGGGGAAGGGGTTAGTGCAGCAGCAATTCCGCTGCAATCATCAGTAACCGTCAGACCATTTTGGCTGATGCTTCCTGGAGGTAAGCCATTGTTATACCCGGCAGACCGGAGATCACGTGAAATGATCGTCAATGCAGTGCGGGCATTATCATTCAGAGTAATCATTGCGCTGCTGTCACGCTGAGTAGTCAATGTGTTCAGATAGAGAACGGCCACACCCGCAAGCAGAAATAACGACAGGGTGACAGCGACCATCAGTTCAACCAGGGTAAACCCCTGTTGTCTATTATGACTGGTGATAACCCATGAGATTTTTATCATGACTTTCCTCACATCCATGTACTGCACTTAGCTGATGGTGGTTTCTATCACCATGACCCGGCGAAGATCATTATCCACTGTTGATCGATAGTCAGCGTCTCCGCAGGTAACCGCTGCCCGCGTATCGGGGCGGGTAAATTTTCCCCGCCACACGATGGTCAGGGTTACGTCGGTATTATTGATGTTGATGCATGCCAGTGGTGAAATGAGGCCGCCTGCATTGGTATTTGCAGCAGTCTGTACCTCATTACCGTAGAGGGCAGAGCCCCATTGCCAGAGGTCAAAGGCGGCTGTTTGCGCTGGTGTGCAGTTAGCGTTTGCAGCGTTACACAGTGTTCCCGGTTGAGCTGGGGCGGCAGAAATAGTGCCATTGTAGCTGGCCAGTCCTGAATTATTGGCATGAATCCGGGCTAAGAGATCCTCAGCCAGTTGTAAGGCAATGGACCGCTGTTGTACTTCGACAATATTCTTTCTGGATTCGACGACCAGGCCAGCTATCCCTAAGTCCCACTGATATGATGATCATGGCCACCAGCACTTCAATCATGGTAAAGCCGTTATTTCTACTCATGATTCATTCCCTGCATATTGTTGGTATCCGCCATACCTGGCCCTGAACTTACTGGATGAACAGTGATGTAGCACCACCGCTATCAATATTTACTGTTGCGGTATGAGACGCATCCGTATTACTGACAGAAACATTGGCACCGGTGAAAAGCCCCCGTGCATCAAAGCTGAACTGGGTTGCCGTTGACGTGATGGCGCTACCGGAAAGGGGGGGGAGTTGAAGGATGATGGTACCATTTGCGGTTACCGTACCATTACTTCCCGCCCAGCCATTATCGGGTGAAATTACGACATCCGTACCACGAGTGATTGCTTCTGAGCGGGCAAATGCCAGAATGCTCTGAATTTCTTCGGCCTGACTGCGAACCTGGTTGTTGGCAATACTCTGGGTAAGAGAAGGGTAAGCAATAGCCGACAGTATACCCAGCACTGCGAGGGTAATGATCAATTCAACCAGAGTAAAGCCACCCGATTTTTCAAGTGCGCGTTCTCTTATCTTTTCATCCATGGTGTTTTTATTGTTATTAAAAGTCAGGGATTGTATATCTTTTCCCGTTTGAGTTCTCACTTCATTCGAGATAAACGGTCGCTATTTACGGATAAGTGGCAATGTAGTATCTGGATGTGAGATAGGTATCACACTTATGCGGAGTGCTAGATGGTAAAAAACCAGCCTGAGGAGTGTTAGGGCTGGCCTTTATGGGATGAGTTTTTCTTAAGACGATATTTCAGTAAATAGTCGTCTATCAGTTCGGGAAAAGGGCATTAAGCTTGGTCGCTAACATCATGTTGCCTTCAGCGCGCAGTTTACCCATCATAAATGCCTGCATGCCATCCATTTCGCCAGACATCACGCCGACCATGGTTTCACTGTCCATGATCAGTGTTACGCTTGGGTCGTCATGGACGCCAGCAACGATATCGAAGTTGCCATCTTTAATAACCAGGTGGTAGGTATCAGCATCTTCAATATCAAATTGGAAAACTTCATCAAGGCCAGCAGCTGCATCTGCATTAAAGCGGGTTTTCATGGACTCAATGATTTCGGCAACAGTGCTCATAGTTTCTTTATCCTTTTTCTTAGCGTTAAGCATTTCTGGCTTCTACAAAAAGAAGGTTATGGGTATTGGCCGAATGTGTCAATGAAATTCAAACGCTTGTATGAATCTCGCATCAAAACTATTGGCTGTTCAATCATTTTTTATAGTCCCCGGCAATGATAAATCAGTTATGCTATAGACAATTTTGATATTGACCCTACAAGCCTTTCTGAGGAGGTCCCTTTGGAGTATCTGGCAGACTTTATTTTGTTTCTGGCCAAAACTGTCACCCTGATTGGTGGTGTGGCAATTTTAGTGGCTCTGGTGACAGCAATTGGCCAGAAAGCCAAGAAAATGCACAAGGGGCATCTTGAGATTACCCGACTTAACGAACACTACGAGCATCTTCAGAATGACTTGAAGCATGCGTTATTAGATAAAGACCAATTAAAAAAAGAAGCCAAGGAAGAAAAAGAAAAGGCAAAACGTGAGAAAAAGGCTAAAAAGCACAAAGAGGTTGAGGAAGTAATCAAAGCCAGGGTTTTCGTACTTGACTTTAATGGCGATATTAAAGCATCAGCCGTTAAGTCACTGCGTGAAGAGATCACGGCGGTTCTTTCTCTTGCGGATAAAGAGCGGGATGAAGTGGTTATCCGGCTGGAAAGTGGTGGCGGGCTGGTGCATTCCTATGGCTTGGCTGCATCCCAGCTTAAGCGAATCCGTGATAAGGGGATTAAGTTGACGGTCACCGTTGATAAAGTTGCTGCCAGTGGTGGCTATATGATGGCCTGTGTTGCCAATCATATCGTTGCAGCTCCTTTTGCGGTACTGGGCTCTATTGGTGTCATGGCGCAGTTGCCCAATGTACACCGTCTTTTGAAAAAACATGATGTTGACATTGAGTTACACACGGCAGGTGAATTCAAACGGACTCTCACGGTTCTCGGTGAAAATACAGAAAAAGGACGCCAGAAATTTATCCAGGATATGGAAGATACTCACCTGCTGTTTAAAGACTTTGTGAAGGCGGAGCGAGAAGTGGTTGATATTGATCAGGTTTCAACGGGTGAAATCTGGTATGGCCAGAAGGCTATGACCTTGAACCTGATTGATGAAATCAGCACCAGTGATGAGTACATCTACCGAAAGGTCGATGAGGCTGACCTGGTTCAGATTGAGTATGTGATGAAAAAAGGGGTTGCCGATAAACTGGGCCTGGCTGCTGAGTCAGCACTGGATAACACCCTGATGAAGTGGTGGGGGAGATTTAACACCAGTCGTTTCTTTTCCTGATGAACAGAAAGCCCACCCATAGACGGTGGGCATTTCCACTAATCCCTTCTCAAACGCTCTGATAATGCGATCGGGGATTCAAATCGAAATACCACAATATACGAGGAAACAATCAAAGAAAGTATCGCGGTTGCCTGAATTATATGAGCTGATATCTCACCGATGAGATTCTGACTGCTGGCAAAAGCGGCAATAAGAATAGAGAACTCGCTGGTCTGACCTAATCGGAAACCTACCTCCCAGGCCGTAGAGCGTTTCTCACTCACTTTCCGTAGTAAGAAGCCAAAGATGACTGGTTTGATAATAATTACGACAACAGTCATGACCAATGCTGGAATCACAACCAGACTCAGCAGATCCAGATTGAAACTGGCTCCGATAGAGAAGAAAAACAGAACCAGGAAAAAATCTCTCAACGGCTTCAAGTTGATGGCAATGTATTGAGCGATTGGGCTGGTTGCAATACTGATTCCCGCAATGAAAGCACCTATCTCAAAAGACAGGTTAAGACTGTGAGCAAGCTCGGCAAACCCAAGGCACCACCCCAATGCAAGCAGGAAAAGGTATTCATGGAAACGGTCAAAACGGGCCATTAAGGGTAAAAGAAGGTATTTGACCATCACAATAGCCGTCACAATCAGGGCTGGCAATGCGATCAGAGCCATGATGAATTCGCTGTAGTTGGCACTGTGAGATGGATCAAGATTATAAAGCAGCAAAAGAGCAATAATAGCCATCAAGTCCTGCAGTAACAGCAGGCTGACCATAATTTCTCCCGTATGTTTGTGATGAAGCACTGTGGTTGGTAATAACTTGATACCAATGATGGTACTTGAAAACATCATGGTGGTACCAATAATAATGGACTCATTCTGCGGCAGGCCAAATGTGAGCCCAAGTCCATAGCCCGTTATTGCAAAGAGAAATGAGCTTAGTAGACCAACCGTTGCTGTTTTTCTGAGAAGATGGGCAAGGTGGCTGGGTTGCATATCCAGCCCGAGAAGAAACAGTAGAAAGATAATCCCAACATGGGCAATATCATTGAGCAGGTTGGTATCATTGACGACTTCTAAGCCAAATGGTCCCAATATTGCGCCAAGCGCAATATAGGCAACCAATAATGGCTGGCGAGTGAATAAAGCACCAGTGGCAAGTACCGCTGCCCCTGTGAAAATCAGAAAAAAAGAGAAGAGCAGGGAACCGCTTTCCATCATTCAGGCTCATTCTTGGATTATTTATGAAAGTATGTTGAGATCAATAGTATCAATACCTTCGGTACATGGCACACTTATTTCGACACAACAATAACCACTTCTATTTCAATCGGCGATATGCTAAAGACCATAAAATATACTTCGATCACGAATTTTCGACGGATGCACTTGTGACGGCGCTTTGATTAAACTGGAGGAAGTATTAAGTATGGACAGAAACAGGTTCCATGAAACCCATTGAGCAGTCTAAGCCGTTGTGTGGCCTTATTGATGGCGAAGTGTCAATCTCTTCCGTTTGGAAGAGATTGAGAGATGTCAGCGTTGGTGCCTGAGCCTGTAGACAGGTTCTGATGCATTCGCTGCAGTCTGATAGTCATGGCTGAAGGTGGATAGAGCATTCAGCGCATAGTCCGGATTCTGATCTTCTCTCAGCCTGAAGCTATTAAAGCCACAACGTTTCAGGTAATAGATCTGATCCACTAATATATCGCCAACAGCCCTGACATCACCCCGGTAATCAAAACGTTCACGAAGCAATCGTGCTATTGAATAGCCTCTGCCATCCATGAATTTCGGAAAATTGACTCCAATAACTTCAAACTGGCTAATTTTATCAACCAGATGCTCAGGCTCTTCATCACTGTCAAACCAGATACCAATCTGCCCGTTATGTTCACTATTGGCTTTGATTGCAGTGTCTATAGCGGTTATAGGCAGCATAAGGTCGCCCGCCGGCAAGCCCGCATCCACCTGATCTTGATTGAGGATCAGAAAGTTATCTTCGGTAATGCATTGATCTTTAAGCAGCTTTGGCATAAACCTTCTCCTTGAATGGCTGAATACCTATGCGATGGCAGGTATCAATAAAGCGTTCTTCAGGAGTCCGCTGCTCAATGTACGTCTTCAAAATCTTCTCAATGACTGACGGAACCTCATCCATTTTGAAAGAAGGCCCAAGAATCTTACCCAGGGAGGCATCATGACCTGAGGATCCACCAACCTGAACTTGATAATATTCCTCTCCCTTACGGTCAACACCAAGAATTCCAATATGACCAACATGGTGGTGACCACAAGCATTCATACATCCGGAAATATTCAGGTCCAATTCACCCACATCGTGCAGAAAGTCAATATCATCAAATTTGCGCTGTATATCTTCTGCCAGGGGAATTGAACGGGCATTTGCCAGAGCACAGAAGTCTCCTCCCGGGCAGCAGATCATATCGGTCAACAGACCCTGATTGGGTGTTGCAAGGTGAAGCACTTCCAGCTTCTCCCACAAAAGTTTAAGACGCTGTTGTGGGACATCAGCAAGAATAAGATTCTGCTCATGACTGACTCTGAGTTCACCAAAACTGAACTCATCTGCCAGATCTGCAATTGCTTCCAACTGTTCTGAACTGGCATCGCCAGGCGCGTCAGCGGTTGCCTTCAAGGTCAGAGTTACGGCGCTGTAACCCGGCTTTTTGTGTTGATGTACGTTACGTTTCAACCAGAGCTGAAAGCTAACGTTTCCTGACATGGCCAGATCATTAAAATCAAGGTAACTATTCAGCACCCTTCATATAAATCTGGAATTTTCTGATTTTTCGACCATCATCTTATACTCAATTTTTCTAACAAATCTCCAGTATGGAACCAGACTTCCCAGCTACTCCGTTTACCGAAGCTCTCCTTAAAGAGAATGAAGAGCTTCGGACCGAGAATGCGCTTTTACGGGAACGTTGCAGCGAACTGGAAGAAAGGGTTAATAAAAACAGTCAAAACAGTAGTAAGCCACCATCGTCAGATGGTTATCAAAAGCCCAGTAAAAAAGGGAGTGATAAAGGTGATACATCTTCCAAAGAAGCCCCCTGCTCCTCACAGGAAACACCGAACCCCAAAAGCCTTAGACCATCTTCAGGCAATAAACCAGGTGGCCAGAAAGGTCATCAAGGCTCTTGTTTGAGACGTGTCGCCTTACCCGATTATGTCAGGCATCTGAAGGTTGAAAAATGTTGCTGTTGCCAGTCTTCGCTTATCGATATTAAACCCACCAAATACATTGAGCGACAGGTTTTTGATCCAGGTAGACCCGGAGAATTTGAAGTTACCGCGTACTGGGCAGACGTTAAAGTATGTCCTTGTGGTAAACGGAACACCGCTGAGTTTCCCCAAGGAGTGAAAGCCGCTGCTCAATACGGAGAAGTGACTCAGGCAATGGCTGTTCATTTAAACCAGTATCACTTCATCCCATATCACCGGGTGTCTGAGTATTTCAATACTATTTATTGCATGAGTGTCAGCGCAGGCTCTGTTGCCAATTTTGTTGCCTATACCCATGAGAACCTGGCCTCTACTGAGCAGAGTATCCGCGATGCTTTACAAGAAAGTCCGGTTGCAGGAGCGGATGAAACTGGCATGCGGGTTGACGGTTCACTGTGGTGGTTACACATTATGCGAGATGACCAATGGACGCTTTACTACCTCTCAGAAAGGCGAGGTTGTGAAGCAATGGATGCAATGGGCATCCTGCTGACTTTTGCAGGCATTCTGGTTCACGATCATTGGAAGTCCTACTTTGCCTATGCGGCAGTGCATGTGCTTTGTAATGCCCATCATCTGAGAGAGCTTCAGGGAGTTGTCGATAGGGATGCGAATAAGCTGGCTCTGCGGCTGATGAAATTGCTTACGCTCTCCTGGCACTTCTGCAAGAAATACAAAGCAGCCGGTCTGACTCAAATGCCTGGTGCAATACAGCTTCGCATTGAGACGATATACGACCAAATCCTTCAAAGGGCTCTCACGAAGGAAACCGCTTATATGGAAAAACAACGACAGGTGCTTGGACGTAAGAAGGTCAGGAATACCAAGGCCTACAACCTGTTCAAAAGGCTTATTGAGTTTAAGGTTGAAACGTTGCGCTTCATGTCGGACTTTTCAATTCCCTTCGATAACAATGGCAGTGAACGTGATGCCAGGATGGCCAAACTTAAGCAGAAGATCTCAGGCTGCTTCAGAAGCGAAGACGGAGGTACCATGTTTACCCGAATCCGAAGCTATTTATCATCTGCTAAAAAGCAGGGGTTGAACATATTTCAGGCGCTTCTTAAAGCGGTTCGAAATTACAACAATACGCCTTTGCTGGGTGCTGAATAGTTACAAATCAAGATCAGTCAGATGTTGATAATCAGGTTCAGTAAAGAATGCTTGAACCCGATTGATTTCCTGCAGTGGAAGTTTCGCCTTTCCTTCCTTAAGATGATTCCATTCCTGCTCAACTTTCTCTGCAAACACATCCGCCGTCAGCGCTTTTAGCAGAATTTTGATTCTCGCTTTATATTTGTTATCCCGACGGCCATAGCGGTTATACACTCTCAAGACGGCATCGAGATAACTCAACAGATTTTCAGGCTCAAGCGAAGGCTTGATGACAGAGCCAACCATCGGGGTCCTTCCCAGACCTCCACCAGCAAGCACCTTAAACCTGACCTCATTTTGCTCATTAAGGAAAGCATGAATGCCGATATCGTGGACCTTTGTGGCCGCCCGGTCTTCCTCACTACCGCAAACCGCAATTTTAAATTTGCGGGGGAGGTAAGCAAATTCCGGGTGAAAGGTTGACCATTGACGAATAATCTCACACCAGGGACGTGGGTCGACAATTTCATCATGGGCGACACCAGCAAACTGATCAGTGGTGGTATTCCGAATGCAGTTACCACTGGTTTGTATGGCATGCATCTGGACAGAAGCCAGCTCTTCCAGAATAGCGGGGACATCTTCAAGGCGTGGCCAGTTTAATTGGAGGTTTTGTCGTGTGGTAAAATGGACATAGCCTTTGTCATAATCTCGAGCAATCTGAGCGAGCTTGCGCATTTGGACAGCGCTGACCATGCCGTAGGGAATCGCAATTCTCAGCATCGGAGCAAAGCGCTGAACATAAAGTCCGTTTTGAAGACGAAGAGGCAGGAACTCATCCTCTGGCAGCTCTCCTGCCAGGTAACGATGGGTTTGATCCCGAAACTGCTTCACTCTCTCATCGACTATACGCTGGTCGTAGTCATCGTATTTGTACATGAATTATTCGTCTGGTTAGCCACATCCTAGGGAACAGGTCTAAAGCCTGTGAGGCTAGAGCATACTGGTTTTTACTTATGCATAAAACTACTGTTTATTAATAAAAGTAGATGAAAAAGTAATATATATAAGAGGGATCATACGTTGATGGTTGCTCAATATTTCGCTAATTTGATGGTGGTTAATAAGAAATTGTTGTATTAAAGCGATCAGGAGAAGTGAAGAGATGAAAGACAACACGGTTGATGCGATAGCGGCAATAGCGTTGATTACTCTGGTGGTTGTAACGGCTGTCTATTGGGTCAGTACTCAATAGCACCTTATGACGTTTTAAGTACCAGGTTAACAATCAATATAAGAAAGGTAACGAACAAAAAAGTCCCAATAATTCCAGCGATAATGAAGTGCGCTGGTTTTCCCTGCTGAAAATCCCTTTCCTGGTTGGATTTTTTCTGTACTCCGAACGCCGCAGAAAGGGCGCTCAAGAACACAGACTTTAAACCAGTTCCCTTTCTCTCAGGCATTGACCAGATCTCATAATTTGCAAATAAGCCCTATTTTAAGATCTGGCAATTTGTAATAGCAAATCTTACCGCTAATGCACAAACTCAACTCTGACCTGATATTGGGTCTCTCCAGCCAGAAAATAGCCAACCCAGTCGTTTTTCCCTGCATCTGCCCAGGATACTAACCGATCGGCAAGCATTTGAGTGCCTCTCATGCCAAGATCCTTCACGTATGGAAGTACTATGTAGGCCATCAAACCGAGTACCAGGCCATTGGTGCTAGACTTAGCTGCTTTTTGCAAAGCTTCACTGAGACCATTAGTAACATTACTGTTCAAGTAGCCAGTGCTGTTGATCGCATAATAAGCCAGCCCTGTCAAAACTGACGCGGCGACAGCAGGAACAGCATACTGCTTAATATCATCTGGCAAAGGAATGAGCTGGTACCCAGAAGACGCTATGGCTTCAGCCCGCTCCCCAATGGAGGTTATCTGATGCTTCATTTCATCCTGAGCAAGTGGATCAGCTTTGCCATAAAGCCCTTTAGCTTGGTATGCCCTATAGGCTATTTCCAGAAGACCGACACCTGTCGACAGACCATAAGCTGAAGTAGCATCCCAGCCTCGTCCTTTGAAGAACAATAAATAACCATTGTGAATGGTATACTGAATGCTGGTTTTCAATCCTATATTAAAGTCGAAACCAATTTGTTCATTCCTGTCGCCGATGCCTAAATGCTTCTTTATTGCGTTAATCCCGACACCTGGCATGTCAGCTGCTAGGAAGTTAAAACCATACCCTAACATCAATTTTGAGATTCCTTCGAGAGCCTCGTCATTTAGAGTGGCAATCACTGACCAGTTACCAAAAATCTCCTGTAGTCTCCCCTGATGCTGCAGTGATTTAAGCGAATCAGCCACAACACTGGAAAGACAGTCCATAAAGCGATTGGGCGGCGTTGTCGCTAAATAGGTACGAAATACATCTGCATGAGAAGCGGTTTCGAATTTTCTAATTTCAGGCGCTTCGTGAGCTTGGAATGATGGAGAAGAGTCAGATCCCATGACAGTCTGTATTTCATGTTTTTTGAATACTTGCTCAGGATTTGAACCGTAATTTGTTAGCTGGTAAACCGTAAACCCTTCAACAAAATCCGCTGTGCATTGTGTCAAGAGGGCAGAGCTTTCAGCAAATACCTCGTTTTTAATGAGCTCTTTGAAAGAATGAATAACATCCAGCTCCAGCAGCAGATAGTTCCATCTGAAAAAACTTGTCCAAAAAGCGTGTGGAAACCAGAGTACATCGTTTGTGGCAAGCATCGGTACCAACTGTGGAAGAAATGCACCAATGGCGGCAACCTTTGAGAAATTTTCTTCTTTTTCCAGAATAACCCTTACCTTTTTTCCAACCATTTCTTCCGTAGTATTAAGTGTTAAAGCAATCGTTTCATTATTATTTAGCTTCCTTCGTTTTTTTCCTTCCATTACATGACGATTTTTATTGTGCCAGAGAATTTCATCACTCACTTCACCATCATCATGGAGGGATACACCGTCTTTGGAATAGAATTTTACAGGGACTTGTCCGTGAACATACTGACCAAGATTCTTGGTGTCGATTTCGATATTGACTGGCTCATTTTTCTCGATTAAAAGCTCGATGCTGTAACTTCCAGTTGGAGACACAGTCAGCGGTGAATATTCTTCTGAAAAAGCAAAGCCAGAAATAGTTGAAGCTACCAATAAAAGAGCAGCAATCAAATTAGGAAAATTGTTTCCTTTTTTTGATTTTGGAAACTTATGATTAATAAGTGAGTTCGCTGTTTCAATTAAGCAATCTGATCTTTTGTTTTTTATATAGGTAGAATGGAAAGCCATTACGTGAGCTCCTCATAAGCTTGGCAGTCCATCGCCATTACATGTGAACTGGCATATAACCAGTTAATTTTCCTGTTTTTTTTCAAAACACTTATATATTCTAAACACATTTAAAAAAAAAGTTATTATAATTAATTGAAGCAAATCAATGTTTCTTATTTCTTTTTAATTCCTATTATAAATATAAATATAAATATTTATTTATATTTATTGCTGCTCAGGCAAAATTCAGGTTATATAAACCAAGTCATTATCTTGTTTTTTAATCAATAACTATCGATACACGATATCGTATATCATCTGCTAACCAATATTTTGACCAGCTATTTGCACCAGAGTTCAAATAATCAAGAATGGGTTTTTGAATTTTGCTAAATGCCCAGGCACCGTAATCCTGAAGTGTGGGTGTAATAAAGTAAGTCAGCATGCCTATCATCAAACCATCATAAGCACCATTCAAGAGCGGTGATGCTTTGGATATGACTAAAATTGCCGCATTAAACAGTGCAGGTGCAGCAATGCCAATAGCAAGCAACTGTTCACCAGAGAGGGATGGTAGCCGAGACATCTTTGTCAGCGAGAGCGTCATGGCTTCAGCACGCTTCATTAAAGAGTTCATCTGATGTTTATGTTGTCTATCTTCTGGTGAGTACTGCTGATGAGATAATGTGTAAAGTCTCCAGAATATTTCAAGTACGCCGACACCTGTGGCCATTGGCACTGCATAAAATTCATCATAACCATATCCCTTCAATTGCCCTTTGAAAAAATCTTCATAGCCTGACTGAAGCGTATATTGAACCGCTTTGACCAAAGAGCGGTCGAGGTCCTTTTGTAAATCAGCACGTTGTTGTTCTGGGTGATTTTGTAATGCCTCTCTTATTTGCTTAAGAAAGTCACTAGCCTCAAAGGCAATTGTATTAAAAGTAAGTCCGACCATTACTTTTGACATGCCACGAATAGAGTCGGGGTTCATTTCCCTGAATTGCTTCCAGCCTGTATCTGGATCGGTCTGAAGCTCAAAAAGAATCTCTGCAACAGTACTTGAGGTACAATCAAGAAATTTCTTAATTGCCCTTGTCATCATAAAGTGACGAAATGTCTCTGTTTTGGTTTTAACAATTCCTTGACTCTGATCTAATACGCTTTTTTCTCCATAGTTGGCCATTTTAAATAACAGTAACCCTTCTATCGCATCAGCAGTACATTGAGAAAGAAATGGCTTCTTTTGACTAAAGGACTGAATGGATAACATATCTCTTACTAGCTTAATGATGTCACCCTCAAAGACTTTATAATTCCACTTATTTAAAGCATAAATGAAGTAGTAGTAGGTGCTGTTTGTCCTGCTCCAATCAACACCGCCAGGAATCAAAAAGGGTAACATTTGAGGAATGAAAGCCGCTATTGATCCTAATTTTGAAATGTCACGCTCTCTCTGAACCCGTATTTTTAATTGTTTGTTTGAAATATCTTCAGTGACTTCAAAATCAATGAGAATGATTGAGTCATTATGGACATCTAATAAAGGCTCACCACCGTCATAGAGCTGCTTTCTATGCCACTGCAGTGTTTTTTTTCCACCTTCAAACGTTGCCTGTTCAGGTTCAAGAATAAAGGTTATCGGTATATCACCCTGAAGTTCATGATCAAGCCCTTCAGTATCAATGCCAACAGTGATATTTGCCTGACCCGATGTATCAAGCTCCAACTCCGTTTCACTGGTTGCTGATAATGAATACGTTGTTTGATTATTCAGAGCAAAGAGCAGGGTTGAATGCAAAGAGAAAAAGAGATAAATGAGTAGCAGATATTTTTTTTTAACGTCAATTAAAGCACCTTTGTAGAATACATCAGGCATATCGAATATCCTGCTTTGAGGGCATTCCCTGCTATTTCCATGGAGGAGGTTCCTGATTGAATGAGAAACCAGGAACCATTAAATTAATTTGTAATTCCGTACTATTAGAGCGTTGAATCAGCCAAAAAGTTTCTCTATGTGAGAAATGTCACTATTGCTGCCGGTAAGCACCACGATATCACCTGTTTTTAGGATCATCCCAGGCTGAGGCTGTAAAACCATGTTGTCTCGTCTTACTTCAACAATCGACACATCTGCACCTTTAAAATCAATAGATTCAATGGGTTGCTGATTTGCCTGACTGTTTTTACTGATGGTTACTGCATGCCTGTAAGTTTTTTGTTCATTTTCCAGCAAAAAGTCGTTAATGCCGGGATAGAACCCGTTTAAAATTTCATAACCACGGGTTCTTGCTTCATGAACCCGCTGTCTGACGTGGGCAGGGTTCATGCCTAACATCAAAAGGGCGTGCTTAACAATAACCAGGCTTGACTCCAGTACTTCAGGAATAACAACGGTTGCACCTGCCTTTTTCAAATCTTCAGATTGACTGTCATCCCTGGTACGAACCAGCACAGGCACCTGAGGTGACTGCTGCCGAATGGCTTGCAAAATTTTCAGGGCATTTTCAGGGCGATCGATACAGATAACCACCTGACTTGCGCGCTCTAATCCGACCGCCATTAACAGTTCTAACTTCCTGCAGTCACCGAAGAAGACCGGGTCACCTGCAAGTCCCGCTTCGTGGACGTGCAAAGGGTCATCATCAATGGCTACAAAAGCCTTGTTTTCCTGAGTTAAGAAGCGGGCAATGGTCTGGCCCACACGACCGTAGCCACAGATCAGGGTGTGGTGATGTATATGGGCTGTTTGCTTACGGACTTCCTCTTCTTTAACACGATGAATGCTCTGTTCGGATTTATCAAACTTGACCAGTTTTACGATGGCATTGCTGTTTCTGATCAGAAGCGGAGCAATAATCATCGATAAAATAGTGACCGCAAGAACGACTGAGGTGAGGTTTCCACCACTTTCTCCGTATTGTGATGCCAGGGCAACCAGTGCAAAGCAAAACTCCCCGCCCTGTGCCAGTGAAAGACTGGTTCTCAGAGAGATATTTTTCGACTCCGCAAACGTTCTGGCCAGTGTGTAAATCACCAGGAACTTAAAGACAATTAATGCCACTGTGCCCAATAGAATTTCTTTCCAGAAAGCGACGAGAACATCCATATCCAGCATTAAGCCCACGGATACGAAAAACAGTCCAAGGAGCACATCCCGGAAAGGTTTGATGTCGGCTTCAACCTGATGCTTGTAGTGGCTTTCACCCATCATCATACCTGCAACAAAGCCGCCCAGTGCCATGGATAAGTCCATTGCATGAGAGAGCCAGGCAGCCATCAGGGCAATCACCAGCGCCATAAGAACGAACAGTTCTTCTGACCTGGCCTTGGCAACCTCGTGAAAAATAAGAGGTAAAACCCATTTGCCAATAGCCAGCATGATCACAACGAACACCACACCTTCGGCAAAAGCAAAACCAAGAGAAGAGGCAATTGAGTCACTGCCTCCCCCAATCAGGGCTGGAATCATAATCAGAAAGATAACGGCGGCAATATCCTGAAAAAGAAGGACACCAATTGCCAGCTGCCCCTGGCGGGAGCGTATTTCATTACTCTGGGTGAGTTCCTTGGACACAATCGCAGTGGAGGAGAGGGCAAGTGCTGACGCACAGACAAAGGATGTAAGTACTGCAAAATCAAAGGCGATCAGAACGCCAAAAATACCAACTCCTGTCAGGAGTACCTGTAGCCCCCCCAGGCCAAATACCTCTTTTTTCATGGCCATAATGGTTTTCATGGAGAACTCGAGGCCGAGTGTAAAGAGTAGGAAGACCACACCAATTTCAGCCAGCAGGGCAATATCAAAGTCCTGCTGTATCAGCCCTGAGGTTGTAGGCCCGAGAATGATGCCGACAAATAAATAACCAAGACTTTCAGGCAGTTGAAATCGCTTGAAAAAGGCAATAGTCACGGCTGACAGAGCCAGAATAAGCATGAGTTGATTGAAAAATGTAAAGTCCATGGGATCGCCAGCTGAATTTATTAGTGCCCAGTGAGAGTATAAGCAAAAACACTATGCTGTAGTTATATCTACATAATCTTTACTAACTCTATGGTTATATTATCGCTATCATAGACCCCCTTTTTAGGGGATAGTTTATGATTCAACTGACTTTATATACCACTTCCGGATGTCACCTGTGTGAAGAAGCTGAAGAAATGCTCAATTTTCTGCAAAATCAGCAGGTCTGTCGCTGGGTGGCTATAGAGATCAGTGAAGATGATCGTCTGGTTGAGCTTTATGGGGTACGGATTCCTGTCATAGCGACGGAAGAGGGCAGGGAGCTTGGGTGGCCATTTACGCTCGAGGCCTTGAATGACTGGCTGATCCAACCCGTTTCAGGATAGGATAGAAAGATCGACGGTTGTTAATTGGCAGGGATCGCATGATTAACTACGCTCTGGCTCAAAGACGAGCTCAAAGACAAGAGTCTCGTGATAGGATGACATCGTCTGAGCTTAATGACAGCAACTCTGGAAAGCACGTGTCTGAAGACAAAAACCGCCTCCTCAAACTGGCAACCTACGCTTCGGTTGCTACTGCAAGCATCCTGATTATCGCTAAGCTTATCGCTTGGTTCATGACCGGCTCCATGAGCCTGCTAGCTACTTTGCTGGATTCCACAATGGATATTCTGGCTTCCCTGATCACATTATTTGCCGTCAGGATTGCCATTGCGCCAGCGGATGAGGACCATCATTTTGGCCACGGGAAGGCTGAGCAGCTTGCCGTATTGGCTCAGTCTGCCTTTATTGGCGGTTCGGCCATTGTTCTGGTGCTGAACACGCTTGACCGGATAACGGGTGAAGATGTTGTGCTGGGTAATGAAAGCGCCGGTATCATGGTGATGATCTTTTCGATCATTACCACACTGATCCTGCTATCCATTCAGCGCTATGTCATTCGAAAAACCAACTCAGCAGCCATTAAATCAGACTCACTTCATTATCAGGTAGACCTTCTGACCAATATTGCGGTGCTGGCCGCATTGATTGGCGCCAGCTATGGCTATCAGCAGGTGGATAATATTCTTGCCCTGCTGATTGGCGGTTATATGTTGTTCAGTGTCAGGAGTCTTGCCTGGGAGGCGATTCAGCAACTGATGGATCAGGCTCTGCCCAAGGAAGATCTTCAGGAAATTGAGCGACGGGCCCTCTCCGTAGACGGTGTTCTGGGTATTCATGACGTAAAAACCCGGGTGTCAGGCTCAATTCCGTTTATTCAGATGCACCTGGACCTTGAACCCAATACGCCGCTGATCCATGCCCACGAGCTGGGGGTTCTGGCAAAGCGGGCAGTGCTTGAATACCTGCCCGAAGCGGACGTTATTGTCCATCTTGACCCTGAAGGTCATGATGACGAGCCGTGAGATTAAAGAATTCCAGTGATGTTTCCCTGGTTTGCCGGGCAACCTGTTCCAGGGATTGCCCGGTGTGAGTAGCAATCATCTGAACAACCTCATGCAGAAAGGCCGGTTCATTTCTCCGGTTTTTCGGCTTTTCCACCAACGATCTTGGCAGCAGCCATGGTGAATCAGTTTCCACCATCAATCGATTTGCAGGAATATCCTTCATCAGCGGATGGAGGTGGGTTCCCCGTCGTTCATCACAGATCCATCCGGTAATGCCAATATGGCAGTCCAGATCCAGGTATCGATACAGGGCTTTCTTATCCGCGGTGAAGCAGTGTACGACCAGTTTGTTGATCTGATCCCGATAGCTTCTGATGATTTCGGCAAAACGCTCTGACGCATCCCTTTCATGGCAGAACAGGGGTAATCCACTCTCAATAGCCAGCTCCAACTGACGCTCAAACACTTTCTCCTGAACCGGCCGGGGAGAAAAGTCACGGTTAAAATCCAGACCTGCCTCTCCAACAGCAACCACCTCTGGTTCATTGAACAAGGTCTTCAGCTCATTAAAGGCCTGGGCATTTGCATCTTTAGCCCCGTGAGGGTGGATACCCGCGGTACAAAAGCAGTGGCCAGCGTGGGTTCTTGCCAGACCCAACACCTCCTGAGACTCTGGCAGAGAAGTGCCAGTGAGGATCATGGTGGTAACACCGTGCTCAACCGCGCGACGGACCACCTCATCGCGATCCTTGTCAAAAGCCTTATCACTGAGGTTAACGCCTATATCAACCAGCTGCAGTGTCATTGAGAATCCTGTTATCACCAAAATAATTTGCAGGATATTTTGATTCCCATTGTTCTCATAAACAAGGGATAGCCGTATCCTTGGTGGTAATAATATTCTGGTCATATAAAGTACAGGAGCTGGCGATGATGGAAGTAACCGGGCTGACGGTCTATCCGATCAAATCAACCAGAGCAATCCCCCTTGAGCGTGCCCATGTAACCCTGAGAGGTTTTGAGCATGATCGTCGCTGGTTGCTGACAGATGAAAATGGAAAGTTCATTACTCAGCGGCAATATCCAGTCCTGGCCACTGTGGTCACCTCTATCGTTGATGGAGGGTTGCAGATCACACGACCAGAGGCTGAGAGTCTCCGTGTATCAACACCGTCAGCGGGAGCTTATTCTTCAACAGTCACCGTCTGGAAAGATGATTGTCATGCCCTTGATGCCGGGGATGATGCTGCTCAGTGGTTCAGTGATTTTCTGAATATGAAATGCAGACTGTTTTATCAGCCAGAACAGTCAATACGATCCACCGATGCCCGGTATTCAAAACCAGAAGATCACACCAGTTTTGCCGACGGTTTCCCATTTCTTCTGACGAATGAAGCGTCTTTAGCCGATTTGAATCAACGCCTGACCGAAACCGTGTCCATGTCACGCTTCCGACCCAATATCGTTGTCAGTGGTCAACAACCCTATGAAGAAGACACCTGGTCAGTGATCAAGGTCGGAGATATCACCTTTCGGGTAGCCAAACCCTGTTCCCGGTGTGTAATGACCACCGTCAACCCTGAAACCGGAGAGAAAGAGGGGAGGGAGCCACTGTTCACACTGGCTCAATATCGTCGAACAGAGATGGGCGTTATCTTTGGTCAGAATCTTATCCCGGATCAGGAAGGCATGATTCGAGTCGGAGATAAGGTGACAATTTTGGAATAAATGATTTTTCAATGATGCAGGCAATAGCAGAGACTATTGCCTGTGTTTGATGGTTTACTCAGCCATCTTTCGGTCCTGCCTGCGACCTGCAATGACCAGCAGGCACGGTGTCAGAACCAGGGTCAGCAGGGTGGCAAATGCCAGACCTCCGGCAATGGAGGTCGATAACTGATTCCACCACTGAGCGGTGGGACCACCAATCTCAAGCCGGTGGTTGAACAGATCAATATTGGTGGAGAGCACCATTGGCATCAGGCCCAGAATGGTGGTAATCGTCGTCAACATTACCGGTCGCAGACGCTGGGCACCGGTTCGAAGAATGGCTTCTTCGGCTTTCATTCCCTGTTTGCGCAACAGATTGTAGGTATCAATCAACACGATATTGTTGTTCACGACGATGCCTGCCAGAGAAATGACCCCGATACCACACATCACAATGCCAAAGGGTTTGCCGGCCACGAGTAGTCCAAGCAACACACCACCGGTAGAAAGGACAACAGCTGACATAATCAGGAACGCCTGGTAGAAACTGTTGAACTGAGTCACCAGGATCATGGCCATCACGAACAGGGCGATTGCGAATGCCTTAATCAGGAACTGACTGCTTTCCTGCTGGTCTTCATTCTGACCTTTGATGGTGAAACTGACTTCCTGAGGTACATCCAATGTATCAAGCTTTGCTTTTAACTCAGGCAGGAGGTCATTCAATAGGGCCCCTTCGGCCAGATTGGCACCGACGCTGACTGTTCGTTTACCGTCGAGGTGCTTGATGCTGTCAACCTTGGGGGCAATCTCACGTGTTGTGAAGTTGTTGATAGGTACCAGGCCCGACTGGGTCATCAATCGAAGTTGATCGATACTCTCAAGGTGACGGTCTGACTCAGGAAAACGAATACGAATATCCACTTCATCACTGCTGTCATCCGGACGATAACTGCCCACCGTTAAACCAGAAGTAACCAGACGGACAAGGCCGCCGGCACTGCTGACATCCGCACCATAACGGGCAGCTCCGGCACGGTCTACATCAATGCGCCATTCATAGCCGGGAGTAGGGCCGTCGTCTTCTAAATTGGTAAAGCCATCAATGCCCGCCAGAACGGTTCTGACTTTGCCAACCGTTTCGTGCAGCACATCAAGGTCATTGGCACTGATCACGAGTTCCAGGGGTTTCCCCTGGGGAGGGCCATCTTTTCTTCGCTCAACAGTGATGTCCAGTCCGGCAAAGTGTGAAAGCTTCTGATTAATCTCTTCTGCGACAAGGGCTGCTTTTCGGCGATATTTCCAGTCCACCATATTCAGACGAATGGTACCCACTTCCTGGTTGTCACCGGTGCGGGCATACAGCGTTTTTAATTCTGGTTGCCGGAGCAGAATTGTTTCTACCTTTCTAAGGATTTCATCTTTTTCATCAATGGACAGGTTGCTGGAATTTACCCGTACCTTAACCATGATGTTATTGGTATCGACATCTGGGAAGAACTCAAAGCCTTTACCAAAGCTAATGAAGGCAAAATAAATGACTGCCACCATAGCCATACCCGAGAACAGAATTTTTAAAGGGTGCTGAATCGCCTTGGACAGTGTGCGGATATATACACCCGCCCAACCGGGAACATTCTGCAAATCTCCTGTTTCCGCTTCGGTGATCGATCGCTTTTCAAGCTCGCTGAGCTTTCTGGGCTTGCCAATAAGAGAGCCGATGGTCGGTATAAAAATCAGTGCCATCACCAGAGATGCGGAGAGGGTCGCAATCAGGGTTAATGGCAGGTAGGTCATCATCTCACCCATAATGCCAGGCCAGAACATCAGCGGGAAAAAGGCGGCTAGAGTCGTTGCTGTCGATGCAATGATTGGCCACGCCATTCGTAATGAGGCTTCCTGATACGCCTGTTTGCGGGCAACGCCTTCACTCATTTTCCGGTCGGCATATTCGGTAACCACAATAGCGCCATCAACCAGCATGCCCACAGCCATCATCAGTGAGATAAGAACCACCATATTGATGGTTAAACCCATCATGGCAATGATCAGAATACCGGTAAGAAAAGAGCCTGGAATGGCAATGGCTGCCAATACGGCGCTGCGAAAGCCCAATGCCCCGACAATAACCGTAACCACCAGAATAATGGCCGCCAGAACACTGTTCTGCAGGTCGTTGACCATATCCACCACATCAACCGACTGATCACCTACGTAGTCAACATTCAGGGTTTTAGGTGAAAGCTTCTGGCCTTCAGCAATAATGGCTTTGGCCAGTCCCACCGTTTCAATGATGTTTTCACCGGGGCGCTTTTTGATTTCCAGGGCGATACTGTTCTTTCCGTTCATTCTGGCGTAACCGCCACCATCCTTAAACGTACTGAGAACGCTGGCAATATCACCGAAGGTAATGACCCGGTCACCGTCGGCTTTGACGGGCTGAGAGAGAATATCTGCCGCTGTTTTATAGACAGCGGGGACTTTGACTGAAAATCGCCCCTTACCGTTGTCCAGGTTGCCGGCCGCAACCAGCTGGTTGTTCTGGGAGACCAGGTTAATAACATCAGCAGGAACCAGCCCATAACTTTCCAGCTTGAGTGGATCGATGATAACGTCAACAACTTCTTCCCGGTCTCCTGCGATATCCACCTCCAGAATCTGCTTTCTGGATTCCAGCTCATCTCTGAGCTCACGGGCTATTTTGACCAGCGCACGTTCGGGTAAGTTGCCGGAAAGTACGGCCGTAATCACCGGTTCCATACTGGCAAAGGAGATCTGGTTGATAATAGGCTCATCCGTATCCTGAGGCAGTTTGCTCTTGGCCAGATTCACCTTGTCCCTGACGTCTGCGAGAACCTCATCCGTATCCAGACCAGCAATAAACTCCAGGGTAATGGAAGCATGAGACTGGGATGCGGTTGCCTTAAGTTCCTTAACACCTTCAATAGCCCTGAGTTCATTCTCCAGGGGGAGTACCAGCAACCGTTCGGCATCTTCCGGTGAAATACCTTCGTGTGATACGGAAATATAAATGACCGGAATCGTAATATCGGGGCTCGATTCTTTGGGAATAGTAAGATAGCTGGCAAGGCCGGTAACCAGGATTAACGCCAGCAGCATCATAACAGTACGGGTTCGCATCAGTGATGCAGCAATCAGACTTCGCATTGGTCATTACTCCCCGGCAACCAGAGACACATCAGGGTTGATAACATCAACCTGATCACCGGATCGAACAAAGCCCTGACCCCGGGTGATGACTCTGGCCTGTTCGGGAATTCCAGTGACCCAGAGACGATTGCTTTCAGACTTGACCACGTCCACAGGGGTGAATTGGACCCGATTGCCGGTAGTTACCCATTTGATACCGGGTTCTCCATCTTCACTCAACGCGAGCCATGCTGGGCTGATTTCAAGCGCCAGTACTTCTTCCATCAGCAGGTCGGCTTCAACGCTGAGGCCTGCGGGAATTTTCATATCGGGATTTGGATTGTTAACTCGACAGAAAATGTCCGGGTCGATGCATTCGCCTGTCGATCAATAAAACGAATAGTCGCTTCGCTGGTTGCTCCACCAAGAAATCGGACAACCGCTTTCTGGCCAGACTTAAAGTAATTAATGTGATTCTGGGGAACATCGACATGGACCACCAGAGGGTCAAGGTCGAGAATTTCAGCGACCGGCTTGCCTTTATCAATAAAGTCACCGACTTCCACGTGGCGCTTATTCAGAATGCCGGAAACGGGCGCCTTAATCAGCGTATTTTCCCATTGAGTCTGGAGCTGTTCTTTTTGCGACAGCGCCTCAGCCAGGGAGGCTTCAAGTTGAGTGATCTGATTATCGGCAATGTGTTTTTTCTTTTGTAGAGAAAGGGCTGACTGGTAATCCTGCTCAGCCTGTCTTACGCGAGCTTCAGCCGATTTCAATTGAGCTTTCAGGCTGCCTTCACGCAGGCGGATCATTTCATCTCCAGCAGCCATCAGCTGCCCGCGTTCAGCACTGATAGTAATAACTCGGGCTGCCAGTTCAGCACTGACCGTGACGGTTCGATCAGTTTCCGTTGTACCATAGAGTGTCAGTGTACGTTTTACCGGTACTTGCTCAAAGTGAGAAGCCTGAACGACGGGAATCACCGTATTCTCATGGCTATCCTGGGCAGGAGGGGTAACTTTTTCAGTATCGTTGATATTAACGACATCAGCGGTCAACAGGTAGATACCAATGCCAGCCGCAATAACACCGGCGGCTAACCATGAGCCGTTCACATTGACTAACTTTTGCACTCTTGTATTACCCCAGTATCACATTCTTATTCTGAGTTGGCAGTCATTGCCCTGACGTGTGTTCGTTTTTTAGCGTCTACCCGGCGAGTTACTGAAGCATTTATAGAAAAAATACAACGCCGGACGCGTACTTATGTCCTTAAGGTCTGCAATTCTCGCAATATCTCATTAGAAATGCGACCAGTTTCTTATAGTTCAATAAGACGATGGGGGAGGGCGAGAGAATACCAGGAGTCCAGTTATAAGAACTCCTGGCTGATGATTTGAGAAAATATTGCGATTTTTTTATCTCACAGCATGTGCTCGCTTATTTTCCCTGACAATAACCGGTGGAAGAATTTCTGCAATTGAATACTCATAAACTGAAGTAGGCACATGGTGGTAACCAAAACTGGCTACCGTTAAAAATGCCTGTACGCTATTTAGAACCCATCTTTCACGTTCAGTTGCCCATTCATAAAAAGTATGACCTAAATGCATAATGCCAAAGACATCACCCGCTAAACCATGGTTGTGATCATGGTAGTGTTTCTGTGTACCACTGATAAATTCACCAACGCCATGTGCATGGTCAATAACCTCGGCAGAGTGGAATAAGAAGCTGACAGTACTCTTCAGTTGACTCTTAAAATTAGAAGGTCCGGCTGGAGGCGTATGATGATGACCATCTATAGGTATACCTATGTGATGCGCAGCGCCTAGTACGTGCAAGACAAGACCGAAAAGATCACCATAACCGATAGCTGATTTAAACGCTGATCCTCTGTAAAGCTTCCAACGGTCAAGTACATGAACAGAGGTCGGGACATTCTCACTGTCAAATACAATCACCATAGAGTAGCTATCACCTATATCGAGAATCAGGAACTCTTCATGAAGCGCGGAAAGTGCCGCACGTAAATAATTTGTTTCTGCTGATTGAATATCATGTTTCTCCGGTTGAAATAAATGCAGCACTTCTGAATTCTTTGTTTTTCCTATTAGATAGTCAGAAACTTCAGCCCTGTCATTCAGCTCTTTATAAGCTGCAACAACCAGCGAGGGGTGTAGCTGGGTGATGATTGCTCTGGTTAGGGGGTTATCTTTATTCCCAAGCTGAAGCTCTTCAAAATCAATACTGAGCGGAATTTTCGTTTTTTGATCATCTTTATGAACGGTTATGAAGCCTAAATCAGTACTGCTTTCTGAAGTATGATGGAAATCTCCTTGAAATTTCAAAACGTTAATTGGGAGTATTGCCCCCTTATTTTGATCATCAGCATTCTGCAGTGGTTCAAACCTATAATGACATACACTATCAACGTCTGAGCACTCTGCTGATATTGAACCTTTAAATAACTCTTTTTCAAGATAACTTAATGAAATATCTGTAGATTTTACTAAACTATCCGGTGCAGCTAACACAACCCCTGGAAAAAAGATTGAAAAGGCTAAAGCAAAGCATTTGCTTTTTTGAAAAGCGGTCATACTTATTTCCCAATCATTTGTTATTGATTGGCCTTAGAATAGACCGCCTTTCAAATGTTACAAATGCGAATGATTATCAAATAATAAATTATAATTTATATGTCCATTAAAACTCGGCAATAACCGGAGCATGATCAGAGGGTTTCTCCATTGCTCTGATATCATAATCAATAATGACAGATTGGCATTCTTTCATTAATGAAGCCGTTGCTAAAAAACCATCTATCCTCAACCCCCTTTTTGGTTCACTCTCAAATCCACGGCTGCGATAGTCAAACCAGCTGAAGCGTTGGCTCTCATCAGGATATAGTTTTCTAAAACAATCGGTTAGTCCCCAGCCAAGAAGTCGGTCAAACCATTCCCGCTCCTCAGGTAGAAAGCTGCATTTTCCTGTTCTCAGCCAACGCTTGGCATTGTCAGGCCCAATGCCAATATCCTTGTCTGTATGAGAGATATTGAAATCTCCAATTACCAAAACATTGGAAGACGGCTGGCATTTGGCCCGCAGGTAGTCTTGTAAATCATTGTAAAATTTTTCTTTGCCAGAAAACTTGATTTCATGACTTCGGTTTTCTCCCTGAGGAAAATAGCCATTTACCACTCTCAAAGATTGTCCATTAATATCATAATCACCGATAATCATTCGTCTCTGAGAATCAGGATGATCTGTCGGGAATCCTCTCTGGATACTTAATGGTGGCGTTTTGCTGAGTAGGGCAACACCATAATGGGTTTTCTGGCCGTGAAAGCATACTTGGTAACCCATTTCATTTAATGAACCAACCGGGAAGTCTTCATCAGAAACCTTCGTTTCCTGTAGTCCGATAATATCTGGGCTATGGTTATCAATGACTTGGGCAAGCTGATGAAGTCTGGATCTCAGACCATTAACATTAAAACTTACTATTTTCATGTATTCATCACTCTAACCAAACTCTGATTCTGCCATTGTATTTATTCCTCCTTGGGAAGAACAGTGGCACATATTATTTAACATAATATATATTATGCGAAATAGGCAGGAATCCTAATCATAAAGATGTAATTGATAGGATTCATCTATGACCCTCCAAATACATATCAATTCCATTTTGTCAAATAATCCCCGTTGCCGGGAACCTGAGTTTATTTATCAGGAATGCGGTTTTTATAACTATAAATAAGGCAATGGAGTTATTTGTAATGCCTAAAAAGTCTAAAAAACCTGCCAACCACGCCACAAACACTTCCATTTATAAAACTGCCTGCAAACGTAATAGCGTCTGTATCAGCGTCACTACCCGCTACGGGACACGCTCTGGATGTTGCACCATCAAGGAAGCCGCCAGACTCTGCTTGCGCTCTGAGGCCACTATCCGCCGCTGGCTACGAAACCAAACCATTTCCGATCAAGCATCAGCTCAACTACTAGCCATTTACGTTGCTGGCGTTATGCCTTGGCATGCCTTTGAAGGATTCAGCATTAATGATGAAGGCAAGCTTATCGACACCATAGGCCGCAGCCATACCGCTTCAGAAATACAAGAACGCGGGCATTATTGGAGCGAAAACAAACGTCTTAGAGCAATTATCGACAACTTAAAGGTACAAATTGCACAAAGGAATCAGGAATCCAAGGAAAGGCCAGTTCGCATTAAACCAACCTTAAGACTGGTGAAATAAACCAAAGCCCGTGTTCTTGTTGAATACGGGCTTCTATATAAAAAATCAATCATAAAAAAAGCCCCGACTAGCGGGACCCTGAATCCTTATTGTTGTTATTATCTGGAAAGGCTATCCTTAGCCAGCAGCTCCTTTCCTTATTATTATTTTTCTTCCGTGGTAGGCCGATCCTTGGCCTGCTGCGTTTCTTATTATTGTTATTTCCTTCAGGCTATCCTTAGCCTTTGCCCCTGTTGTTATTATTAGTTCCCTGAGGCTGTCCGTAGCCGGTGTCCCTGTTGTTATTATCCCTTCCTTGGGTGGCCATCCTTGGCCGGTGTATCCTTTTGCATCCTTGCACCTGTACATAACCACTTTACGTGCCAACTTTGGTCATTTTCAGTCGTACCAAGGGATTGCGCCTAACTGGGTGATTTACAAACACTTTATATATGAGTAATGGTTACTTGCAGATGTCACTAAAAGAAACAGAAGTAATAAAAAAGCCTGCGCGAACACAGGCTTAGGGATTATTTTTTGTTTTTGGCTTTAACTATCCGCCCTCCCTTGATGTATTTAAAGCCTTTTTTCAGTTTTCCCTTACCCTTAGTGCCGGTCTTTTTCGAGACGCTTTTGCGAGCCATGGTCAGTCCTCCCGTTGCTCCAGTTGGTTAATGCGGTATTCCGTTATTCCCCGCCATGCATTCAGGTCACTGAGTTTCTGGTTAATGGCGTCACTCTTGTTCAGGTTCAGCCCGCTACCCCCCAGTAACAGAATCATCAGTACGTACATCGGGCCTTGGTTTTTCCCCTGCTCCATAAGCCACCCCATGTTATCCTCCCCGTTTTTTCCAGCCTGCCCAGTTATCCAATACCCGATGCAGCAGACGACGGAAGCCGAACACGTAGACAAAGATCAGACCGATCGCCCCCTGATAAGCAACGGGCGTTGCTTTCAAGGCTTCAAAGCCTGACATGACCGCCTGAGTGATCTGCCCTGCTTCTGGCCAGATCAGAGTCAGTAGCGGAGCAAAGAACAGTAAGAGCAGGGGCAGGGTAAACAGCAGGATCAAATAACCATCTTCCCACGTAATGTTGTCCCGGCTCTGGTGATCCAGCTTGCCCGCCGCTTCCGCCCTTGCCTGTCGCTGATTGATCTGTGCCTGCTGGTCGATCTCTTTGAGCTTCGCTTTATGCTGAGAGCGCTCCCGCCACCACGACAGGGCACCGCCCAGCAAACTGGCAATCACTGTAGCCCCCATACCTGCCTCGCGTACTGTTTTCGATACTCGGGCGCCCATGGGTTGATCAGGTCTAACCCGCCGTAGATGTGGTTAAACAGATTCTGGGTTGCCTTGGGGTTGCCGGTAATGGCTTCCCCCAGACCAATGGCACCTTGATTGAAGATGTTGTTCTCATCCACGGGGTTAATGGCGGCGGCGGTTTTCTCGGCGCCTTTGTACAGGACATAGGCACCGAGCGCACCAATGCCCAAGACGATAAAAAACTGTTTGTCATTCAGTACACTCATGCCATCGCTACCCCGGCACTGATCACGGAATAACTGTAGGGTTGTACCCCGTTCTCATGGTGAATAATGGCGGCGATGAGTTCAGGATAACGCCCCTGTTCAATCGGTGTATCCGGATGGACGTTGAGCTTATGCGCCACATGATTGATGTAGGCGTGGGTATCGTTTTCAATCGGTGGCGCCCACGTAGCGATGATTTCCGCTACGGTATCCACGCCCCGTCTTTTGTAGCTTTTCAGGATTCTGGCCATCGCCCGGATGCCGTATTCTGGCTGGATAAAGGTGATGAACGACGGGTCACGCTGGTTGTCCGCCATGCCCTGCCAGTTGTCCCCGTGCCTTATGTTGCCGGGATTGTGGTTGCGGATGCCTCTTGGCTGATCCGCTAATCGTGCGGTTTTGTTGCTGAACATCAGGAAGCCTCCTGCCACCAGTGCCAGTAGCGTTAGTTTTGCGCCGGTATCCATAGCCGTGTCTGTTCCTCACCCGCCGCCCTCAGTGCCCGCTTCAGTTGCTCAATGGTGACGGTGGCCTTGCTGTCGTCCGCCAGTACCCAGAGCGTGGTTTCCGTGTCGCTACTGCTGGCGGTAATGGCTCTGGCCATGCGGGTTTGACTGGTTTCGTCACCGTCGAAGGTCATGCCATCAATGGTGACTTTGATGTTGTTGACCGCCCCGGGACGGCTGGCCTTGAACTCGGCGATGATGTCCTTTTCCCAGTCGCCGGTAGGGGTTGCTTTATAGAACTCACCCGGCCTTGGGGTGTTCATTTCAATGTGGTTTTTGGGGCACTCGCCGCCGATCTGTTGGAAGGACTCGCCCACCTTGGCATAAATCTTCATGCGACCAACCTCCAGACGTGGACACGACAGGGGGCAGAAGTCACTAAAGTTCCCGGATTGTACAAGTCGCCCACGTTAGTTCCACCATGCAGTGAGGTTTTACCCGTCTGCACCACAACGCCTTCAGACTCGACATAACCCGATACCACAAACCTTGTAATGGAATTGCTAGTCATATCCGATAAATTGCCCGTCGCAAACCAGCGGCCATTGACCAGAATCTCAACCCAACAGATGACTGGCGTGTTATTACCAAACGGACTGGCCTGAACGTAGCGGCTATTGCTATAAACTGTGCCAAAATCCAGCAGGGCGTAATCCAGATCGGGCTTGCCGTTAATCAACGGCCACTGAATGTCCATCAGTCTCATTCGTTGACCTCCATCAGATACACGGTCTGCGTCCCTGCCCCGTCGCCACACAGCTGCACCGCCCCGGAGAATTCACAAAAGTCGTGTGCATGCCCCGCGAGCAGTGGTAAGCCGAGATTTTTGGCACCGGCTAACCAGACTTTGCCGGTATTGGCGGCATCGGCGTATAAGGTGAGTTTCTGGCGGGCATTGTTGGCGGCGATGGTGTGCACCTGAGCGTCCGTCAGTACCACCGGTGCGATGGGATTTAATGAACTGGCGTTTTTAATGGCAATCTCACCCGTCACCGCCGAATCTTCAATATCGCCCCAACCGTAGACCAGTGTTGCTACCAGATCACCCGTACCGGTATTGATCACCCTAAGGTTTGCTGTGGAATCACCCAGTTGAAGCTTGCGCCCGGCAATCATGTCCGAGCGTGAACCGGCATCGGTGGCAATGCGAAAGCCCATGTTGGCGGACTGGACGTAGACCAGCCGCGCCGAGATTTTCAGGTTTTCCTCTTCGCCCTGCTTAACCCGGACGTTGAGCGATGAAATGTTAAAGCCCTGCTGGATCATTCCTTTATCTCCTCAGTGCTAAATAAGCCAGCGTGACCAATGCCGAGCCGTAAACAATGGGTTTAATCAGCCGCTCACTCTGGCCGTTGTCCGGCAGGTTCTGGGTTTCCACAAAGGCCAGCGACTGCGCCAGATTGTCCTCAATGGCCTGATAGCTGTCGCTCTGGTTTCGGTTGATCAGCTCCAGCGTTTCACCGGCCAGCGTAAAAGCTGCATCAATGGCGCCCTTGTCGGTCACTTCAATGGTGGAGCCGCTGACGTTGGAGAGCAGTAGCCCTTGGTTGTCCCCATCCACACCAATACTCGAATTGGTGTTTTGAGTGGTGTTGCTACTGCTGGAACTTGAACTGCCCTTACCCATGAATCACCATCCTTAGCACCCGTTCCCCGCCCTGCTTGATGTCGATCAGTTGAAAGGGAAAGTGCCGTTGAATCAGTCGAACGAAGGCCGGTTTCAGGGTATGAAAGCGAATGCTTTGCAATCCCTGCATCTTGGCGGCGGCCAGCAGGTAGACGCAGGCGTCAATCAATTCACGCCCCACAGCGCAGACAATGACCAGCTCTTTTTTTTCAATACGGGTCAATAACAACAGGGCGTTTCTATTCACCGACCAGAGCTGAGCTTTAGCGGCCTTGATCTCCTCATCCGGGCACCAGTCCATCACCGTTCTAAACCGGCGGCGCGCTGTCCCCGTGAGTCGCTTCAGTCGTTTGAAGGTCAGCCTTTTTTCCATATCACCAACCCCACCAAGACCAATACCCCGATCAACAGGTAGTCCTCGGTGTTCATGCCACCGAAGTTGATGCCCGCCAGTGCGTTACTGGCGGAGGCCGAACCGCCTGCTTGAGACGGTCCCCCGTTGCCGATATTGCCGGGGATATCCCCGGTGGTCAGACTGCCAATGTCTGGCAACATACCCTGCTCCCTTCCCTATTTCTTCATGACCGCATAGCCAATGCCCAACAGCAACAGACCGCCACCGACATACAACAACCGCTGATCCATGCCACTAAAAAGCGAGGGAGCGCGGATATCGTCCAGTACGTCTTTGGTTTCGGTGGTCTGGCTGACCTTTTCGGCTTCCAGCATGGCGGCCGCCTGTGCCTGCCCCTGCTTAAAGGAATCCAGACTGTTCTGCGCCTTCTCGGACTCGACGCTGACGTACGCGCCGAGAATGTCCGACAGGCCAATATCCAGAAAATCAGCCATGTTAAATCCCTCCGAGACCGCTCCAGTACTCTGGGTAGAGAATGATGGAGTCGGCGGCGCTCATCTCGATGATCAGACGGAAATCCTGCTTACCTTCTAAGGAGAGCTGGTTACCAATCTCATTGGTGGTCATCCAGTCGAGGTGGTACCAACCAGTCTGAGGCGTACGGCCTTTGCGCTGAAGGAAGGCGGCCATCCGTGCCTTGGTCATCTCCCACACCACCTGACCGTCGATTTCCAGACGGACTTCGTCGATGTTGGCGCTTTTCAGGTGCAGTGCCTGAAGGAAGGCTTCACGGGGAAGATCAGAAATTTCGAAACGACCGGCCACACTGGTGGCATGGACGAAATTACGAATCTTGGTGATGGCGCCCAGACCGTTAGCCCGTGCCGCTTGAGTGCCGACATGGCTATAGCGTGGTGCCATGGCCTGAACCGCTGGCGAACCGGTCACCGTGCCGATATCAAAACGCACTTCCGCGGTGGATACGTCATTCACCCCGAAGTTGAACATTCTGGCTTGACCGGAATTGGTGAAATGCTCACGGTAAAACGGAATCTCCACTTCATCCGCTTCGATGTGATAGCCGTAATAGGCGCTGATCGCTTCCAGATCGGCCACCGACTTGTAGGACTGGATCGGCTTACCGTTGGCCAGTACGTCAATGTTGGTGACTTTATCCTTGGTGATGTCGGTCAGCTTCAGGTTCACACTCTCATAGGTGTGATTGCCGACGGGCATACCAATGGTGGCGGTCTGGTCACTGCCCACGTTAGAAACATTGGGCAGTCGCAGGGGACGAACAAAAGACATGGTCGAGTCCCCTCTCAGTTAGAGCCAGTGATTTTTTTAACAGCGGCGCTTTTGTTGTTCAGGTAAATGGTTACCAGCGCAACAACGGCTACGGAGCCGACGAATTTAAGATCAGTGAGTTTGCTGAACATGTGGGTTTTCTCCCTGTGGTTTTTTGGTGTCACTGGGAGAAGGTTTAACACGGGGGGTCTAGGGAACTGTCAAGGGGGTCATCCCTAGGAAACCCTAGGGATTATTTACAAAATACTTACTAATTCTGAAAACATAATTCCTCAGAGTCTTTTTTTTGCATAAGCTCACATTTATGAAATATATGAAATTTAGGATCATTGCCGTCAAACCATGAACATAATACACCATCACCACTTGTTCTACGGGGGTTAGTACCTTGACTATTGCATTGGGGTGACACTTGTACATTCAATTCCGCTACTGCCATATATGGACCTTTACCAGAAATATGTTGTACAACATGGCCAAGATCTAACTGATAATCTTTACTCATAAAGAACCTCTACTATTTCATTTTCATAATCTCACTCATCACTAAGCTGAGGAAATAAAAATGTATGCTTTTGAAAACGATGTTTTTCATCAAACCAAATGCAAGTTACATCATTACCGTCTATTTCTCTGACAACTAATGTTTGATTGATATCACTACGAAGATGAACAGAATCACCGATTTTAAAACCTGAAGGATTATTAGGATCTACGTTCTCTGAAGGCTTAGGGTACTCTTCTATAATGTCTAGCTCAGTATTTTGGAACTTTTCATGTTGAATTTTTTTAATGATATCAAACCATTCACATTCACATTCAGTATCATTAACTTTATTTTTAACAGTCATTTTAGGTTTTCCTACACCCAGAAGACAGACGACATCACCATCAATAGGATTACTCATGCAGAGACGCCTCATCATAAAGGAATATCAATAGCAGACTTATTTTAGACTACTAATGACTTTTATGTATCAAATCCACTTCACCCCCTTTGGTTGTTTATACCTCAGTTTTTTGAGCACCGGCTGACTGGTTGCCTGACCATCGTCGTAATAGAACTGCAATGGCTGCAAGGCAGAAATATCAGCTGCCGCCAGATCACTGGCCAGATAATCCGCCATCAGGTTGGCATTTTTACCCCTGAAAACGCCGATGTATTTGCGCTCACACTGGTCAAAGTAGGTTTTGCTGATCTCTTGGGGCTTCTGGCTCACCCCGTGAAAGACCAGCCCGTACTTTCTGCCCTGATTCAACAGCACGGCGGCATTGTTGGAGGCTTTACCGGCATGCTTACAGACTTGGCTCAGCTCCTCGGCGATGACGTGGGTTTTATGGTTGCCATCGAGTACCGCCCAGATCACACCACAGAACCATTCGTAATCCTCCACAGTGGAGCCAGCGAAGGCGACCCGGAATGAGCCGCGCTTAATCCCTGCCTTTAACAGCTTGAGAAACTCCCGCTTATCCTCGGTATGAATCCCGGCATGATCACCAGAAGCGTCCCAGAGGATAATACGCCCCTTTTTGGGAATGGCGGGATTGCTGATCACCGCCTGAGATTTACCGGCACCGGAGCCACCCAGATAGAGCGTGTGCTCGTTCTTATGCTGAGTATTGGGGTTGATCGGCTTCAGATTCATTGTTTTTTTCCTGTTGTTCAGCGGCTTCCTTGGCTTTGACCTGACTGTAGATACCGAAACCGGCCACAGCCACCACGACCCCTAATTCGATCTCTTCCCTATAGGGTTGCAGCCATGATGGAAGATCGCCGCCGTACTTACGAAATACGGGTACCGCCTTTTCGGTAATGGCCTGTTTGGTGCCGTCATCAATCTCAACGAATGCCCATTTCAGTTTCACCAGCGATTCAACCATGCCCACGGCAAAGGCCGCCCCCTGCTGAGCGGCCATGTCGGCCGCCTCGCTTTGCTGTTCCTGCTGGGTTTCGGCCTCCACCGCCTGAAGCAACTCGGCGCTCTCTTTCGCTTCGATGCTGTCGAGAATATCCAGATTGTCTAATGTCTCCTGACTCATTACATGCCCCCTTTTAACGGTAATAGGATCAGTGCAGCGATACCGGCAAGAATGGCCAGCCCGCCTTTTTTATGAGTGCCTTCCCTAGGCGAACCTATAGGGTTTTCCCTAGCGTCATCCCTAGGGATAATCCTAGAACCATCCCTAGGGTTTTCCCTAGAGTCGTCCCTAGGATTATCCCTAGCGCTATCCCTAGGGTTTTCTTCATCCATGATCAGATTGGGGGGCAGTTTTGGCGTCACACCGTCTAACCACACCGTCTCCCTATAGAGCCGGGTTTGCAGTCTTGCCCCCTTGCGCATATCCACCCCGCAATCCTGACAACCGACATACAGGTACTGCTTGGCATTCTGCTTCACGGTGGCTGGATTCCCGCAAAGGTCACAGGCGATGGTACCCAGTTTTGGATTATTGGCTTTCGGCATTTCTGGAAACCTCCCTTTCCACCAATTCCGTTAAAATACGCGCCGACCTCAACAGCAGTCCTTTAACCTCTGCCGGTAACATTACGCTTTTTTGTGCCTTGGCTGCTCCTATTGAAACTTCATTCAGTAATGTCACTAATTCCACATTATCCATAAGCCCACCCCCTTTCAGCTTCCGTACAGTTATTTACACAAGTCCAAGAGTCGGCGCTGTGCGCCTCCTGTTCAGTCGCCCGTACCGGGCGAACCGTCCACACCAAGAAACGGGTCATGATGTTTTTCTCTTCCTCAACACCAGACAGCACGACCCCTTTCACGGATTCCAGTAATTCGTAGTAATCGTTGATCTCAACATTGGGCACCCGCCACGACTGCATGGGGTATTCAGAGCGTTTCAGGGTAGGGCCACCCATGGCCATGACAAACGCCGCCCAGTCCGCAGCATCGGCGGCGGCCTTGATCTGCTGGAAACAGGTTTTCTCGCTGTCGTCCATGGTCTCGGATTCTGGCAACAGGCTTTGCATCTGTTCGATCTGCTCATCATCCACCCGTCGCAGCTCACGCCAGACCGACACCGATGGACCACCAATAAACTGAAACTGACGAATGCCCCAGCAGGTAGCCCACGCCTCGACCCGGCTCTGCCCTTCTTTGATCAATAATTCCTGCTGACCTTCGCTCTCTAAGTCGAGCTCTGCTTCCATGCCTTGGGCGCCATCAATGTTTTTCGTGAGGTATTTGACCAGATAACCGGTAGCGCCCTTCTCTGGGTCTAATGGCATGGCATCGAGGCGACGCTCTTTAGCGCCCTTTTCGTCCGGTGAATCTTTCAGGGCGTACTCCCTGAAAATGGCTTTGGCCTGCTCGGACTGATCGGGATTGAAAAACAGCGACATGTGCCAATGGGGGCAGCCATCATGATGGGGTTCAGAGACTCGAAGACCGTAGGCTTTGATGCCTTCACGCTCCCACTTTGCCCTGACTTGCGCCCAGACTTTGCATAACCAGTCTTGGGCATCCCTAGGGGTTGCCCCACTCCATTGACTGTTGGCGTAGCAATGGTTTTTACCCTTGCTCATCCGGTGAAACCGGCTAGGGGTCGTCAGAGTAAAGAACCAGCCCACATGCCCTAGCTGTTGGGCGACCAGATCAAAGCCTTTAGAGCGGGTAATCAGTTCTGCAAAGCGGTTCCTAGGATTCGCTAGGCCACATTCCGCCAGTTCTGCTAGGGTGTACACATCGCCGTGCTGGTTCTCAGCCTCTAGGTTCTCTAGCAATTCTTGGTTGCGTTGCTTCTGGCGCTTACGGTTGGCTAAACGAATGTCTGAGCAGTAGAGCCCTTTCTCTGCGGACACTAACCGGATATCTCTAGCCACGGTCTCTAGGTTGCGGCTTAGGGTTTTACGCACCTGACGACGCCACCATTTGGCATCGCAGACCCTAGCCAAAGCCCTAAGCCACGCTTGGCGCTCTTCAGTCTCGGTCATGTTCTGCTTAAGATGCAGTGGGAAGGCTACCCCCTGCTCGTTGACGTACATCTCTACCGGGCGTCTGACGCTGATCTCACAGCCGTCGTTCAAATAGGCGTCCACTAACAAACCACAATGGTGCGCCCGATCTTCTGCCCACTCTTTAACCTGCTTATCCGGAGCACTGGCTGCGATGGGATTGTGTTTGTCGCCAATGGTCATCTGTTTATCCAGCTCCAACAGACGGCGATTGGCTTCCACGTACCCCAGTCGCTTACAGGTGGCGGAATAGTCGTGGGACAAGGCCGAGGCGATAGGACGATAGCGGTTAAAAATGGTACGCCGGAACTGATCACAATCGGGCGTACCTAGGGATTTAATGGAGCTGGCAGGATCAACAAAACGCATATTAAATGAATCCATTCATTCCGGAACTGATCGCCACCCCTAGGAAATACCCTAGAACCATGACTTCTACAATGGATTGGGAGAAACGTAAAAGGGGCTTTAGGGATTTGGCTTTCTTATCGTCCTTGATAATGTAGGGAGGCATTTGATTAACCCTCATGCTCGACTAATTGAATGGCAGCTCGAAGAACGCTAACCCCATCGTTACAGCCATTCTCCAAACCAATTTCATAAGCCATGGACGGTGAATCCAAATCCAATCCCATCAGGCTGTATTCTTTTTGTTGTTGGTAAGCGTTTTTAGCCGTGGACTCCAAGCGGGCTAATTCCATTTTCAATAACAGTAAAAGCGATGCTTGTTTTTTCATTTGACCCGCGCTCCTTGCAGTTCGGTTTCCGCCCATTTCACGGACGAATTCAGTTTTAAACCGAGGTTCAACAGCTCACCCTCACTTAGCTCATCTTTAAACAGAATCTTCTGATCGTATTTGCCAATCTGGCAGCCCAGAAAGTGGCGATAGAAAAACAAGCCATCACCCAACGCCCAGTAATTCAACACGGCTTTTTGGGCGCCTTCGACGCTTTCTAAGGCTTGCTGGAAAAAGAAGGGATTTAATAAAGCAACAATGAACTTGGCTTTTTCTTTTCGAAGGGACTTATACGCCAATTGAACGGTTTTTAATAAATCGGCTTGCTGTTCAATATCGGAGTCAATGGCGTCGGCTTGGGCTTTTTGCCACACCTGATCAAACAGGTCTGAAGTGTTTTGTGGTTCTGGCTGTCTGGCACTGTCCAGAGCAACCACGTTATGAGCGGTATCCATGTTCTTATATCACCTGTCTTATTTGCGAGTCGTTGCGGAAGTAAAACGGGAGGAGCAACCCTCCCAACCTCGCAACAGGTAATGTAAGTATGTGACTAACATAGCCATATGTCTATGTCAGTCATATGTACATGATCGCCGTAAGTTCTAAAATATATTTAACAGTCAAGCAAGTTTCGATAGGAAATTTCAATCAAGAATGGGTCGATCATGAAAAAAACAGCACCTGAAATCGTACGAACCAAGGACTTTATTAAGCTAATTGAGGATAAATATAACGCACCAACGACGTATAAAATGGCTCAGTTATTAGGTGTCTCTAGAAATACAGTTAAACGCTTTAAGGAAGGAGAAATTATTAAGCATGCCTCAATAATGGTAAAGGTTTCAGAGCTATTGGACGTTGACTTAAGCTACGTGATTTACAACATTTTGGCCGAGGAAGCCGAAAAGGACGGTGAACAGGACGTTGCACAGTCGTTTGTGCAAACTGCACAACAATACGCCCCTATCGGAATTGCCATAACTGCTTGTTTTTGTTTGCTTTTCCTGCCTTATATTAGCTTTGTCTAATTTAACGCGTAATATATATTATGCGAAATTAGGCTATAATTCATTGGACTTTATTTTTTGATAGATAAAAACTATCAGTATTCTCACTATTGGAAATTGATAAATGTCAAATGCAAAGGAAAAATGAATACCACTTCAATAGATTTTATCTATCGTTAAACCCGATTTTAACCCCTGAATTGCAAAAAAGACTCGATTGCCAACAGCATGGTTCGCCCTTTTTTGAGGGTTTTAATAACCATATATAAAGGCAATGGAGTTTTTATTATGCCTAAGAAGTATAAAAAGCCGGTTATTTCCCACCATGACATCGCCATTTCAAAGACTGCCAGCCACGAAAAGCCAATCTGTATCATGGTGACCACTCGATACGGTTTACGCTCTGGTACCTGTTCTATTGATGAAGCGGCCATATGGTGCGATCAGGATGAACGCACCATCAAACAATGGCTGAATAATAAAACCATCCCCGATAAGGTCGCTGCCCAGTTACTCGCTATTTACGTAGCCGGTGTGCTGCCTTGGGAATCCTTCGAAGGCTTCAGGATTATGGACGACGGCAAGATGATTGATACCGTAGGACACAGTCACAGCTTCGCCGAGATTCAGGAGCGCGGTCATTATTGGGCAGAAAATCAGCGCCTTAGAGCATTACTGGAAGCCTACAAAGCGACATTCAAGGAACAGGAGACTAAAGAAAGGCCGGTTCGTTCAAAACCCACCTTACGACTGGTGAAATAAACCAAAGCCCGTGTTCTTGTTGAATACGGGCTTCTATATAAAAAATCAATCATAAAAAAAGCCCCGACTAGCGGGACTATGAATCCTTATTGTTGTTATTGTATGGAAAGGCTATCCTTAGCCAGCAGCTCCTTTCCTTATTATTATTTTTCTTCCGTGGTAGGCCGATCCTTGGCCTGCTGCGTTTCTTATTATTGTTATTTCCTTCAGGCTATCCTTAGCCTTGCTCCCCTGTTGTTATTCTTAGTTCCCTGAGGCTATCCGTAGCCGGTGTCCTTGTTGTTATTATCCCTTCCTTGGGTGGCCATCCTTGGCCGGTGTATCCTTTTGCATCCTTGCACCTATACATAACCACTTTACGTGCCAACGTTGGTTATTTTCAGTCGTACCAAGGGATTGCGCCTAACTGGGTGATTGACAGAATCTTTATATATGAGTAATGGTTACTTGCAGATGTCACTAAAAGAAACATAAGTAATAAAAAAGCCTGCGCGAACACAGGCTTAGGGATTATTTTTTGTTTTTGGCTTTAACTATCCGCCCTCCCTTGATGTATTTAAAGCCTTTTTTCAGTTTTCCCTTGCCCTTGGTGCCGGTCTTTTTAGAGACGCTTTTGCGAGCCATGGTCAGTCCTCCCGTTGCTCCAGTTGGTTAATGCGGTATTCCGTAATCCCCCGCCATGCGTTCAGGTCACTGAGTTTCTGGTTAATGGCGTCACTCTTATTCAGGTTCAGCCCGCTACCCCCCAGTAACAGAATCATCAGTACGTACATCGGGCCTTGGTTTTTCCCCTGCTCCATAAGCCACCCCATGTTATCCTCCCCGTGTTTTCCAGCCCGCCCAGTTATCCAATAACCGATGCAGCAGACGACGGAAGCCGAACACGTAAACAAAGATCAGACCGATCGCCCCTTGATAAGCAACGGGCGTTGCTTTCAGGGCTTCAAAGCCGGCCATGACCGCTTGAGTGATCTGCTGCGCTTCTGGCCAGATCAAGGTCAGTAATGGGGCAAAGAACAATAAGAGCAGGGGCAGGGTAAACAGCAGGATTAAATAGCCGTCTTCCCACGTGATGTTGTCCCGGCTCTGGTGATCCAGCTTGCCCGCCGCTTCTGCCCTTGCCTGCCGCTGGTTAATCTGTGCCTGCTGGTCGATCTCTTTGAGTTTCGCTTTATGCTGTGAGCGCTCCCGCCACCACGACAGGGCACCGCCCAGCAAGCTGGCAATCACTGTAGCCCCCATACCTGCCTCGCATACTGTTTTCGATACTCTGGCGCCCATGGGTTGATCAGGTCTAACCCGCCGTAGAGGCGGTTAAACAGGTTCTGAGTTGCCTTGGGATTACCGGTAATGGCTTCCCCTAAACCAATCGCCCCTTGGTTGAAGAGGTTGTTCTCATCTGTTGGATTGATGGCGGCGGCGGTTTTCTCGGCGCCTTTGTACAGGACGTAGGCACCGAGCGCCCCAATACCCAGGACGATAAAAAACTGTTTGTCATTCAGTACACTCATGCCATCGCTACCCCGGCACTGATTACGGAATAACTGTAGGGTTGTACCCCGTTCTCATGGTGAATAATGGCGGCAATCAGTTCTGGATAACGCCCCTGTTCAATCGGTGTATCCGGATGGACGTTGAGCTTATGCGCCACATGATTGATGTAGGCGTGGGTGTCGTTCTCAATGGGTGGTGCCCAGGTAGCGATGATCTCGGCTACGGTATCCACGCCCCGTCTTTTGTAGCTTTTCAGGATTCTGGCCATGGCACGGATGCCGTATTCTGGCTGGATAAAGGTAATGAACGACGGGTCACGCTGGTTATCCGCCATGCCCTGCCAGTTGTCCCCGTGTCGGATATTGCCGGGGTTGTGGTTGCGGATGCCTCTTGGCTGATCCGCTAATCGTGCGGTTTTGTTGCTGAACATCAGGAAGCCTCCTGCCACCAGTGCCAGTAAAGTTAGTTTTGCGCCGGTATCCATAGCCGTGTCTGTTCCTCACCCGCCGCCCTCAGTGCCCGCTTCAGTTGCTCAATGGTGACGGTGGCCTTGCTGTCGTCCACCAGAATCCACAGCGTGGTTTCCGTGTCGCCGCTGCTGGCAGTAATGGCTCTGGCCATTCGGGTCTGGCTTATCTCGTCACCGTCGAAAGTCAGGCCGTCAATAGTGACTTTGATGTTGTTGACCGCTTCAGGACGGCTGGCCTTGAATTCGGCCATCATGTCTTTTTCCCAGTCACCGGTAGGGGTTGCTTTATAGAACTCACCCGGCCTTGGGGATGTCATTTCAATGCAGCCATCGGGGCACTCGCCGCCGATCTGCTGGAAGGACTCGCCGACCTTGGCATAAATCTTCATGCGACCAACCTCCAGACGTGGACACGACAGGGAGCAGACGTAACTAAAGTTCCCGGATTGTACAAGTCGCCCACGTTAGTTCCACCATGCAGTGATGTTTTACCCGTCTGCACTACAACGCCTTCAGACTCGACATAACCCGATACCACAAACCGTGTAATGGAATGGCTAGTCATATCCGATAAATTGCCCGTCGCAAACCAGCGGCCATTGACCAGAATCTCCACCCAACAGATGACCGGCGTGTTATTGCCAAACGGACTGGCCTGAACGTAGCGGCTATTACTGTAAACCGTGCCAAAATCCAGCAGGGCGTAATCCAGATCGGGCTTGCCGTTAATCAACGGCCACTGAATGTCCATCAGTCTCATTCGTTGACCTCCATCAGATAGACCGTCTGCGTCCCTGCCCCGTCGCCACACAGCTGCACCGCCCCGGAGAATTCGGTAATGTCGTGGGCGTGCCCTGCCATCAGGGGCAGACCGAGATTTTTAGCCCCTGCCAGCCAGATTTTTCCGGTATTGGCCGCATCGGCGTATAAGGTGAGTTTCTGGCGGGCATTGTTGGCGGCGATGGTGTGCACCTGAGCGTCACTCAGTGCTACCGGTGCGATGGGATTTAATGAACTGGCGTTTTTGATGGCAATCTCACCGGTCACCGCCGAGTCTTCAATATCCCCCCAGCCGTAGACCAGTGTCGCCACCAGATCACCCGTGCCGGTATTGATGACTCGTAAGTTGGCCGTGGAATCCCCCAGTTGCAGCTTGCGCCCGGCAATCATGTCCGAGCGTGAACCGGCATCGGTGGCAATGCGAAAGCCCATGTTAGCGGACTGGACGTAGACCAGCCGCGCCGAGATTTTCAGGTTTTCCTCTTCGCCGGGTTTAACCCTGACGTTGAGCGATGAAATGTTAAAGCCCTGCTGGATCATTCCTTTATCTCCTCAGTGCTAAATAAGCCAGCGTGACCAATGCCGAGCCGTACACGATGGGCTTGATCAGCCGCTCACTCTGGCCGTTGTCCGGCAGGTTCTGGGTTTCCACAAAGGCCAGCGACTGCGCCAGATTGTCCTCAATGGCCTGATAACTGTCGCTCTGGTTTTGGTTGATCAGCTCCAGCGTTTCACCGGCCAGTGTAAAGGCGGCATCAATGGCACCCTTGTCGGTCACCTCAATGGTGGAGCCGCTGACGTTGGAGAGCAGTAGCCCCTCGTTACTTCCATCTACACCAATGCTCGAATTGGTGTTGTGAGTGGTGTTGCTACTGCTGGAACTTGAACTGCCCTTACCCATGAATCACCATCCTTAGCACCCGTTCCCCGCCCTGCTTGATGTCGATCAGCTGAAAGGGGAAGTGCCGTTGAATCAGTCGAACGAAGGCCGGTTTCAGGGTATGAAAGCGGATGCTGTGCAATCCCTGCATCTTGGCGGCGGCCAGCAGGTAGACGCAGGCGTCGATCAATTCACGCCCCACAGCGCAGACAATGACCAGCTCTTTTTTTTCAATACGGGTCAATAACAACAGGGCGTTTCGATTCACCGACCAGAGCTGAGCTTTAGCGGCCTTGATCTCCTCATCCGGGCACCAGTCCATGACCGTGCGAAAGCGTCGGCGCGCTGTCCCCGTGAGTCGCTTCAGTCGTTTGAAGGTCAGCCTTTTTTCCATATCACCAACCCCACCAAGGCCAATACCCCAATCAACAGGTAGTCCTCGGTGTTCATGCCGCCGAAGTTGATGCCCGCCAGTGCGTTACTGGCGGAGGCCGAACCGCCTGCCTGAGACGGTCCCCCGTTGCCGATATTGCCGGGGATGTCCCCGGTGGTCAGACTGCCAATGTCTGGCAACATACCCTGCCCCCTTCCCTATTTCTTCATGACCGCATAGCCGATGCCCAACAGCAACAGCCCGCCACCGACGTACAGCAACCGCTGATCCATGCCACCAAAGAGCGATGGCGCGCGGATGTCGTCCAGTACGTCTTTGGTTTCGGTGGTCTGGCTGACCTTTTCGGCTTCCAGCATGGCGGCCGCCTGTGCCTGTCCCTGCTTAAAGGAATCCAGACTGTTCTGCGCCTTCTCGGACTCGACGCTGACGTACGCGCCGAGAATGTCCGACAGGCCAATATCCAGAAAATCAGCCATGTTAAATCCCTCCGAGACCGCTCCAGTACTCTGGGTAAAGAATGATGGAGTCGGCGGCGCTCATCTCGATGATCAAACGGAAATCTTGCTTGCCTTCTAATGAGAGCTGGTTACCGATCTCATTAGTAGTCATCCAGTCGAGGTGATACCAACCGGTTTGTGGCGTACGGCCTTTGCGCTGAAGGAACGCAGCCATCCGTGCCTTGGTCATCTCCCACACTACCTGACCGTCGATTTCCAGACGAACCTCGTCGATATTGGCGCTTTTCAGGTGCAGTGCCTGAAGGAACGCTTCCCTCGGAAGATCGGAGATTTCGAAACGACCGGCCACACTGGTGGCATGGACGAAATTACGAATCTTGGTGATGGCGCCCAGACCGTTAGCCCGTGCCGCTTGAGTGCCGACATGGCTATACCGTGGTGCCATGGCCTGAACCGCTGGCGATCCGGCCACCGTGCCGATATCAAAACGCACTTCCGCGGTAGAGACGTCGTTTACCCCGAAGTTAAACATTCTGGCCTGACCGGAATTGGTGAAATGCTCACGGTAAAACGGAATTTCCACCTCATCCGCTTCGATGTGATAGCCGTAATAGGCGCTGATCGCTTCCAGATCGGCCACCGACTTGTAGGACTGGATCGGTTTACCGTTGGCCAGTACGTCAATGTTGGTGACTTTATCCTTGGTGATGTCGGTCAGCTTCAGGTTCACACTCTCGTAGGTGTGATTGCCGACGGGCATACCGATAGTAGCGGTCTGGTCACTGCCCACGTTAGAAACATTGGGCAGTCGCAGGGGACGAACAAAAGACATGGTCGAGTCCCCTCTCAGTTAGAGCCAGTGATTTTTTTAACAGCGGCGCTTTTATTGCTCAGGTAGATCGTACCTAAGGCAACCAACATAACCGGAACAATGAATTTTGGATCAGTGAGTTTGCTGAACATGTGGGTTTTCTCCCTGTGGTTTTTTGGTGTCACTGGGAGAAGGTTTAACACGGGGGTTCTAGGGAACTGTCAAGGGGGCATCCCTAGGAAACCCTAGGGATTATTTACAATATCATTACGTTAAAATTAATATAGAGAACCAAAATACTACACTCGAATTTTCTAAATTTTAATCATCAAAAACATCATACTCTTTGTATACCTGCAACTTTTCATTGATAGCTTGAGATTCACGTTCCTCACGTTCCTCACGTTCTTTTCTTGTAATAAGCACACGAGCATCAAATTCTTCAGTAATAAGATTATTATTAATAAACCACTGACAATAAAGTAAATAGTTTTCCTCTGCATTAGTCATTTTAAATTCGCTAACTGTCATATATGGGCCTTCACAAGTATTCAGCGACACAACATCACCAATCTTGAAGTTATGACTATTACTCATAATACAACCTCTGTCATTGATAAGTTAACATGCAGATTCATTATAGACATCTAATGTCTTTTATGTGTCAGAGCCATTTCACACCTTTAGGTGCTTTGTACTTCATTTTTTTCAACACTGGCTGACTGGTTGCCTGACCGTCGTCGTAATAGAACTGCAATGGCTGTAAGGCAGATATATCCGCCCCCGTAAGATCGCTGGCCAGATAATCCGCCATCAGGCTGGCATTTTTACCCCTGAAAACGCCGATGTATTTGCGCTCGCACTGGTCAAAGTAGGTTTTGCTGATCTCTTGGGGCTTCTGGCTGACCCCATGAAAAACCAGCCCGTACTTCCTGCCCTGATTTAACAGTACGGCGGCGTTATTGGAGGCTTTGCCAGCATGCTTACAGACCTGGCTCAGTTCTTCGGCGATGACGTGGGTTTTATGGTTGCCATCGAGCACCGCCCAGACCACACCGCAGAACCACTCGTAATCCTCCACAGTGGAGCCAGCGTAAGCGACCCGGAACGAGCCGCGCTTGATGCCTGCCTTTAACAGCTTGAGAAACTCCCGCTTATCCTCGGTATGAATCCCGGCATGATCACCAGAAGCGTCCCAGAGGATAATACGCCCCTTTTTGGGAATGGCGGGATTGTTGATCACCGCCTGAGATTTACCGGCACCGGAGCCACCCAGATAGAGCGTGTGCTCGTTCTTATGCTGAGTATTGGGGTTGATCGGCTTCAGAGTCATTGTTCTTTTCCTGTTGTTCCTCGGCTTCCTTGGCTTTGACCTGACTGTAGATACCGAAACCGGCTACAGCCACCACGACCCCTAATTCGATCTCTTCCCTATAGGGTTGCAGCCATGACGGCAGGTCACCGCCGTACTTACGAAATACGGGTACCGCCTTTTCAGTAATGGCCTGTTTGGTGCCCTCGTCGATCTGCACGAATGCCCATTTCAGTTTTACCAGCGATTCAACCATGCCCACGGCAAAGGCCGCCCCTTGCTGAGCGGCCAGATCGGCCGCCTCGCTTTGTTGTTCCTGCTGGGTTTCGGCTTCCACCGCCTGAAGCAACTCGGCACTTTCTTTGGCTTCGATGCTGTCGAGAATGTCCAGATTGTCTAAGGTCTCCTGACTCATTACATGCCCCCTTTTAACGGTAATAGGATCAGTGCAGCGATACCGGCAAGAATGGCCAGCCCGCCTTTTTTATGAGTTCCTTCCCTAGGCGAACCTATAGGGTTTTCTCTAGCGTCATCCCTAGAGTCATCCCTAGGATTATCCCTAGAGTCATCTCTAGGATTATCCCTAGAGTTATCCCTAGAGTTTTCTTCATCCATGATCAGATTAGGGGGCAGTTTTGGCGTCACACCGTCTAACCATTGTGACTCCCTATAGAGCCGGGTTTGAAGTTTTGCCCCCTTGCGCATATCCACCCCGCAATCCTGACAACCGACATACAGGTACTGCTTGGCGTTCTGCTTAACGCTGGCTGGATTCCCGCAAAGGTCACAGGCGATGCTACCCAGTTTTGGATTATTCACTTTTGGCATTCCCTGCCACCTCTTTGTTGACCAATAGAGTTAATAGTTCTGATGCACGCAGCAAACGGCGTTTGTAATCGCTCGGTATCAGCGGGTTGAGCTTTGCTATTTTCACTTCCGTTTCGGTCTCTTTTGCAATCCTTACCATTTCATCCAATGAAAAATTTTCCATGGTTCCCCCTACCCTGCCCCGGCCTGAATCGACCCCGTACAGTTATTTACACAAGTCCAAGACGATGCGGTTCCCGCATCTTTTTGATTAGCCGCTGTCGCGGCTTCTTTAAAGCGAACCGTCCAGTCATAAAAACGGCTCATGACGTTCTTACCGCTGGCTTTAATGCCTTTAACCACCTTCTGTCCTTCCTGCATAATCAGGCCGAACAAGGTCAGCATGCGGTTTTCGGTTTCGTTGCTGGTATTTTTTCTTACTGTCCAGTTCTTATACTTCTGATATTTCCTCCTGAGTGTTGCCCCGCCCTGCAATTCGACATACTTCCCAAAGTCGCCCTTATCCGCTGCCTCTCGAATTCTTAAAAACTCGCTTCGTTCCTGCTTCTGCTCGTTTTCTTGCAGCCTGCTTTCTGGTGCAAGGCTGTCCTGTATATTGTCGAAATCGTCTTCACTGATTTTTCGCAGTTCCCGATACACCCCCACCGGAGCCGCGCCGACCTGGCGGAACTGTCTTATTCCCCAGACCGCCTTCCACGCTTCAACCCGCAATACTGAATCAGCAATCTTGCCGCCGGTTTCGTCGCTCTTCTCGCCCTTGATGCCTGCCCCATCAAGGTTTTTGCAGATGTACTTCAAAACGTATTCAACCGCGCCCCCTGGCTTACCGTCTTTCCCTCTCATGAGCTTCCAGTCAAAACGGGGCTGAATACCGGCTGTTTTTAATTCCACCTTGGATTTCTTGCCATTACTTGCCCAACCGCCTTTGTATTTATGAGTAACCATCCTTGGCTTTAAATCTTCGGGGTTTTCTTCACAGACGTATTCCCGATAAATCCTGACCATATCGCGCAACTGTTCAGGATGAACGAATAGAATTGAATGCCAGTGTGGCGTTCCATCGTGATGGGGTTCGACCATGCAGAAACCGAAAACCCGAACGCCCTGCCTGTCCCATTCGGCGCGGGTACGCTGCCAGCATCCCATCATTTGCGCCTGTGCATCCCTAGGGGTTAGACCTAGCTCATAGCTAGGGTTGGCATAACAACCACCACTGCGTTTTTTCATGGTATGAAAGCGTGAGGGGGCTGTCTGGGTAATGAATACGCCGACAAACTCTAGCGCCGCCGCCTGCTCCTGCAGTCCTTTCGTCCTGACAATTAGCTCATTTCTTCTAATGGCTGGATTGGATACGTTCTTATCCGCCAACTCTGCCAGTACAAAGGATTCGCCGTACTGGTTAACGGCTTCCATCAGCTCTAGGTTTTCGCGATTCCTGACCCGCTGTTTTTCCCTACGCTTCAGGGTATGACCGGATACATAACCGCCATGATCGGCGGACACCTGCCCCAACTCCCTAAGAAACTGCTCCAATTCCCTAGACTGCTTGACCCTAAGCTGCCGCCGCCACCATGACGGGTTGCAGGCTTGGGCAATCGCCTGGAGTATTTCGGTTTTGCTAGGTTCACGCCGTACGCGCTTAGGTAACGGGAGTTCGAGCCCGTAGGTTTTCAGGTAGGTTTCTGCTAGGTTTTTCAGGGTTAGAATATCGCTGTCCTGTACTGCGTATTTAACCTTTTCCTCTAGGGATTCGGCCTTGAGCTTTGCCGCCGATTTTAAGCAATCGTCACTACTGGAGAGTTTAAGCCCCGGAAAATTCCAGTTCAGTTTTTTATGAGTGGCAATTAAAAACTGGATAGCTTCTGATCTGCCCTTACGCTTTTTAACTTTCTGGTAATGCGCCAGTATCAACCCCTCGAACCCCTGATGGGGCTAGACGTATTGTTGATAGACTTCGGGGTGCAGATCATTATTTGCTTGAATCGCGTTTTTGTTTTTCATCGATCAAACTAATCCATTCATTCCGGAACTGATCGCCACCCCTAGGAAGTAACCTAGCACCATGACTTCTACAATGGATTGGGAGAAACGATACATGGGCTTTAGGGATTTGGGTTTCTTATCGTCCTTGATAATGAAGGGAGGCATTTTATTAACCCTCATGCTCGACTAATTGAATGGCAGCTCGAAGAACGCTAACCCCATCGTTACAGCCATTCTCCAAACCAATTTCATAAGCCATGGACGGTGAATCCAAATCCAATCCCATCAGGCTGTATTCTTTTTGTTGTTGGTAAGCGTTTTTAGCCGTGGACTCCAAGCGGGCTAATTCCATTTTCAATAACAGTAAAAGCGATGCTTGTTTTTTCATTTAACCCGTGCTCCTTGCAGTTCGGTTTCCGCCCACTTAACGGAGGAATTCAGTTTTAAACCGAGGTTCAACAGCTCACCTTCGCTTAGCTCATCTTTAAACAGAATCTTCTGATCGTATTTGCCAATCTGGCAGCCCAGAAAGTGGCGATAGAAAAACAAGCCATCACCCAACGCCCAGTAATTCAACACGGCTTTTTGGGCGCCTTCGATGCTTTCTAAGGCTTGTTGGAAAAAGAAGGGATTTAACAGAGCAACAATAAATTTGGCTTTTTCTTTTCGAAGTGACTTGTACGCCAATTGAACGGTTTTCAATAAATCAGCTTGTTGTTCAATGTCGGAGTCAATGGCGTCGGCTTGGGCTTTTTGCCACACCTGACCAAATAGGTCTGAAGTGTTTTGTGGTTCTTGCTGTCTGGCACTGTCCAGAGCGACCACTTTATGAGCGGTATCCATGTTCTTATATCACCTGTCTTATGTGCGAGTCGTTGCGGAAGTAAAACGGGAGGAGCAACCCTCCCAACCTCGCAACAGGTGATTTAACTATAGTAACATTTTGCCACTGGTGGCAAATAGTTACTATTTACAAAATACCCCTATCCTCTAAGCTAGCTATTAATAGAAAATATTAATTGAGCTTGGTCGCAAAATGGATAAACCAGCCGCTGAAATAGTCACCACAAAAGACCTTTTATTGAGGATAAAGGCCAAACATAACCTTCAATCTACCTATGCCCTTTGCAAACTCATGGGAGAAAATAGACGCTCAATAGACCGTTATTTATCCGGTGATACTATTAAGAAAGCCTCCGTAATGATTACTGTTGCAAGGTTATTGGACGCTGACTTGAGTTGGGTTGCTTACAATATAATGGCTGAAGAAGCCGAGAATGACGGCGAACACGACGTTGCCAGATCGTTTGCAGAGACAGCACAGCTATACGCCACTACCGGTTTAGCGATAAGCGCTTGTTTATGTTTGTTTTTTTCTCACTTCCCTCCTATCTTATAAAACCCCTCGTTATATAAACGATTCTCTACGGGCGTATTTGGTCTATACGCCTTCTTTTTTCTGATCTCACCCTAATCCCCTGTTATTACTGGCTTTTCTTGTTGCATTAGAAGTCTCTAATTTAACAATAATATATATTATGCGAATAATAATATCGTCGAGATTATTTCGATCTCTTAGGAAAAAAAACACCTGTCAAGATGTTTGTTCACGACAATATATGCGTAATGTTATTTTTTAGAGAATTTTTTCAAAAACTAGTTGTCCAATGCTTCATGAATTCAGGAGGCTTAATCAATAGACGTCATCGTGTCCTATCTACCCTCAGTCGTAATTACCTGAGCTAACTGCAGACCTGGGCGAATCTATAAAGTGAATGGAATCGGAATTGATTGACTGTTTCTTAACGTAACAGTTTTGTTACCCATTGCCGAAATATTTAACGACTGTGATCAGAAACTTGCTATAACAGTAGAAAACTGTCTAACATTTATTCTGGTATAGCAGTCGCCGTAACAGTTGTACAGACTAGGCTGAAGCCTAATAGCATGGAAAGTAAACGACGCTACTAGTCCACAACAAACCTCATAACTAACTAGAGAAAGGTAACTGCCAATGACTTTGAAAGGTCTTATTAAATTAACCCAGCTAATGCAGGAACAACCGCTGACCGTTATCCAATGGCAAATTCTCCTTGTGGTTGCTGAAAACCCTGGTGAAACCATCACAGATCTTGTTAATGCAGAAAAGCTTACCTGTGGTACCCCTAGTGATATTGCTGTGAGTGTTAAGCGTCTAGGTGAAGGAAGGCATGACAGGCCTGGTCTCGGTCTTATTAAAAAGGTACAGCATGAAGATGATGGCCGCTATTTCAAGCTGACTCTTACTGCAAAAGGCAAAAAGCTGGTTGAAAAAATCAAGCAGAAAGCTCGTTACCTGAAGTGAGCAACCTAGTCTGCATCTTAGGGGCTCTGCCCAGTTGTTGGAGTACAGTTCGAAGTTACTCCACAGGGCCCTAACCTCTTTTAATATTGTGTTTTCCCGCTCCATTCACTTTCTTGCTCTTCGATAGTTTTGTGAACTCATAAACTGGTTACCTAGTAGCTAGTTGACATTTCTCTCCCCTCCCCCTCTTTGTACCTTGGTATGTCAGGCTATGTATGCCTGAATACTATGAAATTCTGGCTATTACTGCCGGTAAGTTCAGTTACCGGCAGTAATTGATTATATCTTGATACCAATAATACTGGTATTATAATACCAGTATTATTGGTTCTATTTTTTGGGTTTAAGATTGATGAATGAAGGCAACCAGGAAAATTTGCGAAGACAGCACGTATTTAGGATCCTTGATGAGCTTAAAGAGAGAGGGGAAAGAATTAATGCCGACAAAGTCGCGCGCATCGGTAAAATGGGCAAGCAAACCGTGCTGCCCTATTACAACGAATGGCGCTTTCTAGGAACTCTTGGAGAAGAGCAAAACCTTGAGATCCCTGATGAAGTGATAACAGGGCTAAAAAGGGGGATCGCAAAATGGAAATATCAGCTGGCCGAAGAGCAGCGATCTTTTGAAGAGACTGCAAACCAGGAAATTGATGAACTAAAGGCAACCTTGAAGCTAATTACCGATAAAAATGACGAATTAACAAAAAAGAACAGCAATCTTGTGCGTCAAAATGAGCAAATGCAGTCTGAATTAGACTCCATGAAAATGGAGGTTCAGGACAAGGAGCTACAGAAGCACGACTTAGAGTCACTTTTGCAGTCAGAGCAAAAGCAGGTGGTATTCCTTAAAGCTACTTTGAAAGAACAGAAGCAGGCTCACCAGCAGTCAATGAATAATCTTGAGAAGCAATTGGACCAGCGACACCAGGAACAATTGAACCATTGGCTAAGCGTTGTTGATGATGAACGTCGGCTCAAGCAGGGATTGGAAAAGAATATAGCAAAACTGAGGGAAAAGCAGGAAGAGTTAGCGAGGGTAAATATTGATATTCAGGGCCGCCTTGACATCAAATCAAAGGCTTACATTCAAGCTTGCGAGGAAAGAAACCAGCTTTCACTGGAAAGTCAAAAGGCAGTGAAGACGATTGAGCTATCTCAGCAGCTTGAAATTCTGCTTGATTGCGAACAAAAAGATATCCTGAAAAGTGTTCGCGCTCTTCAAGGGGACTCAAAAGATGCTCTAATCATTAACCAACAATATCAAGCAGAAAGAAGTACCAATGAAAAGCTTGAGGCGCGACTGTCTGAGATGGAGAAAAGAGTCAGTAGATTCAGTGAAATAGAACTTGAACTTGAAAGAGCGCGAGGTATTGCAGAGGCTTTGGAAAAAACGTTATCTGGAAATGTTGAGGTATCCAAAATATGAGCCAGTCAGCCCTTCCTGCCAGCTTAAAAATGCTACCTCAATATTTCATCGAAGTGGGCGGCAGACACGACAACTTAATGGGGGCCCGAAATGACGGTGATGCCATGACCTTGTTCCTGAATAAATCGGGTGCTCGGTCCGAGGAAACTCTTAGACGCTACGAGCGTGAAATTACCCGTTTAACAGCCTTTCTATACATTGAGCTAGGGGTTGGCTACAAAGACGTCAGACTAAAGCACCTTCAGAGCTATCTCCACTTTGTTCAAAATTTACCTAACCATTGGTTAAGTAAAGGCATACTTCCAGGTCAACCAGACAGAGTAATGTTTCGCTCAGCTATCAGCCCAGGCAAAAGCACCGATCAAATCATCGATGTCATTTCATCTTTTTTCTCCTTTCTTGATAAAAATCGCTATATCTTGGGTAACCCAGCATCCTCCTTGGTTCGTTCAGGAGAAAAAATTGCCAGAGGTAATTCAATTATTCGCTATTTTTATGAGAATGAATGGCTTTTTCTCAGGGAATGCCTAGACAATTTACCTTGCGACACAAAGAAAGAACGTTTGGAAGCCAATAGAACCCGATATATATTTTCATTAAGCTATGGGCTAGCGCTAAGAGAGTCAGAGCTCACTGGGCACAGTTGTTCTGATATCCATCCTGACAATGATAATGGTTACTACTTAAATGTTCTTGGAAAAGGGAGAAAAAGAAGAAAAATCCCGATAAATGCTAATATTCAGGAGAAGATCATTCAGTATCGACAAACGTTGGGATACTCAGGCCTTTACGGTGATAATTTTCCCCTGGCCCCAAAGGTACGAAAGGTAGGCAACACTATCGATACTTTATCCTCCCGTGGGCTCAGGTACTGGTGGAAGTCGTTTATGACATATTGCCAAGAAAAAGCTGAACCAGCTATGAGGGATCGCCTGCAGTGCCTACCTTTTCATGCAGTTCGCCATACCGCACTTACACATCTGGCCCAAAAAATGGATATTGAGGATCTTGCCATTTTTGCCGGCCATGACTCGATTAATACAACAAGTCAGTACTACCATGCTGAGGCTGCTCGATTGAAAATGATGGCCGCCGATCATCATATCTGATAAATCAAAAAGAAGGCCTTGTACCCATGAAAGTTTATGATCGCAGTTAAAGGAGAAATATTACAGAGTGGTATGGGGTCTTATTTTTTACACTTCAGGGAAGATCATGAACCGTTGCCAAGGTTGCAAAAAGGCTGTTAAAGGGCGCTATGTTAAAGCCATGGGAGCAAGATGGCATGAGAGCTGCTTTAGGTGTAAAGGCTGTAAGGAAGCGTTTGCCGGTGAGTCGTTTGTTGTTTTCAGGAACCAGGCATTTCATCCAGACTGCTTGAAATGCCCGGGTTGCAGAAAGCCTATAAGAGGAAGTTATGTTGAATATGAGGAGATGCCCTGGCATCCTGCATGCGCAGAAAAACAGACAGCGCCACTCTGTTCGGTCTGCCTTAATCCATTAACTGCAAATTACTTTGTCGATTTTTGGGGGAATTCATTTTGCAATAATCATTCAGGACACCCCGAGTGCTCTAGCTGCGGTAGACTGGTTTGTGACAATCTGACGGATGGTGGCATGCAGTACCCTGATGGGGTTGTGATATGCAACTTATGCAGCCTGAATGGTATTTCATCGCAAGAGAGAGCTGATAAAATATCTGAAGAAATGCGTTCTGCATTGGCATCTGTTGGATTGAAGCTTAACTCCACTCAAACACCAGTTAGGCTCTGCGGTAGAGATGAGCTCAATGGAGCCAGTCACCATAATTTTCATGATAATCACCCTATTTTAGGTGTGACTCGAACCACCACAACTCACCAGAAAGGGCGATTACTGGCAAGGAACTTTGACTGCATTTTAATCCAGATCAACTTACCAGAAGAGCATTTCCGTACAGTAATGATTCATGAGCTCACCCATGCCTGGTTTTTTTACAATTACTTCGAAAATCTTCCATTAAAAGTTGAAGAAGGCATGTGTGTTCTCATGGAGTATATTTGGTTGAAAAACCTTGACACCAAAGATGCGGAATATCGACGCAAGCAAATAGAGCTCAGCCCGGATCCAATTTATGGCGAAGGATTCAGGGAGGCCAGAGATTCTCTGAATTATATGCCTTTAAAGTCACTACTTGAATTCATCAAGGAAAAGAAAAAATTTCCGAACCGGCTTAGCTCGTTTTTCTTCTATGGCTAATACTCAGAGAGAAAAACTGAGTGGAGCTCATCAATATGCACTCCACTACTTTAAGCGGCAAAGCTCAATACGACTTATGAGTCAATATTTATTTTTTTATTAATAGGCCTGGATGTAATAATCATATTTTCATTTCGCTTGGTAACCTCCTCAAAAAGGCGATCATATTCTGAAAAAGAGATCTTCCATTCGCCATTTTCGCGAGTATACCGGTCTTGATAGATAGCACTCCCTTCAAAGGTGATGCCTTCATCCAAGTTCACAAATTTATCATGAAGGTACCAGATTCCTCTGGCTCGATCGCCATCCACAGAGATTTCCGGGTGATGTCCTGTATGAATTCCAAACTTAGTTTTAGTAAAACATTCAAGGAAGAAATCGGCCAGTTCATTCCAGCCATTTTTTTTAAATTCATAACTGGGGCTTCTGTAGTGTATCCCTGCGTTCTCGGTAAAAACGGTCTTTAGTCCGTCAATATCTGCGGTATCCAGGAAGCGAAAATAACGCGACTTCAGCTGTTTTATTTCTTCTATTGCAACCAGGTCAAGCATTATTATTTTCCTTTATTGACTGGTGTCGAAACAATTAGTGCAAGCAATAGGTATTAACCTGTTTTTCGCAGATAGCATTCTACCTTATTGCGACTTGCAATGACCAGAATGCCAAACCGATGGTAACGATCAAATTAGTCTTTAGAGGCTGACATTTCTACGGGATGGTGATTGAGTTGTAAAGGCAGGATTATAAAAAATGGAGGCGAGTACCGGAGTCGAACCGGTCTAAATGGAGTTGCAGTCCACTGCATAACCGCTTTGCTAACTCGCCCTGTTTTTAGATAAACAGTTCAATTTAAAGGATGGTGCCCGAGGCCGGACTCGAACCGGCACGATCTTGCGATCGAGGGATTTTAAGTCCCTTGTGTCTACCAATTTCACCACTCGGGCATAACTTGAATACTACAGATTCAAGTCATAAAAAAACAGGCTTTTGCCTGCAATTTTATTCTGGAGGCGAGTACCGGAGTCGAACCGGTCTAAATGGAGTTGCAGTCCACTGCATAACCGCTTTGCTAACTCGCCAGAATTTGGAGCGGGAAACGAGGTTCGAACTCGCGACCTCAACCTTGGCAAGGTTGCGCTCTACCAACTGAGCTATTCCCGCAATCTCGTGCTAGACGACTTGGGCTAACTGCCTGTCAGCGCCCGAACACGAAGCGTATTGTAGGTTTTTTTGTTTTGATGTCAACCGCTTTCCGTCACATCAGTCAGGCTTGTTGAATGGAGAAAGGTCTGGCCAGGCAGCCTTGAGGTAAATATACATAGACCATAGTGTCAGAATGGCTGACAAGTACAGCAGGAGAATACCGAGAAAACCAATCCAGGAGTCCACGGGCACAGGAGATAGTAGCAGTAAAGTAATTGCTGCCATTTGAGCCATGGTTTTAGCCTTGCCAATCATACTGACCGCCACACTTGTACGCTTGCCCAGTTCAGCCATCCATTCTCTAAGAGCAGAGATTACGATCTCACGGCCAATAATAATTAATGCAGGTACGGTTACCCAGAATGCTCGAAATTCATCAATCAACAGGCAAAGCGCAGTTGCAACCATTATTTTGTCTGCCACCGGGTCAAAAAATGCACCAAAAGGGGTCGTCTGATTGAGTCTACGAGCGAGATAACCGTCAAACCAGTCAGTCGCGGCAGCAAAGGCGAAAATACCCGCACAGGCAAGATAGCTCCACTCAAATGGGAGATAAAAAATGATGACGAGAAATGGAACCAGAACAATTCGTGTTAGTGTTAGAAAATTCGGGATGTTCATATAAAGCCAGAAATCAAAGCAGGGAGTTCTAAGGGGCATACGGTACACAGTACTGCCCCCCGGTGCTAGTCATTATGCAAATAATCGTGTATTTGCTGCGCCAGCCTCAGGCTAATGCCTTCGACTTTCTTTATTTCCTCAACGGTTGCATTGCTCACGCCCTCACGACCGCCAAAGAACTTTAGTAGTGCGGATCGTCTTTTGCTGCCAATACCCGGAATATCTTCCAAGACAGAGCGATTTCTTGCCTTTTGTCTGCGCTGTCTATGACCAGTGATGGCAAAACGGTGTGCCTCATCCCTGATCTGCTGGATCAATAATAACGCTGCTTCTGCGCCTTCAGGGTTAAGCTCCTGGCCATTGTAAATCAGTGTTTCAAGTCCTGGCTTCCGAGTCACTCCCTTTGCGACACCAAGTAATGGAATCTCGAGGTTGAGAGCATTAATCACTTCAGAGGCTTTTCCTAGCTGCCCTTTTCCTCCATCAATAATGATAAGGTCTGGCTCTGCCCCCTCCCCTTTGTTTGTCTCGGCAAGCTTTTTGTAGCGCTTATCAAGAGCAATCGCCATAGCGGCATAATCATCACCGGGCTCTATCCCGGTTATGTTATAGCGTCTGTATTCACTGTTCATTGGCCCCTCTGTGCCAAATACCACACAGGATGCGACGGTAGCTTCCCCCATTGTATGACTGATATCGAAGCATTCCATACGCAAAATAGGTTTATCAATCCTCAATAAGTCCTTAAGTTGGAGGTATCTTTGGTTCAGATGACTTTTACTGGCCAGATAACTCTCAAGATTTTGCAGTGCATTTTTGTTGGCCAGATTGAGCCAGTCATGTCGTTCCGAGCGAACCTTGCTCTTAATTTTGACTCTCTTGCCGGAAACGGATTTGATGGCATTCTCTATCGTTTCAGCACCAGATAGCTCAAAAGGAACGACGATCTCCTCGGGAAGATCACGACTGCCAAACAGTCTGACATAGAACTGAGCCATAAAATCTTCGAGATAATCAGCCTGCCCTGCTTCCAGCTTGAAATCAGGAAAATAATACTTGTGACCCAGTACCCTCCCCGCACGAACAAAAAGAACATCAAAACAGGTATTTCCGGCAATGTGAGCAAACCCAATCACATCAATATCACCAGCCGACTTGGTCACCGTCTGCTGCTCCTGAACGGCCCTAAGATGGTTGATTTTGTCTCTTGTTGCTGCCGCTTCCTCAAAATCCAGTGATTCAGCAGCAAGCTCCATGCGTTTTATCAAGGAGCGGATTAACTGCTGGTCTTTGCCTGCAAGGAATTGTCGTGTGTCCTCAAGATCCTGAAGATATTCTTCTTTTGAGACCAGGCCAACACAAGGAGCCTTGCAGCGATTGATTTGATATTGGAGACAAGGTCTGGTTCGGTTTCTAAAATAGGTATTAGTACACTGGCGTATTTTAAATATCTTCTGCAGAAGGTGAAGACTTTCTCTAACAGCTCCGCTACTTGGGTAAGGTCCATAATAATGGCCTTTCTGCCGTTTTCGCCCGCGGCATGAATCCATTCTAGGGAATTCATCATCCCCAGAAATATAGATATAGGGATATGACTTGTCGTCTCGCAGCAATATGTTGTAAGGAGGCCTCCTGTCTTTAATGAGGTTTTGCTCCAGCAGAAGGGCCTCAGTTTCAGTATGAGTAATGGTGAGTTGTATATCGGCAATCTTACTCACCAATGCCATGGTTTTGGTAGTAAGGCCTGTCGCTCTGAAGTAGCTGGACAGGCGGTTTTTCAGGTTTTTCGCTTTACCAATATAAAGCGTTTTACCTTTCTGATCTCGCATGTCATAGACGCCCGGTCGAGTTGAAACCTTTTCCAGAAACGCCTTATGATCAAATTCATTACTCTCTTCACTGCCCGCCATGTACCACCAAATGCGATCAATTTAGTCGTAAAAATATTATATCTGCTGATGGCAATAGAAACGAACAACAATGATGAATGCAATAAACAAATGAAGGGAGGCTCATATGAGCCTTTAAAAATCAGCAGATCACTGAACGGTATCAATCAAATCATGCCGGATAGCAAGGTGTGTCAGCTCAACATCGCTGTTGATATTCAGTTTTTCGAACATCCGGTAGCGATAACTGTTTACAGTTTTGGGGCTGAGACAGAGCTTGTCCGATATTGTCTGCACTTTTTCACAATTCACAATCATCAAGGCTATTTGCATTTCCCGATGAGAGAGCTGGCTGAATGGTGAAGCGCTATCAGGCTCAATGGCTTTCAATGCCATTTGCTGGGCAATTTCCGGGGAAATGTATTTTTTCCCTGTAAAGACGGTTCGAATAGCAGTCACCATTTCAGTAATGTTTGAACTTTTGGTGACATAGCCAGAAGCTCCTGCTTCTATCAGCTTAGTTGGAAATGGGTCATCCATGCAGACGGTTACAGCAATGACTTTGGCGTGAGGATTGATCTGACAAATTTTCCGGGTCGCTTCAAGACCGCCGATGCCCGGCATTCTGACATCCATCAATGTAACGTCAGGAGTATGTTCACGATAGAGATTAATGGCCTCTTCTCCGCTGACAGCCTGAGCAACAATCTCAATGCCATCCACATCGGCCAACATGCGTGAGATTCCAGTTCTCACTAAATCATGATCATCCGCAACCAGAACTCGTATCACAATCTACTCCGGTACGTTTCTTATTGTTTTACTGTGAACGATTATGCACAGAGTTAATGAATCATGAAACCCCAAATGAAAAAAAAGACAGAAGACGGGTAAATAATAACTCATTATTTTGTGGCGTAAAAAAAACCACTTCACGTGGAAGTGGTATCTCGTTGTCATTAAGCAGGCGCTGTCTCTTTAGGTCAGAGTTTGCCTTCGAGCTCTGGAACCGCTTCAAACAGGTCAGCTACGAGGCCATAGTCCGCAACCTGGAATATAGGAGCTTCCTCATCTTTGTTGATAGCAACAATGACTTTACTGTCCTTCATTCCAGCCAGGTGTTGAATAGCACCAGAAATACCGACAGCAACATACAGGTTAGGAGCTACTATCTTACCGGTTTGACCGACCTGCATATCATTGGGTACATAACCGGCATCAACGGCAGCTCGTGAAGCACCAACTGCTGCACCCAGCTTATCTGCAACCTTATAAAGCAGCTCGAAGTTTTCACCGTTACCCATGCCACGGCCACCAGAAACGATAATATCGGCAGCTGTCAGCTCTGGGCGGTCAGACTGAGCCAGTTCCTCGCTGACAAAACTGGATATCCCCGCATCATGACTACTGGCAACCGTTTCAACAGTTGCAGAGCCACCTTCAGGAGAAACTGGGTCAAAACCTGTGCCCCGAACGGTAATCACTTTGATTGAAGCACTGGATTGAACCGTAGCAATGGCATTACCGGCATAAATAGGACGAGCAAATGTATCCTCGCTCTCAACACGGATAATGTCTGACACCTGGTCAACATCAAGCATCGCGGCCACACGAGGCATCATGTTTCTAGCATCCGTTGAAGTTGAAGCCAATATGTGGGAATACTCTTTTCCCAGCTCAGCGACCAGCAAGCTCACATTTTCAGCCAGTCTGTGTTCCAGTGCCGGATTTTCAGCTAACAGAACTTTTGAAACCCCTGATACTGCAGAAGCCTGCTCTGCAACGGCACTGCACCCGGAACCTGCAACCAGCAGGTGAATCTCTCCTCCGATCGCAGTAGCAGCCGCTACTGTATTCAGAGTTCCCGCTCCGAGAGTGCTGTTATCATGATCAGCAACGACTAGTATGGCCATTAGATCACCTTTGCCTCATTTTTTAATTTTTCTACCAGCTCATCCACGCTGGCCACCTTGATACCTGCCTGTCGCTCCGCAGGTGGCTCTACTTTTATGGTGGTTAAAGTAGACGACACTGCTACGCCCAGATCTTCTGGGGATTTAACATCCAGAGGCTTACGCTTGGCTTTCATAATATTGGGCAGTGATGCATAGCGTGGCTCGTTAAGACGCAGATCCGTCGTAATCACTGCAGGGAGCTTTAGACTTAATGTCTGCAAACCACCATCCACTTCACGGGTAACATTAACGTTATCACCCTCAACATTGACTTCTGAGGCATAAGTTGCCTGAGACATGCCAGCAAGTGCAGCAAGCATCTGACCAGTCTGGCCGTTGTCACTGTCAATGGATTGTTTACCCAGAAGAACAAGGTCAGGCTTCTCTTCATCCACAATGGCTTTTAGCAGCTTGGCAACTGCCAGAGAACCCAGGGGTTGGTCAGTCTGAACCTGAATACCTCGGTCTGCACCAAGAGCCAGCGCTGTTCGTATCTGCTCCTGGCACTCTTTGGCACCAAGGGATACTGCAACGATTTCTGTAGCGACACCTTTCTCTTTGAGTCTTACTGCTTCTTCAACAGCAATTTCACAGAAAGGGTTGATTGCCATTTTGACGTTGGTGAGGTCGACGTCAGTGTTATCCGCCTTCACTCGAACCTTGACGTTATAGTCAATGACTCTTTTGACGGCTACTAATATTTTCATGAGTTCGCAGCCTTCCCTTCTCGTTATTGGCTTGATCTTGAATTATCGAACAGATAACGAACAACCGGTTTTTGGGAACCAGACAGATTTTATTATCATTCAGCAACCTGTGTTCACACATCTGCGCAAGCGCAGTCTACCAGCACGTCAATAAGGGTTCAAACGTATGTTCCAACTAGTTCATACAAACGATCTCCTTTAAGACACATGTCTGTTACTATGCTCTACTTGGAATACACCTATTTCTGCTGGCTGCAGGAAGGTGGTGTGAACAAGATAGCAGCTGCCTAGCAGTCGTAAATTTTCTGTGCGTAGGTATTAATAACTAATGACGTGTTGTCCATTCAGGGAAACACTGAGTATAATGCCAAGCAAATTCAAACAGTTGTTTGAATGTCATTCTGAAAAATAACACTCCGACAGGGAGGAAGCTCATCATGGAACGCGAATCCATGGCATTTGATGTCGTTATCGTGGGTGCAGGCCCTTCCGGTTTGTCGGCCGCTTGTCGTCTGATGCAATTGTCTCAGGAGCAGGATAAAGAGCTTAGCGTCTGCGTTGTTGAGAAAGGTTCTGAAGTTGGAGCTCATATCCTCTCAGGTGCAGTTTTTGAACCCACTGCTCTTAATGAGCTGTTTCCCAACTGGAAAGAGTTGGGCGCACCATTAAATACACCAGTATCATCCGATGATATCTATGTGCTTCGTTCTGAAGAAAAATCGATAAAAGTACCCAACCTCTTTGTGCCTAAAACCATGCACAACGAAGGTAATTACATTATCAGTCTTGGTAATCTCACCCGCTGGCTGGCTGAGCAGGCCGAGTCTCTTGGGGTGGAAATTTTTCCGGGATTTGCCGCTCAGGAAGTACTCTTTAATGACGATGGCAGCGTAAAGGGTATAGCAACTGGAGACATGGGGATTTCAGCCTCCGGTGAAGAGAAAGACAGTTTCATGCCTGGTATGGAGCTACATGCCAAATATACCCTCTTTTCCGAAGGGTGCCGTGGGCATTTAGGCAAGGAGCTCATCAGTCACTTTAACCTTGATGAGGGTCGCGATCCTCAACATTACGGCATTGGTATTAAAGAGCTGTGGGACATTGCACCAGACAAGCACCAACAGGGCCTGGTCGTTCATACTGCTGGCTGGCCATTGGCTGAAAGCGGCTCTACCGGTGGCGGATTCCTCTACCATCTCGAGAATAACCAGGTGGTATTGGGCCTGATTACCGATTTGAGTTATTCAAATCCACACCTAAGCCCCTTTGAAGAGTTCCAGCGATTCAAAAAGAGTCCAGTTATCAAACAATACCTGGAAGGTGGAAAACGGGTTTCTTATGGAGCAAGAGCACTGGCTAAAGGTGGTCCGCAGTCATTACCAGAAATGACGTTCCCAGGAGGGGTATTGATTGGTTGTGATGCCGGAACCATGAATGGGGCAAAAATAAAAGGCTCCCATACTGCGATGAAGTCAGGGATGATTGCGGCTGAAGAAGTTTTCAGGGCGGTCAGCGCAGGTTCTGAAGGCGGCAACAAGCTGGAATCGTTTGATGAGGCATTCAAAGCTTCCTGGCTTTATAAAGAACTGCATCAGCAGAGGAATTTTGGTCCTGCCATGCATAAGTTTGGCAACATCTTTGGTGCCGCCTTTGCCTTTGCAGACCTCAATATTTTCAATGGCAAATTGCCATTCACACTGCACGATACAACTCCGGATCACGCACAGCTTAAGCCAGTTGCTGAGTCTAGTCCCATTAACTATCCGAAACCGGATGGGGTTATCACCTTTGATCGTTTGAGTTCTGTCTTCCTCTCAAATACCAACCACGAAGAAGACCAGCCATGCCATCTGAAGCTTGCGGATGCAACGATTCCACTAAAGCAGAACCTTCCGCTTTATGATGAGCCTGCGCAAAGGTACTGCCCTGCTGGGGTTTATGAGATTGTTGTTGATGAAGACAGCGGTGAAAACCGGTTCCAGATAAACAGTCAGAACTGCGTTCATTGCAAGACATGCGATATTAAAGATCCAGCCCAGAATATAACCTGGGTTGCGCCAGAAGGCGCTGGCGGTCCGAACTACCCTAATATGTAATCATCATGAGTGAGGGCGGATCAATCGCCCTCTACAACTCCCAACGAATATTCTCTTCCCTGGCTGCTGATTGTTAGCTCAACCCCACCTTCCACATCTACTGCTGAAGCATCTTCAACTAATTGATAAAAGACATTTCGGTTCACTAACGCATTCAATCGATCCCTGACTCTGATGTACGGCACAGACTCACCAGTATCTTTATACTTCTTTATTACCAGAGGGTGCTCTTTATCCAACACCACTTCATCACCCACATTGGTACTGAATACATACTCAGGCCCATTCTCTCCATCGCGCACCTCGGCAGAAATAGCAACAAACGGCGCGTCATCAACCTGAATTCTTACTTTTTCTACAGGAGTGACCAGATAGTAATGACCATCATCATCATGCCTTAGAACTGAAGCAAATAGTTTTACCATCGACTCCCTGCCAATGGGGGAACCATTGTAATGCCAACGCCCATCCCGGCTGATTCGCATGTCAATATCGCCACAAAATGGCGGATTCCAATTATGCACAGGTGGCAAGCCCTTCTTTTTTTTCAAAAACTCCAGATTTGAAGCGATATTTTCTGGTCTAGATCGATTGCTCACAAAGCTATTCTCCCACGCTTTTTGGCTATTCAGTCCATTATTCCGCCTTCTCCGGAAATAACAAATTTTTGATGCTTCTTAGAGTATTGGAATTCAAATGGATGATCTCATGGCAAAAATGTCAATTTTATCTCTATTTATAATTTAAAAAATAACAAATGCTAACATAAAGAAATAAGTAATGACTCAGGACTGGAGCATGGATCTCTTTAAAATGGTAGCGGGATGCCTTACTGACTGGCTGAGTCGCAACATTCAGGAAAAAGAAAGCCCTCTGTGTGATTTTGAACGCATCAGGCATGAGATTAAGCCCTGTGATGTTCTATTGGTTGAAGGTCGGTCCAGGGTTAGCCAAGTCATTAAGCAAACCACTCAAAGCCCTTGGTCGCACGCGATGCTTTACATCGGCCGACTTCATGATATTGAGGATGACAGAATTCGTCAGGTGGTCAGTAAATCCTACGGCGGCTCCCCAGATGAGCAGCTGATTATTGAGAGTGAATTAGGAATCGGCACAGCCATACAACCGCTGAAAAACTATGAAGGGGAGCATTTGCGTATATGTCGCCCTAAAGGGTTGAGTTATAGCGACAGTCAGAAGGTCATACATTATGCAGTCAGTCGGCTGGGCATGGATTACAACGTAAGACAGATTCTTGATCTGGCCAGGTTTTTCTTTCCCTATTCTTTTCTTCCCAGAAGGCTTGGCTCTTCGTTGTTTCAGCACTCCCCAGGCCAGGAAACAAAAACCGTCTGTTCTACCATGATTGCAGAGGCTTTCAGCTTTATTCATTTTCCCATCCTACCTCTGGTTAAACACGATGGAGATTCTGGCGTACAACTGTTCCAGAGAAATCCAAAGCTTTGCACCCCCAGTGACTTTGACTACTCCCCTTACTTTCAAATTATCAAGTACCCATTTCTGGATTACAGTCATCACGCTGACTACCGCTTACTCCCCTGGCATGGCCAAGGTGTATTGGAAGGTCGGGAAGCGGATTTTTATATGTCTTCTCAGCAAATTCAACAATTGCAGAAAGAAAGCTCTGTTTACCATGAGGTTTTAGAAGAGCCAGATTTCTTGTTGCCCGATGATAAAAACAGCGATGAGAGCGGCTCTATTTCAACCCATTAACCGACACCTCTGAAATACCATTCGCAGCCTTAACGGTTTCGAAAGAATCATCAAAGCAGTCCAAAAAAGGTGAGGTGTAAGGGGAGTTAAAATTGGGTGAACAAAAAAAGAAACCCGCGATTCTGGGGGAAGAATACACGGGCTAAGACCATTAGGAGTGAAACATAGGTACACAATCCAAGTACCAAGGCCATTACTGACCTAGGCTGATTTGATCGTAGGGGGAAGTCGATCAAACCAGCATCATAAGTATGCTTCAGAATCAGAATACGTCCATTGAATATTAAGACATTTTTATAATATTAAGACTATTTCAAAGAAGTGTATTTTGCCCCCCTCCTTATCATTCACACTTTTTCTCAAAGCATAATTTCAAGCAGAAAGACAAAATTCTACCCTAAGGGAGGTCTGGAAGACTGGTTTCAAGCGTAGAGGTCAGTCAGAGAAAGGATTTTGTGCGGAGACTTGAATATGATCAGGGGCTTACCTCAAGGCAAGCCATGCTTCGGTTTGCAGAAAATATCAGGAAACTGGTGTATTAATCTGCTCATACAAAGCATCACAGCGTTGTGACAGCGCTCGATCGATGGCTAACACACCACTTCCCTGGTCTGACTGGTGAGTTCCCCAGGCAACAGTAACCTTTCCCCATTCAATGACAATTCGGGGGTGATGGACATGCGCCTCGGCCAAGCATGCAACAGCATTGCAGAACGCTAATGCTCGAGAGTATTTTTTAAATAAAAAGGACTTTTCAATATGATCAATATTGTCATATTGACAGGATACCCAATCATTCATACTTGCACTCCTGTTAAATAAAAACCGAAATTCAGTCTAATTCAAATATACGGAGATCGCATCAGAAATGCAGGTATGGAGAATATCTGATCGTGCTCAAATAAAATTATTTAATCCATACAAGGCAATCAATAACCAAAGATGCCCCGCAGTTCGCTTACCGGTAACAACCCAATGCATGGGGTGAGCAGTCACCGGATGCCTACTGAACTGCTAAGAGTCAAGATTTGGGGTTAGTAATTCAGCGTTTAGTATCACGCCTTCTCAGTTTCTGCTTCAGTTTCTTCTGACTTCAGTTGCTCAAGCTCTTGTGTTGCAGTGTTCAGTTGCTGCGTCAGTTGCTTTTGCTTACTCTTCAGTCCGCTGTTTTCACCAGTGAGTGTACGATTTTGCTCCTGAAGACGCTTGATCTGCTTCTTCATTCGATCAGGGTTGCTGGCTCTCAGGTCTTTCAGTTCATTTTCCATGTTTTTCAGCTGGGCAGCAGCTTTTTCAGCTTTCTTCTCAGCAGTTTCCAGACGAGATTTGAGCTGGCTTACTTCCCGGTTGTGCTGCTCTGTAATTTCAATAAGAGCTGCCAGGCGTTGCTGTTCAATGATATCCATTTCATTGCTTGTATCAATGCTTCCGCCCATGCTCAGGGTACCCATAGATTCGATTACCTCCGGGGAGTTTTATAAGATAGGAAATAATAAAAAGCTTCTACCAGCGCGAAAATTACGCACCGAAGCGAGAGAAAAATTAAGAAGATATGAGTTATTCTTCATTAAGCGGCTGGTAAAAAGCAGAATATCAGTAGACTAGGTGGCGGATTCTAATACATAAATAAGGATAAGGAAAGGACTATCTGAAAAAATAAGCGGGTAGCGGTCAAGTTTAAAGAATCTTGTTTACCTGAATTGCACGAAATTCAGTCTAACGTTCAGAGGTACACACCAAGACCGGATTGCAGGGTTAGTCTGATAAAATCAATAAGTTAAGATTAAATATACCATAGTACTTAAAGTTAGGTAAAAAGCACTTTAGACAATGCCAGACACAATAACACTTTTGCCAGACCATGTTACTGGGTTCCCGCCTATCGAACATGCACTTGAACAGCCAGATGGGCTTTTAGCTATTGGAGGCAACCTTAAGGTTGATACCCTTCTGATGGCTTATCAAAGAGGTATTTTTCCATGGTTCAATGAAGGCGATCCCATTCTGTGGTGGTCACCATCCCCAAGAATGGTATTGGTGCCAGGCCATTTGCATTTGTCCCGCTCATTACAAAAGCTGCTTCGTAAAAATCGTTATCAGGTTACTTTTGATCATGACTTTCCTGCGGTAATAAATGCTTGCGCAAACAGTCGCAGGAGCTCAGAAGGAACCTGGATCACCGATGAGATGATTACTGCATATACTGCATTACACAATGCTGGATATGCACACTCCATCGAGGTCTGGCGAGAGGGTAAGCTGGTTGGGGGGCTTTACGGAGTGGCCCAGGGACGAGTTTTTTTTGCGGAATCAATGTTCAGCAGCGAAAGTAATACCTCTAAAATTGCCATGACCGCCCTTTCAGAGCAACTCTTGGCCTGGCAGTTTAAACTGATTGATTGCCAAGTCTATTCAGACCATCTGGACTCTCTTGGAGCCCGGCAAATCTCAAGAGCCATGTTTCATGATTACCTTAAACGGTATTGCTCACTGACCTCTTCCTGTGCAAACTGGAAGCAGGAATGGCAATGGAATGACCTTCGATAATGAGCCAGTACAAGAACCTCAGGTTTTATGCTACCCAACCCCATGAATGCAGCTATCTGCCAGAGGAGCAGGCAACAACATTATTTATGGATCCGGAAGTTTTGCTGAATAAGCAATTGTGCAGTGACCTTGCTGAAGTCGGATTTCGAAGAAGCGGCCGACATATTTATCGTCCACACTGTAGCCGATGTCGGGCCTGTATCCCGGCAAGAATACCCGTTGATTCATTCCAAATGAGAAGGACGCAGAGAAAAACCTGGAATAAAAATGCATCAGTTATGGTTTCCAGACTGCCTGCAGATTTTCAAGATGAGCATTACCTGCTTTATGCAAAGTATATCAATCAATGCCACCAGGATGGTGATATGTATCCTGCGACCATTGAGCAGTACACCTCTTTCCTGGTTGAAAGCACCGAATTTACGTCATTTTATGAATTTCGTTTGCATGGGGAGCTGCTTGCAGTATCGGTTGTAGATCACTTGCAAAGCAGCCTGTCTGCGATTTATACCTTTTACGACCCAGATTACTTGCAACGAAGTCTTGGCCGGTACTGTATTTTATGGCTGATAGCAGAAGCCAAAAAACTGGGATTATCCTATCTCCACTTGGGATACTGGATTCGAAATTGCCAGAAAATGAATTATAAAATTGAATACCGACCAGTGGAACTCTATATGAGTCAGGAATGGAGACAGTTGAAATAATGTGACTGGCAGTAAAGGGTGCTTTGCTTTACAAATTGTTTTCAGGCAGAATGCCCAACAAATTTAACCAAGCCGTACCAACCCCTCTGAGGTAGTTATTTAATGGCAAAAGAAGAGAGTCTGGAAATGGAGGGTGTCGTAATTGACACCCTTCCTAATACTATGTTTCGTGTAGAACTGGAAAATGGCCATGTTGTTACAGCGCACATCTCCGGGAAGATGCGCAAAAACTACATCCGAATTCTGACCGGCGACCGGGTAAAGGTAGAACTGACTCCATACGACCTCACTAAAGGCCGTATTACTTACCGTTCTCGCTAACAGGGGTGCTCACTCCTGAGCACCTCCTCCAAACTTCTAGCCTGCCCCACCATCAACAGCCTCAAGATCCGAAGCTCTGCTTTTTGTTGCCTCAAACTTGAGGTGCAACTCACCCTTGCGAACCGTAACTTTTACATTGCCGCCACTCTCGGCAAGCTTTCCAAACAAGATTTGCTCAGCCATGGGCTTTTTCAAGTGCTCTTGAATAACACGACCCATTGGCCTTGCACCCATTTGTCGGTCAAATCCTTTTTCAGCCAGCCAGCTGCGAGCCTTATCATCAACATCCAACTGAACACGCTTTTCATCGAGCTGAGCCTGAAGCTCAGTGAGGAACTTATCAACCACATGTTTGATAATCTCATCATTGAGTGAGGCAAAGGGAATAATCGCATCCAGACGATTTCTGAACTCAGGCGTAAAGGTTTTCTTGATCGCCTCATTGCCGTCTGTCGTATGATCCTGCTCAAGAAAGCCGATGGAACTTCTGGTCATATTTTCAGCACCCGCGTTGGTGGTCATGATCAGAATCACATTACGGAAATCAGCTTTACGACCATTGTTGTCGGTCAGGGTTCCATGATCCATAACCTGCAATAACAGGTTAAATACATCGGAATGCCCTTTCTCGATTTCATCAAGCAATAGCACACAGTGTGGAGTCTTATTGATAGCCTCTGTCAAAAGTCCGCCCTGATCAAACCCAACATAACCCGGAGGTGCACCTATCAGGCGTGATACAGTATGAGCTTCCATGTACTCAGACATGTCAAAGCGGACCAACTCAATTCCCAGGGCTTTTGCCAGCTGGCGACAGACCTCTGTCTTACCTACTCCAGTAGGACCTGAAAACAGGAAGGAACCAACAGGTTTTTCAGGTGCTTTGAGGCCTGCTCTTGAAAGCTTGATAGCCGTGGAGAGTGATGTGATCGCCTCATCCTGTCCGAACACGACCATCTTAAGATTACGCTCAAGCTTACCGAGCAGCTCCTTATCAGAGGAAGAGACAGATTTTGGAGGAATCCTGGCCATCTTGGCGACAATACTTTCTACATCATCGACATCAATAACTTTCTTTCGTTCAGACTCAGGTTGAAGTCTCTGATACGCACCGGCTTCATCAATAACATCAATAGCCTTATCGGGCATATGACGATCATTGATGTAGCGATCTGCCAACTCAGCTGCTGCTTTCAGGGCTTCATCCTGGTATTCAATAGCATGATGCTCTTCGAACTTCTTTTTCAACCCGAGAAGGATCTGGAAGGTATCTTCAACGTTAGGTTCGATGATGTCGACTTTCTGGAATCTTCTTGCCAGCGCCCGATCTTTTTCAAAGATCCCACGAAATTCCTGAAACGTAGTAGAGCCAATGCAACGCAGTTCTCCGGAAGTCAGCATCGGCTTCAGAAGGTTTGACGCATCCATGACTCCACCGGATGCAGCACCTGCACCGATGATGGTATGAATTTCATCTATGAAGAGAATCGCATGATCTAGCTTCTTAAGTTCGCCAAGTAACTGCTTGAATCGCTTCTCAAAATCGCCGCGATACTTGGTTCCAGCTAGAAGTGATCCCAAGTCCAGAGAGTAAACAACAGCCTTGGATAAAACCTCAGGTACGTCACCATCAACAATTCGTCGAGCAAGACCTTCAGCAATCGCCGTTTTCCCTACCCCAGCCTCACCAACCAGTAATGGGTTGTTCTTCCGGCGACGAGTGAGAATCTGGCAGACACGTTCAACTTCTTCAGCCCGGCCAACGAGAGGGTCAATTCTACCCAGGCGCGCCTGATCATTCAGATCGGTTGCATACAGTTTGAGGGGGTTCTTACTGCTGCCGCCACTGCTGCTCTCCGGCTCCATATCATCGGCCAGATCATGACCAAGCTCTTCAAGCTCTTGACCTGGCGTCTTGGATATACCATGAGCAATAAAATTAACAACATCTATACGGGCAACATCCTGCTGCTTCAGGAAATATACGGCCTGACTTTCCTGTTCACTGAAGATGGCAACAAGCACATTAGCACCCGTAACTTCTTTCTTCCCTGAGCTTTGAACATGAAATACAGCACGCTGAAGAACACGCTGAAACCCAAGCGTTGGCTGGGTTTCACGCTCACTGTCATCATCAGGAATCAGAGGTGTTGTAGAGCTGACAAACTCGGTGAGATCCTGGCGAAGTTTATTGAGGTCAATGCCACAAGAAACCAGGACTCTTGCTGCAGACTCATTATCAAGCAAGGCAAGTAATAGATGCTCCACCGTCATAAATTCATGGCGGTTGTCACGTGCATCTTTAAATGCATTATTCAGTGTTGCTTCGAGGTCTTTGTTGAGCATATGGTGTAACCTTGAAAACGCTAATCGGCCTTTTCTGTCTTGCACAGCAGGGGATGGTCGTTTTCTCTGGAATATTCATTTACCTGCTGAGCCTTGGTTTCCGCGACATCCTTGCTGAATACACCACAGACGGCTTTTCCTTGGGTATGTACCATCAGCATAATTTGTGTCGCCTTCCCCTCTGGCATACTGAAAAACTTCTCCAGTACCTCAACAACAAAATCCATTGGTGTAAAATCATCATTCAGGAGCAAGACCTGATACATGGGAGGGGGGGCCAGTCTAGTTTTTTCCGGAACGACTGCAACGTCCAGATCACCTTCCTGTTCCTCTCCCTCTTTTTCCAAGCTTAGACGAAACAGTTCGAGATTACTCATGGTTTTATGACTGCCAACCTTCAAATTCCAACTTAACTGTCTGGTAAGCAGCACCTACTTCAAAAATCGGGGTGCTGAAAGCTTCTACCACTGCCAATCATAAAATACAACGAGCACAAATAACTGATCGGCACTGTTTACAGACATTTGATAACAGAAGATAAATTAGTGCACATATATTAAGAAATTGACAAATCTGTCAGGGTTTCTCTTCTCATTCTAAAGATACTTGAGCAAATCACAATGATGCACTATCACAAATTGACCAGACAACTCTGGGCTACGGGTCAAAAATAGAGGAAGGGTTGTGAAAAAAATGAGGGCTAAGTTAAAGCCGGAATAAATTTCCGGCTTTAACTTATTAAGAGTTAACTGAAAAATCACATATGATTAATTATTTCATCAGCAAACTCAGAGCACTTAACCAGTTTTGCGCCATCCATCAGACGCTCAAAGTCATAAGTAACCGTCTTGGCGCCAATGGCCCCATCCATGCCCTTAATGATGAGATCAGCCGCTTCATTCCAGCCCATATGGCGAAGCATCATCTCTGCAGAAAGAATAACTGAGCCAGGGTTGACCTTATCCTGCCCTGCATACTTTGGAGCCGTTCCATGAGTGGCTTCAAATACAGCTGTTGGTGCACCAATATTGGCACCGGGAGCAATACCAATACCGCCAACCTGAGCTGCAAGCGCATCAGAGATGTAGTCACCATTCAGGTTGAGGGTCGCAATGACATCATATTCTGCTGGACGGAGAAGAATTTGTTGCAGGAAAGCGTCAGCAATAACGTCTTTGATGACAATCTCTTCACCGGTATTCGGGTTTTTGACGGTATGCCATGGGCCACCGTCAAGAGGCTGGCCACCGAAGTATTCAACAGCTGTCTGGTAACCCCAGTCCTTGAAGGACCCTTCCGTAAACTTCATGATGTTTCCCTTGTGAACCAAGGTTACGGATTTACGGTTGTTATCGATAGCAAACTGAATCGCCTGCTTCACCAAACGCTCGGTGCCTTCTTTTGATACAGGTTTGACACCAATGCCACAGTCTTTCTCAAAACGGATTTTGGTAACGCCCATTTCATTGCGCAGGAAACTGATCAACTTATCGGCTTCTGCACTGCCAGCCTGCCACTCAATACCCGCATAGATGTCTTCCGAGTTTTCACGGAAGATAACCATGTCAGTTTTTTCGGGCTCTTTAACAGGGCTTGGCACGCCTTTAAACCAGCGAACAGGACGAATACAGGCAAACAGGTCCAGCTCTTGACGAAGCGCAACATTCAGTGAGCGGATACCGCCACCAACGGGTGTAGTCAGTGGTCCTTTAATACTGACAACATACTCTTTAAGAGCTTCAAGCGTTTCTTCCGGCATCCAGGTATTTTCGTCATAGACTTGAGTAGCTTTCTCACCACAGAAGACTTCCATCCACTCAATTTTACGTTTCCCTTCGTATGCTTTTTCTACCGCAGCATCAACAACTTTCAGCATCGCTGGTGAAACGTCAGCACCAATACCATCGCCTTCAATATAAGGAATAACTGGGGTATCGGGAACATTCAGGGAGAGGTCCTCGTTGACAGTGATTTTGTCACCGTTGGCAGGCACCTTGATCTTTTGGTATCCCATTATCAACTCCGTTCTCTAATCATCGGTTTGGCCAGATGAAAGACTGGTTCAACGCTTCTTGTCGTTATTTAAAGCACGCAGCCAAGTCCAACAGCAATGCCAGCAAGATCAAACCCTTGCCGACAACAGGGTAGCTGCCCGCACAAAAACGCGTATACCATATACCATCCTTAGCCAGGAATAAATGAAGTTTTGTTACGAAAACGAAACAGCCATCTGGATTTACCACTATAAATTTCCAGCAGTATGGCGCTTATTTTCCAGGAAAGGTAAAATGCCCAGCTATTTTTTGACAGGTGGCAGTATACCTCAGTGATAAAGCATCCTTCCCAAACCAAAGTGATTGTTGGCATGTCCGGCGGTGTTGACTCGTCCGTATCCGCTTTACTTCTGCAGCAGCAGGGCTACCAGGTGGAAGGCCTTTTTATGAAAAACTGGGAGGAAGATGATGGGTCTGAATACTGCACAGCAATGACTGACCTGGCCGATGCTCAGGCAGTCTGTGACAAGCTTGGCATTCATTTACACAAAGCAAACTTTGCGGCTGAGTACTGGGACAATGTCTTTGAACATTTTCTCAATGAATACAAAAATGGCAGAACTCCAAACCCGGATATCCTGTGCAATAAAGAGATCAAATTTAAAGCCTTTCTGGATTATGCGTTAACCTTGGGCAGTGATTACATCGCCATGGGGCATTACTGCCGTCGCGTCGATAGAGCTGGTCACAGCTACCTGGTTAAAGGGATTGATAATAATAAGGATCAAACCTATTTCCTTCATGCGGTAAGCGAAGATCAGATTGCCCGCACCCTCTTTCCTGTTGGTGATCTGGAGAAAACTGAGGTCCGACGCATTGCCGAAGAACACGGGCTTATCACACACAACAAAAAAGACAGCACGGGCATCTGTTTTATCGGTGAACGTCGATTCAAGGACTTTTTACAACAGTACCTGCCTGCACAACCTGGCGCGATTGAAACGGAAGATGGCCAGGTGATTGGTGAACACTCGGGATTGATGTACCACACCATTGGCCAGAGGCAGGGTCTGGGAATTGGCGGACTGAAAGATGCAGGCGAAGCCCCATGGTATGTCCTGTATAAGGACCTCGAAAGAAATGTACTGATTGCCGGCCAGGGTAAGGATCACCCCCTGCTCTTTTCAGACACGCTGACCTGTTCCCATATTGACTGGGTATCAGGAAACGCGCCGGAGATGCCCTGCAAGCTCAAGGCGAAAGTGCGATATCGTCAGCAGGATCAGGGCTGTACCCTGACCCGTGAAGCCAATGGTGATTACCGGGTTATCTTTGATCAGCCCCAGAGAGCCGTTACCCCGGGCCAGTCGGTGGTCTTTTATGATGACCTTCATAACGAGAAGGTGTGCCTTGGCGGCGGGGTTATTGAAACACGGACGCAAGCCCAGGCTTGACTTTAACGAAACTGGAAACTTTATCAACAACAACGGAAATCCCAGAGAAGAAGATTGGTGCGATATTCTACAAAGGATCAGGCGGCTGCATTATCTGGTGTGTTCCAGGCCGCAGAGTTGGTAGATAAACTGGCAAGGACCGGGCAATTGAGTGAACAGGCTCTGACCCCGTCCATCCACAGTATTTTTGTAACCTCCCCCAATGACGTGTCAGAGGTTTATGGTGGTTTTGACAGTCTGGCCATGGGGAGAAAAACCCTTGAGTCCGTACTAAGCAGGGACAGCTCGGCCATTCAGGGGGATGTTATCCGCTATGCGCTGGCACTGATTCACATAGAGAAAAAGCTGAGTCGTAACCCAAAAATGCTGAATACCATAGGAGAGCGACTCAATAGAACCAAAGAGCAGGTCGAGCATTTTGGCATGCTTCACGAAAATGTGATTTCAAATCTGGCCAGCATCTACCTGGATACGATCAGCACCTTCAAAACTCGAATACAGGTGGCTGGAGATATGCGCTACCTTCAGAATCCGGTTAATGCTAATCGGATTCGAGCGATTCTGCTGGCAGGTATTCGTTCTGCTACCCTCTGGCGTCAGTGTGGTGGCAGTCGCTGGCACCTGTTTATCAGCAGAAGCAAGCTACTTGATGGTCTCAAGAAACTGTAATACCTGAATTTTAAAGGGCACTTCCCGGTGCCACCCTTATCCACCGCATTGGAAAATCGCCTGTGATACCACCTGTGACCCACACTCTGATCCAGGCCAATCAGTCAATGATTAGAATCTGACAGAGGTATCCGTTATCATGCGCCCTTTTCCCCGAGCTTAAGGCATAAAACATGGAGCTGAATGCACTGACCGCCGTCTCCCCCATTGATGGACGTTATGGTGACAAGACCCAATCCCTCAGAACCATTTTCAGTGAGTATGGACTGATCCGTTTTCGGGTTGCGGTTGAGGTTCGCTGGCTGCAATCTCTGGCCAATCACTCTGCCGTTACAGAGGTTCCTGCACTTTCAGAACAAGCTAACCAGGTGCTGGATAGTCTGGTCAGTGGTTTCTCGATAGCAGAGGCGGAGCGGGTTAAAGAGATTGAACGCACCACAAATCATGATGTTAAAGCGGTCGAATACCTGATCAAGGAGCGCTTTCAGGGTAATGATGAATTGTCAGCGATCAGTGAATTTGTCCACTTTGCCTGCACATCGGAAGATATCAATAACCTTTCTCATGGCTTGATGCTGAAAACCGGCATGGAAGAGGCAGTATTGCCAGAGATGCGGAAAATCATCTCCGCCATTGAAAGTCTGGCCAAGACACATGCTCACCAGCCCATGTTATCCAGAACCCACGGCCAAACTGCATCCCCTACCACGCTTGGTAAAGAGATGGCTAATGTGGCTTACCGCCTGAAACGTCAACTCAGACAGATTGAAAGCATTACCCCAATGGGGAAAATCAATGGTGCTGTCGGTAACTACAATGCCCATCTGTCGGCCTACCCTGAGGTGAACTGGGCTGAACATGCAGAGCAATTCGTCACCAGTCTGGGTCTGGAGTGGAATCCCTACACCACGCAAATCGAACCTCACGACTACATTGCAGAGCTTTATGATGCCATCTGTCGTTTCAATACCATTCTGATCGACTTTGACCGGGATGTCTGGGGTTATATCTCTCTGGGCTATTTCAAACAGAAGACGGTTGCCGGTGAAGTAGGCTCTTCAACAATGCCTCACAAAGTAAATCCGATTGATTTTGAAAACTCTGAAGGCAACCTGGGCATAGCTAACGCCATTATGCAGCACTTAGCCTCCAAACTGCCGGTTTCTCGCTGGCAGCGTGACCTCACAGACTCCACTGTACTGCGTAATATGGGAGTTGGACTGGGGCAGAGCCTGATTGCCTATGCTGCGACCTTAAAAGGCATCGGCAAGCTGGAGGCCTCCCCTGCCCGTCTTGAGCAGGACCTGGATAACGCCTGGGAAGTTCTGGCAGAGCCCATCCAAACCGTAATGCGCCGCTATGGTATCGAACAGCCTTACGAAAAGCTCAAGGCATTGACCCGTGGTCAGGAAGGCATTACCAAAGAAACGCTGGCAACGTTCATTGATGGTCTTGAGCTTCCTGCTGATGTGAAGGCCGAGTTAAAAGCGCTGACACCTGCCACTTACGTTGGTAATGCAGTAGAACAGGCTCTGGCTATTTAAACCCTTTCATGGCGAGCTGCTGCTTTGCTCTTTTTTCCTGAATAGTGGAAGCAGCAGCATCAGGGTCAGGTAGATAAAGACCATGAGCATGAAACAATAGATAAATGCCAGCATCGTCGATTGCTGCTTGAGCAAACCCGCAATCTGCTCAATAAAGGCCGCGTTTGTTATGGTCTCACCGGTTGCTTCAGCATAGTCCTGCAACACCTTGTTGTCTGGCGATAAACTCCCTCCCAGACTCTGCCACTCTAACTGTTTTACATAGCTGAAATAGGTATTGATGACCGCGATACCAATTGAAGAGCCTATGGTTCGGCAGAGGTTGAACATTGCTGTGCCTCCAGGAATAAGATCAGGACTGAGTGTCGAAAATGCAATTTTTGACAACGGTGCAAAAACCAGCCCCAACCCTGCTCCCTGAATCACTGAAGGCAGAATAATCCAGAATGGATCAATCTCCAGCGAGTACAAGCTCATCTGCCAGACCCCAATGCATTAAGAACCAGCCCCACAAAAATCAGAATCCGGCTATCCAGCTTATCCATCAATGGAGCAGCCATAATCAGAACCACGGCAGAGGCGATGCCTCTGGGTGCCATGATAAAACCGGAAGTTTCTACTGGATAATTAAGGAGCTCCTGAAGCAGCATGGGTTGCAATTGCAGTACGCCAAAAGTGCCAACAGCAAAGCAGCTGACGATCAGGCATGAAATTCCCAGATTTCGATCCCTGAGCATCCATACCGGAGCAATCTCTCCCCTGGTGAGAAAAGAGCGAACAACAAATGCGATGATAAGGAGCACACTGGCAATGGTGGAAAACAGGATAAAGTTCGAACTGAACCAGTTTTTCTCATTACCCTGAGATAAGACCATTTGAAGAAGGCCTATTCCCAGCGCCATGGTAAATATCAAGAGCCAGTCAATGGATGTTTTGCCTCGGTTACTGATCTGAATATTTCTGAAGATCAGCAACAGACAGACCGCACCGACCGGTAGATTGATATAAAACACCCAGCGCCAGTTCAAATGCTCGGTAAGAATTCCACCAATCACCGGTCCTAGAACCGGCCCGACCATGACCCCGATGGAGAACAATGCCATGGCACGACCCTGCTCTTCCCTAGGATAGACCTGCATGAGAATTGACTGGCTCAGTGGAATCACGGCAGCACCGAATATTCCCTGAAATATCCGGAAGAATATCATCTCCATCAGCGAGTCTGCCTGTCCACAAAGTGCAGACATCACCACAAACCCACCAATGGAGTACATCAGTAACTGGCGCTCACCAAAGCGCAGAGTCAGAAAACCTGCCAGAGGGATGCAGATGGCTTCAGCCATGCTGAAACTGGTCAATACCCAGGTAATTTGATCCGAGGTTGCTCCCAGTGAGCCCATCATATCCGGCAGCGCGACATTTGCCACCGTCATATCAATCAGAACCATCAGGGAAGAAGTAATGATGGTTGCTGTGACTGCCTGCCGGCTGACACTATTTTTCATCATGGGTATGTTCACCAGCAGTGGCCACCGTATCCACCGTTACCGTGGCACTGGCCCCCACTCTCAGCGGCTCTTTGCCTCGCTGATTATCGGCATCCTTTAAACGGATACTTACTGGAAATCGCTGGGTGATCTTTACCCAGTTCCCCGTCGCATTTTCGGGAGGAAGTAGAGAAAAGGCTGAACCACTGGCAGGAGAAATTGACTCAACGGTTCCTGTAAACGTGGTATCCGGATACATATCCAACTCAACGCTGGCTGGCATGCCAGGCCGGATTCTACCGAGATCGTCCTCCTTGAAATTGGCCTGGATCCAGTAACTTTCTGCCACCACCAAAGGCATCAGGGCCTGCCCCTCATTAACGACGCTGCCCGGGTGAACGTTGACTTTACCCAGTTCGCCATCGGCCGGGGCTGAAATATTGGTGTAAGAGAGATTCAATGTGGCCAGCATTAAGGCTGCTGCGGCTTCCTGAACTGCTGGAGCCTCTTCTCCCTCCGCACCCTGTTCAGCGACCAGCTGAGCCATGTGTGCTCTTGCACCGGCCAGCGCATCCTGAGCGGTAGTCAGCGCCGCTCTGGCAGTATCTGCTTCCTGCTCAGGAAGAACCCCCTCAGCAACCAGTGTCATGGTCCGCCTGAAGTTCAATTGCACTTTTCGCAGGTTTGCTGCCGCAGTGGAAATATTACTGCTGGCCGCCAATATACCCTCACTGGCGGCCTTGTTTTCTTCTGTAGCCACCTGATAAGCGGCTTTTGCCTTATTGAGTTGTGATTCATAAGATGCTGGATCAATCTGAATCAGCATTTCACCAGCATGCACCTGCTCATAGTTGTCTACATTGACGACACTGACACGACCACCAACCTGTGGCGCTATATAGATAATATTGCCGTGAACGTAAGCATCATTAGTGTTCGGGTATTTTTTCTGGTGCTCGACATAGAAATAAGCGGCGATCAACAAAATCAGCAGAACAGCAACAGTGATTATCCAGTTTCGCACTGAATGAGGAGATGCATTATCCATTCTCGAGGCCAGGAAAGTGGTTAAAGGAGATTCTCTTCGTCAGATAGGAATAGTTGACAAAGAGATTTAAAAGACAATGTTGAAGAAGATTAGTATAGGGATAAGAGTAGGTCTAATTAAGGAAATACTCTCAATCAACTTTGTAACCGGTTGATTGAGAGCGTATTTTTTTGAACGAACAACTCGATCCAGAACCAGTCTTTAAGCAGGATTGGCTGCTTTATACTCTTTCCGGCGCTTATGGAGCACAGGCTCGGTATAGCCATTGGGTTGCTCGCAGCCTTTGAATACAAGCTCACAGGCTGCAGTAAAGGCAATGCTTTTATCAAAGTCCGGTGCCATGGGCTGATAAGCCGCATCAGCAGCATTCTGCCGATCTACAATCACAGCCATGCGCTTCATGGTTTCCATTACCTGCTCTTCTGAAGAGATGCCATGACGAAGCCAGTTGGCAATGTGCTGACTGGAAATTCGAAGCGTGGCACGGTCTTCCATCAGGCCAATGTCGTTGATATCTGGAACTTTGGAACATCCAACGCCCTGATCAATCCAGCGCACCACATAGCCAAGAATTCCCTGGGCATTATTATCCAGCTCTTTCTGGATCAACTCTGCGGATAGTTTGCCTGAATCAATCATTACTGGAATTTGAAGGATGTCATCAACACTGGCTTTTTGACGACTGACCAACGCTTCTTGCCGGGCAAGAACATTGACCCTGTGATAATGAACGGCGTGAAGTGTAGCGCCATTTGGAGAAGGTACCCACGCGGTGTTGGCTCCTGACAGGGGATGGGCAACCTTCTGTTCCATCATTTTTGCCATTTCATCAGGCATCGCCCACATACCCTTACCAATCTGGGCTTTGCCAGGCAGGCCAGTGTGCAGACCAATATCAACATTTTGATCTTCATAGGCCTGAATCCAGGTAGATTGTTTCATCTCCCCTTTTGGAATGACTGGACCGGCTTCCATGCTGGTATGTATTTCATCTCCGGTACGATCCAGGAAACCAGTGTTGATAAAGACAATGCGTTCTCTGGCCTCGCGGATACACGCTTTCAGGTTTAAGGAGGTTCTGCGTTCCTCATCCATAATGCCAACCTTTACTGTATTGGCAGGAAGATCAAGAGCCGCTTCGATTCGGGAAAACAGTTTGCAGGTAAAGGCGACTTCTTCAGGCCCATGCATCTTCGGCTTCACAATATAAATGCTGCCTTCTCGGGAGTTCTGCTGGCTACCCGCCTTTTTTTTCAGGTCGTGAATGGCGATCAGGGAGGTGAACATACCATCCATAATACCTTCTGGAATTTCATTACCCTGGGCATCGAGAATGGCATCATTGGTCATCAGGTGACCGACATTTCGTACAAACATCAGGCTTCTTCCGGGCAAGACCAGTTCACCACCGTCTGGCGCCGTGTAAACCCGGTCAGAACTCAGCTCTCGCGTCACCGGCTTGTCACCTTTAATGAAAGTATCTTTAAGATCGCCTTTCATCAACCCGAGCCAGTTGCGATATACCTGAGTCTTGTCTTCTGCATCCACTGCCGCCACGGAGTCTTCGCAGTCCATAATCGTGGTAATGGCAGCCTCAACGATCAGATCCTGAACATCAGCAGCATCGTCTCTGCCAATTACACCTTCAGAGTTAATTTGAATATCAATATGTAATTCATTGTTTTTCAAAAGTATTGAGTCAGGTTTTTCGGGGGCTCCGGTATAGCCACAGAACTTTCCAGGCTCTTTCAGGGATGTGATTGAACCATCCTTCAATGAAATGGCCAGACTGTTTTCAAGCACCTGATAGTTGGTTGCTTCTTTATGGCTACCAGAAACCAATGGAGCCGATGTATCCAACAGTTCACGACCAAACTCAATCACTTTCCTGCCACGAATCGGGTTATACCCTTTCCCCTTTTCTGCACCCTCGCTTTCCGAAATAGCATCCGTTCCATAAAGCGCATCATAAAGGCTGCCCCAGCGGGCATTGGCTGCATTTAAGGCGAAACGTGCATTCATCACAGGGACTACCAGCTGGGGCCCGGCCTGACGTGCTATTTCACTGTCGACATTGGTGGTCGAGATAGAAAAGTCGTCACCTTGCGGAAGGAGGTATCCGAGATCCTCAAGAAACGATCTGTACGCAGGCTTACTCTCCTCGGTATAGCGGTTTTGCTGGTGCCACGCATCAATCTTCTGTTGAAGTTCATCCCGGCGAGCCAGAAGTGCTTTGTTTTCAGGGGCAAGGTCATTAACCAACGCTTCAAGCGACAGCCAGAACTTCTCCGGGTCCACACCGGTTCCCGGAGCTATGTCATTCACCAGTAAATCATGGAGTACCCGCGCTATTTGCAGGCCACCTTTCTGGACGCGTTCAGTCATTTTAACCTCACTTCCTGATTATCATTATTATACAACTGACGTATGCATTATGCTGCAGCTATGTACGGGGAAAAGTCAACGAGTGGGCAGGCAGAATTTACCTCACAGACGGATAAAACCGCTCTCAAGCACAACCATTCCATCCTCCATGTTATCGAAGCGAGGTTGTATTTCCAATTAACTACTGCAATGACGGATATTTATTCTATGAATGATGTTTTCTGACTGTTAAATCGAAAAATGGCCCGGAATAATCAAATTATGAGTGCCCAGACCGGGGATTTCTGTTTCACCGACCAGTGCCATGGTCGACTCAATCTCTTTATGAATGATCTCGAGGGCCTTTGCTACACCTGCCTGACCTGCGGCACCCAGTCCATAAACAAAGGCTCGCCCAATAAGAACACCCTGAGCGCCCAGCGCAACTGCTTTAAGTACATCCTGACCACTGCGAATCCCACTATCCAGTAATACTGAGACTTGCTGATTGGCTGCTTCTACGATTCCTGCCAGCGTTCTGATGGTTGAAGGAGCTCCATCCAGTTGGCGCCCTCCATGATTAGAGACAACCACGGCCTGAGCGCCCACATCAATCGTGCGATTTAAGTCTTCAGTGTTCAGTACTCCTTTAATGATCAAATACCCATCCCATTGATCACGAATCCACTCTAAGTCCTTCCAGTTTAAAGAGGCATCCAGCTGCTCTGACGTCCACACGGCAAGAGAACGCAGGTTTGTGACTCCCTTTGCATGGCCAACAATATTCCCGAAAGTTCGATGGGTTGTACGGGCCATTTTGAAACACCAGCCAGGACGGTTAAGGAACTGCATTAGCGATGAGACTGTCAGCCTGGGTGGTGCCGATAGCCTGTTTTTTACATCCTTATGCCTTTGTCCCATTATGGGCAAATCCATGGTTACCACCAGCGTGTTACAACCAGCATTTCTGGCTCTTTCCATCAGCTGCCGGGTAAAATCACGATCTTTAAAGACATACAACTGAAACCAGAAAGGCCGACTGGTCTGGCGAGCAACATCTTCAATTGAACAGATACTCAAGCTAGACAGTGTAAAGGGAATACCAAATGTTTCTGCAGCCCTGGCTGCAAGAATCTCACCATCAGCATACTGCATGCCTGCCAAACCAACAGGTGCAAGGGCTACCGGCATCGTTACTGGAGTCTTTGCCATAAGTGAGGTGGTGTTCCTTTGGGTCACATCAATCCCAATCCGCTGTCGAAAAAGCAGATCGTTAAAGTCAGAGTCATTTCTTTTATAGGTACTTTCAGACCAGGACCCCGAGTCTACATAGTCATAGAACATTTTCGGTACACGTTTTCTGGCGAGAGCCTGTAAATCGCGAATAGAGCAGACTTTTTCAAGCTTTGAGAGTGTAGGACACATATTATCTGCCCAAATTCACTGAGTGTTCGTTAAATCTAGTGGGCAAAAACAATTGTGCAAAATTAGAGTGTTATTCCCGGTCAAGGTTTAGAGGCTGTGTGACATAAAAGAAAGCCCTTTTCTTTTAGCCAAAAGAAAAGGGCTTTTTAGATGGGGATTTCTGGGGCAAATCAGTCGTCCAGAACAACACCCTGCTGCTGCTCAGAGATTAACAAGTAGTATGACTCGGCCATAAATTCCTTGCACTCTTCGGCAACATCAAACAGTGCATGCTCTGCTTCAAGGTCACTCAGCCAATCCATTTTCTTCTCCAGTAATCCAACTGACTTTGTACTTCTTTAACGGAGGATAACGACTTAATTTCCTCTTCTGTTTCGCGTAAATCAGCGAAAGTAGAACTTACGCATTGACAGCTCTGATAAAAGATGGTCTCAGCCAGTCTTTACCATCAGAGAAGCTCTTAATGAAGTCCCAAATAGCATCCTTGAGCGCATCATTCTTAACGCGATAGATGCTACTGAGAGATTCAGATACTTTCTTGGCCTGAAGGCAGGCATACCCAAAGATAGAGGCAAAAATATGGTTCCTGACCTGCTGCTTTCCTCTCACCTGAAAGCGCTCAATACTGCAGAGTTGTTTCAGCGCCCGGTGATACTCTTCGATCGCCCAATGGTGCAGGTGAAGTTCATTAAAGCCTACCTGTGGTGATACCTCTGATCCAGCATGGGGTGTGTAGACGACGTAATGGCGCAGCTCGTTTTTTAGCCGCGTCCGGTACAAACGCACAGAACCAAAATTACGTAGCCAAACGGTTATTCCCTCTTCAGGAATCTCCAGGCTCTGCACTTGTTGGTAGTCACCCTTTTGGATAGAAACAGTACGGTTGCTTTTAACGGCAAACATAAAACCCAGACCGTTGTTTTTCACAGTCTTCAGGTTTGCGGCACTGCTATACCAGGAATCCCCCGTAACAAATGCAGGTCGTAAGCCCCATACAAGTACTTCTTTCAGCATCTCGAGAAAATAATCATTTTTGGACTTTCCGTCCGCAGAGTCATAGATACGGAAATTGACAGGAAGGCTATAGCCTTTGATATCGGTGTAATAGAGCGTTATGAGATTAATGCCCTTGACGGCTTTATGATGCTTGCCCGAGTAATGATAGCCGATGAATGCCGTGTAGTTACTGTACGGCTTATCCAGCACCGTATCATCAACCGATAGCGTGCCCCCATCAAGAATCAGCCTTGCGGCTACTTCCATGAAAAGGTCATTGGGAGCAAAGTCTTCACGTTGTAGAAAACGGTTAACGCTGTGGTGTGACATATCTCCGATCTCACTAAGGCGAGTACAGGTTGCTGATTTCGGCTCACACAATAGAAACCCTGTATATTTCGGCAAATCACACCCAGCTGTTGTAGGTCTTGTTATCTTTCTACGCACGACGACATCCGCTATTTTTTGCTGATCTAGCAATTTTTACAGCTGCCTGTCAATGCGAAAGTCCTAGAAAGCAATCAAATTAGAACACACAAAAACAGAGAACAACAGTATTAATTGTTATCTTTTGATGTTATTTGTTTGATTGAGTGAAGGTTAACCAAATAATCACTCTTCAGCCACTGATTTAATAATCTGTCTCAACCACTGATGTGCAGAGTCATGATGCAGCAAAGGGCTCCAGGCCATGGATAGATCAAAGGATGGAATGTCAAACGGGGGCCTGACGACAGCAAGTTGCGTACTGAAGCGCTCAATGTCTGCAAGCCGACTGGGAAGTGTAGCGATCAGATCGTTCTGGGCAGATAGGAGCATTGCCACCTGGTAGTGGCGTGTAAAAACGCTGATCTTACGTTTTTTGCCAACAGAAGCCAGTGCTTCATCCACCCAGCCCAGTCGCTGTACATCTTCAGGGTTAACCCCGACACCAACACCCATACCGGTTTTGCTGGCCCAGATATGCTGCGATTGAAGATAACTGTCCAGAGTAAAGTTATTCAATATGGGGTTTTCTCGACTCACCACACAGGAAAAGTCGTCCTGCCAGATCCGGGATTGATAAAACGACTGTGGAAGACTGTCAAAACGGTTAATGGCCATATCGACCCACCCCTGCTCTACATCGTGAAAGCTCACATCACTGGGCGTTAAGACATCCAGTGTCACGCTCGGTGCCAATGAACGCACCTGTTTCAGCACCAAAGGGATCAGAGTTGACTCGGCATAATCAGAAGCCATGATTCTGAATACCCGCTGACTGGTTTCAGGATCAAACTTCTCTTTTGGCTGAATGGTTTTCTCCATGGCCAGCAGTGCTTCACGAATCAGTGGCTGGAGTTCAAGTGCACGTTCTGTCGGGGTCATCCCTTCGCTGGTCCGGATTAACAGAGGATCATTAAACAACTCCCGCAGTCTACGAAGTCCATTGCTCATAGCGGGCTGTGTAATTCCCAGCTGTTCAGCGGCACGGGTTACGTTCCGCTCCCTGAGCAGAACATCCAGGTAAACCATCAAATTCAGATCAACGCGTGCAATATTCATTCTATAAATACCCGAGATAACTCTTATAAATTACCAGAATCTTTCTCAGGTGTTTAGGATGGTCGGCGTAAATCAAACATTTGTTTGAATTTAAACGGTCGCATAACTACACCTCGCTTTCCGGGGGAGGAAAAATAAGATGGCTCGCTATAACCGCTCTGAAGAAATTGCCCGAATTGAAAAAGACTGGGCGGAAAACCCTCGCTGGAAAAATGTAAAAAGAACCTACAGTGCAGAAGACGTTGTCCGTCTGAGAGGCTCTGTCAACATTGAAAATACCATTGCCAGACAGGGTGCCGAGAAGCTCTGGGACCTGGTGTATGGCAACCAGTCTAAAAAAGGCTATGTCAACTGTCTCGGCGCCCTCACCGGTGGTCAGGCAGTACAACAGGTTAAAGCAGGCATTGAAGCGATCTATCTTTCCGGCTGGCAGGTTGCGGCAGACAATAATACGGCCAGCACTATGTATCCTGACCAGTCCCTGTACCCTGTTGACTCCGTACCAGCGGTAGTTAAGCGCATCAACAACAGTTTCCGCCGTGCTGACCAGGTTCAGTGGAAAACGGGTAAGCAACCAGGCGACGAAGGTTATGTTGAAATGTTCGCTCCGATTGTTGCTGATGCAGAAGCTGGCTTTGGTGGTGTACTTAACGCCTATGAGCTGATGAAGGGCATGATCGAGGCTGGTGCTGCCGGTGTCCACTTTGAAGACCAGCTGGCGTCCGTTAAAAAATGTGGCCACATGGGCGGTAAGGTACTGGTTCCAACACAGGAAGCTGTACAGAAGTTGATTGCTGCACGACTGGCTGCTGACGTTGCTGATGTACCAACCATTGTTCTGGCTCGTACCGATGCCAATGCGGCCGACCTGATTACATCTGACTGCGATGCTTACGACGCTCCATTCCTGACTGGCGAAAGAACCCCTGAAGGTTTCTTCCGGACCAAAGCAGGCATTGATCAGGCGATCGCCCGGGGTCTGGCCTATGCGCCATACGCGGATCTGCTGTGGTGTGAAACCGCGACTCCTGATCTGGAAGAAGCCCGTAAGTTTGCTGATGCGATCAAAGCTGAATATCCGGACCAGCTGCTGGCTTATAACTGCTCACCCTCCTTTAACTGGAAGAAAAATCTGGATGATGAAACCATCGCCAAATTCCAGCAGGAACTGAGCGACATGGGCTACAAGTACCAGTTCATCACCCTCGCCGGCATTCACAACATGTGGTACAACATGTTTGAGCTTGCTCATAACTACGCTCAGGGTGAAGGCATGAAGCATTATGTAGAAATGGTTCAGGAGCCAGAGTTTGGTGCTGCTGAAAAAGGCTACACCTTTGTTGCTCACCAGCAGGAAGTAGGTACAGGCTACTTTGATGATATGACCACAGTCATTCAGGGTGGTCAGTCTTCAGTAACGGCATTGACCGGTTCTACGGAAGAAGAGCAGTTCTAAACTGTTGCTCCCCCTGATCTAAGGATTGGGGGGGCTTAAGACAGCTTGAGGGATAACTTTCTTGCCAGAGCTGGACATCTAAGGCTTAAAACCTCTTCAAAAGCAATAGCTGTCTGCTCCGGTGATGATCTATGAACACTAGGTGCTATTAAAATATCAAGAAGTGCCACTGTTGATTGATGCATATTTGAACAAGGTTTGGATAGGATGCTCTGATACTCGTCTGACCTCAATATACCTTTAAATAAAAGATCTGCAGCCATTGTTTTTGCTCTGGAATCAAATACCTCTTCTATAATCCTCTCAAAGTTCTCAGTTAGTGTCCTAATAGATCTTGGCCTGCCTACAAATCTATTTTCCAGAAGTCGATTAAGCATCTTGCCATCCTGAGTATTTGTGTGTGGCGAACTCAAAAAGCGACAAATATCCTGTAGGATTTGAGCGGCCCTTTTTTCTACAGATATAGAACTGAATGAAAAGCTGTGATCAGACAATACTTTTGGTGGTGGAAATGCCACCCTGTTTTGGCTTCCCAACGTTGTCAGAGCATTTGCGTGTTGAAGATGAGAATTTCTCGCTGATCTGCTTGCAGTGCTCACAAATCTGTTTTCGAGCAAACGACGAAATACTGTAATATCCAAAGTCCCTGTCTCTGGAGTACTCAAAAAAGTATCAACACCTCTTTGAATTCTAGTCGCTCTAGTCTCTGTAAATGATGAGCTGTATGAGGAAGAATGATTTTGATCTACATTTAGCAATTCTTTGTATTTATTACTAATTGATACCCGATCACTTTCAGCACTAGTCGAACTATATCCAGTCATACTCGGAATTGCCGGAAACATTCGCTCAAACCTTAGTCAGCTCATCATTAAGCACCTTCGACTTAGTATTGCTTATTAAGTTCAATGATCAGCAAATCACGTTACTAATTTTTCCAGAACTGAGTTTACAACTGCTTTGGCTTCTTGCTTGGCCAACTGAATATCCTCCGCCTCAGCAATCATCAAGGCCGCCTCTGCCATTGCAGCAATGGCCATTCTACTTAATAACTTCTGACGGTAATGTTCCTTATCCCCTTCCTGTCGATTGATCAACAGACTTTCTGCCCGGGCTGTCACAGGGCTTTTTTTCCAGCGCTCACGCCCTAGAATTGTAGGACTGTCAATCAAAACGATCTGCCTGAATCCGGGGTCGTCACAGAGATCCAGAAAGGCCTCCCAGATCGCCATAAAACGTGTTGCTTTGTTACCAGAGCGCGGTTCATGCTGTATGGCCAGAATTCTGGATACCATAACATCATTGACGGCCTGGAAAAGTGCCAGTTTATTCCCAAAGTAATGGTATACAGGACGGGTTGTGAGGCCACAGTCACTGGCAATCTCTTCCAGGGAGGTATTTGCATAGCCGTTTCTACCAAAAAGGCGGCAGGCGCTATCAAGAACCTGTTGTCGTGTTTCTGCCCTTCTCTCTGCCTGCGTCTTTCTTTTTACAACCACCTGTCTACTGCAACCTTTATATACCAAATTAATAAAAAAGTTGATTTATGCAAGGTCATTGCATAAGTTATGCAACATCATTACATAAATCAGAACAATAAGAAAATGAGCCCATTACTCCAGAAAGCATTCAGTCCGGCGAAGCTGGGAACTCTTGAACTCCGTAACCGTATCATCAAGGCGGCCACCTTTGAAGGTAAGACACCGGATGGTATTCCCGGTGAAACACTGCATCAGTTTCATCGTCAGTTCTGTGAGGGTGGTGTTGGGATGACCACCATTGGTTATTGCACAACAGACCCTGATGGTCGTGTGAATGACCAGATGATGTATATGGGCGACTACGTCCGCAAGCCTCTGGGTGACATGATTGCGGATTTGAAGTCTACCGGTGCTAAAGTCTCCGGCCAGATGGCCCACTGTGGCCACTTTTCCAAAAACCGGAAACTCCAGCGGTTAAAGCGCCCTAAAGGGCCTACTGCCATGGTTAACCCATTAGGCCTGACCGTTGGCAAGCCCTGGTCTGACGCGATGACCGAGAAAGACATCGACTACATGGTGAATACCTATTATGAAGCCGGTGTCATGATGAAAGAGATTGGCTTTGATGCCATTGAAGTGCATTTTGGCCATGGCTATGGACTAAGCCAGTTTATCAGCCCAAAGACCAATAAGCGGACAGACCGTTATGGCGGCAGTCTCGATAACCGTATGCGCCTTCCTCTTCGAGCCCTGGAAGCTGTGCGCAAAGCGGTGGGTGATGATTTCCCAATCCTTGGAAAAATGGGACTGACAGATGCGGTTCGTGGTGGGTTATCGCGGGATGAAGCCATTGAAGTGGCTGCGCATCTTGATAAAGGCGGTATCAATGCCCTGATTACCAGCGGTGGCACCAGCAGCTACAACGTCATGCACATGTTCCGGGGAGATTCGATCGCTGAAGGCATGGCGGAGTCACAAACCAACCCGATAATGAAAGCCGCTTTCCGCTTTATGGGGCCCAAGATGTTCAAGGAATACCCATATGAGGAGCTCTATTTTCTGGAAGGCTGCAAGCGGGTTCGTGACCGGGTGAAAAATGCTCAGCTGGTTTATATCGGTGGTTGTCATACCATGGAAAGTCTGGAAACAGTCATGGCAGAAGGTATCGATTTTGTGCAGATCGGCCGTGCACTGATCAAAGACCCGAACTACGTTAAAAATGCTATGGCTCAGCAAGGCAACTACGTTAATGGTTGTACCCATTGCAACCGCTGTGTCACCACCATCGAAGTCCCTGGTGGTGTCCACTGCCCTCTCAATATCAAGCATGAGCAGGTTGCATGAAATTCACGGACCCGACAATACAGAAACGCCTCGAGGCAACAGTAGTTTTGGTATGCAGTCTGTATCTGTATCACTACTTTGGTTTCTCATGGCTTTTCTTCGTGCTGACATTCTCTCTGCCCGACCTCTCAATACTGGGTTATCTCAGGAGCAAGTCATTTGGTGCCTTTACTTACAACCTGGTGCACTGCTTTATCTGGCCAACCCTGTTGCTGGTAGCAGGACTTACGCTGGATATTCCAATAGCGCAACAGATTGGCCTGGTATGGCTGGCTCACTGCGCATTCGATCGCACGATCGGTTGGGGGCTGAAATACGAAGACAGCTTCTGTCATACCGATCTGGGAACGAATCAACTGCCTATTGATACACCGCTACTGAAATAAAACGACCGGATTGATCTGATCATGAAAATTAAAAAAGGACATGTCGCCGTTATTACCGGTGCTGGTGGAGGTTTGGGCCGGGCTCTTGCTGAGCAGCTGGCCAGTCGAGGTTGCCATCTGGCACTTATTGATATCAACCCGCAGGCTCTGGAAGAAACCCGGGTGAAAGTTCAGCAGCCGGGGATTGATGTACTGTTGTTCACCACAGATATTGGCAATCGTGAACAGATGGAGCAGATGGCCACTGCTGTGATTGAAAAATTCGGCACCATCAATTTACTGATCAATAACGCCGGAATCACCATTCAGAAAAGTGTCGCCACCCACTCTTTAACGGACTGGGAACGGATGATCAATATCAACCTCTGGGGAACCATCTACGGCTGCCACTTCTTTATGGATGCACTGAGAACCGCCAAACACGCTCATATTGTTAACCTGTCCAGTATGGCTGCCTATACCGGGTTGCCCAATCAAGGTTCTTATTGTGCGACCAAAGCGGGCGTGCGCGGACTGAGTGAAACGCTCTGGTCTGAGCTGAAAGACGATGGTGTCGGCGTGACCTCAGTCCATCCGGGCTGTATCAAAACGGAAATGATTCAGGCCACGCTGAAAGAGTCTGACAATATCGCGGTAGCCAAACGAAATTACAAAATGGCCCAGAAAATGGGAGTTACCGCAGAGTTTGCAGCTAATGAAATTATTGAGGCCGTTGAGAAAAACAAAGTTCGTTTGAGAATTGGCAGAGATGCCATCATTTTGGACATTGTCAAACGCCTGCTCCCCACTGCGATTTTGAAGCCCATGGTTAAGATTGCCAGACAATCCAGGGCCGCCTGAGGTTACCCAGAGACTTTATCTGATGAAAAAAATAATAATAAGAGCGGCTATAGCAGCAGCTATTGCCTCATCAGCACCGATTTTTGCTGAAAGTAATGCAACAACCCCTGATCAACCCAATATCATTATCCTGCTGGCTGATGATATTGGTTACGCAGACCCCGGATTCCGGGGCTCTGGTATCGAAACCCCTGCCCTGGACAGCCTTGCGGAAGAAGGCATGACCCTGGACCGCTTTTACACGACGCCCATCTGCTCTCCAACCCGTGCAGCTCTGATGACCGGCCGAGATCCCATGAGGCTTGGTGTTGCCTACAGTGTGCTCCTGCCATGGGACAGCGGCGGTGTTCATACCGATGAACATTTTATGCCAGAAAGTTTCCAGGAAGCCGGTTACCAGACAGCGATGTTTGGTAAATGGCACCTTGGACACTCCCAGCAGGTATTTCACCCCAATGAGCGCGGCTTTGACCATTTCTATGGCCATCTGCATACCGAAGTGGGTTACTACCCTCCCTTTAACAACCTCGGTGGCTCAGATTTTCAGGTTAATGGACAGACACTGGCCGGCACCGTGACCGGGGAGAAAGGTAGCTCAGAAGGCTATGAAACCTTCATGCTGGCCGACCAGTCATCCGAATGGATCAGAAACCGTGATAAAAGCCGTCCATTCTTCCTTTACCTGCCTTTCCTGGCACCTCATGAACCCCTTGAGGCACCCGATGAGCTGGTTGAAAAATACCGTGATATGAAAGATGAGCGCCCACCGGCAAGAAGCCCATCGGATAAAATATCACGCCTTGCCAAAGTTACCGGTGCAGAGAGTCGTCGTCCATTATACGCCGCCGTGGTTGATGCCATGGATCAGGCCGTTGCCAGGGTACTAAACACCCTGGATGAGGAAGGCATCGCCGACAATACAATAGTCATGTTCTTTTCCGATAATGGCGCAACACGAGTATATGGTCGTGGTGGCGGTGACAACACACCATTTCGTGGCGGTAAAGGGGAAGTCTATGAAGGCGGAATACGAGTCGCCTCCGTTATTCGCTGGCCTGAAAAGATTCCTGCCGGCTTAAACCTTGATCAGGCCATGACGGTGATGGATGTTTTTCCGACGCTGGCAAAAGCGGCAGGCGTTTCACCACAGAATCAGCTAGAGTTCGACGGCATCGATATGACACCTGCCCTACTGGACAATAAGGAAGTCTCCAGGGATGACACGATCTTCTTTGCCTCAGAGATTCCTCTCTATAACTCTTTTGGCTTTACCGCCATTGATGGTGACTGGAAGCTGGTTCAGTGGCTGACCATGGATCCCATGGCCACCACCGTGACCCACGAACTCTACAACCTGGCTGAAGATCCGGGAGAGTATAATAATCTGGCCAGCAAGCACCCCGGCCGTGTCGGAAAAATGTCTCAGGAAATACTCGATCGTCGGGCGCTTTACCCAATCAATGGGACAAGGGCGAGAATCTCTTCGCCGCCCGGCTGGCACCCACCAAAAGATTGGGCCAGTTATCCACGCCCGGTTTCAGAACTTCAGGAGCAGCCAGCTACCAGCATGGCTCCCAGCAAAAGATCTGAACATTTGCTGGACTACCTGCATGGTGACCGGGGACGGTTGATTTATAACTGCGACCCACTGGATATTCCGATTGTCGGTAAAACCTGCCTGAATTAAGCTCACTTCGCGCTCATCACTTTAAGCCGTGGTGGGTGCTTCTTCCCGGCTCGATCATTTTGGATCACTTAGAAAAGTTTCTCATGAACTTGTACTGGCTGTGCTTGTCATTATGAGCAGCTTAACTTTGTGAGAATCAATGTTTTATGCCTCGTGTAACAGGAAGCCAGAGAGTAACTGTTTCGCTACCAGGGCATCTGGATGACGCAAACCCAGCATCTATACATACGCTGTCCTCAGATCCTGGCATATGCTCAGTTCCTCCAGACAGTTCAACGAAAAAAGAAGCAATCACCCATGATTTAGCGCATCAAATCCGTTTTTTATCAGAAAGATCGATCAGAACGGAATCGCCGTCATGTCAACTACGAAGGAATAACTCCTGGCCATGCATTAACTCTGATACAGGTTGTATAGGTTATTTAGGAAAACCTACGAACAGGTCTGATTACCATATATACCAGAGTTTTAAAGAGCATGAAGTTTCAGACAATGCCGGGGCTTCATCTACTCGAGGTATGTCTAATGAAACAATCAACTTGCCAGCACCAGACCTGGAGAATCCTTTAGTATCTGTTAACACAACAGAAACGGTTTCGTTAGTTAGCAATGGCAACGCCTCTAATTTATGCCAATTGCATCTGTCAGAAAGTAGAGCCTCTCTAGATACCGTTGCCAATCTGCTTGAAAGCCTAAGCGCAAGTGAAGAACGTCAGAGCCCGTTTCTTACAGTAGATGATGTTATTTTAATTTTCAGCAAACGCATGTTTCGTCATGCGGCATCAAGCACCGCACTTGCAGATATTCTCAATTACCTGAAACACCCATATTATGCAGCAACGGTCATCGTAACCATGACATCGGTTGGTGTGATTGATGGTATTTATAAAATTGGAGAAAAAAACAGGCAATGCGCTTCTTATTCTCTTTCAGCTTGCAGATGGATTCACCAAAGACTCAATAGTATTCAGGACTTTATCCCAGACTCTTGTAAAAATGCTTTCAGAACGCTTTACTACAACTGCTCTTTAATTGCTGCTGCCTCCACAGTTCCTGCAGATTTACTGTCTCATTTAAATGATGCCGGTCATTTGAAGACAGATGCGGTACCAGACATTGTATGCCCCTTAATTATTTTTCTCCCAACTCTGTTTGCAGGATTGCTTACTTGCAAAGAACTCATGCATGAGCAACAAGATAGCGAAGTCATTTCGCTGGATGCAGTCACCGTTCTCAAGTTGTTATTACAGCGCACCATAATCCACGCAACAGCAGGAACGGTGAGTGCAGATATTGCTGTTTATCTTGGATACCCTGACTTTGGAGTTGCTGCCATATTATTCATGGGAAGTGTTGGCTTTATTGATGGGTTGTTCCAATGCGGTGAACTCATACAGAAAAATCATGCAAGAACCCGCATCAATACACAGTTCGAAGAAGTCTGTAGAGCAATTTGCAGGCTTTTCGACAAATTGGAAAGTCTAGTACCCAACTTTTTCAATGAACTGATTAAAAAAACGTATCTTTACACATCCATCACCGGCACTACTGGTACGATTGTTGGGGATGTACTCGCTTATTTTGGCTATTTAAACAGGGCTGTAAATACTAAGATCTGTCCAATGACGGTAACTCTCTTTACGGGAATTGGGGCAATAACCTCAATTGTTCCTGCTGTGATCAACCGGTTAGCGAAGCCTGTAACCACTCAAACACATTTTCTGATGAGGGATAATCCTGTTCAAATCATCTGATGATGACAATGCTGCCTCCAGAGTGCCCCAATTGCCAATCATCGACTATCTTGTATGTTGGTTGGGAATTAAGTTGCAAACCCTTAGACCCGCCTACATGTTTCTTATCCGCTTGGCGCCATTAATCATAAACCTATGACAGAAGTACCAGTTTTCAGCACACTCCCCAACCACAACACGATCAGCCGTGCTTATGAACAGATCAGAAGGTTCGTTAGGACAACTCCGCTGATAAGATCCGATCATTTAAGTCAGCTCATCCATGGAGAAGTTCTGGTTAAGGCTGAGTCCCTTCAAGTTACCGGCGCTTTTAAGTTCAGGGGGGCTCTTTACAGACTCCTTAACCTTAATCATGAACAAAAAGAGCGAGGGGTTATTGCTTATTCTTCGGGCAACTTTGCTGCAGGGCTGGCTGCCGCTGGTCAGATACTCAAAATACCTGTGAGACTGGTAATGCCTCATGATGCCCCAAAGGCTAAAATTCAAAATGCGGAATATTATGGGGCTCAGGTTATCCTTTGCCATTCAGTAACTCCATCCAGAGAAGAAGCGGCGAGTGACATGGCCAGGGAGTTGGCTGAAACACACTCCGCAACATTACTGCACCCCTTTGATGACTATGAAATTATTGTTGGTCAGGCTTCTGTCGCCTTAGAGTTACAGGGTCAATTGGAAGAAAAAAATCAGATGTGTGACCACCTCCTTTGCCCAGTTGGCGGCGGCAGCCTTGTTGCAGGATCTAGCCTGGTGTTTACCAACGTGGCCGAGGTCTGGGCTGTTGAAGTAGATGGTTATCAAGGGATGAACCTGTCTCTCAAACAGGGAAAGAGGTGTCGCGCTGATGGAAGTATCCCTTCCGACTGTGATGCTTTAATGGCTCTTGAGCCTGGCGTGGCGAATCTGGACATCACTCTTCAAACCAATGTCAGGGGAATAACCGTTAACAGTGATACAGTTCATGATGCAGTCAGGATTGGCTTTCAGGAGATGAATCTTGTACTGGAGCCCAGCGGTGCTGTTGCTATTGCCGCGATCATGGAAAATCCGGAACTTTTTGAAAATAAAACAGTGGTTATTATTGCAAGCGGGGGCAATGTTGATCCTGAGAAGTATGCTTCCATACTGCAATCAAAAGAAGATAAAAAAGTTTCAATCAGGCAGTAATCCAACTCCGGATATGGTCCATCAGAACCCTTATTTCTACAGGCTTTTGTAAATAGTCATCTGCACCAGCCGCTCGACAACGCATTTCATCATCTTTCAGCATACTTGCTGTTAGCATAATTACGGGCATTAATCGAAATTCCACCTTGCCACGCAGGTGTTTCAGGACTTCACAGCCATCCATAACCGGCATCATCAGATCCAAAAGAAGCAGCTCAATCTGTTTATTTTCCTCCAGAAAGTCGAGGGCCTGCTGACCACTTTCCGCAAGATGAACCCGAAGTCCATAACTTTCCAATAACCGAGAAAGTGCAAAGCTGTTTCTCAGGTCGTCATCCACCAATAGTACTTCCTGCCCAGTAAAAGGCTCAGTATTGTCCTCATCGCTGACAATAATAAATTCACTATTAATATTCCGGATGGATTCTTCAGTAGTGACCAGCGTTAAGGGGGGAAGTATCAGTGAAAAGGTAGAGCCCTGATTCTCTTTACTTTCCAGGGTTAAATCACCTTCAAGCAGGCGCGCCAGCTTTCTCGAAATGGAGAGCCCAAGCCCCGTCCCTCCGTATTTTCTACTGGTTGTTCCATCAGCCTGTTTAAACATATGAAAAACAGTTTCATGTTTTTCTTCAGGAATCCCCACCCCGGTATCAGTAACTTGGAAAACAAGTCCTTCTGAAGAATAATCTCTGCCAAGACGCCAAGTTTCCTTATGGATCAAGAGTTTAATGGAACCGTCTTTCGGTGTGAACTTAAACGCGTTGGCCAACAGGTTTTTAAGAATTTGTTTCAGACGCTTTCGGTCGGTATGAATCCATTCAGGCAGGTTGGGAGCACAGATAACTTCAAAGTTAACTCCCTTTTCCTTACTGACAGGCATAAATTGGTCAACCAGGCTTCGCCAGATATCGCCCAGTAGAATGTCCTCCTGAAAAATACTGAGCTCGCCAGCCTCAGCCTTGGACATATCCAGTATATCCTCAATAATCTCAAGTAACTCATTGGCACTATTAAAAATTATCTGAACAGATTGAACTTGGTCAGTGGTTAGATTTCCTTCATGATTCTCCGCCAGAATGCTTGCCAGAATCATCAGGCTATTCAGCGGTGTTCTTAATTCATGGGATACATTTGCCAGAAACTGCGATTTATGATGACTGATTTTTTCAAGCTCAGCGGCTTTTTCCTGTAAACGCTGGTTGATTTCCTGCAATTCCTGCTGGTGTGTCCGCAACGTATTTCTGGACTCAACCAATCGATGGTTATTGGACTCAAGTTGAGCAGTTCGTTCTTTGACCTGTTCTTCCAGAGTCTCTGCCAGTTTTTTCAACTCAAGATTTCGATAATAAATTTCCCTGGTTTTTTCTTCCGCTATTTTTTCGGCTTGAAGACGAGCGGCTTTCTCCCGTTCATAGCGTTTTTCCCAGGCTTTATCGTCCATCCGCAATTAACCTTCCAGAGTCAAATGAAAGCGAGCTTCGGTACCGTCACCAGTTCCTGGTAGCGGCTCATAATGAATCGTCAGGTTTTCTCCAAAATGGATGCCGCATCCTTTAATCAAGCCAAAAGCCAATGGAGCAAAAGGACGGTGAGACACATAATGAAGTTCCATGTGGTGATCATCAATACGTTTACAGGTCAACGTGGGAGGATTAGCCTCAGGATAAAGTTTCCGCACTTCTACATGAATGTATTCCTGAACTTTACTTAAAAACTCAAATGAGCCTTGCACCCCATCAAAAAATTCAGGATGAACTTCGTTGAATCGGCCAAACAGATACTCACCAAAAACAAACTGAAGATCAGCAGGATTAACGCCACTTACAGAAGACAGTTTGATAACCAGCTTCAAAACTTCATGATGCGAGTAAGTACCCAGTGATGTATAGCTTCCGCCGGAGGGCAGATCGGCAGCCTCGATAATCTGTTCTGCGACTTCGACCGAGAAGCGCGACTCCACCATTTCAATGAATTCAGTAAAGATGATTCCCTTCATCGCTGAAGCTCCGTAGCTGACTTGATGCTACTTATTGTCGGCAGCAATCATAAAAGTGTTTACCGAAGTGAAACCAAAATCTTTAAAGAGTTAATATTTTTGGGGAGAAAGCAATGAAATGAGGTGTCTTTTTAAGCAGCTTAACTGCCAACTTCCAACTGGGGAAGAGGCAGGTAAGCGCGTTGACCAGGTATGATTAAGGGAGTTAGTCGATTACATGGACAGAAGCAGTGTTGGTTGTGCCAGATTCAACCAGAGCTCCGGAAACCATAACAACAAGATCACCAGACTGAACGAAACCGTGGTTTACAGCCAGCTCTTTACCCAGCTTATAGAATGCATCGGTGTTTTCCTGTTGTGGTACCAGGCTGGTGGTAACGCCCTTGCTCAGACTCAGCTGGTTAGCTGTCTTTTCAGAAGACGTCAGAGCCAGAATCTGGGCTTTAGGGAAGAACTTACGCAGTGAGCGTGCAGACTTACCCTGTTCAGTGGCAACGATAATCAGCTTGGCTGCAAGGATATCAGCAGTTTTCACCGCACCACGACATACCGCCTGAGTGATACTGCGGTAGTTGTCGATCTCAGCATCGAAATCTTCAACGCGCAGCTCCATGCTGCCGTCAGTGCTGTTACAGATGGTCGCCATGACAGCAACTGACTCTGCAGGATATTTACCCTTCGCACTCTCACCAGACAGCATAACCGCATCAGTACCGTCCAGAATAGCGTTGGCTACGTCTCCGGCTTCTGCACGGGTTGGACGAGGATTCTTGATCATGGAATCCAGCATCTGGGTAGCAGTAATAACCGGCTTACGGGCATGGTTACACTTGTTGATCATCATCTTCTGGGCAAAGATTACCTGATCAACTGGGATTTCTACACCCAAGTCACCACGGGCAACCATGATGGCATCAGAGACGGCCAGAATTTCGTCGAAGTTATCAACGCCTTCCTGATTCTCAATCTTGGAAATGATCTGAATTTCCTGGCCGCCATTGGCATCCAGCAGCTCACGAATCTCTTTGACGTCACTGGCCTTGCGGATGAAGGAAGCGGCTACAAAGTCAACACCCTGTTCGCAACCGAAGACCAGATCCGCTTTGTCTTTTTCTGACAGAGCAGGCAGGTTAACCTTAACACCCGGCAGGTTTACACCTTTGTTTTCACCCAGTTCACCATTGTTCTTAACTTCACAGACGATTTCCTGAGCCCTGACTTCTTTTACGGTCAGCTCAATCAGTCCGTCGTCCAGCAGCACAGTGTTACCAGGTTTCAGGTCAGCAGTCAGGCCTGCATAGGTAACGGCTACGCGGGTGCTGTCTCCAACAACCGATGTGTCGGTAGTTAAAGTAAATTCCTGTCCAGCAGTCAGCATGACATCATCGCCATTCTGCAGCTTAACAGTACGGATTTCAGGGCCTTTGGTGTCCAGAAGAATGGCAACACGCTTACCGGTTTCAGCCATTACTTCTCGCAGACGGGCAATACGGGCACCATGCTCGTCAAAATCACCATGGGAGAAGTTCAGTCGCATCACATTCATGCCATTGTCGACCAGCTTGGTCAGCATTTCATGGGATTCAGACTTAGGGCCGATGGTACAGACGATCTTGGTCTTTCTCACTGGAGTTTTCTCCGTCAGAGGGGGGTTCTAGTGTGAATGGCGGTCAGGTGAATGATGTCCCGACGCTTTGATGGGGGCGGATATTACCGCAAAAACGAAAGAAAACCTTGGCCTTTTTACAATAAATTCGTCGTTTTAGATCAGTAATTTCCGAAAAAGTGTTTAATTAATCATCAACGATAATAACTTATGAAAAGGCTTGTTAAACAGTGACTTATTATAGAAAGAATCGTTATTTATGACTGACTGAAAATTGCCCTGTTCAGGTAGTCCTAGAATTCAATAAAACAGGGCTTCAGACAATTAAACAAGTCGTTCTGCGGAAACAACAATACCGTTTAAATCTGCATAAAGGAAATGACCAGGAATAAAATCGGTGCCATGGAAGCGAATCGGTATATTGACCTCTCCAAGTCCTTTTTTATCCGTTTTCATTGGATGGGTAGCGAGAGCGTGAACCCCCAGCTGGAGTTGCGAAATCACTTCCACGTCCCGGATACAGCCATAGACAACAACCCCCTGCCAACCGTTACTGACGGCCTGTTCTGCCAGCATATCACCCAGCAATGCCCTTCTAAGGGAACCACCTCCATCAACGACCAGTACCTTACCCTGACCATCACTGAAAACCTGCTCCCGAACCATGGAGTTATCTTCATGGCATTTGATCGTGACAATCTCACCACCAAAAATGGTTTTCCCGCCAAGGCTTTTAAAACCCGGCTCAACCACCTGAATTTTATCGGCAAAGTCATCGCACAGATCAGGGGTAGTAAAGCTCATTATTATTCTCCCATGGCAATCATGGCTGAAATGATAAACAAAAAAACCACAAACTTCACAGCGCTTTGTGAGGTTTATGGCCTTTGAGTTACTGCCATAAATGACTGAAATGCCGATATGGCAATGACTATCACGGTCTTTTACAGAATCATTCCGCCAGATAGAGCCAGGTTTCCAGAACCGAGTCCGGATTCAGGGAAACGGTATTAATCCCCTCCTCCATCAACCAGCGGGCAAGATCCGGATGATCACTAGGACCCTGGCCGCAAATACCAATGTATTTACCCTGCCGGCGACAGGCCTGAATAGCCATGGACAGCAATTGCTTGACCGCAGCATTGCGCTCATCAAAAAGGTGAGCAATCAGACCAGAATCGCGATCAAGTCCCAGAGTCAGCTGAGTCATATCGTTTGAACCGATAGAGAAACCATCAAAGTAATCCAGGAACTCATCAGCCAACAGCGCATTGGATGGCAGCTCACACATCATGATGATCTTCAGATCATTTTCGCCACGACGGAGCCCAAAGTCTGACATGATCTTGATAACTTGATGAGCTTCATCCGGCGTCCTGACGAATGGCACCATCAGTTCAACATTGGTCAGACCGAACTCTTCCCTCACCCGCTTCATGGCCCGGCACTCAAGCTCAAAACAATCTCTGAATGATTCCGAGATATAGCGCGAAGCACCACGGAAGCCCAACATCGGGTTCTCTTCATGAGGCTCATAGATCTTTCCGCCAATCAGGTTGGCGTATTCGTTAGACTTAAAGTCTGAGAGTCGGACAATAACCTTTTCAGGGGCAAAAGCTGCAGCAATAGACGCTACACCTTCAACCAGTTTCTCGACGTAAAAATCAACAGGATCACCATAGCCCGCCATGCGCTCATCAATCTGCTGTTTGACGGCATCAGGCATGCTGTCGTAGTTCAGCAACGCCTTGGGATGAACACCAATCATCTTATTGATGATGAATTCCAGTCGAGCGAGACCGACACCGGCATTAGGCAGTCGGGAGAAACTGAAAGCCCGGTCAGGATTACCCACATTCATCATGATCTTGAATGGCAGCTCTGGCATCTGATCCAGGTCTTTCTTCTGGTGTTCAAATGGCAGCTCACCTTCGTAGATAAAGCCGGTATCCCCTTCGGCACAGGAAACGGTAACCGCCTGACCATCTTTCAGTCGATCGGTTGCATCACCACACCCTACGACCGCTGGAATACCAAGCTCTCTGGCGATAATGGCTGCATGGCAGGTACGCCCCCCACGGTTGGTTACAATGGCTGAGGCACGTTTCATGACAGGTTCCCAGTCCGGATCCGTCATATCCGTCACCAGAACATCACCATCCCGAACCCGATCCATATCCGCCAGATCATCCACCAGGCAGACTCTATCCTGACCGATGCGCTGACCAATGCTTCGACCTTCTGCAAGGATATTGCCCTGCTTCAAGAGGCGGTAACGCTCAAGGGTTCTGGACTCAGTTCGGCTTTGAACTGTCTCTGGCCTGGCCTGAACCACATAAAGCAGCTGATCATCCCCATCCTTGGCCCACTCGATATCCATTGGTCGGCCATAATGTGCTTCGATTGCCATAGCCTGACGGGCCAGCTCCAGCACATCGGCATCATTAATGGAAAACTGCTGACGTTTCTCAAGGTCGACATCCACAGTTTGAACCGATCTCCCGGTTTCTCCGGCATCACCGTAAACCATCTGAATCGCCTTGCTGCCCATATTGCGTCGGAGAATGGCAGAGCGCCCTGCTTCCAGTGCGGGCTTGTAAACATAAAATTCATCCGGGTTTACCGCCCCCTGAACCACTGTCTCTCCCAGACCATAGGAGGAAGTGATAAATACGGCATCGCGGAAGCCTGACTCGGTATCCAAGGTAAACATCACACCAGCAGAGCCTGTTTCACTCCGGACCATCCGCTGAATACCCGCCGACAATGCTACATCCCGATGATCAAAGCCCTGATGCTCGCGGTATGAAATCGCACGATCATTAAAAAGAGAGGCAAAGACTTCTCGAACCGCTCGCAGAACATTCTGTGCGCCGCGAATATTCAGAAAGGTTTCCTGCTGTCCGGCAAAGGAGGCATCGGGCAGGTCTTCCGCCGTTGCTGATGAGCGAACGGCAACCGCAAGATCATCCTGATCACCACAGAGCTCACGATAGCTGTTGACAATGGCTTCTTCAAATTCGGGCCGGAATGGTTCATCCATAATCCATTGGCGAATTCTGGCACCTGCCTGCGTTAATTGCTGAATATCATCAATATTCAGTTCATCCAGCAGGGTATGAATACGATCATACAGCCCGGAGCCATCAAGAAAGTCACGATAGGCCTCAGCGGTGGTGGCAAAACCACCCGGCACACGAACCCCTGCCTTGCCAAGATGACTGAGCATTTCTCCCAGCGAGGCGTTCTTACCACCGACTCGCTCTACATCACTATTGCCCAGAGCATCCAGGCCCACTACAAACTCTGGTAAAGATGAACTGTTCAAGCCACTCTCCTGCCTGTACTTCAAAGGACTACCATGGGTTTCACCGTTGAGAATGCACCGACTGCGCCAGGGCCTGTCAGAATTTAAGTCTAATCGGCTCCCGGGCCATCAAAAAGGCTGTCATAGTACTGCTGATAAGACGACACTGGTTCTCTCATCGGGAAGAATCCGGTATAGTTTGTTAGAAAATGTTATAGATTGGAAGAGTTTTTTAACCTGGATCGCATTGTTTTTTAAATGTGTACCAGAAACTCCTAAAAATGGTGTTTTCTCGAGACGTTAATCACAAAATTGCTGCTGGAGTGTATTGAATGGAGCGATCAGTTTTTTTTATCTCTGATGGTACTGGTATTACCGCTGAATCGTTTGGGCAAAGCCTGCTTGCCCAGTTTTCCGGACCTAAATTTCGTCACAACACTCTGCCATATGTTGATACCTCCGAAAAAGCAGTCCGGGCTCTAGCCCTTATAAAAGAAACACATCAGCATGAGGCGGTTCAGCCTATCGTCTTTATGACCGTGCTCAATGAAGAGGTCAGCAAACTTCTGCATACCAGTGGCGCTTATATTATTGACCTTTTTGATACCTTTCTTCCCGGCCTGGAGATGGAATTAGGCTCTCACCCGCTGTATACCGTCGGCAAGAAGCGCTCAACAACCAGCAGCGACAGCTATCACCGTCGCATTGAAGCGGTACAGTTCGCTCTTGATAATGATGACGGTGCCCGTATCCGGCACTATGAAAAGGCCGATATCATTCTGCTGGGAGCTTCCCGTTCGGGTAAAACACCGACATGCATCTACCTGGGGTTACAGTTTGGTATCTTTGCTGCCAATTATCCCATTACTGAGGATGATCTTGATAAGGGCATCAAACTGCCTGACTTTCTGCGACCTCATAAAGAACGCCTCTTTGGATTGACCATCAATCCGGCCCGGCTCTCAGGCATCAGAAATGAACGGCGACCAAACAGTCGCTATTCATCAATCAGACAGTGCCAGTATGAAGTACAGATGGTGGAACAGATCTACCAGCAGGAGCAGATCCGCTACATTGATACCACTGAGTTTTCCGTTGAAGAGATTGCCACCCGCATAATGGATCAGGCCTGCCTGGTAAGAAGGCTTAAATAGAAAGGATGGAAGTATGGCTTAACCATACTTCCTTATTCGTGTTATTTAAAAGTATCAGCAGGCACACGTACCCAGCCTTCCATCAAGACTCTGGCACTTCGACTCATGATGGCTTTGGTCACCGACCATTGACCATCTTTAAGCACGGCTTCTGCTCCGACTTTCAATGTACCCGAGGGGTGACCAAAGCGAACCGAGTTTCGTTCACCACCACCGGCAGCCAGGTTAACCAGAGTTCCCGGAATGGCCGCTGCTGTGCCAATGGCCACTGCAGCGGTTCCCATCATGGCATGATGAAGTTTACCCATAGAGAGTGCTCTGACCAGCAGATCGATATCGTCTTCAGAGACTGCTTTGCCGCTGGAAGAAGGATAACTTTTCGGTTCAGCAACAAAAGCGACTTTCGGCGTATGCTGTCGGGTCGCGGCTTCTTCAAGACTGCTGATCAAGCCCATCCGCAGTGCGCCATGGGCCCGGATATTTTCAAACATGGCCAGCGCTTTCTCATCACCGTTGATCACTTCCTGCAGTTCCGTTCCCTGATAACCAATGTCTTCAGCATTGATAAATATGGTAGGAATACCGGCATTGATCATGGTGGCCTTTAACAACCCAACGCCTGGAACCTCAAGATCATCCACCAGGTGGCCTGTTGGAAACATGGCGCCTTCGCCATCCGCAGGATCAAGAAACTCAACCTGAACTTCAGCGGCCGGGAAAGTCACACCATCCAGGACAAAGTCACCCGTTTCCTGCACTTTACCGTCGGTCATTGGCACATTGGCAATAATGGTTTTTTTGATATTGGCCTGCCAGATCCGTACTGTGGCGATGCCATTGTCGGGTATCCGTTCAGCATTAACCAGCCCACTGTTGATGGCAAATGCGCCGACGGCTGCGGTCAGGTTTCCACAGTTGCCACTCCAGTCCACGAACGGTTTATCTATGGATACCTGGCCAAAGAGGTAGTCGACATCATGGCCAGTCTGGGTGCTTTTCGAGAGAATCACCGTTTTGCTGGTACTGGACGTTGCACCACCCATACCATCAATCTGCTTACCGTATGGGTCTGGACTGCCAATCACCCTGAGCAACAGGGCATCACGGGCCTTGCCTGAAGCCTGTGCAGCTTCTGGAAGATCGGTGAGATTAAAAAAAACGCCTTTACTGGTTCCGCCCCGCATATAGGTGGCAGGAACCTTAATCTGTGGAGGATGAGCCATATAGAATAGCTCCTTCTGTCATTAAGAGTGTTGTGCTGGCCCTCTGATAAAAGGCCAGCGTGAGGATGATCAGACTGCGGCTTCGGATTCAAGGAAATCTTTGGCGAAACGCTGCAGAACACCGCCGGCATCGTATACGGATACTTCTTCAGCGGTATCCAGGCGGCAGGTTACCGGAACCTCAACGGTTTCTCCGTTTGCACGGTGGATCAACAGAGCCAGTGTCGCACCCGGAGTCCGCTCACCGATGACATCGTAGGTTTCAGTACCATCCAGCCCCAATGTCTTGCGGGTTGTGCCAGCCTTGAATTCCAGTGGCAGTACACCCATACCAACCAGGTTGGTACGATGGATACGCTCAAACCCTTCTGCCACGATCGCCTCAACCCCGGCAAGCCGAACCCCTTTGGCTGCCCAGTCACGGGATGACCCCTGGCCATAGTCCGCTCCGGCAACAATAATCAGTGGCTGGCGACGATCCATGTAGGTCTCAATCGCTTCCCACATGCGAGTTTCTTTGCCTTCAGGCTCAATTCTGGCCAGAGAGCCCTGCTTGACCTCACCGTCAGCATCCAGACACATCTCATTCAGCAGTTTCGGGTTGGCAAAGGTGGCCCTCTGTGCTGTCAGATGATCACCACGGTGTGTGGCATAGGAGTTGAAGTCTTCTTCCGGCAGCCCCATTTTCGCCAGATATTCACCGGCGGCACTGCTGGCCAGAATCGCATTGGAAGGTGACAGGTGATCCGTGGTGATGTTATCACCCAGAACCGCCAGAGGACGCATGCCTTTCAGGGTTCGTTCACCCGCCAATGCACCTTCCCAATAAGGAGGACGGCGAATGTAGGTACTCATGGAACGCCAGTCGTATAGAGGACTTTCGGCCTGCTCCACCTTGCCCAGATCAAACATGGGAATGTAAACCTGGTTAAACTGCTCTGGTTTCACGGATTCAGCAACAATCGCATCAATCTCTTTATCGCTGGGCCAGATGTCTTTCAAGGTGATGGGGTTACCATCCTTATCCGTACCCAGTGCATCCTTTTCAATATCAAAGCGCACGGTACCGGCAATGGCGTAAGCCACCACCAACGGTGGAGACGCAAGGAAAGCCTGCTTCGCGTAAGGATGAATCCGACCATCAAAGTTACGGTTTCCAGAGAGAACGGCGGTTGCGTAGAGGTCCCGATCAATGACTTCCTGCTGGATCTCAGGGTCAAGCGCCCCGCTCATGCCGTTACAGGTAGTGCAGGCGTAGGCGACAATACCAAAGCCCAGTTTTTCCATCTCAGAAAGCAGACCGGCTTCCTCAAGATAGAGTTTGGCGACTTTAGAGCCTGGTGCAAACGAAGACTTCACCCAGGGTTTCCGTACAAGCCCAAGTTCATTAGCTTTCCGGGCCACCAGCCCGGCAGCAACGACGTTACGGGGGTTGCTGGTATTGGTGCAGCTGGTGATAGCAGCAATGATGATTGCACCATCGGGCATCAAGCCCTCCTGCTCTTCCCACTGTCCGGCCACACCACGACTTTCCAGCTCGGATGTCGGCAAACGGCGATGCGGGTTGGATGGCCCTGCCATATTCCGGCAAACCGTAGAGAGATCAAATCTCAGCACCCGCTCATATTCAGCCGTTTTCAGATCATCTGCCCAGAGACCGGTAGTTTTCGCGTAATTTTCGACCAAAGCCACCTGTTCAGGCTCACGGCCGGTCAACTTGAGATAATCAATGGTCTGTTCATCGATGTAGAACATCCCCGCTGATGCACCAAACTCTGGCGTCATATTGGAAATGGTTGCACGGTCACCAATGGTGAGGTTGGCAGCCCCTTCTCCAAAGAACTCGAGGTAGGATGAAACCACACGCTCTTTTCTCAGGAATTCGGTAAGGGCCAGCACTATATCGGTCGCCGTAATCCCCGGCTGACGTTGCCCAACCAGCTCAACGCCTACGATATCAGGAAGGCGCATCATGGAAGGTCGGCCCAGCATAACGGTTTCCGCTTCCAGACCACCAACACCAATGGCTATAACACCCAGGGCATCCACGTGCGGCGTATGGCTGTCGGTACCGACACAGGTGTCCGGATAGGCGACACCATCACGAGCCTGAATAACCGGAGACATTTTTTCCAGATTGATCTGATGCATGATGCCATTCCCAGCAGGAATCACATCAACGTTTTCAAAGGCGGTTTTGGTCCACTCGATAAAGTGGAAACGGTCTTCATTCCGACGATCTTCAATGGCCCGGTTTTTTTCAAACGCATCTGGATCAAAACCGCCGTGCTCAACCGCCAGAGAGTGGTCAACAATCAGCTGGGTGGGCACAACCGGATTAACCTTGGAAGGGTCACCGCCCTGCTCGGCAATGGCGTCTCTCAATCCGGCAAGATCAACCAACGCTGTCTGGCCAAGAATATCATGGCAGACAACACGGGCAGGATACCAGGGGAAATCCAGGTCTCGTTTGCGCTCAATAATCTGCTTCAGGGAATCGGTCAGAGTTGCCGGATCACAGCGACGAACCAGCTGTTCAGCCAGTACTCGGGAGGTATAGGGCAAGGTTTTATAAGCGCCCGGCTGAATCGCTTCCACGGCTTCACGGGTGTCATAATAATCCAGCTGGGTGCCGGGTAAGGCTTTACGAAAATCAGTGTTCATACGTCGAACGTCCACCGGGCAAGAAATTTATTGTTATGAACCACGAAGAATACAAGGAGCACACAGATAACTTTCTTCTTTGTGCACCTTGTAATCTTTGTGATTAATCGCGATCTTCAATAGCGACCCAGTTGGCTGTTTCCGGGCCAGTATAGTCAGCAGATGGACGGATAATACGGTTGTTAGCGCGCTGCTCCATAACGTGAGCGGTCCAGCCTGCTACCCGTGAACAGACAAAGATTGGGGTAAACAGCTTGGTAGGAATCCCCATAAAGTTATAGGCTGAGGCATGAAAGAAGTCCGCGTTACAGAACAGCTTCTTCTCGCGCCACATGACCGCTTCAACGCGCTCAGAAACCGCATACAGGCACTCATCACCCACCTGCTCAGACAGTTTCTGAGACCACTCTTTGATAATGGCATTACGCGGATCAGACTCGCGATAGATGGCATGACCAAAGCCCATAATCTTATCTTTGCGTGCCAGCATACCCATGATCTTTTCTTCGGCCTCATCAGGAGAGCGCCAGTTCTCGATCATTTCCATGGCCGCTTCATTGGCACCACCGTGGAGAGGACCACGCAGTGAACCGATTGCACCGGTTACGCAGCTGTGAATATCAGAGAGGGTTGAAGCACACACCCGGCCGGTAAAGGTTGAAGCATTGAACTCATGCTCGGCATAAAGGACCAGAGAGGCATGCATCACCTGAACGTGCAGAGGCTCAGGTTTTTTATTGTGCAGGGTCCAGAGAAACTGCTCAGCGATGGAGTCAGCATCGGTATCAACATCAACCCGAACACCGTTGTGGCTGAAGTTGTACCAGTAGTTAATCATGCCTGGGAAAATAGCCAGCATGCGGTCAATGTGATCGTTCTGTTCTGAGAAATCCTGTTCAGTTTCCAGATTACCCAGCATTGAGCAACCGGTACGCATCACATCCATTGGGTGCGCATCAGCAGGAATCTGCTCCAGAACCGTTTTCAGCGCAGCCGGCAGAGAGCGAAGGCCTTTGAGTTTGGTTTTGTAGGCGTCCAGCTCAGTCTGGTTCGGCAGTTTGCCATAAAGCAGAAGATACGCGACTTCTTCAAACTGGGCCTTATCAGCCAGTTCTTTGATGTCGTAGCCACGGTAAGTCAGACCTGAACCGGTTTTGCCAACGGTACACAGTGCGGTTTCACCGGCTGACTGACCACGCAGACCAGCACCACTCAATTTCTTCTCTGCCATGGAACTTCTCCGTTTTTTTATTTCGTTCACTTGCTGAGTATCGGGCACCAGAAGGATAGAAACACTACCCACCTCATCAGCGGCACCCGGGAATTATTGTAATTCCCTGAAAAAAAGACTTCCCTCAAATTGACTATAAAGCTGCTGGGTACTGGTTAATTAAGTACCAGCAGCAGGCGACAATTTATGGATTAAGGAACTCTTTGGTTTTAACCAGTTGTTCACGCTCCTGGAAGGTCATCATGCCATCGGCAATAGCACCACTGTTACCGTCACGCTTGATCACATTCAGTACTTCACGCATTGCAGTCACTGCAGCCCGCTGCAGATCCGAGGGGATAATGATCAACTGATAACCCATCGCTTTCAGGTCTTCAGTAGGTACCAGAGGTGTTTTACCGCTGTAGAACATGTTAATCAGCTTGGGACCCGGAGCCTGTTTGGCAATTTCTTCAATCTGTTCAATCGTCTGTGGGGCTTCAACAAACAACATGTCCGCACCTGCTTCGACATAAGCCCTGGCACGATCGATTGCATCTTCAAAGCCGGTAACGGCAATCGCATCCGTACGGGCGATGACAGTGACATCCCCCGCATATTTTTTAGCAACTGAAACTTTCTTGCACATCTCTTCGACAGATACCAGAGACTTGCCATCCAGGTGTCCACAGCGCTTTGGAAACTCCTGGTCTTCCAGGTGAAATGCACTGACACCGGCATTGGCAAACAGCTCTACGGTGCGCTTTACATTTACCTCATTGCCAAAACCAGTGTCTGCATCGGCGATTACAGGCAGGGAGGTGGCTTCAACGATCTGACGAACCCGGTCAACGACTTCGGTCAGTGTCAACAGACCAATATCAGGCACGCCTGTGCTACGGGCAATTGCGCCACCACTGGCGTATAAAGCTGAAAAGCCGGCCTCCTCACCGAGACGCGCTGAAATACCATCGTAAACACCGGGAGCGGTGACAATGCCCTGCTCAGCAATCAGTCGATCCAATGCATTATTCTTTTGATTCATGGTGTTACCTCTGGTTCTTACTTCTTGTTTTAAGAGTTTAACAACCGCATTATCCATGCTGCTGCTCAATGGCTGCCTCAATTTCCCGGCGAGCCCGGGCGATATGTCGGCGCATAAGAATTTCTGCCAACTCACCATCTCGATCCTTGAGGGCTTTATAGATCATCTGGTGTTCAATCAGTGCCTGTTCAGGCCGTGCTGATGATTTTGAAGAGCGTCGATAAATACGTACCAGATGATAGAGTTCATCGCAGAGCGCCCTGATCAATCGTTTATTTCCGGAGGCCTTGATGATCTGATAGTGAAAGTCATAATCGCCTTCCTGGTCCATGTAGGCTTCACCATTATGAGCTTCAACATATCGGGCATGGCTTTCAATGAGTTGACCTAGGTCAACAAGTGCTTCACTGGTCATATTTATTGCCGCTTCACGCGCCGCAATACCCTCCAGTGCTTCACGGATAGAGAAAATTTCAGACAACTCCTGCCGTGTCAGTGTCACGACACGGGCACCCACATGAGGTGCACGAACCACCAGCCCCATGCCTTCCAGCCGGAGAATAGCTTCACGAAGTGGTCCGCGCCCAACACCGTAACGGCGTGACAACTCGGGCTCGGAAATTCGACTCCCTTCTGGCAGCTGGCCTCGGATAATGTCCTGAACCAGTACTTCAGTCACTTCACTGGCCTGGGTAAGACGAGTTGTGGACTCTGTCGACGTCATAGGCATTATGAAACATTGTTGACAATATTTTAATTCGTGGCATTTATACCGAACTTTAATCCGTATTTCTACTTATATTGTAAACAATGTTTTAAAAGTTCACGAATTATTGGATTTTTAGATGGTTGTAAAGCGGCTCTATGCCTTTGCTTTTTTGTCTGGAGGGGCTTAGTTTCCGCAGCAAGGTGTTTATTCTGCAATGGAGTGAGCTACATTTCAGCAGACTGATACGTTACCTGACCGGACAACATTGTTAACAAGACTCTGATATTTTTGATGGATTTTCTGGGAACCGCAAGGATATCCCGATCAATCACAACGAGATCCGCTTCCTTTCCGGTTTCAATACTGCCAGTACGTTTTTCACTTCGCATTACGTAAGCCGCAGCCTTTGTATAAGCATTAAGCGCCTGCTCAACCGTAATGCTCTGCTCTCCCCTGTTAACGGCGTTATGGATTCCAATAAATGGATTAAGATCATTAACCGTCCAGTCACTGCTCAGGACATAATGAGCCCCTGAATCGTGAAGATCTTTCAGGCGATAAGTACGAAAAGCCCGTTTTCCCAGGTAGGGTTCCTGCCAGTATTGATTTTCAGGCAGAGTAAATTTCCCAGCAACCTGCATATCGGCAATCGCATTCAGTTTGGCAAACCTGGGCAGATCATCATCATCTATCATCTCCACATGAGTTAGGCGATGACGATGGTCTGGTTTCTCTGATCGGTTGCTTTCAATGGCATTTAACGCTTCGTGAACGCCACGATCCCCAATCGTATGAATGTGAAAATCATAACCAGAAGGTTGTAATCGGGCGATGTATTTCGTTAAACGCTGCTCATCAAAGTAATTGAGTCCGGTTGCTGGTACACCATAAAGACTCACATTGTAGGGTTCTTTCAGGGCTGCAGTGGTGTTATGGATAATGCCATCACTGTATATCTTGATCTGATTGATTTGCATCAGCCGTTCAGGATCATAACGAAACTGTTTTTTCAGGTATTCAATCTGGCTTTCATCATCTTCATTTGGATAGGCCCATAAGCCCAGGTTAACCCTTACCGTGAGGTCCTCATTCTCTTCCGCCTGGTGCCATACTTTAAGCCAGCCTCGCTTCCAATAGACCCGGGCATCAGAAATCGAGGTGATTCCAAATTGTGGCAACTCATCCATAACCCACTGAAGCCCTTCATAATTAATCAGTGCAGCAGTTGGATTGGGTTTTAATGCCAGATCGTATACCTGCTCACCCGCAGTTTCCAACAAGATACCGTTGGGTTCACCGACCCTGGGGCCAGAGGTATAACGCATAATAATGCCTCCCCTGGGGTTTTTATCCGACGCGGTGATCCCTGCAGCAATTAATGCTTTAGAATTGGCCCATACCGAGTGCGAAGACTGCTCCATAATTGCTACAGGGCGATCATTGATCCAACTGTCCAGAAGTCCCCGTGGGTCTTGAGACTCCTCCAACAGTGTTTCTAACTCATGACCATAAGCCAGAAGCCAGTCAGTACCCTGCTGCTTTTGCAAACAGGAGAGTAACTGGGGTTTCAAAGCTTTCAAGCGGCTTCCTTTTAGCCAGCAATTCCCTCCCACTTCACTACCCGCTTCAAGCGCATGGATATGGACATCATGAAAACCTGGGATCATCGTCCGGCCATGTAGATTAATGACTTTGCTGTACCTGCCAGCAAGCATCATTGCTTGTTTATTATTACCAACATAAATTATCTTGCCATTTTTTATTGCAACAGCTTCAGCTTGAGGCAGATCATCATTCATCGTGATGACATGACCATGGATAAAAAGCAAATCGGCGCCATCATTACGGTCTGAGTATGCCATCGGGTGCCCCATTGTTAGAAAAACAATTCCAAGAAAAACAATTATTTTCATATTTATCCTGAGATTTCAGTGGAAGAATGACAGAGACTCTATATGCTCATGGCTGATCAATAAAAATAGTCACTATGTCATTTTTTGACGGCTGATTCATGCTTTATAGAAAATGGCATTGCACTCCGGCTCCAGTTAAAATGCCGGCTGTTTTGTTCGGACACTTGTATGAATACTCTGACGATTCTGGAACTGGAATATAAAGACGACACCAGTCTCTACTTTGAACATTTTATTAATCTTCCTTATCCATGTTTTCTGGATAGTTCAGCATTTGATGGTAATCAGGCAGTTTATAAAGACCATTTCAGCCGTTATGACATCATGACGGCAGCCCCCGAAATGCACTTCACCTTTACCTCAGAAGGTAATTTGATTATTGAAGACCTCATTCAACAAAAAACAGAAACATTTTCTGATACAGAACCTTTTTCGCAATTGTCAGACCGTCTTCATCATATGAGCAAAGTTGACAATGTAGGATTGCCATTTGTGGGAGGCATAGTTGGTTTCTGGGGATATGAGATGTGCGAATACCTCGAGCCAGGCCGAATAGCCCATCGGGATATCTCAACACCACTGATGTCCGTCGGTCTCTATCAGTGGGCTCTGATCTCAGATCATAAGGAACGACGAACCTGCCTGGTATTTCACCCTGATATTTCAGAATCACTGAAAAATGAAATCTTGAACAATATTGATCAGATGGTTAAGCAGTCAGATCATTCATCATTCAAGCTGATCAAAAGATTCGTCCCGACCCAGACACCAACTGAATATCAAGCTGCCTTTCAGCAAATTCAGGACTATATTACAGCGGGAGATTGCTATGAGGTTAACCTTACCCAGCGTTTTACTGCCCCCTATAGCGGTAATTCGTGGGAAGCTTTCAAACGGCTAAGAACCGTCACCAAAGCACCCTATTCAGCGTTTATTTCACGCCCCGACATGACCATTCTCAGCCACTCTCCAGAGCAGTTTATCCGACTGGAAAACGGTCATGTTTCCACAAACCCAATCAAGGGTACCCGTCCCAGAGGCCTTTCTCCTGAAGAGGACCGCGCTATTGCTGAAGAGTTACAACATAGCCAGAAGGATCAATCGGAAAATCTGATGATTGTCGATTTGCTGAGGAATGATCTTGGTAAAGTCTGTAAGACCGGAACGGTTTCTGTTCCCCGGCTATTTGCCCTGGAAAGTTATGCCAATGTCCACCATCTGGTCAGTACCGTCAAAGGCGAGCTGATGGACGATCATGATGCATTAGACCTGCTCAAAAGTACATTTCCTGGTGGTTCAATTACGGGAGCCCCAAAAATACGTTCCATGGAAATCATCAGGGAATTGGAACCTGTGGCACGCACTGTTTACTGCGGCTCCATTGGCTATATCAGCTGTGATGGCAATATGGATACCAGTATTACCATTCGGACTATTCTTGCAAAAGATGGCGAATTACATTGCTGGGGAGGTGGAGCGATCGTTGCTGACTCTGATTGTGAATCGGAGTATCAGGAGTCCATTACCAAAGTAAGAAACCTGATGAACACATTGGAAACCTGTTTATAGAAACAACGCTATTCATAGGCCACATGCCAGTGGCCTCTCCAGTAAAAGTGGCCATTTTTCAATCCAGCCTGATTGGTGGTCAGCATCGACTCTCTCTACATTAATACAGGAAGCATCCCCAAATGCGTTAAGGTAGTGCTGGCTGACCTGCCCAGGAACTGTCGAGTCTCTGGCCCCAAAATAGTGAACTTGCGCAATTGATGATAATTGAGCACTGAAAGCAGTCGGATCCAGTGCTGCAGGCATCTCGGAAACACCATGGTGACGGTTTAAAAACTCAGGAGAAAGGTTACCCGCCACGGTTCGAACATTGGTGACATCATTTCTCTGTGCAGCAATTAAGAGGGCCAGCGCTCCGCCGCCAGAATAACCGACCAATTCCAGCTCTTTATACTGCCCACTCTCTTTCATAGATGTCACAACAGAATTCATCGTATTAATTACTTTCTGGCTGTAGCGGTTGAAAGTCCATACCTGCCTGTTGCAACTGTCATTCATAACGTACTGGCAGGGCTGGGCAATGTAAGCAAGGTCCGGTGACTTATCCTTCAGCATTAAATGATGCACAAGCCGGTTAACCGGCGTTGGATCCATTGAAGGACGGTTGGACCTCAGCCAGGCACGACCATCTCCTTCAATATATATTCTAAGCGTACGGCTCACGGTTTCTTCGGGTGACCAGGTATAAATTGGCCAGTAAGCCTCATCATAAACGACAACTTTTAATGATTGCTGTAAGTCCCCAGAGTTTATTTCGGGAATAACTGAGCGGCTGGAACAACCAGCCATTAACCAGAAGCAAAAGCATAGTGTTATTTTTAATACTGTTCTTTTATTCATTGAGGCAACAATTGACTGACTAAATGCAATTTCCATAAATTTATATCAATGTAAACCGTTGTTATATGTTTTTTGTTGTAAACGTGAACCCGTTATTGTTAACTGACCAGAAGAAGACTTTTTCACACTTCGCCAGCTATGGAATAGGCACCATCTCAATCTAAACTTAAGAAGTGAACACTATGGACAGTATTCGCAAGCGTGTTTTCAAACGTTCCCTGCTCAGCTCTGCCGTTTTACTCTCAATCCAGACTTCTTTTGCATCTGCAGGGAACTGCCCTCCTCAGTATCGATAATATTATCCATGTTTATTGTTCCTCAGCTGGATACCAATAGCTCCGTTGATGAGTTGTTCAATGATAATGATGGTGATATACATTTCATTGAGCCAGCAAACCACCATACCTGCGCAGGCATCTCACTGGAAGATAACAACACTGTGGACACTATCATTAACCAAGGGGATATTGAGGTTCATCTTGGTTTCGAACGCTATAGAGATGCATTTGAAGGTGGCTATACCGTAAATGGTATTCAAGTCATCGAAAATGCTTCGTCAGGCAGATAGAAAAATATGGAGCTATCTCAGCTGAAACTTATGGAATTTTCATCGACGGCGCAATAGTAGAAGGCAGTATCGTTAATGCCGAAGCCTGGGAATAATGCTGGTTCTATTTATCCTGAACTAGGGCTCAATGTGCTTTTCTAAAGTCTTTTTGTAACTATTCAGCACCCAGCAAAGGCGTATTGTTGTAATTTCGAACCGCTTTAAGAAGCGCCTGAAATATGTTCAACCCCTGCTTTTTAGCAGATGATAAATAGCTTCGGATTCGGGTAAACATGGTACCTCCGTCTTCGCTTCTGAAGCAGCCTGAGATCTTCTGCTTAAGTTTGGCCATCCTGGCATCACGTTCACTGCCATTGTTATCGAAGGGAATTGAAAAGTCCGACATGAAGCGCAACGTTTCAACCTTAAACTCAATAAGCCTTTTGAACAGGTTGTAGGCCTTGGTATTCCTGACCTTCTTACGTCCAAGCACCTGTCGTTGTTTTTCCATATAAGCGGTTTCCTTCGTGAGAGCCCTTTGAAGGATTTGGTCGTATATCGTCTCAATGCGAAGCTGTATTGCACCAGGCATTTGAGTCAGACCGGCTGCTTTGTATTTCTTGCAGAAGTGCCAGGAGAGCGTAAGCAATTTCATCAGCCGCAGAGCCAGCTTATTCGCATCCCTATCGACAACTCCCTGAAGCTCTCTCAGATGATGGGCATTACAAAGCACATGCACTGCCGCATAGGCAAAGTAGGACTTCCAATGATCGTGAACCAGAATGCCTGCAAAAGTCAGCAGGATGCCCATTGCATCCATTGCTTCACAACCTCGCCTTTCTGAGAGGTAGTAAAGCGTCCATTGGTCATCTCGCATAATGTGTAACCACCACAGTGAACCGTCAACCCGCATGCCAGTTTCATCCGCTCCTGCAACCGGACTTTCTTGTAAAGCATCGCGGATACTCTGCTCAGTAGAGGCCAGGTTCTCATGGGTATAGGCAACAAAATTGGCAACAGAGCCTGCGCTGACACTCATGCAATAAATAGTATTGAAATACTCAGACACCCGGTGATATGGGATGAAGTGATACTGGTTTAAATGAACAGCCATTGCCTGAGTCACTTCTCCGTATTGAGCAGCGGCTTTCACTCCTTGGGGAAACTCAGCGGTGTTCCGTTTACCACAAGGACATACTTTAACGTCTGCCCAGTACGCGGTAACTTCAAATTCTCCGGGTCTACCTGGATCAAAAACCTGTCGCTCAATGTATTTGGTGGGTTTAATATCGATAAGCGAAGACTGGCAACAGCAACATTTTTCAACCTTCAGATGCCTGACATAATCGGGTAAGGCGACACGTCTCAAACAAGAGCCTTGATGACCTTTCTGGCCACCTGGTTTATTGCCTGAAGATGGTCTAAGGCTTTTGGGGTTCGGTGTTTCCTGTGAGGAGCAGGGGGCTTCTTTGGAAGATGTATCACCTTTATCACTCCCTTTTTTACTGGGCTTTTGATAACCATCTGACGATGGTGGCTTACTACTGTTTTGACTGTTTTTATTAACCCTTTCTTCCAGTTCGCTGCAACGTTCCCGTAAAAGCGCATTCTCGGTCCGAAGCTCTTCATTCTCTTTAAGGAGAGCTTCGGTAAACGGAGTAGCTGGGAAGTCTGGTTCCATACTGGAGATTTGTTAGAAAAATTGAGTATAAGATGATGGTCGAAAAATCAGAAAATTCCAGATTTATATGAAGGGTGCTGAATAGTTACGTCTTTTTTAAGCTTTATACACTTATGATTTCTGATTGCTCTGACTAATTTCCCACAAACCAGCCTTATGGCCGGTTTTTTGTGCCTGAAAGTTGACACTTTCAATCACCAGTCACACGCCAAATACTGAATATCCGTTATTCGGGCTCTTTTGCACCCAAGACACGGCAGGAGTTTGATGCACCCTCCTCCATGAGCTAAACCGATTAATAGGAGTCATTAAATCAATAACGAGTAAATGCTGTAAGGAGTATGCTCATGTCTTCCCTGAAAAGCCTCGGTGCTGCCATTCTTTTCTCAACTCTGGCCGTTACTGCCCATGCGGGTGAATCTGATCGCCTGAATATCAATGAAGCCAGTGCCAATGACATTGACAAAACCCTGGTGTTTGTCAGTGAAAAAACAGCACAGCGCATTGTTGACTATCGAAATCAACACGGTGAGTTCAGCACTATCCACGACCTTGCCAAGGTTGAAGGGGTCAGCAAACGACTGGCTCGCTATAACCGAAGCCGCATAAGCTTTGAGTAATCAATAAAAACATACAACATCTGAATTTTTGATGTTTCGGCACAGGCTTGACCTGTGCTTTTTATTACCTGAAATATCGTGCAATTGACCAGCCAATCAGGCATCCTCTCTAGTCCCAGAAAGTGAATTCTGTCGCAGAAATAGCTGTTTTATTTTTTCCACTGTCTGTATTTCCAAATATAAAAATAAACAGGGACTGTATTCATATGAGTAACCGATATGCAGAGACCTTTGAGCAAAGGGGGCACCCCTATGATCAGGCCATGCAATGGTTTCCGTCCTGTCGTGATCTTGAGTTTATCCGTCTGTTTGATCAGATAGATGTGAAGGGATGCCATACTGTGTTGGATTTACCCTCAGGTGGTGGCTACCTTGAGCGCTTCCTGCCAGAGTACAGCTCGTTAGATTCAGTAGATCCCAGCTCTCCATTTCGAAAATCTGAACTAATTTATCCGATTGATCTTGAAAACCTGTCGCTCCCGGAAAACCATTATGACCTTGTAGTCTTACTGGCAGCACTTCACCATATTGATAATAAATCCGGGTTTCTTACTTCGGTTTCCAATGCATTAAAGCAGGGGGTAATGTCTTGTTTTGCCGATGTCGCCGCGAACTCCGGCATCAGTCACTTCCTTGATGAGTTTGCCGGAACCTATAACACGACAAGTCATGAAGGGAGCTATCTCGAGATAGATGCGCCCTACCCTGGCTACTCTCCTGATCATCAACTCAAGCTGGTCGAACATGCATTGAAACCCTGCCCCTGGATATTCAACAATGTTCACGAAATGGTTGGATTTTGTCGTTTACTCTTCGGGTTGAAGGGAGTTTCAGATCACAAGCTTCAGGATGCATTAAGCCAGTATGTTGGTTTTACTGAGGCTACCAGCATCAATGGAGCCAGGGAAGTACACCTGCTCTGGGAATTGCTCTATATCACCTTTCAGAAAACACCGGTTTAATGGAGTCTGTATATGGATGTTCTATTTATCAGTGGCATCGCCAATAACAACCAGGTCAGTGCCGTTCTGGATAGCCATGGCCGCTTTCAATATCTGCTGAATGGCTCCAGCAGTGTTGCTCCCCATATGGAAAATACAACGGATTTTAAGAACCATCGCTTTATTCTTGGAGGGACTGGCGGAAACCAGCGATACGGTTTTCAGTTTCACCCTTCTGTCATTTTCAATGAGATCAGTGATCCTGATACACATAGCCATGCACTGGGGCGCTGTATCGATTTCTGCAAACAGCAACAGACTCCCGTCATCAACAATCCAGAGTCAATCAGGCAGACCCGGCGGGACCTGGTGACCAGTGCACTGCAAAATATTGATGGTGTTGAGGCACCAAAAACCATCCGGTTTACCCCCAGAACAACCGATGATGTACGCCGGCAAATCAAGACTCATTTCGATGGTCCGGTTCTGCTGAGAGAAGCAGGTACCCATGGTGGAAAAAGCCTGACCAGAATTGATGATCTGAAAGCGGTTGAAGAACAGCTCTACCCTTTTGCCCTGGATGGAAGGCCCTATTACCTGATTGAGTTCAGGGACTTTGCATCAGAAGATAACCTTTACAGAAAATTCCGCATCGTTGTTATTGAGGGCGTACCTTATCTCAGGCATATGCTGATTAATGATCACTGGATGGTTCACCGGACTGCACGTAACTTTATGGCATCCAGAAAAGACCTGCAGAACGAAGAAAAACAGTGGATTGATACGTTCTACAAAACGCCACCACCAGAATTGGCAGGACGAATCAAACAGATAGCAGAGCAATTGAAGCTCGATTATTTTGGAATCGATTGCAGCTTGAATAAAGATGGAGAACTTTTGATTTTCGAAGCGAATGCGAATATGAATATACTGATCAATACGCAGGCATCACCCAATCTTTGGGATGCCCCTAATTTGGCAATGAAGGAGCACCTGAAAGCGCTGATACAAAGAAGAGCAAAAGTATAAACCAGATAGCGCACAGAAATGTGCGCTCTATTCCTCAACCTCGTGCAGCGAGTAAAGCCGTCCGTAAATCATCGTAGTTGGTAATTGAAGGATATTGAGGAAACTCTGCAATCACATTGTCTGGCGCCTTGAACAGAAAGCCAGCATCCGCTTCAGAGAGCATGGTGGTGTCATTGTATGAATCACCCGCAGCAAGAATCCGATAATTCAGGCTTTTCAGTGCTTTCACCGAAGCCCTTTTTGGATCCTTCTGTCTCAATTTATATCCAGTTACCTTCCCGGATTCTGCCACCTCGAGGCGATGGCAAAACAGTGTTGGACGACCCAGCTGAACCATAAAAGGGTCTGCAAACTCATAAAAGGTATCCGAAAGAATGATCAACTGAAATTCACTGCGAAGCCAGTTCACAAAATCCACAGCGCCTTCCAGCGGCCTCATTCCGGAAATCACTTCCTGGATTTCATTGAGCCCAAGATTATGCTTATCAAGAATAGATAACCTCATGGTCATGAGTTCATCATAATCTGGAATATCCCGAGTCGTTGCCTTAAGCTCATCAATACCGGTATGCGTAGCAAATTCAATCCAGATTTCCGGGATCAACACACCTTCAAGGTCAAGACAGACGACATCCATTGGTTATTCTCTCTTTGCTGGTTAGACTTATTGCGGCCTGACAGGCTCGTCGAGAATATAGCATAAAAACCTATAAATATAGGTATTGATTCTATTATTGACTAAATAGCCACTGCTACAATGCCAATCATTGGAAAACAAAACAATTCCCAGGGGAGTGAGTTATGAAAATCACCATGGTCAAAAAGATAATGGCCGATGGCAATCTCTGTAAAAAATGTCAGGAAGTACAGGAAAGGCTGGAGAGTTCAGGCCATATCAACCGGATTGATCAATTTGTCACTGCTGTTGACGGCGACCCAGATAGCACAGGCAGTTTACTGGCAGAGCTGTACCAGGTGGAGAAAGCCCCTTTTTTTATTGTTGAAGAAGAAGGCTGTGAACCGATAATTTACACGATCTATTTTAAGCTGGTAAAGGAAGTACTGGAAAAAGCGGCTTGATTCAAGCCGCTTGAACGCAGTTACCGGTTTGGCAGCTGAACATGAGAAAAGAGCTCATCCACTTCCGCCTTGTTATGGCGAAGGATTGCTTCCTGAACCACATCTTTGGTCAGATGCGGTGCAAACTCTTCAATAAAGTCGTACATAAAGCCACGCAGGAAAGTACCACGTCGGAACCCGATCTTGGTAATGCTTGGTTCGAACAGGTGGTCAGCATTCAATGGCACCAGGTCTGAATCAAGCTCAGGGTCATAAGCCATTTTGGCAATGATCCCGACGCCCAGTCCCAGACGCACATAGGTTTTGATCACGTCAGCATCAGTTGCTGTAAACACGACCCGAGGTGACAGCCCTTCATTCATAAAGGCTTCATCCAGCTTAGAGCGACCGGTAAATCCGAAGACATAGGTTACCAAAGCATATCGAGCAATATCTTTCAGGCTCAGTTCAGAAACCTGGGTTAATGGATGATCTTTAGGTACAAGAACACAGCGGTTCCAGCGATAGCATGGCATCATCACCAGATCATTGAACAACTCCAGAGCTTCCGTTGCGATAGCAAAGTCAACAGAACCGTCGGCTGCCATTTCGGCAATTTGAATGGGAGTACCCTGATGCATATGCAGCGCAACATCGGGATATTGGCCAATAAACTGCTGGATAATTCCTGGTAAGGCATAGCGAGCCTGAGTGTGAGTTGTAGCAATGGACAGGCTGCCTTTGCGCTCGTCACTGAATTCCTGAGCAACCTGCTTGATCGACTCAACTTTTCTCAGAATCTCACCAGCTGTATCAATGATTTTCTCACCGGCTGGGGTAATGCGAGTCAGATGCTTTCCGCTTCGGGCAAAAACCTCAACGCCAAGCTCATCTTCCAATAGCCGGATTTGTTTACTTATACCGGGCTGAGAAGTGTATAGACTCTGCGCAGTAGCTGATACGTTGAGATCGTGGTGGGCGACCTCCCAGATATAGCGCAGTTGTTGCAGCTTCATTGATGGCCTCCGGTCAGGCAGGTTGTGCTGACAAAAATGAATAAGGTGAAACAGGATCCGTTAGTTCTATAAGGCATAAAAGAATGACATTAAATTCTTTTCCAGAATACAAGCCAGTCAATATAGTTACCAGCGAATCATCGATTTTTAGTCAATATTTTCAAACATCGCCTTGGCTACTTATAACTTTAGACCATAAATTTCAGGATGCTTATGGATTTTCTAACATACATTGCCACCGGTGCCGGCGTTGGCTTTGCGGTTGGCCTGACAGGTATCGGCGGTGGTTCGTTGATGACACCACTGCTGTTAATGTTTGGCTTTCCGGCCCATATCGCCATCGGAACGGATCTGATGTATGCAGCCATTACCAAGTCAACCGGAGTCATTGTCCATCACCGTCAGAGAAGCATTGACTGGACATTGGTCAAAACTCTCTGTGCTGGCAGTCTTCCTGCAACAGCCCTGACGATTGTTCTGCTCAAGGTTTTTTTTGACAGAAGCGCTGATTATAGCCCGATCCTTACACTATGCCTTGGGATAATGTTAACCCTCACTGCGCTGTCGCTGTTCATGAGTCCTTTTTTGAAAAAAAGACAGCTCTCCGGTGTCTCGATGATTCCACAGGAGTATCAGACTCCTCTGACATTTATTGCCGGTATTTTCCTGGGCGTTCTGGTCACACTTTCCTCTGTGGGGGCCGGAGCACTGGGAACGGCAGCTATAGTCCTGCTCTATCCTCTACTGAAACCCATCAAGGTCGTGGGAAGCGACCTGGCTCATGCGGTACCGTTAACATTGCTGGCAGGCTTTGGCCATATCTGGCTTGGGAATGTTGATTTTGTGTTGCTGGGCAGCCTGTTGATTGGCTCTATACCGGCCATCTATGTAGGAACCCGTGTCGGCATGAAACTGCCGGATACCTTCATGCGCATCATATTGGCCATTATTTTGCTTGGATTGGGCCTGAAATACCTTTTTTAACCCTTTCCAGGGTTGCAGGCCAGTGTCAGTTTGAATAAAGTGGAAAACCCTCACTGAGCCAATGGAAAATCCATAGCCAACAGGGCTTTATAAAGAGTGAGGTCACAGTCTGTCAGTATGGTTGCCATATTTATATCTGGCATCAGGGCAGTGTTGCAGAAGGATAAAATAGAAGCCGTCGGAATACACTCGTAACCTGATGGAACTCGGTAGTCGCCAGGGTGAAAGCAAGAGACCCTGTATCGTTACCCCTATGTTTCTTTTACCAGCAACTGCTAACGCCACTGATCAGGAGATTTTAAACAAGTCTTTTAAAAAAACGGAACCGCGCATATGGCTGTTTTACCCATTGAAGACCTTAATATTGAATCTCAGGAAGTTCTGTTGAGTCCAGAGCGCCTTAAGGCTGAGATTCCGATGACGGAAGTAGCCGCAAAAACAGTTTCTGAAAGCCGTGAAGTGATCAGGAATATTCTGGATGGCAAAGATCATCGCCTGTTTGTGGTAATAGGTCCCTGTTCAATCCATGATGTTGCTGCAGCCAAAGATTACGCCCGTCGACTTAAAGCGCTCAGTGAAGAGCTGAACGACACATTGTATCTGGTGATGCGCGTCTATTTTGAGAAGCCAAGAACGACGGTTGGCTGGAAAGGCTTGATCAATGACCCACATTTGAACGACTCATTTAAAATTGAAGAAGGTCTTCATATCGGTCGCCGCCTGTTGATGGATGTTGCCGAAATGGGTATTGCTGCCTCTACGGAAGCACTGGACCCAATCTCACCTCAGTATCTTCAGGATCTGGTCGCCTGGTCTGCAATCGGCGCAAGAACCACTGAGTCACAGACTCACCGCGAGATGGCCAGCGGTCTGTCTTCCGCCGTTGGATTTAAAAATGGTACCGATGGTGGACTGGAAGTCGCGATTAACGCCCTGCAGTCTGTTTCCAGTCCACACCGTTTTCTCGGGCTGAATAGCCAGGGACAGGTTGCGGTTACCCATACCAAAGGGAATCCTTATGGTCACGTTGTCCTGCGTGGTGGTAATGGCAAGCCAAACTATGACTCCGTTAGTGTGGCACTGTGTGAGAAGGAGCTTGAGAAAGCAGGCATTAAGCCAAATATCATGGTCGACTGCTCCCACGCCAACTCCAATAAGGACCCTTCGCTGCAGCCACTGGTGATGGAGAATGTGACCAACCAGATCATTGAAGGCAATCAGTCAATTGTGGGCCTGATGGTGGAGAGCAATATTGGCTGGGGCAATCAAAAAATGACCGTCAATCTGGATGACCTGCAATACGGTATTTCCATTACTGATGCCTGTATTGACTGGAAAACTACGGAGACGACACTTCGAAGCATCAGAGACAAACTGAAAGACGTTCTGCCGGGGCGTCGCTAGAAGGTCTTATAAAGCTGACTTTTACTCAAATAAACAGCTCGATTTGCTCGGGCTGTTCTTCTATTGCAGTGATCACTTTACACTCGGTAATCTGAATAAACTCCCCCCCTCCCAGAAGTGATAACTGGGTATCGGGTGGTGTATAGACCTCAATGGCCTGCTTTTTGCCGTAACTGACTTTACGCTCTACCGGCATATTGCTGATCCTGCGGTCAAGAATGGCTGAGCAGATCATGCAGACACTGGAAAGATGGCCATTAACCAACACCTCGTAGCGACAGTCACTGTTCAGGACTTCGGTACAGAGCGTACGGTCACTTCTTGACTCAATATCCAGATTTGCCTCGACCAGATGACGCACAGCACTGCCGTCTTCGGTGACAAAAAAGTTGGATAAAATGGCCTGTTTATAACGCTTCACAGTTCCGTCGGACTACTGGGTGATTGAATGAGCTTGGGATTTCAAAAAGGCGGGAGAAGATACACCATTATTTCAGAGAGTTATACCGGTATCTTTACCACTAAGTAAAAGTACCATTAATAAAGCCTGAAAAACCATAGCTTTGCCTATTCATCATCTGAAAAAGGCTGATACTGTATTTTATTGATGAACCATATTTTGCGTCCACCCGGTGCATTCACCACAATTTCATCATCGACCTGACGCCCAACCATTGCCTTGGCCATTGGGGAATCGATGGTAATGTGGTTGTTTTTCACGTCAATCTCGTCTGCGCCAACTATACGGCAATGGAGCAGTTCACCAGCTTCACTTTCCAGCTCAACCCAGGCACCAAAAAAAGCCTTGCCTTCCTGCTCTTGTGAATAATCGACAACCTTCAGGATTTCAAGCCGTTTACTAAGGTATCGTATACGACGGTCAATCTCACGGAGCTGTCGCTTTCCTTCTTTATATTCCGCATTCTCACTCCGATCCCCGAGAGCTGCAGCCTCAGAAACAGCCTGTGTCACTTCAGGGCGCTTTATTCGCCACAGATACTGAAGCTCCTGCTCAAGCTTTTCTTTTCCGGCACGGGTAATAAGGGGGGACTTCATAGGGTGAAACCGAAAACCAAAGGTGAAAAGGGAAACAATGAAGAAAGGAAGTGGACACCACCTCCCTCTTCTAAATGACATGCTTTATTTGTAAAACGCATTCTCGGTATTACTGTGATCCGTCACATCACGAACGCCTTTCAATTCCGGTATGCGCTCCATCAACGTTTTCTCAACACCATCCTTAAGGGTCATATCGACCGCAGCGCACCCCTGACAACCACCACCAAACTGAAGAACAGCAATACCATCATCCAGTTCCACCAGTGAAACCACACCACCGTGGGAGGCCAGCCCAGGGTTAACCTCCGTCTGCAGGAAGTAGTTGATTTTTATATCCAGAGGGCTGTCTTCATTGACTTTGGGCATCTTGGCGTTGGGTGCCTTGATGGTCAGCTGGCCACCCAGCTTGTCTTCGGCAAAATCAACAACGGCTTCTTCCAGAAAAGGCTCACTTGGACCTTCCACATGGCAGTTGAAATACTCAAGCTCCAGGGTCAAATCACCCTCTTTCTCTTCCCCTGGCTTACAATAGGCAAGGCAGGTTTCTGCATGAGGCGTGCCGGGATTACTGACAAACAGGCGTACACCAATCCCCTCAACCCCCTGTTTTTCTAATAATTGGGCAAGATATTTCTGTGCGGCTTCAGTGAATGTAATGTTCAACGCAACACTTCCTCTATTAACTTCATGGCTATTCTATGTCATTGGAACGCTTCAGAGAATCCCTACCGGGTAACTCGGTTATTCAGAACTGTTTCATTTGTTGCAACAATCAGCGAAAAAGTTCGCATTTGCAATTCATTAGCAAGAAAGAGATCGATAATGAAAGAAACCATCAGCATTCTGGGTTGTGGCTGGCTGGGCATGCCATTAGGCGAACGACTGGTGAAAGATGGCTACCCAGTCAAGGGTTCCACCACCCGTAAAGAAAAGATGGAAGCCATTTCTGCCGTTGCCATGGAGCCTTATAGGATTGGGCTTTCACCGGAACCAGAGGGTGATATTGATGCGTTTCTTGATACCGATATTCTCTTCATCAATATTCCGCCTGGAAAAGGCGATGGTCAGCCCCACTTTTACTTTCGCCAGATGAAAGCTCTCCTTCAACGTATTGAGCAATCCAGAGTTAAAAAAATTATTCTGATCAGTGCAACGTCTGTCTACCCCCAAAATAACGACGAAGTAACGGAAGAAGATGCCGTACGAATTGAGTCTCCATTCTCTGACACCGCATGGCTGGATATTGAAGAACTGTTCACCAATCATGATGACCTGAGAACCACGGTCCTTCGCTTCTCAGGCCTTATTGGCGGTGAATATCAACCTGGCCGCTACTTTTCGGGCAAAGCGCTGGGTGGCGCTGACGACCCGGTGAATATGATACATCGGGAAGACTGTCTGCAAATCATTGAGCAGATCATTGCCAAAAACCTGTTCGGGGAGGTCTTTAATGCTTCAGCGGATGAGCACCCTACCCGTCGCCAGCTCTACACCAAGTCCTGTGAAGTCATGGGCATTGAGCCTCCTATTTTTATCGATAAACCCATGCCCTACCGTCTGGTGAATTGCGACAAATTGAAAAAAGCGCTGAATTATCAATTTGTTTATCCAGACCCACTGGAAGCACTGGAAGTCTGACTCACACGCTTCTGGAACTTACTGTTCCAGAAGCTTCTCATTGTTGTACCAGCTTAACATCTCATGCAGTGTCACTACACTGCCAACAATGATCAATGTGGGTGCCTTTACCTTTTCTGATTCAATAATCTTATTAATGGTTGCCAGGGTGCCGGTGAAGACCCGCTGATTCCGGGTTGTTCCCTGCTGAATCAAGGCAATGGGCGTTTGTGCAGCCCTTCCATGATCCATTAATTCCTGGCAGATACGGGGAAGCCCCAGTAACCCCATGTAAAACACCAGCGTTTGACCAGGATCCAGCATTTCATTCCAGTTCAGGGCATAGCTGCCATCTTTCAGGTGCCCAGTGACAAATCGGACAGACTGGGCGTGATCCCGATGGGTGAGAGGAATACCGGCATAACTGGCACAACCGGAAGCGGCAGTAATACCAGGCACCACCTGAAAAGGTATTCCCTCGCTGGCCAGTGTTTCAATCTCTTCACCACCGCGGCCAAAGATAAAGGGGTCTCCCCCCTTCAATCGAAGAACCCGCTTACCTTCTTTGGCCAACTCGACCAACAGGGCATTAATTTCTTCCTGGGGCCGTGCGTGTCGATCTCGCTTTTTTCCAACGTAGATATAATCTGCATCCCGGCGACACAGTGCGAGAACATCTTCAGAAACCAGCCGGTCATGAAGCACGACATCGGCTTGCTGCATCAGCCGCAGTGCTTTAAAGGTCAGAAGGTCTGGATCACCTGGTCCTCCACCAACCAGATACACTTCACCGGTTTTCTGCTCAGAGGTGTTTTCCAGGGTCTGCTCAATAAAACTCCGGGCACCCTGAAGATCCCCCATCAGAGCCTTTTCGGCAGCAGGTCCTGCCAACACCTTCTCCCAGAAATACCGGCGATCATTGATCTGACTGAATCTGGCTTTGACCATATCGCGACACTCACCAGCCAGTGCAGCCAGTCGGCCATATCCCTGGGGCAACAGGGTTTCCAGGGGTGCTCTCTCAATTTGATAACTGACTCATAGGTTAGCTTCAACCTTTCCAGTCATGAACTCAGACCAAAGTTGTTCCCAGCGCCCCTTACTCTGGATCAGTGCTCTTGTTGTCAAAAGCACTTCCGCTCCTGTTGCTTTCCACCTCATTCCAGAACCACATAATCGTTGCTTTACCAGAGTCTTACAAGCCGCTTCAGTAACTCCTGAACCTATTGGCCAATGGCGTTTAAGCGCCTGATGATAATTCATTAACTGGTGATTGTTTGTAAAATAGCTCACAGCTTTGTAGCGCTTCTCTGTCAGTGCGATTGTCTTTTTCGGGAGCTCGGCTGATTCAATTTCCTGAAGGATTTTTTTGGCTGCTCCACGCTTGTTTTTCAAACTATGTAGCCTGTCTTCAAGCCACTGGTGTCGCTTCGCCTTACTGGTTGGAAACAGTGCTTCCGCTGCTCCAGCTAAATATTCAGATGCATGATAAAAATCGAGTATCTGCCCAGAGGTATGTTGTTTCAAATAACTCCAGTTTTCTCTAGCCCCGTCAGCTACCCCGATGTATGTGGCATTTGGGTAGAGTCGTTTTAGATCTGCAATCTCCTCGTCGAGCTTGCTCATAAAGCTTTGTTTACCATACTCTGGCGAACTGGCTGTATATATCGTGTGGAGCCTGTCTCCATCTGCAGAATATAGGCTCAATGTCCCACACATGGCTTCCCTCCAGCCTTCTTCACAAAGCAGCATGCAGGTTCCATCCAGACCAATGGCTATTGTTTCAACAGGCTCTTTTAGTGGAGGAAGGTGGTAGTGAGTGTCTTGCTGGTCTTCAATTAATGCACCTACTCTGTCCGATAAATGCTTGATATAAGAATTTGAAAGCGTCCTTTGATGGTTGGTCTCAAAATCTTCTTTTACCGCAGGCGCTGGCATCTGGCTGTATTTCCAGGCGATAGACTTGGCAAATTTGGGGGTAGCTGAACCAATAATACCGGCACGAAGATCAAGTGCTGCCAGAGTACTGCCACCTCTGACACCCTGATATACGGAGCGCTCCAAAGGTATACGACCGTATAAGGTTTCATAGTGCTTAAGAACCTTTCCTTTGTAGTTCCACTTCTGCTGATTAACGACGATAGGTTCTTTATTGGGTGATTCAAATAGCCCCAATAACTCTTTTGTTCCAAGCTGCCCGGCTTCATTGAGTGCACGCTGTAAACTATCTTCAAGATTCAGCATGTTGCCTGAATCTATAGAAACTTCAATTTGCAAAACGATGCTTTTGGTAGAGCTGGAAATAACAGAAGCGGGCATGACAGTTAACTATTATGAGTGGTGTTCCCATAGTAGCTGTGAAAATAGAGCACTATTGTTTCAATCATTCAGAGAGAGCACCCGTTTCCAGCTTCTGTCTCAGGAGACGGGCTAGAACCGGTGCTTTTCCTCCGGTAGAGAAGGCGACCACGACAGGCGAACGATCAACGATTGCCGGCATCACTGCATTACCAGCATCCGCATCATCCACCACATTAACAAACAGTTGTCGCTGTTGTGCCAACAGGGCTACCTGCCGGTTAACACCCTCATCATCCGTTGCGGCAATGACCAGACAAACATTATTGAGATCATGATGATCAAATGCTTTTTCCAGCAGTTGGTCATCACTGCCGGGAAGAAACTCACAAATATCTGAAGAGATCTCACTGGCGACCACTCGAACAGTGGCACCAGAAGCCTTGAGAAGCCTGATTTTACGCAGGGCGATATCGCCACCACCCACCACCAGACAGCGCTGGTTACGTACCTGTAGAAATAATGGCAGATAGTCCATGTTCTTCTCGTTATTTGTTGGGTTAGCTCAGGCCACATAAGCCTCTGGCACGGCTTGCCGAACCATGGATGGCACGAGTTTACCAGCATACGACAGAACAAAGATAACAATGTTTTCTTATCATCTATTCTTAAAAGTTATAAATAAGCCAAGCACGGATGTAGGATAAGGAAAAATCCGACTTATATCTTATGCGACTATGAGAGTACAGTTGATATCAAAGATGACGATATAGCTTTTTATACTGTGATTGCATTACTCCGACATAACGACAACGAGGATGCTTTACAGCTCATGGCTGTTTATATCCGAATGAGACTATTCCCCTCCTTCATGGATTGAAACGCGCTTCAGGCCCCAATAATTGTTAGTCGCCTTATGACCAGTCAAACTACTGAAAACACAGCCCCAAACCGGGACTTTCTGCGCAATCTCTGGCAACTGGCGCTGCCAATTTCCCTGCAATCCATGATGTTTTCAATGCTTGGATTGATCGATATCTTCATGGTGTCCATGCTGGGTGAAACCGAAGTTGCTGCGGTGGGTATGGGTAACCGGATCTTCTTCTTTAACCTGATTCTGATTGCCGCCCTGGGCAGTGGGATGAGCATTCTGGCCGCGCAGTATATTGGTGCCCGAAATATGGATGGCGTTCGCAGGACGCTAGTTCAAACCATCATTGCAGCACTGGCCATCACCACCCCATTTGCCATTGTGTACCTGCTCTTTCCAGAACAGATCATGGGGCTGGTCAGTGATGATCTTACACTGAAGGCTCTGGGCAGCAGTTATCTCATTATCACTGCACCCTCCTTTCTCTGTGTAGCGATCACAATCCCACTGGAAGCCCTGCTGAGAACGAATAACGACGCAAAAACCCCAACGCGCATTGGTTTTATCACCATTCTTATGAATGTGCTGTTTAATTACCTGCTCATCTATGGCCACTTTGGCTTTCCGGCACTTGGGGTTGCAGGATCAGCCTGGGGAACCACCATCTCGCGGTTGATTCAGGTTGGATTACTCATCTATTACATCCTCCAGGTGCGCCCTGGCCTGATACCGGTGAAGGCAGATTTTCTGCAGTGCAAAAACCGCAGACACTGGATTAAGTACATTGGCATCTGTGTCCCGATGTTGATTCAGGACGGTCTCTGGTCATTTGGTCTGGTGCTGTACAATCTGATGTTTGCCCAGATGGGGGTTGTTGAGCTGGCGGTGATGAGTGCGATCTCTTCCGTTGAAGGTGTTCTGATCTCCCTGTTTATCGGGTTCGCCATCGCCACTTCGATTATTCTTGGAAAGGAACTCGGCGCTGGAGAATTTGAACTGGCCTGGAAACAGAGCCGCTACTTTATGCTGGCGGCTCCGGCAATCGCTTTGTTAATTGGCTTTATTACCCTGATCTTTAATGAAGAGATCGTCAGAATGTTCGGTAAGTTTCAGGGTGAAACCTTAAAAATGGCCAGCGAGGTGCTGATTATTGCCGGTTTTGCCCTGTGTATCCGGGTCATCAACCTGACGGGGATTGTTGGTGTTTTGCGCAGCGGAGGTGATGTGAAAGCCACGGCAGCCATCAATGTCATTGGTATGTGGTTTGTGGGGGTTCCCCTGGCGTGGGCTGCGGTGAATATCTGGAATTGGCCACTTTATCTGGTGTTTATCTGTGCGCTGATGGAGGAAGTGACAAAAGCGGTTCTGGTGCTTTACCGCGTTCTGGCAAAATACTGGTTGAAAAACCTGACTGTAGAAGCTGAAGCGTAAAAAGATCTGGATAAAAAAGGCTTCCATTAAGGAAGCCTTTTTGTAAGAAAGATTATTCAATAATCTTCAAACCACCCATATAAGGCTGGAGTGCTTCAGGCACGTGGATACGGCCTTCTTCATCCTGGTAGTTTTCCAGTACAGCCACCAGAGTACGGCCCACGGCAAGACCTGAACCATTCAGCGTATGAACCAACTCCGGCTTTCCAGACTCATTACGGAAACGAGCCATCATACGGCGTGCCTGGAAATCAACGCAGTTACTGACGGAAGAGATTTCACGGTACTGATCCTGAGCAGGCAGCCAGACTTCAAGATCATAGGTCTTGGCAGCGCCAAAGCCCATATCGCCGCCACACAATGCAACCACACGATAAGGAAGGCCCAGCTTCTGCAGAATGGCTTCTGCGTGTCCGGTCATCTCTTCCAAGGCATCGAAAGACTTCTCAGGATGGACGATCTGAACCATCTCAACTTTTTCGAACTGGTGCTGACGGATCAGACCGCGGGTATCACGGCCATAACTGCCCGCTTCACTACGGAAACAGGAAGTATGCGCCGTCAGACGGATTGGCAGTTGATCTGCTTCAACAATCTGCTCACGCACCAGGTTAGTCAGGGTAACTTCGGCCGTAGGAATCAGGAAAAACTGCTTCTGATCAGCACCGGTATCATCATCACAGGCGGTCTTGAACAGGTCTTCACCGAATTTTGGTAGCTGACCAGTACCGTAAAGCGCTTTGTCATGGACCAGCAGAGGGGTAATGATTTCTTCATAACCGTGTTCAGTAGTCTGAACATCCAGCATAAACTGAGCCAGTGCACGGTGCAGTCGGGCAATTTTTCCACGCAGCATGGCAAAGCGGGAGCCGGAAATATTTGCTGCCGCTTCGAAATCCAGGCCCAGGGTTTCACCCAGATCAACGTGGTCTTTAACCTCGAACTCAAACTTCCGTGGCTCACCCCAGGTACGAACCAGAACATTATCGTTCTCGTCCTTACCTTCTGGTACAGAACTGTCTGGCAGGTTAGGCACTTCCAGCAACAGGTTATTCAATTCATCCTGCAGTTCGGACAGGGCCTGCTCATTTTCCCTAAGCTCGGCATTGACCTGATCCATGCGCTCTTTAAGTGCCGAAACATCACCACCCTGCGCCTTGATTTTGCCAAATTCCTTGGAACCCGACTTACGTTCGCTCTGCAGCTGCTCAGTTTTAACCTGGAGTGATTTGCGACGCTCTTCCAAAGAAACCAGACGCTCAACATCCAGTTTGTAGTGCTTCTTTAACAGCTGTTCTGCCACAGCTTCAGGAGTGCTGCGAACGAGCTTAGGGTCTAGCATATTCCTACCAAATTAACTGATTGGACGATGGTTTACATCCCTGGATTTAGAAGCCATTTTAAATGTACAGGCTCCGATCAGGGTAACCTGCAGATCATACACCATGAGAACAAGACATTCGATAATGATAGTGACAGATCGTGGTGATCTGTCACCCGTTCAGAATGACTCGAATGCCCTGATAACCTAACCAGGTACCCACGAGGCACAAAATAACGCTGGCCAGCATATAAGCTATCGCCTCAACAAACCGATCAGACTGAAAAAGCCGGAAAATATCCAGTGAGAAAGTGGAAAAGGTAGTTAATGCTCCCAGAAAGCCTACCGTGGCAAAATCTTTCCAGATTGGCGGAAGCAAGCTTTTTTCTACCAGACAATACCAGCCAATTCCGATAAGAAACGAACCAATTATGTTCACCGTCAATGTCGGCAGCGGAAATAGCTGATCATTCCCGGATTTGGCATACCACTCATAAACCAGTGAACGTGCCAATGCACCCAGGGCTCCCCCGGCTGCCACTGCAAGGTAGTTCAACATATACGGGTATTGCATCAGAGATTCCTTTTCAGATGAGATCTGAGACAAATATTACATCGTTTCAAGGGTTTATTTTGGCGATTAAATCAAAATGTGTAAATGAGCAACAAAACTGGAACTTTCCGTAAAAGAAGATACTTTTCCCAATATAAAGAAAGAAACAAAAAGAAATAAATCTGAACTGTCATTCGCTAAACGTATCTAACTTGCTAGAACACTATCAATCCATAATTTAAGAATATACAAGATGAACTTACATCGAATGAAAACGGCAAAGGTACTCACTTTACAAGGTCTGATAATGCTGAGTCCACTTAGCTTTGCAGGCCCTAGTATTACGATTGATGAGGTCAGAGATTCAATTGATACTTCAAGACATATTGATAAAAATTTCATTCCTCCTTGGCTGATCACGTCCGACCAGGCTTCTGGATTTGAGTTAACTAGCAAAAGGGTTCTACTGAATCTAATATCAGACCCCAAAGCAAACGCGTTGTGGCTGTTTAGTTCAAAGGCCTATGATGAGGAAGAGTTTAAGAAAAACCGTGAACGTAAAGTCAATTCTTTACTTTCAGAGAGTGGTATTACTCCAGATACACCTAAACTATTTAATGAATACAAACTCTCAAAACTCAATGCAGATATTCCGAAAAAAACTGCAAAATCAAAATATGAAAGCCATGATAACAACCATCAAATAACAGAGCAGTTTCTTGAGAAAATCAGGGATGAAGATAAGCCAAATGGCATACATTTCTATCACCAGAATTATGCAAACACCAGCCTTGAACCTGATGAAGTTATAGATAACTTCTACTTTTGGCTTGACCGTGAAGGACCCTGGCATATTCAAGATATGATTATAGAACTTACGCATTGACAGCTCTGATAAAAGATGGTCTCAGCCAGTCTTTACCATCAGAGAAGCTCTTAATGAAGTCCCAAATAGCATCCTTGAGCGCATCATTCTTAACGCGATAGATGCTACTGAGAGATTCAGATACTTTCTTGGCCTGAAGGCAGGCATACCCAAAGATAGAGGCAAAAATATGGTTCCTGACCTGCTGCTTTCCTCTCACCTGAAAGCGCTCAATACTGCAGAGTTGTTTCAGCGCCCGGTGATACTCTTCGATCGCCCAATGGTGCAGGTGAAGTTCATTAAAGCCTACCTGTGGTGATACCTCTGATCCAGCATGGGGTGTGTAGACGACGTAATGGCGCAGCTCGTTTTTTAGCCGCGTCCGGTACAAACGCACAGAACCAAAATTACGTAGCCAAACGGTTATTCCCTCTTCAGGAATCTCCAGGCTCTGCACTTGTTGGTAGTCACCCTTTTGGATAGAAACAGTACGGTTGCTTTTAACGGCAAACATAAAACCCAGACCGTTGTTTTTCACAGTCTTCAGGTTTGCGGCACTGCTATACCAGGAATCCCCCGTAACAAATGCAGGTCGTAAGCCCCATACAAGTACTTCTTTCAGCATCTCGAGAAAATAATCATTTTTGGACTTTCCGTCCGCAGAGTCATAGATACGGAAATTGACAGGAAGGCTATAGCCTTTGATATCGGTGTAATAGAGCGTTATGAGATTAATGCCCTTGACGGCTTTATGATGCTTGCCCGAGTAATGATAGCCGATGAATGCCGTGTAGTTACTGTACGGCTTATCCAGCACCGTATCATCAACCGATAGCGTGCCCCCATCAAGAATCAGCCTTGCGGCTACTTCCATGAAAAGGTCATTGGGAGCAAAGTCTTCACGTTGTAGAAAACGGTTAACGCTGTGGTGTGACATATCTCCGATCTCACTAAGGCGAGTACAGGTTGCTGATTTCGGCTCACACAATAGAAACCCTGTATATTTCGGCAAATCACACCCAGCTGTTGTAGGTCTTGTTATCTTTCTACGCACGACGACATCCGCTATTTTTTGCTGATCTAGCAATTTTTACAGCTGCCTGTCAATGCGAAAGTCCTAGATTATCAAAAAAAACAGGGTACTTGCTAGAAGTCAGGCCAAAGCATCATCAGAAAGGTGGCAAACTTGCCGTGAGAGTTATCAAGGGGATTTACGGCAATGCCGTCAGGCTGGAGTAGTTCGAGCACTTGAAGGTATTCCTATTATGGTAAAAGATGAAATTAATGTTTCAGGTTATACCACATCCTATGGACTTGATCCTTTTCGTGTAGATAAGGAGTTTGTCATTCACAGTGAGGATAGTCAGTCCGAAGTTGTAAAGAGAATGATCGATGAAGGGGCTATTGTTCTTGGAAAGAGTAATCAGCATATTTTTGGTTTGGGTGCCTTCGGTTTGAACCCTCATTACCCCCGACTTGGAAATATTTTTAACAGCTCTCATATTCCAGGAGGGTCTTCCAGTGGTTCGGCTATGTTTGCAGGGATAGGAGGACCTCTGGCACTGGGAACGGATGGAGGAGGTTCAATATCGATTCCGGCCGCTAACAATGCTGTGTCCGGACTTAAGCCTACCGAAGGGAAATTGTCTGTTAAAAACTATGACAATGCTGCACCTGGGCTTGTCGCCATTGGATTTATTGGCCAGTCTTTTGAGGACATTGCAGAGGGCTACATGTTGACCAGTCGTCAATGGCCAACAAGCCAGGTTGCAGATACGTTGCAAGACCTCCGTATCGGTATTGACCCCCAGTGGTTTGAGCATGCATCAAAAGAAGTAGCTGAAACCACCATCACCTGCCTTGAAAGACTGACTGATTCTCTTGAGCAATCAGGAGCTACTCCCAATCTTCTGGAAATGGACTATTTGCCTAAAGGTTTCGAAAAACCACTATGGGATACTCATGCTGTACTGTTTGGCCGAGGTGAAGCTGAAGGAAAAGCAAGCTATATCGATAAAGGAATTCCTGCCGAAATTGAACTTGCTTTGATTATGGGGCTCTCTCTGGATCAAAGTACGATTGAAAAAGCGCACGAAAACAAGAAAAGGCTGGCTCATCACTTCCAGAACAATGTATTTTCTAAAGTCGATATTATTGCGATGCCAACCCTACTAACCACTGCGCCAAAGGCCTCTCGCCCGTGGTTTGAGAGCTTTGATAATGGTGAATTAAATCTACCTAAAACCTATCTTATGACGGCACACACAGGCCTCGCAAATCTTACCGGTGGTCCACGTATCACTGTTCACTGTGGGTTTGATGAGGACAACCTGCCAATAGGCCTTCAGTTAATGGGTGATGACAATAGTGAATATTTGTTAATGATGCTTGGTGCTCTAGTGGAAAAAAGCATCTATAAAAGAGATAAAGACCATCCAGCATGGAAAAAAAGACCATACTTTGATCCAATGAGAAATGCATGGTCAGTTAATCAAGAGCCAAAGATCAAATCAAAGCTCTAACCAATATCTGTTCATCCTGCAAGACAGGGCCTGTTGGCAATTACATGTCACAGGTCCTAATACATACTATTTCCATTCAAGGTCTTATTCGGGATTTGTTGAATGGAATCCCAATGCTCTACGATTTTTCCCTTCTCATCAAACCTGAAAAAATCCATCGTGATGTATTCATCATTACCTGGCCATACTTGATGAGTATGAAGGGCTACCATATTTCCCTCAGCTATAGCCCTGACAAAACTTATTTCTTTATCAGGATACTCTTCTTTCATGCGGGTAAAATAATCGACCAACCCTTCCTTACCGTTGGCAACATCCGGGTTGTGTTGTATGTACTCATTACCTCCATAGAGGTCAAACGCTTTTGCTGGTTCCCCCTGATAAGCCATCTGATAAAAATTAATCGCATTCAGTTTATTTTGCTTCAGATCCATATTCGACACCTCGACAACTGATCGATACAGAGCAAATTCAGTTAAGCGATAAACGTAGACGACATAGTCAACCTTTACCACATTGGCTAACATTAGTTTCAGTTCAAGATTGGCTATGATTATAACCGACTAGAAATATGATTGGATAATATCATTATTGAGCACTCTCTTCATCAAGACGCCTGAGCCAGGCCAGCTTTTCCTTAATCTTAATCTCCAATCCACGGTCATTAGGCTGGTAATAGCCCGGAGCATTCATTTCCTCAGGAAAGTAACACTCCCCTGCGGCATAGGCATTGGGTTCATCATGAGCATAACGATAACCATCACCGTAGCCCAGGCTTCCCATTAACTGGGTCGGTGCATTTCGCAGATGATGAGGTACCTCATAGGATGGACTGCTTTTAACGTCAGCCAATGCCGCTTTCCAGGCTTTGTATACTGCGTTACTTTTTGGTGCACAGGCGCAATAAACCGTGGCATGGGCCAGAGCCAGAAGCCCTTCCGGTGCCCCCAGCCGCTCAAATGCCTGCCAGGCATTAATGGCAATCTCCAGCGCTCGAGGGTCCGCATTGCCGATATCCTCACTGGCGATGGCCACCAGCCTGCGAATCACATAGAGCGGATCCCCTCCCCCATCCACAATTCGGGCAGCCCAGTAAAGCGCTGCATCCGGGTTAGAACCGCGAACTGACTTATGAAACGCTGAAATAGTATCGTAAAAAGCATCGCCGCCTTTATCAAAACGGCGTCCTGTGTCAGCAAGAATGGCCTGAATAGCCTCAGATGTGATAACCCCGCTCTCAGCCAGATCAGACGCAACTTCAAGAGTATTGAGTGCCTTACGACCATCACCGTCAGAATAACGAATCAGAATATCCCTGGCACTCTTATCAAGCTGGATCCCCTTGCCCCCCAGCCCTCTCTCTTCATTGGTCAAGGCCTGATCAACCAACTGGCCAATCGCCTCCTCACCCAGTGACTTGAGTACATAGACCCTGGCCCTTGAAAGCAAGGCATTGTTGAGTTCAAACGATGGGTTTTCAGTCGTGGCTCCGATAAAAATAACGGTGCCATCTTCTATATGTGGCAGGAATGCATCCTGCTGAGATTTATTAAACCGATGGACCTCATCAACAAACAGTACAGTTTTACGCTGATAAAATCGCTGTTCATCCTTGGCTCTTGCCACCGCTTCCCGTATATCTTTAACGCCGGAAAGTACGGCAGAAAGTGTTTCAAAGTGAGCGTCAGTTTTCGTGGCAATCAGTCTGGCCAGTGTTGTCTTGCCAACACCGGGAGGCCCCCAGAAAATCATGGAATGGAGCATGCCCTGCTCAAGCGCTTCCCGCAGGGGCTTTCCTCTTCCTAGAATATGTTCCTGACCCAGGTATTCATCGAGCGTTCGGGGACGCATTCTCGCCGCCAGGGGCTCATAGCGATCAGCCACAGGGGTATCAAAGAGTGAGGTCATACCCCGCTCTCATCAATAATATCAAAGCCGGCCTTCTTTAACTTCTTCAGGTCAGGCTCAAACAATTTATTGTCTACAGGCTGATTGAGGTTCACCCGGGTAAAGTCAATGCGACGCTTACCACCAAGAGAATCCACAATACTGATGGCAGAAATCTCATCTCTTGAAAAATGAATTTCCAGCATTTCAAAAAGGTCCGACGCTTTGCGGGGTCTCAGGGTATAAACCACCTCAGGGCCATAGTTCATTCGAGTCACTGCGTACTCTGTCAGAAACTCTCTGGCATCACCACTGAGTAGCTGAACCGCGGTAGGTCCTGACTGGTTATCCTGTTTTTTAATCACCACCTGCTTAAAATCAGGATCGAGCATCCAGAGCTTGCCACCTTTGGCGATGATCTCCTGATTAAACGGAGAAGTGATATTCCAGCGAAACTGGTTTGGCCGCTTCAGCTGCATGCTTCCCTTCTCAACTTTAGGGCGACCGCTTTTATCCATCGTGCTCTGAGAGAAATTTGCACTGACAGTATTCATGGCCTGCAGTTTTTTAGACAGTTCATCAACAGCTTTTTTATCATGTTTCATACTGGCAGGCGTACTGCTTTCAGCCTTTGACTGCATGGATGGTTGAACTGATTTCTGTTCAAGAGACCAGACTGGAATACTAATAGTAAAAACCAGTGGTAAAACAGCAAATAACCGCGTTTTCTTCATCATATAAATGATCTTATCTGGATAATTAATGCTTGGGCGGTGGTGGAGCAATGACTTCTCGATTACCGTTACTCAATGCTGGGCTGACGACACCTGCCGCCTCCATGGCTTCAATCATTCGGGCAGCCCGGTTATAACCGACTTTCAACTGTCGTTGAACCGAAGAAATGGATGCCCTGCGGGACTCGGTGACAAAGGCAACCGCTTCATCATACAGCGGGTCCTGCTCACTGTTATCCAGACCGCCGGAGAATGCACTGCCTTCAGAGCTTTCGCTCACACCGTTCAGAATCTCTTCAACAAAATCCGGGGTACCCCGTTGCTGCCAGTCTGCAACCACCCGATGTACCTCATCATCAGCAACAAAAGCACCATGAATACGAACAGGAACACTCGTTCCCGGGGGTAGATAGAGCATATCACCATGCCCCAGTAGCTGTTCAGCGCCCCCCTGATCGATAATGGTTCGGGAGTCAATCTTACTGGATACCTGGAAACTGATGCGAGTGGGAACATTGGCCTTGATCAGGCCGGTAATAACATCAACGGATGGACGTTGCGTGGCCAGAATCAGGTGAATACCTGCTGCCCGCGCCTTTTGTGCGATACGGGCAATAAGTTCTTCCACCTTTTTACCAACAATCATCATCATGTCGGCAAATTCATCAACGACGACGACAATAAAGGGCAGCGTACCTAACTCAGGAGCCACATCCTCTGCAGAAACCGGCTGATAGAAAGGATCCCTCAGTGGTTCTCCTTTTTCCAGGGCATCTTTCACTTTCCGGTTATACCCGGCAATGTTACGTACACCCATATGCGCCATCAGCTTGTAACGACGTTCCATTTCCGCAACACACCAGCGCAGGGCATTAGCCGCCTCTTTCATGTCCGTCACCACCGGTGCCAGTAGATGCGGAATTCCATCATAAATCGACAACTCCAGCATTTTGGGGTCAATCATGATTAACCGCACATCTTCCGGGCTGGACTTAAACAGCATGGACAAAATCATGGCATTGATGCCAACAGACTTACCAGAGCCGGTGGTACCGGCAACCAGAAGGTGCGGCATTTTAGCCAGATCAACGATCACTGGCTGACCTGAAATATCATGCCCCAGAGCAAGACTGATCGGAGACTGTGCATCATCAAAGGTTCTTGATGAAATGATCTCACTGAAGAAAACGGTTTCTCGGTCATCATTCGGAATCTCAATACCCATGACCGACTTTCCGGGAATCACTTCCACCACACGAACACTGACCACGGCTAGAGAACGGGCCAGGTCACTGGCCAGATTGGTAATTTTACTGGCCTTGGTACCCGGTGCTGGTTGAATCTCAAAACGGGTGATGACCGGGCCGGGATGAACGGCAACCACTTCGACATCGACGTTGAAGTCTTTTAACTTCAGTTCCAGCAAACGGGACATCGCATCCAGTGACTCAGGACTCATGGCCTTGCCAGAGTGGCGTGCTTCATCAAGTAATGAAACGGTTGGTAAACTGCCAAGCGGAGTATTGTCAACCAGAGGAAGCGTCTTCTCCCTTGCTGGAGGAGGAATGATAACCGGGGAATTGGGTTTATCGACTTTCTTTTCTACCATCGGTGGTGAAGCCGGAGGCGCATACTCATCCTGAAGCTTCAACGCAGGCTCCTGCTTTTTGACTGGCGGTATAATACTTTTCTCCGGTTGCTTTTGCTTTCTGGCTTCCAGCTTCTCTCTCGACACAAAATAGAGCGCAATCGACTGATCTTTGCAGTAAACGGCAAAGCGTAGGCTCCAATAGCCAACACTGTCCATCAGACGAAACCAGGAAAGATCGGTATAGAGAGTCACGCCTAGCAGGAACAACGCCATCAGCAACAACGTACTGCCAGTCACATTAAAGGCTGGCAGGAACTGCTCAATAACTGATCGCCCAATAATTCCGCCACTGCCCTGTGGCAGCAATTCATTGAAAGCATGATAGTGCAGTGAAACCAGCGCAGCACCTGAAGCAATGGCCAGAATAAACCCCATACTGCGAATCAGCAGTAACCAGGAGTTCCATTCATCAGGTTCATGCCGGTAGCGAAAGACCTTAATCGCCTTGATCACCAGAATGACCGGCACCATCCAAGCCAGAAACCCAAACAGGGTTAATAACAAATCGGCAGACCAGGCGCCTATTCTGCCAGCACTGTTGGCAATCTCGTTGACAGAGCCAACATGAGACCAGGCGGGATCAACCTTATCATAGCTGACCAGTGCCAACGCGAGAAAAGCGGCCAGTACCAGCCAGCCAAACATAATGCCTTCACGCACCCGTAATGAGAGGGCTTCCGTCACCACTTCCCCCCGGATTGAACGCTTGCGCCGTCGGATGGAAACAGACTCGTCTGACTGATCATTATCCAACTGATTACTCTTTTTACTCACCGACTCTGCCATTCGGCTCCCTGAAATAACTGACTATAAACACAGTAGTTTAACCTGAGAAGATAACACGAGCCCTGAACTGCGGACAATCCTGCATCCTATACCATATAAAGATCAAACATCGGCCAATAACGTGAGAATGAACAGTTTTTGTAGCCCCTTGTCACCTTGCAAGGTATTTTAGAGAGCTATCTCTTATTTAGACAGTGCCCTCAAGGCCAGCTAAGAATGTTACGACGATCCTTCCTGAACTTCTCACAACGAGTGAGCCGCAACCCGGACGCTTCACTTGGCCTGCTATTAGCCACTCTGATATGCAGTATCGTTTTCTCTCCTATCGTCATGGAGTACCAGTCCATTGGGGGTACGCTCTTTTCCTGCCTGATGATAGCCAGTCTGGTTCTTACCTTGAGGTCGCTTACGGAAAACAGTCCGAAAACCCGTCTCTGGTTACAAATTACGGGTATTGCCATCGTCATACTCAGGGCCGTCGTTGAGCTTCCAAACCCACCAGAATGGCTGCCCTTCTTTACCCTGATAGCCAGCATGCTGTTCCATTTGGGTATGATGTTGATGTTGATCCGACACCTATTCAGCGTTAAGCCTCAGGCAGAGAAATTATTGGCCGCGATCAACTTCTACTTACTGACGGGCATCACGTTCAGTTATCTTTATCTGCTGGTTAACCTGTTTACTCCCGGTGCCTTCGATCTTGCTAACCAGAGTATTTCCAGCTGGCCGGATTATCTCTATTTCAGTTTTGTCACCCTGACTACCCTTGGTTATGGCGACATCCTGCCACTTAGTTCCCTGGCCCAGAGTCTGGTATCGCTGGAAGCTATCGTGGGAGTTCTGAGCCCAACGGTAATGATTGCCAGATTTGTTGGAAAATAACACGAAAACCAGTACGAAGTCTGGTGGCAGCGGATGAACTGCCACTACTGTCGGTAGCTTTATATGCGTGAAAATTCAGAGACTGACTGGTAATCCGGAAATGTCATCCCCGGGTTCAATAGAACGGTAAAATGATCGTCATCCAGAAATTCAGTGGTCATTACCCTTCTCTCTGAATCCGATGTGACTTGCGATAAGACCAGCTTTTCATTCTTTAACTGCCTGTGGTAATAGACAATGCCATCAACGTTACTACCGGCCCAGGTACACTCGAATCGATCCCGGCTGCTGTTATAGGTAAGCATCCCCTGCATTCTCACTGGATCAGCCTCTGCTGAGTTCGCGATGTACTGAGCCATCACACCCCGGCCATTATTAACCAGTGCGCCTGTCTGAATGCCAGGGAACGTGCATTTTTCATTATCCCGGTATATGTGAGACTGCACACGAAACTCACCAACAAACGTTCTCAACACGTTTTGCCACAACATCACTGCTCCCTCATCATATCTGCCAGCATTAAATAGCGGTCACTGTCATGGATCCCCTTCAACAAATGATCTGGAATCGACTCCAGCCCATTCATGGCACCCAGGAGAACACCCGTTAAAGCGGCCCTGGCCATATTGTTGCCCCCCCCGTTAATCGCAGACAATACACCCTGTTCAAATTGATCCGGGTATCGATGTATCAGGTAATAAGCACAGGGAAGCTGATGAACAAGTTGGCAATCCATGCCATAGACCTGACTGATATGAAGAGCAGGATCTATATGAACCGTGTCTGTTTGCCAGGCCACCTGCCCATTTCCCGGAGTCAGGAGATTATCGTAACGCTGTATGGCAGACATCACCTCAGAACGTTTTGCCATCCCCGTTAAGTAGCCCGGCAATTCTATCAGTGGAATGCTGTTAGCCATGGCTTGAACCACCAGGGCAAATACCAGCGTATTCTGTCGTATAAAAGACTCACGATAGAATGTCTGCAGGAGTTTTCCTGCAGCGTTTACCAGCTCAACCGGGTCATCAATAGCCAGTGCCAGCAGGGAGACAAACTGTGCTCCTTCTGTGGTATCACAACCCGAAGCAATCTGGGGATCACCCCAGTGCAACCCCGTTCGTCGCATCTTTATCAAATCCACCATCAATTCATCGGTATATCGCCCTGAAAAAGACTCACCGGACAATGGCGCAAAGAAATCATCAAGCCGCTCAAGAAAGTCGGCCAGTACGAAGCCATCACAACTGGCCAGAGATTCAAGCAGCAATACAATCACCTGACCCGTCTGGGAAAGGTCTCCGGCCCTGACTCCCTGCTCATATCGATAATGACTGATGTTGGCAAAACCATGGCTACCATTAACCGCAGGATCCTTATAAGTATCAATCCAGGGGCCATAATCCTGTGCCAGTTGATCGAGGTCATAATACCACTGAGTGCCAACACCCAGGGCATCACCAATCAGTAAGCCAGCCACACCACCCTTTACACGACTCAGCTTACCAATGTCTGGAGGATATGATTTGATGGTAGGTGTTGATGTCATAGAGCGGCCTCACATAAAACCACATATACCTCATGAACATAGTTGAATTTATAGGCTGTCGCAGGGTATTAGCACCTGTTTCACACACGAGCATTTGGAACGGCGATCAAGCAGTAGACCTATACGAATATATACGACTGTTTAATTACATTAGTCAGAGTATTGTTAACTAAAGTCCACGCTATTTATATGAGAATAAGTCCATGGAATCCGTACACGGTCATAATGTACTGAACCTGATCAAGGAACAGGAAGTAGTTCTGAGCAAAGAGGCGCTCCTAACCGCTATCTCAGCAGCATTTGGAGAACAAGCACGTTATCACACCTGCTCCGCACGCGAACTGACGGCGGAAGAGCTTGTTGATCAGTTCGTTGATAAAGGTAAGCTGATCGAAACAGGTGAAGGTATCCAGTACAAAGGGTGCAACTGCCACTGTCATTAAAAAAAGCCCGTGTACGGGCTTTTTTTTGACTCACACTTCTTCAAGCTTATTGAACAGAAACAAAAAACCGGTCACAAGAACCGGTTTCAAAATTTTATTGTTGTTGCCTGTCTCATCTTCGTGGCCTTTGTGTCACCTCCCCCGCGACGTAAAGACCTTTAACTGGAGAAATCCCCCTTCTCTTTTCTCCATCAGGCGTAAGCCATAATACGTATTGTTTTTTTTCGCCATATTGACCTGCATCAACATTACATCATCTTGACAAAAGCCATTCCTGTTCTTTCACAAAGACTCACTTTCCTCCCCCCCCCTGAGGCACTAGCCGAATAACAACGTCATTAACAAAAAACATCATCAAGTGCGAAGACCATGCCGATAACATCTTTTACAAAAAGACAACCAAATTCTCTCGGAATATTATGACTATTAATAAGCTCCCTATCATGATTTTACTGGGCACTGGCTTGTTCACGTTATCAGTAATGAGCAGCTCCAGTGCCATCACATCGGTTTACAAAATTGAAGGTGATCACCAGACCAAAGCCTTAAAACTGTCTGATACGAATATTCAACCACCTGTAGCTCGATCAAACCGGGACCTGATTGAGTATGCCCTTCATTATGGAATGCTCGCAGATGCCTATCAAAAAAGTGCCCAGGGCATGATTACTGAAGGCTACCGTTATCAGCTTCGCCAACTTTACCTTGCCTGGTTACCCAGAGCACTGGAAATCCCCGGGCAAACCATTGAACTCGCAAATGAAGCGGCTTTAAGACAATGGCAGGAGTTACTCGACCAGGCAGACTACCCTGATGAACAGAAAAAAAACTGGATCAATAGGCTGGGTAGCATGCTAACCACATGGTCTGACAAACACCAAAAGCAGGCATTTTCATTAAACAAAATCAACTCAGTACTGGATGAATTCAATAATAAGCTTGGAGAATGCAGTCAGTATTTAAACAAACCTGCCAGTCATGATTTAAAACAGAGTGCCTGTCATAGCATGGGTAATATTACCCGTCAGACATTTGAGCAGCACCTTGACCCTGAACAACTAAGCGCGTCCATGAAAACGACCACGTACCGCTATATTGAGAATATGGAAAAGGTCATAGAGCTTCCCTACTATCAGGCATACATTGATAGTCAAACGGCATTTAACACCATCCTTCGTGATCGCCTGGATACTGGCTATACGTATCAGCAGCTGGCTCAAATTCTTCAATTGGCAGGAATTGATTACCCGGTTATTTATCAACATATTCGAGACCTTTCTCTGCGCCATCCAGACCGTCATTTTCAGTAAACTTCTGGCTTTCTGCTTGGCAGAAAGCCACTGCTTCAGGTTACACTTCGCTATTTAGTCGAGCTGATATTAATGGCCCTGAAAGCAACCATCTATAAAGCTGCTGTCAATATTGCAGATATGAACCGTCATTATTATGCCGACCATGACTTGACCATTGCCCGCCACCCATCAGAAAACGATGAGCGGGCAATGTTGAGGCTGCTGACATGGACACTTCACGCATCTGATAACCTGACCTTCACCCGTGGGATCAGTACAGATGATGAGCCGGACATCTGGCAGAAAAGCCTCAGTGGCGATATTGAAACCTGGATAGAGCTTGGGCAACCCGATGAAAAGCGACTCAGAAAAGCATGTGGCCGATCCAGGCAGGTGTTTATCTATAACTATGGAGGCCGTAGTTCAGATATCTGGTGGCAGCAGTACCAGGACAAAGTAAAGCGGTTTGATAACCTGCATATTTATCGAATTCCTGCAGAAGCTAATGAACTCGCCCGGCAGATTGACAAAAACATGAAGCTTCACTGCATCATACAGGATCAGCAGGTCACCATGGGCAATGATACTGAAAGCATGACAATCGAGATCGCACAACGATTTCCTGATCATTGACGCAGGGTATTCACTGGTTAACAACTTGAGTGGCGACTATCTTAAATGATGAATGTCCCTTCCCTATGAAGGGGCTTAAACTCTTGCCCAGTGGATTCATTATGCGTCACAACCTCTATGCCTTTCCCCATAAAGGCCTTCGTAACGGCCTGACCAGACTTCTGGCAAATATGGACACAACGGATGCAGAAGATCAGTGTGCAGTTCATGCATTAAAAGAACAGGCTTCTGAACTGGCGATTATGGTAAAAAACCACTCTCATTCTGAAAATGAAATACTGATGGTTTCCCTTGCCGAAAAAATGAGTCAGAACTTAACGACACAGCGTGACGTTGAAGAACATGAGCAACTGGATAATCAGATTACCATGCTCTCAGAACAGTTATCCGTGTTATCCGAAGCTCCATCCGAGGAAAAGTTCCAAAGCATCAGGCAACAGGCAAACCTGTTGATCCCCGATCTATTGAAGCACATGCAATTAGAAGAAAACCGTTTTCTACCGTTGTTCTGGCGGTATTTTTCTGACTCAGAGTTAAACCAGCTTCATGATCAAGTGATGGCCAATATGGAACCTGAACAGATCGTGTTATGGTTTAAGTATATCGTCCCGGCTCTGACACCCAGCGAAAGAGACAGCTTAATCACACTGTTAAAGGGCAATGCACCATCGGAGTTTTACCAACAACTGATGAGGGTGGCTGAAAAGGAGTTAAGCTCGAAAGAGTTCGAACATATTAGCACCATCTAAGCCATCTCATCTCTAATCATCTAATTCAAAGGTACAATTTCTAACCAGAAAGACGGCTTTACGTTTGAATTCAGAACGTTCTCATGAGTGCCAATAGATATATTGAAGCGCAATCGTGATTCACTGATCCCCTGCTCCTTTAAATACTGAACAATAGAGTCTTGCAACGCTTGCATTTTGATCTGCCATGTATCCAGCTCTGCCAGGGTATCGGGTACCGTGCTGTGAATGATAAGCAGTGCATTCATGGATGAATCAGAGTTCATGTTTGCTGAAAATGACGTCAGATCAGAGCTCTTTTCAATCTCTGATTTACCGGAAGCAAGTCTCAGGAAACTACTGCCGCTACTCTGTACCGCAGCACTTTCCATCTCATAGTCATGAGGCTTAAAGACATCCACCAAAGTATAAATACGGCCATTCCCGCGTCTAACTGCGTAGACTGCATAAAAGATGTTCTGCTTTTTCCCAATATAAAAAGCCTGTTCTTTATCCTGACCATAGAGCGTTGAGATGTCGAAGATATCATTAGCCCAGAAGTTACTGGCACCACAGGAAAAACTGCGACATTCGAACAACGTCTCAACACCCTCGGCCCGCAACAGGCTGACATAAAACTCATAGCCCTGGTTACTGCTATGACCGGGAGGCAGAAAGTAGAGGTGCCTGATCAGGTGCCCATCAAGCCACTTAGCACCGTCAGAGGTAACAACGCCGTTGACCCGCTTCATCCGATGGGTAATTATCGGATGATTCTGGCGACTCTCATTGACGGAAAGCTCAGTACGGGCATTAGGATACGCTGGAAGTTCCAATGCATTAGTTGAAGGAACAATAACCAGGCAAAGGAAGGCACAGATAATTTTGTTGGTAGTGGTTAAATAGCGCGATTGAAGAGTCTTCAGTAGACCCATGAAATCTACAGTCACTTTATTCATGAAATACAATCCAAGGCTTCCCCCATCGACGCTTCAGACTATCATAATTTTCGGCCTAAAACAGAGTTAACTATATCAGCAATAGCTTCCACCTGATCATCCATATGAAGATGATGATTGCCACTCATCGGGTGAAAATGAATATTGGGAAGCTGCTCATGATACTGGGTAATAGCATCACTGATCGCACCACTGTCAACATAGACCATATGGGCAGGACAGGTGATCTGTCGGGGAAATGCCAGGGTCTGCTCAAGGGAAAAACGGGTAGGAGACCCCAACTTAAGCCGCGGGTCAGCCGTCCAGATCCAGTCTTCGCCATCCTCAATAATCGATCGGTCCACCAGCAGCTCCGAGGATTGCCTGGACACTTTGAACTGGCTCATTGCCCTGGCACGAACCGCCTGCTGTTTTGATCGATAGCGGGTTACTGGCAGCTGATCAGCCGGTGTTCTGCGTTGATTGATATAGTCCACCAGCGCCTTAGGGGCATCTCCCGGGTTCCTTGGCCAGGGGAAAAGCCCATCAATCGCCACTAACCCGGTAACCTGATCCTTCAGGACTGAACCCGCTGCCATGGTACTGACCACCCCTCCCATGGAATGACCGAGCAGACCAAACCGTTCAAGCTTCAGAGACTCCGCAATATAGACCAAATCTTCAACGTAGTGCCAGACATCATAACTGAACCACGCTGGACGGTGTTCAGAAAGACCATGACCGGCCTGATCCACAGCGATTAACCGTATCCCCTTTAGTTTTGCTGCCATTGGTGTAAAACTTGCCGCATTGTCAAGCCAGCCATGAAGGGCTATCACCGGTTGCCCCTGAGGGTCCCCCCACTCCACGGCTGCAAATGTCAGATGAGGTGTTTGAATGCTCAGTTCCCTTGGCTGCATCGAAGACTCCTTGTAACGCAAAGCAATGGCCCATTAAAAACAAGATCGCACACCCGAATCAATACCATGGCCGATCTGATAAAATAGCTGAATACTAACACACAGAAGGGACATGGAAATAAGGGGTATCTGGAATGATCAGGAAATTAGAAAACGAAAACAGTTCTTGAAGAGCTGCCCACTTCAAAGACAGGGACAGCTCATGAGTCAGCCAGCTACTTTGAGAGTCGCAGCAGCTCGAGAATACGAATGAACAAGTTGATAATGGCCATATAAAGCAAACCACCAAAATCAATAGCCTGATCCAGCGTATCACCACAATCCTGCATATCAGCCCAATGATAGCCAATATAGCCGCACATGCTGATGGCAACAATCCAGTGAAAAAAATTACCACTCTGGCCAAACAGGAGAATCCAGCCAAATTCAATAACAACTACAGACGAGACAATCACAGCAAGAATCGTGTGAAGGCGCATAAATAATTTTGGTAAAAGGGTTGCGGCTATAATCATTCCAAATGTGGTCCATGCCGTATACTGAATGGCACGAATCACCTCTTCACCACTAAAGTACCCAAGATAAATATTTAACAGAAAACCGACAGTAGAGGTCATAATGCTATAACCAATAAAACTGAAAAGTGGCATTTCGTAATAGAGCATAATTACCACCCCAACCCCGCTCATCACAAAACAGAGAAGCAGAAAGACCCAGAGGTCAAGTGCTGTCAGCCATTCCGTAGGAAAATACTGTACAATCCAATAGTTGAGTAGAAAGCCCCACATCAGAACAAGACCAACAACCAGATTGAATACCGGCTTGCTGACCTGTCTATCCTTAAGAAAAATCAGAGTTAGATACTCTGTAAAATCCCTTTTCTGCTCCATTTCCATAAGCACCCCAATCAAGACAATATAAACGACACATTTTTTTTAAACAATGAGAAATATTACCTTATGTAGAGGCCGAGTGAGGAGTCAGTGTTTTCCTTTAAAAAGGCGGTATAACATCGTATTAAGAGCAGGCAGCGAATGATTATTCCGAGAGCTAATCATCAAGAATGGCAACCGCCCGTGTCCAGCCTGCAGATGCACCACGAATTTTTACCGGAAAACAGGAAACCATAAAGCCTTTATCCGGAAGTGCCTCCAGATTATGAAGCTTCTCCAAATGGCAGTAGGCCATATGTCGACCCGCTTTATGGCCTTCCCAGATCAGCGAAGCATCTTTTGTTTTCTGGTATTTCTCTGCAGTATGCACAAAAGGGGCATCCCAGCTCCAGGCATCTGTCCCCGTCAGCTTAACCCCTCTCTCAAGCAGGTACATCGTGGCCTCAAGGCCCATCCCACAACCAGAAGCCACATAATCATCCTTACCATACCGACTACCAGCCCGGGTATTGACCACAACAATATCCATTGGCTGCAATTCATGACCTATTCTGGCTAATTCCTGCTCAACATCTTCAGCCTTCACCACGTATCCATTATCAAAATGGCGAAAATCGAGTTTTACCCCTTGCTGAAAACACCAGTCCAAAGGTACTTCATCAATGGGTATAGCCCGCTCTCCCTCATTCATTGTGGAATGAAAATGATAAGGAGCATCCAGGTGCGTCCCGTTATGGGTAATCAACTCTACTTTCTCAATAGCCCATGCTTCCCCATCCGGCAGGTCTTCCTGTTCCAGCCCCGGGAAAAAAGGGGCTATTTGAGAGAATGTGTCTTTATGGGACATGTAAGTAATCTTAGGGCCGTATCCCGGGGGATCGGATATCACATCATTTTCCAGATGCATGGAAATATCAATTATCCGTCTTGGCACAGAAACTCTCCTCAAATCGGTTCTTTTTGAATCTGTATATTTATAGTCAACTAGCACTTAGGCAACTAACGCGCGCCCAACTTTACGCCTCAACACAAAGATAATTATCAGTTTCCAGGATCTGATCAACCTTAAAAGTTGGTCCTGATTAACTTATGCCAAGAATAGATATGATTGGATATTATAATTTATTAATGAGCACTAATCGTAGTAGGTAAAGAGCTATCATGCTGAGTTCTACCACCTTGAAGTGGTAGAAAGCTCATCTCACGCAGCACCTTCCTTAGGCTTTGGCTCAAACATAGGGGGAAGCAGAGGCATCGTCATAGCCTGATGTACCAGCGCCATAATGTCCATTTCGCAGAGACGATGAAGGACCGTAATATCGTCCAATACATAATACAATGGCTGCAAGATATCGATCCGGTAGGGTGTTCTCAGTGCAGTCAGTGGATCAAAGGGTGCTCTGACGGGAATATTACTATCCAATGCATAGGCCGTTTCACCATAGCTGGAGAGAATGCCACCTCCGTAGATACGCAAGCCCTGTGAGGTATTCAATAAGCCAAACTCAACCGTCATCCAGTAAAGTCTGGCAAGATAAACCCGTTCTTCTTTGGTGGCAGCCAATCCAAGCCTGCCATAGGTTTCCGTAAAGTCAGCAAAATCCTGGTTGGTGAGCAAAGGACAGTGGCCAAATATTTCATGAAAAATGTCCGGTTCCTGAAGATAATCCAGCTCTTCTCTAACCCGAATAAAGGTAGCAACAGGGAATTGCTTGTCCGCTAAAAGCTTAAAAAAACTGTCAAAGGAAATCAGAGCAGGTACTCTGGCAACTCCCCAGCCGGTTTTATCATTAAGAACCCGGTTGATTTCATCCAGCTGGGGGATACGTTCTGATGGCATGGAGAGCTCTTCGATACCGCTCATATATTCATCGCATGCCCGGCCTTTCAGTAACTCAATCTGTCGGTGATACAGAATACTCCAGGTTTCGTGCTCCTCTTCCGTATATTCAATAAAGCCCGACTCATCAGGCTTTCTGGCCTGATATTTGGATGACTTCATAAATACTCTCCCCGACCTTGTTGTTGGGGTAATGAATTACCGAATTACCCCACACGATTGAAGGTTCATTCCCTGAAAAGCCTATAATAAATATAGGCCATCTGTAGTTACGCCACACCGAATAAAAACATAAATTATTTTTAAATCAATGCATTACAGTTAGAGTAATTAAAGAACCCCTCTTTTAATCTGGTCTCGTTCTATGCTCTCGAATAGAGCGGTAAAATTACCTTCACCAAACCCTTCATCACCTTTGCGTTGTATGATTTCGAAGAAAATTGGCCCGATAACCGTTTCTGTAAATATTTGCAGCAGCAACCCCCCGTCTTCTGTAGGTGCCCCATCCATAAGAATGGCGTTTTTCTTGAGCTCATCCAGATTCTCATGGTGCCAGGGCAGCCGACCCGAAAGCATCTCATAATAGGTATCAGGAGGCGGTGTCATAAAAGCAGTACCATTCGAGCGCATAGCCGGCACCGTGTGATAAATATCTTTAGAGTACATGGCAATGTGCTGAATACCCTCACCGTTGTATTCCTTAAGATATTCTTCAATCTGACTCTTATCATCAGAGGACTCATTAATAGGAATTTTTACTTTTCCACAGGGACTGGTCATCGCTCTTGACTTCAACCCTGTTAGCTTACCTTCAATATCAAAATACCGGATTTCACGGAAGTTAAAGATATCTTCATAGTATGATGCCCACTTATCCATGTTACCCTGATGAACATTATGGGTAAGATGATCAATAAACGTCAGGCCAACCCCTTCCGGCTCCTGATCTACCCCCTCGATGGGAACGAAGTCCACATCATAGATCGAGCCTTTATCACCGTAACGGTCAACCAGGTAAATCAGGCTGCCGCCAATGCCAACAATGGAGGGAATATTCAGCTCCATTGGCCCACTCTGGGTCGGCCCTGGTTCACAACCCAGTTGAAGTGCCCTCTCATAGGCAAAAGCCGCATCTTCTACCCGAATGGCAAATGCACAGGCACAGGGACCATGTTCACGGGCAAATTTCTGGGCAAATGAGTCAGGCTCGCCATTAACGATAAAGTTAATTCCCCCTTGGCGATATAATGTCACCTCTTTAGATCGATGGCGCGCTACCGGAACAAATCCAAACTGTTTGAAGAGGCTGTCCAGAGCAACCGGGTCAGGCGCTGCGTATTCGACAAACTCAAACCCGTCGGTTCCCATCGGGTTCGTGCTGGTAATCTTTGACATTTTGTTCGTTGTCATGCTTCGTCCTCTTTTACATTCCAGCCACAGTATAGAAAAAGTATACGATTGGCCTGATGCAAAAGCCTTGCGATCTGCAGCCTCCTTACGCAAGATGATACAAAAGGTTTGCATCAGATGAATTGGCGGAGCCATCAAACTGGGCTTACACTTCCTGACATAAGCAGCCAGACCTTCAGTTTTTGTATAGATCCTGTCAATAATTTCGGCAGAAGCGCTGATTGTCCGAGGCTGATGATGGAAGTCGAGCATTATCCCAGTTAGAAAAGATGATTAACCTGCGCATTTCTGTATTGCAACGAAGTGCGGCCTAAAGGTAGCGAGGGATCGGATGATGAGCAGGAATGTACTGGATACTTACGACATAAGGCTATTATCTGCACTCCAGCAGGACGATGCGTTATCTCTGCAATGTCTTGCAGAGCTGGTCAGCCTGTCAGCATCGCAATGCTCACGACGGATCAGTCGGTTGAAAGCTAAAGGTTATATCCAGAAGCAAGTCACTTTATTGAATCCACAGGCTGTAGGCCTGGATGTGGAGGCCTTTGTCACGGTTGCTCTTGATAATCATACGCCGGACTCTGCAACCTATTTCAAAGAAGCCATCCTTAAAATGTCCCCTGTGATGGAATGCCACGCCATCACGGGTAGTGATGGCGACTACCTATTGAAGGTTGTCGCAAAAAATCAGCAGGCACTCTCTTTTTTCCTGATGGAAGAGCTGATGAAAGTTCCCGGGGTCAGCCAGATTAAAACAGCACTGGCACTTTCCGCCATTAAATCCACTACGGCACTGCCACTCAGTTTATAGAGGGTATTATGGAGTTCCCGATGAAATTCACCCTAACTGGCACAGGCAGTGTGAAAGGTTGCCCAGTTTACGGTTGTGACTGCCCCGCCTGTATCAAAGCCATCATGGATCCTTTTCTCAGACGCAGCCCAGCATCTGCACTTCTGGAATCTGATGGAGAACTCATTCTTATTGATGCCGGACTGACAGATATACAAGAGCGTTTTCCTGCAGGTACCCTTAAACAGGTTCTTTTAACGCATTATCATATGGATCATATTGCTGGATTGTTCAGCCTTCGATGGGGGAGCGCCTTCAAAATATCCGTAATGGGCCCTGATACTTCCGATGCTCCCGTCGAGCTGATGAAGCATCCGGGTATTCTCGATTTTTCCCAGACAACCACTCAGTTCTCCCCCTTCAGTATCAACGGCGTCAAGGTAACCCCCGTTCCCCTGAGTCATTCCCGTCCGACATTTGGCTATGTTTTCGAACGCAACGGCAGAACCCTGGCCTATCTGACAGATACCCTGGGACTGCCAGATGAGACCCTTACCTTTTTGACCAGTAATCCTCTGAATGTCATGATTATTGACTGCAGCTACGCTCCGGATATGTCTGAACCTCCCGGATCTCACAACAACCTGAAAGATGTCATGGAGCTCCACCAGAAGATAGAACCATCGCGCACGATACTCACTCATATTGGCCATGAGCTGGATAACTGGATGAATGCCAACCCTTTACCAAAAGATATTGAAGCTGGGCATGATGGGCTGGTAATCACGCTTTAAAAACCCCATAGAAATGCGGCGCCTCTGACTCCACTGGAGTCACCATGCATGGCTTTTACTACGGGGGTAGAACATTCCCCACCGAACACCCACTCAGAGAGTTGTACAGGAAGTGCTTGGTAAAGACTGTCTACGTTAGACATTCCACCACCTAATACAATCACATCGGGATCAAGTGTATTAATGACCTGCGCCAGGCCTCTTGCCAACCGATGTTCGTACAGCTCCAATTCAGCAATAGCTTCGAACTCACCCTGCCCGACATTTTCGATAATGCACTCAGCTGACAAAGCCTTTCCTGTCCGACGCTGATATGACTGGGAAAACCCAGTTCCTGACACCCACGTTTCGAGGCAATTGACTCGCCCGCAATAACACTCAAGTGGCGGCTCATCACCGTGATTCAGCCAAGGTAAAGGATTATGTCCCCACTCTCCTGCCACCTCATTTATTCCTGAGTGAACCCTGCTGTTGATCGCAATTCCAGCGCCACATCCTGTGCCAAGAATTGCAGCAAATACGACTCCCTGCCCTTTTGCAGAACCATCAATTGATTCAGATAACGCCATACAGTTAGCATCATTGGCTACACGAATCTCCCGTTGCAGACGATCACTGAGATCATAATGAAGACATTCTCCATTTATCCACGTCGAGTTTGCATTTTTTACCTTACCCGAAACGCTTGAAACTGTTCCTGGGATACCCACACCCACCGTTCCCTTCTGCCCCAAATAGACTTCAGTTTCAGAGACCAGTTGAGATATAACACCAAGGGTTTGCTGATAGCACTCCCTTGGTGTGGCTACCCTCTTTCTAAAAAGCTCATTTCTAGCATCGTCAAGGGCAACAACCTCTATTTTAGTACCACCAAGATCAACCCCAATTCGCACTGCAAACTCCAGATAAGAAAGCAACAACAGTAGATATTCTATTTTAAAAACTTAAATGAGGGCTACCAGCGGACAAAATAGCAAGCATCAACTATGTTGAGGTATCTTGTTTAGTAAGCATGCCACATTATTGTTGACTGTGAGTCTTGGCTAGCTATTTGGCTCACGCTGTTTGGAGCTATCAATATGTCAGATTACACCGAGCTGATGGGTGAGCTGCTGGAGCTTGGCGTCAATGCCAACCCGGCGTTTCCATTTACCACCTGCATCCTTGACTCTTCCGGACAGATACTCGTTACCGCCTGCAATGCTTGCCATATAAGTCCCCTCTATACCGCTGAAGGGCTGGCTCTGCATCTACTATCCAGTGAATTTGACTGCCACCAGAAACAGTCATTGACACTCATCACAATTTCAGAACCCGATGACCTGAGCCTGATGGCGATCTTCTGGGCGCGTTGTCGGGGAATCCACATTAATGAGATTATTTATGGGGTTTCTCGAGCTGATCTGAAAAAAATCTGGACAGAAGATCCTAGCCAGAGTTTGGATGAAAACCTCAAACGCTACCCGGACGATTTTAGAAAAAGCCTCACGATTCATGGCCAAATACTGGCTAAGGAATGCTGTGAAGCATTTGAAGAAGGCAAAGCCATGTTCGATAGGGGCGATGACCCAGTGAGAAGCATGGATATTGACCAGTACTGGATGACCGGTGATTGGTTAATTGACGACTGGGAAGAAGAAATAGGCCAATAGCAAACCCATGAAATACGATAGGAGGCCAGTTCAAACGCCATGGAATTTATCGTATTGCCGTTTTTTGGTGATGTGTCAGAGCTGTTGATCTGATACATTCCTAACTTTTTGAGTCATCTATGGCTGTAGTTCAAGTTGCCTGTATCCATTGTCAACAAACGATCAATGTTGTTAAGAACGGGAAAGCTGAAACGGGTCACCAGCGGTATAGATGCAAGGACTGTAATAAGAGCTTCCAACTTGAGTATCGCTATAATGGCAATCTGCCTGGTACTCATGAGCAGATCATAAAGATGACCATGAATGGCTCCGGGGTCAGAGATATCGGACGTGTCCTTGAGATCAGTCCAACGACTGTATTGGCTCATTTAAAAAACTCGACCCGCCAACAGTAACACAACTCCCCTTCGAAAATGCCCAAGTCAAGATTATTTTCGAAATGGATGAGCAGTGGTCATTTGTTGGTAGCAAGAAGCAGCAACGCTGGCTGTTTTATGCATGGGAGCCACGTTTCAAGAAGATCATTGCCCATGCGTTCGGCTCCAGAAGCACAGAGACGCTCAAAAAGCTGTTGGGGCGTCTGGCCCGCTTCAAAGTTAGTTTTTACTGCACAGATGACTGGCAGCCATACACATCCTGTTTACCAGAAGATAAACATATCATTGGAAAGCACTTTACTCAGCGGATTGAGCGGCAGAATCTGACCTTGAGAACTTGCTTGAAACGGTTATCCAGAAGGACTATTTGCTTCTCAAGATCAATAGACATTCATGATAAGGTTATCGGGGAATTTATCTCGCGAAACCACTATCAACAGTTTTGATACATCACCCGTTTTTTCAGCACTCATAACCATTAAATCAATACAGTGGACGGTCAGTGCTCTTAGCTAAACAAGGAAAAGAATAAAGTTAATTGTTAACATCGGAGAAATCATAAAAAATCATCAAGCCCTTTTGATACCAAAACAGCCATTAGACTTCCAAACCGTAAATCAAATATAAAAAATTTTGGAGTCAATGAGCTATTGACTCCACCCACCAGTAAAGACAGAACAAACTATTAACAAGAACAAACGATTCAAGAACTTTTAGATCATAAAACTGTCTAATCAGTTAACCTATTGTTTTTTTTGATATTTTAAAAGGGTGCTCTCTCAATTTGATAACTGACTCATAGGTTAGCTTCAACCTTTCCAGTCATGAACTCAGACCAAAGTTGTTCCCAGCGCCCCTTACTCTGGATCAGTGCTCTTGTTGTCAAAAGCACTTCCGCTCCTGTTGCTTTCCACCTCATTCCAGAACCACATAATCGTTGCTTTACCAGAGTCTTACAAGCCGCTTCAGTAACTCCTGAACCTATTGGCCAATGGCGTTTAAGCGCCTGATGATAATTCATTAACTGGTGATTGTTTGTAAAATAGCTCACAGCTTTGTAGCGCTTCTCTGTCAGTGCGATTGTCTTTTTCGGGAGCTCGGCTGATTCAATTTCCTGAAGGATTTTTTTGGCTGCTCCACGCTTGTTTTTCAAACTATGTAGCCTGTCTTCAAGCCACTGGTGTCGCTTCGCCTTACTGGTTGGAAACAGTGCTTCCGCTGCTCCAGCTAAATATTCAGATGCATGATAAAAATCGAGTATCTGCCCAGAGGTATGTTGTTTCAAATAACTCCAGTTTTCTCTAGCCCCGTCAGCTACCCCGATGTATGTGGCATTTGGGTAGAGTCGTTTTAGATCTGCAATCTCCTCGTCGAGCTTGCTCATAAAGCTTTGTTTACCATACTCTGGCGAACTGGCTGTATATATCGTGTGGAGCCTGTCTCCATCTGCAGAATATAGGCTCAATGTCCCACACATGGCTTCCCTCCAGCCTTCTTCACAAAGCAGCATGCAGGTTCCATCCAGACCAATGGCTATTGTTTCAACAGGCTCTTTTAGTGGAGGAAGGTGGTAGTGAGTGTCTTGCTGGTCTTCAATTAATGCACCTACTCTGTCCGATAAATGCTTGATATAAGAATTTGAAAGCGTCCTTTGATGGTTGGTCTCAAAATCTTCTTTTACCGCAGGCGCTGGCATCTGGCTGTATTTCCAGGCGATAGACTTGGCAAATTTGGGGGTAGCTGAACCAATAATACCGGCACGAAGATCAAGTGCTGCCAGAGTACTGCCACCTCTGACACCCTGATATACGGAGCGCTCCAAAGGTATACGACCGTATAAGGTTTCATAGTGCTTAAGAACCTTTCCTTTGTAGTTCCACTTCTGCTGATTAACGACGATAGGTTCTTTATTGGGTGATTCAAATAGCCCCAATAACTCTTTTGTTCCAAGCTGCCCGGCTTCATTGAGTGCACGCTGTAAACTATCTTCAAGATTCAGCATGTTGCCTGAATCTATAGAAACTTCAATTTGCAAAACGATGCTTTTGGTAGAGCTGGAAATAACAGAAGCGGGCATGACAGTTAACTATTATGAGTGGTGTTCCCATAGTAGCTGTGAAAATAGAGCACTATTGTTTCAATCATTCAGAGAGAGCACCCTTTTAAAACAACAGCAAAATCCAAGGAATAAGGTATGACAATAATTACCCAAGAGCAAGCATTGCAAACCTCTGTGACAGCACTTGATGTTTATAATCCAGCGAGCTGGCAATCATTAAACCCATGTTACGGTAGAACCAGAGAGGGTCGCGCAGTTTGCCAACTTGAACTTGAGAGTGGTTTTTTTAGTTACCTGAAAAACGCAATAAAATGGTATTTCTGGGCAAATGACTACAAAGCTGGCTTAAAGTCACTCGAAGAGGACAGCGAATTATACGCACGTCTAGTCACACATGCGGATAATGGTCTGATCCCCTACATCAATCGAGGAGAATTTGATATACCTCTACTACCTATAGCAGCAGATCATGGTAAAAATGTTTCATCTCATCATACAGAAACCCCATTGAGCTCCAGATAACCAGCCCAACTGACGATGGATCCAAACACACCAGATAAGTTTCCAAATACGGTTAATATTGGTGTGGTAGGTCAATCAGACGCAGGAAAAGGAAGTCTTATTAATGCATTGCGTGGGATAGCCCCACGAAATCCTGAAGCAGCTAAGACGGGTGTTTCTGCTACCTGTCAAGAAGAGACAAAGCGTTATCAACTTTCGGACTCACAGTTTTTATGCGAACTACCGGCTTATGGCTCATACAAATGGCCAACGCAGCATTTTTCAGAACAAACCAAACTATTGAAATATGATGCACTCATTATTGTTGTTTCTGTCGGGGCTTCTGATTCACTGCAAATTACACAACAGGCTAAAGATGCTGGCATTCCGTTCCATATTGTCAGAGCCAAAGCTGACCGAGATATTGAAGACGGATTACGTGATAATGGTCTCAGACCTGAAGAGACCATGCAAAAAATATCAGAGGAGATGTCAACACTACCTTCCAGAAATCGCTTGAGGCCAGAAGGCTTGTATCACCTAAATTTAGCCAGTAAAGATCAAGGAGGAGACAAACCTAGCCTTGCTCATCTGCAAAAAGCACTTCTCTCCCAGAAAAAGTTAGATAAATGGTAACTATTCAGCACCCTTCATATAAATCTGGAATTTTCTGATTTTTCGACCATCATCTTATACTCAATTTTTCTAACAAATCTCCAGTATGGAACCAGACTTCCCAGCTACTCCGTTTACCGAAGCTCTCCTTAAAGAGAATGAAGAGCTTCGGACCGAGAATGCGCTTTTACGGGAACGTTGCAGCGAACTGGAAGAAAGGGTTAATAAAAACAGTCAAAACAGTAGTAAGCCACCATCGTCAGATGGTTATCAAAAGCCCAGTAAAAAAGGGAGTGATAAAGGTGATACATCTTCCAAAGAAGCCCCCTGCTCCTCACAGGAAACACCGAACCCCAAAAGCCTTAGACCATCTTCAGGCAATAAACCAGGTGGCCAGAAAGGTCATCAAGGCTCTTGTTTGAGACGTGTCGCCTTACCCGATTATGTCAGGCATCTGAAGGTTGAAAAATGTTGCTGTTGCCAGTCTTCGCTTATCGATATTAAACCCACCAAATACATTGAGCGACAGGTTTTTGATCCAGGTAGACCCGGAGAATTTGAAGTTACCGCGTACTGGGCAGACGTTAAAGTATGTCCTTGTGGTAAACGGAACACCGCTGAGTTTCCCCAAGGAGTGAAAGCCGCTGCTCAATACGGAGAAGTGACTCAGGCAATGGCTGTTCATTTAAACCAGTATCACTTCATCCCATATCACCGGGTGTCTGAGTATTTCAATACTATTTATTGCATGAGTGTCAGCGCAGGCTCTGTTGCCAATTTTGTTGCCTATACCCATGAGAACCTGGCCTCTACTGAGCAGAGTATCCGCGATGCTTTACAAGAAAGTCCGGTTGCAGGAGCGGATGAAACTGGCATGCGGGTTGACGGTTCACTGTGGTGGTTACACATTATGCGAGATGACCAATGGACGCTTTACTACCTCTCAGAAAGGCGAGGTTGTGAAGCAATGGATGCAATGGGCATCCTGCTGACTTTTGCAGGCATTCTGGTTCACGATCATTGGAAGTCCTACTTTGCCTATGCGGCAGTGCATGTGCTTTGTAATGCCCATCATCTGAGAGAGCTTCAGGGAGTTGTCGATAGGGATGCGAATAAGCTGGCTCTGCGGCTGATGAAATTGCTTACGCTCTCCTGGCACTTCTGCAAGAAATACAAAGCAGCCGGTCTGACTCAAATGCCTGGTGCAATACAGCTTCGCATTGAGACGATATACGACCAAATCCTTCAAAGGGCTCTCACGAAGGAAACCGCTTATATGGAAAAACAACGACAGGTGCTTGGACGTAAGAAGGTCAGGAATACCAAGGCCTACAACCTGTTCAAAAGGCTTATTGAGTTTAAGGTTGAAACGTTGCGCTTCATGTCGGACTTTTCAATTCCCTTCGATAACAATGGCAGTGAACGTGATGCCAGGATGGCCAAACTTAAGCAGAAGATCTCAGGCTGCTTCAGAAGCGAAGACGGAGGTACCATGTTTACCCGAATCCGAAGCTATTTATCATCTGCTAAAAAGCAGGGGTTGAACATATTTCAGGCGCTTCTTAAAGCGGTTCGAAATTACAACAATACGCCTTTGCTGGGTGCTGAATAGTTACGATAAATGATAAAAATAAGATGGCAGCTTAAACGCATGAAATATCGACTTAAATGATAAATGCTGTGTTTTACAACATATAATCAGCATGAAACATTAAATGTTCTTCTATAAATGTGGCAACAAAATAATAGGAATGATCGTAACCTTCCTGTATTCGTAGATTTAAAGGATACCTTTTCTCGGCTGCAACCTGTCTTAATACTTCAGGTTTGAGCTGCTCTGATAAAAAAGAATCATCACTCCCCTGATCAACCAGTGCAGGAACGGGGTTACCGCATATTTTTATCAATTCACTGGCATCGTAAGCTTTCCATAGCGCCCGATCAGCCCCCAGATAGTTTGCAAACGCCTTCTGCCCCCAGGGTGAGTTGATCGGGTTACTGATGGGGCTGAAAGCAGAGACTGACGAATAACGATCAGGGTTTCTCAGAGCCACCACAAGCGCACCATGCCCTCCCATCGAGTGACCGGCAATACTCCGCTTATCATTAACCGGAAAATAGTGCTCAATAAGATCGGGCAGTTCGGTAATCACATAATCGTACATTCGATAGTTCTGACGCCACGGCTGTTGCGTGGCATTCACATAAAAACCGGCACCGAGCCCGAAATCGTACGCCGACTCAGGGTCATCCGGAACACGATCCCCCCTGGGACTGGTATCCGGTGCGACAATGGCAATTCCTAACTCTGAAGCTATACGCTGAGCTCCAGACTTCTGCATGAAGTTCTCATCCGTGCAGGTCAGTCCAGATAACCAGTACAAAACGGGAACCGGTTTATACTGGCTTTGAGGAGGCAGATAGATGGCAAAACGCATGTTGCAGTTAAGGGTTTGTGAGTCGTGGGTGTACTGCTTATGCCAGCCACCAAACAGCTTATTGCTGCTGATATTCTCAAGAGACATAGACTTTGCTCAGTAAGGTCAGGCCTTGCAGAATAAGCAGCAAGGCCTTGGTGAACAGAAACGACAGACGGTGAAATTATGGCTGGTAATGAATCACAGAACGAATACTTTCACCCTTATGCATTAAGTCAAAGGCGGTATTAACCTCCTCCAGGGGCATGGTATGAGTGATAAAATCGTCGAGCCTGAATTCACCTGCCAAATATTGCTCAACAATGCCCGGCAGCTCAGAGCGACCTTTCACCCCCCCAAAAGCAGATCCCCGCCATACACGCCCGGTAACCAGCTGGAATGGACGGGTGGATATTTCCTGGCCAGCTCCAGCTACCCCGATAATTACCGACTCTCCCCAACCTTTGTGACAGCATTCCAGTGCAGATCGCATGACATTCACATTACCGATACACTCAAATGAGAAGTCAACACCACCATCGGTCATTTCTACAATGACGTCCTGAACCGGCTTATCAAACAACTTCGGATTGACACAGTCAGTAGCTCCCAGCTTTCTGGCAAGCTCAAATTTGGTCTCATTAATATCAACACCAATAATCCTGCCTGCACCGGCCATTTTGGCGCCAATGATTGCTGATAAACCAATACCACCAAGACCAAAGACCGCAACGGTGTCTCCTGGCTGAACCTTTGCAGTCTTTAATACTGCCCCCATACCAGTGGTAACTCCGCAACCAAGAAGGCAGACCTCTTCCAGTGGGGCATCACGGCTTACTTTTGCCAATGAAATCTCGGGTAATACCGTATATTCGGAGAATGTTGAACAGCCCATATAGTGATAAATTGGCTGACCATCCTTATAAAATCGTGTAGTTCCATCCGGCATCAGCCCTTTCCCCTGCGTATCACGTATTTTCTGACACAGGTTGGTTTTGCCTGAGCGACAGAATTTACACTCCCCACATTCCGGCGTATAAAGCGGGATAACATGATCACCTACAGCGACACTGCTCACCCCTTCACCCACCTGTTCAACAATACCTCCACCCTCATGTCCCAGGATCGCCGGGAATACACCCTCCGGATCATCACCCGATAAGGTAAATGCATCCGTATGGCAGACACCCGTGGCAACGATGCGAACCAGGACCTCACCGGCTTTAGGTAACATGACATCGACTTCTTCAATCGACAGTGGCTGGCCTGGGCCCCAGGCAATGGCTGCTTTTGATTTGATAAATTGATCTGACATTGAAAATCCTCAACACCGCTCATTCGTAGACCACTTCGAAAAAAGGAGGCGGTCATGGGTAAATACATTTGCTGAACATTGTATTTATTTTCGAGACACCGATAATCCACCCTGATTGAAAATGTTTTTTACCTGAGTGCAATAATGTCGTTACTGGAAGGTATTACCGAATTTGTAACCGTAGCTGAAACCAGCAGTTTCACAACAGCAGGAAAACGCCTGAGTATCTCTACAGCCCAGGTCAGTCGACAGATCAATCAATTGGAAACACGACTTAAGACAAAGCTGTTCTACCGAACCACCCGTAAGGTGTCGATGACCGAAGAAGGCGGGATTTTCTATCAACACTGCCGGCAAATTCTCAACAACCTTGAAGATGCGGAAAGGGCTATCTCCAATCGACAGGAAACACCACAGGGATTGATCAGGATGACGGCTCCGGTGGCCTATGGAGAACAGTATGTTATGCCTATTGTTCTGAATTACATGGAGAAGTACCCAAATATTGAGGTTCTCTGCAATTTAACCAATCAGACAATTGATCTCATTAATGAAGGTTATGATCTTGCGATTCGACTTGGCCATCTTCCCGACTCATCCATGATGGCAAAACGGTTATCAACTCGAACCCTCTACGTATGCGCTGCGCCACCATATCTGGATCGTTACGGCAGTCCTTATACCTTATCAGAATTGGGAAGTCACAACTGTCTGATTGGTAACAGCCCTTACTGGCGGTTTATGGAAAATAATCGTCAACGAACGATCAAGGTCAAGGGTAACCTGCAATGCATGAGTGGATATACGTTAACAGAAGCAGCAAAACGTGGTCTGGGTATCGTACAGCTACCCGGATATTATGTTGATGGTGCTATACGTTCTGGTGAGCTTATAACCTTGCTGGAAAGGTATTGTGAGCCTGAAGAAGGTATCTGGGCTCTATACCCACATAATCGCCAATTATCTCCAAAAATACGAATACTGGTTGACTTCCTGTCAATGAAACTCCCATAACAGAGGAGCGCTAGAACAATCAAAATGCACATCAGAGCCAATTATCATCACTGCCTTTATTTCACGGTCACTAACCATTAACTTTCTCTGAACTTATCCGCTTTATAACGTATAAGGCCACCGGAAGGTGGCCTTAAAAAGATTGAACATAACTGGTCAGCTAATCATTCATCGTTTGACAGTACTTTAACCTTACCTCTTTCCTTCAGGCTTGCCAGGTACTCATCAAACATGACTCGACCATTACTGGCCGCAATCAACTGTCCGAGGCCTTTTAACTGCTCAGAATTTGCAGTCGACTCACCAGGAGTGATTCCAGATAAAGCAATCACAGCATAATCTCCATTCGGAAGTACTGCCGTATTGAACGATAAGCTTGCACCGGGATGAGGCATTTTAAAAGCTTTCTGAAGAAGTTGAGCTGGAACACCTGCCTGATTTCTTGTCGTTTTCAGGCTTTCCACAACCTTCAATTTCTGCTCATCCGCTAATACCTTCATTGAGGTACCAGACTGCAGTCTGGCAACCATTTCTTCCGATCGTAAGGCAAGTTGCTCGGCAGCCTGACGATCTTTCAACGTGGTAACAATCGCCTCTTTACTATCAACCAGTGGAATCAGTTCAGGCTTCTTGTGTTCTTTTACTCTGAGAACCAAAGCTTGCTCAGGGGTGATTTCAATCAGCTCACTGTTTGCACCAAGGTTCAATACATCATCACTGAATGCGGCGGCTGGAATACGACGATCTGAAGAAATACCCGCATCCGAACCATTACGGCCAAAGGGTTCACTAGTGGTAATAGTCAAACCCAGCTGCTCTGCAGGCTGAACGAGGTCTGAAGCCTCAAAGCTAATATCAGCCAATGCCCTTGATTGTTCTATGAACAACGAGTCAACTTCATTCTGCTTAAGTGCTGCCTCAATCTCAGAACGCATAGAGTCCAGAGATGGAACGTTATGTTGATCACGAGAAGTAACTTTAAGGATCTGTATTCCAAAATCAGTTTCAATCGGAGCCGATACCTCTCCAACTTTCAAGGCAGCAACTGTATTATCAAAATCATCTCCAAAGAAGCCAGGCTCCACCGTACCAAGATCACCGCCTTTTTCTGCTGTCATACGGTCATCAGAGTATTGTCTGGCCAGGTCAGAGAAGTTTTTGCCAGCATTCAGCTTTGAAATGACCTCAGCAGCCCTGGATTTCGCCTCTTCTAAGGACCGCTCCTCATCTGACTGAATCAGGATGACCGAAACCTGAGTGTTATTGCCTGCCTGCTGTTTCAGCTGTTCAACGCGATACTGATACTCGGCTTCAACCTCTTCAGAGGTTACACTGATATTTTTGGCAATATCTGCCTTGTTCAAAACAACATAGTCTACGACGACCTCTTCTGGCGTCATAAACTGACTTGAGTTAGCGTCGTAGTAAGCTTTTATCTCATCTTCAGATGGAGTGATTGATTGACGGACCTGCTTAACTGGCAAGATGAACCAGGAGAGATCTCGAGTCTGTCCCTCAAGGCTCTGTAGACGCTTCAGCTCCTGCTCTGTAACAAACTCAGTATTGGCAATACCGGAACGAAGCTGTAGTAACAGGGTTTCTTCACGCAGAGCATCTCTGAACTGCAATGGAGACATTCCATAACTGCGGACCATCATCTGGAAACGATCTTTATCAAACCGGCCATTTTGCTGAAACTGAGGCATGGACAGTATCAGTTTATCAATCTGCGACTCTCCAACTCCCATATCCTGGTCTTCAGCACTCTGAAGCATCAGCTGACGATCAATCAGGGCATTCAAAACAGAACTCTGCAACAACTGGTCATCCAGCATCGAGGGATCAAATTGCTCACCCATCTGCTGAATCAGTACTCTTCTCTGCTGATCAACAGCCTGAGCCAGCTCTGCCCGTGTTATATCCTTACCATTCACTGACGCCACTTCTGGATTGTTTGGATTAGGCGCAAGTGTTTCCAGGCCGGTAATGGCCATCATAAAAGCGATGATGCCGACGACAACAAATGTCACCCAACTCTTCGCTTTGTCCCTCATCGATTGCAGCATATTAACCTCAGGTACCAGGGCCGCTGAGACAGCAGTAAAAACCCCTTATTCTTCACCCCCGGTGATGAAGACCGGGCTTAAAAAAAAAGCGCATCATCGGATGCGCTTTCTTGTGAACTGGCAGACAACTCCCCTGAAAAAAATTCATGTGGAACCCTGCCTTGTCCACCTGATGAAATAGAACCGATATTGAAGCCCTACGGAGAGTGCCTGATCAGTTCACTGCATCCTTAAGAGCCTTACCAACCTTGAAGCTTGGAATTCTTGCAGCAGCGATTTCAATAGGTTCGCCAGTCTGTGGGTTACGGCCAGTACGAGCGGCACGCTCTTTAACAGAAAATGTTCCAAAACCTACCAGAACAACCTGCTCACCATCTTTCAGTGCACCAGTGACAGAGTTAATCACGGCGTCCAGGGCTCGACCAGCGGCAGCCTTAGAAATGTCTGCAGATGCAGCAATAGCATCAATAAGCTCGGACTTGTTCACTCTATTCCCCTTCTAAGTAGGATGCGTTTCAATCATTAACAGAGGATAGACACAGAAAGCGTGCTGGCAACTGAATATATTTGCCGGTCTTCTATTATCTACCCGATCGGGTGCGATGGCTATGCTGCTGCATTTTCAAGTGAAAAACAAGCACCATAAAGGCACCTTAGTGCTTAATAGCCTGCTATCCAGCCAAATTAATCCCTGACTACTGACAATAGCCAACCAGCACCCACCCTACCCGAAAAAATGAATCACAATGCGTTCATCATCGTGGCAGTATGAGGACTGACAATCTGCCGTCAAGCAGATTTAAAACTACATTTACGAAGTCGTAGGCGGACCAGGCCGCACCTCATCAGGATTACTAATAATAAATTACTGCAATCAACAGAAAAGGCTATTCAAGCTGGAAAACAGATCAAGTTTTCTGCATTTCCTGTCCGGAGGTTTTTCAAGAAGCCAATCACCAGTATCAGAATAAACCATCAGGCTTATCTGTTCGGGTTATAAGGTAAAAGAAGAAAACTTTTATCCGCACGAGCAAAAGCTGCTTAACACCCTTGGCTCACTGGCTCCCACAAACCTCTAGATCCGAAGTAGCGGCAATTTATACCAATCGTCCGACAGTCATGTCAACTGAAGAATCAACCGGAAAGCCCCGCCATTACTGAACGACCGCCCAATTTAAGACAATCGTCCAGCATTTACCATCAGTGAGTATTGACGCGCTCATCACTCTTTAGAGCAGTTTTTTGCTCTGATTCAGATACTTCCAGTGTTTTTTCCGGTAAAGCCTCAGGCATATATGCCAAAGCCACCTCAAGAACTTCATCAATCCACTGAACTGGCAAGATCTCCAAGTCAGCCTTGATGTTATCAGGAATTTCCTTGAGATCTCTCCGGTTTTCTTCGGGAATCAACACTTTCTTGATACCACCTCGATGTGCCGCCAGCAGCTTTTCTTTAAGCCCGCCTATCGCCAGTACCTGACCTCTGAGAGTAATCTCACCCGTCATGGCAACATCAGCCCTAACAGGGATTCCAGTAAGGATAGAGACCAGGGCTGTACACATACCAATTCCGGCACTTGGACCATCTTTAGGGGTAGCCCCTTCGGGAACGTGAATATGAAGGTCATTCTTTTGATGGAATTCAGGGTCAATACCCAGTGCTGAAGCCCGGGAACGAACAACCGTTAATGCCGCCTGTATGGACTCCTGCATGACATCACCGAGAGATCCCGTCTTGATAATCTGTCCTTTTCCAGGAACGGCAACAGACTCGATGGTCAACAGTTCACCACCAACCGATGTCCAGGCAAGACCTGTTACCTGTCCAATCTTGTCCTGATCCTCAGCACGTCCATAAGTAAATTTACGAACACCCAGAAAATCTTCAAGCACTTCGGGCATGACCAGGCTCTTGCGGTCTTTCTCAGAAAGCGCCTCTTGCTTCACAGCCCGTCGGCACACTTTGGCAATCTCACGCTCCAAACCACGAACACCAGCCTCTTTGGTGTAATAACGTATGATATCCAGAACAGCAGCATCATCGAAAGAAAGCTCTCCTTTTCTCAATCCACTGCGCTTGATCTGCTTAGGAATTAAATAACGCTTGGCAATATTCAGCTTTTCATCTTCGGTATAACCAGGTATCCGAATGACTTCCATCCGGTCCAGTAAAGGTCCGGGAATATCCATGGAGTTTGATGTACAGACGAACATGACATCTGAAAGATCATAATCCACTTCCAGATAGTGATCGTTGAATGAGTTGTTCTGTTCAGGATCCAACACTTCCAGTAACGCAGAAGCAGGGTCTCCACGCATATCAGAACCCATTTTGTCGATCTCATCCAGCAAGATCAGCGGGTTTTTCACTTCAACCTTCGCCATCTTCTGAATCAGTTTACCGGGCATTGAGCCAATGTAAGTCCGGCGGTGTCCACGAATCTCAGCTTCGTCACGAACACCACCCAGTGCCATACGGACAAACTTGCGATTTGTAGCTCTGGCCAGTGACTCACCGAGCGACGTTTTACCAACACCAGGAGGCCCTACCAGACAAAGTACAGGCCCTTTCAGCTTGCGTACTCTTTTTTGTACAGCAAGGTATTCCAGGATACGTTCCTTAACCTCTTCCAAGCCGTAGTGATCGGCTTCAAGGATGTCCTGGGCACGAGCCATATCATGTCGAACTTTGCTGCGTTTTTTCCAGGGAACACTGAGCATCCAGTCAATGTATCCACGCACCACCGTAGCTTCAGCAGACATGGGTGACATCATTTTGAGCTTAGCCAGTTCAGCAAGCGCTTTCTCTCTTGCTTCCTGGGTCATGCCCGCCTGATCGATTTTGGTTTTTAACTCCTCCAGTTCATTGGGAGCATCATCCATATCACCCAATTCTTTCTGGATCGCTTTCATCTGTTCATTCAGATAGTACTCTCGCTGGCTACGTTCCATCTGTTTTTTAACGCGGCCACGAATTTTTTTCTCAACCTGAAGAAAATCCATCTCTCCCTGCATAATGCCAATCAGGTACTCCAGGCGTTCACCCAAATCCTCAATTTCAAGCATTTTCTGCTTATCTTCGATTTTCATCGGCATATGAGCGCTGATGGTATCCACCAGTTTGTCAGGCTCCTTAATACCAGCCAGAGAACTGAGTACCTCATTAGGAACTTTTTTACTCAGTTGAACGTACTGTTCAAACTGCGACATAACAGAGCGAACTAACAGCTCTCCTTCACGATCACTGATTTGTTCTGAGAATTGCTCATGAACCTTTGCTTTAACAAGTCCGTCATCTTCATAAATCGAGTCAATCGTTACCCGAGTCTCACCTTCAACCAGAACTTTTACCGTACCATCTGGCAGTTTAAGCAACTGAAGAATACTCGCCACAGTCCCCACTGAAAACAGATCATCCACCTGCGGATCATCAGTTTGCGCGCTTTTCTGAGCAACCAGCAGGATCCTCTTATCCGCTGACATTGCCAGATCCAGCGCCTGGATGGATTTTTCCCGACCAACAAAAAGAGGAATCACCATGTGTGGATAGACAACAACATCACGGAGGGGCAACAACGGCAGCTCATAGCTTTCAGATGGTTGCAGGGTATCTTTATTATCCATAGCTCAGCCCCTTATATAGATTACCAGTAAAGCCCGCCATCTACCGGCCTACTCACCGGACAAAAAAAGAAGATAAAAACCTGACAGGCATACATGACACGATGTTTTACGTGCTTAATTAATGGTCAGCCCACAACAGGAAATGCCTTAAATAACAGCCTCATTCACCTGCAAGACTGGCCATAGTCTCTAAGATGGGGCTTTTCCAGCTAAATTACAATAGCCATGTCTTTTCGTCCGTTGAAAATCGATAAAGTTCCATCAACCAGCAACTGATATGAGGCCTTGCTACTTGAAGGTTCCATGGTGCCTGATTCTAAATCTCTGAATGAGCTTCATTGTTATACGGCGTCAAAAGGAATAGCCACACTGCAAGAAAAAACGGAATCGTAAATACAATCGATACCAGTAAAATGTTCAGGCATAGAAAGCATAAAAAAGAACCTGTAACATCAATAACTTGCAAAAAAATGACTTTTAGGTAACATAAGACTCGTCCAAGGAGATGTCTCAATGGCTTCCTGGACAAGTCGGAGCGTAGCGCAGCCTGGTAGCGCACCACAATGGGGTTGTGGGGGTCGGAGGTTCAAATCCTCTCGCTCCGACCAAGTTTCACCAGAATAACAGGATTCTTCCACCTTATTTTTTCTTAAATTATTTCTATCTTTATTACTCTTGGCTAACTCTACTCCATTAGCATACAGATTAGCGTCAATCCCTCATAACTCCGTCAAGCCAAACCCATCCACCCCCACATAAAACTCGAACGTCCTAGTAAAGTCTGCCAGAATTGGAAGATACTCATTTGTATCAAGCAAGCTTACTCAATGAAAAAAACTCTTCTCGTACTAGTATTAAATACCCTACTTTTGTTTGTCACTTCCCCTGTAGTTAGTGCTGAAATCCCTTCTGGACCAAAGAAACGATTCAAGAGTGAAGTACAGGAAATGACAATCATCATGGATCTCAGCAGCAGACAAGCTGAGCAAATTATGGAATTAAAAATCGAGCTTTATAAAAAAAACCAACAGGCAAGAAAGCAATTTTCTGATAATTCACCTGAACTATCTTCTGCGCATAAAGAAAATTTTCAAGACTACCGAAAAAGCGTTTCTAAAATAATCAACAAGAAACAACTGGAAACACTTTGGGGAAATGAAAACATTTGACCCCATAAAAACCCTATTTTGTTACAAAGCTCATTAGCACCAATACCCACCCATAAAAATGGGAATCAATTCACGGGGAAAGTGACAATTTAGATAAAAACACACTATCAAGTACTGTTATCTAATTAAAAGCAGTTCATTACTATAAACTGTCAAGAACTCTTCTTCTCACCAGTATTTTTTCTGGTCGGTTACCTTCCACCGACAGCAGGATAAATTGCCAGCCTTCCCACTCGACCGATTCGCCGACTATCGGCATCTCCCCAAGGCACCACATCATCATACCACTCAGGGTATGGTACCCACGCTTGCTCTCGTCCGGAACGCTATCCAGTTCGAGCAGGTCTCTGAACACGGAAACCGGTATCAGTCCATCCATGGTCCAGCTGCCATCAACATGCTGCTCAGACCAGTTATCCTCTGGAAGGCTGGATTTAAACTCCCCGGCCAGAGCCTCCAGCAGATCACCATGGGTCACAATGCCTTTCAGGTCTCCATACTCGTCAACCACAAATACCAGGTGATCATTGCATTGACGATAAAACTCAAGAAGCCTTGAACCACTCCAGCTTTTCGGGACAAACACCGCTGGCTGGGTAACGGCTTTAATCGCATCATTGTCCCCTGCCCCTGTGAACTTGATGTTCAACAGCTGCTTGGCGGACAACACCCCAATAGGGTTATCCATATCTCCCTCGATAACCGGGAAGCGCTCATGACCACAGGCCAACAGGCACTGCAAATTCTCATCAAGGGATTTTCGCAGATCAAACGCCTTCATCTCACTGCGTGGCGTCATTAATGAAGAGACTTTCCGATCATCCAGATGGAATACATTCCGCACCATGTCACGCTCATGGGCTTCAATAACCCCAGTGCGAGAACCTTCATTAACCAAGGCAAAAATATCTTCTTCGATAATATTCTCTTCCGATTCACCACCGCTTTTGCCCAGCAAACGCAACAGTAAATCCGTTGACCAGGCCAGCAGGGAAACAAAAGGTTTGGAAAACAGCACAAGAAGGCTTAGCGGACGCGCCATCATACGGGCAAACAGTTCGGGGTTAAGCTGCGCCAGTCTTTTGGGAACCAGCTCGCCCACAACAATGGATAAATAGGTAATAACAATAACGACAACCGCCGTCGATGCAGCCGATGCGGTTTTTCTGGAAATATCAAAGGTGGACATATACTCGGCCAGGGGGGCTGCCAACGCCGCCTCACCATAGATGCCATTGAGCAGACCAATTACCGTGATACCAATCTGCACCGTCGATAAAAAGCGGGTCGGCTCTTCACCCAGTTTGATGGCGGTAGCAGCCCCGGCATCCCCTTTGTCAGCCAGCTTTTGCAGACGGCTTTTACGGGCCGATACCAGAGCAATCTCAGACATGGCAAAGACGCCATTCAGCAGAATCAGCGCAGTCAGTATCAGCACATCCATGAATACACCTCTTCAAACATGCTGACCGGATCCTTATTTAATCGGCTTAATAACATTTGTCAGACCCTGTTGGCGGTTGAGCCTGCTTGGTAGCAAAACTATAGAACTGATTAATGGCATAATAAATCACTGTATTCTCTTATTTTCCCTCAGAGATTTTCTGTGTAACATTGACCTGCTTTACCCCTGCAGCGAAGTGTCAGCAATTTGCTACTCATCCGTAAATAAAATTCAATGAAACATCAGTATTTTCATTGAACTGCCCTGCAGCTGATTAATTTCCAACCTCTGGAAGAACGATTTCAAGAAAACACCAACCACCGTGAATTCAACTTTTCTTATTGCATGAAAGCTATTGCCTTGTGCTGAATTGTTAATGCCATAGACAAAAACAGCTGATAGAATCGTTTCAACTTGCTAAACCAACATGATGTGGGCATGTGAAATCCTCAACAAGTTCTTGATTACAAATGGTGATTAAGGCGTATTCAGGTTAACTTCCCATAGAAATTATTACTGCAAAACACAGGAGTATTGCGGTGAAAGCGACCATTAAAGATGTTGCCAAAGCAGCCGGTGTTTCCATTTCAACGGTTTCTTACGCCATCAATGGAAATGAACGCATCAGTGAAACAACCCGACAGCGGGTACTGGACGTTGCCAAAGAGCTGAACTACGTCGCTAATAGAAATGCAAAACTCTTAAAACAAAAGAAGACCCGTACCATTGGTCTTTTTTTTAACTCATGGTTTTCCCCCATATACAGTGACACTGTTCACAGCATTGAAAAGACTGTACATAAAATGGGCTACGATCTGGTTGCCTGTAGTCTGTATGGTGAAGAGCACTCCACTGCTTACAAATACCTTCGCGACGGTATGGTGGATGGTGCTGTTTTCCTTACCAGCTCATTCGATGATAAGTTCCTGCATGCTGTTGCATCGGAAGATCTTCCGATGGTCGTCCTCAACCAGCAAATCCAAGGCCTTCATATCTACAACGTTCTGATCGATCATTATGGTGGCGATTATACCGCAACCAAAGCACTGATATCTTCCGGCTGCAGAGAAGTTTATTACTTCAGCGGCTCTCCGGGTTCCTACGATAACCAGCAACGCCTTGATGGCTATTCCGCAGCACTTGCCTGTTTCAATATTGAATTCAACAGTGAATTTATTGTACATGCCGAACTCACTGAAGAGAGTGGTTATCAGCAGATGAAAGCCCTTCTGGAAAAAGGTGTGGTCCCCCGTGCCATTTTTTCCAGTAGCGATGAGATGGCGATCGGTATTATTCGTGCAAGTCGTGAACATGGCATTACTGTTCCCGGCGATCTTAAACTGGTTGGTTTTAATGATATCCCCGAGTCTGGATTCACTGTGCCGGCGCTGACCACTGTCTCCTATCATAAATCGAAAATGGGCAGTCTGGCCGCAGAAATACTCTTTAGTGCCATTAATGGGAATAGCGATATTGACTCTCACAACATCATTTCCACCTGCTTAATCAAAAGGGATAGTTTTTAATTTAAGGAGTATTCTTATTTTCTATGCCGTTTTTTTAAACTGATTAAGCTTCACGCCAGAGCCAGCTGATTCGAGATATTATCGCGTTTAAACATCAAATTTCAGTAAAATCAGTGTAACTATTCAGCACCCTTCATATAAATCTGGAATTTTCTGATTTTTCGACCATCATCTTATACTCAATTTTTCTAACAAATCTCCAGTATGGAACCAGACTTCCCAGCTACTCCGTTTACCGAAGCTCTCCTTAAAGAGAATGAAGAGCTTCGGACCGAGAATGCGCTTTTACGGGAACGTTGCAGCGAACTGGAAGAAAGGGTTAATAAAAACAGTCAAAACAGTAGTAAGCCACCATCGTCAGATGGTTATCAAAAGCCCAGTAAAAAAGGGAGTGATAAAGGTGATACATCTTCCAAAGAAGCCCCCTGCTCCTCACAGGAAACACCGAACCCCAAAAGCCTTAGACCATCTTCAGGCAATAAACCAGGTGGCCAGAAAGGTCATCAAGGCTCTTGTTTGAGACGTGTCGCCTTACCCGATTATGTCAGGCATCTGAAGGTTGAAAAATGTTGCTGTTGCCAGTCTTCGCTTATCGATATTAAACCCACCAAATACATTGAGCGACAGGTTTTTGATCCAGGTAGACCCGGAGAATTTGAAGTTACCGCGTACTGGGCAGACGTTAAAGTATGTCCTTGTGGTAAACGGAACACCGCTGAGTTTCCCCAAGGAGTGAAAGCCGCTGCTCAATACGGAGAAGTGACTCAGGCAATGGCTGTTCATTTAAACCAGTATCACTTCATCCCATATCACCGGGTGTCTGAGTATTTCAATACTATTTATTGCATGAGTGTCAGCGCAGGCTCTGTTGCCAATTTTGTTGCCTATACCCATGAGAACCTGGCCTCTACTGAGCAGAGTATCCGCGATGCTTTACAAGAAAGTCCGGTTGCAGGAGCGGATGAAACTGGCATGCGGGTTGACGGTTCACTGTGGTGGTTACACATTATGCGAGATGACCAATGGACGCTTTACTACCTCTCAGAAAGGCGAGGTTGTGAAGCAATGGATGCAATGGGCATCCTGCTGACTTTTGCAGGCATTCTGGTTCACGATCATTGGAAGTCCTACTTTGCCTATGCGGCAGTGCATGTGCTTTGTAATGCCCATCATCTGAGAGAGCTTCAGGGAGTTGTCGATAGGGATGCGAATAAGCTGGCTCTGCGGCTGATGAAATTGCTTACGCTCTCCTGGCACTTCTGCAAGAAATACAAAGCAGCCGGTCTGACTCAAATGCCTGGTGCAATACAGCTTCGCATTGAGACGATATACGACCAAATCCTTCAAAGGGCTCTCACGAAGGAAACCGCTTATATGGAAAAACAACGACAGGTGCTTGGACGTAAGAAGGTCAGGAATACCAAGGCCTACAACCTGTTCAAAAGGCTTATTGAGTTTAAGGTTGAAACGTTGCGCTTCATGTCGGACTTTTCAATTCCCTTCGATAACAATGGCAGTGAACGTGATGCCAGGATGGCCAAACTTAAGCAGAAGATCTCAGGCTGCTTCAGAAGCGAAGACGGAGGTACCATGTTTACCCGAATCCGAAGCTATTTATCATCTGCTAAAAAGCAGGGGTTGAACATATTTCAGGCGCTTCTTAAAGCGGTTCGAAATTACAACAATACGCCTTTGCTGGGTGCTGAATAGTTACAAATCAGTTAAAAGATTGCCAATTGCTCTGCCTGTTCTGGAAGGTTCAAAGGCTCCCAACCATCCAGATCTTTAAAATAATTATGAAAACTCTGAGCCTGATAAGGAACATCAAGGTTACTGGGACTGTGCATAAAGAAGAAAGGATATTTCCCTTGAGCAATCCACTCCTGCAACTTGGACTTCCAGGGCTCCAGATATTGCTCATCATAGGCACTGTCTCCCAGCCCAATAAAACGAACTATTGGAAACTCCCCTGTGGAAATGGCATGAACAGGAAGTTGGGGCTTTTTACCCTGAGCATCTCTTTCAGCGTCACTCTTCGCAGGCCTGCTGAATAACGACCGGCTATCAAAACACACTCGATCAATATTCAAGTTCATCAGCAGGCGATTGAGCTGACGTTCTTCATCACCTTTATTGAAAAAAGCACGATGACGAACCTCGACAGCATATGAATAATGTTCTGGCAATGACGTTAAAAAGTATTCAAGTTCAATAAAACGGGAAGGGTCAAAAGCAGCAGGCAACTGGATCATGAAAGGACCAAGGAAATCACTCAATGGACTCAATCGCTGAAAGAACTGGTGAAGTCTGTCACCATTTACTAAATGCCCAGTATGAGTCACTTCTCTGGGTAATTTGAAACAGAAGCGGAAACCGGGTGTTAACTGAGCCTTCCAGTTCGCCACAGTGGCTTCGCTGGGTAATGCGTAAAAAGTGGTATTCCCTTCAACCGTGTTAAAAGCATTACTGTAATGACTCAGAAAGTCTTTACTGGAGGCATTCTGCGGGAACAGCCCTCCCAACCAGTCCCGGTTGCTCCACATGGGCAATCCAAGAAAATAGGGAGGTTTTGACATCGTTTACCAATCTCCGGTCAGATTTCAACCTTTTTACGACCTGCCAATGCATGAGCCAAGGTACCACCATCCACAAATTCAAGCTCCCCTCCCAGGGGAACACCATGGGCGATGCGAGTGGCCGTCACACCAAGAGATTTCAGCTCTTCAGCAATATAGTGAGCCGTAGCCTCGCCTTCAACGTTAGGGTTAGTGGCCAGAATAACTTCGTCAACCTGGTTTTCTGTCACCGTTTTCAACAAATGTTCAATGCCAATATCTTCTGGACCGATACCATCAATAGGCGACAAATGCCCCATCAACACAAAATATCGTCCCGAGAAACCACCAGCCTGCTCAAAGGCCATAACGTCCGAAGGATTCTCGACAATGCACAAAAGTTTTTCATCTCTGCCAGGGTTGGCACAGATCTGACAGACAGGCTCTTCGGTGAGCGTACGACAATGCTGACATCGCCCTACCCCTTCGGCAGCCTGCTTGAGAGCAGCAGACAAGCGCACAGCCCCATCACGATCCCTTTCCAGCAGATGCAATGCCATTCGCTGAGCCGAGCGCGGCCCCACTCCTGGTAGACAACGCAATGACTCCATCAATTCCCTGATCATGGGGCTGAACATAAACGAAACCTGAATAAAAATGACAAACCTGCCCGACACCCATTATTCCTACACACCAGCATAAGAGTGTCGGGCGTAAGTAGTTTAGAATGGTAATTTCATACCGGCTGGAAGGCCAAGTCCTGAGGTAAGCTCTCCCATCTTTTCCTTGCTGTTCTCTTCCACCTTACGAACTGCATCATTTACAGCAGCAGCCAGCAGATCTTCCAGCATCTCCTTGTCTTCTTCAAACAGACTTGGATCAATCTCTACTTTACGTACATCATAACGGCCGGTCATGATCACCTTAACCAGGCCGGCACCGGCTTCGCCAGTTACTTCTGCATTGGCCAACTCCTCCTGGAGTTTCTGCATATCTTCCTGCATTTTCTGGGCCTGCTTCATCAGATTGCCCATGCCACCTTTAAACATATTGACCTCTGCACAAAAAACACCAGAGAAGAATCACCAGATTTCATCGGTAACCCCGCTCAGGCTTTTTACTTGATGATATTACCTACTGGCTGAATCGAGTCGTCCAGCACCATGGCAGAAAAGGTTTCAACCAGCCCCTGCACCCTGGCATCTGAATAAATACTCTCTCTCGCTTCCTGAAGACGTTCAGCGATTTTTCGCTCACGCCAGGCTGCAGGAGTTTCATTAACAATACGACCAGTGTCAATTGACAGTTTAACGGACTGCTCAAAATAATCACACAGCGCCTTCTCCATGCGCTGTCGATGAGTATCGTTGTAGAGCGTGCTACGCTCCTCATCAAGACGTAACTGAACAACACCCTGTTCACTCTCAACAAACTCACAGTGGGAACCAATGGTGCCGGTCACCCCTCCCAGGGGAAGACCGCGAAAAACCAGAATCCAGCTCACAGCATCCATTTGCGTGAATGTCACCCGGTCTTCTTTTGCAGGCAACTCCACTACTGCTCTGACCGGTGCTTCTGGTGGAACACTGAGCGATTCAGCAGCCACCCGAAGATTCAGAGACTGATCAGCCGGGGTACTCACAGCACTTACAGTTTCCTGATGATCGGCTCCGGAAGTCCAGTGCACCTGCATATCATCCAGTGAAGGTCCGGCATCATAAGCTTGATCCTCATATACCGGCGGCTCAAAGGCAGCCTGATCATAAGCTGACAATGGAACAGCCTCCAGAATCGGTGGTGCATCTTCAGCAACCACGGTCTGAGGAGCTACTGTCTGAGGAGCTACTTTTTCAGGTAAGGGCTTCGGCTGCTCTTCAATAACCGCTGCAGGTTCAAACGTATCCCTTTTTACAACGGTCTGGGGTGATAGCCCTTCTGCCACACCCGCTTCATGAACAACAGGAGCATCGACTTGTTGAGCAGCAGGCTCAGGCTCCGGATCAGAGGCACCTTCCTCATTAGAGGTGCTGTTGTGAGATGCAGAGCCTTCAGCGAATGCCGCGCGTTCAGACGATGTAGAAGCCGCATTATTTGTCGGCAGTTCAGTAACCGTCGCCACATCGTGTTTTGCACTGGAAATATTAAGAGGCCTGCCACCCGCTGGTGCACCATCGGGTCTGAATGCCAGCATACGCAGCAGGGCCATTTCAAAGCCACCACGAGGATCTGGCGCAAGGGGCAGATCTTTCTTGCCCACAAGACCAATCTGGTAATAAAGCTGAACATCTTCTGCCGTCATTGACGAGGCCAGTTCAATAACCTGCTCACGATCTCCCTGACTGTTATCAACGGCATCCGGCACAGCCTGGGCAATAGCCACCCGGTGTAACAGGGACAGCATGTCATCCAATACCGCCAGGTAATCCGGCGAATGCTCCGCCAGAGACGAAACAGAACCCAGGATATGGGCCGCATTGGCCGTCGACAGCGCCATCACCATTTTCATCACCTGCCCCTGGTCTATGGTACCCAGCATGGCGCCTACTTCGGCCTCGCTGACCCGACCATTACCAAAGGCAATGGCCTGATCCGTCAGACTCAGGGCATCACGCATACTGCCATCTGCAGCACGAGCCAGCTGCCACAGGGCCGCTACTTCACAGGGAATCTGTTCCTGGCCGAGGATATTTTCCAGATGACCGACAATCCGTTCCGGCGTCATATTCTTCAGACTGAACTGAAGGCAACGTGACAAGATCGTCACTGGCAGTTTCTGAGGGTCGGTGGTTGCCAGCAGGAATTTCACATGGGGAGGAGGTTCTTCCAGCGTTTTCAATAATGCATTGAAACTGTGAGCCGAGAGCATGTGTACCTCATCAATCAGATACACCTTATAACGCCCACGGGTTGGCGCATACTGGACATTATCCAGCAGCTCCCGGGTATCCTCCACCTTGGTTCTGGAGGCCGCGTCCACTTCAATCAGGTCTACAAACCGGCCATCATCAATCTCTTTACAGGCCGAACACTGGCCACAGGGTGTTGAGCTGACACCCTGTTCACAATTCAGGCACTTGGCAAAAATACGGGCAATGGTGGTCTTACCGACACCCCGTGTACCGGTAAACAGGTAAGCATGGTGAAGACGATCCTGATCCAGGGCATTAACCAGTGCCTGAAGAACATGAGACTGCCCTACCAGCTCTTTAAAAGAACGGGGTCGCCATTTGCGTGCAAGAACCTGATAGCTCATTGAGTAGCGTCAATACCTGATGTCAGAATTAGAACAGCCTTGAGCGGCTTTTCACAATTAAAGAGTACCTATGCTAACCAAGAAGCCTTGAAATTGCACGATCAGGAAGTGGTTGAACTGGACTTGGTAGGAAAAATCTGGAGAACCCGAAAATAATGGAGGCGAACCCTGCCAGCCACACCCCGGCACATAATGTCACTACTACCGTTGCTCCCTTCCGGGCCTGGCGGGGTTCGTAGCTGATTATTGCGGGGGGACCGGCAAGGTCCGCCATAGAGACCAGGACATCGCGTCCCGATGCAGCGCATTCTCCATAAAACCCGACCTGACGTCAACTGCCAGCGTGCATCTGACTCACATTTTGTTCAGTACCGGATTTGGTTTGTACTGAATCCAAAATCATTATGATCAGGGATGTCACCATCTTGCTGTATTGGCAGCTGGTAACACCTCCTAATTCACAAGAGCCATAGCACCCAACACCACAAACAACAACGCTGCCCCACGGCGAATCCATAGCAACGGCAGCCTTTGCGCCAACTTCTCACCAAAAAAAACCACAGGAATATTGGCCAGCAGCATGCCAAGTGTTGTACCAAGAATCACCATGCTGGTTGCCGAATACTCCGCAGCCAGAAGCACCGTCGCCACTTGAGTCTTATCGCCAATTTCAGCCACAAAAAACAGAACCAGCGTCGTCAGAAAAACGCCATAGCCATTCATTGAATCATCATTGTCATCCAGCTTATCAGGTATCAGGGTCCATGCAGCAACAGCAAAAAAGGAAACGGCAATCAGATATTGAAGAATATCAGGAGAGACCCAACCGATGACCCAACTGCCAAACCAGGCGGCAACGGCATGGTTCAACAGAGTAGCCAGCAAAATAGCCAGAGAGATCAACCAGGGAGCACGAAACCGAAGCGCCAGCATCAGCGAGAGCAGCTGGGTCTTATCACCAATTTCGGCGAGAAAAACAACAAATGTGGAAAGGGAAAGGGTTTCCATAACAAGTCCAGGCGGGAGCAAAACACGGTGGCACAACCAATCTCCCGCCACGAGGATCAGCCATACCACAGGTCTTGCCAGGCATGTCCAAGCAATGGACTTATGCCGTTATCGCCATGAGCATTGAGGCCCAATTATGTTGACGACAACCTCTGAACAATCAGTTTAGAGAGACTACTCCCCTGGGTGGGTGGAAACATACAGAGGTAAAAATGAAAAATCAAACCCGATTAACCGGACATCAGGCAGCACTGAGTTGATAGCCAAACGTTTTTTTCAACAGCTCAATATAGTCCTCATCACGGCACAGCGTCTTGCCCGGACTGTCTGAAAGCTTGGCAACTGGCGCCCCATTCAGCTCCGTTAATTTCAGGACAATATTAGGCGCCTTGAAGCCCATATCGTTGGTGAGATAGGTACCGATTCCGAAGCTGACATTGATTTTGCCGGCAAACCACTGATGAATTGCCAACGCTTTATCGAAGTTGAGCTTGTCACTGAACACCAGACTTTTGGTGCGTGGATCAATACCCAGTCGGCGATAATGATCAATCGCCAGCTCACCCCACACAAAGGGGTCACCGGAGTCATGTCGCATACCCTGATAGGCTCTGGCCAGCTCAACGTCAAAGTCCTTCAGAAAGGCATCCATACTGATCGTATCAGTGAGTGCGATACCGAGCTGACCTCTGTACTCCTCCAGCCAGACCCTTAAGGCATCTTTCTGACTGCTCCGCAGACTCATGCCCAACACCTGATGGGACTGCAGCCACTCATGCGCCATGGTTCCTACCGGTTGCAACCCAAGCGTTCTTGCCAGATTCAGGTTACTGGTACCCATAAAGTTATCGGGTAACCGATGCTTCAGGCTCTCCACCACATGGTAATGCCAGTCCCTGGAAAACCGCCGACGTGTACCAAAGTCGACCAGTGTAAATCCACTCTTGTCAGGAAGCTGATCCAGCTTCTCATCAAGGCGATGCTGGCCTTGAGCAATAACATCATCCTGCGCCCCATGACTGTAGAAGCTGTGGCCATGAAGCTCACTGATGATTGCCAGCAGAAAAATTTCGAAGTGAGTAATTTCACTCCACAACCCTTCGATAACCAGCGACAATTGCCCCTGACTCTGCTCAATCTTCACCGCACCCGGATCAAGTCTGAAACGCTCAAGGTAATCAATAAAATCCTCAGCAATAAATGGCAGAGTCGACAGCCACTCAAGCTCTTCTGAACCCAGACGCAGGTCACCCAGAAATTCACACTGCCTTTTCAGCTGCTTTTTAGAGACCGCTAACGGGCTGTCATTCCGACAATGAAATTCCATGCGAGCCCAGGCATCTGGGTAGCGATGCACCATGGATTGCTGCATGGTGTATTTATAAAGATCGGTATCGAGCAGAGTGGGAATGATCGGGCTACCCATACACTTTTCCTTCAGATAGTGCAGGCATCACTGACAGCATCAGCAATGGTCACGTCACTGGAACTTTCTATCAGAATAATACCGGCAGCTTCCAGCTCAACAATGGCATCTGCAACCGATGATTCTGCCAGGCCACGAGTAGCTGCACGGTTGACATACACCTGAAAACCCGACCGCTGCAGCTGCAGAGCGGTGGTTTTCACACAGAAATCAAACGCCAGCCCACCGACCAATACGGTGGTAACGCCTTTATTCTTTAAAAATTCGATAACGCCCGTACTCAGCCTCTCTTCCAGATCGTGAAAACAGGCACCATAAGGATGAATGTCCGCCTCTACCCCTTTCCAGACAAAATAATCATAATCCGTAACATCAGGCAGTCCATCCACCAGCTCAAAACCTGTTGTCCCGGGTACGGCATGTCGATTCCAGCGCAAGTCAACATTTTTATGGCCAGTTACCGGCGTCAACTGGGGGTGTTCTTCCGTAGCTATCCATACCGCATTGGCCGGATGCGCATCCTTGGAGCCCACTCGAACACCAGCCAGCTGAGCCTGACGATTCAGCTCTTCAGCAATCTGGTGACCTTCCGGAACCGGCAACTCATCCGGGCAAAGTGGGGTGAAACACTTCTGGGCATCCACATCAAAAGCGGCTACGGTCTCCCTCGACCCAATGGAATACATTATTTTCACCGTGACAAAAGGAATCTAGTTCACTAACATAGTGAATTATGTTCCCTAACCTGTCAACCTCAATAAGGACCTGATAATGAGCCCTCAGCCGATCAAGAGCCTGAACACGGCGCTTATCTCAGTCGATCTGGTCGCGTTTCAGCTCAGTGAAAACAACAGGCTACAGGTACTTGCCCACCAGTTACGGGAAAATGAACGCCCTCAACTCCCAGCGGGTAGAATTGAGCCTGAGTGTGATCATTGTCTGGAAGATACTGCCAAGCGACAGTTGATCAGGCTTACTTCAGAGCCAGCTACGTATTTTGAGCAGGTGATTACTATTGGTGACAACAGAAGGGATTCCAGGGGTTGGTCATTAACCGTCGTTTACTACGTGCTGCTCCGCCCGGGTACTGTTCAGTCATTAAAACAAGATGCCACCTGGATTGATATTGTGAATGGTCAACCTGAAACAACACTGGCTTATGACCACAACCAGCTGGTTATGGAAGCTCTGGACAGACTGAAAAATAAAATACAGTACAGCGCCCTGCCTGTTTATCTACTGCCTGAGGAGTTTACCCTGTCGGATATTCAGAATGTCTTTTCCGTCATTCTCGATAAGGCTCCACCAATGCGTTCAATCCGTAACCGTTTCCTTAGCTATGGCCTACTTAGAGATACGGGTAAAAAGCGTTATGGAAGTAATCGCCCTGCCAGCCTCTACTCTATAAACGAGATAGAAAGAAATACGATATTCAACAGAACCTACCTTTCAACACAATGATGAACCTGGGAACTCTATCTAATAAACTCTGTCCACTCTTGTACTTGTTCAATTAACGCCTTAAATAGAAAAGGCAATTCCTGGCCAGAGTCTTGCGCTCAGCCTTAAGCCTTCAGAAACGGTCGGCAGCCCCAACGATAATGTTGTTGCTTATCCTCTCATATTTATAGAACCGATGAGCGTGAAATTCAGAAAGTATGGCTCATTGAATGACTGGAGAGGACATCCCGTCTTTCACAAACAGTAAAAAAGTGGACAGGTAAAAAACATGAAACCGTTTTTTCAGGCTATCGCTGTTGCGAGTATGGTCATTTCTCACTCGGTAATGGCAAGGAACCTACCAGATATCATTCGCTCCAGCTCACTGCGAGTAGGAACCACCGGAGATTATGCCCCGCTGACGCGCTGTGACAGCCTGGGGCATTGTGAAGGATTTGCCATTGATATGGCAAAATCACTGGGGAATTATCTGTCGCAAATCACCGGGAAAACCATCAGCGTTGAGTTTGTAAAAACCAACTGGCCAGATCTACACAGCGATCTGGCCAATGATCGGTTTGATGTTGCCATGGGTGGAATAACCCGTACTGACGATCGCAGTCAACATTTTCTAGTCTCTGACAATGTCATACCTAGCGGTAAGGTCTTATTAATGCAACAGAGTAAGGCAGATGCCTACCTCGGAATGAATGACCATCAACTGACAAAACACCTGAACATTTCCAACCTGCATCTGGTGATTAACCCAGGGGGAACCAATCAGCGGTTCGTTAGAAAACACCTGCCAGATATGCGTGTCACTTTAACTGCAGATAATCGAGAACCTTTTCTGATGTTACAGCAACATCAGGCTGACGCCATGATTACAGATCGGACTGAAGCCCTTTATCAGGTAAAGCAAATACCCTCACTGATGATTGTTAATGACGCCATGTTCTCCTGGACGGTATCTCACAAAATATTCATGACACAGAAAAGCAGTCTGTTACTGATGAGTGAGGTCAATCGATGGCTAAAGCAGACTGATATACAGAGCATTCAGAAGAAATGGTTCTAGTCTCCTATCCAAATGCAAACGATGGACTACTTTCATCCACCGTTTCTCCTCCTGAAAGGAAAGCTTCAGTGGCTAGAGAGTTAACGTAATCAAGTAAACGTCTGAATATACAACGCTTCAACCTTATCTCTCGCCCACTGAGTTTTTCGCAAAAACTTAAGGGAAGACTTGATTGATGGATCATTGCAAAAACAATTCACTCGTATCTTCTGGTATAAGCCATCCCACCCAAAGTGTTCAACCAGATGCTCCAATACCCTTTCAAGGGTTATGCCATGAAGCGGGTTGTTCGGCTGCTCCTGATTCATCCAGTTCAACTCCTAAAATAAGGTCACAAACTATTCGATACTACTTGTATTAGCGCTGGTGATTTTGCAACACACCCACTCAGCGCATATGAAAAGTACTTACCAGCAGCACCAAACCCATGGCCACTAGCCCAAAACAACAGTTTTTTATACAACAAAAAACCATTTAACCTTTTGAAAATAGATCAAGTATTTAACACAACCAATGACATTTTATTAACCTGTGCAACATGTCGGTTGTATAGCACAAGGCTGAACAACAATGTAATCATTTCGGCAAAAGGCACCACCAGCCAGATTCCGTATTCCGGGATAATCCGGGGCATCACCACCAGACCAATCAACACAAAGCCAAACCCTCTTCCTATTGATAATGCTGTGGCCAGCATGGGCTTTTCGACCGCCTGAAATAACGAAGCAATCATCAAGTTTACCGCCATACAGGGAAAGGCCAGGAAGTAAAGTGGCATTGCCAGACTCGCCAGCTGAAACAACTCGGGATAGTCCACCACAAACAACTCTACCAGCCACCCTGTAGCCATCGAGGCAACCATCAGCGCAGCAACCCCAACACCAATGGCGCATTTAATACCCAGCAACAGAGTGTCGCGCACACGGCTAACTGCATTAGCGCCATGATTAAAGCTGATAATTGGCTGACAGGCCTGACCTATTCCCATGAGAACAAATAATACCAGTACAGCCACGTTAATCACGATACTATAGGCTGTGACATAAAGATCCCCACCTTGACGAATCAACACCCAGTTAAAGATCAGCGTACTGACACCCACCGTTGACTCAATAAAAAACGTTGGCAACCCAGTATTGAAAATCCTGCCAACCCAGTTTCCTCCAATAAGGTTAAAACGTATCCTCAATTCACCTCGACCACCGATAAAGTGAATCAACACACCAGCAAGCAACACAAGCTGGGAAAGCCCCGTGGCCAATGCCGCACCTTTCACCCCCCAGGGAAAGACAAAGATAAAGAGATAATCCAGCACAACATTGGTCAGCGCACTGGCCACCAGCGAATACATAGCGAGCCGGGGGTTTCCATCATTGCGCACAAAGCAGGACAGCACCCATCCCAAGGCGTAGACCATAAAGAACATCAACATGATTTCCAGATAGTCCTTCGTCATACTAAACAACGACTCACTGGCACCGGTCATCAATACCAACTCATCCAGCCAGATAAAACCAACCGTAACGAGAAAGCCACTGATAAGCAGGGTCATCAATACTGACTGATTAAAAATAGTCTGCCCTTCCACCCGGTTGCCCCGGCCAAACTGAGTGGACATTAATGCAGCCCCGCCTACACCTATCATTAGGGCCAGAGCAAGAAACAAGGCAAAAAACGGGACGGTCAGTGAGAGTGCAGCCAGAGCATCCGCACCAACTCCCCGCCCAACCATGATGCTGTCTACCATCACGTAGAGAGATTTCACAACCATGCCGCTGACAGCAGGCAGCAGGTAGTGCAGGAAGCTTGAAGGAATTGGGTCATTGCGAAGATCAATTGAAGCCATAAAACCATTCATCCAAATACATAACTACAGTCTGAGACTGCAAAAGAATAAATGGTATTTTCCATCCGATATCTTGGTTTAAAAATGGATCATCATGACTTTTTATGGTGTTTTTTTAACATCAGCATCTCAATATAGAGAGTTACAGGCCCGTCCATATGCTCAATGGAAAGAGAGGTACCCTTCTGATAGTTCAACGCTAAAGCAAACCCATGGAGGTAATCAACCAGCAGGTCAAGAGCAGACTTTCTATACAGTATGGGCAGGTCCAGAAGTGATACCGCACGCTCATAGCGCTCGATAAACACCTCAGCAGGCCCGTGACCGCTCATCCCAAGCAAGGTTTCCAGCAACCCGGGATGATCAATCAGCAAACGCAGGTAGCTCAGACACAACATACGCAGCTCTGTCTGCCAGTCAGCGGACTCAACGGGATCATAGATCGCATCAATCAAAGAGACAGTGACCGCTTCCAACAGGGCATTTTTATTACTGAAGTAATAATAAATAGCCATGGCATCCACGCTCAGAGCTCTAGCCAATTGGCGAACACTGGGAATTTTTCCCGTTTCTTTTAACAGTTCTTTCGCCTTAAGTACTATCTTTTCAGAACTCATTAGTCCCTTTTCAACCGGAGGACGACCTCGCCTTTTCACGGGTTTCTTCGCCTTGACAGACATCTTTTAATCCCAATAGACTAGCGACATAATTCTACACCGTAGAATTAATCTATCAACCTCATTTAAAGTCGAGTTTTAATATGTCCAATCGTGTATACATTGCCACCAGCCTCGATGGGTTTATTGCCGACAGAAATGGTGGTCTGGACTGGCTTCACTCAATACCCAACTCTGATGGATCCGATTTTGGCTTTGCTGAATTCATGGCAAGTGTAGATGCACTGCTGATGGGGAGGAATACCTTTGAAACGGTGTTGAGCTTTGATGGTGCATGGCCCTATACAAAGCCGGTCTACGTGGCCAGCAACTCACTGGAAATGATACCTTCCGATTTGGATGATAAAGCGTCATTGATTCAGGGAACACCTGGGGAGATACTGACCACTCTCAACGGACGAGGCTTGAAAAACCTTTACATAGATGGTGGTGTAACCATTCAACAATTCCTTCAATGTGACCTCATTGATGAAATGATCATCACCACCATTCCAATTCTATTGGGTGAAGGCATTCCGCTGTTTACCCACTTAGAACATCCTCAAACTTTTGAGCACCAGAAAACAGAGGTTTTACTGAACAGTATGGTGAAAAGCTCTTACAAGCGTAAAAGAGCTAACAGCAGGCTTTAAATCATGCCCCACTGGGCAATCGATTATCGTATAAACTCGGTTGATTTTTTGTACACTTTTAAAAGTTAAGGCCAGCCATCAGCTTTTTGTAGACGTCATTAATAAAAGACGTCTACAAAAGAACTAAACTATCTAATGAAAAGCGCGTTTTTATGATTAAAGGTCATTTAAAGGGCTTTCTGCCCATGGAGAACTAAAAAGCTCACTGAGAAATTGCTCATCAACTTTCTCCACACTTGCAAACTTCCACTTTGGCTTCCTATCCTTATCCACTAGCAGGGAGCGAACACCTTCGCAGAAATCCCCTTTAAGAACAGCATTCACGGAAAGAACCAGCTCACTCTGAAATGCCTCTTTAAGCGACATATGACGAGCTTTTTTGAGCTGAACATAACCAATGGCTGCAGACAATGGGGATCCCTTCAACGCATTCTTTCTGGCAGACTGTAACCAATCATCATCAGTTTCAAGATTCTCAAGAGCGGACATGACATCAGCCAATGTTGGCTTATCCATCAATCCTGCGATCAAATCTCGGTGCTCCCGTACTTTTGAGTACGGCAACCAGCCAACACTTTTTTCCCTGTATTTCTGTATAACACCATAAACAACAGCATGGGGTTCAGCAGCTTTCCAATCAGCCTGCTGCAGTGATTCAAGCACATTGTCACAAAAGGCATGATCAACAAAACGGTTTGCCAACCCTACATAGATTGCGTCAGCTGCATTTAAGCGACACCCGGTCAAGGCCATAAACAAACCAAGCTTTGCAGGCAGGTGACTCAAAATCCAGCTTCCAGCAACATCCGGGTAAAGGCCAATACTTATTTCAGGCATTGCCAGCATTGAGGTATCAGTTACCACCCTGAAATCAGCCCCGGCCATCAGTCCAATACCCCCCCCCATAACAATACCATTCCCCCAGCATATAACAGGCTTTGGGAAGGTGTGAATCAGGTAATCAACCCGATACTCGGTTTCAAAGAAATGGCCGGGAACTTCTGGCATACCGTCAATTACAGCTTGCCTCAGCGCCCTAACATCACCACCAGCACAAAATGCCTTTTCACCACTGCCCTGCATAAACACGGCAACAATGTCATCATCATCACGCCAATCAGAAAGCTGATTAAACAATAAGTCAATCATGGACTGGTTGAGTGCATTCAATGCTTTTTCTGCATTCAGCGTGATCAGACCAATCTTTTTATTATCTTGGGCATTCAGTTCGGAAAACAGAACGTCAGTGGCCATATAAATTACCCCTCCATATCCGTTGGGAAAAAGCATATGTAACTGAGCCTTGATTATCAATGAAAATACCACAACTGATGCAAATCATGGTGAAAATAAACAAATATTTACACCATCATCTACCAAAAAGACTAACCCAAATGAGCTAGGACACAACATTACTCATGCTGAGGTTTAATAAGGGGAATATTATATTGAAATCCTGATACAGATATTTTTATAGAAGACCAAGTGTAAGTTTCTTTAAGAGTACTAAGCTGTTTCCATCTGACCAGTTCTCAAATGAAGAAGATTGAATGTGATAAGAGTAACTATCAGAACTAAATCAGGGCAGTAATAACTGCCCTGATCAAATGGCTATTTGCTGACGGGCAGATCCTTCAGACAATCAATACTACTGCATTCGGTTCTCTTTAATTCCTTACGGTATTCACCTTTATGCGGGATGCCAAAAGAGCGAATGACAAGCTTTCCTTGATTTTCCATGAGCCTGTCCAGCGCCAACTGCATATCAGAAGGCTTTAATTGGCGAATTTCATCAGCAATTTTAACCCGATTCTCAAAATCCAGTTCACCACTGGCAATTCCCTGCCAGAATCGGCCATTGCGCTCATCCATATTGTCATCTTTCTTCAGAAGGTCGCCAATCAACCCCTGTCGATACTGCTCAAGATCACTATCCTTCAATTTGGCCAGCGCAACCTTCTGGTCTAAAAGGAACTGATCCACTCGCCCCTCAATACCGATGGGATCCAGTTTTGGAGACTGAACTACAAAAATCACTCCAGGATGCTTCTCAAATGGGCGGGGACCGGCAAATACCACATATCCCAGCTGTTGCTCAGTACGCAGGCTGTTAAAAAACGGATTGGCAAGCAGGCGCCCCAATAGTGCATATTGAGCCCTTTGCCTGTTGTTTGTTTCAGGAATTTGATAGTAGCTGATCAGCATCGAGTCATCATGCTCAATATCCATGTTCAGAACACGGTTCGTATCACCCAGCAAATAGAAAGGCAGGTCATAGCGTTCATGCCGGTTATGCTCATTAAGTAATACAGACTCCACCATTGCGGCGAGCTTTAATGCTTCTTGCTTACTGTGATTCCCGTAAACGAGCATTTCCACATGAATCTGGGAGTAAAATGCTCTGGCATACTTGATCAGCTGCTCATAGGTTACTGCTTCTGCAGCCTCAAGCAGTACTTCATCTTCAGGATAAGATGGATAAGTTGCCTGATTTAAAGCATCCATTCCCAACCGGTATGGCGCATGGAATTTTTTATTCTTCAGCCCTCGTATCAGAACTGCTTTTTCCTGCTCAAAAGCACTTTTTTCAGGCTTAAAGGTTTCAATTGCCCTCAGAATATCTTCCAGAAGAACAGCTTGCTTATCCTGATATCCCGCAAGACTGATCAGCAGCCCACGCCGACCAGCGGTTATGCTGTAATTAAGGCCTGCTTCCTTGGCCGGATAGCCATACTCATTAAGACTTCTTGAGAGCAAAGACTTGTAGATCTGAATCAACACATTATCATCTGGCGTAGCTGATGCAGAGGGAGTCGAAATCATCACCCTCACATTACCGCGGGGCATATTGAAGCTCGTATCAGTCAGGCTCCACAACCGCATGCCCGGCTCTTCCAGAATAATCGATGGTTCTCTGGTCAGACTGCTCTCTTTGAGTTTGAGGTTGCCTGCAATAAATGGATTTGGTTCTGGAATGGTCAGGGGTTTTCGGGAAACAGGCGTTTCCAGGCGTTTTACCAATTCATCAGACAACTTCTGGACGCTGTATTTTGTCTCAAAATACGGCTCCACCTTATCTGTTGGCAAGTTCTGGGCAATCACCACCTGACGGAGATTCGCAGCGGTCATTCTACCGAGATACCCCATAATCAGCTCTGGATCATAGGATTCATAGAGGTAGTTTGCTTCAAGAAGATGCTCAGGAGGTAAATAGTGCATCCTCGCCGCAAGGCCTGAAACTGTCTGCTGTGGATTTCGGTCTTCCTGGTAACGAAAAGCAAGCTCGGCAATTTGCTTACTCTCTTCATAAAGCCATGGCCGGAGGCCTTCTCTGCGAATAAGGTCAAAATAATCAAATACGATCGCAGTAATCTCATCAACTTGTTTAAGCCCTTCTGGAGTCAACTCCATGCGAACAGTGAATTCACTGTACTCATTAGGAAGGTCGCTGCTGTAGGCTGCCAGGGAATCAATCAGGCCGCGTTCTTTTAATAAGCTATGCAGACTACCTTTACCCTCATAGCCAATGATCCTGGCAAGATACCCCAATGGTTTGATATTGTAAAAAGGCTGGGCGCTGGGCATAGGAAAACTCAATGACAGAACCCGGGTGTCTTTTAAAGGTTCGATATTCACACGAACCTGCAGTTCTTCCTGAGTGTATGGCGGTCTGCCAATCGTTAAGTCAGGTTTGGTGCCAGATGGTACCGCTGCAAAAGAACCACTTACCCAGTTTTCAAGTTCATCCAGTGACTCTTTGCCATAGACAACAACCCCCATGTTCGAGGCCACATAGTACTTGTCATGAAAATCCTTAAGTGACTGCCAGAGATTTCCATCTCTATCATGAAGTGTATCAAGACTGCCAATATTAAACCGGCTTTTGGGGTGATCAGGATTTGATGTTGTGTTCAATGCCATAAAGAGCCGCCAACCATCTTCCCTGGCATGAAGTCGATACTCAGAATCTACTGCATTTTTTTCCCGTTCAACATAATCATGATCCAGTTTAGGGGCAATAAAGAACTGGGCAAGACGATCCAATGCTGGCTGAAGCTGATCGCTATTAATGTCAAAGTAGTAATTAGTCCGCACATCTGCAGTATAAGCATTACTGCTGCCACCATTGGCACGGATAAATTCAGAGTAACTGTCTACGTCTGGGTACTTTTCCGTCCCCATAAACAGCATATGCTCAAGAAAGTGGGCAAGCCCAAGACGATCATCCGGATCCTGATAACTACCAACGTTCACATCCACTGCTGCTGCAGATTTATCCGTATCAGGATCAGAAATCAGCAATACCTTAAGGCCATTATCCAGTGTGATGTAACGATAATCCCGATCATCAGCAGGGCTTTTTATCACTTCGTCCTGGGTCACAAGGGCTTCTCTCTCCGTCGTCATTGAGCAACCTACTATTGAAACCATGGTTAATACTCCCATAACCATTGACACCAGTTTTTTTAACATATCAGCTTTCACTGTCTGAAACATCATACAATCTTTTGATCTATCCCGTTCTATTCAGTTTTCTGGCATCTTGTTGAACAACAACAATGTAACACACCAGGGTTAAGCCAATCCGCGAACTACCAAATCAAACAACAATGTCAAAGGAGTAAATCAGGCAGAAAGTTTAGGCAAATCACTTTATTTCCAAACGTTTCTCATATCACATAATAAATCCATTGAATGCCAGCATGGCGCATCTTTATGTGAACTACAACAGTAATAGCTTTTTATGAAAATAGAGACTTATTATCTTAGCCTGTCCTGAGTCGCACACTGTTCCTGTTATAACATTCATTGATGTCATAAAAATGAGAACATGAGTAGAAACTTTAACTTGCTTTACGATATTCCGTATTTGGCTGGCAACTCGTGCCATTCTTTTCATGACTTATTTTTGACCTTCCCTTCTGATATACACCGATAATCAGGAGTGGGAATTCTTGTTAACCCTCTGGTTTTTTGGCTGTTTTTCATGAATAATCAGCCTCCCCTTTCGACACTTCATTTTCTTTACCTTCATGAAATTCCCCGGCCGACGAAAGATCAAGCATTACTTCCCGGTCAATACCCACAATCGATTTGACATGGAAAGCTCTGTGTTTGGCCAGGCCAACACCTATGTCTGTGGGATTGATCAGAATCTGGTGGATATTACTGCCCGAGTCGATGACTCTGTACTTCGAGACTTTGGACTCGACAAGGGAGCCTCTCAGTGGATAGACAATGACCAGGCTAATCGCCTCTATGGTTTTCTTCAGGAGCACCAGCTCATCGAAGACCAGTTTGCCGGTGGCACCATTGGTAACACACTTCATAACTATTCCGTGCTGGCTGATGACCGCTCCGTTCAATTTGGTGTCATGAGTAAAAACATTCAGGTTGGTGACTACGCTTATCGCTATCTGTGTAATACCAGCAGTAAAGTCGATCTTACCTGGCTCCAGCCTGTCGATGGGCCTATTGGCCGGTGTTTCGCGCTAATTACGGAAGATGGTGAGCGCACTTTCGGTATCAGTCCCGGTTTTATGAACCAGCTCAGCCCAGAATTCATTAATGAAACCATTATTGCCGAGTCATCCGCCTTGGTTTTATGTGCTTACACGCTGGCTGATTCCACCCTGCCCATCTACCACTCAATGGTGAAAGCAGCTCAGTTAGCAAAAAAACATGATATTCCCGTCATTTTGACACTGGGCACGCGTGGACTGGTGAATGCAATCAAGCAACCTCTGATCGAGTTTCTTAATGAATATGTCACCATTGCTGCAATGAACGAGGAGGAAGCTGAGGCATTGACGGGAGAACTGGATCCACTGTCAGCTTCTGAACATATGCTGCAGTGGGTCGACATGGTGTTACTGACGGCTGGTGCTGAAGGCCTTTATTTAAGTGGTTATACCGAAAAGGCCATAGCCAGAGAAACCGATAACCCTATTAGATCCGGTACAATCAGTGATTTCAACCGATATGAATTCAGTCGCCCATTACTCCGCTCACACTGTGATGAGCCGCTGAAAATATACTCGCATATCAGCCCCTACCTGGGCGGGCCTAAAAACATAAAAAACACCAATGGTGCTGGAGATGGTGCATTGGCTGCACTTATTCACGATATGGCAGCCAATGCCTATCATCGCCAGATGCTGCCAACATCCAGCAAGCATAATAAACCGTGGGTGACATACTCTTCTTTTGCCCAGGTATGCAAATACGCGAATCGGGTCAGTTTTGAGGTGCTTGCACAAAGTTCTCCCCGCCTTTCCAGGGCTCTGCCAGAACGGGAAATGAGCCTGGAAGACAGTTACTGGGATCAATAAGCCCCCATATCCCACCCTTCTTTTTTAACGATGCCAAGACCAACGGCATCGTTATTCTCCACGGTTTTAAACCGCCAGCTGCTATAGTTGTTCGATCCACAGATGCTAGAGAAGCTGCGATGAAGGATTGTGTCGTCTTTTATGGTGCCAGTGTAACCAGTCGATCAAAAACTCAGGCACGGGAAATTGTTGACCGTGCGATACATATCTGTGAGCTGCTAAGAGACTATGGTTTCCAGTGCCATGCAGATGTTGTTCTTGATGATAAGTTGCACAGCCGATCAGCAGCGTCCATAACCAATATCCCTGAAAAGTTTCTCAAGCTAAGTACGGAAGAACAGGTTAATAAGCTACACCCTTTTCGTGCCTCTGATCCAAACGAGCTTCATAAAGAACTGGCCTGTTACTACTGGGGACTGGACAGTTTGAGAAATGCCCGCTTCTGCCTTTGGGATTTGACATACCCATCTACAGGCGCGGGCTTCGAGCTTGCAACTGCTTTGACCCTTGGTAAAAAGTGCTTTTGCTTTTCAGAAAACACCCGTATTTCATCCACCGTCTGTGGCTATCCACTTAACTCCCTGACAATAAGCAACTACGGTGATGGGTTCGAGCAACATTTATTTGAATTCATAAAAGCCAGCGACCGAAATTTCCATGAGCACTTGAGGAAATAACCAGACAGCTCGAGGACTCCATTCTTATAAATGGTCAGGATGCTTTTTATCCATCAAGACGCTATGATTTCCAAAGCCTTAAGATAACAATAAAAACACTGACGTATATATGAGCATTCTTCAGCGCATCAACCACGAATTCATCGACGGTATTCGTTGCGGTAGAAAAAACAGCGTAAACACATCCTTCATTGTCTACCGTTTTGGCGATACCATAATTGACACAGCTCCTTCCAATCAGTGGCGTCATATCCGGACGTTTTTCCAGGAAAAGCCCATTCGTCAGATCCTGTTGACCCATCACCATGAGGACCATAGCGGGAACGCAGCCAACCTTGAAAAAATGACTGGAATTACTCCATCAGCAGATGACGCAACACGCACCATCATGACGATGGGCTTTTCCATTTCATGGATCCAGCGATACCTCTGGGGTAGCAGTCCAGCAATTAACCTTCAGCCTCTACCGGATGTTATTGAGCTGGATGACGGCAGCCGGCTTGAATCCATTTCAACACCCGGACATGCAGAAGACATGGTGTGTTATTTCTCTCCCGAACACGGTTTTGTTTTTACCGCTGACCTCTATATTTCCCGCACCATCCGCTATATGCGTGATGACGAGAACCTCACCATGCTGATCAAGAGCATACGAAAAGTTCTCGCGAGGGATTTTACTACAGTACTTTGCCCTCATCGCGGTATCGTTCCGGATGGAAAGCAGGCTCTGCAGGAAAAAATGAACAACCTGCTTGAGTTATGTGAACGCGCCCAAAACCTGCACCATCAAGGACAGTCGATTAAGGAAATCACCCGAAAGATACTGGGTAAAGAAGATGGTATGAGTTATCTCACCGGTTTTGGTTTCTCAAAACGCAACCTGATCAGGGAGTCCCTAAAAGTGATACTGTAAAGAAAGCGGTGACGCAGTTAAAATAAGACATCATTTAATAGCACAGTGCCGCCATGGATATCAGCCATTTAAGAGAAGAGTACACTCAGGCAGGGCTAAGTCGGGACAACCTGAGAACAAGCCCTTTTGATCAGTTTGAACTCTGGTTTGAGCAGGCCCAGCAGGCTCAACTTGCTGAACCTAATGCAATGAGCCTTGCTACCGTCTCTTCATTGGGCATGCCATCCCTGAGAACGGTACTCCTCAAGTATTTTGATCAGTCCGGTTTTGTTTTTTTCACGAATTACAGCAGCAATAAAGCCAGAGATATTACCAGCAACCCGAATGTTGCCATTATGTTTCCCTGGGTAGCCCTTGAACGCCAGGTCATTATTCAGGGCCGGGCAGAAAAAATTTCAACCTCTGAATCACTCCGATACTTTACCAGCCGACCACATGGCAGTCAGTTAGGCGCCTGGGTATCACAACAAAGTTCGATAATCACGGGGCGCAAAGTTCTGGAACTTAAGCTCGAAGAAATGAAGCGTAAATTCAAGGAAGGAAAGGTTCCTCTTCCCGATTTCTGGGGAGGCTATCGGGTAGTGCCGGAAAAAATGGAATTCTGGCAAGGTCGTCCAAGCCGCCTTCACGACCGTTTTCAATACGCCCGACTGTCCGCAGAGAAAGGCTGTGATTGGCAAATCGACCGTCTCTCTCCTTGAAAACCCGTCAGGTGATCTTTTTTATGAGCAAGCTATGAGTAAAGAAACCGCTGCACGCATCGCCGTAAGGGATGCTCTGATTCAACTGGTTGAGCTGAACCGCTCATTTCGGGAATCTGTTGAGTCTGACCATGGCTTCCCCATCTGGATCATGGAAGCGGACTCTGAATCCAGAAACCAACGCGCTCTGGCAGCGAGCATTGCAACCCGACTGACCTATATTGAAGAGCAGAACAAGCAGGAGACGGCTCGTTTAACCGGATTAGTAGGCATTTCTGAGAACACCTTACGACTGGGCGAAGAACTGAATCTCTGTCGTGATCACTTTAAAAGCGCGATAGCCAACTTTCGCAAGCTCTTTGGAGACAGCATAGAGGCCATTGAACAGGCATCCGACGATTTGCGGGATGGATTACTGGGGGGGCTTCAGATCAAACATCTGCACTTTGTGCAATGTTACCGACAACTCAAACTCTTTCAAGAGCCCCCCAGGCGGGTTGGTTTCAGCTGGGCTGCCAGTCACAGTGGGACGGTAAAGCTGACTGCAGAGGAAGCGATCAATCATTTCAGAAAGAAATACATAGCCTCTGTCGCCGTTAATGAAGACATTTGCCTTCTGGAGAAGATGCCTGCCGAAGAAGTAGTGGTCATCAAACGCATACTGGCTCCACACCTGAGGGCCAATATTACCTGGTCAAAGGATATTCAGGCACTCAGGCAGGCGGATCCGGTACTGAAAAAGCAGTATCCGGCACAGATTAACTCCCCCCTTCCCCTGTTCATTCAGCTGAAGCCGGGAGAGCCATTACCGGAGTTCAACCGGATTCGCCCCTATAACCCATCCACCAGACAGGAAAGACTGCAGCGCAGTGATGCCCGCTTGGTGAAAATCAACGACAATCCCCATTCAAGGATCTACCGTTACGCCTGACGCCAAGACGCTCAGGCTTCTTTTTCCTTGAGATAGGCTTCCAGGTCTGTATAACCGCCAACGTACTGCTGACCATGAAAGATCTGAGGAACAGTTTCAACTTCCTTTCCTACGGTCTTGGAGAGGTCAGCCTTACTGATACCCTCTTCATAGATATCAACGTATTTGAAAGGCAAACCTTTCGTCTCCAACAGCTGCTTGGCACGTACACAGAATCCACAGCCAGGACGGCCAAACACAGTAAACCGATCCATTATTTATGCTCCATCAGGTTCACAGGAAATCACCCAGTTGGCTCAGATCAAAAGGCCCTAACCAAATAGGTATTAAAGTAGGCACTATAACGCTAACTGGCTGACAAGTGCAGCCTGTTTTTAACAGAAATCAGCTCCCTCAGACGTTGCCGGGCCTGCTTTTCTCCAGAAAAGTTGCAGGCTACAACCACCTCATGCCAGGAGTGATTCTGAATCACTCGACGGACAAGAAGCGTTGCATCCACATTATCTATACAACCAGCCCCTAGTACTCGAAAGGCCACTCTTTTAATGACATCAATGCAATTCTCATATTGCCGCTGCCCCTCAGTGAAAGAAGTCAGTTCACGCTGATTGTCACAGGACAATGCATAATTTTCACTGGCTCGCATTATCGGTTCCATCATGGAAAGGATAGCGGCAACCACCTCAACATCGAGCCCTTTGAGTTCATCCATTAACAACCACTGCAGCTGGGCCAGGCATTTTTCATGGGCCTTGTGAATCAGGCGTTTCGCAGAGCACGATAATGGCTTGAGCATCATCGCAGAATGGGTACCACTAGCTGCATCTCTGGTCAGACCAACCCGCACAGGGACATAAGAAGAATCACCCCAGAACTTCAGAAGGTCATCAGTAGCGCCAAACAGTGTGCCCAGGTAATCTATTTTCTTATGGGTAGCATCCTGTTGGAGTTTATCCAGCAGCATTCGGCCCAAACCTATTCTCTGACAGTCCGGGTGAACCGCTATTCTGATTACCCGGAGTCCTTTCAGGTAAATAGCGTCCGGTAAGCCCAGGTGGTTACTCAGCGACTGAGGCAGCAAATGACCTCGAACCCTGCGCCTGCCCATCCAGATATCATCTGCCAGAAACGATTCAATATCACCTTCCCTTGCTGCCAGCACGATGGCAACCAACCGATGCTGCCCATCAAAAAGACCATAGACCTCGATATTCCCACCATCCAGCAGATGGCGAAGGTCAAATGGCCGTGTCTGGTAATGAGCCAGTACCAGCAAACCAAAGAGTTGACTCAACAAGTCTTCATTAAGCAGTAACTCTTCAGATGATATCTGCCTGAAAGTACACTTCTCCGGACTGATACTTTCTGGCTGATCAATAACAGCCGGCACTGCATTCAGCAGCAGCGCCTTGAACACAAAGGACTCCAGTGGATCTTCCGGCTGCCAGCGCACCGGTTCTTCCATCCTCAGCTCGTGCCACTGAGGTGTTTTACTATCAAGAACCTTTCTGAAGCGTATTGCAAATCCCCGCCCGGTGCCTTCGTAACCATGAATGGTTGTGGCATAGACAATCCGACTGTAATGAGTCAGCATTTTTTCCAACAAGGGTGTAGGAATGGCAGCCGCCTCATCAACCAGCAATAACTGTGTTGCAGGAAGGGTCTGAACCAGGTCATCCGGGGCAATAAATTGCAGCCTGTTTAAGAGTGCTTCATTTTCTTCACCCAGCACTTTGACGGCATGCTGAAAAAACACATCGGCTGTACTTCTCGAAGGAGCAGTTATGGTTATCTGCTCAACACCTTCCAGCAACAGCTGTGCCGCTGCAATCCCAAGAGACGCACTTTTACCTCTGCCCCGGTCGGCTGTCAGAACCAACGGGCGACGACGGTGTCCACGAAGCACCTTGTGTATTCCCTGAAGCGCCTTCATCTGTGATCGGCTTTTACAGGGAGCAATTACCGCCTCGTCCTTTTCGCCCGGTGTTTTTTTATCACGATTATTTTTAGGCTCTTCAATCCGCACCACACCAGCTTGAGTAAAGAGAGAAAGCTGATCAGAGGCTTCAATAATTTGAGACAAACGCTTCAAATATCGTCCAGAGACATCTTCGAATTGTTGAGGGTAAACCAGCATTCGGCGATGTTCAGGATCGTGAAAATATGGCCATTGATCCATCTCAGGGGTTAACAGCACCATAAGACCACCAGCACATAACGTCCCGCTGATGGCTCCAAATGCATCGACATCAAAGCCTGCATGCGCACTGAAGATAATGTTCTGATGTTCTCTGCCTAACCTGGACAGACATTTTTTTGCAGCAATAACCTCTGCATCTGAGGCTGCAAGCCCTGAGAAATCTTCCCCTATCAGAAGAACAGACTCTCCTGCCAGGGCTTGTACCATTTCAACCACTTGAGCCTCACACCAGTCAGCATCACCTGCGCATACCAGAAGACGCCGGTGACCAGACAATCTGGCGGCTGATTTTAGCGATAGAACACGTTCACAAGTGGTAGAAATGGTCTGTTTACTCATGGGTATCAGGAAGCCTTAGACTCGGCTTTAGCCGGCTTCTTCCCCTCTTTCACAACATACGCTTTATTGATAATAACAGAGTCAACCGGTACATCACCGTGTGGACCACGATACCCCGTCTTCACCCCGGCGATACTGTCTACTACATCCATTCCTTTAACAACATGACCAAAAACCGCATAACCCGCCTTATAAGGCTTACCATTCAGGAATTCATTGTCTTTGAGATTGATGAAAAACTGGGAGGTTGCACTGTCAACAATCTGGGTTCTGGCCATGGCAATAGTGCCACGACTGTTTGCCAGACGTTGATTCAGCAGCGACTCGTTTTTGATCGGGGCTCGGGTTGCACGCTGGCTCATATCCGGGGTAAAGCCTCCCCCCTGAATCATGAAGTCATTAATTACCCGATGAAAAACCAGGCCATTGTAGAAGCCACTTTCAACATACTCGATAAAGTTATTCACGGTAACGGGCGCTTCTTCAGGCGCCAACATCAGGACAATATCGCCTTTATTGGTTTCCAGAACCACCTGGAACGATTCCACCTTCTTCTTTACGGATTCAGGAGACTCAGTCGCTGCACCATACGCCACGGTTGTCAAAAAAAGGATGGTGCTTCCGAGCAGCCAGTTTCGCATCTGACGCATTTATTCTCTCCAAGTAGAAAAACTTAAAAACACTTTATGCTATACAACCGGATAGACAGTAAATGCTCTGGAGCAAGAAAAAAAGCCTATTTAGCATCTGATGGTTTTCCACTGAAAAATCAGCAAAAGAAATACGCGAGGGCTTGCAAATAGAGTTCGTTAGGGTAATATACGCTCCGCCTGAAGGGACAAGAAAAACGCTTTTTATCCTTTCTAATGTGTCGGAGCGTAGCGCAGCCTGGTAGCGCACCACAATGGGGTTGTGGGGGTCGGAGGTTCAAATCCTCTCGCTCCGACCAGTTTTTGCTGGCATTAGATTAATTTGATTTAGAATAAAGAATGCAAGCAAATCAAAATTAACTCAAATCACCTCACGCATCTCCTCCCCTTAAACAAGGCAAATTTGAAACAGCCCTTCGAATTCTTTCAAAAACACTTAACTCAGTAGCTTCTCGTTCTAAAAGAGGCCTGTCTTCGGGAACCGCACTAGAACCAGCTTCAGACTGATCCTTATGTCGATACCCTTCAGTGGTGAGAATATCAATAGTAAAATATCGATCAGGTTTTTGATCATCACTTACCTCAACTCGACGACCAAATACACTCTCCTTGTTGAATACACGCGCGCCCCCTGCTGGAACATACCCTGCTGAGGCGAAATCATTGGCCAAGAGTGTACCCTATGTAAAGAAACCGAATTATCACTCATTATAAATGCCTAAAATGTAAATACTTATCAAATAAAATGCAAGAAAATACTATGGAGCAAAAAAACGCTTAGAAGTTCATGATTATTTTAAAAAATAATCAGTCTTATTTATATTTGCATTCCTGAATAGCTTTACAATAATTCATATTAAAAAATCAGTGTGATACAAGCACTAGCTCCCTCTTATTAAACAAAGATATCTATAACAATGTCTTTGCTACGCTCAGCGATTATTCCATGACTATATACAATCTTAAGAACATATTTCTTAAGAACATACTTTAGAAAATGCACCTTATTCACACAGCACCGATTAAGAGGGTTAAATAACATGAATCAATGCCCCGCTCACCCTTTTGTTCACTGGTGCAAATTCATTGGGCTGAGCAGCATCGGCTTTCTGATGTTTTTCATTCCGATCAACGTGTATGGCGTCAAGAGCATCCCAATCGACCATATTGTGCTCTGGATTAAACACGGCATGGGAAAATATGCTGGATTTTATGCGCTGGTCATGGTGATCGCCGGAACTTTTTTACCTATTTGTAACGGAAGCTGGCTTCAAAAACCGGGTGAAAAATATTTCCTCGGTCTTAAATGCCTCGGCCTGCTACTTACCGTATTCGCCCTGTTTGAAACAGGCCCTGCTTTATTACAGGAACCGGACTTACTTCCTTTCCTGCTGAACAAGCTGGTAATACCCGTTAGCTTGATTGTTCCTGTCGGCTCTGTATTTCTTATGCTTCTGGTCAGTTACGGACTGCTTGAAAGCACTGGCGTTATATTACACAGAATCATGATGCCGATCTGGCGCACTCCCGGTCGTTCAGCCATTGACGCGGTTGCGTCATTTGTTGGCAGTTATTCAACCGCCCTGTTAATCACCAACCGGCTTTATATCAATGGCCTGTACAGTGCCAGACAGGCTGCCATCATCGCCACCGGCTTTTCAACCGTATCAGCAACAACCATGATCGCGATTGCCAAAACGTTGAATCTGATGGAGATATGGAACCTGTATTTCTGGACAACACTGGCTGTCACTTTCGTGGTCACCGCCATTACCGCCCGGATTCCACCACTATCAACTCTCAACGACCTGCAGCGATTTAATGCTGAAGAGAAGAATAAGCCTTTCAACAAACAACTCTTGAAAACAGCCCTGGAACAGGGACTTCAGGCAGCAGCAAATGCCCCACGATTGACAGAAAACCTTCTCCAAAATCTCAAAGACGGAATGGTCATGACCATTACGATTATTCCTACGATTATGTCCATCGGTACAATTGGACTGCTGACAGCCAAGTACACGCCCGTATTCGACTGGGTTGGCTATTTATTCTATCCGGTTATCTGGATCTGGGGCATAGACAATGGCATGGAACTTGCCAAAGCCAGCGCAACAGGCCTGACTGAAATATTTCTACCTGCGATGCTTATGCAGGATGCCAATCTGAGCGCACGCCTTGCCGCCGGAATTGTCTGCGTATCCCCTATTCTGTTCTTTTCAGCATCCATCCCCTGCATACTGGCAACCAACATTCCCCTGACAGTCAGACAACTGATGATGATCTGGTTTATACGTACTGCGCTAACATTAGCACTGGCCATTCCCATATCTCTCATCCTCGCCAATTAAACCTCATCAGAAAACCAATCTTGCAGGGAGGGAAAGGATAAAAGAACAAGACATAAAAAAACCCTGCCAGGCAGGGTTTTTTTATTGAGAGTAACAGCAAATCACTTATCTGAAAGAGCCGCCTTCGGTGTTTCAGCGTTTTCGTAAATCAATAGCGGCTCAGAGTCACCATTGATAACCGATGCATCAATCACCACCTTGGAAATGCTCTTATCAGAAGGAATCTCATACATTGAGTCAAGCAGTACTGCCTCAAGGATCGAGCGCAGGCCTCGAGCACCCGTTTTACGCTCCATTGCTTTTTTCGCAACCGCACGAAGCGCATCCTGACGGAAGTCAACCTCCACCTCTTCCATATCGAAGAGCTTGCTGTACTGTTTGGTCAGCGCATTCTTAGGCTCAACAAGGATGCGCACCAACGCCTCTTCATCCAGCTCTTCAAGCGTAGCAATCACAGGCAGACGACCAACAAACTCTGGGATAAGACCAAATTTCACCAGGTCTTCCGGCTCAACCTCCTTAAAGGTTTCACCCAAGTCTTTCTTGTCGTCTTTGCTGCTAACTTCCGCAGAGAAGCCAATACCAGACTTGTCAGTACGACCACGAATCACTTTATCCAGACCGGCAAATGCGCCACCACAGATAAAGAGAATATTGGAGGTATCAACCTGCAGAAACTCCTGCTGAGGATGTTTACGACCACCCTGCGGAGGAACCGATGCAACCGTACCCTCAATCAGCTTGAGCAGGGCCTGCTGAACACCCTCACCGGAAACATCACGAGTGATGGATGGGTTATCAGATTTACGGGAAATCTTGTCGATTTCATCGATGTAGACAATACCCATCTGGGCTTTTTCTACATCGTAGTCGCACTTCTGCAGCAGCTTCTGAATGATATTTTCAACGTCTTCACCGACATAACCCGCTTCAGTCAGGGTGGTGGCATCAGCAATGGTGAATGGCACGTTGAGCATGCGAGCCAGCGTTTCAGCAAGCAGCGTTTTACCACTTCCGGTAGGCCCTATCAGAAGGATATTACTTTTACCCAGTTCAACTTCATCTTTCTTCTTGTCGCCCTTGGCATCGCCAAAACGCAGGCGCTTGTAGTGATTGTAAACCGCTACGGATAAAACTTTCTTGGCCCGGGGCTGGCCAATTACATACTCGTCGAGAGTTTCCTTGATCTCGCGAGGGATCGGCAGCTTATCAGAAGACTCTTCACCACTGCTGTCCTGAATTTCTTCACGGATGATATCGTTGCATAGATCAACACATTCATCGCATATGAATACGGAAGGGCCGGCAATCAGCTTGCGTACTTCATGCTGACTCTTTCCGCAGAAAGAGCAGTACAACAGTTTGCTGCTGTCTTCACCCTTGCCGCTTGTTTCGTCGGTCATTCGATTACCCTGTTATACGGACAATGCCTGCCCTGCACTTGTCAATGAAAATAGACCTAACAGTCAAACTGATCAAAGCCCATCCCATGATTCACGATTACATGCCTGATAAGATGCAGGCATCGAGGCATGTTTTCAAGTGCTTGATCCGCGTGAGACCAGAATTCATGCTCTGACCATCCGGGACCATGCATGTTTCTGGAAAGCTATTCTGATAGGATCCTCCATATCAAGAGAACCCAACCAATAAGTTAGTGTTCAACGACTTCGGATAAAAATCAACCTGCAGGAATCATTTAACAATGAAAATAGCACACTGCACAGAGGCTATTTTCATTGATTGCAGGATAGCATCTCGCTGGAGATCACAAAGGCAGCCCTTAGCTCATTACAAGCCAATCAGCTTATTCTTTGTCTTTCTTACCGCCTTCACCACGACGATTCATGACCTGATCAATCAGGCCATACTCAACCGCCTCATCGCCATTCATAAAGTTATCACGATCAGTATCACGCTCAATAACGTCAAGCGGCTGACCGGTATGGTGAGCCAGAACATGGTTCAGCTTGCTCCGGATGCTCAGGATTTCTTTGGCATGAATTTCGATATCAGATGCCTGCCCCTGAAAGCCACCCAGCGGCTGATGAATCATCACCCTGGAGTGCGGTAGACAGTAACGCTTACCTGCTGCACCACCGGCAAGCAGCAGCGCCCCCATGCTGGCAGCCTGGCCAATACACATGGTCGAAACATCAGGCTTGATAAACTGCATAGTGTCATAAATTGACATCCCGGCAGTTACAGACCCACCTGGAGAGTTGATATACAGGTGAATATCCTTGTCCGGATTTTCGGATTCAAGAAACAGCAGCTGAGCAACCACCAGATTTGCCATATGATCTTCAACCTGGCCTACCAGGAAGATCACTCGCTCTTTAAGGAGGCGGGAATAGATATCGTAAGAACGCTCACCTCTGGCCGATTGTTCAACAACAATAGGTACCAGTCCTGAGTTGGTGATCGCGACGGCGTGCGGGTCTATCAGATTGGACATATCCTGTCTTAACTCCTTGCCAAGTCGAAGAAAAGCGACTGCTCTGCCAGTCATAAAAACTGACAGATTAGTCGCTTGCATACCAGATTAAAACGACCGGAGTCGGTAAAACCTTAGCTGCTTGTCAGGGGAATCGGTATAACTGCCACCCATTCCCCACGCCCTTCATTAAGAGCTCTTCTACAAGCGGAATCAGGCAGTCTCTTCCTGCTCTGCCTCTTCAGCTTCAGCTGCACGCTCAGCAGGCTTGATAGCGTCCTGATAGCTGCATGCTTTTTCTGAAACCTGAGCCGCTTCCAGAATAGTATCCACTACCTGATCTTCCAGAACAACATACTTGATCTGAGACAGCTGCTCATCGTTGCTGTAGTACCAGTCGATAACCTGCTGAGGCTCCTGGTAAGCGGAAGCCATTTCCTCGATCATGGCACGCACACGTTCATCATCAACCTTGACTTCACGCTGCTTAACCACTTCACCAATCAACAGCCCCAGGGCAACACGCTTCTTGGCATCGGCTTCAAAGAGCTCTGCTGGCAGCTGCTTTGGATCAAAACCACCTTTCATGCCACCGAACTGCTGCACGGCCTGTTCGCGCATGCGGTCGATTTCCTGAGAAGTCAGAGCAGAAGGCACGTCTACTTCATGAATTTTCAGCAGGCCATCCATTACCTGATTCTTGACCTTGTTCTTAACCGCCTGACGCAGTTCACGCTCCATGTTCTTGGAAACTTCCGTACGGAAACCTTCCAGACCACCCTCGCTTACACCAAATCGTGCAAAGAATTCATCATTCAGTTCAGGCAGTGCAGGTGCAGCAACCTTATGAATCTTGCAGGCAAACTCAACAGCCTGACCCGCCAGGTCTTTCGCCTGATAGTCTTCAGGGAAAGTCAGGGAAAGCACTTTCTCTTCTCCGGCAGAGACACCTACCAGACCGTCTTCAAAGCCTGGAATCATGCGACCAGAGCCCAGCTCCAGAGTAGAGTTTTCCGCACTGCCACCTTCGAAGGCTTCGCCGTCTTTGGTGCCAACGTAGTCAAAGGTAACACGGTCACCCAGCTCGGCAGCGCGCTCAACATCTTCAAAGGTTGTGCTCTGCTTGCGCAGGGTTTCGATCATTTCGTCGACATCAGACTCCTGAACCTCAGCAACCGGACGCTCAATAGAAATGCCGCCGAACTCGTTCAGAGCGATTTCAGGATAGATTTCAAAGGTAGCAACAAAGGTGAATCCTTCGTCGTTATCAGACTGAGCCTCAACAGATGGTGCACCGGCAGGTTTCAGCTTCTGCTCCTGAATGGCTTCAATAAAAGAAGACAGCATCATCTCGCCGAGCACTTCCTGCCTGGCACCAGCACCGTAACGACGCTTAACCACTTTCATTGGAACTTTACCGGGACGGAAGCCATCCAGACGAACACGTCGGGACAGGTCCTGCAGACGCTTGTTCACTTCACCATCGATATCAGTACCCGGGATAGTGATCGTCAGCTTGCGCTCAATACCGGAAGTCGTTTCAAGAGAGACTTGCATTTTTGTTCCTCAACACCAAAACCTGTGTAAACAATGGGCCAAAAGGCGCATAGACTAGCAAATGTACCCAGAAAATGCATAAACACCTTCTGTCACAATGGATCCAGGCAAGGCAAAGGAACACTTTTTATTCCAGTTCCCTACAGGATTTGCACCACTCTCACTTCTCAACGGCATAAACCAACGAATAAAACAGACGTTAAATGAAAAGCATTTTTAAAGACCCGAAACACAGCAGCCCTGGCTCAGCCTTTCATATCTGTAATATTCATATACGTTTCCCCGAAGCTAAGGACTAGTGGGTCCATACACCCCCCCATCAGGGCAGTTTCTTTGGATGAAACATACAAAAACGGGGATAAGCATGCTTATCCCCGTTAATGACTGGTGCGGAAGGAGAGACTCGAACTCTCACGCCTTGCGGCACTGGAACCTAAATCCAGCGTGTCTACCAATTTCACCACTTCCGCTCACAGTGCTTCTACGAAGCACGCAAAACACTGTATTCTTCAGGCCACCTGCAACATCAGGACAACCTTTTTATCTGGGGTGGGCGAAGGGGCTCGAACCCTCGACCGCCGGAATCACAATCCGGAGCTCTGCCAACTGAGCTACGCCCACCAATGACCGCTCGAAAGACTATTCAAATTAAACCAAAGAATCAAGCTCAACAGAACAAATGACTATCTGAAAATGGCGCACCCGGCAGGATTCGAACCTGCGACCATCCGCTTAGAAGGCGGATGCTCTATCCAACTGAGCTACGGGCGCTCTAATCGTCTTTCTGACTGGTCGGGGTAGAGAGATTCGAACTCCCGACATCCTGCTCCCAAAGCAGGCGCGCTACCAGACTGCGCTATACCCCGAACATTTCCAACCACCCTCAGGAAAACCCGAAAAGTTCTGCTGGACAACGGCGACGAATACTACTCACAAGCATGGCTCTCGTCAATTGCCATATGCATTTTTTGATCCACATTTATGTTCAAACAATGCGGAACATCACATCGTGATAACGAGCATATCAACCTGTCTGGAAGAATGCCACCATCCCCCCCCCCTTTTATCGAATACCCTCTATATATGTTGAGCCACATGGAAAAGCGTTGGCTTTATCAGCAGGCTGTTGTGTCAACGGAGCTCGAGCACTGTTAAACTAACCGTCATTTTTCAATATTCGCCAATCACCCAATATTGTCAGCAACAGGCTTCAGCACATATGACAGCAAAAATTATTGATGGCAAAGCCATTGCCCTGCAACTGACCGACACTATCGCCGAACAGGTTAAAAAAAGAACTTCACAGGGTCTCCGGGCTCCGGGGCTGGCCGTTATTCTGATTGGCGACGACCCAGCCTCAAAGGTTTATGTAGGAAAAAAAAGACAGGACTGTGAACGGGTGGGCTTCAAATCCGTATCTCATGACCTGCCAGCCTCCACTAGCGAACAGCATCTGCTTGAGTTGATCGACAGCCTGAACAATGACCCCGAAATTGATGGCATTCTTGTTCAATTACCACTGCCTGAGCACATCAACAGTGAACTGGTTATTGAACGCATCCGTCCGGATAAAGATGTCGATGGCTTTCACCCTTATAACATTGGCAGACTGGTTCAGCGCATCCCGCTTCTGCGGCCATGCACCCCAAAAGGGGTTATGACATTGCTGGAAAGTACAGGTCAGCCAATTCGTGGCAAGAATGCTGTGATTGTCGGCGCCTCTAACATTGTGGGTCGCCCTATGACCATGGAATTGTTACTGGCAGGCTGCACTACAACCACCACTCATCGCTTTACCGAAGATCTTGCCGCCGAAGTGGCCCGGGCAGATATCCTGGTGGTTGGCGCAGGCAAACCCGGCCTGGTTAAAGGTGGCTGGGTTAAACCCGGAGCGGTGGTCATTGATATTGGCATCAACCGTATGGATGATGGCCGGCTGGTCGGTGATGTGGAGTTTGACGCAGCCAAAGAAAGAGCATCCTGGATTACCCCGGTTCCAGGTGGTGTTGGCCCAATGACAGTCGCAACACTCCTTGAGAACACCCTGTATGCCGCAGACCATCTGCACCATTAAATCAAAAGCATTCAAGTCCGGCAGCCCGGCTGCCGGCGCAATCATCTCAGGCATTAAGGCCGGCAAGACATTCCAGAAAGATCTCCTCTTCCCACTCAGAGCAATCAACCAGATACAAATCGCCTGACTCCTCCCACTCATACTCCTGCCCATTAATCAGGACTTCCAAAATCGGATGCTCACTGTAGATTAACAGTCTGCCCCCCTGCCTGAGCCGACTTTCCAGGCGCACCCCACTGTCTTTCCAACACACCACCTGATCAAGAACCGCACAGGCAGGCAAAATCTTATCTTCCAGACCAAGGCAAACCAACGACTCGTCAGGATAAAACAGCACCAGATCCGAACCATTCTGGGCAAGCCGTATTTCAGGCAGCTCAGAATGGCCAAAGCATTGCCGTCGTGCCGGCCAGTAAACCAACCAGTCGCCACTGTCATTTTCAATGGGTGATGTAGTAATACGTTCTGTAATCGGCTGGTGATCCTCCGTAATATTAAACAAGGCCAGTACAGCCACTGCACCAATCCGGTTGGTCACTTTCAGTAATCTTCCGGAATAGAGCGGGTTTTCAAACAACTGTTCTCGAACCACTTTCCCCTGTTGATCACAACGAACCACGAGGCCATCATTAAACACCAGCTTCATGAGTTGCTCGGCATCCGTCTGCCCAACCGGATCACTGGTATAAACTGGTCCGCCACTCACTGCCCTGAGCAGGGCATGGGCATCAGAGTCTTCATGAATGGTCCACCACATATCCCAGTCACCCAGGAAAAACGCATCATGGAACACCGCGTTATACGCATTCTGCAAAGCATGTTCCTGAAGATTGCCACTTTTCTTTGGAAAAAAATCATCACTGTTACGAGCTAGTGATGATGAAGGGCGATGCCATAGCTGATCACTTGCCATCCCCATACAGTTGATCATCTGCCCGTTAAAATGCAGCCCCACAGATGCTTCAAGTGCCTGATGCGCCACTCTGGATACTTTTCCAGGGAAATCCCGGTATTTATAGTGATTGGCAAGATTGCTCTGCACATCGACTTTGATGAAATCAACTCCCTGCCGAGCCAGATAGTCGTGCCAACCGTGCCAGAAACGAAATGCATCCCCTTCCGAGGTTGGAGGCAACATTCTAGATGAATCCAATGCATCTAACCGAACAGGAAAGCGGGCTTCCGCATCGATCCCCTCCCACTGCCCTGTCAGGGCATGCCACACCCCCATCCAGGGAATACCATAGTCATCCTCAAGCGTCCGCTTCAAACCGGCAAGCCCAGCCGGAAATTTCCCCTGATCTTCCTTCCAGGACAAGAGTCGACGGTCTTTCTCTTCAGACCACCCATCATCCACCAGCATCCACTTCACCGGAACTCTTTTTGATCGAAACTCCTGGGCTTTAGCAACGACTGCATCCTCATTTACATCAAGATAACAGGCATCCCAACTGCACCAGCCGAGATACTTAAACACCTCAGGCAAAGCGCGTTGCTCCCTTGGTCTGGAGTAGTGGGATAAATGGTTACGCCCCAACTGCACATTGTCATTGATCAGTAAAAATGGGTCTGTACTGACACCATAAATGGCAATTAAGCCGGAAAAATCTCTGATGCCCGATTTTGAAGGGCCAGCTACCAGCTCAATGCCAGCCACTTCCCCCCCTTGAAATTCACAGCGGACCTGTTCATCACATACTGCCAGCAGATGGTGATACTCTTCTCCGAGACCATACAGTAAAGACTGTGTTTTCTCTGGCAGATTATTAAGGACGCAATCAAAATGGGGGCGAGTCCACCAACTGTTATAAAGATAATGGGCACACAAACCAGAGATATCGCCCAAAGAAGCAATATGAATTCTAACAGCGCACTGAGGGTGCCAGCTGCGACCCGGCCAACTGATCCCTTTGCTGATCTCCGCACTCAAAGATAATAATAACTGCCTTCCTTTTGTTTCCAGAGACAACCTGGCAGACAACCAGTCATCATGGACAAATGCCCCAGCCTGCTCTGACCATGTCAGAACATATTCCTCCTCATTGTCCAAACGAGCATAAACAGTAATCTCCTGATAAACGGCAACGGGTGCTCTCTCAATTTGATAACTGACTCATAGGTTAGCTTCAACCTTTCCAGTCATGAACTCAGACCAAAGTTGTTCCCAGCGCCCCTTACTCTGGATCAGTGCTCTTGTTGTCAAAAGCACTTCCGCTCCTGTTGCTTTCCACCTCATTCCAGAACCACATAATCGTTGCTTTACCAGAGTCTTACAAGCCGCTTCAGTAACTCCTGAACCTATTGGCCAATGGCGTTTAAGCGCCTGATGATAATTCATTAACTGGTGATTGTTTGTAAAATAGCTCACAGCTTTGTAGCGCTTCTCTGTCAGTGCGATTGTCTTTTTCGGGAGCTCGGCTGATTCAATTTCCTGAAGGATTTTTTTGGCTGCTCCACGCTTGTTTTTCAAACTATGTAGCCTGTCTTCAAGCCACTGGTGTCGCTTCGCCTTACTGGTTGGAAACAGTGCTTCCGCTGCTCCAGCTAAATATTCAGATGCATGATAAAAATCGAGTATCTGCCCAGAGGTATGTTGTTTCAAATAACTCCAGTTTTCTCTAGCCCCGTCAGCTACCCCGATGTATGTGGCATTTGGGTAGAGTCGTTTTAGATCTGCAATCTCCTCGTCGAGCTTGCTCATAAAGCTTTGTTTACCATACTCTGGCGAACTGGCTGTATATATCGTGTGGAGCCTGTCTCCATCTGCAGAATATAGGCTCAATGTCCCACACATGGCTTCCCTCCAGCCTTCTTCACAAAGCAGCATGCAGGTTCCGTCCAGACCAATGGCTATTGTTTCAACAGGCTCTTTTAGTGGAGGAAGGTGGTAGTGAGTGTCTTGCTGGTCTTCAATTAATGCACCTACTCTGTCCGATAAATGCTTGATATAAGAATTTGAAAGCGTCCTTTGATGGTTGGTCTCAAAATCTTCTTTTACCGCAGGCGCTGGCATCTGGCTGTATTTCCAGGCGATAGACTTGGCAAATTTGGGGGTAGCTGAACCAATAATACCGGCACGAAGATCAAGTGCTGCCAGAGTACTGCCACCTCTGACACCCTGATATACGGAGCGCTCCAAAGGTATACGACCGTATAAGGTTTCATAGTGCTTAAGAACCTTTCCTTTGTAGTTCCACTTCTGCTGATTAACGACGATAGGTTCTTTATTGGGTGATTCAAATAGCCCCAATAACTCTTTTGTTCCAAGCTGCCCGGCTTCATTGAGTGCACGCTGTAAACTATCTTCAAGATTCAGCATGTTGCCTGAATCTATAGAAACTTCAATTTGCAAAACGATGCTTTTGGTAGAGCTGGAAATAACAGAAGCGGGCATGACAGTTAACTATTATGAGTGGTGTTCCCATAGTAGCTGTGAAAATAGAGCACTATTGTTTCAATCATTCAGAGAGAGCACCCACGGCAACCTGGTCAAAACACAGATTTACCAACTGGTCTTTTTCACAAAGAGAGTACATAGCGGCCTCAACTGCATCATAGGAAAAACGATCTCATCCTTTGCATACAGTATTTCTCAAAATTGAATATACGGCAGTGAAAATCTAAAAATAGATTTCTCTGGATTAGACTCTGAGCCAGCCACCTACTGGAACCTGAAGTTAATAATGTATGACAATCTATCAGCGTTACCTACACAGAAAAAAACAATCAGAAAGTAACACCTCATACCAACACTAAACATCAAAACTGCCTCTCACTGTTCTGAAAATTATGCAATTTGCCCATCAATCCCTGAAGCTATTTAGGTAAAAAAATGCGCACAAACACTGAAATTACAATGTATTCAACATAAGGCACAAAGGGAGGGAAACAGTGTCGTCAAAAAAATGGCATGCTGCATGCATACCATTTAACGTTTCGAGTCGACACCCGGTTTAATGGAATAAACCCAACTGCCGACATCATTTGTCTTCGTGACTTAAAGCAGGATCACTCAGGACTTACTCAATAAACAAACCATCACTCAGCAGCATGGAAGCCTATCTCAGACAGATGGGTATGGTGACCCTTCCCGAAACTCCTGGTGATCTCGAGAAAGAATACTATCGCCAGATTTATCGAGTGCTGCCCAGAGATCAGGCTCTCTCACTCCCCGTCAAGAAAGCCCGTTCAAAAACCTCTATTCAGAAAAATAGAGCAAAAAAACACCCCTGATATCCAGACAGCAAAGTAGACCTACTCAGTAACCGGGATTTCCAGACGATCACGCTGTCGTTTATGTCGAAATAGACCGTCCAGTGTAAAAATGGCCAGCGCAAGCCATATCAAACCGAATGTGGCCACCTGCACCACACCCAGCGGCTCATCATAAATCGTCACACCCACCAGAAATGAAATCGATGGCGCCAGATACTGCATGATTCCCAAAACCGTCAACGACAACTTTTGCGTAGCCATATTAAAGAACACCAGTGGTATTGTGGTCACAAACCCGGCAAGGGCAAGTAGAATGCTAGTGTCAGGATCAGAAAAGCGAAATGCGTGTAAGTCATTGCCCATCAGCCACAGGAAATAAAAAGCGGCTGCCGGCATCAACAGCAATGTCTCAATAGCAAGCCCAGTGGTTGCATCTACATTAATCCTTTTTCGGATCAAACCATAAAACGCGAAACACAGAGCCAGCACAAAGGCAACCCAGGGCAGCTTACCCAGCAAAAACATCTGCATTGATACAGCTGCTGCCGCTATCAGCACTGCCAGCATCTGGTATCGAGTCAGACGTTCCCCCAGGAAACAATAGCCAAAAAAAACACTGATCAGTGGGTTAATGTAATAACCAAGACTGGTTTCGAGAATTCTATCGTTGGTAACTCCCCAGATAAAGCACAGCCAGTTACCCGCGATAAGCAGTGACGACAAGACCAGCCACCCTAATATCCGGGGTGACGTTATTAATTCAAGAATCCCCTTGAGCTTATGACGAAAAGCTAAAAAGCAAACCAGCAAAAGTGATGACCAGAAAACTCGGTGCCCAAGTACTTCCAAAGGAGGCACCTCTTCCAGAGTTTTAAAATAGATGGGTATAAGCCCCCATAAAGCAAAGGCCCCAACAGCAAACGTTAGGCCAGACTGAGCGCCACTATCCTTCACACCCCACCCCCGAAGCAGGCCCTTAAAATCGTTCTTAAGCCTGCAAAAAGCAAATCCATTCTGAATAAAAAAGCCACTGACTTTGAAAAGCACAGTGCTTGTCAACGTTACTGGCTATATAACACAATGCATTAAGATTAATCACGCATAAAATAACTATTAATGTTCACTTGATTTTGATGCTGTACGTAATGGGAGTTTTAAAGACTCACTTAGGGTTATTTGAGCCTAAAGGCAGCACTTTGTTGTATATTGAATAAATACTATTGCAACAAGGATGTTAGCAATGACACCTGGCGTTAATCCAAACAGGCAAAAGGATACTGAAAGCATTCAACAACCTGTGAACAATCAGGCAGGTAATTCTGGAAGCAGAAAAGCCACCTGGCGGCACAGAATCATAAAAAAAATAACAAAATCGATTATTTCCCCCATCAAAACAGCCCTTCTCAAGGCTCGATATCACCCTAAAGGATCTGTTAAAAACCCGGCTATAGACCACCCAATAACATCACGGGATATCCATCACCTCCCAGAATCATGGCAACGATTAAGCGACCACACAACACCCGGGGCAAATGGCAACTCAAATGCCGCATTATTCTCTCTGGAGTCCATCTATTTTGATGCCGCATTGAAAATCATCAATGATATCAAGAACGCGCCTGATACAGGCTTTGGTTCGAAGCTTATATCACTTGAGCAAGAAATACTGTTTGAAAAGCAACAGCAGCATGACACTCTCAACTTGAAAGGAGAAATCGCTGCGACAAATAAAGCCATCAAACATGCCAAACAACTCAGCAAATCACTTAAATCCAGGCTTAAAAAGGCAGGAGTACCTGAAAGCGTTGTAAATTCCAGCTACCGAAAGAATGTCAACCAAACCCTGAATAAAAGAAGCTGGAACGAACTTGACTGCACTCATCAAACCAATGCAGGCACACTGAAACACCATCAAATACCTGCATCAAAAATGCAGATGCCTTTTCAGGGCGAGAAACCTGGAGCTCATAATATCTTCGAAATACCTTACCGTGACATTGAAGGCATTTGCTCACAAACGTCTGACTCACAACAACATGCAGTTAATCTCTGGACATCTTCTTTTGTGTCCCCTCAAGGCAAGTTCAACTACCAAGGCGTTCGCCATGGTATTCACTCCGCTTTTGGCATAACAGACCCTACGCTACGACAGGCTGCCAACTTGAAAAGGGCAAAAGAGTCCTTGGTTGCAGCATTAACCTTAAAACCCGAACAACTCCGAGAAGCCATCAGTACCCCAACCAAGTCTGTTCATATTAACCTGGCTTCTACCTCATTAGTAACACCAGACCCCATTCGCAGGGGAGCAAAAAGTGAAGCAAGAATGTTACAGGAACAGGTTGACGCATTTCGTGAATTGGGAGCTAAACAACCACTTAAGCTGACAGTTGTTGATTCAGACGGAGAGCCTGTCACCATCCGTGTTACATTCAAGATGGCATTATTCAATTTTGGTGTTAATAAAGGAGCCCAGGGGACTTTTTCTGGTGTCGTCGGCGGCTGGAAAACCTCAGACAAATTAAATAAAGAGGGGCTAAACACTCTCATTGGCAGCACCGACCAGCACACAGTTGGAGGCATTGTGGCCGACTACCTTGCCCAGCAAAAGCAAAAAATGGTCACACTGAATACCCAACTGACAGCACCATACCTGAGTCGTAGCCAGAAACAAGAGATACATGAGCACTTGGAGGTCATGTATCTCAAGCGTAAGGCTATTCTTCAGTTGGTTGCTCAAATCCGCAACATTTTCAATAACAAAGAGCACCATTACGAAAAGCACGATGCCTATAAACTTCCCGCGCGCATATCACTGCTCACCAGCTTGATCGAAGGAGTTCCACTGTCTAACTGCAAGAGTGGCAAGGATCGCACTGGAATGTTGGATGCAGAGATAAAACTGCTTGCAACCCAGATCGAACGTTATGGAGAAGTTCCACAACCTGGCCAACCTATTCCCCAGTTAGATGCGGAGCTTTTCAGAGATATCCTGTTAAACAGCGGAAACCTCGACATACAAAAATTGAACACTGGTGCCGAAGGGTATAAGACCGAAGGAATTGAGTCCATTGATGAACATATTGGTAAAGCTTACCTGAATAATGCAGTCTTCAATAAATACCGCTCCAGAGTCAGAGGATTATCCGGCGCAGTGAAGGCCTGATTCAATTCACGCGACATTCTTTAAAATGTAGAAGTTCAGACCTGACCTGACAGTTACCGATTTTCAAGAAGGTGTCTGTCAGGTTAAATTCAGGCTATGAACTTTTCCTTCCAGATCTCTTTCCCATCAATCAGTGTTTCTATCGGCGTTCTCCCGTTGCACTGCTTACCTTGATGGGTACGCTCAGTATTGTAGTGAATTAACCATTCGTCCAGATCTGACTGAATCATCTCAATACTCGTATACAGCGTCTTTCTCAATGCAGGTTGATAAAACTCCTGCAGAATCGTTTTATGGAAGCGTTCACAGATTCCATTCGTTTGTGGATGCCGGGTTTTCGTCTTCGTATGTTCAATGTCGTTCACCGCCAGGTAAAGTTGATAATCGTGTTGATCAGCACGACCACAATACTCTGTACCTCTGTCTGTCAGTATTCTGAGCACAGGTAGCTCTTGAGCTTCATAGAATGGCAACACGCGGTCATTGAGCAGGTCTGCAGCCGTAATTGGGGTCTTTGTCTTATAGAGTTTGGCCTGCGCTACCTTGGAGTAAGTATCAACATAAGTCTGCTGATAAACGCGGCCAACACCTTTAAAGGTTCCAACATAGAAAGTGTCCTGTGAACCAAGGTAGCCAGGGTGCGCTGTGTCAATCTCACCACTGGCCTCATCATCCAGCTTCTTGCGCTCAAGTGCCCTGACCTGGGACTCGGTGAGAATGATTCCTTCTCGAGCCACTTTCTCTTCAAGGGCTTTGAGGCGCAGTTTGAAGCTTCCCAGATCATTTCTTAGCCAGATGCTTCTCACACCGCTGGGAGAGACGAAGATACCTTGCTTGCGAAGTTCATTGGAAACACGGGCCTGCCCATGGGCAGGATCTTCTACCGCATACTCAAGAACCGCTTTTTCAACAGCGGGGTCTACTCGGTTTTTGAGGTTTGGAACTCTTCGGCTTTGATCAAGAAGTGCTTCGACCCCACCTTCATCAACAGCATCCCGGTAACGATAAAATGTATCTCTGGAGACACCCATGGTTTTACAGGCTTTAGAGATGTTTCCGAGCTCATCTGCAAGGTTCAGTAGCCCGACCTTGTGCTTGATGATTTTCTGGTTGGTGTGAATCATAAGGGTCACCTTTAATGATTTAGATTTCAGTGAACTCACCTTCTTTCTAAATCGGTAACCCTTTTCTTTTGATGAGAAGAAAATGTCAGATTAAGTCTGAACTACTCCATTTAAAAAGGTGGAGAGAAAGCCTGCAGAACACAGGCTCACATACCAAATCAATCAAACACGATGCGTCCTTTATTTTTATCCAGCATTCTGCTGCCAACGTATTTAACTTTATCTAAGTCATCAAAGTCCTGATAAGGGCCATGTTGATCACGATGTTTCACAATCTCCATCGCAATCCGGGGACCAACACCCAGTAATCCTTTATCAAGTTCCTCAACGGTGGCTTGGTTAACATTGATATGCTTACTTCCCTGCCCTTTTTGATCTGCAGCCATTGCAGAAACACTCAGAAATGCACTAACCACGAACGCTATTATTTTTTTATTCATATTGTCTACTCCTGTAATATGAATAGATTGTTATAAGAACAGATATCCGTTCTGCTCATATCAACATTCAAGGCAATTGACAGCGCATCTGCAAGACAAAAAATCATGAGTAGATAAAAGGGTCAAATTCTCACGCGGCCGGAGCAACGCCTAACACCTGCTCTTTAAAGGATTTGCTCGGTGGCGTTTCACCAATCCAGACCCTCAGAAAAAGATTAAACACCTCTTTACTTGCAGGCACTACCCCCTTCTCAACACCCGCGATCTCTATTCTCAAACCTTTACCCGGGAGATACTCAAACACAGCCTGCTCACCTTTTTTCATGGAGCCATCCACAAGTGCAAAGATTCTCTCGAGGTCGTCTTTCATGGCTTCCTGCTCATCGGGAGGGCTGTTTAACTGAATAGAGTCATAGAAAGCATTGGCTATCCGCCGGGCACTCATCTTTGAAACCAACATAACAAATGCCATTCTCTGGTGACTGTCAGAAGCGTAAATTTCTTCAGGGTTGCTAGTAGGCTCCTCCAGATACAAAGCACCAATATACCCTTTAACCATAAGGTACCATGACCTCACCGCAGCCCCCTGTAAAATAAGCTCAGGCTTGTCACCATTAGATGCAATGGTATCTGGAAGATCATACTTATTAATGACTAAAGCACTTGCTGGCACTGAAAGCGAAAAAAGTAAAATTGCTGAGAATATAAAGCGGTATATAGAGTGGTAATTTAACATACTGCATTCCTTATTATTATTGTGCAGGGATATTATCTTACTTGACCAGTTGCTTCCAGCATGCATATCGCCATCGAAGACTAAATTTCAGCGTAAGGGTTTACACAGCCAAGGGAAGCTAATTCAAGCACCGATCAAACATAGCCATCCCTGCGTCAAAAAAACGTCACTAACCCAACAACAGGTATTTAACAATACCAGGCATGACTCAACTCCATAAGCCACTGGTCAGTGGCATCACCTTACGATTACCAATCCTGACTATCTAAACCATACTTAACTTCATTGACCATTGAAATTGCCGGATAAGGCTCAAAATAGGTTACCCAGAGAATAACCATCTGGTTTGCATGACAGAAAGAGAAAATACACGTATTTTCCCGGACTCTACTTCCGCAAACCTCAACAACAGTCTTTCAACCAGACTTTCTTCTTCAACCAGCTTTTGTAGACAGACTATGACAGATCAGGATCCTAACAACCCCGAAGTACTCAGTGGGGATGAAGACAGTCCAAAAGCCAGCACCGGTTTGGTGCTTCCTCACCAGGCACTGCCAGACAAACTTTATCTGATCCCCGTATCTAACCGCCCCTTTTTCCCCGCACAAGTTCAACCACTGGTCTTCAGCAGCCAGGAGTGGGGTGAAACGCTGCAACGTGTTGGCCAGAGCCCACATAAAGCAGTCGGCCTTAGTTTTGTCGGTAGAATGCCAGGCACTGATGTCGCTCCGGAAGATTTTCCCCAATTAGGCTGCGTTGTCAAAATTCACAACATTGTCTCTGACAATGATCAGGTGCAGTTTATTGCACTCGGCATGCAACGGTTCAGAATAAGACAATGGTTGCGTCGTCGCCCACCCTACCTTGTTCAGGTGGACTACATTGAAACGCCTGAAGACAACAGCGATGAGGTTAAAGCTTATGCTCTCGCTCTAATCCAGGCCATCAAAGAGCTCATTCCTCTCAATCCTTTATACAGTGAAGAGCTCAAAAACTACCTCAATCGATTCAGTCCCAAAGATCCGTCCCCTCTGGCTGATTTCGCAGCGGCTATTACCACTGCACCTGGACAGGAGCTTCAGGAAGTCCTTGAAACCATCCCTGTTCAACGCCGAATGGAAAAAGTGCTGGTGTTGGTTCGCAAAGAACAGGAGGTCGCACGCCTTCAGAGCGAAATTAATGCAGAAGTTAACCGGAAGATCAGTAACCATCAGCGAGAATTCTTCCTGAAGGAACAACTCAAGGTCATTCAAAAAGAGCTGGGCATATCAAAAGATGACCGCACTGCTGAAATTGAACAGTTCGAACAGCGACTGGAAAGGCTGACGGTTCCTGATAGCGCCAAAAGTAAAATTGATGATGAGCTGAAAAAGCTTTCTATCCTGGAAACCGGTTCACCGGAATACGCAATCTGCAGAAATTATCTGGATTGGGCAACGTCCATCCCCTGGGGGCTCTACTCCGAAGATAACCTCGACCTTCATCACGCAAGAAATGTACTCAGTTCCGACCATGATGGTCTTGAGGATGTTAAAGAACGCATTGTTGAATTTCTGGCAGTAGGTGCATACCGAAAAGAAGTATCTGGGTCCATCATGCTGCTTGTTGGCCCTCCTGGCGTGGGAAAGACATCCATTGGTAAGTCTGTCGCCAAAGCCCTGGACCGTAAATTTTACCGCTTCAGCCTGGGTGGAATGCGGGATGAAGCTGAGATCAAAGGACATCGTCGAACGTATATTGGAGCACTGCCAGGAAAGCTGGTTCAGGCACTCAAGGAAGTAGAGGTTTCCAATCCCGTTATCATGCTTGATGAAATTGATAAAATTGGGGCTTCTTTTCGTGGGGACCCCGCATCTGCTCTGCTTGAGGTATTGGATCCCGAACAGAATACCGAGTTTCTTGACCACTATCTGGACATGAGGATCGATCTGTCGAAAGTACTGTTTATCTGCACAGCCAATCAGCTGGACACGATCCCAGGCCCGCTACTGGATCGTATGGATGTGATCAGACTTTCTGGCTATATCACCGAAGAAAAGGTCGCCATTGCAAAGAATCATTTATGGCCCAAGCAACTCAAAAAAGCTGGTCTAAAAAAGAGCCAGCTTAGAATGTCGGATACTACTTTCCGGAAAATAATTGATGGCTACGCCCGAGAGGCCGGAGTTCGCCACTTCGAAAAGCTGCTACAAAAAATCATTCGTAAAGTCGTCGTCCAGTTTCTGGAAAATGATGAAAGCAAACTCACTGTTTCAGCCAAAAATCTGGAAGACTTCCTTGGAGCCCCCTATTTCCGTAAAGAAAAAACCATGGAAGGGATTGGCATAGTCACAGGCCTCGCCTGGACAGCCATGGGCGGAGCCACACTTCCAGTTGAAGCCTGCCTGATACATCAGCAAAGAGCCGGTTTTAAGCTGACCGGCAAATTGGGTGAGGTAATGAAGGAGTCTGCTGAAATTTCATATAGTTACACTACCAGTCACGCCAGAAAATTTGGAATTAAGGAAGACTTCCTGAAAACCGCATTTATACACCTTCATGTTCCCGAAGGCGCCACCCCAAAGGATGGTCCCAGTGCTGGTGTAACAATGACCACGGCGCTCATCTCTCTGGCCTGCGGCATTAAACCTCTTAAAAATCTTGCAATGACCGGTGAATTGACACTGACAGGTAGAGTGCTTGCTGTAGGAGGAATTAGGGAAAAAGTCATTGCCGCTAGACGTCAAGGCATTAATGAGCTGGTTCTTCCAGAAGATAATCGCAGAGATTTTGATGAGCTCCCTGATTATATACGTGAAGGTATTACTGCACATTTTGCCAGTCATTATGATGATGTTTATAAAGTGGCATTTTCTGGCATCAACAATAAGAAAGGGAAGAAATCTAGATAAGACCAATATAAAAATGAAATGAAAAAAAACGCCACCCAATTGGGTGGCGTTTTCTTAATCACTCTTTCAATAGCAGCGGGAACTAATCCCGTTTGGACACGCTAGTGAGCATATTGAGTATGGTTCCTAGCCTGCACTGTTTCAAATTTTTATAAGACAATGTGGAGATATATAGGCCCTTTTTTAAAATATACAGATACAAGCAATTCTATCATCTCTATCACTTACCATAAAAAAACCTGCTCTTAGAGCAGGCAATTCATGGTAAGAACATCAATTTTCACATAGCACAGACAAACGACCAGGACTCATCACTGCCCGGCTCACTGGTAGTCCACCATTTGGCCTTGTAGACACTGCCATTATGGATCACCTGATCCCCTCCATTGGCATTGCTACCATTAGGCCAGTCGGGGTAAGTGCTCAGACTCGAAGTATCAACACCCAGATCACTGCACAGCTCACCACCGCCACCAGGGCCACCGCTGAGATCCGCCAGTGGCAGTTCAGGGTATTCTGACTTCAACGCATAATCCTGACCATTGATATTGACCGTCCATGCCTGCGGGCCAGTCACTGGCAGATAATAATTAAGCGTTAGCTCAACACTTTCGCCATCACCCAGGTTTTGCCAGCCAGGAAGACTGAAGGCAACACGGTGGAACTCATTTTCCAGGCCACCAATATTATTGCCACTGGCATTGGCACCACTTTCCACCACTTCCAGCTTGAAGCCACTCTGGTCTGAAATGAAATCCGACGTTGAGGTGGGCATATCAAAGCGGAACTCAGTGCCACCGGGCAATGCTACACCGGACTGGTTGGTGATTTTGAGGGTTGGGTTCAGAGGATAGTTCTGATCGCCTTCCTTGAAGCCATAGACAGCGACATCAACCCCCACAGCCTCCTCTGGCATAACCCGGCTGGTACGACGATCACCGTAGGGTTCTGCATTGACAAACTGCTCATAAGCCAATGAGGTCAGCGTTGTACCAAAACCGTACTCCCCTTTCTCAGCATCCCAACCGTAATCACCGGCCAGCTCCCAGAACATGATCCCGCCAATGTCATTATCGATCACGTACTGAACTTTGGTTGCCATGGACTCTTCGTCTTCCATGGATAAGAACACCTGTTTGTCCGCATTCCACAGCCATGGGGCGACGGCAACACTGTCGTAATAGCGCTGGTAACGCCCCTTCAGCTGATGATCCGGATTACTCTCCGGGTTCAGCCCCCAGTCCCTCAGGTAACTCGGCACAATGTTTTGCTCAAGGTTTTTGGCATGCCACAGCGGGTTGGAGCCAGCACCCATCTCATTGCCATTTTCATCCTTGTCATGCCACATATTGTCAATACCGGTTGCTCCATAGCCACACTTGGCACTGCCTCCAGTACCCACTGGGCAATCAGCCTGACTGGGCAGAGGACCACGCCCGTTCAACCCATAATTACCACCGGTAACACCCTGCCAGCCACGGGTATAGTAAGGAATACCGATATTGATTCGACCCGCCTGCATGGCACCACGGAAGTATTTCACCGCCCAGTCCGTATTCAGGTAACCGATTCCACCATACTGCTCAGTGCCATAAACATTAGCTGATGCCAGCTCTGCATCTTCACCGGTGTCAAACAGGGCAGCGTTATGCCCCACATACTCATTCCAGGCACCGTGTAGCTCGTAGGACATGATGTTTACATAGTCCAGGTACTGAGTAACCTGGAAGGTTTCCATGCCTCGAAGCAGGTAGCCTGAGGATGGGGATGCAATGGTCAGCATGTAATGCTTACCGTCTTCTGCTCCAGCAGCATCCAGCTTTTCTCGAAGTGTTTTCATCAACTCAACATAAGAGTTCATCAGGCTGCCACGCAGAGCATTGGCGATCTGGAAGTCCAACGGGTTTCCGGCATCGTTCATGGATGTCGGGTATTCATAGTCGATATCCGCGCCATCAAAGCCTTAGTCCCGCAGGAATTCAACGACAGAATCAGCAAAGGTGTTGATGCCCTGGTAATTGATGCTGCCATCCGCATTGGTGGTCATGGTATAGAAGCCACCGCTGTCGACACGATCACCATTGTCGTCAAAGTAGCCACCGGTTTCCGCCCAGCCGCCAACCGAGATCAGAGTTTTCACATCCGGGTATTGCTGCTTGTATTTGTTCAGCAAATTAAAATGCCCCTGGTATGGATAGTCAGGAGACATCTCCGCACCTTCAACCCCAGGCCACAGCATGCCGGTTGCAGGATTTTCAGGGTTGTCTGGATTACCGATAGAGATCCGGTTTTCACTGTTGACATGAGCAAAGGCGTAGTTGATATGAGTCAGTTTATCCCAGGGGATATCGTCTACGAGATAAGCTGGCTGGCCATTGGCGCCGTTCCGCCAGGCAGTAAAGTAACCAATGATACGGCGGGGATGATCAGCCCCCATTTTTTCCCTGCCCTGTTCATCATATACCGTACAGTAGGGTGTACTGACACCCGGTGTCTGATAGAGACCATCAGGACGGCAACTGCTGTCACCCGGTGGGGGAGGAACCACTTCACCAACATTGACTACGACGGTTTTTGAGGTGCTGGAGCCATTGTCGTTATCAGTAGCTACCGCTTTGATTTGCTGACGCCCTTCGGCAGCGACCCACTCCAGTGAGTAGGGTTCGGTACTGTCTTCTCCCAGAAGAACACTGTTGGCATAAAACGACACTTTACTGATAGTACCATCACGGTCACTGGCATCAGCGGTCAGAGACACCTGATCTCCCGGCTGGTATTCGGCACCATCAACCGGAGAGGTCAGAGTGACCTGTGGCAACTGGTTCTGCTCTACCGCCAAAACCTCAATAACCGATGCCGAAGAGCCACTGCTGGCGCCCTGGTCATCAATAGCCCTGGCAGAAATCGAATGAGACCCTACAACTGCACTCCAGCTCAGTGAATAAGGTGCCGTGGCATCCGATCCAGCCAAAGCATTATTGACATAGAACTCAACTTTACTGACAGAACCATCTTCATCGGATGCATTTGCACGCAGTAAGACAGAATCTCCCTCTGTGTAAGTTACGCCATTTCCTGGCGCAGTCAGACTGACCTGCGGTGGCTTATTTTCTACTGGCGGAGGTTCAGTCCCGCTACAACTCCCCAGTAAAGTCCATTCCTGGTAAGCCGATGAAAACTCTTCGGGATTATTTCCCTGTGTCCACCAGTTTGCCTGATAGGCTTTATTATTATGTTGAACCGTGTCACCGCCATTATAAGCGACAGTTGACTCCCATGAGCCAAGTGGCGAGCAGTCATAAGCCAATGCCGAGACTGAGGTCACCATGGCTAAACTGCTCAGCGCAAACAGGCTGGATAGTCTAAACATGAATAGTTCCCAAAGAATGTAATAGTTCGTTTCACTTCAATGAAACCGCTTTCAGAAACCGGTTACATTGGTTACATTCTCAGATGTCAGCCTTGCAGGCAATACAGCAAAGTGTGAAGTCGATTACGAAATTAGGTAAATATCAGAAGTCTGCCATGAAAATGCCTTTTCAGCCTGGAGACCAGGTAACCACACATTTCTATCCTGTTCAGAAAAACCGGCCCAGGACAGTCATTCGCTGCTACCGGTCCATTGACTGCCCATCTGGATGGCTGGTTGATACAAAAGACGACAGTGGAAAAATGCTGAAAGCACTGGATGCCAAGTGGTATACGCCGGTTGAACTGACTTGAAACCAGCGAACACTGTTCCCAGATGAGTCGTCTCAAACACAGGAGCCAGAGGCCATGACCAGCCTTCATTCCAAATTCCCTGTAGAGCAGCCAAAAACACTGAAAGACGCCCTGCAGCATTTAGAGAATATCCTGGGCAAAATAGATGAAAAAAATACAAGACACGTTGTTGTTCGAATTGATAATGAAACCGAACACCAACCTGAACAAGATGAGTCACCAATACTGATCAAAAGCCGTGGCGAATTCACTTTTGGTTGCCCTTACATTTCTGCAGACAGCCTTGCTTTTGATGCCATCGAAAATGTACAGAAACGGATTTACGAAGACCCTCATAGTCCTGCGCCTATACTGGCAATGGATCAACATCGCTTTATGGCTGCCCGCTTTCAACTCAGACCCGGTAACATTCCAGAAGACAGCTGGCAGTTTGACATGATCATTACTGCTCACAGCATTCCAAAATACACTGGATCGAGTTACATCAAAGGCTCTCTTGAGTGGGTTGAATCAGGACTGTTTATCGAAGGAATTGCCATGGACTACAGTTATGGCAATAAAGGAAAATTGATTCCCGTCATTGCACTGGGAGAGCTACTTTTAGAACATTCGAAAGAACAAGTCATACTCAGAGACAGATGGTCCCTGTTCGAACGGTTAAGATCACCCAGTAACGTCCCAATTCCTGCGCCAGATTTCAGCAAGCCAATAGGAAAGCCATGTACATGGTTAACAGGAAAAGCCAGGAAGAAATGATTGAATTATGATGAGAAAAAGAGAGTTTGGTAGTCGGTACTGGACTTGAACCAGCGACCCCCACCATGTCAAGGTGGTGCTCTACCAACTGAGCTAACCGACTGAAGTGGTGCGTATATTATCAATGCAGCTAAAAAATGCAACACTCCAATCGGCTTAATTCTAACAGGGTAAATACCTACTCTCAGTGTTTCAAAACCTGCTCCCGAAGCATGGCAATTTCATCCCGGACAGCAGCAGCCTGTTCAAACTCCAGGTTACGGGAGTGCTCCATCATTTTTGCCTCCAGCTTCTTAATCGTCGCGGCCATGGTTTCTGGCGTCATAGGCACCTGATAGTCAGTTCGCGGCTCAGCCACACCTTTCTGGGATTTACTGCCTTTCTTCCTTCCGGGCACTACAGCACCTTCAAGAATATCGGCCACCGATTTGAAGACGCCTTTTGGCGTAATGTTGTGTTTCTTGTTATAGGCAATCTGCTTCTTACGTCGCCGCTCGGTCTCACTGATTGCCCGCTCCATGGAACCGGTAATCCGGTCACCATAAAGGATCGCCCGGCCATTGATGTTTCGGGCAGCACGACCAATGGTCTGAATCAATGAACGGTCAGAACGGAGAAAACCTTCTTTATCAGCGTCCAAAATAGTGACCAGAGAGACCTCTGGCATATCAAGACCTTCCCGCAGCAGGTTGATACCCACCAACACATCGAAAGCACCAATACGCAGATCACGGATAATCTCTACCCGTTCCACTGTATCAATATCAGAGTGCAGGTAGCGTACCCGGACACCCTGCTCATGCAGAAATTCCGTTAAATCCTCTGCCATGCGCTTGGTGAGTACAGTGACCAGCACCCGTTCTTCTTTGGCAACGGTTTTATGAATTTCCATGAGCAGGTCGTCCACCTGAGTAGTTGCTGGACGAACCTCAATTTCCGGGTCAACCAGACCGGTAGGCCTGACCACCTGATCAACCACCTGCCCCTGGTTCTCTTCTTCATATTTACCAGGAGTTGCAGAAACAAAAATAGTCTGCGGCCGTCGCCCTTCCCACTCTTCAAACTTCATGGGTCGGTTATCCAAAGCAGAAGGTAAGCGGAATCCGTATTCCACCAGTGTCTCTTTTCGAGAGCGATCCCCTTTATACATAGCACCGATCTGCGGCACAGTGACATGGGATTCATCAATCACCAGCAGCGCATTGTCCGGAATATAATCAAACAGGGTGGGTGGTGCCTCCCCGGGTTTATTACCGGAAAGATAGCGGGAATAGTTCTCAATACCCGTGCAATAACCCAGCTCAATCATCATCTCCAGGTCAAACTGCGTTCGCTGCTCAAGACGCTGAGCTTCCACCAGCTTATTGTTATCGCGCAAAACCTGGAGCCGATCCACCAGCTCGACCTTAATGGCTTCTACGGCATCCAGGATGGTTTGCCTGGGCGTCACATAATGAGTTTTTGGATAGATGGTCGCCCGGGGTAGCTTTCTCAACACCTCACCGGTTAGCGGGTCAAACTCACTGATGGACTCCAGCTCATCGTCAAAAAGCTCTAAACGAACAGCCTCTTTTTCCGATTCTGCCGGAAAGATATCAATCACATCACCACGAACACGATAGGTTGCCCGCCGAAAATCCGCATCGTTTCGAGTGTATTGCAATTCCGCCAGTCGACGCAGAATGGTTCGCTGATCAACCCTGTCGCCACGATCCAGATGCATCATCATTTTAAGATAAGACTGAGGATCACCCAGGCCATAGATGGCCGAGACCGTAGCTACGATAATGGCATCCTGCCGCTCCATCAGGGCTTTGGTGGCAGAGAGACGCATTTGTTCAATATGCTCATTAACCGACGCATCTTTCTCGATGTAGGTATCTGATGTGGGTACGTAAGCTTCTGGCTGATAATAGTCATAGTAGGAGACAAAATACTCCACGGCATTCTCTGGAAAAAACTCCTTAAACTCACCATAGAGCTGTGCGGCCAGTGTTTTGTTATGGGCCATGATGATCGTCGGCCGTTGGATTTTCTCGATCACATTGGCAACCGTGAATGTCTTGCCGGATCCGGTTACCCCCAGCAGGGTTTGACAGGCCAGGCCAGCATCAATGCCCTTGACCAGTTGCTCAATAGCAACCGGTTGATCACCAGCAGGACTGAAGCGGGAAGAAACTTTAAACGATCGACTCATGCTACCCTTCCATCTGGAGCAGAAAAAATTTTGCTAACGGTAACTGACAAACGGATGTCAACAGATCACCGTATTGTGTATGATGCCTTCTGTTGTTCGCATGACGGATACTCGCTACTCATCACCGTTATACTACAGGTATTGGTAGATAGTTTCCGCCATAGGGAGTCTAACCAAACCAGCATAATTGCTTCCACTGACTCCCCAGGCAAGATGCCACCTAGCGAATTTCTCCGGCCAATAGCGGAAGGCAAACAGCATTATAATTCTCAGTGTTACAACCATAAACGAGGAAAACTGTGACTGGTCATCCATCCCAACGCGTACAAATGGTCAAGCCATCTCCAACTCTGGCTGTCACCGCCAAGGCTGCCGAACTGAGAGCTGCCGGACATGACATTATTGGCCTGGGCGCCGGAGAGCCCGACTTCGACACACCGGAGCACATTAAGGCTGCAGCGGTAAAAGCCATCGCTGAAGGGAAAACAAAATACACCGCCGTGGATGGAACCACCGAGCTTAAGCAGGCGATTATTGACAAATTCAAGCGTGATAACGGTCTTGAATACGGTCAAAGCCAGATTCTGGTTTCCTGTGGCGGCAAGCAGAGCTTCTTCAACCTGGCTCTGGCTCTACTGAATAAGGGCGATGAAGTCATTATTCCAGCCCCTTACTGGGTATCTTACCCAGACATGGTGGTCATCGCCGAGGGTGTCCCGGTTATCGTAGAAGCCGGCTTGGAAAACCGCTTCAAAATCACGCCAGAGCAACTCGAAGCTGCAATCACGGACAAAACCAAACTGGTCGTACTCAACAGCCCCTCCAACCCAACCGGAACCGCTTATACCCGCAAAGAGCTTGCGGCCTTGGGCGAAGTGCTCAAAAAGCACCCGGATGTAATGGTGGCAACCGATGATATGTATGAGCACATCCTCTGGACTGAAGCGCCTTTCTGCAACATTCTGATGGCCTGCCCTGAGCTATACGAACGTACAATTGTTCTCAATGGTGTATCTAAGGCTTACTCCATGACCGGCTGGCGTATTGGTTATGCTGGCGGACCGGAGTGGCTGATCAAGAACATGAAGAAGATCCAGTCCCAGAGCACATCCAACCCCTGCTCTATTGCTCAGGCAGCAGCCGTGGCAGCACTGAATGGACCGCAGGATTGCGTGAAAGACATGCTCAAGGTGTTTAAAAACCGCCATGACTACGTTGTTGGCCGACTCAATCAGCTACCAGGCGTCAGCGCTATCGAGGGAGACGGCACTTTCTACGCTTTTGCTGATTTCAGTGAAGCGATGAAGAAGCTGGGTTTTGAAAAAGACACAGACCTCGCAGCTCTCTTTCTGGAAAAAGGCGTTGCTCTGGTTCCCGGATCCGCTTTTGGCTCTGACGGCTGCATGAGACTCTCATTCGCGACCAGCGATGAAGCATTAGAGAAAGCTCTGGACAGACTTCAACAAGCTTTGTCCTGATTGGCTGTTTGTACTGAGTACCAGCTTCTGGTACTCAGTAACTTGACAGGCATATTAAGAGAGGTATCATTTAACACACCTTTTGATCCCCGATAGCTCAGTTGGTAGAGCAAATGACTGTTAATCATTGGGTCGCTGGTTCGAGTCCAGCTCGGGGAGCCAAACTGCCTAGCAATCACATCGCTTCTTTCGTTTCAACAACCGCAGTTTTAAGCTTTAAAGCACTACCATCTAATTCAGCATCCACTCTGCAGCTGACTTCTCTTTCGTTCGATACGCTTTGTCTTGAATCAAGTTTGATAAACGTAATTGGTGAACTCTTGAAACAGAAAGAGACTTCAAGCTCTCCACTGGGTCGCTTTTCCACAGTTAACACGGATCCTTTGATAGCCTCCCCCACTCTAACATCATAAACAGGAGCAACAGCTTGAGAACCTCTGCCATAAAATATCTCTCGACCAAACTGTTCAGAAATTTTTATACGCGCTCTCTCTAAACACTGACGAGACACCTGAGCCAACCCCAAAAGCAGACAATCTCTGTATTGACTAAAAACAGTATCACCTGCTTGCCGCATCATCTCATCAAACTGCCCTGAACAAACCTTTAAAAGCTGAGATGGAATAACAGCGCCTCCTTCTTTATCTTGACCCAAAAGTATTTTAAAAAATGGTTCAGGTGAACTTTGCCAAATAGAAGCACCATTTTCTTTAAGTATAAAATTTATGTCCCCACTACCAGCAAAACATTGCCAGAACTCTTGATTAACCTTGCTGGATATATCCTCCCCCACGTTCAACTTAAATGGAGTCAATTCGTCAGAGTTAAAAACGAGTTTTACCCCCTGATGCTTAATGGAATCAGCTATAAAACTATCAAATGCACATTTCACTCTTTCTAATAAACGTTCCTTAAAATCACTTGAAAGATGATCACGCTCTAATGAATCCAAGTACCCAACCAGGAGACTATATTCTCCGCCAATTGTATTACGTTCAGGGTCTTTATTCACACGGTTAAAAAGCAAACGAATCAGACTGTTTCGGAAAAATACTTCCTTAGCACACAGCAATAAATCACACAGCTCATCAACATTTGCGTATGTATCAATTAAAAGTTGTTGCCAAAGCCCAGAAAGTCGTACTACCTCAGATACAGCATATTCATCATCCGAAATTATTTTTGTATCCAAGACTTCCCTTTCCCTTAAGGATACTCCTTGCTGGTCACCCTCTTCATACATTACGATCCAATTTTGGTACGCTGGAGATAGGATAACCGAATCAACAGGCACCTCAGCAACCTCAAGACCAGACATCTTTGGCCGCTGCTGATGCCCCCAAATGCGACGATCAACCCCGTTAACAAGCTTTGTGGGAGCAAGAACTACTTGACTATCTGGAGAAATATTTACGTCAGATGTGGAATCCACACTACAGCCTCATGCGCTTACATTCATATGGAAAGACAAGAAAAAGCAACATGAGTTCAACAGAAAGCAGCTAAACGTGTGCAACGAGCATTTTAATTATATAAAACTAAATATAAAAAAAGCCGACCTGAAGCGCTGTTAAAAACGACTATCAAGTCAGCTAATTATTGATACCTAATATTAAGTACAAATATTTAACTAGCTCACATTAACACGCAGGTTGTCACCATACTGCCAATCAGGATTAGCTCGCTCGCTATCCGCAGTATCGTACCTGACAAATTTACACTCAGATCCTGTAAATCCTCTGACACGAAGTTCATAACTGTTACTATCTGCAACTTTGGTTAACTTCCTAGTGGAATCCTCCAAAGACCAATGATTATCATCACTGACAAGGTAATAGTCACTTTGTTCACTATCATCAGTAATAGTAAACTTGGTAACTTCATCAGCAATTTCGACAGGTTTAGTATTGAAATAACTGACCGCCTTGTAGCCTGCATAGGCTAACGAGACTGCACCAGCAACAGGCATGATATAGGGCATGACTACTGGTATTGCAGTAACAACGGCCGTAGGCAGGGTAGCAGCAGCTGGCAGTGCACTAAGCCCTGCTTCAGTTGCCGCACCACCCACTACGGGTATTGCAGCTTTCACAGTCGTCACTATAAATCTTTTCAGCATTGCCAGCTTGGATGAATCACCTTCATGCCCTGAAACAGCATCCTGATATCTTTCAATCTTAAACTCGCGATTAACATCTTGACTTTGAAATCTAACTGTATTTTGAATGTAACTATTCAGCACCCAGCAAAGGCGTATTGTTGTAATTTCGAACCGCTTTAAGAAGCGCCTGAAATATGTTCAACCCCTGCTTTTTAGCAGATGATAAATAGCTTCGGATTCGGGTAAACATGGTACCTCCGTCTTCGCTTCTGAAGCAGCCTGAGATCTTCTGCTTAAGTTTGGCCATCCTGGCATCACGTTCACTGCCATTGTTATCGAAGGGAATTGAAAAGTCCGACATGAAGCGCAACGTTTCAACCTTAAACTCAATAAGCCTTTTGAACAGGTTGTAGGCCTTGGTATTCCTGACCTTCTTACGTCCAAGCACCTGTCGTTGTTTTTCCATATAAGCGGTTTCCTTCGTGAGAGCCCTTTGAAGGATTTGGTCGTATATCGTCTCAATGCGAAGCTGTATTGCACCAGGCATTTGAGTCAGACCGGCTGCTTTGTATTTCTTGCAGAAGTGCCAGGAGAGCGTAAGCAATTTCATCAGCCGCAGAGCCAGCTTATTCGCATCCCTATCGACAACTCCCTGAAGCTCTCTCAGATGATGGGCATTACAAAGCACATGCACTGCCGCATAGGCAAAGTAGGACTTCCAATGATCGTGAACCAGAATGCCTGCAAAAGTCAGCAGGATGCCCATTGCATCCATTGCTTCACAACCTCGCCTTTCTGAGAGGTAGTAAAGCGTCCATTGGTCATCTCGCATAATGTGTAACCACCACAGTGAACCGTCAACCCGCATGCCAGTTTCATCCGCTCCTGCAACCGGACTTTCTTGTAAAGCATCGCGGATACTCTGCTCAGTAGAGGCCAGGTTCTCATGGGTATAGGCAACAAAATTGGCAACAGAGCCTGCGCTGACACTCATGCAATAAATAGTATTGAAATACTCAGACACCCGGTGATATGGGATGAAGTGATACTGGTTTAAATGAACAGCCATTGCCTGAGTCACTTCTCCGTATTGAGCAGCGGCTTTCACTCCTTGGGGAAACTCAGCGGTGTTCCGTTTACCACAAGGACATACTTTAACGTCTGCCCAGTACGCGGTAACTTCAAATTCTCCGGGTCTACCTGGATCAAAAACCTGTCGCTCAATGTATTTGGTGGGTTTAATATCGATAAGCGAAGACTGGCAACAGCAACATTTTTCAACCTTCAGATGCCTGACATAATCGGGTAAGGCGACACGTCTCAAACAAGAGCCTTGATGACCTTTCTGGCCACCTGGTTTATTGCCTGAAGATGGTCTAAGGCTTTTGGGGTTCGGTGTTTCCTGTGAGGAGCAGGGGGCTTCTTTGGAAGATGTATCACCTTTATCACTCCCTTTTTTACTGGGCTTTTGATAACCATCTGACGATGGTGGCTTACTACTGTTTTGACTGTTTTTATTAACCCTTTCTTCCAGTTCGCTGCAACGTTCCCGTAAAAGCGCATTCTCGGTCCGAAGCTCTTCATTCTCTTTAAGGAGAGCTTCGGTAAACGGAGTAGCTGGGAAGTCTGGTTCCATACTGGAGATTTGTTAGAAAAATTGAGTATAAGATGATGGTCGAAAAATCAGAAAATTCCAGATTTATATGAAGGGTGCTGAATAGTTACTTTTGAATTACTGGTTCCATTTTCATCTCTCTTGTATTAATTGTGAATGACTATTCAATAGGCAGGAGCTCTATCAACCGTAAGAAATTAAAAATAAATATTAAGTCTATTTGGCGATATATTTGATGAGAGATTAGTAAGAAAGTTCCATAAAATCAGGAATTATTATTATTTATTCAAATAAAGTTAACGCAACAACACTCTTCAACCAAAACATTTTGATTTAAAAGAACAAAATAAAAAATCTTCCTACAATCAACCTTCATTCTGAAAAGTGATACATAAGTACCATTTAAACAATAAAACTTTAATTTAAAAGAAAAAAACAGGCCAAAAACAGAAATACAATCTTTGAAAGAAAAATTGACTATCAAACACAGAACTCAATTTTACCGAAACCGGTAATTATTAGTAGAAGATCTACACCAAAGGAGTTTGAATACCAAGATTTAGAAATTGACAGACCAGCGAAGTGAAAAGACCATAAATAAAAAGGATTTTTTTCACCTGTCTTTTTAATGATCTACCAGACAGGTATATAGCCAAAATTTTTTATAATACAAAAAAAGAGAAAAGCATCACTCATATATTGATGCACTCTGCTCCTGCTACTTACAACATGAGCAAATAAGAGATTTATGCAATTATTTCAAATCAATTCCTATGCATAACAACTGCCTGCTGAAGCAGGCGGGTGTTGGGCATTGAGAAGATATACCAACACCTCCCTCATAGATGTTTCGACCACACTGAACGTCACAGACTAATAAACAGATTATGAAATACGCAGAAATGCACTATTCCCCCTCAAACCCCTGAATAGGACTTACGGCCCCCCATTGATGGCACCGTGGACATTGCCAGTGCATTTCCTTACCAGAAAACCCACATTTTCCACAGGAAAAGACAGGCTTAAGCTCAAGCATTCGATCTGTAATACGATGGATCAATGCCAGAACATTATCCGGCAAGTCACCCTGAAACTGACGACGAAGGTCAATCAGTTCATTCAAACCTCTGAGTGTAGGGTGGCGTTCAAGCTGAGCAGTCAGAAATTTAACAGCCTGAGACTCTCCAGACTCCCTGATCAAAAGACGTGTCATCGCTATTATAATGGCAGTACCAGGGCGTTCATTCAGGCACCGGCCCAGATACGCCCCAAAACCCCGCAAACTACCCAAATGTTCAAAGGATTTTTCCAACAACGGTAGAGAGAGAGGCATAAAACTAATGTCCTGCACCGATATTCTCTGCAATATTTTAATTGCCTCTTTGTAGCCTCCTTCATCAAACTCCAATTGTCCCAGTAAAAGGCTGGCCCTGACACTGTTTTTATCCCGGGAAAATGCCTGACGAATGAGACGACGCGCTGTTACATGATCATTCTGCTTAAGCGCAATTTCACACAGCTCACAATAGTAATGAGCCAGGATTATGGCAAAATGCTCACCTCGAGATCGCCTCAGCCTCTCTGCAACATCTGCAGCTCTGGACCACTCCCTCTCCTGCTCATAGACTCGCAACAATTGCTGCAAGGCCTGATCCCGAAGTTCATGATTCTGACGGCTGAGGTCAATCAGAATAGATTCCGCGCGATCCAATAATCCAGCTGAAGAATAGTTCTGGGCCAGCGCCAGTTGAACCTGAAAAGACTGAGCAGAGGTCAGACTTGGTCGGGCAAGCAGGTCCTGATGAACTCGGATGGACTTTTCAACTTCTCCACGCTTACTGAACAAACTCCCCAGCGCCAGGTAGGTATCCACTGTATCATTATTGATATCCAGAGCCTTGATAAAAACATCAATAGCCTCATCGGTCTGCTCATTAATCAGATAATTCAGACCGACAAAATAATCCCTGGAAAGCTGACCAGAGCCATCTAATCGCCTTCTTTTCTGGTCACGCCATCCCAGAAAATAACCAATCACGATTGCAGCAAGAATAAGCCCTAATAATACAATATCAGGCATCCGTTAACCCTTTCAGGGCACTGGATCTCAACTTTTGTATTTCAGCGTCACGACGCACAAGCTTTCTTTTAAGGCTGGCATTGGCAAGTCGTAAACGAATAACGAGCACCAGAGAAACCAGCAAGCCAGTAAAGCCCCCCAGTATAAAAGGCACCATAACCAATGTAGAACTGCTTACCGCAGGTATGGCCAACCCGCCCATCTCAAGGCTGATCTGTTCTGTATTCGACAGGGTAAAGTTGACAAAAAACACCAGTAGAACAACAAACAACGCCAAAACCAGAAGACGCCTGAACCATACGACTATCGTCGCAAAAACTGTCAACTCGTAGTCCGCCATAAACTTATTTCACGATCAATCCGTCTCAGCCTGCAAGCCTCGGTTCACCCTGTCCCGAAGCTCCTTGCCCGGCTTAAAGTGAGGAACATACTTACCATCAAGGCTCACAGCTTCGCCAGTTTTAGGGTTCCGCCCAACTCTAGGGGCACGATAATGAAGGGAGAAGCTACCAAACCCCCTGATCTCAACCCGCTCACCATTAGCCAGCGAGTTAGACATTTGTTCAATGATAGCTTTTACAGCAAGCTCAATATCCTTGATAGAGAGCTGCGGTTGCAACTGGGCAATCCGCTCAATCAGTTCAGACCGGGTCATCGTCGTTTTTCCTTTCCCTGCCATTCCCGGAATGCCTAAAAAGGCCCTGTAGACCTTGAAAGACACCGCTTATTCTTCAAAAAGCGCCTTAAAAAACCAGACAGTTTCTACACTAGCTAACCCACACAGAGAAATCAAGCAACCCTTTGATTAGCCCGCATATTTCATAAAATGAATATTCTCATTTATCTCAGGGACTGTTGAATGCCTTATTGCTAATGTGGAAATTTTAGCAACATTCAGACCAAAAAAAACCGCGAGGCAAAAGCACCCGCGGTCTTCTCTGCCCTCAGAGGTAGCTTTTGAAAATAAAAGCCCCCCGAGAGCAACCAGGAACAAGATGGATTACTTGCTTTCCATCTGAGCCTTGATCAGATCACCAATAGTGGTCGGACCAGCAGCTTCTTCGTCCTGCTTGGTACGCAGCTCTTTCATTGCTGCTTTTTCATCGGCCTGGTCTTTCGCTTTGATAGACAGGCTGATGTTGCGGTTCTTACGGTCGATGCTGATGATACGAGCTTCGACTTCTTCACCTTCCTTCAGAACGTTAGTTGCGTCTTCAACGCGGTCAACACTGATTTCAGATGCTTTCAAGGTAGCCAGAACGTCTTCAGCCAGCTCTACAACAGCAGCCTTGGCATTCACTTCCTTAACGATACCCTTAACAACCGTACCTTTTTCATTCAGACCAGCATAGGCATTGAATGGATCTTCGGACAGCTGCTTGATACCCAGGGAGATGCGCTCACGCTCAGCGTCGATCGCCAGGATAACCGCTTCTACTTCGTCACCCTTACGGTACTGACGAACAGCTTCTTCTCCAGTTTCGTTCCAGGAGATGTCAGACAGGTGAACCAGACCATCGATACCACCGTCCAGACCGATAAAGATACCGAAGTCAGTGATAGACTTGATCTTACCAGCCAGCTTGTCACCCTTGTTGAAGGAGCCGGAGAAGTCTTCCCATGGGTTAGTCTTGCACTGCTTGATACCCAGAGAAATACGACGACGCTCTTCGTCAATGTCCAGAACCTGAACTTCAACTTCGTCACCCAGGTTGACAACCTTGGATGGGTGAATGTTCTTGTTGGTCCAGTCCATTTCAGAAACGTGCACCAGACCTTCAACACCTTCTTCCAGCTCAACAAAGCAGCCGTAGTCAGTCAGGTTGGTTACGCGGCCAGAAGCACGGGCACCTTCAGGGAAGCGCTTGTTGATAGCAACCCATGGATCTTCACCCAGCTGCTTGAGACCCAGAGATACGCGGTTACGGTCACGATCAAACTTCAGGACCTTAACGTTGATTTCGTCACCAACGTTAACGATTTCGCTAGGATGCTTGATACGCTTCCAGGCCATGTCAGTGATGTGCAGCAGGCCGTCAACGCCACCCAGATCAACGAAGGCACCGTAGTCAGTCAGGTTCTTAACGATACCCTTAACTTCCAGACCTTCCTGCAGAGAGCCCAGCAGCTGCTCACGCTCAGCACTGTTTTCAGCTTCCAGAACGCTGCGACGGGAAACAACAACGTTGTTACGCTTCTGGTCCAGCTTGATGACTTTGAACTCAAGCTCTTTGCCTTCCAGGTGCGCAGTGTCGCGAACCGGACGAACGTCTACCAGAGAGCCTGGCAGGAACGCACGGATAGTAGCCACGTCAACAGTGAAGCCACCCTTGACCTTACCACTGATAACACCCTTAACAACGTCTTCAGCTTCGAAGGCTTTTTCCAGTTCCTTCCAGGCTTCCATACGCTTGGCTTTTTCACGGGACAGACGAGTCTCACCGAAACCGTCTTCAACCGCGTCCAGAGCTACCTGAACTTCATCACCAATAGCGATGGTCAGTTCACCATTGTCATCCTGGAACTGAGCCTTAGGAATAACACCTTCAGACTTAAGACCAGCATGAACAGTAACCCAGTCACTGTCGATATCAACCACAACACCACTGACAATGGCGCCTGGCTTCATTTCGATTTCTTTCAGGCTCTCTTCAAAAAGTTCTGCAAAGCTTTCGCTCATGGATTTTTCCTGTGACAGCATACGCTCATGCACAATCCCCGCCCTCTTGACGAAAGACCAGCCAGTCAATAATGACTGGATAGCGTACGCTGCTTGTCATCCACACCGCCAGCCGGTATGGGTTACTTTAATCAGGTTCGAATCTGCAATGCTGGCCTTACGACAGAAACGAACCTCCAAAAAATGTTGAGCGCAGTCTGTGGCTGCACTCAGGCTTTATGAAGCGGGAATCCCACTTCCATGCACCTGAAAAAACCTAAAAAAGTCCATTCAGACGCATCTGTTCCAGCACCCTGTTGAATACCTCCTGGATACTCATGCGGGTACTGTCAAGAATGATGGCATCATCGGCAGGTTTGAGCGGCGCTACAGCCCTTTGGCTATCTCGCTCATCTCTGGCCTGAATATCTGCCAAAAGGCGATCAAAACTAGCATCAATCCCTTTTTGATGCAACTGATCGTAACGTCTTTTTGCCCGCTCTTCAGCACTGGCTGTCAGGAAGACTTTCAGCGCAGCCCCGGGAAAGACAACCGTTCCCATGTCACGACCGTCTGCCACAAGCCCGGGCAATTCGGCAAAATCGCGCTGCCGTTGTAACAGCGCAGCCCGAACACCCGGAAGAGCAGCAACTCTGGAAGCCATGGCGCCAACCTCTTCCGTTCGCAGACTGGCGCCCACCTGCTCACCTTCGAGAATGATGGTCAGGCCTTCGCCGGTTTCTGATGGCAAAAACTGAACATCAAGGTGGCCTGCCAAAACCTCCAGGGATGACTCATCGGCAAAATCAACCCCGTGATTCATTGCCGCCAGGGCGGTTAATCGATACAACGCCCCACTATCCAGCAACCCCCAGCCAAGTTCTCTGGCCAGCAGGGCTGCAATCGTTCCCTTGCCAGACCCACTGGGACCATCAATGGTGACCACTGTCACTGGTGTCTGAGACTCACTCACTCGTATTTACCTTTATTCCATGGAACGAAGGGCCCCAGTTAAAAGCCTGCTCAACGTGTTAACTGATTTCGCCCAGCGAAAACCAGCCTCAGAGCCTGCTCTCCATCACAGGACACTGAAGCGGCTACCAACCATGAGACAGGTTAATCAGACGGACAAACCGCCTTAACAGGAACCGTCTTCAAGACCTTCGGTTACCACAATACGCATACCGGCTCGATTTGCCAGACCTGCAAAATCCGGGAATGAAGTCGCCACATTTGCACAGTTGAGAATGCGAATATCATCTTTTGCCCGCAGAGCAGCTACTGCGAATGACATGGCAATACGATGATCGCCATGGCTGTCAATAGTGCCACCGTTAAATACAGGCTCTCCTTTCCTTTCAGAAGGAGTATTTCCGGAACCATTGATCATCATACCATCAGGCAGTGGTTGTGCATCAATACCCAGAGCAATCAAGCCATCTGCCATAGCCTGAATTCGATCACTTTCTTTAACCCGGAGCTCACGGGCCCCTGTCAGCAGCGTTCTGCCTTCTGCACAGGCGGCTGCAACAAAAAGCACTGGAAATTCATCAATCGCGATGGGAACCAGGCGCTCAGGAATATCAATACCTTTCAACTGAGCTGACCGCACTACCAGATCAGCCACCGGCTCTCCGCCCACAACAGACTCATTTTCCAGAGTAATATCTGCGCCCATCAACTGAAGGATCTCAACCACACCAGAACGGGTCGGGTTCATTCCTACATGGGAAAGACGAACTTCTGAACCCTCTGCTATTGAGGCAGCTACCATGAAAAATGCAGCCGATGACACATCGGACGGCACATCAATTCTAGTAGCAGTTAACTTTCCACCGCCCTTGATGGCAACCCGGCAGCCATTCTCGCCACTGACAGAGACTGGGTAACCAAAACCATTAAGCATACGATTGGTATGGTCACGAACAATTCCCGGAGCAACCGTCACTGTTTCACCATCAGCGTACATTCCAGCCAGTAACAAACAGGACTGCACCTGTGCTGAGGCCATGGGCAGATGGTACTCAATACCTTTTAACTGTGCACCACCCTTGATCTTCAGTGGTGGACGCCCTCCTTCGGAAGTCTCAATGGTCGCCCCCATCTGACCAAGAGGGTCCACTACCCGATTCATAGGTCGGCCTGACAGGGAGTGATCACCGGTTAAGGTGACATCAAAGGACTGAGCCGCCATCAACCCGGCCATCAACCGCATGGCTGTACCGGCATTACCAAGATAAAGTGGCCCTTCCGGCTGCTTGAGGCCATGTATGCCTACACCCTGAATGGTGACCTTCCCAAGGTAGGGGCCGTCAATCTGAACCCCCATGTCCCGAAATGCCTTCAGGGTTGCCAGGGCATCCTCTCCTTCGAGAAACCCTTCAACCACCGTCTCCCCTTCCGCCAGAGCACCCAGCATTATGGAACGATGAGAAATCGACTTATCCCCGGGAACACGCAACTCACCTGAGATCGATCCTCCCGGGCTGGCAATAAACGTCTGACTACTTTCTTTCATACTTTCCATAACTTCTTGTTTTGTATCTTCACCTTCAACCAGTACGGAGCCCGAAAAAACAGAGTGGACCATCGCAGTATCAGGCAATGGCTTCACGCGCTGCTTCCTGCTCTCCAGAAGAGAAGAGAAATGCTGACGTGCGGATTGCGCACGACTGAATATCCCCAATAGCGACTGGCTGTCTTTCTGGATAATCGCCTTTCGGAGCACCTGAAGACCTTCGGTAAACTCATCCAGTGCTTCCAGCACTGCCTGATTATTACCCAGCGCAACATCATGCCACATAATAGGATCACTGCCAGCTATCCGGGTAAAATCTCGAAACCCACCGGCAGCAAACCGGAAGATATCCTGATTATCAGGATTTCCGGCAAGCGTATCCACCAGTGAGAATGCCAGAAAGTGAGGAAGATGGCTGGTCTTCGCCAGAACCTCATCATGGTGATAAGGATCCATACTGGTAACCACTGCCCCGCAGGCCTCCCAGAGCATCTTCACCTTTTCAAGTGCCAGATCATCCGTATGTTTCAACGGGGTCAGGATCACATCATGCGCCTGAAACAAAGTAGCTTTCGCTGCACCGACACCACTTTTTTCAGACCCCGCGATGGGATGACCGGGCACCAGCCAGGCGGGAATCTCTCCAAAGGTCTCAAGCGCAGCATCGAGCAGCGCTTTTTTGCTGGACCCGGCATCAGTGACCACTTTCTGAGCGGCTCTACCGCCAAGTAAATATGGCGATATCTGCTCAAGCACCGGCCTCATTGCCAGCATGGGAACAGCCAGCATAATCACATCAGCGGCCGCAACCCCCTCAGAAAGATTCTCAAAGCCACAATCAATGATCCCAAGCGCCTCCGCCTCTTCCAATGAAGCCTTATTCAGATCATAACCATACACTTGCCGGCACGCTCCGGCAGATTTTACCGCCGCCGCAAAAGATCCCCCGATCAGGCCCAGCCCAACCACCAGCAGTGTATCAACTGTTTTCACAAACGCACTCCTTATAAGAACGCTATCCGCTTCCCGCTGCCGGTTTCCCGTAAAAGTACAAACCAATCTGGCTTTTCAAGTACAAACCAATCTGGCTTTCAGGAAGTGGGAGGCGGGAGGCGTTCTTTTATGTCAGCACCTGGCTCAGCGCTTCCAGACAACGACGATTTTCTTCCGGCAAGCCAATTGAAATACGAAGGTGTTCAGGCATACCGTAATTGGCGACAGGACGAACAATAACCCCCTTTGACAGCAATCCTTCATAAATCGGCATAGCATCACGCTTGAGATCAACCGTAATAAAATTACCCGATGAAGGGATCCAACTCAGTCCAAGACCAGCAAGCCCCTGCTCCAGGTACTCCATACCCTGCTGATTAATCTCAATGGACTTCTGCATATACGCATCATCCTTCAGAGCTGCAACCGCACCGAACTGGGCAGGAAGATTCAGGTTGAATGGCTGCCTTAAACGATTCAGTACATCCGCTATTTCAGGGTTGGATATCGAGTAACCAACTCGCGCTCCCGCCAGCCCGTAAGCCTTGGAAAAAGTGCGGGTAACCACCAGGTTTGGATAGCGGTCAAGCAGTTCAATGCCATTTGGCAGGTCACCACCCACACCATACTCAAAATAGGCTTCATCAAGGACAACGATGACCTCTTCCGGCACCTTACCAAGAAAACCAACCAGCTCCTGTTCGCTGAAGCTGGTACCTGTTGGGTTATTAGGGTTTGCCAGAAAAACAATTCGGGTATTTGATTTGATCGCTTCAGCCATGGCATCAAGATCATGACCGTAATTCAGCGCTGGAACCACAATACCTTCAGCACCTACTGCCTTCACAGCCAATGGGTAAACGACAAAAGCATACTGAGAAAAAACAGCTGAACTGTTGGTATCCAGAAAAGATTCCGCCAGGAGCACCAGCACGTCATTCGACCCGTTACCCAGGGTTAACAGTTCAGGTGTTACCTTCAGTTTTTCTGCCAGAACCTGTTTTAACTGATAACTGCTGCCATCCGGATAACGGGCAAGCTCAGCAAGAGATTCAGCCATTGCTTTAACGGCTGAAGGTGGTGGACCCAGAGGGTTTTCATTACTGGCCAGTTTGACAATATCCTCAACCCTCAAGCCCTGCTCCCTGGCAAGCTCCTCAATAGGCTTGCCAGGTTGATAAGGACTCATTCCTCTTACTCCGGGTACCGCCAGCTCCAGAAAATCACAGGACATAACTCGACCTTTAGTTGGGTTATTGAACTTGAAAACGGGCTTTTTTAACCACCAATCGTTTCAGATGATGAAGAAAGCCATTTCCAACTCGTGGCAATTTTTATTGATTATGGAAAATTTCAGAGGTTATACGCTTGCCAGACAAAAACAGACTGCAAAATGCAGTTAAGCCCAGCCAGCTTCCTACTGAAAACTGGCTCGCTTATTATTTCAACAACGAATTAGAGAACACCCTTGGGATAAGAACCAAGAACCCGAAGATCGTTGGCACGCTCACCCAGCTTCTCCAGCACCTTGCGAACGACAGGATCATCCTGATGACCTTCAAAATCCACAAAGAACACATAGTTCCAGATCCCTGTTCTGGAGGGACGGGTCTCAACCCGTGTCAGGTCGATGTTGTGGACATGGAAAGGCTCAAGAATTGCATGCAGCGCACCCGGCTGGTTGCGCATGCTGATCACGACTGACGTCTTATCATCACCACTGGGCGGAACCGGCTGATTACCAATGATCAAAAACCGGGTTGAATTGTCTGGGCGGTCTTCGATCTTTTCTGCGATTTTTTCCAGTCCATACATTTCCGCAGCCATATCACCGGCAATAGCCGCCGAGTTCCATTCTCCCTTGATTCGCTTGGCCGCTTCCGCATTGGAACTCACTGCCACCCGTTCAGCCATTGGCCAGTGGGAATCCAGCCACTTACGACATTGGGCAAATGACTGGGCATGGGAGTAGATACGGGTAATATGATCCCGTCGGGTGTTTTCTGAAACCATCATGTGCTGATGAATACGGAGAACCACTTCACCACAGATCTTCAGTGAAGAGTCCAAAAAACTGTCCAGCGTATGACTGACAACACCTTCCGTGGAGTTTTCAACCGGCACCACACCATAGTTGACGGCACCGGCAGCCACCTCCCGGAACACCTCATCAATAGCCGCCATCGGGACACAAACAGCGGAATGACCAAAGTGCTTCAGCGAAGCCTGCTGGGTAAATGTGCCTTCAGGCCCCAGAAATGCGACCTTGACCGGGTCTTCCAAGGCCAGACAGGCCGACATTATTTCACGAAACAGACGGGCCATCTCTTCATCATTCAAAGGACCGTCATTTTTCTTCATGATTTTACGAAGCACCTGAGCTTCACGCTCAGGGCGGTAAAACACAGCAGAGGGGTCAGCTTCTGTTTTTACACGGGCCACTTCCTGGGCGCATCGCGCACGTTCGCTGATCAGGTCAAGAATTTTCTGATCCAGCGAATCAATTTGAATTCGCAACTGCCCCAACTTCTCTTCTGCCATTATCCGTACCGCCGTTCAAATTCTTTCATGAAGTCAATAAGCGCATCCACATGCTGCTCTGGCACTGCATTATAGATACTTGCCCGCATACCGCCTACTGCCTTATGTCCTTTCAGGTAACGGAAGCCTTCCTGTTCAGACTCGGCGAGGAATGTCGCATCAAGTTCAGGCTTAATCAGCGTAAAAGGCACATTCATGCGGGAGCGCCACTGTGGATCCACCGGATTCTGATAAAAACCGGAACCATCAATCTGAGCATACAGTTTGGTGGCCTTACGTTCATTGAGCGCATTAACCGCTTCAAGCCCACCCTGCTTTTTCAACCATTTAAAGACCAGGCCAGCAAGATACCAGGCAAAGGTGGGCGGTGTGTTATACATGGAGTCATTGTTGGCCTGCAGCTTATAATCCAGTACCGCAGGACACATCAATGAACCGCGCTCCAACAGATCATCACGAACAATCACGACAGTAAGGCCTGCCGGGCCAATGTTCTTCTGAGCACCAGCATAAATAACACCAAACTTACTGACATCAATCGGGCCAGACAAGATATTGGAAGACATGTCCGCAACCAGCGGCACATCACCCGTCTCAGGAATAAACGAAAACTCCAGACCACCGATGGTCTCATTCGGCGTATAGTGCAGATAAGCAGCATCTCTGCTTATCCGCCACTGGTCTTCTGCAGGCATGGTATTAAAGGCACTGGACTTGCCATCAGCGACAATATTCACATCCAGATAGCGCTGAGCTTCCTTAATGGCCGACTGAGCCCAGTGACCACTGTTGACATAGTCAGCAGAGGTCTTCTCTCCTTTGAGGTTTAATGGTACCGCGGCAAACTGTCCCCGCGCCCCACCCTGAAGAAAAAGCACCTTATAATTATTCGGGATGTTCAACAGATCACGCAGGTCTTTTTCTGCCTCATGAGCAACCGCGAGAAACTCCTTACCACGATGACTTACTTCCATCACAGAAGCACCCACATCCTGCCAGTTCATCATCTCATCGCGAGCCTGCTGAAGCACCTCATGGGGAATCGGTGCAGGTCCGGCTGAAAAGTTGTAAACCCGATTATCCAGCTGTGCCAGAACATCATTTACACAATGCTTCACAATGACTCCCTCTCCACTTAACGGCGGTTTACCCTGGTCATTACGTAAAAAATTTTGCAGCTAATATTATCTAACAAATAGTGGCCATTGATCCTGCATTGCCAACATACCGTCCATCCCTGGGCATAAAAACGCCAGCACTGGGCTGGCGTTTTTTCAAACTATCAGGATTCTACCGTCCCTTCGTTTTCAACGGGATCACCCTGCCCTTCTGCCTCACCAGCGGCTTCTGCCTCAAGTTCAGGCACATCGACAGCCTCTGGCTCCTCGACACGGGCAACACCCACCAGTTTTTCACCTTCAGAAACCCTGATCAGCGTAACACCCTGGGTATTACGACCCAGCGAAGATACGCCATCAACACCGGTTCTCACCAGCGTCCCCTGGTCTGAAATCAGCATAATCTGTTCGCCGCTCTTCACCTGAATAGCGCCAACGATTTCACCATTTCGTTCAGTGCACTGCATGGAGATAACGCCCTGACCACCACGACTGGTCAGTCGAAACTCGTCTACAGCAGTTCGCTTACCGAAACCTTTGGCACTGGCTGTCAGGATCTGGGTATCCTCCTCTGGAATAATCAGAGAGATGATCCGCTGACCTTCAGGCAGTTTCATGCCACGAACACCACGGGCGGTACGGCCCATGGCACGAACATCGGTTTCCTCGAAGCGAACCGCTTTACCGCCATTGGACAGCAGCATTACCTGCTTTTCTCCCGTGGTAATTTCAGCACCCACCAGCGTATCGCCTTCATCCAGGCCCAGTGCAATCAGGCCGGAAGAGCGTGGACGAGAAAACTGCTCCAGAGGCGTTTTCTTAACGGTACCGTTGAGCGTTGCCATAAAGACGAAATGGCCTTCGGTAAACTCTTCCACCGGTAACATGGCCGTGATTTTCTCATTCTGCTCCAACGGCAGAATATTAACGATGGGTCGACCACGGGACGTTCGGCCAGCCTGCGGAATCTGGTAAACCTTCAGCCAATAAACCTTACCTTTGCTGGAGAAGCAGAGGATCTGGGTATGGGTATTGGCTACCAGCATGTGCTCGACATAATCCTCTTCCTTAACGGAAGCCGCTGACTTACCACGACCACCACGACGCTGTGCCTGATAGGTATCCAGAGATGTCGTCTTGGCATAGCCACCATGGGACAGGGTGACCACCATATCTTCTACATCGATCAGATCCTCTACCGTCAGGTCACGACGGGAGCTGGTAATCTCAGTACGGCGCTCATCACCGAACTCATCCCTGACCTGTTCAAGTTCTTCACGAATAACTTCACGCAGCTTCATTGGGTCACAGAGGATCAGAATCAACTCGGCAATTTTGTCCAGCAGTTCACGGTATTCGGAGAGAAGCTTCTCATGTTCAAGACCAGTCAGCCGGTGCAGGCGCATCTCCAAGATGGCCTGAGCCTGCCCTGGAGAGAGGTAATAAAGGCCATCTCTGAGGCCATAAGCCTCCGGCAGATCATCAGGACGACAGGCATCTGCGCCGGCACGCTCCGCCATTTCCATCATATGACCCGGATTCCACCCCTTGGCCACCAGCTTTTCTTTTGCTTCAGCAGGGGTTGGAGAGTCCTTAATCAGCTGAATAACCGGGTCGATATTGGACAGGGCAACTGCCAGACCTTCCAGAATATGACCACGCTCACGGGCTTTTCTCAGTTCATATACGGTCCGACGGGTCACCACCTCCCGACGGTGACGGATAAACGCAGCCAGAATATCTTTCAGATTCATCAATTTTGGCTGGCCGTCCTGCAACGCCACCATATTGATGCCAAACACCGTCTCCATCTGTGTCTGGGCATAAAGATTATTTAAAACGACTTCAGCATTTTCACCACGCTTTAACTCAATAACGACGCGCAAACCATCTTTATCAGATTCATCACGAAGCTCTGCAATACCTTCAATCTTACGATCCTTAACCAGCTCGGCAATCTTCTCGATCAGACGAGCCTTGTTAACCTGATAAGGTATTTCATTAATAATTATGGTGCTTTTATTGCGTTTTTCGTCATGCTCAATATCCGCTTTGGAACGAATATAGATCCGGCCACGTCCTGTACGATAAGCCTGCAATATCCCGGCGCGGCCATTAATCATGGCGGCCGTTGGAAAATCAGGACCCGGGATATACTCCATCAGATCATCAACGGTCAGCGTTTCATCGGCCAGTAATGCCAGGCAACCGGTAACGATTTCTGTGAGATTATGAGGTGGAATATTCGTCGCCATACCAACGGCGATGCCAGCAGACCCATTCACCAGCAGGTTCGGCACCCGAGTTGGCATAACGGCCGGAATCTGCTCGGTACCGTCATAGTTTGGAACGTAGTCAACAGTTTCCTTATCAAGATCTGCCAGCAACTGGTGGGCGATCTTATCCATCCGGATTTCCGTATAACGCATCGCTGCGGCGGAATCACCGTCAATGGAACCGAAGTTACCCTGACCATCAACCAGCATGTAACGCAGGGAAAATGGCTGCGCCATCCGGACAATGGTGTCATATACTGCTGAGTCGCCGTGAGGGTGATACTTACCGATCACATCCCCGACAACACGTGCAGATTTTTTGTAGGGTTTATTCCAGTCGTTGCCCAGTTCGCTCATGGCGAACAGTACGCGCCGGTGCACGGGCTTAAGCCCGTCACGTACATCAGGCAGGGCACGACCAACGATGACACTCATGGCGTAGTCCAGATAGGACTGCTTGAGCTCATCTTCAATATTTACCGGGAGAATCTCTTTGGCAATTTCAGTCATGGAAACCCAGTCGTCCTTTTGCTTACGGCCAACAGATAGCGGTCAGCATCCATTCCAGTTCTGTGGACCAGGATACCGATGTTGAAAAGCTCTCTACTCATAAGAACGCTTTCACTCAAGGCATCACTATTCGTAGGATCACCCAAGGTGAACCATCATTCATCAGCTGTGGGAAGAGGTAATTATCAGCCGGGTGATGCAGGCCTGCCTCTTTGGGTACATGAGCAAACAGTTCAGCACCATCTTCAATACAACCACCAGATGAGACAGATACTTTCTACAAAACAGCAATCCCAAGAGCAGGTAGAGCGTACTCCAGTCAACCACTTCTCAATGATACAGCTATTGGCTCGACAACCAATAAAGAAGGAAGAATACCACAGTCCATGCTGTGATCGCGAGATATCTCTGGGATAAAACCACGAGAGTTACGGGTTAATTTTCAAACCTCAGTCAGCACCAGAAATCAATACTGTGGTCGGCTGCAGGATTAACGGTATAATCCGCACATATGGCAGCCCTGACTGCCTCAATCACACTGCTTTGACGGATCAGAACGAATGCCCGAAATGCGCTCAGCCCAAAATGTGGATCTTGGAGAAATCGCCAAGTTTGAAGAACTGGCCAGCCGATGGTGGGATCCGGACAGTGAGTTCAGGCCGCTTCATCAGATCAACCCCCTGCGCCTGAATTATATTGATGAACGTGTTGGACTGGCTGGAAAACGCGTGGTGGATATTGGCTGTGGTGGCGGCATCCTGAGTGAGTCGATGGCTCAACGTGGTGCCGAGGTAACCGGTATTGATATGGGTGAAGCGCCTCTATCCGTTGCCCGCCTGCACAGCATGGAAAGTGGCGTTCAAGTGAACTATCGCCGAATTACCGCCGAAGAGCTGGCTGAAGAGATGCCTGGCCAGTTTGATGTGGTTACCTGCCTTGAAATGCTGGAGCACGTCCCTGACCCAGCCTCCGTCATCAAAGCCTGCAGCAAACTCCTGAAACCGGGTGGGCAGATCTTTTTTGCCACAATCAACCGTAACCCCAAGTCTTTCCTCTTCGCCATTGTCGGTGCGGAATACATACTCAAACTGCTACCCAAAGGCACTCATGAACACAGCAAATTTATCAAACCCAGTGAATTAAGCCGTGACATGAGAAAAGCGGGTCTCAACACTCATGATATGACCGGCATGACCTACAACCCAATAACCAAAGTGTACCGACTTAACCCAAAGGATGTAGACGTCAATTACCTGATTTATGGTTCTAAGCCAACATCATAGCAAGCACCCTCCTATTGATGGCATGACTTCTGGAAGAACAGTCTCAAAGCAACCAGAACTACCGCCATCAAGGAAACAACAAAGAGTAATGATGATGAAAGCCATTGAAGGCGTTTTTTTTGATCTGGATGGCACTCTTCTGGACACCGCTGAAGACTTTGTGATTACAGTGAATCAAATGCTGACTGATCACCAGCACCCCGCGATGGATGGCCATGTGATTCGGCGGAATGTTTCAGCGGGCTCAAGGGCACTGATGAAGCTTGCCTTTAATCTCACACCTGGAGATGAGCTGGAACAGAAAAGAGCCTTGTTCCTGCAATACTATGACCGCCACATCCAGGATCACCGTCGTTCAACGTTCGCACAACCCTACCCTGGCATATTGCCATTGATCGAGGAACTTGAGCGCCGTGATATTGCCTGGGGTATCGTCACCAACAAACCCAGGCCGTATGCACTCTCATTGATCCGACAAATCGGCCTGCTTGAGCGCAGTCAGGCCATTGTCTGCCCAGAGGATGTCAAAAAACCGAAACCGGACCCTGAAGCGCTCTTTCTTGCCTGCAAACAGGCCAGCTGCTCACCGGAGGCCAGTGTCTATATTGGTGACCATCTTCGCGATATCGAAGCAGGAAAAAAAGCAGGTATGATCACTGTTGCCGCACACTATGGCTACATTGCTGAAGGGGACGACCCTGCGCTGTGGGGCGCAGATCTGGATATCGACAATGTCCAGCAGCTGCACCACTGGTTTGAACAGCACAACTGGCAAATCATCAACGACAGGTCTCATGCCTGATCAAGAGCAGTGATTTTCGTGCTGAATTGCTTAAATCGTTTAGCCAACAAACACCAGAGAGTAGAAACATGTTTAAGTACCAGGCTCCGAAAGACCTTCTGAAGGATAAAGTCATACTGGTAACCGGAGCAGGCAGCGGGATTGGCCGGGTCGCCGCCCTGACCTATGCCCGCCATGGTGCCACGGCCATTCTTCTGGGCAGAAGCACTGAAAAACTGGAAGCGGTGTATGATGAAATCGAACTCAACCAGTGGCCGCAGCCAGCCATCTATCCACTCAACCTGGAAAGTGCTGGCGATATCGATTTCAGCAATCTTGCAGAAACCATTGAGAACGAATTCGGTCGGTTAGACGGCCTGTTACACAACGCCAGTCTTCTTGGTGAGTTGAAACCCATCAGCCAGTTTCCAACAGAAACCTGGATGCGAATCATGCAGGTAAATCTGAACTCCGCCTTTATGATGACCCGGGAACTCCTGCCCCTGCTCCGCCTTTCTGCAAGAGCGTCCGTGATCTTCACGTCATCCGGAGTGGGTCATAAAGGACGTGCCCACTGGGGAGCTTACAGCGCTTCCAAATTTGCCACTGAAGGCCTGATGCAAATCGTGGCGGATGAGGAGGACGGCATCAGCTCTGTTCGTGCCAATAGCATCAATCCTGGCGGCACCCGTACCTCAATGAGAGCCTCTGCCTTCCCAGGAGAAGACCCGGAGAAACTGCCAACCCCGGAAGACATTATGCCGGTTTACCTTTACCTGATGGGTGACGAAAGCCAGGAGATAAATGGTCAGGCTTTTCATGCCCAGGCAGAATAAAAAAATGCTGATAACCCTGATGCTACGTCAGGGTTTCAAACGATAATTTCAACTCCTTTGTCAACAAAAAGGAACTTATCTGTAAGCAAACTGAGAACAAAGTCTTCCATAGCGCTCAAATTTCATTGTCTATCCTGTACCGGTCAATTCTATCAGAATCATAATGATGAGATTTCGAATCTATGGATAAGAAAATCCTGGCTGCGTTGCTAGTCGCCCCATTTCTGGGGGGGCAATCATTGTCCGTCAACAGCTACGATCAAAAAGATTTAAACAATGAGGTCATAATTGCAGCCAACTGGCAACAGCTTTCAGGAGAGTATGCAGCTTACCTGCATCAAAGCTTTAATACCGCCACCGATCAGCTGGATAACATCCTGCTGAATTTACCGGAAGGTAAAAAGCCTGCCATTATCACAGATATTGATGACACACTCATTCCCAGCACTGCGTATTTCAGCAGTATGGTTGACACCAATGAATCCAAAAATATTGAGCGATCAAGATACTGGTGGAATCATCAGGAGGCAACAGCCCTCCCCGGCTCGGTCGATTTTCTCCAGAAAGCTTACAGAAAGGGGGTGGAGATATTTTATATCAGTGGGCGGTTTAATGATGTAAAAGCCGTAACCCTCGATAAATTAAAGAAATTGGGATACCCAGTACGTGATGAGCACCACATTCTGTTGCAAAATGAACAGAATGTAACGCTCAGTAAAGAGGACAAACGAAAACAAATAATCAACATGGGTTATTACCCAGTCATGCTGTTTGGTGATCAGCTGGAAGACCTTGGGGAAGTTGACAAGGGGCTTTATCCAGTGAAAAAAAACTGGGTTTATCAAAATCAAAATAAATTCGGTATTGAGTGGTTTATCTTACCCAACACGGTCTATGGCTTTTGGGAGGAAGCAGTCACCACAGATTACCGAACGCTTCCTCCTGAAGAAAAACATAATGCCCGGGTACAGATAACCCAGCAGGAAAATTGCTCTCTGAATATTTCTCAGCTTTATAAGCAACACGTAATGATGGCGGATCTCTGGATCCGTAAATCAGCAGACTTTAAGGCAACAGCCCTTCAGACTTATAATCTGGCCAGTAAAGCACTTGAGCTTCCTGAAAATCGAAACGCAAAAAACAAAGCCATTGTTGTCGATATCGATGGAACATTGATTGACTACCCCCCCATTCATGTAACGCCACCACTCTGCCAAAAATTCTCAGATCCCACCGAAAAAATGAAGAACTTTGAGCAACAGCTGGAAGCTTCGTCAATTCCCGGAGCCAGAGAGTTTTTGAACAAAGCGGCAGCACTGGGTTATGAAATTTTCTACCTGACCGCTAGGGAACATTCCTCTGGCCGACCTGGCCATAAAGGCGATGTAGAAGACTTCACATTAAAGCAGCTTAGTTACCATGGATTTCCTAAAGTTAAGCAAAGTCATTTGCTTAACCGTGCAAAATTTTGCCCAAGGAGTAGAAAAAGCTGCGATAAGGAGTACCAGCGCAAAGCCATTGCATCAGGAAAAGTCGATGGTATTAACTATGACATCCGACTCTTTGTGGGTGATTTACTGGATGACTTTGACCTGAAAGAGCAGGGTTTATCACCCTTTGAAAAATCGTCCGTTGAACGAACAAAGGATCAGTATGGCAGGAAGTATTTTATCATTCCCAACCCAGTCAACAAAACATGGATGTGGCACTATTATTCGAAGGCTGCAGGGAAGGATATATGCCATTTGAGTGAGCAGGAACGCTCTGAGCTCAGAAAGAGCCTGATAGAGGACTGGCCGGAGAAAAACCTCTACCAATCGGATCAACTCTAGTCATAGTGGGATGCGTTATTACTGATTAAGAGCCACCTACCCTGTTTCAGGGTAGGTCAAGCCAGAGCAGAAAAGCCGTGGCACGCTCCATAAAACCCACTAAAGAATAGCGTGTCTGGAATTTTGCTAACATATCCACTTTCCGAACAGCCTATGCGCACAAGCTCTATCTTCAGATAGTCAGGCTTCGTCATTACAATATCGCCGCTGTAATGACCCTGTTCGTTTTTTGCTTTACGCAATATACAGAGTTTTTCATAATGAAAGCTGAAACCCGATTGTGACGCTTCGCCGCTCTTTCAGACCAGTTACCACCTCTGCTATTGCCGCATTTCTTCACTTAGGCTCAATACCTGATGTAATTGATTAACGGAGTAACAATTGCCTGTACAACGACATATCCCCTCACTGGTCAGTAACATTCTGACACAAGGTATCAGCCTCAAATTACAACCTGCTGATATGGCTTACCTCTCGGCACTTCGCTTCTGGAAAGAGGCAGAATCTCAACCTGAGTTCAGTGAAGATGAACTTTACGTCGTCTTTCGGAGTGTTGAAAAGGCTCGTGTTGACTGCTCAGGGGAAGAGGCTTCTCAACGCTGTAATGAAACCATTCGCAGACTTCTACAGCAGCATCTGTTGATTTGTCTGGAGGGTGGAGAACAGCAACAGCACGCTTACCTGATAACCCCACTTGCCGAGCAAATTGTGGACTCTGTCTGTATCGGCATGGAGGCATCCAGAGAAGCCCTGAGCACTCTGTTTATGACCGTAGCCAGTCACCTGAGAGAAATCAGGGACTCTGCTACTAACGGAGGGAACGAACACTTCTGGAAGCTGCAGATAGAAACGCCACTGGACATTACGGTCAATCAGCTGGTTACAGCAATTGATCATCGCCAGCGACAATTGGACCGCGAAGCGGTCAATACCCGCAGAGAAGTGGTTGAGTTACTTAAACAGAACTGGCAAAACAGCATCAACCAGTGCGAACAACTGTTAACCAGCACACAATCGCATTTACAGGATTTACAACGGCTTCTTCTCGCCTCCTGTCACGACCTTCGTTCCCTTCTCGACACCATTGCCAGATGCTGCGGAAATGCAGGCCGTCATAATGCAGTGAATAGCGTTCTCAGGCTGGAGCAACACCTGGATCGAATCGAACACTGGAGTGTTCAACGAATGAACCACTGGGAAGGTTTCCATCACCGTGTTCATCAATATTTACGGCAATTTGTAACCATGGATGAGCGCAAAGCATTAATGGAAAGGGTGCGGGAAGGAATCCTCAATTACCAGGAAAACCCCTGGTTTCTCCGCTACAGCTCAGAGGAGAAGCTGACCAGGCTGAGGGACGTTGAGCCACCTCTTCCCACAGAGAACCGGGCACAAATCATCCATGATGAAGGAGCCCCTGCTGCACTGGAGGACCTTGATGCGCTGAAACAGGAAGTCAGATCCTGGCTGGAGCATCAAATAAAGCGAACGGGGCAGCTGCCTTCTTATGAACAGGCACTGGCTTTATTGGCCATGCAGTGGCCCATGGAAAAGCTTCACATGGTTGCTGGCTGGCTGTTCAGCGCCATTACTGAGAGCGGCTTTCAGAAAGAGCAAACGTCAATACCGAATTCACATTGGCACCCCATCGTTCCTGACTTTTATGCTGAAAACCTGAATTTGGAGCAGCATCCAACAGCAATCAGCAAAAATGAACAGCTCACGGAGATATTAACTGATGGACAAGGTTGAAAGTAAAGAGCTGATTGATCATCCCCCCTATCAGCACATCAATGACCTGATGAGCGATGATTACTTTCCAGAACTGGATTCACGGCTTCGTCGGGGTGAGCATATCGATGCTCGAAGCCATCAACTGTTTAACATGATCCGTAACGGATTCCACTTGCTCAGTGAACATTACCAGAGATACGGTAGCGACCTGATACAAGCTCCAGAGTCCTTTTATTACCTTCGCCCCGCTACCGGAGGGAAAAACTGGATTCGATCGCAGAAACTTGATGCCCTCTCAATGATTGTTGGTCAGGTGCTTGCCATGTTCCATCTTGACCCGGAACAACTGGAAGACAATGGATGGATATCAGCGGATGCCATATACGAACGTATGCGATTACTACTGGACACAGACTACCTCTGCCTGCTTTTGGAACGCCGAAAAATCGAAACTCAGGCAGATCGTGAAAAAGCCATGGAAACGCTTCGTAGAGCCATAAGAACACTGGCAAGGCTTGGAATGGTCAGACTGGAAGGAAACCAGGCCAATAGATTACAAACGCAGTCACCGCTGATGCGTTTTATTGAGCCTGTTCGTGCCATCAGTTCAACGCCAGAAGCAACCAGGGCAGCTATGGAAGCACTGGTTACGGATGGATACATCAGTTTTGACTCTGAAGATGAAACGGACTCATCAATAGAACATCCAAGACGGTCAAAGCGTCAGGATGATACTTGCCACTCCCGGGTTGAAGACCAGAAGAGAGCAGACAAAACAGACAACGGCCTGACCACACCTCAATACGAGTCCTTGATGGAAGAAGAGCAGGAAGCATGAACCACAACAGAACCCAAATTCGTAGCCTGACACTGGTAAATTTCCGGGGCATCTTCTTTAAAACATTGGAAATGCATCCACTGATGACCAACCTGATTGGTCACAATGGTGCCGGTAAAACGACCATCATGGGCGCATTGCTGGTTAACCGTGTACCCGATAACCGGCTTGTTCGATTGCGGAACAACTCCGACAGTGGGCAGGATCGAAGTGATAATGGCATATGGGGACGAATCAATGCGGGCACCTGCTACAGCCTCACCGATTATATAACACACGATGGAAAACGGGTGATCGCTGGCGTACAGCTCAAGCGCTTAAGCCAACCCCGTGTTGAACTCAAGCTATTTGCCATCAGTGACATTGATTCGGATATCCCGGTGCGGGACCTGGTCATGAAACCAGTACCCGGAGAAGGCCAGCGTTATGAAGCACTGGACGGTAAAGCGCTTCGAAATCAAATCTCACTGCTGGGGGGAGAACTGATTCGTTTTGATACCACTGCACAATATATGGAGTGGCAGTTCAACCAGCGCATCATTCCCCGCCGAATGGAAAACAGTCAGGATCGACAGCGCTACTATCGAATGCTGGAAACCAGCCTTTATGGAGGACTGTCTTCTGAACTGCAGAAAGGGCTGAGAGACTATCTTTTACCCGCTGACCATCAGGTTCGCCAGTCCATTGGTTCCATGCAAAATGCGCTGAAAGAGACGCAACGCACTCGCAGCCAGATTGAAAGCTCCCGAAGCGACCGCAAAGTAATACGGGCAGTGCTCGATAGCAGCTACGACCTTGGGGAACACGTACTGGCCTGGTCTGAAAAGCAGCAAACCCGTCTGCAGAATACTTTGCAGTCGAAACAGCAACAGCAACGTCAGGCAGAAGATCAGCTTGAAACCAGAAGACAACAACTGGCCGCCATTGAAACCCGTCTTGAGGTGCTGGAGACACTGGAAGATGAGGTGGCTTTTCGAGAAGAAGACATCGTACTGAAACTCGAGCAGGCGAAAGACCTTGAGCGTCTGCACACTCATCTGGAACGGTTAGCAGATGAACACAGTAACCACAGTGCACTGCTGGAAACCCTGAATGAGCAAAAAGCTCAGCTAGATGATCAATATCAGGAGCAGTCGGAAGAGCTTGAACTGCTTCAGGCGGATGTTACTCAGCTGGTTGATCAGCTGACCAGTGTTCAGCAGGCATACTCTGAAGAAGCCAGAAAAGCAGGGCTCTACCTGGCCGCCGAACGTGCATTGAACGAAGTCCGCTCTGCTTTTCATCGGAATGACCTGCAAGCTTCAGAGCTGGCAGCACTCCTGGACAGTCACCTTCAGGTTCAACAGGAAGCATCAGAGCAGTACTACCAGCAGTTGCCATTACTGGAGCAGGCGGAAAACATTCGCCGTCACTTTGAGATCACTCTCAGTCATCTGGATAGACTGGGTGACACAGATGTCCCTCTGAATCAGGCAGCCAGCCGTGCGGACCACTGGCTATCGCATGGCCAACAGCAGGAAAAGCTGGCAGCTCGCATCCCTCTGCTGCAGCAACAACATCAACAATGCCAGCAGGGCACCGAACAACTCAAAAGGCTCAAGCAGGCGTTAGCGGCACTGCCTGAAACCTGGCATTCAACAATTAGGGACCAACAAAGCTACAACAGTTGCCTTGGGATCACCAGCAGGAAGCTGCAGGAGTTGCAGGAGCACACAGAAACCGTTAATAGAGAGCGGGACCTGTCGGCTAACAAAAGAGACCAGCTGCAGTCAGCGTTAAATAAAGCCCGAATGGACCACGTTCACTGGAGTGAAGCCAGAAAACTCTCACAGGATATTCTGTCGGTTCAACCCAATGCAGCCCTGAATAGCAGTCAGGATTTCTCTGCCTTCCGCCAGCAGGTCAGTGAAGAACAGGAAATCAACGTTGAATCCAAGGCGCGTTGCAGTGAACAGCTGGAAGCACTGCGAAGCCGGATGAGCCAGCTTGAGATCAAAGCGTCCAGTGAGCTGCAGCAGCTGCAGCGACTGGCAGAACTCACGGGCGGTGTTGTCATCAGTAATTATTTTGATAATGACGATATCTCTCTGGAGGAAGCCGCCTGGCTTGAAGCAAAATTTGGCCCTTTGCGACATGCCATCCAGGTAAAAAATATCGATAAGGCTGCCGCCATTATTCGTGAAGAAAGCGACCGGCCTGACCACATCTGGCTATTATCTGGAGAGCCCGGCAGTTCATTCTCGGAAGACGACTATCTTCATACGCCCCTTGAGCAGAAAGAAGACGGCAGCGTTCTGGTAGAAATGGGTGAACGCATCGCCCGTCTAAGCCGCGAGCCTGAGTTCCCAACGATTGGCAGACTGGCACGTGAAAAAGAGCAACTACGATTGCAGGAGCAGGAAGAAAACCTGCTGGATCAACTACAGACGCTGGCTATACGAAAAAAACAGCTGGAGCGCTGTCAGGGGATTCTCGACCAACTATCCGCCAGAAGCCACTGGTTAGGTCTTGACGAGCCACCGGTAACCGAACTGGTTGAGCAGATTCGTGAAGTTGAGTGGCAATTTGAATCGCATACTGCATCCATAGAAGAAGCCCAGAGAACCAGTACAGAGTTAAACCGGGTTGTGCGCTCCCTGGAGCAATGGCAAAACAGTGCCTGGTTATTAGATGATGACCCAACCAGACTATCACTTTCAGCCATTAAAGAATCCCTGCAACAAGCTGAACAGGCACAGTACTGGCTGGATCAGCATTTAAACGACATTCAACAGCTGCAGTCTCATCGACTCTATATTGAACAGCCTCCGGTAGAGGATCTTGATGAGCTGAGAGATCAGCTTAATTCACTCAGGCAACAGCTCAGCCTTTATAGTCAGCAGAAAGACTTGCTGAGCACCGCTATCAGTCAGTCACCCAATTTACGCTTTTTGGAATCGGTTGCCCGTCAGGAAGAAACGGACAACCTTCAGAAACAGCTCAAAGTGGAATATAGCCATAAGAAAAGTTCAGCGAGTCGTAAAGGGCTGGAAGTTGAACAACTGCGACTCCAATGCAGTCAACTGGCCACCCGCATCACGTCAACCGAAACACTGGTGGACAAAAACCTGAAAGATCAGGCTGAAGCTCGGCAACAGATCAGTGAGATTCCCCTTACTTGGCGTGATGGAATTAAAGGAGAGTATGAGCAGCAACTGTCTGTCACCAGAAAAGAAAAGGCAGACCTTGCCCGTGAACTGGTGCAGAAGAAGCAAGATAAAGTCGCTGCCGAGACGGACCGAAAGCAGACCGAGGAGCTGCTCAGCAATACCATTGCCGACATCCATAACCTTCAACCCAGGGTTAAACAAGCCTGTGATAATTATTCAGCCATCATCACCATGGTTGAACAGTCGGGTCAGCAGAACCGTCTGCATACCCATCACCTGCTGGATAAGGAGGATGATATCCTCCGAAACGGCCTAGCTGCCGCAAAAGCCTCGCTGACCAAAGCCCTTGAAACGGAACAAAGCTCGCTTTACCAGCGACTGCTGGACAGTAACAACTCAGACCTTCCTACTCTATTCCAGTGCTTTGTGGATTCTCAGCGCTATCTGGCGCAACGGATGGATAAGACCCTTTACCAGTCCGATGACCCCAGGCAGAACCTTGAAAAGCTGGAAGAGCACCTTACCCGTCTGGAAACCCTGCTGAAAGATGCAGAAAAGCGTTTCCTTGCCGAATCAGACAGTCTTGGCCAGAACATTCAACGCAAAATCAATAAAGAGCGTAAGCAGATTCACCAGTTAAATGCAGCGCTTTCCAGCGTTCATTTTGGCACCGTCCGCTCCATAAAAATTGAACTCGAAGTCATTGACAGCTTTCAGAAAATTCTTGATGCCCTGCAACAGGAGTTTTATGCAGACCTGTTCCAAAAGCCTGAAATGACCGTCGAGTCTGCATTGGAATACCTGTTCAAAAAGGAAACGGGCGGCACAATCGTCGGTGACAAACTGCTCGATTACCGTGAGTATATTCGCCTGAAAATCCTGATTAAACGCGCGGGCAGTCAGCACTATGAGCCGGCCAACCCGACCAACCTGTCTACGGGAGAAGCGATTGGTACTGGCCTGGCTATTCTCACCATGGTGTTGCATTCATGGGAGGTCACTACAGAAAACCGCTATGGGAAAGGCCATGCAGCCAGTCGCCTTCTCTTTCTCGATGAGGCCGCCCGTCTAGATGCCAGGGCCCTGGCGACACTGGAAGAGCTGTGTGGACATCAGTCCCTGCAATTACTGGTTGGTGCTCCAGATAATGTACTGCCCAAAAATGGCGTCACCTGGCGTATGGTTCGATTAATGGAGCCTTATGAACACGTTATATTTTCCGGGGTGAAGGGACGCCTGCCTCAGGTTAGTGAATCGTAAGAAATAATGTTTCTCACCAACCAAGTCATATTGATTTCTCTAGTGATGCTTGAGCTAATTTATATGACTTGGTTAGCTTTTCGTTCATTTTTTTTAAGAGGTTTCTCAAATTAGCCTAAAACATCGTCAGCAGTTTGTTTTCTCAGCACCCACACTGCTGCCTCAACCCGGGAGCGGACACCCAGCTTTTTCAACAGCCGTTTTACATGCACTTTGACCGTTCCCTCACTGATCGACAGTTTCCGTCCAATCATCTTATTGGCCAAACCTTCAGCGATCAGGTGAAGAACTTCTCTTTCCTTGGACGTAAGCAGCTCCAGCCGGTCTTCCTGCTCCTGTTCGGGCCTGAGCAACGACGCCAGTACTTCCGCCAGCCTGTCATCCACTACCAGCTTGCCACGAGCAGCGTCACCAATTCGAAGCAGTAAATCCTCCGGTTCCATATCTTTCAGCAGATAGCCATCGGCTCCGGCCCGGAACATCGCGGCAACATCCTCTCGATGCTCGGAAACCGTCAGAACGATCACTTTACTGTCTACGTCAGCGGCTCTCATCGACTTGAGCGTCTCCAGACCATCCATACCTTTCATATTCAGATCCAGCAGGATCAAGTCTGGCTCCAGTTTGATCGCAGCTTCCAGCCCGGCTTCCCCACTGCCAGCCTCAGCAATCACATGTAATCCGTCTTCTTCATTGATTAACTGGGCCAGGCCCTTTCGCAACAAAGGGTGATCATCAATCAGAAGAATATCGATGGTTTGCTCACTCATAAGTTCTCTCTTCAGACCGCCCGAATTCCAGATACACTTCCGTCCCCCCAGACGATAACCTCCGGGTATCCAGTGTTCCACCCATACTGGCCGCGCGTTCACGCATAATGGTTGTGCCATAATGACCGTGTGCTGAGGGTTTGGCCTCAATACCACAACCGTCGTCAGTCACGGTAATGCCCAGAGATCCATCACCGGTTATAAAACAGCTGACCCGGGCCTCACTGGCTTTTGCATGTTTTACCACGTTCATTAGCGCTTCCCGTACAATCTGCAGGGCATGAATCTGGTCATGGGCACCGATGCTGGAAAAGCGCAGTTGATAATCCAGCAGGAAATGAATGTCCGGTGAACGCTGAGAGAACTCTTCCAATGTCTTTTGCAGGGCCTGTTCAAGGCCTCCCTCAGACAGGGTCAGCCTGAAGGTTCTTAACAACTCCCTTAACTGGGCATAGGCATTGTTCGTGCCTTCCCTTAATTCATCAAGGATCGGTACAACCGATGGGAGGGCTTCCGACTTTTCCAGTTGCCGCCTGAGGCGCAGTACCTGAATTTTCTGATAAGAGAGTGCCTGGGCCAGAGAATCATGAAGCTCTCTGGCGATCACCGCCCTTTCCTCCATCAACAACATCCGTCGTTCATGGGCTCTGGAGCGGTTCTGGTCAATGGCGGTCGCGATAATATCGGCAAAGGTCTGCAGCCATTGCTGACTCTCTTCGGACAGATCAATGGATGAACCAGCGGTTACTTTCAAAAAACCAAAACGGTGCTGCCTGGACAACAAAACAAACTGCCATGATTTTGGTTCAGGCAATGCCCCTGCCATCGTTTTATTCAGACAGTCCGCACAATGCTCTCCGGCACAGGTCCTTTTGCGATCACTGGCAATTCTCTGCAAACGGTTACTGTCTTCAGTATCAGAAAGGCACAGATAACAATCCTCCAACCCAAGTAACTCCTGCCATTCTCTGGCCAGAGAAGCCACCAGATGCTCATCGTATGGATTGGTTGCCAGATTTCTGGACGCTTTGTACAACAGCTCAAGGGCATGATTGGACTGGGCGAGTGCGTATGTCTGCTCTTCTACTTTTTCTTCCAATTGGCCATACAGATTTCCGAGTTCCAGGGCCATTACACGGAAGGTCCGGGTCAGGTTTCCTATTTCATTACTGGACTGATAATTCAGACCCAGTTCACTGAACTGACCATTTCGAATAAGACCTGCGGCATTGCCCAGGTCATCCATTGGCTTGAGAAGATGGCGATTAATAAACCGGATGGTCATCAATGCCATGGTGAGAATACCTGCCAGCACAAACAACGCCGTTAAAAACAGTTGCTGGAGTTTCTGCTCGGTATGCAGCTGCAGTGAGTTCACCATACGATCAATATGATCAACAAACTCCGGCACCTGATGAACAAAGGCTTCGTAGCCCTGAGGGTCAGCCAGCAGTGGTTTCATCTCTGAGAACCATTGGCTGGCCACCAACCGATAGGCCTCACCCAGATCGCTCCGATCATCCAGTAATTTTCTCAGAGGTTCGCTGTTGATGCTGTTGTCATAGATATCCAGTAACCGGTTCAGCGTGTCCGGACTGGTCAGTTCAGGAATCAGGACATGTTCAGCCAGTCGCCAGGACTGCATGCGCAAAGAACCTGAGATATTGATCGCCGCCGCATCACTCTCCGTCACCAGGGCAAACCACAAAGAGCTACCCACACTGACCAGAGCAAGAAGACAGATGCCTGATATCACCAGCAGTGCTTTCTGCCTCAGAGAGCCGATACGACTTTTTTTCTGCTCCTGGTCAGAGCCAAAGACTAATTGATCCAGATCAACATTCCCTACAGTTGAAGGCATATACCTCTTATTTTCTGACTTGTCCCATAAGAGCCCCATATGCAGCAAGGCCTGCACTCAAATGAAGCCTGAATTAAGAGACCCCCTTGTTTTTTAACGCTATTTTTCTGATTTCGAGAATCATAACCTGAGAAGAACCACCAAGCTTATACCTCTTTAGAGGTACAACCTTAATACCCCTACCCTGCCACCCCGGTTTACACCGTCTTTACCCTTTTACTCAAGGGATTATCATCCACTTGAAAGCAACAGTTAACGTTTAATTCAGAACAAAAGATACCGATCAACATGGGGGCAGGCAACCTGATTTCACGACGTCGTTTCTTAACCGGCAACCGACAGGAAGGCACCACTTTCCGCCCTCCCTGGACGCCGCCGGAAGAAGAGTTTATCGACCAGTGCCGTCGTTGTGATGACTGCATTGCCGTTTGTGAAACAGGCCTTCTCAAAAAAGGCAGTGGTGGCTTTCCAGAGGCAGACTTCTCACAAGCCGGTTGCTCTTTCTGCGGCTCCTGCAGTGATGCCTGCCAGCACGATGTCATTCAAAAGTACGTTATTCAAGAAACCGAAGACGTCCCCTGGAATATCCTGGCCACGATCAATTCACAATGCCTGGCACTGAACCGGGTGCACTGCCGAACCTGTCAGGAAACCTGCGAGGCCAGAGCCATCAGTTTCACGATTAAAACTGGCGGTGTGGCCATTCCTAGCATCAATACCGACCAGTGTACCGGCTGTGGCGAGTGTGTCTCCCTGTGTCCGATAACCGCCATTTCCATGATTTCAAATTCAAAACAACCATCTTCAGAAAAGCCACCGGCCAGAAGGATTTGTGAATGACTCAAGCTGCTGAAATCTGCGCCATCTCCGGCGTTGTTGTCCGGGCCCTGCCAGAGCAGTTAACCGACGTCACCCGGCAACTGGAAGCCTTACCAGGTGTTGAGGTTCACGCCTGTGATCCACAAGGAAAACTGGTGGTTACCGTTGAAGAGTTACCCGGTGAAAAGCTGATGGTTGACCGGCTGACCGAAATTAATGCTGTGGCGGGAGTGTTGTCTGCTGCACTGATTTATGCGCATCAGGAGTAAACAGATGGATATGAAACGAATGCCCATAGCGGAAGAAAAACATTTTTCGCCATCCGAAAGCAACGTCGATAACCAAGAAAAATGTTTTTCACAAATAAGTCGAAGGGACTTTATAAAAAGCAGTGCTATCGCTGCCACCGCAGCGGCTGCCGGCGTCAGTACACCAGCAGCGGCCACCAATCTGATCACCAGCAGTAAAGCAACAGAAATCAAGTGGGACAAAGCCCCCTGCCGTTTCTGTGGTACCGGCTGTTCTGTTCTGGTCGGCAGCAAGGATGGGCGTGTCGTCGCCACACAGGGTGACCCGGAAGCACCGGTTAACCGTGGTCTGAACTGCATCAAGGGTTACTTCCTGTCCAAGATCATGTACGGCTCTGACCGTTTACAAACCCCCTTGCTGCGGATGAAAAATGGCCAGTTCCATAAAGAGGGTGAATTCACGCCCATCACCTGGGATCAGGCTTTCGACATCATGGCTGACAAGTGGAAAGCCGCCATTGCCAAAACCCGTAACACACCCGAGATGCCTGCTGTCGGCATGTTTGGTTCTGGCCAGTGGACCGTCTGGGAAGGCTATGCTGCGGCAAAATTAATGAAAGCCGGTTTCCGCAGTAACCATATTGACCCTAACGCCCGTCACTGCATGGCATCCGCAGTCGTTGGCTTTATGCGTACCTTTGGTATGGATGAGCCGATGGGCTGTTATGACGATTTTGAAAAAGCGGACGCGTTTGTGCTCTGGGGCTCCAATATGGCGGAGATGCACCCGGTGCTCTGGTCACGCCTGACCGACCGCCGCCTCTCCAGTGACCAGGTCAATGTATCCGTTCTGTCGACGTTCAAACACCGTTCCTTTGAACTGGCCGACATTGGCATGGTATTTACCCCCCATACCGATCTGGCCATTGGTAACTATATTGCCAATTACATTATCCAGAACAATGCCGTCGATAAAGACTTCGTCAAAAAGCACACTCGTTTCCGCAGCGGTGTCACCGATATCGGCTATGGACTTCGTCCAGATCACCCATTGGAGAAACAGGCCAAAAACCCCGGCAACGGTGGCTCGGAAGAGATTACCTTTGATCAGTTCGCGGCCTTTGTCAGTGAGTACACTGCCGAAAAAACCTCGAAACTGTCTGGTGTACCAGTAGATCAGCTGGAAGCCCTGGCGAAGCTGTATGCCGATCCCAAGGTCAAGGTGATGTCCCTCTGGACCATGGGTGTTAACCAGCACACCCGTGGTGTCTGGATGAACAACATCATCTACAACCTGCACCTGCTCACCGGTAAGATTTCCAAGCCTGGCTGTGGTCCTTTCTCCCTGACCGGTCAGCCTTCTGCCTGTGGTACTGCCCGTGAAGTGGGTACCTTTGCCCACCGCCTGCCAGCCGACATGGTCGTGGCCAATAAGCAGCATCGCGACAAATCTGAAAAAATCTGGAAACTCCCTGAAGGCACCATTCCCGCCACGGTGGGTTACCACGCGGTTCTGCAAAACCGCATGCTCAAAGATGGCAAGCTCAATGCCTACTGGGTGATGTGCAACAACAATATGCAGACAGCGCCCAATATCAATCATGAGAGCCTGCCTGGCTATCGCAACCCTGAAAACTTTATCGTCGTTTCCGATCCTTATCCGACAGTAACGGCCCAGGCTGCTGACCTGATTCTGCCAACCGCCATGTGGGTAGAGAAAGAAGGTGCCTATGGCAATGCTGAGCGCCGGACCCAGTTCTGGTACCAGCAGGTTGCCCCCCAGGGCGACGCTAAATCAGACCTCTGGCAGCTGATGGAGTTTTCCAAGCGCTTCAAGGTAGAAGAAGTCTGGTCCGATGAGCTGCTGGCCAAGGCGCCTGAACTGAAGGGCAAAACCCTGTTTGACGTCCTCTATGCCAATGGGCAGGCCGATCAATACAGTCTGGAAGAGATTCCTGCCGACCGTCTGAACGACGAAAGTCGTGATTTTGGTTTCTATGTTCAGAAAGGCCTGTTTGAAGAGTACGCCACCTTTGGCCGTGGCAAAGCCCATGACCTGGCACCATTCGATCTTTATCACCAGTCCCGCGGACTGCGCTGGCCGGTAGTTGATGGCAAGGAAACCCTGTGGCGCTACCGCGAAGGCTATGACCCGTATGTGAAAGCCGGTGAAGAAGTGAGTTTCTACGGCAAGCCTGACGGTAAAGCGTGGCTGTTCGCCCTCCCCTACGAGCCGCCTCATGAAGCACCGGATGATGAGTACGACCTCTGGCTGTCCACCGGCCGTGTTCTGGAGCACTGGCACTCAGGCTCAATGACCCGCCGGGTACCTGAGCTTTATCGTTCATTCCCCGATGCCGTGGTTTACATGCACCCTGACGATGCCAAATCACGCGGTCTGCGCCGTGGTATGGAAGCGAAAATCGTGACCCGCTATGGCGAAGTGCGTACCCGTGTGGAAACCCGGGGCCGGAATACGCCACCCAAAGGTCTGGTGTTCATGCCGTTCTTCGATGCCGGCCAGCTGGTGAACAAGTTGATTCTGGACGCGACCGACCCGCTGTCGAAAGAGACGGATTTCAAGAAAACCGCAGCGAAGATCGTCAGAGTTTGATGCAGCCCTGAGTCAGGAATCGTATGAGCAAGAACAAGCCCAGCCAGCATGACAATCGTACAGTAAGCCGGCGTCGTTTTATTGCAGGCACAGCCCAGGCCGCCTGTGCTGTCAGTCTGTTGGGTTTGGGGCTGAGCTGGGTTGGCAGCAAGTCCAGCTCCCCGGAAGCTCAGGCTCTGCGACCACCCGGCGCATTGCCGGAAGATGAATTTCTGGCGTCCTGTCTGCGCTGCGGTATCTGTGTCAGAGATTGCCCGTACGATGTGCTGAAACTGGCGCAACCGGAAGACCCGGTTGCTTCGGGTACGCCGTACTTTGAAGCCAGGGAAAATCCCTGCCTGATGTGCGAAGACATTCCCTGTATCACCCACTGCCCAAGTGGCTCGCTGTCACCGGAACTGACGGATATTAACGATGCCCGGATGGGACTGGCGGTTCTTATTGATCGTGAGAACTGCCTGAACCTGCAGGGGCTTCGCTGTGATGTCTGCTATCGCGTCTGCCCCCGCATTGATGAAGCCATCACCCTGCAGCTGAGCCGTAACACACGCACCAATGTTCACGCGATTTTTGAACCGGTCGTGCATTCTGATGCCTGCACCGGTTGTGGAAAATGCGAACAGGCCTGTGTACTGGATGAAGCGGCCATCAAGGTAGTGCCTCACAAACTGGCCCAGGGAGAACTGGGGAGCCACTATCGGCTGGGCTGGAAGGAAGAGGAACGCACCGGTACACAGCTGGTTCCCCGCAACCTGAAATTACCGGCGCATCGACCTGCAGGAGAAGGATCATGAGTGCCGTAACGTCACGAAGCAACTGGAAGAAATGGCGTTTTCTTCTGCTCCGTCGATTTTGCCAGCTGATGGTACCAACTCTCTTTCTGGCATCCCCATATCTGGTGCAATGGACCGGTGACACACTGCTGATCAACGGAAACCTGTCGTCCAGTTTGACCCTGGACACTCTGCCAATGAGTGATCCTCTGGCCGTACTGCAAGGGCTACTGGCTGGTCACCCAATGGTAGCCCGGGGGCTTATTGGTGCCGGTGTTGTCATTCTTCTTTATGGACTGCTCGGTGGCCGGAGTTTCTGCAGCTGGGTTTGCCCGATCAACCCGATCACAGACTTGGCCGCCTGGCTCAGGAAGAAGCTGGGAATCCGCAACAGTCATAAGCTGTCCAGAAGCAGCCGCTATTGGATTCTGGCCATGGTACTGGTGCTGCCACTGGTGACTGGAATGATGGTATGGGAGCTGTTCAACCCGGTCAGCCAAATGATCCGAGGCCTTCTGTTTGGCATGGGAGCGGGCTGGTATCTGATCGCTGCCGTCTTTCTGTTTGATGTCCTGATCAGCACCCGAGGCTGGTGTGGTCACCTCTGCCCGCTGGGCGCATTTTACGGGTTGGTTGGACGCATCAGTCCCCTGCAGGTCAGTGCCACAGAGCGCAACCATTGCGATGACTGCATGGACTGCTATGCCATCTGCCCCGAACCACACATTCTTCCGGCGGCCCTTAAGGAAAAAAAGGGCGACAGCCCGGTACTGAACAAACGTGACTGTACCCGCTGCGGTCGCTGTATTGATGTCTGTGAAAAGAACGTCTTTTCCTTCCAGGCATCCTTTAACCATCAAATCATCGCATCAACCCGGTCAGATAACCGGGTTATGGACTCTGAATAATGACTGACCAGGAAGGCGGAGACACTGCCATGAGCCAACCAATGACCCTGAGAAATAGACTCTCATTGAATAATATCCGCTGGGTAAAAGCAGCATCAAAAGGCGTGATGACATTACTGGTTTCAACCATGGTCAGTATGACTGCCGTGGCTGAAACCGGAGGCATGGATTCACTGCGAACGATTGACCTCTCAGTCGAGCCACCTGCGGAAGCCATGAAAAAGGTTCTGGAGAGTGACACGACCTTTCACCGTGATTTTATTGAGCAACCGCCACTGATTCCTCATGACATTCGCGGTTACACCGTCAATAAAGACGTCAATACCTGTTTGCAATGCCACAGCTGGAAGAATGCCAGCAAATGGGGAGCAACCCGAATCAGCGTCACCCACTTCTACGACCGTGAAGGAAAACAACGCGCGGACGTGGCCCCTAACCGTTATTTCTGTCTTCAGTGCCATGTGCCACAAGCGGATACAGCACCGCTGCAAAAGAATAACTTTGAGCCGGTTGATTCCCTGAAGTAAGGACGCGTGTAGGTAAAGGTGAACATGATGCGTAAGGACTTTTTTTTGAAACGCTACTGGAAGATGCTGACCACACCGGCCGGCAAGATATCCATGGGTGTGATTCTCGCCTTCGGCTTTGTTGCCGGCATTATTTTCTGGGGCGGTTTCAATACCGGTATGGAGAAAACCAATACAGAAGAATTCTGTATCAGCTGCCATGAAATGGAAGACAATGTCTTTGAAGAGTACAAAGCCACCATTCACTACAATAACCGGTCAGGTGTCAGAGCTGTCTGCTCCGATTGCCACGTACCCAAGGAGTGGACAACCAAGCTGGTAAGAAAGATTCAGGCCAGCAAAGAACTCTGGGGTAAAATGACGGGAAAAATTGATACCCATGAAAAGTTTGTGGCACATCGTCGTGAAATGGCTGAACGTGAATGGGCCCGGATGAAGGCCAATGATTCGCAGGAGTGCCGGAACTGTCACAACTTCGACTACATGGACTTTTCCGAACAGTCTGCCCGAGCGATGGAGAGTCACACCAAGGCCTTCCTGGGAACGGACAAGATGCTTCCTACTGGTGAGACCTGTATTGACTGCCACAAGGGTATTGCCCACGAGCTGCCTAATATGCATGGTATTGAGGGCTGGTAAGCAGCCCCAGCGAAAGCAAGGAGAATACAATGAGCACACTGGAGTCTTTTATCTGGCACTTCCTGGGCTATGCCACCATGCCCGCCATTTTTATCGGTGGGTTTATCGCCACGGCATTGGTTTTCTGTTTTATCATGGATAAGGCAGGAAAACTGTAACGCTTCGTCCACATCAGGCTCTTGTCCAAGAGCCTGATCGTCAAACACAGCAATACTCTCCAGGGGTTATACCCGTCCAGCGTTTGAACGCTTTGTTAAACGCGCTCTCATCATGAAAACCCAGTCGTGCTGCCAGCTCACTTCCGGAAACCCCTTCAGTCATCAGTGCTTTTGCCATTTCAAGCCGGGTCTGATCAGACAACAGTTTGAAGGTAATGCCTTCCCGGGACAGCGTACGGTTCAGATGCCGGCCACTGATACCGAACTGCTCGGCCACTTTTTCTTTTCCCCAGTTCGGGTGTGCTGTAAGAATACGGACGACCCGGGTTCGAAAATCCCGCTCCTGCATATCGGTCAGCGCCTGATCGGCCAGCTGTCGCATCTGGGCATACAGTGATTTATTGGCCTGCACCAATGGCAGTGCATACTGTGACCGTGGAAAGACCATGGCATCAGCCAGTTGCTCGAATCGAACCGGGCACCCAAGCATTGCTTCATAACGCTCAGGGTCCATTAATGGCGCATGCTGGAATGAGATATAGGCAGGTTCAAATCGATTGTCGGTAAGATAGCTGGCTAACTGGACCAGCGTGGCCATGACCGCTTCCACCCGGGTGGTTCGACAGACATTATGGAAGGGGGAATAAATAAGCCGGCAGCTTACTTCGTCTTCCATGGAAAGAAACTCCCCGCCCTCCCCGACAATGGGATGGTAAGTGATCAGTGCGTCCAGCGCGTCTTCCAGCGTGTCACAGCTCAGCAGAAGAAAACCGACAATATCCAGATTCCCCGGCTGAACATAACGCCCCAGCCGCAGACCCAGATCCGGCTCAGAATACGCGTCAATCAGAGAGCGCCAGAGACGATCCTGTAACGGCATGGGCACCCGGGCGTGCTGGCTAATCTCTTCAATAATGCCGCTCAGCTCGTCAGAAACCTTCAACCCAGAGTCTTCCAACGTCCGCACAATGGCCTTGGTAAACTGCTGCGTAACTGTGGGATGTCCCGAATTAACCATGCCAATGTCCCAAATAATCAAGGTTATTTTGCTTCCTTACGGGTACATTGTTTGTTAGACAGAAGTCAGGCGTCAACCCAATAAAAATAACAAGAACAATAACAGACGACTGTTAAGGAGTGCTAAATGCTTCCCTATGCCATCATTGGTGCAGGCCCCATGGGTTTATGCACGGCAAGACGGTTAAACCAGTATCAAATTCCCTGGATCGGCTTTGAGATTCACCGCGACGTGGGTGGCCTGTGGGATATTGATAACCCCACCAGCACCATGTACCAGTCTGCACACCTGATCAGCTCAAAGAAGCAGACCGAGTTTGCCGAATTTCCCATGGATGATTCGGTACCGACCTACCCAAGCCACCAGCACCTGAAAGCGTATTTTCAGAAATACGCCAGACACTTCGACCTGTATCAAGGGTTTCGCTTCGGACACACCGTCAACAGCATTACCCCCCAGGGCAATCACTGGCGGATCACCGCAGAAACCGATGGTCAGGAAGTATCTTATGACGTTGCCGGTGTCCTGCTGGCCAATGGCACCCTGCATCATCCGAACAGAACCAGCCTGAAGGGTGACTTTTCCGGACAGCACCTCCATGCCGCCCAATACAAGGACCCACAACTGTTCAAAGATAAGCGGGTGCTGATTATTGGCTGTGGCAACAGTGGCTGTGATATTGCCGTTGATGCCGTGCATCAGGCAAAAAGCGTCGATATGTCGGTAAGGCGTGGCTATTACTTCCTGCCCAAATTCATCAAAGGCCAGCCGACGGACAGCCTGGGTGGAAAAATAAAACTGCCAAAGCGGTTGAAGCAAATAGTGGACAGCTGGCTGATCCGCATGATTATTGGCAAGCCCAGTGATTATGGTCTGCCTGACCCGGATTACCGTCTTTATGAAAGTCACCCGGTCATCAATTCACTGTTTCTCCACCACATCGGTCATGGTGACATCACGCCAAGGCCTGCCATTAAATCCGTTTCAGACAAAATGGTGGAATTCAGTGATGGATCCAATCAGGGTTATGACCTCATTCTGGAAGCCACTGGCTATAAACTGCACTACCCGTTTATCGATAAGAAGCACCTGAACTGGCAGGGATATGCACCTCAGCTTCATCTGAACGTCTTCAATCCTGAACACAATAATATTTTTGTGATGGGGATGGTTGAAGCTGCGGGTCTGGGCTGGCAGGGGCGTGACGATCAGGCCCACCTGGTTGCCCTGTATCTACGACAGAAGCAGGATAAAAAAGCATCGGCAACCGTGTTTGAGCAAAACATCGAACAGCAGTTTGCTGAGCGGGTTGTGGGGGGAATGGATTATCTGGAGCTGGAGCGCATGGCCTATTACGTGGATAAAGCCTCGTATCTGAAAGCCATACACCAGGGAATTCGTCTGTTGCAGAGAGACTACTCCGATAACGATAACCTGTTCACGCAGGCGGAGGCTTTTTGATGCTCACTGACGTTCAAATCCACTTCGATCCCCAGAGCCTGATACTGCTGAACGGTATTCTGGCCCTGATGATGTTTGGCGTTTCACTGACGCTGAAACCGGATGATTTCAAACAGATTCTCCGCTCTCCCATTGCGCCCACTATCGGTCTGCTGGCCCAGTTTATGGTGCTGCCTGCCGCCACAGCCCTGGTGACCTGGGTCTTTGATATTGATCCTGAGCTGGCGCTGGGCATGATTCTGGTGGCTTCCTGCCCGGGCGGTTCATTCAGCAATATCATGACCCATATTGGACGGGGCAATGTGGCTGTATCCGTCTCCATGACGGCAGTTTCCAGTCTGGCCGCCATTGTCATGACGCCCTTTAACTTTGTCCTCTATGGTCAGCTGAACCCGGTCACCCGTCCTTTAATCCAGGAGATCGCCATCCAGCCCTTTGAACTCTTCCTGTTGGTGACGCTGGTGCTGGCCATTCCGCTCCTGCTAGGCATGGTGATCGGGCAACTGTTCCCCAGGTTTGCCGAACGATCGGACACACCGTTCCGGTTTCTATCACTGCTGGTCTTTATGGTCTTTATCGTGATCGCAGTGTCCAACAATGTGGGCGTGTTTATCGAGCATATGGGCAGCTTTGCTTTACTGGTGGTGGCACACAATGCCCTCGCCCTGTTGATCGGTATGATCAGCGGCTACCTGGCCCGGCTGAATACGCCAGATAGGCGAGCAGTGACGCTGGAGGTGGGCATTCAGAATTCAGGACTGGCTCTGGGCATTCTGTTCACCTTCTTCCCGCAATACGGAGGAATGCTGATTATTGCCGCCTTCTGGGGTGTTCTGCATCTGGTGACGGGGTTAAGCCTCGCACTGATCTGGAATGCACGCTCTGATGCCAGGGAGGCTCGCTATGCCAACAGCTAACCAAATTCTGATTACCGGCGCTGCCGGCTATATCGGCCATCAAGTGGGGAATGCCCTGGCCAGAACCCAGGTTGTGATTGGCTGTGATATTCGACCCAATACGGCGGCTGACTTCCCCATCGAAATAATGGATATCTGCGATGCTTCCCTGGTTGAGCTCTTACGCAGTCAGCAAATTACCCATGTGGTTCATCTGGCCAGTGTTCTGGAAGCCAGTGAAGACCGCGAGCGTGACTACCGTATCGATGTAGAAGGCACCCGTAATGTGATTGAAGCCTGCCTGCAGGCCGGTGTACACCATTTAACCGTCACCAGCAGTGGCGCGGCCTATGGCTATCATGCGGATAATGACCCCTGGTTACAGGAAAGCTCGCCACTGCGCGGCAACTATGAGTTTGCCTATTCGTGGCATAAGCGCCTGGTTGAGGAGATGCTTGAACAATACCGGGTGGATTATCCGGGTTTGAAGCAGCTGATCCTCCGGCCGGGAACCGTACTTGGCAGAAACACCCGTAACTTGATCACCAACCTGTTCCTGAAAAAACGCATACTGACCATTAAAGGGTCTGACTCCCCTTTCGTGTTTATCTGGGATGAGGATGTGGTTCAGATTATCTGTGATGGGGTTCTGCAGCATAAATCCGGTATTTTCAATCTCGCTGGAGACGGTGCTCTCACCTTAAGAGATATTGCGCGCTTCCTTAATAAACCGGTATTTACGCTACCGCCTGCCCTGCTCAAGATTGCATTGGCGATCGGTAAAACCATCGGCCTCACCCGCTATGGACCAGAGCAGCTGAAATTTCTCCGTTACCGCCCGGTGCTGGCCAACGATGCACTAAAACAACAGTTTGGCTATACCCCGAGAAAAACGTCAGCGGAAGTGTTCCAGCTGTTTACTGAACACCTTGATAGGGAGGCGGCGCAATGATGGACGCACCCGTCGCCCTGATCACCGGTGCCGCCAATGGGTTAGGCTGGGCTCTGTCTCAACAGTTCTGGCAGGCAGGATACAGCTTGTGTCTGGTCGATCTGGACCAGCAGGGGCTGGAGGCAAGAAAAGCATTTCTGCTCGAAATGAGCAGCAGCACTCAGAAAATAGAGCTTTGTGCTGTCAATCTATTGGAGTCAGATGCTATTGAATGCATTAAAGGCACCCTCTCCAGGCACTTCACGTCTCTTGATGTGCTGGTCAACAATGCCGGTATCACCCACCGTTCACTGGCCAGGGAAACCTCAATAGACGTGATTGAAAAAGTCATGGCCCTGGATTTTCTGGTACCGGTCAAACTCACGCAACAGCTGTTTGAGCAGCTAGCCAATTCAGGAAGCCGGAAAAAGCCGACAACGATTATCAATATCGGCAGTATGGCGGGCTGGATGCCGGTTATGGCACGCTCCGGCTATTGCGCAGCCAAGTCTGCGCTGCACCAGTATTTTGAAACACTAAGAGCAGAAACGGCCCATCTTCCTCTTAACATTCTGATGGTCTACCCCAGCTTTCTGGCGACGGATATTGAGAAGAATGCACTGGCGGGTAATGGCCAGAAGGCAACCCATGCGCGTTCAACCATAGGGAATATTCAGAGTGCTGAGTGGATGGCAAAACAGATTATCCATGCATGCCATTCGGGAAAAAGCCGCTTGTTTCCCAGTAAAGCCATATTGTTGGCCAGTTTATTCTACCGGTGGTTTCCGGGGATTTATCTGAGAATGATGAGCAGGAAGTTCAAATCTGAATTATCTATACCAGCAGAAGTCCAGCAAGTGGCAAACCATTAACCTGGATATTGAACATTCACAGAGGGATAAGGACTTTCCTTGGCTTTCAACAAGTTTCATAAAGAGTAGATAATGACAAAGGCACTTTTCATAGGTTAATGGACCGTCTTGTTATACACTAAGAAAACGGGTGCTCTCTCTGAATGATTGAAACAATAGTGCTCTATTTTCACAGCTACTATGGGAACACCACTCATAATAGTTAACTGTCATGCCCGCTTCTGTTATTTCCAGCTCTACCAAAAGCATCGTTTTGCAAATTGAAGTTTCTATAGATTCAGGCAACATGCTGAATCTTGAAGATAGTTTACAGCGTGCACTCAATGAAGCCGGGCAGCTTGGAACAAAAGAGTTATTGGGGCTATTTGAATCACCCAATAAAGAACCTATCGTCGTTAATCAGCAGAAGTGGAACTACAAAGGAAAGGTTCTTAAGCACTATGAAACCTTATACGGTCGTATACCTTTGGAGCGCTCCGTATATCAGGGTGTCAGAGGTGGCAGTACTCTGGCAGCACTTGATCTTCGTGCCGGTATTATTGGTTCAGCTACCCCCAAATTTGCCAAGTCTATCGCCTGGAAATACAGCCAGATGCCAGCGCCTGCGGTAAAAGAAGATTTTGAGACCAACCATCAAAGGACGCTTTCAAATTCTTATATCAAGCATTTATCGGACAGAGTAGGTGCATTAATTGAAGACCAGCAAGACACTCACTACCACCTTCCTCCACTAAAAGAGCCTGTTGAAACAATAGCCATTGGTCTGGATGGAACCTGCATGCTGCTTTGTGAAGAAGGCTGGAGGGAAGCCATGTGTGGGACATTGAGCCTATATTCTGCAGATGGAGACAGGCTCCACACGATATATACAGCCAGTTCGCCAGAGTATGGTAAACAAAGCTTTATGAGCAAGCTCGACGAGGAGATTGCAGATCTAAAACGACTCTACCCAAATGCCACATACATCGGGGTAGCTGACGGGGCTAGAGAAAACTGGAGTTATTTGAAACAACATACCTCTGGGCAGATACTCGATTTTTATCATGCATCTGAATATTTAGCTGGAGCAGCGGAAGCACTGTTTCCAACCAGTAAGGCGAAGCGACACCAGTGGCTTGAAGACAGGCTACATAGTTTGAAAAACAAGCGTGGAGCAGCCAAAAAAATCCTTCAGGAAATTGAATCAGCCGAGCTCCCGAAAAAGACAATCGCACTGACAGAGAAGCGCTACAAAGCTGTGAGCTATTTTACAAACAATCACCAGTTAATGAATTATCATCAGGCGCTTAAACGCCATTGGCCAATAGGTTCAGGAGTTACTGAAGCGGCTTGTAAGACTCTGGTAAAGCAACGATTATGTGGTTCTGGAATGAGGTGGAAAGCAACAGGAGCGGAAGTGCTTTTGACAACAAGAGCACTGATCCAGAGTAAGGGGCGCTGGGAACAACTTTGGTCTGAGTTCATGACTGGAAAGGTTGAAGCTAACCTATGAGTCAGTTATCAAATTGAGAGAGCACCCAAGAAAACAGTGAATAACTACCTTTTTCTAATAATAGCGTCAGTAATGCCAGAGGTGACGAAGGTGATGCTAGACTCATTCGCACCTTTCCTGGCTAGATCATCTATTGCCGCATTAAGGTATAGAAATTGTGCCCAAGTTTACGTTAACTCGATTTTCCGCTGTAATAGTTGTTTCAAAAGGCTTGATATAAGGACTATTACAAGTTACATCCAAATCAATATCCTTATTTATAAATTGATTTTGATAACTAACCTCAAGTTCATAGTCAAAGTTTGATGGATTTTCTATATATTGCGAAGAGAATGTACTGACCTCTCCTGATATTTTTGTCGACACAAGACAGTAATTAATTTTCTGGCCACTTTGACTTATTATTTGACCTGAAAAATTAATTTTTGTAGTTGTCCATGGTAATCGAACCAGACCAATATTCACCTCCGTTTGGTTCTTAAAATCAAATTTTTCGTGATACACTTTCTCTTTATTACACCAGAAAATCAAATCCTCAGGAACATCCCCCTTATAGACCTGAAGGGTATAGTTGTAATTCATATTTCTAGTGGACTGAACCTTATGACCACTATAGATACTTCCTAAATAACAGTTATAGAGAGCACCATCGTCTTCGGTAAGAAGGCTGCCTTTGACGTTAACTTTTTTATAGTCAACATCCGAGAATGTAGGAGTCAGGGTATTACCAGTATCAATAGCCAGACAGCCACCTAGCAATACAGAACTGGTTGCAATAGAAAGCGTTAAAATTATCGCCCTTATTTTCACAACGCTTAGATCCTATAAGAAAACAATCCATTTCACTTCTTTAGTTTTTAGCTGCTGCATGCGTTAGCCTATCCAGACTGAAGGACAGCACTTGCTAAACTCATTAACCTTGTTGCTCAAAATTCTTTATAGCTTTCTTAAAACCATCGTAATATTCGGCTCTTGTTTTATTATTAATCTCCTCCCATTTAGATTCAGGTTCAAAAGCAATTTTTTCTTTCTTAAGAAACACATCCATGCCGTGCAATGAAATCCATCTAGGATCATAATTTCTAGCAGTTTTTTCATCAAAACTTACTGCCTTTGCCACTATTTCCTTCAGCTTTGGCAAATCTTGCATTACGTATTGATTGATAGCCACACCAAAGCGTTGATTAAGCATTGCTATTGCTTGCCTTGCACTAATATCCAATGATTTATTGGCATCACTTCGTCCTCTGAGCTGACCAACATAAAACCAGAATGCAGCATCATCTTTTTCCCCATTATTGAAAAGAGATGCTGATAGTCCATAAAGGACTACAGGGTTGTAGTTCCTGGGATCTTTAACAACCAATTCAATAGCGTCTCTATCTCCTTTGAGAATCTTGCCTAGAATTTCATTCTGCTCTTGAACATCAATATTTGCGAATTCCCCTGCAGCCTTAATTTGTATGTTTTCTGAAAATGCAAAGCAGGAAAATAGAAGAAACAGAAGCGATGTTATTATTCTCTTCATTGGTTGTACCTAGTCCTGTATGGTTAGCGCGAAGTTGTGGGACAGGGTGCTCTCTCAATTTGATAACTGACTCATAGGTTAGCTTCAACCTTTCCAGTCATGAACTCAGACCAAAGTTGTTCCCAGCGCCCCTTACTCTGGATCAGTGCTCTTGTTGTCAAAAGCACTTCCGCTCCTGTTGCTTTCCACCTCATTCCAGAACCACATAATCGTTGCTTTACCAGAGTCTTACAAGCCGCTTCAGTAACTCCTGAACCTATTGGCCAATGGCGTTTAAGCGCCTGATGATAATTCATTAACTGGTGATTGTTTGTAAAATAGCTCACAGCTTTGTAGCGCTTCTCTGTCAGTGCGATTGTCTTTTTCGGGAGCTCGGCTGATTCAATTTCCTGAAGGATTTTTTTGGCTGCTCCACGCTTGTTTTTCAAACTATGTAGCCTGTCTTCAAGCCACTGGTGTCGCTTCGCCTTACTGGTTGGAAACAGTGCTTCCGCTGCTCCAGCTAAATATTCAGATGCATGATAAAAATCGAGTATCTGCCCAGAGGTATGTTGTTTCAAATAACTCCAGTTTTCTCTAGCCCCGTCAGCTACCCCGATGTATGTGGCATTTGGGTAGAGTCGTTTTAGATCTGCAATCTCCTCGTCGAGCTTGCTCATAAAGCTTTGTTTACCATACTCTGGCGAACTGGCTGTATATATCGTGTGGAGCCTGTCTCCATCTGCAGAATATAGGCTCAATGTCCCACACATGGCTTCCCTCCAGCCTTCTTCACAAAGCAGCATGCAGGTTCCATCCAGACCAATGGCTATTGTTTCAACAGGCTCTTTTAGTGGAGGAAGGTGGTAGTGAGTGTCTTGCTGGTCTTCAATTAATGCACCTACTCTGTCCGATAAATGCTTGATATAAGAATTTGAAAGCGTCCTTTGATGGTTGGTCTCAAAATCTTCTTTTACCGCAGGCGCTGGCATCTGGCTGTATTTCCAGGCGATAGACTTGGCAAATTTGGGGGTAGCTGAACCAATAATACCGGCACGAAGATCAAGTGCTGCCAGAGTACTGCCACCTCTGACACCCTGATATACGGAGCGCTCCAAAGGTATACGACCGTATAAGGTTTCATAGTGCTTAAGAACCTTTCCTTTGTAGTTCCACTTCTGCTGATTAACGACGATAGGTTCTTTATTGGGTGATTCAAATAGCCCCAATAACTCTTTTGTTCCAAGCTGCCCGGCTTCATTGAGTGCACGCTGTAAACTATCTTCAAGATTCAGCATGTTGCCTGAATCTATAGAAACTTCAATTTGCAAAACGATGCTTTTGGTAGAGCTGGAAATAACAGAAGCGGGCATGACAGTTAACTATTATGAGTGGTGTTCCCATAGTAGCTGTGAAAATAGAGCACTATTGTTTCAATCATTCAGAGAGAGCACCCGTGGGACACCTACGGCACCCCAGATAGTCTGCCTGCCGAATACGAACACTTAGTTAGACATGGCTAAAAAGTGCGCAGCTTTTTGATTAACTGCTTAGAGTTTGAAGATTCTGGGCTGTACTTATACCAAACTAAAATAGTAAATAATGAGGTGGGAAGTACAAGCTGAACAGTTGCTAAGATCATCTCCCCGGAGCCAACGGATAATTTTTCAAGAAATAAGCTGTAAATGAAAAACCAGGCAATCACTAATAATGAAGTTAAATAAACATATTTTCTTCCAACCTTCTCTAAAGAAAATAGAAGAGCAGAGATTGCAGAGACTAAATAGACAGTGAATAACCCCACCATCTTAACAAGTAAGCTTTGTGTGTCTGGGATATCGTTTATAACTTGCTCATAATTTGAAAAAGTAAAGAACAAAATTGCCGCCGGTACTAGTGATAGGTAGCCTGCATAAAGGATGTAAAATGCTTCGATTAGCTTCATTATGTATTATAACTCCGATTAGCATCTAACACTTATCAGTGCCAATTCACCTTTGTCTTCTGGGGAGGCTGCACAAATCATCATCCTTGGATTACCATTTTTTGACTCCAATCAACTCTGCGTGAATTCCATAAAGATCTGAAAAGCACGCTACCGCCCGTCACTTTACTTCTGCCTTTTACTGACATCCGGGAGCAAGTTATGAAACAGCTCAGCAACCACTTTTTGATAAAATAAATAAGCGATATCTACACCAGTGCCGACAATGAACTGAACTAAAGTATCAAATGTAAAGTATGAGTTAAAGGCCATCTGTCATTATTGATCTATCGCCTTTAATCTATCGAATATTATCTAACCTGTGTTTTTGCACGGGACTGACAGCAAGCTTCCGTTACAGAGCTGGTTGTGAAGACGCCCTCTGAGGTGAAAGGGAAAGGCGACAATGGGAATATTTCCCATCAGGAAGCATGGTATTGCTTGATCATATGGTTAATTCCGGGCTGGAGGGTTTCTCTCCAGGCCTGCGCCACTTTCTCATTGAAGCACGGGTCTGTCTGCTCCACTGCCTGAATCATTGAGTCCAGCCACAGCTCATAAAAGTGAGGGGCAATATTGAGATGATGCTTATCGTGGTTAATGGCCGTTTTGTGAATTGATGCAGGGTTAATATTTGCATGCACCATATAGGCAAGGGACTTCAACATGATCTTCTTCTGAAGCTGCATATCCGTGTGTGAAAATTTGGCTTTCACTTCTTCGGAACTGGAAAGGAATATCCGATAAAAACGGTCCAGAAAATCAGGGTCACCGGTACAGCGCTGGAAGCTGTCATTAAATATCGGTGTGTATTCTGTTTCCATCCATGGCACCCACAGTCAGCTAACTTTTACGAGGTATAGCTATTGTTATACCCCTGAACGCAGTAAGTTCAAACAGCAACCAGGAAATAAAAACAAAAGAATGGATATGTGGCGGGAGAATGGCAGAGCGCTTTCTCTGCCATTTTACCTTAGAAGTGGTACGTGGCACCGACACTGAAACCACCAATCTCTACAGCATCTCTGTCGTAAAGATTCATGTATTCAGCATTCAGGCTAATGGCTTCATTGATGCTGTAATCCACACCAACACCGTAGGAGACACTGGTGCCTGAATCAGACATGGCTACACCCATGCTGGTAACACCGGCGGTCAGTTCAACCCGGGTAAAGCCAGCAATGGCATAGGGGTAGAAATCACCAACAGGCATACCGACACGGCCATAGGCGCCAAAGTAATTGTCGATTTCCAGGCTAATGTCTTCGCCCATAGCGGTAGCGCTGTCATCATTGAGACCAAAACCAAGACGCAGCTCGCCTAAAATATGATCCGTTGCCTGAAAGCCCAGCTTTGCAGCTGCGGCAGTGACCGACATATCTTCAAAGCCATTTTCTGAATAGTCCAGAACCGACACGTTACCACCAGCATAACCACCGGCGAAAGCAACAGGACTAAGAATTGAAAGCGATAATGCAAGAAGAGTTTTCTTATTCACTCAAATCATCCTTTGAAAGAAAAAGCAAAAGACAGTCGTCTTTTACCATCTTGCGATAGTATGCATAATCTTTCTCAAGTAAAGCTCTTCGAGTACATTCAGCGACAGGAAAATGATTCAAATCAATTTCCTGTTAATACGGCCATCAACCAAGTGCTTTAAGGATATGAAAACCTTCAAAAATGGAACTCGTTTTTGCGAAGAAATGATCTTCCCCCGATAAAATAGACACCACTCTACAGCAATGATGCTGTCTCGTATTCTACCGGTGATTGATAATTAAGACTCGAATGCAGTCGAGTCCGATTATAAAAATGTTGAATGTAACCTGCCACCGAATCTCTCAAATGATACTCACTTGAGAAGTATTTGTTCTTGATCAACTCTCCTTTCAGAGAGTGAAAAAATGATTCCATTTCAGCATTATCCGTACATTGTCCTGGACGGTTCATGCTCGGGATAATTCCGTAACGCTGATGTACCGCTTGTATCTCATTAGCTCTGTACTCAATCCCTCTGTCAGTATGGAAGAGCAAACCCTTTTCCGGCCTTCTATTACGGATAGCCATCATCAGTGAAGCCTTCGTCAAGTCAACCGTTCTTCGGCTACCCAGTGACCAACCCACAATTCGTCTGGAATACAAATCCAGCACCGCAGACAGGTACATCCACTTTTTCTTTACTCTGATGTATGTGACATCAGCGGCCCAGTGTTGATTTGGGCGACTTGGCTTCGGTAACTCTCTTCGCCTGTTTTTAATGCTCTGAAAGAAACGGTGTAACCCCGGCACCCGGCGATATACTCGTGCAACACGTCCCTTTAACCCTTCTTCACGCATTAAACGCTCAACACGCTTCTTACCAACACTGATACCTTGTTTAAGCAAAGCTTTATGAATTCGAGGACTGCCATAAACTTCCCGACTTTGCTGAAACAATGTAGTAATACGCTTCTTCAGCCATAAGTCCTGCTGATCTCTGGCACTAGGCTTTCTCCTTAACCAGGCGTAGTACCCACTTCGGGAGACATTAAGACGGGAACATAGCCTGGTGATCCCAAAGCGAAATCGATACTGCTTTATGAACCTGAACTTCGTCGCTGTTCCTCCGCTAGAAATCGTTGCCACTTTTTTAGCAAGTCGATCTCCAGCCTGAGTTCAGCATTCTCAGCTTCAAGCTGACGCATTCGTTGTTTGTCGGTTTGAGGTTCAGGACGAGCTATCTTAGAGAGTTGCTTTGGCAACTTACGCTTATCTGCCACAAGTTTTCCTTCTCGATATTCCTTTCGCCAGCGAGACAGCATGAAAGGATGTATATCCAAATCTTCGGCTACATCTTTAATCATTTTGTTGGGTTTATAGGTCAGCAGCACGGCAGTGACCTTAAACTCATTGGTGTATTGTCTGGTCTTTTTACCAGTCTTATATGCAGGCATAAAGCCCCCAGTTTAAGTTGGATTTCAGTGTCCACTAAAACGGGGGAAGTACAAAATCCCTTTTAAACACTTGTTATTTATAAAGTACATGGCGATTAATTTTGAAGAAACTCAACCCTCCTCGACTTTCCGGCATAAAACATTAAACATCGACCACCTTTGGACCACCAAATGCTGTGACCTTTGGTGCAGCCCCCTGCCACTTTTCGATTTCGACAATGCAGGTAAACGCTGAGCAACATTGCGCCAGATCAGACGTCCCGATATCAAGAGTCACCGTATTGGGGTCACCATAGGTATCCACCGAACCAATCTCTGCATTGACAGGGGCATACCATGCGCCTTCCTGTATACGTGCAACGCCCGGTGAATAGCGGTCAGAGATTCTTGCGCCGGCAATCAATTCTCCCCGGTCATTGAATACCCGAACCAGGTCACCATCGTTAATGCCTCGCTTCTTCGCATCAGCCGCATTCATATAAACGGGTTCTCGCCCCTGAACCGAGTAGGTTTCACGGAATTCGGTGGAATCACAGAGCTGCGAGTGTAACCGTTTATCGGGATGGCAGGACTGTAAAGCGATTGGAAATTGATCAGAGCCAGGCCCTCCATGGCTGCGTTCCGCCTTTTCCATCCAGGTTGGGTGGCCCTTACAGTTGCTGTAATTGTAACGGGCAATTTTTCGACTGTAGATTTCTATTAACCCGGAAGGTGTTCCCAGTGGGTGAATTTCCGGATCGTCTCTGAATTCAGCATGACGCACCCAGGGCTTTCCTTCACCAAAATCAAAGAACCCCTGCTGCCAGAAGGTTGGAAAATCTGGCATTTCAAACTTGCCTTTGTTCTTGGTTCGGCAACCATCGTATAAGTGGTTCAGCCAGGTGAACTCATCCCTTCCCATGGTGTATTCCTTGTGCCGCCCTATGCGGGCACTGAACTCCCGCCATATCTCCCAATCTGAACGTGACTCAAACAGGGGCTCCACCAGTTTCTGCATGGCCAGCACCCCTCGCTGGGCATAGGAGCCATACAGATCAAGATCGTGCCGTTCAAACTGAGTGCAGGCAGGAAACACAATATCGGAAAAACGACAGGTCGGATTCCAGGCATAATCCACCGTCACTACGCACTCCAGCTTGTGGAATGCTTTTTTCATCCGGTTTTTGTCCTGATGATGGTGCCAGGGGTTATTGCCGGATATCACAATCATCTTCAAGTCCGGCAACGTTACCTTGCCGCCGTTATAATCGATCACCTTACCCGGCTCCAGAATGGCATCAATCCACCGGGCAACGGGGATCACCTTTGAGTAGCCGTTAAAGTCATCATTATCGAAGATCGGAGGCACATCCTCCGGTGGATTCAGGGGAAAGGCATTCGGCCCGGACCCACCGGACGACGGTGTCCCAATGGATGAGTAGTGATGCCCAAAACTGATACCACCACCAGGCAGACCTATCTGCCCAATCATGGTGGCCAGCACCACGCCCATCCAGTAGGGCTGCTCGCCATGCTGTTGTCGCTGAATGCACCACCCCATCATAATCTGCACCTGACCCGTTGTCAGTATGCCGGCCAGTTCACGAATTTTGGCCTTTGGCACACCACAGATCGGTTCCGCCCATTCCGGCGTTTTTGGCGTCTTATCCGTATCACCCATGACGTACGCTTTAAATTCTTTAAAGCCCAGTGAGTAACCCCGGATAAATTCGGCATCGTAGGTTTTCTTAACGATCATCTCATGGGCAATCGCCAGCATCAGCGGGACATCGGTCTGTGGGTTGACATAGACCGTTTCTACGCCCAGAAATGCCGCTGTTTTGGTCACCGTCGGATCAATACTGATCACGCGGATTTTTTTCTCCTGAACCTTGGCCTTCAACTGTTTTAAATATCCGATGCCACTGTGGGTTTCACAGTTCCAGCCTACCTGCAGGTTTTTCAGCGGGTCATTAGCCCAGAGAACCAGTGTGTCAGTATTTTCAAGAATCAAACTCCAGGAGGTGCCCTGAGAGTAAACCTCGGTTGAACCGATCACATAAGGCAAAATAACCTGAGCGGCCCCAGTGGAGTAATCCCCTATTTTTCGAACGTAGTTCCCATGCAGCGCGATGGCCCTCTGCATATGATTGGTACAGGAATGAAACTGCCCCGTTGCCCGCCAGCCGGTCTGACCTGCGTATAACGCCCAGGGGCCATACATGGTCTGCACACGGTTCAACTCACGGATTAACAGGTTATAGGCTTCCTGCCAGGTCACGCGAACATAGCGATTATCACCCAGCGTTGAACGATCCGATTTATACCCATTCTTCAGGAAGTCCAGTCGTACCATCGGATAACGGATGCGTGACGAACTGTAGATGGAGCCCTGAATGCCTTTCAACATCTCAGTAGGGTTTCTGTCGAGCTCGAAGGGGCGGACTTCTTTAACAACACCATTGGCACGGTAGGCTTTGAACGCCCCAAAATGAGAGCCCGTTACCCGCCAGCCATCATCCATAACACCATCATCTCCCTCTTCACTGGCCGCAGCTCTTACCATTGAAAATGGCAGCATTCCCGCCGATGAGCCAGCCAGCATCCCCTGAAGAAAACGACGGCGCTTAATGGTCATAAACAACTACTCCTCGTTCAGGTTCGACTACTGTCGTTTTGCCAGTGGCTGGGCGGCTTCAGGTTCTTTCTCATCTGGCTGTTCATCGTGCTGAGCATGTCCTCCTGCATAAGTGGAGGAATGCAACTGCAGGTACTTCAACACCAGATTCTGGGTATCATCATCCATATTCACAAAGGCGATCATGCCATTGAACATGCCTGGCCAGGTGTTGGCGTCAAAATGGGCGACCTCAGGCTGGCTGTGGCATTGACTGCACGCCTCCCGATAGGTATTGCTGGCAAAATCCCACATCCCGGTGACGTTATCCGTCAACTCACTCTCATCGGTCCACATATCAACCGTGACTTTCTGCCAGGGCAACCCGGTCACATCGTCCACTTTTTCATCGAGAACCTTAACCACTGCATCCGATTGGGCCGCCTCTTTACTCAGCTCCGCCTCTTTAATATTGATGCCAAAGTCTTCATTGATAATCCGTCCTGCACCGATTCTCTTGCGCCAGCCGTCGAGGCGGAACTTAACGCGGCCATCACTCTTATCCGTCACCGCAATCTCTGTGGCAATGTTCAGCATTCCAGCCTCTTCTTTGCTGGTTGCACTCATGAACAGGGGTTTCTGAAGGACGACATAATAGTTTTTGCCAACCTCAGGTACTGAGATATTCACTGCGCTCAGCAGCTGGTGCGACCGCCCATCCGTAGACGGCAGGTGATGAGCAATCCCCTTGTGACAATCGATACAGCTCTGATCTCTCTCGGCAGCAGCCTTCATCTGTTTTGCTGCCAGAGGTGACATATCTTCCCACTTCATGCTGTTGTAGCTGTGGCAGTTCTTGCACTCCAGCGACTTGTTCGCGGAGAGCCTGGCCCACTCCCGGGATGCCAGTTCAAGTCGCTTGGCTTCGAATTTTTCCGGGGTATCAATCGTACCGAAAATAGCACCCCACACTTCTTTGGAGGCCTGCATTTTCCGGGCAATCTTATGGGTCCAGTTATGGGGCACATGGCAGTCGGGACAGGTAGCACGAACCCCTGAGTGATTGCTCCAGTGAACCGTTCCTGCAACTCCGGATAAACGGTGTCCCGCATGCTATGACAGGAGATACAGAAGGCTTCCGTATTGGTCGCCTCAAGTGCCGTATTAAAGCCACCCCAGAAGATAATCCCCATCACAAACGAAGCTATGGCAATCGTTCCCAGACTCAGGTATTGAGCGGGTTTTGATAATGTCTGCCATAGCGATAATAACGGCCTGATAACTTTTTCAATTATTCCGAAAGCCATACATCCATCGCCTTTTTGTTTCAGGAACGCTGATCAGACTCTCACTCTGGGAAACAATCAGTCCGCCGCAGAATCATGAGACAACGTTTGCCCGCGCCCCAATGCCCCTCGGCTGGAGAATTGCCAGATACGTGGAATTGACGAGCAACGATTACCCGTGACCCGGAGGGCCAAGAAGCAACTGGGAGAACCAGACCAGAAACCCATAGCTACTGATCAACATGACCGTTAACAAAGGAAAGAGCACAATGATGACCAGTGCCAGAGCTTTATACTCCCGACGACGGTCAGTGGAGGGATCACTCACGACCTGTATCCTCAAGGTAACTATTCAGCACCCTTCATATAAATCTGGAATTTTCTGATTTTTCGACCATCATCTTATACTCAATTTTTCTAACAAATCTCCAGTATGGAACCAGACTTCCCAGCTACTCCGTTTACCGAAGCTCTCCTTAAAGAGAATGAAGAGCTTCGGACCGAGAATGCGCTTTTACGGGAACGTTGCAGCGAACTGGAAGAAAGGGTTAATAAAAACAGTCAAAACAGTAGTAAGCCACCATCGTCAGATGGTTATCAAAAGCCCAGTAAAAAAGGGAGTGATAAAGGTGATACATCTTCCAAAGAAGCCCCCTGCTCCTCACAGGAAACACCGAACCCCAAAAGCCTTAGACCATCTTCAGGCAATAAACCAGGTGGCCAGAAAGGTCATCAAGGCTCTTGTTTGAGACGTGTCGCCTTACCCGATTATGTCAGGCATCTGAAGGTTGAAAAATGTTGCTGTTGCCAGTCTTCGCTTATCGATATTAAACCCACCAAATACATTGAGCGACAGGTTTTTGATCCAGGTAGACCCGGAGAATTTGAAGTTACCGCGTACTGGGCAGACGTTAAAGTATGTCCTTGTGGTAAACGGAACACCGCTGAGTTTCCCCAAGGAGTGAAAGCCGCTGCTCAATACGGAGAAGTGACTCAGGCAATGGCTGTTCATTTAAACCAGTATCACTTCATCCCATATCACCGGGTGTCTGAGTATTTCAATACTATTTATTGCATGAGTGTCAGCGCAGGCTCTGTTGCCAATTTTGTTGCCTATACCCATGAGAACCTGGCCTCTACTGAGCAGAGTATCCGCGATGCTTTACAAGAAAGTCCGGTTGCAGGAGCGGATGAAACTGGCATGCGGGTTGACGGTTCACTGTGGTGGTTACACATTATGCGAGATGACCAATGGACGCTTTACTACCTCTCAGAAAGGCGAGGTTGTGAAGCAATGGATGCAATGGGCATCCTGCTGACTTTTGCAGGCATTCTGGTTCACGATCATTGGAAGTCCTACTTTGCCTATGCGGCAGTGCATGTGCTTTGTAATGCCCATCATCTGAGAGAGCTTCAGGGAGTTGTCGATAGGGATGCGAATAAGCTGGCTCTGCGGCTGATGAAATTGCTTACGCTCTCCTGGCACTTCTGCAAGAAATACAAAGCAGCCGGTCTGACTCAAATGCCTGGTGCAATACAGCTTCGCATTGAGACGATATACGACCAAATCCTTCAAAGGGCTCTCACGAAGGAAACCGCTTATATGGAAAAACAACGACAGGTGCTTGGACGTAAGAAGGTCAGGAATACCAAGGCCTACAACCTGTTCAAAAGGCTTATTGAGTTTAAGGTTGAAACGTTGCGCTTCATGTCGGACTTTTCAATTCCCTTCGATAACAATGGCAGTGAACGTGATGCCAGGATGGCCAAACTTAAGCAGAAGATCTCAGGCTGCTTCAGAAGCGAAGACGGAGGTACCATGTTTACCCGAATCCGAAGCTATTTATCATCTGCTAAAAAGCAGGGGTTGAACATATTTCAGGCGCTTCTTAAAGCGGTTCGAAATTACAACAATACGCCTTTGCTGGGTGCTGAATAGTTACTCCTCAAGTAAATACAAAACCATGGCTTCCGGCTAAGTGCTGGCTGACCTCTGAAACTTCAAATAAACCAGCGAACTCGAACCAGCCACAGTAATTATCGAACAGCGTGAACTTCTTCTACTGCAGCAGTATAGGACAGATTTCGTTTTTATCCGTTGAAAGGGTCGGTAAAGGGAGGGAATCAATCCGTTGGTAACGCCACCAGGTTTGATTGCAGTGATGATGAATAATCAATAGAGAAATGGTTCAGGCCAATCACTGACAGTGACTGGCCCTGCAGATGAATTATCGGGCAGTTACAGCTGATCCCACTGGATTTCATTCCCATGAATTCGCTGGGCGGACATGTAATAAACGACCTGCCCCGCTTCTACCCGGTCATTGCTGGGCGGGTTCAGCCTCAGATCATTTCCGGTCGCAGACCCGGCCACTCCGAGGGCGATTGCCTCATGCTGAACTTTAAAAAACTCCAGTAGACGACCAAAGGTAGTGCCAGCGAAATCTTCAGGTACATGGACACTGTACTGTGTTGGCCCAATCAACGTTGATAACAGTTGCTGCTGAACCCGTGAAGAGCCCGGATCCTGAGCAGAGCGAACCAGCAGCTCCATGGAGATATTACTGTGACACTCAATTTGCGGGCAGTGAGACTGAAGCAAATCTACCATCTGCTGATTTTCAAACCAGGCAACGATATGGGCTTTTGTTTTTGTGGCGGCAATGCTCAGACAGGTTGCCAGAGTCTGATCGTCAGAGTCTCGGAACACAATCACTCTGGCCGCAGAGGCAATACCGGTTCGCTGGATAAAAGACTGATCGGTCAGGCTTTCACCACGAACGAATAACACACGTTCGGGAAATGGATTCTCCATCTCCTGGCTGGTGCACAGTAAGACCTTGCGATTCTCACGACGGCTGTCCCCAAAAATCAACTCCACCATTTTGGGTGTGTGGTTACGGTTCCAGCCAAAAATCACAATATGATTTTCCAACCCTGAGTAGTCACCCCTGCCCTGCATTCCCCTTCTCCATACCGTAATAAAAAAAGATGACAATTTCCCGAGAACCGCTGCAAGAAAAACCACACCTCCGGGAAGAATAAACAGTGCAGCCAGAACCCGCCCAAGCGCACTGCCGGGGCTCAGATCGCCATAACCAACGGTGGTTGATGTTGTGACATAAAAATAGAACCACTGATCAAACGGGAGAAGCGCTGATTCACTGGCCAACCACATCAGTGTCCAGGATAAAATGAAGTGCCCCAGCAAGACCATCAGCAAAGCCAGCCAACTCAGCTTGATAAACTGATGGTGAAAGAAACGTAATGTTGATTTCAAAAAACTCAAGTTACTTGCTCCATGAATGATCCAGGAGCCTGTCGAGCCATGAGTGGAAATGTTCGACAGCCTATAAAGGTACGATAGTAACACATATAAGCATTACATTAACTTCTATCATCGATGATTTAGATTAACTGAACGCATAACAACGCCTCCTTATATAATTGCTGTTCGCAATATAAATAGACATCTACATGCTGATAATTGGCATAAACACGGATTGTTCATAAATCGTACCTGTCGCATTCTCCGCCTCCTTTTCAATTAACCAGCGGACAACTATGCGACACTTGACTCCTGAAAAGCACCCCGCTTTTGTTCTGATCATCCTGACCCTGTTTGCGGTGGTAGGACCTGTGTCCATTGATATATTCACCCCCTCACTACCAGCAATCACCGCGTTTTTTGGAACGACCTCCGCTATCGCTCAATGGAGTGTTGGCTTATTCATGCTGGGCTTTTCCCTGTCCATGCTGATTGTCGGTCCATTGGCAGACCGTCTGGGACGTAAAAAAACCCTGGTGATGGGGTATTCTCTTTATCTCGCTGCCACCGCAGTAACATTACTGACCGATAGCATTTATCTCTTTATTGCTGCCCGCTTTGCCCAGGCAATTTTCGGTTGCTTTGGAACGGCCGTTGCCCGAATGATGGCTCGTGACTATTATCGCGACCAGATGGAAGTAAAAATGCTGGCCTATATTGGCGGCTGTCTTACCATTGCTCCCATGGCAGCGCCTATTGCCGGTGGCTATCTGCAGGAGTATGCCGGCTGGGAGTACAGCTTTTACGTGATGGCAGCAATGGCGGTCATTGCCATGCTGGCATTGACACTTCTGCCTGAGAAAAAGCAGGAAAAAACATCGGAAACCGCACCAGCAAACTCTGTGATGGCAGGTTATAAAGCGGTGCTGACGGATGCACGCTATCTGCGTTTTACTATCGCCGCCGGTTCGGCGTTTGCGGGTGCCTTTGTATTTGTGGCCGGAGGCTCTTTTGTCCTTATTGGCCAATTGGGCATCTCTCCAGCAACCTATGGCTATCTGTTTGCGGTCGCGATTGCCAGCTACCTGCTCAGCGCATCGATGGGTCCTAAACTGACAGCTAACATGAGCCGTAGCCAGAGTACCCTGGTCGCTGGCAGCCTGCTGATTATCGGCGCCATGGTTTCCCTGGGAAGCGGCCTGCTGACTGATGGTCAATCCATTACCGGCTATGTTGCAGGTATCGCCATTTATGAGCTGGGCCTTGGTCTGTTTATGCCACTGTGTCAGGCCAGAGCCACTGAACATATGAAAGAGAATATGGGGACTGCTGCAGGATTGATTTTCTTTATTGAGATGCTGCTGGCCACGCTGATCAGTGCGTTGATTGGCTTCCTGCCGGAAGCAGGAACACTCTCACTGTCCGCCATTACCCTGGTTGCTGTTGCCATCTCCGGTTTCTGTCTGATGAACACCAGGGATGTATCAGAAGCTACTCCACAGGTCGCCTGAATCTGTTACTATCGAAACGGGTATGAATCTCCATACCCGCTTTTTCAGACTGTTTCAGGTACCTGATATTTATGAGCGATACCGTTTACATGGAGATGGCCCACTCTCTGGCCAAATTATCAAAGTGTGTGCGCCTTCAGGTGGGCTGCCTGCTGGTCAAGGACGGACGAGTTCTCTCCACCGGTGTTAATGGCACGCCTTCTGGCTATATCAACTGCAATGAAGCCGACTACGAAGAGCACCACCCCTGGTCGCTCCGACACGAGATTCATGCTGAACTCAATGCAGTCATCTGGGCAGCAAGGTTAGGTACCCCCATCGAAGGTGCGACCGCTTATGTGACCCACAGCCCCTGTGATCAGTGCACAAAAAATCTGTTAGCCGCCGGTATCCAGCGCATCGTTTACGACATCCAGTACGATCGTAACCCTCAGGAAGAGCTGTCGCAGTTCTGCCGGGAAAACGGGGTGGCTATTGAGCAGGTATCAATCAATAAAACATAAGCGTTTGATATTAGCAGGCGTTCTCCTGAAAGCCGCTAAACAATATCCGAGACATGGTGCGGATCGATAAAATCACGAAAAGCATAGAACTTTTCTGCCAAATCAGAATAGTAATTGGGTGAGTGGCCATACAGTGAGTGGCATGTCTGGCCATTATCCCTCTGCCGAGTAAACTCCCAATAAATATCTTTCATTACGTGGGCCGCTGTTGAAAATTGCGCTCCAACCTGTACACAAAACTCTGGATGAACGTGATCAATCAGGCTTTTAAAGTCCTTTACCAACAAGTCTGGATTATCAAACCAAAGCGGTGAAGGTGACCGCTGAAAGGCATGATGAAAAATAAGCTCGACCTGTCCCCGTACACTATCCAAAACACTTTTCCGTAACTCTTTTTTTAATTCCTGAATTGATTGACCAGAGCGGCTGCACTGAGCGTAAAGCGCATGTTTATCAAAACTCTGACATCTCAAAAGCCATTGTTTGTTTTGTATGAAGTGTAACTTTGCTATCGGGTTTTCAATCTTTTTCACATATTGTTTTATTTTTGCTAAAACCCCATCATAATCATTTCTACTAACATCAAGGAGGAGAAGCTGATTGGTTAAGTCATTTCTGAAAGAGCGGGTAGAAACCCAGTGCGGCTCAACTTCTTTCATCGAGAAGCTGGAAGGAATACTAAAGCCGTGTTCCACATAAAACCGAGTCAATCTAGACTTACCAGTCACGAGTTGCCATTCATTCTCAACCAGACTTTGCTCTTGATGATCAGTTTGTTCATCAATCCCTGATGCACTTTTAACATTCAGCTCTGAATCGACATTTGGCACTTGAGTAGAAGAACTTTTTTCTAATTGGATATCCTCTGTTTTTTTCTCCTGACAATCAGGCCTTCTATCGATAAAAGTCTGCCTGTACTTCTTATGTTTTCTTTTCTTGGAGCGTTCACCTTCGGGCTTATTTTCCTCAGATTCTTTAGTGAGTGATTTATTATTACTCACTAAAGGCGATGCACTATTTTCAGACTTATTATCTAATCGCTCCTCCAAATCCAAAATTTTTTCACTAACCAGTTTACGCTCCATTGGGGTTTTGAATCTTACCGACCTTAAACTACTTACATTTACCTGATCATGTAAAAAGCATTCGTAAGCTTTCCACCGAGTCAAAGCCTCTAGTAGATCGCTTCGCCTTTCAAGTAATATCGCAAAAGGTTTATTCATTTCAGGCCGTGATGTAATAACTGCCCGATAATTGAGTTCAGCTTTACTGAGCAGTTCTGAAAATTGTTCACCTGATTTTTCCTGGGTGGTGGCAAGTTTCTCGTAAAGAACACCTAGCAATGCTTTTATCCGTACATCTCTCGGATTTCCCTTTTCAAGAAACTGAATAGCAACCCGGTATTCACGCCTCGATGCCATGGCCAGCCCAAGATAAAAAGTTTTGTTTTTATGTTTTGCAAACTCAAGCAAAGCCGTTGCTTTGGCAGGATCACCAGAAATAAAATAATACAGGGCAATTCTTTCTGACCATAGCTGTGCAGTTGGTGTCGATCCGCGCATCAATAAAATTAAAGAATAAGCAACTTCCATGGACTGCTTGATTATCATTGCGTCTTGGTTATGAGGGTCACTGATCTCACTTTGAATAAAAGTTAGATATTCAAGAGCCTTTTCCGGATTCAAAGTGGTAGAATATGGCCAGAGGGAAAACCCAAGATCATTCCAAAGTTTAGTTAACAGTGCAACTGTATTGTATTTTGAAGAGTTTTCAGCAATGCACTCAAACGCTTCAACGTCCTCTAATACTTCTGATATTGAAATACAAGTATATTTTGAAAGTGCGATTTCTGTCTGTTGTTTAGGACTTCTTTCCAATTCCGCACCTAGCATAGCTAGCATTTTCTTATCGGATTTTTTCCAGCGGTAATTCATTAAGAACCCTGAAGCAAGAAGATTGAGGATCCAGTAATCAGCAACACGACAGATGCCATTATTGAGACTGTCAATGGTCATTTTATGTAGCATTCTATTATAATGAGTCGACTGCTCAAGAGTAGCGCTCTTTATGGTTGTGCTTTTTACAGCTGAGTGACCAAGCTTCAGAACTGCACATTCCAGAGCCATCTTATTATATAACAGGGCCAGTGATTGCAGAAAAGCAAAATGTGCAATCTCTTTTTCAATAAATGAAAGCTCGGTTTCAGACATAAGCTGTCTGAAGTAAGTATCAAGAATATCAACATTTATAACGTTAATCATTCCAACACTTGTGTCATTACTAAATTCTTGATAAAGGTGATGCAATACTAATACTACTTTATCAAGTTTTATCAGCTTAAATGAAGGCTGTTCTCTTTCAAGCCACAGTCCTGACCTCGAATCTTCCAAAGATTCCTTAGTAGCTACTTCAGTTTCATTCTGCCTAAGGCCTTCCTGAGCGTCTAAAGCAGAGTTGCACTGACCAGCTTTTTCCTGATCAGCAATAAAAGAGTCATCACCCCCACGCTTAAGAAGAGCTCTGGTTCTTCCTATTGCACCATCCCCAAATAATTCAGACATATAAGAAGTTGAACTGCCAGAATCACCATCGCTTTCTGATGTGGCGTCTGTTTTTAGCAATTTTTCAAAAGCCATCATAAAAGACATGCTCTTGTTGAACAACTTTATAGATAGTTTCAATTGCTCACACGCAGACTTAAGCTTGATTAAACTCTCATCGCATGCTTTAGGAAAATATTTTTCGTTATCAGAAATCCACCATAGTTCAAGTACACTTTTATCAGCGACACCATTTGGTGTTTGCGGTAATAAGTCACCAAGAGAGTGAGTCTTACTGAATGCTTCTTCCTGGCTAGGCATACCATGTAACATCCTTATGAGGATATTTTCCTGAATATAGAGAGCAGCTAATTTAAACCTCATCATTTTATCCAGTGGTATCTCACCATGGTTTGCTATGAGAAGGATTATCTGATCTTCTATTTTACCCAGGTGCTCAGCCAATATATCCGGACTCAGGGTCTCTTTTTCTTGAGTTCTACCAGGGATAGCGCCCTGTAACAAACCTTGAGACTCCTCCGACTTCATACGAGGGGCTGATTCCAATAAAGCGTGTGAGCTTACAACATGAGACTCTTCGGTTTCTTCAAATATACGAGCATCTCTGGCAACAATTTCTTTTGCATTCTCGCCTTTGAATTGTTCTAAACCATTGATATTTTTTTCACCTTCAACCGCTTTGGGGACACCAATGCAGGGTTGTGGCTCAGGCCTCTTCAATGCCTCTAAAACATACGGTGTCAGGTTGTGGCAGCCACTCGTCGGATCCATGCTCTCTTCCCTAGTTAACGCTCATTATCAATTAGTTAACCCCCGTTGCGAAAGGTTCCATAAAGTTGGAACCATAGACCGATTATTTTCAAAACCTATACACTGACACTTTTTCTCAAACAGCCAGAAACTAGGGACAATAAAGGGATAAATTCTGGTACCATAGCTCGCTAGAAAAAATAAATACTGGTCTGCTATCCATGCTGCAAGCTACACCACATCAAAAAAAAGCCTTTTCTGAGCTGCAACAACTGCTGGAACAACGAATTCTGATTCTTGATGGTGCCATGGGTACCATGATACAGGGCTATAAACTGGGGGAAACTGATTATCGTGGTGAGCGCTTTGACAGTCATTCCTGCGATGTAAAAGGCAACAATGACCTTCTGGTACTAACCCAGCCGGCGATTATTCAACAGATCCACCGGGAGTACCTTGAAGCCGGAGCCGATATTCTCGAAACCAACACCTTTAATGCCACCACCATCGCCATGGCGGATTACCAGATGGAAGATCTGGTACCGGAGATTAATCGTGAAGCCGCACGTCTTGCCCGCGAAGTCGCTGATGAGTTCACACGGGCTAACCCGGATAAGCCACGTTTTGTAGCAGGTGTTCTTGGTCCAACCAATAGAACCGCTTCCATTTCCCCTGATGTCAACAATCCCGGCTATAGAAACACCAGCTTCAATGAGCTGGTGACCGCTTATCAGCAGGCCGCAACAGCATTGATTGAGGGCGGCGCAGATATCCTGCTGATTGAAACCATTTTTGATACATTGAACGCCAAAGCCGCCATCTATGCGGTTCGTGACCTGTTTGAGCAGTTGGGCTTTTCATTGCCGATCATGATCTCCGGCACCATAACCGATGCCTCCGGTCGAACTCTGTCCGGTCAAACGACGGAAGCGTTCTGGAACTCAGTAGAACATGCCCAGCCAATATCCGTTGGATTGAATTGTGCTTTAGGTGCCAGTGAGTTACGCCCCTATCTTGAAGAACTGTCAAACTGCGCAGGCACCTGGATCAGTGCTCACCCTAACGCCGGTCTACCCAACGCCTTTGGTGAATATGATCAGAGTCCGGATGAGATGGCGGAGATTGTCGCCGAGTTTGCCCATTCCGGCCTGGTCAATATTATTGGCGGCTGCTGTGGTACCTCACCGGCACACATTAAAGCCATTGCTGAGAAGGTAGCTGACATTCCCCGTCGTGCCATTCCTGAAATTCCTGTGGCCTGTCGTTTAAGTGACCTGGAGCCATTTAACATTCATCGGGACTCTCTGTTCGTCAATGTGGGTGAACGCTGTAACGTGACCGGTTCTGCCCGTTTCAAACGGCTGATTATCGAAGAGGATTACGACACTGCCCTGGACGTAGCCCGTGACCAGGTAGAAAACGGCGCACAGGTTATCGACATCAACATGGACGAAGGGATGCTGGATGCCAAAAGCGCCATGACCACATTCCTTAACCTGGTGGCCTCCGAGCCGGACATCTCCAGAGTTCCGATCATGGTGGATTCCTCCAAGTGGGAGGTCATCGAAGCAGGACTGCAATGCATACAGGGCAAGGGCATTGTGAACTCCATCAGTCTGAAAGAAGGCGAAGACATTTTCAGGAAACAGGCTCGTCTCTGCCGCAATTATGGTGCCGCAGTGGTTGTCATGGCCTTTGATGAACAGGGCCAGGCGGATACCGAAGCCAGGAAAATAGAAATCTGCCAGCGATCGTACGATATTCTGGTCAATGAAATTGGCTTCCCGCCCCAGGACATTATTTTTGATCCCAATATTTTTGCGGTAGCCACCGGTATTGATGACCACAATAACTACGCGGTCGACTTCATCAATGCGGTTCAATACATTCGAGAAAATCTGCCCCATGCCATGAGTTCAGGTGGGGTTAGTAATGTCTCCTTCTCTTTCCGGGGCAACAACCCGGTTCGGGAAGCCATTCATGCGGTCTTTCTTTACCATGCTATCAAGGCCGGACTGACTATGGGCATTGTGAATGCCGGCCAGCTGGAGATCTATGAAGAAATTCCCAGAGCGCTGAAAGACAAGGTTGAAGACGTTATTCTCAACCGTTCAGAGCATGCGACTGAAGGACTGCTGGCCATTGCGGATCAATACCGCGAAGGGGGTTCCTCAGGCAAAAAAGAGGAAGATCTGGCCTGGCGGGAATGGCCCGTTAACAAACGACTGGAGCATGCACTGGTCAAAGGCATTACCACCTGGATTGTTGAAGATACTGAAGCGGCAAGACTGGAAGCCACCCGCCCTATTGAGGTGATTGAAGGCCCGCTGATGGATGGCATGAACGTGGTGGGTGATCTGTTTGGTGCCGGCAAGATGTTCCTGCCCCAGGTGGTAAAAAGTGCCCGGGTCATGAAACAGGCGGTCGCTCACCTCGTGCCCTTTATTGAAGAGGAGAAAGGTGCCTCTGCCCGATCCAATGGCAAGATTCTGCTGGCGACGGTAAAAGGTGATGTACACGACATTGGTAAAAACATTGTCGGCGTCGTGCTCGCCTGTAACAACTTTGAGGTTATTGACCTTGGGGTCATGGTGCCCTGTGACACCATCTTGAAAACTGCGGTGGAAGAAGACGTTGATATCATCGGGCTCAGTGGCCTGATCACCCCATCGCTGGATGAAATGGTTCATGTGGCCAGTGAGATGCAGCGCCAGGGCATCAAACTGCCACTGATGATTGGTGGTGCCACCACATCACGGGCCCATACCGCCGTCAAAATTGAGCCACAGTTCCAGGATGACCTCGCCATCTACGTTACCGATGCATCCCGCAGTGTAGGGGTATCAACACGGTTGATGAGCGATTCATTAAAGCCAGCCCTGATTGAAGAAACCCGTTCCGAGTATGAAAAAATCCGTGTCCGTCATGAGAGACGCGGTAACAAACGGGCACTCCTCACCTACCCGGAAGCACTGGATAATGCCTTCAAGCCGGACTGGTCACGTCACCAGCCGCCGGTCCCGGCATTTACCGGCGTTAAGGTGTTTGACGACTTCCCACTGGATGAACTGGTCAATTACATCGACTGGACACCGTTCTTTATCACCTGGGATCTGGCCGGTAAGTTCCCGGCCATTCTTGAAGATGAAGTGGTCGGTGAAGCAGCCACCAGCCTTTATCACGATGCACGCCAGATGCTGGATAAGCTGATCAGCGAACAGCTGATCAGTGCCAGGGCAGCCATTGGCTTCTGGCCTGCCAACCAGGTCAATCAGGACGATCTGGCCATTTACCGTGATGAAGCAAGAAGTGACGTCAGAACAACACTGCATCATCTCCGCCAGCAGGCCCCCAAACCGGAGGACAAGCCCAATTACAGCCTGTCTGACTTTGTGGCACCGGAATCAACCGGTTTACCAGACTATGTGGGCGGGTTTGTGGTAACGGCAGGTATTGGTGCAGATGTACTTGCCAGGGAATATGAACAAGCCGGTGATGACTACAACAGCATCATGGTGAAAGCATTGGCAGACCGCCTGGCGGAAGCGTTCGCTGAGTGCATGCATGAAAAAGTACGAAAAGAGTACTGGGGCTATGCCTCCAATGAGCAGTTCAGCAATGATGACTTGATCAAGGAGAAATACGCCGGTATTCGCCCTGCACCCGGCTACCCTGCCTGCCCGGACCATACAGAGAAAGCTACATTATTTAGGCTGCTGAACGGTGAAGAAAATGCAGGCGTATCACTCACTGAACACTTTGCCATGATGCCTGCGGCCAGTGTCAGTGGCTGGTATTTCTCACACCCGGAAGCAAAATATTTTGGCCTGGGTAAAATCGATAAAGATCAGCTGGAGGCTTACGCCGAGCGTAAAGGCTGGTCTTTAGAAGAAGCTGAACGCTGGCTTCGCCCAAACCTTGCCGATTAATGAATAAGGGGCCATACAGCCCCTTTTCTTTTAAAACCCCTGTTCATTTTTCAAACTTGATTGCTCCTTCCTGCCAGACCTTTCTGGATGGACTCTGTTGATTTTCAGTAAAATAGCCGTTAACTCACAGACAAAACCTAATAAAAGTGCATACAATTCTTGCTATTCATCATGAAAATAGCGTACTGCTATAAGGTAAGTACTGTATGTTTTTTCTGAGTGCTGGCTTGATCAACTAGCCTTACGGCTAAGTGTTATCGCCGCCCAATTGCCATCTAAAACTGTTAGAAATAATGGAGTCAGTTTGAAGCAAAGGCTTGCCACAATTTTTCAGTTAGGTTTCCCCATCATGCTGGCCATGCTCTCGCAGAGTATGATCAACCTGGTGGATGCTGCACTGGTGGGTCCCCTGGGGGAGAACGCCCTTGCCGCGGTCGGTGCAGGTAGCTATGCGAACTTTGTAGCGCTGTCGTTGATGACTGGCCTTTCCGCTGCCATTCAGGCTCAGGTGGCCCGCCGCGTAGGTGCTGGCCGCCTTGATGAGTGTGCAATGCCAACCAATCACGGATTGATCATCGCATTCTGCTTTGCCATGCCGCTCAGTATTATTCTGGTTATGGCGGCTCCCTGGTTGCTGGATTTATTTGATCAAAGCTCCCCTACCTTCAAAGGGGAGGCAACCGACTATTTTCAGATTCGGGTGATGGCCCTTACCGCCGCGGCGATGAACCTCTCATTTCGTGGCTTCTGGAACGGTATTGGTGAGCCCAAAGGGTTTCTTAAACTGCTGGTCTGCACTCATATTTGCAATGTCATTCTCAGTTTCATACTGATTTACGGGAAACTGGGTTTGCCCGCCATGGGAGTAAAAGGGGCCGCCCTGGGAACCTTATTATCCATGTACCTGGGTGCTTTTCTCAATCTATGGATTCTCAATAAACGCGCCAGAAAATACGGCTTTTTAACGCGCTCGAAAAACTGGGCGGCATTAAAACGTCTGGTATTTCTTGCCGTTCCCGATTCCCTGCAACAAACCTTGTTTGCTCTTGGCATGATGATGCTATTTGCCATTGTTGCCCAATTAGGCATCAGTGAAATGGCCATTGCCCATGTTCTGCTGAATATCTCTCTGATGTTGATATTACCGGGCCTGGGTCTGGGAATGGCCGCCAACACACTGGTCAGCCAGAGCCTTGGCGCCCGTCAGCCAGAAGTGGCCTGGCGATGGGGACAGGAAGTGATGTATACCGCCAGCGCTGTCCTGCTGGTACTCAGTCTGCCATTAATCTTTATTCCAGAGGCCGTTCTGTCGCTTTTCCTTCATGACCCATCACTGCTGGCGATGGGAGCAATACCACTGCAATTAACGGGTATTGGCTTAGTTCTTGACGCCCCGTCGCTGGTCTTTGTCCAGGCCTTGCTTGGGGCTGGCGCCAACCGAACCGTGCTCTGTATCCGCTTTATTGCCCAATGGCTTATCCTACTGCCTCTGTGCTGGTTGATTGGTCCCATTCTCGGCCTTGGCCTAACCGCAGTCTGGGTCGTACCCACACTTCAGAGAATGATCACTTCAGTCAGCTTTCTTGCTGTGTGGAAATCGAGGCGGTGGAGTAAAATTCAGGTATAAATTCTCTCATTACTGCCTCAGGCAACAACGCAGTTTCAGCTCAGGGTTTGTAGATATCGAGAATAATCTTGCAGGAATCCGTTTCCACCCCTTTCTCACAGGTAATAACAACGGCCGATTCACAGGTCTGCAGCACTCCGGAATACATCACAGCCATAATATCTTCAGGCGTCCCCTGATTGTCTTTTACCAGTTCCTCTTGCGTTTCCATAACACAACGCTCGTAGGCTTTCTGTATGGTGCTGTTATCCGACATGTTTGGTACGCTTCCCATCAACACCTCAGGACTGTTGTCGCTGCAACCGGTCAAGGCAAGAGAGATACAAAGAAGGCTGGTGCTAATGGAAAAAGAGTGAAAAACAGAATGACAGAATCTGGAAACAGGTGCTGTTGTTATTGTCATTTTACATGTCCCTGTAAGCAATGACTCTTCCAGCAGTAATGACTAAAAATAAGATGAAAAAACAAAGTAATGAAAAAGACTTAGCTCTGGAAGAGTATGAAAACTAAAAATAATATAATATTACGTAACGTCTTGAGCAACATTTAATCAGCTGCTCTCCTCTTGAGTCAGTCTGACAGAAAATGGAGTTCGCTCTTTTCACCGGCTTCAACCTTTTGCCAGTGTTCATTGAAATTAATCAGATCACAGAAAGCTTCCCCATTCTGAAGCCGGGCCAGCACTCGATCTTCCTTCGCCTTAATATCTTCTGCAACCGGAATCAGGCGCTCTGCCTCTTCCGGAGATAACACCAGTAAACCATCATCATCACCAAAAACAACATCGCCAGGATGAACGGTAACACCACCACACTCAATCACTTCCTGAGTATGGAATACCCGCTTGGACGTTCCCGACATAGGTGTTATGGAATGAGCATAAACAGGAAAGTTCATGGTTCGGACCGATGCTGAATCACGAAAAGCACCATCTATAACAAACCCGGCAATACCTCTGCGCATTGCTTCAGTAGACAGTAACTCCCCTGCAACAGCCAACCGACTACCCTGTGTTTCGATGACAATCACATCGCCTTCCTGAGCATCCTGAATGGATTTGATAACCGTGAGGAAATCATTGTGACAATTCACGGTATAGGCCAACCCTACCAGCTTGAGACCCGTTTGAAGTGGCCTTATGGCTGGACTGATAACCCTGAGGCGCTTGTCAGCATCAGCAAGATGGGCCGTATTCAACTCGGACAGGCGGGTGCGTATTTCATTTAACTCCATGATAAACCTCAGACACAGTGGAATACTTGTCATACCTGGCAAAACACAAGTGCTTGCCGATAGCGGCCAGATTGCTCTGTAAGAGTGTAGGCTCTGTTGAGATTAGTTTCCTTAATCAACAACTCAAACCAGAAAGCTTGTGCTGAAGGCAAGGATTCAAAGCAGGGCAAAACATTGCAAGATGCAGGGTTATGCAACAGATTATCCCTGATGCGACATTGGAGAGGAGCCTGACGAGAAAAACGCCTTATGAGTCATAAGATTTGCTGTATGCAGAACGACTACAGAGCAACAAGTCTTTTACACACAAGGCGTTTTTACGATACAAAGTCTTATGAAATGACGTCAGAGCTTTGGAAGACTATTTAAACACGCAGTGTTTGGCAAAATCGGCCGCTTCATTCGCAGTCCAGTCACCCTTTGATTTTTCCTTTAAGTCATTACACCATGCTTCACTGCCAACCTCAGGGGAGCACCCAGCCAGAAATAAAACAGCCAGAAATACACTAATACACCGTTTCATCAAATCACCCTATCTACTGATTGCCAGTTAAAAACGACAGCATACGCTGATAAGGTGATCTATTGCCAGAGCCGGTCTGAATTAGCCATGAAACCAGACTACAAGGCGTGCACACTACGGATTTTGAGCTTCACACTCAATATGATCCAGAACCAGAGAAGCCGCAGGGCCTACAAAACCCTCCTGCAGACTGTCCTTTGAATCATCGCGCTTGAATACGGCTTTGCATTCATCCCGAAAATAAACGACACTCTCATCAACATTGATGGACTGGAAACCTGTCACTGGTACTAGTTCATCCTTTTCCAGAGCCTCCAGCATATCTTTTACATCACTGACATCCTGATATTTTGGAGGCAGTGCTTGCACCAGTTGATCTGAAGAAACGGCTTCATTAGTGGTCTCTGTTGCAACAGGCACATCGGCCAGTACACCCACTGAAAAGAAAAGCCCAGAGGCAAGCATCAGCCACTTCTTCATAATAAATCTCCAGAAAAAAGACCTGATCACAGGTCACAACATGACACAGGGTCTTATCACATCAGATCAACCCTGCACGGACTAATATAAAGTAGTCTCTTTTCCAGAGGACATGAAAAAATATTTATAAATACTGCCACTGGGCAAACATCGCGGCCTGCCCATGTTTTACGCCATTTGAATCAATAAGATTCCAGACAATGGCATTATGAATAAAAAAGCGCCGACCTGCTGCTGAAATACGAATGCCGGAATAATTATCTATATAGCCTTTAACTGCCACTTCATACAACAGCTGTTTACGTTCATCACGATGCACTGGCTCCGCGGACTTCCTTGAAGGTAACGTCGTAAATATTTCCCAATCCATTTCAAACAATGTTAACGCTGTCCTGTTTCCATAATTGAATACTGGATCCTCACCGCGGCCATGAGAAACAAGAGCAAATGGTGCTTCATTGATAGCCATTATTGCCGGCTTATCTGAGCCGGCTGGAATTAATTCCTTTCCAGTCAACTGACGAAAGCTCTGACAAATCAACTTTCCATGGGCATCATAAAATGGATCAGATAATCGTTGAATGTCGTTCATACTGATTTCTCACTCACTTTTTATAGTCTATCTGAACATGGCGAATGGCCTTTCGCTGCCATGTGTACACGATATGAATTTTACCGCCAGAGTCTTCAATCACGGCGGGATAGGAAAACTCACCATCACCCTCTTCAAGTACCGTTTCCAACTGCCAGTCAACGCCATCTTTACTCAGAGCTATGGCAAGCGGTGTCCTCCCGGCAATCACCGGATTGTAAACCAGCAGATGCAGACCATTACCAAGGGTAATGGCATCAATACCGGAATTTGGATTTGGTAATTCAGTTGGCTCCAACTCTGACCAGTTATCACCGTTATCCAGAGACCATGTCTCTGCAATCACACCAGAGTGTGTTCGGCACAGTGCCTGAAGCCTGCCATCAGAGTGGGTCAATATGGTCGGCTGAATGGCGCCCAGCATCTGTGGGTCACCAACCTCAATACGGCGGGAGCCTTGGGGCAGTGGCCGTTCAAAATGCACTCTCCAACCCTGATGCTCGGTGCTGGAAGGGTAAATAAGACGACCATTCGGCAAGCTCACAGGTTTATTTCTCACGGGTCCAAGAAAACCCGCCGGATGACTCTGTACACCGCTCCAATTCAGTCCCTTGTCAATGGATGTTCTATAAAGCCCGCGCCATAGCCTGGGCGATTTGCCCGCTTTAAAATGCAGAACCAGTTCATTGTCCGTCTTGAACAGCACCGGATTCCAATGCGCCTCGTCACCGTCCATTAAGGATTCCGTCAGAGGGACAGCGTTACTCCAGCGTCCCTGCTCGTAATGTGCACCCCAGATGCGTACATCCGGGGCTCCCTCCTGACTGCCACCAAACCATGCCGCCATCAATCGGCCAGGAGCGGTTTCAACGACCGTGGCTGCGTGACACGAGGGGGTTGGCAAACCATCCAATGTTACAACAAAGCTTTTTGTGTCTATTCTCAGTTCAGCTTCATCAGCAAGAGATGTCATAAAGACGACCGTCATCAGTAAAAGAACAGAAGATCGGATTAGCATAAGAACTACACTGTAAATGATTCAAGCGACCCCCATTATAAAATGATGTGTTAATAAACTTTTTAAACTGCGGAGTGTCCAAACAGGCATAGAGTCTCAGGGACAGATTACTCAGTGTATCTCTGTCAGGCCAGCAACCTTTTGAATCCATGACCATGATCATCACTGTTCTCCTACTTCCTCCTCTGCTCTTTCTGCTGGTTGGTCTCTATCAATTGAAATCAATCCGCAGCTTTGCTGCCTTCGCTCTCGATCGTGATGCTTTTGGGACACTGGCCATCTATTGCACCATTCTTGCCAGTGGCGTTGGTGCGGGCATGATTATGGGCAATGCCGAGAAAGCGTATCGGGGTGAGTGGTTCTATCCGTTGGGCTGCCTTGGTTTTTCACTGCAATTATGGTTAACCGCGCAGCTGGCTCCCAGAATATATCGATGGCGTCACTGCCTCTCTTTCAGTGAAATTCTTGGGCAGGTTTACGGAGGAAAAGACATCCGCTTCATCAGTGGAACCCTATGGATGATTTTCTGCATGGGCCTTGTCACTGCCCAGATGATTGCCATACAGAGGGTGGTCAGCATGCTGGTTCCCGGCTGGGAATTACCCGTTGCTTCATGTCTGATCATCAGCGTAATTCTCTATAGCTCTCTGGGGGGCGTGCGCTCCGTGGTAACAACTGACACCATTCAGGCCATCATCCTCCTGCTCGCCCTGGTGACACTGACCATCTGGGGAATATGGTTTCTTGGCGGGATTGAAGCAACCTACCAGCAGTTCCAGCTTAACAATGCAGAGAACCACTCTACCGGGCAAGTGACAACATTGTTGATCATTTTTGTGGGATTCCTGCTGGGTGATGCCCTGATTCCTATTTCCATACAGCGGGTCACCATGGCACGCAGCCACCTTGAAGCCAGTAAAGCTCTGCGATTAACTGCTGTCGTTGTCCTTATCGTCACACTGCTTTGTGGGCTGATTGGTGTTATTGCCAGCTTGCTGGAACCAGGACAGGATAGCCACAGAACCATCAATATTCTGATCAGTTCACAGCCCCTCTGGCTAAAACTGCTGACTGTTACGGGCTTGCTGGCGGCCATCATGTCGTCCTGCGACAGTTATCTGAATACGGCTGCCATTGCGTTTTCCAACGACCTGCTGCCTGCCCTCAAGAATCATTTGCCCGACCGGCAGCAGCTCATTCTCGGGCGCATTGCTACTTTAGTGATTGGTGCAGGCGCTGTTCTAATTGCGCTGCAAGTGAACGATATTCTGGACGTACTGCTGGGTACCTTCGAAGCCTGGGGGCCAACCTTGCTTCCCCCTCTATTTGTTGCCCTGTTTTACCCCACACTCCCTAAACGGAATTTCTACCTGCCCTGCATCACAGGCATTGCCTGCCTTTTTCTCTGGAAGTGGCTGGCTCCGGAGCACATCATTAACACAGGCTCCCTACTGGCTGGTATAGCGGGCAATAGTTTATGTACAATCCTTCTGCTCTGGCGAGCAAGAATAAAAGCAGCGGCAGCCGTATCCCGGCCAACATCGTCCTGAATGGTCTATTTTACATCCATCACAAACTATTCTTCTTGCCAACGGTCTAAACGAGTCAGTTTATTCGCTTATCGACATCTTCAACAGGGAGATGGGTTGTAAAGGAAACAGGTGATTATGTCTCAGGCTGACGTTGTTCAGTACTCAAGCAGTAATGAAAAGATACGGGCCCTTTTCAAAGGTGCGGCAGCGATTATTCCGCTAACGGTTGCCGTTCTTCCCTGGGGGATTCTGACAGGCTCTCTGGCTATTGAGTCCGGTTTTGACCCTCTTCAAAGCCAGGCATTATCGGGCATTATTTTTGCCGGTGCCGTTCAGCTTGCCATTATGGGCATGATTCAGGCTGGCGTTGGGCTTGGTAGCATCCTGATTTCAGCCCTGCTGATCACCTCCCGCCATTTTCTCTACTCCATGGTCATGCGTAAAGCCATCAGCCCACTGCCTCTGCGGTGGCGCCTGACGTTAGGGTTTCTGTTAACCGATGAGCTGTTTGCTATAGCCAACCCTGGCCAGCTGGCTCGCTTTGATCGCTGGTATGCATTGGGTGGAGGACTCTGTTTCTACCTTGGCTGGAATCTGGCGACCCTTGGAGGGATCATTGCCGGAGAAAGCATCGATAATCTGGATGCTCTGGGGCTCGACTTTGCCATCGCCGCCACCTTCATTGCCCTGGTGATTCCAACCATCAAGAACGGTGCCGTCCTTGCTTGCGTGCTCACCGCACTGGTGGCCTCCGTTATTTGTGAGGTACTGCATATTCAGGCAGGGCTTCTGATCTCAGCACCGCTGGCCATGCTCGTTGGTTTTGCCTATGCCAAAGCCACAGAGAAAGGAGACAATTAATGGAAACCTGGTTCATTCTACTAGCGGTAACGGCCCTGGTTTTTGGCAGCCGTTTTCTTCTGATGGAACCATGGTTACCACTCAAACTCAGTGACAATGTTCAGAAGGTACTGAGTTTTTCAGCGCCAGCCGTACTCACGGCCATTGCGGCCCCCATTGTATTTATGCGAGATGACCGGTTGAGCTTTTCCATAGACAACCATTACCTGATAGCAGGCGCTGTTGTGGTCGTTCTTGCACTGGTGACAAGAAACACCTTAATGACCGTTATCCTGGGAATGATGTCGTTTCTGGTACTGAGGCATTTGATCTAACTGATAGGTCGCCAGATTGCCTTTGAACAGAGGGTACAATAGACGGAACATCGTGCTAGACTGAACGGGAAGTATTCATGGATGAAACTTTATCGGGGACCTACACATGTACAAACTACTGTCAGCTGTTTTTCTTATTCTGATCGCCGCCGGTGTTCTGGCCAGAAGCTTTGACCTGTCGGTGTACAAAGATGGCTACTACCTGCGTTATGAATTTCCACGTTTCGCTCAGGAAAAATGGTTTGAAGTCAGCCTCGGTAAACGACAGGGACTGGCTGGTGTCATTGATGATGTAAAAAAGAAAGCCAGCAAATAACTGCTGGCTTTTTTATAGCGCTGCTGTTTATCTGAGCACTGAAACGATGGATTACTTCTTGTCTGAACCTGTAATTGAGCTCATCAGCTTTGAAACCGATTTTTTGAAGTCTTCAATGGCCGAGGCACCCAGCTTTTTCACATCCACCAGATGAGGTTCAGCTTTATCGAAGTACTCATCCAGGTGATCCACTTCCTCGTGCTGCATATCCTGACGTTCAGCTTCCAGCTCTTTTTCAAGGCGCTTTAACGTCGCCTTGACCTCCTTGATCTGAGCTTTCAACTCCTTCTTGTGCGCCTTGTATTCCTTGAGTGTTGTCATCATGTCCTCCTCAGGCAGTCATCGCGATCAGGATAGCAGGCAGAATGAAAAAGACACCCACCACATAAGCCAACACCATCCATTTGTTCCGGCTAGCCACCTGGGCAAAGCGACGGGCAAGCCTCGGTGGTATGTTGCGAAGGAAAGGAATAGTGTAAATCAAAAACACTGCTGAGACATTAAACAACAGATGCACAAGGGCTATCTGTAGAGCAAAGAATCCCATGGCTCCATGCACAGCCGTTGCCGCCAGCAATGCGGTAATCGTGGTACCGATGTTGGATCCCAGGGTAAATGGATAAATTTCTTTGAGTTTGAAAATACCATTACCGGCCAGAGGTACGATCAGACTGGTACAGGTTGAGGATGATTGAACGGCAATGGTCATCATCATGCCTGAGAAAATACCAGTAGCCGGCCCCTGACCAATCGCCTTGTGCAGAATCTGCTTGGCTTTGCCAACCATCAGGTGCTTAAGCAGTTTTCCAAGATAGATAATGGAAATAAAAATAAACGCGAGCCCGGTTAGTGCCAGACAGACACCGGCCCAGAGATCCGGCAGAGAACCATAGAGCCCCTTAAACAGATCGACGGAGGGACCGGTCAGCACTTTAACAAAATTCAACCCCTTAATACTGACGGAGTCTCCACCCACCAGCAAACTGGCCAGGAAATCGGATGATTTCGCCAGAAAGCCCGTCATAATCTCCAGGGGAAGAAAAATAATCACCGCCATCAGGTTAAAGAAGTCATGCACAGTAGCCGCCGAGAATGCTCGACGAAACTCTTTTTTCTTACCGATATGCCCCATACTGACCAGTGTATTGGTCACCGTGGTACCAATATTGGCACCCATAATCATTGGAATGGCAGTCGCTACCGGGAGACCACCAGCCACCAGCCCGACGATCACTGATGTTACGGTACTGGAAGACTGGACAACGGCGGTTGCCAGCGCACCAGCCACCAGCCCCATGATTGGGTTGGTGGCAAAAGCAAATAACTGACGTGCACCGTCAGCACCACCGGAAGCCCACTTAAAGCCGGAACCAATCATCCCGACAGCGACCAGCAATAGGTAGATCATCAGCGCAACAAGGAGCCACTGAACAACCTGACCTTTCGATTGCGTCGACTCGGCTGTAGAACTGGGTTGCATTTGAACATCCTGCAAGGTGAATAAACTTGATCGCCCAGAAAAAAACAGCACTGGACATCACGGTATCAAACTGGATTACCGAAAAAATACGATCGTTCCATTGAAGGAGGACAAGCATAAAGAAACCGTAAAGGAGTCTCAACCCTGTCCCAGGTAGAATTGAATATCGAAACTACGTGGAGCGCCGTCATACACTCCACGTATACCGTTAGACCTGTTCTCGGACCAAAAGCATCATTCCCTGATGCCCCGTCACCGAAACTTTTTTACCCAGCGGCACAGCCCTGTCAGACTCGACTTTCCAGAGAGTATCGCCAATCTGCAGCTTACTCTGCCCAGCGGGCAAATCCTGATCAAGCACGACAGTCCTGCCAACAAGCTGGGATGCCCGGTTGTTCAACTCTGGGTTATCGCTCTTATTGTTTACCTTTTTGAACACCTTCCAGTAGGCAAATGAGAGCAACAAACTGCCAGCACCAAAAATCACCAGCTGCAGGGGCCAGCCCATATCCGGGGACAACCAGAGCCAGAGCGAAACCACAGCAGCAGCAGCGGCACTGCCCAGAAGAAAACCGCCAGCACCCAGCGCTTCAGCACCCAGAAGGACAAAAAGTAGGATCAACCAATGCCAGGGTTCCAGTGTGAACGCAATATCCATTAAGCTTCCTTCTTACTTCCCTGCCCCAGGGAGGCTTCACCCACCAGCTCCTTGATACCCGCAATAGAACCAATGAGGCTGCCCGCTTCCAGTGGCATCATAATGACTTTGTTGTTTTCTGCAGAGGCAACATCCTTCAGTGCTTCTACGTATTTCTGGGCAACAAAGTAGTTGATGGCGCGATGATCGCCTTCAGCAATCGCCTTAGACACCATGGCGGTAGCAACGGCTTCCGCTTCTGCCAGTCGCTCACGGGCTTCCGCTTCGCGCTTGGCAGCTTCCAGCTCACCTTCCGCCTTGAGAATCTGTGCCTGTTTTTCCCCCTCCGCCACTTTAATGGCCGCTTCACGGGAGCCCTCAGCCTCAAGAATCTGGGCACGCTTTTCCCGTTCGGCTTTCATCTGACGAGCCATGGCTTCTACCAGGTCGGCCGGGGGGGCAATATCACGAAGTTCAATTCGGGTTACTTTCAAGCCCCAGGGGTCCGTGGCTTCATCAACTTTTACGAGCAACCTTTCGTTGATACGGTCCCGATTGGAAAGCATTTCATCCAGTTCCATCGAGCCCAGGACCGCACGAATATTGGTCATCACCAGGTTTTTCATGGCGCGATCAAGATCGTTAACCTCATAAGATGCTTTGACCGCATCCTGGACCAGGTAGAAGCAAACGGCATCCGTCGTAACCTGAGCGTTATCCGCACTGATCACCTCCTGAGGGGGGATATCCAGGACCTGCTCCATCATGTTCATTTTTTTACCGATGGTATCAATCACCGGCACGATCACATGCAGACCTGGCGTTAAGGTTCGCGTGTATTTACCAAATCGCTCGACCGTGTAGTTATACCCTTGGGGAATAATGCGTACCCCCGTTGAAATAAGAACACCAATCAACACCACAAAGGCGATTGCTGTGATTTCCATACCCATAAAACGGCTCCTGTTTCTCGACTTTAATCATCAAGGGCTGCCTCTAAAACAGCCCGGTTGTTTATTCAGCCATTCTTCTTTTCAGAGTCCTTACCCGTCCCCTTTGAAGTCGCTACTTTGTTGGATGCAATCAATCACTGAAGCATCAGGCCCCAGTCACCTGCTGGATGCTGAGCCCGGAGGATTCGCTCTCTTACCTCCGCGTAGCAACTCCAAACCCTTTGGGTATAACTACTCCATTTTTTCGGAGCAAGTTAAGCAATCACTACTTCAGACCAAAACACTTGAGCATAAAAGCGTAATTAAACGCCTCTTCATCAATCCATTCGTACCGCTTACTGGCACCTGCATGACCAGCGTGCATATTCATATTCAACAGCAGCAGGTTATCATCGGTTTTCTTATCCCGTAAGCGTGCAACCATTTTGGCCGGCTCCCAGTAGGTCACCTGTTCATCCGATATGCCCGAATTAAACAGCATCGGCGGGTAGTCTCTGGCCTGAACATTGTCATAAGGGGAATAACGCATAATATACGCAAAATCGTCAGCATTGGTGACCGGATTCCCCCACTCCTCCCATTCAGGCGGAGTCAGTGGCAGAGAAGCATCACTGATGGTGTTAATCACATCCACAAATGGCACATCAGCAATCACGCAACCAAAAAGGTCTGGACGCAGATTCGTCACAGCTCCCATCAGCAGACCGCCGGCACTGCCGCCATTAATCGCAATCTGCCCCTTACTGGTATATCCCTGCTCTATCAGATACTCCGTAACATTAATGAAATCCGTAAAAGTATTCATCTTATGATGCATCTTGCCATTGAGGTACCACTGATACCCTTTTTCATCTCCGCCACGAATGTGTGCGGTGGCATAGACAAAGCCACGGTCAACCAGACTGAACAGCTTTGAAGAAAAACCAGCGGTCATACCATAGCCATAGGAACCGTAACCATAAATCAGGGCACGATGTGATCCATCCTTCACCAGACCTTTTTGGTGAATAATGGTCACCGGAACCCGTTCACCATCGTTGGCTGTTGCATATTCTCGCTTAACCTCATATTTTCCCGGATCAAAGTTAGGAGTCTCACGGGTATAAACTGCGGTGGTTTGCACAGTTTTCAGATCAAGTTCAAGAACCGTACTGGGCATGACCGGCGAGGAATAATCCAGCCGAACGGTTGTTGCGTTATGATTCCAGTCACCAGAAAAATCAAGCTCATAGGCCTCATCCGGCATGGAGACTGTCTGCTTTTTACCGGATTCCATATCCTGAACCACTAACTCATCCAGCGCTTTTTCGTTATTTTTCTGCTCAATAATCAGGTAATGATTGTAAAAATGGAGATCTGTAAGGCTGATCGTATCACTCTCCACCTGAATCAGATTCCAATGCTTCTGATCCCACTGGTTTACCGATGTTTTAAAAAGCTGAAAATTATTGGCACCATTAAGGTTAGTGAGAATATAAAAATCATCCCTGTGGTGATCCAGGCTGAACACCACATCATCGGTACCATGGGCAAACTGCCGGAAGTCTATTGTGGATTGGGGAGAAACATAGACAACCTGACTGGAACCACTGTTGAGGTAAACCATAACGTACTCATGGTCTGTGGTTTCCGCGAGTGAAAGAAACATCCCGTCATACTCATCAGGTTTGGAGAAAACCAGCTCTTTCTTTTCTGGTCCCTGATGAATATTAATCTTATAGACATTTTTACCTCGGGCCTGCTCATCACGCTCAACCACCAGAAGATGTTCATCATCAACCCAGAGTATTGAGCCAGTACTGTTATGGAAGGTCCATTCGCTGTCCTTACCTGTCTCCAGATTTCGGACCCGTATGGTACGTTCCATGGAACCGGTCAGGTTATAGCCATAGGCAAGAAACGTATTGGCTCGATTGGTTCTGGAAGGACCAAACATATAGAGGTCTTTGCCATCAGCCTCTTTGTTAACATCCATGTAAACCACTTCAGGTAAATCCATACCTGCATTGCGGCGGCAAAGGATTGGGTAATTCTTCCCCTTTTCTTCCCGGTAGTAATAAAGGTAGTCTCCCTTTTTCACCGGCCAGGATTGATAATCCTCCTTTATGCGGGACAGAATTTCCTGATAAAGCTGTTCCTGAACGGCTTTACTGTCCTTCATCTGCTCATCTTTATAAGCACTTTCTGCATTCAGGTACGCAAGAACATCCGGGTTTTTAAAATCCAGATCCCCTGCCACAATTTTCTGCCAATGTTCATCCCGCAACCAGTGGTATTCATCAATACGAGACTGATCGTGCTGAACAATGGAATATGGAATTTTGGGGGCGACCGGTGCTTTCAATCGGATTTCCTCTGAGGCAGATAATGATAAGGAAGTGATCAGTAAACAGAATGATAAACAGTTCTTCAGCATACCATGTGCGCCTGAGGTAGAAAGAGCCCAACAGTTTTGAGCATAGCCGCAGCACAAAGTTCTGTTTATCTTTAACGTTATTTCAATATTCCAGTAAACGCTGTTTTTACACTACCCCGCAATTTACCAGCACAATAGCGATGGATCACTCCCAACCCACTGACTAACAAATACGTCAATGAGTGTATTGTATTAGTTAATACCAGAAAGAATGATTGGATAATATCACTCAAAACCAAGACAGCACTTTCTCATGATCCACGCATAACGAGACAAAACGCTCATAACTGATCGTTTCAAAAGGTGCCGTTATCTCTACTCCACGAGCCTTTGCATCGATATCCATCACACAAACCAGGCAACCACCGGGTATGCTCTTCAACCTCTGTGTGGATGACAACAGCTCATAAACCGCATCTTCAATCAGCAATACAGTATCGCCACTGGCAAGAGCACGAATACAAAGCTCCATCACCTGTCCGGGCTTATTAACGGTATGCAGCGTACTCATTAGAAATTAAACACCCTGGAATGTTGTTGGATAAACTGGGGCAACTCCCCCTCTGCCAGCACTGTCACTCCTTCCTGAAGCACATCCGGCGTGATGCTGCGTTCTTTCAGGGAAGCCTGATCCACATATATGGTGTCAATGCCATAAAGAGGCAGCACCTGCAGCATGGCTGAAATCGTTTTGCGGGGAATTTGACCTGCATCCTGACCTTTTAATAATTGATAGACACCATCGCCCATCAACAGAAAACTCGTCTCAATATCGTAAGAGGCGGATACCAGCGCAGTATCCAAAGCTTCACGGGCAGATTGGCCATGATAAGGTGCACGGGTTGAAATAACGCAGACAGAATGAGCCATCCTAGCCTCCAAAGGTGATAAAACGATCCGCCATCAGCGCTCCATCGAGCAGCTGCCCCAGGCCAGAAAGCTCATAACCTTCCCGGAGATTCTGGACAGGCAGGTCATAACGGCTGGCCTCTGCCTGATCAACAACCCCTCTTCTTAATGCTGCGGCAATACACACCACGGCATCCAGATTATGAGCCTGAACAAACTGCTGCCATTCCTCCGGAAGGTTCGACTCATCCTGAGGCGGCTGCGCAATCGCTGTGGCGGTATTCACACCGTCCTGATAAAAAAACAGACGAACAATCTCATGTCCCTGGGCTACAACAGCCCTGGCAAAGTGCAGTGCACTCTGGGGAGCCTGACTGTTGGCCGGGGCTCCATATACGGCCAGAGCAAACTTCATATCGGTAACCTTTGATAAAACCAACCCGAGATTGATTCATCTTAACAGAAAAGGACTTCAGCCTGATTTACCAATCCATAAAAAAGCCCCGCCAATTGGCGGGGCCCGAGATAACCGGAACTAATGATCAGTCGTCACTGGTAGCGCCCAGCAGGTGGAGCAGTGCAGTGAACAGGTTATAGATATCCAGGTAAAGCGAAACTGTCGCACGGATATAGTTAGTCTCACCACCATGAATGATGCGGCTGGTGTCAAACAGGATGAAACCGGACATCAGCAGAACAATCACGGCTGAAAGCGCCAAACTGGCAGCCGGAACGTTAAAGAACATCAAAGCCAGACTGGCAACCACGGCGACAATCAGGCCAACCATCAGGAAACCACCCATGAAGGAAAAATCCTTACGAGTCGTAAGGACATAACCGGAAAGGGCAAAGAACACCACGGCAGTACCACCCAGCGCCTGCATGATGAGGGATGGGCCATTAGCCATGCCGAGGTAATGATTGAGCATTGGCCCCAGGGCTGCGCCAAGCACACCGGTAAACGCAAAAACAGCGACAATACCCTTGGCAGAATCTGCGGTCTTGTTAACTACGAACAACAGGCCAAAGCCCACCAGAGAAAGGATCAGTGCCGTCATCTGGCTGATCTGCAGAGCCATGGCAACGCCTGCGGTGACAGCACTGAACAGCAAAGTCATACCCAGCAACATGTAGGTATTGCGAAGAACCTTATTGATTTCAACGCCAGCACCCAGGCTGGTAGAAGCAGCAGTCATCACGGGTTTGCGGTCCATCTTTGTCATTCCTCTAATATAGATGTAATACAAATCATTATATCAGACCAATTTACTGGGGCTATAGTTTTAACAATTCCTGACATTTTGCGCACCTGAATATCATTCACGATTTTCCACTTAGCCTGAGCTGGGAGCATAGAAAAAGATTACCGTTTATCAAGGCGTTGACAGAATTCTGATTTCAGGTACTATTTGCCTCGTCGCGGAGGGATGGCTGAGCGGTTGAAAGCACCGGTCTTGAAAACCGGCGTGGGTTAATAGCCCACCCAGGGTTCGAATCCCTGTCCCTCCGCCATTTCAGCATGTATTCTTACGCGACCTGCGATAGAGTAAAGTCCTGTGGAGGGATGGCTGAGCGGTTGAAAGCACTGGTCTTGAAAACCAGCGTAGGTTAATAGCCTACCCAGGGTTCGAATCCCTGTCCCTCCGCCACTTACTATCCCCCCTGTTTGACAACTTCCCAAATCGTGATCTCCTGCCCTGATATTACCCGGTGAAACGGTCAGAAATTTCACCCCGGTGAAACTTTTGCCTGGAACAATGGTTTGTTTGATGTAATTTTCCCCTTTCTTTCTCAATAGTTACCTTGGTATACAGAACAAACGTACAGTGAAACTTTGCTGTTTTTCACCCTATACTGCCTATTCTTAAACCCTGTCGTTTACCACGGCCGAAAACGGCGTTGTCCGCTCGTATTTTTTACCCCGCAGATACATCTTGGTCGTCTTCAAATTATCATGCCCCAGGTTTAAGGAAGCGGCTTCGATTCCAACTCGCTCTTCCACCAGTGTGGCGTGGGTGGCACGAATGTCATGCTCATTGAACCGTTCGCCCAGGGGGTTCTCTTCTGCTGACAAGGCCTTCGACATGCTCGCCCTCCAGCGGCCACTGAAGGTGTTTTTGCTCAGTTTTCCACCACTGGGGCTGCACATCAGAAAATTGCTCTCAACACTGTTGAGTGACCGTATACGAGCAACAATCTCTGTCAGCCGATCCGTCCAGGGAAAAAACAGCCGTTTCCCCGTCTTCCCTGTACGAACCCGGATACCATCCTCAGAGAAACTTTCTGCCATAGTCAGCCGCAATATATCCTCCTGCCGCAGACCAGTCTCAAGCTTAAAATCGGTATAGGCAGCAATGAAGGGTGAGGCATGACTTTTGAAAACAACCAGTTCACCAAGGGTCGGCAATCGTTCTCTGGCTTTCAGCTCATGCCGAATAATGCCATGCACGGGATTCGCTCCATTCATCATCCCCCAAACTCTGGCGTACCGTAACGATTGACTCAGCGTACTGGCTTCCTGATTTGCCTGACTTGGACTGCTTTTACCACGCCGATCCACATAGGACTGAACCATTGCGGTATTAATCTGGTCAGGCTCCATGTGACCAAAACTTCGCCGCAGTCGCTTCAGGTGATCGATTTTATCTTGTTGGGTTCTGGGGGCATATTTTGGAACCACCTCCTGCTCATACCGGTCAAATACCCGCCTCATGCCGGTCATTAACCCACAGTGGCGATCCATCTGATCGAGCAGGTCAGTCAGCTTTCTCAGCGCGTCATCATCCTTTGCACTCAATGGCACCCAACTGGTTGGATACCCCATTTTACTCAATGCAGGTTTGTGGTGTGCTGCAGGGCGAAAACGCCACTTATGCTTATACCAGTACACCCGTTTACATAACGTCTTCATTTTTGTCATACAGATTCCTTTTTTCTTGCCAATACTGGGGAAAACAGCTCCCCCAGCCCTCCATTAATAGCACGGTTATTGGAATATACAGTTCGCCAGACATGATGCACTCAATCAGCAACCGTTAGCCCACGGTTCATTACGATCGAGCTTCCACAACATTGCCCCATCCCTGGCACATAGATTGTGTACCTATGCTTCACTCCTAATGGTCTTAGCCTTCCATCCAGTCAAAGTTCGGGGCAACCACACCTCGTTCCTCACTTCTCGATCCTGAAAGCACCTGTTCGGCGTGCCTTCGTGACACCAGCACGCGACCTCTCGCATTCTGCGCTGCACGAAAACCCATTTGCTGCAGGGCTCGCAGCTGACAAGTTGGTTTCTGGTATCCGGTAATATCCCTGAGTTCTGACTCATCGAGTAAAAGGGCATCATCCATAATCAAATTTCCCTGTGACCAAGACTTCGTACACTTACACTGTGTGGTATATATAAGAAGTTCCCCGAAATCCGGTCTACTGGGTGCGTGCGCACGCTACGGATACGACCCGGTTTCCAGTCCCTAAACAATGAATAACTACCGATTCCAACCGAATAGAGACCAGATTCCACCTCTTACCGTACCGAATTCCGGGGTTGTAAAAATTAGAATAATAACTGCTGCCTGATGCTGGCCTGCACATGCTGCTTAACGTCTTCTAATAGCCAGCGACCAAATAATTCAGCGTATTGACTTGTCGAATGTGAAACCAAGCGCAGCACGTCGCTTTCAGGGATTACAATCACACGTCGGTCGTTGTTAAGAAACCGGGTTCGTCCCATACACAGCTCATTCAGTGTCCTGTCAGGGTTGATAAACCCCAAAGCCTGTATCACGGATACAGCTTCATAACAGAGCTCACCTGTCTGTAATGACATGATGGCAACATAAACCAGGCCATACTTAGGGTGTTCAAAATAAACCAGCTCATTCATACTTGTTCCTTGTCTGACGACTGTTTCTGACTTGTTCAGGTGGTGCTGGACAAGTCATTATTCAGATGACTCTAAGGGCGGTTTGTATAACGCCCGCTCAATTTTCCATTTCCCAGATGGTACCCGTGTAGCAGCAACATCCAGTTTGCCGCCGCACTCATCAATAGCCAGAAAAGTCAGCGCATAGAGATGAGGCCTGCCCCTGACCATTGCCAGTCCCATTCGGGTCTGCTCAATAAAGCCGTAGTACAGCAGCTCATTTCGGGCACGCTGCAGGGTATCCTTGGAACGCCAGCCCCGCTCTCTCATCACTGACCAGCTCACACACAGGTCGCCGTTGTTTTTAGTTCCACCTCCTTTCTGGAATCTAAGTTGCTCAATCATCTGGACCAGTAGCTTTACGGCATTTCCACTCATCCGCTGGAAGTTACCACTCTGGATCAAAGCATGGGGAATCGCGGCAAAATGCCCGCTCTCCCGCCTTCCTTTTGCCTTCTGCCGATTAAGCGCCATCGCCCACCCTTAACCCTGATCTGCGAGGTCTCTCATCCATTGATAAACGACATCATCAAGCCACAGGGGTATCCTGGAGTTTTTATGCAGATAGATAGGTTTTGGAAAGCGGTTTTGCTTGATCAACCTTTCCAAAGTGGAAGGTGACAAACCGGTGATTTCAACCACCTGGCCTTTTCTGAGGAATACGGGCTGTTTGGATGGGTGTTTCATGGTGCCTCCTGCACTTTGGTTAAGGGTCAGGAGACATCATAGATATCAATCGAAGCTCAATGTAAGGATGACTTTTACAGCAAAAAATCCAGAATATTTTTTCACAGAGAGACTATCCGAAGTTTATTTTCAAAAAAATCATCGGAAATTTTCTTAAGATTCTTCCCTCTCGCTTAAACGATCTTGAAGACCTATTTCGATGATCGCACCCAAAAATTGAGGCTCAAGAACTGCTTCAGCAAAAGGCCTAATACCCATTCGCACCTTATCTCCATCATAACGTCCATCTGGATAAAGTGCTGTTGCATAAACAGAATCAGCTATTTCATAGTCATATAAATCAGCCCAAAGCATCAGGTCAATAAACGGGATAATAGGTAAGTTTTTTAAGTCTTGGATCTTGGTATTAGTTATTTTTTTAGTAGGCTCGGGGACACCAAGTCGCTCCCGATAAGGGGCTAGAGTTTTTTCAAAAGCGGCACTTAACTGGGGTGCTCTCTCAATTTGATAACTGACTCATAGGTTAGCTTCAACCTTTCCAGTCATGAACTCAGACCAAAGTTGTTCCCAGCGCCCCTTACTCTGGATCAGTGCTCTTGTTGTCAAAAGCACTTCCGCTCCTGTTGCTTTCCACCTCATTCCAGAACCACATAATCGTTGCTTTACCAGAGTCTTACAAGCCGCTTCAGTAACTCCTGAACCTATTGGCCAATGGCGTTTAAGCGCCTGATGATAATTCATTAACTGGTGATTGTTTGTAAAATAGCTCACAGCTTTGTAGCGCTTCTCTGTCAGTGCGATTGTCTTTTTCGGGAGCTCGGCTGATTCAATTTCCTGAAGGATTTTTTTGGCTGCTCCACGCTTGTTTTTCAAACTATGTAGCCTGTCTTCAAGCCACTGGTGTCGCTTCGCCTTACTGGTTGGAAACAGTGCTTCCGCTGCTCCAGCTAAATATTCAGATGCATGATAAAAATCGAGTATCTGCCCAGAGGTATGTTGTTTCAAATAACTCCAGTTTTCTCTAGCCCCGTCAGCTACCCCGATGTATGTGGCATTTGGGTAGAGTCGTTTTAGATCTGCAATCTCCTCGTCGAGCTTGCTCATAAAGCTTTGTTTACCATACTCTGGCGAACTGGCTGTATATATCGTGTGGAGCCTGTCTCCATCTGCAGAATATAGGCTCAATGTCCCACACATGGCTTCCCTCCAGCCTTCTTCACAAAGCAGCATGCAGGTTCCATCCAGACCAATGGCTATTGTTTCAACAGGCTCTTTTAGTGGAGGAAGGTGGTAGTGAGTGTCTTGCTGGTCTTCAATTAATGCACCTACTCTGTCCGATAAATGCTTGATATAAGAATTTGAAAGCGTCCTTTGATGGTTGGTCTCAAAATCTTCTTTTACCGCAGGCGCTGGCATCTGGCTGTATTTCCAGGCGATAGACTTGGCAAATTTGGGGGTAGCTGAACCAATAATACCGGCACGAAGATCAAGTGCTGCCAGAGTACTGCCACCTCTGACACCCTGATATACGGAGCGCTCCAAAGGTATACGACCGTATAAGGTTTCATAGTGCTTAAGAACCTTTCCTTTGTAGTTCCACTTCTGCTGATTAACGACGATAGGTTCTTTATTGGGTGATTCAAATAGCCCCAATAACTCTTTTGTTCCAAGCTGCCCGGCTTCATTGAGTGCACGCTGTAAACTATCTTCAAGATTCAGCATGTTGCCTGAATCTATAGAAACTTCAATTTGCAAAACGATGCTTTTGGTAGAGCTGGAAATAACAGAAGCGGGCATGACAGTTAACTATTATGAGTGGTGTTCCCATAGTAGCTGTGAAAATAGAGCACTATTGTTTCAATCATTCAGAGAGAGCACCCCTTAACTGATTGTTAGTTGAATTTAAGTCTACAAGTATCAGCGCTTTGGACTTATGAAAAATACCTTTATAAAGATCATCATATCTAAAAAAACCAGACTCCATGTTAAGTTCATAGCCTCGTTCCAGCCGATCCTCTATAAGCATTGAGCTTATATCATTGGAAGTTGCAGGCCTGACTAAGGTACTTCTGACTGAATTCAGTACAGAGTTATCCCACATGTCAGCAAACACATCATCATCCTTGAGGCGCTCTATCTCTTTATCTTTACCAGTAAAGCTCAATGTTGAAGAAGTGGTTCTGTTCGAATCGTGATCAGCAGTTTGACTTCTAAATAGATCTCGCCATTCATCATATTCGAGACCTACTTCTGAAGGGAAATGTCTTTTAAGAGGATAGTCCTCAATATCCCAAAACTTCTTTCGCTTATCAGCTAAAGAATAGAATGTATTATGAAAAATCCTATGCCGTCGCTTTAGGTCATAGCTTAGTTCATAATTTGAACAGGTTCTCAAATCCTTATACCGGCTCAGATCAAACCACTCCGGTAACTCATGTATCGTTCGTATTTTTGTTTTTTTACTCATACCTGCATCCACTGCACTTATTAAACGACAAAACCAGTATTCCCAAACACACCCAATAAAATCAACCCCACCAGCCTTCACGGTACACCAACACGCCCCAATAAATACCATTAGCCCCTATACCCCTTCTCCCCCCTTTACGGTAACCTAACGCCCAGTATTAATTCACGGGCACAACAACGCGCCAGTGCTCCACCAGCCTAAGCCCTGCCCTGCTACCGGTTATGTCAATGTCACAAAAGCTCACCCTCGAAACCCTGGAAAGCTGGCTGTGGGAATCCGCCAACATCATGCGCGGCTCCATCGACAGTTCAGACTTCAAGAACTATATCTTCGGCCTGATTTTCCTGAAGCGGTATAACGACGTCTTTGAAGAACGGGTCGCCGCCATCATGGCAGAAGAAGACTGTTCCCGTGAAGAAGCCATTGAGGAAGAAAAGGAAGACGGTCGTCACTACGTACCGGAAGAGGCACGCTGGGGTTACATCATCAAGCACACCCAGCATATCGGCGAATACATCGACGAAGCCTTTGCCGAAATCGAAGCCCTGAACCCGTACCTTGAAGGCGTGCTCAACGCTACCCAGTTCGGCGACAAGAAAAAGCTGGGTGACAAACTGCTGGAACGCCTGCTACGCCACTTCAACAAGTACAACCTGGGCAACCACAGCCTGTATAAGTCCGACATGCTGGGTGACGCCTACGAATACCTGATCGGTAAGTTTGCGGACGATGCCGGTAAGAAAGGCGGCGAATTCTATACACCGAAGCCAGTGGTACAGTTGCTGGTGCGCCTGCTCGACCCACAACCGGGCCAGACCGTTTACGACCCCACCTGCGGCTGCGGCGGCATGCTGGTCGAAAGCGCCCATCACGTGGCGGAACTGCCCGGCGGCAAGCTGACCGCCACCACGCCCAACATCTCCCTGTACGGCCAGGAAAAAAACCTGGGCACCTGGGCGATTGGCAAGCTGAACCTGTACCTTCACAACATGGAAGCGTTCCTTGAACGGGGCGATACCTTGGTCAACCCGCTCCATAAAGACGGTGACCGCAGCCTGAAAACCTTTGACCGGGTGATCGCCAATCCGCCATTTTCCGCTAAACAGTGGTGGACACCGCTGGAAGTGAACCTGCAAACCAAAATCGGTAAAGACGGTAAAGAAAAGGAGGTTGCTCCCAATTACAAAAAAGATCTGAATGATCCCTATGGGCGTCTTGCTTATGGTATCCCGCCACGGGGTTATGCGGACCTGGCGTTCGTCCAGCACATGCTGGCCAGCCTGAAAGACAACGGTCGTTTGGGCGTGGTACTGCCCCACGGTGTCCTGTTCCGTGGCGGCGAGGAAGGGAAAATCCGTACCGGCCTGCTGGCGGGCAACAGCAAACTGCCCGGCGACCGGATTGAAGCAGTCATCGGCCTGCCCGCCGCACTGTTCTACAACACCGGTATTCCCGCCTGTATCCTGGTCATCAACAAGCAGAAACCGGCGGCGCTGAAGAACAAGGTGATCTTTATCGACGCCAGCCGTGAATTCCACGAAGGCAAGAACCAGAACAGTCTGCGCCCGCAGGATATCGACCATATTCATACGGCTTACACAGCAGTGGTCGAACAGCAGTCCGATAAAGACAAATATTGTCGTGTGGTTGATATGGACGAGATCGCCACCAACGATTACAACCTGAACATTGCCCGCTATATCGACACATCTGAACCGGAAGATCAGGTGGATATTCCCGCTGTGCTGGCGGAACTTGCTGATCTGGATCGGCAGATGGCGACGGTGGATGATGAGCTGAATGGCCACCTGAAAGAGTTGGGTCTGCTGGCTGCGCCTGAAGCGGCGGAGGTGGCGTGATGGTATCTACGCTGCCTAGAGGATACAAAGAGAGCCCCATTGGCTCAATTCCGGCTGAGTGGGAATGTTTGCCGTTCAAATCTGGTTTAGCATGCAAACCTGAATATGGAGCAAATGCTTCTGCCGTAGAACCTAGCGACGATGATTTTATTCGGTATATTCGGATAACTGATATAAATGACAATGGAACTTTAACGACAGACACTTGCAAGGCACTGCCTGAAAACGAGGCTCATGACTATATGCTCCAAGACGGAGATATAGTCATTGCTAGAACAGGTAATACCGTTGGTAAGTCATTATTGTTTACTCCTAACATGGGGCGTTGCGCATTTGCAGGCTACTTGATCAAGTTCAAATTAGATCAAGAAAAACTAGAGCCTAGATTTGCAATACAATATTTACGGTGTGACATATTCTGGAACTGGATCAAAGCGTCCATCAAAGTCGGCGCACAGCCAAATATTAATTCTCAGCAATACCAAGCGCTACCTGTAGCCTTCCCCCCACTCCCCGAACAGAAAAAAATCGCCAGCATCCTGTCCGCCGTCGATAACAAGCTGGACCTGATCGACCGGAAAATCACCGCTACTCGCACCCTGAAGAAAGGGCTGATGCAACGACTCTTTTCTCAGGGCGTCGGCACTCAGGATGCGGACGGTCACTGGCAGCCTCATAACGAGTATAAGGATAGCGAGCTTGGGCGGATTCCAGCTGGGTGGGAAGTAAAAACCTTTGATGACGCTCTACAGATGATAGAAAGACCAGTAGGCATGGAAGATACAAGCGAATACCAGCTTGTAACAGTGAAACGGCGATATGGAGGTGTAGTTAAAAGATCTCGCCTGGAAGGAAAGGACATAAAAGTAAAAAGCCAGTACTTTTTGAAAGAAGGGGACTTTCTTATTTCAAAGCGACAGATCGTACATGGCGCTTGTGGTCTAGTTGGTACGCACTTAAGTGGTGCTATAGTTTCAAACGAATACCACACTTTCAAAAGCAAAGATGGTTATTTTTTGCCATATATTAATCGATTAGTTCAAACACCTCACTATCTCAAAACGTTCTTGCTCGCCAGCATAGGCGTACATATAGAAAAAATGTTGTTTAAGTATGATCAATGGGCAAAATTTCAAATACCTGTGCCACCGCTCGATGAGCAGCAACAGATCGTCCACATATTCAGCTCACTTGACAACAAGATTGGTCGTTTAGAAGAGCAGAAAACAAGCTATCAACAACTCAAAAAAGGCCTTATGCAAAAACTGCTGACCGGCCAGTGGCGTGTCAACGTCTGATATCGGAAATAATAATATGACCATGGAAACAGCGGCTGGCGATCAGATTGGCACTTTCTCCAATCAACCCGAACTGGACGGCGTTGAACGTCCCGCTATCCGCTGGCTGGAAGCTCTTGGCTATACCCATCTGCCCGGCAGTGAAGTCGGCCAGCAGCAGGAACACCGGCATTTGCCACCCTTGTTGACCGATATCCTGCGTGACCGGCTGCTCCACCTGAACCCGTGGCTGGCAGACGTCAGCGGCGGTGTGGAAACGGCGCTGCGGGAAGTTCGTCAGTTCGGCGCGGGGTTTGCCTCTGCAGCTTTTTCTTCCGAGCCGCTCATGACCGCCAACGAAGCGTTCTGGCAGAACGTCGTCCACCAGGGCAACCTTCAGGTGAAAGACGAACAGGGGCGTCTACGCAGCCTGCGGTTCTTTAATCCAGACAAGGTCAGTGACAACCGCTTCCATGTGGTTGATCAGTACGTCGGCAGCAACAGCGAGGGCGATCTGTTCCGGCCTGACCTGCTGCTGTTCGTCAACGGCATCCCGCTGGCGGTGATCGAGTGTAAGGCCAGCCATGTGAAAGTCAGCCAGGGCATTCGCCAATTGCTGGCCTACCAGAACAGCCATCCCCGCCATTTTCTCTATAACCAGGTCTGTGTCGCCATCAACCGCAATGAGGCGCTGTACGGGGCGATCTTTACGCCGGAAGCCTTCTACCTGCGTTATCGGCTGGAACCGGCTGAGGAAGCCTCTCTTGTAGAGAAAGCCGCCTTGCGCAGTGACGCACTGACCGAGCAGGACCGGTTGTTGTGGGCGTTGTTTGAACCGTCCCGGTTTCTGCAACTGGTCACCCATTTTGTCCTGTTTGAACTGGACGATGGCCGCACCATCAAAAAACTGCCCCGTTACCAGCAGTGGCGGGCGGTCTGTAAAACCCTGACGTAACTATTCAGCACCCTTCATATAAATCTGGAATTTTCTGATTTTTCGACCATCATCTTATACTCAATTTTTCTAACAAATCTCCAGTATGGAACCAGACTTCCCAGCTACTCCGTTTACCGAAGCTCTCCTTAAAGAGAATGAAGAGCTTCGGACCGAGAATGCGCTTTTACGGGAACGTTGCAGCGAACTGGAAGAAAGGGTTAATAAAAACAGTCAAAACAGTAGTAAGCCACCATCGTCAGATGGTTATCAAAAGCCCAGTAAAAAAGGGAGTGATAAAGGTGATACATCTTCCAAAGAAGCCCCCTGCTCCTCACAGGAAACACCGAACCCCAAAAGCCTTAGACCATCTTCAGGCAATAAACCAGGTGGCCAGAAAGGTCATCAAGGCTCTTGTTTGAGACGTGTCGCCTTACCCGATTATGTCAGGCATCTGAAGGTTGAAAAATGTTGCTGTTGCCAGTCTTCGCTTATCGATATTAAACCCACCAAATACATTGAGCGACAGGTTTTTGATCCAGGTAGACCCGGAGAATTTGAAGTTACCGCGTACTGGGCAGACGTTAAAGTATGTCCTTGTGGTAAACGGAACACCGCTGAGTTTCCCCAAGGAGTGAAAGCCGCTGCTCAATACGGAGAAGTGACTCAGGCAATGGCTGTTCATTTAAACCAGTATCACTTCATCCCATATCACCGGGTGTCTGAGTATTTCAATACTATTTATTGCATGAGTGTCAGCGCAGGCTCTGTTGCCAATTTTGTTGCCTATACCCATGAGAACCTGGCCTCTACTGAGCAGAGTATCCGCGATGCTTTACAAGAAAGTCCGGTTGCAGGAGCGGATGAAACTGGCATGCGGGTTGACGGTTCACTGTGGTGGTTACACATTATGCGAGATGACCAATGGACGCTTTACTACCTCTCAGAAAGGCGAGGTTGTGAAGCAATGGATGCAATGGGCATCCTGCTGACTTTTGCAGGCATTCTGGTTCACGATCATTGGAAGTCCTACTTTGCCTATGCGGCAGTGCATGTGCTTTGTAATGCCCATCATCTGAGAGAGCTTCAGGGAGTTGTCGATAGGGATGCGAATAAGCTGGCTCTGCGGCTGATGAAATTGCTTACGCTCTCCTGGCACTTCTGCAAGAAATACAAAGCAGCCGGTCTGACTCAAATGCCTGGTGCAATACAGCTTCGCATTGAGACGATATACGACCAAATCCTTCAAAGGGCTCTCACGAAGGAAACCGCTTATATGGAAAAACAACGACAGGTGCTTGGACGTAAGAAGGTCAGGAATACCAAGGCCTACAACCTGTTCAAAAGGCTTATTGAGTTTAAGGTTGAAACGTTGCGCTTCATGTCGGACTTTTCAATTCCCTTCGATAACAATGGCAGTGAACGTGATGCCAGGATGGCCAAACTTAAGCAGAAGATCTCAGGCTGCTTCAGAAGCGAAGACGGAGGTACCATGTTTACCCGAATCCGAAGCTATTTATCATCTGCTAAAAAGCAGGGGTTGAACATATTTCAGGCGCTTCTTAAAGCGGTTCGAAATTACAACAATACGCCTTTGCTGGGTGCTGAATAGTTACGGTTCTGAATGATCTTGCTGAGGATCTGGAAATTGTCTACATGACCAAGCGGCTATAACCTGCGAAGACAACTCTAACTCATGGAGAGTGACAAAGTCCTGAGAAAAAGCTGCCAGTCCATAGGGGGTGCTCTCTCAATTTGATAACTGACTCATAGGTTAGCTTCAACCTTTCCAGTCATGAACTCAGACCAAAGTTGTTCCCAGCGCCCCTTACTCTGGATCAGTGCTCTTGTTGTCAAAAGCACTTCCGCTCCTGTTGCTTTCCACCTCATTCCAGAACCACATAATCGTTGCTTTACCAGAGTCTTACAAGCCGCTTCAGTAACTCCTGAACCTATTGGCCAATGGCGTTTAAGCGCCTGATGATAATTCATTAACTGGTGATTGTTTGTAAAATAGCTCACAGCTTTGTAGCGCTTCTCTGTCAGTGCGATTGTCTTTTTCGGGAGCTCGGCTGATTCAATTTCCTGAAGGATTTTTTTGGCTGCTCCACGCTTGTTTTTCAAACTATGTAGCCTGTCTTCAAGCCACTGGTGTCGCTTCGCCTTACTGGTTGGAAACAGTGCTTCCGCTGCTCCAGCTAAATATTCAGATGCATGATAAAAATCGAGTATCTGCCCAGAGGTATGTTGTTTCAAATAACTCCAGTTTTCTCTAGCCCCGTCAGCTACCCCGATGTATGTGGCATTTGGGTAGAGTCGTTTTAGATCTGCAATCTCCTCGTCGAGCTTGCTCATAAAGCTTTGTTTACCATACTCTGGCGAACTGGCTGTATATATCGTGTGGAGCCTGTCTCCATCTGCAGAATATAGGCTCAATGTCCCACACATGGCTTCCCTCCAGCCTTCTTCACAAAGCAGCATGCAGGTTCCATCCAGACCAATGGCTATTGTTTCAACAGGCTCTTTTAGTGGAGGAAGGTGGTAGTGAGTGTCTTGCTGGTCTTCAATTAATGCACCTACTCTGTCCGATAAATGCTTGATATAAGAATTTGAAAGCGTCCTTTGATGGTTGGTCTCAAAATCTTCTTTTACCGCAGGCGCTGGCATCTGGCTGTATTTCCAGGCGATAGACTTGGCAAATTTGGGGGTAGCTGAACCAATAATACCGGCACGAAGATCAAGTGCTGCCAGAGTACTGCCACCTCTGACACCCTGATATACGGAGCGCTCCAAAGGTATACGACCGTATAAGGTTTCATAGTGCTTAAGAACCTTTCCTTTGTAGTTCCACTTCTGCTGATTAACGACGATAGGTTCTTTATTGGGTGATTCAAATAGCCCCAATAACTCTTTTGTTCCAAGCTGCCCGGCTTCATTGAGTGCACGCTGTAAACTATCTTCAAGATTCAGCATGTTGCCTGAATCTATAGAAACTTCAATTTGCAAAACGATGCTTTTGGTAGAGCTGGAAATAACAGAAGCGGGCATGACAGTTAACTATTATGAGTGGTGTTCCCATAGTAGCTGTGAAAATAGAGCACTATTGTTTCAATCATTCAGAGAGAGCACCCTCCATAGGGTATAACCATGCAGGTTCAAAATAACTTGAACCAAGCCGATGGAAAGGCATTGTCAGTGAAGTAACAGATAACGTATAAAAGCACTGGATAAATCAATGCTGAATCATGCGTTAAAAAATATGTCTCAATGAAAAGAATGGGACATGTAATGAATTATAGAAGTTCAGACCTGCCCCGTTAATTTAATGCACCTGCAAAATAACCAGTACAGCATTAATGTTATCGTTTGTCGTCTCCTTCCCTGAAATGGTCAGGAGGGGTGCTCTCTCAATTTGATAACTGACTCATAGGTTAGCTTCAACCTTTCCAGTCATGAACTCAGACCAAAGTTGTTCCCAGCGCCCCTTACTCTGGATCAGTGCTCTTGTTGTCAAAAGCACTTCCGCTCCTGTTGCTTTCCACCTCATTCCAGAACCACATAATCGTTGCTTTACCAGAGTCTTACAAGCCGCTTCAGTAACTCCTGAACCTATTGGCCAATGGCGTTTAAGCGCCTGATGATAATTCATTAACTGGTGATTGTTTGTAAAATAGCTCACAGCTTTGTAGCGCTTCTCTGTCAGTGCGATTGTCTTTTTCGGGAGCTCGGCTGATTCAATTTCCTGAAGGATTTTTTTGGCTGCTCCACGCTTGTTTTTCAAACTATGTAGCCTGTCTTCAAGCCACTGGTGTCGCTTCGCCTTACTGGTTGGAAACAGTGCTTCCGCTGCTCCAGCTAAATATTCAGATGCATGATAAAAATCGAGTATCTGCCCAGAGGTATGTTGTTTCAAATAACTCCAGTTTTCTCTAGCCCCGTCAGCTACCCCGATGTATGTGGCATTTGGGTAGAGTCGTTTTAGATCTGCAATCTCCTCGTCGAGCTTGCTCATAAAGCTTTGTTTACCATACTCTGGCGAACTGGCTGTATATATCGTGTGGAGCCTGTCTCCATCTGCAGAATATAGGCTCAATGTCCCACACATGGCTTCCCTCCAGCCTTCTTCACAAAGCAGCATGCAGGTTCCATCCAGACCAATGGCTATTGTTTCAACAGGCTCTTTTAGTGGAGGAAGGTGGTAGTGAGTGTCTTGCTGGTCTTCAATTAATGCACCTACTCTGTCCGATAAATGCTTGATATAAGAATTTGAAAGCGTCCTTTGATGGTTGGTCTCAAAATCTTCTTTTACCGCAGGCGCTGGCATCTGGCTGTATTTCCAGGCGATAGACTTGGCAAATTTGGGGGTAGCTGAACCAATAATACCGGCACGAAGATCAAGTGCTGCCAGAGTACTGCCACCTCTGACACCCTGATATACGGAGCGCTCCAAAGGTATACGACCGTATAAGGTTTCATAGTGCTTAAGAACCTTTCCTTTGTAGTTCCACTTCTGCTGATTAACGACGATAGGTTCTTTATTGGGTGATTCAAATAGCCCCAATAACTCTTTTGTTCCAAGCTGCCCGGCTTCATTGAGTGCACGCTGTAAACTATCTTCAAGATTCAGCATGTTGCCTGAATCTATAGAAACTTCAATTTGCAAAACGATGCTTTTGGTAGAGCTGGAAATAACAGAAGCGGGCATGACAGTTAACTATTATGAGTGGTGTTCCCATAGTAGCTGTGAAAATAGAGCACTATTGTTTCAATCATTCAGAGAGAGCACCCGTCAGGAGTACTGTTAACACTTAAACCCCGGTAAATCACCCGGGAAATAAGCTCATTAGCTGTTGTTCAAATTTGCATTTCAGAACTGGGCGTTTGTCCTGAATCAGTGCCTTTGCCTCACTGAAAGTACAGCCGTACTCTTTACAAAAAAACCATATTAACACAGCAACACTTCGTGATTGCCCATTAAGACAATGCACATAGATTTTTTGTTGTTGAGAAATTGCGTTTTGTAACTTGCCCCTTATCTTTGGAAGGGCGCGCAGCAGCTGATCCCAGGAACGTGGATCATCATTGACAGAAACACGGTGGACATGATCATCAGAGGTTTTAACCCGGTTTTCAGCCCGATAGTCCTCTCCTGATAGATTAATGATCAAGTCACAATCACTCAAGTCATGAGGATAACCTTCATCATTACTCAGTCCCCCCAAATAGAGTCTGGCATGAGTATCACACGGAGTACCTATTCGAGACATTTTCCCAAACTCATGCCAATACGCTGCATCGTCATGTGTCAGGTTAGGTCTGGGTGAAGCGGGAATATGCAAATCCCGACGCTGGAATGGTCTGGGATTATCGCCATCCAAGCTCATGCGCGATAGCCGACTGGACAGCGAGGCCTGATTCGTTTGTCCTCTCATCGACGGTCTTCTGGGTGCTGCTTCCTCACGGGAAAAACCTGCTGCTCCTTGAACTGTAGTCATTGCTGGAGCTGGGGCATGAGCATAAGTAGGAACGAGTGCAGAAGTATGAGCTGTATCTCGAGCGGAAACTGGGGCAGGAGGAATGCTGTTTATGCACTCATCAGCCATGAAAGAATCTACTAAATCAAACGCCTTTAAAGCTTCTATAACATCACGATGTTCTTGTGGGTTGGTTTGACCAGATGTTGCTGCATTCAGCATAAAATCCAAGTAAAATTCTTTTTTAGTTTGCTCTGTTTTCAACCAGTTTTTTTCCAGACGATTAAATATATTATCTTTGCCAACGAAGTCATTTCCCCTCAGCTTATTTATAAAAACCAGGGCTTTGATGAAAGATTCAGCATCAGATTGTTCATTTTTTGTGTAGCTAAAAATCACACCCATTTTTAAACATCGCATCACAGCATATTTACTGGAAGCACTGGCCCTTGAAAGACCGGCCATTAACCATCGCGTTTTTCTTTGGTGTGCTGCCATTGTTCTATACCCTGACGGGCGGTTTGCCCAAATGGGTGCTGGGGGCAGAGTATCTCCCCCGACAGGTTGCCCGTGACTGGAGCCGTTTTGGTCGCAAGAAAGCGTATATAGCTGATCTTGATGGACGGCCATTACGGGAGGGGTTCCGGGGGTTTACCGGGAAGATGCGCTTTTATGGTATGGCCGACGATCGACGTTTTGCCCCACCCACCGCAGTTTATCAGCTTCAGAGTCTGTTCAGTAATGCGGACAGCCATGTAAAAATCCTGAATCCCAGGGATTACCAGATGAAGTCCATTGACCACTTTGGTTTTTTCAAAAAAAGCATGAACCGACAGGCATGGCAGGAAAGCGCCGAGTGGTTAAGGGGTTGAGGGCGTCTGCGAGATCATTTTTTAACCACAAAGACACAGAGGCACAAAGAAAAACTTTTAAGCTTTTGTCTTTGTGGTTAAAAAAATAGAGTAAATAACCAGCAAATACTCTGAGTTTTTATCCATTCACCGTATGATCCAATCTACTTTTTCTTAGAATATCTTATTGAGACTAATAACAATGAATAAACAATGTGCTCTGGTCGCTTGTGCGGTATTACTGTCAGGGTGCGCGGCACAACAGCCGCTGGTAAAGGATGTATTGGCTAACGATGACCGTTATATGCAGGACAACCTATCCGTGCACAATATTCCTCAGGAAGTCCAACAGGCGCTTGGGGAACTGACTGAGGGGCGCGTGATCCGGACGGTGGATATTGAGAAAACCATGATCAATATCGAGGATGGCAAAGAAAGCGCATTTGCTAAAGAAGAAACCGTCTATGTGCTGGATAATGGTCTGACCCGAGCGGTCATAAAAGACGTGAATAACGACATACATTTCCTCTCAGAGTACACCCTGGGCTATTACGGTCTTTTCGACCTGATATATCACGATTTGATCACGTCGAGGGAAAGAATGGAGCCACCCAAAACCATCACTTCTTTCTCAGAGACCAGCAGCAGCGTCGGGAAAATCAGTGAGAATACCGAATACACATTCCGATATACGGTAGACAGCCATCAGGTGGGTAGTTATGAGGAAGGGTTACGCTGCAGCACCGGTGATGCTTTCCCAGCCAGTGAGTACAACCCCCTGTTCAGTGGCAACGCACTGTACATTGACTGTAATTACACCGGTACCAATGGCCAGATATGGCTAAAAACCCGGTCGATATATCTGGCAGAGTTGGATATTGCCCAGAAGATTTCTACCTCGGCTTCGAAGCGAAAAAGAGAGTGGAGATTTACCAATATTCGGGTGCAATCAATGGCTGACTGAGCACATTAAGATGTACATAGACAGCCACTGTTAATCAAGGACATGGTTATGCCACTGACTATACCGTAAAATTTTGAACAGTGGCGCTCTCTTATAAACGATAAACTTCAGAACCGTTAATGACCATTCAAATCCGACACAGCAAAGTTCATGATATCCCACAAATTCGAGTTCTCTATGCCGAAAAAGGAGCATACAGCAATACCTTGCAACTGCCTTACCCTTCCCTGGAAAAATGGCAGAATTTTCTAGACAAGGAGAACCCGAATTTCATCAGCCTGGTAGCCATTGATCAGGATCAGGTGCTGGGACAGATCGGGATGGAGGTCTTTAGCAATCCTCGTCGCCGACATGTGGCCAATGTCGGCATGGCAGTGCGCACGGATGCCCAGGGACAGGGAATTGGCAGTCAGCTGCTGGAAGCCGTTATTGATCTGGCCGAGAATTGGATGGCCATTCGCCGAATCGAGCTGGAAGTGTATACGGATAACGCGGCAGGCATAGCCCTTTATAAAAAATTCGGTTTTGAGATTGAAGGTACTGCCAGGGATTATGCTTTCCGTAATGGTCGTTATGAGGATGTCTACCTGATGGCCAGGATCTGCGGAAGCACTCAGTAGTTATTACTGCAGAGACATAACGTCACTTGCGAAGAGCAGCTATCTTTGCCCTATTCTTGCCAATTGGCTCTTTTGTTTATCATCAGGACTGGATATGAGTGATGCAGTTTATAAAGTACTGACAAAAGCACAATGGTCAGCACTGGACAATGACGGTGAATTTACCGGTTCACAAGATGACCTTGAAGATGGTTTTATTCACCTTTCAACCAGAGAGCAATACAACGGAGTCATTGACCGGTTTTTCAAGGGAATAAAGCCGCTCTATATCGTGGAGTTTGCTGCAGCAGACTTTGGTGATGCACTGAAGTGGGAACCTGCGAAATCCGGTGAGCTGTTCCCACACGTCTATAATCGTCCATTAAAGCAAACTGAGATATTGGGTGTTGAGGTACTGGAATAGTATGGGTTTGTGCAGAACACTTTCTGGTTTATTACTGCTGTTTGTGCTCTCTGGTTGTACACTCAATCAGCAACAGGGTGATTATCAGATTATTCATGAAGGAAAAATATCAGGTTATGCCTACCACGATTATGCCCTGAAACTGGCCAGAAATGACCGGCTGACCATTGATATCAATACACCAGCACTGGATGTCATCATTGTTGCGCCGGTTGAAGCAGCTCTTGAAAATAACCAGCCATTTACTGTACTGACCAATGATGAGTATACCCTGCGGGTTCTGATGCCCAGGGCCTTTGCCCGAAGGAATGAAACCTTCCAGTACCAGTTATCCATTACGATCGACCGGAATTAATTGATGGCCATCAGTAGGGTGACTTCGTCTTACGACTCTTTATTGACCACAAAGGCACAGAGACACGAAGAAAAGATATTCTTTTCTCTTGGTGTCTCTGTGCCTTTGTGGTGAACAGATCATCATCATTCATAGACACCCCTTTACTTCAACAACCGTAAATTCCCCCATTCTCCCGCTTTTTTATTGGCGATATTATTTCAAGCCATTAAACCATTATGAGTTTGTTATGAGCGCTCCCATGTACAGCCAGTACGCCAATGAGTATGCAAAGGCGATTACCGATAATGTTTATAATGCACTGCTTGAGCGCCCATCCATGCTGGCCATGCTGCCTGAGTTAGAGGAAAAGACGATTCTTGACCTGGGTTGTGGGCCAGGCGCCTATGTGGAGCACTTTCTCAGTCAGGGTGCCCGTGTTACCGCCAGCGATATTTCTCCGGAAATGGTGCAGATCGTTCAGAAACGGTTTGGTGATGAGGTTACTGCTTATGTGGCGGATTTAAGCCATGGCCTTCCGAATGAGCAGGATGCATCCTACGACCTGATCGTCTGCCCACTGACCATTCATTACATTGAAGATCTGACGCCTCTCTTTACTGATGCCCGGCGGGTACTGAAACCGGGTGGTTCATTTTTCTTTTCAACCCATCATCCCATTGTTGACTTTGAAGTGTCTCCCTCTGGCAACTACTTCTCCCGTGAATTGATTGTTGAAGAGTGGGACACCATTGGTCACCCGGTTCAGGTTCAGTTTTACCGACGTTCCCTGACTGAGCTGTTTACGGCTATTGCCCATGCAGGCCTGTGTGTTGCCAACCTGAGTGAGGGCTGCCCAGCTGAAGCCATGAAAGAGGTCTCACCGGAGTCTTACGAGCATCTGTCCAGGAACCCGAATTTTCTATTTGTAGAATGCAAAGCCATAAGCTGAAGCCGTTTTTTTAAACATAAAACGATCAACACGGAGCAGTCACTTTTGGACGCCATTGTCACCGCTGTCAGTCGCAGTGCTGAACACAATTTCAGTAAACAGAACCAGCCATCCATTACTCTGATCGAAGGTGTGGGGGTGGAAGGTGATGCCCATGCTGGCAAAACCATCAAGCACCTCTACCTGTTAAAGAAGGACCCATCACGCCCTAACCTGCGTCAGGTACACCTGATTGAGACCGAGCTGTTTGACGAGTTACTGGAAAAAGGCTTTACCGTGAAGGCTGGAGAACTGGGTGAGAATATCAATACCCGGGGCATCAATCTGCTCGGCCTGCCCACTGGCACCCGCCTATTCATTGGAAACAGTGTCGTTATTGAGCTGACCGCTTTGCGTAACCCCTGTGTGCAGATCGATCATTTTCAGAAAGGCCTGCTTAAGGCCGTGATTGATCGAGACGAGGATGGCAAGGTGATCCGCAAAACCGGTGTTATGGGCATTGTTGTTGCTGGCGGAAAGGTGATGCCAGAAGACAGCATTCGCATTGAACTCCCGGCGGAACCCCACCAGCCACTGGAGTATGTCTGGTAATCATGATCCATTTAACAGGTGAGTTGGCCTCTTCTCACCGGTATGATGCACTAAAGAGCCTAAGGACAGGCAAAAAACGAAGACTCCACTGAATAACAATGATGAAACCAATTAACGAAGTATTGAAAGAGTCACTCTTTTTCTTCAAAACCAACCTTCGCAGCATCTGTGCTGTGGTACTGCCGGTTATTATTCCGCTGGAAATATTCTATGGCATCTGTGACGCGCTTTATCAGAAGGGCGATGATTCCATTTTATGGCTGTCCTCTGGTGTCGGGCTACTGCTGATGCCTGTTTACCAGGGTGCGCTGATCCTCTCTCTGGCTTCCGTACTGACGGATGAATATCTTCCTGTTAAAACCTGCTATCAACGGGCTCTGAAATACTGGCTACCATTGATGGCCGTCTATATCCTGTCTTCACTTGCCATAGCCACCGGATTTCTATTGCTGATTATTCCCGGCCTGATGGTGATGGGCAGATTGGCTTTTGCCGAATTTTACTGTCTTCTCCACAACAAAAGTGGTTATGAAGCTTTATGGGACAGCTGGCAAAACAGTCGCAAGGAACAGTGGCAACTGCTGGGTGGGCTAATACTTATTCCTGTGGCGATTGTTATTCCATTATTACTGCTGGAGTCCTTTCTTAACCTGCTCGGTCTTGCTGGCCCTGTATTCACTTTTGTTTCAGGCATTCTCAGCTCTATAGGGTTCACTCTGTCAACCGTCTTTGTATTCAGAATGTACACCCTTGATCCAGAGCGATATTCTGCCCAAGCAGCCCCTGAAGACAATCAAGGCTTAATAGAATGACCTATGGAAAGTCGCTGTTACTGTCATTACTGTTTTTTTTCTCATACTCGGCAACAGCCAGTGAGTTAAAACCGTTTGCCAGTGATGGCTGCAGCTTATTTCCTGATGGCTCTTATGCCGAACCTGATCGATGGTTGCACTGCTGTGTCGGGCACGACCTGGCCTACTGGAAAGGTGGCACCTCGAACCAACGACAGTATTCAGACCAGATATTACGTCAGTGTGTCCGTGACGCAGGACACCCCTGGATTGGTGCTGTGATGTATGCCGGTGTTCGACTGGGTGGTAGCCCATTATGGCCCACACCATTTCGATGGGGGTTTGGTTGGGACTACCCACGTTTCTATGGTCCTTTGTCCAGAGAAGAGCTGGATCAGGTCGAAGCACAAACACAAGAAATAGGGACAATGGGAAAGGAGTAAATTTCATGTATTCCCATTGTTAGCCAGCCCCTTCTGCTGAAAACTTTCAGCCAGCTGGGACGAATGAGTGATGCCGGTGGCGAATCAACCAGGCGCCGTTATGGTTTTCCAGAAAAAGAGTTAACCGTTTCATGGGCTCACCGCTGCCCTCTGCTTTGTGAGTCAGGCAGAGACAGGCTGCGGTTCCATAGACATATACGGTATAGTGCTCTTCGCTTTTTGATGCAGACTCATGATCCTTGAAATAGTCTTTCCAGTGACGTTCCAGCTCCGACTTATTGTCGATATCCGCATAAAAGCCAAAGCTGCAGATATCCTCATCCACAACGAATTTAGCCATTGCCTTACTGATGTCTTTTTCTTTAAATGCCTGACCCATTTCATGAATCAGTTGCTTGAAGGGAGCCAGTGCTTCCCCGGTCACCTGTGTGGTCATGTTAATGTTCTTCCAAACCGCTGATATTGGCGAGTACAGTATAGGTAAGATATTGTTACGCGATGTGCGACTTTGTCTGAAACTATCTCAAATTACTAGCCCGGATATTTCATAAACTGCCCCGAATCTCGGGCAGGACTTTGTCGCCCTAAGGGATTTTGTGAGGGAGTGCCGTACCGGGGAGTACGGTCGACCGAGCAAAACTCCCTTAGGGCGGCAAAGGACAAGCGAGAACGGGAGCACGTTTATGAAATATCCGGGCTAGCATGATGGTAAGTCCAAGTTGTATCTTCAAAATCACGCAATTATTTGCTTTCCGTTTTTTAATCTTCGGAAATAAGGTTCTCAAACTGTATTGCAGGACGACCAGCAATTATATTCAGATAAGAACCAATATTATGTGCCAGTAACTTCCGAGCGATACGTGATGTCATATGCCATCTATCTCGACAATGGCACTTTTCTATTTCAAAGCGCTCTGTCAATTGACCTATCACTGTTTCTATTCTCCGTCGTACCCGTAATACCAGCTTTACAAACGACTTCGGACGTTCATCTTGCATGTTTTTTCTCAGTGGCGTCTGAAGATCAATACCTAATTCCTGACAATCAGCTTTAAACTCAGGCCTTATATAGCCCTTATCGCCAAGCAAGAGGCCAGAAATGGTCTCGAGCATGTCATAGGCTGCATCACGCTCATCTACGTTCGCTGCGGTCAGAGTAAAACCCACAGGAATCCCTCGTGCTTCAACCAGCAAATGCCCCTGAAAGCCATAGAACTTCTTGTCCTTGGAAGCGCAGTAACCATAACCAGCCTCAGCTTTAAAGATACGGCTCTGTGGTGCACGGGTTCTGACGACAACATCAATCGGAAAACCATCGATTAAATGGATATCTGCATTATCTGCATGCATCATCTGGACTATACGAATTTGCAGTCGTTGTTTCACATGCCATAAGTTGGCGGCCTGTTTGACAAATGCCGAGCGTGAAGGAATGTCAGGAAACAGGTGTCGCCAGTGTCGGGTAAAATACTTCCAAATCTCAGTGTCCTTATGATGCCCAAGCCATTCACCGACAACTTCCATGGTGATCGCTTCACTATCAGTGAGCTTTGGTGGAAACCCTCGAAGTCGCAGTGGTACAGGAAAAAGCTCTTTTACCAAATCGTCGATCAAGCAGTAGACTGTAGTGATAAACTCTTCAACGGGCATGACTGAAACCTTCTTTGCTTTCTACTGCTTTTAATAGCAGAAAGCAGGATCAGTCATGTCTCCTTATGCAAACCTAAAAGTCGCACATGGCGTATATTGTTATAGTGAGGTGACCGGGAAAAGTTGAAAGGCTACTGCTCCTGAGACAATAACAATCAGGCAAACCGGGCTGAAACAAAGGAGACTCCCGTTTGAAGCTGACCAGAACAAAACTGGAAGATGCGGTACAGCAGCGTATTATTTCTGCAGAACAAGCAGATTCGCTCTTTGAATTCCTGAAAAGCCACCCTGGCAACGAGCCACGATTCGACTTCACTCATGTACTTTATTACCTGGGAGGCTTAATCGCCATTGGTGCCATGACGCTGTTCATGAACCTTGGGTGGGAGTCTTTTGGTGGTACCGGTATTGTTGCCATATCCCTGATTTATGCCGCTATCGGACTGAAAATCACGTATTCCTTCAATAACAGGGGGCTCGTTGTCCCAGCCGGTATCTGTGCCACCTTTGTCATTGCGTTAACCCCATTATTCATTTATGGCCTGCAACAGGCGCTTGGACTCTGGCCGGATGACAGCGTATACAGGGATTATCATCGTTATATTCAATGGCACTGGTTGTACATGGAGCTGGGGACCTTAGCCGTTGGTATTTCTCTGGCCTGGAAGTTCAAGTACCCATTTATGGTTATGCCCATTGCCGCCACGCTCTGGTACATGACGATGGATATCTCTGCCATGATTTCCGGCGGGGACGTTGACTGGGAGCTGCGTTCGCTGGTCTCCCTTTATACGGGGTTGTTAATGATTGGGCTCGCCTTCTGGGTAGATATCCGATCCCATGCAAAAGCAGACTATGCGTTCTGGCTTTATCTCTTTGGCGTTATTGCCTTCTGGGGTGGCCTGTCGATGCAGGACTCAAACAGCGAGCTGGGAAAGTTCATTTATCTTTGCATCAACCTTGTGATGATTGGTGTTGGTGTTCTCCTGACCCGCCGTGTTTTTGTGGTATTTGGCGCCATAGGCTGCTGTGGCTATCTTGCCCACCTGGCTTACGATGTTTTCCAGGATAGCTGGTTGTTTCCTATCGCTCTTACCGCCATTGGATTAACCATCATCTATCTGGGTATTCTCTGGCAAAGGAATGAACAGCTGATCACCAGAAAAGCCCGAACTTTTCTGCCTACTGCACTGCAAGAACTGTTGGAAAACCGCCAGTTTTAACAACCAGAGGTTTCCTATCAAACGCACCGGTTTGCCTTTTAGTGGGATTCAACTATAAAAATCCCAGACACATTCGATCAAGTGGCAAGCTGTAATGAAGATAAAAAGCGTTTTGATCGTTGCCATTCCCAGCGTATTTCTCACCTCTTTCGTTATTGCACAGGACTGCGATGATCCAACAGGCACCTGGATAAGCCAGTCTGGTGCCAAATTGGACATTCAAGAGATTAACCCTGTTACGGGCCAGCTCACAGGTAACTTCAAGTCACCAGACAGCCTATTCCAGGATGGTCCTCATACCGGGACAGGCTATGCTGGTAATACCCGCCAGCAGATGGCGTCCAACGGATTTCCGGCAACTGCAAGCACCCTTTCTTTTACCGTTAAATGGCCGGATGAGTCGATCTCATCCTGGAATGGCTACTGTGACGTTAAAGATGAAGTCCCTACCATCACCAGCTTATGGTTATGGGTTCGGCCCAATGTTAATAAATATATTGAGCATTTTAATACGGGGCATTCTGTTTTTACGCCATACAGGGAAAATAATGAGAAGCCCCCCTCCATTCCCTGAGTTACTACGAACTATGGAGTATTGTAATGGCTCAAGGGCATCCTGTTTCGATATTCACTGACATCGGTGGTAGCATGATGCCAGGAATAACAGCTAATCAGGGATGTCGCATGCTCAAGATGAAAAAGCACTGCCAGCAGTGTCAAGCTAAAACCAATGAAACCGATCTGGCGTTTATTTGTTCTTTTGAGTGTACATTTTGTTCCACTTGCTCGGATCATCATGACTTTATTTGCCCAAATTGCAGTGGAGAGCTGCTACAACGACCAAGACGAACCAGAACGCCTCTCGATGTCAGCCTTGATCAGGTAAAAAAGAAGCTCTTTGGTCAGTAAGTCTTCTGGGACATGAGGACGGTGGAATCAGGTAGAAAACAGCCAGAATATTCTTATGCCTGAACATTGCTGGCTGGAGGCATTTTTTCTTAATCACTCCCGTCAGAAGGGAACCGGATATTGACGGAAGACCGTATTGATATCGTCCAGCACCTCTTTTGAGAGTGTCAGATGATACGCATCAATATTCTCTTTTAGCTGCGCCAGCGAGCTTGCTCCAATGATCGTCGAGGTCACACCTTCCGTTTGATACACCCAGGCCAGTGCCATCTGTACCAGGGAAAGCCCATGGCGTTCTGCTACAGCATGGTAGCCCTCAATTGCCTTATGCGTCATTGCAGTATTTCGGAAATGGCCATTTCTCTGCTTGACGGACCATCTTGAGCCAGCCGGAATCTGACCATGTCGGTATTTCCCGGATAACACACCACCTCCCAGTGGAGACCAGGGAAGATAAGCAATGTCATTCAAAACGCAGGATTCCAGTAGATAAGGAGAATCCTTGGCATGAATCAAATTAAACTCATTTTGAATCGAGACCATTCTGGGCAGATCATATTTTTCGCTCAGGCGGACATACTCCCCAATACCCCAGGGGGTATCATCTGACAGCCCACAATAGCGAATCTTGCCTGCTTTAATGCAGTCATCCAGCCCATGAAGAATATCCAGCATTTCCGCTTCCTGCTGCGCACGATCCACTTGAGTATGGGGAACCATGCCCGGCCAATGTTTGGCAAAATGGGGAGAGATCCGGTTTGGCCAGTGCAGCTGATAAAGATCAATACAGTCTGTTTTCAGGCGCTTCAACGAGCCGTCTACGGCCTCTTTGATACTTTTACCACTGATTGGACTGCCATCTCGTATCCATGGCAGACCCACACCGGCAATTTTCGTCGCGATCACCACATTGTCACGTTTTCCCGGGTTGGCCCGAATCCATTCACCTATGACACGTTCCGTTTCACCGCTGGTCTCTTCATTAGGAGGAACCGGGTACATTTCTGCGGTATCAATAAAGTTAACTCCCTGCTCCAGGGCATAGTCTATCTGCTCAAACGCTTCATTAAGCGAGTTCTGTTGCCCCCAGGTCATGGATCCAAGACAGACCTCAGTCACCTGCAGCTCACTGCTTCCCAGTTTGATTTTTTTCACTGACCGACTCCCCGGTGTTTTTCAAGGGTGAACATGCTATTGATTAATTCTCCACATAATAGAAAAACACAATCAGGAAAATAATCAAATCGCCCCGGTGAACTTAGCTATCAGTGAAATCGAGCAAGTGAAATGGCCATTTATTGTTCAGCAATCCGGTAGAGCTGTTTAATAAAAGAATCCATACTTTTCTGGCTGGGTGATTCAATACCAAATTTATTGTGAAAATAGATCGTCAACTGGCAATCTCGACTACCCATCCTAACGGTATAGCCATCATCCATTGAGCTTGCGGTAATGCCTTCCAGAAGATAACCATCAGATACCCGCTCTCCCTTCTCCAATATCTGGGCAAATGCCAAAAGACATTTTTGAATGTCGATGTGTTGATCCATTGACTGTCTCCTTCAGTAAATTAAGACTTTCCTTTCTACGTAATGTTCAGGGATGCATAGAGAAAACAGTGCAATATAAATACCACAAGGGTAACGATTGCCCTCATGGAAAGATAGGACTTAACACGTCCATCGGGTAGCGGTTCAGTATGAACGCACTCAATGATCAGGGTTGCCAGATAGCCAATGGAAAGAAACACCAGCATTTGACGATCGGCGAGCCCAGCCAGAAGGCCTCCAAATACCCAAAGTGCAATTGCATTACTTGCCAGCACTTTAATGATACTTCTTGAGCGATTCTCACTGTAGACAGCCTGCCCCCATAAAGAGCCAGCCATGAAGCTGCAGATGATGATGGAATAGATGATGAAAAGATGCTCTCCACTGGCACCAAACAAAGACTGATCCCTGATGGATAATGACAGTGAAATGATAAAAGGCGTTATCCCCAGCCAGGCAAGCCAGCACATGAGTCGTTGAAAGCGATCCACTCAGACCTCCGGTTATTCTGCCTTTCGTTAATGCCACGAATACTCAACGTTTTGTCTTGCAATAACGCCCTTCCCGCTTCAATCTCCGTCGAGTGATGGCATCGTACCCCCAGGTCAGAACCTGTCTGATCCCGGGTAATGTGATCAGGATACCCAACCAACGCCAGCGAGCCAGATGACATAACAGGAAACCATAGCTGCTCATACTGGTGAGAACGGTTCCGTCATCACAAAGAATGTGCAGTTGTTCCAGTGCTTTATTCGGGCAGATGCCCCTGGCCAGCAATGTTTCATCCTTACCAGTAATATCAAACCACTCAATCTCACAGGTGAAGGGCTTGTGCCTCCATCGGGCGAGTGCACGCAGGCAGATAGGACATGACCCATCATAAAAAACAGTGGCTTTCATACTCACTTACTGTCGGTTCCTCAAGTCAAGATTAGTCAGAAACCCGCATGGTAAAAGATTGATTACTTGTAAACTTTTTCAATCTGTACGAAAGGTCAGAGTATCTGGATCAAGCTATAATAGTTGTGTTGGGTTTCTTATTGGCAAATGAATGTGGTAGCCTGAAGTGGATAAAAATCAGAATAATAGAGCCGATAAAATGATTAACCGTTCGGCCTTCATGGTCGAAGCGGCCAACCCAATCAGAGAATGCTCTGCTCAGCCAATACGTTGATCATGAGCCGTGGGGGGCCTGCAAGGTTGACCTTTATCAGGGATTGATAAATGGGAGCCTCTGTCGTGTATATTCTGCGGTTGAATACAGCCGGCCAGCCTGTTGAGTGGCTGACCTGGCAGGAAACAGTATGCCTTTACTCAAGAGAGCTGGTTCGCTGGAGTCTGGGTGACGTAATTTACCGAATCCATGGTGGCTACAACCGATGGCTCGAAGATCGAACGATCATCGAGCTTCCAAGCATCGTTGCCTGTGGTGGTAAACGCCTTTTCCCCTGCCGAAATAACCCTGCCCTTACCAACTACTCACTGTTTGAAAGAGACAATTTTCAATGCATGTATTGTGGCCACTTCTTCAAACGAAGAGAGCTGACCCGCGATCATATTCTACCTAAATCCAGGGGCGGTATTGATGACTGGATGAACGTGGTTGCCGCCTGTCGGCGCTGTAATCAGTTCAAAGGTGACAAACTGCTCGAAAATACTGAAATGTCACTGATTGCCCTGCCCTATCGTCCCAATGCTGCTGAATACCTTGCGCTGGTAAACAGTCAGCGAATCCTCCCGGATCAGGCTGAATATCTCAGAACCCAGTTTTCCAAAAACTGTCGCTGGAAAAGCCGCAATCGCACTAAACCATCCGGAATACTACAACCCCTCTAAATAGCAAGATATGCTGGAGCCACTGTCTATAACCAGAGCTCCAGTGTAAAATCCTCTCCTGTTCACTTTAGTATTGGAATAAGCAATGCCCCTGAATCTCGACAACGATGGCTATCTGGCCAACCTTGACGAATGGAGTACCGATGTTGCCATGGAGCTGGCGGCACTTGAGGGTGTTGTGCTCACAGAAGCGCACTGGGAAGTCATTTATGCGCTGCGAGCGTTCTATCAACAATATGAGCTGGCCCCAAATCAACGCCCGTTTGTTAAACACATTGCCAATACCCTTGGAAAAGACAAAGGTAACAGCCTCTATCTAATGAAACTTTTTCCTGAAAGTCCAGCCAGAGTGGCAGCCCGAATTGCCGGACTGCCAAGACCTACCAACTGCTTCTAGTCCCGATAAATAATCAGACCATTCTGCCGAGAAATTATAAGAATACCCTGATCAGGAATATGGGCAGATGGAAATCCCAAAACTCGACAGAATTCTGCTGGTTGAAGATAGCTACCACATCCGGGCACTGCTCAATATGACATTGACAGTGCTCAATAATTATCAGGTAACCCCTTTCGATTGCGGTGAAACAGCGCTCAACAACGCTTCAAAACTTAATCCACAGCTGGTTATTCTTGATGTTATGATGCCTGGCATGGATGGCCCTACCGTCATGAAAAAGTTACAGGCTTTACCTGAGTATCGAGACCTTCCTTATTTTTTCCTGACATCAAAGGTTCACAGTGACGATCTAGCCGAGTTTGAACAGCTGGGCATTCATGGTGTCATCGCTAAACCTTTTGAGCCCACTGAACTTGCCAATATGATTGAATCCCTCTGGACTCGCTTCCATAAAAGTCGCAATGACGCTTACATGAATCAGTTCAGCGGGCTACAGGAAGAATATCTGGAAAATCTTCATACCAGCATTGATTTGCTGAATAAGCACCTCGACAGGCTTGAAGAGAAAAAACAGTTTTCTTCCGATCATCTGGATGATCTTTGTATTCTGGTCAATGACCTGTGTGGGTCTGGTAAAACTTATGGTTTCAATGATATCTCCAGTTCAGCTCAGATACTCACCAACTTCCTGAAAACCATTGCACCCAAAAGCGAGACATTTGCCCTTTCAGATAGTGATTCCTCACGGATAACTGCATTAATTCTTGGCCTGATCACGATTATTGAAAAGGCCTGTGAGGACTCTGAGTCACCCACACGCTTGAAGGGCAGTGTCAGCTTTAAAGGGAATGCCAGATAATAGTTATATCAACACATCGACGGTTATTGTTCAGACAATGGCAAGATAAAATAAAAACAAGCTCCCACTTCTGCGCGATTTTTCACGCCAATCCTGCCGTTATGTTTTTCAATAATGGATTTAGAGATACTCAGCCCTAAACCAGTTCCCGACGTTTTCCTGGTCATATGAGACTCAGCCTGAGTAAATGGCTGGAATATCTTGTCTTGAAACTCACGGGATATACCAGGCCCTTCGTCCTCAACTGAAAGAACAACTGATTTACTTTCCGTCGCAAGCTCAATACGCACCAAAACCCGGGTGTTTTCGGGCGAAAACTTGACGGCATTGGAAAGAAAATTAGTAATGACCTGTGCAATCCGCAATTTATCAGCGTTCACATGAATACCTTCCGTCGGTTCTACAATATCCAGTGTTACCCCGTGCTGCACCGCATAGGGCTGACATTCTTCCATACTCTTTCTGGATAATGCGACAAGATCTATATCAACAAAATCAAAAGTCATATCTCCAGAGTTAATTTTCTGTAGATCGAGGATATCATTGACAATCCTGATAATACGCCGGGAATTATTCTCGGATATCTTCAGTAATTTTTTTGTATTCTTATCCAGCTGATCTGAAGCAACTTTACTGATTAACTGAATACTCCCTAAAATTGAGGTCAGAGGAGTCCGCAATTCATGGTTAACCGTTGAAATAAATTCATCCTTGATCCGCTCATTATTTTTTCTTTCTGATATGTCATGAAGCAGCCCGATGAAAACCACTTCATCATTGACCTTGGCCTTACTCACACCCAATCGAAGCGGTATCTTCACTCCATCTTTTCTAACGCCTTCAATATCACGGCCAGAACCAATCACTTTTGGTGGCTTTCCATCAAGGTAATTTTTAATATAAGAGTCGTGCTCAGATCTGATAGGCTCAGGCGTGATCATGTTAACATTATTACCAATCATTTCCTCACTGGAATAGCCAAACATATCCAGAGCGGCTTTATTGACCGACTGAATAACGCCACGGTGATTTATGGTAATAATGCCATCAACGGTGTTATTCAAAATCGCCTGAAGTTTCTCACTCAATGACAGGTATTGGAGATGAGCTTCTTTGTTTTTACTGGCATGTCGTATTTGCGAATATAAATACATGGCTACCAACAACATTACTGCCAGCAATAACAGGGAAACCAGCCAGGCAAAGTATTCAGAATCCTTATACTCAATTGGATTCACAGGCTTGATGACTAAAGCCCACTGCCGGCCGGCAATATCGATCGTAGATACATTTAATAAGCTATTAACATCTGTCAGCTCCTCAATAGTCGGTAATGTGGAGCTATGTTCTGACTCAACAATGGAGGCAAGAGGATAGAGGTTATCTTCATCGTTAAGATCATAAACATGAATAATCAGGTCCGGATGCACACTGTCGGCAAACGCACTGGAAATCATATCTTTGATTTTAAAGACACCAATTAGAAAGCTTTCCTGATTTCCATTATTGAGATTACCAATGGGCAAGAAAAGCAGAATCCCATTATAGTCTTTTCCTTCCTGTACAAGCTTAACGCCCTCACTCGCTACTACACTATTAACCTAAAGACTTTTTAATAGGGCTTTTATTCTGGGTTGGCTTGACGACAAATCAACCCCAAGCGCCTTCTCGTTACCTGAAAGAGGCTCCACATAATAGACAGGGTAATATTCTGATTTTTCAGGTGAAGTCCTAACCGCACCGTCTTCATAAATAGCCTTAAAAGAAAACCCCTCAATACCTTCATCCCGAGCTTGCTGTTCATACATGACTCTCTGCTTTTGCTGAACATGGGGAATCCACTCTAATGCCTGAATTCCCTGCGTTCTCGACATAATTGTCCGGGCAATCATGTTGAACTCATACCGTGTTAAATTCCGTCCCTTCAGTCGATACACATCCCTCATCTGAAACAGGCTTTCCACTTCTTTATCAATGTGATTTTGAATGGTGAAAGACGCTCTGATGGACTTCTCTCGGAAGCTTTCAAATTCGTTATTGGAGTGTTCAGCCATCAGCTGAACATAATAATTAGTGCTATATAGAATCAGACTGGACAACACCAGCAACAACGTGAACAGAAATATTTTGATCCCACTATTTTTTATTTTCATGATGGACAATCATAAAGGGTGATCGCCCTCATGATACTGGCTCCAGATAGCAGTCAATTGATTAGACAGTGTCAGTGGGTCAAAAGGCTTTACAATCACATCAACAGCACCAAGAGCCTTAAACTGTTCAACTTCATATTTTTGAACCTTGGCAGTCATCAACACAATGGGCACGTTCTGATAGTCTTCCCGCTGCTTGAGTGATTTCAGGACAGTAAGTCCATCAACATCCGGCATCATAACATCCAGCAGCACCATATCAGGCGTACCGCTATCCGCCATTTTTAACGCGTCTGTTCCACCATTGCAGACTATCAGCTTTAGGTCAGAGAAATTCTGAAGGGATATCTCCACAATACTGCGAATATCTTCATCATCTTCAGCGTAGAGAATGGTCTTTAGTGGAGGAGCCATGGCCATGTCGATAGCGTCCAGTCATAGAAATACTGCCTTATATATCGACCCTTATGCCCACTTCTTAAAAAGCATCATCGCTACGGTAATATCACCCTCGCAGGTATTCTGCATGTATTGATTTTATACACCATTGTCGGAATATTTGAGGACAGTTAAGCACTCTTAGCTCTTAGCGGGTGCTCTCTCAATTTGATAACTGACTCATAGGTTAGCTTCAACCTTTCCAGTCATGAACTCAGACCAAAGTTGTTCCCAGCGCCCCTTACTCTGGATCAGTGCTCTTGTTGTCAAAAGCACTTCCGCTCCTGTTGCTTTCCACCTCATTCCAGAACCACATAATCGTTGCTTTACCAGAGTCTTACAAGCCGCTTCAGTAACTCCTGAACCTATTGGCCAATGGCGTTTAAGCGCCTGATGATAATTCATTAACTGGTGATTGTTTGTAAAATAGCTCACAGCTTTGTAGCGCTTCTCTGTCAGTGCGATTGTCTTTTTCGGGAGCTCGGCTGATTCAATTTCCTGAAGGATTTTTTTGGCTGCTCCACGCTTGTTTTTCAAACTATGTAGCCTGTCTTCAAGCCACTGGTGTCGCTTCGCCTTACTGGTTGGAAACAGTGCTTCCGCTGCTCCAGCTAAATATTCAGATGCATGATAAAAATCGAGTATCTGCCCAGAGGTATGTTGTTTCAAATAACTCCAGTTTTCTCTAGCCCCGTCAGCTACCCCGATGTATGTGGCATTTGGGTAGAGTCGTTTTAGATCTGCAATCTCCTCGTCGAGCTTGCTCATAAAGCTTTGTTTACCATACTCTGGCGAACTGGCTGTATATATCGTGTGGAGCCTGTCTCCATCTGCAGAATATAGGCTCAATGTCCCACACATGGCTTCCCTCCAGCCTTCTTCACAAAGCAGCATGCAGGTTCCATCCAGACCAATGGCTATTGTTTCAACAGGCTCTTTTAGTGGAGGAAGGTGGTAGTGAGTGTCTTGCTGGTCTTCAATTAATGCACCTACTCTGTCCGATAAATGCTTGATATAAGAATTTGAAAGCGTCCTTTGATGGTTGGTCTCAAAATCTTCTTTTACCGCAGGCGCTGGCATCTGGCTGTATTTCCAGGCGATAGACTTGGCAAATTTGGGGGTAGCTGAACCAATAATACCGGCACGAAGATCAAGTGCTGCCAGAGTACTGCCACCTCTGACACCCTGATATACGGAGCGCTCCAAAGGTATACGACCGTATAAGGTTTCATAGTGCTTAAGAACCTTTCCTTTGTAGTTCCACTTCTGCTGATTAACGACGATAGGTTCTTTATTGGGTGATTCAAATAGCCCCAATAACTCTTTTGTTCCAAGCTGCCCGGCTTCATTGAGTGCACGCTGTAAACTATCTTCAAGATTCAGCATGTTGCCTGAATCTATAGAAACTTCAATTTGCAAAACGATGCTTTTGGTAGAGCTGGAAATAACAGAAGCGGGCATGACAGTTAACTATTATGAGTGGTGTTCCCATAGTAGCTGTGAAAATAGAGCACTATTGTTTCAATCATTCAGAGAGAGCACCCCTCTTAGCTTTTATATCCAGATAGATCATGAACAAACGAGCATCGAACTCCAGCTGATGATAGTCCGGCTCCATATAACAGCAGAGCTGATAAAAGGACTTATCATGGTCTTTCTCACGCAGGTGGGCAAGCTCGTGCACAACCAGCATTCGTAACAAGGGCTCTGGCGCATTTTTGAATGCACTTGAAATTCTAATCTCATTGTTTGACTTCAGTTTTCCACCATGATTACGGCTGATTACACTGTGCAAACCAAGTGCATTATGGATCAGGTGAATTTTATTGTCGTATACCACCTTTCTAACGGGCGAGGCTTTTTTTAAGAATCGGTTTTTGATCTCGATCACGTAGTCAAACAGCGCCTTTTCACTTTTGACTTGATGGTTATATGGGTAACGCCGATCAAACCACGGAATCAGTTTTCCATTATCGATCAGTAGCGAGACTTGCTCGATTATCTGTACTGGATAACCTTGAATGTATCGAAGAGAAGGGTGCATAAATTGAACGTCTTTATTGTCGTCTCTAATGACTGAAATGAAAGTCGCACAATATAGGAAGTTTTATTGAAATCCCAACATAAAAATCTAGGTAGTACTATCAGCAACCATCCCCCATCAGAGACTCATCTACACGGGTAATAAGCTCAGAGATCAAGATTCTTGCACGTTCCATCGTTTGATCATCAATGGGTTCTCCCTGTCTACCATGCTTTAGGTCTGTCAAAAAACGATCCAGAGGTGTTGCAGCTTCGCTGATCTGCTTGAAGCCAAAGGTGCCCGCCGAACCATGCAGATTGTGGGCAATCGTTTTCATTTCAGAGAACGCCTGACTGTCAGTAATACAAAGTGAAGGTTCCAGGGAAAGCGCCTTCATCTTGTCAGAGATATCAGACAATTTGTCCAGATAATCTCGACGAATCTCAGCCATCATCTGGTCGTATTTTTCTAAATTATCCATCTCAGACACACATTACCATGGTTATTCATCTGTTCGGCTCAGGTTTGAGAAACTTGAGGCGCACATACCCTTTAAAGACACAGCTATATTATTTCGCACCACGGGCATGCCTACCCTCTTTTCGCCTATTACTTATTGATCATGGACGCTGAACCTCATAAAGTGCCTGCCCTTCTCATGACCAGAACGGAAGTATCATGAGTTGTATCATCAGTCACTGGGGTCCTTAATGAAGCAAACCAACCATTTTGTCGCCGTAGCAGCCAACATTGCCGCAGGTAAATCAACTCTACTGCCCAAACTTGCAGCAGAGCTGGGTTGGGATGCTATTCAGGAGCCTGTCAATGACCCGGAATTCACACGACTGCTTCAGGATTTTACCGATCACCCAGCAGATGCATTGAAACGTATTAAGTTTCAGGAATACATTACCAATCGCAGAGCCAGCATAGTTCAGGAACTGCCTACTGATCGTAATTATCTTATTGAACGATCCCTGTATTCAGATCTGATTTTTACACAGGCTAACTTCCTCGGGATGACATCACCTGACGAACGTTACATGCTGCACTACTGTGAAATACAGAAAAGATTAAATGACTATCCGGTAATCAGTGCTGTCGTGTATCTGAGAACAGCACCGGAAATTGCCCACAACCGCCTGATAGAAAGAGCAAGAAGTGCAGAAGATGGAACACCTCTGACGTACCTACGTGACATTCATAACTACCATGAAGCTATTTTGCCACAAATATGCCGATCAATGGGCACCCCTCTGATAACAGTGGACTGGGATGATTTTGGGTGTGAGAAAAGGCTGGCAAAACAGCTGCTGAAAACCATCCAGCCGATCAATGGGTAGAATGAAAAGGTAAAAACTCAAATTTTATTCTTCTCGAAGTTTTTCAAGAAGATCCGCCAATCAGAAATGGCTACATCATGATGCCATTTCTGAAATTCTCAATAATCAGCTAATTCAATTCATTTCCTGAGTGTATTCCTGCATAAGATCATCATAGCGATCATTTTCTGTTTCCTGCCACAGTCGGTCCAGAACTTCAAATTCATACTGCCCCCCCCCCTCTTGCCAATAAGCTATAAATGCTTCCTCATTGGGCATATTTTTACACTGCCCTTTGTATAAACGCCCTGTTACTCCTTCAAAATAAGCATTCTCAGTTTCACAGAAACTGGCAAGCCCCGTTGAGTAACCAGTTACATAGTCATTAATGGACTGCTCTGTTGTCGTACTTAACTTATTCAATTCAAGAGCTGTTCGTTGTTGACTGCCAGTCTCTCCATCCTGATAGCCCAAGCTTTCCCACTGCCCCTGACTGGCAAATTGCAAGGCACTGGGTTTAGCTGCGCAACCTGCCAAAACAGATGAAAACAGTATAAGGACTAACTGTCTTTTCGAAATGCCCACGCTCGCTTCTCCTTATTTATTATGCCACAAGCCCTTCTTCTTAATACTACTCTTCAGTGTCAATAAATAAAGTGGATTTATACTGGTCTTACAAAAGAGCATTTAAAGAACATCCAAATAAAAAATCGTTTAAACAAATGCAAATAAAAAAAGAAACTCAAAAAAAGAATATTTCGTTTTTCAGGAAAGATCATGTCAGTGAAATGAAAAAATGTCTTTTGAAAAATATCATCAAACTCATATATGAAATGTAAATTCATCAACTAACAAAAACACTTTTTAGAAGTTGGAGTATGGCTCAATGAATCTGGTTATTTTTTCGCTGCTGAAGTATACCGCCATCATGCAAAGACTTGTTTCCTGAACCCCATTGGAGAGACGCCTAATTCCCTACGGAAGAATCGACAGAAATACGCATCATCTTCGAAGCCGAGCTCATAGGCAATGCCTTTGATATTTTTTGTTGTAAAGGCAAGTTCACGGCAAGCTTCAACCATCAAGCGCTCATGGATCAACTGAGTAACCGTTTTCCCAACATATTGAAGTGACAATTCATTTAAGCGCTTTAGAGTCAAACCAACAATATCGGCATAAAAATAGCCATGTCGATGATTGCGAAAGTTGTTATCAATTAACTCAAGAAGTTTTATTACCCTGGGGTCAAAGTAGACAGATTCGGGATTGTTATCGGGTAAATAGCGCGTAAGGTAGTGAAGAAAAGCGGTCAATAGGGCCTCAAGCAGATCCCAGTCGGTGATAGAACGACTGAGCTCGTATTCCATCATCTCTCCCAGATAGTCCAGATGACGATAACCATCAGCATCGAGAGAGATGCAGGCTCGTTCAAGACTGAAGGTTGCAAAAGCTTCCTGAAGAAGTAACTGGCTTCGATAGCCTGCTCCAATAAAATCGACTTGAAAAGACAAGGTATACATCAGGTCAGGGGCTGAAGTAATCTGGTGTACCTGCCCGGGAGCTATCAGGTAAAGAGTCCGTGGGCGTAATGGATACTCGCTAAAGTCGATACAATGAACGCCACTCCCCTCCTCCGTCCAGATCACCTCAAAGAAATCATGCCGGTGGGGCAGACGTTGATAGTCTGTACGATTGGCTTCATCCACCCGAACAATCTTAACCGGTTGATCGGTCGGTAGTTGGAGCTGAGCAATACTTTTATCAATCATGAGAACAAAACACCGGAATTAGCGATTATCAATCCACTCACTCATGACAACATGGGTCTTTATTTTTACAATGTCGTCCATCATATCCAGAGACTCCCTGATTTCATGGATACGCCGCATGGAATCAGCTTTGACAAAAACCAGCAGATCCATATCACCTGAAATCCCATGACAGGTAACCACTTCCGGAATATTACGAAACTTCGGGATGACTTCCGCGCATCGTGCACATTGATGCTGAATTTCAAAATAAACAGAAACCCCTTCTTTCTGGGACTCCGTCAGCAGAACCTGGTAACCCCGGATCATACCATTAAGCTCCAGCTTCTTTATTCGCTCAGACACTGAAGAACGCGACAGATTAACCTGCAAAGCAATATACGATACACTGGCACGGGCATTCTTCTTAAGCTCTGCAATAATCGCCTGATCAAACTTATCCAAGATCCCTCCAACGAGTTAGTGATTCTCCAGACTGCTCCGTCAATGTGACGGAAGAACAGGTGAAATGTCCGGTAAGGCTGACGGAATGTTATGTGAAACTGCTCTATAGTTGAAGCCGTAAACCATTGGCAAATAACGATATGACAAAGGCAACCGCAGTGCAGGACAGACCTTCTGGAATTGGTCGCTGGCAGGGAGCAGGACTGCTCGCCACGACCTTGCTGGGTACCAGTGTATTTATTCTCCCTCAGTTAACCATAAAACTGGCAGGCTATGGTGCATTATGGGCATGGGCTCTGCTGACAATCACCATTCTTCCAGTCGCACTGGTTTTTGCCAGCCTGGCCAGCCGATTTCATCATGCAGCAGGCCCCGCCTATTTTGTAGAGAAAGCGTTTGGCTCCATTGCAGGCAGAACCATCGGCATTATTTTCATGCTGGCCGTTCCGCTGGGGGCTCCCGCTGCAATCATCATGACGTATCAATTTATCGATGCTCTTTTCATGGTACCGGATTCCATGATTCTGATAATACAGCTGAGTTTTCTGGTGCTGATTTATATTCTTAATTTCCGGGGCATACACATATCGGCAACGCTTCAACTGATGCTTACTCTCGCCATTGTAGCGGTGTTAATGGTGATGATGTTCGCTTGGGGTATAGCTGATGCTCCCTATAGCCAGACACCAGCCATGATAGATAGTAGCCTGGTCGTTCAGGCCGCTGGTCTGGCATTCTGGAGCTTTCTGGGCATGGAGGCCATGTCACACCTGTCAGATGACTTTGAAAACCCTGCAAAAGACCTTAAGCCAGCAATGATGATCGGGGTGGTTATTGTTGGAAGTATCTATCTTGCCTGTACCTGGTTGATCCTTGCCGTTCCAACAGACGCTCCACTGGCTATGACCGGTACATTTGATCAACTCTTTGGTGGTATGGGTGCACCTGTTATTGGGACTCTTGGGCTGGCAGGGGGGATAGCTGCCGTTAATGTCTATACTGCCAGTCTTATCCGCCTGACACTCAGCTTCAGTCAGGAAGGCATTCTTCCATCATGGTTCAGTAAACAGAATCATCATGGTATTTCCGAGCGTGCTCTGACCACGGTACTGATCATCATGGCGGCAATCCTGATCATTACTCATCTTACCAATCAAGACTTGGAGGATCTGGTATCATGGGTCAATGGGGTATTTGTTACCATTTACCTTGCTTCTATGCTGGCTGCCTTCAAGCTGTTACCTTCAAAATATCACTGGTTAACCGCCCTTGGCTGCCTGTTCTGCCTGATGCTGGCCTGGGGACTGGGATGGAAAATGATTTATGCAATCGGCATGCTGATAATTGCTCCACCATTACTGTGGCTGCTAAAACAGAAGCAAAAGCGGAATAATATCAATTATTCATTAGAGTAAACGCTATTCAACCGTCTTAACTCTACTCAGTTTGCTTTCAATATTCTGAGCAAACTGAGTAAATCCCCCCCACACACAAAAAGAATCATCCAGAAAAGAGTTTATTGGAATTTTAATTAACAATAAGCTGTTTGAAACTGAGATAGTATTTATCAGATCGAGGCTAATGCCTAAACATTATTAATAAATACCATTTATCAAAATATGGTCTATGGTTGTTTCTTTAATCATCTTTAAAGAATCTAAAATGGACACCTTATCACAGCATTACAAACCAAGAGTTTGTGAATTTGTCTCGGCAAATGACGAACTATTGAATAACAGTTCTCACTATTTATCTGCATATTCTGAAAGTAAAAGGCAAGCTATTTTAAATGGTCATACGTTATCGCCCTGTGATGATGTTACTTTGTACCTCATGAGAGGTATGCCTGGCCAAGGAAAAACTTATTATTGTGAGAATACTATTAGAGTTGAGGAAGAGCTCAATGGTCGTGAGGTAAAAGTAATTAGTGCGAATTTGGTAGCTGCAGAAAAGGAGGCAAAAAGACAAGGTGTCGAGCTTAACAATCAAAATCAGAACGAATTAACTGAGACTTTTTTCAAAGACAGAGAAGGTTCTGACAGACAAGCACTAACCAAAGAACTTCATGGTAAATCACAGCACGATATGGATATGGCATTATTCGATCACTGCAAAGGTGACCCAGGAGACCAAAAGCCACTGACTATAGTAGTAGACAATACAAATATCCGTAGCTGGGAAATGGCGTCATATCTAGCTATCGCCTTAAAGCATGGAATCCCAAAGAAAAACATGACTCTTGTAGAGGTTGATCCTTTTGACAACCCTGGTTTTGGAGAGGCTCTTAAAAAAGGGATGGAGGAGAGAAGCGTTAAGTTTGTTGAGGGCAGTAAACAGTGGCCCAATATTAAATTTGAACGTATTAATGAAGTGGAAGCATTGCGCGGAAGATTAACCTTCCCAGCAGATGGCTGTAAGCTTGCAGCAGGTATTATTTGTAAAGCATTGAGCTCGACTCGAATATCACCTCTGGAGCCAGACTATATGCAAGGTAGATTTAAGAGCTATTTTGAGGGTACTCCATCAATGAAACCTGATTTACTGATTGCTGAAGCTATAGAAATTGCCAAAAGTCAAAATAAAGATCACGAAAACTGGAGAGCTAAGCAAGTAACCGTTAAGACTCCGTTATTTTGAGATAAACAAGAAAATCAACACTTCATCAAAGTAGTACTCTGGCAATCATATTTATTGCCAGAGCCGTCAAAAGCCATTTAATGGCTAACAATAGCCTTTCATTGTTGAATTTACGGCGGATTTTTGTGCCCAGCCACGAACCCATTACTGATCCAGCCACCATGATCAGTACGACTGTTTTATGCTCCCACAGTGAGACTCCGATCATTCCAAAAATGGGGATTTTAGCGACATGACTGAAGGTCATAAACATTGCACTGGTAGCAATGATCTGATTCCTGTCAGTTAATTTATTGGCCAGGTAGCTCAAAGCCAGTGGTCCGGTTGAACCAACGACTATTCCCAGCCCTGTTTGCAGAAAACCAAGCAGGTATAGGTTTTCATACTCTTCAATAATTCTGAGAAACTGCTGACACCAGGTTTTGAGTAGAATATAAATGCCAATGGCCAGTGGAATATAATGAGTGGGAATGTTGAACAGCAGCAGACCAAACAGACATATTCCCGCAACAGAGCCGATAAAAAAGGCATAGAAAAAAGACCAGCGAACATCACTGAAAGAAAAGGCTACCCGTGAAACGTTGCTGGCGATCTGAGTGACAGCATGAATTGGAATAACCAGCGATGGCGCAAAAAACTGGGGCATTACTGCAATCAGCATCATTCCACCGCCAAAGCCAACAATGGCGGCCATTAGTGAAGCAACAAGGGCCAACAAGCCCAGCAGTAACTCAGTTCCCATTTACAATTTCGGCACACTAGTTTCTGATAGCGACTCCCAAATTATACATAGTTATGACTGAAAACAATTGACATATCGCAGTGAACAGCAAATACCTTTGGGAAGGCTGTCCATTGCAGACGAAGAAAATGACTTTTTTTATTGGCTCTATCGTTAATCATAAAACGTGAATGCGGTGGTGAGAAAAAGAGAGGCCATTGCCAGTTAGCTATGCTTCGGATACAACACCATAGGTAGCAAACTGGAGGCTTCCGTGAATATTTTCATTGCATTCTATGATATTGATCATTTCTGCATTATTTTGAATCACAATGGCCAAGGCAAATAACCTGTAATTTCAACGAAACCTCTTTACCCCCACCAAACGCCCAAAGACAAGTCCTATATAAACGACATATTCATTAATACAACCCTAAATATTATAATAATATTTTCAATAAGGGACTGAATTAATAATTACAAGAAACGAATATCATGCCTAATTTTTCCACGTCATTGATATAAATCTAGGCTTAATTACCTTTTCATCGATTGTGATTACACGCGCCATACTAAGTTTTTATAATTTACAGGAACTCGGCATGTTATTCAGCACTTGGATTTCTCTATCAGACATTTTTTTCTGCAAATAATCCAATGCAGTATTTTGTGTTTCCTGACATCGAATCACATTTCTCGAGGTAACAACTGCACAGCTAATCAGTAGAGGTAGTGCATAAAGGACAACAGCAACTGAAGCAACGGTAAATATCCATGATAATCCTGCTTTTAAATATTGGTTATTTAACAGTGTTCTGTTTCTCACATAATGTACGGACACTGCCTTCTTATCATCTCGATCAATGGCTTCAACCACTCTATTCCTTATTGATGCAGCCTTCTCCTGACATTCAAAAGTGATACCAAAGAAACTCTGCGGTTCCACTTCTTTTGGAGTCTCTCTATTTTTAGCTTCTATAAAACCCGCACCAGGATGCCCAGCCGGAAAATCGTTAGTAGCAGAAATCATTCAACACCTCATAAATAAAAGGGTTTATATAATTTCAGAATTTTATATTTACCAGAACATCCATAGCTAAGATTTATTTTTTCGATAAAGGTTCCTTTACTATTTCATGTACTGGTCATCAATTAATATAAACAACCCAGCCAGAGTTAAAATAATCAATAAAAAACAATATCAATTTTACGATAGAAAGCGTTTTTGTATTTCAAAAATGCAACAGGATTACTCACCTTAAGAAAGAAGGAATATCATCGAAAGGACCAAAGCAACAGGCACATATCACCTATTACATCAGTCCACACCAGAAAAATAGCCCTAATCAGCCCTGAGACAAATCCCGCCCCCGCTGGACAACCCCTGGGTAATCCTCTTCAGGTAAAAACGCAGATAGAGCGACCAGCTTTTCACCCAGAGCTTCTTCCGACTCAGCCACCACATTGATGTGCCCCATTTTGCGGCCAGGCCGCTGAGATTTGCCGTACCAATGGCTAGTAACATTAGACACGGATAAAACCTCCGCAGGAATGCCTGACTGACCAAGAACGTTAATCATGACGCTTGGACCAATTGCTTCGGTGGTGCCAAGGGGCAAACCAGCAACAGCACGAAGATGGTTTTCGAACTGGCTGCAAAGGGTTCCCTGCTGGGTCCAATGGCCAGAGTTATGGACTCTAGGAGCTATCTCGTTCACCATCAGCTTGCCATCGACATCAAAAAACTCAATGGCGAGAACACCGACATAATCCATCTCCGAAGCCAGTTTGCTGAAGGCATCCACTGCCTGACGGTGAATATCGGTAGAAACAGCCCTGGCCACCGACAGTGTAAGTACCCCGTTGGTATGCTCATTCTCAGTAACCGGATAGATGGCCATATTACCAGACCTGTCACGGGCACCAATGACGGAGACTTCTCGACGAAAGGGAATCATTTGCTCTGCAATGATCGAGTGCGGTGCATCGGCACTGCCAGCTGCCAGAAATGCTGACATTTCTGACCAGATCTCATCCACATTACTATTTACCTTGATTCGCCACTGCCCTTTACCATCATAACCGGCCTGGCAGGTTTTAATAACCAGAGGAAGCCCCAGATTCTCAATAGCGGTTTCCAGATGGGCTCGTTCAGTAATCAGCTGATAAGGGGCACAGGGGACACCGGTTTTATCCAGTAATGTTTTTTCAATACTTCGGTCCCCCCCTGCTTTTATGGCCTGTTTTCCTGGATAGAACTTTCCTGATGCTGAGCATAATGTCAGTACATCGTCCGGAATATGCTCAAACTCCGCGGTAATAGCATCACATTCAGCAATAGCCTCCGGGAGGCTCTGATCGATGATATGAAGTGTCAAGGGATGCATCAGCTTTTTAGAGGCAACATCATAAGAGATGATATTGATATTCAGCGGTGCCCCCGCAAGGCTCATCATACGCGCAAGCTGTCCGGCACCTAACACTAAAATATTCATACTGATCTCGTATTACTCAGCAGGGTCTGGGTTGGCCAATACCGTTTCGGTCTGCTCTTTTCTGAACTCATCAATTTTGGCCCGCAGCTCAGGCTCTTGGCAGCCAAGGATCTGTGCCGCCAACAGGCCAGCGTTAGCTGCGCCGGCTTCACCAATAGCCAGCGTGCCAACAGCAACCCCTTTTGGCATCTGACATATAGACAGTAAGGAATCAATACCGTTCAGCGCCTTGGATTTAACAGGCACCCCCAGAACGGGAAGGCTGGTAAATGCAGCAGCCATACCAGGCAAGTGAGCAGCTCCCCCGGCGCCGGCAATAATCACCTTTATCCCCCGGGCAGCGGCCTCAGAGGCGAAGTCTGCCAGCAATTGTGGAGTGCGGTGGGCAGAAACAACCTTTGTTTCGTAGTCAATGCCAAACCTTTCGAGCATGTCAGCTGCATGCTGCATCGTAGGCCAGTCAGACTTGGACCCCATGATAATCGCAACGGTCATAACCACTCCTTTATTCTGAGCGGGCAATAATAGCACATATAACCGACTTGACTTCAGGGAAAAGCAGGGTGAAACACTGTCAGCATCTACGAATCACAACGCCTGAGCTATTTTCAGATTAACCAAACGGTAAATGGCTCATCATGAACACTGGTTGATCATACCTATTGAGTCCCTTTTACCAGCGGGATCCCGTTGGTACCCACTGGAATATACACCGTGGTGTGATTGGGGGACTCAGCCATCTTGAGCTGAGCATTAATGGCTTCATGCTGAAGGTAGTTTGACGTTAACGTTGCGTTGATGATTCTCTGAGCCTCCGCAATCCCCTTAGCCTCTTCGACCCGTATTTCTGCATCTTTCCGGGCAATATCTTTCTGGGTCTCTTTCTCAGAGAGCAGTTGCTGAGCAGCGAGCTTTTTCTCAACCGCATTGGCAACGATTTCCGGGTAATTGATATTGCCAACAACAATATTGGCTATATTGAAAGGCGTTACTGAAAGATAGCCACGCAACTTCTCGGTCACTTCCAGCGCAATATTTTCACGATTGGTTTTCAAATCCCCGCTATCGTATTTCTGCACCGCATCGCGAACGAAGGTTCGGAATGTTTCCCGCACATACCGTGCATACCACTTCTCCCCCCCATAATTCTCCACCACATCTCGAACAGTACCCGGTTTGATGGCAATCACAGCGTGAAAATCAAACGTAATATTCAGGTCATCATTGGCCAGTATTTTAAAATGTTCGGTATAAGTGTTGGGTCTCATATCAATATTAATGACCTGATTGCGCCAAAGAGAAACACCATAGTTACCCGGCCCGGTCAGGGTTGCCCGATAGCCTCCAGCCCCAAACACCCTTGGCTTTTCGTAGACATAGCCCTCGTGGCCTGCAGGCGTATTAGGGTTGGTACATGCTGTGAGCGATAAAACAGAAAGAATCCCTACAACGAGAAGCCCAGTCACACTTCCCAACAGAGAAGACTTCTTTTGAAGCATCATTACATCCTTAGATTCTATTTTAATTATCAGATCAGCAAAAAGATTGGCTCCTGTACCAAACACAGGCATGATTACCGAAAGTCAGGCATCAGCATGGTGGCATTTACTCTTCGCTTTTTTTCGTGATGAAAAATCCTAAAAGGATTCCACCGATAAGTAAACCAAGCCCCAACCATAAGCTCATGGGAAGTTCGGTTTCAACATTCCTCCGAATTTCCAGATGAGCACTGCTGACCTCGGCCTGTCGGTTGGTCAACTGAGTCTCCCAGTGATAGGTCGACTTTTTAGGAACGGAAAAGACATCAATAGAATGAATACGCCGCTGAGTCCGGGATAACTCATTAGCAGGGATATCCTTACTTTCCCGCCGGAGGGTGAGCGCCCCGCTTTTCGAAAGCACCTCATTATCCTGATCATCCCTGATGTCGATTGCATAACTGTAGAATTTTACTGCTTCACTTTTTGTGCGGCTGATAAATTCAGTATTCAATATCACACGAACGGGGCTCATGTCCGGTGTGAGCTCAACAGCCCCCTCACTCTCACCAATATTTTCCAGGGGAATAGTTTCAGCTACCTCACCCGACTGGATGTACATTGACCCACTGTACACAATCAATACCAGCCCGATGACCATTATTAGAATTGTTATCCATTTCATTGTGCTGTCTGTCCCTGTATGTATCGATCCTTATAATTATTGATAACGTGTCTGATTCACCCTGTCCACTATCAGTCAGACAAATATACCGATACATCGACAGTATAAGGTGTAGGCTCCTGACTTTTTGAGGTGGTATGGAGAAGATAAGAAATCTAAGACTGCTGGTTTTCAGCTATCAAAGAGATAGACAAAATCAGTGGATTCCAGAATTGATATGAATAGCCAGCCAAATGGTATCAGTATCAGCGTCAGTCTGAGTTACCCGGTGCCTGAGGCCCGAGGGCAGCATGATATAATCACCAGGCTTTAGCAAAACTGGCTCTCTATTCTGATCAAACTCCAACACAGCTGAGCCACTTAAAAGAATCACCCACTCATCCCAGGACTGGTCATACCACTCACCTTTTGGAGTCGTATGACCACGGGAGATAATCCGCTCAATCTTAACACCACCCAACTCCTGCAGAGTCTCAAACAACTCTTCAGGCAGTTCTGCAGGTATATGTTCGAACAGATTGTTTTTCATCAATCCCCCTGAGCAGTCAGGAACGTTTTGTCTTACGCTTTTCCTTGGCAAACTGTGCTGACTTTTCAACTCTACGTTTGCGGTGAGCCTGCCTCTGATCAAGCTCCTTGGTTTCAGCAAAAGGGTTATCACCCGAGCGGAACTCAATCCGTATGGGCGTTCCCATAATCTTCAGCACTTTACGGAACGTATTTTCAAGATAACGTCGATAAGCCGCTGGTACCCGTTCAGTCTGATTTCCATGAATGATAATCGTTGGGGGGTTCATGGCACCAGCATGGCAGTAACGCAGCTTAATACGGCGATTGTTGACCATAGGAGGTTGATGCTCCTTAACGGCATCTTCCAGGATTCGCGTCAAACGATTGGTCGACAGCTTACTGGTAGCGGCTTCATAGGCCTCTTCAATTGAATCATAGAGGTTACCAACTCCGGTACCATGCTTTGCAGAAATCATGTGAATTCGAGCATAGTTGATAAAACCAAGACGCCGCTTCAGCTCTTCCTTAACTTGTGTTTTGTGCTCTTCCTGCATGCCATCCCACTTATTCAGTGCAATAACCACAGCACGCCCCGCATCCAGAACAAAGCCCAGAAGGTGTAAATCCTGCTCTACAATACCCTCACGGGCATCCAGAACCAGAACCACTACGTTGGCATCTTCAATTGCCTGAAGCGTCTTGATCACCGAAAACTTTTCGATGGACTCGGAAACCTTTCCTCGCCTGCGAACACCTGCAGTATCAATCAGCGTATAATCCTGCCCAAAACGTTCATAAGGAATGTAAACGCTGTCACGTGTCGTTCCCGCCTGATCATAAACAACAACCCGTTCTTCACCTAACAAACGGTTTACAAGGGTAGACTTACCAACATTAGGACGGCCAACGATACCAATCTTGATACCTCTTGGTTTGGTTGACAGCTCATCAGACTCTTCGGTCTCACCGTCAGTACACTCCAGCAGTACATCATTAATCATATTGCTGACGCCCCGCCCATGCACGGCTGCGATATGAAATGCATCACCAATACCCAGTGACGCAAAATCGGTCTCAGCCTGCTCCGCATCAACCCTGTCCACTTTATTAAGCACAAGGTGGTACTTCTTTCCCTGCTTGCGAAGGTGCAAAGCAATCATTTCATCAGCAGCGGTCAACCCAGCGCGGGCATCAACCAGAAACAGAACAACATCAGCCTCATTAATTGCAGCCAGAGACTGTTCTGCCATTGCAGAGTCAATACCCTCTTCATCACCCGAGATACCACCGGTATCTACGACAATATAGGGATGCGAACCAACCTTGCCCTCGCCGTATTTCCGGTCTCGGGTTAACCCGGCCACATTGGCTACCAAAGCATCCCGGGAACGGGTCAGACGGTTAAAAAGGGTGGATTTGCCAACATTTGGCCGACCCACCAGGGCAATCACAGGAACCATAAGATTTACCAAAATTACAAAGTACGCAGCAGGGAAACCATCCAGAACAAGACGCTCCCAGCGCATCGGCCGTAAGACCGAAATTGAAAACGGGCCGAACCCGATGAAAGGTCCAGCCCGACAACATTCTTAACAGATAGGTTACTTAATTCCGATTATTCGGAAGCTTTTTCTTTCAAAGCAACCAGTTCACCATCAGCCGACAACACCAGGATCAATTCACCATCCACCAGGGGCTGAGCTTTAATTGCGGAAGAATCGGCTTTGAAACGACCTGCCTGACTGCCATCAACCTGCGACAACAGGTGAACATAACCTTCACCATCACCAACCACTACATAGCTGCTGAACGCTGCAGGTGCAGACAACTGGCGAAACTCAAAATCTTCCTGCCGCCAGTTAGAAGCACCGGTTCTCTGGTCAATGGAGCTGACATAACTGTCTTCACTGGTAAGATAGATCGAACCAAAACCTTCTGTCATAGATTCGTAGCTGGATAGCTCTTTTGCCCAGCGAACCCGACCACTATAAAGATCCAGCCCTGCAACATTACCCTGGAAGCTGACAAAGAAAATGGTGTCTCCAATAATCAAAGGAGCACCTTTGATATCTACCATCCGCTCAAGCTCAGTGCTGCCCTTTGGTGCTGCAACCCGTGAACTCCAGAGTGGTGCGCCATTTTTCAACCGAAAAGCCTTTGCTTCGCCGCTGGCAAATCCGGCAAATACCGCTTCTGTAAATATCAATGGTGAAGCAGAACCTCTTAGAGTCAAGGCTGGCTGAAGTGCTTCCTGGCGCCAGAGATATTTGCCATTTTCAGCATCAAGCACCGTCAGACGGTCATCAATACTCTGAACAGCGACATAGAAACCATCAGTTACTGGCGCACTGAGAATCTCACTACTTACCCGCTCTCTCCAGAGTTCATCTCCATTCTCTTGGCTCAAGGCAACAACTTCACCATCCAGCGTACCCAGAAGCACCATACCCGCCGCAGCACTGACACCTCCACCAACATGGGTGTTGAGTTTTTTCTTCCAGACTTCTTTTCCAGTATCACGCTCAAGTGCAAAAACAGTACCTTCTGCACCAGAAACAAAGATTTTGTCTCCATCAACTGCTGGCTTAAGACTTTCGAATCGCTTACCAACTCCCTTGCCAACACCTTTGGACCACACCTCCACCAGCTGAACCTTTTCTTCAGCAATCGTCTGGAGAGGTTTTGGGGTTCTCACCTCCTCTTCATCCGATGAAAAAAGACTGCATGCAGAAAGCCCCAGCATCAGCAGAAGAACTAAAGAGCCCCTGAATAACCTCTCCATTATGTTATCCCTCCTGAGGTGCCATTGCTGCCAAATCGTCCAATTTGAGTTGCAGCAATGGACGGTTTAAACCGTTATTTTGTGCTGCTTCAACCGCCTTCTGGTAGGCGACTTCTGCCTGTTTACGGTCACCCAAAGCAAGAAATGCATCGCCTTTGGCTGACTCAACCGTCGCCTCGTAAGACTTACCAGCATTCAATTTGGTCAGAATATCAAGCGCCTGCTGTGCATTATCGGTTGATTCGCTTAATAGCACTCTGGCAAGCCGAACACTGGCCATCGTTGCGACTTCAGGTGCAGGCTTCTGTGTCAGTACCCATTCAAGGGAGGCGCGGGCAGCACCTAACTGATTATCCTGAACCTGCTGCTGAGCCAGAAAAAGTGTTGCAAACGCTGCATACTGACTGCTGGCGTAATCATCCTGCAATGAAGAAACAACATGACTTACCGTTGCTTTCTGCTCTTCGGTCAGCGGCGCGGCAAACTGAGATTGTTGCTCAAGAGACAGAGTATCCAGCAGATTCTGATAAAGCGCAGAAGCTTCCGAAATTTCCTGACTCTGTGTCTTCTGCCAGTAGTTGTAACCGGATACTGCTGCCAGCGTGATGGCAACTCCGAGTACGACAGGCTGGCCATAGTCTTTCCATAGATTCTTAAGCAGTTCCACCTGCTCTTCATCAGATTGGTAACTCACCCTTTACTCCTGACTTCTTTCCTGAAACCGTTAACAGTACGCTCATCTCAATGAGCAGCTTACTGAACAGCGGTATTCTATAATACTTTTTGCAAATGCCCGGCTACGTCGGCGATTGGCAGCTGTTGCTGGGCTTCGTCAGTCCTCAGAGACTTCACAGTAACCATCCCAGCACCCAGCTCATCTTCACCCAGAATGAGAGCATAGGCAGCACCGCTGCGATCTGCACGTTTCATTTGAGCTTTAAAGCCGCCGCCTCCACAATTCATGAGAATCTTCAGCTGTGGCAGTGCGTCACGAAGTCTTTCCACGACAGGAAGTACTCTGTGTCCCACACCCTCACCAACAGCAACAACGGCGATATCCATCCGGTTAGAAACACTCTCCGGCAGGAGATGAAGAGTCTCCAGCATCAATACCAGACGCTCAATACCCATGGCAAAACCTACTGCAGAAGTAGTTTTTCCACCCAGCATTTCAACCAGAGCATCATAACGGCCACCAGCACACACCGTGCCCTGAGCTCCCAGACTCTCGGTCACCCACTCAAAAACGGTTCTTCCATAATAATCAAGACCACGCACCAACCTTGGATTCACTCGATAGGGAATACCCGCTTCATCAAGAATCTGTTTCAGTTCAGCAAAGTGAACCCGGGATTCTTCATCCAGATAGTCAAACAGCTCAGGTGCATCGGCAACAATTTTCTGAGTGTTAGGGTCTTTACTGTCCAGAATTCTTAACGGATTAATGGTCAGGCGGCGACGGCTATCCTCATCCAGCTCTGACTCGTAATCCTTAAGATAAGTGACCAGCGCTTCACGATAACGGATTCGAGCTTCCAGAGTACCCAGAGTATTCAGCTCCAGCGTAACATGCTTTGACAAACCAAGCTTCTGCCAGAATCGTGCAGTCATCATAATCATTTCTGCATCAATATCTGGTCCGGTCATGCCATAAGCTTCAACACTGATCTGATGAAACTGACGATAACGGCCTTTTTGAGGACGCTCGTATCGAAACATGGGCCCAGAGGTCCATAACCGCTGAATCTGATTGTAAAACAGCCCCTGCTGAATTCCAGCACGAACAACACCTGCAGTAGCCTCAGGACGAAGAGAAAGCTTGTCACCATTGCGGTCTTCAAAGGTGTACATCTCTTTCTCAACAATATCCGTGCCGGAACCAATGCCCCGGCTGAACAGGGCAGAGCTTTCAACAATAGGAATCCGGATTTCCTGATACCCATAAGTGGTCAGAACAGAGCGTACTTGATGCTCGAGGTACTGCCAGACCGGAGTCTGTTCGGGAAGAATATCATTCATCCCACGGATGGCTTGAAGCTGCTTGCCCAAGTTCAAATACCCTCAACCTAAAAACACCACATAACATCGCCCGGCTCGTCAGGCACAGGAGATATGGTTTGAAAATGGGCAACTATAACCGTTAAGGCCTTTCTGTGACAATCCCAGCGGCTCTTTCTTAAAAGAGTTTCCATAGCAGTTTTCGGTTGATTGATCAGAAAGGCCTGAGTCTAGTGGAGCAGAATCACCCCTGACTATTACCTGTCAATAAGACACTGGCAACTCGGGTACTTGAATTCGGTCTGGCCACAGGCTTGCCGTCAAAAAGTATATTTTCCACTCCGGGTGTATTGCCAAATCGAACACTGACCGGAGGAATAACATCCAAGTTAATTGAGGTACCGGCTATCTGAACAGAAGAAACCAGGGTTTTCCCTGAACCATCCTTAATTTCCACCCAGCAATCTTCTGAAAAATCAATAACAAGAGGCTTACCGGACTCAAGCACCGGCTTAGTTAACTCATCCTCAGCAGTAACATCCACCACCTCGGCACTCTCAACAGCGATTGGTGGAAACTCTGGCTCTTCAACTTCCTCAACAGCGTTTTGCAAAGGTTGCTCTTCAACGCCTGAATGAGCCGGAGTAGAGGATAGATCCTCAGTCACTCCCAACGTCTCTTCTCTAAAAACCTCGGAATCCGCCATATCAGAGGTCTGAAGAGAGGAGTCAAACTCAACAGGGCGCTCTTCAATACTGGTAATCGCAGCATTTGGCTCAACATCAAGTCGATGATTCCAGAGATAGTAGCTCAGCCCCCCTAACGACACGACCAGTAACAAAGCCAGCGCATGAACCGGAGAAGGTGCACTATGAGCACGCAGCGGCTTAACTTTTTTTGAGCCCTGTAGCCTTGGAGTATCAACACCGTCATTGCCAATGTAGAGATCAAAATCTTTGACCAGGTCCTCTCCACTAAGCCCAACCAGCCTGGCGTAATTACGGATATAACCACGAACAAACGCAGACTGGGGCAGTACATCAAAAGCACTTTCTTCAATCGCTTTCACATAGCTTTCGGTAATTTTCAGGCTCTCTGCCACCTCAACTATTGATAGCCCCTGTTTGTTCCGGGCTTCGGCAAGCACACTACCTGGAGAAGCAGGCTGAATGGATTCTTCCTGTTGAGTATCTTGATCACTCATACCCCAATTGACTCCGATATTGCTTCAGCTCCATAGAGCCTGGATAAAGTCGTTCCAATCGCAGTGCATAACTGGCTGCTTTACCGTGGGCACCATTGGCTGTAGCCAAACCAATGCCCAATAATAAGCTGCGTGCACTTTGCTCTGCCACTTCATCAAAAGCCTGATAATGCTGCCATGCCTTATAGAGATTGCCTTCGTCTCTGTAGATAGTGGCAAGCTCAAGATTGGCTTTTGGCAGATTGTTGTTCAACCTCAGTGCCCGGGTAAAATGCTCAGCTGCCAGTGCCGGTTTGCCCAGTCGCAAGGCCGCTATACCCATATTTTCAAATGTACGACTACGTTGGGAATAGGAGACATCCTGTGATGCTAGTTCAAACTGGCGATAAGCTTCATTAATTCTGTTTTTTGAGAAAAGAAAAGCACCAAAGTTGTTACGAATATCGGATGCCCCAGAATCAATGGAAAGTGCTCTTTTGAATGCTTTCTCAGCGAGAAGGTCTTCGCCCTGACGCTGATAAGCCATTCCCAGCATGCCGTGAACACTGGCTGAGTCAGGCTCTATCTCCAGTGCTCTCTCAAGTGGCTTGACCGCCCTTTCAGAATACCCTTCCTGAAGATACCCTTTGGCAAGGTTCATATAGTCCACTACAGCTCTGTTTTCATCGACAGGCCGGCTGTCAGTGGTGACACAGCCGGTCAGTACCAGTGATACAGAAAACAGTAGTGCAATGGGCTTCATTCTGACCCCCATGCTCATCCCCACGTAAAAAAACTTCAAATAAAACCGGTACTTTTGACTTAATGCGATGTTACAACAAATGACCGTACCCACTTACGTAACTGTATAGTCTCGCCTCAAGCCCAACTAACACCTAGATCTGCCTTGCTGCTATGTAGCGTTCGCTGCGACGGGTTTTATCCATCACATTACCGACCAACTGACCGCAGGCAGCATCAATATCATCGCCTCTTGTCTTTCTTACGGTGACATTAAAGCCAGCCAGCTGCAAACTTTCCTGAAAGCGTCTCACTGCATTATTGCTGGGTCTTTCATATCCTGAATGAGGAAACGGATTGAAAGGAATAAGGTTTATCTTGCAGGGCACATCGTTCAGCAAAGCAATCAGTTGCTGCGCATGTTCAGGCTGATCATTAACACCAGCAAGCAGCGTATACTCGATCGTAACGACCCGTTTGCTGTCCGTCAAACTGTTCATGTAATGATGGATCGCGTCAAGCAGCTGATCCAGTGGGTACTTCCGGTTGATCGGAACCAGTTGATTTCTCAGTTCATTATTTGGTGCATGCAGTGACACAGCCAATGAAACATTAGACACCTCGCTTAACTTTCTCAGCGCAGGAACGACGCCCGATGTACTCAGGGTTACCCGTCGTTTTGACAGCCCATAACCCAGGTCATCCATCATCAGATCCATGGCATCAACGACATTATCGAAGTTCATCAATGGTTCGCCCATACCCATCATGACCACATTGGTAATGGATCGATCCATCTTTGCCGGTACATTACCAAAATGACGCGCTGCTACCCACACCTGCCCAATGATTTCAGCCACTGTCAGGTCAGAGTTAAACCCCTGCTTACCCGTAGAGCAGAAACTGCAATCCAGGGAACAACCTGCCTGGGAGGAGACGCACAGGGTTCCGCGCCCATTATCCGGGATGAATACCGTTTCAACACAGCTGCCACTGGCAACGCGTACAACCCACTTGCAGGTTCCATCCTCAGAAAAATGACTGCTGACCACCTCAGGACCACGAATTTCAGCATTGGCTTTAAGCCGCTCACGAAGTGACTTACTGATGTTCGTCATATCATCAAAGTCATCAACACGATGATGGTGAATCCACTTCAATACCTGCTCAGCACGGAATTTTTTCTCACCAATGGTGAGAAAGAAGGCTTCCATTTTTTTTCGAGAAAGCCCCAGCAAATTTACTTTTGTCTGTTCACCAGCCAGTTCACTGGCCTGATCGATAGATGGCTCGATCAATTCTGACATCTTATTAATACCTCAAAGCCATCAGAAGGCCTCCCCTCTGATGGCTTATTTTTTCACGCTCACCCCGAACACTGTCAGGCCACTGCACACTATCAACTTGCTCAATGGCCAAATTCAGTTAACGCGTTCTGGGGCAAATCTCCGAATCTTCGAAGAAGTAGGCCACTTCACGCTCAGCAGATGCTACTGAGTCAGATCCATGAACCGCATTTTCATCGATGGTTTCTGCAAAATCAGCCCGAATCGTGCCTTCTGCGGCCTCTTTCGGATTAGTAGCCCCCATCAATTCACGATTCAGGGCTACCGCATTCTCACCTTCAAGAACTGATACGACGACAGGTCCTGAAGTCATAAAAGCAACCAGGTCCTTATAGAACGGACGCTCTTTGTGTTCAGCATAAAAGCCCCCAGCCTGCTCATCAGAGAGATGAAGCATCTTGGTCGCCACAACATTCAACCCTGACTGCTCAAAACGAGCAAGGATTTTACCGATGACACTCTTGGCTACTGCATCAGGTTTTATAATGGATAAAGTGCGCTCTACCGCCATTACGATCTCCAGATTGTCATTTTCGTGCCCTTGCGGGATTGTTATTACTTATTAAAAACGTACGACTCTCTCAACTGTCCATAGCTGGAGTTCTGGCAGCATTGTATACAATAGAGTCGATAGTGTCAGTCCCTTATGCCTCAAGGTAACAAAAATAGCATTTAAACTCTCGCCAGGTTTTAGCAAACAAGACTCATTTCATCAGCATTTTTGTTTACAAGAAAACAGCTCTCAAGAGAAAAAATCGACTTAAAAAAGCAAAAACCGTCAACGTCCAGCCCCAAAGGCTCATATATCAAGAGTATAAAAAAAATGCCTCTAATGAGGCATTTTCATAGTATAGGAGAGCAAACAGGAAAGGATAAACATTCCCAATTACATCAAGCGAAAAGCAAAAAATTACAGCCCTTGGAAGATCTCTCAAGCTCAGTCTTCAGATTCTTCGATCCACGCCATCTGAATGGCCTCAAGAACCTTTTCGCCACAGCGTTCAGGATCATCCTCAAAACTGTCCAGCGCCAGAATCCAGCTTCTCAGATCAACAAAATTGACATACTTGGGATCCACATCCGGATATGCCTCATAAAGCTCAATGGCGATATCATAAACATCCGACCACTTTAAACTCATTTCCCCACCCCATGATCATTGATAGATCTTGCCCGGAACCAAGCACTAAATACCCCGGGCAGACCAGAAACAGAAATCAACGACGCTCAGAAACCTGGTTAATGGTGTATTTAGGAATCTCCACCACCAACTCCTCATTACCCACAACAGCCTGACAGCTCAGCCGGGACTCAGGCTCAAGCCCCCAGGCCTTGTCCAGCATATCCTCTTCGAGCTCATCCGGCTCCTCCATGCTGTCAAAGCCTTCTCTGACAATGACATGACAGGTGGTACAGGCACAGGACTTTTCACAGGCATGTTCGATCTCAATACCATGCTGCAATGCTGCGTCACACACCGTAACGCCTGGCTCTGCTTCAATTACCGCACCTTCCGGACACAGCTCATCGTGGGGTAGAAAAACGATACGAGTCATAATCAGAACTCCTCCAAATCATCTAACTTCTGTCCGGAAAGAGCCTGACGAATACCCTGATTCATTCGACGGGCAGCAAATTCTTCACTGGACTTACCAATACGTTCAATTTCGCTGGCAATGGCCTTGGCATCACCGATGTCACGACACTGTTTCAGCGACTCAAGATCTGCCAGCAATGAAGCATATTCATCTTTGCTCAGCAGTGTCTGACCATCCTTGTCCAGTGCAACCACCAGTGCCTCAATTACACGATCTGCCTCAACCTGCTGCTCCAGCAACGCCCTTGCATCACGATCATCACCAGCATGCTCAAAGGAATCTTTCAGCATTCGGGAAATATCTGAATCACTGAGACCATAGGAAGGCTTCACTTGGATACTGCTCTTAACCCCAGTTGACAGCTCCTCCGCAGCAACACTGAGCAGACCATCAGCATCCACCTGAAAGGTCACACGGATTTTCGCACCGCCTGCAGGCATAGCGGGAATCCCACGCAACTCAAACCGTGCAAGAGAACGGTTATCGCGAATCAGTTCTCGCTCACCCTGGAAGACATGAATGGCCATTGCTGTCTGGCCATCCTTGTAGGTTGTAAATTCCTGGGCTCGACTGACAGGAATGGTGGTATTTCGATGGATTACCTTTTCCATCAGGCCCCCCATGGTTTCCAGCCCCAGAGAGAGCGGAATAACATCCAACAGGAGCATATCTTCTGCTGATTTATTGCCAGCCAGAACATTCGCCTGGAGAGCCGCACCCACAGCCACCACCCTATCAGGGTCAATCGATGTCAACGGCTGCCTGCCGGAAAACGCCTCAACCCTCTCACGAACCCTGGGTACGCGGGTAGAGCCACCCACCATAACCACTTCATCAATCTCATTGGCTTTCAGCCCCGCATCCCGAAGGGACCGTTTGAACGCACGGATGGTACGATCAACCAAAGGATCCACCAGTTCGTTAAACTGCTCACGGGAAAGCGTCCCACGCCACTCCCCAAAGTTGACTTCAACTTCAGTCCCGGTGGTCAAGGCTTCCTTAGCCCGACAAGCCTCAACCATCGCCTCCCGAAGCTGCAGTGAGTTAATGGAAGACTCATCAACCCCCGCCTCACGAAGCATCCAGCGCGCCACCATCCGATCAAAGTCATCACCACCCAGGGCAGTATCACCACCGGTAGCCATCACTTCAAAAACGCCTTTTTCCAGACGCAAAATCGAGATATCAAACGTTCCGCCGCCAAGATCGTAAACAGCGATAATACCTTCGCCCCCCTGATCCAGGCCATAAGCAACGGCAGCCGCAGTGGGCTCATTCAACAGACGATAGACTTTCAACCCTGCAAGCCTGGCAGCATCTTTTGTTGCCTGCCTCTGGGCGTCATCAAAATACGCTGGCACAGTAATCACTGCACCATCCAGATCGCCACCCAATGTCTCTTCTGCACGACCAACCAGAGAACGGAGAATCTCAGCAGACACCTCCACCGGACTGACATCACCCCGCCGGGTTTTGATGAACGGCATGCCTTCACTGTTTCCCGAAGCATCGGTGACAAACTGGTAGGGCAATACACCGCCAAGGGCATCCACATCCTCGAGCCCACGACCCATCATTCGCTTGACAGAGATAATGGTATTTTCCGGGTCAACCAGAGCACTGGCTTTAGCGGTATTGCCGACATCAACCCTCCCCTCTCCATAGTGAACAACGGAAGGTAAGGTATGATTTCCATCGATATCAGGAAGCGTCTCAGCAGCACCTGATCGAACAGAAGCGACCAGGGAGTTGGTGGTGCCCAGGTCAATGCCTACAGCACGCTTGTATTGATGAGGTTCCGGAGCCTGTCCCGGCTCGGAAATCTGCAGTAACGCCATATCTGCCTCTTCTCTTCCTGATTAGTCGTCCAACAACTCGGATTCCAGCTGTTCCAATTCAGCCGCCAGCTTTACCATGAACTGCATCTTTCTTACAACCGTTTCTGCCTGATCAAGATCCTGTTCTGTTCCAGACACCCAGAAACCTTCAAACTTCTGAAGGTATCGATGAATATCCGCATCCACCTGACCAGCCAGTTGCTCCACTTCCTGTTCAGGGTTTTTGCTGGACTTGATATCAGCAACAGACTCACGCAACTCCATCTGTTCCATCAGAAACACTGGATCCATGATGGTGTTGCGCTCCATATCAACATCGCGGCCAGACAGTTTCAGCAAATAGATTGCCCTGCTCAACGGCTGTTTCAGCGTATTAAAGGCCTCATTAACATGGGAAGCATATTGAATAGAGAGGCGCTGCTGACGATCATCATCTCCAGCAAATCGATCAGGATGCACTGCCCGCTGTAACGCCCGGTACTGACTGGACAGCCGCCGCTGATCAACCTGACAGGAAACAGGCAACTCAAAAAGCTCAAAATAGTTTTTGGTTAAATCAACCACAACGCAATCAAATCCCAAGTCAGAAATGACATACTGGAGCATTCAACATAAAAATGTGTGCTCCTTAAATGAATAAGGCCCGACCAGTGTGAACCAGCCGGGCCGCAAGGCAAATCAGCAGTATCAGCTGACCTCTTTAACAGTATTCATGAAGCCGGAGTGCTTCAGAAGCACCGTCAGCCAGCATCAACATTAAAGCTTTCACCGCAACCACACTCACTGGCAGCATTCGGATTGTTAAACTGCAAGCCTTCATTGAGCCCTTCCTTTACAAAGTCCAGCTCTGTGCCATCCAGATAAACCAGACTCTTTGGGTCAACAAACACTTTGACTTCGTGATCTTCAAAAACCTGATCACCTTCATCAACTACATCCACAAATTCAAGGACATAGGCCATACCAGAGCATCCCGAAGTACGTACACCCAGCCTGATGCCGAGCCCCTTGCCTCTTCGGGTAAGCTGCCCCCTGATATGACGGGCAGCCGCTTCGGTTACGGTAATTGCCATTTAATACTCCATCCACTTCCGGGAAATCAACCGATTCCACCGGCTACAATCCTGCACTACTTAATACTTAACTACAGGGCTTCAATACACTACCAGAGACAGCATCAGGCAGCTGGAGCTGCGTCATCATGCTTCTGCTTGGCTCGATAGTCGTCAATTGCCGCCTTGATAGCATCTTCAGCCAGAACTGAACAGTGAATTTTTACAGGTGGCAGCGCAAGCTCTTCCGCAATATCAGTATTCTTGATGGTTGCCGCTTCATCCAGCGTCTTACCCTTCATCCATTCTGTTGCCAGGGAACTGGAAGCAATGGCAGAGCCACACCCATAGGTTTTGAAGCGGGCATCTTCAATGACGCCTTCATCGTTAACCTGAATCTGAAGACGCATGACGTCTCCACACGCTGGAGCACCGACCATGCCAGTGCCCACACTTTGAGAATCCTGGTCAAGCTTGCCTACGTTGCGCGGATTCTCGTAGTGATCGATAACCTTTTCGCTGTATGCCATTTTCCTCTCCTCCGGGGCAGCTCACCTCAGTGCCTACCCCTAAATTCTGTTAACCCTGAGCGTTAATGCGCAACCCACTCAACCTGGCTTAAATCAACACCGTCTTTGTACATATCCCACAGAGGGGACAGTTCTCTGAGTTTTGCAACCGCTTCGCGAATCTCAGAAACAGCATGATCCACTTCAGCTTCTGTAGTAAATCGACCCAGACTGATTCTCAGGGAACTATGGGCCAGCTCATCGCTCAAACCCAAGGCCCTCAGCACATAAGAAGGCTCAAGACTGGCGGAGGTACATGCCGAGCCAGAAGAGATGGCAAGGTCTTTCAGGGACATCATCAGAGACTCCCCTTCAACAAAGGCAAAGCTGATATTCAGAATCCCCGGAACTCTCTGCTCAAGAGAACCATTAACATGAACTTCTTCCAGATCGGAAAGCTGGGAAAGCACCCTCTCCTTCAGCCCAGTCAGACGTGTTCTTTCGGAATCCATCTCCGCCGCAGCGATACGACAGGCCTCACCCATCCCAACAATCTGGTGAGTTGCCAGAGTACCGGAGCGCATGCCCCGCTCATGACCACCACCGTGCATCTGGGACTCCAGGCGAATACGAGGCTTGCGGCGAACATAAAGGACACCAATACCTTTCGGGCCATAGAGCTTATGGGCAGAAATAGACAGCAGGTCAACCTTCATGGTTTCCATATTCAGCGGGATTTTGCCGGCACTTTGTGCTGCATCCACATGGAAAACAATCTTGCGCGAACGGGTCAGATCACCGATCGCTTCAATATCGTTGATCACACCAATTTCATTATTGACGTGCATCAAACTAACCAGAATGGTGTCATCCCGCATCGCCTTTTCAACCATCTCAGGCGTAATCAGACCGTCGCTGTCAGGATCCAGGTAAGTGACTTCAAAGCCCTCCCGTTCCAACTGCCGACAAGTGTCCAAGACAGCCTTATGTTCAATACGGGATGTGATAACGTGCTTACCCTTTTTACTGTAAAAATGGGCGACACCTTTGATGGCCAGGTTGTCGGACTCGGTAGCACCGGAGGTCCAGACAATCTCTCTTGGGTCAGCGTGAATAAGATCTGCAACTTGACGACGGGCATCTTCAACCGCCTCTTCAGCACGCCAGCCGAAAACATGGGAGCGGGAAGCCGGGTTACCGAAATTACCTTCAAGAGAGAGGCACTGAATCATCTTCTCAGCCACTCTCGGGTCAACCGGTGTTGTTGCGGAATAATCGAGATAAATAGGTAATTTCATCTGGTACATCTCCAGGCAGTCAGTACGCTCAATGCCCTTGATTCGCAAAGGGTTAAAATCATCATGCCCCTACACATTCCTCTTTTTTAACAACGTTAAAAAAGATTCCTCACAGAATGGTGTCTGCGGCAATTTTGTTGTCTTGCTGCTCATCCTGACGAATAGCAACATTTTGCACTTCCCTGCGCGCAACAAGATCAGCGAGGCTGATCCCTCCAAGAAACGAATGAATCTGCTCACTCAGGTCCTGCCACAAGTGGTGGGTCAAACAGGTTACGCCTTTCTGGCAACCACCTGCCCCCTTGCACTTTGTTGCGTCTACGGACTCATTGACCGCATCGATCACCTGAGCAACATAAATAGCGTCAGCACCACGACTGAGCCGGTACCCTCCCCCGGGCCCCCGCACACTGCAAACCAGATCACCACGACGGAGTTTGGAGAACAGCTGCTCCAGGTAAGAGAGAGATATCCCTTGACGATCCGAAATATCTGCGAGAGAAACCGGCCCCTGATCGGCATGAAGTGCCAGATCCAGCATGGCGGTCACCGCATAACGTCCTTTGGTCGTCAATCTCATACAACATCTCTCTTGCTATTCAGGCAGAGTTATCACTCTTGTATCAGTTCCTAATTACTTTAAGTCCATGACTCTTAACTGCGACTCTCCCAGCAGCAGAATCTTCACAGACTCAAGGTATCTGCATGAAATTATGAAATACCTTAGCAAAATAGTCAACTATTAGAGATAAAACAGAAGCGAATAGTCAAATAAAGCGGGGATATAAAAAGATTTTAAAAAGCAGCTTCATATAATTTTTCGGCATTTTATAGAAACAGGAGCCAACTTTCAAAGCGATTACAATTTGCCCAGCCCCAGAGGTTTAATCAACGAACTAAAAGCGCCTACCAAAAGCCCCCTTGAGCAAGGCACATGGCGTGACCAGGAGATGCAACCATCTTTATCGAGCTTGCTTTATGAAATTACCACAACCAAGCATACTCTTTACGCACATCAAAAATTCACAGGTCATCGAGTCACACAACGGCAACTCAACGACCTCTGACAATTGAATTCAGACCAGCTTAGCCCTGGAGAAACAACAACCCTGAATAATAAGTAAGGGCTATAGGAACCACTCCGATAAGAAGGCTAACAACAAATCAGGAAACAGCCTCTCTGGAGTCATCCTTAACCGGCGCAAAGTCCTCTTTCTTCAATTCAGGCAGTGGTCGCACCTTGCACTCGAGGCCATTGTCTTTTAACACCTGGCACAAAGTCTCAAAGCGTGAATCCACTTCATGGAGATGATCCAGCATGGCCGAAATGGCATGAGCCGTTGGGTCAGGCATTTCAGACGTGACAGCATAAGCATCAAAGCCCATTTTTTCTGCAATTTTTTCTGCATTGGCATGACGGCGCTCACCATTGCTGCCAGCAACCTCTGGCTTCTTCACAATCCTGCCGGGAATCCCAACAACCGTCGCGCCGGGGGGCACTTCACGCACAACCACCGCATTTGACCCAACCCGGGCCCCCTCTCCCACAACAAATGGCCCAAGCACTTTGGCTCCAGCACCTACAACAACGCCATTAGCCAGTGTAGGATGCCGTTTACCCTGATTCGCAGGATGCTCCTTACCTTTATTAGGAGAAGTCCCCCCCAGTGTCACACCGTGATAAAGAGTAACATCATCGTGTATTACGGCGGTTTCACCAATAACAACGCCCATACCATGATCGATAAAAAAGCGTCGCCCAATGGTCGCTCCCGGATGTATCTCAATGCCGGTCAACCAGCGGTTGAATGTTGAAAGCATACGCCCCAACCACAGAAACCCTGACTTCCAGAGTTTATGAGAAACCCTGTGCAGTAAAAGCGCGTGCAGCCCGGGGTAATTCGTAACCACCTCAAACGTATTACGAGCCGCCGGATCACGGTCCATTACCGTTTTAATGTCTTCTTTTATTCGCTCAAACATGGTCTGCGCCTGTCTGTTATTTTCCCTGCTGGATCGTGGGAAGATAACGCCAATCTTACCGCCCCACAATCGTCAAAGCTTCTGACCAATAATTAGCAAATCAACGATATTCAGAAGCCTCCATCACTGCTTTGAAAACAAGCAGCTACTGTATTCACTCTTTTTCTTCAGAACCAAGACATCGCTGAGTCTCTGACAGAATCCCCCGCAGAATGCTCAGCTCAACACGGTCCGGACGTACCCGGCCATAAAGCCGTCTCAACTTAGCCATGATCTTCTCGTGACTGCTGTGATCAAGGAAACCAATCTCCATCAGCACCTGATACAGATGATCATAGTAACGCTCCATATCATCCATATTTGCCAATTCATGACTGCGAGGCTGTGGCATCTCAAGCGCTTCAGCGCTGATCAACTGCATCATCCGCAATTCGTAACAAAGTACCTGTACTGCAGCTCCAAGATTGAGTGAACTGAACGCTTCATTGGTTGGAATATGAACCTGCAGATGGCAGCGTCTCAATTGCTCATTGGTCAGACCTTTATCTTCCCGACCAAAAATCAACGCAACTTTATGAGTCTTTGCTTCATCAATGATACTCTGGGCACAGTCTCGAGGATCCACCAGCGGGAGAGACACCCCTCTCACTCGCGCACTGGTACCAACCACAAACTGGCAATCCGCAAGAGCCTCATCCAACGTTTCACAAACCCTGGCATTTCTCAGGATATCGTCAGCTCCAGAGGCCAGCGCTGTTGCGGTACCGGATGGAAAGTCATCAGGCGCGACCAGACATAACTGGCTTAACCCCATGGTTTTCATAGCACGGGCAGCAGCCCCGATGTTACCGGGATGGGAAGGATTAACCAGTACAATGGAAATATTGTCGAGCACCGCAGGAATCTCTAGCTTTGTGTAGTATCAGCCCGTCAGTGTACTCAAATTACGGCCAATGCCAAGCTTATAGTAAAACTACTGACCAGTGGAGGCACATGCTCCATTGCAAGTTAAAGCGCATCCTGTCAGAATCCGCTCCCACTTTTTCGTAAAAATATTGTCATCTCTACTGGACAAACGTTTTTACACGCTGGATGGCTGCGCAGCTGATTGAGCGATACCCCTACTCATCACTGCCAGGATACAAACGGATCTGCGAATCCGGTATAATTCCATCCCCATACGATCTTTCACATTTCAGATGTAATTAAGCCTATGCAACCGATGGTTAATATGGCGCTGCGTGCAGCGCGCCAGGCTGGCGAAATCATAGCCCGCGCCTACAAAGATCTCGATCACGTCAATGTCGAGTTCAAAAGCCGTAACGACTTTGTAACCGAGGTAGACAAGGCTGCTGAGAAAGCCATTATCGCTTCTCTGAGCAAAACCTACCCTGACCATGGATTCTACGGTGAAGAAAGCGGACACCGTGAAGGCAAAGGCGAAGGCAAAGATTACCTCTGGATCATCGACCCTCTTGACGGCACCACCAACTTCATCAATGGCATCCCGCATTTTGCGGTATCCATTGCCGTTCAATACCGTGGCCGTCTTGAACACGCCGTTATTCTTGACCCCCTCAAAGAGGAAGAGTACTGCGCCAGCCGTGGCCATGGTGCCACCCTGAACAGTAAGCGCATCCGCGTAGGCAATCGCAGAAACCTGGAAGGCGCCCTGATCGGTACCGGCATCCCATTCATGAACCCGGGCATCAACCATCTGGACAGCTACCTGAACATGATGAGAACCCTGCTGGGCGATACCGCTGGCATTCGCCGCGCCGGCTCTGCAGCGCTGGACCTGGCTTATGTTGCCGCTGGTCGCCTGGATGCGTTCTGGGAAATCGGCCTGCAGGATTATGATATGGCCGCAGGCGTTCTGATGATTCAGGAAGCCGGCGGTCTGGTTGGCGACTTTAAAGGTGGTCACACCTACATGAAGAACAATCAGATCGTTGCCGGTAACAGCGGCTGTTTCAAAGAGATGCTGAAGCGAATCAGGCCTTTCGTTACCGAAGGCATGTTCCGTTACTGATTAGATAAAAAGTGAGGCACTTACGCCTCACTTTTTCTTTTCTGACATTGCCAGATCAATTGGCAACCTACATAAAACATCAGAATACCAACCCCATCAGCCAGCATATCCCCCAGGGAAAAATCCCGATACCCACTCTGCCCCTGCAACACCTCAATCAACACGCCGAACATCATTAACAGCACTGGCTTGCGAAAGCCCCAGACCGTCGATGGATAGGCCAAAACCTCCATGACAAACGCCAGCACAAAAAACACCAGCGCGTGCTTGACCTTATCATTCATAAAACCGGAAGGATCAGCCTCACCCGGAATTAACGACATTACCAGAACAATAACAAGCAGAGATAAAAACAGAACCCGACACAACGCTACCGGCACTCTCTGCATACGACGTAATGAGAAAAACACACATCCCCCCAACAACTACTCATAAAAAAACCGGCGAAAACGCCGGTTTTTTTTAACCTCTGAAGCTCGCCCGTTATGGCATCTGGTCGAGATCTTCATTTTCCTTCACTGGAACGATCAGATCTTCCCTGCTGATTCTCATATAGATCAGCATATTCGAAGCGATATAAATGGAGGAATAGGTACCCACACCCACGCCCACAATCAATGCCAGGGCAAAGTTGTGAATCATATCACCACCAAAAAGGAACAACGCCAGCAACACCATCAAGGTGGTACCGGAAGTTGCCAATGTACGACCCAGGGTCTGGGTCAATGAAACATTGATAATTTCCTCTGCATCACCTTTTCTCAGCTTGCGGAAGTTCTCACGGATACGGTCATAAACAATGATCGTATCGTTCAGGGAGTAACCTATCACCGCAAGCAGCGCTGCCATCACCGTCAGGTCAAACTGCAATCCTAACAGGGCAAACAGCCCCAGAGTAAAAATCACATCGTGAGCCAGCGACAGAATAGCACCAACAGAGAACTTGAACTGGAAGCGGAAAGCAATGTACAGAGTGATCAGCAGCATGGCGAACAGCATACCAAGACCACCTTGCTCCCTCAGCCTCTCACCCACCTGAGGTCCGACAAACTCAACCCGGACGGCTTCAACATTTCCGTCATAGTTCTGATCCAGAAGACTGGCAACCGCCGCCCCCATTTTCGGGTCATCCCCAGGGATACGAACCAGAATATCCTCAGCCGAACCAAACTCCTGAACAACAATATTCTCATAACCAGCCGTTGCCAGCTGATCACGAATATCAGACGTTTTCACCGGTTGGTCATAAACCAGCTCAATCAGCGTACCACCGGTAAAATCCAGCCCCCAGTTTATCCCTTTAACCGCAAGAGCCCCGAATGAACCCAGCATTAACAACAGCGACAGCACCGAAGCGAAGGAGCGCAGCCGCATGAAATTTATGATTTTCAAATCATTCATCACTGCCACCTCAAATATACAGTTTCTTCAGGTTACGACCACCGTGGGTCAGGTTAACCAGAGCACGCGTCAGAACAATGGCTGTGAACATGGACGTCAGAATACCGATACACAGGGTTACGGCAAAGCCTTTTATTGGGCCGGTTCCCACCGCAAACAGAATGATACCCACGAGCAGGGTTGTGATATTACCATCGAAGATGGACACAAACGCCCGATCGAAACCGTCATGAATTGCTCGCTGAATCGGCCGCCCATTGCGAATCTCTTCCCGAATACGAGAGAAAATCAGAACATTGGCGTCCACCGCCATACCCAGCGTCAACACAATACCGGCAATACCCGGCATCGTGAGTGTGGCGCCAAACAAGCTCATCACCGCCATCAACAGCACAAGATTCATGGCCAGGGCAATATTCGCCAGCAAACCAAACACCCGATAAACAACAACCATGAAGATCAGAAGTAGAAACAGACCGATAACGGTAGAATGAACACCCATCTGGATATTCTCTGCACCAAGGCTTGGACCCACCGTTCTTTCTTCTGCGAAATACATCGGAGCTGCAAGGGAACCCGCTCTCAACAGCAGCGCCAGCTCAGAGGCCTCTGCCGTTGAGTTCAGACCGGTAATACGGAACTGGTTACCCAATGCACTCTGAATGGTTGCCAGACTGATAATGCTTTCTTCCTGCTGGAAACTCTGAATAGTTTCCTTAATCTGCTTACCATCTACTGTCTTGGTGACAACCTTGGTCACAGGCTTCTGCTCAATGAAGATCACCGCCATGGCACGCCCTACGTTGTTACGCGTGGCTCGGTTCATTACGGTACCGCCATGACTGTCCAGGTTGATATTAACCTGCGGCTGGCCGGTCTGGGCATCAAAGTTGGACTGAGCGCTGGAAACCTGATCACCGGTAATGATGATGTCCCGCTCAAGATCCACTGGAGGACGACGGGAATCCCTGAAACTGAACGACTCTGTACTGGCTCTGGAGGCATTTGGCAGTGCTTCAAGGCGGAACTGCAGGTTGGCGGTTTTACCCAGAATACGCTTCGCTTCTGCCGTATCCTGAACACCCGGCAGTTCAACCACGATACCGTTACGTCCCTGACGCTGAACCAGTGGCTCAGAAACACCCAGTTCATTGACACGGTTACGTACCGTTGTCAGGTTCTGTCGCACCGCATAATCTTCAATCTCTTTAATCGCCGTTTCAGAGTAACGATAAGAAAGCACAGAACGACCATTAACTTCAGAGTTTTCTACCGTCAGATCCGGAAAATCTTTGCTGATCAGGCGAGCGGCCTTATCGCGGGACGAAGCATCATTAAATGCCATCTGTCGCGCACCATCAGCACGCTCTGGCATCGTACGATAACGAAGCTTTTCTTTACGGAGGGAGGATCGGATTTCTGAGGTAGCAATGTCCATTTTCAGCTGAAGGGCTTTAGCCGTATCGACCTCCAGCAGGAAGTGAACACCACCGGAAAGATCAAGCCCGAGCTTCATTGGGTATGCCCCAATAGAAGTCAACCATTCTGGCGTAGTCTGAGCCAGGTTGATGGCAACAACATAATCATCACCAAGTACTTCTTTGATCAGCGATTTTGACAACTGCTGCTGATCAGCACGGTTAAGACGAATCAGCAATGCCTTGTCGTCAAGCTCAACAGACTTAACATCAACATTGGCAGCTGCCAACGCCTTTTCAGCACGCTGCTGAACTCGCTCATCCATCACTCTGGACGAACTGGCACCAGTCACCTGTACTGCGGGGTCTGCGGGATAAAGATTGGGAAGGGCATAAAGAAACCCGAGACCTACGATGACCAGAATCAGCAGGTACTTCCACAATGGATAGCGATTGAGCATGGCTCACCGGTTCCTGATTTAATAGTGAAGCGCCATAGAGGCATTGTTATACGACGTTTGGCACAGTCCATTTGGTGAAAAAAAGCAGCCTGAAAGAGGCTGCTTTTTTCAAAGCTTATTTAATAGCTTTAATCGTACCTTTCGGCAAGGTTGCGGCAACAGAGCCCTTCTGGAAGTTCAGCTCCATATTATCGGCAACCTGCAGGGTTACAAACTCATCCGTTACATTGCTTACTTTGCCGAGAATACCACCGGTAGTGACTACTTCATCACCCTTGGTAAGACCAGCAACCAGGTTCTTGTGCTCTTTGGCACGCTTGCTCTGGGGACGCCAGATCAGCAGCCAGAAGATCAGCACAAAACCACCCAGCATCACCAGCTGACCGATCATACCCGGTCCAGCTGCTGCAGCAGCCGCACCACCTTCTGCAGCAGCGTGTGCCTGACTGATGAAAGGAATCATTCCAATACTCCTAATCGTATTATTACTGTTGACGCAGCAATTTACCTGAAAAACAACCAGTCCGGAACCCACCCTTTCACCGAAAGAAGGCAAAAGCGGTGCCAGAACCCACCCTTTCACCGAAAGAAAGCAAAAGCGTCAACCCATGGGATCTGACATCTAAGGGATGTTTATCCGGATTTACATAAACAGACTGTTTATTGGGACTATCCAGAAAATATCAACCCTGGCAGGACCGATAATCACCCAATAGATCCTGAAAAAGGATCAACCCCAGTCAGGAACATCCTGTCCACGCTTGCGATAGAACTCTTCGACAAATTCTTCCAGCTTACCTTCTTCGATAGCGCCCCTCAGGCCTGCCATCACCCGCTGGTAATAACGCAGGTTATGAATGGTATTCAGCATGGAACCCAGAATCTCACCACACTTATCCAGATGATGAAGGTATGAGCGACTGAAATTCTGGCAAGTATAGCAATCACAGTGTTCTTCAAGCGGACGCTCATCCATCTTGTGAGCGGAGTTACGGATCTTGATAACACCCTCGTCCACAAACAGGTGGCCATTACGGGCGTTTCGTGTTGGCATAACGCAGTCGAACATATCAACGCCTCTACGAACCGCCTCCACGATATCCTCTGGCTTGCCAACACCCATCAGGTAACGTGGGTGGGTCTCAGGAATCTTATGAGTGATGTGGGAGAGAATACGCATCATATCCTCTTTGCTTTCACCCACAGAAAGGCCTCCAATGGCATACCCATCAAAACCAATCTCAGTCAGACCAGCAAGAGAAACGTCACGAAGCTCTTCAAACATCCCGCCCTGGATAATACCAAACAGTGCAGAGGGGCTTTCACCATGGGCTGCCTTGGAGCGGGCCGCCCAACGCAGAGAGAGCTCCATAGAAGTACGCGCCTGCTCCTCAGTCGCATCCCCCGGCGTGCACTCGTCAAAGATCATCACGATGTCTGAACCCAGCTCACGCTGAACCTGCATGGAAATCTCAGGGTTCAGGAACACTCTGGAACCATCAACCGGAGACTGGAAAGAAACGCCCTCTTCCGTAATTTTGCGCAGCTTGCCCAGACTGAACACCTGAAAGCCGCCGGAATCCGTCAGAATCGGACCGTGCCACTGGTTAAAGTCGTGCAGATCCCCATGTTTCTGAATAATCTCGGTGCCCGGACGAAGCATCAGGTGAAAGGTATTACCCAGGATAATTTCAGCACCAATCTCTTCAATATCCCGTGGCAACATGCCTTTTACAGTGCCATAGGTACCCACTGGCATGAAACAAGGGGTTTCAACCGTTCCACGGGGGAATGTCAACCGACCACGACGGGCTTTGCCATCGGTAGCCAGCTGCTCAAACTTCATAAAGCATTCTCTTGTCATGAATTCTGTTTAGCTCTTTCTCTTAAACCACAAAGACACACCGTCTTTAAACTCAACAGTGCATCAAACTCTGAAAATATCCTGTTAGCCAGCCTTTCGGGTCAGTAACATGGCATCGCCGTAGCTAAAGAAACGGTACTTTTGTTCAACTGCTTCTTTATAAGCACCCAAAACGTTTTCCCGTCCGGCAAATGCACTGACCAGCATTAATAAGGTGGATTGCGGAAGGTGAAAATTGGTCACCATCAAATCCACACTGCGAAACTCATAGCCCGGATAAATAAAGATGCTGGAATCCCCCTGGAACGGTGCAATTTCACCGGATGCAGAAGCCGACTCAAGGCTTCGCACCGAGGTTGTACCAACCGCAACAACACGATTACCTCTGGCACGGGTTTCCCGTACCGCCTGACAGACGTCTTCAGAAACTTCGATATACTCTGCGTGCATCACATGGTCTTCAATCTTTTCAACCCGAACCGGCTGATAAGTTCCAGACCCTACATGCAGTGTCACAAACACTTTTCGAACGCCTTTTGCTTCAAGGCGCGCCAGCAATGCTTCATCAAAATGAAGCCCTGCGGTTGGCGCAGCGACTGCGCCGTCCCTTGCTGCAAACACCGTTTGGTAACGCAGCCGATCACTGTCACCGTCTTCACGATCAATATAAGGGGGCAGCGGCATATGACCGTGTTCAAGCAGCAGTGGTAAAACTGACGTTTCAAAACGGAGAATAAACAGAAAATCCCGGCGCCCTTCAACGACAACTCGCACAGCACCGTCCGCCAGCAATAACACAGAGCCTGGTTTTGGCGATTTGCTGGCACGTACCTGAGCCAGGGCAAGGTTATCTTCTACCACCCGCTCAATCAGCACCTCAATTTTGCCGCCGGTCTCTTTCTGCCCGTACATTCGGGCAGGAATCACCCGGGTATTGTTCAGAACCAGCAGATCACCAGGCTCAAGAAGGTTTTCTATATCAGAAAACTGTTGATGCTCAATCTCACCGCTATTGCCATCAAGGCACAGAAGGCGGCTCCCGGTACGGTCTTCTGCAGGAAACCGGGCAATCTGCTCATCGGGCAGATCAAAATCAAAATCACTGACTTGCATGGACAATCCGGTGGTTAATGTCTTCATTTCCATAAGCAGTCCACGCCTCTCATAGAACAGAGCGTAGAAAAACCAAGGGAACCAGTCGCTGGGAAACCAGTCGTAATAAAAAGCACGGAAGGATACTGCAAAACGAGGAAGGTGTCAGGAGGGCTATCCCATGCAACGTTACGGACTTACCTTACTTTTTTGCTCTCGCCGCTCAATAACTGCTTGATCTCAATAATCTCTTTGATATACTTCGCCGCACTTGAGCAACCGCCACTTCGCCAGCAAATCTCAACGACCCACTCGATGAGAAAAAGCTTTGAAATCAGCGAACAGATGACATAAGCTCAGCCATATCAAATGCCAGTGTGATGGAATTGGTAGACATGACGGATTCAAAATCCGTTGCCTTTGCGGGCGTGTCGGTTCGAGTCCGACCACTGGTACCAATTTAAAAAGCTCTAAACCTACATGTCCGTGATCACGTATTTTGTCCGTTTGGACAACTTCTACGAAAAACTCCCATTTTTTTATATTCTCTTTTCATAAAAGCGGACAGCTTTTTGAACATAAATGTTCATTTCACTTCAAGAAGCGGACAGTTCTAAGGAAAAACTTCCGGACATCTTTCGGCAAAAAAATTTTGCAATAACAACAACCCAAAAAATGTGATTTTTAAGATTGATCAGGTGGTGAATAATCTGGCTGCACATCACGCAATAGCCAGATTCACCAAAGGGGATTTATCTTAGGAAATTCAGAAGGGAAAAAACGCTCAAGACTTATAGCTTGTCAGTGACCTCTCGCCATATTTTAGTAAACTCTCCAAAACCAAAATTTTTCAGCTGATTTTTCAAAGCGGCTCTCACAAAGTTATGAGAGGGAAATACGCCACCATCCAGTAAATACTGACAAGCGCCCTCAACTAGCAAGACTTTACTTTTATTACGAGCGTCCCGCTTCTTCGCCCGAAGCTTATTATTCTTCGCAACCAGTTCGGCAGATTTTTCTGGAAAATGATAACGGAGATAGCTCACTCCAACCTTAAGCTGTTCCGCTATCTGGTTAACCGAAATAATCTCATTGTGATTTTTAACAATATTCGTTAGCTGACGTTCAACCCAATCACGCTGGTCAGCATTATCATAAGATTGCCGTCCATCAAGTTCTGCCAGTTGCGCAGCTGGGTTAATCCGCTCATGGTGAAACAGCAAGTCTGCCGGACTAACCTGAACAGCAACACAAAAATTCAGAAAAGTACTCAATGTTGGTCTAGTTCCACGCTTACCATCAGAAAACCATTGACTGATCGTTGCTTTAGAGAAAGAGTAACTATTCAGCACCCAGCAAAGGCGTATTGTTGTAATTTCGAACCGCTTTAAGAAGCGCCTGAAATATGTTCAACCCCTGCTTTTTAGCAGATGATAAATAGCTTCGGATTCGGGTAAACATGGTACCTCCGTCTTCGCTTCTGAAGCAGCCTGAGATCTTCTGCTTAAGTTTGGCCATCCTGGCATCACGTTCACTGCCATTGTTATCGAAGGGAATTGAAAAGTCCGACATGAAGCGCAACGTTTCAACCTTAAACTCAATAAGCCTTTTGAACAGGTTGTAGGCCTTGGTATTCCTGACCTTCTTACGTCCAAGCACCTGTCGTTGTTTTTCCATATAAGCGGTTTCCTTCGTGAGAGCCCTTTGAAGGATTTGGTCGTATATCGTCTCAATGCGAAGCTGTATTGCACCAGGCATTTGAGTCAGACCGGCTGCTTTGTATTTCTTGCAGAAGTGCCAGGAGAGCGTAAGCAATTTCATCAGCCGCAGAGCCAGCTTATTCGCATCCCTATCGACAACTCCCTGAAGCTCTCTCAGATGATGGGCATTACAAAGCACATGCACTGCCGCATAGGCAAAGTAGGACTTCCAATGATCGTGAACCAGAATGCCTGCAAAAGTCAGCAGGATGCCCATTGCATCCATTGCTTCACAACCTCGCCTTTCTGAGAGGTAGTAAAGCGTCCATTGGTCATCTCGCATAATGTGTAACCACCACAGTGAACCGTCAACCCGCATGCCAGTTTCATCCGCTCCTGCAACCGGACTTTCTTGTAAAGCATCGCGGATACTCTGCTCAGTAGAGGCCAGGTTCTCATGGGTATAGGCAACAAAATTGGCAACAGAGCCTGCGCTGACACTCATGCAATAAATAGTATTGAAATACTCAGACACCCGGTGATATGGGATGAAGTGATACTGGTTTAAATGAACAGCCATTGCCTGAGTCACTTCTCCGTATTGAGCAGCGGCTTTCACTCCTTGGGGAAACTCAGCGGTGTTCCGTTTACCACAAGGACATACTTTAACGTCTGCCCAGTACGCGGTAACTTCAAATTCTCCGGGTCTACCTGGATCAAAAACCTGTCGCTCAATGTATTTGGTGGGTTTAATATCGATAAGCGAAGACTGGCAACAGCAACATTTTTCAACCTTCAGATGCCTGACATAATCGGGTAAGGCGACACGTCTCAAACAAGAGCCTTGATGACCTTTCTGGCCACCTGGTTTATTGCCTGAAGATGGTCTAAGGCTTTTGGGGTTCGGTGTTTCCTGTGAGGAGCAGGGGGCTTCTTTGGAAGATGTATCACCTTTATCACTCCCTTTTTTACTGGGCTTTTGATAACCATCTGACGATGGTGGCTTACTACTGTTTTGACTGTTTTTATTAACCCTTTCTTCCAGTTCGCTGCAACGTTCCCGTAAAAGCGCATTCTCGGTCCGAAGCTCTTCATTCTCTTTAAGGAGAGCTTCGGTAAACGGAGTAGCTGGGAAGTCTGGTTCCATACTGGAGATTTGTTAGAAAAATTGAGTATAAGATGATGGTCGAAAAATCAGAAAATTCCAGATTTATATGAAGGGTGCTGAATAGTTACATATTGCTTACCCGGGTAGCCAGCGTTTCCCCGAAAGTTATTGTTCGCAGCGTGCGTTACTCGGGCATTATTCTTGATAAGCAATCAATCCGTTGGCAAGAACTGCAAGCCATCAATGAAGAACAGAACGAATGCTTTGCTGAATTACTGGAACTCCGGCAAGTTTTTCTGGAAGCACACCGCGATCGAAAAAAGCTGGTTGATGAAAAATGGCAGCCCTTGAGTAAACTTGAGCCTCTGGAGATACTTTGCTATTCCAGCCTTTTTGCCTTCGATCAACTAATGCAAGGTGATCTCGAGATAGCCGGTGATCGTGTTGGCCAGCAAACTTTATGGAAGTCCATGGGGAGAATTCTTCAGCGATCACTTCAAACATCGAAACTGATATCTCTCAGGCCCACCGAGAGGGCTATCGGAAAAACATTAAAGACACACCTGTCACCAATTCTCTTTCCAAGTCGAACCGGCCACGCGCCCAGGGCATTTGAACGATACAAAGCATTCTTTGAGCTATTTTATGCCCAACTGGAACTGGATCGTTTTTTGTCGGAAAGTGTTGATGCCTTCTGTTTCGACGATACTTCCAAATTCAGCGTAGTCGATGGTTCAGCAATACTGGACGTTATTGATCCAACAGCCAAAGAAAAGTGGCTGGAAGGCAACAATAAATTGCTCACCCTACATGGCTATTGGTTTAATCGGGGCTGGCAAGCTTTCGAAGCCTCCGAGATGTCTAAACAGATAATCGGCAGACCAGAAAACCATGAATCCAATGCGATGTGCGTGATAAAAGCGCTATCCGGCACTTTTGAGTTGCAGGAAATATACGGTATTAGCGATGCCATCACCACTGACAACGGACTCAAGGTTGATACTTATCAGGCATTACTGGCCAGCCATCTCATGTCGGCCTTTTTCAAGGAGGACTACGTTGAGCCTTTTCATGAAAGCCTCGACCAGGGCATGGAGTGGAATGAAGCCTTAACCATGCTGGCCTTCAACGGGCTGGTAGAGGGTATGCAAAATCGCCTTCCATTTACCTGGTCTAACGAAGAGGACAAAGCCAGAAATATCCTTGGATGGACCGTCAGTAAAGAGCACCCCAAAGGCAGTATACAGGCGGCAAAAGCCATTCTTGATTTCTGGACAGCCGACCTTGGCAAACTGGCTAAAGAGGCAAAAGACAACCCGGGAACCAGGATACCTGAGCTAAATGAACGCCCATTTCTTAGAATGGGAGAGTACGCCTTTCAGGTGCCATGGATTATAGCCTTCCAAAATAACTCGACAGCGGCTATCAATAACCTGAGACGAGTCGGTTCACACCGAGATGAAGCCAGAAGTGAAACTGGGCAGATCGAAGAAAACTTGGCTCAAGCGTTTAAAAAAGCCGGTTTCAGGGTAATGACAGGATTTCAACCTGCACCTTCCTTAACTACGAATCCCGGTGAGATCGACCTGATTTGTTATAAAGATTCTCACCTATTGGTTATTGAAGTGAAATCCACATACCTGCGAAGTTCTGCCAAAAGCATTTGGCAATATAAAACACGCACTCTCAGAAAAGCCGGTGAGCAGGTTCAGCGAAAAGCGGAGGCAGTACAAACTTTACTGGTTCAGCAACCGGATGATTTTCAAACCCTCAATATTAGTGACACGTCTAAGCTTCAATTCCATCACTGGATTGTTGATACAACGATTGAGTGCGATCATGAGTTATTCTCAGGAGCACTCAAGGTCTCAATGCAGGAAATTCTAATAGCGTTAAAAGACGAGGCTCATCTTCTTGTTGGGTCTCCCATCCCAGGCTACGAAGGACCATCTATCTCTCAGACACTCTACCCCAGTGGGTTTGATGTAAAATCCTTTACCAACATGATTGAGAACGACTTTATTTGGCAGCAAACCCGAGAGGCGCAAAAGCAGCCCAACGCTAGGCTTTTCAACTTAGGTACTGATTAAGTTCTGTTATAGAGTCACATTAACGATATAACTCGACAAAAATACCCACTTAACAAGCAGTTCAATATATGAGATAACCCTACTGCTTCAGCTCCCATAGCAAGACGGCGGCGTGTAGGCTTGCTATGCGTAGAGTCAGGTGTGTCTTGAGCCTGCCTGATTTCACCTGAGGCATTCGTTTCAGCACCCACTTCAGAACGACTAGGTGTAGGTCTGTCGTGCGTAGAGCTGGTTTTGCCTTGACCCTTGCCAGTTTCACCTGAAACACAATCAACATAACCATTTATGATGGTCTATGCTGCTAGCTGTGGTGCTACTGCATAGACAACCTTTACTCTGCCATCGCCCTTTAAAACCGTTACCGCATTAAACTCAGAACCATCCAGGTCACGATGAATAATAAGAACATCATTGCCCTGCCAGCTGATCACAGGTGCGGACTCTTTTGGATGACCAGCAACGATGTATATATTGCCTGATTCATTCACTAAGTCATCAGCCCCACCAATGATTGAAATCTGTGTACTGAAGTCTGTGGTGGCTCCGCAATCCCGTTGAAAAATAACAGCCTTCCTAACTCCATCTGGACTGAGCATCGTTTCAAACGTTTCATTCCCACACATGTCTACCAAAAGCAGTATGACAATACCAATCACTGAAATGGCAATGACTATGCTTGCCAGAGTCATCATCCAAAACCGTTTTTTCGTCAAAGCCATCATGGGTTAATACCTGCACTTCAACTCTCCCAAGAAGAAAGTTCTAACTTTAGCCAATCGTCTTTAGTTTCATCACTACTGACAGTGTTCATTCGGTAATAAAAAAGAACGGTCACAAGGTTGGGATCGCTTCGCACTGGAATCAGGATTTTTTAGTGGATATAACTACCAATCCCTCTTGAATTATATAAACTGTCGTGTGGTTAATGGACGACAGAATATGCCTGATACATCCGCACTTGCCTTGCCTGAACAGCTAAAGAACATTATTGCTTTAGATCTTGAGACCACTAAATATGGAGACATTCGTCACATCGGCGCAATGACCTCTGATGGTAGCAGCTGGCAGTCCAGGCAATGTGATCAAGGCAGACTGCAGGATACATTAACAAAGCTTGATCAATTCTCGCAAAACTCCCGATTCCTCCTGGGCCACAACCTGATTGGCCATGATATTCCTGTCCTGAAAGCCATTAATTCATCCCTGGATATCCTGAAAAAGCCTGTCATTGACACCCTGTTTCTATCACCGCTGGCCTTTCCTAAAAATCCATATCATCGACTGATCAAAGACTACAAGCTGGTTCGAGATGCCATTAATGATCCTGTGGCTGATGCGCGACTGGCGTTATCCATTTTTCAGGAGCAGTATCAAGCCTTCCAGAGTATGGCTAAGTCTGAACCAGACCTTCTACGCTTTTACCACTACTGTTTTACTACTGCCAAAGTGGTATCCGGAGAAAGTGACTGTGACGGGCTGGCAGCAGTGTTTCACTCTCTGGTAGATGATCCTTACCAATATGATTGGGAAGTTCTTAAGACATTAATCAACCTCTGCAAAGGGTTAGCCTGCCCAAAACAGATTAAGCGTATTGCATTACGCTATCTGCCCAAATCGAATATGCGGGCAATGCTGCCCTATTGTATTGCCTGGCTGAAAGTATCAGTTGGAAACTCGGTGCTTCCACCCTGGGTACGCAATCGTTTTCCAGAAATCCCCACCATGTTAAAACAACTGAGGGATGTCCATTGTGGGAATGATGATTGCGCATTCTGCCAAGAAAATCATGATCCCGTTAAACAGTTGCAACAATATTTCAATTATCCAGACTTCCGCTTAAGTAAAGACGGTACACCTTTGCAACGAAATATCGTTCAGGAAGGCATGAATGACCAGTCTCTTCTTGGCATTCTTCCCACCGGGGGCGGCAAATCCATCTGTTTCCAAATCCCCGCCCTGGTTCGTTATCATCGGCGAGGCCTTCTGACAGTGGTGATTTCACCACTTCAAGCCCTGATGAAAGATCAGGTTGATAACCTTAAAAAGAAAACCGGCTCTATGGCCGTTGGTGCGATCTATGGCATGCTGACACCTCCCGAACGCGGAGCCGTGCTGGAACAGGTCCGCATGGGGGACATTGGGATTCTCTATATCTCCCCGGAACAGCTGCGCAATAAATCGGTGATCAATACATTAAACCAGCGGGAAATCGGCTGTTGGGTATTTGATGAAGCCCACTGTTTATCAAAATGGGGGCATGATTTTCGCCCGGATTACCTGTACTGCGGACGGTTTATTCGGGAGCAATCAGCACAACTGAAGTTACCGGTTCCCCCTGTCGCCTGTTATACCGCGACTGCAAAAACCGATGTTATTGATGATATATGTCAGCACTTCAGAGATCGTATTAATCAGGAGCTCCGATTATTCCAGGGCGGCGTTGAACGAACCAATCTGTCTTATGAAGTGCACCTGGTCACTCAAGCCTCTAAACATGCTCGTGTGGCAGAGCTGATTGAAGAACGACTCCCTGAAACAGGGAGCTGTGTAGTTTACTGCGCCACCCGCAAACATACCGAAGAGTTAACCACATTTCTGGCTAAAAAAGGTCTGGATGCCACTTACTTTCATGGCGGGCTCGATGCAGCCAAAAAGAAAGAAGTACTCGAACATTTCATCGAAGGACACCCACCAATCATTTGCGCAACCAATGCCTTCGGTATGGGCGTTGACAAAGATAACGTCCGCCTTGTGGTGCATGCAGACATTCCCGGTTCTCTTGAGAACTACCTTCAGGAAGCAGGTCGAGCCGGTCGTGATGAACAACCTGCTGAGTGTGTTCTGCTTTTTGACGAGCAGGATATCGAAACTCAATTCAAGCTGGGTGCTTTGTCCGAAGTCCGACTTAAGGATATTCAACAGATTTTGAAAGGACTAAGACGGCTTGAAAAAAAGCCGGGACAGGATGTTGTCATTACCACAGGAGAACTTCTTCGCTCTGATCATGTAAATACGTCGTTTAATCTGGACGATAAATCCGCTGACACCAAGGTCAAGAGCGCCATAGCCTGGCTGGAAAGAAGCGGTTTTATGGAGCGCAATGAAAATGCCAACCAGGTGTTTCAAGGCAAACCGCTCTTCGCCACATTGGAAGAAGCGGCCCTCAAATTGGACAAGCTGCAGCTGTCTCCTTATAAGCGGAAACAGTGGGAACTGATCATCAACGCACTGATTAATGCTGACCCTGACGAGGGTCTCAGTGCAGACCTGCTGGCAGAGCAAATTGGCAGGGAGATTAAAGATGAGAATCAGCGTAATGAGATCAATACCACGCTTGTCATGGATATTCTCAACCAGATGGGGGATGCAGGCCTTGTCTCCAGTGGCTTGCTGATGACTGCATTTCTGCGCCCAAAAGGAAGAAACAACGCACGGGCAAGCTTTAAAAAGCTGTGTGAGCTTGAACAACAGATGGTTTCAGCTCTGCAGGAGGAGCACCCGGATGACCATGAGCAGAATACCCTGCCGCTGGATTTGAGAAAACTCAATCAACATTTGCTGGATAAACAACTGGATTACAGCAACCCTGATTTACTGCGTAATTTACTAAAAAGTCTGTCAGAAGATGGCAAGGGGCTCGCAGGCTCACGGGGCAGCCTTGAGTTCAACTATATCTACAAAGATCACTACAGCATTAAACTGGGGAGAAGCTGGAATACGCTCACCCAGATCATGGAACGCCGCCATACACTTGCCCAGTCGATTCTCGACGTGTTGTATACAGCACTAAAAAAAGGTGAAGAGTCATCTCAAAGTGAAGTCAAAGTTGAGTTCTCTCTAGAAACATTACGAGAAGCCATCAGTAAGGACATGACGCTGAACGTGGATCAAAGCAAGGTACTGCCTGCCATTGAGCGCGGACTTCTGTTTCTTCATGAGCAGAACATCATCATTCTTCAACATGGGTTGGCAGTTTTCCGTCAGGCCATGACCATGAAAATGAACGATGAAGCAAAGGGTCGACGCTACAACAAGGGAGATTATGACCCGCTGGCACGCCACTACAAAGCCAGAGTAACCCAGGTCCATGTAATGAATGAGTATGTGCGTCTGGGACAGGAAAACATGGTCGCTGCGTTGAGGTTGGTACAGGATTACTTTGAACAGGACAATGTGACCTTCCTGAACCGATATTTTCGAGACAGAAAGAAACTGCTGGAACTGGCGACCAGCCAGCAGTCCCTGAAGACAATCGTTGAAGATCTTGGCAACCCGCAGCAGCAGGCCATAGTGCAAGCTCCCTCAGATAGAAACATGCTGGTCCTTGCCGGCCCCGGTGCTGGTAAAACGAAAGTAGTCGTTCACCGCTGTGCTTATTTAATGCGCATCGAACGGGTGCGCCCCTATAGTATCCTGGTACTGTGTTATAACCACAGTGCAGCACTGACTCTGCGTAAACGCCTGCAAACGTTGCTGGGTAATGAAGCCAGAGAAATTACCGTGCAAACCTTTCATGGACTGGCCATGCGCCTCACCGGGGCAAGTATCGACCAGAAAAAACAACAAGACTTTAACTTTGACGAATTGATACCCAAAGCAACAGCCCTTCTGCGAGGTGAGATTCTGCTTCCGGGTATTGCCGGAGATCAAGCAAGAGAACGATTGCTCGCAGGCTTCCAGCATATACTGGTGGATGAATATCAGGATATTGATGAGTTGCAATATAACATGATCTCCGCTATCGCTGGCCGCTCTCTCGAAGATGGTGATGATAAGCTCAGTATCATGGCTGTGGGTGATGACGATCAGAGCATCTATGGTTTTCGTCAAGCTAATGTTCGTTTTATTCGACAGTTTGAGGATGACTATCAGGCTGAGCGTCATTACCTGGTACAGAACTATCGATCAACACAACATATCATTAAGTCCGCCAATAGCCTGATCTCTCATAATAAAGACCGGATGAAAACCGAGCATGCCATTGCCATTAATGATAATCGTCGTGCGCAACCAGAAGGAGGATTACTTGCCCAGTTGGATCCGATAGTGCATGGTAAAGTTCACATACTCTCTAGCGAGAATCTTGTTCACCAAACACTGGCGGTACTACAGGAAATAATCCGACTCAAAACGTTGATCCATGACCTTCGATGGCAGGATATCGCCATACTGGCAAGAAATGGCATCAGTAAACCGGAACTGAGTCATATCCGTTCAGCTCTTGAGCAGCATCACATTCCCACCAGCCTTCCTCTTGAAAGTGGTCAAAGTATACCGCTGGCGAGAGTGCGGGAGTTTCATCTCGCTCTTTCAAAACTGAATCAGCATCAGCATGAGCTTGCAAATACGGAAAAACTGAGACTTTGGCTTGATGAATTAGAGCTAAGCAACTCCATATGGCGAAGCAAGCTTTACGACATATTGGATAACTGGTCAGTCGAAAGTGGTAATACAGAGCTGCCTGTGTCCGCATTCACCACTTCACTCCTGGACTACCTGCGTGAAACTCGAAGGGAGCAGCGTCTGGGGGAAGGTGTACACCTGGGTACAGTCCATGGATCAAAAGGGATGGAGTTCAGGGTAGTCATTATTCTGGACGGAGGCTGGCAGTTACGTCATGAGATCAATACTGAAGAAGAGCGTCGCCTTTTTTATGTCGCGATGACTCGCGCTATGGAACAGCTAGTGATCATTCGCCGACATGACCAGAGCAACCCCCATCTGCCATTAACCAGCGAGAATAATAGTCTATTCCGTGAAGGCAGTTCAGAAGGGAGCTATGTGCCACAACACTACTCACTTCTAGGCATGAGAGACCTCTACTTAAGTTATGCTGGTCGGATGGATACTAACCACCCAATTCACCAGCACCTTCGCAGTATGAATGCCGGCGACCTTGTCGGGATCAGGAAATCCTCGGCTCTCATTGAGTTTCTTAATCAAGACCAACCCGTTATCTCTCTGTCCAGACAGAAAAGTCAGGACTGGCTTCAAGGCAGAACCATTCAATCACAAGGTCGCATCATAGCCATGGTCAAGCGCCTGCGACAAGACTCTGAAGAGAAGTATCAGAACAGTCATAAGTGTGAAGAGTGGGAGATTCCTGTGATAGAAGTGACTTATTAATAATTCAGATCAGTACCTTTTCTAACACAAGCCATCTACAGGGGAATGCCTTAAAGAGGTTTCCCTTGGAAAATTTACGTACCTTTGCTCCTACCCACTAAAAAAACGTAATCAGCTAATATAAAAGTATTTTTCCATACGACTTACACAAGAAAATCATATTTAGAACACAGTTAAAAAACGGACACTTATATTGCCAAATTTCCGGACATTTTTATTTCACATTTTTCGGACACATATTTGCTCAAAAGTGCAAAAAGCGGACACTTATTTGGAAATAAATCAGGCATAAAAATGGTAGTTTTGGGGCTTTAGCGGACAGTTTTATGAAAATCAGGGGGACAATTTTTCTGATCACGGACAAAGCCATCAGTAAAGGAAAACTGCGGGAAGACCTGTATTACCGAATAGCGGTTGGTCTCATTGAAATCCCCCCCTTACGGCAGCGCATTAAGGACATTGCTGTTATCGCAAAATGCGTAATCTTGAAATATGGACCTGAGTTGAAACCATCAATAACCTGCCTGGGTGACTCCGCAGTAAAGCAGCTGGAGGCACATGACTGGCCTGGTAATGTCAGGGAACTGGAAAACGTTATACGACGCAGTCTTTTACTCGCCGAGGATAAGACAACCCTTGATCGCGTCGAGATGATAGCAAGCCACCCTGTTATGCAGACAGAGCACGATCACTCCTTTCACGATGACAGGCAAGGTTCATTGAAAAATCGCCTGTCTGAGTTCGAAACCAGCCTGATTCAAAAGACTATTCAACAACAGGAATATAACCTTTCCGCCGCCGCAAGAGATCTTGAACTACCCAGAACAACGTTGATATCCCGTATGAAGGCACTGGGAATCACTCGCCCCCAGGAACAGAGGCCCACAACCCATCGTTCAGGGAAATCTACTGTGAAAGATAAGTCGTTAACCAAATGAAATCGTATTTTCTGAGTAAATGGACAGCCACTCTGCTGCGTTATAACTCTAGCCACACTGCTATGGCTATGCTCCCATTGTTGTGCCTTAGAGTGCCTATCCACTCACCCAGCAGTATTCGATTCCATTTTCACAGTTCATCGATAAATCACCATTTGGCAGCTAAAGCAGCGGATGATTAGCCACTACCTTTAAGGCTGCACTATAGAAACTCCACCCCAGTAAAATTAAAATCACTCCTCCCAATAATCGAACGTATTCGGTGAATGGCCATCTTGAATACCAACTCTCTTCATCCTCTTTTATAAGCATTTTTTCCAGCCATGAACGCCCATATTGCGCAATGATTGCAAGTATACAAACAGACAATCCTGTACCAAACCCCATCAGCAAAGTTGCCATAATCCCGAAGAAGTAAACACCGACAAGGTGGGCATAGATCAGCACAACGATGGCACCAGAGCATGGTCTAATGCCCATGGACAATACAACCAGAAAAGCTTCCCACAACGATTTATTTTTATCCGGTACATACCCGTGAGAACAACCACAACTTCCATGATGGTGTTGGTGTTGGTGTTGGTGTTGGTGTTGGTGTTGGTGTTGGTGTTGGTGTTGGTGTTGGTGTTGGTGTTGGTGTTGGTGGATTGAAATTTTCTGCTGCTCGCTCCTTTGAGACAATGTCGCCTTTACCAGACGATAACCCGTACTTAGCGATAGCATCACTCCAAGAATGATCACCAGAACATAACTGGCCAGAGCCACTCCGTTCCCATAATGACGCACTTCGGAAAACTGGTAATCTAAAACGTCTGAAAGGAGGCTAACCAGCACTATAGCCACCAGCGCCTGTATAAGAGCTGCGGAAAAGGACATAACAACGCCGGTTGTTACCTTTTCTTTATGAGTTGTCAGATAGGTAACAATAATGGCCTTACCATGACCAGGACCAATAGCGTGAAATACCCCATAACCAAAACTCAAAGCCATTAAAGAACTGCCAAAATCGTCTGTATTTTTCGAGACAGAACGTATGTGTTCACCCAGCATCGCATGAAGTTGCTTTTGCAGCATCACCACACTTTGTATGACACCGTCACACTTCCAGTAAAGCGCAACCAGCAGAATTGAAATCACACAGAGAATAATCAGGCCTGCATATTGTCTGGGCAGAGATTTACGGCGATTAACATATTGTGAAGCCATTTTGATCTCTCATAATGATGAACAACGGATCTCAACGGTCTCAGCGAATTTGATGCCTAAGCCATTACTGCTTGTTTCATTGCGATCAAGGCTCAAGGCATAGCTGATCAGATCATTGGGAGGTTCGGGAGTGATCAGTTTTTTCTGACAGGACAAAGCGTTATGACTGATGACGTGAATGTGGTCATCACTGGAATGCGCCATGGCAATATAATAGGTGGGATCATAAACCTGTAGAGTGAGCGTAGACTGTTTCAAAGTCACACCATCCCCCAAATCAAATGCCATCTCCAGCTCAAGGATATTTTCTGCTTCGCGTCGTTTATTATTTAATGAATACTCATTAGGAGTACCCATAGGAACATTGAAACCATCAATACGAAGGTCTGAAAAATAATGATAATCCCGAAGATTTCTTACCATCTCTTCGGCCCTGAACTGCAGACCCTCCATTTCATTTGGGTATTCTTTTTTCAGATCAGCCAGTGTGATGGATGAATAATAGGGATCAAACTCCCATCGCTGTATTATTTGCGTCAGTTGACCCGCATCGTTCAGGTACAGTGTAGTTTGCAGGTCAATCCAGCTATGTGGATGAGAATAGAGATCCATTGAAATCAATAACCCAAGCACAACGATTACAGGTTTTCGATAAAAACCAGTCAGCTGCACTGGAACTATCACCTTCTCAGAGACGCTTGATTTCAAGCTGAGAACCAGAGATTTGATGGCCTCTGACAGGCGGTGCATGTTGGACAACCCCAGCCAGAGAGCACTCAGTGACATTCACTGGAACGGCATAGGTGGAAGTTTCTATAATGTCCCCAGGCAATCATCAGCGAACCAAGCAGGGTTAAGATTTTCTCCCCAAGTTCACCAACAGTATCGTGACCAAAAAGCGCCGCAAAGAAGACGATCAATAATCCACTCATCCCCCAGACCATCACCGTATTGCGATTATGCTTTCGGCATCCTGCAATCAATGCGATCAGACTGGTTGGTAGAATCAGGATGACCAGTAATTGATGAAAAGACTCTCCTTCCAATGGCAAAGCCAGCAGGACCGGAAACATCAACAGAAGCACAGGCAACAGAAGACAGTGGATAATGCACAGAAAAGAGATGCTGATCGCTACTTTGTCTAAAATACTCTGCATACTTTTCATCATCAGTAGTAACCCGTAGTCAGCCCGAACCAAGATAATGTTATAACATAACATTTAAAATTCGCAACATTGCTCATTAAAGAGAAAGCTCGAAACGCGGTTGTGATAACAACCCTGATGGATCCTTATCTACATCGACTCGTAGAGTCGAGTCACTCTGTTGATTGCCGCCGCTGCAATCACTTGTCCCCAATATTCCTGGGGCCGCCGTAAACAACACGACAGTAAACTTACAAAATGGTAGGCTTTAGCAGCCTGATCCGGGGTGCTGGATGAAATACTGAATTACTCATTCTCTAGCAATATTCGGAATGTTCTTCTGGCATAACAATAAAAACCAATAACTCTAAAAAAGGACGACTTATGAATGAGAGCAGTAGTGCCATTCTAATCACCTTTATTGTCTACCTGGCCCTGATGCTGTTCATTGGATTCCGGGCCTGGAAGCGCACCAGCAATTCTGAAGACTATTTCCTTGGCGGCCGAACACTGGGGCCATGGCCTGCGGCACTCAGTGCCGGAGCTTCGGATATGAGCGGCTGGCTCCTGCTTGGCCTGCCCGGTTACGCCTTTGCCGCCGGATTTGAAGCATTCTGGCTGGCCGGTGGCTTGTTATTGGGTACCTGGCTGAACTGGCTGTTAATGGCCAAACGACTACGGGTATACAGTGAAGCGGCCGGAAACTCGGTAACTCTGCCGGAATTTTTCACCAATCGCTTCAGAGACCACTCAAAAATGCTGCAGGTGGTTTCAGCCTTTTTCATTTTGCTGTTCTTCCTGTTTTACACCAGTTCCGGACTGGTGGCCGGCGGCAAATTGTTTGAAACCGTCTTTGGTATTGATTACAGCATTGCCGTGATAGTCGGCACGCTATGCATCATCTCTTACACCCTGTTTGGCGGATTTCTCGCCGTTTCATGGACTGACCTTATTCAGGGGCTATTGATGGCGGCAGCATTGTTAATTGTTCCCATTATTGCCCTGCAGTCCGGCTCTTCAGACCAGTCATTACTCACACTGCTGGAAAACCATAATCCACACCTGCTGAACCCCTGGACCAGCGCCGATGGTGAAGCATTAACATGGATTGCCATTCTTTCCCTGGTTGCCTGGGGTTTCGGTTATTTTGGCCAGCCGCATATTCTCGCGCGCTTCGCCGGCATTCGTTCTCAGAGCGATGTTCCTACGGCTCGTCGCATAGCGGTCACCTGGAGTGGTTTATCCATGGCAGGTGCCATCCTCGTCGGTCTCGCAGGTCTGACCTATCTGAACGACCAGGGCTCTGCACTTGCCGATGGTGAGACCATCTTTATGGTTCTGGTAAATGCCATCTTCCATCCTGTGATTGCCGGCATTCTGCTGGCCGCTATCCTGGCTGCCATTATGAGCACCGCTGACTCTCAGTTGCTGGTGTCATCCTCTGCACTGGCTGAGGATTTCTATAAAGACATTCTGAAAAAAGAGGCGACCTCAGATCAGGTCATGCTTGTAGGACGTCTTGCTGTCATCGCGATTGCACTGGTGGCGCTTTCCCTGGCTTTTGATCCCGACAGTTCAGTCCTGGGTCTGGTCTCCTATGCCTGGGCTGGCTTTGGTGCTGCATTTGGCCCTGCGCTGTTAATCAGTATGTTCTGGAAGCGGATGAACCGCTTTGGCGCTCTGGCTGGCATTGTGGTTGGTGGCGTTACGGTTGTCGTCTGGAAGCAGCTGAGTGGTGGCATCTACGACCTCTATGAGATTGTACCCGGCATTCTGTTTGCCTCTGTAGCCATTGTGATTATCAGCCTGATAACCAAGGCTCCCGATGAAGAAATCACAAAAGAGTTTGAGTTGGTAAAGCAAACGATATCCTGATGGTATTTATCAAAGGGAGCAGCAATGCGCTGCTCCCTTTTTTCAGATTTCTTCTTTTTATACACACCTCTCAATGTTTGTTCTTCAGCCTTACTCTACTGACCACCATGTGTAAACGGGGCTTTTTTTTGAGTCAAAACTGTACTATGGTACAAGAAAATTAAATCATCCCGGTTCAATTCAAGCGTAGAAAGCAAACAACAATAAGAGAACCGCTTTATGAAGTTCCTGAAAACCGCAAAATACCTGACAGGTACCGTATTATTTTCTTTCCTGCTCACAGCTTGTGACTCATCGCAAATCCTGTCATCAAATGAGCCATTCGACCCGGCACTGGCCAGTCAGTTGCAGCCAGAAGATTCTCATCTATCCGCCATCTACAACCGCAGTTGCAAGGCCTGCCACACCATTGCCAATACCGGTGCTCCACTGACTGGCGACAGCCACAGCTGGGACAGTCGGATGGACAAAGGCATGGATGAGCTTCTGGACAATGTGATCAACGGCTTTGGTGGTATGCCTCCTTTCGGTATGTGCATGGACTGCGATCCCGAACAGTTTGAAGCCCTGATCACCTTCATGGCTGCCCCAGCAGAATAATAAGAAGCGAACACCAGGATATCGTTATGTTAAGTCGCCGACATTTTTTGACGTCATTAGTTGCTGTTGCTGCAGCCCAGGCTATTTCACCCACCATCAGTTTCGCTGCAGAAAAACGCCGCATTCCCTGGCGCAACTGGTCTGGATCACAGCAGTGCTTTCCTGAATTCAGAAAAGCCCCGAGCACCGTTGCGGAGCTGCAGGACATCATCACATCCTCAAAGGGAGTCATTCGTCCAGTGGGTTCCGGACATTCATTCAGTGCTCTGGTCCCTACTGATGACACACTGGTGTCTCTCAGCCGTATGGCTGGCATCGTCGATCATAATCCGGATAAATTGCAGGCCACCATTCAGGGTGGAACCCGTCTGGGTGATATTGGCCAGCCGCTGGAGGAGCTGGGTCAGGCCCTGACCATCATGCCAGACATCGATCAACAGTCACTGGCTGGCTGTCTCGCCACCGCAACCCATGGCACAGGAGCCGGTATCGGCTGTATCCCCACCATGGTAGAGGCCCTGGAGCTGGTCACCGCCAGTGGCGAAGTATTGCAATGCAGCGAACAGGAAAATGCAGAGCTGTTCCAGGCTGCCAAGGTCTCACTGGGGTCACTGGGTATTATCACCAAAGTCACCATGCAGAACTCAGCACCTTACCGGTTAAAGCGGGAAACGGTCTGGCGTGAATTTGATGAAATTCTCGAAGTCGCAGAAGACATGGCGGACAACAACCGTAACTTCGAGTTCTACTACATTCCCTTTACCGGTATGGGCTGGACCGACGTCCACAACATTACCAATGAGCCATTAGGCAGCACTGAACGACTGGATACCAATGACGGCGCCAACGACCTTAAGCTGGCCAGGGATATGTTAAGCTGGTCACCAGCCCTGCGTGAGGTGATCTTAAGTACGTACATGAAAACCATTGACGACGAGATCGTCATTGAAAGCTCCTGGAAGAATTACGCCAACGATCGAAATGTCCGGTTTAACGAGATGGAGTATCATCTGCCTAGGGAAAATGGCCTGAAAGCGCTGAAGGAAATTCGTGAAGTCCTGGAAGAAAACTTCCATGAGGTCTTTTTCCCCATCGAATTCCGTTATGTGAAAGGTGATGACATCTGGTTAAGTCCATTCTACCAGCGGGAAACCTGCTCCATTGCCATACACCGTTTCTTTGAAGAGGATTACCAGGACTTTTTCAAGGCCATCGAGCCTATCCTTCGTAAATACGACGGCCGTCCTCACTGGGGTAAACTGAACAAGCTGACTGCGCAGGATTTCTCCAGACTCTATCCAAAGTGGAAAGAGTTCAACCAGGTCCGGCAGCAACTGGATCCTCAGGGTAAATTCCTGAACCCCTATTTGAAGCAACTGTTTACCTGAACCGATAAAAAAGGCCTGGAATGGCATAGCTACCCAGGCCTGTCAGGTGCTAAGAATAGTTGCACTGGTACTACCAGTGCACTGGTCAATTATAAGAATAATAAAGGTCAATACTGACCATGACTCACAACAACACACATGATCGCTACTTTGAGGACCTGGGCCTGAGCCTGAAAAAGGCTGGCCTCTGCACCCCTGTGCTGGTGATCGATAAACAACGGCTGGATCACAATATTGGCCAGCTAAGGGAAGTCATCAATCGGGGCTTCGAGTACCGAATTGTTGCCAAGTCACTGCCGTCTATCCCGCTGTTGCGCTATATCATGGAGCGCACGGGAACCCGGCGTTTAATGAGCTTTCACGTTCCTTTCCTGATTCACCTGATCGAACACATTCCGGAATCGGATGTTTTACTGGGCAAACCCATGCCGGTCAGTGCCGTCCGATACTTCTATGACTGGCACCAGCAACACCCCTGTGAGTTTCAGCCGGAATCTCAGCTCCAGTGGCTGGTAGACTCTCTGCCACGTTTGCAGGAGTATCATGCTTTTGCTCAGGACAATAACCTGCAACTGCAAATTAACCTTGAGATCAATATTGGTCTCAACCGGGGTGGCTTTTCTGATCTTGCCGAATTCCAGCAGGCTCTCAAGCTCTTGAAAGACAGTGATCATCTGTCCCTCTCCGGATTAATGGGTTATGAAGCCCACATCACCAGGATTCCCAACCTGATCGGCGGCCCGGAGAAGGCATTCCGACTAGCGATGGAAAGCTACCGGAAATTTACTGAACAAGTACGAAAGGTATTGGGTGACCAGATATTAGAGAACCTGTGTCTCAATGCGGGAGGAAGCACCACCTACCCCCTCTACCAGGACAACGGCCTGATCAATGAAATTGCCACCGCTTCCGCCCTGGTGAAGCCCACTGATTTTGACGTTTTCACTCTGGACCATCACTCCCCCGCTGCGTTTATTGCCACCCCGGTTATAAAAGATGTCCAGAAACCCAATCTGCCCATGGCCTCAGGAATCTCAGCGCTACTGAGAATGGTGGGCCTTTCTCCGCAACGGGCGGCATTTATCTACGGGGGTAACTGGCTTGCTTCCCCCTGCTACCCCCCTGGCAGCAAACGTTCGGGATTACTTGGCCACTCCAGCAACCAGGAGTTGTACGAAATCGACAAAGACCACCCGATTCAAAGGGATGACTTTATGTTTTTCCGGCCCAGCCAGAGCGAAGCTGTCTTTCTGCAGTTTGGGAGTATTGCGTTGATGAATAACGGAAATATAGAAACCTACTGGCCGGTATTTCAATACCCGGAACCCGGCTCACCGTTAGCCAAAACCACACCCTCGTTTTCAAAGGATCTGTCAGCATCAGCCGCTGAAGGATAAGGAGTTTATTGTGTCCATGTTATTTACTGCCCTGGCTTATCTGCTGGTGCCCGCCATACTGATTATCCTGTGTCAAAAGCTCAGGCTGCTGGATAAAATCGGTGTTGTGGTGTTGTCGTTTGGTCTGGGCATCGCTCTGAGTGCCGGTTTCGACCTGCCAGCCCTGTTCGGAGAAGAACAGCTGTCATCCATTCAAATGAACCTGAGTGAAATCTCCATTGCCCTCGCTCTGCCCCTGCTGCTATTCTCTATTGATGTGAAACATTCCCTGAACATGGCCGGTGATACCATGAAAAGCATGGTCGTCGCCCTGTTGAGCGTGATGGTGATCAGTGCCATCGGTGCTGTTCTGTTTAATGATCAACTGAAGAATATCTGGCAGATTGCCGGGATGTCGGTGGGCGCCTATACCGGCGGTGGCCCAAATATCGCGGCAGTGAAAACAGCTATCGAAGCCGATCAGGACATCTTCATCACCATGACCACCTACGATATTCTGCTCTCAGCGTTATACCTGATGTTTGTCATGACACTGGCAAAGCCACTGTTTGGCTTGTTTCTCCGCCCATTTCAGTCGGACGCCAATGCCAATGATTCTGTAGATCAGGACAAATTTGCTCATATGGCCGATGAAAGCGCAAACAGCTATAAAGTGCTGACCAGCCTGAAGACCCTGCCTCAGACGCTTCAGTCGTTGCTGTTTTCCGGACTGGTGGTTGGGATCGCACTGGGCTTGTCATCACTGTTTCCCAAGTCCATGTCGTCGGTGGTTACCATCATTTCCATCACCAGTCTGGGGCTGGCAGCCTCCTTTATTCCCTATATCCGTAAGCTGGCGAATAGTTTTCAGCTGGGTATGTATCTGATTCTTGTCTTCTGTTTCACCATGGGCACCATGACCGACACCAGCATTCTGACCAATCTTAATTTGGATCTGTTTGCCTACATCGGTTTTATCCTGCTGGGCTCCCTGTTCGTTCAGGCCATTGTCTGCAAGCTGATGAAAATCGATACAGACACCTTCCTGATCACCTCTTCTGCAGCGATTATGTCAGTGCCCTTTATCCCGGTGATTGCCGGGGCACTGAAAAATCGTGAAATTCTGCTGCCTGGTTTTGCCGCTGCCATCATTGGTTATGCGCTGGGGAATTACCTGGGGGTAGCCGTTGCTTACGGGACTCGTTACCTGCTTGGCGTCTAAACAAAAGCGACTATCCCCCAGCCTGCGCTGGGGGGAACAACAGATCTTTGATGCTCCCCGCCAGACAGCAGCACCCACCTTCCTCATAACGATCCAGCACCTCACGGACGTTTTGAGAGTGACTAACTTCGACAATCTTATTGTTATGTTATAACATAATTTACAACATTATCTTCCTGACTATAAAAATCCAGGTCTGAGTGGAAATGACGATGTTCGAAGCCCATAAACTCCCGGTTACTGTGCTTTCAGGTTTTCTTGGCGCAGGAAAAACCACAGTACTCAGCCACATTCTGAATAACCGGCAAGGTAAGAAAGTGGCTGTGATCGTTAACGACATGAGCGAAATCAATATTGATTCTGCAATTGTTCAAAATGAAATCTCGTTCAATCGCAGTGAAGAAAAGCTCGTAGAGATGAGCAATGGCTGCATTTGCTGCACCTTGCGCGAAGACCTGCTGGAGGAGGTCAATAAGCTTGCTCGGGAAGGACGCTATGATTATCTGCTGATTGAATCCACCGGCATTTCGGAACCGCTGCCTGTGGCAGAAACGTTCACCTTTGCGGATGACAGCGGTATTTCACTGTCGGACTTTGCCCGCCTGGATACGATGGTAACCGTGGTGGACGCTGTCAATTTCCTGAAGGATTACGAGCAAGCCCAGTATTTGCAGGAAGCGGGGGAATCTCTTGGTGAGGAAGACGAACGCAGTGTTGCCGATTTACTCATTGATCAGGTGGAGTTTGCGGATGTCATTCTTATCAGTAAAACCGATTTGGTTCAGGACATCGATCTCGAACGCCTGACCGCCATTCTCAAGACCCTCAATACCCACGCCCGAATTATCCCAATAACCCAGGGACAAGTGGATCTGGACACGGTCCTTAACACCGGGTTGTTTGATTTCGAGCGCGCACAGCAGGCACCAGGCTGGCTCAAGGAAATGCGTGGAGAGCATGCTCCCGAAACGGAAGAATACGGGATCACTAGCTTCGCTTATGAAGCACGCCGCCCCTTTCACCCGGAAAAGTTCTATCAATTTCTCCACCGCACAGAAAATTTCGGCAAGCTGCTGCGCTCCAAAGGCTATTTCTGGCTGGCTTCACGTCCTGAATTTGCCGGACAATGGAGTTAGGCTGGCGGCGTGGCTCACTATGGTTTTGCGGGAATGTTCTGGAAAGCCATTCCCAGGGAGAACTGGCCTGATGATGAAGACCACCTATCCAGCATTCAAGAACACTGGGTTGAGCCTTTTGGTGATATGCGCCAGGAGCTCGTTTTTATCGGCCAGGGGCTGGATCAAGACGGTATCACCCAGGCACTTAACCACTGCCTGTTAAGTGAAAAAGATGTTCTGAAAGGCAAAGCCCACTGGGCAACGTTAAACGACCCTTTCCCCGCATGGAGCCAGTAGGAATGATGTCTACCACCCCCCCACACACCACTTTTCCTGACTCTCTGGCTTCAGAGTCAACAGCCTTTCGGCGTTCAGCACAAGGCCAGCAGCCAGCCGTTCTGAGCGACATTTATAAAGACGACACCAATATAGCGATCTGGCAACGTAAACTGTCGGCTCCCCTGCAAGATGCGGTGAAAAGTTATCTGGCTTCAAACGCCACCGTTGAAACCAAAATGGTGGTCACCCAGGAAAATGTGCTTTCAGCCATTAATGATGCTTTTCAGACCTCCGAAATGGCGGAATTGAGTGACGATATCGCGCTGCTGGTCGACATGTTTTGCTGTTTATTTGGTTTGGCGCGGGTTGGGCTGCGCATGCAAGTACTGGATCAGGCAATGTGCCCGAAATTTCATGTGGATCGAGTCCCCTGTCGCCTCGTGACGACTTATCAAGGTGTTGCAACGGAATGGTTACCCCATGAAACGGTTGATCACACAAAGTTGGGCCAGGGAAGCCATGGCCAAACGGATGACCGCTCAGGCCTGTATCAGCAAAAACAGGCTATCCATCAACTTAACTGTGGTGATGTAGCGCTGTTGAAAGGGACGCTTTGGCAGGGGAATGAGAATGCAGGTTTGGTTCATCGCTCCCCGGTATTACCCGGTGCCGATAAACGCCTGCTATTAACGTTGGATTTCATTCATTGATGAAAATTCAATCAAAATAAAAGCTCCGAGTCATCGGAGCTTCATAGCCAATTAAAAAATAAAAATGGAATTAACGACAACGAATAACGATATAGAAACCGTTTTAACTATAAAAAAAATATCCTGCAGCTAACCTTTAAATCGACACCCATCGTTAAAAAGCCCGTTAAAACGTTTTCCCGGAGGGTGCTCTCTCAATTTGATAACTGACTCATAGGTTAGCTTCAACCTTTCCAGTCATGAACTCAGACCAAAGTTGTTCCCAGCGCCCCTTACTCTGGATCAGTGCTCTTGTTGTCAAAAGCACTTCCGCTCCTGTTGCTTTCCACCTCATTCCAGAACCACATAATCGTTGCTTTACCAGAGTCTTACAAGCCGCTTCAGTAACTCCTGAACCTATTGGCCAATGGCGTTTAAGCGCCTGATGATAATTCATTAACTGGTGATTGTTTGTAAAATAGCTCACAGCTTTGTAGCGCTTCTCTGTCAGTGCGATTGTCTTTTTCGGGAGCTCGGCTGATTCAATTTCCTGAAGGATTTTTTTGGCTGCTCCACGCTTGTTTTTCAAACTATGTAGCCTGTCTTCAAGCCACTGGTGTCGCTTCGCCTTACTGGTTGGAAACAGTGCTTCCGCTGCTCCAGCTAAATATTCAGATGCATGATAAAAATCGAGTATCTGCCCAGAGGTATGTTGTTTCAAATAACTCCAGTTTTCTCTAGCCCCGTCAGCTACCCCGATGTATGTGGCATTTGGGTAGAGTCGTTTTAGATCTGCAATCTCCTCGTCGAGCTTGCTCATAAAGCTTTGTTTACCATACTCTGGCGAACTGGCTGTATATATCGTGTGGAGCCTGTCTCCATCTGCAGAATATAGGCTCAATGTCCCACACATGGCTTCCCTCCAGCCTTCTTCACAAAGCAGCATGCAGGTTCCATCCAGACCAATGGCTATTGTTTCAACAGGCTCTTTTAGTGGAGGAAGGTGGTAGTGAGTGTCTTGCTGGTCTTCAATTAATGCACCTACTCTGTCCGATAAATGCTTGATATAAGAATTTGAAAGCGTCCTTTGATGGTTGGTCTCAAAATCTTCTTTTACCGCAGGCGCTGGCATCTGGCTGTATTTCCAGGCGATAGACTTGGCAAATTTGGGGGTAGCTGAACCAATAATACCGGCACGAAGATCAAGTGCTGCCAGAGTACTGCCACCTCTGACACCCTGATATACGGAGCGCTCCAAAGGTATACGACCGTATAAGGTTTCATAGTGCTTAAGAACCTTTCCTTTGTAGTTCCACTTCTGCTGATTAACGACGATAGGTTCTTTATTGGGTGATTCAAATAGCCCCAATAACTCTTTTGTTCCAAGCTGCCCGGCTTCATTGAGTGCACGCTGTAAACTATCTTCAAGATTCAGCATGTTGCCTGAATCTATAGAAACTTCAATTTGCAAAACGATGCTTTTGGTAGAGCTGGAAATAACAGAAGCGGGCATGACAGTTAACTATTATGAGTGGTGTTCCCATAGTAGCTGTGAAAATAGAGCACTATTGTTTCAATCATTCAGAGAGAGCACCCTTCCCGGATAAATCGAACGTATTTTGTACTGATCTTTTTTTGCCCAGAATTTCAAATGAAAGAAATCATTTTATTAAAATAAAATGACTTTCATTTTCATAAAAAATGGCACATCAATTTAATGCGTACAACATTTACAGATGACACATATCAATAAATCCTAACAGATCACTTCATATACTCACGCCGGTAAACAACCGGGTTTTCTCCATGAAAATGAAATTTAAAGCGGCTGTTGGCATTGCCCTTCTCAGCCTGAGCTCTGCATTTGCTTTTGCGTCTGCTGATAATTATCCAGCCAGAAACGTTCGTTTAATTGTTCCCTTTGGTGCCGGTGGTGGTACTGATGCGGTGGCCAGGGCACTGGCAAAATACGCAGAACCACACCTTGGGCAACCCATTGCCATCATGAACAGAACCGGTGGTGCTGGCGGCGTTGGCATGACCGCTGGTGCTAATTCCAGACCCGATGGCTACACCATTACCATGGTCACCAGAGAACTGGCCTCTTTACCGAAAATGGGATTAATGCAGGCTGACAGCGAAGACTTCAAAATGGTCAGGCTGGTCAACCTTGACCCTGCCATTGTGACGGTCCGTGCAGACAGCCAGTACACGACCATGGCTGAAATCATTGACGAGGCCAAAAAGAATCCAGGGCGTATTCAATTCGCTTCAACCGCAAAACCCAACTTCTATATTCTGGCCATTGAGCAGAATCAGAATGTGACCTTTAACCAGATTCCATTTAATGGTGCATCCGAAGCCACTACTGCGGTTATGGGTGGTCACGTTGCGTTCACCATTACCGGACCGGGTGAAGTCAAAGCTCAGCTGGACTCAGGCCAGCTGAAACCACTGGCCGTACTGGCAGAGAATCGTCTGTCGTCCATGCCTGACGTCCCCACCATGAAAGAACTGGGTTACGATGTGGTTTCCGGAACCTGGCGCGGTATCGCCGTTCCTTCCAGAACACCAGACGCCATTGTTGATAAACTGGAAGACGCATTTGCCAAAGCGGTAAAAGAAGAAGGCTTTGTCAGCTTTATGGAAAAAGGGAACTTCTTTATTGAAGACAAATCTTCCGAGTCATTCACTCAGTTTATTGCTGAAGATACTCAATCCCTGAATACCATCATTGAAAAAATGTAAACACTGAACGCCTGTTTGAATCACATTGCTGAGCAAATGAATCCATCATTTCCAGCGATTTAAACAGGCAGTTCCCTCCCCCTTTATTTGTTTAAGATGAATCCGCTATGGAAAAGTTCAAAGGTCCACAGCTGACCATTGTGCTGTACTCTTTTCTTTTTCTTTTTATTTTTGCATTGTCTTTTTTTTACCTGGCAACGACATTTCCGGTACCCTCCATTGGTAACCATACGCTGGGGCCTGGCTTTTACCCGTCATTGATTTCTGCTGCGCTGATTGTGTTAATTACGACTCAGGTCGTATTTGACCTGAAGCAGAACAAACTGTTCAACCAGGAAATCATTTCCGTGGCGCCCCGTATGGATGTTCTCCATTCTGGCCGGATACGCCGTTGCCATGTACCTGATTGGCTATCTGGCAGCCACCATCCTCTGCTTTGCGCTCATTCTCTTTATGTTAGGGGTCAGAAACTGGCTCTGGTATCTGGCTGCCCCGATATTTTCCTATGGCCTGAACGTTGTGTTTGCTGACATCTTTCTCGTATTTCTGCCATCAGGCCTGCTGTTTCAATAGGGACGTGACTTATGTTTGAACTTTTACTTCAGGGATTACAGAGCACGTTACAGCCGGGCATTTTCCTGCTGTTGCTGGCCGGTGTCACTGGCGGCATCATTATCGGCTCACTCCCGGGGCTGACAGCGACCATGGGCGTTGCCATCATGCTGCCCTTCACCTTCGGCATGGGTCCCAATGCCTCACTGGCCATGTTGATCGGCGTCTATGTGGGAGCGATTTATGGCGGTTCCATTCCGGCAATCCTACTGCGGACGCCGGGTACACCGGCATCCGCTGCGACCGTTCTGGATGGGCACCAACTGGTGCAACAAGGGCATGCCGCCAAAGCATTAAGTATCTCGGTCGTATGTTCATTTATGGGAGGCTTGATCAGTACCATCATGTTGATCACGCTTTCCCCGATGCTGGCGGGATTTGCCCTGAAATTCAGTGCCCCGGAATACTTGATGCTGGCCGTATTCGGTCTGACCATTATCGGTAGCATCTCATCGAAAAGCCTGGTCAAAGGTCTGATCAGTGGTTTCATCGGTCTGGCCATCGCCTGCATTGGTCTGGACCCTATCACCAGTACGCCACGTTACACCTTCGGCATCATGGAACTGTACAATGGCCTGTCGATTATTCCGGTGCTGATTGGTCTCTTCGCGATTTCAGAGTGTCTGCTCCAGTCCGAACAGATCGTTAAAGAAGCAAGTCAAAAAGCACTGACCTTCAGTCATAAACTGTTCAGCTATCCAGAGTTTCGTAAATTCTTCCCCTCTGCGCTGAAAAGCAGTCTGATGGGTACCTGTATTGGAGCAGTCCCTGGTGCTGGCGCCGATATTGCGGCCTTTGTCTGCTACAACGAGGCCCGTCGCAGCAGCAAGAACCCGGAAAACTTTGGTAAAGGTGCTCTGGAAGGTATCGCGGCTGCCGAGTCCGGCAACAACGGTGTCACCGGCGGCGCACTGGTGCCACTGCTCACGCTTGGCGTACCCGGTGATGCCGTCGCCGCCATTCTGCTGGGCGCATTAACCATCCAGGGCATCGCGCCTGGTCCCATGCTGTTCCAGAACAGCCCGGACATTGTCTACGGTCTGTTCAGCTCCATGCTGGTTGCCAACATCCTGATGCTGATTGTCGGCCTGGCCGGGATTAAAATTTTCTGTCGGATCGTGGAGATTCCAAAGGCACTGATCATCCCGATGATCGCCCTGCTCTCCGTGGTTGGCGCCTACTCCATGAACAACAGCATGTTCGATGTGGCCGTAGCACTCGCCTTTGGTTTACTGGGTTATCTGCTGACCAAAATTGAAATACCGCTGTCGCCCATTGTGCTGGCCGTAATTCTCGGGCCCATGGCAGAAACCAACCTGAGAAAATCCCTGATGATGTACGAAGGGTCCTGGAGCTTCCTCTATGACCGTCCCATTGTGCTGATCTTCGTACTGCTTTCAGCCCTGTCTTTATACAGCACCTGGCGGATTAAACGCAGGATTCAATCCAACACCAGCCCTCAGCTGGCCGTCTGATACAACAGCCTGCACCCAAGCGGTGCAGGCTTCTCCATTGATTTCTATTCACTGACAGGCAATGACACCATGCACGTTTATTGGCAAGACGATGACCAGCTGTTCCAGATGGCGCGGACCGAACTGTTTACCGCACTGGTTGGCGACATCATGGATGACCTGGGGTACACGACACAGTTTTTACCCCCGGAAATCAAAGTACAGAACGAGAAGCACATCATCATTGGCCGGGCCATGACCGTGCTGGAAACGGATGTGGTGCAGGTGCCAGCCGATTCATCAGTCAACAATCCGGTAACCGCCAAAGATTTCGGTTTGATGTTCGAAGCGCTGGACTCACTCAAAAAGAATGAGGTGTACATCTGCTCCGGCTCATCGCCAACCTACGCGCTCTGGGGCGGGTTGATGAGCACCCGGGCGAAATACCTTCAGGCAGCCGGTGCCGTGGTCAACGGCTACTGCCGTGACATTCGGGAAATCAACGCACTGGACTTTCCCATCGCCTCCATGGGCAGCTACGCCCAGGACCAGAAGGTTCGAGGTAAGGTTATGGATTACGGCATTCCCATTCTATTTGGTGCCGTTCGCGTCAACCCGGGTGATATCGTCTTTGCCGATATTGATGGCACCGTGATTATTCCCAAAGCAATCGAAGAAAAAGTCTTTATGGGCGCCTTTGAAAAAGCCCGTGCTGAAAAGCGTGTGCTCAATGCGCTAAAAGAAGGCATGTCCACAGTTGAGGCTTACACAACGTTTGGTGTGATGTAACCCACCAGCATGCGGTACCACTTATTCAACACGTTACTGACTGTTAATGATGATGTTCAACGATTTAAAAGATAAACGGGTATTGATTACCGGCTCAACGGCGGGCATTGGTCTGGCGGTTGCCAGAACCTTTGCCAGATACGGTGCAAAAATCGCCATCAACGGCTCCCGGAAAGATCAGCAGATTGACGCCCTTCTTGAAGAACTGAATGGACTGGGTAGCGAGACCATTTTTATTCAGGCTAACCTGACCCAGACACCGGAATGTGAAAGGCTGATTGGAGAATTTATCGCCCATTACGGAGGGCTGGACATTCTGATCAACAACGCCGGTGGTCTTGGTGGCCGCAATAATCTGGAAGAGATTACCGATGACTTTTACGACCGGGTAATGGACCTGAATGCCCGCTCGGTTCTGATGGTCACCAAATACGCCATCCCCCACCTGCGTCAATCGGCGGTTGAGTCAGGGGAAACCGCCTGTGTGATCAGCACAGGCTCCATAGCCGGAAGAGAAGGCGGCGGTGTGGGTGCCGGTATTTATGCTGCCTCCAAAGCGTGGTTACACGACATTCATCGTAACTGGGTCAAGGAGTTCACTAAAGACCATATCCGCTTCAATATTGTCTCACCGGGCACCATCGATACCGCCTTTCATGATGGCAAAAGTGATGAACTGAAAGAAAAGATTGCCGGATCCATCGCCATGGTTCGTTTCGGACGCATTGAAGAGGTTGCCCCCTCTTACGCCTTCTTTGCCTCTCATGCCTGCAGCGGTTACATCACCGGCCAGATTCTGGACGTAAACGGCGGACAACTGGCACCGTAATAAAACGACCATGACTCAGGTATTGAGTCATGGTCGTTTCAATTCTCATACCGTGGGAGAACCTTCCGAGGCGGTGAACCACGTTAATCCACCAACAGGGCTCGAGTTATCGAAGCCCCTTTTCAGGCTTTCGTTGTGGAGCGAAGCAGCTCGATTCGCCGCTTCATCATATCCTGATGGGAGCCTTCGTTAACCACACTATCCAGCACCAGGGCGAGATGCTCTTTTAAATGCTGTCGCAAACTCCCGGGCGTCTCATCGGAGGTGTACCGGTCAACAACCTGCTCCAGGGCCGTGGTAATCAGGCTTGCTGAGTTCAGTATTTCAGCCGCAAATTTGGGTTCACCCGCTTTCAGCGCGGCAATGGCCTGCTTCAATTTTTCCACCGCCTCTTTCTGCTGATCTTCTCGGACCTGGTCTTCCCGCAACCGCTCTTTCAACAGTTCCAGAAACTCGGTATTGCTCATCGCTTTCAGAGACAACAGAATCCCTCTCTGAACGGATAACACACCCTCAAGGTAGGCTTCACGGGTTCTGACCAGTGGATCCAGGCCAATACCCAGCCGCTGAGACAACAGACTTAACCGCACCTGCTCCGGTATGCCGTATAGGTCGGCACTCTGCTGCTGTACCTCCTTATCGCCATCCACTGCGGCTCCCCCACGCTCCCGATTAAGAACAACAATGTCATCAATAAGCCTTTGCACCGCCAGTGACCCCAGTTTCGCTACCGAGGGGGATGCATTCAAGGCAGCCACACTGAGGGCTTGTACTGGCGCTGAGAGTGCTGCTCCGGGCGTTTGCTGGATCGATGCGGCCACTTGCCGGATGCTGTTCTCGTAATCACCCACCACACGGGCAGCATCCGTGGATGCTGGCAACCCGGCCTGCACACTCGCCACCATCGCCTGCAATGAGGAAGAATCACTGCCCGATGACGATGGGCTCGTGGAGCTCTGTTCACGGGTCTGCGGCTGCGCCACTCCCCCACGGGAGTCTGACGACTCACCAACCAGAGGCGCGTTAGCGTCTTCCTCTAATTCCTGATCCAGGGCATCTCTGACGGTCAGTGCGGTTGACTGAAGCCCATTGATATCCTCAGCAGAGACTTCCCGTGAACCTGAAGATGCCGCGGGTAAAGTGGGCACAGGGATCGGCTGTGAGGTAAGGAGTTCATTAACCGTACCCGCATCACGTTGTGACACGGTGTTGGTCTGGTCATAACCCCGGTTGATCGTTTCAGTCGCGGCTTTGACCTGCTCTCTGGCAACAAGCTCTGCCAGTGTTGCCTCCAGCTGCTTCGTCTGTAGATCACCCGCTCCTGATACGTCACTCATTCCTTCGCTCCTTTCAGTGCTCTGACAGCTCTTGAACAATGGTGTCAACCCGGTTGATATACGGGCTGGTCATGCCTGCATCACTGGCCATCAACGCAGCAGCCCGGTAGGCCAGCGCCGCTTTGGAATGCTCGTGCAATGCGGCATAGCAGTCGCCAACGTATATCATCGGGTGCGGATCATTACCGCCCAGCGAGACGGCATAAAGGTAGGTATCAATGGCATCGCCATACAGGCTCAGCATTTGCTGGCAGGCGCCAAGCCCGGTAAAAAAGCGGGGATTCCACTGATTATAAAGACAGAGAAATTGAAAAAGGCGGGCGGCTTGGGAAAACTGACCGTTATTGTATTTCAGATAAGCCAGCTCATAGACGGCTTCCAGTGTCTCGGCACTGATGTCACTGGCTTCGGCCAGGCTTCCCCCCCGAGCCAGATAATCCCCGACGACGGCCATGGTCTGGGCATCGGATGCGCTCAATAATGAATCGTTCATAGACTGCGTCCCTGCAGATCAGAAAGAGGCGGTATCTTTATAGGTATAGCACTTACCGGTCAGAACACGGGTTTATGGGGCGCTGTAAAGGCTTTTATCAAACCCAGAGAAAAACAGGTAACGCATTGAAAAAATTGAAATATATCAATTAGAACGACAGTAAATCAGCTTGCCGGCATGCAGAATGGGCTTATGCGGGTGGAATGACCGATATCAGCACAGAATAGAAGAAGGGAGTGTGAGAGGCTGTAGTGGAAAGGTAGGGTTTTGAACCGACAGTGCGGAAAAACGGATTAAAACCAGAAGAAATAAAGAGGACACCCATAAATTATTTGGTCAGTACAAATTATTTATGGGTGTCCTTTATGTCCTTTTTTTCAAATCCGAGCGTACAACGCCGTTAGCACATGCGGCAAACGACAGTTTGACGTCGTGTGCCTTGACTTGTTATGGGTTTTAAAGCCACTGCTCACCCTTGATAATGCCGCGCCATACTTTACCAAGTAATTCAGGAAAGAGCTTGGGAAGAAAGAGCGATACAAAAGCAAAGCACCCAATAATTAGCCAAAAACCTTGGCTGCCAATAAATGAATCGCCTGTACCCCAAATAGCGAGATGCTTGTTTGTTGCAAACCATAATAGCGCCGCTGTGGGTACTGCGAAAAACATGCAGGCTAGCTGACCCAATATGAATGCTTGGGCAGGACCTTCTTTCCTTTGCTTTCTATGAGGGTGCTCTCTCTGAATGATTGAAACAATAGTGCTCTATTTTCACAGCTACTATGGGAACACCACTCATAATAGTTAACTGTCATGCCCGCTTCTGTTATTTCCAGCTCTACCAAAAGCATCGTTTTGCAAATTGAAGTTTCGTAACTATTCAGCACCCAGCAAAGGCGTATTGTTGTAATTTCGAACCGCTTTAAGAAGCGCCTGAAATATGTTCAACCCCTGCTTTTTAGCAGATGATAAATAGCTTCGGATTCGGGTAAACATGGTACCTCCGTCTTCGCTTCTGAAGCAGCCTGAGATCTTCTGCTTAAGTTTGGCCATCCTGGCATCACGTTCACTGCCATTGTTATCGAAGGGAATTGAAAAGTCCGACATGAAGCGCAACGTTTCAACCTTAAACTCAATAAGCCTTTTGAACAGGTTGTAGGCCTTGGTATTCCTGACCTTCTTACGTCCAAGCACCTGTCGTTGTTTTTCCATATAAGCGGTTTCCTTCGTGAGAGCCCTTTGAAGGATTTGGTCGTATATCGTCTCAATGCGAAGCTGTATTGCACCAGGCATTTGAGTCAGACCGGCTGCTTTGTATTTCTTGCAGAAGTGCCAGGAGAGCGTAAGCAATTTCATCAGCCGCAGAGCCAGCTTATTCGCATCCCTATCGACAACTCCCTGAAGCTCTCTCAGATGATGGGCATTACAAAGCACATGCACTGCCGCATAGGCAAAGTAGGACTTCCAATGATCGTGAACCAGAATGCCTGCAAAAGTCAGCAGGATGCCCATTGCATCCATTGCTTCACAACCTCGCCTTTCTGAGAGGTAGTAAAGCGTCCATTGGTCATCTCGCATAATGTGTAACCACCACAGTGAACCGTCAACCCGCATGCCAGTTTCATCCGCTCCTGCAACCGGACTTTCTTGTAAAGCATCGCGGATACTCTGCTCAGTAGAGGCCAGGTTCTCATGGGTATAGGCAACAAAATTGGCAACAGAGCCTGCGCTGACACTCATGCAATAAATAGTATTGAAATACTCAGACACCCGGTGATATGGGATGAAGTGATACTGGTTTAAATGAACAGCCATTGCCTGAGTCACTTCTCCGTATTGAGCAGCGGCTTTCACTCCTTGGGGAAACTCAGCGGTGTTCCGTTTACCACAAGGACATACTTTAACGTCTGCCCAGTACGCGGTAACTTCAAATTCTCCGGGTCTACCTGGATCAAAAACCTGTCGCTCAATGTATTTGGTGGGTTTAATATCGATAAGCGAAGACTGGCAACAGCAACATTTTTCAACCTTCAGATGCCTGACATAATCGGGTAAGGCGACACGTCTCAAACAAGAGCCTTGATGACCTTTCTGGCCACCTGGTTTATTGCCTGAAGATGGTCTAAGGCTTTTGGGGTTCGGTGTTTCCTGTGAGGAGCAGGGGGCTTCTTTGGAAGATGTATCACCTTTATCACTCCCTTTTTTACTGGGCTTTTGATAACCATCTGACGATGGTGGCTTACTACTGTTTTGACTGTTTTTATTAACCCTTTCTTCCAGTTCGCTGCAACGTTCCCGTAAAAGCGCATTCTCGGTCCGAAGCTCTTCATTCTCTTTAAGGAGAGCTTCGGTAAACGGAGTAGCTGGGAAGTCTGGTTCCATACTGGAGATTTGTTAGAAAAATTGAGTATAAGATGATGGTCGAAAAATCAGAAAATTCCAGATTTATATGAAGGGTGCTGAATAGTTACGAAGTTTCTATAGATTCAGGCAACATGCTGAATCTTGAAGATAGTTTACAGCGTGCACTCAATGAAGCCGGGCAGCTTGGAACAAAAGAGTTATTGGGGCTATTTGAATCGTAACTATTCAGCACCCAGCAAAGGCGTATTGTTGTAATTTCGAACCGCTTTAAGAAGCGCCTGAAATATGTTCAACCCCTGCTTTTTAGCAGATGATAAATAGCTTCGGATTCGGGTAAACATGGTACCTCCGTCTTCGCTTCTGAAGCAGCCTGAGATCTTCTGCTTAAGTTTGGCCATCCTGGCATCACGTTCACTGCCATTGTTATCGAAGGGAATTGAAAAGTCCGACATGAAGCGCAACGTTTCAACCTTAAACTCAATAAGCCTTTTGAACAGGTTGTAGGCCTTGGTATTCCTGACCTTCTTACGTCCAAGCACCTGTCGTTGTTTTTCCATATAAGCGGTTTCCTTCGTGAGAGCCCTTTGAAGGATTTGGTCGTATATCGTCTCAATGCGAAGCTGTATTGCACCAGGCATTTGAGTCAGACCGGCTGCTTTGTATTTCTTGCAGAAGTGCCAGGAGAGCGTAAGCAATTTCATCAGCCGCAGAGCCAGCTTATTCGCATCCCTATCGACAACTCCCTGAAGCTCTCTCAGATGATGGGCATTACAAAGCACATGCACTGCCGCATAGGCAAAGTAGGACTTCCAATGATCGTGAACCAGAATGCCTGCAAAAGTCAGCAGGATGCCCATTGCATCCATTGCTTCACAACCTCGCCTTTCTGAGAGGTAGTAAAGCGTCCATTGGTCATCTCGCATAATGTGTAACCACCACAGTGAACCGTCAACCCGCATGCCAGTTTCATCCGCTCCTGCAACCGGACTTTCTTGTAAAGCATCGCGGATACTCTGCTCAGTAGAGGCCAGGTTCTCATGGGTATAGGCAACAAAATTGGCAACAGAGCCTGCGCTGACACTCATGCAATAAATAGTATTGAAATACTCAGACACCCGGTGATATGGGATGAAGTGATACTGGTTTAAATGAACAGCCATTGCCTGAGTCACTTCTCCGTATTGAGCAGCGGCTTTCACTCCTTGGGGAAACTCAGCGGTGTTCCGTTTACCACAAGGACATACTTTAACGTCTGCCCAGTACGCGGTAACTTCAAATTCTCCGGGTCTACCTGGATCAAAAACCTGTCGCTCAATGTATTTGGTGGGTTTAATATCGATAAGCGAAGACTGGCAACAGCAACATTTTTCAACCTTCAGATGCCTGACATAATCGGGTAAGGCGACACGTCTCAAACAAGAGCCTTGATGACCTTTCTGGCCACCTGGTTTATTGCCTGAAGATGGTCTAAGGCTTTTGGGGTTCGGTGTTTCCTGTGAGGAGCAGGGGGCTTCTTTGGAAGATGTATCACCTTTATCACTCCCTTTTTTACTGGGCTTTTGATAACCATCTGACGATGGTGGCTTACTACTGTTTTGACTGTTTTTATTAACCCTTTCTTCCAGTTCGCTGCAACGTTCCCGTAAAAGCGCATTCTCGGTCCGAAGCTCTTCATTCTCTTTAAGGAGAGCTTCGGTAAACGGAGTAGCTGGGAAGTCTGGTTCCATACTGGAGATTTGTTAGAAAAATTGAGTATAAGATGATGGTCGAAAAATCAGAAAATTCCAGATTTATATGAAGGGTGCTGAATAGTTACTATAACTGTATATTCACATAGCAAATGGAGCGTGTTGACCATCAGGCACGCTACCGCCCGTCACTTGTTCTTCTGCCTTTTACTGACATCCGTGAGCAGGGTATGAAATAGCTCAGTAACGACTTTTATGATGGTTTTTCTACGATGCAGTTAACCGTGGCTGACAGAAAATTTGCACTAAAGTATCAAATAAATATCGTCAGTTAAAGGCAAACCCAATTATTCTTCCACTGACTTTTATATGACGTACAATCCCACGAGCGAGAAGGGCTGAGGAGTGTTTTAAAAACGATTAATCTACGTCCATTTAGCCTATAGTCAGAGCTTACATTCGTTAGAAAGGGTACTTCTAACCAACCACGCCTGGCACAGACTGATAGCAGTAATGCGCAGACAGCCGGTACCATCGCGATACAAGTCTTAATTATTTACTGGCAATGGCGTAGCCTGCCCCTTGCCAGGCATAGATGCCGCCGGGGTAGCGGTACACATTGTTGTAACCGAGTGTTTTCGCCCAGATGGCGGCGTTGTGGCTGCGGGTGCATTTTACAAACCCGCAGTAAACGACGATGGACTTATATTTATCATTACCCAGCAGTGCCTGGTAATCTTCCAGTGAACGGTTCTCGGTTTCGGCGGCGTTCCACTCCTTCATATCCGGAATGGGAAACAGAAACTGCTTTGCTCCCGGAATGTGCGCCTTGTTGTAGCTGGCTTCCAATGGCATGGCATCGATAATCAGCATCGGTTTGCCATCCTCCATCCAGGCTTTCAGTTCGGCCGTCGTTACCAGTTGGTAGTCACCCGAGGCGGCTTCCCGGGCCAGATTGACGGCACTGGTTTCCGTTTCGACTTCTTTTTCGTATTTATTACTGCCAAACCAACCGGCGTAGCTGGCACCGGTCACAACAAGAAGTGCCAACAGCAAAATGGCTACACGTTTCATACTATCCCCCATGGAGTAAGTTAAGTATCCACTCACATGGCATTGAAGCTTTCCGTCATGGAGAACCAGGTACTCTGCAGGGGTGCTCTCTCAATTTGATAACTGACTCATAGGTTAGCTTCAACCTTTCCAGTCATGAACTCAGACCAAAGTTGTTCCCAGCGCCCCTTACTCTGGATCAGTGCTCTTGTTGTCAAAAGCACTTCCGCTCCTGTTGCTTTCCACCTCATTCCAGAACCACATAATCGTTGCTTTACCAGAGTCTTACAAGCCGCTTCAGTAACTCCTGAACCTATTGGCCAATGGCGTTTAAGCGCCTGATGATAATTCATTAACTGGTGATTGTTTGTAAAATAGCTCACAGCTTTGTAGCGCTTCTCTGTCAGTGCGATTGTCTTTTTCGGGAGCTCGGCTGATTCAATTTCCTGAAGGATTTTTTTGGCTGCTCCACGCTTGTTTTTCAAACTATGTAGCCTGTCTTCAAGCCACTGGTGTCGCTTCGCCTTACTGGTTGGAAACAGTGCTTCCGCTGCTCCAGCTAAATATTCAGATGCATGATAAAAATCGAGTATCTGCCCAGAGGTATGTTGTTTCAAATAACTCCAGTTTTCTCTAGCCCCGTCAGCTACCCCGATGTATGTGGCATTTGGGTAGAGTCGTTTTAGATCTGCAATCTCCTCGTCGAGCTTGCTCATAAAGCTTTGTTTACCATACTCTGGCGAACTGGCTGTATATATCGTGTGGAGCCTGTCTCCATCTGCAGAATATAGGCTCAATGTCCCACACATGGCTTCCCTCCAGCCTTCTTCACAAAGCAGCATGCAGGTTCCATCCAGACCAATGGCTATTGTTTCAACAGGCTCTTTTAGTGGAGGAAGGTGGTAGTGAGTGTCTTGCTGGTCTTCAATTAATGCACCTACTCTGTCCGATAAATGCTTGATATAAGAATTTGAAAGCGTCCTTTGATGGTTGGTCTCAAAATCTTCTTTTACCGCAGGCGCTGGCATCTGGCTGTATTTCCAGGCGATAGACTTGGCAAATTTGGGGGTAGCTGAACCAATAATACCGGCACGAAGATCAAGTGCTGCCAGAGTACTGCCACCTCTGACACCCTGATATACGGAGCGCTCCAAAGGTATACGACCGTATAAGGTTTCATAGTGCTTAAGAACCTTTCCTTTGTAGTTCCACTTCTGCTGATTAACGACGATAGGTTCTTTATTGGGTGATTCAAATAGCCCCAATAACTCTTTTGTTCCAAGCTGCCCGGCTTCATTGAGTGCACGCTGTAAACTATCTTCAAGATTCAGCATGTTGCCTGAATCTATAGAAACTTCAATTTGCAAAACGATGCTTTTGGTAGAGCTGGAAATAACAGAAGCGGGCATGACAGTTAACTATTATGAGTGGTGTTCCCATAGTAGCTGTGAAAATAGAGCACTATTGTTTCAATCATTCAGAGAGAGCACCCCTCTGCAGTCAGCGCATGGCTGTGCAACCAGTGCCGCCCGGGTGCCTGAGGAATCAATCAGAAAGACGATGTCATGCAATTGGCTACGGATGGTTATTGAAAACAGGCAAACGGTGCTGGGTGACGATTCAGGTGTGCTCTTGCCCACTGGATAAACGCCATAACCCCCAGCAAACCGATGTTTCGGACAAACGATGCTCTCAGGCTGGAGAGCGCGTTACCTGCTGGGTCATCAACCCCAAAGCAGCCGCAGTCAATATCCAGTCCGGCGTGGATGCCATAACCCAGCACCAGAAGGAACATCAGTGTAAGCAGGCCTATCAGCAGCAGTCCTCCCCGGCGATCCATCATCAGCAGGAGTGCTGCCACGATTTCAGTACCCAGAACGGCAAACGCGGTTAGATGGGTTAGTCCCTCCGGCACAAAACCAAAAGCATAGATGGTGTCGGCAAACACCCCGATATCGGTCAACTTACTAAGGGCAGCGTAAAGAAACAGACCACTGAGAAACAGTCGGGCGAAGTGATAAAAGGCCGTAAGCCATTTTTTGGGTGCAGGCACTTCCCGGAAGGAAAACGCCGGTTGGGAATGGTTCACAGGGCACTCCGAATCAATGAGGTTGTCGGACACCAGTCTGCTGCAGCGAAGCCGGCATGGTGAACTATTCACACCGGGCAGAAATCCAAACTGGGGAATCAGCCCTGACTATAACAACTCAACATCAGGTCAATTTTGATGTCTGTCAGTATAAAGGTACCTCTACCCACTTTTGATCAGTCTCTGTAGCATTGGCTGCTGCCCTTTTCCTGCAGCGAATAAGAGCAGCACTCCATGTAAAGTGACTGTTTTCTGATAGGTAAGAATTATCCATGGTGATTGGAAAATGATGGAAATAGTTTCTCAGCTCAGAGTAAAACACCAAAGGTTGTATCGATTACCCGTTGTAGCGCCTCTGCTACTTGATCGGTCACGATACCCAACACCTGATCATTGACGACGATACCGGGTGCAATAAAGCCCATGACCGGCAAGAGTGCTGCCACAAGAACATCCACCCAGGCATTAAAATGGCCTGAGGACAGTTTCAATAATTGCAGTATGGCCAATGGTGTCACCGCTTTAACCCACAGAGCCAGGTTATCAATGCCATAAGCCGGATTCGACAGAATGGCAGTAAGATAAACAAACAGCTGCTTTTTCACATGCATACCCACAATTTGAGCCGCCACTGCTGTACTTTTACACACACCACCCAGAATGAAGGCTTCATCAGGTCAGATACAGAGGTGAAATACTCAACAAACCGGTTTAATAAAGGGATAGTGATACCAGGAAAGGCATTTTATTTTATAAGACAATCAAGAAGTTAAAACAATCCAACGTATAATGGCTCCAGTATCGTGTTGTTCCATTCCGTGAATAAAGCGGAAACACTCACCACCACAATGAGAAAAACAACTCATCGTTATAAATCATTCAGTTACCTTTCACACCCTCTGACAGCACAGTGGCCAGCAAGAGTGCCTGCCGTCTGATCATCTAAAATATAACGATGATCAAGGATTATTATCATGGAGGATAATAATGCCACTCCCACCTGGCCATATTCCCTCTCAGGCAAATCACCCAGTACCTGAAAGGTCAAAGGATCTCATTGAACACCCAGAACCCAAAGGGAAGGATCGGCTGGGAAAAGACGTCACTCACTCACTTCCCAATAAGCAACCGGCACTTCACGGTAAAAGTCGGCCTTCTGACGCTAAGAAGCTGGGAAAAATGGATCACATTAAAAAGCTACCCGAAGCAAAACCCATGGTTTATCCAGAGGATGTCGACGATGCCGCATTTCTTTTTTCGGATGATGAACTGGATAAGGTGACCGATGCTTTAGAAAGTGACCTGGAAGACACCAGCGATAAAGAACTTGAATCGCTGTTTCCCGATGAGGAATTCCCGGATATTCAGGACGTTGATAAAGGCGTATTAACCTACCTGTTTGACACACTCTCCCATTTTTCCATGGCCTCGTTAGAGGCCATATCCCCCTACCTTGACGGTAAAATTAACAGCAGGCAGTCCACGGCAACAGTCGTATCGAAAATACTCGCTGATAAAGCATTCAGCACGCTGAAACGAGTGGCCTTGTGCTATTTACTCGGAACCGATATTGCTAAAAAACAGCTGAACTTTTCCAATAACCATCAGGCTACCCAACTGGTGTTTTCGGTTATCTCCATTTTGATCGCTCAATATGAGCAATTAGATGATTCGGATGAACTATCCAGAAAAGAAGTCGTGATCGATCATGTACAAATTGGCAACCAGAGTATCAACAATATTAAGGCAGTACTGAAAACAACACCTGATGGCGCCATAGAGATTGAATCACTGACGTTTAACAGCGGCCCTGAAGGTCAGCCAGCCGACACGGCATCGAAAGCACTGTCCGTATCGGTCAAAAATCTGGTTCTAGGGTTTCAATTTAATGACAACACCCCATCATTGACATCAATGGTGGCGTCGATCCTAAAAAGCAGCAATGTTGACAATGGAAAAATGCTGTTTGAACACGCCTTACCCAGAATGGTTACATTCGATATCGGGGAGCTGTCGCTCAAAGAAAAGCAGGCAGGTCTTGATGACGGGGAAGCCACCTAGCATTTTGAAAGTCAGCATACAAAAATCGAGGCAAACCTTCATGCCTATTACCCATCACTGACGACAGAACTGGTCGTCACACCTGGAAAAGTATCCGTAGCGTATTGGTCACCCCAGTCCTCAGTAAGAGAAATTAAAGCCCATCTCGATATTGATGAAGATAGAAATGGTGTCATCAATTTCACCGGAAACCTTCGTTTACCCAATGTTCACCTACCACTGGTGATTGACCTGACGTTAAAGGTAACGGATGGTGTCTATTCTCTTGATGACTTACCGGAAAGCATTGAAACATCGATGGGTAACGAGCTGCTCAACGTCGTCCTCAGGAAAGCCATGGGCAGTATACGAATAACCAGTGATTCATCAACCGAACGGGAAAACAGTCATACCTACCTTCACATTGATGCAGACGTTTTCCAGTTTGATGTTATTAACAGAGCCATGCAGCAGTTGCTGGGTCAGGATCGGGTGATTATTCCCGTACCCCACTCATGCCTGAGAGCCTCACGCGATCAACAGGGTGCTGGTGAGATTCTTCTGGAGGAACTGGCCCAGAACATGAGCAGCTTCCCGGTGGTGCTGAAACGCAAGCCCTATGACGCCCTGCTCCGCTTTCAACCCGCAGAGAGTCATGAGGGAGAAGCCGGTAAAGCTCGGGTACACACGTCAGCAAGACAATTACTCGATGCCATCGTTCATGCGCAGAAAAACGGACAACCCAGTTCAGCACATTTTCTGCTCCGACACTTTCCACTGCATGGACTGAAAGCCCTGATCAATGCAAGTCAGGAAGGTATTCAGGGTGCAATCAGTCAATCAGCGGTCATGACGCTATTGGCTGACCTGACAGAAATACTGCCTGAAAAAGCCGTCAGACTGTTAACTGAGCTGATGCCTGATCAATATTTTCCTTTTTCCAAAGGCGAAGAGGCCTTTAAAGAACAGGCACCTCTGGCACATTCCATCGCAGCTTATATAAAAAATCACAATGCTGCGGACAGAGCAGGAACAACGTCATCTCACCAGGACGTCGAAAAGCTGCGAGACCTTCTGGTGTTCTGGTCATGCAGCCGGCTCGCCAGTGATGGCGACATTACCTCGCTGGTTGACCCGGAGTGGCAGCCTCAAACCATGAAAGTGTTTTGTGAAGAGCTGGCTGCCATACTGAAAAACAACGCCCTTACTGCCGTTGGCCTTCTCGGAACACTGGCCAGTGCAGTGACCACGGCTCCTATGCTGGGCAATCAGCTCAATAGCGCGGATCCATTTCCGCACGAGAGAGTCGGTGATGCCATGAACCAGCTGGAAGTGGCCGATCAAGAACGTCAGAAGAAACAGGCCCGTGAGTCAAAAGGCTCATTAGAACAACTGATCAGCATGGCAACTCAGTCGTTTCATGCATTGTTGCCGCAGATTGTAGAAAAGAGAACCCGGACACTCGCGCATTCACCCCATGTCGTTGAACACTTCATTAATCTGGCACAATATACGGGTGATGTAAGATTCTGGCAGCTGTTAGGGGCCATGAACAGCAGTGGCCACTGTTCCACCCAAAGGCTACTGATGTGCCATGGCGGCGCACCCGGAGTTCCGGACGATGATCAGCTTTCACATCTTGTCAGCATACTCGAGCTGAACACATTGGGAGATGGTAATCAGGCGGCTGTTGACTATCTGGCTCATACTCCGAAGGAGCGAATAAAAAGTCTGGCAAACTTTATTACTGATCGCACAGAAGGCTGTCCTTACCAAACTGAAGAATTGTTGAAGTCGTTATCTCAACTTCCCAAAGGCACAGAAAGAAAGAAGGCCCTTACCCAAGCGAGCAGCAGTGCAATTCGGGATATTTTGCGTATGTACCACCTCGAGCAGGAATGCCTAGCCGTACGACAATTACTTCAGAAGGCTGATCAATTGAAAGAAAAATGGGGTTTGTATGAACAGTCGCTGAATAATCAGCTGAAAGTATTGAAACAACAAGGTGAAAACACCCCCTCTCAACAGGAAGCAGAGCTGCTTATTAAAAAAGAATCCGCTAAACAAGCCTTTATGAAGGAGTACCGGGCAATGCTCGCCGTCATTCCCATTGAGCGTATGACACGACAATTAATCAGGGGAAAAGCTATTCAAAAGAATCCAGGCGCATTGGATGCATTAAAATTCCGTCTTGACCAACAGCAAATTGATGCATTAGAGCTTGTCGTTCTGGAGAGCTTTGATGCGCTCTCAGAGTTTGAACCAGAAAAGGTTGTACCCGGTGCATTATCAGCTCCACTGATGGATGAAATGATTGCCCGCTTAAAGCATAAAGTTGGCCCCTCCCAATATTTCAAGCGCAAACTGTCAAACCATGAATTGCTGTTGGATGTTTTCATAAAACAGAGGAAAATAACCGCTACAGTCAGGCAGCAACTGGATTCATCAAACGGCTCCTCCGAAGAGTACCTGAAAGCGATGGCTGCCATTTTTGCCGATTACAGTGAGCTGCTTCTGGACTTGGAGGTTCCTTTAGTGCACACCCTTGTCCTCAAAGGCATTTCTGCTGCTTACGCTGCAGAGTATGGCCGGGATCTTAAAGATGCCAATGTAGACTGGTCTGATCACGTAGCCTTTACAATGGGGGAAATTAAAGGGCGTATAGAATATGCATTAAGTGAAAAGACAGTGAAACCCGAAGAAAACAAAAAGTTGGATCAGCAGAGTGCAGCGCTCACCCAATTCAATAAAACCGTTCAATTGCTGCGTTATATGATCATTTTTTATCACGTTACTGATAAAACAAAAATGCCGGGTTCTGAGACGGTCCGTACAATCATCAACAAAAAAGATGAAATACTTTCTGCTGTTTCCTCGCATTTTTTCTCTTACCTATTAGCCAACATACTGGCATCGAACGGACTTTCAAAAATTGAAGCTGATACCGTACAAGATTTTGCTGAACAGGAACGCGAGGAAATAACGAATATACTGGAGCAGCAACTTAACCAGATCATTAAACAAACACCGTTGGGCATTGAAGACCCAGAAGAGACTCCACCTCTGCAAATTGTTGAGCAGCAATTGATCCCTTTGCTCGAAGGTCTGGAAAAAATACCGGTTGTTGGTGTGATGCTTGCCCAGAAAATTCGCGATGGATTGTCAGAAATGGTTAATCAGCTATCCACTCTATTTGAGGTAGATATCACTCATCAGGACTCATCAGAGGGGTGCTCTCTCAATTTGATAACTGACTCATAGGTTAGCTTCAACCTTTCCAGTCATGAACTCAGACCAAAGTTGTTCCCAGCGCCCCTTACTCTGGATCAGTGCTCTTGTTGTCAAAAGCACTTCCGCTCCTGTTGCTTTCCACCTCATTCCAGAACCACATAATCGTTGCTTTACCAGAGTCTTACAAGCCGCTTCAGTAACTCCTGAACCTATTGGCCAATGGCGTTTAAGCGCCTGATGATAATTCATTAACTGGTGATTGTTTGTAAAATAGCTCACAGCTTTGTAGCGCTTCTCTGTCAGTGCGATTGTCTTTTTCGGGAGCTCGGCTGATTCAATTTCCTGAAGGATTTTTTTGGCTGCTCCACGCTTGTTTTTCAAACTATGTAGCCTGTCTTCAAGCCACTGGTGTCGCTTCGCCTTACTGGTTGGAAACAGTGCTTCCGCTGCTCCAGCTAAATATTCAGATGCATGATAAAAATCGAGTATCTGCCCAGAGGTATGTTGTTTCAAATAACTCCAGTTTTCTCTAGCCCCGTCAGCTACCCCGATGTATGTGGCATTTGGGTAGAGTCGTTTTAGATCTGCAATCTCCTCGTCGAGCTTGCTCATAAAGCTTTGTTTACCATACTCTGGCGAACTGGCTGTATATATCGTGTGGAGCCTGTCTCCATCTGCAGAATATAGGCTCAATGTCCCACACATGGCTTCCCTCCAGCCTTCTTCACAAAGCAGCATGCAGGTTCCATCCAGACCAATGGCTATTGTTTCAACAGGCTCTTTTAGTGGAGGAAGGTGGTAGTGAGTGTCTTGCTGGTCTTCAATTAATGCACCTACTCTGTCCGATAAATGCTTGATATAAGAATTTGAAAGCGTCCTTTGATGGTTGGTCTCAAAATCTTCTTTTACCGCAGGCGCTGGCATCTGGCTGTATTTCCAGGCGATAGACTTGGCAAATTTGGGGGTAGCTGAACCAATAATACCGGCACGAAGATCAAGTGCTGCCAGAGTACTGCCACCTCTGACACCCTGATATACGGAGCGCTCCAAAGGTATACGACCGTATAAGGTTTCATAGTGCTTAAGAACCTTTCCTTTGTAGTTCCACTTCTGCTGATTAACGACGATAGGTTCTTTATTGGGTGATTCAAATAGCCCCAATAACTCTTTTGTTCCAAGCTGCCCGGCTTCATTGAGTGCACGCTGTAAACTATCTTCAAGATTCAGCATGTTGCCTGAATCTATAGAAACTTCAATTTGCAAAACGATGCTTTTGGTAGAGCTGGAAATAACAGAAGCGGGCATGACAGTTAACTATTATGAGTGGTGTTCCCATAGTAGCTGTGAAAATAGAGCACTATTGTTTCAATCATTCAGAGAGAGCACCCCATCAGAGATGGTTGATGGTCTCTTTGAATTTTTCTCTTTGATTAAAGGAGAAAACATTACTCGACGGGATGTCGCTGAAATGGCCGGTCAGCTCATCCAGTTTTCAAAAACGAGCGGTTTACCCGATAGCGTTTTACAATACCTTCCCAGCGCTCTGAAAGAAATAGACCTCGATTAACTGTGTTTTCTTCAACAGCTTCATTTAACACTGCTTCTTTCCTGCTTTTAGTGAGGTGACTTCCATAGGGAAGATCGGTCATAAACTGTGCCAAATTTTCGATAGGCACTGTAATTATGGGCGATTGAAGCGTTCAGGTACTTATAATAACCTGAGTCATTCCAACACCATGAAATACGCAAAGCTCAACAAAGAACACGAAAATTAAGATGTAACCATAAAGCTATTTAGCAAGATGGACTCATTCTGGACACTTAAGGAAAAAGTAGTAACTTTGGGGATTAGTAAGAGGGAAAACAATAAATTAGGAAGGATATATGGCGGTGAGGGAGGGATTCGAACCCTCGATACGGCTACAAACCGTATACTCCCTTAGCAGGGGAGCGCCTTCAGCCTCTCGGCCACCTCACCGGGAACGAGAGCTATGTTACCCTGAACACCTTGAAAAGCAAGTCTTTTTTTAACCAATTCATCTGTACACGCCTTGGGATAGTAGCGGTTATCAACATAGATACTTCAGCCTGACCAAACAGACAGCCTTGCCCCCCACATAAGACTGCCAAGTTGTCGTGAGTATTATCCTTTTGATCAGGATACAGCCACAATTGCACAGGCTGAACTCGCTATTAGGTATGAATAATATGGCGCAAAGCCTGCACTTTCCGCCATGAGCATAAACAGAGACTCTCGGTTAACAACTTGTAGAGATACAGAGTAGAGGCTTGGAGTTGTGTAAATGAACTCAGAGTCAGGGGCAGCCCATGTGCAACACGCTGGCTTAGAGACAAACGACTCAATGAGCCCCGCTATGTTTAAAAAGCGGATCAAAGAAGCCAACGATTTGAATGAAGAGCATTGCAGATTTTTAGTACCTATCTGCAGATACAAAAATGCCCGACAATAAGTCAGGCATTTTCGAAAACTGTGTTTACGTATTAAAACGATCTAATGAACTCAATCAGAGATATAAACGACAGTTTTAAATCCATCAGTAAGATTCGTAAGATTCAGACTCGGATTCGTATCCAGACTCGTAACCTTCGTCTTCTTCATAAGAGCGACCAGTACCGCCTTTCTTGTGCTCTTTCTCTTTTTGAATTCTCTGGTAAATTTCTTCGCGGTGAACTGCGACTTCTTTTGGTGCGTTAACACCGATACGAACCTGGTTACCCTTTACACCCAGAACAGTGACAGTGACCTCGTCCCCTACCATCAGGGTCTCTCCTACGCGGCGAGTCAGAATCAGCATTTCAATCTCCTTATTTACATCTCTGTTAAGTCAACAACCGTCAATTCTGAGCACGCTGGTGCATTGGTTTGAAGCTGATGAAATCACCCAAAATGTTCGCGTGAAATTATACGACACCAACCCCAGCACAGACATTATTTCACATTAAAATTGCCTGCCCTTCAAACTGCTTTAGTACTCAGTTCAAAGTATTGAAGTATATGTCAGCTCAACCGTTCATGCTTAAGAATTATTCAGCAAACCCAGTCTAGTCACCAAGTTCAAGATTTCCATTCGTATTTTTACCTGCCGGAAATGGTTTGAGGGCTTGATAACACTGCCTCTTTCACCCTTTTCATATCAGGGAGATAGAGGCAGTATGGACCCCTCGCGAGGCCCACGGTTTTGATTATATTGACGTTTTAGACCCCATTATCTTCCAATGGTTCCCTGTCCAGCTCAAAAGCCGAGTGGAGCGCCCGAACAGCCAGCTCCAGATACTTTTCAGCAATGATGACTGAAACCTTGATTTCAGACGTTGAGATGATCTGAATATTAATCCCTTCCGCTGCCAGAGCCTCAAACATTTTAGTGGCAACACCCGCATGCGAGCGCATACCTACGCCAACAATCGAGACCTTGGCAATCTTCATATCACCATCGTATTCACGAGCTTCGAGCTCTTCAACGATCTGCTCGACCACAACTTTTGCCCGCTCATAGTCATTACGATGAACGGTGAAGGTGAAATCGGTGGTTTTGTCCTCAGCCGTATTCTGAACAATCATATCGACTTCGATATTGGCACGGCTGACCGGACCAAGAATCCGGGAGGCCACACCGGGAATGTCGGGTACGCCCTTAATCGTCAGTTTGGCTTCATCTCGGTTGAATGCGATGCCGGAAACTACCGGTGACTCCATGGCGATACCCTCATCCAGTGTAATCAGTGTTCCAGGGCCATCCTGGAAGGTATGCAGAACTCTCAGGTTAACATTGTACTTGCCAGCAAACTCAACGGCTCTGATTTGCAGAACTTTGGAGCCCAGACTGGCCATTTCCAGCATTTCTTCAAAGGTGATCTTGTCCAGGCGGCGTGCACCTTCAACCACTCTCGGGTCAGTGGTGTAAACTCCGTCGACATCGGTGTAGATCTGACATTCATCGGCTTTCAACGCTGCCGCCAGCGCTACTGCTGTCGTATCAGAACCGCCCCGGCCCAATGTAGTGATATTGCCTTCTTCATCACGACCCTGGAAACCGGCAACCACAACAACACGGCCAAGTTCAAGATCCCTGGTGATGCGTTCGGTATCGATACGTTTGATACGGGCCTTGGTATGGGCATTGTCAGTAACAATCGCCACCTGGCTACCGGTATAGGATGTGGCAGGACAGCCCCTTTCATTCAGAGCCATACTCAAAAGGCCGATGGTCACCTGCTCACCCGTCGAGAGAATAACATCCATCTCCCTGGGCGTAGGCTGTGACTGCATGGACTGGGCCAGCTCAACCAGACGGTTGGTTTCACCACTCATGGCGGAAACCACAACCACTACGTCGTGCCCCTGTTCGCGGAACCCCTTGACCTTGTCAGCAACTCCCTGAATTCGTTCAGTAGTGCCTACAGAGGTGCCGCCAAATTTCTGTACTATTAGCGCCATCTTATTCGTTCTACTTCAATCAGCCATGACTAGGAGGTTGTCCGGGAATAACGCCCTTAGCAAAAATCGCAGAAAATTGAGGATAAAAATTCGGTTTGCGAGGTGAACAGCGGTTCTACTTGTCGAACAAAACGGAATTTTTAGGCCAATTTCCTGCTACCGCAGCAGGACAGTCTATTTTCGGACAGACTCCTTATGATCAAGCTTCCCTGTACCAGCTCCCCGCTGTAACGTCCCATAAAATTTTACAGCACACTTTTATACAATACAGACATTCTGGCAGGAGCCGGACAGCGTAAGCTGCCATCTCTATCATTCAGTGGATGGCAGAATGTACCATGAATCGCTACCCGGGTGTATGCCTCAGGGCAATAAAAAACGGGCCACTCCCTGCGGAACAGCCCGTTTTTACATTTGCCTGTCAGAACAGATAACTATTCTGGCCAATCTGCTTACAACTGACCTTCCAGCCAGCCTTTAATAGACGACAGCGCTTTATCCAGATTTTCAGGCTGGGAGCCACCTCCCTGAGCAAAATCAGGTCGACCACCACCTTTGCCACCCAGCTGCTCAGCCACCATCTTCAGCAGATCACCCGCTTTGACGCGTCCGGTCAGGTCTTTGGTAACACCTGCCGCCAGAGGCACCTTGCCATCGGCTTGGGTCGCCAGGAACACAATACCGGAACCCAGTTTGTTCTTCAGCTGGTCAACCATGTCGCGCAAGGACTTGGGATCAATACCCTCAAGCTCTGTCGCCAACAGCTTAACACCATTCACCTCTACCGCCTGAGACACCAGATCTGAGCTGCCGGCACTCGCCAGCTTCTGCTTCAGCTGCTGCATCTCTTTTTCCAGGCTCTTGCTCTGGGCAACCAGCGCCTGCAATTTGGCTTCAAGGTTTTCAGGCTTGGCCTTCATCATTCGACAAGCGTTGTCTAACTCAGCAAACCGTGTCTGAACAAAAGCTTCGGCACCAGCACCCGTTACCGCCTCGATACGGCGCACACCGGCGGCAATACCACTTTCAGCAACTATGCGGAACGCACCAATATCACCAGTGCGACTGGCATGAATACCACCACAGAGTTCGATGGAGAAGTTGTCAGCACCCATGGTCAGGACCCGCACCTCATCGGCGTACTTCTCACCAAACAGCGCCATGGCACCTTTGGCCTTTGCGGCGCCCATATCCATCAGCTCGGTCTGAACCGGAGTGTTGGCACGAATCTGTTCATTCACCAGCGTTTCAATGGTCTTGAGCTCTTCCGGCTTAACCGCTTCAAGGTGAGAGAAGTCAAAACGCAGGCGCTCCGGATCAACCAGCGAGCCTTTCTGGGTTACATGATCACCCAGTACCTCTCGCAGGGCTGCATGCAACAGGTGAGTTGCCGAGTGATTCAGTGACGTCGCATGACGCTTAGCAGCATCAACATCAGCGGACACTTCATCACCAGGTTTCAGCTCACCCGATACCACTTCGACAATATGGAGGTGATGATCACCCTGCTTCCGGGTATCCACGACACGGACTGAGCCAGTAGCAAAGTTCAGCAGGCCGGTATCACCTACCTGGCCACCAGACTCGGCGTAGAATGGCGTCTGTTCCAGAACAACCGTCGCCTGCTGGCCTTCACCGATCAGCTCTACCTGATCACCACCGACAAACAGGGAGTGAACGCGAGCCTGACCTGCCGTGCTCTCATAGCCGGTAAAGGCCGTTGAGCCTTCAATCACCAGCTGATCGTTGTAGTCAACACCAAACTTGCTGGATGCACGGGCACGTTCACGCTGGGCTTCCAGCGCTTTTTCAAAGCCATCAATGTCGACTTTCAGCTCACGCTCGCGGGCGATATCTTCCGTAAGGTCAACCGGGAAACCGTAAGTATCATACAGAGTGAACAGTGTTTCGCCGGAGATCACCTCTCCCTTCATGGAAGCAATGCTCTCTTCCAGCAGTTTCATCCCTTTATCCAGGGTACGGGTAAACTGCTCCTCTTCCTGCAGCAGAACCCGCTCGATGTGCGCCTGATTTTTTGCCAGGTCCGGATAAGCGTCGCCCATCACCTTCACCAGTGAGCCCACCAGTTTATAGAAGAAGGATTCCTTGGCTCCCAGCTTGTGCCCATGACGGCAGGCACGACGGATAATACGGCGCAGCGTGTAGCCGCGGCCTTCATTAGATGGCATCACTCCATCGCTGATCAGAAAACTGCAGGAACGGATGTGATCGGCAATAACGCGCAGGGACGCTTCAGTTGTAGCGACACCACCGATAATCTCAGACGCATCGTTCAGGAGAGACTGGAACAGGTCAATCTCGTAGTTGCTGTTCACATGCTGCATCACTGCGGCAATACGCTCCAGGCCCATGCCGGTGTCAACCGATGGCTTGGGCAACGGCTGCATTTCTCCGTCGGCCTGACGGTTGTACTGCATGAATACGATGTTCCAGATTTCAATAAAACGGTCACCGTCTTCTTCTGGCGTACCCGGACGGCCACCCCAGATATGATCGCCATGATCAAAGAAAATTTCGGTGCAGGGACCACAGGGGCCAGTATCGCCCATCTGCCAGAAGTTATCGGAAGCATAAGGTGCTCCCTTGTTGTCACCGATGCGGATAATATCGTCCGCTGCGACACCAATGTCGTTTAACCAGATATTGTAGGCTTCATCGTCAGAAGCATATACGGTGACGCAAAGACGCTCTTTAGGCAGCTTCAACGTACCGGTCAGAAAGTTCCAGGCAAAATGGATCGCTTCTTTCTTGAAGTAATCGCCAAAACTGAAATTACCCAGCATTTCAAAGAAGGTATGGTGACGGGCGGTATAGCCGACGTTGTCGAGGTCATTGTGCTTTCCCCCGGCACGCACACACTTCTGAGAGGTAGTGGCACGTTTGTAGTCGCGCTGCTCACGACCCAGAAAAGTGTCTTTGAACTGGTTCATCCCGGCATTGGTAAACAGCAGGGTTGGGTCGTCATGGGGTACCAGAGAACTACTGGCAACCACTTCATGGCCGTTTTCCCTGAAGTATTCCAGAAAAGCAGAACGTATTTCGTTAGTCTTCATATACAGTTCCCACCGGGGGAGTTATCTCTTAACAGCCATGAGCGGAAAAGGCCGCTCACTCCAAAACACGAAAATGCCTGCAAAGTCTGAACGAGCGGCCTTTTCATAGTAAATTTACGCAAAACGGCCATTATATAGGAACGGTGAAAAAAAATGATCATTTCACCGCATCAATCGTGTGCTTTTTGTGGGTTTTTCTCATGAAAGTCCTGTTAACCATCTGGCTGGTATTGCTCAAGAATGCCCAGAGACCTTTGGTTTTCTTCCTTTCTCTGTCCTTTGCGAGCCCATAGATATCGGTCACAATAGACTTGCACCAGTGCCTCCATCAGCTGACGATTCGTGTTTTCACCCAACTGTCCAAGCGCCAGCGCTGCCACTTCGGCAGTAAACAGGTGCTGTTCCTGACGATTTCGCCTGAGGCTATAAATGGATGGATCCTCTGGCTGCAAGCTCAGCAAACTCAAGTTATGCAGCCAGGGGCTTTGACGATACATCTTTCTGGCCTGCTGCCAGGTTGCATCAATGATAATGAAGGCAATGTTACAATCAGATCAGGCATGATGACGCCATGGCGCTGCTTTACTCTGCGCTTCCACAGCGTATTCCGTTGGAAACAACAGTACTGGTAACCAGGCCGGATCCTCCAACAGTCTCAGCAATTCCTCATCCGGTGCAGTCCGGCTCCAGTTGAACAGGCGGCTACCGGGTATCGCTGCCTGAATCAATTTGCCCGTATTGGTCGGCTTATCAAACTCTTTATCGTGAGTAATCAGCCAGAAACAGGCAGAAGATTCCACCCGGGGGATTAACGGGCAGATACAGGCGCGCTCGGGCAAACGGCACTGAATACAATCACCTTTGACTGCTGGCATTACCTTCCGGGACCTTCTTTCTTTTCAAATCTCATAAATTTCATCATCATTCTTGAGCCATCATACACACTGACATTACCATTCAACGAGCCGGACAAAAAACAGTCCGGCACTGTATTTGTACTTTCACAATAATCAAGCTGTTGGAACCACATGCAATTAACAAAAAGCTATCCGATTGGAACACCCGGCAAGCCCTGGAGTGACACTGAACGCCTGGCCTGGCGCGAACAGGTGACGATCAAGCGTGAATATCAACAGGAAGTGGTTCCCAAAATCAAAGCCCTGGGAGACCGCTTTGACATCGAACAGTACGGTGCACTCTCTTACGATGAAGCCCGCTTTCCATTGTTCTGCCTGAAAAGTAAAAACTGGGACAGCAATAAGCCAACCGTTCTGATCACGGGTGGTGTACATGGTTACGAAACCAGTGGTGTTCACGGTGCAATCAAGTTTATGGATACCCTGGCAGAGCATTACCAGGAACACTTTAATGTTGTTGCTGCCCCCTGTGTCAGCCCCTGGGGTTATGAAACCATAAATCGCTGGAATCCAAACGCAGTTGACCCAAACCGTTCATTTTACCAGGACAGCCCTTCTGAAGAGTCAGCCAATCTGATGAAGCTGGTTGCAACACTGGATAATGTACTGGTCCATTTTGACCTGCACGAAACCACAGATACCGATGAAACCGAGTTCCGCCCTGCCCTGGCAGCCCGTAATGGTATTGAGTATGTCCCCTGCAGTATTCCTGATGGTTTCTACACCGTTGGTGATAGTGAAAATCCACAGCCAGAATTTCAGGCAGCCATTATTGAGTCTGTGGCAAACGTCACTCATATAGCGCCAGCTGACGAGAAAGGAAACCTTATCGACTCACCCATGGTTCAGCATGGTGTGATCCATTACCCGATGGTTAAGCTTGGCTTATGCGGCGGTGTCACCAACTGTACCTATGGAACGACAACGGAAGTCTATCCGGACAGCCCCAAAGTGACCGATGAAGAGTGTAACGATGCTCAGGTTGCGGCGGTTAAAGGCGGGCTCGACTATGTAATCGGTCTTCTGTAATTGCAAATTGCAACTTTACTTTTAATAAAATGACCACAAAGGCACAGAGACACCAAGTTGGTTCTGCCCACTCAACCCTTTTATTTGATAGGGCTGTATAAGCCAAACAAAAGAAGTTAAAGAAAAAACTTTCTTTGTGTCCCTGTGCCTTAGTGTTGAAAATAACAGTCAGTTTTTACCAGAAAGTGCAGGATATATCTGGCTCATGGAAAAGCCCCGCTGAGCCAGGAAACGGGTCTGTCGGGCTCTCTCTTTAGTATCTCTGGGAGCAGAGGCTCCAAATTTTCGTTCTTTTACCTCTTTTGCCAGCTCATCCCAATGATCATCCTGCTCCAACAGGTATTGACCGATCAGCTCGCCATCAATCCCTTTCTGAAACAGTTCCGACTTAATACGAACCGGACCGTAGCCTCGCTGTTGTCGGCTGTAAACGTAGCTTTCAACAAAGCGGTCGTCACTTTGCAACCGCTCCTCCCGTAGACGGGTCAGCGCTTCAATCACCAGTTCATGGGGAAAACGGACCGAGAGCTTTCGGGCCAGCTCGGTAAAACCATGTTCCCGTCGGGCCAGCAGATCCATGGCAGCCCGACGGACATCTTTTACCGTTTGAATGGCTTCAGCAGACATTCAATTACTCAGCCAGCAGCTCGTCCTGCTGCACACTTGCAGCGGCAGCGTCACCTTTTTTACCCGCATCTTTCTTTGCTTCAGCTTCCGCCTTTTTGGCAGCATCTTTTTCTGGCGTACTCATCAACTCATCACGGATCAGCCCTTCGATTTCGGCCGCCACTTCCGGATTATCAGAGAGATACTGGGCAGCATTGGCTTTACCCTGCCCAATTTTTGAGCCTTTATAGGCATACCAGGCACCGGACTTATCGATCAGCTTCTGCTTCACACCCAGGTCAATCACCTCACCCATATGGTAGATACCCTGGCCATAAAGAATCTGAAATTCAGCCTGACGGAACGGAGGTGATACCTTATTCTTCACAACCTTAACGCGGGTTTCGTTACCAATCACTTCATCACCCTGCTTCACGGCACCGGTACGACGGATATCGAGGCGTACAGAAGAATAGAATTTCAGTGCGTTACCACCGGTAGTGGTTTCCGGGTTGCCAAACATCACACCGATCTTCATACGGATCTGGTTGATGAAGATCACCATGCAGTTGGTCTGCTTGATGGAGCCTGTCAGCTTACGCAGAGCCTGAGACATCAGACGGGCTTGCAGACCAACGTGAGAATCCCCCATCTCACCTTCAATTTCAGCCTTGGGTACCAGCGCAGCAACAGAGTCAACAACAATGACATCGACTGCTCCGGAACGAACCAGCATGTCAGTAATTTCCAGAGCCTGTTCACCGGTATCCGGCTGGGAAACATACAGGTCATCCACATTCACACCCAGCTTACCGGCGTACTGGGGGTCCAGGGCATGCTCCGCATCAACGAAGGCACAGGTAGCGCCCTGCTTCTGCGCCTGGGCAATAACGCTCAGGGTCAGCGTGGTTTTACCGGAAGATTCAGGCCCGAAGATTTCGATAACACGGCCTTTTGGCAGACCGCCAATACCCAGGGCAATATCCAGCTGCAGAGAACCGGTGGAAATTGCCGGGATCGCTTCCTGCTTCTGGTCACCCATCCGCATGATGGCGCCTTTACCAAACTGTCGGTCAATCTGGCCAAGTGCTGCTGCCAACGCTTTTTTTCTGTTATCATCCATTCTTCACGCCCTCAGTTCGATTCTGACTTCATCAGGAACAGCTAAATAAGTAATACTGTATATTTAAACAGATACTGGATATTTGTCCAGTATATTTATTGCTTCGACAGGAACGGATCTTTTTTCAGGTTAACAAGGTCAGAATCCCCTGCAATGCCTGAACAACCGTTTGCTCCCTGATCTGATCACGATCACCCTCAAGATGAAAGTGCCTTGCAGCGGCTTCCTGTCCGGTGCTCCAGGCTATCCACACGGTTCCTACCGGCTTTTCCGGTGTCGCGCCACCCGGTCCGGCAACCCCGGTCACCGCCACGGAAATATCGGTTTTCAGCAACTTCCGTACACCCTGAGCCATGGCGATAGCCACCTGTTCACTGACGGCACCGTACTTATTGAGCAACACTTCCGGCACATGAAGAAGATGAGCCTTTACGCCATTGGCATAACAGATGACCCCCCCTTCAAACCAGGCTGAGCTACCGGGCATCGCCGTCAAGGCATGACCAATCCCCCCTCCGGTACAGGACTCGGCCGTAGACAGTGTCCAACCTCTGGAAATCAGGAGTTCAGCAATCTCGTAGACAATGGGGGACGTAGCAGAATGCAGTGTAGGTTCCATGGTCACTCGCCATACAGTTAACAGAGGAGCCAATCAGGATAGGATGTTATAACACGATTAGGGGAACTCTTCACAAGTAATCATCGAACGGTTCACGTCACAAAGCCAGTTTTCCGGAGAGAAAGTGCTTTGCCCGAAAATCCCTGGCAACGCTCTTTCTTTCATCTGGCAGCATTGGCCGTCTGGTGCATGCAGTTATTGTGAGTCACTCTTCGTTGATACTTATCGAACTTCTGTTAGCAAGGACAATCAATAATTTTATTTAAGTTTGTATCTTACCCCTTAATTTTTAATAAGTTACACAGGAAAAACCCATAAAATCATTTCACGTCATCCTGATAAAAATTAATTAGTCTAAAATTTCATCATTACAATCGACGCTAGAAGCCAAAATAAAAATCGGGACTGAATAAATGAACCAGATAAGAATATGCCTTATTCTCAGCATTCTTTTTTTAAGTGGCTGCGTAACGTTACGAGACTTTGAAAAAATGACGCCTGCTGATCGAGCCAACTTCGTTTGCGAGCAAGATTCTGTAGTGAAAGCCTATAAACAGCAGGCCAGGGACTTTGAAGACATGGCTTTTGAGAGCAGCACGGCCATTAACCTGGGCTATAGAATGGTAAAAAGCTGCAAAAGGGTCAAAATAGAAAAACCGGGGAACACCGTTTGTAGAAGTTATGAATACGATCATCAACTAACAACAGAATGCAAAACAGAAACCATTGTTGATTACGAAGAACAATGTAACGAAACTCCTGTTTCAGTCAACATTGACCATGAAAAAACAAAGCTCAGAGATTACAACGAATCATTTGAAAGAAGCAAAAAGCGTTCAGAGTTAGAATTCAATCAATGTTTCAATAGGGTAACATCAAAAACAGCCAAAGAAGCCTATGAATATTACAAAAAGTAGCTTAATCAATGATATACTCTTAGTAAGGAAAACGGCTCTGACAGGTTTATTTCAACCCAGTTTTTAGCACGGCCCGATACGAAAAAACCGCCAAATATAATGGCGGTTTTTTGTTTTCCTACAATGGCAGGCTGGCTAAAAACTAACACGCTGTCTGAAGCTCACTGCACTAATTAGCCTTCATCGAAAAAGTCTGATCCCAGACTCTGACGCAGATATTCATGGCAATGCGACTCTCACCAACCTATTCAAACTCCTTAATACTTTCCACCGTAATGGCATAAACAACATCAGTATACTCGGACGTATTGTTCTCAACCCTGATCACCCCTTCCAGCCAGTAGGGTGTATAGCCCGCTTCCGTCACTTTAATACCCTTATCATAGCGAACAAAAATGGTTTGATTAGGTGGCGGTGGTGGTACATGAACACAGGCTCCCATGGTGGGCACCAGTAACAGCTCTGTTGCTGATTGATCCTTACCTATATTCAATGGTACCAGGTAACCGGGAATTTTAACCCGCTGCTGATCCATGTCTTTTACAGGAACCTTGCCCAGCTTAACAATATAATCAATGGCCTCGACCTGGCTGATTTCACCGGCCTCATACTTTCGGACAATTTCCTCATCCACCGGAGGCATCAGGTCATCCCAGTTAATCTCTTTAACTGGAGGCGCCTTTGGGGGTTCAATCTTTGCCGCCATGGCAAAATTCATCAGCATAAAAGGCACCATGAGCACCAGTGCCATCCAGCCAAAGCGTTGTCTTCTCGTTATCATTATTCGCTCTCCTACAGCCTGACCGTCAGACCATCTGCCAATGAATTTTTATAGGCTCGCCAGGCAGGCACTGCACCCAGTATGGTCGCCGAAACAATGATGGCGACCGCCAGAACCCACTCAAACAGCCCTGGTAACGCAATGGTAATGTGCAAACCCAGCTGCATTTGCAATACTGGCTGAATGGCGAACAGCATTCCATACATCATTACAAAACCCAATAGTGTGCCAGTGATGGCATAGATCAGGGACTCGGTAATCATCAGGGTAAAGATATGCCCGGGTCGGGCGCCTACTGAGCGGAGAATGGCCATTTCTCTTCGCCGTTCATTCAGGGAGGTGAGAATGGTGGTCAACATGCCAACCAACCCCGCAATCACCACCATCACTGAAACAGCCAGCAATGCTTTTTCAGCGGAACCCACCAGCTGCCAGAGTTCCCCAAGAGCCACACCCGGCAAAATAGCCGTCAGCGCTTCCTGACGATACTCATTCACTTCACGCTGATAACGAAAAGCGGCCACCCGTGATTTCAGGCCCACAAAATAGGCCGTAATGCTGGAGGGTTGCAAATCCATGGCCCGTGCCCTGTCGGCAGACACAGAGAAAAGTGCATTGGGCGCCGCTCCATTGACCCAGTCAATGTGCAGCGCTTCAATCCCCTCCAGAGAGATCATAATCACCCTGTCCATAGGGGTTCCGGTAGGTGTTAACACACCAGCTACCCTGAAAGGCTTATCCTGATGTTCCTGCAGAGCCCTGCTTTCCACGCCATGACTCAGGACAATCTCCTGCCCAACCTGGTAGCCGAGAACCGCCGCCACTTCAGAACCAATGACTGCATCATAGAGATCATCAAATGGTTTCCCCTTTCTGAAGCGGATGGGCTGATCATCACCGTAACGAAAGTGCTCGAACAGGGTTTGAGAGGTACCCACCACGCGATACCCCTGATGGGAGTCCCCCAGGGCAATGGGTATCGTCCATGCGACCGCCTTATTGGTGGACAGGTCCTGATACGTTTCCCAGGTGATGTTATTGGTCGCATTACCAATATGAAACACCGAGTAGAGCAGCAGGTTAAGCGAACTACTCCGGGCTCCAACCACAAGATCGGTACCAGACACAGTACTGGTAAAACTGTTTCGTGCCTCAACCCGAACCCTTTCCACGCCCAGCAACAGAGCAACGCTGATGGCGATGGAGAAAATAGTCAGCAATGCCGTCGTTTTCCGGTTACTCAGACTTTTCACCGCCAGATGAAGAATCGACATCAAACCACCCCCGATGCTTCAGCTGACAATGGCCGATGCTGACTGGCACGATTGATTTCATTCAGGGCAACCGAACGATCAAACAGTGATTCCAGGGCAGAGTCATGGCTGACGAAAACCAGCGTACTGCCGGCAGCCTCACACTCCGTAAACAACAGGCGGATAAATGCCTCACGGGTATCACTGTCCAGGGCAGACGTCGGTTCATCCGCAATCACCAGTTCAGGGCGTCCAATCAACGCTCTGGCCGCAGCCACTCTCTGCTGCTGACCAATACTGAGTTCGGTTACCGGTCTCTGTAGCAGCTGCGTATCCGTAAGCTCCAGGTGATTCAGCAGTCGAATCGCTTCCTGCCCGGCATCAACGCCCATGGACTGCACGTTTTCACGACGCTTTCTAGCAAACCCCAGTGGCAGTGTGACATTCTCAATCACCGATAGATAAGGAATCAGGTTAAACATCTGAAAGATAAAACCGATGTGATCCGCCCGGAAATGATCCCGCCGCGCCGATGAAAAACGACCAATGTCATTTCCAAGCACAGACACATCACCGGCAACCGGTGTGAGCACTCCCCCAAGAAGTCCCAGGAGCGTCGTTTTACCCGATCCTGAAGGCCCCCGGATAAACACTTTCTCACCCTGACTGACCAACAGCTCCGGTATATCCAGAACCACAGTTCCCGGCTTCCAGCCAAACTGGACACCCTTAAGATGAATCACCGGTTGACGGAGACTGCTCATATCAGAAGCGCACCTCTGGTCGCTGACGGCTCATTTGCCCGGCTATCTGACCTGAATCGGTAAAACCCTGAACCTTCAACTGCTCACTGTTGCCAAACCGCTGAAACAGTCGGGTCGATATACTGTTGAGCTTGGCAATATTGGCACATTCATAAACATAGGTGGCGGCAATATCCATGTGCGAAGATTCATGGTGGTCACCTGAATCTGCATGTTGATTATGGTGCCCATGATCATCATGGTGTGATTCATGATGGTCGTCTGCCTCTGCATGGTGCTTGTCATGGCCATGATCATCATGGTGCGAGTCATGGTGATCATCAGCATCCGCATGATGGTCATGATGACCTTCTCCATGCTCACCACTGGCCGAAGCCGATGCCGTTTTCAATGTACAGGAAGCCGCCGGTGTAAAAGACCATAAATCGTCTTTTTTCAGTTCATTCAGGGCATCTTTAAGCTGCCCGCGCTGAGCGTCAGAAGTAATGGATTCAAAGCCAAGAATATCAAACCCCGGTGTTTCCAGCTCAAGATGAACCTGACGACCTTCAATGGCAAAGTTTAAATGACCGGCACCATGCACATGGGCATCGGCATGACGATTGGCATCAGCCAGCACGCCAGTTGATAGTAAGGAGCAGGTGACAACGGCCATTTTTGAAAAGTGACGCATACAAAATCCTGAAAGAAAAATAATGGATAAAAAAATCGAATGTCAGATTTTGTAGCCAGGAGGTGCCCGGGTTTGTCGTTTCGTTGGGGTGGGAGAATGAATCGACAGGAGATAGGGTTGTTCGTTATGAACTGGGTCGAAAAGAACGGTTGTTTTGGACAGATGTAAAGGCGAAGAGGCCTGAGACACCAGCATGCAGGCGGATGAATGGCGGTGCTCAGTGTTCTGGTTATCAGGTGTATCATCAACCAGTGAAATAACGGGATGCTGCCAGGATATTTCAGACTGCAGGGTGTTGTCCGGTGCAGTATGAACGTGGCTCAATGTGAAATGCACCACCAGCAGATAAACCGCCACCATCAGACAGGACAGCAATCGTTTGCTGTCTTTTCCATGGTCTTTCCGGCAGAGGCTGATGGTCATATTCTGCGATTCCTTTCGGTATTGTCCTCATCATGTCAGCAGAGGCCAGTACCCAGTATCAAGATGCAAGGTGTTATAACATAACATTACCAGATCTCCAAAAGATCATGCCCAGCCTACTAGCAGCCCAGCAGACTTACTACTGTTTTACCGAAAAAAATCCACATCTACCCTGTAGAAACGGTGCTATAAGATAAACGTCATTTGACACGTACCCTCCCCCTTTTTCTTTCAGGATTCTGATATGACGATATACAAGTTATCTTCAGCAACGCTAATGCTGTGTCTGATTCAGACAACCGCTTTTGCCGATCAATGTATCGGCGCAGGTGGTAGAGAGTACCTCAAGGATCAATGTGTAAGAAAGCACTATCCAGTTAAACTGTTTAAGCAACAGAAGCCTCATCCGCAAGAGTGCAGGCAAACAAGAGAGCCTGAACCAACCTGGCAACTGGTCGCACTGACCGATGCAGAGGTTCAGCCAGACTCCTACTGGCAATTAATCACACTCACCGGTACAGAGGTTTCCGATGGCCTTGTGGACACAGAGCCTCCAGCGAGCATCCCAAGAGCAGTAATCGACATTGAGCAGAATGACGATAAGATCTCCCTCAAATCAACCATTGACTACCAGCACTACACCATTTCCCCCCCCTCGGCAGAAGAGATTGCTTCTACCATCAATCAAACACCCCCTAATGGACATCACGGTCATAGCAAATGGCTGATCGAATGGAACTTCGAACCCAGAGAGCTGGGTAATGACCGATGTGAAGTTGACACCGCTAACATTAACCTCACAACCACCATCAGCATGCCCAAACTGGACTATGCCTCACAGCAGGACAGTCTGATCAATGCAAAATTTAACTGCTACTACGACTCACTGATGAAGTATGAAATGGCTCACCATGGCCATGCACTGAAGGCAGCCAGAAAAATATCCGATGTGCTTTCGTACCATGGGGAAAGCCAATGCTCCGATTTATACGATGAGCTGAAAGCAAAATGGGATGTCATCCATCAACAGGCCAACAACGACCACATGGACTATGACCGGGCAACAGACTTTGGCCGGTCCGGTTGCGCCATTGTTTTCTAACCCCCTGACTTAACGCTAAAACAATCTACACTAAAGGCTGGCGTCAGTGGTATTGCCGTCAGCCTCCAGGTCTGTTTCAAACAGACGTCCCCTGTATTGAACAATGAACGTAACTATTCAGCACCCTTCATATAAATCTGGAATTTTCTGATTTTTCGACCATCATCTTATACTCAATTTTTCTAACAAATCTCCAGTATGGAACCAGACTTCCCAGCTACTCCGTTTACCGAAGCTCTCCTTAAAGAGAATGAAGAGCTTCGGACCGAGAATGCGCTTTTACGGGAACGTTGCAGCGAACTGGAAGAAAGGGTTAATAAAAACAGTCAAAACAGTAGTAAGCCACCATCGTCAGATGGTTATCAAAAGCCCAGTAAAAAAGGGAGTGATAAAGGTGATACATCTTCCAAAGAAGCCCCCTGCTCCTCACAGGAAACACCGAACCCCAAAAGCCTTAGACCATCTTCAGGCAATAAACCAGGTGGCCAGAAAGGTCATCAAAGCTCTTGTTTGAGACGTGTCGCCTTACCCGATTATGTCAGGCATCTGAAGGTTGAAAAATGTTGCTGTTGCCAGTCTTCGCTTATCGATATTAAACCCACCAAATACATTGAGCGACAGGTTTTTGATCCAGGTAGACCCGGAGAATTTGAAGTTACCGCGTACTGGGCAGACGTTAAAGTATGTCCTTGTGGTAAACGGAACACCGCTGAGTTTCCCCAAGGAGTGAAAGCCGCTGCTCAATACGGAGAAGTGACTCAGGCAATGGCTGTTCATTTAAACCAGTATCACTTCATCCCATATCACCGGGTGTCTGAGTATTTCAATACTATTTATTGCATGAGTGTCAGCGCAGGCTCTGTTGCCAATTTTGTTGCCTATACCCATGAGAACCTGGCCTCTACTGAGCAGAGTATCCGCGATGCTTTACAAGAAAGTCCGGTTGCAGGAGCGGATGAAACTGGCATGCGGGTTGACGGTTCACTGTGGTGGTTACACATTATGCGAGATGACCAATGGACGCTTTACTACCTCTCAGAAAGGCGAGGTTGTGAAGCAATGGATGCAATGGGCATCCTGCTGACTTTTGCAGGCATTCTGGTTCACGATCATTGGAAGTCCTACTTTGCCTATGCGGCAGTGCATGTGCTTTGTAATGCCCATCATCTGAGAGAGCTTCAGGGAGTTGTCGATAGGGATGCGAATAAGCTGGCTCTGCGGCTGATGAAATTGCTTACGCTCTCCTGGCACTTCTGCAAGAAATACAAAGCAGCCGGTCTGACTCAAATGCCTGGTGCAATACAGCTTCGCATTGAGACGATATACGACCAAATCCTTCAAAGGGCTCTCACGAAGGAAACCGCTTATATGGAAAAACAACGACAGGTGCTTGGACGTAAGAAGGTCAGGAATACCAAGGCCTACAACCTGTTCAAAAGGCTTATTGAGTTTAAGGTTGAAACGTTGCGCTTCATGTCGGACTTTTCAATTCCCTTCGATAACAATGGCAGTGAACGTGATGCCAGGATGGCCAAACTTAAGCAGAAGATCTCAGGCTGCTTCAGAAGCGAAGACGGAGGTACCATGTTTACCCGAATCCGAAGCTATTTATCATCTGCTAAAAAGCAGGGGTTGAACATATTTCAGGCGCTTCTTAAAGCGGTTCGAAATTACAACAATACGCCTTTGCTGGGTGCTGAATAGTTACCAATGAACAAACTCTGGATCAGGCCTGCACCACATGGACGATAATCCTACCGAATAAAACGCCATGAAAAACGACATCCTTTTCCCGTCAATGAGAGTCCGTTCATGGTGAAAAAAAAAGACGGCAGTGAAACAACGATTCCTGCAACATTGGCAGTTCGGACAATCAGTGACCTCCCCGGCCCCAGAACGCTACCTATTGCGGGCAACCTGATCGGCCTTGATATGCACGCTCTGCACTTGCAGCTGGAACAGTGGTGTGACCGTTATGGCTCCTGGTTCAATATTAAGCTGGGACCGGAACGGTTCACCGTAATGGGAGATCCAGAAGCCATTCAGCAGGTTCTGAAACAACGCCCGGACCGTTTCTCCCGAATCAGAAGCATCAAACCCGTCTTCAAGGAGCTGGGCATTCACGGTGTATTCAGCATGGAAGGCAGAGAGTGGAAAGCCAGCCGAAAAACCACGACCCGAGGGCTGGATGCACGACACCTGCAGCGTTTCTACCCCAGCATAATCAGAGCCATTAATCGCTTGAAAGGCCGTTGGCAGAATCAGATGATTCAAGACCAACCCATCGCAGTCAGGGAAGACATGATGAAAATGACCGTGGATATCACTACCGACCTGACCATGGGCTACGATATCAACACACTCGAGAATGACCAGCTGGAATTTCAAATACACCTCATGCGTGTGTTTCCCATTTTATGGAAGCGCCTTAATGCGCCTTTTCCCTATTGGCGATACATCAAACTCCCGACTGACCGAAACCTGGAATATTCCCTGGAGGTTATGCGCAAACATGTCTACACCTTCATCAGCCAGGCGCGTAATAAAATGGCTGAACAGCCGGAATTGATACAACAGCCCGGAAACTTTCTCGAATCCCTGCTGGTACAGAATGATCTTAATGGTGATACCAGTGATGAGACCCTGTTTGGTAGCATTATCACCATGCTGCTGGCAGGAGAAGATACCACCGCTTACACCCTCTGCTGGATTATCTATTACCTGTCTATTGACCCGGATTTGCTGGCAGAACTGAGATCAGAGCTGAGAAACGGGATCAGTAGCCATGAGGAACCAAGCTGGGATGAATTGGAGAAACTGCCGTTGCTGAATGCCATTATTCAGGAAACCATGCGCCTTAAGCCGGTGACACCACTGTTATACCTGACCTGCCTGCAGGAAACCGAGGTAGACGGCGTACGGATTCCTCAGGGGGAGTCATTGATCACCATGACAGAATATGCCGGCAAGCGGAATTCATGGTTTCAACACGCAGAAATGTTCAATCCTCAGCGATGGTTATACCCGGAGTTGCATCAACCCCATTCACCGGAAACATTAATTCCCTTTGGCAGTGGCCCACGCTTCTGCCCGGGCCGCCAACTGGCACTGATGGAAATCAAGGCCTCAATTGCCATGATCTGCCATTACTTTGAATGGCAGATGGTCACACCATTGGACGATATTAAAGAGAATCTGTCGTTTGTCGTAAAACCCAGTGCCTACTCCATACAATTAAAACCATTCAGTGGCCGTGCCTGAACCGCCGCAAGAAAAGACACCTGTCAAAATGAACGCCGATCAATAAACGGCTGAGGTTCTCCCTGCTTGCTCAAACCGTTCTTCATGGCAATACGCTGATTTTTTCGCCCCAGCAGTCGAGCCTGAACCCAGCGCTCCCAACGCAGGGCCTTCCAAGTGTCAGCCTTCCAGGTTTTCTTGAACAGGTATTTCGCCGCAGCTACCGCATCTGGCGACTGCCTGCAAATCGTCTCAGCCAGTTGCTCAGCCTCTGCCATCGGGTCATCAGCCAATCGACTGATCAAGCCATAATCATGCCCTTCCCGGGCACTGAACTTACGCCCGGTCATGGTCAGTTCCTGGGCGATATCAATACGAGTCAGCCGTGAAAGTGTAGCCATACCACTCATATCGGGAATCAGGCCCCACTTCATCTCCATAATGGCGAGACTGGCATCCGCTCTGGCAATGCGATAATCCGTCGCCAGAATAATCTGCATCCCACCACCAAAGCAGTTGCCATGGATAACCGAAATGACGGGGACTGGCAGGTCCCGCCAGCAATGGGCAATCTCCTGGGCAATGTTCTGTTTGGTCCAGGGCAACTTCAGAAAGACTTTCGCCACAATGCTCGGGTCTTTATTGACGGCCTGAAAATCTAACCCCGCGCAAAAAGAGGGGCCATTTCCGGAAAGAATTACGCAGCGAATCCCTCGATCCTTCCGAATCTTTCTGGCGGTAGAAATCATGTCACGAAACATGGCCATATCCAGACCGTTATGTTTCTCAGGACGATTCATGGTGACGTAGGCAATGTGACCTTTTACTTCACAGAGCACGCGGGGTTGATCAGGCATGGGAACCTCAACAGCATCCGGTAATTATTATTATCGAAGCGAATCATTCCATAAATCGGATGCTGTCGCAAAATGGCGGTAAAAACTGATCAATCAGTGGTCACAAAACAGTCCGGGGATTGGCATTTGTGTAATGCTGTATTTTCCTTCCAGATCCCGATAGACAATAGCACTCCAGATAGTTCCATTTTCCAACTGGAACTCCAAGGCATAATTAACCCCGTTGACAATCTGAGAGTGAACCGCAAGCATCTTTTTCAGTTTTGCCGGTTTTTCCATTCCCTTGATCACCAGTTCCACCGCTTTCTTAGCCTCTGGGGTGACGTCAGATTTTGCCCAGCCACCGGGCAAACTCTCTTTCGCGTTGCAGATGGCTTCCGCGGTTTTATTATCAATACTGGGCTTTTCTTCTGAGTGTTCACAGCCCGTAAGTGCAATTACCGCGATCACGGCACAGATCGTTTTTACTTTCATCGACAACACCCCATCTAGATCAGTAACCAGAACAGTTTACTTCATAAAGCAAGATCCAGTTCTTGATTTGAGGAGGATTGTGGTATTTTCCGGCCTTGCCAATCGTAATGAATCTTAAGATATGCAGTTTGCAGCAATTATCGACAAATATTAAAACAACGGTTCAATTTAAAAGAGTCCGTAATCAGCATTGAAGCAAGAGTCAGCCAGACCGACGTTCGAAAGAAAGGCTATTCTTCATTACCCTTCTCGGTTTCAATTTTCACCAGGGCCGCTTTCAATACTTTTTTTATCGAAGCATCATCACACATGATGTCAGTAAGGAAGTCATGCTTCAGTGCACTTGAGGCATTCAATCGACCATCCGATGAAGGATGAAGGTTTCGGTTAATAAAGTCGACAACTGACGTTGCACCACCAGCGCCATGAAAGCCACTCAGGAATCTGGTTCTCAGTTCTTTTAGGTCTGCATCAACCGCTTCAATCATGATATCCAGGGGCATCGCTTCATTTCCGGGCGTGGAATACTTTGCCTCAAGCAGCGCATCAAAAAGATCAGGTTCATTTAACTTCAGGTCGACTGCATGGAAATCTACGGGTTTAAGCGCTGTCTGCCACTCTCCCGTTGCTTGATCCGAAGCCTGGTACTTTTGCATCGATTGTTTTAGCCGCCACATAAGCGCCATCCTTGATGACAGGGTAATGTCTCCATACTCTGCACCGGCGGTGAAAAGATCATCACCTCTCGGGTTGGTAACGTTGGAAAAAATAGAATACAGAATTTGTCCGATACTGTAACAATCCACCTTATCGGAAATCGTTGATGTTCCTCCTGAGGTATAGAATTCCGGTGAGGTATAGAACTCTGAGCCAACACGTTGTTGCTCCCCTATTTTGTCAAGACTGCCAAAATCAAGAACGAATGCCTTCAGATCTTTGCTGGATATTCGGATGTTTTTCGGTTTTATGTCCTGGTGGCAATACCCTTGCGTTTCCAGATGACGAAGCACATCAACCACGTCTCTAATGAGATGCTGGATCGTTCCCCAGAATCTTGAATGCGTTATCTTTCCAGAATGGTATTGCTCGATCAGTGTATCCATTACCGTCGACAAATCGGCTCCGGGGATATAATCCAATAACATGCCTGATTGACCGTCAATCTCCGTCATACCGTAACAGTTGACAATATTTGGATGCGCTCCGATCAAGTGCATAATCTGGCACTCTTGTTTAACCTGATCCACGTCTTGTAAAGCCACCTTGAACGCCAACTCCCGGCTGCTGTCCATCGCATCAACCACTTTCCAGACCTGGCCAAACCCACCCCGGCCAATAACACGTTCTTTCACCCATCGGGTTTCAGGGCTGTACTGCGTTTGATCCAAACCAGCATACCCATCATCAGTCTGGTGAATTTTCATGTCTGACAAAGCGCGCTGACAAGAACCGTTAGAAAGTTCGCACTGTCGCGCATAATTTGGTGGGGAAGGTAAAGAGATAAAGCTGGATACGGAATAGTCTTGATAGTAAGCCTTTTCCCTGGCCTTATAGATTGGGCTGATATATGAATTAAGCTCACCACCGATTCGATTAAACCGCATACGGCCTCCCTGGCAAATTCAAACGCTTATTTTGTCCTTTACTGCCCTTGTTTTGCGTCAATCTACCACAAAACCGTCCATGAACGTTTACGACTTAAGTCATACAAACTGGAAGCCAATGGCCGATACCAGGTGACTTTCAACAGCCTTTAAAAGGTATATAGTGATGACCAGACAACGCACTTTATAATTTGAAAGACAGCGTCGTTACAAAACACAAAGACTAAGCTGACAGCATCATCCGGACAACACATCAACGGAATGGCTTCGGCCTATAAGAAACCATCGAATGCCCATGCTGACAACCCTATCCATAGCAAACTATCGCTCCATCATGTCACTGACTTTGCCACTGGGTTCACTGAACCTGATTACGGGAGCCAATGGCAGCGGTAAATCCAATCTCTACAAGGCCTTGCGACTACTGGCCAAAACCGCCTCTGGTGGCGTCGTCAACTCACTCGCTGAAGAAGGTGGACTGCACTCCACCTACTGGGCTGGGCCGGAAGAGCTTACCGATGCCATGAAGCGGGGTGATGTCGATATCCAGGGAACACAGCGGAAAAATGTGGTGCGACTCAAGCTGGGCTTTGCCAGTGAGAGCTTTGGTTACACCATCTCCCTGGGCTTGCCCACTCCCCAACAGTCAGCGTTTACCTTTGACCCGGAAATCAAACACGAATGCATTTTCAGTGGCCCAGCCTATCGACCAGCCACCGCACTGGTGGAGCGCAAGGGCAACATGGTCAAAATCCGCCATGATCGACAATGGGAAGTGGTTACACAGCATATTCCCAACTTCGATAGCCTGTTTGATGCACATGCTGACCCATCCAGTGCCGCAGAAGTCTTTCATGTGCGGGAAATGATTCGCAGCTGGCGGTTTTACGACCACTTCCGAACCGATGCCGAGGCCCCGGCAAGAAAGCCCCAGTTGGGCACCCGGACACCAGTGTTACACCACGATGGCCGAGATTTGGCCGCCGCTTTGCAGACCATCATTGAAATCGGTGACCGCAAGGCACTGGACACCGCCATAGAGGATGCATTCCCAGGCTGCCGGCTTCGTGTGGTTACCACCGAAGACAGCCGTTTTTCACTGGAGTTTTGCCAGAAAGGCTTACTGAGACCACTGACGGGCGCTGAACTGTCCGATGGTACCCTGCGTTTTATTCTCTGGATTGCCGCGTTGCTGACACCAAGACCACCCGCCCTGATGGTACTGAACGAGCCTGAAACCAGCCTGCACCCGGATTTACTGCCCGCATTGGCCCGGTTAATTGTGCACGCGTCAAGAAACTCCCAGATCTGGGTAATATCCCATGCCAATCGATTAATAAACGCTCTGAACAAACATGAGCAGTGCCATTGGATCGAACTGGAAAAGCACCTTGGGCAAACGGAAATCAAAGGTCAGGGTATTCTCGATACTCCCAGCTGGCACTGGCCTGACTAAATGTAGTCTGCCCTTATTGAGCCGCGAAGATCACACCATTTCATTCATAAACCGTTTAACCTTTCGTTGCGAACCTTGTGACCTTCGTGGTTTACATCAGTCCCCCCTTGCACCAGCTACCCCAATCAACCACCATTAGCGCCATGGCTGGCAACTGTTGTCAATTGCCAGCCAAGAGCAACAACAAGGAGAAAAACCATCGCCATGGCCAGCCACCAGCAGCGAGTACTGATACTGTTTGCCCATCCATCCCAGCACCGTTCGGAAGTTAATCTTCCGCTGTTTAAGGCCAGCCAGGGTTATGAGCAGGTCACCGTGGTGGATCTTTATCGAGAATACCCAACCCTGCGCATCAATATCGAGAAAGAGCAACAGCGTCTGCTGGAGCATGATGTGATCGTCTTTATGTTTCCTCTTTACTGGTACTCCACACCGGCTATTTTGAAAGAGTGGCAAGACCTGGTACTGGAATACGGCTTTGCCTATGGCCGTGACGGTGTGGCATTAAAAGACAAAGTATTTTTATGCGCCCTCACCGCCGGAGGGCCAGAAAAAGCGTATCAGGCCGAAGGCTATAATCACTTCACCATCCGAGAACTGTTACAGCCTCTTGAACAGACGGCTAACTTGACCGGCATGCACTACCTGCCACCCTTTGCACTCTTCAGCGCTCGTACGGCAGCGGAAGAAAACCGGATTGAACAGCATATTGGCCGCTGGCAGCATCTGCTTCAGGCGCTGATCGATAACCGGGTGGATGTCAACAAAGTTCGTGGCCTGAATACCCTGGCCGAACCACTCGAATCGATTCTCAAGGACTGACCATGACTGCATACTTCATCCAGGCATTTATCTATCTTTGTGCCGCAGTCCTGCTGGTACCACTCGCCAAACGGCTGGGTTTGGGTTCGGTACTGGGCTACCTGATTGCGGGCGTGATCATTGGACCATTGACCGGGCTTGTCGGACAGGAAACCACCACCATTCAGCATTTTGCAGAGTTTGGCGTGGTCATGATGCTCTTTCTGGTCGGGCTGGAATTACAACCCCAGGCACTCTGGTCGATGCGCCATAAACTGCTTGGTCTGGGCGGTCTTCAGGTAACCCTGACAGCAGCAGTTGTAACAGGGGTTGCCCTGGCCTTTGGCCTGCAGTGGACCGTAGCACTGGCCGTTGGTCTGATCTTCTCATTGTCGTCTACGGCAATTGTACTGCAGACGTTTAATGAAAAAGGCCTGTCTAAAACCGAAGGCGGCAAGAGTGCCTTTTCGGTTCTGCTGTTTCAGGACATTGCCGTCATCCCCATGCTGGCCTTTATTCCACTGCTGGCATTGCCAGAGCTGCAGGAAGCCGCATCAAAACTCTCAGCGGCAGCAGAACACCATGAAGAGCTGAGCATTGTCGCCCATCTTCCCGCCTGGGCAACAGGGCTGGTGATTCTTGGCACCATCGGCGCTCTGGTTGCTGCAGGGCACTTTCTGAGCCGAGCTCTGTTTCGCTATGTTGCTGATTCCGGGCTGAGAGAAGTCTTCACAGCCACCGCTCTTATGTTGGTGATTGGTATCGCGGCTCTCATGGGACTGATTGGTCTTTCTCCAGCGCTGGGAACCTTCCTTGCCGGTGTGGTTCTGGCCAACAGCGAGTTCCGCCATGAGCTGGAGGCGGATATCGAGCCATTTAAAGGCCTCTTGCTCGGCCTGTTTTTTATCACCGTGGGCGCCGGCATCAATTTTGAGATTCTCTCCAGCAGCCTGATCACCATTGTAAGCCTGACACTGGGGCTGATGCTCACCAAGGCACTGGTGCTCTTTGGCCTGGCCATCCTGTTCCGCGTGCATCATAGCGACCGTTGGCTGTTTACCCTGAGTCTGGCCCAGGCCGGTGAGTTTGGGTTTGTACTGCTGAGCTATACCGTTGCCGAACACGTCATCCCACACGACCTGGCACAGATGCTTTCCATGGTGGTCGCACTGTCCATGTTCCTGACCCCTGCCCTGTTTATCCTGTTTGAAAAGGTCATTCAGCCCCGATACCAGAAAAGCAGCGATGACCGGGAGCCCGATACCATTGACCAGCAAGGCCCAGTCATTATTACTGGCATTGGTCGCGTTGGTCAGATCGTAAATCGCCTGCTGGTTGCCAATAACATACCGACCGTTGTGCTCGACCATTCCGCTGCACAAGTGGATGTAATGCGCAGCCTGAATATCAAAAGCTTTTATGGCGACGCCAGCCGCCCGGACCTGTTACACACCGCTGGTATTCATGAAGCCAGCCTGATGATTATTGCCATTGATGACCGAGCCCGAGCGCTGGAGCTGGTTGAACATGTGAAGCAGAACCACCCCCATATCAAGGTGCTGGTGCGCTCATTTGATCGTGCCCATAAATACGAACTAAGGGATGCGGGTGCTGATCTGATCGTCAGTGAAACCTACCACTCCGCCCTGAACATGGGCACCCATGCACTGGAAGCCCTGGGCTTTCACCCATTCCACGCGGAGCAGATGCGCCAGAACTTTGTTGAGGTGGATAACAGCAACTGTCTGAAACTTTATGAAAGCTGGCGGGCAGAAGATGAATCACGCAGCTTTGGGGATCACTACCGCGACCTGTTTATCAAACTGGAAGGATTGATGCGGGATTCCATGAAAAAAGATCGGGCCGACCGACACACCAGGTCTGAGCGGGGCTGGACACCACCACCGAAAGATTATTTAAAGGATTTCAAAGCTGATTAATTGTTTTCATTAGCTACAGAGATTGTAAAGCACACACAGTAAAGAGCTATTTCTTTAAATAACTTTGTGGACTGTGCAACCTCTGTTGTTTAATTACTGCCTGTTAACTGCATTGATCATAAAATACCTAGAAGAATTCAACCGTAACGTATTTAGAAAAAATTAATTTCAAGCGATATTTTAAACATCGATCACAGAGTAGCAATAAATGTGCCGATTTAATCGACCTCACTTTCATTACCAGAACTTTCGACTTCCTCATCGATAAAAGTACGTCCAGTCACATCAAAAGAATCCTCTCCCCTATTGGCCATGTCATGAAGAGTGTCAGAAGCACCATTTCTGGCTGCGGTCTCTAAAAGCATCGAACCAGCCAAAGAGAGACTCAGAAGCACTTTGCAAACAGCGTTCATTACAGGAGGTTCAACAGACTCGCCCTCATGAATAGCGTTTTCAGGCTCTCTCAGCAGAGGCCTGCAATATCCATCGCTTTCATCGATCAGTCTTTCTAATAACCGTTGTTGGTCTTCTAATTTAAGAGCTGGATCACATTTTATAAGAAAATTCATTTCAAACTTAGCCATGGCGATCTTGGCCGCCTTTACTTCATTATGATGCGAATTATAAAGATCAGTATTACGAACTATACTATTATAAGACAATAATATTGGGTTCATATTTGGGTGCTCTCTCAATTTGATAACTGACTCATAGGTTAGCTTCAACCTTTCCAGTCATGAACTCAGACCAAAGTTGTTCCCAGCGCCCCTTACTCTGGATCAGTGCTCTTGTTGTCAAAAGCACTTCCGCTCCTGTTGCTTTCCACCTCATTCCAGAACCACATAATCGTTGCTTTACCAGAGTCTTACAAGCCGCTTCAGTAACTCCTGAACCTATTGGCCAATGGCGTTTAAGCGCCTGATGATAATTCATTAACTGGTGATTGTTTGTAAAATAGCTCACAGCTTTGTAGCGCTTCTCTGTCAGTGCGATTGTCTTTTTCGGGAGCTCGGCTGATTCAATTTCCTGAAGGATTTTTTTGGCTGCTCCACGCTTGTTTTTCAAACTATGTAGCCTGTCTTCAAGCCACTGGTGTCGCTTCGCCTTACTGGTTGGAAACAGTGCTTCCGCTGCTCCAGCTAAATATTCAGATGCATGATAAAAATCGAGTATCTGCCCAGAGGTATGTTGTTTCAAATAACTCCAGTTTTCTCTAGCCCCGTCAGCTACCCCGATGTATGTGGCATTTGGGTAGAGTCGTTTTAGATCTGCAATCTCCTCGTCGAGCTTGCTCATAAAGCTTTGTTTACCATACTCTGGCGAACTGGCTGTATATATCGTGTGGAGCCTGTCTCCATCTGCAGAATATAGGCTCAATGTCCCACACATGGCTTCCCTCCAGCCTTCTTCACAAAGCAGCATGCAGGTTCCATCCAGACCAATGGCTATTGTTTCAACAGGCTCTTTTAGTGGAGGAAGGTGGTAGTGAGTGTCTTGCTGGTCTTCAATTAATGCACCTACTCTGTCCGATAAATGCTTGATATAAGAATTTGAAAGCGTCCTTTGATGGTTGGTCTCAAAATCTTCTTTTACCGCAGGCGCTGGCATCTGGCTGTATTTCCAGGCGATAGACTTGGCAAATTTGGGGGTAGCTGAACCAATAATACCGGCACGAAGATCAAGTGCTGCCAGAGTACTGCCACCTCTGACACCCTGATATACGGAGCGCTCCAAAGGTATACGACCGTATAAGGTTTCATAGTGCTTAAGAACCTTTCCTTTGTAGTTCCACTTCTGCTGATTAACGACGATAGGTTCTTTATTGGGTGATTCAAATAGCCCCAATAACTCTTTTGTTCCAAGCTGCCCGGCTTCATTGAGTGCACGCTGTAAACTATCTTCAAGATTCAGCATGTTGCCTGAATCTATAGAAACTTCAATTTGCAAAACGATGCTTTTGGTAGAGCTGGAAATAACAGAAGCGGGCATGACAGTTAACTATTATGAGTGGTGTTCCCATAGTAGCTGTGAAAATAGAGCACTATTGTTTCAATCATTCAGAGAGAGCACCCTCATATTTTACTCCTAAACATTTATTAACTTGGCATCAATCATGTTTCGTTAACTATCAGGATGAAATTCAAAAAACAGTTAGCCAATATAAAAAGACCCTCGATTCAATAAGCCTTGAATATTTTTATCTTGTAAAGACTAGTCAAACTATCTTTTTGCACAAGTTTTAAATGCGATAAAAACTGGAACCCAATACCTTCATCCCATTAAAAATCTCAAATACTAGTTTTTCCGCATTCAGTCATCATAAAAAATTTCGCATTCAAAAAACTGACTTAAGACAATATGATTTTTCCAATTCAAACATTTATTTTATTTTCAACCCAAGAGATCACAAAGTACAAAGAGGAAAGCGTAGTCTTATCAACTTTGTGGCCTTTGTGCTCTTCGTGGTTCACACTTTTAAATCTGTGATCTCCGCAACCTCCCACTTTGCAGGATTGCCAATCTCCACTTATACCTTATGACAGCAGCCTGAACATACGTCACAGGCTGCACTTTCTGTTTCTGGTCATGAGGATACCAGTATGTCCAAACGTCGCCTGACTTCTGTATCAGGAGCCCCGGTTGCTGATAACAATAACGTCAAAACCGCCGGTCCCCGGGGACCGATGATGCTGGAAGACGTGTGGTACCTGGAAAAGCTTGCTCACTTTGCCAGGGAAGTGATTCCGGAACGGCGAATGCATGCCAAGGGTTCCGGTGCCCATGGCACCTTTACCGTAACTCACGACATCACGAAATACAGCAAAGCCGCTATCTTCTCGGAAGTGGGTAAGGAAACCCCGATGTTTATCCGCTTTTCAACGGTGGCCGGTGAGCGCGGTGCGGCGGATGCCGAACGGGATATCCGTGGCTTTGCCATGAAGTACTACACCGACGAGGGAAACTGGGACCTGGTGGGCAATAACACCCCGGTCTTCTATCTGCGGGATCCATTGAAATTCCCCGACCTGAACCATGTGGTCAAACGGGATCCACGGGACAATATGCGCAGTAACGCCCATAAGTGGGACTTCTTCTCCCATCTCCCTGAATCCCTGCACCAGATCACTATTGATTACAGTGACCGGGGCCTGCCCCACTCCTATCGCCATATGCACGGTTTTGGCAGCCATACCTTCAGCCTGATCAACCGCAATAATGAACGACACTGGGTGAAGTTCCATTTCCGCTGCGAGCAAGGCATTGAGAACCTGATGGACGATGACGCCATGAAACTGGTGGGTATGGACCGTGAATCCAGTCAACGGGACTTGTTCAACGCCATTGAACGGGGTGAACACCCCCGCTGGACCATGCAGATCCAGGTACTGACCGAAGAGCAGGCCAGACAACTGCCCTACAATCCGTTTGACCTGACCAAGGTCTGGCGCCATAACGATGCCCCCCTGATGGATGTGGGCTACTTTGAACTGAACCGCAACCCGGACAACTACTTTAACGAGGTTGAACAGGTGGCCATGAACCCAGCCAGTGTGGTGCCCGGCATCAGCTTCTCTCCGGACAAAATGTTGCAGGGTCGACTGTTCTCCTATGGTGATGCCCATCGCTATCGTCTTGGGGTAAACCATCACCAGATTCCGGTGAATGCGCCCAAATGCCCCTTCCACAACTACCACCGTGACGGCGCCATGAGGGTGGACAGCAACAGTGGCGACAGCATCACCTATGAGCCCAATAGCTTTGGGCTGTTCCAGGAATCCCCTGAAACCGCCGAGCCACCACTGGCTCTGGAAGGAGCGGATGACCATTGGAACCATCGGCAGGATGATGACTACTTTTCCCAGGTGCTGGCCCTCTATAACCTGCTCAGTGAAGAGGAACATCAGCGGATTCATCAGCGTATTGCCAGTGAACTGGTGACCATTCCCCAGGATATTGCCGAACGGCAGCTGAAGCTGTTTGGTCAGGTGCATGAGGCTTATGAAGCGGGCATTCGTAAGGCGATGGCGATGAGTGGCTAGTTTCTATTAATTAACTGCAAAGGCGCAAAAACACAGAGGAAACGCTTTTCTTCCTGACTCTGTGTTCTTGATAAAGTGGTAAGAACTCTTCCAGAAGATGCATTAAATTCAGGCGGGTACCGATCAGCCCTATTGGGCTCCCGCCCCCTTTTCCCCAACTCCCCCGGTAACCATTCACACCTCTGATATACGACCTTTGCCTTTTGCAATACGCCCTAAGCGGCATTACCTTCGTCGATGTGATCTTCGGATTCAGCGTGCTGAAGTTCTGAATAAAAAATGGTTGATTTGGTTTCGGGGTCTGGGTAATCAAAGGTAAACTGGGGCGTGTCTTTATCACTCTGCCCCGTTTTCGGTGTTGCCACTTCTACTACCGTGCTGAGATAACGAACCCGGGGCGGGATCACGGCCGGTTGCAGTTCATGGTCAGCCATTGGCAACATACTTTCGGAGTCTGACGAATCGCCGGCCACTGGTAAATCAGTACAGTGAAACTGCAGATACTGTCAATATTGATTAACCAAAGGGATTTCCTGCGGCATACCGTTAACAAAGAATGGAGAGTCCAGTGGTTTTGGGACCTTGCTTTTCAGTCTGATAATACAGGGGCGCTGCAAAGCTTCTGAAGGCGTAATTCGGTACCCTGGATCAAGCTGCATCATGTCAATAAAGAGTTCACTGATGTCATCCCCCAAAGCACTTTTTATTGCTTCAGCGGCCTGATCAATCTGTGATTTCATGCCACTAAGGGTTATATAAGCTTTCTTGGCGATCGCATTAAGTTCCACCTCATCGAGAGGAAATAGCTTCTGGCCGGTTACCAGTTCTGCCAGAGTGCAACCAATCGACCATATATCAACATTTTCAGCACTGATGTTATAACTGGGTTTACCGTTTTCAAAATTCATCGTCTCTGGAGGTACATAAGAAGGAACCAGGACAAACACAGCTGGAGCTTCCCCAACCCGTCTTGCAAGACCAAAATCACACGCTTTCAGCCGCCCATCCCTATAAAGCATATTATCCAGTTTGAGATCTCCATGGATAATGCCTTTTTCATGATACAAATAGTCCACAACAACCAGTTGCTGTGGCAAGATCATTTTGATGTCTTCAGGATCCAGTCCGCCGCCACGCTCCTCCATCATTACCTTCAGGTTTTTACCACCATCTTCCATCACAACATACTGTTTGCCACTTTGCTTATCAAAATAGGGGCTAAACATGTTGGCTATATTGGGATGCATGAGCTCGCCCAAAAGAGTTATCTCATTTTGGCCAGTTTTGCTTTTTCCAACAGGTTTAAACGCACATGAAAAGTTCTCAGGAATATATACTCCTGAGATCACCCCACCAGCTTCAGCACAGAAAGTCCCAGTACCAATCATTTTATCTCTGTCAAAAGAGTACAATCGCATGTGCTCTGGATTTGAGAATGATTCATCCAGCTCAACGTGAGAAGGCGACGAGACCAGAGAATACACAGAGTCGGGGTTTGCCTGTTGAAATGCCAGGACTGCATTATCGAAGCCTGCCTGGAAGGGCGATCTGATGTCTGGCGTTGTCGGGCAGCTTGAATGTGACTCGTGGAAGTCAGTATTAATAAATAATTGCTGTGTCGGTGACGTAGGATGACTTCTAGAGCCGGCCGAGTGAGCCACTGGGCCCCGTTGTATGAATGGCAGTCTTCTGGGAGGGACTGAACTTGACACTGAAGTCATTGGAGTTGATTGCCCCCATGAGTCAAGAGAGCAGGCACCCACGAATTGATCAGGAAAACTCCTTTGTCTGATTATCAGGCCTTCAGGACGACAACGGTGTTGAGCTTGCCAAGTACTTCCCGGCGATAGCGGACCAGAAGGAGTATCCCCTTCCATGCCCAGGGGAGTATCAATAAAGGTCTCTTGCATCAATAATACTGGATGGGCAGTCCTACCGTAATAAAAATCTTCTGGAACATTAGCGGTTGTTAATGGTTGCCGTTCAGGTATTGGAGGGGTTAATGGTTGTCTGCAAGGTATTGCAGGGACTTGGGAAAATGTTCGATAGATTGGGTTTTGTTGGATTCGTATCTCTTTACCACCCAGAGTAACCGTGCGATCAAAGTAATTTGCTGGCATACCTGATGTTGATGAAGCCGAATTATTTAAATTTGCATCAGGCATTTGATAAGAGCGCACGCTTCGGCCAAAACAACCACAGGTCAGAGTGGAAAAACACGCCCGCATTCTTGAAAAAAAGCTTCTGACGTCCGGGGATCCGGAGTGATCCAAGCTTTGAGGTCCCATAGCAACGCCTCCCTTTTACGCTTACCAGTCAGCCGGCCCAGCAACGGCAAAACAGACCGCCTGAAGGTATTGAACGGGTAATAATGAGTTACATCTGACACTTAGTTACCAAGAAGCAGAAATAGTTCATTTTTTATTGGAAAGGCATCGACCATGAATTTTCATGAGTTCATTTTCTGATAAAAACGGGCATCACTACTCCCAGGTGCGGGTGGTCATTCCCCAGGCTATTGCGGAACGGCAGCTGAAGCTGTTTGGTCAAGTGCATAAGGTTTATGAAGCGGGGATTCGTATGGCCATGGCGATGAGTGGGCAGTTTTTTTGTTAACCACAGAGACACAGAGCAAACGCTTTCTTCCTGACTCTGAGTCACTGTAAAGTCTTCTTAAAACAGATCAAGTTCAGAGAGGTAACCAGCTACCCTCTCTTTCTCCACTCTTCTATTCCCCGTTATCAAATAACTATTCACACAACCACCAATAAACGACTTTTGTCTTTAATTAGACTATCGTACAATCATGCCGCTTTGAGTGATTACATGACAATTCAGCGATGACAATCAGCTACTAAGAACCCTGCTGTTTGCGGTTATTTTTTGAACTGCAAAAAATCGACGGGCGGTAGCGTGCTTTTTTATAAACAGGCTTGTTATGCCTCTATGGGTTGAGTCTAGCGGAGCATAAGATGGAAGCTATGGATAATGTACTTCTTCTCAGCGCACTGCCCAAATATAACCACTATTACTCTTTTGAGTTAATTACGCCTAAATATCCAATATTACTCGAATGAGATAATTGCGCCCAAATATCCAATATCACTCGAATGAGATAATTACGCCCAAATATCCAATATCACTCGAATGAGTTAATTGCGCCCAAATATTCAATATTACTCATTTGAGTTTTAATACAATGTTAAGTGCCACCAAACTTTAGAGATATTATGCAAAAATTAGCTAACAGATGGGCTGGAAGGCTCTATGGAACAAATACTGGAAATCTATTTTTCGATCTTTCACAAGAAGGGAATAATATCTCTGGTACGGTTAGAATTAACGATAATGTCATGGGTGTTTACGTTTATACCTATGAAGGAACTGTTAATGATGAAATTGTAATGGTATGTACACCAGCACAAGAAGTTGATGGTTTAATACAAGGAAATGTTACTGTAAAAGGTTATTTAACTGATTCAGGTCATTTCAAAGGCGACTGGGAGTCTACTATCGGGACAGCAGGAACATTTGATGCATTTCCACATAATATAAATAAAAACGAACAAAACCCTTCAAACAACGAAAGTACTCCAGAGCAGATTCATAATAAGAGTATTGAGCTAGGCTCACTCAGACTATTTAGATCTGATGTTATTCAACTTATAGATTTCATCAAAAAAGACTTTACAGATGGAAAAGCGATTGTAACTTACAGTCTTAGAGGAAGTGAAGTTACGAAATATGCAGATGATTTCTTAGAAAATTTTGAAGGTCTTGAAAAAATAAACTATTTAAAAGTTGTAATTCAAGAGCCGGAAGCTTATGGAATCAATCGTGTAGTAGTAGGGTGCTCTCTCTGAATGATTGAAACAATAGTGCTCTATTTTCACAGCTACTATGGGAACACCACTCATAATAGTTAACTGTCATGCCCGCTTCTGTTATTTCCAGCTCTACCAAAAGCATCGTTTTGCAAATTGAAGTTTCTATAGATTCAGGCAACATGCTGAATCTTGAAGATAGTTTACAGCGTGCACTCAATGAAGCCGGGCAGCTTGGAACAAAAGAGTTATTGGGGCTATTTGAATCACCCAATAAAGAACCTATCGTCGTTAATCAGCAGAAGTGGAACTACAAAGGAAAGGTTCTTAAGCACTATGAAACCTTATACGGTCGTATACCTTTGGAGCGCTCCGTATATCAGGGTGTCAGAGGTGGCAGTACTCTGGCAGCACTTGATCTTCGTGCCGGTATTATTGGTTCAGCTACCCCCAAATTTGCCAAGTCTATCGCCTGGAAATACAGCCAGATGCCAGCGCCTGCGGTAAAAGAAGATTTTGAGACCAACCATCAAAGGACGCTTTCAAATTCTTATATCAAGCATTTATCGGACAGAGTAGGTGCATTAATTGAAGACCAGCAAGACACTCACTACCACCTTCCTCCACTAAAAGAGCCTGTTGAAACAATAGCCATTGGTCTGGATGGAACCTGCATGCTGCTTTGTGAAGAAGGCTGGAGGGAAGCCATGTGTGGGACATTGAGCCTATATTCTGCAGATGGAGACAGGCTCCACACGATATATACAGCCAGTTCGCCAGAGTATGGTAAACAAAGCTTTATGAGCAAGCTCGACGAGGAGATTGCAGATCTAAAACGACTCTACCCAAATGCCACATACATCGGGGTAGCTGACGGGGCTAGAGAAAACTGGAGTTATTTGAAACAACATACCTCTGGGCAGATACTCGATTTTTATCATGCATCTGAATATTTAGCTGGAGCAGCGGAAGCACTGTTTCCAACCAGTAAGGCGAAGCGACACCAGTGGCTTGAAGACAGGCTACATAGTTTGAAAAACAAGCGTGGAGCAGCCAAAAAAATCCTTCAGGAAATTGAATCAGCCGAGCTCCCGAAAAAGACAATCGCACTGACAGAGAAGCGCTACAAAGCTGTGAGCTATTTTACAAACAATCACCAGTTAATGAATTATCATCAGGCGCTTAAACGCCATTGGCCAATAGGTTCAGGAGTTACTGAAGCGGCTTGTAAGACTCTGGTAAAGCAACGATTATGTGGTTCTGGAATGAGGTGGAAAGCAACAGGAGCGGAAGTGCTTTTGACAACAAGAGCACTGATCCAGAGTAAGGGGCGCTGGGAACAACTTTGGTCTGAGTTCATGACTGGAAAGGTTGAAGCTAACCTATGAGTCAGTTATCAAATTGAGAGAGCACCCTAGTAGTAGTTGAACTATCTTCGAGTGGTACCAATGAAGTAAGGGTCTCTGGAATAAATGAATCTTGGGTTTTAGGTAAAGCGGAATCAATAGATCAACTTCTAAAGCCAAAACAAAATACTTTCATAACAACATATAAAAAGCATGGTCTTAACCTCAATAGTTTCATATTTATAACCATGCTCATCGTAACTCCAGGTATAGAAAAATGGGTGGAGGTTCAGAAGAGTTGATAGTGCTCTCGGTAGATAAATTCTCCGATTACTTTATCGTGAACTTCTTCTGATCTTGAAAAGCAAATAGATCGTCGAGCCAACCTCTTCAGACGTGTCCTGAAATTCAGGTTCTGCCTCTCTATACGCTGAGTAAAATGCTTACCAATAATATGCTTTTTCTCTGGTAACTGCTTCGCATAGGATGCCCAGTCATCCGTACAGAAAAACTCAAATCGATAGGGGGCCAGCAATTTCAGTAGCTTTTTCAGTGTCGCATCCGTTCGGCGACCAAATGCATGGGCAATTATCCGCTTGAAGCGTGGCTCCCAGGCATACCAGAGCCAGCGTTGATTTTTCTTACTGCCCACGAATGACCACTGTTCATCCATTTCGCAGATCAACTTAACCTTCGCATTCTCGAATGGAAACTCTGTTACTGCTGGCGGCGATAGTCTTTTAAGTGGGCGATGACAGTGGTTCGGCTAATATTGAGGTATCGCTCAATGTCTCTGACACCAGAGCCATTATGGGTTAGCCGGACAATCCTTTCATGTATACCTGGTTGGTTAGCGTTGTAGAGATAATGCAGCTGAAAGGTCTTGTTGCAACTTCGGCATAGGAACCTTTGGAGCCCTGATCTGGCCTTTCCATTTCTGACAATATCATCAGATTTACGACAGTGAATACAGATAACTTCAATAAAAGCCATAGCAGTACAGAACAAAAGACTGGCATAGTAGCAGACTTCAGCTTAGTTAATAGCCATCAACTCTTCTGAACCTTCACCGAAAAATGGTATGAAAGGGCTGGTTTTGTTTTAGTTGTCTTTACTCTTCTAAATTTATTACTTTTGATCCATAGTAAATTCATTCCTAATACTGCTATCTATTTACAAAAGGTCGAGCCTACATTTTTTGAAAGGTTTTGGCCTACAATACTTTCATGGTTGGTTGCAGCTACAAGTTCATTAGCAGCAGGTTATGTAATTTACCTACTGCAAACATCAGGCACTTAACAAAAAGTTCCAGTTCGTTCCGGGGCTGCGCCCCTCCACCCGACGCCGCCGTCGGCGGCGCGGCTGAACTTGGCGTTACAGGAAGAGTAAAGCACATAAGCACCAAACTGGTTTTCATTACCATTTAAAGACTCCGTCACCTACCTCAACACTGGAATCCAACCTTGGACTTCTCCCCTATTATCAGTAATGCAGTGACCATGCTTTTATGGCTTATCCCGCTGCTGTTTGTTATCGGCATTGCCAAATCACCCTGGTTTAAGGGGGTATTGGGTGAGTTTATGGTGAATACTGCCATCAAGCTGATGCTGGATAAAAAGCATTACCATTTGATGAATAATGTCACCCTGCCCACGGAGGATGGCTCCACCCAGATTGACCATATTATTGTCTCCCGCTATGGTATTTTTGTGGTGGAGACGAAAAATATGAAGGGCTGGATTTTTGGCTCTGAGCATCAGAAGCAGTGGACCCAGAAAATTTTTAAACACACCGCTCGTTTTCAGAACCCACTGCACCAGAACTATAAACACACCAAAACACTGTCTTCCTGCCTGAACATGGACGACAGCAAACTGTTCCCGGTGGTGGTCTTTGTGGGTGACAGTACCTTTAAAACCCCGATGCCGGAGAACGTGACCTATGCGGGTGGCCTGATCCGGTATATCAGATCAAAAACCGAACCCTTATTTTCGGACCGTGAGGTTGCAGAGGTGATTGAGCGTATTCAGTCCGGACGACTGGCACCCACGCTGAAAAATCACCGGGCGCATATCCGACACGTTCAGGCGATTAAGCAGAAGAAAGCGGCTGAAAAACCCTGCCCCAAATGCGGCAGCGCAATGGCATTGCGCACCGCCAGAAAGGGCACACGAGCCGGTACCCGGTTCTGGGGTTGCACACAGTATCCCCGATGCCGGGCCGCCATTCTGCATAAAGAAACGGTTATCTGAAGCGGCGGTTATTGCCATCGCTTGTTTTACATGACTGAACAACATTCATGAGTAAACACCGAATTCCTGCTTATACTGATGCATTCCATAAAGTGGCGATCTGCACTGCGGTTAAACCGGTTTTCTGAGTGACCGGTTAATTCGTTTGAAGAGGCCCACTCCGAACGTCCTACAAGTACCCGACACTTTGTCATGGTTTTCCAATGAGCGTTGCTTATGTGTTCAGACAAGCTTCAAACCGTAGATGTCAAAAGTTATCTGATTGAACAGGGTATCCATTTCGAATTATTTGAGCATAAAGCGGTCTTTACCTGCGATGAAGCCAAAGCAGAGCATATTGGTGCAAAAGGCATCGAAGTCAAAAACCTGTTCTTGAAAGATCAAAAATCAAGACGGTTTTACCTGGTGGTTGCTCCAGCAAATGTGGCTGTGAACCTTAAAGAACTGGGTCTCATGCTGGGAGAGAAGTTAAAATTTGCCAATGAAGAGAATCTGACAACAATTCTTGGCCTATCACCGGGCTCAGTATCGCCTTTTGGCCTGCTTAACGATCATGAGAACGCAGTAACGCTACTATTGCATAACTCCGTGGGTGACAGTGAGTTTGTGCAATTTCACCCCAACCTCAATACGCAGACCTTGGATTTAGCGCAACCTGAATTTAGAAAATGTTTACCGCTTTTTGGGAACAAATTTGAATTTATCGAATTTTAGTTCGTGGGCGTTTTCGTGAGTGGTCAGTACCTACCGGGCCGCCCATCTGCTGAAAGGATTAGGTAGATGAACTGGCTGCCATTATCATCAGGATCAGTTATCGACGTTTGATTCACAGTACTGAAATCATGATGGATTATCTGACCATTAACCGAGCGTCATGGAATAAACGAGCAGAGATTCACTTCAGCTCCCGTTTCTATGATGTTGAGGGTTTTCTGCTGGGGTAATCTTCCCTGCAAAGCATTGAGCTTAATGACCTGGGGGATGTCTCTGGCAAATCCCTGCTGCACCTGCAGTGTCACTTTGGCCTGGATACGCTCTCCTGGGCAAGGCTGGGTGCCGAAGTAACCGGTGTCGATTTGTCGCCAACCGCCATTGATCAGGCCAGGCAGCTGGCTGAAACGGTTGGCATTGATGCCCGCTTTATCTGTTCAGACCTGTACCAGTTTGGTGAAACCTCCCGGGAGCAATACGATATTGTGTTCACTTCCTACGGTGTGCTCTGCTGGCTGCCCGACCTTGATCGATGGGCTGCCACCATTGCCAGCAGCTTGAAGCCGGGCGGGCTGTTTTACCTGGCGGAGTTCCACCCGGTGTATGATGTGTTTGCCGGGTATTCCTACTTTCACCAGTCGGAGCCCGATGTTATTGAAGAAGGCACTTATACGGAAAATGATACTGGTGAAAAACAGACATTAGCCACCTGGGGGCACCCCATCAGCGATGTGGTGAATGCGTTGATCAAGGCCGGTATGCACATCACCCAGCTTAATGAGTACCCCTACAGCCCCTACAATTGCTTCGACGGGTTGATTGAACGAGAACCGGGACAGTTTTACTTTTTACACCAGGAGCAGCCTACCCCGCTGTTGTATACCATCAAAGGGGTAAAACACTCTGTTTAGCCTATTTTTAAGGCTACTTTTCGCCAAACGGTCGCATCCATTCTTAATGACTAAGCAGTGTCGGTTGATGAGATCTGGTCATCACCCACCGAAAGTGATACATGTATTAACTGTCAAATGACAAATACAACAATCATAAAAGGTGTCTTATGCAGGTACGTTTCGGATTGGTATTTTTCACGGTGCTTCTGGGTTCAGCAGTGGACTATGTTGTCTGGTTTGGTGTGTAGTCCGTCATCAGGCAGTGGTTTATTTTGAATCGATGCTGTCCGGCTCGCTCCAGAATCAGGCAACACAGCGTCGATTTTCGAGCCTACTGCCCCACTTTCACAGGTTCTTTTGAGCAGGGTTGCCGGACGATTCAATACTCACCTTGCTGTCAGGGCCGATCAGGTCAGGCGCCTTCATTAACGGCGCTTTTCAACCTTTCCCATTCCTTTTCCTCCATCCCAGCGGCGTCAGGTCATAGTGTTTCTTAAACTGCTCACGAAGCGCTGCCTCTGACGCAAACCCCGTTTCTTCTGCAATGCTGTCCACCGACAGACGGGTTGATTCAAGCAGTTCCCGTGCCCGATTCAGCCGTTCTGAAGTCAGCCACTGGCTAACGGGCATACCGGTTGCCTGCTGGAATTTGCGGGTAAAAGTGCGACGGGTCATCATGACCGAACTGGCCAGTGCATCCACCCGATGTTTATCCGACAGCCGTTGTCTCATCTGCTCCAGCAGGTTATTGATACGCGCATCAGCGGTGGTTTCCGGCAGTGATTTTTCAACCACCTGAGTTCGCCCTCCTTCCCGATACGGTGAGATCACCATACGCCGGGCAACGGCATTGGCGGCTTTGGTGCCGTAATAGGTCTGAAAAAGATGCAGACAACAGTCGATGTTGGCAGCGACACCAGCCGAGGTGATGACGCCATGATCTTCGATATACAGGGCATTGCTTTCCAGACGTATGGCCGGAAAACGGGCCGCAAAGTCATCCTCAAACTCCCAGTGCATCGCCGCCTGCCTGCCATCGAGCACACCGGAATAAGCCAGAACGTAGCCTCCCAGGCACAGCCCGATCAGCGTAGCACCCCGTTGATGAGCCTGAGCCAAGGCAGCCAGTAACTCAGGGCCTGGTACTTCATCAGGGCTACGCCAGTAAGGAACAATAATCACATCCGCCTTCTCCAGTCCTTCCAACCCGGCATGAGGCTTAATGTACATACCTATGTCAGACGTTATGGGCCCGGATTCCCCTGCCACCAGCCTGACCGTGAAACGGGGCCTGTCCAGAAAATCATCACTGAAAATCAGTGAAGGCACTGAAAGATGAAAAGGGCTGAATTGATCAAAAACAACGAGTGCTACTTCGGGTAATCTGGAATTCATACCGGATGGGGAACGCATTACTCAACCTGCTGCCGCCCTGATGTGGATGAGCCGGAGTATATGGATTCCCTCAGTTTGGCTCAATTCCCCTGAATATTGTCATTTCCCTGCGTATCCCTCTGTCTGCGGCTTCTCAATAATACGACCATTACTAAGTACTACGGGAGCCAAGCCATGAAATTCACTCAGGTTCGCAATGCAACCGCCATTCTTGAGTACGCTGACAAACGCTTTTTGATTGACCCGGTGCTGGCGGATAAAGAGGCCTACCCTGGGTTTACGGGAACCCTGAATGATCACCTGAGCTGGCCGACGGTCGACCTGCCGTTGAGCATCGAAACCCTACTGGATGTGGATGCCGTTATCGTGACCCACACCCACCCCGATCACTGGGATGAAGCGGCAATCCAACGCATTCCCAAAGACATTAAGGTGTTTGTTCAGGGTGACGATGATGAGAAGCAGCTGCACGACGCTGGTTTCACCAATGTTCACGTTCTGGGAAATCACACACCGTGCGGCGACATTCAGTTATCAAAAACATTGGGACAACACGGTTCTGATCACACCACGTCCCTGCTGGGCGATGTGCTCGGTGAGGTGTGTGGCATCGTTTTCTCACACCCGAAGGAGAAGACCGTTTACTTTGCTGGCGACACCGTATGGAACCGGTTCGTTGTTGACGCGATTGAGCAACACCGTCCAGAGGTGATTGTCTTGAATGTCGGCGACGCACAGGTGCCCGGTTTAGGTTCCATCATTATGGGTAAGCACGATGTTTTGAATGCTCACAAGGCACTGCCCTCTGCGACAATTATTGCCACCCATATGGAGGCGGTCAATCATGCGGCATTAACACGATCGGAACTCAGGTCGTTTATCGCAGCACAGGGCATTCTGGATTACGTGCTGGTTCCGGAAGATGGCGAAACCTGTGAGCTGCAACCGACGTTTTGACGTTGTAGACCCGTTCAGCCAGTCACTCTTGATATCAAAGGCGTTGATACGGTGCTAACGAGACACTCATTAGCACCCGGTATCAGGGATATTTTCTCTGCTTTCTGACATGATATGCGTTGAAGCTCTGCCTCCTCACAACAATAGCTACATGTTTATAAACATTCATACGTTCCGTACTTCCAGCTGACCTGTATGGTGATGACAATGGCCACAAAAACACGGTCCCCTTTTCTTCAGTTTGCTCAAAACTGCCAAACCCTATTTACCGTAAGCGCGCTTCCTGAGGACATTGGCAATACACTCTCTTCTCTGATGAAATCCGTAATCACAGACCCTCTGTTTCTGGATGACTGCTTTGGTAAGGGTGACTGGGACGGTAAAAAAATTCTTTATGAAGACCCGATGTATGGCTTTTGCATCTGCGGCCATATTAATCAGGCTTACAAGGAGTCTTCACCCCATCACCACGGTGCGAGCTGGGCCATCTATGGGCAGGTTGCCGGAGAGACGGAAATGACGGACTGGGCCATGGTTTCCGAGGCTGAAGGGGAAGAACCTGGGAAAGTAGCAAAACTCAGAACCTACACCTTGAAGCCCGGTGACGTGTACTTTTACCCGGTGGGCGCCATTCATTCCCCTGCCCGCACGCCCGGCAGGCTGCTGCGAATTGAAGGGCAAAATCTTAGTCAAACCGGTCTTTGTTATTTTGAGCCTGTGTGATGCTTAGCATTGTCTGCCTGGAAAAAGAAAGCCAGACAACCATCAGGAAATACACGGCCCTTTGACTAACCCTACCCTTAAGTCCGTGTTGTGCATATCCTCTCCAGCAGCACTGAATGCTTGTGGCTATTTCCAATAAATCCGGTAGTAGTCACTTCTCTGCCGACCTTCATTTGTACCATCCGGTCCGTAGATTAAGTGCTCAATACGTCTACCACTGCTGTCAGTTGAATAGTGGTTCCTTATCGCTCTGGCAAATTTTTCATAATTCATATCGTCATTACCTTTGATCCCCCCCCACCGTCCGGCTAATTCATCATTTGCTTTTCGCTCCTTTATAAATATCCCTTTACTCCGATCGTACCACCTCAGCCCCTTAACTCTCTGTGATTCCCCTTTGTCTAATTCGGATATAATAAAGTCAATAATGGCGATACCTTGCCTACCTGAACGCCTTCTAGGCGTTCTTTCAACACCTGCTACCGCTTCGACGTTTCGTGGCCTTCCCCTTCTTCTTGGTTGTGAATCATTGGCAACCATGACCGGAAGTAATGAATAATCATTATGGTTGCTGTGATCAGCACTGCATACTGTTGATACCGGAGGCTCGTATTGCGGTGTCTGAATGCCGGGCATAAAAGCAGCGGGTTCAGACACATCGCTCTCCAATTCGGACAGCCTTCTTGCCTGAAGCACAGTTTGACGATCAGTCAGCGACCGCCCCTCGTAACAATTGACATTACCCGGGAAACGGCTGTTGGCATTGGCGGGTACTTCTGAATCACTATCACTACTGAACTCCAGTGATTCCGGGGCTGAGCCCTTCTCAAAAGCAGTATGATCAATCTTTAAGGGGTCATTCATCAGTGAGAAAGACGTATCAACCATCTTCTGTATCGTGCCTGTATTCGAACCTGAATAAAATGAATCGTAAGAAGTTCCCGGCATAAACCCTGCCAGAGGCAGGCCATCAGAAGCTGTTGCCAACTGCTCATAAACATCACTCCCACTCATTGGTGCCTGCTGAAGAAAAGGTCTGGAAGGTGTAGCGCTTGTCTTGCATTCCGAACTGACTAGCGACATGCCTTCTTGCAACCCTGGTACTGTTGGATTACAGGCCGGTAGTGGCTCATCTCTGAATAAATCATCCCACAAGGCATTCAGCTCTGGATCTCCTCCGGAAGGTGCCTCCTGACCAAAATCACTCACCATTTCAGAAAAATGACCTGATTCATAAATCATTGAAGATGCTGAAGACTGAGTGCTGGTTACAGCAGGGTTTATAAAAGCATCAGCAAAAGAGTTTGTACTCATTACCGGCGGTAACGGTTTTACCTCTGGCGTATTTAGACCCTGTCCAATCTGGCGGGTATATGCCATCTGATTTTCATCCTGTTCTGCAGAAGCAGTAGCCTTTACCCCACTGGAACTATCAGGGACAGGCTGCAGACTCTGGCTCTGACTTGATAGAAACATTGGCCGTACAGGGGCTACCGGTCTATTCCACACCGATTCTGAGAATACTGACCTGGGGACCACAGTGGAACGTCCTCTTGGTAACCATTCAGATGCCTCGTCCCCCCTCTTTTCTCCGGTGGGAAAATGAGGCTGGCTCAGTGGTGGTGGAACACGGATACTCTGCATTGGCAATGATTGAGGGTACGGTAACCTGCCGGAAACACTCACCGGTTGATGCGGTCGAACAGCGCAGGCATTACCCTTTACCAGCGATGTTCTTTTATTGATTAACGCTTGCAGCTCTATTTGCAGGCCTGATGGTAATCGGGCTATTTGACGACGGACTCTATTCAGAGCATCAACAGGCAGGTTATTAATGATGGATTGGAAAATTTTTTGCCGGTCCGGAAACCTTTCGGAATGAACATATCCAAAAACGGTTCGACCTTTTCCATTTTCGATCATTGGATCAGCGCCATATTCAACCAGCAATTGGACAAGTGTTAATAGTTCGTCAATTTCAATTCCATTCCCTCCTTCCATAAGCTGGTGTAACGCCGTATTCTCTAATTTCAGCTTTTGCTTCATCTCACGCAGCACTTTTTCAAAATGACTAGCTTGATAAGGACTAAGTTTTTTATTAATAGCCTCAGGAAGTTCGTCTGGTGCTTTTTGTTTCAGTTCGACCAGCATCGTTTGAAGCACTTGATAACGCGTCGCACCCCACGCAGATTTTTCTCCGGAAAGCGCTTCGTGAAATGCCGTTGATCCATACTCCCGAAGAGGCGTTGCCCCAAGACGAATTAAGAGTGGAATGACTGGCAGAGCACCATGCCTTGAAGCATTCATCAAAGGTGAAAAGCCATATTCATCCTGAAAATTAACCCATTCAACAAATCTGATACGCCAATTATCATCCCCCAGCTTTGCAATCATCTGCTGCAACTCAGGTATCACTTGATGCTGCACGAACTCAATTGCAGACAGCTGTTCGTTACTGTCTACAAAATCATCCTCACCCAACTTTCTTATTACAATACTGAGGGGACTCTCATTATCAGGGTCATCTCCCGGATCCAGAAGTTTGGGCACTGGGTAGCTCAATACCTGAGGGTTAACGTCGTTATTTGTGGGCAGTAATTGAGGCTTATAGTCCAGATAACGGGTGTTAACCAATGGCGAAGAGCCCGTTTGATAGAGCTTAGGAGCAGGAAACCCCGGGTTGATGGGACTGACCTCATGACTGGAACCCCAGTTTTCGGTTACCGGTTTAGGTAACAAGGCTACCGGCTCATTTAACGTATTGATGCGTCGATGACCGAAAGAAAAACTTTGCAGTGTTGCATTACCGTTTGTTACTACCAGTTGATACGGCCCTGATCGGGATGCAAGAGCCGAATTGCCTGAATAACACCCTGAACCATTGGACTGACCTGCAGCTGGCTCCATGACTACTCCCGTTTAGATAATCTGGTCCGTTCACTGCCCTGTGCACTGAACGAATTATCTTTTGTCATCTGATATGCCTGATTGGACTGGTGAAAACCCAATATGTTCCAAATATTGACCGATAAGACAGATAAACTCATGGATTCAGCGTCGTTTTCATTACATCGTTAATGGGGTGCTCTCTCTGAATGATTGAAACAATAGTGCTCTATTTTCACAGCTACTATGGGAACACCACTCATAATAGTTAACTGTCATGCCCGCTTCTGTTATTTCCAGCTCTACCAAAAGCATCGTTTTGCAAATTGAAGTTTCTATAGATTCAGGCAACATGCTGAATCTTGAAGATAGTTTACAGCGTGCACTCAATGAAGCCGGGCAGCTTGGAACAAAAGAGTTATTGGGGCTATTTGAATCACCCAATAAAGAACCTATCGTCGTTAATCAGCAGAAGTGGAACTACAAAGGAAAGGTTCTTAAGCACTATGAAACCTTATACGGTCGTATACCTTTGGAGCGCTCCGTATATCAGGGTGTCAGAGGTGGCAGTACTCTGGCAGCACTTGATCTTCGTGCCGGTATTATTGGTTCAGCTACCCCCAAATTTGCCAAGTCTATCGCCTGGAAATACAGCCAGATGCCAGCGCCTGCGGTAAAAGAAGATTTTGAGACCAACCATCAAAGGACGCTTTCAAATTCTTATATCAAGCATTTATCGGACAGAGTAGGTGCATTAATTGAAGACCAGCAAGACACTCACTACCACCTTCCTCCACTAAAAGAGCCTGTTGAAACAATAGCCATTGGTCTGGATGGAACCTGCATGCTGCTTTGTGAAGAAGGCTGGAGGGAAGCCATGTGTGGGACATTGAGCCTATATTCTGCAGATGGAGACAGGCTCCACACGATATATACAGCCAGTTCGCCAGAGTATGGTAAACAAAGCTTTATGAGCAAGCTCGACGAGGAGATTGCAGATCTAAAACGACTCTACCCAAATGCCACATACATCGGGGTAGCTGACGGGGCTAGAGAAAACTGGAGTTATTTGAAACAACATACCTCTGGGCAGATACTCGATTTTTATCATGCATCTGAATATTTAGCTGGAGCAGCGGAAGCACTGTTTCCAACCAGTAAGGCGAAGCGACACCAGTGGCTTGAAGACAGGCTACATAGTTTGAAAAACAAGCGTGGAGCAGCCAAAAAAATCCTTCAGGAAATTGAATCAGCCGAGCTCCCGAAAAAGACAATCGCACTGACAGAGAAGCGCTACAAAGCTGTGAGCTATTTTACAAACAATCACCAGTTAATGAATTATCATCAGGCGCTTAAACGCCATTGGCCAATAGGTTCAGGAGTTACTGAAGCGGCTTGTAAGACTCTGGTAAAGCAACGATTATGTGGTTCTGGAATGAGGTGGAAAGCAACAGGAGCGGAAGTGCTTTTGACAACAAGAGCACTGATCCAGAGTAAGGGGCGCTGGGAACAACTTTGGTCTGAGTTCATGACTGGAAAGGTTGAAGCTAACCTATGAGTCAGTTATCAAATTGAGAGAGCACCCCGTTAATGACTCTGACAGTTCAATAATTTAAATCACCGGAGTTTGAATAAAAGATGCGTAACCTGACTCACGTTGAACAAAAACGATAATACCAACTATTTTTTACTGTTACCCCAGTATGAAAGAGACCGATGTTTCTGTCTGGTCAGTGGACAACGCTGATTATGGGCATAAGAAACCGGATCGCTCAGCAACCATCATTTAAGCTCGCAGACTCAATCCACTGTTCAGTTAGCACTTGTGATCAGCCTGTTTGAAACAGCGGTTGATCCACCGTTTTTTCAGACCAGAAATTAATATAGGACTTTCGCATTGACAGGCAGCTGTAAAAATTGCTAGATCAGCAAAAAATAGCGGATGTCGTCGTGCGTAGAAAGATAACAAGACCTACAACAGCTGGGTGTGATTTGCCGAAATATACAGGGTTTCTATTGTGTGAGCCGAAATCAGCAACCTGTACTCGCCTTAGTGAGATCGGAGATATGTCACACCACAGCGTTAACCGTTTTCTACAACGTGAAGACTTTGCTCCCAATGACCTTTTCATGGAAGTAGCCGCAAGGCTGATTCTTGATGGGGGCACGCTATCGGTTGATGATACGGTGCTGGATAAGCCGTACAGTAACTACACGGCATTCATCGGCTATCATTACTCGGGCAAGCATCATAAAGCCGTCAAGGGCATTAATCTCATAACGCTCTATTACACCGATATCAAAGGCTATAGCCTTCCTGTCAATTTCCGTATCTATGACTCTGCGGACGGAAAGTCCAAAAATGATTATTTTCTCGAGATGCTGAAAGAAGTACTTGTATGGGGCTTACGACCTGCATTTGTTACGGGGGATTCCTGGTATAGCAGTGCCGCAAACCTGAAGACTGTGAAAAACAACGGTCTGGGTTTTATGTTTGCCGTTAAAAGCAACCGTACTGTTTCTATCCAAAAGGGTGACTACCAACAAGTGCAGAGCCTGGAGATTCCTGAAGAGGGAATAACCGTTTGGCTACGTAATTTTGGTTCTGTGCGTTTGTACCGGACGCGGCTAAAAAACGAGCTGCGCCATTACGTCGTCTACACACCCCATGCTGGATCAGAGGTATCACCACAGGTAGGCTTTAATGAACTTCACCTGCACCATTGGGCGATCGAAGAGTATCACCGGGCGCTGAAACAACTCTGCAGTATTGAGCGCTTTCAGGTGAGAGGAAAGCAGCAGGTCAGGAACCATATTTTTGCCTCTATCTTTGGGTATGCCTGCCTTCAGGCCAAGAAAGTATCTGAATCTCTCAGTAGCATCTATCGCGTTAAGAATGATGCGCTCAAGGATGCTATTTGGGACTTCATTAAGAGCTTCTCTGATGGTAAAGACTGGCTGAGACCATCTTTTATCAGAGCTGTCAATGCGTAAGTTCTATAATATTGAACTGGGCATCATCACTCAGTTCAATCCGGTGCCAGTATTGAGGTGGGCTGGTGGCAAATTCACCAGCATTGATGACCACCGTTACCTCTGGCTCCGTCGCCTGCTGATCGGCAAAACCGTAATAGATTACGCTACCTTCCATCACACACAGCTGTCCAAAAACACCTGCTGCAGTATTGTGATGAGTTAATAACGCCTCCGGTACATTGTCTTTGGTAAAAAAAGGGGTAGAACGCTGGATCGTCCAATTAGCTGGAATCCGTAAATGGCTCATAACAACCTCTTCTGCTCACTACTGGCTACTTGTCGTCTAACTCGATAACCATAGGCCCGTTTATGGGTAATTGCCTCCAGAAAAACCACTAAAAGACACCTATCAACAGCGTTAACCACTGGATTTCCGACCCAGATCACCATAAGCTTTGCCAGACGTTGTAACTAACCCAAAAGAATAACAATAATGAAAAAGCTATTGATTTCTCTGGCTCTGTTTTCTGGCCTGCTGATTGCTGTTCCGCCCTATTTTCTGGGGTTCTCCCTGTTTAATCTGGGTCATGCGGTTCAGGTGGCCACCAGCCTCAGTGCCAAACTGGCCTGTTCCGCACGCTTTATCAGCGGTCTTGATGATCAACAAATTGTCAGTGACCTGTCGTCCTATTCTCCAGTTACAGAGCTGGTTAACCTTAAATACTCCAATACCCCCAGTCAGGTGAGTGCTGATCTTTTTGGCCTGGCGCCCACAGTTGCTACCTACCGCCAGGGACTGGGATGCACCATTGATGTTGATGGTGTCGATACACTGGACCAATTGGCATCACAGCCATTACCAGAACCGGATCATGCCCCCTGGCCGAAAGGAAACCACGTCGGCACGGTTAACCCGGCTATTCAGAATGTCCTTGAATCGATGCTTGCTGAAGACAATCGCAATGGGCTCGACAGCCGTGCCATGGTGGTGGTTCAGGATGGCCAGATTATTGCCGAAGCCTATGGCAACGGGTTTAATCAGACGACTCCCTTATTAGGCTGGTCCATGGGGAAAAGCATAACGGCCATGATGCTGGGCCGTCTGGAAGCCCTCGGGAAAGTGTCAAAAAACGACACTGCACTGTTTGACCAGTGGACGGATACACGGGCTGAACTTTCCCTTGAGCAGTTACTGCAGATGAGCAGTGGTCTGGCCTTTGATGAAACCTATGCTCCGGGCAGTGATGCTACCCATATGCTGTTTACTGCGCCCAGTGCCTCGGATGTTGCCATGACCAGCCCACTGGATCATGAACCTGGCAGCCATTTTTCCTATTCCTCCGGCACAACGAATCTGCTTTCCCGTTATATCCATCAGACACTGGGCAGTGATCCGGCTCAAACCATGGACTTTGTTCAAACCGAATTATTTGTGCCCGCCGGGATTTCGACCGCCACCTTTGAACCCGATGCGTCCGGTGTTCTGGTGGGCAGCTCATACCTCTATGCCTCTGGCAGGGACTGGGCTCGGTTCGGCTTGATTATGGCCAATAGCGGTGACATTAATGGACAGAAGCTGCTGCCGGATAACTGGGTAACTGCCGCACAAGCGCCCAACACCAGTGACAATGAAAAGTCTTATGGCTACCAGTTCTGGCTGAACCGGGGAGATGATCAGCTGCGCTGGCCATCACTCCCGGAAGATGCTTATGCCATGCTGGGAAATCGCAAACAATCCGTGATGATCATTCCCTCTGCCAATACGGTTCTGGTCAGACTGGGCTGGACATCCGGTGATTACCCGATGGAAGACAACTATAAAGCGTTGCTGGATGCCATACTGAAAGCGTCTACCTGAAGCGTCACATTCAATGCTGTTGATTAACGGGATAGCCGGTACTTTGCGATACCGGTTATCCTTTCCTGCTGTTGCATATACTGGGTAAACCATTCCATGTGATGCGTTTGCCATGAAAAAAACATTCAATATCTTTCGCTATATTGGCTGGGTGGCCATTGTCTGCTCAACCCTTGGTTCATTCCTGCTCTTTATTGTTGGCGCGACCAAAACCTACGCCGCTTTTGCCGTGGTTTTCCTGGGAAAAATCCCTCATAAAAGCCTTGCCCACCTGGATACAGCCGACATTGCCACCTCCTATTTGATCAAGTCGCTGGATACCTTCCTGATTGCCTTTGTGCTGTTTATTTTCGCCCATGGCGTGTTTACGCTGTTTATTTCCAACAAGAAACCAGCAAACGACGACGGTACCAGTGTGCTTGCCTGGATCAAAACACCCAATATTGGGCACCTGAAGAATGTCCTGGCCGAGGTGATCGTGATTATTCTGTTTGTTAAGTTCCTTGAAATTGTTTTAATGAACATCGACAACCTCAGCTGGCAGATACTGACGCTACCCATCGCTATTCTGCTTTTAAGTCTTGGCTTGAAGTTTCTTAATCTGGCAGAAGGTGAAGAATGAAATTTGGTAGAGGGTTAAATGTGTGACAAGGGAGAGCTTTAAAAAGTACCTCACACATATAACCCACTAACAAATCGAGTTACTCGAAACTTTGTATCGCACCTACTTTCCTTTGCGAGTCTATAGGTAGACTCCACAGGCAATATTTAATTATGGCATCTATTCTTCTCTCCTATGCTCCAGTTTAGAAGAGTATTTTCAGAAATTAGTCACCTTCAATATCGACGCCTAATTTGGCTTTAAGTATTTCACTTGCTTTTGAAAGCGATGATTTAATAGAGTTTAAATTGATGTAACCATCGCATCGATCAGGACTAAAATCAACAACGGCACTTCTCAATAACTGAGCATACACTTCACCATTCTCAACCCCTTTAGTCATTAAATAAGCAGCATCCGTAAGAGCCTGTTGACACTGTTCTTTATCTTCTTTGGGGATATCTTTTCTAGATTTACCATCAAAACCGTAACATTTAACCAAGTCTTTTTGTAATTGCTCAATCACATCCCTGCCACCAGCTTCTATCATTGACATGCAATTCATACTAGAACTATCAACCCACTGCTTAGCCAACTTAACTTGTGGATCAGAATCAACTCCATATGAAAATCCACACAGCATTTCATCTGCCGTCTTAATTTGTTCCATTCTCCCCTTTGAACCATCCCCCCCCCCAGAATCAAAGTTCACCAAGTCAGATAATGCATCATATACGCTACCCATCACCCCTCTCAATCCATTATAATTTATATATCTACCACCAAACCCAGAATAAATCTCGTCTGCTGCAATGCTTAACAGATTTGCTCTCCCTTCGTCTCCATCTTTATTTCTTGACCTTACAAAATCACTTGCAGATTTCAGAGTTTCATAACAACTTTTCCTTTTATCTGTACTGATACTTTCCCTTAAAGAGCCTTCATAACTAACACACTCTACTAACATATCTTGCAAATCTATCATTTCTTCTCTTGTAAGCTTTTTACTTTCCGAACAGCTAATATCACCTCTAGATAGCAACTCTCGAGCTTTTACAGCCTGCATATTATTCTCTGGCCCTTTAGCCAATTCACACAAGAGATCATTTACTGTTCCAGGCTGATCATCCGTTTTCTTAGCCTCTTCTTCATTCAATTTATCACAAACTCTAGTAAAAACACCTCCATACCTCTGGAGAGTAACATGTCCTTTACATTCACCGGGATCGAATTCAGCTGCAGCCTGATCAAGCATTAATGAATATACACCTTGATTTTCCTCTTTCATCAATTTCGCAGCATCGGTTAATACAGTGAAACATTTTTCTTTTTCTTCCGATTTTAAACTAAACTTATCTTTATTATCTAAATCATAACATGTAGATAAACCTTCTTTCATTTCCTCCATACGCTCACGCTGAATTTTTTTTCCTTGAGAGCAGGATGTACCAGAACTCGACACCCAGTCTTTAGCCATCCGAACATACTTATTATGATTTGAGCCTCTGGCTATTTCGCACATCACTTCTTTTTCGGTATAAACCCTTTCTGATTTCCATCTACCTTCTCTATAACAGCGACCCTTAACATTACTAAGGATAGTATTTTCATGAGGCTTAATATCAAAAGATTTTTGGTGTCCATTATTTCTCTTAATACATTCCTGCTTGAATGTAACTCTTTCGCCCCAATCACAAGTATTAGTAACATTAACTGCCCCAAAACCTGTTCCATTTTGACTTGCCCTGGTAACACGTAAACAACCAGAACCCGAAGAACTGCTCGTAGCAGCACTAGCAACCCCTGCAGCAATCGATGAGGCAATAATAACACCAATCATCGCTTTTGCTGCTGTAACCGATCGCCCATTATAATTACCCTGATCATTACGGGTGGCACGTGCAATCGCTCTTTCAAGCGCTCTATCCTCTACCCTGCTGCTTGACTCTCTATTCTCAAACTGCCCAATTTGATGTCTATATTGAGATAGTGATGACGATGACGGTCCCAAAATAATTACTCCGAATGCTTTAAATATCTTTGACGACGTTCCGATTCTTTTAATAAAAACCGGATTGAAAAAACACCAAGAAGTTACCAAGATCATGAAGAGCAGAAAACAGCTGTCTTTTTTATCCTCAACGTCCACGCTTTAGTTAATCGCAAAAATATGACCAACATAAAACAGTTAAGTTCTTAATCAACAAAAAAAATCAAACGAACAAATACTCGTCAAATAAAAAACCACTATCTTTTAATTTGAATTAAAATTAATTTTCATTCCAGAAAAAAATATTATTAATAATATACTTACACCTGAAATAAATACCCATACCTATTTTTCAACAATTCAATCTCAAAAAAAAACTAACAATACAAACCTGCAATAAAATCATCATTGATACTGTCAACTCCAGTCACACAGGAATACAGGCGGTTGCCGCCAACATCACGACTAACAAACACAAAGCTGATTTCAATCCGCCTCATGACAGCCCATGTACTTATTATATTGATGCCCATCATTGCACTGACAAAAACCTGGAAAAATGCTTCGAATAACATCATTAAGCCCTGTTACCATTAAATACTGTGTTCTATGCTCATTTTTTTTTTATGGAACCCCATACAACTGGGATACGAAAAAAGCCTCTTACTGTTTTCACTGATAGGGTGCTCTCTCTGAATGATTGAAACAATAGTGCTCTATTTTCACAGCTACTATGGGAACACCACTCATAATAGTTAACTGTCATGCCCGCTTCTGTTATTTCCAGCTCTACCAAAAGCATCGTTTTGCAAATTGAAGTTTCTATAGATTCAGGCAACATGCTGAATCTTGAAGATAGTTTACAGCGTGCACTCAATGAAGCCGGGCAGCTTGGAACAAAAGAGTTATTGGGGCTATTTGAATCACCCAATAAAGAACCTATCGTCGTTAATCAGCAGAAGTGGAACTACAAAGGAAAGGTTCTTAAGCACTATGAAACCTTATACGGTCGTATACCTTTGGAGCGCTCCGTATATCAGGGTGTCAGAGGTGGCAGTACTCTGGCAGCACTTGATCTTCGTGCCGGTATTATTGGTTCAGCTACCCCCAAATTTGCCAAGTCTATCGCCTGGAAATACAGCCAGATGCCAGCGCCTGCGGTAAAAGAAGATTTTGAGACCAATCATCAAAGGACGCTTTCAAATTCTTATATCAAGCATTTATCGGACAGAGTAGGTGCATTAATTGAAGACCAGCAAGACACTCACTACCACCTTCCTCCACTAAAAGAGCCTGTTGAAACAATAGCCATTGGTCTGGATGGAACCTGCATGCTGCTTTGTGAAGAAGGCTGGAGGGAAGCCATGTGTGGGACATTGAGCCTATATTCTGCAGATGGAGACAGGCTCCACACGATATATACAGCCAGTTCGCCAGAGTATGGTAAACAAAGCTTTATGAGCAAGCTCGACGAGGAGATTGCAGATCTAAAACGACTCTACCCAAATGCCACATACATCGGGGTAGCTGACGGGGCTAGAGAAAACTGGAGTTATTTGAAACAACATACCTCTGGGCAGATACTCGATTTTTATCATGCATCTGAATATTTAGCTGGAGCAGCGGAAGCACTGTTTCCAACCAGTAAGGCGAAGCGACACCAGTGGCTTGAAGACAGGCTACATAGTTTGAAAAACAAGCGTGGAGCAGCCAAAAAAATCCTTCAGGAAATTGAATCAGCCGAGCTCCCGAAAAAGACAATCGCACTGACAGAGAAGCGCTACAAAGCTGTGAGCTATTTTACAAACAATCACCAGTTAATGAATTATCATCAGGCGCTTAAACGCCATTGGCCAATAGGTTCAGGAGTTACTGAAGCGGCTTGTAAGACTCTGGTAAAGCAACGATTATGTGGTTCTGGAATGAGGTGGAAAGCAACAGGAGCGGAAGTGCTTTTGACAACAAGAGCACTGATCCAGAGTAAGGGGCGCTGGGAACAACTTTGGTCTGAGTTCATGACTGGAAAGGTTGAAGCTAACCTATGAGTCAGTTATCAAATTGAGAGAGCACCCCACTGATAGTCACCACAATTAATCTTTTTGCCAGGCAATCCGAGTCGATTATCTCACTGGATACCCACTCTGGCTCTCTGGAAAAGAGACCCTGTGCTCAATTCACTTTTCCGCCCCAGTGTCCAACCCTATATGATTTCCTGGGTTCAATACGATCCGGCAATTGAGGTGGCCAAGCTCAAGATTCCTACCCTGATTATCCAGGGATCTACTGATCTTCAGGTGGGTATTCACGACGCAGAGTTTCTTGCCACAGCAAGCCCAAAAGCTCAAAAAGTCATTATTCAGGGCATGAACCATGTACTGAAAGATTCAGCAACTGAAGCCAGTGTTAATCTTGAAACTTCCCCCCCCTTCTTTACCAGTAAACACTGAGCTGGTCACAGTGTTTACTGACTTTATCGATCGGGTTAATAAACTACAGTAACTGGCTCAGCGTTTTAATACCTTTAACCCGTTCGTCTTCAGAGGTGTTCGCAAAGCCCAGCACCAGTCCTTTTTGTGGTCGAGATGAATGGTAATAGCTGCTGAGTGGACTGCCACCAAACCCTTTCATGGCAAATTCCTGGCAGACTTTACGATCATCAATCTGCTGATGGTTAAATACCAGTGCCAGATGCATACCAGCACTTTGTGCCACCGGGGTCATTATCCCGGCCAGGTGTTGTTCACACAAACGCTGCATATGCTCCCACTTTTGCTGATAGAGTTTTCTGCTTCGGCGGAGATGACGGTAAAAATGCCCTTCCTCAATAAAGTCCGCCACGACGGCCTGAGTTAACAGCGGTGTCTCTCCCCCGCTGAAGGCTTTAGCATCAACAAACACACCGACCAGGTGCTCAGGAACCACCAGGTATCCAAGACGCAACCCTGGCAGAAGCGTCTTACTGAAACTGCCCATATAAATCACCGGTGTACGCTCAGCCATTCCGGCCATCGCCGCAATCGGCTGACTGTAGTAATGAAACTCACTGTCGTAGTCGTCTTCTACAATCCAGCAACGGTTTCTTTCGGCCCATTGCAGCAGTTGCAGGCGCTCACTGGCCGTCAGAATCCCGCCCATGGGGTATTGATGGGTCGGCGTACAGCAGAGAAGCCGGTACTCACCTTCGGGCAGTGCACCGACATTAATGCCATTATCACCATGAGTGACCGCTTGAAGGCTGGCACCGTTTGACATCAGGGCTTTGCGTGCTCCCGAGTAGCCGGGTTCTTCCACCAGCGCCGTATCACCGGCGTTCATCAGTAACTGTGCGCACAGTGCCAGCCCCTGCTGAGCCCCCTGGGTAATGACGATCTGCTCAGGCTGGCATTTCAGCCCACGGCTGATATTGAGGTAGTCTGCCAGCGCATTCCGAAGCGGCGCGTACCCCTGATGGCTGTGATAGCCCATCAGAATTGGTCGATCACTGTGCCGCCGTATCAGCTGTTGCCAGATCTTGATCGGGAATGCCTGAAAATCCGGCAAACCTACAGAGAAGGGTAAATTGGCAATGTCTTTTGGCTTTGAGCCATGCCCTCCAGGGCGCTTCAGCAGCTGATGGCCATAGTCCGACAGTGGAGGCCAATCCTGAACAGGCTTTCCCCTGGCAATATGGGGGGAACGATCAAACTGGGGCAATTGCTCACTGATGTAAAAACCACTGCCTTCACGACTGTTGACATACCCCTCCGCACGCAGCTGTTCATAGACACTGTTTACTGTATTTCGGCTAACCCCCAGATCTTTCGCCAGGATACGCGATGCAGGTAAGCGACTGCCGACTAATAGCTGCTGAGAAAGAATTTTCTCCCGCAGGGCCAGAAAAAGCTGTTGGGTTAACGACAAACCATGGCTGTGCTGTTTTTTCTGCTGGAGTTGGATATTTCGCAAATCCAAATTGGCACCCTGAATTTTTATAAATTGGACCTTATAAGAGCACCAATAGCTTACGATACTTTAGCTGAACTGAGTAGATGGAAATCAGCAATGGAAACGGGACATGAGCCAATACTCTCAATACGAGCATGAAGAAATAGACAGCCAGTTTACCAGCAGTCCACGCTCAACCGTACGCCGTGGCAGCAAACGCGCCTCCTATAATAAGGCCGATGTATTTCAGCTTATCGATGATTTAAAGCTTGGCCATATGGCTTTCCATGATCCAGAGAGCCAGTGTCCGGTCGTCATTCCCATGACCTTCTGGCGGATAGATGAGTACCTCTATTTCCATACTCTGAATAAATCCCGGCTGGATAAGCTGATTTCCGCCGGCAGTGAAATATGCATTTCGTTTGCCGAGGCCAGTGAGTGGGTGCTCTCCAAGTCGGCCTACCATACCGGAGTCAATTACCGGTCTGCGGTGCTTTTCTGCAGCGGCAGCCGGGTGGAATCCACCGAAGAATTTGATCACGCCTTCAAAAGTATCATTGAGGATATCGAACCCGGACGGTGGAGTCAGATTCGTCCCCCTAGTAACAAGGAGCGTAAAGCCACGGCATTGCTGAAACTGACCATTCACGAAGCGTCTTATAAAAGCCGCAAAGGTGGCCCCAACGAAGAAGAGGAGGATCTGGCACTGCCAGTGTGGAACGGTACATTGCCCATTTACCTCTCAGAGCAGCAAAACACCGATATTAAAAATAAAGGGGGCTGCCCATTTCATCGAGATTAAGTGTCTAACCCCATAACCCTTTATGCCTCTGGGGGATCCTCCTGAGCAGTTCTTCTGATTAATTAAGGGCTACTCTCTGTCATCCTCCAATGTTTTACCTATGTCTAATGGATTCACTCTCTCTAACTGTATCTAATGACAGCATAAAACTAACCTTATAGGTAAGAATATCGAATAACACCATTTGGCACAGCCAATAAACCATCCTCAATACAACATATTGGAAAGGCAGCAAACAAAACTGATAACCCAATGATTTAAAAGGATTTAAATATGCCATTTATTCGAAGAAACGCACGAAGCGATCAGATGCCGGGTCAAAACCAGCCCCTCAGCCAGACAGTTAGACACGGTAAAAAAGGTGCAAGAACTATTTCAGAAGCCAGATCCAGTGGTAAAGACATTCCGGCGGGCGGAAAACAACGGCAAATTGATACGGCTAATAACCGTAAAGTAGGACCAATGTCCGAAACACTGAAAAGTGCCCTGAATCGGTTAAAAGGCTGCCAGACCTTAAAATCAGCGATGAGGGTATATCACAGTCATAATCAACAGCTCAGTCGAGAAGAAGGTTTACTGTTTACTAAAGAGTGGCAGGATAAGGTACGTGAAGTTGCCTTTCCCTATTTTTTTGAGCTCCTTCAAATTAAGAAGGCAAACTCTCAAGGATTACAAATAGCTGCCACAAAAGGTGAACTGGAAGCGTTTCACAATGCCTTTTCATTACTCATTGATAAAGGCATTATGCACCCTGACAACAGTGAAATAGATGCAGCACTTCACTTGAAAAGAACTAAAGAAGCGCTTCAAAGTGTGCAGTTATCAACGATTAACAGTCAGGGTGCTCTCTCAATTTGATAACTGACTCATAGGTTAGCTTCAACCTTTCCAGTCATGAACTCAGACCAAAGTTGTTCCCAGCGCCCCTTACTCTGGATCAGTGCTCTTGTTGTCAAAAGCACTTCCGCTCCTGTTGCTTTCCACCTCATTCCAGAACCACATAATCGTTGCTTTACCAGAGTCTTACAAGCCGCTTCAGTAACTCCTGAACCTATTGGCCAATGGCGTTTAAGCGCCTGATGATAATTCATTAACTGGTGATTGTTTGTAAAATAGCTCACAGCTTTGTAGCGCTTCTCTGTCAGTGCGATTGTCTTTTTCGGGAGCTCGGCTGATTCAATTTCCTGAAGGATTTTTTTGGCTGCTCCACGCTTGTTTTTCAAACTATGTAGCCTGTCTTCAAGCCACTGGTGTCGCTTCGCCTTACTGGTTGGAAACAGTGCTTCCGCTGCTCCAGCTAAATATTCAGATGCATGATAAAAATCGAGTATCTGCCCAGAGGTATGTTGTTTCAAATAACTCCAGTTTTCTCTAGCCCCGTCAGCTACCCCGATGTATGTGGCATTTGGGTAGAGTCGTTTTAGATCTGCAATCTCCTCGTCGAGCTTGCTCATAAAGCTTTGTTTACCATACTCTGGCGAACTGGCTGTATATATCGTGTGGAGCCTGTCTCCATCTGCAGAATATAGGCTCAATGTCCCACACATGGCTTCCCTCCAGCCTTCTTCACAAAGCAGCATGCAGGTTCCATCCAGACCAATGGCTATTGTTTCAACAGGCTCTTTTAGTGGAGGAAGGTGGTAGTGAGTGTCTTGCTGGTCTTCAATTAATGCACCTACTCTGTCCGATAAATGCTTGATATAAGAATTTGAAAGCGTCCTTTGATGGTTGGTCTCAAAATCTTCTTTTACCGCAGGCGCTGGCATCTGGCTGTATTTCCAGGCGATAGACTTGGCAAATTTGGGGGTAGCTGAACCAATAATACCGGCACGAAGATCAAGTGCTGCCAGAGTACTGCCACCTCTGACACCCTGATATACGGAGCGCTCCAAAGGTATACGACCGTATAAGGTTTCATAGTGCTTAAGAACCTTTCCTTTGTAGTTCCACTTCTGCTGATTAACGACGATAGGTTCTTTATTGGGTGATTCAAATAGCCCCAATAACTCTTTTGTTCCAAGCTGCCCGGCTTCATTGAGTGCACGCTGTAAACTATCTTCAAGATTCAGCATGTTGCCTGAATCTATAGAAACTTCAATTTGCAAAACGATGCTTTTGGTAGAGCTGGAAATAACAGAAGCGGGCATGACAGTTAACTATTATGAGTGGTGTTCCCATAGTAGCTGTGAAAATAGAGCACTATTGTTTCAATCATTCAGAGAGAGCACCCGGAATTTATACCTGTAGACTTGATACCTTTAAAGCATTAGACCATATGGAGCAGTACTGTATAGTTTGTGAGCTATATAACACTCTCGCATCACAATGTATTCAATATGGTACTGATGAGATGGTTTCGCTAATCCAGCGGCTGGAAGAATCCAGTGATGACGCCGCCAGTTTTATGCATATAAATACGGCTGAAAACAGCGGAACCAATGTTGATTATTACCTCATGACGAACAATTCAGAAGTTTTAGATATTTTGCATGAAAAAAGAAGCTATGGGACTACTGATAAAGAAAGCATAATGCTTGATGTACTGGACTGTCCTGAAAATGTCTTTCTGGTTGAAATCCCAAAAGATAAACTTGTTCTCTACACTGATGCTGATATTGGGAAAAAAATACCTCACCTTGAAGAGCAGACAAAGATGCAAGTGTGGCGTTCAGACCCATCCGTTCAAACCTATCAGGATGATTCAAGAGATCCGGACCTTGTTTTAATCGGGCTGACGGCACTCCGTGATGGCTTTAGTGAAAAAATCATTGGTTATGCAATACCTAATGATATTTATTGCGATGCCAACAAAGCAATATCTCAACAAATTATTAATTATTGCAACTCTCAGACAGATCACTACCTGGAAGTTAGTTGTCCAGACTCTGATGGAAGAGATGCGGTATATTTATTTAATGGTGTTCCTTTTCATTCAACGTCCTCAAGAAATTACTGCACTATGCTTTGTGCATTTTTAGGAATACTTGGAGAACGCGACCTATATAATTATAGGCTGGGACCAGTTCCAGACCATACTCACCTTGCAGAGCTGACACCAGACACTCATCAAAGCAGGCTGCCAATAATGACTCACTTCCAGAAAAAGGGTCACTATGAACACGTATTAATGACAACACTGGGAGAATACATAAAAGCTAGCCTGGAGTTTCAGCTCTCAAAAGGTGAAAGTGACCCTGATCGATTTGCCTACCCCGGCAAAGCAGAAAAACCAACGGAGGAAAAAATCAGGTCAGCTTTAACGGCCATTTCAGAGCTTCTACAAAGCAACGTACGCTCATAATTCACATGCGCGGATTCAGTAACATGGATAAATGGTACGGAATGTACTGCCAATTCAGATAATTATTGGAATGGTTTTTATGCTCACCGTTGAACCTTTAGAGATCCCTGAAGCACAGGGAATGGAAGGCATTGTTTTGCAGAAAAGCGGGTATTAAAGAAACCTCTTTAGAATAAAAGTAACTATTCAGCACCCAGCAAAGGCGTATTGTTGTAATTTCGAACCGCTTTAAGAAGCGCCTGAAATATGTTCAACCCCTGCTTTTTAGCAGATGATAAATAGCTTCGGATTCGGGTAAACATGGTACCTCCGTCTTCGCTTCTGAAGCAGCCTGAGATCTTCTGCTTAAGTTTGGCCATCCTGGCATCACGTTCACTGCCATTGTTATCGAAGGGAATTGAAAAGTCCGACATGAAGCGCAACGTTTCAACCTTAAACTCAATAAGCCTTTTGAACAGGTTGTAGGCCTTGGTATTCCTGACCTTCTTACGTCCAAGCACCTGTCGTTGTTTTTCCATATAAGCGGTTTCCTTCGTGAGAGCCCTTTGAAGGATTTGGTCGTATATCGTCTCAATGCGAAGCTGTATTGCACCAGGCATTTGAGTCAGACCGGCTGCTTTGTATTTCTTGCAGAAGTGCCAGGAGAGCGTAAGCAATTTCATCAGCCGCAGAGCCAGCTTATTCGCATCCCTATCGACAACTCCCTGAAGCTCTCTCAGATGATGGGCATTACAAAGCACATGCACTGCCGCATAGGCAAAGTAGGACTTCCAATGATCGTGAACCAGAATGCCTGCAAAAGTCAGCAGGATGCCCATTGCATCCATTGCTTCACAACCTCGCCTTTCTGAGAGGTAGTAAAGCGTCCATTGGTCATCTCGCATAATGTGTAACCACCACAGTGAACCGTCAACCCGCATGCCAGTTTCATCCGCTCCTGCAACCGGACTTTCTTGTAAAGCATCGCGGATACTCTGCTCAGTAGAGGCCAGGTTCTCATGGGTATAGGCAACAAAATTGGCAACAGAGCCTGCGCTGACACTCATGCAATAAATAGTATTGAAATACTCAGACACCCGGTGATATGGGATGAAGTGATACTGGTTTAAATGAACAGCCATTGCCTGAGTCACTTCTCCGTATTGAGCAGCGGCTTTCACTCCTTGGGGAAACTCAGCGGTGTTCCGTTTACCACAAGGACATACTTTAACGTCTGCCCAGTACGCGGTAACTTCAAATTCTCCGGGTCTACCTGGATCAAAAACCTGTCGCTCAATGTATTTGGTGGGTTTAATATCGATAAGCGAAGACTGGCAACAGCAACATTTTTCAACCTTCAGATGCCTGACATAATCGGGTAAGGCGACACGTCTCAAACAAGAGCCTTGATGACCTTTCTGGCCACCTGGTTTATTGCCTGAAGATGGTCTAAGGCTTTTGGGGTTCGGTGTTTCCTGTGAGGAGCAGGGGGCTTCTTTGGAAGATGTATCACCTTTATCACTCCCTTTTTTACTGGGCTTTTGATAACCATCTGACGATGGTGGCTTACTACTGTTTTGACTGTTTTTATTAACCCTTTCTTCCAGTTCGCTGCAACGTTCCCGTAAAAGCGCATTCTCGGTCCGAAGCTCTTCATTCTCTTTAAGGAGAGCTTCGGTAAACGGAGTAGCTGGGAAGTCTGGTTCCATACTGGAGATTTGTTAGAAAAATTGAGTATAAGATGATGGTCGAAAAATCAGAAAATTCCAGATTTATATGAAGGGTGCTGAATAGTTACGAATAAAAAAGCAGTCAGATCCATACAGAATGCAAACGAGCAATGTATTAAAAATTTTAACATTCTCAACTCAATGGTTGGTTATGGATCAAGAAGATTAATGATTTCGGTAAAAGTTCAGAGGAGTATATCTACGGAGAACAGTATCAACTCTTCTGAAGCTTTACCGTAAAAATCACACACCATACCCGACTCTAAACACTATATTTTAATCGCAACATACGGACAGTGAATTGGGGTGCTCTCTCAATTTGATAACTGACTCATAGGTTAGCTTCAACCTTTCCAGTCATGAACTCAGACCAAAGTTGTTCCCAGCGCCCCTTACTCTGGATCAGTGCTCTTGTTGTCAAAAGCACTTCCGCTCCTGTTGCTTTCCACCTCATTCCAGAACCACATAATCGTTGCTTTACCAGAGTCTTACAAGCCGCTTCAGTAACTCCTGAACCTATTGGCCAATGGCGTTTAAGCGCCTGATGATAATTCATTAACTGGTGATTGTTTGTAAAATAGCTCACAGCTTTGTAGCGCTTCTCTGTCAGTGCGATTGTCTTTTTCGGGAGCTCGGCTGATTCAATTTCCTGAAGGATTTTTTTGGCTGCTCCACGCTTGTTTTTCAAACTATGTAGCCTGTCTTCAAGCCACTGGTGTCGCTTCGCCTTACTGGTTGGAAACAGTGCTTCCGCTGCTCCAGCTAAATATTCAGATGCATGATAAAAATCGAGTATCTGCCCAGAGGTATGTTGTTTCAAATAACTCCAGTTTTCTCTAGCCCCGTCAGCTACCCCGATGTATGTGGCATTTGGGTAGAGTCGTTTTAGATCTGCAATCTCCTCGTCGAGCTTGCTCATAAAGCTTTGTTTACCATACTCTGGCGAACTGGCTGTATATATCGTGTGGAGCCTGTCTCCATCTGCAGAATATAGGCTCAATGTCCCACACATGGCTTCCCTCCAGCCTTCTTCACAAAGCAGCATGCAGGTTCCATCCAGACCAATGGCTATTGTTTCAACAGGCTCTTTTAGTGGAGGAAGGTGGTAGTGAGTGTCTTGCTGGTCTTCAATTAATGCACCTACTCTGTCCGATAAATGCTTGATATAAGAATTTGAAAGCGTCCTTTGATGGTTGGTCTCAAAATCTTCTTTTACCGCAGGCGCTGGCATCTGGCTGTATTTCCAGGCGATAGACTTGGCAAATTTGGGGGTAGCTGAACCAATAATACCGGCACGAAGATCAAGTGCTGCCAGAGTACTGCCACCTCTGACACCCTGATATACGGAGCGCTCCAAAGGTATACGACCGTATAAGGTTTCATAGTGCTTAAGAACCTTTCCTTTGTAGTTCCACTTCTGCTGATTAACGACGATAGGTTCTTTATTGGGTGATTCAAATAGCCCCAATAACTCTTTTGTTCCAAGCTGCCCGGCTTCATTGAGTGCACGCTGTAAACTATCTTCAAGATTCAGCATGTTGCCTGAATCTATAGAAACTTCAATTTGCAAAACGATGCTTTTGGTAGAGCTGGAAATAACAGAAGCGGGCATGACAGTTAACTATTATGAGTGGTGTTCCCATAGTAGCTGTGAAAATAGAGCACTATTGTTTCAATCATTCAGAGAGAGCACCCGTGAATTGTAGAAGTTCAGACCTGACCTGACAGTTACCGATTTTCAAGAAGGTGTCTGTCAGGTTAAATTCAGGCTATGAACTTTTCCTTCCAGATCTCTTTCCCATCAATCAGTGTTTCTATCGGCGTTCTCCCGTTGCACTGCTTACCTTGATGGGTACGCTCAGTATTGTAGTGAATTAACCATTCGTCCAGATCTGACTGAATCATCTCAATACTCGTATACAGCGTCTTTCTCAATGCAGGTTGATAAAACTCCTGCAGAATCGTTTTATGGAAGCGTTCACAGATTCCATTCGTTTGTGGATGCCGGGTTTTCGTCTTCGTATGTTCAATGTCGTTCACCGCCAGGTAAAGTTGATAATCGTGTTGATCAGCACGACCACAATACTCTGTACCTCTGTCTGTCAGTATTCTGAGCACAGGTAGCTCTTGAGCTTCATAGAATGGCAACACGCGGTCATTGAGCAGGTCTGCAGCCGTAATTGGGGTCTTTGTCTTATAGAGTTTGGCCTGCGCTACCTTGGAGTAAGTATCAACATAAGTCTGCTGATAAACGCGGCCAACACCTTTAAAGGTTCCAACATAGAAAGTGTCCTGTGAACCAAGGTAGCCAGGGTGCGCTGTGTCAATCTCACCACTGGCCTCATCATCCAGCTTCTTGCGCTCAAGTGCCCTGACCTGGGACTCGGTGAGAATGATTCCTTCTCGAGCCACTTTCTCTTCAAGGGCTTTGAGGCGCAGTTTGAAGCTTCCCAGATCATTTCTTAGCCAGATGCTTCTCACACCGCTGGGAGAGACGAAGATACCTTGCTTGCGAAGTTCATTGGAAACACGGGCCTGCCCATGGGCAGGATCTTCTACCGCATACTCATTTCAACAGCGGGGTCTACTCGGTTTTTGAGGTTTGGAACTCTTCGGCTTTGATCAAGAAGTGCTTCGACCCCACCTTCATCAACAGCATCCCGGTAACGATAAAATGTATCTCTGGAGACACCCATGGTTTTACAGGCTTTAGAGATGTTTCCGAGCTCATCTGCAAGGTTCAGTAGCCCGACCTTGTGCTTGATGATTTTCTGGTTGGTGTGAATCATAAGGGTCACCTTTAATGATTTAGATTTCAGTGAACTCACCTTCTTTCTAAATCGGTAACCCTTTTCTTTTGATGAGAAGAAAATGTCAGATTAAGTCTGAACTACTCCAAGTGAATACTTGGTTGAGTATTTTCGAAAAACCATGCATTCTTTTCCAGACTCTCTTTATTATCAGCATTAAAAACAGCAGCACCATTATCATCGCACAGTTTGAAGGAATCTATGTCTCTATAATGAAGCTTATCTCTTTTAACGTGAACAAAACTATTACTCTCATTACATTCCGTTTTACACACACGATCATCCAGCTTTTTTTCAAATATTTTTCTCATTGAGTCCATCGGTGTGGTAACAATAAACCGATTACCATGAACATGATTCATCACCTTCGCTGCAAACCCATGAATATCCAGCGATATGCCAGAATGCATTTTCTGCTTACTCTCTACAAATTCGACACCTCTTGCTATCCCCATATGCAATTGAAACTTTGCATCTGGGTTGGTTAACACAGCCATTGCCATTTCAACGGATTTAACATTTTCCGGGTTATGCTCATAGGGTTTAGATACGGCACCATGAACAGCGTATGCAACCCAACACTCGGTCCCATCTTTATCGGCATAGTTCAGGCAATGATCAAAACGCTGCAGGGGATCACGTGTTGATTTCACCATAGTAAAAGGATAATCAGGCTCAGCCCGTCTGGCAGCACTCATGCCTACAGTTTTGATGTAATTATTGACCTCCTGGAGTTTTGAGCATTGCCTTGAATGATAGGCTTTCCACTCACCGACACGACTGCCTGATACTCTTTCCATAACATAACAAAGGTCATCATCCAGCTGATAGACATAAAGGTCATCACTCAGCTTCGCCACTTTCTTATTAAAGGCTTTATCCTCAGCGTTTCCATCTTGAGGTGTCTGAGTACCCTGAACCAACTCAACCACATCCAACTTTGAATATCTACTAATGTCCAACATGCCCCTACCTCCTTGTAAGTAATTCAATAACTTAACTATTTTGGTAACTGGGAAAATAAGACATTGGTATAGAACGCAATGAGTCCTTTTTTTGATGATTCTATTGATCAATGACGGGAATATTCGGGGAGTGAAATCGTACCATCTCCATGGGCATCAGGCAGGGCAGATAATGGAGAAGGAAGGTTCACCTCCTTATACAAAGCAATGACCCTAGAAATATCAATCAGTTATATTCATTAAAAATACGAAAAAGGGTCCGTTCGGGGCAATATTGGAAAATGACTCTATTTCTATTTTTATGTACCCTGATTCATTTAAGCTTGAAACCAATCGTCATGAAATCGCAGAACTGAGCCAGTACACTACTGAGGTGATCCGCGAGCGCAATAACTCGGAAATTGAAGAGCGGGTGGTCACACTGGAAATAGCGACCGTGGATGCACCGCTTCTAGAAAACCGCACAAAGACTCAGTTTTTCACCGATTTCAGTACGTTACTGCGCCTTTGTACGCCATCAGTCGCTCTTATGGCAGCTAGCGCTGCATCATTTGTGATCGAACGGATCGGGCCCCCAGATCCGTGATCCGATAGGGTGCGCCCTTTTTAGAACTGATCAGCTTTTTGCTTTTAAGACGTTTAAAAACATCAGCCGTGAAACTGGACAAGACATGACCATCCCTTGTGTAGCAGATAATGTCATGGATTTTTCCGCTTTCATCACGGAAGCAGCGGATTTCACCACCCAGTGCGAGCACATGCAGAACCCGCTGATCGTGTTTTGATATATTCAATGGAGCAGTCCCAGGGCCTGTTGACGCTTTTCTTAGCCCGACTGTGCGCCTCGCTGAGTTCGCAACGAAACATCAACAGGTCCAAACCATAAATGTTAATGACTGATGACACGGCCCTTTATGAAATGAAAGGCAGGCCGTCATCGTTTTGAAGTAACTGGTTCTCTGTCCGCTTCGGACTATGAACCTGTGATTGGCTGGGACTCTGTCAAAAACGCTCCATTAATTTCGATGAAAAACCGCATCATGTAATTGAATACAGCCTGGTATCATTCATCAAAGAATTAACCGCTGCACTGGATTCAGTGATCTACCCTGTCTGTCGCAGAGGGGGCGAAAAACGCCCCGAGTGTCACACCTGTTCGTTCGGATGTGACCACATCCGTGGCTCGGCGAACGGACCTGAGATGCTTGAGGTGGACTCTCCCACTCCATCCAGAACACCTGAAGTAAGCTCACGGGCGAACCAGCAGTCCAGAGGAGCCTGGGTTTCCACCGGTGGCAGCACCTTGTGAGCAGTGTTATACCGTTTCCCGTAATGCATGGGGTCACCCATCACAAAGATCACGTCGGCATCCAGTTGCTTTTCAGCCTCATCCATCAGTCGAGTAGCGTATCGCTTACCCTGGTACTCAGGCAGTACGGCCAATGGTGCCAGCACATAACAGTTGAGGTGTGGTGCTGCATCAATGGTGATGGGCGTGTAGCAGGCGTGTGCGACGCCCTCATGGACGATAGAGAAACTGCCGTCGGCAATCAGGTCGTCTGCAAACTGCGCATAGAGTCTGGCGTGACGCTCATCATAAAGACCCCCTGCCGCAGCGAAGGCTTCGTATTGGATGTCGTATGGTGTTTTCATTTCAGTCCTGAAGACCCAGTAATAACAAATATTTTTTGATGAATCGTTCTTTGATGGCTTCCAGCGGGTAGTCATCTTCTGCAAAGAGATAATTCAGTGCGATACCATCTATCTCAGCAATGAGCATTTGGCCATCAACCATGCCATCCGCCGAAGGAACATCCCCCAGAATGGGTTGGAAAGATGCCATGGCAAGGCGGTACCTTTCCTCAATCAAATCGTTTAAAACCAGACGTAGCGAAGGTTGAGACAAGACCTGAAAGTCGAACTGGTAATATAACTTGTGTTCCGCAGAAGCCATGGATGAAAAGATGTGCTCCAGCAGATTCACCAGTTTCTCTTTGGCCGATAGCCCCTCATTAATGACATCAAGATTGTCTGCCATCTCATTCATGATCTGAGCCATGCGGATAAATGCCTCTCTGAGTAATTCCTCCTTATTTTTAAAGTGGTGAAAGACCGCTCCCTTTGAAACCTTCACGTGTTCGCAAATAGCGGCGATGGACGTCTTTTCGTAACCCTGTATGGCAAACAACTCAATAGCCGCTTGAAGAATTTGCTGCTTTTTGTCCACGGGATTCACCTGTGCCTTAACCATCAAAACATACCGTCCGGTCGGTATGCAGAAAATATAGTGTCAAGTCGATATACTGGCAACCTGAGTTTATACACAAACTCCTACGTAGTTTCCGTGATTATTATCAGTGTAAAGAAGCGTTGCTGTGGCTGCCAACGGCCTGGTAATCACACAATGCCGTTGAACTAAAAACCTGAACAACAGTGCAACCGACAACAAACCCGGGACAAATCGGATCGTCAGTCATCCTGGTTGCATTTTTGCTGTGCCGGTAATACAGCCCATCAGGGGAAAGACAAGCTCACCCAATATCAGGAATCGCTCAGCAGGACTTTACTGCACTATAGAGTCAGATCTGCTAGAGGAGGCGAGCCGTATTCTGCAACACTCCTTCGCCAGCCACTTTATGATGAATAGTGGAAACGCCTGATATCGAAAAAGTACCTCCGGATATTCCGACATTAAGATGGTCATGATGCAATAAAATGCGTTTAAACGACGCCATAAGAATAAACTTACGAAGTAAAATAGGCACACCCTGAACACTGTAAAAACCATTTCAAGTTAACAGTATATTTTATGGTTCTTGGGCTCATTCATATAAAGTAACTATTCAGCACCCTTCATATAAATCTGGAATTTTCTGATTTTTCGACCATCATCTTATACTCAATTTTTCTAACAAATCTCCAGTATGGAACCAGACTTCCCAGCTACTCCGTTTACCGAAGCTCTCCTTAAAGAGAATGAAGAGCTTCGGACCGAGAATGCGCTTTTACGGGAACGTTGCAGCGAACTGGAAGAAAGGGTTAATAAAAACAGTCAAAACAGTAGTAAGCCACCATCGTCAGATGGTTATCAAAAGCCCAGTAAAAAAGGGAGTGATAAAGGTGATACATCTTCCAAAGAAGCCCCCTGCTCCTCACAGGAAACACCGAACCCCAAAAGCCTTAGACCATCTTCAGGCAATAAACCAGGTGGCCAGAAAGGTCATCAAGGCTCTTGTTTGAGACGTGTCGCCTTACCCGATTATGTCAGGCATCTGAAGGTTGAAAAATGTTGCTGTTGCCAGTCTTCGCTTATCGATATTAAACCCACCAAATACATTGAGCGACAGGTTTTTGATCCAGGTAGACCCGGAGAATTTGAAGTTACCGCGTACTGGGCAGACGTTAAAGTATGTCCTTGTGGTAAACGGAACACCGCTGAGTTTCCCCAAGGAGTGAAAGCCGCTGCTCAATACGGAGAAGTGACTCAGGCAATGGCTGTTCATTTAAACCAGTATCACTTCATCCCATATCACCGGGTGTCTGAGTATTTCAATACTATTTATTGCATGAGTGTCAGCGCAGGCTCTGTTGCCAATTTTGTTGCCTATACCCATGAGAACCTGGCCTCTACTGAGCAGAGTATCCGCGATGCTTTACAAGAAAGTCCGGTTGCAGGAGCGGATGAAACTGGCATGCGGGTTGACGGTTCACTGTGGTGGTTACACATTATGCGAGATGACCAATGGACGCTTTACTACCTCTCAGAAAGGCGAGGTTGTGAAGCAATGGATGCAATGGGCATCCTGCTGACTTTTGCAGGCATTCTGGTTCACGATCATTGGAAGTCCTACTTTGCCTATGCGGCAGTGCATGTGCTTTGTAATGCCCATCATCTGAGAGAGCTTCAGGGAGTTGTCGATAGGGATGCGAATAAGCTGGCTCTGCGGCTGATGAAATTGCTTACGCTCTCCTGGCACTTCTGCAAGAAATACAAAGCAGCCGGTCTGACTCAAATGCCTGGTGCAATACAGCTTCGCATTGAGACGATATACGACCAAATCCTTCAAAGGGCTCTCACGAAGGAAACCGCTTATATGGAAAAACAACGACAGGTGCTTGGACGTAAGAAGGTCAGGAATACCAAGGCCTACAACCTGTTCAAAAGGCTTATTGAGTTTAAGGTTGAAACGTTGCGCTTCATGTCGGACTTTTCAATTCCCTTCGATAACAATGGCAGTGAACGTGATGCCAGGATGGCCAAACTTAAGCAGAAGATCTCAGGCTGCTTCAGAAGCGAAGACGGAGGTACCATGTTTACCCGAATCCGAAGCTATTTATCATCTGCTAAAAAGCAGGGGTTGAACATATTTCAGGCGCTTCTTAAAGCGGTTCGAAATTACAACAATACGCCTTTGCTGGGTGCTGAATAGTTACCATATAAATAGAATGGCTTCCGGTAAGAAAAGATGAAATGTAAGCGTACTGTATAAGGTGTGCTATTCTTCTGCGCACACGATTAAGCCATAGTGCTATTAAAAATTGCCTGAATCGTCACTTTTTGGCAAAAGGGCATGATCCGAAACACCTAGCAGAATCGAATACCCATAGCTCATTATTTTAATTAAGCCAATGGTGTTTCGTAAGCCTTTGTGAAATGGACTTAAAAAAACTCATTAATTCTAGATTAACTGGGAGTGATTTTAAAATGCCCTTCCCTCATTTGAGCAACTCCCCTTCCGCTTACCTTTCAGGAACAGAAGTTCCAAGTCCATCTGCAGCTCCTCGCTCGAAAAGTGGCAATACACAAAACCAGCTGCCGTTAAGTTATCAAACATCGTTACCCGGCATTACGACCCCCTACCCTCCAAAACAAACAGACATTTCTTCAAGAGGTATCCTGGCCGCTTCAACAGTGCCGGGCCATTATCTGCCGACACCCCAAATGACCGGTCAGCCATTTGCTGCAATGGGCACTGGAAATCCATCGGTTCCTGCTGCCATTTCATTTCTGCAACAAGCTCCATGCAGCATGAATACTCTGCCATATGCCAGAGAACCGGATATTTACGATCAAACATGCCCCCTAATTCCTGGGCCCAGTGGGGCCATTTTATTAGGGCCCCCCCATGAAACAGCCCTTTTGACGCCCTTTCATGGGGGGGCTGCCTCTCAAATGTGTCAATTACCCAATACAGTTCCACCCAATTACATAAATCCTCATCAAAATTTCTTACCAGTACCTTCTTACCAAACACCAGTCTGGCCATCTTCCGGTGCAGTTGAGTTTCTTTCTCATGAAAAAGAACGATGCCAGGGACTTGAGGGCAAGACGGATCAGCCTGAGATGACCATGATGAAAGGGGATAGAGGAACAGCCATACCGAAAACCTGTTTAGATCCAGAAGCTGCTGAATTTGTTCCAAAAGCACTTCAAGGCTCTCAAAAACAAACGGCTCATACAGACTGCAGACAAGAGGAGAAGGCTTTTGACAGCAGCAAGGGAGAAGGATGCCTATCCAGGAAACTGCTGGCAAAGAACAAAACACCAAACACCAGGGAGTCGATCAACACTGAAGATAGAAAACCACCAGTCAGCGATAGTTCAGGTTTATTACAGCGCACACCCGATAAAGTACCAACCGGCGGACATCGCGATGCAGGTATTTATCTGGAGTCAGGTGAAGAATCTTCCGGAGCTTTGCAGCTGGCGCAAGTGGAACACACGAAAGCAAACGAGCCTGATGCCGAAATAACGCCATTAGCTGCCCCAGAAGTGGTAGATAGCCCCGGAATGCCCATTTCCGTTCAACAGGTTCTTCAACTCAGGCATCCCGGGGATGTCAGAAAAACTCCTTATTCACTCAAGCTGCTCTACCTCTCCATTGATTGCTTCGACTTTCATCAGAAAATTCGCCCCAACGAGGGTTTTGATGAAAAAGGGAATAGAATAAAGTTTTCAAAAAGTGAGCTAAAAAAACAGCACAGGGAATTGCAGAATCAGCTCAGGGAGAGTGGAAGCCTGGTACAATTGCCTCCTCTGCATAAAATGCAAGCGGTACCATCCTCCAAAGTGCTTCTGACTCGACCAACAACCCATGCCAACATTCACCCACTAAGCAGGCAACTAAGCCATGCCGCAGCCGTATTAGATCCGGTTAAGTTCACAGAAAGGGAAAAGGTAAGAACGAGCCTGGCAGCTTTACTGGCATCTCATAAGTCTTCTGCTGACGATATCAGCCATATGAAAAAAATGGCCAAAACCACGGAGGCAAGAGAACACATAAAAAGGCTAGAAACCGATGACCTTTGGAACCTGGATGTGACAATTATGTATTACTACGCCTTTTTCGAACCAAAAGTTTTTCACCTTGAAGCGCCCTTCATCCCTTCGGTACAAACGCTTTACTGCCGGCCACAGTTGTCAAACCAGCCATTTATCAAACATGGATCAAAAATTTTTGAGCTTGGCGCAGAAGAGCAAGCCTTCTTTGAGGAAAGTCTTGATAATCAAATAGCCGATAATCAAAGAATGATCTATGCATTGGGAAAATGCCTGCCCATAAAACTGAAGCAGCAGGCAGGCGAAGGCCAGCCAGCTAATGTGCCGAAAACGTTTTCCAGGCAGTGTATTGAATGGCATATACAATTAACCTGCGACCTTGTTTATAAAATGATTAAATTGGGCGAGGACGACACGCAGAGTAATAGAGAGAGGCTTGTCGACACTCTGGATAACCTTCTTAACAGCATTAGCACATTATCTGAGCATATATCTGAATTTCCGGACGAATTCAAAATGGCTACGGAGTCGTTGTGTTTCCTCCTGCAAAGTGAACCACTTCGGCGTTTACTGGTACTGCAGGAAGCAAAAGTACCTGACGACACCAGGCAACTCTGGCATAACTCAGTTAAACAACTGGAGAATGCAGTTCTGATGATTCTGGTGAAATCATTACACTACCCACAGCTCTTGAACACCGCCATGTGTCTCTTAAAAACATTATCAGATCATGAAATGTTGTTAACGGCACAAGCAAATGGCAGCAAGGTATTCATTATTCGTTTAGCCATCGTTTCTTCACAAATCTCAGGCAATTTATTAAAAACACTGAAAAGTCATTACCTGAAGGATATTTCTGATCATGAACAGTTTGTCCAACAGCTGAAAACTTGCTGTTCGATACTCCGAGATGTGCATCAAAAAATCGTTCAGAAAGCCAGTCCAGATCACATTGAACAGCAGAAATTCAGTGACTGTGTCAAAGGCTTTAATGAAGCGTGTAACACCCGATTAGATGAAATTGAGCAGGAACGCGAACAAAATTTAAAGGAGCTCATGAGTGAGAAAAAATACGAAAATCAAGCGCTCGTTGATACCATTAAAAAAGTGAAACAGCCAAAAGAAAAATATCAAGCAAGAGAAAAAAGAAACCATCAGCTTAAAGAAGAAGTTACACAATGGAATTCTGGATCATTGGAGAGTAAAGAGCTGGAATCCAGTCACGCACAGCTTGTGAATGAAATAAGTGGTCGCCTGCAATTGCTAAGTAAAAGACTGGAACAAGGTGAAGATTATGAAAATGAACTTAACATGCTTGACAGTGAATTCCCTGAAGCTCAACAATCACCGGTTCTGGCAGTCTGGGTGTATGGAGACATTGCCTATAACTTATGCAATAAATGTTCGGATAAATTTAAAAGAGCTGCCGTCTTCGCCAAGAAGTTCGAAGAAATGAGGTCGTTCTGTGCCGCTGCCCTTGAAGAAGCAGCCAAACAACCAAAAACGTATGACTCAAAATGGTTATATGATAGAAATCCTGAACAGCCAATTAGTATTAACAGCATCCAAATGCTTTTAAAAATATCGGACCCAGAGCATATTCAAACGCTAATCCGACGGGCATCCGAAAGCGTATCTCTGTATGAAAAAGCCCTTGCAAGAGCAAAAGATGCCGTCCATCAATTGACTCAGGATAGGATAGTAGGGGCTGTCAATGCAGAAACGGAAATGCAAATGTATCACCTTCAGCAAAGGGTGACGTTTATCATTGACGAAATGAACGACGCAAGACAGTACCTGAAAGAATTACAACCAGTACCGAACATGCCTGATCTTTTAGAAAAAAGAAAGGCGCTTTTTAGAACGATAAAAACAAGAGGTGGAACGGGTGAACAGACAGAAGGTTCAGCAGATAGTCAGGCCAAGGAAGTAAAAGACACGGTTTATGAATCACTTCTGAAAAAATCAGAAGGTGAATGGAAGGTTGATAGCTCTGTTTGCGACATGCTCAATGCTGCCGAAAAGAAGCTGGAGAAAGCTATTGAAGGTTTTACAAAAATTAAAGTTCAGTTGGAATCAGGAGCATCCTGAGATGCTCTTGTGACAAAGGTAACCAGTAAAAGCCATCACAAAAAACATTGATAAATATCTCGCTTAATGAGAGCTCGTTAATAGGCCATGTTTAACTCACTCAATGGTACAGTGCGGTGTTTAGAAAGGGCTGTATTCCTGGGTAAAGGCTCTCTTTATGCTTATACCTAACCTGCCACTTTTCACAAAACCAGACTTAGTCAAAAAAACGGCTATTACTTCGGGCACAACAGTATGTGGACACGCCCTCACCTGTCATTATTGGAAACATTACATTCAGCGGGCGAGGTAAGCATCAAGAAAACATTGGCTATCTCACTCGCCCAGGAGTCAGAACCGTCCGAGGACAGGTGAGTCACGTTCGCCAAGCACTCTATGATGAATCGCGAATATCATTGTGCTGCAACGGATACTGGGACACGCCGATATTTCCGTGACCCTACAATACGCCAAATGTGATCCAAGCCATTTTCAGGAGACGATCAATTTGAATCCGTTATCCGATAGGGAGGATGACACGGAACAAGCAAGAGAGGTAATGGAAGAAATAACGATTTAAGTTGGAAAATGCAGGATATTTTTTCGCTGCCGACGCTTAGTTGGCAGAAAAAGACAATGCTCGTAAAGAGGGGCGGTTTTAGGAAGGAAAATCAGTAGTTTACAGAAGGGATATATGGCGGTGAGGGAGGGATTCGAATCCTTGCACCGCCAACGAAATACAATAAAAATCAGTGAGTTACGCAAGAATAAAAATACAAAAAGTGTCCAACTTGGTTACTAAAAGTGGTTTTTGGTCAGTTTGGTGGACACTTTATGAACACCAAAGACCTAATAGAAAAAACTCCCAATTGGAAAAAATCAGGAGCTATTAACATAAAATTAAAACAAATTATGATTAAATTTTACTATTTAAGTGGAGTAGTTCAGACTTAATCTGACATTTTCTTCTCATCAAAAGAAAAGGGTTACCGATTTAGAAAGAAGGTGAGTTCACTGAAATCTAAATCATTAAAGGTGACCCTTATGATTCACACCAACCAGAAAATCATCAAGCACAAGGTCGGGCTACTGAACCTTGCAGATGAGCTCGGAAACATCTCTAAAGCCTGTAAAACCATGGGTGTCTCCAGAGATACATTTTATCGTTACCGGGATGCTGTTGATGAAGGTGGGGTCGAAGCACTTCTTGATCAAAGCCGAAGAGTTCCAAACCTCAAAAACCGAGTAGACCCCGCTGTTGAAAAAGCGGTTCTTGAGTATGCGGTAGAAGATCCTGCCCATGGGCAGGCCCGTGTTTCCAATGAACTTCGCAAGCAAGGTATCTTCGTCTCTCCCAGCGGTGTGAGAAGCATCTGGCTAAGAAATGATCTGGGAAGCTTCAAACTGCGCCTCAAAGCCCTTGAAGAGAAAGTGGCTCGAGAAGGAATCATTCTCACCGAGTCCCAGGTCAGGGCACTTGAGCGCAAGAAGCTGGATGATGAGGCCAGTGGTGAGATTGACACAGCGCACCCTGGCTACCTTGGTTCACAGGACACTTTCTATGTTGGAACCTTTAAAGGTGTTGGCCGCGTTTATCAGCAGACTTATGTTGATACTTACTCCAAGGTAGCGCAGGCCAAACTCTATAAGACAAAGACCCCAATTACGGCTGCAGACCTGCTCAATGACCGCGTGTTGCCATTCTATGAAGCTCAAGAGCTACCTGTGCTCAGAATACTGACAGACAGAGGTACAGAGTATTGTGGTCGTGCTGATCAACACGATTATCAACTTTACCTGGCGGTGAACGACATTGAACATACGAAGACGAAAACCCGGCATCCACAAACGAATGGAATCTGTGAACGCTTCCATAAAACGATTCTGCAGGAGTTTTATCAACCTGCATTGAGAAAGACGCTGTATACGAGTATTGAGATGATTCAGTCAGATCTGGACGAATGGTTAATTCACTACAATACTGAGCGTACCCATCAAGGTAAGCAGTGCAACGGGAGAACGCCGATAGAAACACTGATTGATGGGAAAGAGATCTGGAAGGAAAAGTTCATAGCCTGAATTTAACCTGACAGACAGGGTGCTCTCTCTGAATGATTGAAACAATAGTGCTCTATTTTCACAGCTACTATGGGAACACCACTCATAATAGTTAACTGTCATGCCCGCTTCTGTTATTTCCAGCTCTACCAAAAGCATCGTTTTGCAAATTGAAGTTTCTATAGATTCAGGCAACATGCTGAATCTTGAAGATAGTTTACAGCGTGCACTCAATGAAGCCGGGCAGCTTGGAACAAAAGAGTTATTGGGGCTATTTGAATCACCCAATAAAGAACCTATCGTCGTTAATCAGCAGAAGTGGAACTACAAAGGAAAGGTTCTTAAGCACTATGAAACCTTATACGGTCGTATACCTTTGGAGCGCTCCGTATATCAGGGTGTCAGAGGTGGCAGTACTCTGGCAGCACTTGATCTTCGTGCCGGTATTATTGGTTCAGCTACCCCCAAATTTGCCAAGTCTATCGCCTGGAAATACAGCCAGATGCCAGCGCCTGCGGTAAAAGAAGATTTTGAGACCAACCATCAAAGGACGCTTTCAAATTCTTATATCAAGCATTTATCGGACAGAGTAGGTGCATTAATTGAAGACCAGCAAGACACTCACTACCACCTTCCTCCACTAAAAGAGCCTGTTGAAACAATAGCCATTGGTCTGGATGGAACCTGCATGCTGCTTTGTGAAGAAGGCTGGAGGGAAGCCATGTGTGGGACATTGAGCCTATATTCTGCAGATGGAGACAGGCTCCACACGATATATACAGCCAGTTCGCCAGAGTATGGTAAACAAAGCTTTATGAGCAAGCTCGACGAGGAGATTGCAGATCTAAAACGACTCTACCCAAATGCCACATACATCGGGGTAGCTGACGGGGCTAGAGAAAACTGGAGTTATTTGAAACAACATACCTCTGGGCAGATACTCGATTTTTATCATGCATCTGAATATTTAGCTGGAGCAGCGGAAGCACTGTTTCCAACCAGTAAGGCGAAGCGACACCAGTGGCTTGAAGACAGGCTACATAGTTTGAAAAACAAGCGTGGAGCAGCCAAAAAAATCCTTCAGGAAATTGAATCAGCCGAGCTCCCGAAAAAGACAATCGCACTGACAGAGAAGCGCTACAAAGCTGTGAGCTATTTTACAAACAATCACCAGTTAATGAATTATCATCAGGCGCTTAAACGCCATTGGCCAATAGGTTCAGGAGTTACTGAAGCGGCTTGTAAGACTCTGGTAAAGCAACGATTATGTGGTTCTGGAATGAGGTGGAAAGCAACAGGAGCGGAAGTGCTTTTGACAACAAGAGCACTGATCCAGAGTAAGGGGCGCTGGGAACAACTTTGGTCTGAGTTCATGACTGGAAAGGTTGAAGCTAACCTATGAGTCAGTTATCAAATTGAGAGAGCACCCCCTGCAGAAGGCCTGGGACTATTTTTCTGTAAAATCTTAAATTTCATACTTCGAAAAAATTAATAAGAAGTTTAACTTAATATGAATGGGTACATTTGAGAGTGATGTTTGGGATCGCCTAGCACTTGGTTCAGGAGCTCCGTAGGGGTGACCAGGAACCACTTGTAACACGTCATTTACTCATTGTTTATGATGCTTGTATAGACTCTCGGGAACAAAGAATATATTTCTTTTGGCTCGAGTACATGCAACGTAGAATTTATTCTTTGTTTGGGGTGCCAGTTCATTTAGCTTGTTTTTTTTGTAGTGTTGCAATGTTGTAGGATTGAGAACAATGCATACATCAGAATAGCAATCGAGCCCTTTTGTTGCTCCCCAATTTTCAGTATAACCGTCATACCGCTTACTATCTCTGAAAAATAATTTTACGATATTTATATCGTAGTAAATTTCTTCAGCTAGCTTAGCTGACTGGATGAATTGAATTTGTGTCTCATCATCTCTGTGTGATTGAATTTGAATTCCTGTATTCTCAGAAACAAAATCACAAGTTGTAGGGCTACAACGATAGCTATGTGACAGCATCTCTGAATCTAATGTGTATCCTGCTTGTGTCAGTTTTTTTGTATAAGTATCAAGATTTTTGTGTATATTTGAGTTGATATTTCCATCACGACTTGTATCAAATGTATGTTGAAAAAAATCACCCACTAAAAGTAGACTTTCTATGTTTGGAGATAAATTACAAATGAAGTTGAAGTCATGACCACCAAAATCCTGCACTTCATCAAAGCACACCATGTCGAAATATTTTTCAACTCTTTCTGATACCTCTTTCATTGCATTCCACTGCTCAAGTAGCTTGGCAATTCTATTATGATAAAGTCTGCTGTTCCTATCTAAATAGAATCTAGGATCACCCCTATTCAACTTGAGAGTGAATGCGGGCGGTAAATCCCAATTTATTCCTTTTGACTTGATTTTGTTTCCTAGTAATGGCTTAAAACAAAAAGAATAAATAAAATTAAAATATGTTTGTACTCTTACACCTTTAGGTATAAATCCGATTTTATTAATAATCTTCGATTTAATGTTCTTATAGTTATTTTCTGTGTAAGTTACTATTAATACTCGCGAGCTTTCATTAATCTTGTTAATTATGTGACTGGTTTTTCCTGAACCAGCTACAGCTAAAACTACTCGTTTATCCATTCTATAGCTCGAGATAAATAATTAGGTGAATTAAGTTTATCTGCCTTTTTATCCAATAGCTCAAAAGCACAGTCTGCTTTATTTTTTAACATATACTCCAAAGCGGTGAGTTTCCTTCTGCCTGGTAGGAAAAGTTCATCACAAATCACCTGATTTTGATCATAAAAACAAATCTCAAAGGTGCTTTTATTATTGTCCTCTTCATAAAATATACTAATATTGTCACTTAAATAATCATTGTAATTCTGAGAACAATTCGACTCATAGTCACCATCATTATCCCTTACAACTGCAACACGAATATTTAAAAGTTTAGCTAAATCAAGATATCGTTTAAAACTCGTCCCACCTACAGAGATTATATGAATATCATCTTCTTCTAAATTTCTTGATGTTACTGATTCATATAGAGCGCCCATTAATATATATTCTGCATCACCTTCAACCAAAATTACTTTTGAAGAAAGTATGAATTCTAGAATATTATTGTCAGGCGCCTTCATGAAAAATTTGGCGGTATCTTCCGGTAAAGACTCAAGAGATATTGGGCTTGCACTATTACTGTTAAGCAGGATTGTATTTCTCAAATCAAGCCTTGTACTAATCAAACTATTGTGAGTTGCTACAAAGATTTGTTTTGCTTCAGAATTTGAAATTCTATTTATTAGCCTTTTCATATTCGTGTGACTGAGATGGTTCTCTGGCTCTTCAAGTAAAAGCGCATCTATATTTTGTCCATCACCGCTGCGATTAAGAGCAAATTCTGTTTTTATGAAGCATTGTCGACCTTTCCCTCTGTTTTCAAGAGCAATATCATCTTCAGTAATTGTTAAATCATTTTCAAGGCTTGATTTGCTTCCTGTTTTTACAGAGAATTGATATTTATCGACATCTTTATTTATTTGATCCAAGCTTTCTTCAACAAATTTCTTCTTCTGTAGCCTATATTCATTTCTTAATATAATTCTTTTGTTTTGTTCTGCTAGAGACTCATAAACAGTTCTTATATATTCTCTTGTCGCATACTCACTATTAATTTGAGAACTATCAATAGATAAATATTTTAAGAATTTTCGATACCCTGAATATGCCTCACCGGAGAAAGTGCTGAACTTTATACTGTAATATTCAAATGGAAAATTGCTCTCGTCTTGGTTTAGAACCTCACGAATCTCACTACCTAATTCTTCGACAGGCTCACAAACCAATTTAAGGCCATCTGATATAGTGCCATCCGTGTTATTTTTTCCACTTAGGTCAGGATTGTCTTGTTCATTAAGAAATATTTCTACATGTAGTATTGGTAAGTCACTTTCTTTTTTTTCGCCATCCAAGAATTCTTTTACAATATCTGTATTGAAGATATTTTCTAGGCCAATTGATTCCACTTTATTTTTGCTACCGCTAAGAACTAATTCAATAGCGGTTAGAATCGTGCTCTTGCCTGCCTCATTATCACCGATTAAGATATTCTTTTCTTCATGAAAGACGATTTCACTTTCTCTAAATTTCTTAAAGTTTTTCAGCTTTATCTTTTTAATCTGCTTCATCAAATACTGCCTATAAATTTTAGAGATACGGTGATGAATGTTTGTTTAGACGCGTAACGCCTAAATCAGGTGCGCCGTAGGCGAAACCTGAATTTACTTGTTATGCATCGTTGACTCAGACTTGGACAAAAATCTAGGTATAAAAGACTCAGAAAATCCAGCGATAACCATAATGAACATATAAGACCAATAGCTCTCGCTTATAAACTTAGGTGTAAGAATACCTGAGCGTATTGCAATGAAGGCAATTGCGCCAGCCATAAATGAAAGGAATATACGCTCAACACCAAGCATGAAATAATACTTTTTTGTTTTAAAATCTTCAAAGTTCAATGTTTTTGCAGTTATAAATATACTGATTCCACTGCCCAATGTTGTAGCAAGAGAAATAGTCGTTAGCTGCCAAAGAGGAGTATTTTCTATACGCAAGTCGATATTGCAATACATTAATGCAAATAGAAAAATGGTTGATATAAAAACAGGTGATAAATAAAGAGTCCGGTTTATGACTAACTCTTCATGCTCTCTTGTAATAGTTGATATTAATTCTGAGAACTCTTTCTTTCCATCTGTATCATCACTATTCAAGCATGAGGATAGAGTATGAGCAATACGATGTTTCATCATCTCAAAATTTGATGATTTTGACAGCATGCCTTTAGCTTCAATATATTTTTGTTTTACTATATTGAATCGGCTTTGTATTTTTAATTCTGCCTCGTCAGTATGCCCATCAATTAAGACCTTCAATCTATTATTTATATCATCGGTTTCAATTTCGTATATTGCATACTCATTATGTTTAGCTAGTACATTTATAATTAAGTTGTTAGACATATCTTTAGAGCCAACAGTAACTGCCTTTATGGACTCTACTACTTCACTCTTCGACAACGAATATCTCCTTTAGATGCATAACGCTTATTAGTGCGAATTCCGCGTTTCACTTTGAATATCTGCACGCACGAGTTCACTTTAAAACTTTCAACTAATTGAAAATTATAAATTTTTAATACAATAATTAATTAAGCCGTACTAGTCATGTTCTGACAAAGCGAGAATTGGTATTAATCTAGAATCAAGATTCGCCATAAAGATCCAGAGTCTAAAATTATTTATTTAAAAACATATAGTTAAATTATTTACCACTATTTATCGAGAATTGTGGAGTGCGCTATATACTCTGGAAATTTAGCAAAATCACCGATTTCTTATTATATCTGTATGCCCATACAGCAAATGGAAAGTGGTGACCCATCAGCCACACTACCGTCCATCACTTGTTCTTCTGCCTTTTACTGACATCAGGGAGCAGGGTATGAAATAGCTCAACAACAATTTTTGTGATGGAATATTTTTCGATGGTGTTAACCGTTGTCAATAAAAACGGGACTACAGTATCAAGTAAAGCAGTAGAATTAAAGGTAATCTTTACTATGCATCCATCGTCTTATACTTACAGTTAATCACTTGGCAATAAAGGCTCTGAACCGCGTTTCTATATAATGGTTCAACCTTAATCTTGACTATATACAGGGGGGGTTGAGTCTATACGTCAGGTTTATTCTGAATGCCTACCTCCTGCTGAATACCGGTAATTTTGAACAACACCAGACTTAGTCCAATAAATCTGTTGTCTCTTCGGACAAAACATTTTTTGGACACGTCCTTACCTGTCGTTCCTGGGCAAATTACATTCAGCAAACGAGGTAAAACATCATGAAAACACTCACTAACTCCATGCTTTGCACCCTGATCCATTTGACCAAAAACCAGCTTGAAACCAAGCGCCATGAAATCTCAGAACTGAGCCAATACACCACCAAGGTGATCCGCGAAAGTTATAACTCCGAAGTCGAAGAACTGGTGGCCATTCTGGAAATCCTTCACGACTTCCTGAAAAATCAGTCTTCACAGGAGCAACCGACTCGCTCTACCAAGAAGTAACAGATTGGGGTTTATCCCCTTTCTGATCCCTTATTCAGATGCTGTAACCCATTAGTATTCTTTCTTGGTAAGACTCTCGCAGTCGTTCAATCAGCTGGTTTTCTGTCGTGTTCTTTTTCTCGTAGTGCTGGGCAATATCGTCCCATATCACGCTTCCCTGTAGCTCCCTGAGCACCCTTTTAAATTTCAGTCCTTTTCTTGCACAGGCCGACAGGAGATTGCCTATATAGAGCTGGTAGTTCTTACCTGAGAAGGACGTGGCTTTCTTGTAATACCGTTTGTAATGGAGGTTGTCCTTGTAAGCGGACTCAGGGTATTTGAAGACGATATCTTCCAGCAGAATTGTCCAGATAGGGTCGAGGTAGTTACTGTTGTATTTCAGCTTGAAGGATCTCAGACCGTATTGCCAGAGTGCCTGTATATGCTTAATCACCTCAGAGTAGGTGTTCATTTTAACGCCGATTTCACCGGTTTCTTTATTACAGGTTCCCAGGGCAAATTGCTGGATCACGGAATGGTGGAATCGTACCTCAAACCGGAAGACATCAGACTCAGGATCATAACCACTGGAGCCATCATCCAGCATGGTGCTCTCCTGCCACTTGTGTTCCATGTAATCGAACTTATCAATATCCCTCGCCTGTATGGTCTTGTTGTAGATCGCCAACTGTACCGCACCCGCAGAACCGAATTTGAACGACTGGGCACGATCATAGACACAGGAGACATCGGAAACGGTGAATTCCGCTTTATCAATCCCGAAGTAGTTGGAGACCCGTCTGGATTTACAGGTCATTCGTTCTGATAGGTCGTTATCCGGTTTCCAGCCCTGTACGTCTACCGCCAGATGAATAGCGGGATAATGGGGTTCAGCACATCGCAGTACTTTCTTTGCTATATTCGCCAGGAACTGATCCACCTTTTTGGGAGATCTGTTATCCAGGAACCACGGCGAACATTCGATTTTCAGATGAGAGCCAATGGATTCCGCCCTGGAGTGGAACATTTTGCAGAAAATAATGACTCCCAGTTGATTGTTCTGGAGCCGATACTGATAACCCGATGCCTTACCACTTTTTCCCAATATCCAGTCGTGGCCGACGAAGCGAAAGGTTTTCTCCCCAACACTCAGTGAGCCCTCAATGTCCGTCAGGAAGTCCAGATTCATGGCACCCTTGAACAGTTGTCGCAAGGTATCCACATAGGTTCCGACAATCTGGAAGTTCTCAAGGTAGAGATCCTGCACTTTCCCGAATTTGGGATGAACAAACATGAGTCCCTTATCTTGTTGATTTGTGGTTTTACCATCCGCTGATGGTTCATAACGATCCAAATGTTTCATATAAAAAATCCTTTTTATAACTTTTTGTTTTTCACTACCCTTTTTTAATGACGTGCTACAGGAACGTCCGCCTGTGCGGGCTGCGCTGCGCGTGTCAGCCTCGCACAGTGCCTGGCTCAGAGTTCGTCATAGGGTGCAATCTCTCTTTTCTGGCTGCGGCGACTGTTTCGGTCGTGTCGTTTATCCGAGAGGGTTTCGTCAAAGTAGCCATTGCGGACAATGGCCTTGCACAGGTAGTCCGGTACATCCATGCGAGTGACCCGCTGTGAGTAACAGATGCAGACTTCCTGTGCGGTTCCCTCCCGCCAGAGCACACAGTTCTGTGGTTTGGGAAAAGAACGGGGTTTGGTCAGGTGATCGTAGACCGGTGCCGTATGAGCCATGCCGGTGATCCTCGGCTTGCGCTCTTGCAGATACTGTTCACGGCTTTGAGGCTCGGTGTCAGCAACCGGCAGCAGAGAACCGGAGGGTTCTGGTGCCGGTGCGGCTTCGCCTTGTTGATCAGGGGTAAGCGTGGTGTAGCCGAGATAGAGTGCAAAACCGACAGCACCGAGCAGTATCGGGATCAGCCAGATCACCGGCGGAAGGCTCAGCTTGTGCGTGTGCTCAAAGGCCGAGAAGTAGACCCCAAAGTATTTCTTAGGCTTGCCGGTGACGGACTTGCGCCCTTCTTTCTTGGCAAAGTGATCATCAGGATCAACGCACTTGTCCCAGGTGTATCGGGTGACTTTGGAGGAGCCCCAGAAATTGAAGTAGTGGGTATGGTGCCCGCACAGTCTTCTCAGGTGGACATCGAGAAAGTTCGGATGCTGGGTGATTAAGATGACATCAAAGCTGTCATGGCGATGCTTCTCGAAGCGTGACGCATACAAAGGAACTTTGTCTTTGCCGGAGCGCACTGGAAAGAACTCCTGAGCCTCATCAATGACCAGCACCGAGTAGCCTTGCAAGTCATACCATTGGTGAGGATCAGGAAAGTGCGTCCAGTGCAGGTTCAGATGCTCGAAGTCCTTGAAAGTGAGTTCCACACCTTCAGGAGCGTTCTTCTCGATCTCTGAAACCTTCTGCACCTGTGCAGCGGGATAACAGACTTTAACCCACTTCAGCCATTGCCTCAGTGGGTCGTGTTGCTGAAAAGCCTGTTCCAGAAACGGCGCATCCTTCAGTTCCACAAATCGCTTCTGTTCATGGATCGGTTGAATCATGGGGGTGATGACGGACTTCTGATTCTTGGTCAGCGATGGGAGATAGATGTCGTAGAAAAACGCCTGAAAGGTCTGGCACTGCTGATAGTCCAGCAGGTTCAGTTTGATGTTGTTGTAGAACTTGGGTCTGCCAGCGTATTTCTTATCGGTGCAGACGGTTTTGAAGCAGTTCAGGCTTTTGCTGGCACCTGGTCTGCCGGTAATGAAGTGAAGCATCGCACGTGTCCCTTTTCTCCTGTGGTCATCCTGCGGATTGTTAATGGCTGTTGGTTTTGGGTTCCGCAGGAAACCGAGTTCTTTTCAAGAAAAGAACACCGTTTCCAGCGGCTCAATAGACAGCGTTAACAACCCGTGGTTCAGGACTAGCCACCAAAGCCTTTCCAGAAGGAAACGCTTTGTTTTGGCCGTCCGTTAAAATAGGAGACACCCTTGATCACCATGATGACGGTGATAAACGACAATGCGATATTGACCGCTTTGGGGATACCGAGAAGAGAAAGCATCTGGAACATGGCCACTGGCATACCATCAAAATTGGCCTGAATCTGCTCGCCCAGATAATCCACCATGATGTCCAACCCGAAATAAGTGACCACGCCTACCCCAAGCCCCCGCAGCAATAGCCATGCAATGGGGACAATGGTGGAAACAATGAAAGTCAGTATGTAGCCCATGATATTCCCCTATTCCTTTTGTTTAACCAGAGCCTAGTGACTTGGCCAATATCACCGCCATTGAGAACCAGGTGGCGAAGAGAATGAACCATGAGATATAGGAAGCCAGGTCACATAATGGAGTCAGGGCAAATTCAAACTCAGCACCGAGAACGGTAAAGCTGATTGGATCGGGACATTGGTTATCCGACGTGACGTATTCTTCAGTATCCAGAAAGTCTTCAACATGGATTTCCAACGTATCCCCCGGTAATGATCCCAAGGGAGTCATGTTTGGGTTGTTGCTGATGATGGAACTGATTTCACCGTCGTTATATTCCGAGAGGCACAACTGCTTCTTCTCCATTCGAGCAATGGCGCACTGGATGGCATCACCGGAACAGGTCACTTCTTTATCGCATTCAAAGCCAGAGAATGCTGATTTGGGGTTGTCGCTTTCTGCCTGTTTCTCAGCCTGTTGGCGAATGCCGGTTTCTTTGACAATGTGTTGAACGGTTTGGGCTTCAGGCGAGTTATCCGTGAGATCCTGCTGATCGAGAATATCATCCGTTGAATTGCCATTGGCATTACCACCATTGGCAGGATGATCAACAGAGTTGGGATCAACAACATCGCCTTCAGGGTAGGTGCAAAGGTATTCACCATTGACGTATTGGCAGTTGCTGTAGGCATTCTTTTCGAAGCAGACCACTTCACCATTAAAGGTTCCACAGTTGAACAGGTCTTCCCGTGTTTCATTATCAATGCAGACAGGAACCCCATTTACCAGCTTGCAGGTCTGGTCAGCACTGATGCACACCTGAGTATTGCCATCAGAACGGCAAGGCAGTTCATCTTCATTGATTTCGGTGTATTCACTGACACCGGCAAGCTGGGCAGTTTCTTCATTACCGGTACAGGAGCCACCTGTCGGAATGTATTCATAGGCAATTGGAGACAACAGGTTGTCATAGTCCCGAAAGCCACCCAGCGAGGTATAGCTGCACTGGTTATAACAGGCGGTTTGCGCATTAGTGGAACTGGTGACTGGTTTTGCATCAAGGCAGACTTCAGGATCAGCGGGGATCTCACCGTACTTGCCATGATAACGGTCAAGCAGTCGATGACCAGAAGTGGTGCAGTTTAATGCCAGATTGTTAAGCCAGGTTGCACGGCCAAATTCTTCATACGTCATACAATCAGCAACCACTGCACTTTTGGAACCATCAGGTACTATGCGCCCATTTTCAGACTCCCAATAGTCTGGGCCAGCCAAAGCCAGAACAGGAATAAAGGTGAAAATAAGCGTTGCGATTTTCATGGCCGCATGACCCAGACAGCCATCAGGACAACCAGTACATAGAACCATCCATAGTCTGGAACCCACACTGCACCATCATCCTTGGTTAAAGATGCCGGCAATTAATGCCAGCATACCGTCCATCCCTGGACATAAAGACGGGAGGACGAACCTCCCGCCAACCCATGCAAGCAAGTCTCAGCCGAAAATCGCGCCTTTGACCCACTTGAACACCACGGCAAGTGCCGCCACACCAATCAACGCAGTCCCCACAGCGGTAATCGCTGTCGAGCCATCGGTTGAAATGGCAGTAGTGGCTGCTGACACATCAATCTCGGCAAAGGCACTGGATGCCAGTGCTGAAGTTGTCAGCAGGAGTACAAGGTGTTTTAGCTTCTTCATGGCTAATCTCCTTGTTGGTTAACGTAATTGACGAAGAATCAGGGCAAAGATAAATCCAATGACCAGCAGCAGGAGAGTTGCGCTGATCAGGGCATCTGCCTGTTCTTTCGTCAGCCCATTCGATGCAGGGATCGCCTGCACCTCTTCAAGCGTGATGGTGGCGGACTCACCGGAGCAGGTAATCTGCCCTTCTGAGTCCGAACTAAAGCCATCACACAGAAGCAGTTGCATTATTTAACCGCCTTTTCTAATGCCGGTTTTTTAATACCAAGAATCTTGATAGAGATTCGTTGTTTTGAACCGGACATTACCTTGGTTCGAAACTCATACGGCTTTAAGGGTTGCAGTGATTGAAAATCAACGAGCTTTTCATAATCAGAACTGCAAATCATGACATCCAAACCAAAAATATTGGGATCATCATCCTCACCCGTTCCGGAAAGAAAAACTTTTAAGTAGCGCGAGCTTTCAAACTCGGTAACTTTAGCTCCCAGGTAGAGAGCTTTAACGGTGGTTTCCATTTTTTATTTTCTCCTTTTTTGGTTCACCTGAATTGAATTAAATACACAGATTTCCAAATGTGCAATAAGTGAAAATAAACTTTCTAATACTGACCTATAACCACTTAAAACAACCAAAATGAATTTTTAATTTTTGCTTTGGAGCCTTGCCATTATGCTTTCAATTTTTTTGTGGCGATGGGGAAAATCGCCAAAAAAAGTGAAGCACAATGGCATCCAAAGCAATAATTAAAATTCATTGCTTTGATCGTTTATTGGATTCCTCAACATCCAGAAACCAGACGGAGTTTTCTGATTGAATGTAACGGGCATATTCAACCCATGACAGGGTATTGCAGAATATATACGGTAAATCAGCCTGAAGCTGCAAAGCCTCATCTACTTGCTGGGAAAGTCTTTCTGTGGAATCGTGCGTTTGCTTCCTGCGTCCTCGCTTCAAAAAAAGGCTCTCTAAAAACAGGTAAGACCATGTATTTAAAGCTATAATTACTGATATTTAAGAGTATTTAGGCAGTAAGTATCAGTCATCATCTTCGAGCTTTGCTTTCAACTTACGGATATCGATCAAACGACGTTTTCCCATTTTCACTGTGGGAATTCTATTGTCCTTTATCCAGGTTCGCACTGTTTCAGCAGATACCCCCACGCGCTGAGCAAAGGATTCTACTGACTGTATGAAGTATTCACTGTCATTGGGCTCTGTCATAGATAAACGATCCATGTTGATTAGAGGAAATAATATGAATACATAATCAATTTTTAAAAATCAACATCTTTTTTTAATAAAAAACGACCTTAAAAACATCCATAAAGAGTTTAAGTATATGCAGCGTATATACATGGCATATCTAAAAGATATACCCAACATATGTTTTGCTATCAAAAATCAATCCTAGACCTTTTAAATAAAAATAAAAAATAAAACTGCTATCAAAAACCAATCATAAATTCATGTCTGCATATGCAGACAAATATAAAAATAAATCAATTGCAATTAATTTAGACTCATCCAACAATATGAAACATTCCATAAGAAAGTGGGTTTCATAGAACCATCACAAGTTCACACAATAGAAAGACATGTCTATCAAAAAAATAAACAACCAATGGAAAATTGATTTCAGGATTGGCAGCAAACGCTATCGTCATACCGCAAAGACAAAACTTGAGTGTATCCAGTTTCGGGATAAGTGCATTGCGGATAAAGATAAAGAAGCGCCAGAAAAGGATGACCGAACACTCAGAGAGCTTATCGATATCTGGTATGAAGCCAGAGGTGTTGAGCTGGCCGACAATGAAAGGACACTGAAGAACCTGATCCGTTTTTGTGAGGTAATGGGTAATCCGATAGCCAAAGAAGTCACCGCAAGGGACTGGCATAGATATAAGCAGAAGAAGCGAGAGGCAGGTATCGGAGACAAGACGCTCAATAACATGCTGGGCTATATAAATGCGGTCTATAACTTCCTGAGTAGGAACGCCATCATTGGCTACCCTAACCCCTTTCAGCCCGTAGACAAGATTCGTATCCACGAGAAGGAGCTTGTCTTCCTGAGCAATGAAGAGATTCAGCTGCTGTTTGAAGACATCAGGAAGAACTGCAAAAGCCGCCATGTAATGATGATCACCAAGATTTGCCTGTCTACCGGTGCTCGCTGGGGAGAGATCGAGAGCCGGAAGGATCACCACTTCAAGAACAATCAGGTTTACCTGACCTACACCAAGTCCAAGAAGAACCGGATTATCCCGCTAGACGAAGCATTGTTCCTGGAGGTGAAACAACACATCAGGGAGAAAGGCGAGTTCACTAACTGCCAGGAATCGTTCAGGAGGGCTTTACTGCGCTCTGGAGTCAGAACGGTTCGAGGACAGGCCAGCCATGTTCTACGCCATACCTTTGCCAGCCACTTTATGATGAACGGCGGAAACATTCGGGTACTGCAAAGCATCCTCGGTCACGCTGACATCAAGATGACCATGAAATACGCAAAATTCAGCAAAGAACACTTAAACGACGCCGTTAGACTAAATCCATTAAGCAAAATGGACACATCTTGGACACTTAAGGAAAAACTAGAAATCGTGGAGAATTAAGAAGAGGAAAAACAAGGAGTTAGGAAGGATATATGGCGGTGAGGGAGGGATTCGAACCCTCGATACGGCTACAAACCGTATACTCCCTTAGCAGGGGAGCGCCTTCAGCCTCTCGGCCACCTCACCGTTTCAAAATGGCGCGCTCGGGAGGATTCGAACCTCCGACCGCCTGGTTCGTAGCCAGGTACTCTATCCAGCTGAGCTACGAGCGCGTTGTTTGAAGCGACGTGAAAGATATTTGAATCTTTTTGATTCGTCAATCTTTTTGTTGACTTGGCGCGCTCGGGAGGATTCGAACCTCCGACCGCCTGGTTCGTAGCCAGGTACTCTATCCAGCTGAGCTACGAGCGCCCTGCGTCAACGGAGGCAAACTATAGAGATTTCATTAGGTTGAGTCAAACTCGGTTTTTACTGATCCTGTAAAACAAATACTCAGGTACCAGGTTTCATTTCCTTGAGCGCTACTCTTTATATACTCAGGCCAACGTGCCGGTTTCTCCCAGACTGCCACCCAAATGCTCAGGTGTTCCATGCCTTTATAAGCCAACACACTTTCCGAAACATAGACAGGCTGGGCCAATCCATAACGTCATCAAAAACGTGAGCAGTAACCATGATCCAAGAAGACGAAACAGGGAACCCTGACGATTTGAGTTAACCAGAGCATCAAGCAGTGCTGATCTTAAGAATACGGCTGTGTAATCATCGTAGCTGCGAACAACCGGATGAAATCGATGCCAGAGCATCGCGGTTTGATGAGCCATACCGGGTCTATTTGTTGCCCCGGTTGTGGCGAGTCATTACAACGCAGAACGGGCATCGACATCACCATACCCATAGGGCACAGGCGACGTCGTTCGAAAGTTCAATTGATACCGCATGCGCAGGGAGGGAACAGCAAATTTCAGGCATAAAAAAACGGCAGATGAACTGCCGTTGATATGGCGCGCTCGGGAGGATTCGAACCTCCGACCGCCTGGTTCGTAGCCAGGTACTCTATCCAGCTGAGCTACGAGCGCGTATGTGCTGAAGAAACATTGGGCTTAACGTGAAAACCCCGCCTTCATTCAGTGGCGTGGATCTTACATAAACCGATGTTCTATGTACAGCATTAATAGAACAAAATATCACCAGTTAATTGATGGGTGGCAGTTGCCAGTCTATGGGCTCTATTCCATGACTGCACAGATAGTCATTACTCTTTGAGAAAGGCCTGCTGCCAAAGAAGCCTCGATAAGCAGAAAGCGGTGAAGGGTGTACTGATTTCAGAACCAGGTGTTTACGGGTATCAATAAACCGGCCTTTTTTCTGTGCATAGCTGCCCCATAAAATAAAGACAATATGCTCCCTCTGCTCATTTAAAGCGGCAACAACCTGGTCGGTAAACTCCTCCCATCCCCTGCCCTGATGAGATGCTGCCTGCTTGTGCTCGACAGTCAATACGCTGTTCAACAGTAACACGCCCTGCCGGGCCCAGTGCTCCAGGAAGCCATGGCTTGCCGGTGGAATGCCCAGATCGGACTCCAGCTCTTTATACATGTTGACCAGTGAGGGAGGAATGGCGATTTCCGGGTGTACAGAGAAGCTTAAGCCATGCGCCTGACCAGGCCCGTGATAAGGATCCTGCCCAAGGATTACCACTTTCACCTGTTCAAAGGGCGTGAGATCCATAGCCCGAAAGTATTCCCCACCCCTGGGGTAAATCATCTTTCCCTGGGCTTTTTCATTTTGAAGAAAGCGGCGAAGCGCCTGCATATACTCTTTGGTAAATTCATCCTGAAGCATCGCTTTCCAGGAAGGTTCTAATCGAATGTCCGGCATTTTATGGCTTCAAACCTCCACCTGGATTCTATGATGCTGACAAAAAATTTACCTCTAACAGCAGAAGAGCCGACTACACTCTCTGCCACTGGATGCACTTTAGCACAAGTACTTCTCTTCTAATAACCACAATAAATAGCCATTTTCCGGACTGCACTATAACAATGTTTTTTTCCACAAAAGCACGCGTCAAAGCCACCTCTTTTGTAATACTGGCATTATCGAGCCAATCTGTTTTTGCAGAGCTGGAACGAAGAATGTCTATCGAAATCGATGCAAATACCGTTCACTTTGCAATTGCTGATGTTAATTCAAAAACCGATAAAATCTATCGGCATCTGGATTATGGCTCACTTGAAGCGGGCTTTTATGATGACCTTTCTGCCAGTGATAATCGATTCTACAGTAAATGCATGTTCAAAAAAGCTCAGGAAATTTTCCAAAAACTCCGGACCAGGCAAGAGCACTTCAGCGCTGTAAAAGTAAGAGCCATTGCCACTGAAACATTTCGCGATGCTCACAATGCTGAAGAGCTGGTCCAGAAAGTACGACGAACATCAGGTATTGATATTAAAATCCTGTCCCCTGAGGAAGAAGACAGAATGGATTTTTTCTCAGCATTCACTGTTACCCATGACACTGAAATGCCGGTGGTATGGGATATTGGGAAAGAAAGCTTTCAACTTATTATTGCAGACCATGAATCAGGCCCATTCGCCTACAAGGGAGAGTTTGGCTCAGTCAATTTTATGGACTACCTGAAGCAGGTTGTCCAAAAAAAGGAGGCCATACCCAATACTCAACTGTACCCGATATCGGCTGAAGAGATTAATGCCGGCATTGATTTTGCCCGTTTCCTTGCGCGAAAAACCCCTCGCCTGATCAGGCGAGAATTAAAGAAAGATAACATTAAGGTCACAGCCATTGGCTCTGTATTTCAGGAAAGCGTAGCCACTCAAATAGCCAATAAAAGAAATACGATAGATAAAATTCAGGTAAACAAATTTATAAAAGAACGGGAAAAAAACAATGGCCTATCCAATAAAGACAAGGATGTAAGCCTTGCTAACGCCATACTGGTTTTGGGATTCATGGAAGAGCTTGGAATGGAAACACTCGACATTTCAGATCACAACAGCACTCTAGGAATGCTTGAATTCCCTCTCTTCTGGCATTAGAACTCCCTTTCAATCACTCTCTTCATCATCGCCGGGTCGCCTTATTAAAGACGATCCCGTGAAGCAAGGACAACAGCATCAAGACTGTTTTTTATAATCAGTGATAAACACCAAGCATCAGTTCAATCTGGCGCTTCAACATTGCCCGCAATCCTACAAGGCTTTCCCCTTCATAGCCCGATACGAGTCCTTGATACTCAACCTGTAGAATGATGCTGCCAAAAAGTTTGGCATCAATATCTGGATGGCTTGAGCCAATTTTGGAGAAGAAGGTCTCAAGACTGTCCAGAAAGAATCTCTGGTGACTGAAAGCGATGGGCCGAAGATTTTCATTCCGAAGGCATTCCTGCTGGAAAGCTCTTTCCGCAATCAGGTAATCACTGTGCTCCCTCAGCTGAACCAGAACATACTCAATGGCCAGGTCAGTAATACGCTCAGCAAAGATCTGCCGACTGGCCGAATCTGAAGGATCCAGCTCGCTCATTGCCGTTTTCAACATACTGTCAGACTCTTCCCAGTATGCCTTGAACTTCTGAGCCCCCATCTCCACAAACAGAGTAAAGGTATCAGTAATCAGATCGGTAATGTCTTTGAAATAGTAGGTGGTTGCAGAAAGAGGGACATTAGCTTCCTTAGCAACAGCACGATGGCGGACACCCCGAACTCCATCTCTGACAACAATTCTTAATGCCGCTTCCAGAATTGTGCGGCGACGCTGTTCACTGTTTGCACGACTGGTTTTACGTCCCTGATATTTCAATTCCATACCGCCGACGAGCTTACCAGAACCGTTCGAATCTTCTGATGGGAAATCCATTGTTGAAACCATATTACGACTGCCTTACTGTTGCCTGATTGTTTTATAGAGTTCGTCCAGTACCATCGCTTGAACATGCATCTTAGTACAGAAATCATCCATCTGTCCGGAAACCTGTACCAATTATGTTCAGAAAAATCGAACGTTCACGTTTCGCCTCTGATATCCATATAGCCGATTAGACAGAGCGACTGGCGACTCTCAGGCTTCACCAGTAAAGCGCATCAACTCAAATTCAGGTTCCATACCTCAGATAATATATGAGCAGGCCAAGGCCTGCTCATACGATAGATCCTGAATTATCAGCATCCCAGAGAGTAACCGAGAAAAGATTAGTGTGTAACTAATAATATTCCATCAAAGCTGTAGATTTACGCATACCTTATGTAAACGATGACCTACCTCGTTGATGTAACCAGTCAGCCAGCACACATATACACACGGCCACTCCCAGCATCAATGTTATTGAGGACGCATATGAGGGAATAACAACACGTCTCTGATTGATGGCGCATCCGTAAATAGCATTACCAGACGGTCAATACCAATACCCTCTCCGGCTGTCGGAGGCAAACCATATTCAAGAGCATTGATGTAGTCCGCATCGTAATGCATCGCCTCATCATCCCCGGCATCCTTCTCGGCTACCTGTTGTCTGAAGCGCTCTGCCTGGTCTTCTGAATCATTCAACTCAGAGAAGCCATTGGCGATTTCGCGACCACCCACAAAGAACTCAAAGCGCTCGGTAACAAAGGGGTTGTCGTCATTTTTACGGGACAGAGGCGACACTTCTGTTGGATAATCAGTGATGAAGGTAGGGTTTAGCAGATGATGCTCAACCGTCTCATCAAAAATTTCCATCTGAACCTTGCCAAGCCCCCAGATTGGCTTCACATCAATGCCTAACTTTCCGGCAACCTGAGTAGCAGACTCAAGATTATCAATGTCAGAAGCATCAAGGTCCGGGTTAAAATGCAAGATAGACTCGAAAACCGACATCCGCGCAAACGGCTTGCCAAAATCAATCATCTGCCCCTGGTACTCGAACTCAGTTTTACCCAGAACGTCCTGAGCCAGCTGTTTCAGCATAGCTTCAGTATGATCCATCATGTCGGTGTAATCCGCATAAGCCTGATAGAATTCGATCATTGTGAATTCCGGGTTATGTCTAGTAGACAGCCCCTCATTGCGGAAGTTCCGGTTAATCTCAAATACCCGTTCAAAACCACCAACGACCACACGCTTCAGATAAAGTTCCGGAGCGATACGAAGGTACATGTCGATATCCAGAGCATTGTGGTGGGTAACAAATGGTCTGGCCGTAGCACCACCCGGAATCACCTGTAGCATCGGTGTTTCTACTTCCATGAAGTCCTGGCCCAGGAAGTAGTTACGAATGCCCTGAATAATTCTGGAACGAATGCGGAAGGTTTCCCGGGATTGCTCACTGGTAATCAGATCAACATAACGCTGGCGATAACGCTGCTCGGTATCGGTCAGTCCTTTATGCTTTTCAGGCAATGGGCGCAGAGACTTGGTCAGCAGACGGACATCACTCATATCGACGTAAAGATCACCTTTACCGGAGCGCTGAACGGTACCTTCTACGCCAATAATATCACCCAGATCCCAGGTCTTGATGGCTTCCAGTGTCTCCTTCGGCAACTGTTTGCGATTCACATAAAGCTGGATACGACCGGACATATCCTGCAGTTCCATGAATGCGCCGCGGTTCAGCATGATCCGGCCAGCCACTTTAACGGGGTGGTTCAGGCCTTCCAGAGCCGCCTTATCATGATCCTTGAACTGCTCCTGAAGATCACCAGCAAGCGCATCACGACGGAATTTATTGGGAAATGCCACACCCTTCTCGCGAATAGCCGCCAGTTTTTCCCGGCGCAGGGCAACCAGTCGGTTCTCTTCCTGAGCCTCAGTAGCCCTTTCCTCTAACAACTGTTCTTCAGACATAAGATGATCTTCCAATACCGGATGGCAATGGCCAACCGGAGTGATTCGTTTACAAACCTTTTTTCAGGCTTGCTTCAATGAACTTGTTCAAGTCACCATCCAGTACGGACTGGGTATTGCGGGTTTCCACCCCGGTACGCAGGTCCTTGATTCTGGAGTCATCCAGAACATAGGAACGAATCTGACTACCCCAGCCAATATCAGACTTGGAATCTTCCATCGCCTGCGACTCAGCCGTTCTCTTCTGCATCTCCATCTCATAAAGCTTGGCCTTCAATTGCTGCATGGCCTTGTCTTTATTCTGGTGCTGGGAACGCTGGTTCTGACACTGTACAACAATACCAGTAGGTACGTGGGTGATACGAACCGCTGAATCGGTGGTGTTTACGTGCTGTCCACCGGCACCACTGGAGCGATAGGTATCAACACGCAGGTCTGCCGGGTTGATTTCTATATCAATATTGTCATCAATCTCAGGAGAAACAAAGACAGAAGCAAAAGAGGTATGGCGACGATTTCCGGAATCAAAAGGCGATTTGCGAACCAGACGGTGAACCCCGATCTCGGTTCTCAACCAGCCAAACGCATAATCTCCGATGAACTGAACCGTTGCTGACTTGATGCCCGCTACTTCGCCGGCGGAAACCTCAATAATTTCCGTTTTGAAACCATTGGCCTCACCCCAGCGCAGGTACATTCTCAGCAGCATATTGGCCCAATCCTGGGCTTCAGTACCGCCAGAACCTGCCTGAATATCAAGGAATGCGTTATTGGGGTCCATTTCACCGGAGAACATACGACGAAACTCAAGTACTTCCAGCTTCTGAGCCAGTTCATCAAGCTCATCCACCACGCCCTGAACGCCATCTTCGTCTTCTTCTTCTACCGACATTTCCAGAAGTTCTTCTGAATCCACCAGACCGCTGGTCAATTCATCAATGGTAGAAACAATGGTTTCCAGGGTGGATCGCTCTTTACCCAGCTTCTGAGCATATTCCGGATCGTTCCAGACGTTCGGGTCTTCCAGTTCCCGCTCTACTTCCTGCAACCGCTCACTTTTGTGAGCATAGTCAAAGATACCCCCTAAGCACGTCAGTACGCGCTGTCAGGTCCTTGATACGCTCCTTAATGGGATTGACTTCAAACATTGCCCTATATCACTCACTTTTGTCAGGTGCCCACGGCACCAACTCTCAAATACTGCATAGCCCCATTAAGAGCTGACCAATACCGACGGCTCTGGAAATACAATGGGAATGGAGATAACAGCACATGGCTGCCCATGAAACACCGCTCATGAAAAACAGCTGGTCGACCTGCAAGGCCATCACCAGAACCTGTAATACAACTGAACGATTCTACAACAATAGCCTGTAGGTTGGAATTGCTCCGGTGGTCAGGCGATATGACCAATGACAGGCACTACCCAGTGCGCTGTTTCAAAAAATGCATCCCTGCGCATTGACCCATGTCATGACATCAAACTACGCCTTTATCCTGCAGTAAGGTAAAATCCCACACCACTACTTCCCTCACCCGTATCCAGAGCTACAAATTCCGGCTGTATAGACCTGAATAATCATACAACCGGGTTTCTCCCCTGGACACTTAACAGATTGAGCACTCTTCATTATGTCACGTGACACCTTATTGAATGACTCAATGGCACTGGTAGCCGATATCGGTGGCACCAATGCAAGATTTGCGCTTTCACTGAATGGTCAACTACAACCAGAGTCCGTGAAAGTTCTGGCCTGCAATGACTATGAAAACCTTGACCACGCAGTCAGCCATTACCTGGCACTTCAGCAAGTGAATGTCGATCATGCCTGCATGGCGTTTGCCTGCCCCGTCAGTGGCCAGAACATCAAAATGACCAATAATCACTGGGCATTCAACAAGTCTGAAATGAAGGACACATTGAGTCTGCAGTCCTTCAAAGTAATCAATGATTTTACTGCCCAGGCCCTGGCACTGCCTGCCTTGCCGGAAACATCCCTGGTCAAGGTTGGCAGCGGAGAAGCCATTGAAGGAGCTACCAAACTCATTATTGGGCCAGGGACCGGCCTGGGTGTTGCTGCATTGAAGAAGGTAGGTGACCACTGGCTACCTCTGCCAGGTGAAGGAGGCCACGCGGCATTTTCTCCCATATCCTCCATGGACAACGAGATCCTCAACGTTCTTCAGCAGAAGATTGGCTATGTTTCCTGGGAATCAGTCCTTTGTGGTTCGGGTATAGAACTGCTGTTTGAAGCACACAGCACGCTGTCCGGTCAAACACAGACACTCAAAAATCATGAAATCACAACACAGGCAATGAGTGGAGAGCCCCTCTGCAAACAGACATTACTGCATTTCTGCGAACTGCTGGGCAGAGCCGCCAGCAATGCAGCCCTGACCACTGGAGCCCAGGGTGGAGTCTATATTGCTGGTGGTATTATCCCCCGTTTCCCTGATTTTTTTGCTCAATCTGATTTCAGAAAGTCTTTTGAAGTGAACGATAAGATGGTCAATTATCTGGCAGGCATCCCCACCAGCCTGATTGTTCATGACAATCCCGGGCTGACAGGAGCCTGTGAAGCGTTAGGCAATCCGTTAATTCATTAATTTTTCGGGCTGGCTCTCAATGGGCCAGCCTTGATTGCAGCAAAATTCTTCTGCCACTTATTTTGCCCCAAACACCGCAAAGCAATAGAACCTGATAACAACAAGTCATTATGACACCCCAGTAAACACTCTATTCAAAAAACATTCCCATTCAGCAATGATATTGACTCAGTACCGTACTAAACGCCCTATAATTGCCAAATTATGTTGAACACAATGCTTATTATGACCAGCGGCGTGCATTAATTTGAGAACGTATTTTGTCCACTTCACTTTTAGCGTCTCGAAAATCTTCAGGGGTTGCCTTATCCTGACTTAAAGCACTCGACTCTCTATCTACTCGCTGTCCGAAGCGTTGAACGGAAGCACTAGTACCTATGCTCTTTTCCAGTTCCTGTACTTTAACAGCGGCAAGCTTAGATAGCTCCTCTAAACTACTCTGCGACTTAGCGCTCACCTTTCCAGAAAGATGCGTCAAAAGACGGCTATATGATGCAAGAATAGGAAGGACACCCGCCGCATATTGGGGTCGGTCTTCAGATCTGAAATCAGGATCTTTCATTGCACTTCCAACCTGCCTCATCATCTCAGTAATTTTTGTATCCTTCAGCAATCCCTTTTCGCTCTTTTGCACACTTACTTTCGTTAAGAAGACATAGATCTCATCCGCCAGCTGTGGGTCTTGATCTACAAAATCCTTTAGCAAAGACATCAGTACATCACATACTTCACAATGATACCCATTAGGGTCTCCTGCAAAGCGTAAAGCATATAAAATTTCTCCATATAATCTGGCAAGCGAGGGCTTCACATCACCCCAGCTGGCTTTATTATCCAAAACCAGCGCTCTCACGCTTCCGATAAGATTTATTACATCTTCATCGTGAAATGGACCTAAACCAATTGACATCAGGTTTAATTTGATTAGTTGTAAGAACGCCGGCCCATCTAATTTCTGCATACAACGAACAAGGGTAGAAATACTGAAATTTTCTGGTGTGCAGCGATAATCAGAAGCATTTAACAATAACAACATACTCTTTATAGAACTTGAGAGTTCTTTAAAACTGACAACTTCTGTTTTTTCAGCCTTGTGATCAGGCCTAACAGGTGCTTCTATTCGTCCATCTTCTGCTCCTGCGTCACCACTCGTATCTGAAGAATCCTGGGCAGACTCCTGTAACTGCGGTGAACCATCTTCCAAGGAGGTACGCCGTTTATTAAGCTCTACTTCACTTACTGAGTCACTGGCTGGAGGCATGCCCTCTCTTTTTAACTCAGTTTCAGGATCACGATTCAACTCTGCACTTCTGTTAAAGACTTTTACCTCAGACTCATTATTTTTCGTGGAAGAGTCCATCGCTGGAAGCGTCTGCACTCCCCTAGCATTCAATTCACCTGCACCTGATAAAGACATAACAACCCTATATGATGAATTATATTCTCTTTATAGTTTCACCATAATATTTACTTTCTGCTGAATATTTAGAGATAAGAAAATCAATAACAAATAGCCATTCAATTTCTATATCAGATTATTTTTATTGACATACAACAAAAACAAACAGACATGTCATCCAATTAATAGGCACTTGAATTTATAACGTGGATTTACCGTTATTAAAAATAACCTGAAAACAGAAACCTAATACCCTCTAAACCCAACACCCAAAAACTGAGTCAGTTCAGGTTGCAATTAAACGCATTGACAGGGCTTTCAAAAACTCTAGAGCACAAGAAGATGGAGATAATCTTTAAAACCGGTATGAAGCAGCACTCAGCGTCAAAGTAACGTTTAGGTGAACACAACTTAAGAAGGGTCGTATCAGTTGGGAATCTGGCCTCACAAATAAATCAAGATAGGCATTTGTTCTCAAACACAGCCACTTCCAACTATTCAGGACTGTGTTTGAGAAAATAACTGCAAACTATACGTTAAGGCTCAATTAGACGTGTTGCCTGCCCAGTCTCATCATCCAGTTTTTCAGGAGGGGGAACTGGTTTTCCATCAAAAACAGGGTATGACTGCCCTCTGGCCCAGCAATAGGTGTACATAGTATCACTGGTGACATACTTACCATCGTTATCCCAGAGATGGGTATTTGCACCACAGTTTGAGCGCTGCTGATAAATGCAGTGCCAGCCACTGCCTGGCGCAGCAGCCCAAATCGAGTTTTCCGAAGCTCCAGGTTGAGAGCAGCACAGGTGATGCGAAGGCCAGTCATCAGCACTGCCGCAGTTGGCATTTTCAAAAGCCAGGGCAAAAGACGACAGCCCGATAGTAACAGCACATACACCCAGCGTCTGGCATAACTTCATGTCAAAACTCCTCTGTTTTTGACGTCAAGTAATGCCTGACCAGTATAGCTTGAGATAAGAGAACCCGGCAGGAAATGCGCTAACCTGTCAGCACTGAAACCAGCTGGAAACAATCTGAGTAATCGGGAAGGCAGACACCCCAGGCACTTCCACAGACAAGGCTCACTGTAAAATCATATTCAGATGGGGAATGCCATCCTCTTCATAAGACTCCCCGAATGCATCAAAACCCAGGCTTTGATAAAAACCCGCCAGGTAAAGCTGCGCCGATACCAGTATTGGCTTATCAGGCCATTGCTGAAGACAAGTCTTGATAGCTTCCTCCATAATCACCTTGGCATATCCATGCCCTCGACTTTCAGGGTCAACAGCTACACGACCAATGGCAGCCCCTTGTTCGAAAGATACACCCGGGGCCAAACAACGGGCACAGGCAACTAACGCCCCCTGGTCTTTCAAATAGAGATGCCTGGTAGACGATAAAATATCTTTATTATCCAACTCAGGATAAGGACACGTCTGCTCAACCACAAAGACATCAACCCGGAGCTTAAGAAGCTGATACAGCGTACGAACATCCAGTTGATCAAATGCATGGTTCAGTACAGACATAATAACCTTACCTTTGCTCATTATTAATTCAGGTGCAGTGCATGCTGGGTTGATTATCGCATCATCACTGCAGAAGCAGGCTCAATCACCCGACTGAATGGGGGTAGAGAGTTCATGATCATCTGGCCGTATCGGGCAGTAACCAGGCGTCGATCCATAATGGTAATACGACCACGATCCTGCTCAGTACGCAATAGACGACCACAAGCCTGTATCAGACGGATAGCAGCATCCGGCACGGTAATCTCCATAAACGGATTACGCCCCTGAGCTTCCAGCCACTCTGACAAAGCCGCTTCCACCGGGTCATCGGGCACAGCAAAGGGAATTTTAGCAATAATCACGTGTTCACAATAATGCCCGGGCAAGTCAATACCCTCTGCAAGACTGGCCAGACCAAACAGAATACTGGTTTTGCCATCATCAATCTGCTGGCGATGCTTTTTTAACAGCTCCTGTCGTGAATAGTCATCCTGCAGCAGGATCTTCTCCTGCCATTCGGCATTCAGACCAAAATGCACATCCTTCATCTGCCTGCGGGAAGAAAACAGTACCAACATCCCTTTTGGGCGTTCATCACCAGAAAGCAGTTCTGGCAACAGCTCGATAATCTCCCCCGTATGCTCTTCTGCATTCCGCGGGTCGGACGCCATGGCTGGTATCACCAGTGAAGCCGCCTCACCATGAAGAAATGGACTGGGCACCACGACACAGCGTGACTCTGCAGGTACTCCGGAACGCATCCGGAACCGGCCAAAGCTGCCCAGTGCGGCCAGTGTTGCCGAGGTAACAATAGCCGCATGAGCAGGATTCCACAGAGTCTGCCATAACGTCATGGACGACATGATCGGGCTGCTGAAAACCTCCAGCTCTTCTCCAAAAGAACCTTCGGTCCATTTCAACCAGCGTGCACACGGCGGCTCACCCTCAGGATCTTTCATGGTGTAAGTCAGCCAGAGTTGAAAATGGCTCTCCATCCGTGACTGCATACCACCGATTTCAGGGTAGAGCTGTTCCGCCTGCCAGCGGTCAATACCCGGAACATCGCCATCCATTGCATCGTCCAGGGCTTTGGCAACCTTTTCCAGCATGCCGCTGCACTTACTGAAACCGGCTTTCAGCCGTTCAGCCTGCTGCTGCAGTGGCTCAGGCACAACCCCTTCCGGAAAGCGATAATAAGCAACCTGACTTTCCCCCTGCGTGGTAAATTGTGTCTTTGGTTCAAACTGGGCAATGCTGTGCAGCATCTCCCGGGTATGACCCAGGGCATTCACCAGGGCGTCGAACTCCGGTTGAATCCGCTCCAGCAATTCACCAAGTTCTCCCGGCAGTGTCTGCTGGGTCAGAATTTTCTGCAGATGTCGTCCGGCCTTCTCAAGCCAGCTGGCAGTTCCCTTGACTCTGGACTGACAGGTAAAGTGATCAATAGCTTTGTCTGGCAGGTGATGACCTTCGTCAAACACATAGATAGCATCCTTGGGCTCAGGAAGGATCGCACCACCTCCCAACGCCAGATCGGCCAGCACCAGGTCGTGGTTGGCAACAACCACATCGGCATGCTCAAGGTCACCTCTTGCTTTATAAAATGGACACTGTCGAAAATAACCACAGCGACGCCCGCTGCATTGAGCATGATCGGTAGTAATGGTTCGCCACTGCTGGTCTTCAAGGGCATCGGGCCAGCTGTCCCGGTCGCCTTCCCACTTGGAAGCGGCAAATGCCTCCAGCATACTCTGGTAGAGCGCCAGCGAGGATTGATCGTTTTCCAGGGTATAGCCATCGTAGGCGAACATATCCATTAACGAGGCGGTCGTTTCCTCTTCCTGAAGCAGCCTGTCCAGCTTACTCAGGCAGGCATAACGCCCACGTCCCTTGGCAAGCGTATAAGAGAACTTGAGTCCGGTTTTTAAAATGATGTCGGGCAGATCTTTATTGATGACCTGCTCCTGAAGGGTCACTGTAGCCGTGGCAATGACCAGACGCTTTTTCGCGGCCTGAGCCATGACCACCGAAGGCAACACATAGCCCACCGTTTTTCCGGTACCCGTACCGGCTTCAATCACCGTAACAGAGGGATCGGAGATTCTGCGACCTTCATTGTCAGTTTTTATATCACCAAGTGCCCGGGCAATCTCGGCAATCATCTGCTTCTGCCCCGGTCGGGCCTTTAGCTTTTTACTTTCCAGAAAAGCACTGTACGCTTTCTGGATGGCTCTCTTCTGGGGTTCGTCAAGCACAATGCCAATCGCTCTGGGAGGGAGTTCCAGTATACCCTGCAACTCCAAATTAGATATTCTGACTGGATTGTATCGAATTTAGTCAAGCTTCACAGCGGTAGATGCCACAAGCCAATACGAGTAGTGTTAAAAGAGCTGAACAACACTTCGGCCTTCTCCGGAAGGACTGTCTTCCCGCAAGGTGAGGTTCCGGTCAGGAAATGCGCTGCGATAGCTGGCGATGATATCCATCAGTTCCTTACAGGTGGCCGGCAGAAATCCCTCAATAAACCCAAGCCCTTCTATGACCAGGCATCTGGGCATATTGGAAAGGCGGTCATCCATCATCGCCTGTTTTATACCCGCCATTCCACCGCCGTTGTACAGCAGGCCGAGCTGTTTCTTCAGGCAGGAAACCAGTATCGATACCGTTGAAGCGCCCGATAAATCAAGCAACAGGCACTCCCTGCGACGGGACTCAGGGGGCGGCAACGAATCCGCCAGTCCATTTTCCCCCCGATCCCGCAGGAACTGAGCCATGGCATTTAAATAGGCAACTTCACTGATCGCCAGATATTCACCATGGCGCCAATGATGAACAGCCACCTGCCCAGGTAACAGACCGGAATGAATGCCTGACTCGGGGTAACGCAAACCACAGTTTCCTTCATTATTTACGTAGCCTATCTGCTGTGAGGCAAAAGCAACCAGATGTTGCTCTACAGGCCAGCTCTGCTGAAGTGTCCAAAAAAGCAGATCATCAATTTCGTCCGCGCTGATGTCCATTAATATTTATGCAACTTCTGTTAATCTCTTTATAGATAGGTATTTTTACCTAGCGAGGGTAATGGCATTTATTGCTCTGGTAAATTGACACAAATCAAAAAATCGAATTTATTTTCATAGCCCTTGCGGCATTAGGTTAGTATTGATGTTTCAACTTAAAAATTTTGTTCACTCGCTTTAAATATGCCGTTTCTGGGTAGTTACCATGTCCATCCCCCCCTCAAATTGCCCCTGTGGTTCTGGAAAATCATTCACTGAATGCTGTCAGCCTTATATTCAAGGAAAACCTGCCCCAACGGCAGAGGCATTAATGCGCTCCCGTTATACGGCGTACTCCTTAAAAAACATTCAATACCTGATTGAAACAACACACCCCGGACAGCAGGAAAGAATCACACAGCAGAAAATTTACCAGCAATCGACCGGAACGCTTTGGCAAAAACTGGAGGTTGTTGACACTGAAGCAGGTATAGCATCTGACCTGACAGGTATTGTTGAATTCAAAGCCTGGTTTAAAGAGTCACTCTCAGGCCCTGAAAAAGTCCACCACGAGCGCTCGTCTTTCCTAAAAAAAGAAGGGCGCTGGTATTTTGCCTATCCCGGAATGGCACTGATCAAAACAGAAAATGTGGGTAGAAATGATCCCTGCCCTTGCGGCAGTGGCAAGAAATATAAAAAATGCTGCGCACAATCAAGCTGACAAATTCCCCGCAATATCATAGGTAGTTACCGAGAATCAATAGACAAAAATCAAAGAAATCAACCCTCAAACATGGTACTATCGCTCACCTTCAACAGGTTACTACGCGAAAAAGTAGCAGCCTGACAGGCAAATCCCTGCGCTTTCCATCAACGGTAAGCGAAGCAACTCAGTCAGGGGAACGGGCAACATGGAAATGCTGCCCGGACTGAACATAACAGCCATGAACAAGAAGTACGGTTCAGAAGCGATCAGAACGGTTTGGGTAACCAACCCAGGACACCAGAACTGATGTTCAACGCCTGCTCATTTCCATGGTAAAAAAAGCTCAAATCAAGAGGACTGACAATGACCATTTTTAAGAAACTGGGACTTGCCATTCTGGGGGCAGGCTTTGCTGCTATTACCTCCACCGCCAGTGCCGCCACATCCAGCCAGCAGTTTGTCACCATCGGTACCGGTGGCGTAACTGGCGTTTACTACCCAACCGGTGGTGCGATCTGCCGCCTGGTGAATAAAGGGCGAAAAGACCACGGCATCCGCTGCTCTGTAGAAAGCACAGGTGGTTCTATCTACAACCTGAACACCATCCGTGCTGGTGAGCTCGATATGGGCATCGTCCAGTCTGACTGGCAATTCCATGCCTACCGGGGAACCAGCGCCTTTGAACAGCAAGGGGCCAACAAAGATCTGCGGGCGATTTTCTCTGTACACCCGGAAGCATTCACCATTCTGGCTAGAAAAGATGCTGGCATCAGCAAATTTGAAGACCTGAAAGGGAAGCGCGTCAACATTGGCAACCCAGGCTCCGGCCAGCGTGGCACCATGGAACAGCTGATGAAAGTGTATGGCTGGACACACGACAGCTTCTCTCTGGTCTCTGAGTTGAAAGCAGCCGAACATGCTAAAGCACTCTGTGACAACAAGATTGACGCCTTTGTCTATACCGTTGGCCATCCATCCGGATCTTTCAAAGAAGCAACCACTTCCTGTGAAACCGTACTGGTGACCGTTGCCGGTGACAAAGTGAACAAGCTGATCGAAGATAACCCCTACTACCGCACAGCAACCATCCCTGGCGGCATGTACAAGGGCAACGAGCAGGACGTTCAGACCTTCGGTGTTGCGGCAACCTTTGTATCCTCCACTGCAGCCAGTGAAGAAGCTGTCTATCAGGTGACCAAAGCCGTATTTGAAGACCTGTCCACTTTCAAGAAACTGCATCAGGCCTTTGGCACCCTGAAGAAAGAAGAGATGGTATCTGATGGCCTCAGCATCCCACTTCATGAAGGTGCCAAGCGTTACTATCAGGAAGTCGGACTTCTCTAAATCGTTCCCCCTACCCGGGAAGGTGTCTCAGCACCTTCCCAAATGCAGGTTGTCATCATTCAGAGTGCTGCCTGAATTCTGCATGGTGACATTTACAGCCCTCTCCTAACCACGGGACAAAGGGCTGCACGGGGAAGCACTGTCGTCTTCTGTTACCTCATAGGCTTCACATACCGCTTCCCCATTAACATAAGGCCATGAGCCATCGAATGAAGGATGCATCACTTCCAAAGGAATGCGCATAACTTCAATGACAACAGGTACATTATGGAAGCAGTCAACAGCGATAAGCTGAACAATTCACCAGCAGCAGACTCCGCCAGCTCCGCTGAACAAATGGTTAACCAGTCCGAACAGGGCGGCCGCCAACCAATAGGCAAATCCAGACTGGTATTACTGGGTACCGCCCTGAGCTGGTCGTTATTCCAACTGTGGAATGCATCACCACTGCCGTATATTTTTAATTTCGGTATTTTTAATGATGGCCAGGCACGTGCAATTCATCTCGCTTTTGCCATTTTCCTGGCGTTTATAGCCTTCCCTGCCAGAAAAAAATCATTTTCCAATCAGATTCCCGTTACCGACTGGCTATTTGCACTGACTGGCAGCTTCTGCGCCGCCTATCTTTATATTTTCCATCAGGAACTGGCTACCCGAGCCGGTGCCCCCGTTACCATGGACCTGGTCACGGCAGGTGCAGGTATGCTGCTTCTGCTGGAAGCTACCCGCCGGGCACTGGGACCTCCTCTGATGGTGGTTGCGGCCATCTTTATTACCTATGCCTTTGCCGGCCCTTACATGCCGGATGTCATTGCCCACAAAGGCGCCAGTCTCAACAAGGCACTGTCGCACTTCTGGATTACGACCGAAGGTGTCTTTGGTGTTGCCCTGGGTGTATCCACCAGCTTTGTTTTCCTGTTTGTTTTGTTTGGTTCACTGCTGGAAAAGGCCGGTGCGGGCAACTACTTCATTCAGGTGGCATTCTCTCTACTGGGTCACCTCAAAGGTGGGCCAGCCAAGGCCGCGGTAGTTTCATCTGGCCTGAGCGGTGTCGTTTCCGGCTCATCCATCGCTAATGTGGTAACTACCGGAACATTCACCATCCCTCTGATGAAGCGTGTCGGCTTTCCCGCTCACAAGGCTGGGGCCATTGAGGTTGCCGCCTCAACCAATGGACAACTGACGCCGCCTATTATGGGAGCTGCGGCGTTCCTGATGGTCGAGTATGTCGGCATCTCCTACATTGATGTCATTCGCCACGCGCTCTTACCCGCCGCCATTTCCTATATAGCCCTGTTTTATATTGTCCATCTGGAAGCCCTGAAAGCGGGCATGCAGGGACTGCCAAGAAGCATTACCCGCACAAAGACTCAGGCATTGATGTCATTCACGGGCTCGTTTGCCGGGCTCTGCCTGCTGGGTGCCGGTGTCTATTATGGTGTTGGCTGGACAAGACAGTACATGGGAGAGCATGCCCTCTGGATCATTACGCTCGCATTACTGGCCAGTTACCTGGTGCTTCTGAAAGTGGCCGCGAAACAGCCTGATCTCATCAATAATATTGAAGATGAGATACGAAGCACTCCAGTACCTGGACCAACCATCAAGCGGGGTCTCTATTATCTGCTGCCTCTGGTGGTTTTACTGTGGTGCCTCACGGTTGAACGATACTCTCCAGGCCTTTCGGCCTTCTGGGCAACCCTGGTCATGGTTTTCATCACCCTGACCCATAAAACACTGATTGATATTTTCCGGAAGGAACAGACAACCACGCATCTGAAAGAAGGCTTTCTCGACCTTATTGACGGGATGACGACCGGAGCCCGGAATATGATCGGCATTGGTGTTGCAACCGCAACCGCCGGTATCGTTGTGGGCGCGGTTACTCTGACCGGCGTTGGTCTGGTCATGACAGAGTTCGTAGAGTGGATTTCTGCCGGCAGCATCATTCTTATGCTGTTGTTTACAGCAATCATCTGTCTGGTGCTGGGCATGGGCTTGCCAACCACGGCAAACTACATTGTTGTGTCCACCCTGATGGCTCCGGTTATTGTGACTCTGGGCGCACAGCATGGACTGATCGTTCCTCTTATTGCTGTCCATCTGTTTGTGTTCTACTTCGGTATTCTGGCTGATGATACCCCCCCGGTTGGCCTGGCTGCTTTTGCCGCTGCGGCAATCGCACAGTCTGACCCTATCAAGACCGGTATTCAGGGGTTCACTTACGATATCCGAACCGCCGTTCTGCCATTTATGTTTATCTTTAATACGGAGTTACTGCTGATTGGCGTTGACAGCATTCCACAACTGGCGATTGTCGTCTTTGGTGCCATTGCTGCCATGCTGGTGTTTGCGACCGCAACTCAGGGCCACTGGTTAGTCAAAAACCGCTGGTACGAAACACTGGGCATGCTGCTGATTGCCTTCACCCTGTTCAGACCAGACTTCTGGTGGGATAAGGTTTATCCTCCCTATGAAACCTATGAAGGCAGTAGCATTGTAGCTCAGGTTGAAGCGCTGCCAGACCAAGCTGATGCGCGTCTCTGGGTAGCCGGTGAAACGCTGGAGGGTAAGCAGGTTAACCAGATGGTCATTCTCCCGGCTGGCGATCAGGCCACCGCTGATGACCGTTTCCGCAACATGGGGCTCGAAGTTCTGATGGATGGGGATGATCTGGTCATTGATATGGTGGACTTCAACAGCGAGGCTCAGAAGGTCGGCATTGATTTTGACTGGCAGATTCATCGTATGGAAGTGCCAGCAGATCGACTACCAAAACAACTGACGTGGATACCCGCTTTTATTCTGCTGTTGTTTATTTTCCTGGGCCAGAGACGGAGACAACACTTGTAATTCTGCCCCTCATGAACAGTTTCCAGTTTTACTGACTGGAAACTGTTACTCTCAGAGTCCTCATCTCTGTTGTCACACGACTGCTTTAGCTTTAGCTTTCTCTGCCAAAGCTTTCGATAAGTTGTCTGATAAAATTTTCCAACCTTGCAATATCCATATCAGCAGTCAACATCAGCAGGAAACCAACAACGTCGGCCAATGCTGGATCAGTCTCAAAGGAGTGAAGCGATTGCTCCAGACACTCCAGATCCCCCTGTTCAAAAGCAGAAATAATCGCATGAACAAAAGCATCCATGTGCATGTCTTTCAGCCGTTTGAGAAGGACATCCTCATTCCACTCTGATTTTGGGGGTGCTGTAACATAATCAACACCTAACAGACATCGGATTTTGTCAAACATCAACCCGGCATCAAGCGGTTTGCCAATGTACTCATCAAACCCCTGGCTTAATAACCTTTCCCGAGCTTCATGACTGACACTGGCCGTGACAGCAACAGCCTTGATACCAGCTTTGTCCGGCAGCTTGCGTATATGTTCAATCGCCGCAACACCATCCATGACAGGCATGGATATATCCATCAAAATCAAGTCGAAATCTACCCGTTTTAAAGCCTCCAGCGCCTGCAAGCCATTACAGGCTGTATCAACACAAAAACCGGCTGACTCAAGCAACCCGGCGATCATATCCCGGTTGCTCTCAACATCATCCACCACCAGTACTCGAACCCCTTGAAATCGCTCTTCCAGATGAACATAGATAGAACCGGGCAGCATACGCTGATGCTCTTTCAGCGCTTCAAAGCTCCCCCTCACAAGCGGCAAGGTAAATATAAACCGGCTACCCTTACCAGGCTCACTGGAGACCTGAAGCTCTCCTCCCATCGCTGAAACCAGTCTTCGACTTATTGCCAGCCCAAGGCCGGAACCTCCAATCTGAAGCCCCAGGTGTACCTGCCGGAAAGGTTCAAAGACCTTTTCAAGATCCTCATGAGCAATGCCCACCCCGGTGTCACGCACTTCAAAGACGATATCCTTACGCTCGACCGAAACTCTGCACTCAACCCATCCCTTAACGGTATATTTAACCCCGTTACTGAGAAGGTTCAGTAATACCTGACGTACCTTGATTTCATCCAGCATAACAATGTCAGGCAACGGCCCAATCGGCAGCAGGCGCAACTCCAGCCCCTTGCTGGCAGCTCTTTCCATCAAGATATTGCGAACTCCCCTTAGCAGCTCCATCAACCTTACTGCGGCGGGATGCAATTCGATCTGACTGGACTCAATTTTGGTCAAATCAAGAATATCATTAATCAGAGAAAGCAGATGCTGGCCACTGGCCTCAATAGTCGTCAGGCTTTTCCGCTGTGCGGACGACAATGAGAGATTTCTAAGCAGCAACTGTGCATTACCCAGCACTCCGTTCAATGGCGTTCTTAGCTCATGGCTCATATTGGACAGGAAAAGCCCCTTAGCAAGATTTGCACGCTCCGCTTCTTCCTTGGCTCTCATCAACTCCTGCTCAATGCGCTTGCGCTCAGTGATATCGCGCACGACCATGGAAATGAGAAGACCATCATCGGTTTTCAAGGGATTACTGGTGATCTCTACCGGAAAAATCCGGCCCTTACGATCAATCCCCTTTGACTCATACCCCACCAGACATAACTGTTCCCAGCTGGCCTTCTCAAGATCTCCAAGGAGAGGATGCCCCAGACGATTTTCCAGTGGAGTTAGCAGGCTTAAGGGCATATTGACAAGGTCTTCCCGATGAAAACCAAACAGATCTTCAGTTCTGCTATTTGCCATACCAATAATCCCTTCAGGCGTTGCAATAATCGTTGCATCTGGAGCACTGTCGAGTAACAGCTTGAATTTCTTGGTATCGCTTACGCGATCGGTAATATCATTGGCCAGCCCTTCAACAAGATATTGTTTGCCCGGAAGATCGCCCATATCACTCCAGAAAATTTCCAACCTGCGGATGCTGCCATTCAGATGTCTGATATCCAGCTCAAAGGTATCCCCCCATCGCCCCAGCTTGGCCTCCCGGAACTGATCCCGAAAGCGAAATTTGCTGTCCTGAGTAGCAAGATAACCAATAAGTGGACGCAAAAACTCACTCTGTGAGTAACCCAGTATTGCCTCGATTGAAGAACTGACATGGGTAACACACCCATCTTTATTGAGGTTGAAATAGAAATAGTTTCCCCTCAGCCGTTCCAGTAGATGGCCTATATTGCTCGTTCTGGCCTTATGAAGCGCTTTCTCCCGGTCAGCCAGCTTGGTAACGAGTTTCTGAAAGCTTTCCGTTAAGCTGCCAATTTCATCCCGACTGATATGAGTGATGACCGGCTTAACCTGACGATAGGTAAAGTCATCCATGGCTCGCTTCAACCGGATAATCGGACGGGTAATTCGCACGGAAACAAGGCTGGCACAGGTAAATATAAGCGTCAGGGAGAGTATCATCAGCAATGCGTTAACCTGCGCCTGATCAATGACAGGCGCTAATACGGTCTCCCTCGGTGCATAGCTAATCATCCACCAGGAAGCCGATTTAATGGGAGCCCCCATTAACCAATACTCGTTTTGCCGAACGGGTACCCATTTATGCCTGAATGCAGGCTCCCCTCTCTCAATCAGCTCTTCCAGATCATTCCACAGCCCGGGAGAACCATAATAAAACTGACTTTGGTGAATACTGTTAAGCTGATACCGCTTTGGAGTTTCACTGTCTGTTTGAAGGTATTCTCCCGCACCGTTCACAATGGAAAAGCTGGCATTGCCCGTTGTATTTTCTACCAGCTGATGGCGCAGATCCGAAAGATTAATATCCATCCAGAAATAGCCATAAAGGGTAGTTTCAGAATATACAGGTACGATATAACTGACCGTCCACCCCTGCTCTGCAGACCCTCTGGGTGATGTCCAGAAGCCATCTCTCTGCATACCCTGGTTAGCCCACCAGAACTGAGCCGGGAACAGGCCAGTATCTATGGTTTCATCCAGTTTGACGCTGCCATCATCCATATAGGCATGAAACACATCCCAATGCTGAAAGCTGCTTCCCAGCTTCACATAAGTGAAACCACGGACAAGTGGATTCCTTTCAACCAGATCACTGAGAAAGTGCTTTATCATGGCATGATCAGTCGCTGGCATCTGGCTGAGCATATCCGCCATGAATGAGGTCATTGTCATCAACTGCTGCGTATGACTGTCAATTTTCCCAGCATTATGCCAAACCTGCTCAATCAACCCTTTGGCTACCGCATCGGTAGCCTGTTTGAGAGAGAAATAGAGGTGGATACCAAAGATCAGGTTGTACAGGAGCGTGACAGGCACGACAGTAAAAAAAATGATTTTTTTTCTAATGGAAAATTGCACTGGGTTCACTGCAAAGGCCACAACGAACGCTAATGATAGACCAGCATTTCAGCAGTGAATGGAGATTCTTATGAACTCTGGAGCCTACATTTCGTTGTGATCCCCGGGTCAGCCTTTCAGGATATTCTGGCTGTGAAAAGGAAAACTGACAAGAGAGGCAGAAAAGCGGTCAATATCAAAAGGAGCACCTGAAAGCCAACTCTCTGCATGAGCAGCAGTAAGCAGTGCAGGCATTCTGCCAGCTATCAGCATTAATGACTGCATTGCCGGCATGGTTAACACAGCGCAGGAATCAAAAGAAAGGGTGCTGTCGACCGTGAACCGCTCCCACAATCCAGCCATCAGAATCAGTGAACCATCCTTTGCACCAATACGCCATAGCTGTCGCCGGTTTCCCGGAGCCATATGCCATTGGTAATAGCTATCCGCCAGAATCAGGCAACGCCTGTCCTTCCAGGCTTTTCTAAACATTCTTGACTCAGATGCCGTTTCCACGCGGGCATTTATCTGAACACGGGATAAATCCTGCAGCCATGAAGGAGCAAGTCCCCACTTGGCCTGAGCCAACTCAGGGGCACCCTGTTCATCATATCGAATCAGCCACACCTGTTGCCCGGGAACCACCTGTTGAACCGGTTTCTGAGAAAAAATATCTTTGATACCGAGGAAGCCAAGGTCGACCTTGGACAGGTTGAATGAGTAGCGGCTGCACATGAATTAGTCCACCTCTCCCAGGTCCTGCTCAGGCTCAGCATTCAGGTAATCTTCAATCAACTCTTTTGCCAGACCGGCATCGGCGTCATCAACATACAACGCCAGCAAACCAAGGGCAGGCAACTCTCCCATGGCTCCGATCAGGTCAACACCAGCGAGATGACAGAAAATATGACGACTGGTTAGCAAATCCTTCAAGCACTGAGCTTCAACCAGATTTGCCGGGCTGTAGACTTTAATCATTTCAGGTACAGGGTTTCCAGTTGGTTTACCAGCTCGCGGGCTTTGTCCAGCTGTACGTCATTCAGCATATTTGCCAGTCTGGCTTTCTGTGCTTCTGCAGAAACTGATGTTTTCGATGGGGTATGCAGGCTGAGCTCTGTCCACATATAGGCAGCAATCAGATTACGGTCCGCGCCTTCACCATTCAGATAAGCCCGGCCAAGCTCATACTGGGCTTCAGGATTCAGTCCTTCGCGGCCGGCAGCCTGCTCAAAATAATCAAAGGCCATTCCAATATCCTTGCCTGTACCGGCAAGCCCATCACGATAAGCTCTTCCCAGCCAGAGCATGGCTTCACCCCGGGCTTTCTGATCCCCCTGACTCGCAACACGCTGCAAATATTTGATGGCTTTAGCCGAGTTTGCGCCCTGACCTGACTGTAGAATTTGAATGGCCTCAATTAACCGCCCCTGAGCCTTACCAGAAACAGACTGCTCTTTCTGGACGGTAACACCACTAACAGGGGTGGTAGCCCAGACCGGCACTGTCACCACGGCCAGCAATACAACCAAACTGACAGTACTCTTAAACTGCTTCAACATGAACAACCCCTGCCTTTCTGGCATTTTTATAAATGGCCAGGTTCCAAAAACCTGAAACCAGAATTATATGATGTTCAGGAGCGGTTTTGCAGGTATTCCTCACTGTGATTCTCATGTAAGAGATAAAAGTGATACAACCGTAGGCGCGGTAAATTAGCCATCAACCTGATAATCACCTCAAATACTCAACCAATTGCGTTGAAAAACACCTCTGGTTTGCATCCCCAATACGGCTCAGTTACATTACGCGACAGTGTCTATACAGACCAGCAGTCAATCAATGAAATATAATAACCCGACGATCAATAACGATTTTTTCCTTATCTACTGACCTCAAAGCATTGGCACAAATGGAAGCTTTTGACGATATCCGCCCTTACTATGACCATGAGGTCCGGCCTACACTGGCACGCCTGTTAAATGATAAAGACCTGCTCAATGTGATGGCAAAGCACCGTTACCCTGGTTTAGCCCGGCAGTTTTCCGGAACCATGACCTGGATAACGTCTTTAGCGTTAAAGTATAAAACACGAAACATTCACAATGTCCGGGATTTTCAGGCCATCATTGAGCCCTATCTGACCCGTGTGATCAAAACCACCACCAGCAAGGTTTCTTTTTCAGGCGTTGAGCACCTGAAGAAGGACAAGGCTTATCTGTTTCTATCAAACCACCGGGACATTGTCCTGGATCCAGCACTGGTCAACTACGCGCTCTATCTTAACGACATGGAAACCTGTCAGATCGCCATCGGCGACAACCTGGTCAAGCGCCCTTTTGTCAGTGATCTGATGCGCCTGAACAAAAGCTTTATCGTCAAACGCTCACTGTCAGGGCGACGGGAAAAGCTGCTCGCTTTCCAGAACCTCTCAGCCTACATTCATCACTGCATTGACTCTGGCCAGCCTGTCTGGATTGCACAGAGTGAAGGCCGTGCAAAAGATGGAAATGACCAGACCGACCCGGCCATTATCAAGATGTTTAACCTGAGCCGTCGTGGCAAGCAGAGCGCTTTTGCTGACAATATTCGCTCACTGAGTATTGTACCCGTATCCATTTCCTATGAGTTTGACCCCTGCGACTGTGACAAGGCCCGTGAACTGTACGAAAAACAGCAGACTGGCCAGTATCAGAAAGCCGACGATGAAGACCTGAAAAGTATTGTTACCGGAATAGAAGGCTACAAAGGTCATGTGCATGTTGCCTTTGGCAAGCCTCTGACACAGGATTTCGAAGATGCGACGTCCGTCGTAAAAGAGGTCAACCACCAGATTCACCACAACTATGAGCTGCAGCCATCCAATATCTTTGCCTGGGAAGCGATCAGCAGCGAGATAAACAAGCATGACCAGATGCTTCAGGTACCAGCAATCAGCCAGTTATTCCCGGGTATTGATCTGGAGAAAAAACGCGATGAATTTACCCGGCATCTGGAGCGTTGCCCGGAACTCTACCGCCCGCACTTCTTAATGATGTACGCCCAACCGGTGATTAATCGTTTCCGTTACGGCTCCTGAACATGAAGGAGCCATCTGCACAGCCGGAAACATTGCGTTCAGGCAGCACTGATGAAACGCCGGAAAAGCTGGTCTACAAGATCTGCGTAATGATTCCTTCCGCCTGGCTTGAAACGGTCAAAGAGGCCATGTTCTCTGCAGGTGCTGGCCGTTATGGAACCTATGATTGCTGTTGCTGGCAAACCCTGGGGACAGGCCAATTTCGCCCCTTACAGGGAAGCCAGCCCTTCTCGGGACAGTCCAACGACATCCATGCAGAAGAAACATGGAAGGTAGAAATGATTTGTCAGGAGCCGTTTTTAAAGGCAGCCATTGAGGCTCTCCAGCAGGCACACCCTTATGAGATGCCTGCATTTGATTACCACCCGGTCAGTCTCGCCGCTCCGGAGGGGTAACATGCTCAAGCCTCATGGGAAAAACGCCTTCCTGACGATCTGCGAAATAATGACGGAGCGTTCGGCCGATGGTAGAAAAAGCCAGCTCATCCCAGGGGATTTCATCTTCTGAAAAGAGGGCAACCTCCAGACTCTCCTCGCCCGGCGCATATTCCGGACTGTCCAGTCTCGCCAGAAAGAAAGCCGACAACTGACCGACATGCACCACATTAAACAACATATAGAGAGATTCAATGGTGACATCCGCACAAGCTTCTTCGCGGGTTTCCCGGGCAGCTCCCTCCTCGATGGTTTCTCCCAGCTCCATAAAGCCGCCGGGCAGTGTCCAGAACCCTTTTCTGGGCTCAATCGCCCGCTTACACAGCAGCACCTTATCCTGGTAAACAGGCAGGCACCCCGTCACAACCCTTGGATTCTGATAATGAATGGTTTGACAGTGATCGCACACATCCCGCAGACGATGATCCCCTTCAGGCACTTTTTTCTGGGTCTCATGACCGCAATTACTGCAGTAATGGTTAGAGGATCCTGTCATCAACCTTCACTCCTTGTTTCTGGCAGTCGGGTAAAGAAAAACAATACCAGAGTAACAAACCCATAGCGATGAACAAACTGTTTTACCAGATACACGACAAAGAAATAATAAAATCAGTTAGTATTACCACTGCTGCGCGACATAGACTGTCATAAAACGCGTTACATCTGCCCCCCCGGCAGATTACCAAAATAGCAGGAGTTAAGATGAACACTGGATAAATCCTGCTGAGCTACTTATGATAAATTCAAGTCCCTTGCAAGGATGCCTTTGAAGTCACCATGATGTTGAACCAGGTTGAAGAACGGCTGCAAAACTACCAGCCAAGAACAATAAATGCTCAATTGCCAGAAGCGGCAGTATTAATCCCCATTACCAATGCATCTGAGCCAGAGCTGGTCTTTACCCGGCGTGCCACTCATATGAGCACTCACAGTGGAGAGGTTGCGTTTCCGGGAGGCAAGCGTGACCCATCAGACAGGGACCTTGTTCATACTGCTCTGAGGGAGTCCTTTGAAGAAATCGCCCTCCCCCCGGAAACCGTCAGAATCATTGGCCAGACTGGCTCGGTCATCTCCCGATTTGGTCTGGAAGTAACGCCTATCGTCGGAGTTATCGAAGCTGATACACCACTGAGAGCCAATATGGCGGAGTTGGACAGGATATTTAAAGTCCCGTTAAGCTACTTTCTGGATAAAGAAAACCTGACATTCAACCACTGGAAAATGCGCAACCAGGACTACATGATGCCGTCCTTTTATTATGGAGAGTATCTGATCTGGGGACTGACAGCAGTGATGCTGGTTGAGTTTCTGAATATCACCCTGGACACAGAAATTCCCTTAAATGCCCCCCATTTCAGCAGTCATCATATGAAACGGCAGGCATAACACGCAGTAAGTGATACTGGTTACTCCAGACCAATTAGCTGACGCCGAAGTCCAGGGTAGGCGCTATTTTCTGAAAGCCAGATATCAACAAAAGCCCGAGCCAGCAGCAAATCATCGATACGGCCAATCATTTCATCACCAAAATAAAAGCGCCCACCCGTTTCAGTAAGGGTAAAAACCAGCCGATCGCCCTTTTTAACATCTCTCCATATCTTATCAAGCACCCGAATCCAGCGTTTCCGATTTTCCCGGGAAACGCCAAGATGCATCCATTGTTCATCAGTTGCCGAAAGCAGGCTCTTTTTGCTGATATTTCTACGATAATCAATCAGTAGGGCGATGTTTGAAGTAAAAGGTTTCTCTGCCCGGTACAAACCGGATGGCGTTTTTAACTGGGCATCATAAATCGCCCAGAAGCCCCAAGTTAATGTCGAATAACCAACCGTCTGCCAATCCTGCCAGACAGGGCCGCTTGCTTTACTGTTGTAGGCCATTTCTCCAGCAGCAAAGCATTGAGCCGGAAGCAGGAGCATTAACAGCCCTACCAACGTGGAAAATTCTACAAAATAGCAAGAAAGCGATTTCTCCCTGACCTTCCGCATGGCAATCCCTGTAACTTGTTATGATGGTTATCGCCATGTTGTACGGGAGAACCATATAAAAAGATCCTCACCGATTTTTCTATACAAAAGAGCTAATCATTAAAACTTATCGATCAATCATCAGATGTGTTTTCAATTCAGCAAACTATCAGCCTATTTAGTGGCCATAAACATCCGGACACTCTTGATCCGGTTATCTTTCACCTGAAGGATCTCAAAGCGACAGTTATTGATTTTCCAACACACACTGGCCTCAGGAATCGCTTCCATCTCTTCGGTAATCAGGCCATTAATGGTTCGTGCGTCATCCGTTGGCAGATCCCAGCCTAACGCCTTGTTCACATCGCGAATGGAGGCCGCGCCATCAATGATATAACTGCCGTCTCCCTGAGGAGTAATATCCTGACTGCTGTCAGAGACATCGGTCGTAAAGTCACCCACAATCTCTTCAAGAATGTCTTCCAGTGTCACAAGACCCATAATATCGCCGTATTCGTCCACAACCAGGGCGGTTCTCTCTTTGGCCTTCTGGAAATTAAAGAGCTGGGTATGCAGTGGTGTGGATTCGGGGATGTAATACGGCTCAGCGGTTTCCTGTAACAGTGTCGCCTTGTTGACCTCTTCCAGAGTCAGCAGACGGGCAATCTTCCGCATGTGAAGCATACCGACAATATTATTAATGTCGCCGCGATAGACCGGCATGCGGGTATGCTGACAATCTCTCAGCTGATGAATGATCTCTTTTATATCATCCTCAATATCAATGCCATAGACCTCATTTCTGGGCACCATAATATCATCTACCCGCACTTTCTCCAGATCAAGAATGCCCAGCAACATACCACGGCGTTTCTTCGGCAGACGCAGACCTGACTCATTCACCAGCGTCCGCAACTCTTCACTGCTCAACTGATCTTCACCCTCCTGACCTGGCCGAATACCGAAAGGCCTCATCAGCAGTGAACAGATCCAGTTAACCAGCACCACCATCGGATAAAGAATCTTTAACAGAGGAACCAGAACCATGGAAGCAGGAAAGGCCACCTTTTCCGGGTACATGGCAGCGATCGTTTTTGGTGTTACCTCACCAAAAATCAGCACCACAAAGGTCAACCCCAAGGTGGCAATGGCAATACCACTGTCTCCCCAGAGACGCACAGCAATAATGGTTGCCAGGGCAGAGGCCAGAATATTGACAAAATTGTTGCCGATCAGAATGACCCCGATCAGTCGATCCGGCCTGTCCAGCAGGCTGCTGGTTCTTTTTGCCGCCCGGTTACCCTTGCGGGCAAGATGTCGGAGACGATAGCGGTTAATGGCCATCATCCCGGTTTCAGAACTGGAGAAAAATGCAGAGAACAGCAGGAGAAAAACGAGTGCGCCAATCAATGCGCTTAAGGGTGCTTCACTCAACGAGTTGTCGCCTTTTGTCAGAACAAATGCAGGTAAAATTACCTATTTTACTCGCTTCAGGGCGAAGTCCCAAGCCTAATCGTACAGAACCGGTCAAAAGCAGGTCTGACCGGAAACCACGCAATCAAGTACCAGCCTGGAGCCAAAGTAAGCAAGGATCAGGAACAGAAAACCCGCCAGAGTCCAGCGAACGGCCGTCTGCCCCCGCCAGCCAAATCGCCAGTGGCCAACCAACAGTGCAGCAAAAAGGCACCAGGCGGTAATGGACAATACGGTTTTATGCACCAGTTTCTGGGCAAACATATCTTCCAGGAAAAGAAAGCCACTGCCCAGTGAGAGAGTCAGCAGAATAACCCCAAGACCGAGGAACTCAAATAATAGGCGCTCCATGGTTTGCAACGGCGGCAATGTTTTGATGGTATGCCGATGAGTGCGCAACTGATGTTCCTGATAGGAGAGCAGAATGGCCTGAAATGCAGCGACCATCAAAATGCCATAAGCCATTACCGAGAGAAGTACATGGGAAACCATGGAGGATGCGGGGTTCCAGACAATATGTTCAATCGGTGCCACCAGGGCAAGTACAATAGCCAGCATGCTGACCGGAAGAATCATGATCAGCAGACTTTCCGATGGTTTCTTCAAACTGCTCAGTAACACCATCATGGTCACCATCATGGCCGTCAGCGACCCCATGGTGAACACGCCAAGATTGATGCCTCGATCAGTATGGATGGAAATGTATAAGGCAATAACGTGGAACACCAGACCAAGAGCGGTAATCAGCAGAACCAGCGATCTGGGCACTTCACGCCCGCTGTTTCGCAACCCCTGCCCGACTGTGCCTGCCAGATAGCAACCAAGCGCACCCATGCTGACGAAAATGACACCCATTAGCGAAGCCTATTATCCCCAAAAGCAGCGAAAAAATACAAAGCAGGAAGCCCTCTTTGCCCATGGGCTTCAACGAACAACAGCTCCGGCAGTTTGTCATATTACATTGCGCTAGACAAACAACCTTTAATCCGATCCACTGAAATGGATGCCGCTTTAGTCTCGATTCCTATATAATGCCCCCATCAGAGCATAAACACCTTAGATCAGGGTAATTCCCAGAATGTTCGAAAATTTAACCGAACGCCTATCCCGCACACTGAAAACCGTAACCGGGAAGGCAAAGCTAACCGAAGACAATATCAAGGACACCCTGCGCGAAGTGCGCATGGCCCTGCTGGAAGCAGACGTTGCCCTGCCGGTGGTTCGAGAGTTTATCAACCGGATCAAGGAACGCGCCATCGGACAGGAGGTTCAGTCCAGCCTCAGCCCGGGCCAGGCGTTTGTCAAAATTGTCCAGAATGAACTGATTGAGGTGATGGGTTCGTCCAATGACGAACTGAACCTGGCCACCCAGCCGCCTGCCGTCATTCTGATGGCCGGTCTTCAGGGTGCCGGTAAAACCACCTCCGTTGCCAAGCTGGGCAAATGGCTGAAAGAGCGCCAGAAAAAATCCGTCATGGTGGTCAGTGCCGACGTATACCGTCCGGCAGCGATCAAACAGCTGGAAACCCTGGCCCAGGAAACCGGGCTTAACTTTTTCCCATCCTCTGCTGACCAGAAGCCTGTAGACATTGTTAACGGTGCCATCCATGAGGCCCGGATCAAGCATGCAGATGTACTGATTGTCGACACTGCCGGCCGCCTTCATATCGATAACGATATGATGGCTGAAATCCAGCAGCTTCACAGTGCCATCAACCCTATCGAAACCCTCTTTGTGGTTGATGCCATGACGGGTCAGGATGCTGCCAATACTGCCAAGGCATTTGGTGATGCCCTGCCATTGACCGGTGTCATCCTGACCAAGGCGGATGGTGATGCCCGTGGCGGTGCTGCGCTGTCGGTTCGCCAGATCACTGGCAAGCCCATCAAGTTTATCGGTATGGGCGAGAAGACCGATGCCCTGGAGCCTTTCTATCCAGACCGTATCGCCTCCCGCATTCTGGGTATGGGTGATATTCTCTCCCTGATCGAGGAAGCTGAGCGCAAGCTGGACCGCAGCAAAGCGGACAAGCTGGCCAGCAAGCTGAAAAAAGGGAAAGGCTTCGATCTGGAAGATTTCCGCGACCAGCTTCAGCAAATGAAGAAGATGGGTGGACTCAGTGGCATGATGGACAAGCTGCCAGGCATGGGTGGTATGGCACCACAGATGCAGGGGCAAATGGACAACAAGATTTTCATCCAGATGGAAGCCATCATCAACTCCATGACTCCGGCTGAGCGTGCAAATCCGGACATCATGAACGGATCACGTAAAAAGCGTATAGCTGCCGGTTCCGGCACCCAGATTCAGGACATTAACCGACTCATCAAGCAACACAAGCAGATGAGTAAAATGATGAAGAAAGTCACCAAAAAAGGCGGCATGAACAAGCTGATGCGCGGCATGTCAGCCATGAAAGGCCAGCTTCCCGGTGGCATGGGTGGAATGGGCGGCATGATGCCTCCCGGCGGTGGTAAGAAGTTTCCATTCTAATACCTGAAAGCCAATGAGAGTCTGCGTTGTTGCATGGGCGCAGACTCCCGTCCGCCTGTGACCGTTTTTAACAGATCAAGCCTTCATGGAAGGCCTTTTTCCTCCGGAATACCTATAAAACGGCATAAAGCCTGCGAAAAGAAATGATGATAGCGGGTATATACTTACTGCTTTATATTGCCACTCCCTTCTGATTTCCCTACAATATGCGCCCTTTATGATTGGCCTTAATCCGATCATGGATTAGCTGACGGATGATGAAAAAGGAACTTTTCCTCGCTCAAATCTGTCAGAACTCTTCTGGGTTTTAGTCACTCGCCTTGCGCGTTTGGCAACGTGAACACAGAAAACCAGTTGCCGGAAACAACTATAGGAAACCCTATTCCATGGTAACCATTCGTCTTGCTCGTGGCGGCTCTAAAAAGCGTCCATTTTACCACCTGACCGTGGCTGACAGCCGTAACGCTAACGGCGGTCGTTTCATTGAGCGTGTAGGTTTCTTCAACCCTACTGCTCGTGGCCAGGAAGAGCGTCTGCGTGTTGATAACGAGCGTGTAGAATTCTGGCTGGGCCAGGGTGCTACTGCATCTGACCGCGTTGCCCAGCTTCTGAAAGAAGCTAACAAGGCTGCGTGAGGTTAACGACCCAGTGACAAAGGCAGTAGAGGGCGCTGTGAAGCGCATTACGTTAGGCCATATTTCCTCCGTATTCGGGGTCAAAGGCTGGCTGAAGATTCACTCCAACACCAGCCCGATGGAAAACATCCTCAACTACCCACGCTGGATTCTTGACCGCAACGGTGATGTAAAAACCGTTGAAATCGATCAGGCCCGCCCACACGGTAAAGGTCTGATTGCCCATATCGTCGGCTGTGACGATCGTGAACTGGCCCGCAGTTACTGTGGTTACCAGATCACCATCAACGCCGATGAGATGCCCGAACCGGAAGATGACGAGATTTACTGGCATCAACTGGAGTCGCTGGATGTCTTCTCCCGCAATGCTGAGGGAGATAATATTCTGCTGGGCAAAGTCAGCCACCTGATGGAAACCGGAGCCAATGATGTTCTGGTCATTCGCCCTTCAAAAGGCAGCATTGACCGCAGAGAACGTTTAGTCCCCTGGTTAACCGGATCGGTGGTGTTAGACGTAAATCCTGAGAAAGGATTTATCCGGGTAGATTGGGACCCGGAGTTTTAAGTGGCCATGACGACTCACGACAGCTTTTCTGAAGAAAACTCTGAAACTAGCGCCATGGACACCGAAATGTGGTTCGGTGTCGTCAGCCTGTTCCCGGAGATGTTCCGGGCCATTACCGAGCACGGTATTACCGGCCGCGCGGTGAAGGAAGGCTTAATCGAGGTAGAGACCTGGAATCCCAGGGATTTTACCCATGACCGGCACCGAACTGTGGATGACCGACCTTATGGCGGTGGTCCCGGCATGTTGATGAAAATTCAACCTCTGCGTGACGCCATCCATGCAGCCCGCAAAGCTGCTGGTAACGAGGCCAAAGTAATCTACCTCTCTCCCCAGGGTCGTGTACTCGACCAGCAAGGTGTAGAGGAACTTGCCAGAGGCAAGAAACTGATTCTGGTCGCGGGGCGATATGAAGGTATTGACGAGCGCGTAATCCAGACCGAGATTGATGAAGAATGGTCGATTGGTGATTTCGTGTTAAGTGGTGGTGAACTCGCCGCCATGACTCTGATTGATGCAGTTTCACGCTTTGTACCGGGCACCCTTGGTCATAAGGATTCCGCAGCAGAAGACTCGTTTGCAGATGGTCTTCTTGACTGCCCGCACTACACCCGTCCCGAGTTGTTTGAAGGACAGGAAGTGCCGCCGGTATTGCTATCCGGTAACCACGCTGAAATTGACCGCTGGCGACTGAAGCAATCCCTGGGCAGAACCTGGTTGAGACGGCCTGATTTGTTAGAAAACAGGACCCTGACCAGCGAGGAAGAGAAGTTACTGTCAGAGTTCCAAGCCGAGCGGGCTTTTATTGAATCGCGGAATGCTGACTAACTGGGAGCATTATCAATGAGCAAAAACAAAATCATTGCGCAGCTTGAAGCTGAACAAATGAACAAAGAGATCCCTGCCTTTGGCCAGGGTGACACTGTAGTCGTACAGGTTAAGGTAAAAGAAGGCAACCGTGAGCGTCTGCAGGCGTTCGAAGGCGTTGTCATCGGTAAGCGTAACCGTGGCCTGAACTCTGCTTTCACCGTTCGTAAAATTTCCAGCGGTGTAGGCGTTGAGCGTACTTTCCAGACTTACTCTCCGCTGATCGCTTCTGTTACTGTGAAGCGTCGTGGTGACGTTCGTCAGGCTAAGCTGTACTACCTCCGTGAGCTGAGCGGTAAAGCTGCTCGTATCAAGGAAAAGCTCAACTAAGATTCAGTTTAATTTTCCGGCAACTGTTTTCTCAGAAGAGCGGATCGGCAAACGCCCGATCCAGAAAAAGCGGCGAAAGCCGCTTTTTTTTGTCTGAACATCAGCTTCAGTTCACACGAAAAAACCGTTCCCTCCTGAGTGAAGCGTAAGGCTGTGTCTACAAGCTTCATCTTTTATGTAAAGCCCCTTGCCCGGAGAAACATAGCTCAATAGACTTTGGTGCCATTAAATTCTGTCAGGAGCAAAGCATGAGTAACGACCAACCTCCGAGTATCAACGTAAGGAGTGATTTGCCCACTGACTGACCCATAAGTTCCATCGTTTTCGGGCTGTCTTCTGGCTCGGATGATCTCTGTCCACTTCCCTCCTTACCCACCCCATTTTTGCAAACAACAATCAACCAGAAAGGGCTTTCTGAGATCATTCTGTCGTTCGATACTGTTTAACTTCTCAAACACACCGGACCGCACAAATCGTTTATGACCAGAAAACCCGGGCAGAGGGATAAGCATGACCGGCCTGGATATTACATTTTTTGAGCAGCAGAAAAGTGAAAATAACGCGTTTAATGTCAGCGCAACGGTTTATCAGTTAACCCATAACGACAATGGCTCCCGTTCATCCATTCTTCTATCACTCAGTTATGAACAGGTATTGGAAGTATGTCATCAGATGCCTCTCCAACTGGTTCACGAGCTTCTTGATGAATTAAAAGCGTCCGGTCTGACCTACAAATACAACAGTCTCTGCTCTGATCTTGGCTTGACGACAGCCAGTAGAACGCCAAATAGCAATTACCTGCAAACCGGTGTTATGGAACATGTAAAATCCCGGCTGGGCTGGATTGTCAGTCTCTCCCTGCTGGGTATTCTTTCCGGCATGATCATTGCCAGTTACGAGGATGCACTGAGTGCCCTGGTCATCCTGGCCATCTACATGCCAGTGATGGCGGATACCGGTGGTAATGTGGGTGCACAGGCGTCAACACTGTTGATTCGCTCACTGGCAACGGGTGAAATAACTACCCGGGACTGGGCAAAAGTGCTCTGGAAGGAGTTCAGAGTCTCTTTGATCATGGCTGCAGCTTTGATCAGCATTATCATGATCCGGGTCATCGGGTTTGGCTCAGATGTCAATCTTCCTGGTGATATTACGCTTTTCCAGGTAGGCATTGCCGTCTCTAGCGCCATGGCCATTCAGGTAATCAGCTCCAGTTTTTTTGGAGCCATACTGCCGGTTTTTGTTCGTTCATTACAGCTGGACCCAGCGGTTATCGTAACCCCGGTTTTAACCTCTCTGGTCGATATGACGGGCATGCTAATTTATTTTTACATCACAACATTGATACTCAATCTATAACCGGTGGCGAAAACTCGACAAATCAAATCGACGCCCGAATGAAATACAGTATAAAACTCAGGGTATTTATATTTTTTGATCAGTTTGCGTTCCATAAATATAAATACCCGGTATTTTTATATCAAAAATACACCCAACCAATTTTATTATTTTTTTTACATTTATATCTCTACTAAAAATTGATTAGACCAATAAATTTACAGCTGGCTTGGAAATTTAATGTTTGGTGTTTTAATAAAAGTTCACAGAGAAACCAGCTTTGTCAGATAAATCATCAGGGTGCTCTCTCAATTTGATAACTGACTCATAGGTTAGCTTCAACCTTTCCAGTCATGAACTCAGACCAAAGTTGTTCCCAGCGCCCCTTACTCTGGATCAGTGCTCTTGTTGTCAAAAGCACTTCCGCTCCTGTTGCTTTCCACCTCATTCCAGAACCACATAATCGTTGCTTTACCAGAGTCTTACAAGCCGCTTCAGTAACTCCTGAACCTATTGGCCAATGGCGTTTAAGCGCCTGATGATAATTCATTAACTGGTGATTGTTTGTAAAATAGCTCACAGCTTTGTAGCGCTTCTCTGTCAGTGCGATTGTCTTTTTCGGGAGCTCGGCTGATTCAATTTCCTGAAGGATTTTTTTGGCTGCTCCACGCTTGTTTTTCAAACTATGTAGCCTGTCTTCAAGCCACTGGTGTCGCTTCGCCTTACTGGTTGGAAACAGTGCTTCCGCTGCTCCAGCTAAATATTCAGATGCATGATAAAAATCGAGTATCTGCCCAGAGGTATGTTGTTTCAAATAACTCCAGTTTTCTCTAGCCCCGTCAGCTACCCCGATGTATGTGGCATTTGGGTAGAGTCGTTTTAGATCTGCAATCTCCTCGTCGAGCTTGCTCATAAAGCTTTGTTTACCATACTCTGGCGAACTGGCTGTATATATCGTGTGGAGCCTGTCTCCATCTGCAGAATATAGGCTCAATGTCCCACACATGGCTTCCCTCCAGCCTTCTTCACAAAGCAGCATGCAGGTTCCATCCAGACCAATGGCTATTGTTTCAACAGGCTCTTTTAGTGGAGGAAGGTGGTAGTGAGTGTCTTGCTGGTCTTCAATTAATGCACCTACTCTGTCCGATAAATGCTTGATATAAGAATTTGAAAGCGTCCTTTGATGGTTGGTCTCAAAATCTTCTTTTACCGCAGGCGCTGGCATCTGGCTGTATTTCCAGGCGATAGACTTGGCAAATTTGGGGGTAGCTGAACCAATAATACCGGCACGAAGATCAAGTGCTGCCAGAGTACTGCCACCTCTGACACCCTGATATACGGAGCGCTCCAAAGGTATACGACCGTATAAGGTTTCATAGTGCTTAAGAACCTTTCCTTTGTAGTTCCACTTCTGCTGATTAACGACGATAGGTTCTTTATTGGGTGATTCAAATAGCCCCAATAACTCTTTTGTTCCAAGCTGCCCGGCTTCATTGAGTGCACGCTGTAAACTATCTTCAAGATTCAGCATGTTGCCTGAATCTATAGAAACTTCAATTTGCAAAACGATGCTTTTGGTAGAGCTGGAAATAACAGAAGCGGGCATGACAGTTAACTATTATGAGTGGTGTTCCCATAGTAGCTGTGAAAATAGAGCACTATTGTTTCAATCATTCAGAGAGAGCACCCAATCATCACACTATTTCCACTGAAAAACTCACATGAAAACCAATCAATAATTTTGATCTGTAAAAATCATATTCAATCACATTTCATTGGGATATAAAAAGACAACCTTACAATGACGTATTCATTTATCCTTCAACAGTAAATCTTCTACACTGCCTTCCTGCTCAGTAACCAACCAGCATTAAATTTAACAGATTTCTTTAAGAGGCTTTTGAATAAATGAAAACAATGAGAATAAAAAAAGCATTTTAGATATAAATAAAAAAATCTATAAATACAATACAGCATGATAAAAAACATAAGAGAAGCATCCAATGGACTCATAAAATCGTCATATATATTGCAACAGTTAAGTTGACTTTAAAAAACAATCAAACCAAAAACCAATAATCTGAGAGCATACTCCATGGAAGCATTAAGCCCGGTGTTTTCAAACACCACACCTTACCCAACTATAAATAATGATCCACATATCACCGTCAATAGCCTTAATCGAAGCATTTCAAATAGTCATCCAACACCCAGTATTTTTAACAGTGGTTTATCAAAACTTCATTCAGTATGTAACCATGTGGGAAGCCGCGGAATTCAGCTTGTACAGGAAGGAACAAAAAGTCTGGTAAATTATGTTGTGCAACAGGCATTAACCTCACCTGATTTTGATTTGGCAGTACCTGGAGGAAAGGCTGCAATTCTATCAGCGCTAACTTTATATCAACAAATCGACTATGCTGCAGGAGAACACTTTGTATGTGATCAATCTGACAACAATACCAACATCATTGATCTATCAAAACGCTGCGATGGCCAAGAAGACTGCACGGATAAAACAGACGAAACTGCCTGCACAGGTGACGATTATAAAAAAGCAGGAATGTTCAAATGTGAGAAAAATAAGAAAGTTATTTCTATAGATAAATATTGCAACGGTAAACAAAACTGCCGAGATAACTCTGATGAATCCAGTTGCTCTGATTCAGATTATAAAGAAAAGGGATTACATAAATGCCCTGATGGCTCTATAGTTAAAAAAAGGCAGCCATGCCCTGAGATCAGAACTACAAATCAACCACTCATTAATATCGAGAAAACCACTACTGCACTACCCATTAACTACTCCGACTCAGTTACAGCTCAAATACCTCCCAGCGATACAACCACTACAGCTCTAACTGAGATGACAAATAGCACCTTGGCTGGACAGACATTACTACCAGCAAATGAAACAGACAATAGTACGGAGTTATGGAGTGTTAATAGTACTACAGCATTTCCTATTGAAGAACAATCGAGTCATTCTGATCTATCCATTCCCATATTTATTGGTGTTAGCTGTGTAGCTGTAACTTTATGTGCTGCAACATTCTTAATAGCTGAATCTCGCAGGCTTAGTACGGAAGAAAACAGGCCTATAAGCTGCCGAATTATTGGGCAGGCTCTTTTAAATACAATAACGTTAAGGAGATTCCGAACTTCTCCCCCTCCTCAGGAAGCGACTCATGAAGAAAACCTTGTCAGGGTTCCTCTGCACGATATCAAAGCAGAAGCAGAAGTCTACGAGACTTCTGCATGTCCATCTATCACATCCGTTGACACCGAAACCGTTGAAGCACCAATAAAACCACCCACTAAAAGTGAACCTGCTCCAATTCGCCTAACCGCCGCAATAAGAGCCCAAGATAAACGACGCACTAAAACTGAACCTACTCCAACGTTCCTGACCGCAGGAATGAGAGCTGAATATGAGAGACACTTAAAAAATGAACCAACTCCGGCTTTTCGAGCCAAAGGAATGAGAGCTGAACACAGGCAACCTTCTAAAGCTGGGCCCATCGAAAATGGAGCCGGAGTCAGGCTCCCTCGTAAAACATATGTAACGTTTGATGAAACAAGTTTTTAATAGAACAGGCAGAAACCAACCTATAAACCCTTGCAACCGTTTTTTTTCTGCCTCTGAAATCTATAAGTGTTCAATATTCAGCAAAGCATGAGTTATTGTTCAGAAAGTCAACACGAATATATCCAAGTTCCACTTTAAATTGTAAAACTGCTATTAATCTATTACTGCGCGGCTAACTCTTTAGTCGTTCAGTACTATATGCTGGTACTATTATCAAACTGTACTAGATTAGATTAATTGCCATGCCTGCCCCTGCCTCTTCAGAAACACAGGAATTTTTACAACACCTCTGGCTTGAACGAGGCCTCAGTAAAAATACCCGTGAAGCTTACCAGCGAGATTTGCTGCTGTTCTCTGAGTGGCTGCAGGAGCATACGCAACACACAGGCAATCGATTACTCACAGCCAGTGAGGATGATCTTCGTCTGTTTCTTGGCTGGCGCTATGAGCAGGGTTACCACCCAAGGTCAACCGCCCGACAGATCTCCAGCCTGAGAGCCTTTTACCGTTACCTTCTACAGTCCGAACAGATCTCTGCTGATATTACGGCCAACATTGAAATGCCCAGGCAGGGTAAGGCGTTGCCAAAAACGTTGTCAGAAGACGATGTGGATGCTCTGCTGAGTAGTCCGGACACCAATACCGCGATTGGTCTTCGTGATCGTGCCATGCTTGAGATCCTTTATGCCTGTGGCCTCAGAATCTCAGAGCTGGTAAACCTGAACATGGATAATATAAATCTAAGACAGGGTGTAATCCGTATCATCGGCAAAGGCAGAAAAGAGCGACTGGTACCCATGGGTCAGAGCGCCATTGAGTGGCTGGAGCAGTATATAAAACAGGCAAGAGGTAATCTGTTGAACCAGCACGAAAGCCGAACTCTGTTTCCTGGTCGCCAGGGCCGCCCAATGACCCGGCAGACATTCTGGCATCGAATCAAGCACTACAATACGATTGCTGGCATCAATACGGAAGTCTCTCCCCATGTTCTTCGACACGCTTTTGCCACTCATCTTCTGAACCATGGTGCAGATCTTCGAGTCGTCCAACTGCTGCTTGGCCATAGCGATCTGTCCACCACCCAGATATATACCCATATCGCCAATCACCGGTTATCAGAACTTCACCGTGAGCATCATCCCAGGGGATAACCTGACCATCTATACATTATTTGTAACTATTCAGCACCCTTCATATAAATCTGGAATTTTCTGATTTTTCGACCATCATCTTATACTCAATTTTTCTAACAAATCTCCAGTATGGAACCAGACTTCCCAGCTACTCCGTTTACCGAAGCTCTCCTTAAAGAGAATGAAGAGCTTCGGACCGAGAATGCGCTTTTACGGGAACGTTGCAGCGAACTGGAAGAAAGGGTTAATAAAAACAGTCAAAACAGTAGTAAGCCACCATCGTCAGATGGTTATCAAAAGCCCAGTAAAAAAGGGAGTGATAAAGGTGATACATCTTCCAAAGAAGCCCCCTGCTCCTCACAGGAAACACCGAACCCCAAAAGCCTTAGACCATCTTCAGGCAATAAACCAGGTGGCCAGAAAGGTCATCAAGGCTCTTGTTTGAGACGTGTCGCCTTACCCGATTATGTCAGGCATCTGAAGGTTGAAAAATGTTGCTGTTGCCAGTCTTCGCTTATCGATATTAAACCCACCAAATACATTGAGCGACAGGTTTTTGATCCAGGTAGACCCGGAGAATTTGAAGTTACCGCGTACTGGGCAGACGTTAAAGTATGTCCTTGTGGTAAACGGAACACCGCTGAGTTTCCCCAAGGAGTGAAAGCCGCTGCTCAATACGGAGAAGTGACTCAGGCAATGGCTGTTCATTTAAACCAGTATCACTTCATCCCATATCACCGGGTGTCTGAGTATTTCAATACTATTTATTGCATGAGTGTCAGCGCAGGCTCTGTTGCCAATTTTGTTGCCTATACCCATGAGAACCTGGCCTCTACTGAGCAGAGTATCCGCGATGCTTTACAAGAAAGTCCGGTTGCAGGAGCGGATGAAACTGGCATGCGGGTTGACGGTTCACTGTGGTGGTTACACATTATGCGAGATGACCAATGGACGCTTTACTACCTCTCAGAAAGGCGAGGTTGTGAAGCAATGGATGCAATGGGCATCCTGCTGACTTTTGCAGGCATTCTGGTTCACGATCATTGGAAGTCCTACTTTGCCTATGCGGCAGTGCATGTGCTTTGTAATGCCCATCATCTGAGAGAGCTTCAGGGAGTTGTCGATAGGGATGCGAATAAGCTGGCTCTGCGGCTGATGAAATTGCTTACGCTCTCCTGGCACTTCTGCAAGAAATACAAAGCAGCCGGTCTGACTCAAATGCCTGGTGCAATACAGCTTCGCATTGAGACGATATACGACCAAATCCTTCAAAGGGCTCTCACGAAGGAAACCGCTTATATGGAAAAACAACGACAGGTGCTTGGACGTAAGAAGGTCAGGAATACCAAGGCCTACAACCTGTTCAAAAGGCTTATTGAGTTTAAGGTTGAAACGTTGCGCTTCATGTCGGACTTTTCAATTCCCTTCGATAACAATGGCAGTGAACGTGATGCCAGGATGGCCAAACTTAAGCAGAAGATCTCAGGCTGCTTCAGAAGCGAAGACGGAGGTACCATGTTTACCCGAATCCGAAGCTATTTATCATCTGCTAAAAAGCAGGGGTTGAACATATTTCAGGCGCTTCTTAAAGCGGTTCGAAATTACAACAATACGCCTTTGCTGGGTGCTGAATAGTTACCATTATTTTTTAGAACTCTTTACCTGATAACAGTGTCCAAGCGATACAACAGGGAGAAATAAGGCTAAACTTTCCTGTTTTTATCCAGCGCTTCTCTCCAATGCTAGAACGGCTTGCCGATAGCCCCTGAGATGTCTGGGCTACCCATTGGTGTACTGCACTCAGAAGGCTGTCTGATAATAGACTGCCCTACTGGCAGTCAGGCTTATCTTTCTGGATCAATTAAGGAATCAGTATGTCTAAACTCTCTGCTTTTCTATTAACTGCCATGATGACCACGAGCGCTGGCTGGTCAGTGGCTGTCAATGCAGAGCCCAAAAGTAAGGACACCCCAAGCCCCGAGGCTCTTATTGAAAATCAGCTTAAAAAACTGGATGCCACCATTCCCATTGAGTCGGTCACCAAAAGTCCTATGCCTGGCGTCTACAAAGTCATGCTCAAAGGTGGTTTTGTTCTCTATAGCAGCGAAAACGGGCAATATTTTATTAAAGGGGACATGCTGGAAGTTCGCGGCAAAAAACTGGTTAACCTGACAGAAGAAATTAAAAGCCAGCAAAATGCCAAGCTGCTCAAATCTCTGAAACAGGAAGATATGGTGATCTTTTCACCGAAAGGTGAAACCAAAGGTGTTGTTTATGCATTCACGGATGTCGACTGTGGCTACTGCCGCAAATTACATCGTGAGGTCGACCAGTTAAATGAGCTAGGTATTGAATTACGCTACCTTGCCTTCCCTCGCGGTGGTCAACAGTCACCCGTGCATGGAAAGATGACCGATGCCTGGTGTTCAGTAGATCGAAAACAGGCATTGACGGATCTGAAAACGGGCAAACCCATCAGTGTGGACATTAAAGGCGATAAAGCAGTCTGCAATGCTGTCATTAATGACCACTACAATTTGGGTGTTCAGATGGGTATTAACGGCACACCGGCCATGGTTCTGGAAAATGGCCAGGTCATTCCAGGCTATCGCCCTGCGGCTGATATTGCCAACATCATCAAAAATCAGTCTTAGTTTGTTGAACCAGGAGCCTGCCTTACCGGCAGACTCCCTTACTCTGTGCAATCTCCGTAATCTGGCCCACACCATCAAGCACTACAAAAACAGCATCATCATCAATACAATCAATGCAACGATCATTGCAGGCATAGTTCGTTTAGCAAGTTCCAGAGGGCTCACACCGGCAATACCGGCACAGACAATAGCTGCACCTGCCAGAGGCGATGCAGTTCGACCAATGGCGCCAGCCACCGCTGAAGCGGTACCCATATTGGCAATGGTCATCCCGAACTGCTCTGCGAAAGGCGTCACGGCTTCGTTAAATGCGAAAGCAGCAGCATCACCAGTGCCAGTCAGGATCGCCAGAATAAATGGGCCGAGGGTTGAACCAAACTTCGCAAGGCTCGGTGTATTAATCAGCCAGTTCAGGAAAACATCCACCATCCCCAGTGCCTTCATACCGGCAACAAATACGCTGGCCGCGATAATGATACCAATAACATCCGCATAAGCTGTCCCCATACCATTGAAGAATTTCTTGGTCGCTTCCTGAGGGTTCATGCGGGTAAGCAGCAACGACAGCACCACACCGATCAGCATGGCCTGCGGAACCCCCATTTTGATCGCAGGCATCACGGAAGAACCCAGAATCAAAATGGATACTGGCAGTACCGGCATCAGGGCATACAGCGGATTAACCTTATCAACCTGGTTTTCCATGGTGCCTTCGGTAGCCTGCACCAGATGACCCGTGTGTTCCTTTCTAAAGTAGGCGATGGCGGTCAGAATGATTGCACCAGCAATACCGGCAGCTATCGTTGCTGGTGCATGAACGGCAATCACTTCCATAACCGTCTTGCCACTGAGCTCGGAGATAAAGGCATTGTGGGCCGATCCCGGGCTCAGCATACTGCCATAGGTTCCAGCCAGTACAGCCGCACCCGCCATGGCTGGGTGAATACCTGCGGCCATCAGCAGCGGAATCATGGTTGCCCCTACCGCAGCAGAACAACCTGCAGCGCTCGGGAGAGCAATATTGATGGCAAATGTGATCATGGTCGTTCCCGGTATCAGAAGGCCCCCCCCCTTCTTCAGTACACCAGTCAACGCTTTTACCAGATGCATATCACAGCCGGTATATTTCATCACAAAGGCAAAACCCATTACGGAACAAATGGCCTGAATCAGCCCCCCTGACGTCATGCGTCCGGCAAAACTGTCCAGTGCCAGCATTGGCTGCAGCGCCACTATAGACATCAGCAGTCCCGACGCAAACAAGACCATTCGGGTTTCCAGACGTTTAATTAAGCAATAAACGGTACCACACAGAATCAACAAGCCGATGAACGGTAACATACGGCCTTCCCCCCATTCATTATGATTGATATTGGATTGAATACTGTTCTGCCAAGGCGCGTTGATAGCAGCCTGAATCCAATCAGGCTGTCAGCCTCCTATGAGCCATTCAGAGCCAGAAGCGAGCGGGCCATCACATCCATAGTGATACTCAGTACTGACTCATCAAAATCAAATTCCGGGTTATGGTGTCCACCGCAGGTGGGCGAACAGAACATCAGGTAAGTAGCCTGTCCACCGCTCTTCTGAACGGCACCCATCAACACCGAAGCATCCTCAGAAGCCTTCAGTGGCAACTGATGAACCACGTCGGTGACCACAGGGCTACTCTTGAGTACGTTTTCAATGCGTTCTGCTAACGGCTCGTCACAGGAGGCGGCCAGTGCATGCCCCACCAGTAGTAGTTCGTGTTCAACCCCGTGCATCAGTGCACTGCCCTCAGTCACCTTTTTGGCCTGATCCAGCATGAACGCATTGATCTCATCGTTCTCACCACGAAGCTCCACCATCATTTCCGCTTTATCTGCAATAATGTTGCGGCCACTGCCAGCATTCAGGGTTCCCACATTGACCCGGGAGCCTCCATCCGAATGACGGCTGATGCCGTGTAACCCCAGTGCACAGTTGGCGGCAGCCAGCAGTGCGTTACGACCTTCCTGGGGATTATTGGCGGCATGAGATGAACGACCGCTGAAACGGATATCCAGCTTGCTGGTTGCCAGCATATCGCAGGTTCTGGCGGACACCGTACCGACTGGATATTGACTGATGCCAATATGTCCGGAAACAAAGTGGTCGACATCCTTCATCCAGCCTCGATCCGCCACCGCTTTTGCTCCCCTGCACCCCTCTTCCGCAGGCTGGAACAACAACTGAATTCGGCCATTGAGCGAATCCTGATTCAGGGTAATAAACTCCGCCAGTGCCAGACCGGTAGTGATATGACCATCATGACCACAGGCATGCATATACCCCGGATGGGTGGACTGAAAACCTGCTTTGACTGGAATATGCCTCTCGGTGTCAGCCTCTCTGACAGGCAGGCCATCAATATCAAACCGAAACAGAGAGTTTGGCCCGGGTCGCCCGCTTTCCAGAGTGACCATCAGACCTGTGTGGCCTCCAGCAATTTTTTCAATAAATCCGGTATCCGCTTCAGCCTGTTCAAGACGACGGTAAGCAGCCAGTAATACTTGTTCACTGGGAAGGCCCAAACGACTGTCACTGTTGAGCAGGTCTTTACCAATGGTAAAGGTGAAGGGAACATCCAACTTTTTCAGGTGCTGATAAATATGCCAGGTGGTCAGATACTCCTCCCAACCCGGCTCTGGAATCTGGTGAAAGAATCGTCTGATCGCCGTGTATTTCTCTTTATTGGCGCTTACAAAATCCGACGGCATGAGGGTCATCACAACAATCTCCTATCAACTGGATTTATATAAGATTCTTAGGGGCCTGTTGACGTTACAAATTCAGGCAGCCAGTTTTCGCATGGTGCGTTTCAGCACTCTGGCGGCATTCCAGATATCATCAAACGGGGTGAACTCTTCCGGGTTATGACTGACCCCGTTTACCGATGGTACAAACAGCATGGCAGTAGGAATTTCTCTGGCCATATACATGGCATCATGGCCTGCTCCACTCTGCATGGGCATGGCTGGGATAGACTCTTCCAGGCAGGACTGATTCAGCAACTCTGCAATGTCATTATCCAGATGGACCGGCTTTTCTTCTGAGAGGCGGGTAATGAAGACCGAAACGCCTTCCAATTCAGAAACAAAGGTCAGTAAGTCATGAGTGGTTCGTTGAATACTGCCCGTATCAATTCCGCGGATATCGATACTCATCACCACTTTTCCGGGAATGACGTTCATGGCGTTGGGCGACACTTCCATCCGGCCAACGGTACCCACAGTGCCGTGCAGAGCCTCACGCTGAGCAATGGTATTCACCCGGGTCACTACTTGAGAGGCCGCCACCAACGCATCGTGACGCAATCCCATCGGCGTGGCACCCGAATGATCAGCAATACCGTTGATCTCAATCAGAAACCGAGTTGGCGCCGCAATGGCAGAGACCACGCCCAAACTCAAATGGTTATCCAGTAACACCCTGCCCTGTTCAATATGACACTCTATGAAGGATTGTAACTATTCAGCACCCAGCAAAGGCGTATTGTTGTAATTTCGAACCGCTTTAAGAAGCGCCTGAAATATGTTCAACCCCTGCTTTTTAGCAGATGATAAATAGCTTCGGATTCGGGTAAACATGGTACCTCCGTCTTCGCTTCTGAAGCAGCCTGAGATCTTCTGCTTAAGTTTGGCCATCCTGGCATCACGTTCACTGCCATTGTTATCGAAGGGAATTGAAAAGTCCGACATGAAGCGCAACGTTTCAACCTTAAACTCAATAAGCCTTTTGAACAGGTTGTAGGCCTTGGTATTCCTGACCTTCTTACGTCCAAGCACCTGTCGTTGTTTTTCCATATAAGCGGTTTCCTTCGTGAGAGCCCTTTGAAGGATTTGGTCGTATATCGTCTCAATGCGAAGCTGTATTGCACCAGGCATTTGAGTCAGACCGGCTGCTTTGTATTTCTTGCAGAAGTGCCAGGAGAGCGTAAGCAATTTCATCAGCCGCAGAGCCAGCTTATTCGCATCCCTATCGACAACTCCCTGAAGCTCTCTCAGATGATGGGCATTACAAAGCACATGCACTGCCGCATAGGCAAAGTAGGACTTCCAATGATCGTGAACCAGAATGCCTGCAAAAGTCAGCAGGATGCCCATTGCATCCATTGCTTCACAACCTCGCCTTTCTGAGAGGTAGTAAAGCGTCCATTGGTCATCTCGCATAATGTGTAACCACCACAGTGAACCGTCAACCCGCATGCCAGTTTCATCCGCTCCTGCAACCGGACTTTCTTGTAAAGCATCGCGGATACTCTGCTCAGTAGAGGCCAGGTTCTCATGGGTATAGGCAACAAAATTGGCAACAGAGCCTGCGCTGACACTCATGCAATAAATAGTATTGAAATACTCAGACACCCGGTGATATGGGATGAAGTGATACTGGTTTAAATGAACAGCCATTGCCTGAGTCACTTCTCCGTATTGAGCAGCGGCTTTCACTCCTTGGGGAAACTCAGCGGTGTTCCGTTTACCACAAGGACATACTTTAACGTCTGCCCAGTACGCGGTAACTTCAAATTCTCCGGGTCTACCTGGATCAAAAACCTGTCGCTCAATGTATTTGGTGGGTTTAATATCGATAAGCGAAGACTGGCAACAGCAACATTTTTCAACCTTCAGATGCCTGACATAATCGGGTAAGGCGACACGTCTCAAACAAGAGCCTTGATGACCTTTCTGGCCACCTGGTTTATTGCCTGAAGATGGTCTAAGGCTTTTGGGGTTCGGTGTTTCCTGTGAGGAGCAGGGGGCTTCTTTGGAAGATGTATCACCTTTATCACTCCCTTTTTTACTGGGCTTTTGATAACCATCTGACGATGGTGGCTTACTACTGTTTTGACTGTTTTTATTAACCCTTTCTTCCAGTTCGCTGCAACGTTCCCGTAAAAGCGCATTCTCGGTCCGAAGCTCTTCATTCTCTTTAAGGAGAGCTTCGGTAAACGGAGTAGCTGGGAAGTCTGGTTCCATACTGGAGATTTGTTAGAAAAATTGAGTATAAGATGATGGTCGAAAAATCAGAAAATTCCAGATTTATATGAAGGGTGCTGAATAGTTACGAAGGATTTATAATCCGCCGGGTTAATTTTCACCTGGTCCAGCTGATCGGGGTCAAGTCCGTTGTCTCTCAGGGCATCAAAGATATTTTTGCCATCACTCCCCCGCGTCTCGCGCCATTTATCCAGGTCAGCTTGTCCGGTCATCAGCTTGCTGGCCATGCAACTATGGCCAAAACGGCTGGACTCTTCTGCTCTGAAAATAATTAATTCAAGAGGATGGTTCAGTGCTTCCTCTTGCAGCTCGATCAACGCGTACAGCCCGGCAATCACACCCACTGCACCGTCATAACAACCACCGTCAGGTACACTGTCAAGGTGGGAGCCAGTGGCAACCGCCGGTCTGTTTTTTTCTCCGTGAATACGGGCAATAAGGTTACCAAAGCCATCAGTGCGATGGGCGATGCCATGCTGATCAAGAATCTGGCTGATAAATTCGAAGGCCTGGTTTTCAGGTGGTGTGAAGGCGATGCGATTCATGCCATGGCTGGTATGACCAATGGCAGCAAGCTCATCGAACAGGTGCTGGAGGGCGGCTTTTGTAGTAGACATCTTAACTTACCCCTCAAAATCCGCATACTAGGCATGAGTCTGGAGATAAGTTTTGATTTCAATCAACCACACACGTTAATAAACGACAACCAATGATCAAAACAGTCAATACTTGTAACCATTAGTGCACTTTCCGTTCAGCAACTCTCAATCATGATGCTTTTTTAATCTTTCATCCCTGATAACAGCTTTCATTGATCTAAAGTGGGCTGCAGTGACACAAAAATAGCATTGTAATAATTAATCTCAGAAATCTGATTTCCCAGAACAGCCCCCCCCAGAGAGAGAATGTCACCCAACCCTGCCCACTGATTGTTCGCACCAGTATTCATGAGACATTTCAGAACCTTAATAGACCAGCGATATATTCTGGAGTCTGTGTCCATAATAAGAATGGTTTCACTATTTTCATCCCAGCCAATGATATTCAGGTAATGCCAGTTTAGTGGCCCCATTATCATCAGTGGAATGACTGCATGCCCCATCAACAGGCGTGACTTAATCTCATCCATGACTGGAGGAAAGGTTGTTGAAGAATAAAACTCAAAATTGAAGCCGGGTCGATCAGAAGAAGCAGCATATTCATTCATATAGTCAGCCAGCCAGACAGGCATAGCCCCAACCTCCAGTGACAGTCGGGTAATCAGTAGCTGCAGAAAATTGCTGATATATAACAGGCGCACTGGGTAGTTAAGCATTCTCAACAGATGATTGTCGATAACCAGTCGCTCATCAAACCGGTGATCCATATACTCACCCAGAGTTTTGGGTACACTTTGGGCAAAGTGGGCATACTCCATTTCCGAAGAAAAAAACACTTCTCCGGAAACAAGTATCATCGCCCGGGCAATCGAATTCGGGCCACATGACCATAGTTTTATGTTGCGATACTTATGCTGACTGGGAATCCCTTTAAGCGCTTTTTCTATATGTTTAGCCGGGAACGACAACGCATAGCTATGAAAATCACCTTCATATTGATTCCTGCTTTTTTCGACACACTCAGTTCTATCCAGAGATTCGGACATAGCCGTCAGCGAAAGAAACAGCAGGACAGGCAAAGCAATAGAACGCACTATACCGATTATAATCACTGCACCATTACATGATTATTCAGGAGAGCCCAGTATAGTGTTTGGGCAAAGCTTATGGAGAACAACTCCAATCGAAATTGGTGCAGTTAACACCGCCTGAACAATTTACAGGTAAATCATTTTTTTCGTCATTCCGCCATCCACCACGATATTGGCACCGTTGATAAAGTCATTCTCTTCATGAGTCAGAAACAGGCAGGTATTGACAATATCCCGTGGCTTACCCACACGCCCTGACGGATGCTGTCGATGATCCTGCTCAGTCAGGTCATCGTAATTTTCCGTTTGAATCCAGCCCGGACTGATTGCATTCACCGTAATCGGTGTTTCTGCCAGTGACATGGCCAGTGTATTGGTCAGTGATACCAGCCCACCTTTAGAAGCACCATAGGCTTCCCAGCCCGGTTCATTCTGGCACCAGCGGGTAGACGCTATATTGATGATACGACCATAGTTCTCATCTCTATGGCGTTTAATAAACGCTCTCGCACAGTTAAAGCTGCCATTCAGATTAACATCAATAACGCTGGAAAACTCCGCAGCACTGAGCTCAACAACCGGTTTATTAAACTGGCTGATAGCACCATTATTCACCAGAATATGTGCAGTGCCATATTGGCGAACCATGTCGTCAAAGGCTGCCTCAATCATTTCCGGTTTTCCAAGATCAACACAACAGAAATCCATACCAGGTATTGATGGTTTATGCAGATCGAAGCCAACCACTGCAGCCCCCTGCTCCAGATAAGCTCTGGCAATGGCATTACCAATGCCCTGGCTGGCGCCGGTCACAATGACCACTTTATTTGAATACATACAGTCACTACATCCCTAAAAAACTGGCCTGAAGTCATTTTTCGATGATAGCATCCAGCCTCCTTGATCGCGCTCACTAAATACCAATGCTCTTACCAATGACCAAACGATCGTTTTTTTTCTCTCTGATCGCATTTCCCCTTTTCTTCTTATCCCCCTATGCGCTTGCTCACCCAGTATCAGAATTGGTCAGCAATCTGGAAAATCGCTATGGGGGCAAAATTGGTGTCGCCATACTGGACACTTCAGACCAGTCTCTATGGCATTATCAGGGCAACTCCCGTTTTCCATTAATGAGTACGTTCAAAACGCTGGCCTGTGCCAAATTGCTCGCAGATGTTGATCAGAAAAAACAGAAACTGACCACTGAATCCCTAATTGAAAGGGAGTCTCTGGTCACTTACTCACCGGTCACTGAACCTCAGGCAGGCCAGACAATCACCCTGGACCAGGCCTGTGAAGCGACAATGTCCACCAGCGACAATACTGCTGCCAATCTTGTACTGGCCGGCATCGGTGGCCCGAAGCAACTGACCGACTTCCTCCGTTCTACAGGGGATAATACTACCCGTCTTGACCGTATTGAGCCTGAATTGAATGAAGCTCAGCCGGGTGACAACCGGGACACCACCACGACACTGGCAATAACAAACACCCTTAACCAGCTGATTTTCGGGAATACCCTCTCTGACGTTTCCCGGACCCAGCTGAAAACGTGGATGATGGGCAATCAGGTAGCAGACAACCTGCTTCGCTCTGTGCTTCCAGAGGGCTGGTCAATTGCTGACCGCTCAGGAGCAGGCGGCCATGGTTCGCGGGGAATCACCGCCATTGTCTGGAGTAATAAAAGGCAGCCTCTGATCATCAGTATTTATATGACAGGTACAAACGCCAGTTTTGAAGAAAGAAACCAGGTAATTGTAAAAACCGGTCAGGCTGTTTTTCATCATTTTGGGATCCAGTGATTCAATACCTGCATATTTTCATGCCCCTTCTTCTATATGCCTCTACACTGCACTGACCATTTATTGAATGTGCAGTGTAGAGCGTGAAGTATTCAGATTCATTTTCAGCGGGTAATAAAGAAAAAACGACGCTTCATGTTACCCGTCGTCGATTTTTCCTGGATTCACTACTCTCTTTTGTTGGACTTTCCATGATGCTTGCCAGGCCGTCTGAAGCTACAGCAGAAAATATACAATCAAATAAATACAAACACCTGAAAGGACACTGCCACGAAGATTATATGAAAATGGCCATTTCCGTTGCCGGGCAAGTGCCTGAATATCCATTTGGCTCTGTCATTGTGGAACAAGGTTCCGGGGAAGTTATCGCGACCGGCTTTAACCGGGTTGCTGAAAACCCGATCTTTCATGGTGAGATTGATGCGATCAATCAGTGCGCACATGTTTATCATTCCAGAGAATGGTCGAACCTTTCGCTTTACACCACTGCAGAGCCCTGCCCTATGTGCCAGAGTGCTATTGAATGGTGTGGTATTCAAAACGTTTTTTACGGAACATCAATCCCTTATTTGAAACAGCTGGGATGGAAGCAAATTGATATACGTGCGGAGGAAGTGGCCAGAAGAACACCATTCAGAAAAACGAAGGTCGTTGGTGGAATACTGGAAGCCGAGTGTAACGACTTATTTGAAACCATCAAAAAAGCGAGCTGGGAGTGAATATCAGTCACCCCTAACAATCATTCCAATGCTGAATCATAGACATAAAGCGCATGGGCAGGGTTCTTATACCCCAAAGACCATTGCTTACACATTTCATTGACCTAGATATATCATCAAACCAATCTTCAAACTGAAAGCATAAAACACTTGCATTAATGCATACACATACTCAAAATAACGTACAAAAGGGATAGATTAAGCAAGCCCGCAATTATCCTGTTGACAAGCGCTGTATGCTAAATAGTATGGAGCGCCAGTTTCAGTGAACCTAATGTGTATACAGCAGCTATACGCATCGCCAGAAAGAGAGCCCTCAGAAACAGACTATGGCTAAAATCAGTAGTGAAGAGCGTGCCCGCCGTAAACAAATGTACGACGCAGTTATTCTGAATATATTTATGACAGAAAGCTGGGAGGCCATCACTTATGACCGCCTGGCAAGAGAGCTGACCATCAGCAAATCAACCCTGCAGCGTTACTACCCAAGCAGAATGCACTTTGTTACCGCCCTCCAGGGCAAGGTGATGCCGATCGTTGCCCGGAATCTCGACTTCACCAGCAGTCAGTCATTTATTTCATCCTGGGAAACGGCATTAAACAGTGACCCCCATTTTCGCAATGTCGTCAGAATGTTTATTGATAACCTGATGTCCCGTGCACCCCACCCTACCACCCAGGGAGCGATGATGCGCCTGCTTGACCAGCTGAAAGCGGTTACTTCAGAAAACGATGCGCTGAAAACATTGAAAATTGCCCTGGGCACCTCAGTTTTGTCATTCAATAACTTTTTATAAGTAAAAGCCACAATACCGATTTAGAACAAACGTCTTTAAATTGCATATTAATACGCATAATTAATAAAAATGACTGGAGTTAAAATAACCATGAAAGGTCATCTTACCGCTTTCAGCCTGATTGCCATGTTCATTACTACCCTCTTAATTCAACCAGTACAGGCTTCTGGTTGGGAGCTGCTGGGCGAGAAACAAGTCAGTCGCCGTACAGAAGCTGACACTATTTTCGTGGGAGCCCGCGAAGGGGTATTTCGGAAGATTCAGTTCAAGGTTCGTGGTGCAGATGTGGACTTCAAGCGAGCCATCATCCATTACCGAAATGGTCAAACCCGTGAAATTGCCATGAAAGGCCTGGTTCGCAAAAACAGCAGTACCCGCCAGATCGACCTGCCAGGTAAAGCCCGTGCCATCGAAAAAGTCTCCTTCTGGTATCAGACCCAGGGCAAAGGGCGCGCCCAGGCAACAGTGCTGCTCTGGGGTAAAGAAGCCTGAGAATAGGAAAAGGAATCACTGATATGAAAAAGCTGCTCTCACCACTATTGGTGTTATTGTCTCTTGGCCTGGTTTCTCAGCCTCTGGCGGCTGACTTAAGAGTGGATGATCGTGTGGATCGGCGTGATGACCGTAGGGACTACCGCCAGGATGAGCGCTGGGATGATCACCGCCGAGTCAGAGTTCAACCGATTGTAGTTCCCCGCAGAAGGGTTATTAATAACATTGTGGTGATTCGCCCACACGGTCACCCCTATGCGGGATATGGCCACTACCATGATGATCATGATGCAATGAAATGGCTGGCATTCACGGCCATTACGCTGAAAATTCTGGACAACATCAATGAAGCAGCCCAGCGGGAACACGAAGCTGCTCAGGTTAAAGCGACGACTGCTACGGTAGGTGAAAAGATAATCTGGAGCGATGGTGACGCCAATGGTTATGTTGTTGCCACCAAAGAAGGCAAAAGCTCAACCTCCGGACTGGTCTGCCGAGAGTTTCAGCAGTCGGTTACGATTGGTGGAAAAACAGAGGAAGCCTGGGGACAGGCCTGTCTACAAGCCGATGGCTCATGGCAAATCGTCCAGCCAGCATAGATACTCGGCCTAACTTAGCGTGAAGCATTCAACATTTTATACTAATTGAACCACAGAGATCACAAAGAGCACGAAGAAGAACTTTTCTTTTCCTTTGTGCTCTTTGTGACCTATGTGGTTAAACAAAACATCCCGTCAGTCCACTTTGCGGACCACTTTGAAATTATCCCATGCCTGGGAGGTGGGCATCACTTCAAGGCTGTTGATATTGATATGTGCTGGCTGCTGGGCAATCCAGAGAATGATATCGGCAATGTCTTCCGGACGGAGCGGGTTCACCCCTTTATAAATACTGTCGCTTTTCGCCTGGTCCCCTTTGAAACGCACCAGTGAAAACTCGGTTTCGCACATGCCAGGTTCAAGGCTGGTCACACGGACGCCACTGCCAGCCAGATCACAACGGAGGTTGCGGGAGAACTGGGCAACAAATGCCTTACTCGCTCCATAGACATGACTCCCCGGATAAGCCCAGTTGGCAGCGACTGAAGCCAGATTAATGATGGACGCTTTAGGTTGGTCGCGAAGAATGGGCAGTAATTTATGAGTCACATTCACCAGCCCGGTCACATTGGTATCAATCATGGTCTGCCAGTCTTCCAGGCTGGCTTCCCACGCAGGGCCTGCTCCCAGCGCAAGACCGGCATTATTCACCAGAACCTCAATATTTCGAAAACTGTCGGGCAGTGAATCCACCATATCCGATACCGCCTGGGTATCGCGAACGTCCAGAGTCACGCTGTGAACCGGCGCTTTGGGCGTCAACTCATCCGCCAGCGCCTGCAGACGTTCTGCACGGCGACCGGTGATGATCAGAGGATGACCATGCTCAGCAAACAACCTGGCACTGGCCAGACCAAAACCGGAGGTTGCCCCTGTGATCAAAACGGTGGATGAACTCATTCTGCGTAACTCCATTTCATTTCTTGTGTTGCAGTTTACATCAAAACACCACATAAACTGCCTTGACCAGTGAAAGCGATGCCAGAAGCATCATAAAGGAAAATGCGATTTGTTGAACCCTGCCAGTCTCGTAGAAGTGGAAAATGGCCTTGCCTGTCAGGGCACCCGTGATACAAACCGGAAGCAGTCCCAGGAAAAGGGAAAATACCGAATCCAGATCCTCTGTGCCCATCAGAATAAGTGACACACACAATAAGGAACTGATCGCAAAATACATGATGAGCGTTGCCCGCTGTTTTCGCAGTGACAGCGACGAGTGCACCATGTGCATAATCACCGGGATCCCCCCCGCCGATACGGCACTGGTTGTCCAACCAGACATTACGCCACAGATCCAGCGAGACTTTATCACCGACTGACCAACGCCGGATGGCAGATAACTCATCAGCCCCATCAGCAGAATAACCAGAGCCACCAGCAGCCTCAGAGTGGATTCTTCCAGATAGAACAGCAGAAACAACCCGGCAGGCATGCCTGCAACGCCAGCCAGTAATAATGAATTCAGGGTTGGGACACAGCATTGGCGCCAGCTGCCCAGCAGAAGCGGCAACCCAGTCACAGCATCCAGAAGCAACACCACAGGCACGGCAATATGAACCGGATACCACTGACCGATAGCCAGTATTGAAATGGCGGCAAAGCCAAACCCTGTATACCCACGGATCATCGCAGCAATGGCAACAGGAACAAACAGTAACCACTCGATCGACAACATACACTATCCCTATAAACCCTTCTCAGTCTAATCACTGGGAACCAGGACCATTAGAGACAGAAGCTATTTTTTTTAGGGACAGAGAACCATCATTAAGGTTAATTCTTGCTATACCGCTACCGGTAATCTTGATGGACAGTCCAAGGGGTATGCCTGAGCTGAAATAACCTGAGCCAGAATTTGAATACCCGGTGTAATGGCTTCAGGAGCAATGGCAGAGAAGCCCAGTCGGATAAAGTTGCCCGGTGATTTTGACGACAGAAAATGAACATCTCCCGGTTCAATAATAATGCCTTCTGTGGCACACCTGAACACCAGTGAATCCAAATCAATGGCATCGGGTAACCGCAGCCAGAAAGAACAACCACCTGACGTGTGATTAATGATACTCCCGGGAAGATAGCGCTCAAGGGCTTCGCTCATCACCTGCCACTTTTCGCCGTAGCTTTTGCGAAGTTTGCGCAGATAGCTGTCGTAGTAGCCCATGGAAATGAACAGGGCTGCGGTTCTCTGATTGTTCATGGGAGGATGTCGATACATCAGTCGCCGTAACATCCTGGCCTGTTGAATCAGTTCAGCATCCGCAACAAGAAACCCGATTCTCAGCCCTGGCGACAACGACTTCGAAAGACTGCCCACGTAGATCACCCGCCCGGACTGATCCAGGCTCTTCAAGGCAGGATGAGGCTGCGCCTGAAGGTTTGTTTCACTCTCATAGTCATCTTCAATAATGATGAAGTCTTTCTTACTGGCCTGAGACAACAGTGCCTGCCGTCGCTCCATCGACATGGTGACATTGGTGGGTACCTGATGACTGGGCGTGAGGTATAGATAATCACAGGTATCCATTTGGCTATCCGGCATGACGCCCTGATCATCCATTCCCAGCGGAACCACCTCCGCTCCATGATGGGTAAAGATATTTCTGGCATCCGGATAGCCCGGATCTTCCATGCCCAGCCGGGTCCCCTTCCCTGCCAGCAGGGATGCCAGAAGATACAAAGAGTTCTGGGTGCCTACAGTCACCAGTATTTCATCCGTGCTGACCTGAATTCCCCGCTTACTCAACACATGCTGTTTTAACTGATCAACCAGAAACTCATCATCATTATCCATAAAATCCGAAACCCACGCTTTCATCGCACTCTGCCGCTGGGCCAGACGACTGCATTCACGCCACTGATTCAGGGGAAAAAGTGAATGATCAGGCTGGCCAAAAATAAAAGGGTATGGGTAATCCTGCCAGTCTGAGGGTTTCCTGATGTTTTGATAGCTGGACAGATCCCTGACAAGCCGATCTTTCCAGGAAATCGAAGAAGAACATGAGTCCGATACTGACGGGTTCAGAGAAAAGGTTCTGGACACCAGTTGTGTATTCTGTGACAGGTAGTCCAGGTTGACAAAATAGCCGCTTCGTTCCCGTGAGATCAGAAATCCCTCATCCACCAGCTTTTCATAAACCAGGACAATGGTATTTCTGGAAACCTTGAGCATTTCCGCCATCTTCCGGCAGGAGGGCAACGCTCGATCGCCAAAATGGTTCTGATGGATCATGGTGGTCAGGTGCTCGCGAATCTGCTCCTGAAGACCTCTTCCCCGGGTAAAGTCAATATGCAGCAAATGCTCACTCATTCGTCATCCATCTCCTTTAGCCTCACCATTTTGGAGCAGTATTCCTATCAACTCCCTTTCTAAACACCTGCCGTATCTGCAAAGCAAGTTTCTGGCCAACCATTTGCTGGTTACTGGCCTTATAAAAAAACAAAACTGTCACTAGGCGACATTTGCAGGATTTTTTTAGTTTGAAAAAAAGCACAAACGCCAGGGAGTAAGCCAATGAATATTGCAGAAATTGATCGTCAGCACGTCTGGCACCACCTTTCACAACACGCCATCTATGACCATAAACAGCCTCCTGTCATGGTGAAAGGTGAGGGACTGAAAGTCTGGGACATCAATGGTAATGAATACCTGGACGCTTCTGCCGGTGGCGTATGGACGGTGAATGTCGGCTATGGCAGACGTTCAATTGCGGAGGCCGTAAAGCAGCAGCTGGAAACATTAAACTTCTTTGCAGCAACAGCTGGCACACCGGTTGCTGCGGAGTTCAGCAGGAAGTTGCTGGAGAAGATGCCGGGCATGAGCCGAGTCTATCTGTCTAACTCAGGCTCTGAAGCCAATGAGAAAGCCTACAAAATGGTGCGTCAGATCGCCCATAAGAAATACAACGGTAAAAAACACAAAATTCTGTACAGAGAACGGGATTATCACGGCACAACCATCACCTGCCTCAGCTCAACCGGACAGGAAGAGCGACGCTCACAGTACGGCCCTTTTACTCCCGGTTTTATCGAAATCCCTCATTGCTGCGAGTACAGGAGTCAGTATGGCGATATCGCAGACTATGGCATACGCGCTGCAGAGGCGATGGAAGAGGTCATTCTGAAAGAGGGGCCTGACACCGTTGGTGCGGTTGTCCTTGAGCCCATTACTGCCGGAGGTGGCGTCATTACCCCGCCGGAAGGGTACTGGCAGAAAATACAGGAAATCTGTCGTAAGTATGACATTCTGCTGCACATTGACGAAGTGGTCTGCGGCATGGGCCGGACCGGTGCCTGGTTTGGTTATCAGCATTACGGTATCAAGCCGGACATTGTCACTCTGGCCAAGGGCGTTGCATCAGGTTACGCCGCGATCTCCTGCACCGTGACTACAGAAGAAGTCTTTAATCTATTGTAACTATTCAGCACCCAGCAAAGGCGTATTGTTGTAATTTCGAACCGCTTTAAGAAGCGCCTGAAATATGTTCAACCCCTGCTTTTTAGCAGATGATAAATAGCTTCGGATTCGGGTAAACATGGTACCTCCGTCTTCGCTTCTGAAGCAGCCTGAGATCTTCTGCTTAAGTTTGGCCATCCTGGCATCACGTTCACTGCCATTGTTATCGAAGGGAATTGAAAAGTCCGACATGAAGCGCAACGTTTCAACCTTAAACTCAATAAGCCTTTTGAACAGGTTGTAGGCCTTGGTATTCCTGACCTTCTTACGTCCAAGCACCTGTCGTTGTTTTTCCATATAAGCGGTTTCCTTCGTGAGAGCCCTTTGAAGGATTTGGTCGTATATCGTCTCAATGCGAAGCTGTATTGCACCAGGCATTTGAGTCAGACCGGCTGCTTTGTATTTCTTGCAGAAGTGCCAGGAGAGCGTAAGCAATTTCATCAGCCGCAGAGCCAGCTTATTCGCATCCCTATCGACAACTCCCTGAAGCTCTCTCAGATGATGGGCATTACAAAGCACATGCACTGCCGCATAGGCAAAGTAGGACTTCCAATGATCGTGAACCAGAATGCCTGCAAAAGTCAGCAGGATGCCCATTGCATCCATTGCTTCACAACCTCGCCTTTCTGAGAGGTAGTAAAGCGTCCATTGGTCATCTCGCATAATGTGTAACCACCACAGTGAACCGTCAACCCGCATGCCAGTTTCATCCGCTCCTGCAACCGGACTTTCTTGTAAAGCATCGCGGATACTCTGCTCAGTAGAGGCCAGGTTCTCATGGGTATAGGCAACAAAATTGGCAACAGAGCCTGCGCTGACACTCATGCAATAAATAGTATTGAAATACTCAGACACCCGGTGATATGGGATGAAGTGATACTGGTTTAAATGAACAGCCATTGCCTGAGTCACTTCTCCGTATTGAGCAGCGGCTTTCACTCCTTGGGGAAACTCAGCGGTGTTCCGTTTACCACAAGGACATACTTTAACGTCTGCCCAGTACGCGGTAACTTCAAATTCTCCGGGTCTACCTGGATCAAAAACCTGTCGCTCAATGTATTTGGTGGGTTTAATATCGATAAGCGAAGACTGGCAACAGCAACATTTTTCAACCTTCAGATGCCTGACATAATCGGGTAAGGCGACACGTCTCAAACAAGAGCCTTGATGACCTTTCTGGCCACCTGGTTTATTGCCTGAAGATGGTCTAAGGCTTTTGGGGTTCGGTGTTTCCTGTGAGGAGCAGGGGGCTTCTTTGGAAGATGTATCACCTTTATCACTCCCTTTTTTACTGGGCTTTTGATAACCATCTGACGATGGTGGCTTACTACTGTTTTGACTGTTTTTATTAACCCTTTCTTCCAGTTCGCTGCAACGTTCCCGTAAAAGCGCATTCTCGGTCCGAAGCTCTTCATTCTCTTTAAGGAGAGCTTCGGTAAACGGAGTAGCTGGGAAGTCTGGTTCCATACTGGAGATTTGTTAGAAAAATTGAGTATAAGATGATGGTCGAAAAATCAGAAAATTCCAGATTTATATGAAGGGTGCTGAATAGTTACAATCTATTTAAAGGCAACCCTGCAGACCGGGAAGACTATTTCCGCGATATCAGCACCTTTGGCGGATGCACTGCCGGGCCCGCCGCTGCACTGGAAAACCTGCGAATTCTGGAAGATGAGAAGCTGCTGGAAAATGCCAGCCATATGGGTGAGTACCTGATGGCTGGTCTCAGACAGCTTCAACAACAGCACCCTGTTGTTGGCGATGTCAGGGGCAAAGGCCTTTTCCTCGGCATTGAGCTCGTCAATGACCCTGTATCCAAAGAGCCGGTAGATGAGCAGGTAGCCATCAAGGTAGCAGGGCTGTGCCTTCAGAAAGGCTTGATGATTGGCAGAACCAACCGCTCCTTCAGCCAGTTCAATAATACCCTCTGCCTCAGCCCTGCGCTGACCATCAACCAGGAAGAAGCGGATCGTATCCTGAGCATTCTGGATGAAGTGATTACAGAGATATCACCTTAGAAGACACTGTACTTCAAACAGTGCACGACAAAGTAAACACCCTTACTAACGCACCCACTTGGTGCAACCCAAACTTATAAATACAACCAGTCACCATAAACTGAAAGGAAACAGTCATGAGCAAAACCGGTACATTTAAAAATACCCTGGGTACGGTAGCCCTCTCTCTCGGTCTGGCGGTTACGTCTGGCATCAGTTATGCCAAAGACGTGGTCACCATCGGCTATCAGGGGATGTTCAACCCCTGGAAATACGCCATCGACCAGAAACTGGTTGAAAAAGAGACCGGTGTTGAGATCAAGTGGCGGAAGTTTGATTCCGGCGCCAAGGCCATTACCGGCATTGCCTCTGGCAGTGTTGACCTGACCGTAGCCGGTTCCAGCCCTATTGCCACTGCCGTCAGCCGGGGTGTTGATGTGGAGCTGGTCTGGATTATGGAAAACATTGCTGAGGCAGAAGCTCTGGTAGTTCGTGATGGCAGTGGAATCAAGTCGCCTTCAGATCTGAAAGGTAAGCGGATTGCCGTACCTTTTGTTTCGACCACCCATTACCACATGCTCTTCGCCCTCAAAGAGTTTGGCCTGAGTGAAAAGGACGTAAAGCTGGTCAATATGCAGCCCAATGCCATTTCTGCCGCCTGGGCCAGGGGTGATATTGATGGCGCCTTTATCTGGGACCCGGTACTGGGCAACATCAAAAAAGAAGGCTCTGTACTTATTTCATCCAAAGAGCTGAGCAACTGGGGTAAACCGACCTTTGATGGTCTGATCGCCAGTAAGTCCTTTGCCAAAGAATCTCCCGAATTTGTGGCAAAAGTGATCAAAGTAATTGCTGAGGTGGACAGCACTTACCGCCAGGCGGGTGCCGACTTCTCCAGCGAACACCCTATCGCACAGTCTGTCAAAAACATCGTAGGTGGAGAACTGGATCAGGTGGTGGAAGCAATGGCCCTTTATGACTTCCCGGATATCCCTGCACAGGTTTCCTGCAAGTGGCTTGGATGCCAGATGGAAGGTGGTGCGGCAAAAGCGCTTCTGTACACCTCCGAATTTCTGCTGGAAGAAAAGAAGATCAATGCACTTCAGAATGACTACAGCACGTTCGTTAACCCTGCCTATGCCGAACTGGCCATGAAACTGGCCGACTGATTCCGGAACAGTTTTTGCGTGTCATTAATACCTGACTTTATAAAAGTCAGGTATTCCCATTCGCTGGATAAGGAAGTAATCACATGAGTATGGACAAGGTGCTGAGAATCCGGGACGTCTCAGTGGAATATCCCGGTTTGCAGGGAGGATCCCCGGTTACTGCCCTGTCCGGTGTCAATCTTGATATCGAACAGGGAGAGCTGGTCGTCGCCCTTGGTGCTTCAGGCTGTGGTAAAACGACACTGCTCAACCTTATTGCCGGCTTCATCAGGCCAACCAACGGGTATCTGACACTGGGCAGCTCAACGTTATCGGGTGTCCCCCGGGTATCCATGGGGCGTGACATTGGTGACCAGATTCTCGGCCCCAGCGCTGAACGCGGTGTGGTTTTTCAAAAGCATGCCCTCTTCCCGTGGATGAATGTGGTAGAGAACACAGAGTTTGGCTTGAAGCTTCAGGGAGTCAATGCTTCAGAGCGCCGTGAAAAAGCAGAAAAATACCTCTCCCTGGTCGGCCTTCAGGATTTTCATCAACACAAGGTGTATCAGCTGTCCGGTGGTATGCAACAGAGGGTTGGTATTGCCAGAGCCTTAACCAATGACCCAAGCATTCTGCTTCTGGATGAGCCACTCGGCGCACTGGATGCTCTGACTAGGGAAACACTGCAGGAATTGCTGCTGGACGCCTGGCAGGCCACCAGCAAAATGATGTTCTTTATTACCCACAGTGTCGAAGAAGCACTGTTTATGGCCTCAAAACTGATCGTCATGTCTCCCAGACCGGGGCGGATTACCCACGCCTTTGACCTGAACTTCAACCGTCGTTTTCTGGAATGCAGGGATGCAAGAGCGGTTAAATCTGAACCTGATTTTATTGCAATGAGAGAAAAAATTCTCTCCATCATTCACCAGGATGAAGTTCAGGAGGCTTGCTGAAATGAACACAGAATCCATCCCACTGGAACAGTGTGAAGCAGACAGGCAACCGACACCATTGCTGGTTAAATTGAAAGACAAAATCCTGACAAAAACCATGACACCCGGCAGTTATTATGGGGAGCCTGGTCAGGGAGACAGTCGACTCATTGCCATAGTCACCACTCTCTGCTGCATTCTGCTATGGATGGCCGCCACCGAACTGGGCTGGATCAAGCCCTTGTTTCTACCTTCCCCGCTTGATGTGGCAGCCAGAATGAGAGAGCTGGTGACGGATGGTTTTGCCGGAGCGTCCCTTGCTGAACACATGCAGGCCAGCCTTGGCCGTGTTTTTGGAGCATTCATACTGGCAGCAGTCACTGCGATTCCTGTGGGGATATTGATCGGTTGCAATGTCTGGTTTCGCGGTATTTTCGATCCCATTATTGAATTTTACCGCCCACTGCCACCACTGGCTTATCTTCCACTGATCATTATCTGGCTGGGCATTGACGAAGCGAGCAAGGTAACCCTGATCTATCTGGCCATGTTTGCCCCCATTGCGTTAAGTGCACGTGCGGGTGTCAATGCTGCCAAAAGTGAACAGATTCAGGCGGCCTATTCCATGGGAGCCAGCAAACTGCAGGTGCTTTACCACGTGATCATTAAAAGTGCCCTGCCCGAGATACTAACCGGGCTGAGAATTGGTATCGGCTTTGGCTGGACGACACTGGTAGCCTCAGAAATGGTCGCCGCTGAAGCAGGTATAGGCTTTATGGTGTTGAACGCTGCCGAGTTTATGGTAACGGATGTGGTCATTGCCGGGATTATTATTATTGGATTGATTGCCTATAGTTTCGATATGCTGATGCGTCATCTGGAGAAAAAACTGGTGCCCTGGAAAGGGTATTAGTCAAAGCACTCCTGAACCAACCAAGTGAGCAAGTCACAAGATGGCTCACTTGGTTGAACTCTTGCTTCTGGCACCGGTTCGTTTGATTTGAACATCACAGGTAATTTTTTTCGAAAAAAACTCATCCAGCCCGATCCCACGCCCCTGTAAGCGACACATCAACTTTCCGCTAAAAGTCAAGAAAGTACCTCTCTTTTCTCTATTGCATATTTTGACCTATTGCTTCTTAAATGGTCTTAAAATCAGCCATTTTCTTTGAACGATGCTGGCTTTGAAATAATCATTTTGAAGATAAAAAAGTGGCTAAGGACTGAGCACTACTGAAAAGGAATTCAGGTATGCGATCATGGACTGCTGTTTACCCCGTTCTTTCTATCAGCTTAATCCTACTGTATCCACTACCCTGCTTCGGAAGAACGTCACATACTGATACTTCAAGTGAAAAGCCATCAGTACCGCTGAAACAAGACTCATCAGCTTTAGGCATACAAAGGCACATATGCCATCCGGTACTTTCCGATAGTTTTATAACTCTCAATGACTGCACACCATTAACTCAGTCGAAAGACCGTCCCCTTCAGCACTTTCTGTCTGGGCTAAGTTCTATACTCTCCGGTAGCTGGATGAACTCATGGCTGCTAATTGGGGGGAGCGCAACAGGCCTAGCAGCATCTCTTGCTGGTGCAGGCAGCAGCAACAGTCCTGAACCTGCATCATTCACTCAACCTGGAAACACAGAATTTTCGGATAATTTCCGCGAGCAGGGAGATGCAACGTCCCCTTCGTTCTACCAAACCAGCGAGTATTTAAATCGCACTGACCTGGACACAATTAAAGCAAAGGAAGCTTATGCCAATATTGCGGCATTCAACAGTAGTACAGGTGCACTTCAGGGTGGCGCAGGCATTACGATAGCCATTCTGGATACAGGAGTTGATGCGACTCACCCAGATCTTAATGAAAACATTCTTCCCCCCTGTGAAACTGGTTTGCCCTGCAGTGAACACTATTCCATATCAGATCCCAATGGTCACGGTACTCATGTTGCGGGCATCGCAGCGGCCGAAAAAAACACCAGTGGAATCCATGGAGTAGCCTTTAATGCCCGTATTCTGCCAGGTTGTGCTTACGTGCGAGGTGGTTGCTATCAAGAACCTGTAGGAAACGGCGAGTTGATGCTCTGGTCAGCCAGTAATGGCGCATCAGTAGCTAATATGAGTTATGCATTTACTCAGGGCGGGCGGACAAAGGTTGCATCCGATATTGCTGGACCGAACCCTGACTACAATCACGATGAGTTAAAAAATCACCTCTTCGGATCTGAAAGCGAGGATGCTGCAAGTGACTACCAACAAGCAAGAGCCGCTTTACAGCAGGGACTCGTTACTATTGTGGCCGCTGGTAATTTTGATCACTATCTGGTGGGTAATACGCCTGAAACAGAACAGCCATCAGTAATGTCCATGGCTCCGTTAATCTATGCTGACTCCAGTATTAAGCATGATCTGGACTATCAGTGGCTTACGGTAATAAATACCAATAATCAGGGGGGGCGTGCACTATCATCTCATGCTTGTGGTGATGCCGCTGAATTCTGTATTTCTGCACCAGGCAGCGCTGTAACCTCTACTTACCCTGGAGGCAGTTACCAGCCACTTTCCGGAACCTCCATGGCTACCCCACAGGTATCTGGCGCATTTGCACTGGTCGCCGCAGCATTTCCAAACTTGAAACTGCCTTCAGACAATCGGCAACGTGATGTCTGTCAGCAAGGACACCCAAGATATAATCGCAACCAATGTCACAGTAAAGCGGTGGTTAACCGACTACTGACGTCAGCTACCGACCTGGGTGTAGAGGGTACTGACAGTGTTTACGGCCGGGGACTGCTTAATCTGGATGCTGCCACATCACTAATAGGCACTGCACAGCTGCACACCAGCTCTGGCACTACCTTGAGGCTTGGAGAAAACCAACTCGACCACTCATTCATTTTAGGCAATGAGATCGAAAAGCAGCTGTCAGGGATCCATTTTATTGTTGTAGACAGTTACGACAATGCTGGATTTATCTATCCTGCCACTTATCTTCTCAGCAATGGGGATCAAAACCCGACGGTGATTGATTCTTCTACCTATCTTCGCCGCAGCCTGGGTAAAGATAGATCCTACACGGCCCATATCAACGAGAACCTTAGCTTTAACGTTAACCCTTTTGATCAGGTTCACTCACAAATACAAGCACACTATAAGCTTAAATACTCCCTTGGCCCTAACACCAGCTTGAGCATTGGTTATGGAAATAAAAACTACGGGAGTTTCACTAGTAGTTCGGGTCATACCTCTTTGGACCATTTTCACATCAGTCAGGCATTCCATCACCCATTAGCCCACTTCCAGACTCATGGGCACAGTGTCCAATATAAGTATCATTTTCCAGATAAGAGTGTCCTTACTGCAGAAACCTACCATGGCAAAGTGTCCGAAAACATAAGCGCCCACTCAAGCCCACTGTCAACAACCACTATGTCGATTAACCTGACACGACCAATAACCAAGGACATAACAGGCAGTTTTGTACTGGGTGGCATGCGGGAAAACAAATCCTTACTGGCCAGTCATGGTTCTGGAATTTGGAGCACAGCAAACGGCAGCAGTACCATGCTTATTGGCACCAGAATTCATTATCAACTTTCCCCATCCTTACAACTTCTGATGAGTTACTACCAGCTCTCCACTGAGCCTGAACAGTTCTCAGAGCTGCTGGAAATATCAGATGACATTATTGCCAATGCATTTTCAAGTGGACTTTTGATTCAGGGAAATGATCATTGGGAATACGGTTTATTGATTACGCAACCTACTAGGCTCCAGAGTGGAGAAGCAGCGCTGGATCTTCCTGTCAGGTATAACAATGATGAACTGTCTTATCAGAAATTCAATATAAATCTGGAACCTGGCGGTCATCATATGGAATACGAGCTTGTGGCCACCTGGTCTTCAGAAAAACACCCATTATCGTTTAAAATAAATCTCCTCAAAATTACTGATCATGGCAATATCCCTGACAACGATGACACTATTGCCCTACTTAACCTTAGCTTCGCGTTCTGATTTTTCTAAAGAATCCAGCCACCCAAAATAAACCCTTAGAATCAGCTTACAAGATAGATATATTGTACCAATAAAATTTTCTAAACCCACGCGATGTGCGACTTTGTCTGAAACTATCTCAAATTACTAGCCCGGATATTTCATAAACTGCCCCGAATCTCGGGCAGGACTTTGTCGCCCTAAGGGATTTTGTGAGGGAGTGCCGTACCGGGGAGTACGGTCGACCGAGCAAAACTCCCTTAGGGCGGCAAAGGACAAGCGAGAACGGGAGCACGTTTATGAAATATCCGGGCTAGCATGATGGTAAGTCCAAGTTGTATCTTCAAAATCACGCAATTATTTGCTTTCCGTTTTTTAATCTTCGGAAATAAGGTTCTCAAACTGTATTGCAGGACGACCAGCAATTATATTCAGATAAGAACCAATATTATGTGCCAGTAACTTCCGAGCGATACGTGATGTCATATGCCATCTATCTCGACAATGGCACTTTTCTATTTCAAAGCGCTCTGTCAATTGACCTATCACTGTTTCTATTCTCCGTCGTACCCGTAATACCAGCTTTACAAACGACTTCGGACGTTCATCTTGCATGTTTTTTCTCAGTGGCGTCTGAAGATCAATACCTAATTCCTGACAATCAGCTTTAAACTCAGGCCTTATATAGCCCTTATCGCCAAGCAAGAGGCCAGAAATGGTCTCGAGCATGTCATAGGCTGCATCACGCTCATCTACGTTCGCTGCGGTCAGAGTAAAACCCACAGGAATCCCTCGTGCTTCAACCAGCAAATGCCCCTGAAAGCCATAGAACTTCTTGTCCTTGGAAGCGCAGTAACCATAACCAGCCTCAGCTTTAAAGATACGGCTCTGTGGTGCACGGGTTCTGACGACAACATCAATCGGAAAACCATCGATTAAATGGATATCTGCATTATCTGCATGCATCATCTGGACTATACGAATTTGCAGTCGTTGTTTCACATGCCATAAGTTGGCGGCCTGTTTGACAAATGCCGAGCGTGAAGGAATGTCAGGAAACAGGTGTCGCCAGTGTCGGGTAAAATACTTCCAAATCTCAGTGTCCTTATGATGCCCAAGCCATTCACCGACAACTTCCATGGTGATCGCTTCACTATCAGTGAGCTTTGGTGGAAACCCTCGAAGTCGCAGTGGTACAGGAAAAAGCTCTTTTACCAAATCGTCGATCAAGCAGTAGACTGTAGTGATAAACTCTTCAACGGGCATGACTGAAACCTTCTTTGCTTTCTACTGCTTTTAATAGCAGAAAGCAGGATCAGTCATGTCTCCTTATGCAAACCTAAAAGTCGCACATGGCGTAAACCCGTAATGAGCATGAGGGACGGGAGTGTAAGGCAATACCCTGAAGGGCGGCGAAGCAACGAGCCGTAGCTACGGCAGGAGCTTCAACGCAGGAATACACTTCAGGCCATCGCACAATAAGGAGTTAGGTAGTGCAATTGATATGACTTACTTTCAGATCATAAAAAAGGCCGGACTCAAAGAGCTCCGGCCTTTTCTTACAACGTTAAAGCGGGAATTTAACCACCGAAATCATCCAGCAGGATGTTCTCAGGCTCTACGCCCTGATCTTCCAGCATCTTGATAACCGCTGCGTTCATCATGGGTGGTCCACACATGTAGAACTCACAGTCTTCCGGAGCCGGATGATCCTTCAGATAGTTATCGTACAGAACCTGATGGATGAAGCCGGTGTAACCGGTCCAGTTATCTTCTGGCAACGGATCAGACAGCGCCAGATGCCAAGTGAAGTTTTCATTCTCCTCAGCCAGCTTGTCGAACTCATCCACGTAGAAAGCTTCACGCAGAGAACGTGCACCGTACCAGAAAGAGATCTTCCGCTTGGAAGACAGACGCTTCAGCTGGTCAAAGATGTGCGAACGCATTGGCGCCATACCAGCACCACCGCCTACGAAGACCATCTCGTTATCGGTCTCTTTGGCAAAGAACTCACCAAATGGTCCGTACACGGTCATCTTGTCGCCTGGCTTCAGGTTAAAGACGAACGAAGACATCTTACCAGGGGCAAAGTCAGTACCTGGAGGTGGTGAAGCAATACGGATATTGAACTTCAGCAGGCCTTTCTCTTCTGGGTAGTTGGCCATGGAGTAGGCACGAATGGTTTCTTCATCTACCTTGGAAACGTACTGCCACTGGTTAAACTTATCCCAGTCACCACGGTACTCTTCCTGAATATCAAAATTCTTGTATTCAACGGTATGAGGAGGACATTCCAGCTGAACGTAACCACCGGCAAGGAAGTTAACGTCTTCACCTTCTGGCAGTTTCAGTACCAGTTCCTTGATGAAGGTGGCTACGTTGTCATTGGATACAACTTCACATTCCCACTTCTTGACGCCGAAGAGTTCTTCTTCAACTTCAATTTCCATGTCCTGCTTCACAGCGACCTGGCAGGAAAGGCGCCAGCCTTCCTTCTCTTCACGCTTGGTGAAGTGAGAGCGCTCGGTTGGCAGCATTTCACCACCGCCGGACAGCACTTTACACTTACACTGTGCACAGGTACCACCACCACCACAGGCGGATGGCAGGAATACACCTGCACTGGACAGGGTGTTGAGCAGCTTGCCACCGGCAGCAGTCGTCACGGCCTTTTCAGGATCTTCGTTAATCCCGATGGTCACGTCACCCATACTCACCAGTTTCGAACGGGCGGCGAGGATAACCAACACCAGCGCCAGTACGATAATGGTAAACATGGCAACGCCATAGATAATATTTAAATCCATATCGTCCCAATCCCCTTACAGCTGTACGCCAGAGAACGACAGGAAGCCCAGAGACATCAAACCAACGGTAATGAAGGTAATGCCCAGACCTCTCAGTCCTGCAGGTACATCGCTGTACTTGAGCTTTTCACGAATGCCCGCCAGTGCAGCAATGGCCAGAGCCCAGCCCACACCAGCACCGAAACCATAAACCACGGACTCACCGAGGTTGTAGTCACGCTGAACCATGAACAGTGACGCACCCATGATGGCACAGTTTACGGTGATCAGTGGCAGAAACACGCCCAGCGCGTTGTAAAGAGCGGGTACAAATTTATCCAGAAACATTTCCAGAATCTGTACCAGGGCTGCGATAACACCGATGTAGGTGATCAGACCCAGGAAGCTCAGATCAACACCAGGAACCAGGGCACCGTCTTTCAGGATGTTCTGGTAAATGACGTTGTTAATAGGAACGGTGATGGTCAGTACGGCAACCACCGCAACCCCCAGACCCAATGCAGTTTTAACCTGCTTGGATACTGCGAGGAAAGTACACATTCCCAGGAAGAAAGCAAGCGCCATGTTTTCCACGAACACTGCTTTCACGAATAGCGAAATAAAATGTTCCATGACTTAGTGCGCCTCGCTGAATTTGGTGTTGGGTGCAATCTTGAATTCCACCTCTTCAACCTGGTCTGTCTTCCAGCTGCGAATCGCCCAGATCAGCAGACCGATCAGGAAGAAGGCACTAGGAGCCAGCAGCATCAGGCCGTTTGGAACGTACCAGCCGCCGTTGTTCACGGTTGCCAGGATTTCCACACCAAACAGGTTGCCGGCACCGAACAGCTCACGGAAGAAAGCAACAATCATCAGCACACAGCCATATCCCAGACCGTTACCGAAACCGTCCAGAGCTGACAGCATTGGACCGTTCTTCATGGCGAAGGCTTCCGCACGACCCATTACGATACAGTTGGTAATGATCAGGCCAACGAATACCGACAGCTGCTTGGAAATGTCGTAAGCATAGGCTTTCAGGATCTGGTCAACCACGATTACCAGCGATGCAATAACCGTCATCTGACAGATGATACGAATACTGTTGGGAATGTGGTTACGGATCAGGGAAACCGCCAGGTTGGAGCAGGTGGTTACCCCGATTACCGCCAGAGCCATTACCAGGCTGACCTGCATACTGGTCGTTACCGCCAGCGCCGAACAGATACCGAGGATCTGCAGGGTAATGGGGTTATTCTTAACAACCGGTTCCAGCAGGATATCTTTGGTCTTCACAGACATTATGCATTCCCCGCTTTCAGATTATTCAGGAACAGTTTAAAGCCGGCATCGGACAACCAGAACTTGATCAGGTTGCTGACACCATTGGCAGTCAACGTCGCTCCAGCCAGGCCATCAATCTGGTTTACGGCACCCGGGTTGGTTGGATCAACACCACCCTTGATCACGTGCAGTGCAACCTTGCCATCAACACCGTAGATTTCCTTGCCCACCCAGCGGGACTTCCATACCGGGTTGCTGACTTCACCGCCCAGTCCGGGAGTTTCCGCCTGCTCAAAGAAACCGAAACCTTTAACGGTGTTCAGGTTGTTTTCCAGCGCCAGGAACCCATACATGGTAGACCACAGACCACGTCCGTGAACGGGCAGGATCAGCGTCTGCATCTTGCCGTCTTTTTCTACCATGTAGACCTTGGCCACGTCAGCCTGGCGGGAAATACCGGCGATGTCGGCACTGCCCAGTGCTTTGGAAGCCTTAGGATCTTTAGCCGCAGTACGCTGATCGTACTGGTCAACCGTCAGACCATTGGCTTCATCAACAAACTTACCGGTTTTCAGATCAACCAGGCGTGGCTGAATCTGCTTGTACAGCTCAGCAACTTCAGTGGCACTCAGCGCTCTTGCATCGCTGCTCAGACCGGCGATGTCCAGAATGTTACGCTGAACGTCCAGCTTGATGTTCTGATCCTGAACCGGCTTCAGGAATACTGCCGCCATGGATACCAGCACTGAACAGATCAGTGACAGTACCACTGTGACCAGCAGCGTCTTTTTAATCGTATCGTTTCCCATCAGGCCCGAGCCTCCCGACGCTTGATATTGGCCTCTACCACAAAGTGGTCAATCAGCGGCGCAAACAGGTTGGCAAACAGAATGGCCAGCATCATCCCTTCAGGATATGCAGGGTTCACCACTCGAATCAGGACAACCATGACACCAATCAGCGCGCCGTAGAACCAGCGACCAGTGTTGGTCATGGAAGCGGATACCGGATCCGTGGTCATGAAGATCAGACCGAAGGCAAATCCACCCAGCACCATATGCCAGTACCATGGCACTTGGAACATGTAATTGGTATCAGAACCAATAAAGTTGAACAGGGTAGACAGAGCGATCATACCGATCATGGTGCCCGCTACAATTCTCCAGGAAGCAATGCCGGAGAACAGCAGAACCGCACCACCGATGAAGATAGCCAATGTGGAAGTCTCACCAACGGACCCCTGCATCACACCAATGAACGCCTGCATCCAGCTGATGGACTGTTGCAGCGCTTCCATACCGCCCTGCTGAGCCACGCTCAACATGGTTGCACCGGAGAAGCCGTCTACGGCAGTCCATACCAGGTCACCAGAAATCTGTGCAGGGTAGGCAAAGAATAGGAACGCGCGACCAGTAAGTGCCGGGTTCAGGAAGTTCTTACCAGTACCACCGAACACTTCCTTACCGATAACAACACCGAAGGAGATACCCAGTGCTACCTGCCACAATGGGATGGATGGCGGAACGATCAGGGCAAACAGAACGGAGGTCACGAAGAAACCTTCGTTCACTTCGTGCTTACGGATGATCGCAAACAGCACTTCCCAGAAGCCACCGACAAAGAACGTCACGGCATAAATGGGCAGGAAGTAAACGGCACCGTAGATCAGGTTATCCCAGATACTGGCAGGATCATTACCAGCCAGCATGGCAATCAGCATGCCGTGCCAGTCAGTCGGGATCGTGCCCAGACCATTGGCAATGGCAGTGTTTGCCTGATAACCCACGTTCCACATACCGAAGAACATGGCCGGGAAAGTACATAACCAGACCAGACCCATCATACGTTTCAGGTCAACTGCATCACGTACGTGGCTGGTGTTATGGGTTTTGTCCAGCGGTGTATAGAACAGCGTGTCAGCTGCTTCAAACAGCGCATAGAACTTTTCGTATTTACCGCCCTTGACGAAATGGGGCTCCATCGAGTCAAGGAGTTTTCTTAATGGCTTCACTGATTACCCCTCCAGCTCAATACGGGTCAGGTTGTCACGCAGCAGGGGGCCGTACTCATATTTACCCGCACAGACAAACGTACAAAGAGCCAGATCTTCTTCTTCCAGCTCAAGCGCACCCAGTTTCTGAGCGGTATCGGTATCGCCAACGATGATTGCACGAAGCAGCTGTGTCGCCAGGATGTCCAGAGGCATCATCTGCTCGTAGTTACCCACGGGTACCATTGCACGCTCACCACCGTTCGTGGTTGTGGTGAAGTTGAACAGACGGCTCTTGCTGAGGCCAGAGGTCATGACGCGCAGAATGGAGAAGCGGTCAACCATTGGATTAACCCAGCCCAGGAACAGACGCTCATCGCTCTCTTCCAGCACGGAAACCTGATTATGGTAACGTCCAAGGTAAGCGAATGGGCCGTTGGCAGTGCGACCACCAAAAACCGAACCAGAAATAATACGATTGGTCGCAGGCTTCAGTTCACCAGCGGTGATTTCATCGGTGGAGGCACCCAGGCGGGTACGAACCAGACGCGGCTTTTCAACCTGAGGTCCTGCCAGCGAGACAACACGGTCAGTGAAAAGCTTGCCAGTGGTAAACAGTTTACCCACGGCGATCACATCCTGATAACCCACCTGCCAAACCGTTTTGGTGGCAGAAACCGGATCCAGGAAATGGATGTGCGTGCTTGGCAGGCCTGCAGGGTGAGGACCCGCAAACTCTTCGCTGTTGGCAATGCCTGCTGGAATGTTGGCACCTGGTGCCTTACACAGAAAGATCTTGCCACCGCTGAGTTTGCCCAGGATATTGATACCCTGCTCAAACGCTTCCGCGTGCTCCCTGATCACTACTTCTGGGTTTGCGGCCAGCGGGTGAGTATCAATCGCCGTGACAAAAACGGAAGCCGGACGGGTTCCTAATGCTGGCACCTTGCTGAACGGACGGGTGCGCAGAGCAGTCCAAAGACCGGACTCATTCAGCAGCGCTTCTACCTGATCAGCGGTCAGTCCCGCCAGTTCTTCAGGCTTGTACGCTGTGAAGGTCTCTTCTTCTTCCTGGCCATCAACATCAATCACCACGGATTGCAAAATCCGTTTTTCACCACGATTGATTGCTGAAACTGTACCGCCAGCCAACGCTGTGTACCGGATACCCGGTGTCTTCTTATCGGTAAAGAGCAGTTGCCCTTTTTTAACTCGATCTCCCACAGCAACCGCCATCGTAGGCTTCATACCCACGTAATCAAAGCCAATCACGGCCACAGAGCGTGCTGCTCTGCCTTCCGTAATACTTTGTTCAGGCGATCCTGAGATCGGGAGATCCAGCCCCTGTTTGATTTTGATCATACCTTTCGCCTAATCAATCAAGTTGAGGTCAGGAGTAACCCGTCTCTCCGGTGATCCGGAACTGTCCTAACGAATTAAGGAAGCCTGGTTCATTGAGTCTTCTCAGATGAAAAAACACAAAGAAACCGGCTCCCGATAACCAGAGCACTGGCCGGGGCACTGCACATAATGGTCAGTAGACAACTTGAGAAAGGGGAGCAAACACGCCGGGCAAAGCAAAACCCTGAGACCGGAGGCATCAGGGTCAAGCAGCAGGGGCTAAGTAGTGCACCCCTTTTTCAAGGTTACTGCTGCGCAGTTATATTCCCGGAAAGCAATCTGGCAATCCGATCAGACACAGAAAAGACTCCGCTGAAACCAGCAGAATTCTGATGGGCATCCAGATAGACACGCGTCGTAATTTGAGAACACTAAGTTCCTTATATTTAGCCGAAGCATGATCGGAAATTCCGTACCTGAGCCTAAATCCGCAACATCACCGATGAAAATGGTGGTGCGATTATAAAGAGACTGGAAGTGATATGCCATACTGGCGAGCAGGATATTTTTACCAATATCTATTAGAAATAACCAAAAAATACCTTAATCGCCATAGTTTTTCTCACCCCGCTTCGGCAGACAAAAACGATGTGAGAGCAGAGCAAACAGCCCCATAAAACACACAAAACCTGATAAATGACATTTTATTTATCGCATTAAGTTACACGACAATTATTTATTAATCAGACTGCTCGATAAAAAAGCCGATAGAAATTGTCAGAGGTTTTTTCACCAAGCTCCTCAGGCGTAACTCCCTTTAGCTCAGCAATAAATCGTGCCACATCGGCAACAAACCGAGGCTCATTGGACTTTCCCCGATGCGGGACCGGCGCAAGATAGGGGGAGTCGGTTTCAATCAGCAGCCGGTCCATAGGCAGGTATTCAACCACCTCTCTTAACGCCGAAGCATTGCGAAAGGTAACGATACCAGAGATGGAGATGAAGTAATTCAGATCCAAGGCTGCCTTTGCCATTTCCAGAGACTCGGTAAAGCAGTGCAGCACCCCGGCAGACTCTCTGGAACCGTACTCACGGATAAAGTCCAGAGTATCTTCCCTGGCATCGCGGGTATGCACTACCACTGGCAACTCCAGCTCTGCGGCGAGCTCAAGATGGTTAATAAAGGACTGCCGCTGCACCGCCTGAGCGCCTTCGGTAGTGGCATAGTAGTAATCAAGCCCTGTCTCACCGATAGCAACCACTTTTTTATGGTTCGCAAGTGAACGAACAACCTCGATATCAGGCACGACCTCCTTACAGTCCAGCGGGTGAACACCAACTGAGGCATACACATCTTCATATCGTTCCGCCAGCGATACGACTTCCGGACCATTTTTCAGATCAATGCCAATACAGAGCATGCGATCCACGCCCGCTTCACGGGCAGCCTCTACCGCCAGATCAAGATTTCCTTGATAAACACTCAAATCCAGGCGATCCAGATGACAGTGGGAGTCAATAAACATACACAGCCCTATAGACTTTCACACAAGCTGAAGCAATCAAAGCTTTCAGCCAACAGACACTTCAACAAAACACGGCTTTTACTGCAGTGCAGTAAAAGCCGCTAAAATCTTCTAACTTATGAAATCACATCGTATTAGTTGGACGATCTGAAGCCAGAGCCCCGGCAATATAGGTTTCAATCTTGGTTCGAACACTGTCCGTTGGATCATTAAATTGAATACCAATGCCAGCCTGACGGCCACCCTGAGCTCCCATAGGAGTAACCCACACAACTTTACCGGGCACCGGGATTTTTTCCGGTTCATCCATCAGAGTCAGACGAATAAATACATCATCCCCGAGGTTGTAATGTTTATGGGTCGGTACGAACAATCCACCACCACTGATAAATGGCATGTACGCTTCATAGAGTGATGCCGTGTCCCGTATGGTCAGAGACATCAGCCCCTGCATCCCTTTCCCCATGACAACCCTCTCCTTACTATTTTCTAAAATAGCTCATTAAAACCCTGACTATACCACCAGCTCAAGATAGTCACTGAATACACCTTCCATCAGCATCTGGCTATTCAGGTTGGCGCCTTCAAGCAACTGCTGCCTCTGGAGCATGATTTTATCTCTCAACTTCAACAGCTCGGACGCTTCAACTTTCTTAGCAAGATAGTTCAGCATTCTCAACAAATCACGATTTCTAATACTGCTTTCATCGGCGGCCAATTTGAGTTTTACAGCATCATCCAGCCAACTTCCCATCCATGCCAGCAGCTCAGTAACGTTACCGTTATGCCAGTCTTTCGCCATTTCTACCGGAGTAATATTCCCCCGGAACAACTCTGGCACAGCATTAACCAGGCGACCACGAACCGACAAGGTGTCATTATCAAACATTGATCTGGCCGACATAGGTGAACCTGATGAAAGGCTCAATAACTGATCCACCACCAATGAATCGGCAATATGATCCGATAACCAGGCTTTTGACTGAGCAAGATCCGGTACGGTGAAAGAAACCATCTGACAGCGACTACGGATTGTGGGTAACATATCTCCGGAGCGAGCACTGACCAGAATAAAGAGGGTATCACCTCCCGGCTCTTCAAGACTCTTCAGTAATGCATTGGCAGCATTAACATTCATCGCTTCGGCCGGGTTAATAACGATCACCCTGCGCCCCCCCTGCTGGGCGGTTTTACGGGCAAACTCATTGACATGGCGAATCTGATCAATCTTAATGGGCTTTCCTGCTGCCTCAGGTTGAACCACCAGCAGATCAGGATGAGTACCTGCCTTTACCAGCTCACAGCTTTTACAGTGACCACAGGCATAATCATCAGCATTTTGATTGCACAGTACGCGGGTAGCCAGAGCCCTGGCAAAATTCCCTTTGCCAACACCTGGCACACCCTTTAGCAACAACGCATGGGAAAGCAAGCCTGCCTGCATTCGCTGAATCAGAGGCTTCCACTGCGCATCCTGCCAGGGCAGAGGCCCTGACGGAAAATTGTTTACAATATCAGTTGATTCAGAACTCAATTAATCCAACCTTTCACCACTTTAATAGACGCTAACCGCTGTCTGAAAAAGCCAGAACCGCTCATGCTTTTGCAGGTATTGATTGACGGGCGACCATGCATTAGACAGCAGGAAAACTATTTATTCCCAAGCCGTTCCTGCAAAGCTTTAACTATGCTTGCTTCTACCTCTGCAATCGACTGACCACCATCAATAACAACGTATTGATTTGGAAAGCGCTGAGCTCGTTCTAGATAAACATTGCGAACACGGTGAAAGAACTCGATCGCTTCCTGCTCAATTCGATCCAGAGACCCACCCTGCTCGATAGCACGGCCTTTAGCCCTCGCCAGACCTAACTCTGGCTCAATATCAAGAAGCAGCGTCATATCCGGCCTGCGATCACCCTGTACCAGCCGTTCCAGTATGGCAATACGCTGCTCATCAATACCACGTCCCCCACCCTGGTAGGCATAGGTTGCATCGGTAAACCGATCACAAACAACCACTTTACCCTCTGCCAGAGCAGGCTCTATTCGCTGACTTAAGTTCTGACTGCGCGCAGCAAACACCATCAGAAGCTCAGTGGTATCAGTAACGATTTCCTCATGCTCTGATAGCACCAGATTTCTGAGCTGTTCTGCCAATGGCGTTCCACCCGGCTCACGAGTCTCAATAAACTCATGACCAGCAGCTTTCAACCATTGCAGAACAACCCCTTTCGCAGTGGTTTTTCCGGCCCCTTCACAGCCTTCAATCGTCAGAAAAAAACCCATCTATCTCTCAGTTTCATCAGTAACCAATATTTTTCTGTGCATTATTATTGCACAGAAGAGCGATAATCTTTCCGCCGTTCCGTAATCTGATACTTTCGCACGGCACGATTATGCTCAGCCAGTGTTTTGGAAAAGTGGTGAGTTCCATCACCGCGGGCAACAAAGTAAAGCGCTTTCCCATCGGATGGATTCAGTGCTGCCTGAATAGCCTCCCGTCCAACCATTGCTATCGGTGTAGGCGGCAGACCGTGAATAACATAGGTGTTATAGGCTGTTCGCTCCCGAAGCATACGACGATTCAGCTCCCCCTCATAGCGATCACCCATACCGTAGATAACCGTCGGATCCGTCTGCAGTCGCATCCTTTTTTCCAGGCGCCTGACAAAGACACCGGCAATATCAGGTCGTTCTGATGGTACGCCGGTCTCTTTCTCAATAATCGAGGCCATGATTAAGGCTTCATAAGACGATTTATAGGGCAGGTCTTCAGCCTTCTTGCCCCACTCATCCTCAAGAACTGACTGAAGCCTTTTATGAGCCCTTTTCAGAATGGAAGAAACCGAGGTTCCTGCCTCAAAGCTGTAGGTGTCGGCATAAAACAACCCTTCCAGGTTTTCTGTCTGCGGAACATCTTTAATAATTGGAGCCATTACCGCCGCCAGGTTTTTCAACTCTACAGGAGAGCTCAGCTTCGGGTGGCTATTCAAGTCCATTAGTAACTCTTTTAATGTCCACCCCTCCACCAAAGTAGCACTGAAGTAACGGACATCACCTTCAACAAACTTGTTCAACAGCTGCCGATAGGTCGTACCGGGAGCAATCAGGTACTCACCAGCATGAAGGTCCGCAGCAACCCCCTTGACCCTGGCAAGAACCTTAAACATTTCAGGGTATTGAATAAGCTGGCCTGCCGACAGTCGCTTTACCACACGTCCCAGCGAGTCTCCCGGCACAATAACAAACTCTGCATCACTGGCAACCGGAATCTTCTGATCACCGTACCAGTGCAGACCATACCAGCCAACAGCAAGACCTATAACCACTGCCAGCAAACCACCGAACAACGTCAGCAGCAACTTCCTAAGCATTTAATTCTTCCAGTACACAATCTCGAATTTGGGCGGTCAGGGATCCAATCCCCCACTCCCTTCCTTCATATTCAATCACAGGCCAGACACCGTTGACACTGTTACAGAGAAAGATTTCTGCAACATCCAGATCAGGGGATACAGACTGCTCCTGAACACTAATTCCACGATGACGGGCAAACTCAATAATAAAATCGCGACAAACCCCCGATACACCATTAAACGAGAGATCCGGAGTAACCAGGCTCCCCTCATGAGTCACAACAAACAGATTACTCATGGTGCCCTCAATCAGGTTGTCGTCGAAATCACACAACAGACCTTCGTCGTATGCATCTCCCTGCCATTCTCTTCTGGCCAGCACCTGCTCAAGACGGTTCAGGTGCTTCAACCCTGCCAGAGCACTTCGCCCAAGACGTAACTGACAGCGCTTTACCCGCGCGCCATGCAAACCAGGATCACGCGACCTTGACGGCAGAGGGTGAAGTGAGAAGATCCGACAAGGAGAGAGGCAACCCTCGGGGTTATAGCCTCGCCCACCGCTGCCCCGGGTTATCATAACCTTCAGCACAGCGTCTCCGGCCTGGTTATCCAACAGAAAGGCATCCACCTCTCCAAGCAGATGTTCAATATCCAGTGCAATACCCAGCTGTTCGCAAGAGCGCTGCAAGCGACGCCAATGGTAATCTGCAAGCGTTGGCTTACCAACCGAAACCCGAACCGTTTCAAATAAGCCATCCCCATAGGCCAGCCCGCGGTCTGAAACCGGCAAAAAACCTTCAGGCTCACCATTAACCCAGACTGAAAAATCACTCATCCGGCCGCCCTCTTACACATCAGTTTCAGTGTCAACCGTCTATTTTGGAAAATGCCAGCGTGACATTGGTGCCACCAAAGCCAAATGAGTTGGATAAAACATGATCCATCTGCATTTCTCTGGCATGGTGCGGCACATAATCAAGATCACAGCCTTCGCCCAGCTCATCCAGATTGATGGTCGGGGGAATCACACCCTCAACTAGCGACTTGATACTGAATACCGCCTCGACAGCCCCGGCAGCGCCCAGTAAATGGCCAGTCATGGATTTTGTAGAGCTGACCGCCAGACGGGTAGCGTGCTCGCCGAATACCTTATGAATTGCCCGGGTTTCTGCTACATCCCCTGCGGGTGTGGACGTACCGTGAGCATTAATGTACGACACCTCTTCCGGTACCAAACCTGCATCTTCCAGAGCTGACATCATGGCACGTGCGGCGCCACGACCATCTTCAGGCGGTGACGTCATATGCCAGGCATCACCACTCATGCCTGCACCACTGAGTTCTGCGTATATTCTGGCCCCACGCTTAACCGCATGTTCGTATTCTTCAAGCACCAGAATACCGGCACCATCACCCAGGACAAAACCATCACGCTCCGCATCCCAGGGGCGACTGGCTTTTTCAGGCTCATGATTGCGGGTAGAAAGCGCACGAGCTGCCGCAAAACCAGTCATTCCAAGTGCTGACGAACCTTTTTCGGCACCGCCAGCCACCATAAGATCAGCATCACCGTAAGCAATAGTTCTCGCCGCCAGAGCAATGGCATGGCTCCCTGTTGCACAGGCTGTAGAGGTCGCAAAATTGGGCCCCTGAAGGTTGTACTTCATGGAGACCCAGCCCGCCGCCATATTGACAATCGCAGCGGGAATAAAGAATGGGGATATTCGACGAGGACCGTTATTCAGTAACGTAGAGTGGTTCTGTTCAATAGACGTCAAACCACCAATACCCGAACCAATCGCCACACCATAACGGTGAGCACAATCGTCATCAACAACAACACCAGAGTCCGCTATTGCTTCAGCTGCAGCAGCAACACCGTACTGGATGAAGACGTCCATTTTTCGGGCATCTTTTTTGTCAATAACACCAGCAGGATCAAAACTTTTGACCGCCCCACAGATAGAGACACTGAACCCTTCGGTATCAAGGTGAGAGATCGCCTCAATACCACTGCGACCTGCTACCAGATTTGACCAGCTGTCATTGACATTATTGCCCACAGGGGTGATCGCCCCCATGCCTGTCACAACCACTCGCCTACGCATTCGCTGCGATAATCGTTCTGTTTTTTTTTCTTCCGACAAGACTGACTCTCCTGCTGACCTGCCGTACAGATTTAATGATCCGTCATTTGTACATCAGAACATCATCAGGGATGCTCATATGAAAAACGACAACAACACGATGATAATTTCACCATGCAGCCAGCCTTTATAGCCCAGCAGGCTGCCATAAACAACAAAAGCCGCAGACAATCGTCATGCGGCTTTCGACTGGCACACTTTCGAAATACTTCCACTAAAGAAAAAGCATCGAAAAAGCGTGTCACAAAGAAACAGTTGTGCAAATCAAGGCAGAATCAGGAGTGTGCAACAACGTAGTCAATCGCTTCCTGAACAGTGGTGATCTTTTCAGCCTCTTCATCAGGAATCTCAGTTTCGAATTCCTCTTCCAACGCCATCACCAACTCAACAGTGTCCAGAGAGTCCGCGCCCAGATCCTCTACGAATGACGCACTGTTAGTGACTTCGTCTTCCTTCACGCCAAGCTGTTCGCAAACAATCTTCTTAACGCGCTCTTCAATGGTGCTCATACCTTGTTGTGCTCCTATCGATATTCGGTGCAGCCTGAGGCTACAGGTGAACTAGTGTATATGGTCAATTATGGGAATTTCAAGCCAGTTCATGGAAAACCAGTGACTATCCACGCAAATTGACAACAGATTTAATAAAACCCCAAAACCCAACCCATAAGAACAGGGTTTTCTTCTCCCTGCTCATCGCTGTTAAAGCACTACAGAATCGGGCAAGGGAGGATTAATTCATGTACATGCCGCCATTGACATGCAGGGTCTCACCAGTGATATACCCAGCAGGCTCACTGACAAGAAAAGCAACAGAAGCAGCAATCTCTTCCGGCTGCCCAAGCCGGGCCAGAGGAATCTGTCCAAGCAGGAAGGACTGCTGCTCTTCAGGCAGCGCCTTGGTCATATCAGTTTCAATAAAGCCGGGAGCAACGGTGTTCACCGTAATGCTTCTGGAACCCACTTCACGAGCCATCGCCCTGGTGAAACCTTCAATACCAGCCTTGGCCGCTGCATAATTTGCCTGCCCCTGATTCCCCATGGAACCAACGACAGAGCTGATGTTCACTATCCGCCCCCAGCGTGCTTTGGTCATACCACGCAGGACAGCTTTACTCATACGGAAGATGGAGCTGAGATTGGTGTCAATAACATCATCCCATTCATCATCCTTCATGCGCATCAGGATATTATCACGGGTAATGCCAGCATTGTTAATCAGAATCAGCGGTGCGCCATATTCTGCGCTGACCGCCTTGACCACTGCCTGACACTCATCCGCTGACGTTACGTTCAACGCCATACCCTGACCTTGAATACCTTCCGCCTGCAAAGCTTCAGTAATGGCAGCCGCACCGGACTCAGAAGTCGCCGTGCCGATCACCGTGGCTCCAGCTTTACCCAGGGAAATCGCTATTGCTTTGCCAATACCACGACTGGCACCGGTAACCAGAGCAACTTTACCCTTCAGACCCTGTCCTTCCAGCTCTCTTTCAACTGTCATTTCCTGCCTGTTCCTTATTGGTTAGCTTCTGCCAGCATCTGAGCCATAGCCTCAGCAGACTCCAGCGTAGCAATGGGCGCACGTCGTGCAATACGTTTATTCAATCCAGCCAGCACTTTACCAGGGCCGCACTCAGCAAACCGACCTACACCTGCAGCCATCATGGCTTCCACAGACTCAACCCAGCGCACTGGACTGTACAGCTGAGCAACCAGATTCGCCTTAAGCTGAACCGGATCTGAACAGACATCAGCAGACACATTCTGAACAACCGGAATCACCGGCTCAATCAATTCAATACCATCCAGCTCTTTCTGGAGACGCTCTGCAGCCGGCTTCATCAAGGCACAATGTGAAGGAACACTGACCGGCAGCTCGATCGCTCTCTTGGCTCCCGCTTCCTTTGCACACTCAATGGCACGCTTAACCGCTGCAACCTGACCGGCAATCACCACCTGTCCGGGTGCATTGAAATTTACCGCCTCGACAACTTCTCCCTGCGCAGCCTTCTCACAGGCAGCAACCACATCCGCATTATCAAGGCCAATAATTGCAGCCATGGCCCCTTCACCGGATGCAACCGCTTCCTGCATGAAAAGTCCACGCAGACGGACCAACCTGACCGCATCCGCAAAATTCATCGCTCCGGCACAAACCAGTGCTGAATATTCACCCAGGCTATGCCCAGCCATCATCGCCGGCGCTTCCCCCTGACGCTCACACCAGAGACGCCAGAGCGCCACACTGGATACCAGCAGTGCAGGCTGGGTATTCTCGGTCTGATTCAATTGCTCAGCCGGGCCCTCGGAGACCATTTTCAGTAGATCAAAGCCAAGCACCTCTGCTGCTTCAGCAAACGTCGCCTGCACCACAGGCTCTGACAAATAGTCCGCCAGCATGCCAACTTGTTGAGACCCCTGCCCGGGAAAGACAAAAGCAAGCTTGTCCATCATTTCAACCCGCTCTTTTTCCAAAGCGTTCTCTTACAAAGAACACCTAAATTCAATTGGATACAAAGCGAGCCATCTGGATAGAACCACTATAAAATAGGCAGTCAGACCAGAGTTCGGCCACGCTTCCCTGTAGAAAACCGGAGCAATTATAGAAAAAGTAGACAACAAGGTAAGTAAATTTATGTTTCTGATGGCAAAAACAGGCAAACTACCCTCTCAGCATCGACTCTACTTCTTCAGCTAACCGTCCAGGCACATCGCTGTCCACCTCTCTGACCGCCTCACCAATAGCGCGAAAAAAGCCTTCTTCCGTAGAGTGGCCATGGCTTTTCACCACTATCCCCTGAAGCCCCAGAAAGCTGGCACCGTTGTAAACCACAGGATCGATACTTTTATAGATTTTGCGCATTACTGGCGCAATCAGCAGGGAGAGAAAGCGACGCCATAGCGTCTGCTGAAAGGCTGCCACCAGGCTATCACGAATAAGACAGGCAACCCCTTCTCCGGTTTTCAAGGCAATATTACCGACAAAACCATCACAGACCACCACATCCGCCCGGCCGGCAAACACATCATTCCCTTCGATATAACCGATGTAGTTCAGGCGCCCATCCTCCCTCAAGAGACGGTTTGCCAACCGGACCTGCTCATTCCCCTTGATATCCTCAGTACCAACGTTCAGCAAGCCCACCCTGGGAGAAGCAATACCGCTCACAGAAGCAGCAAGCAGAGACCCCATGACAGCAAACTGATAAAGACTGTTAGCCGAACAATCAACATTGGCTCCCATATCCAGAAGCAAAACACTGCCTCCAGCACAGGGAATAGCGCCGGCTATGGCAGGACGATCAATACCGACAAAGGTTTTCAGTGCAAATCGCCCCATCGCCATCAGCGCGCCGGTATTTCCCGCACTGACACAGGCGGCTGCACGACCATCAGCAACCTGCTCAAGAGCAACCCACATGGAACTGCCCTCTTTGGCCCTGAGCGCAGAGGATGGCTTTTCGTCCATACCAATGGTCTTCTCTGCATGAATAACAGTGAGGCGAGACTGATCGAAGGAAACGGAAGAAAGGTGATCAGCAATCAGCTTCTGATTACCAACCAGAGAAAGGTGGAGGTCCGGATAAGCATCCAGAGCCCGGAGGGCAGCCCGAATACGAGAACGGGGACTTTCGTCCCCGCTCATCACATCAAGCGCTATTCTCCGTCCTGGAGTTGCTAACCGTCCTGGCATGCAACGACTCACTCGCTGACTTTACCTTCAAGCACTTTACGGCCACGGTAGAAGCCATCAGCAGTCATGTGATGACGACGATGAGTTTCGCCGGAAGTCGCATCAACAGACAGCTGAGAAGCAGTCAGACTGTCGTGAGAACGGCGCATGTCACGCTTGGAACGGGTTTTACGATTTTGCTGAACAGCCATGTGTCAACTCTCCTGGATCTCTATTTGGGTTCGGTAGTATCTGTTTTCAGACTGGCCAGAACACTGAACGGGTTACGACGCTTTTTCTCTTCCTCTGCCTGAGCAGCGGAAGCCTCAGCCTCTTCATCAGATTCAGTAGTAAAATCCTGCTGAACCTGGCAGGCTTCAGGCGGATGATAAGCCACGATAGGAAGGCTCAAGAGGAGCTCCTCCTCCAACAGGGGTACCAACTCCATCGGCTCCTCCTGGAGCATCAGGGGTTCATAACCCTCTGGCAGGGACCGGGCCTGCTCATCGGTCAATACACCCATCAGGTTGAGGTCTGAACGCACGGGCAGTTCTGCTACATCGAGACAGCGCTGACAAATCATTTTGAGATTTGCCTCAACATGCCCCTCAAGAACCACTCGATGATCTTCGCTCATGTAGAAATGAAGAAAGACCTTCACCTCACCCTGATCGTCAGCGAGACTGGCGACCAGTCGATCAAACTGTTTAAGCGCCAGCGAACCTTCAAACTGTAACCCCTGACGCGCGAGTTTACGCGGATCAACGGTTTTTGGTAATTGGCCTGATAACATAAGCGCGCAATCATAGGGCGATGCCCCTTTTCTGTCAAACAACCTTTTTATCAGATTTTCAACTATTTCATGATTAACATGCCTCAATACTGTATTTTTCACAACCTGCTTCCTGAAGGCGCAGGCGTGTTTCACAAAAATTCGAGACAATGCATACTGTGCTCGACTATCCGCATCACCTGCGTAAAGTAGAATCATGAACATACTATTAGCCTCAGGCTCCCCCTACCGGAAGCGCCTGCTTGAACGACTCAACCTGACATTCAGCCAGGCCTCACCGGACATTGACGAAACTCCTGAAGCGGGAGAGAGCGCCAGAGACTTATCAATAAGGCTTTCAAGGGAAAAAGCCATGATACTGGCAGATCAGCATCCGAACACTCTGATTATTGCCTCCGACCAGACTGCCGCTCTGAACAATACCATTCTTGGAAAACCCAGAACCCGGGAAAAGGCCATCCAACAACTCTCAAGCTGCAGTGGCAGGCAGGTCGTCTTCCACACCGGACTCTGCCTTCTGAAAACAGCTACAGAGCAGTACCAGCTGACTTGTGTGGACTACACCGTCTGGTTCCGAAAACTTTCCAGTACGCAGATTGGCACCTATATAGATGCAGAGAGCCCACTGGACTGCGCTGGCAGCTTCAAATGCGAAGGACTGGGTATAACCCTGTTCGAAAAAATGGCTGGCGATGACCCTGACAGCCTGATTGGACTACCACTGATCACCCTGACCACCATGCTGATGAATGAAGGGGTTTACCCCATAGGCAGGTAAGGTACCCATCAGGTCTTCCAGAGAAGACCTGATGGGTGTTCAAATCACATCAAGTGAAAACCATCACCCAGCGCTTCCACCAGAGTGGCGCTGACACCAGCCCCAAAATCCCGGGCAAATTTTTCCAGCGGTGAAAGACGGAAGGTATAATCAACAATATCCTCCTCACCCACCACTTCACGAGCCACATAACCCGCACTGCCCAGACCATCAATCAGACCAAGTGTTTTGGCCTGTTCTCCAGACCAGACCATGCCAGAGAAGATGTCCGACCGATCCACAAGCCGATCACCACGCCCGGTTTTAACCGCATCAATAAACTGCTGATGAATAGTATCCAGCGACTCCTGCCATTGGGCTGCTGCTTCGCGGTCCACGGACTGAAACGGATCAAGAAATGCCTTATTTTCACCGGAGGTATAGGTTCTGCGGGTAACCCCCAGCTTTTCCATCGCCCCGACAAAACCAAAGCCTGAAGAAATAACACCGATAGAACCCACCAGACTGGCTTTGTCAGCGTAAATTTCATCAGCGGCCGCGGCAATGTAATACCCACCAGACGCACCAATATCCATAATGACCGCATAAAGAGGCGTATCCTTATGCAGATCACGCAGTCTGAGAATCTCATCATAGATGTAACCAGACTGCACAGGGCTACCACCCGGGCTGTTAATCCTCAGAATGACCGCTTTAGTACCTGGATCCTCAAATGCTGAACGCAACCCCGACACCACGACATCTGCATCCACATCACCACCACCAATCTGGCCATCAATCTCCACCAGGGCCGTATGCTCACCAGAGTCATTACTGATCGCTACATCATTAATATTGGTGGCGTTATAAATGACAGCAACGGAAAAGAACAACCAGCCAAACGTCAGCAGTTTAAAAAATATACTCCACCGTCTGGAACGACGCTGCTCCAGCAACGCCCCTTTAGCCAGGGCATCCACCAGATCCCAGGCTCGATTACTGTCAAGGCGATCCTGCGCCTCAGACGAGGACTCCCGCCACTTGTCCTGCATAACAACCCCTTAAAATGTCCACTCAAATTGCCTGAATAATCTCAGACTAAATACCCAGCCAGACGAGAACACTTTCAAAATTCTCGGCAACATATACCGGCTCAAAGGCCTGAAGAGACTCATGAGAGCCTGCCCCATAGGTTACTGCCAGCGCATCAGTACCAGCCCTATGGGCCATCTCCATATCAAAACCAGAGTCTCCAATCATCAATACTTGATCAGGCAACACCTGGAACCGCGCCATAAGCTGCTCAATCATATCCGGATCAGGTTTTGACCTGGCATCATCGGCAGTCAGACTTGCATCAAAAAAAGACTCCAAGCCATTTGCCGCCATGGATCGCTGCAACCCTGGACGACGCTTGCCTGTAGCAACCGCCAGAATGGCATTGCTTTTCCTGATGGCGGTCATCCCAGCTTCCACTCCCGAAAATGGCCGGGATGGTGACTGTTCCAATTCACTGTGATGATGTTTGTAAGCCATCCGCAGCCGCCGATTCCCCTCATCCGACAATTCCGGATACAACCTCTGCAGCGCTGGCCCAAGACTCAGCCCGACAACACTGCGATAAAGAGCATCTCCCAGAACAGGCAGCGCCTCTTCCAACGCCGCCCGTCTCAACGCTTCAGCAATATTCGGAATGGAGTCAACCAGTGTCCCATCCCAGTCAAAAACAATCAGAGCATATTTATCAATTCTTCGATCCGACATCCAGCATTCCCTACTCTCCTTTCAAAACTGATAACACCTCTGCAAGATCCTCCGGCAAAGGGGCTTCAACCTTCAATCTTTTACCATCCAGCAAATCAAACTCGATACTGGCCGCATGCAGGAACAACCTGTTAAGGCCAAATTGCTTCTGAGACTGGTTATCCGCATCCATACCGTATTTCCCATCCCCGGCAATGGGGTGCCCCGCATGCAGACAGTGAACACGAATCTGATGGGTTCGACCGGTGATAGGGTAAGCCTCAACCAGCGTCATATTCGGAAAACGATCCAGCACGCGAAAAGCCGTCCGGGACTTTTTACCGTCCACATGCACCCGGACCATACGTTCTCCTGACTGAAGAACATTCTTCAGCAGCGGAGCATTCACCAACTGTTTTCTGGCCGGCCATTTTCCGACTACCAATGCATGGTACAGCTTTTCAACTTTTTCTTTCTGCTGCAACTGATTATGAAGATGACGCAGCATGCTGCGGCGCTTGGCAATCACCAGACAACCAGAGGTATCTCGATCCAGTCGATGCACCAACTCAAGAGTACGGTTTTCCGGCCTAAGCTGGCGAAGCGCTTCAATCACTCCGTAAGACAGGCCACTCCCACCGTGCACAGCAAGCCCAGACGGTTTATTGATGATCAGCAGCAGATCATCTTCATAGAGAACCGCCTTTTCCAACTGAGCAATCACACTGTCAGCCGGCCTCACCGGAGCCTCCCTTTCCGCTATTCTGACCGGAGGAATACGAACAACATCATTCAACTCGAGGCGGTAGTCTGCGGTTACACGCTTTTTATTAACTCGCACCTCGCCCTTACGAACAATACGGTAGATCCTTGTCTTGGGCACCCCCTTAAGCACCCTCAAAAGAAAGTTATCAACACGCTGACCCGCCGCATCGTCATCAATGGTAATAAAATGAACTTTCGCCACTTCAACGCCACCATCAACGACCTCCTTATCAATAGAAGGCTGTTCCTTTGGCTTTCGAAAGAAAGCATTTTTCTCCGAACACGCTCGCTCAGCCTCACGACCAGAAACCACCACCCCAGCCCTACCAGGCTTCTGGACACCTTTCCTGTGAGTGGAACGGCCTTTACCATTAATATTGCGCGTTTGTTTCAATCGTCTAACCACATATCTGTTTATGCAAAGTCGCAGCCCAAAAGCTTTACCCTAACCATTTGAGATAAAAAGGCTTTCAAGGCTTACCGCTATTTTCGTTCAGGTAATGTTATCAGCTTTGTGTCATTTGAAGCACTTACAGATTACTGATATAGTTGTGGCAATGCCTTGTAACTATCCGAAGAGGCAGTTCGATTTACGAAGCCTGAGCATGCCCCCAAGAGGAATGGTATCACTCAAATTCCGCTAAACGGGCCGAAAAATAAACTGGAGATACGTTTTACCCGATGAACAAGTCCGGGTTAAGTAACTTCAGGAATAGCCGCTCAGGCACACATCATGGCAGATGAACCAGTTGCATCCCTCCCGGAGGGCATGAGTTCCTGCCATGATTGCTGAATGATTAAAGACCACGGCCACAGCCGTGATAGATAAACAGTGCCACCCAAGATCAGAGGTTGCGCTCCCGATGCCAGGGATGAGGAAAAGCGGACGGGTCATACGCTAGTGAAAGGCTCAGTGATACCTGTGAACGTATCCACAACCAGCCAGAAGCGCCCGATCAACGCATCTCCCCACTTTGCATCCGGTCAACATACGGATGCGGATTGCTATATCGTTACAGCCTTATCCTTGAAATAAGTCCGGCTGTAAGTCTGATAGTTGGTTACAACCGACCATACCGCTCTACACGCGGTTGTCGGCCTGTGTACAGTCGGGTAGCACCGAAGAGTTTGTACAGAAGCTGAAGGAAACCAGTTGCACTGTCAGCCACCGCGAATACGTCAAGTGGCAGGCCGGGTTCTTCCAGAAACACGATGGATTGCCCGTGAAACAATGGATGCGCTGGATTAACCGAAAGTCACGAACAACTCTGGCTGATTAGGGTAGCCATTAGCAATTTGGTACTCTATGAAGAGAATGTTGATCAATGCGACCCAGCAAGAAGAGCTGAGGGTTGCACTCGTCGATGGGCAGCGCCTGTTCGATCTGGATATCGAATCCGGAGCCCGCGAGCAGAAGAAAGCGAACATCTACAAAGCAAAAATCACTCGTGTCGAGCCTAGCCTTGAAGCCGCTTTTGTCGACTTCGGTGCAGAGAGACACGGCTTCCTGCCCCTGAAAGAGATCTCCCGGGAATACTTTGTAGGCCATACTGGTGGGCGTCCAAACATCAAGGATGTTATCAAGGAAGGCACAGAGGTTATCGTTCAGGTTGATAAGGAAGAGCGCGGTAACAAAGGTGCCGCCCTGACAACACTGGTCAGTCTGGCTGGCCGTTACCTTGTCCTGATGCCTAACAATCCACGCGCCGGTGGAATCTCACGCCGTATCGAAGGCGATGAGCGAGCTGAGCTTCGTGAGGCCATGAGCAAGCTGAACATCCCATCCGAGATGGGTGTCATCGTTCGTACAGCGGGCCTTGGTCGCTCTACCGAAGACCTTCAGTGGGATCTGGACTACCTCCTGCAGCTCTGGAACTCCATCAAAGACGCCGCAGACAAAAATCCCGCGCCATTCCTGATCTACCAGGAAAGCAATGTCATTATCCGCGCCATCCGTGACTACCTGCGCCAGGATATTGGTGAAGTACTGATCGACAAAACCTCGGTTTATGAAGAAGCCCTGGACTTTGTCAAACAGGTCATGCCTCAGTACCAGAACAAGATCAAGCTGTATAAAGACAGTGTCCCCCTGTTCAACCGCTTCCAGATTGAAAGCCAGATCGAGACCGCCTTCCAGCGTGAAGTCAAACTACCATCCGGTGGTTCGATTGTTATTGACCCAACGGAAGCCCTGGTATCGATTGATATCAACTCTGCCCGTGCGACCCGTGGTGGCGATATCGAAGAAACCGCCTTCAATACCAACCTTGAAGCGGCAGATGAGATTGCACGTCAGCTGCGCCTGCGTGATATTGGCGGACTGATTGTTATCGATTTTATCGATATGGGCAGCAACCGGAATCAACGGGAAGTTGAGAACCGCATTCGTCAGGCACTCTCAGTTGATCGTGCCCGCGTTCAAACCAGCCGCATCTCCCGCTTTGGCCTGCTGGAAATGTCGCGTCAGCGTCTGCGCCCATCACTGGGTGAAACCAGTGGCGTTGTCTGCCCTCGCTGTTCAGGCCAGGGCACGATTCGGGATATTGAGTCTCTGGCTCTATCTATCCTGCGCCTGATGGAAGAAGAGGCAATGAAGGACAAGACGTCCGAAATTCGTGCACAGGTACCCGTTCCGGTTGCAGCATTCCTACTGAATGAAAAGCGTAAGATGATCGCCAAGATCGAGAAGCGCCATGATGCCCGCATCATTGTCATTCCAAATGCCAATCTGGAAACCCCTCATTACGACGTTCAGCGCCTCCGTGATGACAACCTGCAGGATCACGAGAGCAGCTACGAGATCATTCTTGAGGGTGAAGACGCCAGCTCAGAAGAACTGACCACAGCAGCCAAGCCACAGCCCAGACAGCAGGCCGCCGTTCGAAATGTTGCCCCTGCACAGCCTGCTCCGGCAATCAAAGCGTCTGAGTCTAAACCCGGGTTTATTGGCAGCCTGCTGAAGTCCATCGGCAGCCTCTTTAACTCTGACAATGATGATGACAAATCTGCTGGCCAGGACAAATCAATCCAGCAACGTCAACCGGCACGCCGTGACAATCAATCCGGCCAAAACAGAAAGAAGACCCGAACTGACTCCCAGCGCCGCGACAAGCAGGACAGCAACCGCCCTCAGAAAGAGCGCAAAAAGAGCCAGCAGGAACGGTCGGACAACCGCCCCACAAAGCAGGAAAACCGCTTCGAGAAGCAGGAAAGACGCCAGCGTGACAAGCAGGAAGTAGCGGAACAACGGGAACCCAGACAGGAACGCCGCCAGGACCAAGAGTCAGAACAGGGGTCCAGTGATCGCCGCCGCCGCCCGAACTCTGCTCCTCGTCGTCGCAACAACCGTCAGTCTCAGCGCCTGCAGCAGAACGAGCCGCAATTGCAGCCACTGCTGCCTGAAAGCACCAAAGGGTCTGGAAACGCACCTTCTACCCATGAAGCAGCCGTACAGGAAAGTGCCCCTCAAGAAAAACATGTTGATAAAAAAGAGTCAGTTGCAAACATTGAGAAGCCTGAGATTGAAAACAGCAAACCTGCTGCAGTGACCTCAGAAGGCACTCAAATTGCTAACGAAACTCCAAGTGCACCAGCGGACAAGGCAGTCGAAGCCAGCAATGCCTCTCTTGAAGAGCAAGCTCCGATCACCACTGCTGATACCACTGAAACCCCGGAAGAAGCGAGACCTCGCCGCTCAAGAAGAGTGAAGAACGACCCTCGCCGTCTCAGGGAAGCTAAGCAACCTTCACCTCAGGACTGTAAATCTGAAATCTCTGTAGAGAGTGATTCCGAGTCACCAGTGGTTCAAAAGCCTTCTGTTGATCAAGAGCCTACAGGCGAGCTGAAGGCTTCAGCGCCAGATGATGTTTCATCAGCACATCCGGAAAAAGCCGAACACGCCTCTGTTGAGACGACCACTCAGGAAAATCAGAGCGAGCAGGCAGCCAGCGATGCTGAAGAAGTAACAGCCGTTGAGCAGGAAAAGGTAAAACCTCGTCCTCAAATGACTGAAATGGCAAAAGCCGTTGCAGCGTCTCATAATCTCGACAAGCCTGCGTTTGGGTCCATGCCATCCGCATTCGAGAAACCGGTTGCGCCGGAAGTAGAAGCAGACGCTGTAGAGCCCAAAGCGCCCATGACAGCCAATGAAGCTGAAGAGATGCTGAAACAGGCATTAAATCAGTCTGACGAAGAGAAACCAGTCAACACTGCAGATGCAGGTGAAAGCAGTCAGAAAAACACTGTCGAGCCTCAACCGGCACCTCTCCCCGAAGTGGCTGAGAGCAAGGCTGTAGAAGCAGCAGAAGTTGCTGAACAGACTGAAGGTCAGCATGGCCAGTCAGCAGAACTTAAAGCAAGTGAAGCAGACACAGCTCCTGCTGATGAAACCTCTGAAAGGCCTCGTCGTCGTCGCAGCCGTGCCCATAATGACCCTAGAGCCAAGCGTCAGACTCAGCAGATCGAACTGCCTGCTGAATCAGAAGGTGAAGCACAGGAAGCACCTCAGACGCGCACTGAAGAAAGCAACCTGTAATACCGGTTGAGATACTTTCAAACGGGGTGGTTTCCGCCCCGTTTTTTTTTACTTCCAAAAAATAGCTCTTGTGAGTCAACATAGCCTGAATCATTAGCATCAATAGCCAATGCTACAAACTTATAATTGATGGAGACAATCGTAATGAGCCACCCCAGAGTTGGCATTGGAATCATTATTGTCAGGGAGGATGGAAGGATATTGGTTGGCAAGCGTAAGGGAAGCCACGCCCCCTACTGGTCTATTCCCGGCGGACACCTTGAGTTAGGGGAGACGTTTGAAGAAACAGCAATCCGTGAAGTCCAGGAGGAAACAGGACTCCTTATCAAAAGCCCAAAGGTCATCGCCATCACTAACAACCTGAAAACCTTTCAGGAGGAGAACAAACATTATATTTCTGTCTGCTTAAAGGCCAAATATCCTGGCGGCAAGGCTGAAAACAGAGAGCCTGAAAAATGCGATGGCTGGCGATGGGTTACACCTGACAACCTGCCGCAACCCCACTTTGAAGCAAGCGAGCAATCCATTGCCTGCTATCTTCAGAAGATCTGCTATATCCCACAGAAAAAGGATAAACGGAAATAGGTTATTTCTGCAGAGACAGAAAAATGCTCCCCCTTAAGGTCTCAAACCAGCTTGAGAGCTTCCATATACAGCCTGGGCTCTCTTTCCAACAAGACACCAAACTTGTCGTTAACTTTTTGCTGAATCATGTTCGAGAATGAAAGTACATGCTGACCGGTTGCGCCTCCATGATTAATTAGTACCAAAGCCTGATATTGATAAGTTCCAACAGCACCCTCACGCATTCCCTTTAGCCCAGCCTGATCAATTAACCAACCAGCAGCCAGCTTCCAGTTCTGCCCGACAGGATAAGCAACAATATCTGGATATGCCTGTTTCAAGCGATCCATCTCTGCCTGTGATACTTCAGGATTTTTGAAAAAACTGCCAGCATTTCCCACCACAGATGGGTCCGGCAATTTTTCACGGCGAATATCACAAACGGCCTGACTGATATCAATAGCGGATGGCGCCTGATCACCAAAGCGCCGGGAAACCAAATCACCTAGCTGGCCATAACCAAGATTGGGTTTTAATGTCGCGTCGAGATCCAGTGTCACAGAGATAATAATATACTGATCTCGCTTTTCTCTTTTGAAAACAGAATCGCGATAGCCAAAGCCGCAACTCTGCCGGTCAAAATATTCCACAAGCCCGGATTCAAGATTCATCGCCTCCAGCGAAACGAAAGAGTCCTTCAATTCAACACCATAGGCACCGATATTCTGAATAGGTGCAGCGCCAACGGTGCCCGGTATTAAGGAAAGATTCTCCAGTCCATAGGCCCCATTCTCCAGGGACCACAACACAAACTCATGCCAGTTTTCTCCTGCCTCAGCCCTTACCCGAACAGAATCTTGATCGCGACTCAAAACCGCTCTTCCCTTGAGATTAACGTGTACAACCAGAGCATTCAGAAAATCGCCAAGCACGACATTACTGCCCCCCCCCAGGGGAATAACAGGCAACCGCTTTTCCCTGGCAAAAGTCAGTGCAGACTGCAGCTCAGCGACCGAATTCACCTCTGCGTAGTACCTGGCAGTAGATGGCAGACCCAAGGTATTTTTCTCTACCAGAGGATAATGGTCACAAATCTTAAGTGGGAACGTCATCAATAGTTTATTCAATACAAATTGGAGAAATCAGCCCACATGGGCTGGCAGATACAGGGAAGATGCAGTTTATTGCAGGCTTTTCTTCAAATGGTCCAGCAACGCAACCCCACCAAGCTCAACAAGGTTGAGCACTCGCTCGAAGCCTTCATTACCACCATAGTAAGGGTCAGGAACTTCAGATACTGGCAGGTCAGCATAATCAAGAAAGAGCCGCAGTTTATGGGCATGCTCTTGCGGACAGATCTTTTGCAGGTTCTTCAGATTTTCTCTATCCATAGCCAGGATATAATCCTGCTCAACAAAATCAGAAGGCGCCACCTTTCTGGAACGAATAAATGAAAGGTCATAACCATGATCTGCTGCCTGCTGCATTGAACGACTGTCCGGTAATCCCCCATCATGCCAGCCACTGGTGCCAGCTGAATCGACCCTGATACGGTCTGATAAGCCTGACTCCGCAACTTGATGAGCAAACACACCGTGCGCAGTGGGTGACCGACAGATATTTCCCAGACAGACGAACAGTACTTTTTTCATTATTTTTATGCTCTGACCGTTTTTTCATCGGGCTCAAGGCTGTCTACTAGCTGCCCTCTCTCAAGCAATGCACGAACTGCCAGCAGGTCCTGTTCCGTATCGACACCATGAGGAGGGGTTTCAACCGCTTCAGCCACATGAATCCGATAGCCATTCCACATAAGTCGAAGCTGCTCGAGAGACTCCATTTTCTCAATTGGGCTGACACCCCAGGTTACATAGTGGTTCAGAAGTCCAACACGATAGGCATAGATACCTATATGGCGCTGAAAGCAGGCATCTGCTGCCACTTTCCTTTCTTCCGTCGCAAAATCATCCCGCGCCCAGGGAATGGGGGCACGGCTGAAATAAAGTGCATACCCTCTGGCATCAGCCACCACTTTGACAATATTGGGATCAAAAATCTGCTCCAGCTGAGTCAGCGGGCTGGATAACGTAGCTGCCCCTGCCTCAGTTGATACCTGCAGATTTCTGGCCACCTGATTGATGACAGACGGAGGGATCAGAGGTTCATCACCCTGCACATTGACAATGATTTCATCATCCTTCAGCTCATGAATTCTGGCCACTTCCTGTAACCGGTCAGTGCCGGAAGGGTGACCTGGCAACGTCATGCACACCTCGGCACCAAAACCTTCAGCTACCTTAAGAATTCGCTCATCATCCGTAGCGATGATGACCCGGCGGGCATCACTGGCCAGCGCCCGCTCATAGACATGCTGAACCATAGGTTTACCAGCAATATCAGCCAGCGGTTTGCCCGGTAAGCGACTGGAAGCAAAACGGGCAGGAATAACAACGGTAAAGTCTGAGCTACCAGCCGGTAAGAAGCCTTGTGCCATCAGGACGCCTCATCCAAACGTTCATCAACGGTCAATGTGCGCGCCTCACCTTCGAGCATGACAGGAATACCATCACGAACAGGATAAGCAAGACCACAGGGTCTGCAAACCAGCTCCTGACGCTCTTTATTTGGACGCACTTCCCCTTTACACAGTGGACAGGCCAGAATTTCAAACAGAGTCTTATCCATCATTTTTCCTCAGCTATAAGCCCTAGGTTCTGTTGACATAAGATACAGGCTTACGAGCTTCAATCATTTCCATCAGCTGCTCAATACATGAGTCCGATACACAGGTCGTCACCGGCAGATACCAGTGCCTATCATCCGCAAAGTCACCGCATTTAACGGCATCCTTAGCCGTCATAATGACCGGAAGATCATCGTTAAAACAAATGTCTTCCGGTACAAATGAATGGTGATCCGGAAAAGGATGCCCGATAACATCGTATCCCAGCGAGCGCAGTGTATTAAAAAAACGCTCCGGATTACCAATTCCTGCGACCCCATGAACCCTGGTTATATCGGGAATCCGTTTCGAAATACCCGTCACACTGACCGACGCCGAGGGTTCAAGGGAAAAATAGTACAGTCCTTTCCGCCCCAACGCACTTTCTACTTCCTCAGCCTTTGCTGATATGGAAGCATTATTGGTATTGACCAGAATCATATCCACCTGGTTCATTCTTTCCGGTGGCTCCCGAAGAGGGCCGGCGGGCAGGCAAAGCCTGTTACCAAGCAACCGGTCACCATCCAGAACCAATACCTCTACATGCCGTTGCAGATTATAGTGCTGCAACCCATCATCTGCGATGATGAGATTGCAGTCTGTCTGATCACAGAGAAACTGGGCGGCCTTTACACGGTCAACATCGACAATCAAAGGGACATTAAGCTGCCGGGCAAGCATAACCGGCTCATCGCCTACTATGGCAGGGTCTGAGTCGGGTGTAACTGATATGGACGCCTCTCCAGTTTGTGCACCAAATCCACGACTGATGATCCCCGGCCGGTACCCCCTTCTCTGAAATTCCCGCACAAGGGCGGCAACCAGAGGGGTTTTCCCCGTCCCTCCCACGGAGATATTCCCTACCACAATGACAGGCACAGGCGGCGACCAGCGTGATGACTGCAGAAGTCGCTGCTTTCTTCTCTCAGCCAGAAAGGAAAATAACCTACTGAGTGGCTTCAGGTGGCGAGTCCAGCCACCAGAAGGGCAATACCAGGAGTCTGTGACTGACTGGCTGAATCGCTGCCAGAGCGTCACTGATCAGACTCGGTATCTTTTCGTGTTGTCATGCTCAGGTTGATAAAACCCAGCTGCCCAGCCGCGTCCATTGCCGTAACTACCGCCTGATATGGCGTCTTGGCATCAGCCGTAATAATCAGGGGTACCTTACTGTCCCCCTGACTGACTTTGCCCAGAGCCCGTTTGAGCGTATCCAGTTGACCATTGACCAGCCCCTGGCCATCAACCGCAAAGTCTCCAGACTTACTGATAGTGATCTCAATCTGCTTCGGCTGCTGCTGCAAAACCTCTCCGGAAGATTCCGGCAAATCAATAGCCAGATGCGTTTCCTTGGTGAAGGTGGTCGAGACCATAAAGAAAATCAGCAGCAGGAAAACCACATCGATCAGAGGTGTCAGATTAATCGACACCTCCTCCTGATTTCTCTGTCGTCGGAAATTCATTATCTCCTGGCCTCACTGCCCTGAGCGGATGGAGATCCTTTACGATCACCCTGCAGTACTTCAACCAGCTTGATCGCATCCTGCTCCATCGCAACCACCAGCTCATCTATTCGGCGGGTAAAATAACGGTGAAAGATCAGAGCCGGGATAGCCACGGTAAGACCGGCCGCGGTGGTAATAAGCGCTTTGGAAATCCCGCCAGCAAGAACACCGGCATTTCCGGTACCTTCAACCATCAGCACAGTAAAGACATCAATCATCCCGATGACGGTTCCCAGTAAGCCCAGCAGTGGAGCAATTGCTGCGATAGTACCCAGAGTATTAAGATAGCGTTCCAGGTCATGGATCACCTTGCCAGCCTGCTCTTCAATACTCTCCTTCATAATTTCCCGGCCACTGCGCGCATTTGCCAGGCCTGCAGCCAGAATCTCACCCAGTGGAGACCCGGCTTTCAACTGATCCAGTTTTTTATTATCCAGACCATTACTTTTGATCCACTTCCAGACTTGTGAAAGGGTATTTTTTGGTGCAATACGTGAGGGTCTCAATGTCCAGAGCCGCTCGAAGATGATTGCCATGGCAATGACCGAAGACAACAGGATAGGCACCATCAGCCAACCACCGGATTTCACCAGTTCGAACACAATAATCTTCCCTTACAATGACAAATTCATGGTAGCTGGACTCATCTGATCAGGTATGCCAGCTCCCAAGGTTATTAGCATGACTGTATCACAGAGATTGGCACCATTTAAGCAGTAACTGATCGCTTTGAGAAAGGGTTAGCGCCACCAGTAGCGGGAGTGCGTTTTACGGTATGCAGAAACCGTTGTATTACCATTACCCAGCGTAAAAGACAGTGAGCCATCAGCTGCCGTATTAAAGATTTGAGCACCTACTTCCTGAGCTCGTGTAACCGTTTCAGATGCCGGATGACCAAACCGATTGGCAAAGCCAGAAGAAAAAATAATCACTTCAGGCTGAACAGCAGAGAGGAAACCAGGGTCACTGGAAAACCGGCTACCATGGTGAGCCGCCACCAAAACGCTGGATTTCAGCTCAACACCCTCCTCAATTAATCGTTTCTCAACTCGCCCACTAATGTCTCCTGGCAGTAAAAGACTGTCTGTCCCCACTGTCACTTTCAGTACACAGGAGGCATCATTACTGCGCTTATAATCCCCACCGGCCAGTACCTGAAAATGAACACCATCCCAATCCCAATGATCCCCTGGCTGGCACTTAACCCAAGTTCCTTCAAACTCAGGCAGTTTGGTACCACTGATAACCGGTACATCCGGATATCTGGACAGCAGCGATGGCAAACCACCTGAATGGTCCTGATCACCGTGAGAAATCATTATACGATCGATTTTGGTCACGCCGGATTTAGACAGTGCAGGAAGGATAACGCTCTGTGCTGCGGACATCCTTTCCGAAAAACGATCACCGGTATCGTAAATCATTAAGTGCTGGTGCGTTCTTATTAACACGGCCAACCCCTGCCCAACATCAAGAACCGTCACTTCAGCCTGGCCGACCGGCACTGAAAACGGCTCCATAAAAAATGAAGGCACCAGCATCACAGGAGCAAGCCAGCGCAAACCCAGAGGCGCAGGTGAGATCAGCAGTAACATACCTGTAACCGCCAGAAACAGTGCTGGCCAGGAGAGTGACTGCCGTGCTGGAATAGATACCATCAAACCAGACACCCACTGCAACCCCCACTGCCCCCATGTGACCAGATAATCAAGCCCGGCAATAATAAAACCGGCTACATCTGGTAGTACAAACTGTAAAAAAGCAGCGCATAATAATAAGGTAGGACTTTCGCATTGACAGGCAGCTGTAAAAATTGCTAGATCAGCAAAAAATAGCGGATGTCGTCGTGCGTAGAAAGATAACAAGACCTACAACAGCTGGGTGTGATTTGCCGAAATATACAGGGTTTCTATTGTGTGAGCCGAAATCAGCAACCTGTACTCGCCTTAGTGAGATCGGAGATATGTCACACCACAGCGTTAACCGTTTTCTACAACGTGAAGACTTTGCTCCCAATGACCTTTTCATGGAAGTAGCCGCAAGGCTGATTCTTGATGGGGGCACGCTATCGGTTGATGATACGGTGCTGGATAAGCCGTACAGTAACTACACGGCATTCATCGGCTATCATTACTCGGGCAAGCATCATAAAGCCGTCAAGGGCATTAATCTCATAACGCTCTATTACACCGATATCAAAGGCTATAGCCTTCCTGTCAATTTCCGTATCTATGACTCTGCGGACGGAAAGTCCAAAAATGATTATTTTCTCGAGATGCTGAAAGAAGTACTTGTATGGGGCTTACGACCTGCATTTGTTACGGGGGATTCCTGGTATAGCAGTGCCGCAAACCTGAAGACTGTGAAAAACAACGGTCTGGGTTTTATGTTTGCCGTTAAAAGCAACCGTACTGTTTCTATCCAAAAGGGTGACTACCAACAAGTGCAGAGCCTGGAGATTCCTGAAGAGGGAATAACCGTTTGGCTACGTAATTTTGGTTCTGTGCGTTTGTACCGGACGCGGCTAAAAAACGAGCTGCGCCATTACGTCGTCTACACACCCCATGCTGGATCAGAGGTATCACCACAGGTAGGCTTTAATGAACTTCACCTGCACCATTGGGCGATCGAAGAGTATCACCGGGCGCTGAAACAACTCTGCAGTATTGAGCGCTTTCAGGTGAGAGGAAAGCAGCAGGTCAGGAACCATATTTTTGCCTCTATCTTTGGGTATGCCTGCCTTCAGGCCAAGAAAGTATCTGAATCTCTCAGTAGCATCTATCGCGTTAAGAATGATGCGCTCAAGGATGCTATTTGGGACTTCATTAAGAGCTTCTCTGATGGTAAAGACTGGCTGAGACCATCTTTTATCAGAGCTGTCAATGCGTAAGTTCTATAAGGGAACAACACCAATACCAATCAATGGGATAGCCAGAAGATTCACCAAGGGAGACATTGGTGATACCGGTTGACCATTAAACAAAAGCAAAGGTGCCAAAAGTACAAACACCAACCATTGAGGCTTAGTAACTATTCAGCACCCAGCAAAGGCGTATTGTTGTAATTTCGAACCGCTTTAAGAAGCGCCTGAAATATGTTCAACCCCTGCTTTTTAGCAGATGATAAATAGCTTCGGATTCGGGTAAACATGGTACCTCCGTCTTCGCTTCTGAAGCAGCCTGAGATCTTCTGCTTAAGTTTGGCCATCCTGGCATCACGTTCACTGCCATTGTTATCGAAGGGAATTGAAAAGTCCGACATGAAGCGCAACGTTTCAACCTTAAACTCAATAAGCCTTTTGAACAGGTTGTAGGCCTTGGTATTCCTGACCTTCTTACGTCCAAGCACCTGTCGTTGTTTTTCCATATAAGCGGTTTCCTTCGTGAGAGCCCTTTGAAGGATTTGGTCGTATATCGTCTCAATGCGAAGCTGTATTGCACCAGGCATTTGAGTCAGACCGGCTGCTTTGTATTTCTTGCAGAAGTGCCAGGAGAGCGTAAGCAATTTCATCAGCCGCAGAGCCAGCTTATTCGCATCCCTATCGACAACTCCCTGAAGCTCTCTCAGATGATGGGCATTACAAAGCACATGCACTGCCGCATAGGCAAAGTAGGACTTCCAATGATCGTGAACCAGAATGCCTGCAAAAGTCAGCAGGATGCCCATTGCATCCATTGCTTCACAACCTCGCCTTTCTGAGAGGTAGTAAAGCGTCCATTGGTCATCTCGCATAATGTGTAACCACCACAGTGAACCGTCAACCCGCATGCCAGTTTCATCCGCTCCTGCAACCGGACTTTCTTGTAAAGCATCGCGGATACTCTGCTCAGTAGAGGCCAGGTTCTCATGGGTATAGGCAACAAAATTGGCAACAGAGCCTGCGCTGACACTCATGCAATAAATAGTATTGAAATACTCAGACACCCGGTGATATGGGATGAAGTGATACTGGTTTAAATGAACAGCCATTGCCTGAGTCACTTCTCCGTATTGAGCAGCGGCTTTCACTCCTTGGGGAAACTCAGCGGTGTTCCGTTTACCACAAGGACATACTTTAACGTCTGCCCAGTACGCGGTAACTTCAAATTCTCCGGGTCTACCTGGATCAAAAACCTGTCGCTCAATGTATTTGGTGGGTTTAATATCGATAAGCGAAGACTGGCAACAGCAACATTTTTCAACCTTCAGATGCCTGACATAATCGGGTAAGGCGACACGTCTCAAACAAGAGCCTTGATGACCTTTCTGGCCACCTGGTTTATTGCCTGAAGATGGTCTAAGGCTTTTGGGGTTCGGTGTTTCCTGTGAGGAGCAGGGGGCTTCTTTGGAAGATGTATCACCTTTATCACTCCCTTTTTTACTGGGCTTTTGATAACCATCTGACGATGGTGGCTTACTACTGTTTTGACTGTTTTTATTAACCCTTTCTTCCAGTTCGCTGCAACGTTCCCGTAAAAGCGCATTCTCGGTCCGAAGCTCTTCATTCTCTTTAAGGAGAGCTTCGGTAAACGGAGTAGCTGGGAAGTCTGGTTCCATACTGGAGATTTGTTAGAAAAATTGAGTATAAGATGATGGTCGAAAAATCAGAAAATTCCAGATTTATATGAAGGGTGCTGAATAGTTACGAGGCTTAAATACTTTCACCCGCCAACCAGGTTTCTCCCGTCGACCGACCATACCAAAAAGCAATGCCAAAACGGCAATAAAGGAATACCAGAAACCATTACTGGTTATCGCAAGAGGGTCAAAGGCGAGCACCGTTGCTAAAGCAAGCAACCAAAGCGTTATAGGCGAGGCTCTTATACCCATTAATGGGGACAAAAGTGCTGCAAATGTCATAACAAGGGCTCTCTGCACAGGCACACTGAACCCAGCTAACAAGGCATAGCAAAATGCAAACAACACTCCTGTCAATGCTTTTATCATGGGTAGAGGCAGCCTGCGAAGGGGAATAACTCCCAATTTCCCCAGAATGGCAGCAAGAGAAAGTCCCAACCAGGCCATAAGCCCGATATGAAGACCAGAAATCACCATCAAATGAGTAGTGCCGGTCTGATTAAAGACATTCCATTGTTCAGCACTTATTGCTGACTTATCCCCCAGCAAAAGGGCAGTAAAAAGCCCTCTGTTTGCATTCGATACCGTAAACCACAACCACTGTCTCAAGTGTTCTCTAAGTTGATGAATACAATACCCCCATGGAATGGGCTCGTTAAGTATTGAGCCAGACTTAACGTACCCTGTAGCCTGTATTCCCTGACGTAATATCCAGGCCTCGTAATCAAAAGCACCTGAACTTGAGAAACCATGAGGCAGGCGTAACCTCACAGTTAAAGCCCAGGGCTCTCCGACCTTCAAATCAGGAGCACCATGCCAGCTAAGCCTTATCCTCCCTATCTGACCACCCGACTCCAACTGGCTGGCATCAAAATCAAAGCGAGTAACCTTTCCAGTTATCACCGGCAGGCTGGCGACTTCTCCTTTAATATCAATGTCTTTTCCTTGCACACTGTTATCTAGACGAGTGAATGCATAGTGCGTTGCATACAATGAACTGGTAAGACTACCCACCAGAATAGGAAGGAGCCACCAGCAAGCCCGGGAACCATTAGCAAAAGAGAGTATCCAAAGTAGTAGGATAAAAAGCGGCAGACTGATTGACAGCAGGACAGACAGATCAAAAAACAACGAAACAAAACCGCTGGAAAGTGCAAATATCAGTAATCCTGTTGCCGGTTTTATTGTTGGGTGAGTGTTATCCACGTAGTTTTGCCTGCTGTTTCAGTGCATAATTCACAGGTTTACCTCATTCAAGGTATCGTTTTTCCCTGCCCTGAATGACAATCATTGCATCGTGGCATGACCAAGGTTCAATTTTGAAAACGGGCATGCTATGGCCGATGAAAAATAGCTAGCATAGATGAATTTCTGTCGGGTAAAACCAACCCTGTCTCCCCTGGAAGGATCCCGTAACGATTTTCATGCTGAAAAGCTGGCAACCTCTGCAGACCATGAACTAAAGTCATAGCTCAGAGCATGATGAGTTTATGTAACGATAGCTGTAACATAGTGGAAGGATATGGCGAAAAAACTGATTCAAAGGTATTTGCCGGAACCAAAAACCATTAAGGAAAATCGCCATCTGCGGTTTCTGGGTTCTGCATTGTATGATGCAAACCTATGGCAACTTAATCGCAGATCTGCTGCTGCCGCATTTTTTGTTGGTATTTTCGTCGCGTTTATTCCGATGCCTTTTCAAATGGTTCTGGCTGCATGTCTGGCCATTGTCTTTCGTTGCAACCTCCCACTTTCTGTAGCACTGGTCTGGATTACGAACCCGCTGACCATGCCTGCCATATTCTATTTTACATACAAAATTGGCTGTTTTATCCTTCAGACACCGGTAAGTGAAGCTTCCTTTGAACTCACAGTTCAGGGTCTGGGTGCCGGACTTGCCCGTGTCTGGAAGCCTCTTTATTTAGGGTCGGTGGTCTCTGGCGTTGTGCTCGGTTTCATCAGTTACCTGCTGATTCGGGCGGCCTGGCGCTGGAATGTTGTCATCAACTGGCGCCAGAGGAATAAACGTCGCTCTCGACCTGATCCATTCAACTAACTGCTATTCAAAATTCTCTAGAGAAAAAAGCCCCATGCAAAGAAGTTTTCAAAAGCGCCAGCCAAAGCTGGAAGGCCGTGGTCTGCTTGAAGCTGTCAACACTGATGGTCCTCACAGCGACTGGTTGGGGATGCCGGATTACTATATCCACACACTGACAGTAGCCGGTGATGACTACAAGTACCTCTCAGCCGACAAGCTTCTGGATGTCAATATTGGAGATACTGTTGTCTTCAGGTATCAGGAAGTTGGCAAAACCGAAAAAAAGGAAAAGCGTATTGATAAACGCTCCCTTGGCCTCTACATTGACCCCAGCCAATACCTTCAGGAAACTCCCTGAGGCACCAACCGATATCAAAATCGCCTGAAAGAAACGACGTGACGCCGTGATTTTCAGGCGATTTTCACACACCGGAAGCAATAGTTCACAATCCAACAAAATGTAAACTTTTGCTACAATAAGACAATCAACTAATGAATAACTCTGATTAGAAATAAACCAATTTGAAACATCTGCAAATCAAAAAGTATTTACCAGCCCAATTAAGAAATAAGCTCCTCTCACCAGACAACGTTAACATCGCTTTTCACCGAAAAAGAAGACAGGATTTGTCACTCCGCACTTGATGCAATAATGTTATTTTTTAATGTATAAATAGTATTGGACGATAAAAGTTAGACAGGAAAAACATCAAAGGACTGAGCATGATCATGAGAATAGCCACCACAATGACAATTATTGCAGGCTTAGCTATCAGTGCCGCATCAGCCATTGCGGCAGAAGAGCGTGTCACTGGAGGTGATAACGCGTATTACATTGCAGACTCCTCGAAGAATATCTTCAGCTCAACCGATTTTGTCTGGCCAGAAAGCAAGTTCAAAGGCGGAGATGGCTACGATGGGCCAGAAGAAGAAAGCAGAGCGTTTAAAGTATATGTCATTCATGAAGAGAAAAAAGGTGGTGACAAGTAATAGTCATCTGAGTAATAAAAAAAGCCCTCTACTGAGGGCTTTTTTTATACCGCTGGTGCAAGATAGCCGTCTTCAAGACGTAATGCCCGATCCATTTGTCGGGCAAAGTCCATATCATGGGTTACCACAATAAAGCTGGTCGTCAGCTTCTTACTAAGAGATTCCATCAGTTCATGAATCTTACCCGCTGTATGAGGATCCAGATTACCTGTTGGCTCATCCATCAGAACAAGGTCGGGTTTGGCGACCAATGCTCTGGCAATAGCTACCCTCTGTCGTTCACCACCGGAAAGCTCTGCGGGCTTATGACTGGCTCTTTTTGACAACCCTACCATACCTAACATCTTTTCAGCCCTGACTCTGGCCTGGTGTACGGATACTTCTCTACGAAGTAGCAGTGGCATCGCCACATTTTCCAGAGCAGTGAACTCTGGCAGCAAATGATGGAACTGGTAAACAAAGCCAAGATGACGATTACGCAGCTCGCCCTGCTGATGCTCAGATACATTCATCAACTGATGGCCACAAAGAAGCACTTCACCACTGGAGGGACGATCCAAGCCTGCCAATAGTTGCAGCAGTGTCGTTTTACCGGAGCCCGATGAGCCAACAATAGCCACTCTTTCTGAAGGCATAACCTGAAGGTTAACTCCTTTCAGTACGTTAAGCTTTTCAGGACCTTCTGAAAATTCTTTGGTAATTTTCCGGCATTCAAGTACTTTCCGTGTTTCTGAATTATTCATAGCGCAGAGCCTCTGCTGGCTGAGTTCTTGAAGCACGCCATGCCGGATAAAGGGTCGCAAGGAAACTCATAAGCAAACCGGATACACTGATCACAACGATATCCTGCCACATTAACTCTGAGGGTAGATAACTGATGAAATAAACATCGGGGCTCAGAAAGTGAACACCAAGCAACGTCTCCAGGGCACTGACAATGTCGGAAACATTCAACGCACCAATAATTCCCAAAAGAACCCCCAGAATTGTGCCAATTACACCAATCAAAGACCCCTGCACCATAAAAATGCCCATAATCATTTTTGGGCTGGCACCAAACGTTCTGAGAATAGCGATATCTCCTTGCTTATCTGTCACCACCATCACTAACGTAGATACGATGTTAAAAGCAGCAACGGCAACAATTAGCGTCAGTAAAAGCCCTACCATCGTCTTTTCCATCTGAATTGCCTGAAACAGGCGCCCATGGGTTCGAGTCCAATCCTGAACGTAGTAACGTCCGGGCAGAGTAACCGCTACATCCCAGGCCAGTTTAGGTGCAGCAAAAAGATCGTCCATTTTCAAACGAATACCAGTCACCCCTTCAGGAACTCGTAGAAAACGTGCCAGGTCTTCACGGTGAGCGTAAGCCAGGTTGCCATCCACATCGGCACCAACAGAGAAAGTACCAACAACGGTGAAGCGTTTAAGGCGCGGCAAAACACCGGCAAGGTTTACACTGGCTTCAGGCAGAACCATGGTTACCTTATCGCCAACGGACACCCCCAGATAATTAGCAAGAATTTCACCGAGCAGAATGCCAAACTCTCCAGCTTGAAGGTCTTCCAGCCCCCCTTGCGTCATATGGTCGGAAATAATCGAGACTTTTTTCTCATGCTCAGGATCAATGCCGTAAACGAGTGTTCCACGCACCTGGTCACCATTGGTCAACATACCCTGAGCATCAACAAAAGGCGCAGCCGCTTCGATACCATCTTTCTCCGGAATGGTATTTACCAGTTCCTCCCAGTCATCAATACCACCACCAGCAGCAGTAATCGTCGCATGAGGAACCATCCCCAACACCCGTTGTTTGAGCTCCCGGTCAAAGCCATTCATCACCGACAACACAATAATCAGGACAGAAACACCCAGCGTCAGTCCCACCATGGATGTCCCAGAGATGAAGGATATAAAGTGATTCCTTCGCTTTGCGCGGGTATAGCGCAAACCTATAAAAAAAGGTAATGGTCTAAACATTTATTCTGCCAGTTCTGCCCCCCCCCTTGTGCCATCGGCATGTAAGGGGTGGACTTTGCTACTCTTTTCAAAAGAGTCAGTAAGGACAAGATTGTCATTATGCCATAAAGCAGAATAAATCCCTTTGAATTTTCCTGCACTTTGCATCTATTTCTACCTACAGCCCAGCATAATGGCAAAATAGTTACCCGAACCATTTCAGTTCAATCCAGTGTGGGATAGAGTAGGCTAATTTTGAACAATCGTTTATTGATAAAAATACATTCAGCACTAAATACAACGCTGTACCAAGACTCAATAAACAAACAAGGCTGAGCGCATAAATGACCAGAACAAGAACACTGTTAAACTTTTTATCGGCCACCCTGATAGCTTTGAGTATGCCTCTTGCTGCTGAAATTTCAGCCAATAGCCATAGACCGGAAACCTTACACTCTAATGGCATTATTAAAGTTCCCGTCGGTAGTCAGTCTCAGCAGATGCGTCAATCTCTGTCTCTGCCGGAGCATGGTCAGAGCATGGATGAAGTCAGAAAAATGCTGGGTAACGCGAGCCAGACTGAAACTATCGGTGAACCACCAATCACTCGGTGGTATTACCCAGAACAACAACTGACGGTATATTTTGAAGGTAAGCGAGTATTAAGATCAGTCATCCAAAACATCGCTGAAAACAGATAAAATTTTACCCATTATTTTAATAGGCATTTTTCTCCTAATTTCAGAAAATCAACCTTATAGGACTAATCCAGCACTTGCAAAATGATGCATGATGTATGCGAATATCACTAAAGATCACGATCAGCTAACTGCTCTTTGATAGCATTATCTGTTTGAGTAACAAATACGGAGTCCATTTCAAACCACACTGTTGAAATAGTTTTCAGACTGTTTTCGTAAAAAAATTACTCATCGTTAGATCAGAATTTTCAGTACTATTACAATATTCTATTCAAAGAAGCTTCTTTCGGAATTGCCCCGGCGGCATACCAAAGTACCGCTGAAAAGCCTCATAAAAACGACTGAGAGAACTAAAACCACAGGCGTAACCAATGTCGGCAATGGGTCGTTCACTGTCCATAAGCAGCAGCTGAGCTTTCTGCAGGCGCTGAAACTGCAGATATTGTTTAATGGATACGCCCATCACACTGGTAAAAAGGTTGGTCGTATAATTTTTGTGCAAACCAAGATGAGTAGCAACATCTGCCGTTGAAATAGGCCGGTGCAGGTTTTCCCCCATAAAGTGAATCATGGTGGAAACATGGTGTACACCTTTCAACCGACCACTCCCCGGATTACTGGAAGCTTGATCCGTTTCTGCCGGTGATTCCTCAATATGATCTCCGGATGAAAAACTCTCCGGGTGATCCCACCCCTGAAAACTGATTCTTTTTAACAGCAGCGAAAGCTCACCCAGAATAATCTCCTTCAATTCCGGATGTTCGCTCTGAAAATCCTCATACCATCGGCCCAGTCTCATGACCAGATAGTCATGATCCGGTTTTGCCAGGGCAATAGAGCCTGTCATTACCTCCTGCCTGAGTTGTTCTGTTAATGGCCACTGAAGAAACTCGGGTAAAGGGATATAGAGGTTATAGAGCATGCCTTCCCCCTGGCTTCTTTCCTCAAGAGCCACCAGCCGATGCGGCATGTTGGCCCAGAAGATGGCCAGCCGGTTTTCAGGAATACGCTGCTCCCGCCCATTAACAATATAAGTAGCAGAGCACCCCAACAGATAGTTCAACTCAACATGGCCATGAACATGACCACTGTCCATAATATAAGGTGCCCGGTTTTCGATATAAAAGATGTCCCCCTGAATATCGGAAATTGATCCAGGCATGGGTACCACACCTTCGGTTCCACAGTTTTTTTTCCTGACAGGTTGCCCGACAGACAACAGCTGCTGACTGCTCACAAATATTGACCCTTATCAAAAAGCCTCATCATGATACCTGTTGCCATCGCATAAATCTTTGTTTTCGGGAAAAACAGAGAAAAAACCGTAAAAGAAACCTACTGCAACCTGTTTCTAAAATGACCACAAGAGATTATTCAACAGGTAGAAACACTGCCTGAACGAGGTAGACAATGAGCATCCTGATCACCGGAGGTGCTGGCTACATTGGCAGCCACACTTGCCTGGAATTACTGAATGCCGGTTATGACGTCGTCGTCGTTGATAACCTGTGCAACAGCCATGAGACCTCCCTGCACCGTGTGGAAAGCCTGACGGGTATACAACCCGCTTTTTATCCTATCGATATACGCGATAAAGAAGCCCTTCGTGCCGTATTCGAAAGGCACTCCATTGAAGCGGTGATTCACTTTGCCGGGCTAAAAGCAGTGGGTGAGTCTACCCGGATACCCCTGGCTTATTTTGATAACAATGTCAGCGGTACGGTAAAACTCCTGGAAATCATGGAAGAGTTTGGCGTACATCATCTGGTCTTCAGCTCTTCTGCAACCGTGTACGGCGACCCACATGAAGTACCGATCAAGGAAGACTTCCCGGTTGGACAGGTCACAAACCCCTATGGCCGCAGCAAGTTCATGGTGGAAGAGATCCTTCGTGATACGGCAGCGTCCAATGATCGCTGGAATTTCAGCATTCTGCGCTACTTCAACCCGGTTGGTGCCCACGAATCCGGCCTGATTGGTGAAGACCCAAGCGGTATTCCTAACAACCTGATGCCTTATATTGCCCAGGTTGCCGTGGGCAAGCTGGAGCAACTCAACGTATTTGGCAATGACTACGCTACCCACGATGGTACCGGTGTGCGCGACTACATCCATGTTGTCGATCTGGCCCTTGGCCATCTTGCAGCATTGCGAACCCATTGGGCCGATCAAGGTGTTCACACCTACAACCTGGGTACCGGCAAAGGCAGCAGTGTACTGGATATGCTTCATGCCTTTGAAAAAGCCTGTGGCAAAGCGCTGCCTCATAAAATCCAGCCACGCCGCCCCGGTGATATTGCCCAGTGCTATGCCGATCCTGCCTATGCAGAGCAAAAGCTGGGCTGGAAAGCCACCCGCACTGTTGAAGATATGACGATAGATACCTGGCGCTGGCAGTCAGAAAACCCGAACGGATTTAATTAATAAAACCGCTACCCGTTTCCCGTAAAAGACCGCCTTATCTTTAACGGGTAGCGGGAGGCGGGCAGCGAATAAAGGCAAACCAATGACACCATTTAATCCTGTTGACCATCCACACCGTCGATTCAACCCACTGATTGGCGACTGGGTACTGGTATCTCCCCATCGTGCCAAGCGCCCATGGCAGGGACAGGTGGAGAAAACAGCTCCAGACTTTCGCCCGGTTCACGATCCTGAGTGCTTTCTCTGCCCGGGAAATGACCGTATTACCGGTGACCATAACCCTGACTATACCGCCCCTTATGTTTTCCCCAATGATTTCCCGGCACTGCTGACAGATACCCCGGATGCAATCAGCGAATCAGACCTTTTCCAGAGCAGCCCTGCCCGAGGGGCAGCGCGGGTTATCTGCTTTTCACCGGATCACAGCAAAACCCTCCCGCAGTTGTCCGAGCAGGAAATCCGCAAGGTTGTGGATACCTGGGCAGAACAGGTTATTGAACTGGGACAGACTTACCCCTGGGTGCAGCTGTTTGAAAATAAAGGGGCCGTGATGGGCTGTTCCAACCCTCATCCTCATGGCCAGATCTGGGCCAGCAGTTTTCTCCCCAACGAAGCACGCAAAGAAGACGACAACCAACGCCAATGGCTAAGCGACAAAGGCGTCAACCTGCTGGTTGAGTATGCACTGCGAGAATCAGAGTCCGGTGAACGTACAGTTGTTGAAAACGACCACTGGATTGCCGTAGCTCCTTATTGGGCTGCCTGGCCATTTGAAACGCTCCTGCTGCCCAAACGCCACGTACTGCGCATGCCCGATCTGACAGAAGTGGAACGCGATGCTCTGGCCAACATTCTGAAAAAGCTGACGACCAAGTACGACAACCTGTTCCAGACCTCATTCCCCTACTCCATGGGCTGGCACGGTGCGCCCTGCCATCAGGGTGAGGCAGGTACAGATGACCGCCACTGGCAACTGCACGCTCATTTCTATCCACCACTGCTGAGGTCAGCAACCGTTCGCAAGTTTATGGTGGGTTTTGAAATGCTGGCAGAAACTCAGCGTGATCTCACCGCTGAGCAGGCTGCCGCCCGTCTGCGCGAACTGCCCGATGTGCACTATCTGGAAAACAGCGCTGAGCCTGCAGAGAATCTTTAAGATTGATCCCAATTTTGAAAAGAGTTATGGAAAGTATGATGAACCAGCAACAAACCCTGACTGAACTGTTCGAGAAAACCTTTGGTCATCAGCCAACTCACTATTTTCAGGCACCAGGCCGGGTCAACCTGATTGGTGAGCACACCGACTACAACGATGGTTTCGTGCTGCCCTGCGCCATTGACTACCAGGCAATGATTGCTACTTCTCCAAGAGGTGATCAGAAAGTCGTGGCTACTGCTCACAGTTACGACGGACAGGTATCCGAGTTTGAGCTTTCCTTACCGGTTTCTCATAGCGAAGAAGCCTTCTGGAGCAACTACGTTCGTGGTGTCGCCACTGTATTGATGGAAAAAGGCATGAGTCTCAAGGGTGTCAACATTGCCATTATTGGTAATGTTCCCCAGGGTGCAGGTCTCAGTTCATCCGCCTGCCTGGAAGTGGTTACGGGCCTGACACTGACCCGAATGTCCGGGCTGGATGTCAGTCTGAAAGAACTGGCCCTGATAGGCCAGAAAGCAGAGAACGAGTTTGTTGGCTGCAAGTGCGGCATCATGGACCAGATGATTTCAGCCTGTGGTAAGGAAGGTCATGCCATGCTGCTGGACTGCCGGTCACTGGATACGCGTCTGGTATCAATCCCCCAAACTGCCGCAGTTGTGATTATCAACTCTAATGTAAAACGCGGCCTGGTGGACAGTGAATACAACACTCGCCGGGCACAGTGTGAAGCGGCAGCTCAGCATTTTGGCGTTAAGGCTCTGCGAGACATTACTCTGGATCAGCTGGAAGCCAGCCAGAGTGAGCTGGATGAACTCACCTATCGCCGGGCCCGACATGTTGTGACTGAAAATGATCGCACTCTGGCAGCTGCCGAAGCACTGGCCAGGGGAGACCTGAAAGCCATGGGGCGGTTAATGGCTGAATCCCATATTTCCATGCGGGATGATTTTGAGATTACTGTTCCAGCCATTGACGGCATTGTTGACATTGTTAAAGCCGTCATTGGCAGTGAAGGTGGGGTCAGAATGACCGGTGGTGGATTTGGAGGCTGTGTCGTTGCACTGATTCCGGAAGAAAAAGTGGATGCTGTCAAACAGGCGGTTCATGAGCACTATCCTGAGTACTCCAATGGCCTTGTTGCTGATATCTATGTTTGTCGTGCTTCTCAGGGGGCTGGACAACTGTAAATATCGCTGTATAAATCCATTATCAAACAATGGCTCCAACGAAGGAAGCCATTGTTCTGATTAGAGAAACGACCGCAAAACAATAAACAGAACTGTAATAGAACCTACAAAATAACTTTCCTATAAATTTTCCAAACTTCACTACAAAGAACACACAATCTATCATTTGACCGATTTCAAACGAACTTCACAAAAATTAGATTGTCTATGATTGAGGAACTTAATAAATCACATTTATCATATTTGTCATGAGAAAAATACTTTTAGCCGTAGCAATACTGCTCATAAATAACAGCATTTCTGCCAATGATCATAACACTCCAAATCCACCACCAACCGACCTCAAGCGAAATATAATTCTCATTCGTGATCAATTCTCCTTGAGGCTTGCAGATGCTGAGCTCTCTCATGGTGAACTGGTTACAAATATAATTAAGGGTAAATATCATCCTGAGCTTATACCCACCCATCCAGAGCTTCGCTCCTGGGAAATGGATCTTAAACTGGACTTAAGCCATCACTTGAACATCCCTGAAAACCCAGACGAATACTATGATACAGAGCCTGAGAGCGCAGAGGAAACAGACAAGACTTTGTTAACATGGATTTGGCTAAATTTTAAATCAAGCATCACTAATTTGTTTAGCAACCCTGAAAAAAAGGTGAGACCACTAAAAAGAGAACGTGTGTTAAAATTTGATGAAGAAAAAGACAGAGTTGCTATTATTAATCAGAGTTTTACACACAGTAGTTTTGTATCAGCAAGAACGCACCTCAAACCTTTTTATAAAAAAGCAGTTAACCCCCCTCTTCTTATTACGGCAGCAGGAAATGATACCAATCACTGCACAGAAGAAGCGGCAATCATCAATCGCCATATCGGCTCTGACTATCAGAGGCTGGCTGCGTTCTTCTTTGGGCAGCCAATTTCCAATTACCAGAAATACTACATGGCATGTCCACAACACGCTCTGGCCGCAATGGATTTAGGAGTAAATGACTATTTTATCAATGTCATCAGTGACCTGGGGAATGGAACAACCAACAAACCAGCAGGCTACCTGAAAGAGCGAACCGTGGCCGCTCCCTATGAGGCTGGCGGGCATTATGGAACCAGCATGTCTACCGCCTATGTAACAGCAGTGGCAAACATGATTCTTACCCGTGCTCCCGAAATGCCACCTCCAGAAATCGCTCAAATCATTTTCATAACAGCAGACAAGAAAGGAATCAATGAGTTAAATGAAACCTGGGGTCATGGTGTAGTAAACCCCAGAAAAGCAATGGAGTATATGGATGCTTTAGGTTATCCGCCACTACCGCAACAGTCGGCAGAATAATAGTGATATGGCTTTACCCAATCACTATTATTTCAATAACTGGCAGAGCAATATTAGAAATAGTGCTGTGATCAAAAGTCGTAACGCACCTGAGCCTGTAGACTGTCAGACTTAAACCCTGTTGCCCATCGATGCTCATAGTTAAGCAGGAAGCTCAGATTGTTATCCATCCAGTAATCCACGCCCAGGCTTGCTTTATAGGATGTTTTCTCAGGGGCTACACCAATGGTCCGTAATGTAAGGGTCTGATTGAACACCTCGGCAGTGACATCGGCATTCACGGCATCGCCAACAAAGTCGTGGTATACCATCAAGCTTGCTTCCGGCAGCAGGATACCACGACCCAGTTCCAGCAGATGGCTGAAACGAACACCAGCCCCAAGCTCCAGAACATTGATGTTATCCGATGACACCTGTGTTGAAGGTGATCCATCACTGTAGCTTTGAGAATAATCCTCTGTTCTCAGATGGCTATACTCAAGGCTGACTCGAGGCTCAACCAATGTGTCATTATTGTTGTACCAGAACTCCTTACCACCCGTTGCCAGCAGGCCTAACTGTTTGCTGCTGTAGTCGGAAGTACCTTTGACACTGCCGTCATAACTGACACTCTCAGTCCGGTTGAAACCAACATTGACTATGGAATCAAGAAACCAGTCATGATTCTGCAAGTTGCTGTATACACTGAGTTGATAGCTTTCAATATCGCTACTGGCGGAGGTATCCTTAACATTGACATCCGCCTCGGCATAACTGAAAGAAGCCCCCAGCGTGTAGGTATCAGTGAGATCGGTATCACCACCAAAACTGATCCCTTTCAATCGGCTTTTATAGCCATTGTAACGGGTGCCATTACTGCTCTGGCTACCTTGATCCGCTTCTGCACCGATGGCTTTCAACCAGACAGCCCCCTGCTCCAGCACATCACCGGATGACACACCGGAACGACCACCGTCACGAAGGCTGGCAAGTCGTGAGAGCAAGTTGTTAAACACTTCGCCCTGCATCTGTTCTGCAGCAGCGGCAATGGCGGCCAGGGCAGCCGTATCGCCGCTGGGATACTGCTGCTGGAGATAATCAATTAAACCATCTGCATCAGAAATGCTGAGCAGCTGCTCACTGTCAATAAAGCCAGCGGCGGTCTGTTGATCAAGGCTTCCAAGATAGCTTTCCAGAAAACCGGCAACCTGATTTACCAGAGCATCACTGCTATTGTCTGCAACCACGGCCGAGAGGTCAGTGGTTGAAACCGTGACATCCACATGCTGACCCTCCACCACCGAGGCATCATCGACGGTGTATAGAATAGATGCAGAAGACACTGCCGGGATACCGGTAATTCCTGTTGCGCTCAGAACACGGTATTGCTCCGTATCGCCATAGGCAAAGTCACCTTTATAGTCCGGTGTGACAAGAATAGAAGCCCCATCAGCAAACTCAGCCTCAGGGGTAGTCACTGTTTGCTGTTGAGCATTTCCTTCCTCACCAACAAGAACCGTCTGGGACTGAAGCGTCAACCTGGCGGTTGGATTACCATTTTGAAGATTATTTTCTCCATCGAGGAGAACAGCCAGCTCGCCCTGTTGGACTAAATCAACCTCAAATACAACATCACCTTTAATCCCAACCTGCAAACGACCGGTATCGGTAATGGTGATGGCACTGGCAGCGGCTTTTTCAAGAAAATCAGCATACTCCACTTCTGAATCAAACCTGGCGTAATTAACGCCATTAATGTTGCTGTAATAAGGCTGTATTCCGAAAATATTGCCCGTTAATTCAGCTGTGCCGGTAACTCGGATTTCCGAAGCCCCCTCTACATTGCCATCAACAAGACCGCCTTCCAGAATAAACGTGTGCTCACCTCCCATGAAGCTGGTCAGTCCGGTAATGGTTCCGGTGTTGACAAAGGTATGAGACAGACCTTCAAATCGAACAGCATCATCGTTCACCGATGTAATTGAGCCGCTATTGGTCACCGTACCAATGGTGCCTTCTTCAAAGGTTCGAATATAGAGTCCATAATCATCTTGAGAAATCAGAGTTCCAGAATTGACAACGTCGCCAATGGTCCCTCTATTGGCAAAGACATATAAAGCGTCTTCCTCAGCACTGATCGTCCCTGAATTGGTGACATCACCAACCAGCGCATTACCCATATCATAGGTGCCATCTTCATATCTCAGGTTGTTGGTCTGAACCACCAGCCCCCAGTAGCCTGACTGAATACTTCCACTGTTGATGACATTGCCAACTGTACTGTTCTCCCTGGCATAGACCTTAAAAGCATCATCATCGTCACCACTCTTTATCGTTCCGGAATTAATTACATTTTGAACTGAGCTATTGCCATAGGTGCCGACAAAGAGGCTAAATCTTTCGCTGGACTCGATTTTATTCTGGTTTTCAATGGTACCAACCTGACCATTATCATCGAGGGTTACATCAATACCTTCCCGAACTGAGTAAATTTCACCCGCATTGGTTATATTACCGATAATACCGGTTGCTGCCTGAGAGTAATCACCAACCTGAATTCCTTCCTCAGCTGATCTGATGGTGCCACTATTAATAATATTTCCGACACTTGGTTCATTACCATCAAACTCTCCAACAGCATTAATATAAAGTGCTGCATCATCACCACTGGTATCAATAGTACCTTCGACGGTGATATTACCAACACGACCATTGCCTTCTAGATCGGGAGAAGCATCAACACTGACCGCGCCACAGGTTTCACCCTCAACACTGATGACGATGTCACCGCCTTCAGAGGTAGGGGATCCTGAACACTGGGCTACTGCTCCACTGGGAAAAGAGAAAGCAGTTACTGCAGCAATGGCGATACTTAGCAATGATCGGTTAAAATCCATTTCTATGTCCTTATACTTCTTCTTTTTATTACTGTAGAACTTACGCATTGACAGCTCTGATAAAAGATGGTCTCAGCCAGTCTTTACCATCAGAGAAGCTCTTAATGAAGTCCCAAATAGCATCCTTGAGCGCATCATTCTTAACGCGATAGATGCTACTGAGAGATTCAGATACTTTCTTGGCCTGAAGGCAGGCATACCCAAAGATAGAGGCAAAAATATGGTTCCTGACCTGCTGCTTTCCTCTCACCTGAAAGCGCTCAATACTGCAGAGTTGTTTCAGCGCCCGGTGATACTCTTCGATCGCCCAATGGTGCAGGTGAAGTTCATTAAAGCCTACCTGTGGTGATACCTCTGATCCAGCATGGGGTGTGTAGACGACGTAATGGCGCAGCTCGTTTTTTAGCCGCGTCCGGTACAAACGCACAGAACCAAAATTACGTAGCCAAACGGTTATTCCCTCTTCAGGAATCTCCAGGCTCTGCACTTGTTGGTAGTCACCCTTTTGGATAGAAACAGTACGGTTGCTTTTAACGGCAAACATAAAACCCAGACCGTTGTTTTTCACAGTCTTCAGGTTTGCGGCACTGCTATACCAGGAATCCCCCGTAACAAATGCAGGTCGTAAGCCCCATACAAGTACTTCTTTCAGCATCTCGAGAAAATAATCATTTTTGGACTTTCCGTCCGCAGAGTCATAGATACGGAAATTGACAGGAAGGCTATAGCCTTTGATATCGGTGTAATAGAGCGTTATGAGATTAATGCCCTTGACGGCTTTATGATGCTTGCCCGAGTAATGATAGCCGATGAATGCCGTGTAGTTACTGTACGGCTTATCCAGCACCGTATCATCAACCGATAGCGTGCCCCCATCAAGAATCAGCCTTGCGGCTACTTCCATGAAAAGGTCATTGGGAGCAAAGTCTTCACGTTGTAGAAAACGGTTAACGCTGTGGTGTGACATATCTCCGATCTCACTAAGGCGAGTACAGGTTGCTGATTTCGGCTCACACAATAGAAACCCTGTATATTTCGGCAAATCACACCCAGCTGTTGTAGGTCTTGTTATCTTTCTACGCACGACGACATCCGCTATTTTTTGCTGATCTAGCAATTTTTACAGCTGCCTGTCAATGCGAAAGTCCTATACTGTTTTTTCGAGTATAAAGAATGATCTGATAAATCTTCAAACAATTGTTTGATCTAAGGTTATCCTGCCTCATTTATAAAGCAGAAAAGCCAGAAGCACTTATCGCTCTTCTGGCTTTATCTTTAGTTCAGATTTGGAAATATTCAGCTGTACTGAACTTCACCTGTCGCTTTCTCATTAGTTACGGAATCAACATCAGAAATCTGGCCTTCACTCTTGGCAACAATGGTGCTGACTGCGGTATCACCCACCACATTGGTTACGGTGCAGGCGGCGTCCAGAATCCGGTCGGTGGCAATGATAATACCGAGAGCTTCAGCGGGCAGACCCAGTGTGTGCAGAAGAACACCCGTGGTTACCACTGCACCACCGGGAATACCACCGGTAGCAATCGCCAGCAGAAATGCAGTAAAGCCAAGGGTAAACAGTGCAGTGCTACCCAGTTCCACACCATAAGCGTTGGCAACAAAGATGGTAGCAACCACCATATAGATTGCCGCACCAGACATATTCATGGTGGCACCCAGTGGTACTGAGAATCCTGCGACCTTCTCAGAAACCCCCAGTTTTTCCGTCAGCGTTCTGAATGTTACCGGAATGGTCGCATTGGAACTGGCGGTGGAGAGAGAGAACATCATCTGTTCACGGGTCTGACGAATAAACTGCAGTGGACTGATACCCGTGGTAATGCCAACAACCAAGGGGTAGAAGATAAACAGCCACACCGCCATCACCGCCAGAGCAGTCAGGACATAAGCCATCACACTGACAATACTGCCAGCATCCAGGGTTGCACCCAGCTTGGCGGTCAGGAACAGAACACCGAGAGGCGCCATGCTCATCACCATGGTGATCAGTTTCATCATCACGCTGTTTGCCAGTGCAAAAGCATTACTGACACTGTGTGTCTCATGGTTTTCAAGCTTCTTCACCGCGATACCGGTGACAATGGCCATAAAGAGAATCTGAAGAATATTGCCTTCAGCAAATGCCTGTACCGGATTCGTTGGGGGTGCTCTCTCTGAATGATTGAAACAATAGTGCTCTATTTTCACAGCTACTATGGGAACACCACTCATAATAGTTAACTGTCATGCCCGCTTCTGTTATTTCCAGCTCTACCAAAAGCATCGTTTTGCAAATTGAAGTTTCTATAGATTCAGGCAACATGCTGAATCTTGAAGATAGTTTACAGCGTGCACTCAATGAAGCCGGGCAGCTTGGAACAAAAGAGTTATTGGGGCTATTTGAATCACCCAATAAAGAACCTATCGTCGTTAATCAGCAGAAGTGGAACTACAAAGGAAAGGTTCTTAAGCACTATGAAACCTTATACGGTCGTATACCTTTGGAGCGCTCCGTATATCAGGGTGTCAGAGGTGGCAGTACTCTGGCAGCACTTGATCTTCGTGCCGGTATTATTGGTTCAGCTACCCCCAAATTTGCCAAGTCTATCGCCTGGAAATACAGCCAGATGCCAGCGCCTGCGGTAAAAGAAGATTTTGAGACCAACCATCAAAGGACGCTTTCAAATTCTTATATCAAGCATTTATCGGACAGAGTAGGTGCATTAATTGAAGACCAGCAAGACACTCACTACCACCTTCCTCCACTAAAAGAGCCTGTTGAAACAATAGCCATTGGTCTGGATGGAACCTGCATGCTGCTTTGTGAAGAAGGCTGGAGGGAAGCCATGTGTGGGACATTGAGCCTATATTCTGCAGATGGAGACAGGCTCCACACGATATATACAGCCAGTTCGCCAGAGTATGGTAAACAAAGCTTTATGAGCAAGCTCGACGAGGAGATTGCAGATCTAAAACGACTCTACCCAAATGCCACATACATCGGGGTAGCTGACGGGGCTAGAGAAAACTGGAGTTATTTGAAACAACATACCTCTGGGCAGATACTCGATTTTTATCATGCATCTGAATATTTAGCTGGAGCAGCGGAAGCACTGTTTCCAACCAGTAAGGCGAAGCGACACCAGTGGCTTGAAGACAGGCTACATAGTTTGAAAAACAAGCGTGGAGCAGCCAAAAAAATCCTTCAGGAAATTGAATCAGCCGAGCTCCCGAAAAAGACAATCGCACTGACAGAGAAGCGCTACAAAGCTGTGAGCTATTTTACAAACAATCACCAGTTAATGAATTATCATCAGGCGCTTAAACGCCATTGGCCAATAGGTTCAGGAGTTACTGAAGCGGCTTGTAAGACTCTGGTAAAGCAACGATTATGTGGTTCTGGAATGAGGTGGAAAGCAACAGGAGCGGAAGTGCTTTTGACAACAAGAGCACTGATCCAGAGTAAGGGGCGCTGGGAACAACTTTGGTCTGAGTTCATGACTGGAAAGGTTGAAGCTAACCTATGAGTCAGTTATCAAATTGAGAGAGCACCCTTCGTTGGTACAACAGCTATTACCATATCCAGCAGGTTTGGCAGGCTGGTACGGCTTAACGTCAGGGACTCATCAGCCAGCCCCAGGTTAGCACCGATCCCCGGTTGAACCACCATGGCCAGACCAATCGCAGCAGTAATCGCGACCACAGTATTGATCAGGTACAAACCAAAGGTTTTAAAGCCGAGACGTCCAAACTGACCAACGTCTTCCAGATTACAAACTGCATTGACGATGGAGATAAAGATCAGTGGCACTACCAGAAGTTTGATCATCCCAACAAAGATGCTGCCGCCAGCATGGAACAAACCACCCACCAGATAGGTCTGCAAAAAACCATCCGAACTGGCAAAGAGCTGAATTGCGCTACCCAGCACAAGACCAATTACCAGAGAGGCAAGAATACGGGTTGCCAGATTTTGATTCATAAACTCAAGTACTCCTTCACGGGCCATCCTGAATGACCGCCTTCTTGTATTTATTGGAATCATCAGAAGAACAGAAGGCAATCTGCCCTCCTTCAGTGGAGAGCGAATCTAACCAATCCTAGACATAAGTACAAGTTCTAACATACTGACATAACAGAAAAAAAACCTTAGAAAACATTAAATTTAAACTTTAATCCTGTTTTCAAGCGGTTGACGCCAAAAAATTCTAACAAGATTAAAATAAATACAGCGTATGATGGGGAATTGGCTTTTCTTGAGATCAAATAAAGACGAAAGATAACAATATTTCACAACACCAGCTATTTCCACCGACTATTTCAATCCTTTCAAGCAGCCCGGATTTTCAACCTTTTAAGACTCCCAGAGCAGTGTTTAACATTACCCCTCCATGAGTCGCTTCAGCTCTACGAGAGTTTATAGCTTTCCCTAAATCCGGTTTTCTAATTGACTCAGCAACAGCTTGAGCCTGGCGCCCCCGTCTACTCGCTGATGGAATACTTCTCGCCCCCGGATTTCTTATATCTTCTGCATGCTGTTTAATTCGCTCTTGTTTTTTTCTACCTGACGAGCCTTTTTTAGTAACATGGGAAACAACCTCGCTTGCGTCGCCCCCAGTAAATTGTTTATGCCCCCCTAGTCTGGGTTTCAGGCCACCACCATGACTATGGACACCCGCTAATTGCACGGTATTACCAATCAAATCAGCGGCATCACTAACTGTAATTGAATTATTTTTGCTTATACGCTCCTGATGTCTTTTCTGCATCTCCGCGATTGGATCCTCAATAATAGGATCTTTTAGTGGTGGCGGCTTTCTGGGAGCTGCAGAGATAATCCCATTTGTAGCAACACTCCCGATTATTCGCCAGCCAGAGAATGCCACCTCATTAGGTTGAATAGTAGGCGTTGCGGCAGGAGGCTCAAATAATGCCAGATCTTTTCGCAAGAGATCAGCCTGTTGCAAATTAGCTGGAATAGGAACAGACTCATATTCTTCAATAGCTTTCTTTACATCTTCTTTATTTTTTTATCTAGGGATTGGCGCCTGACTATCATACCAATCTCTATAGTAGCTATCAGGAGTTGGCTCTTTACCCAACCTGATGCAATAACAACAATAGTCGTCATCAAACTCATCTCGAGTCTTTTGACTATCTGTACAATAGAAACCAATCAAACTTATCCCTTTCGTTTTGGCAGAACTTCGATGAGATAAGCGTGAACCCTGAGATTCAGTATCATAAGGCTTCTGCTCTTTATTATTTGTAGGTTGCTGATCAATAACAACCTCATCGCCAGCACGAGTAGCCTGAATAGGCTCTGTCAAATACGGTGTTAAAGATTCAGGTTTCATTCAGAGATCATTTGGTATTTATAGACAAAACAAAGGTTAGTCTATATCGAGTTTTCTACCAATACAGTAAAGAAAAAACACCACTTCACAGTTTGATAAAACAATAATCTTATAAGATGAGTTATCAATTACTAGATTAAAATTTTTATCTAGCAAAAAACTTAGTTAATGCGTTCAAACATACAATAAAAAAATATTCCCAGCACTTATACCCTTTAAAGGGATAAGTGCTGGGAATATTAATTGCCACTAAAATAAAGAGTTAGCGCTGAATACACCAGCATCGATGAATACCCGGTCTACGCTGGAAGTCACGATCAATGGTAGAAACAGTAATCTCCTCAACACTGAACTTCTGCTCAAGCTCTTTCGCCAGCTGGAAACGTCGGAAGTTGTTGGAGAAGTAGAGTACCCCACCCGGTTTCAACCTGGCCATTGCCCGCTCGATCAACTCAACATGCGCTTCCTGCACATCAAATACACCCCGCATCCGCTTGGAGTTTGAGAAGGTGGGGGGATCCATAAAGATCAGGTCATATTGCCGTGTATCCTGCTTCAGCCACTGCAGGCAGTCTGCCTGTTCCAGCCGATGCTTGCGATCCACCAGGCCATTCAGCGCCAGATTTTTCCTCGCCCATCCAAGATAGGTATTCGAAAGATCGACACTGGTAGTACTGGCCGCACCGCCCACCGCGGCATGAACGGTTGCCGTTCCGGTATAGCAGAACAGGTTCAGGAAATCCTTACCAGCAGCTTCTCTGGCAATGCGCAGACGCATTTCCCGGTGATCCAGAAACAGTCCGGTATCCAGATAGTCCTTCAAGTTCACCAGTAAACGACTCTCTCCTTCTTTCACCTCAAGCATATCACCCGACTGCTCAAGCTTTTCGTACTGCCGCTTTCCTGACTGTCGCTCACGGCGCTTGAAGACCACATGATTTTCCGGAATACCCAATACACCAGGAATCACTTCCAGCGCTTCCAGCAGCCGTTGGTGGGCTTTCGTCTCATCAATGCTTTTTGGTGCTGCGTATTCCTGCACATGAACCCAGTCCCTGTAGAGATCAACGGCAACGGCATATTCCGGCATGTCAGCGTCATAAAGACGATAACAGTCAATATGCTCTTTTCTGGCCCACTTACCCAACTGCTTCAGGTTTTTCCTCAAACGGTTGGCAAACATTTCACCACCAGCTGTACTGGCCTTGAAGGTATTAACAACATTGTCCTGACGGGTCTGCTGAGAAGCTGGCTGGTCAACCTGACGCTCACGAACATCATAAAGATACAACTTACAGGAGAGTGCGCCATTGAACAGGGTATAGCTCTTCTTCGGCCCCATCCCCAGGCTTCTGACCAGCGCCTGTGACGAGGTAAAGATGGCCGCCTGCCAGCCCGGCGTCTGCTGTTTGATTTTTTCGCCAAGGTGTTTGTAGAGATAAACGAGGCTGGCCTCATCCCCCATACGCTCACCATAAGGTGGGTTCGCGATCACCAGACCAGACTGAATTTCCGGATCAACCTTCAGACTGGCCAGCTCCTGTTGCTTGACAGTAATCAGTTTACCCAAACCGGCACGCTGAATATTTGCCCTCGCTCTCCCGACAATTTTTGGCAGCCCCTCATAACCGACGATAGTCGTATTAATCGCAGCAAGGCCAGTCGTGCGACGTGCTCGAGCCTCCTCAAGGACAGTCAGCCAGACTTTGGGAATATGCCCCATCCACTTATCGAAGCCAAAACGGGCCCTCAGCAACCCCGGAGCAATGTCTGCGGCCATCATGGCGCCTTCAATCAGAAAGGTTCCTGAACCACACATAGGGTCCAGCAGTGTGCTGCCCTGTTTTGCCAGTGCAGGCCAGCCAGCTCGATACAAAATCGCTGCCGCCAGGTTTTCTTTCAGAGGTGCTTCGCCTGCTTCCAGCCGATAACCGCGTTCATGTAGACTCTGGCCTGACAGGTCAATGGCCACAAAGGTATTATCACCTCTGGCATGCACATTAATTCTCAGATCCGGCTTGGCGTTATCAACGGATGGTCGCCAACCATGACGATCTCGCAGCTGATCAACAATCGCATCTTTCACAAACTGGGAGCCAAAACGGGTATGGGTGATATCTGGCGTAGAACCGTTAAAATCGACCCGAAAGCTGGAGCCCTGGTCCAGATGTTCATCCCAGTCAAAAGACTGAACACCGCGATACAGAGCATGCTTATCGGAAGAGTCCACTTCGCCTATGCGCAGCAGAATCCGGCTGGCCAGACGAGACCACAGACAAGCTTTGTATGCCAGCTCAAGGTTACCGGCAAAGCTGACTCCGGCAACGGTCTCCGCCACTTCACTGGCTCCCAGTTCCTTCAGCTCTTCTGTCAGCAGGGATTCCACTCCCTTGGGACAACTGGCAAACAGAGTCAGCATCGTTGTACTCATAACGTCATATTCCTGAAAAAGCTAAACAACAGCTTTTATTAACTAAAAATTCTCAATGTTTTCTCAACAAAAGCGTCAGATTTGGATAAAACTTAGAACATTGACTTTCCTTGGGTGAATACTTTCTTCAGTTGGCTCTTTACCCACACCGTTTTTTGGGGGACAGTTAGCACCAGTGACTAGTTACCCCCACCACTGGGTGAAGTCAGCTGTGTGGTAATTCTGAAAGAAAGCCTGAGGCGCCAGGGAGGCCGTCAATAACCAAATCAGCAAGAGGCAGTTACCATGTTGAAAAGACACAAAAGGGATAAATCAGATAGAGCCTTTAATAAAGGATACCAAGTAGGCCTGTCTGGCCGCTCCAAGGACATCTGCCCCCATCAGGAGCCAGATTTACGCCAGTCGTGGTTAAGTGGCTGGCGAGAAGGTCGCGTTGATAACTGGGAAGGAATGACGGGAATTTCGGGGTTACACCGAATGTATAACTTCTCTCACACCTATTCAGCCGACCTGCTCTGATTGCGCTGACAAAAAGCCCCTTCCGGGGCTTTCAGAAATCACCTGATTCTCTAAAATACAGCTTCTTTTACGATTCGACAGAATATACGGCTTCAGCCGCCTCACGAATCAACTCTGGCCCCTTGTATATAAAGCCAGAGTATATCTGTACCAGGCTGGCTCCTGCCTTGATTTTATCCGCTGCCGTCTGTGCATCCATAATACCACCGACACCAATAATCGGCAGTTTACCAGAGAGCTCTCCAGCCAGCAGTCGAATCACTTCCGTAGACTTATCACTCAAAGGAGCTCCACTCAGACCTCCCGCTTCCTCGGCTGTCGCAAACCCGCTGACCTTATCCCGATCCAGTGTCGTATTGGTAGCAATAACGCCATCCAGTTCATAGGACACCAGCTCGGCAGCAACCGCTGCAATTTCCTCATCGGTCATATCCGGGGCAATTTTGATGGCCAGAGGCACCTGGCGACCATGTTCTTTAGCCAGTAATGCCTGTTCTTCCTTCAGCGCTGAAAGCAGGCTTTTCAGAGCATCACCATACTGGAGCTTTCTTAACCCCGGTGTATTTGGAGAAGACAGGTTAACGGCCACATAACCGGCGTGAGGATAGACTTTACGCAGACAGGTCAGATAATCGCTATTGGCATCTTCTACCGCCGTGGTCAGGTTCTTACCAATGTTAATACCGATAATGCCTTTGTATCGGCTTTTTTGAACATTCGCGACGAGCTGATCTACCCCCAGATTATTAAACCCCATCCGGTTGATCAACGCTTCCCTCTCGGGGATACGGAACATTCTTGGCTTTGGGTTTCCTGGCTGCCCAACCGGTGTCACGGTTCCCAGCTCAAGAAAGCCAAACCCCAGACTGCCCAGGCCATCAATACACTCTCCATTCTTATCAAGCCCTGCAGCCAACCCAACCGGGTTGTTAAAGGTCAATCCCATCACTTCCCTCGGCTTTGACGGAACCGTCGGCGAAATCAGCCGGGTCAGGCCAAGACGTTCCCCTGCACTGATCATTTCCATCGCGAAATCATGAGCAGTTTCAGCAGAGAGGCAAAACAGGGCACTTCGTGTCAATTTATACATAGGAGTGATCGATCAGTATGCGCCAGACAAAATTCGGGGGATTATACGAACATTTATCCCGCTTGTCTCTAAGGATTAACGTCTAGAGCTGCCTCAGTACAGACTGACCAATCGTTATACAAATCACCAATGTAACTATTCAGCACCCAGCAAAGGCGTATTGTTGTAATTTCGAACCGCTTTAAGAAGCGCCTGAAATATGTTCAACCCCTGCTTTTTAGCAGATGATAAATAGCTTCGGATTCGGGTAAACATGGTACCTCCGTCTTCGCTTCTGAAGCAGCCTGAGATCTTCTGCTTAAGTTTGGCCATCCTGGCATCACGTTCACTGCCATTGTTATCGAAGGGAATTGAAAAGTCCGACATGAAGCGCAACGTTTCAACCTTAAACTCAATAAGCCTTTTGAACAGGTTGTAGGCCTTGGTATTCCTGACCTTCTTACGTCCAAGCACCTGTCGTTGTTTTTCCATATAAGCGGTTTCCTTCGTGAGAGCCCTTTGAAGGATTTGGTCGTATATCGTCTCAATGCGAAGCTGTATTGCACCAGGCATTTGAGTCAGACCGGCTGCTTTGTATTTCTTGCAGAAGTGCCAGGAGAGCGTAAGCAATTTCATCAGCCGCAGAGCCAGCTTATTCGCATCCCTATCGACAACTCCCTGAAGCTCTCTCAGATGATGGGCATTACAAAGCACATGCACTGCCGCATAGGCAAAGTAGGACTTCCAATGATCGTGAACCAGAATGCCTGCAAAAGTCAGCAGGATGCCCATTGCATCCATTGCTTCACAACCTCGCCTTTCTGAGAGGTAGTAAAGCGTCCATTGGTCATCTCGCATAATGTGTAACCACCACAGTGAACCGTCAACCCGCATGCCAGTTTCATCCGCTCCTGCAACCGGACTTTCTTGTAAAGCATCGCGGATACTCTGCTCAGTAGAGGCCAGGTTCTCATGGGTATAGGCAACAAAATTGGCAACAGAGCCTGCGCTGACACTCATGCAATAAATAGTATTGAAATACTCAGACACCCGGTGATATGGGATGAAGTGATACTGGTTTAAATGAACAGCCATTGCCTGAGTCACTTCTCCGTATTGAGCAGCGGCTTTCACTCCTTGGGGAAACTCAGCGGTGTTCCGTTTACCACAAGGACATACTTTAACGTCTGCCCAGTACGCGGTAACTTCAAATTCTCCGGGTCTACCTGGATCAAAAACCTGTCGCTCAATGTATTTGGTGGGTTTAATATCGATAAGCGAAGACTGGCAACAGCAACATTTTTCAACCTTCAGATGCCTGACATAATCGGGTAAGGCGACACGTCTCAAACAAGAGCCTTGATGACCTTTCTGGCCACCTGGTTTATTGCCTGAAGATGGTCTAAGGCTTTTGGGGTTCGGTGTTTCCTGTGAGGAGCAGGGGGCTTCTTTGGAAGATGTATCACCTTTATCACTCCCTTTTTTACTGGGCTTTTGATAACCATCTGACGATGGTGGCTTACTACTGTTTTGACTGTTTTTATTAACCCTTTCTTCCAGTTCGCTGCAACGTTCCCATAAAAGCGCATTCTCGGTCCGAAGCTCTTCATTCTCTTTAAGGAGAGCTTCGGTAAACGGAGTAGCTGGGAAGTCTGGTTCCATACTGGAGATTTGTTAGAAAAATTGAGTATAAGATGATGGTCGAAAAATCAGAAAATTCCAGATTTATATGAAGGGTGCTGAATAGTTACTCACCAATCACAAATCACAAATCACAAATCAATATTGCATCACGACTTCCCGATCATCATAAAAATAATAAACAACACTTTTTTTTATCTGCAAGCACCCTAAGCAAGCGCATTAAGCAATCACCCTCCATTTATTTACAATAAGCATATGAAACAATTATAAGCAGAATTGGTCTGAACATTTGGTTAAAAAAATTACCAACCCAAGAGTCACAGAATGGTTCATCATGTTGACCCTCGTTCAACACAAGTTTTTGAAACAACAGTACACCAGTCACGCACTTTCAGACAAAGGGGTAAGCCGCGTTTCGGTTATAGGCGGACAGACAAAGTATCAACCAAAAATCAATTAAATGGATACACAGCAGACTCCGAGGAGGATCCTAATCTGCATGGATGTAAGCGCAACAAACGAAGGTACTCAAGACTCAGAACCGAGCGTACAACACTGCCCTCTACGATAACGAAAGAAGCTGGCACCAACAATGCTACCGCATTTACGCCAGAAAAACGCCATGCTGAATTAACGCTGGAGGAAATCGTTAGATGGGATCTCGACTGGCCCAGAGAGACAACAGGTTCTGATGGATCAGGGCTCTCCGAAGATGAAAGAGAAAGAACACAAGCCGCACAATGTCAAACTCCCCCAACATGGCCATCAAGCTCCTCATACTTTTCAGCGACAGAAGGGTCATCAGAGGACACAACATCGGTAGCAAGCGAGTATCTCTCATTTGACAGCGAACCTTACCTTGACAGATGGCCTGAAATCGAAGAGGCAGAGGAACGGCATCTAAAAGAATTAATCAGGACTGGAAGAACTCCTGAGCTTCAGCAAACTCCTCCTGAGATAATAGTCGCTTTTATTTGCCGGCTTGTAGACGGAAGCCCCTCATCAAATCAACAAGCTGATTCAGCTCAGGTGACACCGGAAGAACAAGCGAATCTGAGATGTGCGTTTGACACACTATACGAACAACGTCATGCACTGAAAACAGAGCAGCCTCTTGTTTCAATTGCCTTTGATTATGATTTATCAAAGCGAGACATACTGGAATACTATCTCAAAAAGCGTTGCGACCAGGTTATTTACCACACAGAAACCTTTTTTGAAGAATTAATCACTCCTAAAGCGCGAACTCACAAACAATTGGAAGCTGACTACCTGGCGATAGCTGCCATAGCGGCATTCAAACAAAGTCAAAGTCCTCACGAGCACGCTCAGGCCGCTATCACCCAACTGTTGAGATCGCCCTTACTATCGGGACTTAAAAAGCACCTTGAAGATACCTTCTGTATGGCTCATGCCAGACACCTGATACAGAGTCTTCATACGCTTGAACTGGAAAGAGCAAGTCCTGTGGAGCTGCTTCAGGCCAGAGAACAATTCCGTCTGCTGGATTTAATCCAAAATAAAATCCCAAAAAAATTGAAATTGAGAGAGCTTAATGAAAAACGTCTACGGTTATCCGCCATCATAATTTGCCGGTTTCTGAGGGCTCTTCCTGCGCCCCATCACCAATATATCTGGTATCAATTAGCTCCTACCAGTGAAGCATACATATATGAAACACTTTCATCGTATAGTGACACTGAAGAGAAACATTTTTTTAACGCAGTTCTAAAATATATCGATGCAACACAAACCTGCGAATCTAATGACTGCCATGAGAATGTCAGGAAATGGAGTCAATGCAGACATGACCTCTTTGACCGGCTGAAGCAATTACTGGTGAAGATAGCTGATCAAATTATCAGTAAACAGCAAAATCTCTCGCCATTGAGAACCAGCAACAACGCTGAAATCAACATAAGGCTGGCCGAACAAGCGGCAAGAGAGAGTAGAAAGTTAGGTCCAAGGCCAATGAGTGCCAACTCGGGTTTGACTCCTATTGTTTCTACCGTAGTAGACTCTGTTTTTGAACTGGAAAAATCCTTCAAAGATATTGAGGCTGACCTTTACTATAAAAAACTTCTTATTGATTCTGATTATAATTTCTACGAGGAAGTTAATAAAATTTTTCAGATCTCCCCCCGGGAATGCATACAAAAATTCGTTAATTATTTATGCAGCGGAGATAAATCCTGCCTGAAAAAAATAAAAGAACTGATAGTGGTAGTGCAAGAAGCAACCACAAAAATGCAAGCAATAGCACAGCGAAACCCAAGACATTTCCGTCACGAAATGGGAAAAATTTTTACATTATACGCTCGTTTTAAAAGCCTGTTTTCTGCAGATCCTGCACTGTCAGACGCATACAATATTTTCATGAGCAGCCTAAAAGGACATGCACTTGGTGCTGCTTTTACTCAGGATATACCTTCCCCTACCATTAACTGTGATCCAGAGGAAATTGACACCATAAAACAGTTTCAGATGTGCTGCGACATAGCGGGTAAGATTCACGAAGCTCTCGATTACTATGATATATTTCGTGCTTTTTGGGATTTTTCGCCAAATAGACTCATCAGAAGCTTATTACCCACCTACGTTTCCGAATTATGTTTTGAACCGATGAGGCCCACGCTTATCCGCTGGTTGTATTGTGCCCAGTATGCGGAACACTTCTTGTACTATCTTGTTTCAGACATGCCCGGCAATGCTGTTTCGTCCCTGAGCCTTTATGCGGCTGCCGAAAGAGCCAGATACATTAGCCAAACTGGCAATGTGATAAAACACCTCAGACCTGCCATTACTCAAGCTTACACAGTCTATGATTTGTATAAACAAGCCGTTACAGAACCAAGTGACGACACAGTTAACTGGAAACGACTGCGCCTTGAGTTTAAAAAAACAACAGGCATTCTTATTTTATCTTTATTTTTAGCAGCATCCGTTACCGCTCTAGCTTTCATGGTTGGTATTTTTTCTATCTTTGCAAGTCCGATAATTGCTGCTGTTATCACCGGCATTTCCCTGTTTACTTCCAGTTTTAACAAAATACTTTACCTGCAGAATCAAACTGAAAGGTTGACACGACCTGTAAAGCAGGCTGTTAGTGACTACGTAACAAGAAAATTTTCAGAGGATAGCGAAGCCGCTCGTGAAGCCAAAAGATGCATTCAAGAAGTCAGCCAAACCATAGTTCAGAAGATGCAGCTCATGACCAAAGAATCTCCCCATCAGGACTATGATATTTATATTGAGCTTTCCAGATACTGGGAACAGTTCTGGGGCCAAAGCCCTAACAAAGACAGGTATCTCAAAGCCGTCGTTGAAGACCTTGAAAAACCAAGTATTGCTACTCAACTTAAAGTTGATGCCGTTGAAATACAGAAGTATGTAAATGATATAAAAGTCATGGAAGATGAATTAAAAGCATTGGATGAAAAACCGGATACGCCCTCCATTGAGGATATCAACGACCAAATTATCTGCCCCTCCCTGAAACTCAAAGTTATGGCAGGCACACAAAGGCTAAGAGTCGCAATTGAGGACCAGCTAACACTCAAAAATAAACTGGCAAAAATGACACTGATCAAAATGTGTGGAACAGAAGCACCTGGAAGTGATTTACCAACAATTATTGGAACGCTGAAAACACACCTTCAGAAAGTCGCCATGGGCATGTGGGTTAAGGACAAACTGCAAAGAATAAGTGAAATGCATATCCTCCTGAACCGGGACACAGAAAATCATCCGTTTTCTCCAGAAACAGCATGGCACAGCACTCATGAACAGGTAGAACAGAACCTCCTGGAAAAGAGAACTCTCGAGCTCACCGACCTACTTGATGAATTGAGGCATCAAGCGGTCAGCTGTGCCCTTGAAGAGTCTTTTAGAGGACAGTCTGAGATTGCCGATGATGACCTAGAAAAAGCTTTTAATGACCCACAGTTTGAACAAAGAGTGACCGTAATACTTTTGGAACTTCTTCTTGCCCGCTCATATAGAATGGAACACCCATAACGCTCACGTTGCGCTGGCTCACAGCAAATCATACAACAATGAAATATGCATTAAATAACCAAAACGTTTACTTCATCGTTTGTGTTACCAGCCTTGTTCAAAAGCTGGCAACACACGTTTCTGATGGATATTTATACACTCACCGAAGGAGTCCCAGCCAGAACGCTTTCCTTTCTTTCAGCTGCAATACATGCCGCTGCCGTAAATACCACATCCGTAGAACTGTTCAATGCCGTTTCCAGGGAGTCTTGGATAACGCCTATGATGAAACCAACGGCAACCACCTGCATGGCTATATCATTAGAAATACCAAACAAGCTACATGCCAGCGGAATCAATAACAACGAGCCACCCGCCACGCCGGAGGCACCACAGGCAGAAACCGCAGCAACTACACTCAACATCAGAGCGGTTGGCAGATCCACTGAAATACCCAGTGTGTGAACAGCAGCCAACGTCATGACGGTAATCGTAATGGCTGCACCTGCCATATTAATGGTAGCCCCCAGGGGGATGGATACAGAGTAAGTATCTTCGTGCAGGTCAAGACTCTTACACAGCTGCATATTCACAGGAATATTGGCTGCAGAACTGCGTGTAAAGAAAGCGGTAACGCCACTTTCCCGAATACAGCGAAGGACCAGAGGGAAAGGGTTCTGACGAATCTTCAGATAAACAATCAGAGGATTAACAACAAAGCCGATGATCAACATACTGCTGACCAACACAGCAAGCAGTTTGCTGTATCCAAGTAGCACACTGAATCCTGTCTGGGCAATCGTGTTGGCTACAAGTCCAAAAATACCAACAGGAGCTAACTGAATGACAAAACGCACGATGGAAGAAACTGCCATCGAAAGATCATGAACCATAACCCGGGTCGACTCACTTCCGTGGCGCAATGCCAGACCCAGGCCAATAGCCCAGGCAAGAATACCAATAAAATTGCCTGTAAGCAGAGCTTCAACTGGGTTCTGCACTATCTGAAAAAGGAGGGTATGGAGAACTTCCATAATGCCTTCCGGTGGCAAAGCACCACCACTGTTGGTAACCAGCGTCAAGGTAACCGGAAACAGGAAGCTCATGGAGACTGCCACAAAAGAAGCGGCCAGTGTTCCAAGAATGTAGAGAAAAACAATGGGTCGCATATTGGTATGCTGCCCCTGCTTCTGATTGGCAATGGATGAAGCCACCAGCACAAAGACCAGAATCGGTGCAACCGCCTTCAAAGCACCTACAAACAGGGAACCGAGAAAAGAGATTGAAATCGCCGTATCTGGTGAAATAGCTGCCAGAGCAGCTCCGAGTGCGATACCTATGATGATCCTTAACACCAGACTGCTGCTGGCCATTCGTTCATAAAAAGATTGGGCTTGACTCATGATTTACCTGCTGTACTACGTTCAAGTTTTTATCAGTCAAAATTGCAGGGACTGGAAACCACCCCAAATAGATCCTTTAGTTCCATGAGGCCTGCACTTGTGGTATGCCGGAATATTCCTTCTGACGTCTTTGCAACAGGCTGTTGCTACTGCCCAGACGAGCAAGAGTACCCTCAGTGAGGCTTCACCGGAAAGTTATAATCTCAACGACAGTTATAAATACTTTTGAACCAGGAAAGAATTCTGACGAATAATCAGCCAAAAGACATTCCATACTCAGGGCACTTAAATCGCTTGAAAAATCAACCAATACAATGCAAGCAATGAGCAGTTCAGATTGTCAGGTCAGCGTGAATAGCGTTATGAAATAAGCGGAATACTAAGACTTTAGCAAACCAACCAAATCATGGAACTCCTGAACATGAAAGTACTACTGGTTTGTGAGGATTACGTAAAGATAGTATCACAGTACTGAGGATAAGAAAGCCCGGAGTGCACGTCATGACCGCCTTTTTTACCAGAATATTTATTCGAAAAGTAACTGCTTTTCGAATAATTAATTGGAAAAGCAGATAAAAAATAAAAATATCGCTTATTTTTCCACAAACATCTTCACTAACCCCTGACAAAGGATTAAATGAAAGCATTTTTAGTCAACAGGGACAGAGCGTTTCCACTTAATGGTTTTGATACCTGGCTGCAGTCGAATAAATAACCAATAAAGAAAAGCAGTAAAAAACAGTAGAAGCACAGCAGGCATACAGAACTCTGGTATCAAAAAACCCGCAAAAAATGCCAGGGGAACCAATAAACAGGCGAATACATTAAACCCCTGATAATACCAATAGGTACCATCATTTTCGTATAGGGAGGAGACATCCAGACTCTTGAATTGATAACAGTACCACACCAGCATCGTACCAGTGATGGGAGCAAACAACGTGCCTATGGCTCCCATATGATGAACGTAGCCACTGATAACCTCCGGGAAGCAGGAAAGCAATCCTGCTAACAGGGTCACAACGATCGTTGCCCGGAACCGGCCGATTTTCTCAAAAGCATTACAAAGAGAGAGCCCCCCCGTATAGAGGTTGATCACGTTAATCGTCCAGTTATCCAGGAAAATAACCAGTGCTACCATAAAAATAATCAACACATTGGGTTGTAGCTGGGTAATGGTTTCAAAAGGATTGATATTAGCTGCGCCACCGGCAATGACGGCATAGGCACCAAATGAGGCGGCTACCAGAGTTCCCACCAGTGAACCTGAGATGGTACCGATCAGTAAAGAACGTTCTGATCTTGTATAACGGGTAAAATCAGAAGCATCAGTTACACAGGTAAATGAGGTAGACACTATTGTATTAAACCAGAGTGCTGCAAGTGCCCAGGACCAGTGAAGCCCCTCCCGAAAAATAACCACTTCAGGTGCTGCATCACTGCCTCCGGCATTAAGGAGAAACAGTATGAGTGTTATAAAAAGCAGTAACTTTGCCGGGAAGGAAAATACCGACAACCATTTAAGGTAGTGATATCCAACGATAGCCACCCCCCCCTGAAAAAAAGCAAAAACCAGCGAAATCAACCACAGTGGTACATGTAACTGAAAACAATTCCTCAAGATTGCTTCTATGGCCAGTGAACCTGCGGCCGTCTGGAAAGCAAACCAGTATATGGAACACAGAAGCCGGAGTAACGAGGTAATCCAGCGGGCTCCCCTGACACCAAACACCGCCCGACACAGCACCTGTCCCGGAATCCCATACCGAACCCCTGCCTGAGAAAATAAGAGAAATGGGATCATTCCAATAAGAACAGAAACAACTTGAATGGCGACAGTAGAAATAAAGGAAAGTCCGCCAGTGACCATCATTCCTGATGTAATCAGGGTACCAGGATTAATAAACAGGTTGCTGTAGATGTTGAATAAGGGCCACGCTCCTCCCACTTGATGACGATGAGGTACTGGCTGGAGGCCATACTGTTCACAAATTCTGGGCTGACTTACAGAAATAGGCTCGGGCAACGCTGCCATGGCAACTCTTCAATGCTAGTGAAAACCAATGAAGAATAGACAACAAAGAATGATCAGTGTTCCAGATACCAGGAGGACTAGATTTTAATCATGAAGTCAGTTGATCATTCAAACCCTCAAGTAAGACGAAAGTCGCAGGTCATGCTAGCTCCATGCTCAAGCCATTCAACGCAGCTTAGCTTGATACTTTGTGTCATCAACCCGGAATAATGCCTATGGTTTACGTCATTCTGAGTTGTTGATGGCTGGGAAGGAATAACAACACAGCACAGACAGTGACTGACCTGATGCAGACTGTGAGCGGGTAGTCAGACGTTAATTGAGAGCACCCCCAAGTCAATTATTACCGTGCAGGCTGACCTGAGCCAAATCCATCAACTCACGATTGGCCACGGAAAACATCGCCAGATCTGCCTGAGGAGCACTTCGGATATCAGCCAGCATATTCTGCCAACGTGAAATCAACGCATGATTATTAACTATCCACTCATCAATAGTCTGCTCGATAGGAACCCCATCCTGAGCGATGCCTATCAGGCCGGTTGATAATTTACGCTGCTGCCAGTTAAGCTCATCTCTGGCACTGTCACGGGCCAGTGACTGCCAATGATTAGTCACTTCCAGCTGCGAAAGAGCATTTCCATACCAACTCAATTCCAGCCGCGACCCAATTGCAAAGAAGGTTCTTATTGCTACTTCCAAAGGCACACCGGTTTCATCCGCAGCACGGATGACAGGCAGTGCACTCAGTAAATAGCGCTGTCCTGCAACTACCAGAGCCAGCTCCTCTGGAACTCCTTCAACCACCATGGCATCAACGGCTTTATTCAGCTCATCCCTCTCATCATCACCAAGAGAATCTGTAAAGCAGCTCAGGAACTGCCGGACTCTTGGACCATAATGACTAATACACGCTGCTGGAACCAAATCCTGACGCTTAAGACGAATAAACCAGCGAGTTGTTCTCCTTACCAGTTTGATTAATGAGCCCATCATCTTATATTGCAATGCACTGGACACCTTATGATCCAGTTGTTCAATCATCTTCCAGTAGAAGGAAACGTCAAAAACATCACGACTGGCACTGAAAGCCCGGGCAATCTCAGGTGCTGAAGCACCGGTCGTCATCTGCAGCCGATGAACGAAAGTAATCCCCATCATATCAATGAGGTGATTAGCGATCTGGGTTGAGATGATTTCTTTGCGTAGCCTGTGCTGCTGAATCTCATTCGGGAAATTTTCTACCAGAACCTGAGGGAAAGCACTGTACAGTTCCTGAGCAAGGTACTCATCATCAATAACCGTTGAATTCAATAATGCCTCTTTGAGATCCGCTTTACTGTAGGAAACCAGCAGAGAGAGTTCGGGTCTGGTCAAACCTTGTCCATTAGCTGAGCGTTCAGCGATCGTTTCATTATCCGGTAGAAATTCAATAGTACGATCCAGCTTACCCTGTCTCTCAAGGTGCTCCATAAAACGACGGTACTCGCCCATTCTTGAAACGACATCTGACTCAACCACAGAAATAGCCTGAGTCTGGCGGTAATTGTTGGTCAGAACCAGGTTGGAAACTTCATCAGTCATACTCTCCAGAAGCTGGTTCCGCTGCTTAAGCGTCATATCACCGCTGGAAACAATGTCATTTAGCAGGATCTTGATATTTACCTCATGATCGGAACAATCGACACCACCGGAGTTATCGATAAAGTCGGTATTCAACCCTCCTCCCTGGAGTGCATACTCCATCCGACCAAGTTGACTAAGCCCCAGATTCCCCCCCTCTCCAACAACACTGGCCTGCACCTCACACCCATTAATTCTCAGAGGATCATTGGCCTTGTCACCTACGTCACCATGCGTTTCCCTCATGGACTTGATATAAGTTCCAATACCGCCATTCCATAAAAGGTCAACCGGAGCTCTCAGCATGCAGCGGATTAACTCATTGGGTGGTAGCTGATCTACTGTGATACCAAAGCGCTGTTTCATAGCTGGGCTGATGACAATTGATTTTGCCTGTCGGGAAAAGACCCCTCCCCCCTCAGAAATCAGGGATGTGTCATAGTCTGTCCAACTGGAGCGGGGCAAATCAAACAACCGCTTTCTCTCTTCATAACTCTGGTAAACATCGGGGTTAGGATCAACAAAGATGTGAAGATGATTAAAAGCACCTACTAACGCAATCGTCTCAGAACATAACAGACCGTTCCCAAATACATCGCCAGACATATCGCCAACACCAATCACAGAGATCACATCTTTCTGAACATGAATGCCTTTTTCCCTGAAGTGTCGTTGAACAGAAACCCAGGCACCCTTGGCGGTAATCCCCATTTTTTTATGGTCATACCCAACACTGCCACCAGAAGCAAACGCATCTCCCAGCCAGAAGTTATACTCTTCAGCAATACTGTTAGCGATGTCAGAAAATGAAGCCGTTCCTTTATCGGCAGCGACGACCAAATAACTGTCACTTTGATCATAAATCACAACATCATCTGGATGGATAACGTTACCATCCAGCAGATTATCCGTTATATCCAAAAGCCCCCTGATAAAGGTCTTATAACAACGAATACCTTCCTCCATAATGGCTTCACGAGTTCCATCAACTGGAAGCTGCTTAGGTACAAACCCTCCTTTGGCTCCGACAGGGACAATGAGCGCATTCTTCACCTGTTGCGCTTTTACCAGTCCAAGAATTTCCGTTCTAAAGTCCTCAACCCGATCAGACCAGCGCAAGCCTCCCCGAGCTACCTTCCCCCCCCTGAGATGAACACCTTCAACAATCGGGGAGTAAACAAAAATTTCATAAAGAGGAACAGGCTTCGGAATATCCGGGATTTCCCGAGCAGCCATTTTGAGTGAGATATAAGACTTAGTGTTGCCGTTCTGATCCTGCTGATAGAAATTGGTTCTCTGGGTTGCCTTAATGACGTTCTGATAACAACGTATTACTTTATCTTCACTCAGCACTGACACCTGATCCAGAGCCTGAAGAATCTTCTGCTGGATCTGCTGCTGATGAGCAAGACGCTGAGTTTGGGAAAGATCCAGCTGAGGATTAAAACGAACTTCAAACAGCTCCACCAGTAATCGGGCAATGTCGATATTGTTGCACAATGTTTCAGCAATATAAGACTGACTGAAGCCAACCCGAATCTGCTTCAGGTAGCGTGAATATGCCCTGAGCATTGCCACCTGACGCCAGCTCAAGCCGGCGGATAACACCAGTCGATTGAAGCGGTCATTCTCAGCTTCACCAAACCAGATTTTTTCAAAAGCTTCCTGGAAGATTGAGCCTACTTTTTGCAGATCCAGATTGATTCGGGCATCAAAACTGAGTTGAAAGTCATGAATCCAGATCTTTTCATCACTGCTACTATGAACCAGGTAAGGATATTCTCCCAAAACACGTAGTCCCAGATTTTCAATAATAGGAATCTGGTCTGCCAGAGGCAGTGGCTCAATATAATGATATAACTTAAGGTGTACCTGATTGTCACTATCATTCAATGATTGGTAGAAGCCCATCGACAGTGGTCGGTTCGCGTTCATCATTTCAAAATGGCGAATGTCCGTCACTGCCGATTGAGGTTTGAAAGCTTCCTGGTAAGCAGCGCTAAAGCCATCCACAAATCGAGACAACAGCTTATTACCCCGGACTTCTCCAAACGCTTCCAGAGCAGACTCTCGAAGATCATCACTCCAGGATGACGCGGCGAGGATGATTTCACGGGTGATAACATCCAGGCTGTAATCAATACGTCCTTTTAATTTGAAAACAAAATGGACTCTGGCAAGGATGGATTCTGAAAAATAAGTAGTAAACTCACTGTCCTCAGCTTCCAGTCGCTGACAGAGAATCCTCTCGACACGCTGGCGAAAATGAGTACTGTAAATATCCCTTGGAACAAAAACCAGTGCCGAACAGAACGGTCCATAAGGGTCCTGCCGGATAAACACTTTAATCTGCTTACGCTCCTGCATACGCAGGATAGACATCGACGTTTCAAACAAATCATCCTGAGTCGTCTGAAACAGTTCATCCCGAGGAAAAATTTCCAGTATCTGAATGAGATCTTTGCCGTGATGGCTTCTTGGGTCAAGCCCTGAGCGTTGAATAATCGCCGACACCTTATTTCGAATATAAGGAATGGCATAGGGCGTCTTTCGATACACCGGAGAGGTGTACAAACCCACTATACGTGCTTCTCCAACTAGCCGCCCCTGATCATCGAAGCGTCGAATGGTAATGAAGTCAGGATAAGCCGGGCGATGCACACTAGACCTCACCGAAGCCTTTGAGAAGGACAAACGCTCGGTCAATTCAAATACATCATGTTCAACAAACGGTTCCAGGGCTAACTGTTCAGACTCACCCTCAGCTGCTGGCTTCAACAATCCCAAAAGGGACTCCGCAGGGCGTATAAGTTGTCGGACACCATCATGCTCAGTAACAATGAGCTCTTCATAACCAAGAAAAGTAAAGTTGTCATCCAGCAGCCACTCAAGAAATGCCTGAACATCGTCCTCTTCTTCTACAGAGTTGCCAGGCAGAGTATTCAAATGTCCAATGACCGCAGCCAGCCGCTTAACACGCCCAGTCATTTCTTCAAAATCATCGACAACACGGCTAACATCTGCCAGAACCCCGCTTAACTGGCTCATCAAAGCGGTGAGTTCTGCCTGATCTTCACAGCGGTCTATCTCCAGATATACAAAGGCTTCACGACTGATAAACTCCCCATCAACGGGCTCATCAGAAAAAAGTAACGTCATTTCCGCAGAGCGTCTTGAATAAGTAACCCCATTGCGCAGCAGATGAATCGTAGAGCCATACTCATTGAGTTTCATTCTGACGGAATCCACTACAAAGGGCATATCCCTGTGCAGAATACGCACAACAGTATGGTTGGAGTGCCAACCATGGAGATTGTATTCCGGATTAATGACCTCAATTCGGGGCTCATCAGGATTATGGAATTGGATAAATTTCCAGAATGACTGGGTTGCCCCCATCAAATCCTGCCAATGCCCCCTGGTCAGGTCAGGATGGGTATCCAGAGAGTAATACCGGTAAACAAACTCCCGAAAACTGTCCAGCTGCTCAACCGGAACATAGGGCGTTAAATTATCAATCAGTTTATCCAGCGTCTCTTCACGTTCCAGACTATTTAACTGCCCCATCCCTGGCGTCTCCAATATGTATTCATCTTTTAAAAAGTAAAATCCTTGTACTAGACCATCGGCCTTCATGAACCTATATTAAACAGCACTGTCAAAATTAAGACTTATATCCGTAAAGCATTCGCCAAGCCTAGGGAATGGGGCTTATAAATAGTCAAAATGACTTGTAGAATTTCATGTTTAGATCGGAATGTGTCAGAAGCTTTCTGGTGGAGAGGTGTCCTGACCTTTCTCATACTCCCTTTTAAAAAAGACGCAGACAGATTTTCGGGTTCAGATAGAATGTCGACAAGCCACTGTTTTACACAATTCAGTCAGCTGAAAAACTACCTTTACAGCACCATTATCGGTCAGGAGCACTTGGTTAACCGACTGTTAATCTCCTTGCTTGCGGATGGACACCTGTTGGTTGAAGGTGCACCAGGGCTGGCGAAGACCAGGGCAGTGAAAGCTCTATCGGATGGTATTGATGCCGACTTTCACAGAATTCAGTTTACACCTGACCTACTACCTGCCGACGTCACCGGCACAGACATTTACTTACCTGAAGATGGCAGCTTCCGTTTTCAACCGGGTCCCATCTTCCACAACCTGATTCTTGCTGATGAGATCAACCGTGCCCCGGCCAAGGTTCAATCATCGTTACTGGAAGCCATGGCTGAGCGTCAGGTCAGTGTTGGGCAGAAAACTTATCCACTTCCGGATGTTTTCATGGTCATGGCCACCCAGAATCCTATCGAACAGGAAGGGACTTACCCCTTACCAGAGGCTCAACTAGACCGTTTTATAATGCATGTCCGCGTCAGTTACCCTGACGTTGACGCAGAACGCGCCATATTGAAGCTGGCCAGAGGGGAAGCCATGCATTCCCTCATTGAACGACCCCAGAACCCACTGAAACAGGAAGAAATTCTTCAGGCCCGTCAGGAAATACTGGCTGTTCATATGGAGCCATCGGTGGAGGAGTATATTGTTCAATTCATTCATGCCAGTCGCAACCCCAAACTATACAGTGATCAGCTGGCAGGCTGGTTAGAGTACGGGGCTAGCCCAAGGGGTACTATTGCCCTGGATCGCTGTGCAAGAGCCCATGCCTGGCTTGACAGTCGTGACTTTGTCAGCCCTGACGATGTTCAGGCCGTTGCCCATGATGTTCTCCGCCACCGACTGCTATTGACCTTTGAGGCTGAAGCAGAAGGAAAAGATGCAGACCAGATTATCAGCCAGTTATTGAAACTGGTGCCTGTAGCCTAGGAAGAGCTATGAGTGGTGCCTATTGTACATTGCAGAGCCTGGTCAACCTGCGACTTCAAGCTAAGGACCTGCCATTGTTTCAGCCTGGACGAAGCCATCAGCAGATGCTCGGAAACGCTCGCTCTCCTTTTAAAGGAAGAGGCGTCGATTTTGAAGAAGTCAGAGCCTACCAGTTTGGCGATGATATCCGATCCATTGACTGGCGTGTTACCGCCAGACGAATGAAACCCCATACCAAGGTCTTTCAGGAGGAGCGTGAAAGGCCTGTGATGGTACTACTGGATCAGAGCCACTCCATGTTTTTCGGCAGCAGACTCAACTTCAAGTCCGTGACTGCCGCTGAAATATCGGCTCTGATCGCCTGGGCAACACTAAACCACGGTGATCGTATCGGTGGTGTCATTTTTAATGAACAGGAGCTTCAGGAGACACGACCGAAACGCTCAAGAAAAACCCTGATGCACTGGCTGAATCAGACCGAAAAAATGAACCTTAAACTCCGGGCTGCATCTGTACCCAGCCTGGATGCCGAACATGGGTTAACCAGAACGCTCAGACATGCCCGTCGCGTTGCTCACCCGGGTACACAGATCTTTCTGATCAGTGACTTCCACCATGTAAATGACGAAGCTGAGCAGCATCTGTCCCAACTTGCCCGACATACAGAATTGATGGCCATCAAGGTAAGTGACCCGCTGGAGCAGGAACTCCCTATCCCAAATCAGTATTGCGTAACGGATGGAATGCACAACCTGACGATCAATACCAGACTCCAACCACTCCGTCAGCAGTTTCAGCAGCACTACCATGCAAAAAATGAACAACTGCAAAGTATGCTTTCACGTTTTCGAATTCCGTTGTTACAGATAACCGCAGCACAACCTTCCGCACAGCAGCTTCTGAGCCTTTATGGGGTCAGGGTTAACCATCTGGAGTAGTCATGGAAATGCTAACCCCATTAGACCAGCTCCGCCCTAATCATCTGCCTGACCCAGTTGGTTTCTGGCCTCCCGCTATTGGTTGGTGGGTACTGACAATAATCGTGGTCGCCTTAATCACGTTTCTGACTTTACACGCCGTTCGTCGCTGGAGAAAAAAGCGTTATCGCACCGTTGCACTGCAGGAAACTCAAAAGGCTTTGGCTGACTATCAGGAGCATCAGACACCCGTTCGTTTTGCACAGGACTGCAACGTGATCTTGAAAAAAGTGGCTCTTCGGGCTTTCCCACAAAAAGAGGTAGCCAGCCTGAGCGGTGACCACTGGTGCCAATTTCTGGCTGAAACAGGTGGAACGCCTGAATTTCTCAACCACAGTGCATTCAATAATGACCGCTATAACCCTAATTCTTCACTGTCCGCTGAAGATATTTTTACACTGACCCGGCGATGGATAAAAAAGCACCATGCTTGAGCTTGAATTGCCCTGGATTCTGATCGCACTGCCGTTACCTCTGCTGGTTTATTGGTTTATTAAACCCGCCAGCAGTGGTAATGGCTCAGCTCTACACATTCCCTTTTACCGGGAGTTGTCATCAATGGTTGGCTCTCAAGGCACAGAGAAAACACCAACACCAAAAGCCCGTCTGTTCATGCTCTGGCTAATATGGGCTCTGCTTCTGATGTCTGCCAGCAAACCGGTATGGCTTGGAGAGCCGGTTGAATACCAGAACAGCGGCCGTGACTTGATGATGGCCGTTGACCTCTCGGGTAGTATGGAAATCAATGACATGGTTCTTAACGGGCGCCAGGTTGATCGACTGTCTGCCACAAAATCCGTAATGAATGACTTTATAGAGCGTCGCCGGGGTGACCGGCTTGGACTGATTTTGTTTGGCTCTCAGGCCTACCTCCAGACACCCCTGACCTTCGACCGACAAACCCTAAAAACACTGATGAATGAGTCCGGTATCGGTATGGCAGGCAATAAAACAGCCATCGGTGATGCACTAGGCCTTGCAGTCAAGCATTTACGCAAGCGGCCCGAAGACAGCCGGGTACTTATTCTCCTCACCGATGGTGCGAATACGGCTGGAGAGATTTCACCATTACAGGCTGCCCAGATTGCAAAAGAAGAGCAGATCAAAATCTACTCCATTGGTCTGGGAGCCGATGAGATGATTGAACGCAGTTTTTTTGGTGCTCACCGGATTAACCCATCCGCTGATCTGGATGAAAAAACGCTGAAGGAAATGGCAGAGCTGACGGGAGGTCAGTACTTCCGGGCTCGCAATGTTGAGGAACTCGACAAAATTTATGCACTGCTGGATCAACTTGAGCCTACGATGCAGGAAGAAGACGTTTTCCGCCCCAGTAAAAACCTCTTCTTCTGGCCCCTGGGTCTGGCGCTGCTTCTCAGCCTGATACCTGCTCTCATTAGGCTTATGCCAGCAAACCTATTACCCCAAAGCGGTGAAGCCAATGTAAGCAATGCGGCTAAATGGAGAGGCCGATAATGATGGAGTTAATTTCTCAGTTTCATTTTCTAAGGCCACTCTGGCTTCTTATGCTGCTGCCCTGCTTTATTCTGGCAGCGCTTCTATGGAAACAACACAAAGCCCTGGGAAGCTGGACAAACGTCATTGCTCCAGAACTGCTTCCCTGGTTACTGGAGGGTGAATATAAAAAGCCAGTTCGCTGGCCACTGATACTGATTATGTCTGGCTGGGCTTTCACCTGCCTGGCAATGGCAGGTCCCACCTGGGTTAAGCATCCTGTCCCGATCAGTAAAAGCCAACACCCTCTGGCAGTTGCTGTAGACCTTTCTTTGAATATGTACGCCGCAGACCTCTCGCCAAACCGGCTTACCCGGGTCCGGTTTAAACTGCAGGATCTGTTCAATCAGCGAAGCGAAGGACTTTCCGCGCTGGTTGCCTATGCGGGATCAGCACACACAGTTGCGCCCTTAACGGACGACAGTCGCACACTGAACAATCTGGTTAAAGCGCTAAGCCCTGACCTTATGCCTGTCCAGGGCAATAACCCTGTTGAAGCAGTAAAACTGGCCAGAGACTTGATAATACAGGGGAGCAATAAGCCCGGAGATATTCTCTTGATTACAGGTTCCGTCTCTGAAGCTCAGGCAGAAAAAATAACCAACTTACTAAAAGGCAGCGCCCTTCGCCTTTCTATTCTTGGAACGGGCACCGAGCAGGGAGCCCCGATTCCACTCCCCGAAGGTGGGTATCTTAAGGATGATGAGGGAACCATTGTTGTTCCACAGTTGGAGCAGAGCCGCCTACAGGCATTGGCCCGAGCTAATGGAGGACGTTACCAAACGATGACTCTGGCGGATACAGACCTTAAAACGCTAGTACCCATGACCAGTGATAAACCGCTACTTTCCGAACACGAGTCGACCGACCAGGAGCTTGAACAATGGCATGATGCCGGTTACTGGCTGGTCTGGCTGTTACTGCCTCTGGCACTGTTCAGTTTCCGCAGGGGATGGTTGATTGCTGTGATGATTGTATCACTGCCAATGGCTCAAGATGCCAGAGCATTCAACTGGGATGACCTCTGGCAGACCAGGGATCAACAGGGACAGAAAGCACTTCAGGCAGGTAACCCAGAGCTGGCATCAACCCTGTTTGCTGACCCTTCCTGGAAATCAGAAGCCCTGTTCCAGAATCAGCAGTTTGAGGAAGCCGCCTCACTTTTAAGCACCCAGGGTAGCGAAGATAAGAGTGCAAGTGACGATTATAACCGTGCTAATGCACTGGCAAAGGCCGGCAAGCTTCAGGAAGCACTGAAAGCGTATGACCAGGCAATCATTCAAGCCCCTGATATGGAGGATGCAAAATTCAATCGTAACCTGGTTGAACAACTGTTGAATCAACGTTCTTCTCAAGATCAGCAAAATAAGTCGTCTCAACAACAAAGTGAGCAGAATAGCAGTGGCCAGGATCAGCAGAGAACTCAAAATGAAAACAGCCAGCAGTCACAGGGCGGTGATGGAGAACAGGACAACAATACGGGTAACCGCCCCCAAAATTCTGACGTTGAAAACCAGAAGGACAGGCAGAATTCAAGTAACACAGAAAATGCCTCTGAACGGGAGTCTGAGCATCAGGCTCAGCATGCACCCAATCAAAACAGCACTGCCAACAATAAAAGCCAACAGCCAAACCAGAGTGAACCTTCGCAGGAATCATCAGAAGAAAACCCCACACATACTGCTCAACAATCAGATTCAGACGAACCAGACAACTCCAGTGAGCAAGCCAGACAGTCTATTGCTGAGCCTTCTGATGAACAGCCACTCTCTCCTGAGCAACAGGCAATAGAGAGCTGGTTGAGAACCATTCCTGATGATCCGGGTGGCTTATTACGTAGAAAATTTTTACAACAGCAACGAGCTCAACAACAAAACATGAGGGACGGAACATCATGGTAACCCCTCGAACACTCTGGCAACCACTAACCTTTTTATTATCCTGTTTTTATCAAACAGTCACTCGTATCATGACAAACCATACTGCTAGATACTTAATGAAACGAGCCAGAAACCTGCTATTGAGCATTCGTCCGCTCCTCCTGACTGGCCTGCTGATGCCCCTTTTGGCCAATGCGGCTTTTACAGCCAGCGTCAATAAAACCGTTATTGCCAGCCATGAAACGCTTGAACTCACCCTTCATACGGATGTGAATAGCAGTGATGTACCAGATTTATCACCGCTGGAGTGGAGTTTTGATGTGTTGGGTACCCGACAGCAGAGCAAAACCAATAACATCAACGGTAAATGGGAGTACGCTCGTGACTGGGTCATTACCCTGACCCCAAAACAGCAGGGCACTCTGATCATTCCCCCCATCAAGTTAGGTGACCAGGAATCTGAGCCGATCACCATTAAAGTCAGTGACAAGCAGGAAGATCAACCAGGAAATGATTCCAGCCCGCTGTTTATGAAAGCGGAAGTAAGCAGTGAGAGTATCTATGTTCAACAGGAGTTGATATTAACTCTGCAGATTTTCTTCAGTGTTCAGCTTTACGATAATAAAAGCCTAAGCGCTCTTGATATTGACGATGCCCTCATACAACAACTGGGCGAAACCCGGCAGTTTGATACAATCATTGATGGAATTCGCTACCTGGGTATTGAACTGAAATTCTCAATTCACCCTCAGGCAGTGGGAGACATGGTGATTCCTTCACTAACCTTCACCGGGGTTGCGGTGGAATCCCGCGACCCATTTGCCAGTCTATTTTCCAACAGTGGCAAACCGGTCATTGCACGGTCACCTGAAATCAGAATTGAAGTAAAGCCACAGCCTGAGAGCTACCCATCAAAAGAAACCTGGCTCCCTGCTAAAAACCTGACCATTCAGGAGAAGTGGAGCCAGCCACTTAGTACGTTGAAAGTTGGTGATGCCATCACACGCACTATTACGATCAAAGCAGATGGTCTTACTGCCGCGCAACTACCTCCTATACTAATGTCACAACCATCAGGCGTTAACAGCTATCCAGATAAGTCCGGTACTGAAGACCGCGAAACGCGCAACGGGATCCAGGGGCAGCGAACGGACTCCATCGCCATGATTCCAACCCAGTCGGGAACCATTACCCTTCCTGCTGTCGAATACATCTGGTTTGATACTACCAATGGAGAAGTTAATACCGCAAAGCTGCCAGCTATCACACTCCATGTGGCTCCAGACCCTAAAGTTTCTGAACAAACATCCACTGTTGCAGTCGCTCCACCAGAAGACCTGGACGTAAAAAAAACGGATGACAGTTCTCATCCTGCAGTTATTGCCAGCCAGCCAAATGAGAACACCCTTCGCTTATGGCAGTTTTTAACGGCGCTTTTCCTATTGCTATGGCTGGTAACTCTGGGGTTCTGGAGATTTAAATCAAACAAAAATAAACCGCGCGATTATCGTGAAAAAGCAAACGATGCACTTCAATCACCTGAAAGCCCTCTGCAGGAGGCGGATGCATTTGCCCGCTTGGAATCGGCCTGTCAGCAGAAAAATGTGCGTCTTGCACTGAGTGAACTTCAAAACTGGAGCCATACTTTCACAAGCACAATGTATCCTAACCACTCAGAATCAACCTGTTTGACTGACTGCCTGAACCTGATTGGCTCCAGCAAGCTCAAAACCATCTGTAACGAACTCTCTGGGAGTCTCTATTCGGCTCAGACCAATACGGCGGACACAGAAACGCTTTTATATAACTTGATGGATGAGTGCAGAAGCGTCAGAGCAAAGAAAACGGAAAAGGAAACAAATCCGGAGCTGGGTAAACTCTACCCAGAATAAACAAGCTACAGTGAACGGAAGCATCCAATCGCTGGAAAAAACGATGAAAGTTCTTTTTATCCACGGTAATGGGGGGTGTACCGCCTCCCATCATTGGTACCAGTCCGCCGCCAGAGGGCTTTCTGCTCTTGGGCTAGAAGTCATCCTTGAAACCTTTCCGGATAATGTCATCGCTCATCAGAACGTATGGCTTGAGTTTATGGAAAAACACCTCGCAGGTGACAATAATGCGATTCTAATTGGTCACTCGTCGGGAGCCTTGGCCGCTATGCGCTATGCAGAGAGCCATTCACTGATTGGCAGCGTTCTGGTTTCTGCCTGCCACACGGACCTTGGTGACCCCAATGAAAAAGCCAGTGGTTTTTATGAAGCTCCCTGGCAGTGGGATGCCATTAAAGCAAACCAACAGTGGATCATCCAGTTTCACTCAGAAGATGACTATTTGATTCCAGTGGACGAAGCCCGATATGTCCGTGATCAGCTGACCCCGGACTATTTCGAATTCAAAGACCGGGGGCACTTTATGGGCAGCGACTCAGGAGGAAAGCAGTTTCCAGAGTTGGTTGAAGCAATAAAACAGAAGCTTAGAATAAACACGTTCTAGGTTCGATAAAGCACCTTGACCACATGCCAGCCGAATTTGGTTTTCACCAGATGAGGGGTCAGCAACTCACCGGTAAAGCAGACCTTGTCAAAGGCTGGCACCATCTGACCTTTCCTGAACTCTCCCAGGTGCCCACCTTTTTTACCCGATGGGCAAGTAGAGTGCTTCTTCGCCAGAACATCAAACTTGGCGCCTTTTTTAAGCTGTTGAATAATGTCTTCAGCCAGCTCTTTATGTTTGACCAGAATGTGTAATGCGGCTGCCGTATACGCCATGAGTAAGCCTATTCATAAGAAATCGATTGATTCGTATTATACCGCCCATTGTTGAAACCGGAACATTCGTCCGCACCAAGACGGGCTTTCGTGAATCCCGTAATCCATATGTGGTATGTGACACGTGCAGGGATTGACAAAAATGACTCAGAAGCAATCAGTTGATAATGCTCTTTCCTCAAGCCAGTAACCGATTGGGGGATATCATCATTTTCATCATGAACAATAATAATGACAGCAGTGTACTTCGCTTATGACAACCGAAAATAATCTTCCTGAACCTGTGGAGCTTGGTAAAGTTCTGGTCACTGGTGGTGCCGGCTTTCTGGGTAAAAATCTTGCCAGAGAGCTTCTTAACCGGGGGCATCAGGTTAGAGTATTCGACCTGGCAGAGTGTGATCTTGAACACCCTGGCCTGGAGAAGGTACAGGGAAATATCTGTGATAAAACACTGGTCACTAAAGTATGTGAAGGAGTTGATACGGTTTTTCATACGGCTGCTGTTATTGAAATTCGTTCAACCAAAGTAGTCAGTCAGCAGGTGAAAAAGCTGTCTTATGACATCAACCTTGGCGGTACACAGAACATTATTGATGCCTGCCTGACTCAGGGGGTTAAACGACTGGTTTATACCAGTTCCAACAGTGTCGTTATCAATGGTCAACCCATTGCCAATGGTAATGAGGCGCTACCTTACGTCGATGGTTTTCGCGATCTGTATACAGAAACCAAGGCCAAAGCAGAACAGCAGGTGTTGGCGGCAAATGGCCGGAACGGGCTATATACCTGTGCAATACGCCCCAGCGGTATCTGGGGGCCTGGTGACCAGACCATGTTTAAACTATTGATCAAGGAGCTGATCAACGGTTCCTTTAAGGCTCTGGTAGGTGATGGAAAAGCACGACTCGATAACTCGTATGTACACAACCTGATTCACGGAAAACTGCTGGCTGCCAGTCAACTCAGCAAGAGAGGCAACGCCTCGGGTCAGGCTTATTTCATCAACGATGGAGACCCCATCAACATGATGGAGTTCTCCCGCCCACTGGTCGAACAGCTGGGTTACCCTTATCCGAAAAAACGAATCTCCTATAAGCTCATTAAAACAGTTATCGCAGCCTGGGAGAAACTACACCAGTGGTTTAAGGTCGGCGAACCACCTCAGTCTACTCTGGCTCTTGAAAGAATCGGTATTGATAATTTTTTCAGCATCGATAAAGCCCGCCGCGACCTGGGGTATGAGCCTCTCTATACAACGGAAAGTGGTATGAAAGAGGCGATGCCCTATTACAAGGAACTTCATCAAAAGATGAAAGAAGGCACTGCCTGAAATAGCTTTCTATTCAAAGGGGGTGCTAAAGGCCCCCCCACTCGATCGTTCCCAGATTGACTATATTTCAATTACCCAAAATGATCAGGGTGTTGATGTATGGAACGAATGGCCATTCGTTCAACCGTTCGTTATAGCAGTATCTCCTTTGTCGCTTATATTTCAGGCTATGTTTTCAGCTGGCTATCCTACGAGCCAACGGCCATGATTGGCGGATTATGGGCGGTCATCTCGGGATTGATAGTGTCTGAACCTGCCACTGTGCAGGAAAGTATTTCTACCGCAAAAACCAGGATTATCGGTTCAGCCATTGGCTCTGTTCTTGCTGCAATCTACCTGCTGTTTTTCACTTTTAACGCCATTACCTATGCTATTTTTATTGGTGCGGCTTCACTCCTTTGCTATCGGATCAACTGTGGGCAACATGTTAAGCTGGCAGCAATCACCATTTCAGTCGTCATCATTGTCTCAACTGTCTCGGACATAAACCCGGTTCTCAATGCCAGCCTGCGCCTGTTTGAATCATGTATTGGTGTAGGTACCGGTGTCCTTGTCTCTTACCTTCTGGACAAATGCTTCAGGACAGGTAAAGGACAACGTTAACCATCAACGCCAAATCTTACAAAAATGTATAGTTCCGGAAACCTTCCTGAAAATCTTCCCGGGTAAAGTGGTCACATCGACAGGGGATGTCCCTGTCATGTTTACCCTGGTTATGAGGAAGTTACTGTGAAAAAGTCAAACATTGTTAAATCCGCTGCCCTGTCTGCCTTTATCGGTATGAGCGCAATGATGGCCATAGGTTCAGCCAATGCAGGTGATGCACCTACGTCCCTCAGCGAAGATGCGGTGCCTCTGCTTAAAGCGGTAGAAATTGCCAGAAACCATACCGGCGCAGAACCACTTGAGGCAGAACGTGAAGTTGAAATGGGTCAGGCAGTGTATGAAATTAAACTGGCTGATAAAAACGGTGAAGAGATCAAAACCATTATTGATGCTCAAAGCGGTGAAGTCATTCTGAGCAATCACCGTAGTGGTCACGATAACGACCATGATGACCAGCTTGAAAACGCCCTGTGGCTGTCAGGCATCAGTAATGGCAAATACCTCTCCTTGAAAGAGGCGGTTCAACAGTCCGAGTCTGAGTTTGGTGGCAAGGTATGGCATGTGGAAATGGAAGACGACCACAACCAAGTGTCTTATGAAATTGAGTTGTTGAACGCCCGTGGTCAGCACATCGAAACCAGAATTGACGCTGTCAGACCTGTCAGCAAATCTTAATAGAAAACCATTCAATGGTATGCGGGAGTCATTCGATGAACTCATCTGAAACAACATCTGGTCTGTGGTCCCGAATTCGATCAACAGCCATGAAAATACGCAAAAATGGTCTTAAAGAAGTGACCGGCGTGGTATCGTTCTCCCTGTTTTTCATGATGGGGCTGTTAACTCTGGGTGCCTGTTTATTAGCTGGCGTGGCAGCGGTGATCATTGCCAAATGGCAGCACTATAAAACCCGAAAAAATGATCTCACAGCACCAGCTGATACGCAGGAACCCAACAACAACCCAATCGTTGCGGCCTAAGCCGCAGCGATGTCTTATACAAAAGAGAACATGGTCATGCGGGTATTGCTGGTAGAGGACGATGTAAGCCTCAGCAGTTTTATAGAAAAGGGGCTTCGTGAAGCCGGCCATCAGATTGAGCTGGTTGATAATGGTAAACACGCCCTGACACTTTGCATGACAGAGCAGTATGATGTCGCTGTTGTTGACCGCATGCTGCCCGGGCTGGACGGGCTGTCGCTGGTAAAGGCGCTTCGGGCTGCCCAGGTGGCAACCCCCATCCTGTTTCTTACCTCACTGGGTGGCGTTGATGATCGCGTAGAAGGGCTTGAAGCTGGAGGGGATGACTACCTGACCAAGCCTTTTGCATTTTCCGAGTTACTGGCCAGGATCACTGCACTGTCCAGACGGCAGATTCTAAAGTCAACCGAGACAAAGCCTGAGCTGACCTATGGTGATGTGGTTATCAACCTGTTTGAACACTCCGCCATGCGCCAGGGGCAGACTATGGATTTGCAACCCAAAGAATTTCGTATACTTGAGCTTTTCCTGCGCCATCCGGGACGGGTAATCACCAGAACCATGCTGCTTGAACATGTCTGGGATATTCACTTTGACCCTCAGACCAGTGTTGTAGAAACACACATCAGCCGTTTGAGAAACAAGCTTGAAAAACCGTTTGGCGATACGTTGATTCAGACCGTCCGAGGCGCAGGCTATAAACTGGAGCATAAAACGACGGCAGGTGTGAACTCATGAAATTCCAGTTTCCTGATACTCAGGAGATACGCCTGTATTTATCGGCATTATGGAAACGCCTGCCCAACCAACTGCCCACATGGCTCAAAAGCTCTGCGATTCAACAGGGTTTAATGTTTGGCGTTGTCTCGATCATAAGCCTGGTGTTGATGGCTTCCGTTACTTTTCTGGTAACTATTCAGCACCCAGCAAAGGCGTATTGTTGTAATTTCGAACCGCTTTAAGAAGCGCCTGAAATATGTTCAACCCCTGCTTTTTAGCAGATGATAAATAGCTTCGGATTCGGGTAAACATGGTACCTCCGTCTTCGCTTCTGAAGCAGCCTGAGATCTTCTGCTTAAGTTTGGCCATCCTGGCATCACGTTCACTGCCATTGTTATCGAAGGGAATTGAAAAGTCCGACATGAAGCGCAACGTTTCAACCTTAAACTCAATAAGCCTTTTGAACAGGTTGTAGGCCTTGGTATTCCTGACCTTCTTACGTCCAAGCACCTGTCGTTGTTTTTCCATATAAGCGGTTTCCTTCGTGAGAGCCCTTTGAAGGATTTGGTCGTATATCGTCTCAATGCGAAGCTGTATTGCACCAGGCATTTGAGTCAGACCGGCTGCTTTGTATTTCTTGCAGAAGTGCCAGGAGAGCGTAAGCAATTTCATCAGCCGCAGAGCCAGCTTATTCGCATCCCTATCGACAACTCCCTGAAGCTCTCTCAGATGATGGGCATTACAAAGCACATGCACTGCCGCATAGGCAAAGTAGGACTTCCAATGATCGTGAACCAGAATGCCTGCAAAAGTCAGCAGGATGCCCATTGCATCCATTGCTTCACAACCTCGCCTTTCTGAGAGGTAGTAAAGCGTCCATTGGTCATCTCGCATAATGTGTAACCACCACAGTGAACCGTCAACCCGCATGCCAGTTTCATCCGCTCCTGCAACCGGACTTTCTTGTAAAGCATCGCGGATACTCTGCTCAGTAGAGGCCAGGTTCTCATGGGTATAGGCAACAAAATTGGCAACAGAGCCTGCGCTGACACTCATGCAATAAATAGTATTGAAATACTCAGACACCCGGTGATATGGGATGAAGTGATACTGGTTTAAATGAACAGCCATTGCCTGAGTCACTTCTCCGTATTGAGCAGCGGCTTTCACTCCTTGGGGAAACTCAGCGGTGTTCCGTTTACCACAAGGACATACTTTAACGTCTGCCCAGTACGCGGTAACTTCAAATTCTCCGGGTCTACCTGGATCAAAAACCTGTCGCTCAATGTATTTGGTGGGTTTAATATCGATAAGCGAAGACTGGCAACAGCAACATTTTTCAACCTTCAGATGCCTGACATAATCGGGTAAGGCGACACGTCTCAAACAAGAGCCTTGATGACCTTTCTGGCCACCTGGTTTATTGCCTGAAGATGGTCTAAGGCTTTTGGGGTTCGGTGTTTCCTGTGAGGAGCAGGGGGCTTCTTTGGAAGATGTATCACCTTTATCACTCCCTTTTTTACTGGGCTTTTGATAACCATCTGACGATGGTGGCTTACTACTGTTTTGACTGTTTTTATTAACCCTTTCTTCCAGTTCGCTGCAACGTTCCCGTAAAAGCGCATTCTCGGTCCGAAGCTCTTCATTCTCTTTAAGGAGAGCTTCGGTAAACGGAGTAGCTGGGAAGTCTGGTTCCATACTGGAGATTTGTTAGAAAAATTGAGTATAAGATGATGGTCGAAAAATCAGAAAATTCCAGATTTATATGAAGGGTGCTGAATAGTTACCTTTTCTGTATGTGGATTACGAACTGGGCAAGCAGAGCCGGGAGATTGTCAAAGAATCCAGAGAACTGGTGAAGGGGCAAAACCGGGATTTCAGCGATATTGATGATGATCCCATCGAAGACGATGAAATTCTGGCCGTTCTGACTTCAGGCTTTATTCTGGCAGGCATATTGGTCTCGATATTCACAACCTTCATTGTGATGGTATTGAGCCGCCACAGTCAGAAGCGAATTTCACGAATCGAATCGGTATTAAATGCGGCTGCGGAAGGTCATTTATCAGCACGTACCGGTGAAAAGCACACCTACAATGATCTGGCAAGGATATCCGTCTCCATTGATGAGATGCTGTCACGACTGGAAGGCTCTGTTGCTGCCATGCGGGATATTTCGGCCAATATCGCCCATGAACTGAAAACACCAATCACCCGCTTACGTCATAACCTGCTGACACTGAGGGATGAGGCAGAGCAATCTCATACCAGCCAAAGTGAATCCTTTTCCAGGGAGCTGGATAATGCCCTTGAGGATTCACAGCGACTGACGTCTATTTTTGATGCCTTACTGAGAATAACCCAGATTGAGTCTGGTGCACGAAGAAGCCGCTTTACCCGGATAGATCTGGCTCAGGTCGTAGATACCGTGGCAGAGATTTACCAGGACGTTGCTGAAGATGCGCAAATGTCACTGCACGTCATTAAAGAAGAGTCTCCAGTTATTATTCAGGGAGATAGAGAGCTACTGATCCAGCAGGCCGCAAACCTGATTGAAAATGCCCTGCGTTACTGTCCGAAAGGAAGCAGCATTACTCTTGGCTGTGGTCTTGATAAAGCAGACGGTGTTGCATGGTTGAAAGTAGAAGATGATGGTCCGGGTATTCCAGATGAAGAGAAAGAACGGGTATTTGAGCGCCTGTATCGTGTTGACAAGAGCCGCACCGATGGCGGCTTAGGGTTGGGACTATCACTCGCTAAAGCCGTAGCTGGTTTGCATCATGGCTCAATTGTTCTAAGTGATTGTATGCCCGGACTCGCAGCAAAAGTTTCCATTCCTGTTGATGCGTAATATACAAATCAGGAGTGTTACGTACTCCTGATGAGTCAAATGCCTGCAGGCTCAGTAAGAAAACTATCAATCAGATAACACTTCAATTTATCCAACCGGTCTTCAATATTGTACTGTTCATCATTCAGCCAGTTCAGCGTCAGACCATTAACCATGGCGACGGTGACTTCTGCACAGAAATCGGGCGTCAGCGAAGGTTTCAGTCGGGCAACGTTGTGCTCATAAAGCCTCGTGTACCACTTGTTCATAAAGTTAAGCTGATTCACACCCTGGCTTCGGTGGTTTGGGAAATTACAGACCATATAATCGATCAACTCTTTTTCAAGATGATCTGCATGGGTGTAATTCGTTTTCATCTGATCAAACATAAAGGTCAGCTGCTCTTCAAGTGGCTTCCCCGACCCAAGGGCTGCCTCCACCAGCTCCTGGTTCAGAACCAGGATTTTTGAATCACAGATTTCAATCATCAGCTCATGTCTTGAGCCATAGTAGTTATAGAAGGTCTTCTTGGCTATATCTGCCTTTTCACAAATGGCCTCAACCGTTGCACCGTCAACCCCCTGTCGTCTGATCAGTGCGATGGTTTCCTCACTGATTTTATCCCTTACCGCCTGCTTCTTACGTTCGCGGCGTCCCATTGTCTGGACAGTCAACGATCTAACCTCTTTTCTATAGGATTATGCGCTCTGACTCTGGAGGAGCTCTCATAAAGCGATAAACTAACCTTAAAAAATAAGAATCACAATGGTCGCTGACACAGGACAGTACCAGAAACCGTTCTTTATTAAGAGGAGATTTTTGCTTCACAGACAACAGAACTGTGAAGCAAAAAATAGTTATCTATAAACGGGGTTTTAGATAACGTTAGGTGGTGTCGGGTTAACACCATTGAGCATATTGTCGGTACGCTCCTGAATCGCGGTGCGGATTTTGTCCGTCATTGGGGCAATCCAGAACTTGTTCTCACGGATTCCCTGAAGTGCCGTTTCAGCCACTTCTTCCGGCTCAGTGGTCTGCAGCTCCATTTTAAACTGAGCCATGATCGCACGCATGTCTTCAACAGAGTGAATACCTGAATCCGGCTTGTTAGGATCGGTAGGCAGATCTTCCGGACGGTTTCTTTCAGAGTTAAAGATGCCGGTGTTAACCACGTGAGGTCCCGGGAACAGTGCGTTCACTTTAACCTTGGAGTTCATCTGCTGCAGTTGGAAGTACAGGTTTTCAGTAATGGCCTGAGCAGCAGCCTTGGTAGCCGTGTAGATTGGGGTATGGGGCAACATAAAGTAAGCACCGTTACCGGAACCGGTCACAACAAAATGTGCTTCCTGCTTCTGGGCCATCAGCTTTGGCATGAACGCATTGATGGTATTGATGAGACCCCAGGTGTTTACCCGGAAACCCCACTCCCAGTCATTCATGTTATAGCCCCACATATTACCAGCCTCACCGGTTCCGACACCGGCATTGGCAAAGACCAGATGCATTTCACCGTATTTTTCCAGGGTGGCTTCTGCCAGAGCGTCCAGACTTTCCTGCTTGGTGATGTCGGCCTGAAAACCAAAGCTGTCAACACCATTGGCCTGAAGCTCACTCACGGTTTTATCCAGAGCCGTCGGTTCAATATCAGAGACAACCACCTTGGCGCCTTCTTTACCCAGTAACAGGGCAATGGCACGACCAACGCCGCTGGCACCACCGGTAATTACTGCAACCTTGTCTTTGAAGTCTTTCATTATTTTTTTCTCCACGCTCTTAGCGACAAGCTGACATTGGAAGTGTTTTTCCACTTCTACGACATGTGAGCACCAATCTGCCTGAATTTTGATCTGTGACAATTTTCAGTTCATTTGGATACTTGATTGCAAAGTTACACTGCGGTAACTTATTTTACAACAGTTACCAAGCTGGATATTCGATCTTCTTCTCAGAAGGCCGTTTCCTGAGTGCGGATTGAATGACAACAACAATAAAACTGGATTTGGGAGAATCACTCCATGAGCAAGCGTTATAACAAGCCAATTCCTTTTGGCTGGTATGCTGTGGAATACTCGGAAGATCTGAAAGTCGGTGAAGTCAAAGCTGTTAAGTATTTCGGCAAGGAACTGGTTCTGTTCCGTACCGAATCCGGTGAAGCCGCTCTGCTTGATGCCTACTGCCCTCACCTGGGTGCTCACCTGGGTCATGGTGGTATTGTGAAAGGCGAAAGTGTCAGCTGTCCTTTCCATGCCTGGAAGTTTGATGGCACAGGTATGCTGACCGATATCCCCTACGCCAAGCGCATCCCACCCAAAGTTAAAGACAAGCCATGCATCCGCAGCTACCCGGTGGTTGAGCGTAACCAGATGATCTGGGCCTGGTACCATCCGAAAGAAGAAGTGGCACCGATGTGGGAAGTGGATGTTATCCCCGAAGTGGGTGCTGAAGGCTGGACCGAGTTCCGCAAGTTTGACTGGAACATCAAGTCAATCATTCAGGAAACCGGTGAAAATGCTGCCGATATTGCTCACTTTGTGACTGTCCATAACGTTCCCTTCATGCCCGAAAGTGAAGTTGAGATGAAAGGTCACCGTCGCAGCACCATTTTCGATGCTCAAACCCATGCGGTAGAAGAAGATGGCTCTGTAAACCACACCGGTGACAACCTAGAAGCCGCTCGCCTTGAGTCCTACAACGTAGGCCCGGGTCAGACGTATCAAAAGTTCATGCGCCTGTTCGAAGTGGTATTGATGGCAACCGTAACGCCTGTTGATGACCAGAACATCCACCTGCGCTTTAACTTCACTCTGCCGACCGCTCAGTCAGATATGAAGAAAATCTACGCAGACGGTTTTGTTCAGGAACTGGTTCATCAGGTTCAACAGGACGTACCCATCTGGGAAAACAAAGTCTACAAACCAACTCCGATCCTGTGCGATGGTGACGGACCTATCGGTCAGTACCGTAAGTGGTTCAACCAGTTCTACGATGAGCAGGAGCTGGAAGAAGCAAACCGCAAGGATGAGCTGCTCGCAACCGCTTAATCCATGCTGTATACGGGACTGCTGTCACGCTCTAAGAGAGTGAGTCCCGTAATTTTTCTCTGGGTATATCCAGGCCATTGGATCTCAAACCTGGCAACCCTCGCAAAACAGCCATGAGCGGAAAATGTCGCCCATCCTTCATAAAGAAAACGGCTAAGCGGCATTTCATAATAAAAAACAAGAAGAGAGGCAATTCATGAGCCAAACTCCCGCACCGACTATGGGCAGACCCGGCGATATCATCAACTGGCCAATGCTCAAAATCTCCTATGAAACGGATCCAGAATGCATTGCCAAGCTGCTCCCTCCAGGTGTTGAGCCAGGTAAAAACCCAACCGTTAAAATCATTATCTACAACTTCCCGGTTCTGAATGAGCCTGAGTACGGTGTTGTGGTGAATGTTGCTGCAGACGTTGATGGCGTGGAAGGCGAATACACACTGGGTATAGGTATTGACCAGGAAGCAGCGATCGCAGGCAGTAAAGAGCGCTGGGGACAACCCAAGTTCTTTGCAGAAACCAAGTACTACCGGATTTTTGATGAAGTCAAAGCCAGTGTGACTCACCAGGGTTATACCTTCCTAGAGTTCAGCGGCAAAGTAAAAGGTCCTGTTGAAATCACCGAAGATCTGCAGGATTTTGAAGTCAATGAGTGGTGGGTTAAGTATTCCCGTGCTGTTGATATGATGCCTTACAAGTTTGACTTCCCTCCTCATGTTGTCCAGGTCTATAGCCGCTATGGCACGGCTTATATGGAAGAAGTTGAAGGCACTCTGAAGCTGAATGAAAGCCCATGGGATCCGGTTGCCCAGTTGCTGCCAGTGAAGAGCGAGCCAAAAGCATTCCTTTGGACACCGACCTTCAAGGCACGGAACATCTCCCTGAATAAGCCTTTGGACCCCAAAGCATTCTGGCCATTTGCAGACACCATTGGCAGTTCCATGTGGCCCGGTGAAAACGGCGCACCCAGCAAGAAATTATTCAAAAAATAGTTTACTGCATGCTGAATACAGTGATTATTTTATGAATAATAAGGCAGTCATCGTTTACCCGGACGATGACTGCAACATCCAGAACAGGCAAAAGTAATACCCATTCCGCCTTCTAAATATGATATCGAGCATGCTATTTGGACAGATGGACAAGGCGGAATGACGAGTAATAGCCGGGCTACTTGTGCCCTCGGGTATTGCGAGGAATTCCAACGAAGATCCAGCTGATCAAAATGGCTGCGCAGGTCATGTTTAGAAGGTGGAATTGGTATAATACCCTTACAACCGAGAGAATAACGACAATGACGACTGAGTATCTGATACCGGTAAATTACGTCGTTCCGTTGCTCAAGGTAGCAGCGGAAAAGGGCTGTGACGTCCAGAAACTGGCCGTTGAAAACCAGCTTGAGCTGCAAGCCGATGATGATTCACTCACCCTTTCCAGTGATGTCACACCGGATACTTTCCGAAAACTCTATCTGACGGTCTCCCAGTTACTGGAAAGTGAAGTTAACAAATACAGCCATCACGAAATGTCCTCCGGCACTCTGGAAGCCATGTGCTATGCCCTTGTAGAGTGCAATACTCTTCGCGACGCCTTTGATGTTGCCAGTGAGTACCTTTCCGGACGCAGCACTTTTGGTGGCACTCTACCGAAGGAGCTTCCTCTCTACGAATTTTCTGATGATGGTTCCAGCATCCGCATGCTTCACGCCGGTTACCACGGACTGGAAAGTCACGAAATCAACTCCTCACGACAGCTGCGCATGGTCTATAGCCTGGCGCTATGGCATCGCTTCTGCTGCTGGCTTACCGGTCAATACCTTGAAGTACACTTCGTCAGCCTGATGGGCCCCGCTATGCTGAATCTGATGGATTACCGTTTCCATTTTGAGTGCCCAATTCAGTTTAAACAGGCTGAAAATTTTATTCAGATTAATGCCAGCGCCCTTGATGCACCTGTCGTACAAACACCTGAAAGCCTTAAAAAGTTATTGAGCGCCGGTCCGTTTGCCCTGTTTAACATAGAGGCTATTCAAGACAGCCATAGCCTGGCGCCCAAAATGCGTTCATTACTGGGCGGTGAGGAAAACGGTGATATTCCAAAACTCAGTGAAGTTGCTGAGATGATTGATATCCCCGTGAGAACCCTGCGACGACACCTGGTCAAAGAAGGCTCTTCCTATCAGCAGGTAAAAGATGAATATCGTCGCGATATCGCCATTAAATACCTGAGCCAATCTGATATCAGCATCACCTCTGCCGCACTGCTAATGGGCTTTGAAGAGCTAAGTGCGTTTCACCGATCTTTCAAGAAATGGACGGGGATTACACCAGGAGAGTTTCGTAGAAGAAACAATATTGAAGCGGGACGGATTATCAGCAATACAAACCACAGGCGTACTGATGGCTAATTGAGAACGCTCCTAAATACTTTTTATAGCATCACCGCAGATATTTCTGAATTATTTCCCGGGACTTCAGATACTTATCTGATAACTCTGACCAATCAGAAATCTTCGACAGATCTGGCAACCTGTCGATGCACCCTACTTTAAAATGTCGAAGTAACTCAGCTTCACAGGTCGCTCTATAATGTTCCATCACATCAGACCATCCAGAGATATTCGAAAGACCTGGTAATTGTGGAAGATTATTATCGGCTTTTTGTACCGCTCTCCTCAGCGCTCCCCTCAGACCTTCAATTAAAGCAGCTTCACTGATATGCCGATCATCGACGTATATTGTAAGCATAGATGTGTCCGACCGGCTTGTAGTATCAATATAGGGGTAAAAAGCAGCACCTTTTGAAAACTTTTCGAGAGACTCTAATCGCATGGGTGTTTCAGCAAAGTCTCTACGGACAAATAAAATCGGTGTTTTCAATACACCATCTGAGCAATATATCTGACTCCTAAGTTCGAGATCTTTTGACAGAGCCTTATCCAGCAACCCCGAAAGGCGATGTGGGAAATCACTCAAAACATACGGTGAGCTCATGATAAGCACACCTGGGATCTGGCAGGAATGCAACTGATGCCCCTCACCCAATAATTTTTCCATGGTTAGCAAAACAGAGCCATTTACCTTCTCAAGTTGCGAATAACACGCCTTGACCTCCTTTTGAGTTTTACCACTCCAATGAGACCATAACACCATTGATACTTCTTGTTTGTTATTCCCGGTTGAGTGCAAGACTGGAGGTTGAGCGCGAAGCTGTTTCACTGATCTTTGATGCAGAGTCTGGCCTGAGCACTCAGCACTGTTATTGGAAGGCATATACTTTTTAGGATGTATTAAGTGTTCCAGATGAGTCTTAAGGGCTTCCCTGAACATCTGTAACGGATTTTGAATTTTCACAGGACCTTCCTTGATCACTTTCGCTACAAAAGTAGTAACTCACATACTTATCTTAGGTTTTTTGGCATAATTATCCGCTTATTGGTTCGTAAAGCCTAATTGCACAGGACGAACTGGAGCAGGTGTAGTGGTTGTTAAAGCAACGTAGACTCAACGAACCTGTAAAGCGGTTTTTCCCCTATCAGAATCCATTAACATTGCAAAATCTGCTCATCTTAACCTTATAAGATCCTCTATACATCTCTGTGCTGATAACCAGGCTCCCTCAACCCTGCCACCAGCACACCAGGCACCAATGACCGCAAGCCGCTGGTACTCATCCAGAAGATAGGACTTATCAAATGTCACTGGCTTTATATTGGCATATCGCCAGTAATGTCGATATTCAGTACTTTTATCAAGCTCGGTATCCATTATCTTCTGAAGCCACTCCAAACCGGTCTGACCGATATCCACTGGCGTTTCTTTACCCTGTTGTTCAGACCACTCAGGTGAGAAATGCAACATCCAGACATCATCAATATCCGGAGCTTTGATAAAACCAGGTCGACTGGATAACCGGGAAGCCCAGTGGACGGTGCCATCACCAAAGATACCCTGCACACCCTCTGGAATTTCCCCTCGGGTAGCAAGGCCCACTGCCCAACAGGGTTGATGGACGGCCTCAGGCACACCAGTCATCACATCAGAACAGTTTTCCAAAAGGGTACGGCTTTGCTCAGCAGGGCTACTGACAATCAACCAGTCAAAATCCGAAAATACTTCTCCACCGGAAGTGAACAGACGCCAACCTTTCCTGAGTTTTTCCACCGCCGTTACAGCACATTGAAAATTAACCGCAAGCCCATTACTCGAACAATAAACCAGCTGATTCATTAACGGAGAACCGGTGTAACGCACCGTTTCATCCGGTGAAGGTATTAATTTCCCCTGTTCAACACAATGAGGTGAAAAATCCCAGACCTGAACGGCAGAAGCTTGCAGCCACAGCTCTACCTGCTTCTGAAAATCCGGGTCTCTGGCAGTAAAGTACTGAGCACCTATATCAAGCTTACCCCATGCTGTTCGACGATTGGCTAACCGTCCACCTAAACCACGACTCTTCTCAAAAACCGTCACTTCATGCCCCAAATCGATCAAAAGACTTGCGGCCCTTATCCCGGAAAGTCCGGCTCCAATTAGTGCAAACTTCATGGGCATGCCTCGTTATTAGTCATCCGGCCCTCTTCACAAAAAGCTAATCCAATGTTTTTCAATACTATTTTTTATCTGGCAAACAGTTTGCATAAAAAAATTGCAAGACTGAAATCCAGTTTTACGTGGAGACCGTACAAGAAGATGTTATCAGGGTAAGAGATTTGGGGCAGTGCTCAAAAGGGACTTGAGACTGGTGACATTCAGGAAAATGTCATATTAAAGTTTACCCTGATTAACACGATATAAGGACTCCACTCTTTAAGACTGTCAAAGGTTGAGTCTATTAACGCTCCAGAAAACAAAAGCAATAAAGAGTGTTTACGTATTTCACTGCAAAGGAATTGCAACCATGAAAAAGCACCTCTTTTTACTGCCCGGGCTGAAAACTGCCAAAGAACTCTCCGAACAGCTCGAAAGTGCAGGCATTGATCACAATCGCATTCACATCGCTCACGAGGATCACACACGCGCCATGAAATATCATCTAAATGATCTCAACTTTCTGGAAGAGACTGACACCATTCACAGCGGTGAAAGAGGCTTTATGGTTGGTGTCATTCTGGCAACAGTGGTTGGATTCTTTACCTACAACCTTTTGGAAGGTCATCCTGCCGGTGGTATTGGAACCGTCTTCGCCTGTCTGATCGCCCTGGGCTTTCCTACCTGGCTTGGTGGAATGATCGGTGCTTCAAGCGACAACTATCGTCTGCAACCCTATCACGATCACATTCAGCAAGGTGGTGCTGTCGTCATGGTCGACATTAGCAATCCAATTGAACGGGAAAGGATGAACGAAACCGTATCAAATTATCCCACCGCAAGAGCTGCTGGTATAGCCAGTGGACTGGACAACCCTTTTGCAGGACAGCTGATTCCAAGAAAGCATTTAAGTTGAGCCGTCGTTTTCTTCTTCAGGTTCCATTAAAGCCATCGGAGAAACTCAATGACCATTAAAGAACTGAAAAAAACCTTCAAAAAAAACCATCTGCCGGTCCAACTGCTGAGTCAGGAAGGGGATATTTATTTATGTCAGGTGGATGGGAAGCACCTTCTGAGAAACAATGATGCTTCCCCCGCTGTTTTCCACAGCATTGGTGAAGCAAAAGAGACCCTTGGGCATCACATTGCTCCTCACTTACAACTGGTTTTTTCCGGCACTTATGATGAGATGTTTCACCCTGAAGACCAAACTAAACCCAAAGCATGAGTCTACGCGATGTGCGACTTTGTCTGAAACTATCTCAAATTACTAGCCCGGATATTTCATAAACTGCCCCGAATCTCGGGCAGGACTTTGTCGCCCTAAGGGATTTTGTGAGGGAGTGCCGTACCGGGGAGTACGGTCGACCGAGCAAAACTCCCTTAGGGCGGCAAAGGACAAGCGAGAACGGGAGCACGTTTATGAAATATCCGGGCTAGCATGATGGTAAGTCCAAGTTGTATCTTCAAAATCACGCAATTATTTGCTTTCCGTTTTTTAATCTTCGGAAATAAGGTTCTCAAACTGTATTGCAGGACGACCAGCAATTATATTCAGATAAGAACCAATATTATGTGCCAGTAACTTCCGAGCGATACGTGATGTCATATGCCATCTATCTCGACAATGGCACTTTTCTATTTCAAAGCGCTCTGTCAATTGACCTATCACTGTTTCTATTCTCCGTCGTACCCGTAATACCAGCTTTACAAACGACTTCGGACGTTCATCTTGCATGTTTTTTCTCAGTGGCGTCTGAAGATCAATACCTAATTCCTGACAATCAGCTTTAAACTCAGGCCTTATATAGCCCTTATCGCCAAGCAAGAGGCCAGAAATGGTCTCGAGCATGTCATAGGCTGCATCACGCTCATCTACGTTCGCTGCGGTCAGAGTAAAACCCACAGGAATCCCTCGTGCTTCAACCAGCAAATGCCCCTGAAAGCCATAGAACTTCTTGTCCTTGGAAGCGCAGTAACCATAACCAGCCTCAGCTTTAAAGATACGGCTCTGTGGTGCACGGGTTCTGACGACAACATCAATCGGAAAACCATCGATTAAATGGATATCTGCATTATCTGCATGCATCATCTGGACTATACGAATTTGCAGTCGTTGTTTCACATGCCATAAGTTGGCGGCCTGTTTGACAAATGCCGAGCGTGAAGGAATGTCAGGAAACAGGTGTCGCCAGTGTCGGGTAAAATACTTCCAAATCTCAGTGTCCTTATGATGCCCAAGCCATTCACCGACAACTTCCATGGTGATCGCTTCACTATCAGTGAGCTTTGGTGGAAACCCTCGAAGTCGCAGTGGTACAGGAAAAAGCTCTTTTACCAAATCGTCGATCAAGCAGTAGACTGTAGTGATAAACTCTTCAACGGGCATGACTGAAACCTTCTTTGCTTTCTACTGCTTTTAATAGCAGAAAGCAGGATCAGTCATGTCTCCTTATGCAAACCTAAAAGTCGCACATGGCGTTGAGTCTGGAAAGTTTTACCCTTCAGGCTCATCAACCGATAATTGATTTGGCGTAAACCTCACGCTCCATATCAACCACTTCAACCGTGATGGACACATTATCCAAAGGAACTCCCTCTATAGCCTTCAGCAAAATACTGGACAACCGCTGTTTCTGTTGCAAACTGCGCCCGGATAGAATACGAGCCGTCACATGAATAAACCGCATCCCCTGTTCTGCATCCACTGCTACACGAAAATGGTCGTAAGGTAGCGCACGTACCTTGATGGCCGACTCGTCAAACAACCCAGAGCTGACAGCTCCCTGATGCACACTCTCCATCAGGGTCTGTGGGCTGACAACCGCTTCCAATGGGCGGGAATATTCAATAACACAGTGTGGCAAGCAAGAATCTCCATTCAAATGACGTATCGCCCAGATCAGTCCAGCTTCTGTTTTGATGCCCAGATTGCCAGCTTGTGTTTCATGGTAACCTGGGATACCTGATCCTCCGGCAGAGGCTGGATGAGATTATCATGTACCAGGAGGCGATAGATATATTCGATTTTCTCATTGGCAGAATCGGTAGCCTCAAATTCAACAACCCCCCGTTTTTCACCATACTTCATGCCATATTCAATGGCCTTCTTTACCAGTTCTTTTTCATTCTTCAGTTTCTTCATTGGAACCTCATACGGTCCAGTGGTTTATTATACCAATCGAACCTTCTAACTCCCTATTGCGCTGAAGATTTGAGCCTTCATCCTGCGTTGCCGATTGTCGCCTTGTCTTAAGGCTCAAATCTTCTTGCTCATAACGTGAGTTAGAAAGCACGATTGGTATTACCCGTGTATTAACTTTTATAAACCATTTCTGGCAAACTGGCCTGCATGAACAACAACACTTCCGTTACGGTAATAATATGATCAATGGTGTTTTTCTGGATGCCGGCACCCTGGGACCAGACCTGGATCTTTCACCGCTGCATGACCTGCCCATCAACTGGAAACTCCATGACTTTACAACCCCGGAGCAGACCCTTGAGCGCAGCCGCAACGCTCAGGTGGTGATTACCAACAAAGTCATCCTCGATAACGATACTCTTTCCAGGCTATCAGAACTGAAATTGATCTGCATTGCAGCCACCGGGATGAATAACGTGGACCTGAAAACCGCAGAAGCCCGTGGTATCGAAGTGAAAAACGTGGTGGGTTATGCTGGCAGCAGTGTGGCCCAGCTGGTGTTCAATGTTCTGCTGGAACTTACTACCCATGCCAGCCAATACAACCAGAGGGTAAGCACCGGTCAATGGAGTACAAGCCGTTCTTTCTGCCTGTTTGATTTCCCGATGATGGAGCTGACGGGCAAAACCATGGGACTGGTTGGCTATGGCAATCTGGCAAAATCCGTAGAACACCTTGCCAGAGCCTTTGGTATGCATGTTCTGATCGCAGAACAGAAGAATGCCACCCATATTCGTCTGGGAAGAACGCCTTTTGACCAGGTCATCAAAGAATCCGATGCGATCAGCATTCACTGCCCGCTGACGGAAGCAACCCGGGACCTGTTTTCCATGACAGAGCTCCAGCAGATGAAACCCTCTGCCATTCTGATCAATACTGCCAGGGGTGGTATCGTTAATGAAGCAGATCTGGTCACGGCCCTTAATAATGGGGAAATTGCCGGTGCTGCAGTGGATGTCATCACCACAGAACCCCCACCGAAGGATTATCCCCTGATCATGAATAAACCGGACAATCTGATCATCACACCACACATTGCCTGGGCAACACTGGAAGCAAGGACTCGCCTGCTACATCAACTGGTCAGTAACATTACCGACACTCTGCTCTGAATAGCTTACCGGCATGCGCATAACTGCCTGCCAGCACAGGCGGTTATGTTATGAGCAGCTCGACTAACCATTACCCTCACCTGACAAAATAGCTATTGACTATATTCCGGGTATACCTTTAGATAGGCGCATGTTCCCGAAATGAGTTAATAACTAATGGACGTTCTGATTGGCCTGCTTACCCAAAGGCTTATAAAAACAATGTATAAAGATGACGCTTACTACCTGAATAATGATAACCGTCACCCGGATAAACAACGCGAACGACTGCTTAGAAAAAGACATCGCCGACAACAGACACTATTACCCGTGCAGTAACAGTCACTGACTGTTAATTGATTTGCATCGTTGGGGAGTAGTCACCCACCCTACGTGGAACCATTATCGTCAGTACGGAGCAATCCCGGTAATGGTGAGCCTCACACGCTTTGACGAGACCAGCACAATACCCAATGACCAGGGTGCTTCATTGCACACGTTCTGGCAGGAGACATACCGTGCTGAACTCAACGTGGCCAATTATTGGCTTCAATATCTTTGTGCTGGCCATGCTGGCTCTCGACCTTTATCTCCACAGAGATAACAAAGAAGTTTCACTTCGCCATGCCCTTGGCTGGAGTGCCTTCTGGGTTGGCTGTGCAATTATTTTTAATGCGATCATCTACTTCTTCTGGGAAGTCATTAATCCAGCCAGCCTGCTGACCAATCAGGAAGCCGCTCTGGCCTTTACTACCGGATACCTGATTGAAAAGTCCCTGAGTATCGACAACCTGTTTGTCTTTGCCATGATCTTCAGTGCCTTTGCAGTACCAAGGGCTTATCAGCATAAAGTACTGTTCTATGGCGTCGTAGGCGCTTTGATCATGCGCGGCATTATGATTGTTGCCGGTAGTGCCCTGATCGCCAAATACCACTGGTTACTTTATGTGTTTGGGGTTCTGTTGATTCTGAGTGGCGTAAAAATGGCCTTCTTCAAGGCGGATGCAGGCCTCAACAACAATCGACTGATCCAGGCACTCTCTAAGCGTCTTCCCATGACCGATGATTTCCGGGGAGCAGCATTCTGGGTCTATGAACATGGCCGCAGGCTGGCTACACCGCTGTTGCTGGTAGTGATCATCGTGGAATTAACCGACCTGATGTTTGCCATTGATTCCATTCCGGCCATCTTTTCGGTCACTACCGATCCGTTCCTGGTGTACACCGCGAATTTAATGGCATTACTGGGTCTGCGTTCACTGTTCTTTGTACTTGAAAGCCTGATGGAACGTTTCCGTTATCTCCACTACGGGCTGGCCTGTATGCTGGGCTTTGTAGGAGTCAAGATGCTGTTGCTGGATACCGCCTGGGCTATCCCCACACCGGTCTCACTGCTGGTAATTGTCTTTGTGCTGATGACATCCATCATCTGTTCATTGTATCGTCGGCCTGACGCTCCACCGGTCATGGCACTGCCGAATATTATGCAACCCATGCCAGAAAAAACCATTAATTGAAGTATCAGGTAACCGGGAAGTTTATATAAACCTCAAAGGCACAGAGATACAAAGGGAAGGTTTTTCCTCTGTGTCTCTGTGCCTTTGTGGTAAAAAAACGGCTACAAACCAAAAGTTATTAAAAAATATAAATTTGAACCAACTTCTCGTATTGGGCGTCTATGATTAGGTGAACCCGCTAAGGAGGATTCTATGCTCAGATATGCTCTGCCCCTAGTTCTGGCCATTAGCTGCCCTGTCCTCTTCGCCTGCCCTGACCATGAAAAAGAGTACGATGGCAAACTGCAGGTAACCACTCTCAAGGCTCAAGGTGTGACAGATGATGGCAACCTTATGCGTTACCCAAAGACAAAAAAACCGTTGGTCAAGATGCTGAGGATATCGACACCTGCAGGCACTGAAACCGGCTGGCACTATCACCCATATCCAGGTTATGGCTTTGTCATCGTCGGCACCATGGAAGTCACCATGAAAGATGGCCAGAAAAACCGCTATGAAGCCGGTGAAGCCATCTATGAAGTGGTGAATACTGCTCATAATGGCCGCTGCATCAGCAAAACACCCTGTGACCTGATTGTCACTTTTACCGGTGTGGAAAACGAGCCGGTTACCGTCATGCTGCCTGAGAAGAAATAAAGTACAGGCCTGTCATGCGCTATCCCCAACGCTTATTACCAAAAGCGCTATTCCATCACGGGTTCAAATAAGGTAAAAGTTCCTTATGAGAACCCCGAAACGAATCCAACCCCTGGTTGATGAAGGACTGGTGGATGAAGTACTCCGCCAGCTAATGAGTGGTAAAGAAGCCGATGTCTATGTGGTGCGCTGTGGAGATGAAATCCGCTGCGCCAAAGTCTATAAAGAAGCGGCCAAGCGCAGCTTTAAAAAGGCAGTCCAGTATCAGGAAGGCCGTAAAGAGCGTAACAGCCGAAGGCAGCGCGCCATCGAGAAAGGCTCCAAGTATGGCCGTAAGCAGCAGGAAGAGACCTGGCAGAGTGCCGAGGTGGATGCCCTGTTCCGCCTTGCACGATCTGGCGTGAGGGTTCCTCAGCCTTATATCTGCCTGGACGGCGTACTGCTGATGGAACTGGTCACCGACGATGAAGGTCAGGTTGCCCCACGCCTTGGCGAAGTGACCATGTCCGCCGAACAGGCCCGGGAAGATCATGCCACCATGATGCATTATGTGATGCTGATGCTCTGTGCAGGCCTGGTTCATGGTGACCTGTCGGAGTTCAATGTTCTGGTGGATGAGTATGGCCCGGTAATTATCGATCTGCCCCAGGCCGTGGATGCCTCGGCAAATAACCATGCCCGTTCCATGCTCGCCAGGGATATTAACAACATCACGGAATATTATGGCCAGTTTGCACCAGACTTACTGAACAGCCAGTATGCCAAGGAGATGTGGGCACTCTATGAAGATGGAGAGCTGACACCGGAAACCGAACTTACCGGCCTGTTTGCAGAGGTGGAACAGGCTGCGAATGTTGATTCTGTACTGGCAGAAATTAAAGCGGTTCTGGCCGAAGAGCAGAAAAGGCAGGAGCGATTGAGAGAGTCTGATAACCCTGATGCCTGATAGGGAGTAAAGAAGATTAAAAGCCCGGTGTTCCGGGCTTTATTATGATTGATTCTCTGAACTTATAAGCTCATTCAGCCAAACAAATTGGCGTTCAGTTATCCACGCACTGATTAATGCTCTGGTATCATTTCCAACACAACAAAAACCATTTTTTAGTTAAAGTTGAACTTAACTAAAATCAATTTAATTTCTTAATTATATACACATACAATTTAATTATATATGATAGCGAATAATAAAAAACGACAAAAGATAATTCAAATTACCCCACCTACTTACTAAGAGTAAACATAAGAAATTCCAAGTTCATCTTCTATTCTCAAAACAATCAATTACCAAAAAACCAAATACTGCATACCAGCATTTTGTAAAAAGCAACAAAATTTATTCACCTCTGGACGACTAAGCAATTGACTGCAATACTCAGTTGATACACGAGGGTACAGGGTGTTAAGGCAGAATGCCGATTCTTTCTATCAATAGAATCAGGAGGTCACTTTACAGAAATTAGCAACCCAGAAAAACATCGAATTCGGCCACTGTCGTATCAGAAATGGATTTTTAAACTTAATTCACTTATGCACATGAGGGTTTCTATGGACTGCAATATGTCGACTTTAACTGCATGCTTTTCAATTACAAGTGATGCTAATAATGAAAGATATGAAAATATTGAACAGCGTACAGGTGAAAGGTTAGCCGATCAAAAAACTAAGCAAGATGCCATTGAGACTGTTCCAGGAACAAAAACAGAGGGATTGACGCCAACTCCTGAAAACCACTCATTAACCGTTGATAAGTCTTGCTGCACGGATCTAAGAACAAAATGCCACTCTGTCACAGCATGTGACGTTGTTAGGTATATCAGTATGACGGTAATAACTGCACCAGCTTTAATAGGTCCAGCACTTCTAAAGGAAGTAGCAGACTTGGATGTTGATGTACCTGGAACCACTTCCGGTCTATTAAGTGGCGCCCTAATTATTGACTTACTCATAGCCTTGAAAGTTGATAAATGGCTGGTTCAACGCTTTACACAAAGAGCGGCAAACAATGAATCAAAGGTTGAAGATCAGGCGACATTACAGCAGCAATCACTTCCTGAAGAAATACCATTGCTCGAACGCGCTAAAAGGGAAATTGCCAGGGTACAGCAATTGAATGAAGAGTTGCCCATATTACTGCATAACACTCAATCAAGTGCTCCAGCCTCTATAGATAACTCCTCTGAAACTTCGAATGCTCATGAAACACGGCCTATAAAATCAGTCCGATTTGAAGCCTCACTTACCGATAATTTTTCCACTGCGACCAATGACAGTGACGACCAATCAACAGACAATAAAACCGCACCACTGGCATTATCTGAAAGCTTGAGCGACCTTATAGTCGGTTCAGAAGGTGATGGAGAACCTCCTGAAAATGAGGAAGTTGCATTGGAAACCACTACAGACTGAACCGTATTGTGGTCTGCGCATTGAATAAAATGGAGTAGTTCAGACTTAATCTGACATTTTCTTCTCATCAAAAGAAAAGGGTTACCGATTTAGAAAGAAGGTGAGTTCACTGAAATCTAAATCATTAAAGGTGACCCTTATGATTCACACCAACCAGAAAATCATCAAGCACAAGGTCGGGCTACTGAACCTTGCAGATGAGCTCGGAAACATCTCTAAAGCCTGTAAAACCATGGGTGTCTCCAGAGATACATTTTATCGTTACCGGGATGCTGTTGATGAAGGTGGGGTCGAAGCACTTCTTGATCAAAGCCGAAGAGTTCCAAACCTCAAAAACCGAGTAGACCCCGCTGTTGAAATGAGTATGCGGTAGAAGATCCTGCCCATGGGCAGGCCCGTGTTTCCAATGAACTTCGCAAGCAAGGTATCTTCGTCTCTCCCAGCGGTGTGAGAAGCATCTGGCTAAGAAATGATCTGGGAAGCTTCAAACTGCGCCTCAAAGCCCTTGAAGAGAAAGTGGCTCGAGAAGGAATCATTCTCACCGAGTCCCAGGTCAGGGCACTTGAGCGCAAGAAGCTGGATGATGAGGCCAGTGGTGAGATTGACACAGCGCACCCTGGCTACCTTGGTTCACAGGACACTTTCTATGTTGGAACCTTTAAAGGTGTTGGCCGCGTTTATCAGCAGACTTATGTTGATACTTACTCCAAGGTAGCGCAGGCCAAACTCTATAAGACAAAGACCCCAATTACGGCTGCAGACCTGCTCAATGACCGCGTGTTGCCATTCTATGAAGCTCAAGAGCTACCTGTGCTCAGAATACTGACAGACAGAGGTACAGAGTATTGTGGTCGTGCTGATCAACACGATTATCAACTTTACCTGGCGGTGAACGACATTGAACATACGAAGACGAAAACCCGGCATCCACAAACGAATGGAATCTGTGAACGCTTCCATAAAACGATTCTGCAGGAGTTTTATCAACCTGCATTGAGAAAGACGCTGTATACGAGTATTGAGATGATTCAGTCAGATCTGGACGAATGGTTAATTCACTACAATACTGAGCGTACCCATCAAGGTAAGCAGTGCAACGGGAGAACGCCGATAGAAACACTGATTGATGGGAAAGAGATCTGGAAGGAAAAGTTCATAGCCTGAATTTAACCTGACAGACACCTTCTTGAAAATCGGTAACTGTCAGGTCAGGTCTGAACTTCTACAAATAAAATTAGCCATGATCTGATCAAGTTCATCAATGCCATTATAATGCATGATGGGTAATCAGGTTATGGCATCATTGAGTTAAAAATATTCACGCGCTCTTTTTTCCAGCTCCAGATAGTTAACACTAAACAGGCTCTCCTCATCTACCCAACTATTAACTATCTGAAATCCGACATTGGCCACCAACGTCGCGAATCCATCCAGTGTGTATTTATAAGAACTCTCAGTATGTATGGTTTCGTACTTATTGAAAGCAATGGTTTCTCCATCAATAGTAACCCTTTGATCACACTGACTGATCAGGTGCATTTCAATACGCTGTTGACTGGTGTTATAAAATGCATAATGTTCAAAACTAGCTGGATCAAAATCGCCCTCAGCTAGTTGATTAATATTATTCAGCACATTCAAGTTAAACTGTGCAGTAATTCCTTTTCTGTCGTTATAGGCGGCATTCAGCAGCGACTCCGGTTTATGCAAGTCAATCCCTATTAATACCCCACCACTACCATTCAAAAACGATTTTAGATTCTCAAGAAAATCCAGGGCTTTGTCAGGCTGTAAATTGCCAAAGGTAGAACCCGGATAGAATACCAGTCGCTTACCCTCTGGAATGCTCTCTGGCATCCAACCAGGCTGGGAAAAATCAGCACACACCGCATGAATATCGAGCCATGGAAACTGTTCTCCCAGTTTAATGGCAGATTCCAGCAAAAAATCTCCGGCAATATCCATTGGGATATAAGCTTTAGGTCGCAGGCTATCCAGCAAAATACGAATCTTTTCACTGCTGCCACTTCCTGGTTCCAGCATAATGCTTTCTGTACCACAGCAGTCCGCAATCGACCCTGCATTATTCTTTAATAGTTTTCGCTCAATTCGTGTCGGATAGTATTCCGGCTGCTGGGTAATTTTTTCAAATAATACCGAACCATGATGATCAGTAACTATTCAGCACCCAGCAAAGGCGTATTGTTGTAATTTCGAACCGCTTTAAGAAGCGCCTGAAATATGTTCAACCCCTGCTTTTTAGCAGATGATAAATAGCTTCGGATTCGGGTAAACATGGTACCTCCGTCTTCGCTTCTGAAGCAGCCTGAGATCTTCTGCTTAAGTTTGGCCATCCTGGCATCACGTTCACTGCCATTGTTATCGAAGGGAATTGAAAAGTCCGACATGAAGCGCAACGTTTCAACCTTAAACTCAATAAGCCTTTTGAACAGGTTGTAGGCCTTGGTATTCCTGACCTTCTTACGTCCAAGCACCTGTCGTTGTTTTTCCATATAAGCGGTTTCCTTCGTGAGAGCCCTTTGAAGGATTTGGTCGTATATCGTCTCAATGCGAAGCTGTATTGCACCAGGCATTTGAGTCAGACCGGCTGCTTTGTATTTCTTGCAGAAGTGCCAGGAGAGCGTAAGCAATTTCATCAGCCGCAGAGCCAGCTTATTCGCATCCCTATCGACAACTCCCTGAAGCTCTCTCAGATGATGGGCATTACAAAGCACATGCACTGCCGCATAGGCAAAGTAGGACTTCCAATGATCGTGAACCAGAATGCCTGCAAAAGTCAGCAGGATGCCCATTGCATCCATTGCTTCACAACCTCGCCTTTCTGAGAGGTAGTAAAGCGTCCATTGGTCATCTCGCATAATGTGTAACCACCACAGTGAACCGTCAACCCGCATGCCAGTTTCATCCGCTCCTGCAACCGGACTTTCTTGTAAAGCATCGCGGATACTCTGCTCAGTAGAGGCCAGGTTCTCATGGGTATAGGCAACAAAATTGGCAACAGAGCCTGCGCTGACACTCATGCAATAAATAGTATTGAAATACTCAGACACCCGGTGATATGGGATGAAGTGATACTGGTTTAAATGAACAGCCATTGCCTGAGTCACTTCTCCGTATTGAGCAGCGGCTTTCACTCCTTGGGGAAACTCAGCGGTGTTCCGTTTACCACAAGGACATACTTTAACGTCTGCCCAGTACGCGGTAACTTCAAATTCTCCGGGTCTACCTGGATCAAAAACCTGTCGCTCAATGTATTTGGTGGGTTTAATATCGATAAGCGAAGACTGGCAACAGCAACATTTTTCAACCTTCAGATGCCTGACATAATCGGGTAAGGCGACACGTCTCAAACAAGAGCCTTGATGACCTTTCTGGCCACCTGGTTTATTGCCTGAAGATGGTCTAAGGCTTTTGGGGTTCGGTGTTTCCTGTGAGGAGCAGGGGGCTTCTTTGGAAGATGTATCACCTTTATCACTCCCTTTTTTACTGGGCTTTTGATAACCATCTGACGATGGTGGCTTACTACTGTTTTGACTGTTTTTATTAACCCTTTCTTCCAGTTCGCTGCAACGTTCCCGTAAAAGCGCATTCTCGGTCCGAAGCTCTTCATTCTCTTTAAGGAGAGCTTCGGTAAACGGAGTAGCTGGGAAGTCTGGTTCCATACTGGAGATTTGTTAGAAAAATTGAGTATAAGATGATGGTCGAAAAATCAGAAAATTCCAGATTTATATGAAGGGTGCTGAATAGTTACGATGATCATAAAAAAATTTTGGATTCAGCATCTTCTGTGGACGTAGCAAACCTTCAAGAATCTCTTTTTTGTCATTATTTACAGGATGATGATTTTGAAAATTAACATTATTCATCTCCATAATGGCTGATTCAGGCATAAGAGTTCCTTATAGCAACAGGTCAAAATGTATGATTGGTAGCAAAGATGACAGTGGGCTGGTTTATTAATGACTTCTTGCCAGGCGGAGACCAGAGAACTGCCAGCGATCACGAGGATAGAAAAAATTCCGGTAGGTTGGCCTGAGATGATCAACAGGACTGACACAGGAGCCGCCGCGCAGCACCCATTGATTGCACATGAACTTGCCATTGTACTCACCGATAGCACCAGTACCTACCTTAAAACCGGGGTATGGGCGATAGGCACTGGATGTCCATTGCCAGCAGCTGTCATAAAGCTGTTTTAACGGGTCGTATGGGTCACAATCAACAGACGTAGGTTGCAGCCTGTTTTCAGAGAGAATTGTTTTCTTACCATACTGACACGCAGCAAACTCCCACTCGGCTTCCGTAGGTAACCTGCCACCGGCCCAGCAAGTATAAGCATCTGCTTCATAGCCACTCAGGTGACACACTGGCTGTTCAGGTGACCTTGGCTCCAATCCATACAGTGTAAATTCCATTGGACAGCCATTAGCTTCTATCCAGTATAACGGTTGTCGCCATTGACCCTGTTGCACCTCAGCCCAGCCATCAGATAGCCAGAACTCCGGGCGCTGATACCCGCCATCTTCAATGAAAACCTGAAATTCAGCATTGGTGATCAGCCGATCTGATAACTCAAAAGGCTCGATGTATACCTGATGAACTGGATTTTCATTATCAAAAGAGAATGACTCACCGTTTTGATCAACCCCCAACTGAAACAAACCACCTTGAAAGTGAAGCCATTGTGCGCCCTGTGAATGACCAGCTCCGCTTTGATAACAGGAATTATTAGTGGATGAGTAACCAGGATAGAGCGGGTTTTTCGAGAGAGAATATTTCAGGTCCGTTAAGAATAGCTCCTGATGCTGCTTTTCATGCTGCACGCCCAGCTGTACTCGTCTAAAAACCTCCCCCCTTTCCGAGTAATGTTCATGAACGGCTGCTTTCAGCAATGCCTGCATCGCCTGATCAACATGATGCCGATACTTCATGACGTCATTGACCGTGGGTCTTGATAACAAGCCCCGCTGAGGCCTTGGATACTGCTTGCCAATTGCATTGTAATAGGAGTTAAACAGTACTTCATAAGCGGGATGAAACACCGTGTACTCTTTAACAAAAGGCTTCAGCAGAAAGGTTTCAAAAAACCAGCTGGTATGAGCCAGGTGCCATTTCGGGGGACTGGTAAATGCAGCTGCCTGCAAACCATAATCCTCAATTTCCAGTGGTTTGCAAAGATCAACCGACTGCTGACGAGTCTTGCAGAACTGCTCCAATAATCCATTGTCTTCAGTGGCTAAATGAATATCTGTGTCACTATTGAGACTGATTAACGCTTCCACCGAAGGCATAGGTGTTTCCTTTGTGGTACTGATAGAGCTTCATGGCAAACGTCACACGTTATCAAAAAGACCTGATGAGATTTGCCATATGCAGAAGAAGAGTGATGTTCAAAAATCCAGATGATTGTTAAGGTAAGATTATGACGATCAAAAATAGCATATAGATTGTCTAGCAGTGTTTATTAGTCGCTTTTTATCTATATACAGAGATTTATATAAAAATAATCTTAAATATACACGCAGCCAATGATTAACAAGAAGACCCCATGCACCCTCTATTAGCCACCCTTACTTCTTCTATTTTGATGTTTTTGCTGACGGCCTGCTCCTTGCCAGGTTATGACTCCAATGAGAGGTCGTTTGTAGTGATAAAACCACTGACTACTGTCGATCAATCGACAAATGACCAACACTTATCTCTCAAAATAAGCTCAATATCAGGGCATTTTTTTACCGTTCTCAGCACTACCAACAACAGTGGTTACAGCAACTTTCAGGTTGAATATGAAGGGGTTACCGTTTTTGAGGATAAAGACCGACACCTGAGTCCTGTCGCTATATGCTATGAACCCAGTTCTCAAAAGCCAGCCATACTCTATACCGGTATAATGGAGGGCGTCGGCATAAACTTATTAAACATGGTCATTCCCGGTGAATCCAGCGAATCAACCGAAGCCTTTTCACTTGACGCCACTGGCCTGCCCATTACATGTGTAAGAGACCAGTTCTCAGAGCTCTCTCAAATACCTGAAAATGAATCAGTCGAACTCTGCACCTGCGATATCAGCCGCTATTTAGAGAGTATGGAAAGAGAGCAGCAACTCAGGCAGTTTTTACCGGAACAAATAGAAATATCGTCTACACCACAACTCATCAGCGGCAACGAAAAGGCGCTGACATTCCAGCAAGCACTTCTTCCCATACAAGGAGATGGGCTGGTATTTGAAGAATTACTGACAACATTACAACTGGCTGATAGCGATCTGAAAATTGAGTGGATCAAAAAACCGTCGGGAAGTTTTGTTAATATTATTACCCTGAACCGCCCACTCTATCGTCAGGGAGCCTACAGTTTTATCAGTAATGCAAAAGGAGACTGGTTTCTGTTGCAGTATATGACCGACTCTTCGAAAGGCTTTAATACCATCAAACATGTCGAAGAGAGCAAGGAAGGTTTTCTTATTGATATGTGCCTGGAATCCTGCAACTGGTGGGGATCTTATGGAACAGTCAGAGTTAATACGAACAATGAAACCATTGCTCTGGTGGGATTATTTGATGAATGATTCTGCTTTTATCAACTGACAATGATCGTTAGTCTCTGAACACTGGTTTGATCAAGCCAGAATTACGAGGAATGCTGTTTCACATCAAACTCAATATAAAATACCGTTCCCTTCCCACTAACTGAAGTGAAACCGATGTCACCGCCAAGCGCCATGATGATTTTTTTACAGATATAAAGGCCCAAACCAGCCCCCTGAACCGCGCGTGTAGAAGAAGAATCAACCTGAGTAAACCGCTCGAAAATGACATCTTTGAAGTCATCTGGTATTCCTGAGCCCTGGTCAATCACTTCTATTCGAAGAATATCCCCCTTTAATTGTGGCCGGATCACCACATCTTTACCTTCAGGTGAAAATTTAATAGCGTTCGATAATAAATTAGTGAGCACCTGCTCTAAACGGTGCTTATCTGTATTGAGATACACACCTTCAACGTCGCCATCCAGAATGATATTGGATTGAAACTGCTCACAATAAACAGCCTGATTCTTAACAATACTCTTAATAAGCTTATCGATATCCGTGGCCACAATTTCAAAATCTAACCTATCCTCACTAAGCTTTTCTACGTCCAGAATATCATTAACGAGACGATTGAGCCTTCTGCTGTTTTTCTGGGCAATATCGAGCATTTCCTGCATTTTGTCGGGCAATGTCTTAACCATCTGCCCGATAAGAACTAGGGCTCCATGAATAGAGGTCAGGGGCGTTCGAAGCTCATGGCTTACCACAGACAGGAACTCGGATTTCACCTTATTCGCCTGTTTCAGTTTGGTATTTTTTTCTTCCAACACTGACGTCATCTGATCGGCATACCGCAATGCAAGCCGGTTCATCCGAGTCATAAACAGGAATAACCCCACCAATAGGGCATCGATAATAATGCCCGCTACCAATATGATATAAGGTTGACTGGAATTGGTCGCAAGGCGAAAAGCCTTTCCTGACTCAATATCAAAGCGCCAGGTTCGGCCATACATCTCCACTTCGGATACGCTGGAAAATAATGGGCCTACATCCACACTCTCTTCATCTGGGTTATCCTCATAGAGTAATGTACCATCATCACTGATTTTGATGCGAAGATGTCTGTTCTCCTGAGCCAGCGTCCCCTTCATCAACTCTCTCATGATAAATGGGGCGTAAGTAACACCAAGGATACTGTGCTGTCGTTCTTGAAGGGTGTCAGGTATACCAGATGATTTATACATAGGAGTGTAAAATAGGAAGCCTGGTGTTTGCTCCGCGTCCTGAACCAGAATGATCGGGCCAGTCAGTTGAGCTACCCCTTCATCACGGGCACGCTTAACCGCCTGGTAGCGGTTTCTTTCAAAAGCCATATCAAGGCCAATGGCCTGTCGGTTGGACTCCTCTGGCTCAATATACGTGATCGGCCAATACTCTTTTTCACTGTGTTGCGGATGTATATCGTAACCAGGACGCTGACGCCTTTCATTCGCAATGATATTGCTCAATATCCTCTGGTTTAACATTAAAAATTACGCCAATGCCATTAACCCCTGGATAGGTGTGATCGATATCCAGGCTCTGCGCATACCGCTTCCATTGGCTATAGGATATCTGGTTTTTATTGGAGTCAATCAGTGCCGAGGCGCTTCGCAAGGCATTCTCATAAAGCCCCATCCTTTCTTTTACCAGCCGTATAATGTGTTCGGACTCACGGTCAAACTTGTTTTTATTCTTCTGGGCAACCTGTTGGCTTGAAAACTGCCAAGCCCCCACAGTAAGAAGCAAGGAAAGGGCGACAACTACCCAATGGAGCGGGTGCTCTCTCAATTTGATAACTGACTCATAGGTTAGCTTCAACCTTTCCAGTCATGAACTCAGACCAAAGTTGTTCCCAGCGCCCCTTACTCTGGATCAGTGCTCTTGTTGTCAAAAGCACTTCCGCTCCTGTTGCTTTCCACCTCATTCCAGAACCACATAATCGTTGCTTTACCAGAGTCTTACAAGCCGCTTCAGTAACTCCTGAACCTATTGGCCAATGGCGTTTAAGCGCCTGATGATAATTCATTAACTGGTGATTGTTTGTAAAATAGCTCACAGCTTTGTAGCGCTTCTCTGTCAGTGCGATTGTCTTTTTCGGGAGCTCGGCTGATTCAATTTCCTGAAGGATTTTTTTGGCTGCTCCACGCTTGTTTTTCAAACTATGTAGCCTGTCTTCAAGCCACTGGTGTCGCTTCGCCTTACTGGTTGGAAACAGTGCTTCCGCTGCTCCAGCTAAATATTCAGATGCATGATAAAAATCGAGTATCTGCCCAGAGGTATGTTGTTTCAAATAACTCCAGTTTTCTTTAGCCCCGTCAGCTACCCCGATGTATGTGGCATTTGGGTAGAGTCGTTTTAGATCTGCAATCTCCTCGTCGAGCTTGCTCATAAAGCTTTGTTTACCATACTCTGGCGAACTGGCTGTATATATCGTGTGGAGCCTGTCTCCATCTGCAGAATATAGGCTCAATGTCCCACACATGGCTTCCCTCCAGCCTTCTTCACAAAGCAGCATGCAGGTTCCATCCAGACCAATGGCTATTGTTTCAACAGGCTCTTTTAGTGGAGGAAGGTGGTAGTGAGTGTCTTGCTGGTCTTCAATTAATGCACCTACTCTGTCCGATAAATGCTTGATATAAGAATTTGAAAGCGTCCTTTGATGGTTGGTCTCAAAATCTTCTTTTACCGCAGGCGCTGGCATCTGGCTGTATTTCCAGGCGATAGACTTGGCAAATTTGGGGGTAGCTGAACCAATAATACCGGCACGAAGATCAAGTGCTGCCAGAGTACTGCCACCTCTGACACCCTGATATACGGAGCGCTCCAAAGGTATACGACCGTATAAGGTTTCATAGTGCTTAAGAACCTTTCCTTTGTAGTTCCACTTCTGCTGATTAACGACGATAGGTTCTTTATTGGGTGATTCAAATAGCCCCAATAACTCTTTTGTTCCAAGCTGCCCGGCTTCATTGAGTGCACGCTGTAAACTATCTTCAAGATTCAGCATGTTGCCTGAATCTATAGAAACTTCAATTTGCAAAACGATGCTTTTGGTAGAGCTGGAAATAACAGAAGCGGGCATGACAGTTAACTATTATGAGTGGTGTTCCCATAGTAGCTGTGAAAATAGAGCACTATTGTTTCAATCATTCAGAGAGAGCACCCAATGGAGCCAGTGAAAACGCCCACCCTTTTCGAGTTTTTCTCTCAAGACGTTTCTATCGAGTGCTGCCACCTTCCCTGTGCTCATAGCCCTTCAAACTGTATGTTATCCCAATATATTTATATCGCTTGTATTTGAGTTTCTCTTAGAGAGCATCGATCGTTACTAGCGTGCTCTCGTATCCTTAGCCAGATCTGCTGCCTTAATGAATGATTGCGTGTAAAGTCAGAATTTTGGCCACATTGATTCGGCACATGGCCAGTTCTTCAGTATCCAGTTGGCTATTTTTTCAACCTACCACTCACAAACTGCCGCCTCTAAAACTACCGGTATCAGAAAAAACCCATTGGGCTGATGTCATAACTCACCAGCAGATTCTTAACTTGCTGATAATTCTCCAGCGTCACCCTATGAGTCTCACGCCCAATGCCAGACTGTTTGTAACCTCCAAAAGCAGCATGTGAAGGATAAATGTGGTAGCAGTTGGTCCATACCCTGCCCGCTTCAATCCCTCGCCCCGCCCGAAAAGCTCGATTCATATCCCGTGTCCAGACACCTGCACCCAACCCATACCGGGTATCATTGGCTATGGCCAGTGCTTCTGTCTCATCCTTGAAGGTGGTAACACCCACAACAGGGCCGAATATCTCATCCTGAAACACCTTCATATCGTTGGTCCCCTTCATCAGGGTGGGCTGGATATAAAAGCCTTTTTCAAAAGCACTGCCAATGCATTCTTTATCACCCCCAATCAGAAATTCAGCTCCTTCACGGCGTCCAATCTCCAGATAGCTCATGATTTTATCAAACTGTTCCAGAGAGGCCTGAGCCCCTACCTGTGTTTCGGTATCCAGCGGGTTGCCTCGCTTGATCTGCCCAGCTCGTTCCACCACTCTGCTGATAAACTCATCGTAGATAGACTCCTGAATCAACACCCTCGATGGGCAGGTACACACTTCACCCTGATTGAAGAAAGCCAGCACGGTACCTTCAACACATTTGCTCAGGTACTCATCTTCCTGCTGGAGAACATCTTCAAAATAGATATTAGGCGACTTACCACCCAGCTCGACGGTGGATGGAATGATGTTTTCCGCAGCACATTTCAAAATATGGGAGCCGACAGGTGTTGAGCCGGTAAACGCGATTTTGGCAATACGCTTACTGGTTGCCAGAGCCTCACCGGCTTCCGGACCATAGCCGTTCACTACGTTTAGAACGCCAGATGGCAGCAAATCACCAATCATCTCCATCAGCACCAGAATGGAAGCTGGCGTCTGTTCTGCAGGTTTCAGCACCACACAGTTGCCTGCCGCCAGTGCCGGCGCCAGTTTCCAGGCTGCCATCAACAGAGGAAAATTCCAGGGAATAATCTGCCCGACAACACCCAGTGGTTCATGGAAATGATAAGAAACCGTGTGCTGATCAATATCCGCCGTTGAGCCCTCCTGGGCCCGGATACAACCGGCAAAATAACGAAAATGATCCACCGCCAGAGGAATGTCTGCCGCCAGAGTTTCACGAACCGCCTTGCCATTATCCCAGGTTTCCGCCACTGCCAGCTGTTCAAGATTTTGCTCAATATAGTCGGCAATCTTTAACAGAGTATTGGATCGCTCTGTAACCGAGGTTTTACCCCAAACTGCTCTGGCCGCATGGGCTGCATCCAACGCCAGGTTGATGTCCGCTTCGTTGGAGCGGGGTACCTCACAAATAAGCTCTCCAGTAACCGGCGTCGTATTTTCGAAATACTGTCCACCCAATGGTGGCACCCATTCACCGCCAATGAAGTTTTCATACCGGGGCTTAAAGCTGATCACAGCACCAGACTCACCAGGATTTGTGTATATCATCGGGTATGCCGTCCGTATCAATTAACTGCATGTTATTAGTAGACTGCATCGGCGACTGGAACAAACCTACTCGGCAGAATTTACTCAATCCCAAGAAAAATGCTGGGGGGGGAAGGGCCGGATCAAACTGGTTTGATGATCCGGCAGTGTTGATTGTCTTATTCAAACAAGTTTAACCCACTCAGAAAAAACCCAGCGGGTTGATATCATAGCTTACCAGCAAATTCTTGGTTTGCTGGTAATGCTCCAGAGCCCTTTTATGTGTCTCACGACCCACACCTGATTTTTTGTAACCACCAAAAGCGGCATGAGCCGGGTAATGGTGATAACAGTTGGTCCACACCCTACCCGCTTCAATCCCTCGCCCCATACGGAAGGCTCTGTTCATATCACGGGTCCAGACCCCAGCGCCAAGGCCAAACTCGGTTTCGTTGGCAATGGCCAGCGCTTCAGCTTCATTCTTAAACGTCGTCACGCCTACTACAGGACCAAAAATCTCTTCCTGAAACACCTTCATATCGTTGGTCCCTTTCATCAGGGTGGGCTGGATATAAAAGCCTTTTTCAAAAGCACTGCCAATGTCTTCTTTATCACCCCCAATCAGGAATTCAGCTCCTTCACGGCGTCCAATCTCCAGATAGCTCATGATTTTATCAAACTGTTCCAGAGAGGCCTGAGCCCCTACCTGCGTTTCGGTATCCAGTGGGTTGCCTCGCTTGATCTGCCCAGCTCGTTCCACCACTCTGCTGATAAACTCATCGTAGATAGACTCCTGAATCAACACCCTCGATGGGCAGGTACACACTTCACCCTGATTGAAGAAAGCCAGCACGGTACCTTCAACACATTTGCTCAGGTACTCATCTTCCTGCTGGAGAACATCTTCAAAATAGATATTAGGCGACTTACCACCCAGCTCGACAGTGGATGGAATGATGTTTTCCGCAGCACATTTCAAAATATGGGAGCCGACAGGTGTTGAGCCGGTAAACGCGATTTTGGCAATGCGCTTACTGGTTGCCAGAGCCTCACCGGCTTCAGGACCATAGCCGTTCACTACGTTTAGAACGCCAGATGGTAGCAAATCACCAATCATTTCCATCAGCACCAGAATGGAAGCTGGCGTCTGTTCTGCAGGTTTCAACACCACACAGTTGCCTGCCGCCAGTGCCGGCGCCAGTTTCCAGACTGCCATCAACAGAGGGAAGTTCCAGGGAATAATCTGCCCGACAACGCCCAGTGGCTCATGGAAATGGTAAGAAACCGTGTGCTGATCAATATCCGCCGTTGAGCCTTCCTGGGCTCGGATACAACCGGCAAAATAACGGAAATGATCCACCGCCAGAGGAATGTCTGCCGCCAGAGTTTCACGAACCGCTTTGCCATTATCCCAGGTTTCCGCCACTGCCAGCTGTTCGAGGTTCTGTTCAATACGGTCGGCAATTTTTAACAGAAGATTGGATCGCTCTGTAGCCGAGGTTTTACCCCAGACCTCTCTGGCCGCATGGGCTGCATCCAACGCCAGGTTGATGTCCGCTTCGTTGGAGCGGGGTATCTCACAAATAAAATCCCCGGTAACCGGTGTCGTATTCTCGAAGTACTCTCCACCCAATGGTGGCACCCATTCGCCACCAATGAAGTTGTCATACCGGGGCTTAAAGCTAATCACAGCACCAGACTCACCAGGTTTTTTATAGATCATGGTCGCTTCCTTTATTGTTGTTATTAAGGTGTTGACGGGAACTTCTCAACGAGAAGGTCAGAAAGATGCAAACGATATTACCAATAGCCGATCATACTGAGCATAGAGACCATAGGCGTATTTTAATACGCCTATGGATTGTGGTAATCTTGGCACCTTTTAGGGACTAGCCATTAGCTTAAACCGCTGATAGACAATTGAGACTATACATACTCGATTCACTTTCGCTGGTTAATTAAGCTATAAATCGTTTGGCTGGGCATGCCTGCATAAGCACTTCTGCAATTATTTAATAATTGAAACCACTGTTTGCTATCAATCTCACCACTTTTCAAATCAAATAGTCCTTTGCCATGAAAGTTTTTACCTACTCGAGACGGGTGCTCTCTCTGAATGATTGAAACAATAGTGCTCTATTTTCACAGCTACTATGGGAACACCACTCATAATAGTTAACTGTCATGCCCGCTTCTGTTATTTCCAGCTCTACCAAAAGCATCGTTTTGCAAATTGAAGTTTCTATAGATTCAGGCAACATGCTGAATCTTGAAGATAGTTTACAGCGTGCACTCAATGAAGCCGGGCAGCTTGGAACAAAAGAGTTATTGGGGCTATTTGAATCACCCAATAAAGAACCTATCGTCGTTAATCAGCAGAAGTGGAACTACAAAGGAAAGGTTCTTAAGCACTATGAAACCTTATACGGTCGTATACCTTTGGAGCGCTCCGTATATCAGGGTGTCAGAGGTGGCAGTACTCTGGCAGCACTTGATCTTCGTGCCGGTATTATTGGTTCAGCTACCCCCAAATTTGCCAAGTCTATCGCCTGGAAATACAGCCAGATGCCAGCGCCTGCGGTAAAAGAAGATTTTGAGACCAACCATCAAAGGACGCTTTCAAATTCTTATATCAAGCATTTATCGGACAGAGTAGGTGCATTAATTGAAGACCAGCAAGACACTCACTACCACCTTCCTCCACTAAAAGAGCCTGTTGAAACAATAGCCATTGGTCTGGATGGAACCTGCATGCTGCTTTGTGAAGAAGGCTGGAGGGAAGCCATGTGTGGGACATTGAGCCTATATTCTGCAGATGGAGACAGGCTCCACACGATATATACAGCCAGTTCGCCAGAGTATGGTAAACAAAGCTTTATGAGCAAGCTCGACGAGGAGATTGCAGATCTAAAACGACTCTACCCAAATGCCACATACATCGGGGTAGCTGACGGGGCTAGAGAAAACTGGAGTTATTTGAAACAACATACCTCTGGGCAGATACTCGATTTTTATCATGCATCTGAATATTTAGCTGGAGCAGCGGAAGCACTGTTTCCAACCAGTAAGGCGAAGCGACACCAGTGGCTTGAAGACAGGCTACATAGTTTGAAAAACAAGCGTGGAGCAGCCAAAAAAATCCTTCAGGAAATTGAATCAGCCGAGCTCCCGAAAAAGACAATCGCACTGACAGAGAAGCGCTACAAAGCTGTGAGCTATTTTACAAACAATCACCAGTTAATGAATTATCATCAGGCGCTTAAACGCCATTGGCCAATAGGTTCAGGAGTTACTGAAGCGGCTTGTAAGACTCTGGTAAAGCAACGATTATGTGGTTCTGGAATGAGGTGGAAAGCAACAGGAGCGGAAGTGCTTTTGACAACAAGAGCACTGATCCAGAGTAAGGGGCGCTGGGAACAACTTTGGTCTGAGTTCATGACTGGAAAGGTTGAAGCTAACCTATGAGTCAGTTATCAAATTGAGAGAGCACCCCTCGAGACTCGAGACGATTCAGGACATCCTTTCTCAGCAACTTCTAACTCTACCGTTACCCCTTCCGGTGACTTAAAGTCGAGACCCAACTTTACATTTACCTGATAACCGGGGTTCATATCCAACCATTTTTTTACCAGAACAAATACATCAACCTCAGCTGTAAACTTTTTAAATAAGCAGTCAATATCCTCTTCTTTAGCATCCAAAGGCACCAGAGCTGTGATAATAGGAGTTGATTCCTGATCTAACCTGACTTGCAAGCCAAACAACAAACGCCCCCCCTCCCAGTCATCACGAATAAATAAAGGCTCAGCACTAGTTTTACTATTGGCCAAACCAAGTTCTATACCTCTCCAATCCTCAAAAATTCTTTTAAATACTATACTTTCACGAATTAGGATCAATAGCTCGGATATGGATAATTCATGAGTACCGAAATTTTCGGATGTATGCTGAGACCTTTTTCTCACTGTGACTGTTGGTTCAGGAACCCTGAAACGGTCGAGTAGAATCTTAGTGTCATTATCAGCGTATAATTTTACTACTTCGTCAAGCTGCTCTTCAATTTCCAGAACTCCCACTTTTCCAATATCTATAAGTTCAGCTATAAGGTCTTTCAATTTAGATCGCTGCTCTGAAACTTTCTCTATCCACCCTTGATTATAATATTCATCCAATTGATCCAACTCTTTATGTACCTTGCAAATTGACAATTCATTATCAACATCGGAATCAGAACAATCATCACCCACATCTTCAATGTCTCCGTTTTCAATGGTATGTTCGCCATCAACCCTGCTCTTTTCTTCTGGAAGAACTCGATAAATATTCTTTTGAGAAGAGTTATCGAGCCGAAGGTGTTTAACCAAGTCATCATTTTGAGCTGTAGAGTGATAAGCCCCCCCGTCATACTTCCTTTTCGAAGACCCCACTAGATCTGGCATTAGTTCATCATGATGAGTCCTTGCATCTAAAGGATATGGACAGTTGGTCGTTTCGTTTTTCTTGCAGCTTGCACCATCAGACTTGGAATCCTGAACATTACCCCTTATTACAGGCATCTCCAAGCCAGTTGTCTTTAGAACAGCATCACTTTCAGGCTGGCCACGCCCAGACATACCTTGAGTTGTTCCCACTACCATTGAAGAGATTTTATGTGAGTCTAAAGGATCATCTAACGGGGTAGATCCTTCGTGATGCTTGACTGAAGGGGGCATATTTCTAGGCGGGTTATTATCTGGTGGAGGCGCTTCAGGCCTTTTGGAATAGTCCACAGACTGCGGAGAAGAAGCGGTGTTAAAAGAGGTGCAAGCGGCAGAGTCCATAAATACAACCTCATAATCAGAAAACTTATGTAGACAATGGTCCTCTGTTAGAGTTTCAAATCATTCCTGCCCGTAGCTATTTCATACCCCCTCACTGACAAACAAACCGCGACAAGGCCTATTGAGATTAACTAGAACGGACGATAACTGATCTGATAACCCATAAATGGTTTTCCTATATGCCAAACACAGGACTCTCAATATGCCAGCAAACCTCTTGAAAGCACTTGGCTCTATACTCGCTCTGGTTATCATAATCGCTGGGGGTGTTATTGGTATTCAACTTGTCAGAGAGCAGTTTACAACAGCCAACCCAACACCTGAGGAGCTGGAAGCCAAAGTTATTGAAGGATTTGAACTTGCCGCGAAACAGCTGAACGCAATGACCCCATTAATGGTGGATGAAGAGACCAGAATGGAAAATGCTACCGTAGGGCCTGGCGCAGTCATGACGTACCACTACACCTTCCCCAACTTCACCTCCAAAGATATTGATATAAACATGATGAGTGCCAGTGTTTTCCCTATTATCCGTAATGGTGTTTGTGCCAGTGCCGAGATGAAGCCCTCACTACAGTATGGTGGCAAATATGCTTACTCATATTCTGGCAATGACGGAGTACATATAATGAAGTTCGTGATAGGCAAAAGTGACTGTAGTTTTGAGGCTGAAGCTGAAAACCAAGAGCCTGAAAGCCATAAAAATCAGGCTTCAAGTCATTAACAAATATAGACCTAACCACCAATGGAAACCTGATGAGCTTACAGCACAGCTGTTTCAAACTATCAGCCATATACCCTGAAGCTTCTACTCATTAAACCACTACTTAACAGCAACCACCATTGAGTCAGGACCCTGTAGGTGTTCAACCCGGGTATTCCGGAAGCCTGCCTCCTTCATCCAGCGACAACAGTCTGAACCGGTAAAATCAAAACCTCCCTGCGTCCTGACAAGCATATTCAAACTCATCAAAAGACCAAATGAGTTTTCGCACCGGTCATCATCAATAAGAGACTCATACACCACCAGCGCTCCCCCTGCAGGTAAAGCCTCATAAGCTTTTTTTAACAATAACCTTTTTTTCTCCATATCCCAGTCATGGAGGATATGCCCCATAAGAATCACTTCAGTTTCTGGCAATGGGTCGCAAAAAAAATCACCAGCAACAAAACAAAGCCGCTCTCCTAATTGGTTTGATGCAATATTTTTCTGAAAACAGGGAGCGACCTCTTCCAGATCAAAACCAATACCATTCAAATGAGGGTGAGTACCGGCTATCTGGACAGCCAAATCTCCTCCTGCAGCACCTACATCAACAAATGATTGATACTCTGACCAGGGAAATTGCCTCGCAATACAGCCATTAGACGCACGACTGTAACCGCTCATTGCTCTCATAAACTGGGCAATTTTCTCTTCACTTTCATAGAGTGAAAAAAAGATATCATTTTCTGTATCACGGATAGCATGCTGTGGCTTTCCCGTTTTAAGCGCACTGGTCAGCTTTTCCCAGACAGGATATAGCTCAATGTTTGCATGCTCCAAAATCCCTCCAATGTAGGAAGGCTTGTTACGATCAAGAAAACAGGCGGTTTCCGCAGTGTTATGATACACACCATCAACCCGGTCTAATAAACCTAAAGCAACGAGTGAATCAAGAAAATCTTCTGCTCCTCGCACATGCAGACCAACACGTTGTGAAACCTCATTCAGGTTGCCCGGTTGCTTGCCAAGTTCTGAAAACAGATCAATCTCCAGAGCACTCAGTAGAACCTTTGACGACCAGAAAGCAAGACCCGTTTCAATAATTCGATCAGGAGAAAGCTCTGCCATGGGCACCCCAGCTAACTGGTTAGTTGATATCACGCTTCAGGAGAGTCATTTCCCTAAGAAAAAGCAAGAAAATCTCTCGAGAAGTAATAAATATGTTCCATAATTTGACCTTATATCGAATGAACATCACCGATATTTTTTATTTAGGAATAAGCCTTAGATCATGAGAGTCGTTCAATATAGACAATCATAAAGAGTACGTACGACTTTTATGAGTCAAAAAATAATTAATACCTGATTCTGTTAGTCATCACTCGTCATGCGACTGAGATAGAAAAGGGTTAGGAAAATTAAGAATCCTTTAAGTGGACATGGCTGAACCAACATATACTACAAATGACTTTCACCTAATTATGGATATAAGCAATGTCGAAAGATTCATTTATTCTGCATGCTAGCCATCCACCTGCTGGAGATCAGCCTGAAGCTATTGCACGACTGATTGCAGGCCTTGAGGGCGGAAAAACCCATCAAATGCTTAAAGGTGTCACAGGTTCAGGAAAAACCTTTACCATGGCCAATATTATCCATCGCCTGGAGCGTCCAACCCTCATTCTGGCTCATAACAAAACACTGGCAGCCCAGCTCTACAGTGAGATGCAACGTTTCTTTCCAGAAAATGCCGTGGAGTATTTCGTTTCTTATTATGACTATTATCAACCTGAAGTATATATCCCTGGCACGGATCGCTTTATTAGAAAAGACTCAGCGATTAATGAACAACTTGAGCGATTACGACTATCAACTACCAAGGCATTGATTGAACGCCGTGATGTGGTGGTTATAGCTTCTGTTTCCTCCATATACGGCCTAGGCGACCCTGAGTCCTACCGAGCACTTCAGGTTCCTCTGGCTCCAGGGTTGATCATTGATCGAGAGGATTTGATTCAGCGATTGACACAGCTCCAGTACACACGCTGTTAACGCACCATTGAACGGGCATCCTTTCGAGTTAATGGCGATGTAATCGATATCTTTCCGGCCGATTCAAACCACCTCGGCATTCGCATTGAGCTTTTCGAAAATAGCATTGAGCAACTTTTATGGATTGACCCTGTGTCCGGTAGCAGAGTAAGACCATTAGACAGCTACAGGGTATCTCCGAAAACACTGTATTCCACCCCCAGGGAAAAAATCGAGCAGGCATGCGCACTAATACGAGTCGAAATGGAGCGGAGAGTTGCAGAACTGAATGCAGAGAACCGTATTGCCGAAGCTGCGAGACTTTATGAAAGGACTGAGTATGATATCGAGATGATGCAGCAACATGGCTACTGTTCAGGGATAGAGAATTATTCCAGTTATCTGAACAATCGTGACCCTTCTCTACCACCAACAACATTGATGGATTATTTACCCAAAGATGGCCTGCTCTTTATTGATGAGTCTCATGTGATGATTCCTCAGATTTCAGCCATGTACAATAGTGACAAGAGCAGAAAAGATAACCTTATTGACTATGGTTTCCGGCTCCCTTCTTCCAGAAATAACCGCCCACTCAGGTTTGACGAGTTTGAAAAGATAAAGCCTCAAACCATTTTTGTTTCTGCCACGCCCGGTAATTACGAACTGGAAAAATCCAAAGGGATCACTATCGACCAGATCATTCGTCCAACAGGTCTACTTGACCCTGAAGTAGAAGTTCGCTCATCGGCAAACAGTATGGATGACCTGTTGCAGGAGATTTTCCAGAGAGTTAAAAAAGGTGAGCGGGTACTTACAACCACGTTGACCAAGAAAAGTGCTGAATCTCTGGATCAATTCATCTCCGGCAGAGGTATAAAAACCCGTACTTTACATTCCGATATAAAAACGTCTGACCGCGTTGAGATAATAAACGGGCTTCGTGCTGGCGAGTTTGATGTTTTGATCGGCATTAATTTATTACGGGAAGGGCTGGATATTCCCGAAGCCTCTCTGGTTGCCATTCTTGATGCAGACCATGCAGGCTTTCTGCGCTCAGCTCAGGCGTTGATACAAATCATTGGAAGAGCTGCTCGTAACGCCAATGGTAAAGCCATTCTTTATGCTGACAGAGTAACCACGGCAATGCGTCAGGCATTGGATGAGTCAGCACAGCGCCGAAAACTTCAAGCTGCATACAACCAAGCCAATGGAATTATACCAACCACGTCAAAACGCGGGCAGTCTACACAAAATGATGAAATGGCATTAGAACCATCGATTCACTCTTCTGAGTTTTGTGAGAGCCTTGCCTCACTGTGCGAGCAAATAACTCTCAAAGAAAAAGCAATGCTGGATGCCGTAGATAACGGCGAACATGACAATGCAAAAGAGATTCGCCAGAATTTGCAAGCACTCTACCGCCAGTTTATTTTTATATAACAATGACATCAGAGAGCTGTTATTGAAGAAAACATTGGAAACATGAATAGCAGAGAGGAAGAGCTTACTCACGTAAGCTTTGCATTTATGGCGCTCCCAGGAGGATTCGAACCTCCGACCTGCCCCTTAGGAGCACCTTATAACCAGTCGCTATACATATTATAGCGTCTAATTATTAGCTTGGAGACCTTGATATTACTGGGCTAACACCTATTATAGTATCTCAGTGCATCTCATAAAATACCACTAAAGCGCACGAGAAACCTACACCCATACCTACACCTCTTTTGGGTGAAAAAGCTATATAACAATGAGTAATATAACCGACATGGAAGCCCGCAGCATCAAGGACGGGCAAACAATTACAGAGAAGCTTGGCCGAAACCGTGGCACCTTTTCCATACGTCGCCGTGGGCAGAGTTATATTGCTTTCTACCGTTACTTTTCTGGTAACACCAAGCGGGAGATCTCCCTTGGCTCTTATCGGTACTCAACCTCAGCGGTTGGCTTCTCGCTCAAACAGATTCGAGAGAAAGCCATAGAACTGGCAAACATTCGTCAGGAGATCTCTCCTGCTGACCTAAAGTCCCACCTTGAGAAACAAACTGAAGAGCAGCAACGTCAAGCACAAGCCGAAGCGCAGAAAGGCTCCTTTGCGGATCTTCTTGATGCTTACATTGACGACCTACGCAAACGGGGCAAAGACAAAGAGCGGGAATACAGCCGTATTGTTCAGAAAGATATTAAAGACCCCTACCCAAACCTGGCCAGCAAAAAAGCCAAAGATGTTACAGCAGACGACATTGTGACCATCCTGGCCAAAGTTCATAATCGAGGCTCAGAGAATCAGGCAAACTGTGTCAGAGCCATGCTGCACGCAGCCTTTTCTTTTGGATCAAAGAGTGACTACGACCATACCCGGGTTGGAGAGAAGCGGTTCTACCTCACCCACAACCCGGTAGCCATGACGAAGAAGAATACCCGGGTAGAAAAGAGCCGGGTTCGGGTATTAAACAACCGGGAGATCCACCAGCTCTGGCATAACATCAAAGATACCCCCGAAGTAGGCATTGTCATCAGCCTGTGTATTCAATTCCTGATTGCAACCGGTGGCCAACGCCCCAGCCAGTTACTCAGGGCAAAGTGGGAAGATTATGATTTGGATCGAAACTGTGTATCTTTTGAAAACAGGAAGCGAAAAGGTGAAGCCCTGATTCACACCGTACCTTTATCACCACGGGCAATCAGTATTCTTGATCAAGTCAGACAGTACACGAGCCACCTGCCTTGGCCTTTTGCCTTCCAGGAGAGCGCACCAGTGAGAACAGATAGTCTGTCAACTGCACTTGACCGCTGGCATCGATATCGTACCAGGCTATGTGAACAGAGTGGAGATATCCTTACTGCTCGCTACACTCCCAGCTGCCTGAGGGATACAGCTAAATCACTGATGGTAGATGCAGGCATTAACCGGGAAGTTCGGAACCTGATCCAGAGCCACCAGCTTACCGGTGTCGATTATGAACATTACGATCGTCACGAACACCTGCCAGAAAAACATGAGGGAATGGAGCGTTATGATGGGCTTCTATCCAACATTCTCTCAACTCCATGACTCCCAAGATACTAACGACCAAATTTTCGCTGCATATAAGCTAAAACTTTTGAAGAACGCCATTTATAGGCAATAGACCAACAATCTTCATACTTACCATCAATCAAGACATTTTGATAAATATTACCTTTCTTTTGGGTTGACTCAGCCATCATCGCAAAGGATTCAACAGCATCATTCTCAGCAGCGAGCATAAAAGGGGTATACCCTTTGACTGGAGACATTTGAGGAGCGTTTGGGTCTGCTCCGTTTTCCAATAAAATAGAGACTATCTCAAGCAACTTTCCCCTATTTATCCTATCGATAAGCTTTTTATAACCTGAGGACAGAAGCGCATGGGTCAAATTTCTTTTCCAAGCCTCGTCCGCTTCAATCAATGAGTTTTTAAAATCTGATACGTCACTGTGGTCAATTCCAGCAACACCACCTGCATGTCTGCGAATAGATTCCAAAGTGGCCGAATCATTATCAAACAGTCGCTTTATATCGAGACCGATACAGTATTCAGGTCTCACCAACAAAGAAAAATACGTCATGCATTGATAAAGAGGTGTCTGTAACACCGTTTGTGCCTTTTTATCAGGCTCCGCCCCCATCAGAATAACCTGCCGAACTATGTCCGGATCGCAGGTTTCGACAGCACAGCTTAACGGTGTTAAGCGCTTCTTATCCGTTCTTGCATTAATGGTGTTCTTATCATGCTTTACATCTTTGAGTAATTCATAACAGCGCCGATCCCCGGTTTCAGTGATTTCAGCAATCGCAGAAAGAATCGGTGAATCATTCGAGTCAGAAAGTATATTAGGAGAGGCCCCTTTATTGGGTGCTCTCTCTGAATGATTAAAACAATAGTGCTCTATTTTCACAGCTACTATGGGAACACCACTCATAATAGTTAACTGTCATGCCCGCTTCTGTTATTTCCAGCTCTACCAAAAGCATCGTTTTGCAAATTGAAGTTTCTATAGATTCAGGCAACATGCTGAATCTTGAAGATAGTTTACAGCGTGCACTCAATGAAGCCGGGCAGCTTGGAACAAAAGAGTTATTGGGGCTATTTGAATCACCCAATAAAGAACCTATCGTCGTTAATCAGCAGAAGTGGAACTACAAAGGAAAGGTTCTTAAGCACTATGAAACCTTATACGGTCGTATACCTTTGGAGCGCTCCGTATATCAGGGTGTCAGAGGTGGCAGTACTCTGGCAGCACTTGATCTTCGTGCCGGTATTATTGGTTCAGCTACCCCCAAATTTGCCAAGTCTATCGCCTGGAAATACAGCCAGATGCCAGCGCCTGCGGTAAAAGAAGATTTTGAGACCAACCATCAAAGGACGCTTTCAAATTCTTATATCAAGCATTTATCGGACAGAGTAGGTGCATTAATTGAAGACCAGCAAGACACTCACTACCACCTTCCTCCACTAAAAGAGCCTGTTGAAACAATAGCCATTGGTCTGGATGGAACCTGCATGCTGCTTTGTGAAGAAGGCTGGAGGGAAGCCATGTGTGGGACATTGAGCCTATATTCTGCAGATGGAGACAGGCTCCACACGATATATACAGCCAGTTCGCCAGAGTATGGTAAACAAAGCTTTATGAGCAAGCTCGACGAGGAGATTGCAGATCTAAAACGACTCTACCCAAATGCCACATACATCGGGGTAGCTGACGGGGCTAGAGAAAACTGGAGTTATTTGAAACAACATACCTCTGGGCAGATACTCGATTTTTATCATGCATCTGAATATTTAGCTGGAGCAGCGGAAGCACTGTTTCCAACCAGTAAGGCGAAGCGACACCAGTGGCTTGAAGACAGGCTACATAGTTTGAAAAACAAGCGTGGAGCAGCCAAAAAAATCCTTCAGGAAATTGAATCAGCCGAGCTCCCGAAAAAGACAATCGCACTGACAGAGAAGCGCTACAAAGCTGTGAGCTATTTTACAAACAATCACCAGTTAATGAATTATCATCAGGCGCTTAAACGCCATTGGCCAATAGGTTCAGGAGTTACTGAAGCGGCTTGTAAGACTCTGGTAAAGCAACGATTATGTGGTTCTGGAATGAGGTGGAAAGCAACAGGAGCGGAAGTGCTTTTGACAACAAGAGCACTGATCCAGAGTAAGGGGCGCTGGGAACAACTTTGGTCTGAGTTCATGACTGGAAAGGTTGAAGCTAACCTATGAGTCAGTTATCAAATTGAGAGAGCACCCCCTTTATTGATCAGTTCCTCAACATATCCTGGTTTATTGATCTCAACAAACCAGTTCAACTGAGACATCTGTTTCTTCCAGGTAGCCCCAACTTTTATTTTACGGTCAACAGCTTTCAAATAAGGTGTCAGCTCCAGCTCCTTTTGACCAGCAATAAGTGGCCCCAAACGAACACTTGGTCCTTCCTCTGGATTAAACTCAGGAAAGTGTGCTGCCTTAGGAAATATCTGATGATATTGGGCTTCCCATTGCTGCATCTCCCAATCCTCAACCACACCATTTTTGATCTTATTAAAAGACTCAGAATCAACCAGTAAATGAAACAGATTAAAAGAAATGGCCTGTTGTTTAAGCTTCTTTAGCAAAGCTTTTCTACCACCACATTTTGCTGCTGCCACCAGCGCTTCTTTAATTATTGCTAGCTGGTTCTCACCAGCGGGTGATGTGCCAAAGCTGTTGATCTGATACATTCCTGTCTTTTTGAGTCATCTATGGCTGAAGTTCAAGTTGCCTGTATCCATTGTCAACAAACGTTCAATGTTGTTAAGAACGGGAAAGCTGAGACGGGTCACCAGCGGTATAGATGCAAGGACTGTAATAAGAGCTTCCAACTCGAGTATCGCTATAATGGCAATCTGCCTGGTACTCATGAGCAGATCATAAAGATGACCATGAATGGCTCCGGGGTCAGAGATATCGGACGTGTCCTTGAGATCAGTCCAACGACTGTATTGGCTCGCTTAAAAAACTCGACCCGCCAACAGTAACACAACTCCCCTTCGAAAATGCCCAGGTCAAGATTATCTTCGAAATGGATGAGCAGTGGTCATTTGTTGGTAGCAAGAAGCAGCAACGCTGGCTGTTTTATGCATGGGAGCCACGTTTCAAGAAGATCATTGCCCATGCGTTCGGCCCCAGAAGCACAGAGACGCTCAAAAAGCTGTTGGAGCTTCTGGCCCGCTTCAAAGTTAGTTTTTACTGCACAGATGACTGGCAACCATATACATCCTGTTTATCAGAAGATAAACATATCATTGGAAAGTACTTTACTCAGCGGATTGAGCGGCAGAATCTGACCTTGAGAACTTGCTTGAAACGGTTAGCCAGAAGGACTATTTGCTTCTCAAGATCAATAGACATTCATGATAAGGTTATTGGGGAATTTATCTCCCGAAACCACTATCAACAGTTTTGATACATCACCGAAGATCAGAGTATTGCGGTAGGTTTCCCTGAATATTATTGCGACCAAGGCATCAATGGCGCTTCAACTATCGGAAAAACACTACGCATCTTTTCCACTTATTCTCAATTAATCGAATTGAAAAATCATCCATCTCTGAAAAAGATTGTCAGCTCCAAAGAGGTTGACTTCTCTCCCATAGCTGAAGTCCCTCCCCACGCAGTCCCAGTTCGCTTTATAAGAGATCGGTCCGTGGATCACTACTTCCTTAATTGCAGAAAGCATGAAGAATTTAGAGAGAAGGCAGGTACGCTCCGGCGCTTGCCCTGTATATCCTTTACCAGCTCTGGTTTCTCATCCCCCCATAACAAAGGACACTGTTTCTCAGTATTTGTACGTCGCGAAGAAGCTGATCAGCACATTACCGGGCCATACACCAATTACGGATTAAGTCGCTCTGGCAGTACAGTGCCATGGTTTGAATAATAACATTAAGGAAGTACTGTTATGTTACTGGCAAACACAAAACAACAACCATTAGAAGTCCACTCCGAGGCAATTGCCGAGTTAGCAGTCTGCATTAGAAGACACTTTTTTAACCCCGAATTCCTTGAACATTTTGGTATCACCCCAGTTTATCTTGACGAGACAATATACCAATCGGGTCTTGATCATGATATTGGAAAGGCTGCTCCCACTTTTCAGCAATATATACAGTCAAAGATAAAAGATAACGAAAACTACGAGCCATCGGGGGAAGACACTCGCTTTGATATCAACCAAGAACCGCTCCACCATGAAATCTCTTATTGGTTAGCAGGCCATAAAATTGATTCAGGCCTATTGCCAAAAAACATTTACCTGGAAGCCTATCTCTATGCAATCTATTGGCATCACGCTAAACCCGACAGAGATAATGATGAGCAAGATATCATACGCGACTACATTCGATGCAATGAAAAGGCTATTCGAGAAAACCTAAAACAAATAGGCCAAGAACTGCCAACACTAAAGCTGTATTCTATCCCGGAGCACTTTGCTGACAAAACAGGGAAAGTATTCAAGGTCACGGCAGAGTTCAACCATTCATTCGATAGCGAGACTGCCCCAGAGTTATTTGGCTCAATTCAGAAACGCAATATAACCAATACAATCGTTCGTCTCTGCCTTGTACTGGCAGATCGTGCAATTTCTGCACTATCCGCAGACAAGTTACAGTCAGCGCTTAAGCAAAAAGACTATCAAGTAATAATAGAAGAGCACCATTGGTCTTCCGAGAATCTATATCCAGCTGTTGACGCTTATATTAATCAAAGCAAGACATTAGACCCCATACGTCATGACCTTCAAAGCAGAGCGGCTGAAGGGTTAGCCAGATTCGATCATATAACCTGTGATGGACCTCCAGGAGTGGGCAAAACCCGTATAGCATTAATGGCCTCATTCCTCCGCCAAAAACAGTCTGATGTTTCCTCACCACTGATCTGGATATGTCCCCGCGTTAACGTCTGTGAATCCATCCTGAATGAATTACAAAACTGCCTTCCAGATACATTAATACATCTGAAAACGGGCACCTCATCCACCTATATCTGTAACGGTGAAACGCTGCAAGATTCAGAACAGTCGAAAGCAGATATTACCATTACCACTATCGATCAAATGGCCAAGTGTCTGCTCTCTCATCCTGACCTCGGTGAGATTAGTCACTACCTCTCGGCCAGTGTTGTCTTTGATGAGTTTCATGAACTTTTTGAGCAGCCAGTATTTACCCCCATTTTCCATGAGCTGGCAATGCTTAAATACCTTCAAGGTGGGCGAAACATCACATTCATCTCCGGAACCATTAACCCATTGATGCTTCAGCTCTTTCCAAAAGAATTTAGCGTGCCCGTCAAATGTCCATCATTCAACAGTTCGACTTATCATGTAGTGGCTAGCAGCTGCCCTTTTGGTGAACATGGAGAACCTCTGATCAATATTGGTGACAATGCTCTGCAAATAACCAATTACGCAAAGTCAGCTCAAATATCTACCCTGCATCAGAAAAAAAACGCCGTGATTCCCTATCATAGCCTTTATACCGAGCGAGACAGAGCCAGCCTCTTTGAAAAACTGATGACACAGTGTAACGCTGAATGCACCAACCACCCCGTAAAGGTTATTTCAGGCCCAGCTGCCCAGGCTTCATTAAATATCTCCCGCAGGAATGGTTTCATCGAAATAGCCTCACCTGAATCTACTCTGCAGCGTGTAGGCCGAACAAACCGATTTGGAGAACACGATAAAGCATCATTAATGTTTTTCTCCGATCTAGAGAAAATAAAAAATAAAAAATCATTAACAAAAATCAATAATAAAATATTCATTCAGCAAGGAACAGAGTACTTAGCAGGGGCTTTCCATGAATACCTTACTTTGAACTTCAAGCATCAAGTAAGCCTCACTATTTCTGAATTAGCTAAACACTATTATCGTTTCCATGATTTGATTATCGGTAATGACATATATCTATCACCGTTGGAATTGTTCAGTTTCAGCTCTGCAATAGTGGAAGATCTATTATCGATGCCTGAAAAAAAATGGCAGGAGGCGCTCTCTAAAGCAGAAAAAATAATGAAAGAAAAACTACAGGAATCAGATTTTATAACGATCCAGCAGATCCAGGAAATCTGGAAAGAATCATTGTCCGATTTTGTACAGGAATCACAGCGTTATGAAATCATTAGTAATACTGGAAAAGAGCTAAGTTCACTAACCCAAAGATGGCGAAGATCTGGACAACTAACAATGTTAGCCTTGTTAAGTAAATCTCAGGAAGCCTTCCAAAAAAACCATTGCTTTGAGCCTCTAAAAAAACTCACGGTTAATAACGGTAAAACCTCAACCCAGTTGTATTTAAGAGGTAGATCCCTCTATGTTACCGCACCTATCCTCACTCTCTATTTGTCAGATGAAAACGGGTGCTCTCTCAATTTGATAACTGACTCATAGGTTAGCTTCAACCTTTCCAGTCATGAACTCAGACCAAAGTTGTTCCCAGCGCCCCTTACTCTGGATCAGTGCTCTTGTTGTCAAAAGCACTTCCGCTCCTGTTGCTTTCCACCTCATTCCAGAACCACATAATCGTTGCTTTACCAGAGTCTTACAAGCCGCTTCAGTAACTCCTGAACCTATTGGCCAATGGCGTTTAAGCGCCTGATGATAATTCATTAACTGGTGATTGTTTGTAAAATAGCTCACAGCTTTGTAGCGCTTCTCTGTCAGTGCGATTGTCTTTTTCGGGAGCTCGGCTGATTCAATTTCCTGAAGGATTTTTTTGGCTGCTCCACGCTTGTTTTTCAAACTATGTAGCCTGTCTTCAAGCCACTGGTGTCGCTTCGCCTTACTGGTTGGAAACAGTGCTTCCGCTGCTCCAGCTAAATATTCAGATGCATGATAAAAATCGAGTATCTGCCCAGAGGTATGTTGTTTCAAATAACTCCAGTTTTCTCTAGCCCCGTCAGCTACCCCGATGTATGTGGCATTTGGGTAGAGTCGTTTTAGATCTGCAATCTCCTCGTCGAGCTTGCTCATAAAGCTTTGTTTACCATACTCTGGCGAACTGGCTGTATATATCGTGTGGAGCCTGTCTCCATCTGCAGAATATAGGCTCAATGTCCCACACATGGCTTCCCTCCAGCCTTCTTCACAAAGCAGCATGCAGGTTCCATCCAGACCAATGGCTATTGTTTCAACAGGCTCTTTTAGTGGAGGAAGGTGGTAGTGAGTGTCTTGCTGGTCTTCAATTAATGCACCTACTCTGTCCGATAAATGCTTGATATAAGAATTTGAAAGCGTCCTTTGATGGTTGGTCTCAAAATCTTCTTTTACCGCAGGCGCTGGCATCTGGCTGTATTTCCAGGCGATAGACTTGGCAAATTTGGGGGTAGCTGAACCAATAATACCGGCACGAAGATCAAGTGCTGCCAGAGTACTGCCACCTCTGACACCCTGATATACGGAGCGCTCCAAAGGTATACGACCGTATAAGGTTTCATAGTGCTTAAGAACCTTTCCTTTGTAGTTCCACTTCTGCTGATTAACGACGATAGGTTCTTTATTGGGTGATTCAAATAGCCCCAATAACTCTTTTGTTCCAAGCTGCCCGGCTTCATTGAGTGCACGCTGTAAACTATCTTCAAGATTCAGCATGTTGCCTGAATCTATAGAAACTTCAATTTGCAAAACGATGCTTTTGGTAGAGCTGGAAATAACAGAAGCGGGCATGACAGTTAACTATTATGAGTGGTGTTCCCATAGTAGCTGTGAAAATAGAGCACTATTGTTTCAATCATTCAGAGAGAGCACCCATGAAAACACTATTCATAGAATTAGTTTTGATGGATATACCCATGAGTCAGAAGACACACTCTCCATATCAATAGACAGAATCAATGGTGACCATAATCTTGAGCGAATGAACGAAGATATTCTGCGAAAAATAGACCATAAGCGATACCAGAATCACTCTAAAAATTATCATTACGGTAATAAGAGTTTCAATGTAGGGCAACGCATCATTTTTGATGCTCAAAACAACCACGACACTCCTTATTACCTCTCATGGATTACAGATAGGCAGTCAGTTAATTATGAATTACTGAACAATATCGTTCTTCCAGGTTTTATCTACCTTCGAGTTTCCTCAAAAAGCCAAATTACTCCAATAGGTCTTATGAGCTTTAAGGAAAAAGAGCATCTACAAAATCTTTTTAAATCAAGCAGTAAACCAGGAGATAAATAATGAATACAATCGCAGGAATCCATACCGTTGAATTAAAATTAAATGCCAACGGACATGGTGTTGTTAACTGGAATGGGAAGAATCCAGATTCAAAGTACGACAACCATCTGATCCCAAAGCTTAGAAAAAACAAGAAGAACGGCAACCAGCATGTTTATGTATCATCAAATTGTACTCGCCACCACCTGTTTAAAGATGAGGCTAAAGTATTGGCAGCTGAAAAAGCCAGAACTTTAAAAAGTGAAGTAACCTCTGGCAGCTCAACACTACAATCTTTAATCCATAATACTTTGGCTAGCTCAGTGGGTTTAATCAGAGGTTACATGCACACCGCAGGTAAAAACCAGGAGTCTTTTGGGCGAAAAAGCCCTCTTTTGGTAGAAGACCTTAAAGAATTAAATTCAGAAGAAACTGAGGAAGAAATATGTACCAGCACCTGGGCAGTAAATAAAGATGGAAAGCGTGACAGCAACTCACTATTCTACCGGCATAGCTTGGGGGAAACAGCTTACGAAGGCCATGCCGCCATCATTATCGAAGACCTCCAGTTTATACCTTTAGATGACACACTGGGAAATAGTGCCTATCCGCTGGACTCTAAAAAGGGAAAAAGTCAGGTAAAAGAGTTGGTTAAATCCATTAACCATTATCTTAAAATTCTATCAGAAAAACTGAATTACTCGATATCAGGAACACCGGAAGTAACTTCTGGCCACTTTAAACGAAAAAACAACTTACTGAACAACTCAGAGTTTGGCTTGTTACTGAATAATACCGCGATTGACTTGTTGGTGATCGACACAATTCGACGTTTTGACGAACTGCAGATTATTCAGGGAAAAGGCTACTTGCAAATGTCGAGTGTCGATATATTGCTAAATGACAGCTGCCGGGCAATGGCTATTAAGAGCTTGGGAGAAACAGACCCCGGGTTAACCACTATGCAGGAAATCATTCTTCCATCTGACAAAATCAGAGAGTATGCCATCTTCTTTGAACCAGTTACCTCCGTGGAGTAATACTTCATGATTTTACTCAATATAGCTTACAACAGCCGCTGCTCGGGTGACTGGGATCATAAACGTAAAACACCACATCGCCCTGAAAAAGGACACCATATATGGGGTGTTGTCTGTCGCATGATGGGGTTTAGAAATAAGCTGGAAGATATCATTGCGTATCTCCAGTCATCCCCTGACCAGCTATTATCAAAGATTGAAATTTGCTATGTAGACAACATTACCAAAGGATCAAATGATTTGACCAGGGCTGAAAAGGCCTACTATTCCAATTCCAAGCGACCGATTCTACCAATACAGTCTGAGTTAAGGAATGACGGTCTGGTAATTGATGAATATAAGCCTTTCAATATTCTCTCTCTGAGCTGCCAGAAGCGACATAAGCTTCTTGAATTAATCAATAAAGAGTTCCCAGATATTCACAACTGGATTACAAAAACATTGAGTGTCGACGAATTACCTTCACAGAGATGGAAAGAACTTTCAAGAAGAAAACTGCTGGAAAATATTGATAAAACAACAGCCGGGCAGTATCTAAATAGACTTCAGGAATTTCTACGAAATGAATCATCATTACTGTGGAATAATGCTATCTATGAGAGAATAAATGCATCTTTCCATCCACGAGATGAAGTAGACCTGAAGGAATGGAAAAACATAATGGCACTCTTCATTTTCACCTCTACTGTTTTGTTTTATGACAAAAACCTCTCTGCCACTTGCTCCACTGCACCAGCCAACCAGATAAAATCCCTTTATCAAAAGATTGATCAGATTCTCGGTAATAAAAATGAAAATCAGAGAAAGTGTCAATGGAACAAATTACTGAGCGAACCACTAGTCATTCTCGCACCACGGGACTACGCCAAAGCCATATACAAAGATGCTATGGCTACCACTCAGCTATACACGACTCCAGCGACTATTCAAAAACTGGATGGAGAAGCGATCATTTGCTTACAGTCTAAGCATTCAAGTCATGAGAAACGCCTTGAGCATGAAGAAAGAATCCAACACCAACTAAAAAGTTCAGGCGTTTACTGCTTTAACTTCGGAAAAAAAGGACTGGCTTATGTCAAAAGCATATCAGCATTTGTCGAAGCCCCTGAGGTAAAGAACCAGAAACATTTGGGGGAGCTAAGCTCACTTTCATATAAAAGCTTCTAGTCCAGAAATACCATTATTTTTTTCAGCAGATTAAAACTTTTTATTTATCAGTAAGTTAGAACTTACATAGAAAACATTGGTTTTTCTCTGAGACAAAGGCTTTATTAATGAGTTTCAGGTAGTTAAACCTGATTGCCTCTAGTTAACCACCATGTAGGTAGCTTGGAAGTACCAGCAGGTTTGCCAGCACGGCACCGCTGAGTTAACCACCCCGTAGGTGGCTTGGAAGATGTACTTCTTCACTTCCTTCAGGTCGTGACCGTTAACCACCCCGTAGGTGGCTTGGAAGTGATACTGCTTCAACACAGCGGACGGTTCCATTGTTAACCACCCCGTAGGTGGCTTGGAAGAACTGAACAACCAACCCGACATCGGATCATTCGTTAACTACCCCATAGGTGGCTTGGCAGTTAACATCCAGCACTGGCTGACAGGCAATGACGTTAACCGCCCATAGGTGGCTTGGAAGTTGAACTGCTCAATGGTCGTATGACCTTCAGTGTTAACCACCCCGTGGGTGGCTTGGAAGGTCGCCTCATTTCCGGTGCCAGCGAAGTATAAGTTAACCACCCCTTAGGAGGCTTGGAAGATGACTTCCAGTTCTTCCGGCGGGAAGCCCATGTTAACCTCCCCGTAGGTGGCTTAAAAGACGTAGGTCCAAGCATCAGACAGTGACTCAATGTTAACTACCCCGTAGGTGGTTTGGAAGAAAGAACGGGCAATCAGCGAGTGCGACTTTTAGTTAACCGCGACATAGGCACTTGCCTGGAAGTTTGTTAATAGACACTGTTTGGCAGTGTTCTTTATTAACCACAATACAAACTGTTCGGAAGAGATCAAGGAAGCTGTCGATGCGTCTGATGCATTAACCAACTTACGGGCAACCATTTAAAGGCTAGATATGAAGAGATTGTTATCAATTGAGTATTTATCCTGAATGCAGCGAGGGTACTACTTCATCTCAGGAAATCCCACTTAAAGCAAGAGAGAAACCTACACCCATACCTACACCCAACGGCAAAGAACAAGGAGAGGAAAATAGTTATAAGAAGGTAAGCTATTGATTTGTATGGCGCTCCCAGGAGGATTCGAACCTCCGACCTGCCCCTTAGGAGGGGGCTGCGCTATCCAGCTGTGCCATGGGAGCAATAAATAAAGGCCACAAAGCCAAGGCATTTGTTTGCATCGAACGTTTCGAAGCGTACTTCATTCAAAGGGGATGATCAAGCCTTGGCACTGAAGAGGTTTTAGATGTGGGTAAGCATTTGGTTTAAGGGCTATCTTTATCAGGAAAGACTATTTCCAGCTGGCGCTCAAAAGCGATCATTTTTTCAGCAAGACGTCCACTATCAACCATCAAATTGCCATCAAGATAAGCTTGGCGGAGGCGATTAACTCTGTCTTCAGAGGTGTTAATGACAAAGCTGATTCTCTTCTCGGAGCCTTCTAAATTCTTACTTGACTCTCGATATTTTTTAACCATGTTCACTCCTTGAACAATAAAGACACAGTGATATTTTCAGATGACAAGTCGGTCATACTGTCACCTCCTGTTCAACCTGTCTACCCATGATTTTCATTATTTTGGCAAACAATTTTCGTACCAGTTCCGTGCTTTGCTTTGCTTTGCTTTCAAAAAGTTAGCAAAAAAAATAAATTTTGTTTTTTTGTAACTATTCAGCACCCTTCATATAAATCTGGAATTTTCTGATTTTTCGACCATCATCTTATACTCAATTTTTCTAACAAATCTCCAGTATGGAACCAGACTTCCCAGCTACTCCGTTTACCGAAGCTCTCCTTAAAGAGAATGAAGAGCTTCGGACCGAGAATGCGCTTTTACGGGAACGTTGCAGCGAACTGGAAGAAAGGGTTAATAAAAACAGTCAAAACAGTAGTAAGCCACCATCGTCAGATGGTTATCAAAAGCCCAGTAAAAAAGGGAGTGATAAAGGTGATACATCTTCCAAAGAAGCCCCCTGCTCCTCACAGGAAACACCGAACCCCAAAAGCCTTAGACCATCTTCAGGCAATAAACCAGGTGGCCAGAAAGGTCATCAAGGCTCTTGTTTGAGACGTGTCGCCTTACCCGATTATGTCAGGCATCTGAAGGTTGAAAAATGTTGCTGTTGCCAGTCTTCGCTTATCGATATTAAACCCACCAAATACATTGAGCGACAGGTTTTTGATCCAGGTAGACCCGGAGAATTTGAAGTTACCGCGTACTGGGCAGACGTTAAAGTATGTCCTTGTGGTAAACGGAACACCGCTGAGTTTCCCCAAGGAGTGAAAGCCGCTGCTCAATACGGAGAAGTGACTCAGGCAATGGCTGTTCATTTAAACCAGTATCACTTCATCCCATATCACCGGGTGTCTGAGTATTTCAATACTATTTATTGCATGAGTGTCAGCGCAGGCTCTGTTGCCAATTTTGTTGCCTATACCCATGAGAACCTGGCCTCTACTGAGCAGAGTATCCGCGATGCTTTACAAGAAAGTCCGGTTGCAGGAGCGGATGAAACTGGCATGCGGGTTGACGGTTCACTGTGGTGGTTACACATTATGCGAGATGACCAATGGACGCTTTACTACCTCTCAGAAAGGCGAGGTTGTGAAGCAATGGATGCAATGGGCATCCTGCTGACTTTTGCAGGCATTCTGGTTCACGATCATTGGAAGTCCTACTTTGCCTATGCGGCAGTGCATGTGCTTTGTAATGCCCATCATCTGAGAGAGCTTCAGGGAGTTGTCGATAGGGATGCGAATAAGCTGGCTCTGCGGCTGATGAAATTGCTTACGCTCTCCTGGCACTTCTGCAAGAAATACAAAGCAGCCGGTCTGACTCAAATGCCTGGTGCAATACAGCTTCGCATTGAGACGATATACGACCAAATCCTTCAAAGGGCTCTCACGAAGGAAACCGCTTATATGGAAAAACAACGACAGGTGCTTGGACGTAAGAAGGTCAGGAATACCAAGGCCTACAACCTGTTCAAAAGGCTTATTGAGTTTAAGGTTGAAACGTTGCGCTTCATGTCGGACTTTTCAATTCCCTTCGATAACAATGGCAGTGAACGTGATGCCAGGATGGCCAAACTTAAGCAGAAGATCTCAGGCTGCTTCAGAAGCGAAGACGGAGGTACCATGTTTACCCGAATCCGAAGCTATTTATCATCTGCTAAAAAGCAGGGGTTGAACATATTTCAGGCGCTTCTTAAAGCGGTTCGAAATTACAACAATACGCCTTTGCTGGGTGCTGAATAGTTACGTTTTTTTTATATCTTATGAAGCTGCACCAAAATATGCCGATGGAGACACAGTAGGTACTGAGTTGGCATAAAAGTAATGGAACACGTTAGAATAGTTCTATCTGCTTGTGCAAATACTGTTGACCCGGTAATAGCAGCAGGTCGCTTTGGGCAGTGTCAGTCCATTCAGTATGGAATAAAACGAGGCTACATTTTGCCGAAGAGACATTACAGGCATTAAGCCCCGTTAGAAATCAACAAGGAATCAAGCGTGTGAACCACTCTCCTGCGACTATCGTTAGATCAGTAGTCGTAACGATACTGATTTTTTTACCCACTCTAGCCTACAGCTCAGAGCCCGTGTCATATGATGACCCATTGGAAAACTGGAATCGCAAGGTGTTCAAGTTTAATGACACCCTTGATACCTATGCCCTTAAACCAGTAGCGAAAACCTATAACTATGTAACACCCAGACCAGTACAAACACTGGTCAGTAACTTTTTTAGCAATTTAGGGGAGTTTCGCAATATTGTCAGTGCTGGTATCCAGTTTAAAGGGCAGAATGCCCTGATCTCATCTGGACGCCTGATCATTAACTCCACGCTGGGCATACTTGGCCTGATAGACGTAGCAACCCCCATGGGACTTGATAAAAGATACAGTGACTTTGGACTGGCTTTTGCCCATTGGGGAGCTCCTTCAGGTCCTTACTTGGTTTTACCCATGCTAGGGCCAAGCACATTACGATCTGGAGTTGGCTTAATTCCTGATGCATTAACCAACCCAGTAACCTATCATGAACCTGAGCGAGACCGCTGGTTTGCAGGCGCTATTAACATCACAAACAGCCGAGCTCAGCTCTTGGACGCTGAAGAACTGATTCTTGGTGACCGCTATACTTTTATCCGTGATACTTATTTGCAGCGACGTGAATATTTAATCACAGGGCAACAGCCTGAAGATGATTTTTAGTGAAGCCAACAGGATGAGCAGTAAGTAAGAGTGATTCACAGCTTCCAACAGCAATAAACAAAAGCAATCACATTAATTTGCTAATACTCTCACTTGCAGCCAAGCCGAGTAGGGAGTATTTTTCCTCTAACTTTACACTTTAATGCGGTTTTTTATCCGAATGTGCCGGGCTAAAGCAGGTTCTTATAATTTCTTTACTTTGCGGGTGCATCCATGATCGACAGCACCATTCTGGTTATCGATGATGACACTATCGTACGCGAAAGTATTGTTACCTATTTAAAGGGAAGCGGTTTCAAAATCCTTGAGGCAGAGAATGGCCAAGAGGGACTGCTGATTTTCCGTGAACATACTCCTGATTTAATTCTTTGCGACTTGCGTATGCCCAAAATGGATGGTCTAACGATGCTCACCCAAGTTCGCAGTGAGTCCTCCGACATCCCCTTTATCGTCGTTTCCGGGGCTGGCGTAATGACTGATGTTGTTGAGGCGCTTCACCTTGGTGCCAGCGATTTTTTGGTCAAACCAATCATTGACTTAGAAGTACTTGAGTATGCAATTAACCGGGCTTTGGAGAAAGCACAGCTACTCATGGAAAATAAGCGCTATCGCGACAGCCTTGAAGAAGCAATCAACTCGCTAAAAAGCAGCCTTACATTGTTACAGGAAGACCAAAAGGCAGGGCGCCAAGTTCAGATGAACATGCTACCTAGACGCCCATTGGAATACAAAGGCTTTAAAGTCGACCATAACATAATCCCCTCTCTGTTTTTAAGTGGGGACTTTGTTGATTATTTCGCCCTTAACGAGTATAGCTTTGCATTTTACCTGGCTGATGTTTCTGGGCACGGAGCATCCTCTGCTTTTGTGACAGTCCTGCTGAAACACATGTCTATAAGCCTACTTCAAGATTACCACTCTCATGGAGGCAAGGTTCGGGTTAAACCTTCACACGTTTTAAACTATATTAATCGCAGCCTATTAAAAACAGGCTTAGGCAAACACGTTACTGTTTTTGGTGGTATTGTAAATACAAGAGACCAGACATTAACATACTCATTTGGCGGACACTTCCCATTACCGATCATTGCCGAAGGGGATGATGTTCACTTTCTTGAAGGCAAAGGTCTACCTGTCGGCCTGTTTGAAGATGCCGTTTATGAAGATGCCGTTATAGACTTGCCTCAGCAATTCACCTTAACTATTCTATCCGACGGTATCCTTGAGGTTTTGCCCCAGAAAAGTCTTAAGGAAAAGGAAGCTTATTTATTATCGGTTATCAGAGAAGGAGCCGATACGGTGGAAACGCTGACAGAGAAACTGGGGGTTAATGGTATTCAGGAAGCTCCTGACGATATTGCAATGCTGATACTGGCTCGAAACTGATCATGAACCCTGGAAAAATTCAGTTTGCCGAAAGTGATGGTACATATGTACTCAAGCTGATCGGAGAAGTAAGGCTTACCCTATGTTCTAGCTTGGAGAGCTTTCTTCAGACTATGTTTGAGGAACCTGGGTTTCGCTCTGTTATTGTTGATCTGTCTGAAACAGAAACTATTGATAGCACATCACTCGGCTTGCTGGCCAAACTATCTATTCTTGCTCGAAAGAAAATCAACCAGCGACCAGTATTAATTTCCCCTCTACCCGACATCACAAGAATCCTAATGAGTATGGGGTTTGAGCGGATTTTTATTATTGTTGAAGACGCTGGCGATCAAAAGAGTGAATATCTCGAGATTGAGTGTGAGGACTGTAATGAAGAGTCAACACATGCTCGAGTGCTGGATGCTCACAGAGTCCTGATGAATCTGAATGAAGACAACCGTAGGGCTTTTAGTGATCTCGTTAAACAGTTAGAAAGGTGCAGACAGCCAGAAGTCACCACCTAGAGCACATCACTCTTTCATTGAGCCATAACCACAAAACTACAGGCTTTCCACAAGCCTTACTGCCTCCAGTAATACCTCTTTACCAGCTCCTGCCTTGTGAGCATTTTCACTGATGTGTCTGCGGAATCTCCGACCACCAGGCACACCATGATAGAGCCCCAACATATGGCGGGTAATATGGCTGAGCCATGTTCCTTTAGACAGCTCGGAATCGATATAGGGAAGCATCTTCTCTACCACGTCATAGCGACTCTTCACTGGCTTCAGACAACCATACAACCTGCTATCTACCTCTGAAAGGAGGTAAGGGTTCTGATAGGCCTCTCGACCAAGCATCACACCATCAACATAATTCAGGTGATGATCAATTTCCTCAAATGTCTTGATACCACCATTAATGGAAATATTCAGAGCCTGAAACTGCGTTTTAAGCTCATAGACCCATTCTGGTTTTAAAGGAGGAATATCCCGATTCTCTTTGGGAGAGAGACCTTCCAGAACAGCAATACGCGCATGAACAATAAAAGCATCACACCCGGCTTCCGCCACTGTGCCGACAAAGTGCAGCAGTTCCTCCCATGACTCTCGGCCATTGATGCCAATACGGTGCTTTACCGTTACTGGAATTGATACACACTCTTTCATAGCCTTTACAGCATTCGCTACTGTTTCTGGCTCGGCCATAAGACAGGCACCAATACGACCATTTTGAACCCGATCACTGGGACAGCCCACGTTAAGGTTTACTTCCTGATAACCTCGCTCTTCCGCAAGTTTGGCGCAAAAGGCAAGATCTTTAGCATCATGCCCCCCCAGCTGCAATGCCAGAGGATATTCAAATGCATCGTGTTGTAAAAACCGGTCTTTATCTCCATGGACCAGTGCTCCCGTTGTGACCATTTCCGTGTAAAGCAATGCACTCTCAGAGAGAACCCGATGAAAGTAACGACAATGCCTATCAGTCCAATCCATCATCGGCGCAACTGAAAACTTACGATCTAGCATATTATCTGTACAACCCTTATTTTCTGGGGATTTATCATTTTTCATTGGACGATGATTCTAAATAATTTAAAGGTATTTTTTACCATTTTTTCCCGTCTGGTGTACCAATGGTGATCCATAATATTGGATGGTACACTTTAGTTTTTTGGGGGAATTGCTATGGCATCTTATACAATTCAGAACAGAAAGAAATCCGATGGTTCCGTCCGATATCGCTGCATTGTACGTATTGGGGGAGGCAAACAACTAAAGTACACAGAATCCAAGACCTTTGGCAAAAAACAACAGGCCAAGGCTTGGGGCATGCGTCGAGCCTCTGAACTGGAGGAGAATGGTACACCTAACGGCAAAAAGGGTACACCCAGCAAGGCGGGGATCACAATTGGAGAACTGATGGTGATGTGTCAGAGCTGTTGATCTGATACATTCCTAACTTTTTGAGTCATCTATGGCTGTAGTTCAAGTTGCCTGTATCCATTGTCAACAAACGATCAATGTTGTTAAGAACGGGAAAGCTGAAACGGGTCACCAGCGGTATAGATGCAAGGACTGTAATAAGAGCTTCCAACTTGAGTATCGCTATAATGGCAATCTGCCTGGTACTCATGAGCAGATCATAAAGATGACCATGAATGGCTCCGGGGTCAGAGATATCGGACGTGTCCTTGAGATCAGTCCAACGACTGTATTGGCTCATTTAAAAAACTCGACCCGCCAACAGTAACACAACTCCCCTTCGAAAATGCCCAAGTCAAGATTATTTTCGAAATGGATGAGCAGTGGTCATTTGTTGGTAGCAAGAAGCAGCAACGCTGGCTGTTTTATGCATGGGAGCCACGTTTCAAGAAGATCATTGCCCATGCGTTCGGCTCCAGAAGCACAGAGACGCTCAAAAAGCTGTTGGGGCGTCTGGCCCGCTTCAAAGTTAGTTTATACTGCACAGATGACTGGCAGCCATACACATCCTGTTTACCAGAAGATAAACATATCATTGGAAAGCACTTTACTCAGCGGATTGAGCGGCAGAATCTGACCTTGAGAACTTGCTTGAAACGGTTATCCAGAAGGACTATTTGCTTCTCAAGATCAATAGACATTCATGATAAGGTTATCGGGGAATTTATCTCGCGAAACCACTATCAACAGTTTTGATACATCACCAGAAAATCCAAATTTTAAAGCACTTATTCCACTTTTATATAACTTGTCTTTTCCCGATTTATACCCTGCAGTTTGGAAAGAAGTAAGACCATAATCCTCTGCAAAAGTTGGTAACTATTCAGCACCCAGCAAAGGCGTATTGTTGTAATTTCGAACCGCTTTAAGAAGCGCCTGAAATATGTTCAACCCCTGCTTTTTAGCAGATGATAAATAGCTTCGGATTCGGGTAAACATGGTACCTCCGTCTTCGCTTCTGAAGCAGCCTGAGATCTTCTGCTTAAGTTTGGCCATCCTGGCATCACGTTCACTGCCATTGTTATCGAAGGGAATTGAAAAGTCCGACATGAAGCGCAACGTTTCAACCTTAAACTCAATAAGCCTTTTGAACAGGTTGTAGGCCTTGGTATTCCTGACCTTCTTACGTCCAAGCACCTGTCGTTGTTTTTCCATATAAGCGGTTTCCTTCGTGAGAGCCCTTTGAAGGATTTGGTCGTATATCGTCTCAATGCGAAGCTGTATTGCACCAGGCATTTGAGTCAGACCGGCTGCTTTGTATTTCTTGCAGAAGTGCCAGGAGAGCGTAAGCAATTTCATCAGCCGCAGAGCCAGCTTATTCGCATCCCTATCGACAACTCCCTGAAGCTCTCTCAGATGATGGGCATTACAAAGCACATGCACTGCCGCATAGGCAAAGTAGGACTTCCAATGATCGTGAACCAGAATGCCTGCAAAAGTCAGCAGGATGCCCATTGCATCCATTGCTTCACAACCTCGCCTTTCTGAGAGGTAGTAAAGCGTCCATTGGTCATCTCGCATAATGTGTAACCACCACAGTGAACCGTCAACCCGCATGCCAGTTTCATCCGCTCCTGCAACCGGACTTTCTTGTAAAGCATCGCGGATACTCTGCTCAGTAGAGGCCAGGTTCTCATGGGTATAGGCAACAAAATTGGCAACAGAGCCTGCGCTGACACTCATGCAATAAATAGTATTGAAATACTCAGACACCCGGTGATATGGGATGAAGTGATACTGGTTTAAATGAACAGCCATTGCCTGAGTCACTTCTCCGTATTGAGCAGCGGCTTTCACTCCTTGGGGAAACTCAGCGGTGTTCCGTTTACCACAAGGACATACTTTAACGTCTGCCCAGTACGCGGTAACTTCAAATTCTCCGGGTCTACCTGGATCAAAAACCTGTCGCTCAATGTATTTGGTGGGTTTAATATCGATAAGCGAAGACTGGCAACAGCAACATTTTTCAACCTTCAGATGCCTGACATAATCGGGTAAGGCGACACGTCTCAAACAAGAGCCTTGATGACCTTTCTGGCCACCTGGTTTATTGCCTGAAGATGGTCTAAGGCTTTTGGGGTTCGGTGTTTCCTGTGAGGAGCAGGGGGCTTCTTTGGAAGATGTATCACCTTTATCACTCCCTTTTTTACTGGGCTTTTGATAACCATCTGACGATGGTGGCTTACTACTGTTTTGACTGTTTTTATTAACCCTTTCTTCCAGTTCGCTGCAACGTTCCCGTAAAAGCGCATTCTCGGTCCGAAGCTCTTCATTCTCTTTAAGGAGAGCTTCGGTAAACGGAGTAGCTGGGAAGTCTGGTTCCATACTGGAGATTTGTTAGAAAAATTGAGTATAAGATGATGGTCGAAAAATCAGAAAATTCCAGATTTATATGAAGGGTGCTGAATAGTTACATGCAATAAATAGTATTGAAATACTCAGACACCCGGTGATATGGGATGAAGTGATACTGGTTTAAATGAACAGCCATTGCCTGAGTCACTTCTCCGTATTGAGCAGCGGCTTTCACTCCTTGGGGAAACTCAGCGGTGTTCCGTTTACCACAAGGACATACTTTAACGTCTGCCCAGTACGCGGTAACTTCAAATTCTCCGGGTCTACCTGGATCAAAAACCTGTCGCTCAATGTATTTGGTGGGTTTAATATCGATAAGCGAAGACTGGCAACAGCAACATTTTTCAACCTTCAGATGCCTGACATAATCGGGTAAGGCGACACGTCTCAAACAAGAGCCTTGATGACCTTTCTGGCCACCTGGTTTATTGCCTGAAGATGGTCTAAGGCTTTTGGGGTTCGGTGTTTCCTGTGAGGAGCAGGGGGCTTCTTTGGAAGATGTATCACCTTTATCACTCCCTTTTTTACTGGGCTTTTGATAACCATCTGACGATGGTGGCTTACTACTGTTTTGACTGTTTTTATTAACCCTTTCTTCCAGTTCGCTGCAACGTTCCCGTAAAAGCGCATTCTCGGTCCGAAGCTCTTCATTCTCTTTAAGGAGAGCTTCGGTAAACGGAGTAGCTGGGAAGTCTGGTTCCATACTGGAGATTTGTTAGAAAAATTGAGTATAAGATGATGGTCGAAAAATCAGAAAATTCCAGATTTATATGAAGGGTGCTGAATAGTTACGATAAAATGAATCTGGCTCTTCCTGAACACTGGCTGGAATGACGAGCTCAGCTTTTGTTTTATCGTGCTTGCCTGACATTGGCTTCTCCCTTTATTCAAAACCTGGCTTTTCGCAGCCAAAAGCTGTCACCCGCCAGATCATTAGAAGACAGTGCGAACAAATTTTCTGATCAAGAAACTATTGACGATACCTATTCAGTGGTGGTGCTGAACCTTTTCCCCCTTCGGACCTTCTCCTGATCTCGCAAAGCTTTTTCAATGAGCAAGCGAGCCATCTGTGAGCGAGTGCGGTGATCCTGTTTGGCTAAGGAATCGAGTCGTTTGATCAGGTCAGACGAAACTCGAAAACCTAAGACATCAGAGGTGGACTGGGACTTCTTCATAAGTTGCTAACTCCATTTATGCTGCTTACTTTTTGAGTCATTTTTTTATGACCACACAAACAAGCTAACTCATTTTTTTATGATCAACAAGCAAAACATATCACAAATAAATGAATTTCAAAGAAGCAGCGTATCCGCCAACTTGTAAAAAACCACATATCATCAGTCAACGACAAAAACAGAATTAGGAGATATTTGGCAGGAATTACAATCTTTGACTAATCAGAAAGCAAAATCAGGCCCTCAAACGGCAGTATTAAAGCATCGGAATAACTTGAAAATCTTATTCATTTTTTACTGACAATAAGTTTACACTGTTATACATTGTTTACATCAATTGATGAGTTTAATAACAATATGCCTGCTGTTACTGATCATGCCCTTTCTACCTTTCGCAGTCGCCTTGACTGGTTGCTGGATGGTCGCTCGCTTTATAGCTGGATCAATACTCTCGGCGTCTCTCGCGGTGTGGCAGAGAGTATCAGCCATGGAAAGGTGCCGGGACCAGAGATTCTTCGCCTGATTCAGCTCAAAGAGCGCGTCAGTCTGGACTGGCTGATCTCCGGGCTTACATCCCCCATTCTGGTTGATAAGCTCCATGATCCCAGGGAACTCAAACACGCGCTTACAGAAAAGACGGATTTGCTATCTCTTTGTGTCCTGCATGACAATGCCGGACACTGGGCATTAATGTTGAGCCAGTCCGGTGAATACAGTTACCGGAACCTGCCTGTCCTTTACAAACACCATCGCCTGATTCATTCTGAGCTGACCCCAGAAATGGCGGATATATTACTGGACACCCTTCGCAGCGCCCCTTTATCTGAAATTCCAGTATATGTACTTGCCGTCGACCAGAAACAGCTGTTGGGAGTTCGTACAGGACATGTTTCCCCCTATCAAATCTCTCAACAGATTGTCACTGCCTCTGAAACCACCCAAGTCGATATACTGCTGGCCAAGTTGCTAGACCAAAAACCAATCATGCCAGCACCGGCGACCACCATTTCCACAGATCTTATGCGCGCTGTTATTAGCCTTGTCAGCCGAACGGCAGAGGAAGAGCAGATTACTCTCGATGCTGACCAACAGGCTCGGGTATACACTGCAGTTTACCGGCATGCCCATCGAACAGGAATCAGTGCTCAGCAGCTCGACCAGAGCCTCGTCCTAACTACTCTGGAAGCTACCGCCTAGTCATTCGAACTCTTCAAGTGATTGCTGCTGCAAACGTTGATACCAACGCATAGTATCAATTTTGCAGCGGCAACAAGCCGCCAGTCTCTCTTCTTTATCAGTTATCTTCCAGGCGCTAATCCATTGCCTGAGGATCTGCTCAGCCATGACTTCTGATTCGTCCTGACCGACCAGTGAAGCCGGAGTGTTGTCCATAATATACGGCTCTGAACGTTTTATAGTCATTGAGGAGGTTTTACTTTTAGCAATAGATCATTTTTTCGCAAGGAATTTAGCCTCAGAATCTGCCCCATATCAATCATATTCCTGTTCAACGGGACAGCAATCACTTGGATTCCACTTCAACCGGACATGAACAGTAAACATCGAAGAGCCAGAGCCGCTCGGGAAATGACGGGGCTCAGCGTGAATGACGTGGCCAAAAGGCTAGGCAAGAGCAGAAGTACCGTACATGGCTGGGAAGCGGATAATGGTACTGGCCCAAGAAATATGGACGATCTGGTTTCCATGTGCCAACTCTATGGCATTACCATCGACTGGTATCTGGAAGGAAGAGAGCCAATCTTTCGCAGTGAGGTGTACTCCCACTGTCCACATATTGAGGTGATTCTTACCAATCTGAGTGAAATGACTGAACCTCAGAGAAAGGCAGTAGCGCAGTTAATGGAGGTGATGGTAGGGTGAGCAGAAATTACCCGAGAGTTCAGAAGTTTTTCATATCGACATTTTCATGCTTTTTGGCTTACACATTAGATATGATTAATATAATGAGAGAGTCAACATTAAATTAGCCACTTAAGTGCTACAGGCTAAGACCATAAATTAATACGTCATATTGAGTCCATGCTGACAAATCAGTACCTCATATCTAACTGATTAAGAGACAATTCTATGCACAACTTTTTACTCTTTATATGAGATGAGCCTGACCTTAGGCTCTGCTTCGTATCTGGAGTTTGCTTGGCGGAATGGTCTAGTTACTCTCCATGGCTTTATCCGGTCAGCAACGCTCGAGCACTCTCCCCCTTTGTCCGGCTGATTCATAACTCTGAAGTAGTTACCAGAAGCACTGTAGATGTCGGCAATAAGAGATATTCTTGGATCAAGGAAACTCTCATCATAAAAAAACTGAGAAACATTGCCATTACGAAGAAATTTAACTGGGTCAACCGCTCTTGCAATGCTGGTCTGCCCCATTGCACGAACACAGCAGGATAAGGCTTCACTGAAACAGGTCAATCCCTCTCTCATTCCCCCTTGATTCTGAGCTAATGTTTTATATGCCCATCCTTTATGCCAAAGTAATCTCCCACGCAGAACCAAATCTAAGCTTGAAATCACAAGTACATTATCAATTAATTCCGTTGTGCTCTTCAGTGTACCAAAAGCCATTTCATCCCGGATATCCTGACAAAACTTAGGATAGTCAAAACTTTGCTTATATTGCTTATTTTCTCTCTGATGGTTTAATTTTAATAATTGAAGTGGAGTCTCATTTTCTCCCCCCTCTCTTATGAACTGTTTGTTTTTCACGACCATTTCCCCCACTACAGCTCCTTTTATTCTCAATGTTTCAGCAGTTTCATTTAAAGCACATTGATATACCAAGGAAGCTTTACCCTCTTCTTTATTTTCCTCCTGATCTAAACGTATTCTATCAGCGGGTTTACTTCTTAATAGTTTACGCAATAACTCCCTATCTTTTATGAGGAGACACTCTATTTCGATCATTTTAATTTCGGCTACTGATAGCTCATACTTCATGCATTTTTCTTCACAGTACGTTTTATAAGATGCTAACTGCAAAAATGCTTGATAGGTTCTCTTCAATTCGACCAGCACATCGACATATTGAAAAGCTATATAATAAGGCACTACCTGACCGGCATACTGATCATAATCAGCACCTAATAATCCCCACTCCCTGCTCTTAATTTTTTGCTTAATCAAAATATAGTGTAACTTGTCCCATAAAATGACAGGATCATACTCACATATATCTTGATCAGAACTTGGCCTTTTCTTTTCATCCCCGCAAATGAAAACATGTTTTCGATAAGCTGGTATTTTTGCAAGAAAACGGAACATAATACCCTGACCTTTTTCTGGCACCATTCCTTCAACTATTGAAGAAACTTGTATAAACTGTTGGCAATCCTCTTTTAACAGGGTGTAAATTAGAATCAGCTGAGAGACTCGCAAACATTTAAACGGGTGCTCTCTCAATTTGATAACTGACTCATAGGTTAGCTTCAACCTTTCCAGTCATGAACTCAGACCAAAGTTGTTCCCAGCGCCCCTTACTCTGGATCAGTGCTCTTGTTGTCAAAAGCACTTCCGCTCCTGTTGCTTTCCACCTCATTCCAGAACCACATAATCGTTGCTTTACCAGAGTCTTACAAGCCGCTTCAGTAACTCCTGAACCTATTGGCCAATGGCGTTTAAGCGCCTGATGATAATTCATTAACTGGTGATTGTTTGTAAAATAGCTCACAGCTTTGTAGCGCTTCTCTGTCAGTGCGATTGTCTTTTTCGGGAGCTCGGCTGATTCAATTTCCTGAAGGATTTTTTTGGCTGCTCCACGCTTGTTTTTCAAACTATGTAGCCTGTCTTCAAGCCACTGGTGTCGCTTCGCCTTACTGGTTGGAAACAGTGCTTCCGCTGCTCCAGCTAAATATTCAGATGCATGATAAAAATCGAGTATCTGCCCAGAGGTATGTTGTTTCAAATAACTCCAGTTTTCTCTAGCCCCGTCAGCTACCCCGATGTATGTGGCATTTGGGTAGAGTCGTTTTAGATCTGCAATCTCCTCGTCGAGCTTGCTCATAAAGCTTTGTTTACCATACTCTGGCGAACTGGCTGTATATATCGTGTGGAGCCTGTCTCCATCTGCAGAATATAGGCTCAATGTCCCACACATGGCTTCCCTCCAGCCTTCTTCACAAAGCAGCATGCAGGTTCCATCCAGACCAATGGCTATTGTTTCAACAGGCTCTTTTAGTGGAGGAAGGTGGTAGTGAGTGTCTTGCTGGTCTTCAATTAATGCACCTACTCTGTCCGATAAATGCTTGATATAAGAATTTGAAAGCGTCCTTTGATGGTTGGTCTCAAAATCTTCTTTTACCGCAGGCGCTGGCATCTGGCTGTATTTCCAGGCGATAGACTTGGCAAATTTGGGGGTAGCTGAACCAATAATACCGGCACGAAGATCAAGTGCTGCCAGAGTACTGCCACCTCTGACACCCTGATATACGGAGCGCTCCAAAGGTATACGACCGTATAAGGTTTCATAGTGCTTAAGAACCTTTCCTTTGTAGTTCCACTTCTGCTGATTAACGACGATAGGTTCTTTATTGGGTGATTCAAATAGCCCCAATAACTCTTTTGTTCCAAGCTGCCCGGCTTCATTGAGTGCACGCTGTAAACTATCTTCAAGATTCAGCATGTTGCCTGAATCTATAGAAACTTCAATTTGCAAAACGATGCTTTTGGTAGAGCTGGAAATAACAGAAGCGGGCATGACAGTTAACTATTATGAGTGGTGTTCCCATAGTAGCTGTGAAAATAGAGCACTATTGTTTCAATCATTCAGAGAGAGCACCCATTTAAACAAAAGTTCACGCTCGCCCATAAAGTGGTAAAACAAAGAGTTTTTCTCATTTCGGTCAGTTAGGAAATCAACAATGGTTGGCTCTCTGAATAAAGCATATAAAGCAGAAGAATGTTTAGAAAAAATATCACTGGAAGAATACAATACGCCACGATCAATATCTTTTCGCACAGCCTTAATGGATTTCAATATTTCTGATAGAAGAACTCTTATTATTGCCCCTTTTTTCAAATCGTAAGGGGTGCTCTCTCTGAATGATTGAAACAATAGTGCTCTATTTTCACAGCTACTATGGGAACACCACTCATAATAGTTAACTGTCATGCCCGCTTCTGTTATTTCCAGCTCTACCAAAAGCATCGTTTTGCAAATTGAAGTTTCTATAGATTCAGGCAACATGCTGAATCTTGAAGATAGTTTACAGCGTGCACTCAATGAAGCCGGGCAGCTTGGAACAAAAGAGTTATTGGGGCTATTTGAATCACCCAATAAAGAACCTATCGTCGTTAATCAGCAGAAGTGGAACTACAAAGGAAAGGTTCTTAAGCACTATGAAACCTTATACGGTCGTATACCTTTGGAGCGCTCCGTATATCAGGGTGTCAGAGGTGGCAGTACTCTGGCAGCACTTGATCTTCGTGCCGGTATTATTGGTTCAGCTACCCCCAAATTTGCCAAGTCTATCGCCTGGAAATACAGCCAGATGCCAGCGCCTGCGGTAAAAGAAGATTTTGAGACCAACCATCAAAGGACGCTTTCAAATTCTTATATCAAGCATTTATCGGACAGAGTAGGTGCATTAATTGAAGACCAGCAAGACACTCACTACCACCTTCCTCCACTAAAAGAGCCTGTTGAAACAATAGCCATTGGTCTGGATGGAACCTGCATGCTGCTTTGTGAAGAAGGCTGGAGGGAAGCCATGTGTGGGACATTGAGCCTATATTCTGCAGATGGAGACAGGCTCCACACGATATATACAGCCAGTTCGCCAGAGTATGGTAAACAAAGCTTTATGAGCAAGCTCGACGAGGAGATTGCAGATCTAAAACGACTCTACCCAAATGCCACATACATCGGGGTAGCTGACGGGGCTAGAGAAAACTGGAGTTATTTGAAACAACATACCTCTGGGCAGATACTCGATTTTTATCATGCATCTGAATATTTAGCTGGAGCAGCGGAAGCACTGTTTCCAACCAGTAAGGCGAAGCGACACCAGTGGCTTGAAGACAGGCTACATAGTTTGAAAAACAAGCGTGGAGCAGCCAAAAAAATCCTTCAGGAAATTGAATCAGCCGAGCTCCCGAAAAAGACAATCGCACTGACAGAGAAGCGCTACAAAGCTGTGAGCTATTTTACAAACAATCACCAGTTAATGAATTATCATCAGGCGCTTAAACGCCATTGGCCAATAGGTTCAGGAGTTACTGAAGCGGCTTGTAAGACTCTGGTAAAGCAACGATTATGTGGTTCTGGAATGAGGTGGAAAGCAACAGGAGCGGAAGTGCTTTTGACAACAAGAGCACTGATCCAGAGTAAGGGGCGCTGGGAACAACTTTGGTCTGAGTTCATGACTGGAAAGGTTGAAGCTAACCTATGAGTCAGTTATCAAATTGAGAGAGCACCCATCGTAAGATCTATTTGATTTAGCCCTATCTATTTCAACATCCAGAAGTTCAAGGCCACGTTCAAAGCGAGCAGAAAATGCAGAATTTTCTTCATCAAGATGATGAACAATACCAGCCATGATTGCATTGTTATTTCGATACCGGATTGCAGCTTCAAGGCTTTGCTCCATTTCCTTAGCCAAATCACCATCAGACGATCCATCATCTTTTTTTTTCCTTAATGACTCTGGCAGCTTCGATGCAATCTCTCTTGAAATTGCTAACTGTTTCAGTTTCTTTGAACACCAGTGAAATTTCAAAAAAAATAATTGACCAAGAAAATAGGCATCTCGAGAGGAAAAATCATTTGCAATATCAATTGCCATATTAATATATTTTTCGGCTGATTCTAGCTGATTACAAATCATAAAACACGGAATCACACTTGATACCCACTGCAGGTAATGGTCTACTTTAATCTCCCCCCCATCAGAAAGCATAATACAGCCACGCGTATTAACTCTGACCTCTGCACCTTGGAATACAGCCTCAAATTCTTTCAGACACTCTTGAGCCTGAGGGACGTCATGAACAGCCTTGAAGACTCTAATACACTCACGCAGGCGAATAACTCCTGTATGATCTTTACGTATAGAAATTGACCTTTCTGTAATCGATTCGTAACTATTCAGCACCCTTCATATAAATCTGGAATTTTCTGATTTTTCGACCATCATCTTATACTCAATTTTTCTAACAAATCTCCAGTATGGAACCAGACTTCCCAGCTACTCCGTTTACCGAAGCTCTCCTTAAAGAGAATGAAGAGCTTCGGACCGAGAATGCGCTTTTACGGGAACGTTGCAGCGAACTGGAAGAAAGGGTTAATAAAAACAGTCAAAACAGTAGTAAGCCACCATCGTCAGATGGTTATCAAAAGCCCAGTAAAAAAGGGAGTGATAAAGGTGATACATCTTCCAAAGAAGCCCCCTGCTCCTCACAGGAAACACCGAACCCCAAAAGCCTTAGACCATCTTCAGGCAATAAACCAGGTGGCCAGAAAGGTCATCAAGGCTCTTGTTTGAGACGTGTCGCCTTACCCGATTATGTCAGGCATCTGAAGGTTGAAAAATGTTGCTGTTGCCAGTCTTCGCTTATCGATATTAAACCCACCAAATACATTGAGCGACAGGTTTTTGATCCAGGTAGACCCGGAGAATTTGAAGTTACCGCGTACTGGGCAGACGTTAAAGTATGTCCTTGTGGTAAACGGAACACCGCTGAGTTTCCCCAAGGAGTGAAAGCCGCTGCTCAATACGGAGAAGTGACTCAGGCAATGGCTGTTCATTTAAACCAGTATCACTTCATCCCATATCACCGGGTGTCTGAGTATTTCAATACTATTTATTGCATGAGTGTCAGCGCAGGCTCTGTTGCCAATTTTGTTGCCTATACCCATGAGAACCTGGCCTCTACTGAGCAGAGTATCCGCGATGCTTTACAAGAAAGTCCGGTTGCAGGAGCGGATGAAACTGGCATGCGGGTTGACGGTTCACTGTGGTGGTTACACATTATGCGAGATGACCAATGGACGCTTTACTACCTCTCAGAAAGGCGAGGTTGTGAAGCAATGGATGCAATGGGCATCCTGCTGACTTTTGCAGGCATTCTGGTTCACGATCATTGGAAGTCCTACTTTGCCTATGCGGCAGTGCATGTGCTTTGTAATGCCCATCATCTGAGAGAGCTTCAGGGAGTTGTCGATAGGGATGCGAATAAGCTGGCTCTGCGGCTGATGAAATTGCTTACGCTCTCCTGGCACTTCTGCAAGAAATACAAAGCAGCCGGTCTGACTCAAATGCCTGGTGCAATACAGCTTCGCATTGAGACGATATACGACCAAATCCTTCAAAGGGCTCTCACGAAGGAAACCGCTTATATGGAAAAACAACGACAGGTGCTTGGACGTAAGAAGGTCAGGAATACCAAGGCCTACAACCTGTTCAAAAGGCTTATTGAGTTTAAGGTTGAAACGTTGCGCTTCATGTCGGACTTTTCAATTCCCTTCGATAACAATGGCAGTGAACGTGATGCCAGGATGGCCAAACTTAAGCAGAAGATCTCAGGCTGCTTCAGAAGCGAAGACGGAGGTACCATGTTTACCCGAATCCGAAGCTATTTATCATCTGCTAAAAAGCAGGGGTTGAACATATTTCAGGCGCTTCTTAAAGCGGTTCGAAATTACAACAATACGCCTTTGCTGGGTGCTGAATAGTTACATCGATTCTTTAGGCAGTTCTGAAAGCCCTCCTGCTCCAAGCTTCTGGGTAGCTTTCATTGAGCAGGCCTCGAAAGCAGCAGCTTCCTGGCTTTCTGTATGAACTCTATCCTGAGGAGGGTAGGTCAAGCGAACACTATTTCGGACGTCCATTACTTCATCATCACATTGTCAATTAAAAGCAACAGCCAATCTATTTAGAAATTTTCTGTATCTATGGTCATCATTTCACAAACCACAGAAGAAATCCTTTCAATGTCGACCATCTCAAAGCCTAAAATTTATCAAAACACCAAGCGCTATAGAGTCTTTTTCTGGCAAGATCGACCACCATTTCACCACGAATATTCACATCTTCAAATTTATCCTGACCTTGGGTGCAGGTAACCACCATAGGCCGATGTAAATGCAGTTGTTTTTTCGAGTCATCGATCACAATATCAATAGTTAACTTGGCCGTCTCATCTGCTTGGTCACCAGCTCTTGCTCGGCATACCACAGGGTAACCTTGAAATTCAGGCGTAGTATCAAAAATTTTCTTCAATTCCATTTCAACAGGATAAGTAACCTTATCATGCAATAAACGCGATATCAGATCTTGTGTTTCAGCATCATCGCTACACATCTCCTCTACTTTATGGAGTGCCTCAGCTCTATTTGCATAACTCTCATCACCAATCGTTATCTGTATTCCATTTTCACTTAGGCTTTCAGAGTGCTTGAATGCTTTAAAGTACGCTTGGGTTGTCGCTGGGTCCTGTGACTTAAAATAATGAGGGGCCTCCGTGGTTTTCAAGTCGGTAACCTGCTTCTGATATTTAGCGAGTGTTTTCATTTGCGATGGTATTGGAAAGGCATGCTGACCTTCATCAACGGGCACTTTAAGCTCAAGAGGCCCCATACCCAACAATAGCTTACTGCCCAAGCGAATAGCTTCTGCATTATCTTTAACCATTGAGCTCATAGTCAGCGTCCTGACAACTCCTTCCAACAAGCACTGACGCCTGGGAATAAGCTCTTGGCGCTTCACAAGAAATGGCCCCATGGCTGTATTAATGGATAAACGCTCCAGTACTTCCGCTTTATTTGTGTCTAATTGACCACTCAAAAATGCAAACATGAGTTCATCAACACCCGATGAAACACAACCACGGTCAATATTGTCTTTACAGGCAGAGACCGTATGCTGAATATTCAACTCCCGATAACAGTGCATTTTCAAATAAAAGAAAAACAATAGAGTAAAGGTCTTTTTATCATCATCTCCTTCAAGCGATTCAAAGTAATTCACCTTAATCAGCTCACAGAATTCATCCAGTTTATCCTCAAGCCCTTCTTTCTTGAGTGCTGCGGGAAGTGTTATTCCAACACTTTCATCCTCATTAAGAACAGCCTTTTTGAGTGCAGCTATGTATTCTTCTCCACTTGTTTGGGCTGGCCAGGACTTGAAAAGCGGGCCATCCCCCATGGGAAGGCACAAACAATGATAATTCGGATGACTGGTTTCCAGGCTTTTTATAGCTGTGGAACGATTACCTTCAGGACCAGTCAGCGTCTGATGATTGGTATAGAGTATGTTTTCATGCCGGGCTGCAGCAACATGGATAAACAGCTCGTATTCAGGCGTTATTTCGGTCACACTCAATGGACCAGCTTCTATGGTAGGTGTCCCATAGCGACCATAAGTCATCAGCCTTTTTTGTCCTGATGCATCCATAAAATAGAGCCTGAACCGGACATAAGGCGGGTTCACATCATGAGATGCATCAAACCAATATCCAGTAGCGCCTTCCAGTTTTTGTAGCCACAGGCCAAATGTGGTTTTACCATAAACATCTTTTAAGCCATGAATGCACTTATTGTCCAAAGCTAACGCTTCAGCTGTATTTTCGCTTCTCTCTGCAGCCATCGCCCAGTTAAAGCGATCAGGCATAATCGTTTCCAGCAAACATTTGCCATGTTGAAAGAGTGTCACACCGGCATAACGGGCATAGCAGACTGCTTCAATTACACGACTTTCATCATCGTAATTTGTATATTCAATCGCTTTAGTATCGGTCGCTTCAGCTTCTTTAGCTAACAAGCCAATCGCAGCCCTCAAATTATCAATAAATTGATGATTCCTTACCCGTCCATCCATGTCAGCACCTTCGACCAGAGCTTCTAACATGATGATGGTTTGTACAGTAATCGGATCTGAATCGGCTTCTTTATTCTTCAATGCTTGTAAAGCTTCTTTCAAGTCTATCTGTGCGCCATTTTCATCCACAACATGGCGTGCAAGGGAGTTCAGAGTCTCATGATACTTCGCTTCTTTTATGGATAGGTTATCGTAATCGTATAAATACCCTACTCGGACTGCATCGGCTCGCTCAGTTGCCGCTAACGGTATGCGAAGTGGTATCTGATCTTCAGATTCAACAAAAGCAGGCTTGGTTTCTGATTGCTCTTGGTTTTCGGGTTCTGTCAGTGCGATACCTGTATCGACAGCCACTCCATCACTGGATGAAGTTACATTTTTACCATTGCATGCTGGCACTGCTCCAAAAGAAGCAACCGTTTTAGACACGGTGGTCGATTGAGACATCGTCACCGAAGTCAGAACTGCATCAGTTCTGACGATACTCGGCGTACTTACCTGTAAAACCGTGTCGAATTTCCCTTCAAGCACAACATCTTCTTCAGTCTTTATCACTGGAACGGATGACAGGGTTTCATCTTCAGTTAGCGAGTCACTGCACAAACTATCACCGGCATCAGTCTCACTCTTCATTACAGGGTTAGGCTTGGGAACAGGGGAATTTTCGATAGATACCGTCAGTGAATCAGGTTTTAACGTTTCGCCTGTATCCAAATCAACCTGACTTTCCATGCTCTCTGATAACATTAACAGGCCAAAGTCAGCAGCAGCATCATTGGTCTTATCAAAAGGCACTGACACAGGCATTTCGTCAGTTTCCAGGATACCACTTAGGCAGATAACTTCTTCTTTCAAGAAAACTCCGGTTTTCAAGGATTCACCTGAATCGGGTTCAATATCAAGGAGAGCAGCGCCTTCCACTGAGTACTGGCTGAAATCCAGCCGGGCTTTAGGCTCAGCATCTTCTGCAGTCATAGAAACTTCATATTGAGGGTAAATCTCTGCCTGTGAAAGAGCAGTATCAATACTCGGAGTTTGACTTGAGGGAATCAGAACGTATGGCTGATCGTCAATATTACTGACACCTGAGTTAGTATCACTAACAGAGGGGTTATGATGTCTTATTCTGGGCTGACAACTTTCTGGTGAAACGACCCCAATACGCCACGACAATAGTGATTTGCCAAAAAAACCTGTAAAAACGGCCGTTGTCAGCAAACCTATAAGCGGTGGAGCCCAAAACACTGAGACTATTGTAAATCCTGTGAGCGCAATGCTCATCAACACGTTAACAGCTCTATTTGCAAAGTAACCGGTGTTATTCAGATGTGAATTCTGGGGGTCTGTGTTCTTTGCAGCTTGGTGACTCTGAATCACCACTGAACTTGATACGTCGGCTGGCACAGTACTACCTCGTATGACTGACCAACCATATAAATTAACGTTTAAAGGTTTCAGGACAGTTCAAACAATAAGAAACGAACTTTTGACATTTACGTTCCTATTTGGTTCAACGTACTATTTCTGAAATCATCACCATCTCAGCCTTCTCAGCCTTCTCAGCCATGATAGGAAGAATGCAGGAGATGATAATTAAAGAAAAGGAAAGTCTTTTACTTCAGTGCTTTTAATCTCTTAATATCAAGCATTGTGATACTTTAGTGCTTTATTAAAGAACCTCAGTGGAAGAGAGCCTAATGTTCGGATAAGCCAGACGCTATGACTCTATTTCAGGGGGGCTGGCCATTTTTTCCAGCTATAGGGCTGAACCCAACCGTCTTTTAAGGGTTCTCATCAATAGCGACCTTAACAGTTTCAAGTGCTTCAGCCATCCGATCAAATTCAGCCCAGACACTATCCAGCACCAGTAATTTCTGATTGACCTAAGGAACCCTTATCCTAAGGCGTTTCCTTCAGCCTGAAGCCTGTCCCTGAAGATGATCCTCTGATACAAACCTATTCTTTATCTGCTCAGGTTTGCTACCTGCCAACAGAAAACAGTCCCACCTTTCCCAGCTCAGGGCATCCATAAGATGCTATCAAGCTAAGACCCATAATAATTTTGGTACAGCTCTGGACAATTGAAAGAATCATTCAAAACTTTTTGATCAGAAAAACTCCCGACAACATCAAAAGAAACCCAAGTACTCTCTGCCACGAAATCACATGTTGGGTATAACCTGCTACACCAAAATGATCCAGCACCAGCGACATCCCAATCTGCCCCGAAATCACCAATGCCAGCAAAGTAGCAGCCCCCAGCTTTGGAGCAAAGAAGGCCATGCAGTAGACAAAAAAAGCCCCCATTAACCCACCAGCCCAGGCAACAATGGGCGCAGTTTTTAACTGGCTTAGCATAGGCCACGAAGCACGCTGCAAGATGAAAACAAGAATAAGCGCAATCGTACCGATGAAGAAAGACACTCCTGCTGCCCAGAGAGTATGACCACTGGCTCTCGCCAACAGCGCGTTTACCCCGGCTTGAAGCGGCAACAAACTACCGGCAATTAGCACCATAACAACACTGAGCCCTTCCATACTGTTTCCCGAGCCAAACCGACCAATAGGCAACATTCATTAGGTAGAATCAGTATGAACCAATTCTGTCGAATGTCCTTTCCTCAATGTCTTACATGGGCTTACAGTCAATGAATAAAACAGCATGAGAGTGGAAATCATCACGCTATTTTCACGGTTACCAAATGATCAGTAAAATATCCATAAAGAGGAATATTTTCCAAATTTCCCATTAGGGCCTTCTTCTCCGAACTTCCTCGACAATATGACAAGAGAGTTCATAGTTGTGCTGTCTGACGATCTTCTGGGCAAAAAACAGTTGGGGCCGTTCAAAAAAGACCAGCAACAAAATGATCCAAATGGTATTCAAATAGCCAAGTAGCAGCCCGGTAATACCAATAATCAGCAGTGTCAGTTCGATCACAAATAAAGGATACTTTTCCAAATAACAGTGATGAAATCCTCCAAGGAAAAGCCAGTTTAGTGCTGCATAAGTATCCGGATCTTTTAAGGTAGTAGACTGCTTGCTGTAATACGCTTTCCGCTGGCTTTCAGGCAATTCATTAACCTCTTGCCTTAAACGATCGGGTGCTCTCTCTGAATGATTGAAACAATAGTGCTCTATTTTCACAGCTACTATGGGAACACCACTCATAATAGTTAACTGTCATGCCCGCTTCTGTTATTTCCAGCTCTACCAAAAGCATCGTTTTGCAAATTGAAGTTTCTATAGATTCAGGCAACATGCTGAATCTTGAAGATAGTTTACAGCGTGCACTCAATGAAGCCGGGCAGCTTGGAACAAAAGAGTTATTGGGGCTATTTGAATCACCCAATAAAGAACCTATCGTCGTTAATCAGCAGAAGTGGAACTACAAAGGAAAGGTTCTTAAGCACTATGAAACCTTATACGGTCGTATACCTTTGGAGCGCTCCGTATATCAGGGTGTCAGAGGTGGCAGTACTCTGGCAGCACTTGATCTTCGTGCCGGTATTATTGGTTCAGCTACCCCCAAATTTGCCAAGTCTATCGCCTGGAAATACAGCCAGATGCCAGCGCCTGCGGTAAAAGAAGATTTTGAGACCAACCATCAAAGGACGCTTTCAAATTCTTATATCAAGCATTTATCGGACAGAGTAGGTGCATTAATTGAAGACCAGCAAGACACTCACTACCACCTTCCTCCACTAAAAGAGCCTGTTGAAACAATAGCCATTGGTCTGGATGGAACCTGCATGCTGCTTTGTGAAGAAGGCTGGAGGGAAGCCATGTGTGGGACATTGAGCCTATATTCTGCAGATGGAGACAGGCTCCACACGATATATACAGCCAGTTCGCCAGAGTATGGTAAACAAAGCTTTATGAGCAAGCTCGACGAGGAGATTGCAGATCTAAAACGACTCTACCCAAATGCCACATACATCGGGGTAGCTGACGGGGCTAGAGAAAACTGGAGTTATTTGAAACAACATACCTCTGGGCAGATACTCGATTTTTATCATGCATCTGAATATTTAGCTGGAGCAGCGGAAGCACTGTTTCCAACCAGTAAGGCGAAGCGACACCAGTGGCTTGAAGACAGGCTACATAGTTTGAAAAACAAGCGTGGAGCAGCCAAAAAAATCCTTCAGGAAATTGAATCAGCCGAGCTCCCGAAAAAGACAATCGCACTGACAGAGAAGCGCTACAAAGCTGTGAGCTATTTTACAAACAATCACCAGTTAATGAATTATCATCAGGCGCTTAAACGCCATTGGCCAATAGGTTCAGGAGTTACTGAAGCGGCTTGTAAGACTCTGGTAAAGCAACGATTATGTGGTTCTGGAATGAGGTGGAAAGCAACAGGAGCGGAAGTGCTTTTGACAACAAGAGCACTGATCCAGAGTAAGGGGCGCTGGGAACAACTTTGGTCTGAGTTCATGACTGGAAAGGTTGAAGCTAACCTATGAGTCAGTTATCAAATTGAGAGAGCACCCAAACGCTTTAGCATTTTTGATTAATGCAATTTATAAACGCAAAGCAGGGTCTTAATATCATAAATTATAAAAACACAATAAAGAAAGGGAGCAGCCATCTTACTTTCATATCCAACCCGTGCGTTTTCACGTGTCACATACTTGGTTGCTCATTAAATATCAGAATAAATAAGCACTAACGTATCAATAAGCCATTTTTTTGTACCAAAGTAACTTTTTTAGGTTTTGGTTGTCCAAATGGTACTTAATTACTCACAGGAAGTGGTTATGACTGCCTTAAAGACCTGTTTCAGTCGATTTATATCAATAAGTTACTTAATGTTGTCAATCAGCATTTTTATTTCTGTGAACACTGCTCAAGCAGCAACAAGTTACAACATTCCACCCTATCTGCAAAAGCTTCTTCCTCACCAGTTAATCAATTATCTGGCTTATTCCTTGGCAGAAAAGGAGTGGCCATGGCTAAAGAACCATCTTATTTTCGAATTCATTACCAGAAATAATATTGATATGAGTGAGGCTCTTTACGAAAGCCCTGAAAACTACCGAAGTTTCAACGACTTTTTCACTCGCCCCCTGAAAATAGGAGCACGATGCTTCCCTGAAAATTCTCAGCTGATTACTAGCCCCGTTGATGGAACCATCAGTCAAATCGGCCAGATAGCAAATGATCGTATTATTCAGGCCAAACGTCATGACTACAGTCTCACTGCTTTACTCGCTGGCAACAGTGATCTGGCCAGAAGATTCAGCGATGGCCTATTCAGTACGATTTATCTCTCACCAGCTGATTATCACCGTGTCCATATGCCAGTTGCAGGAACCCTTAAGCAAATGATTTATGTTCCTGGCTCCCTTTATTCTGTCAACTCAAAAACGACCGACAGCATTCAGGGGCTGCACGCACTGAATGAACGAGTCATCAGTATTTTCGATACGGAGTACGGAGAGATGGCCATTATCATGATAGGGGCCATGGTTGTGGGAAGTATGGAAACCGCCTGGGCTGGGCAGGTGAAACCTTGGTCACGACAAGTTACATGGCGATTTTATGATAACATCTCTATCTATCTTAAACGCGGTGAGGAGATGGGACTATTCAAATTAGGTTCGACCGTTATTCTTCTCTTTGCAAACCCAGACGTAAACTGGCTCGATAATCACCACCCCGGGAATAAAATAAAAATGGGAGAAGCTCTAGGAGAACTTCTCAATTAGTCAATGATTCATTCCCTGGTTCAGAAACTGGTGAATTGTCTACCATCGCTTTGCCCTTTCTGAGGGCATAAGTATTCTTGACAACTGATGCTCAGCTCCCCATCAAGTTCTCTGTTTGCTCTATAGCTAACCTTGCCTATTCAAATAGACGTAATTCTTAATTTATCACTGTTTGTCTACAAAGCGGTTCAAATGCGCTTAGCTCTATGGCATTCCAAAATGGATAAAGAGGCATTTACCTGGACAGGGTGCTCTCTCAATTTGATAACTGACTCATAGGTTAGCTTCAACCTTTCCAGTCATGAACTCAGACCAAAGTTGTTCCCAGCGCCCCTTACTCTGGATCAGTGCTCTTGTTGTCAAAAGCACTTCCGCTCCTGTTGCTTTCCACCTCATTCCAGAACCACATAATCGTTGCTTTACCAGAGTCTTACAAGCCGCTTCAGTAACTCCTGAACCTATTGGCCAATGGCGTTTAAGCGCCTGATGATAATTCATTAACTGGTGATTGTTTGTAAAATAGCTCACAGCTTTGTAGCGCTTCTCTGTCAGTGCGATTGTCTTTTTCGGGAGCTCGGCTGATTCAATTTCCTGAAGGATTTTTTTGGCTGCTCCACGCTTGTTTTTCAAACTATGTAGCCTGTCTTCAAGCCACTGGTGTCGCTTCGCCTTACTGGTTGGAAACAGTGCTTCCGCTGCTCCAGCTAAATATTCAGATGCATGATAAAAATCGAGTATCTGCCCAGAGGTATGTTGTTTCAAATAACTCCAGTTTTCTCTAGCCCCGTCAGCTACCCCGATGTATGTGGCATTTGGGTAGAGTCGTTTTAGATCTGCAATCTCCTCGTCGAGCTTGCTCATAAAGCTTTGTTTACCATACTCTGGCGAACTGGCTGTATATATCGTGTGGAGCCTGTCTCCATCTGCAGAATATAGGCTCAATGTCCCACACATGGCTTCCCTCCAGCCTTCTTCACAAAGCAGCATGCAGGTTCCATCCAGACCAATGGCTATTGTTTCAACAGGCTCTTTTAGTGGAGGAAGGTGGTAGTGAGTGTCTTGCTGGTCTTCAATTAATGCACCTACTCTGTCCGATAAATGCTTGATATAAGAATTTGAAAGCGTCCTTTGATGGTTGGTCTCAAAATCTTCTTTTACCGCAGGCGCTGGCATCTGGCTGTATTTCCAGGCGATAGACTTGGCAAATTTGGGGGTAGCTGAACCAATAATACCGGCACGAAGATCAAGTGCTGCCAGAGTACTGCCACCTCTGACACCCTGATATACGGAGCGCTCCAAAGGTATACGACCGTATAAGGTTTCATAGTGCTTAAGAACCTTTCCTTTGTAGTTCCACTTCTGCTGATTAACGACGATAGGTTCTTTATTGGGTGATTCAAATAGCCCCAATAACTCTTTTGTTCCAAGCTGCCCGGCTTCATTGAGTGCACGCTGTAAACTATCTTCAAGATTCAGCATGTTGCCTGAATCTATAGAAACTTCAATTTGCAAAACGATGCTTTTGGTAGAGCTGGAAATAACAGAAGCGGGCATGACAGTTAACTATTATGAGTGGTGTTCCCATAGTAGCTGTGAAAATAGAGCACTATTGTTTCAATCATTCAGAGAGAGCACCCCCTGGACATATCAGAAAAGCGCGAACTGAAAGATACTAGCTTCACTCTTATTTCAAGAGATATTGGCAGCATAGTCTGGCCTGAAACAAAAAGTCCCCCAAACAGGGGGACATTTAAGATGGCTTAATCAACTCTCGAAGTAATCACACGTTACTAGGCGGCCTTGTATCACTTGTGTTCAGTAGATAATAAACTGTAGCAGCTGCTACCACACCCAGTCCACCCAGCAAAGTCTTTCCATCTGTTAACTTTTCTCTAATACTTTTAACCAAACTCCCTGCTTGTGTTTTAGATGTATCAACCTTATGTTCAGTTTCTAGGGTTGTGGATGCTCTGAATCCGGCTCGGTCTTTTTTGACGCTTGATCTCCTAAGCCACCTGACTGCTCAAGCTGTCTCTCCAACTCATCAGAAACAGGAGTCGTTGGCCGTGTTTTTGCTACCGGATCAACATCACCGTATTCTGACAGCGAATCAGAGCTCCCAGAGCGAGAGGGACTAGAGTCAAAGGTAGCTAAATAACTTGGCCCGCTTTCTTTGCTTTTCACATCAGTACCAGATTCAAAGACCGTTTCCGCACTTTCACTCCGTGATAATGGCTTTTTAATTTCAGGACTTTGAGTCAGCATTACCGTATCTGCCTTTTGGGTTACCTCGGCATAAGATCGTTTGTGAAATACGGTACTAGTACTGGAATCCGTTGATAAAAAACCAGCACGTTGGGCTACTGGCATTTCAAGTGAACTAGTAAATACCTGAGGGCGTTCTTGATTCCCACCAAGTGGCAGTGAAGGGAGATGCTGCTGACCATCACCAACCGGGCTGCTGCTTCGGGGAGACGCGTGACTGGTCAGGCTTGCCTCCTGTTGCTCACGAAGCTGTTGATTCTCTCTTACCACGGTCTCGAATTCATTCATTAAAGTGCGCAAGACTTCTGCAGTTTGTTGACTCAACTTATGTTTATCTGCCATTTGCTCATGTGCCTCACAGATATTGGTTGCATGCTGGATTAAATTCCCACCAGGCTCGACACCTTGATCAAAAGCAGCCTCCATACTTTCATTCCTCAAGCGTTCTTCAAGCCCCTCTACCTGCTGACGTAAATCAGCAATCGTCCTATCTCTTTCAACACTGCCTTCATGGATTTCTAAAGTATCTTTTTTGTACTTAGCGAATTCCTCAGTTTTACGATCGAGCTGCTCTCTAATACTGGCCGCTTCTGCAGCTCTCACTTCAAATGGCTCGAGTCTTTCCACTTCAGATTTCAGACTATTAAGGTGAGTATCTAACCCCTTTTTGCTCTCTTGTGCTTCGTGCAGTTTACTGGTCAAGGACTCGACTGATTCTGTGAGTGCTCTCTTTGCTTCAAGAGCCTCATCAAGATCCTTACGAGCCGACTCCAGCTCTGCCCTAACTGTCCGGAGTTCACTAGCAGACTCTTCACTTTGCTCTCTAAGAGATTCAAACGCGTCGCTGAAAAGGGCTATTTTTTCGGATAATGATGCTTCTTCTTCATAACTCTGACTCATCAACGACAGTTTCTCGTTAACAATCGCTTCAAAACGTGACCTATCCCTATCAAATCCATCTAATTCACTTTCTGAAGATTGCAATCTCTCTGAGATGAGTTCGAGCTGGTCACCTATTGTTTGCTGTTCAGTGACTTCCAGACCCAAGCAGGACATAAATTCGCCAACAAAACTTGTCGCTTCTTGACGAGCTTGATCTACCTGAGAACGTTCCTTTTCAAGCTGCTGAGATCTTAGATCAAGCTGGAGCTCCCTCTCTTCCAGCGCCTTGATAGCCTCTTCACTCACTCCAGATGATGATGTTTCAACCAGCGCTGCTCTGGAGGCCATCTCTTGCTCATGCCTCAAACTAAGCTCTTTCAGCTGAGACTCAAAGTGCTCTTGACCCGCTGTTAATTGCTGATTTTTCTCTTGAAGTTCACGCACCTTGCTTTCCAAGCGGGTGATGTCCGTTTTCTGTTCTTCAGCTGTTTTATTAAACGTCTCATTCTCATTGGTAAGCATCTCAACCTGTTCATCTAACCGCTGTTTTTCCACCTCCATATGTTGGAGTTTAGCCGTCAAGCTGTGAGCTTCTTCTTGAGCGGTCTTCAATTGATTTTGAAGTTTTGATACCTGACTGGCATTGGCCGATCTTTCTGACTCAGATGTTGCCAATTGAGATTTCAGGTCAGTGACTGTCTCCTGAGCACTGGCTAGATTCCGTTGAGTTTGTTCCAGCTGCTGAGCCAAATCACTTCGCTCATCCACAGCCTGCCGCAGTTGGTCTTGTGTACTGCTCAACTCTTCCTGCGCTTTTGCCTGCTCCTCTTTTTTGGCATCAAGTATTTCTTGAAGCTGCTGAAGCTGACTGCTGGTTTCAAGAGCACCTGCATCAGAATCTGGACCTGAAGAAACGGCTACATCAACGTGTTTTTCACCGGAAATAACATCATCTTCAGTTTCAGCTTTAGATTTATCTGTCCTCAACCAATTTGTTAAACCTAAACTACCAAAAAGTCCTCCGCTCTTTTGCTGCCCCTGATCAGCAGGCACAGTCCCCTTGGAACGAAGTATTTCTTCATGCTTTTTACTGATTTCTGCTTTTTGTTGTGATACTTCCTCTTTTAGAACACCAGCCGCCTGATTGAACTCCTCACGCTCTCTGAGGGCAACCTCAAGCTGACTGCGTATAGCATTACGATCCTCTTGGACACTTTTGAGCTCATCACTTATCTCATCATGCTGACGCGATAATTCTTGCAACTTAGTGTTGAGCCTATCTACCTCCTCTTGTAAGCCCGCCTTCTCAACACTTGACTCTTTTGTCCGTATTTCCTGAGCATGACTTAATGCTTCTTCTGTTGTTCGCAACTGATCTTCAAAATCTCTTTTCTGAGCTTCAAGCTCTTTCTTCTGACCGCCAAGCTCTCTGTTCTGACGTTGAAGTTCATCAATTGATTCACCCTTTTGCTTCAGTTGCAACTCCAGAGATTTAACTTGGTCGTCAGCGCTGGTCCGCAAGTCAGATAATTCTGACGTTAATACCTGCACCTTCTGTTCAGCTTTCTGGAAACTCACTTCCAGCTCTTCTTTCTCAGATTGAACGAGAGTAAGCTGTTGGCTTAATTTAGACGTGGTGCTTTCATGTAGATTGTCAGCTTGCTCTCGCTCAGTTCTCTCAGTTTCCAGTGCTGTGGTTAGCTGCTTCTCTTTTAGTGTTAAGCCATGAATCTGTTGTTGAAGTTTTTCCTGCTCCTCAAGTGCACTTGATTGTTGGCTTTCTAACTGCTTAGTTAGTTTTTCACGCTCGCTCTGATGTTCCCGTTGTGTATCTTGTAAAGCCGTTCTTGCTTTTTCAAGCTCGCTCTGCAGAGTTTCTTGAGCATTGCTCTGCGTTTCAGCGTCATGCCTCAACTGACCTATTTGAGTCTCAAATTGCTTGACCTTCCCTTTATTTTCTTCTACCTCTTGCTGCAAATCTTTCAACTGCCCTTCCAAATTAGAAACGCGTTCATCTGCTGCAGTTTTCTGCTCAATCAGTTTGGAGACTGATGCTTGACAGGTATCCAGTTCTTCTACGGCTGTTTGTTTTTCTTTTTCAATCTGAAGAATCCTTTGTTGCAAACTGGCATTATCTTCCTTCGCTGCAGCCCCTTGACGCGCCTCTTGTTGCAACGTTTCAATTCTACTTTGGACTGTCTCCAGTTCACTTTCTGCCTGCTCAAGCTGATCTTGGAGGTTGGTTACATTTTTCCGCTCTTGTTCTAGTTCTGTAGATATCGTTTTTTCACGTTTTGCAAATTCTGATGACTGCTCGTGAACACGCTCACTTGCTACCTCGAGATCATGAGATAGTTTAAGCGTCTGTTGATAGTATTGTTCTCTTTGTACTCCAAGCATCTCGGCTTGGTGGTGTAGCTGTGTATATTCTGACTGAGATCTATTGAGAGTTTCAGTTACTTGCTGCAACTGTTTAGACAATTCGGGATGACTGGATTTTGATGTGAGCTGCTGCTTAAGTTCTCCAATTGTTTTTGTAAGATGTTCTACCTCCATGTGCTTGAGTTGAGCTGTTTGATGTAGATTCTGACAATCTTGATAAAGACCATCCCGCTGCTGAATTGCAGCCTTAAGATTAGCACTTAATTCTGAAAGTTTGGCTTCAGTCTGAGAAGACTGAGTACCAAGTTCTGTTGTTAGTTGTTGTTTATCTGTTTCTAGTTGTTGTTTCTGTTTTTGCAATAGCTCGATTTCACTTTCCCGATCAGCCAGCTTTTCTTTCGCGCCGTATGCCCAATCGGACAGAATAGTATTCTGTTTTTCAAGCTCTGCAATTTCTTGACTACGCGCCCCCCCTAGCTGAGCTTCAGTTTCAACTTCGTACCTTGTGACTAAATGTTTCATATCATTAAAACGATCCCCCACAGGAGGCTCTGCGACCACAGCAATTCCTTTAGTACTGGTTGTCGTGGTCATCGTAGACACGCTCATATGGCAAACCGTTCCGGTAGCCTTTGGGTCAGTGCCTTTTAAAGCCGCATGGCTGTCTTTTGGAACAGAATGTGTAAGCAGAGCAGATGAGGAGGAATGTGACGCTCCAGGGGTCGCGTTCATGGCCATAGTTTTATAAACCTTCCTTAATCTCTTTTAATGAGTCGAAATGTCGCTTCTTTGGAGATTAAAATGGCCAGTAAGTTGCATTCAAAATTAAACTTTTCCAAATTAAAAAAAAATTTTTTAATTGCATTAATAAATATCAAAAAAGTACTCAAGAACAAAAATCACAGTTTTTTTTTTGCAACCAACGACAGCGAGCTATTATTTTTCGATCAATTGGAGGAATTGAAAGAAGAATTAAAAAATAAAAGTAACTATTCAGCACCCTTCATATAAATCTGGAATTTTCTGATTTTTCGACCATCATCTTATACTCAATTTTTCTAACAAATCTCCAGTATGGAACCAGACTTCCCAGCTACTCCGTTTACCGAAGCTCTCCTTAAAGAGAATGAAGAGCTTCGGACCGAGAATGCGCTTTTACGGGAACGTTGCAGCGAACTGGAAGAAAGGGTTAATAAAAACAGTCAAAACAGTAGTAAGCCACCATCGTCAGATGGTTATCAAAAGCCCAGTAAAAAAGGGAGTGATAAAGGTGATACATCTTCCAAAGAAGCCCCCTGCTCCTCACAGGAAACACCGAACCCCAAAAGCCTTAGACCATCTTCAGGCAATAAACCAGGTGGCCAGAAAGGTCATCAAGGCTCTTGTTTGAGACGTGTCGCCTTACCCGATTATGTCAGGCATCTGAAGGTTGAAAAATGTTGCTGTTGCCAGTCTTCGCTTATCGATATTAAACCCACCAAATACATTGAGCGACAGGTTTTTGATCCAGGTAGACCCGGAGAATTTGAAGTTACCGCGTACTGGGCAGACGTTAAAGTATGTCCTTGTGGTAAACGGAACACCGCTGAGTTTCCCCAAGGAGTGAAAGCCGCTGCTCAATACGGAGAAGTGACTCAGGCAATGGCTGTTCATTTAAACCAGTATCACTTCATCCCATATCACCGGGTGTCTGAGTATTTCAATACTATTTATTGCATGAGTGTCAGCGCAGGCTCTGTTGCCAATTTTGTTGCCTATACCCATGAGAACCTGGCCTCTACTGAGCAGAGTATCCGCGATGCTTTACAAGAAAGTCCGGTTGCAGGAGCGGATGAAACTGGCATGCGGGTTGACGGTTCACTGTGGTGGTTACACATTATGCGAGATGACCAATGGACGCTTTACTACCTCTCAGAAAGGCGAGGTTGTGAAGCAATGGATGCAATGGGCATCCTGCTGACTTTTGCAGGCATTCTGGTTCACGATCATTGGAAGTCCTACTTTGCCTATGCGGCAGTGCATGTGCTTTGTAATGCCCATCATCTGAGAGAGCTTCAGGGAGTTGTCGATAGGGATGCGAATAAGCTGGCTCTGCGGCTGATGAAATTGCTTACGCTCTCCTGGCACTTCTGCAAGAAATACAAAGCAGCCGGTCTGACTCAAATGCCTGGTGCAATACAGCTTCGCATTGAGACGATATACGACCAAATCCTTCAAAGGGCTCTCACGAAGGAAACCGCTTATATGGAAAAACAACGACAGGTGCTTGGACGTAAGAAGGTCAGGAATACCAAGGCCTACAACCTGTTCAAAAGGCTTATTGAGTTTAAGGTTGAAACGTTGCGCTTCATGTCGGACTTTTCAATTCCCTTCGATAACAATGGCAGTGAACGTGATGCCAGGATGGCCAAACTTAAGCAGAAGATCTCAGGCTGCTTCAGAAGCGAAGACGGAGGTACCATGTTTACCCGAATCCGAAGCTATTTATCATCTGCTAAAAAGCAGGGGTTGAACATATTTCAGGCGCTTCTTAAAGCGGTTCGAAATTACAACAATACGCCTTTGCTGGGTGCTGAATAGTTACAAATAAAAATTACTTATTATTATTTTGGTCATCTGGATTTAATATAACTCACCACCTTCAATAACCATTCAAACTGGATTTTTATAACCAACTAAGAAGTCAGCGCAAAAAAGAACCATAGTTCATCCTCCTGTCTATCGGCACCATATTCCTGCCAAGGTAGCGATGACATTGTCTGTATTGCCAAAATATCTTCTCTCATTTCCTCCAGTATGCGTTCTACTCGCTGTTCTGTCTCAGTTATAGGACCTGGATTGCGAGTTCGGCTCAGATCATTGCCAATCATAGCCTTGCTGTCCCAGAACGCCTTCAGTCTATTATAAGTTGCAAAGCGCTCCCGTATCAGCTTCTTCCGACGAATCTTCAGCCCTACCAGCTGCTCCATCTGTCGCCCAAGCTTCGACAGCTTCAGCTGATTTGTTTCCAGATATTTTTGTTCAGTTTCCAATGTTTCCTGACAAGTATTCAGTCGTAGCTCATAGAAGCTACTCTCATCCGGACTCATCTCAATCTGAGCTTGATAAGCCTGGATATCCTGTTGTAACCGAGTCGCATCTTGACGATGATTACTAATATCCCTGTTCAGAATTTCTATCTGTTCCGCCAAGTTTGATTCGTCTGGCAACTCAGCAATTTCTTTTTGTAGATCAACCCGCTGATTCTCCAAACGAGAGTTGATTTCATCGATTGTCTTCTTTACAGATGCATGATTGGCAAATACCTCTGAGATCGTGGTCAATAGCGGATTTTCCCTCTCACCCTCAACCACGACCATCACCTGTTGACCAGCCAGGAACCGGCAGTAGTCCTGAAGTAGAAAATAATCGGCCTCCAGCATATCCTTCAGCTGCATCAATCGTTCCGAAATTAACTGCTGTCTTACACCCTGATCGACCTCCAGAAGGCCTGTACGATACGTTTCTGAAAGTAGGGGAGTCAAAAGGGTTTCAGCTTTATTCTGTTGGAGCTGTTGATCAATCAGTCGATTGTATTCACTCACATGTCGATTAAATGTAAGTACAACATCAAAGAATGGTTTACCGTATTTTGCAACCAGGGGGCTATTTTCATTAATCTTTGAAAGGGGTAAATGTTCTTCATGCGAGCCGAGAAAAGGAACATTCTCTTCACTTAAGGCAACATTCTGAGAATACTCATGCAAAATGGTGTGCTTATCTGCTTCTTGATCCAGAGAATTATCATCACGCAGTTGGCCATCATTCATCCATGAACTCCTTCATCACGACGGTGCGCCTATATTACTTAAGCATAACACTGGTTAGATTTTTAGAAAAAAACGAAAAAGCTGAACAAACCTTTTATTAAGAAATACTTTTTTATTTAAAACCATGATTTTATAACAACCAGGCAGGTAAAAATAACATTCAATTAAATATAATAAATAGCAGTAAAATAAAACTTTATTATTATTTATTGATATTAATATACAAAATCACTATGACCAACTCCTTATTTATTACTCTATTTAGATTGATAGCATGTCAAGTGGACTTATTTACCGACCAGCATTTCTCATACATTCCATCTACAACTACCAAAAATTACTTATTAATAGTACTTACCACTATGATCTCAATTTAAGGTAACTGATGACTAAATAATATCTGAATAACCAGAACGCAGTCGATAACAAAAACAACTGATCATAAAAAATGGTAACATCTCATGGAAATTGAGCTTCTAGCGAATAGTACTGCCTTATTACTCTCTTTTGTCGGAGTGATTATACTAGGCTGTGCCTCTGTTCAAATTAAAAACAGTACAGGTAAAGGTCTTAAAGTCATTACCGCTGGGATTTTTCTTTCGGTATTTTGTCATGCAGGCTTTGAAATGCTAGCGCTATTGGACATGATTGCTGAAGATACCCTTTTCCCTGTTATGGGCTCTCTTTTGAGTATTGGCTCCCTGGCATTTGCCATTGGCGGGTTGATCATACTGAATAGCTCTGATTAATACTTTATTATTTAATATCTGATGAAAGTAAGCTCATGACCTTACTTTCATCAGTTTCGTACCGTACAAAAAGAAGCGTATTTTAATACACTGACGTTTTGGGAAACTCATTCAGAAAGCTTCCCTTTATTCCATCGCTGACTTATAACAAGCCCCCAGTAGACAACCTATGAAGGGGGACGAGATTAATTGATATCCACAATTTCAAGATAAGTCATTGTCTGGTTCAAAAGCCGATAACCAATCTCACCGAAGGTAATTGGCCCAGGAAAACCTGCTTTTTTTCCTTTAAGCTCACCATAGAGAAAGTTCAAAATACAGTTACAGGAGAATGCCATGTTACTATCATTTTCTGGTAACCTCCTGGTGAACTCTTCAGCATAATTCGCTAGAGGGGTTGCAAATTTATATTCCCTTCCTTTAAAAACAGGTGCATAAAAATCTACCTGACCTCTGTCTGTATTTACTTCTTTTACACACACATTTATTACAGCACCTGAATAACTGCAGGTAATGGGTGGTTTAGTATCAATGTTATTTTCACTGATATATTGGGCAAAGTTCTGCCTTATACCGTCAATCAGGCATTCCCGTGCACTGAAGCTGTCTTCTTCAAACTCAATGATTGGACTGTTGGAATCCTGACTGTGAATATTGAGAATCTCCAATTGCGCCATTTTTCCATCAGGTATCCTGACGTGTAAAGCAATAGCAACATCTGAAGAGCATTCGCCAGTAAGACCATTATAAACCGTCGGTTTATCTTCAGAATCAAGGTCTATCCCTGAAACCCAGCCGAGAACAGGGTTATCGTATATGCCTTCAAAATCACCGGCATGCAGAGCATAGTGAGAATGTATTTGTGAAAAGGCAGGAATTACCAGGAAAGTAAAACCATTATCAAACCGGTCTTTTGTTATTGATGCTATCGTTTCAGTGGTATAAACAACGATTCTATAATCTTCAGAAAAACTTGAAAAATCATCCACATAAATGGCTTCTTGTTCAAATTTCCCCTGTTGTTCATCCATAAAATAGGGTGTACTGCCACCAATCCAGTTACCTTTGGGCAATTTAGACATACTGCGCTCGTCACCCGCCAGTGATAATAATCGGCCTTGTTCGATAAGCTGGGAAACTTCTTCCAATGTGTGTAATTTTTTCATGACAAATCCTTTTACCATTAACTATTCCGTATGTATGCGCCTCACCAGCTTTTGAAAACTTCCTCAAGATCACTGCGGAAGCCTTTCGGGTATTTGGAAAAGTACTCGTATAGGTAGTCCACCCCTTCTTCGATGGTCATCTCATTCGTTTCCATCTTTTTGCTGACCCTGTCGATTTGCAGCTGTAGGACATACTTCTTCATCGCATGTTGTCCTTGAGCCATCTCTATCCACTCGGGACGTTCTTTTGGAGGTATATCAGCGTTCATCATTCTCCATCCGGCCATTTCACAAAACACTTGTGAATTAGTATCGACCTTCAGGGGGACTCCCTAAAGAGGGTGAGCAGTGATCACCCCATGATTAAGCAGAGAAGCGAACCATAAGTAAGTGTCAGTGATTACTGGTTCTAATGGTCGGACTATGAGAAAGCACTTTAGAAACCTTGAAAAATTCGTTATTCAATAACCCATCGCTCTTCCTCTCCAACACTGAGCTTGTAGACAGTATCCCAAAATAGCAATTCATATCCTTGTATCATGCGTGCAGCCCGTTGAATTCGACGCGGTGCAATGCCCCTTTCCAGCCCGGCCTCTATAATTGCCAGCGCTGCACTGCTCATTTCCACCGGAGATTCAGCAAAACGGGAAAAGAACTCAAGGTCCGGCTCTTTAAAGCCGTATAAATTCTGGAGGGCTCTGGCCATTCTGGCACAGTTGGCTCCCCACGTAGCCAGGTTAATTGATAGAGCAGCTGCTACTTCCGCATCTGACCCATACAGGCAAAGCCAGGACATATAGGTACTATACGCCTGAGCTCCGGGCTCGGGCTCATAAGTCTCACGTTCAGCTTTGGCCATGCCTACAGCACTGGCCAGACTTTCAAGCGCATCCAGTGCTAAAAATTCACCTTTAAGAATATCCTGAAAGAACAGCTGGCTTTCAAGTTGCTCACAACGGGAAATCAACAGTGCCAGCCCACGAAGATCTGACGATATGATATATCGCTGCTCACCGATGAAATACTGCAAGTCAATCGGTTCAAACTTCCTGGCTTCCAATGCTTTAAAATAAGGATGATGTCGAATGCGATGCTCCACGGCATGGATTTCCTGATGCAGCTGCCTCACCAGCACGAGTGCATCATTCATGAATAACTCTCCATATCAAAGTAAACCTATTAACAAAAAAGATCATGTACTCTTAAAGCAGCCGGTACATAACTTAAATACCAACATAGCCTAAATGGTCAGCTTTGCCTCTGGAGCTTTGCAGGCCTTTACACCGAGTTAACGTCGCATCGAATATCGCCATTGACTGGGATAGAGGATATGCTGTGTTATAGCAGGCAACTAAGTAGAACAAAATAAGGATGTAGAAATGCCAATAACCATTAATGACCTCACTTTTTTTGCTCAATCCGAAGCCAGAAAAGAGGTTTACCACATAAATGAAGAAAAACGGGTTTCCGGGAACCCATTGCAGGCCGTTGTTAACCATTTCACAGACCCCAGTGAACAATTCCATGCCGGTATCTGGGAGTCAGAAACCGGGTGCTGGAAAGTCAGCTATACCGAATATGAGTACTGTCAGATTCTAGAAGGTGTTTCCATCGTTCGAGACACTGAAGGCCATGAAAGAGTACTGAGGGCCGGTGATAACTTTGTAATTCCCGCAGGGTTTGAAGGTGAGTGGGAAGTTATCGAGCCATGCCGGAAGATTTATGTTATCTATGAGCAACTGGAGTAAAGCGCCTGCTTCTATTCAACCACCATAACTGTCGTACTTGCTTTCAAGCCCACACCGCTTTTATCAGCATAATGAACGGTCATTAACCATACTATTTATGGAGATATCACTCTGATCACCTATAGTAGACAGTGAACCTAGATAACCCATCATGATGACGATAAAAGCAGGATGTGAATAATGAAAAAACATGAGTCCATTCAAAAAATCATGAGCGACAACACCGTTACTCTGCAGTTAGGTCAGAAACTCAGTGAAGCCAACGCTATTTTCCGTCAACTGGGCATTCACCATATTCCCGTTATGGATCATGACCAACCGGTTGGCATGCTCTCGGAAACTGACCTGCTTCGTCTGATCTATGATGCAGGAAATACGGATAGTCGTATGCAGGACGCCTTGATGGATCAACAACACTCCATTGCAGATGTAATGAGTGATGATCTGCAAACCCTGCCCATAACCGCTACTGTCAAAGAAGCAGCGGAAATTCTCTCTGATGGCAGCCGGCATTCGGTGCTGGTCATGGATGCGGGGCAGCTTGCCGGTATTGTGACCTCAACAGACCTGATACGCTACTTACATGAGCAGTTTTAATCAGGCAGCTGATGAGTCACTGCTTCCGATTCTCTTCTGGATTTATTCAATCGTCTGCTGTTTATTTGGGTGCTCTCTCTGAATGATTGAAACAATAGTGCTCTATTTTCACAGCTACTATGGGAACACCACTCATAATAGTTAACTGTCATGCCCGCTTCTGTTATTTCCAGCTCTACCAAAAGCATCGTTTTGCAAATTGAAGTTTCTATAGATTCAGGCAACATGCTGAATCTTGAAGATAGTTTACAGCGTGCACTCAATGAAGCCGGGCAGCTTGGAACAAAAGAGTTATTGGGGCTATTTGAATCACCCAATAAAGAACCTATCGTCGTTAATCAGCAGAAGTGGAACTACAAAGGAAAGGTTCTTAAGCACTATGAAACCTTATACGGTCGTATACCTTTGGAGCGCTCCGTATATCAGGGTGTCAGAGGTGGCAGTACTCTGGCAGCACTTGATCTTCGTGCCGGTATTATTGGTTCAGCTACCCCCAAATTTGCCAAGTCTATCGCCTGGAAATACAGCCAGATGCCAGCGCCTGCGGTAAAAGAAGATTTTGAGACCAACCATCAAAGGACGCTTTCAAATTCTTATATCAAGCATTTATCGGACAGAGTAGGTGCATTAATTGAAGACCAGCAAGACACTCACTACCACCTTCCTCCACTAAAAGAGCCTGTTGAAACAATAGCCATTGGTCTGGATGGAACCTGCATGCTGCTTTGTGAAGAAGGCTGGAGGGAAGCCATGTGTGGGACATTGAGCCTATATTCTGCAGATGGAGACAGGCTCCACACGATATATACAGCCAGTTCGCCAGAGTATGGTAAACAAAGCTTTATGAGCAAGCTCGACGAGGAGATTGCAGATCTAAAACGACTCTACCCAAATGCCACATACATCGGGGTAGCTGACGGGGCTAGAGAAAACTGGAGTTATTTGAAACAACATACCTCTGGGCAGATACTCGATTTTTATCATGCATCTGAATATTTAGCTGGAGCAGCGGAAGCACTGTTTCCAACCAGTAAGGCGAAGCGACACCAGTGGCTTGAAGACAGGCTACATAGTTTGAAAAACAAGCGTGGAGCAGCCAAAAAAATCCTTCAGGAAATTGAATCAGCCGAGCTCCCGAAAAAGACAATCGCACTGACAGAGAAGCGCTACAAAGCTGTGAGCTATTTTACAAACAATCACCAGTTAATGAATTATCATCAGGCGCTTAAACGCCATTGGCCAATAGGTTCAGGAGTTACTGAAGCGGCTTGTAAGACTCTGGTAAAGCAACGATTATGTGGTTCTGGAATGAGGTGGAAAGCAACAGGAGCGGAAGTGCTTTTGACAACAAGAGCACTGATCCAGAGTAAGGGGCGCTGGGAACAACTTTGGTCTGAGTTCATGACTGGAAAGGTTGAAGCTAACCTATGAGTCAGTTATCAAATTGAGAGAGCACCCGTTTATTTTTGAGTAATAGGCATACAACTTGGGAGCAAGCTTGGATAAAAAAGTATATTCTGGATTGTTCCAGCTTTTTCCTTTTCTTCAACCAGCATCGTAGGATGCTATTCATTCATTCTAACTATTCCTACATTAGAAGCATCGGCGACATTTCTGAAGGCATAGATGCCATGCCCTATCCACAAAAAACATCTGTTTGCTAAAGAGAACTCTCTTAACACCCTCTTTGTCTTTAAATCATCAGATATATCTTTTTCTTGATGGGAATAAATAAAGACAATGTGTACTCCAATTTATCCATCATAAAAACATAGAAAACTATTAATTGAAAATAAAATTTTCCAATATCACATACGATATACCTTTAATCTTTTTTATCCAAAATCACTTTCATAGCTTGAAGGAAATTTGACCTAAACCCTCTTTTCATACGATCTTTTTTTAAATGATCACATTCATTAAAAGCGTCATAATCCCCATAACGAAACAAATAGTTTAACTGAACAGTTTTACCAGAAAAATCGTCTTTCTTGATCATCTCTGTTAAGTGTCCACGCAGCATTTCATCCATTCCTATAAAACATTCAATCCAGCGCCCTCCCTTAACATCTGGGTCAGGCCAACTAAGGAAAAAAAGATCTTCAGGGTTCATCATAATCACCTGAAAATCATAATTATTTCCCTGGTACGTTGTGCAAAGATCAAAAGAAAGCGCCACTCTTGGCACAGTATCATCCTTTATTTTTGGAATGTCTAACTGATAAGTTATATTTAAATAGGCTATATCTTCAACAGAATCCATTATTTCCGACCAGCACATTTTAGTCATAATATCACAACCGAACCTAAGAAATAGTTCCATTTTTAATTGCCGCTCACCTCCATCGGTTGGGTGCTCTCTCTGAATGATTGAAACAATAGTGCTCTATTTTCACAGCTACTATGGGAACACCACTCATAATAGTTAACTGTCATGCCCGCTTCTGTTATTTCCAGCTCTACCAAAAGCATCGTTTTGCAAATTGAAGTTTCTATAGATTCAGGCAACATGCTGAATCTTGAAGATAGTTTACAGCGTGCACTCAATGAAGCCGGGCAGCTTGGAACAAAAGAGTTATTGGGGCTATTTGAATCACCCAATAAAGAACCTATCGTCGTTAATCAGCAGAAGTGGAACTACAAAGGAAAGGTTCTTAAGCACTATGAAACCTTATACGGTCGTATACCTTTGGAGCGCTCCGTATATCAGGGTGTCAGAGGTGGCAGTACTCTGGCAGCACTTGATCTTCGTGCCGGTATTATTGGTTCAGCTACCCCCAAATTTGCCAAGTCTATCGCCTGGAAATACAGCCAGATGCCAGCGCCTGCGGTAAAAGAAGATTTTGAGACCAACCATCAAAGGACGCTTTCAAATTCTTATATCAAGCATTTATCGGACAGAGTAGGTGCATTAATTGAAGACCAGCAAGACACTCACTACCACCTTCCTCCACTAAAAGAGCCTGTTGAAACAATAGCCATTGGTCTGGATGGAACCTGCATGCTGCTTTGTGAAGAAGGCTGGAGGGAAGCCATGTGTGGGACATTGAGCCTATATTCTGCAGATGGAGACAGGCTCCACACGATATATACAGCCAGTTCGCCAGAGTATGGTAAACAAAGCTTTATGAGCAAGCTCGACGAGGAGATTGCAGATCTAAAACGACTCTACCCAAATGCCACATACATCGGGGTAGCTGACGGGGCTAGAGAAAACTGGAGTTATTTGAAACAACATACCTCTGGGCAGATACTCGATTTTTATCATGCATCTGAATATTTAGCTGGAGCAGCGGAAGCACTGTTTCCAACCAGTAAGGCGAAGCGACACCAGTGGCTTGAAGACAGGCTACATAGTTTGAAAAACAAGCGTGGAGCAGCCAAAAAAATCCTTCAGGAAATTGAATCAGCCGAGCTCCCGAAAAAGACAATCGCACTGACAGAGAAGCGCTACAAAGCTGTGAGCTATTTTACAAACAATCACCAGTTAATGAATTATCATCAGGCGCTTAAACGCCATTGGCCAATAGGTTCAGGAGTTACTGAAGCGGCTTGTAAGACTCTGGTAAAGCAACGATTATGTGGTTCTGGAATGAGGTGGAAAGCAACAGGAGCGGAAGTGCTTTTGACAACAAGAGCACTGATCCAGAGTAAGGGGCGCTGGGAACAACTTTGGTCTGAGTTCATGACTGGAAAGGTTGAAGCTAACCTATGAGTCAGTTATCAAATTGAGAGAGCACCCCATCGGTTGAGAGAAAATCCATTGGCAATAGCACATGAAATACTTCTTCTTCCGGATATTTAAACTGCAGGTTAATAATCATTTGGCTAACAGATGTGCATTGAATCCGCATTGGTAAAACAGTGGCTGAAAGATTATTCATGGTCGTTTTTATACCTTCAAGATACTCAGACAAATGCTTACCAACCCAGCTTTGAGACATTTCAAAAAGCATGCTCAAATTAATCCAATAATGCTCACCCGCGATCCCTTCCATACACAATGAAGGCCACTCTACACCAGGAATCTCTTCATTGCTTAATAGATGGTATAGCTGTTGAATATCAGCCCTGAACGTATCAAATTGCTTTACATCTGAATGCATCCGAGTCAAATTAGCCCCAGCACTATCTTTGAGAAATTGATGAATATTTGCATTCAACTTCAGCACGTCTCTCCATGCTTGTTTTACTTTATGTAATTGCTCAACCAGCAACTCCATGGAAACAGCCTCGTTTCTGGGTTGCAGCGCTTCATGTATATCCCCATCAGCTTTCTGGCTCACGTCTGTATTTGCTAATGACTGCACCTGCTGTAACTTCATAAGCCGTTCAGTCAACGCTCTGGCAAACCGCTCTTCTTTGCCTGTTGTACCTGCACACTCAATAGCTCTTTCAGGTTTTTTTAGCGTTTTTTCCGGCTGGGGGTTACTCTCAACCCGAAAATGATGCCAGGCTCCAGCAAGATGTGTAGCCTGAAACGCCTGTTTACCGGGAAGGGGCTGTCCCCCTAGGCAGGGGGCACTTTTTGCTGGAAGAAAAGTCGGATATTCAGCAGCACCTTTTGCAGATGGCATGTGTTCTCTCTTTTCAAGCCTTATTCATCATCGACAGAATTCGACCATTAATGTTCAGTGTCTTTTACAAATTTACTTCTCGAAAACATCAATCAGACAGAGATTGTTTATTTACCATGAAACCAGTGAATATTCCTGGGGGGTAAGTCCATAGTAACGCTTAAATTCCCTACTGAACTGTGTCGGACTTTCATACCCCACCATAGCCGCAGCCTGTTTGACTTTTAGCCCCTGATCCTGCAGCAGCTCCCTTGCACGACTCAAGCGCAGTTTCTTTAAATACTGAATAGGCGACGATGCTGTCATTTGCCGGAAATTACGGTGAAAAGTTGAAGGGCTCATATTGGCCAGCGAGGCAAGACGCTCTACGTCCAGCGTCTGGTCATAGTGTTCATGCATGTATTTCATCGCACGTTCAAGCCGGGCCAGAGACGTATTATGGCGGGCGAGGGCAAACAGTGGAGCAGCCTGTTCGCTGCAAAGAATCAGGGTAACTATTCAGCACCCAGCAAAGGCGTATTGTTGTAATTTCGAACCGCTTTAAGAAGCGCCTGAAATATGTTCAACCCCTGCTTTTTAGCAGATGATAAATAGCTTCGGATTCGGGTAAACATGGTACCTCCGTCTTCGCTTCTGAAGCAGCCTGAGATCTTCTGCTTAAGTTTGGCCATCCTGGCATCACGTTCACTGCCATTGTTATCGAAGGGAATTGAAAAGTCCGACATGAAGCGCAACGTTTCAACCTTAAACTCAATAAGCCTTTTGAACAGGTTGTAGGCCTTGGTATTCCTGACCTTCTTACGTCCAAGCACCTGTCGTTGTTTTTCCATATAAGCGGTTTCCTTCGTGAGAGCCCTTTGAAGGATTTGGTCGTATATCGTCTCAATGCGAAGCTGTATTGCACCAGGCATTTGAGTCAGACCGGCTGCTTTGTATTTCTTGCAGAAGTGCCAGGAGAGCGTAAGCAATTTCATCAGCCGCAGAGCCAGCTTATTCGCATCCCTATCGACAACTCCCTGAAGCTCTCTCAGATGATGGGCATTACAAAGCACATGCACTGCCGCATAGGCAAAGTAGGACTTCCAATGATCGTGAACCAGAATGCCTGCAAAAGTCAGCAGGATGCCCATTGCATCCATTGCTTCACAACCTCGCCTTTCTGAGAGGTAGTAAAGCGTCCATTGGTCATCTCGCATAATGTGTAACCACCACAGTGAACCGTCAACCCGCATGCCAGTTTCATCCGCTCCTGCAACCGGACTTTCTTGTAAAGCATCGCGGATACTCTGCTCAGTAGAGGCCAGGTTCTCATGGGTATAGGCAACAAAATTGGCAACAGAGCCTGCGCTGACACTCATGCAATAAATAGTATTGAAATACTCAGACACCCGGTGATATGGGATGAAGTGATACTGGTTTAAATGAACAGCCATTGCCTGAGTCACTTCTCCGTATTGAGCAGCGGCTTTCACTCCTTGGGGAAACTCAGCGGTGTTCCGTTTACCACAAGGACATACTTTAACGTCTGCCCAGTACGCGGTAACTTCAAATTCTCCGGGTCTACCTGGATCAAAAACCTGTCGCTCAATGTATTTGGTGGGTTTAATATCGATAAGCGAAGACTGGCAACAGCAACATTTTTCAACCTTCAGATGCCTGACATAATCGGGTAAGGCGACACGTCTCAAACAAGAGCCTTGATGACCTTTCTGGCCACCTGGTTTATTGCCTGAAGATGGTCTAAGGCTTTTGGGGTTCGGTGTTTCCTGTGAGGAGCAGGGGGCTTCTTTGGAAGATGTATCACCTTTATCACTCCCTTTTTTACTGGGCTTTTGATAACCATCTGACGATGGTGGCTTACTACTGTTTTGACTGTTTTTATTAACCCTTTCTTCCAGTTCGCTGCAACGTTCCCGTAAAAGCGCATTCTCGGTCCGAAGCTCTTCATTCTCTTTAAGGAGAGCTTCGGTAAACGGAGTAGCTGGGAAGTCTGGTTCCATACTGGAGATTTGTTAGAAAAATTGAGTATAAGATGATGGTCGAAAAATCAGAAAATTCCAGATTTATATGAAGGGTGCTGAATAGTTACGAATCAGGAATAATAGTTCCTGTATAAGCCCACGCCCGAGTGCAGCACTCTGCAAAGGTGAATGCAGGCAGTGTGCCAGTCTCAATACCGTTGCGGAAAAAGCCTCTGAAACTGGACAGACGTATAAGCTTCTGCTCTCCAGGCTGCTTTCACTAGTATCCGATGTCTGATTATGTTCATCAAACAACCTGACCAATGTATGCAGCAGGCTCAAATCAATATCAATAAGTAACGAGATCAATGGTTCTCCGGGAACCACCCAGGTTTCACACTCAGCAGGAATAGGCAGGGTCAGAACCAGATAATTTTCCGGATTGTACTCATACACTTTCTGCTCCAGATAAACCCGCTTGGCTCCCTGGGCCACTACAAAGATCCCCTGATTGTAACAAAGGGGCTCCCTTTGGCGGGACTCACTGGCTTTGAAAACACCAACGCCCGGAAGGCAGGTATTGTTATACCCTTCCTCTTTAGCCAGGCCAGACAAACACTGTGCCAGCGGATTCATACGATGAGTTCCATTGAAAAAGACTGGATATGACAGAGCATAACTGAATTGATGCATAAAAAAATCACTAGCGATCGGTTTAGGCATGTTTTTGACAGAAATAGCCATTCTCTTAAACAGAGTAAACGATACACTGCTTCCCCATGAGAAACATGGGACAACCAATATGATGAATTTTAATTATCACAACCCAACTCATGTCGTTTTCGGCAGAGATCGAATGCATGAGCTGGATCAACTGGTGCCTGAAAATGCAAAAGTACTGGTCCTTTTCGGCGGAGGCAGTGTCCGCAAAAATGGCACACTGGAAAAAGTACTGGCAGGACTCGGCTCACGTGAAGTGCTTGAGTTTGGAGGCATTGAACCAAACCCCCAGTTCAATACACTGATGAAAGCCGTAGACATCGTTCGAAGAGAAAACATCGATTTCCTTCTGGCTGTTGGTGGCGGCTCCGTCATGGATGGCACCAAGTTTATTGCGGCAGCAGCGCCATACCAGGGAAATGAGGCAGACCTGCTCAAGCATGGCTTTGAATGGCTACCCATCGAGTCGGCAGTGCCTCTTGCGACTGTCGCAACCCTGCCTGCTACCGGCTCCGAAATGAACATGGGTGCCGTTATTTCCCACGAGAGCGGTAAGCTGCCCGTAATGAGCCCTCTGCTCTACCCGCAGTTCTCTATTCTCGATCCAACACTGACGTTTTCATTGCCGCCAGTTCAGGTGGCCAATGGTGTAATTGACGCCTTTGTTCATGTTCTGGAGCAATACGTGACGTATCCGGTAGATGCTCAAGTTCAGGATCGGATGGCTGAAGGTATTCTAAAAACTCTGATCGAAGTTGGCCCAATCACCCTGGCAGAACCGGAAAACTATGATGCACGAGCTAATCTGATGTGGAGCGCCACGTCGGCACTGAATGGTTATATTGGTGTTGGTGTTCCCCACGACTGGAGCACTCATATGATTGGTCATGAGCTGACCGATTTGTTCGGTATGGATCATGCCCAGAGTCTGGCGGTTGTTCAGCCCTCTCTCTGGAAAATCCGTAAAGATAAAAAACGTGAGAAACTTCTTCAATTCGCCGAGCGGGTTTGGGAAATTTCAGAAGGCACAGACGATGAGCGGATGGATCAGGCGATTGATATGACTCGTTCTTTCTTCGAATCTCTGGGGGTAAAAACACGACTATCACAATATGGCATTGAGCCAGCCGATATTGCCAACGTCATTCTCGCACTTGAAACGCATGGAATGACAGCACTATCAGAAACTGGTGATTTGGATCTGACCATTACCCGCCAGATCCTGCAGGACGCTTACGCTTGATTTGCTAATCATATGTCATGGAGAAACTCTTCATGACAAGCATCAACACTAGCCTTCTTCCTCGTTACTTTCTCTTGAAGAAGGCCTTTCAGAACCATCATCAACATAAGGTTTGGCACCACCTTGCTCATCAGTTGGGTCAAGAGCTCCGCTCTCTTTCTGATCAGCTTCAACCTCTGCCAACTCAGGCTCTGTACCTGTACTCAATGCTTCAACTTGATCAGCAACAGCATTTACCGGATCTTCAGTATCTTTCGGCGCTATATCCAGTTGTTGTCCTTTTACTTCCCTTCCGTCTTCTTCACTTCCTTCTTCTTTTGTTATCTGCGTTTTAACATTGTCTTCTAACTGTATTTCCTTTTTTTCTAACGCCTCTCCCTCAGTGTTATCACCACTTTTCAAGGCTTCAGTTTCCCTACCTTCAGCAGAACTCAATTTATCTGTACCCCGTATCGGGGAGGGAACGGGATCTGAAGGGTTGTCTATGTTAGAAGTTGCTGTTTTGTCATCAGCGTTTACTAGAGTCATTCCTGAAGAACTAATCGACGCAGCGTCCATAATATGACCTCTGTTTCGTTGGTTGGTCCTTAATAGACTTAATCACCCTTAAATTGGTTTCTTTGCCATTTAGAGTATTTTTCCCATTAGCCAACAGGCATTATTCCTATAATTTTTATAGGAAGTATTCCTACCTCTTTGGATGAGTTTCTAAATTGAAAGCCTAACTAATTATTTATTAATATTCTTTGATGATTGAATTATATTCTGATTAGTCATCTATCGAAGATTTATAATAAGTTCTCCAACGAATTCAAATAATCAATATCTATTGTATTTTTATGGGTGCTCTCTCTGAATGATTGAAACAATAGTGCTCTATTTTCACAGCTACTATGGGAACACCACTCATAATAGTTAACTGTCATGCCCGCTTCTGTTATTTCCAGCTCTACCAAAAGCATCGTTTTGCAAATTGAAGTTTCTATAGATTCAGGCAACATGCTGAATCTTGAAGATAGTTTACAGCGTGCACTCAATGAAGCCGGGCAGCTTGGAACAAAAGAGTTATTGGGGCTATTTGAATCACCCAATAAAGAACCTATCGTCGTTAATCAGCAGAAGTGGAACTACAAAGGAAAGGTTCTTAAGCACTATGAAACCTTATACGGTCGTATACCTTTGGAGCGCTCCGTATATCAGGGTGTCAGAGGTGGCAGTACTCTGGCAGCACTTGATCTTCGTGCCGGTATTATTGGTTCAGCTACCCCCAAATTTGCCAAGTCTATCGCCTGGAAATACAGCCAGATGCCAGCGCCTGCGGTAAAAGAAGATTTTGAGACCAACCATCAAAGGACGCTTTCAAATTCTTATATCAAGCATTTATCGGACAGAGTAGGTGCATTAATTGAAGACCAGCAAGACACTCACTACCACCTTCCTCCACTAAAAGAGCCTGTTGAAACAATAGCCATTGGTCTGGATGGAACCTGCATGCTGCTTTGTGAAGAAGGCTGGAGGGAAGCCATGTGTGGGACATTGAGCCTATATTCTGCAGATGGAGACAGGCTCCACACGATATATACAGCCAGTTCGCCAGAGTATGGTAAACAAAGCTTTATGAGCAAGCTCGACGAGGAGATTGCAGATCTAAAACGACTCTACCCAAATGCCACATACATCGGGGTAGCTGACGGGGCTAGAGAAAACTGGAGTTATTTGAAACAACATACCTCTGGGCAGATACTCGATTTTTATCATGCATCTGAATATTTAGCTGGAGCAGCGGAAGCACTGTTTCCAACCAATAAGGCGAAGCGACACCAGTGGCTTGAAGACAGGCTACATAGTTTGAAAAACAAGCGTGGAGCAGCCAAAAAAATCCTTCAGGAAATTGAATCAGCCGAGCTCCCGAAAAAGACAATCGCACTGACAGAGAAGCGCTACAAAGCTGTGAGCTATTTTACAAACAATCACCAGTTAATGAATTATCATCAGGCGCTTAAACGCCATTGGCCAATAGGTTCAGGAGTTACTGAAGCGGCTTGTAAGACTCTGGTAAAGCAACGATTATGTGGTTCTGGAATGAGGTGGAAAGCAACAGGAGCGGAAGTGCTTTTGACAACAAGAGCACTGATCCAGAGTAAGGGGCGCTGGGAACAACTTTGGTCTGAGTTCATGACTGGAAAGGTTGAAGCTAACCTATGAGTCAGTTATCAAATTGAGAGAGCACCCATTTTTATGACAGAAATTCATTTACTGCTGTTATGAGCGTAAAAATAAAAGACTGGCACTAAAAATATCTACAAAAATAAAGCAATGTGGTGGCAGCCCCATCCATGGATGCCGCCATAAACGGCCCTAGACAACATCAAGCTTAAATATAAAGAAATAATGTAACTATTCAGCACCCAGCAAAGGCGTATTGTTGTAATTTCGAACCGCTTTAAGAAGCGCCTGAAATATGTTCAACCCCTGCTTTTTAGCAGATGATAAATAGCTTCGGATTCGGGTAAACATGGTACCTCCGTCTTCGCTTCTGAAGCAGCCTGAGATCTTCTGCTTAAGTTTGGCCATCCTGGCATCACGTTCACTGCCATTGTTATCGAAGGGAATTGAAAAGTCCGACATGAAGCGCAACGTTTCAACCTTAAACTCAATAAGCCTTTTGAACAGGTTGTAGGCCTTGGTATTCCTGACCTTCTTACGTCCAAGCACCTGTCGTTGTTTTTCCATATAAGCGGTTTCCTTCGTGAGAGCCCTTTGAAGGATTTGGTCGTATATCGTCTCAATGCGAAGCTGTATTGCACCAGGCATTTGAGTCAGACCGGCTGCTTTGTATTTCTTGCAGAAGTGCCAGGAGAGCGTAAGCAATTTCATCAGCCGCAGAGCCAGCTTATTCGCATCCCTATCGACAACTCCCTGAAGCTCTCTCAGATGATGGGCATTACAAAGCACATGCACTGCCGCATAGGCAAAGTAGGACTTCCAATGATCGTGAACCAGAATGCCTGCAAAAGTCAGCAGGATGCCCATTGCATCCATTGCTTCACAACCTCGCCTTTCTGAGAGGTAGTAAAGCGTCCATTGGTCATCTCGCATAATGTGTAACCACCACAGTGAACCGTCAACCCGCATGCCAGTTTCATCCGCTCCTGCAACCGGACTTTCTTGTAAAGCATCGCGGATACTCTGCTCAGTAGAGGCCAGGTTCTCATGGGTATAGGCAACAAAATTGGCAACAGAGCCTGCGCTGACACTCATGCAATAAATAGTATTGAAATACTCAGACACCCGGTGATATGGGATGAAGTGATACTGGTTTAAATGAACAGCCATTGCCTGAGTCACTTCTCCGTATTGAGCAGCGGCTTTCACTCCTTGGGGAAACTCAGCGGTGTTCCGTTTACCACAAGGACATACTTTAACGTCTGCCCAGTACGCGGTAACTTCAAATTCTCCGGGTCTACCTGGATCAAAAACCTGTCGCTCAATGTATTTGGTGGGTTTAATATCGATAAGCGAAGACTGGCAACAGCAACATTTTTCAACCTTCAGATGCCTGACATAATCGGGTAAGGCGACACGTCTCAAACAAGAGCCTTGATGACCTTTCTGGCCACCTGGTTTATTGCCTGAAGATGGTCTAAGGCTTTTGGGGTTCGGTGTTTCCTGTGAGGAGCAGGGGGCTTCTTTGGAAGATGTATCACCTTTATCACTCCCTTTTTTACTGGGCTTTTGATAACCATCTGACGATGGTGGCTTACTACTGTTTTGACTGTTTTTATTAACCCTTTCTTCCAGTTCGCTGCAACGTTCCCGTAAAAGCGCATTCTCGGTCCGAAGCTCTTCATTCTCTTTAAGGAGAGCTTCGGTAAACGGAGTAGCTTGGAAGTCTGGTTCCATACTGGAGATTTGTTAGAAAAATTGAGTATAAGATGATGGTCGAAAAATCAGAAAATTCCAGATTTATATGAAGGGTGCTGAATAGTTACGAAATAATTACTGATCAAACTCGAGACCACTATTTTGATACATGTTCCTTCCTATATAGCAGTAAAAAGCAATCGTTGTTTACTTTGACCCATACTTGTTTATTGCTCAGCCTTCATAAGTTACACCTTAACCACTTAGAAAATTATCCTCAGTCAATACAATGCTGAAAGAAAGCTCTAACCACTCATAGGTCTAGGTTCTTTTAGAAAAGCCATACATTTTCCATGCAGGCAGACAGGCCGTCAAAAAGCCAAGCAAGAATAAAAGAAGCAACCAGAAAAGATGCTCTACTGGCAACCGAATACTACTTACAACCGGAATCCAGTTACCAAGGAATAGCGTGGATAACTTATAGATAACAACCCCGGAAAACAGTGCAAAAACAATCTGAAGAACGGGTTCAGCCAATGTCAACCCTGCCAGCTGCCAGGGTCTTGCTCCAACCATTCGCAGCAATTCGACTTCCTGTTTTCGTTCTGCAAACCCAGCAGACAAATTAAAAAAAATCATCATTAGTGAAAGCACACCTATGATAAAGCTCATGGCCATAAAAACATTATTCAATATGCGCTCATAATGCCCGAGCTTCTCCAGCTCCAATGCAGGAATAACAACTTCCAGTGGGATTTTGTATTTCGACTTCAGAGCCTGCTGAACTGCAAACAGCGACTGCCGGTGCTTTAGCTTGATCAAGACAAAATTGATATAGTCTGTCTTTATTCCATGGGTTTTACGGGTTTTTCTTAGCCCTTCGATTGGAATCAAAATATTATTATCCAGTGACGTTCCTGTCTCCACTAGTACTCCCTGAATAACAAAGGGGGTTTGATACTCATCCTTTAATGACGGTGAAAAGCCATTCGCAATGGTCAGTGTTTCTCCCGGGTGATATTGGTATTCTTCGGCAAGCTCAGCACCTATAAACGCAGAAAGCTCATTCCTGAAAGTCGTACCATTGCCACTGCTACCAATGAAGTTAACCGCTTTAAGTTGTAGGGTATCCATATAACGCGTAGTGCTACCCGTCACGGTATGTCCACGGTGGCTTTCATTTGTAGACACCGGTGTAACCCACTCAGCTTCCTGAAGAGCAACAAGGTCTTCATATACTTCCCAGGGAATAACGGGTGGAGGGGGACCAATACGAAAAAGACTGTAAAGCACCAGATGTACAGGCTGCGAGGGGGCACCGACAATCAGATCAGCCTCGGAGGACACCTGTCTTGCATAGGATCTTGCTGCTTCGTGAATGTGACTGATGACCAGAAGAAGCGCGACACTCAAAGCCAAGGCAAATATGGATATTATTGAGCGCCCTGATCGCTGCCCAAGACTTTTGCGCATAATCGTCATCATGACCATCGGTTTTCTCGCTCTTTGGCCAGGTTTATGGTCTCCATATTGATATATCGGTCAAAACCATCAATGCCGCTTTCATCATGGGTTGTGCAGATTAATGTTGCGCCACTGGCTCGACATTCATCCTGTAAGAGCCTGTAAACCGCCTTCTTGCCCTTACAGTCCATGGCAGAAGCTGGCTCATCAGCCAACACCATCTCGGGCTTGCCAATCAATGCACGAGCTATAGCAAAACGCTGTTGCTGACCAGCACTGTAATTTTCAGCATTTTTTGATAGTCGTGACGGGTCTTTCAAGCTGAGCTTACGGATGAGGCGAAAGGCATCATTGGCGACCGTCTCAGAGCGTTTTTCGGCATCCTCTTTCCGTTTTGATGAGAAATAACAAGGCAGCAAAATATTATCAAAAGCACTCAGATAGGGAACAAGACGGTAATGCTGAAAGACAAAGCCAATGGCATCAGCACGAAGCCGTTCGAGCGCCAACGCACCAATCTTTCCCATATCTTCGCCCAGAACAACCACCTCTCCCTTACTAAATGAAGTGAGCCCCATCATGGCCCTCAAAAGTGCTGTTTTACCACTACCATTCCCACCCTGAATACAAACTGTCTCGCCGGCAGTAATTACAAGCTCAGGAATATTCAAAACCTCTGTTTCACCAATATGCTGTTCAAGACCATGAATAGAAACATCACGAGAACGTATCATCTTAATATCCCCGACTTAATGGTGACTTGTAATTTACCAGGATATACAACGGTCTTACTTTGCCAATTCTCGGTGGTCAGCCAGACATCAATGGCTTTCAAGTCGGGCAATGCTTCATATAATTTCACATCAATATATTTCAACTGCCCCGGTCTTTCACAATGAAAGGTTTGAAATCCGTTTATTCGATCCATGCTCTGATCGACCTTTACTTCAACTATACGGCAACGGGCAGCAGTAGATGGCAAAGCAAAGTGCGACAAGCGCTTTAGCTGTTCATACAAAAGCTTCAAATCCATTTTTTTCTTAAGTACGGATAGAGACTCTTCCTTTAGGGCAATATAAAGCGTCAGGTTTTCACCTGAAATACTGATATCCAACCCCATACGTGCTGGTTCCACAGCTCTGTGAAGCATTATTTCAGCCCGGCTTCCCGTTCCTGATACAACAAACAGAAATAGCAGGAAGCATTTCACGTGCTTCTGCCGCAGGAAATACAGGAGCAAAGCTAAAATACTCAGTAATAGTGCTGAACTCGTTGTGCGCATGCACAAAGTTATCGGTCAATTACAGATAAAAATAAGAGTTTCCGCTATTTGTCGTCCATACTGAGTACTGGCACGAGCAGATAAGGCTTGACTGCTTCTTTTCCTTCAAACAACAACCTCTCAACCTTATGTTTTATATAAATATTTTTCTTTTCAAAAGGCATTTTGGCCTACACTGACTAATGTCAACCACTAGCCCCCATCAAATAGCTCAAGCTCTGTTGCACGCATGATGAACAATAGGTGTGAGGGTATCTCTGATCCTAGAGCCCGATCTTAATTTTGAACACACTCAGGTGAAGGTCTTCAGCCAATCAATTCAAGTTCCAGTGTTTTGAGCAAACAATGGGGCATTTTATCCAATAAACGTCAACACTCCCTTAACCCGGCATACTTGGAGCCATTCCATGCGTTTCCTCATATCCTGTAAATCATTACCTCTAATAATGATCACTTTGTTTCTAAATGGTTGTGCCAGTGATGGCAACATGAACCGCTGGAGTAAATGTGCACTGATTGGCGCAGGCACCGGTGGTCTTTTTGGTGCTGCTGCAAATAGTAAGTCCAGCTCATCTGACAGTGGAAAGTCTGCTGCATATGGTGCAATCGGAGGTGCGGTTGTCGGCGCAGCTATCTGTGCCCTTACTGGTGGAGACCATGATAAAGATGGCATTTTCGATAAAAAAGACCGCTGTACTAACACGCCAGCCGGTGTCAAAGTCGATATAAAGGGCTGCCCTCTCGATTCAGACAAAGATGGCGTTCCTGATTATATGGATAAATGTCCGAATACACCTTACGGTGCAGCAGTGAATTCAGAAGGCTGTCCGGATTCTGATGGAGATGGAGTCCCGGATAATATGGATCGCTGCCCCAACACCCCTGCAGGAACTCCCGTTGATCGCTATGGCTGCCCAACAGACAGTGACGGCGATGGTGTCCCTAATGCCATCGATAAATGCCCCAACACCCCTAAAGGAACCCCCGTTGATGCTGATGGATGCCCTCTGCAGAGAGAGCTGGGTATTATTTATTTCGGCTTTGACAAAACAGATATTGACCAAGAGGGTCGCCAGGAGCTGAATCAAATTGCTGAAGCGGCTAAAAAACAACCTGGCATTCGCCTCACCGCTGTTGGGTATACTGATTCAACCGGACCTCTTGAGTACAACAGAAGCTTGGCTCTTCGTCGCGCTGAAAGTGTGAAGAAATACCTGGTAGACAAGGGAGTAAGCAGTAGCCAAATCAAAACGGTTACCGGTGGTGAGCTTGAGTTTGGCGATCAAACTAAGACCGGTCGACGTCACAACCGCCATGTAACCCTTACTATCGAACGGTAATTGCAGAGTTACTCCTAGCCCTATTCTCTTGTTAACACCACCCGAAGGAGTATCACTGGTTCTAAGCAAGGACGCTTTATCCCTTTCATTTTTTAAAACATCGACTCCCGTCAATGGTTTTGCCTGTTTCTTTTTGAGCCTGTGGGATAGTATTGATAAAACTCAAACCGTAACTATTCAGCACCCTTCATATAAATCTGGAATTTTCTGATTTTTCGACCATCATCTTATACTCAATTTTTCTAACAAATCTCCAGTATGGAACCAGACTTCCCAGCTACTCCGTTTACCGAAGCTCTCCTTAAAGAGAATGAAGAGCTTCGGACCGAGAATGCGCTTTTACGGGAACGTTGCAGCGAACTGGAAGAAAGGGTTAATAAAAACAGTCAAAACAGTAGTAAGCCACCATCGTCAGATGGTTATCAAAAGCCCAGTAAAAAAGGGAGTGATAAAGGTGATACATCTTCCAAAGAAGCCCCCTGCTCCTCACAGGAAACACCGAACCCCAAAAGCCTTAGACCATCTTCAGGCAATAAACCAGGTGGCCAGAAAGGTCATCAAGGCTCTTGTTTGAGACGTGTCGCCTTACCCGATTATGTCAGGCATCTGAAGGTTGAAAAATGTTGCTGTTGCCAGTCTTCGCTTATCGATATTAAACCCACCAAATACATTGAGCGACAGGTTTTTGATCCAGGTAGACCCGGAGAATTTGAAGTTACCGCGTACTGGGCAGACGTTAAAGTATGTCCTTGTGGTAAACGGAACACCGCTGAGTTTCCCCAAGGAGTGAAAGCCGCTGCTCAATACGGAGAAGTGACTCAGGCAATGGCTGTTCATTTAAACCAGTATCACTTCATCCCATATCACCGGGTGTCTGAGTATTTCAATACTATTTATTGCATGAGTGTCAGCGCAGGCTCTGTTGCCAATTTTGTTGCCTATACCCATGAGAACCTGGCCTCTACTGAGCAGAGTATCCGCGATGCTTTACAAGAAAGTCCGGTTGCAGGAGCGGATGAAACTGGCATGCGGGTTGACGGTTCACTGTGGTGGTTACACATTATGCGAGATGACCAATGGACGCTTTACTACCTCTCAGAAAGGCGAGGTTGTGAAGCAATGGATGCAATGGGCATCCTGCTGACTTTTGCAGGCATTCTGGTTCACGATCATTGGAAGTCCTACTTTGCCTATGCGGCAGTGCATGTGCTTTGTAATGCCCATCATCTGAGAGAGCTTCAGGGAGTTGTCGATAGGGATGCGAATAAGCTGGCTCTGCGGCTGATGAAATTGCTTACGCTCTCCTGGCACTTCTGCAAGAAATACAAAGCAGCCGGTCTGACTCAAATGCCTGGTGCAATACAGCTTCGCATTGAGACGATATACGACCAAATCCTTCAAAGGGCTCTCACGAAGGAAACCGCTTATATGGAAAAACAACGACAGGTGCTTGGACGTAAGAAGGTCAGGAATACCAAGGCCTACAACCTGTTCAAAAGGCTTATTGAGTTTAAGGTTGAAACGTTGCGCTTCATGTCGGACTTTTCAATTCCCTTCGATAACAATGGCAGTGAACGTGATGCCAGGATGGCCAAACTTAAGCAGAAGATCTCAGGCTGCTTCAGAAGCGAAGACGGAGGTACCATGTTTACCCGAATCCGAAGCTATTTATCATCTGCTAAAAAGCAGGGGTTGAACATATTTCAGGCGCTTCTTAAAGCGGTTCGAAATTACAACAATACGCCTTTGCTGGGTGCTGAATAGTTACCTCAAACCTACTCACTTAACGTCTCCAAGCAGTATTCATGACAGACAATAGCAGAGCCTGTTTCTACGCCCTGGCCACGGCCTTATTGTGGTCAACCATTGCCACCGCCTTTAAAATAGCCCTTCAACATCTTGACCCATGGCAGCTGGTATTCTGGTCTGTGGCAACCTCCACCATTCTGCTTATCATCATTGTCATGATTCAGGGCAAGGCTGGTTTAATCGTTTCCCAATTCAAACAATCACCGGGATTATTCATTGTCCTGGGACTGTTAAACCCTTTTCTCTATCACGTTGCCCTGTTCGGCGCTTATGACCTTCTTCCAGCCCAGCAGGCGCAGGCATTAAACTACAGCTGGCCAATGGCGCTAACCCTGCTTGCCGTTCCTTTGCTGGGCAGAAAGCTGTCTTTTAAAAGTCTGCTCTGCTGCCTGCTGGCCTACGCTGGTGTATTGATTATCTGTACCCGTGGGGAGTTTCAGAACCTCAATTTCTCCAGTCCCACAGGAGTCCTTCTGGCGCTTTCAAGTACCATTATCTGGGCGCTATATTGGATTTTTAATACCCGACGCGAAGGGGATCCAGTGGTTGGGCTGCTGATCTGCTTCCTTTGTGGACTGCCCTGGATTATTGGTGCCACCGCCCTCTTTTCCAGCTTCTGGCCAATTTCCACTGAAGGTCTGGCTGCAGCTGCCTATGTTGGACTGGTTGAAATGGGCTTTGCCTATATCCTGTGGTTGAAAGCCCTTAAGCTGGCAGACAATACCGCGATGATCAGCAATATCAGTTATTTGAGCCCATTTCTATCTTTGATCTTCATTGCCAATATTCTTGGCGAGTCTATCTATCCAGCCACCTATGCTGGTTTGATTATGATTATTGTTGCAGTCCTGGCTCAGCAGCATCTCAGTAGAAAGTAAACATCATGGCCAGAAACAGCTACTTTGCTTTTAAACAGTTCCGAATTGAACAAGGTGAATGCGCCATGAAAGTCACCACGGATGCCTGCATCTTTGGTGCCCTTCTGGCGGAGTCATCGCAATTGCGACAAAGCCAGTCCATTCTGGATATTGGCGCAGGAACCGGCCTGCTCAGCCTGATGGCCGCTCAGAACAGTCAGGCGAAAATCACAGCCGTGGAGCTGGATGAAGAAGCATCACAGCAAGCTATCAGTAACTTTGCCGCCAGCCCGTGGGCTGATCAGTGCCAGCTGGTTAATAGCGCTATCCAAACGTTCTCTGCAAACAATACCCAGCGCTTTGACTGTGTCATTTCGAACCCCCCTTTTTTTCAGCAATCCTTCAAAGGGGATGATCAGCGACGAAACATGGCCCGGCATACTGATAGCCTGAGTTTTACTGATCTTATCAAGGCGATTTCCAGGCATTTGGCAAACAGTGGAGAAGCCTGGATTCTACTGCCCGTAGAATCCACTCCGCGTTTTTTGGAAACAGCTGCCCAGGAGAGGCTTGAATTGATTAAAAAAATGGGACTGCGTTCTTCAAGCCTTCATCCAAACCACCGTTATATCCTGGTTTTAAAACACCTAAATCCGGATAAACCACAGGAAACTCAAGAGAAGACTGTCACCATATATGACCAAGTTCCTCACTATACGGATGAAACCAGACAGCTGATGTCTCCGTATTATCTCGCTCTTTAGGCCTAATGATCCGCAATGACGTTCAGGCAACTGTTACCGAAGCAACTGTACAGACGGTCTGCGGCATGAAGCGGGTTATTATCACGGAGTGGCTCTACTGGCTCAGCGCCTTTAGAAGCAAAAACCTGCTCCTGTGCAGGCAACTGCCGATTGGCAGAATCGACCAGCAGGTTACGTGAAGAGTCACTCAGCAAACTGTCTCGGTGGGGCTGGGCAGTCTGTAACGGCTGCCCAAGGTTTGCTGGAAACTTCTTAGACACCAACTCATTGCCTCGATCACCTTGCGTAACGGTCTGTTCAATCGTTGATGAATTGAGATGGTTGGATGAGTAGGGAATCGCCAACCGGGTTCTAGGCCGGTTATCAAACTCCAAAGCCCACAGCAGTGTGACCAGAAAAACCCCACAAAACATCCACACTGGCTTAGTATTATTGTAACTATTCAGCACCCTTCATATAAATCTGGAATTTTCTGATTTTTCGACCATCATCTTATACTCAATTTTTCTAACAAATCTCCAGTATGGAACCAGACTTCCCAGCTACTCCGTTTACCGAAGCTCTCCTTAAAGAGAATGAAGAGCTTCGGACCGAGAATGCGCTTTTACGGGAACGTTGCAGCGAACTGGAAGAAAGGGTTAATAAAAACAGTCAAAACAGTAGTAAGCCACCATCGTCAGATGGTTATCAAAAGCCCAGTAAAAAAGGGAGTGATAAAGGTGATACATCTTCCAAAGAAGCCCCCTGCTCCTCACAGGAAACACCGAACCCCAAAAGCCTTAGACCATCTTCAGGCAATAAACCAGGTGGCCAGAAAGGTCATCAAGGCTCTTGTTTGAGACGTGTCGCCTTACCCGATTATGTCAGGCATCTGAAGGTTGAAAAATGTTGCTGTTGCCAGTCTTCGCTTATCGATATTAAACCCACCAAATACATTGAGCGACAGGTTTTTGATCCAGGTAGACCCGGAGAATTTGAAGTTACCGCGTACTGGGCAGACGTTAAAGTATGTCCTTGTGGTAAACGGAACACCGCTGAGTTTCCCCAAGGAGTGAAAGCCGCTGCTCAATACGGAGAAGTGACTCAGGCAATGGCTGTTCATTTAAACCAGTATCACTTCATCCCATATCACCGGGTGTCTGAGTATTTCAATACTATTTATTGCATGAGTGTCAGCGCAGGCTCTGTTGCCAATTTTGTTGCCTATACCCATGAGAACCTGGCCTCTACTGAGCAGAGTATCCGCGATGCTTTACAAGAAAGTCCGGTTGCAGGAGCGGATGAAACTGGCATGCGGGTTGACGGTTCACTGTGGTGGTTACACATTATGCGAGATGACCAATGGACGCTTTACTACCTCTCAGAAAGGCGAGGTTGTGAAGCAATGGATGCAATGGGCATCCTGCTGACTTTTGCAGGCATTCTGGTTCACGATCATTGGAAGTCCTACTTTGCCTATGCGGCAGTGCATGTGCTTTGTAATGCCCATCATCTGAGAGAGCTTCAGGGAGTTGTCGATAGGGATGCGAATAAGCTGGCTCTGCGGCTGATGAAATTGCTTACGCTCTCCTGGCACTTCTGCAAGAAATACAAAGCAGCCGGTCTGACTCAAATGCCTGGTGCAATACAGCTTCGCATTGAGACGATATACGACCAAATCCTTCAAAGGGCTCTCACGAAGGAAACCGCTTATATGGAAAAACAACGACAGGTGCTTGGACGTAAGAAGGTCAGGAATACCAAGGCCTACAACCTGTTCAAAAGGCTTATTGAGTTTAAGGTTGAAACGTTGCGCTTCATGTCGGACTTTTCAATTCCCTTCGATAACAATGGCAGTGAACGTGATGCCAGGATGGCCAAACTTAAGCAGAAGATCTCAGGCTGTTTCAGAAGCGAAGACGGAGGTACCATGTTTACCCGAATCCGAAGCTATTTATCATCTGCTAAAAAGCAGGGGTTGAACATATTTCAGGCGCTTCTTAAAGCGGTTCGAAATTACAACAATACGCCTTTGCTGGGTGCTGAATAGTTACGTATTATTATTCATGATTTCCTCTCCCCCACCCTTTCCATAGGCTCGATAAAAAGGTAAATCCCAAATCTATAGTAATACAGCTGATACCTGAGTGAATAGGTTCATATGGGCTAGTGATTTAAAAAAGGAAAAACAACAATTCCAACAGATTAAAAAATAGGCTTTAGATAATAATCGATTGATGCAAATGGTGCATGATTCAGTTACTTTAAACAGCTCATGCAGCCTATTTTATAGATTCTGGAAGTAGGATAAGTGAAGAGGCTCAAGCATTCATGCGTTCTTTGCAGACTCGTCACTTGTAAAGGTTTTTTAATATCGCTTTAGCTCTTCAATCTTTGTTCGAATATGATCTTCGTTAGGCTCACCTCCGGCCTTTTTTGCGACACCACCACCAATAGCATATGGAAAGGAAGCATTTTGAGCTGTGTCCTGATTCTGGAGTAAAAGCAGTGTAACACCATTATCTAACAGACGCTTTATGTGCTCAAACGACGGATCAAGCTCTTCAGGTTTTGTATGTTCCATTCCATATAACGCCCTATATTTTATGGTAGGAATGGCAGCGGGTATGATTCGTCCACGATAAGCAACGTTTTCAGGTTTTTTTAGTAGTTCAATCAGAGCCATTACGATTCGAGCCTGATTCGAACCATGAATATTAATTTTCCATGATCCATCCTGATAGCACTGCTCAATATGTTGAGCTTGCGCTAAATTGGCGGAATAGGTGAACGCGACAACGGATTCAGGGTTGACTGTTAACCTTTGCTTCAACTCATCCAAAAGGGTTTGTGCCTGTTGTTCGGGTGAAACCATTACTCCACCAATACAGTAATCCAACCTGAAATTTTCCGACTTACCTGGAGCAACAGAGGAACGTCTTTCCTGCCGGGAGCTATGGAATGGTGAGCGTTTTTCGTTCTGAACAAAATTATCGAAAACGTCTTTGGTCTTTTTACTCTGGCTGTCTCTATGAGAGTCCAGCATTTCACGTAATTCATTCCTTAAATCGACTTCTGTACTGTCTGCCCGAACGTACATGCCGAGTGTCAATTGATAGACTGCTTCGTGCAGCATTTTTGTGGGAATGAAACGCAACCCAATGGACAGCAGGGAGCACTTGAACTGCTGAAAAGCCGTCAACTTATCCACTCTACGATTGATCAGACTTTCGTTGGGAGGGGACTGCCTAGCTGCAGAACGGGGAAGGTATAATTCAGGAGCACTGGCTGAATCCGCAATCTCGGTAGATGCCCCCCCCATACCAGTAACACCTGAATAAAGATCATTGCTTCCTGCTAACAGACTATCCATACCGGCCTCCCGTGGACCCTTTGAATAAATAGAGAGTCATATTTTATGAACTTTCTAATTACCTATAGACAATTTAGCAGCCATCAAGTTCACCTAGAATCAATTGGTCTATCAATGTGCACCGCTTGATTCAATCACAAGGCCATATTAACTGTCGCACCACCATCAACATGACCAGATAATTTATGAATACCCCTATCCCTATTAATGGCTTAAGACACTAACGATAGGGTTAGAATGACTGGCATCATGAGCGGATCTGGATTTAGTATAACGTCTGCCCCTCAAGCTTTTCTGATAGCTCTGTAGATCGAAAAGCCATCTCTGGTCAGCAGCGTCTCACAGCGGCCAAAAGCCTTCTGAATGATTGGCGGATAACGCAGGAAACTATTGGCAACAATGCGAAGTTCGCCACCCGGGCGAAGCCTCTGGCGCGACTGGGCAAGAAACTGTTCTGTCACCTCATAGTGGGTTTTCACCCCCTGGTGAAACGGTGGGTTGGAGATAATCAGGTCAAACTGCCCTGTCACTTCTGAGAGTCCATCGCTGGGAAGTACCGTAAAAGACTTGCTCCCTGTCGCACTCATGGTTTTGTGACTGCTGGCCAGTGCCAGAGCATCGCAATCCACAAGGGTAAAATCATGTTCACCCTGCAGGGTATTAATATAAGCAGAGATCACACCAGCACCACAGCCAAAATCCAGCACCTTGCCTGAAGGCACTGCATCCAGTGTTTCCAGCAGAACCTGAGTCCCCTTATCCAGCCGACCATGACTGAAAACACCAGGCAAAGAGGTAATGTCCATATTGGTCGAGCCTGCAGTGACAGAAAATGTCTCAAACCATGGCTCAAGGGTAAAATTTTCCGTTTTTTTCAACGGTTCAGATGCTTCCAGCAGTACACAGTGGCGGGCATTATCCACACTCTTAACATAACCGAAACTGTTCTTCAGCCGCTTTTTCCATGATTTGATCCCTTCATCGTTCTCTCCCACCAGCCAAATGGGGGCATCATCTGGCAAAAAGCTCAATACCATCTCCAGCCAGAAGTCCATTAATGGCTTGCTTTTCTGGAGAAAAAGCAAAACACCATCGACAGGACGGGTAAAATCTACCGACAGGATCGGTGCAAAACTCAGGGACAATTGATCTTTCAGACGGGCCTCAAGAGGTATCAAACGTCGATAAGCACTGAAATCACGGGTCAGTGCCGAGATATAGTCAACCCCATCACTCAATAAATGAGATACAAGATCATCTGCCGGCAAGCCAACCACCACAAGATGCTCAAGCTCAAAGAGCTCCTGGTTACGAACAATCAACTGGCCGGGATTGCTTAAAGGAACGGATGTCATAGGTATCAACGCTGGTTACACTGCTCTCAAAGCGGAAACTTATACAGGAATAGCACGCTGTTTTCCATGCCCACTGCTTTCCATCAACCGCTTCATGGAAATACGGATTTACAAGGTTATTCCACAGGCATAGCATTCGCCGCCAGTTACGATCCGTATGGAGTTTTCTGATGACCGAACCACAGGGTGATCTGGTTCTGCGCACACTGGCGATGCCTGCCGACACCAACCCGAATGGCGATATTTTCGGGGGCTGGATCATGTCCCAGATGGATATTGCCGGCGGCCTGGCAGCCAAAAATCGTTGCAACAGCCGGGTTTCTACCGTTGCCGTTGAATCCATGAGCTTTATCCATCCGGTTAAGGTTGGCGACGTGGTTTGCTGTTATGCTGATATCATACGCGTCGGCAACACTTCCATGCGCATTAAACTCGAGGTGTGGATACTGTCCCACCCCTTCAAATCAGAAGAACGTCATAAGGTTACTGAAGGCTTCTTCACCTACGTTGCGATAGACGACAACGGAAACCCTATTCCTGTAGACAGAAGCTGACAACTGGACTCCACCCATGAAACAGAAAACCATTCTCGTCGGCATTGCCGGCGCCTCCGCATCCGGCAAAAGCCTGCTGGCAGAAACTCTGGTTGAAGAGCTCCAGTCAGAACACCTGTGTGTGATTTCAGAAGACTCCTACTACAAAGACCAGACGCACCTGAGCATGGATGAGCGGGTTCGTACCAATTATGATCATCCGGAGTCCATGGATCATGACCTGATGCTGGAGCAGATGATCAAACTGAAAAATGGTCAGGAAATCGACGTCCCACTTTACGACTATACCCAGCACAATCGTCGTACGGATACCCGCAAGGTTAATCCCGCCCGCGTGGTTATTTATGAGGGAATCCTGCTCTTTACCAACCCGGAAATCCGGGAAGCCTTTGACCTGCGTTTCTTTATGGATACGCCACTGGATATCTGCCTGATCCGTCGTATGAAGCGAGACATTCTCAGTCGTGGTCGGGATGTTGATTCCGTTATTAAGCAATACCTGGAAACCGTTCGTCCAATGTACATGCAGTTCATTGAACCTGCACGCCAGCATGCTGACCTGATCATTCCACATGGCGGGAAAAACAGGATTGCCATCGATCTGATCAAAACCCAGATCCGTAATTTGATTGACTGATCCTGATAGCCTGTTCATCTATGCAGCAATACACTGTGATGGACAGGCACTTTCAACATTCCAAAAGCTGCCTTTCCCTTTACCCCTTTTATTTCAAAACGCGCCTAGGTATACTTCAGCCGTATAAGCGTCAAATACGCCCATTTTTTTCGTCCTTAAAAAAGATGTTGGGTCCGGCGCAATCTTCGCGTATCCGAAGATGGGTCTCCCCTGATCATCCAGGCTGTCCGGCCGCTTGTACATCAAACTTCCCCAAACCAAAGTAGATGTAAGTGTTTTCTGCTGCATTGATCCCCGGATCACCATGCCCAGAGCACTGCGAGATGACTATGCGTGTAGAAGCTGATATCAAGCTGGGTTTCAAAGACGTTTTGTTCCGCCCAAAGCGTTCCACCCTGAAAAGCCGTTCACAGGTAAGCCTGGAGCGCACCTTCCGATTTGTTCACACTGACCAGGAATGGACCGGCGTGCCAGTCATTGCTGCCAACATGGACACCGTCGGCACTTTCGCCATGGCTCTCGCCCTGGCTGAACACAAAATGCTGACTGCCGTTCACAAGCATTACACCGTTGAAGAGTGGAAATCCTTCCTCGACAACGCGCCCGAAGGCATTGAAAACCACATCATGGTCAGCAGCGGTACTTCCGACAACGATTTCGACAAGATGTCTGAAATCCTGTCCCAAAACGAGAAGCTTCGTTTTATCTGTATCGACGTAGCCAACGGTTACTCTGAGCATTTTGTTGAGTACGTGTCCCGTGTTCGCCAGCGCCACCCAAACAAAGTGATCATTGCGGGTAACGTGGTTACCGGAGAAATGGTCGAAGAGCTGATCCTGAAAGGCGCCGACATTGTTAAAGTGGGTATCGGCCCAGGCTCCGTCTGCACAACCCGCGTTAAAACCGGTGTTGGCTACCCACAGCTGTCCGCGGTTATTGAATGCGCCGATGCTGCCCATGGTGTTGGCGGCCAGGTAATTTCCGACGGTGGCTGCACCTGTGCGGGTGACGTTTCCAAAGCATTCGGCGGTGGCGCTGATTTCGTCATGATCGGCGGCATGTTTGCTGGTCACGATGAGTCTGGCGGTGAAATGGTCGAAGAAGACGGCAAACAGTTCCGCCTGTTCTACGGCATGAGCTCGACAACTGCCATGGATCAGCACGCTGGCGGTGTTGCCAACTACCGCGCCTCTGAAGGTAAGACCGTAAAAGTACCTTACCGTGGCCCAATCGTTGAAACCGTTCAGGACATCCTGGGTGGCGTACGCTCAACCTGCACCTACGTGGGCGCGGCTCAGCTGAAAGAACTGTCCAAGCGAACCACATTTATTCGGGTTCAGGAACAGGAAAACCGTATTTTCAACTAAATACGCGTTTAACCAAAAAGGCCGATGAATGCTCTAACATCATCGGCCTTTTTGGCTCAAGCCATCAGTAAGCCGCAGAAATTCCCCGCTGATCAAACTCCGCCTTAATCGCATCCAACTGTTCAGTTGACGGTGGTCGCACCGTTTCCAGCTCGTAGCTCTCCTTGAAGGCATCCCACTTGTGAACACCCAGACTGTGGTAAGGCAGGATCTCCACCTTTTCAACACAATCCATCTTCTCGACCATATCTGCCAGCATTGCGGCATACAGTGGATCGACGGTATACCCTTCCACCACTACATAGCGGATCCAAGTTGGCTTTTTCAGCTCCTGCAGATACATGGCAAAATTACGAGTGTATTTGCTGGTGACATAAGTCAGCTTCTGATGCATCTCTTCATCCATGTGCTTGATATCCAGCAGCACAAGGTCAGTGTATGACAGCAGGCGTTCAACATCCGGAGTGATATGTTTGGTGAATCCATTCGTATCCAGGCAGGTATGGATGCCGTGCTCTTTCAGTGCCTTGAAAAGGTCTGCAACAAATTCCGCTTGAAGCAGTGGCTCCCCCCCCGTCACCGTAACACCACCGGTCAGGAAGTTCTTCACCTTGAGGATCTTCTCCAGAACCTCTTCATGACTGAGTACCTCACCACCGTCACGCAGGTCCCAGGTATCCCGGTTGTGGCAGTAACGACAGCGCATGTGGCAGCCCTGCATAAACACAACAAAACGGATACCCGGTCCGTCTACCGTTCCAAATGAGTCCATGGAATGGACACGACCAAGGGACATGGCGACTCTCCTATTAACCCAAAAGAGCTGCTAAAAAAGGCACTCCCTTTCCCAGCAACCCTGAATGCCATGAGCAAAAAAAGGCCAGCAAAGCTGGCCTTTTAGATATGAATACTCGTGCTTACAGTTACAGCGAGCCTGTAAAGGTACGAGTGATAACGTCGCGCTGCTGCTCTGGCGTCAGAGAGTTGAAGCGCACCGCATAGCCGGAAACACGGATGGTCAGAGAAGGATACTTCTCAGGGTTCTCCATGGCATCTTCCAGCATTTCACGGTTCATGACGTTCACGTTCAGATGCTGACCACCCTCGTGACCTTTCTCGTGATGGAAGTAACCATCCATCAGGCCCACCAGGTTCTTGCGACGACCATCTTCATCCTTACCCAGCGCCTTCGGTACAATAGAGAAGGTGTAGGAAATACCGTCCTTCGCATAGGCAAATGGCAGCTTGGCAACAGAGCTCAGGGAAGCAACCGCACCGCTGGTGTCACGACCGTGCATTGGGTTGGCACCCGGGCCAAATGGCTGACCTGCACGACGTCCGTCTGGTGTAGTACCGGTCTTCTTACCATACACCACATTAGAGGTGATGGTCAGAACAGACTGGGTCGGAATCGCATCGCGGTACATTTTGTGAGAAGCCACTTTCTTCATGAAAGTTTCTACCAGCTCACAAGCAATCGTGTCCACGCGCTCTTCGTTGTTACCAAACTTCGGAAAATCACCTTCGATCTCGAAGTCAATGGCAATACCGTCTTCGTCGCGAACCGGCTTAACCTTCGCATACTTGATAGCAGACAGGGAGTCAGCAGCAACAGACAGACCCGCAATACCACAAGCCATGGTACGAATGACATCACGGTCATGAAGTGCCAGCTGGGCAGCTTCATAAGAGTATTTGTCGTGCATATAGTGAATGCAGTTCAGCGCAGTGACATACTGAGTAGCCAGCCAGTCCATCAGCTTGTCAAAGCTTGCATAAACTTCATCGTAATCCAGATACTCAGACGTGATCTTGTCAGCCTTTGGACCGATCTGAATTTTCAGCTTCTCATCAATACCACCATTGATGGCGTACAGCAGCGTTTTACCCAGGTTGGCGCGAGCACCAAAGAACTGCATCTGCTTACCTACGATCATTGGCGATACGCAGCAGGCAATCGCGTAATCGTCGCTGTCCATATCCGGACGCATCAGATCATCGTTTTCGTACTGGATGGAGCTGGTATCAATAGAAACCTTGGCACAGTACTCTTTGAAGCCCATTGGCAACTGCTCAGACCACAGAACCGTGATGTTTGGCTCTGGAGATGGCCCCATGGTGTACATGGTGTTCAGGAAACGGAATGCGTTCTTGGTCACCAGAGTGCGACCGTCAAGACCCATGCCACCGATGGATTCAGTCGCCCAGATTGGATCACCAGAGAACAGCTGATCGTATTCAGGCGTACGCAGGAAGCGAACCATACGCAATTTCATGACGAAGTGGTCGATCATTTCCTGAGCATCAGTTTCAGTGATCTTACCCGCTTCGAGATCACGCTGGATGTAAACATCCAGGAAGGTAGCAGTACGGCCCAGCGACATGGCTGCGCCATTCTGGGATTTAACTGCGGCCAGATAACCGAAGTAGGTCCACTGAACAGCTTCACGGGCGGAGGTAGCAGGACCACTGACATCGCAACCGTATTTGGCCGCCATCTCTTTGATCTGCATCAGCGCCTTGATCTGCTCCATGATCTCTTCACGCAGCTGAATGGTACGGTCAAGATTTTCACCAGACTCCAGAACAGCATCCAGAGACTTATGCTGAGCTTTCTTATCAACAACCAGACGATCAATACCGTATAACGCGATACGACGATAGTCACCAATGATACGGCCACGACCATAAGCGTCTGGAAGACCAGTGATTACACCAGACTTTCGGCAATTACGAATGTCTGCAGTATAGACATCAAAAACACCCGCATTATGGGTCTTACGATAGTCTGTGAAGATTTTATTGACGGTATCATCCAGCTTACGGCCATAAACTTCGCAGGAAGTTTCAACCATACGGATGCCACCGTTAGCAATGATAGCTCGCTTCAGCGGCTTCTCGGTCTGCAGACCTACGATGGTCTCCAGATCTTTGTTGATATAGCCAGCATCGTGAGAAGTAATGGTGGATGGCAGGTCAGTATCAAAATCAAGAGGCGCGTGGGTGCGGTTCTCTTCCTTGATACCTTCCATAACATCAGCCCACAGACGATCTGTCGCTTCAGTAGAACCGGCCAGGAAAGAACTGTCAGCCTCGTAAGGGGTGTAGTTTTTCTGGATAAAGTCACGAACATTGATGCTTTCTGACCAGTCGCCGGAAGTGAATCCTTCCCATGCTGCTGGCAGTTCGCTGGTGGTTACAGTCATAACGCCATGTGCGACTTTTAGGTTTGCATAAGGAGACATGACTGATCCTGCTTTCTGCTATTAAAAGCAGTAGAAAGCAAAGAAGGTTTCAGTCATGCCCGTTGAAGAGTTTATCACTACAGTCTACTGCTTGATCGACGATTTGGTAAAAGAGCTTTTTCCTGTACCACTGCGACTTCGAGGGTTTCCACCAAAGCTCACTGATAGTGAAGCGATCACCATGGAAGTTGTCGGTGAATGGCTTGGGCATCATAAGGACACTGAGATTTGGAAGTATTTTACCCGACACTGGCGACACCTGTTTCCTGACATTCCTTCACGCTCGGCATTTGTCAAACAGGCCGCCAACTTATGGCATGTGAAACAACGACTGCAAATTCGTATAGTCCAGATGATGCATGCAGATAATGCAGATATCCATTTAATCGATGGTTTTCCGATTGATGTTGTCGTCAGAACCCGTGCACCACAGAGCCGTATCTTTAAAGCTGAGGCTGGTTATGGTTACTGCGCTTCCAAGGACAAGAAGTTCTATGGCTTTCAGGGGCATTTGCTGGTTGAAGCACGAGGGATTCCTGTGGGTTTTACTCTGACCGCAGCGAACGTAGATGAGCGTGATGCAGCCTATGACATGCTCGAGACCATTTCTGGCCTCTTGCTTGGCGATAAGGGCTATATAAGGCCTGAGTTTAAAGCTGATTGTCAGGAATTAGGTATTGATCTTCAGACGCCACTGAGAAAAAAACATGCAAGATGAACGTCCGAAGTCGTTTGTAAAGCTGGTATTACGGGTACGACGGAGAATAGAAACAGTGATAGGTCAATTGACAGAGCGCTTTGAAATAGAAAAGTGCCATTGTCGAGATAGATGGCATATGACATCACGTATCGCTCGGAAGTTACTGGCACATAATATTGGTTCTTATCTGAATATAATTGCTGGTCGTCCTGCAATACAGTTTGAGAACCTTATTTCCGAAGATTAAAAAACGGAAAGCAAATAATTGCGTGATTTTGAAGATACAACTTGGACTTACCATCATGCTAGCCCGGATATTTCATAAACGTGCTCCCGTTCTCGCTTGTCCTTTGCCGCCCTAAGGGAGTTTTGCTCGGTCGACCGTACTCCCCGGTACGGCACTCCCTCACAAAATCCCTTAGGGCGACAAAGTCCTGCCCGAGATTCGGGGCAGTTTATGAAATATCCGGGCTAGTAATTTGAGATAGTTTCAGACAAAGTCGCACATCGCGTAGTCATACTAAGAGGCTCCTGATAAGTTGGAGAATTCTTTGGGAATGCTGCTCCCGGGTCAGTCAGACTGCATATGGATATAGCGGTGACACCAACTTGATCTGCATCAATGTAAGAAAATCATTGTCGGCGTATTGTTTGCCTATCTCGAGGGGACGAAGACATGGTGATACTACATCATCACAAAAGCCTTTCGCCCTATATGGTCATACCGCACGTGTAAAGCTGGCCAACCCGGTAAATAAGAAATAATTGCAGTCAAAGTATCGTATGTACGGCAATTCCACTATCAGTGCTAATACCTATTCATCATAAAAAACGAAAAACAAACTTCAACAAGAATTAACAAAAAAGAATAGCCTCTTAATTTTATTAATTTTCCATCGATTAGCAAAAAATAGTTATTACCAATAGTCCAACATTCAAAAAAATTATGAAATCAATCAACGATCTATTTTTATGAATGCTATTCTTTGTTTCTGTTAATTCTATTTCGATTTCGTTTTTCATAACAATTAACGACACCCACATTATATTGTTGACATATGTTGTCGTTTATTAAGAGAGTTTTAAGTAGTGTTACCTATTCATACCGAAAATGGGTTTGTCTAACATCGTCAACCAAATAAAGACATTTATCCGTTTCTGGGAGAGGATGAACAGGAGGTAGTTATGAGCAAATATATTTACACAACCATTTACGAACAATTCACAGGCTTGAAGCCACCCGAACCAAAGGACCACAAACCGCGTCGCCGCAGAGGTTATGGTCATCCTTATCGCATGCGACTGAATATGCAGGAAGGTTCGGTTCAGAGCAGCGAGCTGCTTTCTGACCGAGACTCAGAAAGAGACATGTATGAACAGACTCCTGCTTCCGTTTTCCAGCCATCTGTGACCAAGCCTGTACGAAGATTTTCATCCGGAGGTCAGAGCTATCGCAGCGGTAACAGCAATAGTTCCATGAGTGGCACTATGAACTGCAGGCCCGCTTCACCTGAAGACCGTCATAGCAGCGCTGAACCTAAGGTAACCTACAAGAAGCGCCGCCAATACGGGCCTTCCAGCTTTGGTATTGGCTCAATGAGCAGAGATGGAAACGACGATTATTGAATCCCCGTTTTTTATTGATTGTTTTTGAATACTGACACTACCAACCGCGCTCATTCACCACTTTCCCAGATTGCTTTTGCCAAAGGCCCTTATCTCAGGGCCTCTGTGCTTTCTTTAAACGCATTAAATCAAAGCATTCTTTGCTGCAGATAACTGTCATAATCCGGGATCTGCCGATTATGGGACTGTCCAAGCATATCTGACGAGAATATGTAATCCGCAGAACTCTGGTTACAGGCCACCGGAATATTCCATACCGCAGCAATTCGCAACAACGCCTTCACATCCGGATCATGAGGCATTGGCTCAAACGGATCCCAGAAAAATACCAGCAGATCCAGCTTGCATTCAGAAATTAAGGCACCAATCTGCTGATCACCACCCAACGGACCACTGATAAATTTCGTGACCGGCATGGACAGTTCTTTTTCAAGAAGACTTCCTGTAGTCCCTGTAGCAAACAAATCATGACCGAGTAGCTTTTCTTTATGGCGCAGACTCCACTGCACCAACTCCCCTTTCTTATTATCGTGGGCTACCAGGGCAATGCTCTTTTTAGATGAAACATTGTATGCTTTATAAATCATGAAGTACTTCTACTCTTTTTTCAGCAAAAAACAATATAAAAACTGGTTTAAATGAATAAATACCCATACGACTTTTTAAACATTAAAACAGCTAATTTCTAAATATTTTTATTCTCGCTGAAAAACAAGTATGGCTACAACAAAAAAAATGCTGCTGCCTGTGGAAAAGCAACAGCATTGGTCAAGGTCAATTAATATTTCAATTCACCAAGGGCATTCACGACAGATACTTAATCATGACACCGGCTGCAACTGCAGAGCCAATAACACCTGCTACATTCGGTCCCATAGCGTGCATCAGCAGGAAGTTCTGTGGGTTGGCCTCAAGCCCCATTTTGTTGGAAACTCTGGCAGCCATAGGCACCGCTGATACTCCAGCTGAACCAATCAATGGGTTAACTTTGGTAGACGACATCCGATTCATCAGTTTTGCCATCAGGACACCACCGGCGGTACCAATGCAGAATGCCACAATCCCCAACCCCAGAATCCCCAGGGTTTCCATCTGCAGAAACTTGTCAGCACTCAGCTTTGAACCAACAGACAGTCCAAGGAAAATGGTCGTGATGTTAATCAGTGCATTTTGCGCCGTATCCGAAAGGCGCTCAACCACACCACACTCTTTCATCAGGTTACCAAAACAGAACATCCCCAACAGAGGTGCTGCATCAGGTAACAACAGGGCCACCAACACCAGCAACAAGATTGGGAAAACGATTTTTTCCGTCTTGCTCACTGACCGGAGCTGCGTCATCACAATCTTCCGCTCTTCTGCCGTCGTCAGCGCTTTCATAATCGGTGGCTGAATCAGGGGAACCAGCGCCATATAGGAGTATGCTGCAACCGCAATAGCGCCCAGAAGATGAGGAGCCAGCACACTGGAAACATAGATAGCCGTTGGACCATCCGCACCACCAATGATACCAATAGCAGCAGCATCAGCCAGACTGAAATTCATGATCCCCATGGAGCTCAAAACAATAGCGCCAAATACTGTGGCAAAAATACCAAACTGAGCGGCAGCGCCAAGGAACAGGGTTTTCGGATTCGCCAGCAGCGGACCAAAGTCCGTCATGGCACCCACCCCCATAAAGATCACCAGTGGAGCAACACCACTACCAATGGCAACACTGTAAAACTGATAAAGGACACCGTTCGAGTATCCTGCATCGGCAATAATGTTACCTACGACGGTCCGGGTTGCTGCATTTGCCTCATTGTATAAAACATACAGCTCATCCGGAGCAGCCGAAGCACTGCCCAGCGCTTCGGCTACCGCCTGCATGACCATAGGGTTGGCCATATGAAGTGCCTGTTCAATGGCCGAAAATGCCAGACCGGCCTGGGGAATATTGGCCAGAATCCCACCAAAACCAATAGGTACCAGCAGTAAAGGCTCGAACTGCTTCCGGATGGCCAGATACAGCAACCCAAAGCCCACCAGAATCATGACAAACTCTCCGGCGGTGAGGTTGTATAACCCGGAGCCCTCCCAGAGCGTTAATAGCTTTTCCATGGCATTCTTTCTCTACAAGACGTTCTCTTTATAAGAGTTATTTATAAGAGCTCTTGATAAGGAGCCTCTATTAAAGAGGCGTCCTTAACGCTTTTTATTAAGCCAGGGCAAGCAGGGTATCACCCACCGCTACACTGTCACCTTCACGTACATCAACCGACGTCACTTGTCCGGAACGTGGGGCACGAACTTCCGTTTCCATTTTCATGGCTTCGAGGATAAGCAGAACATCACCCTCCTGGATATTCTGACCCGGTGTCACATTCACCTTCCAGATATTACCGGCCAGTGGTGCGGGCATTGGCTCACCAACAGACGCAGGTACACCGGCGGTTTCCGGCTGAGCAGCTGGGGCTGAAACAGGAGCCAGCTGAGTAACATCACCGCCTACTGAAACCTGGACGGTATAGGCATTGCCATTCACCCGAACGGTATAAACAGAATTGTCCGCGGATGCTGCCTGAACAGGAGCGGGCTTAACTTCCGGCTCTGTTCCAGGAGCAGGTTCGAAAGCATCGGGGTTACCGCGATTCTGCAGGAACTTCAGACCAACCTGCGGGAACAGGGCATAGGTCAGAACATCATCCACGGGCTGGTCTGCCAGCTTGATGCCTTTCTCCTGCGCAAGGCCATTCAGTTCAGCAGTCAGTTTTTCGAACTCCGATTCCAGCAGGTCAGCCGGACGACAGGTGATCGCTTCCTTACCATCCAGAACTCTGTCCTGAAGTTTTTTGTTGAAAGGTGCGGGCGCAGCACCGTACTCACCTTTCAAAATCCCCTGAGTCTCTTTGGAGATGGTTTTATAGCGCTCACCAGTCAATACATTGAGAACCGCCTGGGTACCAACAATCTGGGAAGTGGGCGTTACCAATGGAATCATGCCCAGATCTTCACGAACTCTGGGAATCTCCTGCAGTACTTCATCGAACTTATCACTGGCCCCCTGCTCTTTCAGCTGACTTTCCATATTGGTCAGCATGCCACCAGGTACCTGGGCAATAAGGATTCTTGAGTCAACACCACGCAGTTGACCTTCAAATTTCGCGTACTTTTTCCGCACTACACGGAAGTAAGCAGCCACTTCCTCCAGCTTATGCAGATCAAGGCCCGTATCACGCTCAGTGCCCTGCAGTGCTGCAACGATTGCCTCAGTTGGAGAATGTCCATAGGTCATGGACATGGAAGAGATGGCCGTATCGACCCGATCCACACCGGCTTCAACCGCTTTGAGCAAAGACATGGAAGAAAGGCCGGAGGTTGCATGACAATGCAGCTGAACTTCCAGATCGGTTTCTTTCTTAAGTCTGGAAACCAGTTCATACACGTCAGTCGGCGTAATAATGCCTGACATATCCTTAATACAGAGAGAGTCTGCCCCCAGATCCTCTACCTCCTTGGCCAGAGAGACCCAGCTATCCATCGTATGAACAGGACTGGTCGTATAAGAGATCGTACCCTGAGCATGGGCACCCTGCTTCTTCACTGCCTTCATTGCCTGCATCAGGTTACGGGGATCGTTCATGGCATCAAATACCCGGAACACATCCATACCATTGGCAACGGCACGCTCAACAAACTTATCAACGACATCGTCAGCATAGTGACGATATCCCAGCAGATTCTGTCCTCTTAATAGCATCTGCTGACGGGTCTTCGGCATGGCTTTTTTCAGCTCACGCAGCCTTTCCCAGGGGTCTTCACCGAGAAAGCGGATACAAGCATCAAAGGTAGCCCCCCCCCAGGTTTCGAGCGACCAGTAACCGATCTGATCCAACTGTTCAGCAATCGGTAACATATCTTCAATGCGAAGGCGGGTAGCAAATAGCGACTGATGAGCATCCCTCAACACCACATCGGTAATACCCAGCGGCTTTAGTACGTCAGACATAACCCTTATTTATCCCCCGGTTATTGGCGTTTTTCTGCTTGAGCTTTTTTTGTTCTGTGCATCTTGATGGCTGCACTGATGGCAGCTACCAGTTCACCCTGATCATTGGATGAAGATGGCTGGCTATTCACTGTAATGCGATTGGATGCACCTGATGGTGCCGGTTCCTGGAAATATCGATCGATGATTTTTGACATCAGGCTGGTTACCAGCACCAATAGCGTCAGAAACAGGAAAACAAAGCCCATTCCAAAGAGCATCAGGCTGGAACCTTCTGAAATAAGGTCCGATGGATTCATCAAGTAAGTCCTTTGTTTTTTCAGGCTTGAAGGTCCGGTAAATCTCCTCAGGCAAATTTGCCCTACCGGAACCATTCTTGATTATTATTTCCATGAACAGGCTCATGGCTCTTTTCTAGCTCATGGCTGTCTTATGCCTTCCCGTGGCCGCGTCAGTATTCTACTGAACAGTGTGTAATAAGCAATCAGTCATCCAGACTATGTTGTCATATAAGCCGAACCAGAAGCCCCAGACCACCTTCGACAGCATTGCGCATAAAATGAAGGTTGCCTCAGACTTGGAAAAAATTCACCGACGTAAATCAATGAAAGCCAGCCAACCATAAAGATTGGCCTTGGGATGCTAGGGGGTGTTACCAACTGGCCATTCAACCAGTTGGTAACACCCCCTAGGCGGCTTTTGCCAGATCGGAACAGAGAATTTCCAGAATGGCATCAGCCTCACGGAGGGAACGGATTCGCTCAAACAGGTTCTGCGCTTCCGGATACGCTTTACGCAGATAATTGAGCCACTGCTTCAATCGGGAAGGATGGTATTGCCATTTTCCATTTTTGCGATCACGGTCACTTAATTGCAAAATCAACTGCAATACTGATGGCCAGCTCATCGGGCCAACAGCCTCACGAATCATAGCCGTAATATTTGGTGTCACCAGTGAGGGACGCCCTACCATCAAGTCAGTACAGCCAGAAACACTCTGGCAGCGCATGGCATCGTCATGACTCCAGATTTCACCATTGGCAATCACCGGTATCGCCAGGTTCTCATGAATTTTACCGATGTACTCCCAGTACGCGGGCGGACGATAGCCTTCCACCTTAGTACGGGCATGGACAGCCAGCTCTGAAGCACCAGCCTGCTCGATGGCTCTGGCATTTTCCAGAAATAAAGACTTATCTTCATAGCCCAAGCGAATTTTGGCGGTCACTGGAAACTCATCAGGCACTGCATCACGCACAGCCTTTACAATGCTATAGAGTTCATCGGGATCACGCAGCAACACAGCACCACCACGGTTCTTATTTACCCCTTTCGCCGGACAGCCAAAATTGATGTCCACCCCCGGTGAACCTAACTTAACCGCCCGGGCCGCATTTAACGCCATATACTCCGGGCTACTACCAAGCAGTTGAAGACGAACGGGGGTCCCATTGGAAGTTCTGGCACCCTGCAGCAGTTCTGGGCAGGTGCGATAAAACACCCGGTTTGGTAATAGGGTTTCGGTCACCCTGACAAACTCGGTAACACAGAGATCAAAGGTATTGATGCCGGTCAGCAGATCACGCATATCGTGATCCATAACGCCTTCCATCGGCGCCAGTATCAACCGCATGGCATGCCTCTTGAGTGATAAATATGAGAGGGCAATTCTAGCGTTACCGGGCCTGTCAATGAAATAGACACTTTACCCAATAGCCAGCACTCACTATGCTTGCAGCTTTTTCGCCTTATACTGAATCTTGAAACAGAAAGCCGTGTCCGACCATCCCCTCCCCTCAGATAAGTTTCAGACCAGCACCGCTAACATCCAGTGGGATAATGGCCTGCCAATTTCTACTCAATTCAATGATATCTACTTTTCCCGAGCCTCGGGCATTGCCGAAACCCGACATGTTTTTCTGGAGCATAATCATCTCCCACGGCGCTTTCGTGAGCTGATACCCGGAACAACATTCACCATTGGCGAAACCGGCTTTGGTACAGGCCTGAACTTCCTCTGCACCTGGCAGCTCTTTCAGGATAATGCGCCTGATAACAGCTCGCTGGTCTTTATCAGTACAGAGAAATACCCGCTCCAACCGGACGACCTGCAAAAAGCACTCAGAGTGTTTGATGAGTTGACTCCTCTGGCCAACAGAATGATCAGCGCCTATCAACTGAGTGAAGAAACTATCGATCTGCAATTTTCAGACAGCGCTTCAGGCAAACACGTCAGCCTACACATTTTGATTGGCGATGTGCTCGACACATTGCCTCATATCAATGAGAAAATTGATGCCTGGTTTCTTGACGGCTTTGCTCCGGCCAAAAACCCCGATATGTGGCAACCCAATCTGTTCCGGACGCTTAAAGACAAAAGTCATGAAGAATCGACCTATGCCACCTTTACTGCTGCCAGGCTGGTTCGGGATGGACTGACGGAGGCTGGCTTCTCAGTGACCAAGCAACCGGGCTTTGGTCGCAAGCGGGATATGATTGCCGGCCGCTTCATTCCCTCATCCGGTTTACCTGCCTCCAAACCCTGGTTCGCTCCTGCTGATCACAAAAATCCTGAAAAAACGGCCATTGTCGTGGGTGGAGGGCTGGCAGGCTGCAGTACTGCCTGGTCACTGGCTCGCCGGGGTTGGAAGGTTACTATCCTAGAACAACATCAAGCACTGGCCAGTGAAGCATCGGGCAATCCGCAAGGCGTTCTCTACGCCAAACTCTCTGCAGACAATACCCCGCTCAGTCAGTTCATTCTCAAGGGTTATCAATTCACTCTCGATACGCTGAAAGCGCTTGAGGTGAAAGAGTGGCAGCAGTGCGGTGTTATTCAGTTAGCCATTGACGGTAAAACCGATCAACGATATCAGGCACTGGACAGCCAACACCCTGACTCACTTCTACAGTACCTGAAGGAAGAACAACTGTCGGATATAGCCGGACTGAGCATTAACTATCCGGGCCTCTACTTTCCACAGGCAGGCTGGGTGCATCCACCAGCACTCTGCCGGGCGTTGGCCGATCATCCGAACATCCGGGTGATGACCAGCACGGCTGTAAATAGCATCGAACCACTTGAGCAGGGCTGGCTGATTAAAACCGGTGACAACGAGTTACGCAGTAAAACCGTTATCATCGCTCAGGGAACGGCCAGTCATCAGTTTTCACAGCTAAACTATCTACCCCTGAAGGCGATCCGCGGCCAGATTACTCAAGCGAAGGCAACCTCCGAAAGCCAGAAGCTTTCCTCCTGTGTATGCGGAGAAGGCTATATAGCACCGGCAGTCAATGGCAATCATACCATGGGGGCAACGTTCAGTTTTAAAGATGAAGGTACAGAAGTTCGAGAAGCTGACCACCTGGAAAACCTGTCCATGCAGGCTAAGTACTTCCCTACTATGTACCAAGCACTCGATGGAAGTAATGCGCAAGTTACTGGAGGTCGAACAGGGTTTCGGTGTACAACGCCGGATTACCTACCCGTAGTGGGTCCTATCGTTGATCTTCAGCACTTCCTTGAAGCTTATGCACCACTTAGAAAGAACAGCAAACTTCCCATTGCCCCCCCCCCTGAATACCTCGATGGACTTTACGTGACCGCCGGACATGGTTCCAGAGGCATGCTTTCCTGCCCTGTTGCTGGTGAGATACTAGCTAACATGATCACGGGTGAAACCGATAACACTGCCGGCCTATCGGTGCCTGATAAACTACTGGAAGCCATTCACCCTTCCCGCTTCCTTATCAGGGATCTGATCAGAAATAAGATCTAGGGGCGTTACCAACTGTCACCAGAAGTAAGAATGCTGTCTATACCCAACAGGCGATCTAGGTAAAAATCGCAAAAAAACAGGTAGCAATACTCAAGGAGAAATCAGTTGCGGCTGTCTATTTTGATATGCATGAATTAGGTAACGCACTGTTACCTGCTCATGAAGCTCCTGTTTCAATCCATTCAGCAAACTGCGTCCGGGCAACCTGATCTTTCTCTTGGTTGCCCGTTTTTTTGCCTGGAAAATACCAGTTACCCCCCCAAGCAAACCCCTGTACCTTTCAGGCCACAGTACCCACCAGGATTTTTGGCCAAATACTGCTGATGGTACTCTTCTGCGTAATAAAATGGCGGTGCCTTAGCTATCTCTGTTGTGATATCAGGATACCCCTGCTGTCGCAAAGATCTGGAGAATTCATCTCTTGAGCTTTCTGCCAATCCGGCCTGCTCATCCGTGGTTGTATAAATTGCTGAGCGATATTGGGTACCCACATCATTACCCTGTCGCATTCCCTGGGTTGGATCATGAGATTCCCAGAAATGTTTTAATAATGCCTGCGTTGTTATCTTTTCAGGATCATAAACCACCATCACAATTTCTGTATGCCCGGTTTCTCCAGAGCAGACTTCTTCGTAGGTAGGGTTGGGTGTGTAACCACCTGCATAGCCAACAGCCGTTGTATAAATACCAGGCAGTTGCCAGAACATTCGCTCTGCTCCCCAGAAACAGCCAAGACCAAAATAGAGGGTCTGCAAGTGCTCAGGAAAAGGAGGCTTCAGTGGATGCCCGTTAACAAAATGCTTCTCAGGTACTGGCATGCTCTCCGAACGACCAGGCAAGGCGTTATTGACAGATGGAAGCTGCTGTTTATCGGGGTCTTTACGAAAGAATGTCATGATACTGTCCTCCCTGACAGAGATCATAACAGAAGTGTAGACTTAAGCAGGTTTTACAATATTTAAGCCATAAGAAAACCGGGACAGTAGTGAGCCCGGCCTTAACATCAACCTGAAGGCCTAATTAGAAGTCATCATCATGTAAATCGGGCACTGAAAATACAGTCTGACTCCCCAAAGACTGTCCTCTTGCTTTGTCAACCTCAGATGTAGAGGAGTGTATAGATACTTTTTCAGACGCTCTTGGCTGAGAAGCTACCATGGAGGTTGAATCACTTACCCCTTTATTAAAAGATGCCTGATCATTTCTGGCTGTATCCATCTGCTGATCATAGCCATGTTTTAAGCCTTGCTGGTATGCATTATTTTTCGCCGCATCAATCGCTTTTGCATAACTGCGAGCTTCAGCAGCAATAGCATTAGCTGCACTGTCAGCAGATATTGCATAGAGAGATACATATAACTTATGTCCGGAAACAGGATGCCTTACCGTTTTTGACAATATCTTACTAGTACCACTGATTTGCCGATTTTCAATAGACTGACGTGTACTTTCTGCGAAGCTTTCTGCCACCGCCGTATGATCTTTTTCACCCAGCCCGGCATTTCGGGTTTGCAGAGCCGTTTGAGCCTGCTTTTGTGTTTCCAGGTCAGCAAAAAGGGCTACAGCCAATTCTTTTTTTGCATAAAGATCTGCACGCCCTTTCGCGGCTCTTTTGGCGGAAGAAGATCCATCAAGCAAACTTCCATAAGCGCCTACATACCAGCGACTGCCCTGATCATCAATAAACTGCCGGGAACCGACCATGGTTGACAAGTCCTGCCCCCTCGCCCATTCACCAATACTTTTGCCCTGGCGGGGTTTCGCCTTCACCGGGTTACCAGACAAAATAGTACTCGCTGCCTGCTCGAGCTTTTCGCTCCATACCAGCAAAACAGCAACCTGATACTCCTCCTCCTCTGCATCCCATGATTCTGCCTGAGCCAGCAGGGTTGCCCCCATTAACGGCGCTTTAGCCAGCGTTTCTACCGAGCTTGTGGCTTCCAGTTTTACCTCTCCACGAATGGCCTGGGCTTCTTTCTCCAGCTCTGCTAACCCATCACGAGCTTCCTGATACCGAGCCTTGGCTTTTTCATAGGCCTTTCTCTTCTTTTCCTCTATCTGGCCTGCATCGAACGAGCTGTCCAGTTTTTTTATGGCCGCAGCCAGCCCCTCTTTACTCAGATCCTGCCATGCCACACCGGCCAGCTTATTTGCTTCTGCAGCATCGACCTCACGAAGGAGCTTGATCAACTGCTCCTGCTGCCTGGTAATTTTTGCCGATAATTGGCGATACTGGGTATTCAGCTGCTTATGGACATCGGTACCTGGTGCTGTCAGCTGATCAGTAGCCGACATCTGGGTTCGCATAAACTCAATGACCTGAGCCTTTGCACTCATTGAAGCAAGCGTTGCATACATGCTTCGCTTGGCGATAAAGTCCGTATCATAGCCGGGATCTTCAACATCGAATGATTCGGCTGCAACAACAAACATACGTTTTTTTGCCGGATCCCATTCCCCACTCCAGCCACGTTGGTCCATGTAGATCTGCAGCTGTTCTTCCGCACTGACAAATTCTTCAGTGACTCCCTGCACATAGGGATTTGCACCAGCATCAGCAACCGCCTGAACACCGGCATCGGCAACCATGGCTGGAGCCCCCTGCTCTGTCTTCAGTGAAGTCTCGCCTGCCGGCACAAAATCCTGCGCAAAAGATGGAACCCCAACTACCGTAGTAGAAAACATTAATACAGCAGCAAGCGCTTTTATTTTCATTGACTCCCCCCAACCCCAATTAAAAAGATATTCATTTAATGGATACATAGAATCTGTTGATGTTGTAGCCCAAGAACAAAAGGCACTACAAACATCAACAGTCATTAAGAAACAGTCACCCTAACTGCTTATTTTCTTCAGCTGCGCTCTTCCCCAGTGGCTGGGAGGAAAAACGACGGATAAATGATTTATGGTTTTACTTAGCCTGTCGGCCTGGTTCTGATACCCCAGTGCTTTCATGGCTTTAATCAGATAAATCCAGTAGTCACTGTTTCCGGGGGATTGAAGAAGTGCCTGCACAAACATGGCGTAGGCAACCTCATCATATTGATAAGCGAGCATCACAGCCCCTGCACGTGCCCAGACCTCTGGCTGTAAAGGATTGGCATTTAGCGAAAGGCCATACAAGCTAATAATATTTTCCGGCTCTACTCCAGTCTTAAATAACGCATCAGCTTTAAGATTCAAAGAGACAGTGCCCTCGGTTAATAACGCTGGCTTTTTGAAGAGCACAAAGCCTCTCTGCTCTATAACCAGCTTGATCAAATGCTGTTGGTCGTGAGTATTCAGCACATTTGAGAACCGGCCTGAATCCATCTTGATATTAGCCAAATACGTTAAATCACTCTGCGCCCAATCAATCTCACGACCACAGTATGATGCTTTGAGAAAAGCGAGTAACTGCCGGTTTAAAGTCAGTGGTGAGTCATTTTTTTCCAGCTGACACTGATCCAGCCGATCGGACATCATCAAACCATCGTCATACCAACTGATACTGGAGGGATAAAGCCAGTCCTGTGCTTGCTGCTGAGTGGCTGTAAACGCAATAGCAAGTTCATACAGTTCCAGGTTATGAAAGTATTCTGCCAGTCGAGCAGAATCCTGCTGTTCAAACGCCGTTTGAAATAGCCCAACCTCCAGTTTCTTTAGATCAACGGGAGCATGAGCACTGCTTTGTACTCTATTCAGTGCCACCTCTGGAAGCGCGTAAACAACACGTCTTGTACATCCACCCATGTCTTTATCAAGAATACGATGACCGGCAATGGAGAGTGATTGACTTCTTGCCTGCAGCTGCTTCTGATACTGAAGATAAAGATCATCCCAAAGACGCCCTTCCCCTCCCATATTCTCTCTGGACAGTGACGACTCCAGAGCGAGGTAGTATTCAGACATCATGACCATTGCCTGTGCTGTGGCAGCCTTTGACTCTTTAGACCCCGCATATTTCTGCTTTTCTTTAAAACAGGCCTGATCACTGACAAAGAAAAGCCATCCTTGCCGGACATAACTGCCCGAAGGCTCACTGGCAACCAGTTCTTTATAAATGGTCAACGCTTTTTCCGCATCAAAACGGTCGGCATCAACCTGTACAGAGATGAAGAACAGCAGAAGACATGCCTGTGACAATCGACTTTTTATTCCCGATTTCATTACTGCACCATCCTGAATGAAGCCCTGCGATCATTAATTTCCAGAGCTATCGGCCGTCGACCTTTACCTTCTGTTCGGTAGGTTTTATAGAGCTGCTCCAACCCTTGATCCATCGCTTCACTCAATGGCCCGGAATAACGGTAGTTAAGCACCATCACCTTGCCTTCTTTCTGCCATTCCCAGCCCTCGACTGTCCCCCCAGTACCATTCTCGAGCGTGAATTTGAACAACTGCCAGTCAGAGCGTCGGGCATTGTGAATTTCAATCGGGTAGACCTGTCCCCGCTCTGCATACCTTGCCAGAGACTGGATGACTTCAGGCCCCAGCTGCTTTTGCAATCGACGATAAGCGGAAACCTGGGAAACCTGCTGTGCTCTCTCAAGAGGCGACACATAAATACGCGCTTTTAACGGGTCATTAACAATGGTAAAAAGAATTTCACCAGTGCTGCGGTCTTTCAGGCTTAAGGACAGAGAAGTTTCAATGCCGGTTTTACCGTTATGGTTTCTGACCTCTTTCTGTGTTTGCTTCAAGTAAAACGTATGCGTTGAGCCTGCCTCTCTGGCATGAATAGAGAAACCAAGACGTTCAAGCTCATTTACCAGCCAGTCAATTTTTCCTTCTGCCCCGGAATCGACAGAAAAAACAGGTTGCCCGAGAATATCAAGATAAAAGTTAACATCATTGAGCAGTTGCCCGGCATTGACCTGGGCAAGTAAGACTACGTAATAATTACCACGGCTGATATCTTCATCCAGAATCTCATCCCCCCCGACATAGCCTTCAGTTTTGGTGGAGATGGCAAATGCCAGAGCTTCGTTAAATGCCCCAGACTTGCCCTGTAGCATCACTCCCTGCGCCTGTTGAACAGCATTCCTCATTGCATCCTGCAAAGCTAATGCTCTTGCCTGTTGCTCCCCATGTTTCATAGGAGCCAAACCTTTGGCCTCTACCTCCTGAGCCTTTTGACTGAAATCGGCAACAGTTCCTATCTGGTCAGTAGCAATCACGACCGTCGTTCCGCCTGCAGCGCCTCCATTGGAGCCAGCGCGCAGTCTGGCTAGATGCGCCAAATCCTTTTCAGAAATACTGATAGCAACAAAGTACTGACCATCATACATTCCTTTTTTCAAGGTTTTTGCGGCGGACAAATGACCTTTGAACACCACATCAACAACATCTCGAAATACGTCACTGGAATACTCACTGGCTCCCGCCCGACTGCTTTCGGATATATATTCCGTGGAAGTGTAAGTACTGCCTGACATCGTGATCCCATTCACCATGTCATTCAGGTAGCGCAAAGCCTCCAGCCGAGCATCTTCGTAAGCTTTCGCTTTTGAAGAACGATTGGAAAAGCCCAGAGCAGCGATGTAATAGCCACCGTCTTTTTCGTGGCCACTTCTCACACCGCCACCAGAGTCGAGAAGTGTAAAAACATCATCCATCGGGGCGGAGTACCCCCATGAGGGGTGTAGAAACAGCACCATCATGATGAGCTGACGCAACACTGGAAGCAGAGCTTTTCTCATAGATCAGAACTTCCAACTGTCGGGAGTGCCTACTGAAACGGCATATACCTTATTGCGCTTGAGGTATTCTTTCCCCATCGCTTCCAGCTTTTTCTTAACGCCTTCGGCGTCCGGGTCACCTTTCTTCCAGATATACATGACACCGGAACCACCTTCCTGCTTAGGCGTTACCTCACCAGAAGCAATAGGGATATCCAGGCCATCGTCACTGAGGAACAGAACAACTGGCTGTTTGATGGCGAACCCCTGGTTGATACCGGCATCAATAGCAAATCGACCATTACGGTAGTTGGTGACACGCCCACCCACGGGGTAGTAATCCATCGTTCTATTTACCAGCACCTGAATGGCTTTCTGCGCCGCTTCTTTATAGGCTTCCTGCAATTCATTCTGTTTTCGATAATCAAAACCACCGAGGTATTTACCCTCGATTGCAAAGAATCGCTTGGCTGGCATGTTATGCCGAATGGGCTCGAATGAGTGAATAATCTGTCCCGTAGAAGGATCGACTATTTTTGTGGTGACCAGACTTCTAAAAACAATTTCATTGTGATCACTTTTTTTCTTAATAACTGACCCCAGAGAAATAGAAGACTGAAGCAAAAATTCTGGGTTTAACTGATTCCCTATTTCAATTGCACCTTCCATACGGGTATTTTCTGCCTGAAAAGCCACTTCATAATCGCAGGCATCACAGTTTCTGGTCAACACTTCAAAACGTTTGGTACGGGCTAATTCATTTTCTAATAACTTAGCAATAATGCCATTATCAATTTCAGTAATCAGTGCATCTTTTTCAAAATTCAGGCGATCAATGTAGGCAGAAATACGAATTCGGTTAAATGCACGCACATCGTAGTTTCCCGGCAACTCGATATTACGGCTATCCATCAATGCAGAGCTATCTACCTTTTCGATTTTCGAATTGGACTCTATATCAGCTTCTGTATTTATTTTCAGGCCTCCAGTGGTTTTACAGCCCACCAGAGTAACCGCCAACATTATAGTGAGAAATGACTTTTTCATTTTTCTGATCTTGAGAAAAGTGGAAGGCATCTATGGTCACAATATGAGAGAATGTTGTGACCATAGATGTGATGCATAAACTTATTGTGCACTTCTAAAAGCAGAAACCACTTTGTAATTGGTATAAGCAGAGATGATCGTGTCATTCAGATAATCAATCTGCTCTATGGTCAAAGCCAGTTTGTTTTTCTCACTCATCATTTCCTTAAAACCAACACCGCTGACCATGTCTGAAGTATTCATGGACTTAAACATGGCAATATTTTTCAATGCCACTTTAGCGGCGTCACCAAGACTGCCCATGATTTCATTGCCCATTGTTGAACTATTGAAATCATCAATCACTTTACGGTCCTCCATGGTCAGAGCATCGTACACTGCACGCTTATCTTCATCGGACTCTGCAGCTTCTACTGCTGAAAAGTAATTACCGAGCACTGGCTCATTAATTAATTGATTAATATAGTTTTCATAAGCCGGTCTGGCTGCCAGAAATGCTGTATTAACAGCCGTACGAATGATTTCAACATCCTCAATAAGTGATGGTTCATAAGTTCCACCATCCACAATTGACTGTGTATACAGTTCCTGACCTTTTGTTTGTAACGCATTATAAGAAACTGCCTCAGAGCTTCCTGAAGTTGCACAACCAGTAGTCAGGGCAGCAGCAACAACAACGGTCAGAATACTCTTTTTCATATGAACCCCTATGAGAATCAATCACTCAACTTTAAAAATTGTTATGCAAAGCAGGTGTTAGCCTGTGCATATTTTGAGAGCACTTACTTTTTAATGATTATTTTCTAATCGGGTGCTCTCTCAATTTGATAACTGACTCATAGGTTAGCTTCAACCTTTCCAGTCATGAACTCAGACCAAAGTTGTTCCCAGCGCCCCTTACTCTGGATCAGTGCTCTTGTTGTCAAAAGCACTTCCGCTCCTGTTGCTTTCCACCTCATTCCAGAACCACATAATCGTTGCTTTACCAGAGTCTTACAAGCCGCTTCAGTAACTCCTGAACCTATTGGCCAATGGCGTTTAAGCGCCTGATGATAATTCATTAACTGGTGATTGTTTGTAAAATAGCTCACAGCTTTGTAGCGCTTCTCTGTCAGTGCGATTGTCTTTTTCGGGAGCTCGGCTGATTCAATTTCCTGAAGGATTTTTTTGGCTGCTCCACGCTTGTTTTTCAAACTATGTAGCCTGTCTTCAAGCCACTGGTGTCGCTTCGCCTTACTGGTTGGAAACAGTGCTTCCGCTGCTCCAGCTAAATATTCAGATGCATGATAAAAATCGAGTATCTGCCCAGAGGTATGTTGTTTCAAATAACTCCAGTTTTCTCTAGCCCCGTCAGCTACCCCGATGTATGTGGCATTTGGGTAGAGTCGTTTTAGATCTGCAATCTCCTCGTCGAGCTTGCTCATAAAGCTTTGTTTACCATACTCTGGCGAACTGGCTGTATATATCGTGTGGAGCCTGTCTCCATCTGCAGAATATAGGCTCAATGTCCCACACATGGCTTCCCTCCAGCCTTCTTCACAAAGCAGCATGCAGGTTCCATCCAGACCAATGGCTATTGTTTCAACAGGCTCTTTTAGTGGAGGAAGGTGGTAGTGAGTGTCTTGCTGGTCTTCAATTAATGCACCTACTCTGTCCGATAAATGCTTGATATAAGAATTTGAAAGCGTCCTTTGATGGTTGGTCTCAAAATCTTCTTTTACCGCAGGCGCTGGCATCTGGCTGTATTTCCAGGCGATAGACTTGGCAAATTTGGGGGTAGCTGAACCAATAATACCGGCACGAAGATCAAGTGCTGCCAGAGTACTGCCACCTCTGACACCCTGATATACGGAGCGCTCCAAAGGTATACGACCGTATAAGGTTTCATAGTGCTTAAGAACCTTTCCTTTGTAGTTCCACTTCTGCTGATTAACGACGATAGGTTCTTTATTGGGTGATTCAAATAGCCCCAATAACTCTTTTGTTCCAAGCTGCCCGGCTTCATTGAGTGCACGCTGTAAACTATCTTCAAGATTCAGCATGTTGCCTGAATCTATAGAAACTTCAATTTGCAAAACGATGCTTTTGGTAGAGCTGGAAATAACAGAAGCGGGCATGACAGTTAACTATTATGAGTGGTGTTCCCATAGTAGCTGTGAAAATAGAGCACTATTGTTTCAATCATTCAGAGAGAGCACCCTTCTAATCAGAAATTGTGTATACACCAATGGCAGGGCAGATTTAATCAGCCACTTTCACAATGCATACCCATCTCTATAAACCAGTGAAAGTAATGGTATAGAAAACCAAAAACAGATAAAGTCACTTGTTCTTATAGCTCCTTAACCTGCAGTTAAGAAGCTGTCTTTTTGATAGGGAATCACCGAATAAACTTAAGTGACAACCCTTGCATAAGAGATATTCTCACCAAGGCAGTTAATGAAACCATCGCAATTAAACATCAATCTGCTGAAAATACTGGACACACTGCTTAAAACACGAAGCTCTGCCGCAGCGGCCCGAGAGTTACACATATCACAACCGGCGGTCAGTAAACATCTGGCAAATCTCAGAGAACACTTTCGCGATCCATTACTGATACGAAGTGGTGGCAGCACACGGCTGACGCCCAGGGCAGAAATACTCAGCAAAGAAGCATCCGACACCCTGGCCAGAGTCTACTCTTTGTTCAGTAACACAGCTGAGAGTAATGATCTGCCCACATTGAATCTTCGAATTGCCAGTAGCAATCAGATTCTGAACACCCATCTCACCAAAATTATTAGCAGTTCAGACACTGTGGATCAGAAAATATCTTTTACGTTCCTACCCATTGATGATCAGGTTCAAGAGAAGATGGACATGGGGGAAATTGATCTTTATCTGGGCCTATTACCGCTGCTAAGTAATATTCAGGTTACGGAAGTTCCATTAAGGTCAGTTCAAATTGAGTGCCTGATGTCAGAAAGCCACCCACTGGCCAGACAAACCAGTGAAGCACTTACTGTTGAAGAGCTGCAATCTTACCCAATGGTCTCTATCAGTACGGGGTTCAGCGCTTCTGTTCAGTGCCAGCAATACTTTCAACAAGCTGGAATCGCTCCAGATTATCATTTTTTCTTTCAAGAGCTTGAACCTGCCCTGGCGCTGATAAATGAAACAAATACATTGCTGATTGCCAGCCTTGAGGCCGCAAGATGGTACTCTATCAGCAAGTCGATTGTTGCTCGTAGACTACCTGGAACACCTCCTACGGCGAAGGGAGGGATTTGCTGGCCATCCTACTGGGAAAGCAGCACGACCCACCGGAAAATCCGTGAAAAAATTATTGCCCTGGCTGGTGGACAAAAGAACTAAGCTTCTGCATTCTATGGATCCCCATGAGTGAGCAACGCAGGATCAAGCCGCTTATCAAACCAGTTATAACGCCAGTCAAGATGTGCCCCGGTAACCCGGCCAGTAGCCCCCACTTCACCGATAACCTGCCCTCGTTTAATAGTTGTACCGCCTTTCACAGAAACTTTACTGAGGTGGAGAAAACTGGAGAAAAGGCCATGACCATGATCAATAATGATCGTACCACCGGAATAGTAGAGGTCTGAGTCCACCAGCCGCACGATACCATCCGCTGGTGCCGCGACCGGTGTGCCGGTGGGTACGGCAATATCCAGACCATAGTGGGGACGTCCCGGTTTACCGTTATAAACCCGTTGACTGCCGTAGACACCACTGATGCGTCCTTTTACCGGCCAGCCAAAGCCGTTAAAAAAATCTTCCTGGTCCGTATCTGGAACTCTGGCTTCACGTACCTGTTCAGCTTCTTTGCGGATACGTGATAGCACCCTTTCATCCGGTGATACGTATTTTTTGGCAACCCCTGTTAACCGCTGAATATTATACTCCCTCGGTTTCAGGGTTAAATAAAATCTCTTCAGCTCGCCACTGGCAAAATGTTCTGTATAGAACTGCTCAAGTTTCGCATCACGACCAAAGCCAAGAATAAAGCGCCCATCTTTCGCTACTCTGACTTCCTGGTCGTCGTAAACTATCCGACTCCCCGGTGATGCATGACCGACAAAAATACCTCCGGGTGTCAGCTGGCTCTGCAAACCTTCTGCATTCACCATCAAAGAAAACGCCAGAAGAAAAAAACCGGTAGCGAGATGCATTGAAACTTTCTCCTTTTATCATCCTGCCCAGCAATAAGTATCGGCATTTTGACTTTTAATAAAACAGTCACGTAGGCTATGAAAATCAACTGAAAAGAGAAGAAAAAGAAACAGCAGGTCGTGACCGACCACTTAAGACTATACTAACTATCAATAACCTATTTTTTGGAGGGATAATATGCACAAATCAGCGCCCAACTCCAAAAAAATCAAACTGCATCATCATAACAAGAACAGGACGTCATTATGGATTTTATAATTCTGGGAACAGCCCTCACCATGCCTATAATCTATGGCTTTAGCATCCTCTTGTCACTAGTCACAGATAGTGAACCCTGTTTATCAGATACTAGTGACTGAAGTCTCTTTAACCACCACTCTTTCATAAGTCGCCATCGGGCGGCTTATGTTCTGAAAATCCTGTCCTAACTGTTCTGCAAAAGTCTTAACCCGCTTCCAGTCTGTAAACTCAGTATTCTGAGTAATGTCGGTAGGACCATCAGTCAGTTTCATAATTAACCGGATCATCTGCTTATCCACCCAACGGTATTGCGTGTACAACAGCGCACCAGCAAACACCTCTACCCGATCAGGAGTCCATGAAATCTGTTTCAGGAATTTCTGCAGATAACGGTTGTTATGAGGATCCCGTCGTGCAGGCTTTCGAGCTGTCAGGTTAACGGAAAAGAAATAGCTCGGAATGGCTGCCAGCAGGTCACTGTATTTCTTAATAAACTGGTAGCATTCGTTATGGTGCTTGCCATAGCGAATTGAACAACCAAGAATGACACCGTCATAGGACTCAAGAGAAAAGCCGTTGTTCAGATCAGCAATAGAGCTGACAAACGTCTCATGACCAGCCTGAGTCAGGCAGTAACTAATTCTTTCAGCAATTTTTCGGGTCTGACCTTCACACCCCTGGTACAACAACGCTATACGGGACATATCTGAATAAGTTGATCATCATAAAGCCATTATTTGAGCAGATAATAACCAATTTATAAGTCAGTATTGTTAACACAGATCAACAAAGCAGCGAATAGAAAGCACTTCTTTGTACAGTTACTTATGAAATAAAAAGACCACTTGTATCTATAACCAAGTGGTCCTTTCTTAATGCCCTGAAGGAATCAGGCTTATTCTGCGTAAGGCCAGCCATCGTAATCAATATGCAGAGCCTGCCAGCGGGCAGAGCCTTTTTCCGTACCCTGACCAATCAAGTGCTCTGCCACAATAAAGGCAAAATCAAACACTACGCCCAGCCCCTTGCCGCTGATAAACTGGCCATCCACAACGACTTTCTGATCAACATGAACGCCGTCATCAAAGTTCTTATAAAGGTTTGGACCAGAAACGTACTTGTGCTTACCAAACAGACCATTCGCAGCAACGACTTTAGCGCCTGAAGAGCAGAGTGGGCAGATGTACTTACCCATTTCAATGTGGCGCTTCAGGAAATCGATCACCATTGTATTGCTGGTCAGGTTGGCGGTCCCCTCAGGACCACCTGGCATCATCACAGCGTCGTAATTCTCTTCAAACTTCTCGCTCAGGGTGAAGTCTGCAGTGATGTTCACTTTAAAGTAACTATTGAGCTTTACTTCATCTTTGCAGGCCAGAACATCCACATTGATATCCAGACGACGCATGATATCAATAAAGGCAACGGCTTCTGCCTCTTCGAACCCATCTGCCAGCAAAACAGCAACACGCTTGCTCATCGCTACTTCTTTGATCATGATTTTTCTCTTCTACCTATACGAAAGAAAACGGTAACAAATTTAGAGAAAGACAAGAGTATCACAAGGTTATGAAAGCAATAAATGAGAAACAAAGAAAGATTTACAAAAATGACGCATAGGTAGACATAAGACAATAAAAACCAGCCTGGAGCTTCATTGCTGTGACTTACTCCCATTTTTGTACAAACTGATATTTCTCTCCTATTTTCTTCTAATATAGGACTTTCGCATTGACAGGCAGCTGTAAAAATTGCTAGATCAGCAAAAAATAGCGGATGTCGTCGTGCGTAGAAAGATAACAAGACCTACAACATCTGGGTGTGATTTGCCGAAATATACAGGGTTTCTATTGTGTGAGCCGAAATCAGCAACCTGTACTCGCCTTAGTGAGATCGGAGATATGTCACACCACAGCGTTAACCGTTTTCTACAACGTGAAGACTTTGCTCCCAATGACCTTTTCATGGAAGTAGCCGCAAGGCTGATTCTTGATGGGGGCACGCTATCGGTTGATGATACGGTGCTGGATAAGCCGTACAGTAACTACACGGCATTCATCGGCTATCATTACTCGGGCAAGCATCATAAAGCCGTCAAGGGCATTAATCTCATAACGCTCTATTACACCGATATCAAAGGCTATAGCCTTCCTGTCAATTTCCGTATCTATGACTCTGCGGACGGAAAGTCCAAAAATGATTATTTTCTCGAGATGCTGAAAGAAGTACTTGTATGGGGCTTACGACCTGCATTTGTTACGGGGGATTCCTGGTATAGCAGTGCCGCAAACCTGAAGACTGTGAAAAACAACGGTCTGGGTTTTATGTTTGCCGTTAAAAGCAACCGTACTGTTTCTATCCAAAAGGGTGACTACCAACAAGTGCAGAGCCTGGAGATTCCTGAAGAGGGAATAACCGTTTGGCTACGTAATTTTGGTTCTGTGCGTTTGTACCGGACGCGGCTAAAAAACGAGCTGCGCCATTACGTCGTCTACACACCCCATGCTGGATCAGAGGTATCACCACAGGTAGGCTTTAATGAACTTCACCTGCACCATTGGGCGATCGAAGAGTATCACCGGGCGCTGAAACAACTCTGCAGTATTGAGCGCTTTCAGGTGAGAGGAAAGCAGCAGGTCAGGAACCATATTTTTGCCTCTATCTTTGGGTATGCCTGCCTTCAGGCCAAGAAAGTATCTGAATCTCTCAGTAGCATCTATCGCGTTAAGAATGATGCGCTCAAGGATGCTATTTGGGACTTCATTAAGAGCTTCTCTGATGGTAAAGACTGGCTGAGACCATCTTTTATCAGAGCTGTCAATGCGTAAGTTCTATAATAGTTTGCCAGGCTATCTGTCCACTGTCTTATGGATCAGAAATTTATCAACTGTTGCTGGCAGCGCCCCTATCCATTGTCATGAATTCCCCGGGGAAAAGTAGTAACTGGAGTCACACCATGTCCCATACTTACGAAACCTTGCCTGAAAATGTTAAGCAATATTCCGCACAGGAGCTTCAGAAGCTCCTCTACAGTGCCATTGATCTGAACATGCAGATCAAAGAGTCTCACTGGACCATGGCAGGCCGTGAGTTTCTTTCTGTTCACCGATTGTTTGATGAAGTTGCAGAGGTCATCGAAGATACCGTTGATGATATTGCCGAGCGAATCGCCCAGCTCGGGCATAAACCGGAAGGCACTCTGCAGAAGGTAGCGGAAAAAAGTTCGCTGCCCACATACCCAAAATCATTCAGTTCAATTGATGAACACATTGAAGTAATTGGTCAACGCCTGGCCTTTGTGACCAGCCAGGCACTGCAGGCCATGGCCAATATGGAAGAGAATGGAGACCCTATATCTGTAGATCTTCTAACTGCTAGAACACGGGAGATTGATAAGCTAACGTGGCTGGTGGAGTCACACCTGCCGCAGAAAAAGTAATCGTCCCTAATCCATAAAAATACAAAGGCACAAAGACTTTTGCGCTCTACTGATATAAGTAACAAGCAGAGCCATTATTTCTTTGTGCCTCAATGTCGTTGTGGCTGCATCCTTTTAGCACGATAACGAACAACTCATATAAGTAACTAACCCTTATATAGCTTTGGATTCAGCACATCTCTCAGCCAGTCACCCAGAAGATTGAGTACCAGCACCAGAACCACCAGTACAACCCCTGGAATGACCGTAATCCACCAGCTGCCAGAGAAGATATACTCAAAACCACTGGAAATCAGCGATCCCAGTGAAGGTTGCGATACCGGCATACCAAGCCCCAGGAACGACAATGCTGCCTCACTGATGATCGCATTAGCAATCTGCACCGTAGAGATCACCAGGATAGGCGACAGTGTATTCGGCAGAATATGCCGGAACATAATACGTCCGGATCCAAACCCCATTACCCGGGCCGCCTCTACATACTCCTTCTTCTTTTCTGCCAGCACAGAGGCCCTCACAGTACGGGCATACTGCGGCCACTCAGCAATACCGATGACCAGTATCAGCATCAACATGGCCAGCTTGCTGTAGAGCTCCGATCCAAACGATGCCTGGAAAACCGCCAGAACAATAATGGCCACCATCATGGTTGAGAACGAAAGCTGAATATCGGCCACCCGCATCAAGAAGCTGTCCAAACGTCCACCAAAGTAACCAGCAGCAAGCCCCAGAACAATGCCAAGAAAAGCCTGCAACATCACAGCAAAAAGCCCAATGGCCAGCGAGATTCTCATACCATAGAGAATCGTACTGAACAGGTCCCGCCCCTGGTCATCAGTACCCAGCAGAAAACGCTCATCACCCTCTTCTGCCCAGGAAGGAGGCAGCTCAGAATCCATGATATCGATGGTCGAAAGATCGTATGGATTCGTTGGTGCCAGGATTGGAGCCAGCAGCGCAGCCCCAACAAAGAGTGCGAAAATCAGGGCACAGATCATCGCCACCTTGTCACGGGTGAAGCTGTACCAGAAGGTAGAGTTTTTGAAACGCTCCCAGCGCGTTCTTTCCCTCACCTCAGCTAATCCCTGATCAACCGGCGCGTTTGATATCAATTCACTCATTGGGCACTCCTCGCCAGTCTAACGGTCGGATTAATCAGGCCATAAAGCAGGTCTACCAGTGTATTCACTACCACGAATATGGCACCCACAACGATCAGGTAGGCAACAATCAGCGGAGTATCCACACGATTGACCGCTTCCAGAAACAGGAAGCCCATGCCAGGCCACTGGAAGACCGTCTCAGTGAGAATGGTATAAGCGACCATGGTTCCGATCTGAACACCGCCCACGGTAATAACGGGCAACATGGTGTTCTTCAGGGCATGGAGGAAGTAGATACGCGCCTTTTTCAAACCTTTCGCTTTGGCAAACTTTACATACTCGGTATGCAGGACTTCTGACATTTCAGAGCGAATCAGTCGAATAAACAGTGGCAGCATAATGCTGGCCAGTGAGATGGCAGGCAGTATCAGGTGCAACAGGCCATCTTTGGTAAACAGGCCACTCTCCCAGCCACCAATAACCGGTACCAGCTCACCCCGGCCATAAGATGGCAGCCAGCCCAGCTCAATAGAGAAAAGGTAAATACTGAAGATAGCGGTAAGAAAGACAGGGACAGAAATACCAAGAATACTGAACCCGAGAATAAGTTTTGTAAACCAGCTGTTTGGTCTGATGGCACAATACACACCCGCTGGAATGGAAACCAGAATAATGATTAAACTCGCTGCAAACACCAGCTCAAGAGTGGCTGGCATTTTGGCAAAGATAACGTCAAGCGCAGGTTCTTTGAAAAAATAAGATTGCCCCAGATCGCCCTGTAACGCTTTGCCCATAAATCTTGTGTATTGAGTGAGGAACGGATCGTTAAGCCCCATTTCATCACGCAACCTTTCACGCTCGGCTTCCGAAACCGATTGCCCTACCAGCTCCCGGAGTGGATCCCCCAGATTGTCCTGTATGGAAAAGCTGATAATGCTGATGACAAACATCACTATCAGCCCTTGCATAAGCCTACGCATTAAAAATAACAGCATAAATAACCTTCAGATGCCCATAGCCTACAAAAGCAATAGCGAACAATGCACTTATAATTGCCTGCCTTCGCAGGCCGGCAATGTCTTCAAGATCACCGAGCTGCGAAGGCTAATCAAAGAGTAATACTAAGGCTTACTCCTTGATCACCAGGTCTCCCAGGTAAGGGAAGTTCATCACGTTAACCACGTCCTTGACGGCTACGTTCTTGCTGGCACCCCAGGCAAGGTTCTGCCAGTGCAGAGGAACAAAGGCAGCTTCTTCATAAAGGGTGCGTTCAACGTCCTGCAGGATCTGTGCTCGCACTGTTGGATCCGTTTCAGAACCAGCCTTCTTAACCAGAGTATCTACCGCTTCGTTGCAGTAGTTACCGGAGTTGTACTGTCCCCAGCCGGAAACCGAATCGGCACAGGCAGTCAGGTACTCAGTAAAGTTGGCGGAATCTTCAGTGTCGGAGTGCCAGCCAATCATCATCATGTCAGCAGAACGCTCATCAAACTCAGGCCAGTATTGAGCTTTCGGCAGCGTTTTCAGATCCACCTTGATGTTGATTTTTGACAGCATGGAAGCCACCGCCTGAGCGATCTTGGCATCGTTCACATAACGGTTGTTTGGCGCCATCATGGTGATAGAGAAGCCATTTTCATAACCGGCTTCTTTCATCAGCTGCTTGGCCTTTTTCAGGTCATAGCGTGGCTGCAGGTCGTCAACGTAGCCTGCGTAACCTTTTGGTCCCTGCTGACCGGCAGGTGTCGCAAAGCCTTTCATGATTTTCTTAACGATGCCGTCATTATTGATGGCATAGTTAATGGCCTGACGAACACGCTTGTCCTTGAACGCTTCAACACGCTCCTGATTCAGCTGGAAACTGATGATACGGGTACCACCCAGTGTAACCAGGTCCGTATTGGCAGACTTCTTGATGCGGTTATGATCGTTAGGCGGTACAGGGAAGATAAAGTCCACGTCACCTGACAGCAGAGCAGCTACACGAGTTGGGCCTTCTTTAATGGGTGTAAGAACAATCTCGTCCACATTACCCGGAGATTTCTTATCCCAGTAACCATCAAAACGTTCGAAATCAACACGAACACCCTGCTGACGCTCGGTTACGATGAACGGGCCGGTACCAGAAGCATTTTTGGAGGCATAGGTGTCACCGTGCTTCTTCAGCAGAGACTTCTCCTGACCTTTACTATCCAGACCCGCATAGAACTTGCTGTCCATCGGGAAGATGTAGGTAGCAGAGTTCAATACCAGAGGGAACGCCTCTTTTGTCACCAGATCAAAGGTATAGTCGTCAACAACCTTCACGGTTTCAAAAGGCTCGAACACCGCTTTGAAGTCCGGACTGCTGACCAGTCGCTCAAAAGTCCATTTGACATCGGCAGACGTCAACGCATTACCGCTGTGAAATTTAACGCCTTTACGCAGGGTAAAGCGCATGGTCTTGTCGTCAATACGCTCCCACTTTTCAGCCAGACGCGGCTCAAACTGAAGGTTGTCATCCCAGCGGACCAGTGGATCAAACACCAGGTGAGACAACTGCAACGTTGCACCAGACAGCTGCTCATGTGGATCCAGAGATACCGGATCCGAGTCGTATGCCATTTTCAGCGTGGCGGCCTGGGCTCCTACCGCCAGTGATGCTGCCAGAATCGCACCAGCAAGCTTTTTCATGGTTTTTTTCATCGTTCCCCCATTACAGGTGTTTCACTGTTTAAAATTATTGCCACCTTCCATCCAGAAAGGTGACATACAACTCCATGTCAACAACAATCCATGCTTTTAAGAATGCGCTGCAACGCTGGATTCAATATCCAGCCCACTGCGGGACAGACTCTCAACTCTTGGCATCATATTGATCAGATGCTGAGTGTATTCATGGTGTGGATCACTGAAGATCCGGTCGGTATCCCCCACTTCAACCAGTGTCCCCATCTTCATCACACCAATCCGGTCACACATCTGAAGAATCACCGGCAGATCGTGACTGATGAACAGCATGGTCAGACCAAGCTCTTCCTGAAGGTCTTTTAACAGGTTGAGTATCTGGGCCTGTACCGATACGTCCAACGCCGAGGTTGGCTCATCACAGATCAGAAACCTGGGGCGCGTTGCCAAAGCTCTGGCAATAGAGATTCGCTGACGCTGACCACCGGAAAATTCATGGGGATACTTGACCCCTGCCGCACGTCCCAGGCCAACGTGATCCAGAAGATCGGCCACAATACTATTGATCTGGCGCTCTGATTCAGCCAGCTTATGAAAACGAATGGGCTCGGCAATGATGTCCTGCACCGTCATCCGAGCATTCATACTGGAATAGGGGTTTTGAAACACCATCTGGATCTGACGGCGAAATGGCTTACGCTGTTTTTCTGTCAGTCGGGTAATATCCTGACCAGCAAACTCAATCAATCCAGAATCCGGTGGATAAAGGCCGGCAATAACCCGTGCAATCGTCGACTTACCGGATCCGGACTCTCCTACCAGACCAAAGGTTTCACCAGGGCGCACCTCAAATGACACCTGGTTGGATGCCTGAACATAACGGCGGTTTTTTTCAAAGAACGCCGACTGGGTTTCAAAACGAAGGTTAACGTCTTTCACTTTCAACAGAGCGTTGCCGCTGATCTCTGCATTAAACTCAGAAAGACTCTCTTTCTGGCCCAGCCAGTGATTCTTCACATCAATATGGCGGCCCTGCTCTTTTTCAATGTACTCAACCCTGGGAAAACGGTGCAGTTTGATATCGGTTCTGGGCACTGCACTGATCAGGCTTTTGGTATAAGGGTGTTCGGGGCGACATAGAATCTGTTCGGTAGAACCCAGTTCCACCAGGTCCCCCATGTACATAACGGCTACACGATCCGTCACATTGGCAATAACGCCCATATCGTGGGTGACCAGAAGGCAGCCAACTTCCCTTTCCTTACAGAGCTTACGGATCAATTCGAGGATCTGATTCTGAATAGATACATCAAGCGCCGTGGTGGGTTCGTCGGCAATAATCAGCTCAGGATCGCCGGACAGAGCAATTGCAATAACTACGCGCTGTCGCATACCTCCAGAAAACTGGTGAGGGTACTGCTTGATACGTACCTCTGGCTCTGAAATTCCAACAGAGGCCAGCAATTCAATTGATTTTTCATAGGCCGTAGCTTTGTCAAGCCCCAGATTGACCATGATGGTTTCCACCATCTGAGTTTCAATGGTCAAAAGTGGGTTAAGAGAAGTCATTGGGTCCTGAAAAATAAACCCGATACGACGACCACGGATCCGGCGAATGGCTTCTCCACTGAGACCACTGATGGCCTGACCATCCAGCTTAATGTTGCCACCAGCGACCACGCCAGGAGGGCTCAGCAAGTCAATGACCGCATTTCCAACGGTGGATTTTCCGGCGCCGGACTCACCGACAAGACCCAGTATTTCCCCTTTTTCGAGGGTAAATGAAACCCCTTTGACAGCTACAGCGGTGCCATGACGAGATGGAAACTCGATGCGCAGCCCTTCTACTTCCAGTAAGGACATGCCTCCCCCTTGTGATGCTCAGTCCTGATCCTTATCGGTGATAGCTTCAGAAGGTACTTCTGAAACTCGCAAGTCATGATTCAAAGACGCAGTCGGACACCGGATAACGATGGCCCACCCACGAAGGGCAGCGCAGAGCAGCTTGACTTACGACAGATACGGTCGATACGTGATACAGCTTGACTTACGACAGATACGGTCGATACGTGATACAGCTTGTTATACCCCATAACAGCCGTCACAAATTGAATAGAATGTTCAGGCCAGGCTCATGGGTGACATGAGCGCATGGAGATTTTGTTCTTAATGCCGGGTGCGTTGACAATTCATTCAAAAAGTCAACACACTCTCACTGGTGGAGGGTATCCAAACCAGGCAGTAATTTCCTTTCAGACCAGACCACCGGGTAGGCGGAATGGACTGATACTCCAGAGAAGACGCAGGGCGAAAGCCCTGAAACAGGTTGTGCAGCCGAATGCGGCAGCGCCCGTACATCTCCATCGGGCATACGTCGACATATACATAAGCTTATGCCGACTCGTTTCGGAAAATAACTATACAGTCAGGAAAAAAAAATAAGTAACTATTCAGCACCCTTCATATAAATCTGGAATTTTCTGATTTTTCGACCATCATCTTATACTCAATTTTTCTAACAAATCTCCAGTATGGAACCAGACTTCCCAGCTACTCCGTTTACCGAAGCTCTCCTTAAAGAGAATGAAGAGCTTCGGACCGAGAATGCGCTTTTACGGGAACGTTGCAGCGAACTGGAAGAAAGGGTTAATAAAAACAGTCAAAACAGTAGTAAGCCACCATCGTCAGATGGTTATCAAAAGCCCAGTAAAAAAGGGAGTGATAAAGGTGATACATCTTCCAAAGAAGCCCCCTGCTCCTCACAGGAAACACCGAACCCCAAAAGCCTTAGACCATCTTCAGGCAATAAACCAGGTGGCCAGAAAGGTCATCAAGGCTCTTGTTTGAGACGTGTCGCCTTACCCGATTATGTCAGGCATCTGAAGGTTGAAAAATGTTGCTGTTGCCAGTCTTCGCTTATCGATATTAAACCCACCAAATACATTGAGCGACAGGTTTTTGATCCAGGTAGACCCGGAGAATTTGAAGTTACCGCGTACTGGGCAGACGTTAAAGTATGTCCTTGTGGTAAACGGAACACCGCTGAGTTTCCCCAAGGAGTGAAAGCCGCTGCTCAATACGGAGAAGTGACTCAGGCAATGGCTGTTCATTTAAACCAGTATCACTTCATCCCATATCACCGGGTGTCTGAGTATTTCAATACTATTTATTGCATGAGTGTCAGCGCAGGCTCTGTTGCCAATTTTGTTGCCTATACCCATGAGAACCTGGCCTCTACTGAGCAGAGTATCCGCGATGCTTTACAAGAAAGTCCGGTTGCAGGAGCGGATGAAACTGGCATGCGGGTTGACGGTTCACTGTGGTGGTTACACATTATGCGAGATGACCAATGGACGCTTTACTACCTCTCAGAAAGGCGAGGTTGTGAAGCAATGGATGCAATGGGCATCCTGCTGACTTTTGCAGGCATTCTGGTTCACGATCATTGGAAGTCCTACTTTGCCTATGCGGCAGTGCATGTGCTTTGTAATGCCCATCATCTGAGAGAGCTTCAGGGAGTTGTCGATAGGGATGCGAATAAGCTGGCTCTGCGGCTGATGAAATTGCTTACGCTCTCCTGGCACTTCTGCAAGAAATACAAAGCAGCCGGTCTGACTCAAATGCCTGGTGCAATACAGCTTCGCATTGAGACGATATACGACCAAATCCTTCAAAGGGCTCTCACGAAGGAAACCGCTTATATGGAAAAACAACGACAGGTGCTTGGACGTAAGAAGGTCAGGAATACCAAGGCCTACAACCTGTTCAAAAGGCTTATTGAGTTTAAGGTTGAAACGTTGCGCTTCATGTCGGACTTTTCAATTCCCTTCGATAACAATGGCAGTGAACGTGATGCCAGGATGGCCAAACTTAAGCAGAAGATCTCAGGCTGCTTCAGAAGCGAAGACGGAGGTACCATGTTTACCCGAATCCGAAGCTATTTATCATCTGCTAAAAAGCAGGGGTTGAACATATTTCAGGCGCTTCTTAAAGCGGTTCGAAATTACAACAATACGCCTTTGCTGGGTGCTGAATAGTTACGTTCAGGAAAAGGTTCTGAAGACCTTTCCGCAGGTAAAATCTGAGGTCTGACTGGATAACTGATGAGCAGAAAACTGAATAAAAACAGCAGTAGTTTCGTGATAAAAAATATCGCTAGATATAGCAAAATACAATAGCTTATAAATCCATATTTAGAACAGTTACAGGGTATAACTTCAGCATAATTACTATAAACAGAAATAGTCACTGGAAATAAAAACCATGATAACAAGTGATCTACTATTGAAATCATTTGTCACTGGTAAAGCCCCGTTGATGGAGCTCTGCCCCCTTTGTGAAACAGGACAATCCTATGAGCTGAGTACAACAGCCTCCCAGGCATATAACGTTTTTCTGAACCAGACTGAACACCCAGATCTGCCTCAGAATAAAACTTAAGCAGCTCTTAACAGTGACCAATGTCAATTCACTGTTCACCCGACATCATTATTATTGAACATGGATAAAAAGGCCTTTCCTATGCAAGAACACATTATTCATTCACTCAATGAACTGAGAGAAAATCAGCCGCTGGTTCACAACATCACCAACGATGTGGTCACCAACACAACGGCCAATGCCCTTCTGGCCATTGGTGCATCCCCGATCATGGCCCACGCCATTGAAGAAGTTGCAGACATGGTAGGCATTACCAGCAGTCTGGTGATCAACAGTGGAACGCTGACCAGCTCCAGTCTGAAAAGCATGATGCTGGCAACAGAAACTGCATCTCAACTCGGTAAACCCTGGATTCTCGACCCGGTAGGTGCAGGTGCAACCGCCTTCCGACTGACTAGTAATAAACAGCTCCTTGAAAACAAGCCATCGGTAGTACGGGGCAACGCCTCCGAGATAAAAGCCCTGTTTACTGGCGCCAATGAGGGGAAAGGAGTCGACAGCAGCAGTAGCAGTGAGTCTACTCTGCACTTTATTCAGGAAAAGGCCCGTGAACATCAGCTGATCATTGCCGTCACCGGGGCTACCGATTATGTCACCGATGGCTACGAAGTTTACAAAATCAATAACGGTCATCCTATGATGGCAAAAGTAACCGGCACCGGTTGTACAGCAACCGCCATCATTGGCGCCTTTCTTGCCATATGCGATACACCACTGACGGCGGCCGTATCAGGCCTTACCTGTCTTGGCATTGCTGGCGAACTGGCCAGCATGGATTGCCCGGGCCCTGGTTCTCTGCAACTGCGCTTGCTGGATGAGCTATACCGCCTTGATCAGGCCTCCATTCAAAAATTCGAAAAAGTGAGCAATATGAGAAGGAGCTGTCATTGAGTCTGCTGCCATCTTTTAGACTTCCTCTTCCAGGTATTAATGGTCGGGAGAGATTCAAAAAGCCAGGTATTGAGTTACTTGGACTGCCGGTAAAGCTGTTGCCAGCCACCTTGGTCAACAAGCCACTGACCAGAGCCATCAACCATATCTTCCATACGCCAATAGAAGAAGGCGATTTTGACTTTCTGGAAGATCGCTGCCTGAAAATTCACATTACCGACATAGACGTCAGCTTCTATATCAGTTTTGATGGCAGTCAGCTGACCGCTACCAGTCCACGACGCTTTGATGTTCAAATGCATGATGTTGAGTTTCAGGGTGACAGCAAAGCCTTCCTGAAGCTGGCCAGCCGACAGGAAGACCCGGACACTCTGTTCTTCCAGCGCAGCCTGATGATTGAGGGTGATACTGAACTGGGGCTTGGGGTAAAAAACCTGCTGGATAGCCTTGAGTTAGAGCAGCTGCCGATTCCTGTGCAAAAGCTGGCCCGACTGGGGCAGCAGCTACAGAAAAAGATGCCTTTAGCCAGCGCACATTAACATAAAATATGTGACGTATAATTGCTCATCCTGACTTCATAACCAAAGGATGGGCACACCTCAATCCTGATTACAAACACCTTTACTGTATATAATAGAAAGTTCTGAAAATTAAATCATGTTTGCTAGCGAAAATTTAAAACTCATTCTAAGCTACAACCCATGTTAACGGGGAAGATCTTCCGCTTGAAGTATCTTAGCAAAGCACATACGACAGATGCGCTGGTCATTAGTTAGCGCTATCGAAGGTCATGCCTATCTATTTTAATATCCTCTATATTAAGAGCACTGGCAGTTAAATCAATTTTAAAAGAGCTATACAGCCAAAGTAGAAATATCACCGAAAGTGCGGCCTGTACTTTGGAGTGAGCACATTATGCCCTATAAGGATTCTATTATCCCATATTTTAAACAGAGCCATAGTAGCAACCTCATTTCTGATTTAAATTTGAAAGAAGTTTCGTGCAATCAAAGCAGAAATAGTCCTACCAAACATGATAACGACTATAGTAAAACCATTGGTAATGAGAGTGAGGATCAACTGGCGATCATCCTTGGGTACTATAATGGTGAAGACTATATTTCCGATCAGCTTGAATCAATATTTAATCAAACGCATCCCTTTATTCACGTATTCATTTTTGATGATGCTTCCAATTCAACAGTTAATTTAGACGTTTTAAAAACCAGTCAGGTAGATTTTACAAAAATAAGCATAGGTGTAAGAGAAAGAAATATTGGTTTTGCAAAAAACTTCTTAAATGCATTAAGTGAAATTAATGAGCCTTATAACTACTTTGCTTTTAGTGATCAGGATGATATATGGCATCATAAAAAAATCCAGAAAGCTCTATATACTTTAAAAAAATACGCGATGTGCGACTTTGTCTGAAACTATCTCAAATTACTAGCCCGGATATTTCATAAACTGCCCCGAATCTCGGGCAGGACTTTGTCGCCCTAAGGGATTTTGTGAGGGAGTGCCGTACCGGGGAGTACGGTCGACCGAGCAAAACTCCCTTAGGGCGGCAAAGGACAAGCGAGAACGGGAGCACGTTTATGAAATATCCGGGCTAGCATGATGGTAAGTCCAAGTTGTATCTTCAAAATCACGCAATTATTTGCTTTCCGTTTTTTAATCTTCGGAAATAAGGTTCTCAAACTGTATTGCAGGACGACCAGCAATTATATTCAGATAAGAACCAATATTATGTGCCAGTAACTTCCGAGCGATACGTGATGTCATATGCCATCTATCTCGACAATGGCACTTTTCTATTTCAAAGCGCTCTGTCAATTGACCTATCACTGTTTCTATTCTCCGTCGTACCCGTAATACCAGCTTTACAAACGACTTCGGACGTTCATCTTGCATGTTTTTTCTCAGTGGCGTCTGAAGACCAATACCTAATTCCTGACAATCAGCTTTAAACTCAGGCCTTATATAGCCCTTATCGCCAAGCAAGAGGCCAGAAATGGTCTCGAGCATGTCATAGGCTGCATCACGCTCATCTACGTTCGCTGCGGTCAGAGTAAAACCCACAGGAATCCCTCGTGCTTCAACCAGCAAATGCCCCTGAAAGCCATAGAACTTCTTGTCCTTGGAAGCGCAGTAACCATAACCAGCCTCAGCTTTAAAGATACGGCTCTGTGGTGCACGGGTTCTGACGACAACATCAATCGGAAAACCATCGATTAAATGGATATCTGCATTATCTGCATGCATCATCTGGACTATACGAATTTGCAGTCGTTGTTTCACATGCCATAAGTTGGCGGCCTGTTTGACAAATGCCGAGCGTGAAGGAATGTCAGGAAACAGGTGTCGCCAGTGTCGGGTAAAATACTTCCAAATCTCAGTGTCCTTATGATGCCCAAGCCATTCACCGACAACTTCCATGGTGATCGCTTCACTATCAGTGAGCTTTGGTGGAAACCCTCGAAGTCGCAGTGGTACAGGAAAAAGCTCTTTTACCAAATCGTCGATCAAGCAGTAGACTGTAGTGATAAACTCTTCAACGGGCATGACTGAAACCTTCTTTGCTTTCTACTGCTTTTAATAGCAGAAAGCAGGATCAGTCATGTCTCCTTATGCAAACCTAAAAGTCGCACATGGCGTAAAAAATACCCCCATGATCACCCCACACTCTATTGTGCAAGAACAGAAATAACCGAAGAAACGTGTAATATAACCGTTGGAAACTCTCCCCTATTTACAAAACCTCCTTCATTTGCCAATGCTCTTGTGCAGAGTATCGCTGGGGGTAATACTATGGTGTTTAACAAAGCAGCTCGTGACCTTATAGTCGAGTCGTCATATAATACAGAGATTGTGTCACATGATTGGTGGTGTTACCAAATCATATCGGGGGCTGGAGGTACCGTTATTTACGATAGAGAGCCTTGCCTGAAGTATAGGCAGCACTCGAAAAATCTAGTTGGTGCAAACATGAGTTGGAAGTCACGTATTATTCGCTTACACGGTTTGCTGAAAGGTCGGTTCCGCGACTGGAATGACATAAATATTTCAGCGCTTGTAAAAAACAAGGCACTGCTCACCCGTCAAAATCAGGCTAATCTTGAGAATTTTATAAAAGCCCGTAACTCAAGTTTTTTCAGAAGACTTCTTTTATTTATTCGTTCTGGAATCTATAGGCAGACACTTTTAGGCAACCTTGGATTACTCTTAGGTATAACCATCAACAAAGTTTAGAATCATTAATTCTATGAAATCCCAAATATTAAGGATGTAGACGACTCCTGCTTACCTGACATATTCAACAATCACAGCCCGCGATCAATGTTCAAAGACCTCAACCCCCGCCCAGAACCTCGTTTCTATTCCAATAAAATGGACATGGTGCACACATGCAATAGGGTGCTCTCTCAATTTGATAACTGACTCATAGGTTAGCTTCAACCTTTCCAGTCATGAACTCAGACCAAAGTTGTTCCCAGCGCCCCTTACTCTGGATCAGTGCTCTTGTTGTCAAAAGCACTTCCGCTCCTGTTGCTTTCCACCTCATTCCAGAACCACATAATCGTTGCTTTACCAGAGTCTTACAAGCCGCTTCAGTAACTCCTGAACCTATTGGCCAATGGCGTTTAAGCGCCTGATGATAATTCATTAACTGGTGATTGTTTGTAAAATAGCTCACAGCTTTGTAGCGCTTCTCTGTCAGTGCGATTGTCTTTTTCGGGAGCTCGGCTGATTCAATTTCCTGAAGGATTTTTTTGGCTGCTCCACGCTTGTTTTTCAAACTATGTAGCCTGTCTTCAAGCCACTGGTGTCGCTTCGCCTTACTGGTTGGAAACAGTGCTTCCGCTGCTCCAGCTAAATATTCAGATGCATGATAAAAATCGAGTATCTGCCCAGAGGTATGTTGTTTCAAATAACTCCAGTTTTCTCTAGCCCCGTCAGCTACCCCGATGTATGTGGCATTTGGGTAGAGTCGTTTTAGATCTGCAATCTCCTCGTCGAGCTTGCTCATAAAGCTTTGTTTACCATACTCTGGCGAACTGGCTGTATATATCGTGTGGAGCCTGTCTCCATCTGCAGAATATAGGCTCAATGTCCCACACATGGCTTCCCTCCAGCCTTCTTCACAAAGCAGCATGCAGGTTCCATCCAGACCAATGGCTATTGTTTCAACAGGCTCTTTTAGTGGAGGAAGGTGGTAGTGAGTGTCTTGCTGGTCTTCAATTAATGCACCTACTCTGTCCGATAAATGCTTGATATAAGAATTTGAAAGCGTCCTTTGATGGTTGGTCTCAAAATCTTCTTTTACCGCAGGCGCTGGCATCTGGCTGTATTTCCAGGCGATAGACTTGGCAAATTTGGGGGTAGCTGAACCAATAATACCGGCACGAAGATCAAGTGCTGCCAGAGTACTGCCACCTCTGACACCCTGATATACGGAGCGCTCCAAAGGTATACGACCGTATAAGGTTTCATAGTGCTTAAGAACCTTTCCTTTGTAGTTCCACTTCTGCTGATTAACGACGATAGGTTCTTTATTGGGTGATTCAAATAGCCCCAATAACTCTTTTGTTCCAAGCTGCCCGGCTTCATTGAGTGCACGCTGTAAACTATCTTCAAGATTCAGCATGTTGCCTGAATCTATAGAAACTTCAATTTGCAAAACGATGCTTTTGGTAGAGCTGGAAATAACAGAAGCGGGCATGACAGTTAACTATTATGAGTGGTGTTCCCATAGTAGCTGTGAAAATAGAGCACTATTGTTTCAATCATTCAGAGAGAGCACCCATGCAATATGTAAAAACTTTAGAGTTAACAAAATCTAAAATCATGAATTACCATAATGCCAAACCATTCAGGCACCTAATTATAGATAATTTTTTCACAGAAAAAACAGCAAAAAAATTATGCAGATCTTTCCCCGATTACAATGAGGATATATGGCATATTTATAACAATGCAATAGAAAACAAAAAAACAATTAATAATTGGAATATTTTCAATGATATCCAATATAACATTTTTACCGAAATGAATAGCTCAGAATTTGTAAATTCATTATCTAAACTTTGTGGCTGCAATATAATTGCTGATCCAGGGCTTCATGGGGCTGGCTTGCATATTCATGGTGATGGAGGAAATCTAAACCCTCATTTAGATTACTCTTTACACCCAAAAACCAAGTTACAAAGAAAAATAAATATCATTGTTTATATTGAGGAAGATTATAAGGAAAGCTTTGGTGGGCAACTAGGATTTTGGCAGCACTGTTCAAAAAGTAAGATATATGGAAAACTGATAAAGGAGATAACTCCTGCCTTCAATAGATGCGTAATTTTTGATACAACCCAAAACTCCTGGCATGGCATGTCAAAACCTTTAAGGCTTCCATCAGGGAAGTACCGAAAAAGCATTGCCATGTATTACATGCAGAAACCTGCTACAAATGTTGAAACTAGAAGCAGAGCTTTATTTGCCCCCCGGAAAGACCAAATGAATGACTCAAAAGTTTTGAGTCTTATAGAAAAAAGATCAAATGAAGCTACTGTGAGCGAAGTGTATGAAGATCACTGATTTTTTTTATTACTAATCAAAGAGATCATAAAGAAAATAGCTTTACTGTATTCAATTATTTCAGACCTTTTTTTTAAGATCAGAAATATTAAAATATCAAAATCTTATTTAATGAATGGAGATTTAAAAAGTGAGAGCACACATATTTTAATCTACGCTACGTACCTTGCCGAGAATAAAAAAAACATAATAAATTATCACCTTAATATATTTAATAGTATATTTGATGAAGTTGTACTTATAAATAACTCAGATGATTTCAAAACAGCACACAAATTGACAAAAGATTTGAAGGCCAGCGTTATAATTAATCGCTACAATTCCGGACGTGATATTGGAGCCTATAAAGAGGGGTATTCCTATATCTACAATAAAATTGATTCATTAGCTTCGTTAAAAAAAATCACATTTATAAATGACTCAATAATAATAGTTGACAGAAATTTACTAGATTTATTTTCTAAAATAGAACTATTTGGGTGTAGCTATCATGGTAGTACGTATGCTCTCTCACCTTATTTTCACGGTCAGAGTTTTCTTTTCTCTTTTTCAATAAACCTATTCAAGCGCCATGAAATCAACGAGTTTTTCAAATATTATCGATTAGTGAATTCTAGACATAATGCTGTTTACAAAGGAGAACTAGGTCTATTTAAAGCAATACAATCTACCAATTGTGAGACAATTTTCAATTATGATCCATTAAATATTTTCACCCTAAAAGATAATGAATACTCTTCATTCATCGAGAAGATTCCTTTAAATATTCGTAACTATTCAGCACCCTTCATATAAATCTGGAATTTTCTGATTTTTCGACCATCATCTTATACTCAATTTTTCTAACAAATCTCCAGTATGGAACCAGACTTCCCAGCTACTCCGTTTACCGAAGCTCTCCTTAAAGAGAATGAAGAGCTTCGGACCGAGAATGCGCTTTTACGGGAACGTTGCAGCGAACTGGAAGAAAGGGTTAATAAAAACAGTCAAAACAGTAGTAAGCCACCATCGTCAGATGGTTATCAAAAGCCCAGTAAAAAAGGGAGTGATAAAGGTGATACATCTTCCAAAGAAGCCCCCTGCTCCTCACAGGAAACACCGAACCCCAAAAGCCTTAGACCATCTTCAGGCAATAAACCAGGTGGCCAGAAAGGTCATCAAGGCTCTTGTTTGAGACGTGTCGCCTTACCCGATTATGTCAGGCATCTGAAGGTTGAAAAATGTTGCTGTTGCCAGTCTTCGCTTATCGATATTAAACCCACCAAATACATTGAGCGACAGGTTTTTGATCCAGGTAGACCCGGAGAATTTGAAGTTACCGCGTACTGGGCAGACGTTAAAGTATGTCCTTGTGGTAAACGGAACACCGCTGAGTTTCCCCAAGGAGTGAAAGCCGCTGCTCAATACGGAGAAGTGACTCAGGCAATGGCTGTTCATTTAAACCAGTATCACTTCATCCCATATCACCGGGTGTCTGAGTATTTCAATACTATTTATTGCATGAGTGTCAGCGCAGGCTCTGTTGCCAATTTTGTTGCCTATACCCATGAGAACCTGGCCTCTACTGAGCAGAGTATCCGCGATGCTTTACAAGAAAGTCCGGTTGCAGGAGCGGATGAAACTGGCATGCGGGTTGACGGTTCACTGTGGTGGTTACACATTATGCGAGATGACCAATGGACGCTTTACTACCTCTCAGAAAGGCGAGGTTGTGAAGCAATGGATGCAATGGGCATCCTGCTGACTTTTGCAGGCATTCTGGTTCACGATCATTGGAAGTCCTACTTTGCCTATGCGGCAGTGCATGTGCTTTGTAATGCCCATCATCTGAGAGAGCTTCAGGGAGTTGTCGATAGGGATGCGAATAAGCTGGCTCTGCGGCTGATGAAATTGCTTACGCTCTCCTTGCACTTCTGCAAGAAATACAAAGCAGCCGGTCTGACTCAAATGCCTGGTGCAATACAGCTTCGCATTGAGACGATATACGACCAAATCCTTCAAAGGGCTCTCACGAAGGAAACCGCTTATATGGAAAAACAACGACAGGTGCTTGGACGTAAGAAGGTCAGGAATACCAAGGCCTACAACCTGTTCAAAAGGCTTATTGAGTTTAAGGTTGAAACGTTGCGCTTCATGTCGGACTTTTCAATTCCCTTCGATAACAATGGCAGTGAACGTGATGCCAGGATGGCCAAACTTAAGCAGAAGATCTCAGGCTGCTTCAGAAGCGAAGACGGAGGTACCATGTTTACCCGAATCCGAAGCTATTTATCATCTGCTAAAAAGCAGGGGTTGAACATATTTCAGGCGCTTCTTAAAGCGGTTCGAAATTACAACAATACGCCTTTGCTGGGTGCTGAATAGTTACAAATATTCTAAAAATCATCATCAACAATATTTATACAGATCACAAAGAGCAATTCAACCAAACCATTGACAAAAAAACTAAAACCATAATTAACAATAATATTGAAACAGAGCTATTAGCAGAGCTTAAAGGAATGGTAATAGCTTATGATTTAGGCCTTTTCCTTGCCAACGCCAAGAAATTACCTTTCATCAAATTTGATTTAGTAAGAAAAAACAAAGCAGATTGTTTTGCTTACCTATCTTACTTAAAAGAAACCATTGACAATGAAAGTGTTTTTTTAACAATGCAAAATGAGCTTCTAAAAAATGGAGTATATAAAGACCTTAGAATAATAGAAAAAATCAAAATACACCTAGGCCTAAGTTAATATTTAATCCTACCTAAGAGTCATTAACGAATGAAAATTAGATGCCCAGTTTGTAAGAAAATTGCAAAAAACAATGAAAAGCCTTTCACCACAATAAACCCTGAAACATTGTATATATACAGAAATAACAATGAAACCAGCACTAATTATTACAAATGCCAATTCTGTAATTCGTTAATATCTGATTTTTTTGACGAAAACATATACTTAAAAAACTCTAAGCATGATAATCAGTCGATATCAGAGTCATTACACAACCCTTTTATAAGGCATTACATTGAATGCGGAGCAGGTATTGATTTTATGCTTACTCCAATAATATCAACCATTGACATCAAAAATATAAATTCTTACCTTGAAGTAGGCTGCGGCTTTGGATTCAATCTAGACTTCTTAAAATTTCATAATAAAAAAATAAATCTAAAGGGAATGGAGGCTGCTGATTATGGTTCTGTTGGGGCTTCTTCTCTTGAGCTACCGATTAGCAATGAGTATTTAGTTTCTAAAAATAAAAAAAATGAAAAATACGACTTAATATATAGTTCAGAAGTAATTGAACACGTAAGTGACCCTGAAAACTTTTTGCGCTTACAACTTGAGTATCTAAACAAAGGCGGTATTATTGCATTTACGACTCCAAATGCCGAATATGTAGTACCAGGAGCCAAAGATGCTATTACAACATCTGTTTTATCACCAGGCTTTCATGCATTTGTTATGTCTCCAAAGTCAATAAGAATGATACTTTCCAAATTTAAGATTAGAAATTATAAAATTTTTAAGGAAAATGAAAGACTAATAGTATTTCTGTCATATGATTTTGATGTAAAAAAAATCGAACTTGTGAAAAACAGATCAAATTATTTAGATTACTTAAAATATAGATCAAATATTTTTTTAAGCGGCCCACTTGGGCTTGGTTTTAACTTTAGATTATTTAAAGAATTAGTTAACACTGGCGCATATAATTCTGCTCTAAATTCACTGGATACTATAGAAAACATACTATTTAATGAATATAACATTGATATCAGAAATATAAATATTGATAGTCTGAAATCATGTAAAAATATATCCAGCATCATTAATTCAGGATTTTCTATCATAGGTCCATTACTTTATTTTAAAGGATTCCTAAACTACGTCAGCGGAGATCACAACACATCAAGTACTCTTCTGAATTTATCAAAAGAGTGGATTCATAAATTCGATATAGTAGCCAAGGCAATAAATCAGGAGGGAGAAGGTTTAATTTCTGCAATTGATTTTCATATGGGTGCTCTCTCAATTTGATAACTGACTCATAGGTTAGCTTCAACCTTTCCAGTCATGAACTCAGACCAAAGTTGTTCCCAGCGCCCCTTACTCTGGATCAGTGCTCTTGTTGTCAAAAGCACTTCCGCTCCTGTTGCTTTCCACCTCATTCCAGAACCACATAATCGTTGCTTTACCAGAGTCTTACAAGCCGCTTCAGTAACTCCTGAACCTATTGGCCAATGGCGTTTAAGCGCCTGATGATAATTCATTAACTGGTGATTGTTTGTAAAATAGCTCACAGCTTTGTAGCGCTTCTCTGTCAGTGCGATTGTCTTTTTCGGGAGCTCGGCTGATTCAATTTCCTGAAGGATTTTTTTGGCTGCTCCACGCTTGTTTTTCAAACTATGTAGCCTGTCTTCAAGCCACTGGTGTCGCTTCGCCTTACTGGTTGGAAACAGTGCTTCCGCTGCTCCAGCTAAATATTCAGATGCATGATAAAAATCGAGTATCTGCCCAGAGGTATGTTGTTTCAAATAACTCCAGTTTTCTCTAGCCCCGTCAGCTACCCCGATGTATGTGGCATTTGGGTAGAGTCGTTTTAGATCTGCAATCTCCTCGTCGAGCTTGCTCATAAAGCTTTGTTTACCATACTCTGGCGAACTGGCTGTATATATCGTGTGGAGCCTGTCTCCATCTGCAGAATATAGGCTCAATGTCCCACACATGGCTTCCCTCCAGCCTTCTTCACAAAGCAGCATGCAGGTTCCATCCAGACCAATGGCTATTGTTTCAACAGGCTCTTTTAGTGGAGGAAGGTGGTAGTGAGTGTCTTGCTGGTCTTCAATTAATGCACCTACTCTGTCCGATAAATGCTTGATATAAGAATTTGAAAGCGTCCTTTGATGGTTGGTCTCAAAATCTTCTTTTACCGCAGGCGCTGGCATCTGGCTGTATTTCCAGGCGATAGACTTGGCAAATTTGGGGGTAGCTGAACCAATAATACCGGCACGAAGATCAAGTGCTGCCAGAGTACTGCCACCTCTGACACCCTGATATACGGAGCGCTCCAAAGGTATACGACCGTATAAGGTTTCATAGTGCTTAAGAACCTTTCCTTTGTAGTTCCACTTCTGCTGATTAACGACGATAGGTTCTTTATTGGGTGATTCAAATAGCCCCAATAACTCTTTTGTTCCAAGCTGCCCGGCTTCATTGAGTGCACGCTGTAAACTATCTTCAAGATTCAGCATGTTGCCTGAATCTATAGAAACTTCAATTTGCAAAACGATGCTTTTGGTAGAGCTGGAAATAACAGAAGCGGGCATGACAGTTAACTATTATGAGTGGTGTTCCCATAGTAGCTGTGAAAATAGAGCACTATTGTTTCAATCATTCAGAGAGAGCACCCTTTCATATAGCAATGATCGAACTTCACCGAGGCAACAACTCTATAGCACACAATCTATTTATTGATATTTTATACCACAATGGGTATTCATCTTTTGAAGACGTTCTGAATTCAATACGCAGAAAAATAAGCCTTAAGAATGGGATAATTTATACTGTAATAATTCAGCTTAGCGTATCCATGTATAGACTTAATAACATATTAGATTCTAGAAAAATCTTAGATACTATCATAGACTCAGATCCCTTATGTGAATCATCAAAAAATGCAAAAAATGAAGCAATAAGGTTATACCCTGCTCTATTCTAAAACATTAATAACTCACTGCTACAAATTGATAGCTGCTCTATGATAAAGGACGCTACATTTTTTTATCAATCAGGCGTTAGAAATTAAATTAGTTGATATGTGTTATATAATCTCTCCATGCTGGATAGTCAGTTTTCGGAAACATAAACGTTTAGCCATGGCATTATCATGGGTAGCCATCACCAAAATTCCAGCTTGGTTCACAAAGCTCATCAGCCTCTCTTCTGCTCGCTCTTTAAAGTCACTATCTCCCACGCTGATCCATTCATCCATTAATAAGATTTCTGGCTTAATACTGGTCGATATGGAAAAAGCCAATCTAAGAACCATACCACTTGAATAGGTTCGTACAGGCATATCAATGAAACTTCCCAACTCACTAAACCCTACAATTTCATCCACCAGAAGCCGGATAGCCTTCGGTTTTAAGCCCATAAATAAACCACGGATATAAATATTCTCCAGACCGGTCGCCTCAAAATCCATTCCTAACGTTACATCCAGCAAACTTGTTATCTGCCCCTTAACCAAAACCGTACCCGTTATTGGTGCATAGACGCCTGCCAGGACCCGAAGCAATGTCGTTTTTCCTGAACCATTATGACCGATTAGTGCAACACGCTCGCCCTCTTCTATTTCCAGAGTCACATTTTTTAAGGCTTCAATCTCAACGAGGTTTCCCGATTCTATAATCGCACCACCAGTGGCTGCCTTAAGTACTTTATGCTTGATTGAACGATGTTTAGCATCATAAATAGGAAACCGAACCGATACATTGTTCAGCTGAATATGCATAAAAGAAACCTTACAGCCAATAGGCCACCCGATGGCGATAACGTGTCATGAATATAACTCCCAGTACAATACCGACAATGAGTGTGGCCCCAGAGTAGTACCAGTAAAAGAGTTCAGGAGCTTTACCCGATAATGGCTGCCTGAGCAGTTCTAAATAAGCTGAAAAAGGGTTCAACTTAGCCAGGAACTGCCTTGACTCAGGCAGTTGCTCTACTTTCCAGACAATCGGAGTCATGAAAAACATTAGCGTCATCAGGCTGGAGATGATAGGAACCATATCCCGATACCGGGTACAGAAAAATGCCAGCACCATACCTATCCAGAACAGGTTCGCAAAAACCAGTACAAGCGCAGGTGCTGCAAGCAGCATTAACCAGTCAGGTGTTATTCCCAGAATTAACATAATAATCGGATAAATTACGATGTTATGACCAAGAATAATCAGATTTCGATAGCAAACCCTCAGGATGAAAATTGTCAGTGGAAAACTGGCCTGCTTCAAATAGTTTGAGGAAAGAAAAAATGCATCGCCGAATTCAATAATCGATGTAGATATAAAACCCCAGAAAATGAGACCAAGTGCCAGATGAGGAATAAAGGTTTCAAAGTCAAACCCAAATAAAACACCATAAAGTGGTCCCATGGCAGTCACTGTGACAACCATACTAATGGTTAGCCACAGAGGGCCAAGAGATGAGCGTCGATAACGACTGATGATATCTTGCCACCCAAGGGCAACCTATAAATGAGATCGCTGAAACGCTGATGATATATCACTAATGGTATTGTTAAATTCAGGGAACAACAGAACACCTTAATTTATATGCTTACATACAAAAAATCCCCTCGAAAGTATGGCACAATTTATAATTTTAATGACTGTCTATTCCTTACTTCTTGATTCCCGGTTTTCCTAACCAATAGCCATTACAATGCTGGCTTTCAACAGTAATTGAATTGTCACTACTCCGCCCAATGACCATAGCTAATTCATTCGCCACTTCCAGAACATCTTCCGAATGCCCGGAAAGGCGCATGGCCATCACCCCTGCACTCTCCATTGCCCGCCACTGATCCAGAATGTTATGACAGCTGCCAGAAAGCGTCTGGATGCCATTAATCGTAAACAGTGCATCGCCCTCCTGGGTAGCCAGAGGGATTCCTGAAGATGTCTTAATGCAGCTGAACTCGCAGCTGTCTTTGCTCAGTTCATGTGTACGCGCAGTAAAGCAACGGGCAGAGTATGCCAGCGGTAGATAGCCATAGCTGAATACCTCTGTTTCCAGATCAGTAATACCCAGCTCTTTCAGGCGGCTCATGATCAATTTCAGGTGATCAAAAGAGAGTTCCACTGGGAGTACCCAGCGCTTTAAACCCGTTCGATGCAAAACCTCCAACGCTTCAGCACTATACAGATTCACAGAGGGACCGGTAATAAAAGGGATACCCGCTTTGGAAAGGTAATGGACAGCCGCCATGTCATTGGCTTCTACAGCAAAATCACCGTTCTCACAAACCTTACTGACCTGAGCCAGCTCAGATTCGGCTTCAATCAGTGTCAGTGTCGACAGAACGACTTCCTTACCTGTTGACTGCAATGATTTCGCTATGGCTAGCCAGTCACCCAGATTCAGCTCACGTCTTTTGGAGCAGACGACTTCTCCCAGGTAGACTCGATCAATAGCTGACTCAGCAACCTTTTCATAAAATGAAATAACTTCTTTTTTCGGCCAGAAGAACAGTAATGGGCCAAGGGTAATCTGCATAGTTTATTCCATATCTGCTCCGGGAATTACTCGGAAGCGCGATCTGCTCAACACAAAGTCACGAAGGCACAAAGGGTTAAAAGCCTTCTTTGTGCCTTCGTGCCTTTGTGATTCAAAAAAGTCCAATCAGAGCACAAGGTACTGACAACAATACAATTACTGCCAGGGACGGTTATAAGCACCCAGTGTTGTCTGGCTACCTTCTGATAGACGAGAAAGGCCATTCATCCAGCGTTCATTCGTCATGAAAGAGCCTGGATTGGCCTTGTAATGATCCAGTGCTTCCCGCCAGATTCTCACCACTTCTGCCACATAAGCCGGGCTTCGCTGGCGGCCCTCAATTTTGACCGCACTGATACCGGCCTGATGGAGCTGAGGAATCAGATCCAGTGTATTGAGGCTGGTAGGCTCTTCAATGGCATGACTGACTTTATCATTCACCTTAAAGCGCCCCTTACAAAGGGTTGGATACCCGGCCTGTTCATCGTTATCAAAATGGTCGATTAACAGACCTCCCAGTCGGGTTTCCATACCATTGGCTGTTGTCTGCCAGCGCACAGCGGATGCGGGAGAACAGGCACCTGCTGTGTTAGGTGATTCTCCTGTGACATAGGAAGAGAGAATGCAGCGCCCTTCCGCCATGATGCAAAGACTACCAAAGGCAAATACCTCGAGTTCCACCGGACTTTTCTGGGCCAGTCGCTCAACCTGTTTTAACGACAGCACCCTCGGTAATACCGCACGTTTGATACCAAAATGGTCATGATAAAACGACAGGCTGGCCTGATTGGTGGCAGAAGCCTGGACAGAAAGATGAAGATTCAGATCTGGATATCGCTTGCTGGCATAGTCCAGCACGCTAATATCGGCAGCGATCAGCGCGTCGACACCGAAGTCGGCACACATATCCACTGCTTTTTTCCAGCGGCTCCAATTGGTCGCCTGAGCATAGGTGTTGACTGCAACAAACAGTCGAACCTTTTTGCCACGGGGGTTCCTGTGAACGTAATCCAGCGCCTTCATTGCCCGCTGATCTGAAAAGTTGAGACCCGCAAAATGCCGGGCATTGGTTTCATCCCGGAAGCCGATGTATACGGCATCAGCACCATTATCAACAGCTGCTTTGAGGGAGGGGAGGTTACCGGCAGGACACACCAATTCCATATAGAATTATCCAGTAGTTTTTTTGCAGCATATCATGCTGAACAAAAAACCAACTTGATGCTTATCAACAGATACTCATGGAATAGGCATCAATACTTAAGTAGTTATCTACCAAGTGCTTTTCTTATGCACTAATAGCAAAGGGTTGTAACGGGAAAGTGTGTAGAGTTTTGTATCTCGTGCCAGCTGAAGTGCTCTCACTTTCCATCAATACTATTTCACCGACTGTCATGCGGTAACTGGGTAGATTAAAATACTGGCTATGGGTTACATGCCGAGGGTGCTTGAATCGACCTAATGTGACATGTGGTCGGAAATGCCGGGTTTCTGCACTGAAACCAGATTGCACAGCAGCCTGTTCACAAATATCCGAAAGCCGCTTCAATTCCTGTCCTGAATGCATCTCCAATGCAAGCACTCTGGGCTGTCTTCCATTTGGAAAGAAGCGAAAACAGCCAGTCATACTATCAAAAGTATGGTAATCGTTCAGAACCTTCTCAAGGTTACCAATTAACTGCTGTAATTGACGGGGGGAGCTATTCCCCAGGAACTTAAGGGTAATGTGTTGCTGCTGGGGGGCGACCCAGCGCAAGTCATGAACGTGGCCTTCACCGGCTCGATGAATAGCCTTCTTATGAAGCGTTGCAGCAAGTTCAAGAGGAAGCTTTACTGCAAGAAAAGCTCTTACCGGGGAGTTCTGGGGCAGCGTCTCATCATAGGAGGTCAGGTCACTGGGGGCGTTGTAGCTAATGTGATTATTTTTCATATTATTCTAACTTCAACGTCTGACTGCTAAATTCAGACCAGCTGCACCCTGCAACTTGGTCTGGCTAAGTTTGTTGAACCTAGTCTAGTACATTGCTGGCAGAATTCTGCCTGTATCGTAGTATTATTCCAAAAGTGCCTGAAAAAAGCGGCGATTAATCTTGATACCTGATTCTGCTATCTGCTCAGGAAATAAACGAATATGTACTGGTACTTTGAATTTAGCTATCTTGCCTGCCAGCCTCTCTTTTGTAAATGATTCATTCAGGGTACCATCCACAGTCTGAACATAAGCGACAGGCCGCTTCCCATACTCAGGGTCCGTCATTGAAACGACCACAGCCTGGACAATTTCAGGAAAGGTCAGCAAGGCCTGCTCAATCTCTTCCGGGTGAATGTTCTCCCCTCCCGAGATCAACATATTATCCATACGGCCACATATCTGTAACTGTTCACCAAACCAACGTCCTTTATCACCGGTGTAAAACCATCCACGAGCATCCGACAATGGAGTCACTTGCCCATTTTGAAAGTACCCCTTTGCCAGGGTTTCTCCGCGCACCTGAACCTCACCTTCCTGAGAAAGACGAACCTCACGCCATGGCAATACCGCTCCGGAAGTCACACCACTGTCGGTAAACAGCGGCTCTCCGGTACAAATCTGAGAAGCCATCTCGGTCATACCATAAGTCGTTAGAACAGTGACGCCCTGTGCTTCTACCTCCTCCACCAGCCTGGGGGAAACAACGCCTCCGCCCAGCAGAATATAACGTACTCCCACATCATAGAGAGACAAGCCAGATTGGATTAACCTGAACAATTGTGTATTAACCAGGGAAAGATGAGTCAGCCGCTTCCTGGCCAGCATTTCATCCAGAGGCAGTTTACGTTCAAACAGCACCATTGTGGCACCAGCCAGCAGACAACGCAGAACAATAGCCAGTCCACCCACGTGAAACAGTGGCAAGGACAATAACCAGGTATCGCCATAGGTTAATGGCAACGTATGCATGGAGCCCAACGCACTGAAATAATGATTTTTATAACTGTGAGCTACCGCCTTTGGGATGCCCGTCGTTCCAGATGTTGCAATCAGGTCGTAAATGGCTTCAGGACTGATCTCAAGAGACTGAAGACCACTCTCGGCTCGAGGCCGCACCTCCGTCCGGCAAAGCCGTCCATGAAAACTAACACCCGCGCTGTCTGCCACCAACGTAGCACCAATCCGCTCGCGATAGGCTGACTTTTGCTCCTCTGGAAAGGCTGGGTTTACAGGGCAGAAAACCCATTGGGAACGAAGACAGGCCAGTGCAACTATCACAGTATCCAGTGGTTTACTGGTGACAAACAGAAGACGGTTGCCAGGTCTCATTCCCTTATCCCGGTATACACGACAACAATCATCCACCCATTCATCAAGTAAGCGAAAAGTGACACTGCCCTCCTCCAGCTGAATCGCTGTACAGGTGGACTGATTAATGGCTCGATGACGTACTGGACAGTATTGCAATTCAGGGAAAATCGTCTTCATCAACTGCTTTCTTTCAGGCTTCTCTTCAGCCCTGTATCTCCCAGGCTGACAAAAGCAGGGTTAATGGATACCGGCTGACCGGCAATAATCGTTTCAGAGGTCAGGCTGTCGATAAAAGCAGAGGAGGTGTCCAGGCCCGGTTGTTCCTCTGGTGTCCACTGAGCGCTGAGCTGCTCGAGTATGTGCAAACCAATAGATGACTCATAAGAAGAACTGAAAACAGTCCTGACACCGAGGCTTCGGCCCATTGTCACCAGCTGCCGACAACGCTCGAAACCACCCACCAGCGTTGGTTTTATAACAATGGCAGCCAACCCCTGCATGGGGTGAAGAAGGTATTCCGGGTTCTGAACCGTTTCATCCAGAGCAAAGTGAAGCCCGGTCTTCTCGTACAGTTCTGAAAATTCGGCCACATTAGCTGTTGGCTCTTCAACAAAGTTAACTCGCTCTACGTCAATAGAATTAGCAACCCGCATGGCTTGATCCAATGTCCATTGCTGATTGGCATCCAACTTGATATTAACGGACTTCGGCAATGCCTTCAGAACCAGGTTAATTCTGACACAGTCGTCTTCAATTGAACCTCGCCCTATCTTCAGCTTGAACTCATTCGGCCAGTTCCCCTGCCACTGATCAAGCCGCTGGAGAATATGCTCAGTGCTGCCCTGCAAAAGAGGCCCTGTTTCTGGAGGGACAAACCAATGATCCTGCCTCAGCCACCACAGTGCGGATTCAATACCAAATAACACTGATGGAATTGACGGTGCCCCCAGAGTCTCAGTGAGAGAAGCACAGTTAGCCAGATCACTGAAAGATGAAGGCTTAAAACCACCAGCATTAAATGCCCGACAGTACACCTGAAGTTGTTCACCAGCTTCTGAAAGGTTCTCACGGCTAAACCCCGGCAGTGGCGCTATTTCGCCATAACCATACCGATGACCAATACTCAAGCGTAAAATCAGCCCTTCCCGCTCATTCAGGCAGAAATGCTTCAATTGTAATGGCTGCTTTAAAGGCAGCCGATACCTCAGGATATCGGCTTTGCAGTGTTTCATAGATGGTTTATAAAAAAGTGGGATCAGGCGCTGTGACCGATCAAGGATTGCGACCAAAACGGCTAAAGTCTGGCTGGCGTTTTTCCAGAAAAGCATCCCGCCCTTCCTGAGCTTCTTCACTCATGTAGAACAGCAGCGTTGCATTTCCTGCAAGCTCCTGCAGGCCAGTTTGGCCGTCACAGTCGGCATTCATGGCAGATTTCAAGCAACGAAGTGCCAGAGGGGAATGCTGCAGAATCTCACGACACCATTCTACGGTTGTACGTTCCAGCTCTTCCAAAGGCACAACGGTATTAACCAGCCCCATGTCTTCAGCCTGCTTCGCATCGTACTGACGACATAGGAACCAGATTTCCCGGGCTTTTTTCTGCCCGACAATACGTGCCAGATAGCTGGCACCAAAACCGCCATCGAATGAACCTACTTTTGGACCAGTCTGACCAAAGCGGGCATTATCCGCAGCAATAGTAAGGTCACATACCAGGTGCAGGACATGACCACCACCGATGGCATAACCGGCAACCATGGCAACAACCGGCTTTGGACAGGTTCTGATCTGACGTTGTAGATCGAGAACATTCAGATGATGAGTTCCCTTATCATCCTTATAGCCAGAATCTCCACGCACGCTCTGGTCTCCACCGGAGCAGAAAGCCAGATCGCCAGCACCGGTCAGAATCACCACACCCACCGACTCATCAAAACGTGCAGACTCCAGAGCCTTCTGGATTTCTACAATAGTCTGAGGGCGAAACGCGTTGCGCTTTTCCGGACGGTTAATGGTAATTTTGGCCATACCTTCTGCCCGGTGGTACAGAATATCCTCATAATCACCACTGAGGTTTTCCCAGATTACACCTGCATCCAGCTGTTTGCTCATATCCAACTCCTTATAGCGTTCTAAGCAACCGGGCCATGGCCTCTGGTTGCTCCCGATGAACATTGTGCCCACACCCAGCTACAGGGTGGACACTGTGAATCACATGCTCTGCCAGTAAATGCTGCCCAAGCTGTCCAAACTTGTGATCATTTTCACCATAAAAATAATGAACACATGGCGACAGTGCTGAACCAGCTCTGAACTGACAGAGTGCCTGACGATAATTTGGCTGCTTCGATAAACTGAATGACACCAAGGCGTCGGCTAATAGCAAACCACTGCCTTTTGAGCGCTCATGAATCAAAGATCGAATCTGGCTATCATCCAGGTCCGAAAACACCGGCTGTTTATACCAGTCCCAAAGGACTTCAGCCACAGGCTCCTCTCGAAAGCGCCTTGCCCACTGAAGATCTGACTGGTATCGCTCGCTTCTTTCCTGCTCACTGACCAGCCCTGGATGCGCACCTTCCAGTAAAAGTTTCTCTACTCGCTCCGGGTAAGCAATGGTATATGCCATGGCCAGACGACCGCCCAGTGAGTAGCCCAGCAGGTTGAAAGGTTTCAGACTAATGCCTTCTATCTGTTCAATGGTTTGAATCGTCTGTTCCAGACGATGGCAGAAATAGTCCGCTCCCTGCGCATCCTCCTCTACCCACTGGCTTGAGCCATGTCCCGGCAGATCAACTGCAATCAGATGATAGTCATCTTTCAGCAATGCCAAGAGGGGCTGCCAGTCACCTGCACTGCCCAGAAAACCATGCAGTAATACCAGGGCTGGCGCATTGGCAGCACCAGAACAATAGTAGGACAGGCTCACAGTGTTTTAGCCATGTTTACGGCCTGCTCAATGCTTTTTGCCCCCAGACCAGACTCAGTAAAAACTTCAATAATGGTACAACCAGTTTTAGAACATGCTCTATTAAACTGCGATGTAAAATCATCAATGGATTGTGGCGCCGAATAATCAATACTGAATAGTTCAGCAGCATGCTGTGCGGAAAGCCCATGGGGTGTCACAAAATAATCTTTAGCCACCTGGACGGCATCATTGCTGCAGCCTTTGGTGGTCACATAGAAAATACCACCACCGTCGTTATTAACCAGCACAATAACCAGTGACGTTTTACTCTGAGCTGCCAGTTGCAGGGAGTTAAGGTCATGGAGGAAGGAGATGTCCCCAATCAGTAAAACCATTGGCGCCTGATCTCCTTCAGCACATCCAGCCGCGGTAGCAATGAGCCCATCAATACCACTGACGCCACGACTAGCATAAACCCGTGGTAAATGGTGTACTGAGAATATATCCACCATGCGTATAGGCAGGCTGTTGCCAAGAAACAAACTGCTTTCAGGAGGTAATAGTTCTCCTAAAGAAGCACCGAGCCATTGCTCATTAAGCTGGCTTGGCAGTTGACTTTTCAGCTCGTCGCCAAGTTTCTCTGCCCGCGCCGTCAATGGCAAACTCCATTCTCTGTCAGCCTGTATATCCTCACTGCAGAGCAACAGTTGATGACAAACCGAATCAATATTACCTATCAGGCGCACACTCTGCCGTTGCCCTGTATCGACTCTTCTGGGAGCAGGGTCAAGCATCCAGTATTCTTTCCAATAGTGCCGGCCAATAAACTGATCCAAACGCTTGGACGTCAGGTAACCGCCAATCTGGAGCACACGGTCGACCTCATTGAATACGCTTTCACAGGCTGAACTGGCCAATAAAAGATCAGCATGCCTGATGGCTTGTGGGTGACCGTGGAGCTGTGATTGAACATCCGCTATTAACGGCCAGCCCAGGCGCTCTGATAACTGCACAATTGCATTTACATCAGTCTCAGGCATCACCCGCCCAGCAACAATCAAGCCCTTGCCGTCCGTAAAATGCTGCCATCGAGCCAAATCTGGCAACAGGGTTGCCTCTGGAACAAAGTACTCAGTATTAGGTGTTAGAGATGATATCCATTGTTGGATACTGGCAAGATAGACCTCATTTTCAATATGAGTGCTTTCTTCCACCTGATGTGGGTAGAGAGGTTCCCGAAACATGCAGTTGATGTGCAGTGGCAGCCCCCGTGCTGATGAGCGGGCATAGGCCTGATCAATACTCCCCAGCAACCATCGGAGGGAAATGGAGCGGTCCGGCGTTGGTAAATCCAACGTCGATCCGGTATAGTTACCAAAAATATTCAGCTGGTCAATCGCCTGATTTGCCCCACAGTCAATCAACTCGGGAGGACGATCAGCTGTCAGAACGACCAGTGGAATACCCGACTGGTGAGCTTCTATAATGGCCGGGTAGAGATTGGCAACAGCAGTGCCTGACGTTGTGATCAGGGCCACTGGTTCTCCGGTGGCTTTGGCCAGCCCCAGGGCAAAGAAACCAAGGCCACGCTCATCAAAATGAACGTGGCGGGTCATGCCTTCATGATCTGCCACTGCAAATGTCAATGGTGCTGAGCGAGATCCAGGGGCAATACAACAATGCCGAACACCCAGTCGCCACAGTTCTTCAATCAGCACTGAAGACCAGATGCCGTTGATGTTTGCGTAGTCGGTTTTAAATGTCATGAATAAACTCACCGGCTCTGACAGCCAGCCATAAATGAAGTATTACAGTATTTTCATTGCTACTGCGCTGCTTCAGGGTTTTCAGCAGGTAGGTTAGCAGGGCCTAAGAAAGTGCTGCGAAATCATGGTTACTAGCAACATGCTGTCCTGCCTGACCAGACAATACAGCGAAATCATCTTTTGATGTCTTCTGACGATCCAGAATATCCAGTACCGTTGCAATTTTGTTATTCAGCTCGACCCATTCATCTTCAGCAACAGAATCTTTCACAATACCCGCTCCGGAATAAAGCATCAGGGCATTATCAACCAAACGGGCGCTGCGAATCGCCACACTGAAATCACTCTTTCGAACACCAACAATCCCGCAAACACCGGCATACAATCCACGAGCATAGGGCTCATTTGCTTCAATAAACGACAATGCCTCTTCTCTTGGCGTTCCCCCTACTGCCGGGGTCGGATGAAGCACATCCAGTAACTGTTCATCACACACATCACGGTTCAATATTCCACGAATCTGGTAACGCAAATGCTGGATATGGCGAAGTTTAACAATAGAGTGACTGCGATCCGCTTCCAGGGACTGACAGAGTGGTTGCAGCTTATGGCAGATATCATCCAGAACCAGACGGTTTTCATGGATATTTTTACTGTCGTTCATCAGCAGGCTTTCCAGCTGGGAATCTTCAAGCAGGTTCTGACCACGTACAATTGTTCCTGCCAGGGCCTCAGTAGAAATAATATTTTCCAGTCGTTTAACCAATCGTTCAGGAGAGCAGCCAAAAAACGTTTGCCCCTCCCCCTGAAATAAAAACTGATAAGAATGCGGGTTCGCCTGCTGCCATGCATAAAGCAATGAGAATGGAGAGAGCTGCCCCTCAAGCTTCAGACACGTTTCCCGTGACAACACCACTTTATCCAGCACTCCTGATACAAAGGCCTGCTCAGCCTTGCCAACAAGTTGACTCCAGACATTCAAATCAGGCTGGTAACCTTCAAGCTGAAAAGTAAAGTCAGCCTCGGGCAACTGCTGGCTGTAGTTAAGTGTTGTGATAATCCCTAGAGCCTTACGAATACTGTTCTGGTATTCCAAAGCATTGTCAGATCTGAGGTTCACCCCCAACACCATTCCCTTGCGAGTCTGTAGCAGTTCCAACAGTGGCAAGATGACCATTCCATAACCAAAAGCTGACCATATTGAAGACTCATCATCCGCAAAAGAGAGGTAGCATAGGCAGTGACTGCTTGCATGCTCTGGCAAATGATTCAGGAGTTTTCGGACACTGGCAAATACTGAGGTCAGGTCCTGCCGGCAGGATAATTTTTCTGACCAGCTATAACCGAGAACCGCGATGGTATGATCGCCTTCCCTATCCCTCCAGAGCGCTGTTTCAGAACAGTCCTGCGCAGCCAGAAACCCCTGAAGGTGAATAGCTGGCAAAGGGAGCTCAATTCTAACAAGCCGCTTTTCAGGCAAAGGTTGTGTTAACAGCTTTTCCAACTGTTCCACCATAAATGCAAACTGAGCCTGAATTACACTGGTCAAGACATCCTGCCAATAAAAATAGTTAAAAATAAAGCATCGTAAGATAACGTAATTGTACGTAGATTGGCCACCGGTATCTGGATCGTATTTACCGAGAAAAGCCATACCTTTCCTACGGGTATAGCCAACTGAGTGTAATAGTAGATGAATTTTTCAACTTAACTTTTTATCATTGTGTTTCTTTTAACTCTGAAACACATACCTTTCATACAGAACTGAATCCTTGATCAGTTCCATCAGGTAGTCTTGTTCATCAGTACGGGTAACTATTCATCATGGCCACCAATGGGGAGTCAGCCAGAAAATGGCTGGAACAGAACAGGGAGCAGATCTCAGAAGAGCGAATTCTCCAAATACGCAGTAATCTGGCAAAGAAAATAAACCTGATGGCGGATACTGATAACCCGAATGAATCAGATGAACATCAAGGGTTGTTAGAGGCCCTTGATGTGATGGATGCCTGGCTTCAGGAGCGCGCCGCGCCACAGGAAACAGCAGAAGAAGCATCAATATTGGATTACGGCCCGCTTATTCAGGAGCCATCCGCCCCCCCCCCTCAGCTGACTCAGGAAGAGAAGCTGCGCCGGTTCCAGGATCTGCTGAAGACCACAAAATAATAACCATACTGTCAATGGTGAGGTTGTTCTAAATACGCCTAGAAAGAGACTGCCTCACCGGCTGAATGCCGGGGTATCACACCTTTAACCGCTCACATTCCTCAACGACCCGGTCATAAGTCCAGTCCCCACCTCCGGGATGTTTCACGTCATGCTCAATAAGTTTCTGACACATCTGCATAGGATTCAGTCCCTTTTTAGCCAGTCTCTCCAGTGTCTGTTTCAGCTCATTATCTGCTTCACTGAACTCCTGAGTACTCTTGGATCCCTTCTTTCTGACTGCAACTTTTATTTGTTTCATCGTCAATTCACCTAAAACAACGTGGGGCATTGGGAGGCTGCCTGAGAGCAGCCGCCTAGCGAGGATGGCAGAACATTGAGGATACGCATTACGTTTTATAAAAGGAATAATGCGCTATTCGCCAAACAAAACAGAACACTTAGACACGTTTGCTGCCAACTCAGCAGAGTGATCTATTCTCAGGCAGCCTTCAGGATAATCTATACTCTATTCATAGATTCTGCGCGCAGTAAAGCAGGAGTTTACTATGAAACGTCTCTACTACCTGACTGGCTCGCTTGACAGTGTAACCAAAATTACTGAAGACCTGCACCGGTATGGTATCACCGATTGGCACCTCCATGTTTTAAGCCGAAATGAAGCAGGCTTGTTTCACAGGCAGGTTCACAGTGCCAACATGTTACAGGAAAACGATGTACTTCACTCGGGAGAACTGGGTGCTCTAATTGGCGGTGTCATTGGCCTGTTAGCGGCTACGCTGATTGAGTGGTGGAACCCGATTGGGGTAGATATACCTCTACCCGCTCTTTTACTGATCGCTGGTGTTTTTACACTCTTTGGCGCATGGAGCGGTGGATTGGCCGGTGTCACTCGTGAGAACTACAAAACAGCACGATTCCACGATGACCTGGTAAAAGGTAAGCATCTGATTATGGTAGATGTATCAAAACAGCAGGAACAACGTGTACGTTACCACCTGAGCAGGTACCATCCGGAAGCCTGTCTTGCTGGCGAGGATACAACGCTGACCCTGCCTTTCAGCCCTAATTTCTGGCGTTATCCACGCCACAACTAGCCAGCAACCGGCTCGTCCTGACCCAATGGTGATTTCACAAGCGCCTGTACCTTCTGAAAGGTTTCCGACTCCTCTTCAGAAGGTGCTTTTCCGATCAGGCTAAACATCACTATTGCGATTGAGGCAGCGATGAACCCTGGAATAATCTCGTACACCTCGAAAATACCCCCGCTCATTGAGCGCCATATCACTACAGTAACCCCTCCCACCACAATACCAGAAAGGGCTCCTAACCCATTCATTCTTTTCCAGTAAAGTGAAAAAAGTAGCGCAGGACCAAAGGCTGCCCCAAACCCAGCCCAAGCATAGGCAACCATCTCCAGCACAGAACTGTCCGGGTTTAATGCCAGTACTGTTGCCAATACTGCAATACCAACAACTGCAATACGGCCAACTATTAGCAATTCTCCTGTAGAGGCATTGGGACGCAGCATATTTCGATAAAAATCCTCTGCAACTGCAGTAGAGCATACGAGCAACTGGGAATCTGCCGTGCTCATAATGGCCGCCAGGATAGCGGCCAGCAGAATACCTGCTATCACTGGATGAAAGAGAGTATTAACCATCAACATGAAAATGGCTTCGGGGTCGTCTAACACTAACCCCTGTCGCTGGGTATAAATGATACCTGTCAGCCCGACCAGCAACGCTCCCAACATACAGATCCCAGTCCATGAAATCGCAATACGCCGCGCAAGTATTAACTGGTTGCTGGACTGCACTGCTTTAAAACGGGCCATGATGTGTGGTTGACCAAAATAGCCCAGTCCCCAGCCCAATAATGACAAAACAGTAATCACAGAAAGAGCTTCACCATTAATATCTGTGAACAGATTGGTCAGATGGGGGTTCAATTGTTCAATCTCAGTAAACACCTGCTCTGCTCCACCCGTCACCTCCAGTACCGTCACAGGAACAATCAATAGTGCCGCAGACATCAGTAGGCCCTGAACCAGATCAGTCCAGCAAACCGCCAGAAAACCGCCAAACAGTGTGTAAGAAACCACACTGAGCATGCCAAGAATCACAGCCAGCTCGTAGTCAAAACCAAAAACCGACTCAAAGAGTTTACCGCCAGCTACCAATCCTGAACTGGTGTAAAAAAGAAAGAAAATTAAAATAAAACCAGCACTGACTGGCTGCAGGATATATTTCAGATCAGAAAAACGATTGGAGAAAAACTCAGGAAGAGTGAGCGAATCATTAGCCACTGCACTGTATATTCTTAAGCGGCGCGCAACCAGAAGCCAGTTCAACCAGGTTCCTCCAAGCAGCCCTAAACCTAGCCAGATTGCTTCAAACCCAGCAGCAAATGCATACCCCGGTAGACCAAGCAATAGCCAGCCACTCATATCAGAAGCACCAGCGCTTAGTGCTGCTGACCATGGCCCTAATGAACGGCCACCTAGAAAATAGTCAGAGGAGTTTTGCGTTCTCTGCCAAGCTATATAGCCGACACCCAGCATGGCAACAAAGTAGACAAGAAAGGTTATTGTTATTTGTATTTGATTTTCCACGAAGGGTTAGCTCTTGCTGGAGGTTATAACTTCAACGTTAGTTCATGGAAAAATCGGTAAACTACTTACAAGTTATTTATTAAGAAAGTATGTAATCCCAAACAAAAGCGTCAGAATTCCGCCTTAATTTAATGTTGAAAATGCTTGCCGTGATCTAATTTCCCTTCCTATATTTTTTTACCACACAGCAAAAACCCCGACGGATTGCTCTATCGGGGTTCTCTAATTGGTGCCTGGCGATGACCTACTCTCACATGGAGAGGGAAGGTCGTAGAAACCCTGCTATTAGGTACTATATCACCAATAATGAACAACCCTACACCCCTTGATATATCTGGCACTCTGAGCTAATTAGTAAGATCATACCAGAAAGTTGCAATACCGTTTCGGCAGACTGAGTCCGAATCTATTCCGAATCAATGAGCAATGATTGGGGTTGATGGAGATGATCAAGAAAATCACTGAAAGCAGTGTATCAAAAATGGGTGAGAAAGCCCTCAGGGACAATGAGATCCGTGGGTTCTCCTGCCAGTTAAAGAAAACCGGCAAGTACTTCTACTACGAATACAAATCCCCCGTTACCGGAACCAACCGAAAACACCCCCTTGGCAAGCATGGGGAGATTACCGTCGAACAGGCCCGGACAATGGCAAGAGCAGCTTCTGGGGATGTGGCAACGGGTAACGACCCGCAGGAACAAAAACGAGAGCGTCGCAAGGCGATTGAAAAAAACCGACAAAATACCCTGCGGGCTTTTATTGAAGGCGACTTCAGAAGCGTCACCCCTGAGGTAACGGCGGACGAAGCCGAGAAAAACATCAAACGTCATTTCGCAAAGTGGCTTGATAAGCCCATGTCCCAGATTACCGCCTTTGATATGAGCAAGTGGCTCAACAATTACCCCGGCGCCCCCACGGGTGGCAACCGGATTATGAACGATCTTCGGGGCATTCTGACCAAAGCCGTCGCGGCTGGCTATCTGGAGAAAACCCCGATGTCCGAAGTCAAACGGCTCAAAGAGGACAAGAGCAAAAAGATCAAATACCTGACCCGTGACTATGAGAAAAAACTCATGGCCGGTCTGGATCAATACGACGAGTACCGTCGGGAACTGGATAACCAGTACGAAGGCAAGTTTGCCGATATGCTCCGGCCATTAGTCATGGTGGCCATCCACACCGGCATGCGCAAAGGTGAATTGCTCAACCTTAAAGTAAACGACATTGATTTCTCGTCCGGGGTCATTACCGTGGTGGGTATGGGGGATCATTCCGACAGCCACCCAAAAAAGAAAGCACGCACCAAATCACTCCAGACCCGATACATTCCGATGAATCATGTTTCATCCAGCATACTCAAAGTCTGGCTCGACCAAACAGGCCACACCGACCTGGTCTTCCCAAATAGCTCTGGCCAGAGAGCCAGTCACAAGTACATTGACCGCCGTTGGTATAAAGCCAGGGAAGCGGCTGGACTGACCGGCAAAATCGATTTCCATGGGTTGCGGCATACCTTCGGCACCCGCCTTGCTGAGCTTCGAGTGGATCTTGTCACCATCCAGGAGCTCATGGGCCATGAGTCATTGGATGTCACCGCCAAATACCTCCACACCAGCCCGGAACGGAAACAGATGGCCATATCAGAGTTGGAAAGCTATTAATCTGCAACACGATTCAACCATGGACTCCCCTGTCAAAACGTGGCAACAATAAGTATTGATACGTATCAATACTTACACCTTCCAAGTGGTTAATAATCGCGCACCTTCAGGAGGACAGGCTGACGCCAGACCTGCAACCCACGACACAGGGAATCATCACCAGTCATGATAAAAATTGAAAAATACACACTGCGGGATGGGCAAACCGGTTGGCAGGCACGATTTCAGCTTGAGGAAGGCGACACATCGGAGACCGTTCACACCCGTCGTTTCAGCTGTGCCAAATACGGTGCGCTGGCCTTTCAGAAGGCACTGGAATGGATCGAACGGCAATACTATCAGCCACAAATCGAAGCGTTCGATGATGTGCCCGGTCAGCTTGATTAACCAATGTCTGAACGGGTCAGTGTGCCCGACATTGAATAGCCGCTGACGATAACCAGATCACCAGGGCCAGATTGCCTATTGCAAAAGGATCGACTGACCCGACTCTGGCTTGCGGCGACTATTTAGCCCCACTTTACCGCTCGGGTCTCTGCCTGTTGAGTACACGACCAGTTTATAATGAAGCCCTACTTCACGTATTCACGACGCCACTGCCGGGTTCCATACACAATCACCGTGCCGATAACCAGAAAACAGAGCGACAGGATGATCTTTGACAACGTGGTGTCCTTGATCAATTCGCTCACTGCATCATTATGCCAAAATTCACCAAAGCGAATAAAACCGCCTACGGGCGCAAAAACCACCATGGCAATCACAGACGATAAAGCCGAGCGAATCACAAAGCCTCGGTTCTGCATCTTTTTGCGAAGCTTATGGAAAATCCCGATATTGATCATATCGGTCACAAACAGGGCACATCCCAGGGCCATAAAATTACCGGTCAGTTCCCTGATCAGCGGGTCCAACCCCATCCATTCAGCCCACCACTGTCCCAGCAGACCGACCACCATCAGCACAGCAGAGACATCGATTACCAAGCCTCTGGCCCGGCGATACCCATAGAGTTCTGAAATACAATCCAGAAACGTAAAGGACAGCGAAAAAAACAGTGATCCGCCAGTCAGGATAACACCCAGCAACTCAGTCTGCCCGAGAAACGCCAGGGGGCAGAGAATGACCACCGCCATATACGCCAGGCGCAATACCCGCAGCAGGGTATGTTGTGAGGAGACTGAGAAGGAGTGTCCACCGAAGGTGCAATGATCGGTGAACACAAACGGATGGCCTTGCAACATCTTGTGGAGCCTGGCCCGATCCTGTCGGTTCAATTCATCCACCTGACCGGTTTCTATGAAGGTTCGGATTTTGCGGTGTGTGGTCAGACCGGCCTTGACGACCAGCACCTCATCCTTTTCCGGGTCGTAATCGATTAATCGCATAGTGTTAACAGCCCTGTTGTTATTGTTCATGGTCCATCATCACCCCTTTTACTTTCTGATCACCTCCTCACTGGGTTCTGCCTGCCAGTAGTCCATGTTTCTCACTCTGCCGATCACCTCCATATCGGGATCTTTGCTATACACGCAATCCATTCCCTGGTAATGGGCAACAAAACTGCCCAGTCGCTTTCGCCCCTCCCCGTTGATCCAGGCAACAAAAAAACCTGGGCCCGGGCGCGATTCCTGCTCTACCGTCAGCAGCGTGTAGGCCGGAAAATAGTCATTGGTCTCCGGAACATAGAGGTACCGATACCGCTCCTCCTCCACCGGTATATGCCGGTGGCTGCTGAAAATATTCGGTACTTCCGCCTCGATATCGTAACTGTCGCCTTCGTTTGGTACGACCGTTACCGTTCTGAAGTAGCGGCGATGCCGGGGAACCGTGCGTTCATGGTCGTACGGTTCACCAATTCCGGCGCCCAGCCAGTGAGGGCTTACCCCCATGGCTTCCGCCAGGGTATCGAGGTACTTATGAGGGGTACGAATTTCGCCCTGGGATAACCGGTAAAGATACCCCCGGTCAATGCCCGTTTTACGGGCCAGTTTGGGTACGCTGGAAATGGCTGCCAACTCCATGGCCTGTTGCAGCCGTCTGGCCATCTCCGGGTGATTCATGGTGCCTGCCCTCCTGCCCATAACGGCAGCGAATAACATCCAGTGCGATGACCAGCCATTTTTCGCCACGGCGGTCCAGTTTATCCAGCTCCGTAACGATGATGGTCAGCGACTGATTCATCTCGTTGAGATCCAGAGGAAGGTTCGGTGTGCCATCTACGTCCATGTAGAAAGTCCTGCAGTTCGTTTATGAAAACTACCTACCGAATGTTTATCGTATTAACTCACCCTGAAGATTTCAACACTGTTTGCTGAATTTTGTACCACTTTTTAAACAGACCGGAGACATGATAAACATTCACAGACAATGGAGCCGCCAACCGGGATGCATTTGACCTGCCCGCATCACTGCAAAAAGCTATTCAAAAATAGGAGAAAACCGTATGAAAGGAGCACTCAAGCTTGAGGAGGGAAATAGGGGGAAGGAAGAGAGTCCTGTGCAACCGACACAAAACCACGGGCATGGGTCAGACAAATTTCCGTCAAGAAGTAACGGCCACGGCTAGTGCAGCCAAGCGCTAACCCCCATACAGTATTATATCTGTAATGGCCGACCTTTTATGAGTCCAAGTCTCTTCCAATATGAAATGAGCCTGAAGGGCAGGCTTGTTTCTAGCACGAAATGAGCCTGTAGTTTTCTGTACAGTCGTTCATGATGAGGACATGAAAATCATCATGAACACCCACTTCATAAAAACGCTTGACGATGTGAAAACCCTCTTGTCACAAGAGGCTTGTCTTGAGCCCGGCTGGGACTCCAAAGACGAATGCTATCAGTGGATAGAGCAAACCCTCAGTCACTTTAAATACCGCTCTCTTGGTAGAGAGGGTAAGGGGCTTATCAGGCGTTACCTGACCGTAGCCAGCGGCTATTCGACGGCTCAAGTAACCCGGCTTATTAACCAGTACACCAATAAAGGCACTGTTAAGCGGCATCACTCTTCCAACAATGGCTTCAGGACAAGATATACCAAAGCCGATATTCGCCTTCTTGCCCACACTGATCGGCTACACAGCGACTTGAGTGGGCCTGCCATCAAAAAAATTTGTGAACGAGCATTTCAGCAGGGAGATGGCCGGTATGAACGGCTGGCAACCATCTCCATTTCTCATCTCTATAACCTCAGGCAATCCAAGACCTATGAACGAACCAGAGGGAACAAAAACAGTACACGCTCAACGCAAAGAGCGATTGGTGTGCGTCGCAGGCCTGATCCTCAAGGTCGACCGCGCTATATCCGGGTTGACACGGTACACCAGGGCGATAAAGACGGCGTTAAGGGGCTTTATCACATCAATGCGGTTGATGAGGTGACCCAGTACGAAGTGGTATGCACCGTTGAGAAAATCAGCGAGCGATACCTGGTGCCAGTGCTTGAAGGCCTGCTGGCAGGCTTTCCATTCAGGCTGCTGGAATTCCACTCGGATAATGGCTCAGAGTTCATTAATCATCAGGTAGCGGCACTGCTGAACAAGCTCAATATTGCCTTGTCCAAGTCCCGATCCAGACACAGCAATGACAACGCACTGGTTGAAAGCAAGAATGGTTCAGTGATCAGAAAGCTGCTGGGTCATGCACATATACCACAACACCATGCGGAGCAGTTTAACGAGTTTGATAAGAAGTATCTGAACCCTTACATCAACTACCATCGCCCCTGCTTCTACCCTGAAACCCTAATCGATAAGAAAGGGAAGGAAAAGAAGGTTTACCGTTATGAAAACATGATGACACCCTATGAGAAATTCCTGTCGCTTGACCAACCGGAGCAGTATCTGAAAGAAGGAATCACTCTGGAACAGCTGAAGGCAGAAGCGGAAGCCATGAGCGATAATGAAGCTGCTGAACAGCTTCAACGAGCACGGCAAACACTGTTTAAATCAGTTCATGAACGACAAGCTGAAGCATAGGTGTTACTACCTACCTTTAAGCTCATTTCTGGATTGGAAAATACTGTCCACTTAAAAGGCTTGGGCATTTTCTCATTGAAGAAGTCCACAAACTGCTGGAGACGAGCCTTCAGGTCTGCGGTCGATGTAAAACTGTTTCGTTTCAGAAAGCGCCTCACCAGAATCGAAAACCATATCTCTATCTGGTTCAGCCATGATGCGTGCTTCGGGGTATAGTGGAACACCACCTTGTGGGACACATCGCTCAAGTAAGCAGCCCGTGTTTTCATGTTCTTGAGAATGCCGGATTTCTTTTTAACTCCCAGCTCTTTTTCTGCTGTACCTTCAATTCTGGCGACCGCCCTGAACGCAGCCTCTGACATATGGGTATTCAGACGATCCATGACAAAATGCCAACCTGTAGCAGTTGGATCACTCATCAGCATGCTATCAAGCCAGCCTGCAAAATCTTGTTCCGTCCGGGTGTCTCTTACCAAAGTAATAATCTTGCCCGTTACCACATCCATTCCTGCCAGCAGGGCCTAAGTCCCGTGACGCTTATATTCAAACTCACGCTTTTCAATATGTCCGGACACTGTACACGACAAAAATCAGAAGTGTGTCAGCGGGATCCTCTATCTTGAGGTTTTTACCACAAAACTCCTCTCGACAATGGAACCTGCCGACTTACTCATTACGCAGTGTAGAACCTATCTGAACTGGAACAAGTGCCGACTGAGCGTCCTCGCCCATCTTGTGCTGAGTCTGCTGCAAAAGCAGATTGTAAACTTCACACACCTTGCAACCACCTTTCCCGGAAAGTCACAGACTGCATCCTGTTACCGCCGCATTCAGCGATTCTTTCTCGAAGTGGTTTTTGAGGACGCTGTTACAGCCAGGATAATCGCTGGCCTGATTGCACCTTAGTGCAAAGGGCAACTCAGCATGGATCGAACTAACTGGATGTTTGGGATTTTCAAAATCAACATCCTGTTTCTGGCTAGTAACTACAAGGGCATGGCTATCCCGATTTTATGGACGCTCCTGCCCAAGAAGGGGTGCTCGAATACGGCGGAGCGCATTGAGCTGCTACAGAAATTTCAAAAGATATTTCCTGAACAAGCGATACAGCGTTTACTCATGGACAGGGAGTTTAAGGGCAAGCGCTGGTTGAAATTTCTGGTTCATAGGAACTGGCCTTTTTGCATCAGGGTTCCCTGCAACACATTGGTCCCCAATAAACACCAAAACCGGTTATTACCGGTGACCAGAATATTTTTACTGACAACCGGTGAAACCATGGCCATCAGACAGCCAATAAAAGTGTGGGGGCAAATGGTCTATCTTGCGGCCTCTAAAAAAGGTAATGATCCAATGGTGATCATTTGCAATACTGAATCTTGGCGTGCCATTGAAGATTATCTCCAAAGATTGCAAATAGAAACCATGTTTCAAGCTATGAAAGGCAGAGGTTTTAACCTTGAGGAAACTCACCTGAAGGATCGGGATAAAATATCAAAGTTGCTCTGTGCCTTGGCATTAGCCTTCTGCTGAGCATATAAGACGGGAGATTGGATAAACGATGCAACCCCGGTCAAGCTAAAAAGTCATGGCCGAAAAGCGCAATCCATCTTCCGTACAGGACTGGATTATCTTGCCAGAATTCTCCATCACGTTGATAAATGGCTGGAAGAAATATGTGGAGCAGTGGAGCTGCTATTTGAAGTCAGGTGGGAGAAGGCTTCATGAAAATTGTTGTGTACAGTGAGCCATGATATTTATAAACTGTAAAAATATCAGGCTTAGTGAATAATGGCTAAACCGGTTATTTCTGTTTTCGTCGAATATAATCGGTCTTAATACTCGAATTCCCATAATGGGGCGCAGTGAATAAAAGATTACGAATATCTCAACCACTAACGACAACATAGCCATCTTCAAGATTCAGCATGTTCCCTTAATCTATAGAAACTTCAATTTGCAGAACGATGCTTTTGGTAGAGCTGGAAATAACAGAAGCGGGCATGACAGTTAACTATCATAAGAGGTGTTCCTATAGTAGCTACTAGTAGCTACGCGAAGACCGACTTTTGACTTATAGAACAAGAAATAAATACTACATGGCCGACCGAAAACCCATTTTGAATGCACACTGCCTGTCATGCCCGAAAACCGTGTTTTCAAGCAGTTATTAAACTCTCAAACTGAATAGCAGGCTTACCAGCCAGTACATTTAGGAATACACCTACGTTGTAAGCCAGTAACTTGCGGGCTATTCTTGCCGTCATGCGCCACATATTACGGCAGCCACTGTGCTCAATATCGAAATAATGTGCCAACTGTCCAATGACAGTTTCGATTCTGCGCCTGACCCGCATGATCAGTTTGACGAATTTTTTTGGCCGGTTATCTTTCATGTTTTTTTCAATGGCGTTTGCAGGTCGATACCAATTGCTTCGCAATCTTCTTTGAAAATCGGCTTAATGTAGCCTTTGTCACCCAACAACAACCCGGCTATCGTTTCTATCAAATCGTAAGCTGCGTCTCTCTCGTCAACGTTCGCAGGTGTCAGGCTCAGTGAAACTGGAATGCCCGTCATTGAAATTAACAGATGCCCCTGAAAGCCAAAAAATTTCTTGTCTTTTGAAGCACAGTAGCCATAAGCCACTTCGTCATTAAATATTTTCCGACGTTTTGCCCGAACCCGCTTGCACACCTCTATGGGAAAACCATCAATCAGGTGAACATCATCACTGTCAGCGCCCAATATCTGCACCAGACGCTCTGTGATTTTTTGCTTTACAGCCCAGAGGTTCGCCCCCTGTGAGGCCAGCTTGGTTCTGGCGGGAATGCCTGGAAAAAAGTGTAGCCAGTGTCGTCGAAAATATTTCCAGATATCCTTGTCCTTGTGATGTCCAAGCCATTCGCCCACTATTTCAATGGTAAGAACCTCGCTATCACTGAGCTTGGGCTCATAGCCACGAGTACGTAAAGGTCTGGGAAAAAGCTTATTGAATAAATCATCAATCAGACAAAAGACATTGATGATAAACTCTTCTTCAGGCATGACTGTCACCGGCTATATGAGCAATCTGTTTAGAGCGCAGATTAAGGTGTAGTCATGCCTTATGAAAAGTCGGCCTTCGCGTTAGTAGCTGTGAAAATAGAGTTCTATTATTTCAATCATTCAGAGAGAGTCCACATCGATACTCATTACCAACTAGCCAAATATATAACCGCATTAGACGACCGCTTCTAATTCGGCTTCACGCATTAAAACATAACCATTATCCTGTAAAGCCCACAACTCTTTATGGATTAAACCACTTGCTTTATTCATCGTCCAGCTACCTCGCAATATGATTTGGTCACCAGCTACCCTCGTCATCTGAATACCAAAATACTCCAGTACCTTGAGATCTTGGTCAATCAAACTTTGCCAAAACGCCTTGATTTCATCGACACCTGAATAAGAACCAAAAGGTGAAATATGTAATACTGCATTTTTTTCATAAAAAGCGGAAAATCCGATAAGATCACCAGAATTAAAGGCCATTCGCCACGCTCTGCTGGCTGATTCCACCGCCGGAAATATTTCATTGATAAGCATCATACATCACGACTAAAGTAATTTTTCACTAATTGAATATATTTAAACTTCTTCTAAACCATCTCTTGGGTAATCTCTACCCGAATGACGATCTCTAGATAAGCACTTTGAGTTACAACACCTTTCTATAATAACAATTAGAACAGTAAAGCCAAGGATTAGAAGAGGACCATACAGCAGGGCATATTCATTTTCGCAACCTCGCTTACTCTGATCCAAACATTTAGAAAGGCTGTCGGCGAGCCCTTTATAATTTGCAGCAATGGCAGTACTCATAGTAGTCAACACGCCTGCTTCTATTAGAGGTGTCTTATATGGCTCCAAAGCGGAAGCAATTCTCCTTATTCTTCCATCCTTATATTGCCTGGATAAAGAATCAAGTTTAAAACTCTCTAATTTACCAATTAGCAAATCAACCTCAGCTTTTTCAACAAGAGAAATGTCTTCATCTAGAGATTTCAATTTAACCAGAACAACTACAGCATCACTTAAAACTGTATTGTAAATACGCTCAAGACAGTCAATCATCGATTCCGTAAATTTTATATTTTCTTTATTACTATCCTTACTATCAATAGAGCTTATTATTAAATTGAAATTATCCAAGGTGGACGCAGTCGATTTTGCCAAATCAATAACCCCTTCCACATAACTCGCTTTATGCTCACCCTCCGATGTGCATAATCGTGTAAATGAATTCTTCAATTCATCCAAATCTCCTTCCATTCTGGTAAATAACGGTTCTATTTCATTGCCGAAACCAGCACTATTTTCTGCTTTATATTCAGCTGGTCTTCCAGTAGCAACGTCACCATCAAGTCCACCTTCTTGCTGTATAGTGGATTCTGTCAAACCAATGACCCCACCCACATCACTCGGCCTATGTACACTCTCCGATGCGAGTAATCGTGTAAATAAATTCTTCAATTCATCCAGTTCTCTTTCCATTCTGGGAAATAACGATTCTCTTTCATTTCCGAAACCAGCACTATTTTCTGCTTTATATTCAGCTGGTCTTATAGCAGCATCGACACAATCAAGTTCATCAACTCCATCTTCTTTCTGTATTTTTAGTTTTCTGTCGAATATGCCTTGCCCCTGTACACTGGTGACAACATCTCCCAATTTCAAACCTTTGTTTCTAGAATCACTAATAAATCGAAAAAAATCACCTCTAGGAGTCTGTCGGACTTTGGGGGCTAACTAAGAGAAACAGGGCTTAAATTCTGAAATTTTCCGAATCTGGCTTCAACAGAAACTTTTTTTGATTTTTGCCCTCTTGACCCAATTCCAGATGTGAATCAAAAACACCCTGTTAATGGCTAAAAAAACCATAGAAATAGAGATTTTCTGAGCGTCTTTCAGCATTAGGCTAAACATTTTCTTCAGGTTAAAGGCCATACACAGAAGTGTCCATTCTGCAGACACTGCTTCAAGACCGCGAACTAGAAATTGACGGTAGCCCATCACCTCTTTCTGTATCCCAAAGGTGGGCTCAATTGTACTTTTCCTCAAGGCATATATCGCCCTTCCTTCCCGCGTCTGCAAACGCCAGCGCATTAAATCCAGAGCCGTCACATCATCGCCTTCCGGCATCGGTTCATCAGCCTTGAAACGCTCCAGTAAGGGCTTGTTATGGGCATCCCGCTTTTCAGCAATGTAGGGAATGGCACCGAAGTCATGCACTGCAGTTACTGACGAATTGCTGAAATATCCGGTGTCAGCAAGTAACGCTTCCGGTTTGCCGATCCATTCTGATCGAGCAGCCAGTACTTCAAGAGCAGGCGCTATCTGTTGTTTGTCATTCGTCGCCTGAGTAACATGATTTTCAACAATAAGACCACTCTCTGTATCCACTGCTGCCTGTACGTTATACGCCTGCACATAACCGTTGCTGGTCGGCATGATCCGCGACTCCGAATCAGTCAGGTTAACCTGGTCTTTGTCTCCGGGACCGGGCGTTGGGGCTTTGGGCTCTCTCCCTCGTGGCTTTTTACCCGTTTCCCTGATGGCATCACGACGGTCGACTTTTTCCTTATGTTCTGCAAGTTCCTGCTGATAGCGCTCTTCGGCTCGTCGTTCAATTTCAGCCTTGGCATCGGCAATAACCTTGAGTCGATCTTCCCTGCGTTTCAGTTCTTCAGGAATGGATAATTCATCAGGCAGCTGTTCGGTATTGACCTTATCCGCCATTTTTTGAAGCGCTTCTACTTCTGCCTTTAGTTGTTCTTCAAGCTTGCATGCGTGCTTATAACTGAGTGCCTTATGTTTGCTGGCATTGGCTTTCATTTTGGTGCCATCAAGACTGATAGAACCCATCTTCAACCAGTTGGCTTCGCGGGCAATCAGTAATATCTGAACAAACAGAGAACTGATTTCTTTACGGAACCGTTTACGAAAGGTATTGATGCAATCATGATCCGGATGTTCGTTAGCGCAGATGTACCGAAAGGCGATGGAGTCATAAGTTGCCTTCTCAAGCTTGCGGCTGGAAAAGACGCCTGTCACATACCCATAAAACAACAAGGACAGCATAAGGGATGGGTGCCAGGCTTTCGAACCTACGCCTTTATAAGCCTGAGTAAAAGCTGAGAGATCCAGCTGTTCAACAATCTCAACAACAAAGCGGGCAAGATGCACTTCTGGCAGATAGTCCTGAACACTGGCAGGGAATAAGTCAGGAGTATTTCGGTCAATAGGCCTGAAAATCCAATTTTTCATTGATGGGGTATCTGCCAGAAAAAGTTATGTTGGGATTGTACTCAAAATTTATGCAAAGTCCGACAGACTCCTAGTACTTAAACTCCTACCAAGAAAGCGGCGATCCTCAGTCTTCACAAGGCGAGTGGTTTCGCATTGCCCATCTATAAACGATGACATACCAGCGCGACTATAATAGAACTTACGCATTGACAGCTCTGATAAAAGATGGTCTCAGCCAGTCTTTACCATCAGAGAAGCTCTTAATGAAGTCCCAAATAGCATCCTTGAGCGCATCATTCTTAACGCGATAGATGCTACTGAGAGATTCAGATACTTTCTTGGCCTGAAGGCAGGCATACCCAAAGATAGAGGCAAAAATATGGTTCCTGACCTGCTGCTTTCCTCTCACCTGAAAGCGCTCAATACTGCAGAGTTGTTTCAGCGCCCGGTGATACTCTTCGATCGCCCAATGGTGCAGGTGAAGTTCATTAAAGCCTACCTGTGGTGATACCTCTGATCCAGCATGGGGTGTGTAGACGACGTAATGGCGCAGCTCGTTTTTTAGCCGCGTCCGGTACAAACGCACAGAACCAAAATTACGTAGCCAAACGGTTATTCCCTCTTCAGGAATCTCCAGGCTCTGCACTTGTTGGTAGTCACCCTTTTGGATAGAAACAGTACGGTTGCTTTTAACGGCAAACATAAAACCCAGACCGTTGTTTTTCACAGTCTTCAGGTTTGCGGCACTGCTATACCAGGAATCCCCCGTAACAAATGCAGGTCGTAAGCCCCATACAAGTACTTCTTTCAGCATCTCGAGAAAATAATCATTTTTGGACTTTCCGTCCGCAGAGTCATAGATACGGAAATTGACAGGAAGGCTATAGCCTTTGATATCGGTGTAATAGAGCGTTATGAGATTAATGCCCTTGACGGCTTTATGATGCTTGCCCGAGTAATGATAGCCGATGAATGCCGTGTAGTTACTGTACGGCTTATCCAGCACCGTATCATCAACCGATAGCGTGCCCCCATCAAGAATCAGCCTTGCGGCTACTTCCATGAAAAGGTCATTGGGAGCAAAGTCTTCACGTTGTAGAAAACGGTTAACGCTGTGGTGTGACATATCTCCGATCTCACTAAGGCGAGTACAGGTTGCTGATTTCGGCTCACACAATAGAAACCCTGTATATTTCGGCAAATCACACCCAGCTGTTGTAGGTCTTGTTATCTTTCTACGCACGACGACATCCGCTATTTTTTGCTGATCTAGCAATTTTTACAGCTGCCTGTCAATGCGAAAGTCCTATATAACTATGAAGCTGCATTATTCCCACCAAAAGTTAACTTATATTCATTACCGTTTAATTCGCTGTTTTGACAGTTGCCTCTAATTTTTTATCCCCTAACTTCCATAATTAATGAAAACACGAACGAGCCAAAAAATTAGACAGAGTTATTCTTTTGGTCATTCACCCCAAAAAACAATACCATATCAAATAACCAGAAATATTCGATGCCATATGCCCAGCTACTTGTTAAAGGCCACAGTCACATCAATACACTTAATTCATTTCGCCATGACGAATTCAGGCCATCTGACAAAGGTTCAGAAATGACTTCGATCTGATCGCTTTCTTCACCGTGCCATTGCAAAACCAGATTATGACCATGGTCGTCAATTTTACGAGAGACCAGTTTTTCATCTTCCCAATACCACTTCTGACTCAGATTTTCATTACAGGTGCCGACATAAAGGCCGTTATTATCATCTATACCCAAACACTGGTTGTTGCCACTTCGGCTTTTATAACGTTCTTTAGCATCAAGCCCCCAGGTTTGATGGCGATTATTGGGTACGCACGCCTTAGCGATAATCTGTCCATTCTGGTTTGTCAGGCAAAGGTTATCAGCATACAGTGACCGAAGTTTTACATGTGCTTCAGGCTCAAATATGGGGTGAGACCAATCAACGGTTACAAACGCCTGAGTGGACTGGGTCAGGCTGGAAGCACCTGCGGGTTGGTACCAGCCAAACAGAAAGTCCCAGCCAACATAGCCAAACTGAGCCTTAATATTTGTGGCCGCCGTCACAAGGAATTTGGTGGTGCCGTTTTGCTCTGGCGATACTTCATACACTACGTCCATGTTAGGTACGAAGTTGCTGTACGCTATAGGGTTAATTTTGTTTTCATCCCACATCTTGCCGCCCCAGGCAATACCGGCGGTAAAATAGCACCCCAACTCATTCCTCAGTAGTAATTGACATTCGTCAAGACTCCGCTCCCAAGTAACGGAAAAATTATTCTGACTGCTGCTGTTTCTGATTCGGTACTCCTTTGTATCCCAGGAGAGCGATCGTGACATCGAGAGTCCAAAGGAGGCACCCACTTCAGCAGAGCCTTTTGGTCCTTCAGCACTCAGTTCAGCACCGACCTTACCATTAACACCGATGCTGACGGTACTGACCTGTTGGTGGTTATACTCAGGATTTTCGTTACTTGGAAGCCCTGACATAATTGTCGGTTGAACACCACTGACCGGCTCAACGCTCATTGAATAAGAGTGCGCAAAGGGGCCAAGACGGGTATGTCTGTGAATGTTGCTTTGCTTCCAGGCATTCTCCTGAAGTAAACGATCCCTGAGATGTATGCCGGCACCGGTATTCCCATCAGAAACGGAAAATCTCACCAGTTTGACATTTCGTGTGTTACCTGAGTGATCGGGTTTCGGTGCAACCACTGAACGGATCATGGATACATTAACATTGACATCAATGGAGGCATCACCTTGGCAATAATCCATGGTTCCGTTGAAGTCTTTAGAGTCGTGCAAATTGCAGCGAATGTTTCGTCGAGTTAACTTGAGGTTGAAATTTTTCTCGGGAATGTAAGGGACATGATTCCCAACACTCCTGGCAGATGTCATGGAAAATGGTATTTCGTAGTCTCTGGCTTGCGTGAGGGCGCTGGGTAGATCAGATTCCATATCAACGATCAGTGCCTGAAGGGCTTCAGAACTGCTTGCCAGTCTAAACTCTGGTTGACCGTTTTGCGACCTGAGGACGACATACGGTGCACTCACCGCTACCCCCGTCAACTGAATCAATTTATTTTGTATCCGCTCCATGGTCTGTATGGAGGCAGGACCTGCCTGAACGAAGTCCGGACTGGAAAGAATGATTGTTGCACCACCATTAAAGGCTGACATGATTTCGGCATATGGGTCTTCATCACCGGTAAGATCAACATAAAGACGATCATAGGGTCCCAGTTCCAAAGCATCCAAACCGCCATTCACATCCATGGCTTCAGCCTGTATGCCTGATAAACGACTGAAGTTACCTACACGATAGTCCGCGGACGAAGCGGTCAGTGAATACAGGATGGCACTGGTTGCCACTATGCCAGACACCAAGGTTACGTTCATTTCAAATCACCCAGTTGTTTATCGTTAGTTACCTTAAACTAAGCATTGACAGCCTATTTTTCGGTAAATTCAAGATCATGCGGCCAGTGCCCACTGATATCGATAGCTTTGTTGCCCACAGGCCATATTCCCAACAAAGATTTCCAGAAATAATGCTTTTTTGTTTCCGAATTATTAAAATATGGTTCGATAATTGAGTATGAGATCAACGTTAGTCGCATCCAATGGAATTTCACCTAAAGTTATCCCCGAATAGGCGTAGATACTGGCGGATCGATGCGTTTTACCAGTCTCAGGACACTCATAATCAAGGTCAGCGTGAATGGAATAGTTGCCGTGGTTATTAACTTTAATTTCAAAAAATGAGATGGGCTTGAGCCAATTCGGGATGACTCTCTCTCCATCAATGGATGAAAAGGTGAAGGCGATGGGAACAGCCTCAACCACATCGGTCAGATCCGAAGGCCATATAAAACTGACAACTTGCCCGCTCACATGCGTTTGATAATAACCAGCAGACACACTACCCTGACCTGTTAGTCCTTTGAGTAGTTCAGCACTGCCGCTGATTTGAAATTCAGAGTTATTCAATTCTGAGCCCAGTGACAGTCCGGCGTCGGCCATGATAACACTGGTAATCACACCAAACCCCTGAATAATTCCGTTATCAACCAGCATGTTGTTGTTATGAGCCACCGATTTCAGTATGTTCATTTCTCGATGCAGGGTATCAACAGGGTTTCTCATCACCTGTTGAGCTTGAAGTGCCCACTGGGCAACCATTGATCCGCGTTTGGCAAATGCCCAGGTCATCTGAGCGTTACCAGAAGCCTCAACAGCGTCAAGCTCAGCCCCCAGATTCAAGCCTGATTGCTGCACGTGACCTTTGGTCAGCACCAACGATTTATTCAGTGGGATCGACTCTATCTCAGGGTCATCTATGTCGACACCGGAATACCTGAATGTGCCCGTTGTGGCATCAATAATGCCGATGGCACCCACCTTTATGCTGGAGCTTAAATTCCAGTTCCCCCACCAGTGTGGGTAGGTGGTTCGGATTAACTGGTTAAATTGCTTGTTAAAGTAGCCTGGTGTCAAAGGTGAAGCGGCATGAGCCATCTCGGCCAAGCCACATACAAAGCTTAAAAGCCAATACCAGCCAACACATCGCCAAGTCTTACCTAGTCGAGGAACTTGCATAGCGGGAGAAAATTGGAAAGACATAAAAAAGGGGCGTACAACACGACCCGCCCCGAGCATCTGGAGTTTTTTGCCAATTCGCCTTGGTGGAAAAAAAACCGGTGCGGACTGCAGACCAACACCGGAATCTCTTATGAACCTATATTGACCCCTAATCTGTCTTACCCGTCATTACTCAAATCGTCTCAATTGCGTCGCCAGCTGCTCGGCCGTTTGCAGTTGCGCCGTCATGACTTGCGCTGTGACCGGGTCGTCTGCCTGCTGGGCCAGCTTGATGGTATGCCGGGCGGTCTGAGCGAACGTTTCACAGGCTTTCGCTATCGCTTCAGCGTTCTGATACGTCTCCTGGGTTTGAGGGTCTTCAATACGGGAGTACTCAAACAATTCGTTGTAGTCAGACGGCACACGACGCCCGAACACGCTGATACGCTCAGCAATCTGATACGATGGTGGGAAGGGTTGTACCGTCTGGTTTTGTCGAGCCTGGTATTGGGAGGGCTGGCAGGCCGCTTCCGGAGCCGCAGCCGCCAGCAGCTGCGCAAACTCAGCAGCACGAGCTCCCTGATTGTTCCACCGGGCCGCCTTGATCTGGTTCACAATAGCCTGCTGCTCACTGTAGGCAGCCACCAGTTTCTGGGCCAGTTCGTTTTTTTCGGCAGGTTTGATGCCGGTTGCCGCTTCTTTCAATGTTGAGGCCGTCATGTCGATACTCTCAAATGGCAAGCGTTAGGTACCGGAATCCGATGGACAGGTCATTATTTCTGATCTCACCGATGGTCTCGCTGGCCCTCGCCAAGTGGGTCATCGCCGATAAATCGCAGGTTGACCACCGGAGACATCAGAATAACACCACGATCCCATCGTAATTCCAGTGAATTTAACTATAGCAATGTCGTTTATTATTTTTTTTTTTTTTTGAGATTATTGCTTTACTAAAACATGGCCTGTCATAACCGGAAGTATTAAGTCAGTTTTCTGCGCATCATGCCCGGTGTTCGTCGACGGACAAGACAAAACGACACTGCTCATTTGATCATCAAAACAGGGTGGCCAGCAGTTCGGGTGGGAAGCCCCGGCTGTGCAAAAATTCTCTTTGCTCATTGATCTCCCGGGAGGATACTGGGTGTTTGTGACCAAACTTCTGTTCACGAGCCCATTTTGCCAGGTCCTGCCAGTTAATTCCGGACGCTTTCAGGGCATCGACAATCATCTCCGGCTCAATGCCTTTTTTTTCCAGATCCTGGGCAATGCGGGAAGGGCCTTGCCCTTTGGCCGCTCTGTGCTGAATGAAGCCTTCCACGTAGCGCTCATTACTCAACAGCCGCTCTTTTTCCAGCCGGTCAAGCACATCAAGGATGAGTTCATCGTTATCAGAGAGATAAGACAGTTTTTGCGCCAGCTCGTCGTGAGTGTAATTTTTCTGCACCATCAGGTTCATGGCGGCATGTCTCAGCATGTTGGCGGTAACTTCAGGCATCGCTACGCTCCTGTGAACTGGTCTGCCCGGTGCCAACTCCGGTCAATCTCGGAAGTTGCACGGTGTATGAGAACCGGGGTTGCGATTATTGGTCGATGAACTATGATTCTACCGTCGTTCATCGACATACCTTTGCGTTGGAGCACCAAGTCCCGGTGTAACCTGCACCGGGCACCCCCCCCCACTATGACGCATCCTGCCTGTGAGCTCTAGCGGTTGATCCGCTTCTTTGACGTCACCTTAACCTGTTCTTTGCTGCCGGTGTTTTTCGTAATAAAGGTGTACTGGACGATGTTATCCTGGTCTACCGAGTCCAGTTTGACATCAAACCCCCACAGGCGGTGCAGATGTTTTAGCAGTTCATGGGTACTGTCCCTGTCCAGCGGACGATTCTGGTGCAGGTAATGGCGCAGGGTCAATGAGCGGTCACCCCGGACATCCACGTCGTACACCTGTATGTTGGGCTCCCGGTTGCCCAGGTTGTACAAGGCGGCCAGGTTTTCCCGCAACTGCCGATAGCCCTGCTCGTCATGGATGGCATCCACTTCCAGATAGGGGTTGATGTCGTTGTCATCGATGCTGAATAGGCGCATGTCCCGCATAACCCTGGGGGAGAGGTATTGAAGAATGAATCCCTCGTCCTTGAAGTTCTTCATGGCAAAGTGCACGGCGTCCAGCCAGTCACTGCCCGCCAGATCGGGGAACCATTCACGGTCCTCTTCCGTGGGCTGTTCGCAGATCCTGCGGATGTCCCGAAAGATATTGAACCCCAGAGCATAGGGGTTTATCCCGCTGTACCGCGGATCATCAAAGGCCGGCTGGAACACGACACTGGAGTGTGAATGCAGAAATTCCAGGATAAAGCCTTCGGTGATCAACCCTTCATCGTACATTTCATGCATCAGGTGATAGTGCCAGAACGTTGCCCAGCCCTCGTTCATGACCTGGGTTTGCCGTTGCGGGTAGAAATACTGCGCCACTTTACGCACGATGCGGATGATCTCCCGCTGCCAGGTCTCCAGCAACGGCGCGTTTTTTTCGATGAAATAGAGCAGGTTCTCTTCCGGGTCTTTCGGAAACCGTTCATCTTGGTGCGACTGTGATTGCTCGCTGACCGGGATGGTGCGCCAGAGATCGTTCAGGTTGCGCTGGATGTACGCTTCACGCTCTCGCAAGCGTGCCTGTTCCTGTTCTGCAGAGACCGGGGCGGGGCGAACATAGCGGTTGACACCCTGGTTCATCAGCGCATGGCAGGCGTCCAGCATCTCCTCTACCGCTGCAACGCCATGTTTCTCCTCGCACTGGGCGATGTAGTGCTTGGCAAACAGCAGGTAATCAATGATGGCGCTGGCGTCCGTCCACTGCCTGAACAGGTAGTTGCCTTTAAAAAAGGAGTTGTGGCCGTAGCAGGCGTGGGCGATCACCAGGGCCTGCATGGGCATGGTGTTCTCTTCCATCAGGTAGGCAATGCAGGGGTTGGAGTTGATCACGATTTCGTAAGCCAGCCCCATCCGCCCCCGCTGATAGTTCTGTTGGTTATTGAGAAAGGTTTTCCCATAACTCCAGTGATTGTACATCAGGGGCATCCCCACCGATGAGTAGGCATCCAGCATCTGTTCAGAGCTGATCACTTCAATCTGGTTGGGGTAGGTGTCCAGCCGGAATTTATCCGCCAACCGGGCAAACTCGCGGTCGTAAAGGTCCAGCAGTTCGAACGTCCATTCAGACCCGGTGGACAGCGGTTGTTTTCGCCGGATGGTGTGCTTTTCTGGTGCTTCAGCGACCAACATGAGAGCCCTCCTTTTTTTCAAACAGACGCCGGAAGGTCGGGTAGATATCCGAATAGCTGTGGATGTGCTGCATGGCGAAGTGATCCGGGTAAGATTCGGCTATGGTAGCGTACTCGTACCAGAGGTTCTGGTGGTGCAGGTCGGTAATCTCTACGTAGGCGAAGTATTGGCAAACCGGTAACAGCTTGTCCAGGATGATGTCATAACATTTTGTGGAGTCTTCGCCCCAGTTATCCCCGTCCGAGGCCTGGGCAATGTAGATATTCCACTGGCTGGGCGGGTACCGCCGTTCAATGATGTCATGGGTGAGCAGCAGGGCTTTTGAGACAATGGTGCCCCCGGTTTCCCGGGCGTAGAAGAAGTCGTGCTCATCACACTCCCTCGCCTCACTGTGGTGCCGGATAAAGACCACTTCCACGGCTTCGTAGTTGCGTTCCAGGAACAGGTAGAGCAGCAGGAAAAAGCGCTTAGCCATGTCCTTGATCTCCTGCGTCATGGACCCGGAAACATCCATGACACAAAACATCACCGCCTTGCTGGAGGGCTGGGGCACCTTGGTCATGTTGTTAAAGCGCAGGTCAAAATCGTCAATAAACGGCAGTCGTTTGAGCTTCTTGTTGAGCGACTTGATCTCTTCCCGAAGAGCGGTGGCCTGCTGCTGATCGGCAGGGTCCGGACTCACTTCCATGGCCCTGAGTTGTCGCTTCAGGGTTCGGATCACTTTCCGGTCTTTACCGGACAGGGCGATGCGACGGGCATGGGCAGCCCGCAGTGAGCGCACAATATTCAGCCGGTCCGGGGAACCAGCGGTGGTAAACCCGGCCCGTTTGAGTTGATAGTCGGTGCTGTCTTTCAGTTCTTTTCTCAGCAGGTTGGGCAGCTCCAGGTCATCAAACAGATATTCCAGGAACTCGTCCCGGTTGATCTGGAAGACGAACTCATCTGCCCCTTCGCCACCATCACTGGCCTGCCCCGTACCGCTGCCCTGTCCATCGCCACCCGGTGGCCGCTGAATGCGGTCTCCACGGTGGAACTCGTGGTTGCCAGGATGCACGTGGCCGCAGTGCCCCCCCTGTGCGTGGTGAAAAAACGGCTCACTGAGGTCTTTCCTGGGAATAGTGACGTCACTGCCACTGTCAACGTCGGTGATGGAACGCTGGTCAATGGCATCCTGGACGGCGGCTTTGACATGATGCCGGTAGCGCTTCAAAAACCGCTGCCGGTTCACGGTGCTCTTCTTTTTTCCATTGAGGCGCCGGTCGATGATGAGGCTCATGATGAACGCACTCCCGATAGCTGCAGTGCTCGGTGGATCAGCCCCGCTGAAGGGGCTGGCGATGGGTCCGCGACAGGGCGGGTCAGTCAGTGCGGAATCATTGAGACTTCCGGACCCGGATGTACCATTCTGACAACAGCCGTACCTGTTTCTCGGTATAACCGTGGACCACCATACGGGAAACGAAGTCCGCGTGTTTTCGCTGGTCTTCCTGCGACCCTTTGGCATTGAAAGAGATGACCGGCAACAGGTCTTCGGTATTGGAAAACATTTTCTTCTCAATGACGGTACGCATCTTCTCGTAGCTTAACCAGCTGGGGTTTTTGCCGTCGTGGTTGGCCCGGGCCCGCAGTACAAAGTTGACCACTTCGTTGCGGAAATCCTTGGGATTGGCGATGCCCGCCGGTTTTTCGATTTTTTCCAGCTCTTCGCTCAAGGCGCCCCGATCCAGAATATGTCCGGTATCCGGGTCCCGGAATTCCTGATCCTGAATCCAGAAGTCAGCGTAGGTAATGTAGCGGTCAAAGATGTTCTGACCGTATTCGGAGTATGACTCAAGGTACGCGGTCTGGATCTCCTTGCCAAGAAACTCAATGTATTTGGGGGTCAGATACTCTTTGAGAAAGGCGAGGTAACGGTCCTGGATTTCTTCCGGAAACTGGTGCTGCTCAATCTGCTGTTCCAGGACATAAAGCAGGTGTACCGGGTTGGCCGCCACTTCAGTCGGATCGAAGTTGAATACTTTGGACAGGATCTTGAAAGCAAACCGGGTAGAGAGCCCGTTCATGCCTTCATCCACCCCGGCCATATCCCGGTATTCCTGCAATGGCTTGGCATTGGGGTCGGTGTCCTTCAGGTTATCGCCGTCGTACACTTTCATCTTGGAGTAGATGGAAGAGTTCTCCGGCTCCTTGATCCGTGACAGCACGGTAAACTGGGCCAGCATCTTGAGGGTATCCGGGGCACAGGGCGCGGCCTTCAGCGAGCTGTGTTCCAGCAACTTCTGGTAAATGTGCACCTCCTCACTGACCCGGACACAGTACGGCACCTTCACGATGTTGACCCGATCGATGAAGGCTTCATTGGTCTTGTTGTTCCGGAAGGACTGCCATTCGGACTCATTGGAGTGCGCCAGCAGAATCCCCTCGTAGGGAATCGCCCCCAACCCTTCGGTGCTGTTGTAGTTGCCTTCCTGGGTGGCGGTCAGCAGCGGGTGCAGCACTTTGATGGGCGCCTTGAACATCTCCACGAATTCCATGATGCCCTGGTTGGCCCGGCACAACGCCCCCGAAAAACTGTAGGCGTCGGGATCGTCCTGGGAATACTCTTCCAGCTGGCGAATATCCACCTTGCCCACCAGGCTGGAAATATCCTGGTTGTTTTCATCACCGGGTTCGGTTTTGGCAATAGCGATTTGATTCAGCCGGCTTGGGTAGAGCTTAACCACCCGGAACTGGGTGAGGTCGCCCCCAAATTCGTTCAGGCGTTTGACCGCCCAGGGAGACATGATGTAATTGAGGTAGCGACCGGGAATGCCGTATTCCTCCTTGAGAATAACCCCATCCTCATCAGGATTGAACAGCCCCAGCGGGGATTCAAACACCGGCGAGCCTTTGATGGCGTAAAACGGTACCCGTTCCATTAACTGCTTCAATTTTTCGGCCAGAGAAGACTTGCCGCCTCCCACCGGGCCAAGCAGGTAGAGTATCTGTTTTTTCTCTTCCAGCCCCTGAGCCGCGTGTTTGAAATAAGAGACCATCTGCTCAATGGCCTCTTCCATACCGTAAAACTCTTTGAACGCCGGGTAGCGTTTGATTAACTTGTTGGAGAAGATGCGGCTCAGTCGCGGATCACGGGCGGTATCAATTACTTCTGGCTCACCAATGGCTTTCAGCATGCGCTCGGCCGCATTGGCATAGACCGACGGGTCCTCTTTACAGAGTTTGAGATAGTCCAGCAGACTCAGCTCTTCCTGTTGAACCGCTTCATACCGTTGCTGGTATTGCGCAAAAATGGACATAGTAGACATCCCACCGTTATGGATAGAGAGGAAGAAAGAAGACATCGGATCGGATCAGACAGCAGGGCAACACAACCGCCTCCTTGGTTCCATGAATACAAATGCACGCCTCCCACGAGGCCTGTAGCCTGAAAGGCAATCAACGAGTCTCTCCGTGAAATGATCAACGAATCAAACCTGGGTATCACTTGAAGCAAAAAAGACCGGTACAGCACGCATACCGTGACTGAATGAGGCGCAGGCTATGTTGATGAAGTTACCGGCTCTTTCGGTAACAGTCCCTGATGCCGACCTCTTTCAGGGGGTAACTGTCAATCAAATGATGATAAATCTGACTGCTCTGCTGTTCACAGGCAAGGGCGATCTGTCGTTCAATGTCGGAAAGGTTCGCTTGTGCTGCCACCGCTCGTTGAATCACGGCATGGACATCCACATGCAGCGCTCTGGCTTTGCTGAGCAAATCGGCAGAGAGGTCGGTTTCAAATGCAACAGGGCTTTCATAAGTAGTTTTCATAGCCATAATTACTCTCTTTACTCATTATCTGTCGCTTAATTGTAGCAAATAGAGTTAAATCATTTTTGGAACCGGCATCAGGAATAAAGTTAGGGAAAGTGCGAATAAGTCTCGGGTCATGAGATAATATTTCTACCGCTTCCAGCTTGGGTTTCTATCAATGAGTCAGCTCAGTTTTTCAGATAGTGAGTTTTTGCAAAAACGCAGAACAACCCGAAAAGAGCGCTTTTTTGCCAAAATGGAAAAGCTTGTGCCATGGCAAAGAATTATCAGTGTCATTGAGCCTTATTACCCAAAGCCTGGTAATGGTCGTCGCCCTTACCTACTGGAGGTGATGGTTCGTATTCATTACCTCCAGCAGTGGTACAGTCTCAGCAACGAGGGCATGGAAGATTCATTGCACGAAATTTCATCCATGCGTCTGTTTGCCGGATTATCGCTGGACAAAGCCATCCCTGATCGCACAACCATCATGAACTTCCGGCACTTGCTCGAAAAACACCAGCTGGGGCGAGCGATTTTTACTGAGATTAATAACTGGCTTACGGACTCTGGTGTCATCCTGAAAGAAGGCACCCTGGTGGATGCCACCATTATCGAAGCACCGACGTCGACCAAAAATAAAGATAAGCAGCGTGATCCTGATATGCACCAGACTAAAAAGGTTAATCAGTAGCACTTCGGTATGAAGGCTCACATTGGCGTTGATGCCTGTACCGTGCTGACTCATAGTCTTACAACCACTTCTGCCAATGAGCATGATCTCAATCAGACAGGAGAACTGCTCCATGGGTTGAGCAGTTTATATTCAGTGATTCCGGTTACCATGGAGCAGAACAACGCCCCGAGTTGCAGGATGTGTCTGCTGAGTGGTTTATCGCTGAAATTCCATCCCGGCTCAAAGAGCTGAAAAAGCACCCTCGAAAGAATAATGATGCATTGAAATTGGAATACAACAAGGCCAGTATCAGGGCATTTTTGGAGCATCCCTTCAGAATCATCAAATGCCAGTTTGGTTTTGTGAAAGCCATCTAAAAAGGGCTTGAGAAAAACGACAACAAGCTGGCAATACTGTTTGGGCTGGCGAATATCGTCAGGTTTGGTCAAATGATTCGGGCATAGGGTTGACCCGCCCGAAAACTGTAAGATATTACCATTTGTGTGTGAATATTAGAGACTTTTCCATCAAAACCTGAGAAGCAGGCCAGTTTGAAAAGGATTAACCCATCAACTTATGAAATGGACTGGGTTGTTCGCACTTTATTTATACGACTACCGACTTCTGTTTTATAGACTCACTCTCTCGATATTTTCAGAAAATTCCAGATGCTACTTTTTTAAAGAAATTGTAAGTATATACGCCATGTGCGACTTTTAGGTTTGCATAAGGAGACATGACTGATCCTGCTTTCTGCTATTAAAAGCAGTAGAAAGCAAAGAAGGTTTCAGTCATGCCCGTTGAAGAGTTTATCACTACAGTCTACTGCTTGATCGACGATTTGGTAAAAGAGCTTTTTCCTGTACCACTGCGACTTCGAGGGTTTCCACCAAAGCTCACTGATAGTGAAGCGATCACCATGGAAGTTGTCGGTGAATGGCTTGGGCATCATAAGGACACTGAGATTTGGAAGTATTTTACCCGACACTGGCGACACCTGTTTCCTGACATTCCTTCACGCTCGGCATTTGTCAAACAGGCCGCCAACTTATGGCATGTGAAACAACGACTGCAAATTCGTATAGTCCAGATGATGCATGCAGATAATGCAGATATCCATTTAATCGATGGTTTTCCGATTGATGTTGTCGTCAGAACCCGTGCACCACAGAGCCGTATCTTTAAAGCTGAGGCTGGTTATGGTTACTGCGCTTCCAAGGACAAGAAGTTCTATGGCTTTCAGGGGCATTTGCTGGTTGAAGCACGAGGGATTCCTGTGGGTTTTACTCTGACCGCAGCGAACGTAGATGAGCGTGATGCAGCCTATGACATGCTCGAGACCATTTCTGGCCTCTTGCTTGGCGATAAGGGCTATATAAGGCCTGAGTTTAAAGCTGATTGTCAGGAATTAGGTATTGATCTTCAGACGCCACTGAGAAAAAACATGCAAGATGAACGTCCGAAGTCGTTTGTAAAGCTGGTATTACGGGTACGACGGAGAATAGAAACAGTGATAGGTCAATTGACAGAGCGCTTTGAAATAGAAAAGTGCCATTGTCGAGATAGATGGCATATGACATCACGTATCGCTCGGAAGTTACTGGCACATAATATTGGTTCTTATCTGAATATAATTGCTGGTCGTCCTGCAATACAGTTTGAGAACCTTATTTCCGAAGATTAAAAAACGGAAAGCAAATAATTGCGTGATTTTGAAGATACAACTTGGACTTACCATCATGCTAGCCCGGATATTTCATAAACGTGCTCCCGTTCTCGCTTGTCCTTTGCCGCCCTAAGGGAGTTTTGCTCGGTCGACCGTACTCCCCGGTACGGCACTCCCTCACAAAATCCCTTAGGGCGACAAAGTCCTGCCCGAGATTCGGGGCAGTTTATGAAATATCCGGGCTAGTAATTTGAGATAGTTTCAGACAAAGTCGCACATCGCGTAAGTATATATATGAAAGTATATCAAATAGAACCTAAACGATTAAAGACGTCTATAATTTTTTAGTACGAATTTTTTACTGGTTAATGCTTGTACACTGGACTGACAGAATATGTACAACCAACTGAAATTGTATATGTGAGCCAGCCTTACTCAATTAGAAAATATGATTTTACTTGGTTAACTCCCTAGAGAGGGATAGGCGAAAACACGCTTAAACCGATTTATTGCAAACTTGCTTATAGCATTTGGCTTTATCTATAAATACTTGATATTTATTATCGTGATTTGGAGGCGATACAATTGAGCAAAATAGCGATCGTGACAGGTGGTACTCGAGGAATTGGTGAAACAATCAGTACTCACCTCAAAGACCTAGGTTACACCGTTATTGCAAATTACGTAAGCAATGATCAAGCAGCACAAGCATTTATGGATCGTACCGGTATCCCTGTTATTAAGTTTGATGTAAGTAACTTTGCAGCCACCCAAAAGGGTATCTCGCAGATCGAAGTAGACTTCGGCCCTACTGATATCCTTATCAACAACGCAGGCATTACACGCGATAAAACCATGCACCGAATGGACGTCGAACAGTGGGACGCCGTCATTCAAACCAACCTTGCCTCTTGCTTCAATACCTGTAAGGCCGTGATCGAAAATATGCGTTCCAGGAATTTTGGTCGTATTGTCAATATTGGTTCAGTCAATGGGCAGTCAGGCCAATACGGCCAAGTCAATTACGCCGCTGCAAAATCCGGTATACAGGGCTTCACCAAAGCACTGGCGCTTGAAAGTGCGGCCAAAGGCATCACCGTCAACGCCATCACCCCGGGTTATGTTGACACCGATATGGTTCGCGCGTTACCTGAAGCCATCTTGGAAAAAATCACCGATAGTATTCCCGTTGGTCGACTGGGTACACCTAAAGATATTGCCCGAGCAGCGGCCTTCTTAGTCAGCGATGACGCTGGTTTTATCACCGGTTCTACACTCTCTGTTAACGGCGGCCAACACATGTACTAATCGACAGTCGATACTTATTGATTCGCTGACACCTAAGTACCTCAATACTTTGGGGGGCATTAATTGGGAGGAGGTAAGGTTGGTAAACCAGAGTGATCACTTCGAGCAGCTATTCAGCAGCCCCCTAGTGAAAGAAGTAGCTGAAGGGTTCTTAAACCTTCTGGATAATAGTCTCTCCCATGCCATGCGAAACCGGCACGACCGGTTAACCCCCAAGGCTATCCTCGAAAATCTGATTAAACAGTGGCGAGAGCAACCCGTACAAATGGACGCAGCTCAACTGATTAAGCTTCAGATGGATTTTATGGAAAATCAGCGGCAGCTTTGGCAACAAGTTGGCCAGGCTTTTTTTAAAAAACAGACCCTGTCTCAATTTACTGACGAGGGCGAGCGCGACCCTCGTTTTCAGGATAGTGACTGGAACACAGAGCCTGTGTTTTACTTCTTAAAACAAGCCTATCTGTTAAACGCAAAAATGCTGGAAGATCTCGTCGAGCAGTTTGAATTTAAAGATCCCCAATTCAAGCAACAAACGAAGTTCTTCACCCGTCAGTTTGTCAGTGCTCTTTCACCTGCGAACTTCGCATACAGTAACCCGGAAGTTTGCCGCGAAATCCTCAAAAGCAAGGGCTCCAACTTACTAAAAGGCATGGAAAATCTAGTTCGTGACCTCAAACAAAGCCCAGCCGATGCTTTGAATATTTTGCAAACGGATCTTGAGGCTTTTGAACTCGGTACAAATCTTGCCGCCACACCAGGTGAAGTGATCTACCAAAATGACCTGATGCAGTTAATTCAATACACTCCGGATACCAAAAAATGCCTACAGCGACCACTGTTGTTTGTGCCACCGTTTATCAACAAGTACTACATTCTTGACCTCGATCATAAAAAATCGATGGTGCACTGGCTCGTTAAACAGGGTTTCACCGTCTTTATGATTTCCTGGGTCAATCCATCGGCGCAAATGGCTGATAAGCAGTTTGACGATTACATGCTTCAAGGTCCGGTGGCAGCTCTTGATGCAGTGGAAGCTATCACGGGAGAGAATAAGATCAACACCGCTGGTTATTGCGTTGGTGGTATGCTGCTGGCCACTACGCAATCTTACCTGCAAAATATTGGCGACGAACGTATCAACAGCATGACATTTTTCACGACCCTTCTCGACTACGATGAGCCAGGAGAAATAGGAAATTTTATCTCCGAACAAATATTATCCCATTTAGAAAAAGAGACTGGCACTCATGGTGTGCTGGATGGTCGTATTCTGGGTATGAGCTTTAGTCTTTTGCGTGAAAATAACCTCTACTGGCCATTTTATATTAACAACTATCTCAAAGGGGAAACACCCTCCGCATTTGATATCTTATACTGGAACAGCGATGCAACCAACTTGCCCGCCAATACCTTTAACTTCTATATTCGCAACGCCTATCTCAACAACTGCTTTGTTGAGGCCGGTAGCGTGATCCTCAATGAGGTACCCATCAATCTGTCTACGATAAACCTACCCACTTACTTTGTAGCCCCTAAAGCTGATCACATTGTTCTTTGGGAAAGCGCCTACCAAAGTGCTCGCCGTCTTGGCGACGGAATCAGCCGCCAGGCAGCCATGAAGCGCTTCATCTTAGCTGGCTCCGGCCATATTGCTGGCATTATCAACCCCGCTGAATCGGGTAAATACCCTTACTGGGCCTGCGACAGCAGTGTCGGCAATGAAGGTTTACCGGAAGATCCCCACGCTTGGCTAAACGAGGCCACCAAGGTGGAGGGCTCCTGGTGGTGCGACTGGTATCATTGGCTGGCAGGCCTTTCAGGTGACAAAGTCGATGCTCAGAAAGTTGGGATACATCCAGATTTTCCAGCGCTGGAACCCGCTCCTGGTAGCTATGTAAAAGTGCGGATTTAAAACAATATCAAGATTGATATCGCCTGTAATTATTGACCAATCAGTATTCTCATTAATGCCACGATCCATCATAATCGTGGTTTTTTATGCTGTGAATTTATCCTCCAACGGGATATTGAGGGAACCGCTACTTTGAAGTTACCTGCTCCCTTAATGTTTTCTTCAACCTTCACCATGTAGGAGCTGGCTTTGATCACAATCAAAAAGTATCCCAACCGACGATTGTACGACACATCTCAGAGTCAGTACGTTAATCTTGACTATGTAAAATTATTAACTCTGGAGCATATTGACTTTGCAGTAGTTGATTCTAAAACTGGCGATGACATCACCAAGAGCATTCTCCTGCAGATCATCAGTGAACAGGAGAGTAGTAACGAGCAATCATTGCTTACAGATACGTTGCTGAAACAACTGATTCGTTTTTACGGCGATGATATGCAAGTTTTTTTACGTCAATACCTGGAGCAGAGTCTGAACCACTTCCTCAAGCAACAGGATACGATGCAAGGCTTGCTTAAAAATATGATTGATGCTGGTCCTATCGGCATGATCAGTAAAATCATGGAACAAAACCTCGACACTTGGCAAAAATTCACCCACCAAGACTCAGATAATGAGGAAAAATAAGCCGATGAATTAGCGGGCGGTCCAGGCTCCATCCAACACTATTGTCTGCCCCGTCATATTTCGGCTCACTGGGTTCAACAAAAACAAAACGCTACCAGTAACCTCTTCCAAAGAAATAAAACTTTGCTTCGGCATCGGGGCCAGCATAATCTTACTGATCACTTCATCTTCGCTGATACCGTAGTACTTAGCCTGGTCAGCAATCTGCTTTTCCACTAGCGGCGTTTTTACATAGGCTGGACAAATAGTGTTAATGGTGATGTCGTACTCGGCCACTTCTAACGCAATGGTTTTACTAAAACCGAGCAGACCGTGCTTCGCTGCGATATAGGCGCTCTTATAGGGTGATGCGATCAAACCGTGAATTGAGCCTATATTCACAATGCGCCCATATTTTTGTTCTTTCATCATTGGCAAAAAAGCGCGGGTCAACATGGCAGGTCCTACCAATAGCACATCGATAACCAGCTGCCATTTATCGACAGGAAATTCTTCCAACTTTGCCACATGCTGAATGCCCGCGTTATTGACCAACACATCAAGTCGAGTAAATTCTCCCTTGATGTTTTTTCTACAAGCATCGATACTTTCTTGATGGGTAACATCTAAATACAAAGCTGATGCACTACCGCCATGCTCACATATAGTTGCGACTATACTCTCTGCTGCCTTCAGGTCGATATCGCTGATCACTACATAAAAACCATCGCGGGCTAGCTCTCTGGCAATAGCGGCACCTATACCACTTGCCCCACCGGTCACCAGTGCGACAGGCCTATTCGCGTGTTGCTCACTCAAACTCATGAGTTTATTCCACCCTCAACTGTAATCGTGAATAAATTCAGTCACCAAAGGACGTACATACTTTCGAAACCTGGAGCCGCTGAAAATCCCATAGTGGCCAGCCCCCTCCTGCAAGTGATGACAGCGCATTGTCTCGGGTATGTTTTTACACAGAGCGTGCGCCGCTTGCGTTTGTCCTATGCCACAGACATCATCACTAGCACCTTCAACCGTCAGTAGAGCCGTATTATTGATCGCCCCAAAATTGACGGACTTGCCATTGTAGGTGATGGAGTTGCGAGCCAACGCATTAGCTTTAAAAACACGTTCTATAGTTTCCAAATAAAATTCTGCGGGGATGTCTAATACGGCCATATATTCATCGTAGAAGGCTCGGAAACAATCAGCGTCTTCCTCATCGCCCTCAAGCAAGTTCTGAAAAAAACCCAGGTACTTAGAAATATGCATGTCAAGATTCATCGATAAAAAACCGCCCAACTGCAGGAAGCCTGGGTAGACTTCGCGTCCTTCACCGGGGTAACCTGGCGGCACCGTCATAATGGCAAATCCACGAAACCAATCCATACTGTGCTCTTGGGAATATTTATTAACACGGGTAGGATTTTTACTGACATCAATGGGGCCCGCCATTAGCGTCAAGGTTTTTGGTGTAGAGGTACTTTTTTCTTCCGCCATCACGGCAGTGGCAATCAGTGCCTGCACCGCTGGCTGACAGATGGCAACCAAATGAACGTCCTGACCAAGGAACTGAAGAAAATCGATCAGATAACTGACATGAAGGTCAAAGGTAAATGCTCCTTCATCTAAAGGTACTTCCCGAGCGTCTAACCAGTCAGTAACGTAGACCTCATGATCGGGCAAGAGTCCTTCCACCGTGCCCTTCAACAGCGTGGCGTGATGGCCTGACAACGGTGCTACCAGTAGGACCTTGTTTTTATCTTCCCTTCCTACTCGCTTGAAATGGACTAACTCGCAAAAGGATTTTGAGAGCACAACCTCCTCTCGGACGCGAACAGTTTTATCATTGATCAACACGCTATCAATATCAAAATCAAGCTTTTCATAACTCTTGGTCAGGCGCATTGCAAACTCCAACGCAGCGTTGGTCGTTCGCCCAATGGGAGTATGACTGTATGGATTGAGTGGGTGGGTGCCAATATCCAGTATAAGGCCATATATATTGTGCATGGCGCTGGCACTTTTATTATAGAAATCGTATGCCTCGTATCTCATAGGTCACCCTTTATTAGACAGGCATAACAGCTTGAAGCCAGTTAAAAAGCCCTTCAGAGAAGAGCTACGGTGATCTTTACTACTTATTGGTAGCCGCTGAAGTTTTTGTCGTAGACTTGGCCGCTTTAGCCCTCACATCAACCGCCGATTTATTGGCCTCAGTGAAAGCACTTTTCATCATTTCACCCACTTTTTCCTGGGCTTCAGACATGACTGCGTAGGTGTTTTTTGCAGTGTTCACCATTTTTTCCTGCAGATTCTCAGTGTATTCCTTCTGAGCCTCCATGACTCCTGACATATCTTCATGACGCCCCAGAGACTGAGCAAAGCTAGCACTGTCTTTAACCATCCCTGTCAGCCAATCGGCTTGCTGCTTCATTAGCTGTTCGAATACCTTAAGATTCGTAGCAGCAGTAGTTTTGAGTGAAGCTTTGGAGGCTTTGGATGTCACATCAGCAACAGATTCCTTAGCTTCGGTGAAAGCGTCTTTCATCAATTCACCTACTTTTTCCTGAGCTTCAGTTATCACGGCATAGGTATCTTTCGCAGTGGTGACAATATTATCCTGCAGGCTCTCAACGTATGCTTTTTGAGCCTCCATAACTCCAGACACATCGTCAGGATGACCCGCAGACTGAGCATAATTAACATAGCCTTTGATCATTCGGGTTATTAGGCCTGTCTGCTTCTGCAACAACTGCTCACACACCTTGGCATTAATATCAGCCAGCTCGCTCATTGGTTTCATGGATTTTTGATACTGCTCAGTGATCTGCTCAAGCATAACATCTCTCCTGAAAATCTTTTATGCTGCAATGCAACAATAAACAATTAAATTGTTAAAAATACACGACTATTAGTCAACAACATATTCGCCGTAATCCAGCATTTTTGATACAAATAAGAAATAGTTCAGAAGCCACTTAGAATAAAGTATGCCCCACCTAACACGCTCCCTAAAATGTCATTCCTTCCTTTTTTAAATGGGTCTTATTTCAGTTGCTCAATGGATGCCTAACCGCTGCCCCTTGTAAACCCGAAGACCATAGGATCTTCGGGCTCATTATTAACTCACCAGGTAATCTCTTGGCCCCACTGCCCAGCCTTACGTACCACCAACGACGACAACGGCAGATAAATCACCACCACCAGCCACTACTGTCCGGTTAAGCATAAACCAGCTCCAGGCTCCCCTGATTATGGTGTAAATTGACTTTGTTTTTCTCTGGCGGATCGGTGAATAACTCTAACAACGAGCAGCGACTGGTTAGGTTCAGGCCGACTCTGCGGGCTATTTGCTGTAGTGATAATTTACAGTGTGTTGTGATCTGGGTAAGCCTCAGCAACAGGTAGACTATCATGGCTGAGAGCACTTGGATTTTGACTGCATTTTCGCTCTGCCCAAGGAACCGTTTGATCTTCAGGTTCTGCTTGATTCATATGAAAAACAGTTCTATCTGCCACCTGGATTTATAGAGATCCGCTATCTCCTGAGCCGTTCTGACAAGGTCATTGGTGATAAACGACAGCACCTTTCCATCGTCCTCTCTGACTATCGTTACACTTCTCAGGTCTGTTGGACAATCCTTTTGAGCCTTAACCGATGAGAGACGAATAATCTGATCCTCCAGAATGTGGCTGGCGGTGGTTTCCCGGTTTTCAATGACCTCATAAATAGCATTCGATTTCATGCGTCCAACAAAACGTGTGCCCTGCTGCGTCAAGCTGTAGTACCAGCCATAATCATTGTAGGCGCGGTCTACGACATAGGTTGCTCCCGGTATAATGGGAAGTTTGTGCGCTGCTTTTCGGTCATTTATCTTGGCCGCCGTCATTTCAAAATAGGTCGGTATGTCTGCATCCGGATCGTAAACGGTATGCAGCTTGATGCCCGCCTTTGTACTTCGGAAGCTTGCCCATTCGAACTGATTGAGATTCATGTCAATGGTTGTGGAATCAATCAGGCGAACCATCTCTTCTTCCACTTTTCTGGGTAGCTCTCCCCTGACTTTGCCGAGAAGGTAGAAGAACGTTTCCATAAAGATAGCGGAAGGGCGATTGTTATTGGCATCGGACAGGGATGACCGCTTTATACGCTCTACGCCAAGGTGATAGTGGTGATTACGCTTGGTATTGAAGTTCTCCTCCAAGTCACGGAGAGACGTTCGGCCCGTCATTTGGGCAAACATCAGGCTGATAAGCTGAGTCCAGCACGGCAGACTACGTACGCGGTGATCACCTTTGTGACGGTCAACAGCCTTCTGGAATTGGTGGCGGGGAAGGTGTTTGAGCAGTTGATGGAAAACGCTGTTACTATGCTTCATGCCTGTCCTTTGCTTTTTGTGAAGTAGCTGTTTCGGCAACCGCTATTTTACCGAAAGTCAGTTAGGACAGGCATTTCCTGCGATCTCTGTTTTTTTAACCGGACAGCAGTGACCACCAGCACCTTCAGCCAGGCAATGCCCCACACCTGCTGATGAAGTTTAGGGTTCTGCCAGAAGGCACCAAACAGAAACAAGGCACACACTGGCGTGAACACCACCTGAACCAGGCTGTTGGATAAAAACGCACGCAGCTCAAACCACTGCGGATTCATCCACCGGCGAAACAACTGGAAAAACCAGATATTGATGTTGTCGGTAATCCACAGGGCTACGGCCAGTTCAGCATACCAGCCTGTGGGTAATGGCCTATCGCTTCTTCAAATACCAGCGTTTCGTGGCTGAACCCGGTGTGATCAAACACTGGCAGCCATAGCGCCAGGGTCTGTATCCCCCATCCCAGCATCGACAGAGTCATTAATACCCACACTGTCGAGTTCAACAGTCGTCGTGCATTACGCCGACCGTATAACTCCGAAACCGGATTAAGAAAGCAGAAGCTCAACGGGAACAGTAATGACGCCAGGGTAAAATCTACGCTCCACCAGCCAAAGTGGGAACCGAACAACAGCGGGCATAGAATCAGTGTGGCCATATACAGCCCCCACAGGTAGACCAGCAGCGGCTGATCACCCACCAGGGAAAAATTGTGGCCGCCACCTACGCCACGGTCTGCAACAATATCCTTACGCCCTTTCAGGTACGGATAGAGCCTCGCCTTGCACTGCCATGACTGCGTTGCCATTTTCCCGGAACGGATAAAAGACTCAATATCAGAGCTGCTGGTCACGTCGAATTGGTCGATGGTGGTAATGGTGTCAGTACTGCGATCGAATGATGTAAATTTCTCCATTAGGTTTCGTACCTGTATGAAATTTATAGATCGCTTACATCACTTGCAGCACAAGGGAAGTGGCCATTCGACAGCCCGGACAACTGAATAGGCTACCGTTATCGGGATACCACACCCGGCTAAAAAATGATAAAGCTGTTGATCTACCGTTCAGCCTCCTCTGGGCTGCACGGAACATCCGACGTGGGATTATGGGTTAACAGGTTGTATACCGGTTTATCCACGGATTTTGTGGATAACTGGGAAGCTCTCAGTCAGGCAACTCGATCTTCCAGTAATCCATATTACGTACCCGACCAACCACTTCCCAGTCCGGCTGCTGGGTACTGCTGACCTCCAGTCCGGAATAGGTGCAGGTAAACGTAAATAACCGTTTATGGCCATGAACCGTTTTCCAGGCCAGAAACAGGCCGGGGCCCGGGCGAAGTTCCTTTTCCACGGTCAGCAGGGTACAACCGGGGAAGGACTCCACCATTTCCGGCACATAAAAAAAACGGTAAGCACTGGGCTGCCGGTATGCATGGTAAGGACTGTTGAACAAATCCGGCACCCTGGCAATCACGTCATAGAGGTCGCCTTCGGTGGGCACCACCATCACCTTGGTAAGCATGGTGGTCTGCTGCCAGGCATCCTCCCGGTGTACCACGGACTCATGATCATGGGGGTCACCCCGGCCTGTGGAAAACCACACAGGGCTCACCCCCAGGGCTCTGGTCAACACTTCAAGGTACTTCTGCGGGTTACCTATTTCCCCCTTGGCCAGGCGATAGAGGTAATTCTGGTCAATACCGGATTTCCGGGCCAGCTTGGGAATACTGGCAATGCCTGCCAGCTCCATGGATTTTGCCAGTCTATCGGCAATGTCCGGGTGGTTCATAACGGGTAACCCTTAACAACCGGTATTGTTGCAGCCTGACAAACACAACCCAAAGCTCCCGGTCACTCATCTCATCCAGCAGGGGGATAAAATTATCCAGCACCCCATTGACCTTCCGTGAACTTAACCTGTCTGTTTCCTGTTGAGGCTTGCCAGTGCCGTCTGCTACAGCTGCTTCCAAATCTACGTCCATGTGACTGGGTTCCGTAATGTTTGAGAAGAAAACTGCTTGCCCAGAAAACATCGTAAACAGCATACATAAGGATTACAATACAAAAAATTGCATTTCTTTGCATACTTCAGCAATCATTACTCGAGAAAGAACAGATTGCACCACTCAAGGTCGGTAAAAATCGGAATTACCAACATTCATTTGCCCACGGTTAGTGATCGCTGTACGGTTAGTGATCGCTGTAACGTAGTTTTTCACGCCGTGAAAACCTTGAGGATTGATTGGCCATGCTGAAGAAAAAAACGATCAAAAAAACAGCGGAAACCGAAGTGACGTTTGAGTTTGCTCAACCGGGCATCAAGTCCGTGTCGCTGGTTGCGGATTTTAACCAGTGGCAACCCGTCTCCATGAAATACCACAAGAAAGAAAACGCCTTCCGCTCCAAAGTAAAACTGCCCGGCATCAAAGCCCTCCATTTCCGTTATCTGCTGGATGAGACCATCTGGGAGAACGACCATAACACAGACGACTACGTGCCCAACCCTTACGGCAGTGATAACAGTGTGGTCTATACAAAACTCAGAAAGTAATACCCATCAAATTTATGCTTGGTGAACTGAGCTGAAAGACAATACCCTAAAGGACATAAAGATAAAGTGACGAGTCATAGCACTAGGAGTGCTGACCGGGAATGGACTGCCCTACTGCGGAGCCAGAAAATTGCTCTGAAAATTTTCTGTTTTCCTCGCTACGGGTGCTATTATCGGTCAGCCTCCAGGCCATGGCGAGGGACTTTAACGAAGAGTTTCGTTCAGCTCACTAGCACAATAAGGTATTGCAGCTGTTTTCTCTGCCAGCATTTAAGTGTGGTTCAGTGCAAAGCTCCACACATCAAGTTCCCACCATTGTTGAGGAAACAAAGATGAATAATTATTACCTCTCTTTAGGTGCAGACCACCCCGATTACCCGGGCTATGTGCGTATTACGGCGCCCACCCGCGATGATGCCCGCCAGTTAATGGAAACCCATCATGGCCACGACTGGACCGGCTGTTTTGAAACCTTTGATGAGCTGGATACCCACCAACGGGTTCAGCGCGACTACCTGATCTTTGATCATCTGACCGGCGAGGCGCTTGCCTGGACTTGCCATATCTGCAAGGAGAAACGGCCCGACAGTAAAATAGAGGTCACTCAACGCACATTACTGGAGGCAGATAATGCACCGGTTTACAACGTCCGATACTGCATTGATAACGATGAATGCCAGCACTGTATTGATGCCTTTATTGATCAGCAGCGTGGAGTATTGAATTAAACAGCGTTGCATGGCCATGCAATAAAGAGCAGCCAGGCGCATTGACGAGACTGCTCTGGCGCTCGGTCGCAGGTTGGTCACATCAGGAGTGCGCCCTTTCGTCCTGGTGATCCTCCGCCCAGGCCAGGGCTTTCTGAAAAGCCGCATCGCCATATTGTGCTGAGCTGAAGCGACGGGTCAGAGCACAAGATTTACGATTCCGCTTTTTCTGGGAGATATGCGCAAGCCAACCGGTTTGACCGTCTTTCTGGGTGTATTTTTCGATGCTCATCATAACCGGCGATCTCCCTTTTGTGGCAATCATTGTCCGTCAGCGGCCAGCTTTCCGACGGTGCGCAATTATTCACCAGACGAGATCCAAAAACCTTGATACGTATCAATACTTATTATCGGCGGATTTGCATTTCTGATGCTACTGAAATTTCAGTCAGTCTATGGTCGAAAAGAGAAGTATGAGGGGGGATGGGATATATGATGGAGGGAGGAACAGGGGAAAAAAGCTGACACTATCTGGGGGACAGGTATCAGCAAGAAACTCCATGGCAAATTTATATCCTGCTTTGTCTTGTTTCACAAGTCAGTATTGTTAACAGCCTACGTTTGATGGCATGGTTAGGTAAATACTGGCTCAATTCAAAACTGAGAAGCCAGTTGAACCTGATACTGCGTGAGATACCCAAGCGGCAAAGTGGGGCTAATAACAACCGCAGTCAGAGCCGGGAGCGATCCTTGTGATGGGTGAGACAATCTATGAGCCGGTTGTGGGGCGGGAGGAAGTTGGAGAGTTTACCTGTCAAAAATAATAACAGCCCTGGTGATCTGACCGATTCGCCTCCGTAAGAGGCGGTATTTTAGTGTGTCATTTTCAATACGACATAAACCGTCTTTGCAAAAAAAAAACGTAACTATTCAGCACCCTTCATATAAATCTGGAATTTTCTGATTTTTCGACCATCATCTTATACTCAATTTTTCTAACAAATCTCCAGTATGGAACCAGACTTCCCAGCTACTCCGTTTACCGAAGCTCTCCTTAAAGAGAATGAAGAGCTTCGGACCGAGAATGCGCTTTTACGGGAACGTTGCAGCGAACTGGAAGAAAGGGTTAATAAAAACAGTCAAAACAGTAGTAAGCCACCATCGTCAGATGGTTATCAAAAGCCCAGTAAAAAAGGGAGTGATAAAGGTGATACATCTTCCAAAGAAGCCCCCTGCTCCTCACAGGAAACACCGAACCCCAAAAGCCTTAGACCATCTTCAGGCAATAAACCAGGTGGCCAGAAAGGTCATCAAGGCTCTTGTTTGAGACGTGTCGCCTTACCCGATTATGTCAGGCATCTGAAGGTTGAAAAATGTTGCTGTTGCCAGTCTTCGCTTATCGATATTAAACCCACCAAATACATTGAGCGACAGGTTTTTGATCCAGGTAGACCCGGAGAATTTGAAGTTACCGCGTACTGGGCAGACGTTAAAGTATGTCCTTGTGGTAAACGGAACACCGCTGAGTTTCCCCAAGGAGTGAAAGCCGCTGCTCAATACGGAGAAGTGACTCAGGCAATGGCTGTTCATTTAAACCAGTATCACTTCATCCCATATCACCGGGTGTCTGAGTATTTCAATGCTATTTATTGCATGAGTGTCAGCGCAGGCTCTGTTGCCAATTTTGTTGCCTATACCCATGAGAACCTGGCCTCTACTGAGCAGAGTATCCGCGATGCTTTACAAGAAAGTCCGGTTGCAGGAGCGGATGAAACTGGCATGCGGGTTGACGGTTCACTGTGGTGGTTACACATTATGCGAGATGACCAATGGACGCTTTACTACCTCTCAGAAAGGCGAGGTTGTGAAGCAATGGATGCAATGGGCATCCTGCTGACTTTTGCAGGCATTCTGGTTCACGATCATTGGAAGTCCTACTTTGCCTATGCGGCAGTGCATGTGCTTTGTAATGCCCATCATCTGAGAGAGCTTCAGGGAGTTGTCGATAGGGATGCGAATAAGCTGGCTCTGCGGCTGATGAAATTGCTTACGCTCTCCTGGCACTTCTGCAAGAAATACAAAGCAGCCGGTCTGACTCAAATGCCTGGTGCAATACAGCTTCGCATTGAGACGATATACGACCAAATCCTTCAAAGGGCTCTCACGAAGGAAACCGCTTATATGGAAAAACAACGACAGGTGCTTGGACGTAAGAAGGTCAGGAATACCAAGGCCTACAACCTGTTCAAAAGGCTTATTGAGTTTAAGGTTGAAACGTTGCGCTTCATGTCGGACTTTTCAATTCCCTTCGATAACAATGGCAGTGAACGTGATGCCAGGATGGCCAAACTTAAGCAGAAGATCTCAGGCTGCTTCAGAAGCGAAGACGGAGGTACCATGTTTACCCGAATCCGAAGCTATTTATCATCTGCTAAAAAGCAGGGGTTGAACATATTTCAGGCGCTTCTTAAAGCGGTTCGAAATTACAACAATACGCCTTTGCTGGGTGCTGAATAGTTACGTTTTTTTGGATCTGTTCAGGGCCATACTCCCCTTTCACGGCTCGAAGCGATGCAAGCCATTCTTCTTCCACTTCCCGCCGGGCTTCCCGGTATCCCTGCCAGCGGCTTTGCAGGTCAGAGGCAAAGGCGTCACGCACCGCCTGTTCACGACGCTCGTTATCCAGAGCTGTATCCAGCTCCGCCTGCATCACCTCGTCCGGGGTCACGATCCTGACCAGTCCGTTGTCCATTATCGGTTGGTTTTCCCTCTGCGCCTGATCCATTCCAGGCGATGACCGGCCAGGATGGCGGGGTAGTTCCCCACCACCTTCTGGGTAAAAAGAATGATTGTCCGTTCCATCAGTAGGCTGACTTTCCTGGCGAGCGATACCTCAGCTCATTGATATTGATCTTCCGTCGTGGGAGTTTGAGCACCATCTGCTGGGCGATGGCGTAGCTGATCACCCGGTCATCGAAGCAGCCTTCCTGGGCATTAGTGGCGCCGTTGTCTTCGATGACATAGGTCTGGCACTCGGCGACGGTATCCTTGTTGCAGATACCACTCTCACCATCCCGCAGCAATGCCGCCAGGTGGTCGATCATCAGTGGCTTGGATTTCGTGGTGGTCTGCCAGCCGAGGCGTTTGGTGCGCTTCTGGCTTCGCTGGTCCACGGTGGTTTCCATGTAGAGATTGGGGTATTTCAAGTCTTTCAGCTTGGTCAGGGTGGTGAGACCGTGGTTGTTTCTTTCCACGCCGACAAGGGCATTGTGGTAGTAACGCCCCAGGTGGTTAAGCATCTTGCCCAGATCGTCCGGTGCCACATGCCCATGCCAGTGCGCCACCTGGTAACCCTCACGGTCACACACGTCGATGGTCGAGTAATCACCGTGCTTGTGCTGGTCATTGGCCGGTGCCAGCCCTTCCGCCACATCCGATCCCACCACATACTGGGTAGTGGGTTTGGGATGCTCCCAGATCTGCAGCAGACCCGGCTTGTGCCGGTTGATGCCGTTGGGGGTCAGTTCAATGGACTGGGTTGGGGAGTAACACTCGACTTTGGCCGCTTCGGTGTGTTTGGGATCGAACACCGGGCGACCGGAAAACAGAAACGCCTCCTGGATGTTGCAGGGGTATTCCTGTTTGAATTTGTCTTCGGATTTCAGCTCATAGATTTTCTGGCGACGCCACTGGAGCTGTTGATCATCCAGGTCATACTGCTGCTTCAGGTACTGTTCGTCGGCGTCTGCCCGGAAGTCCTCAGGGATCTCAGAGCGGTATTCGTCCTGCCAATACCACGGTATAAACACCAGCTCAAAATCACCACGGCCAGCATCAGCGTCCATAACGTAATCATAAAACACGCCTCCAACGCCGTTAGCAGTGCTTTCCAATATGACTTCAGTGTCTTTTTCATTAGGTACCGCCTGTAAAACACCCGCCAGGTGTTCATCCGCATTGGGCCAGAAGGCCACTTCCGATCCATGGAATAGCTGAGCCGTTGAGGATCGCCCTGCCCCCTTGTTGCCAGCCGTTCCAACCCGATAGCCAGAGTCATGGAAAAACTCCAACAGCTTGGAGCTTTTGTTTTTTAGCGTTCTCTGGGTAAAGATCGGCTGATGCTCATGGTATCTTTGTACCATATCAAACAAGTTGGCGGTGGCATCCGCTTCATGGGTCAGGATATAAGCCCGCAACCCCTTGCGATTGCTCACCAGCCAGTAAAAGCGGCCTTCAGTATAGGTGGAGCAGCCCTGTTGTCTGCCCTTAAGCACCACAATTCTTACTTTGCCGGTGCGCTGTCGCTGGTCTTCGATCCGGCTGTCCAGGTAAAGCTGAGCCTTGTTCAGCTGGAAGGGAATCACCTTCGCGCTCTTGGTGCGGATCTTCAGGCACTTGCTGGCGTAGAACGTAAACTCGGTGAGCAGCCGTTCTTTGGCTGTTTTTTTACCGAGAGCTACCCGTCCTTTTCTTCCAGCCATTCGTCCAGCGTCGGTATCTTTTCCGCTACCACGGTCTGCTCATGGCGATCCCGCCAGTGGTAACGGTTTTTCATGTACATGATCAGCATGGCGGGGGAGACATCCTTGTTCATACCTAACGCGCCCTGCATATACTTCTCTTCCCAGAACACCTCGGCCAGCACATCCGCCTGCGCCACAGCTTCGGCAAACGCTTCATGCTTATCGATGTACGACAGAAACGTGTTGTAGCTGATGCCCATCTCCGTTGCCGTGGCCTTACGGCTCAGACCGGTGCTCATCAATTCCTTCACCTGGTCGCACATCTCTGGCTTGTATTTGCTGTGGTTGGCCATGGTCAGAAAAACTGTTTGATGGCAAAGGCGATAATGCCTGCCGTGGTGGTGGCAGCAATCCACTGAATCACACTGCTGATGGTGGAGTTCTTCAGCACGGCTTTCTCAATGGAATCCAATCGTTCTTCACTGCGCTTTTCCCGAAGCGCAAGGTTCACCATGCGCTCATCGTGTTTGGCCAGGGTCTGCAGGATCTGGGTAATGCCGTCCAGCTTCTGTTCAATCCGATTGAACCGGTCTTCATCACCCATGACTATCTCCTGGCAACGCCCTTGAGTTTTTCCAGCGTCCGCGCACTTCCCAAGCCCAGCAAACAAAGCAGTAAAGTAATCACCGTGCTGGTGTCCGCTGTGGGTAACTGTTGAACCACTTGGGCTTTATCCACAAGCATCAAAACGATGATCACTGCATCACGAACAATCCAGGTCCAGGCCAGAATCAATACACAGAGCCAACCGAGTGCAGGCCGCCAGCCAGAGACAAAGACCGAGGGATGTTTGGCCTCTTCAATGTTGGCCATTGCCTGCAGTATGTGGGGTTGTTGTAACTGGTGATTCAACGACAATTCAGCTTTTGCCCGCTCTTCATCCGAGGTGAACAAGCCATCCAGCCCGCCCATCAGCTCTTTGGCTATCCCTGCCATCGGGTTCAGGTTAATCATCGTCCATTAGCTCAAAGTGAGGGTAATCCTTAAACCGGTGATCCCGTATTTCACCATCCCGATCCCAGTCACCACCCCAGCGCAGTTTGATGCCCATCCCCTGTGCAATGCCCAGAACAAAACCGGCAAAGTGGGCCGCTCGTTGATCGTCGAACCAGTTGATGGGATAAGCCATCACATCCACTGCTTTGGAAGGCAGGCTGTTGTGTTTACTGTCCGGCCACTGTAATTCCGACTTGCCACGTTCAAACGCCAGCGCCTGGTCAGCTTCACTTCGATGACCACAGATAATTGTACAGTCGTAATGCTCAATCACTTTATTGAAGACACGCTGAAGCCGCTCATCACAAGTCGACAACTGTCGCTTTGACGAAGCGGAAAAGTGAAACATGAAGTCCCTTTTTTTAGTGGTTCAGTTTGGAGGAGCCAAACATAGAAAACCCGGCAATGAGAGCCGGGTTTCTTTGAAGGATTTACGCATGTGGAGAATCAATTTTTGGGACCTTTCCCAACCTAGAGTTTTACCGTACGTTTACTGACATTTTGAGTCAAGGTCAGTGGTCAGATGCTATTCGTATCGGATACTGCCCGCCTGTTCCAGCAAGGCTTGAGCCTCATTTTCTGCCTGCGTAATCCATTCACTGCACACCCGATTGCATGCTTGCTTCCAGCGATACACCGTCCGTTCGCTTTTGCCGGTGATATCAAACCGCCCCTTTCGGGATCTCAACTGAGGATGCTGCAGTTCCACCATCAGCCAGAGCCTCAGCAACACCGGATTGCTGCGAATGGGTTTTGGCAGGCGTTCCTCACTGCGGAACCGGGACTGCATTCGCTGCCAGGCCATGAGCCGTTTCGGGTAATCATCACTGTAACGGATGATCAGGACATCGTGTAACTCCGGGGTCATTCCCTGCTGCAACCGACTCTGCCAGAGACCGTCATGCCCCAGTCGTTCATCCCGGCTACTGGCCTCACTGCCTGAGACCGTTTTCCGATAGCCAGAATTGATATCCCGATGCCAGCTGACGGAACTCATCATCAACTCCGGCGTCCCGAAGATGCGCAGCAGTGCCTGCTCCAGTGCCCGATACATACCCGTCCTCCTGTTGACTCACTTACTGGGGATAGGGTCACTTCCTGACGATTCGTTGTGATCGTTCACCCTCATCCCCGCTAATCGTTCTGAAAGTTGAAACGGCACTTTTTGGCTGACATCTGCTTCACAAACTCGTCCGCCTTGAGACTGCTGCTCCGCCATTCACCGTCCCAGTAATAGAGCCGGTTGTTCTTACCCAGCTTGTAATAGGTTCCCATCCAAAAGCCACTGGCTCCCTTGGGTGGTTGCATGGTTCATACTCCCTAATCCGCTAACCGACAAAACTCTGCCGGTATAATTCCACATCACTTCGAGTCTGTCGCACCAGTTCTTCCTCCTGCCCATATCGCTGGACAAATCGGCTGGCGTTCACATGAATGGCATCGTCGTAAAACCGGTGATGCCCCGGGCACAACGGCATGGTGTCAAAGTGGCTGGCCCTGCGTCCCATGCCCGTCCCCTGTCGCTGATGATACACTTCCGCCGAGACACCCGCCAGACCATTAATCCGGCAGGCAATGCAGCCCAGTTGTGCCACCATCTGCAGATAGTCACGCTCGCTGCGGGTCACAGGCCGTCTGCCATGCCTTGAGTTTACGGGCCAGGTAGCGCCGGTTGATTTTCAGCACAAACGCGGCTTCGGTCAGCGTCATCTCACGACACAATGCCAGCACATCGTCTTTAAACTCCGCCGGAAATACCTTGTAGTAAAGAGCCCGGGTCGGGTACGCCCAGTAAAACTCATCCACCTCTGGCTGTGATTTGCCCGGCTTGCGCCTGCGGATCTGGCGTTCACTGAGTTTGGGGTAGCTGCTGTTTTCCCCGGATTTCACGTAGAGGACAAACCGTCCACAGGCTGCCCGTTGCTGTTGGCAATACGAACGCCAGCCACAGTTCAGACAGGGGCAATTGTCCTCTTCCATCAGGGTTGCTTCAATCCGTGCTTGTGCCGCCATCCTTCGCTCTTCCTCTTCCGGACCACTGTCCGCTAATCAAAATTCACCAGCTGCTCAACCAGCCGGTCTACCCTCTCACGACTCCAACCCCGTTTGGGACTCAGCACATACCGGAGAAACACATCCAGCACTGCGGAGTAGACTTTCTCAAACTCCATCTGCTCCATATTCCTGAAAGCAATGCTCTTCGCCCTTACCCGCACCTTGCCGTCGGGGAAGCCAATCACCTGGTAGAAACCGGCCTGCACCAGAGCCCAATAGCGAAACTCGTCGAAATCCGGCAACGGCGTCACCCAGCGGTTGGAGCCAGCCATCTGCACCGGTGACTGCGGCAACCGCTCAAACTCGCCATAAGCGATACTGCACAGCTTCATAAACTTGCGGTGGAACCGGGCATTGCGAGCCTTACGGAACTCGGCACTGATCACCTGCCCCGGTTGCAGTTGGAGAATGAACGCCTCATCGTTGGCCGATACCGGCAACAGGATCGGTTGCGGCTGATAACTGCGCACCAGTTCCAGAGCAGCGGCCATCAGAACATCCCCATCAGCTTGGCCCTGGCACTCTCACCATCCAGCGGATCGATTCCCTGGTCGTTCATGGTCTCCCGCTGCAACTGGCTTGAGTAAGTCGCCGGATCAAACCGGTGTTCGATGGCCAGCTGATCTTCCAGTGGCTCTCCTTTCAACACTCGGTTGGTCAGAGCCTGATAGGCATTGGTAAATTTCACTTTCACATCGCGGCACTCCTGTGCTGAGCCAGCAGAACGCAACTCATGCCAGCCTGCCGTCCGCCCCGCCAGATACACCGCCCGATGGGACCATGGGTGGTGGTTTGGTGAACCGGCATGGTCATTAGCTTCCTGCCAGGCTTTCGCCATCTCCGGCAACCCCATGTCCTCGGGCTTCGGCTGACAGAACCGGCGAAACTCCGGGGCCGAGGGAGGCCAGTCGTTCCCCTCCCGTTTCACCCGGCGAATGCCCAGCTCCAACTGGTTCGGATGCAGGTCGATCAGAGTATCCAGCCACTGCCCCGTCCGATCCGCCAGACCGTGCTCCCGTGTCCACTTCGCTCCGTACAGGCCGATCATGATCCCAAACAGGTCCGCAATCTGCTTCGGGGTGATATCGTTCGCGCTCCTGCGCTCTTCCATGGGAGGCGAACCCTGCGCCGGTCGCTTGCTCTGGTGCGTAGTGTTCTGCGTTGGCTTCGAGGAATTGATCAAGCGCGCTGGGTTTGACAGAAGATCTTTGCCTTGCTGCATAGTTCACCGTCCATGGATTTTTAAGGTTGTCAGGGTTATTCAGGTAGGGTTCTGTGGTCATCACGTACTGGGTGCCGGTGGTACCGGTTTCGTCACAGTAACGACGGTAAGCCATCAGGTTGGCCAGCAGTTGATCAGAGTTGAAGCCCTCTTGCCGAATCAGCTTCCGGTACTTGTTGAAGGTTTTCTGCCTGTAGCCCTTTTTGCCCTCACGCTTTGGGAAGTTTGTCCACCACTGTTCAAAGTCTGCTGACAACTCATCCGTTTTTTCAGTGGGTTTCTGAGTAACCGGATCAGGTTGCTCAGTCGTGCTCCCGGCACTTGGTGGCACTTCCCCCGTCCTGGGGGTCGTACCAGTTGTGCTCCCGGCACTTGGTGGCACTTCCCCCGTCCTGGGGGTCGTGCAGTCGTCAGACTGCACATATGTTTTAGGTTTATCTCTCTTACTCTCTATCTCTCTTTCTCTCTTTCTCTCTAAGCGATCATCTGACGATGAACTCACGATCCGTTCACGAATCGTATCCAGCCGTTTAACTATGCCCTCTGAGCCCTTATAAACACTGGCTTTGTCAGCCATTGACTGAAGCAGTAACGACAGATCAGGCAGGTTATCCGGCAGCTCTTCCAGATGTTTGATCCGTGCCTCTAACTGCCCCTGATTGGTCGGCTCGTTGTACTGGAAAAACTTATTAATGCAGATAAAGTCCGACCCCTCGCGACGACTGATAAATCCAATCGTCGCCAGATCGTCAAGAGATCGTGAGGTGATCGTATGAGTCCAGCCCAGATCCGCCGTGATGTACCCCATGGGTAGCCGGTAGACGCCACTCAGGTCACTGTGTTCACAGGTCAAAAGGTAAACTGCGAGCAGTTTGCTATCACCGGACAACGACTGAATGTCATCACTGATCCAGAAACGACTTTCGATCTTGCCAAAGGTTTTCATCGTCTGCCCTCCCTGGGAAAATAGCGATCAGCCTCATCAACATTGTGCTGGTTAGTACGCATCCACTTATTGATAAAGCTCACCACCCGGTGTCCCGGGCCGGGCTCACTCCATTGGTCCAGCATGTATCGGTAGGCTTTCAGCAACTGCGCGGCAACATCGACATCCGGACACTCCCAGCACAGCTTCTCATAGTGGTCAGCCGATAAGGTCTGGTTTGGCCGGTCACACATTGGCCAGATAATGTCCTGCCAATGCTCGGGATGTTCAGGAATGTCCTGTTCCTCTGGGTCAATCATGGTGTGCCTCCATTCAATCGTTATGACTCACTCAAAATTCCATTTTTAAATTTAATTACCCGAATTATATTTACTCACATAAACTTTAATCGCAAATAATTTCACCTTTATAAACTAAAGCAATGATTCTTCACACTATCCACGAGGCTTGCCCATACATTCATCGGTTATGTCGTGTTAAATTTTTTTACATCCATAAACAACCACTACGGAAATGCATGTGACGATTCACTGGTCAGAACGAGCCCGACAGAAGGCAAGCGAACTCGGCATCCGGGATCTGGAGATTGCATCACGATCAGGCTGGAGTAAGTCCAGTGTCAGTCTGTGGATGAATGGTCAGCGCGAGCCCAAGCTGGAACAGAAAATGGCCGTGGCCGAAGTATTGGGCGTGAGCGTTCACTGGCTGGATACTGGCGAAGAAGCCCCGGAAGATCACAAACTGCCAGTGATCACCATGGATGACATCGAAAAATTCTGGGCAGAAATTGAGGAGAAGGGGAGGGTATACCAGGAGACTTCCGGTATCCGCATTATCGAGTCCTGCAGCGCGAACAGCTTCCTGGTCATTATGGACAACGATACGATGATTGATCTGACCAATGCCGAGAAGAAGCATATTCCGGAAGGCAGTTCTGTACAGATTGATGTCGATACCATGCCTCAATCCGGCGATATTCTTCTGGTTCAGCATAACGACCGAATGGTTCTGCGGGAGTGGAAACGCCTCAGCGCGACCGAGCACTACCTCAGGGTCATCAACCGGCTCTACAGCAACCTGGATTTCACCCATGAGGGAGACATCATGGAGATTTTTAAAGGAACAGCGGTAGGCTATAGCCTGTCACTTCGTTAATGACACCAGGTTTCCAGATAACCTCCACGGCCAGAAGTGCCGTGGTTTCCTTTAAACTATTTGACCGTGATTAACCCGCCTTGAATCCCGATATGTAAACAACAGAACTCCGAACCATAAACTGCTCAATCACACGAAAAGCCAATATTTAAATAACGAAATAACCCACTCAGTCCTTCAACCCTCCTACAGCCACTAAATTCAGTGACCATTTACATTGTTTAGTCAATATCTATCAACGCTATTCTCAGTATAGATAAATATTATCTATTCCCTATTTATAAATTTATATTCCTTGTGTGTAGATTAGATAATAAATAATAAATCTGTGGAATATTAATGGACGCTGTCACCCGTGATCTCAACCAGCATCTTCATGCCCTCGATGCCAGAGAAACCCTGGAAGAGTGTATCGAGACCGAACTGGAACGAATCGAAACCGACTTTCAGCAAAGCCTGGAAACCAACGGCACCTTCCTGGTTAGAGGTATTGGTCTCATCACGGCCATGTCCCTGATCCAGTTTCTCATCTTAGAAGAATTTCACCCCATGCAGGGCTTTCGCTGGCTGGCTGTCAAACAGCTGGCCCATGACTGCAGTGACGAACACTCCCGCCTTTCCAGCTGGGACATCATTAACTATGCGAGCAAGCGAGGTTATTGCCGTGGCTAACCAACAGGCGATTCATGAAAACCGGCTGGCAGAACCGGTAATCACCGGCATCAGCGACTGGCTGAACATCAATCAATACACCTATGACTACGGCAAGGTCTGCCAGCTGAAAGACCGTATTGCCAAAAAGGTCTCACCGAGCATGACGGTTCTTCAGATCTACCGGGTCATCCGGGACGAAATCGCCGCGTGGCGCAAAGACCCCAAAACCTGTGATGCGGTGATCGTCGATTTCCGCGCCTGGTGTGAACTGCACGACACCTTATCCAAAGCACTGGAGAAAAGTTTCCGCATGGAAATAGCCGACCAGGTGCTCGCCGTCAGACACCGAATTCTCACCGATGAGGCCCGCCGCCATGCCCGCTAAAAAGAAAGTGCAGGAGTGTATCACCCAGGAAACCCACCCAATGACGGTGCCGGACACCACCCCCGTTACTGAGATGGGTCAGCTGCTCAACCGCGTTCTGGAGAACGGCGCCAATATCGAAACCCTCGAACGGGTCATGAAACTCTACGAACAGCGGCAGGCAAAGCTGGCAGAACAGCAGTTCAACCATGCCTTTGCCACTTTTCAAAAAGAACTGCCTGCGGTCAAAAAGAGCAAGACCGCCAGCTTCACCACCACCAAAGGCTACACCATGAAATACAGTTATGCCTCCATGGATGATGTGGTGCAGGCGGTTCAACCGGTGCTGCACACAGTGGGTCTCAGCTACTGGTTTGAACAGTCGCAGGAACAGGTAGCGGTACAAAAGGAGGTTGAACGACAACGAGGCATCACAGAAACACGACCGGTAACCGTTAGCATGATCACCATCACCTGCCACCTGGGGCATGTATCCTGTCACGCCATCCGCAATACCGTTTCCGGTCCGGTGGACGCCAGCGGCAACAAAAACCAGATCCAGCAAATGTCCTCTGCGGTCACCTATCTGAAGCGGATCGCACTGGTCGGCATCCTTGGCGTGGCCTGCACCGATGACGATGTGGACGGCCATGCTCCGGACGTACCGACGGAAAAGCCATCGGTATACCCGGACGACGACTTCCAGCGCAACCTGCCGGACTGGACCGCCCGTATCGAGTCCGGCCGCAACACCGTGGAAGACATCATCATCAACGCCGAAAGCAGAGCCCCCCTTTCCCCCCAACAGGTTCAGCACATCCAGGCTATCCAGCCACGTTCCATCCAACCACACTCCACCCAGGAGGCCAATAAATGAAACTGATCAATGTCAAACAGGGCAGTCCTGAATGGCTGGCTTTGCGGCGGGCACACTTCACCGCCAGTGAAGCACCCGCCATGATGGGTGACAGCCCCTTCATCAGCCGTGACCAACTGATCTATCAGAAAGTCACCGGCTATACGCCACCGGTCACGCCCCAGCAGCAACACCGCTTTGATATGGGGCACGCGGCAGAAGCTGAGGCTCGTCCCATCATTGAAGCACAGGAGATGAAAACCCTCTTCCCGGTGACTGGCACCCGGACCGTGGAAGGCCTGCCCCTGCTGGCCAGCTTTGACGGCCTTGATCTGGATCGAAAACTGATCTTCGAACACAAACTCTGGAACCCAAAAGTCGTCGCTCAAATCGAAGGGGAAGGTATTGAACCCGGTTACTACTGGCAACTGGAGCAACAGCTGCTGGTCGCAAACCAGAAAGGGGGTCGGGTCATCTTTGTCTGCTCCGATGGCACCCGTGAAAACCTCCGCTGGGTCTATTACGACGCTCACGACGATCGACGTCATGCCCTGATCGAAGGCTGGCAGCAATTCAAGACCGATCTGGAGCAAGCGGAGAGACTGCACGACAAAGGGCAACTCCCCAACCCATACGCTGAAGCGGTCGTTCGACACGATGACACCTTCCAAAAAGCAGAACAGAGCTACCACCTAGCCCTGCAGACACTGAATGCCGCCAAAGCCCTGGCAGAGAAGACCAAACAGGATCTGATCGACCTGACCGGTGGTGCCAAAACCAAAGGCAGCCAATTCCAGCTCTACCCCACCTACCGCAAAGGTAACGTGAAATGGCAGGACGCCTTCAAAGCCATGCTGCCGGAAGTCCCCATGAAAGACCTGGAGAAATACAAAGGCAAACCGGCCACGGTCTGGACGGTAAAACCCCTGAACTAAAGGAGAACCTTAATGAGCAGAGGCGTTAATAAAGTCATCCTGGTTGGGCATGTCGGGCAGGAACCCGTCGTGCGCTATACCCCCGGTGGCGAAGCGGTGGCCAACATCAGTCTTGCTACCTCGGAGAAATGGAAGGACCGGAACGGACAGCCACAGGAAAGAACCGAGTGGCACCGCATCGTCACCTTCGGCAAGCTGGCAGACATTGCCCAGCAGCTGGTGCGCAAGGGCAGCAAGCTCTACATCGAAGGCAAGCTCCAGACCCGCAAGTGGCAGGACAATCATGGCCAGGACCGATACACCACGGAAGTCGTGGTCACCGGCTTCAACGGACAGATTCAGATCCTGGACAAGCTGAATGAGCAGCCTGCCCAGCAACAACAACAGCAGCAGCATCAGCCACCACAACACGCCGCTCACCACGGCAACCATCACCAGCCACAGAACACCCGCTACCCAGCCAAGACGAACCCGCCGTCATCGCCACCCGCTGAGGGGTATGACGACTACGACGATTCGATTCCTTTCTAACCCAACGGAGAATGGCAGCCCATGGATGGATTAACGGCCGATGACCTGGCTCTGGCCCTGGAGATCAAACATAAACGCGCAGCGGGCATCAACACCCGCAAAGAGGAAGCGGAACTCTCGGAAAAAATCCGCATTGCAGACCAGATCGGCGATCGAATGGGAGGACTGCCACTGGATGCTGAAACCGTGATGATCGAAATGACCGCCCTGATCGTGGCCATTACCGTGGGTATCCACAGCCCCCTTGCGAGGGATCAATCCATGCTGGTCACCGGACTGATCCTGCAACGCCTGCAGGAAAATGACCCGTACCCTAACCATCACTCAACAGAACGCATTCACTGATAGACACCAGAGCAGTCACACAACGCTGAAGAGCAGGAAGCGAGAGGACGTTGACTATGAACAGCACAGTGCTTACTAAAAACAGCACCACCCCCATCACCAGCCTGGATCAGGCTGAACTGAAAATCCGACGCGCCGGTATCATTCGCCTCAACCCTGAAGGCCAGGAACAGGTAGACGGTGAGGAGCTGCTGCAAACCGTCTGTGGCTTTAACCTGGAATCCAAAACCGTGGCTCAGGCGATTAAACGACAGATCGCAAAGCATGAGTTTTGCGAAGGAAAGGACTTTACAACATCGATGTTGCAAAGTTCTGGAGGCCGTCCCAGACGGGTTTATCACTTCTCGGTGAATGCAGCGAACCACGTTCTGCTGTCCGCCATGACCCAGGAAGGCAAACAGGCCAGGCAAGAGGCCATTGATGAAAAGCGGAAACAGCAACTCACGGATGCCCTCAATATACCTCCGTCATCCGAAAAGCCAGCGCTGGATCAACGAGAGAACTACACACCGCAGGTGTTGCTCGAAATCAACATGGCCACTTCCCTGAAAGCCATCGCCTTTGCCGAAGCACTGGGCTTTACCGGCAACCAGAAACTGCTCTCCGCTGACCGGCTACTGAAAAGCCAGATCGGTTTCTCCCCGCTGGAAGCCATGGGTCAGAGACAACTGATCGCACCCGTTCAGCAAATGACATTTACCCCAACCCAGCTCGGGCAGATGATGACACCACCCCAGGACGCCCGAGAGGTAAACCGACGGCTGGAAGCAGCAAGACTGCAAACCAGGATCGACCGGCAGTGGATACCGACCGACCTTGGAACGCCGTTCTGTGAAATCCTCGACACCGGGAAGTCCCACCACAGCGGTACTCCGGTAAAGCAGGTGAAGTGGTATCAGACCGTGCTGGATCGTTTAGTTCCCAGGACCGATGCCGGCCCCGAAACGGTACCAATGGATCTGAATAGCCACGATGCTGACCCGCCGCTGTGTGGTTCAGACGAAGACTGCGAGCCCGTACCAAGAAAACCAAAGCGCAAACGGAACCGCTACGAGCTGGACGATTACTTCTCACTGGTGGAACTGGGGAAATTTATTGGCAGAAGCCGTCAGCATGTGGTCGAGGTGCTGGAGAAACACCGTATCATCAAATGGACTGGACAGGGGAAAAAAGGGAAATACCTGCTCACCGATAGGGGCTGGCAGTACGGCCTGATGTACGACCCCACCGAAACCCTATTTCATAACCGACAGAGCAAGCGACTGACCACCAGTAACGCACAGCCGGTACTGGGTTATGACATCCTGAAATTTTTCCATTAAAACCGGGGAAAGTTCAGGAAGCAGAAGAACACGCTTCATGGCAGTTGAAGCATCTTACGGGATAACAGAACCCTGTTATCCGATCGCCAGGAAAGGAGACCATGGCATGGACGTGAAATCACCCATCGAATGCATCAATTACTCAACCCGCGAAGCCGCGTTGTACATCGGGGTCTGTAAAAGTGCTCTGGATAAATCAAGAGTATCGGGCGTGCTGTTTGGCCAGACCCCGCCCCCATTTCTGAAACTGGGACGTTCCATCCGCTACCGGGTCGAAGACCTGAAAGCGTGGCTGGACCAGCAGCAATCCTATGAAACCCTGGCACAGGCTGAGTCGGATAAAAATTTCGGCGACTATCCGAACTGATTCCGAACCTGACCAAACGCACAAAAGGCTTCCCGAGGAAAGCCTTTGTTTTTTCTACACTTTAAATTGGGTGCCTGGCGATGACCTACTCTCACATGGGGATGCCCCACACTACCATCGGCGATCGATCATTTCACTGCTGAGTTCGGGATGGGATCAGGTGGTTCTAACCTTCTATGGTCGCCAGGCTTAACTGGTTGAACTCAAAGCCTTCAGGCTCTCAGTTCTGGAATCCGGTAATTAAGCTGATTCTTGCTTCACACTCTTGCGTATGGCTCTGCATATCTGCAGATCGCTTTGGCGTTATATGGTCAAGCCGCACGAGTCATTAGTATTGGTTAGCTCAACGCCTCACAGCGCTTACACACCCAACCTATCAACGTCATAGTCTTTAACGGCTCTTCAGGGGTATCTAGTACCCAGGGAAGTCTCATCTTGAAGGGGGCTTCCCGCTTAGATGCTTTCAGCGGTTATCCCGTCCGAACATAGCTACCGGGCAATGCGTCTGGCGACACAACCCGAACACCAGTGGTCCGTCCACTCCGGTC
>NZ_OZ239981.1:2617500-3642500 GCF_965196975.1 Endozoicomonas sp.
AGCGGCGAATTCTACGCAGGTCGGGATAAAAGTCAACACCAAAAATATTTACCACCTGTCTAATATCTCGATCAGGCAAAATATTGAAAGCGCTGCATCTGATAAGGAACAATCCGGGCTTTTGTTACATCCCGTAGAGAATCTGCAAATATCTTCTGTTCCAGAATTGCCTCTTCTTTTATACATCCATCGTTACTGAGTGGCGAAAGATAAATGGTCTCAGCTGGAGACAAATTAAAGCCTTCAACTGTCTGCAGGGTAAACTCCAGATTCTTTTCTCGTTGATCCTCTACCGCTGCTCCTGTCAGTAAAGTCAGTCCAATACTTAACCCTGCCTGCTGCGCCTCATGAACCATTGCAGCGGTTTTACTCAGGTCTCCAGATTTGCCTAGTAACGCTCTAAGCTCTCCCCACCCACTTTCAAGGCCAATGACAAGATGCCTTAAGCCCTTGCTTCTCAGCTCTTCCCAATCCCGGGATGAGCGCCTGGCACTGAAATCCGGATCTGCAAACGTTGCCACCTCTCTTTTAAAAGTACCCAGCTGCTCTTCTATTTGATCCAAACAAAACACCAGTCGTCGCTGGGATAGCGCCATGGCATTGGCTGAACCAAGAAACACTCCCGGTGAAGCCTCCAGCTTTTTTCCATAAATCTGCTGTACGGCCAGGAGGTGAGCTATAAATGCCTGCTCATTAAGAACCTGATATGGCTTTTCTTTATAGAAAGCACAGAAGGAGCATTGCCGGTTTGGACAACCAATAGCTGGCTGGATGACGATATCGCCGTACCGGTCTGGCGGTAAAATGCAGACTTCTTCAGGGTACGCCTGCTGATACAGCAATTTCTGCTTTTTATATTCATCAATAGACAGTGACTGACTTTTTGCAATCACCGGATCCGTTAATGAAACACTATTGATCCATTGATGGAACTGCCTGTGCACAGCATTCGCTTTTTCGCAGGAAACGGGAATGGCTTCAGCACCCAGCACAACCGAACCATCCATGCATCGGCGATAAAAAGATTCACCTTCCCTGAACGAGCACCATAATCCATCCCCATTCAAGCGAGCAGAGGTATGACACTGTTTATCTTCGAGCTTGCAGCCATCTTTTAACTGTCGAATTTCAACCATATCACCACTTCCGCATACACCATCCTGCCACATATATGCAGCCAAAACGGATACAAAACCTCAACAATGCTCGTACTGGGAAACTTGAATCCTTACGCGCACTAAGATTAAATACCCATGCAACAAAAAAGGACAATAATTTGCAGCAAGTCACAACCCTGCTATTCGCACTTATTTTTTCCAGTCACCTGCTGGCTCAGCTCCCCATCTGTAAAGAGGTGGTGCTGACCGGCCATCCCGACCTTCCCCCTGTAACCTGGGGTGACTACCAGAATACCCGTGGTGCAGCCGCTGAGTTAATTACAGAAATACTCGAGCGCCAGGGAATCAACGTCATAAATGACTACTTTGGTGGTGCAAACAGGGTCAATCATAAGCTCCAGCAAGGCATCATCCATGTTAATCCGGCCATGTCCTATCAGCAGAAATACCTGAACGATATCCTCTATATTGATCCACCGATCTATACCCAGAGCTATATCGTAGTCACACGAAAGGATCGGCAATTTAATATAAGTCAGTGGTCACATCTGCAAAAGCTCAAAGGTGTTGCTCCTAAAAATCTCAGGTTCAGCAACACTTTCAATGACTATGCTAACAGTCACCTGAATCTGGTGAGAACATTCAACGCCAAACAAGGACTGAAAATGTTAAATGTGGGCAGGGTGGACTATGCAATATACCCACAAACTCAGGGAGACCTGTTTATGTCTCTGCTGGATTTTGAAGAACGATTTGAAAAGATGCCGGTCGAGATTTCATCCTTTCAACTTCATACCGCCATTTCAAAAAAAATGGATTGTCTCATCCCCACCGATACCATCTCCACCCAGCTGAAAGAATGGCAGAAATCTGGCTATACGGACAAAGTTATTAACGACAGTCTCTATAAATGGATGGGGTTCAGTCTCGAAAAACGAAACGACACTTCGATGTAGCCCAGTACATTTTTCCGGCAAACCACACCTCGAACAGAAAATATATCTAAATACTATAAACAAATATCTCTTTATTATATTTAGTTGATTTAGATCATTTCAGAACCAGCCACGGTTTTTTTAAAGTCGTTAGCGAAATCATCATATTACCAAGAAGATCATTCCATGAGCCTGACAAAAGCCCCTCCTATGCCTGAGGCAAATTCGAGTGATTCAAAATTAATGAATCGCTTCCTTAATGCTGTTGAAAAGGCAGGTAACAAGCTGCCCGATCCAACATTACTGTTTGTCTATGGTCTCGTCATCGTCTGGGTTCTTTCTGCCCTGATGGCACAGATGAATCTGGACATGGTGCACCCCGCCAGTGGTGAAGCGGTGGTGGTGAATAACCTGCTGACAGGCTCTGCCCTTGCGACCTTCCTGGCCAGCATGGTGAAAAACTTTGCCGGGTTTGCCCCAATGGGTATCGTACTGGTTGCCATGCTGGGTATCGGTGTGGCTGAAAAGTCAGGCTTCATCAACACAGGTCTGAAGAAGTTGCTGAGCGTAACGCCAGCCAAAATGCTGACCCCAATGCTGATCCTGGTGGCCATTATCAGCCACACAGCAGCTGACGCCGGTTATGTACTGGTTATTCCTCTGGGCGGTATTATCTTCCACGCTGCCGGCCGTCACCCATTAGCTGGTATAGCTGCTGCGTTCGCAGGTGTATCCGGAGGTTTCTCTGCCAACTTTATTCCTTCCGGTATCGATCCTCTGCTGCAGGGCTTCACTCAGTCTGCCGCACAGATTCTGGATCCCAGCTACCAGATGAACCCGCTGGCCAACCTGTTCTTTACCGGTGCTTCAAGCTTCATCATCGTTGCTATTGGCTGGTACGTGACTGACAAGATCATTGAACCACGTCTGAAGAGCACGACCACTCTGGATGAAGATGCTGAGAAGGCACCTGACCTGAGTTCATTCACTGCTGAAGAGAGCAAGGCTTTCAATGCGGCAGGCCTGGCTATGCTGGCAGGTATTGCACTGCTGGTCGCTGCTGTTATGCCGGAAAGCTCTCCACTGCGTTCTCCAAATGGTGAGATCACTGCGTTCTCTGCACCATTGATGCAGTCCATCGTGCCTCTGATCTTCATCCTGTTCCTGATTCCGGGCATTGTATACGGTAAGGTATCCGGTACCTTCAAGACCTCCAAGGACACTGTGGTCGCCATGAACAGCACCATGTCTACCATGGGCTCTTACCTGGTAATGTCCTTCTTCTGTGCCCAGTTCCTGTATGCGTTTTCCCAGTCCAACCTGGGTACTGTTCTGGCCCTGAGTGGTGCTGAGGTTCTGCAAGCCATGAACCTGCCAGGTGAAATTACCGTGATTGGCATGATTCTGCTGACCGCTACTGTAAACCTGGTCATCGGTTCCTCTTCTGCCAAGTGGGCCCTGATCGGACCAATTCTGGTCCCAATGCTGATGGCTGTGGGAATTTCCCCAGAACTGTCTCAGGCGGCTTACCGTGTTGGTGACTCTGTTTCCAACATCATTTCTCCGCTGATGGTTTACTTCCCACTGGTGGTGGTTTACTGCCAGCGTTACGTTAAAGGCTCCGGCATTGGTTCTCTGGCTTCCATGATGATGCCGTACTCCATCGCCATGCTGATTGGCTGGACTATCTTCCTGCTGACCTACTGGGCACTGGGTCTGCCACTGGGCATTCAGGCTTCTTACACCTACCCAGCTATGTAAGGTCTTATCAGCTAAAGAAAAAAGGGGCTTTTGCCCCTTTTTTTGTCTCTGCAGACCTCTGCTTAAGCTTCCTCAAACCGCTCCCCATCACCGGCAGACTCCTGACAAAGCGTCTATGCTACCTACAACTTCCTTGGGGCTGTCAGTGCTTTGCTGTGAACTCAGTAGCTCAATAATTGTCATATATATGTATGAAAGGCTTGTCCAGCGCGAAGCGGTTCTGCGTCAAGCAAGTCCGACAAAACAGATGGCGTTTTCTGAGTCAGACTATACGTCCCGAATTTCGGGCGTATCAGGGAAATCCTATGTTTTGTTACGGAATATTGCTAGTTAACTGGCCTTTATGCCCTTCAGGGTACTCCTACAACACTGCGCCCTGATAGCTGAGTACGCAACGAAACGTCAACAAACTCTGAGCTAATCAGTAATAAAAAGACGCTAGAAGTAGAGGAATCGGCCTATGTTTAATCTAATGAAGATACTGGAAGAAATGACCATGACCGGATGGGTCATTGCTTCAGCCTGCCTATTGTTATGGATCATCATCATCCATTGCGCTGGTGTATTCACAGAAAAACGGTGGGGAGATCGAGAGTCAGGAGCTTTGGTCGGTTTTTTTGTCCCAGGTTTTATCTTTATGGCCATGCTGTATTTGATGTAAAGCATCAGTTTTGAGTCTCCCCTTTCCCTGGGGACTCCTCAACTCACCGAAATCCAGCAATTTTTAGCTATCTGTTTGTTTCCATGATGGCTTTTTCATCATATCCAAAACAAAAGCAATGCCCGGAAAGATAACAGTACCAGCCACAACGATACCCACATAAGTCGATGGGCTACCAATCGGTAGATTGCTGGGTGGAAAGAATGAGACGATAAAGGCAAAAAGCACGCCCAGAAAACCAAGACTCGCGATGATAATCATCCCCCCTTCACCACCAGGCACCTTGTATGGCCGCTCCAGGTCTGGCTTAGTGAAACGGAGCCGTATTGCCGCTGCATACATCAACATATACATCATTAAGTAAAGTGCAATGGTCATCGCACTGATCAGAAAGAACGCCACACTGACATTCTTGAACACAAAATAAATACAGGACAGCAAGGTCACCAGCCCCCCCTGAACCAGCAAAATATTCTTTGGAATTCCATTGTCATTGGTTTTTGCCAGAGCCGGAGGCAGGTGGCCCAGTTTTGCAGTCCAGAGAAGGCCTTTACTGGGACCACTGATCCATGACATCACACCACCCAGTGCACCCAACGCAAGCAACAAACAGAACAACCGGTTCCAATCACCAATACCCATTTTATTCAACATGATCTGACTGGCCGCCATCAGACCGGATTGAAGATCAATCTCTTCCGCAGGCATAACTGCAGCAATAGCCAACGAACCCAACGTAAACAGCACAAAGATAATCAACGCAGCGATTAACATCGCCAGAGGGAACTCAGTTTTAGGGTTGCCCATTTCATTGGCATGAACTGCATGCACTTCAACACCAGCAAACAGCAGAATAATACCTGCTAGAAAAGCAATATTACCGAAGCTGTTAAACTCCGGCCAAAAGCGCGAATGAACTTTTCCTCCTTCCAACTCGAACAGACCAGCATCCTGAGTGGTCAGGTGCTCAAAAGCAACCGGATTCCCCTGATCCGCCCAGAGTAGAGCGAGGACAATCACGACAATACCCGGTAGTACGGTACCAATCAGAAAGCTACTACTGGTCACTTTGGCAATAACATCGGTGCCTTTAAACGTCATCCATGTCGATAGCCAGTAAAAGACTATGCAGAAAACGCCAACATAATACTGGTCATTCGCAAGTTCGGGCCTAGCGACAAGGTAGGCAATACCAGCTGCTGCAAACGACATGACTGTTGGGTACCAGACAACATTCTGGATCCACTGCAACCAGATTGCTATGAAACCAGCACGTGGTCCAAACGCCTGCTCCACCCAGGTATATACGCCACCACCAAGGTTTGAAAATGCACTACCCAGCTCAGCTGAAACCAGTGCTGCCGGGATCAGGAAAAGGACCGTTGCAAAGCCAATGTAGAAGAACATCGTCATCTCTTCCTTGGCCATCATCGGCAGCCCCCGGAGGCTGATAACAGCTGCTGATGTCATCAGTGCGATGGACATAATCGATAATCGTTTAGTAGGTGAATTAACAGCTGTGGCCATAGTTGGGCTCTCAAGAGATCGCGGAAAATAAGGCGGGATGCAGTCAGAAATGTTGACTTGAATTACCGGTATATCCCCTCGGGGGGAGTTGCTAATTCAACGCCTATTTAGGAGTCAGCACAAAAGGACGATGAACAGCTAGTAAGAGTATAGCCACAGCTAGAAAGCCGTCAGGAAGATCAATAGTCAAAAATTGAATAAAAAGAAACGAACGTCGTATACCAAGACATAGCAAAAAGACTCACCAAAAACACAACTTAAATGGTAATACCCTGTATATTTCAGCCTTATATTATTAAAAAGCTCCTAATTAACGTATATGGTGAAAATCAATTGTCTCCTGTTTTACCCCAGCTTCAGGGTCATTGAATACTGAAACATTCATTGCACCTTCCGACTTGGCAACAATACAGGTTACTGCGCAGTCACCAGTAATATTGACAGCACTTCTCACCATATCGAGCAGCCGATCAACGCCCATCACCAGAGCTATTCCTTCAAGGGGGAGCCCTACTTGCTGTAACACCATGGCCAACATCACCATCCCAACCCCCGGAACACCAGCAGTTCCTATAGAGGCAAGCGTAGCGGTCAGGATTACCGAGAGATAATCGCTGATTCCCAGATCAATCCCAAATGCTTGGGAGATAAAGACAGTAGCCACGCCCTGCATAATGGCCGTACCGTCCATATTCACCGTACTGCCCAGTGGGATAGTAAAAGACGACACACGATTATCTACTCCAAACCGATGAGTTACGGTCTCCATGGAAACTGGAATCGTGGCATTACTGGATGCAGTACTAAAGGCAAACATTGCCGCATCTTCCATTTTTCTCAGAAAAGTAATGGGACTTAAGCCGGTAAAAACTTTAAGCAGTAAGCAGTAAGTTACGAGGACATGAAGCAACAAAACAAAGATCAATAACGTGAAGTATTTGGCAAGACTGGCAATGGCAGAAAGCTCAATAGTAGAAAACAGCTTGGCCATCAAACAGAACACGCCATAAGGAGCAATATTCATTAGCAAAGCCACCAGTTTCATCATTACTTCATTCATTGAATCAAAGATGCGGGCAATACGTTCTCCTGGCTGCCCCGCAGCCCCAATGGCGATACCAAAAAGCACTGCAAACACAATAATCTGCAAGGTGTTGCCACTGGCCATGGCTTCAACCGGATTATCCGGAAAAAGATGAATCAAAATATCACTGATGGCCGGCGCATCCTGAGGAACGAATGTAGATGCAGCTTCCAGATTAGCTCCGTCTCCTGGCTTGAAAATAAGCCCGGCAACAATGGCCAGAGTGATCGCAACCGCCGTTGTAAAAAGATAAAGAAGCAGTGTTTTCGCCCCTAAGCGCCCGAGAGTCGAGGCGTCCGTCAAAGAGCTCGTGCCACAAACAATGGATGTAAAAATCAATGGCACCACCAACATCTTCAGAGAAGAGATAAAAATCTGACCAATAACATGAAACAGGCCATCGGTGATGTATTGCGAAACAAAGAAGTTATCTGCCAAAAATGTACGGATAATCAGCCCCGTTACCAGGCCAGCAACCATTCCTACCAGAACCTTGGTAGTCAGTGAGTATTGGTTCCATGTTTTGATCATAGGAGCTATCCGCAGTTACTAAAACAGTTCTGCCATACACCGAATAATGAATTCGCTTTCTGTACCGAGCTGAATAGTTTTTCTCAGGTAGTTTGAGGTAAGTCTAAGCCCATTGCGCTTAATCAAAAGAGAGTCGCGCGATCAGCAGAACCCCTTCATTATGGCTGCAATTCAACATTTTTCCGGAAAATTCCCTAGACAGGTAGCTGAACCACCATCAGCCACTTATTCATTTACAAAAAAACGGCAACTGCACATTGTATTTTATCTTGAATATGCGAATATTCGCATATTCAAATGTAAAAGAGGTTTTTATGCTACCTCACGATTTCTTTAAAATGATGGCGGATGAAACCCGACTTCGCTGCCTACTCCTCATAGCTCGTCAAGGAGAACTGTGTGTCTGTGAGCTGGTATCGGCCCTTGATGAGCCCCAACCAAAAATATCCCGACACCTGGCACAAATGCGAAACCACGGTTTGTTAAACACCCGTCGTAAAGACCAGTGGATTTTCTACTCTATAGCAGAAGATCTACCCGGTTGGATGAACAAAATCGTCGATGGCCTTCGCCACTCAAAGTGTCTGAAGAGTGAGTACCAGCAGGATACTGACCGACTGCAATCAATGCACAATCGCCCGTCTTGTTAAAGGAGTAAAAAAGTGATGATCAAAGTAGGTATCAATGGCTTTGGACGTATTGGCAGACTAGCCCTCAGGGCAGCATGGCACTCTCCGGAAATGGAATTTGTAAGGATAAATGACGTTGCCGGTAATAGCGCAACACTGGCTCACCTGCTGGAATTTGACTCTGTACAGGGTACCTGGCAGGAAAGCATTTCATCCGATGACCAGCATATCCTCATTAATGGTAAAAGCATTCAGTGCTCTCAGGAGAAAGAGATCAGTGCCGTCGACTGGTCAGACTGTGATGTGGTTATTGATGCGACGGGCGTCCACAGGGCAACAGCCAAACTCAACCAATACCTTGAGCAGGGAGTGAAACGTGTTGTCGTCACTGCTCCCGTTAAGGAAGAAGGTGTTCTGAATGTAGTTATGGGGGTTAATGAAAGCCTCTATGATGCCAGCCAGCATCGCATTGTCACGGCAGCATCCTGCACCACCAACTGCATAGCACCTGTCGTTAAGGTGATTCATGAAAACCTTGGCATTACCCGTGGTGCCATCACCACCGTTCATGACCTGACCAATACCCAGACAATTCTGGATGCTCCCCATAAGGACCTGAGAAGAGCTCGAGCCTGTGGCATGTCCCTGATTCCGACAACAACGGGTTCCGCTACAGCCATTACCCAGATCTTTCCAGACCTGAAGGGCCGGTTGAATGGCCATGCGATTCGGGTTCCTCTGGCCAATGCGTCAATCACCGATATGGTGTTTGACGTTTCCAGAGACACCTCCGTGGATGAAGTTAATCAGTTATTGAAATCAGCAGCTGAAGGGCCTCTGAATGGTGTCCTCGGCTATGAAGAGAGACCTTTGGTTTCCATCGATTACCGTGGTGACAAGCGCTCTTCAATTATTGATGCACTTTCCACCATGGTGGTTGATCAGCGCATGGTCAAAATTTATGCGTGGTACGATAATGAAATGGGCTACGCCTGTCGCACTGCAGAGTTAGCACTGAAGGTTGGCAGAGAGAACGCCTGATGACTGAGACTACCCACGTTGAAAACAGTAAGCAGTTCCGGCAACAGCAGATAAGAAATTACGCACTTATCACATTTAACTACTGGAACTTCACCCTGACCGATGGTGCCCTGCGCATGCTGGTGGTTCTCCACTTCTATTCGCTGGGCTATTCCGGTCTGGATATTGCCATGCTGTTTCTCTTTTACGAGTTCTTCGGGGTAGTCACCAACCTGATTGGCGGCTGGCTGGGTGCCCGCATCGGCCTGAACAGAACCATGAATATCGGCCTGCTCATGCAGATCGTCGCCCTGCTGATGCTGTCAGTGCCTTCCCACTACCTTTCAGTGCCTCTGGTTATGTTTGCTCAGGCTATTTCAGGTATCGCAAAAGACTTGAATAAGATGAGCGCAAAAACCTCCATAAAAACACTGGTTAGCAGTCAACAATCCGGAAAGCTGTATCGCTGGATAGCCATTTTGACCGGTTCCAAAAATGCACTTAAAGGTGCAGGTTTTTTTCTTGGAGGAGCCTTGCTTAGCCTGATTGGGTTTCAGAATGCCATGTTCACCATGGCTTCCATATTGGCCCTGGTGTTGCTGGGCAGCCTGATATGGCTGCAAAAAGATTTGGGTAAAGCCCGAAACAAACCCAAATTTACGCAGATATTTTCAAAGAGCAAGGCGATCAACATTCTCTCCGCTGCCCGCCTGTTTCTCTTTGCCTCCCGGGATGTCTGGTTTGTTATCGCCCTGCCTATCTCCCTGAGCGCTGTTTTTGGCTGGAGCCATTTTGAAACGGGGAGCTTCATGGCGGTATGGGTGATTGGTTATGGCCTGGTTCAGGCTATTGCACCAAAGATTACCGGTGCTGAGAGCCATCACATCAAAAGTCACCTATCTCTTGTATTGTGGTCAGCGGCTCTATTGCTGGTTTCCGTCCTGCTGGCACTGGCTATCACATTCCAATGGCATCCACAGTTGAGTCTTATTGTTGGATTGCTGATTTTTGGCGGGATATTTGCCATCAACTCATCTTTGCACTCTTATCTGATTGTCTCTTTTGCACGAGAAGAAGGGGCATCGATGGATGTTGGCTTCTATTACATGGCCAACGCCATGGGACGTTTAACCGGAACAGTGCTTTCGGGATGGGCTTTTCAATGGGGGGGACTGGAAGCCTGCCTGTGGATCTCCTCATTCTTTATTATGGCTACCGCCATCATTTCACTGGCGATGCCAAGCAACCAATAACTTATTTCTTCAGGCAGAGACTGAAAGCTACTTTTCAGCATCTGCCTGATTGGGTCAGAACAAAACTCTGCCTTCATGACGTTAAGCGTTGATATTCATACCTTCAGCTATGCTTATCCTACCCATTTAACTGAGTAGCATGACGTTACGACATGAAAACCATAACATCCAGATGTATATTCTCCGTGGTTACTCTCACTTCACTGATCACATTTGCTGGTGATATTCAGAAAAAACAACCTTTAAACGTACCAGCAGAGACCACTCCTCCCTCAGAGCAAGATGCTCAATTATTCCTGGAAAGTACTGAAGCCTACCTGATCAGGTTAAATCAGAAAGTCAGCCGGGCAAAGTGGATTCACGCTAACTTTATCACCTATGACACCTCAGAGCTGGTCACTGAAGCCGATGCAAAAAAAACAGCGGCGGCCGTCCGTCTTGCCCACGAAGCATCAAGGTTTAATAACCTTGAGCTAGGTGAGGATACACGTCGCAAGCTAGACAAGTTGAAATTGGCATTGACATTACCAGCGCCCCAGAATGCAGAAAAAAACAGCAGACTTTCAAAAACAGCAACAGAGCTGAGCAATCTCTATGGCAAAGGCAAATACTGCCAGGATGACAACAGCTGTCTGAGTCTGGGTGAAATCTCTACCATCATGGCGTCCAGTCGGGATTATGATGAATTACTGAAACTCTGGCTTGGCTGGCATGATATTGCGAAACCAATGCGACCTCTATACGAACAAGAAGTTGGACTGGCCAATGAGGGGGCCAAAGAACTGGGTTATGCGGATACCGGAGCCATGTGGCGTTCAAAGTATGATATGCCAGCTGACGACTTTGCCAGAGACATTGATCGTCTCTGGAATCAGATACAGCCCCTTTACCAGTCACTCCATTGTCATGTCCGAGCCAAACTGGGTGAACTGTACGGAGAAGATAAAGTACCTCAGAACGGCCCTATTCCTGCCCACTTACTTGGGAACATGTGGGCACAAAATTGGGACAATATTTATAATCTGGTTGCTCCCGAAGGTGACAACAACGAATTTAATGTAACTGAACAGCTGAAACTGCATAATTATGACGAACTCAAAATGGTTCGAACGGCTGAAAACTTCTTCATATCCATGGGATTTCCCCCACTACCTGACACATTCTACGAACGCTCACTGTTCACCAAGCCATCCGATCGTGATGTACAGTGTCATGCATCTGCATGGATTCTGGATAATAAAGACGACCTGCGTATAAAGATGTGTATCCAGCGTACCGGCAAAGGATTCTCTGTCATTCACCATGAGTTAGGACACAACTTCTATCAACGGGCATACAATAAACAACCAGTGTATTTTCAGCAAAGCGCCAATGACGGGTTTCATGAAGCCGTTGGTGACACCATTGCACTCTCTGTCACTCCTGGTTATTTGCAGGAAATTGGGCTATTGGATGAGATACCTGACACGTCCAAAGATATTGCTATTTTGATGAAAATGGCACTTGATAAAGTCGCTTTTATTCCATTTGGTCTGCTAGTTGATCAATGGCGCTGGAAAGTATTCTCTGGAGAGGTCACGCCTGAAAACTATAACAAAACGTGGTGGGAGTTCCGTGAGAAATATCAAGGTATAACAGCTCCTACTATACGAACCGAAGAGCATTTTGATCCAGGTGCCAAATATCACGTGCCCAACAATACCCCATACTCCCGGTATTTCCTGGCGCATATTCTACAGTTTGAATTCCACCGTACACTTTGCGACAAAGCGGGTAACAAAGACCCCATTCACCGTTGCTCTCTATACAACTCAAAAGAAGCTGGCCTACACCTTAACAGGATGCTCGAAGCGGGTTCCAGCCGCCGATGGCAGGAAACATTTGCCGAGCTAACTGGTAAACAGGAAATGGATGCGTCAGCAATTCTGGATTATTTTGCACCGCTTCAGGAATATCTGGATGAGCAGAACAAAGGGCGTCTTTGCGGGTGGTAATAAATAACGCTAATTACCAATGAATACTATGCTTAACTGGCTAAAGGGATGGTCTTGCCACTATCCCTTATGAGCTTCTACTTACTTTCTCCTAATCTAACTGTTCCAGTACTTATCACATCAGCAGCAAGCCACAAACGGAGCTATCAACTTATTGCGGATAAGTACCCGCGAGGCAGCAACACGTTATGGGTAAAATACAACTCTATTCACTGGCCTCCCCAAACGGCATTAAAATCTCTGTCGCTCTGGAAGAGATGGAACTTCCTTACGACGCTCACAGTGTTGATATTCTTAAAGGAGAACAGCATTCAAAAGCATTTTTAACCATAAACCCACACGGAAAAATTCCTGCCATGACCGACCCCGATGGCCCGGACGGCAAGCCCGTTACACTTGCTGAATCCAACGCTATCTTGCTAGGACTTTCGCATTGACAGGCAGCTGTAAAAATTGCTAGATCAGCAAAAAATAGCGGATGTCGTCGTGCGTAGAAAGATAACAAGACCTACAACAGCTGGGTGTGATTTGCCGAAATATACAGGGTTTCTATTGTGTGAGCCGAAATCAGCAACCTGTACTCGCCTTAGTGAGATCGGAGATATGTCACACCACAGCGTTAACCGTTTTCTACAACGTGAAGACTTTGCTCCCAATGACCTTTTCATGGAAGTAGCCGCAAGGCTGATTCTTGATGGGGGCACGCTATCGGTTGATGATACGGTGCTGGATAAGCCGTACAGTAACTACACGGCATTCATCGGCTATCATTACTCGGGCAAGCATCATAAAGCCGTCAAGGGCATTAATCTCATAACGCTCTATTACACCGATATCAAAGGCTATAGCCTTCCTGTCAATTTCCGTATCTATGACTCTGCGGACGGAAAGTCCAAAAATGATTATTTTCTCGAGATGCTGAAAGAAGTACTTGTATGGGGCTTACGACCTGCATTTGTTACGGGGGATTCCTGGTATAGCAGTGCCGCAAACCTGAAGACTGTGAAAAACAACGGTCTGGGTTTTATGTTTGCCGTTAAAAGCAACCGTACTGTTTCTATCCAAAAGGGTGACTACCAACAAGTGCAGAGCCTGGAGATTCCTGAAGAAGGAATAACCGTTTGGCTACGTAATTTTGGTTCTGTGCGTTTGTACCGGACGCGGCTAAAAAACGAGCTGCGCCATTACGTCGTCTACACACCCCATGCTGGATCAGAGGTATCACCACAGGTAGGCTTTAATGAACTTCACCTGCACCATTGGGCGATCGAAGAGTATCACCGGGCGCTGAAACAACTCTGCAGTATTGAGCGCTTTCAGGTGAGAGGAAAGCAGCAGGTCAGGAACCATATTTTTGCCTCTATCTTTGGGTATGCCTGCCTTCAGGCCAAGAAAGTATCTGAATCTCTCAGTAGCATCTATCGCGTTAAGAATGATGCGCTCAAGGATGCTATTTGGGACTTCATTAAGAGCTTCTCTGATGGTAAAGACTGGCTGAGACCATCTTTTATCAGAGCTGTCAATGCGTAAGTTCTACTTGCTTTATCTTGCAGAAAAAACAGGCAAGCTGATATCAATAGATGCCGCAGAAAAACTCACCACCATTCAATGGCTGTTTTTTCAGGCCAGCGCTGTGGGCCCAATGTTTGGCGCATTTGGTCATTTCCATACTTATGGCCGAAAGAACTGCGATCACCCCTACCCAGAAGAACGTTTTGCAAGGGAAACACAAAAGCTTCTGGATATCATGGAGCAACGTTTATCAAGACAAACGTACATTGTGCATAATGACTACAGTATTGCAGACATTGCAACCTTTCCCTGGGTAATCTGGCTCGATATGTTTTACAAGGCTGCAGAACAGCTTGAACTGGCAAAGTACAAACACATCAACCGCTGGGTGCAACAGTGCCGTAACAGGCCTCTAACGATAAAAGGACTGGACCGGTATGGGTTTAATGACATTACACAGTAGGCAGTTGTTTGACGGTAAACACAGCTCTTCAGGCTGTGCATTAAACCGAATAAAGCCCTTCAATCTCACGTGGATAAGCTGACACAGCTAGAGCTGCTTGGCCATAAGCGTCAACAGGAAAAACTACCGGGATATCACTCCATTGCTGACTACCATAATGGTGCTTATGAGTGCCGGTGGGTATCGCCCTATACTAAGTCAGCCGGAAATCTTGATGCAGAAGTCATGGTTATTCTACAGGACTGGTGTTCTGATGCGTTCCTTTCTCGAGCACTCAACTTGGAGCTGATTGAGTACGGAATTGATCATAGCCTCCCTACCAGCCAGAATCTGGACAGACTCCTGCGAAAGCATCTTGGTATCACACTGGTAGACACTTTTGGAACGAACCTGTTTCCATTCGTAAAACCAGGCGGGATGTCGACACAGATTCCCACCAAACTTCTGGTTAAAACAGCAATAGATTATGCCTTACCACAAATTAATATCATCAAGCCTAAGCTAGTAATATGTCTTGGCCTTAGCGTCTTCAATGCCATAGCAAGGGCTCTGGACTTAACTGTTGCAAAGAACCTTTCCACAGCCATTGAGCATCCGTTACGCTATCACTTTGCCAACTCAATAGCGGTCACCATCTTTGCTCAGGCACACACCGGCGCATTAGGTAGAATCGGCCGTAACAGAGCAGGCACTGCCCAGGTTACTGCAGACTGGAACAGTATGGCTAAAGTCTTCTCACTTCTGGAAAGTGAGTAAGGAGCTTCCCCCTCCCTGCAGTGATTGAAAGTATACATAGATCGCCATAAACACTAACTGACGACAATAAAGACAGCCAACACTGGGAATAACGCATTCAGGGGAATGATACCCGGACTTAACATTAGAAAAGCCTTCACCCTCCATAGCAGCAAGCGATGGCAGCTTGATGCCATGTTTTCCTGGTAATAGCACCACATGGCTGAGAGCAAGAAACTTGGCAACGTGCTTACGAGTTTCCGCAGGAAGACCCAGACTCCAGAAACCTTCTTCGGGATACTCTCCTGAAGCCTCAGCTTTTGCAATGCTCTGCCTTACCCTATAAAGCCCTGCATTATAGGCAGCAATAGTCAGGATCCAGTCATTCGTTTTGCGATATAAATACTCAATGTAAGTAAGAGCTGCATCAGTGGCTTTTTCTAAATCTGTTCTTTCGTCACACTTTTTAGACACATTAAGGCCATAAGCCCTGGCGGTTCGGGGCATAAGTTGCCAAACCCCAATAGCTTTTGCTGAGGACTTGGCCTTCAAATTTAATTCGCTCTCGATAAGCGGAAGGAGAGCCAGCTCTGACGGTAGCCCTTTCTCCTGAATTTTCTGATTTAAGTAATACTGATGTGCAAGAATACGCTCAGATAAGCGGTTAAAATAATACTGCGGAAATGCGCTGATTTGTTCCAACACTTTTTCATTGTGATAGTGTGCCATTAAGCGGAATCCATGCCTCAATGGTTGCCAGCCATCTTTTGGGTCATGAATACATACAGGTCGATAAGTGGTAGTGGTTTCGACTTGCTTTAGAGCCTCTGTAGTATAGGTATCCGCAGCAAAGGTCTCCTCATGAACACATAGAAAGCATATTGGAAATACAAAGGCAGACGTAAGCCGGAGACATCTCCAAAATAGATGCTCCAGTATAAGAAACTTTCTAAAAAGATTGTATTCATGGGAAAATAACACACCAAATAACGATTGATGCTCTTTGAGCGCAATGATTATTATTGAAGATAACAAGCTAAAGCTCTCCCGCTAGCCTGAATAGATTCAAATTTCTGGATTAAAATCAAGGAAATAAATTAGAAACAAAATAAAAAATGCCATGAAAATATAGCGCAATTTGGTTATAGATTTAGGCGCTCAAGTCTTTTATTCCCACTACATCAATCAATTTACACTTCTTTTCCCAGCATGAGCACCGATATTCAGGAGCGCTATTTGACCAACTGCGAAAGCAATATCAGACTGACACTTATGAGCTGGGAAAATATTTAACACATGTCTAACTGGCACAGTAAAACTGATGTTTAAATGAATAATTATATTTCATAAGGAAATAATGTTATTTTTTTGAAAAATTATTGCTATTTGGTTCAACTGTCGTAAAGGCTGTGCCATTATTGATACAGTTTTTCTTAACTTTACTCCTGATACAGGCAAGATCGTCTTGGCCAATATGCAGTTTTATGGCCAGAAACAACGGAAATTGATATGAAGAAGGTTATTAAAATATCTGCTCTGGCAGCAGCTGTACTTTTAGCAGCAGGCTGTCAGGAAAAAACTCCCCAGGCTCCTGAAGTTGAATTAAACACTGATGATCAGAAAGCCGCCTACGCCATTGGTGCTTCTGTTGGCAACTTTGCCAGCCAGACCCTGAAGCAGCAGGATGAGCTCGGTGTTGTGCTTGATCGCGCACTGGTCCAGCAGGGCTTGCTGGACGCTCTCGCCGATCAGGTCAAAATGAACGATGAGGAGATGGGTGCAGCCCTCCGCGCTCATGAGCAGAAAATGAACACCGTTGTTCAGGAAAAAGCCAAGGAAAAACGAGAAGAAACTTTGAAGACTGGCACTAAATTCCTGGAAGATAATGCCAAGAAAGAGGGTGTTTCTGTTACCGATTCCGGTCTTCAGTATGAAGTAATCAAACAGGGTGACGGACCCAAGCCGACCTCTGCTGATACCGTTACCGTTCATTACACTGGCACTCTGACGGATGGCACTGTCTTCGACAGCAGTAAGCAGAGAGGTCAGCCAGCAACATTCCCTCTGGCCAATGTCATCAAGGGTTGGACTGAAGGTGTTGCCCTGATGCCTGTTGGCTCAGAGTATCGCCTGACGATTCCTGCTGAGCTGGCCTATGGTGATCAGGAAGTAGGCACCATTCCAGCAGGCTCCGTTCTGGTTTTTGATGTTGAGCTAATCAGCATTGAAGGCAATGAAGAGAGCAAGAAAGAAGCTGACAGCGAACCAACCAAGCAATAAACCTTCTAACTGGTTACAATGACGGGCAGTATTACTGCCCGTTTCTATTTGTGAATTATGAACCTTATCTCAATTTTAGTACTACTGTTCATCACCCTGTTTATTGTGGTTAAACTGACTGAACGTCATGGCAAGCCTCTCACTGCTGAACAACAGAGCAAGCTTTCAAAAATTGCCATGGTATTAATCTTTGTCATGTTAATTGCGGCGCTCATCAAAAGCCTGATATAGCCTCAGGTTAGAATCGAAACAGCTCGCCAGCAATGACGATCAATAGCAATGAAGGGCTGACCCAGCGGATCAAAAACTGCCAGATTTGCAGGGGTTTCCCTTCCATTCCCAACTGTTCAATCAGCACCTTCTTCTCCATAACATAACCGCAAAAATAGAGGACTAGAAGCCCAACTACCGGCAACATAACCTGAGTTGCAAAGCCCGTATAAAGATCAAACAGGGTTTTACCCTCAACGGATACATTCTTCCAGAAACTAAAAGACAGCCCTGGAATTAAGCCAACCAGAAAGATAATAACACCTGCTATTGTAGCTCCTGCTGCACGGAAGCCTGAACACAGACGACTCATCATCACCACCAGCGGCTCGGCAAGATTGACAGCTGATGTCCAGACGGCCATCACTAAAAGAAGAAAAAATAAAGGAAGGATCAGCGAGCCAAAAGGCATTTGAGCCAGAGCAACCGGTAATGTAATAAACATAAGCCCCGGGCCTCCAGCGACTGAAAGCCCTTCGCTGAAAACCACTGCAAAGGTTGCAACGCCCACCATCACTGCCACCAGAACATCCAGCAAAGCAACAATTAATACCGCGTTAACGACTGACTGCCGATCCGGCATATAAGCGCCATAAGCCATCAAACAGCAGGCACCTATCGCCAGGGTGAAAAAAGCATGCCCCATCGCCTCAAGCACTACCCCACTGCTCACAGCTTCGAACTTAAAAGCAAACAGGTAATTCAGGGCAACGGTAAAGCCACTGAACTGGCTTGCGTATATCAGTAGAAGAACCAGAATCAAATACATAAGGGGCATTAGCCAGTTATTCAGCTTCTCTATCCCTTTGGAAACACTTTGCCCACTGATAGAAACGGTCATGAGGATAAATAGCCCGTGATACAACACAACTTGCCATGGGGATTCCAATAACTGCTGAAAGCCTTCCGATGTAGCTTGAATACTGTTCGCGGTAAACTCACCAGAAACCGACTTGAAAAAGAAGTGGAGTACCCAGCCTGACACCACACTATAGAAAGAAAGAATCATCGTAGCAGCCAGCGTTCCCAGCCAGGCAAGCTTGCTCCAATGCTTGCTATGACCGGCACTGACAGCCAGCTGCCTTAGACTGCTGGCGGGTGAAGCTCGCCCCGCCCGGCCAACAACGATCTCGGCAATCATTACCGGCAACCCCAGTAGCAGTACAAAAATGATATAGAGGAGGAAAAACAGACTTCCTCCGTTTTCACCGGCCACATAAGGAAATCGCCAGATATTTCCCAAGCCTATAGCAGCCCCGGCAATCGCAAAAATAAACGCTCGATTAGAAGTTATTCTGTTCTCAGATGACATGGACGATCCATTCTTCCTGTTTTTAACTTTTTTAACGAAATACCTTATAGAATGGGACAGGTATTAACTGGTCAGCAGGTTCATATCAGCATAGACGTAAACCAATAGTTATATCATCGGATAGAGGCTAAATGCCTCCAGATCTGACTGGGTTTTCAATGGTTCAGGAATCAGCCAAGAATGTTATTCCCAGCTGACTTTGGTGGTCATTCAATACCCTGCACAGAAGGCCAGTACCATTAAACGGCAGTACTAACCAGCAGACCTATCCAGAAAATTACTCGTAGGTGAAGGAGACACTAATGTTCGTTTCCTGACTGAGAGAAGTATTGTGTACTAATGTGGGAGACCAGTAGCTCTTTGAGCTTGTGCAGCTTCGACCTATTTGTCCACCATCCACTGATACCTCGATGCAATAACGTTGTTTTGGGTCCCACTCTCCAGGATTCCCTCCAGCTGAGATCGTAAATGTATAACTTCCTCCACCTTCTGAAGACCAGCCAATCGATCCTGATGGAATCTGTGGAATACTGTTCTTGAGGTTATTAACAGAAATATTGGTGTTAATAACCCTACCTTCAGCATCATTTTCAATCTGGAATGAACCTTCTGCTTTTACATCCTGCTCCAGTCCACTAATACCAGCACCTTTAACTGTAATAGGCGTATGTATTCCTTCAGGAGGCTGGGACTGGTTAAAACTAATGGATGCAGCATAAGTCGAAACAGGAGTTGAGAAAGTCAGAGCAATAACAAAAAACTTCAATTTATCATTCATATTCATTCTCAATAGGTGAGTATTAAAAATACGCAAAGAAGCACAAGCTCTGCTTCTTTATTCTTATGACAACAATCATCAATTAACACGTAAATTGATGAGGGTAATTTTAGTGCTTTGAGAGCAGGAGTTCGAAAAAACATCCCCATAGCCTGAATAATAAAAAAAAGTACTCGTTTCCACTACCAGCAGGTAAAAACAGGGTAACTGCCTGAAAACATCTATCAAAAATCACCTTCTCGCAGTGTCAGTAGAGCAAGTATTGATTCAGGTCGATCAATACTCTCGATGGATCAGTCTATGATGGAGGCAGTAACGGAAAATTCAGTGTTTCAACAGTTACCGGAGGGATTTATGAGCAGCAGTGAAGTATTTCATCTTGGCTTGACCCGTGAAGCATTGAATGGCGCTGAGCTGGCCATTGTTCCCGGTGACCCGGAACGGGTTGAGCGAATAGCGGAGCTGATGGACAATCCCAAAAAGCTGGCCAGCTTGCGGGAGTTCACCACCTGGCGTGGCGAGTTAGAGGGGAAGCCTGTAGTAGTCTGTTCTACTGGAATCGGTGGCCCTTCCACGTCTATTGCGGTGGAAGAGCTGGCTCAACTGGGAATACGTACCTTCCTGAGAGTTGGAACCACGGGTGCCATTCAACCTCATATCAATGTTGGAGATGTCATTGTTACTACAGGCTCTGTTCGCCTGGATGGCGCCAGTCGGCACTTTGCTCCAATTAGCTACCCTGCCGTTGCCAACTTCCAGTGCACACGGGCTCTGGTAGACGCAGCAAAGCAGAGCGGGCTTAATTACTGGACTGGTATTACCGCCTCCAGCGACACCTTCTATCCTGGGCAGGAACGTTACGATACGTATACCCAAAGGGTGAGAAAAGAACTGCAGGGAGCCATGGCAGAGTGGCAATCCATGGGCGTACTTAACTATGAGATGGAATCCGCAACCCTTCTGACCATGTGCGCGACCATGGGTCTCAGTGCGGGCTGTGTAGCGGGAGTTATCGTGAACCGCACATGTAACGAAACACCGGACACTGAAAAGCTCGCCAGTGTTGAACCCAATGCTATTCATACCGTGATTGGAGCCGCACGGTTATTATTGAAACAATAACCTTGGAAATGTTGTTCTCAATTTTCCAACAGCTAGGAAACGGCCTCCCTCAGGAGGCCGTTTTTTGGTCTTTTGGTTTAGCAACAGGTAATGTCTGGACCATATCTTTTGCAACCAGCCCCCAAACCCGGCTCAGAGTCTGGACATAAGCTTGTGTAGAATCACCGTTCTCCAATAATAAGGCATAAACCTTTTCACGCTGAGCTATCACCTTTTTATCCAGCCCTTCCAGAGACCAGGATACACTCACCCTTAGTTGATGATTCACTACTGAAATGGAGTCAACATTAATAAAAGCCACAACTTCTGGCCGCTTATCAAGGGTCCATGGACACGAGCTTATCCAACTTTGAGTGCCAGTCTGACGGCGCAGGTTTTGTACCATGGCCTGCGTCAACAGCTCCGGCAATGGTTCACCCCAGTGATCATTAACAGACGTCTGTAAACGTACCCCACCATCACTCCAGGTAATATTTTTCTTATCCAGCCAACCTGAAACATTCACTGGAAAAACACCCAATGTTTCGGGCATACCTCTTATAGCCATTGTATCTGGTGATGCCGGTGAAGCTACCAGCGTATAATCGCGATACGTTGGATTCTTGGTCGAGCACCCCACAGTGAGTCCAAGTATCAAGGCACCGGTCACCGCTTTCAAAGCAGCAAGTCGGTTAAGCTTAAAGAAGTGCAATAAGCGAGGATAATGGCTCATCGGGAGTCTCCTGCTTTTCTGCCAAAGATAATGGAATCGGGTTGACGTTGAAGCATATCCGCCAGATCATCTACCGCCCTGGATGCGCGACTGATGTCCTTCGAACTCTGCATGATCTGATACATCAATGGGGAGTCAGGAGCCAGCGTATTTTCTGCAGCTGACATCGTTTCCTGAAGCTGCATCATTGTCTCGTTCAACTGCTGTGTTGCTTCGGGTAATTCAGATTTTAACAACGCCGTCACTTCGCCGGCATCACTGGACATGGATGCAAACTCTCTGCGAATACCAGCCATACTGGAACTCATCTCATTAGACATGGCTTCCATACTGACAAATGCCTTATCAACATCGTCAATCAGCTTGTTCAGGCGATCATCACCAGTCAGCCTGGCCAGATTATCCAGAACTTCTGTTAAACGACTGGCCATTTCCGCCATGTTAATGCTCTCAAATTTCTCTATAAACTCCTCCAGATTATTGGGTACAGTGGGAATCTGAGGATATTCAGTCGTCACCGGTTGCATATCCGGATCATTGTCAAAAAAATCCACTTCGATATAGAGTAATCCGGTCAATACACTTTGCAGGCCAATCTGGGCACTGAGCCCCTGCTTCATCAATTGCCCAAGTACATTGTGGTCACTGCTTTTGCCCTGCTCACTGATCGCATCCGGATACATATCGACCGTAACCACATTCAGGACCTTCTGATGATTGTGGTACAACTTGGTTTTGATACTGACGACCTCACCGATCTTCACACCACGAAGCGTCACCGGAGCTCCGACATTCAGACCTTTAATAGAACTGTCAAACAGGATTTGATAACGCTGGACATCCTTACGCGAAAAACCTTCCGCATTAAGAAACAGCACCAGCAAAATGGTCATGGTAATAATCAGAATGACAAAAAGGCCAACCGATACCGACAGGGATTTTCTATTCATACACTTCTCTCAAAAAAGCGAGCCTCGCTGGCCTTCATCCTTTTAAACCGTTCCATACATTCCATCATCTCAACACTCGCCTCTGGAAAGGAACTCCCTGACCAAATCGTGCTCACTGTGATTAAGCATATACTGGGGAGAACCGGTATCCAGCTGGGTTTTGGTATTGGCATCAAGGTAAACACTGTTACTGCCAATGGCAAAAATACTGGCCAGTTCATGGGTAACAATAACTACGGTAGCCCCGGTTGAATCTCTTAGCTGAAGAATCAGATCATCCAACCGCCGGGCACTGAGTGGGTCCAGACCTGCTGAAGGCTCATCAAAAAACAAGATATCTGGATCAAGAGCAATGGCTCTGGCAAGACCAGCCCGCTTACACATACCACCACTGATCTGGGAAGGGTAAAAATCTTCAAATCCGGCCAAACCAACCAGCGCCAGTTTATAGCGCACCATATCCCGAATATCTTTATTCGTCAGTGTCGTATACTGTTCCAGTGGCAAGGCAACATTTTCAGCCAGTGTTTTATCACTGAATAATGCTCCTCCCTGATAGGTCACACCCCAGCGCTTGCGCATTTCCATCTGCTGCTCTGCTGATGCCATAAAATAGCTTTGACCACCAAACAGGATTTCTCCCTCTGCTGGTTCATAAAGCCCAATCATATGCTTCAGTAGCGTACTTTTACCACAGCCACTACCACCCATAATGACAAATACATCACCTTTACCGATTTGAAAGTGCAGGTTGGACTGAATCAGGTTACTGCCATATTTCATAGTGAGCCCGCGGGCTTCTATCACCACCTGCTGATGCTCCTGTCTTTGCTGACTCATGCTCAGATTCCAAGGTGATAAAAGAGAATATTCAAGCCCGCATCAGCTACCACCAGATAAATAATGGCAGTCACCACCGCATTGGTAGTGGCCTGACCCACAGCAGCGGATGAACGACCACAGGCCAGGCCTGCTCGACACCCTGCCATGGCAATCAATAGCGCAAATACAAAACTCTTGAACACACCGGTCATGATATCTCCAAAGGAGATTGCATCCCTGAGCTGATAAAGGTACATCAACCAGGTAACGTCCATACTGGTGGCCACCAGCCCACCACCAAACATTCCCAGGATATTACTGTACAGACAAAGAAGAGGAATCGTCAGAATCAGCGCCAGGGTTCTGGGTAACACCAGATAATCCATGGGTTTTATGCCCAGCGTCGTCAATGCGTCAATCTCTTCATTCACCTGCATGGTACCCAGCTGAGCGGCATAGGCTGCCCCGGTACGGCCAGACATAATGACCGCCGTCATCAACGCCCCCATCTCCCGAACCATGCCAACACCCACCAGGTTGGAAACATACACCTCTGCACCAAACTGACGAAGCTGAACCATTCCGAGATACGCAAGAATCATCCCAATCAAGACACTTTGAAGAGTAATAATGGGCAAGGCAGAAGGGCCAGACTGGTGGCAAAAGTTAATAATATCCGACCATCGAGCTGACCCTTTTCGAGAACACCAGCGAATAAGAGTCAGTGCAAGATCACCCGCAAAAGCCACTAAAGCCATTGCCTCGTCACCCAGCCGGGCAACTCTGTCTGTCAGGCGATGAAACAAAGAAGGGTGTCTTTCCGGCAGCGCCTTATTGGGGGGTACGGCATTGGCCAGCCTGAACAAATCCCTCACATCCTCAGGTAAACCGCTCAGGTCAAACTGGCAACGGGAGGGTTCAAACATACGCTGACAGGCCATCAACCAGGCAAGTAGCCTCGAATCCCACGAGAAATCATTACCCGCAATAAAGACAACTGTCTTTAATTGGCCATAATCCAGTAAAGCAGAAAGCCGATCCAGAGCTGGCAGAGTACCACCGACCGTCCAGCTTCCCTGCAGGGATATCACAACATTCGGGTCAGACACTTTATCAAAGGTCAGTGTCGCCTGGTTCATGCTCGTTGATGCCTTGGAAAAAGCGCCAATGATAGCAGGAATAAATTCATTTTATGAAACAGGAAATGCTTTGATGGTAACTCAGTCGATAAGAGTCACTTCTTCTCCACTGCCATCTCCCGGGTAGGGTTCATTATTGGCTCCTGGAAAAGCATAGCCATTAATAAAGAGCCTTCTTGGCTTATCCGAGGTATTCGGTCCACTAAAATGAACCAGACAGGGGTGGACATAAAGCATATCACCCGCATTCATCACTACTGGGATTACTTCTCCATGTTTTTCCTGCCGGTATTCTTCACTAAGCGTCGTATTACCTTTCATTGGAGAACAGTCATGGTGAGAACGTGGAACCACATAAAGCCCGCCATTGTATTCTCCCATGGGATCAATAGCGGCCATGGTTTGAACAAAGCTGCCATTGCCCTTGATATCCTGCCAGTTTTTATCAAAGCTTCGTCGGTTATCAATATCACGGTGAACATCATACTCAACACCATCATCTGGTTGCTTTGGGTGAATCTGATTGATCAGATGGCTGGCTCTGGGACTATCCAAAATAAAAGACACATTTTTTTTCAACTTGGGATGCCTGCCATAAGCCAGTAATTCAGGAAATCTGGCTCCGGCCCAGACCATGCGTTTAATAACCGGTAGGCCATTTGACCCAACAGGCCCAAGCACAAAGAGGGTTCCTTTGGAAAACAGCTTTTCTTCAGTGTGACTACCTTCCCATGGGAGTTCTGACACACTGTCCAGAGCTATCTGAATATGCTGTTCCAGATCTCTCAGCTCTGCCCCCCGAAAAAAGCCTTGCTGAACCAGATAGCCATTTTCACGATAGAAGACCAGCTGATGCGCAGATAGTTCAGCAGAGAGACCATTGTGACATAATGACAACGCAGCAATGAGAGAAATAGTCCGAAGCATAGCGGCACCTCTGAGAAATCATTCAGAGTATAGAGAAGTTAATGCCTGGAGAAGATACAAACAAAAAGCTGGTAAACCCTTGCCAGCTTTTTCAGCCTGAATATCTATAATGGCTAAACCATAAGCATTGACCAACTAATCTTCGCCTTTGGTATTTCTGGTAATTTGCCGCGGAGAAAGCTTTTCCACTGCGACGTGAGCAGTGAGACACTGAATCACTCTATTTTCTGGTAATCTCGGATCAGCGACTCTCGTATTTGTCCCCAGTTTTTTTGTAACGTATGATGTCTTCCGTTGAGAGTTTATTCAGAATCAGTCTGGGAAATTTATTACAAATCTGAACATTGCCCTCCATGTTTGGATACAGACGTTTCCGGGCTAAATAACCGACGCAAACATCATCAACGCTCTTTGCTGAAGTTATAGAACTTTCTGAAGCTGATATCAGAGACAAGCCTGTTTCACTGTTAGACGTTTGAACATTTTCCTTCTCGCAAACGCCTTCCTTAAAACCATTCCTTCTTGTAGCAATAACCTTATCAGATGCACTTTTCAGAACATCTCTCAATCTGGAGACCATTTTATTGAAACTCTCATTCTGAGTTCTATTAGCCTCTCCTGCTATTCCATCACAGCCTGAATCCACAAGGCCTTGGCCTTCACCAGAATCACTTACCACCTCAGTGAGCTTAGGCTCGCCTGCTGCAGACTGCTGTTTGCCAACGTATTGATCCAAAGATAGCGTACTTTGTCGAACATCAAGTGGTGATGTAGATACAACTACATCGTGATGATTGCATTCTTTGGATGAACTGTCATTTGCCAGAACCAGAGGAGTGGTCTGCTGTTTTTGTAATCCATTTAAGTTTTCAGCCGGAATAAGGTGGTGAATTCTTAGAGGCTTACGTTTGCCTGAGCCCCCTTCCCTGGAACGTCTGACCTCAAACACTTCAAGCCCAGCATCCGCGAAAAGCTTGACTCGCTTTCCAGAACAAGAATGACTCCCAGTGTCCAATTGTTGATCAACGCAGCTTGGAGTTGAAGACTTCTCCAGTTCTTCGTATACCGTGTTTTGCTTTTGAGAGGCTCCCCCTTCCAGCTGGCCACATTTTGCACCTTGGTTGAGATCAAAAAACGCTGAACCACCCCATTCCTCATTGATATTTTTTTGCTGTAAATCATTACATTCAATTGTGGGAGGACTCTGAGTAACTCTCTGCACAGGGGTTATGTCAAAGCCAGCCTCGCCACTTACACTGCCCGGTGATACCAAATGATTTCCCTCTTCTGGTTTGAGCAAGAGAACATCGAACGCCTCAGGTTCATTCCCATTGCCTGAAACCGTCCAGAATGAATCATCACTTTCAGATAGCCTTCTACCCTTCGTAGACTCCCCACTGACTGTCATGGATAAATCCAGTGGCTGGATATTTGGATCAGGTGAAGATACAACAGGGAATACTTCCAAATAGTCATCGGGTGAACCATTGCCATGGCCCATAAGGGGGACATTACCTGTCAAAGCAGCTTCATGAGAAAATGGTATATTACTGCAAATTGGCTCTGCTAACTTAGACCACGTCACAACTGGTTTAAATTTTACAGGAAGCAGTCTCTCCCTCATATGACTTGTTGTACTGCTTCCTGGCCAAGGCTGTGCTATCTCTCTTACTACCACCTCACAATCTAAGCTTACATGTGACGTTACTTCTTCAGTAGAGAAGCTGGGCAGCATAACATCTGCTGGAGCTAAAGATTGTATTGAAGAATTTAACTGTGGTTCAGACTTCACCTTGATACTATGCTTTAAATGAAGGTTAATTTCTGAATCGATAGTGTCAGGAGGATTGACCCTTACAAGCAGGCTAGCTTCTGTTTCTACTCGTTCAGTTAATACATCTGCGTCCTGCGTATAATTTTCCTTGGATAGGTTAATCTCCCTTTAGCTAAAGGAAACGACTCCTCTGTCAGGATTCAGATGTGTATCAGAAACAGGTATATTGCTGGAAAATATCTTCCCCTCTACCAAAACATGCTCCTGTTTCACATTATCAGCAGGATGGCGTGCGTCAACGTGAAGCTTCAAAGCTCTCTCGTTCAGGAAAACTTCTGTACATGTTTTACACTGGATTGTATTAGAGCTTAATTTTGGGTCGGTTAATTGGTTATGCTTATCAAAACCAGCTTTATTAAAGCCAAAATAAGCTTTGCATCTTTCACAGGTATATACTTTTCTTGAAGTAGTATTTGCGAAATTAACGCTTTCTTCCCGTCCTCTGGTATTTACATTATTCACTGAAGCTTGAAAAAAAGAAGAAGGCCTTTGATGATTTCCGCCAAACGGTTCGCGGCAAGTAATTAAAGAAGTTGAATCCATGCTGTTAGCCATTAATTGAATATGAGTAATGGCTTATATTGATTACAGTTCCAAGAAAATGTTCCTCCTGCCAGCAATACTTACAGCAATGTCAGTAAAGCTAACAACATAAAAATCACATACCAGTGGCAATTAGATAAGGCAGTTACAGGCAAGCTGTAACCGCCCATAAAACTCAGTTAAACATCTCTGAAATGCTCAATGTAATCTCTTCGATCTCCTGAACACTGGCAGGCACTACAAGAATGGTGTCATCCCCCGCCACACACCCCATAATCCCTCCTTTTACTCCAATGGAATCAAGAAGTCTGGCAATCATCTGGGCAGCGCCCGGGCTGGTTTTGATCACAATCATCGATTCGTTGTGATCAACCTCTTCTACCAGATCTTTTACCGCAATACTGGAATCCATCTTACCCAGCTCAGGGGGAAGGCAATAGACCAGCTCATTCAATGAATTGCGCGCCCGGACCGCACCAAAGCGACTGAGCATGCGGGAAACCTTGGACTGACTGATATTATCAAACCCCTGCTCCTGCAGAAGCGTGACAATCTGGCTCTGGGAGCCGCAGCGCTCTTCTTTCAGCAACTGACGGAAAGAGCGAACCAGGGCATCCTGTTTTTGGCTAGTCATAGTCGTCAAATAACCTTTCAGGAAAATGCTGCTTACTGATCGTTAAATAAGCTGAAAGCGTCCAGTGGCGCAGCATTTCTTTAATAAACAGTTCTGAAGTATGTGGCAATTATAGAGTCTAACCACAAAAAAATGAATTTTTATTCACTTTTTTGTTGATTTTATCCAAACCATGCCGGAGAATTCAGCCATAAATATCAACAGGCAAAAAGAAGATTCAGGCAATGGGCATCGCAGTACAGAGCCTAAGCAAATCCTTTGGTGACCACCAGGTACTGAGGGATATCAGCTTCAGCATCAATAAAGGTGAAACAACGGTATTACTGGGCTCCAGTGGTGCGGGCAAAAGTACGCTGTTACGCATGCTGAACCTTCTTGAGAGTCCGGATCAGGGCACTCTCAACATAGCCAACATGGAATTTACTTTCCACAAAGGCCAAAAGCCCTCGTCCTCCAATGCATCGGCAAAAGCCTGTCAGCTGAGACGCAAAGTCGGCATGGTCTTCCAGCAATACCATCTGTGGCCGCACATGACGGTTCTGGCGAACCTGATGGAAGCTCCCATACAACAGGGCATACCCAAAGCAGAAGCCAGAGACAAGGCCATGGGGCTGCTGGAACGAATGGGACTGCCCGATAAAGCCAACGCCTGGCCTTCCTCCCTTTCGGGTGGCCAGCAGCAGCGGGTAGCTATTGCCCGGGCGCTGATGCTCTCTCCGGAAGTATTACTGTTTGATGAGCCTACTGCCGCACTGGACCCCGCCATTACCAATCAGGTTGTGGAGATCATTAACGAACTGCAGGCCTCTGGCATTACCATGGTGGTGGTGACCCACGAAGTCGACTTTGCCAGGAAAATCGCAAGCCGCGTAGTCTATCTGGAAAACGGGGAAATTGTCGAGGAAGGGACTGCCGAACGATTCACCACCCCACAAACCAGTGCCTTTAAAAGTTACCTTCAACATTAATTAAGCACCAACCAACAACAACTGCTTTCAAGAACAAGCTGTCAGTAAGGAAAGCCCGATGAAAAAAATAGTTGCCGCTGTCGCCCTGGCCAGTGCCGCCATCTCCTCTGTTGCCCTGGCTCAGGAAACCATTCGCTTTGGTATGGAAGCGACCTACCCTCCTTTTGAGTTCTTTAATGAAAAAAATGAACTCACAGGTTTTGACGTTGAACTGGCCAACGCCATTTGCGCCGAACTGGATGCCACCTGTGAGTTCAACAACCAGCCTTTCGACAGCTTGATCCCTGGCCTGAAATTCCGCCGGTTTGATGCGGTCATTTCCGGCATGGACATCACCCCAAAGCGGATGGAACAGGTTTCCTTTACCCAGCCTTATTATGAAAACTCAGCCATTTTTGTTGCTGGCATCAACAATGAGTTCAAAGAAGCCAAAGATCTGATCGGTAAAACCGTCGGTGTACAGAATGGCAGTACCCACCAGGCTTACCTGATCGACAAACTGGAAAAACAGGGCGTGAAAACCCGCCCATACGACAGCTACCAGAATGCCCTGCTGGATATGACCAATGGTCGGGTGGATGCCGTTTTTGCCGATACGGCGGTCGCCCGTGAGTGGCTGGTTCAGCAGAGCAAAGGCCAATACCAGACAGTGGGTGAAGAAGTGAAAGACGCCAATTACTTTGGTATTGGTATGGGCATCGCGGCCCGTAAGGGAGACCCTCTGGTTGAGAAGCTGAACACAGCGCTGGCTCAGGTAAAAGAGAGTGGTGTTTACCAGCAGCTTCACGCCAAGTATTTCAACTCCGAGAAATAACCGAACCATCTGATAAGGAAAATGTCTGGCGCTCTGAATATACAGAAGCACTTTCAGACTCGGATCACTAAGGCATAGAACCACAAAGAAAAAATTAAACGGTGATATGCGCAGTTTGATAACAAGCAGAGAGCTTTGTGTCTTCATGCCTTTGTGATTCAACTTCTTTCAACAGACCGTTTTTAAAACAAATCCTGAAAGCGGGCTCCCACAGACAGGGAAGCCTGAACTTGATGATCCGATTGATATAGTGAGGTAACTGTGGGCCTGACCGCTCTCTTCGCCGAAGCGACCGTGATGACCCTGGGGCTGGCCCTGTCATCACTGGCTCTTGGCCTGTTCATGGCCATCGCGTTTTCGCTTGCCGAACTCAGCCGTTTCAAACCTCTTGCGCTCGCCACTAGTACAGTGGTTGCCATATTGCGTGGGCTTCCGGAAATCCTGGTGGTCTTTTTCATCTACTTTGGCTCAACCCATGCCATATTCCTGTTAACGGATGAGTTTATTGAAGTCAGCCCGTTTGTTGCTGGTACTATTGCTCTGTCGTTAATTTATTCGGCCTACGCCTCGCAAACACTTCGCGGCGCTTTTATTGCTGTTCCCAAAGGACAGACCGAAGCGGCAGTGGCTCTGGGGATCAGCCGCTTCCATTGTTTTTTCCGCATCATTCTGCCGCAAACCTGGCGTCACGCCCTGCCCGGGTTGGGAAATCAGTGGCTGGTACTGCTAAAAGATACGGCACTGGTTGCCCTGATTGGCGTCCATGACCTGCTGCTCCAGGCCAAGATGACCGCTGCCAGCACCTATGAGCCATTTACCTGGTATGGTATTGCTGCCTTAATCTACCTGGCGATTACCCTGGTCAGTCAGAGCATACTGGAGCGCATGAAATCCCGTTCTAATCGACATCTGACGTCCAGTCACAACACTACTGAACCGCCTGTTGAAAAAGCAGTAAGCCACAGTGAGGCCACGGCATGAATATGGAATATTTACCGGAGCTACTGAAAGGCCTTGGCACCACACTGGAACTGACCCTGGCCAGCCTGTTTACCGGACTGGTGCTGGCCATACTGTTCACTATTGTGCTTTCTCTGAAAGTAAGAGCACTGACCTGGCTGGTCAGACTTCAGATTCTGCTGTTTACCGGCACCCCGTTGCTGATCCAGATCTTTCTGATTTATTACGGCCCGGCTCAGTTTGATGTCATCAAAAACAGCATTTTCTGGCCCTGGTTAAGCCAACCCTGGTTCTGCGCCATGCTGGCACTGGCACTGAATTCAGCCGCCTACTCCACCCTGCTGTTCAAGGGAGCCATCGATGCAGTGCCAAAAAGTGATTGGGAAGCCTGTATGGCACTGGGCATGACCCACAGACAGGCATTGCTAAAAGTTATCCTGCCCCATGCAGCCCGCCGCGCGCTGCCCGCTTATGGCAATGAGATCATTCTGGTTATGAAAGGTTCATCTCTGGCCAGCACCATTACCCTGATGGATTTGATGGGCTATGCTGCCAGACTGAATGCACAAACCTACGACACATTAACCGTGTTCACCATGGCAGGACTGATCTATCTGGCCATGACCGGCATTCTGACGCTGCTGATTCGGTTCATGGAACACAAGGCCTTAGCATTCAGTCGCTCTTAATTTTCTTTGAACCACACAGATCACAAAGGGTATAAAGAAGAGGTTTTCCTTTTTCTTCGTGTTCTTTGTGATCTCTGTGGTTTAATCCATATCTCCCATTCCTGACAGCTCGACAGCTAATATGGTTTCCCCAATGCTGACCAATGACATGATTTTTGAAGAAACACTGTCCCCTTCCATTGCAAGGCATAGCATGAATGGACTGCCCATTCTGAAAATTCAAAGTCCAAAGTGCGAGGCGGCAATATCCCTTCACGGTGGCCACCTGATTCAGTTCAAACCGAATGGGCATCAGGATGTTATCTGGCTCAGTAACAAGGCCATCTTCTCAGAAGAAAAAGCGATACGTGGTGGTGTGCCGGTCTGCTGGCCCTGGTTTGGGCCTGTTAGCAGCCCATCACACGGGTTTGCTCGAATCAGCTCATGGCAAGTGCTGGATCACGAAGAAAATGAACAGGCAGTTACCCTTCGCCTGAAACTCAGTGCTTCTAAAGAAACACGAACGCTCTGGTCCCATGACTTCAGCGCAATTCTGACCTTTACCATGGGAGAAACACTGCACATTGGTCTTGAAATGATCAACACGGGTGAGAGCCCCTGGCAATGGAGTGGTGCGCTGCACACCTACTTTAACATTGCCGAGGCTACCGAAACCTGGATTACCGGTGCGGGTGCTTCCTACATTGACAGCCTGAAAAATGATCGTCCCTGCGAAACATCAGAAGCCTTAATCATCAATCAGTCCATTGACCGGATCTATACAGCCCCGGATGAAACCATTGCCATCCATGACCAGGGGAACCAGCGCATTATCCATGTTCGGAACCAGGGACATAACTCAGCCGTTATCTGGAATCCGTGGAAAGAACTGAGCAGAAGCATGGGCGATATGAGTGACGATGGATACGAAACCATGGTTTGCGTGGAAGCAACCCGGTATGCGAAAGACCTTGCATCGGGATCGTTGTTAATGCCTGGTGAAAAACAGTCATTGAGTACTGAAATCAGCGTAACTTCTGCAGAATAACCCATCCTGAACACATTCCCATGAGCGTCATGGGAATGTTCTTTTCATGTGGTGGCTGCTGCCAGAATCATTTCCACGGCACTGTCCGACATCGCATCAATGGCGTTTCTATCAAGGTAAATTCCATCGTTTAATAAACGACTCATGCCATGCAGCATGCTCCAGCTCACCTGGGCAAGACGCAGGCAATCGATGTCTTTTGATAACTTCCCCTTGCCCTGCCAGCTGCGGATAAGGTCAACATAATCCTGAAAGCAGGCAAAAGAGGCAGACTTCAAACTCTCCGTTGGCTCACCGTTTTTCCAGACCGGACGACCAAACATCAGGTCATACTCCTCTGGGTGCTCCCAGGATAGATCCAGGTAGGAACGGACAAAAGCCTTTAACCAGCCGTTCATATCCCCTGACTGCTCACGCATCAGTTGAGCAAAATGTGTCTGCCACTTCTCAAAACCCTGCTCGGCAATAGCACAGAGCAATGCATTTTTATCTTTAAAGTGATGATAGGCTGCGGTTCTCGAGACCCCTACCCGCTCCGCCAGACTGCGCATGGAAATACCATCCACCCCCTGCTCCCCAATCATACGGGTTGCCTCTTCAAGCAGCTTCTGGTGAAGGTTGCCATGGTGATAGGGTTTTCTGGCCGTCATAAGTCGTTTAATGCCCTACTGTGATTTGCTGCAAGATGGTGAAGTCCAGTGTCAACGCAAATTATCTTGACAGTGTCAAAATACCATTTTATCTTGACAGCGTCTAGATGAGGCGTCGAATCACAAGAAGGATTATAAAATGACCACTCCCTACCCACATCTTCTGGCACCGCTGGATCTGGGTTTCACCACGCTGAAAAACCGGGTTCTGATGGGCTCCATGCATACCAATCTGGAAGAGCAGCCCAACGGTTTTGAACGACTGGCGGCTTATTTTGCCGAACGCGCTGCTGGAGGTGTGGGACTTATCGTGACAGGTGGTATTGCGCCTAACCAGGAGAGCGGTGGCATGCCAGGTGCTGCCACCATGGAAACCATGGATGATGTAAAGCACCATCAGGTGGTCACAGACGCCGTTCATGAGGCTGGTGGTAAAATCTGTATGCAGATTCTTCATACCGGTCGTTATGCCTATCACCCGAAAAGCATCGCCCCCAGTGCTATTCAGGCTCCTATCAACCCTTTCAAGCCCAAAGAACTGACCTCTGATGAGATCGACGAGCAGATCGAGAATTTTGTGCACTCCGCGGCTCTGGCAAAAGAAGCAGGCTACGATGGTGTGGAGATCATGGGTTCTGAAGGTTATTTCATCAACCAGTTCATCGTGAACCGCACCAACCAGCGACAGGATGACTGGGGTGGTGAATACACCCAACGTATTCGCCTGCCGGTAGAGATGGTCAAACAAACCCGGGATAGAGTGGGCCCAGACTTCATCATTATTTACCGCCTCTCCATGCTGGATCTGGTTGAAGGTGGCAGTAGCTGGGACGAGATCGTTCAACTGGCCAAAGAGATTGAAAAAGCAGGTGCCACCATAATTAATACCGGCATTGGCTGGCATGAAGCCCGGGTTCCCACCATCGCGACAATGGTGCCAAGAGCGGCCTTTACCTGGGTAACTGCAAAAATTCGTAACGAAATTAATATTCCGGTCATTACCTCCAACCGGATCAACATGCCGGAAACCGCAGAAGAAGTTCTGGCCCGGGGTGATGCGGACATGGTGTCCATGGCCCGTCCGATGCTGGCTGATGCGGAGTGGGTGAACAAAGCGGCTGAAGGTCGAGCCGATGAAATCAATACCTGCATTGGCTGCAACCAGGCCTGCCTTGACCATGTATTTTATCTGAAACCCGTCAGCTGTCTGGTAAACCCCAGGGCATGTCATGAAACAGAACTGAACTATCTGCCAACCAGTGAGCCCAAGAAGCTGGCAGTCGTGGGAGCAGGACCTGCCGGCATGGCATTTGCCACCACAGCTGCCTATCGTGGTCACAACGTGACGCTCTTTGATGCTGCAGACAAAATCGGCGGACAGTTTAATATCGCGAAAACCGTACCTGGCAAGGAAGAATTTGAAGAAACTCTGCGTTACTTCAAGCGACAGATCGAGCTGACTGGCGTTGAGCTGAAGCTTAACCACAAAGTGACGGCAGAAGAACTGGAAAGCAGTGACTTTGACGAAGTCATCATCGCCACCGGCATCACCCCGAGAAAACTGGAGCTGCAAGGAGTTGATCACGCCAAGGTCCTGAGCTACCTGGATGTGTTCAAGGGAGCGCCTGTCGGCAACAAGGTAGCCGTCATCGGTGCTGGCGGTATCGGTTTTGATTTGTGCGAACTGATTACCCAGGAAGGCCCATCCAGCAGCCTTGATATTCCTGCCTTTATGAAGGAATGGGGCGTGGATATGACTCTGGAAAACCGCGGTGGCCTGCTGACAGAAAGCGAGCACCCGAAGCCTTCCAAGGAAGTCTTTCTGCTGCAGCGGAAGAAGAGCAAGCCCGGGAAAAACCTCGGCAAAACCACCGGCTGGATTCACCGCTCATCACTGGCTAACCGTGGCGTTCGTATGGTGCCTGCCTGTGAGTATCATAAGGTTGACGATCAGGGGCTGCATCTTTCCATCGCTGGAGAGGAGCAACTTCTTGATGTCGATACCGTTGTGATCTGCGCAGGCCAGGAGCCCATGCGCGAGCTTGCTGATAGCATCAGCGGCAAGACGGTTCACCTGATTGGCGGAGCGGATGTAGCCGCTGAACTCGATGCCAAGCGTGCAATCAACCAGGGTTGCCGTCTCGCTGCAGAGATCTGACCCAAAAGGGTTATTTATCCAATAAAGAATAAGGGAGGAAGTTTTTCCTCCCTTATTCTTTTATTTTTTGCCCATTTCAGAACCTTTTTTCTTTTGCTTCTGACCTGGTTTCGCTGGAGGTTTCTTAGCTGGTTTAGGGGCTGACGTTTTCTTATCTTGATTTACCAAAGGCTTTTTGTTCAGCTTTTCTGAAGATTTCTTGCTTGACTTAGGAGCTGAAGGTTTATTACCTGATTTAGTCGCGGTTGAAGGTTTAGCCGCTGAACTCACTGTGTTTCCGAGCAGGCTTTTCACCTGTTCATACTTTCCTGACTGGCTACTCCAATCTTTACGGTAATCCTCCAGCAGCTGATGTGGCGAAACACCGTATGAATTGACCTGCTTTGGATTTGCACCATGGCTTACCAGCAGCTCAAAAACACGATAAGGCGCGCCCCATTGAATGGCCATATGTAAAGGGAGCTGACCACTACTATAGTGATAAGGGCTATCCGGTACCTTGCTATTCACCGTATCAGAAGACACCTTGAGGACTTCTTTTACAACGTCATCATTCAAACTCTTTATAGCCGCCGCCAGCAAATCATTTCCTTCGGCATCCAATGTTTTCACGACCTTGACAGCTTTAGCCTGGTCCATGGTTTTCAAACGTTTAACAACACTTTTAGTGAATCCATTAAAGGTAAGAAAGGCTTCAAAGCCTCTCCCCTTAACCCAGAACTCATCCATATCGATTTCGCCTAACTCACGACTGTCCATAGCGGCAAGAAGGTGTCCATCGATCTCATCCACCATGCTGATAGCAATCAACTCAGCCGAACCGGCTGAAGGGATTTCACCTGTGATGAGTGGAACACTTTTGATGTAGTCAATCACGTCCTGTCGAGCACTTGGTCCTGGAAAAAACCAGGACCAGAATCCACCATCAGCATTTTGATCAAGACCAATTTCGGGTAGTTTTTTCAGATAGAACAACACCTCCTGCCGCTCTTTCTCAGTACTGGGAAGTGCTTTAAACTCCTTTGCTAGTATGAATCCACTCAACGGCCGGGTGCTCTCTCAATTTGATAACTGACTCATAGGTTAGCTTCAACCTTTCCAGTCATGAACTCAGACCAAAGTTGTTCCCAGCGCCCCTTACTCTGGATCAGTGCTCTTGTTGTCAAAAGCACTTCCGCTCCTGTTGCTTTCCACCTCATTCCAGAACCACATAATCGTTGCTTTACCAGAGTCTTACAAGCCGCTTCAGTAACTCCTGAACCTATTGGCCAATGGCGTTTAAGCGCCTGATGATAATTCATTAACTGGTGATTGTTTGTAAAATAGCTCACAGCTTTGTAGCGCTTCTCTGTCAGTGCGATTGTCTTTTTCGGGAGCTCGGCTGATTCAATTTCCTGAAGGATTTTTTTGGCTGCTCCACGCTTGTTTTTCAAACTATGTAGCCTGTCTTCAAGCCACTGGTGTCGCTTCGCCTTACTGGTTGGAAACAGTGCTTCCGCTGCTCCAGCTAAATATTCAGATGCATGATAAAAATCGAGTATCTGCCCAGAGGTATGTTGTTTCAAATAACTCCAGTTTTCTCTAGCCCCGTCAGCTACCCCGATGTATGTGGCATTTGGGTAGAGTCGTTTTAGATCTGCAATCTCCTCGTCGAGCTTGCTCATAAAGCTTTGTTTACCATACTCTGGCGAACTGGCTGTATATATCGTGTGGAGCCTGTCTCCATCTGCAGAATATAGGCTCAATGTCCCACACATGGCTTCCCTCCAGCCTTCTTCACAAAGCAGCATGCAGGTTCCATCCAGACCAATGGCTATTGTTTCAACAGGCTCTTTTAGTGGAGGAAGGTGGTAGTGAGTGTCTTGCTGGTCTTCAATTAATGCACCTACTCTGTCCGATAAATGCTTGATATAAGAATTTGAAAGCGTCCTTTGATGGTTGGTCTCAAAATCTTCTTTTACCGCAGGCGCTGGCATCTGGCTGTATTTCCAGGCGATAGACTTGGCAAATTTGGGGGTAGCTGAACCAATAATACCGGCACGAAGATCAAGTGCTGCCAGAGTACTGCCACCTCTGACACCCTGATATACGGAGCGCTCCAAAGGTATACGACCGTATAAGGTTTCATAGTGCTTAAGAACCTTTCCTTTGTAGTTCCACTTCTGCTGATTAACGACGATAGGTTCTTTATTGGGTGATTCAAATAGCCCCAATAACTCTTTTGTTCCAAGCTGCCCGGCTTCATTGAGTGCACGCTGTAAACTATCTTCAAGATTCAGCATGTTGCCTGAATCTATAGAAACTTCAATTTGCAAAACGATGCTTTTGGTAGAGCTGGAAATAACAGAAGCGGGCATGACAGTTAACTATTATGAGTGGTGTTCCCATAGTAGCTGTGAAAATAGAGCACTATTGTTTCAATCATTCAGAGAGAGCACCCCAACGGCCAGTTCCATTTCATCAACCCACTCAACATGGTGTCATTACCGGCTCCCATTTTAATATTTGGGTTTGCTCCACTTTTCAATGCCCATTGAGCCATTGCAAGATTATAATTGCCCAGCGCCATCCTTAGCATATTGGCATGATCTTTATCACCGAGATTTATATCAGCACCATGCTCAACCCCCCATTTTGCTAATTTAGGAAATTCATTAAAGGCAGAAAACGACAGTAAATGACGACCACGCTTGTTCTCGCTTTTTCCAGAAATTGGGGCGTTAGTCAACAATTCTTCAGAATATACTCCAGAGTGAAGAACTTCTTCGTAAGCTCGAATCACCACCCGTTCCACAGCTGTCCTTGCATCGCTTGCCCCAGAAGGTTCTTCCTGAAATCTTGGATCTGATTTTACAGGTATTGATACTATGAATAAGCATATTAATAGAGCAAAACAATTATTGTAACTATTCAGCACCCAGCAAAGGCGTATTGTTGTAATTTCGAACCGCTTTAAGAAGCGCCTGAAATATGTTCAACCCCTGCTTTTTAGCAGATGATAAATAGCTTCGGATTCGGGTAAACATGGTACCTCCGTCTTCGCTTCTGAAGCAGCCTGAGATCTTCTGCTTAAGTTTGGCCATCCTGGCATCACGTTCACTGCCATTGTTATCGAAGGGAATTGAAAAGTCCGACATGAAGCGCAACGTTTCAACCTTAAACTCAATAAGCCTTTTGAACAGGTTGTAGGCCTTGGTATTCCTGACCTTCTTACGTCCAAGCACCTGTCGTTGTTTTTCCATATAAGCGGTTTCCTTCGTGAGAGCCCTTTGAAGGATTTGGTCGTATATCGTCTCAATGCGAAGCTGTATTGCACCAGGCATTTGAGTCAGACCGGCTGCTTTGTATTTCTTGCAGAAGTGCCAGGAGAGCGTAAGCAATTTCATCAGCCGCAGAGCCAGCTTATTCGCATCCCTATCGACAACTCCCTGAAGCTCTCTCAGATGATGGGCATTACAAAGCACATGCACTGCCGCATAGGCAAAGTAGGACTTCCAATGATCGTGAACCAGAATGCCTGCAAAAGTCAGCAGGATGCCCATTGCATCCATTGCTTCACAACCTCGCCTTTCTGAGAGGTAGTAAAGCGTCCATTGGTCATCTCGCATAATGTGTAACCACCACAGTGAACCGTCAACCCGCATGCCAGTTTCATCCGCTCCTGCAACCGGACTTTCTTGTAAAGCATCGCGGATACTCTGCTCAGTAGAGGCCAGGTTCTCATGGGTATAGGCAACAAAATTGGCAACAGAGCCTGCGCTGACACTCATGCAATAAATAGTATTGAAATACTCAGACACCCGGTGATATGGGATGAAGTGATACTGGTTTAAATGAACAGCCATTGCCTGAGTCACTTCTCCGTATTGAGCAGCGGCTTTCACTCCTTGGGGAAACTCAGCGGTGTTCCGTTTACCACAAGGACATACTTTAACGTCTGCCCAGTACGCGGTAACTTCAAATTCTCCGGGTCTACCTGGATCAAAAACCTGTCGCTCAATGTATTTGGTGGGTTTAATATCGATAAGCGAAGACTGGCAACAGCAACATTTTTCAACCTTCAGATGCCTGACATAATCGGGTAAGGCGACACGTCTCAAACAAGAGCCTTGATGACCTTTCTGGCCACCTGGTTTATTGCCTGAAGATGGTCTAAGGCTTTTGGGGTTCGGTGTTTCCTGTGAGGAGCAGGGGGCTTCTTTGGAAGATGTATCACCTTTATCACTCCCTTTTTTACTGGGCTTTTGATAACCATCTGACGATGGTGGCTTACTACTGTTTTGACTGTTTTTATTAACCCTTTCTTCCAGTTCGCTGCAACGTTCCCGTAAAAGCGCATTCTCGGTCCGAAGCTCTTCATTCTCTTTAAGGAGAGCTTCGGTAAACGGAGTAGCTGGGAAGTCTGGTTCCATACTGGAGATTTGTTAGAAAAATTGAGTATAAGATGATGGTCGAAAAATCAGAAAATTCCAGATTTATATGAAGGGTGCTGAATAGTTACCAATTATTTTTGATTTGCATATGTTCACCTCCAATATAAAAAAGACAACCCATCCAATTAATTTTTTAAAAAAGCAAACCCGGTAATCAAATAAAATTAATATTCGCAATAATCTGCCAGAACAAAAACACTTTTAAAAAACGATCAAAAACCAATTAACAATCAAACAGATAAAAAAGCAAAGTCAATTATATCATCAAAAAACAACCACTATAGTTTCACCGTACATTCATATTACAAACCAATATAAAAATATTAAAAAAACCCACAAAAAAAGTGTAAATAAAAACCATCTTTAGCCGGATTAATTTTCTATTATCATTACCAACAAAAGAGGAATAACCTGAAGTAATATACATCAACATGAAAAACAGGAGAGAGCAATAAAACAAAATGAACTTTTTGTTTTTTTTACGATCATTGAAATACGAAATAATAATTTTTCACAACCAAATTCGATCTACCAAAAATACAACGTAAATAATGAAAATGAATCAAAAAAATATCTTACGCCTCTGGGTAACACTTCTACTATCAGCTATTGCTTTTTTTGCTAACTCAAGCGAAAGCTATAACTACTCCTCATTCAACACAGGATTTGGTTACAACAGCCATAACAAAGGAGTCCAGAAAATTGATGGCACTACCTGGTTCATAAATGGTGCTTATCATATTCCATCAACACCCTTGATTTTGACAGGAGGCTACTCACATGGGCGTATCGACAAAAATGAAATAGCCAGCAATATTGGCATAAATGATAGCTCTTATTTTGCTGGTGCTAGCCTACTGTTAAGACCTACGGCAAAGCTTCACTTTGTTCCCTCACTTACCTATGGCCGCCTGAGAAGTGGGTTGTCGATTGATACAACCACCATGAAAGGTGAAGTTACAGCTTATTCAGCCTCTATCAATGCCCGATATCACCTTGAAAGAGGCCTCTGGCTAAATACTGGCTATACCCAGCAATACTTTGATCAGGATTCGGCCCAGAACAATGGGTTCTTTTTAGCAGGGGCAGAGTACCAGGTTGATACGAACTGGGGATTTGGTATGAACTACCGAGGAAATTCAGAAGAATATACTACTCAGCTTTTCATCAAGCTCTTTTACTAACCCCTATTATGAACAATACCGTTTTGTAGGAAGGCACCCAGTGATTATAACGGGTGCTTAAGCAGAGCTTCGCTTCTTACGACGACTCCCCTTTCCTCGACTTTTCCTTTTAAACGGCTGGCTGGAAGGTGAAGGTAAACTGGCAACAGAAGGCAATCCATCATTCATGGTTTGTACCAGCAACGCTCTTAACTCCTGATCAAGCTCTCCCATAAACGCCCTATAACTGCCCTTCCGCTCAACGATATCATTTAGAGAAGCCTCCCAGCGCGCTGTCATATCAGGAGTTGTCACTTTTTCCGGCAGAGCGTTGATCAATGCCCGCCCCGTGGCTGATGCATGAATATTACGGCCCTTGCGCTCCAGAAACTGCCGCTTGAACAAAAGCTCAATAATGCTGGCCCGAGTTGCTTCTGTTCCCAGCCCATCGGTTTCACGGAGAATCTTTCGAATCTCTTTATCCTGAACAAATCGGGCTATACCCGTCATGGCAGAAAGGAGTGTTGCATCATTAAATGGTTTGGGAGGCTGGGTCATTTTTTCCTTAAGCTCGGCTTCAGGGCAGTCAAGAACACCCCCTTTGGCCAACTCTGGCAAAAAAGTACTCTCTTCATTACTTTCATCATTAACAGAACGCTGATGACTTTTTCCCAAATTAATCAGAACCTTCCAGCCTTCCTCTACCGTTTGACGGCTTCCAGCTCGAAAAAGACCATTTTCTATTTCAATATCAACAACTCTTTTTCTGAACGTATGATCAGGATAAAACTGGGCAACATACTGCCTCGCAATTAATCCATACAACTTTTGATCCAATTCAGATAATCGTTCAAGGTCCGTTCTCAATGATGTAGGAATAATCGCGTGATGAGCCCCAACTTTTTTATCATTCCAGGCGCTGGTTTTTCTTTCTGGCAGTGCCTGATCTACAGCCTTAGCCAGTGAGAACACATTATGACGGATAGTGGCCAACACTTCAGGGGCCTGAGAGAAATGCTCTTCCGGCAGATAGCGGCAGTCTGAACGTGGGTAAGTAATCAGTTTCTGCTCATAAAGCCGCTGACAACTATCAAGCACCTTCTTTGCATCCATTCGAAGCTGCCGGGCGGCATCAATCTGCAAAGCAGACAAAGAGTAAGGCAAGGGAGGTGCCTCTTTCCCACGCTTATCCTCTATACGCTTCACAGTCCCCTGCTTGCCAGAAATCCGATCAACCACATTCTGGGCAAGGCGTCGGTCCAGAACTCGCCCCTCTTCATCCATCCAGTTCTGACAGGCTTCACTGGGAATCCATCTGGCTTTGAAGACCTCTTCTTTAGCAGTCACCATTGTGGCAAACACTTCAAAGTAAGGCTTGGGCTGAAAGTCCTCGATTTCAGCATCACGTCGAGCAACAAGACCAAGAATCGGTGTCTGAACCCGTCCGATAGAAAGCAGGCCATTAAAGCCAACCTTCCGACCCAGCAACGTGCAGGCGCGGGTCAGGTTAATTCCATATAGCCAGTCTGCCCGGGAACGGGCCAGCGCGGAAACAGCCAGCGGTACAAACTCCTGATTGGATCGCATCCGCCCTAGCGCCTGTGAAACCGCAGAAGGGTTCAGGTCACTGATTAATAAACGACGAACATCTCTTTTACGCTGGGCAGACAGCTTTAGAAAGTCTAATACTTCATCCACCAGCAGCTGACCTTCGCGATCAGGGTCACCCGCATTGATAATAATGTCAGCCCGTTTCAGCAGCTTACTGATCACGGACAGCTGTGAGCGCCCCCCCTTTCTAGGCCGTAACTTCCATTGCAGTGGAACGATAGGAAGGTGTTCAAGCTTCCATGCTTTGTAAGCAGGGTCATAAGCATCAGGCTCCTCCTGCTCCAACAGATGACCAATACACCAGGTCACCACATCTCCGGAAGCAGATTCAATATAGCCCTCCTGCTTTTTCAGGGGCTTTTTTAAAACATCGGCAATGGCACGCCCGAGGCTGGGCTTTTCGGCGATAAATAACCGCATTCAGAAACAATCCGGTTCACAATGATTAAAATACTGTTTTTTTATACAGCATAATTTACCAATTAGCGAGGACTGCCTTCTATTTTTAGTCTCACCAGATGAGTGTTGCTCTCACCCACTTAGATAGATAGCAGGGTTTCCGGCTGGCACTGAAACTCCTGCAGTTCAGGCTCAGAATATGTAATGCCTGTTTACCAGGTAAGGTATAACCTGCCATGACGATAATTCCAGCAACCTGTAGGCTTCTGTGCTTTCAAGTGCCAGGGTATTTTTTGGTTTTGAAATAGCAATAAAGTCTCAGCTGAATCCTTATCACACAGCACTTTCTCAGTGATAGCAACGGGTGCTTTGGTCTCTCGAATACTCAGGGGTAAAACATAGCTATCCTGCTTATTTTGAGACTCCGTTAAATAAAGGTTACTCTTTTGTCCAGAGCACTGGTTATCAAGAGCGCAAAGCCGCTTGCGAGCCTCACTTTCACTTTCGAGCGTATAAAAAATCTCATAAGGCATTTCACTGGGAACAATGAAATTATCAATGGCTTTGCGTGAGTGGAGAGGAGAAATAATTTCCACTGTATCAATAGTCAGACCAGACTCTTTTTCTAGTTGAAAGTCTGTTAAATAGGTAGCTAACCTATGCTGGATTATTGAAAATCTGTCCAGGTATACTTCCTCAGCAGTCATTACCGAGCAAAAATCACTGACTCCCTGCCTCACAGGAAGACGAATCAATGGAACCTGAAAGTTAACTCCATAGTGTGTAACCAGACTGAGGGCAAACTCCTCACTGGTTTGAAAGTGAATGATTATTTTAGGGAAAGCAATAAATTCCCCATCTACAGTGATGCAGGCAATATCAGATACATGTTCCTGATGTGGAGTCATGTTAATAACAAAACCTTCCTCAGAAGGAGAAAGTGAGTAGAGGCCTGTTTCGTATATTTCATTATAAAACTCCCCTCCATGTCTCACCACGCCGACATACCCCTCCGGAACATAGAAATCTGTTGAGGAGTTTGAATCATTATCCTCTGCAATCAACGAAACAAAAGGCACTATCAGGAAAAACATTACAGTGGTCAATAACCCTATTAACCTATGTACCACGGGCTATACTCCAAACTCTGTGTCAATATTCAAAAAATATATAAAGAGGTAAACCTAATTCTTTAGCAATCGATATAAACCTGTTGACCAACTACCCTTACGCCCTTTATACACTGGCGCCGTTATGTTTCTTATTCGCCCTTAGTTACTCTTGAATATAAACAAACTGACCAATTATAGCTTTCGTTAATCTCTCTGGCGGAACGTTTTTATTGAACTAGAATTTTTCAGGCTTACAACCGTTAAAGGGTGATCACGATGGAAATGAAAGCTCTAGGTCTGGCTATAGTTCTGACTACAGTATCCCTGACAGCCGTTGCTGCAAACTCTGACAAGAGCAAAACCCCAACTAACAGCACAAAGCCCACAAAACCCATTACTGAGTGGACCTGTGCAGACTACCTTGACCTTCAGGAAGACTACCAACCTTACGCCATTGGCTGGGCCACGGCCTACAGTAAAGCCGGGAAACCTGAAGATACCGCTTTCGATGTGCAGGGCATTGAAACCATTAGACCCACACTTCTTGAGTATTGTAACCGAAACCTTCAAGCATCATTCTGGGATAAGGTGAAGGCAGAGTTCAAAAAGTATATATAGGCTGAGAAAAGTATTTATTTGTGCACAGAACCACCCGTTTCACGAAGGCAGGTGGTCCCTGATTTATTTAATGCGGCAAATCATGCGACTCACCGAGCAGCCGAAAGATATGGTAACCTGAACACTAATCTATCCGCTGGTTACCAAGCTTATGGCATCTCTGGATTACCTCAAAAAACTAACCTGTGATCGCCCTGACCCAAGAGTGAATGAACAGCCCAGAGACCTGATCACGGAGACTGAGAGTAACCGGGGGTGCATCATTCAGTCGGCTGCGGTTCGCAGACTTCAGCAGAAGACTCAGGTCTATCCACTTGAGACTAATGCTGCAGTCCGCAGTCGGCTTACCCACTCACTGGAAGTCCAGCAGACAGGGCGCTACCTGGCAAAGACCATCCTTGATCAGTTAAAAAAAAATGATGAGCTGGGAAAACTCGGTCTGGAAGGTATCGAAACGGCCTTTACCAACCTGGTTGAAATGTCCTGTCTTCTGCACGATGTGGGCAACCCCCCCTTCGGGCATTTTGGTGAAGCCGCTTTCAGTCGCTGGATTCAGGAAAATGGCGCAGCGTGCCATCGCAAAGCGATGGAAAGACAAACAGCCATGAATAATCAAACCGGGCACTCAGAACTTTTTAACAAGATATTGTTACCGGATTTGTCCGTATTTGAAGGCAATGCCCAGGGGCTGCGTATCATTCATAGCCTACAGGCACTCAATCTGACCTGGTCACAACTGGCAGCCACCATCAAATACACCAGATCCCCATATCAGGACAGGAATCCCGGATTCAACTACCGCCAAAAGAAACCAGGGTTTTATTACTCGGAGCGTCGCCTTATTCAGGATATCTGGAAGCACCTTGATATGGAGGCCAACTGTCGCCACCCTCTGGTCTATATCATGGAAGCTGCGGACGACATTTCCTACTGCATTGCCGACCTGGAGGATGCAATCGACAAGGGGATCCTTTCATTCAGAGGATTGAGCTTCTGGCTTAAAGAGGTATGGAAAGAATTCAGTAATGAAAAGAGCCGTTATTTGCCAGATATTATTAACACTGCTGAAAACGTTGCCAAAGATAACCCCCAGAACTTTATTCGCCATTTACGCTCACACCTGGTCAGGGATCTGGTCGGTTATGCCGCCAACCGATATCTGCAAAAGCATACAGAAGTGTTTAACGGAACACTGGATGAACCATTAATTGACGGAGGTTCTGACCAGCATCTGGCGCTTAAGACACTGAAAACCGTCGCCATACGCCATGTATTCAGCAGTCAGGAGAAAGAAACACCAGAGCTTCGGGGCTATGCAGCCCTGATGGGATTACTCGATATCTATCGTCCAATTCTGGAACTCCCCAGAACCGCATTCTCAAACCTCGAAAATCTGGATGGTGAACACTTTATCGAGCATCGACTGAACCACCGCTTGTCTCGGAAGTATAAAGCAGCCTATTTGCGGGCAGTGCATCAAATGAGCCAGAAAAAGCACACACCCGCTGAAGAAAACGATCTTGAGTGGTATTATCGGGCAAGACTGATTCTGGACTATATGAGTGGCATGACAGACCACTTTGTACTTACTGAGTATCAGAGCCTATCGGCAATTTAAACCAGGAAGATCGTTTGAGAGCCCCTCCTTTCATGGTTTTCAGCCATTCAACACCTTCGCTTTCAAAGTATTTTCTGCTGGAGTTATACCCCATTTCATAAATAGACTTGAGCTGATCAGGCTTCACCATAAAAGCGCTACACTCCTCAATACCTTCCGGAGCCAACGAAACCTCTGGCAAATTTATATTTGAGAACTGCCTGGCAGAGCTGTAAATCTGAAAAACCCGATCCAGCACATCAAACGTGTTAGCAAAATGTTCACTGGGTTTTGACATGATAGGGGCAAGGTACATCCCGATATGGTGACGACACTGGTCATGAATCAGATCAGAAGGATAGTTATTGATAATCCCACCATCGGCATAGACAGTCCCCTGCCACTTAACTGGTGTGAACATGCCTGGATAAGCAGACGACGCGGTCAAAGCATTAATCAATGGACCGCTGTTAAATACTGTTTGCCGGGCTCTGTTCAAATCAGTAGCAACCACATACAGAGGCTTTTTCAATGACTCGAAGCTGTCCTCCGGGAAATAAGTCTGAAAGTTTTTTGCAATCTTGGCGGAGTCAATCAAACCGAGCGCATTAAAAGAAAGGTTTCGAAAACTAAACATTCGGGTAGAGACAAAAAAGTCCAGAATCTCTTCCGGTGCATACCCGGCACTGTGCAGAGCGCCCACCATAGCCCCCCCGCTGGCACCGGAAATAATATCTGGCTCAATTCCCTGCTCTTTCAGATACTGCAATAGCCCAATCTGGGCCATGCATTTTGCACCACCGCCTGACAGGGTGAGACCTAACCGGTAAGGTTTGCTTTTAAAAAGCTCTGTCGTGAACATGCTCATTAATCAAAGACCTGTTTTTCAAAAAAACCTCATAAACAACGTTTCTTGTAAGCATCTCTCGAAAAAAGTCTTTTGGAAAGTTTTCTGCCCATGCCGACATTATGTCATGAGCCCTGCTCTACACTAAAGTAAATCTCAACAGAGCGAAACGTGCTCAATAATATCAAAGGGAGACAAGGAGATGAGCGAACAGCCTGACACTAATCCATTTAATCTTCACGACACCAGAGTTCCCCGTTTTATCTATGGCACGGCCTGGAAAGAACAGGCGACATCTGAGCTGACGTTGAAAGCCCTGAATAACGGTTTCACAGCCATTGATACCGCTAACCAGCGTAAACATTACTATGAAGAAGGGGTTGGGGAAGCGTTACAGAACTTCTATCAAACCAGTGGAACTAGCCGTGAAGACCTCTATCTGCAGACTAAATTCACTTACGCTGAAGGTCAGGATAACCGTCTGCCATACAACCCCAAAGTGGATACCAAAGAACAGGTAGAGCAGTCCTTTCTTTCATCACTGGAGCACTTAAAAACGGATTATCTTGATGCTCATCTACTGCATGGTCCATCTCAGTCCCATGGACTTAGTGACCGTGATTTTGAAGTCTGGGAAGCAATGGAAAATTTCTACCGATCTGGCCATATCAAACTTCTCGGTATCAGTAATGTAAACCATGATCAGCTTGAATACCTGAGTCACCATGCAGCCATCAAACCCATGCTGGTACAAAATCGATGTTTTGCCAGAACCGGGTGGGATGCAAATATACGCGAACTCTGCCACCGGCATGACATCCATTACCAGGGCTTCTCTTTGCTGACTGCCAATACCCCAATGTTTGAAAAGCCTGAGTTTCAAGCCATTATGACCAGAACAGGACTAACCGGACCACAAGTCATTTTCCAGGCAGCATTAAAAATGGGAATGATTGTCTTAACAGGAACCAGTGATACTGAACATATGCAGCAGGATCTGCATTGTCTGCAAACACTATTGACGAATGAGGAAGTTACTTTGATAGAGCAGATGATGGTTTGAAATATTATTTCTGGAGTTAAGTCACTACCAGAGAGCTGATTCTGCATTACCAGTGTACAGTACACTTCCCTCATATACTGGCAATTGCTACAGCATTGCCTGCGTACAGTAGACCCATGTACATAAAAAAAAGCCAGCATGGTGCTGGCTTATAAAATCAATCTGGTCGGGGTAGAGAGATTCGAACTCCCGACATCCTGCTCCCAAAGCAGGCGCGCTACCAGACTGCGCTATACCCCGAAACTCATAATCACTTATGAATAAAAAGTGTTCCGGACAACATGATCAGCGATACTTCTTAAAACGCCGCCACACCGGAACGGTTAATACTTTAACAAATCCAAATACTTTTCACAGCGTTGATTACCGCAACCTGGCTACGGAATATACAGAGATCAAAGCTATAGTGTCCAGAAGAGCAATTACAGTGGACAGCACCATGAACGCATTCATTGCTTTTCTCCTGATTCTGTTTACATCGACCACCTTCGCTTATGATACCCAGAGCGAAATTGGAATGCTTCGGAAAGAAATTCAACAACTGAGCAAAAAGGTAAGATACCTGGAGAGAAGAGTCATCGCGCTAGAAGGCATCGACGATACCGGTAACAGCAATATGCAGTGGGGCTGCTACCTGAACGATATCCGTGCAGGAGGCCTGTTTTCCCATGCGGCAACCGAAGCAGAAGCCAGAGGAAAAGTATTGAGTCAATGCACCAGCAAAAAAGGCGCCTGCTTCGACAATCAGATAACCTGCAGTAAGTCGGATTAATCTGATGTGAGAAATCGGTAAACATCAAAAAAGCCCATACTCGAAAGTATGGGCTTTTCTAATTTTGGTCGGGGTAGAGAGATTCGAACTCCCGACATCCTGCTCCCAAAGCAGGCGCGCTACCAGACTGCGCTATACCCCGTTAACTCACTCTTACAGCAACCAATGTTGCGCCGAGCCAGTGGTGGCGTATTATCCCTATTTTCCGAATGCCGTCAACTACCAATAAGGCTTTTATTCTCAATTTAATAACGTTGAGAGCTTCTGTCTGGACATATCCAGCACATCTCGCTTCGTCAGGTCACTGACGATTGGGATTCGTGTGATATCAACATGATGAAGATGCAGATACGGATGACTCTGACGAAACTCCCTTAAATCGCCCCGGGTGACAATCGGACAATAAGGCTGACCAAATTTTTTCTCAAACAATCGGGTAATTTGTCTGAAACCGCTTTTGGCCGGTAAAAGAAGCCGTTTCTTGTTACTGTCACGAACCGACAGATAAAACCCTTCCCGCCCAATGGCTTCTCCTGGCACCAGATAAATACCAGTTTGCCGGGCAGCGGAGAGATCCAGACGTTGTATCATCCACAAATGCTGCTCAAAATCGGGCATCACTACCAGCTTTTCCCGCTGAGAAGTCCCCCAATACACATCATACTTACCATAAAGGCTCTGCGCCCCGGGAGAATAAACACACAGACCGGTTCTAAGAGAGTCAAAAAAGTCAGCAGCTCTTTTCTGCTGACTGAATTGCGACAAACTCCAGATAACCGCTTTCTGATAATCAATTGAACTCATCATTTTTTTGTGAACTGCATCACAACATTACAAACACGTACGATAATACCAACTAAAGCAGGCAGCAATAACCAAAATGGATTAGATGAAAAAAGGTAACTATTCAGCACCCAGCAAAGGCGTATTGTTGTAATTTCGAACCGCTTTAAGAAGCGCCTGAAATATGTTCAACCCCTGCTTTTTAGCAGATGATAAATAGCTTCGGATTCGGGTAAACATGGTACCTCCGTCTTCGCTTCTGAAGCAGCCTGAGATCTTCTGCTTAAGTTTGGCCATCCTGGCATCACGTTCACTGCCATTGTTATCGAAGGGAATTGAAAAGTCCGACATGAAGCGCAACGTTTCAACCTTAAACTCAATAAGCCTTTTGAACAGGTTGTAGGCCTTGGTATTCCTGACCTTCTTACGTCCAAGCACCTGTCGTTGTTTTTCCATATAAGCGGTTTCCTTCGTGAGAGCCCTTTGAAGGATTTGGTCGTATATCGTCTCAATGCGAAGCTGTATTGCACCAGGCATTTGAGTCAGACCGGCTGCTTTGTATTTCTTGCAGAAGTGCCAGGAGAGCGTAAGCAATTTCATCAGCCGCAGAGCCAGCTTATTCGCATCCCTATCGACAACTCCCTGAAGCTCTCTCAGATGATGGGCATTACAAAGCACATGCACTGCCGCATAGGCAAAGTAGGACTTCCAATGATCGTGAACCAGAATGCCTGCAAAAGTCAGCAGGATGCCCATTGCATCCATTGCTTCACAACCTCGCCTTTCTGAGAGGTAGTAAAGCGTCCATTGGTCATCTCGCATAATGTGTAACCACCACAGTGAACCGTCAACCCGCATGCCAGTTTCATCCGCTCCTGCAACCGGACTTTCTTGTAAAGCATCGCGGATACTCTGCTCAGTAGAGGCCAGGTTCTCATGGGTATAGGCAACAAAATTGGCAACAGAGCCTGCGCTGACACTCATGCAATAAATAGTATTGAAATACTCAGACACCCGGTGATATGGGATGAAGTGATACTGGTTTAAATGAACAGCCATTGCCTGAGTCACTTCTCCGTATTGAGCAGCGGCTTTCACTCCTTGGGGAAACTCAGCGGTGTTCCGTTTACCACAAGGACATACTTTAACGTCTGCCCAGTACGCGGTAACTTCAAATTCTCCGGGTCTACCTGGATCAAAAACCTGTCGCTCAATGTATTTGGTGGGTTTAATATCGATAAGCGAAGACTGGCAACAGCAACATTTTTCAACCTTCAGATGCCTGACATAATCGGGTAAGGCGACACGTCTCAAACAAGAGCCTTGATGACCTTTCTGGCCACCTGGTTTATTGCCTGAAGATGGTCTAAGGCTTTTGGGGTTCGGTGTTTCCTGTGAGGAGCAGGGGGCTTCTTTGGAAGATGTATCACCTTTATCACTCCCTTTTTTACTGGGCTTTTGATAACCATCTGACGATGGTGGCTTACTACTGTTTTGACTGTTTTTATTAACCCTTTCTTCCAGTTCGCTGCAACGTTCCCGTAAAAGCGCATTCTCGGTCCGAAGCTCTTCATTCTCTTTAAGGAGAGCTTCGGTAAACGGAGTAGCTGGGAAGTCTGGTTCCATACTGGAGATTTGTTAGAAAAATTGAGTATAAGATGATGGTCGAAAAATCAGAAAATTCCAGATTTATATGAAGGGTGCTGAATAGTTACGAAAAAAGAAAGTGAGCGACACGCCATGCGAGCGTAAGAAACAAACAGATGGATAAATCCGAAAAAACCGAGTGCTTTACAGAGCAAACGACTCTGAAAAGCACTGGATCATACAATTTAACTCAATAGTAAAAGGGTTAGAAAATGAGCCTTTTGTAACTATGGCTGCCAGTCATACTTATCGATGCTATTGATTGCCAAACCACCATCGATATCGCCATCCAGAGAAACATCCATGGAAAAATTCACCAGACGACCCTGAACACCGCCGGTAATCAGTAGTGACTGCTCCTGAAAATCATAACCACCACCCAGCTCAGCCTGCCAGTCAATCTCACCTCGAACACCTTTCAGAAGGAACTTATCAAAGCCATCGGTGAAGTGATAAGAGAGTGAAAGATCAACACCGGTTACGTCCCCAATGCCATCCACATCGACACTGCGAACCCCCGCAATCGCCGAAGGTATCCAGCCATGCTTAACAGTCCAGCCCAACCCAGCGTAAACATGGTTATCACTTTGAGCCGCTGCAGCAGTACTGACCAGTAAGGATGCTGTTGCCATAGTAGCAGCCATCAAGCCTTTTATTGTCCGGGACATTACGCTACCCCCTTTATTTTCAGGCAATGTGCATTTGCTTTTACGCCTTTCTAACTCTACCTAACTGGCAAAAATAAGCAATGCACCACAAAACCCAGCGGGTTATAGCTAAATAAGTTTCTTTGACCAAGCCAAAGAGTAAAAAGACAAGAGATTATTAATGAACAGAACATGAATCAATCCAGCCTTGATCAATAGCACTGATTTCTCACTGCTTCCAACCGCCTGATCCAGCATCATCTCTGTCAATCTGACCAATATCCAGCATAGGAGCAGCATCCAGATGTTGAGCATCAAGCATGAAAGCAACACGCTCTAATGCAGAGATCACCATGGACTGCTCCCAGTCCTGCATATCTTCAAATCGTCGTGTAAAAAGATCCTGCTGTGGGGTAGGTGCACCCTTTAACAGCTCCAACCCAGCAGGAGTCAGGCTAATCCAGACCTTCCGCTTATCCTCTGCTCCACGCTCACGACACACCAGACCTTTCTTTTCCAGACGATCCAGAATACTGGTCACCGTCGCCTGAGTAAGACCAATCGCTTTCGCCAGATCTCCTGTTGTAATCTGGGTTGATAGCCTAAGGGTTTGCATGGTCATTAACTGAGGCAGAGTAAGCCCCGTACAACGACTAATCTCTTTATCCTGCATATCAGTTGACCTGATAATCTGACGCAAAAGCACCAGCGCATCCTGACTTCTTCCCATTTTTAGAGTTTCTCTCTGCAAACTTTCAGTCAGCCTTACTATTCAATGCCTATTAAACAATTTCAAGCAAAAAATACATAGAAATACGATGAATAATTAGTAATAAAAAATCAAAAAAATGCAGAAAAAAAACCAAAACCTTGATTTAACCCGAATCAAATGCTTTAAAATATATAGAAATACTAAATTTTAGTATAACTAACATATATAAACACTATGCTTATTTCTTATAGAGAACCTCTGAAAAAAGACGGTATTGCCGTACATAACCTGATAAATAACTGCCCTCCTCTGGATAAAAATTCTTTGTATTGCAATCTATTGCAATGCACCGACTTTTCCAGAACCTCCATCATTGCTGAGAGCAATGATGGCGATGTTATCGGTTTTATTTCCGGCTATATTGCACCAGAAAGTCCGGAAACACTGTTCATCTGGCAGGTCGCTCTGGATCAGCAATATCGTGGCAAAGGCATTGCATCCCAGATGTTAAGCAGGCTTTTCAATCGGCACGGTACCCTTCAGAGCCTGAAAACCACCATATCTCCCAGCAACATCCCTTCTCAAAAACTATTCCAGACCTTTTTCGAAAACCACGGAATGACCGTTAAAGCCACTGAGCATTTCAAAGCCGGCGTTCATCTCGACAGTAACCACGAGGATGAAATCCTGTACCTCGGCACTCGAATGGATGCCACTGAGGTAACGACGGCCTTAAGCAGCAACGAACAACACCATCACTTTACTGAGGTAGCCGGATAAATGAGTATCTTTGACGAGCTGGAGTCCGGCGTGCAGTGTTATGCACGCTCCTTCCCCCAGACATTTCATCGTGCTAAGGGTGAGTTCCTGTACGACGAAAACAGTAACGAATACCTTGATTTTCTGGCTGGCGCTGGAACACTCAATTACGGCCACAATCATTCCGTATTCAAGGAAGCGTTGCTGGAATATATACAGGCAGACGGCATCACTCATGGCCTGGATATGCACACAAAAGCCAAAGAGGCCTTTCTGAGCACATTCAATGAAAAAATTCTAAAGCCAAGAGCCCTCGATTATGTCGTACAGTTTACTGGCCCGACTGGGACTAATGCTGTTGAAGCTGCACTGAAACTGGCAAGAAAAGTCACCGGCAGAACCGAAGTAATTGCCTTCACCAATGGATTTCACGGTGTCAGCCTTGGCTCACTGGCCGCCACCGGTAATAGCCATCACCGCAGTGGCGCCGGAATCAGCCTGAGCGGTGTCAGCCGGCTACCTTATGACGGCTACTTTAATGACACTGTTGATACAACGGAGTATCTCGATAAGGTACTGGGCGATGCCAGCAGCGGTGTAGATTTGCCAGCTGCCGTTATTGTTGAAACGGTACAGGGCGAGGGTGGCATTAACACAGCAAGTTTTGAATGGCTGAAAAATCTCGAAGCAGTCTGCAGAAAATACGACATACTGCTGATTGTTGATGACATTCAGGCAGGTTGTGGCAGAACAGGCACTTTCTTCAGCTTTGAAGAAGCCGGCATAAAACCAGACATTGTTACCCTGTCGAAATCCCTTAGTGGCTATGGCCTACCATTTGCCATTGTATTGTTCCGTCCAGAGCTGGATCAGTGGAAACCGGGTGAACACAACGGTACATTCCGTGGCAACAACTTGGCCTTTGTTACTGCTAAGGCCGCTATCGACCACTATTGGTCAGATAACCAGTTTTCCGAAGACATCAAAACGAAATCACTGTATATCTCTAACCGCTTGAAAGGCATTGCAGAAACTCATCACTCAGAACCCCTTAGCACCCGTGGGCGTGGCATGTTCCGCGGGATTGACTGCGTTAATGGGGAGCTGGCAGGGAAAATCACCCGAAACTGTTTTGAAAATGGACTGGTTATTGAAACCAGCGGTCCTGAGGATCAGGTGGTCAAACTCCTATGCCCACTGATTATCAGTGACCAGAACCTGAAAAAAGGTCTAGATATTCTTGAAAATGCCTTTGCTGAAGTTTGTATCCCGGATACCAAGCCTCTCAATGGGTACAATAAACTCAACACCCTGTTTCGTGTAGCCAGCTGAGAAAATAATAATGATTGTACGTACACTTGAAGACGCAGAGCAGTCAGAGCGCCGGGTCGTTTCCCCTGATGGGCATTGGGAGAGCACGCGCCTGCTGCTAAAAAATGACAACATGGGCTTCTCTTTTCACATTACCACCATTTATGCCAATACCGAGACTCACATCTGGTATCAGAACCATCTGGAGTCTGTCTACTGCATCAGTGGTGAAGGTGAAGTTGAAACACTGGCGGATTCCAAGGTTCACTCCATCAAGCCTGGCTCTATCTATATTCTTGATAAAAACGATGAGCACCTTCTGAGAGCCCACAGTGAACTTAAACTGGCCTGCGTTTTCAACCCACCACTGAGCGGCCAGGAAGTTCACGACAAAAATGGTGCTTATCCCATTCTGAATGACCGCTGAAAATGTGCGTATTTGATAGCCATGAAGCATTAATCCCCTGGAATTTATCAGGTTCTTCGTTTGAAGAAACCAGTAACCGGCGTTCTGCGTCGGTTGCCTGCACTTCAGCCCCTCATCATTTCATACTGCAATATTCCGAAACAATGACTCATACCGTTGAGAAAATTGGTGGCACATCCATGAGCCGCTACGAAGATGTTCTGAAGAACATCTGGTTGAATGAAAAAAATGGTACGGTTTTTAATCGAATCTTCGTCGTTTCAGCGTACGCCGGGGTGACTGACCTTCTGCTTGAACATAAAAAGACCGGTGAGGCCGGAGTCTATCGAACCTTTGTCGAGGGTGAAAAAGAGGATGCCTGGCAGGCCATGCTAAACAAGGTCGAAAGCCTCCTGCTGAAGATGAACAGCCGCATGTTTACGGATCACTACCTGGCACAGGCAAATCAATTCATACGGCAGCGGATCACCGATGCCCAAACCTGCATGACCAGCCTCCACAGCCTATGTTCCTACGGACATTTCCAGCTTCAACAGCACCTAGTTACGGTACGGGAAATGCTCGCTTCCATTGGTGAAGCACACAGCGCGTTCAACTCAACGCTACTCCTTAAGGCCAATGGAGTTAATGCCCAATTTGTCGATCTTTCTGGTTGGAAAAACAGTGTCCCACTCCCCATGGATGACATGATTCGTCAGGCTTTTGATTCTCTGGATCCCTCCAGACAGCTACTTATAGCAACCGGTTATACCCACTGCGAAGAACAGCTGATGAAAACCTTTGACCGGGGCTATAGCGAAATGACGTTTGCCAGAATTGCATCGATTACTGGAGCAAAAGAGGCCATTATCCATAAGGAATATCATCTCAGCAGTGCTGACCCTAAACTTGCGGGCAAAGACAATGTGATTCCCATCGGAATGACCAACTTTGACGTTGCCGATAAGTTATCCAACCTCGGTATGGAGGCTATCCATCCAAAAGCCGCGCAGGGAATTCGCAAAAGTGGCATCAAGCTGCGAATCAAAAACACCTTTGAACCCGAGCACCTGGGTACCATTATTGATCAGAATTACTGCAATCCAAGACCCTGCGTAGAGATCATTGCCGGACGTAAGGATGTTGCTGCCATTGAGATATTTGACCAGGAAATGCTGGGGTCCATTAACCATGACATGGAGATCAGTCAGCTCATTCAGGAGTTGAAACTGCAACAGGTAAATAAAGAGTCCGACGCGAACAGTATCACCTTTTACCTGACGGGCAGTCGCAAGAAGGTTAACCGGCTTGTTCGCCTGACCAAACAAAAGTACCCAACCGCTGAGGTGGCTATTCATAAAACAGCTATAGTCTCCGCTATTGGCTCAGACCTGAAAGTAAAAGGCATTCTCGCAAGAACCGTATCCGCCCTTTCAAATGCAGGAATCAATGTGATGGCCATGCACCAGACCATACGGCAAGTTGAAATGCAGTGCATTGTTGCTGAGGCCGACTATGAGAAAGCGATTCAGGCACTTCACAAGACGCTGGTTGAAAACGAAAATCATGGTTCTGTCATTAGACGATACGTTGCTGCCTGAACGATCAAGAGGGGCCATACCCCCGCCGCTAACAACAGCTGCAGCCTCCTGTAGCTGCCCCTTTTCTCCGCTGGACAGAGCCTTCAATATTAGATTTCAATAATGGTCTCTGGTATATACTGAAGACATATCTATCGTAACTGAAAAGGAGCCAAACCCCGAATATACGCAGGCTGTGTATGCTTTCCATTGGGACAGGTAAACACCGAGCCAACATGCCTTTAAAGAATTGAATCAGGAGAGCAGCATGGCAGATAAAAACAACAGAAGAAATCAGAAGAAAGCCAACCTGATTTTTCCATCCAGAAAGCAGGTCGCGGCAATGGCACTGCAGGGGCTATTGGCAAACCCCAGTTTCAGTGATTGGACTGAAGAGAAACTGGCAAAAAAAGCGGTTGAAGCTACAGACGAACTCATTAAACGATTGAACTACATCAGTAAATAATCCCTTTCTCCATTTGGAACCTGATCCACAAGTCTCATACTTTAACAATGGCAAGCCATTCAGGCCTGCCTTAACGCATTTTTTCTGACAAAGAAAAGCAGGATGCCGCTTTACCCAAAACACCTAACTCCCCATAAAGCAGCCAGTTCTGCCATGCACGGCCAAACTGCTTCTGACAAAGCACATAGAACGAAGACGTCACCGGAGAAGCTGACAACAAAGCGCTGTTAATTGTATTTGCCGACCATAAATGACATTGCTGCAAAAGATCCACACCTCCATCGGGTAAAAAGCTTGCACTTCGATAAGGAGGCTCAACGGTGAGCAGAATGCCAGACGCTCCAAATCCTGAAATGATGGCGTCACACTCACACAGAGCAGCACCGGTAAACTCTCCGGTTAATGAAATATCTTTATCTGGATGTTGTGAGTGGCTGGCGATTAAAGCCTGTACCTTATCTATGATTTTCTTTTGGCGATACCTGTCCATGGCAACCTCGACCTGATTATGGAGACAGTAATTATCCGACCCTCTGGTAAAATCTTTAGCGAATTCCCAGAGTGGATATAAAAACACAGTAAGTATGAGGGCCTAGTTGCCATCCATAGCAACGACCTAATTATGTGAAGACAAATACACTCAATGTTGATCACTCATGGCCATCACCGTGTATTGATCATCAGCATCATTTGCAGCGGGCTGGTAGTACTGACTCTCAAGCCAGTCCAGTGCTTTCTGAAACGCAAGGTCGCCATAGTCTGAATAACTGAAACGACGAGTCTCGTGTATTTTGGAACAGTCAGGTTTTACCAGGTGCGCCTGCCAGCCCGCCTGCCCATCTCTGAGCGTATATTTCTCAATTCTCAACATTGCGGATGATAGTTTCCGTTCTTTATTCTGACTGTACACGATCACTTTTATTCGTATTGTTAATGCTATCAACATGGACAACTTAACATTGAAAGGATGACAGAATCGTGACAACCAGTGACCAATCAACCGCATAATTATTAAACAAATCATCAATACGCATATTGATACGTATCAATACTTAGCAATCAATTTGCAGACACCACTTTGGATGCAATTGTTACAGGCCTGATTCCACCAATCTGGATTCTGCATCCATGCTGGTTATTCTCTTTAGCCAACCAGCAATATAAACAACCGGCACCCAGGGAGAACTCAATTCTATGACTAAAGTAAAACACCTCCCTGGCAACCAGTCTGAAAAACTTGGGAAATCTATAAAAGCTCTGCTTTGTTCTTCTCAACGGCCTGTTCTTCTGCCAGTCTTTGCTTCTGCTGTCTCTTCACCTCAGACCAGAAGCTGCCCTGCTGAATGCCATCAATCCGCTCACTGTACTTCACCAATGCCCTCTCAAAGACCCTGGACAGGGAAATTTTACCTTCCTGCTCAAGAGCCAGAAGCAGGTTCAGGTAATCCCAGAATACATCCCCCAGCTCGTCTTCCAGATAGCAGTTTCTGTCGGAATCCAGCTCCTCCTGAACCTCATCCAACTCCAGCCTGATCTCCCTGAGATAGGTTTCGCTGCCGTTTGACCATTCACTGTCCTGATCAATCATGTTTTTCTGCCTGGCAACATCAAGCAACTTGATCAAATGTTGTGAATTCATAGTGAAACTGCCCCTGTTCATTGATTCTGGCAATATAACCTCATTCAGCTCCCAACCATAAACTTCGGGTCAGCTCACAGGCTGAAATTTCTCTGCAGCCTGCCCGGTTTTCACCGGACCATAAAGGCGAAAAGTCAGCCAAGCCTCTGGACTCAGCTGCTGCACGCAAAGGACTGAGCGCGATAGACGCATAAGGAAAGTCCGGCGCTGCATCCGAGATAACATCAACCTCTTTCATCAGGCGATTACACAGCCCACGGGCAGGACGGCCAGAAAACAGGTTGGTTAAAGCGGTCGAAGCCCCTTCAATTTTTAAAGCCGCTCGATGAACCGGACTGGTCCTGGCTTCATCGCAAAGCAGATAGCTGGTACCTACCTGAACACCCGCTGAACCTAATTCCATCATATGCCTGACCTGCTGATGGCCTGCAATGCCCCCGGCCGCAACCACTGGAACACGTATATGGCCGATCAGTTCAGTGACAAGGGAAGCGGTACCCATCTGACTTGCAACATCGGTTGTCAAAAACATCCCTCGATGCCCACCCGCCTCAATTCCCTGAGCAATCACAATATCCACCCCGTTGGCTTCCAGCCAGAACCCTTCCTCAAGAGTAGTAGCTGAAGACATAATCACCGTCCCCCAGGACTTGATGCGCCTGACAAGGTGCTCAGCAGGTAATCCAAAGTGGAAGCTGATCACAGGTGGCTTATGGGCTTCCAGAACCTCTGCTGTCGCTTCATCAAATGGCATTCTCAAACTGCCCATCTCTTTTGGGGGACTGACCTTCATCTCTGCATAATAGGATGCCAGCCGCTGCTCCCACTTCGCCATTTTATGGTGATCAAATTCCGGCATTTCGTGGCAGAAAAAATTGAGGTTATAAAGCTTGTTAGAATGCTGTTTGAAGGCGTTAATCTCAGCGACAATCTGTTCAGCATTCAGCATGCCACAGGGAATTGAACCAAGCCCCCCGGCCTCAGAAACTGCAACGGCCAGCTCCCAGTTCTGAACACCGGCCATGGGGGCCTGAATAACGGGAAAATCCAAACCCAGAACCTGATGCAATAACATCTTCTTACTCCATGATTGGTTTTATTTTTAAATAACAGCCTTAATTTGATTTACCGATGGCCTCTTGGTGCTTATTTTCAGGCACGTAGATATTCAATAAATTACCCAGTAACATCAGCAATGCGCCAGCCATTAATGTAAATTCCAGAGGCTCGGAGTAAAACAGAACGCCAACCATGGCAATGGCTGGCAACCTCAGAAAGTCCATGGTAACAACCACTGTCGCTTCTGCTGTCTGCATGGCTTTAGCCATACAGAAATGAGCAGTCAATAACGTAATGCCTATAACGACAATCCAAAACCACTGGATACCAGCCGGGTTTTGCCAGTTCTGCAAAGAAAAGCACAGGCCAATAGGAAGCTGCACCAGACACATGAAAAACAATATGGTCAGCGGGTGCTCAGTTGCAGAGAGGGATTTGGTAGAAGAGTGGGCAATGGCATAACAGATGGCCGCACCAAGCACGATAAATGAAGAGAAATTGACCACTCCCTGGCCAGGCTGAACGATCACAAAAACACCGATTAGCCCGAGAGCTATGGCGGTAACTTTCTTGAGAGTAAGCTGCTCATTCAGGAACGTACTGGCTATCAGAGCAGTCCACAGAGGCACCGTAAACTCGAGGGCAAACACCTCCGCAAGCGGCAATAACCCAATCCCCAGGAACCAGCCATAGGATCCGGCAAAGTGAATACTGTTTCGGATACCATGTAAACCTAACCGGTGAGTACGAAACCGTTCACCCTTTCCGGAGCAGGCAATCGCCAGAGAAATAATAACCAGCCCAATGACACTTCGGAAAAACAGAATCTGAAAAGTGTCTATCAGGCCGCTAAGCTCACGGACCCCAACCGCCATCAGACTAAACGAGGTTAATGTGCCAACCATCCACAGCGCAGACTTAATCATAATGACGTCACTCCCTTACAGCAGAGGTTCAGTTCATGCATCATCGTAAAGAAGCAAAATTGGAACATACCGTCAGATGATTCGAACAACACTAGGGTGCTTTTCCGTTGCAAGCTCATGATACATATCGTCCAAATACTGCCCCAGACTTGATTCGGGCAAGTCTGGCGGTATCACAATGTCATACACTCTGGCTCGAGCCCCCGTTGGAGAGTCATTATAGAGCAACCACTCGCCACTTTTACGCTCCACCACCATCAGCCTTCCAAAAACATTGAACCGGATCATAAGAGCAATTAAACCCTGTAATTCCAGGTATCCATTATTTTATTCGCAATAATACCCGCCCAAGCCCGATAGCCAGACGCATTGGGATGATAACCGTCCTCAGCCATCAAAGAGTCCTCAGGATCCGTTTCACTGTGGATATAGGTCCACCCCTCCTGCTGGCAGAGCGTTTGCAACTCCCTGTCCAGAAGGAATGCCTTGATTCCCAGTAACCAGCTTAACGGGGCCGGAAGTAGAGGAAACCGGTTGATCTTTGGAATTGAGGTCATAAATACCTGGGTATTACCAGAAGCAAAGCGATGGACACACGCCTTCATGGTCTGACTGAATATACATCCCAGGGTCAGTTTCGTCGTATCATTGACTCCAAAACTGATGATCAAAATATCCGGTTCTTTAATGGTTGCCTCAAAGGTGAGTGAGTCGAAAACTCTGGCACCATTTTTTGCCAGTATTTCCCAGTCAAACGCCACTTCTCGATCCTGAGTCAGAGTATCAATAATCTGATGAGTCAGCCCCTGTTGGATCTCTTCCACACCAACCCCGGCAACAGGGCTTTCACCAACATGAAGGATAGAATATTTCGAGCCAGTGGTTTGAAACCGTTTACCTCTCGCCTCAGGCAGGCGAAGTGCATTTCTTTTTAAATGAATTCCCTGGTAAAGCGCGATAAAAAGAAGCAACAGACAACATAAGAAAATGCTTAGTAAAACGGGTGCTCTCTCTGAATGATTGAAACAATAGTGCTCTATTTTCACAGCTACTATGGGAACACCACTCATAATAGTTAACTGTCATGCCCGCTTCTGTTATTTCCAGCTCTACCAAAAGCATCGTTTTGCAAATTGAAGTTTCTATAGATTCAGGCAACATGCTGAATCTTGAAGATAGTTTACAGCGTGCACTCAATGAAGCCGGGCAGCTTGGAACAAAAGAGTTATTGGGGCTATTTGAATCACCCAATAAAGAACCTATCGTCGTTAATCAGCAGAAGTGGAACTACAAAGGAAAGGTTCTTAAGCACTATGAAACCTTATACGGTCGTATACCTTTGGAGCGCTCCGTATATCAGGGTGTCAGAGGTGGCAGTACTCTGGCAGCACTTGATCTTCGTGCCGGTATTATTGGTTCAGCTACCCCCAAATTTGCCAAGTCTATCGCCTGGAAATACAGCCAGATGCCAGCGCCTGCGGTAAAAGAAGATTTTGAGACCAACCATCAAAGGACGCTTTCAAATTCTTATATCAAGCATTTATCGGACAGAGTAGGTGCATTAATTGAAGACCAGCAAGACACTCACTACCACCTTCCTCCACTAAAAGAGCCTGTTGAAACAATAGCCATTGGTCTGGATGGAACCTGCATGCTGCTTTGTGAAGAAGGCTGGAGGGAAGCCATGTGTGGGACATTGAGCCTATATTCTGCAGATGGAGACAGGCTCCACACGATATATACAGCCAGTTCGCCAGAGTATGGTAAACAAAGCTTTATGAGCAAGCTCGACGAGGAGATTGCAGATCTAAAACGACTCTACCCAAATGCCACATACATCGGGGTAGCTGACGGGGCTAGAGAAAACTGGAGTTATTTGAAACAACATACCTCTGGGCAGATACTCGATTTTTATCATGCATCTGAATATTTAGCTGGAGCAGCGGAAGCACTGTTTCCAACCAGTAAGGCGAAGCGACACCAGTGGCTTGAAGACAGGCTACATAGTTTGAAAAACAAGCGTGGAGCAGCCAAAAAAATCCTTCAGGAAATTGAATCAGCCGAGCTCCCGAAAAAGACAATCGCACTGACAGAGAAGCGCTACAAAGCTGTGAGCTATTTTACAAACAATCACCAGTTAATGAATTATCATCAGGCGCTTAAACGCCATTGGCCAATAGGTTCAGGAGTTACTGAAGCGGCTTGTAAGACTCTGGTAAAGCAACGATTATGTGGTTCTGGAATGAGGTGGAAAGCAACAGGAGCGGAAGTGCTTTTGACAACAAGAGCACTGATCCAGAGTAAGGGGCGCTGGGAACAACTTTGGTCTGAGTTCATGACTGGAAAGGTTGAAGCTAACCTATGAGTCAGTTATCAAATTGAGAGAGCACCCAGTAAAACCATAAGTTCAAACATCAGGATAGCCGTTATGCACTCTGCAGTTCAGGTGCAGGGAATGGCCGGGCAAAGGTAAATGACTTTTCTGTTGGCCCCTGGGTATCCAGCAATGCAAGTGCCTGCTTTGCGTCTTCTACCGTAGGTATGGAGCCAGCAGGTATCCACCACAAGGCAAGGTGAGAGCCCTCCAGTTTATCGAACCAGTCTTTCTTCTGCTTAAGAGCACTAAGGTGTTCGCCCGAATACACATACTGCTTTAGATCATCATAGGTTTGCCACACGGACATATTGATAATGATCAGCTCATCTTCAAAAGCCGAAATATCCGTGGCATCCCCTTCTTCCGTCTGCAGCCGCCAGACAAAAACGGGGCTGTTTTCCGCCAGTTGATTGATGTAGTCAAGCTGGTCGACAAACCCCTTCATGACCGGGCTGTCCATTGAGCCTTTTGCTTTGGCAATATTGACCTGGGCAAGATGAAACGTGGCCATGATGTCCTTTCCTTTTTATTGTTGATTCACGCAAACATACGGCCCAGACCAGAAGGCACTTCCCTCAGGAAGTCACTGCCTTGCACTGGGCCGTTTTATCTTTTCTTAACACCGCCATCGTGAACAGAGAGGCCGTAACAAACATCAGGAGACTGTACACACTCGGGCCAATGGACATGGTGGCACTATCAAGAATGGTAACGGTCACCAGCAGAGCCAGCGTTCCATTCTGCAGACCAACTTCCAGACAGATGGTTCTGGCCTGCTGCTCATTATCCACCAGCCATTTGCCCACCAGATACCCCAGTATCATGGTCACTACATTCAGGGCCAAAGCAGCAAAGCCGGCCTGAAGCAGATACGTCAATACTTTCTCACCCAGTTGCAGCCCGATACTGACAATCATCAGTGCCAGTATCGCGGCAGAGAGCTTGCTGACATAGGGCTCTGCTCTCTCAGCAAAGCCATGCCATTGCATTCGAATCCCCATACCAATCAACGTTGGAATAATGGTAATTGCCATCAACTTAACCCAGGTAATCAACACCGGTAATTCAAACTGAGAGTTTTCACCGGCGTAGTGATAAATCGCCCAGTTACCCAGCAGGGGTATGGTAAACGTGGTAATAAACCCGGCAATGGTGGTTAATGAAATGGACAGACCAACGTCCGCCCGGGCCAGAAGGCTGTATAGGTTTGAGGTGGTTCCCCCGGGGCACAGTGCCAGTATGAAGAATCCAATGGCCAGTTCGCCGCTCAATCCAGCCAGGTCAATAATCAGCACTGCAACAATAGGCAACAACAGCATCTGACAGGTGATGCCCACCAGAAAAGCACGGGGCTGCATAAAAACCCGGGTAAAATCATTAAAGGTAAGGCTTAACCCAACACCGATCATAATAAGAATGAGAGCAACAGGAAGCCCTATTCCGACGAGAGCCTGATACATGGATGAAATCCTTGTTCTTGTTTATTGTTATTTTTATTCGTTGATTCTGCAGACTTTACACCAATAACACAATGGTGAATTCAGTCCAGTCAGGTAGCGCCCTCCTGGTAGTTTACCAAACCAACATAGTCATCAGAGATAAAGCATTTTTATAACATCGCGCGATAGTTTCTTTTGGCTCAATTCAGATCAGTAAACAACCGGTAAGAAGACGTTTGACGTTTGTTTACTCTTTGCCTATACCCATTGTCCCTGAACAATGAAAAGGGTTACTGATGATGTCCCTCAAACATAAGATTTGTTCCGCATTTCTATTACTGGTCGCATTTACGCTCCACGCTCACTCAGATTCATTTCCCAACCATATGAAAGATGCCTCTGAACTGACTCCCAAAATATTTCAGAGCACCCAGCCAAACGTTTTACTTTGTGTTTTACCGACCACAGCTGGATCAGAGGATGTGAATGACATCATTGGTAAGGTCGTTAAAGGTAATGAAAAAGACACCTATCTCTGTGAATACAGCCAATACTCTAATGGTGCATTCAACGGCCCACTCTATACCGGCGATTTTCGCTGGCTTGATGTCAACTATGAGCAACTGGCTAGCTGGTTAACGTCTCTGGCTCATGTTGAAAAAAACGATAATGGATCTCATTACTTCGCTTTGAGGTGCAGCGACCATCAACCAGAGCACCCGCCTGCTATCTGTGCACAGGCTACCTCCGGCAAAGGTTTTGAGTTTGGCTATGAAGTCACTGCGGAGAATGGTCAGAAATCATGTAGTGAATTTGTCGGTGCAGTTTATGCGTCGCCATTCTTTAACCTTGCATGGAATGAGTGCAAAGGCGATACCTTTTCTCCCAGCTGCCACCAGTGCAACGGTGATGGATGCGGTGCCTTTCAATGCTCTGCCTTCACTACCTGGGACCAGTGCCCCTCCGGAAGCCACGAGTGTGGCTTTCAAGTCTGTGTTGGTAATCTCTGCTCACAGAAGCGCCTCTGCGAATGGGATAAATAACTCATTGCCGTCTGTTTTCATCTGATTCTATTGTTGTGGTACTGGCACATTTACCGTATGACACAACCCAGTATCACAGCACGCCATCTCAGCCATACAAAAGGCAACTTATGATGAAGATCACGCATAAGATTTGTTGCGCATTACTGCTGTTAACCACTGCCGTGTTTACGGTGCATGCTGACTCTCTTCCAAACCATATGAAAGAGGCCTCTGAACTGACCAGCAACGTGTTTCAGGGTCTGAAGTCCAACGTATTACTCTGTGTATTGCCATCCTCGACCACGCCCAACAATGTCGGCGATGTCATTGGTAAAGTAATTCCAGGTCTTGAATCTGGCTCTTTCCTCTGTGAATACAGTCAGTATTCCCATGGACTGTTCACCGGTCCCCATTTTACGACCGACTTCCACTGGTTGGATGTGACCTATGACCAACTGGCCAGCTGGCTGACATCGCTGGCTCATTTCGAAAAGAGCAGTAATGGCCATTACTACGTATTAAGACAAAAAGATCATAATCCAGACCACCCTCCGGCTATTTGTGCACAGAATACTGCTCGTAAGGGCTTCGAATTTGGCTATGAAGTCATTACTGACAGCGGAGAAAAATCCTGCGATCACTTTGTCGGAGCCGTTTATACCTCCCCTTTCTTTGACGACGTACTGGCCGGTTGGAATGAATGCACTGGTGACTCATTTTCGCCAGACTGCCACCGCTGCAATGGTGATGGTTGCAGCGCCTTCCGATGCTCTGCGTTTACCACCTGGGACCAGTGCCCAAAAGGGAGTCATGTCTGTGGATATGAAACCTGTGTTGGCAACCTGTGTACACAAAAGCGCCTTTGCGAATGGGATAAATAGTCCAGAAACAGGGTCATCTCTCTGCGGCGTGCTCATGGTGTAAGTGCCCCCCTTTTAGTATCATTTTCCCGACAAAGGCTCATCAATAATGAATAGCTTGCGTAAGGTTTGCTCATTATTTCTGTTACTGGCTGTAATGGTCTTTCAGGTTCATGCAACTGACTTTCCTGACCATCTCAAAGATGCATCGAAGTTGACGGCGAAGGTGTATAAAAAAGTCAAGCCCAATGTATTACTGTGTATTTTGCCTCACAACGCTGAATCAGGCGTTTCGGGCGATGTAATCGGCAAGGTGATTCCGGGTAATAGAGCCCGCACCTATCTATGTGAGTACACACTGCCCACCAATGATATACTCACGGTGCCATTTACCACTCCGGATTTCCAATGGCTTGATGTAAACCATGGGCAACTGGCCAGCTGGCTGACTTCATTTGCCAGTGTAGAGAAAAGCGATAATGGAAAACCCTACTTTGTCTTAAGACACCATGAGCATAATCCAGAGCACGCTCCAGCCATCTGTGTCCAGACAACGGCACAAAAAGGGTTCGAATTTGGTTATGAGACCATGTCAGATGATGGTCAGAAGTCCTGCAGCAATTTTGTCGGCGCGACCTACCCATCACCGTTCTTTAATGCAACTGAAGCCGTAACCGACGGCTGCACGGGTGAAACATTCTCTCCTGATTGCCATCAGTGCAACGGTGATGGCTGCAGCCCGTTCCGGTGCTCAGCTTTTACCACCTGGGATCAGTGCCCAAAAGGAAGCCATCAATGTGACTATGAAGTGTGCGCGTCTCACTTCTGCACCAACAAGCCAATCTGTGAATGGGATAAGTAATACCCCGAGGACAGAAAAGGCACAAAGACAGGAGAGCTCAGAAGCATCACTCGACCTTTGTGCCTTCGAGTTTAACAAGGAAGTTGCCATCAGAGATTAAACAATACGGTCATGCACTCAGGCCAGGGCTGGCAGCTACCTTCAGAGGCTTCCAATGAACCAACACCAAGACTGATCGCCATATAGAGCCCGATACCAATCCCATTGGCGACGATATCACCGATACTGAAACGACGGTCGCGGGTCATCTGCTGGCAGATTTCTATAAACGCCCCAAACGCCATCAAACCCACTGGTTTCCACCAGACAATACCTGTCGCTGGGAACGCCAGGTCAATCAACAGAAACAACACCATAAAGGTGAGCACATGTTTAACCTTATCATTCATGAAGCGAGTAGGATCCCATTTGCCCGGTATCAGCGACATAAACAGAGCAAAGGCCAAGGCACAGAAAAACAGAATTCGCCAGGTTGCTGGGGGGATTTCCTGAAGTGTTGTTATCAGCTCATTCATTGGGTGGCCCTGAGTTTTTGGTTCTAAACAATCATCGGCCAATGGGTCAGGGGGTTGATGCTGTACAAACTTGTTTCATCAAACTACCTGCTGTTTCTCTTGAACTTTTTCACAAATAAACTTCCCAATAGGAATAGCCGAAGTGGCCGCTGGTGAAGGGGCATTACAGACATGAAGACTTCGGGGGCTTTCAGCAAACAGAAAGTCATGCACCAGTGAGCCATCGTTCATAACAGCCTGGGCACGAATACCGGCGGGGTAAGGCTCCAAATCCTCCAGCTGGATCTGTGGGCAGTATTTCTGCACCTGCTTTAAATAGCCGGGCTTCCACCAGGAGTTTCTGACCTCCTGCAGCCCGGTTTTCAAATTGGCCAGTGTCACCTTCCAGAAGCCTGGAAAGCGGATTATCTCCCAGCTGTCTCTCCAGCTGAGATTGACCCGACCATACCCTTCCCGTTTCCACCCCTGAACCGCATTGGGGCCTACCGTGACCGTTCCATCAATCATGCGGGTGAGATGTACGCCCAGAAAGGGCAGCTCCGGATCAGGGATGGGGTAAATCAGGTGATTCACCCCCCGGTTATGCCTGGTAGTCAAACGGTAATATTCACCACGATAGGGAATAATCTGAAAATCGGTGTTGATGCCCAGCATTCGGGTGACCCGATCTGCCATAAGCCCGGAACAGCTGATCAGGAAATTCCCCTTAACCAATACCTCGCAACCATTTTCCAAGGCGTTAACTGTAATTCCAGTTGCCGACTCCTTCAGTCCGGTGACTTCCGTATTCAGGAGCAGCTCGCCACCTGTCGCGATAAACAGCTCGGCCATTTTTTCGGTGACCCGTTTATAATCAACAATACTGGTGGCACTGACGTGTATCGCTCCCAGACCACTGATATTCGGTTCCACCGCTTTAAGTTGCTCTGCTGTCAGCAGCTCAACCTTAATACCGTTGGTGATACAGCGCTGGTATAGCGCCTGCATTCGCTCCACTTCCAGCGGGCTGGTCGCCACCAGCAGTTTGCCGCAGTTCTCTACCGGAATGTTGTGCTCGGAGCAGAAGCCAATCGTAGCCTTAATTCCCGCCTTACAGAGCCTAGCCTTCAGGCTACCCGGTGCATAATAGACTCCGGCATGAATTACTCCACTGTTGTGACCCGTCTGATGCATGGCCAAACCGGATTCCTTTTCCAGCACCAGAACAGATTTGCCCGGCTCACGCTGCTGCAACTGCCAGGCCGTTGAGATACCGACAATACCGCCACCAATAATGATGTAGTCATATACTCTCTGCATTGTCGAACCCGTCATTGTTCTTATAAAAGCGAAATGATCATTACATTGCCCTCACCAGTAAAGCATCACTCATAGAAAACTGGCAGAGTTTTCAATCCCGCCAATACTTGTCACTAGCAAATTCGTTCCACATTCAGGAATCGAGAAACGAGGTGACATTCAATGCTCGTGAGATGTTTATCACACCCTTTATTGCTGGCTCTGCTCTTCGTAGCGTTAATTCAATCAGTGCAGGCCTGTACCGGCATCACCATCACGGCAGAATCCAATGCCAGTGTCCATGCCAGAACCATTGAGTGGGGTGAGAGCAATCTGAACAGCAAGCTGATTCTTGCACCTCGGAATTATCAGTACACCTCCACCCTGCCCAATGGCAAAAACGGCCTGAGCTGGAAAAGCAAATACGGGTTTGCGGGTATTTCGGTGAGTGATGACCGGTTTATTGCCGAAGGGATTAACGAGGAAGGCCTGACCGCCGGCTTATTTTACTTTAAAGGGTATGGCTCACTAGCAAAGTTTGATCCCAGGAAAGCACGAAATAATATCACCGATATGGATTTCGTCCGCTGGATGCTCAGCCAGTTCAAAACGGTAAAAGACGTCAGGTCAGCCATGACCGCTATTAAAATTGTGCCCGTGTTTATGGATGCCAAAGGCAACCCATCCCCCACTGCTCACTGGCGTGTGACCGATAGCACCGGTGCCAGCATTGTGATTGAGATCGTTAACCATGGGGAGGTTCATATCTATGACAATGAAGTGGGTGTACTGACCAATTCACCAGACTTCCCCTGGCAGGTTACCAATCTGAGCAATTACATCCATCTGGAACCCGGCAGCGCTGCTCCCAAAAAGATTGGTAACTACCTGGCGAAATCCTTTGGTGTTGGCACCGCCTTTGCCGGATTACCCGGCGATATCAGTCCACCTTCCCGCTTTGTTCGGGCGTCTTTTTACCTGCACACCGCCCCCCCCATGAAAACCAGCAAAGAGGCAGTTTCTCAGGCATTTCATATTCTGAATAACTTCGACATTCCCCTGGGCTCAGAGTTTGGCCCTCACCACAGACAGCATATACCGCACCTGCCCAGTGCCACCCAGTGGACATCCGTGATCGACCAGCAGAAAAGAATTCTGTATTTCACCACCATGAACGATAGCCGTATCAAGGAGCTGGATCTTGATGCAGTGAATTTCAAACAAAAGACGGAAACCAAACTTCCCCTGGATAGCGGGCGTTTTACGGTGGAAAAGATAAACCTCTGAATACTCAGTGATATTCACCACAAAGGCTCAAAAACACAGAAAAGAGCTTCTCTCTGTGCCTTCGTGTCTTTGTGGTAAAGCTACTTTATGGCTTGCTCGATTTCTCTGGTCATTGAAATACTATGACTCTACTTGCTACATTAGCCAATCAAACGACCGTTTAACTCTAAAAACAGAAACTGTCGTCAGTTTATAAGCACTAACTGCTTTCTGGCTCTCCATGGCAGTTATGCGTACCAAAAGAATAAAAAGAACAGAGGTAGATCATGCGTCGTTGGAATGGCTGGGGTGATGATAGTTACGTTAAAGAAGTATCCGACCATGGGGGAGCGTTGATTCGCAGCATTATCGGTGAACCGACCCCGTTAAACGATGCCACCCTTGAAAGCGTGATGGCGAAGGTGCCAGCATCACGCCTGCCTGAACATCCACTCATTGTGACTGCTGCAGAAGACCGGGTAAGACACGCCCGCGGCCAGAGTTTCCCCGACTGGCTGGCCATGCGCAGTGGTGACTTTGGTGTTTTCCCCGACGGTGTTGCTTACCCGGAAACCAGTGCACAGGTTCGCGAACTTCTGGTGCTTGCGGTAGAGCACGATTTTATTGTAATTCCCTATGGCGGCGGAACATCCGTTGCTGGCCACATCACGCCCCAGGAAAGTACAAAAGCCATTTTAACCATCGATATGGGCCACATGAACCAGTTGATGGACCTGAATGAAGAGAGCCAGATTGCCACCTTTGGTGCAGGGACTCCCGGGCCACAGATTGAAGCACAGTTACAGGCTCGGGGTTATACCCTTGGGCACTACCCCCAGTCCTGGGAGCTGTCCACCATTGGTGGCTGGATCGCTTCCCGCTCTTCAGGCCAACAGTCACTCCGCTACGGCCGCATTGAGCAGATGTTTGCCGGTGGCCGTATGGAAACGCTAGAGGGCACACTGGATATTCCTTCGATTCCCGCCTCTTCGGCAGGACCGGATATTCGGGAGCTCACCATGGGTACCGAAGGCCGTATGGGGATTTTTACGGAAGTGAAGGTACGCGTACAACGTGCCGCAGAAGAAGAGAAGTTTATGGTCTGCTTTATGCCTGACTGGCAGGCAGGCAAAGCCGTTGCCCGGGAGGTTGCCCAGCAGAAGATCCCTCTGTCCATGATGCGTGTCAGCAATGCCAAAGAGGCTCGTGCCCACGCTCATCTTGGAACCTCACTCACCCAGTTCAAACTGCTGGATGGCTATCTGCGCTTTCGCGGACTGGACGACAATCGATGCATGCTGACCTTCGGTGTTACCGGCTCAAAATACCAGAATAAAGCAGCGCTGAAACAACTGAAAAAAATTCTGAACAAGCATGGCGGCGTTGGTGGTGCACTGGCCAACATTATGGGCACCATCTGGGCCCATGGCCGGTTCAAGTTTCCCTATCTTCGTGAAACCACCTGGGCTCAGGGCATAGCGGTTGATACGCTGGAAACCTCTACCGACTGGGGCAATGTGGATGAATTGATGCATCAGATGGAAGCGAGCCTGGAAAACGCCTTAAAAGACGACGGTGAAAAAGTCATGGCGTTTACCCACCTTTCGCATATCTATGGCCAGGGATCGAGCATCTATACCACCTACTTTTTCCGGTGTGCTGACAGCTACGAAGCCACTCTGGAGCGCTGGAAGAAACTGAAGGCAAAAACCTCTGAAGTGATTGCCCAGGGCTATGCCACCATTTCCCACCAGCATGGCACGGGTCGTGACCATGCGCCTTACATGCCAGCGGAAAAAGGTGAGCTTGGGATGCGGATGATTAAAACTCTGGTGCATGAGTTTGATCCGGAGAAACGCCTGAACCCGGGTGTATTACTTGAGGACAGTGAATAACTGGCCACTTCATTGAACCAATCAGGCATCCAATATATGTGGCAGAAATCCTGGCAGGCAGGTAACCGGAACCAGTTACTGGACGCATTAAAAAATAATATTGAATGGGATATCGTTGTGGCCGGCGGTGGCATCACCGGTGCAGGCATAGCACGCGAAGCCGCACGCCGGGGCTTGAAGGTATTGCTGGTCGATCGTCAGGATTTCGCCTGGGGAACCTCCAGCCGTTCATCCAAAATGGTTCATGGTGGCCTTCGTTACATCGCTTCCGGCGATATCAAAACCACGATGCACTCGGTTTCCGAGCGGGAACGCCTGATGAGAGAAGCCCCTGGGCTGGTTGATCAGATGGGTTATCTGATGGCCCATTACAAGGGAGGGTTTCCGGGACCGTTTGTCTTTAATATTCTACTGCGTATTTATGATTTTTTTGCGGGTAAGCGTTACCGTAAGTTTCATCAATTACACGACATTGAAAACCTGAGCCCGCTTATTAATGAGCACAACCTGCTCGGTGCTACCCAGTTTGCGGATGCCATTACCGATGACTCACGCCTGGTTATCCGGGTTCTGCGGGAAGCCCAGAAAGATGGCGCTACGGTCATAAATTATCTCGGTGTCGATGCTTTGATTAAACACCGTGATCGAGTAACGGGCGCTCAACTGAAGGATGCAGAGACTGGCCAGTTAATTCCAGTTCAGGCAAAAGTGGTCATCAATGCCACAGGAGCCTGGGGAGATGAACTACGGGGAGAGGTGACATCAGAACAACATATTCGCCCTGCCCGTGGCAGTCATATTGTAGTGCCCGGCTGGCGATTGCCAGTAGCCCAGGCATACACCGCGATGCACCCGGATGATAAACGGCCTGTATTTATTTTCCCCTGGGAAGGCAGAACCGTTGTCGGGACAACCGACCTGGACAACGGCGATATTGGCAATCATGAAGTGGCCATGACTCGTGATGAGCTGGACTACCTGATGAAAGCCGTCTGTTCCCAGTTCCCAAAAGCTGGGTTAACCGAGCAGGATATTATTTCTTCATGGGCGGGGGTACGCCCGCTGGTCAGCTCAGGTGCAATGAACCCATCGAAAGAAAAACGTGACCACAGTATCTGGAACGATAACGGCCTGGTGACCATCAGTGGTGGCAAGCTGACCACCTTCCGGTTAATTGCCCTGGATGTATTAAAAACCGCTGAAGAGTACCTCCCCGGTGTTGATTGCAGTGATACTGGCGCAGATATGTTTACTCAATATGAGCCTGCCAGCCCACTGTTGAAAAAGCTGCCGGACTATTTAAAGAAACGTATCCGGGGGCATTACGGTATGGATGCCGATCACTTGCTGGCGCAGGCACGGCCCGACGAGCAGGATGTTATTCCCGGTGCCCGTGCCCTCTGGGCCGAGTTGCGCTGGTCAGCTGGAAATGAAGCCATTGTCCATCTGGATGATCTCCTGCTCCGACGTACCCGCCTTGGCTTGCTGCTGGAGCAGGGAGGCCTGATGTTTGAAGACAGAATCAAGGCCATATGCCAGGAAGAACTGGGTTGGAGCGAGCAGAAATGGCAACAGGAAGTCACCCGTTATCAATCCATCTGGAATACCTATTACAGTATTCCGAACTCGTTCAATAACGCTGATACTCGATAATAAGAAACAAGAAGTGAGTGTGTAGTGAGTGATTCAGAATACGTACTGGCTATCGATAATGGCACACAGAGCATTCGCGCTCTGGTGTTTGACAGTGCCGGTAATGAGATCGCCAAAAGCAAAGTTGAGCTGGAGGCCTATTTTTCACAGCACCCCGGCTGGGCAGAACAGCACCCCGAATACTATTGGCAGCATCTTGGCGAAGCGTGCAAAGCGTTATGGGCCCAGGGCATTGTATCTCCCGATCAGATCAAAGGGATGGCACTGACCACACAGCGCTACACCATGATTAACCTGGATGAACATAAAAAGCCCTTGAGACCGGCCATTATCTGGATGGACCAGCGCAAAGCCGAACCGGAAAAGCCCGTTGGCGGCCTCTGGGGACTGTTGATCAAGACCATCGGACTGACCAGTCTGATCGAAGATCTGCGGGCCAAAGCCCGTGATAACTGGATCATGCAGCATCAACCCGATATATGGCAGAAGACCCGTTACTACGTGAATTTATCCGGCTACCTGACCTATCAACTGACTGGCGAAATAAAAGACGCCTGTGGTTCAGTGGCCGGCTACCTCCCTTATGACTATCGCCGCCAGAAATGGGCTGGCAAACACGATTTGAAATGGAAACTGCTGGCCACCAGACGACATATGTTGCCGGAACTGTTACAGCCTGGAGAATTGTTAGGTCATATTACAACCAAGGCTGCAGAGCATACCGGTTTGCCCGCAGGGTTGCCGATGATAGCAGCTTCATCCGACAAGGCCTGTGAGGTACTGGGCGCTGGTGGCATTGATCCTCATATCGGCTGTTTGAGTTTTGGTACGACAGCCACCATCAGTACAACAACACCCCGGTACGTTGAAACCATTCCCTTTATCCCTCCCTACACTGCGGCGATGCCAAAACGCTACAACACCGAAGTGATGATTTATCGAGGTTTCTGGATGGTCAGCTGGTTCAAAAATGAACTGGCACAGGCTGAGCAGCGTAAGGCGAGAGAGCTGGGTGTAGAACCCGAGCAGCTGTTCGATGCCCTGTTGACCCAGGTTCCTCCAGGCTCAATGGGTTTGATGATGCAACCGTACTGGTCACCTGGCGTACGTCAGCCAGGCCCGGAAGGCAAAGGCGCCTTTATCGGCTTTGGTGATGTTCATAAACGGGCACATATTTACCGCGCGATCCTGGAAGGACTCGCTTACGAACTGCGTTCCGGTAAAGAGCAGATCGAAAAGCGCAGTGGTACGCCCATCACCCGGTTGCGGGTCTCTGGTGGTGGTTCCCAAAGTGATGCCGCCATGCAGCTGACGGCGAACATTTTTGGTATGGAGGCAGAGCGACCACACACTTTTGAAGCTTCCGGCCTTGGTGCAGCCATTAACTGCTGTGTCGGACTTGGCATTCATAAAGACTACAGCGAAGCCATTGATAAAATGACCCGAGTGGGCGATGTGTTTGAACCGGATCTACCAACCATGCAGCTGTATGATCGTTTGTACAACGAGGTTTATAAAAAGATCTACAAACGCATGCAGCCGCTTTATAAATCGATTCGGGAGATTACCGGTTACCCGAAACATTAAGTAGGCTAACCATGGCCTTCTGCAGAGGCTCATTCTACCGGCACTGCAGGCTTTGAGCGTATAAATGCCTAGAAAAATAACAATAAAGGGAACTTAGCATGACAACGGACACACTGGAGCCAGCAGCGGCTCACCATTCCTCAATAACTAGAGAGTGGTTGAGCAGTATTATCCGTCCCATTGAGCACTTTGAGGAAGCTCGCCGGTATCGAGCGACTCACACCCGACTTGAAGCCATGCGAATGGCTGCAGAACGATTTCGCATGGATATGCTCAGTAAACCTCGGGTGAAGTTTTACCGCAGTATGGAGCTGATCCGGGTCCCCTACCCCACCAAATACGCCTTTTTAAACTGCAATATCATTCCCACTCCGTTTATTCATATTTTGAACCGTCTGTTTGTGGTTCAGGTTGATACTGCGGAAGGATTGAAAACCATTCTGCTGTCCCCTTCAGATGTTGAAGCCAATGCAGAAACCCCCTATTTCAAGCGAATCACCAACAAAGCAGGACCTGCGAAAGATCTTCTGAAAAAATTCATCGCCCCGCAAAGCAATACCGTAAATGGGTGTCTGGATCAGTTAGGCCTGGCACCCGAAGATATTGACTTCATCAGCTACGACCATCTTCATACGCAGGATTTACGTCAATGGCTTGGGAATGCCGATAGCCCCGGACTGTTTCCCAATGCCCGCCTGTTAGTCATGAAGGACGAGTGGCAGTCGGCAAAAGCACTGCTGCCACCACAAATCGACTGGTATTGCCCCAATGGTCTCGCGGGTGTTCCTGAAGACAAAGTGATTCAGCTGGACGGTGACGTCATGATTGGCGATGGACTTGCACTAATTCGCACGCCCGGACATACAGCAGGAAACCACTCCTTTGTTGCTCATACACCACAAGGGTTAAAGGTAACCAGTGAAAACGGTGTTGGCCCTGACTGTTATGCCCCAGAGAAATCCCGTATTCCAGGCTTGAAGAAGTACGCACAGCAAACCGGGATGGAAGTGATTTTAAATGGCAATACGCTGGAAGGAGGGATAGATCAATACATATCCATGGTTGTCGAAAAAACCATTGCCGGCAATCACCCTGTCTATCAAGATTTTCCCAATATGGCGAATTCATCCGAACTCACTGGCTACTGGGGTTTTCCTGGCTATAAGCCAACCGTGACTTATGGCGATCTCCATTTTGGGGCACTGACTAAGAAGTAATCATCCATTCACCATACAACAATAAGAAAAGGTTTCTTTATGGATGTGCTCTCACCCTGGCAGGGATTCTATAACGATCCATGGTTCTGGCAGTTTCCCATGGCGACACTGGCCATCAGCATGGCATCATTTTTAACCGTCGCGACTCCATGGACCATCGTCGCCTGGCTTGATCCAGAGTCAATGCGAAAATATAAAATCCAGCAAAAACCTTTTGAGTTTAAAAAATACTTCTGGCCCTCCATTGCCCGTATCGTCATCAATAATATCATTCTGGCCTGTTTATTGGTAGCAACCTGGCCCCTGTTAAAACTGACTGCGGTGCATAATGGTGAGCTGCCTGCCTGGTATATCATCATCGCTCAGCTGTTGTTTTTTGTTTTTCTTGATGACTTTTTATACTACTGGATGCATCGTTACATGCATGAAAACAAATGGCTGTTAAAGCATGTACACAGCGTTCATCACCGTATTCGCAATACCTGTGGGATTAACGGGAATTATATGAACTGGCTGGAGTATGTTTTAACCGCTGGCCTGACCCTGGTGGGCCCTATTCTGTTAGGCGCTCATATTTATGTTGTCTGGATCTGGGTTGTTATCCGTCAAATGGAAGGCGCTGATGGCCATATCGGCTATGATGTACCGTGGAATCCCGCACACCTTTTCCCTGTATACAAAGGCCCCGTTTACCACGATTTCCACCATGCAAAGTTCAAAGGCAACTATGCTGGTTTCCTGCCTTACCTGGATGAATACCTGGGCAAAACCCATATCCCGGCTTACCTGCGTTATTTGAAAGGTCGTAAAGCAGGATTAACGGCTCAGCAGATCGAACAGCAGGAAATTGAGCTGAGAAAATCAAAACTTCAGCGAACTCGCAGGACTGTTTCTGAGGCGAAGCCAATACACAGTCCGGCGGAGTTCTAAAGCGACAAAAAAGGCTGTGCCCAACCAGGGAATGCAGCCTATCAACCGTTCAAGAACCTAAACCCCGACAGCCTCTCCTGTCTGCTGATCATTGATATCAAGGGCATCCTTTGATCTCAGCAATCTTGGACCTCTCATTAAGAACAGCACAATCCAGACACAGATACTGAAATACCCCGAATGCCAGATCAGAAAACCAATACCGCCCCACTCGCTTAAACTCTTCGTTTCATTGACCACAAACAACGCATCTTTAACAGCCTGAAGACTGGCATTAAATTGATAACTCCCCTGTCGCAGGTCTTCCAGTACATGCGGCCAGTATTCGATCGGCAAATGGTAAAATACGGAATAACTGCAATAACCAACCAGCCAGATAACATTCAACCAGACAAACGGTTTCAACAGCCTTAGCTCAGTAGTACTGTGCTCACTTTTCATGACGGCCCGTAATTGCTTAATGGCTAACGGGAAGATCGATAGAAAAGCCATTCCCCAGAGCGTCTCTTCGATAGCAAACAAAACCTCGAACTTGGTAATTAATGCCGTGGTGGCAAAAAACTGGGCGATGAAAATGCAAAGGAAGAGAAATTTGGGTGCCCGACTGACAAGTACATCAAAGACATGTTCTTGTCCTGACGGATAGAGTTCTAAATCCTGGCTTGTGCGCAACATGGCAAGCATAAACAGACCGGCAAAAGACAACTCTGCAAAAAATGCCAGATTGCGAATCAACAATGAGCTGTTAGCCAGACTGTCAAACCACGCCAACTGCTCAAGATAACTGGAAACAAAAATGGATCGATACAAAGCCACGGATACAAAAACCATTCCCATCAACTTCATCCAGCGCAGATAGGAATCGTTTTCGGTATTTCTACGTCGAAAAAATAATACGGCTAAAACAACGTTTATCGAATTAATCAGAACCAATGTGCTCCACCAGCTCCATGCCCATGTCCATTCGGGACTTTCCATCACCAATACCCCTGTCACTTCATCCGGAGTAGCCTTAGATAGGGCTTCCGGTTTGTTATTATTTTTAATGTTCCAAACTAGCAGGCTGTTTCATAAAGTACGGCTTACTGATTTCCAGCGCTTTATCTTTATAAATCCAATAGAAAACAATAACACGTTTGAACAGTGATCTTATATGCCGGCGGAATCAAACACCGAATAGAATGATCTTTAATACAGTGTGTGATGAATAATGAAAAAAGAGTGTGAAAATACTTGGAGGAGCTTCTGGTCGGCGTGAGAGGATTTGAACCTCCGACCCTTTCGTCCCGAACGAAATGCGCTACCAGGCTGCGCTACACGCCGAAGCCATTGCTATTCTAGACATGCAGACGAACCTGTCAACGACAGTAGAAATAATTCAGTGAAGTTTTACGAAGAGAAAAAGAAAAGAAAAATGGTCGGGGTAGAGAGATTCGAACTCCCGACATCCTGCTCCCAAAGCAGGCGCGCTACCAGACTGCGCTATACCCCGTTAGACGACGCATATCATATTGTTTTTGAACGATAAGTCAACAGCTATCTGTAAAAAATGTCTATTATTTAAACTGGCCAGCTAGAAGTTGCTCATACAAATCTGCCATGAGCTGGTTATACAGGACAAATATAACCTTGTGGGGGAACTCATGCCCGGCCAGCCACTCATGCACCTCATTAAAAGCAATTTCTGAGGCGGCCTGATGAGGATAACCATAAACACCGCAGCTAATGGCAGGAAAGGCTACCGATGATAACTGCCGGTTTGAAGCTTCCGTAAGAGCATTGCGATAACAGGCACGTAGCAGGCCAGGCTCACCAGCATCCCCTCCCTGCCAGATCGGGCCAACCGCATGAAAAACATAGTGTGCAGGGAGATGAAATGCAGGTGTTACCCGCACTTCACCGGTAGGACAGCCTCCAATCTCCCGGCAGGCTGCAAGGAGCTCAGGCCCCGCAGCCCGATGGATGGCACCATCAACTCCGCCACCACCAAGGAGCCCACTGTTAGCCGCATTCACAATGGCATCCACAGATAATGTCGTAATATCATCCTGAATAATGTCAATGCGATCGTTCATGGTTGAGCCTCGACTACCTTGCGTCTCTCAACTTACGACACTTCTTCAACGTTTCAGCAATCAGAAATGCCAGTTCCAGCGCCTGATCGGCGTTCAGACGTGGATCACAGTGGGTATGATAACGATTGCCCAGATGATCTTCAGTCACAGCATGGGCACCACCAACACACTCTGTCACATTCTGTCCGGTCATTTCAAAGTGAACACCGCCGGCGTACGTCCCCTCGCCACGGTGGACTGCGAAGAACTGTTCTACTTCCGAGAGGATTTTTGACACTTCACGGGTTTTATAGCCATTGCCAGCCTTGTAGGTATTCCCATGCATTGGGTCACAGCTCCAGAGCACATTGCGCCCTTCACGCTGAACGGCTTTCAGCAATGGCGGAAGGCCTTTCTCAACATTGTCAGCTCCCATACGAACAATAACGTTCAGCTTGCCAGGAATGTTGTCCGGGTTGATCAGGTCGATCAATCGAATCAGGTCATCCGGTGGCAGGGTTGGACCCGCTTTCAGACCAATGGGATTTTGAATACCACGAACAAATTCAACATGACCACCATCCACTTGGCGAGTACGGTCACCCACCCACAACATATGCGCTGAGCAGTCATACCAATCACCGGAAAGGCTGTCACGACGAGTCAGTGCCTGTTCATAAGGCAATAGCAGGGCTTCATGAGAAGTATAAAACGCAGTTTCACGAATGGTGGATGAATGCTCTGCAGAAATGCCGCAGGCTTTCATAAAGTCCAGAGTTTCATCTATTCGGTCAGCCATGTGGCTGTACTGGTCAGACTGCGGACTGTTTGAAACAAAGTCCAGGTTCCATGCGTGCACCTGCTCCAGAGAGGCTAAACCGCCCTGGGCAAAAGCACGCAATAGATTCAGAGTGGATGCAGCCTGATGATAGGCCTGCAGCATTCTCTGGGGGTCTGGATTACGAGCCGCTTGAGTAAACTCGGTACCATTAATGATATCACCACGATAAATGGGCAACTCAACGCCATTGATGGTTTCGGTACCGGAAGTTCTTGGCTTGGCAAATTGTCCGGCTAAACGCCCTACTTTAATCACCGGACAGGCAGCACCAAAGGTGAGTACCACCGCCATCTGCATCATGACTTTAAACGTGTCACGGATGTTATTGGCAGAGAATTCCAGGAAGCTCTCCGCACAGTCACCACCCTGCAACAGAAATGCCTTGCCTTCAGTCGCTTCAGCCAGACGGTTTCTCAAATCATTCACTTCACCCGCAAAAACCAGCGGAGGCATCGCAGCAAGCTTTTGCTCAACCCGGCTCAACATTTCCTGGTCGGGGTATTCTGGCAGCTGGAGCAACGGCATATGTCTCCAGCTATCAACATTCCATGAATTCATTAAGTCACCAGCTCTTTCACACTCGCTAAAAACAGCCATTCTACCTGAATAAAATCATCAAGGCTCTGACGTTTTCCCATGAATAATTACGTAAGAGATATTAAGAATTATCACTCATTAGCCGACGTTAAGGCTTTACATAGTATATTTGGTTTGTTATAAGTTTCGACCTAACAAGAATACGTAACTATACTCATCACTATGAATTTTTTACTGCTTTCCATGATTACCATGAAACTCGGCAAAATTATGATGCGCCGAGGGGGTTATCGTGGATAGCTGAAAAGCAGAAACGAGCCCCCGCACCCTAACCGGTCCGGGGGCTTTTTTATGAGCATTGCAACTGACAGGAAATGAGAGCGTGAACGAGTTGAACCTTCGACTGATCACCACCAGTGATCCGAGTAGCCTTGAACAGATTCTCCAGTGCAGCAGCGAGAACGGACTCCATCTGAAAAGTTTCGCAGCTGAACTGAACACCCAGAAAGATCAGTACGAAATTAAGATGTGTGTATCCGGCTTTGCCAGTCAGCATCAGATTGTTGGCAGACTGGCTCAGCAGAAATACATCCGTGAACTGAGCCCAATGAAATCCCGTGGGTTACTATGAATGATGCAAGGCTATTGACCTCTGGCAACAGGATGCCGGGGGTCTGTTATCCATTCGCTCCATGAGCCGGGGTATAGTGTTGCACCAGACAGACCCGCGAGTTCCATGGCAAAAATATTGTGGCAGGCGGTAACACCGGAACCACAGTAGAAGACTGGCCGGAAATCTTCACCTACCAGTGAAGTAAATATTTCTCGCAAGTGATCCGCTGAAAGAAAGCGGCCATCTTCATCCAAGTTTTCAGCGAATGGATGACATACCGCTCCAGGTATATGTCCAGCCAATGAATCCATGGTTTCCTCTTCTCCACGGAATCGTTCATAAGCCCTGGCATCGATCAGTTTTCGTGACAGTCCCTTTCCTTCCGGTTTCATTTCCTTCAGCAGATCCACTGCGGATACCGTCGGCATATGACCTGTAGAGAAATCGCTTTGGCTTTCTACAACGTCAGAAATATCGGTAGTCACTGGGTAACGCCCAGCCTGCCAGGCCTTCATGCCTCCATGCAGAATCATGCACTGAGAGATTCCGGCCCAGCGCATCAGCCACCAGGCCCTTGCCGCCATGGCATGACCACCATCATCATAGACAACCACCTGAGAGTCCTTATCAATCCCCCAGCGACGAAGCGTTGCCTGCCAGTCTTTCTGCCCTGGCAGCGGATGCCTGCCGGTTACGCCCGGTACAATCGATCCGGAAAGGTCTTCTTCGAGGTCAGCGTAGAGCGCACCAGCTATATGTCCCTGGTTATACATCCCCCGCCCCTGTTTAGCATCAGCAAGACTGAATCGAGCATCCAGCACAACCAGGCGCTCATCCTTTAACAGAGTTGCCAGCATCTCCGGCTCAATTAATAAAGGCATCTACTTACCCCTGTTTAGCAGCTTCCCAACTCCCCTTTGTCACCCTTCATCCAATACAAAAGTGGCGAAGGGGAAGTATTGCAGCAGCTAACACACCAGCATGAAAGATTTGTGACGGTTTTACGTTGTTTTCAAACAGTAAAAAAATGAGGGGGGCTTTGCAAGACGTTCTGCTAATCAAGGCAAGAGGAAAAGACTGAGAAGAGTTTTAAAACCCACCAGCAGAGCTGGTGGGCTCACATCCATGTGATAAGTGCAATCCATGCAAGATTTACGTTATCAACACACTTGTTACGGCAATAGCAGCAATCGCGCGGAAAAGTGTGAGACATGTCTCACACTGCAATTATTGGCCGACCTGAGCCTTATCAACAATCTTGCCATCACGGATCACTTTTTCTGAAAGAAGGTCACTTAACTCCCCATTATCCGGTTCAACAAGGATAATTCGGGTTTCCTCAGAGGATTCGTCAAACTCCATATCTGGAGAGTAAGCGTTTTCTTCTACGGGCATTTCTACTACATCTTGTTGTATTGAAATCACATCCGTCACGGGCACTTCTTCAGGCCCATCATTTTTTGCCAGAAAAAACCAACCAGCCACACCGAGGATCAGAAGAACCGCCACTACTATTGCAATTGTCTTGTTACTCATACCCATCCTCAACCATGCCCCCAGGCCATATAAAAGCCCACTGGACAATACCAAAAGCTGTTCAGACCGCCAATGTACAAAGTTGCAGAACATTGCTCAAGTCTTTACCCGAAGACACTACCTACCGATATGAATAAAAGAACCCAAAAGAAGGAATAAACCTGTGGGACTGCTTATTAAATTTTTCCTGGTCAGCATTCTGGCAAGTGCCATACATCTAGATATTCTATACCTTCTGGTCACAAACGATGTCTTTCTTCCTATCAGAGCCAATGTTGCGGCCTTCCTATTGGCCATGGTCGTTAACTACTATGGCCACACCTTCTGGACGTTTAATCACAAAAAGCACAGCTTTCAGCGCAGCCTTAGCCGGTTCGTCGCTGTTCAAATTGTCGCAGGGATGCTGAACCAGTGGCTGTTTTATATGGCCATCACTCGCACGAGCCTTGACTACTTATGGGCCAGCGGGGCTGTGTTGGCTATCGTCACACTGGTGATTTTCATTCTGAGTAGATACTGGGTGTTCCGTTAACACATAGCCTTGATCAGGAGGGACTGGCTTAACACACTAATCGACCGGGTAGCTGGCACTTCGGATCATCATCGGGTGTTTATCACTGAGAGGCTGAAAGCCAAAGCGCTCAAAGAAAGGGACCCGACCCGTTGCTGGCCAGAGATGGACAATCTGGATCTGCCGCTGATCACACCACTGAACGGCAGCTTCCATTAAAGCTGAACCGACCCCTTTACTGCGGTGTTTTTTATCCACCAGCAGGTCATAGATACAGCAATAGCGAACATAGTCACTCTGCAGCCTGACAACACCAGCCAGCGTTTCTTCAATGCTTACCTGAAACCAGCAACTGCTGGCATAAATAGAATGCTGCAAAGCTTCTAAACTGGCGTGATTCGTCCAACCTGCCTGTTGGTATAATTCTGCCAGTTCTTTCGAGGTGGGCGCTAAACAGTCAATGTTCACAGGGTTAGAGTCCTGATTTTTGTGATTGTTTAGTTATTGTAGGAGGAATAGCTTGGCCAGACGTAATTTCAACTAATCCACGGTATCAGGATGGGGCCTGAGCCCCGTCTGAGTGGATTATTGCATTCTTACAACACGAGTCGTGCCACTCTGGGTCAGAATCTTAACCGTATCACCGACCTGCAAAGGGGCTTTTGGATCGGCTTCCTGAACGACGGATATATATTTGCCACTGTCGAGCCGGATGGTCATTTCAATGCCCTGTTGCGTGGTCAGCTCTTTCTCGGCCATGTTACCCAGTACACCACCAGCAACACCACCAAGAATGGCGGCAATGTCACTTCCTTTACCTCCGCCAACGCTTGAGCCTGCAATACCACCGATTGCCGCACCCGCAACAGTGCCCACAGCACCTTCAGTACCTTCCAGCTTTACATGCTGTAGTTCGGAAATAGTTCCAAAGCTGACCTGTTGAATTCGGCGAGCCTCACTGCTTGAATACGTTGTGCCTGTGCTGTCGGTCATACAGCCTGATAACAATACGGCAAAAACAATAGGTAACAGGTACCAGAAGCGCCTCATATTCATGACTTCAACTCCTTAAATCTAAGAAACTATAGTACATGATCGAAGAGACACTTGTGATGCGAGAAATATTTATGGAATGTAAAACCTATACTTCGGATTATTGGTTGGTCTGTAGGTTTCGGAAGATTTTTTCTACTATCATCGACTTTTCACAACACTCTGAAGGGGTGCTCTCTCAATTTGATAACTGACTCATAGGTTAGCTTCAACCTTTCCAGTCATGAACTCAGACCAAAGTTGTTCCCAGCGCCCCTTACTCTGGATCAGTGCTCTTGTTGTCAAAAGCACTTCCGCTCCTGTTGCTTTCCACCTCATTCCAGAACCACATAATCGTTGCTTTACCAGAGTCTTACAAGCCGCTTCAGTAACTCCTGAACCTATTGGCCAATGGCGTTTAAGCGCCTGATGATAATTCATTAACTGGTGATTGTTTGTAAAATAGCTCACAGCTTTGTAGCGCTTCTCTGTCAGTGCGATTGTCTTTTTCGGGAGCTCGGCTGATTCAATTTCCTGAAGGATTTTTTTGGCTGCTCCACGCTTGTTTTTCAAACTATGTAGCCTGTCTTCAAGCCACTGGTGTCGCTTCGCCTTACTGGTTGGAAACAGTGCTTCCGCTGCTCCAGCTAAATATTCAGATGCATGATAAAAATCGAGTATCTGCCCAGAGGTATGTTGTTTCAAATAACTCCAGTTTTCTCTAGCCCCGTCAGCTACCCCGATGTATGTGGCATTTGGGTAGAGTCGTTTTAGATCTGCAATCTCCTCGTCGAGCTTGCTCATAAAGCTTTGTTTACCATACTCTGGCGAACTGGCTGTATATATCGTGTGGAGCCTGTCTCCATCTGCAGAATATAGGCTCAATGTCCCACACATGGCTTCCCTCCAGCCTTCTTCACAAAGCAGCATGCAGGTTCCATCCAGACCAATGGCTATTGTTTCAACAGGCTCTTTTAGTGGAGGAAGGTGGTAGTGAGTGTCTTGCTGGTCTTCAATTAATGCACCTACTCTGTCCGATAAATGCTTGATATAAGAATTTGAAAGCGTCCTTTGATGGTTGGTCTCAAAATCTTCTTTTACCGCAGGCGCTGGCATCTGGCTGTATTTCCAGGCGATAGACTTGGCAAATTTGGGGGTAGCTGAACCAATAATACCGGCACGAAGATCAAGTGCTGCCAGAGTACTGCCACCTCTGACACCCTGATATACGGAGCGCTCCAAAGGTATACGACCGTATAAGGTTTCATAGTGCTTAAGAACCTTTCCTTTGTAGTTCCACTTCTGCTGATTAACGACGATAGGTTCTTTATTGGGTGATTCAAATAGCCCCAATAACTCTTTTGTTCCAAGCTGCCCGGCTTCATTGAGTGCACGCTGTAAACTATCTTCAAGATTCAGCATGTTGCCTGAATCTATAGAAACTTCAATTTGCAAAACGATGCTTTTGGTAGAGCTGGAAATAACAGAAGCGGGCATGACAGTTAACTATTATGAGTGGTGTTCCCATAGTAGCTGTGAAAATAGAGCACTATTGTTTCAATCATTCAGAGAGAGCACCCCTCTGAAGTTCGATAGTTTCCTCTGAACTAGGGGTAAATTGACTTGTAAATACTGAAACTCTGGTTGGGCTTTTGGAATCCTGCAAGTTTAAAGCACTTTTATACAAGCTCTCCTGAGAGCCAGATAATGGCAATCCATCCGGCATCTCACGGTGAACAAGAATATCAGCACGTTGATTCTCGACACTCGGAACACTTTCCTCTGGTATATCAGGCGTTCCATAGGATAACGTTTCACTGTTATGTCTACTTAATGGAGCTCGGCCAGAAATATCTACTCTCATTCCCGGCTCTGTTATAACAGATGACATCTCGCCATCAATCTGATTGTGAGTACATTCTGGCCATCGGATTATTTGCGGCTCTTCACCAACAACAGCCATGCAATCGTAAAAGCATCTTAAGATACTGCTACAACAACCCTCTCCCGAAGGTCGCCACATGTTCACTAGAGACATAGTCTCTTCGCGCTCTTTCTTGCAAGCCAGACAGATCTGCCTTTCCATCAAGCTTTTTGCCTCAGTAGCTGGATCAACATCACTGGAAATAAGAGCATTTTGTGAGGGTTGATGATGAGCTGATTTTCTTAGGTCCCATTTACCTGGTACTCCCTCCCATTCATCACGCCCTTCGTATCCGAACCCTCCCTGCTTACCTGAGTTCCAGACTGAAATTATTTCGCTAATAATATTGAATGCCATAATACAAGCTCTCCAGTCACATATACTTTATAGACAATCTCCTTACAAAACAGTTCACTTCCATGTACCTGAACTTCTTCTCACCCTGATTGAAAAGCAAAAAAAAGCTGGCTTCTCACATAAGAGGCCAGCTTTTTGCTAATCAAAGAGAGTACTTCCTGTTAGCCTACCCAGACCCTTGCGTTCCGGAACATTCTCATCAACGGAGCATCTTCATCCCAATGATCAGGATGCCAGCTGTTTTGAACTGTACGGAATACCCGCTCAGGATGGGGCATCATAATGGTCACCCGGCCATCGGCAGAGGTCAGGCCCGTCACTCCCTGAATCGAGCCGTTGGGGTTGTATGGATAACGAATGGTTGGCTTACCCTGATTATCCACAAACTTCAAAGACACCTGACCACTGATGGACAGTCGATCCAGATGAGCCGGGTCGGCAAACTCGGCATGACCTTCTCCATGGGCGACAGCAATTGGCATACGGGCACCGTCCATCCCCTGGAAGAAGATTGAGCGGCTCTTCTGAACCTCAACCATCGCCACCCGAGCCTCAAACTGCTCAGACTGGTTGCGGACAAAGTGAGGCCAATAGTCAGCACCGGGAATCAGGTCGTGCAGATTGGAGAGCATCTGACAGCCGTTGCACACACCCAGGGCAAAACTATCCCGACGATCAAAGAAACGGGCAAACTGATCACGGGCCTGCTCATTAAAGAGGATGGATTTGGCCCAGCCTTCACCGGCCCCCAGAACATCCCCATAAGAGAAGCCACCACAGGCCACCAGGCCTTTGAACTCCTCCAGAGTGCGACGCCCCGACAGGATATCGCTCATGTGGACATCAACGGTCTTGAAGCCAGCCCGGTCAAACGCAGCGGCCATCTCTACCTGACCATTGACGCCCTGCTCCCGCAAAATTGCCATGGCGGGACGAACACCGGTGTTGATATAGGGAGCTGCCACATCCAGAGAGATATCGTATGGCAATGAAGCGTGCAGCCCGCCATCACGATCATCCAGGAGGTTATCGTATTCCTGTCGTGCGCACTCTGCGTTGTCCCGCAGCGCCTGAATGCGATAGCTGGTTTCTGCCCACCAGCGCTGGAACTTGATCCGGCTTTCACTCACCAGTTCAGAACCATTGAACCGGAAAGATACCCGCTGACCAGCAGCCAGGGTACCAATGGTGTGGGAGCAGGCAGCCAGACCATGCTGAGCCAGTATATCCTTGGCAACTCCTTTCTCACGGTGGCGCACCTGGATTACAGCACCCAGCTCTTCATTGAACAGTGCTGGCAGGACCATCGATTTGTTGCCCGCCAGCTTGTCCAGATCAATGGAAACACCCGTATGACCGGCAAACGCCATCTCAATCAGGGTGGTAAACAGGCCACCATCGGAGCGGTCGTGATAGGCTAGTAACAGATCCTTATCCATCAGTTCCTGAATGGCATTAAAGAACCCTTTCAGGTCTTCCGAAGAGTTAACATCCGGCGCAGAGTCACCGACCTGGCCATACACCTGAGCCAGTGCTGAACCACCCAGCCGGTTATGATCACGGCCAAGGTCAATCAACAGCAGGTCAGTATCACCCTGATCCGTCCTCAGCTGTGGCGTCACCGTCTTGCGAATATCCTGGACAGGAGCAAATGCCGAGATAACCAGCGACAGTGGTGAGGTAACACTTTTCTCTTCACCATTTTCCTGCCACTGGGTTCTCATGGACATTGAGTCTTTACCCACCGGAATAGCAATACCCAGCGCCGGACAAAGGTCCATACCCACGGTTTTAACGGTATCGTACAGGTTTTCATCTTCACCCGGATGACCGGCTGCTGCCATCCAGTTGGCGGACAGTTTGATATCTCCGATGTTACCAATACGGGCAGCGGCAATATTGGTGATCGCTTCACCAATCGCCATACGACCGGAAGCCGGAGCGTTGATCAGGGCGAGTGGTGTACGTTCGCCCATCGACATGGCTTCTCCGGTATACCCTTCAAACGCCGAGGCGGTTACCGCGCAGTCAGCCACTGGGACCTGCCAGGGCCCCACCATCTGATCACGATTAACCAGGCCGGTAATGGTTCTGTCACCAATGGTGATCAGGAAATTCTTGCTGGCGACGGATGGCAGTTTTAATACCCGCTCCATCGCTTCAAGCAGTTTGACATCGGTCAGGTCGAGGGGATCACGCTCAAATGATTGACGCTGAACCTCTCGATGCATCTTGGGCGGTTTGCCCAGCAGTACATCCAGAGGCATATCCACCGGGTGGTTCTTGAAGTGGCTGTCATCCAGCAACAGTCGTGGTTCTTCTGTCGCTTCACCGACCACCGCATAAGGACAGCGCTCCTGCTGACAGATCGCCTCGAATCGAGGAAGGTCTTCTGCAGCCACCGCCATGACATAGCGTTCCTGGGACTCATTACACCAGAGCGCCAGCGGCGACATGCCGGGTTCATCATTATTAATGGCACGCAACTGGAAGTGACCTCCCCGGCCACCATCACTCACCAGCTCAGGAAGTGCGTTGGAGAGCCCTCCAGCCCCTACATCGTGAATGAATGCAATGGGGTTCCTGTCGCCCTGTTGCCAGCAACGGTCAATCACTTCCTGACAGCGACGCTCCATTTCCGGGTTGTCTCGCTGCACACTGGCAAAGTCCAGATCTTCCTGGCCTTCACCCGAAGTCATGGAAGAGGCCGCACCACCACCCAGACCAATCTGCATGGCAGGACCACCCAGAACAATCAGTTTGGCACCGACCGGAATCTCCCCTTTTTCAACATGTTCAGCTTTTATATTGCCAAGACCACCGGCCAGCATGATTGGTTTGTGATACCCACGCACCTCATAACCGGCAGCGCCCTTTACACTGGCTTCAAAGGTACGGAAATAGCCACAGAGGTTCGGACGACCAAACTCATTATTAAAGCCGGCACCACCCAATGGTCCATCAATCATGATTTCCAGTGGTGAGACAATTCGCTCAGGCTTGCCATAATTCTGTTCCCAGGGCTGCTCATATCCCGGAATGTTCAGGTTAGACACGGTGAATCCCGTCAGGCCTGCCTTGGGCTTGGATCCCTTGCCTGTGGCTCCTTCATCGCGAATTTCACCACCAGAACCGGTTGCAGCACCCGCCCATGGCGCGATGGCGGTCGGGTGGTTGTGGGTTTCTACCTTCATGAGGATATGAATGTCTTCCTCATTGAAGCCATATTCACGGCTCTCAGCTTCAGGGTAAAACCGCTTTGAGTGGAAACCTTCAATGACAGAGGCATTATCTTTGTAGGCCGATAACACCCCGTCACTGTGCATGGCGTGGGTATTCCGGATCATCTTGAACAGGGAAAGATCCTGCTCTTCACCATCAATACTCCAGGAAGCATTAAAAATTTTATGTCGACAGTGTTCTGAGTTTGCCTGGGCAAACATCATCAGCTCAACATCAGTAGGATCCCGTTCGAGCTTCTGATAACTTTCCACCAGATAGTCGATTTCATCATCTGCCAGTGCCAGACCGAGGGACTGATTTGCCCCAGCCAATGCCTCTCTGCCGCCTTCCAGAACGGGTACAGTCGTCATAGGGGAGGGTCCGGACACAGCAAATAATGTTGGAATCTCATGCTCATCACGGAAGACTGCCTGGGTCATCCGGTCATGCAGTAGATCAGCAATCAGTGCTTCCTGGTCTCCAGACAAGGTGGTATCTGCAAACACCACAAAACGAACGCCTCGCTCGATTCGCTGAACCATGCCAAGGCACAATTGTGAGCAATGTCGGATGCCTTACTGGACCAGGGGGAAATCGTGCCCGGACGGGGAACCACCAGAAATTCTGCCTGAGAGGCAAAGTTTTCTGGCTCTGTCTGTTGAATTTTTGGGCCATAGGTCAAAAGCCTGGCCAGAATATCAGCCTGCCTTTCACTTAGCCCTGTTTCACAGGACGACTGGATTTTGACGTAATGCTGGAATTCAGCAACAACACAGGAGATCTCTGGCACTTTGCTCTGCAACTGAGCAAGCAGCTTTTGACTGCGGAACTGGGAAAGTGCAGGGGCGCCACGCAGTATCAGCATGTTCTGGTCTGTCCTCGGGCCAATTAACAGCTATGAGGAGCTACAGCCTGGATGAGCTAATAATAATGAGCATCAGGAAGCTCGCATGAATGGCCACTTCCTGATTGGATTACAAGCCAGTCCTTATGCTACAGCCTCTCAACTCAGGGGGATGATCAAAGGCTGCCTATAATAATCGAAACCAGCCTTCGGAAACCAGCAATCATAGGCCATTTCTTATGCTATTTATCAACAAAAGGCTGCTTTCTTCGCTCTTCACGAATCTGCTGGCGCCGAAAACGGAAAAAATCACTGATCATCTCACTGCATTCAGCCTGAAGAACACCACCAGTAACCTCTACCCGGTGGTTCATCTGAGGCTGCTCAAGAACTCTTGCTGCACTGACAATGGCTCCTGCCTTGGGTTCTATTGCTCCATATATCAGGCGACGAATCCGGCTGTGGACAATGGCACCTGCACACATGGTGCAGGGCTCCAGCGTGACATAGAGGTCACAATCCAGCAGGCGGTAGTTCCCAATGGCGGTAGCTGCTGACTGAAGTGCCAGAATTTCGGCATGAGCAACCGGATTGCAGGACGAAATGGGTTGATTACAGGCCCGAGCGATGACGCGACCATCCTTAACGACCACTGCTCCCACGGGTACCTCCCCTATGATACGGCCTTTATCCGCTTCTAACAGGGCTTCTTTCATCCAAATGGCGTCATCAATCACAAACTATCTACCAAATAACACTAATAGCTTTTAATGATTTCGTATCATGAAGGAAAGTAGCGGGCTTTTCATCCATTGATTCTGTCATTTTTTCCAGCTTTTTATGAAATGTGTCAATCAGCCGATTAAATCTATGGATTTTTTTCCCATGCGGAATGTCTGAGCTATATATAGTGTCTAAGCTATAAATAGATTATCAAAATAAACTGCTCAATTATGAAAAATAAATCAGTGGAGGGAAGGGCCTGATGTCTTTCAAGCAGAATGTAGAACAACATCTACAACACTTTGCCCAGAGCATCGGTCTGGGAGAACTCAAATTAAATGAACATGATGCCTGTGGTCTGTGTTTTGACGATACCTTAATCGTTAACATGGAATACCTGGAAGACGATGAAGCTCTGGTGTTTGTTGCTTCTGTTCGACCAATGGATGCTCATGATTCAGCCAAAACCGAACTTTTTGAAAAAATGCTCTCTCTGAACCTTCAGCATCACAGTATGCAGGGGGCATTTCTGGCACTGAACCATGACAAAACAGAAGTTTTGTTAATACGTTCTCTTCAGGCTTCCTGTGACTACGGCTTGTTTGAGTCAACACTGGAAAAATTCGTTAACACGTTGGAATGGTGTGTAAGTGAGCTGGATAAGTCCAAACAGGATCAACCTGCTTCTCCAAAAGCGCCTTCGCGTCCACAACAAGGTGGACCTGGAGGCCCTGGTGGTCCTGGTGACATGGGAATGATGGTTTAATTATTTGAGTTAGATATTAAAGGAGGGTTATCCCCTCCTTTTCCGCCCTTCCCCACACCCTCAATCTACACATAATTCATCACGGTCATTTCAGCTCTAAATTATTGAGCCGAGAATATAAATAGAAGCCTATAAGGCTTAATGCCGTGAGCAAGAATCATATTTCCAGCTCAGCGTCGAGCAGACAAACTATACTCCGTCGCGTCTGGTAATAACTCCAAACAGTGAAGAATACAAAGTGCAAATCTCTCCAACCATAGAAATGGGAAGGATCTTACATAACCGCACTTTGAGTATCAGAAAAATAATGGAGGCATCAAGTTGGCTCAAGCGTTTAACTACCTGACCACTGCACTTCAGGGAACGGTTGAAAGTAGCAGACTGGTTGATATTCGTGGCCGGGTCACCGAAGTACAGGGCATGATCATTAAGGCGGCTGTGCCCGGTGTTAAAATCGGCGAGCTCTGTCAGCTGGTCTCTCCAAATAACCCTAATGACAATGACCGTAACTCCTATGCTGAAGTTGTTGGTTTTCAGGGGCATGAAACGGTCTTATCCCCGCTGGGAGAAATCATGGGGATATCATCAACTACTGAAGTGATCCCAACAGGAAAAGTGCATCATGTCGCTGTTGGACCACACCTTCTAGGGCATGTACTGGATGGTATGGGCAACCCCTTAAATCCGGAAGCGTTTAACGGCATTGAACCCGAAGCACACTATCCGGTCTACGCAGATGCACCAGACCCAATGACTCGACGAATTATTGACCACCCGATTCCGCTGGGTGTCAAGGCTATTGATGGCGTTCTGACCTGTGGGGAAGGCCAGAGGATGGGTATTTTTGCTGCAGCGGGTGGTGGTAAGAGTACCCTGCTGTCCATGCTGGTAAAAGGGGCAGAAGTTGATGTTACGGTTCTCGCCCTAATCGGTGAACGGGGGCGTGAACTTCGGGAGTTTATTGAGCACGACCTGGGGCCAGAAGGGGTTAAAAAGTCCGTTATTATTGTGGCAACATCCGACAAGTCCTCGATGGAACGATCCAAAGCCGCGTATACAGCAACAGCCGTTGCCGAGTATTTCCGCGACAAAGGCAAGCGAGTTCTCTTACTGATGGACTCAGTCACCCGTTTTGCTCGTGCCCAGCGTGAAATCGGACTAGCTGCTGGAGAACCTCCCACTCGCCGAGGCTTCCCTCCTTCAGTCTTTGCAACACTGCCTAAATTGATGGAACGGACAGGCATGTCAGATGTTGGCTCAATCACTGCACTCTATACCGTTCTGGTAGAAGGTGACGACATGACGGAGCCGGTAGCAGATGAAACCCGCTCAATTCTCGATGGTCATATCATTCTTTCCAGAAAGCTGGCAGCTGCAAGCCACTTCCCTGCTATTGATGTATTAGCCAGTGCTAGCCGTGTTATGAATGCCATCACGACTCCTGAACATCAGGCTGCAGCAGCCAAAGCCAGGGAGCTAATGTCTAAATACGAAGAAATTGAACTTCTGGTTAAAGTTGGTGAGTACAAACAGGGTGCAGACCCTGTCGCTGATGAAGCCCTGCAAAAAATTGAAACCATCCGATCATTTTTAAAACAGAGAACGGATGAGCTCGTTCCACTTGAACACGCTATTCAGCAACTTCAGCATATTGTAGGTTACTGAGAAAATGCTTAAGGAGCTGCTGAAGGTTAAGAATATTCGCGAGCAAGCAGCGGAGCGTGAAGTAAAACAGCGCGAGCAGGAAGTGGAACTTGCTAAACAAGAGGTTGAGCGACGTCAACAGGAAGTCGAGCAACGCAAACAAGAACTGCAGGATTATATTGCATGGCGTAGTCAAGAAGAACAGCGTCTATACGATAATATTATGAACACCAGTATTCAGCAGCAAGACCTGGACAGACTAAAACAGAAAGTAGCCATGCTGCGTGAAAAAGATGCCTCAATGGAGCAGGCAATTTCTGAAGCAGAACAGCGTGTAGTTGAAGCGGAACAAAAGGTTGTCGAAGCTGAACAGATTCTTGAAGCCGCAAAACAGAAACATTACAAAGCAAAGTTGGCAGTAGAGAAGTTTGAAGAATTCTGCAAAGTGCAGGATGAAGAGGCTGAAAAAGAAGCCAAGCGTCTTGAAGACCTGGAAATGGAAGAGTTTACCGTTAAATCCAAGGAATAGGATCAGAGATCATGTCAACACAAGGTGTGAATCAAAACGGCAATACCCAGTCAACCCAGCCTCCTCAGCAGCAGGATTACAATCAGCAAAGTCGAAAAGTGTCTGAAAGACAGGCCAGCGACTTTGCTGATCGGATGGCAAAAGAGAAACGGGAAAAAGAAAAAAAAGCAGGAGGGGATAAGGAACAAAGCCTCGAAAGCCTGCTTGCGGAGCGTAATAAAAGCTCTAAAGATGCGATCAAAGGCCGTCAGGAAAAGGATCAGGGCGGTGAAAATATGTTTCAACATATGCGGGATGGTTCTGAGCATACCATGCTCAACAATCACCAGAATCAGATAAAAGCGGATGCTCAGCTTCGTGAAATCCAACAAATCAGTAGTGTTAAGGAGATAGATGCTGTACTGCAGAAACTGGCCGACCAGATTCAAGTCTCTGCCAAAGATGCAGTGAATGGAGCTGAAGTCCGCATCTCCTTGAAAGACAGTGTACTTCCTGGCACTGAGATAAGAATTCAAAGGCAGGGTGGTGAACTGACGGTAACCATGAACACGTCATCCGCTGAAGCGGGTAATTTTCTTGCACAGCATGAAGCCAACCTTCAGAAAATGCTGGCAGAGCGATTCTCAAATGACAAGGTTCAGGTGAATATCAACATGTCAGGTGGCGACAATCAGGATACTGATGGCCGTTCCCGCAACCAGTATGTCGCTGAAGATAACGACCAGAACTCTTCCAGCAACGATCGGGCATAGGCTGAACCATGGCAGCAGAAACTCTTGATCTACCCTCTGTCTCACCCTCGCAGCTGCTGCTCAGCCAAATTCTCAGTGGTCGACATACAGAGCTTGCTCTGCCGGTAAATGAGGACAGGTGGGATATTTCATTGAGCAGTATTGCGGCAGAAAACATGCCAGCCATCTGCATGCAACTTGAAATAAACCATCAACCTGTCTCGTTCTATACGGGCAGTGCATTCATTGACCGTATCATGCCGGACAACCTCAGTAGTCAGGTGCTACTAAAGCTTCCCAGAGAGTTGATGCTGGCTGCCTTGGAAAACAGACTGCAGGTTCTTCTTGAGTATCTGATGCAAGGCCTTGGAATTTCAATCAAGTTTTCTGACATGATGCCCAATGCTGATCAGTCAAAACGAGCAGAGCTGGCCATGAACATCCGGATAGCGGGAACACAATACCCTATTTATCTGGAAAGCAACCCCATTGTATTTGAGCTGCTCAAACTACTCCCCACTCATATCCAGAATCAAACCACCGATATACCTATCTGGACGGGTCTGGAACTTGGACGGGCAAAACTGTCCAAAGATGAAATCAGTGAACTGGGTGTTGGAGACATTGTTTTTTTCCATTACCACGTCACCGGGCAACAACTGATTATCAGAGTCAGTCAGGAAATTGCTTTCATCGGTGAAGCTGAAGGTTCGCAAATCACCATCAAGCACAGGATGGATACAATGGAAGAGGAACAAATCGATCATGAACAGGGCTCCATAGACCTGTCCAATATTGAAATTGACCTTTTATTTGAAGTGGGACGACAACAGTTCAGCGCACAGGAAGTTCAGAGTCTTCAGGCAGGGCATGTGTTTGAACTGGATCGTCCTATCGAGCAACCGGTTCGTGTTCGAGCCGGTGGTAAGTTGATTGCCGAATGCCAACTTGTACAGATCAATAATCGACTGGGTGCACGCATTACCAGAATTGTCGACTGATGTCTTTTAGGGCCATCTTAAATAAGAAGCCTCCTGATCAAACAGTGAGACTTATAAAGGGCGACTATGGAAAGCGGTGCTATTACTCTAACCAGTCCATTTTATTTGATGATCCCACTGGCGCTAATGGCGCTGGTGCCTTTTCTGGCCGTCATGGGGACATCATTCCTTAAGCTGGTTGTCGTTTTTTCCATCCTGCGAAATGCCACCGGTCTTCAGCAGATTCCTCCCAATATTGCCATGAATGCTCTGGCCATTATCCTGACCCTGTATATTATGGCACCGGTAGGTTTTGAGGCATGGGATATTATTGAAGAGGAAAATATCAGCTTTCAGACCGACGACAGCGAAGTCCTGATGAATAATATCGAGCTGTTAATAACCCCCTACAGAGACTTCCTGAAAAAGAATACAACAGAACGAGAACGAAATTTCTTCCTGAAAAGCGCAAGAATACTGTGGCCAAAGGCATATCAGGCCCAATTGACCGCTGACGACCTGGTGATCCTGATGCCATCATACTGTATCAGTGAACTGACCAAAGCCTTTGAAATAGGCTTCCTTTTATACCTGCCGTTCATTGTTATCGATTTGATTGTCTCTAACATACTTCTTGCCATGGGTATGATGATGGTGTCACCAATGACCATATCATTGCCATTCAAACTGTTACTGTTTGTTTTGCTGGATGGCTGGACCCGTTTGATCCACGGACTGGTGCTGAGTTATGCATGACCCGCATATACTGACACTCACAGCTCAGTCACTGTGGCTGACACTGTTACTTTCAATGCCTCCAATTATCGCTGCATCCGTTGTAGGTCTGTTAATCAGTTTGATTCAGGCACTGACACAAATTCAGGAACAAACCCTGCCTTTTGCATTTAAGCTGGTAGCGGTCATTATCAGTATCTTCCTGACATCCCGCTGGATGGGCATCGAGATCTATAACTTCTCGATTGCAATCATGGATATGCTTGAAAGGCTCTGATAATGATCCTGCCCGTTGATGATCTGAAAGAGTGGTTTTACATACTTTCAATGGGCATGCCCCGAATTGTTGCCATGTTTACTGTTCTTCCCATGCTGCATAAGCGCAACCTGGGTGGAGCCATGATACGTAACGGCATTTGCATGTGCCTGGTGCTTTTCATGCATCCGATGCTCTCTGAAGCCAAACCAGATGAGGCACTGTCAATCTATGACACTAGTGGCATTGTCATTAAGGAGGCCTTCATCGGCGCGATTATGGGTTTTGTTCTGGCCATACCATTCTGGGCATTGGAAGCGGCCGGTTTTTTTATTGATAACCAGCGGGGGGCTTCAATGGCAAGCACCCTGAATCCATTTTCGGGGGCGGAAACCTCCCCTATGGGTATCCTGTTCAGCCAGGCACTTATTGCTCTGGTCATGACCAGTGGGTTATTTCTATTGATATTAGAAAGCCTGATGCTCACCTATAAAGTCTGGCCAGTATTCAGCTATTTTCCAAACATCAACCAGGAAGCAGTGACATTTTTCCTGGGACAGTTTGACCTGATTATCCAACTGTCCATGTGGCTCTCTGCGCCAGTCATTATCTGTATGTTTATTACCGAATTTGGCATTGCCCTGATCAGCCGGGCAGCTCCCCAGTTGAATGTGTTTATTCTGGCCATGCCAATTAAGTCTGCCGTTGCCTGTGCCATTCTTGTGGTTTACATGGCAACCATTCTGGAACTGTCCCGCAAATACATGATGGGAATCCCCGATCTGTTTGAATCATTGGGAGTGATCTGGAAATGAGTGCAGAAAAAACCGAAGAACCCACCCCCAAAAAACTCCGGGACGCCCGTGAAAAAGGGCAGGTTGCCAAAAGCAAAGAGGTGTCAGGTACCTTTAACCTCATCGCTGTATTAGCAACACTCTGGTTCATGAGTGAAACCTATATTGAGACCTTTAAGGCAATGGTTGTATTTCCTGCCCAGGTTTATAACGAACCGTTTGAAGTCTCATTTAAAGTTGTGACCATGGGTATTCTTAATATGACCATGGACTTATTGATTCCACTGGTTGCCGTATCCATGCTTTCAGCTATTGCAGGAAACATAATGCAGTTTGGTCTGCTGTTTGCGCCAGAGGGAATCAAACCTGATATCGAAAAGATCAGTCCGGTTGGAGGGTTAAAGAAAATCTTTGCTATGAAAAACTTGATGGAGTTTTTCAAGTCAATTATCAAAATACTATTTCTGACCTTTGTTGTTTACTACGTTATCTACTCAAGTATTGGTGATATGGTTGACATGCCATATTGCGGTAGTTCATGCATATTACCAGTCGCCGCCCATCTGATAAAAAAATTGCTGCTCTACTCAATGGTCGCTTTTGTGATTATTGCAGTTCTCGACTATATGTTTGAACGCTATAACTTTATGAAACAGAACCGAATGAGTAAGGACGAAGTCAAGCGGGAGCATAAAGAAAGTGAGGGTAGCCCGGAAATCAAAGGTAAACGTAAGGAAATCCATCAGGAAATACTGAATCAGGCTGAAAACACTGGCAAGTCAGACGTTGTGATCAAAAACCCAACTCATCTGGCGATTGGCTTGCAGTACCGTCAAGGTAAAACACCCCTTCCTATTGTTACTGTTAAAGGACGTGGTGGTCATGCCCGGTTTATTATCAAAATTGCAGAAAAAGAAGGCATTCCTGTCCTTGAAAACGTTCCACTGGCTCATGCCCTGTTTCATTTAAACATTGCCGATTTCATCCCTGGTGAACTGATTGAACCTGTTGCAGAAGTCTTCCGCTGGGTGCAGGAAATTAAAGAGCAGGAGAAAGATAGTGAATCACCTGGTGACGAGTAATAGCATCACCATTTCATAAAAATGGTGATGCTGAATGAAATATCAACCCGTCCGAGCCAGCTGCTCTTTCGCAAACATCTTCGCAAAGGGCTTGTGAATCGCTGAAGGAAGCAGTCTTTTAAATTTTTCTACCATATGTGAATCAGTACCAATAACCACTCGCTGTTTATTCTTCCTGACCGCATTCAGCATTTTTGCAACCGCCTTATCGGTATCCATAGCAAACTTATCGACTTTTCTATTTATAGCTGCTGCATTTGCCGGATTGCCTGCCTTGTCCAGATGCGCTTTAAGTATATTGGTTTTAATCGCCCCAGGATGAACACTGGTCACTCCAATATTATCCATATGCAGCTCAGCCCACAGTGTTTCACTGATCGCCCGCACTGCTGACTTTGTTGCGCAGTAAGAAGACTGATTAGGCATACCAATAAAGCCCGCCAGACTGGACATATTGATAATATGCGCATTCTCAGGGCCTTTCCTGCCCTGCTCTTTCAGGTAAGGCAGAAACGCTTTGGTGCCATAGATCACCCCCCACAGATTGATGCCAATCACCAGCTCCCAATGCTCAATACTCAGGTCTTCAAAACTGCTCTGCAGGGTAATCCCCGCATTATTGACCAGCAGATTGACAGCACCATGCACGTCAATCACTTCTGCAGGCAGAGCTTCCATCCTTTTGCGGTCAGTAACATCAACAATATGGCGGCTGACTCTTACGCCATAGGATTCAAGCAGCTTGGCCGTTTCATCCAGCCCCTGCTGACTGATATCACCCAGGGCCAAATGACAGCCTTCTTTCGCCAGCTGAAGCGCCATCTCCCGTCCAATGCCACCACCTGCACCGGTGATAACAGCCACTTTATTATTAAAATTGTTCATAGGCTGAAGTCTGCTGTTCAAAAGTTTTTTAACCACGAAGACCACAAAGCGCACCAGGCCTTTGTGGTCTAGGAGCCTGTCGGACTTAACGCTGGCCTACTGCGAAAAAACCGGATTTGGCCATTTTTTATGCTGCTTTTCGTTGAATAGAACCACTATTCGCCTCAAATCAGCATAAAAACTGGCTCAAACCGGGCTTTTTCTCGCTACGGCCGGTTAAGCCCGACAGGCTCCTGAGGAACGATAGTTAGATGAGCCCCTGCTCTTTAGCCATGGTCAGGGCCAGATCTTCGATCATGTCTTCCTGGCCACCCACTGTTCCACGACGACCCAACTCTGCCAGAATATCCCGGGCCTGAACGCCATACTTGGCTTCAGCGCGCTTGGCAAACAGCAGGAAGGAAGAGTAAACACCCGCATAACCCAGTGTCAGTGCATCACGGTCGATCCGAATCGGCTGATCCATCAGCGGCACTACAAGGTCTTCTGCCACATCGCTGATCTTGTAAAGGTCAACGCCGGTTTCAACCCCCATGCGATTAAGCACCGCAACAAAGACTTCCAGAGGCGTATTACCGGCACCGGCACCAAGTCCTGCCACGGAACCATCAATACGGGTGGCACCCGCCTCAATGGCAGACAGAGAGTTAGCAATTCCCATGGCCAGGTTATGGTGACCGTGGAAGCCGATTTCGGTTTCAGGATTCAGCTCAGCACGTAACAGACCCAGCTTTTCTGTCACTTCATCCGGCAGCATATAACCGGCAGAGTCGGTGCAGTAAATACAATTTGCTCCGTAGCTCTCCATCAATTTGGCCTGTTCCAGAACTTTCTCGGCACTGACCATATGGGCCATCATCAAGAAGCCAACCGTATCCATCCCCATCTTGGCAGACATGCCAATATGCTGTTCCGATACATCGGCTTCGGTACAGTGAGTTGCGACACGAATGGTGGAAACGCCCAGGTCTTTCGCCATTCTCAGGTGATCCAGGGTGCCAATGCCGGGTAACTGCAAGGCAGACACCTTGGCATTTTTCATCTTGGGAATAACGGCATCCAGGTATTCTTCATCCGTGTGAGCCGGAAAACCATAGTTAACGGAAGCACCACCCAGGCCATCACCGTGGGTAACTTCGATCAGAGGAATGCCTGCCTCGTCCATGGCAGTCGCAATGTTCACCATTTCGTCCAGAGAGATCTGGTGACGCTTGGCATGCATACCATCACGCAGACACATGTCATGGAGAGTGACTTTCTTACCTTTCAGATTCATTGTTTATTCTCCACGTGCCGGTAAGGTGATTGCGCCTTTTGCCGCTTCTTCAGCAAACATCTCAGCCGTTCTCAGGCCTGCAGCGGTCATGATATCGAGGTTACCCGCATACTTGGGCAGGAAGTCGCCAAGGCCTTCAACCTCCATAAAAACAGAAACCCGGTTGCCGTCAAAGATCGGCCCATTCACCAGACGATAGCCCGGAACGTATTTCTGAACCTCAGCCACCATATCGTGAACAGACCGGGTTATGGCCGCCTGATCCGGCTCTCCAGCGGTCAGACAATGAATGGTGTCCCGCATAATCAGTGGTGGCTCGGCAGGGTTGATGATAATGATCGCCTTACCCTTCTTCGCTCCACCTACCTTTTCAACAGCACCAGAAGTTGTGCGGGTAAACTCATCAATATTCTGTCGTGTACCAGGCCCTACAGAGCGTGAAGATACGGTGGCAACAATCTCACCGTATTCAACTTCCTGAACTCGAGAGACAGCAGCCACCATGGGGATAGTAGCCTGTCCACCACAGGTCACCATGTTGACATTGAGCTTCAGCTGTTCGGTATGTTCTCTCAGGTTAACCGGAGGAACGCAGAACGGGCCGATGGCCGCGGGCGTCAAATCAATCATAATGACGCCGAGTTCATTCAGTTTGCGGCTGTTTTCTACATGTACATAAGCGGAGGTGGCATCAAAGGCGACTCGGATATCGTCCTTGATTACATGAGGAAGAACACCATCCACACCTTCTGCAGAGGTTTTGATGCCCATCTCACGGGCACGCTTCAAGCCCTCGGATTCCGGGTCAATACCCACCATCCAGACTGGCTCAATCCATTCGGAGCGTTTCATTTTCATCAACAGGTCGGTACCGATATTACCCGGCCCAATGATGACTGCCTTCAGTTTCTGACTCATCTTGTTATTCTCCAAATGTCACAGCGGCCTTGCCCAAACCTTCAATCTCCAGTTCCATCACATCACCGGGCTGTACCGGCTCCAATGGCACCAGGGAGCCGGACAGGATGATCTCTCCAGCCTTGAATGGAATACCAAATTCTCCCAGCGTGTTTGCCAGCCAGGCGACAGCGGTCAGTGGATCACCCTGAACCGCTGAACCCAGCCCTTCACTGATCAGCTGGCCATTTTTATACACTTTCATCTGTGCTGAAGGCAGGTCGATAGTGTTGGGATCAATCTGTTCTTCGCCCAACACAAAAACCCCGCAGGAAGCATTATCTGAAACCGTATCCTGAATTTTGATCTGCCAGTTATGAATTCTGGAATCGACAATTTCAAAACACGGCATGACGCACTCCGTGGCTTCCAGAACATCCTTCTCTGTCACACCAGGCCCCACCAGATCTTTCTTGAGCTTGAAAGCAATCTCACCTTCTGCTCGAGGCTGAATCAATTTATTCTCTGAACAGGAGATGGTGTCGCCATTTTTGAACCACATCTCGTCAGTGATGAAACCAAAATCCGGCTGGTGAACATTCAGCATGTCCTGAACCGCTTTGGAGGTAACCCCAATTTTCTTGCCCACAATGCGGTCACCAGCTGCCACACGGCGTTCTACCATATGCAGGGAGATGTGGTAGGCATCTTCAATGGTGATATCACTTTCACGATTGGTCAGCGGCTCGATGGTTTTTCCTGATTTCAGAGCTTCATAAAGCTCATCACCGTACTGCGCTCTTTTTTCGTTATTCATTGTATTTATTCTTTAATTTGGAAAATGCTGTAACAAAGGTTTTCTTAGTTATGCCGAATAAAATCAATGCACTGGCGATTGAACCAGGCTTCATGCTCAACCATCACCCAGTGACCGCATTCACTTAACAATGTGAAGCGGATATTGCTGCAGGCATTCATCATGGTGTCCGCACCGCGGGAAGGACAGAACTTGTCGTTGACACCCCAGATACCAAAGATGGGGCATTTCAACTCATGAAGGCGGGATGCCATATTCGGCACCTGCATGGTGGACAATACGCAGGCTGGCTGTTCATGAACAACAGCTACCCGCTCATTGACGGTTTCATCCGTCACCTGCGAGGCATCAAACAGTTGAAGCCCTAACAGACGGCGCATACCAGAAGCGTCTTTCAACTCACCGGAGGCAAAGGCTGCTGCCATCTTCTGGATACCTTCCATCTCCTGAAAGTACTGCTCTTTTTCCATCAGGCCGCCTGGCGCCATAAGAATCAACTTCCTGACCAGCTCGGGATAATCCAGAGTCAACTTGATAGCAATGGCACCGCCCAGCGAATTACCCACCAGGGTAACGGAATCAATTGCCAGCTGGTCAATCAGGCCTTTCACTGCGCCAACAAAAAAATCGAGGGTATATTCTGTTTCCGGTTTATCACTCAACCCGTATCCCGGAAGGTCAGGAACAATCGCTCGCACGCCCGCTTCGGCAAAAATCGGATAGTTGCCCTTGAAATTGCTGTAACCACTGGCACCGGGTCCACTGCCATGCAGGAAAAGTACCGCCTCTCCCTGACCGGCTTCGTGGTAGTGAAGTGACAGACCATCTTCCAATTGAACAAAATGTCCCTCTGGAATTGCACTCATTACCCGCTCTCCTTCTTGTTATTATGCCTTTTCTCAATACGAAAGGGGCGCCGCTGATCGCTCGGCATTTCCACCCAACACCCATTGTGAACACGCTATGTAGCCGGTGCTGTCAGACAGCTGAGCAGCGGTGGGTGTTTCTCTTCGCTCAAGGTTTTTCACTGTCAGGCATTTTTTCAATGGCGGGCAAGAGCAACATCGTCCAACAAGACTAATACAGCCCCTGACACAGCCGGTAACATCAGGAACAGACAATTCAACGAATCGAATAAAAACGAAGACGGGAAGGCAGCGATGAGTAATCCTCTGGATTTTACCGGTAAAGTGGTACTTGTCACCGGTGGAGGTAAAGGTGCCGGCAAAGGCATCAGTGAGCGTTTTCTGCAACAGGGTGCTCATGTGGTGATCTGTGGACGTCAGGAGCCTGAGCAGCTACCTTCTGCCATCAGCGCACAGGGCAATCAGAACACTGCCGTCTTTTTCCCCTGCGATGTTCGTGACCTGGAACAGATTGACCAGTTAATCGGCAGCACCATTAAAGAATTTGGCCGCCTTGATGTTCTGGTTAACAATGCCGGTGGTGCCCCAAATGCCGATGCCGCTACGGTTTCCCCCCGATTCTCCGAGTCCATTATCCGTCTGAATCTGATAGCACCACTGAACCTTTGCCAGAAAGCCAATGCGGTTATGCAGGAGCAGACTGAAGGCGGTGTGATTATTAATATCTGCAGTGTCAGCGCCAAACGCCCTTCTCCAGGTACAGCTGCCTATGGCGCTGCCAAGGCAGGTCTGTTGAACCTCACCCAGTCCCTGGCGGTCGAGTGGGCTCCCAAGGTAAGAGTCAATGCAGTGACCGCTGGGTTAATTCTTACCGAACAGGCACATCTGCATTATGGGGATGAAGAAGGCATCGCCAGTGTCGCCAAAACCGTACCGTTACAGCGTTTTGCCAACCCATCGGATATTGGTGACACTTGTCTGTATCTGGCATCACCATTGTCTTCCTATGTCAGTGGTGCTGATGTCACCGTTCATGGCGGCGGTGAAAAGCCTGCATTTCTCGATGCAGCAGAAAATACTGTGAGTTAAGCTAAGCCAGATCAATGAAAATTCCGTCACATTAGTTTCGCAGGGACAACCTTAGGAAAACCAGACGGTATTTTCGTATAATCCATGTACGCTTTTGGTGATGGAGGATAATAACAATGACTACCGAAGCAACCAGCACCATCGATATTGATCTCCCGCTGGAGAAATCCTGGGAGATTCTTCGCGACTTTACCCAGGCGGTCAATTACGTCCCAAACCTCACCGGTTGTGAACTGCATCCCGGGCCTGTTGAAGGAAAAGGCGCCAGTCGTCGGGTCTTCCAGAAAAATGGCAAGTTCCTGGATGAAACCGTTACTCACTGGCAAGAGAAGCAGGGCTTTGTGATTCGGCTTCATGAAGGCGATGGTCCAGCGCCAGCGCCTTTCCGGGAAGCCTGTTTTATCTACAAAATCCAGCCAAAAGGTGAAAAGACTCAACTGACCACTACCATGAGCTACACCGTTCGCTTTGGCTTCCTGGGAAAATTGCTGGACAAACTGTTTGTCAAAAAAGCGCTGGATGGCGCCGTCAACAAAATTGCCCGGAATATGAAGAGTTATTATGAGACTGGTGTTCCCAGTAATAGAAAAACTTCTCAATGAAACTTAAGTCTTGCTAGACTCCCCAACTAGCAAGGCTCATTCACTATCTCCACCCCTCGCCAGTCCCCCACCCAATACAATAGAAAACGTTCCGCCCCAACACACCATTCCAGCGCGGAAGATGTGACCTAAAGAGGCATAGAGTCAGCACCAGCTAATTAAATGAACCACAATGAACCTTTTTAAAGCACTAAGGTCTAATTATCAAAACTGGCACTAAAGAACCATATTTTAAGCTAGATAGTTCAGCTACTTAGCCTCATATCAACGAGAAATTAGCTTGACCGACCTAGCAATAATAAGAGAGCTCACTTCTCTCGAAACAACAAGGAATTAATAATGACTGGCTCATCAATCTCCCCCCTATCTAATTCTTTTACAAACCTTGCCCACTCTATTTCAGAAGATGAGCCATGCCCTATTTGCAGGGAGAATTTCGGTCGACATTCTGTAGCTGTGTCTGCCTGCAAGCCAAAGCATCAGTTCCATCTTGAGTGTATTTCAAAGTGGTTTAGTCGACTTCCCCTCATCACTCAGCGAAAATGCTGCATTTGTCAAGGAGACGCACTTCCTTTAACACGAGAGGATGGAGCTAATCTGCAAGAGAGTGATGTACTTTTACAAGCCTGCCGAGATGAAGATATCAGCAAAATACAGAAAATACTGAATGAAGAACCATTATTAGCAAAGGGTCCAATTTACGACTTAAAAAGAGGCGAACTTACCTCTCCTCTCATCGTTGCCATTGCAAATAAAAGCCTCGTAGCTGCCATGATGTTAGTTGATGCTGGAGCTGATATTAATTCACAGTACGAAGAAGATGGTGCAACCGCGTTAGGTATGGCTATTGTAATAGGAAATATCCCTATGATAAATAAGCTGACTGAAGCCGGAGCTGATATTAATTTCCAGTTCAGTACAAGTGGCATAAGACCATTACATATGGCCGTTGTACAGGGAAATATCGCTTTAGTAAATACGCTGATTGAAGCTGGAGCTGAAATAAATGTACGAAACACAGCAATGCTGACACCATTAGATCTAGCCATTGCAATGACAAATATCCCTCTAATAAATACGCTGATTGATGCTGGAGCTGATATTAATTCACAGTACGGAAAAACTGGTATATCGATATTACATAGAGCCACTTTAATGAAAAATACTGATCTAATAAACAAACTGATTAGCGCAGGAGCTAATGTTAATACAAAATCTTCTGACGGAAGATCAGTATTACATACTGCTGTCCAATCCAGAAACATCAAAGTGGTCAGATGTATTGTTGAATCCGGAGCAGATGTAAACAGCCCTAAAAATAATGGCATAACAGCCCTTCATTATGCTGCTGCTGATGGACAAACAGATATCGTAAGGGAGTTACTTAGCGCTGGAGCAAATGCAAATGCCAGGACTTCAAAGGAAGGCATGACAGCACTTCATCTAGCTTCATGTGCTGGGCATTCATACACAGTCCGGGAGTTACTTGAGAAAGATATAAGCAATGACATTATATTTAGCTCGTATGGGGCAGCACTGATGAATGGTCATGCTGCGATAGTAAAGATGCTAATTAACTATAGAGAAATTATTCCAAAAGTATTTTTGGACAATTACGCAACCCGTGACCTTTTCAGAAGACGTAGACCAAGCTTGTTTCCATCGTCGCCGCATATATTCTTGAGGTCCACCAAGGTTAAGCAATTTATAGACACCTTTCTATAAACAAGTAAAAATGGGCTCTCTATACCAAATGAAAGTACCCGATACCTTTTATTGAGCCATATACAATTATTCTGACGCTGAAATTAATGCACTGTAGTGTGCATAGCGATCACGCACAGATAATTAGACAGCAATCAGATAGCGACCTTCTTTGTCGTAATTGTTATGGCTTAACATACAAATAAAGCCTTCTGAATATTGTTGAATTTGTAGTACCGCTATTTTAACTCCAGTCTCTTTTTCAATGGCATTACAAATACATTCTACAGTCTCAGGGTTCGTTGCATCCAATGGTTCACCATATTTAGCAATACGATTTTTTACCAATACATCTCTTAGTTTTGCAACCATCTGCTCGATTTCAGATGAAGAATTGCACCTCCCATAGATTGACTGAAGTATTGATTGCAGCAAGCAATTATTTTTATTTTTCCATCGCTCTTGTGGATGGGTGAGACTATAGACAAATTCAGGCTGATTTGAGTCACTCAGCTTATAGCCAGATGGAGACTGGGTTTTCCCACCATCATAAAAAACCTGCTGCTCTCCATTAGTATCGTAAAGTGATTGAAAGTTATTGTGATTTTTGCTCAGCCTGTTTTCTAAGATGATTTGACTTGATGCTATTTTTGATTAATGACAATGATAAGGTTCTGATTGATCACACTCCTGACCAAAATAATTAAGATATTCACCCTGTTCATTCTCAATGGTGTTTATTGAGTCAAAACTTTGCTGTAACCAGCATTTCACTCTCTCTAGCTCAACAAGGTCATTCTGTTGAAGACCACAATGAGATGTTCCAGAAGACTTTGACCTAATACCCATTAATACTTCATCCACACCCGCCACAGATACTTGATAAGTATCAAGAGCAGCGTTTGCATGGACTAGATGATGCCTCAAATTATCACACTGCCACTTGACTTCATGACATTTTCTTGGGGCACTCAAACTGGCTAAATAGTGTTTGAATCGAGGAATTCCAGTTTGAATTTTAGATTCTGACATCCCTCCAAAATTTCCCGATTGTATTCCTGACATTATATCCATTTAATAACCTCACAAAATAATCCAGCAATGAAATATTAAAAATACATTCTGCATTACCAGAAAATTATAATTATCAGGAGGGTGCTCTCTCTGAATGATTGAAACAATAGTGCTCTATTTTCACAGCTACTATGGGAACACCACTCATAATAGTTAACTGTCATGCCCGCTTCTGTTATTTCCAGCTCTACCAAAAGCATCGTTTTGCAAATTGAAGTTTCTATAGATTCAGGCAACATGCTGAATCTTGAAGATAGTTTACAGCGTGCACTCAATGAAGCCGGGCAGCTTGGAACAAAAGAGTTATTGGGGCTATTTGAATCACCCAATAAAGAACCTATCGTCGTTAATCAGCAGAAGTGGAACTACAAAGGAAAGGTTCTTAAGCACTATGAAACCTTATACGGTCGTATACCTTTGGAGCGCTCCGTATATCAGGGTGTCAGAGGTGGCAGTACTCTGGCAGCACTTGATCTTCGTGCCGGTATTATTGGTTCAGCTACCCCCAAATTTGCCAAGTCTATCGCCTGGAAATACAGCCAGATGCCAGCGCCTGCGGTAAAAGAAGATTTTGAGACCAACCATCAAAGGACGCTTTCAAATTCTTATATCAAGCATTTATCGGACAGAGTAGGTGCATTAATTGAAGACCAGCAAGACACTCACTACCACCTTCCTCCACTAAAAGAGCCTGTTGAAACAATAGCCATTGGTCTGGATGGAACCTGCATGCTGCTTTGTGAAGAAGGCTGGAGGGAAGCCATGTGTGGGACATTGAGCCTATATTCTGCAGATGGAGACAGGCTCCACACGATATATACAGCCAGTTCGCCAGAGTATGGTAAACAAAGCTTTATGAGCAAGCTCGACGAGGAGATTGCAGATCTAAAACGACTCTACCCAAATGCCACATACATCGGGGTAGCTGACGGGGCTAGAGAAAACTGGAGTTATTTGAAACAACATACCTCTGGGCAGATACTCGATTTTTATCATGCATCTGAATATTTAGCTGGAGCAGCGGAAGCACTGTTTCCAACCAGTAAGGCGAAGCGACACCAGTGGCTTGAAGACAGGCTACATAGTTTGAAAAACAAGCGTGGAGCAGCCAAAAAAATCCTTCAGGAAATTGAATCAGCCGAGCTCCCGAAAAAGACAATCGCACTGACAGAGAAGCGCTACAAAGCTGTGAGCTATTTTACAAACAATCACCAGTTAATGAATTATCATCAGGCGCTTAAACGCCATTGGCCAATAGGTTCAGGAGTTACTGAAGCGGCTTGTAAGACTCTGGTAAAGCAACGATTATGTGGTTCTGGAATGAGGTGGAAAGCAACAGGAGCGGAAGTGCTTTTGACAACAAGAGCACTGATCCAGAGTAAGGGGCGCTGGGAACAACTTTGGTCTGAGTTCATGACTGGAAAGGTTGAAGCTAACCTATGAGTCAGTTATCAAATTGAGAGAGCACCCTATCAGGATAGAATAGCCTTTCCTAAAAAATAAAGTATAACGAGAAGGTTATTACAATTAACAAAGAAGGAGAACAGCCAGAAGGACAGATAATTTTACATAATTAATGACAGCTGCCTGTTTAAAAAGCTTAAACAGGCAGAACATGATTCACTCCTTAACCGAGTGAACTTTAAACGTTGTTTTAACGATTTTCCACGAGCCATCAGTACGACGATACTCATCCTGATAAAAGCCACCAAGCTGCCGGGTTGCCCCCGTATCACCATTAATATTGAAGTAATAGAGCGCCCATCTTGCAAAAGCCTTGTCGCCCTCCACTTCGATTTCAGGGTTGGCGCCGTGATGAAGGTCGATCACATGATCATGGCAGGCCATCTCCTGAAATAACCCGACAAAACTGTCACGGTCGTTAAAAAGACCAACAGGGCCATAATCAATCAGAATTTCACCTTCAGCAAAGCAGTCTCTGATACTCTCAACGTCCTTTAAGTCACAGGCATTCAGGTAACGGTGCTTCAGCTGACGGATATCCTCCAGAGCTTCCAGCCTTTGTAGGCGCTCTTCCAGTGTCATGCCAACACCTCCAGATTATCCTGACTCCAGTAGGCCTTCATGGAGGTAATCTTGCCCGCATCGTTAAACTGCATAACATCAATAACAGTAATCACGCAGGGTCGACCTTCAAAAGTTACTTTTACCTGAAAGGGAATAGCGCCTTCACCACTGGTGGTGGTTCTTACCTCACCAGTCTGCTCGGCAGACGCTTCACTCTGCCCCAGGCCTTCACGATAGAAACGGGAAATTGCTTCAATGCCCGCCAATGGCTCTGAACCAACAGGGTCTTCAACGGTGGCATTGTCGTCATAGAGTTCGAGAATGGCGTCGATATCCCGCTGATTCACCAGTTGGACATAGAGCTCCATCTTTTCACGAATAGTGGATGTAGAGACCATTGTTATTATTATCCTCTGTTTTTTTAACCACGAAGATCACAAAGCCCACCAAGGAGAAGATATTACATCGTTCTCATGGCTGAGATGAGAATATATTAAATCCTTCTTTTTCTTTGTGTGCTTTGTGATCTTAGTGGTTCAACAAAAAAATCAGGCCACTTCGAACAAACCAGCAGCACCCATACCACCACCAATGCACATGGTCACTACCACGTATTTGGCTCCACGGCGCTTACCTTCAATCAGAGAATGTCCCACCATGCGGGCACCGGACATGCCAAACGGGTGACCAATCGCAATAGCGCCACCATTAACGTTCAGGTTTTCATTGGGAATACCCAGCTGATCACGGCAGTAAATAACCTGACAGGCAAAGGCTTCATTCAGCTCCCACAGGCCAATGTCGTCCATTTTCAGCCCATGGCGCTTCAACAGTTTAGGAATGGCAAACACCGGACCAATACCCATTTCATCGGATGCACAGCCAGCAACAGCAAGACCACGATAAATCCCCAGAGGCTCAAGCCCTTTTTGTTCAGCCAGCTTACTGCTCATCAAAACGGAAGCCGATGCACCATCAGACAACTGTGAAGCATTACCTGCAGTAATAAAGTTGCCTTCTTTCACCCAGTGACCGTCGTTCCAGACCGGCTGCAGGCCTGCCAGACTTTCCAGTGTGGTGCTGGCACGATTACATTCATCCTGCGCCAGGGTCACCTCTTCATAAGTCACCTCTTTGGTCTCCTTATTGAAGATGCTCTTGGTTGTCGTCATTGGGACAATTTCATCGGCAAACAGTCCAGCCTTCTGGGCTTCAGTGGTTCTCAGCTGACTTTGCAGACTATAGGCATCCTGCGCTTCACGGGAGATCCCGTAACGCTCAGAAACAATTTCAGCCGTTTCAATCATGGGAATATAAGCCGCAGGATCCATGGCCATTGCCGCCTTGGAAAGGTTGCGATAGGTATTCTTGTGCTTGTTCTGCACCAGAGAAATCGACTCAAGCCCCCCCGCCACAGCAATATCAATCTCATCGCACATGATGCTTTTGGCAGCCGTCGCAATGGTCATCAGGCCAGAAGAACACTGGCGTTCCATCGCCATACCGGAAACGGTTTCCGGCAGACCACCGGCAATGGCACATAAACGACCAAGATTGTACGACTGAGTACCCTGCTGGGCCGCTGCACCAATCAGCACATCATCAACTTCACCCGCTTCGATGCCTGCACGCTTAACCGCTTCACGTACTACATGACCACCCATTGCCGGTGCTTCAGTATCATTAAATGCGCCGCGAAACGCTTTACCAATGGCCGTACGGGCGGTTGAAACAATAACAGCGTCTTTCATTGTTCTTATTCCTTGTTCGAGCTTGCTGGAAAGCTTCAACCCGGCTTTCCTGCCGGGTTAACGGATTATTCTGGGTAGTAACGGGAAATCGTATCCACCACACAGGCAGGCCGGTCTTCACCTTCAATTTCTACAGTCACTCGAACGGTGGACTGAACCCCGCCTTTGACTTCTTCAACGTTAATCAGCTCACCCACACCACGGATACGGGCACCGACTTTCACCGAGTTCGGAAAGCGTATTTTATCCGTGCCATAATTGACGCCCATACTGATTCCCTGAACGTCCATAATCTCCGGCAGAAACAGACTGACCAGAGAGAGTGTGAGGTAACCATGAGCGATACAGGCACCAAAAGGGCCGTCCTTGGCACGTTCTGGGTCAACATGAATCCACTGGTGGTCACCGGTCGCTTCAGCAAACAGGTTGATCCTTTCCTGGTCAATGGTCAGCCACTGACTTTCTCCCAGCACAGAGCCAACCTTATCCTGGAGTTCATGGGGTGTTTTAAATACCGTAGTCATCATCAGGCCCTCTGGCTGCTGGCAGAAATTATTTCACCGGTCATGTACGAACTGTAGCCACTGGCCAGGAACATCATGATATTGGCAATCTCCCAGACCTCAGCTGCACGGCCAAAGGCTTCTCTGGAAGCCAGCTGTTGCAGCAGCTCCTGAGGCGCTGATTTACGCAGGAAATCATGGAGGGCAATGCTCGGGCTCACCGCATTGATACGAACACCATGCTCAGCGGCTTCCAGAGCTGAGCAACGGGTCAGCGCCATCACTCCCGCCTTGGCAGCAGCATAATGTGCCTGCTCTTTTTGTGCACGCCAGCCCAGTACAGAGGCGTTATTAACAATCACTCCGGACTTGCGCTCCATCATTTTCGGCAGAATCGCTCGAGTCATCCGCATGGTGCCGGTAAGGGTCACATCCAGTACCCGATTCCACTCAGCGTCCTCCATCTCTACCAGCAGTTTGGAGCCACCCAGTCCAGCATTGTTGATCAATACATCAACACCACCGAGTTTTTCCTCAGCAGCAGCCACCAGAGTCTGGACCTGCTCTTCATTGGTGACATTACACACCTGGGTATAAATGGCCTTCAGCCCGGTTTCCGCTTTGATTTTTTCTGCTGCTTCAACCAGACGACCTTCGTGAATATCGCTGATCATCAATGCACGACAGCCCTCTTCCGCCGCCCGCACAGCAGCAGAAAAGCCAATACCAGCACCGGCCGCTGCGGTAATCAGAACTGACTTACCATCCAACAGGTTATGACCCTGTACATATTCCGGGTTCAACATCGCCTTTCTCCCGTTAATTCTTATTATCAAATAATGTTAACCACAGAGATCGCAAAGCTCACAAAGGAAAGCTTGTCGTTTTCTTCCTTTGTGCTCTTCGTGCTCTTTGTGGTTCAAAAAACTACTTGGCCCTAGGGCATGTTGACGTTTCGTTGCGTGCTCAGTGACCCAGAAAAGCGTCATATGCGCGGAAGGCTTGCGCAGCGTGTAGTTATTCTACATCCAGCAAGACTGACAAAGCAGATGGCGCTTTCCTGGGTCACCCTTCGGGCGGATCAGGGTGCCCCTATGACTTCGTTGCGGCATTTTGAAAGGCAGCCAGCCTTACTGCAACGCCGCGCCTCGTCATAAGCGCGCCCTGATCCGCTGAGCTCGCAGCGAAACGTCAACAGGCCCTAGGCTCTTTGGGCATTTCCAGTGCCCGCTCAGCAATAATGTTCCGCTGAATTTCATTACTGCCACCATAAATGGTGTCAGAACGGGTAAAGAGATACATAGACTGCAGACGGGTCAATTCATAAGGCCCTTCTTCCAATAGTTCTGACTCAGGCCCAAGCACATCCATTGCCAGTTTGCCCAGATTGGCATGCCAGGTAGCCCAGTGAAGTTTGTAGATCATTGCCTCTTTCTGCAGAGAGCCATCCTGTGAACCGGACAGCATGCGAAGCGCGTTGTAACGCATGATGCGCAGCCCCATCCAGGCATCGGCAATGCGCTGTCGTATGGCAGGGTCTTCTGCAGCGCCATTCTTCTTGGCGATCCGGATGATCTCATCCATCTCGTTGAGGAACTGCATCTGCTGCCCAAGAGTGGAAACACCACGCTCAAAGCCCAGCAGCGCCATGGCTATCTTCCAGCCATCACCGGGCTTGCCGACAATATTGCTGGCATCCGTTACGGCATTGTCAAAGAAGACTTCGTTAAATTCTGAGGTGCCCGTCAACTGTTCAATAGGTCGGACTTCAATACCCGGCTGATCCATAGGTACCAAAAGGAAGGAGAGCCCTTTATGACCTTTGCTGCCGGGTTCGGTACGGGCAATCACAAAGCACCAGTCGGACTCATGAGCAAGCGAGGTCCAGACCTTCTGACCACTGATCTCCCACTGACCGGTAGACTCATTCAGTGCTGCTTTAGTTTTGACATTAGCCAGATCAGATCCGGCACTGGGCTCGGAATATCCCTGACACCAGTACTCCGTACCATTGGCAATACCAGGAAGAAAGCGTTGCTTCTGTTCTTCAGTTCCGAAAGCAATAATGGTTGGGCCCGCCAGACCTTCACCAATATGCCCCATATGACCTGGGCCACCGGCACGAGCATACTCTTCATTAAAAATAACCTGCTGGTTTATCGAGAGCCCCCGGCCACCATACTCTTCAGGCCAGCCCACACAGAGCCAGCCCGCTTTGGCCATGTGCTGTTCCCATTTTTTCCGCTCTTCCGGGAACATATGTTCATCACCCGGGCCACCACGGAAGCGGAGCTGCTCAAACTCACCGGTCAGGTTTTCCTTTAACCAGGTAGCCACTTCTGCACGAAACTGTTCATCTTCAGGACTGAAACTGATTTTCATAATAATTACCCCTTCACCTGTCCTGAATCATCCAACAACTGACGTGCAATACGCTCCCGATGCAAACCGCCATCCCCCAGGAAGGTTTCGGTGGACTTAGCGCGTTTGAAATAAAGGTGCGGGTCATATTCCCAGGTAAATCCGACACCACCATGAAGCTGAATAGATTCAGCCGCACAGTGGAAAAAGGCATCCGAGCAGTAAGCTTTGGCCAGCGCCGCAGCTTCTGGCAACTCGTCTTTCACCTCAGAGACCTGCTCTGATGAAGAGAGAGACTTGAGCACTTCATCGGCTACGCAGGCCGCGTAATACACGGCAGATTTGGCGCACTCAACCTGCAGCATCATATCCGCAGCCCGATGCTTGATTGCCTGAAAACTGGCAATAGTACGGCCAAACTGAACCCGCTCGCGGGTGTAATCAATGGTCAGCTCCATCACCTGACGGGCACCACCGGCCTGTTCTGCTGCAATGGCCACCGATGCGAGTTGCAGCACCTGTTCCAGGGCTGGCCAGTCTGACGTCCCTTCACCACCGAGACAGCTGGCTGCAGAAACAAAGAGATTATCAATCTCAACCTTTGCCTGTTTGCGGGTCTGATCCATGGTGGGTGTCCAGTGACTCTGAACACCTTCACTGTCAGCAGATACTGCAAAAAGGCGTATACCGGCTTCCCCTTTACTGCCTTCTTCACGGGCAGCAAGAATCAGCAGTCCAGCAGTGTGCCCATCCGGCACATAATGCCAGGAGCCTGAAAGCACATAGCCATCGCCCTCTTTGCGGGCAGTGGCCTGAACACTGCTGGCATCCCAGCGGCGGTTGTCACGATTCTGCTGACTGGATGCCAGACCCAGTGTAGCGGTCAGACTGCCTTCAGCAATCTGTGGCAGCCATTGCTGTTTCTGTTCTTCGTTGCCGGCAACCAGAAGCGCATTGACACCCATTGCAACGGTTGAAAAGAAAGGTGAGCAGAACAGTCTTCTCCCCATCTCTTCAAACAGTATCGCCAGCTCCACATACCCCAGGCCAAGACCACCGTATTCCTCAGGGATATGCAGCGCCTGCCAGTACATTTCCTGACTCAGCCGTTGCCAGAGTTCAGAGTCAAAACCCTGATCGGTAGCCATGGCTGCACGAACTGCCTCCGATGTTGAGACATCCTGCAGGAAGCTGTCGGCGGACTCCCGAATCATCTCCTGCTCATCGGTAAAAGCGAACTCCATTGCCAGCGCCTCTTATGATTCTTATCGCTGCATACTCTCGCCTGAATCGTCAACAGCGTAATCGTTCGAACGGACGATATATCTACCTGCAGAATCCGGAATTCCTGACTATCTTATGACCATACTAATTTGATGTGTCTATACAACCAGCTTCAAAAGGCAGTTAAAGGACCATCATTTTTTTAGATTCAGAGTTGAACTTTTATTTACTTTTAATAATTAAAAAATTTTAGCTGCAGCGATTGAAATCAAACTCAATACTTTGTCAGGAGGTTCAAATGTCCAGAGCCATTCAATCATGTCTCATTGGGCTGATTGCTGTATTCGTCACAGTACAGTCGTGTCTTGGTGAGTCAGAAACCGACTCCCGCCCAAAAAAATCGGACTCGACTGAAATCACATCACCGGTACCAGCCCAGGATGCTGCATTGTCGGAGGATGATAAGGAGGAGCTAAAAACTACGATCATTGAGATGATCCGAACATTAAACACCTTTGACTTTGACGAGTTTTCAAGCTTCTTTGCAGAAGACTCATTAAAGCTGTTAAAGCATCAGGTACTACGCTATAACTCCAGTCACCTATTTGAGATTATTTTCCCTGAAGGGCGGGTAAAGGCAAATGAACTGTCCCCTCAAGAGTTTTTTGTTCGAATCATTTCAAAGTCAAAATTTAACGTTGGAGTATCCCGCCCTTACGAAATCAATTTAATCCCCAAGTTCCGCATGCGTGCTGATGATGACGGAGAAATTGTAACGGTACTAACAACTTTTCCTGACTCATACTCTGGCTATCAAACTCGGAGCGAAGTATTTACCTTCAGAAAAGTTGGTAATAAATGGATTGCAGAGGCTCCTGACTTTATCCTGAGTGACTTCAAATATGACCTTACCCGAAATTTTGCAAGCCAGAGATCCTTCTATCCACTCTACCCAGGGATGGATACCTTCAGGGTCATGATGGGTTCTTTTCAACCTTTGAATTAAATTCAAAATGTCAGCCACAAAATAGTAGAAAGCCTTGCAATACCAAGGCTTTCTATAAAGCAGAACTAAACGCATAAATTAAAACCCCTACGATTTTCAAAATCATCAACCCCCCCTTAATCTTTAAGAGCTATTTCATAAACAAGAAATAAATCCTTCTATACTTCAGGGTTATTTTTCATTCATGGCGGGGTGTTTTCACTTAGAAATTCAATGAACATCATTTTTTCATTGAACAGAGAATAATACTAATATCAAATGGGGTCACTTAAACATGAAACCACCTGTCTGCGTCGCATTTCTCACCTGACTAGTTAAATGGACTAATGCTCTATTTTATAATAACTAATAGCACTAGTGTTAAAATTAATCATGCACCATAGAACTACATCAAAAGGATCAGCATTATTAAATAAAATCGAAAAATCAATAATATAATATTACTTCATGAACTTTTATAAGAAAATAATAGACTAAAGGAATGTCTTTGCTCTCAGGTACCAAACAAACAACGTCGCTTAAAAAAAACACCTGAATTTGATACCTCGAGCAATGATAAAAAAACCAAATTTTCTAAATAATCACTTTTGAAAAGCATTTTTCCCATTGGAGTCATAAGTGTTATCATCCGCAAAACTGATGCCAAATCCATACTTACAAAAGTGTGAAACACCAGAATCAGCAAAAAAAGGTCAATCTCATATCACAATTTCAACAGAAGGCTATAGATACTGTTTTGGCGGTCTTGGCGCAGCAGCCAACTCGTTCTGTAAAATATTTACGGAAAGAGGATGCAGAGTTGTAACAGTCCTCCCTCTAGTCGAGATCATGGAGGAAAAAGAGGCAAAGAAGTCAATCACTCATGGATACTTATTGAAGTCTGGAGAGCAAATTTTAGTTGAGCGCTGTAGCGACATGCATGGTGATGTCTACAGGCTTCAGCCGACCAATAAAGATAAAAAATACTTTGAACATCATGAAAACCCCTATGGAATTGAACCTTCCCATAGGGACACCCTAATGAATGATTTTGCATTTAAGGAGGGACAGAATATTGATCCGAACGACCCAGATTTAAAAGCAGCGGCTGCAATATCCATGAAACTATGCGCATTCAACAGAATTGCTCCTCAATTTGTGAATGAAGTTATATTGCCAACGATGCAGGAGGAGAATGTATATGTCCACGATCACTATTTTGGCGGTTCCCTTTCAGCCATAGAAACTGGCGATAGCATAAAAAAAATCAACTGGGTTCATGGACTCATTCCTCATATGGGATTTAGTGACTGCATGATAGAAAAAGACCCCGTCTATACCACTGAAGGCTATCAGGCAATGACTAGAGAAGAAATAGAATCACTACCTGAGAAAGATAAGCCCATAAGGGAAAGAGCCATTAAGCATTCTCATCATATAATCACTGTTTCAGATTTTGCACGCAAGGCTCTGATGGAAGAGCACGACCTATTTAAAAAGTGCTTACCGATTCATGGTAAAGTTATAAGTTCAATTAAAAGCTATTCCGATTTAGCACAGTTCAACCTATCAAGGATTGCTAAACATTATGGAGTTTTTACAGAAGGAATGACACCTTCTGAAATAAAGTCTGCTTTTAAAGCCAAGTTTTTTGCAAGATCACTTCCTGTTTTACCGCCTGAAAGAGAAGATATTGACGAATATATAGATAAACCTATTCTGCTATTTATGGGAAGACCATGCTTTGAAAAAGGAACACAACATGTACTTAACATGATCCGAAAACTTGACTGCCTTTTTTTTATAATTTCCAGAGGAACAAGTGAGACTCAATTTATTAAAGAGGTTATTAAAATACATAAGGAAAGAAACAATATTGTATTACTAACAGAAGATCAAAGACACAAGCAAATTTTGATGGCCATAGCAAACATTGGAGTCATTCCTTCTCTTTCTGAAACTTATGGTTTGATCACCGGTGAATGTGGTTCTATGGGGATGCATGTCATCACATCTGACATAGGAGGGCTTACGGAGTCGTCACAAGACTGCGGCAAGTGCAGAACGATAGTACATTCTGATGCAAAATATGGAGAATACTCAGAAGTAACTAATCGTAAATTTTTGGAGACTGTTGGAGCAAAGTTAACAAGCAATGAGGTATTTGATCATTCTCACATAACAGAACATACACAAGAGTTCCATTCTCCAGAGCAGTACGCCCAGTCTATTGAGAAAGTGTTAATGAGTTAAACTCATGCTAGTTAACTATATCCCCCACCTAAGCTACGATTAGTTTCTCGATACTTGTGCTGTTGTTTGAAAATTAAAGGTTATAAGCTCAATTGATATTGTTCATGCCAAATGATGTCTGATAAGCCTTCCTTAACTCAAATTTCAGCACCTTACCCGATGCATTAGTTGGCAGACTATCGACAATATTCACATGTCTTGGCACCTTATAGTTGGCCATCTCCTGCCGACACCAGCTCACCACCTCTTCCTTGCTCAGGTCCTCTCCAGCTACCGGAATGATATAGGCCATTGCCACTTCGCCCATTCGTTCATCCGGAACGCCTACCACGGCAACCTGGGCAATCGCCTTATGGTTACTCATCAGGTTTTCAATTTCGGCAGGGTAGACATTAAAACCGCCCGTAATAAACATATCCTTCATACGATCGGTAATCTTCAGGTACCCCTGCTCATCCATCACGCCGATATCACCAGTATGTAACCAGCCCTCAGAATCAATGGTTTCTGCAGTAGCCTCTGGGTTTTCAAAGTATCCCTGCATCAGGTTATACCCCCGGATCACCACCTCACCCGGAGAACCTGAAGTCACTTCCTTTCCTTCACCATCAACACAACGCACCTCAATACCCGGCATGGCACGACCGGAAGTATTGGCAATCAACTCTGGGTCATCACCCGCACGGCAGATGGTGGCAAAGCCACAGACTTCTGTCAGGCCGTAGGCCGTAATAATCGTATCGAAACCCAGTTCATCACGCATTTGGTGAATCATGGAAACTGGAATGGCTGCAGCACCCGTAACCGCAACCCGTAATGAGGAAATATCAAATGCATCCAGCTCTGGATGGGCAAGAATGGATTGGTAGAGTGTCGGCGGCCCCGGTAGTACTGAGACTTTCTCGTCAGAAACCATCCGAAGAATGGTGGGGACATCAAACACCTGAAGCGGAAGGATTGTACACCCCCTCATTAAAGCAGCCATCCAGCCGGCTTTATAACCAAATGAGTGGAAAAACGGGTTAACGATCAGATAACGGTCACCTTCCTGTAACCCGACAACACCACTCCAGTCCTCTACCACCTGCAGGTTCTGACCATGACTGGTCATCACCCCTTTCGGCTTACCCGTTGTACCCGAGGTAAACAGCAGGTCAGACATGGAGTCAGGCGCTACTTGCTGCTGACGTAAACGGACTTGTTCAGAAGAAGCATTTTCTGACTTTTGCAGAAACGCATCCCAGGAAAGGCAGCTCTCTGATCCCTGTCCACGAAAGGTTACGATGGCCTCCAGATCTGGCAACTCTTCGCCCTCCAACATGGCCGGGTACTGACAATTCAGAAACTGATCAATACAGAACGTAACTATTCAGCACCCTTCATATAAATCTGGAATTTTCTGATTTTTCGACCATCATCTTATACTCAATTTTTCTAACAAATCTCCAGTATGGAACCAGACTTCCCAGCTACTCCGTTTACCGAAGCTCTCCTTAAAGAGAATGAAGAGCTTCGGACCGAGAATGCGCTTTTACGGGAACGTTGCAGCGAACTGGAAGAAAGGGTTAATAAAAACAGTCAAAACAGTAGTAAGCCACCATCGTCAGATGGTTATCAAAAGCCCAGTAAAAAAGGGAGTGATAAAGGTGATACATCTTCCAAAGAAGCCCCCTGCTCCTCACAGGAAACACCGAACCCCAAAAGCCTTAGACCATCTTCAGGCAATAAACCAGGTGGCCAGAAAGGTCATCAAGGCTCTTGTTTGAGACGTGTCGCCTTACCCGATTATGTCAGGCATCTGAAGGTTGAAAAATGTTGCTGTTGCCAGTCTTCGCTTATCGATATTAAACCCACCAAATACATTGAGCGACAGGTTTTTGATCCAGGTAGACCCGGAGAATTTGAAGTTACCGCGTACTGGGCAGACGTTAAAGTATGTCCTTGTGGTAAACGGAACACCGCTGAGTTTCCCCAAGGAGTGAAAGCCGCTGCTCAATACGGAGAAGTGACTCAGGCAATGGCTGTTCATTTAAACCAGTATCACTTCATCCCATATCACCGGGTGTCTGAGTATTTCAATACTATTTATTGCATGAGTGTCAGCGCAGGCTCTGTTGCCAATTTTGTTGCCTATACCCATGAGAACCTGGCCTCTACTGAGCAGAGTATCCGCGATGCTTTACAAGAAAGTCCGGTTGCAGGAGCGGATGAAACTGGCATGCGGGTTGACGGTTCACTGTGGTGGTTACACATTATGCGAGATGACCAATGGACGCTTTACTACCTCTCAGAAAGGCGAGGTTGTGAAGCAATGGATGCAATGGGCATCCTGCTGACTTTTGCAGGCATTCTGGTTCACGATCATTGGAAGTCCTACTTTGCCTATGCGGCAGTGCATGTGCTTTGTAATGCCCATCATCTGAGAGAGCTTCAGGGAGTTGTCGATAGGGATGCGAATAAGCTGGCTCTGCGGCTGATGAAATTGCTTACGCTCTCCTGGCACTTCTGCAAGAAATACAAAGCAGCCGGTCTGACTCAAATGCCTGGTGCAATACAGCTTCGCATTGAGACGATATACGACCAAATCCTTCAAAGGGCTCTCACGAAGGAAACCGCTTATATGGAAAAACAACGACAGGTGCTTGGACGTAAGAAGGTCAGGAATACCAAGGCCTACAACCTGTTCAAAAGGCTTATTGAGTTTAAGGTTGAAACGTTGCGCTTCATGTCGGACTTTTCAATTCCCTTCGATAACAATGGCAGTGAACGTGATGCCAGGATGGCCAAACTTAAGCAGAAGATCTCAGGCTGCTTCAGAAGCGAAGACGGAGGTACCATGTTTACCCGAATCCGAAGCTATTTATCATCTGCTAAAAAGCAGGGGTTGAACATATTTCAGGCGCTTCTTAAAGCGGTTCGAAATTACAACAATACGCCTTTGCTGGGTGCTGAATAGTTACAAATTATGAACAGCCTGAACCTTGCCTATCCTGAAAAGATGGATATTGCAGTACCTGCCAATATGCGATGTGGGTCGATGCTTTCAATTTAAGCACCGCCTGTAAGGTTTATAACTTCCCTCCCCTTAGGAAGTTCCTTGAGGTCAAGATTCAGCCGGTAGAGCTATCGTTTTGACCCGGAACTTCCTCAATCACAAGGCTGCCTTCCCGGATATCAAATTGAATGCGTCCATCGGCATTGTTTTTGGAAAGCGATTCGATGGTTGCAGCAAGCTCGGGTGTTTTTACTAACGAGATCAATGGCATCGCAGTAAGCTCTTTTAGCAGAGCCTTCTGAAAGCTGTCCACAATCATGGTTTTGAACAGGGCCACTTCCAGATCAATCTGAGCTTCCATAAACTCTATCTGATCAAAATAAATAGCCTCATCTTCCTTTGAATACCTTAATCGGGTAAAACCAGTAATCTGAACCGGCAGTTTTTTGGTGACCATACCCCCAAAGACGTCAGCATCCACCGTGCCATTGATATGAAACATCAGAGGCTTGCCATCCCCCTGGATAAAAATCTGGGGAGTATCCAGATAAAGCTGTACCATCATCATTGGCAGCATATCCAGACTGCGAATCTGTGGTGAAAGAAAACCTTCATTCACCAGCTGCTGAAAGCTCTGCTGGCTATAAGCCTCCCGGTCATTTCCAGCACACCCTCCCAAGAGCAAAACAGCAAGTCCACAGAAAAAATTAGCGAGCCAGAACCTGATTTGCCCTGGCAACTGCCTGCCCCCGGTTTGAAGCCAGTGCATCTGCCCATCGGGTGGTTTCTGGTAACCGGTAGCGTGTAAGACATGCTTCGACATAATGCACCGCCGTGTTCAACGATATTCTATGGCCAATACTGATATACAGTGGACGGGTTGCTCTTCTAGTGCGCAACACACAACCAATCACTTCATGATTATCCCAGAGGTCAGCTCTGGCACCTTTCTCTTCTGACAGAGCATCACTTTTTCCACAAAGTCTGCTCTTGGCAACACCAATGGCTGGCAGTCCGGTGATTACCCCAACATGACAGGCAACGCCAAACCGTCGTGGATGGGCAATTCCCTGACCATCACAAAGCAGAAGATCAGGCTGTACTCTCAGCTGGGCAAGTGCTTCCAGAATCGCCGGACACTCTCGAAACGAAAGCAATCCAGGGATATAGGGCATCTGAGTCGGTACTTTGGCAATGGTATAATCCAGAAGTTCCAGGCCGGGAAAAGCCAGCACAGCAACAGCTGCACGGGTAACCCGCCCCTTATCTTCAAAGCCAACATCAACACCGGCAACGCGCCTGATCTCAGGTAGATCATCACGCTGGACAACCTGACTGGCCAGTGTCGTCTGCATCGCCCTGGCTTCAGCATACGACAGGTCCCAGCGAAGATTAACAAACTCAGACACTCAATCCATTCCGCAACGGAAGACGAATGGTGACTTCAAGACCCGGATGGGCATTACAGGCAACAATAGCACCGTTATGTTGGGATACCGCAGTACTGGCAATCGCCATTCCAAGACCCGTTCCATCATTTTCCTTACCCCGTGTTTCATCCACCCGGAAAAAAGGTTCAAACAGATCTTCAAGTGCCTCTTCGGGCACACCTGGACCGTGATCCCTGATACGAATAAGTGCCACATCATTTTCGCGAAACAGGCGAACCTCAACTTCCGACCCTTCCGGAGTGAAGCGGATCGCATTTCTGATGATGTTTTCCACCGCACTGGACAGGAACTCGCGAACAGCCACCAACTCAATTTTAGCGGTTTCTTTGAACACTACCGCCTTATCTCGAGCCTGCGCTTCAAAGTTGCCATCGTCCACCAGTTTTTTCAGCATGCCTTCGAGAGATATCTTCTCACAGGCCATGTTGGCAATATTATGCTGAATACGGGAAAAGTGGATGATCTGCCCTATCAACTGGTCCAGACGCTCGATCTCTCTTTCAATACGGGCATGCTCTGCCTCAGCATCGGGTGTTTTCCGTCTGGCCAGTGCCAGAGAGATCTGCAACCGGGTTAACGGCGATCTCAGCTCATGGGATACATCACGCAGTAATCGCTCTTTACTGAACACCAGAGACCCTACCTGCTCAGCCATATGGTCAAAATCCCTGGCCAGCTCACCCAGTTCATCCCTCCGTCTGGCAACCTTGCCGCCAACCCTGGCGCTCAGGTCTCCTCGAGCCAGTTTTCTGGATGCCCGTTGCAAATTTCGAATCGGGCCAACCAGATAGCGGGCCAGAACAATACAGAGAAAGAAGCTGACACCTAATGCCAGGATAATAAGATGCCATTGTCGTGCGACAACCTGTTGAACCCGCCAGTGCACCAGCATAGGCATCTCTTTCGTGAGATAGAGTTCATAGGGGGCATCATTCAAGGTAATTCGCTGTGGACCAACCACAACCACCCCTCTTCGAAAGGTAATTGTCGGATCGCTGCGATTCCGGGTTTTGTTGTAAGCAGAAATCAATTCTTCAGAGATCGACGCACTGCCCAGAATATTCCCCTCCGTATCAAACAGGTAGTAACCGCTACCCGGAAACCGCGGAATGGGTAAATGAACAGAGGTACGAGAGAGAAGTTCCATTTTACGGGCTGCTATTTCCAGCTCACGAAACAGCGCCCGTCGCTCTGACAGAAAGTCCGATGGGTCCACTGTCACGGCAAAAGCCAGAAACAGCGTAACCAGCATGGCAATCATGGTCAGCCAGAACCACAGAAAAATCTTCCAGAAGACGCTGTGCCATGGCCATACCACCAGCCGGGGGATTTTAAATCGCACTCGCAACACCGTCAGCCTGGAAGGATATAAAAATAACCAGAACCACGAACGGTTTTTATCCTTGGACTACCATCAGGTCGTGTACCGATCTTCTTGCGGACATTACTCACGTGCATATCAATGGCACGATCATAAAGTGTCAGCTTACGATTAAGAGCTATCTGTGTCAGATCATCCCGGGAAATAAGTTCACCCGCCTTCTCAATCAGCGTTTTCAGCACCAGAAACTCGGTTGCTGTAAGCTCCAGCGGCTCCCCGGAAATCGCTGCTTCACGATTAGCCAGATTTAATGCAATATCATCAATCTGCAGGGTCCGGCTGGTTCCTTCAGGAATCAATGGTGTGCGGCCACGACGCAGAATCGCCTTGATTCTGGCCACCAGTTCTCGATGATTATAGGGCTTGGGCAAATAGTCATCCGCACCAATTTCCAACCCTATAATTCGATCAACATCGTCACCCCGGGCAGTCAACATCAAAACAGGAATATCCGATTGCTGACGAATCTGCTTCAGTGCATCAAACCCATTCAATTTAGGCAATGTTACATCCAGCAGCACCAGATCAAACACCCCGGACAGAGCGGCATCAACCCCCGCTTCACCGTCATGAACGGCAGAGACAGTAAACCCTTCTGTTGCCAGATATTCCACCAGCAATTCACAGAGCTCGACATCATCATCAATCAGCAACAGCTTGGCATTGGTTTTGCCTGTTGTACTCATAGAAAGTGCTCCATAAAAAAAAATACCCCGCCTTGGGGGAAGCGGGGTTAAAGGTACAGCTCATGGGTAACTGATTGTATGGCCAGACTCCCCCCCGCCCGGGTTTTCTGGCTACCTCCATTAAGTCATTTAATCCAGAGGCTTAAAACAGCTTTTCATACAAAAGATGAGGCTGATTGACTATTCTAAACTGGCCAGCGTTTTCAGCTATCGAGATTGAGAGTTCCCATATTTACATGTAACCAATGCTCTCAAATCGAAATTATGCTGCTCTCGGCTGCTTGCCTCAGGTGTAAATGGTATACCACAGTTCTGGCGTATCGTCTTAACAAACATTAGACCAGACCCTGCCCGAGGCGCGGGACATCATATCATTCATCGATCAGGAATGCTTTGTTAACCGGCTGCCGATCGGTGCTAAGACCTTTGATGGTCATTATGGTTCCAATCTCTGCCAATTCGTTGCTGTTCCTGAATTACAGCTTCAGTTTATTGACTTACATATCAACTGGGTCAATAGATCGGGTAAAAGCAGTGTAAAGCACTGCGTTATTCCATTTTGAACAGTAAAAAATTCGCCAACTTCGGTTTTCCACATGGCTATAGATAGATAAAACCCATACTATCCGTCACAACCCATAACCCTGTATGCTGTCCGATGCTTTGCACGGAGCTTTTCCTTATAGAAAGTCAAAGACAAATGCTCTGCTCCCCAGAGTAATACAGGGTATATACGCAACAAGTACCACTCAGACTTTCCCACTCAATTAAGTGCGTGGCGTTTGAGGAGAGATAGACAAAGGACCGCCTTCAGGCAATACGGTCAAGTGTATCTGCCCCAAACGTCGAGCTAAAAGGGTTTGCGCGAACGGTATAAACAGGCTGCCTCTGATAGCGGTATTGGCAGCCATCAGAATAGAGATGTGCTTAAACTGATGTCAGGCACGTCACATTGCTTTTGTGGGTCCTGCAAGAATCCGACCCCTTACGGAGCTTTCAATGATCGCTAAAATCACTGATCTTAAACTCGGAAAATGGCTTCCGATTGGCGCTTTAGCCACCTCAATTTTCCTTCTGGCCGGTTGCTCAGATGACAAGCCACAGCACCAGATGCCCCCACCTGCAGTTTCCGTTTTCAGTGTTATCGATCAAGAAGTGGGGGATTATTATGAATACGTTGGTCGCTCAGAAGCCATCAATGAAGTTGATATCCGTGCCCGTGTAGAAGGCTTTCTCGTCAACAGAAACTTTACCGAAGGTGGTATGGTTGAAGAGGGACAGCTGCTTTACGAGATTGATAGAGCTCCATTTGAAGCAGCCCTCAAAGGTGCCGAGGCACAGCTGGCAAGCAGCAAAGCATCTCTCGTTAATGCCCAGAAAAATCTTGAGCGCAGCCGGGACCTGGTAAAACGGGGCGCTATCAGTCAAGCTGACTACGATAATCAAACCAGTTCAGAAGCCCAGGCTGTCGCCGCTGTTGAAGCAGCAAAAGCCAACCTGGAAACGGCTCAACTGAATCTTGGTTACACCCAGATTTCAGCACCATTCAAGGGTGAAATCGGTAAATCAACCTACAGCGTTGGCAACCTGGTTGGCCCCTCCAGCCAGCCTCTGGCTACCCTGACCAGCATGGATCCTATCTATGTCACTTTTCAGGTAGATGAACGGCAGCTGATCAGTCATCTGGCAGAGCACCCGGGCGCCAGAACGACACAAAAGACCAGCATTGATGAAGCCCCGGTAGAAGAAAAAGGCATGTTCAAGCTTTCTCTCAGGCTTCCAAATGGTACTGAATACGACCAGCCAGGCACCTTCACTTTTGCTGATACCCAGGTAGATGAGACCATGGGCACCCTGACACTCCGAGCTACCTTTCCGAATCCTCAGGGTATTATCCTGCCGGGTCTGTACGTCACGCTGCAGGCCGAAAGCAATAAAAAAACGCTGATGCCTCTAATTCCTCAGGCCTCGGTTCAACAGGATCAATCCGGTTATTTTGTTCTGGTTGTGACTCCGGAAAATATCGTTGAAACCCGGCAAGTGGAAGTTGGTCGTCGTATCAATGCCATGTGGGTCGTCAAATCAGGACTCAAGCGAGGTGAGCACATTATCGTTCAAGGCCTTCAGAAAGTGCGCCCGGGCGGCAAAGTGTCCCCGACCCTGGTTACCGTAAATCCGACCACCGGTACTATTTCATCACCAGCTTCCGCCAAACCACAGGAGCAGGGTCTCTGAGATGATAAGCCAGTTTTTTATTAACCGGCCCAAATTCGCATTCGTTATCTCGATTGTGATCACACTGGTCGGTCTGATCTCGCTGACAACGCTGCCAGTGAGTATGTTCCCGGAAATCACTCCTCCCCAGGTAACCATCAGTGCCACTTACCCAGGCGCAGATTCTGAAACCCTGGAGTCAGCGGTTATGCGCCCCATTGAAGAGCAGGTAAATGGGGTTGAAGGGATGATTTATATGGACTCTACCGCCTATAACAACGGCAGTGTGTCCATCACAGTAACCTTTGAATCAGGCACAGACCAAGACATTGCGATGGTCAATGTGCAGAACCGCGTAGCCGCTGCCGAGCCAAGTTTGCCTGAACAGGTTCGCCGACTGGGCATCAATGTACGAAAGCAATCGTCCAACATGCTGCTCGGGGTAAACCTGGTTTCCGAATCAGGCAAGTTTGATCAAGTTTACCTGAGCAACTATGCCAGTAACTACCTGTTAGACCCAATGACCCGTATCAAGGGTGTAGCGCAGGCTCAGGTTATGGGTGCAATGACCTACAGTATGCGCGTTTGGCTGAACCCCAGCCGAATGGCTGCACTGGGTGTCACCACATCCGATGTCAGTAATGCCATTAATGAACAGAACGCCATTGTTGCCGCTGGACAACTTGGCCAGGCTCCCAACCAACCTGATCAACAATTTACCTACACAATTCGTACCCAGGGACAGCTTGACTCGCCTGAAGCGTTTGGGAATATCATTATCCGGGCCAACCCGGATGGCTCTTTTGTCCGAATTAAAGACGTAGCAAAAGTAGAACTAGGTTCCCAGAACTATGAGGGTGATGCCCGCCTGAACAAAAAACCTACGGCATTCCTGGTTATTTACCAGCAACCCGACGCCAATGCCATGGACGTGGCCAAAGGTGTAAAAGCCCAGATGGAAGAACTGAAGAAGAACTTCCCCCAGGGCATGGACTATACCATCAAGTTTGACACCACAGAGTTTATTTCCGAGTCCATCAATGAGGTAGTCAAAACACTTTTTGAAGCGGTACTTCTGGTAATCCTGGTTGTATTTCTCTTCCTACAGAACTGGCGCGCAACCCTGATTCCTGCCATCGCTATTCCGGTGTCATTGATTGGTACCTTCGCGGTTATGCAGGCAATAGGGTTCTCCATCAATACCATCAGCCTTTTTGGTCTGGTATTGGCTATCGGTGTTGTGGTGGATGACGCCATCGTCGTTATTGAGAACGTAGAACGACTGATTACAAAAGAAGGCATGGCGCCAAAAGACGCGACCAGTCAGGCAATGAAAGAGGTATCCGGCCCCATTGTTGCCACCACGCTGGTACTGCTGGCCGTTTTTGTTCCCGTGGCATTTATGCCTGGCATTACCGGCGGCCTTTATACCCAGTTTGCCGTGACCATTTCGGTAGCCGTACTGATCTCATCGGTAAACGCGTTAACCTTAAGCCCGGCACTGTGCTCTGTATTACTGAAGAAAGGAAGTCTCGACCAGATTGTCTGGCTCAAACCGGTAGACACTTTTATCCACAAATTGACCGGCGGTTACCAAAGCTGGGTCAAAATTTTACTGCGCCGCTCTATTTTGGGCGTTGGCCTTCTGGCTGTCATGCTGGCCAGTACTGGCTTTATGTTTACTTCGACACCTGGTGGCTTCGTCCCCAATGAAGACCAGGGATTCTTTGCGATCAACATTCAGCTGCCTGATGCGGCTTCATTAAATCGCACTCAGGAGCTGATGGGAGAAATCACAGACCAGATTCGCTCTGAAAAGGGTGTGGACAGCGTCATCACGATTTCCGGCTTTAGTATTTTCAGTGGTTCCAGCAGCAACGCGGCTCTGGCTATTGTTGTGCTGGACGATTGGTCAGAGAGAAAGAGTCCCGAGCTGCACCAGGACGCTATTCTACAGAGAACCCAGGCTAAATTATGGTCACTGCAGGAAGCACAGATCATGGCGTTTGCATTCCCGCCAATTCCGGGGCTTGGTTCATCCGGCGGCTTTGACTTCCGACTTCAAGATACCATGGGGCGCTCCCCCCAGGAGCTAAGCCAGGTTATGAATGGTCTGATTTACCAGGCCAACCAGCAGCCGGAACTCTCCCGGGTATTTTCAACCTGGCAGGCTAATGTGCCGCAATACCTGCTTGAAGTGGATCGTCAGAAAGCCAAAGCTCAGGATGTCTCGTTATCTGAGATTTTCATGACGCTGCAAACCCAGCTGGGCTCGCTGTATGTGAATAATTTCACACTGTTTGGCCAGAACTATCAGGTCAACTTGCAGGCTGAGAGCGCTGACCGGGCAGGCCCAGCTGATCTAAGCAAGTTCTACGTACGTAACAGCCAGGGACAAATGGTGCCATTAACGACTGTTGCTACATTGAAGCCGGTACTCGGTCCCAGCAGCATTGGCCACTACAACCTCTATCAATCTGCCAACATCAGTGGCCAGGCTGCCCTGGGTTACAGCTCCGGTGACGCTATAGCAGCAATGGCTCGACTGGCGGACAACCTTCCTCAAGGGTATACATACTCCTGGTCAGGACAGTCTTTACAGGAGATCGAAGCAGGAAATCTTGCTCCAATCCTGTTTGCCCTATGCTTCCTATTTGCCTATCTTTTCCTGGTCGCCCAGTACGAAAGCTGGACAATGCCACTGGCTATTATCAGTGCAGTACCTATTGCTACCTTTGGAGCTTTTGTTGGTATCAATGTCATGCGTCAGTGGAATCCAGTGCTTGCCAATGACATCTATGCACAGATCGGGATGGTTCTTTTGATTGGTATTGCTGCGAAAACGGCGATTCTGATCGTGGAATTTGCCATGGTTCAACGCCGCGAAGGTAACAGTATTTTCGACTCAGCCATCAATGCCGCCGGCCTGCGTTTCCGTGCGGTACTGATGACCGCCCTGTCCTTTATTCTCGGGGTAATGCCTCTGGTTCTGGCCAGCGGTGCTGGTGCAGCCAGCCGACAGATTATCGGTGTCACCGTAAGCTCCGGTATGTTGGCGGCTACCATCTTTGGTACCCTGCTGATCCCAGTGTTCTATCTGTTGCTGCAAAAGCTGCGCGAACACTTTGATCCAGATAAAGCCAACAGCTAACTCCATCATCTAAAGGCCTCCCTGACGGAGGCCTTTTTTATTGCCTGCCACAAACCACCTATCCCAAAGCCCTATCAAGGCATACAATAAATCACATAATAAAGTTTATGGAGTTCAACGATGACCACTGCTTATGAGAACCTGGTTGACCGATTCCAGCAGATGTATCACCTTCAGCATCTGGGAGCCATCGCTGGCTGGGATCAGGCCGCCATGATGCCTGCCGGAGGAAATCAGGCCCGTGGCGCGGCTCTGGCCGAATTGAACACCCTTCTGCATAATTTGCTGACTGCACCTGAAGTAGAGTCCTGGCTACAGGAAGCACAGACCCAGGAAACCAACCCAGACTCCATCCGGTCCATCAAAGAGATGGCTGTTGAGTGGCAACATGCCAGTGCCATTCCTGACGATCTGGTGAAAGCCAAAACTATTGCATCCACCCACTGTGAACATGCCTGGCGCAGTCAGCGCCCTGAGAATGACTGGAAAGGCTTTTCCAAAAACCTGAAAGAGGTCGTCAACCTCTCACGTCAGGAAGCGACCATTCGGGCGGAAAAAAGCAATGTCTCCCCTTACAATGCCCTTCTGGAACTATATGAACCGGGTGTCAGCACTCAGGAACTCGACCAGCTGTTTGGTGATCTGAAAACCTGGTTGCCGGGCTATATTCAAGATGCTCAGGACCACCAGTCTTCAGTGAACATCCTTCAACCTGAAGGCCCCTTCCCGATCGAAAAACAAAAGGCGCTGGGGCTGGAAGTGATGAAGCTGCTTGGCTTTGATTTTGACCATGGCCGACTGGACGTCAGTACTCACCCATTCTGCGGCGGTGTCAGTGAAGATGTCCGATTGACCACCCGTTATAAAGAAGGTAATTTCGTTGAAGCACTGATGGGCATCGTCCATGAAACGGGCCATGCCCGCTACCAGCAAAACCTGCCAGAACAGAATCGAGAACTTCCCATTGCTCTATATCGCTCTATGGGAATCCATGAAGGGCAGAGCCTGTTCTTTGAAATGCAGCTGGGGCGCAGCCCAGCATTCCTGTCACTGATACAGCCCCTGATCGTTGAACACCTTTGCGATGGCAAACAACAGCCATACATGGATCTGGATAATCTTGAAAAGATCTATACTCAGGTTCGCCCCGGCTTTATCCGGGTTGATGCTGACGAAATCACATACCCTGCTCATATCATTCTCCGCTATGAAATCGAGCACGACCTGATAGAAGGTAAGATTGAGGTAGGCGACATTCCTGAGCTCTGGCAGCAAAAGATGAAAGAATACCTGGGACTGGATGTAGCGGGTGATCATAAAAATGGCTGCATGCAGGACATTCATTGGCCCATGGGATCTTTTGGTTATTTCCCAAGCTACACTCTCGGCGCCATGGTGGCTGCACAGCTGTTTGCTGCCCAGAAAAAAACAATGCCCGATATCGAAGCCCAGATTCAAAATGGCAATCTCTCACCCATTTTTGACTGGCTGAAAACCAACATCTGGTCACAGGGAAGACAGTATTCCACGGCAGAACTGATGACCAGGGCAACTGGAGAACCATTAACGGCCAGTTATTTCAAACAACACTTGAAAGAAAGATATCTCGGCTGAATAAATAGCGTTTTTATCAATAGCACGCTCAAGTTAACTATGATGAAATCTACTGTTCTGGCAGTAGATTTTATAAATTATCATCGAGGTTAACCTGATGCGGGGCATCAAAACGACACATGTCCGTCATATATTTCAGGGGCTTGCAGCACTGATTATCATCATGACGGGCATCAAACTGGGCAGCACATTGGTTATTCCACTGCTACTGTCTGCACTGCTCGCCTTGCTGGCGAACCCGCTGGTTGATCTTCTGGCTCGATTCAAAGTTCCCCGCATCCTTGGAATCATATTTACGTTAACAGCCTTTGTTATCTTTGCGCTGTTCTTTCTTGGCAATGTGGCCAGCACCGTTCAAGAATTTACTGCCGCCCTGCCCGGTTATCGCGAGCAACTGACCGAGACATTCAAAAGTGCACAGATCTATCTCGCCGAAAAAAACATCCATGTTGACCTGAACACATTTACTGACTCCTTTGATCCATCCGCTCTGGTCAGCCTGCTGACCAATATGATTGGCAAACTCGGCAGCACCATGAGCTTTGCCCTGCTGATTTTGATCGCCACCATATTCATGCTTCTGGAAGCGCCTCTGTTGCCAGGTAAACTGCGCATTGCACTGTCATCTCCAGACCACGAATTACAGAGCATGCGCCGGTTTCTTAGATCCTTTAACCGCTATGTCGCTCTGAAAACACTGATCAGTATGTTCACAGGCATTCTGGTTGGCGTAATGCTCTGGGCAAAAGGGGTCAACTTTTATATTCTCTGGGGACTGGTTGCCTTTTTGTTCAACTTTATACCCAATGTCGGTTCCATTGTTGCCGCCATTCCCGGCATCCTGCTCACACTTCTCCAGTTTGGCTATGGCGATGCCATGCTGGTAATGGCTGGCTACCTGGCAATCAACGTGTTGATCGGCAATATCATTGAGCCTAACGTCATGGGACAGGGGCTGGGACTGTCCCCCCTGGTGGTCTTTCTGTCGTTGATTTTCTGGGGCTGGCTACTGGGCCCAGTAGGGATGATTCTCTCCGTTCCACTCACCATGTTCATAAAAATCATGATGGAATCTTCAAAGCGCTGGCGAAATGTAGCTATTCTTCTAGGGCCTGATGACAGTGCAGAGCAAAGCGTGCAAAAGAACATCTAATGAATACGATGATAAGAGGGAGCCGGTGATGGTTGATAAGCCTGAAGCTGATGAGTTAGATAAGAATCCATGGACCGACTGGGCAGAAAAGATTCGAGCCATTGCTCAGAACGGACTTACCTTCTCACGGGATGAATTTGACCTTGAGCGATACCATCAATTACAGACCATTGCTCATGAAATGACGGCACTTCTATCCGAGGCCCCCATAGAAAAAGTCGACAACTACTTTCTGCCAGATCATGGTTATGCCACCCCAAAGGTAGATCTTCGCGGGGGTGTATTCCTCGATGATAAAATACTGCTGGTAAAAGAACGGGCTGATGGTGGCTGGGCTTTGCCTGGCGGATGGGGAGATGTTTGCGAGCCACCCGCCTATGGCGTTGAACGGGAAGTCATGGAAGAGTCAGGATATACCGCTAAAGCTCTAAAACTTGTTGCGCTTCGAGATACCCAGCACCACCCTTACTGCCCACGAAGCCCATATCATATTTACAAGCTGATTTTTCTCTGTGAACTGACGGGAGGAGCCCCCAAAGAGAATATTGAAATCTCAGATATCGGCTTTTTTGATGTTGATGATCTGCCAGACCTCTCCAGGGGAAGAACACTGCCGGAAGATATTCAGTTGTTACGGGAACACAGAAACAAGCCAGAGCTACCAACCGTATTTGATTAATACGGTTGGTCGTTCAGATTACCTATCAAGCGGTACCACCCACAGTGATCTCATCAATCTTTAACGTAGGCTGGCCAACGCCGACCGGGACAGACTGGCCATCCTTACCACAGACACCCACACCAGGATCCAGCTCCAGATCGTTACCGACCATGGAAACCTTGTTCATCACATCAGGGCCATTGCCTATCAACGTTGCGCCTTTGACTGGCACGGTCTTTTTACCATTTTCAATCAACCAGGCTTCACTGGTGGAGAAAACAAATTTACCGGAGGTGATATCTACCTGACCGCCCCCCATATTCTCTACATAGATACCTTTCTTGACCGTACTGATGATCTCTTCAGGGTCATGCTTGCCTGCCAGCATATAGGTATTGGTCATCCTTGGCATGGGCAGGTGAGAATAAGACTCACGACGTCCATTACCCGTTGGCGCAACCCCCATCAATCGAGCATTCAGCTTATCTTGCATATAGCCTTTAAGAATGCCGTTCTCAATCAGAACCGTGCTTTCTGTGGGTACACCTTCGTCGTCCATATTCATGGAACCACGACAGCCTCCAAGGGTACCATCATCAACAATGGTGCAGTGTGGCGAGGCAACCCGTTCACCAATTCGCCCCGCATAGGCGGAGGAACCTTTCCGGTTAAAGTCACCTTCCAGTCCATGACCTACCGCTTCGTGCAGAAGAACACCGGACCAGCCAGAGCTTAATACTACCGGCATGGTGCCTGCCGGAGCTGCAACCGCTTCAAGATTCGTCATGGCCTGGCGCACTGCCTTGCGGGCATACTCAAGGCCGGTATCATTCAGCAGGAACTGAAGGTAATCACCACGGCCACCACCACCGGCTGAGCCACGTTCAATACGTCCTTCTTTTTCAGCGATGACACTGACGTTCAGGCGCACCAGCGGACGAATATCCGCCGCCAGAGTCCCATCGGAGGCGGCTACCAGCACCACCTCATGAACACCGGCCAGACTTACAGTCACCTGTTTAACGCTTGGATCAGCCTTACGTGCCTCCTGGTCCAGCTTCTTCAGAAGATCAACCTTATCTTCACTGGTTAGCGAGTCCAGTGGGTTGGCGGTTCCGTAGAGTGACAGTGGCTGGCTGCGCTGCCAGGCCTGAACCTGCTTCTGTTGGCCAACCCGGGCAATGCTTCGGGCGGCACCGGCAGCCTGTTCCAGTGCTGGGAGAATAATCTCGTTGGAGTAAGCAAAACCGGTCTTCTCGCCACTCATGGCGCGAACACCAACACCACTGTCTACATTGAAGCTGCCTTCCTTGACGATGCCATCTTCCAGCACCCAGGACTCATGGCGCATGGATTGAAAATAGAGGTCCGCAGCATCCACATTGTGACCCAGAATGGTATCCAGAATTCTGCTGAGTTCGCTGTCGCCGATATTGGCCGGGGTCAGCAGTTGGTCACGGGCTGTTGTAATAATATCGGTCATAGATTTTGTCACCACTTTTGTCAGCAGCGTGGCTTCACACTGATTTATTCTTATTGCAAGCGTACTCCCTGAGAACGGGATAACTCAAGGGAAGTTTGAAATTTCTAATTATAAATTCATAGGGTTAGTATACCCTTTCGCAGGCGCCCAGCACCGTTGATACAACAATCTCAATTTTATCTTCCAGCGCCTTCCCCTCTGGAACTGGCTCTCCCTTAACAACCTGTGGCCAGAACAGCATTCCCTGAAAAAGACTGATGTAGATATTGGTGATCACACTGAGATCAGTCTCGTTTAATTTTCCAGCTTCCATGGCTTCTCTGAACCACTGAGTCACGGCTTTGGTGCTGTAAAGAGTATTGATGAGATTTCGCGCCATGTCCGGCTGACGGAGAAACTCCATCACAATAGTCCGTGACAGCGGAATACCATAGGTTTTATAGAGGATTTCGGCTTCTTTAACGCTGATGGATGTCAGTTGGTCATGAAGGCTGAGCTCTGGATCAAAGGGATAGCGTACCGCCTCATACGCGGAGGTCTGAAGAATGGTCAACACGGACTCAAACAACAGCTCCTTGCTTTCAAAGTGACGATAGAGCGTACGCTTGGAAACCTCGGCTGACGTACAGATTCTATCCATATTGGCAGCCAGAAAACCGTATTGGATAAACTCTTCTTTCGCCGCATCGATGATTGCCCGACGTTTTCGCTCAGAGCGTGTCACAACTGTCTCTCCGTTTTTTATACCTCACCTTGCGCGCCAGCTTTTTCGCTTTTTTAAAAGAGTTGAACTCCCCTGTTCCCACGCTTTGCGTGAGAACGGGGCAAATAAAGCAACACACGAAGTACACTATAGAGTTTACATTTTATGAACGCAAGCATAATATAAACTCACAAGTTTACTTTTAAGCTGTAAGCCTCTCAAAAAGGACTTCCAGAAATCACTCTCCTTCTAACTGATCACACCGGATCAGAACTTTTTAGAGACAGACCAACATGTTGGCATCAATCAAAGTCACCAGACTGGCAGCTGGCATAGCCCTGACATCACTCCTTCTTGGCGGGTGCGGTAAAGAAGAAGTTACCCAAACCAAAACGGCCGTTATTCAACCTGCCCTGACAGAAGTCGTCAGCAGCAGCATCAGTGATGAACTCAGTTTTAATGGTGTGGTCCGTTCCGCTGAACGAGCCAACCTCGCCTTTCGTATAGGAGGGCTGCTCACCGAAATCCGGGTTAAAGAAGGTGATCACGTCAAACAGGGGGACTTATTGGCCAGACTGGATGCTCGGGATGCCAGAACAGCGCTTGAATCTGCCGAACTGGAGCTGCAGAGCGCAGAGGATGACTATACCCGCGCCAAAGCGATTTTTGAGAAAAGCCGGGCGATTTCCAGAAGTGATCTGGATGCCATCGCCACCCGATTCAATCTGGCCCAGAACCGCGTCGACGAAGCAAAACGACAGTTTGAGTACACTGAGCTGAGAGCCCCTTTTGATGGGATCATCGGCCGTAAACTGGCGGACAACCATATCCAGATCCAGGCCAATAATCCGGTATTGGTACTTCATGATCTGAGCGACCTGGAAGTTGTGATCAACCTTCCCCATAAAGTGATGCTTTCCGGACAGAATCAGGCGACAGCCAACGCTGAATTGTCCGCTATCCCCGGTCAGTTATTTCCACTGGTTTTTCGCACCTGGGCAACAGAAGCGGATCCGGTATCCCAGACTTACCCGGTGGTACTGGGCTTTGATGACCTGAAGGGCTTCAGAGTTCTTCCGGGCATGGCCGTCAAAGTCACCTCATCCAGTGCCCAGACTGAGGGCACCCTCTCAACCATTACCATTCCTCTGACAGCGGTGCTTCCCGATAATCAGGGCAACCAGTTTGTCTGGGTAGTTGGCAGTGACAACAAGGTGAAAAAGCGTTTTGTGAAAGTGGGAAGCCTGAACAAAAATCGCATCGTGATTAAACAACACCTGACTACGGGTGAACGGGTCATCATCGCGGGTGTCTCCAGCCTTAAAGAAGGTATGGAAGTTCGCCCCTATACCGATGGTTCTTCACAACAAGACGCGAATGGCGCTACCCAGAAAAATGCCGGAGCCTGATGCATGGATATCGCACGTTATACCATCGCAAAACGCACCAGTGTCTGGGTGATTATCGCTCTGACCCTGATCGGCGGATATATCAGCTACCTGAAACTGGGTCGCTTTGAAGACCCGGAATTCGTGATTCGACAGGCGGTCATTAATACACCTTATTATGGCGCCACCGCTCAGGAAGTATCCGATGAAGTCACGGACCTGATTGAAGGGGCAGTTCAGTCCCTCCAGGAACTGAAAGAAGTAAAGTCTGTTTCCAAACAGGGCATGTCTGAGGTTACCGTTGAAATCCAGCTGGAGTTTGCCAAAAGCTCTGCGGATTTACAGCAGGTCTGGGACAAACTGCGCCGAAAAATCAGCAATGTTCAACGGCAACTGCCGCCCGGTGCCGGCCCATCCATCGTTAATGATGATTTCTCGGATGTCTACGCCCTCTTCTTTGCCGTGACCGGCGAAGGATTCAGCGACCGGCAGCTGCAGGATTATGTCGATACCCTGCGTCGTGAACTGGTACTGGTTCCGGGAGTCGCCAAAACAGCCACTCTGGCGGAGCAACAGGAAACCATTTTCGTCGAAATATCCAGTGAAGGCATGGCCAAGTATGGTCTGTCTGCAGAAAAAGTCTTTCAGGTACTGCAAAAGCAGAATCTGGTCGCAGTGGCTGGCAGTATTGAAACGGACGCCATGCGCATACCGGTGATTCCCGCCGCCAGCGTACATTCGTTTGATGATCTTAAAAACCTGCAGGTTGGCGTTGGTGAGAACAATACCGTACTCCGTCTGGGTGATATTGCCGACGTTACCCGGGGTTATCAGGAACCGGCACCCATGCTGATGCGCTATAACGGCGAACGGGCTATTGGGTTTGGTATCTCCAATGTCACCGGTGGCAATGTAGTGGATATGGGTGATGCGGTTAAGGCACGGATTACCGAGCTGGAAAATCAGCGCCCATTGGGGATGGAGTTGCATGTCATTTCCATGCAATCCGATTCAGTGCGTGCGTCAGTGGCCAACTTTATTGACAACCTGATTGCGGCTGTTGCCATTGTTTTTGTGGTGCTGCTGCTCTTTATGGGGGTTCGCTCCGGCATCATTATTGGTTTTGTACTGCTGCTTACCGTGGCCGGTACGCTGTGCATCATGCTGATTGAAGATATTGCCATGCAGCGTATCTCACTGGGCGCCCTGATTATCGCCCTGGGCATGCTGGTGGATAACGCCATTGTGGTCACCGACGGTATTCTGGTGCGATTGCAGCAAAGTCCTCAGGAAGACCGCGGAGCACTGGCGTCAGAGATTGTAAAATCGACCCAGTGGCCGTTACTCGGTGGTACCGTTGTGGGCATTTGTGCCTTCAGCGCCATTGGTCTGTCACCGTCGGATATGGGCGAATACGCAGGTTCCCTGTTCTGGGTAATACTCTACTCCATGCTGCTCAGCTGGGTATTTGCAGTCACCGTCACCCCAATGCTCTGTCACGACTTTTTAAAGGTAAAAGCCAGTAAGGCTGATCAGAAGCCTGGTCGGATGGTAACCGCTTATAAGGCACTGCTTGTATGGGTGCTGAAGCATCGTCTGGTGAGTTCAGCACTGCTAATGGGCACATTAGCGGCAGCAATCTGGGGTGTGCAGTTTGTGCCTCCCGGCTTTATGCCGGATTCACAGCGACCTCAGTTTGTTGTGGACGTCTACCTGCCACAAGGCTCTGACATCAAACGTACCGAAGCGCTGGTTGCCAATATCGAGCAGGATGTCAAAGCCAAAGAGGGTATCACCAATATCTCCAGTTTTATTGGTGGTGGCGGCCTTCGCTTTATGCTGACCTATTCACCAGAGGCCCGTAACCCAAGCTATGGTCAGCTGCTGATTGATATTGATGATTACACCAGGATCGCGCCATTATTGAGTGAACTGCAGACAGAACTGGATGCAAAGTACCCGGATGCTTCCATTAAAGTCTGGAAGTTCATGCTGGGTCGTGGTGGCGGCAAGAAAATCGAAGCCGGTTTCAAAGGCCCGGACAGCCGGGTGTTGCGTCACCTGGCAGAGCAGGCCAAAACAATCATGCTGAACGACAGCAATCTGATTGCCGTTCAGGACGACTGGCGTCAACAGGTACCAGTCCTTCGACCGGTATATTCTGCGGAAGAGGCTCAACGCTTTGGCCTGACTACACCGGAAATCAATCAGGCCATTGCACAAACATTGACCGGACGTAATGTCGGAGTGTACCGCGAAGGCGATGAACTGATTCCGATTGTGGTTCGTTCACCAGAGGCTGAACGCAACCATCAACGAGCCATCGAAAATACCGAAGTGTTCAGCTCAACGGCCCAGCGCTTTATTTCGGTAAGTCAGTTGGTAACTATTCAGCACCCTTCATATAAATCTGGAATTTTCTGATTTTTCGACCATCATCTTATACTCAATTTTTCTAACAAATCTCCAGTATGGAACCAGACTTCCCAGCTACTCCGTTTACCGAAGCTCTCCTTAAAGAGAATGAAGAGCTTCGGACCGAGAATGCGCTTTTACGGGAACGTTGCAGCGAACTGGAAGAAAGGGTTAATAAAAACAGTCAAAACAGTAGTAAGCCACCATCGTCAGATGGTTATCAAAAGCCCAGTAAAAAAGGGAGTGATAAAGGTGATACATCTTCCAAAGAAGCCCCCTGCTCCTCACAGGAAACACCGAACCCCAAAAGCCTTAGACCATCTTCAGGCAATAAACCAGGTGGCCAGAAAGGTCATCAAGGCTCTTGTTTGAGACGTGTCGCCTTACCCGATTATGTCAGGCATCTGAAGGTTGAAAAATGTTGCTGTTGCCAGTCTTCGCTTATCGATATTAAACCCACCAAATACATTGAGCGACAGGTTTTTGATCCAGGTAGACCCGGAGAATTTGAAGTTACCGCGTACTGGGCAGACGTTAAAGTATGTCCTTGTGGTAAACGGAACACCGCTGAGTTTCCCCAAGGAGTGAAAGCCGCTGCTCAATACGGAGAAGTGACTCAGGCAATGGCTGTTCATTTAAACCAGTATCACTTCATCCCATATCACCGGGTGTCTGAGTATTTCAATACTATTTATTGCATGAGTGTCAGCGCAGGCTCTGTTGCCAATTTTGTTGCCTATACCCATGAGAACCTGGCCTCTACTGAGCAGAGTATCCGCGATGCTTTACAAGAAAGTCCGGTTGCAGGAGCGGATGAAACTGGCATGCGGGTTGACGGTTCACTGTGGTGGTTACACATTATGCGAGATGACCAATGGACGCTTTACTACCTCTCAGAAAGGCGAGGTTGTGAAGCAATGGATGCAATGGGCATCCTGCTGACTTTTGCAGGCATTCTGGTTCACGATCATTGGAAGTCCTACTTTGCCTATGCGGCAGTGCATGTGCTTTGTAATGCCCATCATCTGAGAGAGCTTCAGGGAGTTGTCGATAGGGATGCGAATAAGCTGGCTCTGCGGCTGATGAAATTGCTTACGCTCTCCTGGCACTTCTGCAAGAAATACAAAGCAGCCGGTCTGACTCAAATGCCTGGTGCAATACAGCTTCGCATTGAGACGATATACGACCAAATCCTTCAAAGGGCTCTCACGAAGGAAACCGCTTATATGGAAAAACAACGACAGGTGCTTGGACGTAAGAAGGTCAGGAATACCAAGGCCTACAACCTGTTCAAAAGGCTTATTGAGTTTAAGGTTGAAACGTTGCGCTTCATGTCGGACTTTTCAATTCCCTTCGATAACAATGGCAGTGAACGTGATGCCAGGATGGCCAAACTTAAGCAGAAGATCTCAGGCTGCTTCAGAAGCGAAGACGGAGGTACCATGTTTACCCGAATCCGAAGCTATTTATCATCTGCTAAAAAGCAGGGGTTGAACATATTTCAGGCGCTTCTTAAAGCGGTTCGAAATTACAACAATACGCCTTTGCTGGGTGCTGAATAGTTACGTCAGTTGATAGAATCAGTTGATGTCGTTTATCAGGATGCGATCCTGCGTCGTATCGACCGAGTACCGACCATTCTGGTACAGGCGGACCCGGCACCCGGCGTATTGACAGCAGATGCATTTAACAACATCCGCAGCAACATCGAAGCGATTGAATTGCCTCCTGGCTATGAGCTGATCTGGTATGGTGAATACAAAGCCTCAAAGGATGCTAACGAGGGACTGGTAATTTCTGCACCCTATGGTTTTGCCGCGATGATTCTGTCGGTGATCTTTATGTTCAATGCGCTGCGTCAGCCTTTGGTCATCTGGCTGGCCGCCCCACTGGCACTGGTCGGTGTCACTATCGGTCTGGTGATTTTCCAGACACCTTTCGAATTTATGGCCATTCTGGGCTTTTTAAGTTTGATTGGCATGATGGTGAAGAATGCCATTGTTCTGGTGGATCAGGCGGATGTGGAAATCAAAGGAGGAAAACCCGCATACCATGCCATTATCGATGCCGCCCTCAGCCGTGCACGCCCTGTGTTGCTGGGTGCTCTGACCACCATACTGGGTGTGGCTCCGCTGTTGATTGACCCGTTCTTCAAAAGCATGGCAGTAACCATTATGTTTGGTCTGCTCTTTGCCACCATCTTGACTCTGGTGGTTATTCCACTGTTCTATGCCGTCTTTTTCAAAGTTGACGTTAAAGCCGCATAAAACCAGGTGAGAATATTCGCTCCCATTCATTTCATGGGAGCGAATATTTTTTCAACAATTACCATTTCTACCGTTGTAATCCTCACCACTCTCCCTTTAGGATTCACCCTCAGTTAATAAAAAAAAGACAACTCAGGGACGTTTTATGCGGTTTAACACGCTGTTGAAAGTACTGACACTTTTCGGCCTGGTGGCACATGGCAATGCTCAGGCTCAATGGAATCTCGACAAAAGCCAGTCAGAACTGTATTTCACCTTTATCAAAGCCGCCCAGATTGGCACCGTAGGTCATTTTGAATCTTTTGATGCCAATGTCACTGATGATGGAAAAGCAAAGCTGACCATTGACCTTGCCAGCCTGAACACCGGTATTGATAAACGGGACAACCGGCTCAGGAATATTTTTTTCGATACGTCGAAATACCCTACCGCCGATGTTGAGATCAACCTGAGTAAAGATATTTATGAACGCCTGAGTATGGGTGAAACGGAAAAGGTGCGAGTTTCGGCAAAAGTTAAACTGCATGGCAAAACCAAACGGCTCCGTGAGCTCGTCAATGTTACCCTGCTAAATGAGAAAACCGTTGAAGTCGCCACTGCCAAACCCATACTGCTGGATGTCAGTGACTATGGACTGATGCCTGGTATTCAGAAACTGATTGATCTGGCTGGCGTGAAGAGCATTTCACAGTCGGTGCCGGTAACCTTCAGGCTGCGTTTTGAGGATACAAAGTCAAACCTGTCGGAATCATGATTTCAATCCCCACGCCAAGCCGTGGGGATTCGAAGAAAGTCTTAAGAATTTAGTTCTGAAATATGCCTATCCCGCCACTTCTTTCTTACTGCGACTCTTTCTCGGTTGGTTGGAAAACAGTTTATCCAATGTCATTTTTGGATCGTCAAATGAACCATGAATCCGATAGCGAATGCTTGCCAACTGATCCACCTGTTTTCCCACCAGCTTATCTGCAATATAAATAATGCCAGCCACCTGGGGAGCAGTTCCCAGTAATACGCTGAGAATTGGTAAATTGGATGACACTGGTAAAGTAACAACCAAACTCAGGTCCAACTGCTCACTGTTCGTATCTATTGTGCCATCCAGTTTGAAATCAGATGATGGTCCTTCAATCACCATGGGTGAGTCGAACGTAATAACCCCACGATTAAAATTCAGACTTCCCCGAATCTGATCAAAGCTGATACCCGATGAATAAAGATCTGAAAAGTCCAGCTTCATCCTTCTCGTCAGCGCTTCTGTATTGAAAATACCAAACAGCTTGAGCGCACCCGACGAGCCATTATCAACTTTGCGCAGCCGCCCTTTTTTCAGCAGCACATCAACACGACCTTTCATGGACGCAATCGTGCCCCCAAGAGGAGACCCATCCCAATTCAAACTGGCATCAAAACGGCTCTCTCTTGCCTCCAGAAAACCGGAAAAGCCTAGGGCTTTCTGCAGTTCTCTGATACCTGTACCTTTCAGTCCTCCCTGAACCCAGCTACGCTGCTCTCCGTCCATCTGCACCCAATCTGCCAGCCCACTGAGTGACATACCCGCCAGCTCACCAGTAATATTATCAATCTTAACGCCGTGGGGAGCATGGCGAAGTTTAAAGCCTATGCTTGCTGGTGTTCGGCTGCCAACCTGTAAATGACTTACTTTCACGTCGAGATTGGGTAACGTTGCTGGATTGACCTCCGCCAGACTGTCTTCAGCTTCGGAAACGCTATTTTTAGAAGAAGCCTCAGAAGAGGAGTCCAGTAATGCAGACTCGGGCAGATGCACATAATCAATATTCAATGCCCACGGCACAGCTCGGTGTTCGGGAATCCATAAATCACCTTTCAGCGTTTTTCCATCAACACTTAACTGCATTCCCTTTCTTTCTGATTTTGCACCCTGTCTCTGGATCGCCTGCTGAAGAGATACCGCAACATTCGGCCAGTTGTAATCTCCATACTTCAAGGAGCCAATACGCACATTTTCAAGCTCAATGCGTGAAGCCAGTTGTTGCTCACCAGGCTTACCGGGCTGACCTTCAAAGCGCGCCTTCCAGGGAGCAAAATCCAGCTGAGGTAAAGAGCCTGTAACCAGAAATTTATTTCCAACAGCTCCCTTATCAGAAAACGAGCCAGAGTTTACCGAATCCGCCCCTAAAGTAATCAGAGCAGACTCAGGGGAAAACTCCGGAGTCATTTTCATCTCCAGGCGCCCAAGGTTGGCCAGAGTTACATTCAGGATCTCATGCCCTTCTTTTTTTATCAGGGAAAGGTCAAGAGGAAGCGGTGTGTCTACTGTTTTACCTACAGGCGCTGGCAGCTCTACTTCAACACCAAGCAACTCACTGTCAACTCTCAGCTCAGTGCTATTATCCAATATCCCCAGAGATAAACTGGCTCGATAGTCTGTTTCACCCTCCAGTAAACTGAGCCAATCCAGTTTCAGCCAGTCATGAAGTGAAGTCACAGAGATTTTGCCTGACCAATCAATATCCGTTGTAACCGGTTGTTGATTGACAACGGCCGAGCGAATCTGAAAACGAGCGGGATTCCCAAATAATTGGCCCGATAACTCCCGTGCATTCAAACCCTGTTTGGTACTGAAGGATAAGTCACCTCCAATATCATTGACATCAATGCCCAGTTCAGGAATGGCAAAGTTGAATGACTTCACGGCTGATCGAATATCTACCTCTGATTGTTCCAGATCATCCAGAGGGAGCGTCAGATTCATGCCCGCATCAAAACGTCCCTGCAGTTGCCATTTTTTGGCCTCTCCTTCCATCCAGTCATCAATAGGTGTCCGGGTGAGGAAGTGTTTGAGAGTCTCGCCATTGGCATTGAGATGACTGCTGATCCTGAGTATTGACTCACCCTCCAAGGGAACTCTGGCGATAATATCAGCCAGCTTTCCACCCGCTGACTTCGCGCTTTGCCCAAGCACTTCCACCCGGTCGTCGTTGACATAAACCTGCCCTGTCAGGCCAGTAATCACAGGCCAGTCAGGCGCATAGTCCAGTTCTCCATCATGGATATCAAAAAACAGTCCCCAGCGGGAATCCTGAGGGCCGATGCCATCCTCATCACCCACAAGGGCACCGCTATAAATAAACCCACCGGCAGAAATATCCGCTTTTCGAATGGCGGTATCCAGCCAGTGAACAAGGTTACTATCCATCGGCATAAAGGCTGGCAGATACTTACCCGTATATCGAGCATCACCGTTGCTCATCCCAACCGTCAATGCCATATCGAGGGTATCGCCTTCATGCCACTTCAAGGGAATATCGAGCCTTAATTTGCCTTTCAGGTCACCTTCAGGTCCCATCAGGGCAAGATCATCTGACTTCAAAATATAGAAGTCATCAATAACATCCCAGTAAAGACGGGCTTTTGCAGTATCAAATGTCCAGGTCTCGCGGAACAGTTTAGGAAAACCCAACTGGAAATCGCGCGTATTCAGGTCAAGATAACCCTGCAGAAGATTCATTCTTAATTGACCGCTGACATTACCGCCAGAAGGGGCACCTTGCCAGGCATCAACAGAAACATTGTCGAGCCTGGCACTCAGGTCGAAATCAAAAGGTTTGCGAGAGGGATAAAAACGGATCGCTAAGTCACTCAACTGCCCAATGGGGTTCAAAGTATCAACCAGTTTGGCTACTGATTTTGGCAGCGCATCAGTATCCAGTAACCAGCGCTTGAGTAAATCCAGATCCAGACTTTGAGTAGCTACGGTTACCGTATATTCTTCTTTACGGCCTCCAGTCAGGTACCAGCTGTTTTCCCATTGATAAACAATCCCATTTTGCAGGCGGTTTTCCAGCTTGAGCCCATTCAGCCAGATCTGCCAGCTGGATTCTCGCTCTCCCTGCATAAATAGATGGGTCTGCCCGGAAAGATGGTTCAAAGCTCCAGAGTTGTCCAGATAGGTCACGTCAGGAGAAGCTACCTCTCCCTGAACCTGCCAGAATCCATGGTCATAACGCCACCGGGCATCCATTTGCATCATTGCGGCCAGCACATCATCATAACAACCCGCCCATAAAGCACAGAGCTGTTCAGCGTTGAGATTAATGGCTACAGCCGTTCCATCCCACTTTGAAAACAGACCACGGCTGGCAATCCCAGCCCCATCGATTTCGAGGTAGCCCGCCCCCACTTCAAGGCGGGCGGACAAATCTTTTCGATCACCGTCAGTTAATACCGTCAAGTGCCGACCATTAATATCGCTACTCTCCCCATTGGCTTTTCGCATATTCAACCGGATGTTACGAATATCGACCATCTGTTGAAGTGCAAGCCATTCCAGTGCAGATCCTTTACGATACTCAGGGGCTTGTAGTGATGAACCGGCAACTTGTTGAATACCAGACAGTGACCACTGGGCACCATCCCCCTGAACCAGATCAACATTTACACCGTTAATTTCCAGTGAAGAGAACACGGGAGTCCAATGCAGTAATGACTGCCTGAGACTCAGTTCCATATCCAGCTGTTTGATACTGAACCCAGTCAGATCGGCCTCTTTACCCCTAAGCGTCAATCCTCGCAATGATAACCATGGTTCCCCACCATTCCATTTGGCAGACATGGACTCAATTTGCAGGTCAGCATTTAATCGCTCGCTGAGAAAACGTGAAAGCTCAGGTTGAAGAACGGGCAGTGCGCTAAACATCAGTCGCCCACCAGCCACCAGAATGACCAGAACAGTCAATCCTGTAAGCAGGAGCCGCCAGCTCCATTTCATCAAACTATCAAGCAAACAGAGGCCACCAGATGACACCTTTTCAGAATCTGTCCCCTGAATGCAAGGAGTACTCCGTTTGAGGCTGTTTACAATCCGCTTCAACAACCGTGGTTCCGCCCTGACAAAAGATTAACCCGTCCATAATAGAACAGGCGTATAACATAAGTGATGATCAACGAAATACCAGTCTCAATTGTGGTCATTTAAAAATGAAATGCGGTTTCTCACCCTGAATGAGAAACCGCATCTAAAAAACGTAAAAAGATCTGTTACACCAGAACTACATCAAATTGTTCCTGGGTATAGATCGGCTCTACCTGAAAACGAATCGGCTTTTGGATAAACTCTTCAAGGTCCGCAACATTATTAGACTCTTCATCCAGCAAACGATCTATCACAGCCTCAGATGCCAGCACCATATAACTGTCGCCATCGTATGCCCGGACAGCCCTGAGGATTTCCCGGAAAATCTCATAGCATACCGTTTCTGCCGTTTTCAATGTGCCACGGCCTTCACAGGTTGGACAGGGTTCACACAAGACATTTTCCAATGATTCACGAGTTCGCTTACGGGTCATCTCAACCAGCCCAAGCTCACTGACTCCTGTGAAGTTGGTCTTGGCATGATCCTGTTCCATTGCTTTTTCAAAAGCACGCTGAACCTGCCGCTGATGTTCAGCGTCTTCCATATCGATAAAGTCAATAATGATGATTCCCCCAAGATTCCGTAAACGGAGCTGGCGGGCAATAGCCACAGCGGCTTCAAGATTGGTTTTAAAGATGGTCTCTTCAAGATTACGATGACCAACAAAAGCACCAGTATTGACATCAATGGTCGTCATGGCTTCAGTCTGATCAATGATCAGATAACCACCGGACTTAAGCTGAACCTTTCGGCTTAATGCCTTGTTAATTTCATCCTCAACACCAAACAGATCAAATATTGGGCGTTCACCAGGATAATATTCAACACGGCCATCAATCTCGGGCACAAGTTTCTTTACAAACTTCGAAACTTTCTCAAAGGTTTCCCGTGAATCAATGCGTATTTTTTCAATATTAGGATTTACAAGATCACGCATTGTTCTTAAATGAAGCGGCAGATCTTCATACACATTGGCAGGCGCCTTACTTTCCTTGATATTTTCTTCGATGGTTTCCCAAAGTCTGCGCAGAAACAGTATGTCAGCACGCACTTCATCTTCACCGATCCCTTCAGCAGCAGTTCTGAGAATAAAACCGCCAGCTCCGGAGTCATCAGCAGACTCGCCATCATTGCCACCAAGGCAGGACTCAACCATTTGTCGAAGACGCTCACGCTCCTCAACATCTTCGATACGCAGAGATATGCCCACATGGTTATTTTTTGGCATATGCACCAGGTAGCGGGCAGGAATTGAGATATGAGTCGTCAAACGGGCACCTTTGGTGCCCAGGGGATCTTTTGTCACCTGAACAACTAAAGACTGGCCTTCATGCACCAACTCATAAATGGGGCGTTCCTGTGTCTCTTCCCCACTCTTGTCCTGCCTGGGTGCAATTTCACTGGCATGAATAAACGCAGCCCGCTCAAGACCAATATCAACGAAGGCAGCCTGCATTCCAGGCAGAACCCGAACCACTTTTCCTTTATAAATATTCCCAACTATCCCGCGACTCCGGGCACGCTCTACATAGATCTCCTGAAGCACCCCATTCTCAACCAGAGCCACCCGTGATTCCATGGGCGTGATATTCATGAGAATTTCTTCACTCATCCCAGTTCCTCAATTCCTTTAATGCATTGACCTGTAATGCCTCATTCACTCCAGACAGGTTTCTGGATAAATCCCAGGCACTACAGGTCAATACACTTTCACCATTCCTTTACTCAGCTGGTGTACAGGTAGAAACAAAAAATCAACCGTTCGATCATACCAGTAAATAGCATCTGATTTTTGCTTCCTGACAAACTTTATACCAAAAACCGTTCCAAGATGCTTTTAGATATCACTGGCGATCGAAAATACCCCTATTTCAAACCCTTTAGCCATTTTTAAGGCTCTGTTGCTGAGGTATATTCTATTTTTATTCTTTACTAAGTTTTCCTTGCTGAAACCAATATTCAGCCGATCATTAGCCGGTGGAACGGGTGCTCTCTCAATTTGATAACTGACTCATAGGTTAGCTTCAACCTTTCCAGTCATGAACTCAGACCAAAGTTGTTCCCAGCGCCCCTTACTCTGGATCAGTGCTCTTGTTGTCAAAAGCACTTCCGCTCCTGTTGCTTTCCACCTCATTCCAGAACCACATAATCGTTGCTTTACCAGAGTCTTACAAGCCGCTTCAGTAACTCCTGAACCTATTGGCCAATGGCGTTTAAGCGCCTGATGATAATTCATTAACTGGTGATTGTTTGTAAAATAGCTCACAGCTTTGTAGCGCTTCTCTGTCAGTGCGATTGTCTTTTTCGGGAGCTCGGCTGATTCAATTTCCTGAAGGATTTTTTTGGCTGCTCCACGCTTGTTTTTCAAACTATGTAGCCTGTCTTCAAGCCACTGGTGTCGCTTCGCCTTACTGGTTGGAAACAGTGCTTCCGCTGCTCCAGCTAAATATTCAGATGCATGATAAAAATCGAGTATCTGCCCAGAGGTATGTTGTTTCAAATAACTCCAGTTTTCTCTAGCCCCGTCAGCTACCCCGATGTATGTGGCATTTGGGTAGAGTCGTTTTAGATCTGCAATCTCCTCGTCGAGCTTGCTCATAAAGCTTTGTTTACCATACTCTGGCGAACTGGCTGTATATATCGTGTGGAGCCTGTCTCCATCTGCAGAATATAGGCTCAATGTCCCACACATGGCTTCCCTCCAGCCTTCTTCACAAAGCAGCATGCAGGTTCCATCCAGACCAATGGCTATTGTTTCAACAGGCTCTTTTAGTGGAGGAAGGTGGTAGTGAGTGTCTTGCTGGTCTTCAATTAATGCACCTACTCTGTCCGATAAATGCTTGATATAAGAATTTGAAAGCGTCCTTTGATGGTTGGTCTCAAAATCTTCTTTTACCGCAGGCGCTGGCATCTGGCTGTATTTCCAGGCGATAGACTTGGCAAATTTGGGGGTAGCTGAACCAATAATACCGGCACGAAGATCAAGTGCTGCCAGAGTACTGCCACCTCTGACACCCTGATATACGGAGCGCTCCAAAGGTATACGACCGTATAAGGTTTCATAGTGCTTAAGAACCTTTCCTTTGTAGTTCCACTTCTGCTGATTAACGACGATAGGTTCTTTATTGGGTGATTCAAATAGCCCCAATAACTCTTTTGTTCCAAGCTGCCCGGCTTCATTGAGTGCACGCTGTAAACTATCTTCAAGATTCAGCATGTTGCCTGAATCTATAGAAACTTCAATTTGCAAAACGATGCTTTTGGTAGAGCTGGAAATAACAGAAGCGGGCATGACAGTTAACTATTATGAGTGGTGTTCCCATAGTAGCTGTGAAAATAGAGCACTATTGTTTCAATCATTCAGAGAGAGCACCCGGTGGAACTTTTCCAAAATGGAACATCAAAACTTCTCAGAAGGCGTGATGTCTCCATAAGCGGCAATCCAACAACTGCAGAGTAACTGCCGGAAATACGGGCAACCAGAACAGCGCCAAAGCCTTGAATACCGTATCCTCCGGCTTTATCTTCAGGCTCCCCAGAGGCTATATAGCCTTCAATCAGCTCATCAGTCAGTTTGTTAAAGACCACATCAGTTACCGAAAGCTCTGACAGGAGTTCCTTGCCATCAGTTACAGCTACTGCGGTCATAACCTGATGAGTCTTTCCGGAGAGCATGGTCAGCATGCGACGAGAATCGTCTGAATCCAGAGGTTTTCCAAGAATACATCCATTACAGACAACCGTTGTATCAGCTGCCAACAGAGGCATTTTTACAGAACCTGAAGACAATATTTCCTGCCAGCCCGCAGCCGCTTTCTCACGCGCCATTCTATGCACATATTCTGAGGGAGCTTCTCCAGGAAACGGCGTCTCATCAATCTCACAGATCAATTTTTGAAAAGAGACGCCTATCTGCTCAAGCAGTTCAGCTCGGCGTGGAGATTGGGAAGCCAGGTAAATCATATTCAATCTTCCGTTGAGCCACAGAGGCACTATGTGAGCATTTGCTTTCTACGCAAAGCGCAGAGAGGCTACCAAAAGCTTTGGGTCTTTGTGATTACCTTCGTTTAAAGCTTTTACTGTGTGTGCATTCACAAGAATGACTGATGATCGGTATTTTTCTTGATACCTACGTTTATCCAGTCAGGAGACTATACCACTCGAAAATAACGCCTCAGGAATCGCAGGCCAGACATAACCCATGGCCAGATGACCGCACTGGAAACAGAAGGCAGTAAATACCAAACCGATGGAATCGTATCCCCTGCGGCACTGCGCACCCAAAGAAGCAATAACTGATAAAAACCAACCATCAGAAACACCATAAAAGCCTGCTGCCAGACAGGAAACAGCCTGAGTCGACGATGAAGACTAAGAACGATAAAAGCTACCATCACCATTCCCAGAGAGTTAAGACCAAACAGACTGCCCTGAAATACATCCAGAAGCAGACCGGTAATAAAGGCAAATAGCAGGCCAAACCGCTCCGGCAACGCCAGAACCCAATAAATGACTACCAGCGGAACCCACGCAGGACGAATCAATGATAGCCACTCCGGCAATGGCATAATACTGAACATCGCCCCCATCAGCAGGGTCATCCATACCACCCAGTGGGCATTAGCCTGCTGAATCATTGTTCCTGCCCCTCACTGGCTTTTCTTATTAACTCCTGCTCTCGCTCCATTTCTAATGGTTTTAGCGACTCTGACAATGACTCCGCAAGCTTTTCTGGTTCAATCAGATCTGAGATTTCACGAAAGACAAGCAAAACAACACGACTTCGGTTAACCTCTGCAAGAGGGCGCACCTCAATGGATGCAAAAGCATCGCCGGGATTGTGCCCTACATGGGTAACGACACCCACAGGATAACCTTCAGGGTATATTCCGCCCAAACCTGAGCTGGTTAACAAGTCTCCTTCCTGAAAATCTTCGGTTATCGGGATATGCAATAATTCAAGACGGTCTGTTCTACCAGTTCCAGTAGCAATAGCCCTATATTTGGTTCGATTATTCTGAACAGGTACCCTTGCGGCCAAATCCGTCAGCATTAACACTCGGCTGCTTACAGGGCTAACTTCAACCACCTGCCCCATAACACCATGTGCATCAAGAATAGCCTGACCTTCATAGACTTTATCGAAAGAACCTTTATTAATGACAACACGATGCCTGAACGGATCAGGATCAACACCAACAACCTCTGAAACAAGCACCTGCTCATCCACTAGTTCTGAAGAATTCAGCAACTCCCGCAGGCGGATATTCTGGGCTGTCAGTGAGGCCAGTTTCTGTACTTTTTGTTCAAGAATAAGGTTTCTGGCTTTCAGGCGGGCATTTTCCTGTAACAAATCATTATGCGACATGACGACTTGTGAAGCAGTCCCCCAGATACGACCGGGTAAATCTGCAAGAAACAGAACCGGTGTAGCAGCAACGGTTAGCCATTGACGGACCTGTGATAAGGCTCGATAACTATGGTCAAAATACAATATCGCCAGCGATAAAATGATCAGCAGAACAAAACGCGTAACCAGTGACTGGCGTTGACTGAAAATCGGTTTAATAACCTGCTCCTTACCAGGCCTCAGTAATTAACTGCCTTGAAAAAGTTCATACTCAGGCGATCTCAAACAAAAGCAGTACCATTGTATAGGCCTTTCTATTGATCAGACATTTTCCAGCGATCAACTACTTGAAGAACTCAATCGTTTATCAACAACCCTTTTCCCAAATATTGGGACAACAGAAGCGAGTCATTGATCACAAAGCAACAGACAAATTTACCTGATAGCAGGCTCAAATAACAAATCAGCAATACCTCGTCGAGAAGTATTGCTGACATTCTACATAGAATTTTGAATAACACAGAGAACGAATCTGCTGGTTAATCTGTGGATAAGAGATCCATGCGATGCTTATCCATCATTTCAATAGCCCTGCCACCACCACGAGCCACGCAGGTGAGAGGGTCTTCAGCAACCAACACCGGTAAGCCGGTTTCTTCACTGATCAGTTTATCCAGATCCCGCAACAATGCACCACCACCGGTTAGAACCAGACCACGTTCAGCGATATCAGAAGCCAGTTCCGGCGGAGATTGCTCCAGAGCGCTCTTTACAGCCTGCACAATCGCCGTCAGCGACTCCTGAAGGGCTTCCAGTATTTCACTACTGTTCAGGGTAAAGCTACGAGGAATACCCTCTGCAAGATTACGGCCACGAACATCGATTTCCAGCAGTTCATCACTGGGGTAGGCAATAGCGATTTCCTGCTTGATCCGCTCAGCAGTAGCATCACCAATTAAGCTTCCGTAATTGCGGCGGACATAGGTCACAATCGCATCATCAAAACGGTCACCACCAATGCGTACAGACTCGGAGTAGACGACGCCACTGAGGGAGATAATCGCAATCTCCGTGGTACCACCACCGATATCTACGACCATGGAACCACTGGCCTCTTCAACCGGAAGTCCGGCACCGATAGCGGCCGCCATAGGCTCTTCAATCAAATAAACTTCCCGGGCACCGGCACCAAGCACCGACTCACGGATCGCCCGCTTTTCAACTTTGGTTGATTTACAGGGCACACAGACCAGAACTCGAGGACTGGGCTGAATAAAACTGTTCTCATGCACTTTATTGATAAAGTGCTGCAGCATGCGCTCGCAGACATCAAAGTCAGCAATCACACCATCCTTCATTGGACGAATGGCAGTGATATTACCTGGGGTTCGTCCCAGCATCCGCTTGGCGTCGGCACCAACAGCAACAACGCTCTTCTGGGCGCCAAGATTGCGGATCGCAACCACGGAGGGTTCATTTAACACTATGCCCTTTTCACGGACATAGACCAGTGTGTTGGCAGTTCCAAGGTCGATCGAGAGATCGCTGGAAAACAGGCCACGTAACCTTTTCAGCATGTTATGGTGTACCTTGATTCAAGGCTTGGGTAATTCCAGAAACTCTAACAATGCTACCTCCATAGGGCAAGCAGCAATTGTGCGCTGTGGGAACTGAGCCTGAATCATTCATATTAGGAAAAGTATTCAAACATCGGCTCCTTATACTGGGATTTACCGAAAGACCGGGTGACTGTCCGTGTGTTTTTTCAAACTGCAATATCCTATTTTTACACTAACCGGCACTCCATTTACCATTCCTATAGAGATGTTTCAGATAAACATCCCATAGATCACTATATAAACCCTTGAGAAATAACCGGGTAGCCCATACATTAGCTTCTTATTTATTTTATTGTGAAAATGTCTCTACCGGAATATGTCCGTCATTTTCATAAACCTGATTTTCCAGTGGGTGAGAGCCTCGCTCATTGTTATTCATTTATGGAGAACCCCTACCAATGGCCATCGACGCCTCTGGAGTCAAAAAGGTTGCGCATCTCGCACGTCTGTCCATTGACGACGATGCAGTGGAAGCAACAGCTGCTACCATCAGCAGCATACTGGAACTGGTCGATAGAATGCAGGCCGTTGATACACAGGGCGTAGAACCTCTGGCACACCCTCTGGATGCCATCCAGCGCCTGCGCCCAGACGAAGTCACTGAAGAAAACCAGCGGGAACAATTGCAGAGCTGCGCACCTGCCGTTGAAGAAGGCCTCTTCCTGGTTCCCCGAGTTATTGAGTAATGCATTAAAAACATTGCGGCAGTGAATATGCTGGAAACGCCAGAATGGCATTATTTTCACAGTAACTGCTCTGAGTCCGGTAGAAGCTGAGCCTCTTCTATACAATACGTCTTCCAACCGACCGAATCCCATGTACGATAAAACCATTGCAGAACAGAGCCGGGCATTAGCCAGTGGCGAAATATCCAGTGTCGAGCTGACACAAACTTACCTTGACCGCATCAAGCAATTCGATGGTGACATCAACAGCTTTATTACGGTGACTGAATCGTTAGCCCTGGGGCAGGCAGAAGCAGCCGATAAACGCCGTGCTGCGGGCAATGCCAGCGCCATGACCGGTATTCCTGTTGCCCATAAAGACCTCTTCTGCACAGAAGGCGTCAAGACCTCCTGTGGCTCAAAAATGCTGGACAACTTTGTTGCGCCTTATGAGTCCACCGTCACCGGTAAGTTCAAGGATGCCGGTGCTGTCATGCTGGGCAAAACCAATATGGATGAGTTTGCCATGGGCTCTTCCAATGAAAACAGCCATTATGGCCCGGTCAAAAACCCATGGGACAAATCCGCTATACCCGGCGGCTCCTCCGGCGGCTCAGCGGCAGCCGTAGCAGCCCTGCTGGCGGCCGGCGCTACCGGCACAGATACTGGCGGTTCCATTCGCCAGCCTGCGTCACACTGTGGTATTACTGGCCTTAAGCCAACCTACGGCCGGGTTTCCCGCTGGGGTATGGTCGCCTATGCATCAAGCCTTGATCAGGCCGGCCCGATGACCCGTTCCGCTGAAGATGCCGCCATCATGCTGAACACCATGGCTGGCTTTGATAACCGGGATTCCACTTGCCTTGACCGTGAAGTACCGGACTACACCGCAACACTGAATGACTCTCTGGAAGGCCTGACCATCGGTTTGCCAAAAGAGTACTTCACGGCCGGTCTGGACAGTGAAGTAGAACAACAGATCCGAAATGCCATTGCTGAATACGAGAAGCTGGGGGCAAAGGTAAAAGAAGTCAGCCTGCCCAATGCCGAGCTGTGCATTCCGGCTTACTACGTCATTGCTCCGGCAGAAGCGTCTTCCAACCTGTCCCGCTTTGATGGCGTTCGTTTCGGGTATCGCTGCGAAGACCCAAAAGACTTAATGGATCTCTACATTCGCAGCCGCAGCGAAGGTTTTGGTGAAGAAGTCAAACGTCGTATCATTGTTGGTACCTACGCCCTCTCTGCAGGCTATTACGATGCCTATTACCGCAAGGCTCAGCAGATCCGCCGCCTGATCCGCGATGACTTCCTCAACGCCTTCAAGGAGTGTGATGTCATCATGGGTCCCAATGCGCCGACATCGGCCTTTGATCTTGGCTCCATGAGCAATGACCCGGTAGCGATGTATCTCTCCGATATCTATACACTGTCGGTTAACCTGGCCGGTCTTCCCGGACTGTCCGTTCCAGCGGGAATGGCAAATAATCGCCCGGTTGGCCTGCAGGTCATTGGTCAGCATTTTGATGAAGCCCGTCTGCTGAATATTGGTCACCGCTTCCAGCAGGCGACAGACTGGCATCAGAAATCTCCGGTATTGGTATAGGACACAGTAATATGCAATGGGAAACCGTTATCGGACTGGAGATTCACGTCCAGCTCGCTACTAAAACCAAAATATTCTCCGGTGCATCCACCGCTTTTGGCGCTGCCCCTAACACCCAGGCCTGTGCGGTAGATCTAGGCCTGCCTGGCATCCTTCCCGTCGTCAACGAAGAAGCCATCAATATGGCCATCAAGTTCGGCCTGGGCATTGATGCTGAAATCAACAAGGTCAACGTTTTCGAACGTAAAAACTACTTCTATCCGGATCTGCCAAAAGGCTACCAGACCACCCAGCTGGAAAAGCCAATCGTCGGCGCTGGTCATGTGGATATCACACTGGCTGATGGCTCTACCAAAAGTATTCGTATCCACCATGCCCACCTGGAAGAAGATGCGGGCAAAAGCCTTCATGAAGACTTTCATGGAATGTCAGGAATTGACCTGAACCGTGCCGGCACGCCATTGATTGAGATCGTAACAGAGCCGGATATCCGCAATGCTGAAGAAGCAGTAGCCTTTGCCAAAAAGCTGCACTCCATTGTGACCACGCTGGGCATCTGCGATGGCGATATGTCTCAAGGCTCAATGCGCTTTGACGTTAACGTATCCGTTCGACCAAAAGGACAAAAAGAATTTGGTACCCGTACCGAAACCAAAAACCTGAACTCTTTTAAGTTTATGGAAGCCGCCATCCTCAAAGAGGTAGAGCGCCAGATCGACCTGATTGAAGATGGTGGAACCGTTATCCAGGAGACCCGTCTTTATAACGGTGATACCGGCGAAGCACGCTCCATGCGCAGCAAAGAAGAAGCGAACGATTACCGTTACTTCCCCTGCCCTGACCTGCTGCCTGTTATCATTGACGACAGTCGTCTTGAAAAGCTGCAGGCTGAAATGCCTGAAATGCCCGATGCCAAGAAAGCACGATTTATCGCTGATTTTGGCCTGAGCGACTACGATGCCGAAATTCTTTCCGCTGACCAGGCAACCGCAAACTACTTTGAAGCCACTGTCCGTGCCAGTGATGATGCCAAACTGTCTGCTAACTGGATCATGGGTGAACTCTCCAAATCCCTGAATCAGAACAGTATCAGCATTACTCAGAGCCCTGTTACTGCCGATATGCTCGGCGGCCTGATCAAGCGCATCAAAGACAACACTATCTCTGGCAAGATTGCCAAAGAGGTCTTTGAAGTACTCTGGCAGGGTGAGTGCAGCACTGCCGATGAAGTCATCGAGAAAAAGGGTCTCAAGCAGGTGACCGATACCGGCGCTATTGAAGCCATGATCGATGAAGTTCTGGCCAGCAATGCCCAGCAGGTTGAGAATTATCGTGCAGCTCCGGAAGATAAACGCGGCAAGATGATTGGCTTCTTTGTAGGTCAGTGCATGAAAGCCTCTAAAGGCAAGGCCAACCCTGGTATGGTTAATCAGATTCTAAAACAGAAGCTGGATGGCTAATACTATCTAAGCCACCAGCTTCCTGGCTGGTGGCTTTATACGACACTTACTCAGCACGTAATATATCCCCTTCCTTTTCCCCAAAAAAACAGAGAGCAATCAGTGCTCAGTCTTCTTCATAAAATCTGAATATTATTTCCGTATCGCCAATCACCCAAAAAAGTGATAGCGTGATTCCTTTAGACAAACGTACGTTTGTACTATTTTTCAAGCACTGTCAGTGCAGCTCCAAAAACAAAAATAAATAATAGAGAACAAGATGAGAATTAAGCAGTCCTGGCTGATACCAGCCTTGCTGGCATCAGTCTTGGCAATCAACCTTACGGGGTGTCGTGATAATGACGGGGAAGCCGTCACCGACACCACAACCCAGGAATCAACCACACCGAGCTTTCCAGAAGACGCCATTATGGTTGAAGTGGGTGACAACCTTGGGGCAAGTATTACCGAAGCATTTATCAATGCACGAGCTGGTGACGTTATTGTCTTACCGGAAGGTAATTTTAAACTTGATCGAACCCTACTGTTTGATGGTAATGGGGCTACTGCTAAAGACGTCACCATCATGGGTTACGGAATGGATAGAACCATTCTCGACTTTTCTGAAGCGGACTCAGGCGACGGTATCTTTGTACAAAATGCCATCAACATTACACTTCAGGATCTGGGTGTATACGAAGCAAAAAACAACGGCATAAAACTCAAAGATACAAACGGTATTATTATGCGACGGGTGGCTGCTGTCTGGGAAGGCGAGCTAAACAAAGATAACGGAGCCTATGGCCTTTATCCTGTCGAATGCCAGAACATCCTCATTGAAGATTCCTACGTAAGGGGATCTGCCGATGCTGGTATCTACGTTGGCCAGTCTGAGTACATTGTTGTACGAAGAAATATTGCCAAAGAGAATGTCGCAGGTATTGAGATCGAAAACTCCAAATATGCGGATGTCTATGATAATGAAGCGACTGGCAATACCGGGGGGATTCTTGTTTTTGACCTGCCAATTGGCAACCACCTGTACGGCAAAAGTGTCCGGATTTTCAACAATCTGGTGGAAGGCAACAATACACCCAACTTTGCCAACGACACCGGCTATATCGCCGGGGTGCATATTGTTCCACCCGGCACAGGGGTAATTATTCTCTCCACCAGCGATGTCGAAATATTTAACAACACCATCAGAAATCACGACACCGTTGCCATTACGGCTACCAGCTTCTTCATTGCTGAAGACAACATGGCGAATCACGCAAATGCCATTATGGATGGCTGGCGTGCAGTACCCAGAAATATCAATATCCACGATAACGATATCAGCAATAGTGGCAGTAATCCGAATGGTTACCTTATTCAGGATATTATTAATGCCTATGTTGGAAATTATGGGAGCTTCCCAACCATTCTGTACGATGGGTTAGGCGAAGCCGTTGCCAGAAGCGGGCAGGGAGCCAGTATTCTGGAACCCGATTTCGCAGCCGATGGCAGCGATGATATCTGCGTCAGCAATAATGGCAATATAAGTATCGGTCAGCTCTTTGCAGGAGACCATAGCGGTGATTTTGCAACACCAGACCTGCTTCTGTACCCATCCGCTATTCAGCAGGAACCACTGTTAAACTGTACTCAACTGTCGCTTCCCATTCATAGCGTGACTTTTGGCGATCAGGTATTTGGCTGCGGCATTGATGATGAAATAACAGGCTGTGACGGTGGTAACATCGTCGGTGATGGTGGTAATGCCGGATCAGGTGATGCCGGCCTCGTTGGAGATGGTGATACTGCGCTGTGCAGTGTCAGTGGAAATGACGTCAACTGGGATGCTCTGCTCGGTGCCAATTGTCCGAACCTGTCAGACTACAACCTGTTTGCCGACAGCGGTAACCCAACAGAAAATGCTAATAGCGGGGGCCTGCCCTACGACCTGAACTCAGCCCTGTTTACCGACTACACCACAAAATATCGTTATGTGTTTGTCCCGGATGGCCAGTCCGCCCAGTACAGCAATCAGGAAGTCTTTGAGTTTCCTGTAGGGTCAGTACTGGTAAAAACCTTTGCCATGCCGGATGACACAGCAACCCCCGGCAATGCTAATGAAGAGCTGCTCGAAACCCGGCTACTGATCCATCGGGAAACAGGCTGGAGTGCCCTACCCTACATCTGGAATGCCGCCAAAGATGATGCATCGCTCGCCAAAGCAGGGAGTATTGTTGAGCAATCAGTGGTACACAAAGGACAAACATTGTCGTTTGACTACGTTGTTCCCAATATCAATCAGTGTAAGCAATGCCATCAGTACAAGGGCGAAGACGATGTTTCCCGCTTTGTCCCCATTGGCCCAAAGGCCCGCCAATTGAATGGTGATTACGCTTATTCTTTTGGCGTAAGGAATCAGTTATCCACCTGGTCAACGGAAGGCATTTTATCAGGACTGCCCGCTGATCTATCCAGCATTCAGACCGTCCCACCATTTGCCCTGCTCGGTAATGGAGACCTGTCCGGAAACAATAAGACTGATGAAGAGGTGATGGATCTGGCTAAGGGCTACCTGGACATCAACTGTGCGCATTGCCATCGTCCTGAAGGCAATGCTTCGAATACGGGGCTAAAACTGGAGTACTGGCGCACCTACGCCAGTGACAAGACAGCCCACGGCACCTGTAAATCACCTGTTGCCTATGGAGGAGACGGTTTCAATTATGACGTTGTACCTGGTGATCCCGACAACTCTATCATTCACTTCCGTATGGCCAGCACCGAACCCGGAGACCGAATGCCTGAAATTGGTCGAAGTCTCTCCCATGATGCCGGCGTTGACTTAGTCAGGGAGTGGATCACACGTTTACCTGCTGAAAACTGTTCACCTGAATAGTTCGCTCTATCTGGGCCGGCATCCGGCCCTTTTTTACTTTTTTCCCGATAATTCAAATAATAACGGAAACGTTTAATGGAACATAAACGCTCTTTAAAAGCGGGCTTTCTGAAATCACTGGTGGTCACAGGGGCCATCATTTTTTTATCTGCCTGCAGAGATGACAGCTCCGATACTGCCACAGTTACTGAAACCAGCTCCGAAGGCCAACTCACCACCGTAAGAATGAATGAAGTCCAGTATTTAGGAACGCATAACAGTTATCATCCAGGGCCGCCAGAGGATGTTGTTCTGATTGTTAACAATTTAACAGGTGATGCAGCGGAAGCAGCAGAAGCAGCTGGAATAAACGATCTAATGCTTAGCCTTGACTACGCCCATGTTTCGCTGACCGAACAGTTTGAATCTCAGGGTGTCCGTCAAATTGAGCTGGATGTATTCCATGACCCTGAAGGTGGTCGTTATAAAAATCGAAATATTGTTGCACTGCTTGGAAAGAATGTTGATTCCGGCATTGATGCTCTGGCTGAATCCGGACTGAAAGTTTTACACATTCAGGATCTCGATTACGAAAGCACTTGCTATACCTTCATCGCCTGCCTGACCGAAATTAAAACATGGTCTGACAATAACCCAGATCATCTCCCCATAACCGTGTTGGTAGAAGCAAAAGATGAAATCATACCCGACCCTTTAGGTATCGGTTTTGTCGAACCGCTGCCTTTTAATACTGAAGCACTTAACCAGATTGATATTGAAATTCGCTCTGTTTTCCCAGAGTCACAACTCATCACTCCGGATGTTGTACGCGGAGACTATGAAACATTAAATGCGGCAGTTCTGGCAAGAGAGTGGCCTCTTTTATCCGAGGTAAAAGGAAAGGTCTTGTTTGCTTTCGACAATGCTGGTTCAAAGCGTGACGCCTATATTTCAGGGCACCCTTCATTGACTGGCAGAGTCATGTTTACAGACTCTGAACCCGGCTCTCCTGAAGCTGCATTTCTAAAATTCAATGATCCGGAATCGAGCTTTGACCAGATTCAGAATTTTGTTGCACAAGGGTATATGGTTCGCACCCGGGCCGATTCGGACACTGTAGAAGCACGCACTAACAACACTACACGTAGCGAAGAGGCATTAAGGTCAGGAGCCCACTTTATCAGTACCGACTATCCAGTTCCGGATTTACGCTTTAGTGATTACCAGGTAAGTATTCCAGGAGGATATATCACGAGATGTAACCCTATTAGCGCTCCTAATAACTGTGAAGATTCAGAGTGGTAAATTGCTTTAACTGGACAGATCAAATCAACATGACAGCATCGGGCCACTCAGGTGACCCGATTCATTTATATAGCCCCTGAAACAGTTCTACCCTCAGGTCTCCTCAAGATAAGAACAATGTTCACGATATCAACTAGGCACACCTTAAAAACAGGGCTTAGAAATGAATCGTGGATATTTATTGCTCGTATTTGCACTGACAACAGGTGTATCTCATGCTGCCTGGCAGCCAGACAGAGTCAGCTTTTCTTACGGGCAGTTTATTTCACCTCTTGCCGACCGCAATGCAGAAATTGATCAATATCGGCTGGGTCTGGCCTGGAAGCTTTCTGATGAGCTCTGGTCTTCTGATAGCCTTCTAATACAAAGTTATGCGGAACTGGCTTTAAGCCAATGGAAGAGCCGTTTAAATGCCACTGAAGACAGCCGCCGGATAGGTGCTGATAGCGTAAAACAAATGAGCCTGAGCCCTGTTTTTCGCTTCACCAGCATCAACCCTTTACTGGGTGAAACCTCACCGTTTCTTGATCTTGGTGTTGGCGTCAGCTACCAGAGCGAAGAGGATATTGAGCAACAGCACTTATCCGGAATCAACATGGGTGGTCACTGGCAGTTTGAAACCAGGGTGATGATTGGATTGAGTCTGGGAGAGAGCAGCCCATTTGAAGTCAGCTATGGCTGGATGCACTACTCAAATGCCAATCTGAATGATGAAAACGAAGGGCTTGATTTTCAAACCCTCCAGATGACGTATCTTTTTTAGCCAAACCCTGAGAATCTTAATTCCCGGTTAGCTGTTGACCAGAAAATGTGCCCAGATACTGGCAGCATACCCAAGAGCAATGGCCCAGCTCCATCGGAGATGGGTCATAAAGGTATAACCACCTTTTGATGTTCCCATCAAGGCAACTCCCGCTGCAGAACCTATGGACAGAAGGCTACCACCGACACCCGCCGTCAGCGTTATTAATAACCACTGGAAGGTGTTCATTTCAGGGTCCATTCCGAGAATGGCAAACATGACCGGAATGTTATCGACAATGGCAGAGATCACTCCGGCGATAATATTCGTCCACGTGGCCCCAAGATCGGCATACATCGTTTCCGAGGCAAGGTCGAGGTAACCGAGATACCGCAAGCCACCCACTGAGAAAATAACACCAAAGAAGAAAAGCAGTGTGTCCCACTCGGCATGGGCCACTTCCTGGAATATATCTATTTTCTCTTCTTTTGCCCGAGGCCGTGCAGTCAACCGCCGGTTACTGGTCAGTCCCTGGATATGCATGAAATAGGTATAAAACATCAGCAAGGCGAGACCCGTCATCATCCCCATAAATGGTGGCAGACCTAATGCTTTCTCAAAACTGACGGCAAGGAAGATCGTCACCAGGAAAAGGAAGCAGATGGTGATACCACCACGACGAATGGTGCTATCCACTTGCACACCAGCCGGACGCCCTTTCTCAATAAAACAGCTCATGATGATGGCCGGCACTAGGTAATTAACAACCGACGGTATAAAAAGGCTGAAAAAGGTAAAGAACTCAACCTTACCGGCCTGCCAAACCATCAGCGTGGTAATATCCCCAAAGGGGCTGAAAGCACCGCCCGCATTGGCAGCAACGACCACATTGATCATGGCCAGTGTAATAAATTTCGGACTGCCCTCACCAACAGCCATTATCACAGCTCCCATCAACAGTGCTGTGGTAAGATTGTCGGCCACCGGGGAAATAAAGAATGCCATGGCGCCCGTTATCCAGAAGAGGCTTCGGTAATTGAAGCCCTTGCTGATCAGCCAGCTTCGTAACGTGGCAAACACCTGCCGGTCTTCCATGGCATTAATGTATGTCATGGCCACCAGCAGAAAGAGAAACATCGCCGCATACTCTTCAAGATCGTGCATGACGGCCTGTTTCAGTTCTTCGTGGGAAACGCCCTTCTGGGCAGCAATGAAAGCAATGAGCGCCCAGATGATTCCCGCCGCCATAATAACCGGTTTAGACTTGCGCAGGTGGAGCTGCTCTTCGGCCATCACCAGGCAGTAAGCAATCACAAAAATAGCAATACAGGCCCATGCTAGCGGGCTGGATGTTACTCCCAGCACATTGTCGCCAGCCATTGCAGTTGTTGGTAGGCAGGTTAACGCTCCCATCGGCAGGAGTCTTTTCATTATTGTCGTCATTATTAAGTCCCACAGGCTCAATCTGAAGCCAGTGATGAATTGGTAAATTTAAAAATGCCGAAGGATACCTATACCGAGAGCAGAGTGCAAAAAAGCATCAAATGAAACCAGCAATAACAGAGTAGCTGGATAAGCAGGAAAATCAGTACGTAAAACAAAACCTGTAAGCAAATAGTGATATGAAAAAAAGCTATTAATACTTTTTTAGCTTAAAAAGCGCCTTATATTGAACAATATTTCAACAAGATTGCGTATAGACTTTATAAAACAGCTGTTCAATATTTCCGAGAATGTTTTTTGAGAGAGTGTCTGATGTCAATCGCTCCAAAACTCCAGGCTTTTTTAAATCATAACCAGGTAGATTATGAAGTGGTCAGTCACCCTTATTCAGACCGCGCACTCAACACTGCACATGTAGCCTGCGTTCCCGTTAAAAACATGGCTAAAGCCATCGTTCTTCGGGATGAGGAAGGGTACGTAATGGCCATTGTTCCCTCCATGAACAAATTAATGCTGCGCTGGATCAATACTAAGCTGAACCGGCATCTCCATCTTGTCACTGAACACAGCCTTGAGGAGCTTTTCCCGGACTGCGAGATGGGGTCAGTACCTGCCATGGGCATTGCCTACGGTATGAAAACCTGCTGGGACGATGAACTTAACGCTGTTCAGGATCTCTATTTTCAAGGAGGGAACCACCGGGAACTGGTGCACATTCAAAGAGAGCAATTTAAAAAGCTGCTGCAGGGGCAACCACATGCAGCCATCAGTTGCGACCCTGACGAGGCAGTTGCTTACGCAACTGACAATTAACTATTTTTTCGATATTCGAGCTTATCGAATCATCTTTTTAACAAACAATACCACGAAGAGTGCCAGAGAAAAGCTGCCCGTGAAGGCCTCGCAGGCAGCAAAAATCCTGGACAGCCCCAATGGGGTTAAATCACCATAGCCAAGCGTTGTAAACGTCACTACGCTGAAATAAAGACAATCAAGCCAATACCGGAGATTCTGAGCCAACCCCACGTTTTCATCAAACCGAAGAATGGTGTCTCCATCTTGAACACCGGTAAATAGATAAATAAAAGAGCAGAATACGATCAACGCCATGGAAAAGACCACCACGCGTAGAGGCGATTCTCCATAACCGCTGATTTTATCCACCAGGTAAGAAACCGCTCGTTGCCGTGAGTATTTGGGCATCTGTAGGCGGTGAAATACCCGTTCCTGATAGTAAAAGTGCCCAGCAACCCTCATCATGCCAAGGTGCTCACAGTGCCGGCGAATATTTCTGGCGGATTCTTCCGCTTCTTCATACAGAGCGATAGCATTTTCAGGGTTAGCAGCAGCTTCTCTTTCCTGATACAGCTTTTCTCCCCAACGAACATGATCCAGCAGACTGTTCTTAAGGTTCACCCCCAACAGGTTGCAGCCATCAAGATTTGCCCGGTGCAGATTCGCATTTGAAAGATTTGCTTTTAACAATCGGGAACCGGATAAGTCCACACGATAAAAATGGCCATTGCACAAACTGGCGCGACTGAGATCACAGTCAATTAACTGATACGGTTTTCCACTGCCATGATTCACCAGGTTCACGTTATCCAGATTAGCCTTGCGAAGAATAAAGCCTTCCATAGGCAAACCCGTTTTAGCCCTTTCTTCCAGCTTCTCTTTTATGCCTTCCCCGCTTTTATCCACATCAGGATCATGCCAGAAGCAAAGCTGACTGCCTGGCTCAGCACCATCTTTACAACGGCCAGACTTTCCAAAATAAGAGCATTGATGCCCTGGTCCCTTCAGTTGACTCAAACCAGAAATCCTTTTTTTTCAGACACTTACAATGATCACAATCATCATAATCACACTGTGGGATATATCGGCCTGCCAGCTACGGGATTTAAATTATTCATGGCTTTACAGATCACTCACTTTTCAACAAACTGAACAGCTGAAGACCAACCGAGGCGCCTCCCATGAAAATTCTGTTTGTGCTGACTTCCCATGATGAATTGGGAGCCACGGGTGAAAAAACCGGCTTCTGGCTTGAGGAGTTTGCCGCCCCTTACTATCGCTTTCTGGATGCTGGCGCTGATATCACTCTGGTTTCACCAGCTGGCGGCCAGCCACCAGTGGACCCAAAAAGCCAATTACCCGACTTTCAAACCGATGCTACTCGACGATTTGAGCAAGACCCTGAGTTGCAGGCAAAACTGTCCAAAACGGACAAGTTAGCCACAGTGACTGCAGATGATTTTGATGCAGTCTTCTACCCCGGTGGCCATGGACCTTTGTGGGATCTATCAAATGATCCCGACTCAATTTCCCTGATTGAACATTTTTACCAACAGGGAAAACCCGTTTCTGCGGTATGTCATGCCCCGGCTGTTCTGCTCAAGGCCACAAACCAGAAAGGGGAACCTCTTATTCAAGACAAGGAAATAACCGGGTTCAGCAACAGCGAAGAAGTTGCAGTACAACTGGAAAATGTGGTGCCCTTTTCTCTAGAAGATGAACTAAAAAAACAGGGTGCAAAATACAGCTGCGGACCCGACTGGAACAGTTATCTGATTCAGGATAAGTTATTGATCACTGGGCAGAACCCCGCCTCTTCAGAAGCTGTTGCAGATGCAGTGGTTGCACTACTGAAACAGTAAGCGCATCAGAAATACCGGCCGTCCGAGGCCAGTATTTCTCATATAGCCATGTATCTATTGCTCCATATTTGCAAGGAACCTAGAACAGTGAATAAATCCGCGCATCGATTCCTGCCTTTACTGCTGTTACTACCCAGCCTTTGGCTAAAGGCTGACTCCCCGGAACTCACCTGCCCGGAAAGCCCAAACTGCGTCAGCAGTCTGGCTTCTGGAAAACAGAATATTGCCCCCCTCTTCTTTTATGGGTCTGATACCTCTCAAATCAAGGATAAACTGATGGTCACTTTACAGAACTGGCCCAATGCAGAGGTTATCAGCAGTAATGACCAGATTATTATTACCGTATTCACCACTCCCTGGCTGAAGTTTAAGGACGACCTGATACTGATTATCCGCCCAAACGGCACCGTGGATGTCCGTTCCTCTTCTCGAGTCGGCCATTATGATTTCGGCACAAATCGCCGCCGCATCGAACTGTTAAGAACAGCACTTGCCGATGAAGAAAGCACTGAAGCAGAGTAAAAATAAACCCAACACCTGACAATAGAGCACTCTGCCTAGGCAAACACCTCCAGAAGCGTGTAAGCTTTGCTCATTTTTTACGGTCAATACTGCGCATTCAAGCCTCAGTTTTTGCAGCGCATGGTCATTGCCTGTGAACCAGATTTTATTGACATGGGAGGAACTGTGGTCACCTTATTTGGCATACCAAACTGCGACACTGTTAAGAAAGCACGGCGTTGGCTGGAAGGCGCTGGTATTGGATACCACTTTCATGACTACAGGAAAGATGGTCTGCAAAAAGATATGCTTGAACAGTGGGCTGATGAACTGGGCTGGGAGGCCCTGTTAAACCGCCGGGGAACCACTTGGCGGAAACTTCCTGAAGAAGAAAAATCAGCCATTAATGCAGAGCGGGCAATCACCCTGATGCTGGAGCAGCCTGCCATGATTAAACGCCCTTTACTGGATACAGGCAGCCAGAAAATGCTGGGCTTTTCAGAAGAACAATACCGCAATTTACTTTCATAACAGTCGATCAAGAAGGAATGATAATGAGCAAGCCGCATTTCAGTCTGGCCATTGGTGTGGGCAGCAAAAATCAGAAAGACCAGTGGCTGGAGGTATTCTACCCAAAGCCGATCCTTAACCCGGCTCCTGAGCTGCTGGATAGCATTGCCAAACTGGTTGACTACACCGGTGGTAATGAGTTTATTGAGCTTGATAGCAAAACCCTGCATGCACTGGAGGATCTGTTTGTTGATATCGAGCAAACTGAACTGGCTACCATAACGCGCAGCCTGGAAGAAAGTGAGCAACCACGGGTAATCACCATTTTGGAAACTGATGATGCTCCTACCAGCACACCTGAGGCTTATCTCAAGCTACACCTGCTGTCACATCGTCTGGTAAAGCCACACGGCACCAACCTTCAGGGTATTTTCCCACTGCTGCCTAACGTAGCCTGGACCAATGAAGGCGCAATTGATCTGGAAGAACTGCCTGCCCGCCAGCTGACGGCCCGTGCAGAAGGTCGGGTTCTGAGTGTCAACTCCGTGGATAAATTCCCGAAAATGACCGACTACGTTGTGCCTGCGGGTGTTCGCATTGCCCACACTGCCCGGGTTCGTTTGGGAGCCTATGTTGGTGAAGGTACGACCGTAATGCATGAAGGCTTTATCAACTTCAACGCCGGTACCGAAGGCAAGAGCATGATTGAAGGTCGTGTTTCTGCCGGAGTCATGGTTGGTGAAGGTTCTGATCTCGGTGGCGGCTGCAGCACCATGGGCACCCTCTCCGGAGGCAATAACATTGTTATCTCCGTCGGTGAAAACTGCTTGATTGGAGCCAATGCTGGCCTGGGCATTCCGCTGGGTGACCGCTGCATTATTGAAGCCGGCCTTTACCTGACGGCTGCCAGTAAGGTTCAGGTTCTTGATGACCAGAAAAAAGTCGTTGAAGTTGTTAAGGCCGGAGACCTCTCCGGCAAATCCGACCTGCTATTCCGCAGAAACTCCCTGACCGGAGCACTGGAATGCCTGACCAATAAATCAGCCATTGAGCTGAATGATGAACTGCACTCCCACAACTAAACCATGGTCGTGTGTTAAAAAGGCGCCTACTGAAAAAGGGTAGCGCACTCTGATAGCCCCGGTGCATAATAACGGGGCTATTTATTTGGATCAGGTTTAAATAATAATAATGCGTCATACGATTTTTGATACGCCTATCGTGAACAGCTGTTTTCGCCTTTTATCTCGCCTCGGTCTGAAACTGTTCGGCTGGAAACTGGAAGGCCAACGCCCAAATGCCCAGAAATACGTGATCATTGCAGCTCCTCATACCAGCAACTGGGATTTTGTTCTGACCATTGCCTTTGCCTTCTGCTTTCGCATGAAAGTCTTCTGGATGGGCAAAAGTACTCTGTTCAAAGGGCCATTTGGCAGCATCATGAAATGGCTTGGTGGAATTCCGGTTGACCGTAGCAAAGCCAATGGCCTGGTTCAGCAAATGGTGGACACCTTTCAGGACTGTGCAGAGCTGGCGGTTGCGATCCCCCCTGAAGGCACACGCAGCAAGGTTCGACAGTGGAAAAGTGGTTTTTACCACGTTGCTCACGGTGCTGGAGTCCCCATTGCACTGGGTTTTCTGGACTTTAAAAAGAAGGTGGGCGGCTTTGGCCCCATGTTCTTTACTACGGGGAACTATGAGTCGGACTTGGAAAAAATACAGGAATTTTATCAACATATGACCGGTAAAAATCCGAAGCAGTTTGCCTAGCTAGATGATAATCAACTATTTATAGCTACATGCTTAAGTGACTCAGCATGCAGCTATAATTTTTTGATCAATAATTTTTAATTATTTTATAGAACCATGGAACTATTTATTATCAAGCCTATCTAATCCCTGTTAAAACCCACATAAAAACTGGAAAAATACTTCTTTAAATCATGATATTACCAGCAATACCACCATCGACCCCAACAAGATATACAACGCCTGATAAAAATCCAAACAATATAAAAAAGGAAGCAAATAAATTATATTTACCAGAATCTGAACAACAATATGATAGAAAAAGCATTGCTGAATTTAAAACAATAAAGAAGCATCAAAGCACTGAACAATCACCTACGGAGCTTTTTATAACCAATTTACCTGAAGCTCTACAAAATGAATTAACCCTTATTCAAAATCACTGCATCTTCAATGATAAGCTTGTCGAAATACTTAATGGACATGGAATTTTCTACAATAGACTGATTATTTTATTAATAAAAATAGATCATATCATGGCTGAAAAGGGCTTTTCAGATAAACAGAAGCTAGAGGTAGAGGATACTATAAATCGGTTATTGACTGGAGGAAAATTTAATCTGGTACGCGATATAGGAAGAGAGCTCAATCATATAGAGGATTGTTACCAGTCTAAAAGCTGGTTTCCCAACCCAGAAGACAGATCATTATTCGACCAAGATCATGAAAGCTGTGTTATGCAGCAGGAATCAGGCGATTTTTGTCCTAAATGGATGAAAGAAACTGAAATCATTCCGGGTATTCCAGCATCAGAAGCAACTCTGGCTTATTGGAACTTCCGACATTCGGAAGAAAACGATGATAGAGGGCGGCTATCTGATACTCTAATCAAGAAGAAAGATCCTGGGCTTTTCCACTGGATTCTTGAGCTTCGAAAATTAAAAGCAGCATTTCAAACCCCAGATATTGATGCTCTATCGTCATCATCGAGTTTAACCCTGTTCCATATTGGAGCAATCACGGCCCGTTTTAATCATTCAGATGAAGCAGCTAACTCAGAAGCAGAGACTAATTCTGACTACAGGACTTATTGCTGGGATGTTCAAAGCTCTAACACCCAAAATAGGAGAAAAAGGAAGGGCAAGCAACGGCCAGATACGGATCACACGACAGAGAAAACATCCCAGGAGAGTGCAAGATTCAGCCCTGCCTCCTCCACCAGCAGTTTTGAGGAAGAAGGCAAAAATGCATGTCCTCAAACCAGCACTAGTGATCGTCCAAAAAGAATGCGCAGGCCGAATCCAAAATATCAAGACTTTACAGCAACAGCGGATGTGTCATCCAGGAAGAGAACACCTTCATTACCTGAAACATATAAAAAGACCTCCCAAGTGGAGAGCGAAACACTTTTAATGGAAACAGGATTCCCAGAACTTGAGAAAGAAAGGCAAGAAGTAGCGAGCCTTTCATCTAGAAAGAGGAAAAGCACACCCTCATTATCTGATGCCTATAAAAAGATCTCTCGAGAGGAGAGCAAAGACCTTCTAGACGAAACAGGAATCCCAGAACTAGAAATAACAATCGGGTCAGTACTTGAGAAAGAAAGGCAAAGACTGGTTGAACATCTTGATATTACTACGTTCAAAAAAGATGAATTCAGCTGCCGCTGGGAGCTAGTGGATGTAATGTCAGCTCAAGATGAGCTGAGCAGGCTTTATGAAGCGTGTCGGCGTCACCTTGGTTCATACAAGTCATCTTATACCGGTAAAATGAATGAGGACCCGATAGATATTCCAAAAGAGCAAAAAAAAATTGATGCCAGCCTGAAAGCAGATGAGATTTTTGGATATGAAAAATCTTTAACCAGATATGAAAAGCCTAAGATTACTATGCGCTTTTCTGACCGAGAACAGGAGCTATTGAAGGCCAGAAACGCGCTGATTACTTTGTTAGATAGAGCTGAAGCTTTATCATCAAAGCCTGCAAAAATTCAAGTACCTATCGAAGAAGATGACGATGCTCCAGCCTGGGAAAGCTTGGTGACAGTCATTAGAAGCCCTATGACCAGCCTGACAAAAGTCCTTAAACTCGGGAATAGCGATCTCTCGGATGTCGAAATGCAAGAAATTTCTCCAACCTTAGAGGAAGATACGAAAGAACTAATAAGACAATACAGATATAAAGCATATGTCTGGGATCCTGCTGACGCCAGAGATCATATTCAAGGGAAAATAAATAAGCTCAAAAAACTTCAGTCCATTTTCTTGAAGGCCAGAAATAGCATTTTAAATACTAAACAGAATCTAAAGAAAACGGACTACAAAAAAGAAGACAATCAGAAAATAAACAGGCAATTAGACAATATTCAAACCGTATTAAGGAACACAGCAATAGTACTTATTCTACTTCAGGATTTTAGCTCGCACTTAAAGAGTGAAAGGCATCGAGAGCTCTATGACCGCCTTTCAAAAGCACTGGAGTCTTGGGGTAAATGCATGAGAGATACCCCAATAAATCAATTGCTCACAGCTTAACTTCTCTAGCAAAAAACTAACGCTGATTCACCATAAAATCCGCCAATCGAAAGATTGGCTCTTTCAACATGCCTTTCAGTTCATCAGTAGCACCTACCTGATCAAGTGCCTTGTCCCAGCAATAGAGCCACTGATCGCGTGCAGACTCACTGATGTCATAAGGCTTGTGCGGATCGGTTAAACAGACGGTTCCGTACTTTTCGAGGTATAGATGAGGGCCTCCTAACCAGCCACTGAGGTACTCATATAACTTTCCTTTAACATCGGTCAGAGAACGGGCATGCATTTTCCGAATATGCTCAGCTTCCGGCAGGTCATCCATAGCGTCATAAAATGCATTGGCTAGTGCTCGAATGCCTTTGTCGCCACCCAACAGGTGATAAGGCGTCTGTTCAGTCATTATTATTCGTCTCTATCTGCCTAAATGGTCCTATACATCTACTGGAGCCAACCCAGGGCTCACTCATAGCCATCACAAACAGCGGATTCTGCTACGGAATGCAGCATAATCAGGACCTTCAGCAATCTCAAGCACAAACGGACTATGAGCTGTTACAACATCTTTCACCACAAATACGATGGCGCACTTTTGCAAATTTCATAAAATCAGAGGACACTGTTTACCCAAAGACAAAAATAATAAGTAGCAGGAAATGCCAATGGCAGAGTCCAACCAGAAGATCGCCCTCTTTATTGATGCCGATAATGCTCCCGCCAGAAAAATTGAGAAAATTCTTTCTGAAATGGCCAAGTATGGTGTTGTCAGCATCCGAAGAGCCTACGGCAACTGGAAGAGTCATACAGTCAAAGGGTGGGAGGAGCAACTTCACGAATACGCGATCCAGCCAATCCAGCAGTTTGATTTAACCAAAGGCAAAAACGCCACTGACATGGCCATGACCATCGATGCCATGGATACTCTCTACACCAAGAACATGGACGCTTTCTGCATCGTCTCCTCTGACAGTGACTTCACCCCACTGATCATGCGCCTTCTATCTGAAGGCAAGGTGGTGTATGGCTTTGGAGAACGAAAGGCTCCATCCCCTTTCGTTAATGCCTGCTCCCGTTTTCTATACCTGGATGAACCCGAAAATGATCCGGAGGAAGTCACCTCAAACAGTAAAAAAAGTGGTCATGAGCTGAAAGCCGATACCAAGCTGATGAACCTGATCCGCAATGCGATCGATACCGAGCAGGACGATGATGGCTGGGCTTACCTTGGAAGAATTGGTGCGGTTATCTCCAACCAGGCCTCTTTTGATCCCCGAAATTACGGTTACAAAAAACTAGGAGACCTGATCAGAGCTGTTGACCTGTTTGAAACTCAGGTTATGGACAATAATCAGATGTGTGTTCGTGATAAACGACGGGGAAACCATATCCAGAACGGCGGTCATTAAAGCTTTATCTGACTAATCTAGAACTTACGCATTGACAGCTCTGATAAAAGATGGTCTCAGCCAGTCTTTACCATCAGAGAAGCTCTTAATGAAGTCCCAAATAGCATCCTTGAGCGCATCATTCTTAACGCGATAGATGCTACTGAGAGATTCAGATACTTTCTTGGCCTGAAGGCAGGCATACCCAAAGATAGAGGCAAAAATATGGTTCCTGACCTGCTGCTTTCCTCTCACCTGAAAGCGCTCAATACTGCAGAGTTGTTTCAGCGCCCGGTGATACTCTTCGATCGCCCAATGGTGCAGGTGAAGTTCATTAAAGCCTACCTGTGGTGATACCTCTGATCCAGCATGGGGTGTGTAGACGACGTAATGGCGCAGCTCGTTTTTTAGCCGCGTCCGGTACAAACGCACAGAACCAAAATTACGTAGCCAAACGGTTATTCCCTCTTCAGGAATCTCCAGGCTCTGCACTTGTTGGTAGTCACCCTTTTGGATAGAAACAGTACGGTTGCTTTTAACGGCAAACATAAAACCCAGACCGTTGTTTTTCACAGTCTTCAGGTTTGCGGCACTGCTATACCAGGAATCCCCCGTAACAAATGCAGGTCGTAAGCCCCATACAAGTACTTCTTTCAGCATCTCGAGAAAATAATCATTTTTGGACTTTCCGTCCGCAGAGTCATAGATACGGAAATTGACAGGAAGGCTATAGCCTTTGATATCGGTGTAATAGAGCGTTATGAGATTAATGCCCTTGACGGCTTTATGATGCTTGCCCGAGTAATGATAGCCGATGAATGCCGTGTAGTTACTGTACGGCTTATCCAGCACCGTATCATCAACCGATAGCGTGCCCCCATCAAGAATCAGCCTTGCGGCTACTTCCATGAAAAGGTCATTGGGAGCAAAGTCTTCACGTTGTAGAAAACGGTTAACGCTGTGGTGTGACATATCTCCGATCTCACTAAGGCGAGTACAGGTTGCTGATTTCGGCTCACACAATAGAAACCCTGTATATTTCGGCAAATCACACCCAGCTGTTGTAGGTCTTGTTATCTTTCTACGCACGACGACATCCGCTATTTTTTGCTGATCTAGCAATTTTTACAGCTGCCTGTCAATGCGAAAGTCCTATAATCCTTTGTTGTCGAAATACTGCTGGCTACTCACAAAGCAGCCTTAAACTGCTATAACTTATTATTAACTTTGAAAAAGAGTGTTTGATATGACCAATGAGCAGGATACACCTCTGATCAAAGCCGTAAAACAGGCCAGCAGTGAGTGGAAAGCGGCATTCAATTCTGGAAATGCCAAAGGCTGTGCAAACCAATATGAACCAGATGCCATTATGCATGCACGCCCCTTCGGCACGTTCACGGGTCATAGTGAGATTGAGTCTTTCTGGCAAAAGTTGATTGATGATGGATTTAACAGTGTGGAGTACATCAACCCGAAATTTGAGACGATTGATGAGCAAAGTGCCCTGCTCACCTCCGGCTGGAAAATGAACAAAGCCTCGGGTGTCATCCACAAAGAGCTATGGGTACTGCAAAAAGACGGAACCGCCAGGCTCAGAGAAGATGATTTTGAAGCCACAGGCTAAACCTGATAGCTTCAAAAAACAGTGATATTAACCCTAGTTAACCCAGACTAACTTACACCGAGGCAGAAGTATTATGCGGGCGAGTTACTTTACGCCTTCTGGGTCTGTGGCGGCTTTCTGTAAACACACGACCTGAGCCCGTCTCTCCGGAGCTTTTCCCTTCATGACTTCGCCTACCTTTCTGCTTACCTTCAGGTGTCTGCCCCTTCATTCCACTTTCCTGACTGGACCTGTCGGAAGTCTTTGGCTTCTTGGGCTTTTTAGGCTTCGGTGATTTACCGGACAACTGAGTCACGGGCACCTCATTTACCGGCTCAAACCCGGAGATCATCTCTCTGGGTAACACCTGATTAATGAGCCGTTCAATGTCCCGAAGCTGTTTAGTTTCATCGGCACAGACCAGCGAAACAGCATGGCCATCCGCCCCTGCACGGCCTGTGCGCCCAATCCGATGCACATAATCCTCCGGCACATTGGGCAGGTCAAAGTTCACTACCTGCGGCAGCTGATCAATATCCAGTCCCCGGGCAGCTATATCTGTTGCCACCAGAGCCGTTATTTCATTATTTTTGAAATTAGCAAGGGCTTTGGTACGAGCCCCCTGACTCTTATTGCCATGAATCGCTGCCGCAAGAATCCCTTTACCTTCCAAGTGGCGGGTTAACCGGTTGGCACCGTGTTTGGTTCGAGTAAAAACCAGCACCTGCTTCCAACCGTTCTCTTTAATCAAGCGAGTCAGCAGTGCTGGCTTTTTACTTTTATCCACCGGATAAACACACTGCTTGACCGTTCTTGCTGTGGTATTCCGGGGGGATACATCAATCTCAACAGGATGATGAACAATGGTTTTAGCCAACTGACGTATTTCATCAGAGAAAGTGGCAGAGAACATCAGATTCTGTCTTTGCCTGGGCAACAACGCCAGAATACGACGAATATCGTGAATAAAGCCCATATCCAGCATACGGTCTGCTTCATCCAGAACCAGCACTTCCAGGTGTTTGAATTTCACCGCATTCTGGTTGTAGAGGTCGACTAATCGTCCAGGTGTGGCCACAAGGATGTCAGCACCACGCCTCAGATTCATCATCTGAGGGTTGATTTTAACTCCCCCAAAAACCACCGAGGAACGTATTGGTAAATGCCGACCATAGGTGGCAACACTATCAGCCACCTGAGCGGCCAGCTCACGGGTCGGAGTCAGAACCAGCGCACGAACCTGATTGGGCCTTGCCCGCTCGCCTCGACTTAGCAGCTCCAGTATCGGCAGGGTAAAACCCGCTGTTTTACCAGTGCCTGTCTGAGCTGCAGCCATTACATCCTGACCTGCCAGAACAGCGGGTATCGCTTCCGCCTGAATGGGAGAAGGTTGCTCATAGCCCTGTTCAGTAATAGCTTGCAGAATCGGAAGGGAAAGCCCGAGGTTGGCGAAGGTCATGGAAATGTCTCATTAAGGGCCACGAAATTATAACGATGGCCTAACTGGAGGAGGGGGTTGGGTAGCATACAGGCTGTCAACTGACAGCGCAAAATTGTTTTTTATCTTGTAGGGGTAACCACAGAGACTACTTAAGAGCATTTTAAGCTTCAGACTCTGTTGAGATAGGGTTGTTCTTAATTCACAGCCATCTACCCATTAGAAAGATCAAAAGGCATTTCAGAGCAGTGGTCGCCAGTGTTCTCTGTCTGACCTATTCTCTTTACCATGAAGCTGTTAAGTTATCAGATAGAGAAAGTAATCCGTTCTCTATTTCTGCTTTATTCACTGCTAACCGGTTGCCAAACCTCCATGAATCAAAACAACGAGTTTTGTATGGTGCTGACCACCTGCCCTAATCAACAGGAAGCCGACACCCATGCCCAAACGATCATTGAAAAGCGACTTGGTGCATGCGTTCAGAGCAGCCCAATTCACAGCCATTATATGTGGGAAGGTGAAGTTCAATCAGACCCGGAAGTACTGCTTCGTATTAAAACCACCTGTGAACGTTATAAAGCACTGGAGCAATACCTGAAAGCAGAACACAGCTATGATGTGCCACAGGTTATTCAGATCCCCATAGAAAATGGCCTGCCAGAGTACCTTGACTGGGTCAGGGAAGAAACTGCGCTCAGCAGCCAGTAAAAAACGATCGGATACGACTCATCAAAAAAAGGATTTATCAATGTTCAAGACCATCAGGGTGACCATTCTACTTCTGATTCTGCTTGTCGTTGGAATGAATACCTGGTTGACCCAGATTCGCAGCACCGACTGGGACGCTCCGCTGTTTGTCGCCGTTCATCCAATCAGCGGCGATAGCAGTAATAAAACCCAGCAATACCTTAAACGCCTGAAAGAATGGCATTTCGATGACATTGAACTGTTTCTTGCGACTCAAGCTGCCCGTTATGGCATCACGCTTTATGGGCAATCATCCTCCCAACCTGTGTCTGTCCAATTAGGGGATATGGTCCATGAGTTGCCACCTCCACTCCCATCCAACAGAAATATGCTCTCATCCTTTGTCTGGTCATTGAAGTTCCGCTTCTGGCACTGGCAGATGAAAAGAGACAGTCGCCTTGCCGGAGCCGACATCCACCTTTATGTCGTCTATCATGACCCAGATTTATTACCGGTTCTTGAGCACTCTGTCGGCCTGCAAAAAGGCATGGTGGGTATTGTGAATGCCTATGGTGATCGACGCTATACCAACAGTAATGCCGTTGTCATGACCCATGAGTTGATGCATACCCTGGGCGCCACCGATAAATATGACCTTGCCACCGGCACTCCGATCCTGCCCAATGGTTACGCTGAACCCGATAAAATCCCCCTTTACCCCCAGCAATATGCTGAAATTATGGGCGGCCATATTCCAATGACAGGCTCATCCAGCCAGATGCCCAGAAGCCTTGCTCAGGTACTGGTCGGTGCAATGACCGCCAAGGAGATAAACTGGATCACCAATGACAATTAGTGTTTGGCAATCAGGAACTTTGCACTATATTACTGACTCTATAGAAGGCCATAACCAATAACGACCGCTATGGGTTTGCTAAGCCAATAAGGACAACGCGTGATTATTAAAACCCGGCAAGCGGAATGTTCACAGTAAGAGGAGTGAGTATGGCTTGGGTATATCTTCTGATGGCTGGCATGTTTGAAATTGGCTGGCCCGTTGGCTTGAAAATGGCACAAAACCCGGACACTCGATGGTTGGGTATATTTACTGCAATCATATGCATTGGACTCAGTGGCTATACCATGTGGCTGGCTCAAAAAGCTATTCCAATGGGTACTGTTTATGCCGTATGGACTGGTCTGGGTGCTGCCGGTGCCTTTTTTGTCGGCATTTTTTTCTATGGCGAAGCCGCCAGCCTTATGCGCTATATGGGCGTGTTACTGATTATTGCTGGCGTGGTGACTCTTAAGCTGGCGTACTGATTTTTTTCATCACAGTAATAAAGAATAATAATGAATACAGGGATTTTTATTTACGACCAGGCTGAAGTTCTGGACTTCTCTGGCCCTTATGAAGTGTTCGCCACAGCGGCACGCCTCTCCCCCAATGGAAAAGCCTTTAGCCCTTTTCTGGTCAGTGAGTCTGGCAAGCTGGTTACTGCCAGAGGGGGTTACCGGGTTCAACCGGATTATGGCTTTCATAACCACTCTTCGATTGACCTGCTGATTGTTGTTGGTGGTGTCCATAACGCAGAGATGGATAAGCCCAGTGTTTTACAATGGATTCATTCTCAAGGAAAACAGGCCAGGCTGACCGCTTCAGTGTGTACCGGTGCTTTCCTGATGGCGGCAGCCGGCTTACTCAGCAACCAGCAGAATGTCACCACTCATTGGGAAGATATTCCGGATTTGCAAACGCAGTTCCCCGATTTAAACGTTATCAGGAACATCCGTTGGGTGGATGAAGGCTCTGTTATCACATCAGCGGGTATATCCGCAGGCATTGATATGAGCCTGCATATTGTCAGCCGTATGCACAGTGAAGCTTTGGCAGAAAAGACTGCCAGACAAATGGACTTTGACTGGCAGAAGGCTTGATAACACAAAGAACCAGACAGTGTTCACAATGAGCTCATGACCACTGCCGCTTAGAAGTGATAGGTCGCACCAATATTGATGGCGTTGATCATAGTGTCACCTCGATCATAGAGGTTGATGTACTCAAGATTCAGTTTGAGTGCCTTATTGAGGTTGTAATCAAGGCCCGCACCGTAGGAAACATCGGAATCCGTTTCAGACACAGACTGACCTGCCATATCGATGGTCATTTCTACCTGAGTCAGGCCAGCAACAACATAAGGATAAACCTTGCCAACTGGCATTCCCAAACGGCCATAGACACCCACGAAATTATCCACATCCAGAGTAACACTCTCACCCTGATATTTCGCACTGTCATTGCCTACGCCAAACCCGACCCGCACCTCTGTTGAGAAATGCTCATTCGCCTTTATTCCCACCAGGCCAGAAAGTGCGACAGGAGCGACATCTTCGATACCGCCTTCAGAGTAATCCATGGCAGATACGCTGCCGCCAACATAGATGTTTGCTAAAGCAAAAGGGCTGAACGCTGAGAGCATCAGGGCAAGGGCGGAACGCTTGTTCACTGCAGCAATCCTTATCAAAAGAAAATAAAAGAAAACACACTTTCACCGGACTCAAATCTTATAAATAGCCATAAAAAAGTAAAGATATTTAATCAAAAGAAATACTGAAAACTTACACTTATTGGCCAATATCTATTTTTTAGAATTAAAGCCCTTCATTTTCTTACATTTTTAGATTTACCCTCTGATTAATAAAGCATCATCAGCATTTATCAAATGCCAAAAACTTTCTGAATGCTCGGAAAACCTGCAGACACTCATCTACTTTTATCTGTGAACTCATCTCTTTCCTGACAAATCACCAATGAACAAAAAATTCGAAGGTAAAACGGCCCTGGTCACCGGAGGCAACTCCGGTATTGGAAAAGCCATTGCACTGGCATTCGCCCGTGAAGGCTGCAATGTGGTTATCGCTGCACGACGCAGTGATGAAGGGGAACAGACTGCCAGAGAGATTATTGACCTTGGTGGGAATGCACAATTTGTAAAAACGGATGTCACCAGCAGGCACGATATCCAGACCATGGTTGATACCTGCATCAGCGAATTTGGCCAACTGGATTATGCAATCAACAATGCCGGCATCTTTGGACCTGCCAAAGTAGCAACCGCTGACTACGATGAGGATACTTGGGATCGGGTGATGAATACCAATCTGAAAGGCATGTGGCTGTGCATGAAACAGGAAATCCCGATCATGCTTCAACAGGGTTCTGGCGTGATTATCAACATGTCCTCCGTTGCAGGCCTGATTGCCAGTCTTGCAACCTCTGCCTATTGCGTGAGCAAGCACGGAATCATCGGATTAACTAAAGTGGCCGCCAAAGAATATGCAGCTCAAGGCATCAGAGTGAATGCCATTTGCCCCGCTATCATTGAAACCCCCATGTCTGACGAAGTGGTAAAGCCGGATAATGAGCTCACAGCTCAGTTGAAGTTACGCTACCCGGTTGGTCGATTCGGCACACCTGAAGAAGTGGCTGGAGCCGCTCTCTTTTTATGTTCTGATGAGGCATCCTTTATTACCGGGCAGGCACTGCCAGTGGATGGAGGAAGGCTGCTGGTTTAATCATCATTTTCCGGTTCTATCCATGGGCTCAATATTCACACGCCTCTTTTCGCACAGGGGTCAAAGTGAAAACCAGTTACCTTTATTTCCCAAAGCAGTCTCTTTTGCTGCTCCTGCTGTTTCGCCATACCAGCAAGCGAATCGACTTCTGCCAGTAAACTGTGAAGAAAATCGAGACAGGTACTGCGCCAGTGAACAGGGTTCAGCGTGTCTGCATAAGTTTCCAGCAAAAGGGTTATGCACTCCTGCATTCGCTGCCAGCGCTCACTTACAGAGAGCTTTGGTACCCTGACGGTCTGGTCTACCCAGGAAGGCAACAGTTCAGGGTTATCAGGCATTTCTGCATATCGAATGATATAACCCAACGCTTCCGGACGTGCACGCCTCCAGCGCAGCGCATAGGAATCGGTAATCCTCTGGTCTGACACAATCACCTCCTGCTGTTCAACAACGATTTAGCGTGAAAAGTTTACATCAACCACTTTTTGAGATACAAATGATAATCATTATCATTAAAATAAACAATAAGAGATCTTAACCGTGAGCCAGTGGCAACAGAAGCTTCATCAAGGGAACGTTAATTTTCATCAATGCAAATGGCGGTCAGCTGAAGCGGCTTACCTGGAGGCCGCGCAGATGCTGGAGCATGAGTGGTTCCAGAATTTGGATAATCCTCAGTTAATGATGGCATGGATCGCCGCCATGCATAATCTGGCAGCCCTGTATGAAGGCCAGAAAATGCCTCAGAAAGCCAGTGAGTTTCTGGTTTTCCCTTACCGGAGGATTATCACGCTGGTCAAGTCAGGAGGGTTGTCTGAGGACTTTAAGATCCCATTACTCAGGGCTATAAAATGTACCGTGATACCACTGCTGGAATTTTCCAGAAAACATCGTATCTGTAAGTGTTGTCAGCATCATCTCGATGAGGCCAAAGAGTGGCTAAGTCTCAGCTGGCCGGATCTACAACGCTTACCCGAAAGCCAAAACCATATATCTATCCAGCCTTCACCTGCGGACAGGACAGTTCATTAAACTGGAGGGACGCTCTCCTGGTCTAAGCCTCTTCACATATACAGGGCTAGTGGAGAAAAAGAGCGTCCCAAATAGCTTTCCAACATTCTAAACCCAGTTAACTCAAACTAAACAACCTCCTTCAGCCGATACCACAGCATCCCCAGCGCCAATAAAGGTGAGCGGAAATACCGTCCACCGGGGAAGGTCATATGGCGAATATTGGCAAACACATCAAACCGTTCTGCCTGACCGGAAATAGCTTCTGCCAGCACCCTGCCGGCCATATGGGTGGCATTCACCCCATGGCCGGAATAGGCCTGGGCAAAGTAAATGTTTGATCCCAGTCGACCAATCTGCGGCATACGGTTGGCACCAATGCCGATCATTCCTCCCCACTGGTATTCGATGGAAGCATTTTCCAGCTGAGGAAAGACCTTCAACATCTTTGGCCGGAGTGAAGCGACAATATCTTTGGGATCACGCCCGGAGTAGTTGCACATACCACCAAACAACAGTCGTTTATCATCAGAAAGGCGGAAATAATCAAGCGCAATACTGACATCACAGATAGCTGAGTCCTGTGGTATCAGGTTTTTCCAGACCTTTTCCTCCAGCCTTTCTGTGGCGATGATATAACTACCCGCCGGTAACACTTTCCCGCCGATTTTGGGTTCCAGGTTCCCAAGATAGGCATTCCCTGCAAGTACCAGAAACTGACAGGTTACCGAACCCTTTGCCGTTTCAACCCCGGGCAGGTCACCCTTATGGATTTTCACAACCGGCGAATTTTCAAAAAACTGAACGCCCAATCCTTCTGCAACGCGAGCCTCACCAAGGCAGAGATTCAGCGGATGGAGATGACCACTTCCCGAATCCAGCATTCCGCCAATATACCGGTCAGTGTTCACATACTGTTTGATATCATCCTGTGATAGCAGCCGAAGCTCATGAGCATAATGGCGTTTTTTCAGAGACTCATAATCTTCCGCAATCTCATCCATCTGTTTTGGCTTGATCGCCGCATCCACATACCCCATTTTCAGGTCACACTGAATGTCGTATTTACGGACACGCTCACGCACCAGCTCAACCGCCTCATACCCCATCCGATGGATTGCCTCCACCCCATCACTGCCGATCTGGTTTCTAAACTGTTCAGGTTCTTCACCAATCCCCCGAATCAGCTGACCACCGTTGCGCCCTGTTGCCCCCCAACCGATTTTACGGGCTTCCAGAACGGCAACACGATAACCCCGCTCGGCCAGCTCCAGGGCTGTGGCAACGCCAGAGAAACCACCGCCAACAACACAGACATCTACGGACAGGCTACCTTCCAGTTCAGGGTATTCTGTTTCAAAGTTCAGTGAAGCGGCGTAGTAAGAGTTCGCATGCGCTTCAGTATGCACTGGTGCTTTGAGTTTCATCATTCATTCCCTGTTTTATATTTTTAAGGCAAAAGGTCTTTCATCTGGTACCACAGCATACCGATGGCCAGCATCGGGGAGCGAAGGTTCTCTCCTCCAGGAAAGCGGTGGTGACGAATGCGGTCAAACACATCAAACCGACCGGCTTGCCCATCAATAGCTTCTGCAATCAGCTGAGCGGCCATGTGAGTTGCATTAACTCCATGGCCTGAATAACCCTGGGCATAATAGGTAGTAGGTGACAGGCGGCCTATCTGCGGGATGCGATTAGCCGAAATACCAATCCAGCCGCCCCATTCATAATCAACAGTCACCTGATCCAGTTGAGGAAAGATTTTTTTCATTCTGGGTAATAAACTGCCAGAAATACTTTTAGGATGGGTGCTCTCTCTGAATGATTGAAACAATAGTGCTCTATTTTCACAGCTACTATGGGAACACCACTCATAATAGTTAACTGTCATGCCCGCTTCTGTTATTTCCAGCTCTACCAAAAGCATCGTTTTGCAAATTGAAGTTTCTATAGATTCAGGCAACATGCTGAATCTTGAAGATAGTTTACAGCGTGCACTCAATGAAGCCGGGCAGCTTGGAACAAAAGAGTTATTGGGGCTATTTGAATCACCCAATAAAGAACCTATCGTCGTTAATCAGCAGAAGTGGAACTACAAAGGAAAGGTTCTTAAGCACTATGAAACCTTATACGGTCGTATACCTTTGGAGCGCTCCGTATATCAGGGTGTCAGAGGTGGCAGTACTCTGGCAGCACTTGATCTTCGTGCCGGTATTATTGGTTCAGCTACCCCCAAATTTGCCAAGTCTATCGCCTGGAAATACAGCCAGATGCCAGCGCCTGCGGTAAAAGAAGATTTTGAGACCAACCATCAAAGGACGCTTTCAAATTCTTATATCAAGCATTTATCGGACAGAGTAGGTGCATTAATTGAAGACCAGCAAGACACTCACTACCACCTTCCTCCACTAAAAGAGCCTGTTGAAACAATAGCCATTGGTCTGGATGGAACCTGCATGCTGCTTTGTGAAGAAGGCTGGAGGGAAGCCATGTGTGGGACATTGAGCCTATATTCTGCAGATGGAGACAGGCTCCACACGATATATACAGCCAGTTCGCCAGAGTATGGTAAACAAAGCTTTATGAGCAAGCTCGACGAGGAGATTGCAGATCTAAAACGACTCTACCCAAATGCCACATACATCGGGGTAGCTGACGGGGCTAGAGAAAACTGGAGTTATTTGAAACAACATACCTCTGGGCAGATACTCGATTTTTATCATGCATCTGAATATTTAGCTGGAGCAGCGGAAGCACTGTTTCCAACCAGTAAGGCGAAGCGACACCAGTGGCTTGAAGACAGGCTACATAGTTTGAAAAACAAGCGTGGAGCAGCCAAAAAAATCCTTCAGGAAATTGAATCAGCCGAGCTCCCGAAAAAGACAATCGCACTGACAGAGAAGCGCTACAAAGCTGTGAGCTATTTTACAAACAATCACCAGTTAATGAATTATCATCAGGCGCTTAAACGCCATTGGCCAATAGGTTCAGGAGTTACTGAAGCGGCTTGTAAGACTCTGGTAAAGCAACGATTATGTGGTTCTGGAATGAGGTGGAAAGCAACAGGAGCGGAAGTGCTTTTGACAACAAGAGCACTGATCCAGAGTAAGGGGCGCTGGGAACAACTTTGGTCTGAGTTCATGACTGGAAAGGTTGAAGCTAACCTATGAGTCAGTTATCAAATTGAGAGAGCACCCGAATAAAATACCTTTTTAAAAACTATAACAAACTAACAGACATCCTTTTTTTATTAGGCCATTTTTTCCTATGGATCGTTATTCCATCATTGATAATCGGTCTTGAAACAGCAGTATTAAACTATCTCCTTGTTACATTGCTGGCTGGTATATATGTTGGAATCATTCTGATTGTAAACCATGCAGGCATGGCAACCTCTATTGATTATGCAAACCTTCCTTTGATGGAAAGAGTTGGCTGTACAACTCGTAACCTTGGTGAGGGGTGGTTCTCTGACTTTATATGGGGTGGTATTAATAATCATGTAGAGCACCATCTCTATCCCTCCCTTCCAGCATCCAAACTAGGAAAAGCTCGTAAAATTGTCAAAAAATACTACCAGACACATGGACTCCCCTATCATGAAAGTAACTTTTTCACTGCACTTAATGAAGCACTTAACTATTTTAAAGAAATCAGCCCTCTAGATAGGGTCATGGAGCCACTTAATTAATTATTTTTCTTTTTGCATTATTTATTCAGAGGGACGCTGGATAAATAATGCTCATATCGAGGGCTAATTTCAGCCATATAACCCAAACAGAGCAAACATTGTCATTGCTTACAAAAATCAAGATAATTTTCTGAAAAGGCAATTAATATCAAAATACACAATGAATATATCCAAGGCTGCACAAATTACTGGCTTAACAGCAAAAACGATTCGTTACTATGAAAACCGTAAGCTGATCACCCCAGCAGAACGATTGAAAAACGGCTACCGTGACTATAATGATAGCCATATAAGGGAATTGTCGTTTGTTCACCACGCCCGTGAGTTGGGCTTCACACTTGAAGAATGCGCTGGTTTGCTTGAACTCTATAAAAATAAAGAACGAAAAAGTAGCGATGTCAAAGCACTGGCTCAGCAGAAAATCGCTGATGTTGAAAACAAAATCACGCAGTTGCAAACGATCAAAGAAAGTCTGCAGGACCTGGTCAGCTGCTGTCAGGGTGATGACCAGCCAGCCTGTCCAATTCTGGAAAAGCTGGCTGGTTAGTGTCAAATGTGCCCTTATGTGGTTTGATCAAGAAAGTTCAGCACCTGTTCAGCAACTGACTCAGGTGAAGAGTCGGCTGAAATTTCAAGATGCCGCTTCAACTCACCTCTACCCAGCAATCCGGATAACATACCTTTCAAACCACGTTGCTGACGATCGACTTCAAACCAGAGTTTAAGCTGTTGCTCATCACGCCAGGCGACGATTTCCAGCTCCCGCCAGCGCCCGAGAAACTGTCCTGATACCGGAATGAACTCAAACTCCTGAACAAACGGCAGTTCAAAGCCGCTGGCTGCTTCACATTCAGCCTGACGCAACTGCAAACCTGCGTTGGTGAGTCCATCAAACAGGCCAGCCATCAATGCATCCGGCCTGACCACCAGCAGGTCAGTATCCGAAGGATCAATAGCAAACTGGATGTCCAGCCCGGTTTCCAGCCATACCTTCCCCTCTCCCAGGGTAATGGGTGTGTTATATGGCAAAATAAAACTGGCATTGAATATTCGCTCTTCATCCGGAGCAATCATAAAGGTTTCTGGCAATGACCACTGGCTCAAAGAGAACGTCTGTTTTACCTTTTCAGTAACGGTCCCTTCGTCGCCTCCTTTACGCTTTTCAAGCTCTTCAAAATACTGGCAGCAGATATTCAGATAGATGTTATCAATCTGTTGCTCAGCTACTCCCCCTTTCACCCGAATGGTGAAATCCACCCGCTTACCAGGAATCAGTTCTGGCTGCTCGAGCACAGCATCCACTTTTGCGGCGCCGATAGACAGTGACGCCATTGCTTTTTTCAGTAGTGACATAGAGATACAACAACTAAAAAACAGAATAATCAGTTTGGCCAGTGCAACTGACCATTGATGACCAGAACACAGTCCATACCTGCAGCCGTAGCGGCCTCCCTGCCAAGTTCAGTATCCTCAAACACCAGGCATCTCTCCGGCGCGACACCCACCAGAGCAGCAGCCTTCAGAAAGGTTTCCGGGTGTGGCTTGCCATTTTCAACATCGGTGACCGTAACCAGAGCGTCCAGGCGTTCCAGCAGCCCAACACCAGTCAGCAGCTCCTCGGCATGAGGGCGAATAGCACCGGTACCTACCGCCAGTTTCTTATTGCCTTCACAGTGGGTAAACACAGCGTAAGTCTCATCAATCAGGACTGGGCCACTGTATATGTCTTCCCAGATGAGGCATTTGGTTTCAGCAAGAACACTGGAATCCTGCGACAGATTATAACGCTGCTTGACCAGTTCAGCCGTCCGCGCAGTAGAGACACCTCCCAGAGAGTAGTGCCACTCCCGGTCAAAAGGAAATCCATATTTCTCAGACACCCTACGCCATGCCTCAAGGTGGGTTGGCATGGAGTCAATGAGTGTGCCATCCATATCAAAAATAATGGCATCGTAACTGGCAAGTTTATCGAGCATGAAGCACTGTATTCCGTTGATAACGGTTGCAACAGGCAACCGAATAAAACGGTGAATGATAAACCTCAATGCCTGTCATTCAAATTCCCGAAAAACTCCATCCAATAAAAAAACGGGCGCATTCGCCCGTTTTTTTATTGCTGAAAGATAAGCTGAGATCAGTGCGAAGCAAAAACACTCATGCTGCCATCTTTTTTGTAGGCGATGGTCTGGTATGGGTCTTTGTGGTCACCATACTCCATGCCTGGAGAGCCCATGGGCATACCGGGAACCGTAATTCCACGAATATCCGGTTTTTCCGTCAACAGTCGAACCACATCCGATGCTGGCACATGCCCTTCAATGGCATAGCCACCCACAAAGGAAGTGTGACAAGAGCCCGTACCATAAGGAAGGTTCGCCTTCTGCTTATATTTCCCCATATCCTGAACATCATGGGCCATCACCTGAAAGCCGTTCTCTTCCATATGTTTGATCCACTCGGAGCAACAGCCGCAGGTGGGCGACTTATAGGTCATAATCATTGGAAATTTATCAGCGGCATAACTGGCCAGAGAGTTCAGCAGTAATGTAGCGCCCAGTACCATTGCCTTGGTCTTTTTCATCAGGTTTACTCCATTTTCTTTCTTTGGTAATACAGCCTCTAACGAGGCTATGTGTTAAATAATGGTATTCTGCGCCCTGCTCAATAAACGACAGTGCCACAAAAAATACACCGCAGGAACCATGACCAGCGTCACCAGCAGTGAGCTGGCAATACCCCCGATCATGGGTCCGGCAATACGCTGCATGACTTCTCCGCCCGTCCCGTCATTCAGCATGACAGGAATCAATCCCACCAAAATGGTCATGACCGTCATCATAATGGGGCGAAGGCGTAATACCGCTCCATCCATGACGGCATCATGAATATCCTGTGGTGTTATTTGATCAATTGATTGTCGACGTGAAGCCAAGGCTTGATTCAGATACACCAGCATCATGATGGCATTGCCTACCGTCACACCCGCCAGGGCAATAAAACCAACCCCCACGGCAACGGAGAAGTTATAGCCCTGAATGGCCATCAACCAGACCCCTCCCAACATGGCAAATGGCAGCGTAGCCATGATGGTGATCACCTCAAAAGCCTGCCTGAACGTCAGGAACAGTATGATCGTGATAAAGAACAGGGTGGCCGGAATAATAATGGACAGTCGTTTATTGGCTCTTTCCATGTATTCGTACTGCCCGGTCCAGTCAAGAGAGTAGCCTGCAGGCAGCTCAAGTTCTGCAGACACCAGTGCTTTTGCCCCATCCACATAAGAGCCCAGGTCACGATTTTCAATATCCACCAGCACACGCCCCGCTGGCCGGGCATTTTCGGAGCGGATCGCACCCGGACCATCTTCGATCCTGATGGTCGCTACGTAACCCAGTGCGATGCTCTGACCGGTCGGGGTAACCACCGGCAGTAATTTCAACTGCTCTACCGAGTTACGGAAAGACTGAGGGTAACGCAGGTTAACCGGATACCGCTCCAGCCCCTCAACGGTGGTCGTCACATTCATTCCACCAATGGCCGAGGCCACAACGTCCTGAAGGTCACTGATATTCAAACCAAACCGGGCAGCCCGGGTGCGATCGATATCAATATTGATGTAACGGCCACCCGCCACCCGCTCCGCATAGACCGACAACGTACCCGGCACAGACTGCAGAATGTTCTCCAGTTCCCGGCCAATGTCTTCTATTACCTCAAGGTCTGGACCGGTTACCTGAATGCCAACAGGCGTTTTTATCCCCGTCGACAGCATATCGATACGGGTTCGTATAGGCATAACCCATGCATTACTGACACCCGGCAGTTTGACCAGTGACTCCAGCTCCGCACGCAGCGTATCTGGCGTCACCCCTTTCCGCCATTCTCTGCGTGGTTTCAGCTGAACCACCGTTTCGATCATGGTCAACGGTGAAGGGTCGGTTGCGGTTTCTGCCCTGCCCACTTTGCCAAACACCGTTTCCACTTCCGGTACGGTTTTAATCAATCGGTCGGTCTGTTGCAGCAACTGCCGGGCCTTACCCACTGATATGCCGGCATAAGTGGTTGGCATATACATCAGGTCACCTTCATCCAGTGGCGGCATAAACTCGCTGCCAATCTTGGCCGCTGGCAACAGCCCAAGCACCAGAATCACCAGCATCCCGATGAGCAGAGTTCTCGGACGGTCCAGAGCCTGCTTCACCAGTGGTCGATAAGCCCACATCATCCAGCGGTTCACCGGATTCTGCTGTTCATCACGAACCTGCCCTCTGACCAGCAGACCGATCAGTACCGGAACCAGTGTAATGGTCAATCCGGCTGCCACGGCCATGGCATAGGACTTGGTAAACGCCAGAGGAGAGAACATTCGCCCTTCCTGCGCCTGCAGACTGAACACCGGCATAAAGCTGACCGCTTCAATCAACAGGGAGAAAAACAACGGTGGCCCGACTTCCAGTGACGACTGCCTGACCACTGCCCATCGGTTGGCAGCTGTAATCCTGACCCGCTGCATATGCTTGTGAAAGTTCTCTATCATCACGATAGAGCCATCCACCATGGAGCCAATGGCAACGGCAATACCCCCAAGGGACATGATATTGGCGTTCAACCCCTGGAGGTACATAATGACAAACGCGCCCAGAATCCCCAGTGGCAGACTGATGACAATGACCAGCGATGAACGGAAGTGCATCAGGAACAGCGCACAGATGGCCACCACAATCACCAGCTGGAGTAGCAGCGTGCTCGTCAGGGTAGTAATCGAATCATCCACCAGACCTGAACGATCATAAGTCGTGATAATTTCTACGCCTTCTGGCAGACCTTTCTGCAGTTCACTGAGTTTGGTCCTGACTGCGCTAATCACTTCCCGGGCATTCTCGCCATAGCGCATTACGATAATGCCGCCGACGACTTCACCTTCGCCATTCAGTTCAGCAATGCCCCGACGCATCTGAGGCCCTTCCTGTACCGTGGCGACATCCCCCACCGTTAATGGGGTGCCTTCAGCCGTCACCATCAGTGGCACACGACGAATATCCTCTACACCCTGGAGGTAGCCTGTAATACGAACAATGTATTCCGCCTCTGCCAGCTCAATGGCTGAGGCACCCGCTTCACGGTTACCCTTTGCCAGCGCCTCCTTCAGCTTCTGAAGAGGGATACCGTAGGCTCTCAGCTTGTAAGGATCCGCCATTACCTGATACTGGCGCACCATCCCACCCACTGTCGCCACTTCGCTCACGCCAGCCACCGATTGCAATGGGTACTTCAGATACCAGTCCTGCAGGCTGCGTAATTGAGCCAGATCATGTCGACCAGTCCGGTCCACCAGGGCATAGTTATAAACCCAGCCAACCCCTGTAGCATCAGGCCCAAGTGCCGTTCTGGCCTCTGCCGGCAAATTGCCCTGCACCTGGTTCAGGTACTCAAGCACCCGCGATCGGGCCCAGTAAATATCCGTTCCATCTTCAAACAGAATGTACACGTAAGAAGTACCAAACATTGAGGAACCGCGGACATCCTCGGCCCCGGGAACCGACATCATGGCGGTGGTCAACGGATAGGTCACCTGATCTTCCACCAGCCGGGGCGCCTGTCCCGGATAATCCGTTTTGATAATGACCTGAACATCCGACAGATCGGGTAAGGCATCCACTGGCGTATTGTTCGTCACCCATACACCACCCACCAGTAGTGCAAGCGCTGCCAGGAGTACCAGAAAACGATTCCCCAGCGACTCATGAATTATCGCTTTGATCATATCCTGCCTCCTTAATGCCCCATGGCCTTATGGTCCATCGTGTTGTGATCCATTGGCATGGAGCCCATATCGTGACCGGAATGATCCGTGGCGCTGTGATCCATTGGCATGGAACCCATATCATGACCGGAATGATTCATGGTGCTGTGATCCATCGGCATGGAGCCCATATCATCATGACCGGAATGATCCATGGTACTGTGATCCATCAGCATGGAGCCCATATCATGGCCGGAATGATCCATGGTGCTGTGGTTCATCGGCATGGAGCCCATATCATGGCCGGAATGATCCATGGCGCTGTGATCCATTGGCATGGAACCCATATCATGACCGGAATGGTCCATAACCTGCTCAGTTTCAAAGCGGGTCAGGTCTGCAGTAATGCTGGACTCCGAATCCAGCAGGAACTGGGCAGAAGTGACCACACGATCCCCCTCCGACAACCCTTTCAGAACTTCTACCTGATCACCAACCTGACGGCCTGTCGATACTTTTACTGAACGGTACCGGCCATCGCCCAGCGCTCTGACAACCCGCTGCAACTCTTCTGTCTCAATCACCGCTTCAGCCGGCACTGTTAATGTGAAAAAGCTTTCCAGGTCGATGCGAACCTGAGAGTACATATTGGGCTTCAGATCAGAGTCAGGGTTTGGAAACTTAAGCCGGACTCTCAGGCTGCGGGTCCGAGGGTCCAGCTCTGGATAGACATAGTCCACGGTGCCCTGCCAGAGTTTGCCCGGCAGATAGTCAATGGACATAAAGGCTGCCTGTCCTTTTTTTACAAGATGAGACTGGCGCTCAAAGACATCGGCCATCACCCAGACCTCATCAAGGCTGGCCAGCTCAATCAATGTTTTTGCCGGAGTGACGTAAGAGCCATCACGAATAGCAAGTTGCGAGATATAACCTGCCCGGGCCGCATAAAAGGGAAGCGTTCGCTGTATCTTTTTTTGCTGAGCAATCCGGTCTATGGTCTGTTGTGGAACATCCAGAGATATTAGCCGCTCCCGGGATGCCCGGATCAGGGCCGAACTTCCGGAAGCCATTGCCGCCAGCAGCTCCTCCTGGGCATTGACCAGCGTCGGTGAATAGAGGTTAAACAGACGACTGCCCTTCTCAACAAACTCTCCACTGGAAGCCACTGCAAGGTTTTCCACCCAGCCATCCACGCGACTGTTCAACTGAACAAGACTATCTTCGTCGTACAACACCCTGCCAACGGTCTGTACCTGGGGTGTAAGCAGCTGCCGTCTTGCTGCAACACTCCTGACACCCAGGTTATTTTCAACCACTGGAGAAACCGATACCGTTCCGGGAAACTGCTCCTTATCCAACGCTTCTTGATACACTGGAACCAGATCCATACCCATGGGTGACTTACCGGGTTTGTCTCTGCGGTAGTTAGGATCCATCGGAGCAACCCAATAAAGAGGCTCTTGTTCCTGAACTTCAGATACAGTGGAGCCAGCGTAACTCAGCCAGAAGTGATAGCCACCCGCTCCCGCGATAAAGGCCACAATAGCCAGGGGTAAACCTGTTATCTTCCTGCTCATTGGTTGTCGCTCCCTGGCATCAGATAGTTAATACGGGCAAGACTCTGCCCAATATCAGCCTTAAGTCGTATATGTGAAAGACGGCTATCCAGAAGAGTACGGTACACCTGGATCACGCTGTTAAAGTCCTGGGTATCTGACTGATAGGCAGTCAATGCAGCCCGGGCCTGACGTTCAACGTCAGGCAGCAAACTGCTGGTATAGTGTTCAAGGCGCTTACTGAGACCTTGATAACGGGCAACCTCAGCATTGAATTGACCTACCAGCTGTCGAACAAGATCCTGCCTTACTGACAGGGCTGCTTCCTTACGGTACTCACTGGCCTGAAGCTGGCGGTCCTGCCGATTTTCAGTGAACAGAGGAAGATCCATCATAAGCATCAGGGAGTATTTATTGCGATCGTCTCCCATCATCGCCATATCCCCCTGCTCCCGACCATAGGCAAGCTCAATACCAAACTGGGGTTTAAAGCGCTCTCTGGCCAGAGCCACGCCCTGCTCAGCCTGCTCAATTACCCGTTCAGACTCACGCACCAGAGGGTGTTGGAAAGTAGTGGCTCCAGTAGTATCTGCTAACGCATCAACTGATAGTTCAAGGAGCTCCGGTAACTCCGTACTGACAAGAGAAACAGTGCTTTCACCCAGCCACCGGTTCAGTCTGGCAAGGCTCTCTGCATGACCGGTAGAAAACGACAAAGCCTGATCATCCAGACGGGCAAGTGCCACCCGGGCGTTATAAACCTCCTGCTGCTTTTTCTTTCCCTGGCTGTACATCGACGCCGTTACCGCAATCAGTGACTCATAAAGATCACGATCAGACGTTAACGCCCCCAGGGCTCGCTGCCAGTACCAGGTATCGTACCAGGCAAGCCGGACATCTCGCCGAACCAGTAATAGACGATTTTCAGCGGCGGCATCCATGGCCTCTTTTTTCAGCTGAAGCTGATGCTGCTGAATCCGGTTGCTGCTGCCCCTGGGCAGCATTTGCTCCACTTTAAACTCAAGCATTCCCTGGTTCAGGGGATCCAGGTCACTCCCCGGAAGGTTCATGGTGCCAATGGATAGCTTTGGGTCCATCCACCCTCCGACGGCGATAGACTCCTGTTCAATCATGCTGGACTGGGCGGTGAACTGCTTTACGCCATTGTCCATCGCCAGAGCAAGCTGCTCGGCTTTTGCCAGTGTCAGCCCTTCGCTGGCTTTGACTGCGGCACTGCTGATCATCAGCAGACAAACGCCCAGCCCTGCAGCAAGCTGCTGACCATATCGGGGTTGCCCGATATTCCTGTTAAGTAACATGACAATGTTCCTTAAAAACAATCTTTGAAGACCGGCGCGATAGCGATATTAAGTGCTCAGCCGGCCACAGCGATTGCCGGGATAACCGGAAATCGTTCGACTGGAGTTTTCAGGAACAACTATTCGAGGAATGACGCTTTTGCGAGGTAGATCTCGGGAAGGGATGAAAGAATATCCGGCTCGGTAAACTGCTGCCAGAAACGGACATTCGTCGTCTGGTTCAGCGTTTCCTGAACAACAATATAAAGCAGTGAGAACAGAGGCTTCAGGTCAGGAGCTGCAGAGGTTTGCAGCACCTCACCGTCATTTTCACAGTCTGGACAGGCAGATTCCATTGCCGCCATCGGTTCCGCATCCATAGCACAGCAGTCATGGAGGATTTCGACATCTGCCGCCGATTCAGCATGGCTTAATTCTGCTGTGACAACATCAACTGAAAAGCTTTCGTCCTGATGATGCGCAACCTGCGCTTCTGCAACTGTCATCAGACAAAATTGCAGAACAGACAACAGCATCATGACCATAAAGGCCATGCTCAATGAGCGGCGATGACGACGATGCAAAGTCTGAAACATGTGACTATCTGAGCTGATGACTTAAGTGGTTATTGGGACGAATATAACCATTATCATCGGCAGTAAGTCAATCTTGATCAGCCCTAACAATGAATGAATGAGTATTGACGCAAGGCAACTGACACAGGATCAAGCATCGTGCAAAAACAATAATCAACTGCTAAGGTGGAGCCTGCCTGACAGATTAACACGCAAGTCACTGTTATGCGCTCAATCGGATGTTCTAGGGCCTGTTGACGTTTCGTTGCGTGCTCAGCGAGACGCGCAGTCTGACCCAGAAAAGCGTCATATGCGCGAAAGACTTGTGCAGCGTGTAGTTGTTCTACATCAAACAAGTCTGACAAAGCAGATGGCGCTTTTCTGGGCCACCCTGCGGGCGGATCAGGGCACCCCTATGACTTCGTTGCGGCATTTTGAAAGGCAACCAGCCTTACTGCAATGCAACGCCTCGTCATAGGAGCGCCCTGATCCGCTGAGCACGCAACAAAACGTCAACAGGCCCTCGGAAACATCAGGTGTGCAGGGTGACTGTGGCAATCATTTCAACCGGTTCCTGCACAGTGCCAACAATGTATAAAAAGCACTTGAGGTGCCTAAATGGAAAGAATCTGGATCAAGCAGCCACTGGCTGTCTTCACTGCCAATGACCTGGACGCCAGTAACGGTATTGTGATCGAAGGTGACCGAATTGTTGAAGTACTGGGAGCAGGTCAGGAGCCCGGTGCTCCCTGCAGAACAGTGGTTGATGCCCGGGATCAGGTCCTGTTACCCGGCCTTATTAATACCCACCACCATTTCTACCAGACCCTGACCCGCTGCTGCCCACCCGCCCTGAATAAGAAGCTGTTTCCCTGGCTGCAGACCCTTTACCCCATCTGGGCTGGTTTAACACCTGAAATGCATCAGCAGTCCAGCAGACTGGCTATGGTGGAACTTCTACTTTCTGGCTGTACGACGATGGCTGATCACCACTACCTTTTCCCTCGGGGTTTGGAAAGTGCCATTGATATTCAGGCTGAAACGGCTCTCTCCCTGGGGGTTCGGGCGACTTTAACTCGGGGTTCAATGACACTGAGCCAGAAAGAGGGTGGCTTACCACCGGAATCAGTGGTTCAGAGTGAACAGGCCATTATGGACGACTCCGAACGTCTTATCCGGGAATACCATCAGAATGATCATCGCCAGCTCGTTGAAATTGCGCTTGCTCCCTGCTCACCCTTCTCTGTCACTACTGACATTATGAAAGAGAGTGCAAAACTGGCCAGTCGATACAATGTTCATCTGCACACACATCTGGCAGAAACCGAGGATGAGAATAACTTCTGCCTGAAAATGTTTGGCTTGAGACCGCTGGACTATCTCGAGGAAGTTGGCTGGTTGCATAACCGCACCTGGCTGGCTCACGGGATCCATTTCAATGATGAAGAAGTCCAGCGACTGGGCAAAGCAGGAACCGGCATCTGTCACTGCCCTTCGTCCAATATGATTCTTGCTTCCGGTATCTGTCGGGTCAAAGAGCTCAGGGAGGCCGGTTGTCGCGTAGGGCTGGGCGTGGATGGCAGTGCGTCCAATGATCACAGCAACCTCATGCAGGAAGTTCGTCAGGCCCTACTGATCCAGCGCCTTCGATATCAGGCGGATGAATTCACCCATTACGATGCTCTATACCTGGCCACCAAAGGCAGTGCCGAGGTGCTGGGGCGTGAGGATATCGGTGAACTCGCTGTGGGTAAAAAGGCGGATATTGGACTCTATAAACTGGATGAACCTCGATTCAGTGGTGCCCATGATCCATTAGCGGCACTGGTCGTTTGTGGTGCCAGCAACGCCAATAGCGTTATGGTCAATGGTGAGTGGCTGGTGAAAGATCGGGAATGGCTGGGTGGAGATTTACAGGAGCTGATGACGAGTCATCACAAAGCGGCAAAAGCACTTTACCAATAAAATCTATTCAGCAATAAAAAAAGGGAAGCCAGGTGCTTCCCTTTTCAATACTAAGTAACTGTCCTTAAATAACCTCCACATTTCAACAAACGTTACCCGCTGCCCGCTCCCCGAAAAAGCCGAAGCCGACTGTGCTTTTGCGGGCAGCGGATGGCGGGCGGCGGCTTTTTTACAAACCCTGGTAAAATGACGAAGTTATTCCGGGACAAACCTAACAACATCAAATCAGGCCGTTTTCAACATCCACTCCGTTTCCAGTGCGGTTACATGACGCTCAAAGCGTTGTAACTCCTCGCGCTTGCAGAGTGTATAGAGATCAATATATTGCTGGCTGATATATTCAGAAAGCAGCTCTCCTTCTGACAGCCTGGATAATGCTTCAGCAGGGCGATGAGGTAACAGAGGGTAGTCGTTATCCCCCCCTGGTAATGCTTCTTCTGGCGGTGCCAGCTTATTCTCAATGCCATACAACATGCCGGCAAGCACCGCTGCCAATGTCAGGTACGGATTGGCATCAGCCCCAGCAAGGCGATGTTCTATTCGGCGATCAGCCTTCCCACTGGCAGGAATTCTTAACGATACGGTTCGATTATTGTGTCCCCAGGATGCATGCAACGGCACATACATATCAGGTACAAGACGACGATAGGAGTTTACATTTGGACTGAGCAACGCCACGGTTTCTGGCATCATGTCAATGGAACCGGCAATGGCATGCTGCAGCAGCTTACTGTCTTCCCCATCTGCATTGGCAAATACATTACCACCGGCATCATCCTGAAGGCTGACATGAATATGCAGCCCATTGCCCGGCTGCTCTTCATAAGGTTTGGCCATAAAGGTGGCTTCATAGTTATAACGACCCGCCAGTTCGCGGATCAATCGCTTCAGCATAATCGCATGATCACAGGCCGCAACCGCATCTTCGCCATGCTTGAGGTGTAACTATTCAGCACCCAGCAAAGGCGTATTGTTGTAATTTCGAACCGCTTTAAGAAGCGCCTGAAATATGTTCAACCCCTGCTTTTTAGCAGATGATAAATAGCTTCGGATTCGGGTAAACATGGTACCTCCGTCTTCGCTTCTGAAGCAGCCTGAGATCTTCTGCTTAAGTTTGGCCATCCTGGCATCACGTTCACTGCCATTGTTATCGAAGGGAATTGAAAAGTCCGACATGAAGCGCAACGTTTCAACCTTAAACTCAATAAGCCTTTTGAACAGGTTGTAGGCCTTGGTATTCCTGACCTTCTTACGTCCAAGCACCTGTCGTTGTTTTTCCATATAAGCGGTTTCCTTCGTGAGAGCCCTTTGAAGGATTTGGTCGTATATCGTCTCAATGCGAAGCTGTATTGCACCAGGCATTTGAGTCAGACCGGCTGCTTTGTATTTCTTGCAGAAGTGCCAGGAGAGCGTAAGCAATTTCATCAGCCGCAGAGCCAGCTTATTCGCATCCCTATCGACAACTCCCTGAAGCTCTCTCAGATGATGGGCATTACAAAGCACATGCACTGCCGCATAGGCAAAGTAGGACTTCCAATGATCGTGAACCAGAATGCCTGCAAAAGTCAGCAGGATGCCCATTGCATCCATTGCTTCACAACCTCGCCTTTCTGAGAGGTAGTAAAGCGTCCATTGGTCATCTCGCATAATGTGTAACCACCACAGTGAACCGTCAACCCGCATGCCAGTTTCATCCGCTCCTGCAACCGGACTTTCTTGTAAAGCATCGCGGATACTCTGCTCAGTAGAGGCCAGGTTCTCATGGGTATAGGCAACAAAATTGGCAACAGAGCCTGCGCTGACACTCATGCAATAAATAGTATTGAAATACTCAGACACCCGGTGATATGGGATGAAGTGATACTGGTTTAAATGAACAGCCATTGCCTGAGTCACTTCTCCGTATTGAGCAGCGGCTTTCACTCCTTGGGGAAACTCAGCGGTGTTCCGTTTACCACAAGGACATACTTTAACGTCTGCCCAGTACGCGGTAACTTCAAATTCTCCGGGTCTACCTGGATCAAAAACCTGTCGCTCAATGTATTTGGTGGGTTTAATATCGATAAGCGAAGACTGGCAACAGCAACATTTTTCAACCTTCAGATGCCTGACATAATCGGGTAAGGCGACACGTCTCAAACAAGAGCCTTGATGACCTTTCTGGCCACCTGGTTTATTGCCTGAAGATGGTCTAAGGCTTTTGGGGTTCGGTGTTTCCTGTGAGGAGCAGGGGGCTTCTTTGGAAGATGTATCACCTTTATCACTCCCTTTTTTACTGGGCTTTTGATAACCATCTGACGATGGTGGCTTACTACTGTTTTGACTGTTTTTATTAACCCTTTCTTCCAGTTCGCTGCAACGTTCCCGTAAAAGCGCATTCTCGGTCCGAAGCTCTTCATTCTCTTTAAGGAGAGCTTCGGTAAACGGAGTAGCTGGGAAGTCTGGTTCCATACTGGAGATTTGTTAGAAAAATTGAGTATAAGATGATGGTCGAAAAATCAGAAAATTCCAGATTTATATGAAGGGTGCTGAATAGTTACCTTGAGGTTAATCTCAAACTGCCCGGGTGCCGCTTCTGCAACCGCAGAATCAGCAGGAACCCCCTGAGCTTTGGCCAGCTGATTAACATCGTCCAGAAATCCGGCAAAATCCACCAGCCCATCAACGGAATAGACCTGGCTCATGGTTTCACGGATACCTGTTACAAAACCGACAGGCGGCTGTATTTTTCCTTCTGATGAACGCTGCGGATCAATCAGATAGAACTCAAGCTCCAGAGCCACAACGGGTCTGTAGCCAAGGGTTTTAAATCGCTGGACAATATTGTTCAAGACATTCCGCGGCTCATAGGGAAAACCACTGCCGTCCTCTTCCTGCATAGTTAAAAGTACCTGAGCTATTTTCTCTGGATCTGCAGCAGACGGAGCTAGTGTTCCAGGCACTGGTACACAGATGCGATCAGGCTCTCCAATGGTCATTCCCAACCCGGCTTCTTCTATCGTGACACCGGTAATGTCCAGGGAAAATACCGAGCAAGGCAGGTAACAGCCTTTTTCCAGTTTTTTGAAGCCAGATGCAGGAATACGTTTTCCCCTGATAAAGCCATTAATATCAGGCAGTAAGGTATCGATGTACTCAGTATTCGGATAACGTTCAAGATAATCAGCGAGCTCTGTTTTGAAGTCAGGCATTGATAAGTCCCCTGTTTTTTTGAGAGCAAGCACTGCGTTCAGTCTTGATATGTCTGAGGCAAAGGCCCTTGCCGGGCAAAGTGCCAACTAATGCCTAACTTGTTCTCTTTGTTATTGTTGGTGCCTTTTTTATGACAATACTGCCCAGTCGCAGAGAGATGTTCAATATATTCAACAAAAATACAGTCTCAGGCGACTAAAAGGCTTTATTTGTTACACTTTCCTGAACACAGAACAAAAAAATAAACCAAAAGTTTTTTTCAGGATAAAAACCTAAAAAAAAATACATATTCAAGATAAAATCCTGTGAAAATTAATGTTAAATATTGTTATAACCCACGTTAATATGATCATGGAGTTGAATATGCGGATAGGTATTCCCAAGGAAATCAAAAATCACGAGTACCGCGTAGGCCTCACACCGGCTGCTGTTAAAGAGCTGGTTCAAAACGGACATGAGGTTTTTGTTGAGGACCATGCTGGTAATGGCGTAGGTTTTTTTAACGAAGATTACCAGGCCTCAGGCGCCACTATTCTGGAAACGGCTGAAGCGGTTTTCGAGGCCGCTGAACTGATCGTTAAAGTAAAAGAGCCTCAGGCCGTAGAGCGCGCCAGACTGAAACCCCACCATACACTGTTCACATACCTGCACCTGGCACCCGATGTGCCACAGACCACTGACCTTATCAATTCAGGCGCCACCTGTATCGCCTATGAAACGGTGACTGACGCCCAGGGCCGACTGCCTCTGCTGGCTCCTATGTCTGAAGTTGCCGGTCGCATGTCCATCCAGGCTGGTGCACGCTGCCTGGAAAAATCCATGGCTGGACGCGGTATGCTGCTTGGCGGTGTTCCCGGAGTTGAGCCCGCCAAAGTCGTGATTATTGGTGCCGGGGTTGTTGGTCAGAATGCAACAGCAATGGCCGTAGGCATGGGTGCAGAAGTCGTGGTACTTGACCGTTCAGTGGATGCCCTGCGCCGCCTGGATGCCCAATATGGCAACCGTGTTCGCACCGTGTATTCCACCTCCCAGTCTATCGAACAGCATGTAGTGTCCGCTGACCTGGTCATTGGTGGAGTTCTATTGCCCGGCGCTGCAGCACCCAAGCTCATCACCCGGGAGCTGGTCAGTAAGATGAAGCCTGGCTCTGTTATTGTTGATGTAGCCATTGATCAGGGCGGCTGTGCGGAAACTTCAGTAGCCACTACTCATGCAGAACCAACCTTTATCGTTGATGAAGTGGTTCATTACTGTGTTGCCAACATGCCCGGCGCCGTGGCCCGCACCTCCACCCTGGCATTGAACAATGCAACACTGCCTTATGTTCTTCAGATTGCCAACAAAGGCCCCCGTAAGGCTCTGGAAGACAATCCACACCTGCTGGAAGGCCTGAATGTCTGCAAGGGTGCTGTTACCTGTGAGAGTGTTGCCCTGGCACAGAGCCTGCCATATAAATCAGCTGATCAGATGCTGACTGAGATTTAATCAGCAGCCTTATCTCATCAGGCATGATGACGGTTATGTTACGCAGTTACCACTTTCCAGTGGTAACTGCGTTTTTACAGGTAACTCACCAGAAATGGCAAAGTTTGCAGTGTTAATACGTCGAGAAAAAAGGCCAGGAACTGTACGACCATCAACACGACGACTCCTTGCAAAAAAGTTGCAACTGTAATGGATTTCAAAGCTGTCGCCGTGTCCATTCCAGTAAATTCAGTGATGATCCAGAAATAACTGTCATTCACATGAGCGATAGTCATTGCTCCTGCACTGCATGCAAACAGGGCAAATAACCTGCCAGTTGTAGTATCAAGGCCTAATGCAGGTAGGAGCGGATTAATCAATACAGAAGCCGTTATCAATGCCACAGTGGTTGAACCTTCTGCAGTTTTTATAATTGCAGCCATCACAAAAGGTAAAAACAGCCCCAAATTTACAAACCCCGGATTTGTGGTAAACAACTCGGTTAACTCACTGTTTTGAAGCACATAACCAAATGCTCCACCGCAGCCAACGATCAACACAATTTTACCTCCAGCTTCCAACCCCCTGGAGATACACACTTGAAGTTTGTCTTCCGGACCATATTTCAATAGTGGTAATGCTGCTGCCAAACCGGCCAGCAAGGCATTTACTGGCTGACCTAAAAAACCAACCCATTGACTGACGATACTCCCGCCATGACTTGCGATACCTCCAGCTGAAATCAGCAGCATCGGCATCATGATTGGAGCAATTGCTTTATGAAAGGGGATTTCTGAACTCTCATTTGCAAGAGGCTCTTCAACCAATTCAGACTCTAGCCTCGCAGGTACCAGTTTACGAATACATAATGCCCAGAGAAAACCCGTAACTGTGGCCAACAATGACAATACCAGCCCTAACATCAAAACAATGGGTAAGTAGCCAGTTAATTGAAAATTAATTGCTGCAATCAGTGGCCCAGGAGTGGGTAATACCAATGTGTGAGTGGCATAGAGAGCGCTACCGAGTACGGTGCTGAGGAAAACCGGAGAAACATTATGTGTTTTAGCCAGATAACGCCGTATGGAATTAAGAATAATAAAACCAGAGTCACAATAAATGGGGATAGAGACGATATACCCAGTGATTGCCAGAGCAATACCAGGAAAACGCCCCCCCAAAATACAGATAATCCCTTTGGCAATACTGATGGTAGCTCCACAATACTCCAGAATGTAACCCAATAACGCCCCAAGAGCGATCGTTAAACCAATATCACCGATTGTGGCTCCAAAACCTTCCATCACAGTAGAAGCAACCTGATCCGGAGAGAGTCCAAAACTCAAACCAGCGGTATAGCTGGCAAGCAGCAATGCCAGAAAGGATGGCCAGTGCCACCGGACTGTTAAATAAATTGTAACTATTCAGCACCCTTCATATAAATCTGGAATTTTCTGATTTTTCGACCATCATCTTATACTCAATTTTTCTAACAAATCTCCAGTATGGAACCAGACTTCCCAGCTACTCCGTTTACCGAAGCTCTCCTTAAAGAGAATGAAGAGCTTCGGACCGAGAATGCGCTTTTACGGGAACGTTGCAGCGAACTGGAAGAAAGGGTTAATAAAAACAGTCAAAACAGTAGTAAGCCACCATCGTCAGATGGTTATCAAAAGCCCAGTAAAAAAGGGAGTGATAAAGGTGATACATCTTCCAAAGAAGCCCCCTGCTCCTCACAGGAAACACCGAACCCCAAAAGCCTTAGACCATCTTCAGGCAATAAACCAGGTGGCCAGAAAGGTCATCAAGGCTCTTGTTTGAGACGTGTCGCCTTACCCGATTATGTCAGGCATCTGAAGGTTGAAAAATGTTGCTGTTGCCAGTCTTCGCTTATCGATATTAAACCCACCAAATACATTGAGCGACAGGTTTTTGATCCAGGTAGACCCGGAGAATTTGAAGTTACCGCGTACTGGGCAGACGTTAAAGTATGTCCTTGTGGTAAACGGAACACCGCTGAGTTTCCCCAAGGAGTGAAAGCCGCTGCTCAATACGGAGAAGTGACTCAGGCAATGGCTGTTCATTTAAACCAGTATCACTTCATCCCATATCACCGGGTGTCTGAGTATTTCAATACTATTTATTGCATGAGTGTCAGCGCAGGCTCTGTTGCCAATTTTGTTGCCTATACCCATGAGAACCTGGCCTCTACTGAGCAGAGTATCCGCGATGCTTTACAAGAAAGTCCGGTTGCAGGAGCGGATGAAACTGGCATGCGGGTTGACGGTTCACTGTGGTGGTTACACATTATGCGAGATGACCAATGGACGCTTTACTACCTCTCAGAAAGGCGAGGTTGTGAAGCAATGGATGCAATGGGCATCCTGCTGACTTTTGCAGGCATTCTGGTTCACGATCATTGGAAGTCCTACTTTGCCTATGCGGCAGTGCATGTGCTTTGTAATGCCCATCATCTGAGAGAGCTTCAGGGAGTTGTCGATAGGGATGCGAATAAGCTGGCTCTGCGGCTGATGAAATTGCTTACGCTCTCCTGGCACTTCTGCAAGAAATACAAAGCAGCCGGTCTGACTCAAATGCCTGGTGCAATACAGCTTCGCATTGAGACGATATACGACCAAATCCTTCAAAGGGCTCTCACGAAGGAAACCGCTTATATGGAAAAACAACGACAGGTGCTTGGACGTAAGAAGGTCAGGAATACCAAGGCCTACAACCTGTTCAAAAGGCTTATTGAGTTTAAGGTTGAAACGTTGCGCTTCATGTCGGACTTTTCAATTCCCTTCGATAACAATGGCAGTGAACGTGATGCCAGGATGGCCAAACTTAAGCAGAAGATCTCAGGCTGCTTCAGAAGCGAAGACGGAGGTACCATGTTTACCCGAATCCGAAGCTATTTATCATCTGCTAAAAAGCAGGGGTTGAACATATTTCAGGCGCTTCTTAAAGCGGTTCGAAATTACAACAATACGCCTTTGCTGGGTGCTGAATAGTTACAATAAATTAATAGCCCTACAGAAAATGCAAATCCCGCTATTGTTATTAACATCTGTCATGAATTCACTTGGGAACGCTGTGATTCGATTAATAAAAAGGTAAGCTAACTTATATACATCAATGGATTTACGAAAAATTCACTAGCTCCAAAGAATGCTAAATGTAGACCAGCTGAAGACATTACTCCATTTAACTGCTATTAATATTCGTTAGGCTTATTAGAACTTAAAATTATTTTAATATTCATTTAAAATACTCAGTGTACTCTGAGTGATTCGAAAATAGTTCCCAGCTCTTACTCACCCAAAACCATATAATGAATTATTTCTTTCAAAAAGAATTAGAAAAAATCAGGAAAAATTAATTCTGGCACAACGCTAAAAGGAGCTTTTCGGGTGTTATTATCATTACTGCTTGTGATCACAAGCACCAATTCCAAATCAGGCGTTATAAAATCGAGTTACCCACGAATACTGGACACTTCATTAAGTTAGATTATCTTCTAACGATGAGGTGAGTCATGAGTAAACACAGACATCCTGCTTATACTGAAGAATTCCGCAAAGAAGCCGTTCGCATGGCGGGATTACCTGATAGAAAAGCTTCAGAGGTTGCTGAACAGCTTGGGATCAGTGTTCAGCAGATCTATAACTGGAAACGACAGTTTTCCCGTCTTTCAGAAAAACAGTTCAATTCACTTGAAGGTGTCGACTATTCTCGCAAAGAATCCGATGAGGTAAAAAACCTCAAACGTGAGAACCACCGCCTCAAGCAGGAGAATGAGTTTCTAAAAAAGGTGTCTGCGTACTTCGCGAAACACCAAGAGTGAAGTACGCCCTGATTGCCAGATATCGCGGTTGCTACTCTCTGGTGTTGATGTGTCGCGTTCTGAGCGTCTCTCGTTCTGGGTTCTATTATTGGCAGATGTCCGGTGAAAGCGTACGAAAGCAGCGCTCGGATAAGATCAAAACAGCCATTGTTAATACGTTTAAGGTTTTCAAAGCTCGCTACGGTGCACCCAGGATCACACAGGAGCTGAAAGCCTCAGGAACACAATGTTGCTTGAATATGGTTGCCCGGCTGATGAAACAGGTTGGGCTCAAGGCGCGTAATGGACGCGCATTTAAATATTCGCCCAGTGCTGAAGCGCTGTACGGTGTTGCTGAAAATCGCTTGCGCCGCTGCTTTCAGGCCGATAAGCCAAACCAGAAGTGGACAACTGATATCACCTATATCCGGGTAAAAAGCCGATGGTTGTATCTCGCAACTGTGATGGATCTTTATTCTCGCCGGATCATCGGCTGGGCTTTAGATACCACCATGGTTGAGTCGTTGGTCACCCGGGCACTTGAGATGGCTTTTGCCCAGCGATCAACAGAGCCTGGGCTGCTTATCCATTCAGATCGTGGTGTTCAATATCGGGCTACTCGTTACCAGAGTTTGATTCGGCGATATGGTGGAGAGCCCAGTATGAGCAGACCTGGTAACTGCTGGGATAATGCAGCTATGGAGTCATTCTTTAGCCGGTTAAAAGTTGAATTAGTTTATGCCGAACGATTTCAGAGTATTGAAGAAGCCAGATCTGGAATCTTTGAATACATCGAAATATTTTATAACCGAATCAGACGGCATTCATCACTGGGATATTTAAGTCCTGTTGAGTTTGAGCGTAGAAACCAACAATAGGTGTCCACTTTTCGTGGGTAACACCAAAAAATAAACTCCCCCTTTGCACCACGAGCTGAAATTGTTTTAACTTGATGACGACCAACTCTGAAATGTTCAGTCTACCAGAAGTAACCCTATGTACCATTGAATATTTTAGGACTGATAACCTCCTCTAGACACAGCTGCCAACCCAATTTTTAACGTATCTCTTGACGTTAGATACAATCCTGAACTTGGCTTTTTCAGTCCACTAATGGACTGTTTCCATCGGATATTATCAACACCCAAAGGTTTAAAGAAATAATACCCAGTAAATTCCTCCAGAGTCTGTCCAGACACCCTATAAAGAATATGATTCAAAGTATCAGGGTCTGAGCTCTACTAATATTTAAATGGTTTTCCCGAAGCTAATGATCTGGTCGTTTTTAAATACGGTTCGACATAATTATTTTCTTTGATGTTATCTGGATTGATATCTACACCCTTAAAATTCAGACCAGAACGCATGCTCAACCAATCATGAATTCTTATTGACTTAATATTTTCAGACAGCTCATTCTCTGATAACTCGGAAAAACACTTTAAAATTGGATCATTAACCGATCCTTGCCCACCAATAGTCCTCAACGATCAGTTGCCCATTATAACTCATTAAAAGACTGTCGATATATCCACCCCCCCCTTGACAATACGGTATCTCAATTACTCTACCCCTGAGAAATCAACGATAACTCACTTAAGAATCACAACCAATAACCCATCGTTCAAACAGGAGAATATGATCGATACCGTTCATCACTTCGATGTTGGTGTTGAAGTGCTTGCTGTGAGGGTGCTCTCTCAATTTGATAACTGACTCATAGGTTAGCTTCAACCTTTCCAGTCATGAACTCAGACCAAAGTTGTTCCCAGCGCCCCTTACTCTGGATCAGTGCTCTTGTTGTCAAAAGCACTTCCGCTCCTGTTGCTTTCCACCTCATTCCAGAACCACATAATCGTTGCTTTACCAGAGTCTTACAAGCCGCTTCAGTAACTCCTGAACCTATTGGCCAATGGCGTTTAAGCGCCTGATGATAATTCATTAACTGGTGATTGTTTGTAAAATAGCTCACAGCTTTGTAGCGCTTCTCTGTCAGTGCGATTGTCTTTTTCGGGAGCTCGGCTGATTCAATTTCCTGAAGGATTTTTTTGGCTGCTCCACGCTTGTTTTTCAAACTATGTAGCCTGTCTTCAAGCCACTGGTGTCGCTTCGCCTTACTGGTTGGAAACAGTGCTTCCGCTGCTCCAGCTAAATATTCAGATGCATGATAAAAATCGAGTATCTGCCCAGAGGTATGTTGTTTCAAATAACTCCAGTTTTCTCTAGCCCCGTCAGCTACCCCGATGTATGTGGCATTTGGGTAGAGTCGTTTTAGATCTGCAATCTCCTCGTCGAGCTTGCTCATAAAGCTTTGTTTACCATACTCTGGCGAACTGGCTGTATATATCGTGTGGAGCCTGTCTCCATCTGCAGAATATAGGCTCAATGTCCCACACATGGCTTCCCTCCAGCCTTCTTCACAAAGCAGCATGCAGGTTCCATCCAGACCAATGGCTATTGTTTCAACAGGCTCTTTTAGTGGAGGAAGGTGGTAGTGAGTGTCTTGCTGGTCTTCAATTAATGCACCTACTCTGTCCGATAAATGCTTGATATAAGAATTTGAAAGCGTCCTTTGATGGTTGGTCTCAAAATCTTCTTTTACCGCAGGCGCTGGCATCTGGCTGTATTTCCAGGCGATAGACTTGGCAAATTTGGGGGTAGCTGAACCAATAATACCGGCACGAAGATCAAGTGCTGCCAGAGTACTGCCACCTCTGACACCCTGATATACGGAGCGCTCCAAAGGTATACGACCGTATAAGGTTTCATAGTGCTTAAGAACCTTTCCTTTGTAGTTCCACTTCTGCTGATTAACGACGATAGGTTCTTTATTGGGTGATTCAAATAGCCCCAATAACTCTTTTGTTCCAAGCTGCCCGGCTTCATTGAGTGCACGCTGTAAACTATCTTCAAGATTCAGCATGTTGCCTGAATCTATAGAAACTTCAATTTGCAAAACGATGCTTTTGGTAGAGCTGGAAATAACAGAAGCGGGCATGACAGTTAACTATTATGAGTGGTGTTCCCATAGTAGCTGTGAAAATAGAGCACTATTGTTTCAATCATTCAGAGAGAGCACCCTGCTGTGAAGAACCTACCTTATTCAAACTCAACTCACACGCTCATCAGCAATTCCATCCTGGGCTATGCTCTGGGAAAAGAGCAAAAGCAAGCAGAGAAAAAAACAACAATGCAGGAAGAAGCCATAAAAGCCTAAGATCATTTTGTCTGGTGAAAAGTACACCAATGCCGCTCTTGGTTATGCCCTGCAGCGCCATTCCTGATAGAGCGACCATAAGCAACGCATTAGTGCTGTTATAAAATCGCCCAGAGGTTTGCATAATCAATAAGACCAAAGCACTGTTTTAACAGTCATAAAACAATGGAACTTTGCTTTTTGCATAGGTGAGTTTTTGCACCACTTTATCACCATTGAAGTGAAGCAAGTCGAGACCATTCCAGTATGTTGGCTGCCCCTTAACCTCCAGCTTGCACTGCCAGCTGACCATAACTTTGCCAGAAGCAGGATCAACAAACAGGTCATCATCAACGAACTGCATAACACCAAACTTTCCAGAAAACTGAGGTTCCAGAGCTCGACAAATAGCCTCTTTGCCTATGTTTCTCCTACTATTAAATTCGTCATAAACTGCATCTTCCGAGAAAAAATCCATGACATCTTCAAGATTGTTGGTATTGAATGCCTCCATAAACTTGAAGGTCAGATCAATTAATTGCTGACGTGAAGTGGTCATTCTATTGAAACCTCTGACTTAAGTCCGATAGAAGGGTTCTCACCCTAATTGTTATGAGCCTTAGGTTCGGCTCCATGAAAAATGGGATAATAGCCAAAGGACAAAAATGACAATTGCTTGCCATCAATAAAAGTTGAATTCGCTGCAAATTAACAGAAGAGCTATCAACAAAATCCTGCAGATCACTGGATCTGAAGACATAAGTAACACCTCTCTATTTAAATATCGATCAGTGGATGGAAGCCTTGTACGGACTTTGACTGATGTAAATCAGCCTCGAAAATGCTTATACTTACATTTATTTAGTTAGACTAACAAAATTATCATGTCCACCAAACCATCACTTAGCCAATCTCTGGACCGTATCGAGCGCCACCTGAATAAAATGTGGCGCAGCGATGAAGTTGGCAGTCGCTTTATGCAGTTGTCGTTTAATGAGTATGACTACCTGCAGACAGTTCAACAACTTGAACAAGCCAGACTTTCCGATATTGCCAATATGATGCGGGTCTCTAAACCTTCTGCAAGCAACATGATCACCAAGCTTGAACGGCGAGGGTTACTGAAAAGAACTGCCTCTCCTGATGATGGTCGTGTAGTGCTGGTCAGCCTGAGTGCAGAAGGAAAAGCACTGATGACTCTGGACAACGAAATTTTTGACCGTTTCACCCAACGCATCAAAAAGCAGATGAAGCAAACCGATTATCAAACCCTGGAACACTTGTTAGCTCAAGTGTGTGAACAGCTGTAAAATTTTTACCCATTTAGTTAGCTAAGCTAACAAGATAAGTTGATACCCATGGATTTACATTCAAGCAATACAATGGAACACACTGGCGAAGGGTCAGCAGGCAATAAAGAGTCTCTGGCCAACCAGCCAGTCAACAAGCTTTTCTGGCGATACACCATACCAGCCGTTGCCGGTATGCTGGTCAACGGTCTCTATGCCACCATTGATGGGATTTTCATTGGTCAGGTTGTGGGAGCCGAAGGTCTTGCTGCCATGAACCTGTGCTGGCCTGTTTTTGGCATCATTATCGGTATTGGAATGATGATTGGCATGGGCTCTTCAGCTCACAGTTCTATTGCCCGTGGCCAGGGAGATTTAAGAAGAGCCAGAACTATTCTTGGTAATGGTGTGGTTTTGATGCTGCTGGCAAGTCTTCTGCAAACATTGGCTCTACTTTACATTGGTGACCCGGTATTACAGCTGATGGGCGCCACTGGCTCTGTTTTTGATATGGGCAGTGACTACTTGTTCTACATCAGTCTGGCCGCCACCATGGCAACAGCCGGTGCAGGCTTGCCGATGATGGTTCGTAACGATGAGCGCCCACAACTGGCTACCCTGATTATCTCAACAGGTGCAGTACTGAATATCATTCTGGACTATCTGTTTATCATTGTCTGGGAACAGGGCATTGCCGGAGCGGCCCTGGCCACTATTTTTGCACAGTCCGTCACAGCCATCTGGAGTCTGGCCTACTTTTTCAGCCCCAAAGCCAAGCTCAGACTAAAGCTACAAGATCTTGGTATGGAATTGAAAGACAGCTGGAATATTCTGGCTACAGGTCTTCCCAGCCTGACCATGTTTGCTTATATGAGCTTTGTTCTGGCGGTTCATAACAAGTTGTTTCTTATTCATGGTTCTGTAACCACACTGGCTGCATTTACCATCGTGGGTTATATTCAGGCCGTTTACTACATGACTGCAGAAGGCATTGCCAATGGCATTCAGCCCATCGTCAGCTTCAACAAGGGAGCCAATAATAATAAGAATATCCGTGCGGCTATCCGCATGGGTTCAACAGCAGCACTAGGTCTGGGCATTGGTACCGTACTGTTTATCAACCTTTTTCCACAAACCATTGCCTCAATATTCAACCGGGATAATGTCCAGCTGATGAGTGAAACGGTGTTAGGGCTGCGGCTGCATCTGATGACCATGTTTCTGGATGGGTTTATAGTCGTGGCTGCAGCCTATTTTCAATCACTGGCAAAATCCAGAACGGCAACCTTCATTACAGTAGGCAATATGGTGGTTCAGATACCTCTGCTTCTCACTCTCCCCCCCCTGTTTGGAGCCATTGGCGTATGGCTTTCCATGCCAATTTCCAATGTTTTCCTGGCGGCAGCCGTATTGTGGCTTTTATTAAAAGACCTGAAAGAAAGACCCACCGTTGCCACTTAGTTCCAATTCATCCCCTCTCATACAGGTAGCTCCCTCAGAGCTACCGCTCATCCCTGAAAACCTGCAGACTCTGTCAAAAATCAGTCTCGCTGAAGCGGTCCAAAAAGATTTTCCAACTTACTCCCGCAACGAAAAACAACAACACTATACTCAGTAGAAATTCCCATAAAAGGGAATCACAAATCTTTAAACCATGGATGGAGAAGTACCATGATAAGGCAACTCAGAATAACCGCCCTTCTGGCAGCAGCCCTTCTGATGACAGGCTGCGGCATGATGAAAACCAGCAGCGAGATGGTCGCTGGTGATTACAAATCAACCACCAACTGGCCCGAATGCGCTGCGAAAGGCGGAGTTGCTCTCGGCGTTCCAACAGCCCTGAGCAATCTGGCTGCCGGTGGTGCAGCAATGGTAGCTGGTGCTATGGTGTCTGGCCTGCATTGCGCTATTGCCGATCAAACCCCAAAAACTGTGCATTTCGACTTTGGCTCTGATGATCTGGATATGAACGATCGCATGATGCTGGATGCCGTTGCAGAACGCATGGGTAAATCCAAGCGAATCGAATTAACGGGTTATACCTGCAACATAGGTCCAGATCAGGTGAACCAAGACCTGTCTGAAAACCGGGCTCTCGCCGTTAAAGCCTATCTCATGCAAAAAGGTATTGAAGAAAGCCGAATCGCCACCTGGGGCAAGGGTAAGAGAAACCCTGTCGCCAGCAACGATGAAGAAGAAACCCGCATGAAAAATCGTCGCGTTGAGATGAAAATCTTCCGTTAATCATCTCTGCTTCGATTGAATAAGACGGTTAGCACTCTACGAGAAAGGTACCGATTAGGCGGTACCTTTTTTTATGTACAGGGAAGTACTGTATCCTGAAAATGCAGGAGCAATTTTCAGGGAATGTACAGGGAAGTACTGTATCCTGAAAATGCAGGAGCAATTTTCAGGGAATGTACAGGAAAGTACTGTATCCTGAAAAAGTACGATTGCAGACGTTCGAGTAACCGATAAGCGGTTTTCAAAAACCACTTATAACGTCATCACCTTCAGCAGATCCAGGGCACTGATGACACCCTTCAATGAGCGATCCCTGGTGACCATAACCCTGTGAATACGCCCTTTAACCATCGCTTCAGCAACACGGATCAACGGTGTATCCGGAGACACCTCAAACACCATCGGCGTCATAATATCGTTTACCAGAACGGACTGATCCACCAGATCATGGAAAGAGCGCTGGTCTTCTGGTGACAGTGTCTCATCCATCATGGTGCTGTAAAAGTTATCATCCCGCTTTGCCAGATCAACCAGGCCACTACCTGCCTGTCGGACAATATCAGAAAATGAAACAACGCCAATCAGCTGTCCAGCATTATTCACTACCGGCGCACCGGAAATTGCCTTATCCGTCAAAAAACGCGCCAGCCGATCCACTGACCAATCAGAAGGTACGGTAATCACCTTCTGGCACATGATTTGTTCAGCCGTCATGCTAACTAATGGGTTGTCATTGCTCATATCCCTGGCTCCCGAAAGTAACGCTGTTGGGATCAGTATGACCTATTGCGGCAAACCACTATCTTGACCTGAGTCAACGATCAGAATGAACAGAGAGTGACCGCCGCTCTGTAATCATCACCGTTTGAGCTGAAGCAGCTTATGGGAATGCCACTCTCCTTCCCACAGACTATCAATCTGTTCAAACCTGATGTTTTCAGACCATCGCTGAAAAGTCTGCACCTCCTCAGGAAAGTCACAGCCCGTAATGTGCGCGTCCAGTGCATCCAACTCATGGGCGGACATGGCTTCCCAGTTGGAATGCATATATGCCAGATAACGGGAAAGGTACTGATCTCTGGATTCACCAGGTTGCAAAAAAATGTCATAGATAAACATCACCCCATGCTCACGAAGGCAATAGTACGCCATCTGCAAACAGCGTTTTTTCTCATCAAACGACAAGTGATGCATACAAAAACCGGCGAGAATAATGTCAAACTGACCATCATACGACGATAAAAAATCCATCATATCCTGACAGTAAAGCTGAAAAGTAACATCCCTGCTGTTAAAACGCTCAGTCAACACGTCAAGAGCCGCAGCAGAACTATCAACGCCCTTGTAAGCATTGACCGTCAGCTCCGGTAGCAGTCTGAAAAACACCTCTGCATCTCCACAGCCCAGGTCAAGAATATCCAAACCTTGTTGTGGCCGCTGCTGCAACTGCCTGAGAATACTGTCGGCAATCCCCTTATGCCCCATATATCCATGAGTAACAATGGATCGATAGGTACGCCACTGCTGGAAGAAATTGTCCATGCTGTTAGTCTTTTTAGGGTGGATAAGCAAACAAGCATAGACAATCGCACGGGTGCAGCGGCTTACGTCCCACTCAATAAGAGCTACAATCAGGCCAGACTAATAACGATTTGGCATGGAGTGAATGCTGGAATGAAAACACTGGTTGTCTTTGCACACCCTGTTCCCGAGAGTTACAACGCCAGTATCCTGAAAGCGGTGTCTCATGAACTGGAAGCAAAATCATTTGAGGTACAAACCCTGGACCTTTACCAGGAAGATTTTGAGCCCAGAATGAGCACGGCAGAGCGAAGAACCTATATGGACAAGGACAACACGGCAACTGTAGAGAAATATGTTCAGCAGCTGCAATGGGCTGAAGCCCTGATCATGATCTATCCCACCTGGTGGATGGGACCACCGGCAATCCTGAAGGGCTGGCTGGATCGCGTCTGGCTTCCTTCTATCGTCGCTGATTTTGGCCCGGATGGAGTAAAACCAAAATTAACGAACCTGAAGAAGATTCTGATCATTACGACCCAGGGCGCATCACGCTGGCGGATGGCCCTGATCGGTAATCCCCCCCGCAAGATGATGAGACTGAGCTTAAAGGCCGTCACCAAATGCAGGGATATTGACTGGCTGGCCCTATACAGTATGGATAAAATTTCCAAGTCGCAGTTAAGCCAGTTTCTGGACAAAGTCCGCCAGAAAATTAAACGTTTTTAGTCATCGACCACTGACAGAGAGGGCACTGCAGGAGCCTGCTGATGACGTAACCATAGTTTTGCGGTCATGTGCCTGGCCATATCCCGATAGATCATGGCGATCTGGGATTCTGGCTCAGAAACCACTGTGGGTGCGCCCTGGTCTGCCTGTTCACGAATCATCATAGAGAGCGGCAAAGAGCCCAACAGATCGATTTCAAACTGCTCCGCAATCCGGCTACCGCCACCTTCGCCAAACAGGTGCTCAGTATGGCCACAGTTTGAGCAGATATGAACGGCCATATTTTCCACCACACCCAGCACAGGAACGCCGACCTTGCGGAACATTTCTACACCTTTCTTGGCATCAATCAGTGCCAGATCCTGAGGCGTTGTAACCACCACACTGCCAGATACCGGGATCTTCTGAGCCAGGGTTAGTTGAATATCACCGGTACCCGGTGGCAGGTCAATCACCAGATAGTCCAGGTCATTCCACATAGTCTGGGTCAATAATTGAATCAGGGCACCGCTGACCATTGGACCACGCCACACCACCGGGGTATCTTCAGTAACCAGGAATGCCATGGACATCACCTGAATACCATGGGCTTCAATCGGCATGAAGAACTTGTCATTCTTCACATCCGGCCGGGTACCATCCGGAATACCAAACATCTGTCCCATACTCGGGCCATAGATATCGGCATCCAGAATACCCACCCGCGCACCTTCTGCAGCCAGCGCCAGAGCCAGATTCGCTGCGGTGGTGGATTTACCGACCCCACCCTTACCGGAAGCCACGGCAATGATGTTCTTCACACCGGCCATGGTTTCCAGCTCACCTTGAACCGGAGCAGGATCAACTTTCCAGTTCACCGCAACCTCAACAGACTCAACACCATCAACATCCTCGATTTTACTGGACAGCATCTGGGCAACCCCATCGCACAGACCTTTGGCTGGGTAACCCAGCACCAGGGACGCACTGACTTTGCCATTATCAATATTCAGAGATTCAAGACAGCCAGCATCCAGCAAATTGTTTTTCAGATAAGGGTCCTGATAGCTGCGGATAGCCGCTTCAATATCAGCTCGGCTTGGATTCATGGCCACACTCCAGTCGGCGGGAAAATACTATGCGACTTAATGAGGGTTTAAGGCGACAAATTCAAGAGGTAAACCATTAGAAGCAAAGTAGAGCCGTACAATTTAGTACAAATACTCAAACCCCTGACACACTCAAATCATCGTTGGTTCATACAATGGCAATGCACTCTCACCCATGCAAAGGCGCATAAGATGAAGCGTTTAATTCTGCTGTTCAGTGTTATCTATATTGCCTGCCAACTGTTATTTATACCGGAAAACCCCGGATTCTTTTTCTGGCGTCATCAGATCGTTCTGTTCTCCGGATTTGTTGGTTTTGGGTTAATGACCCTTTGCATGGTTATCGCTCTTCGGCCTGGCTGGCTGGAAACCCGGCTGCACGGTCTTGATAAGCTCTATCACCTGCACAAAAGAGCAGGCATCACCGCAGGAATCTTTATGATTCTCCACTGGCTGGCTGTGAAGTCGGGTCCGTGGATGGTCTCTGCAGAGCTGGTCTCCCGGCCGATTCGCACGGGTGGCGCAGGAGAGGTGGGCATTTTCAGTCAATTCCGTGGTGAAGCGGTAAGTATGGGGGAATGGGCGTTTTATGCCATGCTGATACTCATCACCATCAGTCTTATTCATCGATTTCAGTATCAAAAATTCAGCCTGAGCCATAAGCTACTGGGCATTGTTTATCTTCTCGGAGCTGCTCACAGCATTATGCTCACACCACATAGTGGAGGAAACGGAGTAATAGCGATACTTGTACTCTCGCTATCAATAACAGGCTTCTGGGCTGCTTGGGTTTCGTTATCCGAGCAGATTGGCCGTAAGAAAAAACACAGCGGACAAGTTATTCAGATAGAAAGACCCGCAGAAGGCATTATGGTTGTGACCCTGAAGCTTGATAACACCATTGATTATCTACCGGGACAGTTTGCATTTATTGACTTTCGTGATGGTGAGAAAGCGCACCCTTTTACCATTCTGCGTTACTCCCCAGACACTCGTGAGATGGAGTTTGCCATTAAAAAACTGGGGGATTACACCGAACACCTGATCACCTCTCTTCAATCTGGCTCTTCAATAATACTGGAAGGCCCATATGGTGGTTTTACCTCAGACGATTCACGTGAACAGATATGGATTGGTACAGGCGTGGGCATTGCTCCGTTCGTCGCGATGAGCCGATTTCTTGAAAAAAACAGTCCCGGCGTCAGCTACCCTGTCACACTCTATTATTGTGTCCACTCCGAAGCAGAGGCCATCTTTCTGCCTGAGCTGAAGAGAATTGCCGACAATGTAGTAGGTATGACTGTAGTTCCATGCATTTCCGACAATGGCAGCCGTTTACATCCTGGCACACTCCAAGCCAGACATACACTGCCCGAAGCAGCGGTAATGTTCTGTGGAACAACAAGCTTCGGAGAGTCTCTCAGAAGGACTCTCACTCAGTATGGACTGGCCAATAAACGCTTCGAGCAAGAACGGTTTGAATTTCGTTAGTAATGGTCAACCCGCCCGCTCAGCGAAATCCATTATCTGGAGATAATTGAGTTTGCCCTAAATGGAATGCTCTACGACTATAAGACACTCAGACATCATTTCTCTGGAAGGTGGTTTATGTCTCTGGAAAGTGGCCTGGCATTTTTTGCAGCTATTCTCATATTTTCGGTCACCCCCGGCCCCAGTGTGTTTGCAGTACTGGCCAGAGCCTTGATCAGTGGAGCTCGCAGCTGTTTTTATCTCTCTCTGGGTATGGCCATCAGCGACATTATCTATTTGATTCTGGCATGCTTTGGCCTGGCGGTTATTGCCCAAAACTGGGGAGAAGTCTTTACCGTCATCCGGTGGGTTGGTGCTGCCTACCTCTTCTATATTGGTTACAAAATATGGAAGTCCCCTATTTCAGAGAGCATTGAGGGCAATACTCTCCCTGCACAGGGTAAGGCAGCCAGCTTTCTTCAGGGCTTTCTGATATCGGCATCAAACCCCAAAGTGATTCTTTTTTATATCGCTTTCCTGCCCACATTCATGGATGTCACCGTTTTTTCAGTGGGTGATATCGCCATTGCTTCGGTCTTAACACTGATAGGTCTGATGATTGGCTTGATGTGTATTGCAGGAACCGCTGCAAAAGCAAGGCAATACTTTAAATCCCCGAAAGCCATGGGCAGGCTGAACAAAGCGTCGGGATCCATAATGATGGGAGCTGGATCTTTCCTGGCATTGAAAAGCTCCTGATTGACAGTAGTATGGTTATTTCCAGATAGATCAGCACTCCCTCTGTTGTCATGAGGGAGGTTCATTCAATGAGGTAAGTATCAGCCTTGGTCAAACACTTTCTTTAACCGATCTCGGGCTGATACACCATTATCCGGGTCAATTCCCTGAGAGATCATTGTCTCCCGCTGATGCTGTTGCGCAGCCTCTTCTGCCATACGGGTCACTTCCTTGTTGCGGCTGTCCTCAATCCCTTTCAGAATGCTGGCCTCCAGATCTTCACCTTCCAGTACCCGGTTACAGAGTATTTCGTAGTTACGCTCAAATACAGGAAAGGCCACCCGCTGCTCTTCACTGCGCAGCATCATCCATCCCGTTTCACGAGCGGCAAGATAGACCGCAATATGCGACCATGGATAATCTCTGCTCTGCTGGGGGGCATAACAGGCTTCATAATAGGCCTGCAAAGGTTCTTTCAATCCAACTTCATCATATCGCAGCTTGCAAAGCTCACGAATATCACTGAGATCTGGAAAAAATTTGGCAGTATCCAGCGCTTTTTTTGCCGCCATCAAAATACGACGGGGGCTGAACTCCTGCAGAGAGTTTTTCCAGACCCGCTTGGCACGGATGACATCCTCATGGGTCTGAAAAGCCCGCTTGAACTTCAGGGGATAGGCATCTTCCAGTAGCGTGAATACCGCATTGATGGCATCTACATGATCGGCCCCTGAGCGAGCCTGTTGCGCACCAGGGCCAGAAGTAGCCTGATCGTAGGCCGCTTGCGGTTGCTGAGCTATGGACTGCTGATCACTCGTCGCCGTCTTCGAACTGGAAGCCGTCGTCCCAGCTCCGGTCTGTAAGCTTTTCAGCTGTTGATCGATGAGATCTTTGCCCTGTTTCACTTTGATTCCGCTTCCACTGGTAAATAACGTGGGATTTGAACTTATTCTGCCAAGCCTTGCGAGCCTCACCAGTCTCATGCCAGTACAACTTGAAATCAATCAGCTGCGTAGCAATAAAATCAAGAGGTATTCCCTGATGGGCCTGAAGAAACTCCAGAATTTCCCGGGATGGTGCAAAATCTTCCGGCAAAGGCTGGACTCGGGCACCCTCACGGGTCACAGGCTGAGCGTCCATCTGTCCGAAAACAGGGTGCTCTTCCTGCTTTTGGGTATCTGGCTCAATTTCCCAGGGTAATGCGCCCGCATTGCGCTGGCGAATATAATGTTTGTTCTCGTCAGTCATGTAATCAACAATACCTGCCTTCCCGGTTCTGGTCTAGCTTGACCATCAACATACACCGGTTTTATTAGTGCTACGCTGTCGTCAGCTATAATGGGTGAAGTGTGCTTCCGAAGCCATGATCTGACAATGAGTAAAGGACACAATAACGGGCAGCAAAACCTTACCTCGCCCTGAAATCCATTCTATCAAGGATCAGTGAGAGTGATAAAATCACATTTTACTCTCAGCGCCAGAATGCTTAGTTAACAAAGTTAATTTTACCTTCTGATCCATCAAACTTTCAGACCCGATCAAGTGCATGGTGGTTCCATATTCAAGCCATTAAACCCTGCATGGACGCTTGTATGCTTTCAATGAACCACCCGACCATTTGATAACACCCCCAAGACAGACAAATTGAGGTTATGCCTGAAACTTTCCATATATCAGGAAGGTCATAACGGAGTATTCATCCGAATAGGCTTTCTCGGGGACAGTTTGTATAATGGCCCACTCCCGTTTTTACCCGACCTTCAAGACAGAATCGAATGAGCCAACGCAAAATACTTGTCACCAGTGCACTGCCCTACGCCAACGGCCCTTTGCATATGGGGCATCTGGTGGAATACATACAGACGGATATCTGGGTTCGTTTCCAGAAGCTGTCTGGAAATCAGTGCACCTACGTCTGCGCTGACGATGCCCATGGCACCGCCATCAGCCTTCATGCCGAAAAGCAGGGCATCTCACCCGAAGAGTCCGTGGCTCGTATCAACGTGGAGCGGGTTCGCGATTTTGGTGAGTTCCATGTGGAGTTCGATAATTACTACTCCACCCATTCCGAAGAGAACCGCACGCTCTCTGAAGCGATTTACCTTGCCCTGAAGGAAAAGGGTCATATTGTCAGCCGAAACATTATTCAGGCTTATGACCCTGAAAAAGAGATGTTTCTTGCAGACCGTTATATTAAGGGCGACTGCCCAAAATGTGGCGCCTCTGATCAATATGGTGACAACTGTGAAGTGTGCGGTGCCACCTACTCACCGGCGGAACTGAAAAACGCCCGTTCTGCAATTTCTGGAGCGGCCCCCGTTGAGAAAGAGAGTGAACATTTCTTCTTCAAGCTCTCTGACTTTGATGCCTTCCTGAAGCAGTGGACCCGCTCTGGCACCATCTCAGACGAAATTGCCAACAAACTGGCCGAGTGGCTGGACGCTGGTCTGCAGGACTGGGATATCTCCCGTGATGCGCCCTACTTTGGCTTTGAAATCCCTGGGGAACCCGGCAAATACTTTTATGTATGGCTGGATGCGCCAATTGGCTACATGGCAGCATTTGAAAACCTCTGCCAGCGTCGTGATGACCTGAGCTTTGATGAGTACTGGAATAAAGACAGCCAGTGCGAAGTGCACCACTTTATTGGCAAGGACATCGTAAACTTCCATTGCCTGTTCTGGCCAGCCATGCTCCACGGTGCCAACTATCGAACCCCAACCCGTGTGAACGTACATGGTTATCTGACCGTGAACGGTGAAAAGATGTCCAAGTCACGCGGCACATTCATTACGGCCCGCACTTTTCTGGAGCACTTGGATCCAGAGTACCTGCGTTATTACTACGCTGCCAAACTGTCCAGCCGTATTGATGACCTGGACCTGAATACCGATGACTTTATCCAGCGGGTAAACTCCGACCTGGTGGGTAAGGTGGTGAATATTGCCAGCCGAAACGCAGGCTTCATCAAGAAACGCTTTGACAGCAAACTGTCCGCCAATAATAGTGCACCAGAACTGACAGCCGAGTTTCAGGAAGCCGCAATTCGCATTGCCGATCACTATGAAGGTCGTGAGTTCGGCAAGGCCATGCGTGAAATCATGGCGCTGGCAGACAAAGCCAATGCCTGGATTGATGAAGTGAAACCATGGGTCGTTGCCAAGGAAGAAGGCAAGGATCAGGAACTGCATGACATCTGCAGCACCGGCATCAACCTCTTCCGTCTGCTGATGATCTACCTCAAGCCTGTACTGCCAGCCATGGCGGTTAAAGCTGAAGCATTCCTCAATGTTGCCCCACTGACATGGCAGGACAGCCAGACACTGCTGCTGGATCACAATGTCAATAAATTTGAACCATTGATGACCCGTGTAGAAGCCGATAAAGTAGCGTCTATGATTGAAGCCAGCAAGGAGGTGCTAGCCCAGATGGAATCATCCAATAAGAAAGCTGAGACTTCTCCAGAGTGGTTGGAGAAAGACCCCATTGCTGACGAAATCGCGTTTGATGACTTTGCCAAAGTCGATCTGCGTATCGCAAAAATTGTGAATGCCGAACTGGTGGAAGGAGCTGGAAAGCTGCTGCGTCTGACACTGGATATTGGTGAATCTGAGCCTCGCAATGTCTTTGCCGGCATCAAGTCTGCTTATGCACCGGAAGCCCTGGTCGGCAAACATACGGTAATGGTTGCAAACCTGGCTCCGCGCAAAATGAAATTTGGTGTGAGCGAAGGAATGGTGTTGGCTGCAGGCCCGGGTGGGAAGGATCTCTGGATTCTTGAGCCTCATGAAGGTGCTCAACCAGGCATGCGTGTGATGTAATCGTCATCACCAATATAAAAAAGCCCCGTCATTGGGGCTTTTTTTGTGTTCTCCAGAGTCAGTCAATCAGACTGATTCAATTTCATCCTGTCTCAGGTAGCGCCACTCCCCTGGCCTCAGGGATGAATCAAGAGTAATAGTCCCAATCTGTTCACGATGCAAACCCACCACCTTATTGCCGATAGCCGCAAACATACGCTTAACCTGATGATATTTACCCTCAGTAATGGTCAACAGCACCTCTGAAGGTGCAAGAACCTCCAGTAAAGCTGGCTTGGTCAGTGCCTTCTCACCTTTCAGCCCGACCCCGCTGGCAAACTGCTCAACCAGTTCTGCCGTCTTTTCCTCTGGCAGAGGGTCGGCCAGTTGAACGCGATAGCGCTTGCCACACACTTTCACGGGCGAGGTTAGCCGATGTGACCATTGCCCATCATCAGTAATCAGTACCAGCCCTGTGGTGTCCGCATCCAGACGGCCAGCAATATGCAGTGAGTAAGCTTTGGGAATATCCAGCAAGGAGAGGACCGACGGATAGACCTCATCCACATTAGAGCAGAGTGTATCGACTGGTTTATTGAGCATGATATAACGAAGTCCACGCGCTTTCACCAGCTCACCCAGAAGACGGACTTCACAATCATCCGGCACTTTATAGGCACTGTTTTTTACTACAATGCCATCGCAGGTCACTTCCCCTCGATGCAAACATTTTTTCGCATTGGCACGGGAGAGTTCGGTACTTTCACAGAGGTATTTATCTAAACGCATGAGGGATGGCTAATTTTGAAAAGGGCAGATGGTAATAAGAAAACTGTAGGATCACTACCTAAACATCAAGAATGGTAAAATATAAAGTGTAAACATAAAAAATTAGAGACTATCGAAAATCATTTATGCATATATTTGGCAACTACTTATACATTTACAAATAATGTATAAGTAGTTAAGCATACATATCCAGAAACAATATCAAAAGAATTACTCAAGGTACTGCTGATTTTGCTCTTCCAAAGCATCCTGCACAGTTACTATGCTTGATCGTAATGTTGTTCCTGATAAATAGTTTGTAGGTTCTAATAGGGTTATTTTTCGGTCTGAGAGGCTTTTCGAAACTGGAGATGAAACATCACTTGCCCTAAAAAATGGGTAACTATTCAGCACCCTTCATATAAATCTGGAATTTTCTGATTTTTCGACCATCATCTTATACTCAATTTTTCTAACAAATCTCCAGTATGGAACCAGACTTCCCAGCTACTCCGTTTACCGAAGCTCTCCTTAAAGAGAATGAAGAGCTTCGGACCGAGAATGCGCTTTTACGGGAACGTTGCAGCGAACTGGAAGAAAGGGTTAATAAAAACAGTCAAAACAGTAGTAAGCCACCATCGTCAGATGGTTATCAAAAGCCCAGTAAAAAAGGGAGTGATAAAGGTGATACATCTTCCAAAGAAGCCCCCTGCTCCTCACAGGAAACACCGAACCCCAAAAGCCTTAGACCATCTTCAGGCAATAAACCAGGTGGCCAGAAAGGTCATCAAGGCTCTTGTTTGAGACGTGTCGCCTTACCCGATTATGTCAGGCATCTGAAGGTTGAAAAATGTTGCTGTTGCCAGTCTTCGCTTATCGATATTAAACCCACCAAATACATTGAGCGACAGGTTTTTGATCCAGGTAGACCCGGAGAATTTGAAGTTACCGCGTACTGGGCAGACGTTAAAGTATGTCCTTGTGGTAAACGGAACACCGCTGAGTTTCCCCAAGGAGTGAAAGCCGCTGCTCAATACGGAGAAGTGACTCAGGCAATGGCTGTTCATTTAAACCAGTATCACTTCATCCCATATCACCGGGTGTCTGAGTATTTCAATACTATTTATTGCATGAGTGTCAGCGCAGGCTCTGTTGCCAATTTTGTTGCCTATACCCATGAGAACCTGGCCTCTACTGAGCAGAGTATCCGCGATGCTTTACAAGAAAGTCCGGTTGCAGGAGCGGATGAAACTGGCATGCGGGTTGACGGTTCACTGTGGTGGTTACACATTATGCGAGATGACCAATGGACGCTTTACTACCTCTCAGGTAACTATTCAGCACCCAGCAAAGGCGTATTGTTGTAATTTCGAACCGCTTTAAGAAGCGCCTGAAATATGTTCAACCCCTGCTTTTTAGCAGATGATAAATAGCTTCGGATTCGGGTAAACATGGTACCTCCGTCTTCGCTTCTGAAGCAGCCTGAGATCTTCTGCTTAAGTTTGGCCATCCTGGCATCACGTTCACTGCCATTGTTATCGAAGGGAATTGAAAAGTCCGACATGAAGCGCAACGTTTCAACCTTAAACTCAATAAGCCTTTTGAACAGGTTGTAGGCCTTGGTATTCCTGACCTTCTTACGTCCAAGCACCTGTCGTTGTTTTTCCATATAAGCGGTTTCCTTCGTGAGAGCCCTTTGAAGGATTTGGTCGTATATCGTCTCAATGCGAAGCTGTATTGCACCAGGCATTTGAGTCAGACCGGCTGCTTTGTATTTCTTGCAGAAGTGCCAGGAGAGCGTAAGCAATTTCATCAGCCGCAGAGCCAGCTTATTCGCATCCCTATCGACAACTCCCTGAAGCTCTCTCAGATGATGGGCATTACAAAGCACATGCACTGCCGCATAGGCAAAGTAGGACTTCCAATGATCGTGAACCAGAATGCCTGCAAAAGTCAGCAGGATGCCCATTGCATCCATTGCTTCACAACCTCGCCTTTCTGAGAGGTAGTAAAGCGTCCATTGGTCATCTCGCATAATGTGTAACCACCACAGTGAACCGTCAACCCGCATGCCAGTTTCATCCGCTCCTGCAACCGGACTTTCTTGTAAAGCATCGCGGATACTCTGCTCAGTAGAGGCCAGGTTCTCATGGGTATAGGCAACAAAATTGGCAACAGAGCCTGCGCTGACACTCATGCAATAAATAGTATTGAAATACTCAGACACCCGGTGATATGGGATGAAGTGATACTGGTTTAAATGAACAGCCATTGCCTGAGTCACTTCTCCGTATTGAGCAGCGGCTTTCACTCCTTGGGGAAACTCAGCGGTGTTCCGTTTACCACAAGGACATACTTTAACGTCTGCCCAGTACGCGGTAACTTCAAATTCTCCGGGTCTACCTGGATCAAAAACCTGTCGCTCAATGTATTTGGTGGGTTTAATATCGATAAGCGAAGACTGGCAACAGCAACATTTTTCAACCTTCAGATGCCTGACATAATCGGGTAAGGCGACACGTCTCAAACAAGAGCCTTGATGACCTTTCTGGCCACCTGGTTTATTGCCTGAAGATGGTCTAAGGCTTTTGGGGTTCGGTGTTTCCTGTGAGGAGCAGGGGGCTTCTTTGGAAGATGTATCACCTTTATCACTCCCTTTTTTACTGGGCTTTTGATAACCATCTGACGATGGTGGCTTACTACTGTTTTGACTGTTTTTATTAACCCTTTCTTCCAGTTCGCTGCAACGTTCCCGTAAAAGCGCATTCTCGGTCCGAAGCTCTTCATTCTCTTTAAGGAGAGCTTCGGTAAACGGAGTAGCTGGGAAGTCTGGTTCCATACTGGAGATTTGTTAGAAAAATTGAGTATAAGATGATGGTCGAAAAATCAGAAAATTCCAGATTTATATGAAGGGTGCTGAATAGTTACAAAATAACAACACAAACCCAGAGCTACTGCCACTGCAGCAGATGCTGGAAATGGCAACCTGTCAGTCTGCCATTGCCATGAATCGAAATGAGATCGGCTATCTGGCCGAAGGTCAGGCGGCAGATTTGATTGTGGTGGATATTCATCGCCCACACACCACCCCTGTCTATAACCCGGAAGCTGCTTTGGTCTATTCCAGCCGCGCAGATGACGTCGTGCACACCATCGTTGATGGCCAGATCCTGATGGAAAATAAACAAATCGCAGGGATTAATGAGCAGGAGGTAATGACTGAACTGAGAAAGCGTGCACTGGCACTGAAAGCCCGGAGCCTTTAGGAGGCTGTCCGAGAATAGCGCCCCTAGCGAGGATGGCAGAAAAAGGATTTTTTAGACCAATGTGCTGCCACCGCACGACTGCATGGATGCAGGAGCTAGAGCTAGAGCAACGCAGGAGCAGTTGCCGGTAGGGCCGTCTATTCTTGGTCAGCCTCCTGGGTCTGAAGTGATGATTGCATCCACTGGGGAAGTGTCTGGCTATTGCATCTCCAGTGGTGACGTATAAATACGCTCATAAGAGAGAACAAGCATGTTTAGACAGAGAGTGAGTAAGCAAGAGGCAGTACACCCTGTAGAACAAATGCTCCCCCCTGGCCCTTCGACGGCACTGGCTATCCAGCATCTGCTGGCTGCATATGCCAGTCTGGTGGTGACCCCCATGGTCATTGCCGGTGCGCTGGGCTGGTCCTCCAGTGAGCTGGTCTTTATGATCAGTGCCTGTCTTGTAACCAGTGGTATCTGCACCATTATTCAATGCCTTGGTATTGGTGTTGCCAGAAACCATATTGGCATCCGTCTCCCGGTTGTCCAGGGTACCACGGTCGTCGCTATTCCTGCCTTGATCATGATCGGTTCCAGTTATGGGTTTAATGCCATGTTCGGGGCAACCATTGCTGCTGGCGCCTTTACTTTTCTGATTGCGGGATACTGGAGCCAGTTGTTGCGTTTCTTTCCACCCGTGGTGACCGGCACACTGATCACGGTGCTTGGGGTATCCCTGTTGCCCATTGCCGCCATGTGGATGGGAGGGGGAAAAGGTCCCGGTGCTCAGGATGTTGCCATGGACGATTTTGTGCTGGCAGCCTTCAGCATGATACTGGTTGCCACCATCATGATGTGGGGAAAAGGCGCGTTGCCACGTGTTGCCATTCTGATCGGTTTGATTGCCGGCTCGATTCTGGCGTTTCTGATGGGAAAAATCAGCTTTGACGGCGTCGCCAGCGCAGAATGGTTTGGTATTGTGACCCCGTTTGCCCTTGGGTTACCGGAATTCAAGCTGGCCGCCATTATCAGTATGTTACTGGCAATGCTGGTGACCATGATTGAATCCACCGGGGGATATATTGCCATTGGAGAAGTCTGCGAAAAACAGGTGGAACCTGAAAATATTGCAGCAGGCCTCAGGGCAGAAGGCCTTGGCACGATGCTTGGCGGGATTATGTGCTCCTTCCCCTACACGACCTATTCGCAAAATACCGGGGTCTTGAGGGTTTCTGGTGTGCGCAGTCGCTGGGTGGTGGCATTATGCGGTGTCTTCCTGATTTTGTTGGGGATCTTTCCCAAGCTTTCTGCCCTGGCGGCCTGTGTCCCTCTACCGGTTCTGGGAGGTGCATCCATGGTATTGTTCGGCAGCATTGCCTGTACCGGTCTGAAAATCCTCGGTCAGGTGGATATGGACAATAAAAGCAACCTTCTGATTGTTTCTATCAGTCTGGGTTTGGCCATGCTTTCCATTACTAATCCGATTTTCTTTAACTTCCTGCCTGGCAGCTTACAAATGTTGCTGAACAATCCAATCACTCTGGCGGGTGTTTCGGCCTTGCTGCTGAACTACCTCTTTAATATGTTCCGACAGTCAGCGAATCATGGTGCGCCGTTAGTGGCTGATCTCTAAATTGGGATATATTCTGGCTCAATCGCTGTCCCTTTTCCTCATGCGCTGTGTGTGGGTAAAAGGGGCATTGCAGCAACTGACATACGTCAGAGTAATGGTATTGATAACCCACTATTCTTGCCAGCCAGACCTTTAAAACCAATGTGCTGATATACCCGTCGCCTTTCAAGTTGCTACTTTGTTGGCTACGTTCGCTCACCCCGATCACTTACTGTTTGTAAGCTCACGGGGCTTTGCTTACTTGTCGCCGCGTAGCAACTTGAAATCCTTTGGGTATAGTCACTCCTACCGGCTGGGGAAAAGAAATGGCATTGACGCTGGATCAGCTGTTAATCATAAAAACAGCGGCAGAGTGTGGCTCCTTTTCAGCAGCGGCCAGAAGGCTGGGAAAGGCCCAGTCAACCGTATCGTCGACGATCTGCAATATTGAATGGGAAGCGGGGGTTGTTCTTTTTGAGCGGGGTAGTAAGTTTCTGGCTCTGACATCGGTTGGTCAGGACTTATTGAAGCACATCAACAATATCATCAGTCAGGCTAATAACCTTGAAGGCAAGTTAAATGCCTGTGCGGCAGAGATTGAAGATAACCTGTCCATTATTATTGATCCTGCAATCCCTTATACACTCGTTGCACCGACGGTTCGGGCATTCTGTGAGCAGTTTCCTTACGTAAACCTTCATAGAACTTACGCATTGACAGCTCTGATAAAAGATGGTCTCAGCCAGTCTTTACCATCAGAGAAGCTCTTAATGAAGTCCCAAATAGCATCCTTGAGCGCATCATTCTTAACGCGATAGATGCTACTGAGAGATTCAGATACTTTCTTGGCCTGAAGGCAGGCATACCCAAAGATAGAGGCAAAAATATGGTTCCTGACCTGCTGCTTTCCTCTCACCTGAAAGCGCTCAATACTGCAGAGTTGTTTCAGCGCCCGGTGATACTCTTCGATCGCCCAATGGTGCAGGTGAAGTTCATTAAAGCCTACCTGTGGTGATACCTCTGATCCAGCATGGGGTGTGTAGACGACGTAATGGCGCAGCTCGTTTTTTAGCCGCGTCCGGTACAAACGCACAGAACCAAAATTACGTAGCCAAACGGTTATTCCCTCTTCAGGAATCTCCAGGCTCTGCACTTGTTGGTAGTCACCCTTTTGGATAGAAACAGTACGGTTGCTTTTAACGGCAAACATAAAACCCAGACCGTTGTTTTTCACAGTCTTCAGGTTTGCGGCACTGCTATACCAGGAATCCCCCGTAACAAATGCAGGTCGTAAGCCCCATACAAGTACTTCTTTCAGCATCTCGAGAAAATAATCATTTTTGGACTTTCCGTCCGCAGAGTCATAGATACGGAAATTGACAGGAAGGCTATAGCCTTTGATATCGGTGTAATAGAGCGTTATGAGATTAATGCCCTTGACGGCTTTATGATGCTTGCCCGAGTAATGATAGCCGATGAATGCCGTGTAGTTACTGTACGGCTTATCCAGCACCGTATCATCAACCGATAGCGTGCCCCCATCAAGAATCAGCCTTGCGGCTACTTCCATGAAAAGGTCATTGGGAGCAAAGTCTTCACGTTGTAGAAAACGGTTAACGCTGTGGTGTGACATATCTCCGATCTCACTAAGGCGAGTACAGGTTGCTGATTTCGGCTCACACAATAGAAACCCTGTATATTTCGGCAAATCACACCCAGCTGTTGTAGGTCTTGTTATCTTTCTACGCACGACGACATCCGCTATTTTTTGCTGATCTAGCAATTTTTACAGCTGCCTGTCAATGCGAAAGTCCTACTTCACATTGAAAGCATGAACCTGAATGATGCTTTGACCAGTCTCCACAATGGGAGGGTAAAGCTGGCTCTGTTGATTACGCTTCCGAATTATCCCACCGATATTGGTTTTTGTCGGCTGGGGACATTGCAAATAGCGGAAGTTGCCCATATTCATCACCCACTGAGTCAACTGTCGTCAATCTCTTTTGCAGACGTAACTATTCAGCACCCTTCATATAAATCTGGAATTTTCTGATTTTTCGACCATCATCTTATACTCAATTTTTCTAACAAATCTCCAGTATGGAACCAGACTTCCCAGCTACTCCGTTTACCGAAGCTCTCCTTAAAGAGAATGAAGAGCTTCGGACCGAGAATGCGCTTTTACGGGAACGTTGCAGCGAACTGGAAGAAAGGGTTAATAAAAACAGTCAAAACAGTAGTAAGCCACCATCGTCAGATGGTTATCAAAAGCCCAGTAAAAAAGGGAGTGATAAAGGTGATACATCTTCCAAAGAAGCCCCCTGCTCCTCACAGGAAACACCGAACCCCAAAAGCCTTAGACCATCTTCAGGCAATAAACCAGGTGGCCAGAAAGGTCATCAAGGCTCTTGTTTGAGACGTGTCGCCTTACCCGATTATGTCAGGCATCTGAAGGTTGAAAAATGTTGCTGTTGCCAGTCTTCGCTTATCGATATTAAACCCACCAAATACATTGAGCGACAGGTTTTTGATCCAGGTAGACCCGGAGAATTTGAAGTTACCGCGTACTGGGCAGACGTTAAAGTATGTCCTTGTGGTAAACGGAACACCGCTGAGTTTCCCCAAGGAGTGAAAGCCGCTGCTCAATACGGAGAAGTGACTCAGGCAATGGCTGTTCATTTAAACCAGTATCACTTCATCCCATATCACCGGGTGTCTGAGTATTTCAATGCTATTTATTGCATGAGTGTCAGCGCAGGCTCTGTTGCCAATTTTGTTGCCTATACCCATGAGAACCTGGCCTCTACTGAGCAGAGTATCCGCGATGCTTTACAAGAAAGTCCGGTTGCAGGAGCGGATGAAACTGGCATGCGGGTTGACGGTTCACTGTGGTGGTTACACATTATGCGAGATGACCAATGGACGCTTTACTACCTCTCAGAAAGGCGAGGTTGTGAAGCAATGGATGCAATGGGCATCCTGCTGACTTTTGCAGGCATTCTGGTTCACGATCATTGGAAGTCCTACTTTGCCTATGCGGCAGTGCATGTGCTTTGTAATGCCCATCATCTGAGAGAGCTTCAGGGAGTTGTCGATAGGGATGCGAATAAGCTGGCTCTGCGGCTGATGAAATTGCTTACGCTCTCCTGGCACTTCTGCAAGAAATACAAAGCAGCCGGTCTGACTCAAATGCCTGGTGCAATACAGCTTCGCATTGAGACGATATACGACCAAATCCTTCAAAGGGCTCTCACGAAGGAAACCGCTTATATGGAAAAACAACGACAGGTGCTTGGACGTAAGAAGGTCAGGAATACCAAGGCCTACAACCTGTTCAAAAGGCTTATTGAGTTTAAGGTTGAAACGTTGCGCTTCATGTCGGACTTTTCAATTCCCTTCGATAACAATGGCAGTGAACGTGATGCCAGGATGGCCAAACTTAAGCAGAAGATCTCAGGCTGCTTCAGAAGCGAAGACGGAGGTACCATGTTTACCCGAATCCGAAGCTATTTATCATCTGCTAAAAAGCAGGGGTTGAACATATTTCAGGCGCTTCTTAAAGCGGTTCGAAATTACAACAATACGCCTTTGCTGGGTGCTGAATAGTTACGAACTATTAATATTTACCTCAAGATCTTTTTGTTGTGCAGGTATTTTCCAGTCAGCCGGAAGTGGACAACGATCAGCATGTGGAGACAACATTGTTACAAACCTCGTTTTTGACAGTTTCGAAGCATCAGAATTTAATATTTCAACATTATTAATAATTAAAATAATCAATTAAGACATTTGGTTATTCGAATAGTTCATTTACCAAAACTCTCTGAGCCTGAACCGCTCAGGCTCTATTCTTCGTGAGGCCAACTACACTGCACTTCATTGTTATACCTATTGGCTTTTCACGTTATCAGTCATAAAATGCATCACCATTTATCCCCCTTCTAGAAAACCGTATTTCCCCTATGGTCGAGGAACTCCCCATTGCTATTTTCTGAGCTGGCTCTCCATGAACGGGTGCAAAAGGCACTCTCTGAACTCGGGTTTGAACAGGCCACCCCAGTTCAGGAACAAACCCTGCCCCTGGCCATGACCGGCAAGGACCTGATGGTCAGCGCAGAAACCGGCAGTGGTAAAACTGCAGCGTTTCTGCTGCCCATGCTCAACCATATGCACACAACCCCTTCGCCCAAAACCAGTACCCGTGGGCTGGTGCTTGTTCCTACCCGGGAGCTGGGCCTTCAGGTATTGAAAGAGTGTGAAGCGCTGGCTCGTTACACGTTCATCAAAGCCGGGTTGATTGTTGGGGGTGAAGACTACCGTCATCAGGTGAACACGCTGCGGAAAAACCCGGAAATCATTATTGCCACACCCGGACGCCTGATAGAGCATATGAAAAATGGCAATCATGATTTCAGCGACCTGGAATATCTGATTCTGGATGAAGCCGACCGTATGCTGGATATGGGCTTTGGCCCCGATGTACTCACAATCGTTGAAGAGTGCAATACAGAGCGCCGGACCTTTTTGTTTTCAGCAACCCTGGAATCAAAAGGCCTTGGTGACATGGCGTCTCAGGTTCTGAACGACCCAACCCGTCTGAAACTCAACTCAGCCCGGGAAAAGCATGCCAATATCCAGCAGCAGATGATTCTCGCCGATGACACGGCGCACAAAGAGAAACTGTTGATCTGGCTGCTTAAGAATGAAACTTATGAAAAAGCCCTGATTTTCACCAACACCAAAGCGAGAGCCGATGAGTTTATTGGCAAAATCCGGGTAAAAGGCTTAAAAGCAGGGACTCTCCACGGTGATATGGATCAGCGTGAACGCAAGCATGTCATGAACCTGCTGAAAGAGGGAAAAATCAATATCCTGATTGCCACAGATGTCGCCTCTCGCGGCCTGGATATCAAAGGTATCGAGCTGGTCATTAACCTAGAGATGGCCCGTAACGGTGATGACTATGTACACCGAATTGGCCGAACAGGTCGTGCAGGAGAGCAGGGTCTGGCCATTTCCCTGATTGGCCCTGATGAGTGGAACCGGATGTCCAGCATTGAACGCTATCTCCGGCTGCGCTTTGAAAAGCGTGCCATCAAAGAGCTGATGGGTAGCTATAAAGGCCCCAAAAAGCTGAAGAGCTCTGGCAAGGCCGCTGGCAAGAAAAAGCCTGCCGGTAAGAAAGGTGCTGGCAAAAAAGACCCGGCGGATAAACAACGCCAGCGTGTGAAGAAGAATGTGGGCAAACGCCGTACACCGGCGGCCGATCCTAAACCCGCTGCATCAACAACCACGACCTCAACTGATTCCGGTTTTGAACCACCCAAGCGCAGGAAGTAATACACACATGAGCAACAATACCCCTTTTTCCGCTCTTGGGCTGGATGAGTCATTGACTCAAGCGGTAAATGAAGCTGGCTACCAGACCCCTACGCCGATTCAGGCCAAAGCAATTCCCATGGCGCTGACCGGCCGTGACCTGATGGCATCGGCCCAGACCGGTACCGGTAAAACCGCCAGTTTTACCTTGCCAATCCTCCACCGGCTGGCCCATATGAGAGCCAGCAAAGCCATCCGCGCACTGGTGCTGGTCCCTACCCGTGAACTGGCAATTCAGGTTTACAACAGCTTTCAGACCTATGGTACCCATACGGTCATTAAGACAGCTGCCGTTTATGGCGGTGTCGACATTGAAGAGCAGTTGCAGGTTCTGAATGAGGGCGTTGATGTTCTGGTAGCGACCCCTGGTCGCTTGGTGGACATGATCAACCGCAAGCATGTTCATCTGGACAGTTTGAGAATCCTGGTACTGGATGAAGCCGATCGCATGCTGGATCTGGGTTTCCGTGACGATATTGAACGCATTCTGCAAAACGCGCCGGTAAAACGTCAGAACCTGCTGTTCTCCGCCACCTTTTCCAAGGACATCAAACAGCTGGCCCATGAATTCATGCGTCACCCGGTAAAAATTGAACTGGAGAACCCAAACTCGGCGGCAAAAACAGTGACCCAGTCTTTCTACCCGGTAGACCAGCAGGACAAACCGGAGATTCTCAGCTATCTCATCCACGGTGGCCGCTGGAAGAAAGTGCTGGTGTTTGTCCGCACCAAAAAAGCCGCCAACAAGGTTGCCGAGCTGCTGGAAGAAGATGGCATCAACGCTCAGGCCATTCACAGCGATAAAAGTCAGTATCTGCGTATTCGCACACTGGAAGACTTTAAAGATAACTATTTTGACGTTCTGGTAGCGACCGATGTTGCCGCCAGAGGGCTGGACATCGAACAGCTGCCACTGGTCATCAATTATGATCTTCCTAAAGTTCCGCAAGATTACGTTCACCGCATTGGCCGAACCGGTCGTGCCGGACAGAAAGGCAGAGCTATCTCTCTGGTTAACCCTGAAGAGAAAAAGTTATTGTCCGCCATCCAGCAACTGATCAAAAAACCACTGGACATTGAGCCTCTGCCCTACTTTGAGGATGGCGAGGTTCGTCCAGCTGAAGTCAATGAACCTGTTAGTAAAAGCCGAAATAAACGGACAAAACCTGACCTGAAAGCTGGAAAGCCTGCTATAAAACATCATTCAGGCAATAAATCGGGGAATGGAAGAGCCAGAAAACCTTCAGGTACTATGCCTAAAGGAAAGAAAAGGCCTTCTGTCTCCTCCGGGAAAAAACGAAAGTCCTGATTAGAACCGCTGACTGATGTCAGCCAGATGAAAAAGCAATAAGCTGGAAATACCCTGCCTCTGCTGGCCGGGTATTTCCACAGTAGAAAGCGGGTGAAAAAGGTCGCATACGATGGAAGATGTTATTGAAGAACTGCGGGAACGCGCGCTTGATGTCTCAGTCCCACTGGAATTACCGGATGAAGACCAGCTGGTTGAAGTGGAAGAACAGATCCTGATCTCCCTTCCCTATGAACTCAGGGAGTTTCTGCTTCAGGTCAGTGATGTCATTTATGGCTCCATTGAGCCAGTCACGGTAACAGATCCACAGTCGCACACCTATCTGCCTGAAGTCGCGGCCAATGCCTGGGCTGAGGGGCTGCCAAGAGAACTGATTCCCATCTGTGAATGCGATGGTGAATACTATGGCATTTCTGAAGAGGGGGAAGTGGTTCGCTGGGCCGACGGAGAAGTCACCGACGACAGCTGGCCATCCATCTGGTTATGGGTCCGGGATATCTGGCTGGAGAGTTAATGTCTAAACGAATTCTGATCATTATGGCCATGGAAGCGGAGGCCGGGCCAGTCATTGAAAAACTCGGCCTGAAAGAAACTCCCGCCAATCCTCAGTTGAGAAGCCACTTCCCCCGCTTTCAAGGTGAGTTTGAAGGTAAGGACATCGTTATCTCTCTGAACGGCAAATCCGTTGAGCATGGTGTCGACAGGATAGGCACAGAGTTTGCTGCTCTGAATACTCAATCCGCTATTCTTGAGTTTGCTCCGGACCTGATTATTAACGCGGGAACCTGTGGTGCTTTTTCAGCCGATGCTGACATCGCTGATATCATCACTTCCGACCAGCCCGTGGTGTATCATGACCACCGGGTGCCACTGGAGGGCTTTGACCGATTTGCCATGGGCTCTTATCCAACCGCTTACCGCCCCAAATACTTCCAAAGTATTGAGCATAAACTTGGCGTGGTAACGACTGGCAACTCCCTCGATATGCCCGATGTAGACAAGCAGTGGATTATTCAAAACCGGGGTATGGCCAAAGAGATGGAGTGTGCCGCCGTTGCTTCAACTGCCCACCTTTACGGCATCGATTTCCTGCCCATTAAATCCGTAACCGATCATATTGATATCGAACTGGATAATGTTGAGCAGTTCCTTAACAACCTGAGCAAGGCCAGTAATAAGCTGAGCGAAACATTGATAAAGGTATTAGTCAATATCGATTAGTACAAGGGAGAACTGATTTGATGCAGTAGCATCTGCATCCAATCTTCCCCATAAAATGAAACTTAACTGAATACTCTCTTCACTTTGTGTGAAAACATTGGGTAGAAAAAATTTCTTTCAACCACTCAGCAGCAGGTCCAAGCCGAGCTCTTACGTTCCATAGCAAATCAACGCCAACTTCCCATTTTGTATATGGGTAAGACTCCAATGGCAATTCTACCATCTGCCCTCTGGCAACATAGTCATTCACAATCGGCCTGGGCAGGATGGACCAGCCGAACCCCGCCAATGTCATTTGGATCAACGTAGTGTAGTTATCAATATAAATGCGCTGGGAAGAGCGAAGGTATTCTGAGGTAATCAGATTATCGCCGTGGGGACTGAACACCAGCTGACGATAATTACTTAAGTCTGCAAGTAACTATTCAGCACCCAGCAAAGGCGTATTGTTGTAATTTCGAACCGCTTTAAGAAGCGCCTGAAATATGTTCAACCCCTGCTTTTTAGCAGATGATAAATAGCTTCGGATTCGGGTAAACATGGTACCTCCGTCTTCGCTTCTGAAGCAGCCTGAGATCTTCTGCTTAAGTTTGGCCATCCTGGCATCACGTTCACTGCCATTGTTATCGAAGGGAATTGAAAAGTCCGACATGAAGCGCAACGTTTCAACCTTAAACTCAATAAGCCTTTTGAACAGGTTGTAGGCCTTGGTATTCCTGACCTTCTTACGTCCAAGCACCTGTCGTTGTTTTTCCATATAAGCGGTTTCCTTCGTGAGAGCCCTTTGAAGGATTTGGTCGTATATCGTCTCAATGCGAAGCTGTATTGCACCAGGCATTTGAGTCAGACCGGCTGCTTTGTATTTCTTGCAGAAGTGCCAGGAGAGCGTAAGCAATTTCATCAGCCGCAGAGCCAGCTTATTCGCATCCCTATCGACAACTCCCTGAAGCTCTCTCAGATGATGGGCATTACAAAGCACATGCACTGCCGCATAGGCAAAGTAGGACTTCCAATGATCGTGAACCAGAATGCCTGCAAAAGTCAGCAGGATGCCCATTGCATCCATTGCTTCACAACCTCGCCTTTCTGAGAGGGTTGTTATTCAGCTTTATTGGAAAGTCGGAAGGGATTATTGACGATATTTATTGTGAAGATTTGATAGAACCTATCGACTGGGCCGATAGGTTCACAGGCATGAGTTATTACGCGGTTGCCAGTCGAACCACAGGCCTGTCATCGATTGGCAAGTGAATCAGTGCTGCCAGAAAGGCAAGTGCCACTGTAGACCACCAGATTGGTTCATAGGAGCCGGTAAAGTCATAGATTCTTCCACCAGCCCAGGCGCCCAGAAAGCTGCCTACCTGATGGGTAAAGAACACCAGACCGTACAATGTCGACATATAGCGGGAACCAAAGATCTGTCGAACCAGCCCGGAGGTCAGCGGCACCGTGCCCAACCAGCAGAAACCAATCGCTGCGCCAAATATAGCGGCGGTATCCACCGTTACCGGCAGAACAACAAAGGCGCCAATCACCAGCGTACGCATCAGATAGAGTCCTGACATCACATGTCGTTTACTGAAGCGATCACCCATCACACCCCAGAAGTAAGAGCCGAAAATATTGAAGATGCCAACATAAGCCAGCGCCATGGCGGCACTGGAAGCCGGCAGGTGTTTGTCGGCCAGGTAGCTGGGCAGATGTGTCGCAATAAACATCACATGGAAACCACAGACAAAGAAGCCGGCATGTATCAGCCAGTAGCCTCTGTGGGCAAGCGCTTCTTTCAGTGCCTGCTTCAAAGTTTGCTCAGGCTGATCTGATTGGGTGGCGGCCTGCTGCCCTCTGGCCGTATTCATAAACAGGGCAAAAGCCGCCATGATTGAGCAGAGTGCTGCAAACACCGCCAGCGCCTGCTGCCAGCCAAATTCACTCAGCAGGTACTGGGCACCCGGTATCATGGCAAACATACCGAACGAACCCGCTGCCGTCGTCAAACCAAATGCCTTGGCCGAGTGCTCTGCCGGAACCACCTTGGCAACGGCACCCAGCACAATCACATAACTGGTGGCACTCAGCCCAAGACCAACCAGTGTCCCCAGGGAGAGGTAAAGAATGCCCGTAGCTGTTGCAATAGACGTCAGATAAAGTCCAAGCGCGTAGGCAATCGCACCCAGGAAAACCACTCTTTTAGCACCAAAGCGATCCGCCGCCATACCAACAAAGGGCTGAAACACGCCGAACATCAGGTTTTGCAATGCAATGGCAAAACTGAAAAATTCCCGCCCGGTGCCAAAATACTCTGAAACCGGCAGCATGAAAATACCAAACGACTGACGTATGCCAAGGCAGATAATCAGAATCCCTATACCCAGCCATACCAGTAGGGGAAACCGGAAAATACTCATAAAGGTCTCAATATTCAGTAGTAAGGGAATCCAGCAATGCGTAAGAATCCCTGACAGTCAGTTTAAGGGTTGGATGAGGTATCTGAGTGCTGATGACAGCCAGAAGAAGCAGCCTGACCTGCCAGCAGATCAATCAGACCGGGCGTGTTATGAACCACAAGCAGGGTTACGGCCAGCAGCAATGTCATACGACAGAGCTGAGCCCGGATGGATTGAGAGAACATGTTGGAATGGCCGGCAGCGATTAAAAAAGATCGCGCAGTCTATCGCTACCGGTATGGGTAAACCATTGCGAATTGGCTCACCCGGAGATGTAGCATATACCTATCTGGATTGACCATTGGAGGTCAATTCATCTTAAACCCTTTTTTCTTCAGGAACTCCCTCATATGAGGCCGGGATTTTTCCTCCAATAAAGACGATATATCCTGAGACCAGACCCGATCCAACTTACCTCCAGTTCGCTGCTGGTAATAGGCTCTCATGGTGTCATCGTACTGAGCCAATAGTGCCTTATTCACTGGCTGGTAATGCTCTTCCATCAGCACAGCATCCAGCGGCAATCTGGGCTTACGCTCCGGATCCTGATCAGGGTAGCCCAGACAGAGCCCAAAAACGGGATAGACATTTTCCGGCAGCGCCAGCAGATCACTGACCTGTTGTGGGTCATTGCGCAGGCCACCAATGTAGCAGATGCCCAGCCCTTCTGACTCAGCAGCAACCACCACATTCTGAGCAAACAGAGCAACATCAACCGTGGCAATAATAAAATGCTCGGTCATCCCATCCGCCATGGTTTTTCCTGACTGTTCACAGCACCAGTCAGCACGCTTCAGGTCGGCACAAAACACCAGAAACTCGGCGGCTTCCTCAACATAGGCCTGTCCACCCGCCAGTTCTGCCATTGCTCTGCGGGTTTCAGGGTTGCGAACCCGAATAACGCTCACCCCTTGCAGGTTACTGGATGTGGCAGCGCTCTGCCCTGCGGTAATTAAGTCTCTTAACAAACTCTCTTCAACCGGCTGCTCAGTAAATTTGCGAATGGAGCGGTGTGATCGGAGCAGTTCAAGTACGGGTTGAGTCATGGTGTTATTCTTTATCCGGTCATTATTATTCTGCACTATCATAGCAGTGGCTGGATTTTTCAAGGCTTTAAGCCTCTGCTAGACTTCCCAGCCTGGCTCTGGATTTACGCTCCGGATCGCTGATTAAAGGACAATAAAGACAATGACTCACGCTCCAAAAGACGCTCAAACAGACGCCCCCATTGTGGTCTGTGCCCTCTATAAATTCGTTACCCTGAAGAATTTCACCAGCCTGCGGGAACCGCTGCTCAGAACCATGGAAGCAAACCATGTCAGAGGAACGCTGCTGCTGGCTCAGGAAGGCATTAACGGCACCGTAGCCAGTACACGGGAAGGCATTGATGCACTGCTGGCCTGGCTTAATCAGGATACCCGCCTGAACCCCATTGAATTCAAAGAATCCCTGAGCGCATCCATGCCTTTCAAAAGAACCAAGGTCAAACTCAAGAATGAGATTGTCACCATGGGAGTAGAAGGCATCGACCCTAAGCAAGTCGTGGGGACCTATGTCGACCCCAAAGACTGGAATAACCTGATCAGTGATCCGGATGTCATTGTTGTGGATACCCGGAACGATTACGAAATACAGGTCGGGACCTTCAAGCACGCCATCAACCCAAAAACAGACTCTTTCCGGCAGTTTCCGGAATACGTTGACACCAACATGAATCCCGGGACTCATAAAAAAGTGGCCATGTTCTGCACTGGCGGCATACGCTGCGAGAAGTCCACTGCCCTGCTCAAGGAAAAAGGCTTTGAAGAGGTTTACCACCTGAAAGGCGGCATCCTGAAATACCTGGAAGAAGTACCGAAGGCGGAGTCACTCTGGGAAGGCGAATGCTTTGTCTTTGATGACCGGGTAACGGTTAACCATGACCTTGAGCCGGGCTCCTACGACCAGTGCAACGCCTGTCGCTTACCCATTACTGAAGCAGACAAACAAAGTGAAAAGTTTCAGCAGGGTGTCAGCTGCCCACACTGTTTTGACAAGCTGACCGAAAAGCAGAAAGCGCGGTTTATGGAGCGTGAAAAGCAGATGCAGCTGGCCAGATCTCGAGGTGAAGCCCATATGGGGGCAGAGGTTGCCGAAACCGTTGTTCACCGTCGTCAGGTAAAGGAAGACGAACGACGGCAACAACAGCTGAGAACCCAGGCAGGCAAAACTGACTAGCTAAGCTATGGTTTAAGGACAGCCACGAACTAAAAATACCACCCCACATTAGGCAATGAAGAGAGTGGTATTTTTTATCAACAGCTGACTTGAACGGAGAGTCACCATGGAACTCGGACACCCCGAGCATCTCAACCCTTTTATCCTGTTGGGTATTGTCAACGAAAAGCTAAGGCTTACGTGTAACTCGCTGGATCAGCTGGCCGATGAGATGGACATGAGCAAACAGGAAATCGAGAACCAGCTTCATAAAATCCGTTTTCATTATCAGCCGGTCAATAATCAGTTTGTTCAAGACTAACAGATGCTCTATAGAGCTTGTTGTTTGCCAATAAGCTCTTTCCTCTTTCCTCTTTCCTCTTTACCAATATTGCGATTCCCCTATTCGACCTTCCAAAAATATTACAAAAAAAGATGATTTGTAATATTTTTGGATGATATAGAAACAATAAATAGCGAATACAATGTCTTCATAACCTGATAGTTAGAGTTCCAGCCAACAATGAGTCCAAAGGCACAGCAAACCTTTCACCATATACTGGATAGTGCCATGGTCTGCTATCTTGCAAAGGGGGTTAACCGAACGACACTGGATGATGTTGCCAGAAAGGGTAATGTCAGTCGGACGACTCTCTATCGATATATAAAAAACGGTGACGACCTGTTACACCAGGTACTCATTCGAGATGCCGGTGAGCGCCTAACGGAATGTGAGCAGGCTATGCGTTACCACAACAACCTGGCCAGCACACTGGTAGACAGTATTCTTTTCTTGTAACTATTCAGCACCCTTCATATAAATCTGGAATTTTCTGATTTTTCGACCATCATCTTATACTCAATTTTTCTAACAAATCTCCAGTATGGAACCAGACTTCCCAGCTACTCCGTTTACCGAAGCTCTCCTTAAAGAGAATGAAGAGCTTCGGACCGAGAATGCGCTTTTACGGGAACGTTGCAGCGAACTGGAAGAAAGGGTTAATAAAAACAGTCAAAACAGTAGTAAGCCACCATCGTCAGATGGTTATCAAAAGCCCAGTAAAAAAGGGAGTGATAAAGGTGATACATCTTCCAAAGAAGCCCCCTGCTCCTCACAGGAAACACCGAACCCCAAAAGCCTTAGACCATCTTCAGGCAATAAACCAGGTGGCCAGAAAGGTCATCAAGGCTCTTGTTTGAGACGTGTCGCCTTACCCGATTATGTCAGGCATCTGAAGGTTGAAAAATGTTGCTGTTGCCAGTCTTCGCTTATCGATATTAAACCCACCAAATACATTGAGCGACAGGTTTTTGATCCAGGTAGACCCGGAGAATTTGAAGTTACCGCGTACTGGGCAGACGTTAAAGTATGTCCTTGTGGTAAACGGAACACCGCTGAGTTTCCCCAAGGAGTGAAAGCCGCTGCTCAATACGGAGAAGTGACTCAGGCAATGGCTGTTCATTTAAACCAGTATCACTTCATCCCATATCACCGGGTGTCTGAGTATTTCAATACTATTTATTGCATGAGTGTCAGCGCAGGCTCTGTTGCCAATTTTGTTGCCTATACCCATGAGAACCTGGCCTCTACTGAGCAGAGTATCCGCGATGCTTTACAAGAAAGTCCGGTTGCAGGAGCGGATGAAACTGGCATGCGGGTTGACGGTTCACTGTGGTGGTTACACATTATGCGAGATGACCAATGGACGCTTTACTACCTCTCAGAAAGGCGAGGTTGTGAAGCAATGGATGCAATGGGCATCCTGCTGACTTTTGCAGGCATTCTGGTTCACGATCATTGGAAGTCCTACTTTGCCTATGCGGCAGTGCATGTGCTTTGTAATGCCCATCATCTGAGAGAGCTTCAGGGAGTTGTCGATAGGGATGCGAATAAGCTGGCTCTGCGGCTGATGAAATTGCTTACGCTCTCCTGGCACTTCTGCAAGAAATACAAAGCAGCCGGTCTGACTCAAATGCCTGGTGCAATACAGCTTCGCATTGAGACGATATACGACCAAATCCTTCAAAGGGCTCTCACGAAGGAAACCGCTTATATGGAAAAACAACGACAGGTGCTTGGACGTAAGAAGGTCAGGAATACCAAGGCCTACAACCTGTTCAAAAGGCTTATTGAGTTTAAGGTTGAAACGTTGCGCTTCATGTCGGACTTTTCAATTCCCTTCGATAACAATGGCAGTGAACGTGATGCCAGGATGGCCAAACTTAAGCAGAAGATCTCAGGCTGCTTCAGAAGCGAAGACGGAGGTACCATGTTTACCCGAATCCGAAGCTATTTATCATCTGCTAAAAAGCAGGGGTTGAACATATTTCAGGCGCTTCTTAAAGCGGTTCGAAATTACAACAATACGCCTTTGCTGGGTGCTGAATAGTTACAACTCTACAATCAGCTCACAGAAACCCGGAGTAAAGAACAGACCTTCTTACAAAACCAATGGCGTGCGACCTCCATCTTTCGAATCCCACTCCAGCAACTGGATGAAATGGCCTCAGGAGAAACAGAACCTGAGCTTCTCTACGGTTACGAGCATTTTCAAATCGCCAATGAATACGGTAAGTGGCAAAGCGTACCCAACAATATGGGGGTAAAACCCCTCTTTGGCAAAGCCGGAATGGGAAATCCCGGCAATATTTACTCCTGGACGTCACTCAGTAAAGAGGGTCGCCTTTTCTGGGGTTTTTTTGATGCCTTCAGTGGTGTTCACGACCTGTTGGGAGAAGCTGACTCCAGTCGTATGTTACTCTATCCTGGTTTTTCTGTTCCCGTTCCATTCTGGGAGCATTCCCGGGATAGCAGCCCGACATCCAGCCTGTTTAGCTGGGCAAGAGAAGAAATGACGCGAAATGGCAGACTCCACGAGTTTATTGCCGGTGGAGACCTGATCTATTTTGATAATGATGGTATCCCACACACGCTCACGAATAATGGCTTTGGCAACCCCTGTGTAAACGGTATACGGAATGCCGAAGAACTCGGCAATAGAATATATTTTGCCACATCAACCTGGTGCAATTTATCCGAGCAGGCAGGTCTTGAATTCTATGAATTCAAACCTGAATTGATAGGGCCATAAAATTTACGACGGCAGTATGACTAAGCAAAATACTGCCAGACCAGCTTTACGGATAATGTTCCTCCCCTTACCGCATGAACCAGTAAAATACCAAAGCCCAAGATCATTAAAGGTAGCAACGGACGCTTTTCTTCACGCCAGAAATACCAGCCAGCACCTGCAATACAAAGCGCTAATATCATTTGCCGGGCATCAACCGGCTCACCTAAAACGACCTCCATGGCAATCGCCAGACAACCAATCACATTGGCAATCAACCAAAACGGCGAAAGCATACCGATACTGCCAATAAGAGGAAACTTGATCAGCGCACCACCAGTCCACGACTTTGGCTGCAGATCTGATGACAGATGAAAAGCAATACCCAAAGCTAAACCAGCAGCTATAGGTGAAAGCCCAAAGTACCAGAAAATAAGGGCTGGTATGCAAGAATGGGTGATTCCAGAGCGATGAGATAGACCAGGTGCCAATAAATCCAAGTCTGGTAATCGTATACCCGCGATCAAGCCAGAAAGGAAAAAAAGAATCTCACCTGTCAGAGCCACAGTTGACCAGAATGGACAAAGCTCCCTGACCACAAAAACGACTGCCGCTAATAAAAAACCTACTAGCGGAGGACCATACAACTTCATAGTTCAAAAAACGAGCCAAATAAATTTGGGAGCCGACTATACCCTCATTAGACGTGCAATGGCCAGCTGGAAGCATGATATTCCTACAACCAACGTCTGACAGACTTCTTATAACTGAGAAAACGTTCATCAAATAGTGCTTCCAAAGCCTTTTCTTCTGCCATTATTTGAAAACGGGTCATGTAAAGGACAAAAAACGGAACCAGTAATAGCGCTAGAATATTGGTCAGCCAAAGCCCCCAGCCAATAAGAAAAATAGCAAACCCAAGATACATGGGGTTTCTCGTATACTGATAGATACCAGTAATTACCAGGGATGATGCCGCCTCAGGACTGACTGGGTTAACCGTCGTTTTCTGTTTTCTGAAACTGATCACTCCGGCCAATGCCACACCAAATGCCAGCATGGAAAACAGTATAAAAAGCCCCAACCGAATATCACGACTCAGATCAAACCCCAGAGGGGTATGCTTTCTGGCAAGCCACATGGCAGCCCCAAACAGTAAAACCAATAGTAATGGGGGGATTTTCAGTTCAAGGCTTTTCACGGGATATTCCTTGTCTTATCTTTTATCCAGAATTTAGAACTCCATTCTACCGCACCATTTGCTTTCAATCCTACGCAGGTAATACACTCCTCCCACTATTTACTGCACTAGCGTTGATGACTGATGACTTACAAACTCAACGACAAACAGTTTGAATCCATTCAGAAACTGCCTGACCATGAGCGTTATGACTACTTTCTGAAAAAGGTGGCTGACTGGGAAGAGATCTGGAGCCTGCACAGCCCGGAGGGTTGGGTAGAGCTGTCATCCAGTGATGGTGAAGAGTGTCTGCCTGTCTGGCCCCATCCGGATTTCGCAAAAGCCTGGGCGGTGGATGACTGGTCTGACTGCCAGCCAAAGGCCATTACTCTGGAAGTATGGCTGGAGCGCTGGACTCCAGGCCTGGAACGCGATAACACCATGCTGGCAGTATTCCCAGTGGATGAAGAAGAGGGGCTTGTTGTAACTCCTTCTGAATTGCAGGATGCCATTCTTGGAGAGTTAGAGCAGGGATAATCTTGCTCTTATTAACTTCAAAGGCACAGAGACACATTGGTTCCTGTGCCTTTGAAATAAACTGCAAGGAATATCCCCCACTTATTAACCAAACTCAATGCGCCATATGCTGGCCTTTGATTTCATCCATTGCATGAGCAACGACGGTCTTTTTATCGCCATTACTGAAGGTGATCGTCACCGGGACTTTACTGTTGGTTGCGATGGGCTTTTTAAGCCCCATCAGCATAACATGATAGCCACCCGGCTTTAGCTCGACTTCATCGCCTGGATTGATAGTTAAGTTATCCACACGACGCATTTTCATCATACCATTGTTCATTTCTGTGGTATGAAGCTCGGTTTTCTTGGCTACAGGGCTAGTCAGTGATCGAATCTGAACTGCCTTATCAGTGCCATTTTGAATGGTCATATAAGCCGCCGATGAAGACATCCCAGGCTTGGTCGCACGGGCACTGGCATTCAGTAACTGCAACTCTTGTTTAGAATGCTCTTTTGAGTGAGCATGGGAATGCGAATGACTGTGTCCATTCTGTGCAGCCACAGCAGTGTGCGCCGTTATTAGCACCATCAGAGCCATCATACTATTGACGGCTGTTCGCATAGCCCTGACTACTCTGGAATACAAAATCGTTCCACCTTCCATTACTCAACTCCACTCGTCATTAGAAGTATTATGGGAGAATAGCAATCTACTGTGAGCTTGCTTCTACATTATCCAGCTCAAAAAAAATGGTATGAACCGCTTCTCTGGTTTCAATTTTCAACCTTGCGACCCAGACCATTTTGCTGTCAGTTGTACAAAAAGTGATACTGCCGGTGCCAGTATACAGGTCAGTGCCTGAAAAGTGTCCAGATTGTTTCTCCAAGTTGAAGGGCATTAATCCCATGGGCATATCACGTCCGACAAATTCCATGCTGACCTTTTCAGCAGCAAGCCCGGAAACTTCTGCCTTTATATCCAGTGGCTGCCCCGTCGGCATTGACGCGGGCAAAATGCTAAGCGTTATCGAACCATCCCCTACCCTGGTCTGGCACCCTTTGAACGTGTTGCAGTAACTGACGGTTTGGAACGCGGCCTTATCAACAGGCGTGTCACTCTTATTCAGCGAACGTGATACATAAAATACCAGCAGTAAGCCGAGCAATAGTGCTATCGAGAGGAGAAACTGGGATAGGTGCTTTGACACGTTTTTCATCATTATTAGAATCAAAATTAACTTGCAGGTACGCATTATAGGCTTTTTACTTATAGAGAACAGAAGAACGTTCTCCTGAAATCACTTTTTGAGGAAGCACAGACCGTGGCACAAGGGAACGATCAACTCTCACTTTTTGATAGCCATTGCCATCTTAATTTTTCGGATTTTGATACTGATCGTGCAAAGGTATTGAGTCAGGCAAAAAAGGAAAGCGTCAGTCACCTTTGTATTCCCGCGACAAAACACCAAGAATGGCTCTCTCTCATCAAAGAATCAGAAGTGATTTCTAAAGAGAGCTCTGTAAGCGTCGTAACGGCCCTTGGGCTTCACCCCTGGTTTATTGCTGAGCACAGTCTCGAGCAACTTGACGTATTGGATAAGCTGCTAAAACAACGTCCCTCAAGAGTTGTTGCCATAGGAGAAACGGGGCTGGATTTTTTTGACCGTAACATCACCCCACAGGCAAAGAACAAACAACTCACTTTGTTTACTGGTCATGTAAAACTGGCCTGTCTACACCAGATGCCGCTGATTATTCATAGCCGGAAAAGCCATGATGAGATACTGAAAGTACTGCGAAAATTCAAACCCGAGAGCACCGGAATTATTCACGCCTTTTCCGGCAGTGAACAACAGGCTAAAGAATACCTGAAGTTGGGATTTAAACTGGGATTTGGTGGTGGCATAACCTACCCAAGAGCCAGCAAAACAAGACATCTGGCAGCTACCCTGCCAATCGACAGTATTGTTCTTGAGACCGATGCACCGGATATGCCATTGAATGGCTATCAGGGAGAAAGAAATGAGCCAGGAAGAGTGAAGCAGGTTGCTGAGTGCCTGGCAGAGCTGAGAGGAATCTCTTTAATGGAGGTGGCAGAAGCCACCTCTCATAACTGTCGTACGCTATTCAGAATATGACGTTTAAGCGCCTTCGGCTTCCAGTAACTTGTTCTGGCCGATATTGATTTTTCTTGGCTTCATCGCCTCTGGAATTTCACGTTCAAGATCGATATGCAGGAGACCATTGTCCATGGTCGCACCGGTTACACGAACGTAGTCGGCCAGCTGGAAACGGCGCTCAAAGTTACGCTCGGCAATGCCCTGATACAGGTATTTTCGCTCTGCATCGTCTGGCTTTTTCTTACCCTGAACAATCAGTACGCCCTCACGGCTTTCTATTTCCAGCTCATCTTCCGCAAAGCCGGCAACCGCCATGGTGATACGGTATTCGTTCTCATCCAGCAGTTCGATGTTGTAAGGAGGATAACCATTATTTTTGGGAGTCTGAGAGTGCCCGGCGTTCATGGACTCCAGAAGGTGAGCCATCCGGTCAAAGCCGATAGCAGAGCGGTACAGGGGAGTGAAATCAAAATCGAAAGTACGCATAGTCATATCCTCAATAGAGCAATATGTTGATTAAGTCGGCTTTTCATAATGAACAAGCCGTGGTTCACAGTGCTGCTTTGAGCCACTGTTAACTCTAATATGTGTACGTTTATTCCAATTTCAACCCTGCAGACAGATTTTTTTTAACCCATCTTTTTTAAAAAAACGTCCAGATGGTGGTCCAGCATCCGGTCACCATCGAACAGATAGCGTCCTTTGAACGTGTTCCCCTTCAACATCTCAGGTATCCAGATAATGTCGTCTGCCCACATCTCGTCATAGGGGATCTGATCCAGGGAGAACCACAACGGTATGGCTTCATCCGTCTCTTCCGGTGAGCCGGTGAAATCTCTTGCCACATAGGTATGCACATGAATGGAGTAACCATCAGTGAACTGGAAAAGGCTCTCCCCACAGAACTCAGGATTAACCGGAGTGATGCACAGCTCTTCCTGCACTTCACGGATCGCACACTCCAGCAGGGTTTCACCAGACTCAAGCCGCCCTCCTGGCCCATTGATTTTTCCAGCCCCTAATCCACGCTTTTTACGAATCAGCAGAATTTGCTCATCCTTGATAACAAACGTCAGCGTAGCGGGGTCTTTGGCCTGCCAGGAGTCCCAGTCAATATCCTGCAATGTTTGCATGAATCAATTCCTGCCTGTTTAAAGATATTTAACATACCTCAGCTTCACGTTAGGAGGCAGCATTATTGCTATCTGTGGCAGCTTTTGCCTCCTCGTAAAACAACCCCCACTGCATCAGACTGTCGATAACCGGCCTGAGGGTTTTGCCCAGTTCCGTCAGCTGATACTCCACTCTGGGTGGTACTTCCGGATAAATCGTTCGTGTCACCAGCCCATCGTCCTCCAGACTTCGCAACTGAAGAGTCAGCATCCTCTGCGTTATTCGTGGCAGGCGTCTCTTCAGCTCGCTGAACCGCAGACAGCCAGACTCCAACAGCTTATAGAGAATCACGCCCTTCCACTTACCCCCAATAATTTCCTGCGTCACTTCCACTGGACAGGGTTTGCCACCCGCAAGATATTCCTGTTCTCCACGCACCCCTGATACTCCTGATGTCGATAAAGCCACTCAATAGTATAAAATTGGTACTTAAATACAATTCAATATACTACCTATCATTTTTGTGCTTTCTTCCTATTTTATCCTGACGACAATAGAATGCAGCCCTCGACTACTGTTGTATATGGTCTGAACAATGAACACTGCCCTGCGTAAACAAATTCTGGATGCTTTCAACTTCCGTCACGCCTGCAAAAGCTTTGATGCAAGTCGGAAAATATCCGATGAGGATTTTGATTTCATTCTGGAAGCCGGACGCCTTTCCCCCAGTTCATTTGGCTTTGAGCCCTGGAAGTTTCTGGTGATCCAGAATCCGGAATTGAGGGAAAAGATCAAAACCGTCAGCTGGGGGGCCCAGGGACAGTTACCAACAGCCAGTCATTTTGTCATCATTCTGGCCCGCAAAGAAAACAGCATGCATTATGAGTCTGAATATATCCTGGACCATATGCGTCATGTGAAACAGCTGCCTGAAGATGTTGTGGATATGATCAGCGAGTTCTACCGTGACTTTCAAAACAGTGACTTCCGGCTGACCGAATCTCCCAGAGCCATGTTTGACTGGGCCTGTAAACAGACTTATATCGCACTCGGTAATATGATGAGCGTAGCTGCTCAGATTGGCATTGACTCCTGCCCGATTGAAGGTTTTGACCGGGAAAAGCTGGAGCCACTAATGGCACAGGAAGGCCTGTTGGACAGCCGCGAGTTTGGCGTCAGTGTCATGGTCGCTTTCGGCTACCGGGAAAACGAGCCTTACCCAAAAACTCGTCACGGGCAGGAAGCCGTTGTCGAATGGCACTGAGCGCCAGCTCACTCAGCAAGTTCGCTGAGGCATAGCAGCGTTAGATTGTTGCTCTCAAATCCGCCCGTATCAATAAAATGGGTATTTCCCAGAGTGACGGGTTGATCAACAATGGTATGGCCACAGAATATGTGGTCAATGCCTTTAACCGCTGACTCGTCACCACTTTGAATCCGGGACCTGGACCATTGCATCGCCCATACCAGCTCCGGGTCAGATTCTATTTTCCCCGGATCCCAGACAGGCAACGGGTATTCTGCGTGACAAATTGCCGCCAGCCTGTCTCCAGGCAGGTCAACCGAGATCAGAACCGGCTGCTCTGAGGCCCTGTCCGCATACCGATTCATTTTTTCTGATGAAACCTGCAGGTGCCAGTCACCGCCACAAAGCACCCATTTTGCAATCTCACGGGATGATGGGTGTCTTACCGTATCAATCATGCACTGCTCATGATTGCCACGGACGCAGTGGAACCACGGCTCATCCATCAGGGAAAGGCATTTCTCAGAAGCGGGTCCCCGGTCAATCAGGTCGCCACAACTGAAACAACGGTCTTTTTGCCGGTCAAAGCCGGCGTTGGCCAATAGGGACAACAGGAGATCATACATTCCATGCAAATCGCCAATAACAAAATCACGACCAACTTCATTCTGACGAAAGTGCTGGTAAAACATAAATCCTCCCTGGATTTCTGATTAGAGTTTAGGTTTATACGTCCAAGTTTATGGTTCAGCCCTCATTACCAGTTTAGCCACTCCATCATCAGGATTGATGGAGGTGGTAAATTGGCGCTGACTGGTCAAAATGTGGGTTAGCATTGGCTCCCGGGCCAGCTCACGGAAGGACAATGGCACATTAGCTGCTAACCGGCCTTCCGCCCTCATATGGTCCGCTGCTTCATAAACCCTGAGCATCACTGGCAACACTTTACGAACGGTTTCCGGCAACCCGGCAACCGCAATGGCATTGGCATAGACTGCCGGCCCGTAGGTTGGAGATGGCGTATCCAAAGCGGTTAACTGATGCCTGCTGTGCTGAATCCACTGTTTTTGTTCATTCTCTGGCAGACCTTTAAAACTGGCATACAACTCTCTTCCTTCGGCCGGAGTAAACAACCTTGCAGAAGCCCCCAGTGAGGCAAGGGCAAGGAATTCATTAGGGTTCCTGGTCAACGTATTCAGGTGCAGCCACTGTCCCCGCTTTTGCAGATAGGCCTGCATGGGGTTCATCTTCGGCTCCCGGAAGAGTCTATCCAGCAGTAACTTCAGTTGATTCATGGAGCGCCAGGTATTCTGGGTAAGGTAAACGGATCCTGCAGGCTCTGAATGACCGCGGAACCCGGCAATATTGACGACCCAATGGTCGTACCATAAGTTCAGGTCATTTTTGCTGATGCTCTTGTTCTGTATCCCGGTGTTAAGCACGGTATACATGGACAAAGAGCCCTCGTTATACATCATATGGCGAAGGTGGCTATGGGGCAGATAGACAATTTCGAATAACCGGGCTGCAGAGGGGTGCTTTGTAATAATCGAGCGAGCCAGCGGGTAAATCTTCTCAGCATAGGGTGCAGTGACAGAGAGAAAGTCCACCGTATCTTCAGGAAAAGGCTTACCCAGAACGTTAGTTGCACGCTTGCGAGCCTCTGGAGATAGCGTGACCGCATCCAGAATGGCTGCCGCCTGAATTACTTCATAAGAGACAGAATCCAGCCTGGCAATCTCCCTAGAAAGCTGACGAAATGACGCTTCAGTCAGCTTGGGAGCTTCAGGATTGACCTGAGGCCTAATAAAGGTCTCATAGTCTTCATGTGACCCTCTTCTCAACAGTTGCAGGCAATACAACCGGGATAACGCTCTTGGCACTTCCCGATGGATTGGTATTGACGGTATTTGTTCAGACAGCTCAGGTGTAGATATGGGATTGTCCAACACCCATGAGAGTTGCTCTATCTGTTCCTGCGTAATGTCTAGACGGCCTTCAAAATGTTTCTGGATATACTGCCTTATAGGGTCCAGCCGGTTTTCAGCCACAATCGACAGGCTGGCCACCAGCAAAAAAACCAGCGAAACCCAGGAAAAGGTCTTTGTTCTCATGGTGAGTTTTCTTTTCTGGAGGTTGCTCCGATCGAAAACGGATACAGGTAGACTCCGTGGGAATGAGTAGCCTCAATCAGACAGGAGATTGATTACACCTGCCGCCACATGACCAACACCAATATCTGTCTCCAAAGCATGCAGCAACAGGCCTCAGGGATGCTAAGAAAGATAGATGCTGCGGGTTTAGTCAGCCACATGAAAGCGTCATTATTCCGTAAAGATATATAATGTCTGCCCTCATCCGCAGTGATCTCGACCATTTTTAAATTCATAACCACATTGCTTTTTTTAAAGCGGCACTCAAAACGAGGGCTATCCTTAATCGATATTCCAATCCCGATAACCATTTGGCATTGAATCAATAGACAGGGGGGAAAACAGCCATGGCTGACCTCAACCTGGCCACCAAGCTGATAGACCAGTATTTCACGGAGATAGCCCGCAGCTATTGCAATAAGGATCTGGACTCCATCATTGGTCATTACAACCGTGATTCCAGCCTTTTATTCTGGAACGCTGAAGGTGACACCATCACGTCAATTGATCAGCTGACACTCTGGTATGAAGAGCTGTTCCGGCTGTTTGATATCAAGTCAGTCAACTTCCGGGTTGAAGAAGTTTATGCAGATGAAAGTACCATCGTTTCTGGCAGCCTATGGGTGCTATCAACGCTAAGAAAGCTGGGGGAGGAAGAGCTTGAAGAAGAACAGTCCCTGAGAGCCACTCATTTGCTAAAACAACACAATGGCAGGTGGTTTATCAGTCATCTGCACGTTTCACCAACCCACTTTTTACCGGACTAATGACTCAAACCATCCCCAAACGATGTATTTCAGCCTCTTCCAGCCAATACAAGCTTGCATCTTCCGTTTCGCTGGGAGGCATGTTGGAAATCTATGATTTCCTGATATATGGTTTGATGGCCAGTTATATTGCCGATATTTTTTTCCCCGCAGAAACCCATATCGCGTCATTACTCAGCACGTTTGCAACGTTTGCTATTGGTTATCTTACCCGCCCGTTGGGCGGTATCATCTTCGGTCATTTTGGTGACCGCTATGGCCGTAAAAAAACCTTTACGTTTTCCATCTTTTTGATGGCGGTAACTACAACCTTAATGGGCTGCCTACCAGGGTGGAACAGTATCGGCGCAGCAGCCCCAATCACACTGATCCTATTACGCCTGCTTCAGGGTTTCTCACTGGGAGGAGAAATTCCTGGGGCTATCACCTATCTGAGTGAAAGTACGCCAGAAAGGCGTGGATTGGTAATAGGCATTCTATTTCTTGCAAATATGATTGGCGTATCATTTGGTACATTCATTCATGGTATATTGGAAATGCACCTCTCGGCCGAAGACATGAGAGAATGGGGCTGGCGTGTCCCTTTCTGGGTTGGCGGTGCTCTTGGAGTCATCAGCTATCACATCCGCAAGCATTTTTCCGAATCCGGTTTATTTGAAGCTCTGAACCAGAGCAAGGCACAGACCTCCATCCCCATTGCTCTTCTTTTTAAGCAGCATATCCGAGGGGTTATCTGTGGATTCATGACCATTGGACTGTGTGGGGCAGCCGTAACCATCTATGGCATTTATATGCCAAGCTACCTCTCTTCGCTGTTGAACTTCCCCAAAGAAGCCGTTGCATGGCACACCACCCTGGCGTTTTTGATGCTGTCACCGCTCTGCCTGATATTCGGAATGCTATCCGACCTGGTTAATCACAAGCTTATTCTTGGGGTTATGGCGGTTGTTATTGCCACTATATCCTGGCCTGCATTCCAGTACTTTTCTTCACCAGCCGCCGAGCTTAATAAGATCATGCTGATCTGCGGACTTTTAGCTGCAACAGCATCAGGAGCTTTGCCACCACTACTGATCAGCTTCTTTCCAACAGAAGTTCGCTATACAGGCATTGCTACCTGTTACAATATAGGATTTGCTATTTTCGGTGGTATTGCGCCATTTACATCAACACTGTTAGCTAAATACTCTGATAATTCATCAGGGCCTGCTATTTATCTTTCTATCATTGCGGTAATCAGCCTGATAGCCTTATTTATTCCCTGGCCAAATGTTCAGTTGGTTACTGATAATGAGGCTGACGAAACCAAGTCCAGTCAGTAAATCGTCTTTTAAATTACAGGGGGTGAGAAATTAATCAGTTTCATCTAAGAAAAGCCCCCCTGAAATTCATACTTTAGACGACGTTATTCAGATTAGGATAAATAGGCTCTGACTTTGAAGAAATCAGTTGATACTCTTCCCTCAGGAGCCTGGAGGACATTAATATCTTGAGTATTGATGTATTTATCAAAGCCTCAATAAAATATTAATCAGAAAATCGCTTCACTCTCTCCTGTAATACAGGGTATTTTTCCAAATTCCAGGCTTTTCTGATTCCTAAGAAACCGACAAGGCAAAAGGCTGTCCAAAGCTCAGTATTAATAAAAAATTTGGTAAAAAATATGGAATCCACAAACCAGAGTGGCAAATCCGGATTTGTTGTTAGTAACCCAGAGCCAACACAGCCTCCAAAAGATCATAATGAGCAGGCTGAAATGGCATTTGGTTTTCGGAAAAGTTCTGTGGACGATCCTATACCAACAAAAGGGCTTTCTGAAAAACTGGAAGGGGTTACTTTATCTGACAATACTCATGTAGAAGCTCATAGCATTGATGTACTTGAAACCCCGGATGGGTGCTCTCTCAATTTGATAACTGACTCATAGGTTAGCTTCAACCTTTCCAGTCATGAACTCAGACCAAAGTTGTTCCCAGCGCCCCTTACTCTGGATCAGTGCTCTTGTTGTCAAAAGCACTTCCGCTCCTGTTGCTTTCCACCTCATTCCAGAACCACATAATCGTTGCTTTACCAGAGTCTTACAAGCCGCTTCAGTAACTCCTGAACCTATTGGCCAATGGCGTTTAAGCGCCTGATGATAATTCATTAACTGGTGATTGTTTGTAAAATAGCTCACAGCTTTGTAGCGCTTCTCTGTCAGTGCGATTGTCTTTTTCGGGAGCTCGGCTGATTCAATTTCCTGAAGGATTTTTTTGGCTGCTCCACGCTTGTTTTTCAAACTATGTAGCCTGTCTTCAAGCCACTGGTGTCGCTTCGCCTTACTGGTTGGAAACAGTGCTTCCGCTGCTCCAGCTAAATATTCAGATGCATGATAAAAATCGAGTATCTGCCCAGAGGTATGTTGTTTCAAATAACTCCAGTTTTCTCTAGCCCCGTCAGCTACCCCGATGTATGTGGCATTTGGGTAGAGTCGTTTTAGATCTGCAATCTCCTCGTCGAGCTTGCTCATAAAGCTTTGTTTACCATACTCTGGCGAACTGGCTGTATATATCGTGTGGAGCCTGTCTCCATCTGCAGAATATAGGCTCAATGTCCCACACATGGCTTCCCTCCAGCCTTCTTCACAAAGCAGCATGCAGGTTCCATCCAGACCAATGGCTATTGTTTCAACAGGCTCTTTTAGTGGAGGAAGGTGGTAGTGAGTGTCTTGCTGGTCTTCAATTAATGCACCTACTCTGTCCGATAAATGCTTGATATAAGAATTTGAAAGCGTCCTTTGATGGTTGGTCTCAAAATCTTCTTTTACCGCAGGCGCTGGCATCTGGCTGTATTTCCAGGCGATAGACTTGGCAAATTTGGGGGTAGCTGAACCAATAATACCGGCACGAAGATCAAGTGCTGCCAGAGTACTGCCACCTCTGACACCCTGATATACGGAGCGCTCCAAAGGTATACGACCGTATAAGGTTTCATAGTGCTTAAGAACCTTTCCTTTGTAGTTCCACTTCTGCTGATTAACGACGATAGGTTCTTTATTGGGTGATTCAAATAGCCCCAATAACTCTTTTGTTCCAAGCTGCCCGGCTTCATTGAGTGCACGCTGTAAACTATCTTCAAGATTCAGCATGTTGCCTGAATCTATAGAAACTTCAATTTGCAAAACGATGCTTTTGGTAGAGCTGGAAATAACAGAAGCGGGCATGACAGTTAACTATTATGAGTGGTGTTCCCATAGTAGCTGTGAAAATAGAGCACTATTGTTTCAATCATTCAGAGAGAGCACCCCCCCGGATGTAAAAATGAGCCAGCCGGAGCATCCCCATCCTGAAATCCTTGATAATGAGCATGAATCGGATAGCTCAAGTCTTTTTCTTGAAAATATTGGTGCTGTAGAAGAGTTTTTTAACTTCTTTAAGGAGGAGTTTGATAAAGCATCTGATGATGAGAAGCAAGAATTTACCGAGTACTGTGAACAGGTGTTTAGTAATTTTATTAATCCGGAGGAAAATGAAGATCTTACCTTTGAGCAGTGGGTGGACAATATAAGACAGTTGAAAGCATTCTTTATCAGAGAACAAAGTCAACTCGATAGACTTGGAGTAACGGAGCCTAGTTTATGTGAGTTAGATTTAACTCAGTGGTTAGAGATATTTACAAATCAGGTTGATATTGAAAAGCAAATGAAAGTTTTAACGATAATGACTGAGTGCTTCAACGAGTTAGGTATGGATGTTGGACCGTTTATGCCAGCAATTCACATGTACCCAGCTGGAAACTCTCACGAGTTTTCTCCATCAAACCTTTATGTAGAATTTAGTCTTACCTGGAAGGGACAGGATGATGAGTTATCCCTGCAGTTACCTGTATGTTTAAAGGAACAATTTGGGGTATTTAGAAACCAACTTCTTTTTGAGACAACGTCTGCTTTCTTAACTGCCTGCTGGGAGCGGGAAAACCCAGACTATCAAGCTGGATTTAATGTTCACCATACCCGGGATGAGGGTGATGCATCAAAAATCACTGTCTCAGTACGGAAAAATGGGGTTCCCTGTGTCATTCGTAGTAATGTTGCCGGCTGTCCGTACTTTGAAGGCAGCGAAAATAGCCCTGTCACGAACCCACGTCACTGGTTCAAATGTCTGAATGAGTGCAAAGAAAGAGTGGATCAGCAGAATATTCAATTCACAACTAACTTACAGGAAATTCCCCATGGAGACGACGAACTGGATTTAGGTATTCTTAAAGCAGAGAGTGCCGGCAACGATGAAGAGATCCCAAATGTTCCGGAAAAAGTAATAACGACACTATTAACAGAAAAACTGAGTAAAACTGTACTCTAACCAACATTTATACTAAAGGGGTGCGCCAGAAACGGACTAACTCTTTTATTGTAATCACACAACCATGGCCTGATAATAATTACACAAATACATACACTGCCTTGAATAATAAATATAAGGTTTCAGAATGACATCTTTGACCCGGGAAAAAGGTACTGTTCTTTCAGTACTCACACTGTGCCTGCTCCCAGTAACTGCTTACTCTGACACTTATGAAGACTGTTTATTCAAACAACTCAAAGAGGGTGATGGGTCACTTACACTGGCAGAGATCCGTCAACAGTGCCAAATAAGTACGGAAGAAGAACCTGTAGAAATAGACAGTGTCGTTGAACAGCGGGTTCAGGAAGAAGAAGAAACCCTGGATAACCGGTTTGCTATTACCCCCCACCGCCCAAACTATCTGCTACCTGTTTCTTACAATAAAAGTCCTAATGAAACCCCCTTTGAAGTTCGGAATATTGATGACTTCTCCAGCACTGAGATCAAGTTTCAACTCAGTGTTAAGGCTCCTCTGGCTCAGGGGATATTCAATGGTTATGGGGACTTGTATGTAGCTTACACCAACACTTCATGGTGGCAGGCATACAACAGTAACTCTGCCCCCTTTCGGGAAACCAATCACGAACCGGAAGTATTTATGGTATTCCCCACCGAGTATCAGCTTTGGGGATTTGACCTGAATGGCATTGCTGCAGGCATAACGCATCAGTCCAATGGGCGCAGTGGCGAACTCTCCCGCAGCTGGAACCGCATCTATGCCCAGTTTGTTTTTTCAAAAAACAATTTTGCATTGAGCATCAAACCCTGGTGGCGAATTCCCGAATCAGAAAAAGAGCCAGGTCAGGAGAACAGCTCCAAAGGAGATGATAACCCTGATATTGAAAAATACATGGGTTATGGAGAACTCCACTTGGGCTATCAGGTTCAGGAGCATAACCTGGGTATGACCTTAAGAAACAACCTGCGCAGTGATAACAAAGGTGCAGTTCAGCTGGACTGGTCCTTTCCTATCAACAAAAGGTTCCGGGGTTATATTCAATATTTCAATGGCTACGGTGAAAGCCTGATTGATTACAATGACAGTGCTAATCGACTGAGCGTTGGTGTCATGTTGACCGACTGGTTATAGATTGGAGAACAAGGGAAGAAATCAGCGCTTCCCTTTTACTGATCAAACAGCAGGGCTGGTTTGTTGAAGCTCTGGATCTTTACGGAATAGACCAAAACCCAGCATCGCAAATGCAATGGCAAGAATCGGGCTAAGCCAGTTCAAAAGAGCCCAGGGAGCATACTCAATCACCGAAACGCCCAGGGTCGAGGCAAAAAAAGCACCTCCGGTCGTCCATGGAATAAGTGCAGTGGTCAGTGTGGCCCCTTCTTCCAGAGAGCGTGACAATACACGACGATCCACACCCTTTCGATCATAAGCATCGCTGAACAGCTGTCCACCCAATATTATTGACATGTATGCTTCACCCATGGTCATGTTTCCGGTGAAACAGGCAATGACGGTAGTAGCAACCAGAGCGGATGTCTTCTTTATTCGGGTAACTATCGTATGAATCAGCACCCTCAGAAAGCGGCAGCGCTCAAGGATGCCCCCCAATGCCAGCGCCATCAGGGATAATGACAGAGTCCACATCATCGAAGTGATCCCCCCTCTTCCCAGCAATGAGTCCATGCTTTCCAGGCCAGTACGGACAGTGCCCCCACCATAAAGACTGTTGAGTACCGTCGCCAGACTCTGATCCTGCATAAAGACAGCCAGCATCACCGCAACAGAAGATGCCATCACCATACTGGGCTCTGCTGCTACACGAGCCATACTGAGAGCCAGCATGACAACCAGAGGTAATAGAGTGACCAGATTGATGTGAAAAGTCTCTTCCAAAGCGCTCTGCATTGCTGCCAACTGATCAGCCGGCAACTGATTTTCAGCGTAACTCAGCCCCATAAAAGAGAAGACAGCAAGTGCCAGAATATAGGCAGGCCCTGTCGTAAACAGCATGCTCCGGATGTGGGAGTAGAGGTCAACTCTGGACGTCATCGAGGCCAGGTTCGTGGTATCAGAAACTGGAGACATTTTATCCCCAAAGCAGGCACCGGAAATAATCATACCGGCAACCAGAGGAGCCGGTATCCCCATGGTGGTTCCAATTCCCATCAGGACAACCCCGATAGTGCCAACCGTTCCCCAACTGGTACCAGTGGCCAGAGACATCAGACTACAGAGAACCAGCCCGGCAGGTAGAAAAATGGCGGGACTGACAAACTCAATACCATAATAAATCAGCGTCGCCAGCGTACCACTTTGAATAAAAGCCGCTATCAGTACACCAATGAGAATGAAAATATAAATAGCCGTCAGAGCACCGGTAATACCGGAGTTCATGGCATGCCGAATAGCTCGAAAATCGTAGCCAAGGGAAAATGCACTGATGGAGGCGATCATCAAAGAGACCAGAATCAAGCTGTGCAGGCTGGTTTCCAGAAAAAACAGGCCAGTACTAATGACGCCAATAATGGCAGCAAGGGTGACAAAAGCATGAAGGAAACTGGGCTCTTTCCATGACGCTTCTGGCTGTGTCGATACAGTCAAACCAAAACTCCTTTGGATTCGGGGCAACGATCCTGAAATACAGGGGAGCAATAATAGCGGTTTGTACGCATCGCTTCACCTGCTGGAGCATGCCTTATATGGTCAAAATCATGCCAATATAAGGCATAAAAATCGGGTTATTCACTTCTGTTTATTCAGTGCCTTAGCTTCCTGAACAAAGGACTCTACATCCTCCTCAGTGGTATCGAATGACGTGACCATTCGATACACACCAGGCTGTGGTCCATTTTGATAAAAGTCTTTAAAGGCCTGTAATTGAGTAGCCAGATCGGTCGGAATCGAGAAAAATGCCTGATTAGTTTGTACGGGACAGACTAACTCAATGTCCGGGCATTCACTTAATCCTTCAACCAACAGGCCCATCATGCGATTGGCCTGAGCCGCATTCCTCTTCCATAACTCATTGGTAAACAACGCTTTGAACTGGGCACTGATAAAACGCATTTTAGAGTGGAGCTGAAGTCCCTGTTTCCGCAAATGCAGAAAGCCATCAGCAGCTTCAGCATTGAAAAATACGAGAGCCTCTCCAAACATCAAGCCGTTTTTTGTCCCTCCAAGGGAGAGGATGTCTATATGCTCACACATTTCAACGAGAGAGCAATTCAGCGCTACTGCAGCATTGTAAATACGACAGCCATCAACATGCAGCAACATGCCCAGCTCTGTACAAACCGCTTTAATCGCTGCCAGCTCACTCAGGGAATATACCGTCCCCCATTCGGTCGACTGGGAGATACTGACCAGCCTTGGACGAGTTGCATGCATTCCCCACCAGCGTTCATTCTGGTTGGCTTTGCGAATCTGCTCAGGTGTAATTTTTCCATGAGAGGATTCAACGGTGATTATCCGACTCCCCGTAGCGTTAACCGGTGCCCCAACCTCATTGGTTACTATATGGGCGGTATCCGGACAGATAATGCTGTCAATGCTTCGCAGAACCGCCTTGCAGGCCAGAGTATTCGCAGCCGTTCCGTTGTAAACGAAGAATACTTCGCATGGCCTGTCCAAAGCCTGGCTGACCATACTTATCGCTTCCTGGGTCAGGGCATCATTGCCATAGGCTCCGGTATGACCAGCATTGGCTTCCATCAAAGCATTCATGACCTCCGGGCAAACCCCGGAAGCGTTATCACTGGTAAAGAATCGTGCCATGGAGCTTAGGTCCTGCTTTCTAAACATTGATCAAGGAAGAAACCAATAGTACTGAAACCGCCTTAGCGGGCAAATAGCCATATATCATTATCCAGCTACGCCTAAGCCAGAATTACGCTATTTTATACATTGCAACTCTCAGCGCTTGGCTCAATTGGTTTTGTAAGAAATACATGGAATGAAAAAAATAATACGCTGCTCATTACTCAGTATCCTGATGGTCTTGATGGCAGAGATCTCGGCCGGAAATCATCTTAGGGAGTCTCCCTTAAAGTGTGATCATAAATGGCTGACCAATCATATGGAGCATGTTCTTCCCTGCTATCTTCTTAAAGAAGAGTCTGAATCTGGATGGACGATAACCCAGACCGGGTCAAAAACCGTCAAGCATAAAGACTTATCCACTGAAGTGGACGTCATCCATGCTGACTTGGTCTCCCTTCGTTGGCAGCAGGGAGAGAAGGCTTCCGTTGATTTCCCTTTGTGGCAACATCGATTAACCATCTTTAAGCCTGAACAACTGAAGCACGATATAGCACTGCTATACATCAATGATGGAATCATTCACGCGCCCAGCGAGTTACAGCAAACTCAAAAAGAGCCTGAACTGGATTTCGCCCGAATAGCCGCTCGAACCAAATCCATTGTTATTGACCTGAAAGATGTTCCAAACCAGTTTTTGCAGTTTAAGGATACTCCCCCATTAAAAGAAGATAATCTGATCGTGTTTACCTGGAAGCAATTTCTGGGCAATCCGCAGGAAAACTACAATTGGCTTCTTCGGCTTCCCATGGTCAAAGCTGCAATTTACGGAATGAACGCCAGTGAAGAAATTCTGCAACAGCAAAAAGTGACCCTCGATGGTTTCGTTATTGCAGGCGGCTCGAAACGGGGCTGGACAGCCTCGTTAGCGGCCACTCAGGATAAACGGATTGTTGGGTTGATTCCCCAGGTTGCCGATTTTATGAACCTGAAAAAGATGATTGATCATATTTTTCAGGTTTATCCACAAGGCAACCCAGCGATATCGCCTTATCTACCTCTTAAGGCTTTGTTCGAAAAGCCCGAAATGGCTCAACTGATTTCTATCGTTGACCCTTACCAGTACAGACAATCTCTCAAACTTCCCATGCTCTTTGTCACTGCGTCCGGCGACCACTTCATTCCACCCGACACAAGCAAAGTGTTTTTTGACGATTTACCGGGTGATAAATGGATAAGAGTTCTCCCAAACCAGGGGCATTACATCAACCGTGATAATCCAGGCTTGATAACCGATCTGACCGAATCTTTCTACGGTGCTTTTCTTCAAGGCCGAAAATTACCCCGAGTTACCTGGGAGCAGGAAGGAAAATTTCTCAATGTAAACACGTCAAGGCGACCAAAAGAGGCCTGGCTCTGGCAGGCGACCAACTCGTCAGGAAGAGACTTTCGCAGGGTGGCATCAAATACTGATCTTTCGCCTTATACCCGTACCAAAGTGAAATTTACCTGCCATGGGGGTGCTCTCTCTGAATGATTGAAACAATAGTGCTCTATTTTCACAGCTACTATGGGAACACCACTCATAATAGTTAACTGTCATGCCCGCTTCTGTTATTTCCAGCTCTACCAAAAGCATCGTTTTGCAAATTGAAGTTTCTATAGATTCAGGCAACATGCTGAATCTTGAAGATAGTTTACAGCGTGCACTCAATGAAGCCGGGCAGCTTGGAACAAAAGAGTTATTGGGGCTATTTGAATCACCCAATAAAGAACCTATCGTCGTTAATCAGCAGAAGTGGAACTACAAAGGAAAGGTTCTTAAGCACTATGAAACCTTATACGGTCGTATACCTTTGGAGCGCTCCGTATATCAGGGTGTCAGAGGTGGCAGTACTCTGGCAGCACTTGATCTTCGTGCCGGTATTATTGGTTCAGCTACCCCCAAATTTGCCAAGTCTATCGCCTGGAAATACAGCCAGATGCCAGCGCCTGCGGTAAAAGAAGATTTTGAGACCAACCATCAAAGGACGCTTTCAAATTCTTATATCAAGCATTTATCGGACAGAGTAGGTGCATTAATTGAAGACCAGCAAGACACTCACTACCACCTTCCTCCACTAAAAGAGCCTGTTGAAACAATAGCCATTGGTCTGGATGGAACCTGCATGCTGCTTTGTGAAGAAGGCTGGAGGGAAGCCATGTGTGGGACATTGAGCCTATATTCTGCAGATGGAGACAGGCTCCACACGATATATACAGCCAGTTCGCCAGAGTATGGTAAACAAAGCTTTATGAGCAAGCTCGACGAGGAGATTGCAGATCTAAAACGACTCTACCCAAATGCCACATACATCGGGGTAGCTGACGGGGCTAGAGAAAACTGGAGTTATTTGAAACAACATACCTCTGGGCAGATACTCGATTTTTATCATGCATCTGAATATTTAGCTGGAGCAGCGGAAGCACTGTTTCCAACCAGTAAGGCGAAGCGACACCAGTGGCTTGAAGACAGGCTACATAGTTTGAAAAACAAGCGTGGAGCAGCCAAAAAAATCCTTCAGGAAATTGAATCAGCCGAGCTCCCGAAAAAGACAATCGCACTGACAGAGAAGCGCTACAAAGCTGTGAGCTATTTTACAAACAATCACCAGTTAATGAATTATCATCAGGCGCTTAAACGCCATTGGCCAATAGGTTCAGGAGTTACTGAAGCGGCTTGTAAGACTCTGGTAAAGCAACGATTATGTGGTTCTGGAATGAGGTGGAAAGCAACAGGAGCGGAAGTGCTTTTGACAACAAGAGCACTGATCCAGAGTAAGGGGCGCTGGGAACAACTTTGGTCTGAGTTCATGACTGGAAAGGTTGAAGCTAACCTATGAGTCAGTTATCAAATTGAGAGAGCACCCTGCCATGGCAGAATCTGCAGCAGTCATTTAAAGCTTCCTCAAGCAGTGAAAGGATGGACTGCCAGCTTTGTTGAAATGCATTTTAACAATGCACCATTTTCAGACCTGGTATTTACCACCAGAGTTATGGTAACTCCAGACAAGTACCCAAATGCACATAAGGAGGTTGTCTCTGAATCAAAGGGTATTTAACTCAGCAATTAAATTATGTTTTGCACTCCAACGAATTTGGCCATGATGCTTCAAGATAATTTATCCCCTTAGGTTCTGCACTAATCTATTTCAGGATAATTGTTCATACCAGAGGCTTTCTGCTTCTCTACGCAACTCTAATACTGCTAGAAGCCTTTGGTTTATGACCAGCCGTGCTTTCCAATTACCGGAATAAGTATGGTGATGAAGAGCAGAGTGAGGCGAAACAACGAGCAATAGTGGGATTATTGCATTAAATTGCAACGCTGTGCTGGCGTCCACATCCCCAGCACAGCAGTGTAGTCAGAAAGCTCGAATGGAATACTTTACCCGTTGAAATTATTTTTATGATTGTGAAAGAATGTCAGATTTCTTGTATCAGTCTTTAGATCAATCTTCAGGAGTCATGGCAGCCTGTTCATCTACTCTTCAGGTAGGCGATCATTGTAGTGTTGCCATCGATAGGCAATTGCGCAAAATATTAGAGACTGAATGGAATACCGTTGAATATTTACTCAGTTCTTACTGGTTAGTACATCCATTAGCGTATAGTTTTCGCTCTACACTTTTTTCAGTATTCCATTCACTCTTTCTTCGGATTATTTCTCTTGGTACTAATCCTATCTACCTTATTTTTTCTTATTCCCCCGGAAACTTTCAATCCATTCTTTTTCTGACTCTGCTCGTGTTGTATATTGAGCTTCTCTGTCTTTCCTTTTATCTGCAGCTTTCTCCTGTCTTTCCATAAAAGTCATTTCCAGCGGGCTCTTTTCTTTTCCTGTGATCTGCTCTGTACTATTTTCTGACGCAACCTCAGTCTGGGGAGGCATAACTTTCTCAGAATCAACGCCCTGCGCCCTGTCAGCGTTGGAATCACTACTCACATACCGCTCCTTAAGTGCCTCCCAACGTTTGTTATGATCCTCTCTATCCCCATTAAACTGGCCAATCTCCCCCAGCTCGCCACCGGTTCTCTGGATAGGTCTGAAAGCTTCAGGCTGCTTGCCGCCTCTATCCCACATTGGGGGGTCCATTTTTGCCTTTTCTAGAGGTATCGACGACTCAAAAGCGTCATCAGAGCGTGGACGTTTCACAGCTTTGATAGTATTTTCACTGTTAGAACTCCCATGATCATCGTTGATGAACACATCATCATCTCCAACAGATAAATCTAAATCAAAGACCCCACTTTCCTCGGAAACAGTTCGACCGCCTGCAACGTCTTCAGCTAATGCAAGGTCAGTTTCGCGACTCAGCTCATCTTCATCAGCAAAGGAAATGCTATCGTCATCGGAAGCAGTTTGATCGACCCCAGTTTCTTCACCTAGCTGAAGATCAATTTCACGGCTTAGATCATCCACAAAATTCTGGGTAAAATATTCGGAACCGTGCATCTCATTCATTTGATTTTCTAACTCTTTATATTTATTAGAATCATCATTTTCTATAACGCTAACCTTTTTACCTGAAATGGGCTCAGAACTCTGCGAATTGGAATCAGGTGATGGCGAAGTCATGTAATTAAAAGTTGATTTTATTGATGCAGAAGCAAAACCATAAAATGTTTTTGCGGCATTTCCAAAATAAGCGCCCCAGCCTTGAGAAGCCCCTGTATTCACTTGTTGGTTATTGTCACCGCGCTCAACCGCCATGGCCATTACTCCCTAAGTCCATTTAAATATAATTGTCTTAATATTAGCTATTGAATTTAATTCAATTCATGTTTCTGAAGAGTTCATTCACACAGTGAATACATATCTGGCTCACATTCACTGCTGGAAATGCTCCTGTACTGTAGGCACCGATACTGTGCAGCCAGGGCAAATTCGGAAGCGACATTCACTTCATAACTACAAAAGAAGCCCATCAGAGTAAAAAACACCCTCATCCCCGCTCGCATTCTTTGGAACATAGCGACATCCTTGCCAATCAGAAGTTCCAATTATTTTATGGGGATCAGCTTCAACGTTGTATGACAGCTCAGTTAGGGCAACTAACAAGATAAACTTTATATTTATCAATTAATTAAAAATCTCATCCGTGACATTGACCCTGAAAATCCTGAGCAGCCATAAATTAACCAATATCAGGGATTAATAATATATCCCCTTAAAATGAGTAATTTACTGATTCCTCTAATTATAGAGCATACGTACGAATAGACCTTTGAACTTTGGTTATTACCGCCTCTAAGCTTTACATCACCCCATTGAACCCAAGCCCGGCTCGTTTGTCAGACTTACTAACCAGAATGTCATTCAATATCAGCGCCTCCTCCCTTAATATCTCCCCAATTAAGGGACTGAGCCGGGAGAAGGAGTATGGAATTAACCATTAATCTCGAAAGTCATCAAAACTGCACCTTACTGGTACTGGATGGTGATATCAATACCAGCACGATTCAGATATTAGAAAATGCTATAAGAAATGCAACTCGACTCAATAATAACCATATCGTGCTTGATTGTACCTTACTCAAAAGTATTAATAGTGATGGATTGAGGCTACTGCTTCATTGCCAGGTACAATTGGCAGGACACTTCTATCTATCGCTCTATAACGTGTCCAATGAGGTCGCTTCATTGATAGAGCTGAGCGGAATTATTCACTTTATTCAAATGAGTACCCAGGCTGAGAGTGCATAGCCACCTGCTTAATTCGAATAGTGGCAAAGAAAAACCGATATCGGATAATCGATATCGGTTTTTTAGTAAGTAGCTCTAGAAAACTTATGCGGGGTCTTCTTTACCCACTTCAGAAGATTGATAGCGGTCTTCTCCTGAACGGTGAGGTAACAACAGGTTGAGAATAACTGCAGTCAAGGCGCAAAGACTAACACCTTTCAATGAAAACTCACCCAGAGAAATGCCCATATTGCCAATACCAAACACCAGCACGATAGAGACAATGACCAGATTTCGAGGCTGACTGAGGTCTACCTTCGCCTTAATGAGTGTATTGAGCCCAACAACGGCTATAGAACCAAACAACAACATCATAATACCACCCATCACAGGCACTGGGATGGTAGACAGGAAGCCTCCGATCTTTCCAATGAATGCCACACCAATGGCAATCACCGCCGCCCAGGTCATAATCACTGGGTTGTAGGCTTTAGTCAGCATCACCGCACCGGTAACTTCTGAATAGGTGGTATTGGGCGGCCCACCAAGCATACCTGCTGCCGTTGTCGCCAGACCATCACCAAGAAGTGTGTTTTTCAGCCCCGGTTTTTCCAGGTACTTTTTCCCGGTTACTGAACTGATTGCCAGCATATCACCAATATGTTCAATCGCTGGGGCAATCGCAACCGGAATCATGTAAAGCACAGCATTCCAGTTAAATTCCGGTGTCGTGAAATTTGGAATAGCAAACCAGGGACGGTCAATCAGTGGCTGAAAATCCACAACGCCCATCATCAGAGCAGCAACATAACCTGTACCGATACCACAGATGATAGGGATCAGTCGGAGAATCCCACCCGCCATGGTCGCTACCAACAGGGTTGCCAGCAATGAGATTGCAGCAAGGAACAGAGCCTGATCGGCAGAAATCAACCCTTCAACGGGTGATGTCGCCATCCCAACCGCAGCAGGCGCCAGGCCAAGACCAATCACCATAATCACCGGCCCGACCACCACGGGTGGAAATAGCCGATAAAGAATACCGGATCCCCGAAGCCTGACCAGGATACTCAATGCCGCATACAGCAGACCCGCTGCCATAATACCGCCCATGGTGGCAGCAAGTCCCCAGGACTGAATACTGAAGGTGATCGGCGCAATAAATGCAAAAGACGATGCCAGAAAAACAGGCACCTGCCGACGGGTGATTAACTGGAAAATCAGAGTCCCGATACCCGCGGTAAAGAACGCTACGTTGGCGTCCAACCCTGTCAGTAACGGCACTAGAACCAGTGCACCAAAGGCAACAAACAGCATCTGCCCCCCCATCAGTGCCTGCCGCCAGAGCGACACCTCTGACTGGAGAGTTTCCCCCAACTCTGCTGAATGATTCATTCCTGAATATCCTTATACGTTATTTATTTTGTACCAAAAATCTTGTCACCGGCATCACCCAGACCTGGGATGATATAACCGTTTTCATTCAGCCCCTGATCAACAGATGCCGTGAAAATTTTCACATCCGGATGAGCAGATTGAATCTTATCAATGCCTTCTGGTGCTGCGACCAGAACCAGGCAGCGAATTTCCTTACAGCCTGCCTTTTTCAACATATCAATCGTCGCCAGCATGGAACCACCGGTTGCCAACATCGGATCCAGAATCAGGGCAATACGTTCATCAATGTTGCTGACCAGCTTTTCAAAGTAAGGCACAGGCTCCAGCGTTTCTTCATCGCGGTAAAGCCCCACTACACTGACCTTGGCATTTGGGATCATATCGAGAACCCCATCCATCATACCGATGCCCGCACGGAGGATAGGTACGATAGTGATTTTCTTACCCTTGATCTGCTGAACAGTCACCTGACCATTCCAGCCTTCAATCACCGTATCTTCCAGCTCAAGGTCTTTGGTTGCTTCATACGTCAGCAGGCTGCCAACCTCACTGGCCAGGGTTCGGAACCCCTTGGTACTGATATCGTGGGAACGCATCAGTCCCAGCTTGTGTTGTACCAGCGGATGCTTGATTTCCTGTACGCTCATGCATGACCTCAACTATGGTGAAGAATGAATCAAGAAAGTGAATGGCTGAGACAACAACGTCTCTGAGGAAGCACTCATTGAGAAAACGATCATTCAAAAGCTTTCAACTATCGCTTTTGCTGAACATGATATAGTGCGAACTGAACAGGGTTCGTTGCTATACCTTCAGGGTTCACCTTCAGTTCATGGGAAGATGAAGACCTTATAAATCAGTGGCTGCAGCCTAAACCTTCTTATTGTCCCACAGGATGCATAACCTGCCCATAGGTTTTTACAACCATAACGACCGTGTAGTTTTCACTTGCCCATTGACGGCAACAACGGTATTTTTTCCTGCTTTGCTTTTCATGAAAATTGTTTCCAACTCTCCACTGGGGAGTGCAGAACAGTTTTTTGACCAGAAACGGAACGCCGAACGCGACAGTGTCTTATCTCTGAAAAGAGTATCTACTGGAATGGCCGGCAGCCAATCATACGATCAGGGTTTGCACAACATGTCTGTTGATCTCGACCATATCCGGCAAGTGATGGATGAAGCCGACTGCCTCTATAACGAACAGCAGATTGAAGACGCCATCGCCACCATGGGCCACAGCATCACCGAAAAGCTGGCTGACAGCAATCCGCTGGTGTTCTGCGTAATGAATGGCGGCCTGGTCATTACCGGCAAACTGCTCACTCATATGCAGTTTCCACTGGAAGCCTCTTATGTACACGCAACCCGTTACCGGGATCAGCTGACCGGTGGACGTCTTGAGTGGAAGGTTCGTCCAACTCAGAGCATCAAAGGACGTACCATTCTCATTATCGACGACATCCTGGATGAAGGTCATACTCTGGACGCTATTGTCGACTTCTGCAAGGAAGAAGGCGCCGCAAGCGTGCTGACAGCAGTTCTGGTGGATAAGAAGCACGACCGCAAAGCCCGTCCTGGCCTGAAGGCTGACTTTACTGGCCTTGAAATCGAAGATCGCTATATCTTTGGTTACGGTCTGGACTACCAGGGCTACTGGCGGAACGCCAATGGCATCTACGCGCTGAAAGGCCACTGATAAACTTATATGCCTTTAAAATAAAAAAGCCTCCAGTATTGGAGGCTTTTTTATTCAGATCAGATAAATCAATACCTGACTGGTTAAAGGACTAGGCTATTCAAACTTCTCCCACTTATCCATTTTGTCCTTTACCTCTTGCTCTCTAAGTAAAGCCTCTTGATGAGACTGATCAAGCTGATCATCCGCCAATAATGGATCCATATCGGAAACCTCAACCACATCGCCTGCTGGTAGTTTTCCGGTAGCCTTACCCGCGTCTTTCTCTGCACCAGGTCTCCCTGATACCACTGAACGAACATCAGCGACCTCATCTTTATAATTCTTTTTGTGACGTTTTACTTCCTTGTTGAGAGCAGCCACACTATCCTTAGCCACTTTCTTTTTCTCAGCGTCAGCTCTCTTGTATGCGCCATCCAGCTCACGCTGTTCTTCTTTTATAACTTTCTCTTCAGTCTTGATTCTTGAGGAGCGATTCTTAACCTGACTCAGCAGGTGATCCTGTTTTTTCTCAAGGTCATTAATGCTTTTCTCAAGATGCTTCTTCTGCTTGACGAGGCGCTCAATATGGATATCTGCAGCAGAGTCTTTTGAAACCTTACCCTGAGTTTTCTCAAGCTGCTCCAGATCTGTGCTAACCATTTTCAACTCAGACCTGAACTGCTCAAGGTTCTCCCGAACCTTCTCAAGCTTTTGCTCTGCGCCGGTGTTCAAATCTTTACGTTTTGCAACCATTGCCTTATCAGACTTGAGCTTTGTTTCTTTTGCGTCATAGTCTTTACGAGTTTGATCATCAATCTCTGTAAATTTGGCTTGCTTTGCCTCAGATGCAGTGCGAGCCTCAGCAATGACCTTGGTGTCTCGACGCTGTTTGGCATCTTTCTTGACGAGTCCAGGAATTTCACCTTCCAACCTTTCAAGCTTTTCAAGAAGCTTATCCCTTTCCTCGAGAATACCCTCTATCCTTTTTCTCTCTGATGTATACTTCTGAAAACTTGGATGCTCACCAAGCTCTTTACCAATCTGCTCAGCGACTTTCAAATTACCCGCTTCAGAACCAGCATCCAGCTGTACGTATTTTTTCTGTTTACCATCATCAGAAGTGGGTACAGCAAAAATCAAGCCTTTCTGGTGTGGTATTTCAGTACCTTTTCCTGCTGTTGCCTTAAACATCTGTAAAGCTTCACGGAAGTCATACTTATACTCAAGAGTACTTTTTGTTAGCTGGCGCCATTCCTCTTTTAACGCCTTACGCTCCTTAATAGCAGCATTATACTCTTCCAACTTCCCTTTTACCTGATCTTTTGGTGATACACCATCAGGCCCTTTCTTATCGCTTAAAGTATCAAGAATTCTAGCCATTTTTTCTTCTGGTACTTTTTTCCATCTTTGGCCAGTTAATTTCTTCCACACCGTTGCAGCAAAATGTTTAATCTTTTCAGCAACCCAGCTATGCTTACTTTTCTTGATTTTAGCCTCAATATTTTTAGACAACTTTGCTGTTCTGGTTCCCAAGGGAACTTTTGCAAATTCTTTCGATTTTTTATTCTCGTCAATTCTTACCCCGGAAACCTTTGGACTTACTTCAACTGACTCTACTGAACCTAGTGGGGCTAAATATCCCTTTACGGTTTCTAGCTGAGCCTGTTCTTGTTTTGTTAGTCTTGGTTCGGGAGAAAAAACCCCAACTGAAGATTGATTTTGAACCTGCATCATTTCGCTTACTCCTTCCACTCCTTGGATTGACGTTATTTTAATTCTAGCCACTCCAACTCAACAAATCTGAAATACTTTAATCATCTCTATAAAACAAAAAACAAAAAAATAAGATGATGTTTTTATTAAAAAAACAGTTGTCAAAAAACAGACAAATATTTAAAAAGTCAGAAAATAACAAGCATAAAAAAGGCTCCAAATCAGGAGCCTTTTTTATGTCAGGAAAACATTTACAAATGCATACACTACTGTTGGATGCCTCTCTGTTTTTGTATAAATTCAAGAATCTCTCCCCAGCCATCCTGTTGGGTATTCCAAGATTGTACCACGTCTTCAAGGGCATTTAATGAGCCAGGATTATCAATCTGGCTAATATCAGCCTGCCACTCTTCGGGAGTGCTGTATAAATTATTATTGAACTTATTCAGTACCGTGCCATGATCAACTAAATCCCCCACACCAGAATCACGATCAACTCCCTGACTGCTTACAGGTGCCGTTGGCTCTTTAGAAGTTGCAACTTCAGATGCTTGCTTAGTCTGTTTTGCTCTACCACTCACCAAGTCATTAAATGCAGCAGTATCAGCTTTCTTTTCTTTTCTGGCAGCAGCCCTACTCTTTTTGTAATTCTTCTTCTCTTGTTTCAAAGCCTCTGTTTTCTCATCCTTTAGCCTTTCGAGCTCACCACCGGTACCAATGCCTGCCTTGGTATAAATCCCCATTTCAGCCATTGTCTCAGCAAACGGGCTGGCTCCCTTATGCCTGGTATGAGCTTCCCATTCAAGTTTTTTGGCTTCTTTCTTCCCTTTTTTAAGCGCCGCAGTTGCCTCTTTCTGTGATGCCCGAGTATCTTCATGAGTCTTAAGCTCTTTGCCTACAGCCTCCTTATAAGTATCCATCGAGTCTTTTCCAGAACCCGTAAAGTATGCTTCTTCTTGAACTTTTGGCATTGCTTTTTTGGCAAGCCATGCAAGACCTCTGCCTAACCTGCTATTGGCATCAGATAGTTTCTTTTTATCACCCTTGATAAGGTCATTATTCTCTTTCTTACCTTGTCTTACCTCAGTAAGTCTTTCGTCTGTTTTTTGAGCCGTATCTCTAATATTCTGTTTAGTTTCCTGATAACTTTCTTTGGCTTCTGATTTTTTGTAACTGTAATCAGCCTTAACCTGCTGCTTATTTAAATCCCTGGCATTTCTCAGTAAATCTTTATTACCTTCATGAACTTCAGAACGGGCTTTCTTGAAAGCGGATAAGTGTTGATCTTTCAACTGATGCAACTCTTCTTTAATTTGAGCTATTTCATCTTTAACTTGGCCAAGGAAGTGTTTATTATCAAAATGTGTTTTAAACTCTGGTCGACTGCGGACCTCATTCGCCATCTGTTGAGCCTTATCGAAATTGGCTCCCTTTGATCTTGAAAGTAACTGACCAGTTTTAGGATTACCCTGTTCATCAGGAATAGTTACCTTAGCTCCCTGTTTGAAATCCTTACCATCTTTTACCTTGTCGAGGAATTTCAGAGTGCTACCCCATTCCTTTTTAAATTCATCCACTTTCCCTTGAAATGCATTCTTATCAGTCTCAAGTGTTTCCAGTTTTGCCGCTAGTTTGTTGTGCCTATCAATTAGCCCTTCCAGCGTATCCACGCTTTCCTTAGTCGCACCGCTGACTTGTGCAAGAGCTGCTTCTTTAGGAATTGCCCCCCATGTTTTTGAAGTGAACACTCCATTCCCTTTACCCGGTAAAAGGTTAACTTGATTAAATGACCGAACTGCTCTGGTAAACATTGAAGTTGGTTTAAAATCAGTCCCTTCCCTGAAAACAGGCTCTCCCTTAAAATTCGAAGTGGTTACTTTTACCGAATTCCAAGTTCCCTCCTGAGCCTGGCCTGCTCCACCCGCATTGGCGGAAGGTAAGGTTGTTTGAGTGGTAAATGGCGTTTGATTATTAACGGGACCTGAACCGGCCATTTGGTTCCCTCCAAATTCCTTTTTGTTTTGAATAATTTCATTTTAGCTTTTCAGCACTTCAATAAAGGAGGGAAGACAAAGGACTTTAGATACAAAAACTCAAATCAAAGCAACGCATTGTTTTAATGATAAAAATATCACTTGTCAAAAAACAGTCAGATAATTTTACCAACCAGAAAACCGGTAATCGCCATGACCCCCACCAGAAAAATAAAGGCATCCAGAATCAGATTTCGAAACGGTTTAAGCGATTTGATACGATAAAACGCATACACCGGCATCAAGTAGAGAATGGTCGCCAACACTGGTACGACCAGCATTTCCACCATATCAATGACATCCCAGTTGGCATAACCTGCCACCCAGCAGGTCAGAAGAATAAACAGGATACTCCCCCTATGCACAGCCCCATGAGGTAATGGACGCTGAATATTATGACGAACCCATTGCTGGGTAATAAACCCCTGAAGCCCTTCCAAGGCTCCCAGGTATACACCAAAGAAAGAACTGGCAATGGCCAGAAACGCAATCACAGGAGCAATAATGGAGAAGACCATATTATCAGATCGATAAGCCAGTACAGAAAGCACCGGTAAATTTTCTTCCCTGGCCTGCAACAGTTCTTGAGGCGTTAAGCTCAATACGCAGGAAAAAACAAAAAGCAGTATAACCACCAGTAATAAGAGCACATTTCGCTTTAACACCTGATCGGTTTTTTCGTGACATGCACGACTGTTGCCAAGTCGCCCCTGGTAGGCATGCGCAAACGCAGAACAGGCAGGCGAATGATTAAATGAAAATATCAAGAGCGGCGTGGTAATGAACAGTGTCAACAATGAATCTTTAAGATTGACCGGTTGATCAAAAACAGCGCTGTTCCATTGGGGAATCAGATAAATAGAAACGGCGATCAGGGTAAAAACCAGCGGATAAACCATCAGCTTTACCGCTCGAAGCATCCAGGTTTCACCAGTGTGCATAGCGAGCATCAGAAGGCTAACCAGCCCCAGACTCAGCAGACTTCTATCTGGAGGCACCATCTGCCACTGGTGTTCCATGTAACTGATGGCGACATTAGTTATGCCAATGGCATACAAAAGCAAAATTGGATAGACAGATAGGAAATAAGCGAGCGTCAGCAAACGTCCGGTTCGCTCACCGAAATGCTCTCGAACGGTACTGGTAATGTTCCCCTCAGGGTTGGATGAAGAAAGACAGAAACGGACAAGATTACGATGAGCCAGCAAGACCATCGGACCCGCCAGAACGGCCATGATAATCAGCGGCCAGATTCCACCCGATCCCGCAGTAATTGGAAGATAAAGAACACCAGCACCAATTGCGGTGCCAAACAGGTTCAGCATCCATCCTGTATCCCTGGATGTCCATTTCATAACGGAAGTTTGATCCGGTTCTTTATCCTGCATGGACCCCAAGTTTTCAAGACTGTCTACTGAGCTATCCGACATACAATGCCCCAAACTACTGGTAAAATCGGTGCATCCAGGCAGTTATGTCAAAATTTCCATTTTTACAGAAACTATTATAGTCAGCAGGCGCTTATTTAGAGTTTTTTGAGCAAATGCTCTTTTCTCTTATATTCTTTTTAGATTTAAAATAAGAAAAAAATATCCTATTCAAGTTATATAACTTTATTCCTGCCTCTGTAAAATGACGTCATTACCCGCTTCTTTGGCTCAACCACTATCACACAACAGTGAAGCACCCATAAAAAAGAATTAAGGCTGAGAGTGTAATGAAAAAAGACAAACAAAAAGTTATTGGTGAGGAGTTAAGTGATGAGCGCTTAAAAAACCTGCTGGCACTCCAGCCGGCGGATGGGGGGAATAGAGACCATCACATTCTTCTGAGGGCATACCGCTACCTGCGGCCAGATGATTTCGCCCGTTTTGTTCCTTTTTTTCTCGACGCAGGTTTCCATCTCGACGCCAGGGATAGCAATGGGAAAACATTAGCAGAGATCATTGCTCACCATCACCATGGCCAACCCTACCTCAACACACTGGTCGAAGCAGGGGCCAAATGAACGGAAAAGCTACCTGAAACCAAATTCAGGTAGCTTTATCAAAGAACGCTCAATTGTTAACCGGTTCTACCACATCAGAAGAGCGAACGGACGTTAGCATCCCCAGAACGCCACCCAGAACACCGGGCAACAACCACACCAGACCTTCTTTCTGAAGAGGCAGATACGCAAGCAATGCGTAGGCTGGCTCAACAAAAGACAGGCCAGCAGCATGCAGGCCCTCGACGATACTAATCAGGCCAACCGGAATAAGCACACATGTCATTACCCGCTCTGGTTTCGCCAGCCACGATGTTAACAGGGTCACAACAATCAGGGCGATCGCTATAGGATAGATAATCAGCAGCGCTGGAATGGTAACTTTCAGCAGCGTATTTAATCCAACATTGGCAATCAGTGCACTGGCCAGAGCACAGAGGATGACCCAGCTACGATAATTTAAAGCAGGGAAAACACGGGAGAAATACTCACCGCAAGCACTGAGCAGACCAATGGCCGTAGTCAAACAGGCCAGAATAACCGTGATAGCAAGAACCACTTTACCCCAGGAACCAAATACCGCATTAACAAACAGGCTGATAATCTCCGCACCATTTTGTGGGGCGGCCACCAGCTGATGGCTGGTGGAACCGATGTAACCCAGCACCAGATAAACCAGTGATAAACCAACAGAAGCAATCAGGCCTGCAATAAATGTATAACGCGCAACCTGTCGTGTATCTGTTACACCTTTACTTTGAATGGCATTGATTATGACCACACCAAAAACCAGAGCACCCAGAGTGTCCATGGTCTGGTAACCTTCGCGGAACCCATTAAAGAACCCCTGACTGATCATGGACTCAGTAGCAGTGCCAGCCTCGCCCTGTGGATAAAGGAAAGCACCCACGGCAATAACTGCCAGAACAACCACCAGTAGAGGTGTGATCAGTTTACCAACCGTTTCAACCAGCCTGCCTGGAAACAACGCCAGATAAAGTGCAACAGCAAAGAATGCGATAGAAAACAGGGCCAGTGAAAGGGTACCGGATTCACCAATAAAGGGCAGCAGACCCAGCTCATAAGAAACCACGGCGGTTCTTGGAGAAGCAAACAGAGGTCCAATAGCCAGGAAGAGAATAACTGCAAACGTTAAGGCAATTTTTGGAGGGAAAACAGCCGTCAGCTTTTCCAAACCACCACCAGCACGGGCACAGGCAATCACACCCAGTAGTGGCAGGCCAACGCCCGTCAGGAGAAAGCCGAGCATAGCGACAATCAGCTCAGTACCTGCCATATGCCCCAGAAATGGAGGAAAGATAATATTTCCTGCTCCCAGAAAGAGAGCAAACGTCATCAGGCCTGTGGCCATGATGTCTGTGGCTTTTAACGTCTGCGGCAAAACCTGTCCCCTGTTTCCATTCTTAATGAATAGCACTGGCCAACCCTGCGACACAGGTTAACCCAATGATCAGAAAGAATATTTTGTTAGAAGTGAGCTTGGAGAGGCGAAATAATGGCCTCCCGATTAAAGCCTTTATTTCACATATAAGGCCTTAGCCGTATCAGTGTTTTCACCTAAAAAATAGAAAAAGACAGGATTTATTGAGATCTAAACAACAATATAGGAACATTTCCTGCAAGAATCATGAAACGTCAACAGTAATCACTGTTAGCGCTGCTCGCATAATTGCATTACAAAAGAGGGCTTAGTAACTGCAGAGTATTTTCCAGCAGCTTTCGTCGAAAGGGTCTCTTTGCCCAAAGGCTGATATCTACTTGACTGGCCTGCTTCATATACGACTGCAGAACATGGAAAATCTGCTGACCGAAACCGTCATCATAAACAATCAAGGTCACTTCATAGTTTAGCCAGACGCTCCGCATATCCAGATTTACCGTACCGAACAATGCCGTTTCACGGTCTACCAGAACACACTTGGTGTGCAACAGCCCCCCATTAAACTGCTGAATAGTAACCCCGGCCTGAAGCAGCTCCTGATAATAGGAACGACTGGCATGGTGAACCATTCTCGAGTCATTTTTTGCTGGAACCAGCAACTGGACATCAACACCGCGCATTGCTGCCGATTTCAACGCCGTCAGCAATGACTCATCGGGCACAAAATACGGTGTACTGATCAGGAGCTCTTCTCGACTTTCATAAATAGCGGTCAACAGAACCTGTTGCAACATCTCCCGGTCCACATCCGGACCAGAAGGCAGAACATGCACAAATGCACCTTCCCGCCCACGATGCGCCGCTGAAGGGTACTCATACTGCCGATTGAACGATGGATGCCCCTGACCGGTTTCCAGAGCCTTATCCCACTGAACAATGGCACCCAAAACATGGGCAGCCACACCATCAATTCTGACCATGGCATCTACCCACTGCCCCACCTGAGCATCCTGTTTAAACAGTGAGGGGTCGACAAGATTGAAACTACCTGTCCAGGCTACCTGATCATCCACAACCAGAATTTTCCGGTGGTTACGTATATCAATACGCTCAACCAGCATCCGGAATGGGCCTACCGACATGGAAGCCGTAACACTGATTCCCTCCAGACGAAAACGACGAGCCCACAAACCATTCAAAAAGCCCCGACTACCAACATTATCCAGCACAACCAGGCAATCAACACCTCGCCTGGCAGCACGAATAACTGCCTCAGCCACATCCTCCGCACGACCGACTGGCTCCCATATGTAGAACTCAATGACCACACTGTGCTGCGCATTTTCTATATCTCGCAACAGATGCTCAATGATACTTTCAAAGCCAGAAAATAACTGCAGATGGTTACCTGGAAGCAAAGGAACACTCATGTTCTTTTCTGCCAACGAGAAAATCCCACTATGCAAAGTCACCGGACAGCGGGATGGCTCATTGCCTGAGATAATCCGGGACAAGTGCTGATACCATTGCGCATAATCGGGATAAAGTGCACGCATGCGCTTTAACCGGCGGGTTCCCAGTCGGGGAGAACCAAATAGCAGGTAAAGAACAAACCCTGCAACGGGCAGTGCAAACAGCAGCACCAGCCAGGCCAGAGAAACGCCCACGGGTCTTCGTGTCATGATCACCACAACAGCAAAAGCAACAATGGCGCTCAAATAAGCGGCACCAAACAGCCAGCTATACCAGGTTGTTTCCATGAATAAAGGTTCCGAACTTTCCTGAAAGACTGCCCGACAACTGGCAACCTCTTCAGGGAAAAAGGGCAATGGTTTCAAACAAGATGCCTTTCACTGCAACAAATGTCCATAATTCCCCCAAAGAAGTTTCGCGGTCATGGCCAGCGAAACACAGACGATCATTGGACGAATTAATGTCTGCCCTCGACTGAGCACCACCCCGGAACCAAGCCGGGCTCCAAGAACCTGACCAAGCATCATGACCAGTCCAACAGTCCACACCACGTGCCCACCAATGATGAAAAACAACAGGGACGCTAAATTACTGGTGCAATTCAGAACTTTGGTATGAGCAGTGGCACTGGTAATGGAATAACCCAGCAAGCTGACAAACGCGATCGTAAAAAACGAGCCAGTACCGGGACCAAAAAAACCATCATAAAAGCCAATCGCCACAGCTGCGGTAAATGAGAATACTGACAAAGAGATCATCTGTCCTGATTGCTCACTACTCAGTCGTGGAGAAAAGAGAAAGTAGAGAACGATACCAATGAGCAGAAACGGAATGGCCTGCTCCAACACTCCCGCATCAATCCTCTGCACCAGCAACGTACCCATGGTGCTGCCAATAAATGTCATCACTATCGCCAGACGCATCTCCCTGAGATTGACCGCTCCTCTGGAGATAAAATAGAAGCTGGCTGAGAGAGTGCCTCCGGTGCCCTGAAGCTTATTGGTGGCCAGAGCCTGAACCGGTGAAAGTCCTGCCGCCAGAAGAGCTGGCATTGCTATCAAGCCACCGCCTCCGGCAATGGAATCAACAAAACCGGCAGCAGTAGCTACCGCAAAAAGGAAAATAACAAGATCCAGAGTGATGGTTGCGTCCAAGGTGAATCCTTGCAAATAAAGGGTGATGATTCGTGGAGGCGTAATAATAGAACGTCCAGGAAAAAATATTCAGACAAAATTGAATCGGTAATCAACAAAATCCCATTATCTATAATCAATTCACTTCATGACCTTTCTGATAAGTAGGACTGATGGCCAGATAAGTGATAGGCCGAAAGACTCAAGATCTCATAGCAGGTTCAGGAAATTGAAGTGCTATAGTGCTTCAACGCAATGCAAGACAATGATCGTATACTACCTGCCGAAACCAGCACTGGGCAGGATCCTGATGCTGTAACCGGTGCCAGGTCAGCAGATAGTTCAACTGCATGAAGGTAACCCCCGCGGGTAGCTCCAGTAACACCAGGCTGTGTCTTCTGGTCAGTGTCTTTGACATTTCGCGAGTACCGATCATCAGCGCCTGATTACTCGCTGCCACTTCCAGACCAAGCTGGATATCACTGGTTTCCAGAATAATGGTTCTCGATAGCCCCTTACGGGCAAGCTCACGATCAAATCGCCCCATTTCGGAAAATTCAGCGATATCCACCATCACGTGCGGCACCGAAATCAGTTCTGCCATTGTCAGCGCCTGCCTGCTGGCCAGAGGATGATCATGACTGACCATACCCACCGGTGTTGCTGGGCAGAGTATTCGCTGGTACAGGTCGGGTCGATCCTGGGCAACAAAGTTGATCGCCAGGTCGAGACGGCCAGAAGCCATGTCTCGAATACTGTCGTTATTCCAGGGGTGCAGCCCTAAACGTACATCCGGCGCCACTCGTCCAAGCCAGGCCAGAAGGCCCGGGATCAGTTGAATAGCGATGTGATCCATGGCGCTGAGGGTAAATTGGCGCTTGCAGAGCGCGGGCTCAAAGTGACCCGGCCGCACCAGCAGTGAGAGCTGCTTAAGCAAGGCTGCAAGCTCACTTTGTAAGGCCAGAGCCCGTGCAGTGGGCTGCAGTCCGTGAGGGCGGCGAATAAAGAGCTCATCTTGAAAATGCTCGCGCAAACGCTGGAGGGAGCGACTGATGGCTGACTGGCTCAGGTTGAGGTGTCGGGCAGCACGGCTCACACTGCACTCTTCAAGCAGGACATGCAGGTGAACCAGCAGGTTCAGGTCATAGCGCCTTAGCTCATCGATATCCATAGAGCGGCCGGTTCGGCAAAGGGAGCGACAGTATAAGCAAAACGGACATCATTTGAGATATGCATAAAACGCAAATCTGGTAGCCAGATAAATCAATAGGAAGAAAACCTTTGTCTGGGTAAAGTGCCTGCACCTTCAAGCATCCTGCCATCGGCGACAAAACTCGGCAGGAGCAGACATACATCTAAAAGACCATTCCTATATGTCACGCAGAACACATTTTAGCCGTACATCATTTTCAACAGCAGTACTGGCAGCACTCCCCATGCTCGCCAATGCCGCCGGCTTCCAGGTCAATGAGCACAGTGCTGCAGGCCTGGGCCGCGCATTTGCAGGTGAAGCAGCGATAGCTGACGACGCATCCGTCATTGCAAGAAATGCAGCAGGCATGTCCCTGCTGGACAAGCAGGTTTTTACGGCAGCGGTCAGTTATATCAAACCAGAAGTGGATGTGAGGCGGGATGGCTACGAAATAGCAAAGCATGTTGCTGATGAGGCAGTGGTTCCTACATTTTATTACGTACGCCCGATAGATGAGCGCTGGACAGTTGGCATTGGAGGCTTCAGCAATTTCGGTCTGGCAACCCATTACGGCAGCGCCTCCGGTATCACTCCAGCAGCGGATAAAACCGAGCTGATGACCTACAATCTGAATCCATCCGTTGCTTACCAGGTTAGAGATGACCTGAGTATTGGGTTTGGTGTAAACATTGTTTATGCCGATGCAACACTGACATCAACCCATGGCCCCATGACGTTGTCAAAACTGACCGGCGATGACCTGGGCTATGGCTGGAATGCCGGCATTCTCTGGCAGGCTACTGAAGCCACCCGGATGGGATTGAGTTATCGCTCTGAAGTCAAAATGACACTGGAAGGAAAAGTCTCATCCGATATCAATCCAAGCTGGAATACTGGTGGCTCTGTTGATCTGACACTGCCTTCTATCGCAGAACTGTCGGTTCACCATCAGCTCAATGACCAGCTGGCGATCCACGCCAGTGCATTACACACCGGCTGGTCCAGTTTTGATAAGCTGGCAACCGATCTGGACAATGGCCAGGCGTTTCCCACCATTCAGGAACAGTGGACAGAGAGCTGGCGCTACGCGGTGGGTATGACTTACCAGCACAACGACCAATGGACCTGGCGAACCGGTATTGCCAGAGATAACAGCCCGGTTCGAAATGAGTACCGTACCTTCCGGATTCCCGATGCAGACCGCATCTGGCTGAGTGTAGGCGGAAGCTACAAAGTAGATAGAGCACAGAGTATTGATTTCGGTTACGCCTATCTGAAAAGCCAGAAAGTCGACATCAATGAACACAGCCCAGTGGGCATGATGCACGCCGAAGTACCTGCTGCAGACGTTCATATTCTGAGCCTTCAGTACAACTATCGCTTCTGATCCATATATCTGGCAACGCCCAGAATAAAGAAGTATTCATATCAAAAAGCAAAAACCGCTGATCATCTCCCCAGATAATCAGCGGTCTGTAATCTTGTTTGAGCTCATAACACCTAGCCTGTTAATACGCTCTCTACTCTCTATCATCGAACCTTGTGAGTTACTCTGACCCGCATTCCTGATTGGGAATACTTATTTCATCGTAGGCTTTTGGCCAGGATGACTGGGTGTCACTTTTGGCGACACTCTTTAGTACGGGATAAGTATAGAAAAAACGGCTTGGCAAAAGATTGCGAATTAATGGATAAAACCCCGAAATAGCGCAATAATTTGCCAACAACTTATCTATTATTAAAAGAAAATATCATGAAGCTCGATCGCTACGATATCCGGATACTTCAGGAACTGCAGAAAAACGCCCACATCAGTAACCAGGACCTGGCGGACCTGATTGGACTGACGCCTTCCCCATGCTTACGCAGGGTCAGGCAGCTGGAGGAGTCTGGATTAATAAAAGACAGAGTAACACTGCTAAACCCGGAAAAGCTGGGACTAAACCTTACCGTACTGATTCATATCAGTATGGATAGACACACGCCAGAGCGATTTGAGCACTTTGAAGAAACCATCAACAGTTATGACGAAGTGATTGAATGTCTGCTGATTACCGGACAATCAGCAGACTATATGGTCAAAGTGATGGTGCCTGACATGAACTACTATCAGGATTTTCTACTTAACAAGGTGACACGAATTCAGGGCGTTACCGGCGTACATTCCAGCTTTGTTCTCCGGCAACCGATTAGAAAAACAGCTTTCCCTCTGAACCATCTCAGACCTTAATAACAAGGTCTAAGAGCAAAGGATATTCAAGCCCTATATATCAATACCAGCTACTTGAGACCGCGCATTATCACCCAGCTTTTCAATGATCTGACCACGTATCTGATTAAAGACATCATAATCCAGCTTTATCGTTTCACTGTGGCTCTTTATCCAGGACTCGCCTTCCTTGACTCGAAGAAACAGAATGGTAGAGCTGATGTCTTTGAAGCCCACCACAAAATACCCCAGGTTCATACTGACCAACCCATGCTCATCATGAGTCACAAAAGATGATTGAAAATTTGCCCGGTTGGCACCAATGGCAGAATGATTAAACAATGAAATAAACGGCCCCTCTTTCTCCAGTTTTTTCAATGCAGCCACAGCAGCATTCACCATTGCCTGTTCAGAAGGGTCTTTCAGCGCTGCCTTCAATATATCGAAAATGACCTCACTGACGCTTAGATCAGTGGAAGCAGAAGACAGCGAACTTTCTTCAAAATCACTGATATCCCAGCCCTGTAGACTCATAACATCTGTGTACCTTTCATACCACTGGGTCAGCTGGGTATTTTTGTCGTAGTCATGGCTGGCAGCTAACTGTGCAAACAGTGTGGAGTTAATAACATCTTCCGTCGCCTGCTGACCTACATGCTGAGAGACTGCAACAAAGCTGCCACTGTCTACAAACAACCGCTTACTGTAATCAGGTGCCTGCATCATAAACAGCTCTTCAGCATAGCGCTGAGGCCTTTCAGCGAGCCTGACTTTTTGCAGAGCCTCAACCCTTTCCGACAGTGTTCGCTCTTTTGGCAACGTTAAAGGCCCCTTACCATGATGACCAGCAAAAGCACTGGCGACCAGGAAAGGACATAGAAAGGCCATGGCCCAGAAAATCTTCTTTTGGTATATCAATGTCCGCATCAGACGACTCCAACTGAATAGACAAAACTATATGCACAGCTATCAGTGTATTTAGGGATTAAAAAAATCGCCTTTTAATATCTCAAATCAATTTAAAAAGGCGGTTATCTATACAGAGTTTATTAACCCAAAACACAGTTTTTCCATTAGCTATCCCTGGTACTCCACTGATACACTGACTGCGCGTCCTGACACCACTTAATAAAAATAACAACTTGTCGTATACAGGCTTCAGGCTATGACGAAAGAAAACCAAAACCGCCGCATCAGCAAAGGGTGGCAACTCACCGCCTCCATCTCTTCTATATTCATCATTATCGCGCTGGGATTCACCCTGATCTTTGCCCCCGCCGCCATTGAAAAAGGCACCAACCAAATTAACGCCCACCCCCCTTACCCCATTTCTCAGGAAGCCTCCAGGCTCCATCAGCAGCTGACCGTTGCGGACCTACATGCAGACAGCCTGCTATGGAATCGAGACCTGAGTCAGCAAGCAAACTATGGACACGTGGACCTCCCAAGGCTCCAGCAAGGTAATGTGGCCATACAGACATTTGCCGTCCCGACCAAATCCCCAAGAGGGCAGAATTACAGTCGAAATGAAAGTGATGCACCCGACGGCATCACCCTGCTGGCAATGATTCAAGCTTGGCCACCGGCCACCTGGAACAGTCTTTATCAAAGGGCTCTTTACCAGTCTGGAAAGCTGCATAAACTCGAACAGAGCAATCCTGAAGACCTGAAAATTATTCGCAATCAGTCGGATCTGGGAATGGTTCTTACTGCTCGCCAAAAAGGCAGCCAACAAGTTGCAGCACTGCTGGCACTGGAAGGAGCCCACGCCTTTGAAGGCAACCTTGATAACCTGGAAGGCCTTTACGAAGCTGGATACCGCATGATTGGTCTTCACCACTTCTTTGACAACCGACTGGGCGGCTCTCTGCACGGCGTCAGCGGCTCCCGTCTGAGCCTCTTTGGCCGCCGGGCTCTGGCCAGAATGGAAGCGTTAAATATGATCGTCGACCTGGCCCACTCTTCAGAATCCGTGGTTGATGAAGTTCTGAAGCTGGCAAAACGTCCTGTGGTGATCTCTCACACCGGTATTCTCGGCACCTGCGACTCCCCCCGAAACATTTCAGATAACTTGATCCAGCGTATCGCCGAGAAAGGCGGATTAATTGGCATTGGATTCTGGGACGCCATCTGCGACACCTCTCCAGAAGGGATTGTTAATACTCTGCGTTATGCGATTGATCTGGCGGGAGAGGATCATATTGCCCTGGGCTCAGATTTTGATGGAGGAACAAAGGTTAGCCTGGACGCTTCTGAGCTGGCTGTTTTGACAGAATTGATGATGAGAAAAGGCTTCTCTGAAACAGAAATCAGAAAAGTAATGGGTGAGAATGTTCAGAAGTTTCTGATGAAACACCTTCCAGAAGAAAAAACAGAGGCATAAAAAAACCTTCCTGAGCAATCAGGAAGGTTTGATATGGCTGGGGTGGAGGGATTCGAACCCCCGCATGTCAGGATCAAAACCTGATGCCTTACCGCTTGGCGACACCCCAATTATTTATGCAGGATGCATATCCGAATAAGTGGTAGCTAGGGGCAGATTCGAACTGCCGACCCCAGCATTATGAGTGCTGTGCTCTAACCAACTGAGCTACCTAGCCACTAAATCGGTCGCTATTGTCGTGATTCCGAACGTTCATGTCAAGAAACATGCCAGCCTTTGTTACATCGACTTCACAACAACAGGATAAATGGCTGGGGTGGAGGGATTCGAACCCCCGCATGTCAGGATCAAAACCTGATGCCTTACCGCTTGGCGACACCCCAGCAAAGAAGCGAACAGTTAACTCTTCGCTCACAAAGGACTTCCGATGCTACTATACGAAAACTCGTTTTAGCAACCATCATGTATCTAGTGAAAAGATTAGATGGTAGCTAGGGGCAGATTCGAACTGCCGACCCCAGCATTATGAGTGCTGTGCTCTAACCAACTGAGCTACCTAGCCGCCGAAAGATGGTGCGCACTTTAGTGATTTCACCCGAACCTGTCAAGCAAAAAGCATATAAGCAAAGCAGATTCATAATACGACGACCGGCAAATAGGCGATTCGGTAGCACAACGAAAAAAGGCACGCTTTCGCATGCCTTCATTTAGCATTTTTTCAGCAAGTTTCAGACATTAAACAGGAAGTGCATAACATCACCGTCCTGAACAATATATGCCTTGCCTTCTACGCGCAGACGGCCTGCTTCTTTGGCACCCTGCTCACCATTGTATTTGATAAAATCATCATAGCTGGTGACTTCCGCACGAATAAAACCACGCTCAAAATCAGTGTGAATCACACCGGCAGCCTGTGGGGCCGTTGCTCCAATCTTCACAGTCCAGGCCCGCACCTCTTTTACTCCAGCAGTAAAGTAGGTTTGCAGACCAAGCAACTCATAACCCGCACGGATTACACGATCCAGACCTGGCTCTTCCATCCCCAGATCGGTCAGGAACTCCGCACGCTCTTCATCATCCAGTTCCGCGATTTCCGATTCCAGCTTGTTGCAGATCGGCACCACCACCGCCCCTTCCTGGGCCGCAATTTCCCGAACGGTATCCAGGTATTCGTTATCCTCAAAACCATCCTCATCCACATTGGCAATATACATGGTGGGTTTGATGGTCAACAGGTGGAATAAACGAACCAGCTTCCGCTCATCATCACTCATTTCAAGAGAGCGAACTGGGCTACCCGCCTCAAGGTGAGGAATGACTTTTTCCAGCAGCCCCTTCTGGGCTACTGAATCCTTATCACCACCCTTGGCAGAACGGGCAACACGCTGCAGTTGCTTTTCACAGCTTTCAAGATCCGCCAGCACCAGTTCCATATTGATGATTTCAATATCAGCACGGGGATCAATCTTGTTGGCCACATGAATGACGTTGTCATTGGCAAAGCAGCGAACCACATGGGCAATCGCATCCGTTTCACGGATATTCGCCAGAAACTTGTTACCCAGACCTTCCCCTTTGGAAGCCCCCTCTACAAGACCCGCGATGTCCACGAACTCCATGGTGGTCGGCAACACTCGCTGAGGTTTAACGATTGCCGCCAGCTTATCCAGACGGGGATCTGGCATGGCAACAACACCGGCATTGGGCTCGATGGTGCAGAATGGGAAGTTTTCTGCATCAATACCCGCCTTGGTTAAGGCATTAAATAGCGTTGATTTACCAACGTTTGGCAATCCAACGATGCCACATTTGAAACCCATAGCGCTTCTGCTCGCTCCTGAAGATATCTAATGGAGGCGAATTATAAAGACTGGGGGAAAAAATTTCAGAACTTTTAGTGCCCACAGATAAAAAAACGCCCAGAGAGTTACTCTCTGGGCGATCAATAAAATCACATAAAAGAAGAGTCAGCCAAACTTTGGCAGAGCCCCCATCAAATCCAGCCCCGCCAGCACCATCGCCGCAATACCGAACAGGAAGATCAGGGCCATTCGCAAGGTCCCACCAGGTACCTCATAGCCACCCTCTCCTCGCTGACGGCCAACCCAGGCCATGACTACTGGAGAGAGAATGCAGAATACAACCAGTACCAGCCCGGCAAAGCCAATGGCGGTGATAAAGCCATTTGGCAGGAATACCCCCAGCAGGGTTGGTGGAATAAAGGTAATCGCAGCGGTTTTTAAACGACCGACAAAGCTATTGTCGAAGCCAAACAGGTCAGCGATGTAATCGAACAGGCACAGCGCTACTCCCAGGAATGAGCTGGCCACCGCCATATTGGCAAACCACTGCAGCACATTCGAAATATTCATATCAAGACCAGACTCGGACAGTGCACCCAGCATATCGCCAATATTGCCTCCAGCAGCAATAATGGCAGGGAACGCTTCACGAGGCAGATTTCCGAAGAAGCTGAACTGCCACAGAGCATAAAACGCCAGAGCCAGCAGAGAGCCCGTCAAAAGAGCAAACCTTACCTGCTTTCCATCTTTATTGAGGTAACGGGTAATACTGGGTACCGCAGTCTGCATACCAAAGCTGACCGTCAGAAAGCCCAATGCTCCGAATGAAAAAGGAAAAACCTCAGAAAAGGACAGACCCGGCATCAAATAGTCAGACGAAGCATTGCCCAATAAGCCGCTGATACTCCATAGAAAGGTTATTACCATTCCGCCAATCAGCACCGTACTCACACGATCTACCGCACGGGTTCCGGTCATTACAATAGCCGATAGCACCAAGGCAAAAACAAAGCTGGCCATCGGCGGGGAGAGTGAGATGCCATCTACAGCTTCCAGAGAATACGTAATGATGGAGCTGCCACCCGAGATGTAGGCATAAGTCAGGATGTAGCAAAGAAAGGCAACAGAGGCCCCGTTAACAACACGGCCAACAGAACCAATGGTGCCCTCGGCAATAGAATCGAAGCTCGCACCCAGCGGGAAACGCAGATTGGCTTCCAGAAGGTAGAGTGAGGCACTGTACATGCAATACCAGGTAAAGACCATCAGCAGCATTGAGTAACCAAACCAGAGACCGCTGGTGGCTACCGGCAGTGAAAACATTCCGGCACCAATCGCGGTTCCGGCAACGATCACCGTTCCTCCAAGAACCGAACCCTGCTTCCTGGCAGAGTCCGAAGAACTTTCCGTTATAACTGCTTCAGACATTATTATTCCTACTGCTTTATGGAACTGTTTGTTTATTCAGCTCAAGTCTGTTTTCTAATAAGACACTGACTATTTAGATCTGTTCAATCATAGACATTTCAGCATCAGACAGCGTTTTGAGATAATTTGAACAGCGGGTCACCTTGGTGATGCTCACCCCGATCCGCCTGGCGATCTCCCGTTGAGACTCTTCTCCCGAAAGCAGGGCCCGCATAATGGCCAACCTTGAGCCAATTGCCTCCCGCTCTTCTCGAGTCAGTAACACCCCCATAACCTCATGGAGCGCGTCCACATCCTGCTGTCCCTTCAGCAGTTTGATTACCTGAAACCAGGACTCAGTCTTCATGCCGTGTTCAATTTATCTCAGCCACCTGTACTGATGTAACAGTACAAAAGTACACACGTTGTCGATATTGCGGAAAATACTAACAAGAAAAAATTAAATAACTAAAATATCCCCCAGTCGCAAATAGAATTTTTCGACAAAAAAAATGTCAAAAGAACTTAAACATTAAATATGAATAACTAAAACTCTGTTTGATGGATACATCTAATTTTTCACGACACCGCATTTCAAATAAGGTAGGGAACCTGTGAATCGATTTACCAAACTTTCGCTGTTTAAAATCACACTCCTATTATTCTCAATCCCCCTACTCTCCTTTGGAGACGAGGGCCATCAAAATGGACAACCCGATTTTTCCGTTTTTGAAGCCTTCGGATATCACCTGGAAAAGTACATGGAAGCTCCACCTGTTGTAAGCATCCACTTTGACCACTGCCCGGGATCCCCCTTAGCCCGAGAAAAAAGAATGACAAAAGGCATTTTGCTTGATAAAAATAAAATTGTTGCCCCTGCAGATTATTTCGTAGATCCTTGTGCTCCTCCCATATCACTGCCTAAAAAAGTAGTTAAAACATCGGGAAACTATTTCTGCCATGATCAGAGAATCAAAAAAATCGCCTATCTTTCTCTTATTTCTCATAATGCATCCAATCCTGAAGTAGAGAAACTTCAACAATACACCATGCTGGCCAAATTAGTTACGACCCGAGTTTTCAATGAACTTAATTTCGATGGAAGCAATACTATTGATGCCATATTGTGTCATAAAGTCGAGAATGGACATTTCAGCCCACATCCTGCTTTAGCAATACTTTCATTAAGCGAAAGAGCGGTGAGTGCCTTGCCTGATAACTTAGCGGTAGCAGAAATTAAGGAGAAAGAGCACTCTTACGATGAAAATACATTCATTAACTCAATCTCTATCCCCCTGAGAAACAATAAGTTTTTTCAAAGCTCCACAATAAAAACGGAACCAGATCAAAACAGCATGCTTCAATTAATGGAAGCTGCACAGCAGCTGCAGCATGCTGAAAACAGCAATGGCAATAAATACTTTGATATTCAACCCAGCGCGTTTTTGAGTAAGAGTGATAATAAACACACCCTTCACGCAATAATCAATGACTGGCAGCTAATCGACGAAATCCCCCCATTACAAAACCTTCCGGACTACTCTCAGCGACACCCAAACATCAGCATTCTCTGGAAAGCCTTAAGCCCTGCAACAGGCACAATAGGCCATACGCTGGGCATGGCAAGCACCCCCACCAGCGCAGAAGCATTTGCCTCTGGCACAATAACAGGCTTAGGTATAGCAGGTACAACAGGACTCATCAGTTTCCTTCTCAGTAAGGCCACGCCAAGTTATAGCCCATTCATAATGAAGCTAATATTCGGAGGAATATTGGCAAATGGGTTTTATCGCTGGGCAACCTCTGAATATTAGTCATCATGAGGCCAGCCTACTTTATAAGTGGATTTATATAAGAAATATTGATCAATCAATCGGTTATTCACAAACAAAAGAAACGCTGTTTGCTGGATAACCACCACATACGTCTAAACTTGCTACGCCTGAGTCAAAGGGACATCACAATAAACGCTCTATAAACAGAAAGTTCCTTCATTCTTTTTAATTGAGCACCAATCCGGAAGCATTACCAACATTTTCACAAGGAACTTTCCAGTAAAAGACAAGTCGGACCACTCTTGGAAATTTGTTGATGCTGAACACGAGGCACCTATTTCTTCAATCATGTTGTTACTAATATCGGGTCAGGACTATATGGACTCTCTTATAGGATACCTGTGATTACATGCCAGCGACCCAAATAAAAGTATTTTTTTCAAGCACTACATGACTGCGGCAGGGGTATTCTCGACCATTCTGTTAGTTAAAGGCTTCTACGACTGGTGGTCCTCTGATTACTAAGCCCCCTTTCAAAGCCTTATAAGATCAGAAATAAATAATCAATATGCTGTCTTACAAAAACAACTACATTTCATGAACAGTATTCTTAAGCTATGGATCACTAGATGCCAGACAGAAGTATAACCGTAGGAATAATTTGCGGCGGCCTATCCCCTGAAGCCAACGTCTCCAGACTGTCAGCTGGGCGTATCAGCCCTCCGTTAGAGAGAAACTATCAAAAAGTAGTAACTCTTGAGCTGGATGAAATGCTGCCTGCTAACTTGACTCTTCATCAGGTCGATGTTGTTTTTCCAGTCGCCCACGGCCCAATGGGTGAGGATGGCTGTCTGCAGGGGCTTCTTGAGATCATGGGCATCCCTTACGTTGGCTCAACGGTCTTAGGAAGTGCGTGCGCTCTGGACAAGGTCACAACCAAGCGTATTTTACAGGCTGCGGGTATTCCCATGGCAAAAGACTGTGTCGTTTCTCGTACAGACCCGTTAAACCTGTCCGTCAATCAATGCCTTGAAGCTCTAGGTGAGAAGGTTATTATCAAGCCCTTCGCCCAGGGCTCCGGTATCGGCATTCAATTTGCCCAGGGAGAGAAAGAGCTATCAGAACGGCTCAGAAGCGGCTTTGAAAAAGATGAGCAACTACTGGTGGAAACATTCATTCAGGGTAGAGAAGTCACCGCCGGAGTACTTGAGCTGGATACCACACAGGTGCTTCCAACCACGGAAATCATTACGCCTGATAATGCCTGGTACGACTATACCCACCGCTATACACCAGGCTTGAGTGAACACATTATTCCCGCCCGCATTACTGATTATCAGAGAAAAAGAGTTCAGGAGATTGCTCTGCAGGCACACCAACTGGTTCGCTGCCGCGATATCAGTCGGTCGGATTTCATTGTCCCAGAAAATGGGGAGCCCATCTTTTCAGAAATTAATAATCTACCCGGAATGACACCGACCAGCCTGTTTCCTGATGGAGCAAGGCATGCCGGAATAGAGTTCGAAGACCTAATATGCCGCTTGATCGACAACGCCATGCTTAGAAAGGAGAAACAGGTTAATAAAAATGATTACTGGCCAATCCCTGAGTTGAATGTATCAATTCAGTAGCAGGCACCAGAGAAAAAATCTCAAGCAGAGAAAGTGTGCAATTCCTGAACCGCTTTGGATCGTTTGCCATTCAAAGCTTCAGGTGTTACCCGGATAGATTCATCAATGACAGCATCAATCTTTTGCCGTTCTGCAACCGATGGTTTGGTCAACACATAGTTCACCACATCTTTACTGTTTCCGGGATGACCGATACCAAGACGAAGCCGCAAAAACTCACGACTGTTTCCAAGAGAAGAAATAATGTCTCTGAGACCGTTGTGACCACCATGGCCACCGCCTTGCTTCAAGCGACCAACGCCTGCAGGCAGATCAAGCTCATCGTGAACGACAAGGATAGATTCAGGAGGGATTTTGAAAAAAGTCGCCATGGCACCAACAGCCTGACCACTTCGATTCATAAACGTTGTAGGATTAAGCAGGCGAACTTCCTGTCCGCCAATCTGTACCCTGGCAGTCATGCCAAAAAACTTCTTTTCTGGCTGCAGGATTGCACCATGGCTTCTTGCTAACTGCTCAACGTACCAGAAGCCGGCATTATGGCGGGTGTCTTCATACTGTGCTCCAGGATTTCCCAGCCCCACAACCAGTCGAATCGACTGTTCCGAAGATTTTGCCATAATGCCTCAGCCTCCTTATGCTTACTCTTCGCCAGCTTCTTCAGCAGACTCTTCGGATTCTTCTTCAGAGCCACCACGAGTAGCCTGAACACTGGCAATGTCCAGATCCTGACCGTGAGCGAGAACTTCAACGCCCGCAGGAATGGTCAGATCGCTCAGGTGAACGTGGCCACCCAATTCAACCTTGGCCATATCAACTTCGATGAACTCTGGCAGATCACCTGGCAGACACTTGATTTCGAGATCTACACGGTTGTGTACGATCGCACCACCGGCCTTCACACCTACACACTCTTCTTCATTGATGAAGTGCAGAGGAGCATTAGTAGTGATCTCATGGTCAGCATCAACACGCAGGAAGTCCATGTGCATAGCGAATTCTTTAGCAGGATGACGCTGCAGATCCTTCAGGATAGCCTGCTGCTTGGTACCGTCAACAGTCAGGGTAAGAACCTGAGAGTAGAAAGCTTCAACTTCCAGAGCCTTACGAATAGCCTTACCTTCCAGAGTGATCTGTACAGGCTCAGCTTCACCGCCGTAGATGATACCTGGAACCAGGTCAGCACGACGGAGGCGGCGGCTCGCACCTTTCCCGATATCCTTACGCGCTGTTGCGTTTAAAACGATTGCTTCAGACATGATTATCTCCAATATACCTGCCACCACCTTGCGACCAGGCAGAGTCAGGCTTTTCAAACAGAACCCCACAAAGGGATTCAAAGGTGCGATATCATACCGGCATGACGTAAAAAAGCAAAATATGTTTCCCGCATCAGACTGGGTATTTACTGAAAATCCATTCTTTCTGCATTATCTTTCCGGCGACAGCATAATCGATCGATTTAATAGCCCATAACCATCAAATGCGAGACGGATACTCAGCATAATATTCAATACTGCACAAACCACCATACTGCTGGCAATCCCAAGCATAATCATTATCTGGTAGATGACCGCCTCAACCGGCTCTGCCCCTCCCAGAATCTGTCCCGTCATCATCCCGGGCAGAGCCACCACCCCCAATGTGGTCAAGGTTGCAACGATTGGACTCAATGCCGCCTGCAAAGCATTTCGGACAAATGGCTGCAGCGCTTCGTACACGCCTGCACCCAGCAGCAGGTCACCCATAAACTGCTCATAGCGCTCACTAACAGCGCTGTAAAAACGATCAAGCACCAGAATATTGCCTGTCAGACAGTTACCAAGCAGCATACCCGCCAGCGGGATAAGATAGCGGGTCTGATACCAGGGCTCAGGCTGCACAACCAGAATCATCCCGAACAGCACAATACCCACCCCAACCAGAAGGCTGAACTGGGACACCCAGAACAAATGCTTTTTAGATATACCCGCCCTGGTCAAAATGTGCAGATTAGCAACCGTAACCATGACCAGAAGCCAGAAAACATTAAGCCAGAGACTGTCCTGATCGAAGAGAAACTTAAGGTATATTCCGATCAGGCCCAGCTGCAGAGTCATTCTGGCCACACCAACGATAAGTCCGCGGACCAGCTGCCTGAGCCCAAGCCACCACAACAGAGCCAATGGCAGTATAAGAATGCCATAAAACAAGGACAGCTGAATCAGGCCTACTTCCCCCTCATTCATCACACACCTACCTTTTCATCACGACCGGCTTTGCAGTTATCTGCACCATTCTGACCTTCACCAACCTGGCCAGCAGCAACCAGCACCCGGCGGCTGCAGTGATTCATCCAACGAGGGTCATGGGACGCTGAAATAACGGTAAACTCTCCCGCCAAAAGCGTCGAGACCACTTTCTGGCACGCCTCATCATCCAGCGCAGAGGTCGGCTCATCAGCCAGCACAATCTTTCTACCGGTCATCAGCGCACGAACAATAGCCAGTCGCTGCCTCTGACCACCTGACAGTCGATCACAGGATGATGAAAGCAGTGCATTTTCCAGCCCAAACCGGTCAAACCAGTCAGCTGCCTCTCTCTGGTTAAAAGACTTGCCAGACGATACCTTCCAGGAAAACGGCCGCTGCAGATAGTCAGTCACAGCCTCCTTACCGATATCAGGCTGCTGAGGTATATAAGCCATGGCCTGCCGAATCTCTTTCAACATGCGAACATCCACAGACTGACCTCGAAAACGGTACTCTCCACGGAAGATATGAACCCCTCCCAAAAGAGACTTAAGTAACGAGCTTTTGCCACCGCCCGAAGGGCCATGAAAAACCAGACTTTCCCCCGTTGCTATGGTTAAATCCACACCAGAAAGCAAAGGTGTTGAGGCGCTGCCAATAAATGCCCCTTTCAATTGACAAAGCATGACTGGTTCACACATCGCGCTCACCCAAATATCAGAAGTTGATATTTGCAAACGTTATTTGAATCCTTTATGAAAGAAAAGATTTTAAGAAAACTTTTTCTGGGTTTTATCCAGATACACGTTCTCAGGCATGCAAACCAGGAACCCTTTTTTGGTGCCTGGCTGATCGACCATTTGAACGACCATGGTTATAGGATAAGCCCGGGAACCATCTATCCACTTCTGCACAAAATGGAAGAAGAAGGTCTGATCAAAAAAGAAGTCATGGTCAGCGAAGGAAGGCAACGTAAGTACTACTTCATCACCCAGCTCGGCAAAGAGGTGCTTTTCGAAGCGAATAACAAAATTCTGGAGCTGGCAGAAAAAACAAGAGATTGAATACTCAAAAAGCTGTTTGCCTTCTTACCAGCGAAAGCCGACAAACAGCAGGTTGACCTGCACTTACTCCATGACGGGCTGGCCTTGAGATCTACAAAGAAAGACTTTCCAGACAAACAGGACCAGCAGAAGATAAACTGCAGACGCCATTACCGCTTCCATATAAAAACCATGCACCATCGCCAGCGGCATCATCGAGATAATAAACACATCAGTAATACTGCCTGGCACATACGCAATGGCATAATCATCCAGAACGCCCCCATTCATCCTTGGATCAATGATTCGCAACAGTGCAATGCCCATGGCCACTGTTCCTGTCAGCCAGCCCCATGAAAAAATCCCTTTTTCAAACCACTCCTCACCAAGCATCCTCGGAGCAACCCAAAGCACCAGAAACAGGGTAAACAACGTTCCAGAAACAAGCAGAATCAGCATCGGCAGCAGATAGCTGGCCAGCACCATTACCTTGATCGAAGAGATACCAAAAACAATCAGAAAATCAGTCGTGGTAGCACCTGCATGATTAAACACATTCTCACAAAGGTAGCGTCTACAGCCAGTCTTTTGGGCCACCAGGCGAACCATCATTCCACCGATAAACGCCGTAACAAAATTAGGTATCTGGATCTGCTCTGAAAATGAAGAGAGATAATTCGCACTGTGATATGCAAATGCGGTGACGACAGCAATAAGTGCAATATGAATAGCAAACGAGTCTACTGACAAAGCAGACAGCGTTTCCTTTAACACGGCCTGCTGCTTGTCTGGTGCGATCAATCCTTTACGCTGGTAATCATCCATCCTGTTAAAACAGGTAAAATTTCGAATAACTCCCAACTTTACAGCAAGCTGCAAAATCAACATTCCAACAGAAATGGAGATAAAAATACCAGCGGTGGCAAATGTCAGCCCCAGCGTTAAGGCATCTGCCCACCCCAGGTCACTGAATATATTTCCAACGACAACGGCAGTACCATGCCCCCCCATAAAGCCAGCTGATAGTATCAGACCAAACCCCGGATTCAGCCCAGGCCAGAAAAACGTTGCCAGAAACAACCCCAGCATCGCCGCAAACAGCCATTGAGAAACGGTAGCAACCTGGTTAAAAGCCCAAAGACTCCCCGCACGCTGGGCAACACACCTGGGAGAAGGGAGATCTGTTGCCAGACCCAATGCTGCAAACAGCACTGCCGTCAACAGGCTGGCATTGGAAGCAAAATCCCTTCCCCAGGGAAGAATATCAACACCCGATGGCCCAAGTATCAGGCCAACCATCCCGGCAAGCACAGCAACTGGCATATAAATACGCTGCAATGGCCGACAATGAACCCTCAGTATTTTTCCAAGAAGCAGAAGAGCGCCAACAAGGGCAAAGTCAGTAAGCATGACCCATTTTGTCATTACACTGTCCTTATAGAATTGAATTTTTCGATTGCAGTGCGTGCAGGACACGCCTGAAGTGATTGATGCCATCAGTTTGATGACGTGCATCTGGCCATGGGATGCCAGACAAAGCCTTAGAAGAATTAAGGCCGAACAGGTTTGAGCCTGAATAATAACAGGCTGGCAATTTTATAACCTAATGATTAATACCTAACCTACCCCTGTAATCTACGAAATCTGCCTCCTAAAAACACAAGACATACTCACTGCAACAAAATAAAACCGAATCGACTGCGGCAGTATTTCACAACACAGCATCTATCTCATGAACTCTAGAAAATCACACAACCCTGTTTTATGCATAAAAACTAACAAACTACCAAAAATCTTAGAAATTATTTTATTCCAAACGAGCTTTACTTCTCCCAGCTGATCAGCACTTGCTCATAAGGAACTAATTTAGGTGTCATCGTAGCGGTTGCCTTCTGAACATTTCTTTTGATTTGTGCTGCTTCCAAAGCATTAGCTGAATGTAAACAGCTGTCTGAAGGGCCTGGTTTTATTTCTTCCTCCCTTGATTCGCAGAGTAATGATGGCAAGTGTTTCTCAACAGCATCTTTTTTTGATGATAGAAGGTCAGTTATTGCTTCTGTTGCGGCCAGTATTGTGGCTAAATTGGAATCCGGCCTTCGAAGATGCGAAAGACTTTCAAAGTATTTCGGGGGAATAACCCCCTTTAGAGACTGACAAGCCTTATTAAGGGTATGCATTCTTGCACGCTCTCTATCATTACTTTCCAGCCTTCTACGCTTTTTATCGCCCGCTGATAATCCGGCGTTTCGTCGTTTGGTTATTTTGGAGGCTTTGCGCTTTTTTACTTTAGTTTCTTGTGGGGGCGGGTTTGTTTCATCACTAAAAACAGTGGCTGTGGATGATGGCGAGGATGGTGCTATCTTTCTTCCTAAGTAGAGTACACTTTCAGCATTTGGTGAAAGTGGTGATTTTGGTTCTTGCATACCATCTGCAACAACCTGGTCAAGTATGGCTGAGATGCTGGGTATGACTGGTTTAACATTGCTCATGCATGATCACTGCCAGTTCCGTAGTAAACACGTTTATTATAGTGTGATTGTAGAACTGGATGGTTTTAAATAGCTATCGAGAAAGATAAAACCTGCTGATAAGAAAAAGCAGACACAAAAAAAGGATGCACATTTCTGGCATCCTTTTTTAACATCAGGCCTCGCTCAGGATTTACTGAAACATTGCGCTGATGGATTCTGCATTACTGATTCTGCGCACAGACTCAGCCAGCAGAGGAGACATATCCAGCTGACGAATCTTGTCCAGAGCCTGGGCTGCCGGGCTCAGAGGAATGGTGTTGGTTACCACCAGTTCATCCAGCTGAGAGTTAGCTACATTTTCCAGAGCACGACCAGAGAGGATTGGGTGTGTGCAGTATGCATAAACGGCCTTTGCGCCCTTCTCTTTCAGGGCTGCTGCAGCCTGACACAGAGTACCTGCAGTATCCACCATATCATCAACAAGAATACAGGTGCGTCCAGAAACATCACCAATGATATTCATCACTTCACTCTTGTTAGCCTCTGGACGACGTTTGTCGATAATAGCCAGATCAGAGTTAAGACGCTTGGCCACGGCACGGGCACGAACCACACCACCATGGTCAGGTGAAACCACCATGACATCACTGTAATCACGACGCTCAATATCATCAAGAAGGATTGGTGAACCGTAGACGTTATCCACAGGAATATCAAAGAAGCCCTGAATCTGGTCCGCGTGCAGGTCAACCGTCAAGACACGATCCACACCCACACCAGCAATCATATCCGCTACAACTTTGGCACTGATGGGCACACGACTGGAACGAGGACGACGATCCTGACGGGCATACCCAAAATATGGAAGAACTGCAGTAACACGAACCGCAGAAGAGCGGCGCATGGCATCCGCCATCACCAGCAGTTCCATCAGGTTATCGTTGGTTGGCGCACAGGTTGACTGGATGATAAATACATCCCGTCCACGGACATTTTCCTGGATTTCTACGGCGCACTCGCCATCACTGAAACGGCCAACGTAAGCCTTGCCAAGTGGGATATGCAGGTGATTGACAACTTTGTGAACCAAATCCGGATTTGAGTTGCCGGCAAACACCATCATTTTCGACACGGGAAATTACCTTGCTTGGATACTGGGCGTAGGTGGAAAAATCGAGTAACTAGAGAGGGTTCAGACAGAGCACTGCCTGAAAAATCAGCATCAATAGATGGCAGGAGACGACTTTCGATGCCATTGAGCACACGAACAAAACACTGGCTGGGGTGGAGGGATTCGAACCCCCGCATGTCAGGATCAAAACCTGATGCCTTACCGCTTGGCGACACCCCAGTAAATCTCTTTATCAATCCGTGCACAATCCAGGCCGATTTATCGTAGTTAACATCAAAGTTTGCAGGATTACGCTGTAAGCGTGAAACCTGCCTGCTGCAAAGCTGTATGCAGGGGCGAACGATTAATGCCGTGCGCCACAAAGCTGTGTAGCTTTGATGTATCATCTGCAATCTCAGGACGAGTAACGCTGAGAGTCAGTTCAGCCTGTGCCGTCAACGCCTGTTCACGACTGGCAAACCGGGCAAACACTGATGCCCCGGAACCACTCATCATGGCCCGTCCGATGCTCGAATCTGCGAGATTATCCAACAGAGAGAGCGTTTTATCAACCTCGGGATACAGCGAACGAACCAGAGGTTCGAAATCATTTCGCCTCTGTTGCTCCGAGCCCTGATCAAGAGCGGCGCAAACTTTAATCGGCAATGAATCTCTTGTCAAATCACTATGTCCGTACATCGCTGCGGTATTTACCTGAACATCCGGAGCTACAACAAGGAACCAATCTTCCGGAGGATCCAGAGGCGTGAGAATCTCACCAACACCTTCCGCAAAAGCACTGTGACCCCGCACAAAAACTGGCACGTCTGCCCCTAATTTCAAACCAAGCGCAGCCAGCTGATCAATAGTGAGATTCAACCCCCACAAAGCATTGAGTCCCAACAAGGTGGTTGCTGCATTGGAACTCCCACCTCCAAGGCCTCCCCCCATCGGCAGCTTCTTATGAAGAAGAATTTCTGCACCATGCTGACACCCCACCTCCTTTTGCAGAAGACGGGCGGCCTTAACAATTAAATTATCCTCTGGCTCAACCCCTTCAAGATTGGAAACCAGCTCAATACCTGAGTCAGATTTGGTAATTGTTAATTGATCACCAACGTCCAGAAACTGGAAGAGCGTTTGCAGGTTATGATAGCCGTCGGGTCTACGGCCAGTAATATGCAGAAAAAGGTTCAATTTGGCAGGGGCTGGCAACACCAGTTCTGTCAGCATCCAGAAGACTCCAAAAAATACGGTTACGCTAAGAAACTGCTAATAATGACTTGTAACGTCCTGCAGCGGCAAATCCTTCAAAAGGAATCATGAGCAGAATCTGCACAATAAATGCCAGAAACATTTACTGGTAAGCTATTCGAAAATAGCTCCCCTAGAACTTCCAGTTATTGGCCATCAGGCTCAGGCGAACATCTCCGTGACTCACAGTCAGCTTTGCTGGTAAGCGCACAGAGTGATTCAATCCGTATTGTTGATAGTCCACGGTCCAACCCTGCTGCTCAATTTGCTCAGGATAACCGAGGTTATTCAGTTGAATCTTTGCGTCACTTCCCGGCGCCGGAAGCCCCCTGACCCAATACCTTAGATTACTGACTGGAAACTGCCAGCCAGTCATGGAGTAAAGCAGTAGCTCGGGCGATGGGCCATAACGGGTTTCATCGGATGCAGTGACCGACACCCCATCACGATCCCCAGAGATACGGGCAACTGACGTTCCAAAAGGGCCATCGAGAATCAACTTGTATTGATCAACTTGCTGTCGCCAGTCAAGAGACATCGTGCCAGATCGGCCCGGTACCTTGAGGTTTAGACGTCCAGTCATATGCCAGGCTCGAAGCTGGCTTAAGCGTTCGCGATGAAGCTCCCAGCGCTGCTCTTTTACTTCGTCACTCACCTCCCTGCCTGTATCAACAGTTCGGGAAGCACAGCCGGCAAGAATAAAAAAAGAAAGAGCCAATACAGCCTTCAACACTAAAAAAGGTTTATTAACATCCATACCTAAGAACACCAAACTGTCTTGAGAGGGAAGAATTGCACAACCCGGGCCATTAACATAACGGTATAACGGAAGCAGTGACACTCAGTGGTTTAATGTCACTGCGCCGTGCTGACTGTCTCTGCCGGTTTTTCCAGACCTGCGCCAGTAAGCCGATCCATTGTATTCTTCAAAATCTGACTATCAGGGCTTTTCTTTAGCGCTTCTGCCCAAAGAGACCTGGCAGCATTCCTATCACCTTTTACCCAAAGCACTTCTCCCAGATGGGCTGCGATTTCAGCATCTGGAAACTGAGCGTATGCCATCCTTAAATAGTTTTCAGCTTGATCATAGTTCCCAAGACGAAACTGAACCCACCCCATACTATCCAGAATGGCCGGATCATCACTGTTCAGTTCATATGCCTGCAGAATAAGCTCTTCCGCTTCTTTATATCGGTCGGTCCGATCGGCAAGGGTGTATCCCAGAGCATTTAAGGCTGCAGCATTTTCAGGGTCAAATGCAAGAATGGCACGCAAGTCTTTCTCCAATCCTGACAGATCGTTCAGCTTTTCATAAACCATAGCTCTTGAATAAAGGAGGTTGGCTGACTCAGGATTTGTTTTAAGCGCCCGCTCAAACAATATCAGTGCCTTACTCAGCTGGCGATCACTAACCAGAAGCTCCCCTTCCAGCAAAAAAAGCGACTCCATTCGCGCAGGATTACGGTTTCTCGCTTCTCCAACATGAACCAGCGCTTCATCAAGCTTATTCTGCCCGACCAACATTTGGGTCAACGCCACCTGTGCAGCCATAAACTCCTTTCCCGGACCAACTGAAAGGTAGTGTTCTTTGGCAACAGCATACTTTTGCTGCTTTTCACTTAAACGCCCAAGATAATAGTGAGCTGTACTGTTCCGCTCACCAATGGCTAACAGCTGCTGAAAATACTGTTCAGACTCCTCCATCATACTATTTTCCAGCTTGATAAGCGCCAGCGACAAGACGATATCACTTTCATCAGGCGCTCTCTCAAGCAGGACTTCAAACTGTTTCTTTGCCAGATCCAGCTTACCGGCATGAACCAGAACCCTGCCATAAAGAAGACGAAGCTGGTTTTTATCCGGATAACGCTGCACCGCTTCAGAGAGCATCACTTCAGCTTCAGCGTCCCGCTTTAATTTATTTAAAGCCCGCCCCTTTACCATCATGGCAGGCACAAACCCTTGATCCTGTTTCAGAAGCTCATCAGCAAGGGTAAGGGCAGACTCAAACTCACCGGTTTGCTGAAGCAGAATCGCCTTACCCAACTTCAGCAAACGATATTCCGGATAAGCTTGAGACAGTTGGTCAAACTGACTGATAAGATCTGGCTGACCATTTGCTACCGACGTTGCCTGATGGTTACCGGCTGCACTGGCAAGCACATCAAAGGCTGGGCTTCCTCCCAGAGAAAGCTGCGTACTCATCTGGGCAAATGCCCGGTCAAACTGACCTGCGTATACCAGCTCAAGAGACGAACCATGCAATGCATCCAGGTTTTCAGGTTGCAACTCAACCCACAGCAACGAAGCATCCAATGCAGCCTGTCTGGCCCCTACATAAACTGCGATCTGATAGGCTCTCTGAGCCACTCCGACATCTCTGGTCTTATGAGCCTGTTTCAAGTAATTACCCAAGGCCAGGTCATAGCGCTGGCGCTGACCACCCACTTCAGCAACCAGCAAATCATAAAGCGTCTCAGCTTCAAACGGGGTAACAGGCTCGTCAGCGTGAATCTGTGATTGACTGTCCCCTGCGGTTTCAACCCCACTTTCGACTTGCCGAACACCTTGACTGGCACAACCCGCCAGAAACATAGCAAAAACAAGAGCAAGTGTTTTACTGCCCTTACCCACTCCCGCCCCGATGATGAAAGATTCAGCCCCGGCAATCATTCTAATCATGGATGGTATGCCCTTTCCCCTAATTCTGGTTGATATACCCGTCATATATAAAGCAGCCATTTCGCTGGCTACATCCACTCATTTTCAGCAGCCTGACAACTTTGGATCTTTCAGATATAGATGCTGTTGCCATTCAGGTGTAATCCTATCGACAAACCGACGCAGTTCTCTCACATCAAGAACCATCACCCTCAACAAAGACCAGCAAACATTACAAAATATCCATTAAAAACGTGAAGAGAGTTTGCAGTTACACGCTTTCCATTGCAGAATTGATCGGCCGAAATACCCATCAATCCAGCAACCTTCTGAAAAGATTCTCTCCCCCCAACGGTGGCCTGAGCCTGAATCTGACAACTGCGATTGAGGTATCGGACATGGCATAAGCCAGAAAAACCATGAGCAGGATTTGCAGAACGCTCCAACCAACAAGAGCTTCCCAGCAAAAAAACCATGGGCGGAAAATGTCAGGTACTACCTCCCGTCAGCTGGAAGGAGTTACCCGAGACATTTTCAAATTTAAAAATTGAGCTGCACAACCACCCATCCATATGGCGTAAAATACTTCATATTCAGGGTGCTGATGTGTCAGCCAACCTATAGTAGCAGTGAACCAGGACAGCAACAGAGGTCTGATGGGGTATATTACCGCTGGCATTAATCACAGGACAGCGCCAATCACATTGAGGGAACAGGTTGCCTTTTCTGCTGACCAGCTGCCTGAGGCTCTTCAAAATGCCAGAACGCACACTGGCATTGAAGAAATTGCCATCCTGTCTACCTGTAACCGGACTGAAATCTACTGTGCCATCCACAGTTCTGAGATTGAGGTTATCAGGCTTTGCTACGAAAAACTGATTGATTGGCTGACCCATTATCATCAAACCAGCAATCAGCTATTGGCACAACACAGCTACCTCTTCCATGATGAAGAGACTGTTCGACACCTGATGCGAGTGGCCTGCGGGCTTGACTCCATGGTGCTCGGAGAACCCCAGATCCTGGGGCAGCTTAAATCTGCTTATGCCAGTGCGCAGGAAGCGGACACTGCGGGCCCGAGCCTGAACCGCCTTTTTCAACATAGCTTTACTACCGCCAAGCAGATCCGAACAGAAACTGCCATTAACGAGCAGCCAGTCTCAGTAGCTTATGCTGCTACCCGGCTGGCAAAGCAAATTTTTTCTGACCTCAGTGAAAACACAGCGTTACTTATTGGTGCTGGCGAAACCATTGAGCTGACAGCCCGCCACCTGTGCCAGCAAGGAGTTGCTAATATTATCGTGGCTAACCGGACGCTAGAGCGAGCACAACGGTTAACGGATATTTTTGGGGGCAAGCCTGTACTGCTTTCTGACCTGCCTCAAATATTGCATGAAAGTGATATTGTTATCAGCTCTACTGCCAGCCCTGTGCCTGTTCTTGGCAAAGGCGCTGTTGAGCGCGCATTGAAACAGAGAAAGCACAAACCAATGTTTATGGTGGATATTGCTGTGCCACGGGACATTGAACCCGAGGTGAGTGAGCTGGCTGATGTCTTTCTCTACACAGTTGATGACTTACAGGACGTTATTGAAGACAATCTTCAGCAACGAAAAGATGCAGCACAACAGGCTGAGCGCATGATCGAGGCTGACACCTTTGAATTCATGACACGCCTGCGAGCTCTGGATGCCGTCAGCCTTTTGCGCAACTATCGCCAGAGTACTGAAGCGATAAGAGATCTGGAGCTGGAAAAAGCGATGCAGTGGCTGGCCAGAGGAGCCAGACCAGAGGAAGTACTGCAGCAGTTTGCACGTTCCCTGACCAACAAACTCATGCACACCCCCAGCGTACAGCTGAAAAATGCTGCCGCAAAGGGACAGCAGGAAAAGCTGGAGTGGGCAGAGAAACTTCTGGGCCTAAACTCCAGTCACAAGACCGACTCAACACAGGATGCCTGATGGTATTCTGAATCCACCCCTTTTATAGACACCTTTTGTAGACATCATGAAAGAGTCCATTCTCGTTAAACTGGAAAACCTTGGTGAACGCTTTGAAGAGCTTTCCGCACTGCTAAGCGACCCTGGGGTTATTGGCAATCAGGACCAATTCCGCAAATTCTCCCAGGAATATGCGGAACTGGAACCAGTAGTTAAAGCCTACAAAGAGTATGACCAGTTACTCAGTGACAAAGCCGAAGCAGAAGCCATGATGACAGAAGGTGACCCTGACATGGTGGAGCTGGCTCGTGAGGAACTGGCCAGTTGCGAAGAGCAACTGCCAGAGATGGAAAAGAACCTCGAAGTTCTGCTGCTGCCCAAAGACCCACGAGACGGCTTGAACACCTTCCTGGAAATTCGTGCTGGAACGGGTGGCGATGAAGCGGCCATATTCGCTGGCGACCTTTTCAGAATGTACTCCAGGTACGCTGAAAAACGTGGCTGGCGCATTGAGGTTATCAGTGCAAGCGATGGTGAACATGGTGGTTACAAAGAGATAATCACCCGTGTTATTGGCAGCGACGTCTACGGCCGAATGAAGTTTGAGTCGGGTGCCCATCGCGTACAGCGGGTTCCTGAGACTGAATCCCAGGGAAGAATCCATACCTCAGCCTGTACCGTTGCGGTGATGCCAGAACCTGATGAACAACAGGCTATTGAGATTCGCAAGGAAGATTTGCGAATCGATACCTACCGCTCATCTGGGGCAGGTGGCCAGCACGTCAACACGACCGATTCAGCCATTCGAATCACCCACTTGCCAACCGGCATTGTGGTTGAATGTCAGGATGAACGCTCACAGCACAAGAACAAGGCAAAAGCAATGACCTGGCTGGCAGCCAAGCTCCAGGATGCCCAGGACTCAGCGGCAGCAAAAGAAATCAGCGATACCCGCAAGAGCCTGGTAGGAAGTGGCGACCGTTCTGAACGCATTCGTACCTACAACTATCCACAAGGTCGGGTTACCGACCATCGTATCAATCTGACGCTTTACAAGCTGCCAGAAATTGTTGAAGGCGAACTGGATCCAGTGATTGACCCACTGATGCAGGAGCACCAGGCTGAACTGCTTGCCAGCCTGGCCGGTGAATAAATCATGGAAAAATCCCGAATAGACACCTCTCTGGCAGAAGCATCCCGCATGCTTTCTGCCAGCCCTACCCCACGACTTGATGCAGAAATACTGCTGTCACATGTGCTCGACAAGCCACGAAGTTATATTTTCACCTGGCCCGAAGCCCTGCTGACCGGTGAGCAGATGGATCGTTTTTTGAAGCTTATCAATCAACGAAAAGAAGGACACCCCGTCGCCTATCTGACAGGGCAGCGCGAATTCTGGAGTCTTAAGCTGAAAGTCACCGAAGCCACATTGATTCCCAGACCCGATACCGAACTCCTCGTTGAATTGGCACTGGGCCTGGCGCTTAACCATGCGAGCCAGCCAGGCCAAATGAAAGCGCCAAAAGTAAAAGCGGCTGACCTCGGGACCGGAACCGGAGCAATAGCCCTTGCACTGGCAAAAGAGCAACCAGACTGGGAAGTAACAGCCATCGACAAAAGTCCAGAGGCTCTTGCTGTTGCCACAGAAAATGCCGCGATCAACAATATTCGGAACACGGTATTTCTAGAAGGCTCTTGGTGCTCACCACTGGCCAAGGGTTCAATGGATATGATCGTCAGCAACCCCCCTTACATCCGCAGCAATGACCCCCACCTGAACGATGGCGATGTCCGATACGAACCCAGGTCAGCACTGATCTCTGGCGCTGACGGGCTTGACGATATCCGCACTATTGCAGAACAGGCACTTCAAAGCCTGAAGCATGAAGGATGGCTTCTATTGGAACACGGTTATGACCAGGGCGGTCCCGTCCAGGCAATCCTTTCCAGAGCAGGCTTCACACAAATTCGTACAGAAACTGATCTGGCCGGACATGACCGCGTGACCCTTGCCCGTAAACCTGCTGCCTGAAATACCAATACCACTACAGGCTTACTCCATACTGCCGTCATAAGTAGTAGCCCTTAATACCAAGCGGCATTCAGTGCATATAAACTGAGTGCCATTTTTTGCCCGCTATGCCAACGTATACTTTTTAATCAAAAACAGGCATAAAATTCTTACGGGCACACTAGTGTAATTGATGGGCTACGGGCGGTTAGCTACGGGCACTTGGAGAAAACATGTTTGCCAGACGATTTCATAGCTTTTTGCAGCAGGACTACGCCATCGGCGTACTGCTTTTTATCGCCTCGGCACTGGCGATGCTTGCTGCCAACACTTTTTTTGCAAAGTATTACGACTTACTGCTATCCACCCCTATCCGCTTTACCGTAGGGCCTCTGGATATTCACAAACCTCTGCTTCTCTGGATTAATGATGGTTTGATGGCCGTTTTCTTTCTTTTGATCGGCCTCGAAGTCAAACAGGAAGTTCTTGCCGGAGAGCTCAGCACCCCTGCCCAGGTTATGCTCCCGGGCATTGGCGCCATCGGCGGAATGCTGGTTCCAGCACTCTTCTATGTGGCTTTCAACTACTCAGACCCCATCGCCATTAAGGGCTGGGCAATACCCGCCGCGACAGACATTGCCTTTGCCGTAGGTATTCTTGCCTTACTTGGCAAACGCGCACCTGCATCACTGATGACATTCCTTCTGGCATTGGCCATTATTGACGACCTTGGCGCCATTATCATCATTGCCATTTTCTACACTGAAGAGCTTTCATTGATGTCAATGGGTATCGCCAGTGTACTGCTCGCGATCCTGGCTTTCTTTAATTATCGGGGAGTCACTAAAATCGGACCATACATGGTTGTGGGCGCACTGCTTTGGATATGCGTATTAAAATCTGGTGTTCATGCCACCCTGGCTGGCGTACTCCTGGCTTTTACTATTCCACTGAAAGCCGTTGACCGGAGAGGCCGCTCACCTCTTAAAGCCCTGCAACACAAACTGCACAGCGGTGTTCACTACATCATCCTTCCCATCTTTGCGTTTGCCAACGCAGGCCTTGAGCTTAATGCCGAACAGATCAAAAGTCTGTTCACCCCAATCCCCATGGGCATTGTAACCGGCCTCTTCCTGGGCAAGCAGATTGGTGTGTTCAGCTTCTGCTGGCTGGCCGTTAAATCAGGACTGGCAAAACTACCCACCGGTGCCAACTGGATACAAATGTATGGCCTTTCCATACTCTGCGGCATTGGTTTCACGATGAGCCTGTTTATCAGCTCACTGGCCTTTGAAAACGTAAACACCAGTTATCTGATCTCAGATCGTATTGGCGTACTGGCTGGTTCCATACTTTCTGCCACCTTTGGTTTTGCCATCCTTTACTGGGCTGGACGCAAAAAAGCCTGAGTTTCTCGAGCAAAATGCAGTTCCCGGCCTCTGGACAGAGACCGGGATTGACAATGAACAAGAAATGAAACCATTCTCACCAAAGTCTCTCTAAAGCTGTTAAACTCGCTTTCAATTTATCAATCCTGAAGTACTCCACCATATAGCCCAACCTGAACAATGAAAAGGAATTGGCGGTACTTCTGACAAATCATACAGAGAGTTCACTAGCCTATGGAAAACAGAGGCGTTTTACTGGTTAACCTGGGGTCACCGGACAGCACATCTGTTGAAGATGTTCGAAACTATCTCAATGAATTTTTGATGGACAAGCATGTGATTGACCTGCCATGGGTTATTCGCAGGCTGATCCTCAGCCTTTTTATCCTACCTACTCGCCCCGCAAGATCTGCTGAAGCCTACAGCGCAATCTGGACAGAGCAAGGCTCACCACTGATCGTCAACAGTGAAAAGTTTACGGAAAAACTCAGAGAACAAACCACCATCCCTATCGAGCTGGCCATGCGTTATGGGAAGCCTGATATGGCAGAAGCCCTCAAAAGACTTTCACAGCAGCCAGGCATTGAAGAAATTCTGCTATTTCCACTCTACCCTCACTACGCTATGTCATCGGTAAAAACGGTGATCGAGCGGGCCAAAAGCCTGATGCAGGAGATGGGGATCACCATTCCGCTTCGTATCCATCCGGTTTTCTATGATCACGATGGCTACATTGAAGCTCTGGTCGAAAGCGCAAAACCCTGGCTGGAAAAAGATTTCGACCACTTGGTTTTCAGCTATCATGGTGTTCCAGAACGCCACATTACAAAAGATGACCCTACCGGCAGTCATTGCCTGAAAGACAAGAGCTGCTGTCAAAAAACCTCGATTGCCCACAAAACCTGCTATCGCCACCAGGTATATCAGACAACGGAAGCCTTTGTTGAAAAAGCAGGCATTCAGATAGATAAATACAGCGTTGGTTTTCAATCCCGACTTGGAAAAGCCAAGTGGCTGGAGCCCAACACACTGGATGTCATAAAACAGCTGGCCGATCAAGGCGCCAAAAAAATACTGGTCATCTGCCCTTCTTTTGTTTCCGACTGTCTGGAAACACTGGAAGAAATCGGCATTGGCGCCAAAGAAGAATTTATTAAAGCCGGTGGCGAATCTCTGGAGCTGATCCCCTGCCTGAATGACCATCCTGCCTGGATAAACCTGTTACAACAATGGACAGAGCACCCTCTAACTTATTGATTACTAATAAAGATGGGCATTAATTATGCCCACCCCTCCAAATCCGTCTTGTATCCAACAATGTCTGCCTTTATAGTACAACTACCTAGCCGATTTACGTAAAAATAACTCTCCCTCAAGAGATGGGCGCAATGAATAGCGTGATAAACTGGCAAAGAAATTATATCGATGTAAAGAACGAAACAAAGGCTTCTCACGACGCAGGCCTTATTCACCTGCCCAAAACCTTTTTTGCCCCCGCTCGCCTGCTACTCCTACTACTGCCTTAGGGCATATTATTTCTATCTCCCCCTATACATGGCTCTAATGGCCAGACAGCAAGCCAGCTTACTCAGTTTGTGGCTTTGCTGAACCAGAATGCTGCGTACTTAAAACCGACTAAAGCAGCATAGCCAATAAAAATTGATCAGCCTTTCGACCAGCAAAGGCAAGGGATACATCATGAACAACAATCAGGTTGTGATTTTTGACACCACCCTGCGCGATGGAGAGCAAAGCCCAGGCGCAGCAATGACCCGTGATGAAAAGTTGCGCATCGCCAGAACTCTGGAAAAACTGAGGGTAGATGTGATTGAAGCCGGTTTTGCCATGGCCAGCCCAGGCGACTTTGAAGCCGTTAAAGCCATTGCTGCCAATATCACAGAGAGCACCGTATGCAGTCTCTCCAGAGCTCTGGAGAAAGACATTGACCGTGCTGCCGAAGCTCTGAAACCAGCCAGACGAGGCCGAATTCATACGTTTATTGCAACCTCTCCCATCCACATGCAACACAAACTGTGCATGAGCCCGGACGATGTAATCAAACAGGCAGTATTTGCAGTAAAGCGAGCCAGAAACCAGATTGATGATGTTGAATTCTCCTGTGAGGATGCCGGCCGTTCAGAAATAGACTTTTTATGTCGTATTATTGAAGCCGCCATTGATGCAGGCGCGAGCACCATCAACATTCCGGATACCGTTGGCTATGCCCTGCCACACCAGTTTGGAGAAACCATCAAAACCCTGATCGAACGCATCCCAAACGCTGATAAAGCCATTTTCTCCGTACACTGCCACAATGATCTTGGTCTGGCAGTAGCGAACTCTCTGTCCGCAGTTGTGAATGGGGCACGTCAGGTCGAATGCACCATCAATGGATTAGGGGAAAGAGCTGGTAACGCCTCTCTTGAAGAAATTGTCATGGCCCTGAAAACCCGTTCGGATTGCCTGGGGGTAACCACCGGCATCAACACTACCCAGATCGTACCGGCCTCACGACTGGTTTCATCCATCACCGGCTTCCCGGTTCAACCCAATAAAGCCATTGTGGGAGCCAACGCTTTTGCCCACGAGTCCGGAATACATCAAGATGGGGTTCTGAAGCACCGGGAAACCTATGAAATTATGTGTGCAGAAGAAGTGGGTTGGAATACCAACCGACTGGTACTCGGCAAACTGTCTGGCCGCAACGCCTTCAAAACCCGAATGGAAGAACTGGGCATTTCGTTTAACAGTCAGGAAGAGCTGAACGATGCCTTCCAGAGGTTTAAAGTTCTGGCGGACAAAAAATCGGAAATCTACGACGATGACCTTCAGGCACTGGTGAGCGATGCCCGAAGCAGCATTGAGCTGGTTGAAAAATACAAATTGATTGACCTGAACGCTGGTTCAAGAATTGGCGAAACACCGGAAGCAACACTCACTCTGGAAATCAACGGAGAACAACGGATTGTTTCCAGCAGTGGTGATGGTCCTGTTGATGCCATTTTCAAAGCCATCGAAAAGTCGGCAAACTCCCAGGCTAAACTGGCACTGTATAACGTCAGCGCCATCACAACAGGTACTGACTCCCAGGGTAAGGTCTCTGTCCGGCTTGAGAAAAACGGGCAGATAGTCAATGGTTCCGGGGCTGACACCGACATCGTTATTGCTTCTGCCAAAGCCTATATACATGCTCTTAACCTGCTGGAAGCAGATTTAACCAAAGCCAACCCACAAACGGGAGGCAATGTTTGATCATTTTGGTTTGATTAAAATGCCAACAGAATCTTTCAGTGATACTATTGGCATTTTACCCTTCCTCCTGCTCTTACTCTCGAGAAGAGCGACAACCTTTGAGAGCAAACATGCAGGGCGAAACCGTTGACCAACCTTCACCATCCAGCTGTGATCAGGCTGTCGACACTTCTGCTGTAAAGATGCAGACTGCCCGGCGTGAGAAAATCAGGCAAAACTACCTGGGAGCGATGGGAATACAGACCTGGTTTCCCAGATACCAGCTGACCAACGCTCAACCAGCCAGGCCCTTTGACTGGATTGAAGAGGATGCCCGGGCACTTACTGAAACAGAATCAGTAAACTCTGTTTCTGGCTCTGAAAGCAGCTCAGTGTTAAACCAACATGAAGCAAGAAAACATTCTCAGGCAGGATACTCACCGACAAAGCCAGCGGATATCCTTGGGCAGTTTATTACGCCCTCAAAACCTGCTGAGGAAACCAAACAGGAAGCCCAACCTTCGCCAGAGCCCGTAAAACAGCTGACAGGTTCCGCCAGTAAGTTCCGTTTGGTGATAAAACCAGTCAGCGATGACTGCCTGGTGGTTGCCGAAATGCCACACTCCGGGCTCAATCAATTCAGTCGCTACCATCAACGATTATTAGATGACATCCTGAGAGCACTCAAGCTCAATTCTGAAGGATCCCAGGCATTTCGTGAGTTTGTCTGGCCAATGACAGAAAGCCGCGGTCTTTTAAGCCGGCTGAGTCAGGATGACTACGCTGCTGCCGATGCAGTCTGTGCTTATCTGAGCAATCAATACGGTCTTTCCCGCAGAAAGGTTATTCTTTTATTTGGCCAGTCAGCCGCCAGGTTTGTCATGGACCCAGAGAAAGATTTCGAGCAACTCCGAGGTATCCAACAGGGTACTCATACTGGCCAATGGTTTGCCGTAACTCATGGGCTGAATGAACTTATGAAGCAGTCCATACTCAAAAGAGAAGCATGGCAGGACCTGGCTCCCTTACTCGCTAAAATACCAAACACACCCGGAAGCGCCTGAGAATCATCCAGCCCTACAGATCAAACGATTCAGACAAATCATCAGCCATGACACAACACTCACTTACTTTTCGCCCCATGCTGGAGAAAGACCTGGAGCAGGTCTATACCGTAGAACAGCAATCAGCAGAGCATCCTTGGCGAAAAGCACACTTTTCTGACAGCCTAAAATCAGGCTACACCTGCGAACTGGCAGTACTGGACAGCCAAATTGTAGGGCATTGCATCATGATGATGGCTGCCGGTGAAGCCAGCATCCTAATTCTGACCGTAGACAAAAAGTTTCAGAGACAAGGCATTGGTCGGCAACTGTTGCAACATATGATTCAAAAAGCATCACAGTCTGACTGCAACACCATACTATTAGAAGTTCGCCGCTCAAATATCAAAGCATTCAACCTTTATCTTGACGAAGGTTTCGGAGAGATTGGAATCAGAAAAAACTACTATCCCATGGGCAAGGGCTGGGAAGATGCCATCGTCATGGCAATGGAACCTGAAACGTTCCTCAGCTAGCTTAAAAAAATAACTAAAACTAATAATAATAGATTCCATAAAAGTGAATTATTCCTAAAGACAATCATCAATCCAATACATTAAACGACAATTTAATCGTACTCCCGCAATGGGATTTCGCCCAAACGACAAAGCAACCAGCCAAGCTCCAAAATCGAGCCAGACATTGTTAAAAAAAACTACAAAATACGAGCTTTCCCCCCCTGCACACTGAGAAATTGATAGGTATAATCGCGCCCCTGTTTCAGTCATAGCAAGGTCTTAAGCGTTGATTATCTTCACCGTCACCAACAAAACCACCTCTCAAGTCTATGTTGGGTCCACCCGCAATGACCTGGTTGACCAATGGGAAAAAATGGTGGCTGCAGCCGAGCAGAATCTTGACTATCCGTTATACCAGGAGATTCGTGTACATGGCCGGGATGGCTTTGTCGTTGAAGAATGGGATTACGTAGAAGACCGCAATGAGCTTAACGGACTTGAGCAGGAAGCGATTGAAACATTGGACGCTCGCAGCCTCAGAGGTTACAAAACCAGCACCGTTAAGATCCAACCTAAAAAGAAGACTCGGACCCGTAAGTCCAATCTGGAAAAAGAGCTTGCCAACATCTTTGCCGAGTTCGATGGTGACATGGATGACTTTGATGATATTGCACCAGAGTCTAAAAAGCAGACTGAAGAAAAAACGGCAACACCACAGCAACCGAGCCCTGTGAAACCGTTAACCAGCACTCCGAACTCTGGTGAAAGCATTAGGAGGACGGAAGTCAGACTGGAAGTTTCTACCGATCAACCAGCTGAAAAAACAACCGAAACACAGAAAGACAGGCTTGCAGTAAAACCGGAAAATTGCTCTCAGGTAAACGCTGTTGTGCAAATGAACAACATCTGTCTGAGTGATGATATCTCTGCTCAGCTGGAAGCCATTCAGGCTGCAGCCAATGCCGTTCTATCTGGAGACAGCAGCGCTGTAGAGCTGCTTAATAGCAAGCCAGCCAGACCAGAACCAGCCGAGATTGAAATCACTGAACAGCCTGAGCCGGTTACAGTGACAGCAGTAGAGCCCGAAGAGATCATTATTGAACTCGACCCAAGGGAAAGACGCATCCGTGAGGCTATTGAGCGACATAGAAAAGCCAGAGCTCAAAAAACTTCAGACAGTCAGGCATCCGATCGCCAACAAATTGAACAATTGCTGACAGAGCTTTATACGAGAGCTACGAGCATGAACAGCCAGAGCCTGAGCGCAGTAGCCTGACACAGAGCTTCAGCACTTTCTTTATTGAGAGTGCCTATTGCAAGATTTCGCACACATCTATACTTGGGATTATGGACAAACCCAAACCTCACTCACAAGAATACTTTCAGCGAGCACTGACCCACAGGCTTCGAAAAGCCAGTTGCGCTCTTCAGCAACTTGAGCAAAGAATGATCCTGATTTGTCATCAAAGTGACCAGATTGTATTAAGAATGCAAAAAGCTCGAAAACTCATCCAAAGTTCGCACCCTCAACACAATCCTCTCAAAAAGCCATAGAGCCATAGAGCCATAGAGCCATAGAGCGCCCAGTTAACCACAGCATCTGTGGATAACTCTGTTAATCCCTTCAGGAAAACATCTCCCAGACTGTTAAGCATGGCCACAACCGCAAACTGATCATTAATTAACCACTTATATCACTGTATGCAGCAGCCTCATGACGACATAAATACGTATTATTAAAGATCAAAAAAGAATATATATTTCGCCACTTTTCCGACCATCGGAACAGGCAAATATTTAGAACGCCTCTTCTGATTGAAAGAACACAATGCTGATGTAAACACTAAAGGTAACTTATGTCCGGCAGGGATTTTCTAGAGAATTATTTTGACCTGAAAGCTCATGGCACGAATGTCAAAACCGAGGTGATTGCAGGCTTCACCACATTCATGACCATGGCCTATATTCTCGTGGTCAATCCTCTGATTCTTAAAGATGCCGGCATGGATTTTGGTGCCGTGTTTACAGCCACCACCATCTCCGCGATTATCGGTACCCTGGTAATGGCGGTATGGGCAAAGCTGCCTTTTGCCCTGGCTCCAGGCATGGGGCTGAATGCCTTTTTTGCTTACGGTGTTGTGCTTGGCATGGGTTACTCCTGGCAAATGGCGCTGACTGCGGTTTTCCTCGAAGGCATCATCTTCCTGATTCTGACCGCTTTCAATATCCGTGAGGCCATTGTTAACAGCGTTCCACTTAGCCTGAAAAAAGCCGTTTCCTGCGGTATCGGCCTGTTCATTGCCTTTATCGGTCTTCAGAACGCCGGTATTGTCGCAGCTAACCCTGCAACGCTGGTAACGGTTGGCACTTTGACTGACCCAAAACCACTGCTGGCTCTCATCGGCATTCTGGTTACCGGTGTCCTGCTGGTTAAAAATGTCCGTGGCGCTTTGCTGATTGGTATCGTAGCTACCACCCTGATCGGCTTCCCACTGGGCGTGACCTCCATGCCAGACTTCAGCAACGGCCTGACACCTCCTGATATTTCACCGATCTTATTCCAGTTTCAGTGGGACCAGGTGTTCACTACAGACATGGCCATCATCCTGTTTACCTTCCTGTTTGTGGATATGTTCGACACAGTAGGTACTCTGGTGGGCGTATCCACCAAAGCCAACATGCTGAACGAAAAAGGCGAAGTACCTAACTGTAAGCAGGCTTTGTTTGCTGATGCTGTTGCGACTACCGCGGGTGCATGCCTTGGTACCAGCACCGTAACCACCTTCGTGGAAAGCGCCACTGGTGTATCTGCAGGTGGTCGCTCTGGCTTGACCGCTCTGGTCGTAGCAGGCCTGTTCCTGGTCGCCCTGTTCCTCTCGCCACTGTTCCTGATGGTGCCCGGAGCAGCAACCACTCCAGCTCTGGTGCTGGTCGGTCTGTTTATGATGTCACCTATCAAGGACATCGACCTTGATGACTACAGTGAGTCCATCCCGGCATTCCTGACACTGCTGTTTATGCCAATGACTTACAGCATTGCAGAAGGCATTATTATCGGTATGCTCTCTTACATCATATTGAAGTTGTTGAGTGGTAACTATCGTCAGGTATCTGTTGCTTCCTACATCGTTGGCGCACTGTGTCTGGCCAAGATCGTTATGTAAACACATCGATTAAGCGCCCAGTCATAAACCACGCTTCACCCGCATGCTATTACGGCCCATAATATGGGCCGTTTTTATTTGATCACTAGTGCTATGTCCCTACCAACAGTCCAACCCGAAAGGTATGAAGAGCAGCTGGCAGAAAAGGCCAGCAGCATTTGCAGCGAGTTTGCCGATTTTGGCATTCCTGAGCTGGAACTTTTCCGTTCCAGGCCGGAACATTACCGGATGAGAGCAGAGTTTCATGTCTGGCATGAGGGAGATCACTGCTACTACCGGATGTTCGATCCACAAACCAAGCAGCCCTTTGAAGTAACCACCTTTCCCAGCGGTTCCGAAACCATCAACCGGTTAATGATGCCTTTAATGGAAGCGATCATTGCCAGCAGTCACCTGAAGAAACGGCTTTTTCAGGTTGAATTTCTCACCACCCAGACAAAGGAAGCCCTGGTTTCACTGATCTATCACCGGCAGCTGGATGATCAGTGGAGACAGGAAGCAACCGCACTTCAGGAACAGTTTGGCATTCGTATTATTGGGCGTGCCCGTAGGCAGAAACTGGTGCTGGACAAAGACTACGTCACTGAAACATTGACCGTGGAAGGCAAACCATTTCAGTACACCCAAGTAGAAAACAGCTTCACCCAGCCTAATGCCAGTGTTAATGAGCTTATGCTTGCCTGGGCCAGTCGTGCCTCACAAGAGATTACGTCCGCCAGTAACAGTGATCTTTTAGAGCTCTATTGTGGGAATGGTAATTTTACCTGTGTACTAGCCAGACATTTTACCAAGGTGCTGGCGACTGAAATTGCCAAAACCTCTGTAAACTCGGCCCGGGAAAACTTTAAGCTGAACGATGTGGAGAATGTTGAAATCGCCCGTCTATCCAGTGAGGAGTTTACTCAAGCCATGAACAAGGAACGTGCATTTCGCCGCCTGAGTGAAATCGATCTGGACAGCTACCATTTCTCAACCATTCTGGTTGACCCGCCCCGAGCAGGTCTTGATGAAGGAACAGAAAAGCTGGTGCAGAATTTCGACAATATTCTGTACATCTCCTGTAATCCTGAAACGCTCAAGAAAAATCTGTCAACCATTTGCCAGACTCATAAAGTTGAAAAAATAGCCCTTTTTGACCAGTTTCCATACACTCATCATGCTGAAATGGGCGTTCATCTGATTCGGAAGTAGTCCGATTTACACTCCCCGGTGGGACTCCTACTTTAATTCTTAGGAAGAAAAAGTTTTAAGGAAGTTCACCGGGGAAGTATCACGTGAAAAACGACCAGTTTAATTACCTGCCAGTATCAATCATTCTTTCCTTTCTCTGGCTGTTCTTTACTCCCATGTCACATAGCAGTGAAGAAAGCTATATTAAAACCGCTATTCTTTTTGTGGCCTACGATCAGGGAGAGAGCAACGCCTTTATTCGAGTTCAGGAAAAATTAAAAGGCGCCAATATACCCTACCGAATACTTGCCATGGGCAGGGCTGCCGAGGTATTTAAAAATGACCCAGCTCTGATTCAGATTGATGACCTGACCCATAACGAAGCACTTTTTGATAACCGCAACCACCCCTTGAATCAAACTCTGGTGTATCGACTCACCGAGAGGATTTCTGCAAAAATTGTGTATACCGGTATGGCCAGCAGGGCTCAGGCTCAAATTGCCAACATATGGGATAGAAGGGGCGCTAGAGTCATCGCTTTTTATGATAACTTTGAGCCCGTCGACTCTGTCAATTATGTACAACCTTTTCTCGAAGAGCTGAGTTATATAGATGAGTTTCACGTACCCAGTAAAAGAACGGCCACCAGCTTTGAGAATATTGCACAATCTCTGGGAGCAAAGATAACGGTTACCGGTCAGCCGACAATGGAAGACTGGGACAGGATCTATGCCGAAACAGATACTTTTTTATTGCGCAACACACTCAATATTCACCCTAATCAGGCAGTAGTGTTATTTGCTGGCGATTACAGTAAAGGCTACCCAAGGGCATTTCAGACCTTTATTGAAGCAACAAAAATGCTACCAGACATCCTATTCCTGGTCACACACCACCCTAAGTTTGATGGCGGTTTGGAAAAGCGGATTATTGACTCTCATTCAGCTGGCAATGTCCATTTATTGCGCTATGGTACCTATTCAACAGCAACGCTAAGTACGATTGCTTCAGCTGTTATCGTGCACAAGTCATCAGTAGCTCAGCAAGCCATCTACAGAGGCAAGCCTGTGGTTTATGTTACTGATCAAAATTATCAAAATCTCATGTTAACAGAGCATCTCGCCATCAGGGCATCAACATCAAAACCTCTGGCAGTCATGATCAGGGCTCACATTCTGGGTTACAGACCACCCGCTATCGCAGAAAAACTCGGTATTCCTGATGCTCCCAGTAAAACCATATCAAAGCTGATGATTGATGGGTTAAGACGAAAGTCTGATTAAAAAAGGGGAAGAATTTTCACCCATTTGCTTTATGGCAGCCAAACAATATGGTCTACTCATAACATGATGTGACTCTTGTTGAAGGTTGATGATGGGTGCCCGATTACCCCATTTACTGATGTTTACCCGGCTGGCTGCACTCTCGACGTTAGCATTACTGTCATTCACAGTGCTGTGTAACTTCATGGTAGCCAGAGCCACAGATAATGCTGTTTATTCCAGTCTGAAAACGCTTCCCTATAACCAGGTTGGGGTTTTACTGGGTACCAGCAAATACTCTCGCCTCGGTGGTTTCAATGATCATTACCGCCTGAGGGTTGATGCAGCCTATCAACTCTATCAAGCAGGAAAAATTGATTACATACTTATCAGTGGCGATAACAGTACTCGCTTCTATGATGAACCAAGTACGATCAGGCGTGACCTTTTAAAGAAAGGCATCCCTCCGGAAAGAATATACCGTGATTATGCTGGCTTCAGAACCCTCGACTCTGTACTCAGAGCTCATCACGTCTTTGATCTGGAAAGCTTCACCATTATTTCTCAGGCTCCACATAATAAACGGGCACTTTACATTGCCATGAACCATGATATTGATGCGATTGCCTACAATGCAGGCGAAGGGTACAACACCGATATCAGCAATAAAGCCAGAGAGGTGCTTGCCAGAGTATTGGCAGTTCTCGAAGTACATTTTCTCAATACTGGTCCTAAATTCCTTGGCCCTACCATTGAGATTGGTGTCACGCCTCCCACGTAACCATACTTACTATTCAAGAATAACAGAGTGGCTCTCATGGATAGAGATATTAAGTCCCCTGATGTTAAAGCAACCAATAAGGTTATTAACATTTTTTTGTTCTTCACACTTTCTTTAGGGATGCATGCCCAGTCTCACACAGTCAAGGAAGAAGTTATTCGGGTTGGCCTGCTATCAGAAAACTACCCTCCTCTTTTCTGGAGAGATGAAGATAAGGGCATAGTTAAAGAGGTTTTGAAAGCAGTCAGTGAAAATAGCAGGTTTACCTTTGAATATTCGTATTACCCATTTAACCGGCTAATCGGGTGCTCTCTCAATTTGATAACTGACTCATAGGTTAGCTTCAACCTTTCCAGTCATGAACTCAGACCAAAGTTGTTCCCAGCGCCCCTTACTCTGGATCAGTGCTCTTGTTGTCAAAAGCACTTCCGCTCCTGTTGCTTTCCACCTCATTCCAGAACCACATAATCGTTGCTTTACCAGAGTCTTACAAGCCGCTTCAGTAACTCCTGAACCTATTGGCCAATGGCGTTTAAGCGCCTGATGATAATTCATTAACTGGTGATTGTTTGTAAAATAGCTCACAGCTTTGTAGCGCTTCTCTGTCAGTGCGATTGTCTTTTTCGGGAGCTCGGCTGATTCAATTTCCTGAAGGATTTTTTTGGCTGCTCCACGCTTGTTTTTCAAACTATGTAGCCTGTCTTCAAGCCACTGGTGTCGCTTCGCCTTACTGGTTGGAAACAGTGCTTCCGCTGCTCCAGCTAAATATTCAGATGCATGATAAAAATCGAGTATCTGCCCAGAGGTATGTTGTTTCAAATAACTCCAGTTTTCTCTAGCCCCGTCAGCTACCCCGATGTATGTGGCATTTGGGTAGAGTCGTTTTAGATCTGCAATCTCCTCGTCGAGCTTGCTCATAAAGCTTTGTTTACCATACTCTGGCGAACTGGCTGTATATATCGTGTGGAGCCTGTCTCCATCTGCAGAATATAGGCTCAATGTCCCACACATGGCTTCCCTCCAGCCTTCTTCACAAAGCAGCATGCAGGTTCCATCCAGACCAATGGCTATTGTTTCAACAGGCTCTTTTAGTGGAGGAAGGTGGTAGTGAGTGTCTTGCTGGTCTTCAATTAATGCACCTACTCTGTCCGATAAATGCTTGATATAAGAATTTGAAAGCGTCCTTTGATGGTTGGTCTCAAAATCTTCTTTTACCGCAGGCGCTGGCATCTGGCTGTATTTCCAGGCGATAGACTTGGCAAATTTGGGGGTAGCTGAACCAATAATACCGGCACGAAGATCAAGTGCTGCCAGAGTACTGCCACCTCTGACACCCTGATATACGGAGCGCTCCAAAGGTATACGACCGTATAAGGTTTCATAGTGCTTAAGAACCTTTCCTTTGTAGTTCCACTTCTGCTGATTAACGACGATAGGTTCTTTATTGGGTGATTCAAATAGCCCCAATAACTCTTTTGTTCCAAGCTGCCCGGCTTCATTGAGTGCACGCTGTAAACTATCTTCAAGATTCAGCATGTTGCCTGAATCTATAGAAACTTCAATTTGCAAAACGATGCTTTTGGTAGAGCTGGAAATAACAGAAGCGGGCATGACAGTTAACTATTATGAGTGGTGTTCCCATAGTAGCTGTGAAAATAGAGCACTATTGTTTCAATCATTCAGAGAGAGCACCCGGCTAATCAGCAAAGTCATTAACAATGAACTTGATGTAGAAGCATGGACATCACCGGCATGGCGGACGCCGTATAAACAGCAAACCTACTTTACAAACGCTATTGCAGAGCATTGCGAAATAACCATTTTTCGCAAAAATGAATCCTTCAAGACCCCTTCACCTGACTCAATAGTTGGCAAGCGCCTTGGGGTTGTCCAAAATTTTACCTTTCCAAGCTTTGAACCTTTCTTTGCCAACAAAAGTATCTATCGTGCTGACGGTAGTAATGAGCAGGGTGTATTAAAAATGCTGGCCTATAAACGCACAGATCTAGCGCTTATGGACAGAACCGTTGCTGATTATTTGTTAAACAACCAGTTCCCGGATCAATTTGAAACAGGCTCTGTATTTGACTGTGTCCCAGTCTCGTTCATGTTTAACATCAACAAAAATCAGCAGGGAAAGGAGATAGACAAGGTCTTGCAAAGGTTAAAAAGAGATGGCGTTATTGAAAGCATACTGAAAAAATATGAATAAAACGGCCCAACTCCTTTAGAGATCTATATTAAAGAATGGTGACTTTTTAATATGACGCCTGATTTTATGCATGAAATTAGGAAACCAGTTATCTAATCGATGGGTCTCCCGGCAAATCTCATCAGCAAGCCGAGGATTTCGATAGTCATTAAATACGACTCCGATCAATGAAACATCATTCTGATTCAATCTATCCAGTGCTGCCTTGAACTGTGTCTGCCGGGTTACTCCAGCCATCACCATCATGATGGTGCCATCAACCATTGCACAAATGGATTCGGCTGGAATGTTGTTGCGGTTTCTGGCATTGACTGGGGAAGTATCAAAAATAACGGCGTCATAATTTTCCAGCCAGTGCTCCATAAGCTTACTCATATTGGTAATATTCCGGAACCGGAGCACATCGGTATCGCAGGGAGCAGGAAGAATATCAAGATTGACGTCATCGGTTCGCATAATACAACCGTCAGCAGACTGAGGATTAGGTAACCAGTCCGTATGAAGATGACCAGAGATATCGCCTAACTCAGGGTGCAGCATATTTACTTCCACCAGCAGTGTTCGCTTGCCATCCACCTCGCTACGCTGGCTCAGAGCATAAGCCAGTGTACTGCACCCCTCTTCTGAATTCGCAGAAGTAATGGCAACAGAGCGCATCCCCTTACCGATACTGTTGCTGTATATCTCCTCAATCTCAAGATAATTAATGGGTAGCTTAATCATGGTCTCAGCCACCCCAGGTTCGTCAGCATCATTAGGACATTAAGTATACCCGCCGTGTCAGCCACCAGATCATTAAAAGCATTCCAATTAGACTGAGAAAGCTCCGGAACAAAAACCGTATCCCCCGCTCTTAAAACGGGTAATCGTGCTGTATCAGGGTCTTTCATGAAATCCACAAGATCGAAAGTGGTCGCCCTGTTCTCGCAGCACGAATTATTCACGATCAATATTTTCTCGATATAGGCCGTTTCTTTAGGACCCCCGGCTTCTGCAAGCAAGTCCAGTATGGTCATGTTATTAGTAAATTCATAACGACCGGACTTAAACACCGACCCCATAATCCTGACAGTGTCTTCAGGGTTTTTCTCAACCCACTTGCGAGCTCGTGATGCCACAAAAATAGTGTCACCTCGTTTCACTTTGGGCAGTAGCGTATCATCCCCTGTTTCAAAGTATCTGAGCAGATTAAGTTTGCTGACCTTAGGCGCTCCCTCGTTACGATGGACCACTCGAATCTGGCTCAAATCTGCTTCTTCAGACGGCCCCTCAGCTGCCGTTAGAATATCCAGGAACCCCATCTCATCATTGAATGCGTATCTTCCCGGCGTGATCACGGCTCCCATCACATAAATGGCACTTTCTTTTGGCAGCTTGACCCAGCTTGACGTGTTGGATGTTGGGTTTTCTGGCAACTCGGGAATCACAATGGTTGTCCCACCGGAAAGCGTTGGCATATCAGACCACTGACCACCAAATTCAATAAAATCTTGCATATTGAACTCAATGTTAATGCGTTCGTTATTAGGGCCTGGTTTAATAATTTTCACATGAGCCAGATCTGCCTTTTCAGTAGGCCCCCCCGCATTACTGAGATAATCCATAAAATCCACACCAGGTGCCCATTCGTAGCGCCCCGGCTTTCTGACTGCACCAATGATTTTTAGCGAGCTATCGGTTCCCAGTTTCAGCCAGGACTTATCATCCTCAGGGCCTTTCTCAGGGAAAAACACGGCATCCCCTGAATCAATTGAAGGAATAGTGCTGGTACGCCCTTCAGTGAAATCCTGAAAGTTAAAAGGAATAACGGCACCGTCTCTTTTAAGAATTCTTACTGAACGAATGTCGGCGTATTGGGTCGGCCCCCCTGAATTTGCGATAACATCAAGGAAGCCAACACCTTCTGAGGTCTCAAAAGCGCCCGGTTTCTGAACCTGGCCCATCACATACACTTTGCGCGCCCCACCCGAAACAGAGTCAACCTGCTGGGCAACATAAATGGTTGCGCCCGGCTCTAGCATCGGTAGATCCTCATCTTTTCCGCTATCGAGAAACTGTTTCAAGTTAAACAGTTTTGGCTCTGAACCGGAAAGTAGTCGAATCTGCTCCACATTGGCATATCGGGTAACCCCCCCTGCTTTCAGAATGGCATCCACAATATTCATGCCATCCAGATAAGGAAAACTTACCGGTTTAAGCACTTCACCAAATACTTTAATCACGGTTCTGTCAGAAACAGAGTCAAGTGCCTTGTCATCAACTTTTCGTGGTTCTCCGTGGACACTGCTCAGACCGGGAGAGGTAGGCACAAAGATTTCATCCAGCGACTTTATCTCAGGGAGAACTGTGGGATCACCCGAATCAAGGTAACGTTTAAAGTTGAACACATTTTTCTTACCATCCCTTCGCAGCTGCAATTTATCAAGCTGAGCACCGTCAACAAAACCTCCTGCTTCAGTAATTGCCATCTGAATATTACCAGTGCTGGGCAGTTCAACCTCTCCAGGTTTGTTCACAAAACCCAACACGGTAATCAGTAATCGTTTCTCTTTTAAATGGATGGTCAGTTTATCAAGCCCGAGAAAAACATCGGATAAAGCCGTGTAAATGGCCTTGTCAGCCTCTCTGAGGGTGAGGTCTGCCACTCTCAATTGGCCAATTTCTGGGAGGTGAATCGTACCATCTCTACCAATCAGGAAATTCTTGTTAAAGCCCTCCTCTCCGGGGAGGCCAATGACCAGAATGTCTCCAGACTGCAGCTGATAGTTCCCTGGATCCCTCATACGAACTGATGACATATCCACATCAACATCGGACCTATCCGCTGTTCCCGATTCCCGCTGTGAAACCTCACTGGTATTACTTTCAGGATTCTGAGACTCTGCTTCTGAACTCAGGGTTTCGGACTCACTGAGTGGATCTAAGCGGTCCTCATCAAGAGCCTCTTTTTCCTGTTGATCGTTCGTTTTTTCTGCCTCTTTTTCGTGCAAAGTAATTAAAACAGCATCACCTGCATTTAGAACCCATTCAGATAGTTTTTCCGAGGAGACAGAAATACGTTGATTACCTCTGATCAACGTGAAATCAGCATCAAAGTGAGCGCTGTCGAAAATAGCATGATAAGAATTAAGATGGTCTAAGGGTAGCGCCAAAGGAACCGGGTACTTTCCTGGGTTCTGAATATCACCTATGACAGAAATAGCAGCCAAATTCTTTGGTTCATAATAGTGAACGGCCTTAACATCATATAAATTTGATACGGCCGCACGTATTTGTGATAAAGCTTCATCCTTTCCCATACCTGAGAGGTTAATAACAAGCTCATCAGATAACTGGACTTCCATGCCTTCATTAATCACCAGAAAAGGCAACGTCTTCTCTTTAGTGGCCAGTTCTATATGAAAAGCACCGCCTTTATCGATAGGAGAGTCCGCCAGAACAGAAACACAAGACATGGCAGTCAGCATTATAAGAACCAGGCTCTTAATGATATGCCTGCTGGCAAATGAGCTTGGAACAGGGATATTCATTTCGCCCCCCGCATAATGGTTCTTAAATTTACGGGCCTTGGCCAGTCCGGCAATCCTAGGACAGAATCTTCAGCACTTAGGGCGTTATTCTCCTGCTCAATAAGCCCTGCGGCATACCTCAAGGGACATCCTCCCTCCTCCGCCATCCCTTCCATCATTAAGCGAATCTTCTCCAGAGTCCGGAATGATTCACTCAACGTATTACTGGCATCACCAAGAAGATCCCCATCTATCTCAAAAATAATTAATTGATGCTGATCCTTAATGATTTTCATCTGTCCAGGCAGGCAATATTCACCACCTGATTTCTTTAGATCAAGGTATCTTGATTTGTTCAGCTCAAATAAATTGATGACATAATTACGGTCAACATCTCTAATATTCCGTTTCTGATCTTCCGAAAGACTGTAATCACGATCAGCATGTAACGGCCAGAGAATCACACAGGATGATAAAAAAGGAAAAAAAAGATACAGCAATAGGCAACCGACGAGTTTACCATCCGGTTTTAAAGCAGAAAAAAATAAAAATATCTTATTTTTTCGACAGATACTCTTCAATACTCTCATATTGCTTGATCGTCTGGTTAATCCTGAGCATTGTCAATAACTCGTCAGGCTTTCCATTAACACCAAGCAATCCAAGATTTCTACTTTCTATCTTCAGTCGCTTATAAAGAAAAACCAGTGCACCAATACCTGAAGAATCAAGCTCATTAACTGAGCTCATATCAACAAGCACGTCACCCGCACAGTCTTTAATTAAATGATCAAAATGACCTCTAACCTCATTAACTGTGTCCGCATTGAATTTATTATGCAATTCAATAACATCACAGCTACTGGCTTGATAAGTCGCGTAATCCATTACTCACTACTCCCAACTTCCTGCACTTTTTATTAATTATCAAATAAAGTGAAGCAGAAATTTTAAGAAGACACATTTAATTAGACTAGTTAAAAGAACAGCCAATCCTTTTAAAACAAACAAAAAAAAACAACCCAATAAAAAATAAGAAAAAAACCAAAAATAATAAATTAGAAATTAAAAAAAAATAAACATTCCATTTTTTTATAAAACACAAACCACACAAAACCCTATAGTTAATTAACAGAGCTGATTAAAATCAGTATTAGACCAGTCAATATGCCTAAACGCATTCAGACATGATGCAGTATCCAAATGACTCTGAATCAATGGCTAACATTCGAAGTCATTTTATGGATACACAGAAGGGCATTCATTCTGAAGAACACTTGTCCATCAAACTGCTCAAAGCGGTGTTTCTCTGCGCCTGCCTACTAGGAATTCTATTAAGCCTCTTCCAGGTATTATTGGACGCTCGTTTGTCCAGCAAAGCGATAGACCAAAAAGCATTAGAAATGTTGGCGATGATTCACGAGCCCGCCAGCAGAGCAGCTTATCGTCTGGATACCAGCATGGGTCAGGAAGTACTTAATGGTTTGCTGGAAATGAGATCCGTTCAGGTGGCTGCGATTCGACTTGATGGTGCATCTGATCTAGCCATGGTAGAAAGGCCCATTTTTGCTTCTAGATACCGCCTGCTGTCAGACTACCTGTTTGCTCCCATTCGCATATACCGTCAGCCTTTGTATGGCCATGAACCCAAAGAAGAATACTTTGGAGAGCTGATTCTTTCGATTGATACGGCTCATGAAGGCAAGGATTTTATTCAAAGATCCATTGTTGTTGTCTTTGCTGGAATCATTCGAGCCACAGCCATGGCTCTGTTGCTGTATCTTATATACTCAACTTTTCTAACCAAACCCCTGAACCGTTTGATTCGTCATTTATCAAGTATTGATCCGGAGGAGCCAGGGCAGCAGCAATTACCAATGCCTAAAGGCAATGAAAATAATGAGTTAGGACTCTGGGTGAAAACAGCCAATAAATTATTAACGTCCATTGACTATCACCACACGCTACGCCAAAAAGCAGAAGCCCGTATTATGAGGCTCTCTCAGTATGATTACCTGACCAGACTGCCAAACCGACGCACCATACAAAACCAGATCAGTACGATGATCAAAAAAGCCGCCCAAAAAAACGAAAATATCGCTCTGCTCTGCCTGGGGCTCGATGACTTTAAGTCACTGAATGCCCAGGTAAATTTTAATGCTGCCGAGCATGTTCTGGTCAAAGTCTCTGACCGTATTAGAAACCATATTGGAAACAAAGCTTACATCGGCCGACTGGGTGAGGATCAATTTGCCATTATTCAGTCGCAGATCGAACAGCCATACGAAGCCGCTGAAATGGCGCAAGCCCTTATAAAACAGTTAGATCGGCCTTTTGAAATCAATGGAGAACAGCTGACCATAAGTGCCACAGTCGGGATTACACTGTTTCCGGATGATGGTGAAGATGTAGACACCCTTCTGCAACAGGCCGAATTTGCCATGATTATGGCAAAATCGAGAAGCCGCAATCGTTATCAATTCTATGTAGCCACCATAGATACTGAGATTCGTCAGCGTAAACGACTGGAGATGGACCTGCACCAGGCTCTGGAGCATGAGGAACTCAGTCTTGCCTTTCAACCACAGTTTAATTACCAGAAAGGCAAGCTAATCGGTGCAGAAGCGCTCCTTCGCTGGAACCATCCTGAGAAGGGGCTGATTTCTCCGGATATGTTTATCCCCATGGCAGAACACAGTCTGGATATCATTCCCATCGGAGACTGGGTTCTGGAAAATGCATGTTCGCAGTTACACCAGTGGCACCTGTCTGGGTATCAAGATCTTCGGATGGCGATCAACCTCTCAGCCGTTCAGCTTCAGGATCAAGGTATCGTCGATCGTCTTGCGTTTCTTCTGGAAAAGTATCAAATCCCACCAGAAACATTGGAGCTGGAAGTTACCGAAACGTCCATTATTGATGATCTGGAAACCTCAAAAGCACAGCTGCAAAAAATCAAAGCAATAGGGGTAACACTGGCTTTGGATGACTTTGGAACCGGTTATTCCTCACTGGGTTACCTCAAACAGTTTCCATTCGACAAAATCAAAATTGATAAGTCTTTTGTTGAAGGACTTCCTGATAACCGGGAAAACTGTGGCATCGTCGAAGCGATTGTTCAGATTGGCAAGAGTTTCGGCCTGAAAGTACTGGCTGAGGGTGTAGAAACAATGGAACAGGCAGTCTATCTTGCCAGAAAAGGGTGCTTGGAAGGCCAGGGCTATTACTATGGAAAGCCATTATCCGCACAAGGCTTCATTGATCACATATCAAACCAGCATACCTCACCACATAACGCTAATAAAAAAAGCGAAGGTGATGATCATCAGGGAGGTAGCCATGACTGACCACCCCATAGCCATATTATTGGACTCCCGGCAGGCCGGCGGTATTGAGACCCATGTTTATCAACTTGGTAAAGCACTGAAAAATGGTGGCTGGCCTGTAGAAATCTGGTTTTACCAGCAATATCAGACAGAACATCCTCTTATACAGGCTTTAAAAGATTCTGAAATCAGATTCCGCTACCTTAATGGGAACTTGCCTCAACTGATTTCAACACTCAAATCCACACAGCCCCTTTTACTTCACACCCATGGGTACAAAGCCGGTGTTTTTGGTCGCCTGGCGGCCTTGTTAACTAGAACGCCTGTCGTTTCTACCTTTCATAATGGCGACCCTGGCGAGGGTATTGTTCGTCTGTATACACTTCTGGATCAGTTGAGCAGCCCACTCTCCATAAATATTGCGGTTAGTGACGATATTGCCAAGCGTTACATCAGTGCACCTCATCGCATCAATAACTTTGTGGATGTCCCAGAAAATCACTCATATTCTGGAAAAGCAATCGCCTTTGTTGGACGGTTAAGTCACGAGAAAGGCCCTGACCTCTTCCTGCAACTGGCCAAGCATCAACCATTGCTTCCCTTCAGGCTCTATGGAAGCGGGCCAATGGAAAATCTACTTCGAAAACAGCGAGTCAATAATGTCATGTTCATGGGGCAGGTTAACTCCATGGATGCGCATTGGCGTGAAATTGGTCTGTTATGTATCACGTCTCGTTTTGAGGGCTTGCCCATGGTAGCGCTTGAAGCCATGGCTCACGGTATACCTGTTCTCAGTTTTCCTCTGGGGGGGTTACCCGACCTCATTGTTCAGGGTTTCAATGGCTGGATTTCTCCGACTGGTGATCTTAACGGCATGAGTAATCTGCTCCAGTTCTGGTTTTCCCTTCCCGAAGCAGTGAAATGGCAACTCAGAGAAGCTTGTGTTGCAACCATCATCAACACCTACTCCAGTCGAGCTATCCTCCCGCAGGTTCTTGAGGTTTACCAACAGGCTGTGCTGTCAAAAGGGTACGATTGGCCAAATACGCCCAAACAAGTATCAGCCTCAGGCAACAAAACACAGGAACGCTCCCAACCAGTTGGATGAAACGAAATGGAACTTGGCCAGAATGTTATTAAAGGATTAAAAGTTGGGGCTGTACTGCGCTTTGCCGCACAGGTCTTTACCTGGCTCAATACACTGATTCTGATCCGTCTCCTGACTCCTGATGATTATGGCCTTATGGCCATGACCATGGCATTTATTGGAATATTTGCCCTGATGGGTGACTTTGGTATTGGCAAAGCAATCATTCAGGCAGAGGAACTCAGCACAATCCAACTCAGGCAGGCATTCACCATTAACATTGTTTCATGCCTGATATTTTTCAGTTTTTTCTTTTCCATGGCTCCGGTTATTGCCAGTTTCTTCGATGAACCCAGGGTAACCGTTCTGGTGCAGGCTGTTGCCTGTCAGCACCTTATGATGGTGTTCCATACACTGCCATATGCCATGGCCAGCCGCCGGATGCTGTTCAAAGAACGGGAAAAGGTTCAGTTTTATACGGCACTGATGACCAGTGTTGTTACCATTGCCATGGCAGCTTCCGGTCTCGGTGTATGGTCCTTGATTCTGGGGCACTTGTTCATGCGACTGGCTCTGGCTATTGGTTATAACTGCATAGCCCCCTGTTGGGTCTGGCCAGCATTAAGCTTTCATGGTTTTTCCAAAATGGCGGGGTTTAGTGGCATAGCCACAGTCAACGATGTGTTACGCTATTTTGTGAATGTATTTGGAAACATCAGCATAGGTCGCCTGCTTACTAAAGCCGATCTGGGGGTATTCTCCGTTGCCAGGAACCTGGCCAACCTGCCAAGTGACAAGATAGGAGAGCTTCTCAACCATCTGGGGCTTTCATCCTTTGCCAAACTGCAAAATGAACGCGCGGTTGCCGGCCAGTATCTGCATAAGTCTGTTCAACTCGCCAGTCTGGTACTTTTTCCAATGTACCTCGGCATGTGTGCCATATCACCCGAATTGATCACACTGATACTCTCGGAAAAGTGGGCTGCAGCCATTGTTCCGTTTCAAATTCTATGTCTAACCAGCCCATTCCGAATGTTATCGGAAATGATGGCTACTGGCATCACTGCGGTTGGAGAACCAGGGAAAAACAGTCGTGCCCTCCTCCTGACAGTCCTTACACTACCAATCTTTTTCTTTGGCATCCAATATGGAGTAGAAGGCGCTTGCTGGGCATGGTTAACCATTAACCTGATCAGTTTCACTATTCATTTGAAATTCATGTTACCCGCCTTTGAGTTGAAAATTTCATCGTTTCTTTGTGCCCTTCTACCCAGCTTCTGCAGCTCTATTCTTATGTTAGTAGGCCTAATGTTACTTCGTAATCAACTGGCTGGTCAGGTTCATGAAGCGACGTTACTGTTCATGATGATTTTGACGGGGGCCATGATTTTTTCAGTGGTCCAGTTACTTCTCTTTCGACGTCAGCTTTTTACAACCCTCAGGTATTTAAGGCACTAGGGGTTGTACAATATGCAGCTACCAAACATTGAACGACTGTTTATTAATCGCTACCAGACGGTAACTGTTGCTGCGTATTGTGCTCTTGCAGCTCTTCCAAGCTTAATATTTCCACACCCGATAGCCTTACTGCCGCTGGCAGTGATCCCGTTAGGACTGATGTTTATCCTCAGAAAACCATTTGTGGTTTGCCTAACCTTCATACTCTTCTCTTTTTTCAGGCTTCATGAGGTATTCCCACAACTGGACCCCATCAAAATTCCACTGCTCACAGCACTTGGTTCCTACTTTGTTCTGGCCTGGCATATCATCCTGACTCAGAAAGTTCAGGTCTACTGGCGACATGAGCATACTATTTTTGCCCGTTTCTTCGGCTGGGTCGTCATTGGTATTGCATTTTCCAGTTATCCTCCTTCAGCCTTCAGCAGTTTTACCAGTGTATATATGAAGATCGGCATTATGGTTTTAGCCATCTCATGGCTGATGACCGAACACTGGCACTTCAAACTGGCTCACTTTCTGATTATCTGCTCAGGTCTCGCAGTGGGTGGCGTCACGCTTTACAACAATGCCAACGGTATAGGTATGGTAGAAGAAACTCGTGTCACCATCCCGGGCACCAGTTTGGGGGACCCCAATGACCTGTCGCTGGTTCTCAGCTTTCCCATGAGCTATGCCGTAGCCTTCGCGACAACCAGAGGAACAGGAAAAATACGAACACTTCTGGGCTTGATTGGTGTTGTTGTTTTCGTTTCCTCCATCATTGCGACTCAAAGTCGTGGTGGCTTGCTGGCTACCGTCGCTGTGTTTGGTATCTTCGGGTTACGGATCATCAAATCAAAGCTGTTACTCATCAGTATTGGCAGTTTTGCATTGATGATTCTGGTCGCAGCTGCAGGAATCAGTGACCGCAAATCGGGAGGAGCAGCTGAGGATGGTGTTGATGAATCAGCCATGGGACGTATCCATGCCTGGGAGGCTGCATTTAATATGGCACTGAGAAACCCAATGACCGGTGTGGGCTTATCTCTCTTCCTCGATAATTACTGGGACTATGCGACCCATAGTCGAGCGGAGGGCCAGGCCCACGTTACCCACAGCACCTGGTTCCAGGTCATGTCAGAGTCGGGGTTTGTCGGTTTTGGCCTGTTTGGTTTTATGATTTTCACTATTTTCATGTCCATACTGAGCTCGCTGAGACGGCTGGATCGAAATAAAGGTTCGCCGGAGTATGATCCACACATGACGGCCATTGCAGTGGGCACCTACGCAGGGCTGGTTGGTTTTTGCGTATCGGGAACCTTCTTGAGCCAGGGCTTTCTATGGCCGGTCTATATAATCACATCCATCAGTATTGCCATTGCCAACTATATGGACAATCACTACCCACCTGAGAAAGCAGACCTACAAAAAACGTCTATAGTTAATGGATCAGGAGAAACCAGACACGGCAAGGGTTTGCCAAATGTTAGACAGCCTAAAGGCTCGAATAAAAAACAGTGATTCTGTGGCGGGAAGAGCTCTGTTCTCTCTCTTAAAATCCATTCGAAACATTGAAATGCCGGTAATAAAGCCTGTTCATGGATACCTTTACCACCAGCATAAAATGCTTACCGGTATCATCAGCAGCCTGTGTCGTATTTTATACTGGACACCACTGTTCAAATCCCGACTTGCCAATACTCCCAGAAAGCTCTATCTCTATTCCGGCATGCCTCTTCTGCTGGGACCATTAAGCATCACCATGGGTGACGATTGCAGACTGTCTGGCCATACCACCATCAGTGGAAGAGCCTCAGCCCAAACAAAACCAGAGCTGAAAATTGGTAACAATGTAGGCATCAGCTGGCAAAATGAAATTTTTGTCGGCAACCGAATTGAAATTGGCAACAACGTTCGGTTGGCCGTGAAAGTCAGACTGGTTGGTTACCCTGGGCACCCCGTTGACCCGGCAGCCAGAGCCCGGGGAGAACCAGATACTGATGATCAGATTGGCAGCATTATTATCGAAGACGATGTATGGCTGGCAGCTGGAGTAACGGTTATGAGTGGAGTAACTATTGGCGCCGGAACGATTGTGGCCACAGGCAGTGTTGTAACCAGAGACTTACCTCCTGGTGTTCTTGCTGGAGGTATTCCTGCCAGGGTCATCAAATCGCTGGATTTGCCATCGGAGAGTAACAATGGCTGATCTGATTGTATTTGGAGAAGATTGGGGAGGCTTACCGTCCAGCACCCAGCACCTTATCAGCCATTTAATGAAAAGGCATCGAGTAATCTGGGTAAATTCCATAGGAATGAGGTCACCACGACTTTCTTTCAGTGATATGAAAAGGGTCTATCAAAAGATCATGGCCATGCTGAAGCGCTCTGATAAACCCTCTCAACAGTCTTCAGAGCAAATAACACCGATCATCATTAATCCAAAAGTGCTTCCTTTCCATAGTTCTAAACTGATTCGTCAACTCAACAAACGACTGCTGCTCAGGGATATTAACAGAGCAATAGAGCAGGAGGGTTTTGAAAAGGTTATTCTATGGCTCTCATTACCGACTGCCGTTGATATGATAGGCAGCTTAAGTGAGCGTGCTTCTATCTATTATTGTGGTGATGATTTTGAAGGCCTTGACGGAGTTGATCATAAAACGGTCAAACCCTTAGAACAGGAACTGGCGAAAAAGGTTGACCTGATCCTTGTCGTCAGTAAAACACTGGCCAGAAAATTCACCAACCCTAACACCATTATTTTGCCTCATGGTGTTGATTACCCACTCTTTTCATCGCCAACAATCAAGCCCCATGACTTGCCTGAAAATGCGCCAATAGCAGGTTTCTACGGCAGTATTTCTCCCTGGTTGGATACCGATATGCTTGCTCAGTCAGCCATTGCCTTACCCAGTTGGCAGTTTGTTTTTATTGGCGACATCAAAACGAATGTCTCCTCGCTGCAGGCTCTGCCCAATGTCCATTTTCTGGGGCCAAGACCCCATAACCAGTTGCCTTCCTATGTGCAACACTGGAATGTGGCCATGCTTCCCTTCCTCGGCAACAAGCAGATAGAAGCCTGCAACCCTCTGAAACTCAGAGAATATCTGGCATCCGGTACCCCCATTGCGGCAACGCCTTTCCCGGCAGTCAGAGAATATGAGAATCTGGTTGCTATTCAGTCCCCCAAAGAGCCGTTTTCCCGAGTTATTTTGAGGGCCAACAAGCAACAGAAAGAAAAAAGTATACGTCAGGATACGGTATCAAATGAATCCTGGCAGCACAGAGCCACTCAACTGGAGGCTCTAATTAACCACCTGTCTCGATAATAAAACCTCGCCCCATTACCTCCTAAAACAACAGCTACACTTAATAGTAATAACGTATAAGCACATGTGTTTATTATAAAAAATGTCATAAAAATAAACATTTTTGCTGATCAGGAAATCAATTACCCGCAGAAAGACAAAAAACTGTCAATCAATGACAAAGATCTCTCGGAGTAATTGGCAATCTAAGATTTAAGGTTGATAACAGGGAAGTCACCGTGATTAAGCGATATGGACTCCATACCCTTGTCGTAGCGATGTTTGTCAGTACGCTCCTGATTTCTGGTTGTAATTCAAATCTGAACTTCAAGACGATAATGGAAAGAGAGCAGGAACAATCAGCGCAACAGATTTCTGAAGCTATTTCCCGGATGAATCAAGCTGAAGAATCATTGCCCATTTCTAAAAACATGTATCGTCGCCAACTGTCTATTAATTTTACTCAGCAGGAGCTGCAGGCTAACGGCCAGCATAAACAAATCATCGACCTATTTTTTAAGTCACTTCCGGAAAGCCAGCAACTTAACATTATTATTTCAGTTGCCCCTTCTTCTGCCGGTGAGCCATTCAAAACTCTTAATGACTCATGGACGAGGCTACAGAGTCTGAAAAAAATTCTGGCGCAATACAGCAAAGAAATAGAACTGGTTTACCAGCCTGAACTTGAACTTGATTCAGCCACTATTCATGCGGTGGGAAGTAATATCAAAGGAGATTATGGTGTCCAGTGAAATCCTGAGAAACCTGTTTCGACTTCTCAGCGCAGCCTGGCGCAGACGCTATACCATTTGTGTGCCTATTCTGATCATGCCTGTGGTTGGATTTATTGCCAGCTTTATGGCTCCAAAATATTATGAAGCACACACCACCATACTCCTGCAAAACACTACCGAGCTTAACCCAATTCTGGAAGACTTTACGATTTCTACCAATCTGGAAGAAAGGCAGTTGGCTCTTAAGATACTGCTAAAGAGCCGTAAGGTTTTAAAAGGGGTAGCCAAAGCCGTTGGGTTTATCGACCATAAATCCTCTGAAGAGGAAATCGATGAGGCCATTGACGAACTTTCACGTTCATTATCCATCGTCTTTGGTGGTGACCTGGTTAAAATTTATTATCGCAGTGAAAACAAAACCGATATTAAGGAGTTATTAACTAAAGTTACCAAACATTTCCTTACCCTTGTGCAAGCACCACAGAAATCATGGCAGGTAGCCTCTACCCAGTTTCTCAAGGATCAGGTTGACCGCAGACACAAGGAGCTGTCTGAGGCTGAATTGAAACTTTCTGAATATAAGGCGAGATTCGCCCTGGAGCTCCCTGAACTCCACAAGGCAAATGTTACCCGGCTTGCAGAACTCCGCCAGCTTCTCATGGAAAAAGAGACAGAGCTCGCTGGAGCCAAAGCAGCCATGGAAGAGTTTAATGGTAATCTGGCGCAAACCAACCCCGTAATCGGAAAATTAGAAGAGCGCATTATTAATACCCGTGCCACTCTGAGCATGCTTCGCTCTCGTTATACCGAAAAACACAGTAAAGTTCAGACGCTGGTAAGAGAGCTGGACAGAATGAAAGCTGAACGACAGAGAATGATTACAGAAAGTCGCCAGCTAAAAACTGAAGACGTTCAACGCCTCTGGAATCTTGCATCATCAACTCCCTCCGTCTCAATGGATAACCCTCAGGGAGGACAGACCACGATACTGGCCTCTCAGCTTCAGGCGGTTCAGGATGCCAAGGCCAAAGTAAACAGTCTTGAGAACGAAGTAAAAAATATAAAAGAACAAACCGATCAGCTTCAGAATAAAGTACAGCAATTTGCAGAAGTAGAAAGGACCTTGGTAGAGCTTCAGCGCGATTTTGGTATTAAGCAGAAACTGTATGATGATTTTCTTAATCGATACGTCATGGCAAAAGTAACGGAGGATCTCAGTTCTTATCAAGAATCAGAGCAAGTCAAAATCATCGATGAACCCTTTACTCCCAGCAGCCCTAATCAGCTTCCCGCATCGTTATTTATTATTGCTGGTATATTTGCAGGTTTGGGTATCGGCACTGGGCTGGCGGCCATTTCGGAAATCTCCGATACCACTTTACGACTTCAGGACAGTATTGAGCGAATTGCGGGTGTCCCTGTTCTGGCAAGAATACCATCAATGCCTAAAGCGCCGTCTTTGATTTACGACCCAGAAAAGGACTGGTTCGATGAGGGAGGAGTACCATCATGACAGCCCCTCTCATCGTGGCACAGATAGTCCAACACCTTGCCCCGGGTGGTATTGAGACAATGGCTTTGGATTTACAGCGCAAAGCTGAATACCCAGAGAATGTTCACATAATCAGTCTTGAGGGAAAACTGTCTGAAGCTGTTAAGCATTGGTCAAGACTTCAGAAACTGGAAAGAGTTCACTTTCTTACTAAACCTCCGGGATTAAGCTTTTCAACCATTACAAAGCTATCGCAACTTTTACGACAGCTCAATATCGATGTGATTCATACTCACCATGTCGGCCCCCTGCTTTATGGCGGTATTGCTGCCAAACTGGCTGGCTGTGGCCATGTACATACTGAACACGATGCATGGCACCTTAACAATCAAAAACGACGCTGGCTGGTAGCAGCCTGCTTCCATCTGCTAAAGCCTTCCGTTGCTGCAGATGCAGAGCTGGTTGCAACCAGTATTCGACAACATATTCCACTGTTTACGCCATCAGTAATTCTTAATGGAATTGATACGGACAAGTTCCAGCCTTCAAATCAGGTAACAGCAAGGATGAATCTGAACTTACCTACAGGGGTTCCCATTATTGGCTGTGCAGCTCGTTTTACCGAGGTTAAATGCCATAATCTTTTGATTCATGCCTTCTCAAAGCTACCTGAAAACACGCACCTTGCCCTTGCCGGTGGAGGAGAACTTGAGCATGAGCTGAGAAGTTTAACCACACGGCTTAACCTAGAGGAGCGGATACACTTTTTAGGTGTCATTGATGACATGCCCAACTTCTATCATGCCATTGATATTTTCTGTCTTGCATCGAAAAAAGAAGGACTCCCACTCTCGCCACTGGAAGCTCAGGCATGCCAGAGAGTTGTTGTCATGACGGATGTCGGCGGGTGTCGTGAAGCTGTTGATCCAGACAGTGGGATCCTGATAAAAGCTGGAAGTACTCAGGAGCTGGAAGCAGCCCTCAAAACACAGCTCACTTCAGGTATCAATCCTCAGAAGCAGAAATCTGCACGTAACTTTGTGGCCAATCATTGCAATCTGGAGAGAATGACCAGGCAATACAATAACCTGTATTCCGGGAGGCCAATATGATTGATTGGCTGACCTTAATTATCTTTTTTATGGCTGGTATGGTGATTGTTTATCATCATATTGGTTATCCATTGATTCTTAAGCTGGTAACACAGGGCCTTGAAAACACATTACCCTCCTTTTATCACCGAAACTATCAGGTCACACCACTTGATCACATGCTGCCAAGCATTAGTTTGATCATGCCAGCCCATAATGAAGCAGACACCATTCAGGAGAAAATAAGAAACCTCGCCGCCCTTGATTACCCCGACTATAAGTTAAAAGTTATTCTGGTTTGCGATGGCTGCACAGACAATACCGCCCAGCTGGCAAAAGAGGCACTTAATGAGCCCGAATGCTCCCATTTAAACCTTACTATCGTAGAAAAACCTGAAAACTGTGGAAAAGTAGCGGTTTTGAATGAGGCCATCAGTTTATCCCGATGCAGTGTAGTTGCCCTCTCTGATGTTTCATCACTTTTATCCATTGATAGCCTGTTAATCGTTGCTGCCCATCTCAGCAATGAAGATACCGGGGTAATTTGTGGCAGCTATCACTTTTTGCAATCACTCAGTGTTGGAGAACAGGCATACTGGCAGTATCAACGAAGCATTAAAACGCGGGAAAGCACACTCGGTGCAACACTGGGTGTTCATGGTGCATTTTATGCGTTTCGGCGCGATTTGTTCGACCTGATCCCCGCAGATACCATCAACGATGACTTCACCCTTCCTGTTCAAATAATTATGAAAGGCTACCGTTGTCTATATGATCCAAGAATAATTGCCATGGAGCTGGAACAGGCTTGTAATGAAATGGACTTTCAACGAAGAAAGCGAATTGCTGCTGGCAATGTGCAACAGGCTATTCGTCACGCGGGCTTGCTTCATCCAAAGTATGGAAAGATTGCATTCAACTTTTTCTCAGGTAAATTTCTGCGCCCATTCATGCCTGTATTCCTGTTCATGACGCTGATGTCTTCCGCTTTGCTGGCTCAGTCATACACCCTTTTTCAAATTATTCTTTTCATTCAGCTGGGTGTTTATGGAGTAACTGCTGTTTATATTCTCCGACGCTCACAGCCAGCTCAGAAAAAATTAAGAGTTCTTTTTTATCTGGTATCCGGCCATATGGCCATGGCTATCGGCTTGATTAACTATCTATCCGGTCAAAGTAAGGGCCAATGGAAAAGAGTAAATACTGAAACATAAGGATATTTACCACGTACTTAAGGAGTGTACTTATGAAAGAGTCAACTTATGTCCATCCTCTCGCCTCAGCGGGAAAACGAGTAATGGACATTCTCATCGCACTGACAGGGTTATTAATTACCCTGCCCTTGTTTCCATTTATCGCACTGGCTATTCGTCTGGATAGCCCAGGTCCAATTATTTATCAGCAGATGCGTATTGGTTATCAAAAGGAAAACTACATTCGCTTATTCATGATGAAAAAATTCAGAACCATGCGCAATGATGCCGAGTCAGGAACTGGCCCCGTTTGGGCTCAGAAAAACGACCCGAGAATTACCAAAATTGGTAATTTCCTGCGAAAAACGCGTCTTGACGAACTCCCACAACTCTGGAATGTACTGGTAGGTGACATGTCTATAGTTGGCCCAAGACCTGAGCGGCCCGGCATGTATAATAAACTGGAAACCAACATTCCCTTTTACAGTGAAAGAACATTTGATGTGGTTCCTGGTATTACTGGTCTTGCCCAGGTAAATATGGGTTATGATGAAACATTGAATGATGTAAGGAATAAAGTTGCCTATGACCATGCCTATGCTCTGGCCCTGAGCAACCCATGGGAATGGTTGAAAATGGACATTTACGTGATGTTCAAAACCATTTTCGTTATGGTGACAGGCAGGGGACAGTAGAGCTGCTTTAAGTCACTTGATGAAACAGAACACCAGCAATCTCATCCAGCCCCTGCCTTAAAGCCTCTCGGCTATGGACACCTGACTGGAAGGTATCCGCCAATGGCATTGTATAGACCTTGCACTGTAAGTTCTCGGATTGCTCATTTTCAGCAGGCCATAATAATACGTCTGGATACACACCTGTCATTTCATTCATCCATGACAGTTTATCGCTAATGGACATTTTACCAACAACCGACATTTCCTGATTGATATTACCAACAAAGACTTTCAAGGCGCTGCTTCCAACAATGCTTTCAGCAACTTCAGGCATTAAAAGCGCGGGCAAAACACTGGTCATAAAACTACCAGGCCCGAGAATAATCATATCTGACTCTTTTATCTTGGCAACAGCTTCATCCGTTGGTTGTATTTCAGGGAGAATCATTAGTTTCTCGGGACACTGCTCCAATGAGTCAATAGCCGTTTCACCAACAACTTCCTGACCATTTACAATTGCACCCAGTCGAGCTGGCTCTTCTGACATAGGAATCAACTCTGCACCGACCTGCAGCATCTGGCGAATCAGGTTTATTGCATCCAGTGGGCGAACACACATTTGATCCATTGCCAACAGAATCAGGTTTCCCAGGTTATGTCCACTGATATCTCCGCTGTTTTTAAAGCGATATTCAAACAGGATGCGTGCAAGGTTTGGACTATCCGAGCAGAGTTGGTTAAGACAATTTCTGAGATCCCCCCAGGCAATACAGCCACTGGCGTCCCTGAGCCGACCTGTTGATCCCCCATCATCAGTTGTCGCAACGATTCCTGACAGACGCTCACCAAGAAAGCCCAAACTTGCCATGACACGTCCAAGGCCATGACCACCACCAATAGCAACAATCCGGCGACACTGATAAAGTGTTTTTACAGAATACATGGTAAATTCTTCTGTGAGTTCATAATATGCTTTAGCGTGACCACCGTATCATGTTTAAACATGGGCCTGATTGATCCTGTTTAACATTCCAGTGGACAAAGCACGCTGAACATTGCTTCGAATGTAATCGGCCAGCACATCAGATTCTTGGGGGCTCAGAGAAAGTCCCAGCTTACTTCTTCGCCACAGCAAATCATCTACTTCCATGACCCACTCTTTGTTGATCAGGTAATCAACTTCACATTGAAACAGACCTGCCCCAAAGTCGATTCCCAAATCTCCAATGCATGTCACTCCATCCAATAGTTCATGAACAAGAGCTCCATAGCTATACACATAACGTGTGGCTATCTGCTCAGGGAGCCATGGGAAAGACTCTTTCACGTTCACTAAGTATTTTTCAGTCTTTACCGCTCCAGGCAAGAGGCTTTCTTTCGTCCACTCTCCCGTCGCCTTTGGAAAATAAATTGCCAACCGATTCATGGCATGTTCAGCCAACTTTCTGTAAGTTGTCAGCTTGCCCCCAAAAATAGAAAGCAAGGGGGTCATTCCATTGTCATCATTGAGCTCAAAAGAGTAATCCCTGGTAACAGTTCGAGCATCGCTTGAATCATCTTCAAACAGTGGTCGAACACCTGAATACTCCCAAATGATGTCTTTGACTGACGTCGTGCTCTTAAAGTGATCATTCACTATCTGACAAAGATATTCCCGTTCATGTTCAGAGCAAGCAGCCAATAACGGATTGCCAGAATATTCAACTTCTGTTGTACCAATCAGGGAGTAGTTTTCAAGGAAAGGAATAACAAAAACAATTCTTTTATCCTTATTCTGAAGGATATACGCCTGAGCCCCCTGGTACACAGCAGGAACAACGATATGGCTGCCCTTCACAAGGCGAACCCTCTTTTCTGACGTTACTGAAAGCCCTGTAAGAACATCCGCAACCCATGGACCAGCAGCATTGACCAGTGATTTTGAAGTTACCTCTGTAATTTTTCCAGTTAGTAAATCTTCAAGAGTAATGTGCCACACGTTATTGCTACGAAAGCCTGATACAACTTTGGTCCTGGTATAGATCACACCACCACGCTCTCGAACACCCTGCGCATTCAGTAGTACAAGGCGTGCATCATCAACCCAGACATCTGAGTATTCAAACACTGTTTCAAATGTGTCTTGTAGAGGACTATTGGCATTAGGGCTGATTCGGCGGCTACCAGGCAATGTGTTTCTTCGACTTAGATGGTCATAAAGGAATAACCCAAGCTGAACCATCCAGGCTGGCCGTAGCTCCGATTGATGAGGGAGATGAAAACTCAGAGGCCAGGATATGTGAGGCGCCATTTTCAGTAGCGTTTCACGCTCTGCAAGCGCCTCTCTGACCAGTCGAAACTCATATTGCTCAAGATAGCGAAGACCGCCGTGAATCAATTTGCTACTGCACGAAGACGTGGCTCCAGCCAGATCCCCCATCTCACATAAGCAAACCTTGAGTCCACGTCCTGAAGCATCGTAAGCAATACCAACGCCGTTAATACCGCCACCGATAACGAGGAGATCATAGTCTATTGCCTGTCTAGCCAATCCCACCATGATCTCTCCTGAATATCAATTAGGTCTCGGTAGTGCCAATGATCCGTGGCGTTATCAGGAATAAACGCACCTGTTTAATCTTGGACGTTGATTCTGCTCGGAACAGATGGCCAAGGACCGGAATATCTCCAAGCAGAGGTACCTTAGATAGCTTTTGCTCATCCTGCTCTTTATAAAAACCACCAATCAATAAACTTTCCTGTTCACTGATAATAGCTTGAGTGTTGATAGAACTATTCGTCACTTCAGGTAGTTTCTGACCGACTTCTTCTGTGCCTTGACTACCAGTGCCATCCTGAATATTGACACTCATGTGAATACGCCGTCCCTGGTCTTCACGCACAATTCTCGGAGTAACTTGAACAACTGTGCCTGAAGTCACAGGAAATAATTCAGAATCCTCATTGCTCGCAACCGATACGTAGAATGTGCTGCTGTTATCAAGGATTGCTTCAATATTATCAAGCGTCAGGATGGAAGGTCTTGAAACAACTTTGACTTTTCCTTCATCCGCCAGTAGCCTCAGCCGGGCATTAAATGAGCCAAGGTTACTGGAAACAATGGTAGTGTAGTTTGATGATATGCTGGGACTAAAATCAAAGGTAGTATCACTGGTACTTCCCGAACTATCCCATTCAACACCAAGAGCTTTCAGGTCCTGTGTATTAATATCAATTATCGAAACACTGATTTCAATTTGAGACGTTGGCTTATCAAGTGAAGCAATCAGCTCTTCATACATAGGCATCTTTGACTCAAGGTCATGCACAATGATTGCATTCAACCTTGGGTCCGCATTGATATACACATCATCGGCCACTGCTCCGGCATTTAGCTGCTCCATTCCACCGGCAGATTCTGAGTTATCCATTGGCTTGGACTCACCAGATGTACTTACGCTCTCAGCTGGTGTCACTGAAGGGTTAGGTAATCCCTGTTTTGTTACCTGAGCAACACCTCCTCCTTTAATGATTCTGGTAAGGATTGTTGCAATGCCTGGGACTGTTAGCTGCTGTCCTCTGAACGTAAATGACTTATCCGTCGCCCAGGCATACTTGAGAGGGAAAGTGCGCACAGTAAGTTTACTCTTCTGACGTTCGCCCTCTTTTGCATCCAATAACAGGGCTGTTTGTGAAACCAGTTCGATATAGCGTGGAGGTCCTGAGATAAAGACCAGCCCCTCTTTCGGTTGCTCTTTCCAGAAAAAGCGACCATCCCAGATACCAATTTTTTTCAGCGTTTTCTTCAGCTCTTTGATAGGCAAATAACTCAAGCTGATAATCTGCTGGCTGGAGGCGCTACCATCATAAACAAATAAAGTATGACCATCGAAATACCAGATAAAGCCATAAATATTGGCCAAGTGATCCAGGAAATCTACTGGCGTCATAGGACCTATCTTGCCATTGACCTGGCCTTCAACCGTATCTGCAATAATAACTGGCATGTAATAACTGGCAGCAAAGTTCTGTAATACTTCTTTCAGGCTGTCCCCATTACCAAAATAAGCATAAGGACGAACCCCAAAAGCGGCCAATGCTGGTGACTCATCATCACCAATAGTTCCCTCAAAGTCGTCAATAGCATCCCTGATGGCCTCTTCTGCAGAAATAACCATGCTATTACCAGACTGTGTCTGGGACTGCATCATATAAAGCTTTGAAGGGTAACGTCCGTCTTGTGTTTCAATTTGACGGGTATTTTTCTGAGAAAAGTTGTAATCAAAATCAGAAGAGGCTGCGTAGTGAACTTGATCACTATATCTGGATACATCCGATTCTTTACCGGTTAACTGTTCTGCGTCCAACAGAGGCATTAATCGTGCGCTTTCTGTATCAACATTGGCACCAACTGCATTGGGAAATACTCTGGCATCAATCGGCCTCCCCTGATCCACAGAAGGAAGATCAGGCTGATCCTGCACAATGTCCGATGGAAAATAGATAACCTGCCCAACCCGCAAATCCTGCGAGGTATCAAGCTTGTTGTAGCGGGCCAGTTCATTCACTTCAAACCCATAACTGCCCGCAATGACTTCCAGAGTTTCCTTAGGACGCACTACATGCTTTCGTGTCTGAGGCTCCTCGGATGACCAGTTCGCCAGCGCTTGAAAAGTAAGCGCCAGCAAAAGGGACAGGATTATCAGGGTATTTCTTATAAAGCCCATCAGACGCGTGCCTCCATGCTCATGTCTGCTCCAGCTTATTCAACAGCCCTTAATGAATAGATGCCTTGTGATTTCGAAAGTGTCAATAAAAATTCGTTACATACCAGTTTATCGGAAAACAAACTGAATTCACCAGTATTTCGTCAAAAAAAACGTTTGCGTTAAAAAAATAATTTAACCATTCAATTTTTCCGCCGAACGCACTAAAGGAATAAATCATCAGGAGGGCTAGGGAATGGCAGGATCGGTTTCATTTGACAATGGTATTTCTGGTATTTCAAGAATACACAGTGGATTAGTTGATTCTGATTTCCCAAAGTCTAAATCAAACTTCAAACCTTCCGGTGATAAAGTTGTTGATTACACATGGAAAGCTCTGGATATGAGCAGAAATTTCCAAAACCGTGAACTGAAGTTTGCCACTAACATTTCCGGCCAGAATATTTATTCCAGTCCAGAAGAGCATTATCGCTTTACACAGGAAGCAATTGACTCTCTCTCATCCTTTTTGAAACAGCAACCCGAAAACAGCGCTAAGTCGAAAGCGGTTAAAGAAGCACTTGCAGTTATTGAGAAGGCAAAATCAGATAGTGAATATTTGATGATGTGCCGCAATGTTCTAATTGCCAGTTAAGGAATAATTGTATGGAAAAGTCACTGCAAACCTGGTTACTGTCCCAGGCCTCTTATTATCTGGAATATTTACAACCCAGAAAGTCCATTGCTTTACTGGAAGCACTCCAATCCATCGATAAGAAAAACCCCGATATTTATCGCATGCTAAGCTATGCCTACTTGCAGGCAGAGCAACCTGAAGAATCGATTCGTGCAGCCGATAATTTTCTAAAATATGCGAGGCCCGGCACTGATATCCGGGCCATTAAATGGATTAAGGGGCGAGCCCTGCTCAAGAAGAAAAAAGCGGCGCTTAGCCGTTGATCTTCAAGATCATAGCCGCCCCACCATAGCGGCGGCACACCTCTCATGTCACAACTGTTACCCGGGCTGAACTTAGGCGGTAGAAACGATCTGGTACTGGCGGGTTTGCTGGTGTCAATCATCGGGCTCATTATTCTGCCCATGCCAACACCCTTGGTGGATTTTCTCATTGCTTTAAACATGGGGATATCAACCATTCTTTTGATGACATCGATCTACCTGAAATCTCCCCTGGAGTTCTCATCATTCCCCGGCGTTCTCCTAATTACGACGCTCTTCAGGCTGGCACTGTCGATTACAACAACCCGTCTGATTCTTCTCCAGGCCGATGCAGGTGAAATTGTATACACCTTCGGAAACTTCGTAGTCGGTGGCAACTTGGTAGTCGGTATCGTTATCTTCCTTATCATTACCATTGTGCAATTCCTGGTAATTACCAAGGGCTCCGAGCGTGTTGCGGAAGTCAGTGCACGCTTCTCTCTGGACGGAATGCCCGGAAAGCAAATGAGTATTGATGCAGACCTCCGTGCCGGTGCCATCGAAATGGAAGAAGCCCAGCGCCGTCGTGAGCTGGTCACCAAAGAAAGTCAGTTGTTCGGTTCGATGGACGGAGCCATGAAGTTCGTAAAAGGTGATGCCATTGCCGGTTTGATCATCATCTTTGTGAACATCACCGCCGGTGTTGCTATAGGTACGGGCAACGGAATGACCGGAGGAGAAGCGCTACAACTCTATGCCATCCTAACGGTTGGTGATGGTCTTATCTCCCAGATACCTGCTCTTCTGATATCCATTACCGCAGGTATTATTGTAACCCGTGTTTCCAATGAAGATGCGAAAGACCTTGGTAACGAAATAGGCTCCCAGCTTACCGACAAACCGAAAGCCCTCATGGTGGGTGGTGCACTGTTACTTGGTTTTGCCCTGATTCCAGGATTCCCGACACTTACCTTCATGATGCTCGCAGCAGCTATTGGCGGCGGTGGCTATTTCTTGATGAAGAAGGTTGAAAAAACCCGCGCCCAAGAAGAAGATGGCGGCATCCCTGCAATGGCAGCAGCAACAGAAACCCCAAGTGAAGCCAAATCAAGATTGGACCAGCAGGAAGAATTTACTCAAACCCTGCCATTAATTATTGATGTTCCCACCTCCATACAGAAAACACTCAACACCTCATCTTTGAATGAAGAGCTGCTCAAAGTTCGTAAAGCGCTTTATATGGATCTTGGAGTCCCATTTCCAGGCATTCACCTTCGTTTTAACGATTCCATGGAAGAGAACTCCTACACAATTCTGTTACAGGAAGTTCCAGTAGCATCAGGCCATTTCAAACCAGGCTTTCTTTTTGTTAGAGAGAGTAATGATCACCTGGATATGCTGAAAATTCCTTATGAAATTGGGGATAATTTTTTACCAAGTCTCGACTCTCTCTGGGTCAACGAAAATCAAAAAGACAAACTTGAGCGAAATAATGTCAACTTCATGGACTCCCCAAAAATCATGACCTATCACCTCGCTCACGTTTTAAAAAAATACGCTGAAGATTTTGTTGGTATTCAGGAAACACGCTACCTTCTGGAAAAAATGGAAAGTAGCTTTGGAGAATTGATTAAGGAAGTCCAAAGGCTGTTACCGGTTAACAAGATCACCGAGATATTCCAGCGTCTGGTATCTGAAGATATTTCGATCAGAAACCTCCGCTCTATTTTGCAATCTCTGGTTGTCTGGGGTCATAAGGAGAAAGAGGTTGTCCAGTTAACCGAGTATGTTCGTTCCTCATTGAAACGCTACATCAGTTACAAATACTCTAACGGCAAAAATATGTTGCCAGTATACCTGCTTGATCAGGATGTCGAAGATACTATCCGCTCCGGTATCCGTCAGACTTCAGCAGGCAGCTACCTGGCACTTGATCCATCGACCTCAGCCCAGTTTGTCGAAAACGTTAAGCATTCTGTTGGTAAAATTGGTCATCTTGAGCACAAGCCTGTACTGATCACCTCTATGGATATTCGCCGCTATGTCCGAAAACTTCTGGAGCTGGAAGTCTATGACCTGGCAGTGCTTTCACACCAGGAGTTAACGGAAGAGATTACGGTTCAACCACTGGGCCGTATTTCTCTGTAAAAAGAAATCATGTAGTTAACGGATGCACTTCTCAACCTGCTGGCAGATCGTTTCAGCCAGCAGATGGGAGCTGAGATTTCTGGCAATCACATCTTCAGTCAATTTCCCTTGTGAAACAACGTCCAACCAATGCTCAATCATTCCATAAAACCCTTTGGTTGCAAGCATAGGCGTCCAATCCGAAAGACGAATTATCTGTTCCTGATTATTTTCCTGAAGCACACCGGCTTGAAAACTGTCAAACAGGTATGAGCGGTTTTCATAGTTCAAACTAACCCGTTCATTGGTCATGCCATTCAACCGATTCATGGATGCCTGTATAAACGTACTTCCAGACTGCCACTGAACATCAATCCGGTTAACTCCAGAGCCCAACATCTGTGCTGATATGAGAAGATCTTCAGTGTTAACAACTGCAGCCCTATTAACACTGTCCAGAGGGTGGATAAAATCATCAAAAACAAAGGTACGAGGCAACCCGGGCAGGTTATGCCGATTTTTCTCCCACCGTAAAAAAAGCAGTGGAGAGGCCTCTGACTCTAACGACAGAGGCTCTTGTAAAATGGGTAGATAGCGTCGATTGAAACCAATAAAAAGTGGCTGTCTGACTTGTTCAGCCAGATTATAAAGCGTTTCACAGTTGCCATAATCTGTAGACAGGGGTTTATCAACGAAAACAGGAATTCTTTGTTCGTAACTATTCAGCACCCTTCATATAAATCTGGAATTTTCTGATTTTTCGACCATCATCTTATACTCAATTTTTCTAACAAATCTCCAGTATGGAACCAGACTTCCCAGCTACTCCGTTTACCGAAGCTCTCCTTAAAGAGAATGAAGAGCTTCGGACCGAGAATGCGCTTTTACGGGAACGTTGCAGCGAACTGGAAGAAAGGGTTAATAAAAACAGTCAAAACAGTAGTAAGCCACCATCGTCAGATGGTTATCAAAAGCCCAGTAAAAAAGGGAGTGATAAAGGTGATACATCTTCCAAAGAAGCCCCCTGCTCCTCACAGGAAACACCGAACCCCAAAAGCCTTAGACCATCTTCAGGCAATAAACCAGGTGGCCAGAAAGGTCATCAAGGCTCTTGTTTGAGACGTGTCGCCTTACCCGATTATGTCAGGCATCTGAAGGTTGAAAAATGTTGCTGTTGCCAGTCTTCGCTTATCGATATTAAACCCACCAAATACATTGAGCGACAGGTTTTTGATCCAGGTAGACCCGGAGAATTTGAAGTTACCGCGTACTGGGCAGACGTTAAAGTATGTCCTTGTGGTAAACGGAACACCGCTGAGTTTCCCCAAGGAGTGAAAGCCGCTGCTCAATACGGAGAAGTGACTCAGGCAATGGCTGTTCATTTAAACCAGTATCACTTCATCCCATATCACCGGGTGTCTGAGTATTTCAATACTATTTATTGCATGAGTGTCAGCGCAGGCTCTGTTGCCAATTTTGTTGCCTATACCCATGAGAACCTGGCCTCTACTGAGCAGAGTATCCGCGATGCTTTACAAGAAAGTCCGGTTGCAGGAGCGGATGAAACTGGCATGCGGGTTGACGGTTCACTGTGGTGGTTACACATTATGCGAGATGACCAATGGACGCTTTACTACCTCTCAGAAAGGCGAGGTTGTGAAGCAATGGATGCAATGGGCATCCTGCTGACTTTTGCAGGCATTCTGGTTCACGATCATTGGAAGTCCTACTTTGCCTATGCGGCAGTGCATGTGCTTTGTAATGCCCATCATCTGAGAGAGCTTCAGGGAGTTGTCGATAGGGATGCGAATAAGCTGGCTCTGCGGCTGATGAAATTGCTTACGCTCTCCTGGCACTTCTGCAAGAAATACAAAGCAGCCGGTCTGACTCAAATGCCTGGTGCAATACAGCTTCGCATTGAGACGATATACGACCAAATCCTTCAAAGGGCTCTCACGAAGGAAACCGCTTATATGGAAAAACAACGACAGGTGCTTGGACGTAAGAAGGTCAGGAATACCAAGGCCTACAACCTGTTCAAAAGGCTTATTGAGTTTAAGGTTGAAACGTTGCGCTTCATGTCGGACTTTTCAATTCCCTTCGATAACAATGGCAGTGAACGTGATGCCAGGATGGCCAAACTTAAGCAGAAGATCTCAGGCTGCTTCAGAAGCGAAGACGGAGGTACCATGTTTACCCGAATCCGAAGCTATTTATCATCTGCTAAAAAGCAGGGGTTGAACATATTTCAGGCGCTTCTTAAAGCGGTTCGAAATTACAACAATACGCCTTTGCTGGGTGCTGAATAGTTACCTTTGTTCAAGAAAGTACGTGGCTATTTCCACATGAGTTGATGTTGCACTGTGAATCATAACAGCATCAACATCCATATTAATCAGCTGTTTATAATCACTACAACCGTCATTTATGCGATATTTTCTGGCAAGATCTGTGAGCACATGACGACTTCGAGTACAGAAAACAGGTGTAACGAATGGATGCTCAGTAAGAATTGGCAGGTAGGCTTTCTGTGCAATATCTCCCAAACCGATCAAACCAATTCTCATTAGTGTCTCTCTTCTCTTTAGCTACAACATTGCTTTTCCCTTGGGAAAGGGAAAAGCAATGTTACTAGATAAGAGACCAGGGGAAAAATGACAGTTAGCGAACTAAGGCAAAAACCAGTTGATCAATAAACTGCTCTTCTTTATAGACATGCTTTTTCATAACGCCTTCAAGCTCAAATCCACACTTCTCCAGCACACGGCGAGAACCATCATTTCGTGCCTGCACGTCAGCAAAAATACGAACCAGCCCCATCTCATCAAAGGCGTATTGGCATACAGCAGACAGCGCTGCGGTCATAACCCCTTTTCCCCAGTGTTCTTCCGAGACCCAAAAGCCAATCTCGGCGCCAAACCTGTGTACATCCAATTGAACCACAAAGCCAATTTCACCAATGGCCTCGCCACCAAAGTCAATAGCAAAACGGGTCTTGGTTTCATGTTCCTTTACATGCTGGACCCAGGCTCTTGCGTGTTCAATTGTATAAGGATTAGGAAACGTGTCACGTAAATTCCTAGCTATTTTAAAATTATTACCATGCTTGGCCAAAGAGATTGCATCACCATAAAGAAATCTTCTGAGGCAGTAACCATTACCCAGGTCTATGTGCATATCTTTATCCTGATAGTCAGCTATCAGGTAAAACATCGGCAAAAGCACCATGGGCTTTATTTATATATCCATAACCCATTGATGTGGCTTACTATACCGAAGATTATCCAATCAAGCTGAAGTTTTAAGTTTATCTAATCCATTTAGCAGGCTTGATTTTTTAAAGGGAAAGAAAGATGAAAGCCTCAAACACCTTTGGGGTGGAATTATAATACTCAAATATAACTTTTCCTTTAAAAGCAGGATAAATTTATTATTCTTATTTCTAATTAAAGATATCAATATGATTTCATATCAAAAAATATTAATTCCCCCAGTAAAACATTGATACAGATATCAAAGTACCTATAATTTCCATTTAGGGAAAACGTAACTATTCAGCACCCAGCAAAGGGGGTGCTCTCTCTGAATGATTGAAACAATAGTGCTCTATTTTCACAGCTACTATGGGAACACCACTCATAATAGTTAACTGTCATGCCCGCTTCTGTTATTTCCAGCTCTACCAAAAGCATCGTTTTGCAAATTGAAGTTTCTATAGATTCAGGCAACATGCTGAATCTTGAAGATAGTTTACAGCGTGCACTCAATGAAGCCGGGCAGCTTGGAACAAAAGAGTTATTGGGGCTATTTGAATCACCCAATAAAGAACCTATCGTCGTTAATCAGCAGAAGTGGAACTACAAAGGAAAGGTTCTTAAGCACTATGAAACCTTATACGGTCGTATACCTTTGGAGCGCTCCGTATATCAGGGTGTCAGAGGTGGCAGTACTCTGGCAGCACTTGATCTTCGTGCCGGTATTATTGGTTCAGCTACCCCCAAATTTGCCAAGTCTATCGCCTGGAAATACAGCCAGATGCCAGCGCCTGCGGTAAAAGAAGATTTTGAGACCAACCATCAAAGGACGCTTTCAAATTCTTATATCAAGCATTTATCGGACAGAGTAGGTGCATTAATTGAAGACCAGCAAGACACTCACTACCACCTTCCTCCACTAAAAGAGCCTGTTGAAACAATAGCCATTGGTCTGGATGGAACCTGCATGCTGCTTTGTGAAGAAGGCTGGAGGGAAGCCATGTGTGGGACATTGAGCCTATATTCTGCAGATGGAGACAGGCTCCACACGATATATACAGCCAGTTCGCCAGAGTATGGTAAACAAAGCTTTATGAGCAAGCTCGACGAGGAGATTGCAGATCTAAAACGACTCTACCCAAATGCCACATACATCGGGGTAGCTGACGGGGCTAGAGAAAACTGGAGTTATTTGAAACAACATACCTCTGGGCAGATACTCGATTTTTATCATGCATCTGAATATTTAGCTGGAGCAGCGGAAGCACTGTTTCCAACCAGTAAGGCGAAGCGACACCAGTGGCTTGAAGACAGGCTACATAGTTTGAAAAACAAGCGTGGAGCAGCCAAAAAAATCCTTCAGGAAATTGAATCAGCCGAGCTCCCGAAAAAGACAATCGCACTGACAGAGAAGCGCTACAAAGCTGTGAGCTATTTTACAAACAATCACCAGTTAATGAATTATCATCAGGCGCTTAAACGCCATTGGCCAATAGGTTCAGGAGTTACTGAAGCGGCTTGTAAGACTCTGGTAAAGCAACGATTATGTGGTTCTGGAATGAGGTGGAAAGCAACAGGAGCGGAAGTGCTTTTGACAACAAGAGCACTGATCCAGAGTAAGGGGCGCTGGGAACAACTTTGGTCTGAGTTCATGACTGGAAAGGTTGAAGCTAACCTATGAGTCAGTTATCAAATTGAGAGAGCACCCAGCAAAGGCGTATTGTTGTAATTTCGAACCGCTTTAAGAAGCGCCTGAAATATGTTCAACCCCTGCTTTTTAGCAGATGATAAATAGCTTCGGATTCGGGTAAACATGGTACCTCCGTCTTCGCTTCTGAAGCAGCCTGAGATCTTCTGCTTAAGTTTGGCCATCCTGGCATCACGTTCACTGCCATTGTTATCGAAGGGAATTGAAAAGTCCGACATGAAGCGCAACGTTTCAACCTTAAACTCAATAAGCCTTTTGAACAGGTTGTAGGCCTTGGTATTCCTGACCTTCTTACGTCCAAGCACCTGTCGTTGTTTTTCCATATAAGCGGTTTCCTTCGTGAGAGCCCTTTGAAGGATTTGGTCGTATATCGTCTCAATGCGAAGCTGTATTGCACCAGGCATTTGAGTCAGACCGGCTGCTTTGTATTTCTTGCAGAAGTGCCAGGAGAGCGTAAGCAATTTCATCAGCCGCAGAGCCAGCTTATTCGCATCCCTATCGACAACTCCCTGAAGCTCTCTCAGATGATGGGCATTACAAAGCACATGCACTGCCGCATAGGCAAAGTAGGACTTCCAATGATCGTGAACCAGAATGCCTGCAAAAGTCAGCAGGATGCCCATTGCATCCATTGCTTCACAACCTCGCCTTTCTGAGAGGTAGTAAAGCGTCCATTGGTCATCTCGCATAATGTGTAACCACCACAGTGAACCGTCAACCCGCATGCCAGTTTCATCCGCTCCTGCAACCGGACTTTCTTGTAAAGCATCGCGGATACTCTGCTCAGTAGAGGCCAGGTTCTCATGGGTATAGGCAACAAAATTGGCAACAGAGCCTGCGCTGACACTCATGCAATAAATAGTATTGAAATACTCAGACACCCGGTGATATGGGATGAAGTGATACTGGTTTAAATGAACAGCCATTGCCTGAGTCACTTCTCCGTATTGAGCAGCGGCTTTCACTCCTTGGGGAAACTCAGCGGTGTTCCGTTTACCACAAGGACATACTTTAACGTCTGCCCAGTACGCGGTAACTTCAAATTCTCCGGGTCTACCTGGATCAAAAACCTGTCGCTCAATGTATTTGGTGGGTTTAATATCGATAAGCGAAGACTGGCAACAGCAACATTTTTCAACCTTCAGATGCCTGACATAATCGGGTAAGGCGACACGTCTCAAACAAGAGCCTTGATGACCTTTCTGGCCACCTGGTTTATTGCCTGAAGATGGTCTAAGGCTTTTGGGGTTCGGTGTTTCCTGTGAGGAGCAGGGGGCTTCTTTGGAAGATGTATCACCTTTATCACTCCCTTTTTTACTGGGCTTTTGATAACCATCTGACGATGGTGGCTTACTACTGTTTTGACTGTTTTTATTAACCCTTTCTTCCAGTTCGCTGCAACGTTCCCGTAAAAGCGCATTCTCGGTCCGAAGCTCTTCATTCTCTTTAAGGAGAGCTTCGGTAAACGGAGTAGCTGGGAAGTCTGGTTCCATACTGGAGATTTGTTAGAAAAATTGAGTATAAGATGATGGTCGAAAAATCAGAAAATTCCAGATTTATAGGACTTTCGCATTGACAGGCAGCTGTAAAAATTGCTAGATCAGCAAAAAATAGCGGATGTCGTCGTGCGTAGAAAGATAACAAGACCTACAACAGCTGGGTGTGATTTGCCGAAATATACAGGGTTTCTATTGTGTGAGCCGAAATCAGCAACCTGTACTCGCCTTAGTGAGATCGGAGATATGTCACACCACAGCGTTAACCGTTTTCTACAACGTGAAGACTTTGCTCCCAATGACCTTTTCATGGAAGTAGCCGCAAGGCTGATTCTTGATGGGGGCACGCTATCGGTTGATGATACGGTGCTGGATAAGCCGTACAGTAACTACACGGCATTCATCGGCTATCATTACTCGGGCAAGCATCATAAAGCCGTCAAGGGCATTAATCTCATAACGCTCTATTACACCGATATCAAAGGCTATAGCCTTCCTGTCAATTTCCGTATCTATGACTCTGCGGACGGAAAGTCCAAAAATGATTATTTTCTCGAGATGCTGAAAGAAGTACTTGTATGGGGCTTACGACCTGCATTTGTTACGGGGGATTCCTGGTATAGCAGTGCCGCAAACCTGAAGACTGTGAAAAACAACGGTCTGGGTTTTATGTTTGCCGTTAAAAGCAACCGTACTGTTTCTATCCAAAAGGGTGACTACCAACAAGTGCAGAGCCTGGAGATTCCTGAAGAGGGAATAACCGTTTGGCTACGTAATTTTGGTTCTGTGCGTTTGTACCGGACGCGGCTAAAAAACGAGCTGCGCCATTACGTCGTCTACACACCCCATGCTGGATCAGAGGTATCACCACAGGTAGGCTTTAATGAACTTCACCTGCACCATTGGGCGATCGAAGAGTATCACCGGGCGCTGAAACAACTCTGCAGTATTGAGCGCTTTCAGGTGAGAGGAAAGCAGCAGGTCAGGAACCATATTTTTGCCTCTATCTTTGGGTATGCCTGCCTTCAGGCCAAGAAAGTATCTGAATCTCTCAGTAGCATCTATCGCGTTAAGAATGATGCGCTCAAGGATGCTATTTGGGACTTCATTAAGAGCTTCTCTGATGGTAAAGACTGGCTGAGACCATCTTTTATCAGAGCTGTCAATGCGTAAGTTCTAATTTATATGAAGGGTGCTGAATAGTTACGGGAAAACAATTCATTGAAATTCAAGTGACTACCTACAATCGTAGATGCAGTCACTCGAATTACCCTATTAATTCTTATTCACTACTTCCTTACCCTGAACCCATACCCGGGTAATATTCTGCCTGCAGGTGGTTGAGATAATTTTCTCCAGAATATCAGAGGATTTATCAAGTCCTTGCCAGATCTTCAAATCACAATCCTGAACCTCACTATCAATCAAAACGGCATCAAAGCTAAAGCCCTTCTTGAACAAACCAATACGTTTATCGAGTGCCTTACCCCCTCCAACCGTTGCCATCCAGAAAGCCTCAAGAAAAGAAATCCTCGTATTTCGCTCTCCCCGATTCTCAGCCTTCAGTTTCGCAGAGGTTCCTTCTTCCCTGACTCTCGAGTGACTGACAGCATCAAAACATGAGCGCAGCATGGAAGGGGTAACACTGGCAGCCACATCGCTGCCCAGACCACAATGCAGTCCCCTGTCGAGAATCTCTCTGGTCTCCATAGCGGCATTGGCAAAATACATATTGGATAAAGGACAATGAGCAATACTGGCACCACGCTCCAGAATTTTGAGAATATCGCTTTCCGTCAGGAATATAGAGTGAGCCAGAATTGTCTTTCTGCCTAACAACCCTGTTCTCTCATAGATACTGATATCGGTTTCACCATACTTCTGACCGCTGTACTCCCTTGCCCAGTCACTTTCAGAGCAATGAGTCTGAACATAGCAGTCATTATCTGAAGCAAACTGCCCGAGTTCCTTCAGAAGCCCTTCTGTGCAACTCGGGATAAACCGTGGTGTGACAACTGGTGAAACCAAACCATGATTGCCAGCCATACCGGAGACATGCTGATGAAACGCTTCCGTTTCATACAGGCACTGCTCAGCACTCTGACGATAGTAATCTGGGCACTGTTCAGGGTTATCCATACAGACTTTACCTATAAAAGCCCGCTGTCCCTTCTCCAGGCAAATATCTGCAAGCACTTTGGATGGCTCAAGGTGGATACTGGAAAAATAGACCGCACTGGTTGTCCCACTGCTCAATGTTGACTGCACCAGATCTTTATAGACATGCTGGGCAAAATCCAGATCCTGGTACCGAGCCTCAAGAGGAAATGTATAGCTTTCAAGCCAGTCATACAGAGGCAAATCCAGCCCTTTACCCATTTGAGGCCACTGTGGTGCATGACAGTGGAGGTCAACCAAACCTGGAATCAGGTATTGCTTGTCAGTTAACCGCAGCAAACGTCCCTGATTTTCCAGAAACTCAACAATTGGGCTATTGCTATACTCTGGAGGTTTTGCAACCCCGAGAATTTCACCGTCAGCATTCACTGTAATCAGGGCATTTTCAAGAAATTCAAACTCTCCGGGCACCGGGCAATGGAAAGCGTTGCCCAGAATACCGAAAATAATATCATCGTGGTTCATAACAAAGCCTATGGACTCACTGGATTCAAAGGAAGCTTTATAAAAAATGAGCGTGATTTAAAAAGAAACCACGCTCATTCGATTAGTCAACAGTAAAGCCTGCTGCCACGCAGAAATCAGGCTCAGGCACCCATCTGGTCAACGGTATCCAGTGCCAGGGTAATCATATCGTCCAATGTCGTGCGGCGTTCATCTGCTCCAAGCGCTTCATGACGGAGAATATGGTCAGTCACAGTACAAATGGTCAGTGCCTTGGCTCCAAGTGCCGCAGCAACACCATAAAGTGCAGCCGCTTCCATCTCTACTCCAAGAATGCCATGACTGGCCATCAATGGGTACAGATCTTCATCAGGGCGATAGAACAGATCAGAAGAGAACAGGTTACCCACCTTGACTGAAAGACCTTTCTTTTCTGCCTGCTCAACAGCAGTCCGTAGGAGAGAGAAATCAGCCAGTGCAGCAAAATCATGATCTCTCAAACGGATTCGGTTCACTTTAGAGTCCGTACTGGCCCCCATACCAATCACTAGATCCATCAGTTTTACATCGTCGTGAATAGCGCCACAGCTACCAATACGAATCAGGTTCTTAACTGCGTAGACCGTAATCAACTCATGAAAATAAATGGATGCGGAGGGTATTCCCATACCATGCCCCATGACGGATACTGGCTTACCTTTATAGGTTCCGGTGAAGCCCAGCATTCCCCTGACATTAGTCACTTCCCTTGCATCATCCAGATAGTTCTCAGCGATGAACTTGGCTCGAAGCGGATCACCCGGCATCAGAATCGTTTCTGCAAAATCGCCTGGCTTCGCATTAATGTGTGCAGTACTCACTGATTAAAACTCCAACAATACGTCTTTCTTAAGCGTTATTTGATCGAAGCCTGCCGACTCCTTACAACAAAGGGTGGCAGGCTTAAAGATTTAGCTTCCAAGCCCAACCAGCAAACCGGCTATGGTTCCACTCATCAAGTTGGCTAAAACCGAGGCAAGCAGCGTTTTCATGGCCAGCGTATTCATTTCCTTTCTACGCCCGGGCACAAGGCCCCCAAGACCACCAACCACCATGGCTACAGAGCCGATATTGGCAAAGCCACAGAGTGCAAATGTCACAATTGCCTGAGTTTTTGGGGAAAGTTCAGCGGCAACTTTTACGTAGTCGATGTAGGCCACGAACTCATTGATAACGATTTTCTGACCAATAAAAGAAGCTGCCTGTGTCGCTTCACTCCAGGGTACCCCCATTACAAAGGCCAGTGGTGCCAGAAGATAACCAAGGATGCTCTGAACGGTAAGACCGTCAAAACCAATCAAGCCTCCAAGTCCACCGACAATACCGTTAACAAGAGCGATCATGGCGACAAAAGAGATCAGCAGTGCGGTTACACAAGCCACCTGTTGTAAGCCAACCATGGAACCTTGAGTGATCGCATCCAGGATGGATTCCGGTTTCTCGTCTGACTGATCAATAACATCATTGACATTATTGGCCGGTGTCGACGTTTCAGGACAAATCAATTTGGCAAACAGCAAGCCCGCTGGCGCCGTCATAAAGCAGGCGGTCAGAATGTATTTGATATCAATACCGAGGTTGATGTAACCGATCATAGTGCCTCCAGCAACAGAGGCCAGGCCACCGGTCATCACCGCAAAAATTTCGGAGCGCGTCATTCCCTGAACAAATGGCCTGACCATGGAAGGCGCTTCAATTGGACCCACGAATATATTGGCTGTAGCAGAGAGTGATTCAGCACGACTGGTGCCAAGCAGTTTATGCAGTGCGCCACCAATCACATTAATGACTACCTGCATAATATTTAAATAATAGAGAACCGAAATTAATGCACTGATAAATACCACGACAAACAGAACATTAATGACAAAAACAAAACCAACCTCAAACCGGGCGAGATCACCAAATACAAAAGCGAGGCCATCATTGGCAAAATTGATAACGCTTTGCACACCATTCGATGCGATCTGCAAAACAGTTTGACCTGCTGGGACATACATAACAAATGCACCAAAGGCGACCTGAATAAGTAATGCACCTATTACAGTTCGTACATTTATCGCCTTTCGGTTTTCCGAAAAAAGTACAGCAATTCCAATCAGCATTGCCATACCAAACAGGCTCATGAACATTCCCATGAGTGCCCCCTAACAACAAACAAGAAAAACGGTTTAACAGTTTTCAATGAAAACAGCACAAGAAATAAGGCAGGCCTTAATTGCCCCTATCTTGATTCAATAGAGGCACAACAAAAAAGGACAATTGTCCGCCTGAAGAACGTTTTTGTTAAAAATTGAACATTTTTTGATTTATATCTGTATTTCTGAAAAAACCCGATCAAGGTTGATAAACCTGTATCCATTTCCACTCTTCTCCAGTACCCCCTCATCTAACAGACTCTTCAGAATCCTCCGGTAAGCACGGGATGACGTGCCCAGACTTTCAGCTTCAATATCCTGTGCGATCAGGAACTGCTCGTGACCAGCCACTTCAGAAAGGTCAACAAGCCTCTTGAGCGCATTAAATCGAAGACCATAAAGAATGTTCTCCATTGCTCTGGTTACCGTCGTATGGTAGCGGTTTGACATCAGGGCCAGAAAATCCAGGGCGAGATCAGGCATTTTGGTCAAAGCCCCCAGTATCTTCTCTCTGGTTAGCTGATAACCAACAACCGGGTTTACGGCAGTGACACTCAACATGTGAGTTCCCGAGCCACTGAACAACTCCATCTCACCCAGAACACCAAAGTAATTCTCTTCCTGCCCCAGGGTATACTTTCTTCCGGATGCAGAGACATACTGCACTTTTATATCAGCCCCTGAAACCACCACCAGCGCATTGGCTTCTCCACCCTGAAAACAGATAACCTGCCCTGCAGCATACCTGACAGGCTTTCCCCCAGGGATGGTCAATAAACGATGGTAGATCTTTGTATCAAAATCCCGGAGCACACCTCCTCCCCAAGAGAGATAATCAACTCTTTGCAATAGACTCACGGCTTAGTTCGGTTATTAACTACGAAAAATCTGACTTTTATTAATTGTCGATCTGATTTATTACCAGTTAAAACAACCTGAATTACCGTGATTATGCCATCACAAACGCATGTATCCAGCGGTAAAAAACGTAATCATCTTGGGCAGTATGAGGTTATTTAAAAGATGTTGATGAGTTTGATACACCACTTTAAGTAGAAATCGAAATTCTTACTTAAAGCAGAACTGGTCTATCTTATTTCCTTTGATAAAAAAGCGGCTTTCAGCCTGAATGCATTAAACTCTGAAAAATAAAAACATCAGACAATAGACTGCTTGTTTCAAGCAGCCTATCTTTTGGAGAATGAAAATCGCCACTTTTTTCAGTTGGCTTCCAACTTTTTATAAAGCAAACCAAGCACATCCCACTTGTGCATTGTCCACTGTGGTGAAAGGAGATATTGCCTTTCACCAGAGCCTGTCAATCGGTGAAACAGCAGCCCTTCTGGAGCCCGTAAAATCATTTTTGCCAGCACATCCGTATAAGATTCCATGGATAATTCACGAACCTGCCCTTTACGCCATTGCCGGGCCATCTGAGTCCCCTTAACGATATGGAGTGGATGTATCTTTATAGCATCAACGCCCAGACCAATGACCCGGTCAAAGCTTACCAGACTGTCTTCCGGCTCTTCTCCTGGTAAACCAACAATCAGGTGAGTACACAGCTTTAAGCCATAGCGCTTGGCTCTGATCACTGCATCTTCATAATCACTGTAGCTATGACCACGGTTAATGGCTTCAAGCGTAGGATCAAAGCTGGACTGCAAACCCAGCTCAAGCCAGACTTCATAGCCCTGTGCCTGATAGTCCGACAGCAGTTTTAACACCGGATCCGGTACGCAGTCAGGACGGGTGCCCACAGCAAGTCCAATGACGCCGGGCTGAGCGAGTGCTTCATCATAATACCGTTTGAGATCTTCAGGAGCGCCGTAGGTATTGCTGTAAGACTGAAAATAAGCGATGAACTTCCTGGCACCAGTACGGGCCCCCACCTTCTCCTGAGCCAGCCTAATCTGCTCAGAAATTTCTCCAGCTTTGGTACTGCCTGGACTGAAGGAGGCATTATTACAAAACGTACAACCGCCAATACCTTTAGTGCCATCACGGTTTGGGCAGGTAAACGACGCATTCACCGAAACTTTGTGTACTTTTTCTCCGTACTTCTGCCGAAGGTAACGGCCAAAAGTATTCACGAAGCGGGTCATGTCCATAGCGAGTTAGTTCGTAATCAAAAATCGCTACAAAATACCGACTGTCCAAGGGTTAGCCTATAGGGAATTTAACGCATGACTTACAGGCCAATGCCTAGTGGAGACTTCCACTCCATTTAATTAAGACATTGAAGGGACTCGAACGTTGAAGGACTCCCATGACCAAACATGACCTTCGATTGGACTCAGCTGTATTCCTGAATAGAGTGCTGAAATTCAGCAACAATTAGCCTGAGCCTTTTTTCATTCTTTCCAGAGCTTCCTGAACAACAGCACGAGCCTCATCCTGACAAGCCTGCATAGCGTCAGGGTCATCCGGAGCCACACGCCATTCAATAATTCTTTTCGCCAGTTTTCGAGCCATCACTCCCACAAGATCATCAAGATAAGTCTCATCAAACATTGCCAAAGGCATGAACCTCAAATGTACTAATAACTGCTCTGGTTTATCAGGTTCTTTCATATGTATGGCAAAATCGCCGGCGTCAGACGTGCTTTGACTGATCGTTAACGTAAAATGCTCACCGCTCATAGTATTCTCCCGGCTGTACTAGTTTCAGTTGTCGGCGGTGATAAAGTGGGCTTTACACTCATCAGACCAACTGTCAGCTCGTTGAGCCAGAGAGTGGTTATCGAGGTAAAAACCGAAGAATCTCCCTTTTTATAATCCCTATTAATAATCTAGACTGAGTTTTAGAAGGATAAAAACGATAGCGAGCGATGCCGCTGGACAAGGTGGCATTACATAATGTCAAACGACCAGCTTGATCTGGGCAATGGAGAGCCTGAGCATGTCACTTATTACGAATAAAGACGTCGAGAACCTCCCCTCTGATAATTCCGGCCAGGTAGGCAATGTCAAACCGGTTGACCGTATTGATCCAATGCAGTCGCAGGCGTTTTCCGACCTTGTGCAAAACAAGGAAGACAATAAACTTGCTGAAGCCAACGCAGAAGATGGAGAAATTACTCCGGAAGAGCTTCAGAGACAGATCCGTGAAAATCTGTTTAAAAATGGCTTTAATAAAGCCCTTGAAAAAGCTAAAGAAATAGCTAAAGAGCTCAGGGAGGGCTAGCCCTCTACTTCATTGTCATTTATTTGACAAATGATGGTAAACATTCTGCTTTTATAGCTTATTAATCTAATTAGATACTCTCAATATAATTATAATTAGTTAAATGATATGAATGGTCTCTGCGGATGATTAAAAGTTCGCAGATGATGTTTTGCAGTACAGGGATGTGGCCAACATGTCAGTTCAGTCTTCCAATATTATTCCTCTAAGTCCAAGTGGTGATGACAAACCTCCACAGAACCTCCTGTTTGCCGAACTGAATCATCTTGTTAATGAAATCATTCACCCCGAGACCGAGACACTGTTTCCTGCTTTATCTACACAGCTTGAAGCCCATCTGGAAGACATAAACAATGATCAGGACATAATGCGATGGATCGATATTAAGAACCGTCTTAAAAACTCCGAATCATCCATCAAAGATAAATTTCTGCATTTTTTAAACAGCAATGATACCGATGACTCAGAACAGGAAAGCAGTGAACTAACTCTGGAGCTACTCGATAATTCAGAGCTGGACCATAAACTTCTCTGGATGTCTGCGGCCAATAAATTCAGCAACGGAGAAAACTCAGAACGAATATGCAGGATAAAAAGCTGCCTTGAGTCCAAATACCCTCAACATGAGGGCACCTACCCGGCTATGCCGGAAAGACTATGCGAAAGTTTCTCCTGCGCCATCGAAAACCTCCATCCTGACCATGATATCGAACAGCAACTGCTTGCCTGGTTTACCAGGCACCTGCAAAAAGCAACCAATGAACTATGGATAGAAGTCGATCAACTACTCATTAAGAAAGGACTCAAGCCAGAACAAAAATCTTCTATTGAGCTCTCAGAACCGGGGAGCACACTGGCTAGAGGACAACAGACATCTGTTCAGCGACACCCCAGTTTTAAACACTCAGCACCTCCTCAAAACCCATACCCAGAAATGGATAATCCTCAATTTCTGGATACCTTTGCTGACAAGATAATATCCCGATTAGAAGACATGCTGGCAGAAGATGAGCTCATTCCAGAGGCCAAGGCCAACAGGGTTAAGGCAATTGACCTTTCTAATGTCCTGAGCATACTGCAACTTGAAATTATCGAGCAACACAGTTCAATAAAAAACCTACATAACTCTGTTATTGATGCTCTTGAAATCCAAGGTGTTAATTCCAAACTTTCCCGCCATCATGAAGATTTGATCAATATGATTGGCTGGTTATTCGAATACATTCTGGAGGACCACAACCTTCCCGATGAAATCAAGAAAACCATTGCTCTTTTACAGATTCCAATATTAAAACAGGCCATTCTGGATGATGCTTTTTTAACAGATCATGAGCACCCTGCCCGACTTCTACTTAATGCGTTAACTTCTGCCGGAATGCAGTATTGCCGGGATCCAAAATTAGGAAACCATGTGCTGATGCTGATCGAACACACTGTGCGCACAATTATTTCTGATCACAGTGAAAATCCGGAGATTTTTCAGGACTGCCTGGATGGATTCCAATACAACCTGAATATCATCCTGCAACCTGAATGTGAGGATGAGGAGAAGCAGAGCCATGCACCTGAAAGTAACGAACAACCTCCGGAAGAAACAGAACAGACTCAGGAAAGTACGATCGACTTCCAGGTAGAATCAATGTCAGAGGACGACGCTGAGCTCTCAGAAGAAATAGTGCTCTCTTCAGCCAAACCCGACATCTGCTCTCCAGCCAGTTCACTACCTGAGTTACCTCCTGAAATAGACGAAGGAACACCAGAACTGGATTTGATAGATGATGAAGCCGGTCAAACAACCAAAGTGCAAGAGGTCCCCCCCCCCACATTTGAGCCTTTCATCATTGAAGAGCTACATCCTGGCCAGTGGGTTGAGTTTATTGGCGAAGGAGATTCCCACCGCCTGCGCTGCAAACTTGCCAGACTCAGCAAAGACCAACACCGTTATATCTTCGTCAACCGCTCTGGAATGCGCGTTGCTGAACGGTCAGGTAGTGAGCTTTCGAAGGGAATTAACAATGGTTCTGTTCGTATTCTGGAAGAAAACCCAATCTTTGACCGCGCTATTCAGGCCGTGATGGAACGATTCAAAAAGCATTAAGCACCTCGTAAATAAGCCCCCAATATATGGCCTATTACTAAACAACTTAACTAAAGCACTCGCATTTAATGGCGACTAACTATCTTATTAAACCTCAGCACGGAAGGCTTTATGTTAAATCTTGAAAACCTGCAACAAGTCGCTGATGGGGACAAGGCTCTGCTGGAAGAACTGCTGTCTACTTTTTTCCAGAGCACCCGGGAAGATATTCTTAACTTAAAAGCGGCAGTAAATAATCAGCAAGCTGCGCTTATCGTCAGTTTCGCGCATCGCATCAAAGGCGGTGCCGCTATTGTCGGTGCAGACCAGCTGGCCTCGCTCGCAGGGGATCTTGAGCATTCGGGACAGCAGGCCGAACCAGAGCGCTATGAACGCTTGTTTTTTGAACTGCAGGATAGCTTCAAAAGCATTGAAGCACTATACCCCAACTTATGAAAGCGGCTTACAGGACAGACTAAACAGCCGAAAGCCAACGACAACTGCAAGTGCCATAAATGGAGCTTCAAGCACCCCACCCATCACCTGCATAAGCAGGTCATCTCCCTGACTTGTTAACAGGAAGCCAATAAGGGTTTGAGAAGCCAGTAAAATAATCAGAAGAACCATGAACGGCATAAGCAACATTGACCACAGGCCTTTTGTCTGACTGAAACTGCCTCTGATTGCTTCCATCGGCGATTCTCCATTCAATGCAACCCGATACTCGACAAACATCAATTTATATAAGAGATAAAAGCCTGGTATCAGATACAGGCTCAGCCCAAGCATCACCATGATGAACACCAGCAAATAACTGATAGCCAACTGGAAATAAATATCAGTGGATCTCCAGAAGCAGTCTGCAATACTGGATTCCCCCCCCTGATCCCGGCTCTGGATAAAGAAGATAGCAGCTCCCGTAGCAAGAGGCTCAATCAGTACAGAAGTCATCAAGTCAACAACCCCACCTTTCAACTCACCCACACCGGTAAGAGAGTGTGACAGGTAAAAAGCTATCATTTCTGAAGGGATAGCAGCCAATACAAAAAAGACCGTCAGAGTCAGTCCATAACGGGAAAAGAAACGTAACGATTGAACAATAGGTGCCATTCAAATCTCACCAGAAAAATTAATTCACCAGGGAATCACCGATCCATCATAATTGATAAACTGGCCGCTGTTTTTTAAAGAAAGTTGCTCAATAACCTTACGAATCCCCCTTATGGATGTCTCGGTATCAATCAGCGCATTAGCTCCCCCCATATCGGTCTGTACCCAGCCAGGATGCAATATGCCTACACTAATACCCTTCTCAGCAAGATCAACCGCCAGACTCTTACCCACAGCATTTAATGCCGCCTTAGCAGAGCGATAGATATAGCTCCCGCCCTTCTGGTTATCTCCCATGCTCCCCATTTTGCTGGACATCATGATGATTTTCTTATCATGACTCAGGGCTACTTTTTCGACCAATGCCTGCGTAACCATCATCGGGGCTACAGCATCAACCCTGAGAACCTCCATCCATGGGTCAACGGTAACCTCATCGTAAGACAGACCGGATGGGCCATAAATTCCGGCATTATTGATCAGGATATCAATGGGTTCTTCAATCACATACTGAAGGTTATGAATCATTCCAGGCTGAGTAATATCCAGAGGAACCAGTTCAAACTGGTAGCCAGCACTGCGTTTTAGCTCAAGCAGTTTCTGAGACTGCTCAGGAGAGCGGCAACAACCATACACTTTTGCTCCCTCGGCAAGATACTGGCGGCACAGCTCCAGACCCAGCCCCCGGCTAACCCCGGTCACCACAACTATTTTCTGCATGCAGACTCCCAAAACTCAGAACACGATTCTTGATAGAAATTACAGCGCAATGGCCGATGTTCTATTTATGGCGATACGCACTCATCATAAGTTAAACAATCGCCTTATTATGGCAGAATAGCAACACACCAGTGCTACCAAGGAACAGGTACAATGGACAAAATACCAGGTTCAAGCCAACCTTCTTCATTATTACAGCCAGAGTCTTCCAAAATATCCTCAACAGGCAAGTTGGGTGACAAACAGGTCAATTCAACGGATCCCAAGCCATATCTGGATAAAACAACCAAGGGGACTCCTGGTCAGACACTGGTTAATCGACAGATAACCTCTCACAGTCTCAATATGATGGTCAGGCTAGGACAAGAGCAGAGCTGGGAGGCTCTTTCTTCTGCCATCCATATCCATGGTAAAACCCTGAATGATCTAACTCATATTCTTGATTCCCTGCAGCAACATAATATCCATATACCAGCCGATATCCAGAATCAGGTGTGCCTGCATTTCAGTGAGCTAGCAGCGTTAATCAAAGCCGTTATTCTAAAAAGTGAACTTCCCGCTTCTCCCATTGAAGAGCATGGTGTACTGGCCATTATTGCAGACCATCCTGAACGCCATGACAGCCCTATTGGCATTATCAGCCGGAAGGAAGTTGATGATTTTATAAAGACCCATAACCTGAGTTCAGCAAATCGGGAGCATATCGTTCAAGACATGTCGGAGAGGATGTACTTGATGACTACGGAGCGTATGAGAGCGATAGAAGAGGAAATTCTGATTGATACACCAGACTCTACCTTGAAAAAACAGATTCAGAACTCTCAAAATGAAAGAAGAATTGAAGAAAACTATCGAAAAGAGATCAGCATAAAGTCTTAATCACAGTACTTAATAAAAAGGGGCTTATTCAGCCCCTTTTTTACACGATCTGATCAAACCAGCAGCAAAGCAATGGTTGCCAGACTGAGAATCAACGTACCACCATAACAGGCCACTTTTACTCCTACACCAGGGTGGAAACCCAGATCATGAGTACCGTGGTAAATACGGTGAATACAGGCCCAGTAAGATGGTACCAAAGCTACCATCAGCGCCAGTTTACCTACCCAGCTCTCCAGGAAGAATGCTGACATTCTCTCGTAGGAAAGTGCTTCTGCTGGAATAATTTCCAGAGGCACGCCCAGACCAACCACAAAAATAATGGCCGGAAAGAAAAAGGCGATGGTGGTACCACCCGCACCAAAGAGACTCCACAACAGAGGTTCAATATGGCGTTTATTACTCATCTTCCCTCTCCTATCAGAGTCCCATGGTGGCCGCAGCCAGGATGATTGCAGAAACCACAGCCAGGCCAACATACATCAGTTTGTTAACCACACTGTCTTTTACCATTTTACGAATCTGCTGTGGCAGAACACGGGGCGTCATATCGAAATAGGTGACGGCATGGTAAATGGTCAGCCCCAGAGTAACCACAGTAAACAGAATCATTAACGGGTTAGCCTGAAAGGCCAGCCAGCTATTCCATGCAGCTTCACCTTTGACCAGCTGAACCAGACCGACAAACAGGTTGATGGCATAGAGACCATCAAACACACAGGAGGATTCCCGTACCATGTAATGACGGTAGAAGGGATGATCCATATACCAGGTGCGCTTCATAGGACGCACATAGGGCCGACGACTCATCACTTGTCTCCTTTACGTGGCATCAGGAAAGAGAGCGCCCAGTCCTGGGAACCCTGCAGTTTGTTCTGGTTGATCGCAGCGGCCGGGTCAACATTCTTCGGGCAAACTTCAGAACAGTAGCCGACAAAAGTACAGGACCAGACACCATTTTTGCCTTGAATCACTTCAGTTCGCTGTTCGTAGCCATCATCACGACTGTCCAGGTTGTAACGGTGACCCAGGGCAATCACTGCCGGTCCGGTGAACAATGGATTCAAGCCCATCTGTGGGCACGCGGAGTAGCAGAGCATGCAGTTGATGCACATGGAGAACTGCTTATAAAGGCCCAGCTGCTGAGGAGTCTGCTTATTCACACCCTCTTCAACCGGCTTCTCCATCGCATTGATGATGTAAGGTTTCACTGACTCAAGCTTCTTAATGAAGTCTTCAGAGTCAATCACCAGGTCCTTTTCAATCGGGAAGTTAGCCAGTGGTTCTACCCGGATGGTGTTCGGATAGTAATCCCGCAGGAAGGTTTCACAGCCCAGCTTTGGTGTGCCGTTAATGACCATGCCACAGCTGCCGCATACCGCCATACGGCAGGACCAGCGGTAAGCCAGCGTAGAGTCCAGTTCGTCCTTGATATGCTCAAGGGCATCCAGCATGGACCAGGCTTCCACATAAGGAATAGTAAAAGTGCCAAACGTCGGCTTGTCATCGGTTTCCGGGTTGTAACGCAGAATCTCGATGGTTATGGTTTTATCACTCATGACAGGCCTCCTTACTTCCCTTCACCGTTTTTCTCAGCCGCCGCGCCATATACGCGCTCTTCTGGCTGGAATCGGGTTACATTAACGTCTTCATATTCCAGACGAGGCTTGGCATCACCGTTAAAGAAGGTGATGGAGTGTTTCAGGAAGTTGACGTCATCACGGGCTTCGAAACCATCAATACGCTGGTGCGCACCACGGGATTCCTTACGTTCAACACCACCAATGGCCATACACTCAGCAACCATCAGGGAGCTTTGCAGTTCAAAGGCCTGCAGGAGTTCGGTATTGAAGACCTTACTCTTGTCTTCTACCTTCACATTCTTGAAGCGATCACGCAGCTCGGAGATTTTGTCCAGACCGGCCTGCATCTCTTCGCCCACTCGGTAAATACCAAAGCTGTCTTCCATGGATTTCACCATTTCATGACGCAGGTGAGACGCTTTTTCAGTACCGTTGGCATTACGCAGACTTTCGATAGCCGCCAGGTGCGCTTTTGCCTGATCCAGCAATTTACTTTCATCAGACATTACATTCTGACTGGCGAAATCAGCAGCACTTTCACCGGCAACCTTGCCAAAGACCACTGTTTCTGCCAGAGAGTTAGAACCGAGACGGTTCGCACCGTGCATACCTACGCTGGCACATTCACCCGCAGCGAACAAACCTGCCAGATCGGTGGCACAATTGATGTCCGTTCTGACACCACCCATGGTGTAGTGAACGGCAGGACGTACCGGAATTGGCTGATGAACCGGATCTACACCCAGGTAGTTTTTCGCCAGGGAACAGATCAATGGCAGACGCTCCATCAGCTTCTGCTCACCCAGGTGGCGCAGGTCAAGGTGAACCGCGTCACCCAGTGGGGTTTCAATGGTGCGGCCCTTACGCTGCTCCTGCCAGAATGCCTGGGAAAGCTTGTCACGCGGGCCCAACTCCATGTATTTGTTCTTTGGCTGACCAACCGGGGTTTCTGGTCCCAGACCGTAATCCTGCAGATAGCGGTAACCATCCTTGTTCAACAGAATACCGCCTTCACCACGACAACCTTCTGTCATCAGTACACCAGATCCAGGCAGACCGGTTGGGTGGTACTGAACAAACTCCATGTCACGCAGAGGTGCACCGGCACGCAAGGCCATGGCATGACCATCACCGGTAACGATGGCACCATTGGTGTTGAAACGGAAAATACGACCAGAGCCGCCTGTTGCCAGAACGACCGATTTCGCGAGGAAGACTATGGGTTCACCCGTTTTCACTTCGATGGCGACTACGCCCTGTGCACGACCATCCTCCATGATCAGGTCAGTCGCAAAATACTCATCGAAGCGTTCAATGGATGGGTACTTGGTGGACGTCTGGAACAGCGTGTGAAGCATATGGAAGCCAGACTTGTCTGCAGCAAACCAGGTACGCTCGATTTTCATACCACCAAAGGCACGAACGTTTACGTCACCATCGTCCTTACGGTTCCAGGGACAGCCCCAGTGCTCCAGGCGGATCATCTCTTCCGTGGCGTGGGAAACAAAGTAATCCACAACATCCTGATCGCAGAGCCAGTCACCACCGGCAACCGTATCCACAAAATGGTTTTCCAGAGAGTCATGATCCTGAATCACACCGGCGGAACCACCCTCAGCGGCAACCGTGTGACTGCGCATCGGATAGACTTTGGAAATCAGTGCTACTTTCAGCTCAGGATTCTTTTCTGCAACGGCAATCGCAGCCCGAAGACCGGCACCTCCGGCACCGACGATGGCTACATCCGCCTTTATGACCTGCATACGCAAACCTCTACCACCATTCACCACCACCCCAAACAGGGATAGCCAGCGAACTGGCTAAATTGAATAATTAGAGAAGGGTTAAAAATCTAGTACTGGAGTTTATATAACCCAAAAATTAAAGCCATTGACATAGAACAAAAATAAATCAATTTTTCGGAAAAACCATATTTTTAATATGGACAAATAGGATCAACCACTATAAACAACCGCTTAAATTTTAAGGTATGCAGATTTATTGTTTAATTAACAACAGGTTCGCTTTTAATTATTAACTTACGCAGAAAAACCTATAGCCTGGAAATAAATTGAGACAGAATGATGATACAGCCAAACACAAAACAGGCTGACATCAAAATGGTCCCTCCTGGTGCCCGAAACAGGTTTTCATAGTCCGGCTTCTTTCGCAAAACATAGACCATGGCCGTAGGCAGAAGGATGGCCAGAATGGCCAGGGCAACGGCAGCATAACCCAGGGCTGCAACAAAACCATCCGGAAACATAATGGCAATAATAACCGGTGGAATAAATGTGACCAGAGCGGTTTGCAGGCGGTGGATTCGGGTATCTGCTCTTTGTAATAAGTTGGCAAGATAATCAAACAGCCCAAGAGCTACGCCTAATACGGATGTTAGTAATGCCAGATCTGAAAACAAATACAGAATGGTATGGACATCTTTGTCACTGCTTAATGCTGAAATCAAATGGGCCGTTGCACCGGATGACTGGCTGATTCTCAATAACAGGCCTTCCGGTAATACCCCCATCACAGCCACCAGCCACAATGTATAGACCACCAGCGGGATCAAGGTTGCTAAAAGAAAAATGAGGGGAATGTGTTTCAACTGCTTCTTTTGATAAATGATAATACTGGGAATACCACCATGATAACCGAACGAAGTAAATATGACGGGTATTGCAGCCAGAATCGATAGATATTCAACCTTCGCCGTATGCACCATACTCTCATAACGTACCGAAGGTGCCAGTGAAATCAGAGCTAGAACGAAAGTAACGATCATCAGGGTGAAAAAGATACGGTTGATTAGATCCACAGCCCGAGTACTGTAGTAAACAAAAGCACCGGCAATCAGAGCAAAGAATATTACGCACAGTTGAGAGGATGCCCCGGGAACTGCTAACTGAACGTACTGGGCCAGTAATGATCCCCCTCCGGAAAAGTATGCGGACATCAACGCGTAAAAAAGCCCAAGAGGTGCGATTGCAGAAAGAACCTTCCCTAACCGCCCTAATGTTCTGCTGGCCATGGTGTACAAATTACAGCCTGGCTTGATGGCAACATTGGCCTCAAAGGCATAAAGAGCGGAGATAACGGCAAAGAATGCCGTTACTGCAAAAATACTCATCACCGGCATCAGACCAGTGCTGGCTGATACCAGTGGCAAAGCAAGCATGCCTGCACCTATTGCCGTTCCTGCCAAAATTAAAGCACTGCCAATTACGGAAGAACGACTTGGTTCAGACATAAGCAAGCACCTTCACTGAATATAAATTTCAGTGATAAAGATAGGGGAATTTAACAAAGATGCTCGCCTATTTATGTCCCGTTGGACAAAGCCAGTCGCTAGTGTGGATAAATACTGCTTATTTCAAATTGAAATATTTTACAGGTACGCCATGTGCGACTTTTAGGTTTGCATAAGGAGACATGACTGATCCTGCTTTCTGCTATTAAAAGCAGTAGAAAGCAAAGAAGGTTTCAGTCATGCCCGTTGAAGAGTTTATCACTACAGTCTACTGCTTGATCGACGATTTGGTAAAAGAGCTTTTTCCTGTACCACTGCGACTTCGAGGGTTTCCACCAAAGCTCACTGATAGTGAAGCGATCACCATGGAAGTTGTCGGTGAATGGCTTGGGCATCATAAGGACACTGAGATTTGGAAGTATTTTACCCGACACTGGCGACACCTGTTTCCTGACATTCCTTCACGCTCGGCATTTGTCAAACAGGCCGCCAACTTATGGCATGTGAAACAACGACTGCAAATTCGTATAGTCCAGATGATGCATGCAGATAATGCAGATATCCATTTAATCGATGGTTTTCCGATTGATGTTGTCGTCAGAACCCGTGCACCACAGAGCCGTATCTTTAAAGCTGAGGCTGGTTATGGTTACTGCGCTTCCAAGGACAAGAAGTTCTATGGCTTTCAGGGGCATTTGCTGGTTGAAGCACGAGGGATTCCTGTGGGTTTTACTCTGACCGCAGCGAACGTAGATGAGCGTGATGCAGCCTATGACATGCTCGAGACCATTTCTGGCCTCTTGCTTGGCGATAAGGGCTATATAAGGCCTGAGTTTAAAGCTGATTGTCAGGAATTAGGTATTGATCTTCAGACGCCACTGAGAAAAAACATGCAAGATGAACGTCCGAAGTCGTTTGTAAAGCTGGTATTACGGGTACGACGGAGAATAGAAACAGTGATAGGTCAATTGACAGAGCGCTTTGAAATAGAAAAGTGCCATTGTCGAGATAGATGGCATATGACATCACGTATCGCTCGGAAGTTACTGGCACATAATATTGGTTCTTATCTGAATATAATTGCTGGTCGTCCTGCAATACAGTTTGAGAACCTTATTTCCGAAGATTAAAAAACGGAAAGCAAATAATTGCGTGATTTTGAAGATACAACTTGGACTTACCATCATGCTAGCCCGGATATTTCATAAACGTGCTCCCGTTCTCGCTTGTCCTTTGCCGCCCTAAGGGAGTTTTGCTCGGTCGACCGTACTCCCCGGTACGGCACTCCCTCACAAAATCCCTTAGGGCGACAAAGTCCTGCCCGAGATTCGGGGCAGTTTATGAAATATCCGGGCTAGTAATTTGAGATAGTTTCAGACAAAGTCGCACATCGCGTTACAGGTTAAAAATGGTAGGCTGCCAAAATTGATTATGGCGCTTTATTGGCCATTTCAGCTTCCCGGGTACGAGCGGCTATGGATTTAAGACTATCAAATCTTTTTTGCAGCGCCATCAGCTGAACATTGACACTGGCATCGACAACACCAATCTCACTTTCCATAATGCAGTCACCCGTGGTCAATCGGGGATCAGCCACCAGATCAATAAAACCAACCCCTTTATACTCTGCCAAAATCATATTCAAGCGAGCCTGCACAGCACTGTATTGCGCAGGAGGAATTCGGATAGTTACATGCTTCTCATTGCGGACATGCTGAAGGGCATTCTTTACCAGATTAATAGCCAGTTCTTCCTGATTGAACTCACCAACAATTTTTTTAACACCAGAAAGAAGAATACTGGCCAGAGTATCCTCAATATCCGACAAGTAATTGATGGTTCTACTAACCACTTTCAGCATATGATCAGTCTGTTCAGCCTTACTCTCAGCCAGCCCATCCTGATAGCCCCGTTTCTTTTCCTGCTCATACGCTTTTCGTGCTTCTTCAACAATTCCCGCCGCCTGTTGCTGCGCAGCTTTAATTATTTCCTGAGCCTCAAGATAAACGACGTAGTCATCTGCCTTCAGAACTCTGCAGGTTGGATCCAGTTCTAACTGGAAATTATTCAGGATAACAGGTGCCGCCACTGTCGATTCACCTCTTTGTGAGTTTTCACCAGTAACTTCACACTCTGAGGCTGACTCAACCCTCCCGCTTCCGGGGAGCTAAGCGCCTTCTTCCAGCTACTGGGCATCTTTAAAATAAGCCTTTGTCGAAAAGCACCTGGTAAGTCAGAAAATGCCGTAGCAATGACTTGCTGCCCACTGGCAACCAGGTAAGTTTTAAACCGATCAAGGTGCTTCCAGTCAATAAGCAAACTGGGCCCAGCTTTTTCAGAAGCTCTACTGATGAACTGTGCTTTTTTCACAGCAAATCGATAAGCCTCATCTCCCAGACATTTTTGCAAGGCAACACGTTCTTCCCTTCGGATAACGGAGCGAATGGTGCCCTCATTCAATACAAGCCCCAAATAAAAAGCCAGACGTTCAATCTCTTCGGCACTGGCAAATACAATACGCTTCTCAACTCGACTAAAGTCATAGTCAAAATCATGCCCAATACCAAATTTACTGAGTAAATAGCTGGAAATATTAAATTGTGCGGGCTTGCTGGATTTAAGCCCTTTAAGCAACCTGAAATGATCATCTGACTTCAGCCAGCTTGCATGAATATAGCGAATTGGAAAAAGGTTAAACTCAACCATGCGACTGAACAGACTTACTCCACTGTATTCCTCAAAAATATTGTTACTGTTCATGCGTCATTTCACCCTAACCACATCCATTTACTTGCTTTAGTGACCCGGCTCATTCTTACGCTAATCACGCTATTTCATGATCTTTTGAAATCAGGGCCTTTACTGGCTGTCAGCTGATTTTTTCTTTCTTTTCTTTTTCTGCTCCATCATCCAGTAAAAATAGCCACAACCCCCAAGCGCTGCTACCAGCAAAAGCAGCAAGGAATAGACAACTAACCTGATCATGCCTGCCGAGTTGGGTGTAACATCGACGAACAGTACCGTCTCTGTCGAAGGTTTGGCAAAGCTACCAGAATTCAATCGAGTAGCAGGGAATAATGAAACCGTAATTTTTTCCAGTGAAAGCCCTTCTATACTGTTTGCGACCAGTGTCTTGACTTTGGGGATCAATCCAGCAAGTTCCAGTTCAGGGGTATACTTGATGAAAACAGAAGCTGAGGAAGGGTAGTTCACATCGGTCAGGCTGTCTTGTTCCTGAGGTAAGACAACATGAACCCGAGCAGTCACCACACCATCAATCATGGACAGAGTGGATGACAACTCCTGAGACATGGAATAGGTATATCGGGCTCTTTCTTCGGTTGGCGAAGAGATCAGTCCATCTTTTGGAAAGATATCACCAATAGAAGAATATTTTTCCTTCGGAAAACCAAGACTGCTCAAAATCTTTATGGATCTTGCAACATCTGACCCATTCACCATCAAGGTTACAATCTTATCTTTATCCACCAGTTTTTCACTGGGGATGTCATTATCAATGAGAATTGCCAGCATTTCATTGCCTTCCCTCTCATCAAGCCCGGAATAAAGCTCTACTTTACACCCCAGCAGAAAAAGGCTGACGATCAACAGCAGTGAATACCTGTAGCTTTGGACAAACCCCTGTTTCATGACAAGGCAACCTTATAGACGTTAAAATACATTGCTCTTACTTTTAACGGCCAGCTGCGCAAAAAAATTATAATTTCCGGAATTTTGTTTTCGACAAGATCAATCAGGAGGGAAACCGAAGGAAAAGGTCTGTAGCCCTCCTTCGGTAAAGGTAGAAATATAACTCACTGGTTACGCATCAGTAAAACTCAATCATCAACCCTTAAATACCCCACCAAATACTCCATAAAAATCAATTATATATTTGATCAAGTAGACAACAATATACTCTTTAACTAAAAATGGTACACATTTATTGGTACACAAATCACCATTATTTTCATTCTCTCACTCACAAAACTATCGACAATTATTTGATTGAAAGAACACGCATCAGCCATTAAAACCGGGATAATAATCTGTATTTTTAAAGATCAAGTCTCTTTCAATATTGAGTGAGCGTGTTTTGTCCCCCTGCCTCAGGTATGTTGCAGCAGGAATCCAGGCTTGGTGTACCAATGATTTTGAGTAGCCCTCATCCTTCATCATAAGCTCAATTCCAGTCTGCAGGACTTATCCCAAGCTTGCTCAGCTCCTTTATAAAATATGGGTCTGCCACTCTTACGAGACCAGTTATAAAAAGCCATAGGATTTGGTACTTAAATTTACAATAAACCGGCGTCAAGGAATCAGCTCCCTGTTCCAGAACATCATTAACTGTGCGTTTCCCGGTCAGAATATTGTCGATCACCAGATATTCCATACTGACTCCAAGTCCGAGAGCCATATGCGTTTGTCAATACCAGGCAATTAATGGCAGACTATCGAACGGGGCGATTTTCCCCTCTGTTTCATCAGCCAAAGCACAGCTCTAAAGAATAATAAGGATGGCGACATGTCGGATTTCGAAGTGGGTTCGGTGATTCGTTATACAGGAGACTCTACCCACAATCTTGAGACGGGTGAGGTTGGACTGGTTTTTCACTTTTTAGAGTCAGAGGACGGGGAGGCTGAGTTATTGGTGGCTTTCTCCAATGACAGTGTTCAAGACTTCAATACGCTCGACAGTGATGACCTTGAATTTCTTTTTGTATTCGACGATTTTGAACTTATGGAGCAACTCTCAGAGTCTGTTGAGGATGGTCAGGGGGTTCCTCCCGAAGTCATCGACTTTCTGAACGAAGTTTCTGGATAAAACCATGGCGGTCCTGCAGGGAGGCAGATATGACAAGACCGAGAGTGCCAGTCAGTTTTAATGGCAGGAGCACTGAGCAATGTCCGCACTGTGGCAAGACGCGGCCTGTAGTGGATTTTTCGGAAGCTATGCATTCGCTGGATGCGTTAAAACGGCAGGAAGTGTTCCTGTCTCCTGAATTTCCAGATTGTTGTGAACCCCTTCGCTCAGAGGTTGAGCTTGAGTATGTGGCTCTGGCTCATGCACGTTTAAATGTTGTGCTGATTGATGATCGGGACGATGATTCGTTGTCATTGGCAACACCACCGGAAAGTTCTGGGCAGCCCCATTAAGGTAGGTATGATGTCTAATCAGGGTAAAATCTGGGTGCCAACGCAGTGTGATGTCTGCGGGAAAAAACGGGGTTTCAATGATCTTGCTGCTATTACGGCCTACTTTGCTTCAGGTTCCCCTGATTATTACGAACAGACCTTAAGTTCGAGAGCTGACCCTTTCGGTGCGATTTATCACTGCAAAGACAACGCCGTGTGTAAGCACCATGCGACGGAAATAGCGCAAGCCGTCAGAAAGCATAATGAGCAGGAGGCTGCTCTGCATTGATACTCACTGACGCTGAACTCATTCTGGGTCAGTCTGAGCCCAGCCCACTTCCATTAACCCTGGTTTACCTTCTACTGTTGCGCAATTTAAGCAATGCTTCCGCTTCTTCGGTGCTTATCCCTTCCCATGTTTTTCCGGTCTCCAAGCACTCAACGCTGTGTTGACGATTTTCTATGGATGTAAACATGACGTATTTATAATCTTCAACAATCTTACTAAATGATTCCTCAATCTGGGTAAAGCTGACATCCCCACTGGAGTCCTCTTCATCATAAAATATTTCAAAAGCATCCTTGGATTTTTGCACAATGTGAAGAATTTTTGATGTTGGAGTAATCCCTTCCGGCAAATTAACCATGCTGATACCTCATTTATTCTCAGTGGCTTTGAGGCTGGCACACGTTATGTAAACTGTCAAAATGGGGTTGTTAGCTGTGTCAGGTGAATAAGCTAACCGGTTAATTAAATGAAATGGTCAACCCCGTTTGAATTAATGTCATCAAAGATGATGATAAGAGTCAGTCTAAAGCTCTGATTGAGACAACAGGTAAAGAGAAATCCTAAAGGGCACTGGGAAAGTCATTAAATTCCCCATCAGGGAAGGAGTGAACCCTGACGGGGAAGCGGCATTTATTGAATAAATGCCATCTACAGCTCTGATAAAGTAACAACGAATTGAAACAAGGTCAAAGGCATGGGGGCATTCATTGAGCCGGATATTGATCTGGTGTTGGTGGAGGACCAGTTGATACCAGCAGGGTATGAAAAAACTGGCAATTCCCGAAGGAATTACCAGTCGTTCCACTACATCAACCTTAAGCAATTCTATATATCGGCTAAAGGACTGAGCGTTTTATGTTGAATAAGGGGAGAGGATAAAAAATACCCGGCACGACTGTTGCCGGGTATCACAGAAGCAAGACACGGCTCTGTGAAACAAATGCTGGTCTAACCAGCCAATAAACAGAAGGTAACTATTCAGCACCCTTCATATAAATCTGGAATTTTCTGATTTTTCGACCATCATCTTATACTCAATTTTTCTAACAAATCTCCAGTATGGAACCAGACTTCCCAGCTACTCCGTTTACCGAAGCTCTCCTTAAAGAGAATGAAGAGCTTCGGACCGAGAATGCGCTTTTACGGGAACGTTGCAGCGAACTGGAAGAAAGGGTTAATAAAAACAGTCAAAACAGTAGTAAGCCACCATCGTCAGATGGTTATCAAAAGCCCAGTAAAAAAGGGAGTGATAAAGGTGATACATCTTCCAAAGAAGCCCCCTGCTCCTCACAGGAAACACCGAACCCCAAAAGCCTTAGACCATCTTCAGGCAATAAACCAGGTGGCCAGAAAGGTCATCAAGGCTCTTGTTTGAGACGTGTCGCCTTACCCGATTATGTCAGGCATCTGAAGGTTGAAAAATGTTGCTGTTGCCAGTCTTCGCTTATCGATATTAAACCCACCAAATACATTGAGCGACAGGTTTTTGATCCAGGTAGACCCGGAGAATTTGAAGTTACCGCGTACTGGGCAGACGTTAAAGTATGTCCTTGTGGTAAACGGAACACCGCTGAGTTTCCCCAAGGAGTGAAAGCCGCTGCTCAATACGGAGAAGTGACTCAGGCAATGGCTGTTCATTTAAACCAGTATCACTTCATCCCATATCACCGGGTGTCTGAGTATTTCAATACTATTTATTGCATGAGTGTCAGCGCAGGCTCTGTTGCCAATTTTGTTGCCTATACCCATGAGAACCTGGCCTCTACTGAGCAGAGTATCCGCGATGCTTTACAAGAAAGTCCGGTTGCAGGAGCGGATGAAACTGGCATGCGGGTTGACGGTTCACTGTGGTGGTTACACATTATGCGAGATGACCAATGGACGCTTTACTACCTCTCAGAAAGGCGAGGTTGTGAAGCAATGGATGCAATGGGCATCCTGCTGACTTTTGCAGGCATTCTGGTTCACGATCATTGGAAGTCCTACTTTGCCTATGCGGCAGTGCATGTGCTTTGTAATGCCCATCATCTGAGAGAGCTTCAGGGAGTTGTCGATAGGGATGCGAATAAGCTGGCTCTGCGGCTGATGAAATTGCTTACGCTCTCCTGGCACTTCTGCAAGAAATACAAAGCAGCCGGTCTGACTCAAATGCCTGGTGCAATACAGCTTCGCATTGAGACGATATACGACCAAATCCTTCAAAGGGCTCTCACGAAGGAAACCGCTTATATGGAAAAACAACGACAGGTGCTTGGACGTAAGAAGGTCAGGAATACCAAGGCCTACAACCTGTTCAAAAGGCTTATTGAGTTTAAGGTTGAAACGTTGCGCTTCATGTCGGACTTTTCAATTCCCTTCGATAACAATGGCAGTGAACGTGATGCCAGGATGGCCAAACTTAAGCAGAAGATCTCAGGCTGCTTCAGAAGCGAAGACGGAGGTACCATGTTTACCCGAATCCGAAGCTATTTATCATCTGCTAAAAAGCAGGGGTTGAACATATTTCAGGCGCTTCTTAAAGCGGTTCGAAATTACAACAATACGCCTTTGCTGGGTGCTGAATAGTTACAACAGAAGAATAAATTCCGCAACCGGCTGATGCCCATGTCACAAAAGCCCGTCCCTCGGAGACCTGCTGCGGAATTCGGGACGAATGATAAAACAGCGAGCACAAGAAACAACCGGTATAAACCGTGATCTTTCCTGATGCTCTCTTCGGATTATCGATCTCTGTAGAAACCTCCTTTCCCTATCAGTGTCGAAAGGCACCGCAGAATCCTGCTATTCAATCACAGTTTTGGAGGAGCAATGTTCACTCTGTTCAGTACCTGCCCAACGCGACAGCTGAGAAACGATTATAACCTGCTGATGGAAAGAGCTCATTTTGTCCGGGACAAGGGCAATATCAGCCGTTATATCCTGCTGTTGGTTCAGGCTGAAAAAGTATGGGAGATCATCGAGGTATTGGAGAACGGCGGTAAACCCTGACTGAACAATCTCCCTGCCGTACTAGGACCGGGAGCAGGCAGGGAGAACTGCTACAGCGAGCGGGTTTCTATCAACCACATTTATACACTATCAACGCTGCGTACAGAGGTCAAAGTGGGGTTATTGACAACCGGTTTCTACGGCACGACCGATTGTAGTTATTAGCTTACTGAATGCTTACCGGATGCAGACATTAAGTCGTCTACCCTAGGGGGACAATATAAACGTGAAAGAAAGGAGAGAAGCATGAGTGCCATTATGAACTGGGGTTTTGGGTTTTTCCTGACGGATTACGGCGGGTTTGCTTCATCCATGATTCGGACAGTGATCCAGGCTCTGTAATTATGAAAAAACCTTGTCGTCTATACCGGGATTGCGAAGCAATTTGTCCTTAATAAATAGTCACATTGGCGGATAAAGAGAATATCAACCTTCTGCCAATGTGGACTCTGTACTATGAAAAGACTGCTGCTCACCCTCCCCCTGATTATCCTTACCGCCGGTTGTAGTTCACTGACAGAATCTGGCAGTTCACCCGGTCAGCAAGTTGCACTGCGCAGTACTCCTGAGGGCATCACGGTTTATGAGCAAACAGCATCAGGACAGAAGAAACTGGGAGTAACACCAGCCAATGTTATGCTCACTCCTGCAGCTGGAAAAATTTTCATTTTTAAAAAAGAGGGGTATTTTCCCCAGATGGCGACCCTGAAAGCCAATGGTAACCCAGAGCGGGGAGAGTATCAGTTTTTGAATAATGAAGTGCATGTCACCATGCAGCCTGCTCGCTAAACCACCTTTATATACACATCATCTTCCAAACTGCCACTTTATTGGCTTAGTTCGTTCCCCCCAGCCACTGAGTAATACTGAGTGTCTGGGGCTTCGCTGATTGACTGTTAACTCATCTGCACTGAGCCAAACATTAGATGTTACATATAATCATCTATTTCCACAGAAGGGGTAACTCCGCTATGAAACTTTTTAATGATCCGAACCCGCTTTTCATTCAGGCTTGAGCAACAACCATACCCAAATGCTGGACTCAACTTTTGCTCAGGGTGTTGCATAATTTCATCATACTTACCACACTCCGCTCGTCCATCATCGTTGTGCAGTAAATGTTTACATCTGTGATTCTGTTCATCCCATGCTCCGTAAGGGCAGGGACTTTGCTCGCAACAGAAACCACTTCTCACACATGCTGCTACTGTCACTATCAAATTTTCCCCAATGCACCAAAGGCATCCATCTTTGGTGGTACATGAATTAACTAGGCATGAATTTTATCAAAAGCCTAACCCAAACAAACAATACTAAAAAATAGAATGTTTATAACGCGCTTTCGTTATAATCAGGCTTATAGTTCTTTCCCCAGCCCCTCCGCCACCGGCAAATATGATTAGACTCACGTCAAGATTAATAATTACAATCCCATTCAACACATTCAACACATTCATTCTATAAACCTTGCAGGTTGACGAGAACATAATGCGCCCTCATACCAACTTCACCATTGCAAGCAATGGTGACTTGTTCAGAAACTCCGATAGCAAAGTTATAAGAGAAAAATACGCTAGAACTTACGCATTGACAGCTCTGATAAAAGATGGTCTCAGCCAGTCTTTACCATCAGAGAAGCTCTTAATGAAGTCCCAAATAGCATCCTTGAGCGCATCATTCTTAACGCGATAGATGCTACTGAGAGATTCAGATACTTTCTTGGCCTGAAGGCAGGCATACCCAAAGATAGAGGCAAAAATATGGTTCCTGACCTGCTGCTTTCCTCTCACCTGAAAGCGCTCAATACTGCAGAGTTGTTTCAGCGCCCGGTGATACTCTTCGATCGCCCAATGGTGCAGGTGAAGTTCATTAAAGCCTACCTGTGGTGATACCTCTGATCCAGCATGGGGTGTGTAGACGACGTAATGGCGCAGCTCGTTTTTTAGCCGCGTCCGGTACAAACGCACAGAACCAAAATTACGTAGCCAAACGGTTATTCCCTCTTCAGGAATCTCCAGGCTCTGCACTTGTTGGTAGTCACCCTTTTGGATAGAAACAGTACGGTTGCTTTTAACGGCAAACATAAAACCCAGACCGTTGTTTTTCACAGTCTTCAGGTTTGCGGCACTGCTATACCAGGAATCCCCCGTAACAAATGCAGGTCGTAAGCCCCATACAAGTACTTCTTTCAGCATCTCGAGAAAATAATCATTTTTGGACTTTCCGTCCGCAGAGTCATAGATACGGAAATTGACAGGAAGGCTATAGCCTTTGATATCGGTGTAATAGAGCGTTATGAGATTAATGCCCTTGACGGCTTTATGATGCTTGCCCGAGTAATGATAGCCGATGAATGCCGTGTAGTTACTGTACGGCTTATCCAGCACCGTATCATCAACCGATAGCGTGCCCCCATCAAGAATCAGCCTTGCGGCTACTTCCATGAAAAGGTCATTGGGAGCAAAGTCTTCACGTTGTAGAAAACGGTTAACGCTGTGGTGTGACATATCTCCGATCTCACTAAGGCGAGTACAGGTTGCTGATTTCGGCTCACACAATAGAAACCCTGTATATTTCGGCAAATCACACCCAGCTGTTGTAGGTCTTGTTATCTTTCTACGCACGACGACATCCGCTATTTTTTGCTGATCTAGCAATTTTTACAGCTGCCTGTCAATGCGAAAGTCCTATACGCTTATACCTTTAATCAGATTTCCAATGGGCATGAGCTCTGCGCCACTCTGCGTGCTGGCGAATACACCTGGCCTGGGGGCTACCCACTGTATTTAATTGCAGGTGATGGGGAGTTACTTCATTTCAAATGCGTGCAAGAAAACTTGTCTTCCTGTATGCACTCAATCCGCCATGGCAGTCGGGATGGCTGGGAGATTGTCGGATGTGAGGTCAACTATGAAGATGAGGAAATGCTGTGTGGCCACTGTGGCAACAAAATAGAATCCGCTTATGGTGAATAAACCTCCTCATAAATAGAACTATAGAACTATAGAACTATAGAACTATAGAACTATAGAACTATAGAACTATAGAACTAAATAATCTCCTCTCAGCGGTTCTACTGTAACTTTCCGGCGCCATATGGTAGAACTCAGCTCCAAATATTTATTACATATATCTTTAGGCTCCTAAATGAACTTTGACCTGGACACACACCCAAGTGTCAAGCTCCTTGCCCAGCAGCTTGAAAAGGTATCGGGCAAGCCTGCCATGATCGTTATGGACTCATCCATTGGGGACATGCTGTCGACTCAAGTCACTGCCAGATCATCAGCGCAGCCCGCGCACCTGGTGAAAGTGAATCAAAAGTACAATTCTATTCGTCACGCTCTGGCTTCAGTCCAGTTGAGACATATTCTCCGCAGATACCAGATTAAGTCACCACTTAAAGATGTGACGCTGAGCCCTAAAGCAATTGATGTCATCAGTGAACAGCTTGAGCAGGTAGACCGAGTTCCCGCTGATCAGCTGGAACAATTTGCTCAGCATATTGCGGGTAATCTGGTTATCCAGCTGCGCTCCGCATTACCCAGTGTTGCGGTTCATTATGAAATTCAAAAATACCAGGCAGAGCTTTGGGATCAACAGCAGGAGGCTATAAAAGCAACTATTAATAATAACCTACAATCTCTCAAAGAGACTGGATTTCCTGCTCCATTAGTTCGCTGGAACCGTTTATTAGCTGCTACAGAAAGCTTTGGTATGGCCAGCATCATAAACAACAAATCACTGATGGTACCCTTTGAGTCGCTTGGGTTGCTGGGCCCTGCCAAAGAAATTGCAGGGCCATTGTTGTTGGGGGAATATGATGGTCTTGATGATCTGGAGCTGGTAGAAATAACAGCCGATAAAATCAATATGACGGAGTTGCATCAGTGGATCTGAATCGTGACGTAGTAATCTCTCTGGCGCAGTTCGACCGCTCTCAGCTGCCTGAAGATCAACGGAACCTGGAGGGAATCGACCTACGCTTTGCTGTGGTCGATTACTTTAAAGCCAAATATCGAGCACTTGGTCATCACGTCGAAGTCAGGGCAGATACTGAAAAAGTTGTCATCTCCCCACAGGCCAATGAAGACAATATCCTTGAGGCTTTTAATGGTGGCAACCTGCAGTATGGTATTGAGCTTAGTGATGAACTATTAAGACAAGATCCTGACAATTGCAATGCTTTGTATAACTCAGCCATGGCTTTGTCTGACCTCAATCAGCTGGATAAAGCCATTGAACGACTGCAGCACTTAATCGACGTACAGGGAAGCGATGTAGGTCCCAACGTATATGTTGCACTTGGAGTTGCTTATGCTCGTCAACGCAAGGTAGCCAATGGCATTAAAGCCTTTGAGCATGCTCTGAAAATAGAGCCCTCTAACCAGTTTGCCTTACGCAATGTTGCCAGCCTTTATTCTGCTGAAGACAGAAACGATGAGGCTCTGCAAATTTATAAAAACCTAGCTCCGATGTGGCCACAAGATCCAGCCACTCAACTCGGCTATGGAGAGGCGCTTCGAAAAGCTGGCAGAAACGATGAAGCCAATGCTCAATTCGACAAAGTTATAACCCTGGCTCCAGGATCGGCTCAAGCCCAACAGGCGAAGGAGGGAAAAACCGCAATTTCCAGTGAAAAAAGTGCCCAGACCAAACAATCGATGGGTGGCTTAAGGATGGATGCGGTCATGTACATGAAAAGTGCCATGACAACCTATGAAAGCCTTTCTGAAGAACAGAGAAACGCTCTGTTTTATGAGATCGCTATGAAAGGGCAGTCTGGCTTTGACACGGAAGATCCTGAGCAAAAATATACGCTGAATGCCACTCCAGGCAAATACTATTCTGGTTTTCAGTTGGTCTGCATGATGTACGTGGGTTGCGTACAAGTTCTGGGTACCGATGGTTCTGATATGGGTATCGATCTGAAAGAAGAGTATAAAGCAGCAAAACAAATGCACAGCCTAATGCCCTAACTACCTACTTCACTCCCATCAAATGATGGGAGTCCCTCTTTATTGTCAGTCTCTGACCGTATACTTCCTCTGCAGATTAGAGTAGTTCTAACTGCTATATCATGTAATTTTATTATTCAAATAAAAAATAAACCTTAGTACCATTTACCTGACTTTCAGTAAAATGGAACTATGCAGGAATGCCTCTCTATACCGGTGAATTAAGGGAATTTATCACTAAAGCCAAGACCAATGAGTTGTACTCCGAGCTAGAAGAAACCTTTAAGTTACAGTATCAAGAACAGCCCAACCGGGGAGAACTTCTGAGCTGGGAGAACTCTTTAAAGGCTCTTGCAACAGTTCTCACTGATAGCAGTCTTCCTGATGATGTCGGTGTCGTGCTCGAATATCAGCTGCCCCTTACATCCAAACGTATTGATGTCATGCTATGTGGTGAGAATAGCGTTGCGCAGGCGCATGCTGTCATTGTCGAGTTAAAGCAATGGCAAAAAACTGAACCTGCGCACTGTCCACAGGAAGTAAAAACTTACCTGGATGGTGAGATGCGCGATGTCCTACACCCCTCTGTTCAGGCATTAAACTACCTTGACTACCTGAATAATGCCCATGAATCATTTCATGGTGACTCGGCTGTTACCCTGACTGCCTGTGCATATCTGCATAACTACCAAGTTACAGAAAACGACCCTCTCTTGGATGCCAAGTTCACAGGTATTCTTTCTCAGTCCCAGCTTTTTCATACAGCAAATATTGACGAATTCTGCAGTTATCTAACAGATCATATAGGCCAGGGGAATGGCTGCCAGATCATCAATAAAATTGTAGAAGGCTCCTACCGCCCCAGTAAAAAACTGATGGTTAACGCTGCCTCGGTCATTCATAACAATGAACGATACGTTCTGCTTGATGAACAGAGGAAAGTGTATGACCGGATTTTTGCTGCTGTTCGACATGCTTTGGCTGGGGATAGTCAGATCGTTTTAGTGATTGAAGGCGGTCCTGGTACAGGAAAGACGGTGGTTGCTTTACACGCACTGGCAGAACTGATGAATTCTGGGCAAGTGGCCAACTATGTAACAGGCTCCAGAGCCATCAATGAAACCCTGTGGGAAGTATTGGACCCTGAATCCAGAGGGTATATTCGCTATTTCAATAATTATAATAGAGCTCACCCCAAAAGCATTGACGTCCTGCTTTGTGATGAAGCCCATCGTATGAGGGGTGATCCAGCTAATCCTCATCAGGGACGAGAACAGTTTCAACAGCTGCTTAGTTCTTGTCGTGTACTGGTGCTATTTGTGGATGATGACCAAACGGTAAGACCAAATGAAATAGGCAACGTCACATTTTTCAAAGAGCAGGCAAAAGCAAATCAAGTTGGCTGTCGGCATGAAAAACTGGAGGCACAGTTCCGCTGCGGAGGCTCTAACGCTTTCGTTAACTGGTTAAGTAACACGCTGCATATTGAACCTACCGCGAACAAAAGGTGGAGTGGTGAAGAAGAGTTTGACTTCCAGGTTTTTGATACTCCTGAAGCCCTCGAGGCCAAACTTCAGGCCACAATAGATCAAGGGTACGAAAGCCGTTATCTTGCCGGTTATTGTTGGTACTGGAACCAAAAAGCTAATCCTCCGGTTAAAGATATTAAGGTTGGGAGCTTTCAAAAGTTTTGGAATATTAATGGCCGTAACTGGGCTCTCAATGCCAAAGGTCTGGATGAAGCAGGCTGTATTTATACCGCACAAGGCTTCGAATTTGACTATGTCGGCATCATTTTTGGTGCTGACTTGCGATACGACCCCATCAATAAATACTGGGTTGGAGATTCATCAAAAAACTTTGATAATCCAGTTAAAAGATCCTCTCCAGAGCATTTCATCAGGTACATCAAAAACACCTACAAGGTGTTGATGTCCCGTGGTATGAAAGGTTGTTATGTCTACTTTGTAGACCCTGTTACCCGAGACTATTTCAAGTCTCGCATAAGATCTCAAGACGGTAATGCCTAGTGTTAATCACTGTAGATGAATTTTGCGATTTCGTTTCTGACAGCCTCAATGATTTGATCGACGAACTGGCGTCCATAACCGGTCGCTCAACGGCTTCAGAGCGTGAAGCATGGCAACGCAGCCTGCCAAAGCTTTCTACTGTTTTTGCCAATGCAACAAAAGACAACCCGGCACTTGGTAGGGTTCACATGAATCTTGGTCACCTATCACTGGAGTATAAACTACCGGGCGCATCAGCATGGTGTGATGCCCTGCTATTGGGGAAAGACAGTGAAGGTAACCCAAGAGTCGTTATCATCGAATTAAAAGACTGGGATCTGACAGGGGATCAACCAGGTCAATACGAAGGCCTGATTACCCATCATGGTCAGCAGCGCCTACACCCATCGGATCAGGCAAAAGGCTACACACAATACTGCCAGCGTTTTCATTCGGCAGTTCTGCAACATCAGGCTAAAGTCGATGGCTGCGTATTTTTTACCGGTAAGGGAGACCTGACACCTTATCTTCAATCACCTAATGAGCAACTGGCCACTGAATATCCCCTGTTTGATGTCAGTGATGCTGGTAACTTGCTGGGATCATTTCTCACTGAGCGTATCGTCGATTCAGATGAAGCCTTTGCTGAAGACTTTAAATGCGGGGTATACCAGCAGGATAGAAATATCCTGAGGCAAGTAGCTGCAGCAATGGCAGATAATCCAGACTCGCCTTTTGAGCTACTGGATGAACAGCGCAAGGGCTTTAACCTTGTGATGTCGGCGATAGAGAGTCATAAAGCGACCTCTGCTGAGAAAAAGGTCATTATTGTTCACGGCCCTCCAGGCTCTGGAAAATCTGCCCTGGCTGCCAATACCTGGGTGGAAGCTGCCCAAAAATTCAATGATCAGGGAAATATTGTTTTTGTCACCACATCAAGCAGTCAAAAAGCCAACTGGCAGCAGACGTTTGAGACGACCAGTAATGACAGAAATGCCAAAGGCATGGTGCTGCCTTCCAATCAGTTCAACCCGGGGCTTTCAGGCAACAAAGTAAGCAAGCTGAGGGAAGAGACAGGCAATGCAATGGAGTACGCAAATTGGCGTGAGTGTCTTGAGATTTTTCATGAACATTATCCGGAAGTTAAACGCTCTCCAGATAATCTCCACTTTTTATCCATCGTTGATGAAGCTCATGCCCTGATTAATCCGGATGGACATTCCATTGGCTTTGCCAGTGGCTGGTGTGTACAGGCCGGACCACAGGCATACCATATCATTCGAAGCTCCCAGATCAGCGTTTTCCTGTTGGACTCTGAACAATCATACAGGGACAGCGAAACAACCAGTGTTCAGGATCTTGAGCGGTTTGCAAAAGAGTTTCATGCTGAAGTAGAGCATGTGGATCTTTCCGGCCAGCAATTCCGTTGTGGCGGCTCCAAGGAGTATGAATTGTGGGTCGACAGCCTGCTCGATAGCTCTATTCCAGATAAGATTGATGTGAGCTGGCGGATTACATCTGATAACCCGAATGGTGCTTTTGGATTTCAGCTGGTTGATTCGCTGCACGGATTGGATGAAACATTAAAAGCACACCATGCAGATGGTCATAGTGTTCGATTGCTTTCCAGTTACTCCCGTAAATGGGTTACCAAAAAAGAGAGCAATATTCACCATCTGCCACCAGAGCATCAAGACTTTTTCTTCCAGTACGCTGATGATTCCGGAAACCAGAAAACCTGGAGCCGCCCATGGAATTATGCTCCCAATGAAGACTACTCCATGTATATCCAGGCAACACCTGGTTCAATGATGGAGGCAAACCCTCTGGCTGAAGTTGGCTGTCCATATGTTGTCCGAGGTTTTGAATACGACTATTTGGGTATTTTATGGCTGGATGACCTAGTTCGCCGTAATGGCCAGTGGACACTACTGCTTGATAATGTCCATGAAACAGCATTGAAAGTTTCAGGAAAGGCAGCCCGACAGAAGCTCCGCAAACGGGGTAGTCCGGAAGCTATCCAAGCTCAAATTGACAGCATTGCCGAAGGAAAGCTGAAGCTACTTTCGCGAGTTGCCCGAGGTTATCGAATTTTGCTGACCAGGGCAGTTAAAGGTGTCTATGTATACGCTCATGATGATGAGACCCGGGACTACTTGAAGGGTAACTATTCAGCACCCTTCATATAAATCTGGAATTTTCTGATTTTTCGACCATCATCTTATACTCAATTTTTCTAACAAATCTCCAGTATGGAACCAGACTTCCCAGCTACTCCGTTTACCGAAGCTCTCCTTAAAGAGAATGAAGAGCTTCGGACCGAGAATGCGCTTTTACGGGAACGTTGCAGCGAACTGGAAGAAAGGGTTAATAAAAACAGTCAAAACAGTAGTAAGCCACCATCGTCAGATGGTTATCAAAAGCCCAGTAAAAAAGGGAGTGATAAAGGTGATACATCTTCCAAAGAAGCCCCCTGCTCCTCACAGGAAACACCGAACCCCAAAAGCCTTAGACCATCTTCAGGCAATAAACCAGGTGGCCAGAAAGGTCATCAAGGCTCTTGTTTGAGACGTGTCGCCTTACCCGATTATGTCAGGCATCTGAAGGTTGAAAAATGTTGCTGTTGCCAGTCTTCGCTTATCGATATTAAACCCACCAAATACATTGAGCGACAGGTTTTTGATCCAGGTAGACCCGGAGAATTTGAAGTTACCGCGTACTGGGCAGACGTTAAAGTATGTCCTTGTGGTAAACGGAACACCGCTGAGTTTCCCCAAGGAGTGAAAGCCGCTGCTCAATACGGAGAAGTGACTCAGGCAATGGCTGTTCATTTAAACCAGTATCACTTCATCCCATATCACCGGGTGTCTGAGTATTTCAATACTATTTATTGCATGAGTGTCAGCGCAGGCTCTGTTGCCAATTTTGTTGCCTATACCCATGAGAACCTGGCCTCTACTGAGCAGAGTATCCGCGATGCTTTACAAGAAAGTCCGGTTGCAGGAGCGGATGAAACTGGCATGCGGGTTGACGGTTCACTGTGGTGGTTACACATTATGCGAGATGACCAATGGACGCTTTACTACCTCTCAGAAAGGCGAGGTTGTGAAGCAATGGATGCAATGGGCATCCTGCTGACTTTTGCAGGCATTCTGGTTCACGATCATTGGAAGTCCTACTTTGCCTATGCGGCAGTGCATGTGCTTTGTAATGCCCATCATCTGAGAGAGCTTCAGGGAGTTGTCGATAGGGATGCGAATAAGCTGGCTCTGCGGCTGATGAAATTGCTTACGCTCTCCTGGCACTTCTGCAAGAAATACAAAGCAGCCGGTCTGACTCAAATGCCTGGTGCAATACAGCTTCGCATTGAGACGATATACGACCAAATCCTTCAAAGGGCTCTCACGAAGGAAACCGCTTATATGGAAAAACAACGACAGGTGCTTGGACGTAAGAAGGTCAGGAATACCAAGGCCTACAACCTGTTCAAAAGGCTTATTGAGTTTAAGGTTGAAACGTTGCGCTTCATGTCGGACTTTTCAATTCCCTTCGATAACAATGGCAGTGAACGTGATGCCAGGATGGCCAAACTTAAGCAGAAGATCTCAGGCTGCTTCAGAAGCGAAGACGGAGGTACCATGTTTACCCGAATCCGAAGCTATTTATCATCTGCTAAAAAGCAGGGGTTGAACATATTTCAGGCGCTTCTTAAAGCGGTTCGAAATTACAACAATACGCCTTTGCTGGGTGCTGAATAGTTACCTTGAAGGAAGTGCTTAATGGCCGCGTCTGAGTTACTGGATTATGTGCTTCAGGAAAAAGCCCATGCAGAAGAAGAAATTCGACGGCTGACAAACCTGCCTGAAGAAACTCAGGTTGAAAAAGGCTTACTGGTTCCAGAAATGACGCTGGTAAAACAGGATGGTAATGAGCTGCTATTCAGCTGCTCAGTCAATCACTCCCGAGTGAAGCCAGGAGATAGAGTTGAACTCTGTCGCTCGGGTAAATGGGAGGCCTGTACAGTCATTGAAAACCTTCAGGACGAAATTACCGTTCTGATTAAAGATTTGGGGAAATCCTATCCACAAGATCAGCCCTATCAGTTAAGAGTGGTGCACTATCAACTTCTGGAACCTGTTATTGCCACCTTGGAAGGAATGAGGGACGGAGCCCCCGGAAAGGGATTTTGGGATACTTTGTTTGGCGAAAAAGCCATTAAGCCTAAAGGATTGGGAGGCCTGACAGCTTCAGCAGCAATCAACTTGCTCGAAGGTCGGGAGTTGAATAGCACTCAACTCTTGGCTGCTCAGCGAATTCTGGCGAAACCGAGCCTGTTAGCCGTACAAGGGCCTCCAGGCACGGGAAAAACTCGCCTGCTTGCTTCAGTTACCCAGGCGTTTATTCAAAAGAAACAGCGCATAGCCGTATTAGCCCCAACACACCAGGCAGTGAACAATGCGCTTTCTGTCATTGCTGAAGCATGCCCTGACCTCCAGGCTTTCAAGATTGGTGAAAAGCTGAAGTCTTCAGGATTGTCCGAAAAAGTGCATACACGGACTATCGCGCAGTTCAACAGTGATTGCCGAAAAAAGAAAATAGCGCCTAATGTCGTTGGAATGACCTTTTATTCCGCGATTACCAATCTTGGCCTGCGATCCTCTCCTTTTGCACCTAACATAATATTGGTTGATGAAGCGGGACAGTTGCCCTTGAGCTATGGAGCTTTGACGGGTACTTTCGGGGCAGGTTCCGTAGTTTGTTTCGGTGATGACGCTCAACTGCCCCCAATATTTCAGGGAGAATTAGAATCCCACTCTTGCTCAAAATCGTTGTTTTCTGCAATACGGTCATCAAACCCTGATGCAATAGTCGCGTTGGACTTAAGTTACAGAATGAACAGCGAAATATGCAGCCTGATTTCACGCAACTACTATCGGACTGCAGATGGTCAGGAGTTTTTAAAGACCAGTAATAAGATATCCGGCGATCTGAGCCTGCCACTTTCTGCAGAGATTGAGCCATGGATTCACACTGTTATTAATAGTGATAAGTCGGTACATCACCTGACACAGTTTTCTGATGACAACTGCCAACAAGAAAACGCTGGGGAAGCTCAAGCTATTGCAAAACTCGCATCTGCTTACCTGAGATCTGGTGGAAGCCCAGATGAATTAATCATCGTAGCCCCATATCGCAAGCAGATTTCTGTGATCAAATCTTGTCTGCGTCAGTTATGGGATGGGACATTTCCTGCCATTGACTCTGTTGAAAGGGTGCAGGGACTTGGTGCGGATTTTGTGATCATCAGTATGACCAGTAGTGATTTTTTTCATATCCGCGACAACGAGAAATTTCTATGTTCACCTAATCGGTTGAATGTGGCCCTGAGTAGAGCTAAACGAAAAGTTGTTGTATTTATTCATGGAAATATAGAACCCCAGATTGGTATAGACTGGCATTAAAATTCAGGCAGTTTGAAATTTAGATCTCATCATTTTCATACTGCCAGCCATACCCACCGGCCGATGCTCTCTTTCCTCGGCAGACCTTCGCAATATTTGAGTGCCAGATACCAAGCTCTCTTTCAACGTCGGTTATACAGCCCCAGCGCTTAATCACCTTTCCAGTGCTGGTGTTCAGCTGCAAAACAGCAACACTGCAGGCATTATCTTCACCGATAATGTGCTCTTTAAGACCAAGAGCTATGGCATTTTTCTGGCTCTCTGAGTTATTGACCCAAACTAGATTTTCAAGACGGGAGTCTTTTTTGTTGCCGTTTAAATGAATCACCATGGGTTTGTTCAAAGGGTTGGGTATGAACACCTCCGCCAGCAAACGGTGGAGAGAATATGTATATTTTTTATTATTCTAGGACTTTCGCATTGACAGGCAGCTGTAAAAATTGCTAGATCAGCAAAAAATAGCGGATGTCGTCGTGCGTAGAAAGATAACAAGACCTACAACAGCTGGGTGTGATTTGCCGAAATATACAGGGTTTCTATTGTGTGAGCCGAAATCAGCAACCTGTACTCGCCTTAGTGAGATCGGAGATATGTCACACCACAGCGTTAACCGTTTTCTACAACGTGAAGACTTTGCTCCCAATGACCTTTTCATGGAAGTAGCCGCAAGGCTGATTCTTGATGGGGGCACGCTATCGGTTGATGATACGGTGCTGGATAAGCCGTACAGTAACTACACGGCATTCATCGGCTATCATTACTCGGGCAAGCATCATAAAGCCGTCAAGGGCATTAATCTCATAACGCTCTATTACACCGATATCAAAGGCTATAGCCTTCCTGTCAATTTCCGTATCTATGACTCTGCGGACGGAAAGTCCAAAAATGATTATTTTCTCGAGATGCTGAAAGAAGTACTTGTATGGGGCTTACGACCTGCATTTGTTACGGGGGATTCCTGGTATAGCAGTGCCGCAAACCTGAAGACTGTGAAAAACAACGGTCTGGGTTTTATGTTTGCCGTTAAAAGCAACCGTACTGTTTCTATCCAAAAGGGTGACTACCAACAAGTGCAGAGCCTGGAGATTCCTGAAGAGGGAATAACCGTTTGGCTACGTAATTTTGGTTCTGTGCGTTTGTACCGGACGCGGCTAAAAAACGAGCTGCGCCATTACGTCGTCTACACACCCCATGCTGGATCAGAGGTATCACCACAGGTAGGCTTTAATGAACTTCACCTGCACCATTGGGCGATCGAAGAGTATCACCGGGCGCTGAAACAACTCTGCAGTATTGAGCGCTTTCAGGTGAGAGGAAAGCAGCAGGTCAGGAACCATATTTTTGCCTCTATCTTTGGGTATGCCTGCCTTCAGGCCAAGAAAGTATCTGAATCTCTCAGTAGCATCTATCGCGTTAAGAATGATGCGCTCAAGGATGCTATTTGGGACTTCATTAAGAGCTTCTCTGATGGTAAAGACTGGCTGAGACCATCTTTTATCAGAGCTGTCAATGCGTAAGTTCTATATTCTTATGCAGAGAAACTGAGTAGCCGCCCTTTATGTGATTTGTTGGCTTAACCAATAACTCTTTATCACGAACACCTGCGTTCCTACTCTTGATACGGCCCTTGCTTGATATCCAGTAAAGGCCTTCAAAGCCAGGAACTTCCCGCCATTCTTCCCCGTCGAGGTTAGAAACTTCTGAGCTGACTTTTCGGGATATCCCAAAGTGAGACTCAAGGAGCTTTGCTATCGTATAACCTGCATGCTTAGAGCCATTGTAGAGAAGTACTGACTCATTATTTCCTACGACACGTTTGGCCAGCAATTTACCTGTGGCCACAACTCTGACATCACCAGAGCTGGAAAGCTCATAACGAGTCTCAAAGCCTTTTATGGGGGTCCATTGTACGGAATTAGATCCTGTAATATGCAAAAATGATAACCGTTAAACGTAAATGGTCAGGAGTCAGATTATAAGGTTCGTATGCTTTAACTAAAAGCCCACTGGAACATTTTAATACCAGTCTAGAACTTGAACCGCAGCCATTTAATTGATGGTCACTATTACTGTTTTGACATCTACTAAAGTTATAGATGTATCAGTTTTCTTAAAAGTGATTTTTAACTGATGTACATGAAGGTCAAATCGTAACTATTCAGCACCCTTCATATAAATCTGGAATTTTCTGATTTTTCGACCATCATCTTATACTCAATTTTTCTAACAAATCTCCAGTATGGAACCAGACTTCCCAGCTACTCCGTTTACCGAAGCTCTCCTTAAAGAGAATGAAGAGCTTCGGACCGAGAATGCGCTTTTACGGGAACGTTGCAGCGAACTGGAAGAAAGGGTTAATAAAAACAGTCAAAACAGTAGTAAGCCACCATCGTCAGATGGTTATCAAAAGCCCAGTAAAAAAGGGAGTGATAAAGGTGATACATCTTCCAAAGAAGCCCCCTGCTCCTCACAGGAAACACCGAACCCCAAAAGCCTTAGACCATCTTCAGGCAATAAACCAGGTGGCCAGAAAGGTCATCAAGGCTCTTGTTTGAGACGTGTCGCCTTACCCGATTATGTCAGGCATCTGAAGGTTGAAAAATGTTGCTGTTGCCAGTCTTCGCTTATCGATATTAAACCCACCAAATACATTGAGCGACAGGTTTTTGATCCAGGTAGACCCGGAGAATTTGAAGTTACCGCGTACTGGGCAGACGTTAAAGTATGTCCTTGTGGTAAACGGAACACCGCTGAGTTTCCCCAAGGAGTGAAAGCCGCTGCTCAATACGGAGAAGTGACTCAGGCAATGGCTGTTCATTTAAACCAGTATCACTTCATCCCATATCACCGGGTGTCTGAGTATTTCAATACTATTTATTGCATGAGTGTCAGCGCAGGCTCTGTTGCCAATTTTGTTGCCTATACCCATGAGAACCTGGCCTCTACTGAGCAGAGTATCCGCGATGCTTTACAAGAAAGTCCGGTTGCAGGAGCGGATGAAACTGGCATGCGGGTTGACGGTTCACTGTGGTGGTTACACATTATGCGAGATGACCAATGGACGCTTTACTACCTCTCAGAAAGGCGAGGTTGTGAAGCAATGGATGCAATGGGCATCCTGCTGACTTTTGCAGGCATTCTGGTTCACGATCATTGGAAGTCCTACTTTGCCTATGCGGCAGTGCATGTGCTTTGTAATGCCCATCATCTGAGAGAGCTTCAGGGAGTTGTCGATAGGGATGCGAATAAGCTGGCTCTGCGGCTGATGAAATTGCTTACGCTCTCCTGGCACTTCTGCAAGAAATACAAAGCAGCCGGTCTGACTCAAATGCCTGGTGCAATACAGCTTCGCATTGAGACGATATACGACCAAATCCTTCAAAGGGCTCTCACGAAGGAAACCGCTTATATGGAAAAACAACGACAGGTGCTTGGACGTAAGAAGGTCAGGAATACCAAGGCCTACAACCTGTTCAAAAGGCTTATTGAGTTTAAGGTTGAAACGTTGCGCTTCATGTCGGACTTTTCAATTCCCTTCGATAACAATGGCAGTGAACGTGATGCCAGGATGGCCAAACTTAAGCAGAAGATCTCAGGCTGCTTCAGAAGCGAAGACGGAGGTACCATGTTTACCCGAATCCGAAGCTATTTATCATCTGCTAAAAAGCAGGGGTTGAACATATTTCAGGCGCTTCTTAAAGCGGTTCGAAATTACAACAATACGCCTTTGCTGGGTGCTGAATAGTTACGTCAAATCTAAATTGTTCTGTCATTGAGTGAAAAATGGTGTCACGTATTTCCAGCATAAATCAACACTGAAATTTATGAACACACATCGCCCTTGCCAGCTTCAGGCATAATTTGAATATCAAACAGCAGACGCAGCTCAACTAACCCAAAGACCATATACGTAGTAGCAAACTCCATGATCACTTTGCTCAAACTTACAACAACCTCGCCTGCAGATTCGTCAACCGCCGGTTCGATTTCCGGTTTCGTGCCGCCATGCCCACTGCTTTGGGCTGCCCCACCAGCACCACCATCTTTTTGCCCCGGGTAACACCTGTGTAGAGCAGGTTCCTTTCCAGAAGCGTGAAGTGCTGCATGGCCATGGGGATCACCACACAAGGGTATTCGGAGCCCTGGCTTTTGTGAATGGTCGTGGCATAGGCCAGGGAGACTTCGTCCAGCTCATTGACCGGATACAAAACATCGCGGCCATCAAAATTAATAATCAGCTCACCCTCTTCAATATCAATGCTTTTTACCCGGCCAATGTCGCCATTAAACACGTCTTTGTCGTAGTTATTGACCGTCTGAATCACCTTATCCCCCGGCGCATATGTCCAGCCATAGCGAGTAACCCGTGGATGAGCATCCGGGTTCAGGGCTTCCTGCAACGCCACATTCAAACTTCGAGCGCCTAAACCGCCCCGATTCATGGGGGCCAGCACCTGGATATCATTCAGTGGGTCAAACCCGAATTTCTCTGGTAGTCGTCGGGTGACCACCGACATCAGCTTGGCAAACAGCTCTTCAGGTTCCTCGCCGGTTAAATAGAAAAAGTCGGTCTCCTCCCCTTTTTTCGTGACTTTGGGTACCTGCCCACGGTTAATGGCGTGAGAACCGGTAATAATCTGTGAAGTCGCCGCCTGCCGAAAAATTTCTGTTAATCTTGCCACCGGCACCTTACCCGATTCCATCAGGTCACTGAGAACAGAACCCGGCCCCACCGAAGGCAACTGATCCACATCCCCCACCAGCAACACCGCTGCCGAATCCGGCACGGCCCGCAACAGCTGATTCATCAGCACCACATCCACCATGGAGCACTCATCCACCACCAGAAGATCGGTTTCCAACGGGTTGTCAGCATTTCGTTTGAAATCAAAGGCAGACGGATCAAAATCCAATAACCGGTGAATCGTGGTGGCTTCCTGTCCTGTTGACTCAGAGAGTCGCTTGGCAGCCCTGCCGGTGGGTGCGCACAAGGTGACATCTACTCCCTTAGCAGCAATGATCTTGAGAATGCTGTTCACCACCGTGGTTTTCCCGACACCGGGGCCACCAGTGATGATGCAGAACTTTTTCTGCACGGCCAGTGCAACGGCCTCTTTTTGCGAACCCGACAACGTTATCGCATTCTTTTCTTCCACCCAGGGAATGGCCTTCTCCATCTCAATAGACGACCAGCTTGAGGTACCACTCAATAAACGATTCACATGGTTAGCCACGCCCAGCTCCGCCCGATAGAGCGGGGTCAGAAACAGGCAGGGCACCTCATCAATGATTTCCGGCGTCAGCCGATCCTCGTTTACTTCACACTGGATCGCTTCCTTAATGGTGTCTTCAGGGATTTCCAACAGTTTTACCCCATCCATCACCAATGACTGAAACGGCTGGGCGCAATGGCCATCGCCTGAGCACTCCTGTAACACATGGCGCACCCCGGCCTGAGCGCGAATCAACGAGACCCGGTCAATGCCCAGTTGCATCGCCAGATCATCCGCCGTTTTAAACCCGATCCCGTGAATGTCCAGCGCTAACCGGTAGGGGTTCTCCTGAACTTTGGCCACGGACTCATCGCCGTAAGTTTTATAGATCCGCACCGCTCTTGCCGTGCCAACACCGTGGGATTGCAGGAAAACCATAATTTCCCGAATCACCTTCTGCTCGGACCAGGCCGAAGTGATCTTCTCCCGCCGCTTCTTGCCGATGCCCTCCAGCTCCATCAGCCGTTCCGGGTTCGCTTCAATAATATCGAACACCTGCTCACCAAACGCTTTCACCAATCGTTTGGCAAAGTGTGGACCGATCCCTTTCACCATGCCCGAGCCGAGATACTTTTCAATGCCTTCTAGGGTATTCGGCGTGACGGTTTTAATGTGTTTAACTTTGAATTGCACCCCATGCTTATGGTCGTTAAACCAGATGCCGCTGGCGTCAACAAACTCACCGGGCGTAATGGAGGGTGTACTGCCGGTCATGGTCACCAGCTCCCGCTGCCCTTTACACTTCACCCGAATCACAAAAAAGCCACTGGCTTCGCTGTGAAAGGTGACCCGCTCCACCGAACCCTGCAAGTGGACGACGGGTTGATGATCGGTGTGGCGCGGGCTATGTGCTGGAGTTATATCCATCAGGCACTCAGTTATTTTCTATGGTCGGGGAGAAATTCGTTATCATTGATGATTTTATCAATGCTTTTTAATCAAGCGACAGAATAAAACGGTTATTTTTTCATGCTAACGAGAAGTAGAAGACAATGATCATCGGTTTGGTCTGGCCATTGTTGAGTTTGCGGATAACAGTAATACGTTAAACCGGTTCCAGCTAACCCCATGGGAACCCCTGCTTCTCAGCACCTGCCGCTCAGAAAGGTTACGGCAGATGACGGATGAAAATGTTAGAGCGTGACGGGACGCGACCACAGCAATACAGTAATGATTATTGAACCCATGGCCGGTTTTTCTGTCTGACTGAATGGCTCCATATCCATGGAACGATTTATTGTCCATAATTTCCGCACCCTACTCACTGAATAACGTTCACCGCACCAATGACCCAGCTTAATATTGACCTCAACCATATTTTCACTGCCGCCACCCTGCAAAGGGGGCGGGACTATTTTAAAAAGAATAAAGTCAGCAAGATTGAGCTGGATGATGAGGTTGAAAATGCGCTCTTTGGCCTGGTGAGAGGCAGTGGCCGAAAATCCTATGAGGTGGAGGTTTGCTTCTACGATCGTCCTGATGACCCGGAAGAGGATGCTATTGAGGGTTTCTGTTCCTGCCCGGTAGGCTATAACTGCAAACATACGGTGGCACTTCTGCTATCGGGGGAGCAACGGTTTGGTGCCAGGCGTCTTAATCAAATGCTGGATGACAGCGAAGCCAGTTTACCGCCGTCCTCCACCTCCGCTGCTGAAATCGAAACGATCAGAAAATTGCTAAAGGAACAGTTTGGTAACTATCTTACTGCTGATGCATTAGAAGCCGCGGTTGCCGATTTTTTTGGGAATGAGTATTCCGAAAGCATGGGATCCAAATCCCCAGAACAACTCGCCCAGCAACAGGCCAGAAAGCTGGAAGAGCAGAGAAATAACTGGTTAAGGCGGCTGGACATTGCCGTAAAAAACCGGGAAAGAGACGAAGCACAACAAGAAGAACAAGGCACCAACACCAATATTACCCTCTATGTTCTGGAAGAGAATTCCTATCAGGGTGGAGTGATCGTTCAAATTTGCCTCTCCCGCTATCTGAAAAAAGGCGGTTATGGCAAACCCACCCCCTATAGAGGCGCTTACAACTGTATTCACAACAGCAACTGGCCCGCCAGTATGAACGACAATGACCGCCGTATTCTCAAGCTGGCCTACATCAATAAACGGATTGATGTCTATCAGGGGAAAATCACGCTCGCTGGTGAGGAAGGGCATGAGTTACTGGAAAAAATCATGGCAACCGGTCGCTGTGTGGTGGGGCTTGAGTTGAAACTACCGGTTGTTCGTCAGTCGGCCATCAAGGGTGAAATCCGGTGGCAGTTGGATGAGCAGGGGCTGCAACGTCCTGAGCTGGTCAATGCCAGCAGTGGGCAGCCACTGCTGCTCATTCCTTCAGAGCCAGCCTGTTACCTTCAGCGACACCAGGACCTGTTTCACTGCGGTGACCTGACCGGGCTGCCTGATCCAACCTTGCTGGGACTTCTGCTGGATGCACCACCGCTGGATGAGGCAGGCATTGATATCACCAGCAAAACCCTGAAAGCTGTTTTTCATGACAAGGTGAATGACAAGAACAGCCCTAAAAAGAGCAAAAGCAGCGAAAGCCAGAAGAAAACGAGGATCCCGTTGCCGGAAAAGGTCTCCGTGCTCACGGTAACCCCAAAACCGCAACTGCTGCTGGACAGTATTCCCACCGGCAATAAGAAATCCGATGACCGGCTGGCCCGTGGACGGGTGAGCTTTGATTACAATGGCCAAATAATACCCCTTGGCAGTAACCAGCAATCCCTTAAACCCACCAACGGCAGCCATCAGATCATCCCCCGGCAATCCGGTGCAGAGTATCTTGCGTTGGAACAGTTGCCCGACTTTATTGAACCGGCCCACGTCAGTCATATAGAAACGGTGCGGCAGGTGGCCGGGCTGGATATTCACGACTTGATTACCGGTGTATCCGGTACTCAGTACCGTAACCGCTGGTTACGTTTTATGACCGATGCCCTGCCGGATCTGGAAGCGCAGGGTTGGACCATCGAGATTAATGACAACTTCCCCTTCCAGTTTGAAGCCATCTCGGATGATGACTGGTATGCCGAGCTGGACGAGTCTGAAAACAACTGGTTTAACCTGCGCCTCGGCATCACCATTGATGGCAAATCCATCGACCTGTTGCCGCTGCTCGCTCGCCAGATCAACCAGCTGCCCACACTGGACGATCTGAAAGAGATGCCAGCGGACGCGCTGGTTCCCGTTGCCCTGCCCGGTGGTAAATTCATTCAGCTGCCCGCTGAACGTTTGAGACTGATTGCCGGAACCCTATTGGAACTCTTTGGTGACCGGCCATTAAATGAGTATCAGCTGCAGAATTACCATGCTGAAATCTGGCAGGAACTGTATGACCAGCTCGGCCTGCCCTGGGCCGGTGGTGAAAAGCTGCTGGCATTGAGTAAGAAGTTAAAAGCCTTCAAACGTCTCAAGAGTGCTAAACCGGCCAAAGAGCTGCAGGCGGAACTGCGCAGTTACCAGCAACATGGCCTTTCCTGGCTGCAGTTTCTGCGGGAGTATGGTCTGAACGGGATACTGGCTGACGACATGGGGCTGGGCAAAACCCTGCAAACCCTGGCTCATTTGCAATTGGAGAAAAAACGCCTCGGTGATCAACTACCGCCGAGTATGGTGGTGTGCCCCACCAGCCTGCTCCATAACTGGCAGCAAGAGGCTAAGCGCTTTACGCCAGATTTGAAGGTGCATATTCATCATGGTTCGAGTCGGGACAGCAAGGCAATAAAGGACACCGACCTGGTACTCACCAGCTACGGTGTTATTCAGCGGGATTTTGAACAACTGGCGAAAACCCGCTTCCATCTGCTGGCATTGGACGAAGCGCAGGCGGTGAAGAACCCCAATGCTAAAAGTGCCAAAGCCATTCGCTGTCTGGCGGCGGAACACAAACTCTGCCTGACCGGCACACCCATGGAAAACCACCTGGGCGAACTCTGGACACTGTTCGACTTCCTGATGCCCGGCTTTTTGGGAGCAAGAGACCAGTTTACCCGTTTTTATCGCACTCCCATTGAGCGGCATGGCAATCAACAACAGGCGAAAAAGCTGCAGAAACGGATAGCGCCGTTTATGTTACGCCGCAGTAAAGACCTGGTGGCGAAAGAGCTGCCCGCCAAAACCGAGATTATTCGCACCACGGTGCTGGATGGTAAGCAGCGGGACCTCTACGAAACCATTCGAGCCAGCATGGAAGCCCGGGTCCAAAAAGAAATCGAGAAAAAAGGCCTGGCCCGGTCACAGATTGTAATTCTTGACGCGCTGTTAAAGATGCGACAAGCCTGCTGTGACCCGTCACTGGTTAAACTGGAGCAGGCCGCCGACATTAAAGAGTCGGCCAAGCTCGACCTGTTGATGGATCTTGTCCTGCCCATGGTGGAAGAAGGTCGAAAAATACTCATCTTCTCGCAGTTTACCAGCATGTTGTCGCTTATTGAGACGCGACTGGACAAAGCCAAGATCCCCTGGGTACAACTCACTGGCCAGACCCGCAATCGACAACACCCCATTGACACCTTCCAGAAAGGCGATGCGCCGGTCTTTCTGATTAGCCTTAAAGCCGGTGGAACCGGCCTTAATCTCACCGCCGCTGATACCGTGATACATTATGACCCCTGGTGGAACCCGGCAGCAGAAGATCAGGCCAGCGACCGGGCGCACCGCATCGGTCAAGACAAGCCCGTATTTGTCTACAAACTGGTCACCGAAGGTACGGTGGAGGAAAAAATCCAGGCATTGAAGGAAAAGAAAAAGGCCATTGCCGATGCCATCTACGGTGATGGAACCGGCAAGAAAAAACCGTCCATCACGGCTGAAGATCTCAATGTGCTCTTTGAGCCTTTGAAACAGGCTTAGGAGTTATCAAAAGAGCGGCGATTCCGAACTTCCACCAGCATTAGACCACTTCTAATGATCGGCAGCGGCAAAACAGTATCTCTCGTGTGATGAGTTTTCTCATGACGGAGGCTTGAGTTGTGTGCGATTGAAAATTTTACGTACGGTTATTAGGGTTTGGGTGGCAGTAATGTCATCCTGACTATTCGGAGGGAAGCAGATAAGTCCCCCCCTACAAGTGGAAATTCTCAAATGACAGCCCATTCTGTACTCGAAGATCCCCCCGGCAGATAACTGTTTTTACTGTCTTTCAATACGTAACTAAACCATGTCATTATCGATTGGCTTATGGATCAGGGAGAGTAATAAGGATGACCGCTCAATTCTCCAGCCATCTTACGCTTGATGATGTGTCGTATAAAGTCACCGATGCAGAGCCTTTTCCAATATTTCATCCGAATATGCTGGACATCGACGTATCGCCCATGGGTACCTTTTGCTGGGCTGGCTATCTTGTCACTTATGAATGCAAAGAGGGTCAGCTATTTGCCCGATCAATGAATTTGGGTGTGTTCAAAGATGCACCAACAGTCAATGGTATTGAACCTGACCCACTGCCTGAGTGTGATGACCTGTCGCTGGCGTTGATGTTTGGCCACCGTTACACCGATGTATGGCTGCCTCTTGACTATACAGGCGAAGTGCTTCTTGGGAATGATTGGATTGGCGATCTTGGCCGCGGCCATCACGGCAGCCCTCGATCAGTTGAGTTCAGTGAGATCAAGAAGGTTTTATTCTCAAAAGGCAAAATTCAGCAGATAACGGATGTCTCGGATCAGTATACAGAACAGCGACAAGCCTTGATCGAAGCGGAAGAAGAAAAGCGGGATAAAGCATGGGTTATTGAGGAGCGCAGGCGTCGAAGAATGCGCTTTAAGCGAAAGGTTCTGGGATTTTTTACCAGGAAAAAACAGCCTATGGCTACTCATCGAGATGACTGTTGATGCTTGATTATCATTAGGCCACCTCAAAGCAGCATTTCCGCACAAAGAAAGAGAAAGAAAACAGCACAAGCCTTCAGCCCTGTTGCCATAAGGTTCCAAACCTCAGTCGTTCGTAAAACCGCATGCCACAAGGCGAACAGGTGCTGGCGTAGTGGTTCTACATCAAAACCGTTCAACGAAACTGAAAGACGGCTTTACGAACTCGGAAAAGAATTGTTTGCTGATCTAACTCACCTCAAAAAAAAAGCATTTAATGTACACTCCTGATCCTGGGCAAACTGTTAGCCTCTATCTTCAGTAACAGGTACTGTTGTCACCCACAGGAAATTCAATAAAAGCTGTAGCCCATATGCTCTCTAACAGTCCCAGTACAAAGAGCAAGTTGCCAGGATGACTTGAGTAAAGAGAATTTATTTATACCTATGCAATCCAGAAATTTTCAACCTTTAGCAGCAAGCTGGCCAGAACTATACGAGCATGCTTGCTTCGCAGAACAGTACGCCTATACGGATCCCCATACTTCTATTGTCAAGCTGCGATGCTTTGCCGAGGTATTAGTCGGCAATCTATATCGAGACCTTGAACTGCGCTGTGAAGAGGGTGACAGTTTCTTCGAAAAATTGAAATCTGAGGCTTTTCAAAAACTGGTCGATAGATCAATCCTCAGTAAGTTTCATGCAATCCGTATTCTTGGCAACAAAGCCGCCCACGGCAATAGCGTCACTTCTGATGATGCATTGGCGTTAGTGCGAGAAGCCTATTTAATCGGTAAATGGCTTTATAAAACCTATAGCTTTGATATCAGCGGTGACTACCCTGAGTTTGCAGATCCTGCTCATGCTGATGACGACTATCAAAAGCTGAGTACTGCAAATAACTTTTTGGCAGAACAACTCAACGCAGCAAAAGCAGAACTACAACGACTTGAGGCCTCAGAAAAAGCAGCTCAGCAGCATGCTGAAAGCCTGAAGCAAGTTTTGGATAATTCCAGACATGTAACCTTTAAAAATGCCTCGACCCAGGCAGCCAACTCTTTTGACCTCGAATCAGATAACACCCGTCAGTTGATCAGCATCCATGATGCATTTTCTCAATATACACTCAATACCGGCCAGGCTGAGCTGGTAAACAAGCTTGATCATTTCCTCTCAAGTAAAGAAGATAAGGTATTCCTGCTCAAAGGTTATGCTGGTACTGGTAAAACATTTATCACCAAGGGGCTAACCGAATATTTTCGGGCTATAGGTCGAAACTATGTATTGGCTGCCCCTACCGGTAAAGCATCGAAAGTGATTGCCAATAAGACCCAGTCTCCTGCCTATACTCTTCATAAAACGATCTACTGCTTTAAAGACATTAAAGAATATCGTGAAGATGATCTTGAGGGCTCAGAAACCTATAAACTCTATGCTCAGCTTGCGGTAAATGAGATGTCTGCGGACACTGTGTTTATCATTGACGAAGCCTCAATGGTGTCTGATGTCTACAGTGAAAATGAGTTCTTCCGTTGCGGATCCGGGCATTTACTTCGTGATTTTCTCAAGTACGTAAACCTTGATCATAACGACCATCAGAAGAAAGTCATCTTTATTGGTGATGATGCACAGCTTCCTCCTGTTGGAATGAACTTTTCACCCGCATTGGATAATGGCTACCTCTTCAGGGAGCATAATGTACGTTCTACTGCATTTGAACTCAGAGAGGTGGTCAGGCAGAAGTCAGACAGTGGGGTTATGCGAAACTCCATACAATTGAGAGAATCTTTGGGTAGCGGCTCATTTGGCCAATTAGTGGTGGATCTCAATTATCCTGATCTGCACAAGGTTGAGCATAATGACTTGCTCTCCCAGTATCTGAAATCCTGCCAGGGTAAGATTAATGGTGAATCGATTGTTATTGCCCACTCAAACTCGGATGTAGCCGCTTATAACAAACATATTCGGGAACACTTTTTTCCACATTGCCCTGAAATTACCTCGGGTGACAAAGTGATGGCTGTCAGTAACAGCAACACGTATGGCTTCTTCATCTCGAATGGCGACTTTGGCCTGGTAAAATCAGTTTCTGATACTATTGAGCAGCGAGTGATTACCCTGAAGCGTAAAAATCAGGAAACCGGTAAAACAGAAGAAGTCAACGTACCTTTAAGGTTCAGGCGTATTGATGTTGGGTTTAAGGACCTGGATGGAACTTCACATTTTTTCAATGCCATGATTTTTGAGGACTTGCTTTACAGTGAGCATCCAGGGCTGAGCTCTGATCAGAGCAAAGCGATGTATGTGGATTTTTGCATTCGTAATCGTTATTTGGAGCGTGGAAGTCTGGCATTCAAAGAAGCCCTTAAATCAGACCCCTATTTCAATGCATTACGCCTGAAGTTTGGTTACGCCATCACCTGCCACAAAGCGCAGGGCAGCGAGTGGAACCACGTATTTGTTAAGTGCAAGACACATCAGAGTCAGTTATCAGCTGACTATTTCCGCTGGCTTTACACAGCCATTACCCGTACCGCTGATAAACTCTACCTGCTGGACCCGCCTGATTTCAAAACGGGCAGCACTATGTCGCGGGTGTTTAACTCAGGTATAGAGTTGCTTGCCGGCAATAAACAACCTGCACCCTCCGCTGAAATCAATACGTATCCAACAGGTAAGGAGTCTATAAGCCAGTTTGGAATTCCTGATAGCGCAGCTTTTTTATTGACAATCCTCGAACGAGTGAAAAGTCTCATTGCGGGGCATGCCATTGAAATTGACGATATTATTCATAATCAATATCAAGAAGCGTATGTCTTTAAACGAAAAAATAACTTTGCTCGCATAAACATTACCTATAGTGGCAAGAACAAAGTGACCAATGTTGTTGACGCTCAAACAACTGAGTTAGGCAGTTATGTGGCAGACTTGCTGGCATCGTTAAAGAATAGCGCACTCCCTGTAAAAACAGCTATTCAGCTGCCTTCGTTCCAGTTTGAAAAAGCTTTTTTGAATGATTTCCACCAGCGCCTTTCATTACTGACTGGAGATCATGGGATATCAATTCAGGATGTGACCTCTCATCAATGGAGCCAGCGGTACACCTTCGTTCGTGATAGTGAAGTGGCGATCTTTGATATTTATTACAATGGAAAAGACAGATTTACAAAACCGGTTCCGGTAATCCCCGCCTGCACTCCAGGTTCCCTGGTGATTGATGTAGAAATGTTGCTGATTGAAGGTATGAGTGCATGATTACCAGCAAAGAAGTATTCGAAAAACGCAAGGTCAACCTTGATGAAGCATACCAAATGGCGATGCAACTGGTGAGCACACCGCAACCTGATGACTGGGACTATAAAGCACTTGCTTGGTGCCTGATTGACCTGATCAAGAGGGACAGCGTGTCATCTCAGAGGCAATACTTGGCTCACTATAAACAACAGCTGGAATCCATTTCGATCAACTCGAAGGACAGCATTCTGACCGATCAGCGTAAGTATGCATTGTCTCTGTGTAGCCCTCATATTGACACAATCCGTCAGGCAAAATCCTTGAGCAAGGAAGGCAAGCATTATGAGTCCGCAGACCTTTATAAAAGCATACTTCGTCAGGGGGAAACATCGATAGAGGTTCAGACTTCACTCGCCTGGGAGCTGTACAAGTTAACCAAAGAATTAACTGCCAGCACACCAGTCAACCTCAATCTTGCCAAGCGCTATATCAACGACTACCTGCAATTGAATGTCGAGAAACCTTCGTTGCTTCACACCTGCTTTCTTCAGTTGGCGGCAAAGCTGGCCGCAGGAGAAGGGTTCAATATCGCTGCATTTGTTCGCTTTTGGAACCTTGAATACTTACGTCCTGATGACTACCAACGCCACATCAGTGATGACGGAAAAAGTTACCCGGCACTGGCAGAAAAAGTGATACAGCAGGCAAGTAAGATAGCTGTCAAAACCAACGATTCAGTCGGTTTAGAGTACATCCTACCTTATGTAGACAAAGCTATCTCCCGGTACTCAGACAACATCTGGCTGACGTTTTACAAGGCCAAAATCCTTCTTGCTCTTGGGCGTCAGCTAGAGGCTTTGTCATTCGGCATTACCATCACAAAAGCTAAAGCAAATGACTTTTGGGCCTGGGAGTTACTTGGAGATATAAACCTGACCACAGACTCAGATGCTGCATTCAGCTGTTATTGCAAAGCATTGCATTGTTCTTCAGATATCAATTTCACAACGAAAGTTAAGCTCAAGCTTGCTCACCAATTAATCACCAAACAGCATCTTCCAGCAGCAAAGCTTGAAATACAACAAGTCATTGAGTTCAAAGAAAAGATTGGGCAGAAGACACCAGCAGGATTTAACGAAGTCATTAATCAAAGCTGGTATGAAGGTATAATTCCTGCAGAATCCAATCAGTCTTTGTATGTGGCTAACTCGAAAAAAGCAGAGGAACTACTGCATAGCCAACTTCCATGGGTTCATGTGAACCTAGGTGCAAAATATACTGTACCGGGGAAAGAGAATAAACCCAAGCGTAAGCTCTATCTTGGGCTGGATACATCTTCAGTGCCATTGGAAGTCAGTGTACCAGAGTCAAAGTTCTCATTTGACAGACTGCAGCCGGGTGCAGCTTTAAAAGTTAAAGGTGAGCCTGATCACAATAAGGTATTTCAAATCTTTGTTATTGAAAACAGGAATACTGACGCTGCCTGGGACGTTTTTTCAGAAAAAGTGGGCGTAGTAGACCATGTAAACCGATCTAAAAATCTTATTCATTTTATCGTCGACAGAAGTTGCGATGGCATCATCCCTTGCTCAGAAATTCCGGAATCATTTGAGGAAGGCGATGCAATAGCTCTTAAATTGTCAAGATATTCTACAAAACAGGGAGTAAGACACCGAGTTCTATCTGCACGAAAAACAGAAGACACACCTGAAAAATCTGTGATGCGCAAATTCTCTAGTACCGTTGATGTCAGTGGCGGTATGGGGTTTACCTCTGATGATATTTTTATCCCTCCTCCGTTGATCACAAAACACTCCATTGAGGACGGAGACCAAGTCTCTGGGACAGCAATATTGAGTTACAATAAGAAACGCAGTACGTGGGGCTGGAAAGCCATCAAGGTTTGTCAGCAGATGGCAATATCATGACGCTCCTTTAAGAAAACCGAAGTCGTGAGAAACCGGGGCGGATTTTGATTCTTAAACTTCTCTCCCTTTTACTTTTAAAACCATAAAAAGGGCGATACTCGAAAGCACTGCCCTTCTTGTTCTCACTTGACGTAAGGTTAGAGACTACAAAATGCAGCCACGACCATTAAAGTGGTCGAATATCTTCAGCCTGTGGGCCTTTCTGACCCTGAGTTACTTTGAACTCAACGCGCTGGCCTTCCTGCAGGGACTTGAAGCCATCACCAGTGATTTGCCGGAAGTGAGCAAACACCTCTGGTCCACCAGGACCGGCGCAGCATGATTCCCCCAATGTTCCGAGTGCTTCAACTACCCTTGAGTCATTTGACGTTACCGTTCGAAAAGAGGCTGTTGATTCATGGGTCATAAGAAAGCAGATACCGTGGTGGTTTTGGATCTTGAAACCACAGGGTTCTCTCCGCGCAAAGGTGACCGAACCATTGAGGTGGGCGCTGTGCTGATTGAACATGGCACGGTCACAGACCATTTTCAGGGGTTAATGAATCCTGGCTTTCCGGTCAGCGAGTTTATTTCCGACTACACTGGCATTACCAACGCCATGCTGGAAAATGCACCATCGTGCAGTGAGGTGATTGGAGAGCTGGCCCGGTTTATCGGTTCGCATAATCTGGTTGCCCATAATGCACCGTTTGACCAGCGGTTTCTCGATAATGAGATGGGTTTGGCGGGTACGACCTACTCAGGCGAGTTTGCCTGTTCCCTGGAAGCGGCAAGATGGGTGTACCCCAATGCACCCGATCACAGACTGTCAACACTGGTGGATTATAAGCATCTCCCAACCGATGGCACCTACCATCGGGCACTGTCTGATGCCAGGATGACGGCCCATCTCTGGCTGGCCATGTTGAACGATTTGTCCCGGATACGGCATTCAACACCTATCGCTTTTTCGGACATGCAGTGCCTTAGAGCAGTGATGGAGTATTGATTCTTAATGCGACATCAAACAAGCCAGAAGACTGGTTACCGGTTGATGATGACTATTTTGGTGATGTAATGACGATAAACACAGAATACGATGCCTCATGGGATGAGGGTAACCATGTGCTTTACGACGCCATGTTAACTGAATGGAAAAACCGGGACTGGTATGAATACCTGGTTGTGAATCTGACTTTTCCGTTCCCGGCCATCCGACTCGAGGATAACTCAGGCCAATTTTCAACCAAGCGGGATGTGCCATTTGGCCAGGGTCATACTGTTGAAGTTAAAGACATTCAAATGGAAGATGATCTGCGGGGCTTAATCGTGAGTGTGAAAGAAGGCCGCGAGAAAGGCCACCTTCCCCTTTGTGAGCTGGAAGTCACGGCTAAAGACCATCCCTGCTACTGGCCACTTCGGGAGTATGTAGTCTGGTTTGCCAACCGGTGAGTTACCCCGCTGAATTTACGATAATTGATATGGAATGCAAACGATGTCCCAATGGACAGAACAGGCAATCATTCTTGGTAAAGCCATCATACTTCAGTTTCACCATCGCCTCGTGGAAGAGTCAGACGGAGATGAGCATTACATCATCAACTTGAAGACGGTCATTCATGGCATGATTTCCACCGCTTCAGACCCACTCAGTCGAAGACAAGTGCAGCAGACTTTGCACGATTATGCTCGTAACCTCTATGTTCAGTTTTGCTTCCATAGAGATCAGACTAATGATCAGTCCGCCCTGGAAGAGGCATTGGATACGTTTGATTTTCTGTATGAGCATGAAGGTTGGCCACAATAGCCTCTCTTCTGCTTCTTGCCTTCAATCCGAATCCGTAAGGCATGGGTCAGGACGAATGGAGCCATTTAAACCTTTGAGCTATTTTCTAATAAACTGAGTGGTATGATAGGACATTATTTTTTTGTCACTGCCATCTCAGAGATAAGGGATCATGCAACCCGCAACTACCAAACTCTTCCTGATCAACGGTAGTCCAACCGGGCTGCGAACCGCTGAAATTTCAAACTGGACGGGTAAGGCCATTGCTGGTCCCCGAAGTGATCTTGATGATTTATTAAGGCGACCGGAATTACAAAGCCCTGGAGTGTATCTGTTAACAGGTACCGATTCTGAGTCTGGTGACCCTGTTCTCTATGTTGGAGAGGCCGAGAACGTCTCTAAACGCCTCAAGCAGCACGCAAAGACAGAAGAAAAAGATTACTGGGTTCATACCTCTGCTTTTGTCAGCAAAGATGACAACCTGACTAAATCCCATATCAAGTATATTGAGGGCAAGCTCATACAACTTGCTCACAGTAGCAAACGCATGATTGTAATGAACAGCGTTTCCAGTGGCTCTTCTCTACCTGAGGCTGACCGAGCAGAGATGGATATTTTTATCCAGAAAATCCTGCAACTGTTGCCGGTATTGGGGATTCACCAGTTCTCTGTTATGGCTACACTTTCCCCTTTTCAGTCCAATCCCAAAGCTTCGATCTATAGTGATGAAGTCCCACTTTTCCACATTAAGAGCAAGGGAGTAACGGCATCTGGCAGGAGATCCGAAGAAGGGTTTACGGTATTCAAAGGATCTCTGGCCGTAAAACTCGCTGTGAAGGCATGCCCTGCCGGTGTGGTTAAAAGCAGAGAGCGTCTGCTCGAAAAAGGGGTTATTGCCCTCAACGACGACCACTTTGTATTTACCGAGGACTACGAATTTTCCAGCCCCAGTACGGCTGCGGCTTTTGTTCAGGGTGGCAGTGTGAATGGGCTTACGGCGTGGGTAAATGGTGAAAACCAGACGTTGAAGAGTTTTGAGAGTCAGTAGTCTTTGCGTTGCCCTGACGTGAACATTCAGGAATCATCCACAACATTCAATAATTACAGTGAAACCCTATGGATATTCTAAGTACCTCTCTGGCCACCCTGATCACCTCGATGAGTGGCAACATGACGGACAGCTATGTTGAGAACGTGAATAGTCAATTGACGCCTGTAGTGATTGAGCATCAGGGGCATGACATTTATTTCAAGCACCATTTGTGGAAGATTCGCAGCAATAGCGTCTGCCAGAACAAACGGCACAAGATTACCGAGTTTTCTCAATGTACCATTGCAGCCAAGTCTGCATTCAATGAGGTCTGTAAAGTCAGCAGTGGCAAAAACTTCTCCAACCATAAAGCTAAATCGATGGTTCGTATGTATTGCCAAGCCGCTTCAACTTTTCAGCCCACTATTGCATCAATCCAATCAGGTTCTCTTAACGATGGTTCAACCAATACTCAACTACGCCAACTCAAGCAACAATGCTCAATGCTAACGCTTGAGAGTCAGGAGTCATACGACCCTACGATTGAATCCAAACGAGCAAAGGTTTGCTCTGAATATAAGCGTCTTTCTGATCAGAAGTAGTCACTCTCTGCTCAAAATGTAACGCCTCGATGATCTGGCGCAGCACCAAAAAAGGGATCAATTTTGGCCATTTTCTCTGGCTGTAGCCGTTTTCCCACTGGTAGAGGAATAAGAAAATGATTAGACGTGGACCTCTGACTCCATCTGAGGTCAGTACTTTGAATTGCTTCCAGGTATTGGTGGTTACCATAGCTCCTCCCTTTTGCTTTTCTGAAAACCACAAAAAAGGGCAATACCCGAAAGCACTGCCCTTCTTTTCCTCACTTCACGTGAGGTTAGAGGCTACAAAATGCAGCCACGTCCATTACAGTGGTCGAATATCTTCAGCCTGTGGGCCTTTCTGACCCTGAGTTACTTTGAACTCAACGCGCTGGCCTTCCTGCAGGGACTTGAAGCCATCACCTGTGATTTGACGGAAGTGAGCAAACACGTCTGGTCCGCCATTTTCCTGGGCGATAAAACCAAAACCTTTCTCGTCATTGAACCACTTAACAGTACCGGTAGTAGTAGACATAGTCATATCCTGAAATTTAATAATAATGTGCCTTGTCATAAGGCGGTGGAGCTAGAAGCTTATTCTTGTTAATGAAGAGTATTTATGACGAATATGACGGGTCACTACACCCGGAACATCAAATCTTTGCATAACAAATAAATCACACTTTTAACGTTCCGCCATTATACAGCGCATAATCCTAACCGCTATGGGCACTTACATTCAATCGATAACACAAGATGCTCAGCCGTTGGTGTATCGCTGCCTATTGATATACATCAATAGCCGCTTTAAAGCCCATTGATACGCATCAATACCCGCCCTCCAAAACCAGCAGATCATTCCGTCACCAATAATTTTTACACGTTCGGAAATCAATCATGCTTCTTATTGCGCAGTTTTTATTTCTGCTGCTGATGCTGTACATCGGTAGCCGGAAAGGGGGAGTCGGTCTTGGGGTGATCTCAGGGATTGGCTTATTGATCGAAGTCTTTATTTTCCGCATGACACCGACTTCTCCACCGGTAACGGTCATGCTGATTATTCTTGCCGTCGTGACCTGTGCCTCCATTTTGGAAGCCGCCGGTGGCTTGAAGTTTATGCTGCAGATCGCAGAACGCGTGTTACGCAGGAACCCCAAGCATATCACCCTGCTTGGGCCACTGGTGACCTATGCAATGACCTTCATGCTGGGCACAGGTCATTCCGTTTACTCGGTGATGCCGATCATTGGTGACATCGCCCTGAAAAACAAAATCCGCCCAGAGCGCCCCATGGCGGCCGCTTCCGTTGCTTCTCAGCTGGCGATTACGGCAAGCCCGCTGTCTGCTGCGGTTGTTTACTACCTGACCCAGTTGGGCGGCATTGATTCCTCCATTACACTGGCGTCCATTCTGGGCGTTTCAATTCCGGCGACCCTGCTGGGCACAATTATTCTTTCCCTCTATAGCATGCGCCGTGGCGTTGAACTGGAGGACGATCCTGAATTCCAGCGTCGTATGGCTGACCCGATTACCCGCAAACAGATTGAAGAAACCACCGCAACCAGTCTGGACGAGATCTTGCCTGCCTCGGCACGCCACTCGGTTTACCTGTTTATGGCCGCCATCGCCACCATTGTACTGGTCGCCATGATGCCGGAACTCAGAACCATTGCTGGCAAAGCCATCAAGATGGACGCCATTATTCAGATGATGATGCTGGCTTTTGGTGGTCTTATGCTGCTGTTGACCAATACCCCGGTGAAAAAAGTACCTGAGGGTGTGGTGTTCAAATCAGGCCTCGTGGCTGCCATTGCCATATTTGGTATTGCCTGGATGAGTGATACCTATTTCCAGCATGCCATGCCGGTATTTCAAAGCTCCATAAAAGACATGGTCAATCAGCATCCATGGACCATCGCGTTTGCCATGTTTACTGTCTCTGTGGTGATTAACAGTCAGGCCGCCACTGCACGTATGATGTTGCCGGTAGCACTGGGGCTTGGCCTGTCCCCACAGCTGCTCATCGCCATTATGCCTTCGGTCTATGGATACTTCTTTATCCCGAACTACCCATCAGACATTGCAACCTGCAATTTCGACAGCACCGGCACCACCAAGATTGGCAAGTACTACTTCAATCACAGCTTTATGATGCCGGGTCTGATTGGCGTTATTTCCGCTTGCTGTATTGGGTATGTGCTGGCGAGTATTATCATTTAATAAAACGATAGGTGGCCCTGACATAGGGAGGGTCACCATTAATCTGAGCGGTGCATTGATTACCAAAATCAAGTGGCATCCCTACTTCACATACCTCCTCCGCCAGTACCGGGTACCAAACACAATACCAACACCAATGAAAAGGTAGATCGGAACCAGCCACAGTTTCATCAAGGTCGTGTCAATGACAAAACTCAGAGTATCCGGGTCGTTCCAGTAATCCTGATACCGCGCAACAGGGGCAACCAGGGAAAACAGCCCTAAAGCAAACGATGTAGAGACCGCCGATCGGACGATAAACCAGTGGTTATTCATCCAGCTTCGTATGAGCTGAAAGAGGTAAATATTTACCATATCAGTGATCAGCAAGCTGACACCCAGTGCAAGGAAGTTCCCCGGCAGCTCACGGTATAACAATTCCACCGGCTGCATGTCGTGATGATCGGGGCCGCTGCTATGAACTGAACCTTCAAGAAATTTGACATGAAGCCACCAGACTGAAGCTACCAATATCAGCATCGCACTACTGTATATCACGGTCTGCCGTGCACGCCTTATTCCGTATAATTCCGATATCGCATCCAGAATAAAATAGGTGAGTGGAAACAGAATACTCCCCCCAGTGAATTCCATACCCTGAACATGAAAATGGCGCATAAATACAATCGGGCAGAATACCAGTAACGTCAGGTAGAGCCCCCCCAATACCATCAGCATATTTTGCTGAGTCAAGAGAGAAAAGGAATAACAGCCATACACGCCTTGATCGGCTACGACCTGTGGATGTTGTTTCAACATAACGTAGAGCCTGGCCCGATCGGCATTGGATAGATCATCAACCTGACCAGAACCAATAAATAGCGGTATTTCCCTGATACTCTTTGCCCCTTTCTGTAGCACTGTAATTTCATCACATACCGGATCGTAACTCACAAACTTCATGGGCGTTCCCTGATTCTTGTTATGGTTCCATGTATTTCATACAAGCCTGTAGCACTTCAGATAACTAAAAATCAGTGGTTTCATCCACCTTCCAGTAATCCATATTGCGCACTCGGCCAATCAATTGCGCCTCCCCTCGCTGATTTGCTGTTTTATTGTTTACCGTTATTTTTTGTGTATTTTTCAACTCACATTCATCGTAAAACGCCTGATAGCAGCCAAGCTTTTTCTTTCCATTGATGATGTACCAGGCCAAATAAATACCGGGCTCTGGCCTTGGTTTTTTCTCCACTGTCAGCAGCGTATTGCCTGGAAAGTAGTCGTTCATCTCAGGCAGATAGATAAACCGGTATAACTCCGGATCCCTGGGAACATGGCGCTGGCTGTTGAATATGTCCGGTACCGATATGTCGATATCATAATCACCCCCCTCAGAAGGAACGACAGTAACCGTAGTCCTGAACGCCCCCTGGCGTAGGCTTTTCCGCTCATGATCATAAGGACCACCACGACCATAACCCAGCCACTGCGGGCTAACCCCCATAGCCTCAGCTAACCGCTCAAGATACTTATGGGGATTACCGATCTCCCCATTGGCCAGCTTATAGAGGTACCCACGGTCAATTTTTGTTCTCCGGGCAAGCTTGGAAACTCCGGTAATACCAGAGAGCGCCATCGCCTGCTCCAATCGCTCTGCCATTTCTGGATGATTCATGGGTAGTTACCGTTATTCCTGTAATATCGTTCTGCCAAAAGGATAAGCCGGAACTGTTTTTCAAAGTCACCGGGATATCGCTCCCGGAGAAAACTAATCAGCATATTGAAGGATTCCGCCATCTCTTTTTCTAATTCTTCTACAGCTACTTCTGAATCTACGTCCATGTACATTAATTCCGCAATCGATAGAAGAAAACTGCTTGATCATGTGTTCATCCTATAACCAATAAATCGGAGGCTTCAATATTTTTTTATAATTTATTCTAATTTTTTGTAGATATTTACCATTATCACCATAATCGTTTAGCCGTTTGGATATTGCATTAAAAAGACTTTTTCATTTCAGTAAAGCGAGGAAATAAAACTGCTCATTTTTCAGTTATTCTTCTATGGACGTGTAATAGCAGCAACCACCAAGGTGGCTAACAGGTTGTGTACTGGCTTATCCACTGAAATTGTGGATAAAGTGAATATCCATAAATGGTTAAGTAACCGGCTATATGGAATCGAATATTTCTGGGTGAGTGGATAGTTACTATGCAAGGCACAGCGGCAAGAGCATAGCCGTAGCTATGTGACCAGAGTTGTATCGCTGAAGGGTGATTAACCACTTAATCAGAAAATAGGATTTCATATGGTTTTATTTATGCTCGACATGCACCTGAAATAGCTACAGTCAGCAATTTTGTGGGACTTCAAAGCAAGTATGATCAGACACTGCCGCCCATTTTTCACCCCTCAAAAAAGCGTTATCATCAGTCAGAACGGCAATTTGTAGTTGTTCAGGAAGAAAAAGATGAATAATTATTACCTCTCTTTAGGTGCAGACCACCCCGATTACCCAGGCTATGTGCGAATTACGGCTCCCACCCGTGATGATGCCCGCCAGTTAATGGAAAGCCATCATGGCCACGACTGGACTGGCTGTTTTGAAACCTTCGATGAGCTGGATACACACCAGAGGGTTCAGCGGGACTATCTGATCTTTGATAACCTGACCGGCGAGGCTCTCACCTGGACTTGCCATATTTGCAAGGAAAAACGGCCCGACAGTAAAATAGAGGTCACTCAACGCACGTTACTGGAGGCTGATGATGCACCGGTCTACAACGTCCGATACTGCATTGATAACGATGAGTGCCAGCACTGTATTGATGCCTTTATTGAACAGCAGCGCGGGGGAGTGAATTAAACAGCGTTGAATGGCCATGCAATTAAGAGCAGCCAGACGCATTGACGAGACTGCTCTGGCACCCGGTCGCAGGTTGGTCACATCAGGAGTGCGCCCTTGGGTTCTGGTTATCCTCCGCCCACGCCAGGGCTTTCTGAAAAGCCGCATCGCCATATTGTGCTAAGCTAAAGCGACGGGTCAGAGCACAAGATTTACGATTCCGCTTTTTCTGGGAGATATGCGCAAGCCAACCGGCTTGACCGTCTTTCTGGGTGTATTTTTCGATGCTCATCATCACCGGCGATCTCCCTTTTGTGGTAATCATTGTCCGTCAGCGGCCTGCTTTCCGGCGGTGGGTAATTATTCACCAGACGTGATCCAAAAACCTTGATACGTATCAATACTTATTACCGACAGATCAGGGTTCGAGTATCTACTGAATTTACACCCACCAATCAAGGTGAGGACAAAAATGGTTTGCCAGGAGATACTCCTTAACAGTCAGAGAATGATCAAAATGTGTTCTCTTACACTCTGAATTTTACGAATAAAAGCTCATTAACAATCACCGACAAACAGAGAAATACACAACCGATCAGCAAGAAACAGCTGTATCAATTTTGATTTGATCACCATCAATGATCGCTGTACCGTAGACTTTCAAGCCCTGAGAACCTTGAGGATTGATTGTCCATGCTGAAGAAAAAAACGATCAAAAAAACAGCGGAAACCGAAGTGACATTTGAGTTCGCTCAACCGGGCATCAAGTCAGTGTCGCTGGTTGCGGACTTTAATCAGTGGCAACCAGTCACCATGAAATACCACAAAAAAGAAAACGCCTTCCGGACCAAAGTAAAGCTGCCCGGCGACAAAACCTTCCATTTCCGTTACCTGCTGGATGAGACCATCTGGGAGAACGACCATAACGCAGACGACTACGTGCCCAACCCTTACGGCAGTGATAACAGTGTGGTCTACACAAAGATCAAGAAGTAATTAAAAGAAAACCCCGTCACCATAGGGGGATGACGGGGTTTTCTATACCAGCATAAGGAGTGATGTGGTATCGGTAAGCTACCAGAACGCTACTCGATGGTCAAAAAACAATCGCTCCAGCCTGCTTAACTGAGGCACTCAAACCGCCTGACGGCATGATCACCCAGCAACGACCGAACCTTCTCCTTGCACTTATCCACGCACTCCGTCTCGGTCATCTCATCAACCCGTGCGGCGCATTTTGGTCCAAAGATGTCCAGCATCAGTTGTTTGCACTGCTGTTTTTTGGAGGGAGTTTCAATATCAAGATCAATCATGATACACCTGTATTACCTTATGAAAGCCAGTTCCTGATCATCGAATTTAATTAGAACGTACAGCTATCTCATCTAATACAGCAAATCGATCCCTAATCCTCAGTGTAACCACCCGGACAGTGCGCAGCCAAAGGAGGTATGGAATAACAAGTCCCGTCAGGTAAACAGACCGTTTATCGCAACACCGCCAGCACTCCACCACAGAACATCTCCGGCCTTAGCCATCGGTGATGAGATATTGACAGAGAGACGCCTATTTTACGGGAGAGTCTGGCTTTTCTGCTGATAATATTCTCGGCAGGTTTCAATAGGGTCCCGCCCCTCAGACATTTGCTGGTTCCACCGCTGAACCCCACTGCGAATTCGAGACTGGCGCTCCGTGTCCGATAACTCTGGGTTGTCCAGCATCGACAGGTAGCCGTATAGATTGCGGTCCATTCTGTACTGGTTTGTCTGCCTGTTTTTTCTGATGGTTGAATTATTCATAATTACCCTCTACGAGCTCTGCGACAGTTAGCTTGTCTATCAACAAAGCTAATCGAGTCGTGGTGTTGAAATCGTCTGCCAGGCAATAAGATGGGTGAATATTCCCTTTCTATGCCTAATACCCCCGAAGGGTTTGAAGTTGCAACACAGGGACAAGCGAACAAAATCATAGGAGCATTGAAGTACTGTGTGACTAGCCAGACTGGTTGCACCTATCAATGAACACAGACCACAACAATAGCAATTTCATAGGCGACGGGTTTAAAAGCAGGCGAAAACTGACAGGATACTTAATCGTGCTTTCCTATAGGATGCAAGGCAATGATAACTTATATCGAATCAGCCTGACCTGAATCAAATGGGCAATGTCCACGCAAAAATATTCTTGCACCTTTGCCTATGAAAAAACACAATGCCTCCAATCCTGTCGCCTGTATGAACATATATCGAGCAACAGAAAGAGAATAAAAAAGACCGGACGTTATGGGGGACATTCTATGGAGCCAGCAGCCGCCTCAATTTCCATTCCACCATCATCTTTTGATGCATGGCTACAAGACCAGTCATCGAACCTGCAATCCTGGTTCAAAAGTCAGCGTGGCACTATTGACGGGCTCACTGTTCGAAAACACCCTGCCTGCCTGAAACCACAGATCTTCCTACCTGCCGATGAAAAAACAGCTTATGACCGGGCCCGATTTGACTTGATGATAAACACTGGCCGAGATATCTGGTGCATCACGCTGGACATGGTCTTTTACCTAAAACCTCGCGTGACCGATGAAGGCAAGCTGGCCAACGCCAGTATTCTGTTTACCGTGCTGGATGAAGATGACCGGCCCAAGGTGGTTGACTACCTGCCCGTGTGGGAGAACACATCAGCTCAGCACGTTGGAGGGGACTTTACAGCAGAGCAATGGATAACACACTGGTTCAGAAAACTCACCAAAAGCCGGAGGCTTCATCGCATCTTTGCCTATAAAACATGGATAAGGGAAGCTGACTAACAACAGATTGGAGATAACACTTTCTTATCGTTCACTGAGCCCATAGTACAATGGATGGACAAATACGGATAGACTCCCGCCTCTTGTTGCATCAGACTTCAGCCAGTCTCAAAGTTTTTGCTGATACCTGTCCCCAGATAGGGTCAGCATTTTTTTTCCGAGCAATATCAACGACGGATTCAAGTTCCGACACTCAGCTCAATAGGTCTCCATAAAATTCGATTGATTTCATATAAAAGTGCGAACCAGTCTTTAAATATGGCGGAAGCATTTATGATACGAATTCAGGGTGTCTACTGAATGGGGTTAGTCAGAAAAAGTAGTTGCTGTATTGACTGATTGGATCTAGGCAAGTCATACCAGACGACATTGCCAGTCAAAAAGAAAAAAACGGACCCTAAAGCCCGTGAGATAAGATTTTCTCTGCAAAATTCACAGTAGGTAAACTGCGCCCCAAGAAACATGGTTCATTAGGAACAGTGCCTCTTCCGTGAGGACGTGAGCATCCTATTGAAAACAGCAGTCCTTCGGAATTGGTAGTAGCACCTAAAATGGTGCGACTAAGACCTTGTGTCTGGACGGTTAACTATCGGAACGGCTGCTGATAGCGCTTTACAGCATTAGTGGCCACCTGGTTAATCTGCTGGTTCAGCCGGTCGAGCCGTTCCCGCTTGGTATCTCGATCCATGTTTCGGTCTTCCATCACCTTGCGGACTTCCCTGCGCAGCTTGCTGATCTCCCGGCTGGCCTTGTTGAGCCCAGCCTTGTTTTTCAGTCTGGCACTGGCTGACTGTTCCAGCTCTTTAGCTCGCTGGTTTTCCCCGGTTTCCTGATAGTGCTTGATGGATGAAGCAATGGCATTCACGTCCTTGTTCATTTCATACAGATCATTGGTGTAACGGGTGCTGCCTGTGATGCGATCACCAAAGAACGAACCGACCACCGGGTAGTCCTGTTTGTTCCATGCGGGCTTTTCCCCTTCACCGGTCAGGTGTCGGGTAACCGCATCGGTCACCGCCAGCGTTCCTGTGGCAAAGGCATTGAAATAGCCTTTCAGCAGGTGTTCCAGCTTTTTCGGGGAGCGCATCCACTCCGGTGCGCCTTCGGGAAGGTACTGCACCAGTTCCTTTAGCGTCTCGCTGGTGTAGGGGTCGTATTGGGCTTCCGGCTTAAGTTGCTGCAAGCTCATGGGCACAATATCCCGGTCACGAAAGCGGTCGCGGTTCTCACCCACTTCCCAGATCGGTTTGATGAACTGCGGTATGGGCGTGGACTCCAGGTTAAACATCGCCATCCCCAAAGTCACCATGGCATCCTTGGTCCACTTGGCATCCTCATGGCCCATCATGCCTTGCCACAGGAACTCCGGTATGGTGGCAAAGATATGCCCCACCTCGAACGGCTTGGGGATTCGGAAGTGGCCGTCTTCTCCGTCACCGATCCAGAAGTGGTGATAGGCCACTTTCTCGTCGGTGCTGAGTTCCTTGTAGCGATCATCGTCTTCAAACAGTCGCACCAGCAGCCAGGAGGCAAAGCCATACATCAGCCCCCGCGTCAGCACCTCACCGGATAAGGCGCTCCAGTGCAGTTCATCACCGGGCTTCACACCTCGCCACATCCGGTTCACACCCTGAAGCAAACTGTTGGTGAACTGAATGGATTGGGTCAGGAACCGAACAATGCCCCACTGCCCCTTACGGGTAAAGTTCATCACATCCAGCGACTGATAGGCGGCTTCCGCCGTTGAACCGCCTTCCTCCTTTACCCGTTCAAAGACGTGCAGCCGGTTGGAATCCTCGAACCGTGCGCCAATGCTGTCCCAGAAGTCGATCAGTTTGCCGGGCGTGCTCAGGATGCGCTTCTGCTCCGCAGGGGATAGCTTCTTGCGAATGTTGTTGTAGTTGCTGCGGTAGTGACCACTGCTACTGCTGCCTCCGGCCATTTTCATCGCCCACAGGGAGTCATCCTCATCCAGGGACTTTCTGAAACCACGAATGGCACCGGCCAGCGGGTTCATGCCTACGACCTTGCCGTTGACCTCCGGGGCAATATGCACTGCCGTGGATAGCGTATCCCGGGTCAGGTTGCGGAACCAGTAAGCAGGCATCGCCGTGACACCGCGCCGGACTATTTGGCTGGGAATGCCCACCAGTTTCATAAAACCGCTCTGCAGCTCTGGCCCGATGTCCTGAATGGAGGCCAGCAGCAATGGATCATCCACCGCGTAGGTTTCCAGCTTGCCATCGCGTGAGACACTGGTGGTCCCTTTCAGGGTTTCGTATTTGGCCATCAGCGACTTCCAGCCGCGCATCTGCGCTGGGGTCAGGTCGGTACTGACGCCGATCCCCTGAAGAGCTGCCTTTACATCGTCGTCAGTAACGGTAATGGCACTCTCAATTTTCTCCACGGCCCCCAGTTGCAGGGCGTTATCGATGACCCGTTGCTGGGCGATATTCTTCAGGGCCGCATCGAGCATGGAACGGGTATTGCGCACCATCGCTTCCAGTGGGGCTATCTTTTCTACACCACCTTTCAGCCGTTGAATACCGGAGGTTTGTCCGCCGAGTCCTTTTTTAGGCCGAATAAACCGCTGGTTTTCTTCCTGGTATTCCAGGTCGTGTATCCGGTTGAACGGGATGTAGTCGCCGGTATCGAACAGCTTGCGCTGTTCCTTGTCGAGTGTGCCGGCGGCTTCCATAAAATCCAGCAGGTCACGGTTGTGCTGCTGGTAGTCGTCCATCACCTGCTTGAACCGCTTCGCCAGTTCCGGCTGGGTATGCACCCAGTTCTGAATGGTGTCGATCCGTTTCTGGTCGTACAGGTTTTCCCGGTTCTGCTGGCTCAGTTCCTTGCCCAGCTTCAGGTCTTTTTCCATCTGCCTGCGGTCACGATTCCAAGCCGAGCGACCGCCCTGATACTCATCCGGTGCCGTGGCATCCAGCGTATCTTTCATGGCCTGCCCCTGAGCCAGCAACTGATTGCCTTTGGCCCTGGCCACTTTGTCTTCCTCCATAATTCGCTGCGCACGGTGGCTGCCTTCGTACACTTCCCAGATAGCAAGCTCATCCCGTTCGGTGACCGGCTTCAGCAGTTCAAACAATCCTTTGCTGCCCGGCTTGATGACAATGCTGCCCTCTTTCAGCATCGGGGTGCCTTTATGGAAGGTAGCATCGGTCACATTGTCCAGATTGCGGGCCAGGTAAACGGCTTTGCTGGCAGACACCGTTGCGTCCATCAGCTTGCCATCGTTCAGCAGCTTCTCCTGCTGTTCAATAATGGCGGCATCGGTGAATACGCCCTGATTGATATGGAGCAAACCGCGCTTGATATGCTCTTTCAGCGGTTTGGCCTCCCACCACTCCCGCAACCGGTCGTGCCACGGCTTTGGGGCAATGCCGCCGTGGATGTCGTTGATCACGGACTGCACATCGTCGGGGAGGTCTTTCAGGGAATAGCGGGGAACATTATCCTGTTTTGCTTTTTTATTATCTTTCAAAGCAAACAACGGCTGACCATCCTTCAGCACAGACTCTTTCATCTTGTCGGTGACGGTCACCGACCAGACTTTATCGGGCCTGGTGTCATAAGGGTACTGCGAGCCATTGAAATGGATCTCGACAGGCTCCATCGTTGCCCCCCACTTTTTGGTGTACTTCTTCATGTAGTTGGCCAGGCGCTTGTCGTAGAACTCCCGCATCCCCCTGGCACCGTCGCCCATCAGCTCGTCCAGGTTCTCCAGGGTAAAGTCGGCGCTGTGCTCGGCGAATACCGCCCGATCAATGTCTTGATTGGCTCCATCTTGTGAGTCGAAATAGAGCCGCGAGCCATTGGACATATACAGTGCCTCACCATTGGCATCCCGGATAAACCAGCGGTTCTGCTGATCGTCGTTATCCTGCTCGGTGGACCATCGACTGCGCTCCTGCTGCAGGGATTCATAAAGGGAGTGGCTGTCCTCCCGTATTTTCGCCCCCAGACGATGGCCCACATAAGCGTCCAGCCGCTCTTCTGCAATGTGTTCTCTGCGGTTGCTGCCGTTCCGGTTTTTGATCGTTAAGGTGACATGGGTCAGTCGGCCTTCGTGGGTAAACTGGGGGGATACCTTCATCTGCTCTACCACCTGCCCGAGACTCGGATACCTCTCTACCTGTTGTGCCGCACTGCTCCAAGCGATCCGGTCAAAGCCGTTCTCCGCAGCGTGGCGGATCATCCGTTTCATCACCAGGTTGGGCCAGCTCTCTTTCAGGGGCGCATTAGGTACCTGACGGTAGAACCGGTGCTTGTCGGTATCGAACAGTGATTGTCGTTCATCTCGCAGTGTTTTCAGCTGGGCTTCGGCATCCACCCACTGCTGGAAATGGTTCTCTACATCCTCTGCAACCGTGGTCAATTTGTTATTCAGCTGATCCACCTGCGTCTGATTCAGGTTTTGTTCTGCCTGTTTAATCTGACGGGTAAGCTCATCACGCCGGGCACCGGCCTCAGTATGTTGTTTGCCAAACTCATCCCGTTGTTTAACGACAGCCCGAATCCTGTCATCAACTGCGTTTATCCGGTCATTGCGCTGCTCCTGTTTACGCACCGACTCTGGTGTTCGATAGCCACTTTCCCGACCCGCCTGATGCCAGTCACTCTGTACTTCATCGATAAACAGAATCCGTTCATTACGACCATGGACGTTTTCATCAAAGGTCTGGAAGCGCACATGAGCCAGTACGTTTTCCGTCGTCCCCCAGTGGCTTTCGTCATAGTCGTCCTGTCGCCACCGGGCAAAGGATTGATACTCGCTGACGGCAGCCGCAATGGCCGAGGCCTCAGTGGCATGGCCAGTGGTGATCATGGTCTTGTCATCACCATTATGGCGGTAGAGGGTGTAATCCCGGAACGCCTGACTCCAGCCCACATCATCCACCTTCATACCAGCAGGCATGATGCCTTTAGCCAGTGCATTGACTTCTTCTTCAGTAATCAGGCTCAGGTTCTTGTGATTCCGATCAGCGGGGAATACGTGGCTGTTGTTATCGAGAATCAGCAACAGTTCGGAATAATCTTCACCACCTTGCATGGCGTAGTTACGGTACTGAACGTCGGACTCATCCCGCAGCTCCGCTTCCAGGTCACTGCGCACATCCGACTCGTAGTCGTTCTCCCAGGCTTCCAGCGCGGCGTCTTCCTTATCGGAATAACTGATGTGATCCCGTACCAGCGCCTTGTCGTCCATAGCATCGACGCTGTTATTGGCTTGCCATTGCGCTTCTTCGTGGAGGGCGGATTCATTCAGATTGCCATCGTCATCCACCAGGGCATCCACTTCATGGTCATCCAGCTCGCCTTGTTCAAACCGCTGTTTCAGTTCCTGATAATGGAAGTCGTACTCATCCTCCCGCTGTGTTTCCCGTGCATCGTCCAGCAGGTGGGACAGCTCATCCAGCGAATAGCCGTGCTCGTAATCGCCAATTCGCTCGCTGATAAAGTGCTGCTGCTTTTCATAGACCCGCTCTTCCAGCTCTTGCTCATCGAACACATCAACACTGAGGTCTTCGTCGATCCGCACTTCATTCTGGCGGATAAAGTCCAGCACCTCGGCCCTGCTCAGCTTCTCGCCCTTTTTGTCCGCCAGCCACAGGTCGAGGCCCAGCCACTGGATTTCCTCGTCCTGAACGTTGTTGCCTTTCTTGATGGCATTGAGCCAGCTCTGGGCAGGCAACTTGTCAGATTTCACCGCAGCGGCACTGCGCTCCACAGCTGAGTAGAACGTCGGGGCTATGCCTGCATCGCTGTATCGACCGCTTTTACTGCTACCCGTATTCAAGCTGCCATTGCGCTTCAGATGACCACGGGCCGCACTCAGCAGCTCCACCGCATCGGCATCCGTCCATTTAATGTTGGGGAACAACCGGCGCAAAGCATTGCGGATCATGCTGACCACTTTGGTCAACAGGCCGTTTTTCGGGTCTTTCTCGGCAAGGTGCGCCAGGTATTCCTCGGCAATGATCCGGTTCGCTTCCGCTTCGCTCTTGCCTTCGGTCTGCCGGGCGTACCGCTTGCCCAGTGCCTGCTTCAGCCGGTCGTTCATATCCCGGTGGATTTCATCCAGCACGGTATCGAGCCGTTTACCCAGCAGACCACGGACGCCTTTATGACCCACCAGTTCATGGAGGACAGTACGCACCGCCTCGCCGGTGGTGTCCAGATTGGCTGCGATCAGATAGGTGTCGCCTGTCTCCGGGTCGAACATCCCCCGCACCCGGCCTTGTGCCTTGTCGCTGATCACCTTCTGGTAGAGGCTGGAAGGCAGCTCGGTTTCCGATTGCAGGACGTGAATGGACTGCCCCAGTTTCTGTTCCAGCGGCTTCAGCTTCAAACGCAGCGGACCGGACTTGATACCACGGGCGTTGCTGTCTTTTCGCAGGGCGTAGAAGGAACCCCGTTCGTTCAGGTCTGGGGTTCCTCTTTCGGCGGCAGACTGGTAGCTGCCATCCTTGCCGGTAAAATGGTCCAGTACCTTAATGCGGTCGCCCCGGTTGAAGAACCGGATCAGATTACTTGTGCCTGTCGTGGCCAGCGGCGAACCACTGCTTTTCAGGATGACTGACGAACTGTTGGTGCTGTCCAGTGCCGTCATAATCCGGGCAGCGGCCGGGTTGTCGGTTGGATGCCGCAGGGTCTTCAGATCACTTTCCGACAACGGCAGAACGCCAGTGACATTGTATTTGCTATCCAGCAACACCACGGCATTTCGGCTGATGGTATCAAGAAAAGGACTTACCGTTTCCGGTGAGCTGAAATTGATATGGGGCCGGTTATAGCGCAGCCGCCGTTCGGTAATGGAGAATGCCTTATTGCGAGCCATGCGTTTGGGGGCCACGGTACCCATCAGCACCGTACCATCGGCGTCCATGATTTTCGCATGGCCAGTGGTACCCACCACGGCATGTCCCATATTGATCACACCACTGCCGTCCAACACTTCGTTCAGGCTGTGGGTAATATGCACATCCGACATACTGGGCTCAGGATCACCGGAAGGATGGTTATGGGCAAACCACACGCTTTTGGCTTCAGGAGTGGCGACTACCGCACCGGCCAGTGTCCATGGGGATACACTGGCCGAGGCTTTCTGCCCCTTACTGTGCTTGATGACATTGATCACCTTGTCATTGCCATCAAGCACAATGGCAAGCATCTCTTCCTGTGCCAGCTTGCGGATCGGGGCGATAAAGTGGGCAAGGTCATCGTAGGTGTGAATGGTGTCGGTGCCAGCTCTTATGGTGCCGGTCTGGTCGTGCTTAACCAGAACCCGTTGGTTCTCGATGATCTGCTGCTTGCGTTCGTCACCCGATAGATCAGGGGAGGCGAACAGGTCCTTCTGACCAGCATCTTCCAGATCGGATTTTTTGCCACGGCGTTTGCGTTCTTCTATTTCTCCTTCTTCACTTTCTCCGACCCGGTAGCGTCCGGTTCCCTCATCAATTTGTCGAACTCCAATTGTGCCTTCAGCTTCTTGTCCCTGGCCGCCTGCATCTGTTGCTTCTGCTCGGGCGTCAGCAGATGCCCGTAGCGCAGATCGGATTTTGCCCAGGTTTCCAAGCAGCTCTGCCGCGCTCGCTTTGCCACCGAATCGGTCAGGGTCATTCTCTATCTCCTCTTTCAGCCGTTGCAGATGTTTATCGTGGGGGGCTTCCGTGGCGGCTTTCATCACCTGGCGGGTGACATTGCCGTGGAAGCAGCCCATACCGCCGTATTGGTCGCAGGAAGTGCAGTTAAAGTTCTTCTTCGGATCAGTGGGGTGCTTGATCTTTTTCCAGCCACCATCGACAGGGCATACCCGCTTCATGGCATCCAGCCCGAGCATACGACGCAGGGTTGCTTTATCGCCCAGGACTCGCTGACCGTGTTTAATGGGCAGAATCACCAGTATTCGGTCAAGATTGGCGCGAACGAAGTCAATGCCATTCTGCTGACCGTCAAACACCACCGCCAGAGGCAGCTCCGGGTGCTGTACAGCCAGTTCAAAGTTACTGTTGTCCACGGACAGTGCCCGCCAGTTCATCTCTGGCACCTGCTTCAGGAACTCCGGATTCTTGCTGAAGATCTGGAGCCGGATACCCTCCTTGTTCATGGTTCGGATAAAGGGCAGCCATTCCATGGAGCCATCGCCCATATCAAACAGGCGAAGGGCTTTGTTCTGGTAAAACTCCGGAGTGCCTTTGTAATCGTTGGCCGCAATCCGGGCGGTTCTGACCGGGTCTTTCTCCACTGCCCAGTTCACAACTTCCGATTTAATGATGGGATTACTGAACCGGTAATTGCCTTTGGTCGCATAACAGAAGGAAGCACAATCACGGCTGGGCATACAATCGACAAAGCTGCCATTGATGCTGTTCTCCGGTTTTCCGGCATGCCCCATGACATCCTCTGTGTGCAGGTAACGCCAGAGTCCGGGTTCGCCATGATCTTTCAGCGCTTTGAGGATCGAGGCGTTATCTTTCTGGGACAACAGCGACTGGTAATCCACCTCCCGCCCAGCCACCAGATCATCAATGGTCTGGCGAATCAGCATCGACTGGACGGTCTTCCTTGCCCAGGGCGTATCAGCCAGTTTCTTCAGCCGCTGGACAATGCCCTGCTTGTCAGACCGGCCATCCAGATACCGCTTGATCGCCGTCCGTTCCGCACCGCCCAGACTTTTAATGCCAGGCACCGAGTAGTGAGGCGCATTTCGGCTATTGTACCAGTCGCGCTCCCGGCGCTTGGTGGCACTTGCCCCGTCCTGGGGGTCGTACTCGCCACCCTTTTCCTCAATCCCGGCAAAGTCATCGTCCGTCCACTCATTGCTATCGAGCGTGCCATCGTCCACCGCATCCAGCAGGTCGTACCAGTCGCGCTCCCGGCGCTTGGTGGCACTTCCCCCGTCCTGGGGGTCGTCTACTTCGTCCCTTTTGGCTGTCTTTTCGGTTCCTGGGGCAGACTCAGTTGCTCGCTCCCCGGGTTCTCCCTGTTCACTTTTTCCGTTACCTCCTTCAACAGCTTGAACAGGTTCGGCTTTTTTTGTCTCCCAGTCGCGCTCCTGGCGCTTGGTGGGATTTCCCCCTTCCCTGGGGGTCGTCTTCGGGTCGATGATCGGTGTGGATTTATCGCCATGGTTTTTCTCCAGTTGGTTATTGGTCTGATTAATCAAGTCATCCAGTGTCGCCTCTGCGGTACCAAACATATCTCCATCGGCTTGTGATTGCTTTTGCAGGTATTGCTCAATCTGATTGGCCAGCTCGCTCAGGGCCTGACCAACCTGCTTTGACTTGTGGAGGTTGGCATCAAGCCACCTGGCGAACAGTTCGGTTTCCGGACTGAAGCTGTCCAGGAGGGAGTGCTGATCCAGAATCTCATCCACCGATTGGTTTCGGTTGCGGGAGTCCTGAAGGATACGGCTTGCTTCCACCAGTGATTCAATGATGCCATAGTTGCCGAGCTCCGAGTTTACTCCCTTGGCTCTGGCAAAGTGGGGGGCTGCCATGGCCAGTGACTTGATCAGGTTTTTCAGGTCTGGTTTGTCGTCCTCGGCAAATAGACTATTCAGTCGTTCATCATCGTAGGCTTTCATAAACAGGGCTGACTCTACTCGGTCACGCATCTGTTTATTCCAATCTCCCTGACGGGTTTTCAATTCTCCGGCTTCGCTACCCAAGCGGTCGGCAAACCGGGCAAGGAATACATCATTGCTGCGGTGTAGAAGGTCGCCAGTATCATCGGTATCAAAATGGGAAAGGTCTTCCTGAGTAATGCGGGAGGCATCGAGCTTGGCTTTTTCTGCCGGAGACATTGAGGCGGTATCACGAGCATTGGCTTCTTTGGTGAAAGCAATGCGCTGGTCGGTGTCCATTTCTCCCTGCCGCTGACGTACCAATACCGGCTGTTTGAAGTTATCCACAGACTCGGGCTTCAGGCCAAAGGATTCAGCATTCTGTTTCAGATGCTCCCGGTAGGCTTTCGCCCGTTCGGGGTGGTTTCGGTAGGCCTTGCGGATTGCCGACACACGTCCATTGCCACTTTCCACGACGCGGTCAGTGCCGATGATTGGCGCACCGCTACTGGCCAGCGGGTTGGCTCCCAAGAGTTTTGGATTAAGTTTGCTGGCGATCCCCCGGATCTGGTCATCACTGGCTTGCCGGGTTCGATCTCTTGGTTGCAGGTCTGCCGGATAGTCCGGATTTACCTTGCCAGTGTCGTTGTGGCTGGCGATCAGGTCATCGGCTTCGTAAAGGGCGTATTGGGTATGCAGCTCCCGTTCCGCTGTGGATACTTTTTCTTTACCACGCCCCATCACCGGTTTGATGCCAGACGGGGTGCCAGACTTCTCCTGTGCAGTCAGCCTGAGTCCTTCCTGTTGCTGGCGATCTTCAATGTCTTTGACTTCCCGTTCAAAGCGGATACCTTCACCACTTTCCACCATGGCTTTCAGGTTGGCCAATGCTTCTTTCATGGAGGTCGGCGTAATAGCACGGCCACTTTTACGAGCCTGCATTTCCAGCTTGCGCTGGTTCTCAATCAGCATGCGCACCCGACGCTTTTTACTGTCGTCACCAAGCTGCCAGTTAAAGGAACGAAACAACCGGTTCAGGCTGTTCATCCGTTCGGTGTAGCTGGCTAAATCCTGATCAGGGTTGCCGGTGTACTCTGGTGAGCCGGGGTGTTGGTTAGGGGCTTTGTCAATATTATCTCGGCGGCGCTGTTGGCTATCCTGCTGCACAGCCTGTGGATCTGTTCCTACTGACCCATAACGATTGGCAGTAAAGTCAGTGGGTGAATAACCCAGAGTCTTGGGTTGCTGTTGTGATACCGGCTGCTGCTCTTGGTCCGGACGGTAAGGAGCATTGGTCTGCTGTTCAAAGCCAGGGCCGGTAAAAGTGGTTTCACCTCTTTGTGCGGGGCTGTTGGGTTCAACATAAATAGCGTTATCGGTTTCTAATAGTGGCGGCTGTTGCGGGGAACGAGCCTTCTGTCGTTTATAGGCCGGTTGGTTATACTGGCTAAAATCGCCTGCACCTTGTGGGGCTGGTTGTTGTTCTTGTTGTGGCTCAACTTGTGCCTCAACTTCAACCTGTGGTTGTTCAGTTTGCCGGGATTTTTCTCCCAACTCATGGAGCTGGATCTCCAACCCGGCAATGGCCAGCGAGTTCTGCCGCAGTTGCTCAGCCAGCATGGTCTGGTCAGCATGGGGTTCCTGCATCTGGTCTTGCAGGGTCTGATGCTGGCTCTTCAGGTCGTTGAGCCTCTGCTGCTTCTCCCTGATGTCGTCCATATTGCGGGTTCGACCGGCAGCGCCCACCAGTCCACCCACCGGACCGCCGACCACGGCACCGGACAGTCCCTGCTCCAACGCCCCATCAGTCAGTCCTACCTCTCTGCCCACCTGCTGCTGGCCGTAGTTGGCCGCCATCTGCTGACCAACCCCTTCACCGAACTCCTGCGCCCCTTCGGTCAGGAACCCCTTGGCCGCATTCAGGCCACGGGTGCCGGCGTTCTTCAGGATCAGGTTCTCCATGGCCGGACCCGCCAGCCCCATGGAGAGCGCCCCCACCCCGGCAGCCGGAACAAAGGCGGACTGTGCCGCTTCCTCGGCCAGCAGGGCTTTGGCCTGCTCAAAAGGCTGGCGGGTATCGCCGCCTCCGGCCTGCTCATAGGTCTGCTGATAGAGTTCCTGGAACCTCGGCAGGTCTTTCAGTTGTTCATAACTGGCAGAGAGCACGGCGCTTTTGGCATCTTCTGAACCAGCCCCGCCGATCATCAGGCCACCGGTTGCACCATAACCAATGGCATGGCTGCCCTTGTCGATGATATTCGCCAACCCCTGCACACGTCTGGCATCTTCCAGACCGGTCACTGCTGCCGCTGCACCCGATGCCTGAAGCCCTTTCATGCCCAGTGCCGACAACCCTTTACTGGCCACACCACCGGGTATCATGGACGGTGCCAGAGAGCCAAGCCCAGAGGCAAACTGAAGACCAAAACCGGCAGCGGTACTGCCCTCGGTCAGCCCGAACCGGCCTTCGCCTTTCTTCTCGATCCCGAACCCCTGCATCGCCTCGATGCTGGACGGGGACATATTGTCGAGCTGTTCCTCGGACTTTTCTCGCAGCCAGTCACTGGCGGCATTATGACCATCGCCCCCCACCAGTCGGCTCGCACCGGATACCAGGTCAGCCGCACCGGCATAACCGCCATGCCAGAGGGCATCCCACAGGTCACCGGCATAGGAGCTGTCCGGGTTGCCCCGGCGGCGGGTATGCTGGTCAAACAGGGAACGGGCTTCCCGATGGTAGCCTTCCGGTATCTGGGGCTTGAGGTAATGCCGCCAATACTGCTCGCGCAACCGTTCCTGTTCCTGATCGTCCCCCTGCTGAAACATCGGGGTCGAGCTGAAATCGTTCCAGTTCATAGAATCGTCCTTGAAAAAACGCTGGCCGCCGCCCGCTACCCGCTGCCCGTAAAAGCGGGCCAGGTGCTTATCTTTTTCGGGAAGCGGGAGGCGGGAAGCGGTCTGTTACCGTCCGACAGAGGGATGGAAGTGACGGAAAGTGCCGGGGGTGCGGTTCAATGGGTTGTAACCGGGATAGCCGTAACCCTGCCCCTGCTTCGGCACAGCGGCATTGGGCGTCACCGGAGGGGGTGGTGGCGGTGTCATTGCTTCCCCGCCCCCCAATGCCTGCTTCAAAGCCGCCAGCGGATCATTCGCCTGTTGCTGCTGACCAAACAGATCAAACCCCAATGTCCGGTTCGGGGTTTCCTCCCCGGTGGTGACATAGCCCGGATTGCGCGGGCCATACTGTTTCATCAGTTGCCCGTAGTGATCCTGAACCGCCTCCGGTAGCTGGGCTTTCTGGTCTTTGGGTTTCAATCCTGATACATCGGCTTCGCCCTGAGACTGGGCGACTTTTTGAAGTTCTTCAATCAACTTGCCAGGATCATTGACCTTATTGCCCGGATCAAAGGTCTGTTTCTTCTGACCGGCAAAGTTGTTCAGGTTGGAGAGGGAACTGAGGTAGAACTGCTTTACCGGATTGCCATCGTCACCGAGCAGGCTGACCAGCGGGTCTTCATTGCGGTCACTGTGATTGAAGCGGATACCGCTGACGTTACTGGCCTTGATGCCGGGGTGCTGGTTAATAAACTCGATGGCGTCCTGCGCGTCACGGGGGTCCTGCCCCTGATGATACTTTTGCAGCATTCGGTTCAGTTTTCCGGCGTCCTGCGTCAGAGGGTTCTGCACCGTTTCCTTTCGCTCCATGGGCATTCCGTAACCGGCCTGACCGCCACTGCCTTGCGGCTGTCCGGCCTGACCTCTATTGTTCGGGTTGCCCTGTCCATAACCACCATAAGGCTGACCCTGAACCTCGGCCAGTTGCCGTTGGCGATTGTAGAACTGGTTCAGGTCATTCTGGTCAATCTGCTGCTGGTTCAGTACCTGCTGCTGTTGCTGACCGGCATACTCCTGCTGCTGTCTGCGCAGCTCACCAAGGCGCTGGTTGATGGCGTACTGTTCATCGGCGTAACCGGGCACTTTGGTGCCGTGGCCAATTGAATCAAACTTGTTCTGGTAAACCCTGCCATCCGATCCGATATACATGGTGATCCTCCCTGACCCTGTGGATTAATACTCGTAATCAAACGACTCACGGTAATTCCATTGCCCGTTGTTATCGTAGGTCTGCACCAGTCCGTTCTGCCAACGGTTCGCTGCCTGGTTAAACGCCTGGTTCTGCGCCGCCAGCTTCATCTCATCCTGCTTGAAGCCGTAGCCAAGGTCATACTGGCGGGCCGCTTCGTTCAACTGGTCGTACTTGATCTTATTGTCGGTGAACATATCCGCCGCCAGTTTATAAACACTGGCTGCACTGCTCAGGCCATCGGTGGCGGTTTTGGCGGTATCCAGCCCGAGCTCCGCCACATCGAGGTTGCGGTTCCAGCTCTCCTCTCTGGCGGTGTCCCGCACCTGATTCTGGATGGCCGAGAGTCCCGCCGCCTTGTGCAGGGTATTGCTGGTGCCAAACCCGGCAAACCGGGCTGAATTGGGATTTACGCCCATCCGGCGCATGTCCCGTTCGTACTCCGACTGTTGCAGGTCCGCATTGGCCTGATAGTCGCTGGTCGCTTCCCCCAACCGGCTCTCAAGCTGGGCATCCGATACCGTGGCGTTGTCGCCCAGGTACTGGAAGTTGGGCTGGTAGTTGTCGAACACATCAAACAGCTTGTCGCCATACTCCTTGAGCTGGTCCGCCACATCGGTGGCTGCATCGATATTGAGCTGGTAACGCTGTTCATCATCGTCGTAGGCATAGCGGGGGGCGATATCCGGCATTTCCGGCTGGCCTTTATTTCGTTGCCAGGGCCAACTGCTGGTTGAGCCCAGAGAGAACGTGTTGAAATCCCCCATCTGATCCAGACTTTTCTGGTAGGCGCTGTTGCCGGTCAGGCCGTAACTCATGCCTGAATCAGGAATACTTCGACGGGTGAATCCCTGTGAACGTGTCATGCCCATAATGATGCTCCTGTTTATTCGCCCGTGGCCGTTTATTCGCCGATAGCCGTCCAGTGGATAATGGCGTCGACTACGCTGACATCGGTGGCACCGAGGTCGTAAGCGGTGGTGTCCCAGTAGAAGTGGTTAAGCGGGGCATCACTGACCGGTTGCGCCCGTTGGTAATAGATGGTGGCCGCAATGTCGCGGATATGAACATAAGCCAGGCTGGTAGGAACGTAGTTCGGCTTGTAAAAACTGCCAGCCTGTGACTGACCGTCATATCCGGCCCTTTCTGCCCAGAGTTCGACTTCCGGGTAGATGTTGCCGTCTTTGTGAACCACATCTTCCCAGCGCATGGAAATATCGGTAAACCGGGTGACTTCCCACTCTTTTGTGAAAGAGTCATTGGACGTGGTTTTCTCGTAGGTGTTGTATTCACCCCGATCATTGGGGAGTCGCACTCTGGCCCGTCCTTTTACCTTATCCTGCCCCCAGGCTTTGCTGTCATAGCGGTAGAGGTTTCTGACCTCCAGCCGTATATCCACCTTGGCGAAATACAAAATCCGGTTGATCTCCCACCCCGAACCGATGTTCGGGTCACCAATGCTAATGGTGTGTCGGAAGGTCTGTGCTGAATTGGTGGGACTGAGGGTTTTCTGGTAGGGGTTGGCAATCTTGTTCTCATCCCGGTAGTCGTAGGTAACGCTGCCACTGTTGAACGTACCCTCACGGTCTTCCGCTAAAAAATACAACCCCACCTCATAGCGGCCCTGCGTCATGGTCTGGCTGAGTTCGATGTCGTGGGTAGTGAACTGCTCAATATCCACGGCCACCGTTTCCCCGTCGATCCATTCCCCCCATTGCTGCCGATAGCGAATGGTCACGCTCACCTTACGGTTCTGCCAGGTTCCGCCACTGCCGGTGGAACGCTGGCTGGCAACCCGCCCTTTCAGGGTGACCTTTTTCACCTGGTCCACACCGCCTCTGGTGAAGGTGTTGGTATTGCTGGCCCCCTGGTAAAGGGCGTTCCTGACCTCCGTCTTGCTGCCATCCGCCAGCAGCAATCGGGCGTAGGGTTTGAACACCCACGCCCCTTCAATGGAGCCGTGAGGCATCGGGGTTGAGTGGTACAGTTCCAGTCGCTGGGACTGGTCAGGGTAGTCGGCGTTATAAACGGTAATATCGCGGGGATAGAGGTTGATGGTGGGCTGGCTTTTGAAATAGGCGGGGATCACCACACTCTGGTTATGCCTGCCGATGCCGCTTTCTGTCCGACGCACCTCTTTGTAACGGACGTGGCCGGAACTGGCGGTGTAGATATAGGACTCGATCCGGCCCTCTTTCAGCACCAGATAATCGTTGCTGGCAATGCCCCCGCTGCCGGTAATCACCATCTGGCCAAACCCATCACTGCCGGTACTCAGCTCGATGGAACCCTGCCCAACCGTGAGCGCCGTGCCGTTTTGCAGCTCACCGGACTGAAGCTGGCTGATATTCACCGGCCCGTTCACCGCCAGATAGCCGTTAAAAACCAGCACATAGTCCGGTGACCCTTCCGTGCCAATATTGCGCACCGAAAACGGCTGCTCCGACAGCTCCGGGCTTTCCAGCATCAGGTCGGCCAGATTGATAATGGCCGTTCCTTGTCCTGCGGTTCCGGCCATTGCATTGAAGCCACCCACCTGACCAGCACTGTTGACGTGACGCACCCAGTAATAGTGCAGCGTGGTGTTGCCGGTGACATCGGTATAGCGACTGCCTCTGGCTTCGTGGACCAGCGACGCCTGCGCCCGGTCATCCACCTGAGCTCGCCATACTTCCGTGTGGTTATGCCCATCATAGGCCGGGGCATCCCATTCCAGGATCACGGCACCAAAGATGCCGTTGGATGACAAACCAGCAGCCGGAGTTGGCGCGTCCGGTGCTCCAACACTGCCTCCAGTCACCGTTAGCTCTGGCACCACAGGCTCCAGGGTATCGGTAATGGAACCCACGGCAGAGGCAGGCAGCCTCAATCGCTGACCTTTCTCCTTCGCCAGACCCAGCTCGGCCAGCTCACTGTGCAGCACTGCCCTGTCCCCGGCATTGCCGCTGCGACCGGCGAGGCGGTTCAGAAACTCGCGCACGTAGCGATCTACCGTTGCTGGCAGTGCGGGAAATTTAGCCATAAGAGGGAGTCTGTTCTTAAAGTTCAGCCATGGAGCTGGCGACAATTACGGCAGTCACGGTGTCGGTGCCTTCCAGCTCAAACTGCCAGCGGCTGCCACGGCCTGCGGGGAGCCTGAAGCCTCTGTCCGAAGTCACTGGCAGTTCCAGTACCTGCTGCTCATCACGGAATACCCGAAACACCAGGTCGGTGTAGCTGTCCGCCATGATCCGTGCCGAACTGAACAGGGCAGGCTTTCCTTGAAAGACTTTGCTTCGCCAGCGATATGGCATCAGCTCTGAGCCTTTGTCCCACGCTTTAATGGTGTTGCCGATGGCCAGATAAAGGCTGTCGTCCTGAAGGTCACGGTAACAGGCATCGGCGTAAGTGCCGAGTTCGGTAAAGGTACCGCTGTCGGGGCTGAATATGAAACCACCGCCGTCAACACTGTCGCCATAGAAGCCAAAGTACCGGCCATCGTGAAAGCAGCCGTGGATAGTGTCTGGCTGAAAACGTTCCCGCCAGTCCTCCGGGTTGATGATGTTGCGTGTCATCAGGTCCGCCCGACCGCCAGCGATACGCACCAACCCATCCGGCGAGGCGTAAAGTGCCATATCCCCCATATCCACCATGCTGCTTTTGCTGATGCAGGCATGGGCCGTATCCAGCCGTTCCAGGGTCATGGCACTGGGTTCAGTACCGAATGCCACATAGGGATAACCGCTGGTAGTGATGATCACACTGTTGGCCGCTACGGCCAGTGACCGGATGTCGTACTCCACCGCCAGCCGATAGGCCGCTGGCCATGCGTATAAATGGTAAGGCTCGCTGAACATCAGCTCCTTGCCGGAAAATCCAGCGGCAACACCACCGGGCAGCACCACCATGCCTTGCAGGTTGTTGGGTGGCGCGATCCAGCCGATGGTTTTCAGGATGCCGCCCCGCTGATCCCAAGGGGTTTGATCCACCACGCTGGTGACGCCCACCGGGGTATCGGTGACCACCGAACCATTGTTGTTTATCTGGGTACAGAGCTGATACACGCCCACCTGCGTACTGGTGTAAACCCTGAAGTGGGTAATGTTCATGTCAACCGCACCCGGCCCTGAAGCCAACGTCAGGTTGACAGTCTCACCGGGCTTCACCACGATCTCACCAGAAGGCAGCGATGGCGGACCTTCCCGTCCGTTCTCATCCACCCAGGTATAGGTATAGAAACGGGTTTCAGCATCCACTGCCTGAGCATCCTCCAGCGGTGTGCCACTGAGGGTCACCACGGGTGCCAGGTCCGGCTCCGGCATCCCCAGTTGATGGTCATTGACCGGATAGTCACTGCCACCACTCAGGGCAAGACCATTATCGGTGTAGCGGGGACCTTTCAGCGTACCGGTGTAATAGACCCGGTTATTGGGGTCATCGGCCACGGGGGAACGGATCACGTCCACGTCTTCTGTCCAGTCAAACCAGTACCGGTTGCCTTCGTTGCGGTACAGGTAGATGGACTTCGGCGTTGCACTCAGGGCCTGTACATCAGCAAGTTGATAGTAGGCTCGCAGACTGCCATTAGTTAAACGACAGTCAATGGCTGCCTCCGCCTGGGTATCTTCCAGGAGATGACTGTCAAGCCAGGGGACTTCGCCGGTAAAGGAGGTGATATCGAGTTTCATGGTGGGTTATTTTTTCAGTCCGTACACCGAAACCGTGCCCACCAGTTTGTTCTGGTTCATGGCTTCCGCGTAGAACTTGATGCCCGTGATCAAGCCACTCACCGGTGCCGACAGGGTTGCCGTGATGTACTGGTCACCGTTGCCACTGTCCAGATGCGCAGTAAAGGAACCTTTACCATTCGGGTTCACGGAGACCGTCATCGTCCCTGACAGAAAGACCGACTCCATCTCACCATTCACCAGAGCATAACCAGAGTATTGGCCACCCGACAGCGTATACCCGTCACTCTTGATCACCGAGGTATTGGCCCAGCCGTAACCCGTTACCCAGGAACCATCGGACTGCTTAAAGGCCATGCCCAGTTTTTTCTCCCGGTAGTCACCATTGTCATCAATCCCGAGGTTATTAATGACCAGCTGATACCCGCCATAAAGGGCATCATCAAAACCGATGTCCAGCACCATTTCTGAAACACCCGACTGGGATACTGTACTGAGCAGTTTCATATCGTCTTCCTCTGCGTTATTGCCCTGGCTCTCCAATGCCTCTATCCGTGCGGTCAGATCGGTAATAATGTCCTGAAGGCTCTCTACCGAAGCAATGGTGTGAATATGATCCGGTGGCGCGGTTAATGAGGTCACCACCCCACCCACCAGTGCGAACAACTTGCCATCGGCGGTATTGATCGCCACCTCCCCTGAGGCCAGATCGGACGACAGCGGAACCTTGCCGGGTGTCGCCGAGCTTTTCAGTTTGATGGTGTTGGACACAACTCAATCCTTGTATTTGTCGTGTATATCCTAAGTATTTGGAGTTGCAACAAGGCGGCAATGGAGCGAAACCCGAGAGCTTAGATTGACTAAGTGACCGGGGTGAGCGAGTGCAGCCAACGCAGTTGCAGCTTGAAAGATGACGGATATATCAGAAGGTGCCACCATCCAGCACCACACCGTTCACCGAACCACCGGTGATGGTGACACTGGCTGCTGACTGAAGCGCCATGCTGTCGAGCCCCAGGTTACTCCGGGCAGTGGCGGCGTTGGTCAGATCCGCCAGGTTGGAGGACTTGGCCAGTTTGGTGCCGATCTGGGTGGTCAGGTTGCTGATGGTGTCGGGGTCATCCCCCAGTGCCGCCGCCAGTTCGTTCAGGGTATCCAGCGCTGCCGGGGCTCCGGCCACAATGGCATCCACCCCCAGCTGAACCCGGGCATCCACCTGCGCCTCATTCAATCCGCCGGAACCGGTAGCGGTCAGCACGCCGCTGCCATCAATGGCCAGACCGGTCCCGACCTTGATACCACCGAGGGTCGCTCCAGAGGCCGTGGGCAGGCTGTAGTTATTGGCGTTGTCGTCGATCCCGGCCAGTTTTGTGACCACCGTTTCACCGCCAACGGCGGTCACGGAGCCATCGGTTTCACCGATAAACAGATACCCGGAGGCTTCCGAGTAAGCCAGCTCCCCTTCCGCCAGGCTGGCCGGGGTGTTGGTAATGGCACTGCGTTTGATCTGAATGGTGTTCGCCATGGTTGACGCTCCTGTCTATCTATGACGGTTCAGGGGAAAAAGCGGTCAGAAATAACCGCCATTAACATTGGCAGCAGGGCTCTGGTTCACCAGGTCTGCCACCGAGTCATGCAATACCTCCATCTCGTTTTTCATGGCGGTCAGTTGCAACTTGTCGGCCTCATGGGCATCGTGCCAGCGTTGGATATCGCCATGGTGCTGGGTGATGTCGCTGTTCAGCTGCCGGTTTTCCGTGGTCATCGCCCACAGCGAGCTGGACAGGGCATCGGCACGCCCCACAGCCTCTTCGATCTGTGGCAACCCAGTGGCCAGGGCTTCCTCGATCGCTTGCCGGTCTTCGGCAATGCTCTGCTGCTGGGCAGCCACCACGGCCACGCCGTTACCAAGGGTGGCGACCACCGTCGTCTCGTTGGCCATCGCGGGCTCCTATCTCAATGCGTGGGTGACGCCTGCCTGAACGACAACCGTTCCAATGGCCACCGTGGATACCGCCTGACCATCCGGAGTGGTGACCTGAACATCAAACTCATAACGGTAGGGGGTCAGCTCATTGGTCTCCTCCGGTGCCAGATACATCACCGCCGTCGTGCCGGATACGGTCATCCGTTTTTGCAGCACGGCTTCGTCATCCGGCTGCATCCGGTGAAACTTCAAGGTGAAGATCAGCGTCCACCCGGTCAGGTCCAGCGACGTGCCATCCTCACTACTGAACGACACCGGCACGGAATAGCTGTCACCCCGGATAAAGGCAGGCAGGGTAGTGGAAGCGGGAATGGCCATCAGACAAACCGCCTGCGGGTTACTGACTGTTCGCCACCACTGACCCCGACCAGTCCACGGATGCGCTTGCGGTTGAGTTCCTTCTCGTACTTCTGCCGATTGACCTCTGCAAGCTGCGGGTTGGTCCAGAGCTCATCGGGCATCATTTGCAAATCCGCCAGTACACCCCAGCAGGCAAACTCAAGAGTCAGGTTGCCCACCTCGTCCGGCACTTCTGTGGTAGCAAACGATGGCATCAATGTCAGCTCAATATCGTGCATGACATTCTTGTCCGGGATCGGGGCAACGCTCAGGGCAGTGGTTTCAACATGGCGGTAGTAATAAGGGGTACCGGAAGCGAGGTAAGGCGGCAGCAGATCACGGCTTTCCAATCGGGTGCCGTCTTCCCGCAGGAGATTCTGCACCGTGGCTATCTCGCTGCCAGTGGGTGCGGTCAGGGTGTAATCCTCGATACCCTTAACCAGAAACAGCTTGTCATGATGTCGCCACAGGTTGGCACGGTGACAAATATCCCGCAGGGTAATGATCAGATAATTACGGATCACCTGATCCGGGCAGCCCTTGGCATACGGGCGTATGCGGGAAAGGTAGGTGTCCAGTTCCATCTATCCCTCCACCTTGCCCTGAAGCATTTGCCGGAAAAGCTGATCTACATTCCACTTCAGCCCCAGGTCGTTGGCAAACATGGCCAGATAACTCTGCGCCTGCTGCATATTGGCTTCCGTTTCCATATCCATGCTGAATGCCCGGAACAGCATGTAGTTGATCACCGGGTTGATCCACAGCTCATCCAGACTGAATAACTGGGTGTCGGTGTCAAAATCGGTAATGGCTATTCCTGCGGGTGCCTGGCTGACCAGCAGATTAAGCGGGTGATCCGCCGGGGGCACAGGGTACACATAAAACACGGACGGACTTTTCTGGTCGTAGACAAACTGTTCCACATCCGTACCGGTGGCGGTCGTCCAGTTGGGCAACAGACTGTCGAGGCTGCTGCGGGTGGAGGCAATCACCGTCCGGCCTGTGGATGGATTGTCCACAATATCCAGCAACCGGTAAGTGCCGGGCGGCAGTGACTGCACCGCCTGCGGCTGACAGGTAAAGGGCAGGAGCTGAGAGTTCACATCAGGCCGGTTCTGCACCACCGCCAGTATCGCCTCGTTATAGGCATCCAGCAGGTTGGCATTGGTCCAGCGGGGAACGGCCGTGTTGTCCTGAAGCAGGTCACGAACCCGCTGGATAATAGCAGTAACCTTCATCACCTACAGCCGGTTACCCTGTTGATCACAGAACTCCAGATCCACGCCTATTCGTTTCTTCAGCCTCGGGTTGTAGATAAAGACGCTGTGGTTGTTCTTGTTCAGCACAAATCGCAGCGGCTTTCGGTGGCCTGGTTGCGATGTTGGTACTGACTGTGCCAACGCGGTGGGCACCTCAGTCACGTCCGGCGCTTCCAATTCTTCCTGCTCTTCCGGTTGTTCCAGTGGTTCACCACCGTTCATCAGCTGACGTATTTCGTTTTTTAACTCATCCAGCTTCTTGCGCTTGTCCAGCTCCACGTTAAACATCTGCCGGGCAAAGGATTCCAGTTCGTCCTTGCTGCGGCAGGTATCCAGGTTAAATGCCATTTTTTCAGCTCCTCTGAAAAACGCTTTCCGCCACCCGCTGCCCGCTTCCCGAAAAAGACATCATACGTCGTGCTTTTACGGAGAGCGGGCAGCGGGAAGCGAACGGCGATAAATTTAAGAACGCTTCGCTGCCAGCAGAACACCAGCATCAGGCTTCAACACCTTGTACCCATACACCTGCAGGCCACGGTGTCCCATGCCGAAGTGCTTCTCCAACGTCAGCGATTCATGCTTGATAAACTGCGACGCAAACCCGGCAAAATCTTTCACACCCGCCAGGCACTGAGTCACCCCCGACGCAGTGGCCAGATTATTACTGCAATAGAGCGTGAAGCGATCGATGATCCCGAGTCGGCCATTACGCATGATGGAGGTTCCATCACCAGCCAGCGACGCATCTTTCAGCTCAGACTTCTTGATCATCCCGCAGACCCAGGGTGGCAGTACCAGCCAGCGGTCGGACTCGGGAATGTTCTTCTCGTCCAGCAGCGTGCCCATATCGACGATGTAATCCAGCACATTGGTCTTATCCACAACGACGCCAGTACCACCGCCGTCGATCTTGTTGTCCGGATGCACATCGGTGTAGATATTCCCCAGTACATCGCCGTCTACCGCGATCTTCACATTTTCCGCTGCATCCGCAGAAGACTCGTTGATCAGCTCGATATTGGACTGGACACTCTGGATGTAGTCATCCACAAAAGCGTAGTACTTGGTCTTGTCGATGGGCATTTCCACCTTGGGTGGTTCCAGATCCTGGTACTCAACCCCCACGGCACGGTCATAATCCGCGACCGTAATATCAGGCCGGGTACGGATCACCACCTTGGAGCCTTCCGACTGGATCTCGCCTTCCCACTTGGTGTTACAGATGGCCGCCAACACGGTTCGTTTATAGAACTTCGCGTTGAGTTTCTTGGAGTAAATAACGGACAGGGCATTGGCCATAGCCCCCGTTGGAAATGTGGTCGTTGCCATGATTCAAGTCCTTTGAATCACGGGAAGCGGTTATACGACGACGATTAAACGCTCCCCTCAGAGGCGACCTCCCTGCTTGATCCACTGGGCCAGAATCTTGTCGAGTTTTTCTTCATTGTCGTTAAACTCTTTCTGCGGCATGGCCGCAATCTGTTCCAGCGTCAGGGTCGGTTGGTGCCCCCGGGTTTTAGGGACTGAGTGGGTCCGCACCGGCGGTTCACTCAGCTGCTTTGCCTGCTGCATTTTCTGTACTGGATCGGGTGCCGGTTTCGGTGCAGGCTTGTTTACACCTGCGGCCTCTTTATAGAGACTCATGACCTGCGCTGCACCCAGTGGGCTGACACGACTCAACTCCTGAACATCAGCAGTCTGTCGTGCAAACCAGCCTTTAAAATCCTCACTGGCAGAGATCTGCTCTACATCGGGATGCAGACTGCGCAACTTGTTCCAGAATGCCTGTTGTGCCCGCTCCGCCTCCTGCTCCTGCCGAGCCTTCTCAATAGCGGCCAGCCGCTGTTCCAGTTTGCGGTTGAGCTGTTCCGACTCATCCAGCTTGTTGAACACCGGGTCCAGCTCCTGGTAGTCCTTGCGGAGTTCCTGGAACTGGTCGGACGGCTCTGGCTCACTGTTTGGCTGAGCAGTACCCTGCTGACTGAGCAGATCCACCTTGGCCTTCAGCAGCGCCATCTGCTGCTGAAGCTCGGTATTGCTCCGCTCCAGATCAGCGGCTTTCTGGGTGGCCTGAGTCATCAGGGCATGGGCATTCTTGCGGGACTCTTCCGCCTTGGTGTACTTGTCCTGCCAGTCTTCACCGTCATCGTCATTGGATGCTGGAGCAGGCGGCTCTGACGGTTCGTCATCAGCGTCCGACTCCGGTTCGGGTGGCGGGGGTAGCTCATCAGCGGGCGGGTTCTGATCGGTTTGCTTGTCCTGCTCGTCCTCTTGCTGGGCAAAAGCGGCAGGGGCGTCCGTAGTCAGACCCATAAGGGCGGCCAGTTCGGCATCGGTTTCCTGATCCAGTTTTTCGGCATCAATAGCCATTTCACTCTCCCTGTGGGGCTCGTTGGCTTGTCCACTTGGTTGCGCCTATGAAAGTCCGTGGGGCTCTGGGCTTGTCCATGTTCTTTCAGGCATTGTTCGCCGCCCGCTTTCCGCTGCCCGCGACCCGTAAAAGACGATACTGGTTTGGCTTTTACGGGAAGCGGGGAGCGGACAGCGGGGAGCGACGAAAGTTATTGTCGTAAATAGGTTCGCGATCGCTGCGCCAGTTGCATCAGATCACTGAGTTCCTGAGTCTTACCCTGCAGGATGCGCAATTCGGTTGAATCCCGGGCGTGGGACATTTTCTCCAGCAGTTCCGCCCGGCGACGTTGCAGGTGCTCGACCAGCGTCTGGTAATCCGGGTTGCCTTCCAGCCGCAGGATCGCCTCCGCCTCCTGGCTGGTCAGGTGCAGTGGGTTGTGCATAGAGTTCTTCCTCAGGGCGCAGGGCTTTATCGGGGTCAATATCCAGGGCTTTCAGGTATTCGTTCAGCAGGTATCGGTGGTCGGTCATCGGCCCCAGTACCTCGTTCATGGTCACGTTCAGGGCGTTCATCATCCGTTCGCTCTGGATCTCCTTCGCCACCAGGGCGGCACTGCCCATGGGCACCACGTCCAGATCGCCCCGTTTGTCGTCCATCTCCGCCCAGCGCATGGCAAAGTTGAACAGGCTCTCGATCAGGGGCACCGTGGCGTAGTCGTCGATGTTTTTCACCACGCTTTTCAGGGCCACATTGGCGGCGGTCATCAACATGCTCATGCCGCTTGCGGTCTTGTTCAGGCTCTGGGTCTGTTCGCCGTGGGTGTAGCTGGGCAGTGAGGTTTCCTCGTCGGCAAAGCGCCGGAACAGTTCAAAGATGCCGGACAGGTCTTTCTGGTTACTCTGGATATTGATAGCCTGAATCATTGGCCCCTCACCGGCTTCCCCGTCATAAAACCAGAGTCGGTAGGGATAGATCTTCTTGGCATCTTCCAGGCTCATGCCTTCCGGAAATTTGCTCACATCCATCTGGAACATGGGGCCAGCGGTGAGGGCGGCATTGTCCAGCAAGGCTCTGCCAGTGGAGTTCATCACATCTTGGGAGTCGTTCATCATGTAGGGAATGCCGATGCCCCAGAACCGGTGCAGCACACTTTCGTAGGGAACAAACTTGTAGGGGATCGCTTCCGGCTTCAACGGGTTGAGCCGTGCCATAATCATCCGGCCATCGCAGATCCAGATGTTGGCCTGATACTCGGCCTGCTCATCGATGTCATCAACGCCGTATTCCTTCAGCTGCTGGCCATCCACCGGTCCCCAGTACTCAAGGACATCGAAACGGTTGGGCGTCACATACTGCTCATCATTGTCGTTGATATTACGCAACTCCCGTTCGTAATCTTCAGGGACATGGTTCCCCTGGGGAGACTCCATAAGAATGGCGTGAATGGTCTCGGTCTCAAAACCGTGACTGCCTGCCAGTTCCCGTAGCTCATGTTTGGTCAGCACATGGCGGCGGAACAGATCGTTGGGCTTGCCGGGATCGTGGGAATAGGGATCGGGAAACAGATCAAAGACACTGGCCCATTCAATATCCGGCTCAATGCTCTGGCGCTCGATCAGTTTCCACTCATCACCCTCGCTCTCCCACTTCTCATGGTTACGGATATTCAACGTGGCCACCTTGATACAGCCAGTGCCAAGGGTGACTTGCTCCTTCACCATCTTTTTTATTTCGGTGAGCGCGTTGGCATTGATCAGGTAGTCCTTGATCAACCGCTTCATTTTCATAGCGGCTTCGTTGGCGCGTTCCAGTGCTTCGGCCATCAGTGCCCGTTCCATCTCATCGTTTCGTTCCTGGATGAGTTGGTTACGGGTGTGGGGATCAAGTCGATAGGGGAGCAGTTCCTGAATGGCCATCATACGGATCTGTCGTTTAATCGACGCCGGAATGTCGGCCATTGGGCTGGGCACAATATCCCAGAAACTGTCCACGTTTTGAAACAGCAGATCCACCAGTCGAGAATAAGCGGCATTGACCTTGGTGGCGGTGATCTTGATAAACACCCGGCTTAACGCCTGCTGTTCTTCCATCACCTTTTCCTGCTCGGGACCGTACTCACCCTTTACTGCCCGGAGTGCTTCCAGCCACTCGTCTTCCACTTCCCGCCGGGCTTCCCGGTATCCCTGCCAGCGGCTTTGCAGGTCAGCGGCAAAGGCATCCCGCACGGCCTGCTCACGACGCTCATTGTCCAGAGCCGCATCCAGCTCGTCCTGAGTCACCTCGTCCGGGGTAGCGACCATCACCAGTCCGTGTTCCATTACCTGACCTTCTTGCCTCTGCGTCGCTGCCATTCAAGGCGATGTCCGGCCATAATGGCTGGCCAGCTCCCTACCATCTGCTGGGTAAAAAGAATGATTGTCCGTTCCATCAGTAGGCTGACTTTCCTGGCGAGCGATACCTCAGCTCGTTGATATTGATCTTCCGTCGTGGAAGTTTGAGCACCATCTGCTGGGCGATGGCGTAGCTGATCACCCGATCATCGAAGCAGCCTTCCTGGGCATTAGTGGCGCCGTTGTCTTCGATGACGTAGGTCTGGCACTCGGCAATGGTGTCCCTGTTGCAGATGCCCGACTCGCCATCCCGCAGTAAGGCGGCGAGGTGGTCGATCATTAACGGTTTGGATTTCGTGGTGGTCTGCCAGCCGAGGCGTTTGGTGCGCTTCTGGCTTCGCTGGTCCACGGTGGTTTCCATGTAGAGATTGGGGTACTTCAGGTCTTTCAGTTTGGTCAGGGTGGTGAGACCGTGGTTATTCCTCTCCACGCCGATCAGGGCATTGTGGTAGTAACGCCCCAGGTGATTAAGCATCTTGCCCAGATCGTCCGGAGCTACATGCCCATGCCAGTGCGCCACCTGATAGCCGTCACGGTCACACACATCAATGGACGAATAGTCACCGTGCTTATGCTTGTCATTGACCGGTGCCAACCCTTCCGCCACATCGCAGCCGATCACGTACTGGGTGCCGGTCTTCGGGAACTCCCAGACTTGCAGCAGTCCCGTCTTGTTACGGTTCACGCCGTTGATGGTCAGCTCGATGGACTGCTTCGGGGCGTAACACTCGACCTTGGCCGACTCGGTGTGCTTGGGATCAAACACCGGCCTGCCGGAGAACAGGAACGCTTCCTCCACATTGCAGGGGTATTCCTGTTTGAACTTGTCTTCGGATTTCAGCTCGTAAATCTTCTGCCTGCGCCACTGGAGTTGTTCATCGCTCAGGTGGTAGGTCTGCTTCAGAAATCTTTCGTCATCATCGAGCGTGAAGCCTGCCGGAGCTGCCGCTTGATATTCCTCCTGCCAAAACCAAGGGATAAACACCAGTTCAAAATCGCCACGGCCAGCAGCAGCGTCCATAACATAATCATAAAACACACCACCGACGCCATTAGCAGTGCTTTCAAGGATGACTTCAGTGTCTGCTTCATTGGGAACCGCCTGTAAGACTCCGGCCAGGTGTTCATCCGCATTTGGCCAGAAGGCCACCTCTGAACCGTGGAATAACTGCGCCGTACTGGATCGCCCTGCTCCCCGGTTGCCTGCGGTACCCACCCGATAACCGGAGTCATGGGTAAAGTCCATCTGCTTGGCACTCTTGTTACTGAGTGTCTTCTGGGCAAAGGCAGGCAGGTTTTCGTGGTAGCGCAGCACCATATCAAACAGGTTGGCCGTGGCGTCTGCTTCATGGGTCAGGATGTAGGCCCGCAGCCCCCGGTTGTTGCTGACTTTCCAGTAAAACCGGGCTTCGGTGTACGTGCTGCATCCCTGTTGCCGACCTTTCAGCACCACGATCCGAACCTTGCCGGTGCGCTTGAGCTGCTGGTTGATCCGCTTGTGCAGGTACTTCTGGGCCGCGTTCAGTTTCAGGGGAACCACTTTGGCCGACTTGGTTCTGATCTTCAGGCAGAGGCTGGCAAAGTAACGGAAATCAAACAGCAGCTTCTCTCTACCGGTCAGTCCTCGTCTTCGCTGTCGGCTTCGCTGTCCCTTGCTGCCAGCCATTCGTCCACCGTTTCCAGTTCGTCCTTGATGACGGTCTGCTCCAGCTTGTCCCGCCACTTGAACCGGTTCTTCATGTACATAATCATCATGGCAGGCTGCACCTCGGCCTGACCCAGTGCGCCCTTGATGTACTTATCCTCCCACCAGGCTTCGGCCAGCACATCGCCCTGCTCCACGGCAGCGGCAAAGTCTTCGTGTCTGTCGATGTAGGACAGGAACGTCTTGTAGCTGATGCCGAGTTCCACGGCAGTAGCCTTGCGACTCATACCTTCGGCCATCAGGTCTTTCACCTGCTGACACATGGCTGGTTTGTATTTACTGGGAAATGCCATGACTAAATAAGGTGCCTGAATGCGTAGGCGATCAGACCAGCAGTGACGGTCATCGCCACCCACTGCGCCACCGAGGTGATCACGGAGTTTTTCTGCACGGCCTTCTCGATGGTGTCCAGCCGTTCCTCGCTGCGTTGCTCCCGCAGTGCCAGGTTGACCATTCGCTCGTCGTGCTTGGCCAGCGTCTGGAGTATCTGGGTGATCCCATCGAGCTTTTCTTCAATCCGGTTAAAGCGATCTTCGTCGGCCATGGCTACCTCCGGGCAACGCCCTTCAGTTTCTCCACCGTTCGCGCTCCCCCCAATCCCAATAGGCAAAGCAACAAAGTAATCACCGTACTGGTGTCAGCCGCAGGTAACTGGCTGGCAATGTCGGCGCGATCCGCCAGATTCAGCCCGATGATGATCAGGTCACGGACTATCCACGTCCACGCCAAAATGAAAACACACAACCAGCCAAGGGCAGGCCGCCAGCCGGAGACAAATCGGCTTGGGTGTTTTGCTTCCTCGATGTTGGCCAGTGCCTGCAATATGTGAGGCTGCTGTAGTTGCTGGTTGAGCGAGAGCTCCGCCTTTGCCCGTTCCTCATCGGAGGTAAACAGGCTGTCGAGGCCCCCCATCAACACCTTGGCGATCCCTGCCATGGGGTTGAGGTTAATCATCCATGAGCTCGAAATGTGGGTAATCAATGAATTGGTGGTCGGTCATTTCGCCGTCCCTGTCCCAGTCACCACCCCAGCGCAGTTTGATACCCATGCCCTGGGCAATGCCGAGCACATACCCGGCAAAGTGGGCAGCTCGCTGGTAGTCGAACCAGTCCAGCGGAAAGGGCATCACGTCCACCGCCCTGCTGGGCAGACTGTTGTGCTTGCTGTTGGGCCACTGCACCTGTGACTTGCCGCCTTCAAAAGCCAGCGTCTGGGCAACCTTGCCCCGATGGCCACAGATGATGGTGCAGTCGTAGTTCTGGATCACCTTATTGAAGACAAGCTGAAGCCGTTCATCGCAACTGGCCAAATGCCGTTTGGACGAAGCGGAAAAGCGGTACATGGTGTCCCTTTTTTTAGTGGTGTAGCTTGGGAAGTGATTTGCCGCCAAACAACCATAAAAAAACCCGCCGTTAAGCGGGTTCTTCTGAAGGATGCAAGCAGGGAATGGTTAAGTGACCGGGTAATTTCCCAGCATGTACTTTTACCGTACTTTTACTCTCACTTTGAGTCAATACCGATGTTATTATCATCGCACACTGCGGGACTGCTAGTTTAAACATTCGCTGAAACCCACTTAACAAAGATCAAATACTTATACACCCACCCTCTTTTTACACATTGACAGTCGTATAGTTTATAGGATTGAATTGCTGTATTCCCCAAGGGGGAGAGCGGGACCCTTTGCACTGAGGCAGTTATGCTGATGCAGGGAACTTGAAGAGATAAAGCTTATCTTCAAGGTATGTAGCGACTAACTTTTACGTAGGTTGTACCCGTGGTCACCCAGCACCCAAACCAGCGGTGCTGGGTTTCTTTATGGATATCTCATGAATTTAGAAAATAACCTTCTTAAATATATTTCATTTGAAGCTAAAAAATTAGCCCTTAGGCATCACGCTTACCACAATGCCATTGCCTTAGAAAACAATAGAAAGAAAGGCCGATTAAAAAACCCTAAGCTTCTTGATATAGAAAAGCCTGAGCACTGGGCTTCAGATAAAAAATTCAATCCATTTTACGTACATAAAAATGCTGATAGTATTGCAAAATCTATCACAAGAAAAATTTTATCTGGTGAATATAAACCATTTGATCCTGTTGTAGCAAAAATACGCAAAAAATCTGGCGGCACACGTGATGTTGAAAAGTATCAAATACCTGATGCCGCAGTATCGACATTCTTCTATCATCGACTTTTGAAGAAGAATAGACACAGATTTAGCTCATTTTCATATGCGTATAGAAACGACCGAAATGTACACTTTGCGATTCAAGACATCGCTGTAGAACTATCTCAAAGCTCGCGAATATTTGTTGCTGAATTCGACTTTTCAAAATTCTTTGACTCAATTGATCATGAGTATTTGTTCAGTCAATTCGATAAAAACGGATTTTACATCAGCAAAGAAGAGCGGACTGTAATAAAAGCATTTCTTTCAAATAGAGAACAAGGGATTCCTCAAGGAACATCTATTTCTTTATTTCTTGCAAACTTGGCATGCTGGAAACTTGACAAGCAATTTGAGAGAGAAGGTTTACAGTTCGCACGATATGCTGATGATACTGTAATTTGGTCCAGAGACTACACTAAAATAAGCAGAGCCTTTGACATAATTACAGAGTTTTCAAATGATGCTGGCGTATCCATAAACATGGATAAGTCTGAAGGTATCAGTCTATTATGTGATGAGAAAATGCCGTCAGAGTTTGCTAGTAGAAAGTCTCAAGTGGAGTTTCTAGGCTACGCAATTTCAGCTAATAATGTCTCAATAAAAGATGCTTCAATTACCAAAATCAAAAAACAGATATCTTATATTTTGTACAAGCACCTTCTTCAGCCATTAAACAATTCACCATTAAAGGCTTTAAAAATACCATCCAACGATAGGGATGATGCTTTATTAAGTGCTATGTGTGAGATCAGAAGGTACCTTTATGGAAATCTAAACGATGATATGATTACTACCTATTTATCAGGTAGAAGCCACAGAATATTCTTTAAAGGAATTATGAGTTTCTATCCAATTATTAATAATGAAGATCAACTTCGTGATCTTGATGGCTGGCTAGTGACAAACATTTACACCACAATGAAAAAGCGTGGGCACATGCTCGCTTCGCATAGGTTGCCATGCTGGCATACAAAGCCTTTTAGCCTGAATAAAAAAGAGTTTGTTGAGTATTGTGACACTAACCGGATTAAGAAAAAACGTCTCTTAAAAATACCAAGCTTCATGAAAATATACCATGCCATCAAGAAAGGTCTTATCGAGTCAGGCGTATCTGGCATTACTAGTCCAATGGCAGACAGTTATGAATATTAAGGCAGCTGTTTAATTAGGTGTTATCTGCTTTACGGCAATCCACTATAGAGACATATTTTATAAAGAATCAGAATACTCTATCGATAAAGTATAGTTTCAACATTGTAAAGAATGTGTGATAACTGCCTTTGGCAGTTTTTCACCAAAAGGCCCGCCAGGTTTGCTGCTTCCTTAAACAGTGTGCTCAGAGGCGGGTTTATAAAAAGCAGCAAAAGTCTGAACGATCTCTTTCCTGGTATCCAAAAGACTGAGATCCCGTTGATAAGGGGACCTTATGGCCTTTCCATTATCTTCAAGTTCAGCAAGTTTGCCGGGAAGCCTGACTTCCTTTGCTGGTCTATATTCAGTTTTAGCTAAAGAGTTTTCTGCTCCGGTAGCCTACTCACTAACACTGACTACTACCGTATTAATAGCACTCTTACGTGTAGTGCCAGTAATTGTACTTGCTTCTTTTGTGTAGGCTTAGGGGCGTATTCAGCTTGGCTGGCGCTCCGAACTCTTATAATTTATTTACTGGCTCACAATCCCCTGCAACAACTCCCCCTCCGGGGTTCCATACCACTGGGCAATCAGGGTGCTGGCTTTTAACTGAGGGTTCTGCCTGAACGCTCTGGCTACCTTATCCAGCAACAGGGTTTCAATGTCGCTGGTATCGTCCGATTCGATCACTAATTTCTTAACCAGTTTCGGATTGCTCATTAGGGCGCGGATCGTGTCTTCTGGAGTCTGGTGAGTATCCGAAAGAAATTCATCAGGTAAATCACCCAAGCACCTTATTTGCCGATTCCACCGTTCAGCCTTTTGTGCAAAACGGGCTTGAAAAATAGCTTCTTCAATAGCCTTATCCACAACCTCCTTACTACTACTGATGATGATCCCTTGCAGTTGTTCCTCGTCGATGGGCAGATAAGCGCGTTTCGGGTCACGATAACGGTTGACCACAGTGACATCCACGGTCCTGATGTCCCTTTTGCTAAACCTGAAATCGCCACCTTCCAATCGTTCATCCATGCTCATTCTCCATATTGAATCACGCCTGCCTGCTCCAGCAGTGCCTGCGCCTCATCTTCCGCCAGTCGCACCCACTCACAGCACACCATCCTGCACTTCTGCTGCCAGCGGTAGACGGTACTCTCGCCCTTGTCCTTGATAGTCACCCTGCCCTTGTGCTGACGTAACTGCGGGTGCTGTAGTTCGTGCATCAGCCAGAGACGCAGCAGGACCGGATTACTGCGAAACGGTTTGGGCAGCCTCTCATCGGTGCGAAAGTGGTGCTGCAACCTCTGCCAGGCACCGACCCGCTTGCTGTGATCCTCGTCATAACGAGTGGTCAGAATGTCGTGCAGTTCCGGGGTCATCCGTTGCCGCAGATAGCACTGATATATACCATCCTCGCCCAGCCGTTCGTCACGGGTGCTTGCCACCGGGTTTACCGATGTCCGGCGATACCCGGTATTAATATCTCTTTGCCAGCGTGGGTTGTTCATCATCGGTTCCGGTACGCCAAATATCCGGTGCAGTGCCTGTTCCAGTGCCCGGTACATGGTCAGCCCTCCCCCACATAGCCGACAAAGGTTTTGCGGTAGTTCTCCACATCCTTTCGGGTCTGCTTTACCAAATCGCTTTCCCGTCCGTAGAGTTTCCTGAACATTTCCGGGGCCAGATGGACAGAGTCGTAGGTACTGAACCGGTGATGCAGAGGACACAGCGGCAGCGTGTCAAAGTGACTGGCTTTCCTGCCAAGGCCGGTACCACTGCGCTGGTGATGCACTTCCACCGGGGTTGTGGTCTGGTTATTGATCCGGCAGGCAATGCAGCTCAACTGGGCTACGTCCCGCAGGTAGTCTTTCTCTTTCCGGATCATCCGTGCCCCCTGTCAAAGTGAATGAACTGATCAACCAGCGACTCGACTTCTTCCCGGCTCCAGACGTGGTTTCGGTCCCTGTTCAATACGAGCTGAAGGAACACATCCAGCACCGCCGAATAGACCTGTTCAAACTCCACCTGTTCCATGCTTTTGAACGCCACACTTTTCGCCCTGGCACGCACCCCACCATCGGGATACCCAATCACCTCATAGAACCCGGCCTGCACCATGGCCCAGTAGCGGAACTCATTGAAGTCCCGCCGGGGTGTTACCCACTGGCCGGTTCGAGCCATTCTGACCGGCGGCTGGGGCAACCTCTCAAACACATTGAACGCGATGCTGCAAAGCTTCATGAACTTCCGGTGGAACAGTGCATTCCTTGCCCGGCGCACCTCGGCAGAAATCATCTCGCCAGGCCTGAGCCGGTAGATATACTGCTCGTCACCGGCCGATACCGGTCGCAGGATCGGTTGGGGATCATTTCCCCTGACCAGTTCCAGCATGGCACTCACTGGATCGCCTCCAGAAAGGACCAGAAGACCAGCATCACCAGAGCCACCCAGACCACGGCCAGCATCACTGCATCGTTTGGTGAGTTACGCATCGAACGACATCCCTTTCAGTTTTGCCCTGGCACTGGCCCCGTCCAGCGGGTCAATGCCCTGCTCCTTCATGGTTTTCCGCTGCAACCGCTCGGAGTAAATGGTCGGGTCAAACTGCCGTTCGATGGCCTTCTGCGGCTCCAGAGACTCACCGTTCACCGCCTTGATGATCAGCGCCTGATAGGCATTGGCAAACCGCACCTTCGCGTCCCGCTGCTCCTGAGCGGTCAGGGCAGAACGCAGTTCATGCCAGCCCGTCTCCCTCCCCGCCAGATACACCGCCCGATGGCTCCAGGGGTGGTGACTGGGCGAACCTGCGCCGTCGTTGGCCTCCAGCCATGCCTTCGCCATCGGGGGCAGTCCGATGTCCTCCGGTTTCGGCTGACACAGCCTCAGAAACTCCGGGACTGACGGCGGCCAGTCCTTCTCCCGCTGACACCGCTTGATGCCCAGAGCCAGCAGTTTCGGGTCTAAATCCTTCAGGGTGTTCAGCCATGCCCCCGTGCGATCCGCCAGACCGTGCTCCTTCGTCCACTTCGCACCGTACAGGCCCGTCATGGTCGTAAACAGCTCCGCGATAAGCTTCGGGGTGATACCCGTCGCGCTCCTGGCGCTTGGTGGCACTTCCCCCCTCCTGGGGGTCGTACCCTGTGGTTTCTGCGAACTCCGGTTCCGGCTGGAGGTATTCCCGGTTGGCTTCGATGACTTGATCGAGCGCACTGCGCTGGCTGCCAGCTCTTTGCCTTGCCGCATAATTCACCGTCCATGGATTTGTCAGGTTGTCCAGATTGTTCAGGTAGGGTTCCGTGGTCATCACGTACTGGGTGCCGGTCTGTTTGGTTTCGTCGCAGTACCGGGCGTAGGCTTGCAGGTTGGCCAGCAGTTGCTCTGGGGTAAACAGTTTCTGCCGGATCAGCTTCTGGTACTTGCTGAAGGTTTTCTGCTTGTAGCCCTTCTTGCCCTCCCGCTTGGGAAAGGTCTGCCACCACTGCTCAAATTCCCCGGCATAGGGCACTGCGATTTTTTCCGGTTTATTCTCAGGGACTGCCGTGGGCGATTCAGATGTACCAGTCGTGCTCCCAACACTTGATGGCACTTCCCCCGTCCTGGGGGTCGTGCGGTCGTCAGACTGCACGTATTCTTTTAACCTATTCTCTAGTTCTCTATTTCTCTTATTCTCTGGCCGAACTTCTTCCGAACAACTCCCGAACAATCTCCGAACGTCTTCAATTAATCCACCAGTGTCCTTCGAGGGCTTGATACTGCTGGCTTTAACGCACGTCACCTGCATCACATCCACCACGGCAGGCAGGGCAGAAACCACGGCAGCAGGAAGACTGCGCAGCACCCTTAACCGGGCATCCATCTGGGCAATATTGTCTGCCGGATTGTGCTCCATAAACTTATGGATGCAGACGTACTTTTGCCGTTCGGCATACGTTAGGAAGTTGTTCGCCGTCAGTTCGGAGAGGGTTCGGGAAACCTTCGCCACGTCCCAGTCAAGGTCGGCGGCAATGTAGTTCAGGGGCAGGCGATAAATGCCCACCATGTTTGAGTGCCTGCAGGTCAGCAGGTATAAAGCCATCAGCTTGGCTTCGTCTGACAACAGCTCAACATCGTCACTGATCCAGAAACGACTGGATACCTTGCCAAAATCCTTCATTAGTCACTTCCTCTTAAAATCGGGAAGTACTGGTTCGCTTCTTTCCGGATTACCCCTCTTGCCTGGTTTGTCTTCATCCAGCTCTCTAAAAACTTCTTTATGCCACAGCCATCAACAGGTGCATCAAACATATCCAGCATGTAATGAAAGGCTTGAATCAACTCGCCACTCAGGTCAATATCCGGATAGCTGGCTCTCAGTTGCCGATAAATAACCGGATTCAGTGACTGGTTTGGCCGGTCTGATATTGGCCAGATAATGTCCTCCCAGCTCTGGGGGTTAGGATCAATGCCTTCTGCTACAGGGTCGATCACTCGTCACCTCCTGTTGCCTTCTGATCGTTGGCTATCTGCTTAAGAAAACGATGGTTCGTCAGAGAATGATGATCAGAATGCTTTATGCTTAAAATTTCCATTACAGCAACAATCTTTATTTGTTATTTTGCATTTGCAAAACTATATTTGAGACTACATTCCATATTTCGCTTTTGCAAACAATAACCCCCATACAACCCTCCATGTTTGCTCTTGGTAAAACAGGTATTCGTGTTAAATTTTCTCCACGGATCACTGAATAATGGGAATAATGGACGTGTTGAGCTGGAGAGATCGGGCCAGAGAAAAAATTCGGGAACTTGGCCTTACCGATATTGAGGTTTCTCGAAGAATGGGAAGCAGTCCCAGTAACTTCAGTTTGTGGATGAGTGGCCAGCGACATCCCAAAATGAACAATATGAAGGCCATTGCTGAAGTGCTTGGGGTCAGCCTGCACTGGCTGGAAACCGGTGAGGAATTGCCAGACCCAAAAAGCCTCCCCTATATGTCACTGGAAGAAGTCAGAGCGTTCTTACATGAGCTGGAAGAAAAGTGTGACGCCATCCAACGTCACTCCGGAGTCATTATCATTGAGACGGGACAAGACAGCTTTCTGCTGAAAATCGACAATGACACCATGGCCCATCCATCCAGTTCTGATTTGACCCCCGGAATTCCTAAAGACTCAGAAGTCCAGGTTGATCGGGATGTAGAACCGGTACCTGGAAAAATCCTGCTGATCGAATATGAAGGTGAGCTGTCACTCAGACTCTGGACACCCATCAGTCCCACCAAGCACAGCCTGCGGTTTATTAATCGACTGTATGCCAACTTTGATATCAGCTACCAGGGGGATATACAGGATATTTACCGCGGTACCGCCGTTGGCGTCCGATACCGGCTTTAACGCACCAGCAAAAAATGAGGCTGCTGACCATAGATTCCATCAGCTATGCAGTAGCCTGAATGATTGACGATAAATCCCTCTTCAACTTCTTCTCTTATTTTACAAATGCAATAGATCACTCCTCTTTCCTGCGTTAATCATTTCCAATTGTGAATGTTTTTCCCTGTTGCCACATCCAGATAGCAGCGGCGTTTTCACCCGATTATGACCATCTAACACCGCCAGGCTTACTTATGTCGAACACAACAACAAATAGTTTAAATCTATTAAAAAAGACAAGGCCATATAAATATTTAACCTAATTTTGCTTTTGCAAATTTAATTTTTCCATATATAAAATAAGAGATAAATTCAAATCCAATAAAAAAGGAACCTCATGGCCTTAGTACCCCGTGTCTTTGACCAGCTACTCCAGGCAGCTGATAGAAAAGAAGCCCTGGAAGAGTATATCGAAACCGAACTGGAACAGATCGAAACCGACTTTCAGCAGAGCCTGGAAACCAACGGCACCTTCCTCGTTAGAGGTATTGGTCTCATCACCCCCATGTTCCTGATCCAGTTTCTCATCTTAGAAGAATTTCACCCCATGCAGGGCTTTCGCTGGCTGGCTGTCAAACAGCTGGCCCATGACTGCAGTGACGAACACTCCCGCCTTTCCAGCTGGGACATCATTAACTATGCGAGCAAGAGAGGTTATTGCCGTGGCTAACCAACATGCGGTTCATGAAAACCGACTGGCAGAACCGGTAATCACCGGCATCAGCGACTGGCTGAACATCAATCAATACACCTATGACTACGGCAAGGTCTGCCAGCTGAAAGACCGTATTGCCAAAAAGGTCTCACCGAGCATGACGGTCCTTCAGATCTACCGGGTCATCCGGGACGAAATCGCCGCGTGGCGCAAAGACCCCAAAACCTGTGATGCGGTGATCGTTGATTTCCGCGCCTGGTGTGAACTGCACGACACCTTATCCAAAGCACTGGAGAAAAGTTTCCGCATGGAAATTGCCGACCAGGTGCTCGCCGTCAGACACCGAATTCTCACCGATGAGGCCCGCCGCCATGCCCGCTAAAAAGAAAGAGCAGGAGTGTATCACCCAGGAAACCCACCCAATGACGGTGCCGGACACCACCCCCGTTACTGAAATGGGTCAGCTGCTCAACCGCGTTCTGGAAAACGGCGCCAATATCGAAACCCTGGAACGGGTCATGAAACTCTACGAACAGCGGCAGGCAAAGCTGGCAGAACAGCAGTTCAACCACGCCTTTGCCGCTTTTCAAAAAAAACTGCCTGCGGTCAAAAAGAGCAAGACCGCCAGCTTCACCACCACCAAAGGCTACACCATGAAATACAGCTATGCCTCCATGGATGATGTGGTGCAGGCGGTTCAACCGGTGTTGCATACAGTGGGTCTCAGCTACTGGTTTGAACAATCGCAGGAACAGGTAGCGGTACAAAAGGAGATTGAACGACAACAAGGCATCATAGAAACACGACCGGTGACCGTTAGCATGATCACCATCACCTGCCACCTGGGGCATGTATCCGGTCACGCCATCCGCAATACCGTTTCTGGTCCGGTGGACGCCAGCGGCAACAAAAACCAGATCCAGCAAATGTCCTCTGCGGTCACCTATCTGAAGCGGATCGCACTGGTCGGCATCCTTGGCGTGGCCTGCACCGATGACGATGTGGACGGCCATGCTCCGGACGTACTGACGGAAAAGCCATCGGTATACCCGGACGACGACTTCCAGCGCAACCTGCCTGACTGGACCGCCCGTATCGAGTCCGGCCGCAACACCGTGGAAGACATCATCATCAACGCCGAAAGCAGGGCCCCCCTTTCCCCCCAACAGGTCCAGCACATCCAGGCTATCCAGCCACGTTCCATCCAACCACACTCCACCCAGGAGGCCAATAAATGAAACTGATCAATGTCAAACAGGGCAGTCCTGAATGGCTGGCTTTGCGGCGGGCACACTTCACCGCCAGTGAAGCACCCGCCATGATGGGCGACAGCCCCTTCATCAGCCGTGACCAACTGATCTATCAGAAAGTCACCGGCTATACGCCACCGGTCACGCCCCAGCAGCAACATCGTTTTGATATAGGTCATGCGGCAGAAGCTGAGGCACGCCCCATCATTGAAGCACAGGAGATGAAAACCCTCTTCCCGGTGACGGGCACCCGGACCGTGGAAGGCCTGCCCCTGCTGGCCAGCTTTGACGGCCTTGATCTGGATCGAAAACTGATCTTCGAACACAAACTCTGGAACCCAAAAGTCGTCGCTCAGATCGAAGGGGAAGGTATTGAACCCGGTTACTACTGGCAACTGGAGCAACAGCTGCTGGTAGCAAACCAGAAAGGGGCACGGGTCATCTTTGTCTGCTCCGATGGTACCCGTGAAAACCTACGCTGGGTCTATTACGACGCTCACGACGATCGACGTCATGCCCTGATCGAAGGCTGGCAGCAATTCAAGGCCGATCTGGAGCAAGCGGAGAGACTGCACGACAAAGGGAAACTCCCCAACCCATACGCTGAAGCCGTCGTTCGACACGATGACACCTTTCAGAAGGCAGAACAGAGCTATCACCTAGCCCTGCAGACACTGAATGCAGCCAAAGCCCTGGCAGAGAAGACCAAACAGGATCTGATCGACCTGACCGGTGGTGCCAAAACCAAAGGCAGCCAATTCCAGCTCTACCCCACCTACCGCAAAGGCAACGTGAAATGGCAGGACGCCTTCAAAGCCATGCTGCCGGAAGTCCCCATGAAAGACCTGGAGAAATACAAAGGCAAACCGGCCACGGTCTGGACGGTAAAACCCCTGAACTGATCCACAGGCTGGCCACCTGCTCTGTAAAACGGCCAATCAATAACAATAAAAAGGAAACTCAATATGTGGTTCAAAAACCTCAACGTCTACCAATTTAACGAACCCTTCACCCCAACCGGCGACATGTTGGAGGCAAAACTTCAAGAGGCCACCTTCCACCGCTGCAGTGCCCACGATATGTCCAGCTATGGATTTATCTCCGCCCTTGGAGCGAAAACCAAAGCCCTGGTTCACCAGAACAACGGCTGCATGCTGATCCGCACCCGAAAAGAAGAAAAGTAACTATTCAGCACCCAGCAAAGGCGTATTGTTGTAATTTCGAACCGCTTTAAGAAGCGCCTGAAATATGTTCAACCCCTGCTTTTTAGCAGATGATAAATAGCTTCGGATTCGGGTAAACATGGTACCTCCGTCTTCGCTTCTGAAGCAGCCTGAGATCTTCTGCTTAAGTTTGGCCATCCTGGCATCACGTTCACTGCCATTGTTATCGAAGGGAATTGAAAAGTCCGACATGAAGCGCAACGTTTCAACCTTAAACTCAATAAGCCTTTTGAACAGGTTGTAGGCCTTGGTATTCCTGACCTTCTTACGTCCAAGCACCTGTCGTTGTTTTTCCATATAAGCGGTTTCCTTCGTGAGAGCCCTTTGAAGGATTTGGTCGTATATCGTCTCAATGCGAAGCTGTATTGCACCAGGCATTTGAGTCAGACCGGCTGCTTTGTATTTCTTGCAGAAGTGCCAGGAGAGCGTAAGCAATTTCATCAGCCGCAGAGCCAGCTTATTCGCATCCCTATCGACAACTCCCTGAAGCTCTCTCAGATGATGGGCATTACAAAGCACATGCACTGCCGCATAGGCAAAGTAGGACTTCCAATGATCGTGAACCAGAATGCCTGCAAAAGTCAGCAGGATGCCCATTGCATCCATTGCTTCACAACCTCGCCTTTCTGAGAGGTAGTAAAGCGTCCATTGGTCATCTCGCATAATGTGTAACCACCACAGTGAACCGTCAACCCGCATGCCAGTTTCATCCGCTCCTGCAACCGGACTTTCTTGTAAAGCATCGCGGATACTCTGCTCAGTAGAGGCCAGGTTCTCATGGGTATAGGCAACAAAATTGGCAACAGAGCCTGCGCTGACACTCATGCAATAAATAGTATTGAAATACTCAGACACCCGGTGATATGGGATGAAGTGATACTGGTTTAAATGAACAGCCATTGCCTGAGTCACTTCTCCGTATTGAGCAGCGGCTTTCACTCCTTGGGGAAACTCAGCGGTGTTCCGTTTACCACAAGGACATACTTTAACGTCTGCCCAGTACGCGGTAACTTCAAATTCTCCGGGTCTACCTGGATCAAAAACCTGTCGCTCAATGTATTTGGTGGGTTTAATATCGATAAGCGAAGACTGGCAACAGCAACATTTTTCAACCTTCAGATGCCTGACATAATCGGGTAAGGCGACACGTCTCAAACAAGAGCCTTGATGACCTTTCTGGCCACCTGGTTTATTGCCTGAAGATGGTCTAAGGCTTTTGGGGTTCGGTGTTTCCTGTGAGGAGCAGGGGGCTTCTTTGGAAGATGTATCACCTTTATCACTCCCTTTTTTACTGGGCTTTTGATAACCATCTGACGATGGTGGCTTACTACTGTTTTGACTGTTTTTATTAACCCTTTCTTCCAGTTCGCTGCAACGTTCCCGTAAAAGCGCATTCTCGGTCCGAAGCTCTTCATTCTCTTTAAGGAGAGCTTCGGTAAACGGAGTAGCTGGGAAGTCTGGTTCCATACTGGAGATTTGTTAGAAAAATTGAGTATAAGATGATGGTCGAAAAATCAGAAAATTCCAGATTTATATGAAGGGTGCTGAATAGTTACGAAGAAAAAATTCTTCCGGCGGAAGTCATCAAGGAAAAACTGGCCGAAAAAATCGAGCAGATTGAGGAAGAACAGGATCGGCAAGTCTTTGCCAAAGAGAAGAAGGCGCTCAAAGACGAGATTATCCGGGAGCTGCTGCCCCAGGCCTTTACCCGCAGCAAATACACCCAGGCCTACATTGACCTGGTCACCGGCCTGCTGATCGTCAACGGATCCGCCAAACAGTCAGAGGAACTGACCAGCAAACTCCGTGAAGTCTTGGGCAGCTTACCGATCTCTATACCCTACAACCGAATGCCCTGCGATGTTATGCACGGCTGGCTCGATACCGGCGAACCACCCGCCCCCCTGGTCTTCGGAGATGTCTGTGAATTGCGGGAGCCCGGTGACGAAGGCGGCCAGCTCAAAGCAAAACAGATGGATCTGACCAGCCAGCCCATCCACAACCATTTGGACGATATGCTGGTATCTGCCCTAATGATCACCTGGCAAGACGCCATCACCTTCACCCTGAAAGAAGACCTGCGCCTCACTGGCGTAACCATGACCGATGTATTGCAGGCCGAACGAGACACCGTAGAGACCAACAGCAAAGTAGAAGCACTGGACGCCGACTTTGCGCTGATGTCCCTCACCTTCCGCAAATGCTTACCCCAACTCATCAGCTACCTGAACTGAAGGAGAATCCTAATGAGCAGAGGCATCAATAAAGTGATCCTGATCGGCAACGTGGGCAATGACCCCGATGTCCGTTTTAGAGCTGACGGCGCACCCATTGCCAACCTGTCCATCGCCACCAGTGAAAAATGGCTGGACAAACAGTCCGGTCAGCAACGGGAAAAAACCGAGTGGCACCGCGTTGTGATCTTCGGCAAGACCGCCGAAATTGCCCAGCAGTACCTGAAGAAAGGCAGCAAGGTCTACATCGAAGGCAAGCTCCAGACCCGGAAGTGGCAGGCCAATGACGGAACAGACCGTTACACAACAGAAGTCATTATTGACGGTTTCAACGGCCAGATGCAGATGCTGGACCGACCAGATGATCGATCAGACAACAGCGGAGCTCAGAACGGCTATCACACTTCACAGCAACAGCCTGCGCACTATCAGCAGCAACCAAACCAGTACCAGCAGGCACGTAACGGACAGCAACCTGCACACCAGCCGCAGGGACAGTTCGACCAATACGACCAGAACATTCCATTTTAAAGGAGAGAGCCATGCTCACCATTGATCATCTGATGCTGGCCCGTGAAACTGAAGCCGAATTTCACAACGGCAACCTGGAACAGGCCGAAAAGCATCTTCATCAATTCCAGGCCCGGGTAAAAACGGCGATGGATTTTCATCAGCAGTGTGGCCATGGACGGGTACCCGATGACCGACTGGTCAAAGCGGCTATTGGTGCCATTATGGCGCTCACCCTACCGGACAATACTGATGATGAAACCCTGGCAGGACAGTGTGAGATGGTTGCCGCCTTTCTTATCCAGGAGTCAGAACGATTGATCATGGAAACGCCTGAAGCGTTAACAGACCATGACACAAGATCTACTTCCCAGTCCACATGCCTCTCACTGGCTGACCTGTCGTTAGTGAAGAACATAAAAGCCAGAAAGGCCAAGGGCGAAAGCATCCACGATGAACTCAACCTATTCAACCAGAAAGTGAAGCAGGCTGAGAAGATCGTTCACGCAATGGATGGCAAGCCCATCAACCCGATGGATGTTTTAGTCGAAATGACGCTCATCATCGTCGCCATGACCGCTGGCTGTCATAACGACTATTCCCATGACCAATCGATACTGGTTAATGGCCTCCTCTTACAACGGCTACAAACTAAACGGCCCGATGTCCCCCCACCATCATCGGATACCGTCAGCCACTGACTACTTCTAAAAATAAAATAACGAAAGGTCTATGTTATGGAACAACAGACTTATTCTAATTATGAGATCTCAACTCTTGAGCAAGCAGAGCTGGTAATCAGAAGAAAAGGTATCGTTCATGATGAAAAGGTTGAAGGACACCAGCTTTTGAAACTCTGCGGATTTGCAAAAATTGACAATACAAGCATAAAAAGACAGATCGAAAAACATGGATTTGTTGAGGGTAAAGACTTTATGCCATTAATGGCAGAAAGTTCAGGGGGACGACCGAAAACGGTTTATCATTTTTTATTGAATGCAGCAAATCACATACTACTTTCAGCCATGACTGAAGAAGGCAAAAAAGCAAGGCAGGAAGCCATTGACGACAAACTCAAAAAGCAACGTCTGAAGCAAAACTCTGTTCCGGTTTTCAATGAACAGTTAACACCCCAAGCCCTGCTTGAAGCCAATATAGCCACTTCTCTAAAAGCCATAGCCTTTGCAGAGGCAATGGGTTTTACCGGTAATCAAAAATTACTTTCGGCTGATCGGCTGCTGAAAAGTCAGATTGGTTTTTCACCCCTCGAAGCGATGGAACAAACAAGCCTGTTAGCACCGGCACAAACCATGACATTTACACCCACTCAGCTTGGCCTGATGTTGTCTCCACCTCTTAATCCACGCCAGGTAAACAGATTACTGGAAGCAGCAGGCCTGCAAGTCAAATTAGAAAATTAGTGGTTGCCAACCAATCATGGTAAAACCTTCTGTGAAATTCTTGATACCGGAAAATCTCACCATTGCGGAACTCCTGTGAAGCAGGTGAAATGGTTTCAGTCTGTACTGAAAAGCCTCAATACAGCTCCTTCCGTCAAGACAAATACTGTCGTTCATATCTCAAATCCAGCTCACTCTGAAGAGGTAGGCTCAGACAAAGACTCAGATCCCGTTCATCGGAAACAAAAACGTAAACGGAACCGCTATGAGCTGGACGATTACTTCTCCCTGGTTGAACTGGGTGAGTTTATTGGCCGCAGTCGACAACACGTAGTCAAGGTGCTGGAAAAACACCGACTTATCAAATGGGTTGGCAAGGGTAAACGGGGCAAGTACCTGCTCACCGATAAGGGCTGGCAGTTCGGTATAATGTTCGACCCCAGCGAAAACACCTTTCACAACAGACAAAGTAAGCGACTGACCACCAGCAATGCCCAGCCTGTATTGGGTTATGACATTTTAGCGTTATTCTAAAAAGGATATCTCATGGACAACGGACTGCTGTTTAACCTGGAGGCTCTGTCAAAATGGATGAACCTCTCCAGCAAAAAAGAAGTCGTGCAAAATCTGCATAAACTGGGTATCCCATTTGTGGAATTGAGTAATGGTGAAGTGGTCACGCTCTACTCAGCGCTGGAGCGTGGTTTTCAGAAAAACGCTATGGAAGAGGCAGAAGAACTGATTCGAATGGACGAAGTAATAAAGCTGACCAAGGCCTGTCGGGCTTCCATCAACAACTATGTGTCTCAAGGCTCCTTCCCACCTAAAATTCAACTGGGTCCCCGCAAGGTCGCCTGGCGAAAAGCCGAAGTGCTGCAATGGGTAGAGGGAAAGCGTGACTGGTAAAAGCAAGGGGAGCCCTTGCTTGCTACACCATGTCTTCCGGCAGGCGGTCTGTTACCTCTTCATAGGGCAGACTGATTATCTTCTTGAGATATGACTCCCACAACCGGGCAGCTTCTTGCTTTTCCTTTTTATATTCCCACATATCATAGTGGGTGGTCGTCACATCTTTCTGATTATGTCCGGCGATCTTTTCCTTAACCATCTTGGAAACGCCCGCCTCATTCATCCGAGTGGAAATACTGCCGCGAATCATACCAATCGTGAACCAGCCAGAAGATGACCCCATCACATTCTTCAGATGTTTGTGAAAACGACTCAGTGGTCGGTTAAATGCAGCATAAGACATATGGCTGGTTAATGATTCATGACCATTCGTCCCTCCAGGGAACGGGTATGAGCAATGACCATAGAGTCTTTTCAAATGAGATAAAAGTACCACTGCTGTCTCATTTAGGGGGACCATATAATCTCGTCCTCCTACCGTATAATTGGACCTGCCTTTACTATTGTTCAGCAGGATATGAGGATAACTCCCTTCCAGCTTAATCTTCTCCCAGGGCGTAGTTATCAATTGTTCCTGGCGAACACCACCTAAAGCCAGAAGCAGCTGTGCTACCAGACCAGGTTTACCCATAATCGTTGGCGCTAAATGCCATACTTCCCATATCTGTCGATCTGTCATTTGGCCTTTGCCCGCTTTCTCCAAATGTCTCTGTGCAGGAATATTCTGAACAGGATTGTACTCCAATTGATATTTCAACTGTAACTATTCAGCACCCAGCAAAGGCGTATTGTTGTAATTTCGAACCGCTTTAAGAAGCGCCTGAAATATGTTCAACCCCTGCTTTTTAGCAGATGATAAATAGCTTCGGATTCGGGTAAACATGGTACCTCCGTCTTCGCTTCTGAAGCAGCCTGAGATCTTCTGCTTAAGTTTGGCCATCCTGGCATCACGTTCACTGCCATTGTTATCGAAGGGAATTGAAAAGTCCGACATGAAGCGCAACGTTTCAACCTTAAACTCAATAAGCCTTTTGAACAGGTTGTAGGCCTTGGTATTCCTGACCTTCTTACGTCCAAGCACCTGTCGTTGTTTTTCCATATAAGCGGTTTCCTTCGTGAGAGCCCTTTGAAGGATTTGGTCGTATATCGTCTCAATGCGAAGCTGTATTGCACCAGGCATTTGAGTCAGACCGGCTGCTTTGTATTTCTTGCAGAAGTGCCAGGAGAGCGTAAGCAATTTCATCAGCCGCAGAGCCAGCTTATTCGCATCCCTATCGACAACTCCCTGAAGCTCTCTCAGATGATGGGCATTACAAAGCACATGCACTGCCGCATAGGCAAAGTAGGACTTCCAATGATCGTGAACCAGAATGCCTGCAAAAGTCAGCAGGATGCCCATTGCATCCATTGCTTCACAACCTCGCCTTTCTGAGAGGTAGTAAAGCGTCCATTGGTCATCTCGCATAATGTGTAACCACCACAGTGAACCGTCAACCCGCATGCCAGTTTCATCCGCTCCTGCAACCGGACTTTCTTGTAAAGCATCGCGGATACTCTGCTCAGTAGAGGCCAGGTTCTCATGGGTATAGGCAACAAAATTGGCAACAGAGCCTGCGCTGACACTCATGCAATAAATAGTATTGAAATACTCAGACACCCGGTGATATGGGATGAAGTGATACTGGTTTAAATGAACAGCCATTGCCTGAGTCACTTCTCCGTATTGAGCAGCGGCTTTCACTCCTTGGGGAAACTCAGCGGTGTTCCGTTTACCACAAGGACATACTTTAACGTCTGCCCAGTACGCGGTAACTTCAAATTCTCCGGGTCTACCTGGATCAAAAACCTGTCGCTCAATGTATTTGGTGGGTTTAATATCGATAAGCGAAGACTGGCAACAGCAACATTTTTCAACCTTCAGATGCCTGACATAATCGGGTAAGGCGACACGTCTCAAACAAGAGCCTTGATGACCTTTCTGGCCACCTGGTTTATTGCCTGAAGATGGTCTAAGGCTTTTGGGGTTCGGTGTTTCCTGTGAGGAGCAGGGGGCTTCTTTGGAAGATGTATCACCTTTATCACTCCCTTTTTTACTGGGCTTTTGATAACCATCTGACGATGGTGGCTTACTACTGTTTTGACTGTTTTTATTAACCCTTTCTTCCAGTTCGCTGCAACGTTCCCGTAAAAGCGCATTCTCGGTCCGAAGCTCTTCATTCTCTTTAAGGAGAGCTTCGGTAAACGGAGTAGCTGGGAAGTCTGGTTCCATACTGGAGATTTGTTAGAAAAATTGAGTATAAGATGATGGTCGAAAAATCAGAAAATTCCAGATTTATATGAAGGTAGGACTTTCGCATTGACAGGCAGCTGTAAAAATTGCTAGATCAGCAAAAAATAGCGGATGTCGTCGTGCGTAGAAAGATAACAAGACCTACAACAGCTGGGTGTGATTTGCCGAAATATACAGGGTTTCTATTGTGTGAGCCGAAATCAGCAACCTGTACTCGCCTTAGTGAGATCGGAGATATGTCACACCACAGCGTTAACCGTTTTCTACAACGTGAAGACTTTGCTCCCAATGACCTTTTCATGGAAGTAGCCGCAAGGCTGATTCTTGATGGGGGCACGCTATCGGTTGATGATACGGTGCTGGATAAGCCGTACAGTAACTACACGGCATTCATCGGCTATCATTACTCGGGCAAGCATCATAAAGCCGTCAAGGGCATTAATCTCATAACGCTCTATTACACCGATATCAAAGGCTATAGCCTTCCTGTCAATTTCCGTATCTATGACTCTGCGGACGGAAAGTCCAAAAATGATTATTTTCTCGAGATGCTGAAAGAAGTACTTGTATGGGGCTTACGACCTGCATTTGTTACGGGGGATTCCTGGTATAGCAGTGCCGCAAACCTGAAGACTGTGAAAAACAACGGTCTGGGTTTTATGTTTGCCGTTAAAAGCAACCGTACTGTTTCTATCCAAAAGGGTGACTACCAACAAGTGCAGAGCCTGGAGATTCCTGAAGAGGGAATAACCGTTTGGCTACGTAATTTTGGTTCTGTGCGTTTGTACCGGACGCGGCTAAAAAACGAGCTGCGCCATTACGTCGTCTACACACCCCATGCTGGATCAGAGGTATCACCACAGGTAGGCTTTAATGAACTTCACCTGCACCATTGGGCGATCGAAGAGTATCACCGGGCGCTGAAACAACTCTGCAGTATTGAGCGCTTTCAGGTGAGAGGAAAGCAGCAGGTCAGGAACCATATTTTTGCCTCTATCTTTGGGTATGCCTGCCTTCAGGCCAAGAAAGTATCTGAATCTCTCAGTAGCATCTATCGCGTTAAGAATGATGCGCTCAAGGATGCTATTTGGGACTTCATTAAGAGCTTCTCTGATGGTAAAGACTGGCTGAGACCATCTTTTATCAGAGCTGTCAATGTGTAAGTTCTAGAAGGGTGCTGAATAGTTACTTTCAACTTACGCTTCTGAGTTTGGAACAAAGGATTATGATCATGTTTAATGCCCCAACCAAACGCAGCAGAGAGCATACTCCTTACCCTGTTACATTGCTGTCCCACCTTCACTTCATGAATAAGCCTGGAAATAATATCTACAATATGAGCCGGTTTGATTTCATTCGCAGGAAGGTCAAGCATAAATTGAAACCGTTTAACTTCGAACACATGATTCTTTAATGAGTTCTTTGTACTTTTATAGCCACGCCTCCCTTTAAGATGCAATTCCAAGTAATCAGTTAGTAATTGGTAAAAAGTAGCTGAGTCTCCTGTGGGTGCTCTCTCAATTTGATAACTGACTCATAGGTTAGCTTCAACCTTTCCAGTCATGAACTCAGACCAAAGTTGTTCCCAGCGCCCCTTACTCTGGATCAGTGCTCTTGTTGTCAAAAGCACTTCCGCTCCTGTTGCTTTCCACCTCATTCCAGAACCACATAATCGTTGCTTTACCAGAGTCTTACAAGCCGCTTCAGTAACTCCTGAACCTATTGGCCAATGGCGTTTAAGCGCCTGATGATAATTCATTAACTGGTGATTGTTTGTAAAATAGCTCACAGCTTTGTAGCGCTTCTCTGTCAGTGCGATTGTCTTTTTCGGGAGCTCGGCTGATTCAATTTCCTGAAGGATTTTTTTGGCTGCTCCACGCTTGTTTTTCAAACTATGTAGCCTGTCTTCAAGCCACTGGTGTCGCTTCGCCTTACTGGTTGGAAACAGTGCTTCCGCTGCTCCAGCTAAATATTCAGATGCATGATAAAAATCGAGTATCTGCCCAGAGGTATGTTGTTTCAAATAACTCCAGTTTTCTCTAGCCCCGTCAGCTACCCCGATGTATGTGGCATTTGGGTAGAGTCGTTTTAGATCTGCAATCTCCTCGTCGAGCTTGCTCATAAAGCTTTGTTTACCATACTCTGGCGAACTGGCTGTATATATCGTGTGGAGCCTGTCTCCATCTGCAGAATATAGGCTCAATGTCCCACACATGGCTTCCCTCCAGCCTTCTTCACAAAGCAGCATGCAGGTTCCATCCAGACCAATGGCTATTGTTTCAACAGGCTCTTTTAGTGGAGGAAGGTGGTAGTGAGTGTCTTGCTGGTCTTCAATTAATGCACCTACTCTGTCCGATAAATGCTTGATATAAGAATTTGAAAGCGTCCTTTGATGGTTGGTCTCAAAATCTTCTTTTACCGCAGGCGCTGGCATCTGGCTGTATTTCCAGGCGATAGACTTGGCAAATTTGGGGGTAGCTGAACCAATAATACCGGCACGAAGATCAAGTGCTGCCAGAGTACTGCCACCTCTGACACCCTGATATACGGAGCGCTCCAAAGGTATACGACCGTATAAGGTTTCATAGTGCTTAAGAACCTTTCCTTTGTAGTTCCACTTCTGCTGATTAACGACGATAGGTTCTTTATTGGGTGATTCAAATAGCCCCAATAACTCTTTTGTTCCAAGCTGCCCGGCTTCATTGAGTGCACGCTGTAAACTATCTTCAAGATTCAGCATGTTGCCTGAATCTATAGAAACTTCAATTTGCAAAACGATGCTTTTGGTAGAGCTGGAAATAACAGAAGCGGGCATGACAGTTAACTATTATGAGTGGTGTTCCCATAGTAGCTGTGAAAATAGAGCACTATTGTTTCAATCATTCAGAGAGAGCACCCTCTCCTGTCTGTTTATTGACATTATCATCCTGTTTCAGATCTTCTGCTTTTTTTCCTGTTGCTTTTTTGATGTATTCAAGAAAATCACCTCCAGCATTTTTAATGGCGCCAGCAGCCCTGGAAATTTCAATCGCCTTATCAATGGTAATTCCTTCACCCTTTTCCAAATAATGACGATCAATTTTTGTGTACTTAAATCCTTTATCACCACGGCACTTAAAATATAAGTCCACCCCTTTTTTTACAAACCGAATAGCCAGAGAGCCATCCCCCTCATTCACTACTTTAAACTCCTTTTTCCCTGTAAAACCACTCTGGTGCATGCGGACAATTTCTTTATCGCTCAGCACGTTATTTCCTCTTATTGGTATAAATTACTTTTTGCTATATGCCGTTTTTTGACGATTTACACATTATTGGTACACAGAATTTTTTGGTACACAACAATATTGTCATTTTGGTGCACAAAACAATAGACAAATCCAGTAACTAATTAGTTCTTAACAGACAATGCGGAGATATAAGGAAGGATACAAAAGCCATAAAAAACTATTTATTTTCAATGGCTTTGTACTTTATGGTTTTTAATGGACTAACGTGTGTAAAAATTAAGTTTGGACTATATCATTGATTACGCAACAGAGTGTCAAACGTCTGCGTACTCTTACTGACGATTTTTCCTATATAATCCTCAGTAATCATAAGGTTAGTCATTGCCAGTTGCGTATTGAACATATCTTTCATCCCCATGGCCTCCCCCGGAGCCAGGTGCATCTTGACCAGATCAGCCCTGTTTTCTACATGATCCCTGAGCCCCTGCATTCCTTTAAGCACTTTATCCCCCAGGGTTAAAGCCGGAGCATCCGGGTTCGCGGTCACTTCTATGGGTTTAAAATTCGCCGCCTGAGCAGCCTCTTCAGGCGTTTGCCCGGAAACCAGCTCCGCAAAGCGCCCTGCTGCCCCTTCTTCAGGTTGATCCGGGTTGGCAAAGCCTTCCTGTGTTTTTTCCAGAGCCTTATCAACAAGATCGCCCGTCTTGATAATATTGTCCGCCATGATAGTAACCTCTGTTCTTTATTGATTGGTATGAGGTACTTAAAAATCCTCTTTGCTGCTTATTAATACAGCTTTTTTTATTTGTTCGATTCTAACTACAATACTAGCTCATCCACTTTCGACATTAGAAAATCCATTGCACGCTCAACATCAGGACGGCTGAAATCGCTATCCGATAAAAACAGGCAGATGAATAATTGATTATTTTTGACACCTGCCTGCAGAGAATAAGGAAAGCTTCTTTTGTAATGGCATGCTTCCAGCGCCCGCTCCAATATTGGCAAACTATTAAATTCATCGATTTCACGGGCCAGATACATTAATACACCCGATTCTTTTAACTCCAGATAAAGTGCGCCAATCTGGTCAAACTGAAAACTCACAACCCCCGTGTCGCCAAAACTCAGGCCACTGATCCCCATTCCCTCACCAACTTCTGCAATCACATTATTTCGCCAGTCCATGGAGCTCCCCATGCTTTATTTATTAAAAAAATCCCTAACCAATCATCTATAACGCGTTGAATCAATCATTTCTGTACCCATCACCATCTTCATCAAGAAAGGGGGGTGGACTATTATCCCCCGTATTGACATCCCATATAGCATCCCCCTTAAATACGGGCATTTCCTGCGCCATTCTATTTGGCAATGGAACTGATTGGCTTTTAGGTGCTCTATTTTCCTTGTCTTCTTCAGCCATGACTTCATCACTCGGCGATTCCAGTGAAGCCTCAACAACGCCTGCCATTTGATCTGCTCTGATATTGAATTTGCGAGAGTACTCCAGCTGGTCAAACTGTTTAACGCCCTTCGAACGCCCACGCTTTTTACTGGTCATTTTGGAGTCTAGATCGGAAATTGACTCTTTAAGGCTTGCCAGCTCTTTTTCTATTTCTTCAAGATTGAAATTCTTAAAACTGGTTTCAAAATGCTCTTCAAGAACGGTTATGGCGGTTTTCACCAATCCCTCAAGATCAGCGACCCCTTTAAGCTCCTCTCCAGGTGGAATCAGTTTTAACGCTTTATCACTGCCTTCAGGCGTAATGGCTATTTCCAGTTTTTTGGCAAATGCTCCGCCTTTATTTTTCGCAATTTCCTGCAGCGAGGCCAGGATATTATCCGGTCCGCGACTCAGGGAGTATTTGAGTGCGTCCAGCGAGCTGTCAACCACATACTTCTCACCTTTCTGCTGGTACAATTTCGCAGCTTTTTCCAGATAAACATCCTGCTCCGCTCTCAGCTTACCGTTTGCAGAAAGCCCCTCGAGATTGGTTTTCGATTTTTTACTACTGGATTCATCCACACTACTTTCTGCAGTTCGTTTTGTCGCCCGGCGTTCAGCATAAACATCCTGCTCCGCTCTCGGCTTACCATTTTCAGAAAGTCCCTCGAGATTGGTTTTCGATTTTTTACTGCTGGATTCATCCACACTGCTTTCTGCTGTTCGTTTTGTCGCCCGGCGTTCAGCTGTAGCAGGAGATGGATCGTTCTCAGTCGATGACACAGTAACTTCCATAGGCTCTTCTGTTTGCACAGCTTGAGCAGAACTGTCCTGCGGTATGACTCCTGGAATAATGTTTTTTTCAGCTCCAGGTATATTGATCCCCATTGGGGCAGCGATGTCCTGAAGAATGCCGAGGTCTAACGTCACTTCTCCAACCGTTGCGTAGTTGTCATCAACTGGCTGATTACCCCCCTCTTCCTCAATCACCAGAGCATCCTGCACTTCTTTGATCGTACCAAGCATCGCTAATTGTGCTTCATCGCTGGAAAATATCTCAGCGGGTATCAGGTTTACCGTCTCTGCCGTTTTATTCATAAAGAAAATTTTTGACTGCAACTGGGTAACGCCTAACTTATCTGCAAGTCCCGTAAAATCTGCTTCGGTAATCCACTGCTGATTGACCAACCCTAACAGCCTGGCCATCAGTTCATCTGCAGCAACTTTCAGGTTATGAGGCTGACGCCCAATCTGTTCCTGAGTCTCCATGCAGTTTTCATGTACCCCCACTAACACCTTCAGTTGTGCCATATCGTTTAACACAGCCATTAAGCGTTCTGGAGCTGCCGATGATTCCAGACAGGCTAAATCGGCGGACAATAACCTCAACTGCACTTCTACTGCATCTTCAAAGTTCCCAGCGCCATGACGCTCAACCAAGGCCTGGTAAAGCTTTTCAAGTGTCGTATGATCCTGAACATGATCAAAGTATTCCTGACGAATCTCGGAGACAGGCGCATCCAGATTACTTTCTTCCAGAACACTCGCCGCTTCTTCAGTCAGGTTAAGACCAATAAGAATGGCCTGGCGATTATTGTTCTTCAGCTCATCAGCTGCAGCATAAATCTCACTTGCGCTTCCTTCACCATTCACTGCTTCATAAGCATCAGCTGCTTCAAATAAGGCTACATATTGGTGAAAAACATCTTCAAAGTTATTTTCAGCTTGCTGTTGAAAGTCCTTGCGGTTGAGATTTCTATTGGTATTGCTGGCCACACTGTTTTTGAAGTCATCCACCCCTTCTACAGGGTCAACCTGTTCGATTCTCCGGATTAATTCGAGTATTCGCGCAATCCTTGGCTCTGCTTTTGAAACTTCCCGCTCGTCGAACTTTTTAAACTTGGCGGCCCCCATTGAGACTTCTTCAACATTATCAGGAATCGGTGAGCTCACATTAGAAGCAGCAACCTGAACCCCATTTCTATTCCCAACTTTTTCTGCACCAGAAGCCAGCTGTGCTGGAGCAGACAATGTTGTGATTGCCTGCTGAGAAACCTGCCCTATTGGATTACTCATACCGTCCCTCTTTACAAGAAAAAGCCAACCGGAAAGGTTGGCTACATCTTATAAACCACATCCTTTTTGCTTTAATTATCAAGCTCTGGTCGTTGACTTCAATGTCTCAAACCATGAGCGGATGATCTCATCCATTTTGCTTTGAACCGTACGGATCATATCGGAGTGCAAGTTCATGAACTCACTCTCAGCCTGTGCAGCGTTATCATGGGTTTTCTGGAATGCTTCGTGAATTTTAACCTGCGCCTGATGCATACCCGCCTGGTAATCCATACCCGCTTTGACCATGTCACCTGAAGCAGTAACAATTTGTGAAACACCGTTGGCCAGTGCAACCTGCTGCTGCATGGCTCCCTGGTTCGGAGCACCACCAGACTTGATTGCCAGACCACCCTGGACAACACCACCGGCAATTTTGGTACCCGCACTGACCCAGCCACCAATAGCCGTCATCAGTGCTGCTTTCTTCATCTCGTCTGCCTGGTTCAGAATCTCGTTCTTGGCTGCTTCATATTCAACAGCACGGAATTCCCTGGCATTGCGTCGCTGGGTGACACTCATTTCATGCAGCAGCTCCATAACCGCAAAGATATCAACCAGCTGCTCCAGAATTTTCTGATCAAAAATGTTGTTCTGGGACAACAGGTTAAGTCCCGTACTGTTTGCCTGTAACAGGCTGGCCAGCTTAGGATCGGCTGCCTGCATCAGCGCCTTCTGCTGCTTCAGCAACTGAGGATCACTCGCCAACAGAATGGTTTCAATCTCTGCATCACTGAATCCCATCTGCGACAATAATTTTGCCTGTTCTGCAAACTCACCCGTTTTCGCCTGACCGTTTAACAATGTCATCAGCCTATCAAGCTGAGGGCCTTTGAAACCAAGGGCTTCGAGTGCTGCTTTGGGGTTAGAACCAGCCTGGAGGAGAGAATCAAGGCCATTACCATCTTCATCGGGGTTAGCCATGAAAAGCAATGCTACAATCTGGCTATCACTGAACCCCAGTGAACGTAAAGCGGACTTTTTCTGATCCAGCACCCCCTGACCACCGTGTAAGGAAGCCAGTGTATTATTGGCATCATCCGGGTTGGCCAGAAGAGATAACAGAGCCTCGAGCTGAGCATCGTTAAAGCCCATACCGGCCAGTACGCTACGTTTCCCCTGAGGGGTATCCAGACCTTTACCTTGAAGATTCTCAAGATACTCGCTGGCACCCTGAAGAGAGGCTGCATGCTTCTGAAGTCTGGCTGCCTGTTCAGGGGTGACATTTCCATCCAGAATGTTGGTCAGCAACGCTTTCGTATTGGCCAGTGCCTGATCCGTGAGCTCACCAACTTCCGCCATCTGGGCATTGGCCGCTTCCATTTGGGTAGGGTTCAGGTCCTGAGGCGCATCCAGGTTAGGCCCCTGGGCCTGGTTACCTCTCAGTGCAGCACTTCTTGCCCCCTGACTGGAAACCCGCATATTGTCGCCTGAAAGATGACCTGCGGATACTTTATCCTTTGCGGCGGCTTTTCCCGCCTCCAAAGCCGGTTGCTGCTGAGTCGTCTGTCCAACCGAACCTGTATTAGAAATCCCTGCCATGAGCTACCTCCATGTATCTCTGTTAACGCAAAGGCAATTATTAGAAAGTTAGCCTTTAATGAGTCCGATAAGCTTTGTCTTTGTATCGTGGTTATCTTTCAGAATGTTGGCTATGACTGAGAAACCCTGCTGCATCTCATCAATCGCTTTCTGAATATCTTCAATCAAGTCATCAATCAGATGCTGGTTATGCAACATCCAGGCATAGAGTTCTTTAGCCTCGGCCCTTAACATGTCGGCATCATATTGGAATTTGGTACTGACAGCGCTGGCTGAACCATCCCCCGTCATGGATGCACCACCGGTAATCCTTAAGATCCGGGCAAAGCGAGCGGCCATACTGGCGATTCTGGACGCCCTTGAAGCGGCAGATGCAACGGTTGTTGCGGTAGCAGTGACCGATGCGCCACCGGCGCCCCCTCCCCCGGCTGCTGCACCTGCACCGCTTGCCGTAGCATTCGCTGCAGCAGCACCACTACCGGCAATACCCGTGGCAGCGGCAGCACCCAACGTTAACACCAGAATCACTGCTGACCAGAACACCATGGCACCAATCATTTGATCCTGTTCGGTACCGAACATTTCCATCATCCAGTTACCGGTTTCAGAAGACACCATCATGGTGATAACCAGAGCAGTAGCTGCAGTCATCAGTGCTGCTGCTGCAATAGCAGAAGCCCCGCCGGTAAACACGGCACTGGCGATCATGATGGCGGCGACAATCGACATGATCGCAACCGCGATACCACCAAAGATTTTACTGATTAACCCGGCTTTTTTCGCTTCCTTCGCCTTTTCAATGGAATCCAGAATCTTGTTCATCCGTTTTTCAGACGCCTGCTCCCTGGCTATCTGATTAACCTTGATATTTTCCTGGTCAAATATCAGACGGTTATTCTGAATTCGGGTCTGTATCTGCATCAGCATCAATGTGGCACTGTCCACATCAATGTGCTTCTTAGAATCCAGAAACGTGGTATTGAATTGTTTCAGATCAGCCTGCAACTGAGCATGCAGATCAGCAGGCCCACCTTTCAGGTTCGCCACTCTGTTGAGGGTATCTGCAAACAGGTTGCTTAACTGTTCCAGTGAGTTATCACCGGCAAGCTTCCCAGTCACCCAGGCAGAGAATGAGTGCATACTGGCGAGAGAGTTATCCGGGTCATTAGGGTCAGCCAGTGACAGAAGCCCATTAATCAGGTCTTCACTGTAACCGAGAGATAGAAGGTGTTCCTTATTGCTTTGCAAAGAGCTGATGTGCTTGGCAAGAGGATTCTGCCTTGATAGAGCTTCTTCCAGAAACTCCCCAAATGGGCCCGCCCCCTCGATAGCTGACTTTAGAAAATCCGGATCAAGACCTTCTATTGCGAATTCGCCAAGAAGTCCCATCTTTGTTGCTTCGGGATCGGCCTTGAAATGATTTTTAATTTCTGTAAATACCGCAATTTCCTTCAACACCTTTTCAGAAGGCGTATCAGCCCCTTCAGCTGGCGCATCCAGATCGTGCGAGGTCTGTGGCAGCTGGACATCATCTTGTACCGGTGCAGTGGACACACTGTTCTGTGTGGAGTAACCGCGGTTAATGCGCTCTTTTTCAGCTTGATCCGTCTTTTGGAAGACCGAAGGATCTACACCCGTTCTATCCGTCGACTGAGGTCCTAATGGAATCGTAGACATCCTGCTTACTCCTCAATTATTGCAAGTTTTCCAGCATGTTTTTTGCGCGCTCAAGATCCTGAGCGTAGTCAGCACTGTCACCAGCCCACTCAATGGAGGTTTCATAAGCAACCCGGGCCTTTTCCTTATCCCCTTTGGCCATGTGGCAGTCGCCGATATAAAGCATGGGACGAGGGTCATCTGAATCAAGAATGGTGGCAAAGGAGAAAATCTCGATGGCATTGTCATACTGCTTCTGCATTTGCTGACATGCCCCTAACCCCAGAAAATATTTACGATTGAAATGATCGTAAAAACATAAAAACTGAAAGACCTTCTGTGCTTCTTCGTACTTCCCACCTTGATATAGGTTGTAAGCCACTGAATAAATGGCTTCCATGGCATCATCACTCATGTTTTTCAAATCTTTGAAGGTGCCACCCTTACCAAAGAAGTCCAGGAGCATATTCTCCAGTTCTTCACCTTCATAACCGCTCAGCTCTTCATTATTCACGTGTGACTCCTCCATGAGTTAACGCAGGTTCTGAATAATCGTACTTATTGACTGGAAGTACTTGTTGATAAAATTCGAAAGCATTTCGAATGTCTGGTTGTATTTATTAATTGTCTGCTGCAGCTTGGTCGTTTCCAATTGAGATTGACTGGTCAATGCCTCAATTTTACCTTTCAGTGCTTCAATGTTTACGTCCCACTCGGCCGAGTTGTATGGACTACCACCTGCGGCTAAATCAGCCCCTAACTTATTCCAGAAATTTGTCATGTCAGCATCGATGGCTGCGGTGCCTGAAGTACCCGCTGCGGCCTTCTTATCCTTAGCCCGAGCCAAAAAAGCATTTGCTTCTTCCAGCAAATCATTTTTTTCATTGATGGATTGAATCTGCTCTTCCAACTGGGCCTGAAGAATATCGGCTCTTGCTGTGAGTACAGACATAATCAATGCATCAAGACTCGGCTTGGTAAAGTCGACTGGCTCACCCAGCAGATAGGCATTGATTTCCGATGCCCCGGGGCCGACATAAGTATCCCCTTGCCAGTTAGCAGGATTACTGACTTCCTGAACCAGAGCGATGGGAGCCTGCAAATAAACCAGCTGCTGTGAAGCTTCATCCAGTTCACCAGTGTACTGGAGTGCATTCAGCGTCTGTTTATTCACAGAATAAAAGTGGGTTGGGGTTAATGAGTTACCCTGATCATCAGGGTCCGCCAGGGACAACAGGGCTTCAATCTGGGCATCGGTATAACCGGCAGCACGAAGTGAAGCAATTCTGGCATCATTCAACGTAATAGTTGTAGTTGTGGTTGTTCCTGATTCAGTGCCGGTGGAACCTGTGCCGCCAACGGGGTTACTCATTAATGACTCCCTGTCTTTATTGAATTATCCCTAAAAGCATTACCTTTAACTCTAGGTTATGAAACGATGTTCTTGCCAATTACACCTTGGTCGAGTTTTTTTATAATAGAAAAGAAATTAAAAAATAAATTATAATTTCCAATTATCAATTAACCACTTTTCAATATATCTTCTTGTTATTTCAGGCTCGTAGAGTCTTGCATCTGTATCTATAAAAGCCTGATCAATGCTGGGTAGATCTTTATCTCCACCATCGCGCTCTAGTATCGTTTCAATAAACTTTTCTCGTTTTTCCGGTGTACTGACATCAACATCTTCGCCACCTTTTGTAGCAATTGCTTCAGCTCGCTCTTTGACTTTTAAGGCAGCTTCTTGCACAACAACAAGCATAAAGCTTTTATCGACTGGATGTACTGATGTACCTTTATCATCATTCATTTTTAAAACAATCTCTTCTTCAAGCTCTTTAATAAGCACTTTGTGTTTAGTGCTCATTTGTCGATCAGAACCATCACTGTTACTCCAATATGAGTCTAATAACTTTGAACACGACATCAATTCATTGGAAAGCTTCTTAAAAGTTACTGGATTCTTGCTAATCTCAGCCATAGTCCAGTCATTATCAGACACTTTTACCTTGCGCTCATTGCGTTCTCTGACCACTCGAGCCCTTCTTTTCCGGGCGTCTCCCAGTGCGACAGGAGCAGGATTTTCATCCGCTGGCGGTACAAAAGGTTCTGTTTGAATTTCAATAGCATGAGTTTGTAACAACCCACTGGTATCCGTTTCCATTTCATGTGTGGTCTGCTTAACCAGATCTTTGGTATCCACCTCCGTTGATCTGGTCGTCTCCTTCACCAGATCCCTGGTATCCACCTCTGTTGATCTGGTCGTCTCCTTCATCAGGTCTCTGGTATCAACCTCCGCTGATCTGGTCGTATCCTTAATCAGGTCTCTAGTATCGATACTCACTTCACTTGTAGGTTTCTTCGCAGCAAGCCTTTCTGACTCAACCTTAAGAGCTCGTTGAACCACTCTGACCAGGTCCGATGATCGAAGCTCAGCTGGTGCTGTTCGATCAGCACCTTCGTAGTATGGTCGCTTTTGTAATGACAAAAAATCTTCGGTCAAATCGGAGGTAAAATAGGAACCAAGGTCTTGAGCTGCAGCGCCAAGATTTAATTGCATTTGTGACAGAAAATCAGCCGTTGGCCGCATTTTTGCAATAATTGCATGCACAACCTCTTCCGTGGTTCGCATTAACTCTGCTTGCTCTTGAACGGAAGCACCAGCCCCATCTGTTAGAGGTGATTTTACCAAATCAATGAGCTCTATATCGTGTTCAAAAAACTTCTCACAGAAGTCCTCTAAGTGCGCAGGATCGTCAATAACCCTTTCTCCAGCCTCACCACGAGTACTCCTATTCTTTAAAAGCTCCCCCCACATATCCTTATGAGCCCATTTACCAATATGCTCATGAACCCAGGTTTCGAATCTCTCCAGTGAAAAAGGCTGTTCATACTGTGTCTCCGAAGTAGCAGAGCTCTGTACGCCTACGTTTGCAGTAGGATTGCCTTTCGAAACAGGTTTGCTCTGTGAGGCAGACTGAGGTTCAACATGGAAGGTACCATCGCTGCTGCGCGCCCCTCCCGAGTCTCCACCATTCGCCCTATCTGCGGACTCGGTTTTTGAAGTCTCCTTATCACTGCTCTGATTTTGGTTCTGACCACTGTTAGGTTGGGGAACTCTCGAGGCATCAGGCCCAAGCCCTCCCATCAGATCCACCAGCAATGCCCCAAAAAATACAGAGCTGGATATTAATCCAACAGACATGAGAATCCCCAGGCCTGCACCTGCAGCAATAGCGGGACCTGCGGGAGTGCACATAATGGCAACAAAAATAAGTGATAACGCCAGCCCAATGGCAATTTTGTGTTTGCTGGCAAAGTCCATCACCATTTTGAAGAATTTTTTCAGCCCGGTTTTCAATTGATTCATGAAGCTTTTTTGAGAAATTGCTTCTGGCTGTTCTCCCCCCTCAATGGAAAGCCCAGCCTCTCGAGCATCCAATAAATCAGCTGCACCTTCAATGAATAACTGGGCTTTAGCTGGATCCAAAGGCAATAATTCATCATCGTCGAGAGATACTCCAGAGTCATGGCGCACACGAGGAAGTGTGGATTCATATTGGGACTCTTTATCAGCGTCGTATCCCTCCCCATCAGGTTCAAATGACATATCAACACCCAGGTCATCAAAACTGTCTGTTGATGCAGAGCCTCTGTCTAAAAGCCGGGATTTTGAACCTGATGACTCAAAGCGCCTTTCATGTTCATAACCAGGCTTTGGAAGAAGCATACTGGTTCTAGGTGGACAGGCTACCGTTTTTCTATCTGCAAAAGTCCCCCCTCTACTCTTGGGAGTAATTACAGGGTTAGAAAATGTGGGACTTGTGAGCACTGAAGGTCTCGTACCATCGGCCATGAAAATTCCCTTTTAAATATCTCCGTTATATAAAAGAAAAGTCTAGCTGATTAATAAGTGTCAAAACGAATAATCAAAATGTAATTAAAAAAAAATTTTAATTACTAAAATAAAGAAATAAAAAATAACTATCCTAAGACCTGTTATTCAAAGAAATTTAGCTGGGAATACCAACGTGCTAGAAACGCTCTACCTACTGGCCATCACTGTGGAAGCAATGGCGGGAGCTATTGTTGCGGGAAGAAAAAAAATGGATCCATTTGGGATCTTAATCATTGCCTGCTGTACAGCATTCGCAGGGGGAACGGTCCGTGACCTGGTGCTGAATAACCACCCCATGGTCTGGGTTGGTAAACCCGAATACCTGATGGTCACCTGTTCAGCCGCCTTATTTGTACTTTTTATCCGCCCCTGGATTCGTTACATGACAGAACTGTTCCTGGTGCTGGATGCCGTAGGCTTGATCACGTTTAGTATCATTGGTGCCCAAAAGACCCTTGAGCTAGGGCATGGCTACGTCATCGCCGCAACCATGGCGGTGTTTACCGGGGCTTTTGGAGGGGTCGTGCGAGATATTTTATGCAATCAGGTGCCCCTGGTGTTCCGCAAAGAGCTTTATGGAAGCATTGCTTTTCTTTCCGCCTGGCTCTATTTCGGCCTGGAGACAACATCGCTTTCACACAGTGTCGTAATCCTGATTACCCTGATTACTGGCTTTGCCCTTCGAATCCTGGCTATCTATAAAGGTTTGGAGTTACCAAAGTTCAATTTTGATGATTCCCCAGAAAATGATGACAGTAACAGCCGGTAAGCGCGTAGCCTGGACCGGTGGAATAAAAACAACACCACCAGGGCTCATCACATAGAATCGATAGGGCGTTCATAGAACTCAAGTACGGCGGACATCAGGTCTTTTGGACTTAATATTCCAACCAGGCGACCTTCTGAAAGAACCGGCACCCGAAACGCCTTGTCCGCCATAAACCTTTGATAAATTGAGATAATATCATCCTTAGGCTCCGCAGTAATGACCTTGGTTGTCATATACTCCCGAACAAGGCCTGCATCCTGTGAGAAATAGCTGCCATTCAGCGTTCCCTCCAGACAATCCGTTTCTGAAAGAATGCCCACCAGCTCATGCTCATCATTTACGACCGGTGCAGCGGTAATATTATGTTGCAACAAAATGCGAATTGCTTCAGCCACCTGAATATCTGGAGAGATGGACACAACATTAGGCGTCATACAGTCTTCAACAGTAATTGATCTCACAGGCACCTCCTGAGCAAGTCTCCCGATTAAAGCAGTCAACACGCTATCTTTCTAATTTTAGCTGCAAGTCGGTGAAATGCTGATCTTGGTAAGCCACCTCTTAACAAGTTTTAAAAACATGGGTTGCAACTATTGGTGCCAGAAGACATTTAACCACCTGTTTAAAAGCTAAATTCATAGCTATAAATCAATAACTTACACAACAGGCTAAAAAGAAAGTCAGGATATCAATAAAAATTGAACTTTCATCTCAATTAATTATCTAACCGGATGATCAGGCATTTTTTATTTAAATAAAGGACTTTTAAAATGACTACGCCAGCAATTCCACAAACGACTCCAACGGCTCCACAAGCTGAATCTGCCAGTACGTTTAAAAGGGATACTTTTGTCGTTACAGCGGTTTATCTCGGATACACCGTAGCTCCAGCTTCAACCGTGATTATTGTTGGTACCTATATCGTATCAAGCAACCCAGAATATCGTGAAATGGTTGCTAATGGGACCAAAAAGATCGCCAATTATTCGATTGATAAAGGCTATGAGCTGACGTGTACCGCAGTCAAAGCAGTCGGTAAGACAGGGTATCAACTGACCTGTGCTGCAATCAACTGCGCTACCAACGCGTATGCGGGATATAATTCCCCAGCCGAAAGCACCTCCAGTGATGTATTTGGCGAATATGAAATGGTCGATTCGACTTCTGTATTCGATGAGATCCCTCTGGACTAAAACCAGACCAGTACCAGCTTGTATATCCAGCCAATAGTTGCTTCAGACTGAATTATCTGTAGCAACTATTCTTGATTAAAACGCTTAATAATACCCTTCTCATTTCTCTGAAAATCCAGTTGAGTCAACTGTTTTACCGCGCTTGGCCAAAATTTTTATATCTGCTGATGGTTATGGGTTGATTCATTATTGTAAATCCTCCCCTTTTAAGGTGCTATTACGCTACCTCCTTACTACTTCTTGATTGGTGTATAGGAGAGACAGCAAACAATCTCACGCTACGTACACCACTACTCATTTAAATGAGCTTTTAAAGGTAAAGGACGCAGTAGGATGGAGCAAAAATGCTGAAAAAAGTGCCGCTTATGAGCAGTGAGTAGGCATGGTGAGACATTTTACCATGCCGTATTGATAGGAACAGACCTTTTGAAGCTACCTCGTATAGTGGAAAAGAACGAAGCAAACTCTATATAATACGCGGCAATTTTAAACGGACCTCACACAGAGATTGACTGTCAATGAGCTATGCATCTGTTCCTGCTGGTAAAAATCTGCCAGAAGATATCTACGTTATCATCGAAATCCCTGCCAATGCTTCGCCAATCAAGTACGAAGTTGACAAGGATATGGACGCCATTCTGGTTGACCGTTTCATGGCAACCCCAATGTTCTACCCAGCCAACTACGGTTACATTAACCAGACACTGGCTGATGATGGCGACCCTCTCGACGTGCTGGTTGTAACGCCATACCCGGTTATTCCGGGCTCAGTCATTCGCTGCCGTACGGTTGGCATGCTGAACATGTCTGACGAAAGTGGCCGTGACGAGAAACTGATTGCCGTTCCTCACGACAAGCTCTCCACGATCTACAAAGACGTGAAAGAATACACGGATCTGCCAGCTCTGCTACTCCAGCAGATTGAGCATTTCTTTGAAAACTATAAAGATCTTGAGCCAGGCAAGTGGGTTAAGATCGATGGCTGGGAAGGTTCCGAAGCGGCCCTGGAAGTCATCAAGAAGTCCGCCGCCAACTACAAAGGCTGATCTTCTTACCCAGCAGCTCAGGCCCCGGCCTGAGCGCTTCCATGCATCTCAAATGGTTTTCTTTCCTCTATCCTCCTTCCCCACTTGCATCTCTGATATATCACTGCACAATAAATAGCATTCGCCATTATAAACAGCTGCTTATATGCCAAGACACCATCTTACCCTGATCTGGGCCCTGTTTCTGGGTCTGTTCATCTCATTGCCTGCCCAGGCAAACCTGAGGCAGTTATTCGGGGCAGATTCCGGTGAAAACCAGGACTTTCTTCCCGTCGAAGAAGCTTTTCAGTTCACCGGACGGATTGAGCAGGGCAACGCCATTGTTGATGTTCTTGTAACACCAGAGCACTACCTCTATAAGCATCGGTTTACCTTCACCCCGGCAACCGACATTAAAAGTCTGGGCAGCGAAACCTATCCCGCTGGCGAGCAGATATTTGACCCGTATTACAACAAAGAGCTGGAGATTTTCAGCAATAACTTTGTAATCAAGCTTCCTGTCAACCACTCTGGCAGCCTGCCAGAGCTGGAAATCGGCTTCCAGGGCTGCGCCACAGCCGGACTTTGCTATCCACCACATAAAGTGGTCATTCCACTGGTTGCCCAGGCAGAAGCCAGCGAGTCACCAGCATCGGTCAGTGCTGTCCGCCCTGAGACAACGGGCCCTGATAATACCTTCCAGCAGCAGCTGGAACAGAACAGCCTGCCGATTGCTCTACTGCTCTTTGTGCTGGCGGGTATTGGGCTCAGCCTGACGCCCTGCGTCCTGCCCATGTTCCCGATTCTTTCCAGCCTGATCCTGGGAGCAAAGGAACAGAGCAAAGCCAGAACCATTGCCCTGACGATAACCTATATACTCACCATGTCAGCCACCTTTGCCATTGCTGGTACCTTGATGGGTCTGTTTGGTGCCAGCCTGAATCTTCAGGCAAAGCTTCAGTCTCCCTGGCTGCTGATTCCAATGGCATTGCTCTTCGTGCTTCTGGCACTGAGCATGTTTGGCCTTTACGAATTACAGCTACCCGCCAGAATCCGCGACAGACTCAGTGGCAATCAACAACGTTCAGGCAGTTTATCGGGTGCAGCCGTGATGGGGATACTTTCTGCACTGGTGGTCTCTCCCTGTGTCTCAGCGCCCCTCGCCGGCGCCCTCATCTACATCAGCTCAACCGGTGATGCCCTGTTTGGTGGGTTGACCCTGTTTGCCCTGGGATTGGGCATGGGCATTCCGCTGTTTGTTCTGGCTTTAGGAGGAAGGCACTGGCTGCCAAGATCTGGCGCCTGGATGAATGGAATTCGCTCATTCTTTGGCGTATTACTCCTCGGGGTTGCCATCTGGATGCTGGAACGGATTATCTCTCCACCGGTCACGCTCTTCCTGTGGGGAGCCCTGTTGATTGGCAGTGGTGTATTCCTGGGCGCACTTCATACCAACCTGAATGAAGCCCACCAGAAGCTCAGACAGACCATCGGTATGCTCTGTCTGATATACGGTACCTGCCTGATTGTTGGCGCCGCCATGGGCAATAGTGATCCCCTGGCTCCCCTTGTCAGCAAACACAGCACTTCAGTAACGACCAAACAACCGGTGGGCTCCGGCTTCAGGACGGTGACCACACTGAACGAACTGAATACCCTGCTGGCTGATGCAGCACTGAGGAACCAGCCGGCCATGGTGGACCTCTACGCGGACTGGTGCCTATCCTGTAAGATCATTGAGCGAACCGTTTTTCCCGACCCGCTGGTTGCTGACCAGCTTGCCACCCTATCCCTGATCAAGCTGGACATCACAGACAATACGCCAGAACATCAGCAGTTCCTCAACCAGTATCAACTGTTTGGCCCTCCCGCCCTGCTGTTCTTTGATGCCAGTGGCAAGGCGTTGCCGATGCTGAAATCCCAGGGTGAAATCACCGCGATTCAGTTGCATCAAAAGCTGACAAAACTCCTTGAAGCCCACGGAAAAACTGCAGATACCTGAACTTGTCTGAAACAGGCATGAAATGCTTCGTAACTGTCGTTAACCTCCTGTAACACGCACAAACTGGACGCACTCTTGACAATGGGGCAAAATGCCTGATCAGTAACGATGGCAATGCACTTCACTGCCCATCGTGCAATCGGTTAACGATACGCACAGCGTCCATAAGCAAGGTTGAATGCTGAAAGCCCCTACCATCAGGCAGGGTTACAACCTGGGCAATTGTGGTCTTTAAGAGGATAAACATGGCTGACATTCTTGTGCTCAATGGTCCCAACCTGAATCTGCTGGGCACCCGGGAGCCTGGTGTATACGGTGCAACCACACTTGAACAGATCACCCAGAACCTTATCCAACAGGCTGCTGATGCAGGCCTCCAGCTGGACAACTTTCAAAGCAATGCCGAACACCTCCTGATCGACCGTATTCATCAGGCGGGTAAAGATGGGGTACGTTTTATCATCATCAACCCGGCGGCTTTCACTCACACGAGTGTGGCACTGAGGGATGCATTGCTCGGGGTGGCGATTCCATTTATTGAAGTGCATCTATCGAATGTTCATCGCCGGGAACCTTTCCGCCATCACTCTTATTTCAGCGACGTTGCTGAAGGGGTCATTGCCGGACTGGGCCCTAAAGGCTACGACATGGCACTTTCAGCGGCGATTGACAGGCTTACCAGACAGCCAGAGCCATAAGAACGCGAACCATTTCATCAGAACGCGGTTCAAACACGGAACCGCGTTCTGATTCATGTTAATCACAGTGCAACGGTCTTAAATCTGTTTTAAACAACCGCACTGTCAGGCAAAAACTGACCATCGGGGATCGTGCGCTCGCTAAGTCGAATGCTCGATGTTTCGCAAAATCAACCACACTGGCCGGCCAGTCCTGCCAGTACAAGCATTTGAGACTGACAATGGATATCAGAAAAGTAAAAAAGCTCATTGAGCTGCTGGAAGAATCAGGTATTGATGAGCTCGAAATCCATGAGGGTGAAGAGTCCGTTCGTATCAGCCGTTACTCAAAAAATGCACCACTGGCTGCAGCACCTATTGCTTATCCAGCAGCGGCACCAGCCCCAGCACCGGCTGCAGCCCCGGCAGCGGCTGAAGCGGCAGCCCCTGTGTCAGCAGCAGAGCCTGTCGTATCCGGTCACCAGGTCAAGTCTCCCATGGTTGGCACTTTCTACAGTTCGCCTTCACCCGATGCACCGGAATTCGCCAAGGTTGGCCAGCAGGTGAAGGAAGGTGACGTACTCTGCATCGTTGAAGCCATGAAAATGATGAACCAGATCAAGGCGGACAAATCCGGTACCATTGATGCCGTTCTGGTAGAGAATGGTCAGCCTGTTGAGTTCGACCAGCCCCTGTTCACCATTATCTGAGAGTCGCGTCATGCTCGATAAAGTCGTAATAGCCAACCGGGGCGAAATTGCTCTCAGAATATTAAGGGCCTGCAAAGAGCTGGGCATCAAGACCGTTGCGGTTCACTCCAAAGCCGATGCAGATCTTATGCATCTGCACCTGGCGGATGAGTCCGTCTGTATCGGTCCAAACAACCCGGCAGACAGCTATCTCAATATTCCTGCCATCATCAGTGCCGCCGAGGTAACTCACGCAACCGCGATTCACCCCGGTTACGGCTTCCTGTCAGAGAATGCCGATTTTGCTGAACAGGTGGAACGCAGTGGCTTTACCTTTATCGGGCCTTCAGCAGATGTTATCCGCCTGATGGGAGACAAAGTCTCCGCGATAGAAGCCATGCAGAAAGCCGGTGTACCCACCGTTCCCGGTTCCAACGGATCACTAACTGACGATCATAGTCGTACACTATCCATTGCCCGTGACATTGGTTATCCCGTGATCATTAAGGCTGCCGGTGGTGGTGGTGGCCGCGGTATGCGTGTGGTTCACAATGAGGAAGACCTGATCAGCTCCGTAGCTCTGACCAAATCAGAGGCCGGCGCAGCGTTCAATAACGATACGGTCTATCTGGAAAAATTCCTGCAAAACCCACGTCATGTGGAATTTCAGGTACTCGCCGATGGCCAGGGCAATGCTATTCACCTAGGCGACCGTGACTGCTCCCTGCAACGTCGTCATCAAAAGGTCATTGAAGAAGCGCCTGCCCCGGGTATCCCGGAAGAGAAGCGTCAGGAAGTCGCCAGTGCCTGTACCCGTGCCTGTATTGAGCTGGGCTATAAAGGTGCTGGCACCTTTGAATTCCTGTATGAAAATGGTGAGTTTTATTTCATTGAAATGAACACCCGTGTTCAGGTAGAACACCCGGTAACAGAGATGATCAGTGGCATTGATATTGTCAAAGAGCAGCTGAGAATCGCCAGCGGGATGCCCCTGAGCGTTCGTCAGGAAGACATCGAACTCAAAGGCCATGCGTTCGAGTGCCGTATCAACGCAGAAGACCCAAAAACCTTTATGCCTTCACCTGGCAAGGTTTTGCAGTTTCACGCACCCGGCGGCAATGGCGTTCGTGTCGACAGTCACCTGTACAACGGCTACAGCGTTCCTCCTTACTATGACTCACTGATCGCCAAGATCATCAGTTATGGTCCGGATCGCGAAACCGCCCTGATCCGGATGAAAAATGCACTGGATGAAACCGTCATTGAAGGGATCAAAACCAACATCCCTCTCCATCAGGATCTGGTGACTGACCCTCACTTCAAAGAAGGCTGTGTCAGCATTCACTATCTCGAAAAGAAGCTGGCTGATTAATATCGGCTGCTGAAACGTCGCTGAGCCAAGGCCATTCCCCTCCGGGAGTGGCCTTTGTTTTTCTGAAGTTGGCACCTTAGCCAATGCTTGTTTATGAAATACCCGTGCTCAGCTACAATAGGCTGCTTATGTTCCATGAATTTCTCTCCTGAAGAACAGGCCGGAATTCTTATCGCTTTTCATTCTGGATAACACAATGTCTTGGATTCAAGTCAGACTGGATACAACTTCTGACCATGCTGAAATTCTGGAAGACCTGCTTCTGGAAGCAGGAGCCTGTGCGGTAACCCTGCAGGATGCGAAAGATCAACCAGTCTATGAGCCGGAGCTGGGTACCACTCCCCTGTGGAATAACACCATTGTCGTTGGTCTGTTTGATGCCCAGACCCGTACTGATGATGTCATTCCTTTTCTCCAGGAAAATGCCGGACTGAACCCTTTCCCTAATCACAAGGTCGAACTGGTTGAAGATAAGGACTGGGAACGCGAGTGGATGACCCACTTTCATCCTATGCAGTTTGGTGATCGCCTGTGGGTTTGCCCAAGCTGGAAGGAAGTTCCGGATCCAGAAGCCGTGAACTTAATGCTGGACCCAGGACTGGCATTCGGCACCGGAACACACCCAACCACCGCGCTCTGCCTGCGATGGCTGGATCAACAGGCCAACCTGGAAGGTAAAGAAATTATCGATTATGGCTGTGGCTCAGGCATTCTTGCGATTGCTGCACTGTTACTGGGTGCCCGAATGGCAATAGGTGTCGACTTGGATCCCCAGGCACTGGAAGCCACTATCGAGAACGCAAAACGCAACAAAATCCCGGCAGGCAAGCTTGAGGTTTTCCTGCCAGATGATGAACCCAGTGAACAAGCTGATGTCGTACTGGCCAACATTCTGGCTGGTCCATTGACGCAACTGGCTCCCAAACTGGCCAGTCTAACCAGGGAAGGTGGTTCCATTGCGCTGTCAGGCATACTGGCAGAGCAAGCGGATGAAATAATTAAAACGTATGAACAGTGGTTTTCCATGGACACCCCGGTAACCTTTGATGGCTGGGCCATGCTTTCAGGTACACGACGTTCCTGACCACGGTTCGAAAGAAACGACTGCCAAAATACAGGTACGAACGTATCTGTACGATTAATTAGACTGGATTCAGTACGGGGGCTCTGGTCTAATTAAACGCAGCCTAAAAATCAGGTAAAAAGTAAACATGGCGCCTTCAAGTGTCACTTGCCCCCACTGCCAGACAACATTTCGCATAACCAATGCTCAGCTCAGGGCTGCCAGCGGTTCAGTGCGGTGTGGGTCATGCCTGCAGGTTTTTAATGCACTGGATCAGGTTGAGCACGTCAAAACCACCAGCCATGAACCACCGGCTGAAACCAGCCCATTACCTGAGACTCCCCCTCAAGAAACACCCAAGCCGCCGGAGCAGAAACACAGCTCCGAGGAAACACTGGCTGCCCGGGAGCCGCTGGTGAGCAAACCAGCACTCCGCCCGGAAACACCCCAGATTAAAGACCCGGACTCCTCCGTAAAAGCAAAAGTAGCCACGCCCCCTAAACCGATGGAGTACGATGGCTACCATCAGCCAAACATCGATACCCTGATCCAGGAACTGGATGAACAGGAAACCGAAGCAGCAATTAACGAACAGCAACGGCGCAGACAACGAACCTACTGGGGCGTTGCTGCCAGTGCCCTGATGGCACTGCTTGTGTTGCAATTTGCCTGGTTCAACCGCAATGCGCTGTCCCTGAACCCTGCGCTGAGGCCTGCCTACACAATCGCCTGCACTCTCTTGCCGTGCACACTCCCACCACTGGTCAACATCGATGCCATCCGCAGTGTAGACCTGGTCGTCCGCAGCCATCCAGATGAGGACAATGCCCTTCAGATAGACGCCGTCATCATTAATGAAGCCAGACATCCTCAGCCATTTCCGAATCTGGAGCTGACTTTCACCGACATCAACGGCCGACTGGTAGCCAATCGTACCTTCAGCCCTTCTGAATACCTGGGAGGAGAATTGGCCGGCTCTAAAGAGATGCCAAAAGCACAACCCATCCGGCTTGGGCTGGAAATCCTGGATCCCGGTGAGCGAGCGGTAAACTATCAGTTGACGTTCAGCGAGAATAAAGCAACGCGATTCAACTAAGCTTCTTTTCGAACCACGAAGAACACAAAGTTCACAGAGAAGAGATAAGGAAAAAGGTTATCTTTCTTTGTGAGCTTTGTGTTCTCTGTGGTCTAAAGATCTTTTTATTGTTCAGGCAATCGCCAACAAGCGGATAAGCTCTTTCCGGTTACCAATCAAATCCGCCAGGCTATACCGGTTCAACACCTCCATAAAAGCTGCGACGGCTTCCGCAAGCACCCCTTTCAATTCACACCCCGGTGATATCCGACACATCGGCTGCTCACACTCCACCACCTTCATGGTGGTTTCCATACAGCGCACCAGTTCCCCCAGGTTAATCGCTTCCGGTGGCTTCCCAAGGGTAAACCCTCCCCCCTTTCCGCGAATGGTTGTGAGATACCCCTCATGTCCGAGTTTCTGGACAATCTTCATCACGTGATTCCGCGATATATCGTAGGTATCCGTTACCTCCTGAATCGATAGCAACCGCCCTTCCGGTTGAAGCGCCGCGTACATCAAAATGCGCAATGCGTAGTCGGTGTGTTTTGTCAGTTTCATTCAGAGATAGACATAATGAAAAGAAGTAAATAGAATGCGCTTTTATTAAATGCATTTCAAATGCATCTTATAACAACCTATGGAGTGAGGTGCTTTATGAGCCTGAGTGAACAAACCATTCAAATCGTCAAAGCCACGGCCCCGGTTCTGGCGGAACACGGAGAAACCATTACCCGACACTTCTATCAGCAGATGTTCAGCCAGAATCCGGAGCTGCTGAATATTTTCAACGCGACCAATCAGAAAACCGGTCGCCAGCAGGCGGCCTTGGCCAATGCCGTCTATGCCTATGCCGCCAACATCGATAACCTTGGTGCGCTGACGGGTGCGGTACAACGCATCGCCCATAAACATGCCAGCTTTAACATCCTGCCGGAACAGTACCCTATTGTCGGAAAGCACCTCCTCGAAGCCGTAGCCCATGTTCTGGGAGAAGCCGCAACCGACGACATTCTCAACGCCTGGACAGAAGCCTATGGTTTCCTGGCCGATCTGCTCATCGAAGTAGAGGAAGGAATTTACCGGGAGAATGAACAGTTGGCAGGGGGCTGGCGGGGTACTCGTAAGTTTAAGGTCGTCAACAAAGTTCAGGAAAGCGAGCTGATCACCTCCTTCTACTTTGAGCCGGTGGACGGTTTACCGGTAGCCGACTATCAACCTGGCCAGTACATTGGTATCTATCTGTATCCGGAACATTCAGAACATCGCTGCATCCGTCAGTACAGTCTATCCGATGCCCCTGATGGCAAACGCTATCGTATTTCGGTAAAGCGTGAAGGGGAAGGAGAAACCCAGGGCATGATCTCCCACTATCTTCACGACCATGTACAGATAGGTGATGTTGTGGAACTGTGTCCCCCCAGTGGTGATTTTTACCTAAACAATCGTTCAGATGCGCCCGTGGTGTTACTCAGCGGCGGTGTTGGCCAGACACCCATGTTAAGCATGTTGAACAGCCTGAGCAGCAAAAATCCCGGGCAATCGATTATTTTTGTACACGGTGCCATCAACAGCAGGGTTCACGCCTTTGATCAGCACGTCAGGGATATTGCCGAGAAAAACGACAACATAGAACAGGTTCTGTTTTACGATGAACCAACCGGTGATTGCTCTGCTCATCATTATGCTGGCAGGACGGATCTGGAACTGATCCGCGAAAAGATCGACCTTCCCGGAGCACACTACTACTTCTGTGGCCCACTGGGGTATATGGCGATGGTGAAAGCGTCATTGCAAGGCTGGGGAGTGACTGAAGACCGACTTCACTACGAAGTCTTTGGTCCTCATAAAAACCTCTGATTATTGTTGAGCCACAGAGAAACCGTCTGATCTTTATCGCTGTGGCTCAAAAAATCTCACTGATATTGCTTGGCTATACGCCGGGCACTGTGTGGATAAGCCTTCACCAGTTTCTGATAACTGTTATCCAGCTCTGCCTGCAACGCATCACTCAGCCAGCCCCGGTAGTGAAAACTGAATAACGCACTGTTTTCCAGCACACGGGGCTCCCAAGGGCCAAGCTGGCTGGCGCGCAGTAATGCGGCTTCAAACTCAGCATCAATCAGTGAATATTGTGAGCGGGCCCGGGCGTAGTCGCTCCAGCTGTATGGCCAGGCAGGCCTTAACGCAATCGCTTTCTCCCAGGCTTCCAGCTCCGAATTATTCTCAGTATCAATCCCGGAAAGCCTACCCCGTTCAAGCACTCGCGCCTTCAAAACATACAGCGCCGGATTATCTGGCATTTGTCGTATGGCGCTGTCCACGCCACCAAGCGCAACTTCCAGTTCAGAAGCGTCTACCACAAAACTCCTGCTATCTTCCGTTTCCTGTTGCCAATGATCCAGAAACAGTTCGGTCTGATAACGCCCGACTTCAGAACGCAACAAAGTAAAGGCCTGAAAAGCCGCAAGACACAACACCAGAATAACCGGCAGCACCAACAACCCACGACGCCAGGATAACGAGCCTTTCATGAGGCATCACCAAAAAGGCACTGCGTTAACGTATCCGGATTACCCGTTGTCAGCATTGAACACTGATCACTGCCGACCCATTGGTTTAACGTCTCAGCAGCCTGCGCCATGGCCGGTGGCCGACGAACCGGGTGATGGGCATCGGAAGCCACGAAGTGCACCAACTCACGGTCCACAAACCAGCGGGCAGTCGTCTCTGCCCTTTCGCCAAACAGCCCGGCGACCGAACCCGCCGTCAGCTGCAGCAGTGCTCCCCGCTCCACAAACGGCAGAACACGCTCAGGGTAAGACATCAGCTCTTTATTCCGCTCAGGGTGAGCAATCACTACCCTTATTTCCCTTTTATAAAGCCAGTCCAGCATCGGCTCCATACCCACAGGAATTCGCTGATGAGGCATTTCCAGTAACAGACACTGGAAACCCTCCCACTGGCCAATCATCGGAATTTCATCCCTGCGCAACTGAAACATCATTTCATCGCTGAAACGCACCTCTGCCGCCATGGCCAGCTGAATCGACAACCCAGTCTCTTTGGCTTTCTGCTTCAGACCAGAAAACCCGGGACGGATGGTTTTGACATTGTTATCAAAGCGGCCCGGGTGCATATGAGGGGTGCACACCAGTTTCTGGATTCCATCGGCCTGAGCCAGTTCCAGCATGGCCAGTGCCTGCTCCAGGCTGTCAGCCCCATCGTCAATGCCGGGAATAATATGGTTGTGGATATCAATCATTTAGTTTTATAAGTCATTAAGTTACTGATGCTCTCAGCTTCTGGACAGCAACCGACGAACCAGCAGGGTTAGCAGGCACGCAGGCACCAGCAGCAACACCCCTGTCAAAAACAGCGCGACAGGAACCGGAACATGAAAATACGTAAACACAAAGGCAATACTGCCCACCGCATCCACAATGCTTAAGCTCAACGGTGCATTATCAGGGCCGGAAAGGGCGTTAATCAACAGAACTTCCACGGCCAGAATCACCATAATCAGGGGGATATCCCACCCAGGTACCCACTTTTTCATGAGAACCACACCCTCAGACGACCTACCAGAGCAACAAAATACTGACAATCCACAGGCACACCTGCCATAACCCGGGATACCCCGCCGCAAAACCACCAGTAACTACCAGCCGCTCACAATAAAGAGGCTCAATCTAACGCCACAAGCTACAAATATAAAGAGAAGGCATTAATTACGCAGTACCTTCATGGAGGAAGTCATGCTGTTTTCCGCCCATTTTTCCGGCCTTTCGGTGCTTGCCGCCCTGGCACTGCTGCTTATGACCAACGCGCATTCCAAAGCCGACACCTCACAGGCTCAGCATCAATGCGCTGATTGACTCCGGCTCCACCCTCTCTTCCATGGATGCCAGAGACATCAAAATCAGAAAACACGCCGATGGCACCCTGTGGGTTCACTTTACCGTTCCCACCGGCCAAAGCCAGCAGAAAACGGTCAAAATGGCCAAACCCCTGAAGCGTTATGTCCGGGTACAAACCCACTCTGGGGAACCTCAGAAACGCCCAGTGATTGAAGCCACCATCCGGCTGGGGCCTGTTGAAACCCGTACCGATTTCAGCCTGACTTCCCGTTCAAGCTTCAAAAACCAGATTCTCCTTGGCACCAATACGTTGAAGCACCTGGCCGTTATTGATCTATCAAAAGAATTTCTGCTCAAAGAACACTGCCTGCAAATCAGCCGCTACCCCTGAGAGGGTTATTAAATCCCCGCCCTAATGACTGATTTTTTTGCGGGAATCAGACGGTAAGTACCGAGCCAGAACCCCAAGTGCCATCAGCGCCACAAAGTACGCCGCATTGGCCGGCATCTGCAGGTTAAAATCCACTGACGAATGAATCATGATCGCCAGCATGCCCATAAACGACGAGAACCCCATACCGATCATCAAACGGCTGCGGCGCTGTTTCATTGCCTGAACCGCCAGCCAGAATGACCAGATCACCATCAACGCCAATATCAAAAATGCCGGAACCCCAAACTCCAGGGGAAACTGCAGAAAATCATTATGGGCGAGGTCATAAAAGCCTTTCCAGCTCCCATCATGATACGCAGGCAGTGTTGTATAAAAGCTGCCTGCGCCAGAACCCGTCAGTGAATAATCACGGATTGCCCCCAGGGTCACCTCCGACACATTGGGACGGGTCTCCCGCTCCAGAGAGGTCTGTTCAATACGCTCCATAACCTTTTCAAGGCCAAACCACTGGCTGACGATCGCCGTATCAATCACCAGCAGGCTGACAAAAAGAACAATCATCCCCCGGCTGAGCTTTTTACGACAAATAACGTACAAAAGCCCGGTCACCAGTAAACTGGAGAAAAAGGCGGTATTTCCCATACGGGAACGGGAAAGCACCAGACCAACCACCATAATGGCCAGCCCGGTACGCAGTATGACCTTGTTACTCATCAACGTCTGCAGGGTCTGGCGAAGCCACTCCTGCCAGTTGCCTGCTCGTCTATCGTGCAGCTGGGCAATCAACAACCCCATCCCAAAGGCCAGCGTCATCTCCATACACCCGGCAAAACTGTTCCGGTTGACATAAGTACCAGTCGCAACCCCTAAGTAGGAAGACTTCTCACCGAACAGCAGCACCTCTGCCCCCGAAAGCGTACTCAGCGAACCAAACACGGCCTGAAAAATGCCAGAGACCACAAACGCCCAGGCAAACCAGCGCAATTTATCAGGACGATCCACCAGCAGCAGGCAGAGACAGAACAGGAGATAGTAGGCCATGGTCAACAAAGTGCTGACCATCGTATCGTGAGGAGAGATCGACAGCATCATCCACTGGGGCATGGCCAGCCCCAGGGCTTCTGCCGCAGAGGAATGAGTATCCCATGAGAAAGGAGAAAGCAGTTGAGCCCAGTCAGCTGGCATGGGTAACTGCTGAATAAACAGCCAGCCAACAACGCTCATAAAACCGGCATGCAGCCATTTAGCCTGACGGAAAGACGGTGTGGTTTCCAGCCGGTTAAGCGCATAGCCCAGCACCCAGAACAGACTGAGTACAGTAATCAGCAATACCAGAACCGCCCGCGCCCAGGGCGGATTACTGCCCATGGGTACCGGCAGCCAGAAAACAATGGCCAGCAGCGGCCAGAACAGTGCATTTTTCATGTTTTTTTACATCGCTTCCCGCCGCCCGCTCCCCGCTTCCCGTAAAAGCATCCGTCTTATCTTTTCGGGTAGCGGGAGGCGGGCAGCGGAAAGCGGTCTAAGATATTTCTGTTTTACCGGTTTAGAAGAATTAAAATGGCTTACGAAAATCTTGATGTCTGGAAACGGTCTTCCAGATTATGCGTTGATATTTACAAAACCACGGCTGAGCTTAAGGACTATGGCTTTAAAGATCAACTGACCCGATCAGCATTATCGATTCCCAGTAATCTCGCGGAAGGCCTTGAGAGGCAGTCGAACAAAGAGCAAAAACAGTTTGTTTCTATAGCCCGAGGCTCTGCCGCAGAGTTGAAAACACAAATCTATATTGGCATTGAGATTGGTTATATCCCTAAAGATAAAGGCCAGTTATGGATTCGTGAAATCAAGGACATCACCGCGATGATTCAGGGGCTTATGAAAAAGCTTTAGCTTTTTCATCGCTTCCCGCCGCCCGCACCCCGCTTCCCGTAAAAGCCCCCGTGTTATCTTTTCGTGCAGCGGGAGGCGGGTAGCGGGCAGCGCCCGAAGGGACATCTTATTCGGGTAGCGGAAGGCGAATAGCGGGCAGCGCCCGAAGGGTCAATAGGCATTAGGGTTAACAAACCCCTTGAACACGGTGGCGAAGATAATACGGATATCCAGCCAGAGCGACCAGTTATTAATGTACTCCAGGTCGCACTCAACCCGGCGCTGCATCTTCTCCAGCGTGTCGGTCTCCCCCCGATAACCACGCACCTGCGCCAGCCCGGTAATGCCGGGTTTGACATTGTGCCGCTTCATATAGGATTCCACCAGCTCTTTGTAATACTCATTGTGCTCTAAAGCGTGTGGCCGCGGGCCGACAATGGACATCCGCCCCTGCATCACATTAAGAAACTGCGGTAGCTCATCCAGGCTGGTCCGCCGCAAAAAAGCACCAATGGGCGTAATCCTCGGGTCACCTTTGGTGGCCTGGGTCACTTTGCCCTGCTCTTCCTGGTGAACCTTCATACTGCGGAACTTATACACCTTCACCTTTCGGCCACCAGCACCGTGACGGTACTGCTTGAACAACACCGGCCCCGGTGAAGACAACTTCACGGCCATGGCAACACCCAGCATCACCGGGGCGATCAATAACAGAATCAAGCCTCCAATCACCAGGTCAGAAACGCGCTTGATCAACTTATTACTGGCATCCATTGGCGAACAGCTGATGTCCAGCGCCGTATACTGGCCGATCTTATTAATCTTGTAGTTCAGCAGTGGCAAATCCTGAAGCCCAGGCATATAGCGGATGTTCACCGGCATATGGCGCAGGGTATACATCACCGGTTTCAAGACAGAACTTTTGTGCAGCGGCATGCAGATCCAGCACTCATCATAAGACTTACCCTGGTTTACCAGCGTTTCCAAATGGCTGATGGTGGTAAAGTCATCATCGTGATGGACGACATCCACCAGGTTATAGCCATACTCATTGCTACCGGTAAAGCTCTGGCAGACATCACTGAAATTACGACCATCGCCAATCACCAGCACACTGCGGGTATTGCGCCCCTGCCGACGGGCCAGCATCAGGAGTTGATAAAGGAACAGCCGCAAGATCACCGCCAGCGGAATCGCCGTTAGAATCCAGGTACCAAGCCATACCCGGGAGTACTGTTCCATGGTTTTGCTCATGACCAGGAAGGTAACAAGCCCGACAAACGACAGTGACCATGCCAGTAACACCCGGGTAAAGCGTTCACCAAAACTTCGTCCCCGCCACGGACCGTAAACATCGCAGAGAAACGACAGCACCACCACCAGCAGCGCCTGGATATACATCAATACCGTAAAGTGGCTGGAATGCTCCCCAAAGCGAATCAGCTCCGCCAGCTCACCACAACCAAAGGCAATAGCGACATCCAGTGCTACCAGAGAATACAGGGGCAACCGTGAACGCCCGGAAATAAACGATGTATGCATGGTCTTAAAAAACAATCATAAAAAATTCTTTATTGATGATGCTTTTCATTAAAAAGCATCATCCTCTCTCGTTATTTGGAGCGGGATCATGTTTTAAAAAATACTCTCCACTCCATTGCAATAAATGGCGCTGCTGCCAGAATTAACCCCAGACAGGTCACCATAAAATCAACTGGATTAAATGCCCGCAAAGGAAGGAAAAACTGCAACCCCTCATCCAATGCGCAGCCGATTATTAAAAAGGCCAGTAACACACCGCGTCGGGCAATCCCATTAAACGCCCAGTGGCCCAGGAATGAGAGCACAAAAGCCATCAGAAAATGCATCTCCAGGTTTCCACCTAAAAAATGCTCGACGCTCCCCCAGAGCCAATGGCCATACCCCAGGCTTTTACTGACAGAAAGCCCGATCAGAAAACAAAGCCATCCAATTGCTAAAATCCGTACCAAGCATTAATTCCTTTTTTGAACCACAGAGGACACAACTCATACAAAGAAAGAAACAATAAAAAGCCTATCTTTTCCTCTGTGGTCAAAACAAATTGCATGATCAATAATGTTTATCGAGAGAACTTTTCCCGCAGTAAACACCAGGCAAACTGACTATTGGTGACCAGATAGCGCTTCCACATCCGTCGTGGCTCCTGAATCACACGGTAAAACCACTCAAGGCCATACTTTTGCATCCACAGTGGTGCCCGATTCACCTTTCCAGCCACCACATCAAAAGTCCCTCCAACACCCATCACAAAATCGACCCCCAACTTATCCTGCCATTTGTTGATGAAGTTTTCTTTTTTCGGGCTGGTGATAGCCACAAAAAGCAACTTCGCACCGCTGGCTTTTATCTTGTTGACCACAGCCTCTTCATCGTCCCAGAAGTACCCATGATGATAACCGGCCAGTTTCAGGTTTGGGTGCGCGGCTTTGAGTCGACTGGCGGTTTCCGATACCACTTCGTCAGTAGCTCCTAATAGATAAACCGGGAATCCTTCCTGCTCCGACATGGCAACCAGATTATGAAAAAGATCAACACCGGCAACACGCTCAGCAACCTCATGGCCTAAAAAGCGAGCACCCACTACGACGCCCATACCATCAATATTGATAATGTCACAGTCTTCGACCGACGCTTTGAGCTGCTGATCCTTCTGCATATTGACCAGCTTTGCCACATTCACCACAACATGCTGGGTAAACTGTTTGGCCTGAATACGGTTTTTAATAAAGTTTACGGTTTCATCCATGGTGGCAACGTCCATGGGCGAGTTCAGGAAGGTTATTCGTTTCATAGAATTCTGTTGTGGAAATTTTGAATGTTAAATGTTGAACTTTGAATTGAAGAACTGACCATTCAACATCAAAAATTCAACATTCAAAATTACTTACATCCGTTCAGCCAGTAACTCAGGGCATAATAAGCCCACGCCTGGCTCCAGCGCATATAGTTGATGCTATTGGTAAAATGGCGGGTCTTCTGATAAACAAAGCGCTGCTTTTCCGGCAAATACAGAGTTTCCAGTGAATGGCTGATGACTTTATCTGCCAGAGCCTTATCGCCATCAGCATCACCATCTTCACCTGACAGTTTGAGCAGTGTCAGAACCGCCTGGGCTACTGAGTGCATATCCAACGGGTAGCGGTTATTGTTGTAATATTTTGCCGTACCATCAGGCTCAAAAAAATTCGCCTTGTAATAGCTGTAGCCACTTTTAATGGCCTGATCAAACTCATTGGTATTCAATGACCGGCGAATCAGGTCCAACGCTTCCAGGTTATACCCAGTATGAAAACCATCAATAAACTGGTGGTGATGGCGCGCACCGTAAACCCAGGAACCATCTTCACCCTGTTCACTGCAAGACTGCCGGGCAACATTCAATGCCAGCGTTTTATAAGAATCATTGTTGGTATAACTGGCAACCACAGCTACCCATGCAGCAGCCCAGAGACTGGCATTATGGACAAACGCCATTTCACCGGGGATATAGGCAAAGAAGCAGCGGCCATCTGCTTCGGTATACAGGGTATTAACGATAAAGTGGGCAGCATCTACAGCCGGTTCCCGGTAATTATCTGCCTGTTTTTTGTTATCCAATGCTTCCAATGTATCTGCCAGGGCAAACAGTGCCTGGGCCACATAAATCGTGGTAATCACGTTGGGTTTGCCTTTGGGAACAAAAAAAGCACGGGCTTTCCAGTCAAAATGGTACCCCCAGCAACTGTGTTTCCATTGATTACGGTCACATTGCTGGGTTAACAGCCAGTCCGCCAGGCCAGAAGCTTCCTGTAAAAATGCCACATCTTCAGTTCGACGAAACGATTCCAGTAGCCCAAGAATAAACAGCCCCACACCTTTAGGATTTCGGCGTTTTGGTACACCCAGCAATCGCCGGAAGTTAACCGGCGACTGTTTGAAAAACTGAATCCAGACCAGACCGAAGATCCCCGATTTTAAGCCGGGAAACCATTCAAACAGCCTGCTGTTCAAACCATCAAAAGGGTCGAAGCCGGCAAAGTGATCCCGTCGCGATTGTTGCAGCGTAGCGTTGGAAACGGCTAACGTTTTTTCAATGAGTGATGGTGGCACTTAAAAAAGCCCCCAATAAATCAATTTAAGAATATTCACCACAGTACCTACAGGGCATAAAAGGCACTGAGAACACGGAGAAAAAGACCAGATTTTCATTTTGTTCAAAAAACGCTGTGGCCTCTTGGCCTTTTATGCCCCTTGTGTGCTGTGGTGAACAAAAATCAAGCAAGCACAGACAAATCAACAGCCATCGGCTGGTTCAACGTCATCGACTCAACCGCCAGAATCGTCGCCAGGCTATTGGCCATCAGGCTTTCATAACTTACACAAGGCTGGCCGGATTTAAGACCGTTCAGCCAGGCCTGCAACATGGCCTTCTGCCCCTTGTCCTGAGCCTGCAGTTTCTTATGCGTTTTATCCAGGTCACCACTGAACAGGGTTGCCTGTTTAAAGTCATGAATGACCGCTGAACGACCACCGCCAAATACCTCAACGTATTCCTTCTCCATCGCCTTGGCACCATCGGCCGTGTATGTGATGGAAGCAATACTGCCATTTGCAAACGTCAGGGTAACCACCAGGTTATCATTCAGCAGCGCTGATTTAGCCGCTTTGGCAGAACCCACTGCGTACACAGAGACAGGAAAAGAGTCTGCCAGTGCAGATGCCAGATCCACAAAATGACACCCTTCACCGATCATACGACCACCACCCACCAGAGGATCCTGAATCCAGTGATCCATCGGGATAGCTCCGGCATTGGTGCGGATATTAATCACCAGCGGACTCTTAACACTGCTGAAGTGTGACTTAACCAGTGTCGTTAACGGTGCGAAGCGACGATTAAATCCAACCATCACCTGCCGGTCTATGGCGTTACCATAAGCCCGGTGAATAGTAGCCAGTTCATCCACCGTCAAACCAAGCGGCTTCTCCACATACACGTGCTTGCCAGCCTCAAGTGCAGCAACAACAGCCCCCGCATGGGTATCATGCCGTGTTGTCACCAGGACGGCGTCGGTTTCATCACCTATAGGACTTTCGCATTGACAGGCAGCTGTAAAAATTGCTAGATCAGCAAAAAATAGCGGATGTCGTCGTGCGTAGAAAGATAACAAGACCTACAACAGCTGGGTGTGATTTGCCGAAATATACAGGGTTTCTATTGTGTGAGCCGAAATCAGCAACCTGTACTCGCCTTAGTGAGATCGGAGATATGTCACACCACAGCGTTAACCGTTTTCTACAACGTGAAGACTTTGCTCCCAATGACCTTTTCATGGAAGTAGCCGCAAGGCTGATTCTTGATGGGGGCACGCTATCGGTTGATGATACGGTGCTGGATAAGCCGTACAGTAACTACACGGCATTCATCGGCTATCATTACTCGGGCAAGCATCATAAAGCCGTCAAGGGCATTAATCTCATAACGCTCTATTACACCGATATCAAAGGCTATAGCCTTCCTGTCAATTTCCGTATCTATGACTCTGCGGACGGAAAGTCCAAAAATGATTATTTTCTCGAGATGCTGAAAGAAGTACTTGTATGGGGCTTACGACCTGCATTTGTTACGGGGGATTCCTGGTATAGCAGTGCCGCAAACCTGAAGACTGTGAAAAACAACGGTCTGGGTTTTATGTTTGCCGTTAAAAGCAACCGTACTGTTTCTATCCAAAAGGGTGACTACCAACAAGTGCAGAGCCTGGAGATTCCTGAAGAGGGAATAACCGTTTGGCTACGTAATTTTGGTTCTGTGCGTTTGTACCGGACGCGGCTAAAAAACGAGCTGCGCCATTACGTCGTCTACACACCCCATGCTGGATCAGAGGTATCACCACAGGTAGGCTTTAATGAACTTCACCTGCACCATTGGGCGATCGAAGAGTATCACCGGGCGCTGAAACAACTCTGCAGTATTGAGCGCTTTCAGGTGAGAGGAAAGCAGCAGGTCAGGAACCATATTTTTGCCTCTATCTTTGGGTATGCCTGCCTTCAGGCCAAGAAAGTATCTGAATCTCTCAGTAGCATCTATCGCGTTAAGAATGATGCGCTCAAGGATGCTATTTGGGACTTCATTAAGAGCTTCTCTGATGGTAAAGACTGGCTGAGACCATCTTTTATCAGAGCTGTCAATGCGTAAGTTCTAACCTAGTACATCGGAATAGTTACCGGCACAGAAAGAGAAACCAAACTGTTCAGCAACACCCTGAGCTGTACGGCCGCTGGCTGTCACAAGCCCACGGAACTCGAGATCTGCTTCATTTTTAAGAACCGGCAATAGACTGGCCGTGGCATAATTACCAGCGCCATAAAACGACAGACCTATCTTGGCTTTATCCACCGGTTTTGGATGAAGAGTAATCACAGAGGATTCAGTAATGCCCTTAGCTTCTGAATAGTTCAAGACAATACCGAGGTAAGGCTCCTTTTTCTGCCCCTCAATCAGAGCATAGGCCTCACCCGCCTGCTTCAGGGTATAACGGTGAGTAATCAGTGACTGAATATCCAGTTTCTTCTGGGCAATCAGCTCCAGAAAGGTCTGCATATTGCGTTGTTCAGTAAAGCGCACATAGCTGAGAGGGTAGTCATGACCACCTTCCTCATAAACCGGGTCATAACGACCTGGACCATAGGAGCGGGAGATCACCACACTGATCTCTTTTTTGAAATAGTCTTCACGGGGAATATCCATTCGAACCGCACCGACGACCACTACCCGCCCCTTTTCCCGGGTTACTTCGCCACACAGTTCGATCGGCTGGTTACTGCTGGTACCGGCACAGACCAACACACCATCAACACCATGGCCTGATGTCAGCTCCTTACAGGCATTGACCACATCACTACCTGGCTGAAGGCCAGTAGCACCGTAGTTTTCAGACAGTTTGACCAGTTCAGAGTCAAGGTCAGTACCAATTACATGGCAGCCATTAGCGCGCAACAGCTGAACCGTGATCTGCCCCAGCAGCCCAAGCCCCAGAACGAGGAAAGTTTCACCCAGCTTTGGCTCAGCCAGCCGAACACCTTGCAATGCAATAGAACCTAAGGTGGTGAACGCGGCCTCCTCATCAGAGACGCCTTCCGGAATACGCACCACCAGATTTTTGGGGACCGCAACAAATTCCGCATGGTTGGCGTAACCTGCGCCACCACATGCCACACGATCCCCAGGGCGAATACCCTCTACCAGACCACCGGCAGCAACGACTTCACCAGCAGAGCTGTACCCAAGCGGACTTGGGGCATTCAGGCGTGTATTTACCGTTTGCAGAGTCTTGCTTAACCCTTCGGTTTTCAACTTATTAATAACCTGCTTAACCAGATCAGGCCGTGCCTGGGCTTTTTGCAGCAGGTTCTTTTTGCCCATATCGATTTTGGTTTTTTCGGTTCCGGCGCTGATGACAGAAGCGGTGTTTCGAACCAGAACAAACGAATCTTGCAGGGCAGGAACTGGCACATCGGCAATATTGATTTCGCCGGTGCGCAGGGTTTGGGTAACTTGCTTCACATGTAACCTATACAGAAATATGACTAATAATATTTTTGACCTTGCCAGAAGATTTATCCCGCTCAATTGACGAGACATAGTCAAACTCCAGCTTCATTGAACTACCTACACGTTGCTGAAGACTGCTGGCAAGCCGGTTCTCAAGACCTTCGCTTGCAGTAATACCCATTTTTAATACCAGCCTGATATTGAGTGAATTTTCAGAGTTTTGAACCAACTGAAACTGTGCCACTTCATCAGAATAGTTGTAAAAGAGGGTGTAGAAATTTACTCCGGGAAGAAGTTTTCCTTCAGCAAAAATAAGGTCAGATGTTCTACCTTCAATTTCTCCCCTATAGACTTTCGACCCATAGTTACACTGGCTATCAACTATCTCATCTAATCGAAACACATCTTTCATGTTGTAACGGATCATAGGAAATGCCGAATTCAAAAACCCAGTGCCAATAATTTCGTATTTATTTTCTGTCCCATCTATTGGGAGCAGTTCAGTAAATGAATAGTCCTCATTTATGTGATAACCGTTACATTGACTACAACGAGTGAAAGAGTTGGAAAGTTCAGCTGTACCGTAACGATCTATAACCTCTACATTAGGAAAAGCAGATGAAATCGTATCATACCATTGTATAGTCATCTTTTCAGAGGATAAGAAGAGAGCTTTTAAATAAGGCAAGTCTAAGCTTTGCTCTGGGTGCTCTCTCAATTTGATAACTGACTCATAGGTTAGCTTCAACCTTTCCAGTCATGAACTCAGACCAAAGTTGTTCCCAGCGCCCCTTACTCTGGATCAGTGCTCTTGTTGTCAAAAGCACTTCCGCTCCTGTTGCTTTCCACCTCATTCCAGAACCACATAATCGTTGCTTTACCAGAGTCTTACAAGCCGCTTCAGTAACTCCTGAACCTATTGGCCAATGGCGTTTAAGCGCCTGATGATAATTCATTAACTGGTGATTGTTTGTAAAATAGCTCACAGCTTTGTAGCGCTTCTCTGTCAGTGCGATTGTCTTTTTCGGGAGCTCGGCTGATTCAATTTCCTGAAGGATTTTTTTGGCTGCTCCACGCTTGTTTTTCAAACTATGTAGCCTGTCTTCAAGCCACTGGTGTCGCTTCGCCTTACTGGTTGGAAACAGTGCTTCCGCTGCTCCAGCTAAATATTCAGATGCATGATAAAAATCGAGTATCTGCCCAGAGGTATGTTGTTTCAAATAACTCCAGTTTTCTCTAGCCCCGTCAGCTACCCCGATGTATGTGGCATTTGGGTAGAGTCGTTTTAGATCTGCAATCTCCTCGTCGAGCTTGCTCATAAAGCTTTGTTTACCATACTCTGGCGAACTGGCTGTATATATCGTGTGGAGCCTGTCTCCATCTGCAGAATATAGGCTCAATGTCCCACACATGGCTTCCCTCCAGCCTTCTTCACAAAGCAGCATGCAGGTTCCATCCAGACCAATGGCTATTGTTTCAACAGGCTCTTTTAGTGGAGGAAGGTGGTAGTGAGTGTCTTGCTGGTCTTCAATTAATGCACCTACTCTGTCCGATAAATGCTTGATATAAGAATTTGAAAGCGTCCTTTGATGGTTGGTCTCAAAATCTTCTTTTACCGCAGGCGCTGGCATCTGGCTGTATTTCCAGGCGATAGACTTGGCAAATTTGGGGGTAGCTGAACCAATAATACCGGCACGAAGATCAAGTGCTGCCAGAGTACTGCCACCTCTGACACCCTGATATACGGAGCGCTCCAAAGGTATACGACCGTATAAGGTTTCATAGTGCTTAAGAACCTTTCCTTTGTAGTTCCACTTCTGCTGATTAACGACGATAGGTTCTTTATTGGGTGATTCAAATAGCCCCAATAACTCTTTTGTTCCAAGCTGCCCGGCTTCATTGAGTGCACGCTGTAAACTATCTTCAAGATTCAGCATGTTGCCTGAATCTATAGAAACTTCGTAACTATTCAGCACCCAGCAAAGGCGTATTGTTGTAATTTCGAACCGCTTTAAGAAGCGCCTGAAATATGTTCAACCCCTGCTTTTTAGCAGATGATAAATAGCTTCGGATTCGGGTAAACATGGTACCTCCGTCTTCGCTTCTGAAGCAGCCTGAGATCTTCTGCTTAAGTTTGGCCATCCTGGCATCACGTTCACTGCCATTGTTATCGAAGGGAATTGAAAAGTCCGACATGAAGCGCAACGTTTCAACCTTAAACTCAATAAGCCTTTTGAACAGGTTGTAGGCCTTGGTATTCCTGACCTTCTTACGTCCAAGCACCTGTCGTTGTTTTTCCATATAAGCGGTTTCCTTCGTGAGAGCCCTTTGAAGGATTTGGTCGTATATCGTCTCAATGCGAAGCTGTATTGCACCAGGCATTTGAGTCAGACCGGCTGCTTTGTATTTCTTGCAGAAGTGCCAGGAGAGCGTAAGCAATTTCATCAGCCGCAGAGCCAGCTTATTCGCATCCCTATCGACAACTCCCTGAAGCTCTCTCAGATGATGGGCATTACAAAGCACATGCACTGCCGCATAGGCAAAGTAGGACTTCCAATGATCGTGAACCAGAATGCCTGCAAAAGTCAGCAGGATGCCCATTGCATCCATTGCTTCACAACCTCGCCTTTCTGAGAGGTAGTAAAGCGTCCATTGGTCATCTCGCATAATGTGTAACCACCACAGTGAACCGTCAACCCGCATGCCAGTTTCATCCGCTCCTGCAACCGGACTTTCTTGTAAAGCATCGCGGATACTCTGCTCAGTAGAGGCCAGGTTCTCATGGGTATAGGCAACAAAATTGGCAACAGAGCCTGCGCTGACACTCATGCAATAAATAGTATTGAAATACTCAGACACCCGGTGATATGGGATGAAGTGATACTGGTTTAAATGAACAGCCATTGCCTGAGTCACTTCTCCGTATTGAGCAGCGGCTTTCACTCCTTGGGGAAACTCAGCGGTGTTCCGTTTACCACAAGGACATACTTTAACGTCTGCCCAGTACGCGGTAACTTCAAATTCTCCGGGTCTACCTGGATCAAAAACCTGTCGCTCAATGTATTTGGTGGGTTTAATATCGATAAGCGAAGACTGGCAACAGCAACATTTTTCAACCTTCAGATGCCTGACATAATCGGGTAAGGCGACACGTCTCAAACAAGAGCCTTGATGACCTTTCTGGCCACCTGGTTTATTGCCTGAAGATGGTCTAAGGCTTTTGGGGTTCGGTGTTTCCTGTGAGGAGCAGGGGGCTTCTTTGGAAGATGTATCACCTTTATCACTCCCTTTTTTACTGGGCTTTTGATAACCATCTGACGATGGTGGCTTACTACTGTTTTGACTGTTTTTATTAACCCTTTCTTCCAGTTCGCTGCAACGTTCCCGTAAAAGCGCATTCTCGGTCCGAAGCTCTTCATTCTCTTTAAGGAGAGCTTCGGTAAACGGAGTAGCTGGGAAGTCTGGTTCCATACTGGAGATTTGTTAGAAAAATTGAGTATAAGATGATGGTCGAAAAATCAGAAAATTCCAGATTTATATGAAGGGTGCTGAATAGTTACGAAACTTCAATTTGCAAAACGATGCTTTTGGTAGAGCTGGAAATAACAGAAGCGGGCATGACAGTTAACTATTATGAGTGGTGTTCCCATAGTAGCTGTGAAAATAGAGCACTATTGTTTCAATCATTCAGAGAGAGCACCCTTTGCTCTTTACAGAACAAAGCAAGTGCATATGCTGATGATGGGTAAGCGAAAAGGAAGCGAACCTTATGCTGGTTAAGAAGCTTAATATATGTATTAAGATTTTCATGATCCATATGATAGGCAGAAAACCAAAGGATATTTTGAAGCTTAGTAAACATGAATTTTGGCGCAGCCGGATTATCGGGGATATAGCTTCTTAATGCACCAATCAGCTCGCCAGGTTGATAACCATACCTTGAAAAATTTCTGAGTACATAGAGTCGTTCTTTGCGAATGTCACTAAGAGCACGAGCAAATTTAAACGGTTCACCACTTGAACCTGAAGTAGCAGTATCTACAACAAGAAGCGATTTAGACACTTTGAGATCATTATACTGGTGTAATAGCTTGCTTTTATCGAGTATGGGAAATGTGCTTATATCAAGAGGATCAACATCAAAATTTTTATAAAAAGGTAAGCTTCCAGCTATGGAAAGAATTTTTTCAAGCTTGCAAGACTGCTCTTTCAAAATTTCAACTTGATCATAATACAGTGCAGAACAAATTTCAGTGTACCCATAATAATAATAGGCTGAAGATAATGATGATGGTATTAGCTCTGATACTCTAGAAGCAATTTTCTTTAGATTAATCATCAATAAGAACCCAGTTATTTTCTATGGCAATACTTCGTAGTTTTGGGTCAACAGGATTGATAATATACGCTTTATCTGCAAGCTGTAACATTGAAAGATCACTTATATGATCACTGAAAGCGACTCTTTCGGTAATAATATCCTTTTGTTGAGACTCCCACTCTCTTATTTTCTCTGCTTTATCCTTTCCATAGAACAGAGGCTTATAAAAATCACATAATCGCCTAGCAAGAATAACATCAAAAAAACCATCAAAATCGCTTCCTCCAATTAAGTCAGAAATAGAGGCGGAAACGACAACAATTTTGAAACCATTCTTTTTGTAGCCTAGAAGAATATCCCGAGAGGATAGTATTAAGTTGTTGTTTAGTTTTTTTGAAAAGCTAACAATAAGCTTATTTACTTTTCTCTGATCAACAAATTTAAAAGCAAATATTTTGAGTTCTTCACTTCTGAGCAATTTACCGACAGCTCTGAAAATAATGCTTATACATTTAAAAGGTAGACCTAACTCAGATTCTGAATATTTCTGAAAGTCAGAAAGAGAAAAGCCATTATATAAGGTATTGCAATAATCGACGTAAGCGACTTTCACTTATTGGTTACCTATAAAATTTAGTAACTATTCAGCACCCTTCATATAAATCTGGAATTTTCTGATTTTTCGACCATCATCTTATACTCAATTTTTCTAACAAATCTCCAGTATGGAACCAGACTTCCCAGCTACTCCGTTTACCGAAGCTCTCCTTAAAGAGAATGAAGAGCTTCGGACCGAGAATGCGCTTTTACGGGAACGTTGCAGCGAACTGGAAGAAAGGGTTAATAAAAACAGTCAAAACAGTAGTAAGCCACCATCGTCAGATGGTTATCAAAAGCCCAGGGGTGCTCTCTCAATTTGATAACTGACTCATAGGTTAGCTTCAACCTTTCCAGTCATGAACTCAGACCAAAGTTGTTCCCAGCGCCCCTTACTCTGGATCAGTGCTCTTGTTGTCAAAAGCACTTCCGCTCCTGTTGCTTTCCACCTCATTCCAGAACCACATAATCGTTGCTTTACCAGAGTCTTACAAGCCGCTTCAGTAACTCCTGAACCTATTGGCCAATGGCGTTTAAGCGCCTGATGATAATTCATTAACTGGTGATTGTTTGTAAAATAGCTCACAGCTTTGTAGCGCTTCTCTGTCAGTGCGATTGTCTTTTTCGGGAGCTCGGCTGATTCAATTTCCTGAAGGATTTTTTTGGCTGCTCCACGCTTGTTTTTCAAACTATGTAGCCTGTCTTCAAGCCACTGGTGTCGCTTCGCCTTACTGGTTGGAAACAGTGCTTCCGCTGCTCCAGCTAAATATTCAGATGCATGATAAAAATCGAGTATCTGCCCAGAGGTATGTTGTTTCAAATAACTCCAGTTTTCTCTAGCCCCGTCAGCTACCCCGATGTATGTGGCATTTGGGTAGAGTCGTTTTAGATCTGCAATCTCCTCGTCGAGCTTGCTCATAAAGCTTTGTTTACCATACTCTGGCGAACTGGCTGTATATATCGTGTGGAGCCTGTCTCCATCTGCAGAATATAGGCTCAATGTCCCACACATGGCTTCCCTCCAGCCTTCTTCACAAAGCAGCATGCAGGTTCCATCCAGACCAATGGCTATTGTTTCAACAGGCTCTTTTAGTGGAGGAAGGTGGTAGTGAGTGTCTTGCTGGTCTTCAATTAATGCACCTACTCTGTCCGATAAATGCTTGATATAAGAATTTGAAAGCGTCCTTTGATGGTTGGTCTCAAAATCTTCTTTTACCGCAGGCGCTGGCATCTGGCTGTATTTCCAGGCGATAGACTTGGCAAATTTGGGGGTAGCTGAACCAATAATACCGGCACGAAGATCAAGTGCTGCCAGAGTACTGCCACCTCTGACACCCTGATATACGGAGCGCTCCAAAGGTATACGACCGTATAAGGTTTCATAGTGCTTAAGAACCTTTCCTTTGTAGTTCCACTTCTGCTGATTAACGACGATAGGTTCTTTATTGGGTGATTCAAATAGCCCCAATAACTCTTTTGTTCCAAGCTGCCCGGCTTCATTGAGTGCACGCTGTAAACTATCTTCAAGATTCAGCATGTTGCCTGAATCTATAGAAACTTCAATTTGCAAAACGATGCTTTTGGTAGAGCTGGAAATAACAGAAGCGGGCATGACAGTTAACTATTATGAGTGGTGTTCCCATAGTAGCTGTGAAAATAGAGCACTATTGTTTCAATCATTCAGAGAGAGCACCCATAATGCATGCTAATGGCTGAATTATGATAGTTTTTGAATAAAGCGTTGCTCTATCAAAAGTTTTAAATCTTTCACCAATGTAATAAAAGAGAAAAAAACACACGTTAAAAAAGATAATTATTATAGAACCAATTTCACCACCATAACTTACCAAAAACGATACAAGTGCAACTAGCAACAAAGAGAAAAAGAATATTTGCCGCTCCCATGCTTTCCTGTCTTGTTTATTTTCGAAATAAGAAAGTGAAAAAGGAAGACCAAAAGAAAGGCAGGTTGATAAAATCGTGCTTAGAGTAATAAGGTACTGTAACTCACCTCGCTCTTCTACAGTTAGCAATCTGGCAACAATCACTGATAATACAAAAGAAAACAAAAGCCCTTTAAGGGCATTTGTTCCTGCTAATATATATTCCAGTCTGACTCTTTTAATCATACTTGAATATTACCAAATCCCTTTAGTATCAACTATGAAGCCCACTGCTGGCCTAAACCGCTTAAATTGGTAGTGATCAACTAGAAGCACATACACATCGGCTCTAGTGAAAGCCGTATCCAGATTGACCAGTTCAAAATCCTCTTCCACTCTTTCCACATTGGGCTCAACAGCAATAACATTACACCCCAGTGTATTTACCAGTGTTCTGGTTATTTGAAGTGCAGGGCTTTCTCTTAAGTCATCAATATCTGGCTTAAATGACAAGCCAAAACAGGCAACAGTAACTTCTTCTCGCTTTTTATTAGGATTATCAGCCAGAAACTGCTCAACTTTCTCATTAACCTTATCAATCACCCATGCAGGCTTACTGTCGTTTGTTTCCCTTGCCTGCCGAATCAGTCTGGCTTTTTCAGGTGTTTTGCTCACAATAAACCAGGGGTCAACGGCAATGCAGTGACCACCTACTCCTGGACCTGGCTGAAGGATATTCACTCGTGGGTGACGGTTAGCCAGCTCAATCAGTTCCCAGACATTGATATCCAACTCGTCACAAATTACAGAGAGTTCATTGGCAAAGGCAATGCTCACATCACGGCTGGCATTTTCGGTTAATTTGGCCATTTCTGCGGTGCGGGCATTGGTAGTAATGCAGTCGCCCATTACAAATGTTTTGTAGAGTTCTACCGCTCTCTGGGAGCTTTCGTGGTTAATACCGCCAATCACGCGGTCATTTTCTACCAGCTCTCTGACCACCTGCCCGGGAAGTACCCGCTCCGGGCAATGAGCTATGTAAATGTCGAATGTTGGGTGTTGAGTGATGGCGCTTTTAATTCACCATTACCCAAGGGGACTTTCAGGTCTGGCCTTGCCTCCGCCAGCCACTCTGCCATTTGCTCGGTTGCACCGACCGGTGAAGTGGATTCCAGCACGACCAGATCGCCTTTTTTCAGAACGGGTGCAATGGCTTTGGTCGCTGCCTCTATGTAGGAGAGGTCTGGCTCGTGGTTATCTTTAAATGGCGTTGGTACGGCAACCAGAAACGTATCCGCAGGTTCTGGTGTGGTGGTGGCTCTCAGATAACCGGCTGTTACCGCGGCGCTTACCAGCATATCGAGATCTGGTTCGACAATATGAATGCGACCTTCGTTAATGGTATCTACTGCGTGTTGATTAACGTCAACACCGATTACGTTCACCTTGCGGGACGCAAACATCGCTGCCGTTGGTAGTCCTATGTAGCCAAGACCGATGACTGAGACCGTTTGAAAGCTGGATTGACTCATTTAGTAGGTTCTGTATATACGTTTGAAAAATAGGCTTACCACAGAGACACCGAGGGCACTGAGAAGCGCTTTTTATTAAAAACTCTGTGTTCTCTACGCCACTGTGGTAAATAAAATTTGAACTTAAAGACAGGAATACAATCTATCTGAATTAATAAATATCTGAGTAGCTGCCTGATGGATAACGAATTAACGGGTTTAATTATTGGGCTTGCTATAGAGGTACATCGAGCGCTTGGGCCAGGCCTACTTGAAAGTGCCTATGAGGAAGCCCTTTCTTTTGAGCTTCATTCCCATGGGCTTAATTTCAAACGCCAGCACACATTACCTCTGGCTTATAAAGGGAATACTCTCAATTGCCACTTCCTGCTTGATCTTGTGGTTGAAAACCAAGTCATACTGGAGCTTAAATCCGTTGAACGATTACTGGCCATTCATCAAGCTCAATTACTGACATATCTTAAGCTTGCGAAAATACCCATTGGACTGCTCATCAACTTTAATGAAGTTGTTTTGAAGCAAGGTATTAAGCGGCTGGTTATTTAATTTGCGCCACAGAGACACAGGGCACACTGAAGTAAAGTTTTAATTTAATACCGGCTTTCTGCCGTGAATTTATCATCAACTCTGTTACGCAGTGAGTACTTTGCACGTGTTTGCACCACGGAGGCACAGAGATCACAGAGCTTTTTTTAATTTAAGCTCTTCCTCAGTGTCTTCTGTGCCTCTGTGGTGATTAAAATCATGCCAGTAATGCCTCAATGATTCGCTGGCATGCATTCCCATCACCATAGGGGTTATGGGCGTATGCCATCTTGTCATAGGCTTGCTGGTCGGTCAGCAGTATTGCACAGCTGTTTACTATCTGTTCAACATCGGTTCCTACCAGTATTACGGTTCCGGCTTCTACCGCTTCAGGCCTTTCCGTGGTTTCCCGCATCACCAGTACCGGCTTACCGAGAGATGGAGCCTCTTCCTGGATACCACCAGAGTCGGTCAGGATGATGTGTGCCCGATTCATCAGATACACAAAAGGCAGATAATCCTGAGGCTCAATCAAGTGAATATTTTCGACGTTTGAAAGCAGACGATTTACCGGTTCCCTGACATTTGGGTTCAAATGTACCGGGTAAACAATCTGCGCATCCGGGAACTCCCTGGCGGTATTTGCCAATGCCTGACAGATCCGTTCAACCCCCCCCCCAAAGCTTTCACGACGATGGCCCGTAACCAGAATCATCTTTCGACTGCTGTCCAGAAATGGAAACTGCTGTTCACAGCGACTATTGAACACCATATCGCTCGACAGTCGGTTTTTAACCAGCAACAGGGCATCAATGACTGTGTTGCCGGTAATAACAACCCTGTCTGCCGGGATAGACTCAGCCAGCAGGTTTTCTCTGGACTTGTCGGTTGGAGCAAAATGCCACCGCGCCAAAGCGCCGGTCAGTTTTCTATTGGCCTCTTCCGGCCAGGGGGAATAAAGATCCCCCGTTCTCAGTCCTGCCTCAACATGGCCAACCGGAATCTGCTGATAGAATGCGGCAAGGCTGGTTGCCAGCGTAGTCGTGGTATCACCGTGAACGAGTACTGCATCCGGTTTGGACTCTGACAATACGGATTCCATCCCCTTGAGAATCAGTGTGGTAATATCGGTCAGTGTCTGGCCTGATTTCATAATATTCAAATCATAATCAGGTGAGATTTTGAACAATGACAATACTTGGTCGAGCATTTCCCTGTGCTGCGCTGTTACACAGACTTTTGCATCAATAGCTGGATGCTCAAGCAGTGCCTGCACCAATGGTGCCATTTTTATGGCCTCAGGGCGGGTGCCAAAAACAATTAAAACTTTCATTAATTTCCTTAAGCATTACCGCTACTGCATACCAGCCAATGCAGCGGTAAGTCCGGTGTTATGTTCAAACGTTATGAAAAATGGTCTTAAAAAACTGGGCTTAAGTGGAAGCCGATAAAGATTGAAAATAGAAAAGCGTTTTCTACTTTGTAGATCTTTTTGTAAAACAGAAATGAGATGTACTTCACAAATCGAGCGAGCAAAATATGACAAACAATAAGAACTGAACTATTTTCACACAAGACTGTTGCCAATGGAGTCATTCAAACTTTGTAAGCGTGGCAGTCTTTGTCGGCACAAGCCTCCTAAACCTTTCTAAAAGCCACGCTACCGCCCGCCATCTTTTGCGCTCTATGTTGGAACAGCGAAATGTTAATTTGTAAAGATCATGCCGCAGGCATGCTGCCAGACAGACACTCTCATGCCCTTCTTAAGGGCGGTTGATGGTGCAGCTTTTGTCCGGCTTTTAAAATCTATGTATAACTATGGTGAGCATATTGTAAACATCATAAACGACGCCGCAATAAGAACAATCCTCATTATTACCTTTTATTTACATAGCAGTTTTTCCACAGAGTCATTAATCGCGATCAAAAAAAGCCGCTCGTTATGAGCGGTCTTTTGGCTTTAAGGCTTTAAGTCAGTATTTTCGGGTGACTGAGCCTGCATCAGGCATTTTTTTTGAACCACAAAGTAGCCGATGAAAACTCTCTTACACATCGACACTTGCACCATCCATGGTGGTCGGTCTGTTAATGTTCCATACAAAACAGACACTTCCACCATCCATGGTGGTCGCACAAAGAGCACAAATAAAAGCCCCTTCCTTCGTGCGCTTTGTAATCTCCGTGGTTAACAAAAAGTTAATCAAGCAGTGCCAGAGTAGTAGCCGTCGTGGTCGTAATAGCCCTGGCTGTAGCCATAGGCATCTTTCTGGCTTGGGTTGATCTTGTTCAGCACAGCCCCGGTTACTGGTGCACGGGCCTGCAACAGACGACCCACAGCCACCTGAATGGCATTAACCTGCATACGGCCTGCCTCTACCACATAGATCAAACCGTCACAGTGGCGGGAGACCATCAGTACATCACTGACGTTTTGTACCGGTGGGCAGTCCAGCACCACATAGTCGTAGTGCTCTTTCAGTTTTTTCAGCAGTGTTCCGAAACGCTCAGAAGCCAGCAACTCCTGCGGGTTTGGCGGCACCAGACCACAGGGGACCACATCAATGCCATCCACCTTATGTACTGCTTCAGCAACCGATGCCGTGCCTGTCAGCAAATTCGCCAGACCAGCAGAGCCGCCTTTTACGTTAAAGTTTTTACCCACCACCGGACGACGCAGGTCACAGTCAATCAGCAGGGTTTTACCCAGCTGCCCAAGGGCCAGAGCCATATTAGACGCCGTCGACGATTTACCCTCACCCGGCACGGTCGAGGTCACCGCAAACAGCTTATGCTCCTGATCCATGGCGCTCAGGTTGATACTGGTACGGATGGTGCGGATCGCTTCACCAAAACCATGCTGTTCTTTGTTGGTGAACAGGCTGTGAATCTGACCATCCAGTTTTTTATCGGTCAGTCTTGGCAGCACACCCAGCACCGGAAGGTTCAGCTTCTCTTCAACGTCTCTTGCTGTACGAACCGTGTTGTTCAGCATCTCCAGCAGGAAGGCAATACCACAGGAGACCAGCAGACCGACCAGAACAGCAATAGCAACGATCAATGACTTCTTCGGTTTTACTGGACTCTGGGGCACAAACGCCTGATCCACCACACGAGCATTGGCAGTTTGCAGGTCACTGGTTGCCGAAGTCTCTTGAATACGCTTAAAGAAGGCATCGTACAGGTCTTTATTAATACGAACCTCTCGCTCCAGCGCCTTCAGACGGAACTGCTTACGGTTGATATCCTGAACTGCGGCTTTGACCTCAGAAACCAAGGGTCAGGTCTTTCATCGTGCATTTCCATCCTAATGGTCTACTTTTTGATTTCTTGAATAAATATAAAAAGTGGTTCCAATGAATAAGAAACAACGTGAAAGAATGGCTGCCCTTAGCTGCGATCTTGTAAAGCTTCCTTTCGGTGGGGCTGTTTTATACCCGATCTTTCAGGAGAACATGATTGCTGCTATTGTTTTCTTTGGGTTGGCCACTTCACTGGCCTTGGTATATCTGGCTTTGCTTCTGGAGTCTGACCATGATTGAGATGAACGCTTTCGCCTGGACTCTGGCTATTTTCTTTACCACTGTCTGTGCACTGGTGATCTGGGTTAAATATCTGAACCATAAGGATCATAAAAAATAGGTGGTGGTGCCGGGTCTTTCATATCTGTCTTAATAGTCTACTTTTTACTCTTCATAAATAGAAAAATGAAGTAAAGGAAAATGAGTAGACCTCTACGAATCGAGTACGCTGGTGCGTTGTATCATGTCACCTCTCGCGGTAATGAACGCAAACCTATTTATCGAGAAGATGCAGACTTTCAGCTGTTTCTTGATACCCTGGCCGAAGTCTGTGACCGGTTTAACTGGGTCATCCACTCATTTTGCCTGATGACCAACCATTATCATCTGGTGTTGGAAACGCCCGATGCCAATCTCTCCAAAGGTATGCGACAGCTTAACGGTGTATATACGGTGCGCTTTAATCGTAAGTACGGTCGGGTAGGCCACCTTTTTCAAGGGCGTTATAAAGCCATTCTCGTGGATAAAGACGCTTACCTTATGGAGTTAAGTCGCTACGTTGTTCTAAATCCGGTAAGAGCCAGCATGGTAAACACACCAGATGTGTGGCCGTGGAGCAGTTACTGCTTTACTACTGGTCTGTTCGATTCGCCCCCCTGGCTGGCCACTGATGCCACGCTTCGCTATTTTGCCAGCGACCGTGATGAAGCCATTCTCGGGTTTGCCCGGTTTGTTGCTAACGGTATTGGCGTCAATATCTGGGAGCACCTTAAACAGCAAATCTATCTCGGTGGTGACGAGTTTATCAATGCCCAGCTTGCGTACAAGCCTGAAGGGAAGCCTGAGCTTTCTGAAGTACCGCATAAGCAGAGACGCAGCACTGCCCCCTCCCTACAATACTTTATGGAAACCGCACAAACCCGAAATGAAGCAATTATTTCAGCATTTGAATCCGGCGCTTATACCCTGTCTGAGATAGCAGATTACGTTGGCCTGCATTACACAACGGTGAGCCGTATTGTTCGCTCGCCTATTCGTGGCTTTTAATCACAGAGGCTTTGCGAGAACCCTTTTAGGAGCTTTGTGTTCTTTTGCGTTCCTGGGTATCGCGGCTAGCAAAGAGAAGTGAGGTAGGTTTCACAAACCGAATAACTCAAAAATGACAAATAGTGAAAACTGAGCTAGTTTAGATCCGCATCGTTATCATCACTCACTTCAAGAATACAACCTTTTGTAACCCTGCCAATCTCATCGCTTTTCTGAAAACCACGCTACCGCCCGCCATCTTTTGCGCTCTATGTTGGAACAGCGAAACGTCGGTTTGTAAAGATCATGCACTAGGCATGCTGCCAGACGCTTCTTGCCAGCCCCTTTATAAAAAGGGATGACTACGCAGTTTTTTGTCTGGGCTTTTAAAATCTATGTATAACTATGGTGAGCATATTGTAAGCATCCTAAACGACACTGCAATAAGAACAATCCTCATTATTACTTTTTATTTACATAGCAGTTTTTCCACAGAGTCATCAATCTCGATCAAAAAAAAACCGCTCGTTATGAGCGGTTTTTTGGCTTTAAGGCTTTAAGTCAGTATTTTCGGGTGACTGAGCCTGCATCAGGCATTTTCATCGACCACGCAGTGGTTAGAAAAAACCAGCCAATAGCTCAAGGTTTGTTATGCCAGAGTACCTGGTAATTCGATTGAATATTGGTGCGAAAGTAATCCGGCACACTGTGCCAGGCCATCACCTGGACAATAATCGGGATATTGGAATCACGCAGCGCTTCTATAAATGAAGATAACTGCTCGTAATCCGCGTCTGTGTCCTGCGCCGGCGGAAAGTGAACCACCAGATCCAGGTCACTGGTGTCATGGTTAGTCCCTTTAACCCGGCTACCGTATGCCCAGATCTCGGTACCCCTGGCAAACTGCTTTTCTGCAATTTCGCAGATAGCCTGCCGGTCTCTCTCTCTCAGGTCAATCATCCGCCATCCTTTCAGCATGCCGGTTTATGGACTGCTCCAATGCGGTCGCATCATTGATAAAGTCAGGGAGCAGCTTCAGTGTGTATTCGGCAAACTTTTTTCCATAGTCATGGGCCGTATTATTGCGGTTATCCCGGTATTTCAGCCAATGCTCTGCCTGCTCCAGCGTTAATAAATCGTGTTGCGCCGCCTGCCGGAATACTTCTTTAAAAACCATCCGGTCTACCGCTTTGGGACTATGAGCAAAATCCTTCAGGCACTTTCTCAGAAGCTTCCCGGCCTGCTCCAGAATAATTTCAAACTCTTTAACACAGGCTGAGCGATACATTTCATACTCAATACTGCTCTCTTCGGCCTTGGTTACCATAGAGTAGGCCTTATCCAGTGTCTGGATACAGCGACCGAAAAAAGTGGTGTCGATTGTCATGCCCGCCTGCCTTCAATTCTTATGAATACTAACTACCGTTATTTTATCAGCATAAATCAATGGTAACTATTCAGCACCCTTCATATAAATCTGGAATTTTCTGATTTTTCGACCATCATCTTATACTCAATTTTTCTAACAAATCTCCAGTATGGAACCAGACTTCCCAGCTACTCCGTTTACCGAAGCTCTCCTTAAAGAGAATGAAGAGCTTCGGACCGAGAATGCGCTTTTACGGGAACGTTGCAGCGAACTGGAAGAAAGGGTTAATAAAAACAGTCAAAACAGTAGTAAGCCACCATCGTCAGATGGTTATCAAAAGCCCAGTAAAAAAGGGAGTGATAAAGGTGATACATCTTCCAAAGAAGCCCCCTGCTCCTCACAGGAAACACCGAACCCCAAAAGCCTTAGACCATCTTCAGGCAATAAACCAGGTGGCCAGAAAGGTCATCAAGGCTCTTGTTTGAGACGTGTCGCCTTACCCGATTATGTCAGGCATCTGAAGGTTGAAAAATGTTGCTGTTGCCAGTCTTCGCTTATCGATATTAAACCCACCAAATACATTGAGCGACAGGTTTTTGATCCAGGTAGACCCGGAGAATTTGAAGTTACCGCGTACTGGGCAGACGTTAAAGTATGTCCTTGTGGTAAACGGAACACCGCTGAGTTTCCCCAAGGAGTGAAAGCCGCTGCTCAATACGGAGAAGTGACTCAGGCAATGGCTGTTCATTTAAACCAGTATCACTTCATCCCATATCACCGGGTGTCTGAGTATTTCAATACTATTTATTGCATGAGTGTCAGCGCAGGCTCTGTTGCCAATTTTGTTGCCTATACCCATGAGAACCTGGCCTCTACTGAGCAGAGTATCCGCGATGCTTTACAAGAAAGTCCGGTTGCAGGAGCGGATGAAACTGGCATGCGGGTTGACGGTTCACTGTGGTGGTTACACATTATGCGAGATGACCAATGGACGCTTTACTACCTCTCAGAAAGGCGAGGTTGTGAAGCAATGGATGCAATGGGCATCCTGCTGACTTTTGCAGGCATTCTGGTTCACGATCATTGGAAGTCCTACTTTGCCTATGCGGCAGTGCATGTGCTTTGTAATGCCCATCATCTGAGAGAGCTTCAGGGAGTTGTCGATAGGGATGCGAATAAGCTGGCTCTGCGGCTGATGAAATTGCTTACGCTCTCCTGGCACTTCTGCAAGAAATACAAAGCAGCCGGTCTGACTCAAATGCCTGGTGCAATACAGCTTCGCATTGAGACGATATACGACCAAATCCTTCAAAGGGCTCTCACGAAGGAAACCGCTTATATGGAAAAACAACGACAGGTGCTTGGACGTAAGAAGGTCAGGAATACCAAGGCCTACAACCTGTTCAAAAGGCTTATTGAGTTTAAGGTTGAAACGTTGCGCTTCATGTCGGACTTTTCAATTCCCTTCGATAACAATGGCAGTGAACGTGATGCCAGGATGGCCAAACTTAAGCAGAAGATCTCAGGCTGCTTCAGAAGCGAAGACGGAGGTACCATGTTTACCCGAATCCGAAGCTATTTATCATCTGCTAAAAAGCAGGGGTTGAACATATTTCAGGCGCTTCTTAAAGCGGTTCGAAATTACAACAATACGCCTTTGCTGGGTGCTGAATAGTTACAATCAATGTACAGGCCACTCACAAAAAAACGGCCTTTCTGGATAATTTTGAACCACAAAGATCATAAAAAACACAAAGGCAAAGAAAAGGCTTTTCTTCGTGCGCTTTGTGATCTTCGTGGTTAACAAAAAGTTAATCAAGCAGTGCCTGAGTAATAGCCGTCGTGGTCGTAATAGCCCTGGCTATAGCCATAGGCGTCTTTCTGGGTCGGGTTGATCTTGTTCAACACCGCACCAGTCAGTGGCGCACGGGCCTGCAATAGACGACCAACGGCGACCTGAATCGCATTAACCTGCATCCGGCCTGCCTCTACCACATAGATCAAACCGTCACAGTGGCGGGAGACCATCAACACATCACTGACGTTTTGTACCGGAGGGCAGTCCAGCACCACATAGTCGTAGTGCTCTTTCAGCTTTTTCAGCAATGTTCCGAAGCGCTCGGAAGCCAGCAGCTCCTGCGGGTTTGGCGGCACCAGGCCACAGGGGATCACATCAATGCCATCCACCTTATGTACCGCTTCCGCAACCGACGCAGTGCCCGCCAGCAGGTTTGCCAGGCCAGCAGAGCCGCCTTTTACGTTGTAGTTTTTACCCACCACCGGGCGACGCAGGTCACAGTCAACCAGCAGGGTTTTACCCAGCTGCCCCAGGGCCAGCGCCATATTAGACGCCGTCGATGACTTACCCTCACCCGGCACGGTCGAGGTAACAGCAAACAGCTTATGCTCCTGATCCATGGCACTCAGGTTGATACTGGTGCGGATGGTGCGGATCGCCTCACCAAAACCATGCTGTTCTTTGTTGGTGAACAGGCTGTGTATCTGACCATCCAGCTTTTTATCGGTCAACCTGGGGAGCACACCCAGCACTGGCAGGTTCAGCTTCTCTTCAACATCGCGCGTTGTACGAACGGTGTTGTTCAACATCTCTAGCAGGAAGGCAATACCACAGGAGACCAGTAGACCAAGCAGACCGGCAATAGCAACGATCAATGATTTCTTCGGTTTTACCGGTTTTTCCGGCACAAACGCCTGGTCCACCACACGGGCATTGGCCGTCTGCAGATCACTGGTTGCCGATGTTTCCTGAATACGCTTAAAGAAGGCATCGTACAGGTCTTTGTTAATACGAACCTCACGCTCCAGCGCCTTCAGGCGGAACTGCTTGCGGTTGATATCCTGTACCGCCGCTTTTACCTCAGCGACCGCTTTTTCCAGGCTGCGCTCATTGGCTTTATCAATCTCGTATTCGCGCTCAACGCCTTCAACAATATTACGAATCTCAACCTGTACGTTCTGTCGAATACTCTCCAGCTCAGAACGGGCAGAGATCATTTTCGGGTGTTTCGGCCCATAACGGCGGGAAAGCTCCAGCACCTGGCGCTCCAGCTTGGACTCTTCCTGCTTCAACCCCTGAATCAGCGGATGCGCAAGTACCGCTTTCAGCGTCTGGTTATCGCCATTATTCAACTTCCCAGCACGAATCTGCTCATAAATATTTTCTGAAACCGCCAGCTTATGACGTACCTGCACCAGGGACTCAGTCAGTGCTTTCAGCTCATTACTGGAAACGGTCAATACCCCTTCCATATCAATCAGCTGCTCCTGCTCACGGTAAGCCTGCAGGTTCTGTTCAGCCACTTTCAGCTTTTCAGAAAGCTCACTCAATCGCCCCTGCATCCAGTCGGTAGCACTGAGGGTCAGGGAGAGCTTCGCTTCCATATAGGATTCGATGCAGGCGCTGGCAATGGCATTGGCAATCTGGGCTGCCAGGCGCGGATTTTCCGATTCCGCATGAATACGGACGATCTGGGTTTTTCTGACCGGTTCAATGGCAACGTGTTCAGCCAGCACATTAACCGTATCCCGCAAAATCGCACGCTCATCAGCGATTTCTTCTGGCTGCGCAATACCCAGCAGACCCTGCCAGTCGGTTAAACCGGCATACCAGGGCTTTTCCTTCAGAGCGGTATTAAACTCCGGATTTTTCAGCAACCCGAGTTTATGCACCACCTTTACCAGAACGCCCCTGGATTTCAATACTTCAAACTGGGTGTTCAGGTAGCTGTCGTTACCACCTTCAATACCATAGATCTCCTCAATGGAGACCACTTTGGCCTGTTCCTGCTCAATCTGCAGGACAGCTGTCGCCTTATACACAGGCGTCATGGAGAACACCACCAGCACTGCCATCAAGGTGACGGCCAGGGTAAAGCCAATGATGGGCCAGCGGTAAGACACCAGCACATGGAAAATCTGGCGAAGATCAATAATATCTTCGTCCTGCATCGGCCTGGCCGAAGGGGCCGCCGAAGCCATTTTAGAATCTGTACTCATGAACTCTGCACAATGTCGTCAGCAATGGTGCTGCTTTTAATAAATCAGAAGAAGCTTTCTTTTACGGTAATGATGTCACCGGGCAACACCGAACCGTTCAATGCCAGTTCGCGCTCAACCGCGCTGCCCCGCTCTTCGCGGGTAACCATAATGCCTTTCTTGGCGGCGCGCTGGGTAAAACCACCGGCAAGGGCAACGGCCTTTTCAAGGGTGAGGCCCGGCTCAAAACTGAAGCCACCGGGTGATTTCACTTCACCACTGACAAAAAACTTGCGGTACTCCTTGATGGACACACTGACCCGCGGATCGACAAAGTAACCGTCTTTCAGTTTTTCGGTAATGTATTTTTCCAGCTGACCGACGGTCATCCCCTTTACGCGGAACTCACCCAGGAATGGGTAGGAAACGGTGCCAGCATCGGAGAGGATCAGCTCTTTTTCCATATCAGCTTCACCAAACACCGAGATGCCAATTTTATCCCCGGAGCCCAATTCATAGCGGGAGAGGCTCATTAACTGATCAGCACTGGCAACACCGCTGACCAGAAGCGTAAACACCATCAGCACCGCTGATAATGACAAATGTATTGAGGAGGTTCGAACCGTTCCCATTACCACAACCTATCTGATAACTCCTTAGAGGATCCAGCAGACAACTGACGTCCTGACTAGTGAGCAAAAATTCAACACGAAAAAAACAGGCTGGGTTTTATACCAGCCTGCCTGCTTTGCAACTCGTTAACACCCTGAGATCAGAGGGCAATAGTGCCGCTCAGCATGTAAACGTTACGCTTGTAACCACTTTCGTCCACACCCACCAGGCGGGCAGACTCATCACGATCCGTATTCTCATAAGAAAGAGAAACGGTGGCATTACGCATCACGTTCCAGTCGACAGAAAGACCAAACTGATGGATGGTACGGTCTTTCTGGCTGACACCGAATCTATTCTGCACTTCTTCATCGGTGTAGCTGTAGTTAGCGTTTGTACTGATTTTCGCCGTCCACTGGTGAGTCCAGTACAAACCAGTGGTAGTACCCTGGGTAAACTCTGCAGTCTGTGGGTTTTCAGACTCCAGACCGTAGTCACGGCTGGTGCTCAGCTGGAATACGGAATGGTCAACCGGCAGGTAGCTGACGCCCACTTCCCAACCGGTGTAGCCCTGGCGATCCACATCGCTGGCTGAAGCGTCGCGATAACGACGACCCACTTTGGCATAACCGCTGGTTTTTGCAGTTGCTTCCCAGTTCAGACCCACCAGGTAACTGGTGATGTCGTAGCCAGCGCCCTGCTCATCAGTGTAATCCAGTTCACGCTGTTTGATTTCCACCAGCGCGTCGGTTTTTGGCATAAAGCGGTAGTAGGCCGTAGCACCGTATTCAGTGGTTTTACGGTCACTGCCTTCTTTTTCACCGGCAGTTTCCTGGTACTTCTGCTTGTTGTAGCTACCAAACAGATCAGCACGCATCATGGCTTCAGTAGAACCAAAGCCGTACTTCAGACCACCTTTGGTGCGAGTGAATTCTGGCGCTTCTTTATTATCAGCACCATCAACCGTAGAGCCAGCATCGTGGTAACGGCCAAAGTCAAAGTCCACATCCAGACGGTTACGGCTGTTGAACTCCTGGTGAATCAAACCAGTCACGCCATAATCAACAAAATTTGCGTCTGACTCGCTGGTAAAACTGGTGTTCTTAGCGGCCAGGGTGGCTTCGTAGGTGCTCATGCCCTGTTGAGCCTTGAAGGCAGCTGAAGCGTCTACATTCATAACCGTAGAGCTTTTGTTGGCCAGCGTACCTTCGCCTTCGCGGAAGACGTTGTCATCATGACCAATGGCCAGTGTTGCCATCGGCGTTACTTCTACCGGCCCCATGTCGACATGACCGGCATCTTCCACCGCTGCCATTGCAGTCATTCCATAACCCGCCATGGCAATGGCCAGGCTCAGCTTGCTGATCCCTTTCATCTATTGTTTCACCCTACTGTATAAATTTGGCCGCCATGAAAGGCAGTATGGTAAATAGCAACATCCAGAGGGGTGTACCGCCAAGGCTCCCTGGATAATTTATAATCATTCGAAGTAAACATTCAGTATACAACGCGCATTGTATTATAAAGAGATTGTCAATATAATTTCCAGCGGGTTTTGCCATCTTTTTTCCGCATGAAGTCCCTAGTGGAAAATCGCTGCAGACCCCGAAACTTATACGACCAGGGACACTCTGCTCAGACCATACAAGAATTGACTCCTGGCCATTAAATTGAACCGAAGGAAGACCATGAAATCTAAACTACTTGTTGCTGCAACCGCACTGGCAGTTTCTGCCATGGCTGGTGTGGCTCAGGCAGATCTGGCAGCAGAACTGGCGGCCGGAAAGCCAACCGCAGAGTCCCTGGCACAGGCCGCTCAAACCCAAGGCGTTTCTGTGGAATCCCTGATTGGCGATCTCGCTACTCAGTTCCAAGACCAGCCAGCCCTCTTGCAGGCTATCGTCAGCGAAGCCATCAAAGCTTTCCCTGAACAGGCTTCCCAGATCGTATACGTTGCCGTGACGGCGGCGCCAGCTCAGAAAGCGGCCATCACAACCGCCGCTACTGCTCAGCTGGAAAACAATCCAGAAGCGCAGAAAGCCGTTCAGGAAGCCGCCGACAGCGCTGAGCAGACCGTTGCCCAGAACGAAACCGGCACTCAGCCACAGGGTGAAGCCGAGCCAGAAACTGAAGCGGAACAGAGTGAATTGCCAGGTGAGTCTGAGGGCGACACCCCTGCCAATGAAACACCAGCACCGACGCCTCCACCGCCACCGCCACCACAGAACAATACGCCAGACAAGCCACCCGCTGTCAGCGATAATTGATCTGAAAACACCCGACATTGCTCGGGTGTTTTTTTATCGGTTGAACTGCAAAGAGCACAAAGGCTTTTTTTTGTTTTGTCCTTATAAAGCAGTAACCAGGAAAAGGTCATTTTGAACCTTGTAAGGTTTCCCGCTCACCTCTAATAATAACTTTGTGATCTTTGAGGTTAAAAAAGAAAAGCCATAATCTCTCACGCTCTCCACAAACCATCAAAAAGACCCTGAGCAAATGACGAATAACAATTCCCTGCCCGCCATTCTACTCAGACATCCGTCAGGGTTTGCCCCCGTTGTGCCGGTCGACTTTCAAACCGAGCCTTTTCTGGTGTGCGATTTTTCCAGAAACAACACTGAACTGCATGAGACCGATCTCTCCACCATTGAGAACATGGAGGCCTATGTTTCTGGCAAACTCCATAATGCAGGCGTTCAGGTGGGTGTTGGAGGGTATAACGAAGAGCGAACGGTGTATGAACGCAGCAAGCAGTTTCAAACCAATGATGAAGTCCGCAGCAGGGTGCTCTCTCTGAATGATTGAAACAATAGTGCTCTATTTTCACAGCTACTTTGGGAACACCACTCATAATAGTTAACTGTCATGCCCGCTTCTGTTATTTCCAGCTCTACCAAAAGCATCGTTTTGCAAATTGAAGTTTCTATAGATTCAGGCAACATGCTGAATCTTGAAGATAGTTTACAGCGTGCACTCAATGAAGCCGGGCAGCTTGGAACAAAAGAGTTATTGGGGCTATTTGAATCACCCAATAAAGAACCTATCGTCGTTAATCAGCAGAAGTGGAACTACAAAGGAAAGGTTCTTAAGCACTATGAAACCTTATACGGTCGTATACCTTTGGAGCGCTCCGTATATCAGGGTGTCAGAGGTGGCAGTACTCTGGCAGCACTTGATCTTCGTGCCGGTATTATTGGTTCAGCTACCCCCAAATTTGCCAAGTCTATCGCCTGGAAATACAGCCAGATGCCAGCGCCTGCGGTAAAAGAAGATTTTGAGACCAACCATCAAAGGACGCTTTCAAATTCTTATATCAAGCATTTATCGGACAGAGTAGGTGCATTAATTGAAGACCAGCAAGACACTCACTACCACCTTCCTCCACTAAAAGAGCCTGTTGAAACAATAGCCATTGGTCTGGATGGAACCTGCATGCTGCTTTGTGAAGAAGGCTGGAGGGAAGCCATGTGTGGGACATTGAGCCTATATTCTGCAGATGGAGACAGGCTTCACACGATATATACAGCCAGTTCGCCAGAGTATGGTAAACAAAGCTTTATGAGCAAGCTCGACGAGGAGATTGCAGATCTAAAACGACTCTACCCAAATGCCACATACATCGGGGTAGCTGACGGGGCTAGAGAAAACTGGAGTTATTTGAAACAACATACCTCTGGGCAGATACTCGATTTTTATCATGCATCTGAATATTTAGCTGGAGCAGCGGAAGCACTGTTTCCAACCAGTAAGGCGAAGCGACACCAGTGGCTTGAAGACAGGCTACATAGTTTGAAAAACAAGCGTGGAGCAGCCAAAAAAATCCTTCAGGAAATTGAATCAGCCGAGCTCCCGAAAAAGACAATCGCACTGACAGAGAAGCGCTACAAAGCTGTGAGCTATTTTACAAACAATCACCAGTTAATGAATTATCATCAGGCGCTTAAACGCCATTGGCCAATAGGTTCAGGAGTTACTGAAGCGGCTTGTAAGACTCTGGTAAAGCAACGATTATGTGGTTCTGGAATGAGGTGGAAAGCAACAGGAGCGGAAGTGCTTTTGACAACAAGAGCACTGATCCAGAGTAAGGGGCGCTGGGAACAACTTTGGTCTGAGTTCATGACTGGAAAGGTTGAAGCTAACCTATGAGTCAGTTATCAAATTGAGAGAGCACCCCCGCAGCATTCATCTGGGCATTGATATCTGGATGAAAGCGGGCACACCGGTTTATGCACCATTGGATGGCAAAATTCACAGCTTCCAGAATAATGACGCCTCTGGCGACTATGGCCCAACCCTCATTCTGGAACATCAGCTGGAGGGCACCACCTTTTATACCCTTTATGGCCACCTTAGCCTTGAGTCACTCAATGATAAGCACGAAGGACAAACCATTGTCCGGGGAGAGCCCATCGCCACGTTAGGTGCTTCAGAAGTGAATGGCCACTGGCCACCCCATCTGCATTTTCAGGTTATTACCGACCTGCTCGGTCAAAAAGGGGACTTTATTGGCGTCGCACCGAAATCCGAGCGGGACTATTACCTCAGCATCTGCCCTGACCCAAATCTGATTCTAGGGATTCCTTCTTTAAAACCACAACGATCATAAAGCGCACGTTCTTGTGCTAAAAACGCTCACTTTTCATGCGATCTATCAACAAACTGCACAAATTCAGTGCTTATGCCTGTATTGAACCGGTTTCTTGCTGACTTATATCAAAAAATGAGCAACCCATTGGTTCTATTATTGATCTGCGCCAGAAGGCCTGAGGTACAGCGGGTTATGGTTTTTGCATACGCAAATCCACCCTATTTCAGCTGAACAAATATTGATCAATTTCACTTTATCGTGAAATATGTAGAGAGTATGATGATCCGTTGGTTTCATCATCCATCAGATCGAGGCTTTCTTTTTTGTCAGGTCAACCCTTGTCAGCACAAGCAGTGTCAGATCAAACAGCGCCAGCGCCGCTGAAGATTGGTCCTTACCCCATCGTTAACCCGGTGGTACTGGCGCCCATGGCGGGCGTTACCGACAGTCCGTTTCGCAAACTCTGCCTGAAAATGGGTGCAGGCATGGCGGTGTCGGAGATGGTGACCAGCAACCCGAAGCTCTGGAATACCCGCAAGTCCAGGCTGCGCATGGATCACAGCTGTGAGTCCGAACCGCGCTCCGTCCAGATTGCCGGAGGTGATCCGGAACAGATGGCCGAAGCGGCCAGACTGAACCAGGAGTTTGGTGCCCAGATCATTGACATCAATATGGGTTGCCCGGCCAAGAAGGTGTGCAACAAGGCGGCGGGGTCCGCCCTGCTGCGGGACATTGAACTGGTAGAGTCCATCCTCAAAGCCGTAACCGCGGCGGTGGATATCCCGGTGACGCTGAAGATTCGTACCGGCTGGGACCCGGACCACCGTAACGGCGTTGCGGTTGCCAGACTGGCAGAACAGTGTGGCATTGCCGCCCTGGCGGTTCATGGTCGTACCCGCGCCTGCATGTATAAGGGTGAAGCAGAATACGAAACCATCGCCAGTATTGTTGAGGCGGTGAGTATCCCGGTGATTGCCAATGGCGATATCACCTCACCGGAAAAAGCACGGCATGTTCTGGACGCTACCGGTGCCAGCGCATTAATGATTGGCCGTGCCGCCCAGGGTCGTCCCTGGATATTCCGGGAGATCAACCACTTCCTGCAACACGGGGAACGGTTGGCCGCACCGGATCAGAATGAGGTTCAGGCAATCCTCTTGGGGCATCTTGAAGCACTCCATCAGTTTTACGGAGCGTTTCAGGGTGTGCGGATTGCCAGAAAACATGTCGGCTGGTACATGCAGGACCAGCCATCCGGCCTGGAGTTTCGCCGGCATTTTAATAAGCTGGAATCTTCGGAAGAACAGCACACCTGCATACGGGAGTATTTTCAGCGTTTTTCAGAGTCAACTTTTGCGAAGAAGTTAAAAGGTAACGGAGAGGACATAGCGGCATGACGGCAACACAAGTAATCATAGAAGAAGGTCGTCCAGTAAATGGCCATGGGGGAAGCCTTGCCACAGCGTCGAGAATCCCAGAGTCTCAGACTCTGCGCGACAGTGTGGAAAAGTCCATGAATAACTACTTTGCCCACCTGGACGGGCAGGACGTCACCGATGTCTATCAGATGGTTCTGTCTGAAGTAGAAGCGCCTCTACTGGAAACGGTGATGGCTTACGTTAAGGGCAACCAGACCCGTGCCGCCACGTTACTGGGCCTGAACCGGGGAACCCTGCGTAAGAAGCTCAAGCAATACGGCCTGCTTTAATTGATTTATTCATCATTCTTTTCAATCTAATCAGTAGTTTCTGGAACACCGGGCACTACTGATTTCACCTTTATTCCCTCCCCCCCTGCCAATAGCCGCCATTTCCAGCTAAAATCTGCCGGAATTTTTATTCCAACAAACTGTGAGTGAGAAACGATGGCAGTCACGACACGCCCGATTCGCCGGGCTCTGATTAGCGTTTCCGACAAAACAGGAATTGTCGAATTCGCCCGGGCCCTGCACCAGCATTCGGTTGACATTCTGTCCACGGGCGGGACTTATGCACTGCTGGTAGAGAATGATATTCCTGCCATTGAGATTTCTGACTATACCGGCTTCCCTGAAATGATGGACGGCCGGGTAAAAACCCTCCACCCCAAGGTTCATGGTGGCATTCTCGGCCGCAGCGGTCAGGACGAAGCCATTATGGATGAGCATGGCATCAAGCCTATCGACCTGGTGGTCGTCAACCTCTACCCCTTTGAGCAGACCATTGCCCGCCCTGACTGCGACCTGGCCACCGCCATTGAAAACATTGATATTGGTGGCCCAACCATGGTTCGTGCCGCTGCCAAGAACTATCGCGACACCACCATCGTGGTGAATGCCAGTGATTACCAGTGCGTACTGGACAGCATGGCTGACAATGAGGGTGTGATTGACCTGGCCACCCGTTTTGACCTGGCCGTTAAGGCATTTGAGCATACTGCCGGCTACGACGGCGCGATTGCCAATTACCTGGGCACCGTCATCAACAGCGATGAAGATGAACCGGAAGCCTTCCCCCGCACCTTCAACAGCCAGTTTACGAAAGTGGAAGACCTGCGTTACGGTGAGAACCCTCACCAGAAAGCCGCCTTCTACACGGAGAAGCACCCTGCGGAAGGCACGGTCTCCAGCGCTAAACAACTGCAGGGCAAAGCGCTTTCCTACAACAACATTGCCGATACGGATGCCGCCCTGGAATGCGTTAAAGCATTTGATCTGCCAGCCTGTGTGATCGTCAAGCACGCCAATCCCTGTGGGGTTGCTACCGGCACCGATATTCTGGAAGCCTACAACCGCGCTTACGAAACCGACCCGACGTCTGCCTTCGGTGGCATTATTGCCTTTAACCGCAAGCTGGACATGACGACCGCCCGCACCATTATTGAACGCCAGTTTGTGGAAGTGATCATCGCTCCCGAAGTGGACGCTGAAGCGGCTGCCATTCTTCAGGATAAGCAGAACATTCGCGTACTGAGTGCCGGCCAATTGCCTGCTGAACAAACCCCATTCCTGGACTTCAAGCGCGTTAATGGCGGCCTGCTGGTTCAGGATTCCGACATCCGTATTGTTGACCCTTCTGAACTGAAAGTGGTGACGGACCGCGCACCGACCGAACAGGAAATGGCAGACCTTCAGTTCGCCTGGAAAGTCGCCAAGTTTGTGAAGTCCAACGCCATTGTCTATGCCAAAAACGCCCAGAGTATCGGTATCGGCGCAGGCCAGATGAGCCGTGTGTACAGTGCCCGTATTGCCGGCATTAAGGCAGCGGACGAAGGACTGGAAGTTCGTGGCTCCGTGATGGCATCCGATGCCTTCTTCCCATTCCGTGATGGCATTGATGCCGCGGCCAGTGCAGGCATTACCGCCGTAATCCAACCCGGTGGTTCCATGCGGGACCAGGAAGTGATTGACGCCGCCAACCAGGCCGGCATAGCCATGGTGTTTACCGGCGTTCGTCATTTCCGCCATTGATGGCTTTGTGGTTAGTAAAGCTTTTCAGGTGGTGAGAACAGGCACCACCTTTTATGAGTAAACAGCAAATCAGCACAAAAAGAACTTCGTATCTCTGCGTCTCTTGTGCCCTCGGGTATTGTGTTTCAAAAAAGCTGCATGACTCAAAAAATTCCCACAGGATATTCAAAAGGACATCCTTTATGAAAGTGCTGATCATCGGTAATGGCGGGCGGGAACACGCCCTGGCATGGAAAGCCGCACAAGACGACAATGTCACACAGGTGTTTGTCGCTCCCGGTAATGCAGGCACCGCTTCTGAAAACAAAGTGACCAATGTTGATATTGATGTATTGGATATCGCCAGACTGGTCGAGTTTGCCCAGGCTGAAAACATTGGCCTGACCATTGTCGGCCCCGAAGCCCCCCTGGTAGCCGGTGTGGTTGACCAGTTTGAAGAAGCCGGACTTGCCGTATTTGGCCCGGTACAGGCTGCCGCGCAGCTGGAAGGTTCCAAAGCCTTCACCAAAGACTTTCTTGCCCGCCATAACATTCCCACCGCTGCCTACCAGAACTTCACCGAAATTGAGCCAGCCAAGGCCTACGTAAAACAACAGGGTGCTCCTATTGTGGTGAAGGCCGATGGTCTCGCTGCGGGAAAAGGCGTCATTCTCGCCCAGACGGAGCAGGAAGCGTTTGATGCCATCGATGACATGCTGGCCGGTAATGCATTTGGTGAAGCAGGCCATCGCGTGGTGGTTGAAGAGTTTCTGACCGGCGAAGAAGCCAGCTTTATCGTCATGGTGGATGGCAAAAATATTCTGCCACTGGCCACCAGCCAGGACCATAAGGCTCGCGACAATGGTGATAAAGGTCCGAATACCGGTGGTATGGGTGCCTACTCACCCGCTCCGGTGGTGACGCAGGAAATTCATGACCGTGCGATGCAGGAAGTGATCATCCCAACGGTAGAAGGCATGGCCAGCGAAGGCATGCCATACAAAGGTTTCCTCTATGCCGGCTTGATGATTGATGCGGATGGCACACCCAAGGTACTGGAATACAACTGTCGTTTTGGTGACCCGGAAACCCAGCCAATCCTGATGCGTCTCAAATCCAGCCTGGTCGAACTCTGCCTGGCCGGAACCCGTGGCGAACTGGATAAGATTGACGTTGAGTGGGACAGTCGCACTGCCCTTGGCGTGGTGATGGCCGCCGGTGGCTATCCGGAAGCCTACAACAAGGGGGATGAAATCACGGGGATCGACACTGTCAGCAATGCAAAAGTCTTCCAGGCTGGAGCCCGTGTTGACGACGGAAAGACCCTGACCAACGGCGGCCGGGTACTCTGCGTGACCGCACTGGGCAATACGGTGAAGGAAGCCCAGGAACAGGCCTACAAAGCGGTAAAATCCATTGACTGGAAAGATGTCTACTACCGCACAGACATCGGCCACCGAGCCATCGCCCGTGAGGAATCTTAAACGACTGAGTACTGAGTGATTTATTAGTAGACTGTGCGACCGCCAGGGATGGCGGAAGTACCGGTAATGCAGGAGCAATTACCGGTCCCCTTTACAGCTCAGATAAGCATAAACAAAACGCCTTTCACTTCCTCATACTGCAAAAATATCCTCTGAAATTGCTGTTCATTTGTAAATCATCGACTGATTCACTGTCCAGCCTGTCAGATTTCAGTATAATCCCGCAGTAAAAATGAAAAACGGAATTTTCAACAGTGTTTTATAAAGCCTTTATACGGCAAAAATGGACATTCGCACTGTTATTAATTATATCGCTCACTTTCACCAGTCTGAATGTAGCTGCGAATGTCGACATTAATCATTCATCCTACTTACTCCAGCCCGGAGCAAGTACAGAGTTCTTTATTGACGATACCAATCAGCTAACCATCAAAGCACTGGTTGATGAAGAGTTCAAATACCGTTTTGCCCCATGGCAGCCCAACTTACTCAGCGCTGAAGAGCAGCAGCAAAATCTCTGGCTACGCTTCCCTGTCACCAACCATACGTCAGAAATAGTTCATCCTGTACTGTCTGTGGATTATCAGCAGCAGGAACTGCCAACCCTGTACCTCAAATACACCAGCTCTGCCTCTGGCAAGACTGTCGTGAAACCGCTGCCGCTGGATCGAGTCAACACGACAACCTTCACTCTACTACCAGAACAGACTGCAACCCTATACCTGAAGGCACCATTTCATCCAGAGTTAACCAACAGTCTGAAGCTGGGGAGCTTTGACCAGCTGATCAAACGCCAGCGCTATAAATTCTGGCAGACCGGTTTGATCAGCGGCTTATTGCTGTCCATCATTCTTGCCAATGCCTGGCTTTTCCTGTCATTGAGGCAGGAGTCAAGAGCCTCAAACAGCCTGTCTCTTTCTGGTCATCGCAGTATTTTTCACCTGTTACTGGCAACTGGAGCTTCCTTTTCCCTGATTTTTATGGCTTCCTGGCAGGGGTATTTGAGTACATGGCTCTATGTCCCCTTCATTGTCGAAGCCTGGCTTTACCAGTTATCACTGCTTTTGATCAGTCTCACATTCTGCCAACTGGCCATAAACCTGTTTGGCCAACAAAGGCCTTTGCTGATCCGTTTCTTTAACGTGCTCTCTTTTATCTACCTAATTGCAGCACTCTGGCTGCCACTAAGCGACAGCAGCACGTTAAATACCAACCTGTTAATACTGACGCTGATCGGTAACGCCAGCTTCTGTCTTTCATTCTGGCTGATAACACCCCACCGCCGCTATATCTCTGCCTGGTTACTGATCCCCCTGGCCATCAGCCAGTTCATTTTCGCCCTTAACCATACAGGTGCACTGGGAATATCCTCAAGAAACACCACCTGGCTGTTAATTCAGACTCTGGCGCTGACGCTGGGACTCCTGTCATTGCCAGCCAGAATCAACAGAAAAGCGCTCAGCAAGAAACAGTTCGCCTATAACAACAAACCTTCGGACGAGCTTGATGAAGAGGCGATGAAGTCGCTGGGGCATGAAATGCGAACACCACTGAACGGTGTGATGGGTATGTCTGAGCTATTACTGAGCACACCATTGACTCCAAAACAGGAAGACTACGTACAAACGCTTCGCTACGCAGGGTATGAACTTGGTAACCTGGTTAACCTGCTGGCCTCCAGTATTAAGGCCCAGAACCAGGGAATCATGTCGAATACTCGCCTTGTTGATATACACAACACCGTTGAAGAGCTGATTCGTCATTTCCAGTATCGTGCGGAGCAGCAGAATATCGAAATCATCTGCTTTGTTGATGAAAACCTGTCTTCTGAGTGTCATATCGATGGATACCGGGTTTCACTGATTCTGGAAGCATTTCTGTTTTATGGGCTGAATCAGGCTGAAATGGGCGAGGTTGCGCTTTCTATTCAAAAGGACGATTCAGGCAAGCTGCTATTTGAATTCAGTTTCAAAAACCCTGCGGGCAGCAGCCTTGAGGAAAAGCATTTATCCGGTGAACACTCTTTATCCGAGATAAAAACAGAAACAGCCATGGGCCTGAATCTCTACCTTGCAACCCATCTTATACGACAGCTTGGGGGAGAAATCAGCAAACAGGCAAGCACCATCTCATTTACCCTGCCCTGTACCTGCGGGGAAAAAAAATCCACACCCAATCAACATGAATCAACTCATGAAAACCAGTATGAGACTATGCGGATACTGATTGCTGATGACAATGCAACCTGTCGTAAGGTGCTGCGCCAGCAGTGTCAGCTATTAGGTATTTCGGTGATTGAAGCAGGAGATGGTCTGGAGGCGCTTGCCATGATTCGCAACGAAACCTACCTGAACAGGGCATTTGACATCATTATTCTTGATCACCATATGCCCGGACTGAAAGGTCTGCAGGTGGCCGAACGAATCAATGGTGACCCAAGTATTGACCCCATGCCGGCCATCATCATGTTGACAGGGGTCAGCAACCCACCCAGTAAATACCAGTCCAGCAAACTGGGTATCAGCTCAATTCTCACCAAGCCGGTTACCCGGTTTACGGTGCAAAGAGCTCTTATTAAAGCGCTTAATAAACAATCAGCGTAGTTTAACCCCGCATAAGCTCTGACGAATTTTTTACTCTTTTTCATAATCAGGAAGGCTTACAATTTCAAAGATGTATTAGCCCAGATAATATCAATCCTCTATTAAGAAAAATTTAAGATATACTTACAAAAAATCATCATAACAATTACCATCCAACCAGAAGCATTACCACTCCATACATACACACACCCAATTTAAAAAAACACTTTAGCATTTTAAAAACCTTAAACAAATGAAAGAAACTGGATTCAATTCAACAAAACAAATAACTTTACTCACAACAAGAAACAGGAAACAGGAAATAAATAATGGCAACACCTATATCTGAAACAGGCCTCCTTTCTCGAACTTATGACTCAGGAGCCATATTGCCACCTGATACTGAGCTGAGACACAGAATAAGAACCGTTGAAGGTCAAGCATTTTTACCCAAACAAAGTGCGATCCCTTTTCACACACAATCCTCTCTATTAGATAAACTCGTTAATTCAGTAGGTGGTTCGGACAGCACAGAAAAAATGGAAACACTGGTAATGCTTTCACAAAGAGTTACTATTCCTTCTTCCTGTCTAGAGGCAGCGAGAGAAACTCACAATTTACTCAGAGAAATGCAGGAAACATTTGAAACCAGAAAAATCCAATCTGATGAACTCAATCATATTGAGATGTGCTTATTTCAAAAAATAAAATATTACAAATTACTGGGAACACATGAACTTGCTAAAGACATTGAGTCAACCTTAAGAAAAGCTAATCATGAACTAATTCAAATGCAATCATGGCTACTAAAAAATCAATTAGACCCAGAAGAGTTAGCATCAGATAATATCGATGAAGATGAAAATCAACAACTTTCTAAAGCCCTTTTATCCGACAGAGAAAAACCAACACTTAGTCAAGAAGAAATCAACACCGAGTTAATCAGAAGAATGAAAAGAACACAGCTCGTTGTAGCGTTTTCTCCTGAGGTTTGTCAATCAACGGTAATACGTGAATTTTCAGACTTTCTATTTCAATCAGCTGATTATGATGATCTATTTATACAATGTTATGAACAATGCCTCTCGCTGATGAACAATCCCGACACTTTCAATGAAAGACTCAAAACATGGACATCTTATGAAAGTACAGCCGATAGAGTTGAAACCAAAAAGCTTCTCGAAGTGCTGGAAATTGCCCCTTTTGCTCATAATAAAGTCGCTTATAATTTTGATAAAATGGCAAGTAAATTAGTTTCTACTCTGGCTCATACGGCTAATGTTATATCAGGTAAAGCTACACCTTTCGCCAACTATAATGAGGAGTTTCAAGAGAATGTACTGACGACAGCTTCACGCTTTGCTCAAGTTCTATCCAGACATAGTTTCCTGATGGACTCAAAGAAAACTTCAACAGGTGTCTCATTCTGGACAAGTAAAGTAGATAGTTATATTGACGGGCTTGTCAGTCAAATCAACCAGGTTACCAGAACCAGAACGGAATATGATATTGACAAAGGTAGAAGCCGAAGACTGCTTGATTTGAGCGCTCGACCACTATGGGACCTGTTTCTTGACATGCCCGATTTATTGGACAATACACTCCGGGAGTGCTTGCCAACAGAAGAGTCAGATAAATCACCATCCTCAAAAAAAGGACTTACTGCAGATGCTTTTAATAAGTTTGCGGAAGCCATGGTGAATAAAAGCCTTGCCGTTTTTGATCAAGCCATAACTGATTTTACTCATCACCTTCTGTTTCAACACGGCTTTGATGGGCCCGGTCTACTCCTTGATATCGAGCTAAAAAACGCCTGGTCACAGGCTCTGGATGCTTTGCTTTTGACCTGGTCCAATCAGCTTGAAAACAAGCAAGTGCAGAGTACTACGATTTTAGACTCCCATCATCTATTGCTCAGAGCCAACAATAAGCTCGCTTATAGAAAAATGCTGCTTAACTGGATTACTGCTCTGAATACGCAGTTGACTAAAGAGCTGTATGGTGGTGCTGAAGATATACTCTACAAACCCTGCCTGAGAAAGCTTTTACAGGATGTCACACAACAACTAGCTGGTTTGAAGTCACCTGAAGGAGAAACACCAAGTAAAGCTTGTGTTAGAGCTGTATTCACAAAAGCGCTCACTAGACTTCCCTCGTTTATTGCGGAAGTAGGCCATGAAGAATTTAGTAAGTTACTGGAACCTTTTAAAAAACGAGCACCTTTACTCGAACCAGAAACACAGGAAATGCGTCGGGGCAGAGACCCTGACCCTGAAGCTGGCGAAGCAGGCATTCCACTACTCCACCTCCGGGAAGAATCGTCAGAGCAAACCATCAAGCAACTAGCTCCCCCCCAGGCCCATCTCCATCAAAGAAGAGCACACTCAGAAGGAACAGTCAGTCTAACAGCTCCCCCTCCTGCCCCTCCAAAAAAAGTAAACTCAGAAAACACTGTAGTTCAAATGCCTTTACCGTCTACCCCTTTATCCAGCAATGGATGGAGAGATGACCACCAGGTCATGGAGCTATTAAAATTATTATTTTGCCTATATAAACCAGCCAAAGTACCTGATAATGCAGATGAACATCCTTTCGATCCTGAAGATATTTATGATGCCATGTATCTTAAGGTACAAACGATGACTACACCTGAAGTCGAACGTTTATATAATCGTGGCTGGAAAACCTGTATCAAAGACTACTTTTTGCATCCGGTTACTCTTTGGCAGTTTCAACAAGGTACCTCTCGCCTTGAATCAACTCTCGCTCCTAATGAAAGCGTCGATGTTAAGGGTAACACTGCTGCAACGAGGGAACGTATGCAATGTGTTAATCTTTTAACGATGGGGGCAATTCAAATGGCTAAAGAAAAGCTGTGTAAATCATTTCCAGATCATGCCCTTAAGCTTAGTGTTATTATTGACAAAAAAATAGAAAAGACTGGCACGTCCCTTCCTTCAGGAATCGTTCTTGTTGATATTTTTTGCGATATTATTTCAATCATTGCCTCTGATCAGGATGAAAGCAAGGTTCATGATCTGAAATATTCTATTCGGAAAGCCTATCAATCCCATCTGAAAGATTTCCAAAGAATGGTAACTGAGCACTCCGTTCGAGGAGGGTTAAAACCCTCACCAGAAACCGGCAGCCCAGTAATTATAAAATGGGATCAGTGTCTACTGGGTTTTCAAGACAAAAATTGTAATTTCAAAAAAATTCACGAAGTACTTTCAAGCAATACAATATCATTTAGTTTAGCTTCTAATGCAATGCTAGTGCTAGAAATATTAACTGATGCTCATATTAAAACACTTAATACCTATTTAGGAAAAAGCCTACCACCAACAAAAGAACTGGTAACATTACAAATGGAGGTTTTTGCACTGGGCATGGCTATAAGTGACGAAAAAAACCCTGCCGATTTCAAAGAATACGAAATCTGTTTTGAAACATTCAATCAGTTCGTTTCCTCTTACGCCGAAGAGCAAGCAGACTTGATGAATAAGGCCTATGGAAGTCATGATGAAATGATGGATGAGCTCAACGAGACATTTATGAAAACCCAGAGGATATCCCAGGCAAAAGCGATACATAAATTACTTGAGGAGCTATCACACGCTGATGGAAGAACTGTTGAACTTATTAACCAATTCAATCGCCAAGTTGTAGAACTGAGTAAAACCCCATTCTGGAAAGAATATTTTGGCAGAAAATCCAGCTTTCAGATTTATGGAAAGATGCTTATCGACTTAATTGATGAGCATCAGGCATTTCTCCCAGGCTTGTTCTTTGGGACAACGCTTGCTTCATTACTATTATCGAAAGAAGGAAATACGCTGTTAAAAGCAGTGCAATCAAAGCTAGGCAGTGCATTTACAACCCTACTTGGCATGCAAGGTACCATGCAGCAGCTTGAAGCAGCTAATAAATCATTTCACTCATTGTTAATGATGGCTGTACCCTCTCCTGGAAATATGACATTTGATCAGTTCCAGCAACATGGCCAATGCTACAGTTCATTTGCAGAGCTGAACATCGGTACTCCAGCATACAATGGGTCCTCAACGACCAATACCTCTTTATTTGACTCATACTCCACAGCGCTAAATCAGACACGCGATGCACTTTCTGTTGTAAGACACACTCCGGATAGAGCTCCTTTAAATGGTACCTGCCCTATTGGAGGTAATCCTAAATTCCCAACTGGAGATGTGCATATACCTAATTCTATTGCTGCAGGTTTTAGTATCTCAACGTCACTTCTCGCTGCATTTCCATGGGTAAGGGAAATCTGGAAAAAAATCCACATGCAAGGACAGTACTCTTCTCTCGCTTCACTAACTCAAGAGTTAACGACTGAAAACGCAGAGAACCTCATGGTTAAGTTCTATGAAATAAAACACGGTGAGAAAGTGACCGCAGAGACACTTCATGAGCATCAAGATCATGGCCGATGGATGGAAAGGATATTAGAAGGGATGGATATTCTGCTACACAGGCCGCCCCCAAAACTCAATGGCCCCTGTGATGTTTTGACAAACATGTTAGTTGGAGCTCTGCGTTACCCATTTGGTGCTCTCTCAATGCTCACGAAACAGCGTCCACACAGTGTGGATCAGCACTACTCCCGTAATAGTATGAGTATGGTCGCTCAGGCAGGAAAAACAGGTATGCGACTCGGCCCACAGAATATATCAAAAGAAGGTATAGCTGTACGAAACCCCTCCACATCTAGCCACCTGGCCTTTCTGTTTTTTATCAAAGAGTGTGATGTCTGGATCGCTCTACCAGAGAAAGCACAACATGCCAATCGCCATATCAGCGAAAAGCAGTTGAAGGTTTTCATTAAATCCATGCAAAACATCATTACCAGACCAGAGATGACGACAAAGTTTTCCATCGCCTCATTAAAAGAAACCTATGGTGAGAAAATGGTTAATGACATCATTCCTCCAGGAACCAACCTGCAAACACTCGAAAAAGAAGTGCAAATGCAATATAAAGCCTACGCTTTCAGGGCAATTGGATCCATAGCAACAGCCTTCGCATTTGGCGCTAACCTTGCTGGAACCTGGATGTTTACCATGAGAGCATGGTGGAGTGCAAGTTCGCTGGTTAACAATGTTACAGCTTCAGGTGCTGCGAGTATTGCAAACATGTCAGATGAAGATTTTGATACGGTACTTGAAGAGTACCGATCTGTTGCACGCGAATCCATAGATCCATTTAATATCTCTGAAAGTGATCAATTCTGGTTTCTTCTTTATGCCATAAGGACAGTTACGAAAGAGGCACAAATCAACCTTCTTATAGCAGCAAAAGCGGCAATACTGATTGGTATGTACTGCAATATCCGCGGACAATCTCTGAATATGGGCATAAGTAATAGAGATTTACGAGCACTGGTACTTACCGCCCTTACTTTGATCAAAGATACTGTCTCTGGAAGAGTTGTTCGAGCAGCAATGCTTTCCAAGGATCAGGATTTTCTTACTGTCGCAACACTGTGGGATCGGTTTGATTCAATTGCTGTGGAGTTCGGCTACTCCAAAGCAACTAAAAATACATTTACCCCTCCTCAGGAGCTTGTTTCTTTTACGATGTCCGAAATTCAAGAAACTTTGCTTGAAGAAGATGGTGATGTTGAAAAATCGCATGCGAAGCTATCCCAGACTTTCAAAGAGGTCAAACAGGTCGGCTTAAAGCCTCTTTGCAAGATTGCTGAAAGAGTCAATGACGCCGTCAATACGCAGATTGTGGAATGTTCTCCAGATCAGAGTAAAACTAACAGCCCCGGTTATTCTATTCAGGATCTGGCCCGTCAAGTTTTTACCGATCTTTCAACGGGGTCAGAATCAACACCAGGCAGGGTATCTCATGGGTTCACACCTGATGAAGCAACACAGGAGCAAATCGATATACTGGATGAGTATATTGCCAGTGATTGCGAACACGCTGACCTTCACAATCCTGTCCGGTTATTGGGGGTAATTGATGACATAAAAGAAAGATTCACCCCTGAAATAGTAGAGGCATTGATTGAGCAAAGAGTCTTTAAATTATTGCGCTGGGGAGAGCCAAAAGAGAGGCTACAGAAGACACTTACAAAACTTGATGAAGCAAAAGCATTCTTTGCAATGCAACACCGCGTGGATAACACCGCCCCTCCCCCCCCACCACCAGCTCATTCTGAGCCAGCGGTGATCAGGGTATAAAAGAGATTGCTTCCATTTTAAGCTGCCCCTGCTCCAGAAGGCTGTCCGAGAATAACGATCTTAGCGAGAGCAGCAGGGCACTCAATTAAAGTTACGTTTTGCGAGGCGAGTAGCAGTTCTATTCGCCAAGAAAAAACGTAACCTTTAGGTTAATTTACTGCCACCACAGTAGAGCAGTCCATTCACCTTGAATGAAAATGCTGTTATCAATCCACGGTAGCGATACATTCGCTAAGCCCCACAGGCTAACTCTCTTTTTCATGATATTTTTTCGACATTTCATGGACTGCATTGACAAAGGCACCCGCCTTTTCCGGTTCTACAAACTGGTGAATGCCATGCCCAAGATTGAAAACATGCCCATTGCCAGTACCAAACTTTTCCAGAATGGTTGCGACTTCCTGGCGAATGCGCTTAGGTGAGGCATACAGCGTTGACGGATCCATATTGCCCTGCAGGGCTACGCGATTACCGACCCGCTGGCGAGCTTCACCGATATCGGTCGTCCAGTCCAGCCCCAGGGCGTCTACACCGGTATCAGCCATCGACTCAAGCCACTGCCCACCATTTTTGGTGAAGAGAATAACCGGCACTTTTCGGCCTTCATTTTCCCGCTTCAGTCCTTTAACAATCCTGTCCATGTAGTGCAGTGAGAAGTCACGGTAGTTTTCCGGACTGAGCACACCACCCCAGGTATCAAAAATCTGAACCGCCTGGGCACCTGCTTCAATCTGGGCGTTCAAATAGCTGGTCACCGAGTCGGCAAGTACACTCAACACATGCTTCAGCAGTTCCGGTTGATCAAACATCATCGCCTTTATACGACGAAAATCTTTACTGCTGCCACCCTCGATCATGTAGGTTGCCAGCGTCCAGGGACTGCCAGAGAAGCCAATCAGCGGCACCCGGCCATTGAGTTCACGACGAATGGTTCTCACCGCACCCATCACATAACCCAGGTCTTTTTCCGGGTCCGGCACGGTCAGCGCTTCAACGTCCGCAGCAGTGCGCACCGGCTTTTTAAATTTCGGCCCTTCACCGGCTTCAAAATAGAGTCCAAGGCCCATGGCATCGGGAATGGTGAGAATATCGGAAAAGAGAATCGCCGCATCCAGAGGGAATCGCTCCAATGGCTGCAGAGTAACCTCACAGGCCAGCTCAGCATTCTGGCACAGAGCCATAAAGTCACCGGCACGAGCCCTGGTTTCCCGGTACTCTGGCAAATAACGACCGGCCTGGCGCATCATCCAGACGGGAGTTACATCAACAGGCTCCCTGAGCAAAGCTCGAAGAAAGCGGTCATTTTTCAATGGAGTCATAAAAGTCCCGATACCAGCTTTGCCTGAACTATCAGTATTTCAGGCTTTAGAAAAAACAGGGGCGCTTCCACATTGGAAAAACGCCCCTATAGTAACTTAAATAACAGTTAATAATCAGACATCCAGATAATCAAGAATACCATCTGCTGCCTGACGACCTTCCCAGATAGCGGTTACCACCAGGTCAGAGCCCCGAACCATATCTCCGCCGGCAAACACTTTGGGATTGCTGGTCTGGAACTTGAATTTGGCTTTCTCAGGAGCCACAACCCGGCCACCTTCGTCGATCTGGATATCATGATCTTCAAACCACTCGGCAGGGCTTGGACGGAAACCAAACGCAACCAGAACCACGTCCGCTTCCAGTATCTGGTCACTGCCTTCTACCACCTGCGGACGGCGACGGCCATTCTCATCCGGCTCGCCCAGTTCAGTCGTTACCAGACGGATGCCCTCAACCTTGCCATCACCAACAATTTCTACAGGCTGACGATTAAAGAGGAAGTTCACGCCTTCCTGTTTGGCATTGGCCACTTCCCGACGCGAACCGGGCATGTTCTCTTCGTCACGACGATAGGCACAGGTCACTGACTTGGCACCCTGACGAATGGAGGTACGGTTACAGTCCATGGCGGTATCACCACCACCAAGCACCACCACCCGTTTACCCTTCATATCAATAAAGTCTGCCGGATCCTGTTCAAAGCCGAGGTTACGGTTCACATTGGAGATCAGGTAAGGAAGGGCGTCATGCACACCCTCAAGGTCTTCACCCGGGAAGCCGCCTTTCATGTAGGTGTAGGTACCCATGCCCATGAATACCGCATCGTACTCTTCCAGCAGCTTTTCCATGGTGATGTCTTTACCGATTTCCGTATTCAGCTGGAACTCAATCCCCATTTCGGTAAACACTTCCCGGCGACGGCTCATGACATTTTTTTCCAGCTTGAATTCTGGAATACCAAAGGTCAGCAAGCCACCGATTTCCGGATTTTTATCAAACACGACCGGCGTCACGCCATTGCGCACCAGCACATCGGCGCATCCCAGGCCTGCAGGCCCAGCACCAATGATGGCCACTTTTTTATCAGTCCAGGATACCTTGGACATATCCGGACGCCAGCCGAGCGCCAGCGCTGTGTCCGTGATGTATTTCTCGGTTGATCCGATAGTGACCGCACCAAAACCATCATTCAGCGTACAGGCACCTTCGCAGAGACGATCCTGTGGACAAACACGGCCGCACACTTCTGGCAGCGTATTGGTCTGGTGTGACAGGTCTGCCGCTTCAAAAAGACGACCTTCAGAGACCAGTTTCAACCAGTCCGGAATGTAGTTGTGTACAGGGCACTTCCATTCACAATACGGGTTACCACAAGACAGGCAGCGATGCGCCTGATTTTTTACCTGCTTTTCATCGAACGGTTGATAGATTTCAACAAATTCTGTTTTACGCTGACGAAGACTTTTTTTGTCTGGGTCCTGACGACCCACATCAACAAACTGAAAGTTGTTATTAAGCCTTACACCCTTGCCATTTTTTAAATGTAACTGTGACATTTCGCTGACCTCACAAAGCTGTTCTTATGTTCAATACCCGTTGCTCTTATTTCCATCACCACTCAGTAGCCAAAGCCTAGGCTCGGGGAGCCGTGGATAGCGCCGTTAGAGAGGCTGCAGAAAACCGATCTTTAAAACCAGTTCGCTGCCGCCGCAGTAGGGCAGTCTATTCTCGGATCCCCTCCCTCTTACTCAGGGCTACCATGGGTACTGGCCAGCAAGGTATCGAGACTGGCAGCTTTTGGCTTCACCAGCCAGAAACGACCACTGTAGTCATAGAAGTCATCAATCAGTTCCTGTCCCCAGGCACTGCCGGTTTCTGCAACGTAATCTTCCAGAACACTCAGCAGGTGTGATTGATAAGGCTCCATGGCTTCATTATCAATGCGATGTATATCCACTAATTCATGGTTATAACGATCAACAAAACTTCTTTCCAGGTCCAGCACATAGGCAAAGCCACCGGTCATGCCGGCACCGAAGTTATGACCAGCCCAGCCCAGGACAGTCACCAGACCTCCGGTCATGTATTCACAACAGTGGTCGCCTGCACCTTCCACCACAACATTGGCACCCGAGTTACGAACACCAAGACGCTCACCTGCACGACCAGCAGCGTATAACGTTCCGCCCGTGGCCCCATAGAGGCAGGTATTACCAATAATGGAGGTTTCATGGGTCACAAAGCTGCTGCCAGCCGGTGGGTAGATCACCAGCTTACCGCCGGTCATGCCTTTACCCACATAGTCATTGGCATCCCCTTCCAGACGCATTTCCAGACCACCAGCGTTCCAGACACCGAAGCTTTGACCCGCAGAACCGGTCAGATTCAGCTTCAGAGGCTTATCAGCCATTCCCTGGTTTCCGTAACGTTTGGCAATCTCACCGGAGAGACGGGCACCGATGGAACGATCACAGTTGCCAACCGTGAAACTGAACTCACCACCTTCCCGTTTTTCAATGATTCCCATCGTCTGTCGAACCATCTCTTCCGCCAGTTCACCCTTATCGTATGGCGGGTTGCGATCCACCTGACAGGTCATCGGCTTATCCACAGGCACATCGGCACTGCCCAGAATTGGCGACAGATCCAGGTTCTGCTGCTTTTCAGTCAGGCCCGGCAGAAGCTCCAGCAGCTCAGTACGGCCAACCACCTCTTCAAGGGTTCTGGCACCCAGCAAGGCCAGCCACTCACGCACCTCTTCAGCAACAAATGAAAAGAAGTTCATGACCATCTCAACATCACCCTTGAAGTGCTCTTCACGAAGTGACTGATCCTGAGTCGCTACACCAGTAGCGCAGTTATTCAGGTGACAGATACGCAGGTATTTACAACCCATGGCAATCATTGGCGTGGTACCGAAACCAAAACTTTCCGCGCCGAGAATCGCTGCCTTGACCACATCCAGACCCGTCTTGAGACCACCATCCGTCTGCAGGCGAACTTTTCCACGCAGATCATTACCACGGAGCGTTTGATGGGCTTCACTCAAGCCCAGTTCCCATGGAGAGCCGGCATACCGAATAGACGTCAGAGGACTTGCAGCAGTACCGCCGTCATAACCTGAGATGGTAATCAGGTCAGCATACGCCTTGGCAACGCCGGCCGCGATGGTACCGACCCCCGGCTCAGAAACTAGTTTCACAGAAACCAGCGCCTCAGGATTCACCTGCTTGAGGTCATAAATCAGCTGGGCCAGATCCTCGATGGAATAGATATCATGGTGCGGTGGGGGCGAAATCAGGGTAACACCCGGAACAGAGTAACGCAGGCGGGCAATCAGCTCATTGACCTTACCACCCGGCAGCTGGCCACCTTCACCTGGCTTGGCACCCTGGGCAACCTTGATCTGCAGCACTTCGGCATTGACCAGATAGTGAGGGGTTACACCAAATCGACCAGAGGCAATCTGCTTGATCTTGGACACACGATTAGTGCCATAGCGGGCTTCATCCTCACCACCTTCACCGGAGTTAGAACGACCACCAAGACGGTTCATTGCTTCCGCCAGAGCTTCATGAGCTTCCGGAGACAATGCACCAAGACTCATGGCTGCAGAGTCAAACCGTCGAACGATATCACCAACGGATTCAACGTCGTCCACCACCAGTGCCTTATCATTCAGCTTAAGACCCAGAAGGTCACGCAGAGTGGCCACCGGACGCTTGTTGACCAGTTCAGCGTACTTCCGGTACTCCTGATAATCACCCGTTTTAACGGCTATCTGTAATTGCTGCACCACATCCGGGTTGAACGCGTGGTACTCACTGTCGTGTACATACTTCAGCAAGCCGCCCTGCTGAATCGGCTTACGGGCTTTCCAGGCCGTTTCGGCCAGCAGACCCTGCTCATAATGAAAGTCTTCAAAGCGGGCGCCCTGAATACGGCTTTGAACGCCACAGAAGCACAGGTCCACGATTTCTCTGGAAAGACCAACGGCTTCAAACAACTGTGCTCCACGATAGGAGGCAATGGTTGAGATTCCCATTTTGGAAAGGATTTTCATCAACCCTTTGCCAATACCTTTACGGTACGCCTTGTAGGCCTCGCGAGGATCAGTCATTACCTCACCGGAGCGAATCTGGTCATTGATGATTTCATAGGCCAGATAAGGGTAAACAGCGGTGGCACCAAAACCAATCAGAACCGCAAACTGGTGGGAATCACGAGCTGACGCGGTTTCAACAATGATGTTGGACTCAGAGCGCAGACCTTTGCCAATCAACCGGTGATGCACCGCACCTGTCGCCATCGCTGCAGGCACGGGCAACAGTCCCTGATCGATATGACGGTCAGAAAGGCAGATTAACACCTTGCCGGATTGCACAGCCTTTTCCGCCTGATCACAGATATTCAATACCGCCTGCTCAAGACCAATAGACGGGTCGTAAGTCAGGTTGATGGTTTCTGTCTCAAAGGATTTATGCTGATGACGAACACTCATCAGGTCCAGGAACTTCGCTGTGGACAGTATTGGTGACTTGAGAATAACCCGGGCAGCGTGTTCCGGCGTTTCTTCAAACAGGTTCAGCTCACGACCCAGGCAGGTTTCCAGTGACATGACAATCGCTTCACGCAGCGGATCAATAGGAGGGTTGGTGACCTGGGCAAACTGCTGGCGGAAGTAATCATATACCGTCCTGGTTCTGCCAGAGAGCACGGCCATTGGCGTATCGTCCCCCATGGAACCAACCGCTTCCTGACCAGACTCGACCAGTGGGCGGATCACCTGATCACGCTCCTCAAAGGTGACCATAAACATCTTCTGATAGACGTTCAGCTGCTCAGGAGAAAGATGGTCAACCTTGTAATCATCTTCACTGAAGTGCGAACGGATACGGTAGGCGTTCTGCTTCAGCCACTTCTTGTAGGGCTGACGGACTTTCAGTTTGTCATCGATATCATGGGCCTGGTGCAATTCGCCAGTTTCAGTATCAATCGCCAGAACCTCTCCCGGCCCTACCCGGCCTTTGGCAACCACATCTTCAGGCTTGTAGCCATGAACACCCACCTCAGAAGCCACGGTCAGGTAACCGTTCTTGGTAATCACCCAGCGTGAAGGGCGCAGGCCGTTACGGTCCAGAGCACAGACGGCGTTGCGACCATCGGTGATTACCAGACCGGCGGGGCCATCCCACGGCTCCATGTGCATGGAGCTGTATTCATAGAATGCCCTGAGATCCGGATCCATGGTATCGACATTCTGCCATGCGGGCGGAACCAGCATACGAATGGCACGATAAAGATCCACACCACCCGTGACCAGCACCTCCATCATGTTATCCAGACTGGAGGAGTCAGAACCGGTGCGGTTCACCAGAGGGGAGATGTCATCAAGCGTCGGCAACAAGGGTGACTGGAACTTCTGACGACGGGCTTCTGCCCAGTTACGGTTACCCGTGATGGTGTTGATTTCACCGTTGTGAGCCAGCATGCGGAATGGCTGGGCCAGCTGCCAGCGCGGCATGGTGTTGGTTGAGAACCGCTGATGGAATACACAGATCGCTGTTTCAAAGCGGGTATCGCCGAGATCCGGATAAAAAGTCGGCAGGTCCACCGGCATCATCAACCCTTTATAGGTGATGACCCTGGGCGACAATGAGCAGATATAATAATCTTGGTCTTCCGCCATCACCATATTGGTGTAACGGCGTGCCATATAGAGCCTGGCATTGAACTCTTTTTCGTCAACCTCGCCTTCGGGGGTAACAAAGATCTGTTCAATGCCTGGCAGAAGGTCTTTTGCGATGGGGCCAAGACAATCAACATTCACAGGAACCTTGCGCCAGCCAACAACGTTGAGACGCTGCTTTTCCAGCTCTTTCTCAAGCGTTTTTTTACCTTTCTCTGCTTTGGCTTTATCGGTATTGAGAAAGACCATACCCACGGCATACTGACCGGGCAGCTCGCAGCCAAATTTTTCTTTCGCAACCGTTCGGAAAAAAGTATCAGGTGTTTGAATCAACAAGCCACAACCGTCGCCTGTTTTACCGTCGGCAGCAATACCACCACGGTGCGTCATACAGGTCAGTGCTTCAATCGCCGTTTTCAGAAGGTGATGACTTTTCTTACCTTCCATCTGGGCAATTAGCCCGAAACCACAGTTATCCCGAAACTCCCCAGGATTATACAGACCTGCTTTCATAGGCACTCTCTCATCAACCCATTATTTTTCTGGCTCGCCTCGCCCTTGATAAAAGTCATCCCGACTTTCCCAGAGCCCTTTCCACCTTGAAGGAGACTTATCTCTGGAAGGCTTTATGTTCCACTTCTGAATCAGGTGGATTCCACGTTTTTTTAAAGCTTACGGTGTACCACTGGTACCCAGTATCTGTCGAGCCATAACTATTCGATAACCGGTGGGCTTTCTGCCTCTAATAACCGGACTCCCCCGCCATAATTATGCAGTTTAACTGCATAAAACCAAATCTGGTTTATGACCATCTGACGCGCAAAACGGCTCGCCATTTTACACGGCTGTCGCTGCAATCACAAATGACCCTTATCAAAGCAAGTAAAAACCGCAATAAAAGACTGATAAATCGAAACTTTTTTCAGCAGATTTACACGTTTTAGGACAACTGTGATCAGTTTGAGGTGAGCTGGAGAGAACTCTCCAGCTATTGAGAAAGTATTCAGGAACAAAACTGCTTAAGGCAGTCCATTAAATTATTATGATTAAAACTGTCTGTCACCACAGCATCGCCAATAGCGTCCAGAAGTACCAACCGCAACTGGCCATCCAGCACTTTTTTATCCACCGCCATTAGCTCAAGAAAGCGATCTGGGGTCATACCTGAAGGAGGCCTTATCGGCAGGCTAACGCGTTCAAGCAAAGCTACAAGTCTATTGACGTCTTCTCTGGATAGATTGCCTTCTCGACAGGAAAGATCAGCCGCCATCACCATGCCAGCAGCAACCGCTTCACCATGCAACCAGGAGCCATAACCGGTATGCGTTTCTATTGCATGGCCAAAAGTGTGCCCAAGATTAAGAATGGCTCGAATACCGGACTCGGTCTCATCCGCCTCGACCACTTGGGCTTTGTCCTGACAGGATTGATGGATGGCATGGGAAAGCGCTTCCGAATCACGATCCATCAAACGCCCAATATTTTCCTGTAACCACTGATAAAAAGGCTTATCACAAATCAAACCATATTTGATGACTTCTGCCAGACCTGCCGAAAGCTCCCGATCAGGCAAGGTGTTCAGTGTCGCCGTATCAATGATGACGGCATTGGGCTGATAGAATGCACCGATCATGTTTTTACCCAGGGCATGGTTGACCCCGGTCTTCCCCCCCACTGAGGAGTCAACCTGCGAGAGCAGCGTCGTTGGCACCTGAATAAAATCCACACCCCGCTGATAGCAGGCCGCAGCAAAGCCGGTCATATCGCCAATAACACCACCGCCCAATGCGACCAGCGTTGTTTTTCGGGTATGACGTTCCGTTAGCAATTGATCAAAAATAAGGTTCAGTGTTTCAAGGTTTTTATACTTTTCACCATCTGGCAACGTGATTACCGTCAGATCATAATTTGCCAGGGTTCGCTTAATGAGATCCAGATAGAAAAGAGCAATCGTCTCGTTGGTGACTATCGCTACATTCCTGCCTTTGATGTAGGGCTGAAAATAGTCAGGGTTTGAAAAAAGATCAGAGCCGATAAAAATGGGGTAGCTTCTGTCTCCCAGATCGACTTTAAGTTCCAACATGGCTGATTACTCCCTCACTGTTTTTCAAAACCAACCGTTTGAATTATTTTTTTAATAACCTGGCGGGGTGACATGGTGGCAGTGTCCAGAACAAGGTCTGCAATGGATCGGTATAGCGGGTCACGCTCTTCAAGCAGTCTGGTCAGAACCTCTTCACGGTCTGGCCGTTGCAGTAGCGGCCTTCGCTTATCCTTTTCCGTTCTCTGTAACTGGATTGATACAGGTGTACTTAAATAAACCACAAAACCATTTGTGCTCAGGTGCCGTCTGTTCTCCGATCGACCAACAGCACCTCCACCGGTTGCCACGACCACGCCTTTCTGACAGCAAATTTCTTCGATAACCTGGCTTTCCCTGTCCCGGAAACCCTGTTCACCTTCAACATCAAAAATCCAGGGAATATCCGCTCCACTGCGATCCTCAATGACATGGTCCGAGTCAAGAAATGGACATGCCAGCTCTTTTGCCAGCATCCTGCCAATGGTACTTTTGCCTGCCCCCATGGGCCCAATCAGATAAATATTTGTTAATGGCATGCTCTTTGCCAGCCTGACTTCCTGCCTGTGTGCAGCGAGCGTAGCGCATCGCAAGCAGTTATGACAACAAAAAACGGGAGCCGAGGCTCCCGTTTGAGATTTTAAAACCCACAATAAGAAATCAGTTTAACGCAGAGAAACACCTTCAGTTACAATTCTTGGGGTAATGAAGACCAGCAGTTCCTCTTTTGTATCGCTCTCTGTGTTCTTCCTAAATAAGGCTCCAACAAAAGGCATATCTCCTAGAACTGGAACTTTGGTTACCCCTTGCTGTTTAGTCTGTTTAAACACCCCACCCAAAACTACCGTTTCACCATCTTCAACCAATACCTGAGTCGTAATCTCATTGGTTGAAATAATGGGGACATTATTGGAGGCCTGATCGGTAGTGTCATCATTATTGATTTTGATATCCATGATAACCCGACCATCCGGTGTAATCTGAGGCGTTACCTCCAATCCAAGTACAGCATCCTTAAAGGCTACAGACGTTGCACCACTGGAGGTTTTTTCTTCGTACGGGATTTCTTTACCTGACTTGATCACCGCCGTTTTCTTATCAGCGGTAATCACCTTTGGCTGGGAAATAACTTCACCACCACCATCACTCAACAAAGCCGACAGCTCCAGGTTCAATATGGTACCGCCATTCGTTGAGAACCCGATGGCAATAGCAATTGAGCCTCCGCCAGTAACGCCTAAGTCAGTAAAGACATCGCCATCCTGACCACCACCCAGTGAAAGGCCTCTGTCGTCGTTTTTGAGCGCATCATTCTTTTTACCGCTCCATTTTACCCCCAGCTCTTCTTTGAAATCAGAACTGAGCGTGACAATCCGAGCCTCAATCATTACCTGTCGGATAGGGATATCCAGCTGCTCAATCAGCGCTCTCAATTCATCCAGTTTTGCCTGAGTGTCTTTGATCAGCAGGCTATTGGTTCTGGCAACCACCTGAACAGAGCCTCTTTCGGTGAGTAATGTTGCATCTGCACTTCCCTGAAGCACTTCTGCAACCTCAGCGGCATCTGCATAATTAATCTGAACAAGATCTGTATATACAGGCGCCAATTCACGAATCTGCTTTTCATTCTCAAGCTGTTCACGCTCTCGAGCCGCAATTTCAGCAGCTGGAGCCACCGTCAAAACATTACCTTCAAGCCGTTTATCGAGCCCTTTGGCCTTAAGTACGATATCAAGAGCCTGATCCCATGGAACGTTCTGCAGACGCAGGGTAACATTGCCCCCAACGGTATCGGATGCCACCAGATTCAAGTCTGTAAAATCAGCAATCAGCTGTAGAACTGCTCTTACTTCAATATCCTGAAAATTCAACGACAGTTTGTCGCCCTTGTAAGAAAGCCCGGCTTTTCTCCTGCTCTGATCTTTTCTGTCTGGAGCCTTGACACTAACAGTTAATAAATTGTCCGTCTGATAAGCCAGGTATTCGAACTCGCCCTTTGGCTCAATAACGATGATGCTGTTCCCATCCTCAACCATCGCATCGATAAATTTGACCGGTGTGGCAAAGTCAATAACGTCCAGACGGTTTCTCAGGTGCTGAGGCAAGACCTCTCCCTGGAATTCCAAACGAATACGTCCACCCTGCTCATTCATATCCATAGGTACTTTGGCATTAGCCAGTGCTATGATGATTTCCCCTTCACCATCATCACCGCGCTTAAAGTCAATATCCGTAATGCCTTTGCTCACGCCTGTATCTTGGGGTGATTTTTCCTGAACCGACTCCCTTTGAATCGCCGCAGTACTATTGTCATCCCCCAGATAAATACTGAGCGTTCTTCCATCGGCCTGACTGGTAAAGCGGGTAGGCTGCTGAAGATTAATAACCAGACGAGTTCGGTCACCCGCTTCAAGCACTGTGACACTTTTGGCGTTATTAAAGCCAACCTCATTGTATTTTGGGAGTTCACTGCGGGTAAAAGGCAGGTCTATGGAAATCCTTGGTGGCTTCTCAATACTGTAACCATGAGCAACGGGGGCAGCCCCATCAAAGGTTAAACGGAGCTCAACCATGTCACCTGGCAACGCAGAGACATCCATATTCTTCAGAGTGACACCCCACGCGGAAATAGGCAACATGGCCAGCAGCGTATACAGAAGCCCTCGAACAGCCTTCGCCTGCAACAGGGGACTAATATTCATCTAACTTACCTATTTCAGAATTAGAATTGTTGTTTTCATCGGCATCATATGTAAATAATCCAGCCCACTACGCCATGACGGCTCTACATCACGTCCTTTCATACCACCCCAAATCCCCCAGAAAAAAATAGGCCATCTATCTGCCAGAACAACAATCAGTCTAACTCAACACAGACGATGATGTGCTGTCAACCAATCAAGGCCCGACAGCAGCATTCACAATGGAAAATGATGATCAACTCACAATACCGGACACTGAATTACTGACTGTTGAAATTGATGCGAAGAACTCTTGGACGCTCTATCCAGTACTTGGGACCTGCTGGAACAATTTCAGTCAGGCGCAATTCCTGGTCATCGATATAGGTTATACGTCCATGGTTACGCCCAAGGTAGTCACCTACCTGCACTCGATGAACACCATCATTTCCACGTACAAGCCCCCAGAAACCTTCATCATTACTGATGGAGCCAACCAAGCGGAAAGAGTCCATCTCAAACTGTTCCAGGTATTGCTTCACTCTGTAGGGATCAGGCTTGATATTACTGCTTATCTGCTCATTTGTGAGTGCAATCTTAACCGGCTGTTTAAAAGGACTCCGCATCGCAGAAGCCTGATACGTAAAGGCCTCATAAGGCCGAAACTGAGGTAAAGGCTCTATATTTCCCGTTGGTCTGGCCTTCATCTCAGACATATAAGCATCAATATCCTGATACCCCTGACGACCCGTATCAGAACAACCAGCCATAATCAGCATGGTTCCCACAACAACCATAAGTCGAAGCTGCTTCATCATAGCCCCCCCTGGTCATTGTAGCGGTAAGTTTTAGCCAAAATATTCATGGTCAATTGACCATCTCTGCCGGGGCGTATCTCAAAATCATGCAAAGTAACTATTCGTGAAAGGCTGGCTACCCCACTGACAAAATTACCCAGATCATGATACGTCCCCTGAACTGCGATACTGATTGGCAATTCAATATAGAAGTGGCTGACGTTTTCATCCTGAAGTTTAATTTCTTCAATTTGTAAGCCTGAACCCCGACCGGTAAAGGTAATATCCTCCAGCAAACCGGGAACTTCGGTATCACTGGGTAATTGTTTAACCAGAGCGCCAAAAGAGTGTTCCATTTCTTTCATCTGCTCGCGATAAGCTTTCAGGTTCGCGGCTTGAAATGCCTTAATACGATACTGCTCGCGAAGATCCTGCTCTTTACTGGCAGCAACATCGTACCGACCCTGTAAACCTGTCAGGTGAAAGTGATAACCCAATCCAAGCACAAGCAGCAGGGTCAGCACACAAGCGATGATCCGCACCACCAAAGGCCATGAACCGATGTTATCAAAATCGATATCATTCAGATCAAGCTCGTTCAACTTTTGTAATGAATCTGCAAGACTCATAGTCCCCCCTTAGCCTGAGCGGGATTTATCTGCTTGACTGTTAAGTCAAATTCATTCCAGCGCTGACTATTCCCTGATACTTTTCTGACAGCCGTTAAATTAGGCTCAGTAAACCACTCTGAATTATCGAAATTCCGCATCAGTGCAGAAATTCTATTATTCGACTCAGCAACCCCAACCAAGTAAAGGCGGTCACCAGAAAGAGTAACTCCCTTAAAATAAACACCCTCGGGAACAATCCGCGCCACCTGATCAAAAATCCTGACGATCACAGGACGGTTACCCTGAAGATTCTGAATAACCTGCATTCTCTCCAGCAGTTGTTCCTTTTTGGTCTTTAGATCTTTAATTTCACTGATCCGCTTGTTTAGCAACGTAATTTCATTTTGCAGATATTGATTCCGGCTCTGCTGATAACTGATGTTGTTACTGATGTAGAGGTCTCCAATAAAAACAAGACCAATACCGATCAGTAACGTGACACACCATGCCGCAATAAAGCGCTGTTTACGTTCCTTCCTGAGTTCTTCACGCCAGGGTAAAAGGTTAATTCTTGCCATTAGTCAAAGCTCCTCATGGCAAGGCCACAGGCAATCATCAGGGAAGGAGCCTCACTGGCCAGCTTATCCACATCAACTTTTCCAGCCATGGACATTCCAGCAAAAGGGTTAGCTACTTTGGTTGGAGTCCCAAGTTTGCTCTCAATCATTTCCTCTAATCCCGGAATTGATGCAGAGCCTCCAACCAGTGCAATTGCATCCACATCATTAAACTGGCTGGAGGAGTAAAAAAACTGCAGCGAGCGGGAAATTTGCTGAACGACAGTTTCTCTGAATGGGTCAAGAACTTCTGGCTCATAGTCATCTGGCAAGCCGCCGCGACATTTGGCTTTTTCAGCCTCATCCGGAGTCAAGCCATAACGACGCTGGATTTCATCAGTAAGCTGACGCCCCCCAAAAAGCTGCTCCCGTGTATAAACAGTCTTACCTCGAGAAATGACATTCAGTGTTGTCTTGGTAGCGCCAATATCAACAACGGCAAGGACGGGATCTTCATCAGGCAGGTCTAACTGGCCCTCTATCAGCTCACAGGCCCGTTCCATGGCAAAAGCTTCAACATCAACAATTTTTGTCTTCAGGCCACCCAGTCTCAGGGCTTCTTCCCGCATCTCAACATTATCGCGTCGGCAGGCAGCCAAAAGAACCTCAACACGCTCGGGGTTCTTTTCATTCAACCCCTGAACCTCAAAGTCAATAGCGACCTCGTCCATGGCATAGGGAATGTATTGATCAGCCTCAACAGTAATCTGCGTTTCCATCTCAGCATCACTGAGGGAGGCATCCATTTCTATATTCTTGGTAATTACAGCAGAACCTGATACGGCAACGGCAGCAGACTTAAGACTGGTTCTTGATTGGGAGAGTGCCTTGGCAACCGCTTCACCGGTAACATCCAGCTCATGAATATTGTTTTCAACGACAGCCCCCGGAGGAAGGGGTTCAACACTGAAAGCCTCGACCTTGTACTGACTGCCGCTAAGTCCCAACTCAAGGACTTTGACAGACGTCGAGCTTATGTCCACCCCTAAAACGGCATTCGATTTGTTTTTCAGCAGCCCAAACACTGGCGCAATCCCTGATTATTAGTTATAAGACCAACAGCTTTAATTAAATAACAGCCTGTATATTTTCGCAATTGTAACCACCTGACCACCAACTCTAAACAATGGATTTCTAAAGAAAATATCCTTCATTATCCAAGACAGCCGCTGGTACAGGAAAACCACATTTTCAGCTAACCCCTATTTCACCGTATAATAGTCTGTCACGATCGGCTGTCAGGACGACATCTCTTGATTTTTATCAGCAGTCTTATAAAAACTGTCTCTCAAAATCAGGCCCCAAAACGTCACAACTTCAGCCGGTGGCCTTCGCTTTATCAGGATGTCCTAACAGCATGAAACGGTCGGTTAAATTTTTAAAATTCCTGTGCTGGTCACTATTAACAGTAGCCAGTGGAATTCTGCTTGTCAGTGCCAGTGCCTATTTATACCTCAGCCCTTCACTACCTTCAGTAGAATCACTGCGTGATGCCAAATTACAGACACCTTTGCGAGTTTACTCTCAAGATAATCTGTTAATTGCCGAGTTTGGCGAAAAGCGCAGAACCCCTATTCAGTTTGAAAATACCCCCACACATATGGTCAAAGCCTTCATGGCTGCCGAGGATGATCGCTTTTATTATCATCCTGGCGTTGACATCATGGGACTGATGAGAGCTGCTGTCCAGCTGGTCAGCACTGGTAGCATACAATCTGGTGGCAGTACTATCACGATGCAGGTGGCCAAGAACTTCTTTCTAAGCCATGAGCGGGTATTTTCACGAAAATTCAACGAAATCCTACTCGCTTTGCAAATAGAACAGCAACTGTCCAAGGACGAAATCTTTGAACTCTATCTCAATAAAATTTATTTGGGAAATCGTTCTTATGGTGTAGAAGCCGCTGCACAGGTTTACTATGGCAAATCCATCAATGAGCTTAATCTGGCCCAGATTGCCATGATTGCCGGTTTACCAAAAGCCCCCTCACGCTATAACCCTATCAACGACCCCAAGCGCGCCCTGATCCGTCGTGACTGGATTCTGGGAAGAATGAAAGATCTCGGCTATGTGACACCTGAAGAGTACTACGAGGCTGTCAGCCAGCCAGTTACCGCCAGCTACCACGGTGCAAAAATTGAGCTTGATGCGCCATACATAGCCGAAATGGTTCGTCAGCAGATGTTCGAACAGTATGGGCAGGACGCTTATACCGAGGGCTTCAAGGTCTACACCACCGTTAGCAGTGATCTTCAGAATGCTGCCAACCTCTCGGTAGCTAATGGGTTAATGGCCTATAATGAGCGCCACGGTTATCGAGGTCCTGTAACCAACCTGTTTGACAACCCGCCAAAAGATGGTTGGCAGCAGCACCTCAATAAAAGCTCATCCCCTGGCATCCTCTTACCAGCCATGGTTACCCAGGTAGGGGAAGAAGAGGTTGAAATCGGACTGAAAAATGGCAATGCTGGCAAAATCAGCTGGGAAAACCTGAGTTGGGCAAAACCCTTCCTTACCGTAAACAGCTTCGGTTACTCTCCGAAAAAACCATCGGATGTTCTGAAAGCCGGCGACCAGATATGGGTGAGAGTCAATGAAGATGGCAGCTACCGTCTGGCTCAGGAGCCCAAGGCTCAGTCAGCTCTTATTTCACTTCACCCTGAAAACGGTGCAACCCTCGCACTGGTTGGCGGTTATAATTTTTATGACAGCATGTATAACCGTGCTACCCAGGCGGTTCGTCAGGCTGGCTCCTCCTTCAAGCCCTTCGTTTACGCTGCCGCCATTGCTAATGGCATGACTGCGGCCACTATCGTAAATGATGCCCCCATTGTTTTTGATGATGCAGGACTTGAAGACAGCTGGCGTCCTAATAACGACAATATGAAATTCAATGGCCCCATGCGGCTTCGCGAAGGTCTTTATCGTTCAAGAAACCTGGTGTCCATTCGAGTTCTGCGACAAGTTGGAATAAACAACACCATTCGATACCTGAAACAACTGGGCTTTAAGGAAGAGCAATTAAGTAGAGACCTGTCACTTTCTCTGGGCAATGTTTCCATGACACCACTTGAACTCGCTACGGGATACGCTGTTTTGGCCAATGGAGGCTATCGTATTGAGCCCTGGCTCATTCAACGGGTTGAGACCGTTGACGAGCTCATTTTTGAGGCAAAACCAGCAATAGCCTGCAATGCAAGTTGCGTAGCCAGCCTTGATAAAGAAACCACGGAGCTTGAAGACCAGGAAGAAGACACTCTCTCCACAATTTCTGACCTGGAGGAAACAATTACTCAGGAGGCCCCATTAAATACTGAGACCAACGATCAACCGGTTATTGCCAAGTCCGTCATGACGCCTCAGGTCAACTACATTATGAATGACATCATGAACGATGTTATCTGGAAAGGCACTGGTCGACGCGCCCAAGCACTGAAGCGACATGATATCGGTGGCAAAACGGGAACTACCAACGACAGTAAAGACGCCTGGTTTGTTGGCTTTAACCCTGACGTACTGACTGCAGTATGGGTTGGCATGGATGATTACTCCACACTGGGCAGATGGGAATATGGCGCAAACGCTGCACTGCCAATCTGGTTAGAATACATGCATACCGCCCTGGAAGGTAAACCAGAGCACAAGCAACCGCAGCCTGAAGGGCTGGTTACTTTGAAAATCTCCCGTGAAAATGGAAAACTTGCTCAACCCGGAGACCCCAACGCCATTTTCGAGATTTTCCGCCAGGAAAATGCCCCCCAGCAACTCAGTGATGAAAACCTGCCATCTCTTGGCGAAATGGACCATGAGTTTTCTCCAGAAGACCTCTTCTGATCAGCCTGTGGTCAGTTCACGATAGCTCCTGGACTGCCGGGAGTTTATTGAAACAATAAATTGGTGCAGATCAACACCAAATCCTTATAAAACAGACATAGTGCTCAGCTCTACAGCCAACGGAGCTGAACACTGTGTCATCCTTCCTCGATATGCTGAGTACTTTTGTTGCTGTCGCAGAAAAAGGTTCTTTCTCGGCGGCTGCTCGCAGTTTGGGCAAAGCCCAGTCGGGTGTCAGCACCGCCATCAGCAACCTTGAAATAGACCTTGGCGTTGAGCTGTTTGACCGCTCTCACCGAATTCCAGAACTCACATCGGCAGGTAAAGCCCTGTTAAGGGAGGCGGAAGCCGCCCTGATGCAGGCTACTCGTTTAAAAGAGCATGCCTACCGATTAAGTGCAGGCAAGGAAGAAGAGATCATCAATCTCGCTCTGGATGAGTCTTTGCCTTATGCCAGCGTTTCTGCCATTTTCGAGGAGTTCGCTGAAGTCTTTCCGGATGTCTCTATTCATATTGAACACGCCTCCTCCATTCAAACCATGTCACGGTTGAACAACCAGACTCTGAATATGGCCATACTGTTGAGTCAGGATCAGTACAAACAACCACTGCGATTCCAGCGGATTGGGCGCATGCTGATCTCCGAAGTCATTCACCACAACCACCCTTTAGCATCACGGGCCGTTGTCACGACTGGCGATCTGGTTGAATACCGACAGTTGATCTATAGCCGCTCTCTAAACACTCTGTTAAAGCAAGAACATCTGGTATCAACAAGACAATGGTTCTGCGATAACTATGGCGCCCTGATTGCCATGATTAACCAGGGACTTGGGTGGGCAGCCATTCCTAACAGCCTGGTCAAGGAAAGACTGGAGAGCGGTGAACTGAAGCGCATCAAGCACGAAATGTACCCTTATACTCAGTGGGAAGTCAGCATTGATATGGTTTGGAACTCTCTGGCCACCATTGGTAAAGGAGGACTCTGGCTACAGGAACGCTTTGCCCGAGAGCCAATTTACTGTGCCTGAAGCCAAGCGTACACAAGCTTCAGGCACAGTAAACAGGACATACATCAGGCAACCTGTTTCCAGAACGTGTAATGGGGTTTAAGACACTCTTCCGCCAAAACCCCACCTATGATTTCGATCTTACGCTGCCCACTGTTTAATACTGTGTCACAGGAAAGACTGCAGGTCGGGTTTTCCGGATGATTGCCAGTGCATTCAAGCAACTGCTCTTCAGTAAAGCCATATACGACACGGCCAATACCAGACCAGTAGATACTGCCTGAGCACATGGCGCAGGGCTCACCATTAATATAGATGGAGCATTGATTCAAATACTCCTCACTGTATTTCATGGACGCGGCGGTCGCCAGATTTCTCTCTGAATGTCCGGTTCTGTCCCCCGTGGTCACCACTGTATTTTCAGCTTCCAACAGTACTTCCCCTTCCGGGCTTACCAGAATACAGGCAAAGGGGTGATTTCCATTGGCCACAGAGCGTTCAGCAACCTTGATCACATGACGCATTAAATCTTCGTCGTTCAGCATTTTCTTTTTCCTTCTATGAAACCTATCATCAAACCTGACTATCAGGTTGCCAGTAGCAGAATCCCCATGCGGAGATCCCACACCCTGAAAGCAAAATGACATCGCCTGCGATGGCAATCGGACCAGCCCCCAGACAACTCATGAAAGACCCAACACTCAGAACAACAATTCCACCCAGCGCCAATAACTTATACATGTTCAGGCTTCCTGCGTTTTTTGATGGGTAACCAGATGGTCATCACTGCTGTTCAGCATTTTCAGATGGCTGGCCTTCATAATCAGTGCGTACAAAAGCGCGGCACCCAACATGGCATTCAGTGATGCAAAGCCAATATCAATGGCTAACGCAACACCAATACCGGCCAGCCAGGCAAGAATGGCGTAGGGATTAATCGTTTTAAAGGAAAGACTCTCGATGTGATCCGGATACTGCTTATGCCAGAGGTAATAGAAATCAACAAGGACAATACCGGTCAGCGGTGGAACAATGATCGACAACCCGGTGAGCATGCCGAAAACGGCACCGATTTCATAAGGCTTAAACAATGACAGCACAGAGGCAAGAATCATTATGCCGACCATAATGGTTTGTCGTGAGACTGTTGGGAAAACACTGCTCAGCGTCAGACCAACGCTGTAGAGATTTGCACTGTTGGTTGTCCACAGGTTGGTAGTAAGAAGCACAAAGGCGGGAACAACCAGGCCCAGGCCGAAAAGAATTTCAACCAGATCCCATTGCTGAGAGGCCGCACCCACAATGGCGCCCACACCAATAATAAAGCTGTTAACAATTAACAGCCCAGTGGCACAACCAGCGATGACATGCTTCGTTGAGCGGGCAAACCGGTTGAAGTCAGCAACGGTCGTTGAGGCACCGAAAATCCAGGTACCCAGAACCAGACCAACAGCGGTCATAAAGCTCACAGTCTCTTCACCTGAGAAGGCGGCAACGGTTGTCCAGCCCCCGCCATCCTGAATTGAGCGCATGGCCGTTGCCAGGCAGAGCATAATCATGGTCGGTATTGAAACCAGCCCCACCACACTCATCCACCGCATGCCCTTCAAAGCAAACAACCCCATAAAGAGACAGGAGCCAATCATCGCCAGCGCTTCAAAGAAGGGACTCAGCTCAAAATAGACAGCAATCAAATGACCAAACAGCGCAGCCTGAATGACATACCACCCCAGCTGGATAAAGGCGTACATAATGGCAGGAATTTTTGCCCCGAGGCTGCCAAAACTGAACCGGCAAATCAGGGCAAAGGTGTAGCCGGTTTTATAGGCAATGATCGACATCAGTGATGACACAATGGTGAGAAACAGGTTTCCCACCAGAATGGCCCAGAACAATGTATCCAGCGGCATCCCTGCCGCCATACCAGCACCAGCCATCATACTGACCAGAATAAAAACATACCCCACCCACACAGAGGTGATCTGCCAGAATCCTCTCCTGGCGTCCCGTGGAACTGCTGTTCGCTCATAGTCACTCATTATTATTCTCCAATGCCAATCAGGGGCATAACCGTTGTAATCAACGTGAAAATCGCAGCGACAGGCGACATAAAACGTCAAAAAGACAGGGGAGAAAAGATAGGTTCTATCAGAAAAACAGATAGGTCATTTAAGTGGGAAGCAACCAGGGGACGGTTTCTGAAATGCAGCAATAGAATAATAAAAAAAGCGAAGGAGTCTCACTCAACTGAGCAGAGACACACTTCGCTTTATGAATCGATCAAGAAGCCGTCTTGATCAAATATCCGAAACAGAGTTCAACGGGTAATGAGCAGGGTATTCAGCCCTGGCAACCCCTGAATCAACTGCGGCTTTTGCAACGGCTGATGAAACCTTGCCAAGCAGGCGGGAATCCATAGGCTTTGGAATAATATAGTCCGGACCAAAGCTCAGTTTAACGCCACCGTACGCATTCATGACCGCTTCAGGAACCGGCTCTTTTGCCAGCTCGCGGATGGCATTAACGGCGGCAATTTTCATTTCCTCATTAATACGTGAAGCGCGCACATCCAACGCCCCCCGGAAGATAAATGGGAAACCAAGGACATTATTCACCTGATTCGGATAATCGGAGCGCCCGGTAGCCATAATGACATCCGGACGAACCTCTTTAGCCAGTTCAGGGCGAATCTCAGGATCGGGGTTGGCACAGGCGAAAACGATGGGGTTTTCAGCCATTTTCTCCAGCTGTTCCGGAGACAACAGGTTAGCACCGGAAACACCAAGGAACGCATCCGCACCATCAATGGCGTCATTCAATGTACGACAAGGTGTTTCAACAGCAAAGGTTGCCTTGTACTGGTTCAGATCATTTCGCTCTGAATGGATAACACCCTTGCTATCCAGCATCAGGATATTTTCTGGCTTGAAGCCACAGCTGATCAGCAGTTTCACACAGGCAATGGCAGCAGAACCGGCCCCCAGGCAGACCAGCTTTGCTTCTTCAATATTCTTACCGGTAATCTCAAGGGCATTGAGCATGGCCGCAGCCGTCACTATCGCAGTACCGTGCTGGTCATCATGAAAAACCGGAATATCACAGTCTTCAATCAGGCAGCGTTCAATTTCAAAACACTCTGGCGCCTTGATATCTTCCAGATTAATACCACCAAAGGTACAGGCAATACGCTTAACCGTATCAATGAACGCCTGAGGGCTCTCGGACTCCACCTCAATATCGATAGAATCCACCCCCGCAAAACGCTTAAACAGCAGCGCCTTACCTTCCATAACCGGCTTACTGGCCAACGCTCCGAGGTTACCCAGACCGAGAATTGCAGAACCATTGCTGATTACCGCTACCAGATTACCTTTGCCGGTATATCGATAGGCATCCTCTGGATTTTCGGCAATCGCCCGCACCGGCTCCGCGACACCCGGGCTATAAGCCAGTGAAAGATCCAGCGCCGTCTCTGCCGGCTTGGTAATTTCAATCGAAATCTTTCCAGGTTTTGGAAGAGCGTGATAATCAAGTGCAGCTTGCTTCATTTCCATGAGTTTTTTACTGATATGGGGAGGAGGTTATATGAAAACCCAGAATATATGATGGAAATGGGGGGAACAAGGTCAATTCGGAAAATAACAGGTCATATAAAAAAAGGCGACTGCAAAAACAGTCGCCTTTTTAAACCTTTCGGTCTTTATGCTGCCAGCTCGATTACTTGCGAGCGCCCAGCTTGCCGAAACGCTTGTTGAAGCGCTCAATACGGCCGCCAGTATCCATCACCTTCTGAGTGCCGGTGTAGAATGGGTGGCACTTGGAGCAGACTTCGATGCTCAGAGGCTTGCACAGCGTAGAGCGAGTGTTGATTTTGTTACCGCAGCTGCAGGTAACTTCGATTGCTTCGTAGTTAGGATGGATATCCTGCTTCATTTGAGCTTCCTCGAACTGGTGTATGCCGCCACCTGACACTCGATGGAACCTTAGTTGTAATCAGGTTCTGGGACAGGCACCGCAAACGGTATCCACCTCAGCATAATTAGCTGAGAGGGTAAAGAGGCGGGGATATTACCAGAGATTATGGCTGAGGGAAACAGTCTTATGTCCGTCCAATATACGTAGTTTTTACCTTATTCTCAGGCCATGGGAAGAACTTGCAATGAGAAAAAAACAATCTATAAAAATTAACAACTTACCTCCTTAATTGTTTCACCGCTAACTCAGATTCAGGAGAGAAGCCATGAGCTTGACCGTCTGGGACCCCTTCCATGATATGGAAAAACTACTGGATAAATACAGCCGGACATCCCGAAAAAGCCTTGCAAAGAGTGATGACAGGGCTCTTGAAGTTGGAGACTGGATGCCCATTGTCGATATCGATGAAACCGCTGATGCTTTTAACATCAGGGCTGAGCTGCCCGGTGTCCATAAAGAAGACATTAGTGTCTCCGTTGATAACAATGTACTCACCATCAAAGGCGAGAAGAAGCAGGAAAAAAAGGACCGCAAACACCATCGAACCGAGTGTACTTATGGCTCATTTGTTCGAAGCTTTACTTTGCCACAATCAGTCAACGCTGATGGCATTCATGCCAAATACCACCATGGCACACTTAACCTGAGGATTCCAAAGGCCGAAGAGGTCAAACCCAAACAGATAGAGGTCAAGGTGGATTAACCTCAACGCTCCCGGCCCGGTTTCTGTTCATGCCCGCTTTCAGTTCCTGTATCATTTCAGCCATAGGATCACCACGATGGAACCTGAATGAGCAGCAAACCGGCGGACACTTCTGAGGCAGAACATGATCAAGCAACGACTGAACAGTCCGTCTCCGGCAAGCTCATCGTAGATAAATTTATCAGAGTCGCTATCCCTACCCCCCTGAGGCAATTGTTCGACTACTTACCACCAGACACAGGTCTCAGTGCTGCCATTCATCCTGGCAGCAGAGTTATCGTACCTTTTGGCCCACGACAAATGGTGGGTATTGTACTCTCCATCGAATCCAGCACTGACATTCCTGTCAATAAACTGAAACCCATCATCTCAGTTCTGGATGAAGAGGCTATTGTACCTGAGGATATTATCCAGCTATGCCAATGGGCAGCCCGTTATTACCATCACAGCGTGGGAGAAACACTGCTTCAGGCTCTGCCGAAAAATCTTCGCCTGGGCAAACCGGCATCTTCCGGCACCATTCCCTACTGGTATCCCCTGATTGAAGTGGACAGCGAATTACGAGGTCAGCTGAAACGATCAAAAAAGCAGCTGGCAGCTCTGGAGTTAATATCAGACAACCCTGAAGGCGTCAGCGCTACGGAACTTCATGAATACGGTTTCAGCAAAAGCACACTAAAAGAGCTGGCCAAAAAAGGATTGATCCATTCCCGTGATGTTGAACCCTCTCCACTCTTATTTACTGAAATTACGACCCCACTCAAGTCTGCTCATCTTAAGCTGAATGAAGAACAGGCATTTGCCTGCGAAGCCATTACGGATGGTCTTGGTTCCTATCGCACTTATCTGCTGGAGGGTGTCACTGGCAGCGGAAAAACCGAAGTGTATTTGCAGGCTATTTCAGCCGCATTAGCCAGCGGTAAACAGACGCTGGTATTGATCCCGGAAATAGGGCTCACACCACAGACGGTCAGACGTTTCCGTGATCGGTTTAATGTGCCGGTTGCCTGCCTGCACTCAGGACTCAGTGATGGTGAACGATTACAAGGCTGGCTCGAAGCGGCCAGAGGCACAGCAGGCATATTGATTTCCACACGCTCTGGTATTTTCACTCCAATGCCGCACCTTGGGTTGATTATTGTGGATGAAGAACATGACGGTTCTTATAAGCAGCAGGAGAGCCTTCGTTATAACGCCCGAGATCTTGCCATTTTTCGAGGCAGTCAATGCCATTGCCCGGTAGTCCTTGGATCCGCAACCCCTTCCCTGGAAACGCTGCACAATACGCATCAAGGAAAATACACTCAGCTTCACCTGAAACAAAGGGCTGGCAATGCCCGCCCACCAGCCATGGAATTGCTGGATATGCGACACCAGGTTCTGAAAGACGGCTTATCCACAGAACTGTTGCAAAGAATGGCGGCTCATCTTGGACGAGGCAATCAGGTGATGGTTTTCCTGAATCGACGCGGCTACGCTCCATCCATGATTTGTCATGACTGCGGCACCATTATCGACTGCCCGCATTGCGACGCGCATATGACCATTCACCGTTCCCCCCCTCATATGCACTGTCATCATTGCGATCTGCAACAGGCCATCCCATGGCAGTGTCCATCCTGTAATAGCCGAAAGCTTCAACCTGTTGGTCAGGGAACAGAGCGGACAGAACAGATTCTCAGCCAGCATTTTTCCGGTTATCCCGTACTGAGAATCGACAGGGACACCACTCGAAAAAAGCAGGCGTTGAGCGATATGCTGGAAGAGGTACAGTCCGGCAGGCCCTGTATACTGCTGGGCACGCAGATGCTGGCTAAAGGTCACCATTTCCCAAACGTCACTCTGGTTGCCATCATCAATGCCGATGCAGGGCTGTTCAGCTCTGATTTCAGAGGACCTGAAAGAACAGGCCAATTGATTATGCAGGTAGCGGGGCGAGCGGGACGGGGAAATAAGCCCGGGCAGGTGATTATTCAAACCTATAATCCGGAGCACCCCGCACTTCAGCTTTTGTCCATGAACGACTACAGCCGCTTTGCCAGCAGTTTGTTCATTGAAAGAAAAAGCCTGAATCTTCCTCCAGAGGGATATTTAACCCTGATTCGATCAGAATCGGTTAACCAGGGTGAAAGCGAGGCTCTGCTCTCAGCATTGAGACACTATGCAGAGCAGGCTGGACAGCAACAGATCGACAGCGATGTTCGGTTGCTCGGTCCGATTCCAGCCCCCATGGAAAAGCGTCAGGGACGCTACCGCTGGCACCTTCTTATTCATGGAAAAAGCAGAAATCAGTTACACGGTGTAGTCAGTAGAGTTGTCAGCTATCTGGAAAGCCATCGGCTTCCCAGGCAGCTGAAATGGACGGTGGATATTGATCCACAGGAAATGAGCTAGCCTTTACAGCATTCGGGATATCGCCTGAATCTGCCCACGCTGAAAATTCTGCATGGCATTTTCCCGGGCAAAATCAAGATACCGCTGAATCTCATGGTCTGGTAGAGAGCGATAGGTATAAAGGAAAATGTTCCGCATCCTCTCAGGCATCTCTTTTCGAATATGCGGTTTTTCCTGAGCCTTCAATACCTGAACAGGACGCATGGGCTGCTCTGTCCCAACGGGCATAACCTCGCGAAGCATCCTCTGAGCCCCAACCGAAGCACTGGCAGCCAGCTCGGTACTCAACTCAACCGCATCAAGTGCTTCCATTAATTCTTCGATCAGTCGTACCCGATTATTCCGGGGTATTTCCCTGGATAATTTTTCTTCAATATAAGCCGCCATTTGTGCCTGATTTTCTGGATCATTAGCTGCAGCTTCGAGTCGAAGGATTTTCTGCCCCAGCGGTGATTCAAACCAGTCAATTAATCGAGCCAGTTCACCAACGGATAATGCCTCATCCAGAGTTGCTTTCATCGAGGTACGAAAGAAGTCGGAACTGTACCGCACTTTCACCACTTGATTAACAGTATCAACAACAGGCTCAGGAATAGGGTATAGGTCTTCCTGAAGCTTCATACTGTCGTGTACCCAGTCCAGCTGCCGCTCAAGCCCCGTCTGGTCGTAGAGCCTATCCAGCAACTGTTCTTTTTCAGAAGACGCAAATGCATTCGCTACAAAAAGCAGGGGGGCGAACAAACAAACAACTACTAATCTCTTTCCATCCATAGTCAGAGCCGTGTTGATACCGTTTATAGTGAGACAGCCATCAGTCAATACAAACACTGACACGCTGTATGGAATAAGCGACAACTACTGCCTTATACCGAGACGCTCATATTTACCATACTCTGTTGACTATCAGTCGTAAAGTTTACTGACAATAGCTGTTACCGCCGTTTCAACCCGTAAAATACGCGACCCCAGATGGATTCTCTGAAAACCAGACTGTTCAAGTTTATCTACTTCATATTCAATAAAGCCCCCTTCAGGGCCAATAGCCAGCACAGCAGGCCTTGATATCTGATGGGGGCAGCTCTCGCCACCAACCGGATGAGCCACCAGCCCCAGTTTTCCTTCCACCAGAGCCGGCAGGCGATCTTCCACAAAAGGCTTGAAGCGTTTCTCAAGAATCACTTCTGGCATGATCGTATCCCTGGCCTGTTCAAGACCCAGTATCAGCTGTTCACGCACTTTCTCAGGGCTTAACCAGGGGGATTGCCAGAAACTTTTCTCGACCCGATAACTGTTCATCAGAATAATCTTTTTAACACCCAGTGCCGTCAGATGCTGAAGCGACCGTTTGAGCATTTTGGGGCGGGGTAACGCCAGCAGAACCGTCAAAGGCAGAGCTGCAGGGGGAGGTGTATCCAGCTCAACCTCCAGATGCATTTTTTCTGAAGACAAGTGAGTAATCACCCCCTTCCCCACGTTGCCATTGAGCAGACCAACACGCAGCTCATCGCCTTCACTGGCCTGATGAATTTCCAGCACATGCCTTAACTGCCGCTGATCCAGCTCTGCATGCCGCTCATCAATAAAGTGTTGTTGCTCAAGGAGAAGAAGATTCATCTACACAGACACACGCTGATAAGCCAGCTATCAGTGAAGAATGAAGCTGGCAGATTCAAATAAAAGGAAAATCAGACTATTCAGACGGCTTAAAAAGCGACGCCTTTTCGATAATCATCCACAAGCCGATCAATCTCATCAAGTATCCGATCAATGGCTGCCGACGATAGCTTAATATTACCAGATACCAGCTCGTCCCTTAACTCATCCACAGACGAAAAATCATCCAGGAGCAGTGATTTCAGAGGCTGAAAGCCTGGATCAGAAAGCAGCCAGAGCAGACCGTTCTGGACCACCTCAATAGGAACGTCAAAAGGTGAATAATGATAAAAGTGGCCAGAATTAAACACTTCCTGACCATTTGAGAAATGGGGATATGGCATACTTCCTCCCTGAAACAACCGTATCCTAAGCCGTTACAGCCCTTCCCTTTAATGTAGCTTATTAACGCAGAAGATTGAGACAGAGCGTTATGCTTCTGCCTCATCAGGTTTCCGACTCTTCACAAACCGGGCAAACACAATGCCACACTCAAACAGCAGCCACATCGGAATCGCCAGCAGTGACTGGGAAATGACATCAGGTGGCGTCATGATCATACCGATCACAAAGCAGCCAACCACCACATAGGGGCGCTTTTCCTTAAGACTTTCTACGGTAGTCACACCCGACCACACCAGAAGAACCGTCGCCACAGGAATTTCAAAAGCAATACCAAAGGCAAAAAACAGTTTCAGGATAAAATCCAGGTAACTGTTGATATCCGTCATCACCGTCACTGACTCGGGCCCAACCGTGGTGAAAAACGAGAAAATTAATGGAAAGACCACGTAGTAGGCAAAAGCAATGCCCAGGTAAAACAGCACTATACTGGCGACCAGCAGGGGAATCGCAATGATCTTCTCATGCCGGTACAGGCCAGGAGCAATAAAGCCCCACGCCTGATGGAGAATAAATGGAATCGCAATAAAAAGCGACAGCACAATGGTCAGCTTGAAGGGTGCCAGAAAGGGTGAAGCCACTTCGGTGGCGATCATGGTACTGCCTTCAGGCAGGCTGGCGCGAAGCGGCTCCGAGATATAAACGTAAATATCGTTGGAAAAGTAAAACAGCCCGGCAAAAACCACCAGAACGGCAATCAGGCTTTTCAGGAGGCGTCCACGAAGCTCAAGAAGATGCTGAACGAGAGGCTGCTCTTTATCCTGCCCTGCTCCTTCCGATGCCTGTTGAGAATGATCCGACTTGTTTCCTGACATGGTTACTGCCCGCCCTTTTCCTTAGACAGAGGAGCAGGGGTGTCATTCACCACCTTTTTCTCAACACTGTCATCTCCGCTCACTGAGCCGCTCTCACCCTGAGGTGAAGTAGTGACACCGGAAGAAGTTTGATCTTCGGCAGGATCAATGCTCACGGACTTTTTCAGATCATTGATCTGACTTTGAAACTGCTCGCGGGTTTTATTCAACTCTTTCATGACAGCTTCATTGTGCAATTGCTGCTTGATTCCGTCCGCATCAATCTCCCGCTCAAGCTCTTCTTTAACGGACTGAAAACTGCGACGGATTTTACCCACCCAGTAGGCGGTTGTTCGGATGGCCTGAGGCAGGCGCTCCGGCCCCAATACCACCAGGGCAATCACGGCAACCAATAATAACTCTGTAAAACCTATATCAAGCACAGCGAACTATCACACCTCTCGATGACAGCAACCGGTAACTACCGCTCGTAACAGTAGCAGCATTCGCCTACGGGTAGCTGTAGCTTCCCCTGTAAAAGGGGGTCACACCTAACAGAAAAGAACGCTTTCAACCAGACAAACTGGCCTGAAAGCCCTTTTGTACAATCAAGACTGCTTGTGCTTGGACTTTTCCAGGTCAGACTCAAGGTTACGCTGCTCAACAGAGTCAGCCTTCAGTTCTGCTTTCCCTGAGTCTTTTTCATCATCCTTGTCATCTTCAGAGCTCAGTGCTTTTTTGAAGCCTTTTACCGCACCGCCCAGATCACTGCCCATTCCACGCAGCTTTTTCGTACCGAAAAGCATAACCACGATCAACAGAATGATCAGCAACTGCCAGATACTGATGCCACCAAAACCCATTTTCTGCTCCTTCAGCTCTCCATGGAGACTGATCAAATAATATACAAAGAACGGACATATTACCCCATTCCATCGCTTGTGGCGCGGCCATTTTGCAAGAAGCGGTCAGGAAAAGTGGGGAATATCGTTACCCGCGGGATGCTTTCTCTTCAATACCGGAAAGTCCGAAACGACGATCCAGCTCATTCAGCACATCAGCAGGCTCAAGTCCAAGATGAGACAGCATGACCATGGTGTGGAACCAGAGATCAGCGGTTTCATAAATGACAGCCTCCCGGTTATGGTCATATTCTGATGCCTTGGCGGCAATCAGCACTTCTGCTGACTCTTCACCGACTTTTTTCAGAATATGATCCAGCCCCTTATTATGAAGCTGTGCAACATAAGAGGAATCCGGATCAGCCTGCCTGCGACTGCTTAACACTTCAGTCAATTTCTCGATTATATCGCTCATCTTTTAGCCCGTAGGATGATTTACAGCAAAGAAAACAGTCTTTACTAACGCCCATAAATAGTTTCAGGGTCTTGCAGCACCGGATCTTCGGTATTCCACAATGCTTCGCCACCCTGATCTACCAGCCGGCGATAAAAACAGGATTTACGACCGGTATGACAGGCAATACCACCCACCTGTTCAACCTTAAGCAAGATCGCATCACCATCACAGTCCAGGCGACACTCCAGCAGCCTCTGCGTATGCCCTGAGCTCTCGCCTTTACGCCACAACCTGCCCCGTGAACGGGACCAGTAAATCGCAACCTGCTCTTTCAGGGTCAGTTCCAGCGATTCCCGGTTCATCCAGGCCAACATCAGAACCTCACCGGTTTCATGATCCTGGGCGATGGCCGTTACCAGACCATCATCATTCCATTGAACCTCATCCAACCAGTGGTTTGTTGTCATCACATCATCCACTCATTCTTCTTATCGAACGATCAGCCAACCGCCCAGTGCGGCAGCCAGTATTCCGAGCATTGCCTGGTCCAGCAGCTCTTTTTCCACAAACAGGGAACCTGAAGTAGCCACCACCGCAACGCCTGCCAATAGAAGCAGTAAGCCAAAACGCCTCTGCTTTTGCTGACGCTTTTCTGCTCTTACCTGCTGATGATGGAACGCCTGCTGCTGATCAACCAGAGTCCGCACCGTTGACATCACTTTCTGAGCCATGACCGGCGCACTCAATAGCCAGTCCGCACTTTGCTCCTTGAGATTACAGGCAATACCCATTGGGCTTACCTGGTCTTTCATCCATTTTTCCAGATAGGGCTGAGCCGTTGTCCAGAGATCGAGATCCGGATAAAGCTGCCGCCCCAACCCCTCGACATTCAACAGTGTCTTCTCCAGAAGAACCAGCTGTGGCTGAACCTGCATATTGAAGCGACGAGCCACCTGAAAGAGCCTGACCAGCAGCTGCCCAAAGGAAATATCTTTCAGCGGCTTTTCAAATATTGGCTCACAAACGGTACGAATCGCTGCCTCAAGCTCTCCTACCGGCGTATCTCTGGGCACCCAACCGGAGTCCACGTGCAGCTGGGCAACTTTGCGGTAGTCCCGTCGGAAGAACGCCAGCAGATTACTGGCCAGATAGTGCTGATCTTCCGGCTCCAGCGTACCAATGATCCCACAATCGATACCAATGTAACGGGGCTCAGCAGGATTGTTAGTATCAATGAAAATATTGCCCGGGTGCATATCCGCATGGAAAAAGCGATCACGAAATACCTGGGTGAAAAATATTTCAACACCCCGCTCTGCCAGTTTTTTCATATCCACATTCTGAGCTTTCAGCGTGGCAATATCGGAAACCGGGACACCATATATCCGCTCGATGACCATCACTTTCGTGCGGCAGTAATCCCAATGAACCTGAGGCACAAACAACAGGGGAGAAGCCAGAAAATTGCGTCGCAACTGTGAACAGTTAGCCGCTTCCCTCAGCAGATCAAGCTCGTCAAAAATGGTGCGCTCATAGTCTGCTACGACTTCCACTGGACGCAAACGACGAGCGTCTTTTGACAAAGTAATCAGCAAACGCGCAAACAGGTACATTAAACCAATGTCTTTGCGAATGACCCGGTCGATACCCGGGCGAATCACTTTGACCACCACCTCATCACCGGAATGCAATCGTGCAGTATGAACCTGGGCTACAGAAGCCGAAGCAAGAGGCTCACGATCAAATCGGCCAAACAGCGTATCCACATCATTACCAAGGCTGGACTCGATAATGGCAATGGCTTCTTCTGCCGGAAACGGCGGCACATCATCCTGAAGTCGGGACAGCTCATCACTGATATCATCCGGCAACAGGTCACGCCGGGTTGAGAGGATTTGCCCGAACTTGATAAAGATCGGCCCAAGGGCTTCCAGGGAAAGGCGAATACGCTCCCCACGGGGCGCATCATTACGGATAAAGTAACGCCAGGGCAGCAGAATCAGACAGCAGCGCAGCCAGAAAGGCGAGCGCTCCAGATCAATCAGATTATCCAGCCGGTTACGGGCGACAGCTGCCACAATTTTCAACAAACGGATCAACGTCAGGCCCCCGACTTATGATTTGGCATCAGATATGTCTTTTGCATCTTGATAGGTTTGCCATTGGTGCTCCAGCCGGTCCATCGACTCAGCAAGAAGACCCACTTCTTCTGCAAAACCTTCCACTTCCACCCTTGAAGGAATCAGACGAAGCTCCTCCTGAAGGTATTCCCCAAGGTTGTCCAAAATGAGCTGCTGCCCTCTATGAACATGGTCACCGACAAAACGAAGTCCCTGGGCCATCATATGCCCGGTGATATCACCAAAGGCCTCACAAAGCGGTCTTTCCCAGTCGATGTCCATCTGCCGGTGAATCTGCAGCAAATCAGCAATCAGTGCCTCATCACCAGAAACGCTCAGCCCGGGAACATCAGCAAACGGCAGATTTCTTCGGGTAGCCAGTGTGGCAAATGCAACACTCGAACCCGTAAAAGTTACATCCACCTCTCCCTCAAAGAAGCCTGCAAGACGGATACGGTCATGCTCAAAGTGGGCATAACATACCCACTGTGGCGAAGTGCACTGAAAAGCGGCCACCTTACCAAACCAGTGTGACAGTTTTTTTATGGTTACCGGGTCAAGTGCCAGCAGCGCATTGACCTGACGCTCGATGGCTACCAGCAGCCCCGTTTTGATGGTGATCTTGTCAAAAAAAGCATCGACCATCAGGGCTTAACTCCCTTATGCAGAGCCACAATACCTCCAGTCATATTGTGGTAGGTCGTATTTACAAACCCAGCCTCTTTCATCATGCCTTCCAACGTTTCCTGGTCCGGATGCATGCGAATACTTTCGGCAAGATACTGGTAGCTTTCGGAGTCCCCGGCCACCAGTTTACCCATCATCGGCAGCAGACTGAACGAGTAGGCATCATAAGCCTTGGTCAGCAGAGGGTTGTTTGTCTTGGAAAATTCAAGAACCAGTAACCTGCCACCGGGCTTTAACACCCTGCACATAGATCTCAGAGCCGCATCCTTGTCCGTTACATTGCGCAGGCCAAAAGAGATGGTAATGCAGTCAAAAGTGTTGTCCGGAAAAGGCAGACATTCCGCATTGGCCTGAACAAACTCCATGTTGCCAACAATCCCCTGGTCAATCAGCCGATCCCGACCAACGCGTAGCATGGATTCATTGATATCCGCCAGCACGACTCGCCCACTATCCCCAACAATACGGGAAAACTGCTTGGCCAGATCGCCCGTTCCCCCGGCGATATCCAGTACCGCATGACCAGGCCGGACGGCAGAAAGCTCGATAGTAAAACGCTTCCAGAGACGATGAACGCCCATGGACATCAGGTCATTCATCACATCATAGCTGCTGGCTACCGAGTGAAAGACGCCAGCTACCAGCCCTTCTTTCTCATTCTCTGGCACATCACGATAACCAAAGTGCGTCGTGCCATCATGCTTTTGCTTGCCACTGTCTGTCATGACCCTTCCCGGCATTCATTCGATCAATCTTATGGCTGGCTATTGTAAAGGCAAATGGCTTATGGCGTAAGCATGAGAAGTGTTTATGACTCACTTGGAAGTCATAGACAGTATTGAATAGAGGTTTTTAGACATGAAGCCCCAGTAAAAGTCTTAAAAAAGAGTGATAACGTTCATGTAAAACACTCTCTGACTGGGTGCTCTCTCTGAATGATTGAAACAATAGTGCTCTATTTTCACAGCTACTATGGGAACACCACTCATAATAGTTAACTGTCATGCCCGCTTCTGTTATTTCCAGCTCTACCAAAAGCATCGTTTTGCAAATTGAAGTTTCTATAGATTCAGGCAACATGCTGAATCTTGAAGATAGTTTACAGCGTGCACTCAATGAAGCCGGGCAGCTTGGAACAAAAGAGTTATTGGGGCTATTTGAATCACCCAATAAAGAACCTATCGTCGTTAATCAGCAGAAGTGGAACTACAAAGGAAAGGTTCTTAAGCACTATGAAACCTTATACGGTCGTATACCTTTGGAGCGCTCCGTATATCAGGGTGTCAGAGGTGGCAGTACTCTGGCAGCACTTGATCTTCGTGCCGGTATTATTGGTTCAGCTACCCCCAAATTTGCCAAGTCTATCGCCTGGAAATACAGCCAGATGCCAGCGCCTGCGGTAAAAGAAGATTTTGAGACCAACCATCAAAGGACGCTTTCAAATTCTTATATCAAGCATTTATCGGACAGAGTAGGTGCATTAATTGAAGACCAGCAAGACACTCACTACCACCTTCCTCCACTAAAAGAGCCTGTTGAAACAATAGCCATTGGTCTGGATGGAACCTGCATGCTGCTTTGTGAAGAAGGCTGGAGGGAAGCCATGTGTGGGACATTGAGCCTATATTCTGCAGATGGAGACAGGCTCCACACGATATATACAGCCAGTTCGCCAGAGTATGGTAAACAAAGCTTTATGAGCAAGCTCGACGAGGAGATTGCAGATCTAAAACGACTCTACCCAAATGCCACATACATCGGGGTAGCTGACGGGGCTAGAGAAAACTGGAGTTATTTGAAACAACATACCTCTGGGCAGATACTCGATTTTTATCATGCATCTGAATATTTAGCTGGAGCAGCGGAAGCACTGTTTCCAACCAGTAAGGCGAAGCGACACCAGTGGCTTGAAGACAGGCTACATAGTTTGAAAAACAAGCGTGGAGCAGCCAAAAAAATCCTTCAGGAAATTGAATCAGCCGAGCTCCCGAAAAAGACAATCGCACTGACAGAGAAGCGCTACAAAGCTGTGAGCTATTTTACAAACAATCACCAGTTAATGAATTATCATCAGGCGCTTAAACGCCATTGGCCAATAGGTTCAGGAGTTACTGAAGCGGCTTGTAAGACTCTGGTAAAGCAACGATTATGTGGTTCTGGAATGAGGTGGAAAGCAACAGGAGCGGAAGTGCTTTTGACAACAAGAGCACTGATCCAGAGTAAGGGGCGCTGGGAACAACTTTGGTCTGAGTTCATGACTGGAAAGGTTGAAGCTAACCTATGAGTCAGTTATCAAATTGAGAGAGCACCCCTCTGACTTCTGCGACTATCAGATATTTCTTACCAAACAGACAAGGTCACTTTTCTTGAGCTGGTGCACCTTTCTCTGATCCCTGAGGGGCATTCATAGACCTGATATCATCGAGCCACTCCTGTGGGGGCGGGGGAAGTTTACTTCCCTTCGAAGAATCAATAGTCGATGCGTTATTCGCCGGGATATCCTTAATTTTAAAGTTATTAAACCGAAGTCGAATCAAGCCTTTTCCAGAAACCAGATCCTGAGTCGATTCCTGAGCAAACAGTAAATCGGCCTGCTTATCGGAAATATCAAAAAGCTGGGATGTAATGTTTCGAATAGCCGCACGCCCAGCATTGTCCGTTGGTATTTCATTATGAGCTTTTTTCAGTTCGCTGTAGACTTTGGTTTCTATACGCCCAAACTGCTGATTCTTTTTGTCGGTAGCATATCGATCAGCAGCTCCAGCAATTGTCGCGGTTGTTCTGGCTACACCAACAGCAGCGTTTGTTGCCAAACTGCCAACCCCTGGTGCAATTATTCCAGTAACCGTTCCGGCAACCGCCCCGACAGCATCAATGGTTCCATGAGCGACAGCAGTATCAGACTTGATTTCGGTACGATCTTTTTTTGCCCTGATAACATCAACAGCAAGATCCAACGCATTTTTTAATGTTGGTCTTTGCTCTACCAGCTGAAAATTACTGCGAAAAAGATCCCCTATTTTACCTAGTTTAAAATCCAGAATCTTATTATTTTGCTCTCTGTATCGGTGTTCCGAAAACTCCCGACCATATCGCACTGCTTTATCAACCTGGATAACTGGAAGTAAAGAAGCAGCCAGTGCTCCAGCAGTCCACCCAACCTGATTCTCCTGATGCCGTATTTTTCTTGCCTCATAACCTGAAAACATCTTGAGCGTATCTGCATGGTTTTTGTAGGATACAATATGTGCCTTAACATCTGCTTTTGCTGGAAGCTGCTTAGACATAGTTAAAAATGCGTGAAGTTTCTTATTGTCTATCTCAAACTTGTGACGTGAAGCCAAGGCTGATTTGCCCTGTTTAACTGGCGTAGAGTAATCTATTTTGACCCCCATCGTTTTAACAATGTCATTAAACGCTTTCATCATTTTTTTAGACTGGTGACCCGCTTTCAAAATACCGTGTTCTTTACCGGTTTCTCCTTTTTCAAGGCGTTTTTCAAACGTCTCAGCCCGGTTTTTGAATTCTTTCTGCCAGGCGTCCAGACGCTGATGAACCCCCTTCGTGAAGCCCCTCCCCCGCTCCGTTAGCTTCAGTAAATTGTTTGTCAGTCTTATGATCTGCTGGTCATTTGCATAGCGGCATTTATTTTCACCAAGCACCATTCGAAGCGAGTCATGCTTACTGACAGAGGTAGCATCATCAGCTGATAATTTGGCAATCTTTCCATAGTCTTTCATATCCTGTACGGTCATTACCTCACCAGACTTGGGACTGAGCTTGTCCCACTTTTTAATCAGTTTGGGACAGGCTTCAAACGCAACTTTTCTCTGCTCCAGCTTAGAAAGCTTGTAAAGCTTAAGCCCCAGGGTAATACCATGAGATATGGCACCGATCCCAGCATCAATATTGGATGCTTCGAACACCGCTTCGGCTTGGGATTTCACCGTTTCTGTGGTTATATCAATACCGATTTCGATAGGTGGCACAACATCACCAGCAGCTTCGAGCGGAGCAATAGCATCAGTGCCAGCTTCAACAGTGGGAGCAGCGTTTTCAAAGGCAGATGCAGCTTCAGGCAGGAGTTCAACCGGAGATGCTACCTCAGTGATCACTTCAGCGGGAACTTCCTCCAGAAGGATTTCAGGCTCTTCAGGAACAGGAGTAACCTCCGGAGATGAGCTCAATGGGGTAAAAGGAACAATACTTGGAGCTGATGGTTCTGGAACAGGAGGTTCAGAAATAGGGACCTCTTGAGTATAAGTATCCAATACAGGGTTATCTGGAATCGGCGCAGCAGCTCCGGGTCCGTCAGGTACGGGCGCATCGGGCGCGGGCGTATCCGGAATAGTGACTGTTAAATCTACGTTGATCGCTTCCTTACCATCGCTAAGCAGAGGTATGGTAGCTGGGTTTAGAACGGCGTCAGGAATACTGTCTGAAAGCGGCTTCAGGCTGTTTCTGGTCGCATGATTACTTGGTGGGTTTGAGGGTCTGACCTTTCTATCAGACAGGTTTGCCTTTTTCTCCGTCTGGTCACTACTTTTTTTATTTCCTGTAAAAAAGGATTTTAAGGATTTCAATGACTTTTTGAGCGATATAGTCCGACCATTTCTGGATTTTGTGGCTTTTATATCTTGAGTAGTGGTTTTACTATCCGCTTCTGGTACTTCTGAAAAGGGCTGAACCCCACCAGTCTTACCGCTATTATTTGGACCATCCATAAGCAGCCATCCTTGGCAATTAAGCTTATATTTAATACAGTTTAGAAAAGATTCAATATCAGGTTATTAAGATAACAACAGCAATAATTTTAAACACTCCGTTTGAATCTGTCAACTTCTGTTTTCTAAACAGTTTAGGACAGAGTACTGACAAATATTGAAATGTTCAGAGGCTATCGGTCTTAGATGTAAATCAGTTGATAGAGTGAGAGAGTTGTTAAGATAGAACTTACGCATTGACAGCTCTGATAAAAGATGGTCTCAGCCAGTCTTTACCATCAGAGAAGCTCTTAATGAAGTCCCAAATAGCATCCTTGAGCGCATCATTCTTAACGCGATAGATGCTACTGAGAGATTCAGATACTTTCTTGGCCTGAAGGCAGGCATACCCAAAGATAGAGGCAAAAATATGGTTCCTGACCTGCTGCTTTCCTCTCACCTGAAAGCGCTCAATACTGCAGAGTTGTTTCAGCGCCCGGTGATACTCTTCGATCGCCCAATGGTGCAGGTGAAGTTCATTAAAGCCTACCTGTGGTGATACCTCTGATCCAGCATGGGGTGTGTAGACGACGTAATGGCGCAGCTCGTTTTTTAGCCGCGTCCGGTACAAACGCACAGAACCAAAATTACGTAGCCAAACGGTTATTCCCTCTTCAGGAATCTCCAGGCTCTGCACTTGTTGGTAGTCACCCTTTTGGATAGAAACAGTACGGTTGCTTTTAACGGCAAACATAAAACCCAGACCGTTGTTTTTCACAGTCTTCAGGTTTGCGGCACTGCTATACCAGGAATCCCCCGTAACAAATGCAGGTCGTAAGCCCCATACAAGTACTTCTTTCAGCATCTCGAGAAAATAATCATTTTTGGACTTTCCGTCCGCAGAGTCATAGATACGGAAATTGACAGGAAGGCTATAGCCTTTGATATCGGTGTAATAGAGCGTTATGAGATTAATGCCCTTGACGGCTTTATGATGCTTGCCCGAGTAATGATAGCCGATGAATGCCGTGTAGTTACTGTACGGCTTATCCAGCACCGTATCATCAACCGATAGCGTGCCCCCATCAAGAATCAGCCTTGCGGCTACTTCCATGAAAAGGTCATTGGGAGCAAAGTCTTCACGTTGTAGAAAACGGTTAACGCTGTGGTGTGACATATCTCCGATCTCACTAAGGCGAGTACAGGTTGCTGATTTCGGCTCACACAATAGAAACCCTGTATATTTCGGCAAATCACACCCAGCTGTTGTAGGTCTTGTTATCTTTCTACGCACGACGACATCCGCTATTTTTTGCTGATCTAGCAATTTTTACAGCTGCCTGTCAATGCGAAAGTCCTATAAGAGTTTGACACTCTAATGACTTTCTGGGTGACTGCTCCAATGAGATATTTACTAAAGAAATAATAAATTTATTTTAAATATAAAATATATATAAATCGCATAGAGTCCCCCCCCCTTAAAGTACTTACTGAAAAAGTCGAACCACTGATACTTCCGGGTCTCGACTGGCACCAGCATCCCTCAATGCCTGCAGGTATTTATACCACATGGCTTCCTTGTTAAGACAAAGCTCATAAAGGTAACCCCAGTCATAAATGCCACTGTCATGTCCATCATCAAAAATCAGCTTGATGGCATATTGGCCAACCATTTCCACACTGGTGACAGCCACATTCAGTTTGCCGGTCTGCAGGACGGGGTTGCCATGACCACGAACCTCTGCAGAAGGGCTTAATACTCGTAGCAACTCTGCTTCCAGCTGGAACGTTTCATGACCAAACTGAACCTCCAAAGTCTTAGAGCGTTTGTGCAGTTTAATAGCGGAAGGAATCGGGGTCGTCATTTCAGGCAGGGTATCCACTCATTACGAAAGAGTAAGAAAAGGGAGTGGCCAGTAAGACACTGACCACTGCATCTCAGAGATTAGAGGATATAACGGCTCAGATCTTCATCCTGAACCAGTTCACCCAGATGCTTATCCACATAGGCAGCATCAATCTTCAGAGGTGCGCCATCCTGGGCAGATGCCAGATCTGCAGCACCAAAAGAAACCTCTTCCAGCAGACGCTCCATAACGGTATGGAGACGACGGGCACCGATATTCTCAGTACGTTCATTCACCTGCCAGGAAACCTCAGCCAAGCGACGAATGGCATCGTCGGCAAACTCGATATTGAGCGATTCTGTTGCCATCAGTGCCTGATACTGTTCTGTCAGGGAAGCATCTGGCTCCGTCAGAATACGCATAAAGTCATCAGAAGAGAGTGCTTTCAGTTCAACACGGATTGGCAGGCGGCCCTGCAATTCTGGAATCAGATCGGACGGCTTAGCCAGGTGGAACGCACCGGATGCAATAAACAGGATGTGATCCGTCTTCACCATGCCGTACTTGGTGGAAACGGTACAGCCTTCAATTAATGGCAGCAGGTCACGCTGAACCCCTTCACGGGAAACATCCGCATTCGAAGCACCGGAGCGCTTGGCCACTTTGTCAATTTCATCAAGGAAGACAATACCATTCTGCTCAACAGCATCAACGGCCTTGGTCTTGAGTTCATCCTCATTCACCAGCTTGGCCGCTTCTTCTTCCTGAACCAGACGCATGGCATCCTTGACTTTCAGCTTACGCTTTTTGGACTTACCCGTATTCAGGTTAGAGAACATGTTCTGAAGCTGGCTGGTCATCTCTTCCATACCAGGAGGGGCCATGATTTCTACACCCATGGCTGCTTCGCGAACATCAATCTCAATCTCTTTGTCGTCCAGGTCACCTTCACGCAGCTTTTTGCGGAATACCTGACGGGTCGAGTTGTCCTGGGGCTGAGACTCTTCACCAAAAGTACGGGGAGGCGGCAGCAGTGCATCCAGAATGCGCTCTTCAGCGGCATCCAATGCACGGTGACGAACACGCTCCATTTCCATCTCACGAAGCATTTTGATGGCAGCGTCCATCAGGTCACGAACTATGGACTCAACATCGCGGCCTACATAACCCACTTCCGTAAATTTAGTGGCCTCAATCTTGATAAACGGTGCATTAGCAAGCTTGGCCAGACGACGGGCAATCTCGGTTTTACCAACACCGGTTGGGCCGATCATCAAAATATTTTTCGGGCTGATCTCGTTACGCAGATCTTCACTCAACTGCATTCTACGCCAGCGGTTACGAAGGGCAATTGCAACGGCGCGCTTGGCCTCGTCCTGGCCAATAATATGCTTGTCCAGCTCATGGACAATTTCACGGGGTGTCATATCTGACATATCAGAAACTCGTTATATTGCTATTGCTTCAAGCAGCTGGAAGCTCTTCGATGACTTGGTTTGAGTTGGTGTAGACGCAAATATCTGCGGCGATACCCAGACTCTTTTCAACGATATCCCGGGCCCCCATCTCGGTATTATGAAACAGGGCCTTTGCGGCTGCCTGGGCATAAAAACCACCGGAGCCAATGGCCAGAATGCCATCTTCCGTCTCCATCACATCACCATTGCCAGTGATAATCAGGGAGGCAGTGGCGTCAGCAACAATCAGCATGGCTTCCAGACGTTGCAGTGCCCGCTCGGTTCGCCATTCTTTGGCCAGCTCAACCGCTGATTTGGTCAGTCGTCCCTGGTGTTTTTCCAGCTGGGCTTCAAAACGCTCAAACAGGGTAAATGCATCAGCGGTACCACCGGCAAACCCGGCAATCACTTTACCCTGATACAGTCGGCGTACTTTGTGGGCGTTGCCCTTGATTACGGCATCACCCAGCGAAACCTGGCCATCACCACCGATCACGACACTGCCGCCACGACGTACCGACAGAATAGTTGTGCCACGATACTGTTCCAAGGCTCGCTCCTTAATAAAAAACGGATAACAGGGCCTTATATGGGGGGAAGAGAATTATTTATCAAGTGGGGCAGGAGAGAAACCCGCCCGGAATTGCGCTTTTTTTTATTTGAGTTGTAAGAGAAGACTATCAATATTCTGGCTTGCCAGCACTTTTTGAGCATTCTGGAGTGATGAACGATCAGTAAATGGCCCCAGCTGCACCCGGTGCCAGGTTTCTCCACCGCCCACACTGACTTTCTCAACTTTAGGTGTTAAACCTTCCAGCAGTAATTGTGCCCTGAGTCGCTCAGCATCCTTGGAACTGCGAAAAGAACCTGCCTGCAGAAGATATTTTTTAGGCTTGGTTGTCGCGGTTGCTGCAGGCTTCTGATCCGGCTTACCACTCTGTGTTTTAGCAGGAACAGCCACCGGTTCTGGTTCCGCAATGGATACCGTCACCTCAGACTCAGGAAGGAGAGTATAAAAATCAAATACAGGCTGATGGTCTTTCTTCTGCGCATTCTCTGAAGAGGAAGCGACTTGTTCAGCTACCGTACGCACATCTTTGGCTGAAGGTGCCAGCCCTGCCAGAAAGGCAACAAAAACACCAATCACCAAACCTGCCAACATCCAGGCCCAACCTGGCAGTGACACACCCGACGCCTTGCTGGTGCTTTTCGACTTACTGGCTCCGCGCCTGGTACTGTTAGATCTGGATGTCATATCTCTCAACTTTCATTTCGTCAGGTCAGTATTCAATCAGGCTCTTTATGAACACTATTCGATAAAGATACCATTATCTTCTGCCTTACTGATATAAGTTCAAGCACAGCTATTCGAATACGGAAGTGCTTCTATTGAGACAAGTGGCCTTTTTCGATAGCATTCCCACCATTTAGTGCTCAGAACAACAACCTGCCTGCCTGATCTTAACTGATTGAATCATTACATCAGTCCTACTTTCACCAAAGTATCGAGACCACAGTAAATGCTTCAAACTCCCATGGACAGGCTCGATGTAAAACCGTTGTAACGCCCTTAATGAACTTCATGCTGCCAGTGTGCTCTTACCTTTTTAGCCATTGTCAGTGATCAAGTCTCAGTATCTATGGGCACCTTGAGCTTAGATTTGCCTCTCATCCCAATACATTCAATGGGCCGTGAGGAACAGCCGTTAAATACCAGCGAGTATTAACCAAGGACTCATGCATGAATATTCTCAAGCTGCTTGAAGACCGAGTCATCAAAGCGCTTATTGCTGCGGGTGCTCCAGAAGATACCCCAGCTATGGTTCGCCCCAGCGCGCGTGCGAACTTCGGTGATTACCAGTGCAACGCCGTGATGGCTGCCGCCAAAAAAATGGGCATGAATCCACGGGAACTGGCTCAAAAAGTAATCAATAATCTTGATCTTGATGGCATTGCCAGCAATGTTGAAATTGCCGGCCCCGGTTTTATCAACATACATCTGTCTTCTCAATGGCTGGCCAGCAGTCTTCAGCCTGCCGTCCAAGATCCTCGGGCCGGTGTTGCAGAAACCGACAACAAACAAACCGTTGTCGTTGATTACTCAGCACCGAATGTTGCCAAAGAGATGCACGTTGGCCACCTGCGCTCAACCATCATTGGTGATTCCACTGCAAGAACCCTTGATTTTCTTGGACACAAGGTGATTCGACAGAACCACCTGGGCGACTGGGGCACCCAATTCGGCATGCTGATCGCCCACCTGGAAGAACTCGAGAAAGAGAGTCAGGAAGCCATGAGCATGGAGCTTTCTGACCTGGAAACGTTCTATCGCGAAGCCAAGAAGCACTTTGATGAAAATCCTGACTTCGCAACCCGCGCCAGACAGTATGTAGTACGCCTTCAGGCGGGTGACGAATACTGCCTGAAGCTCTGGAAAAAGCTGGTCGATGTCACCCTGTCACACAACCAGGATACCTATGATCGCCTGAATGTCTCACTGACCACTGCAGATGTTATGGGTGAAAGCGCCTATAACGACAGCCTGCCAGTCATCATCAAATTACTGGATGAAAAAGGGCTATTGAGTGAAGACGACGGTGCAAAAGTTGTCTTTCTGGATGAGTTCAAAAACAAAGATGGCGATCCAATGGGGGTCATCGTCGAGAAGTCCGGCGGTGGTTTTCTCTATACCACTACCGACCTCGCCGCAATTCGTCACCGTTGCCATACCCTGAACGCCGACCGTGTTCTTTATTACGTAGATGCTCGTCAGGGGCAGCACTTCGAACAGGTATTCACCATTGCCCGAAAGGCAGGATTTGCTTCTGACCACGTGTCACTTGAACACCATGCCTTCGGCATGATGCTGGGCAAAGATGGCAAGCCGTTCAAGACCCGAGCCGGAACCACCATCAAACTGGCGGATCTTCTGGATGAGGCTGAAGAACGAGCAGCAGCCCTGATTGCCAGCAAATCCAACGACCTTTCAGAAGAACAAAAGGTGAATGTGATCCGCTCTGTGGCCATTGGCTCAGTAAAATATGCGGATCTGTCCAAGAACCGGACCAGCGACTATGTCTTTGACTGGGACAACATGCTGGCCTTTGAGGGCAATACAGCTCCTTATCTGCTCTATGCCTATACCCGGATCATGAGCATCTTCCGCAAAGCCGGCATCAGTGAGTCTGACCTCACTGGTGATATCATGATCGAGAATGATGCTGAGCGTGAACTGGCTCTGCAGCTGTGTCGCTTCAGTGAAACCATTGAGTCGGTTGCCAGAGAAGGTTTACCACACCAACTGTGTGCTTACCTGTACGAAATCTCCGGTGCCTTTATGAAGTTCTATGAAGCTTGCCCGGTTAACAAGGAAGGAGTTTCTGAAGAGCTTCGCAACAGCCGCCTGCAGATCTGTGCTCTAACTGCCAGAACTCTGAAGCTGGGTCTTGGTCTGCTGGGTATCGAGACGGTCGAACAGATGTAAATAACAATAAGGCTGGTATAAAAACCAGCCGTAACTATTCAGCACCCAGCAAAGGCGTATTGTTGTAATTTCGAACCGCTTTAAGAAGCGCCTGAAATATGTTCAACCCCTGCTTTTTAGCAGATGATAAATAGCTTCGGATTCGGGTAAACATGGTACCTCCGTCTTCGCTTCTGAAGCAGCCTGAGATCTTCTGCTTAAGTTTGGCCATCCTGGCATCACGTTCACTGCCATTGTTATCGAAGGGAATTGAAAAGTCCGACATGAAGCGCAACGTTTCAACCTTAAACTCAATAAGCCTTTTGAACAGGTTGTAGGCCTTGGTATTCCTGACCTTCTTACGTCCAAGCACCTGTCGTTGTTTTTCCATATAAGCGGTTTCCTTCGTGAGAGCCCTTTGAAGGATTTGGTCGTATATCGTCTCAATGCGAAGCTGTATTGCACCAGGCATTTGAGTCAGACCGGCTGCTTTGTATTTCTTGCAGAAGTGCCAGGAGAGCGTAAGCAATTTCATCAGCCGCAGAGCCAGCTTATTCGCATCCCTATCGACAACTCCCTGAAGCTCTCTCAGATGATGGGCATTACAAAGCACATGCACTGCCGCATAGGCAAAGTAGGACTTCCAATGATCGTGAACCAGAATGCCTGCAAAAGTCAGCAGGATGCCCATTGCATCCATTGCTTCACAACCTCGCCTTTCTGAGAGGTAGTAAAGCGTCCATTGGTCATCTCGCATAATGTGTAACCACCACAGTGAACCGTCAACCCGCATGCCAGTTTCATCCGCTCCTGCAACCGGACTTTCTTGTAAAGCATCGCGGATACTCTGCTCAGTAGAGGCCAGGTTCTCATGGGTATAGGCAACAAAATTGGCAACAGAGCCTGCGCTGACACTCATGCAATAAATAGTATTGAAATACTCAGACACCCGGTGATATGGGATGAAGTGATACTGGTTTAAATGAACAGCCATTGCCTGAGTCACTTCTCCGTATTGAGCAGCGGCTTTCACTCCTTGGGGAAACTCAGCGGTGTTCCGTTTACCACAAGGACATACTTTAACGTCTGCCCAGTACGCGGTAACTTCAAATTCTCCGGGTCTACCTGGATCAAAAACCTGTCGCTCAATGTATTTGGTGGGTTTAATATCGATAAGCGAAGACTGGCAACAGCAACATTTTTCAACCTTCAGATGCCTGACATAATCGGGTAAGGCGACACGTCTCAAACAAGAGCCTTGATGACCTTTCTGGCCACCTGGTTTATTGCCTGAAGATGGTCTAAGGCTTTTGGGGTTCGGTGTTTCCTGTGAGGAGCAGGGGGCTTCTTTGGAAGATGTATCACCTTTATCACTCCCTTTTTTACTGGGCTTTTGATAACCATCTGACGATGGTGGCTTACTACTGTTTTGACTGTTTTTATTAACCCTTTCTTCCAGTTCGCTGCAACGTTCCCGTAAAAGCGCATTCTCGGTCCGAAGCTCTTCATTCTCTTTAAGGAGAGCTTCGGTAAACGGAGTAGCTGGGAAGTCTGGTTCCATACTGGAGATTTGTTAGAAAAATTGAGTATAAGATGATGGTCGAAAAATCAGAAAATTCCAGATTTATATGAAGGGTGCTGAATAGTTACAACCAGCCTTTGATTTAGCTACAAAGCATTCGGGACACGGAGTAGACAACTTTACTAAAAACTTGCTTTATAAGTATCACTCATCCTCTACGATTGTTACCGTACAGAACTACACCTCCAGCATAAACGTCACTGGACCATCATTAAGCAGAGAGACTTTCATATCCGCACCAAAGCGGCCGGTGGCAACGTCCGGATGCTGGATTTCGGCCTGTTCAACAAAATAGTTATAAATCTTTTCCCCCAGCTCAGGAGAGGCTCCAGAGCTAAAACTGGGGCGTAAACCTTTTCGAGTATCTGCGACCAGAGTGAACTGGGAAACAATGAGCAAACCACCACCTACCTCTTTCAAACCAAGATTCATCTTGCCCTGATCATCACTGAAAATTCGATACTTCAGTACTTTATCAAGCAACTTATCCGCAAGCGCCGGGTCGTCCCCTTTTTCAACCCCCAGTAACAGAAGAATGCCGGGACCAATCTCTCCAACCGTCTCCCCATCCACCACAACGCTGGCATGCTTTACACGCTGAATCAGACCTTTCATCTATATTTCTCAAGTTACTTCAAGACTTCTCTCACAAGAATCTGGGCATAATGCATACGCTGGACAGCCCATATTCTAACCGCTGTGAGAATTGCTATTGACGATATTCCAGCCCTACTCACTGACTAATCATCAAAAGCGCTTATTTCGGGACCACTGGTAGATATTTGACGAGCGTGAAAGTGACCAGGAAATACATCAGGTATATAGCATGACGTTAACGTAAACGAAAAAACTGGAGTTACCTTAGACATTACGGAAAGCTTCCTGCCTATAAAGCTTCCTGCACATCCTTTTGCCGTATCACGCGTTTGGACAAGTAGCTGCCCAGAGTTGTCACCAATATACTTAAGATCACCAGCGGTAAACTCTATGTAATCAGAATAACTACAACCATAGGGCGTTACTATGTAGGCAGTGGCTATTTCACTCAAGTTCACTTGCACAGAGATAGTGACCCATCATCGAAAAACAGCTCATGAGAATACATTATAAAATCAACCCCATTCCAAGAATGGGGCGGACTTTACAAATAAAACCATTATGGTGCTAACCGTCTGGCAAAATCATCCGTTGCCCTGACCAGTGCATCAACAATGCCCGGTTCACAGGAAGCATGACCGGCATCTCGAATAACCTGCAGATCCGCTTCCGGCCAGTGATCCGCCAGAGCCTGTGCATTATCAAGCGGACAGATCATGTCATAGCGGCCATGAATAATCACACCGGGAATAGTGGCTATCAGATTCATTTTTTCAATAATCTGATTTGGTTTGATAAAAGACTTATGCTTGAAATAATGACACTCTATTCGCGACAGGGATAATGCAAGGTGGGGATCAGCAAAGTGATCAACAAGTTCATGATTAGGTCGCAAGGTTGCCGTATTTCCTTCCCACAGGGACCAGTGCTTGGCTGCATTCATTCTTGCCAGCTCATCCTCTCCAAACAGCCGCTGATAATAAGCCTTCAGAAGATCGTCTCTTTCATTCACTGGTATCAACTCAAGGAAGTGTGCCCAATGATCCGGAAATACCCTGCTGGCTCCATCTTTATATAACCAGTCCAGATCCTGCTGCCTGGATAGAAAAACCCCTCTGACAATCACCCCCGATACTTGTTTCGGATGAGCCTGAGCATAAAGTAACGATAACGTAGACCCCCAGGATCCGCCAAACACCAGCCACTGATCAACCCCAAGTTTTTTTCGAATTGCTTCAATATCTTCTATCAACAGACCAGTGTTGTTCTGCTTAAGCTCAGCGTGAGGCCTGGAACGCCCGCAGCCCCGCTGATCAAAGAGAACAATCCGGTATTTTTCCGGATCAAAAAAACTGCGATCCCTCTCAGTACAGCCTGCCCCAGGCCCCCCATGCACGAATAACACCGGTATCCCATCCCGGGAACCACACTCTTCAACATATATCTCATGAATATCATCAACTTGCAGGTGCTGGGTAGCATAGGGTTTGATGGCAGGATACAGGGTGCGCATGGAAAATCCTTTCGGGAAAACACCAGAACAATGTCTTACCTTAACCTTAAACGGTTATTGCAGCAAAGCTACTGATCATTCTCTTGAGAGAGACTTAATGGGAACCAACTCTCATAGAGGATGTCTAAACCTTACAGAAAAGAAAAAACTAGAAAAATCAGGACATTGTTGTCCCATCGTGAGGAATGTACACATCAAAAAAACACAGAGATGCCGTAAATTAGCTCTCTAACCACTTGGACTAAAAGCCCTAGGAGGGGGAACTGCAACATGAAGCACTTATCGAAAGCAATAAGAAATCTAGCCACCATTACACTGATCGCTCTAACCAGTAATGGTGCTTTTGCCACGCAGCCTGCTTTACTTGATGATTACCCGGTAGTCCAGCAGTGGGCTCAAAGCTCTGATCTTGAAACACACCCAGTCATTAGCCATGAATTATTATTAACAGAGCTTGAGTCAAACACGTTACTTATCCTTCAAGCTTTTCACCGTTCCCACCCTAATCACTTTTACAGCCATTTAGCGCAACTGATTATTGACCAAACCAATGCAGGTGAATCACTGATTGTTGAACTCCTTAAGCCAAAGCTGAATTTAAACAAAGTACAAAACCAGGCTTTTGAAACCCTGCTTATGGAGCAAGATGCCACTGAGTTAGCACAATGGCTTCAGCACTACATCACGCTCGACAAAATTCTGATTCAGGACCCAGATTTCTGCTCAAACTTTTTCCTGTTATTGACCAGCATGACTTCCCACCAGATTCAACATTTACCGGAAGTAACCTTACTTGAATATTTTAAAACGGCCAAAGAAAAACGCCGCTCACTTTCCCAGTGCCTGGCCAAAAGGATAAGCCTCAATATCATAGACATCAATATCAGCAGAAATAATATCGTCACCTCTAAAATACTAAGCCCGGAAAAGCTGGAGACCTCCCCTCACCCGCCAATTATGGAGGAAAATAGCAAAGAGTATCTTGGAGAGCTTTTACAGCATCATCACAATTCAGAAATGCCTTCCATCATATTATTAAGCACCCCAAATGGCAGTGAGTACATTGCATTCCAAACAGATTTGAAAACAGAACTTGATAATAAAATGGCCCAAAAAGCCAAACAACCGCATCCTGAGCGTAAGGAAGATAGCGAAGACAAGAAAGGATTAACAAGGACAAAATTAACATCAGGTAAGCCACAGCATTGGATGGTTCCCTGGATTGAGTCTCCTGGTTATTCCATAGTTTCCTGGGCAGCCGCTGGCGCCGGGCTATCAGCCTTCATCATCTGGGGGCCATATGGAAAAGCAAATATTTTTCGATACCCTCCTCTCTTCTAATTCATACCCCTCATCAGAATGTCCTGATGAGGGGGCTGCTCTAATAGTTACTTGGAACGGCTGGCACGCTTACGCTCGTGCTCCTTCAGGAACTTCTTGCGAATACGGATATGGTTTGGCGTCACCTCAACCAGTTCATCATCATCGATAAACTCCAGCGCCTGCTCCAGAGAGTGACGAACCGGCGGTGTCAGGATGATGTTCTCATCCGTACCTGCAGCACGAACGTTAGTCAGCTGCTTGGCCTTGGTTGGGTTCACCGTCAAGTCATTATCGCGGCTGTGCAGACCGATAATCTGACCTTCATAAACATCAACGTTAGGGTTAATGAACAGACGGCCACGCTCCTGCAAGCTGAACAGTGCATAAGCCAGCACCTTACCGTTCACCATGGAGATCAGAACACCGTTATTGCGCTGACCAACTTCCCCACCCTTGACTTCACCATAGTGATCAAAGATAGAGGTCAGGATACCGCTGCCTGAAGTCATGGTCAGGAACTGGGAACGGAAGCCGATCAGACCACGGGCTGGCATGATGAAGTCCAGACGCACACGGCCTTTACCATCGGGCACCATGTCCTTCAGTTCAGCACGGCGCTGACCAAGCTCTTCCATAACGGGACCCTGGTGCTGTTCTTCAATGTCCACCACCACGTGCTCAAAAGGCTCCTGCTTGACGCCATCAATCTCCTTTACCACGACCTGTGGACGGGAAACCGCCAGCTCAAAACCTTCACGACGCATGGTCTCAATCAGAACGGATAGGTGGAGTTCACCACGACCGGAAACCTTAAACTTATCCGCATCATCACCCTGCTCAACACGCAGTGCTACGTTGGAGATCAACTCACGATCCAGACGTTCACGGATATTACGGGAGGTGACAAACTTGCCATCCTGACCAGCGAATGGAGAGTCATTCACCTGGAAGGTCATGCTGACTGTTGGCTCATCCACCGTCAGCGGCGGCAGCATTTCAGGACGCTCTGGATCACAGATCGTGTCAGAAATGTTCAGTTTATCAATACCGGTAATGCAGACGATATCACCGGCACGGGCTTCAGCCACTTCAACACGCTCAAGGCCAAGATGCCCCATTACCTGCTGCACTTTTGCCTTACGCTGCTTGTTATCGCGATCCACCAGCACAATCGGCTGACCTGGTTTCAGGATACCACGGGTAATACGGCCGATACCGATAACGCCTACGTAGCTGTTGTAGTCCAGGGCACTGATCTGCATCTGGAAAGGACCGTCAACGTTTACGGGAGGAGAAGGTACACGCTCAGTGATCATCTCAAACAGCGGCGTCATGTCATCTGCCAAATTGTCCGGATCATGACCGGCAATACCGTTCAGTGCAGAGGCGTATATGACCGGGAAGTCCAGCTGCTCATCGGTAGCACCCAGACGATCAAACAGATCAAATACCTGATCCATAACCCAGTCAGGGCGAGCGCCCGGACGGTCAACCTTGTTGATAACCACAATCGGGTTCAAGCCCTGTTCAAAGGCTTTCTGGGTAACAAAGCGAGTCTGAGGCATCGGACCATCAACCGCATCCACCAGCAGCAGAACCGAGTCAACCATGGAGAGTACGCGCTCAACTTCACCACCGAAGTCAGCGTGTCCAGGGGTATCAACGATATTGATGTGGAAGTCACGCCACTCAATCGCAGTGTTCTTGGCCAGGATGGTAATACCACGCTCTTTTTCCTGGTCATTGGAATCCATGATACGCTCAGCGCCCTGGTCCTTACGGCCCAGTGTACCTGACTGCTGCAGCAGCTTGTCCACAAGCGTGGTCTTGCCGTGGTCGACGTGGGCAATAATGGCGATGTTCCGCAGTTTTTCGATCACTGTGTCATTCTCTCAATTCATCCACCTGCGACGAAAACGGACACCGTTTTCGATACCTGTCAGAAATCCAGGGGGATTTGATCTATTTATCGGGGGCTATTAGCCACAGACTAGCCTAAAGCCATACGTTTCGGGGGAGGTGATGGCTTTTCAACTAACCGCTGTTTCTACAAAAAGGGCGCAATATTACCCCATCCCGACCAAAACCCCTACGCCATAATGCACTAACCAGCCAACTTTTTTCCGCAACCGAATAAGCAAACCTGCTATTTTTCCTGAAGCACTTCCGCAAAAGCTCCGTAAAAAGGCTTTTTAAATGGCGGATTTCGCTGTTATCCTCGCGGGTTCATTTTTATTTTTTATGAAAATGCCGCCAGAACGTTCTTCCCAACCAAACGATTAAAGGGAAGCGGCAATTACGCTCATGGCAAGTTTATGTCCAGAGCCGGAAAATGATCCTATACCATGTCAGAACAGAACCCTAATGCTGGCAGTCTGCAGATTTACCTTCGACTGCTGACTTACGTAAAACCCTATGCGGGCTATTTTGCCCTGAGCCTCCTTGGCCTGGCCATCTTTGCCCTAACCCAGCCCGCCTTTGCCAAGCTTCTTGAATACTTCGTTCAGGCACTGGAAGGTGAAGAGGTCACCCTGCTGCAGAACTGGGAATGGCTTTCCGGCTCAGGCATTTCATCACTCTGGCTGATCCCGGCGCTGATGGTCATTATCGCCATCGTTCGAGGTATTGGCTCCTATCTGGGTAACTACTATATCTCAAAGGTCGCAAACTTTGTTATCCACGACCTGAGAACCGAGATGTTCGAACGAATGGTCAACCTACCCAATGTATTCTTTGATAACAACAATTCCGGCCACCTGATTGCCCGTATTACCTATAACGTCAGCCTGGTAACTTCTGCGGCTACCGACGCTATCCGTGTTGCCGTCCGGGAAGGATTGACCGTGGTATTCCTGCTCGGTTTCCTGTTTTACACCAACTGGCAGATGACACTGATATTTATAGCCGCACTGCCAGTCATCGCCATGGTGGTTTCCTATGCCAGCAAGCGATTTCGCCGGATCAGCAGAAATATTCAAAATTCCATGGGAGACCTGACCCATGTGACGTCTGAAACCATCAATGGCTATCGGGAAGTCAGGGGCTTTGGCGGGGAAGATTATGAGTGTGGTCGCTTCACGGCATCCAGTGCAGCCAATACACGCCAGAACCTTAAGCTGGCCAAAGCGGGCTCCGTCCACACACCGGTTCTTCAGTTCATTGTTTCGATAGCCCTCGCCCTTCTGCTGTTTATGGTGCTGTTTGTCAAAGGCGACTCAACTACGGCGACTCTGGTTGGTTATGTGACGGCAGCGGCCCTATTGCCAAAGCCCATCCGCCAGCTCAGTGAAGTAAATGCCAACATCCAGAAAGGTATTGCTGCAGCGGAAAGCATTTTCGAAATGGTGGATGAAATACCAGAAGCCAATAATGGCCAGTATACCTGTGACCGGGTAACCGGCTGTGTTGAATTCAAGCAGGTTGGCTTTACCTATTCTGGCGCTGAATCACCCGCGCTGAAAGACATCAACTTTACCATTCAGCCCGGGCAGACCTACGCGCTGGTTGGTCGATCCGGTTCAGGAAAAAGCACGCTGGCCAACCTTGTCCCCAGGTTCTATAACCATACCGAAGGCGACATACTCATTGACGGCGTGCCCCTGAATGACTTTGAGTTGAGAAACCTTCGCAGCCATATTGCCCTGGTCAGTCAGAACATTACCCTGTTCAATGATACCGTCGCCCGAAATATTGCTTATGGCGCTCTTGGTGATACTGCAGAAGAGGAGGATATTCGTCTGGCCGCAGAAGCTGCTCATGCCACAGAATTCATCAAAGACATGTCTGATGGCATTCATACCATTGTTGGCGAAGATGGCGTTCTTCTCTCCGGCGGGCAGCGTCAACGTCTGGCCATTGCCCGTGCGGTTCTCAAAGATGCTCCGATTCTTATTTTGGATGAAGCAACCTCAGCTCTGGACACGGAGTCCGAGCGCCATATCCAGGCGGCCCTGGATGACATCATGAAAGGCCGCACTACCCTGGTTATTGCCCACCGCCTCTCAACCATTGAGAATGCCGACTGCATACTGGTGATGGAGCATGGCCGAATTATTGAGCGGGGTACTCATACCGAACTGCTGGCGAAAGGCGAGCATTACGCCAAACTGCACAAGATGCAGTTCCAGGATGAACCGCCTGTTACTGTAGAGCAGGTTCTCGCTTAACGATAAATAGCGTGAAACCGTACTCTAAACCATGAATAATAATGTCCTTAGGGGAATATAACTAAGGACATTTTCGTGCAGGCTCCAAAGAAAAGGCTTTTCTTCTTTGCCCTTGGTGCAGGGGTGATCATCTTTATTCTGGCACTGGCCAACCGGAAATCCCCCCCGCTTAATCCTGCATCCGATCGGGCCGTTCCTGTTCAGGCCAGAGCCATTGAACAGAAGGCGATCGCACCTCTTATATCTGGCTTTGGTCGTGTACAGCCCAAAGTGGAATGGAAAGCCGTAGCAGAGACCAGTGGAAAGATCATTTACCGTCATCCCGACCTGGAAAAAGGCAGAGTCCTCAAGGCCGGTGCAACCCTGCTGAAAATCGACCCTCTTGATTATGAGTTACAACTCGCCAGAGCTCAGGCCGAGTTGAACTCCAGCAAAGCTCAACTGGCCAGGCTGAACCTTGAAGAACAAAACCTGAAAGCATCACTGGACATTGAGGACAAACGGCTTTCACTGATTGAAAAAGAGCTGGCTCGCAAGGAGAATCTTCTCAATAAAAATGTGATTTCCAAATCCGATGTCGATCAGCAGCGGCTCAACTTTCTCTCTCAGCAAAGCCAGGTACTTAATCTGAAAAACCAGCTGGCACTGATTCCGGATAATCGCAGTACCAGTGAAGCCCAGGTCAAAGTGAATGAATCCAGGCTGGAGGAAGCCAGACGCCAGCTCAGTAAAACAACCATTACCCTGCCATTGACTGCCCGGGTTGCCAGTGTGGATTTCGAAGTGGGCGAAGCGGTAAATCCTCAACAACAACTGGCACTGCTTTACGGCATCAGCCAGATGGAAGTTGAAGCCCAGGTACCATTACACGACATTAAAACCCTGATGAATACCATTACCTTTGATTCCGGCAACCCCACTGACTACTCGAGAATCCGGCCGGACCAGTTCAACCTGAAAGCCAGAGTGCTTATCAGCAGCGGTAACTACCGGTCAGAGCGTGAAGCCCGTGTGGTCAGAATCAGTGAAACCATTGACCCGAACCAAGGAACGGTTGGCGTTATTCTCGAGATCGATCAGGATTTACGGACAATGGTCAACAGCAACCAGGTTCCACTGTCTAATGGCCTATTTGTGGAAGCGATGATTGAAGGACTGGCAAAACCTCAACTGCTGGTTCCCGAAGCCGCCTTGCATGGCAATACGCTCTATCGAATCAATGAACAGCAAGCCCTGAACAAAGTGGATATTCAAGTCCTGTTCCGCAGGGATGGCCTTGCTGCCATTGATGGGCCTGTTCAACAGGGCGACATGATAGTCATGACTGACCTGATCCCAGCCATTGACGGCATGAAGCTCAAACGGGTTGGGAATCATTCACAAGAGAAAAGCCAAACAGCGGAGGCCAACCAGTGATCCGCTATTTTCTCAAACACCCAACGGCGGCCAACTTGATGATGGCCGCGCTGCTAATTGCCGGTTTTTTATCTCTGCCAGAGATTAAACGGGAAACCTTTCCGGAATTTTCACCCAGCTATATTTCCGCCACCGTTGCATACCCTGGAGCCACACCGGAAGAAGTGGAAGAAAGTCTCTGCCTGCGAATGGAAGATGCCATTGATGGCCTGAGTCACATAGAAGAATCCAAATGCCAGGCGCTGGAAGGCAGCGCCTCGATGAATATCAAGCTTGATAAAAGTGCCGATATTGGCCGGATGCTGGTTGATGTACAAACCCAGATTAATGCCATCAATGATTTTCCGAGCGAAATCGAGTCCCCGGTCGTTCAGGAGCTGGACTGGAATGAGCGGGTTGTGGATGTGGCCATCACGGCGGATACCAGCCTTCCTGACCTGAAAGCCTATGCGGAAGATGTAAAAAAAAGAATGAAAGTGGACGCAGGGCTGCAGCTGGTAGCACTGCATAACTTCTCCGACCACCAGCTAAAGGTAGAGCTCAGGGAGTCCAGTTTGCGGCAGCTGGGCCTGACGGTCAGTGATATCGCCAGCAAACTGGCCCGGCAAAACATCAAACTGCCCAGCGGTAATATTGAAACCCGGGATAAAAACCTGCTGATTCGATTCGATGAACGCAAAGTCACCCCTGAAACACTGGGCCAAACCATTATTACATCGTCGTCTTCTGGCAGTGTGATACGCCTTGCGGATATTGCCACGATCACGGACCGATTTGAGCTGGATGAAAACCGCATCCAGTTTAATGGTCAGCCAGCAGCCATATTGACCATCAGCAAAAACAAGGCGGATGATGCCCTGCGGGTAAAGAGTGTGGTTGAGAATTTTGTCCAACAGGAGCAGACCCGAGCACCCGATGGCATTACCCTGACCATGACCAATGATCTCTCCTCAGTACTCTGGGATCGCCTGACCATGATGGTGCGTAATGGCTGGCAGGGTATTCTGCTGGTCTTTGGGGTGATGTGGCTGTTTTTCTCGTTGCGCTACTCCTTCTGGGTCGCCGCTGGCCTGCCCGTGGCATTCCTGGGCAGTATTATGCTGATGGCGCAACTGGGCCTCTCTATCAACATCATCTCTCTGGTCGCTCTGCTGATGGCCATCGGGATTATGATGGATGACGCCATTGTAATTTCTGAGTCCATTGCCGCTCACCTGGATCGGGGAATGGAAGTGGATGATGCCGTATTGGCTGGCGTGAAAAAGGTACTGCCCGGCGTTGTATCCTCCTACCTGACCACCATCTGCATCTTCGGCAGCCTGCTGTTTCTGGAAGGGCAGATGGGCTCGGTATTAAAAGTCATTCCCCAGGTATTGATTCTGGTACTGACACTGAGCCTGATTGAAGCGTTTCTGATTCTTCCCCACCATCTGGCTCACTCTCTGCACCGAAGCGCGCAGAAACATAACAAAGAACGCCCAGTGCTTGCCGTTAAACAACGCTTTCTTGAGCAGTTTGAACAGTTCAGAACCGACAGGCTGGTCAATATGGTCACCAAGGTGATTGAGTGGCGCTACCTGTTTATGGGCAGTGTGCTATCTCTGCTGTTGATCTCCATCTCCCTCATCACCAGCGGGGCTATCTATTTCATTGGTTTTCCGGAAGTGGATGGTGATCAGGCCGAGGTCAGAATCATTCTGCCTCCGGGCGCAACGCTGCAGCAAACCGCATCCATAGTAGAAACAGTGGTTGCCAGTGCTGAAAAGCTCAACCGTCAGCTTTCCAAAGAAAATGAGGATGGACACCCACTGGTAGAAAACATCACGGAACGGTACAACTTCAACCCCGATGCCAGTGAGAAAGGCCCACATATTGCCACGGTAAAAGTTGATCTACGCTCCGCAGAAGCCAGAAATACCCTGTTGGATGACTTTCTGGACGCCTGGCGGGAAGATGTTGGCGAGCTGCCCGGCCCCATTGCCATGAGCTTTACCATGGGTTCCATTGGCCCTTCCGGTAGAGCCATTGAAGTGCGTGCACAGCATCAGGACCTGGAAACCTTGAAAGCGGCATCCCTGGATATTCAATCTTTCCTGGGCAATTTCGACGGTGTCAGCAATCTAATGGATGACATGCGTCGTGGAAAAGAGGAAGTGGTGATCAAACTCCGCCCGGGGGCAGAAAGCTTTGGTATTGATGGCCAGCTGATTGCCGGCCAGCTCCGTGCTGCCTATTTTGGCCAGACGGCAGATGAAATACAGGTCGGCTCTGAAAACCTGGAAATACAGGTGCAGCTGGACAGCCAGGACATTAACCAGCTGGATGATCTGATCAATCTGCCCATTATCCTGCCTGACGGCAGTCAGGTTCCTCTGGCAACCATCACAACACTGACCTATGAACGCAATTTTGTCCGTATTCAGCGAATCAATGGCCTGCGAACACTGACCATTACCGGAGATATCGATCAGAAAAAAGCCAGTGCCAGTCAAATTAATCGAAAGCTGCGACAGGAACTCTTGCCAGAACTGAAACAACACTACCCGGGTATTCGTTTTGGTTTTGAAGGCGAAGTTAAAGAGAACGCCAAAACCAGCAACTCCATGAGCAAAGGATTTATTCTCGGACTCTTTGGCATCTTCGCCATTCTGAGTTTCCAGTTCCGCAGTTACTTCGAACCCTTTGTGGTCATGCTGGCCATTCCACTGGCGCTGGTCGGCGTGATCTGGGGACACTTCCTGCTGGGGTATTCGCTGAGTATGCCGAGCATTATGGGCTTTGTCTCTCTGGCGGGTATTGTCGTCAACGACTCAATCTTGCTGGTGCAATATATCCGACATCATATTGATGCAGGAGAAACGGTCCACAAAGCAGCAATACTTGCCAGCCGAGATCGCTTCCGGGCGGTCTTTCTCACATCGGTGACAACCGCTGTCGGTCTGTTACCGCTATTACTGGAACGCAGCCTGCAAGCTCAGGTAGTTCAGCCACTGGTGATTTCCATTGTCTTTGGCATATTTGCGTCCACATTGATGGTGCTGTTTGTGATTCCTACGGCCTATGCCATTCTTGCTGACTTTGGACTGGTAAAAGCCAAAGAGAGCGCTGAAGCCATTCTATAAACATCACTCCTCAGCGCAGATTTGGAAGATCTGACTATTCTGATTAATGCATTACGTATTCATCGGAGCAAAGCATGCCTCAAATACCCTATAAAACCGCTCTGGTGACCGGTGCCTCCAGTGGCATAGGTTCCAGTGTTGTAAAAGCATTAACCGAACAGGGGATTACTGTCTATGCGCTGGCAAGGAGGGCGGACCGACTCAACATCCTTGCCAAACAAACTGGCGCAATACCAATGGTACTTGATATCTGCGATACCGATGAGCTCTATCAGCAGCTGACAGGACTCGATGTCGATATCCTGGTCAGTAATGCCGGGTTGGGAATTGGCAGTACACCACTTCATAAAGCATCTCGGGAAGAGGTGACGACAGCAATGAATACCAACCTGCTGGCAGCCATGCACCTGATCAATATTATTGCTCCGGGAATGGTGGCTCGCAGTAAAGGACATATCATCCATCTAGGCTCTATTGCCGGTCTCTATCCGTTATTTTCATCCGTCTATGGTGCCAGCAAAGGTGGCATTCATATGATGTGCCAGAATCTCAGGCTGGAACTGAAAGGAACACCTATCCGCTGTACCGAGATCTGCCCTGGCCGAGTTGAAACCGAGTTCTTTGAAAAGGCCTATAAAGACCCGAAAGTCGTTAAAAAAATCATGACTGAAATAACTCTTTTGAAAGCTGAAGATATTGCTGATGCGGTTCTTTATGCTCTTGCAGCACCTGCCCGGGTTAATATTGGATTGATTGAGTTGACTCCAACCGAGCAAATGGCGGGGGGGCTGATTAGCCAGCCTGCTCACCCCTCAATTTAATCGCCTATCTCTAATATCTGACTCCTGCTCTGATTAAAGCAATAGTGTCTTTAACCGAAGAAAAAAATGTCACTATGAATAGTTAATGGTATGAAAAAAATTATTGCTGAATACAAAAAATTTGCCTTGAAAGGCAATGTACTGGATATGGCTATCGGTATTGTGGTCGGTGGCGCCTTTGCAACCATCACTTCCAGCCTGGTCAGCAATGTCATTGCTCCTGTTTTCGGCCTGCTGACCAGCGGTGTTGATCTGGCCGATCTGTTTTTAGTGCTCAAAGAAGGCAGTGAAGGCTCACCTTATATTACCCTTGAGGATGCCAATAAAGATGGAGCAGTAACCTTAAGCTATGGACTGCTGCTGAACAGCGTTATCAGCTTCCTGATTGTTTCCTGGATCGCTTTTCTAATGGTTAAAGGCATCAATCACCTGCGTCAGGACGAAGAAAAAACAGAAGAGGTCAAGGAGGAGCCAAAAAACAGATTATGCCCTCATTGCTTTAGCCCTGTTCATAAAGAAGCGACCCGATGTGCTTTTTGTACCTCCTCACTCACAAGAGATATTGCATAGATTTTCGAGATACTTGTGAAGAAAATCTTCTCATAAGATCCGATGATTACTCACCTGCGTTACTTACGCTGTAAAAAACATCTATGATAAAATGCGACCTTTACCCCAAAAACGGTCGTACTGTTTTCAGAAAGGTTCAAATAAAAGCTCAGGTGGTATCTGTGCTCTGTTTAACCTTTTCTAGAAAGCTTGCTTGAAGGTGCTTTTCGCACGGCTGTGATATGGTAAGACACTGTCATTAAGCTGACTGGATATCATTGATGAAACTGACTATCCCCCGTTTTGATCTGGCCAAAGTCCTGGTGATTGGCGATATCATGCTGGATCGATACTGGCATGGTGCCACTTCCCGGATTTCACCGGAAGCTCCGGTACCTGTAGTCAAAGTTGGACAGATAGAAGACCGCCCAGGTGGAGCGGGCAACGTTGCCCTGAATATTGCCACCCTGGGCGCACCTGCCTGGGTGATCGGAGCAACGGGGGATGATGAAGCCGCAGATGCTCTTCAAACCAGACTGGAAGCCGCAGGTATTTACTGCAGCTTCGCGCGGATTCCCGGTGTACCAACCATTACCAAATTACGCGTTATTTCCCAGCATCAGCAATTGATTCGACTGGACCATGAAGAAGCCTTTGAAGGTCTGAGCCCAGATGTGATTGAAGAAAAAGCAGGACAGCTGATCCAGAACCTGGGTGCGATTGTTCTTTCAGATTACGGCAAAGGCACTCTTCAGGGATGTCAGCAGCTCATTCGTCTGGCTCAATCTCATAATATACCTGTTCTTGTTGACCCCAAAGGTACCAGCTTTGAGCGTTATCGGGGTGCAACAGTCATCACTCCCAACCTGAAAGAGTTCGAGACGATTGTTGGTCCTTGTCGCAGTGAAGAAGAACTGGTCAATAAAGGTCAGCAATTATTGAAAGAGCTGGAACTGGGAGCTCTGCTTATTACCCGCAGTGAACATGGTATGACCCTGATCCGGGAAAATGAACCTGAAGTTCACTTCCCGGCAAGAGCCAGAGAAGTGTTTGATGTGACTGGCGCAGGAGACACTGTCATTTCTGTACTTGCCGCGTCCCTGGCGGCGGGTTGTGGAATGCCTCAGGCTGCTGGCCTTGCTAATATTGCTGCAGGTATTGTGGTTGCCAAGCTGGGAACCGCCAGTGTATCTATGCCAGAGCTGAGACGCGAAGTGAATCGTGAGCTGGGTGCTGAGCGTGGGGCGGTTTCTCCGGAGCAATTACTGGTTGCCGTTGAAGATGCCCGTGCCCATGGCGAGAAGATTGTCTTCACCAATGGTTGCTTTGACATTCTTCACGCCGGCCATGTGGGTTATCTGGAGCAGGCTCGCAGGCAGGGTGACAGACTGGTTCTTGCCATCAATGGTGATGAGTCCGTTACCCGGTTGAAAGGTGAAGGTCGTCCGATTAACCCTGTTGACCGGCGAATGGCAGTACTGGCTGGCCTTGAGGCTGTTGACTGGGTTGTCAGCTTTGATGAAGACACACCGGAAGATCTGATTCGAGCCGTCAAACCCGATGTTCTGGTTAAAGGCGGTGATTATACTCTGGACCAGGTAGTTGGCGCTCCAATAGTCCATGAATATGGTGGCGAAGTGAAAGTCCTGGCCTTCCTCGAAAACTGCTCTACAACTGCCATTGTGGATAAGATTCGTGATGAAAAAGAAGCTCAGCCAGCCTGACAACTAAAATAGCCTTCACCACCGGCCAGCAGAGATGATTCTGCTGGCCATGTTGGACAATGCACAGACATCTATCGCTCTCTTCCCCGTAATAAGAGCGGATCTGAATGTAGATATCGCCTTGTTCCATTTACGCTTTCCAAAAAGGCTTCGAGATCTCCTGCAAACGATCAGCCTCTGTCAAACCGATATCTTTAAGCAATCGGGCATCCATTCTTGCCAGGTTCTTTCGACCTTCAGCACGAAACTGCCAGAGTTGGTATTGATTCTTAAGCCGTGTTAAAAAAGTACCTGTGTTCACACAATCCATTGAGTTACGTTTCATCATGCCTCCCTTTTATTAACAATCAGAACAATATTTTCAGTATCAAAACGCCAAAGTCTGGATATAGTCTCTGGTTGCATGGGACAGCAAATCCTCATGCATCCGCCATGAATCATCAAAAAAGCCACGACCTATCTGCGTGTCTAAAAGGAAAGTACCCAACACATTCATCCCGGCCTCTGCATCAAACACATTTTCGGCATAAACAATCTTCATCCCTTCCCCTTTGACACCCAGCAGTCGGGAGAAATACTGCGTCATCAAATACCCGTCCCGAGGTTCTTTTGGAGCAAGGATCAGAACTTTGAGGTCTCTTTTTCCAGAGCCTGAAAGGCTGTCATACCAAGGCTTTACGACCTGATGAAGCCAGTCGATCTGGGCTACTGCCGCATCATGAACATTGGCATCAATGATGGTTCGGCTATTTCTGACAAAACGGGTGAGTTCATTTGGATCGACTACTTCGCTCGCCAGTATTTTTTGGGCAAAGTCCAGACTCATCTGAGTCAGTATCTGCTGCTTTATCAATTGCTGTTCAGTAAATCCAAGGCTGGGCAGATCTATTTCGATACGTTTTATAAGGCTTATTAACTGATTAAGTTCCTTCCTTTTATTTTCGGGTAGCTGTCTGCCCTCTTCCGTGACCAGCAAGACATAAAGCGTTAAAGGAATATGACTGACAGACTTTAAATTCGTATAGGCCGGTGATGAGAATACATATTGCCGGTTTTCATTAGCATCATTACCAATCAGATTCAGTGAAAACGGGCTTGCGACAATCAATGGCTTATATTGCTTCGCCATTTCTGTACGCGTGTTTGCGTATATTTCTCTGAATGCATTATTAAAATCGGCAAGAGCAGATTGAGCTTCCGCTGTTGAGAATGCTGTCAGGAAAACACAGACAGCAAAAACTCTGAACGCTTTAAAAATAGGCATAGCAACGAACAACACTGATTGAATGTAATGAATGAACTCTGATTTAGTATTGGTTAGAGAACATCAGCTATCGGCGAAAACGAGCATCAATTTAGGCCAATCATTCCACTCGATTAAAAAACAAGATCAGCGTACAAATGATGCCTTTAAATCATCAGCCGTACAGAGTGTCGATAAGTGGGAAAGGATCGTCAGTGACTGCAGGTGCTCCTCTTCCGAAGCCGCTGCACAGGCATCACTGATCACGAAAACATTGTAATCCATGTCATGGGCTGTTCTGACCGCGGACTGGATTGCCCAGGTGGTACCAACACCACTGAAATAGATATCGGTTACCTTTACTGCCCGAAGGATCGCTTCCAGACGAGTACTGTAAAAGGGGTTTATGCGGGGTTTAATCACAATAAGGTCATCAGACTGTACATCCAGATCCTCATGAAACTTCGTTCCCCACCTTCCCAGGCGAAGAGCACCGGCCTCAGCCAGCGATGAAAAGAATGGGGAACCGGTTGGCAAATCTCGATAATCCGGGGAGAAGCCAACTTTCACAAAGACAACCAGCGTGGATGTTTTCCTGGCCCAGGCAACCGCTTTATTGACCTGAACCAATACCTGATTCTCGGACACTTGTCTGGCGTACATCCTTCGCTTGCCATCCGGATGTACGAGATCATTGATATAGTCGATAACCACCAGGGCATTTTGCATGGGAGCCTCTCCTATAGAAGCTCCTGGGTCACCTTAAGTCCGACAGGCCTCCAGACACGCCTCTACATTCTGTTGCATATGTGCGGGATTGATGGTTCCAACAATAGCTGAAGAAACGGCGGGGTGTGAGAAAACCAGTTTCATACTTTCCAGGACCCGGTTCTCATTAGCAAGATGACCAGAAAGGCAGGCATGACCACTGGCAAACGCCTTCTTGATAAAGATCCCTTTTCCGTGTTCCAGCGCATAGTCCAATACCGGTTTTTCACCCTGTTCGTTCAGGTTATAAGTCACCATGGCAACGTCGGAATGTTTCAGCGCCAGAACGCCACCTTCCACCGTTTTGGTGGACATACCCGAAGCGAGAATCTTCCCTTCTTTTTTAAGATCCGCCAGCACTTCCAAACAGCCTGTCTGCTCAATGATATTGACATCATCACCATTGGAATGAACCAGCATCAATTCAATCACATCGGTATTCAGGCGCTTCAAGCTTCGCTCCACACTGAATCGGATATGCTGCTCTGAGAAATCAAAATGAGACTCCCCCTGACCATTTTCAAGGGTGATAAACTCTTCACCAACCTTGCTGCAGATGACCCACTGTTCACGAAGCCCTTTGTGTTTTGCAAACAGCTGACCAAGACGCTCTTCACTGGTACCGTAGGCTGGGGCCGTATCCAGCAGGTTCATACCCAGATCATGCGCCAGGGTAAGCAGGTTTACCATTTCACGGTCATCAGGGATCGTAAAATGTTCCGGGTACTTTACGCCCTGATCCCGCCCAAACTTTACCGTGCCAAAACCCAATGGCGATACTTCAAGATCAGTACCCGCTATTCGCTTTCTTCCAAGACACTGAGTCATGACGCTTTGCCCTCTTCAAAATGCCCTTGCCAGAAGTTTGGACAAATTTCAGGTCGGGAAAATCCTTCAGGCATCGAGAAAGTTTCATCGCCCGCTGGACGAATATTGTCTTCCTGCAACAGTCGAATAACTTCATCAGAGAGGTTGGGCGCAAGAGCCAGCTTAGTGGGCCAGGTCACAATGCCATTGGCAACCGGCTGGCAGAAAGCCGCATCCGGGCGAAGCAAACGGCTCTGTTTTGGCTCAGCACGATTGACCCGCAGGGTGTCCCACTCAGCCTGATCAAGCTCTACCCAGGGCAGTAACGCTTTCATCTCTTTTTTCGCCGTTGCAATCAACGCCTCAGCAGACTGTTTGACCCCATCTTCAGCAATGCCCCCACCAAGATACCACACCCACTTCCCATCCTTATCGGGATGGCTGGTAACGGTGATTCTCGGAAGTGGTGTTGTACCAAGGCAGTGCGCATAGATGGGCTCAGGATGATCATGACGAACCATCACCATCTGCAGGGGACGTATCTGCATTTTTGGATCATTGATACCCCAGGTATTCAAAAGCGCCTCGGTTCCTTCACCAGCAGCCAGCACAAACCGTTTGGCTTTCAGCAGAGTTTTCTGACCATTGCTATCAGCTAACTCAACAGCATCAATGTCTCCCCTGGCATCCGTTAACAACCGGGCATTACCCTGTTCACTCCAATCCACCTTAATCGTTTTATCTTCCAGGCCGTTGACCAGGGCTTGAGTAACGGTAGCGATATCCAGAACAATTTCATTGAGCTGGTATACCTTCCCGCGGAAACCATCATGCTTGAAAATTGCCGGAAACTGCTCTTTGGTTAATGCATCTACCCGCCCTCTCAGTGCCTTGCTGGCAAAGAACGAGGTCATTCGTGAACCAATATCACCCGGTGACCATAAATAATGGTATTCAGACAGAATGCGAGCCGACCGAAGATCCGGGTCCCTATCCTCCCCCTTTCCAGCCAGGGCATTACGCCAGCGTTCCGGCATCCCGGCAATGGCCTGGGAAGCGTTGGTAAGCTGGCCAGTCAGGGTGTATTTGGTACCCCCATGAACAATGCCCTGAGACTTGATGGTCTGACCACCGCCCAGAGAATCCTGCTCCAGCAACAGGGTTCGATAACCCAGAGTGTTCAACGTGCGAAATAACCAGAGACCGGCAATACCACCGCCAATCACCACCACATCGGCTTCAACAGTTTGAGACATAAGAGAGTTCAACTATCTGAGATGACCTGAAATGGGCGGAATTATAACATAGCTCACCGTATTAATAGTCAGGCTACAGCGGGTAGAATACCCTGCCAGCCCTTCCTTTTTGACAATTTTCGCAACCAGGCAGTAAAGAGGGAACATAATGCTTATTTATGTCGTATACCTGTTAACAGGTGCACTTGGCGGCATTATCATCGGCGCTTTAGGCAGTGGCAGCAGTCTGGCGATTCTGCCTGTTCTTTCCCTGATATTTCCAACACTGTTTCCCGAAGCGATTTCACTGCAGGTTGCTGTTGCCACCTGCATGGCCACCTTGATCATCGGCAGCGCATCTGGCGCTATCAGCTACAAAAAATCACAACTGTATGACGTACATTTGATCAAACTGTGCCTGCCGGGCGTCATTGCAGGAGCTATTATTGCGCCTCAGTTAGCAGGTGCTTTATCCGTTCACTGGCTGAGGTGGTATATCGGATTATTAATTCTATTTATTGCCGTTTATAAACTGACCAAAAGCTTCAGATCTCACCAGGAAGTTCCAAGACCTGTAGAACCTGTGCTGATTATCCTCATGAGTATCATCAGCTCAACCTTGAGTGGACTCGCCGGTATCGCACTGGGAATTCTGATGATCCCTTTTCTATCCCGATACTCCGACCACCGAACCGTTCTCGGTACCAACCTGATGCTGGCGGTTCCTTATGCCGTTATTGGCAGTGCCGGCTACATTTTTTCCGGCTTACATTCCGAACATACTGGCTCAAACCTGATGCTGGGGTATGTCTACCTGCCCGCTTTCCTGATCATTTCAATCACGATGGCCATCTTCCCACCGATCGGGTTGAAGCTGGCAAAAAACGTCAGCATTAAGGTCATCCAGAATGTCTTTTACATATACCTGCTGTGCATTGGCATCGCAATTTTGCTGTAGAGCCGTCTGTACTATGCCTATAATCTCAAAAAAATATCTCTAGGTCCTGCTTTGCACACTGACAGTCGACCCAGAAGAGCTGATCTCAACCTGAATACAGGTGCACACCATTGTTTTTTGTAGGGCAAACTTCGGAGAATATTAAGTCGATTTAACAATGGAGCCTCAAGGAGGTATACAGCTAAAGAATGCCTTGAGTTTCTGTATTTTCGATTTTCGGGCATTATCACTTCTATTGTTTTGTACATTTGCAACATTGGTCCCTTCGCAAACTTCCCGTTTGAGCTGCTGATCTCTCAACAAAAGTTCTTTAGTATTTCGTTCTTTTTTGAGATCAATCAATTGATTAGTTAACTTTTCCTTTTCATGCAGTAAATCACTCAACGCCCTCTTTTCTTGATCAAGCCAATTGACGGACTCTGACTCAATCCTAATGCGCCTTGATATTACCTGTTTACTTTCTTGCTCTTCACTCTGAGCCTGAAGAGCATTGTGACCTGAAAGTGTATTCTGAGCCGGATATACGGCTAGCGCTGAATTATAACCGTAAAGCGCGATAGTGAGACGAACATTGCGCTCTGTATACTCATCAATTCTTTTTCGGTCATCACAAACAGGCACTCTCTGAGCGGGGTATTCTGGATCTTTATGACCTGTGAACGATTGCTTGGATTCTATCATGATCAGCCTTATTCTCGGGGTTCTACTAAAATTCTCGATCAACATAGCCCACCTAGAGAATTGATGAGAAGTAACTATTCAGCACCCTTCATATAAATCTGGAATTTTCTGATTTTTCGACCATCATCTTATACTCAATTTTTCTAACAAATCTCCAGTATGGAACCAGACTTCCCAGCTACTCCGTTTACCGAAGCTCTCCTTAAAGAGAATGAAGAGCTTCGGACCGAGAATGCGCTTTTACGGGAACGTTGCAGCGAACTGGAAGAAAGGGTTAATAAAAACAGTCAAAACAGTAGTAAGCCACCATCGTCAGATGGTTATCAAAAGCCCAGTAAAAAAGGGAGTGATAAAGGTGATACATCTTCCAAAGAAGCCCCCTGCTCCTCACAGGAAACACCGAACCCCAAAAGCCTTAGACCATCTTCAGGCAATAAACCAGGTGGCCAGAAAGGTCATCAAGGCTCTTGTTTGAGACGTGTCGCCTTACCCGATTATGTCAGGCATCTGAAGGTTGAAAAATGTTGCTGTTGCCAGTCTTCGCTTATCGATATTAAACCCACCAAATACATTGAGCGACAGGTTTTTGATCCAGGTAGACCCGGAGAATTTGAAGTTACCGCGTACTGGGCAGACGTTAAAGTATGTCCTTGTGGTAAACGGAACACCGCTGAGTTTCCCCAAGGAGTGAAAGCCGCTGCTCAATACGGAGAAGTGACTCAGGCAATGGCTGTTCATTTAAACCAGTATCACTTCATCCCATATCACCGGGTGTCTGAGTATTTCAATACTATTTATTGCATGAGTGTCAGCGCAGGCTCTGTTGCCAATTTTGTTGCCTATACCCATGAGAACCTGGCCTCTACTGAGCAGAGTATCCGCGATGCTTTACAAGAAAGTCCGGTTGCAGGAGCGGATGAAACTGGCATGCGGGTTGACGGTTCACTGTGGTGGTTACACATTATGCGAGATGACCAATGGACGCTTTACTACCTCTCAGAAAGGCGAGGTTGTGAAGCAATGGATGCAATGGGCATCCTGCTGACTTTTGCAGGCATTCTGGTTCACGATCATTGGAAGTCCTACTTTGCCTATGCGGCAGTGCATGTGCTTTGTAATGCCCATCATCTGAGAGAGCTTCAGGGAGTTGTCGATAGGGATGCGAATAAGCTGGCTCTGCGGCTGATGAAATTGCTTACGCTCTCCTGGCACTTCTGCAAGAAATACAAAGCAGCCGGTCTGACTCAAATGCCTGGTGCAATACAGCTTCGCATTGAGACGATATACGACCAAATCCTTCAAAGGGCTCTCACGAAGGAAACCGCTTATATGGAAAAACAACGACAGGTGCTTGGACGTAAGAAGGTCAGGAATACCAAGGCCTACAACCTGTTCAAAAGGCTTATTGAGTTTAAGGTTGAAACGTTGCGCTTCATGTCGGACTTTTCAATTCCCTTCGATAACAATGGCAGTGAACGTGATGCCAGGATGGCCAAACTTAAGCAGAAGATCTCAGGCTGCTTCAGAAGCGAAGACGGAGGTACCATGTTTACCCGAATCCGAAGCTATTTATCATCTGCTAAAAAGCAGGGGTTGAACATATTTCAGGCGCTTCTTAAAGCGGTTCGAAATTACAACAATACGCCTTTGCTGGGTGCTGAATAGTTACGATGAGAAATTAATGACTGAATGCTAGTATTCCGTTTTTTTTCATGGGCATTCAGGCATGATACCTGCAACACAGAACACATCATTCTGCACCTCCTGGAGTGGTGGTAAAGATGCCTGCTTTGCGCTCTGGAAATCGATCCAGAAGGGATTTACCCCAACCTGCCTGCTGACCATGCTTAAAGGTGATCAAGACCAGACCAGTGCACACGGCCTGACGAGAGAAGTGCTGGAAGCTCAGGCAGCCTGCATGCGACTCCCCATTATCTTTGGAAAGGCCAGTGTTGGGGAATATGAAGCGGGTTTAAAAGCGGCTCTTCAGGAAGTGCAAAGAGCCTTTAAGACTTTCCAGCTGGCTTTTGGCGATATCGACCTGCAGGCTCATCGGGACTGGTATGAAACGGTTCTGACCGGAAGCGGTGTTTCTCCTGCTTTTCCTCTCTGGCACTACGACAGACAGCAGCTTCTAGAAGATATGTTCGCTAATGATTTCGAAACCATGATTGTCAGCTTGAAAGCCGATAAGCTGGATCGAAACCTGCTGGGTAAAGTGCTCACCCCGGACATTGCCGACCGAATTCAAAAACAGGGCATCTGTCCAACCGGCGAAGATGGTGAGTTTCATACCCTGGTGCTTAATGCACCGCATTTTTATCAACGCCTTGGAATTAAAACCGGGGAGATTATCGAAGATGAATGGGGGTACAGTCAGTTAGAAGTCTCTGTGTGATGGGCTATCGCAGCAAAGCCTGATAGAGCTTTTTAGCCGTCACGATTCGAGTCTGTTCGACTGTCTCACCCAGCAACAGAATGATAGAGGCTCGGGTTTCATGAAGCTCAGTCATTGCCTCATGAAGTGAGGTTTCAGGAGCCAGATTGATGGTTTTTCGCATTAATTCACCAACCGTCATATTTGCTTCACCATTGACCAGACAGCGGGCTAAATGACGATAGAGTACAACACCTACAGGCTGACCATCAGCAAGTACTACGTAGCGCTTGCAGGGGGATAACTTCATCGTTTTTTCAACAGAAGCAACGGTATCCTCTGACGAGAGACAAACAGCTGGAATAGAACGCGCCACGAGCTCTTCCAGATTCTTTTGATGAGAGCTTAATACGGCCTCAGCCAGCTTTCTCTGTCGTTTGCCAATAACCCCGCGTTTGTTGTAATGCTTGATGATGCTTCGCAAATCATCGCTACTTCGTGCTTCCTCCACATGATGGGGCAGTATACGGGTCCAGAACAGGGCCAACATCAGTACATGACGGGTGAGGGTATATATCAGGCGAATCAGTGGAGCCCATTGAACCACGACCTTCTCGGCAATTTGCACAGCCAACAGTTTGGGCAGAACCTTGGCAAACACCAGCATGCAATAAGCAAGCAGCGCCGTAAAAACAGCCAGCCACAGGTCATTGAATTCTTTTGCCGCCAATGCTCCAAGCAGAGTGCTCCCAGATATACTGACTAATGTACTTAACAATACAATTGCTGAAAGGTGCTCACGCTTTTTCTGAAAAACCAGCTTAACAGCCTCCTGATTGCGGGGCTTTTTGTACAGGATGGTCACCAGCCTTAATTCATCAATGGCAACGACTGAAGACTCAAGAAGGGATAAAAAAGCGGTTATCGCAACAATAAAAAGCGCAAAAAATACTACCAATAGCATCCATACCTCCAGAAGAACAGCTGCCAGCAGGAGTGATGAAGAAAGCGTTATAAGCTCCTCTTGCTGACTCGCTGAATGAAAACAGAAAACTTGTAATCTATTGTTTTCGGCTATTTTTCTTCTTAATTAACGGTACTCCTCAATCTTTACCCAAGCAAAAACAAAATTCGAATATTATTCGACTGATATTCGAATATACATTATCCTCTTCTAAATTCCCATTAACTCTCTGGTCATCGATCATGTCTGCTGCCGAGAAACGGACACAAAGAGAAGCCTCCATTATAGAATCCACTCTGCTCCTGCTTAAGGAAAAGGGCTTCATGGATCTTAAGATGTCGGAAGTAGCCAAGCATGCTCAATTTTCCATGGGGACGGTGTACTCACACTTTTCCAGTAAGGAAGACCTGCTGCTTGGATGTGCCATACACATCTCAAAAACCATTGCTTCTGTTTTTGATCAGGTGATCAAAAATGATGCCCCTCCTATGGAGCGTTTGTTAACCCTGAACATGTCGATCTGGCTGTGCGACGCGCAACAGCCACACCACTACTTTCTTCGCCAGCTGGCCATGACTCCTGATATCTGGCAACGCGCGTCAATAGAACGAGCTCGTGCATTGGACGACATTTACCAGACAATCAGTCAGCTCGTTGAGACATTGATTATAGAGCTGATGGCTGAAAATCCATCCATTACAGATGAAGACCGGGAGCATGCGCTTGCCGATATTCTGATGGGTATCTGGAGCCTGGGAGAAGGCTTATTCCAGATCAGTATGTCTGGTTTTGGTTTGAAACAACCCTCGCTACAAAAAGACAACGGGTTTGGCCTATTAACCTCTAACCTGGCCAAATATCTTCAGGGCTGGGGATGGCCGGAGCCATTCCCTGATTCGGTCATCGTGAACAGCAAACTCAGAGCTGAACAAACGGTTTCTGAATTTACAGATCACTAAAACCTGCCAGAGTTTATTTATTCCAGGTGTTTTCCAGGCATCAATGTATTCAGACGGTTCAATGTTGTTACGCGGCAATAAGTGCACTGTTAGCGGAGCAATAGCAACACTGATCGTGGGTATCAATTGATGTAGAAAGCACTCTTGTCGTATTGGTTTGGAGCTACATCAGAATGCACCTTATCTCATCAACCCAAACATCCATCACGATGGTGATGCTTATGGCTTTCAGCCTGCTGACTGGATGTGACCAGAAGCAAATCGAACACAAAGACGTCATCCGGCCGGTAAAACTGTTTGAGGTAAAAGATCCTCAGCAGCAACAGTTACGATATTTTCCAGGCAAAGTAACGGCGACCGAAGAAGCCGAAATATCTTTCCGCATACCTGGACAGATCGACAAGATTGAAGTCAAACAGGGCGATGATGTTACTGAAGGGCAGGTCTTGGCATACCTGGATGACCGGGATATCCGCAATGAACTTCAAGATCGTCAGGCTAATTATGAGCTTGCCAAGGCGGAGTTCGAACGCGCCAGTTCCCTGTTAAAAAAGAAAGTCATTTCGCAATCTAACTACGATACGGCCAGTGCCAAGCTGAAATCAGCCGAAGCAGCCCTGAAACTCAGCCGGGACAAACTGGCTTATACAACGCTGACAGCACCCTTCAGCGGTCGGGTTGCCCAGACACTGGCGGAAGCCCACCAGCAGGTTCAGGCTCAACAGCCAGTATTGATTCTGCAGAGCAGCGACCGACTGGATATCAGCATTCAGATTCCAGAAAGCATTGTTTCTCATGTTAACAAGAAAACCGTTAACCATGACTATAAGCCGATGGCTACCTTTCCTGGTGCACCAGGCAAAGAGTTTCCCGTCAGCTATAAAGAGCACGCAACACGGGTGACACCGGGAACCCAAAGCTATGAAGTCATTTTTACCCGGACTGCACCTGCCAATATGAATATTCTTCCTGGTATGACTGCAACGGTCATTATTGACCTTGCTCAGGTTATTGGCACTCAAGGGCAACCCGGGTATGTTCTTGTACCCATCTCCGCTATTGCCAAGGATGACACTGACAACAAGACCGTTGTCTGGCGCTTTGACCCATCAACCAAACAGGTTCATCCCGTAGAAGTTTCTGCAGGCCGCATAACTGAAGCGGGTGTTCAGATCATGTCCGGCATCAATCCGGGCGATCAAATTGTCACCGCAGGCTTGAGCCAACTGTCTGATGGCATGACGGTAAAACCGCTGCGCAAGGAACGGGGACTGTAAGCCATGAATATTGCGGAGTACTCTATTTCCCATCGAGTCATCAGCTGGATGTTTGTTGTCATCCTGCTGGTGGGCGGTGCGGTTTCATTTTTTGGGCTTGGTCAGCTGGAGTTTCCTGAATTCACCATTAAGCAGGCCATGGTGATCACCCACTACCCGGGTGCTTCACCAGAGCAGGTGGAAGAAGAAGCCACCCTGCCACTGGAGGAGGCAATACAGCAGCTGGAGTATGTAAAAGTTATCGACTCCATCAGCAGCAATGGTCGCTCCCAGATCATGGTGGAACTGAAAGAGCAATACCCTTCCAGCCAGTTGCCACAGATATGGGATGAGCTGAGGCGAAAGATTAATGATGCCCAGGGCAGCCTGCCTCCTGGGGTTTATCCGTCGGTTGTCGTTGATGATTTTAGCGATGTATTCGGCATGCTGTTCAACATCACGGGCGATGGTTATACCTCCAGAGACCTGGAAAATTATGCCGACTATCTAAAACGTGAATTAGTCCTGGTAGATGGCGTTAAGAAAGTATCCATTGGTGGTGCCCGTCAGGAGCAGGTGGTGGTGGAAATGTCCCAGGCCAAACTGGCCAACCTGGGCATTGACCCCGCCTGGATCTTCTCCCTGATCCAGAATCAGAATGTGGTTTCCAATGCTGGCAATATGTTGGTTGACGGGCGCTCCATTCGCATTCATCCCACCGGTGAATTCAGGAATGTCCGGGAACTGGAGCAGTTAATCATCAGTCCTCCCGGCAGTACACAACTGGTTCGTCTGGGAGATATAGCCTCGGTTCGCCGGAGCTATGATGAAACTCCCGACACGCTCTATACCTCTAACAACCAACCAGCGCTATCTCTCGGCGTTTCCTTTGCCTCCGGCGTCAATGTCGTGGATGTTGGGGAACGGGTTCGCATTCGTCTGAGTGAGTTGACCTCAGAACAACCTGTAGGCATCGAGCTCACTACCGTCTACGACCAACCGGCCACTGTCTCAAAATCAGTCAATGGTTTTCTGATTAACCTGGCTGAAGCCATCGTCATCGTTATTGTCGTCTTATTGTTGGCCATGGGTATTCGTGCTGGCCTGTTAATGGGTGCTGTTCTGCTACTGACCATCTCCGGCACTTTTATCGTTATGAAAGTGCTGGATATAGACCTGGAAATGATCTCCCTGGGAGCACTGATAATTGCCCTGGGCATGCTGGTAGATAACGCCATTGTGGTCACAGAGGGTATTCAGGTTGGCCTCCAGAGAGGGCAAACCCGGTTGGAGGCAGCAAAGCGGGTCGTCAGCCAGAACCAGTGGCCATTATTGGGCGCAACCGTTATTGCCATAATGGCCTTTGCCCCCATTGGTTTATCCGATGATGCCACGGGTGAATTCTGCCTCTCACTTTTTCAGGTACTGTTGATTTCTCTGATGTTAAGCTGGATCACAGCTATTACCCTGACCCCTTTCTTCTGCAACATACTGTTCAAGAAATATGAAAAAGCCACAGGGAACCAGACAGACTCGTCAGTAGATCCGTATCAGGGGGCACTGTTTACTCTTTACAAACAGCTGTTGAATTTTTCTCTGAAACATCGTCCTGTCACTCTGGGACTCACCCTACTGGCACTGGTTCTGGCGATTTTGAGCTTTGGCTTTGTGAAGAATGTGTTCTTTCCTCCTTCCAATACTCCCATCTTTTTCGTTGATTTCTGGATGCCAGAAGGCAGTGATATCAGAGCGACTGAGTCAGAAATAGCGCACTTTGAGCAACAGGTACTTTCCATGCCGGGCGTCAGCAATGTCACTTCCGTTATTGGTATGGGAGCACAACGTTTTATTCTGCCTTATCAGCCTGAAAAACAGTACACCAGCTACGGTCAACTGATCATCGAGGCTGAAGACCTGGAGGCAATCAGCACATTGATCCCTCCACTGGAAACCGTACTCGATGAACAGTTCAGTGATGTCGAATACAGCATCAAGCTGATGCAGAACGGCCCCGCGGCACCGGCAGAAATCGAAGCCCGTTTCTATGGAGAGGATCCTGAGGTATTGCGATCACTCGCTGTACAGGCAATGACGGTGCTTCGAAATGAGCCAACAGCAACCAATATACGACATGGTTGGCGCAACCAGGTAAGTCTTGTCCGTCCCCACCTTGATGAAGCCAGCGCCCGTCGCAGTGGTATTTCAAAGCAAGCCCTTGACGATGCGCTGCTGGTTAATTTCTCTGGTCGTCAGGTTGGTGTTTATCGCGAAGGCAGCCAACTGATGCCGTTGATCGTTCGTTCCCCCGAAACAGAGCGACTCAATGCTGACAGTATCACCGACCTGCAGGTATGGAGTGCGGATTACAACAGCTATGTACCCATCACTCAGGCAATTTCCAGCTTTGATACCGAGTGGGAAAACCCCCTGATTATCCGCAGAGATCGCAAGCGAATGCTCTCGGTCATGGCAGACCCTGACCTGATGAGCGATGAGACCACCGACAGTGTGTTCCGAAAAGTTCGTGCAGGTATTGAAGCCATTCCATTACCAGAGGGCTATACACTGGAATGGGGTGGCGCTTATGAGCTCTCCACCGATGCACAGAACGCCACGTTTGCCTCAATTCCCATGGGGTATCTGGCGATGTTTCTGATCACGGTGTTTCTATTCAATACCATACGACAGCCATTAGCCATCTGGTGCACCGTTCCCCTGGCATTGATTGGAGTTGTTACCGGCTTATTGGTGCTCAATACGCCTTTCAGTTTTATGGGGCTGCTGGGACTGCTGAGTCTGTCAGGCATGTTGATTAAAAACGGCATAGTTCTGGTGGAACAGATCAAGCTGGAACTGGAAGAAGGCTGGGAAGAGCATGAGGCAATATTCCACGCATCCGTCAGCCGTCTGCGTCCAGTATGCATGGCAGCACTGACCACCATGCTGGGAATGATCCCCCTGCTGTTTGATGCCTTTTTCAAATCCATGGCCGTGACTATTATTTTTGGCCTTGGCTTTGCCACCGTACTGACGCTGGTCGTACTGCCGGTGATCTATTCACTGCTGTACAAGATTAACTTCAAGGGTTTTGATTACCGCAAGATCGGCACGCATTAATATCTGGTCGGCTCCCCACTCAGGGGAGCCGAGCTACTCATTTACACTGGTATGTAACTGACCTACTTTCTGGAAGGTGGCTTCAGGTTATAACTCAAACTCTGATATTCTGGCTCGACAATGCCTAACCGACGGTTAATCACCACGGTTAACCGGAAAAACAGATTACAGAGCATATTGCCAAACCGGTGCAACTCATCCGGCACCTCAATTCCATGAGCGTCTACCTTGACCAACGCTCTGACAGCCTTCTTGGAGAGTGAACGACAACTGTGCAGTAGCTGTACTGGTCGCGCGCCCCTGGGAAGTACAAAGCCATGAAGCTGCCCTTCAATCTCTTTCTGGTATTGGTCAAAGTAACCCGCCAGCCACTGAATCTGCTCTTCAAATATCGCCTGCTTTCCACGAACCGAGCCATTCATATGGAAAATTCTGGGCTGCAGTTTATCCAGAAAATTATAGATATCGGCGAACCGCTCATCCCCTTCCAGCTCACTGATAACTCCGCCGAGTGTGGCACACAGTTCATCAGTAAGAATTTCATAATCACACAGGGGGGAGTCTTCGTAGATAAATGGGTAGCAGAGCTCACGGATATCACCGGAGTATTTCAAAGTCATCTTGACACCTAAAATCAGGTTACTTAAATGTTTACAGAACCCAAACAGTAATCACTCGGTCTACAAATACGCTGATCACTATCAGGAAATCTTTATGGCAGATCGAATGGGTTTATCAAATCACAACATGTCGTTTTCAAAATCGATGGATGATCTGTCACGCTCACCGGCTTCTGCAAGTAAAAGCTCAGTCTCAATGGCGTTTCAACGAAGAACCAAGGAAGTGCAGCCTGGTAAACCCTATATTAAAGCGTCCGAAGTAACTGCAAGAGAAGCAACAGATTCATCGAGAAAAAATGAAAAGCCCTCTCGCATGCCAAAGATAACTCTAACGCAGCCAACCCCTTTCAGAGTCACTGATAGCCGGGGCAGAATGCAGCACTGCCAATCCATGAGCAACCTTTATCAGGCAACTAATACACTCACTCTCAGTAAGGTATCACCATCAGCAACGAAAACCGTAACGATGAGCACACAAACAGACCATCATCATCAACAGACAGAGACCTCTCAAACAGTGGCCACGCAGACAGATCGACTCTTTACGGAATGTGAAATACGAACACCTAAAAGAAGCGATGCTATTCCATTAGGCTCTGCAGATAAGAGCCTTGCTGAAATGAAGTTAGAGGAGATGTTATCCGAACTCAAAAGAAGCGACCTTACCAAGCCTCTTACAGATAATTGTTCTCCATTTACGCTACAAGGCGGCTCTCCTATAAAAATAAATAATCCTCGGCGATTTCTAACCAACGCTTACAATCAAAATGCCAAATCATTAATAGCCGATTTTATTCACAGGAACCCTGAAGAACAGGTAAACGCAAATTCCTTGAATATAAGATTCCAGCAACTATTACATGACACATTAACGACTCAAAAGCTGGATGAGGCATATAAAACTAAAGACCTGGTTGAATTAATCCAGCAAAACAGCCGCGCAGGTGCGCAGAGTAAAATTGAGAGCATTCTGGAAAATGGTGAGTTAAGAAGTCTCCTGACCTTAATGTATATGGCACTACAACTATGTATTCAGAAAAGGAGCTCTCAAGAACCAGACACCCTTCCCTTGTTTTAGGCAAATTGAAAACAAGGGAAAGGGCTATCCTGAAAACATTTACAGCTTCGGAGACCAGACAAAAGTCGCAAATACGCCTCTTGGCTCTCCCTGATAACCCTTAACCGGCTGATAATTCTTATCCAGAAGGTTAACCACTTTAAACTGAGTTTCCAGCTGAGGTGTCAGCTCAACCGAAGCGCGAAGGTCAACCGTTCCAAAACCAGGCAGCTGTGCCGTATTGGCAGTATCCACCCAGGTTTTGCCCTGAGCCCGGAAGGTTCCTCCAAACGACCATCGACCAAAGTCTTTATCCATATTGAATGCAGCCATTTGCTGGGCTCTGTAGTGGAGTTTCTTACCACTGTCTTTGCCCGAGCGATTTTCAGGGTCAACATAGGTTAAATTCGTGTTGATATCCCAACCGGCGTAATGGGTGCCGACTTCAAACTCAACCCCCCGGATACGGGCTTTGTCGACATTAACGGTTTGCCAGGTGCTTGGCTCAACTTCCATAGCAGCCAGCATGTCATCCATGTCATTTTGGTAAATATTGACAGTCCAATGACTTTCAGCATCCAATTGACCTCGGAGTTCTAACTCCGCATTTTTCGAATGCTCAGGCTTGAGGTCAAGATTAGGTATTGATTGGCTCCATTGAGAGCTGGACTGCCTGTACATATCAGCAAAGGTTGGCGCTCTGAAAGCTGTACCATAGGAAGCAACCAATCTCATCTGTTTCGGCAGATTAACACCCCATGATGCATTTCCGGTAAATTGACCACCAAAAGCTTCATTTTCGTCATAGCGACCGCCAAGTTGCAAATCGCTATTATCAAAGGTTGTCAAGTTCTGAGCAAAGATGCCTGTATTATAACGCTCACTAATGATGTATGTAGTATTGCTGTTAACAGTATCATTTGAGTAATCAATTCCAGTCGTAAGCAACTGGTTTTCTGCCCAAGAGATGTCATTCAACCAACTAAAAGAGTATCTTTTATTCTCGGCATAGCTAGAGTCACCATTCCCTGAATCGGCCCGATGGTCGCGAACAAACCCTGCTTCTATCCGGCTACCCCAAATGTCGTTTATCGACGTTGATACATATGTATTTATCAGCGATTCTTCAAAATCAGAAACAGGATAAGCAGCTAAATCATAAACATTATCATACTCTGACTTCCCTTCAGCATGCGCAAAGTTAACCCCTGCCTCTATACCATCATCAAAGTTTCTGGATAGACTGCCTGAAACTGACTTGTTTCTATATGCATCATCATCCCAGTTAGTGCCTTTATCGCCATCAACTGTTCGGTCACAGCCTTGTGTTTCAAAAAGACGGGCCCCAAGATTGAACTGAGTTCCTTCAATTTCGCCCGCAAAGTTAAGTCCGTACTCCCCCGTACCACGGCTACCACCACCAGCTTTAAGAGTTAGAGCAGGGTCACCAGAGCCTTTTCTTGTGATGATATTAATAACCCCACCAACTGCATCTGCACCGTAGAGTGTTGAACGCGGCCCACGAACAATTTCGATACGTTCAATTTGGTCAGTATCCAGATATTCCAAAGGTGCCGACCCAGAACTGGCTGTATTAATTTTCTGCCCATTCATCAAAATTAAAGTCTGTGCCGTTTTTGTGCCTCGGATATAAACACCAGAAGAACTGCCAGGCCCACCATTTGAGGTAACCTGAACTCCCGGAGCCGACTGGTTAATCAGTTCTGCTACCGTCGTCGCCTGAGCACGCTCAATCTGCTGACGGTTTATCACAGTGACAGGAGCCAGCGTTTCGTCGACCGTTTGGGCCGTTCTCGCCGCAGTAACAACAATCTCTCCGAGTTCATAAACCTCTTCTGCCAGGGCAACAGAACTCATCACGGACATTGCAACGGCAATAGAAAGCCCGGTGCGTGCAAAAATAGAACGCTGATTAAACGACATGTAGATTACATCCTTAGTGTAAGCGAATGGTCTTAAAACTTTTCGTAGTCAGTCTTTAGCTCATGCTGCTCAGAGCTGACTCTCTTGATGAAATGGAGTCTGGGCTGCCACATAGTCCGTATGACCCGCATCGGTTCGAACAGCCTGTAGCTGGTGGCAGATCATTTCTGCCCCCTCAAGAATCCTGGGCGTTGGTCTGGCAATCAGATCACTGGGTACTGAAAACAGTTGATGGCTCTTTACTGCCTGCAGGTTTTGCCACTGACTCCAGTAGTCCATTAAATCTTTCCGTGTTTCCGGGGTGTCGCCTCTCGGGTCAGAACCAATAATGACCTGTGGGTCACGGGTAATCAGGGATTCAATACCGATTTTGGGAATACGCTCAGAGACATCACCATAGATATTCTGACCACCACACAGAGAGATCACATCATCAATGACCTGACCATTACCTACCGTCAGCAGCGGTGATCGCCAGATTTCAAAGAACACCGATACAGGCTCTCGCTGGCCATAATTATTCTGCAGCGTTTTTAAACGAACAGAAAAATCCTCAACAACACGGTTCGCTGCTTTTTCTGTCCCAGCTACCTGACCAAGACTTCGGATGGCCTGCTCAATGCCGGCAAAATCCACCACATCAACATGGAAGGTGCGGACGCCCAGAGACTCCAGCTGATGAATCACTTTCTGGGAATTGCCCGCGGTCCATACCACTACCAGGTCAGGCTTCATGGCCACGATGGCTTCAACATTCACATTCGGGTAACCACCCACATTAGGCAGTTGTTTGACCACTTCAGGAAAATCACTGTGCTGGTCAACGGCAATGACACGATCTCCAGCACCGGCAGCAAATAACAATTCAGTGGAGCCGGGAGACAGGCTGATGATTCTGGGCGAACGGGTATTCAGGCAGACAGAGCGGTCGCTCATGTCGGTCACACAATACTGGCTATCAGGCTCGCTCGCCTGAACAGTACTGAAAGGAAACGAAACTGCATTGGCCAACGCCATAGCCATGACCAGCATTACCCTGGGCAGTCTGTTCTTCAGTGTCTTGTATTGTACGGAATGTGTTTTCATGGTGTCCCTGAGTCACAACCAATACTCAGGGCGGCACACGCGGCCACTGTACTTTTTCAGAAAAAGCACAGTGTAAAAGGAGATGTGTTCCCAGCCGCCAGGTTACCCGCCCGGTTTGCGCCCGAATATACAGGCTGCTCGGGAGTCTGCCGGGCTTAGCCGACCGTAGCGAGAGAAAGTCCTATTTGAGTCATTTTTTATGCTGATTTGAGGCGAATAGTGGTTCTATTCAACGAAAAGCAGCATAAAAAATGGCCAAATCCGGCTTTTTCGCAGTAGGTCAGTGGTAAATCCGACTGGCTCCCATCTTGGGCTTTGCAAAGGCAGGTTTCCTGACTCTGGCGTCGTCGTTCTCAACTGCCTTCCCGGTATAACCAGTGACGTTGATACCATTTCGACTCGCTAACCGTGGGCTGTGCAGCTATTTTTACCAATTGGACTGCGTTGAAGCTTCTCGCCATAGTAATGCTATGACTCGTCACTTCGCCTTGCCCAATTGCCCAAAATAACTTGCTCGCTCTCACTGTTAGCAAGCAGCAATGGTATTGCTGAGAACTCTTCCATTACAGTTGCGGGTAAAGTCAGGGTCTTTCACCCTGTTCCCTCTTTTGACTCATTCGCTGCATCCGAGATGAGCGGTCAAAAGCGTCGTGATTCCAACCAATCACTGACGAAACCCTTACAAAGTTTCGCAATACTAACCAAACATTCGTCTTAAATCACTAGGGACTTGTCGATTTCTTGCACTTATTTTTGATCCGGGTCAGCTGTTTTGCTTTTCTCATACCAATCTAATTTTCTAACCCCGTTATGAGCATGGCTGTCTGGAGTGTAAAGCAAGGCGACGTGACGAGTCATAGCGGTAGCTATGGCGAGGAGCTTCAACGCAGGGTTACGCACCAGACAGACAGCGCAATAGGGAGTTAGGAAATACGATTGGTATCTGATGCTTGCCAGAGCACTTCACCTTCATCCTGAAGCGCACAATGACGCCCCAGAACATACATTAGATCTGACAGGCGGTTAACAAATTTCAGCAATGGTTCATTGATCTTTTCACCGCTTTCCTGAAGCTCATTGTTTAACTCAATGATATGACGCTCAGCCCTACGGGATACGGTTCGAGCCATATGGCAATGACAGGCAGACTGTCCGCCGCCAGGCAGCGTGAAGTTTTTCAGGGGTGGTAATGGTTCATTGAGTTCGTCAATCAGAGCCTCAATCGCTTTAGTATGGGCTTCCTGAATCAGCTGATAACCCGGCATGGCCAGCTCACCACCTACATCAAACATCCGATGCTGGATATCCTGAATCTCTTTCAGCTGCTGCTCAGTGACTTCATTACCCTGCTTCAGGGAGTGGATCAGCATACCCAGCCAGCTGTTGGTTTCATCCACAGAGCCAATAGCATGTATCCTCGGGTGGGATTTTGGCAGTTGCTGGCCATCACCAATACGGGTTGTGCCTTTATCACCGGTACGGGTGTAGATTCGGGTAAGTCTATAGCCTTTTTTTTCAGTCATGTCTCAGATTCTTTTAGCAATCTTGATAACCGGTCTTGAACCACAATGGCACAGAGACACGGAGTAATGTAAAGGCACATCTATAACCGTGTGCCTTAGACTGTCTTATTTCGCTTTCTTTGTGCTTTAGTGACTTTGTGGTTCAACATCACACAGTGCAAAGATTTTACTCATATCGAGATTTTCTTCGATGGCGTCTGCCATGCGGTTAATACCCTCTTCCCGCAGCAGGTGATAGTCGATTCTTGAGGCTTCCCGCAAGCCTGCCCACTTCAAAATCGCTGTGCAGGCATCAGGCTCCTCAAACACCCCGTGCAGATAGGTACCAAATATCTGACCATCGTCAGACATTACACCATCCACTTCCTGGTCGAGTTTGATTAATGGTTGATTCAGCGCTGATAATTTTGTTACCCCGGCATGAATCTCATATCCAGTTACAGGTACAGGTTCCTGACCCGGCAACTGCATACCCCCTTTGACCCGAGTGAGTGTCTTCTGACGAATCATGGTCGTTTCCAGATCCAGAAGGTTCAACGCATCAGAGCTTCCGGCAGAACCTTCAATACCATCAGGATCATGTACCGCTTTGCCCAGCATCTGGTAGCCGCCACAGATCCCCATCAATTTACCGCCGTAGCGCAGATGTCTGAGAATATCCTGATCCCAGCCATTTTCTTTTACAAATTCAAGATCGGTTCGGGTGTTTTTAGTACCGGGAATAATGACCAGGTCACATTCTGGAATAGGCTGTCCCTTTCCAACAAAGTGAATATTCACCTCAGGATGAAGACGCAAAGGATCAAAGTCTGTGTGATTACTGGTGCGAGTCAGAATCGGCACAGCGACGTTCAAAACTTTTTTCTGATCTTCAATATGTTGATGAGAAATGACGGCATCTTCTGCCTCAAGATGTAAGCCGTGGAGGTATGGTAAAACCCCCAGCACCGGCTTACCGGTCTTTTCTTCCAGCCAACGAAGGCCCGGCTCGAGCAGTTTTACATCACCTCGAAAACGGTTAATCACAAAACCTTTCACCCGCGCCTGCTCAGATTCCGAGAGCAGTGCCAACGTACCGTAAAGGTGGGCGAACACTCCCCCCTTATCGATATCCGCAATAATAATTACTGGGCAGTCCGCTTCTTCAGCAAACCCCATATTGGCTACATCCCCTTCCCGAAGATTAATTTCTGCCGGGCTGCCTGCACCTTCCACCAGCACGGCTTGATAATGGCCTTGTAGCCGACGCCAGGAACGCAGAATGGCGGTCATGACCTCAGGTTTATAGGCATGATACTCAACCGCATTCATTTCCCCCACGGCTTTGCCATTAACAATCACCTGGGCACCGATATCACTGTTCGGCTTCAGCAACACCGGATTCATATCCGTATGAGGCTCAAGTCCAGCCGCAGCCGCCTGGAGAGCCTGAGCCCGGCCAATTTCACCACCATCCTCGGTAACCGCACTGTTCAGCGCCATATTCTGGGGCTTAAAGGGAGCTACAGAGATATTGTGCCGTCTGAACACCCTGCACAGCCCTGCCACCAATGCACTTTTCCCGGCGTCACTGGTCGTACCCTGAACCATCAGCGTGTGTGTTGTGTTGCTGCCCATAACGGAAATTCCAGCCTGTTAGAAATGAGTGAGCCGCATTATAAGGGCAGAAAAGTTCAAAGGTAAAAAAGCACACTTAACGGTAGAACTTATTACGATGCTTATCATCAAAAGAACAGGTATCCATTAGAACCGCCCTAATCTGTTATTATTTTCCGTTTCATTGAGCAAACTGGCACTGGTGCATGAGTCGTTTCTTCTATTCGTTGCTGTTATACCTGATCTCCCCTCTGGTAATGGTTCGCCTTTACCTGCGCTCCAAAAAGGCGCCAGAGTACTGGCAAAGAAAGGCAGAACGGTTCGGCTTCTTCAGCCTTCCCGCCACAGATAAACCCATTATCTGGGTGCACTCGGTATCCATGGGGGAAACGATTGCCAGTGGCCCGCTGGTAAAGCAACTGCAGAAGCACTACCCAGCCCATCGCATTTTAATTACCACCATGACACCCACTGGCTCAGCTCAGGTACGAAAGATTCATGGAGAGAGTGTGGACCATGTCTATGCCAGCTATGATCTTCCAGCCGCTGTCAGGCGATTTCTGGACAAGGTAAAGCCGGTCATGGCTATCGTCATTGATACAGAGCTGTGGCCCAACACAATCGCAGCCTGCCACAAACGTTCTATTCCAGTGCTGATTGTCAATGCTCGACTTTCCGAGCGCTCTGCCAGAGGCTATGGACGTTTTGCTTTTCTTACCCGCCCGATGCTGGAGCAGATCGACATGGTCGCTGCCCAGAACAATGAAACCGGCCGACGATTTCTGGAGCTTGGCCTGCCCAAACAGCAACTCAACGTTACCGGCAGTGTCAAATTTGACCTTGACGTCTCTCCAGAAGTTATCACAGCGGGCAAGGAGCTTAGGCATAAATGGCAGCAGGGTATGGGCAGTGATATTCGTATTCTGGTAGCCGCCAGCACCCATGAAGGTGAAGACCAGCAAGTTCTTGATGCGTTCAAAACCATTCTGACAGAGTCACCTGAAGTTCGCTTGCTGTTAGTCCCCAGACACCCTGAGCGGTTTGACAGTGTTCATCAGCTGATTCAGGACAACCAGCTCCCAGTGGTACGTCACAGTCAGGGAACCCAGCCCTCTGATGAGACTCGAGTGATTCTCGGGGACACCATGGGTGAAATGATGAAGCTGTTTGCCGCATCTGACATAGCCTTTGTGGGTGGCAGCCTGGTAGCAACTGGTGGCCATAATATGCTGGAACCAGCCGCATTAAGCCTGCCGGTTTTGTCCGGGCCTCATGTGTTTAATTTTGAAGAGATCAGTGAATCACTTGTTCAGGCAGGAGGCTTGAAAATTGTGGATGACAGCAAAGAACTGGCCAAGGAAGCGACTCGATTGATCCAGGATCAAGGTGAGTATCTCAAGATGAGCAGACAGGCAGGTGAATTCGTCAACGCTAATCGTGGAGCACTTGATAGAGTACTCTCACTGATCAGCCAGTTTATGAAGCATAGTTAGACAGAGGGTCTTGGCCTGATATCCGTGCTGGATGACTTGGTTGCCAGCATGGAGTCAACTGCGGGATCAATATTCAGGCGACTACCATCCACAAAGTAGTAATCACTGCCGGATTGAAGCCCCTGAATGGACAATTTTCCAAGAATCCGGTTCATAACCCTTTGCTGCTCCTCCAGGTCCTCATGGGCAAAAGTTTTCAGAAAAGCTTCAGCTAACGAGCAGCCATCATCTACAAAGGTTTTCATACGGGCTTCACAGTTCTTGATATGCTCATCCATGACGTCATCTTCCATAAACGGGTATTTATTCAGTATAGAAGAATGAATTCATCGACAACGCTCGTTCTACAGAATTTGCCATGCCATACAAAAACGGCTCCCTAAGGAGCCGTTTTTCAAAAAACAGTAATACTATCAGTAATTAACCACGGCACTCGTCCGGTACAGAGAGTTCGTCACTGGCATCCGTCATCCACTGGTTCAGCTCTTCCAGGTCTGCTGGGCTGAGAGTCCCCGCAGCCTGTTTGAGCTTCAGCGTATTGACGATAAAGTCATAACGGGTGTTCAGGTAGTTACTGATGGAAGAATAGAGTTGCTGCTGAGAGTCCAGAACATCCGTTATGTTACGGGTACCCACCTCATAGCCACTTTGAGTCGCTTTCAATGCGCTTTCAGAAGAGATGATCACCTGACAGCTGGCATGAACACGGTCTACATCAGAGGTAGCGGTTCTCAGCAGGTTACGAGTACTGGCGTTGGTGTCACGAAGCTGCTGGTCGTAATTTTTCTGAGCTTCTTCCAGTTGGTAGCCCGCCTGACGGGTCACAGATGTGGTTGCTCCGCCAGAGAAAATCGGCAGATCAAACTGAACACCAACAACCGTCTGGTTACCATCACCAGAATAAGTCAGACCATTATTAGCTGGCACCCTGGCAGTCGCTGAATTGCTGGAGCTATAGTTATAGCTGGCAAACGCATTCACCGTTGGTGCATGACCAGACTTACTGGCTTTCACTTTGGATTCGGATGCCTGCAGGCCTTCACGGGCGGCCTTTAATCCCAGATTGTTGGCCAGAGCAGTGCTCACCCACTCTTCAGGACTGTTTGGTGTCGGAGCAACCACCGGCATTGCTTTTTCCAGCTGGGCAATATCGGTTACGTCCTGATTAACGATGGTACGCAAACCTTCATAACTCACTGAAACCTGGTTCTGAGCCTGGATACGGGCAACACGGGCGTTGTCATAAGCTGCACGAGCATCGAGTACATCGGTTTCTGCAATCAAGCCGACATTGTAACGCTCACGAGCCTGATCCAGCTGCTGTTTCAATGCCCTTTCCTGAGCTTTGGCAGTCATCAGACTATCTTCAGACCGGAGCACATTGAAGTAGGACTCTGCCACACGCAGAATTAACTGTTGCTGGGCATTGGCAAATACTGCAGAGGCCTGATCACCCACGGACCTGGCCTGCTCATAGTTAAACCAGCTGTTCATATTGAAAAGAGGCTGCGTCAAGGTCGCACCCCAACCGTGGGAGTTATAGTTATCTTCCTGATCCCCACCGCTAACGTAGTCACGGGCCGCTTTGTTGTATTGCGTATTAGCAGATAGCCCAAGTGTTGGAAGCAATGTAGCCCGGCTCTGGTTAACTGTCTCCTGAGTCGCCTTCATGGATGCCTGTGCAGCCGCCAGCTGAGCATCATTCTCCAGCGCCATATTGTAGACATCCAGCAGGTTGTACTGAGTTGGCGCAGCCTGTACATTCAACACGGCACCCGCCAGGGCAGCAAGCAGAAACCCTCTACGACTATTACGTGACATAATTTTGTGATCCTTGGAAAGTTCGCCAGTCGGTCATTGCACTTCTCATTGTAAGGCCTACAGACTGGTCCCTGGTGGGGGATAAAATCGCTGTATCAAACTCAGATCAAGGAAATCTACACTAATTTACGCAAAAAATGCAGTAGTATGACGAATTCCTCTATGGATATTGCTTCTTTAGGCTGAAGGGAGGAGGACGCTATAATAGATACTATGAAAAGAAATTCTCTAAAGCCAAACTACCAGGTCAACCTGATACGCCTGCAGCAGGTTTGTGAAAGAAACTACTTACGCATTATGCGCCTGCTGCCAGAGTTATCAGAGCAGGAACACTTTCGCCTCCCGGTTAAGCATAGGAACAGTCTGAACAATGGTATGGAATGGTTGACTATTGACGTCCTGGAGCGGTCTCCATTTACCACCTTGCTAAAGGTGCAAATGGAAGCTGACTGGGGGCAGTTATTCAAAATGCCACAAGCTGAAGTACGTCTTTATCACGACGTTGATATGGCTGAAATTGTCTCTCGAAAAACAAGCCACATAATCCAACCACGATACGATTACCCCAATAGTAAAATGCATCAGCCGGATGAAAAAGAGCAGCATAACCAGTTTCTGGCTCAATGGCTTGATTATGCAATGCCTGCCTGTCGAACGTATACAGAAAAAACATGATAAGCAGTTGTCATCCCGACTGCGGGTTCACTATTAAAAATAGCACTGTAACCGTTTATCTCAGCCTCAAAGGTATTTGGACAGGCACTATATAGACAGTGTCACCAGAAATCGCGCTGATCTCATTTGCAATGATATAGCTTATATCCTGACTCGTTCTTACTGTCTTCTTCTGTATCCCATTCTAAAGGTTGACACTCACTTGTTATATCTACTTCATGTATGGTGAAGCTCGAAGTGTCAAGCACTATATCTTCAGGGCGATCACCATAATGTCCGACATGGAATTGTTTTACCGGGATATTGTGTTTCCTGAGAAACTGACATAATTCAATAAGGCTTCCATCTAAATAAAAAGCATACCCATGCCCTCCTATGATTGAAACCTGCAAATTGTCCATGCCCTTCGCCCTACATTTTTCAAGAGTTTTTGACATGTTTTCGTGGCTGAATCCGAAAAATAAATTATGAATAAAAAACGTTTGTTTTGTTTTCATATCCTGCAGTGCCAAAGCGTAACAGGTAATAATGCCACGGGTTACAATTAGATGATTGGTGCTTTCACAGAAGGCAGCCTGTGGGTAATGCAGATAATGCCATTTGGCTGATTTATCGATAGTCTTCGGTGGGATTTTGTTTATCTCACCGTCACAGTAGGGGGTTTCCATAAGAGGACATGCATATATTTTTATTCTTACATGATCTTCATCTTCCTCAGGCGTGATATTACTCACCAGTCTGGGAATCAACCGATTAGTACTCATGTACAACTCAAATGGTGAACTATCTTCATTCAAATCCTCATCGAAAAAAAATCAAATACGGCTCGATTTGGATCTTCTATGGTTTGCCCTTTTTTTACCAAACCTGAATAGGTAGCCCCCCACTCTCCAAAATCTAATTGTTTTTCCAACTTTATTGTGAATGCCCTTTCTTTGTCATCAAAGTTCGACAAAGTACATTTAGTTTTTTCTGCTCTGCTTGCCAACTCGGTTTTAAACTCACACCATACTTGATCAGGAATGGGCTCGACCAGTTGATATTCTTTACCGTTGGTAAAAGACAGAGAAGGCATCGATACGATGTCATCTTCAGGCATCAGATCGGGTATTTGACTGGTGTCTTTCAGGCTTGGGACAGCACTGGTTATGGCAACTTTGTATTCAGTTAATGCTTTTTCCTGCTGAGCTGGAGCAAGACCAGACTCAGTAAGGCTTGGCGATGACAATGAAGTATTTTCAGGCCGACTTGGCTCCTGCATTGGAACACTAGGCCTATGAGAATGAATGGCTTGCATAATGTAGTCCGTTACTTAAGGTTTGGATATAAATACATTTCTTGTGTGTAAGTATCCGACCTGATAGCTATCAAAAAGTTCCGATTGATATGAAAATAGTGTCTGCCCCCCCCTCCAAAGCGACAGCCATAAACTCATTGAGCATGTAAGACTCATTTATATTTTGCTTTTACTCGGTTTCTTGAATTCAGAAACTGATTTTCTGTTGAAACGGCAATTTCCAGATAATTGCTACTCTCATCGGAGTTGATATCAGTTCGTAATTCGGAGATTTCTCTATTCATGCTGTTCTTTTCTGGATATGTGGCTTATCCCTGTCCCGCACGAGTAATGTTTACCCAGACGTTGAAGGTTATTACTGACAACTGCGAAGGCTAGACTCCGTTCAAAAGCAGCTAATCCACTTCCCGGTACTCGGGTGACTGTCTTTAAACTCCGTTTATCCTATAAAGAAAAAGTTGTCTGACATTTTATCCGGATATATTTTCAGTGTTTAAAATATGCCACGCAAGCGTCTTCTATCTGTCTGGCTTTAGACGCCTGACGTTGTTCGCTTTTGGCTGAAGTGTGTGAAAGCCTGCGAACCGCATGGTATCGATTGACCAGCTCATTCAATAGAAAATTCTATTGACGCAGGATGGTATCACCAAGCTCAAAGGCCACAATTCCTGATATCTCGGTTATTTTACGGCAGCCCCCCTGATGCAGACTCAAATTATCAGGAAAATGCACATCCGCTTCTACTACAAAGGAATCACAGCATCCCTGATGCTTCGCCTTTTTTAACCAGTTGGTAACCTACGTTAACGACAAAAAGAAGCGCATTCATCTAAAAACGCTTTTTTGAGTAATGTGCCGCACGGTTTGTAACCCATTTTTTCTATCCGTGCGACTGTCTTTTTATCTTCCACTTCGGTCGTTACTGAGCAATATGTGTAACGACAGTTTTTATTCTGAGCCCACGCTTCATACCTATTAAACAATTGCTCAGCGATGCCCTGACACCGGTAGTCAGGATGGACAAAAAAACCATTTTCAAAGGCTACACGATCATCTGAAAACTGGCTGATATAGCTATACTGGGCGAGGAAACCGGCAACCAGACTGCCATTCACTTCTACAACCCAGCCGGCAAAATCAGGCTCAGTCAAATGTTTGCGAAAAAACGCATGTACCCGCTTCTCACTGAATGACAGATGTCGGTATTCAGACTCTTTATGCATGACGGTAGACAATGCAAGAAATGCCGGAAAATCCTCTTCAGAAATTGGCCGGATCATCACTTTCTGGATAGGTTCCAGTGGCTGGACAGTATTCATATGAACCTCCATATGTCTAGGAGAGTGCCTCATGGTTCCACGCTGATTTCAGCTGTTGGCCAATAAGACTGATGATATATGCCATTCAAACCATTAATGACACATATCATCAAAAGCGATTCAAAGCCAGAAGTAATCTTTTATCCACATTACCTTTCACTGTATTTATCAATACTAACTACTGCTGGACATCAAATTCACCGGCTTTCACAGCTGCGATAAAGCGTTGCCACTCTTCATTGTTAAATACCAGCGTATGCTTGTGATTATCTTTAGTATCACGCACGCCAACCAAACCTTCTTCCCTGTCAATGGCGACAGCTACACAATAACCAACGGTACCGCCACCACACGCTCTGATAAAATGACTGTCATTGGCTAGGTACTTATTCATTGTTTGTAACTATTCAGCACCCAGCAAAGGCGTATTGTTGTAATTTCGAACCGCTTTAAGAAGCGCCTGAAATATGTTCAACCCCTGCTTTTTAGCAGATGATAAATAGCTTCGGATTCGGGTAAACATGGTACCTCCGTCTTCGCTTCTGAAGCAGCCTGAGATCTTCTGCTTAAGTTTGGCCATCCTGGCATCACGTTCACTGCCATTGTTATCGAAGGGAATTGAAAAGTCCGACATGAAGCGCAACGTTTCAACCTTAAACTCAATAAGCCTTTTGAACAGGTTGTAGGCCTTGGTATTCCTGACCTTCTTACGTCCAAGCACCTGTCGTTGTTTTTCCATATAAGCGGTTTCCTTCGTGAGAGCCCTTTGAAGGATTTGGTCGTATATCGTCTCAATGCGAAGCTGTATTGCACCAGGCATTTGAGTCAGACCGGCTGCTTTGTATTTCTTGCAGAAGTGCCAGGAGAGCGTAAGCAATTTCATCAGCCGCAGAGCCAGCTTATTCGCATCCCTATCGACAACTCCCTGAAGCTCTCTCAGATGATGGGCATTACAAAGCACATGCACTGCCGCATAGGCAAAGTAGGACTTCCAATGATCGTGAACCAGAATGCCTGCAAAAGTCAGCAGGATGCCCATTGCATCCATTGCTTCACAACCTCGCCTTTCTGAGAGGTAGTAAAGCGTCCATTGGTCATCTCGCATAATGTGTAACCACCACAGTGAACCGTCAACCCGCATGCCAGTTTCATCCGCTCCTGCAACCGGACTTTCTTGTAAAGCATCGCGGATACTCTGCTCAGTAGAGGCCAGGTTCTCATGGGTATAGGCAACAAAATTGGCAACAGAGCCTGCGCTGACACTCATGCAATAAATAGTATTGAAATACTCAGACACCCGGTGATATGGGATGAAGTGATACTGGTTTAAATGAACAGCCATTGCCTGAGTCACTTCTCCGTATTGAGCAGCGGCTTTCACTCCTTGGGGAAACTCAGCGGTGTTCCGTTTACCACAAGGACATACTTTAACGTCTGCCCAGTACGCGGTAACTTCAAATTCTCCGGGTCTACCTGGATCAAAAACCTGTCGCTCAATGTATTTGGTGGGTTTAATATCGATAAGCGAAGACTGGCAACAGCAACATTTTTCAACCTTCAGATGCCTGACATAATCGGGTAAGGCGACACGTCTCAAACAAGAGCCTTGATGACCTTTCTGGCCACCTGGTTTATTGCCTGAAGATGGTCTAGGGCTTTTGGGGTTCGGTGTTTCCTGTGAGGAGCAGGGGGCTTCTTTGGAAGATGTATCACCTTTATCACTCCCTTTTTTACTGGGCTTTTGATAACCATCTGACGATGGTGGCTTACTACTGTTTTGACTGTTTTTATTAACCCTTTCTTCCAGTTCGCTGCAACGTTCCCGTAAAAGCGCATTCTCGGTCCGAAGCTCTTCATTCTCTTTAAGGAGAGCTTCGGTAAACGGAGTAGCTGGGAAGTCTGGTTCCATACTGGAGATTTGTTAGAAAAATTGAGTATAAGATGATGGTCGAAAAATCAGAAAATTCCAGATTTATATGAAGGGTGCTGAATAGTTACCATTGTTTTATCTCCTGTAAAAACGAAACCAACTTCCTTTCCGTTTTTTATTTCAGCCTGTTTCTCCTCCAAGCAACAATAAGATTAGAAGAACCATCGTACGTTTGTGTTAAAGGATGGTAAAATTAAAGAAAGCGAGCTGTAAAAACATTAGTTGTCGTATATACAGACGCAACAATGTAAATACCTGCCACCAAATATTCGAACAGAGCATTTTTGCTGATTAAAACAGACGAAGTCGAAATACAGAAAATCACTTGCTGAGCCAGTGTAAGACACTCAAATCATCAAGGGTTAAAAAATGCGTCTCTACTTCCCAAAACTGACATTACTCCATTTCCAATCTGGGTTTTGCAGGCTATCATGACACCGCTGCAATTGAGCCTTACAAAAAGCTGTTGCCGTAAACCGGCAGCTTGAGAAAGTAACATTCATGATCCCGGTTGACGGGAGATTACCGGCAGTATGCTAACTAATAAACCTGTGTCCAAGCTGGATAACGATAACATCGATTATAACTGACTATGAATACCTCCAGAATTCGAGTCTTGCAGATTACGGATCCTCACCTGTTTGCTGATCCCACCTCAACGTTGATGGGGATAAATACCTCTGAAACGCTGGATGAGGTACTTGCAAAGATAATGAATGACTATCAGGAAATAGCATGCCTTCTGGTAACGGGGGACCTGACCCAGGATGACAGTGAAACATCATACCGTCATCTGGAAGCCAAGTTATCAAAGCTGGATGCTCCTCAATACTGGCTATGCGGTAACCATGATCAACCCGATTTGATGGAAGCCATTAACCCTTCAGCTATGCAAAAACGGGTTACCCTGGAAAGCTGGCAGATTTTGATGTTGAACACTCAGGTCGAGGGTGAGGTATTCGGCTATCTCAGTCAAACTGAGCTTGATCTGCTGGATACCTACCTGAAGCAGGCCCCAGAAAAGCATACGCTTCTGGCTATTCACCACCACCCGGCTCCCATCAATAGCCAATGGATGGACAACATCATGCTGAAAAATCCCGAAGATCTTGCTCAGGTCATCTCCCAACACACGAATGTTAAGGGTATGATCCATGGTCATGTTCATCAGGCCAAAAAGTATGATTTTTGCAATATTCCCGTAATGGCCACTCCTTCAACCTGCGTTCAGTTTGCTCCAGGGTCCGATGATTTTCAGGCTGATACAAAGCAACCAGGCTTTCGCGTGCTTGACCTGCTCCCAGACGGCCAGATAGAGACCCGAGTTGTAAGAGTTGGTGAAGAACCAATGAAAGTCGATCTGAAATCAAGCGGTTACTGATAAGCTATAAACAACCATTTATCCGTTTTTTCGTAAACTGTATGGTCAGTTTTTCTTTATAAAACGGCCTGTTAAGCACCTAAATTATTGCATCCTAACCAGAGCTATACGCTCTAATAAACCTTTCAGAATTAAGCGTTTATCATTATATAACTATTTTTTATTAAATAAGCTCGTATCCTTTCCTAGATTTATTATTAGGAGCAGTAAACATAAGGATGTAGTTATGACCAGGATAAGGTCCATGCAGCAGGATGATTGGGACGATGCTTTCTGGAACAGCAATCATGAACATAGAAAGGCAAAGGCACGGAAAGCAAGGCACAAGGGGTTAAATTCATCAGCCATACGTGAGGGAATCGAAGATTACTTTGACAAAAGCAAGCTGAGGAAAAGTATATCAGAACGATATCAAGAACTAGATGCTTATGAAGATTTAGATAATTCAGACTACAAACCCCGAATCTGAGTCATCCAAGCACCTAAAAATGCCACTCAACACGGTGGCATTTTTTATTTATGAAACCGTCAGAAAGTCCATACTAACTCTATGGACATAGAGCTGCGGGCAATTCTGCTTACAGATGGCAAGCCAATATCAATAACCATTAATAACGCCATGTGCGACTTTTAGGTTTGCATAAGGAGACATGACTGATCCTGCTTTCTGCTATTAAAAGCAGTAGAAAGCAAAGAAGGTTTCAGTCATGCCCGTTGAAGAGTTTATCACTACAGTCTACTGCTTGATCGACGATTTGGTAAAAGAGCTTTTTCCTGTACCACTGCGACTTCGAGGGTTTCCACCAAAGCTCACTGATAGTGAAGCGATCACCATGGAAGTTGTCGGTGAATGGCTTGGGCATCATAAGGACACTGAGATTTGGAAGTATTTTACCCGACACTGGCGACACCTGTTTCCTGACATTCCTTCACGCTCGGCATTTGTCAAACAGGCCGCCAACTTATGGCATGTGAAACAACGACTGCAAATTCGTATAGTCCAGATGATGCATGCAGATAATGCAGATATCCATTTAATCGATGGTTTTCCGATTGATGTTGTCGTCAGAACCCGTGCACCACAGAGCCGTATCTTTAAAGCTGAGGCTGGTTATGGTTACTGCGCTTCCAAGGACAAGAAGTTCTATGGCTTTCAGGGGCATTTGCTGGTTGAAGCACGAGGGATTCCTGTGGGTTTTACTCTGACCGCAGCGAACGTAGATGAGCGTGATGCAGCCTATGACATGCTCGAGACCATTTCTGGCCTCTTGCTTGGCGATAAGGGCTATATAAGGCCTGAGTTTAAAGCTGATTGTCAGGAATTAGGTATTGATCTTCAGACGCCACTGAGAAAAAACATGCAAGATGAACGTCCGAAGTCGTTTGTAAAGCTGGTATTACGGGTACGACGGAGAATAGAAACAGTGATAGGTCAATTGACAGAGCGCTTTGAAATAGAAAAGTGCCATTGTCGAGATAGATGGCATATGACATCACGTATCGCTCGGAAGTTACTGGCACATAATATTGGTTCTTATCTGAATATAATTGCTGGTCGTCCTGCAATACAGTTTGAGAACCTTATTTCCGAAGATTAAAAAACGGAAAGCAAATAATTGCGTGATTTTGAAGATACAACTTGGACTTACCATCATGCTAGCCCGGATATTTCATAAACGTGCTCCCGTTCTCGCTTGTCCTTTGCCGCCCTAAGGGAGTTTTGCTCGGTCGACCGTACTCCCCGGTACGGCACTCCCTCACAAAATCCCTTAGGGCGACAAAGTCCTGCCCGAGATTCGGGGCAGTTTATGAAATATCCGGGCTAGTAATTTGAGATAGTTTCAGACAAAGTCGCACATCGCGTATTAATAAGAAGTCCACCTCAACGCTGTTGAACATAAAATACCAGCTACACTCTCATTGCAATTGGTCACTTAATGAAGTGGCTTTAAGCGATTCTCACACGGTACTCACTAATTGTTATTGCCCTGCAGTTATTGGTCATAAGCATGACCTGAAAGTTAACTGCCCCCTACAGCAGTAGCCATGCCATTGGACATAGCCGGTAGAAATAGTTCATAAATAAGGCATAACAACAATAAAACCAGTGTCAGGAATCGTCAGAGGTTGTTGTAGAAGCACACAGACATTATGACTTTACTGTTACAGCCAATTTTAGTGCGGCTATTTCAATGAAGCCCTGTCCATGTGTTTCATACTCTATTACGGCCTAACTGCCAGAAGTGTTCTTTGCTGATCAGAAATCGATTTTACGATTATGGGGTAATGACGAATGACAACACCTTCCGAACTCCAATACCTCCATGGTTTTGGTAACGAACATGAAACCGAAGCTCTAGAGGGTGCCCTCCCCATCGGGCAATTCAACCCGCAACGTGCGCCCATGGGGCTCTATGCAGAGCAGTTCTCCACTACCGCATTCACAGCACCACGACATCAGAACAGAAGAACCTGGATGTACCGGATTCGGCCTTCAGCGGCCCAGGGCAGGTATGAGCCAATAGCATCCGACCGGCTTCGCTCAGGTCCTGTTACCGAGGTACCAGCCCCTCCGGATATGATGCGCTGGGATGCCCTTGAGTTTCCTGAAAAAGAAACCGATTTTGTTGATGGTCTTGTCACCATGGCAGCCAACGGCAACCTGCACACTCAGACAGGTTCAGCCGTTCACATATATCTGGCCAATCAGGATATGACCGATCGCTTCTTCTATAACGCCGATGGTGAGTTATTGATAGTCCCTCAGCAGGGGGCTATCCTGGCACGAACAGAGCTGGGCAACCTGCATGTACCTCCCGGTGAAATTCTGGTCATTCCCAGGGGCATCAAGTTTCAGATTCAACTTCCAGAAGGTAAGGCCAGAGGCTATATCTGTGAAAATTACGGTGCGCCATTTATTCTTCCCGAACGCGGACCAGTTGGAGCCAATGGTTATGCTAATGATCGGGACTTCCATTACCCAGTCGCCAGCTTTGAAGATATCGATGGTGAGTTTGAACTGGTGGCAAAGTTTGGAGGAAACCTCTTCAGCTCCAACCTGGATCATTCTCCCCTGGATGTTGTTGCCTGGGTGGGCACTTCAGCCCCCTATAAATATGATCTGTCCCGCTTCAATGTTATCAACACCGTCAGCTTCGACCATCCCGACCCATCCATCTTCACCGTATTGACCTCTCAGAGTGATACCCCCGGGGTGGCCAATATCGACTTTGTTATCTTCCCTCCACGTTGGATGGTGGCTGAGAACACATTCCGTCCTCCCTGGTATCACAGAAATGTCATGAGTGAATTTATGGGGCTGATTCATGGTGTTTACGATGCCAAGGAAAAAGGGTTTGTTCCTGGTGGTGCCAGTCTCCATAACTGCATGAGTCCTCACGGCCCTGAAGCCGAAGTGTTTGAAAAAGCCAGCTCAGCAGAGCTTGAGCCTGTGCGATACAAAGACACTATGGCCTTTATGTTTGAGTCCCGCTTTGTCTTTGCACCAACCCGGTTTGCGCTGGAAAGTAATGCCCGCCAAACCGACTATATTGATTGCTGGAAAGGACTCAAGAAACACTTCAACCGATAAGAGCACAGAATAAGAAACTTGTCGTTTTTCTAACTTACGCCGGAGACATAGAGCTCATCATGCTGACACTTAATGAAACACATGATGTAAACCTGACCAGCTGGGTTGCATCGGCCAATAACAAAAACAGTGACTTTCCTATTCAAAACCTGCCGTTTGCTATCTTCAGACGTAAAGACAGTGGTGAATCTTTTCGAGCAGGCGTAGCCATTGGCGACCAGGTTCTGGATCTTGCTGCTGTTTCCCAGACCAGCGTTGCTTCGGGGAAAGACTGGGAGGCTCTGGAAGCCTGCTGTGATGAAACCCTGAACCGATTTATGGGGCTGGGTATTGAGCACTGGTCGTCATTAAGACGAGCTTTATCCAGAGCCCTGAGCAAAGGGGCCGCAGAAGAAGCTGAACTGTCGCGATGCCTGGTTGATATGGATACGGTGGAATACCAACTGCCCTGCCAGATCGGCGATTACACCGACTTTTATACGTCCATCTATCATGCCACCAGCGTTGGCTCACTGTTCAGACCTGATAATCCATTGCTGCCCAACTACAAGTGGGTGCCCATTGGTTACCATGGTCGTACATCTTCTGTTAATGTATCTGGTCAGGATTTTCACCGTCCCTCCGGCCAAACCAAAGCTCCCGATGCCGACACCCCCGCTTTCGGTCCCTGTAAGCGGCTTGATTATGAACTGGAAATGGGTATTTTCATTGGCTCTGGCAATGCCCTGGGAGAGCCGATAAAGCTGGATCAGGCCGACCAGCACGTATTTGGTCTCTGCCTGTTTAATGACTGGTCCGCCCGGGATATTCAGGCCTGGGAGTACCAGCCTCTGGGGCCATTTTTATCCAAGAGCTTTGCTTCCACCGTTTCCCCCTGGATTGTCACTCTGGAGGCACTGGTGCCTTACCTTACCAGCTTTGATCGCCCCGCCAGTGATCCGCAGCCACTGCCTTACCTTGACTCCCAGAAAAACCGCCAGCAGGGTTCCATTGATATTCAGCTCTCTGCTCACCTGCTGACCAAACAGATGGATCAGGAAGGAGACATACCTGCGCAACTGTCACAATCCAGCTTCCGTCACTCGTACTGGACCATCAACCAGATGGTGGCTCACCATACCGTGAATGGCTGCAACCTCCAGCCCGGCGATCTATTTGGCAGCGGCACGCAGTCAGGCCCCAGGCCTGAAGAAGCGGGTTCACTGCTGGAACTTTCCCAGGGTGGAAAAAAACCGCTGTCCCTGCCCAATGGTGAAACAAGAACATTCCTCGAAGATGGAGATACTGTCATTTTCAAAGGCTGGTGTGAAAAAGCCGGACATGCCCGTATCGGCTTCGGCGAAGTACAGGCAACCATTCTGCCTGCCCGGACGGATATTGGAGAATAAATACGATGAAACTCTACGGCTACTTCCGCTCATCGGCTGCATATCGGGTGCGGATTGCTCTGAACCTTAAAGAGCTTGATTATCAACAATCGGGCATCAACCTATTGAAAGGTGAGCAGAACTCGGAAGATTACAAAAAAATCAATCCTCAGGGACTGGTACCCACATTAACCACTGATAAAGGAATTCTCATCCAGTCTCTGGCGATCATTGAGTGGTTGGAGGAGACCTTCCCGGAACGCTCCATCATTCCCGGAGATTCATGGAAAAAAGCCCAGCTGCGCAGTCTCGCCTATCAGGTCAGCTGTGACATACACCCTGTCAATAACCTCCGGGTACTGAAATACCTGCAGCAGGAACTGGCGGTGAGTGATGATGCCAAAACACAGTGGTATAAGCACTGGATTCACACTGGCTTTACCGCGTTAGAAGCCCAGCTGGATGACCAGCCTTTCTGCTGCTCGGAACAGCCCTCTATAGCCGACATATGCCTTGTACCACAGGTATTTAACGCCCTGCGTTTTAAGGTGGAAATGACAGATTTCCCCAGAATCCATGAAATCTACAAGCACTGTAATATGCAGCCAGCGTTTATTGATGCAGCACCGGAAAATCAGCCGGATGCGGTGTAACAGACTTTCCTAACCACTAAGACCGCCGGTGAATGTTCCCGACAACACCGGCGGAACTTTGTGGTTTGAGAACCTCACCCAAGAAATCGTAACAACATTCGCGTCACCAGCTCTGGTTTCTGGGCATGAACCCAGTGGCCCGCTCCCGGTATCACCCGCATAGATGCCGATGGAAAGAGTGACAGCACCTGCTCACGATGCTCTGGCAAGATATAGTCAGACTCACCTCCCTTAATAAACAGGGTATCACTGGCAAAACCGCTGTCAGACTGCTGCCCGGCAAGGATTTCCATATAGTGGGTAATGATCGCAGGAAGGTTCACCCGCCAGTGATAGGCTCCCTGCTCATCACGATAGAGATTTTTCAGCAGAAACTGACGCACCCCTTTTTCCGGCTCATAGGTTTCCAGAAACCGATCCGCTTCAGTGCGGCTTGTCAGCGTATCCAAAGGCATGGACGACAACCCCTCAAGAATACTGTCGTGCCGCCTTTCCTGATATGTCACCGGTGCAATATCAATCACCGCCAGCTTTGTAACGCGCTCCGGGGCCATCAGCGCAATGGTCATCGCCACCTTGCCACCCATGGAGTGACCAACCAAATGTACTTTCTCAAGCTGGTTGTCATCCATATATTCCAGAACATCTTCGGCCATGGCCTGATAGTTCATCGCCTCACCATGAGGAGAACGACCATGATTTCGAAGATCCAGCCCATGAACACGAAATGATTCAGCAAGCCCCCGGCTAATCATCCCCAGGTTTTCCTGTGAGCCAAACAGGCCATGAAGGCTGATGACATCAGCGCCCTGCCCCTGTTGCCTTGCGTACAATTTCATGTCTTCAGTGCTTCTCTAACTGTTGCTAACGAACGGTAAATACTGATCAGGAATTCTACCTAAACGTACGTACAACCGCCTCTGCATTTGATACAAAGATCATAAATTGAGCTTTGCCAGAAAAGCCAGCGGCTTATACCCAATGGATTTTACGTTGCTACGCGGCGGCAAATGAGCGAAGCCATGGGAGCATAGGAATACTATGTGACCATGGTGAGCGAATGCTGCCAACAAAGTAGCAGCTTGAAAGGCGATGGGTATATTCATGATGATCGTCCCCGCTGTCTCTGTTCCGGTAAGCGACCTAACCCAAAAACAGGAAAGTGAAGCCATCATGAGTGATCAACACTTCAATCTGGACCAGTATCTGGAAGAACTGAAGCCACTGATTAACGTCGATTGTGGTACCTGGACCCCCGCTGGTGTCAGCAAGGTTGCTGATATCATGACCGAGAAATACCAGAGCCTTGGCTGGCAGGTAACCCGTCACACCTTTGATGAAAAAGTAGGCCCGGGCCTGCTGGCGACCAATAAGCCGGACGCCGAAGAATACGACATCATGCTGATCGGACACCTGGATACTGTGTTCCCGGAAGGAACGGTGGCTGAATGGTCCCTGACCCACGATGGTGAAAAAGCCTACGGTCCAGGCGTTGCCGATATGAAATCCGGCCAGCTCAATATGTTTAAAGCCATCAGCCAGCTACCAGAAGATGTTGCTGATCGCCTGAGCATCTGTGTCTGCATGAACCCGGATGAAGAAGTCGGCTCTATTTTCTCCGGCGACTGGCTCAAGAGCATTGCCAGCAAGAGCCGTTATGTGCTGGTGGCCGAAGCGGCCCGTGCTGATGGCTCTCTGGTGAAAGCCCGTAAAGGCATGGCCTCTTACAAAGTCGAGTTCAATGGCAAAGCGGCTCACGCCGGTAATGAGCCCGAAAAAGGTATTTCTGCCATTACTGAGCTGGCGCACTGGATCACCACACTGAACCAGGAAACCAACTTTGAAATTGGTACCACACTGAACTTTGGTGTTGTTAAGGGCGGTTCTGCCGGTAACGTCGTGCCTGACTACGCGTCCACTGTCCTGGATATCCGTTTCTGGGATAACGATGACTACGCCCGTCTGGAAAAGAAGATCCAGCACATGCTGGAAAATCCGTCACTGCGTGGCATTAAAATTGAGTTGACCCGTGAAGCCCACAAACCGGCATTTACCCCGAATGAGGGCAGTGAAAAGCTGATGGCCCTGATTGAAAAGACCGGGCAGGATATGGGACTGAACATTACCTGGCAGGCAGTAGGTGGTGGTTCCGATGCCAACCTGACAGGCTCGCTTGGCGTGCCAACGATTGATGGTCTGGGCCCTATTGGTGGAGCCATGCACAGCCGTAACGAGTTTCTGGTTCTGGACTCCATCGAGCCTCGTCTGACACTGCTGCGTAATGTGCTGATCAACCTGGCAGAAACCATCAGCCGATAAAAAAAGAAGATAATGAAACCAGGGCTCATCAATCATCAATGAGCCCACAAAAGAAAAAAAACAAAAACACAAAATCTTTCAAATAATAGTACGCATAAACAAAACCCTTCTTTTTGTTCTCTTTTCAAACGTATTCCTTACCCCTTCTTGACACAAATCAACATAAGGAAAGGATTCGTAAGTATTATAGCCTGCAAAATATTTTCAATTTATAACAGGCCTCTCGAAATAGCATGAAAATGAAATCCGGAATCCAGTCTATTGGTTACAGCGTTCTCGCTGGCCTGACTGCCATGACCATGGCCTCCAGTGCAAATGCCGCCAAAATCAGCCTGACCACCAGCTACGAAGTGGGTGATTACGGCAGTGACTACAACTACGACGGCCCACGACTGGATATGACCATCAACCCGGATGGCACGAACTGGTATTTCGATATCGGTACTCGAAAGCGTAACCATGACAATGGCCAGCGCTATAGCCGTACCGACCTGAGCGCAGGTTACCGTTTCCGTTTCGAAAATGGCTGGATTCAACCGGAGGCTAAAATCCGTCGCGATGAGACCCTTTACAAAAGCAGCAATGGCGGTCGCTTGATGACCGACATTTATGGCCTGGAACTGAACCATATCCTGTCCCTGGGAGGCAACTGGGGACTCTGGGGTGACTGGTCCTTCCAGATGATGAAAGAAACCAGCGAATCGGTGAAAAGTGGTACTTTGGAGTCCATCTACAGCGACGCTTACACCTGGGAAATCGAAGAAGGTATCCGTTATTACTTCTCTAACGACTCCCGAATTACCGTTTCTCTTTATGACTTTGGCCGCCTCGCAGATAAAGGCAGTGACTGGGGTGTCGGTGGCAGTAACTGGTCCAGCCAGGCCCGTGCTTACTACTATCACAAGTTTGCCAATGGCCTGAGCATCCAGCCTTATGTTCGTTACCCACTCAGCTGGGGTGAACGTCAACAGTGGTATGTCAGCCCAAGCATGCCTGAAGGCTCAGATCAGTTAAGCAAAGTAACACGCTATGCATTCCAATTTACTTATCCGGTCACCACAGCCATGCGTCTGGTCGGTGAATACTATCTGGAAGACATTAAATACAAGGAAGGCTTCAGCACTGGTAAAGACGACAGCAAAACCAAGTACTTCAAACTTGGCCTGAACTTTAACTTCTGATCGTCAGCTAAAGACTCTGCTTTACGAGATTAAACGAACATAAATTATTGGGAAGTTGTTATGTCATCCAATGCTGTATTTAAGAAAAGTCTTTTAGCGGCCTCAATTGCCATGAGTATTGCTGCCTACTCAACATCATCAATGGCAGCCTGTGACCCACAAGCACCTGAAGGTGCAATTTGTGAAACCATCTCCAAAAATACCGCTGGTGATAAAGTCGAGCTTAGCTCAGATGTCTACGTTACCAATGGCAATGGCGTGGAGTTTATTGGCCAGCCAAGCACAAAATACGGTGTATTCAAATCCCTCGGTCATGATGTAACCGTGACAGGTAACGGCGCTTCGGCCATCTACCTTGGTGATCAGGCTCAGCTTGATTTTGACATTATGGTCAACGGTGGCAGCAGCATTATCAGTGAGAATGGAACTGCCATTGTCATTGAGGGTGGGTTTGACGACAACGATAAAGAAGGTGGCGGTACCCGTGGGGTCATGATTAAAGATGGCTCTCTGGTAAAGGGTAAAGAAATTGCTATTGATTACTCTACTGCTGATACCAATGTGCGTATTGACGTCAATGGTACGGTTGAAGGCAATATAATCGGCAACAATATGGCCGGAAACAAAATCAATTTTGCCTATGGTGGTGATAAAACTGCCACATTTAATGGGTATCTGATCACTGGAGCAGGCCCAATACAAAACCATGGACATCTATCAGTTGTTGGCAAAGACAGAACGGTTGTTTGGGAAACAGACTACACAAACAACTCAGACACCACCATGAGTTTTGTGATTGGTGATGACGCTCTGGCAAACGGTCATACTATCCTCGATATTGAAGGCACTGCAGATTTCAAAAGTGGCAGCACCATCGCCATGACATATACCGGCGCCAATATAGATAACATCGTTGGTCAGGAGATCACCGTTCTGGAAGCTGATGAAATTAAAGGAACGGATATTGACTACGCGCTGGAAAGCGTTGAAGAAAACCTCTCTCCTCTTCTCACCGGTGACAGCTGGCTGGAAGAAACCACTGGCCTGACTGGAGAAACCACTGGCACCGAAATCATTGTTAAAGTAGATGTCACTCAGGATGTCGAAGGCAGTACTGAAGCGTATTGTGCCCTGCTGGAAGAAGGCGGTGCCAGTGAGCAGGAAATGGCTGCTGGTGAGTACATCGTTTCTACCGCTCTGACCCAGTACAACCAGGCTGCTGGCGCTGGTGAAGAAGAAGCCGCAACCTACAACGTAACAGCAACAAATCCGATGGGTGAGCTGGTTGCTCTGCTATCCAGCAGTGGTAATGACGCTCAATTGACCGCCGCACTGAATGACGAACTGACGCCTGATGCCGAAGGTGGCGAGGTTCGCTCTGCACTGTCCATGGTTCAGCAAATGGAACGTGGTCTGGATGTCCGTACCAACTACCTGCGTAACCAGAGCTACCTGCGTAACAGCCACGATGGCTGGAATGGCTGGACTCAGGTGATCTACAGCGATGCCCAGATGAAAGATGCCGCTGAAACCAATGGCTACGACCTGAGCATGATGGGCGCCTCTTTTGGTCTTGACCGTGTGTTTGACGATAACAAACTGTTTGGCTTGTCCACTGCGATGGCCTACTCCGACGTAGAAATTGCCGGTGGCAACAATACCAAGGACGTTCAGTCTTATCAGTTCATGACCTACGCCGGCTGGTTCAATGACCGCTTCTTTGTCGATGGTAGCTTCAACATGGGCTTCCACAACAACAGCAGTACCCGCTATGTAGGCGCCAGCACCGGCTATGAGGGTAACCAGAAGGCAGAAGCCGACTACGCCAGCCATCAGATGGGTTACCGCATTACTGCCGGTACCAAACTGGATTTCAACAAAGTGATGATTCAGCCACAGGTTTCCTATGGCTACCAGTGGATCCGTGTTGAAGACTACGAAGAGAGTGGCTCACCTGCCGCACTCCGCTTTGACCGCCAGTCTTATGTGGTGAATGAGTTCGGTATCGGTGCTGTTGCTTCTCAGAGCTTCCGTACTGAGCACGGCACACTGACACCTTCCCTGACCATGATGGCCTACCGCGACCTGAGCAACGATGAAGTGATTCAGGAAAGTGCTGGTCTGGTGAACGATGCCGATGATGGCCGCTTCCTGATGACCGGCGAAAGCGTAGGTGATAACAGCTTCTACACCCGTCTTGGTGCGGACATGGAGATGGTATCCGGCATGAATGTCGGTGGAGGCCTGACTTACTACACCCGTGGTGACTACCAGGATATCGCCCTGACCGCCAATGCCAACTGGCGCTTCTAACATCTCTGACAGCCTGCTTCCGGCGGGCTGATCCAAAATAATCTGTGCAAACCAGCCCCATGGTTTCTTTCGGGCTGGTTCTCCATAAAGAATGATTGGCGTAATACATCAATGAAGACACCAGGAAAACTGAAGCAGCTGTCGGTTGCTGTGGCCATGGTGCTGGGGGTCAGTGCAGTTCAAGCGCTGGAAATCGCCAAGCCCGCTCCAAAAACTGAAAAAACGACACCGTTTAATGTGATGCAATCCAAGATCATCGCATTTACCGATGATCAAGTTCCTGAAACGGTTCATGCCGGTTCTGGTTCAAAGCTATCTCTAAGTGACAAACGCTATATTGCCGGTGACCAATCCCTGCGTTGGGACTGGACTCGTGGCTCTACCTTTTCAGTCATTGAGCCTATCCGTCTGGTGACCGATCAGGAAGCCTATAAGGCCTGGGGACGTCGAGGCACACAGGTGCTCTCCTTCTGGATTTACAACGAAAAGCCTATTGATGACGTATTGACCGTTGATGTGGGTCGTGGTCTGGGTGGGTTTATGCCTGCTGATGCCGGCTTTGAAGTCAAACTGAATTTCAAGGGCTGGCGTACCGTAGGCCTTTCACTGCAAAACGATTTCCAGGGCCGTGAAATGGAAGGTCTTGGTATCAGTGACAGCGGTGATCATGAGGGCATGGGCGACATGTCTCAGCTGGGCGGCATCAAACCGGATATGGACAGTATTCGCTTCAGCGCACCTACTGGCGTGAAGGCCGGTACTTTCTACATCGACCGTATCATGCTCTCTGTGGACGATGCCCGTTATCAGTGGTCTGACGATCATGTTAAAACCCGTATCACCGTTCCTGAAATCGACTTTTACCTGCCAGATGTACTCCCGACGCCAACCGCGGAAGAGTTGAAAGGTGTTGATGAGATCCATAATGCACTGGTGCGGGTATTCTCCAGCTCAGCCAATGAAACCGGCCTGAGAAAGATTAATGATCCCGATCGACTCCGTGAAATGTTTGCAGCTCTGGAGATCGAAAAGGATGAGGATGGCACTCTGCGTGGCCGTCACGTCAATACCAAGTTCCAGCAGGTTATCTATCAGCCAGCTCATCTGAAGCCGGAAGATAAGGCGCTACTGGACGACTATGTTCTGATGGCTGACTATTCCGCCCTGATGCTCAACCTTGCCCGTCACTGGAACAACCTTGAAGCCGGTGCCGAGAAGGATGAGTTCAAGGCCATGTACCTGCTGATGATTGAACACCTGATGGACCAGGGTTTTGCTGATGGTAGCGGTCTGGTTACCACTCACCACTGGGGATACGGTGCCCGCTGGTGGTATATCTCCGCCATGATGATGTCGGAAGTTCTGTCCGAGGCAGGCCACCGTCAGGCGGTGTATGATGCCCTGGTATGGTACTCCCGCGAATTCATTGCCAGCTTCAGCATGGAAACGGGCAAAGAAAGCTCCAACCTGGATTACTACAACACGCTGGCTCGTCAGCATCTGGCGCTGCTGCTGCTCAACCCTGACCCGGTGGAGCGAGTTGCTCTGCTGAAGAAGTTTGGTGACTTCGTAACTATTCAGCACCCAGCAAAGGCGTATTGTTGTAATTTCGAACCGCTTTAAGAAGCGCCTGAAATATGTTCAACCCCTGCTTTTTAGCAGATGATAAATAGCTTCGGATTCGGGTAAACATGGTACCTCCGTCTTCGCTTCTGAAGCAGCCTGAGATCTTCTGCTTAAGTTTGGCCATCCTGGCATCACGTTCACTGCCATTGTTATCGAAGGGAATTGAAAAGTCCGACATGAAGCGCAACGTTTCAACCTTAAACTCAATAAGCCTTTTGAACAGGTTGTAGGCCTTGGTATTCCTGACCTTCTTACGTCCAAGCACCTGTCGTTGTTTTTCCATATAAGCGGTTTCCTTCGTGAGAGCCCTTTGAAGGATTTGGTCGTATATCGTCTCAATGCGAAGCTGTATTGCACCAGGCATTTGAGTCAGACCGGCTGCTTTGTATTTCTTGCAGAAGTGCCAGGAGAGCGTAAGCAATTTCATCAGCCGCAGAGCCAGCTTATTCGCATCCCTATCGACAACTCCCTGAAGCTCTCTCAGATGATGGGCATTACAAAGCACATGCACTGCCGCATAGGCAAAGTAGGACTTCCAATGATCGTGAACCAGAATGCCTGCAAAAGTCAGCAGGATGCCCATTGCATCCATTGCTTCACAACCTCGCCTTTCTGAGAGGTAGTAAAGCGTCCATTGGTCATCTCGCATAATGTGTAACCACCACAGTGAACCGTCAACCCGCATGCCAGTTTCATCCGCTCCTGCAACCGGACTTTCTTGTAAAGCATCGCGGATACTCTGCTCAGTAGAGGCCAGGTTCTCATGGGTATAGGCAACAAAATTGGCAACAGAGCCTGCGCTGACACTCATGCAATAAATAGTATTGAAATACTCAGACACCCGGTGATATGGGATGAAGTGATACTGGTTTAAATGAACAGCCATTGCCTGAGTCACTTCTCCGTATTGAGCAGCGGCTTTCACTCCTTGGGGAAACTCAGCGGTGTTCCGTTTACCACAAGGACATACTTTAACGTCTGCCCAGTACGCGGTAACTTCAAATTCTCCGGGTCTACCTGGATCAAAAACCTGTCGCTCAATGTATTTGGTGGGTTTAATATCGATAAGCGAAGACTGGCAACAGCAACATTTTTCAACCTTCAGATGCCTGACATAATCGGGTAAGGCGACACGTCTCAAACAAGAGCCTTGATGACCTTTCTGGCCACCTGGTTTATTGCCTGAAGATGGTCTAAGGCTTTTGGGGTTCGGTGTTTCCTGTGAGGAGCAGGGGGCTTCTTTGGAAGATGTATCACCTTTATCACTCCCTTTTTTACTGGGCTTTTGATAACCATCTGACGATGGTGGCTTACTACTGTTTTGACTGTTTTTATTAACCCTTTCTTCCAGTTCGCTGCAACGTTCCCGTAAAAGCGCATTCTCGGTCCGAAGCTCTTCATTCTCTTTAAGGAGAGCTTCGGTAAACGGAGTAGCTGGGAAGTCTGGTTCCATACTGGAGATTTGTTAGAAAAATTGAGTATAAGATGATGGTCGAAAAATCAGAAAATTCCAGATTTATATGAAGGGTGCTGAATAGTTACGTGACTTCTTTAATCAGTCACTGGCTCAGACTCCTCCGGGCTATTACGACGGTTTGCGTCCAGACGGTAAGGCCTGGCGTCACGATGGCAACTACCCGGGTTACTCTTTCCCAGCCTTTAATGGTGCTGCCCAGGTGGTCTATATGCTGAAGGATTCACCGTTTGCCGTAAGTGCAGGTGGGCGAGCCAACCTGAAGCGTGCCATGATGGCGGCATGGAACTATTCCAACCCGTCCGTTGGTCTGGGCCTTGCCGGACGTCACCCATTCCGTCCTTACGGTGTGAAGGATTTCCGTGAATCTTTCAAATGGCTGGCCATGACCGGTAATCCAGAAACAGGCGACAGCCTGGATGAAGAACTGGCATCCACCTACTTGCAAGTCACCAGTCGTTCAGCTGATGAAAGCCAGGGCATTTTTGGCAGACACCTTGAGCCAATGCCATTGCCTGAAGGTCACTGGACTTATAACGGCGGAGCCTTCGGTATTCACCGTTACAAGGACAAGATGGTCACCTTGAAAGCCTACAACAAGGATGTCTGGTCTTCCGAAATCTATTATCGGGATAACCGCTACGGCCGTTACCAGAGTCACGGTGCGGTTCAGATCAAGCCCTTCGGTGATCAGACCGAGTACGGCTTTGCTCAGGAAGGCTGGGACTGGAACCGTAACCCGGGCGCCACAACTATCCACCTGCCTCTGGAACAGCTGAACAGCCCGATTCGCCATACGCTCATGCTGCGTTCCAGCGAAACTTTCAGCGGCAGTTCCAATCTGGAAGGCAAGTACGGCCTGTTTGGCTTCAAACACAAGGCGCCGGGCCACCTGGACCGCTTTGATGGCTCCTTTGTTGCCAGAAAGTCTGTGATGGCTATTGATGACCGACTGATCCTGCTGGGCAGCGATATCAAGAACCGGACATCCAAGTACTCAACCGAAACCACGCTGTTCCAGCACGGTATTGCAGAGAAGTCTGCCGACCTATGGGTTAATGGCAAGAAAGTTGAGCAATTCCCGTTTGCTGCCACCCTGAAGGCTGGCGACTGGCTGATCGATGGCCATGACAATGGTTACTATGTCATCAAGGGTGATGAGGTGAACGTACGACGCCAGCATCAGACATCCCGTCATGACAAGACCATGAAGCCAACGGAAGGTGACTTCTCAGTTGCCTGGATTAGTCATGGCAAGGCGCCAAGTGATGCCGAGTATGAATATCTGGTGCTGATGGATACCACACCGGAAGCCATGACTAAACTGGCTGACGATATGAAAGCGGGCAAGAAGCCTTACCAAGTACTTCGTAAAGACGCCAGCGCTCATATTATTAAAGACAACACCTCTCAGGTAACCGGTTATGTTGCCTTCACGGGTGGAAGCTTTAATGAAGGCGTGGTCAACAGCATCAGTCGTGAGGCCATGGTGATGACCCGCCCGGTTTCTGACACGGAAATGACCATCAGCGCCGTTACCACCGATCTTGGACTGACCAAGGAAACGGGTGCTCTCTCAATTTGATAACTGACTCATAGGTTAGCTTCAACCTTTCCAGTCATGAACTCAGACCAAAGTTGTTCCCAGCGCCCCTTACTCTGGATCAGTGCTCTTGTTGTCAAAAGCACTTCCGCTCCTGTTGCTTTCCACCTCATTCCAGAACCACATAATCGTTGCTTTACCAGAGTCTTACAAGCCGCTTCAGTAACTCCTGAACCTATTGGCCAATGGCGTTTAAGCGCCTGATGATAATTCATTAACTGGTGATTGTTTGTAAAATAGCTCACAGCTTTGTAGCGCTTCTCTGTCAGTGCGATTGTCTTTTTCGGGAGCTCGGCTGATTCAATTTCCTGAAGGATTTTTTTGGCTGCTCCACGCTTGTTTTTCAAACTATGTAGCCTGTCTTCAAGCCACTGGTGTCGCTTCGCCTTACTGGTTGGAAACAGTGCTTCCGCTGCTCCAGCTAAATATTCAGATGCATGATAAAAATCGAGTATCTGCCCAGAGGTATGTTGTTTCAAATAACTCCAGTTTTCTCTAGCCCCGTCAGCTACCCCGATGTATGTGGCATTTGGGTAGAGTCGTTTTAGATCTGCAATCTCCTCGTCGAGCTTGCTCATAAAGCTTTGTTTACCATACTCTGGCGAACTGGCTGTATATATCGTGTGGAGCCTGTCTCCATCTGCAGAATATAGGCTCAATGTCCCACACATGGCTTCCCTCCAGCCTTCTTCACAAAGCAGCATGCAGGTTCCATCCAGACCAATGGCTATTGTTTCAACAGGCTCTTTTAGTGGAGGAAGGTGGTAGTGAGTGTCTTGCTGGTCTTCAATTAATGCACCTACTCTGTCCGATAAATGCTTGATATAAGAATTTGAAAGCGTCCTTTGATGGTTGGTCTCAAAATCTTCTTTTACCGCAGGCGCTGGCATCTGGCTGTATTTCCAGGCGATAGACTTGGCAAATTTGGGGGTAGCTGAACCAATAATACCGGCACGAAGATCAAGTGCTGCCAGAGTACTGCCACCTCTGACACCCTGATATACGGAGCGCTCCAAAGGTATACGACCGTATAAGGTTTCATAGTGCTTAAGAACCTTTCCTTTGTAGTTCCACTTCTGCTGATTAACGACGATAGGTTCTTTATTGGGTGATTCAAATAGCCCCAATAACTCTTTTGTTCCAAGCTGCCCGGCTTCATTGAGTGCACGCTGTAAACTATCTTCAAGATTCAGCATGTTGCCTGAATCTATAGAAACTTCAATTTGCAAAACGATGCTTTTGGTAGAGCTGGAAATAACAGAAGCGGGCATGACAGTTAACTATTATGAGTGGTGTTCCCATAGTAGCTGTGAAAATAGAGCACTATTGTTTCAATCATTCAGAGAGAGCACCCAAGGAAACCATGCCAAAAACCATTGATATTGCAGTAACCATCAAAGGCGCATGGCAGGCGGCTGAGATGAACGACAAAGTTAAGGTTGCTACCAGCGGTGACTGCACCAGTCTGGTCTTCAGCAGCTACTTTGGTATTCCTGCAGAGATCAAACTGACGAAAGCTCAGTAAGGAAAGTGAAAACACGTGCTGTCTGTGATTATTTTACAGACAGCATTGTAAAAAGACTGACCAATATCAATAACTTTTCGAAAGTTTTGATCGATGATCAGCACCATATTCGAAAGTTGGAAACTTAAAATGAAAAAGGCTCTTGTTATTTTCTTTGCAGGCATGCTGACCCTGCTGACTGGCTGCGCAACCAACGGTGAAACTGTCGATCAGTCTGTTATCTTCCAGGATGACGGTATGATGGACAGCGATTGATCCGCTCCTGATTATGGCACTGAAATTCAGTGCCATATAAAATTCTTATCAGCTAATGCCCTTTCTGATTTTATTTTTCATCAAAATAGAGAACTCTTTCCCAATCCTGCAGTCTTAGTATTCAGCTAATACCTACCAGCTGGAGGTAAGCATGTTCACAGATTACTATGACAGCTCTACTCTTGATCCTATAACCAATAACCCTACTTATTCTCTTCAGGATCGAAATAATCAACAAGCTAATACAACCGCGAACTATCACCACTGGCAAGTTTCATACCCAAACCTTCAAGGGCACCCAACTCCCCAAATAAATTCTTCCAACTCAATGAATCAGACACTCCATTCTGGCTTTCCACAAACAGCCGTTCAAAAAGGTCCTTACTCGGTTCACCTGCAAACACAACGATCCTGTAGCGAAGTTATATACACTGTTGAAACCCATAACCAGAACAACCAGTTTAAGGAAGGGCAAAGCAATATATCAGCAATACACAAACTAGTAGACGATCACTTCACTCTCGCTCAACACAACCCGCCAAGTAGAAGTAAGCCCCCTTCTGCGGACACCAGAGCCAGAATCAATGCTTAGCTTAGTGGGTTAGCTTTTTAAAGCCAGAGCCAGAGCGTGCATCTCGGGCATGATTTTGAACATCAGCTGAAGCTGCTGTAATAACAGCCTCACTTCAGGGTTCTCTTCTTCAAGCCAGCCATGAATAGTAGCTGATGGATAAGAATCTACCTCTATCTTATCCTTGTCTTGATTCCCTGAAAGCTGGGTTTCCAGCAGCTGCATGTGATTATCAATAACCAGGTACGATTCCTGAAGCTTGTCTTCAACAATATGGTCAGCCAACCGGATGCGGTGTGCCCCCAGTGTAGAGATATAACTCAACAAGGCATGGGAAAGAGCCAGAAAACGAAAACTTTCATCCTTTGCCCGCTGATAGCGCCCCGGCTCCGTGAGCATATTCATAATGGCTGCATATAGCTGTGCATCCATATTGTGAGCATGACGGCGGGCCAGGCGATAATCCACTGTATCCCGCTTGCCATTTTGATATTGCTCCATGACCTGAGCCAGATATTCCCTATGCCTGGATATGGTCAACGCCATAATCCGGTTCAGCCGCTTTGACTCCCAGTCAGGCAGAATAAAAGCAACTGCAGCGACAGCCAGCAGACAGCCGAGAAGTGTATCCCCCAGACGAGGCATAATCACAGCAAAGCCCATCCCCTGCTGATTAAAACAAAACAACACCAGCAAGGTAATAAAGGCGGTTGCCAGGTCATAGCGCACGGTGCGAAACGCAAAAAACAGAATTCCGCTGATCACCATCAGAACCAGCTGACCTTCCTGCCCCGGAAAAAGGTACAGAAGAGGTATCCCGACCAGCAGACCGGCCAGGGTTCCAAGAACCCTCTGGGTAAGTTTCTGCCTTGTTGCGCTGTAGCTGGGCTGGCAGACAAACAGTATGGTCAGCAGAACCCAGTAACCGGGTTGCAGGTTCAATAGCACAATCAGCCCATAGCCTAGGGTCAGCGCCGTTGCCAGACGAAGGCCGTGCCGAAATAGAGGGCTGTCCAGACGGCATTCATTCCAGATGCACAGCAGGTGAGCCTTGACCCCCTGAGGTTCGGAGTCTGCCAGTATCCCCTCGTCACCAGGCATCTCTGAACTGGGGTGCCCTACCGACGACATTTGTAATTCCACGGTCGCCAGATTTTTCAGCAGGTATTCCAGCTGAACCAGTAACGATTGCCACTGTGGATTGTTTTGTTGTTTCAGATATTCCAGTGACTGCTGCAGCTCATCAAGAACAGCCACACTTTCGCTATCATGCACATACTCTCGCCCCATGGCCAGAGAATGAGCTATTGCCCGACATGCATTTGCCTGAACTCTGAGCATTTTCTGAAAGCGGAAAAGAATATCGCTTCGGGAGAAGCTTTCTGCCAGATCCTGATAGCGATAGTGAGAGGAACTCACCCGCTCATGAATATCCTGTGCAAGAAAGTAAATTTGCAGAAAAGGCTGCTCTCGCACACTGGTCTGCCGGCGAACTCTCTGAAGCAATGACACCTTGGCCTGATTCAGAGCGTTAACAACACTTGCATTTTTCCTGGCCACCTCCAAGCGTGAAGGCTGAGGGTTCATATTAGCAACGGGATCAAACAGCAGGCTTTTACTGTCAAAATAACCAGCCAGTTCTTTAAATACATTAGCCAGAGACTGCTGCACAGGTCGATTCGGCCAGAGGATATGCCAGACCAGAGACAGCACACCATACCAGAGCGCTCCGCCCAGAAGCAGAGTCGGCTGTTCCCAGAGACTGGGACTTTCTCCCGCACCCAGCATGGTGTAAACCGCCAGAAGTAACGAAGCAAATGCCATACTGCTGTACCGTGGCCCCATAGCACCGAGCATGGTAAAGCCAAACGTTGAGCAGAAGAGTCCGGCAGCAAAAAGAAATGGATGACCGAACAGCAGCTCAATTGACAGTGATGCCAATAGAAAACAGGCAAGCATCAAGACCAGGGCTTTAATTCTTCCCCAAAGGTTGTCATCCACTTCGGCCAGAGCAGCAGCAATAATGCCCAGGACCATGGGTGTGATCTCATCGGTTGTTCCCCGATACCAGGCGGGTAAGGTAACGCCAGCCAAGGCAAAAAAGACTTTTACACTGTAATTAAACCGGTCATTTGCCCAGTAGTTGCGAAATGGTTGGAAGATATCAGGGGAGAACATGATGGAGAGCTGATTGCCGGGCGATTGATCTAAAGTTTATGAGCATACCCGAAAAAAGCTGAGAGACTAAGTAGCGATGGCCGTAATCCCAGAGAAACTATTTCGTTGTACCGGTTTTATGGCGCTTCATTCACCAGCATTTAAGAAAAAACCGAGAAAAATCGCTCAACGCCACTTACCAAAACAAATATAAAACACTAAAAAAAGCCAATAAAAAAAGCAAAAGCATAGAAAATCTTGCTTGCTTACAGACTAAAACGCAGGTAATTACTAAAAAACAGGCTTTCCCCCTGTTTTATGCAGGCTCTGTTTTTTTTTATTGACTGAACCATGGTTTTACCAGAAATTAGCGCTGCAACGCCAGTTCCACAATCTCTGTGAGCGATGGTTTGCAGATGAGGAACGGCTGTTTGCTATTTGTCTTGACCGGCATTCAGAGCAGGCAGAGATGGAAGAGTATCCAGACTTCGAAGAAGAGTTTGAAAAAGCGGCCAGAGCCAAAAAGCGTTATCGCACCCGCCAGGCTGACTATGAGAAAAAACGGTCGAAAGCGGAGCTTCACCTTGAACGCAAACGGTTGCGGGAATTACTCGGAGACGAGCACCTGGTCTTTGACCACTGGTAAATTGACTCCCGTTACTGATTAGGATCCCTCCTCTACCCAAGGGCTGCAGTTTGTCAGCCCGCTTTGATTTATATTGCCGTTTACAACCAGTTACCCGGATCGTTTTTGTGAAGATAGAATAAATAGTCATGAGCAGAGTACTCCGCTCATCACAAACCATGAAATGGCTACAGAAATCAAAGTAGCCGAATTTTCATAGTAAAAGATGAGTACTACTTTTATAAAACAGTTTTACGAATCTGCCGATCCCCGTATATTCAGTAAAAAGCTCTCTGGTAAGCCATACTTTTTCTCTACCATTAATGAACGAGGTTTTCAGCCAGAGCGCAGAATGACCTTTTATCAGGAATTACCCAATGCGAATTGCGCTACTTTCACGTAACGAGCGGTTATATTCATCCCGCCGCATCATTGAGGCTGCAGAAGCCAGAGGTCATACGATCGATGTTATTGATATTTTAAGTTGCTATATGAATATCAATGACAAAAACCCCAGTATTCATATGAAAGGGGTTGAGCTGCCTCACTATGATGCTGTGATTCCACGCATTGGAGCTTCCAATACCTTTTATGGAACTGCAGTTCTTCGCCAGTTTGAAATGATGAACTGTTATTCACTGAATGAGTCTCTGGCCATTGCCCGCTCCCGTGACAAATTACGGTCAATGCAACTGCTGTCGCGTAAAGGGGTTGGCCTTCCAGTTACCGGTTTTGCCAGTGGTCCTGGGGATATTCCTGACCTGATCGACATGGTTGGTGGTGCCCCATTGGTCATCAAACTGCTGGAAGGCACTCAGGGAATCGGTGTAGTACTGGCAGAGACCCGAAAAGCGGCGGAAAGCGTTCTGGAAGCGTTTATGGGTCTGAAAGCCAATATTATGGTTCAGGAATACATCAAAGAAGCCGGTGGTGCCGATATTCGCTGCTTTGTGATAGGCGACAAAGTAATCGCAGCCATGAAACGTCAGGCACCGGAAGGTGAATTCCGTTCAAATATTCACCGTGGCGGCAGTGCCAGCCTGGTGAAACTGACTAAAGACGAGCGAGCCACAGCAGTAAAGGCGGCAAAAGCCATGGGTCTGAGGCTGGCAGGTGTGGACATTCTTCGCTCCAATCGCGGCCCTCTGGTGATGGAGGTCAACTCATCTCCTGGGCTTGAGGGTATTGAGCGGGCTACGGCCAACGATGTAGCCAACTGCATCATCGAATACATTGAGAATAACTATCATCGCACCAGTAACACACGGATTACTGGATAAAACAATTTCACCAACCCACCATCACTCTGATTAAAAGAACACCGAGTGATGCTTTTCAACCCCGGTCTCTCTCTAGAACGCTTGATGATCGGGGCTGGAGTCCTCCATGGAAAGAGCACAACCCCTAGAGCTATTTGGCCATACTATCCTGCCAGGTACACGACAGCACCTTAATATCCCTGTCGTCAAACTCTACACCGATACTCCCATTGATCTTCGAATGGAGGTTATTCACGGTCGCAAGAAAGGTCCATGCCTTTTAGTAACAGCCGCCATTCATGGTGATGAACTGAATGGCGTGGAAATCTGCCGACAGATCCTCGGTCACAAAAACCTGTCCAAAATCTATGGGACTCTGATCGTTATTCCCGTCGTTAACCAGCTCGGATTCATCCAGCAAATCCGCTACCTGCCTGACCGCAGGGACCTGAACCGCTGCTTCCCGGGATCCAGCAAAGGATCTCTGGGGGGAAGACTCGCCAACCTGATCACTACGGGCATTTTTCCACACGTTGACTATGCCCTGGACCTCCATACTGGAGCCATTCACAGAACAAACCTGCCGCAGCTGAGAACGGATCTGACCAACGAGAAATGTCTTGGTCTGGCCAGAGCGTTTGGAGCACCGGTGATCCTCCACTCATCCCTGAGAGATGGCTCATTCAGGGGGGCTGCAAACGAGTACAACATTCCTGCACTGGTTTATGAGGCTGGTGAAGCCCTGCGACTTGAAGAAGCATCAATCAAACTGGGCCTCAAAGGCGTTATGCGTGTTATGCGACATCTGAACATGCTGCCCAAAAAACCAGTCAAAGCACCGGCTATTCAGCCATGGGAGTGCAACCAGAGCCAATGGTTGAGAAGCTCAAGGGATGGCTTGGTGTTACTTCATATCAAACAGGGTCATCTTGTAAAGGAAGGTGACACCATGATGACCATCGTGAACCCGTTTGATGCCAATGACAGTGAAAGCATTACTGCACCTTTTGATGGTGTGGTTATCGGCCTTAGCCAGCTTCCACTGGCCAATGAAGGCGATGCACTGGTCCACCTTGCCAAAGTCAGCAGCACCCTGGCAGATACCGAGTATGATCAGGAAGTCATTGAAGAAGAGCTTGACCTGGGAGTTGCCCAGCTGCCTGTACCTGAAAATCAGGATTAATTAGCATGTATCTAATGCTTCATCTTTTTCAAAAAATGAAGCATTAGAAATACCATTAAAGAATATAAAAATTATTTATATATTAAAAAGAGATAAAAAAGTATAAGACAATACTGATATCGGCAACGTATTATAATTATTGCTTAACAGAACCATATACCTCTAAGAAAACAATAAATTAGTCTAATGGTAGACAGTCAACAAAAAATAGAGAATATAACTGAGTTTTTTTATACGGGGGTAGGTAATTTATGCCTATTGATTTTCGCCCAACATCCAAAACAGAGAGCACCAAAACGCCCTTACTAACTGGCGAGAACAACGATAAAAATGGATTTTGGTCCAGAACAGCACGAGCTGTTAAAAATGCCCCCAGCGTAATATCCAGAGGCTTCAGGTGGTCAGCCTCCCTTCCTGGAAAGATTTATCATCAGCTCACAACAAGAAAAAAGATATCTGAACGGTCTGTAAAAAAAACCTTAAAAAAGCCAAGACAAAGCAAGAAAAGGGCTTTCAAAAAGTTATCAGAGTTCTCCTTGTCAAAAATAATCAATATTTTTAGGATAAGAAAATCTCCAACAGCACATCATGAGGGAAATAAAAAACATCATAGCTATTATGACCCAAAAGATGATGCCTCCCCCACACAAAAAGATCAAACACCCTTTAAAAGCACCAACATCAGTGACTATAGAGTTGATGTCAGAAGAACCATTGAGGACGAGCCTGACCTTTATGATGCTCAAGATTTAGAACCACTCATTGATGAGGATGATGAATGGGAGAAAGAGCAACAATCATATGTCGATCCATTTTTAGAGATTTATCACAGAAATCATGATACTCACCCTTTCCACTTCAAAAACTCAGCTAATAGCCAGAGGCCATCTAAAACAAACCAGGACAGACTATTTAGGAACATTATACCGGATACAGAGTTAAAAAAGTTAACGAGCATGTTAGTCAACAGAAGAGCTAAAGTTCAGAAACTCATTATAGACACCCAACTCTCATTTTTACGATATGGTCCTTCACCTTCTTCAACACTGGCACAGCTTGATAGAATAGAAAAAAGCACACTTGGCTACACCCGAGCACTGTTCAAACACTATGATTACACTCTTATGCCACAAGAACTTCAGGAAATCACAAAATCTCTTGACGATGACTTTCAGGGCCTAAGGGTGTTCATTGAACATGCGAATAAATACGATTTCCGAAGTAGTCATCAGTATTTGCAGCAGATTGAGGTTTATGAACGTCTCGTGAGCAGGCTAGTTGAACAGGAACCATACCAAAGGCAAATTGATAAATATCGATACAAGGCAAAAAAGATTATTCATGAAAAAAAAGAAAAAGTTGAACAAGAGCAATACCTGAAGGAAAAGAAAGAAAGTTCATCAGAAACAATAGACACTTTGAATGATAATAAAGACCAATCTTCAGATCTATTTGACTTTCCCTTACCCTCGGATGAACCAGTCTTAGAAACCGATAAAAAAAAGAGCGATCCACCTGTAGAATCTATCGCCGAAAACATGGATGATTTTCTCGAGCTTGATCTCGCGCTCAGAAAACTTTTTCATAATCCTAAACTCTTTGACCGGGAATTAATTAACGTTCTTTCTGAAAATTCTGAACCGTTTGAAACTCGGCTTAATGTTTATTTAGATGGAAAATGGAGGGAAGTCAGTAGTTCCTACTTTCCAGCTGCAGCCATGCGCCTCTGTATACCCACAGAGCAACTTAAAGAAAAATCCGGCAACCGATCCCCCTTTGAGAATGACTATGAAGGAAAGCTAGCTCCTTCCATGCAACGAGATACAAAGCATGCTGTCAATATGATGGGCTATACCATGAAAATTGATGGCAATCCGGTTACCCGCCAAATTCGTGTTGGCTGCCCCTACGCCTATGCAGAAAAAGATAAAACTGAAAGGGAAAAAGTAACTCTCGATCGCATAAAAGAAATCTTCACTGCCCTGCTGGTTCAAAACCACCTGCCAGAACTTCAGAAAGCAATGGATGACCCCAAGCATGAACCTATCGATCTGGATGCAGTTTACATGAACCTGTTAAGCCCGGATTATATTAGAAATAACCGACTTATGACGGCAATTGGGCAAGACGATGAGAAGAAATGGGTTGAAGAGCTGCATGAGATGTTTAAAAAACTGTCCGGGCAAAAAATGGAGCTAAAGGTTTACCTGGATAATGGACAAGACGCGACAGTAAAAATAACCCCTAATGTCAGGATGTTTGTTATTCCGTGCAACCAGCTGGCGCTCAAACAGCCAGCCCACAGTAGCTTTTTTAAAAAGGCTTTAAATTACTTAATGAGAAAAGCTGGTAACACATGGAAAACCGTTAATAAAGTGAATAACGAGTCCAAATCCTGGCTAGATGGCCTGGTTAGTAGAAAGTTACGCAACCTTCCAGAAGGCAGACAGAAAAAAGTGAAGGCATTGAATGATCAGCTCTGGAAGCTGCTCGGCAATAAAAAGGACTTTGAGGCCATTACCAATGAGTTTGATCCATTTATTTTTACAGAGCGTCTGTTCCAAATTCTTGAAGAACTTAATATTGATATTTTCAGCGGCTGCAAAAGTAATAAAGATCGTACCTCGATTGTTCAAGCCGTTCTTCAGTCTCTATTGACGACTAACATGCACCTTCATGAGAGTCAGGAAAATGAAAATCAGGAAGCAAACCCACTCTATGCCATGATCGTCGAATTATTCATGGTTTATGGTGGCCACACTGAAGTACAGAAAAGGAATACCGCACTGGTCGGTTTTCGCCTTGATGAGACACCAGTTCGAGATATGGACAGAATCAGTACCGAACTGATGAGGCGTAATCCAAGGAGAGCAGACAGAGAGCAACGAACCATTTTTTCTGATCCTGAATTATTGACTCCTATCACATTAGAAATTCACTAAGTCCATTTATCCGCAGGCTTCCCCGCGGATAAATGATCAAAGGGCTATCCGGAAGGAAAGGGACTCCCAACTAAACGGATACAGCTGCCTTTATATGCGGATGAGCTTCATAATTAACCAGCTCAAAGTCATCACCGGTAAACTCAAACAGATCACGAATTGCCGGGTTTAACTTCATCTGAGGTCGCTGATATGGTGTTCGGTTTAGCTGCTCTTCAGCCTGCTCAAGATGATTAGAATACAAGTGGGCATCACCAAAGGTATGTACAAAATCACCAGGTTCCAGATCACACACCTGCGCGATCATCATGGTCAACAGCGCATAGGAGGCGATATTAAACGGCACTCCCAGAAAAATATCGGCACTGCGCTGATACAACTGGCAGGAAAGTTTTCCATTCAGTACATAAAATTGAAAAAGGCAGTGGCAAGGTGGTAACGCCTGACGCCCCATAGCGGCATTTTCTTTTGGCGAGTAGGCAACATCAGGAAGTACTGATGGATTCCATGCGCTGATGACCATACGACGCGAATCAGGGTTGGTTTTGATCTCATTCAACAACCACTGAATCTGGTCAACCACTTCACCATTGGCCCCCTCCCAGCTTCGCCACTGTTTGCCATAAACTGGACCAAGATCCCCTTCACCCGTTGCCCACTCATTCCAGATTCGGACACCATTTTCCTGAAGGTAGCCAATGTTGGTATCCCCTTTGAGGAACCACAACAATTCATGAATAATTGAGCGCAGGTGACACTTTTTGGTCGTCACCAGTGGAAAGCCATCAGAAAGATCAAACCGCATCTGATAGCCAAACACACTGTAGGTACCCGTACCGGTTCGATCCGCTTTGAAAGTACCATGATCTTTCACATGTCGCAGTAGGTCCAGATATTCTTTCATCGTTTTTTCGATCCACGTTTATTCATTCTGGCCTTTTCCAGCCAGGAAGCGTCATCACTGTTCATACCATTAACCAATGGGTAGTGACGATATCCCCAAATCATAAACACTATACCCATAACGACCATAGGCAAAGATAACAACTGCCCCATGGTTAGCCAGTCAAAAGCAATAAAACCAAGCTGGACATCAGGCTCCCGTATAAATTCAACGGCAAATCTTGCAAGCCCGTAGATAAGCAGGAACAAACCAGAAACTGACATCCTTGGTCTGGGCTTTGATGAAAACCACCATAGAATACAGAACAGAACAAGGCCTTCCAGAAAGAACTGATAAAGCTGTGAGGGATGCCTTGCCAACTGACTGGGGTCAGTAGGGAAAACCATGGCCCATGGAGCATCGGACGCCCTACCCCAAAGCTCTCCACCAATAAAGTTTCCAACTCGGCCAAGGCCAAGTCCCAAAGGCACCAGTGGGGCTATAAAATCGGTAACTTGAAAGAAGTTCCTGCCCTGGGAACGTCCATAGAGCCACATGGCAACAAGAACACCCAGAAGCCCTCCATGAAAGGACATGCCACCATCCCAGACTTTAAAAAGCCAGATAGGGTCTCTTATGAAGTAGTCAAAGTGATAGAAGATCACATAACCGACACGCCCTCCCAGAATAACCCCAACTGCACCATAAAAAACCAGGTCACTGACTTGCTCAGGCCTCCACAGTCCCTCGGATCTTCGAGCACGGATACTGCCTAACCAGAGTGCCAGTGCAAAACCAGCCAGATACATGAGGCCATACCAGTGAACACTTAGTGGGCCAACACTAAACGCAATGGGATCTATCTCAGGGTATGCAATCACAAACCGATTCCGATCAAAATAATATCGTCACAGTGTACCAAGGTATCTGGCTAATGAGCCAACCCTGACAGCATTCAAGTGTATTTTCTCAACACTTTATAATACTGTCATTGTAACTATTCAGCACCCAGCAAAGGCGTATTGTTGTAATTTCGAACCGCTTTAAGAAGCGCCTGAAATATGTTCAACCCCTGCTTTTTAGCAGATGATAAATAGCTTCGGATTCGGGTAAACATGGTACCTCCGTCTTCGCTTCTGAAGCAGCCTGAGATCTTCTGCTTAAGTTTGGCCATCCTGGCATCACGTTCACTGCCATTGTTATCGAAGGGAATTGAAAAGTCCGACATGAAGCGCAACGTTTCAACCTTAAACTCAATAAGCCTTTTGAACAGGTTGTAGGCCTTGGTATTCCTGACCTTCTTACGTCCAAGCACCTGTCGTTGTTTTTCCATATAAGCGGTTTCCTTCGTGAGAGCCCTTTGAAGGATTTGGTCGTATATCGTCTCAATGCGAAGCTGTATTGCACCAGGCATTTGAGTCAGACCGGCTGCTTTGTATTTCTTGCAGAAGTGCCAGGAGAGCGTAAGCAATTTCATCAGCCGCAGAGCCAGCTTATTCGCATCCCTATCGACAACTCCCTGAAGCTCTCTCAGATGATGGGCATTACAAAGCACATGCACTGCCGCATAGGCAAAGTAGGACTTCCAATGATCGTGAACCAGAATGCCTGCAAAAGTCAGCAGGATGCCCATTGCATCCATTGCTTCACAACCTCGCCTTTCTGAGAGGTAGTAAAGCGTCCATTGGTCATCTCGCATAATGTGTAACCACCACAGTGAACCGTCAACCCGCATGCCAGTTTCATCCGCTCCTGCAACCGGACTTTCTTGTAAAGCATCGCGGATACTCTGCTCAGTAGAGGCCAGGTTCTCATGGGTATAGGCAACAAAATTGGCAACAGAGCCTGCGCTGACACTCATGCAATAAATAGTATTGAAATACTCAGACACCCGGTGATATGGGATGAAGTGATACTGGTTTAAATGAACAGCCATTGCCTGAGTCACTTCTCCGTATTGAGCAGCGGCTTTCACTCCTTGGGGAAACTCAGCGGTGTTCCGTTTACCACAAGGACATACTTTAACGTCTGCCCAGTACGCGGTAACTTCAAATTCTCCGGGTCTACCTGGATCAAAAACCTGTCGCTCAATGTATTTGGTGGGTTTAATATCGATAAGCGAAGACTGGCAACAGCAACATTTTTCAACCTTCAGATGCCTGACATAATCGGGTAAGGCGACACGTCTCAAACAAGAGCCTTGATGACCTTTCTGGCCACCTGGTTTATTGCCTGAAGATGGTCTAAGGCTTTTGGGGTTCGGTGTTTCCTGTGAGGAGCAGGGGGCTTCTTTGGAAGATGTATCACCTTTATCACTCCCTTTTTTACTGGGCTTTTGATAACCATCTGACGATGGTGGCTTACTACTGTTTTGACTGTTTTTATTAACCCTTTCTTCCAGTTCGCTGCAACGTTCCCGTAAAAGCGCATTCTCGGTCCGAAGCTCTTCATTCTCTTTAAGGAGAGCTTCGGTAAACGGAGTAGCTGGGAAGTCTGGTTCCATACTGGAGATTTGTTAGAAAAATTGAGTATAAGATGATGGTCGAAAAATCAGAAAATTCCAGATTTATATGAAGGGTGCTGAATAGTTACCTCAATTATATCAAAAATTGGGCCCCTACTATAAATAGGAAAACGGCGAACATTTTCTGCAGATTTTCTGCCGGTAGCCCATGAGCTATTCGGGCACCAATTCGTGCAAATAGCATACTGGTCAGGACTATTCCCAGAAAAGCGGGCCAATACACATACCCGGTAGCAAGAGCAGGCAGTTCAGTACCCTTTTCACCCAACACCATGTTTGATATGGCACCCATTACAGCGATAGGAAAGCCACAGGCCGCCGATGTTCCAACAGCCTGCTTCATCGTCAGGCTGATTCTGCGCAAAAATGGGACAGAGAGTGTCCCTCCCCCAATACCAAACATACTGGAAACGGAACCAATCACAACGCCTGCACTTACCAGTACTGATTTTCCTGGAATTCTGGCACCTTCATGAACCTTAAAACCAAACCACATTTTTGCCGACACCAGTATGGCAAATACACCCAGAAGCTTCTGCAACACGTGCCCGCTCAGATTCACGGCGGTATAAACTCCGAGAAAAGCACCGGCAAGAATACCAACACTTAATGTGGCAAATATCCGCCATTGAACAGCTCCCTCATCCTGGTGCGCTTTGATCGAGCTTAGCGATGTAACTACCATAGTAGCCAGGGATGTGCCAACAGCCATATGAGTCAAAACCTCAGGCGACATGCCCTGGACTTTGAAGCTGAAGATCAGTACAGGGACTATAATCAGCCCCCCACCAATACCAAACAAACCAGCCATTACTCCGGCACAAGCCCCCAAGACCAGATAGAGGAGAAAGAGCATCTTTATTCCTTACAATAAATAAGATTCGTAATTATACGACGATAAATTATTATCAGGAGGCTCTATTTTCAGGAAATTACTGTTAACCTGACATGCCAATAATTGATAGAAAACTCAGTAGAACTTATTTTTTGAGATTATTTTGAAATTTAATAAACCCACATGATCAACATATATACGACAAAGTATATTCAAATAGATGAAAAAATAATCTAGACTGGTTGGATGCCTATTAAACACTTGTCTATTTTATCCCCACCCATTTTTTTTGTTTACAAATAATTCCTGAAAAATCAAACCGTAAAAGGTATAGACATTCTTATCTATTAGTTCTATAACGTAAATGTACGTACACTTTTTCATTATTGATAATGTGTCGTTCATAAGGATAGTAAGACTCCTGAAAATCATAATTAAGTAGTACGCCTTACAAGACTCACAACGATCAGGCGAGGGGGAAAACAGATGTCCATATTTGCTCAATATCAGCAGAGATACGAGTCCGTCCAACAGGAAGAGATGAGTCTCACAGAGTACCTGGAACTCTGCAAAACAGATCCCTGGGCTTATGCCAACGCAGCTGAACGTATGCTGAAAGCGATTGGTGAGCCTGAGGTGATTGACACTTCCCGGGATCCACGCTCCAGCAGGATCTTTTCTAATAAACTGATTAAACAGTACCCGGCGTTCAAAGAATTCTATGGCATGGAAGAAGCCATTGAACAGATCGTCTCTTATTTTAAACATGCCGCGCAGGGTCTGGAAGAGAAGAAACAGATTCTCTACTTACTGGGACCAGTGGGTGGCGGTAAGTCATCCCTCGCTGAAAGATTAAAGCAGCTGATGGAAAGAGTACCTTTCTATGCCATCAAGGGATCCCCGGTTTTTGAATCCCCACTGGGATTATTCAACCCTGAGGAAGATGCTGAAATTCTCAAGGAAGAATACGGTATTCCAAGTCGGTACCTTAAATATATTATGTCCCCCTGGGCCGTGAAGCGGCTGAACGAGTATGGTGGAGACATCTCCAAGTTCCGTGTTGTAAAACTTTATCCAAGCGGCTTAAACCAGGTGGCTATCGCCAAAACCGAGCCTGGCGATGAGAACAATCAGGATATCTCCAGCCTGGTGGGTAAAGTCGATATTCGTCAATTGGAAGAATATTCTCAGGATGATCCTGATGCCTACAGCTTCTCTGGCGCATTGTGCCGGGCCAACCAGGGCATCATGGAATTTGTGGAGATGTTCAAAGCACCGATTAAAGTGTTACACCCATTGTTGACCGCAACCCAGGAAGGTAACTACAACAGTACCGAAGGTCTTGGCGCCATTCCTTATGAAGGCGTTCTTCTAGCTCACTCAAATGAATCTGAGTGGCAGACTTTCAGAAATAATAAAACCAATGAAGCCTTTATTGACCGGGTTAACATTGTCAAGGTGCCTTATTGCGTAAGAGTCAGTGAAGAGATCCATATCTATGAGAAGCTGCTTGAACACAGTTCTCTCAAGGATGCTCCTTGCGCACCAGACACTCTGAAGATGCTCGCGCAGTTCACCACACTGTCCCGTATCAAAGAGCCTGAAAACTCCTCTATCTACTCCAAGATGAAGGTGTACGACGGCGAGAACCTGAAGGATACCGATCCTAATGCCAAGCCCTTGCAGGAATACAAGGACATGGCAGGGGTTGATGAAGGCATGAACGGTCTTTCTACCCGATTCGCCTTCAAGATTCTGTCCAAGGTCTTCAACTTTGACCCATCAGAGGTAGCAGCAAACCCTGTTCATCTTCTGTATGTTCTGGAACAGCAGATTGAACAGCACCAGTTCCCGGAAGAAATACAGGATCGCTATCTGTCGTTTATCAAAGAGTACCTGACGCCCAAGTACATCGAGTTCCTGGGTAAGGAAATTCAGACCGCCTACCTGGAGTCTTACTCTGAGTACGGTCAGAACATCTTTGATCGCTACATCACCTACGCTGATTTCTGGATTCAGGATCAGGAATATCGTGATCCGGATACCGGCCATATTCTTGACCGTTCAGCACTCAGCGAAGAGCTGGAGAAGATTGAGAAACCTGCAGGCATTGCTAATCCCAAGGACTTCCGGAATGAAGTGGTTAACTTTGTTCTGAGAGCCCGGGCCAATAATGACGGCAAGAACCCAAGCTGGCTGAGCTATGAGAAGATGCGCACCGTAATTGAGAAGAAAATGTTCTCAAATACTGAAGACCTGCTGCCTGTTATCTCCTTTAATGCCAAGGGATCTCAGGAAGATCAGCGCAAGCACGCTGATTTCGTCTCACGGATGGTTGCCCATGGCTATACCGAGAAACAGGTTCGCCTGTTATCCGAGTGGTATATCCGGGTTCGCAAGTCTCAATAAGAACGATCCCCGCCTGTCATTACCAGCAAGGCGGGCATAACCCTCATGCCCTGCGCTAGCAGGGCAAATCACTATAAAGCGAACAGCAACTATCGGGGGAGCGTCTTTATGAGCATCATAATCGACCGACGCCTCAACGGAAAAAAGAAGAGTACTGTCAACCGACAGCGTTTTCTGAGGCGTTACCGCAGCCTTGTCAAAGAGGCAGTACAGGATGCTGTTGATCAACGCTCAATAACCGACGTTGAAAGCGGCAGCAATATTACCATCCCGAAAAAAGACCTGAATGAACCTTTTTTTCATCACGGTCAGGGCGGCCATCACGGCCACGTTCATCCGGGCAATAAAGAGTTTAACCAGGGCGATCGCATTCAGCGACCTCCGGGTGGTGGCGGACAGGGTACAGGAGATGGCAAGGCCAGTGACAGCGGTGAAGGCGCTGATGACTTTGCCTTCCAGATCAATCGTGATGAATTTCTTGAGTACCTGTTTGATGATCTGGAACTGCCTAACCTGGTCAGGAAAGAGCTGAAAGACAGCACAGACTACAAATTAAAGCGCGCGGGTTTTACGACAGCGGGCTCGCCAGACCGCTTGAATGTTGTCCGTTCACTGCGTGCAGCTCATGCACGGCGGATAGCTCTCTCCGGAAAAGACCGAAAAGTGATCCGAACGCTGAAGCGAGAGCTTCGGGAAATGGAAGTCAGCCCGGATGAGGTTGACCATCTTCAGGCGCGCCGGATCCGTGAAGAGATCAATGTACTTAATAAAAAGCTGAAGCGCCTGCCATTCATTGATGACTTTGACCTACGCTTCAACAACATGGCCAAGGTACCTCAGCCTTCCAGCAAGGCAGTGATGTTCTGCGTGATGGATGTTTCCGGCTCCATGACCCGGGAAATCAAGGACATGGCCAAGCGCTTCTTCCTGCTTCTCTACCTGTTCCTGGAGAGAAACTATGAAGCGGTAGAGGTCGTCTTTATACGACACCACAGCGAAGCTCGTGAGTGTGATGAGCAGGACTTCTTCTACGCCAGAGAAACCGGGGGAACCGTTGTATCCACCGCCCTGCGTCTGGCTGATGAAATCATCACTAATCGTTACTCCCCCAACGAGTGGAATATCTATATCGCCCAGGCTTCTGATGGTGATAACTGGGAGGCAGATTCCAGTAAATGTCACGACATCATTCTGGAAAAACTGCTCCCGGTCTGTCAGTACTACTCCTATGTAGAAATCACAGATCGCCATCACCAGAACCTGTGGTACGAGTACAAATCCATAGAGCAGGCACATCCAGGACATTTTGCCATGCAGCAGATCCGCAGTTATGCGGACATTTACCCAACCTTCCGCCGTTTATTTGAGAAAAAGGAGGGAAGTCATGTTGGAAGCTGAAGCACCTGTAAAAAAATCAAAAGAAAGGAAAGAGCCGCTGTCTACCGGCTCTGACTGGACCTTCGAACTACTGGAAGTCTATGACCGGGAGTTTGCCCGGCTGGCCGACAAGTTCAGACTGGACACCTATCCGAACCAGATAGAGGTGATCAGCTCTGAGCAGATGCTGGACGCATACTCCTCCGTGGGCATGCCGTTGATGTATAACCACTGGAGCTATGGCAAGACGTTCCTGAGTAACCAGCAGAACTACCAGCAGGGAAGAATGGGCCTGGCGTATGAGATAGTCATCAACTCCAACCCCTGCATAGCGTACCTCATGGAAGAAAACACCATGCCTATGCAGGCACTGGTTATTGCCCATGCCTGCTATGGACATAACTCTTTCTTCAAGGGTAATTATCTGTTCAGGCAATGGACGGATGCCAGCGCGATCATTGACTACTTGTTGTTTGCCAAGAGCTATCTTGCCAAATGTGAAGAGAAGTACGGCATCAGCGCCGTCGAGGATGTACTGGATGCCTGTCACGCCCTGATGAACCAGGGGGTCAATCGCTATGTTCGACCAACTCCTATGTCTGCCGAGCAGGAAAAGGCTCGTTCACAGGAGCGGGAGGAGTACATTCAGCGCAACCTGAATGACCTCTGGCGGACCATTCCTGTCCGCGAGAGTGAACAGGAGAAAAAAACCGTTCGCTTCCCCAAGGATCCGGAAGAAAACCTGCTCTACTTCATTGAAAAGAATGCGCCACTGTTAGAAACCTGGCAGCGGGAAATCATTCGAATTGTGCGAAAGGTGGCTCAATACTTCTACCCTCAACGACAGACTCAAGTTATGAACGAGGGCTGGGCGACTTTCTGGCACTACCACCTGATGCATGAGATGTACGATGAAGGCCTGATAACCGAAGGCTTTATCATGGAATTCCTGCACTCGCATTCAAGTGTTGTCTTTCAGCCAGATTTTGATGATCCACGATACAGTGGAATAAACCCCTACACCCTGGGCTTCAATATCTTCCGAGATATACGACGAATCTGTGAGAACCCAACGGATGAAGATCGAGCGTGGTTCCCGGATCTGGCAGGCTCTGACTGGCTGGATGCGGTTCACTTCGCCATGCAGAACTTCAAGGATGAAGGCTTCATTCTTCAATACCTGTCGCCTAAGGTAATGCGGGATATGCGGCTGTTCAGCATCGATGACAATGAGGTCAACCCTTACCTGGAGGTGGATGCAATCCATGATGACTCAGGCTATCGTCAGCTGAGGGAAAACCTGGCCGCACAATATAACCTGGGTAACAGGGAGCCTAACATTCAGGTCTACAACGTGGATGTCCGTGGTGACCGCTCGCTGACGCTTCGTCATTACATGCACAAAGGAAGACCGCTTGATGAGGACAGCACCACTGAAATCATCAAACACATTCATCGCCTGTGGGGTTTTGATGTAAAAATGGAGTCTGTGGACGAAGAAAGTATCGTTCAATATGAACATACTCTACCCAAAGAGAAGCAACCCTCTGACAAAACTTCATGATCGTGCTATCAGGCTGCCAACAGGCAGCCTGATAGGCATTTCTCTGATTAACCCATAACACTTCCACAGGCAACTCATCATTGTATTAGGGACAACGGGTGCTCTTTGTTTCCAGAGTTGAGTGATTGATGCAGAACTGATGCCGTAATGCCACCCTGATTTTTCTTTTAACCATCTCAGGCTCAGCGCCATTCAATAGAATACGGCCTTCAAAAAAAATCTTTTTATCGTCCAGCTGCCAGACGTGCATAAGACCAACTCTTTTCACACCCTCAATACTTTCCAAGGCCGTCCTTATCTTTTCAATATCAATGCTACTGGGAACCCCCTGCATAAGAATAATAATGCAGCGTCTCAAAAGAATTGCACCGTTGTAGATCACATAGATTGATATCCCGATCGTTGCTATGACATCAAAAATATAGAGTTGGTAGTTGATGATCAGCACTCCGGCTACAATGACGGCCAGAGAAGCAACCGCATCGGATGCATTGTGAATAAAAACCGCATTGATATTGATGTCGCTTCTGGCTCCAGCCTTGAAAGTTAACAGTGTTGTCGTGATATTAACCAGAAGGGCTACACCGGCAACCAACAGCACAATCCAGCCGTCAATTTCCGTGGGGTAGAAATACTTACCTACAGCCTCAAATATGAGATATATTCCCACAACCAATAAAAATACACTGTTTATTAACGCCCCAAGAACATCTGCCCGTTTATATCCGTAGGTCATGACCTTATCTGCAGACTTGCAACCTATCCTCCTGGCAATCACTGCAACCAGAATTGCCCCTGCATCTCCAAGGTTATGTATCGAGTCTGCGATCAAGGAAAGGCTGCCGGCAATACCTCCCCCAACAACCTGAACACCGCTCAAAAAGAGCTTGATAAGTATGGCAAGGCTTAGCTTTCCATCACCAACGGAATCATAGTCATCATGCTGGCCCATTGATGTTTTCTCAACATTTACAGAGCTTTTAATTGTAGTCTGTCGTACAAAATCAGAGAGGTTAAAATCACCTGGCAGGCCTGAAATAGATAACTCCCTATCCTTATTATTACCGATGAAAAACGCTATCCCCCTTCTGGACACAGCTTTGTAGCAAGAAAAAAAGCTGAAAAAGCCTGTAACATCAGCAGATAAAGCCTCAACAGGGCTATTACAAAGACAATTTATGATGTTATATTGTAAGTTCCCTTTGCTGGATCCCTGAGGATTCAGCCCTGTTTTAAGCAGCGATGAAGGGAGTTAAAGTGGCAAGGACGACACTTTTTATGAATAACCATAAAAAAATGCCAAAAAATAAAACAACAAGGGTTGCAGTTTCCCAGCAGTTCCTTCAATGTAATATTTGAAGGATTTAAGCTGTATGGAAGCGACCAAGAAGGAAATGGAAGCTATGCTGGTAGGTACAGTCAAGTGGTTTAATAACCCCAAAGGGTATGGATTTATCCAGGCGCAGGAAGCGACAGAGAATCAGGATGTTCTCATTCATTACTCTGTCATTGATATGGACGGCTTTAAAACATTGAAGGCAGGTCAGGTGGTCAGTTTTGAAATTGGCCATGGCCCTAAAGGCCTCATTGCAACAAAAGTCATCCCCGACAATGGCAATGGCAATGGCAATGCCAGTGAAAGCACTCAGGGTGCAACTGCAGCTCAAGAAGAGTCGTCCTCGGTTTAAAGCTATTTTATTCCCAGACACTCTCATAAGCAGCCGATAGTGTGTAATTCTCCACAGATCTGTCCTTTGTGGAGAAACACCTATTATGACAAAAGAATATTTGTTGCTATTATCTCCGGGCAATCTTTTATAAAAAAGACTGCCTGGCTGATCATGACCGCCCTTTCCGGCCACCCAAACTGGTTGCGTTTACTGGTAATAAGCCACAAGCGAATTTATTGCATCGCCCATGATTAGCCATAAAGGCCTTCATTCTCTCTACCTTTGCTAGAGAGTCTGTCAGAGGCTCTTTCTCAATAATACCATTGGCTCATTAAATCTAATACAAGGTAGTGCAGTGCTGCTGGATAGCTTTCCTCTCATTCTTTCAGGCTCCCTGATTTTTACTGTTGTGACGGCCTGGTTCCTCTGGCTTTCTTTCAGCCCATTAAAAGCCAAAACCAACAGCCATATTTTCGAGCAGAATAAGCGAGCCTTTTTTGGGCAACTGGATATTGCTGTTCGCAGTCACTTGATGGTTTTACCTTCTTTACCCGTTGGCGACGTTCTTAAGTCCAAAAAATTCAGCCGCACTGCAATGGTGCTTAATGTCAAAAAAAATCGCCGGTTTGATTTTGTGCTCTATCATCGCAGAAAGATGGAAGTTTGCTGTGTTATCAACTTGATCCCATACAATAAGAAATCAGGCTCAAAAGAATTCAAGCTGTTACGCCAACTCTGTGAAGCAGCAGATCTGCCATTACTCGAATACAGTATGAAGCCCTGGCGGGATGTTACCGAATTGAGACGCACAGTTCTCGCTACTTGTGGATTTGAAGAAGATGGTACCCCAGAATACGAACTCCCGAGTCCAAGAGAAGCTATTGCAGAAGTCGAGACCATCGTTGATCCGGAATGTCCTAAATGCCATAGCACCATGAAACTACGAACGCTTACAAAAGGCCCTCAGGCAGGTCAGGAATGCTGGGTATGCAGCACCTACCCAAGCTGCAAAGGTGCCAGGATGGTTCACTCCTGATCAGGAGACTTTCCAGGAGAACTGGCTACGCCACTTTGACGGAGCCAGTACATTAAACAGATATCAGGAACTCTTAAGGATCACAGTGGCCAAAGGCGGCAATGTAAGAGAAAGGCTGTATGGCAAATGATGCATAGGGACTTCCTCCGCTTCAAGCTGCTCTCCTGCCGTAACACCACTTCCGCCAAAGCCCACATCGTCCGTATTCAACACCTCAGAATACCGGCCAGACTCGGGAACACCAATACGATAATTCTCACGAACAACCGGTGTCAGATTACAAATAACCTGCACTGACTGCCCCTCATTATCATAGCGGCGGAATACAAGAACACTCTGACTACTGTCGTCTCCAGTTGTCCAGGCAAAGCCTTCTGTCATGAGATCAGCTGCAAACATTGCAGACTCTGAACCATGAAGCCGGTTAAGCGTTTTAACCAGCCTCTGAATACCCGCATTAAACCCTTCCGGGTTCTCCAGCAAATTCCAGTCCAGCGCCGTATTCTGATTCCACTCTTTATGGGTACCCAGTTCAGCCCCCATAAAGAGAAGTTTTTTACCGGGATGTGCATACATAAATGCCAGATAAGCCCGCAGGTTGGCAAAGCGCTGCCAATCATCACCCGGCATACGGGTCAAAATAGTGCCCTTACCATGAACCACTTCATCATGGGATAGGGGTAGAACAAAATGCTCACTCCAGGCATACACCGTACTGAACGTCATCTGGCCATGATGATGCTGACGATAGACAGGATCGAGCTTCATATACTCAAGCGTGTCATTCATCCATCCCATGTTCCATTTGAAGTCAAATCCAAGCCCACCGTCTGCAACCGCTTTGGAGACACCTGGCCAGCTTGTTGACTCCTCAGCAATGGTCATTACATCCGGGAATGCAGCATGAACCTTCTCATTGAACTTTTTCAGGAACGCTACGGCTTCCAGATTCTCATTACCACCATGAATATTGGCTTCCCATTCACCGTGATTCCTTGAGTAATCCAGATAGAGCATGGAGGCAACCGCGTCTACACGTAGACCATCGATATGGAATTCATCCAGCCAGTAAAGGGCATTACTGATCAGAAAGTCCTGAACCCATGGCTTACCAAAATCATAAATACAGGTTTGCCAGTCAGGATGCCAGCCACGGCGGGGGTCTGGATGCTCATAGAGTGATGAACCATCAAACCTGGCAAGCCCATGGTCGTCACTGGGGAAGTGGGCAGGTACCCAATCCAGGATGACCCCAATGCCCTTCTGGTGACACTTATCCACAAAATAGCGGAAATCATCTGGTGAACCATAACGGCTGCTGGGCGCATAAAGGCCCACCGGCTGATAACCCCAGGAATCAAACAACGGATGCTCTGACACAGGCAGCAACTCAATATGAGTAAAGCCCATGTCCGTAACATAAGGAATCAACTCATCGGCCAGTTCACGGAAAGTCAGGAAATCATTATTCTCTTTTCTTTTCCATGAGCCCGCATGCACCTCGTAAATAGAGAAAGGCTGCTCTTCATCGCCCCTGTCTTTTCTCTTACTCATCCATTTCTGGTCTTTCCAGGAATAGCTTTCGACACCCTGAACAACAGAAGCCAGTCCAGGCCACTGCTCAATATGCCGGGCAAAAGGATCAGTTTTCAGTGGCAGCTGATTACCGTGGTAATCACGGATAGCGTATTTATAGTGATCTCCGGGCTGAACGCCGGGCACAAACAAGCGCCAGATACCATCATCAGCGCTGGCCATTGGATGGAGTCGATCATCCCAACCGTTAAAGCTTCCCACAATACTCACAGAGCGGGCATAAGGTGCAAAAACCTTGAACAGCACACCCTGTATATTCAGTTTGCTGTTCACCTTGTGAGAGACCACCTGGGCACCAAGGTGTCGATAAAGTCCTTCCGGCTCAATATCTGACTGGGCAAGAATATATTCCCCAAAACAGTACGGGTCATAAACCACAAAGCTGTGGCCATTAGCCCAATGGATAGCCAGTTGATAAAGAAACGTTTTTTTTCTTCTGGGCAGATGCAGCTCAAACACACCAGCCTCATTACGACTCATCTCACCCAGCAACTTGCCGGTGCGGTGATCAAAAACCTCAACCATTGCTGCATCCGGGCGCCATGCGCGAATGACCAGCCCCTTTCCTTCTGGATGAGGATGCAGCCCCAGTTCATCAAAGGGGATTGCACACTGACTGTTAGCCAGATCTGACACCACAGGAGTTATGGCTGCCCCTGCTGTTACAGATGGTGCTGCTGAAGATGTTGTGGATGATACTGCGATATTCATAGCGTTGTTTTTTTCAGTGCAAAAATGGCCTGTCGTCAAAATCAGATTGACTCCTTATGACCTGAAAGCGCTCTTATTCGAGAAGACAGGGCAAACTTGTATCTGGAAGGCTGAGAATCTCAGCCTTCCGCTTTTCCTCAAGATTCAACATTCAGAGCGGTTCGATAAACCTCAAGGTAATCCTGGGCTGACTGCTCCCAGGTAAATGACTCAGACATGGCATTACCCACTAATCGACTCATGAGCTGCCTATCCTGATAGACAACTCGGGTCTGATTGAGGCAATGCAGCAGGGCATCAGTGTCAGCCGAATCAAACATAAACCCGGTTGCGCCCTCTGCAGCTGAATCATACCCTTTGACAGAATCCACCAGTCCACCAACAGCCCGCACAACAGGCAGGGTACCGTACTTCATACTGTACATCTGGTTAAGGCCGCAGGGCTCAAACAGGGAGGGCATAAGGAAGAAGTCAGAACCCGCTTCGATCAGATGAGCCAGACGGTTGTCATAAGCCTCAACAAAGCGGCACTTGTCGGGAAAAGTACCGGCCAACCGGTTCAGCTCAGCAGCGGTAGCCCGATCACCTGATCCCTGGAGAACCACCTGAACATCATCCTGCAGAAATTGCCACAGGGCGGGTATCAGATAAGCAAAACCTTTCTGCTCGGCAAGGCGACTGACCAGCCCATACAAAGGCTTATCTGTGATCACCGGCAACTGGAGCCGCTCCTGCAAAGCCTGCTTACAGATCTGCTTGCCAGAAAGATCATCCAGAGAGTAATTGGCTGGCAGCAAGGCGTCCGTTTCAGGGTTCCACTCCTGATAATCACAGCCATTAAGAATACCGGAAAAATCCTGTTTTCTTCGCCCGATGACATGAGCAAGACCATGAGATCCAAGATCCGTCTGGAGTTCTTCAGCATACCTTGGGCTCACAGTTGTGATTTTATCCGCAAAGGCAATACCACCCTTGAGCAGATTAATATGCCCATGATCTTCAAAGAAATCCGGGGTATACCAGTGGTGATCGATACCCAGGACATCCAGCAAGGCTCTGTCTGTATGCTGTTGATACGCACCATTATGAATGGTCAGAACCGTCCGTGTGCCAGCAAAGAGGGCGTTTCCAGACTCATGGATTTTCAGATAGTACGGCAAAAGTGCCGACTGCCAGTCATGACCATGAATAATATCCGGTTTAAAACTTAAAATCTGACAGGCCTGAAGTGCAGCCTTGCAAAAGAAGGCAAATCGCTCAGTGTTATCGCCAAAACCTTCACCCTCATGGGTGTAAAGACCACTGCGGTCAAAGTATTGGTTGTGCTCAATCAGGTAAACCGGGACGCCTTCAAACTCCCCCTGTCTTATGGCAAAACCCATGTTGCCATATGAACCGAGACAAACCTCTCCAACCCCAACAACATCCGTTGTCAACGCTTCCAGAGCCTGACGGTAGGCGGGCATAATCACCCGGACATCATTTCCGAGCTTCCGCATCCAGGGCCCGAGAGCGCCGGCCACATCGGCCAGCCCTCCGGTTTTGACAATACCTGCCAGCTCTGAAACTGCAAAAAGTATTTTCAAATCAGAACCCAACTCTTGTTCCTCTGGGAATAACCACCAGACCAGAATCAGTGACCTTGAAGCGCTTAAGATCCTCTTCACGGTCCACACCGATGCGGGTTCCCGGTGCAATTTCTACACGCTTATCAACAATAACCCGGTTCAATACTACGCCTTCACCAATGGTGACATTGGGCAGAATAACCGATTCGGTAATTCGGGTATTGTCGCCAATCTTGACGTTGTAGCCTACCACACTGCGATGCATATAGATGTCATGGAATACGCAACCCACACCGACCATGGAGTTGTTGATCTGACCTTCACGCTCATTCCGGTCAAAAGCGATCAGCGCCGGTGGATAGGGTGGAATATAGGTGCGAATCGGCCAGTCCTGATTGTGCAGGTCGATGGGCGGCTCACTGGTCAGCAGATCCATATTCGCTTCCCAGAATGAATCAATGGTTCCTACATCGCGCCAGTAACCATTGTTTTTGCCACCGGGAACTGCATTTTTGGAAAAGTCATACACCATGACTTTTGCCCGCGGGTAAAGGGATGGAATGATGTTTTTGCCAAAGTCGTGGTCAGACCCTTCATTGGCATGATCATCCAGCAGCTCTTTCACCAGACACTCTTTGGTGAATACGTAGTTACCCATTGAAGCCAGCACAAAGTCCGGGTTTCCGGGAATGGTTTTCACATTATCTTTGGGCTTTTCTGCAAAGCCGATCATACGGCCATCTTCATCAACCTCGATAATACCGAAGTGATGAGCCTGATCGACCGGTACAGGAATCGCCGCAACGGTCAGGTCAGCGCTGTGCTGCTGGTGATACTGAACCATATCCCGCACATCCATGGTGTAGATATGATCACCACCAAACACACAAACCAAGTCCGGGTTGTGCGACTCAATGTGATTCAGGTTCTGGAACACAGCATCTGCAGTGCCCTGATACCAGTCACTGCCGGTATTCATCTGGGCTGGCAACGTATCAATAAACTTGTCCGCCAGACCGGCAATACGCCAGCAACGTTGCAGGTGTTTGCTCAAAGAGTGCGACTTGAACTGAGTAATCAGGTAAATCTTGTGAAGATCAGAATTCACAAAATTACTCAGCACAAAGTCGATGATTCGATATTGTCCGCCAAAAGGAACCGCAGGTTTTGCTCTCATTCCCGTGAGCGGAGCAAGCCTGGATCCTTCTCCCCCGGCCAGGATCATGGAAAGGACTGATGCCATGGTCGTTTTTCCTGTTATCTGCATTATGATCTGAAAGTATTAAGGTCAATCCCTGACCCATTCCGGGCTGTTGAATAAAGTACTTACCCGGAAGAATCCCCTACTTGCCTGAAAGCCCGCACCCCTATTGCCAGCCTCAGGCAAAGTATTCCAACGCTGTGACAGATTCAGCTACACGCCGGTAGCGAATAAAAAGTCACACGCCATTTGCCTTAAAGACGTCGGCGACAATCTCCTGAGCTTCACTCTGCAGATGAGAAAGATGCTCTTTCCCTTCAAAGCTTTCAGCGTATATTTTATAAACGGCTTCGGTTCCGGACGGTCTGGCAGCAAACCAGCCACGCTCGGTAACCACTTTCAGACCACCAATCGCGGCGCCATTGCCCGGCGCATGAGTCAAACGGGCAATGATTGGGTCACCTGCCAGCTTTTCCGCTTTAACCTGCTCCGGACTCAATGCGGACAGAACCTTCTTCTGGGCATCATTAGCAACAGCATCAAGACGCTGGTAAACCGGAGCACCGTATTTTTGTGTAAGCTCCTGGTAATGCTCGCCTGGGTCACGCCCGGTAACAGCCGTGATTTCTGCCGCCAGCAGCGCCATGATGAAACCATCTTTATCCGTACACCAGGAATTACCATCCCGGCGCAGGAAACAGGCTCCGGCACTCTCTTCTCCGCCAAACGCCATGGAACCTTCCGAGAGGCCATCAACAAACCACTTAAACCCGACGGGAACTTCAGTTACTGTGCGACCCAGACCGCTGGCAACACGATCAATCATGGCACTGGACACCAGCGTCTTACCGATTGTCGCACCAGAAGACCACTGAGGACGGTGGGTATAAAGGTACTGGATGGCAACGGCCAGATAGTGGTTTGGATTCAACAATCCATGACCACGGGTTACTATACCGTGGCGATCAAAGTCCGGGTCATTCCCGAAAGCAATATCAAAGTCATCTTTGAGGTTGATCAGCCCGGCCATCGCGGAGGCGGATGAACAGTCCATACGGATCCGGCCATCCTTATCCAGATGCATAAAAGAAAAAGTCGGATCAATTTTCTTGCTGACCAGCGTCAGATCAAGACCATAGCGATCGGCAATAGATCCCCAATAGTGCAAACCTGAACCGCCCAGAGGATCAACACCAATGCTCAGTTTACCGCTGGCAATGGCTTCCATATCCAGAACATGTTCCAGGTCATTCACATAGGGTGTAATGAAATCGTACTTGTGGACTTTGCCTGACCTTAACGCCTGTTCGAACGATACCCGGTTAACTCCAGAAAGGTTTTCAGCGATCAGCTCATTAGCTCGCTGTTCAACCCAGCCGGTAATATCACTGCCCGCAGGGCCACCATGGGGAGGGTTATATTTAAAGCCACCATCTTCCGGTGGATTGTGAGAGGGGGTAATCACGACCCCGTCTGCGAGCTTGCTGTGGCTACGATTGTAGGAAACGATGGCATGAGAAATAACAGGCGTCGGTGTGTAGCCACGCTCCTGATCAATCAGGACATCCAAATCATTCGCAGCAAACACTTCAACAGCGCTGATTAAGGCAGGCTCAGAAAGCGCATGGGTATCCATGCCGACAAAAACAGGGCCTTCTATTCCATGAGCACGGCGATATTCACAGATCGCCTGACTGACAGCCAGAATATGGGCTTCATTAAACGAGCCATTGGAAGAGGTTCCACGATGCCCCGATGTACCAAAAGCAACACGTTGACTGCTTTCTGCCTGATCAGGCTGTATCGTATAATAGTCACTGATCAGCCGGGGGATATTTACCAGAAGGTCATCAGTAGCGGGTTGGCCTGCGAGCGGATGCATGGCGGTTCCTCAGTAATAAAATGGCAGAAAATGCTCAGGTCGGCTGACAGCAAAAAAAACCAACACTTTATAACCATGAAAATGCAAACCATTCATCATTTTTGAAAGATAAAAGTCAGCTCACATTTACCGCTCATGGTTATTTTCTATACTATTTCTTTAATAAGGCAGAGAATAATCCGCCCACCTCGCAGAAATTAACAGAAAAAACCGCCACCCAACACAAACAAAAGCAGAGCATCAGTCTATAAGCATGTAATAATGCTCACGATACCGACTATTTTATACGGATGCATTGCCGTTTATTACTGATTCAACATACGCCCATTATTGTGAGATAATAGGCGGTTAAGCACGACAGACTGCTAGATCAACTCTTTAACAACCACAACAGTGTGTCCTGGTACTTCATACCAGCCCTGATTCAAGATCACCTCTTCCCGGAAAGCCTCTGTATTATCCAGATCTGTGGACAAAACCCGTTGCCAACGAACGGTATTGCCTGTATCTGGCAAGTTGAAGCGCCGGGTTTCAACCTCATTATTGACCAATAGCACCATACTGGGCTGGCTATCCACAGGGCAGCGATATCGCATCACCAGGGCATGACCCCGCTCATCAGGCAGCATTGCTGCAGTCAGAGGTATTCCATGTGTATTAAACCAATCGAGCACAGCACTGTGCCATTGGTTGTCATCCGTCTGATAACGAACCCCCAGTAATGGCTCTGATTTTCGCAAATGAATGAGCATTGATGTGAACTTCTGCAGCTCTGCACCATCAGGGTTCTCATTGCTATTGTCATTAGCTCCAGCCTGCCATGACCAATCAACCCAGCCAATCGGGTTATCCTGACAGTAAGCATTATTATTGCCGTGTTGACTGTTGCCAAACTCATCACCCGCCATGATCATGGGGATACTTCGGGAAAACATCAGTGTAGTCAGCAGGTTTTTACGTGCTCGCAGCCTGAGTTTCTGAACAGCGGGGTCACTGGAAGCCCCTTCAACACCGTAATTCCAGGACAGGTTATGCTGGTCACCATCGCGGTTGCCTTCACCATTCGCCAGATTGTGCCGGTGCTCAAAGGCCACCAGATCGTGAAGCGTAAACCCATCATGGCTGCAGATATAGTTAACGCTTCCGGCAGGCCTGCCACGCCCAAACAGATCCCTGGAGCCAGTCAGGCGCCAGGCAATATCGACGACCTGATCCTTATCACCACGCCAGAATGAACGAATACCATCCCGGTAACGGTCATTCCACTCATGCCAGTCTCTTGGGAATCCTTTCAGCCGGTAACCTTCAGGCCCTAGATCCCAGGGCTCAGCAATCATCTGTCGTGTAGACAGAACCGGATCCTGAAATACTGCCTGAAAGAATGCACTGTGAGCATCGAACTGCCGGTGTCGTCTGGCCATGGTCGGCGCCAGGTCAAATCGGAAGCCATCGATCTGATACTGTTCAGCCCAATAACGAAGGCTATCCATTACCAGCTTAATGGTCTGGGCACAGTCAAAGTTCAGGGTATTTCCACAGCCGCTGTAGTTGGTAGTAACCAGGTGCCCACCGTGATGATCCAGCAGATAGTAATCTTTCTCAGCCAGCCCTCTCAGGCTGAGACTTGGGCCATCAGAGCCCGCTTCACAGGTATGGTTGTAAACGACATCCATCACTACCCGAATACCGGCACGGTGCAGCTCACGAACCATTGTCTTCAATTCATCGACAGGGTCATCGATAGCGTACGATGGCTCTGGTGCCATAAAACAAAGAGGGTTATAGCCCCAGTAGTTTTTCAACCCCAGTTTCCGTAATCTTGGCTCGCTGAGAAAACTGGTCACAGGCAGTAGTTCAACCGTATTGACACCCAGGTCCTTGAGGTAATCAATCACTAAGGGGTGGCACATCCCCAGGTAAGTCCCTCTCAACGCTTCTGGAATATCAGGATGCTGGCGGGTAAAGCCCTTTACATGGCTCTCGTAGATAATGCTGTCATCATGGGAAAGCTCTGGCCTGGTAACGGACTGCCAGTCAAAGTGATCTGTCCTGACCACCGATTTGGGCAGCAAATGGCCATTGTCCTGATCATTGAACAACCAGTGATTTCTTTCCTTTCCTGAGTAATCATAAACAGCAGGCTGCCAGTTAATAGCACCTTTAACCTCACGGGCATAAGGGTCCACCAGCAGTTGATTAATATTAAAGCGCAACCCCTCATCAGGAGCCCAACGGCCATCGGCGCGATAACCATAGGCCTGACCTTCCTGTAACCCTTTAACCAATACATGCCAGATGCCCTTTTCAGGGCCATGCATGGGAATACGCTGCTCCACTCCAGTGCTGTCAAACAGGCACAGCATCATGGCTGACGCTTCCGGCGCATATACCGCAAAATTCACACCTGCAGCAGAAGCGGGAAGCGCTGGGTGCAGCTGCTGATTCAGAAAGTTGGCTCCCAGATGGTGGCAACTTCCCGGGCCAAATGATTCTATCGTTATTCGTGGCTGATTCATGTATCCGAGACATCAACATATTGGAATATGTTGAATCTTAATTTGATTCACCGACAATAACTACTGCTGTTAAAAATGTTCTTTTAACCAAGACTATTCACTGGATTATATTGTGGGCTATTCCTAATAATATTCCTGATGTTAAATAAATCTGGAAGCAGGTTAAAAAACAGCCAGGCTCTACTAGCCAGCTGATAACCACCCCTGTTCAAAGTAATGGTTGCTCATCACTTTCTCTTTTTCGACCTTTTTTTTCAGTAAGCTCAAACGCCTCGGCCATATCGGGTAAGGGTGAGTATACTTCGACAGTCACCTGTGATTGAGATAAGTCTCTTCCCGCCCCATCAGAAGTTACATCATGAGAAATAGTCGCTAATTGATGCTCTGGATCAGGGAGGCTTACCCTGCTGGGTGATCTATAGATAGCACTTCTTTCTCTCCTTTCAGCATCTTCCTCACTAACCGTACATCTCAAAATACACTCGTACACTCCCATACAAAGCAGTCCCCCGGCTAAAGTAGCTCCAACCCCAAAAGGGATAGAGAAAGCTGGATCGGACCATACTGAGCTCTCTCCATCACTTGTGCCTGATGTAGACATATGGGGATTCATAGGTGTTACCGGTGATGAAGTACATAACGACAGCTGATTGAGAAACGCAACACCACCTATTAATACTTTGGCCAATCTCACGCATAATTCTTTTCCTGCTGTATTGGGTGTGGTATTTCGATTTATAACAGTAGCACTTGAACAGGACTCTTTAACCTCTCGCCTCCCCATATTACCTGCACATAATTCAGGAACAAATGAAGATAATCTATCCGAGCCATCACCACCGGTAAAAGGTTTGGTTAACAGTGACAAAACTGATGACATAAGAACTTCCGAATCAGCCAATATTAAGGTTATTTTCTCTGGTAGGCTGCAAAAATAGATCTGGTGGAAAAATAAGCCAGCCCTTGGCAGGGGGATACAATCAATACAATAAGCAAAAGCCCACTGAAGCTTTGCAGGCAAATATTTCAAACTCGAAAGACATCGACAGAACGCCAGTATTTTCCATTTAATGACGGATAAAAGTAACCTGTGAGAACACAATTTGATGTGTTCTCTAATAGAAAAAAATAATGAGCAATCTGTTCAAATCATGAGAAATAGATTATTCATTCAAGTGTAAAAAAACCGTCGCTAAGGGAGGCAGAGTCATAACCAATGAATGTAACTGATGATGCATTGGCAGAGGCTCTGTCACCAACAGTGATGGATTCAAAACACCACTGCCAGAAAACTCAGTGCTATCAGTATTAAATACTTCCTTCCAGGTGCCTGCCTTTGGCACACCAAGCCGATAATTCTGCCTGACCACCGGGGTAAAATTACAAATTACGACGACAGGAGTATCACTAAAAGTATGTCGACTGAATGCTATGACTGACTGAAGCTCATCATCCGTAATCAACCACTGAAACCCCGTTGGGTCATAATCGGAATGCCATAAAGCAGGTAAGGACTGGTAAGTCGAATTCAAATGCCTGACCATGGTAATTAGCCCACTGGCATATTCATTCTCCTCTGCTAAAAACCAGTCCAGTTGACCATCGTGATTCCATTCACGATGAGAACCCAGTTCAGCCCCCATAAACAGCAGTTTTTTACCAGGGTGCCCAAACATATATCCATAGAGAGTTCGAAGATTGGCAAACTGCTGCCACTCATCTCCAGGCATTCGGCTGAGCAGTGTTCCTTTACCGTGAACGACTTCATCGTGCGAAAGCGGTAAAATAAAGTGTTCGCTGTAGTTGTACACCATGCTGAATAAGATCTGATCATGATGATAGCGCCGATGCTCAGGGTAACGGGTCATGTAATTCAGCGTGTCATTCATCCACCCCATATTCCATTTGTAACCAAATCCAAGTCCATTGTCGTAAGTTGGCATGGAGACTCCGGGCCAGCTGGTAGACTCTTCAGCGATCATCATGGCATCGGGGTAGTTCTGGTATACGGCTTCATTAAGCTCCTTAATAAACTGGACGGCCTCAAGGTGTTCATTTCCCCCCAGGACATTGGGTTCCCACTCCCCTTCACCTCTTGAGTAATCGAGGTAAAGCATCGAAGCGACAGCATCCACCCGCAGGCCGTCCACACGAAACTGTTCAAACCAGAACAACGCATTACTGATCAGAAAGTTTCTGACCTCTGAGTGTCCGTAGTTATAAATGTGTGTCTGCCAGTCCGGGTGCCACCCCCTTCGAGGATCTTCGTATTCATAAAGATGGGTACCATCAAAGTGGGCCAGGCCATGGCTGTCAGAGGGAAAGTGCGCAGGTACCCAGTCAAGAATGACCCCAATACCCGCATCATGAAATCGGTCTATCAATGCTTTCAGCTCATCCGGATCACCATAGCGACTGGTTGGAGCAAACAAACCCACCGGCTGATAGCCCCAGGAACCATTAAAGGGGTGCTCGTGAAGAGGGAGAAATTCAACATGAGTAAACCCCATTCCCTTCACATAGGGCACCAGCTGTTCAGCCAGCTCAGTGTAATTCAGCAGCTGTCCTCTCTTTCCTTTTTTCCAGGAACCCAGGTGCACCTCATAAATACTGACAGGACGATCCAATCCCTGGTGTTGGTGCCACCCCTTGCCCTGCCATTGATATTTTTTGGGATCATAAACAATGGACGCATTTCCCGGTGGCTGCTCCGCATAAAAAGAAAATGGATCCGCTTTATGCGGCAACAGCTGTCCATTCTGATCTTTCAGCTCAAACTTATAGAGATCACCTTCTTTCACTTCAGGAATAAACAGCCGCCATATACCACTGTTGCTGCTGGCCATTTGGTGAAGCCGGCCATCCCAGTGGTTAAATGAACCGATCACGCTGACACTGCGGGCATGTGGGGCGTATATACGGAACATGACGCCTTGCCAGGTATGATCTGACAGCGTCACAGAGTGGAGATGCGCCCCCAGTGTATGGTGCAGCCAGTAGTGGTGGATTACAGGTTCTGTGTGACAAAGGCTGGAGAATTGATAAGGGTCATTCGCCATGAACTGGTGATGCTGGGCATTGGTGACCAGAAGATGATAAGCCTGAGGCTGGGAGATATCCGGAAATTTCAGTTCAAATAGACCCGGTGCAATGTTGGTAGCGGCGCCCAGTTTATTTCCTGTGATTTCATCAACAACATCCACACCAATGGCATCTGGCCGCCATATTCTTACTACCAACCCGCTACCAGTTCTACTGGGGTGCCAACCGAGCAAATCAAATGGTCTTGCACAGCAAGTATTAAGAAGGTCATCAAGCACGGTATCCCAGCTGTCAGAATCCACTCGGATATTTTCAAGAGCACCAGCCATAATCAGCCCCAAGAGTGAACGACACTAAACGTCAATATTCCAGATAGTTTTACAGTAGTCGACAATGGATCGGTCTGATGAAAATTTGCCCATGGATGCTGTATTAATGATCGCCATTCGCCACCAGTGAGATGGATTTTTCCAGGCTTGAACGATCCGGTCATGAGCATCACTGTAAGACTGGTAGTCAGCCAGTGTCAGGAAGTAGTCAGAATCCAGAAGGGATTCCACCAGCGGACGGAATGCATCTGGTTCGTCCGGGCTAAGATCTCCGGACGCCAGCCAGTCAATAACAGCCTTCAACTCTCCATTGTGCTGATAGATATCCCGGGGGTTATAACCTCTCTGTCGCAGGTCACTGACTTCATCTACCGTCTTCCCAAAAATAAAAATATTGTCTTCGCCAACTTCCTCGGCAATTTCAACATTAGCGCCATCCATGGTTCCAATGGTTAATGCTCCATTCAGAGCCAGCTTCATATTCCCTGTACCTGAAGCCTCAAAACCGGCGGTTGATATCTGCTCTGAAACATTGGCTGCAGGGATGATTTTTTCAGCCAGGCTCACTCGATAGTTGGGGAGGAAGACAACCTTTAACTTGTCGCGAATACGGCGATCGTTATTGACCCGATCGGCTACACGGTTAATGGCGTAGATAATGTTTTTTGCCACCAGATATCCTGGTGCTGCTTTTGCCGCAAAAATAAACACCCGATGGGGAACGTCCAGGTCAGGATTTTCCAGAAGGCGACGGTAAATCGCCATAATGTGCAAAAGATTCAGTTGCTGTCGTTTATATTCATGGAGCCGCTTTATCTGTACATCAAAGATAGCATCAGGGTTGACTCTTACACCGCACAGCTCATCAATGACTCCTGCCAGGTGTTTCTTATTATCCAGTTTGATTCGAGCAAATTTTTCCTGAAACTGAGGGTCATCAGCCCAGGTCTTCAATTCGCTTAATTGCGCAAGATCACTGCGCCAGTCCCCTTTTAGGGTCTGATCAATCAACCCGGCAAGTTCAGAATTACAGTTAGCTAGCCAGCGTCTGGGTGTGACGCCATTGGTAACATTGACAATTTTCTCTGGCCAGAGCTGGTCAAATTCAGGGAAGAGGTTTGCTTTTACCAGCATTGAGTGCAGAGCGGCAACACCATTGACCTTATGGCTGCCAATAACCGACAAGTATGCCATACGCACCATCTGAGGTTCCGCCGGGTTTGCCGGCTCTTCAATAATGGACAGACGACGCTTCATTTGATGGTCACCCGGCCACTGTTGTTCTACCTCTTTGTGCAGGAAGTGATAATTCAGTTTATAGATCAACTGCATATGCCTGGGTAACACTCGTGAAATCAAACCCTGAGGCCAGGTTTCAAGTGCTTCGGGCAGCAGTGTATGGTTGGTGTAGCAGAAAACACTGCGGCATACTTCCAAAGCCTTGGTAAAGACAAAATCCTCTTCATCCATCAGGATTCGCAACAACTCAGGCACAGCAATTGCCGGGTGCGTATCATTTAACTGAATCACGACTTTACTGGTAAATTCTTCCCAGCCTTCATGCTCCCGCTTGTAGCGGGCAATCAAATCGGCCAGTGAACAGGCAACGAAGAAATACTGTTGAATAAGTCGAAGTTCCTTGCCCTCAGGATGACTGTCGTTTGGATAAAGCACCTGACTGATATTTTCTGCCAGGATTTCCCGGAACCTGGAATCCTGATAACGACCAGCATCAAAACTGTTCAGATCGAACCCTTCTGTCGCTCTTCCCTCCCAGAGGCGCAGGGTGTTAACCCGTTCAGTGTTATAGCCGGTAATTGGCAAATCCCAGGGGGGGTGCTCTCTCTGAATGATTGAAACAATAGTGCTCTATTTTCACAGCTACTATGGGAACACCACTCATAATAGTTAACTGTCATGCCCGCTTCTGTTATTTCCAGCTCTACCAAAAGCATCGTTTTGCAAATTGAAGTTTCTATAGATTCAGGCAACATGCTGAATCTTGAAGATAGTTTACAGCGTGCACTCAATGAAGCCGGGCAGCTTGGAACAAAAGAGTTATTGGGGCTATTTGAATCACCCAATAAAGAACCTATCGTCGTTAATCAGCAGAAGTGGAACTACAAAGGAAAGGTTCTTAAGCACTATGAAACCTTATACGGTCGTATACCTTTGGAGCGCTCCGTATATCAGGGTGTCAGAGGTGGCAGTACTCTGGCAGCACTTGATCTTCGTGCCGGTATTATTGGTTCAGCTACCCCCAAATTTGCCAAGTCTATCGCCTGGAAATACAGCCAGATGCCAGCGCCTGCGGTAAAAGAAGATTTTGAGACCAACCATCAAAGGACGCTTTCAAATTCTTATATCAAGCATTTATCGGACAGAGTAGGTGCATTAATTGAAGACCAGCAAGACACTCACTACCACCTTCCTCCACTAAAAGAGCCTGTTGAAACAATAGCCATTGGTCTGGATGGAACCTGCATGCTGCTTTGTGAAGAAGGCTGGAGGGAAGCCATGTGTGGGACATTGAGCCTATATTCTGCAGATGGAGACAGGCTCCACACGATATATACAGCCAGTTCGCCAGAGTATGGTAAACAAAGCTTTATGAGCAAGCTCGACGAGGAGATTGCAGATCTAAAACGACTCTACCCAAATGCCACATACATCGGGGTAGCTGACGGGGCTAGAGAAAACTGGAGTTATTTGAAACAACATACCTCTGGGCAGATACTCGATTTTTATCATGCATCTGAATATTTAGCTGGAGCAGCGGAAGCACTGTTTCCAACCAGTAAGGCGAAGCGACACCAGTGGCTTGAAGACAGGCTACATAGTTTGAAAAACAAGCGTGGAGCAGCCAAAAAAATCCTTCAGGAAATTGAATCAGCCGAGCTCCCGAAAAAGACAATCGCACTGACAGAGAAGCGCTACAAAGCTGTGAGCTATTTTACAAACAATCACCAGTTAATGAATTATCATCAGGCGCTTAAACGCCATTGGCCAATAGGTTCAGGAGTTACTGAAGCGGCTTGTAAGACTCTGGTAAAGCAACGATTATGTGGTTCTGGAATGAGGTGGAAAGCAACAGGAGCGGAAGTGCTTTTGACAACAAGAGCACTGATCCAGAGTAAGGGGCGCTGGGAACAACTTTGGTCTGAGTTCATGACTGGAAAGGTTGAAGCTAACCTATGAGTCAGTTATCAAATTGAGAGAGCACCCCCCAGGGGACTCCCAATACTTCCTGAGTGTCCTCCCAAAGCTTATTACCATCAACCTCCCTGACCTTGCCGTATAAACGCACAACCTGCTTTCTTTTGGGTTTTTCAATGCCCCATGGAAAGCTGTCTTCCCGCCAGGCGTCCGGGCTTTCAACCTGTTTACCACCGACAAAGCCCTGCTTAAAAAGGCCAAAGCGGTAGTTAATGCCATAACCAAAGGCAGGCACGTTCAGGGTTGTCAGTGAGTCGAGAAAACAGGCAGCCAGTCGTCCAAGTCCTCCGTTCCCCAGCGCAGGATCCGTTTCATATTCCAGTACATCCGAAAGGCTCACACCAAAACTGGCCATGGCTTTCTCAGCCTGATGATAGATTCCCAGGTTATGAAGGTTATTACCCAGTAAGCGGCCTACCAGAAATTCAAGTGACAGGTAGTAAACCCTTCGGGCACCTTTGTCTTTTTCCTCCCTCCGCGTATTCCTTATACGATCCAGATTGATTTCCCTGGCAAGAAGGCTTAATGCTTCCCAATAATCCCCAGATGTGGCTTCATCGGGCTCAACTCCAAGAGACTGTTCAAGATGACGTCGAATCCCCTGTTCAATCTGAACAGCATCCATATTACGTACTGAGCTCAGATCTACATTTATTCTACCCATATCAAACACTCTCTTTTGGCTGCTCAAGCTTTTCAGATTGACTTTTTGAACAGGGAAATTTCAAAGGAATAGCTTGAGAGAAATAACTACAGAATATGAATCGGGGCACAAGAGCCAATGAGTTTGGAACCTTATCTCAACAGAACCTGAAAACAATGAAAAACCATGAGTAAGTTATAGTTGCCTGACTCTGATTAGGTGTACTTTTGTCTGTTTTTTTTAGAGTTATATTATTTTTAGCATTATAAACGACGATAAATAACTAACTTATATAAATAAAACAACAACTGGCATTTAAAAAACCATAAGAATAAAAAATGACATTAAAAACAAATAACTAATAACCAAATAATTGTTCCAATTAAAGGCATTCAATATTCTTACTGGCATACTTAAACGCAGCGATTATTATTGGTCAGTACTCGTTTCATTCATCCAACTATTACCTAACCGATTTTTTAGTAATCAACCATGGTTCTCTCAACCAGTTAACTACATCCCCTTACCCGAATAACCAGCAGCCATTATGCAATCTGGTTTACCCGGAGAAATCAGAAATGATCCCTTCGCTGATGAAAAAAACCTTTCTTGTCATCCTTACATCACTATCACTGATCATTACAGGTAATGCACTGGCCTTCAGCTCCGATGAACTGTTGATCTGGGTTGGTGGAGACAAAGCCTATGAGGGTATTCGCAAGGTAGGTGCCCAGTTCACGAAAGACATGGAGATAAAAGTTAAAGTCGAAATCCCGGAGAACATTACTGATCGTTTTCAACAGGCAGCAGCCTCCGGCAGTGGCCCTGATATTATTTTCTGGGCCCATGATCGATATGGTGAGTGGGCAAGAAGTGGTTTGCTGGCTCCTGTTAACCCATCACCAGAATTCAAGAAAGGCGTAAACAACATTGGCTGGGAAGCCATGACCAGCAATGGCAAAATTTATGGCTACCCCATTTCTCTGGAAGCCATCAGCCTTATCTACAACAAAGCGATCCTGCCAACCCCTCCTGCCACCTTTGAGGAAATGTTTCCTCTGGCCAAGAAACTGAAGCAGCAGCCAGTCCCCAACAAGAAAAAGGAAAAAGGCATCATCACTATTATGTGGGATCAGGATCAACCCTATTTCACCATGCCGTTACTGGCTGCCGATGGCGGTTACGTCTTTCAGAAAACGGCCAAAGGCTATGACGTCAAGAAAACCGGTGTAAACGATCAAGGTGCAATGGAAGGCGCCAAAATGCTGGTCGATTTGATCGATAAAGGCGTGATGCCACGAGGCGTGGACTATGGAGTCATGGAAGCCAATTTCAATAAGCAGAAAGTCGCCATGATGATCACCGGCCCCTGGGCCTGGGCGAATCTGGATAAAAGCAAAATCAGTTATGGTGTTGCACCACTGCCCACACTTCATGGTAAACCCGCTAAAGCCTTTGTTGGTGTGTGGGGTGCAGCCCTTAATAATGCCAGCCCCAATAAATCCATTGCCAAAGAGTTTCTGGAAAACTACCTGCTCACCGAAAAAGGTTTAACCGTCATGAATAATGACGTTCCTCTTGGTGCCGTAGCCAATAAAGCAATGATGGAAAAACTGATGAAAGACCCGCGCATTGCGGCAACTTACCAGAATGTTGAGCAGGGCCTGATCATGCCCAATGTTCCGGAAATGGGTAAGTTCTGGTCTGCAATGGAGACAGCTCTGCGCAATATCACCAGTGGTAGACAAAATTACCGTGAAGCACTGAACGACGCGGCAAAACGCATCATCAGCTAACCGTTTTCTGTCTGTAAAAAGAGGCCAGCACGCCATGAGCACATCAAGAGCTACCAGAAGTAGCGGTGCCTATCTGGTGATCGCCATTGTCGCCGTTATCGATCTGGTACTTTTATACGGTGTGACCTTGATGTATGCCCAGGGGGAGCTGGCTTTTGCCATGCTCGTGCTGGTTCTTGCAGCGGTAGGCTCATGGGTTTTTATCAGTAGAAAAGGGTACAACTATCGCTATGTCTACCCCAGCCTTCTGGGGGTAATCACCTTTATCGTCTTTCCTCTGATTTACACAGTTAATGTCGCCTTTACCAATTACAGTTCCAACCACCTGCTCTCCCTTGAGCGGGTCAGGGCTATACATCTGGCGAAAACTTATCGTACGGGTGGTGAATCCTTTTCTTTCAAGATGTATCAGGAAGGCCCCAGCTTCCGCCTGATGCTGACCAGTGCCGCTGGTGGAGAGGAACACTATCTGACGGAGCCATTTACCGACAGTGAAGAACCACAGGTGTTGAACGCCTTTGAATCCAGCCATGTACCAACCGGAGCAGTGCTCCCTATCCGGGAAGTCATCAAAAAGCGTTCTATTCTCAAAAAGCTGGATATTGTTCTGCCTGATGGCACCGAGCTGGCCATGACCAGCCTGAGAAAGTTCGGTGCTATTGCCAAGGTTTACCGGCCTGATGACCATACTGACCGACAATACCCGGAACAAAGCTTTGCCCTGATCGATAACCGCACTGAAGAAACCATCTACCCGGATATGGAGACGGGGTATTACACAAATGAAGACGGAACGGAGCAGATTGGTCCCGGTTTCACTATCTATACGGGCTGGGATAATTTTGTCCGAGTCTTCACTGATCCGGGAATACAGGGACCTTTCCTGAAAATCTTCAGCTGGACGGTCATTTTTTCCGCTCTCTCTGTTGCCTTCACCCTGGTCATCGGCCTGTTAATGGCCTGCCTGGTGCAATGGGAGCCGCTTAAAGGTAATGGGGTTTACCGGTTGCTGTTGATCCTGCCTTACGCTGTTCCGGCATTTATTTCCATTCTGATATTCAGAGGCTTGTTTAACCAGAACTTTGGTGAAATCAACCTTCTACTGGATATGCTCTTCGGGATTAAACCGGAATGGTTCAGTAATGAGCTGTTGGCCAAGTCCATGGTCATCATTGTCAACACCTGGCTGGGCTACCCCTACATGATGATTCTCTGTATCGGACTGTTGAAAAGCATTCCGGATGATCTCTATGAAGCGTCGGGCATTGACGGCGCTTCACCGGCCCAGAACCTGTTCCACATTACCATTCCGATGATCATCAAGCCGCTCATCCCATTACTGATTGCCAGCTTCGCCTTTAACTTTAACAACCTGGTTCTGGTTGCCCTGTTAACCGATGGTGCTCCGGATATGCTCCATGCCACTACCCCGGCAGGAGCCACTGATATTCTGGTGAGTTACACCTTCCGAATCGCATTTGGTTCCTATGGTCAGGATTACGGTCTGGCCTCTGCAATTGCCACCGTGATCTTTCTGATGGTGGGTTTTATTGCCTGGATAAATCTGAAAGCAACACGGCGATTGCAATGATGTTTAAACCGCAAAAATCACAGAGAGCACAAAGAACGTTAATTGTATCCAGCTTGGAAATACTAAAGAGATCATACAGGAGAAGCCATCATGGCCATGGTGCAACCAAGAAATCTGAAATATCGGGTCTGGACAGCCCGTATTGTGATGTGGCTATTTCTGCTGGTTATCCTGTTCCCTTTTTTCATGATTATCTCGGTTTCCCTGCGCACCGGCAACTTTGCTACGGGCTCTCTGATTCCTGAAAACCCCAGCCTTGAACACTGGTACCTCGCTCTGGGCATCCCCTGGGAGAACGCTGATGGTTCTATTACACAGCCACCATTTCCCGTACTGACCTGGCTGTGGAATTCCATCAAGGTCGCCATTACCAGCTCTGCCCTGATACTGATTCTGGCGACAACCGGCGCCTATGCCTTTGCCCGGCTGCGGTTCAGGTTCAAACAGCAGATGCTGACCGCTATGATGATCCTGCAGATGTTTCCAGCCGTACTCGCTCTCGTTGCCATCTACTCCCTGTTTGACCAGATTGGCGACTATATCCCCTGGCTGGGCCTGGACAGCCTTGGTTCAGTCACACTGGCTTACCTGGGTGGTATGGCACTGCATATCTGGCTGATCAAAGGGTACTTTGAAACCATCGATAACTCCCTGGAAGAAGCAGCAGCCATTGATGGAGCAACGCCCTGGCAAGCATTCCGCTTTGTTCTATTGCCTCTTTCAGTCCCCATTCTGGCGGTTGTTTTTATCCTGGCCTTTATCGCCAGTATTGCTGAGTACCCCGTAGCATCCGTACTGCTTCAGAGTATGGATAACCTCACACTTGCGGTGGGCTCAAGGCAGTACCTGAACCCACAGAATTATCTCTGGGGCGACTTTGCTGCCGCCGCCGTTCTCTCCGGCTTTCCGATTACCATTATTTTCCTTGCCTGCCAGCGCTGGATTGTTGGAGGGCTGACCTCGGGAGGCGTCAAAGGCTAATTTTTCATCACAAAGACACAGGGGTTTATCTTTTAAAAGACTCTGTGCCTCTATAACCACTTCTCATCTGTCCACAGACGGTAACACCAATGGCAGAAGTCAAACTCGTCAACATTGCGAAAAGTTATGACCAGGGACAAACCTGGACTCTGAAAGACATCAACCTGAACATTGGTAATGGTGAATTTATTGCTTTTATCGGCCCTTCCGGTTGTGGGAAGTCAACTCTGCTGAGGATGATCTGTGGACTGGAAGATATCACCAGTGGTGAACTGAGCATTGATGGGGAAAAAGTAAATGACTGGCCACCCAATGAGCGGCGTGTGGGCATGGTCTTCCAGTCTTACGCCCTCTATCCCCATATGTCCGTTGCAGAAAATATGGGGTTTGGTCTGAAACTGGCCAAAGCGAAAAAAAGCGTTGTCGATGAACGAGTCGATGAAGCCGCCCGAATCCTGCAGCTCCAGGCACTTCTTGAGCGAAAACCCAAAGCCATGTCCGGAGGTCAGCGACAGCGGGTCGCTATTGGTCGTTCCATTGTTCAACAACCCAGGGTCTTTCTGTTTGATGAGCCTCTGTCGAATCTTGACGTAGCCCTTCGTGTCCAGATGAGGCAGGAAATTGCCAGATTACATCGTCGACTTCAAACCACGTCCATCTACGTTACTCATGATCAGGTTGAAGCTATGACGCTGGCCGACCAGATCGTGGTATTGAGTCCGCTGGCACAGGGAGCTTCGACCAACCTTGAACAGGTAGGTAAACCACTGAAACTTTATCACCATCCAGCCAATCTGTTCGTTGCCGGTTTTATTGGCTCTCCCAAAATGAACTTTTTTGATGGTGTGATTGAAAAAGGTGGAGAGGAAGAGACGCATATTCGCCTGACTACCGGAGAAACACTGAAAGCCTTTGTCGATACCAGCAAAGCAGATCTGAGCTCCCGCGTTGTGTTAGGTATTCGACCGGAACATACCCTCGCGGAAACCGACAATGGCAATGCCGTTGATGGACGGATTGAAGCACTGGAGCGACTGGGAGCCGAGTCCTTTATCTATATGAGCCACGATACTATTCGAGAGCACTTTATTGTGAGGGTAGAAGACTCCCTTCGCAGGGAAGAAGGTAGCAGAATTCGTGTCGAACTCCCCCCTGAACATTGTTATCTGTTCGATGCCAACGGCATTGCCTTCAATAGAACCCGGGCACCAGAGATTGATCAATAACTTAGTGAGTCCACCATGCACGAGATTAAACAGATTGATGCTCTGGCAGAGCTCTGTGGTATTCCCGCCCATTATATTGATGCAGCAGGCAACCCAGTCACTATTGAGACGGACTATAAACTGAATGCGTTAAAAGCCATGGGTGTTGCCGTTGATAACGAACTGGAAGTACAGGCCTCCATCGATGGCATTCTAAGAAAGCAATGGTCATCATTGATCCCTGTCGTTCACGTGGTGCACTGTGGAGACCTGTTTACGATTCCCGTTCAGGTTGATGAAACTCATCGGAATGATTCACTACAGGGTGAAATCACTCTGGAAGACAGCCGCTCAATTCCACTTAGCATCAAGCTGTCAGAACTTCCCGAAGAAGACAGGCTCTCTGTGGACAAACAGGAGCGGATACGGCTGCTTTACCCTCTGCCAGAAGACCTTCCTGCAGGCTACCATGAGCTATCCCTTACCCTTTCTATGAATCAAGAAAGTGCTCATCAAGAAAGTTGCAGCCTGATCGTTGCTCCACAGACCTGCTACGAGCCAAATATCCTCAGTTTTGAGCAACCCGGGCCTACCGAAAAAATCTGGGGTGTGAGTGTACAGCTCTACACACTTCGCTCAGAAAACAACTGGGGAATGGGTGATTTCAGTGACCTTAAACAGCTGGTGAGCAAACTCGGACCACAGGGCGCTGATATCGTCGGCCTGAACCCAATTCATTCACTCTACCCATCCAACCCTCTGCATTGCAGCCCTTATAGTCCATCAAGCCGGAACTTTATTAACCCCCTGTATATCGATGTTACGGCCCTGAAAGAGTATCAGGATTCAGCAGAAATACAGCAACATGTAAGCAGTGATGACTTTCAACGCCAGCTACGTAAAGCAAGGGACTGTTCACATGTGGAGTATGACCGGGTTGCCTCTCTGAAATTTTCCGTTCTCGAAATGGCTTTTCGTCATTTTGAAAAACACGACAAAGCCCATCAATCCTACAGGTCAGCGGACTTTGGCCATTATTGTGAAGAAAAAGGGAAAGACCTTGAGCTTCAGGCCACCTATGAAGCCCTCTTTGAGCATTTCAGGTCCAGAGATATCAATAGCTGGGGCTGGAACTGCTGGCCAGCAGACTATCAGGATCCTGACAGCCCACATGTGAAGGATTTTGTTGCCCAGTCAAAAGAGCGAATTCGATTTTATTCATACCTGCAGTGGATTGCAGAGCTGCAACTGGCTGATGCTCAGCGGACTGCTATAGAGTCCGGCATGCGCGTCGGTATCTATCGGGATCTTGCCGTTGGCGTAGACCGGGGTGGTGCAGATGTCTGGGCACACCGGGACAACTATGTTCTCAACGCCAGCGTTGGAGCACCTCCCGATACCGTTGCACCACAGGGCCAGAACTGGGGGCTACCACCCTTTGATCCTAATCTGATGCAGGAACAGGCCTATACATTTATCGATATGGTTTATGCCAATATGCAGCACTGTGCAGCACTGCGCATTGATCATGTAATGGGAATACTCCGGCTCTGGTGGTGCCCACCGGATAAAACCGCAGACTATGGCGTCTACGTTAATTACCCACTGAATGACCTGTTAGGCATCATTAAACTGGAAAGCCAGCGACAGCAGTGCCTGATTTTTGGTGAAGATCTGGGAACCGTGCCTCCAGAGATAGAAGCAGCGCTGCCACCAGCCCATTTCTACTCCAACGAAGTCGTGCTCTTTTCTAGGATCGAAGATCATTTCCTACCGCCCGAAAAGTACAAACCACGTGCCCTGACCTGTATTTCCAATCACGATATTCCAACGCTCAGAGCCTGGTGGAACTGCAATGACCTCGATTTACGACAGGAGCTTGGCATCTACGACGCCGCCAGAACAGAGCAGGAAAAGGCTGCACGACATGAAGACAAACTGGCTCTGCTAAAAACCCTTCAGCATATTGGTGAAGCACCGTACGGTGTAACCCCTGGCGATTTAAGCTCCATGGGCTATAGCCGGGAGCTGATGGAAAAGATCCATTATTACCTGGGCAAAACCGCATCCAAAATCATTGTGATCCAGCTGGAGGATGTGCTTGAGCTGGATACACCGGTGAACGTTCCCGGTACCAGCAGCGAGTATCGTAACTGGAGCCGCAAGCTGACCCGCAATATCAGCGAGATATTTGCCAGTGAAGAAAATCAGGTATTCTTCAAAAACCTTGGTTTAACCCGCAAAGCCTGAAAACCCTGACTCACTTCAATGCCTGTAATCATTGTTAATCTGATATAAACAGGAGTAATGGTAACGATAGATTTTCCTCCTGGAAGGACGGATGGCAGTATACTTCTGCAGCCCAATAACTCAATGAGCTGGCGACAAAACCTGCTGTTACTGGGGCTGATAGCCACATTGTCGCTGACCATTGCTATCGGCTTCTATCTGGCAGGTGCCAAAGCCATCCTGCCCTTTTCCATACTGGAAGTCATCGCATTATCTGCGGGCATCTACTACTGCGCGTGGCAGCGACAACGAAAAGAGCTGATCACTTTTCAAAAACATCAGGTCACGATTCAAAAAGGATTTTATAAGCCACTGACCACTCATCATTACCACCGTTTGTGGTGCCAGTTGATCATTCGCGAGGCGTCCCACCCATGGAAATCACCTTCCGTTCACCTTCGCTCTCACGGTAAGGAGCTGGAGCTGGGCTCCTTTCTGAACAGGCAGGATAAACTCATCGTGATTGATCGCCTGAAAAAGCTTCTCCGCAATGCCTACATATCTTATTAAATTCAGAAAAATGGCTCATTAAGTAAACATTTTTTTGCCCATCTCTAAACCCTGAACTAAATTCTTAAAAGACTCTGGCTAGGTGGTTCTATGCCAGAGATAAAAAATCGGGATACCCAACAACCTTTCGTCGACGCTGTGTTAAGTCATTCAATACAGTCGAATTTATACGACGCGCCTATTACTCCTTTTCCTGCACGGAAAGCAGGCCTTGCTTTTTCAACACACATTAACCGACGGCTATCTGCTTTTATGTACGCCCGTTTACAAAGAGTGACGCGGCTATTTCAACAACATCACGCGTTCAATGAACGGCATGATGATAAAGAAAGCCGGAGCCAGAGAAACACACAAGGTAGGCTAAACATGCTTTCCAGGCATCAATCTCCTTCAACTCCAAATACCGGATTGAAAACATTATCCGAAATGGTTTCATCGGTATCCCGTCGCTCATGCCAGTACTGCGGTGCAGTGGCTATTGCGTCAGCTTCAACCTGCGCGATGGCAGTTACAGGTGATGATATTGACTTCACCGCTTATGCCCGTTCAGGTATAGGCAGCACTGACAAAGGTGGCCAACAGTTATGCTTTAAGGCAGCAGGGGCTCCCTCGAAATACCGTCTGGGTAATGAGTGCGAAACTTATGCAGAGATGAAGTTTGGCGCGAACCTTTTTGATCAGGATGGTGTGCAGTTTTACCTGGATACCAACATTGCTTACAAAGTTGCCCAGCAGGATGACTATGAAACTACCGAGCCCGCTGTTCGGGAAATGAATCTGAAAGCAAAAGGCGTCTTTGGCGATGCACTTCCAGGTTCAACCCTGTGGGTCGGCAAGCGTCTCTATAATCGCCATGATGTCCATATGATCGATTACTACTATTGGAACGTGTCTGGCCCAGGTGTAGGTATTGAGAATATTGATGTCGGCATGGGCAAGCTGGATGTCGCCTGGGTTAGGAACCAGAACGGTGTGAAGTATGATACCTGGGCTGGCTCAGCAGGAAACTATGCCTATGAAACTGAAAAAATCACGACCAATATTCTGGATTTTCGCTGGAATGACATCGAACTCATGCACAATCTGAAGCTGGAGCTTGGATTGGATTATGGCGTCGGCAGTCCTCCCGACAGACTGACGGTTGGTACACCACCTAACGAGCACACTAAAGGTTATTTTGATAAAAACGGCTGGATGTTCACCGGTGAGCTGACGTGGGATGTAATGGGTGGCTTTAACAAATTTGTTGTTCAATACGCGACCGACGCCATGACCGGGCCCGGCACCGGAACCGCCGGTAGCTATATGCAAACCACTGACTGGTATAAAGGCAATAAACTCTGGAGAGTGCTTGACCATGGAGCCATCTCCTTAATGCCAAAACTGGACATGATGTACGTTCTTGGCATCACAGAAGTTAAATATGACAAACAGTTCTACCCGCAATACGGCAATAAAACAACATGGTATACCGCTGGCGTCCGCCCTTCCTGGAACTGGAATGACCTGACCAGCACAACAATTGAACTTGGCTACGATCAGGTCAAGAATGCCAGCTCTTCTTTTTCCGATGGCACCAACCTGGTTAGCAGCGGCCTTTTCAAAGTAAATTGTTGAAGTTCACTCTTGCCCAGCAATTTCACCCACAGTTTGGTAACTGGGTAAGACCACAAATCCGAATCTTTGCCACTTATGCAAACTGGGACACCCCCAGCAGTTATAATTCAGGCACAGCAGTGCCTCCGCAAAAGGGAACCAATGCTTGTAACAATTCAGAAGAGTGTAATGCTCTCGGTCTGGAGTATTTTGACACTTATACAACACGAGAACAGATTGCAAATGCTTTCGGCACCACATCTGATGGCTGGACATACGGTGCCCAAATGGAAATCTGGTTCTAATCCAACATAGGTAGGTTTCCAGGAAGCCTACTATTTGCAACTCCCCAAGACTCAGGCTCCCCTTTCAGAGGAGCCAATTTATCGCTTCTTCTTCGCTTGTTCCGCTTCAAATTTCTCCAGCCGCTTATCCCAGGTTTTAAAGCGCTTGCGGCAATAGGCATCCAACTCTTCATAAGTCTGAAAATACAGCTCACAGCCGTCATTGATCGGAGCATCAATCTCACAGGCTTCGTTGCTGTGTTCACGGCAGATAATAGGGCGCCTTTCATAGATACCACAGCGATTATGCGGCAACAGAAACTCACACTGGGTCTCACAGAGCAGATACCAGCCATTACCATCCTTAAAAACATGAACCCCCTTATGCGCAACCTGCCAGAGCAATACATCAAAAGCATGCATGCTACGGGGAGTATCCAGCTCCTGGGTAATGTATGAGCAACACAATGAAGAACAATGATCGCATTTATTGGTAGAGGTAATGTCCTTAGTTTCGATCCGATTAACCATATCCAACACAACGAAGATTACTATCTGTTATTTTATGAACTATCGTACTTTGCCAGGGGATCAATAGCGAATGTCCCGAACAAGAAATATATGTGACCTGTGTCATTAGGATGACCTGTTAGTAGCCACTTTATCATTGCTCAAAAAACACTTTCCTGAGATCCTTCAGCCAGTAATAATTTGATTTGTCAGGGTAGGAATCTGTTTCCACATTCCAATGACAAACAGCACGGCCATTTTAGACTATGGGCATATGCTGAAGTTCCACATTGCACTTGATCAGCAGCCATGTCCCACACTTGATTTGCATTCAGAAAGCCTTTCGCATCGCAATGCGCCCGTTACCCGCGGTATGGCTGAACTGGATGACTGCTACCCCTTAGTGATAAGAAATAGAATGAGGGCTCACGATAGTGTCCACACTCAACCTGTCCAAATCCACTCTGGAACAGCTGCTGGCAGCAAGACGCTTAATACGTGCAGAATTTAATGAAATCCTGCACCTCTCAGATGAACGCCTTGTAGAACAGTTACTGCATTACCGCGATATCAGTGATAACCCGGAAACTCAGGCCATACTTAGCCAATGCTTCGTTTCTCTTCAGTTAAACCAGACACCTGAAACGACTAACAAAGAGCTCCATCAATCAGCTCCTGATCTGTCAGAGCTATTAGAAAAGGCTGAAGCCGCTAAAAAACAAAAAAACGAATACAAGTGGTCCCAGATGGGGAGTGCAGTCTTTTATTTTGATTGATGGCCTTTAGCTCCCACGTTCAGCGTGGGAGCTTGACCTGGATCCTTTTGTGTATCGATGCTCTCACAATCAGTAGCAATGAGCTTAAACTTCCAATAACAGAAAATTGCTTTTTTCACGAGCAACCAGATTGATCAGTCATCTGTTTGTTTTAACCAGATAAGCTTCAAGAGTGATATAACCTACCACAGATTTAATTCAGCAGAGTCGGGCGCCTCAATAATAACCTCTGCAGAATCTGGCTCTTCAAAAATGACGACAGAAGAAACTGGTTGATTAATATCTAAGGGCGCAGGTCTTTCTCTTGCCATTACAGCAGGGCTCCTATCAGCAGCGCTCTCCGATGACGAGCGACCTGCTACAAATACCACTTTTGTTCGTGCAGAGGCTCCTGAAGGTCTGTCATTAACAGCGATTTTTGCAGAAACAGGGATGGTACCGACAGTGTTGCCCTTAATACTGGTAACGGCTTGCCCATCTGCATTGGTATGAACCTCTGATGCACCAAGAACGGCCCGAGAGTCTGCTGGTACACTGAATGTTACCTTAACATTCTCAACCGGATTGTCATCAGCATCAGTAACTGTCGCTACCAAATTCTTTGTTGCTGAGCCATCCGCAATCAGATCCCCTGTCACTGATGACAATGCTACGGACCTGGCAGGACCTGCTACAAAACTCACCTCAGTGGACAATGTTTTCCCTTTGTATTCTGCGGAGATTGTATAAGCCCCGGCCTTAACACTGGTAGCATCGACATTCACCTGACCCTCATCATTTGAGACATCTCCAGAGCCCTTCAGTGTTAAGCCTGGCACAGGAGGAAAGCTCACAATTTGATTCGATACAGGATTACCCTCGGCATCTTTCACCGTAGCAGTCACCTTAACCAGCGTACTACCATCCGCAATCGCAGGACTGCCAATGCCAGTAATACTGATGATCTGAGCAGTTGCCTGATTGGCCTTGAAAACAACGTCAATGGAGCGGCTATTACCTTGATAGTCCGCAGTAACCGTGTACGTATCAGCTATCGTACTGGTTATACTCGCGGCTACCCTGCCATCGGCATTGGTCACTCGAGCATGTTCAACTATCGTTAAGCCAGGAACACTTGGGAAAGTAACAGCCTGCCCTGGAACCGGATTTCCGTCAGCATCTTTCAACGTTGCGGTGACCACAATGCCGTCAGTTCCATCAGCCGACGATGGGCTACCACTTTCAACGATACTGGTAATTTCAGCTGTTTCCGGATTGGCATTAAACGTAACATTGATAGACTTCACCGAGCCATTCAACTCAGCCTTAACCAAATAGTCTCCAGCTTGAGTACTCGTTACTCGTGCAGTTACCTGGCCATTCATATCTGTTGCTTGTAAGGGTTCAGTGAAACGTAAGCCTTCAAGCGCAGGAAAGTTAACTGTCTGACCAATCACAGGGTTACCATCCGCATCCTCTACTGTCACTGTTACAGCAATTGGAGCCGAACCATCAGCCAGTGCAGGGCTGCCCAGTTCACTTATGCCAGCTATTGATGCTGTTACAGGATTGGCATCAAAGGTTACGTCTACCGACTTTGTATTCCCCTTGTATTCAGCAACAACCGAGTAAGTGCCAGCCCTGCTGCTGGTGGCCTGGATGGTAGCCTGGCCATCTGCATTAGTGGTCATCGCATTTTCACTGATGTTCAAGTCAACAACTGCAGGGAAAACAATCGCCTGTCCAGAAACCGGATTACCATGAGCATCCCTCAATGTCGCTGTTATGCTAATAACTGCTGAATCATCTGCCAGAGCAGGACTCCCCGCCTCTGTCATGCTGGAATAGGCATTATTGATCTCAGCGGTTGACACGTCCGCTTCAAAAACAATATTTACCGCTCTCCTTTTACCATTGTATTCAGCAACAACCGGGTATGTACCCGCCAAAACACTGCTCACTTTGGCTTCTACCTGTCCATCATCGTTTGTTTTTAACGTATCTTCAGCGATTGTCAGCCCGCTGACGGCAGGGAAAGTAACAGTCTGACCAGAAACCGGATTGCCATTCTCATCAGCTAACGTTGCTATAACTGAAACTTCAGAAGTGCCATCAGCCACAGCTGGGCTACCGATGTCAGTTAACAATGAATAGGCATTCGTAATATCTGCTGTCGCCGGATCAGCCGTAAAGGCCACCGCCACAGAACGCGACTTACCTTTATAGCTGGCAGCAACCTGGTAACTTCCTGCTTTAGTACAGGTAATGTCTGCCATTACCTGTCCATGCTGGTCTGTCATTGCGGCTCTCTGAGTAATGGTTAAACCTGGCACTTCTGGAAAGGTGACGCTTTCATTAGGGACAGGGTTTCCATGCTCATCCATTAGCGTGGCGGTTGCCGTAATAACCGTGGAGCCATTGGCTATAGCTGGACTCCCCGTTTCAACCAGACTTGAATAGACATTAGCGATATCAGCTGTCGCAGGATTATCGGAAAAACTGACACTTACAGAACGGGTTTTACCCTTAAAGTCCGCACTTACGGTGTAATCCCCCTCAACCATACTCAGAACAATGGCTACGACCTGCCCCTCGGCATTGGTGATCGAATTCTGCTCGGTAATCGTTAGTCCGGCAACATCCGGGAAAGTGACCTTTTGACCCGGTACAGGGTTCCCATACGCGTCTTTCAAAGTTGCAGTCACAGTAATCACTGCATTCCCATCAGCCAGAGCCGGGCTTCCGATCTCTATCACGCTTGAGAAGGTATTGGCAATATCCGCGGTGGCCGGATCCGCTGTAAAAGAGATATCAACAGGCTGGTTTTTACCTTTATAAGAAGCTGCAACGGCATAAGTGCCCGCCGCTGTACTGGTGACAAGCGCTTCTATCTCACCATCAGCATTGGTTGTAGCGTTCTGCTGCGCAATGCTCAACCCGGGAATAGACGGGAAGGTAACAGCTGCATCAGGTACAGGATTGCCGTATGCATCTTTTAATGTGGCCACTACTTTGATAACAGCACTTCCATCTGCCAATGCAGGACTCCCCGTTTCTATCACGCTGGAATGAGCATTCGTGATGTCTGCCGTGGCAGGATTATCGGTATAGACAATGGATACCGCTCGTTGCTTACCATTGTATTCAGCAGAAACCGAATACGTTCCCGCCACCGTCGAAGTTACCATAGCCACAACCTGACCATTCGCATTCGTCGTTGATGTGCTCTCGCTGATATTCAGGTGATCCACTGCAGGAAAGGTAACCATTTGACCAGAGACTGGATTACCTTCTGCATCCATAAGCGTTGCAGTTACGGTAATACTATCAATTCCATCGGCCACGGCTGGGCTGGCCGTTTCAATGACGCTGGAATGGTTATTCTCGATATCAGCAGTTGCTGAATTGGCAGTAAAGCTGATGTCGATGGGACGCGTTTTACCATTGTGCTCCGCAAGCACCGTGTAATTACCTGCTCTGGTACTGACAACACTGGCGACAACCTGCCCCTCAGCATTGGTTTTATTGTCTGGCTCAGAAATTGTTACCCCGGGAACTGACGGAAAGGTAACTATCTGGTCAGGAACTGGATTCCCTCTGCTATCTTTCAATGTTGCGGTTACCGTAATCACTGAATGGCCGTCAGCAAGGGCTGGGCTTCCGACCTCTGATGTATTCGAAGGGTGCTCTCTCAATTTGATAACTGACTCATAGGTTAGCTTCAACCTTTCCAGTCATGAACTCAGACCAAAGTTGTTCCCAGCGCCCCTTACTCTGGATCAGTGCTCTTGTTGTCAAAAGCACTTCCGCTCCTGTTGCTTTCCACCTCATTCCAGAACCACATAATCGTTGCTTTACCAGAGTCTTACAAGCCGCTTCAGTAACTCCTGAACCTATTGGCCAATGGCGTTTAAGCGCCTGATGATAATTCATTAACTGGTGATTGTTTGTAAAATAGCTCACAGCTTTGTAGCGCTTCTCTGTCAGTGCGATTGTCTTTTTCGGGAGCTCGGCTGATTCAATTTCCTGAAGGATTTTTTTGGCTGCTCCACGCTTGTTTTTCAAACTATGTAGCCTGTCTTCAAGCCACTGGTGTCGCTTCGCCTTACTGGTTGGAAACAGTGCTTCCGCTGCTCCAGCTAAATATTCAGATGCATGATAAAAATCGAGTATCTGCCCAGAGGTATGTTGTTTCAAATAACTCCAGTTTTCTCTAGCCCCGTCAGCTACCCCGATGTATGTGGCATTTGGGTAGAGTCGTTTTAGATCTGCAATCTCCTCGTCGAGCTTGCTCATAAAGCTTTGTTTACCATACTCTGGCGAACTGGCTGTATATATCGTGTGGAGCCTGTCTCCATCTGCAGAATATAGGCTCAATGTCCCACACATGGCTTCCCTCCAGCCTTCTTCACAAAGCAGCATGCAGGTTCCATCCAGACCAATGGCTATTGTTTCAACAGGCTCTTTTAGTGGAGGAAGGTGGTAGTGAGTGTCTTGCTGGTCTTCAATTAATGCACCTACTCTGTCCGATAAATGCTTGATATAAGAATTTGAAAGCGTCCTTTGATGGTTGGTCTCAAAATCTTCTTTTACCGCAGGCGCTGGCATCTGGCTGTATTTCCAGGCGATAGACTTGGCAAATTTGGGGGTAGCTGAACCAATAATACCGGCACGAAGATCAAGTGCTGCCAGAGTACTGCCACCTCTGACACCCTGATATACGGAGCGCTCCAAAGGTATACGACCGTATAAGGTTTCATAGTGCTTAAGAACCTTTCCTTTGTAGTTCCACTTCTGCTGATTAACGACGATAGGTTCTTTATTGGGTGATTCAAATAGCCCCAATAACTCTTTTGTTCCAAGCTGCCCGGCTTCATTGAGTGCACGCTGTAAACTATCTTCAAGATTCAGCATGTTGCCTGAATCTATAGAAACTTCAATTTGCAAAACGATGCTTTTGGTAGAGCTGGAAATAACAGAAGCGGGCATGACAGTTAACTATTATGAGTGGTGTTCCCATAGTAGCTGTGAAAATAGAGCACTATTGTTTCAATCATTCAGAGAGAGCACCCATTCGAATACTCATTGGTAATGTCTGCGGTAGCCGGATTCGCCGTAAAAGAGATTGTGACTGGCCGGACCTGACCTTTGTACTCAGCAGCTACTGAATATTCTCCAGCATCCGTGCTGGTAAAACTGGCGATTACTTGCCCATCAGCGTTGGTTTTATTGTCCGGATAAGACATGGTTAAACCAGTAACGGCAGGGAAAACAATTTCCTGATCCGGTACTGGATTACCATAAGCATCTTTCAGTACCACTGTTATCGCGACAGGTGCATGTCCATCCGCTATAGCTGGGCTGCCTTTTTCAGTAACAGATGAATCGTCATTGGTAATCTCTGCCGTAGCAGCATTTGCAGTAAAGATGATATTCACCGTCCTGCTCTTGCCATTGTGCTCTACAGACACAGGGTAAGTACCTGCCGTGAAACTGGTCACACCGACAAATACCTTTCCATCGTCGTTTGTAACACCGTTCTGTTCAGTAATGCTAAGACCTGTGACAGCAGGGAAGGTCACAGCCTGATTGGGCACAGGGTTTCCATCGGCATCCTTCAACGTCGCAGTCACGGTAATGACGGCAGAGCCATCTGCCAGAGCTGGGCTACCCGTGGCCGTAAAGGTGGAATAATCATTGGTGATATCTGCTGTTGCCGGGTTGGCGTTGAAGACGACCTCAACTGCCCGGCTTTTTCCTCTGTACTCTGCAGCAACAGAGTATGTACCTGCCATTTTACTGGTCACACTGGCGATGACCTGACCATCAGTATTCGTGGTAGAGCTCTGTTCCGTGATGGTCAGCCCGCTCACAGCCGGGAACGCAACCTCCTGATCAGGTACGGGGTTTCCATCGGCATCTTTCAATGTCGCTGTCACAGTAACGATTGCATTTCCATCAGCCAGAGCAGGGCTGCTGGTCTCAGTTACAGAGGAATGACTGTTGGTAATATCTGCTGTTGCCGGGTTTGCAATAAAGATCACTTGAACCGACCGACTTTTTCCCTGATATTCAGCACCTAAAGAATAGGTTCCGGCAACCGTACTGGTCACATTCACCCTGACCTGACCTGCAGCATCCGTAGTCAAGGCCTGCTCAGCAATCTTCAAACCGACGACCTCAGGGAAGGTGACCATCTGGTTAGCTACCGGGTTACCATAAGCGTCTTTCAGCGCTACGGTCACTTCAATCACTGCATTGCCATCTGCCAGTGATGGGCTGCCTACTTCTGTCACGGTGGAGTGTGAGTTGGTTATGTCTGCCGTGGCCGGATTAGCGATAAAAGAAATATCCACAGCCCGGGTCTTCCCTTTATATTCTGCAGCCACGGTGTAGACACCAGCTACAGTACTGGTCACTTTCGCCACAGCCTGCCCCTGCTCATCGGTTGTGGCGGTCTGTTCGACGATCCTCAAATCCGCTACTGCCGGGAAGGTAATCGTTTCTCCAGAGACAGGATTACCATCAGCATCCATTAGCGTTGCAGTTACCGTTACCGCGTCGGTTGCATCGGCCAATGCCGGGCTGTGGGTTTCCGTTACGCTGGAATGGGTATTGGTAATATCCGCTGTCGCTGCGTTGGCAATGAAAGTAATATCAAGAGACCGTGACTTGCCGCCATATACGGTCTGGACTGTATAGTTACCAGCAAGAGTGCTGGTCACATCAGTCACTACCTGACCATTATCATCCGTCATACCGCTAGATTCGGAAATTGTTATACCTACCACTTCTGGGAAATGAATTGCCTGACCAGCAACAGGGTTCCCATCTGCATCTTTCAGGGTCGCGGTTACCGAAATAGTGGAGATACCATCAGCCACAGCCGGGCTTCCAGTTTCCTCCAGCGAAGAATAATCATTAGTGATGTCTGCCGTCGCCGTATTGGCAGTAAATGTCACCGTAGCAGGTCTGGTTTTACCGCCATATTCTGCAGACACTGTATAAGTACCAGCTACTGTACTGGTGATATCTGCAAAAACCTGTCCATTTTCATCAGTGGTTTTAACAGGCTTGAAAATCGTCAAACCCTGCACATCCGGGAAGGTTACCACCTCACCAGAGACTGGATTACCGTACGCATCCTTCAACGTAGCGGCTATGAAAGCAGTATCAGCTCCATCAGCGATCGCTGAATCTTTATTGATAATGACCGTTGAATGGCTATTGGAAATGTCTGCTGTTGCGGAGTTTGCCTTGAAAACCAAATCCACAGAGCGGCTCTGATCATTAGATACAGCAGTCACAGAGTAAATACCTGACTTAGAACTGGTAACCAGTGCGGTGACCTGACCATGCTCATCAGTGGTCGTATTTTGAGGAGTAATGGTCAGCTCGAGCACCTCAGGGAAGGTCACAGTTTGCCCCGACACTGGATTGTCATCGTCATTTTTCAAGGTGACAGTCACTGTAACTGGAGCCGTTCCATCCGCCAGAGCCGGGCTACCACTTGCGGCCATTGAAGAGTAGGCATCAGACAGATCGCCTGGCGGTGGTGATGGCCGGTCACTGAATACCACATCAACTGATCGGCTCTGCTCATGGAACTCAGCCACGACGGTATAAGTCCCCGCCTTGGAACAAGTGACTTTTTTGGTGACCTGCCCGTTGGTATCGGTAGTACTGCTCCCCTCGTCGGTTATGGTTATGTTAGGTATTTGAGAGAAAGACACGGTCTGCCCAGCCAGAGGGTGATGATCAGCATCTTCCACCATGGCTGTTACCAGTATGAATGCCTCACCATCAGGCTCTACCGGGCTACCACGTTGGACCAGACTGGCAATGGTCTCACTGGGTTTGATCGTAATCGCAGCAGGTGGTGTAGAAATCACCTGCCCATTCTTCAATGTGACGACCCCCGTCAACTGGTACTGGTTGCTGTCTGCACTGGTTTGACGCTGGTAAGCAGGGGCATGGAAATAATCAATCTGATCTCTTTGTATCACTCCACTGCCAGCTGGAACGCCTGTAATGGCAGTACCAGAATATCGGATACTTGACACCTCAGTCGGGTTACTGAGTATCAGCCAGGAGCTCAGGTTATTGTCACTACCCTCCATCACCACATACTGGCTTTGTGTAAATCGGGCAATAAAAGCGGGTTCTTTTTTGCGGTACTCAAGACGAATATTATGGTCTCGCTCCACCAGTTTGAAGAGCTGAACATCCAGAGATTTTGATACCCCGACCTCACCTGGATCAATTTGCTTTTCAAAGGGAACACCAAAGACGTAGGTCACGCTCGCACCTACCGTCAACCCTTTTTCTCCTCCTTTCTCCCTGGAGTAACCTGCATTGAATGTCAGAAGTGGAACTGGCTGGTAGTTCAGGGCGACGTCCAACTGGTAGGGATCTTTCAGAGGATCATTTCCCGTACTGACCTCAATCATTTCCCCAAAAAACTGCTGATAGTTTGCAGTAATCGACAACCATGGAAAATCAGGCAAGTATCCCGTGATTCCAACATCCACCGCTCTGGCAGGACGCTCCATCAAAACCCAGTTTTCCAATGAGACAAACTGGTCATGACTGCCTTTCCATTGAGAAAGAGGAAAATAGAAGGTAACTATTCAGCACCCAGCAAAGGCGTATTGTTGTAATTTCGAACCGCTTTAAGAAGCGCCTGAAATATGTTCAACCCCTGCTTTTTAGCAGATGATAAATAGCTTCGGATTCGGGTAAACATGGTACCTCCGTCTTCGCTTCTGAAGCAGCCTGAGATCTTCTGCTTAAGTTTGGCCATCCTGGCATCACGTTCACTGCCATTGTTATCGAAGGGAATTGAAAAGTCCGACATGAAGCGCAACGTTTCAACCTTAAACTCAATAAGCCTTTTGAACAGGTTGTAGGCCTTGGTATTCCTGACCTTCTTACGTCCAAGCACCTGTCGTTGTTTTTCCATATAAGCGGTTTCCTTCGTGAGAGCCCTTTGAAGGATTTGGTCGTATATCGTCTCAATGCGAAGCTGTATTGCACCAGGCATTTGAGTCAGACCGGCTGCTTTGTATTTCTTGCAGAAGTGCCAGGAGAGCGTAAGCAATTTCATCAGCCGCAGAGCCAGCTTATTCGCATCCCTATCGACAACTCCCTGAAGCTCTCTCAGATGATGGGCATTACAAAGCACATGCACTGCCGCATAGGCAAAGTAGGACTTCCAATGATCGTGAACCAGAATGCCTGCAAAAGTCAGCAGGATGCCCATTGCATCCATTGCTTCACAACCTCGCCTTTCTGAGAGGTAGTAAAGCGTCCATTGGTCATCTCGCATAATGTGTAACCACCACAGTGAACCGTCAACCCGCATGCCAGTTTCATCCGCTCCTGCAACCGGACTTTCTTGTAAAGCATCGCGGATACTCTGCTCAGTAGAGGCCAGGTTCTCATGGGTATAGGCAACAAAATTGGCAACAGAGCCTGCGCTGACACTCATGCAATAAATAGTATTGAAATACTCAGACACCCGGTGATATGGGATGAAGTGATACTGGTTTAAATGAACAGCCATTGCCTGAGTCACTTCTCCGTATTGAGCAGCGGCTTTCACTCCTTGGGGAAACTCAGCGGTGTTCCGTTTACCACAAGGACATACTTTAACGTCTGCCCAGTACGCGGTAACTTCAAATTCTCCGGGTCTACCTGGATCAAAAACCTGTCGCTCAATGTATTTGGTGGGTTTAATATCGATAAGCGAAGACTGGCAACAGCAACATTTTTCAACCTTCAGATGCCTGACATAATCGGGTAAGGCGACACGTCTCAAACAAGAGCCTTGATGACCTTTCTGGCCACCTGGTTTATTGCCTGAAGATGGTCTAAGGCTTTTGGGGTTCGGTGTTTCCTGTGAGGAGCAGGGGGCTTCTTTGGAAGATGTATCACCTTTATCACTCCCTTTTTTACTGGGCTTTTGATAACCATCTGACGATGGTGGCTTACTACTGTTTTGACTGTTTTTATTAACCCTTTCTTCCAGTTCGCTGCAACGTTCCCGTAAAAGCGCATTCTCGGTCCGAAGCTCTTCATTCTCTTTAAGGAGAGCTTCGGTAAACGGAGTAGCTGGGAAGTCTGGTTCCATACTGGAGATTTGTTAGAAAAATTGAGTATAAGATGATGGTCGAAAAATCAGAAAATTCCAGATTTATATGAAGGGTGCTGAATAGTTACTAGGAAAGTTATCAACTCCCAGAGCTTTTAATGACTTTTCAACCTCTGCAACATCAACTCTATCAGCAGGCCCAACCAATACGCGATAATGGCCACCCTGCCGTCCAATATTGGATGTAACCATTCTGACCTTAAAATCTGGATTCACCTTCTTAACCGTCATTTCCAGCCACTTGATATAAGAATCTCGAGGTTTAATACCTTTATAAACATGAAAATAAATGTCTTCCGTTGAGCTCGATGAAATAAGCCCCTCACTTGCCGTTGATGAAAAATACATACCTACATCGGCCCCAAGGTACGTCAGAACTGGGAATGCATAAGACAGTGGACTTATAAATAACTGAAGCGCCACTAACAAATAAGCGACAATTTTTCTAAACATGTCTAAGTAGTCAAAGCTGAAAAGCTATTTAGAAATGAAATAAAGAAGAGGGGGAAATCACCTGAAGAAGTAATAGAATAGGAATTTGAAAATGGCAATTTTGAGATAGAAGTCCACGAACATTTTACATTTTATCGAAATTCAATCTCTGAGATCTAAAGCAGAAACCTCAAATCAGCCCATAAAACTAACGACAAGTAAACGATAATTCGAATAGATAATATTTTACTGAATATATTGCACTACCCATTATAAAACACTCGTAAACAGACCCTGCCTTGCAAGCTATTCATATTTTCACTTTAAGAGCACTCTCCCCTTGTGAGCTATTCTTGTTATTTATTGCTTCGAGTCCTTTCTGACAACTCATATTGAGCTTTTATGCTTTCGATTATCAGCCGCACATTTTCGGTAAACTGGTTCACCGCTCCCATCATGACCGTAGCAACTCTATCTGCCTCTGCAGCAGACCAGAGTATTGACACAGGGACTTACACAGAACCACTGTCGGCCACGAATGGAGACACCCTGACACTGACAGGTAATATCATCATCGACGCAAAGTGGGAAAGCCATTCATCAGCCATCAGCATGGATGATGCACGCCTGATCGGCTCATTAGATACTTTGTTGATCAACTTAGGAGGAGCCTCAAAATATGGTATAGAACTAAACAATAAAAGCTCAGCTGAGTTCTCAGGCTCCGTAACGGTTTCTTCTCATGAAGGACTGTCTGACACTATGGAGAGTCTGTTGATAGCGGACAGTAGAGCAGCTTTTCAAGGCCCTGTCTCTATCAATACTATTGGGGAATACAATATACCGGTAGAGGTGTTAGCTGGTGAAGTCACATTCAATAATAAACTTGATATCGTGACCGGTGGTCAACGCTCCTATGGCATACTCACAATGAGCATCGGGGGTATTTCCAATACGTATTTAAATGGCCCCAACAACAATCACAACGAGTAATCAGGGAGAAGCAATTTCCAATACGGGCGGAATCATAAACATCAATGCCCCCCTGACCGTTAACGCCAAAAATAATACCGCTATAGCCGTTGACGCAATGCCCAGTATTCAAGTCAGTACCGTTGGAACCCGAGCAACACATTTGCAACCAGCCAACCCACAGATCATCCGGTTAAATGGCCAGATTCAGCTTTTAAGTCCCGCCGCGTTGGTATTGCTTGACCTGTCTGCAGACTCACAGATTAATAGTCGCCTGAATATTTCTGAAGGAGAGATGCTACTTTCCTTTGACAGCCCTCATGCTCAGTTTTCTCCTGTGGCCGGCTCAACAGTTGGCAGTAAAGGGGCTCTGTCCCTGAATTTTGAGAACGGTGGTTTATGGCAAATGCCACTGACCGCTGAATTTCAGAATGATACGGTAACTGGCACTATTCCGCTGACCGTTCAATCTGGTGGACAGCTGTCAATCACCGGTAGCGGCACTATCCAGGGACTGGTCTCCACAACACTGGAAGCAGGTAACAGCCAGACTTATGTTCTGGTAAAAACTGAAAATGTTGATGCCAGCTATCAATATAATGGTATTGATGAGCTGCAGGCATCAACCAATACACCGGGATACAAACTGAACATTGAACAGCAAACTACCGACAGCTCAGGTTATCTGCTCGGTGTGCTGACTCGCGAAGAAAATACGCCAGGACCTCGGCCACCACTTCCTGCCACAGTATCACTGAGCTACCTACCACATCAGGCATTGCCTGTTAGTCTGATTGACCAGCTCACCTTTCGACAGTTGTTAAATAATATGGCAACAACACCCGACAACAGCCACCTTCAAACAGTACCGTGGGTTGGTATAAACAGTGGCGAAGTATCATCTGCTGACAGCTGGTATTTGCAAGTCAGCCCATTCCTGAGCAACCTGAAGGGAAAAGACTACAACCTATACAGTTTTGATCAGAGCTGGAAGGCTGATACTCGAGGGCTTGGCCTTCAACTATTGAAAACGCTTCCTGAAGGTTACGTCAGTGCCGGATTCACTATGGGTGACAGCAATGGCTTTACCAAGGGCTTACCAGAAAGCGTACAGAGCAACTCAAATTACAGAGCCGTTTTTCTGGGTTGGAGCCGATCAATATCACATGTTGATCTGCATATGCAGACGGCTTATCTGAACGGTCGTCACAACCTGCAACAATCCATACCAAATAGGCAGCTTCAGGCTCAGGTGGCGACTGACCTGACTGTGGCACAGGCAACGGTTCGCACTGGGCTGGCCATTGGTGACTGGCGGGTGTTACCTTCTGCCAGCTTATCCTGGTGGAACACTCAACAGAGTGCTTACCGACTGACTGTTGATGACACCGAACTTCAGATCAGTGGTGGGCGGCAGCACTTCTGGCAGGCAACCCCGCGGGTTGATCTGACCAGCCCCTTAATGCCAACAGTAAGCCCAGCACTCTCCTGGCAGATAACAGCTGATCTAGGCCATACGACAGTGATTGGAGAAAAGAATATGAGCACTCAGATTCGTGCGCATGACCAGAGTCCTGTCTCCATCCCACTGGCGTCACCAATGCTTGATAAACATTACTGGCAATCTCAGTTAGGGCTGCACGTCATTGGGAAACAGCTTGATGCTGCCATCAGCTATTGTTTGGACAAATCACAGCATCTATTTTCTCAGGCATTTACTGCCAGTGTAAGCTGGCTGTTTTAAAGAAATGTACCTCCCCCACTCATCTGGCATCAACTGATCGGATTCAATACCAGCCAATTTCCTTGAGGCGATCACATCAACAGCCCAATAACTGCTATTGGTGAATAGCCCCTATAGAACACCAGTATCTCCCAGTTACTGGAATAGTGGAAACAGCAAAAAAATGAAAAACGATACCAAGTGGTCGCCGATGGGCTGCGCCGTTTCCTATTTTGACTGAGCAAACAATCTGGTACACACATTAAGTAAACGACAACTATAATATTTAGCACTCCCGTTTACAGGAGCGTACCAATGCTCTCCCTGTTTGACGGCGCATACAGCTCATCCCCTCTCCCCCAAAGAGCTCGCCGTTTTTATCCGTTTTCCTGACACTGTTCATTTCAACACATTCATACGCCACTGATTATGGGTCTGGCGTCTATACCGAGAGCCTGAGTGCGAATGGAGAAAACTCGACACTTTCCGGGAATATAACGGTTAACCTCAGTTCAAGTGCCACAGGAACCGGGGCAGTATTTGCGGCTCAAAACGGGCAAATATCAGGAACGGTCGATAGTTTACAGATTCATTTATTAAGCTCTGGCCTTAATGGAATTGAAAGCCAGCAGGACGGGAAAATTGACCTGAATGGCCCCATATCCATAACCAACACCAGTGGTCTGGAACAAAACCATGGAATATGGACAGGTCTGGACCAGGGAATGCACTTTACAGGTCCTGTGGACATCAATCTTCAGGGTATAAGCTCCTTTGGTGTTGCTTCAATGCCAGGACAGATCACGTTTGATAACTCTCTGACAATAAATGTATCGGGAACTTACAGTGCTGGATTATACGCCTTTCCCATCAGTGATAACTCCGCCACCGTTCAGCTCAATGGGACTACGGATATCAATGCCAGTGATGACAATACTAATGCCCTGAGCATTTTAGGAGGGAGCGTATACATCAATAATGAGCTTAATGTATCCACCCACAATGGTGCCAGCGCGATAGAAATGGCAGCAATTAATCCAACATTTGGTAGCCTGCTGACCACATACAGTCCTTCTGACCCACAAGAGCCAAACCCTCAAAAGATCATGCTTGAGGGCAAGATTCATCTTTTTAATGGTTTCAATCAGATGATTCTTGATCTGGCAGAAGGCTCGATCATCAACAGCCAGCTGGATATTGCCCAGGGAAATGTCAGCTGGCAATTTCACAGTCCCAATGCAAAGTGGATTACAATTCCCGGTTCTACCATTGGCAGTCAGGGCAATCTGATCATCAATTTTGCCAGCGGAGGAACATGGCAGGTTCCTTTATCCCTTGATAATCAGTTGACCAATTCTGCTGCAGTAGCCCCCCTGATTATTGAGCAGGGAGGGGAGTTTATGGTCAGAGGCCAGGGAACCGTTCTGGGTAATGTGCAAACTGAATTACAAGCGGGCGAGCAGCAGAAATTTGTTCTGGTTAAGAAGAACTTTGCAGACAATGGTGGCTTGAACCTGGATCTGTCTACCCTATCAACTCAAACGGACAGACCTGGCTATACGCTAACACTTGAGCAACAGAATGAGTCTAATGAGGGTTATCTCTACGCCATATTAACAAATCCTGAAGAGCCTGCACCTCCAGATCCAAGCCATAAGACACTCCCCTGGACTCCACTGGGTCCCTCATATTCTTCTTCAATAGCACCCTCATCAGCAACGATTGCTCAGAACAGCGCATTCAGCCAGCAGCTTCCGGTCAATATGGTGGATCAGATGCTGGCCTCAAAACTCTTGCACAGCACACTATCAACGTCATTCTGCAAAAGAGCAGACAGCCCTGTTTGGATCGGGCAGTGCCTTGACCCAACCGATGAACCTTTCTCCTTATGGGCTCTCCCTCTTTATGACCGTATAACAGGCAGAGATTTTGATGTACCAGACGGGCATCTCGGCTTCAAGGCCAATATTCATGGGCTCGGCCTCCAACTGGTAAAAGAAACAAGCTGGGGCAGCATCGGTACAGGGCTATTTAATGGAAAAGGAGATATCAATTCCACAGAACTCGTCACCCCTGTGGATAGCGATGCCGATTATCTGGGTGGGCTGATCAGTGGCGCCTTACGTTTTTCTCCCTTTGTGATCAACCTCGGCGCGACTTATCTGCATACCAAACACAAGCTGCATCAATACAACAATGGCCAACACCTTAAATCGAATACAACACTTGATGTGGCTGGCGTACAGGCGGGAATGGCATGGCCCCATTATTATGGAGACTGGTTGGTGACGCCTGCTGCACACATTGAACTCTGGCATACCCACCAACCAGACAGTGAAATCATGGTAGACGGCAATGATCTCTACACACGCAGCAAAACCAAACAGAACTACAGACAACTACCGCTAAGTGTCGCCATTCAAGGACCTGACCTGATTTCCAGAGATAATGCCAGAGTTCAATTATTGCCCCAGCTCGATATTCGCTTTATTCCCACCTGGGGTGATCGGGAGCTGCAAACCGAAGTTTCGTTAAACAATAACAAAGGCTCTGGCGTATCCATTTCAAGTCCAAAAATGGATAGAACCAGCACAGAGCTGGGTATTGGACTGCAAATGACGGGGGAGTTTCTAGATAGCAGTATTCGCTACAGTGCACGACATTCATCACACATACTCGCACAACAAATCAGTGCTGATTTTGTCTGGAGATTTTGATTTCAGGTCACAATCTTAACAGGCACCCGACGACTCCCCCAAACGCCAGGCTGCTTTTCAAAAACACCGGCAACCGGTGTACCACACTGCTGACAGAATCCCTTACCTTTCGAAGCGTTAACCCCCCACTCACCCAACACATACCAGTCACGTTCAATGAGCATACTGTGGCAGTGATGGCAGCGAGTGCTACCACCATCAGAATCATGGACATTACCTGTGTAGGCGTACCGGATACCGTGGTTCATTGCTATTTTCTTGGCTCTGGTCAGCGTGGCAGCAGGTGTATTGGGGTGATCACGCATCTTCCAGTCAGGGTGGAATGCCGTGAAGTGAATAGGAACATCCACCCCCAGATGCTCAGCAATCCACTGACACATGTCGTTCAGCTCACAATCAGAATCGTTTTCACCGGGAATCAATAATGTTGTGATCTCAAACCAGACAGAGGTTTCATGTTTCAGATATTCCAGCGTTTCCAGCACCGGTTGAAGAGCCCCTCCACAGATTTTTCGATAGAAGCCTTCACTGAATGCTTTCAAATCAATATTGGCAGCATCCATGTAACGGAAAAATTCAGCTCGGGGCTCATCACAGATATACCCTGCAGAAACCGCCACCGACTTGATGCCCTTCTCTGCTGCTGCCTGAGCTACATCAATGGCATATTCCATGAAAATAATCGGGTCGTTGTAGGTATAAGCCAGTGAACGACACCCTGTCTGCTCAGCTGCTGCAGCCAGGTGTTCGGGCATGGCCTGAGCGGCCAGAGTATCCATCTCTCTGGATTTGCTCATATCCCAGTTCTGGCAGAATTTGCAGCCAAGGTTACAGCCTGCAGTGCCAAAAGAAAGAATTGGAGTTCCGGGAAGAAAATGGTTAAGAGGTTTCTTTTCAATAGGGTCGATGCAAAACCCACTGGAGCGTCCATAGCTGGTGAGAACAATCTGGCCATTTTCACAGGCTCGGACAAAGCAGAGTCCCTGTTGCCCCTCCCTGAGCTTGCAAGCCCTGGGGCAGACATCACACTGGATACGCCCATCATCCAGAACGTGCCAATAGTTTGTCGGCACATTACCGGCAGGCGTTTTTTCCTTGAGCATGTTCCCTCTCTCCCGATCAAAGAATATAACTCTGATCATCATCCTGAATATGGAACGAAGACTATAATTATAGGCTCTGCCAGCGCGATTTGAGTGGAGCTTGAAAAACAGGGGGTACCTTCACTCAAACTGCGTGCCCACAAGCCACTCTCGGGGGAGAACCCATAATGATTATTCGCCAACCTGCCGTCGCCGGGACGTTCTATCCTGAATCACCCAGTGCTCTGGATCATGTTGTCAAAGAACTGCTCAATGATGCTGACCCCAGGGATTTTTCACCCAAGGCCCTGATCGTTCCCCATGCTGGCTTTATCTACTCCGGTTCAATAGCTGCCAGCGCGTATCGTCTATTGAGCTCTATGCGAAAGAGTATCCGCCGGGTTGTTCTGCTGGGGCCTTGTCACAGGGTTCCTCTGCAGGGTATGGCGCTTCCTGCCTGTGAAGCATTTGCTACACCGCTTGGTAACGTACCTCTGGATGCAGAGGCTATGGCTGAGCTGAAGCAGTTCAGTCAGATACAGACCATTGATCAGGCGCATGCCTATGAGCACAGTCTGGAGGTTCAATGCCCTTTTCTTCAGGCCTGTCTGGATAACTTCAAACTGATACCCATTGTCGTTGGCGACACCAGCCCTCTGGCGGTGGCTGAAGTGATCGAATACCTCTGGGGAGAAGACGAAACCCTGATTATTATCAGCTCTGATCTGAGTCATTACCATAATTATGAAGAAGCCTGCTACCGGGATAACCAGACGGTAAAGGCCATTGAACAGCTCAGTTGCAATTTAACCGGTGGACAGGCCTGTGGCTGCTATCCTCTTAATGGCATGTTGAAGGTTGCCCAGCGTCGGGGAATGGATGTCATTACTCTTGATGTGCGCAACTCTGGAGATACTGCTGGCGATAAAAGCCGAGTGGTGGGGTATGGCGCCTTTGTTATTCAATAGACGATATTCTGCAGAACCTGAGCTGCATACATCCTATACAGAAGACTCCCAGCCACTGCCAGTGTAAATGAAGCAGTTATTCAGAGGCCCCGTTGGGTGACGATAAAAACCAGAAAGAGGCTTCCCATGCCTCTAACGAAGGAAAACGGGAATTTCTACTGTGCAAATCGAACCCACAGAAAACCAGAAAAGAGAATTGCTGCGCCTTGCCCGAAAGACGATCAGCGAAGGGTGTACACGGGGCTTGCCACCAGAGCAAATACAGGAACGGGAAGACCAGCCAGATGTATTTCTGCAAAAAGCAGCCAGCTTTGTCACTCTCCAGAAAAAGGGGATACTGCGTGGTTGTACTGGTTCGACTCAGGCTCACCGAACCCTGCTCGATGACATCATTCATAATGCCTTTGCCAGTGCATTTCGAGACCCTCGGTTTCCACCCGTTACTGAAAACGAATTACCAGAAATAAAGGTAGAAATATCCATATTGACACCCCAGCAACGCATGGAGGTTGCTGATGAGAGAGATTTACTGAAGCAATTACGTCCTGGCATCGACGGATTATTGATTCGCAACTCGCAATACTCTGCGACATTCTTACCCCAGGTTTGGAAGCAGCTCCCTAATCCAAGGCAGTTTCTGGCTCACCTGAAAAACAAGGCAGGCATGCCCCCGGGCATCTGGCCTGATGATATGGAATGCTTCCGCTATCAATGTGTGAAATTTGAGGAAAGGAGAGGTTAATAGATGAAATAAGTCACCGGGACAGGATCGCCCGATGACCATGATTTTCAGTAAACCATAAACGGGATCAATCAAACCACTTCAAACAGGAAGTGATTCTTCTTACCCAGTTTTACCAGAAAGAATCGACCGTACATTGCCTTATCAGCAGCAAAGCACTCAGGCAGGTTCATATTATCCGCAGCTCCACGGGCGATACCATTAAAGAACACGGCATTATTACCCAGCGCATCTTTAACCTGTTTGCCAGACTTCACCATACCCACTTCAGCAAACAGTTGAGTCATGGCCTGACCTTCCAGTCCAGCCCGTTCAATCGTGGCACTTGGCAGGCCATCCTGCTTCAACTGCTCCATATCAGTTTCTGAAAGCTGGGTAATGTCACCGGAAAACAGTGCTTCCGTAATTCGCTCAGCAGCCTTAAGACCTTCTTCCCCATGCACCAGGCGGGTAGCTTCACGGGCAAGAATTCTCTGGGCCTCAGGGCGCCCCTGACGTTCTGCGTCGGCTTTCTCAATGGCATCAATCTCTTCCATAGTCAAGAAGGTGAAGAATTTCAGGAAACGATACACATCTGCATCAGCCGTGTTCATCCAGAACTGGTAAAACGCATACTGGGAAGTCTTTCTGGAATCCAGCCAGACCGCCCCCCCCTCTGTTTTACCGAATTTGGTACCATCAGATTTGGTAATCAGCGGTACCGTTAACCCAAAGGCACGAGCCTTATTCTGACGACGGGCAAGATCAATACCGCCAACAATATTCCCCCACTGATCACTGCCACCGATCTGAAGGGTACAGTCGTAACGGCGGTTCAGCTCCGCAAAGTCCATACCCTGAAGCAGGGCATAGGAGAACTCAGTAAAGGAGATGCCAGAGCCTTCACGGTTCAAACGCTGCTGCACGGACTCCTTGTTGATCATGGCATTCACAGAGAAGTGCTTACCAATATCCCTCAGGAAATCAAGCACGTTCAGGTTACCGGTCCAGTCCAGATTATTGGCAACAACCGCGGAGTTGTCCCCACAGTCGAAATCAATAAACTGGCTTACCTGACCTTTGATTTTCTCTACCCAGCCAGCCACCACGTCAGGAGTATTCAATTGACGTTCAGCAGCCTTAAAGCTTGGGTCACCAATCAGGCCAGTAGCTCCACCCACCAGCGCTATTGGCTTGTGCCCGGCTTCCTGGAAGCGCTTGAGAACCAGCAAAGGAACCAGATGCCCCAGATGGAGACTGTCAGCAGTAGGGTCGAAGCCACAATAGAGCACCCGAGGCTGTTCGCTCAAATGAGCGTCCAGTTCCTCGACTGCAGTAGTCTGCGCGATGAGCTGGCGGGCCTGAAGATCTTTCAGCAACGGGTTTTGGCTATCGGACATTTACCTTTTCCTGCAACGATTTGGTGATTCAATCGAAATAAAAAATCAAGCCGCTCAAAATACAACAAAATCTCGCTGGAACAAATGCCTGAACTATAAATATATTTTCTTTAGTAGCTGCCAGCCTTTTGATGTCGTGGAATGAAGCTTTTAGGCAGTTCTAAAGAGAGAAACCGTGGTAAATTGGCATTTTGATAACAGGCGAGCAGCAGCAATCAATACATCTGAATACTCAGGTAAAAGTACACCCTACGTTAGTTATTCCTGACCTCAAGGTAGTCCAAGTACACTTGTGCCAATGAACTAAAACATTGACTGCCTATCAAATAGAACCATAGAGCAGTTCAGCCCTTCCCAAGTGACCCAGTCTCATTTGTGGAGATCCGCTGCATTTCTGGATGATAAGCCTTGCCACCATTGCTAAAGCAGTATGGCCAGAGCTCTATAAAAATGAATACAAATCAGGAGAATAGATATGAGTTTAGTTTCGGGTGTCGCAGATTGCGCCTACTTTGCCGCATCATCAGTATGGTCAGGAACTAAGGGCCTGGTCAAGACTGGTGCAACCTTGGCTTCAGGGGCCACTGAAATTGCTATGCAGCCAGGTCAGGCTGTAGCTTGCTTTGCTGGTTATGCCGTAGGTTATGCTATAGGTGCACCGGTTGGACTGGCTAAAGGGATTTACCACTGCCGTGATGGAAGCCGCAGAATGGACGTTGAGACTCCTCCATGTAGTCGTGGAGACAACCTGGAATTCCATGAGCGCGTGACAAAGTCGATCAAAGACTGGCAGGTCAGTGCTCTCGAATTGATTAACAAGCCGCTCTTTAAAAAATACGAGATATCATCCATCAGCGGTGCTTTGAGTACGTTGAGTGCGATGGCTTTGACTGGGGCTGCTACCTACGGGCTTGGCCTGCCTTTAATTATTGCACCGTTAGTGAATGCGCCAAAACTTCTTCCATTCAACACCCTTAAAACAGTGCAACCTAATCCAGAGCCTGCAACCTATGAGTTAACAAGCCGGCCTCATCCTGACACGGGTGTCGTAAGCCACTGGAATATCTTCATGGGCATGCAGTCTACGTCTAATCAGTCTACAGTTCGCATCGTGTAATCATCAATGAGTGAAAACAGCAACCTGACCGGTTGCTGTTTTTCCCTCCCATAACTCAGGCATAAAAGTTCAACATACTGCAAAGTCATGGAACAAAAGCAAACTTCCCCGGTCGAAAAAAGAGCCCCAAGGGACTCTAAATAGTTGACTTTTTTAGTCTTTCTATCATTTTCCCTCCAGATAATTCATACGCTGTAGCAGTCAAATGCTTCTGCTGACATATGCTGAACAAGTGGTTGATTATTATGGATATAATGCGATTCACCTCTCTATCATATGGACAGAGTAGTGGGCTGGAGCAGCAAACTCGTAACGCCCTTGGCGCTGGTATAAAGCTTGGGCAACACACTCGCAACACTTTGTGGTCGGGTATTAAAAAACAAGCTTGCAAAGCCTTGGAAATCTCAAAAAAGCTTGGGCAACAATCTCACAACACTTTGTCCCCGGGTATTAAAGAACGAGCTTGCAAAGCCCTGGAAACCGGAATAAAGCTCAGTGCCACAATCAGTCAAACCGCTTTTTATTTGGGCAGGCACGTCACGAGCCTTACATTAGGTGCTGTCATTGGCTTTCTGCACTGGCTGGGCGACTCAAGCCCAACCGAGAGAAACCTTGCTGATCGCCAGATAAATGCTTCCCCCCTGACTGGTATCCCTTATCTTGAAAAGGTTGTTAGTAATCTTAGAGCTTGTAGAAAGTCCGTTATTGATGGTGCATACCAAAGGGATTACCTCAGTAACAGAGCTCCTGATAATCCGACAGAAGCAACCATCCGCGGTACAGAAGAGACCAGTAACATACCTGATCAATATTTGCTGGTATTCGGTAAGATCCCAGAGATAGTAGGAGGGGTCATTCTCACCTACCTCACAACAATTGTTTATGCGGCGCCACTGCTTTACTTCCTGCCGGCTCCGTTACTGATCGCGTTAATACTAAATACACCCTACCTGCTCGATGCCGAGCCCTTTGGAGGGCATGAAAATTTCATTCATAAACTGCTCAGGAAAGAATAAATTCAGGGTCATCGCTACCAGAAATCAAACACGCTGGATGTTTTTACAAGCATCTAACAAGCAATCTTCCAGATATTTTTACCTGCCTTATGCAACAGGGTGTCCGGCAAATCCCCTACCAAGATTTACCCCGCATCAAATATACATCAGCCAGCGTGCCTGAAAATTCATCCATGGTTTAATATTACCTCCGGCTCAAAGCTCAATTCTCCTTCTATACGTCCAGGCCACCAGTACTTCCCATACCATCCACAAAATGATTTGCGATAAACAAGTCACTCATAAGAAAAAATAATAATTGACGTTCAGTTGACGCATCTTTTCTGACGGATATGACTTACAGTGTTTTTTATCGTTATAATTTACTTATCAGCACATTGCAGACAGCGTTAACAACCTTAATGAATAAAGCCATCCCGAGAGGCGCCACCCGAGTGAACCAGCGCCTGAAACAATTCCCCAAGCGACACTTGCTGCTGGCAAGTACTATCGCTGCCAGCATCATGGGAGTGATGGCTCTTCTGCCCTCTGGTGAGGTAGAAGCTAAGCGCAGCGAAATTCCAATGGCCATTGATGCGTTTCAGTCTGAGGAAACCGTTCCTGAACTGGCCAGCAGCACAACAACTTCCCAGCCTGCTCCATTTATCAACGGGCAGAGCTCCGATACAGCAGAAGCCTCTATCAAAGAGCTGGAGCAGGAAGCGGAAGCCAAAGCACTGGCAAAAGCCGCATACGACCTGGAACAGCAGCTTGGTACGTGGCACAACGTTACCATTAAATCCGGTGATAACTTATCGGCGATCTTTAATACTCAGGGGTTAAGTGCCAGTGTTGTCTACCAGATTGCCAACACACCCAAGTATGGTGAAACACTTGCTCGAATCCGACCAGGTGAATCCCTTGAGTTTCGGATTAATCAGGAAGGTAGCCTGACCCAATTACGCTATGTCAAATCCAAACTGGAAAGTATCTTCTTTAACAAAGAAAGTGATGGTTATCAGGCTGAACTGGTAACCTTGTCACCGGATATACGCCCTACCTATGCCAGTGGTACCATTGAAAGTTCCCTTTTTCTTGCCAGCCAGAGAGCAGGCCTTTCCCAGAATCTGACCATGGAGCTGGCGGGCATCTTTGGCTGGGATATCGATTTTGTTCAGGATATTCGCAGTGGTGACAGCTTCCACCTGCTCTATGAAGAGAAGTATCTGGAAGGTGAAAAGCTGGGTGACGGCAATATTCTGGTTGCCAGCTTTACCAACCAGGGGCAGACGTATACCGCTATTCGCTATACCGATAGCAATGGTGATACCGATTATTACACCCCGGATGGAAAAAGCATGAAAAAGGCCTTTCTCCGTACTCCGGTTGACTTTACCCGCATAAGTTCCCGATACAACCCAGACCGGCTTCATCCAATCTTCAAAACCAAACGCCCCCACAGGGCTGTTGACTATGCAGCCCCCATGAATACTCCCATCAAGGCAGCAGGGGATGGTCGGGTCAAGTTTTCCGGCTGGCAGAATGGCTATGGAAACGTAGTCTTTATTGAGCACCCCAACAATATTGTTACTATCTACGCTCATGCCAATAAGCTGGCAGGGTTGAAGAAAGGACAGAAAGTTCGCCAAGGTCAGGTTATTGCCTATGTTGGCAAAACAGGATGGGCAACAGGTCCCCACTTGCATTATGAGTTCCGCGTCAATGGCGTTCACCGCAACCCCATGACGGTCAAATTACCGGATGCAGCACCTATTGCCAAAAGTGAAATGGCTAACTTCAAAAAAAGGTCAGAGCTGATGATTGCAAGGCTTGAAAAGCAAAGTGAGACACTGCTGGCTACGCAATAATGTTCCATCAAACCAAAAAGACTCCGGGGCACAGAGAAAGTATTATCTCTTCTCTGTGCCCCGGAGTCTTTTTGGTTAACAATGATACTCAACAACCTTTCCTCCCAAGGGCAAACCATGTCAGATATCTATATAGGCCTTATGTCAGGTACCAGTCTGGATGCCATGGACGCGGTTGCTGTTCGCTTCGATGACAATCACCCGATTCTCATTGCCAGCCATACCACAGAGTGGCCGTTAAAGCTGAAGGAAAAAATTCAGCGGCTTTGTCAGCCAGGCAATGATGAAATTCGCTTAATGGCTGAGGTTGATCCGGCCATAGCTTATATTGCCGCTGAAACCGTCAAGTCACTTCTGGATAAAGCCGGGCTGACTGCAAACCAGATCAATGCCATTGGCAGCCACGGTCAGACCATCAGGCATATACCAGAGTTCGGCTATACCCTTCAGATTGGTGACCCTAATATACTGGCAGAGCAAACCGGCATTACCGTTGTTGCCGATTTCAGACGTCGGGACATGGCAGCTGGTGGCCAGGGAGCCCCTCTGGTACCCGCCTTTCACCATGCCGTTTTTACCAGCAAAACTTCCCACCGAGTGGTCGTCAACATTGGGGGAATCAGCAATATTTCTATCTTGCCGGCTGCAAATAGTGGACAAAGCTCCGTAACTGGCTTTGATACCGGCCCTGGCAACCTGTTAATGGACTATTGGTGTCAGCAACAGTGGCATCAACCTTTCGATAAAGACGGCTTTCATGCTTCCCAGGAGCCTCATGACCCCATCCTGCTGGAAACCATGCTGAGCGAACCATTTTTCCGGCTGGCAGCTCCCAAGAGTACCGGCAGGGAACTGTTCAACCCTGCCTGGCTGAGCTCAATGCTTGAAGGGTTTCGCGGATTATCCCCGACCACCATACAAGCAACTCTTTGTCGTTTAACGGCTCGCTGTATTGCAGATGCCATAAGGCAGCATGCACCAGAAACAAATGAAGTGTTTGCCTGTGGTGGTGGCGCTAACAACAAAGTTTTAATGTCTATGCTTAAAGAGGAAATGCCTGACAGACGACTGGGTTCAACTTCCGAACTGGACATTGATCCTCAATGGGTTGAAGCAGTCGCCTTTGCCTGGCTTGCCAGACAGAATATATCGAAACTGCCCGGCAATCTGCCTGCAGTTACTGGAGCGTCTGGCCTACGTCTGCTTGGTGGCGTTTATCCAGCATGACCCCGTTCTCTTGAAAGCCGACCGCTTGATGATGACTACCCAATAAGAATATATGAGACTAAATTTCATCTAAACACTTACTTTGAAACACTTTATCGCAAGGAAGGGCAGCCTCCTTTCATAGCACCTTGGAACTCCCTCCTTCACACTATTGAGGTACGCTATTATTCAGCTGTAACTATTCAGCACCCTTCATATAAATCTGGAATTTTCTGATTTTTCGACCATCATCTTATACTCAATTTTTCTAACAAATCTCCAGTATGGAACCAGACTTCCCAGCTACTCCGTTTACCGAAGCTCTCCTTAAAGAGAATGAAGAGCTTCGGACCGAGAATGCGCTTTTACGGGAACGTTGCAGCGAACTGGAAGAAAGGGTTAATAAAAACAGTCAAAACAGTAGTAAGCCACCATCGTCAGATGGTTATCAAAAGCCCAGTAAAAAAGGGAGTGATAAAGGTGATACATCTTCCAAAGAAGCCCCCTGCTCCTCACAGGAAACACCGAACCCCAAAAGCCTTAGACCATCTTCAGGCAATAAACCAGGTGGCCAGAAAGGTCATCAAGGCTCTTGTTTGAGACGTGTCGCCTTACCCGATTATGTCAGGCATCTGAAGGTTGAAAAATGTTGCTGTTGCCAGTCTTCGCTTATCGATATTAAACCCACCAAATACATTGAGCGACAGGTTTTTGATCCAGGTAGACCCGGAGAATTTGAAGTTACCGCGTACTGGGCAGACGTTAAAGTATGTCCTTGTGGTAAACGGAACACCGCTGAGTTTCCCCAAGGAGTGAAAGCCGCTGCTCAATACGGAGAAGTGACTCAGGCAATGGCTGTTCATTTAAACCAGTATCACTTCATCCCATATCACCGGGTGTCTGAGTATTTCAATACTATTTATTGCATGAGTGTCAGCGCAGGCTCTGTTGCCAATTTTGTTGCCTATACCCATGAGAACCTGGCCTCTACTGAGCAGAGTATCCGCGATGCTTTACAAGAAAGTCCGGTTGCAGGAGCGGATGAAACTGGCATGCGGGTTGACGGTTCACTGTGGTGGTTACACATTATGCGAGATGACCAATGGACGCTTTACTACCTCTCAGAAAGGCGAGGTTGTGAAGCAATGGATGCAATGGGCATCCTGCTGACTTTTGCAGGCATTCTGGTTCACGATCATTGGAAGTCCTACTTTGCCTATGCGGCAGTGCATGTGCTTTGTAATGCCCATCATCTGAGAGAGCTTCAGGGAGTTGTCGATAGGGATGCGAATAAGCTGGCTCTGCGGCTGATGAAATTGCTTACGCTCTCCTGGCACTTCTGCAAGAAATACAAAGCAGCCGGTCTGACTCAAATGCCTGGTGCAATACAGCTTCGCATTGAGACGATATACGACCAAATCCTTCAAAGGGCTCTCACGAAGGAAACCGCTTATATGGAAAAACAACGACAGGTGCTTGGACGTAAGAAGGTCAGGAATACCAAGGCCTACAACCTGTTCAAAAGGCTTATTGAGTTTAAGGTTGAAACGTTGCGCTTCATGTCGGACTTTTCAATTCCCTTCGATAACAATGGCAGTGAACGTGATGCCAGGATGGCCAAACTTAAGCAGAAGATCTCAGGCTGCTTCAGAAGCGAAGACGGAGGTACCATGTTTACCCGAATCCGAAGCTATTTATCATCTGCTAAAAAGCAGGGGTTGAACATATTTCAGGCGCTTCTTAAAGCGGTTCGAAATTACAACAATACGCCTTTGCTGGGTGCTGAATAGTTACATTCAGCTTAAGGTTGTCTGAGCTAACCTCAAAGACGCAGGCACTCTCCCATGAATATGAATAAAATTGGCATCATCGGTACCGGCTTTGTTGGTATGGCTGCAGCCTACTCCCTATTCCAACAAAAGCTGGCCAACCAAATTGTTCTTGTGGATAAAAACCACGACAGAGCTCATGGAGAGGCTCTTGATTTGATGCACGGCCAGCCTCTGGTCGGACGCTGTGAGGTCACTGCCGGTGACTTTTCCAGCCTGAAAGGCGCGGGAATCATTGTTATCTGCGCAGGTGTCAGCCAGTCCAGTCCGGATGAAAGCCGTTTGCATCTGCTGCAACGCAATATCAAAGTGTTTGAAGCGATTGCCAAAGAGCTGGATCACCATGCACCAGAGGCTATGTTACTGATTGCCAGCAACCCGGTAGATATTCTTACTCATGCCATGCAAAGCCTGAGCCAGCGTCCCAACAATCTGGTGATAGGTACTGGAACTCTGCTGGATACCTCCCGCTTTCGAACCCTTCTGGCCAGCCACTACGACGTATCCCCACAGTCGATTCATGCGTATATTCTTGGCGAGCATGGGGATTCTGAAGTACCTGTATGGAGCTCGGCGTCTATTGCAGGCCTGGGTATTAAAGGCAATACCATTAATGGCCGTGAATACAGTCAGGAGGCTCTGGCAGGAATTGTCACACGTGTCAGAAAAGCCGCTTATGAGATTATTGCTAACAAAGGCTACACCAACTGGGCCATCGGCCTGGTCATTGCCTACATCATTCGCACAGTTCGCAATAACCAACGAAGTGTTCTGCCAGTAACCGTCAGGCTAAATGGGGAATACGGTATCAGTGATATCTGCCTCAGCCTGCCCACAGTGATTGGCAGTGATGGTGTGGAGAGTATTATCGCCCCTAAACTGGATGAAGAGGAACTTGCAGGTATTCAGCACTCTGCAAGCACCCTGAAAGCATCAATGGATCAGTTGGTGTAGGTTCGCTTTTTAAAGGCTGCGTCTAAACCATAAACTATCACACAGCACAAGGGAAAAGAGAAAATACTTCTTTGTGTTCTGTGTGACTCTTGTGGTTCCCAAAAAGTCCCATAGAACGCTTCAGGCTACCCGTTCATATTGAGAAAGAAGATCCACAACCACAGGTAGATTTGGCATTCGGATTTTTGACCAGAAAGCGGGAACCTTCCAGTCCTTCTTCATAATCAATTTCTGCCCCTACCAGATACTGATAACTCAGGGAGTCAACCACCACCGGCGCTCCATCCTTGATAATCAAGGTATCATCATCAGCAAGGTTACTGTCAAAGGTGAAGCCATACTGAAAACCAGAACAGCCTCCACCGGTGACATATACCCGCAGCCTTTGATTTTCTTCAGTCTCATCTGCCAGCAATTCACTTACCCTGCGGGCAGCAGCTTCCGTAACACTGATTGGCTCAGGTATCACTGTTTCTACTACGCTCATTGACCCTCCCGTGCCGCTGTCATCTACTTATTCCAGTTAATCCAACGGCCCGTCATGTACTCATCAGCTGGCTATTATCCAAGTAACCAACTATTACAGTCAATTATTCCCTACTTCAATCACTTCTCCAACAGGTATTTCCGTGTCGGTAGCATCAGATCGTTCCAGAAGCGGCTGCTGCCCCGCAGGTACACCGTTAGGATGATGCTCAAGACTGCCATTTACCTGAGATCCTTTGGTCATTTCAATCACACTGTAAAATACATTCCCGGTAATTACCGCTCTGGAGGCAAGTTCCAGGTGTTCTTCAGCAAAAACATTACCACGAACATGGCCATCAACGACCACGCGCTGAGCTCGAACATCACCCTCAACACTACCGCTGTGAGCAATAGTCAGCAACCCATGATCAGCAGAGATATTTCCCTTCACACGACCTTCTATATGGACTGCTCCGGTAAAATGGATATCTCCGGTAATGGTAGTTTCAGATGATATGAGGGTAGTGCTACCATGCTTGTTACTTACGTTACCTGCTGCTTTGCTCTTACCGAACATCCCCTACCAGCTCCTTATCCCATTGATAAATTTGTTCAAAATGTTGCTTTATACCACTCGTTATTTGTATCACTACTTTTATTTCTGACGGCTGAAACCCTTCTGGTAAAGTAAAGTCGAGATACTCTCGGTCACTGGGCAGAGCCTGAAAATAGCGAAACCCAAGACGGGTTGTTATCTGCTCCCCTCCAACTAACTGCTGAAGCGGTATAGAGAGAGCCTTACCACCCTGTTCACCCAGTAACGACACAGATAACGCCCCTCTGAGAAACGGGTTACTTCGAGCAACCTGGGAGATAACAAGACGCATTCGATATTGACCGGGTTCATCGCCTCTAAGCAAGCTGAACCCTGCCATCCTGACACCCGTCGACATATCTTCCGGAGCCAGTATGCTCTTGAAGAAAACGAGCTCTTTATGAAGCCTCTCTTTTTCATCTTCCAGCTGTTTGACCTGCAGTCGAACATTGTTCAGGGCTTCACGATCCATCTTGCTGGCACCTTCCAGAATGGCCAGTCTCTGTCTGAGTTCGTTATTCTCTTCTTGTAAAACGTCTGTCTGCCTTTCCAGGCTCAGATTTTGCTGCTGTGCCTCATCCAGATTCTGTCCTGCATGACTACCACCATACCAGTAGGTAACAACAGCCAGCAAAGCAATAAAGACCAACAGGAAGATTCGAACTAACTGTTCACGCCTAGGGTCATGGCGTATAACCTTGAGTTTGCCATTGTCGGGGATCAAAGATATCCACCTTTTCCTGACCACGGCTTAAAAACCAATTGATGTCCATTTAGCAATGCATCAACGTGATTTTTAAAAGCCACTGTTTATATCCGGGACTGAAAACCACCTTAACGTATTAAGGCGAATCTTATGCTGAAAACTTTAACAGCGGGACTATACACAAGCCAAAAAAACATAACAAACTGGCTGATATAATTTTCACTGCGTCTGGAGCTCATTCACATTATCTGCATGAGAAGTGGTTTGGCACCGTAGTTTCTCAAGGGTATGATGCAGTTATAACCGTTAGTAAGCTCATTCAATCACATGCTCGATAAATGGACAGCTCCTCTCATCCAACCACCGCTGAAAATTCTGGCCAGTTGGCTACAGCATCGTGGCGTCAAACCTGACCAGATTACAATCTTTGGCTTTCTGGTAGGGATGGTAGCAATTCCTCTTCTCGCCTTTGAACAGTACTCATTTGCATTATTCGCTATTTTGATTAACCGTTGCCTGGACGGGCTCGATGGTACACTGGCCAGACTAAGCGCACCTTCTGATGCAGGAGGGTTCCTGGATATCACGTTGGATTTTATTTTCTATTCAGGCATCGTTATGGGATTCGCCCTGGCCGCCCCGGATAAAAATGCGGTTGCCGCTTCCATCCTTATTTTTTCCTTCATGGGAACGGGGGCCAGTTTTCTCGCCTATGCCATTATGGCTGAAAAACACCAGCTATCTGACCCACATTTCAACCATAAATCGCTCTACTATCTGGGCGGTCTGGCAGAGGGAACTGAGACCATATTCCTGTTTGTCCTTTTCTGTATGCTCCCTTCCTATTTTCCACAACTTGCCCTTGGTTTTGCAGCTGTCTGCATATTAACAGCCGGGCTCAGAATCTGGGCTGGGTATCAGAGCATTCGTCAAGCCGAAAGAGAAAAACATAACCGCTCAGCGGCATGAAACGTTCTTTTCTACGCAGAACTTTCTCCGACGCCAACAGCCGACAGCAAAGTAAGCAAGGATCGCCTGAATAATCGCAGCCCCCAGAAAAACGTGAATGCTTTCCCCCCACTGCCGAGCCTGATTTGCTTCTGTTGCCAGAGTTTCAGCCAGCAAACCAATAAACAGTGCCGTGAGTGGGACAATGTATTTTTTTGAGTAGCCAAGTGAAATACCAATCACAGCAACAAACAAAAAGAAGGGATCAAACAATGTAAAGCAGACTTCACCCACGGTCAGGTTCCTGAAACAAAATACGAACTCTGAATTCTAAAGAACCGTTCAACCTCTTTTAATCATGAGTTGTCACGTTTGAGCATGCATATTCCTACACCTCTGTAAGTACCACGCCAGAAGTAAAAAACGGAATCAACCTAATTGAACGTATATTTTAGTTTTCTGCACACATAGCTCCGCTTATTACTAGTCCTTGTTGATAGACATCCAGTTTGTTGTAAAAAGCTAACCGCTTTCCCATATAATCCTTAAAAATAAACACAACAGAGAATATGTCATGGATGCAGTGATCAGACATGCCGAAGTTTCAGACCTTGAAGCTATTGGGGCGTTTTTCCGTGATCCCGAAGTCACCCGCCAGACCAGCCAGATTCCCTATCGTTCCAAAGAGTATTGGAAAAGCCTGTTCAATATTGACGATAAAAACCATATACAACTGGTCGCCGAGTCATCAGGGCAAATTCTTGGCCACCTGGGGTTACGAACACAGGAGAACCCCCGCCGCAAACATTGCGCAAGTTTTGGTATTACCATTCATCCAAATGCCCAGGGAAAAGGCATTGGTAAACAGCTGATGGCGACAATGGTGGAGCTCGCAGACAACTGGTTGAATCTGGTACGGATCGAGTTAGACGTTTATACAGACAACTCCCGGGCTATTGCCCTCTACCAGGGTTTTGGTTTTGAGATAGAGGGTGAAAGCAAATGTGATGCCTTTCGTAATGGGCAGTTTGTCAACAGCTATCGGATGTCCAGAGTCCGTCTACCAATAGTTGACTCGACACCAAAGATCACACCACGACAAAATGCTCGTCCTGATATGACAGTCCGTACCTTCAAGTCTGAAGATAGAGAAGCAGTGGTCAGACTGTGGAAACAGTGTGGTCTGACCACCCCACAGAATAACCCAGAGAGTGATATAGACCGAAAAACTGCCATGAATGACGATCTTTTTCTGGTAGGACTTATCAACAATGAAATCGTCGCCTCTGTTATGGGTGGTTATGAGGGTCATAGAGGCTGGGTGAACTATCTGGCCGTCATTCCCCAATGGCAATCATACGGGCTGGGTAAAACCCTGATGAGCAAGCTGGAAACACGATTAGCAAAACTCGGCTGTCCAAAAATCAATCTGCAGGTCCGCACTACGAATCATCAGGTTTTAGCATTTTATCGATCCCTGAAATACCAGACAGATAGTGTCATCAGTTTGGGAAAAAGGATTGACGACTAGCCCAGACCTCCCCAGTTTTCTGATGCTGGGGATCTAATGGTTTTACCATCACCAGCAGATATCAACACATAAGCTCTTAGAAAATGGTTTAGCAAATGCATGCTTATGTGCGGTTATTATTCTTACTGATCATTGCATTTTCACCTGTGGCCCAATCGCATCAGGAACGCTCCCTTGATACAGAAACATTTCTCAATACATCGGGTCTGGCAGCAGCTTATCAGAATGAGCCCAGTAGTGAATTCAAGCCGGAGAGGGTCCATCTCGTTGATTATAACGAACAAACTGGTAACTACCTGTTTCGTGGAAACATGCCACTTAACAGTAAAACATTTGCCTATCATGAGTTGATGGGCATTGTTAACAGCCATGCTATTGAACAAACAGGAAGCCCCATACCAGAAATGGTCAGAATCATTGATATTTCCCTGATAAATACAATTAACCCCAACGAGAGAAGGCATTTAGCAAAAGAGCACGGATTCTTTGATCAGAATAAAGAACTGGGAGAAGTGATTCACTACCCCGTTTATGGCATCCCTGTCAGCGTCAAACACACCCATCGTAAGTGGCGTAAACACTTTGCTAAAAAATGGGGCAAAGACAAACTTGAATCGTTGGTTAACAACCTGAAAAGACGGCTGGATCAAGATGAAACAGCCACCATCATTCTCTACGTGCACTGTGAAGCAGGCTTTGACCGAACTGGTGAGCTGATCGCTGCCTACCAACTGCGCCACCAAGGGAAAAGCTACCATCAAGCCTACCAGAATGCTGTCCTTGTCGCAGGTCGACAGATCAGTTCATTAAGCAAGCATGGACTGCAGTGGTACGCCTATTATCTCAAAGAGGTTGAAAAACTTCCTACCATTGGTGATATCTAGAGGGGCCTGTGCCCTCAAACAATTCTGTTCAGGCAGGGCTACTGCTGATTTATGAACGGCTTCTGCAAATATACTCAAGTGAACCTATCCTGATGACTCATTTACTGCTTTTGAAACTATTGGATCAAGATATGGTCTGAAGCCAGTATCAGAACCATTATGTAGTGAGCTATGAATATCCTCAGGAAAATCATTCCAACGTTACTTTTGTTCTGCCTGGTAGCAGGAGTTTCTTCTGATCAACGCTCCCCCCCTGTAGTAGAGTATTCACCCTTACCACCGGCCTTACAGAAAAGGGTACTGGCATTCAATCCACAGAAATTACGGATGGTTGACTTCAACTCAGAAACCGGGAACTACCTGTTCAGGGGGAACATGCCTGTCTTAAGCAATCAGTTTGCTTATGATGAACTGGTAAAATCAATGAATCAAAGGTCACTGGAAAAAATGGACACCCCACTTCCAGAAGACTTCTTAATTCTCAATTTCTCATTGATCAGCACTCTTAATGAGAGCCACCTGTTAAAGCTGGAAGAGGAGTTTTCCAATGAGCATCCAGACTTTGTACGTTTAGTTCACCACCCCATATACGGCGCGCTTTCAAGCCCTGATTTATACCCCGGTATAATACTGGACCTGATGCACAACATTCCTTTTCTTGACAATGTCTATCGACTGGTAGATCGATTGCAAATCCTGATGAATCAGGAATGGAGCAGACCACGTATACTTTTTGTGCATTGTAAAGCGGGCAGTGATAGAGCCGCTCTGGTCATTGGTACTTATCAGATGCAGTACCTTGGTATGAGTTACCACGATGTAGTTAAAGAAGCTGAAGAAATTGCTGGTCGTCCTTTGTACTCACTGCAACGACGTGGATTAAAATGGATCGCCTATTATTTAAGGGATAAGCTGAATATCCAATCCGTCGGTGAGATTCATTAAGCACAACCTCTTCAGATAATACATCGCTAAAATTGGATTATAAATGATGACTCATTAAGGAACTTAAAATTATTTAAGCATGTGTTCAAGCATGATTTTTGGATATTAGATGATGACAACACCGATAGCGATTCACCTGACAGCAGCAGTCTATAGTCTTCTAACGGGTACACTTCAGCTAACGATGAAAAAAGGCACCCCCCTGCACCGGTACCTTGGGCGAACCTGGATGGTGGCCATGCTGATCACGGCCACTTCCTCATTCTGGATCAGCAGCTTCTTTCCCATCTGGAGCAGTTTTGGTCCCATTCATCTGCTCTCTGTGTGGATTATCATCTGTGTAGTCATTTCTGTATCTGCAGCCCGGAGTCATAAAATCAAACGTCATAAGGCTTATTCAATTGGTGCTTACGTTGGCTTGGTGGGTGCAGGTATTGGGGCTTTTGCGCCCGGGCGTTATTTGTATCAATTATTCTTCGGTGGTTAACTTCTTTCACCATAAAGGTGATCAATATCAAATGGTATCATTTAGTCCGGCCTTAACAAAAAAGACTCAGTAGGTATTAGTTCGACTTATAACCCTACTACCCAAGAAGTTAGCCTGTAATGCTGTTTGAAATTCTTACAGACATCATCTTGTCGATGGTGAATATAAAGCAACGCGATGTGCGACTTTGTCTGAAACTATCTCAAATTACTAGCCCGGATATTTCATAAACTGCCCCGAATCTCGGGCAGGACTTTGTCGCCCTAAGGGATTTTGTGAGGGAGTGCCGTACCGGGGAGTACGGTCGACCGAGCAAAACTCCCTTAGGGCGGCAAAGGACAAGCGAGAACGGGAGCACGTTTATGAAATATCCGGGCTAGCATGATGGTAAGTCCAAGTTGTATCTTCAAAATCACGCAATTATTTGCTTTCCGTTTTTTAATCTTCGGAAATAAGGTTCTCAAACTGTATTGCAGGACGACCAGCAATTATATTCAGATAAGAACCAATATTATGTGCCAGTAACTTCCGAGCGATACGTGATGTCATATGCCATCTATCTCGACAATGGCACTTTTCTATTTCAAAGCGCTCTGTCAATTGACCTATCACTGTTTCTATTCTCCGTCGTACCCGTAATACCAGCTTTACAAACGACTTCGGACGTTCATCTTGCATGTTTTTTCTCAGTGGCGTCTGAAGATCAATACCTAATTCCTGACAATCAGCTTTAAACTCAGGCCTTATATAGCCCTTATCGCCAAGCAAGAGGCCAGAAATGGTCTCGAGCATGTCATAGGCTGCATCACGCTCATCTACGTTCGCTGCGGTCAGAGTAAAACCCACAGGAATCCCTCGTGCTTCAACCAGCAAATGCCCCTGAAAGCCATAGAACTTCTTGTCCTTGGAAGCGCAGTAACCATAACCAGCCTCAGCTTTAAAGATACGGCTCTGTGGTGCACGGGTTCTGACGACAACATCAATCGGAAAACCATCGATTAAATGGATATCTGCATTATCTGCATGCATCATCTGGACTATACGAATTTGCAGTCGTTGTTTCACATGCCATAAGTTGGCGGCCTGTTTGACAAATGCCGAGCGTGAAGGAATGTCAGGAAACAGGTGTCGCCAGTGTCGGGTAAAATACTTCCAAATCTCAGTGTCCTTATGATGCCCAAGCCATTCACCGACAACTTCCATGGTGATCGCTTCACTATCAGTGAGCTTTGGTGGAAACCCTCGAAGTCGCAGTGGTACAGGAAAAAGCTCTTTTACCAAATCGTCGATCAAGCAGTAGACTGTAGTGATAAACTCTTCAACGGGCATGACTGAAACCTTCTTTGCTTTCTACTGCTTTTAATAGCAGAAAGCAGGATCAGTCATGTCTCCTTATGCAAACCTAAAAGTCGCACATGGCGTAAAGCAGTAAGAGTTAAGTGATAAAGCATGCAATTTCCAAACTCTCTCCCCAGCCTTCATCAGGCGTTTATTGAGCAGGCATTACCAATACTGATCAGCGATCCCAGAATTATCGGCATCGCAGCCTCCGGCTCCTATGCGGACAACACACTCGATATCTTCAGCGATCTGGACCTGGTCATCGCGGTGGAGCCTCAGGCATTTGATTCCATCATGAAGGACCGGGTTCTCATAATTTCTGCACTGGGCGATATGGTGGCTGGATTTACCGGTGAACACGTTGGTGAACCCCGGGTTTTGATTACCCTTTTCGGCCCTGAACTGCTCCATGTGGATTTCAAGTTTATCAAAGTAGAAGATGCAGCGATCCGGGTTGATGAACCGGTTATCCTGTGGGCAAGGGATTCCAGCTTAAAAGAGGCTCTTAGCCAGGGTAAGGGAGCGTATCCTGAAGCCAATGGCCAGTGGATCGAAGATCGTTTCTGGGTATGGGTCCATTATGCCGGCACCAAAATAGGCCGTGGTGAGTATTTTGAAACCCTGGACTTTTTAAGCTTTCTACGCTCTCAAGTATTAGGATCTCTGGCATTGCAAGAGGCAGGTTATGAGGCAAGAGGCGTCCGTAAAATTGAGCAACTGCTTCCTGACTTTGCAGAAAAGCTGAAAAAAACAGTCGCCATTCCAGAAAAAGAAACGTTGCTGGATGCAACGGAGTATGCGGTAAAACTCTACCTTGAACTTCGTAGCCCTGTAATTACAGTACGCAAGAAAGCACAACGCCTGTCTTTAAATTATTTACAGATGCTTCGAGATACAGCTACAGGGTAATGTCTGCATATTATTTATCAGTAGCATAAAGTCCACGTTGTATTCTGGTTTAGTTCGGAGTACAACGCTTATGATGTTTTTTAATATGCGGAAGAATGAATCAGATCATGAAGTTAGATGCAGTACTGTGGGATTACGATGGAACACTGGTCAACTCAATACCAAAGAATATTAGTATTACGCCATGTGCGACTTTTAGGTTTGCATAAGGAGACATGACTGATCCTGCTTTCTGCTATTAAAAGCAGTAGAAAGCAAAGAAGGTTTCAGTCATGCCCGTTGAAGAGTTTATCACTACAGTCTACTGCTTGATCGACGATTTGGTAAAAGAGCTTTTTCCTGTACCACTGCGACTTCGAGGGTTTCCACCAAAGCTCACTGATAGTGAAGCGATCACCATGGAAGTTGTCGGTGAATGGCTTGGGCATCATAAGGACACTGAGATTTGGAAGTATTTTACCCGACACTGGCGACACCTGTTTCCTGACATTCCTTCACGCTCGGCATTTGTCAAACAGGCCGCCAACTTATGGCATGTGAAACAACGACTGCAAATTCGTATAGTCCAGATGATGCATGCAGATAATGCAGATATCCATTTAATCGATGGTTTTCCGATTGATGTTGTCGTCAGAACCCGTGCACCACAGAGCCGTATCTTTAAAGCTGAGGCTGGTTATGGTTACTGCGCTTCCAAGGACAAGAAGTTCTATGGCTTTCAGGGGCATTTGCTGGTTGAAGCACGAGGGATTCCTGTGGGTTTTACTCTGACCGCAGCGAACGTAGATGAGCGTGATGCAGCCTATGACATGCTCGAGACCATTTCTGGCCTCTTGCTTGGCGATAAGGGCTATATAAGGCCTGAGTTTAAAGCTGATTGTCAGGAATTAGGTATTGATCTTCAGACGCCACTGAGAAAAAACATGCAAGATGAACGTCCGAAGTCGTTTGTAAAGCTGGTATTACGGGTACGACGGAGAATAGAAACAGTGATAGGTCAATTGACAGAGCGCTTTGAAATAGAAAAGTGCCATTGTCGAGATAGATGGCATATGACATCACGTATCGCTCGGAAGTTACTGGCACATAATATTGGTTCTTATCTGAATATAATTGCTGGTCGTCCTGCAATACAGTTTGAGAACCTTATTTCCGAAGATTAAAAAACGGAAAGCAAATAATTGCGTGATTTTGAAGATACAACTTGGACTTACCATCATGCTAGCCCGGATATTTCATAAACGTGCTCCCGTTCTCGCTTGTCCTTTGCCGCCCTAAGGGAGTTTTGCTCGGTCGACCGTACTCCCCGGTACGGCACTCCCTCACAAAATCCCTTAGGGCGACAAAGTCCTGCCCGAGATTCGGGGCAGTTTATGAAATATCCGGGCTAGTAATTTGAGATAGTTTCAGACAAAGTCGCACATCGCGTTAGTATTACAAAAGCGATCCTATCCATTGTTGCTCCTCACTTGACTGGTGACAATTTACCCAAGCACTTGCAGAGTGAAAGCGCGTATCATGAGGCGAATCATGCCGCTGCGAACTGGCAGGATTTATACGTTAATTATTATGGGATGACACAGGAAGAGATGCTCCAGGCTGGCAGTATGTGGGCAGAACATCAGGAAAAGAACCAGACACCCGTCAGGCTTTTTAAGGGCATCAACAGCGTTATCCAGCAATTTTCACATCTCTCCCACGGGATCTGCTCCCAAAACTCTCAACTTAATATCCGCAGCGTACTGCAGCTCAATGGTATAGACAGGCCATTCAAAGCCGTGGTTGGCTATGACGATGTATCCAGTGACCACCAAAAGCCGACACCATATGGTGGCATACAGTGCCTTGAAACCATGTTTGGTCACACCAACAGTCAACTGCTTATGTACATTGGCGACCATGAAGCAGATACCCAGTTTGCGCGGAATCTACAGTCAGCACTGGGCAGTCATGCCAGAGTTATTTCAGTCGCTGCTGCATACAGCCATTCTGAGCCGGATAACTGGCAGCACAAGCCTGATTACGTTGCCCACCATGTTGAAGACCTGCTATCCATCATTGGAAAATACACATAGCTAACAGATACAGACCGTTTTCTGGCCTGAGACACTTCCAGATTCTGCCTGCACTTTGAAGCCATCACTCAAACGCAAGTTCTGACTAACAGCCAAACAGCACGATCGCGGCAGACCACCACCACTTCATATAACTGATTGTTTTAAAATTGGTGGTTTTTGGCGCACCCGATACATAGTAAAATAGCTCGTTTTCACTTAGGCAAGATAGATCCAACGATGGCAATAAACTGGTATCCCGGCCATATGCACAAGGCCAAAAAAGAGATCCGTGAAGTGATACCAAAGATGGATCTGATCATTGAAGTGCTGGATGCCCGACTTCCCTTCAGCAGCGAGAACCCGATGGTTGCCTCCCTGCGCAGAGACACGCCCTGCATCAAGATTCTTAACAAGAGCGACCTGGCGGATCCGGCTGTGACCCAGCAGTGGGTAGACCATATCAACCGTACTTCCGGTATGAAAGCCATTGCCGTCAACCTGAAGCAGCCGGACAAAATTCGCAGCATACTGGACATGGCTCCCGCCATGGTTCCTGAGCGAAACCTGGATGTCAGCCAGCTGAAGGCCATCATTCTTGGGATTCCCAATGTGGGCAAGTCCACCACCATCAATATTCTGGCCAGCCGGACGGTGGCCAAAACCGGTAATGAACCAGCGGTCACCAAGCAGCAGCAGCGGATAAAACTGCCCAATAATATTGTGCTGCTGGACACCCCCGGCTTCCTCTGGCCAAAGCTTGATCCGGAAGATTGTGGCTATCGTCTGGCCATCAGCGGTGCGATCAAAAACACGGTGATCGAGTTCGAAGACGTTGCCATGTATCTGGCCGAGTTCCTGATGCAGCATTACCCCAATGCACTTCAGCAGCGTTATCAGCTTAGGGAAATCCCGCAAACCGGTATCGAGCTGTTTGATAGGATCGGTCAGCGCAGAGGCTGTATGCGCCGGGGCGGTATTGCCGATACCCATAAGGTGTCTGAAATTCTGATCAATGAATTTCGAGATGGCCAGCTGGGTCGCATTACCCTGGAAACGCCAGAAATGATTGAAGCCCAACAGAAGGCCATGGAAGCAGCAAAAGCGGCCAGCGAAGCAGAAAAGGCTAAAAAATAACCAATATATTTACCAGACACTGAGATTAGTGTCTGGTAGACAATGTTAACCTCTCTATAATCACACTGTTGAACAGGACTACAGGAAAATAATACCGATGAAAAAGTTGTTATTGGTACTTATGTTTGCATTTCCGATGATGGCTTTTGCCAAAGCAACGGACAGCACTCAAAATGCGAGCCGGTTTCAGGAAGGAACCCATTATGAAGTCGTTAAAGGGCTTCCAGCTTATACTAAGCCAACCGTGACCGAACTGTTTTCCATCTACTGCGGTGGTTGCTATCAGTGGGAAAAAGGGCCTCTGGTTACTCTGAAAGGATGGCTGGGCCAGCAGAACATTGAATTCAAGCAAGCGCACATGAACTTTATGGGTTCGTATGCCAAACAGGCCACTATGGCCCTGGCCATGACCCAGGGCACACCCCGCCATAACGCTGTCAAACAGGCACTGTTCAATCGCATTCATGTGGAGCGCAAGGGCGACTGGAGGAATGATACGGACTTCTTCCAGACCATGGAAAAGGCCGGGCTGAAACAGTCTGATTTCGAGGCTAACCAGAATAACCTGATGGTCATGAAAACCGTGCTGGACTGGAATCAGTATGGAGAATACGTTCATGCCGTTCCCAGCTTTATGGTCAATAACCGTTACCTGATCAACATGGGCAGTCTGAAGTCCCACGACGATCTGAACGCACTGATTACCTACCTGACCAAACTTCCAGTGGAAGACACAAAATAAAACAGAGCTGATGGCTTTCCGGTTTCCCAACTGGAAAGCCATAGGTAACTTCGTGAGGGACCCGACCATTGGCTGCTGAACAGAATTCCAAGAGCCCTTTTCAAAACTTGAAAGAGAGCCCCCTGCAAACCATTCATGGCTGGCAGAATTTACGAGTCACCTGGCTCATTATGTTTGCCACAGCGCTCTTTCTGGAACTGTGCGCCCTGGGTTTTCAGTATATTCTGCATATGGATCCCTGTGAGCGCTGTGTCTATCAACGGCTTGCAGTACTGGTATTGATGTTTGCTCCGCTGGTTATCACCGTTTCACCAACCAATCCGCTGCTGAGAATCACAGGCTACGGTCTCTGGATCGCCGGTGCACTGTATGGATTGAAGGAAGCCATTGCGCAAACTGCAGACTATGCCGAATTTAATCCATTTACGTCCAGCTGCAGCTTCCGTCCGATCTTCCCTTTCGACCTGCCGCTTTATGAATGGTGGCCCTCCATGTTCATGCCCACAGGAATCTGCGGTGCCGATGACTGGACTTTCCTGACCCTGAATATGGCCGAGTGGATGGTGGTGATTTTCTCAATCTATCTGCTGGCAGCGGCAACCTGCATTATCAGTTCCACATACTCCACTCTCTTTAAGAAGCCCTGAGCAGCTGACATCGGTTTCAATAATCGATGTCTTTCCATCAGCCAGGTAAAATTTTACTATTTTTTACCTGGCTTTAGAATTCTGTGATACATTCCTCTCCAGAATATTCAGCACATTATTTATGCCGGAGTAAACATGGCCACGTTAAAGGAGATCGCCCAACAGGCCGGGGTCTCTTTATCCACAGTATCCAGGGTGTTGAATGACGACCCTTCCATCAGCGTAAAAGCAGAAACCCGCCACGCCATCTTTGAAATCGCTGAAAAACTGCAGTATCGCACCACTCGCAGCCGCAAAGAAACACCAGCGACCAGCTATCAGTTTCTTGCCCGGTTTGGCTACCCCGAAGCGGTTGAAATCAATGACCCTTATTATCTCTCCATCCGGTACGGGATTGAGCTGCAGTGCAAGAAGCTGAACATTCAGTTAACACGCCAGTACGATGCATTTGAGCAACCGGTACCTGACGGAACTGATGGCGTCATTCTGGTGGGAGTTCGTCCAGAAAACGACGATGCGCTGAAAATTACCAGCAAAAAACACACCTTGCCAATCGTCTGTGTCGATTATCAACACGATGAGTTTGACTGCGTTTACACCGACCTTGCCCGGATCTGTCAACACGCCATTGACTACTTTATGCAACAGGGCCATCAGCGCATTGGCTTTATTGGCGGGCAGGATGCCGGTAAAACCATAGATGTCAGGGAGTCCGCATTTCTGGAGTATGGGCGTTCCCGGAAAGTGGTTAATGCCGGAGATATTTATCGCGGCGACTTTTCCAGCGCGTCTGGCTATCGCCTGGCCAAACAGATGCTGGAAGAAGAATACCCTAAAGCGTTTCTGGTCGCCTCAGACTCCATTGCCATTGGGGTGTTAAGAGCACTTCATGAAAGCAATATCCGCATTCCTGAGGATCTCTCGATGATCAGCATCAATGATATTCCTACAGCCCGCTTTACCTTCCCCCCTCTCTCTACCTTCCGGCTGGAATCAGAGTTGATGGGCATTCAGGCGGTAAATCTGCTTTCAGACCAGATTCGCGATGAGCGTCGTATACCGTTGTGCATGACCATACCAGCAACGCTCAAACACCGCGGAACCACCTGACAAATTAACGGAAGAATGATCGGCTGGTTACTTAAAACTCTAGCGATGAATAAAATTGGGAGGCCAAATATTGGCCCGCAAAATACAAAAGGCTCTCTTTTGAGTTTATGTATTCTGTGAACCAGCCGCCTGCGGTGGCTGAGTAATACTTGCAGTGGCAACAGGAGCTCCAAGACGAGGTACATCCTTATCCTCCTTGGTCGGTGTCATTCCTCTCTGCCTGGCCAGCAAAATCTGCTGTTCATCTTTACGGACAGATACTAGCTCTGTATGTACTCTTAACAAATCAGATTCTGCAGATTTTAATACGCTCTCTGCCTTTAGGTATCTTTGGTAAATTTCATTCAGAGCTTGAAATTTACTTTTAGTAATTATGTCAGAGACTTCTCTCTGCCTCTCAATATGCTCGGACTCATCATGTATTTGTGCCGTCCTAGCGCTCTCCAAACACTCCCTTAAATTATCCAAAGCCTCAGTTTCGTTTTGAAAGTCGAGCTCTGCTTTCAGGTACTCTAGTCGATCATCTAAATGCACGCTTTTTTGCAGCTGATCTCTTAATTTTTTACATTCCTGAACCCGTCTACTTTGAACCTCCAACTCCTTCTCAAAGAAGCGCACACTTGCCTCCTTCGTCATTTCAGAAACCTGAATTAGAGTATCCTGTAATTCCGCGAACACTTTATTAGGAGTATTTATCTTCGACTCCGGGGCTATTTGATGCCAAGCCTTTTTCTCTCTAAGAATATCTTCTCGGGCACTAGCAATTTTCCCCTTGTAATATTTAATATCAGCATCGAGGGACTCTTTCTTGGCTTTCAAATTTTCTTCAGGAGTCTTTAGATGAATTTCTCTGGCTTTCTCTGATAAACCAGAGAGAAAGCCAAAACCTCCAGCGCCAACCCCTGCCGCGAATAAAATCAAAGCCGTATTTTTCACGCCGATAAAATAGGATGCCCCTCCCTGAATCACAGGAATCCATCGAGGTACCATAGGAAACTTGGGGAAAAACGCCTGACAGGAGTAGGAAGCACCTCTAAAAATACCATTAATAACTGCTTCGGGGCGCACTACCGCTTTTTGAGCAGTAACTTTGTATTTATCTAGAGTTTTCTGAAGTAGCTCGTCCTGCTGTCTTGTAGGAGGAACAGGTAATCTCCTTACAGAAGGAAGCGCGTCTAGCTTTGCAAGCATATCCTTATCATCACATTCCACATCTGGTGAGACAGGGATAAGGTTTCCCACTGCAGGCGGAGAAACAGGTGAGTTCACTCTATCCATAACATTGACCTGCTATATTTTTTGTTCAATCGTGGTAAAAGACCCTTAATTTCGAAGATAGTTCAGAAATAAAAACTCATAAGAACCCTCGACTTCCAACAATGCAATCATTTGTTAACCTCTGCACACCTACAGCAGCCGCGCAACTTTTTTAATCACCCCTCAAACAAAACTTGATCTCGATCAAACAAAAACAAACACAACAACGCTAGGATCACGCCAAGTAAAAATTTGCGTAAAAATAAACGCAAAAAATAAGCAAACACACTGTTCGATAAAAATACCAGGCGGAGCGACCATGAGTGAAAACAACCGCGGGACCATAGGCAAATTTGCCCTGCTGGCCCTGACGTTTACCGCAGTATTCAACGTTCGTAATATTGTGAACAACAATATTGAGCTGGGCCTCAGTTCTGCCCCTATCTTCCTTTTTGCCACGATTTTCTATTTCATTCCGTTTGTCTTCATCGTTGCCGAGTTTGTTTCCGCCAATAAAAACTCCGAGTCCGGCATGTACGACTGGCTGAAGACCCCTCTGGGTGACCGCGCGGCTTACCTGGGCTCATTCACCTACTTCTTTGTAAACCTGTTCTGGTTTACTTCGCTCCTGCCCAACGTTATTGCCTATGCATCCTATGCACTGCTGGGTTACGAGCAAACCTTCTCACCCATGGCTACAGCGATTCTCTCTACTGCACTGTTTGCTCTGGCAACCTTCGTCTCTACCCGTGGAGCCAGCTGGCTGGGCAAGATCACTTCGGTAGTTGCTTCTGTTGTTCTGGCCCTGACGCTCGGTTATATCTTCCTGGCCGGTGGTGCGCTGGTTGGTGGACTTGAGCCAGCAGACCCCATCACCATGGAGGCTCTGAGCCCGACCATCAACTGGGCAACCCTGGGCATTATGTGCTGGATTTTCCAGGCGGCCGGTGGCGCAGAAAGTGTTGCGGTTTACCTGAACGATGTGAAAGGTGGTGCTAAAACTTTTGTTAAAGTTATTGTTGCTGCAGGCCTGTTCATTGGCGTGATGTACGCAGCCGGTTCCCTACTGATCAACGTGTTCGTACCACGCGCTGAACTCTCATTCACTGGTGGTATGGTGGAAGTATTTACCGGACTGGCCAATCACTACGGTTTCTCAACCGTTATTACCGGTCGCATTGTTGGTGTGGTTCTGTTTATCGCCATGTTTGGCAGCCTGCTGATGTGGTCTGCCACTCCGGTAAAAATTCACTTCTCTGAAATCCCCAAAGGTATTTACGGTGAGAAAACGACTGAACTGAACCAGCACGGTGTGCCTGAACGTGCAGCCTGGGCCCAGTTCTTTATCGTGATTCCGCTGATGTTCATCCCTGCACTGGGCAGTGAAACCGCCCAGGAACTGATGAATACCACCATCAATATGACTGCAGCAACTGCGATGCTGCCACCTATCTTCATCATGGCGTCTTACATCATGCTGCGCCTGAAGCATGACCATATCGAACGTGACTTCCGCATGGGCTCTGCCAAAGTGGGTGTGGTGATTACCGTCATGCTGCTGACCATTTTCACCATTGGCTTCCTGGCCGCCACCTTCCCAACCGGCAGCAACATCATGCAGGTACTGCTCTACAACGTCTCTGGTGTAGTGATCTTCCTGGGTGCCGCCAACCTCTGGTACAGCCGTTACCTGAAGCGTCAGCAGCCTGAAAGTCAGGTTCGCACTACTGCCGCCGCTTTCTCCTGATAACAGACAACCTTTTCAACCATTTGTATAAAGCCATCAGCCAGCAGAGCTGGCGGGTGGCTTCACTGACCCGGAATTTTTGTATGAGCGCAGTCGTTTTTTCCAGCAAAGGTGACGAACAAAAGGTCATCGATCTGTACGAAGAGATCAATCATGTGCCGGCGGTTATGGAAGATCACCGTATCAATGGCATCAATAAAGAAGCACCAAGACCTCACGCCTTTCCATTCAGTCATGAATCCCTGGCGATCAATAATCAACCCGAAAAAGCCGGCAACTATCTCTCACTGAATGGCCTGTGGCAGTTTAACTGCGCCATCAATCCAGAGTCCCGTCCACGGGGTTTCCATCAGGAAAGCTTTGATGTTGACGGCTGGGACAGTATTCAGGTTCCCGGTAACTGGGAAGCCCAGGGCTTTGATAAGGCCATCTATCTGGATGAACGCTTTCCCTTTACCACCGAATGGCCGGAAGTGCCCAGAGACTACAACCCTGTAGGTTCTTATCGTCGTACGTTTACTCTGGATCAGAGCTGGTCTGGCCGGGAAATTTTCCTGCAACTGGCGGGAGCCCGCACAGCCACCTTTATCTGGATTAACGGGCAACGGGTTGGTTACAGCCAGAATGCCAAGAACCCTGCCGAGTTCAACATCAGTGCCTATGTCCGTGAGGGTGCTAACACCATTGCCCTGGAGATCTTCCGCTGGTCCAACGCCAGCTACCTGGAAAAGCAGGACATGCTGGATATGTCCGGGCTTGAGCGGGAAGTCTTTATCTATTCCACAGGCAAAAGCCGTATCTATGACTTCCACTGCAAACCTGAACTGGATGCAACCTTTACCCAGGGGTCATTAAGTCTCAGCGTTGATCTTAAGCACTACGGAAGCGATGCCGCCCAACTCACCCTCAAGGCACAGCTGCTGGATGATGCCAAAGGTTTTGATCCGATCATTGTCTGTACCGAGTCATTCACCCGGGAAGGCACTGAACAAAGCCTGAACTTTGCCGGAGAAGTGGCCAACCCACGCCTGTGGAGTGCCGAGGCACCCAACCTTTATACCCTGCTGATGACCCTGACCAATGAGCAGGGTGAGGTTATCGAAACCACCAGCCACAAGATCGGTTTCCGTCATGTAGAGATCATCGATGGTCAGCTGACCGTTAATGGCAAAGCCATCAAGATCAAAGGGGTGAACCGCCACGAGCTGCACCCGACACTGGGTCACGTTCCAACCGAAGAGCATATGCTCACCGATATCCGGTTGATGAAAGAGCACAACATCAACGCGGTGCGTACCAGCCACTTCCCCTGCCATTCCCGCTGGTATCAGCTCTGTGATGAACATGGTCTCTATGTTGTCGATGAAGCCAATATCGAATCCCATCCACTGGCTCTGAAACCGGAAACCCAGATTGGTGATACCGGGTCCTGGATTCCGGCGCATCTGGACCGCATGCAGGCCATGGTAGAGCGGGACAAGAACCACGCCTGTGTGATCATCTGGTCCATGGGTAATGAGGCAGGCAAAGGCTGTGTCTTTGAAACCCTGTACAACTGGGTGAAAGAGAAAGACAGCAGCCGTCCTGTGCAATATGAGCCAGCCGGTGAAGCACCATATACCGACATTGTCTGCCCGATGTACCCAACGCTCGAGCGCCTGGAAGAGTTTGCCCGGCAGAACGACGGCCGTCCAATGATCATGATTGAGTATGCCCATGCCATGGGTAATTCAGTCGGCATCCTCAACGACTACTGGAAGATCATTGATCACAGCCACTGCCTGCAGGGCGGTTTTATCTGGGAGTGGATGGACCATGCCCTGGAGCTGACCAATGAAAAAGGTCAAAAGTACTGGGGTTACGGCAAGGATTACCATCCGGATATGCCAACCGATGGTAACTTTATGAATGATGGCCTGGTAGCACCTGACCGGACACCACACCCTCATATGGCCGAAGTGAAGAAAGTGTATCAGCCTGTACGCTTCCATGCGGTTGACGCAACAGCTGGTCAGTTTGAGGTAGAAAACCGCTACGACTTTATTGGCCTTGATCACCTGGAAATCCGTTACCAGATTACCGCTGATGGTCATGAAGTAGCAAAAGGCAGCCTGGGCACTGTGTCCGTTGCTCCTGATCAGCGCGAAACACTGACGGTATCTCTGGAAAACCTGGCACTGAATGATAATAGAGAGTATCTGGTTACCCTGAGCGCAGTCAGCAGGAATGAAGAGGCCTTTGTTGGTTCTGGCTATGAATACGCCTGGGATCAGTTCAATATCACTGATCGTCTTGCATATCAGCAGCCCACTATTGACGATCACCAGACGCTGGAGCTTCATCAGTCTGACGCGACCATTGAAATCAAAGGTACTGACTTTACAGTGCATTTTGATCGTCAGAATGGCCAGATGACCGAGTTCTCAGTAGCTGGTCGTAATATGATCTGCACAGGCCTTGAACCCAACTTCTGGCGTGGACTGACTGATAACGATCTGGGTGCAAAAGCCTTTGAATGGGCCGATATCTGGAGAAATGCGGCGAAAGAACGTCAATTGTCTTTCATTGAGGTCACCGCACCTTCTACTCACGAAGTGAAAGTATCTACCCACTTCAACCTGCCTACCGTTGCCTGTGAGTACACCCTGAATTACACCATTTTTGCCGATGGTGAGATCAAGGTTGAAACCGAATTCACACCAGGCAATCGAGAACTGCCAATGATGATGCGGGTTGGCACACAGCTGACGCTGCCAGCAGAGTTTCAGTATATGCAGTGGTTTGGCCGGGGCCCAGTGGAAACCTACGCGGATCGCAAGGGTGCCAAAGCCGGTATTTACGGCGGCACAACCTGGGAGCAGTTCCATGCTTACCCAAGACCTCAGGAAAGCGGTAACAAAACCGATGTCCGCTGGGTTCGCTTGATGGATCGTGATGGATTCGGTCTGGAAGCCATGGCCGAGGACCAGCTGCTGAACACCAGTGCCTGGCCATTCGCGGCGGAAGAGCTGGATTTTGTTGCCGATGTCGGCGGCATGGGTGCCTCAGGCTTAACCCCCATGACCCGTAAACACGGCATTGACGTTCAGCCCGGCAACCTGACCACCTGGAATATCGATCTGGCCCAGATGGGTACCGGCGGTCAGAATTCCTGGGGATCACTGCCGCCAAAAGCTTACCAGCTTCCGGCCCAGCCCTATCGTTATTCATTCCGAATGAAACCTGTCAGACCCACTAATCGATAGGTCACTTTTTTAACCATTGCTTTCTCGACGCATCTGGCTGTTGTCAAACGGCCAGATGCACGAGAAGCCATACTGACGAACATAACCCACTAACACTGTCTTTTGTCGCATGGCTTCCCCGCCCTCCCTCCCAACCAGAACGACAGGACAACCGATTCAACAACACCCAAACAGGAAAAATTGGTATGTCTGCGACGCCCGATCAACGCTATAAGATGTCTTTAATGACATTCTTGTTTTTTTCGATTGCCGGTGGGGGATTTATCCTCAGGGGTATCGTCAATCAGTATACCGGGTGGGGTTATAACTCCTGGATACTGTTTGCGATCGCCACTCTGGTCTATGCAATTCCATATACGTTTATGGTCATCGAATTTTCGTCCATCCGGAAACTGGCGGATTCAGAGAGCGGGTACCAGACTTGGTTAAATCTGGTTCTGGGTAGAAAGTTCGGTTTTATCGGTGGATTTTTTTACTTTTATGTAAACATTTTCTTCTTTGTAGACCTTCTGCCCAATGTCATCACTTATTTCCTCTACACCATATTCGGAGACGGTCCCTATGTCGCTGAGCTAACCGGTGAGAGCTGGTTCAAGCCCATCATCAGTGTGGTTTCCATCGCCATTTTCTGGGTAGCGACCTGGGTGTCCATGAAAGGACCAAAGTGGTTGTCTCGCATTCTATCATCGGCTGGCTATGCCGGTTTTGGCCTAACAATACTGTTCATTATTGCCGCAGCCTACACGCTGATGACCGGTACCATAACCTTTGAGGGGCAACCGGTTATTCCACAGTTTATTGAAGAGATTGACCTGTCATGGTCCAGAATCGCCTCCATGTCCTGGGCCCTGCAATCACTGGGTGGCCTGGAAGCCCTGGCGGCATATAAGCGCAATATTCAGGGTGGCGAACGCAATTTCCGCATCGGTGTTCTGCTGAATGTCTTTATTTTCTCAACCATCATGATCATTGCCTCGATCATGGTCGCCATGGTACTGCCTGCTGAAGAGGCCGCCAGCCTTGGTCTGTTGTCTGCTATTTATGCAGTATTCCAGCAACTTGGTTTCCCGGTCTGGTGGACCAATGTGATTGCCCTGTTCATGCTGATCACGACCTTCTGTGGCTCACTGATGCTATGGACTGCAGCACCGGTGAAGATGCTGTTTGTTGATGCGCCAAAAGGTATCTTTGGCGATAAGCTCTCCGAGGTTAATCATGAGGGAACGCCAGTCAATGCCCTGAAAATGCAGGGGGCACTGGTGTCTGTCATCATGATTCTGTTTATGCTCGGACAGTTCAGTGCAGAAATGAATACCATACTGGTAGCCGTTAAAAACCTGAATGGCGGCGCTGCTACTCTGCCCGTTCTGTTTCTGGTGGCTGGTTATATCAAACTTCGCTGGGACTCCGAGAATCCGGATTACGAGCGGGATTTTTACTTTCTGGGCAAGGGGCGCTTCTGGGCATTACTGGCGGTTATGCCTATTGTTATCATTTTTACCGCTGCTACCGTTACGGCTCTTGTACCCAGCCCGGAAAGCTGGAACGCAAACTTCATGGGCTCATTGATTCAATTGATTCTTGGACCGATGAGCATTGTGGCGGTATTCATTTACTGCAGCATCATCTTCAACCGCTGGCGGACTAAAAACCCGAACGACACGTCCTACTTTAATGTGGTAGCACAGACACCGTAACTCGTATTACCACAGCCTTCTGGCAGTATTCAGAACTGGATGCTGCCAGCTCTCATATTCTCACTGAATAAGCAAAGCTGAGCTAAACCAAAGGAATGAGCTGACAATGAAAAAAAGAACGCACACTTGATCGCCTATCCATTCGCTGGTAGTTTCCGCGCGTCTCAAACTCTGCCTATAAGGAGGTACTTAGAATGAATCATCTTCATCGTTATCAATCGGAATTTGATCAGCGTCCCTGCATCATTTCAGGCTAATTAACAGCTCTATAGAATGTAAGGACGGCGCATTCACTTATTGTCGTAATTACAAACATGTTTAAACAACTTAATGAAGCAACGACTCAGCCTGTTGTGTGGTCAGCTTACACTGCGGAAGTCTTGTGGACAGATCGTCATATTGCCAGACAAATGCTGGCATATCACCTGAACCCTGATATTAACGCTGCCTCAAGATCCTTTGATTTTATTGACGAATCAGTCGACTGACTCATTTCAGCGTTTGGCCTTAACCAATCTTCAGCAACCATCGACTTTGGCTGCGGTCCCGGACTTTACACCCAGCGCCTGAAAAAACAGGGTATAGGCACTGTCGTCGGTCTCGATTTCTCGCAAAACTCCCTCGAATATGCCGGTCAGCAGGCAGAACAAGCGAACCTGCACATCGAATACCATCTGGGCAATTACCTGGACTACCACGATTCACGGCAGTTTGATTTGATCACATTAGTGATGTGTGACCTTTGCGCACTGAACCCATCTCAACGTACCAGGTTGCTGGGAAAGTTTAAGTCGGTGCTGAAACCGAATGGGGTTATCGCCTTGGATGTCTATACCTCTACCCGGTTTGAGAAGCAGGCAGAGGCTATCACCCTCGCCAGAAACGCTATGAACGGTTTCTGGAGTGCCCAGGACTATTGGTGTATTCAATCTTCCTTCCTGTATAGACCTGAACTGGTCACTCTGGACAAGTATGTCATCTGTGAAGAACAGAGGAAATGGACCGTCTACAACTGGCTGCAGCACTTCACCCATGACATGTTGAGCAATGAACTTGAGCAACACGATTTGAAAATTCAGGCAACCTACAGTGATTTACGCGGTAACCCCTGGGTTGATGGGGATGAAATGGCAGTCGTTATCGGTCATAAATAACTGAGCATTCCATAGAGCAGGGGCGATGATACCGCCCCACTTGATGGAATAAAATCAGGCACGCCTACGGCATTAACAAGTTACCGTTTTCTCGGCGTTTTATACAACGGCCAGATCAATTGCTCTTTCCAGTCTGACTTCAACATACCACTGACGCCATACTCTTCTGGATACTGTCGGGTAATTTTTGCTGTGCCAAACAACACATCCCAGAAAAACAACAGGTTTCCGTAATTGCCTTTGTAATGGGTAATACCATCCTCATTATTCAGCCCATGATGCGCCGAGTGAGTAGAAGGCGTTGAAATAACTCGTTCAATCACCCAGGCGACTGGGTGCAGGGCTTTATGTCGATACAAAACAGCATCCCACTTCCATTCTGAATGGGCCCCGATAATCACGGTCAGTTTCACAATAAGATAACCGGCATAGACCCAGCCAAACCCCAGGTAGATAAGAACACCGGAAAGCCAGATAGAGGGCATCATAAAATAGAAGAACAGATTGTTTCGATGTAACTATTCAGCACCCAGCAAAGGCGTATTGTTGTAATTTCGAACCGCTTTAAGAAGCGCCTGAAATATGTTCAACCCCTGCTTTTTAGCAGATGATAAATAGCTTCGGATTCGGGTAAACATGGTACCTCCGTCTTCGCTTCTGAAGCAGCCTGAGATCTTCTGCTTAAGTTTGGCCATCCTGGCATCACGTTCACTGCCATTGTTATCGAAGGGAATTGAAAAGTCCGACATGAAGCGCAACGTTTCAACCTTAAACTCAATAAGCCTTTTGAACAGGTTGTAGGCCTTGGTATTCCTGACCTTCTTACGTCCAAGCACCTGTCGTTGTTTTTCCATATAAGCGGTTTCCTTCGTGAGAGCCCTTTGAAGGATTTGGTCGTATATCGTCTCAATGCGAAGCTGTATTGCACCAGGCATTTGAGTCAGACCGGCTGCTTTGTATTTCTTGCAGAAGTGCCAGGAGAGCGTAAGCAATTTCATCAGCCGCAGAGCCAGCTTATTCGCATCCCTATCGACAACTCCCTGAAGCTCTCTCAGATGATGGGCATTACAAAGCACATGCACTGCCGCATAGGCAAAGTAGGACTTCCAATGATCGTGAACCAGAATGCCTGCAAAAGTCAGCAGGATGCCCATTGCATCCATTGCTTCACAACCTCGCCTTTCTGAGAGGTAGTAAAGCGTCCATTGGTCATCTCGCATAATGTGTAACCACCACAGTGAACCGTCAACCCGCATGCCAGTTTCATCCGCTCCTGCAACCGGACTTTCTTGTAAAGCATCGCGGATACTCTGCTCAGTAGAGGCCAGGTTCTCATGGGTATAGGCAACAAAATTGGCAACAGAGCCTGCGCTGACACTCATGCAATAAATAGTATTGAAATACTCAGACACCCGGTGATATGGGATGAAGTGATACTGGTTTAAATGAACAGCCATTGCCTGAGTCACTTCTCCGTATTGAGCAGCGGCTTTCACTCCTTGGGGAAACTCAGCGGTGTTCCGTTTACCACAAGGACATACTTTAACGTCTGCCCAGTACGCGGTAACTTCAAATTCTCCGGGTCTACCTGGATCAAAAACCTGTCGCTCAATGTATTTGGTGGGTTTAATATCGATAAGCGAAGACTGGCAACAGCAACATTTTTCAACCTTCAGATGCCTGACATAATCGGGTAAGGCGACACGTCTCAAACAAGAGCCTTGATGACCTTTCTGGCCACCTGGTTTATTGCCTGAAGATGGTCTAAGGCTTTTGGGGTTCGGTGTTTCCTGTGAGGAGCAGGGGGCTTCTTTGGAAGATGTATCACCTTTATCACTCCCTTTTTTACTGGGCTTTTGATAACCATCTGACGATGGTGGCTTACTACTGTTTTGACTGTTTTTATTAACCCTTTCTTCCAGTTCGCTGCAACGTTCCCGTAAAAGCGCATTCTCGGTCCGAAGCTCTTCATTCTCTTTAAGGAGAGCTTCGGTAAACGGAGTAGCTGGGAAGTCTGGTTCCATACTGGAGATTTGTTAGAAAAATTGAGTATAAGATGATGGTCGAAAAATCAGAAAATTCCAGATTTATATGAAGGGTGCTGAATAGTTACGTTTCGATAGACAATGCGGACGCTCATATAACGGGCATTGTGGTGAGCACGATGCAGTTTATACAGTGGAATAAAGGTATGACTGGCACGGTGCCACCAGTATTGCATCATGTCATCAAACACCAGGAACAAGGCGATCTGCCAGATCACTGGAACGTTTACCAGACTGTCTTTCAGCTGTGGCCATCCCAAAAACATCAGCTGGTCAACCAGAAACAGGATAAAAGGCTGGGTTGCAGCCAATAGAATAACGGTGCTGATTAGCTCGACCCGCCAGTCATCACTGACTTCACTGGCTTTTGAAAAGAGGCTCCCCTTTATCCCCTCAATAATGGCGAAGCCCAGAAAGATCAACATGATCACAGCCTGATAACTCATACATCCAAACCTTATTGTTATTATTCTTGTCATGCAGGTTAACAACTGCTGAAATCACCAAATATATAGTTTTATGTAATTCAGAGAGTATTTTATGGAGACAGGAAATCTCCACTTCCTTCCAGACACATTACTGGAGCAGCTGAAGGGTTATGGCAGCTGCCTGACTTACCAGGATGGAGAGGTTATTCATGCCCGCGGGGATAATACGCCTGGGTTATCTGTCGTCTACCGAGGGCAGGTCAAAATCGGGAATTATGGCCTTGATGGCCAGTACTGTTTAACCCGCATTCTTGAACAGGGAGAAACTTTTGGGGAGTTTACGGTATTTGCCGGGCTACCACGAACCCATCATGCCGAAGCTCATGGAATGGTCGAAGTTATTCAGTTAACCGCCCCACAGTATCAGAAGTGCAGCACCCAACTCCCTGAACTGACCAGTTTCATGCTTTCTTCGCTGGCGATCCGGCTGCATACCAGCCTGGAAATACTGGATGACATGCGTCGTCTGTCTTTGCCAGTCAGAACAGCCAAACTGTTGTTGTCAGAAGCAGAGAAGCAACAGAGTAACAGAGTAACAGCGTTCGAATCCGCCAGTCTGACCTGGCAGATATATTGGGAGTGACACTGCTTTCAGCCCATAAGGCTGTTGGCATTCTGGTGAAATCTGGTTATATCACTCAGTCCTACGGTTCTCTTAATATTAGAGATAGATCAGAAATGCTCGAATGGATTAGCTCTCATTCAAATATACGACCAATCTAAACGCCTTCTCTTCACTTCAACGGGCGTTTAAATGCAATAAACCAGCAAGATCCTCAGCCGAGCCTTCGGCTGACCTGATAATCTCTCTGGCAATCTGCACAACAAGTGCCGGATACTTTCCCACGGCTGTCTCTTCTGAGAACATAATCATATCTGCACCGTCATAAACCGCATTGGCAATGTCAGAGACCTCAGCTCTTGTCGGGGTTGGATTCGTCATCATGGAAGACATCATCTGGGTGGCAACAATCACTTTCTTACCCAGGCTTTTGGCCACCTGGATGATCTTTTTCTGCAGGAAAGGAACCTTAGCAATACCCATCTCAATCCCCAGATCACCTCTGGCAACCATCACCAGATCAGCTGCCTCGATAATTGACTCCAGATTATCAATCGCCTCCCGGGTTTCAATCTTGGCAACTACTTTTGCCGAACTCTGCAATTGGTTTATCTGCTTTTTGACCGCCAGAATATCCTGTGCACTTTTCACAAAGGAGACTGCTACATAATCAACCCCCATTGATAAAGCCATGGTCAGATCCGCTTTATCTTTTTCTGTGAATGCAGGAGCCGAAATCCCCCCTCCAACTTTATTAATACCCTTCCTGCTACCAACAACAGCATCATTGAGCACTTCACAGACAATTTCACCATCATCTGCCTGTAAAACTTTGAGGTTTACCAGGTTGTCTCCTATAACCAGCACATCGCCATGAATCACATCACTGACCAAGAATGGATAATCCACCGAAACTCTTGACCGATCACCGGTAATACTGGTATCCGTTGATAGCGTGAAAACATCACCTTTATGTATATGAACTTCTTTATTGGCGAAGTTCCCCAGCCGGATTTTAGGGCCCTGAAGGTCAGCCATTACTGCAATTGGTTTATTGTTGAATAAAGACCAGCTTTGAACCCGAAAAAAAGTACGCACATGCTCGACATGCGAATCATGAGAAAAATTTAACCTGACAATATCCGTATTTGCCAGCAGAGCATTAATTCGCTGAAGGCTACCAGGGCCAAGAGAAGAGATAAGTTTAGTACTTCCATCCTTATTTCCTGAATGACAGAAGGCAGTGGTTGCAACAAAAATGCTGAAAATTAAAAATAGCACTTTCCAAACATTAATCGCTTTCAGCATAACCATTGGACCAATAGGTTTAATTAAACACCTTATCATTTATAAACAATGTTTTTATCACTCGCCTGAAAAACTCCGAAAAGGCCAAGCATACAACGCTATAAAATGAACGCTGACACTTTTGAAAACCTCACATTATCAACCTAAAATACTGGCTATTTAATGAGAAAGTAAAAATCTGTTTGAATACTGATTATTAACTCCCAACTCTTAACCAATAAATCAAGAGCAATCATAGGTCGGGTGCTCTCTCAATTTGATAACTGACTCATAGGTTAGCTTCAACCTTTCCAGTCATGAACTCAGACCAAAGTTGTTCCCAGCGCCCCTTACTCTGGATCAGTGCTCTTGTTGTCAAAAGCACTTCCGCTCCTGTTGCTTTCCACCTCATTCCAGAACCACATAATCGTTGCTTTACCAGAGTCTTACAAGCCGCTTCAGTAACTCCTGAACCTATTGGCCAATGGCGTTTAAGCGCCTGATGATAATTCATTAACTGGTGATTGTTTGTAAAATAGCTCACAGCTTTGTAGCGCTTCTCTGTCAGTGCGATTGTCTTTTTCGGGAGCTCGGCTGATTCAATTTCCTGAAGGATTTTTTTGGCTGCTCCACGCTTGTTTTTCAAACTATGTAGCCTGTCTTCAAGCCACTGGTGTCGCTTCGCCTTACTGGTTGGAAACAGTGCTTCCGCTGCTCCAGCTAAATATTCAGATGCATGATAAAAATCGAGTATCTGCCCAGAGGTATGTTGTTTCAAATAACTCCAGTTTTCTCTAGCCCCGTCAGCTACCCCGATGTATGTGGCATTTGGGTAGAGTCGTTTTAGATCTGCAATCTCCTCGTCGAGCTTGCTCATAAAGCTTTGTTTACCATACTCTGGCGAACTGGCTGTATATATCGTGTGGAGCCTGTCTCCATCTGCAGAATATAGGCTCAATGTCCCACACATGGCTTCCCTCCAGCCTTCTTCACAAAGCAGCATGCAGGTTCCATCCAGACCAATGGCTATTGTTTCAACAGGCTCTTTTAGTGGAGGAAGGTGGTAGTGAGTGTCTTGCTGGTCTTCAATTAATGCACCTACTCTGTCCGATAAATGCTTGATATAAGAATTTGAAAGCGTCCTTTGATGGTTGGTCTCAAAATCTTCTTTTACCGCAGGCGCTGGCATCTGGCTGTATTTCCAGGCGATAGACTTGGCAAATTTGGGGGTAGCTGAACCAATAATACCGGCACGAAGATCAAGTGCTGCCAGAGTACTGCCACCTCTGACACCCTGATATACGGAGCGCTCCAAAGGTATACGACCGTATAAGGTTTCATAGTGCTTAAGAACCTTTCCTTTGTAGTTCCACTTCTGCTGATTAACGACGATAGGTTCTTTATTGGGTGATTCAAATAGCCCCAATAACTCTTTTGTTCCAAGCTGCCCGGCTTCATTGAGTGCACGCTGTAAACTATCTTCAAGATTCAGCATGTTGCCTGAATCTATAGAAACTTCAATTTGCAAAACGATGCTTTTGGTAGAGCTGGAAATAACAGAAGCGGGCATGACAGTTAACTATTATGAGTGGTGTTCCCATAGTAGCTGTGAAAATAGAGCACTATTGTTTCAATCATTCAGAGAGAGCACCCGGTGATACAGGAGTTAAGCTTAAACTTGCTGCTATAAGTGATTTTAAAGGGTGGGTTACTAATGTAATGGATTTTAAAGCCATTGATGCCCTGCCTGATGATCAGGTGAAAAGTTATCTTAATGATAAGGAGATGTCTGCAAGTGAACTTCTGAATGAAGTTGAGCAGTTTGAAGGGATGCTTGGTCGAGTCAGGGGTAAGCTGATTCAGTCTAAAGCCGCAAAAAGTGATTCAGGAAAATACCCCGCAGTAGAAGCTGAGCTATCTTCTGAAGCAGGGTCATCAAGCCAACATAAGTTTTCTAAGAAGAGGAAACTTCAGGCAGATGCGCAACCTACACTAGTAACCTCCGCACATACTCCGAAGCTAGTAGAGCATCAACCAGATCAGCAAGAGCCAACATCATCGAAAAAAGACATCGCCCGGCCTTCTCAACAAGGAGTGCCTCTAGTCAAAAAGAAGCGGATTCCTACTGAGACAGCGATGGATTGGCCTCACACAATTGATGTATTGGTTGGTGATATCGAAGAAAAAATGAATCGCCTTCGTGATGCTAAAGGTGGATGCCCTAAGGATCTCCAGCCATGCTGGTATGCTTTAATCTCCGGGCACTACGGGGATGCAATTAAAGAGTTACTAATAACAATAGTAGTTAGTGAAAGGCCAAAATCACAATTGTCTGAGCTGCAAAAAAGAGTGGTAGACTCAGGGATAATTGAATTATCAGAGGGAGAAAACGAAGCTGTAATAAATAGTCGACAGTCTAGGCAACTTAAAAAATATCTCACAGAACGTATTTTTAATGGAAAGATGGTTGCATTTAAATTTGCTGACTTTTGTAAATTTATAGAAACAATAGATGGTTATAGAGAATGCTATGATATCCCAGCCAGGCTGTGCTGGCTTGGGGATGAAATTAGGCGGGTGATACATTGTACTCATTTTGAAAAAGGAATAACTTTGGAAGAGAACGAGGGGTGGGATCAGCTTTGCAAGAGTCGGTTAAAGAAACCAATAATCGACTTGATGTCTGTGATTTCTTTGACTGGCTCTGATAGAGTGGGCGAACTCAGAAAACTGCAAGAAAAACTTCAGTGTGTTATTAAGAAAAACCTGCCTTTTGTTGCTTCAAGCTTTGATGGAGAAGATGAAAAAATTACACCTAAGCAAGCAGAAGATTTTTACAAATATATAAAAAATATCTGCTGTAGGTCTGATTTAATTAGAATCGATTTTAATAAGCTTCGAATACGTTTAACAACCATAGATGATATTTCAGGAGTTGATAATGATGAAGAGATGAGTTTTCAGTATCAATCTGGTTGAAGAGCTGGGAAATACAAAATTGCTATCATTTTTAACTTTCAGCAGACTTTGTATTTCCCTTTTTATTAAAGTGAAGTCTTAGCTATCTCAAGGGTTTGAACCACCTTAACCGATTGGCATTCGACACTACGGTAACCGACGACAGTGCCATGGCACCACCGGCTATGACTGGGTTGAGCAGCATACCGGTAAAGGGAAACAGAATACCCGCGGCGATGGGGATTCCCAGAGAGTTGTAGATAAAAGCACCAAACAGGTTCTGTTTGATGTTTCTCAGTGTTGCCCTTGAAAGCTCAATGGCATCTACCACACCGTGAAGAGAAGCACCCATCAGGGTCACATTCGCAGACTCAATGGCAACATCAGTGCCTGTGCCAATGGCAAAGCCAACGTCGGATTGAGCCAGGGCGGGCGCATCGTTGATGCCGTCGCCAGCCATACCGACTTTATGACCACTCTGCTGTAGCTCTTTCACATGCCTGGCTTTATCTTCCGGCAGAACTTCTGCATGGAACTCATCGATACCAGCCTGCCTGGCAATGGCCTGTGCGGTTAACCGGTTATCTCCCGTAAGCATAACCACCTTGATGCCCAGTTTATGCAGTCGCTGGATGGCTGCCTTTGAGTCAGAACGGATAGGGTCAGAAACCGAGATGATACCGGCCAGTTGATGATCAATCGCCATAAACATCGGGGTTTGCCCCTGTTCTGCCAGTTGCTCTGCTTTACTGACAAGACTTTCAACGTTGAGGCCATTGTCCTTCATCAGCTTTTCATTACCCAGCAGCAATACATGACCATCGACTTTGCCGGATACGCCATGACCGGGAATAGCCTGAAAACCCTCAACGGATTTAAGTACTATTTGCTTAGATTGACCGGATTCTACAATCGCTTCAGCAAGGGGGTGTTCTGAGCCCTGCTCCAGGCTGGCAGCCAGCATTAAGAGTTCCGCTTCTGTATATGGCTCAAGGCTGAAGATTTCGGTAACCGTGGGGCGGCCTTCCGTGATGGTTCCTGTTTTATCCAGAACCAGTGTCGTCAGCTTGCTGGCCTGCTGCAACGCATCCCCCTTGCGGATCAAGATACCCAGTTCCGCTGCTTTCCCCACACCCACCATGACTGACATAGGGGTGGCAAGACCCAGTGCGCAGGGGCAGGCAATGATCAGCACCGTGGTGGTGACCACCAGCATATGGGCAACCTTAGGCTCAGGCCCAACAAAAAACCAGACAGCGGCAGCCAGTATGGCAATCAGAATAACTGCCGGAACAAAGATGCTGGAAATTTTATCGGCCAGCCGGGCGATCGGCATCTTTGAACTCTGCGCTTTTTTAACCAGTGCAATAATCTGCGCAAGGGCGGTTTCGCTGCCTACTTTTTCAGCCGTGAACAGCAGCGATCCATTTTTATTCAGAGTACCGGCGGTAATGGTGCCACCCACATTCTTTTCTACGGGAATAGGCTCACCCGTCAGCATGGACTCGTCCACAAAGCTGTTGCCATCAACAATCTTGCCATCCACCGGAATTTTCTCTCCAGGGCGCACCCGCAGCGTATCGCCTTTGCGTACTTGCTGCACAGGGATATCCAGCTCTTTACCCTCACGGATCACACGCGCTGTTTTGGCCTGAAGTCCAAGCAGACGTTTGACCGCTTCACTGGTTTTACCCCTGGCCCTCAACTCAAGCGCATGGCCCAGGTTAATCAGGCCAATAATCATCGCAGAAGCTTCAAAATAGACATGCCGGGCACTGGCTGGCAGCCACTCAGGAAACAGCACAACAATCATGGAAAAGAGCCAGGCTGCACCGGTGCCCAGTGCCACCAGAGTGTCCATATTGGCATTACGATGTTTCAGGGACTGCCACATGCCAGTGAAAAAGTGCCCTCCGGAGAAATACAGAATCAGCCCGGTAAGTACGCCAACCACTCCCCAGGCAACCTGCTCCTGAGTGTTGTTGACGCTCATCTCTCCGGTAACCATTCCCCAGATCATCAACGGGATCCCAAGACCCAGGGCGATGGCGGTATGTTTCAGCAGATAGCGATAACGTCGCCTGTCTTCTGCTTCCTGCTGCTCCTGCTGTTGTTCAAATGAGCTTTCTTTTAGGTTGAGAACAGTGCCGGGAAATCCAGCTTTCTCCAGTGCAGCAAGCACGGTATCGATATCTTTATTAATATCCGTATCGCTGACGCTTTCTACCAGAACGGTTTTATCCGCGAGATTAACGGTTCCCTTAACGTCATTAATACTTTGCAGTGACTTCTCAATTTTCCCAACGCATGAGGCGCAGTTCATGGAGGCGACGGAAATGATCGCAGAGGGTTGTACCCCGGAGGCAAGCTCAGCGCCAAAACCGACACCTTCTATGGCACTGACTAACTCTTCCGTAGCAGCAGTTCCGGCAACCCTTGCAGTACGGTCAGCAAGATTGACGCTGGCTTCAGTAACGCCGGCAACCGCAAGCAGGGCTTTTTCTACCTTGCCAACACAGCCGGCACAGCGAAGGCCACTCAATCGCAGCTCAGTTTCTCGGGCGGTCATGGGTTATGCTCCTGTGGCTATTTTGCCACTGATTGATTCATCATGAGGTAAGCATAACCCTTCCCCTTACTGGAAGGTAAAGAGATGATTAGTTTTTAACTGAGAAAACTTACTAAGCGTAGGAAGGCATGCTTGGATCTATGCGACGGGGGGGCTCTGATTCAGAACAGGCTTCGAGTTGACTTTCTTCTGCCTGGACTTCATTAAGAGCCTCGAAAATTATTTGAAGCTCTTCAGGGGAGATATTTTGGGCAAGCAGTTGAGCGAGCTGTTGATGTTCGGTGCTATCTGTTTTCTTACCACGACACCAGTTAAAAGTAGCTCTCACTGTTCCAGCCAACATACCCATAGCACTACTGAAACCGACGGTTCCCCCGAACCCCTGAACCAAGGCTGTATTTACAATACCGATCAAGTTTGAAAATGCATCAAAACTTGCCCAATTGGCGAGAATGGTTAGCTGACTAGCATCGAGTTCTTGTGTATCAATCAAAGTTTGATTACCTGACATTTCACGATAGTTATTAGAAATTTTTATAGTATCTTCACTAATAGCTCTCTGATATTGGACTGCATTGTAGATAGCAAGAGCCGTCACTACCAAGGAAGCTATACCGATAAGACTGTTTCCTGCAATTTTTTTCCAAGAGCCTGTGAAGTACTGTTGATATTTATTTTTGAAATATTCAACGGGTGCTCTCTCAATTTGATAACTGACTCATAGGTTAGCTTCAACCTTTCCAGTCATGAACTCAGACCAAAGTTGTTCCCAGCGCCCCTTACTCTGGATCAGTGCTCTTGTTGTCAAAAGCACTTCCGCTCCTGTTGCTTTCCACCTCATTCCAGAACCACATAATCGTTGCTTTACCAGAGTCTTACAAGCCGCTTCAGTAACTCCTGAACCTATTGGCCAATGGCGTTTAAGCGCCTGATGATAATTCATTAACTGGTGATTGTTTGTAAAATAGCTCACAGCTTTGTAGCGCTTCTCTGTCAGTGCGATTGTCTTTTTCGGGAGCTCGGCTGATTCAATTTCCTGAAGGATTTTTTTGGCTGCTCCACGCTTGTTTTTCAAACTATGTAGCCTGTCTTCAAGCCACTGGTGTCGCTTCGCCTTACTGGTTGGAAACAGTGCTTCCGCTGCTCCAGCTAAATATTCAGATGCATGATAAAAATCGAGTATCTGCCCAGAGGTATGTTGTTTCAAATAACTCCAGTTTTCTCTAGCCCCGTCAGCTACCCCGATGTATGTGGCATTTGGGTAGAGTCGTTTTAGATCTGCAATCTCCTCGTCGAGCTTGCTCATAAAGCTTTGTTTACCATACTCTGGCGAACTGGCTGTATATATCGTGTGGAGCCTGTCTCCATCTGCAGAATATAGGCTCAATGTCCCACACATGGCTTCCCTCCAGCCTTCTTCACAAAGCAGCATGCAGGTTCCATCCAGACCAATGGCTATTGTTTCAACAGGCTCTTTTAGTGGAGGAAGGTGGTAGTGAGTGTCTTGCTGGTCTTCAATTAATGCACCTACTCTGTCCGATAAATGCTTGATATAAGAATTTGAAAGCGTCCTTTGATGGTTGGTCTCAAAATCTTCTTTTACCGCAGGCGCTGGCATCTGGCTGTATTTCCAGGCGATAGACTTGGCAAATTTGGGGGTAGCTGAACCAATAATACCGGCACGAAGATCAAGTGCTGCCAGAGTACTGCCACCTCTGACACCCTGATATACGGAGCGCTCCAAAGGTATACGACCGTATAAGGTTTCATAGTGCTTAAGAACCTTTCCTTTGTAGTTCCACTTCTGCTGATTAACGACGATAGGTTCTTTATTGGGTGATTCAAATAGCCCCAATAACTCTTTTGTTCCAAGCTGCCCGGCTTCATTGAGTGCACGCTGTAAACTATCTTCAAGATTCAGCATGTTGCCTGAATCTATAGAAACTTCAATTTGCAAAACGATGCTTTTGGTAGAGCTGGAAATAACAGAAGCGGGCATGACAGTTAACTATTATGAGTGGTGTTCCCATAGTAGCTGTGAAAATAGAGCACTATTGTTTCAATCATTCAGAGAGAGCACCCTATTCAACTGTATCTGTATTGTTTCCATCTCTCAGAAGAAAACAACACACTTTATTAAAAAGGTGAAAAGACAAATCTTTTGTTCCTATTAACATCTTTGACATGACATAAGTTTCCAATATTAAGTTTACTATTGCATGAGGAAGCATCATAAGAGACAAAAGGGAACGGGCCAGAATAGAGTAGGCAAACTTGGGGGGAGTATTGTCAATAAATAACGAGTTTGTTGTTTGTTCTGTGCCAAGAGGAAATGCATAGGCTGACATAATGATGTTAATAATGCTATGCCAATTAGAGATTTGTTGAACATTGACTGTTCTGATAATGAACTTCTTTGCGGCCATAAGATGGTTAAAATTTTCAATTGGAGTAGTTCAGACTTAATCTGACATTTTCTTCTCATCAAAAGAAAAGGGTTACCGATTTAGAAAGAAGGTGAGTTCACTGAAATCTAAATCATTAAAGGTGACCCTTATGATTCACACCAACCAGAAAATCATCAAGCACAAGGTCGGGCTACTGAACCTTGCAGATGAGCTCGGAAACATCTCTAAAGCCTGTAAAACCATGGGTGTCTCCAGAGATACATTTTATCGTTACCGGGATGCTGTTGATGAAGGTGGGGTCGAAGCACTTCTTGATCAAAGCCGAAGAGTTCCAAACCTCAAAAACCGAGTAGACCCCGCTGTTGAAAAAGCGGTTCTTGAGTATGCGGTAGAAGATCCTGCCCATGGGCAGGCCCGTGTTTCCAATGAACTTCGCAAGCAAGGTATCTTCGTCTCTCCCAGCGGTGTGAGAAGCATCTGGCTAAGAAATGATCTGGGAAGCTTCAAACTGCGCCTCAAAGCCCTTGAAGAGAAAGTGGCTCGAGAAGGAATCATTCTCACCGAGTCCCAGGTCAGGGCACTTGAGCGCAAGAAGCTGGATGATGAGGCCAGTGGTGAGATTGACACAGCGCACCCTGGCTACCTTGGTTCACAGGACACTTTCTATGTTGGAACCTTTAAAGGTGTTGGCCGCGTTTATCAGCAGACTTATGTTGATACTTACTCCAAGGTAGCGCAGGCCAAACTCTATAAGACAAAGACCCCAATTACGGCTGCAGACCTGCTCAATGACCGCGTGTTGCCATTCTATGAAGCTCAAGAGCTACCTGTGCTCAGAATACTGACAGACAGAGGTACAGAGTATTGTGGTCGTGCTGATCAACACGATTATCAACTTTACCTGGCGGTGAACGACATTGAACATACGAAGACGAAAACCCGGCATCCACAAACGAATGGAATCTGTGAACGCTTCCATAAAACGATTCTGCAGGAGTTTTATCAACCTGCATTGAGAAAGACGCTGTATACGAGTATTGAGATGATTCAGTCAGATCTGGACGAATGGTTAATTCACTACAATACTGAGCGTACCCATCAAGGTAAGCAGTGCAACGGGAGAACGCCGATAGAAACACTGATTGATGGGAAAGAGATCTGGAAGGAAAAGTTCATAGCCTGAATTTAACCTGACAGACACCTTCTTGAAAATCGGTAACTGTCAGGTCAGGTCTGAACTTCTACATTTCAATGCTTCAGTACCAACACCAAAAATGGTTACGCCTTCAAAAGTACCCAGTGGAATACCAGCAGCGAGACCAAACACCTTTGATGCCTCTGCTCCGACCCGATATGCATCACTAGCTGTGGCCATTGTGAGTAATGCAAGATATATGGCAATACCAGCTTTCTTCAGTCCTGACATTGACTGCCAGTGCTCTTTAATATTTGGAGGTAAATCTGAGACTGAATCGACGGCTAAGGCTCCAGTGGCTAGTGATCCAATCATTGTGATTATAAACTCCCTGGCTGTGGAGTTACTATCAAGAATAAATGAAATATGTCTGCCAAATGAGCTGGATAAGCAAGCACATGTTAAAATCCCTTGTAAGATTGATGTCGGCTCCTGTATTTGAATAATAAAATCTGCAACTGCTTTTTTAGCATCATGTGGAGAAAGTGAGTAACGTTCAATAATATGGCTTTCCAGTTCTTTGATCTGTTCAGGAGTTAAATTTCCGAGTTGATTGATGATCGAATTTACTCTGGCTTGATGATCTGGTTCGATTTGTATTTGCATAGGGTGCTCTCTCTGAATGATTGAAACAATAGTGCTCTATTTTCACAGCTACTATGGGAACACCACTCATAATAGTTAACTGTCATGCCCGCTTCTGTTATTTCCAGCTCTACCAAAAGCATCGTTTTGCAAATTGAAGTTTCTATAGATTCAGGCAACATGCTGAATCTTGAAGATAGTTTACAGCGTGCACTCAATGAAGCCGGGCAGCTTGGAACAAAAGAGTTATTGGGGCTATTTGAATCACCCAATAAAGAACCTATCGTCGTTAATCAGCAGAAGTGGAACTACAAAGGAAAGGTTCTTAAGCACTATGAAACCTTATACGGTCGTATACCTTTGGAGCGCTCCGTATATCAGGGTGTCAGAGGTGGCAGTACTCTGGCAGCACTTGATCTTCGTGCCGGTATTATTGGTTCAGCTACCCCCAAATTTGCCAAGTCTATCGCCTGGAAATACAGCCAGATGCCAGCGCCTGCGGTAAAAGAAGATTTTGAGACCAACCATCAAAGGACGCTTTCAAATTCTTATATCAAGCATTTATCGGACAGAGTAGGTGCATTAATTGAAGACCAGCAAGACACTCACTACCACCTTCCTCCACTAAAAGAGCCTGTTGAAACAATAGCCATTGGTCTGGATGGAACCTGCATGCTGCTTTGTGAAGAAGGCTGGAGGGAAGCCATGTGTGGGACATTGAGCCTATATTCTGCAGATGGAGACAGGCTCCACACGATATATACAGCCAGTTCGCCAGAGTATGGTAAACAAAGCTTTATGAGCAAGCTCGACGAGGAGATTGCAGATCTAAAACGACTCTACCCAAATGCCACATACATCGGGGTAGCTGACGGGGCTAGAGAAAACTGGAGTTATTTGAAACAACATACCTCTGGGCAGATACTCGATTTTTATCATGCATCTGAATATTTAGCTGGAGCAGCGGAAGCACTGTTTCCAACCAGTAAGGCGAAGCGACACCAGTGGCTTGAAGACAGGCTACATAGTTTGAAAAACAAGCGTGGAGCAGCCAAAAAAATCCTTCAGGAAATTGAATCAGCCGAGCTCCCGAAAAAGACAATCGCACTGACAGAGAAGCGCTACAAAGCTGTGAGCTATTTTACAAACAATCACCAGTTAATGAATTATCATCAGGCGCTTAAACGCCATTGGCCAATAGGTTCAGGAGTTACTGAAGCGGCTTGTAAGACTCTGGTAAAGCAACGATTATGTGGTTCTGGAATGAGGTGGAAAGCAACAGGAGCGGAAGTGCTTTTGACAACAAGAGCACTGATCCAGAGTAAGGGGCGCTGGGAACAACTTTGGTCTGAGTTCATGACTGGAAAGGTTGAAGCTAACCTATGAGTCAGTTATCAAATTGAGAGAGCACCCCATAGGTCAATAGCTATTACTCGGCTTAAATATCAAAGAAAAAAATGATTGAATTGAATCTAGGTTAATCATCAATTCAATCACTCTCATTCAATTTACTAACTTTTCAGATAGTTCATTGAAATCATCTTATATTTTGAGACAGTTCATCAATAGTTCGTAGCGTCTCCATTACACCTCTGGCAGACTCTCTGGCGATTGCACTGACAGGCTGATATTTTGGTTGGTAAAGGCAGTTCGAAGGCCAGTCATACACAACTCTCAACTCATCATCAGCAATTTGGTGATTCTCATAGGTCAGGTAACGAGCTTCCAGTGTAATCCCTACTGCTGGTCCGGCCAGCTTACAAGTTATCGGGCGAGGCTCAAGCTCTCGAATACCCTGCGAAAAATTATCATAGCTGAAATAACGCCTCACTCTATGGAGGCGCCAAAAGGTCGCAGAGCTTAAATCGCCGATCTCACGACCATCAACCGTTACTTTAAATTGGCCGTACTCATCAGTAGTAGTATTGGGGTCAATTTCAGTACCATAAAAATTGACCTCCTTAATTACCTGCTCTCCCCGGTGGTACTTTAGGCTCAACAATAATTTATGAGGATCCTCAGAAGCACTGGCAAATGCTGAAACCAACAGCAAACCCAGACACACTTTTCTTAAAGTCATATGAATAACTCCAAATTGAGAATTTAAGGCCCTGAGGGGAGAGACAGACACTGTAAACAGCCTTTTTTAAATTTAGCTGGCTCTTTCATAAAACAGCTTCTGAAACCGCATGAAAGAGCATAGCAACTATTTTATTACCAGCTTTAAGTTATAGTGATGTTTACAATGAATGGCTTAACAAACAGGCGTTCCGGGAGCCATAGTAACTTCTGGCTTCAGGAGCTTACAGACAGCACTGTCACTGGTTTCTGCACACAACAGCATGATTTCAGAAAGCTCCCCCCGCATTTTGGCAGGCTTCAAGTTGGTCAGAACCACCACCTCTTTATCCTGAAGTTCCTGCTCAGTGTAGAAAGGCACCAGGCTGGTCACGGTCTGATAGAGCCGGTCACGCCCAATATCCACCTGCACTTTATAGAGCTTTTCTGCATTGGGCAGTCGCTCTACTTCGACAATACGCCCTACACAGATATCCAGTTTCTGAAAATCCTGAAAACTGATCTCTTCACTCATAATTGATCTACTTCCGTATGCATTTCACAGTAAAAATGATTAATAAATTTTACTCTTGTAGTTACTGCGATAGAGCCTACCGAGATCAAAGAATCTACAAAAAAGCCGCTTTCAAACTGAAAGCGGCTCAATGCCTCTCATGCTCTGCCTACTTCATACCCGAACAGTTTCACCCTCCTCGACAGGCTCTGATGCTGTCCCCCCCTTGCGAGGAATACGAATATCTTCAACCATATCCTGAACAGACTTCGGTGGCGCCTCTGTGACATGACAAACCACCATGGATACCGCAAAGTTAATCAGCATACCCAGGGTACCAATGCCTTCTGGTGAAACGCCGAACCACCACTGATCCGATGTACCACCCAGGAACTTGAAGTAGATGATATAGGAAGCAGTGAACAGTAACCCAGTCACCATACCCGCAATAGCACCTTCACGGTTCATCCGCTTGTAGAAAATACCCAGAAGAATTGCCGGAAAGAATGAGGAAGCCGCCAGACCAAAGGCAAAGGCCACCACCGACGCCACAAACCCGGGTGGATAGATGCCTGCCAGACCTGCCACACCAATGGCCGCTGCTGCAGCAATACGTGCCGCCAGCAGTTCCTGCTTATCCGTAATACCGGGCATCAGGTTACGCTTCAACAGGTCATGAGATATGGAGGTTGAAATAACCAGCAGCAAGCCAGCGGCGGTAGAAAGGGCTGCAGCCAGGCCACCGGCAGCCACCAGGGCAATTACCCAGCCGGGTAGATTGGCAATTTCAGGGTTGGCCAGAACCATAATGTCGCGATCAACATACAGTTCATTGGCGTTGTCAGTCTGGTTATTGCTGACCAGTCGCTCACCGCTGCCACCACGGGATTCAATAAACGATGGCTTCCCTTCAATCGGAGCCCCCGGGTGATACTGAATTTTGCCATCATCATTTTTATCGACCCAGGCCATCAGGCCAGAGTTTTCCCAGTTGGCAAACCATTCCGGCAGCTGTTCGTATTCAGCTTCAGAAACTGTCTGAAGCAGATTAATACGGGCAAAACTGGCAACGGCCGGAGCCGTGGTGTAGAGCACAGCAATAAACAGCAGCGCATAACCGGCAGATTTACGGGCGTCACGCACCGTTGGGGTGGTGAAGAAACGCACGATAACGTGTGGCAGACCCGCAGTACCCACCATAAGAGCCATGGTGATAAAGAACACATCAATGGTAGACTTGGAGCCATCGGTATACTGAGCAAAGCCCAGCTCCTGAGACAGTCCATTGAGCTTCTCCAGCACCGAGAGCCCGGTACCCTCGACATTACTGCCAAAGCCCAGCTGCGGGATTGGGTTACCGGTAATCATCATGGAGATAAAGATCGCTGGCACCAGATACGCAAAAATCATCACACAGTACTGCGCTACCTGAGTGTAGGTAATGCCCTTCATGCCACCTAATACGGCATAAACAAAGACAATCCCCATCCCGATCATGACCCCGACATTGATATCCACTTCCAGATAACGGGAGAAGACAATACCGACACCGCGCATCTGCCCGGCCACATAGGTAAAGGAGATAAAGATCACACAGATAACGGCCACCACCCGCGCCGTCTGGCAGTAATAACGTTCGGCCACAAAGTCCGGCACCGTGAACTGACCAAACTTACGCAGGTAAGGTGCGAGGCACATGGCCAGCAGCACATAACCACCGGTCCAACCCATCAGGTACATGGCGCCGTCGCGTCCCATGAATGAGATAATACCCGCCATGGATATAAAGGAAGCTGCCGACATCCAGTCCGCTGCCGTTGCCATACCGTTAGCAACCGGATGAACACCGCCACCGGCCACATAATAGTCTTTGGTTGAGCCCGCTCTTGACCAGATGGCTATGCCGATATAAAGCGCAAACGATAAGCCGACAAAGAGGAAAATCAGTGTTTGAGTTGCCATCTCACTCTTCCTCCTGAACGTTGTACTTTCTATCCAGACGATTCATCAGCCCGATATAGACAAAAATCAGAATCAGAAAGGTATAGATGGAACCCTGCTGAGCAAACCAGAAGCCCAGGGGAAAGCCAAAAAAGCTGAATTGATCCAGCTGGTCCACAAAAAGGATGCCACACCCAAATGAGACGGCGAACCAGATGACCAGTAAGGAAAGTAATATCCGTATATTCTCCCGCCAGTAGGCGGCAGCTGCGCTTTGATTTTTAAAAGATGGATTATCCTGAGAAGAGCCAGCAGACATGAAAGTCGCTCCTGAAATTATTATTGTTTTTCTTATTGTCAGCCACGAGGGACTGTGTGCGTCTACTCACAGTAGCAAATGTGTGGACAGGAGCATCTTAGACTTTAGGCTAATGCCCTGCCCTGATTTTTCCTTTAGGGAAGAGCAAGAAGCATGACAAGTTGCTTTTTCTACCCGTCAGCCCGCCTCCCCCAAATATGAACTATCTAAACCCATGAATGTCAGAGTTATCTATTGTTAATAACTTAATATCATAAAGTCCAAAACACATGGATGCAGTAAAGCTTGTCAGAAATTCCTCTTTATCTGGAGACATGCCTATCCGTGAACCCGACAATTCACGAGAAGGTATTTTTGCAGTATCAGGCGCAAAAATGATGGTCAAAGTAGAGCCTGAGGCAACAAAGTTTTCCCCTGCTGCCCCCCCATCTAATGAAGTACCGGAACTGAAACGTCTAAGTATTAAAGCCGAAAAGCCAGTAGAGCGTTTAGCCGCACAACAAAACTCTGGCACAGTCACGGAAGTTAAATCGCTTACTGACTCACCCATGGTACGGCCAGAATCAGTAATCAAGACTGAGAGCCTAGTAAATGATCGGGTTGATAACTCCTATCCTCTCGTAAGCTACAGTGATGCTGCTTTACGCTATTTGAAGGCCAGAAGTGATAGTGCTTCCCGGATATATGGCTCAGTTAAGATGAGAAACCTCTATGATAAGCCAGGCTCCTTACTTTGCCAGCAAACTGACAGATTTGAAGAGTGGTTCCAGACACAAAATACAGAGGCAATAAGGAATCATATTACCGAAAGAACCAGAATAAATGCGTATGATGGCGCAGAATATTCCATACTCTTTGGTGAAGATGAACTGATGACAAACCGCCTTAATCAAGAAGGTGAGGTCATGGGTCCCTACGGTGGCGAACTATTAACAGAAGAAGAGTTTGATCAGCTCTGTAATGAATACAATCAGTTTGACTCCGCCCCTGAGGATTACGCCGTTGGAATACAGGGCACCAAATTAGTTCTCAATGGGTTTAAAGGGAACCAGATGCACTGCATCAATGACGGTACACTTAAAGACGATCATGGCATCAAGCACAAAAGCAGATACAATGTGGAGCTATTTTGTCTTTTTAAAGAAACTGACACACATCTTGGCAAGGTATGGATACCAAGGGTTTACGTTGTTGCTAATCAGGATATTCCTCCAGATAGGAGGGTATGGCTCCGCTATGATCCAGAATTCTGGAAACTCAGGAAGGAAGCCCAAAAAAACAGGGAGGCTCAAATAAAGAAAAGCAGTAGGTTTGTCGATGATCAAGCATTCAAACATTGCAAACAAATCAAGGTAGATTCAACAATATCTGACATATTGCGTCTTGTTCTAAATGAAAAGTTTCCTCCAGAGGTGGTTCCTGAGCTTCTCCCGGTCCAGAAATCACTGAACCTGGTGCATAGAATGTTTAACCGGGCTATTCAACTCATGACTGAGGTCGTTGATGAAGCTCAAACACAAGGCTGGATAAGGAAAAGCATGCATGAGTACCCTGGAATTATCAGTCTTGCTGATTTTCTGGGTATCAGTGGATCGAAGCTATGTGAATATATGGAAATCTATGAGAACGAGTTTCGTTTTTCCAGGCACGTCAAAGCCATGCTGAACACGCTGGTGAATGGACATTTCCCAACACCCTGGCACCTTTCCAGGCACCCAGACATATCCATAAAGCCACACACTATCAAAGCTCATCTACAAAATTTTATTGATATCTACCAAAGCGGAAAAACCCCTGAAGAGTGTCTGGAGCTGCTTGCAAAACACTATAAGGTAACAAAAGAATATACAAAAAAATGGGTGCAACAGTTAGATTCGATGAGAATGATGCTGGACCACCCCAAATTGCATCCACTTGAAAAAAAACTGAATTTCAGCGCCCAAACGATATTAAAAGATTTATATATCAACTTTTACCACAATGGGATTGGTCATCATTTTGATGAAGCAAGAGAAACCATTCATTCCCAACCCTGGCCTGAAGAAACCCGCGTGGACTCAGTCCGTTTCTATCTTAATGATGTCTCCAAACTGATTTCATCGCGGAGCCATGAAAATGATGCAACCTTGCACCGATTAGGTTTTACGGATGAACAACTGACAGACCTACGTAAGCCAAAGAAAACAGCTAAAAATGGTAAACGAGAGGTATTTGTACATTTTTTCTCTCTTTTTTTAAAACCCAACCCATTGCTAACAAAAGAGCAGGCTATTCAGTCAACCATTAAAACATATGAAGGGTTAACCTGCAGAAGGGAATTGGTAGAAGCATTTACTAATTTGAAAAAGAGAGTTCAAAACGAAGATGACGAAGCCTTGGCCCTTACCTACTACGGTGTGTCTGATGATACCCTAACAATATGGAAACAGTGTCTAGCTAAACCACCACAAGCACTAAAGAGAAAAATAAATTCAGTTACTCATGAACTACAACAACTTCCGAGAAAAAAAATAAAGTTTGAAAATAATGTTCAGAGTGCAAAACAAGAGCTTTTCCACACACTTTACGGTGCAGACAGTACCGACCGGTCAAGAACAGAGGTAAGAGTTGAAATAAGGCATAAATACCCAAAAGTAACGGATCGAATGATCGGGAAGTGGTTTAAAGATTTCAACAGGCTTGCTGCTAAAAATGATCAGGAAGCCATGGCATCGTCATATTCAATAACGACAATAGAGGCTCAGGCCTGGCTCGATACATACAGTACTAAAATAAGGACGACGGTTAGAAGTGGAAAGATTGATGATGCAAAAAAAGCATTTTTCACTCACTACTTCTGCCAACCTGAGAAGGCCAGTTCAAAAAGCAGGGTCACAAAAGAGACAACCAGTGCACTGATTCGAACAAAACACCCGGGAATAACCACCCGACAGATTGATAAATGGCTCGATGAATGGCGAAAAAGTCCAGCTGTTCGTTCGTCCAAACCAAAACGGGTTTCAACCCAGTACCAAATAACCGAAGGTGAGGCACAAGCCTGGCTTAATGGTTATCAGAAAACCCCTGGGTATAAAGCAACCCTTGCACAGCAAGTCACCACCAAAGAAGTGATATCTCGATACTTTGATGAAATTTACACAAAAGAAAGTGGTTCTGTTTCCAAAGATAAAAAAGCAGAGTCTATTTCGAAGGACACTGGAGCCAGCATTAAATCATTAAAAGAACATCGTCGTAAAATTGAAAGACTGGTAGCAGAGAACAAATCGGATGAGCTGATTGCTTCTAAAATGGATCTACCATTAGAGCGAGTCATTTTCTGGACTAATGCAATCAAAATAAGGAGGCATGCAGAGGCAGACAGAGTCAGCCACAAGATTGCTGTATTTGAGGCAATGTGGTCCGATCCAGAACCAAAACAGATTGCTCCAGTTGCCAGGTCGATTGCCGGAGGTCGGTTTAAAGACACTGATGCTCAGAACTGGTGTGGAGACTTCAAAGCTGCACTGAGAAAACACAATAATAACTTGACCATAATGGCTGAACTCTACGGGGTAGAAGCTGAACAAGTCGAATTTTGGGTTAAAAACATCAACAAGCAGGCTTCTTTTAAAATGAGTAGGTAGTGACTTAATCCCTATGGACTTAATATGAAACCCTGTCGTTAAGCGTATGGATTGAATAATGTTTTGGGTTCATGAAACAATGACTCCTGCTAGTAAACCTTGCAGACTGACGGTAGTAATATTCAGCCGCCCATTCGGCACTGTTTACTGACCAGGCTTACGCAGGTAAGGCATAAGACACAGTGCCAACAGTGGATTAATCCAATGTTCCACAAAAAACATGCTATACACAAGTGAGAGTAAATCAGATCCTTAGGAAAGACTGTAATATCCATCTATTCTCTCGCCAGAAGGCAGTGACCACCCATCTATCAATAAGCATCGAACAATTCTGTCTGCTGGAATTATTATTGTTTTTCTTATCTTTGAACCACGCTGAACTCGTATACGTCTCTCACAGTAGCAAAGGCAGGGTCAGGAACATCTCAGGCTTAAGGCTGACACTCCATCCTCAGTTAACTGGAGTTTCTTAAACCTAGAGCTGATAGGGAAGTAGCTGATCAGCTACCTGGTGACTAGCAATTGTACCAGAGCATTGATTCTTCATTCGTTCAAGATTTTCTTTCAATATAATTTTATATTTTCTACTGACTTGTGCATCAATTGCGTTTTTAACTTTTCTCATAAAAGCTTTGAGTGCTTTACGATCTTCCTCTGGAACAGAAGGCGGCTGACCTGCCTCATTAAGACCGTAACTCATAGCTACTAAGGCCAAAATTGTACTAGGGTGCTTTTTAAGTACGGGATAATGAGAGTAACAATCATTGGTAAGAAACGCTTTGATAAAGTCTAATGTTATTATTTTTTTTGCTTCATTCTTAGATTCTATTTCTATTCTCTGAATATCAACAAAGCTTGAAACCTCTAGCTTCAAAGCATCAAGCTCGTTTTTCTTTTTCTCTCTTGCAGCCTTTGCTGACTGTTTATTTTTTTCCTTTGTTCTTCGTTTATATTCCTCTCTGTCGGCTAAGGACACTCGCTTTCTGCTACAATTTACGACTTCATGTTTACTTTCCAATGGAGCTACCTTAGAAGAAACGCTCTCATCATCGGAAACAACGTGGTCAAGTCGCTGAAAACCAAGTGTGTAAGAAGAATCCTCCACCTTAATCTTGAAGAAACCATCAGGGCCAACTTGAGTTAACCTATTTCTTCTATCCATCCCTACTTGAGATTCTTCCTTTTCAACCACTTGTAATGATTGATTTGCCATACCTGTCGGCCAAAGATTATGACTACAGGGTTGAAGCTCTTCATCGAAGGGTTCAGTTTTAATGGATGCAGGTGCATTTTTACTGTCGAGATCAGAAAAATCAGGTACCGCAAGTCCAGAACAGACATCAACATGTCTGGCATCACTCTGCAGGGATTGTGGCTTAACGCCGGATGTCAATTCCCCTCCCCCTTCCTGCGCTTTGACTGTTGACCAATCATTTGCAGCGCTACAATCTTCAGGTGTTAACAATGCTGTTTCTTGAGTACTGAGAATCGCTGATTGCTCTTCTGTACCAACCACAAATAATGGTTTAGTTTCTGTAACAGCGGCAGGTTCAGGAGATACTCCATCCATTTTTACACTGGGTATGGCTGTGGCAAGAACCCAAGGTACCAATAGTTCGGTATCAACTAATGAAGAGTTATCACTGCCTTCATCCTGCCAGACTCCTGTAGGAATATCGTCATCGACAACAGTTCTCTGGCTATCAAACGATCGAGTAACTTCAAGTTTGTCTGGGTTATGATACGCCATGCGTTCCATATAGCTTCGGGCTCTTGCAAAGAGCACCTCCCAGTCTTGCTCAGAAATATTCTGTGCAGGTAAGTTTGAATCCGTTTTTTTAACCGTCGCAGAAGCAAAAGGGAGAGAGAGCCGTTCTTTCTTGGGCCTATGATCCAGAATCGCAGGCAAGAAACGCCGCTTACGGTGCAAACGGTCTGGAGTTTGACCGACTTCAGGCTTGAACTCATGCTGTAGATGTTTCTCATCGACTTTTGCTTCAACAGAAGCTTCTGAGCACTCCAATATTGCTGGGAGAGTATCTTCTGACTGGAATGACGTGTCTGAATGACTTTGTTCTGAGTGCGTCGTATCACTAGCACAATATGTATCTTTTGAGGACTCATCTGTTACGGCAGAAACAGAGTAAGTATCTTCATCTTCGGATCCCCCTGACTGACCAGGCATTTCGTGACTCGGGTTTATCGAAGATCCCAGATTACATTGAGATTTTGGGCTTCCCAAAAAAGCTGCTGCTCCAGCATGAAAGTCGGCATCACAGCATCCATGCCTGCTTATTTCGTCTATATTTTTTCTAATTAAATGCAATAATGATTCAGGTGGCTGATTTAACCATAGTGCATTAAATTCTGTATTAACAGTATCATTGATAAACTGGCACCAAGGATAAATAAATTCTTTATTTTTTTTATCCAGCTTTTGAGAACCAACAAGCTTACCAAGCCATTTTACTAATGGTTTTTTTCCTTCTGCCCATTGTTTTAACTCAGCCTCACTCCACTCCCTTAGAGGCGCCTCAGTATGCATCACATTATTATATTCATTGAGCATTGACCAGTCGTTTTGCGATATAGAAAAACCATGATATTTTTTCAACCAGCCTTTAACATCATTGAAAGGCATATCCAACGATATTGACTCAAATCCAAGAATCATCTTCTCCCACATTAATAGATTCTTATAAGTCATACCCGTGGAGTAGTGATTTCTACTTTTCCCTTTTCCACGATGCATCATGAAATGGTCAGATAAAGTTCTATTATCTTCATCAATTCTGGAAGTTAGCTGATCTTCTGTCAAAAGCATTTGATCTCCCATAAAATGCTTCAGCAAAGGCGCAGGAACTGCCTCCCATAAAACCATAATCTCTTTTACATATTTACTCTTTTTAGCTGACTTCAGACTGCCACAATCTACACTCTCCACAGCCTCATCAAAAAATTCATTTTCTTTCTGAATCCACTGTCCCTTTCTTCCATGAATCACCTCAGAAACCCAAGCATCAAATTCACCCGTTTCAAAATAAACCAGTGCATCAATAGCTATGCTCCCGCAACTTCTAAAATCCTTTTGAAATTTCATTCCTGTTTTATCTGGAACCGGAGTTGTAATGCAAAATATTTTATGGTCAATGTAATTTGATATTGCTTTTTGAGCTCCCGCAATAACAAAATCCCTTATAGCCCTTGTTCCAAGAGCATCGGGAGACAATGTTTCGTGAATATAAATCATCACCTGGCCATCTTTACAGCGCATCCTAATCGCAACCATATGACATTCAGAATCATTCATGACAATAAAACTGAATGCGTCATTATGAGAAATCTTTTTTTTGATTCCCGAAGCAATTGCTTTTAAAGCATGAAAATCTAACTTACTAGCCCCTGAGAAGTGATAAACTGGGGGCTTAATTCCACTATCAATTTGGCTACCCACTAGATCTTGAACTGCTTCGGGTGGTAGAAAATATTCTCCGACAGCGATTTGTCCAGCAGCTTTTTTTTGATCTCTAACCAATGGATTCATATCTACTGACTTGATTGGCTCTCTCTTATATTGACTTTCGATAACCCATCCTGAAGTGCCCCCCCCAGGATATCGCAAAACAATGCCCTCACCATCCATTAATTCAGTCAACTGGCTATTCTTATACATGATTAAACCAGTCTTCCAACTATGATTATATAAACAAAGCCAACATTCTGAATCCACTTCACTCTTTGGATGATGTAATTCAAAGTATTGCTTATCCTCGAACCCTCTAATCCCAGGTAGTAGCTTAATAAAGTCCTCTGGCTCTTGGTTTGTACTTACATTTGAGTCTTGCCCCATACTGAAATACACGGCAAGGTCAGCAATTTTTTTTTCCATTAAAAATGTAGAAAGCATTACGCATTCCACCTTCTCCATAAAACGTGACCCTTGGGTTAACCTGCCAACCCCCACATGTTGATAAACCGGAAGGAATCGGATGAGCCGCTCAGAAAGGAGTTTATCTCTAAGCTTTCTATCGAGTGTAGGGCAAGGCCGCTTCAAACCATCTGTCACATGTACCCCTTCATCATCAATGATGAAGGGGTACAACACTGCTGGGTTTTCAATTACATCTTGTTTGGAAATATTGGCTAAAGGGTAAGAGCTGGCCTGCAGGGGGCAGACTTCGGATGACTGCAATGTAAGCTCCTGGAAATTGGTAAGTTAGAATTATTGATTGAGATCAATTTAGAGGGAGGGTTTATACTTTAGTTCCTTTCAGCATAAGACAGGAAAAATCGTTTTACTTTTGTGATGACAATAACCTATTTCTCTCTACAGTAACTCCTGAACCATTCTTATAACCAATCCAAGAAGACAACAGCCCAGCAGCTACCACCAGCACAATACCAGAAAGTGCAATAGCATCAGGAACATGCCCCCAGATAATCCAGCCCAGCCCTCCAGCAAAGACAACACCAGAATAGTTGATAGGCGCCACAATTGAAGCTTTAGCCAGAGTATAGGCCCGGGTATAACACCACATGGTCAGAGATATCGAGAAGCCAATATAAAGCAAGTAGGGTAATGTCCAGAGAGGAATTGCCTGCCACCCCATGATCGCCAATGGCAAGCTGCAGAGAAATGAGATCAGATAATAATAAAACAGGATCACACTGGCCGGCTCAGTATTTGAAAGCACTCGTGTTCCAACCATGGATAACGCCAGGGATAATCCGGAAATCAAACCAATCAGGTGCCAGGTTTCAACACCCTCCAGATCCGGCTTCAGAATCAGGATCACTCCTATGAACCCAAGAATCAGGGGCTGCCAGTGGCTCTTTGGTATCTCAACCTTCACCCATACCAAAACCAGCAGCGGAACAAACAAAGGCGCTGTATTTCTTAACAGTGCACCATCCACCAGTGGAATTTGCTTGATGGCCAGATAGTAAGCATAAAAGCAGAGCCAGCCAGCCAACCCTCGTAACAAATGCGCGCCAGGGCGCCGGGTAGACCAGTGACTAAGTGGATAACGCAGGAACATGGGCACCAGAAGCAGCAGGCAAAACCCATATTGGAACAAAACAATGGTGGTAACCGGCACTACATCAGCAATCATCTTACTGGCAGCCCCAGCGGTGCTGGCTACCAGTGATGATGCGATGGCGAACAGAACCCCTTTCAGCACTGCCCCATGGCCGTCCATTCTCAGAGCACCGGGTTAAGACTTACCGGAGAAAAAGGCGCCCATTACCTGACGGGCTTCCTCGGATACCATTCGCTCACCGAAGATAACACCTTCATCATCAATACGTTGTTGCACATCGCTACGACGGGTCTGGGTAATAAGCTGCTTGGTCAGCAACAGCGCTTCACGGGGTTTTTCTGCCAGCTCTCTGGCCTTTGCCAGGGCATATTCAAAGACTTCTTCATTGGCAATTACTGCATTGGCAATGCCATATTCACGGGCGCGTTGAGCATCAAAGAAATCTCCCAGCATCAACAGCTCTGAAGCCCGCTGACGCCCCATAATATCTGGCAGCAGCAAACTTGAAGCAGCTTCTGGTACTACCGCCAGATTCACGAAGGGTAAGCGCAATCGCGTGCTTTCGCCCACATAAACCAGATCACAATGGAGCAGCAGGGTCACACCAATACCCACTGCAATACCGCTGGCAGCGGCCAGAATCGGCTTTTTCTGCACAGCAAGTTGTCGTAGCATTTTCATGGCTTCCGGCTCTTCAGCACTGCCCTGGGCCAGAAAATCCTTGAGGTCATTACCCGCAGTAAACATATCAGGCTGGGCAGCAAAAAGAATAACCTTAACACTGTCATCCTGGTCAGCAGCGATCAGTGCTTCAAGAATCGAAGCGTACATGGCGGTGGTCAGAGCATTCTTTTTATCACTGCGGTTGAAGCGGATCGTCAGGATATCATCCTGTTGTTCGATCAGGATATGATTCTGCTGATCTGACATGGGTTAAACTCCCTGAAACTCTATTGTCATTATTCTATCGCCCATACTGTATTACAGCCGCCGCTCAATTGGCAGAAATTTCTATGAACCATCATGAGAAGAACAGCCGCGATCAGAGTAACACAGTATCTGAGCTTATAAGCTTATCCTTTATACTGTTGAATACAGGAAGGTAACCGTTTCTTTGCCTGAATTGTATTTGCTGCGAACGGTGATACCTAACCTACTGCTACCCAGATCGCATTTTTTAGTGAAAATGACTTTTCATTAAAGGCATTGATCTGCTTTCAGGAAAGAACAAAGAAGCATTAAGAAAGCATCCTAAAAAAGCATAAATCACTCATTCAATAATGAAACTGCTGAAAGTCACCACATTAAACAACCAACTATCCAGTGATACTGATATTTCCCCCAACCATCATCAAGGAACTTAATTCCCTAAAAGCTGTCAAATAATTCAGTAAATACATTTAACCAATTAAATACAAAGGAGTTTTTTAATGGATTCTGGTGACTTTTCTTTAAATGGTTCTGGAGGCTATTCTCAATACACCCAATCTTCCTATCCACATGTTAATTCAGATGATGAATTCTCTGATTCAGAAGGCGATGAACTCCGTCAACGACGCACGCCTTCACACAACTATTATCATCGTACTGCGACTAAAACGGCTGACAGCGATAGATACGCTACAAGAATTCCTCGTGGACAACACTTTCAACATAGTGATTGGCAACGAAGCCAAAGACTTCGGCAAACTCAGTCTCAGGTAGATGAGGTTGTTGATATTATGAGAGTTAACGTCGACCACGTCCTTGAGAGAGGCCAGCGCTTACAAGAATTGGATCAACGTGCACATGAATTGGGGCAATATTCCTATGAATTAAATGAATGGCAATCAGGTGAGTCACGTAGACAGTCTTCCTGGTGTTCTCTATGCGACTACTGTATCGAGACCATCAAAACGGGTTTCAAAAAAGTTTTTGGTAGTGCGGAACAGTCCTCTTCCTACAGACCTACAGACCCAGAAGAGTACCAATCCTACAGATCTTCACACCCAGAAGAGTACCCATCCTACAGATCTTCATACCAAGAAGAGTCCTCTTCCAACAGGCCTGTATTGCGTTCTCTATGCGACTATTCCATTCGAGCAGCTAAAGCGACTACAGTCTTTATAGCCTTTCCTTTGACCCTAGCAGGAATAGGTAGTGTATACGGCTTTTTTAATGGTTTGGAAGTAGCAGAAAAGACTTATAAAAAACTGGAAAAAAGAGAAGTGTGTACAGCGTGCAACGTTGCCGCTTCCGTTGTCGCAGGTATTGGTGGTGGGATAGGGTATGGCATTTATGGGACACTTGTGGTGGGGTCCAAATTTGAAGGCCATTTAATCAAAACGGCACTTAAAGGAGGTAGCGTCACTGAAGAAATTAAAAAGCTTTGGAGATAAGTGCAGTAAATAGCGGCAAGCACTATTTCCAAACATGTGACAGATCAAATATTTCTTTATATGAACCCTATTCCAACATAGGGTTACGTCTGTATTCAGCATTTACATATAGAGCTTGCGACAGGTATCAGTGCAACGCAGCTATGATTTAACCCACCCTGAAACAACATTGCCGAGCCTTTTTGGTTCGGTGATTATCCTGGCAACGGATACAGAGTAATCCACCCTGCTGCCGCGTATTTTCTCAGTTATATTGACTAAGTACCTGAGTATATGAAGTCGAATATTTCTGGCTTAGTGGTTAATTACTGTGCAAGGCTCAGCGGAGTGAGCATAGCCGTAGCTATATGATCGTAGCTGTAACCCAGCACAACTGCATGGATGCAGGAGTTAGAGCAACGCATGGAGCAGTTGCCGGGAGTGGCTGAACGCTGAATCAGAAAACAGGATTTCGTTTGGTTGGGTACTTATTAGAGTTGCTGCTCAATTGGCAGCAGAGAGAGAATAAAAATTCCCATTCGGCTAAACACGGAACTTTCAGGATCTCTACTACTGACGGCCCGACACTCCGGGTTACAGTCAAACCATTGAATACCGTTCTCCGTCAGTTTCAATTCCCAGAACCCTCCCCGGTCCAGCTGGCTCAGACCAGAGACAAAGTCTTCCGCCATCTCAGGCGTGTCATAGATGGCTCCAATTTCGGTATTCAACAGAGCCGATCTAGGATCAAGGTTCAGCGAGCCAACAAACAGATAACGTCGATCAATAATAAAGGTTTTGGCATGCAGACTGGCCCTGCTGGAGCCAGTAATGGTTTTATGGATTTCACCCTTTGCTGCATGAGGCTTCACCTCAATAAGACGAACACCCGCCTCTAATAGATCTTTCCTGTATTTACTGTACCCGGCATGGACAACCGCAACATCGGTTGAAGCAAGGCTGTTGGTAATCAACACAACTCTGACTCCCCGGTTGACCAGATCAGCAAAGTAATTTACTCCCTCTTTCCCCGGCACCAGGTAAGGAGAAAACATCACCAGCTCTCTGGTGGCACTGTCTATATATGGTAATAGTCGGGGAGACAGATGGGTCGAACGATCTGAAACAGGGGCCAGTATTTTTTCCGGTGCATCGGCATAAACAGAGACATCTCCCCAATACCAGTGCATCCCTCCACTGGTAATCCGCTCAAGCAGTGACGCCTGCTTAAGGCGATTGATGTATTGTTGTCCCGCTACTGAACCAGCCGCTTTAGCAAGCTCATTAGTGAGCTGTTGTTTATCTTCAGAGGTTACCGTTTTATTGATGAGTGATTCAGCCGGATAACTTAATGAACTGTTCCAATAGCGGTCAAATTCACGGGAAATTTGAGGAACTACAATACCCCGGTGAATCATATCGAGGTCAGCAAACTCAACAGCACTGTTCCGATAATATTCATTGCCAATATTTCGGCCACCCAGAATGGCCAGCTGATTATCAACAATAAAGCTCTTGTTGTGCATCCGCCGGTTGGCTCGGTCAAACTGAGTCAGCAGCTGAACAGAGCGCCCCCAGCCACGGGTAGCCAGTGGATTGAACAGCCGGATTTCAAACAAGGGATGTTCATTGGCAATAGCTACCGTCTTATCAAGTCTGGCTATGGATAAGTCATCCAACAACAGACGAACCCGGACACCTCGGTCGGCCGCTCTCAACAAATACTGCAGAAACAGCTGACCTACCAGGTCATCATGGTAAAGGTAGTATTGGGCATCAATGGTTTGATCCGCCGCTTCAATCAATACCAGCCGGGCAACAAAAGCGTCCAGCCCGTCGGACAGTGGATGAAAACCGCTTAAACCCGAGTGGCGGGCATTTCCAGTATCGACCCATTGACCAATACGGGTTGACTGGGCAGAAACAGTTTCCAGAGCATGGGATGGCATTGCCCGGGAATTGGATGGCAGACTGGCGCACGCTATTAAGTTAAAAGCCAACAGACTAACCAGTAGAGTTTTGAGCACGCCCCAATTCCTTCTTTATTTTTTCCAGGCAGCGCTCACAGTAACAACTGGTTACTACTTTTGGAACCGGCAGCAGGACCGGAGCCTCCAATTTGTCTTCAGATTGTAGAGGTTTCATACACCAGCAGCTTTCGAGTGGTTCCCCCTTCGATGAAGCACATTGATTCGGCTGCCCACACCCTGGACAAGTATTGACTTCAGTCATCACAATTCATTCCACGTAAAACCCGTACCGTCAGGAGGACATTCCCATGACATTTTTTTGATACCATAAGTGGCTGGCCATATGAAAACATCCATTTCTGGCAACCTTGGCAGGTGATATGCAAGGCGCAACGCAGGGAGCATAGCCAAAGCTATGTGACTGGAGTTGCAACGCTGAAGATTACCTGAACATGGTGTCAGAAATATATGATTTCATATGGTTAGCTGCTTGCACCCAATAATGACCAGAAACGCCATGCACGGAGTAAGGATGAAGCTTAAACAGAAGTCTTTGGGAAAAATACTAGTAACAGCTCTGACCCTGAGTTTGATTACTGGATGTAATCAGGAACTGCCTGAACAGGAAGAAGTGCTTCGCCCCGTTCGCTCCATTGTGGTTAACTCTCCTGAATCCGGTTGGGTGAAAGAATTTCCGGCAACCGTTGATGCGGTGCAGAAAGCCAATCTCAGTTTCCGGGTGGCTGGCAAGCTTGAGGATATACTGGTCAAGGAAGGTGAGCTTGTTAAAGAAGGGGATGAAATTGCCAGACTTGATCAGGTGGATTTTGAGATCAAATTAAAAGACCGACAAGCTTCTTATGATGTCGCCAAAGCAGACTACGACCGGGCCAGAAAGCTGATAGAAAAAGGTGCCATTGCCCGTGCAGAACTGGATAACCTGAAAGCCAAAGTCAGCACCGCTTCATCTCAACTTCAGGCAGCGCAACAGGAGCTGGATTACACCATTCTGCGAGCGCCGTTTAATGGACGTGTTGCACGACGCTATATCGATAACTACGAAGAAGTGTCAGCCAAGCAGGAAATCGGGTGCTCTCTCAATTTGATAACTGACTCATAGGTTAGCTTCAACCTTTCCAGTCATGAACTCAGACCAAAGTTGTTCCCAGCGCCCCTTACTCTGGATCAGTGCTCTTGTTGTCAAAAGCACTTCCGCTCCTGTTGCTTTCCACCTCATTCCAGAACCACATAATCGTTGCTTTACCAGAGTCTTACAAGCCGCTTCAGTAACTCCTGAACCTATTGGCCAATGGCGTTTAAGCGCCTGATGATAATTCATTAACTGGTGATTGTTTGTAAAATAGCTCACAGCTTTGTAGCGCTTCTCTGTCAGTGCGATTGTCTTTTTCGGGAGCTCGGCTGATTCAATTTCCTGAAGGATTTTTTTGGCTGCTCCACGCTTGTTTTTCAAACTATGTAGCCTGTCTTCAAGCCACTGGTGTCGCTTCGCCTTACTGGTTGGAAACAGTGCTTCCGCTGCTCCAGCTAAATATTCAGATGCATGATAAAAATCGAGTATCTGCCCAGAGGTATGTTGTTTCAAATAACTCCAGTTTTCTCTAGCCCCGTCAGCTACCCCGATGTATGTGGCATTTGGGTAGAGTCGTTTTAGATCTGCAATCTCCTCGTCGAGCTTGCTCATAAAGCTTTGTTTACCATACTCTGGCGAACTGGCTGTATATATCGTGTGGAGCCTGTCTCCATCTGCAGAATATAGGCTCAATGTCCCACACATGGCTTCCCTCCAGCCTTCTTCACAAAGCAGCATGCAGGTTCCATCCAGACCAATGGCTATTGTTTCAACAGGCTCTTTTAGTGGAGGAAGGTGGTAGTGAGTGTCTTGCTGGTCTTCAATTAATGCACCTACTCTGTCCGATAAATGCTTGATATAAGAATTTGAAAGCGTCCTTTGATGGTTGGTCTCAAAATCTTCTTTTACCGCAGGCGCTGGCATCTGGCTGTATTTCCAGGCGATAGACTTGGCAAATTTGGGGGTAGCTGAACCAATAATACCGGCACGAAGATCAAGTGCTGCCAGAGTACTGCCACCTCTGACACCCTGATATACGGAGCGCTCCAAAGGTATACGACCGTATAAGGTTTCATAGTGCTTAAGAACCTTTCCTTTGTAGTTCCACTTCTGCTGATTAACGACGATAGGTTCTTTATTGGGTGATTCAAATAGCCCCAATAACTCTTTTGTTCCAAGCTGCCCGGCTTCATTGAGTGCACGCTGTAAACTATCTTCAAGATTCAGCATGTTGCCTGAATCTATAGAAACTTCAATTTGCAAAACGATGCTTTTGGTAGAGCTGGAAATAACAGAAGCGGGCATGACAGTTAACTATTATGAGTGGTGTTCCCATAGTAGCTGTGAAAATAGAGCACTATTGTTTCAATCATTCAGAGAGAGCACCCAGGAAATCATCTCCCTGCAGGACACTTCAGCTCTCCTGGTGGAAATGGAACTGCCAGAAAGCGTTCTGATCCGCTCCAGGAATCACAAAGGTGATTACACCTTCCATGCCCGCTTCAGCTCCATCCCTGATCGCCTGTTTCCACTGACATTGAGAGAAACCTCAACCCAGGCAGATGAAAGCACCCAGACCTATACCATGACGTTTGCCATGCCGGCCATTGAGAATCGCCTGGTATTGCCAGGCATGTCAGTGGTGGTCAGGGCAGAGCAGAAGTCCCCCCGCAGCGACATCATCCTGATTCCCGCGTATGCCGTTATGGAGGATAAAAATGGTCGTTTCGTTTACTTAGTCAATGATGAAGGGAACGAAACCGGTAGCATTACCCGCAAAACCGTTACTACAGGGAAGCTATCCAAACAGGGGATTATTATTGAGTCTGGGCTCGCTATTGGTGACCGAGTCGTCACTGCTGGCATGAGCCAGATGAGCGAGGGAATGAAAGTCCGTCTTCAGGAAGGGGCGGCACGATGAACATTACTCGAGCGACAATAAACAATAACCGAACGGCACTGGTACTGATTATTGTCCTGATCATTGCCGGCCTTCAGGCCTACAAAAACCTGCCAAGGGCCTACGATCCCGGTTTTGTCATCCGGGTTGCGAAAGTCATCACCCACTTCCCCGGAGCCAGCCCGGAGCGGGTTGAACAGCTGATTACCGACAAACTGGAAAAAGTGATTCAGGAAATACCTGAACTGGACTTTGTGAAAAGTACATCACGGACTGGTGTATCCATCATCACGGTAAGTATTCAGGAAAGCTACACCAATATGCGCCCTATCTGGGATAACCTTCGGCGCAAAATTGAGAGTGCGGCCAAAGACATGCCTGATGGGGTTATCGGCCCTGAAGTTAACGACGAATTTGGTGATGTGTTTGGCGTTGTGGTAACCCTTACCGGCCCCGAGTTCAGCTACGCCGAATTAAAGGATATCGCTGACCAGGCCAGGGATGAGTTTCTCCGGGTTCCGGAAGTGGCCAAGGTGGAAATCTATGGCGCTCAGGAAGAGCGTATTTTCATTGAATACAACAATGCTCGTCTTTCTGAACTTGGGCTTTCCCCCACCCAGCTGATGCAGATGCTGGAGAACCGCAATATTGTGGTTCCCGGTGGCGCCATTACGCTGGATATGGAACGTATTGAGCTGGAGCCAAGTGGTAACTTTGAATCCGTGGACGATATCCGCCACACCATTGTCTCCATCCCCGGTAGCAACAACGTTGTTTATCTGGAAGACATCGCGACCGTTAAGCGTGGCTATGTAGATCCAGCCTCCTCCAAAGTCCACTCCTCTGGTCAGCTGGCGCTTGGGCTAGGCCTTTCCATGCGGGAAGGTGGTAACAATATCCGCATGGGTGAGCAGGTCAAGGAGGTGCTGAATTACCTTAACCAAACCTACCCGATCGGGATTGATTTCAACGTAATTAACTTTTCCCCTAAAGAGGTAGAAGACAAAGTTAATGACTTTGTCAGCAACCTAATTCAGGCTGTTCTGGTGGTAGCGGCCGTAATGCTGGTTGCCCTGGGGCCACGTACCGGACTCATCGTTGCCTCACTGATTCCCATGAGCATGATTTCAGCCATGCTGGTGATGTCTTTCTTTAATATTGGACTGGATCAGATCTCACTGGCCGCGTTGATTATTGCTCTGGGCATGCTGGTCGATAATGGCATCGTCATGGCCGAAAGCATCATGGTTCAGATGAATAATGGCAAAAGGCCGGTAGAGGCTGCGATTGATTCAGCCAGTGAACTTCGGGTTCCACTGCTGACGTCCTCCTTAACGACAGCCGCCGCCTTCTTACCCATCTATCTGGCGGAATCCGCAGTGGGTGAATTTACCGCCTCCCTGTTTCTGGTGGTCACCATTACCCTGCTCTGCTCATGGCTGCTGTCCATGACGCTGATACCACTATTGTGTGTTCAGTTCCTGAAGCCTAAAAAAGAGAGCACGGACTATAACCGTGGTTTTTACCAGAAATACCGCGAGCTGCTGACCTGGGTTTTGAAGCATCGGTTACTTTCACTTGCAGCCACCGCTGTGCTGTTTGCCGTAGTCATGAGCGGCTTCAAATACGTGCCCAAAATCTTTTTCCCCCCTTCTGATCGACTCTACTTCAAAACCGAGCTGGAGCTTCCCCTGGGAACGGCAATAGAGCGAACTGAAACCATTGTTGAAGAGCTTGAAGCCTTTATAAAAGAAGAGTTGCAGGTAAATCCTGATCGCACTGAAGGCGTCACCAGCTGGATCAGTCATATTGGCACCGGTGGACCAAGATTTGTGCTCCAGCACAGCCCGGAACCGGCAAGTCCCAACTATGCGATGATGGTCATCAATACCTCCTCCTCGGAAGTGATTGGTGACATGATTGAAAAACTGGATCGTTACGCCTTTGACAACTTTCCTGACCTTCAGATTACCAGTCGCCGTATTGAGAGTGGCGTATCCATTACCAACCCGGTCGAAATACGACTCTATGGAAAAGAGACGGATCAGCTATTCTCACTGGTCGAGCAGCTGAAAGCGGAAATGTCTCAAATCAGCGGGCTGAAAAACATCAGCGATGACTGGGGACAGCGTATCAAGAAATTAAAAGTGGTGATTAACCAGTCACGAGCCTTGAGAGTAGGAGCCACCAGCCAGGATATTGCCATTTCCCTGCAAAGCGGTTTGAGCGGCCTTGAGTTAACTCAGTACCGGGAAGGTGAAGATGCTATTCCAGTGTTACTGAGGTCTGTGGAGGCTGACAGGCAGGACATCGACAAACTGGAAACCCTCTCGGTATATATCCAGTCCACTGGAGAATCGGTCACCCTGAATCAGGTTGCTGATATTGAGGTGGTATGGGAGCCGGCACAAATCCTGCGACGTGATGGTTTGAAAACCGTATCGGTGGGGGCCCAGCTGACATCGGGTATGACGGCATCAGAAGGTTTTGCAAAACTGCAGCCCTGGCTGGATGAACATTCCACGCAATGGCCTGCTGGCTATCGCTACGAACTGGGCGGTGAAGCAGAAAGTTCAGGTAAAGCCAACCAGTCCATTGGTGAAAAACTGCCTATGGCGGCCTTTATTATCCTGATTCTTCTGGTGGCCCAGTTCAACTCCCTGCGTAAGCCAGCCATTATTCTCGCAACGATACCCCTGGGTATGATTGGAGTGATCATTGGCCTGCTGACCGCTCAGTCCTTCTTTGGGTTTATGACGTTACTGGGGGTTATCTCTCTCGCCGGTATTGTCATTAACAATGCCATTGTTCTTCTGGAACGTATCAAGTACGAGATTGACGACAATGGTCTTTCGGCTCAGGAAGCGATTATTGTTGCGGCTCAACGCCGGCTTCGGCCGATCCTGCTGACAACGGCAACCACCGTTCTTGGTATGATTCCACTGTACCTGGGAGGTGGGGAGATGTGGGAGCCTATGGCGGTGGCCATTATTGCCGGCTTGCTGTTCTCAACCATTTTGACACTGGGCCTGGTGCCGGTACTTTATTCGTTGTTTTATCGTGTTAAATATTAAGTTCTAAACAAGACAGGGCTCTTAATGAGCCCTGTCTTAAATTTCAAAGCCACACTCTTTTATTGAGTTAGCCTCCATCAATATTAACTGAATACCCTATGCGCAATACGGCACCTTCAGAGTTCGTGGTTATAATGTAGCCCTGTCTTTTTCCAAAGAACTCATCGTTAATAATGACCCACCCATTCTGAAATCGTTTAATTTCAGCCTCCTCTGGAAAGGAGGAGCTTTGTTCAAACAACTTCTCCAGTGCTTCAGCCAGTATCCCGGCTTCTTCCAGATTGCTAATACGAAAATCTTCATGAATACAGGCCATCAGTTCAGGCATTGACTCGTCATTCGATGAGGCAAACACAGAAGGCCTGAAAAGACTGTTGACGGTCTTGCCGTTTTCATAAAACAGCACGCTACCACCGGACATCGTGGTTCCATCTGGGTAGCTGGTTCGGGGAGTCGCTGTGAAAAAATTGCAGCTGAATGCGGCTCTGAGAGCAAGGCCCTCTTTTTTTCTAACCTTTACCGTTTGCCAGCTTTGTATTTCCTTGAGGATCGTACCTTCTACATGGGAAGCAGCCAGGCTGATACTGGATATACCTGCAAAAAAGAGCAAAATACCAGCAGAAAATACACGCTTTAGCTGAATAGACATTGATTATCTCGGAGTCAGAAAGGTTATTTACTTTTATCGCTCCAAACCACTGAAACATTATTTTTTACCGGCTAAAGTGGCCAGCCTGAAATGCTCATATACTGACCACGCCTTAAACAAAAAAGACTTCAAGATCTTACAGAATTCGAAGCAAACTCATCCCCCTACGGCAAGATCTCTGCCAGGGTGCAGGGAAAACACAGGTTTATCACTGTCCATCTCATGCCATTGATGACTGTCACCAACCGCTTTGCCCGCTTCTATCTGAAAGTTTTTAGAGCGATCATTATGAATTCCATTCAGCCACATAACTTCTGAATTCACACCATCCGCCAGATTCGCATTCAGAACGATCTTCTCCAGTCCTTTATAACCTGTGTTAATTTCCAGATATTCCTGCTCATGTGATTCAATTAGCTGTACCAGCTGTTTCAGGCTCTTCACTTTCTCAGTACCCACACTATCAACCCTTCTCAAAAAGATATTGTGGTAACCACGGTTAGCCTCATGAGGCAGAACTTTCAGGATAACAACAACCTCGTCTTCACTAGCAAACCGGAAATTATTAAGTAGAACCGGAGTAAGACCCGCATAGGAAATCATCTCATGACCTGCACCTATCAACAGTTCTCTGGTTACCTTGGTAAACACAAGCCCCTGATATATGAAATAAGATGGTGCAGACTCACCGTCGACCCCCAATAGCAGGTCACTGTTGATAGGCTGGGTAAGGCTTACAGTCACATCCAGCTCCTGCTTATCACGGATGATTCTGATACCAAGACTCTCTCCCACCTGCTTTGAATGGACAATATGATCCATTGATACCCGTTCACTCCCCCTGAAAACGATGGTTTTATCGTGCCCCACCGGATGTCTGTCCAGCTCTAATATGACATCATCCGGAAGCAGGATACCGTCAGCAGCGGAGCCCGGGATCACATGCCGAACCAGCACACCTTTGTTTTCTGTCACACCATAAACCGCCTTAAAAAACCCATTTTCGAGCTCTTCTGTCTCAACACCAAGGCTGGGAATCCCGCTGTAATAACCATCGGAGACATCCTTTAGAAAATGATGGATCACATTGACGGGAACGATATGAGCAATATTGCTGGCTTCAAATGGGCTCGCCCCCTGCATAAGCACACCAATAATCTGGCCATTAACTATCGCTGGTCCACCACTATTGCCCGGATTGCTGGCAGCATCGATTTGTCCAGCGAGGAATGAAAAACCGGAATTGACATAAGGCTGGTATTCCAAACGAGACAATACCCCCTTCGTCGCACTGATCGTGTCGCCTCCAATCGGGTACCCCAATAACATCAGGTCTGTCTGCAAAGGAGGTAGCTTACCAAGAGGTATAGGGGCAGTACCGCTGAAAAAAGCCTCTTTCTCGTGCTCATGAAAAGGTACCAGCAATGCCAGATCCAGCTCATGTGACACCCATAGAGGCTTTAGCTTGTAGCGGTCTGTCTGACCATTTTTTCTTCCCTCAATATACGTATGGGCGCTGATGACATGACTGTTGGTCAATACTGCTCGCTGATCACTATCTGGCAGTTGAATGATAGACCCAGAGCCACCTTTCTGACGTGGCCCAAGGTTAGTCCATGGATTCTGGTGGTCGTATTGATTAAATGAGGTATAAATTTTAATTATTGAGTCTCTTACTTCCTGGTCATCTGAGAAAGCAGGCAGAGATTGATTACGTGAGTCCTCCAGTGAGTAACCATACATGCTGGTTACCAGAAGCAATAAACTGATCGTTTTCAATAAACGCGTTAACCTCACAACCTACCACCTCAATGGCTAGAGAAAGAACACTTCAAATTAGCACAAAAAGAATATTTCTCTCCCAATAAGAACTGGCACTACAGGTACCTCAGGTATCTGAACACTGAAGTTCTGGTATAATCTGAACCATCAAACAGCCTTAAGACAGTATCCGGTTACAACGATGATTGTTCTTTCACCAGAGTCACTGAATGAAGTCTATGCCCGTCATCTTGACTGGTATCCAGCTATCCAGAACCCACAATCAGCCCCTGAGCATATCGAAGGTCTGGCAGATATCATGTTTCAGTTCGATCTGATATTGCTGGATTCTTATGGTGTCCTGTGCCGGGGAAGCACCCCAATTGAAGGCGCTCCCGAAGCTATACAGCAACTCAGGAAGAACAATGTGTCATTTTGCGTGGTTTCAAATGACACGTTAACTAACCGCTCTGTTGCTGCAGAGAAATATCGTACCCGTGGATTTGACTTCACCAGTAACGAAGTGCTGACCAGCCTGGATATTACTGAACAATACCTGAGTTCATTAGAAAGCTCAGGAAATATTGGCGTCATTGCTCCTCTTGATCATCCTTCCAACCACCTGCTGGAAGGCATGGTAAGGCTCAATGGCTGTAACGGTGAGATTCCGGACGGTGTTGATACCCTCCTTTTTCTGACCGGTGCTGGCTGGACTGCAAAAATGCAGGAAAATATGGTGAACAGTGCCAATGGACGCCAGTTTGATCTGATTGTCGGCAATCCGGATATCGGTGCACCTCATGGCGATCATGTTACGGCAACACCCGGCTACTTTCTGGCAGACCTGGTAGAACAAACGATTCAAAAAGCAAAGCCAACCTTGTTCGGAAAGCCCGATCGTTCCATTTTTTCAATGGCGATTGAACAACATCAGATTACAGACCCATCCAAAGTCCTGATGGTTGGTGATACCCTGTATACCGACATTCTGGGGGGGAACGCCATGGGCTTTAAAACGTTATTGTTACAGTGCGGTGTGTACCAGAATGAAAATATTCTGGAGGTTATTTCTCGAACAGGTATCAGCCCCCACTATATAGCACCAGCACTTTAAAAAATCAGGATTGATTTCAACAAAAAGACAAGATGGATAATCTGAAGCAATAGTTAACAGGGTTAATTATTCAATGCAGATTACCTTTCTTGTCAGTCGATCCATAAGCACCATTTCTTACAGAGCTTCAGCACCATCGAACAAATCGACATCTATTTGGGCCTGCCTCTCTTTCAATACGCCCCTTGCCTCTTTCAGCTGCGTTTTAATATCAAAAATATCCTTCTGCAGCTCATCTCGCCGTTTAAGAATATGCATATAGAGGGCATACCCAACAGCCGGAAGCACAGCGACGGACCACATTAACAGATAACGCGTGAACTTGGGCCCTCCCCCCCTTGTATTACCTACGAACCAGGTGCCCAGTGTTAGCTTACGAATAGGTGAATAACCTGCAAGCCAGAGACCCGATGAATAAATGATACCTCTAAGACCAGTCCAAACTGATTCTTCAGCAGGTAGCCTCGGCAAGTCCTCACCCTTATCATTTGCATGATTCAGTAATACACCAAGTCCAGCACCGGGTATAAAGTCAACAAGAATGGCAACCAAAGCCGCATTAATGTAATCGGAGTGAACGAACTTAACTCGATCAAGGTAGAATGCTGGGTCAAAATATTGTTTAAAACCGGAGTGAACAATAGCAAAAACTATAGTAGCTAAAACACCAGTTGCCATAAAAGCCGCTGAGGCGTTTATATCTCCTTCCTGAGTCAGACTATCCAGTCGGGCTTGTAGCTTTTCTATCGCATCCACTAACTCAGATTCAGATACCAAATAAGGCGATAAATCATCAGAGACAGGCTGTTCATCAATTGAATCATCAAGAACATTTTGTTCATCAGCTGACTCAGCTAGAACACTCTGTGCTCCAAGAAACTCAATATCAGTCTCTCCCTCGGACGCATAGCAAAAGTAACTGACGGATATCGAAATCAGGCAAAGATAAATTAATCTATTCAAGGTAACATCCTTAATCGTGTGACAATCAAATATCAATTTTTTCCACCTACTAAAAGGCATTAAAATAGTTGTAATAATATGATGTTAATTTCCATCCATTCATTGTTATTAATGATGGTTTATGTCGCTGAGACTATCGGTTTACCTGCAAGAGCAATACGATGCATTATTCGTTCTTCACCGGGATAATCATTCACTGCATAATGCAGGGTGTACAGATTACTCCACAGTGCAATCATCCCTTCCTCCCACGAGAAGCGACTGCAAAAATCCGGTCGGGTGCTCTCTCAATTTGATAACTGACTCATAGGTTAGCTTCAACCTTTCCAGTCATGAACTCAGACCAAAGTTGTTCCCAGCGCCCCTTACTCTGGATCAGTGCTCTTGTTGTCAAAAGCACTTCCGCTCCTGTTGCTTTCCACCTCATTCCAGAACCACATAATCGTTGCTTTACCAGAGTCTTACAAGCCGCTTCAGTAACTCCTGAACCTATTGGCCAATGGCGTTTAAGCGCCTGATGATAATTCATTAACTGGTGATTGTTTGTAAAATAGCTCACAGCTTTGTAGCGCTTCTCTGTCAGTGCGATTGTCTTTTTCGGGAGCTCGGCTGATTCAATTTCCTGAAGGATTTTTGTAACTATTCAGCACCCAGCAAAGGCGTATTGTTGTAATTTCGAACCGCTTTAAGAAGCGCCTGAAATATGTTCAACCCCTGCTTTTTAGCAGATGATAAATAGCTTCGGATTCGGGTAAACATGGTACCTCCGTCTTCGCTTCTGAAGCAGCCTGAGATCTTCTGCTTAAGTTTGGCCATCCTGGCATCACGTTCACTGCCATTGTTATCGAAGGGAATTGAAAAGTCCGACATGAAGCGCAACGTTTCAACCTTAAACTCAATAAGCCTTTTGAACAGGTTGTAGGCCTTGGTATTCCTGACCTTCTTACGTCCAAGCACCTGTCGTTGTTTTTCCATATAAGCGGTTTCCTTCGTGAGAGCCCTTTGAAGGATTTGGTCGTATATCGTCTCAATGCGAAGCTGTATTGCACCAGGCATTTGAGTCAGACCGGCTGCTTTGTATTTCTTGCAGAAGTGCCAGGAGAGCGTAAGCAATTTCATCAGCCGCAGAGCCAGCTTATTCGCATCCCTATCGACAACTCCCTGAAGCTCTCTCAGATGATGGGCATTACAAAGCACATGCACTGCCGCATAGGCAAAGTAGGACTTCCAATGATCGTGAACCAGAATGCCTGCAAAAGTCAGCAGGATGCCCATTGCATCCATTGCTTCACAACCTCGCCTTTCTGAGAGGTAGTAAAGCGTCCATTGGTCATCTCGCATAATGTGTAACCACCACAGTGAACCGTCAACCCGCATGCCAGTTTCATCCGCTCCTGCAACCGGACTTTCTTGTAAAGCATCGCGGATACTCTGCTCAGTAGAGGCCAGGTTCTCATGGGTATAGGCAACAAAATTGGCAACAGAGCCTGCGCTGACACTCATGCAATAAATAGTATTGAAATACTCAGACACCCGGTGATATGGGATGAAGTGATACTGGTTTAAATGAACAGCCATTGCCTGAGTCACTTCTCCGTATTGAGCAGCGGCTTTCACTCCTTGGGGAAACTCAGCGGTGTTCCGTTTACCACAAGGACATACTTTAACGTCTGCCCAGTACGCGGTAACTTCAAATTCTCCGGGTCTACCTGGATCAAAAACCTGTCGCTCAATGTATTTGGTGGGTTTAATATCGATAAGCGAAGACTGGCAACAGCAACATTTTTCAACCTTCAGATGCCTGACATAATCGGGTAAGGCGACACGTCTCAAACAAGAGCCTTGATGACCTTTCTGGCCACCTGGTTTATTGCCTGAAGATGGTCTAAGGCTTTTGGGGTTCGGTGTTTCCTGTGAGGAGCAGGGGGCTTCTTTGGAAGATGTATCACCTTTATCACTCCCTTTTTTACTGGGCTTTTGATAACCATCTGACGATGGTGGCTTACTACTGTTTTGACTGTTTTTATTAACCCTTTCTTCCAGTTCGCTGCAACGTTCCCGTAAAAGCGCATTCTCGGTCCGAAGCTCTTCATTCTCTTTAAGGAGAGCTTCGGTAAACGGAGTAGCTGGGAAGTCTGGTTCCATACTGGAGATTTGTTAGAAAAATTGAGTATAAGATGATGGTCGAAAAATCAGAAAATTCCAGATTTATATGAAGGGTGCTGAATAGTTACGGATTTTTTTGGCTGCTCCACGCTTGTTTTTCAAACTATGTAGCCTGTCTTCAAGCCACTGGTGTCGCTTCGCCTTACTGGTTGGAAACAGTGCTTCCGCTGCTCCAGCTAAATATTCAGATGCATGATAAAAATCGAGTATCTGCCCAGAGGTATGTTGTTTCAAATAACTCCAGTTTTCTCTAGCCCCGTCAGCTACCCCGATGTATGTGGCATTTGGGTAGAGTCGTTTTAGATCTGCAATCTCCTCGTCGAGCTTGCTCATAAAGCTTTGTTTACCATACTCTGGCGAACTGGCTGTATATATCGTGTGGAGCCTGTCTCCATCTGCAGAATATAGGCTCAATGTCCCACACATGGCTTCCCTCCAGCCTTCTTCACAAAGCAGCATGCAGGTTCCATCCAGACCAATGGCTATTGTTTCAACAGGCTCTTTTAGTGGAGGAAGGTGGTAGTGAGTGTCTTGCTGGTCTTCAATTAATGCACCTACTCTGTCCGATAAATGCTTGATATAAGAATTTGAAAGCGTCCTTTGATGGTTGGTCTCAAAATCTTCTTTTACCGCAGGCGCTGGCATCTGGCTGTATTTCCAGGCGATAGACTTGGCAAATTTGGGGGTAGCTGAACCAATAATACCGGCACGAAGATCAAGTGCTGCCAGAGTACTGCCACCTCTGACACCCTGATATACGGAGCGCTCCAAAGGTATACGACCGTATAAGGTTTCATAGTGCTTAAGAACCTTTCCTTTGTAGTTCCACTTCTGCTGATTAACGACGATAGGTTCTTTATTGGGTGATTCAAATAGCCCCAATAACTCTTTTGTTCCAAGCTGCCCGGCTTCATTGAGTGCACGCTGTAAACTATCTTCAAGATTCAGCATGTTGCCTGAATCTATAGAAACTTCAATTTGCAAAACGATGCTTTTGGTAGAGCTGGAAATAACAGAAGCGGGCATGACAGTTAACTATTATGAGTGGTGTTCCCATAGTAGCTGTGAAAATAGAGCACTATTGTTTCAATCATTCAGAGAGAGCACCCATCCGGTCTGCCGACATGAGCAAAAAGATAGTTTAGCAGAGGTTTTGATTCTTCCTCCGTCCACTGGTCAAAACGTTCCGTTGCCGTAGCACTGATAAACAATGAGTCTTCACCATTGTCAGGGTTATGGATCACCACTGGATGAGTATTTCTTACTTCTGCGTTGTTTTGTGGGAGCCTCCCTTTGAACTCCTTTTCATAGCGGGCAGCATGAACGATGTCTCGATTACTGTTCACCACCTTCAAGCGCTTCAGGGTTTGCTGTAATCCAGGAGACAATGCTTTGTAGGCCTTACACAAATCACAGAAAAGCGTATCACCTCCACGACTTGGGAGCTTTTTGGCCATTAATAAATTGATGTTGGTAGGCTCGGCATCAAAAGCAAAGTCCATATGCCATGAGCGGCCAATATTTCTTGAATCCTCCGGCCGCTTAATGATTTCGGTGATCTCAGAGGATAAACCTTCCAGAGGCTGAAAATAGGGGTTTTGAAGTACCGTACCCCACTGTCGGGCAAACTCAAGAAATTCCTGAGAGGATACGTTCTGGTGTGGGAAAAAGAGTACTTTGTATCGAATGAATGCACTGCGTAACTCTTCTAATATTTCGGGAGATAAAGGATTGCTCACATCCACGCCTTCTACCCAGGCACCCAGCGCACCGGAATTAGGTGTGATTTTTACAGTTTTAAAATCACTATCGCAAAGCCTCATATCACTCATCATATTCAATATTCATGTAACAACAGCTTAGTCAAAGTCTTTCATGTAGTGTGCAATAAATTACCTGATTACCACTGTACCTCAGCCAGCTTGAGAAGCCTTGCTGGCATGGGGCAAGTTCGTGCAGCCATGTAACCCAACCTTGACACCATTGCTTTCAAATCAAAGCGCCGGTTGAATCGATAACAATATTCAGCAAGATATCTTGGCAAATGCTTCGGGTTAATACTGTGATAACTGCCTTTCAAGGAATTTTTGACATTCCCGATCATCGTGTTGACCCACGTAAACAGCTCATTATCCATCGATTCGTGACCACCACCTGTCACAACTGCAGTATGTGGGTGTCCGGCGTCAGCTATTCCCGTGAATGCACCGAGTCCGTCACTGACAACGCAGCAGGTATCACTACCAAGGTGCTTTCTCGCCCAGAGTTCCAACTCCTTTTTCCGGAAACTGGTGACCATACTGAATCGCATATACAGCGGGTGATTTTCTTCGTTGGTTTGCACGGCGGCAACAAAGGGGTGTTTGTTTTCAGAGCCTCTTCCCCGTTTGCCTCCATGTTTTTCACCACCCCAGTAAGCATCATCCATCTGCACATGCCCTTGCAGGGGACGGCTGTCATCCCGTTCTTTCATTACTTGCATGAGTTTGTGCTTTAAGCGCCAGGAGGCATTATAAGAGATTCCCAATTGTCTCGAGAGCTCCAGGGCCGATATGCCATTCTTGGTCTGAGTCATCAAATACATGCCCAGAAACCAAGTGGTAAAGGGCAATTTACTGGCTTCCAGGATGGTGCCACTGGTCAGCGATGTCTGGTGGCGGCAGCGGTTGCATTGGTATAGCTCTCGGGTTTTCAGAGTGCAATACTCCCGGCAACAACACAGAGGGCATTCAAAACCATTCGCCCAGCGCCATTTGAAAAACTGATCTCGGCATTGCTCTTCCTGTCCGTATTGCTGAAAGAACTCCACAAGGCTCATGCCTTTCTGAAACTGGATTTTGTTTTTGGCCATGACACGTCTCCTAATTCAAGGAAAACCAGTGTCGTAAGTTTAGACGAGAAGATAGCTTAGGTTAGGTGGTAATCAGGATAAATTAAAACATCAGTAAAAATCAAAAAGCCGTTTTTTTTGACAGCAAAACACCATGCTTTTGGTAATCTTTTTATCCAAGATCAATCTGGCAAACAATATTTGGCATTTAGTAATTCGCAAAAACATCAGCAAAGCAAACTCAATTCTAAAAACACACTTACAATTCTTTCGAATTAGATTAAAAATCATTGAGACCAATAAAAAATCAGTCTTTTTTAGTCGGGCTCTTCTATTTTTTGCCTTTTATTAGATGACTCTGAAGGATCTTGCTTTGTAGAAGAATCATTTTGAATATTTGTTGATGAACCCGCCTGTGCTTCTTTCTTAACAGGAGTAGGTTTAACCATTTTACCAGCTGGCTGCTCTGAAAACCTCGTAACTTCTGCCCCTGCAGCATTAGATGATTGGTCATTTGGATGGCTATTTTTTCTTTTCCTTTCACTAACAGCTCCTCCGTCTTCCCGTGGAGAGTTTTCTTTTGGAAAAAGAATATCACTGATTGTTACCTTAGATTCTTTAGGAAGTTTAACTGGTGGTTTCCCAAAATCCTGATATTCATAAACCTGACAATGCTTATATTTCTCCCGTAACCGATCATTTATTTTTGCTTCTTCATTATCTAAAAATCTTCGAGTTTCTTCCGGATCAGGACGACCAAAAAGACACCTCATAGCAGGAGTTCTTATTTGAGAGTCACCGTCTACAGAACCTTGAGATGTGACTGGCTCAGCATCTGTATGCGTTACCTGTCGCACTCTATCAGAGTTTTCGCTCAAATCAGATTCATGCGTAGAAAGAGGCAAACGGGGTTCTGTTTGAGTATTTACTGAAGCTGTGTGAGAGCTACCATCGGAAAACTGTAAAAAGCCAGTTGACGGTACTGGTGAAGTAGGAGGAGTAGAAGTAACGTTAACGGGAGAGTTCACTGGATTATTTGTAAGACCTTGCATTATCACTACCGACTATATGCCAAAGTTCAATATACGCTTCTCAATAAATGTACGGTTGTCCTAGTAGTGCTACCACACACTTATTGAGAATAACTGATTAATCAACAAAGAAAGCGCTTTAACAAAAAATCTTCAGAACACTCTGATTTCATTGAGCAAACCTGAAATTACCTTTTGAGTGCTGATTTGATTCAATAACATTGCAACAACTTATTGACTTCATCTTCCAGAGATAGTTCTGAAAAATATGCATTCTCTGTCTGCTTAACCCCCAGATAGGATGTTGCCAGTCCATCTCCCATCGCCTTAAGCAGCACACTATTTTCCCGCAAACAGCCTAATGCTGTAGAAAGGTCTTCCGGTAAAGCCCTGATAGCCGCTCTTTCTCGCTCCTGCTCCGACATACACCCAGGGTCGATGCTGCATTCCTCATTCAACGCCATCTTATTCCTCAACCCATCGATCCCTGCAGCAATGATACTACCCAGGGCCAGGTAGGGGTTTGCGCTAGCATCCATGGTTTTCAATTCAATATTAGAAGGAGCTGCCTGCCCAGGCTGGCTCGGAATTCTTATCGCTGCTTCCCGATTATCCCATCCCCAGGCCGTAAAATCCCCACTCCAGCAATGCGGAGTAATGCGGCGGAATGAGTTACAGGTGGGGGTAGTCACCGCTGTTAATGCGGGCAGGTGATGAAGAATACCGGCGACAAAATGCTCAGCTTCCGAAGAGAGCTTTCGGGAGTGACCATCAGCAAGAATATTGCTTCCTTCCTGCCATAAACTCAGGTGCAGATGCATACCAGAGCCACACTGGTCCGCAAAAATTTTCGGCAGGAAAGAAGCTGCATAGCCGTGCTGACGAGCCATGGCATGCACGGTTTTACGAAAGAAAAGCTGATCATCAGCAGTCTTCAGAGCATCGCCGTAGTCCAGGGACATCTCGAGCTGCCCGGGCCCACTTTCCGCATGAGCGGTTCTAACCTTGATAGTCTGCTTATCAAGGCTCCGGATAATGTCATCAACCAGAGGCTGTAAAACTGAAAACCCGTGGTCAGAGGCATAGGTAAAGTCTTCCGCTGGTACCCACTCATCCTCTTTGTCCTCCATCAGGTAGAATTCATATTCAAAGCCCACTTTAATAGACAAACCAAACTCATCACTTAAATTGCCAATCATTCGCTTCAGAAAATTTCTTGGGCATAACGACCAGGGTTCACCATTTGACTGCACAATATCGGCAATAACCGCAGCATGTCCCTGTGAAGAATCTGATATTTTCAAGGTATTCCAGTCCGGTTGCAGCCAGTTTTCGCCGGTCCCTGAAAGCCCTGTATCAGCACAAAGCGCATCACTGATCACTGACAGCGCCTGACAGGCTGCAGTAATACCAATCCCCATATCCTGAAACGTTCCGAGTGAATCACGATGAAATGATTTGGCTCGAATCAAGTTCGCATTGTCACACCATAACAAACGAACCAGTAAACTTGACTGTTCAGCTAACCGTTCCGCAACAACAGACATAGAAATACCTTCAATCAAAAAAGACAATGGTTAAGCATTTCTGAGCATAGTCTACGGTGGTTAATTAAAATAAATCAGCGTTAAATTAATCAGATATTTTCAAAAAAATGCTTAGTTCTGGATAAAATGACCAGACGTATAAGACTATCGGATATCAGCCCACTCCTCATTCGAAGCGGCTATTTCTTTAACAACACCGATGGAAGCATAGGCAAAACGGACGATGCTCATTTTTAAGATGCTGTTAACAATAGCCCCGTGCAATCTAATCCGCCGTGATTAAATAGCGTGCTACTAACAATAAAATAAACAGACACCTTCATCGTAACAAGCTGGTGTCCGCTTTCCTTAGAAGATAAAGGAGTAAACCATGGCTACTGTTCAGGAAACTCTCGAAAACATCAAGGGTCGTTTTGACGAGTCTGCAGCTGCTGGTCAAACCCTGACTTTCCAATTCGATATCACCGATGACAAGGCTTACTATGCGGCTATCGAAGACGGCGCCCTGGAAATTGCTGAAGGCACCAAAGATGATGCTCACGTTACTCTGATCATGGACAGTGAAACCTTTGTTGGCCTGATGAGTGGTGAACTGGACGGCATGCAGGCGTTCATGACTGGCAAACTGCGCACTGAAGGCAACATGATGCTGGCTTCCAAGCTGGGTGAATTCTTCAAGCAGTAAGAAATAGAGCCTAAACCTCTTATAAAGAGGTTTACATGGCTTTAATAAGCAGGCTTCTTACCCGAAGCCTTTTTTTTTAACCATTGACTACCTGTCCTCGATAAATCCTTTTTGCCGGCTCCCAGGCAGGTGTAATCGCTGAAGAAACAGGTACAACCATTTCCTCTCCCAGATCGTTAACGCACTGTTGTAACAATTGTCTGGTTTCCTGCACTACTGTTTTTCGAAAGTATTCCCTTAACTGAACAACCAGCCTGTCATCCGACAGACTTAATACCTCACCAAACTCTTTTTTAATCTGCCGCTTTGCCGCCAAAAGCTGTTCTATCGATGATTTTGAGAGATGTACTGAGTGCATCTTTTATCTCCTTCCCGCCAGTAGCTTAAAAACGCCCCCTTTTTGTGCATACAACGCGATCTATAAACTGATTAAAGTGCGCTTTGGGGCCTTATGACTGCATGAAGCCCCAAAAAAAGGGTTGCTGTGTTTATGCACAATCAATGCCAGAACGTGTTAACCACATTTTTTCAAATACAATTTGATGTTAATGAAAAGAATCAAGGAAATATTGAATAATGCAGCCATTCATTGTCTGATATAAATTGAGCTGCTTTATCTCCCACAAACAATCAATGTATAAAGGAATGCACATGTCATCCACCAATGAAAATCAAACTTCTGAACCCGCTATGGAAGGCTGGGGATCAGTAGAAAAAGGGCTTTCCGGAAACTACCCGTTATCTATTGGAAGTGTGCTCAGTGAAGCCTGGGAGAAAACCGGTGGAGCTAAATGGACAATCCATTTAGCCATGGCTATCTATTTTGGCATTGCCATATTACTGGTGATTGCCGCTGCCATACCTGCCCTGATCGTACCGGAAGGCATTCTTCTTGAGATATTTCTTCAATTGGCCATGATAGCGGTTACTACACCGCTGTGGGCGGGTGTTTATATGATAGGTCTCCGACGGTCTGTCAACGCCCCAATCCGGGCGGGGCAGGTTCTTGACTATTTGTAACTATTCAGCACCCTTCATATAAATCTGGAATTTTCTGATTTTTCGACCATCATCTTATACTCAATTTTTCTAACAAATCTCCAGTATGGAACCAGACTTCCCAGCTACTCCGTTTACCGAAGCTCTCCTTAAAGAGAATGAAGAGCTTCGGACCGAGAATGCGCTTTTACGGGAACGTTGCAGCGAACTGGAAGAAAGGGTTAATAAAAACAGTCAAAACAGTAGTAAGCCACCATCGTCAGATGGTTATCAAAAGCCCAGTAAAAAAGGGAGTGATAAAGGTGATACATCTTCCAAAGAAGCCCCCTGCTCCTCACAGGAAACACCGAACCCCAAAAGCCTTAGACCATCTTCAGGCAATAAACCAGGTGGCCAGAAAGGTCATCAAGGCTCTTGTTTGAGACGTGTCGCCTTACCCGATTATGTCAGGCATCTGAAGGTTGAAAAATGTTGCTGTTGCCAGTCTTCGCTTATCGATATTAAACCCACCAAATACATTGAGCGACAGGTTTTTGATCCAGGTAGACCCGGAGAATTTGAAGTTACCGCGTACTGGGCAGACGTTAAAGTATGTCCTTGTGGTAAACGGAACACCGCTGAGTTTCCCCAAGGAGTGAAAGCCGCTGCTCAATACGGAGAAGTGACTCAGGCAATGGCTGTTCATTTAAACCAGTATCACTTCATCCCATATCACCGGGTGTCTGAGTATTTCAATACTATTTATTGCATGAGTGTCAGCGCAGGCTCTGTTGCCAATTTTGTTGCCTATACCCATGAGAACCTGGCCTCTACTGAGCAGAGTATCCGCGATGCTTTACAAGAAAGTCCGGTTGCAGGAGCGGATGAAACTGGCATGCGGGTTGACGGTTCACTGTGGTGGTTACACATTATGCGAGATGACCAATGGACGCTTTACTACCTCTCAGAAAGGCGAGGTTGTGAAGCAATGGATGCAATGGGCATCCTGCTGACTTTTGCAGGCATTCTGGTTCACGATCATTGGAAGTCCTACTTTGCCTATGCGGCAGTGCATGTGCTTTGTAATGCCCATCATCTGAGAGAGCTTCAGGGAGTTGTCGATAGGGATGCGAATAAGCTGGCTCTGCGGCTGATGAAATTGCTTACGCTCTCCTGGCACTTCTGCAAGAAATACAAAGCAGCCGGTCTGACTCAAATGCCTGGTGCAATACAGCTTCGCATTGAGACGATATACGACCAAATCCTTCAAAGGGCTCTCACGAAGGAAACCGCTTATATGGAAAAACAACGACAGGTGCTTGGACGTAAGAAGGTCAGGAATACCAAGGCCTACAACCTGTTCAAAAGGCTTATTGAGTTTAAGGTTGAAACGTTGCGCTTCATGTCGGACTTTTCAATTCCCTTCGATAACAATGGCAGTGAACGTGATGCCAGGATGGCCAAACTTAAGCAGAAGATCTCAGGCTGCTTCAGAAGCGAAGACGGAGGTACCATGTTTACCCGAATCCGAAGCTATTTATCATCTGCTAAAAAGCAGGGGTTGAACATATTTCAGGCGCTTCTTAAAGCGGTTCGAAATTACAACAATACGCCTTTGCTGGGTGCTGAATAGTTACGACTATTTCAACACTACCCTGCCACTGCTTGGTTTATATATTCTGATGACGATTCTCATCGTGATTGGTTTCTTATTACTGATCCTTCCAGGCATTTATCTTGCCATTGCCTATATGCTGGCCATTCCACTGGTAGTCGACAAAAAAATGGGGATCTGGGAAGCGCTGGAAACGTCTCGAAAAGCGGTTACCAAGCGCTGGTTTTCGATTTTCGGACTCACTCTGCTGATTATGCTGATCAATGCCATCGCCATGATTCCACTCGGCCTCGGGCTGATCTGGACGGTTCCCATGTCCACGATTGCTTTTGGCATACTCTATCGAAATATCTTTGGCTGCAGTCAGCAGACTCTCCGCTCTGATACCTTGTAAGTCTTCTCCTGCAGCAGGCAATATTTCGCCTGCTGCACCGGTATTCCCCGTCACCTGTCTCTCCATTGACCCAACTCAACACCTGCAAATTCTGCCAGCTTAGAATGTCGCTGAGTGTTTCCAACTGTCATACATTTCCCCAGGGTCTTTTTCTGTCAGGGCGGTATAAAAACAATGAAGTCAGTATCCATTAATCCAGACCGTCTGCTGAACGACCTTTATGAGCTCAGGAAATTCGGCCAGTACAAGACCGGTGTTATTCGTCAAATGTACTCCCCGGCAGATATGGAATCGAGACAGTGGTTACAGGAACAAATGACCAGTTCCGGACTGGATGCCCAGATCGATGGCCTTGGCAATGTGATCGGTTATTCCGGAAAGTCTGCCCGAACCTTATTGATGGGCTCTCACACTGACACTCAACCCATTGGGGGCTGGCTGGATGGTGCTTATGGGGTTATCTGTGCCCTTGAGGTGTATCGATCCCTTTCTGAGAATCCGGATACCAGCCATATGTCCGTGGACATTGCATCCTGGGCTGACGAAGAAAACACATTCCACGACTTTCTTGGCTGCAAGGGGTTTCTTGGCCAGTTACCTCCGCAGGTGATTAACACAGCCATTCGTGCTGACGGGCTCCGGTTAAAGGATGCCTTAAATGCTGCGGGCCTCAATGGCATAAGCGAACAATATGACCCCGAACGCTACCTTGCCTACCTGAGCACTCATATTGAACAGGGGCCAAGACTGGATATCTCGCAAAAGCAGATTGGGATTGTTAACCAGATATCCGGCTGTCGTGAATTTGAAATTTCTTTCTTCGGAGAGAGCAACCATGCTGGTTCCACTCCAATGGCCATGCGACGGGATGCCGGTATGGCCATGATGGAGTTTGCCACCATTCTCAATCGCCGATTCCGTCAGACAGGGACGAAACAATCGGTCTGGACCATTGGGCATGCGGAATTTGATCCGGGCGTTCTATCGGTTATTCCTGGAAAAGCCACAATGACCCTTCAATTCAGAGACCCTTCACCCGCTCAGCTGGATCGGATGGAGCAGGCATTATGGCAAATGGCAAAAGCCCTGCAGAAAGATCTGAAAGTTGACATCCAGATTGAAAAAGAAACGGATATTGCTCCGGTTCGTCTGGATGGAAAAGTGCAGGAAGTGCTATGTCATATAGCCCAGCAGCACTGCCCAAATAACTGGCAGCTCATGTCCAGCGGTGCAATACACGACACCGGATTTTTTTCTCACGTCATGCCGTCAGGAATGCTGCTGGTTCCCAGTATTGGAGGAATCAGCCACAGTTTTGATGAAGACACCAGCGAAGAGGATTTGATCATCGGGTGTGAAGTGCTCGCCAATGCAGCTGCTGAGATTATCAGGCAGGCTTCTTAAAGCCCGCCTGATTGATCTGCGTCAATTATTTTTTCCGGTTACCCCTTAACCTGAAGTGATACAGATCTTTCATAAAACAACCAACAAAAAGGAATGGATTATGTATCTCGACACAGTGGTCATTGCTGGTGTTCTGGTCGTGTTGGCAACCGTCATCGTTGCGGGTGGTGTTGCCGGATTTATTATTCGGGATGCGCGAAAAAAACGCTAATCATCGATAATGACCTGTGTTTTTGCCGTACCAGGTCTTTCTACCTGCTCCTACCTCATTTTTAGAATCCCTGACAGACTGCTACACTTCCAGAAAATTGCAGGGCTGTTATTACAATGCAGAAAAAGATTCCAACCAATTTGATCACGGGGTTTCTGGGCTCCGGTAAAACCACTGCTATTCTCCACCTCCTGAAGCAGAAACCCGAAGATGAAACCTGGGCTGTTCTGGTGAATGAGTTTGGTGAAGTCGGTATTGATGGTGCTCTTCTACAGGGATCCTCAGCACGAAATGATGTGGTAGTCCGCGAAGTGCCCGGTGGCTGTATGTGCTGCGTGGCAGGGCTGCCCATGCAGATTGGTCTCAATATGCTGATTGCCCGCAGCAAACCGGACCGGCTGCTGATTGAACCTACAGGATTGGGGCATCCACAGGAAATTATTAACACACTCCAAGGCGATTATTATCAGGAGATTCTGAGTCTGGAAGCGAGTATCTGCCTTCTGGATCCACGAAACCTTGAAGATGACCGATACCTTGAGAATGACAATTTCCGGGATCAGATTCACCTGGCCGATGTGCTGGTTGCCAACAAAACGGACTTATCCTGCGAAGATGACCGAAAACGTTTTGAGCAGTTTGCAAAGCAACTCCCCGAGCCACACCCGGTCACTGCCTGGGTCAAGCAGGGTGAGTTATCGGTAGAATGGCTGGACCTTCCCCACAGTGATCGTGTAGCCATTAACCCTAAAGCCCATCATGCTCACAAAAGCCCTCAGCAAGACCAAACCACTGAACCCGTTGAGCTCAAACTGCCTGAAGGCCAGCTGTTTCTCCGCAAGGAGAACAAAGGCCAGAATCATTTCAGCTGCGGCTGGCTGTTTTCTGAAAGTGCATCATTCTCATTTGACCGTCTGTTCTCATTGATCCACGCTCAGACTGCTCAGCGCCTGAAGGCAGTTGCAAAAACCGATCAGGGCGTAAGAGGGTTTAATATGCAGGATGGGGTTGTCAGTATTATTGAAATGGAAGAAAGCCCAGACAGCCGGCTGGAAATTATTAGCAGTTCACCGATGGACTGGGATCATTTTGAATCTCAGCTGCAGCAAACCATCATTTACCAACCGGCAGCTTAAGCCGGTTTGTTCCTTACTCTTTAATCAGCCCTGTTATTTCAGAAAGTATCTTTTCCTGATACTCGTCATTGTCTGACCAGTGCTTCCATGCATCAGGATATTCCAGTCGGGAAAAAGGAATATCCTGGTAAAGCTGGTTCAACACGGCTTGCCATGCCTGTAAGTACAACCTCCCTTTATCCTGTACTGTTCCCTCAGGTGCATGTTTACGTGACCAGAATGATGAGCCATAGAGGCTTAACAGCATGGGAGATAACAGTTCACCACGATCAACCAGTGGTTTATGCCCCTCTGTCGTATCGCTGCAGGAAAGAAAAACCAGTAGAGGTTTAGCTGTCATGACTGACTCACAAAGTTTCTGGTGATGAGCCAGAATATGAGCAACAGGAATATCGTGGAAGAACCACGGCATCACACAGTTCTGCCAGAATTTACCCACAAAAATGACAACCTGCTCAGGAGTTTCAATCAACTGTTCACTCAACATCATCCACTGGCCGGAAGTATCTACGGTCGGGTCATGTAAATGCTGCAAAAATACATTTTCACCGGACAGGTAAGCCCTTTGCTCAAAAAGGCTCTTGCGCATCATATTGATGGCCCAGGTATCAACAGGGTTTGACCGGTCATATTCATCGTACAGTGAAACCACCTTACCGATAGACTCAAGCTTCTTAGCCAGAGCCTTGCCCAGCGTTGACTTGCCGGTTCCGTGCGTCCCTTCAATCAGAATCAGCTGCATTCTGCTACCTTGTATGCACGACTTCAGAGAGTAAAGCTGACCATGAAATACACTCAGCTATTTATCTTCCTACTGACAGCCGGTATTGTTGTTATTTGTAATACAAAAGCATCTGAATCAGTGTCCTATCATGATAACGGGATATCAATAGCAATGGACGATATTAACTGGCGGTCTCATTGGGAGAACAATAACATTGGCTTCCATCTCGATCAGACCAACCCCATGCTGGTTAAACACTGGCCCAAGATACGTGCAGTCCCAAAGGACATGGTGTTCGTTCCTCTGTGCGGTAAAAGCCTGGATATGATTGAACTGCACAGACAGGGGCACTTTGTCCTCGGCTCAGAGTTGAGTGAGATTGCTGTGGAAGCGTTCTTCACAGAACAGAACCTCAATCACTCGAAACATGAAGCGGGTGAACACGAGTACTGGTCAAGTGAGCGTATGGCCATCATCCAGGGAGACTTTTTTACCCTGGCAGAAGAGAGTATCCCGGCCAGATTTGTTTATGATCGGGCAGCCCTGGTGGCTCTCCCCCCCGGCATGCAGGAAGCCTATGTAGAACACCTCCTGCGTATCGCACCCGATATTGAACAAATTCTTCTGGTTACTGTTGAATACGATGACGTTGCCGCAGCAGCGCCGCCATTCAGCATCCCACCAGATCGAGTGAAAGCGCTTTACGGTGACTATTTCGAAATTGACCTGATCGAAACACGGGATACCAAGCCCTCACCACGAAAACAGGCTCAGGGGTTGAAAGTGATTACCGAGCATGTTTTCAAACTTGACCGGAAGTAGCCTCTAAGGTCTGTTGACGTTTCGTTTTTTTTGCAATACCAATCCCTCCCGCTGCCTGATATCATCAGGCAGGTTTGACCTATCGTCCAAACTCTCCTGTTTTATCTGCCATCCATCTTGTCTTTGAAAGGAAGAGGGACTGGCCACCCTGAATTTTTATATGTGACTCAGACCATGATCAGGAAACTGGTTTCATACATTATTAATGCAGTGGCCGCGTACACGATTATCGGTTTTGTTGTTGTGCCACCACTTATACATGCAGGCATTGTTCTGGCCGGTAACCATTTTCTTGCCAGGGAACTGAAGCTGGGTGCGGTTTACTTTAACCCGCTGACACTCAAGCTATCCCTGATTGCTGTTGATGTCAGAGACACCATGAAGCTGTATTCCGCTGATATTGACCTTTCATGGAAAGACCTGCAAAAGGCACTGCTTACCGAGAATAATATTCGACAGCTGACACTGGATAAAATACGGATCAACAATCCAGAGAGTGATTTCACCTTAACGGAAAATGGACAGAATAACTTTGCGAGTTTACTGAAAGAGTTCCCTGAACAGCCCACATCGACCGAAACAGAGAAAGAAGGCTCAAGTTCTTCCTTGCAATTCACAGTCAATCAGATTGCCATCGAAAATGGCAGGTTTGGATTCACTGACTACCAGTTCACTGATGGGCATTCGCCGTTTTCATTACAACTTGACCAGATCAATATTCAAGGACAGTCCCTTGGCTGGCCCCAAGCAGACTCAATCGTTAATTTCAGTACCCAGTTGAATGGTGAAGCTGTAGTAAACAGCAAAGTCGATCTGGCACTATCCGGTATCCCTTCGGAAGCATCAGCTTCTGCATCCATTTCGCTGAATAATATTAACCTGACTGATTTCCAGCCCATCATTAACCGATTTACCTATGTTGATTTGACCAGTGGCCTTCTGGATACCAGGGCAGACATAAACTGGCAGGCGGAATCTGGCGTACAGCTTACCAGTGACGTCACTATCAACCAGCTGCAACTGGACGATAGCAGAACTCAGGAAACCGTTGCCCAGTGGCTGCAGCTTCAATTGAGTGCGCTCAGTTACCAGCAGAAAGACAATCGACTGGAGATTGGCCAGTTACTTCTGGCTGCGCCATCGGTTGTCATTGCCGTGGATGAAAAGCTGCAGGTCAATCTGGCCAGCCTGGTTAAACCGATTGAAAATACAATTAGCAGTGAGCAAGAAGAGGTAGATATAACCACTGCTACCGGAACAGAAACGCCTGACTTCAGCCTGGCCATCAACCGGCTGGCTATTGAAAATGGAGCCATGGATTTTTCGGATCGCTCCTTCCAACCGGGTTTTGCAACCCCGATTGTTAACCTGAATGGTGAAATCGATGGCTTCGATACCCGCAGTAAAAAACCGGCTACGATTAAAATCGATGGTCGGGTCGACCGCTATGCCCCAGTTACCATAAAAGGTGCTCTCAACCCGTCTTCCCCGCTGAACATGACTGACCTGTCAATGTCGTTTACTAATGTCGAACTGACCACTTTAACGCCTTATTCCGGTCGTTTTGCCGGCTACAGCATCCAAAAGGGCAGGCTCCACCTGGATTTAAACTACCAGATCAAAAACCACCAGCTTTCCGCTACCAACCAGATGCTGCTGGATAAACTGATACTGGGTAGCAGGGTGGATAGCAATGAAGCCGTAGACCTTCCCATCCGGCTGGCCCTGGCATTACTGAAAGATCGAAATGGGCAGATTGATATCACTCTGCCCATCTCTGGTGATCTGGAAAATCCGGAATTTGAACTGGGCCCCGTTATTCGAATGGCCCTGGTCAACCTGATCACCAATATTATTTCCGCCCCTTTTGACCTGCTCGCCTCCCTCGTTGGCGGTAGCGCCGAAGAGATGCAATTCGTTACCTTCGAACCGGGGCAGTTTTCCATCAACCGTTCAGAACAAGTTGAATCCCTGGACAAACTGGCCAAAGCACTGCGTGACAGACCGGGATTACAACTGGAAGTTACTGGCAAAACAGCAAAGGATTCGGACTGGCCTTTGGTCGCCAGATCACTTCTGGAGAGTGAGCTGACTCAACGGTGGATAAAAGAGCTGTAACTATTCAGCACCCTTCATATAAATCTGGAATTTTCTGATTTTTCGACCATCATCTTATACTCAATTTTTCTAACAAATCTCCAGTATGGAACCAGACTTCCCAGCTACTCCGTTTACCGAAGCTCTCCTTAAAGAGAATGAAGAGCTTCGGACCGAGAATGCGCTTTTTCGGGAACGTTGCAGCGAACTGGAAGAAAGGGTTAATAAAAACAGTCAAAACAGTAGTAAGCCACCATCGTCAGATGGTTATCAAAAGCCCAGTAAAAAAGGGAGTGATAAAGGTGATACATCTTCCAAAGAAGCCCCCTGCTCCTCACAGGAAACACCGAACCCCAAAAGCCTTAGACCATCTTCAGGCAATAAACCAGGTGGCCAGAAAGGTCATCAAGGCTCTTGTTTGAGACGTGTCGCCTTACCCGATTATGTCAGGCATCTGAAGGTTGAAAAATGTTGCTGTTGCCAGTCTTCGCTTATCGATATTAAACCCACCAAATACATTGAGCGACAGGTTTTTGATCCAGGTAGACCCGGAGAATTTGAAGTTACCGCGTACTGGGCAGACGTTAAAGTATGTCCTTGTGGTAAACGGAACACCGCTGAGTTTCCCCAAGGAGTGAAAGCCGCTGCTCAATACGGAGAAGTGACTCAGGCAATGGCTGTTCATTTAAACCAGTATCACTTCATCCCATATCACCGGGTGTCTGAGTATTTCAATACTATTTATTGCATGAGTGTCAGCGCAGGCTCTGTTGCCAATTTTGTTGCCTATACCCATGAGAACCTGGCCTCTACTGAGCAGAGTATCCGCGATGCTTTACAAGAAAGTCCGGTTGCAGGAGCGGATGAAACTGGCATGCGGGTTGACGGTTCACTGTGGTGGTTACACATTATGCGAGATGACCAATGGACGCTTTACTACCTCTCAGAAAGGCGAGGTTGTGAAGCAATGGATGCAATGGGCATCCTGCTGACTTTTGCAGGCATTCTGGTTCACGATCATTGGAAGTCCTACTTTGCCTATGCGGCAGTGCATGTGCTTTGTAATGCCCATCATCTGAGAGAGCTTCAGGGAGTTGTCGATAGGGATGCGAATAAGCTGGCTCTGCGGCTGATGAAATTGCTTACGCTCTCCTGGCACTTCTGCAAGAAATACAAAGCAGCCGGTCTGACTCAAATGCCTGGTGCAATACAGCTTCGCATTGAGACGATATACGACCAAATCCTTCAAAGGGCTCTCACGAAGGAAACCGCTTATATGGAAAAACAACGACAGGTGCTTGGACGTAAGAAGGTCAGGAATACCAAGGCCTACAACCTGTTCAAAAGGCTTATTGAGTTTAAGGTTGAAACGTTGCGCTTCATGTCGGACTTTTCAATTCCCTTCGATAACAATGGCAGTGAACGTGATGCCAGGATGGCCAAACTTAAGCAGAAGATCTCAGGCTGCTTCAGAAGCGAAGACGGAGGTACCATGTTTACCCGAATCCGAAGCTATTTATCATCTGCTAAAAAGCAGGGGTTGAACATATTTCAGGCGCTTCTTAAAGCGGTTCGAAATTACAACAATACGCCTTTGCTGGGTGCTGAATAGTTACAAAGAGCTTAAGGCGCAGAAAAAGCCGGTTCCTGAAAAGCTTATCCTGTCCACCATGGATGAAGACACTCATTTGCGACTCCTGCAAACCATTGCAGGCACCGTGATGAACAGTGAAAGCGCTGAACTGAATATTGAACAGGCCAACGCGGACACCATTACCCAGCATCTACTGGCACAATGGCCATTTAACGAAAACGCCATGCGACAACTGGCGATAGATCGTGCCCGGGAGATCAAGGATTATCTCATGGATGAGGGCGGCCTGGATCCTCAGCGGATATTCCTGTTGAGTGTCCAGAATCTGTCCGAAGGTTCTGCAGAAAAACCATCCACTGAGTTACAACTAAACGCGGGCTGATCATGCTGTACACGTCTGAAAAAGAGAAAATGCTGGCAGGCATGCCTTACGATGCCTGGGAGTCAGAACTGCTGTCTGACCGCATGCGGGCCAAAAGTCTGTGCGCCAGGTTCAACATGGCGGATCCAACCGACCTGGATGGCAGGATGGCCATTCTCAGAGACCTGTTATCCATCAAAGATACGGCCCATATGGAGCCAAACTTCTTTTGTGATTATGGATACAATATTGAGATAGGCAGTAACTTCTACTCCAACCACAATCTGACAATTGTTGACGTCTGCAAAGTCACTATTGGGGACAATGTACTTATTGCCCCTCATGTCATGATCTCAACCGGTACTCACCCCATTGACCCAATTGAGCGGCAGAAAACCGAGTATGGTTCCCCCATCACCATCGGTAACAATGTCTGGATAGGCGGCAATGTATCCGTTCTTCCCGGCGTTACGATTGGCGACAATTGTGTGATCGGCGCAGGTAGCGTGGTGAACAGAGACATACCTGCCAACAGCGTTGCCGTCGGTAACCCCTGCCGCGTCATTCGGACAATCGACGCTCACTGATCATTTTTATCCAACAGCATCAATCTACTGCTCTTTTTTGCACTTCAGCGCCTAAACTGAAGCAGTGATGGATGTCTTTTTCGGAGTCACCCAATGTTCAGAAACGCCTTCTGGGTATTGTTGTTTATTTCCTTTCACTGTCTGGCAGAAAATGCGGTTACTCAACCACCATCACCTACGGAACTGGTTGCTTCACAGACTGCGGTAATCAACGATATTGAAGCCACCAGTAAACGGGTGGTTCAGATGGAAGCCACCTGGGAGAAAACCACCTCTGAAATGACCCGTGACTTAATTCAGCAACAGGTCGTTTCTGATATTCGCACCACGACCCGACTGGTTAATCATTTCCTGGATCAGGTGAAGGTTATTAATACCCCTGAGGCCATTAAACTGGGTGAAGAGGTAGTGAACGCGGAGAATCGCTTTTTTGAAGCCCGGCTAACCCCCGCCTCATCGGACCTGCGTCAACTGTTTGAGCAGTATGAGAAGGCCAGTGCCGATGAGCAGTTACTGGTGTTGTTCAACATCAATGACTTCTACGCCTATATAAACTGGTTGCAGAATGAACGGCTGGATAACCTGAATTTACTGAAAAGCTGGAAGGTTGATACCGCCGCTGCGCAACAGGAGCTCGATCAGGAGATCACTCTCTATGCCGAGTTCATGGCGACTTATCTGCGCAATAATACCCGCCAGAAAGAGTTGTTACAGACAGAGCTGAAGTCCCTTCCTGCGGATGCTCGAAGCTCTCTGGAAAGCAAAATTGCCACTCAGGATCGCCTGGTACGCAGTGCTGTCGCCAACCTGAAACAGATCGTGATCATGATGGAAGAGCAGGGACTGCCGGTGGATCAGTACAATGAACTGATTTTCAAGACCACCGGTAATCTGGCAGAAGCGGTGGTGAACTTCGAAACCCTGCGTACAGTCATTGCCGGGCTCTGGGACGACCTGATTCACTGGTTTAAATCCAACATGGGCGGCATACTCTCCCGCCTCTTCCTGTTTGCCGCCCTGATGGCAGTAGCCATACTGCTCGCCCGTCTGGTACGACGGGGAATATCCCGGGCGGTTACCCACAAGAAAGCCCGCTTCAGTACTTTGGTTCAGGAGTTCTTTATCAATGTGGGCGGTAATCTGGTGGTGGTCTTCGGCTTCCTGTTTGCTCTGGCACAGGTAGGGCTGGACTTAACACCGGTACTGACTGGTTTGGGGGTTGCCGGTATTGTGATCGGTTTTGCCCTGCAGGATACCCTGTCCAATTTTGCCTCCGGGATGATGATCCTGATCTACCGCCCCTTTGATGTAGGTGACTTTGTGGAGGCCGGCGGTGTTGCCGGTAAAGTGGGCAAGATGAGCCTGGTAAACACCACAATTCGCACTTTCGACAACCAGGTCTTTATGGTGCCCAATGCCAAAATCTGGGGAGAAACCATCAAGAACATCACCTCGGAACGTATCCGCCGGGTCGATATGGTCTTTGGCGTTGCCTATGGAGACAATGTTGAACTGGTGGAAAAAATTCTTGAAGAGATTGTCAGCAGCCACCCGAAAATACTGAAAACACCCGAACATATCATTCGCCTGCACGTGCTCAACGAATCATCTGTGGATTTTGTCGTTCGTCCCTGGGTTAAAACAGACGACTACTGGGATGTATACTGGGACATCACCCGTGAGGTGAAAGTCCGGTTTGATCGAGAAGGTATCACCATTCCATTCCCACAGCGGGAACTTCACTTTTATAACAAAACGCCAGCAGACCTGCCGGGCGAGCGGGTGACCATTCAACGCTCAGAAATCGGGCTCCGTACAGTAAGCGAAGGAGAAGACGGACGCGCCTAGAAGGCGCCTTAGAACCACGAAGAGCACAAAGAGCCGATTCATGCGCCCGCAAAATCGGCTCTTAAACCTTCCGAGGTGTTCGCGCCAGAACAGCCTTTTTCAAAAACTTTGTGGACTCTGTGATCTCCGTGGTTCCAGAAAGTCTTACTTGGTTTCACAGCACTTCTTGTGCTTTTTACCACTACCACATGGGCAAGGATCATTGCGGCCGACTTTAGTCACCTTAACCGGTGCCGGCTTTTCCAGGGCCTTCTGCCAGATCTCACGAATATCATGACACATCACTGCCATTTCCCGGGCAACCGCTGGCATTGCCTGGAGCATCTTATTCACATCCGGGCCATCTTTCTTCTTGGCTTTTTCCAGCAGGCTGTCTGCACGACTCCAGACGTTCAACAGCACCATGCAACTGGACCAGGATTCTTCCATAGGCTGAACTTTGGGATGCTTCAGGACCTGGGTCCAGACATCCATCAGCAGTTCACTGCCCTGTCCATAACCCATCGCCCATTCCTGAAGGCGGGAAAATTCTGAAGAATACACATCTTCAGCCCGACACTCTTCTGGAAGTACCTCAAAGCCACCACTGATGGTCTTTCTGGTTTTATCCAGCAGGTTAAACAGAATATGACGGATATCATCTTCCTGCTGTGCCGATTCAAACGTTGGTGTTCTGGTCGCCAGCGCCAGAGTCATCCAGCGATCCGGTGGCACATTAACAGGTGAGTTGGCAATGGCAAACATCAGGCCTTTGATGGCCGACAGCGTCATAACCTGACCACTTTTCCCGGCAGGGCGTGATGCCAGGAAGGCAGATAATACTTTTTCCTGCTGCTGATCAAACTCGCAATTGGCCAGGGATGCTTTTGTGGAACTATCGCTCAACTCAATCTCCTCTCTCCATTTCTGGACAGATACTAAAAAAGGCGCAGATCATCTCATCATCAACCGTGTCCATCAATAAGTAGCTGGCTATATGGAATCGAATATTTCTGGCTACCCGGGCAGGTGTTATGCGAGGTACAACTCCGGTCACATAGCCATAGCCTGGTGACCGGAGTTGTAACGAAGCAGGATGCCATCACAAGTAGTCAGAAAATATCACTCCATACCGTTAGCTACTTATGAATGCCTGCCTACCAAACCATCTCGGTATATACCTACAAAATGCTTTTCCAGCAGTCTCTCGCTGTTTAACCACACAGTATGTATGACTTTCCCTGTCAGTAACTCCTGACTTGGAGATGAAAACCGTGATTTCCCGTGAAGATTTACGTTTTGTCAATATTGCAGAACACGTCACTTTAGTAGATCATAGCTGCCAACAAACACTATATATAGTGCTCACCAAACCAACACACCACTACCTGTAGATATTTCAGCCAGAAAGGCGCAATATCTAATGACTCTATCTGCCCGGAGACCCACCATGACTGAGATCATCAAACGCGATGGTTCACGCCAGCCTTTTGATGCGCCGCGCATCGTAAAAGCCGTTGCCAGCGCCCTGAATGATGCTCAGATCAAAGACAATGACTTTGCTGAGTATGTTGCTAAAAAAGTGGGCAATACGGTGGCTGGTCAGGCAACGGTGGATATCTATGATATTCAGAATCAGGTGGAAGACCTGCTGATGAGCAGCGAGTACCACAACGCGGCTCGCAAATACATTGAGTTCAGGCAGACCCGTGATATTGAGCGGGAATCCCGTAATGCCATGGGCAGGGATATTCTCAGCATTATCAATCAGGATAATGAAGAGATCATGAACGAAAACGCGAACAAAGACAGTCAGGTTATCCCGACACAGCGGGATTTACTGGCTGGCGTTGTCGCCAAACACTACGCCAAACAACATATTCTGCCTGCCCATATTACCGCAGCTCATGAGCGGGGAGAGATTCACTACCACGATCTGGACTATGCGCCCTTTTTCCCCATGTTCAACTGTATGTTGATCGATATTGAAGGGATGATGAACAACGGTTTCCGTATGGGTAATGCGGAAATTGAAAAACCAAAGTCGATCACCACGGCTGCAGCCATCACCGCCCAGATCATTGCCCAGGTTTCCAGCCATATCTATGGTGGCACCAGTATCAACGAGATTGACCGTATTCACGCACCTTATGTTCGCAAGACGTTCGACAAGCATCTCAAGCAGGGCATGCGCTGGATTGGTGATGAAGAGAAAGCCCGTGAATACGCTATGGAAATGACTGAGAAGGACTGCTACGACGCTTACCAGGCTTTAGAGTATGAGGTAAATACCCTGCATACTGCCAATGGTCAGACACCGTTTGTCACCTTTGGTTTTGGTCTGGGAACCAGCTGGGAAGAGCGTCTGGTACAAAAGTCCATCCTGAAAAACCGGATTCGTGGTCTGGGCAGAAATTGCAAGACGCCGGTCTTTCCAAAGCTGGTGTTTGCCATCAAGAAAGGGGTGAACTTCAGCGCTGAAGACCCGAACTACGACATCAAACAGCTGGCACTGGAGTGCGCCAGCAAGCGGATGTACCCGGATATTCTCAATTATGACAAGCTGGTTGAAGTCACTGGCAGCTTTAAAACACCCATGGGCTGTCGTTCATTCCTGGGCGTTTATGAAGAAGATGGCAAGCTGATTCATGATGGCCGAAACAACCTGGGGGTTGTCTCACTCAACCTGCCTCGTATCGCGATTGAAAGCAAGGGCAGTGAAGAGGCCTTCTATAAGTTGCTGGAACAGCGTCTGCAGCTGGCCAAAGAAGCATTGATGACCCGCATCCAGCGCCTGGATAATGTTCATGCCCGGGTAGCCCCTATTCTCTACGTAGAAGGTGCCTGTGGTGTTCGCCTGAAGCCAGACGACAAGATCAGTGAAATCTTTAAAAATGGTCGTGCATCCATCTCCCTTGGCTACATCGGTATCCATGAGACGATCAATGCTCTATACGGTACTGGTGATCTGTATGACAGTGAAGCGCTTCGCCAGAAAGCCGTTGCCATTGTTGAAACCCTGCGTGCAGCGGTAAATGAGTGGAAAGAAGAGACCGGCTACGGCTTCAGCCTCTACTCAACCCCAAGTGAAAGTCTGTGTGACCGTTTCTGCCGACTGGACAGAAAGAAATTTGGTGTCATTGAAGGAGTAACTGAAAAAGGCTACTACACCAACTCTTTCCACCTGGATGTGGAAAAGAAGGTTAACCCATACGACAAGGTCGACTTTGAGCAGGTATACCCTAAACATGCCAGTGGTGGCTTCATCTGCTACGGTGAATACCCGAACATGGTCAACAACCTGAAGGCACTGGAAAACGTTTGGGACTACACCTACGACAAGGTTCCTTACTACGGCACCAATACACCGAATGACTCCTGCTACAGCTGTGGTTATGAAGGTGAGTTCAACGCCACCAGCCGTGGTTTTGAGTGCCCGCAGTGCAAGAACCGGGATTCAGATAAAATGTCCGTAACCCGTCGCGTCTGTGGCTACCTGGGCCAGCCTAACAGCCGACCTTTCATTAAAGGTAAGCAGGAAGAAGTAGTTCGTCGGGTTAAGCACCTCTGATACGGCTTATCGTGAGGGATTAAAAGCTTTCACCACAAAGGCACAGAGACACAAAGAAGAGTTTTTTGGCAATCTCGTTCCCACGGAACCCCGTGGGAATGCCTACTGAACCCTACTTAAGTTACACAGCTTATGAAAAGGCCGAAAATCCTGAACATCAAGAGTAATACTTCCCCATACAAAGAGTTAGGGACTCAGACAGGCTAACTCCAATTAGAGCTATCTGACTGAATATAATATTTTGGGAGTATATTAAAAATGAATATCTCAATTACCATCATTTCTTCATTAATATCAGGAATTTTAAGCGTTCTGATTTCAACTTACTTCTTTCAGCGCTATGAGAAAAGAAAGCAAAGACTAGAGGTACTAAGAGATCTGGTAGGTTACCGGTTTGCCTTGACTCATAACACAACCTCTGAAGCTAAAATAAAGTTTTTTAGTGCTTTAAACCAAGTATCAGTTTTATTTCATAATGAGCCAGAAGTAATTAAAGCACTCCACAACATGCATCGTGAACTCCAACTGCCTGATAGATTGTTTGATAACCTGGTCACGCTGCACAAAAGTATTTGTAAAGTACTTGGAATTAAAATTGCTGGACTAAATGATGATTTTTTTCTAACTCCTTTCAATGCAACTTATGGGTATGAGAAGTAGAATGCCATTTATCGCTACATACATACTTGATAGTAAGTACAACAAGAAAGCATGAACTATCTCCAATATTATCCAATCGATGTGGTTAATGGCGAAGGCACCCGCTGTACGTTGTTTGTGAGCGGTTGTGAGCATTTCTGCAAAGGCTGCCATAACGCCACGACCTGGGATGCCAGCAAGGGAACCCCGTTTGACCAGGCTATGGAAGACCGGATTATTGAAGACTTGGGTGATGCACGCATCAAGCGGGATGGACTGTCACTCTCCGGTGGAGACCCGCTCTTTCCGGGAAATATTCCCGGCATGCTTAAGCTGGTAAAACGGGTAAAAGCTGAGTATCCGGAGAAAAACATCTGGCTCTGGACCGGGTACACACTGGAAGAACTCAGCAAAACCCAACAGGACGTTATTCAATATATCGATGTACTGATTGATGGGCGCTTTGAGTTAGATAAGAGAGATCTGTCACTGCCATGGCGCGGTAGCAGTAACCAGCGGGTGATTCGTATTGATACCAAAGTACTAAATTAAATCCCTGAGCGGGTAAAAACGAAAACAAGGGAACTTTGTTATAAACAATATTGTCTTTACTAAGTATTTTTCTAGAATACTAAAGGATAGACAAATAATGATGGACACTCTTAATGCATTAAACCCGTTCGCATTCGCAGCTAATATTAACCCGGCTGGCCAAGACCATATTCCTAATAATAGACATGGTATAGGTTATTGGCTGGGTCGCAGTGTCAAACCTGTCATTGCGGTTGGTACAGCCCTATATCTGGCTCCTAATCTCGTTGCTGCAGCATTGGGGGCAGTTGCTATCTATACCATCTGCGTTCTGGCTGAGAAGCTTGTAACCAATTGGCTTCCCAATCCATTTAATCGCAATAGTGATAGTCATAGTGATGGGCGTTATAGATTTGAACCAGCAGACGCATCACAACAGCTTAGAACGCCGCCAGAAGGCACCCCTGACTGCCCTATATGCCTGACAGGATTTGATGCTGCTCCAGCAGTTAATCTCACTGGTTGCACGAATCCCTCATGGTTACACCCTGACTGTCTGTCAGGACATTTAAACGCTCGAATTCAGGCCCCCGTAGAGGACATTGAATTAAAAGGACGTGGCGTGTTATGTCCTTTATGTCCAAGCGCACCTGGTGAAGTCAAGCATGTTTTACCCACGAACGTACTCGGCAAATACATTACCGACCCTCAAACACAGCAGTTAGTACAAGATTTCCGTCTGGCTGGCCAGTATCGGCTTTTTCGTGAAGATCCGAACTCCAGGCAACTGGACTCTTTGGTTATGAAAAAGCCTGTATGTCCAGTCCCAGAGTGTCAAAAGGAACATCCTGAAGTCAACCTTAGAGACCAAAGTCAGCTCCGGGTAACCTGTGACGGAGTTAAAGCTGTCGATCCAGGCCCGGGCGACAGCCTTGTACGTTGTACCGAAATTTTTTGTGCAAGTTGTCAGAATCCCCCTCATCGAAACCAGACTTGCGCCCAGGCGGATATTAATAATAATCAACAAATTATGGATCTTCGAGCAAAACTAAGTATGTATCAAGACGCTAAAAGGCATGATAATCAGGCTCGTCCATGCCCGAAATGCGATACCCCTATAATACGAGAACCCGGCGGCTGTAACTTAATTCAGCGGAACGGAGAACATAGAATTTATAACAACGCACAAGATAGGGGAACGTGTAATCACAATATTTGTTTTGAGTGCCTGAAAGATTGGCCTTCAGTCTACGGAAATTCAGGCCATCGTTATTTCAACTGTACTGACCCTGGAAATCGTCAAGTCGTCTACGACAGGAAAATCCGTGAAATCAAGGCAGCGCTCCGCGCGGCGGGCGCGAGAGTCTGAGCGATGCAACATTGATCAATGCAAAACTAAAACTGGTGGATGGTATAGCGTTCTTATTGACCAGACTCTGAAAACCAGACGACTGAAGACCTGAGTGATTCTTGTATCAAGCCGGATGGGCTGCCACTCTCCGGTAGAGACTCACTTTATCCTGGGAGCCTGTCCGGCATGCTGAAGCTGGTTAAACCGGTAAAGGCAGAGTATCCAGAGAAACATATCCGGCTCTGTACCGGCCATACGCTGGAAGAACTCAGCAAAAAGCCCAGCAGGAAGTCATGCAATATATTGATGTATTGATTGATGGTCGTTTTCAGCGGGATAAGAGAGACCTTTCACTGCCCTGGCGCGGCAGCAGTAACCAGCGGGTTATTCAATTGAAAAGCCCTATTCACTTAGCCCGCTGATACACTTCTTATTAAAAAACTGCCGCTTTCATAATGTCGATGGATGAAAACGCTGAAAAGGCGGCACACTGACTTTTGTTTACCCAAATGCCAACCAGATACCCACCCCCATCATCAGAGAGCCGGCAATCCGGTTCATCACTCGAACATTGCCGCTTTTCTGCAGAAAATGTCGCAGTGTTATTCCACCTGCTGCGTAAATATTCAGGCAGATAAATTCAATAATCAGAATAATGGAAACCAGAACGATCAGCTGTGGGGCAACCGGCAGGTCTGCAGAAATAAAGGGTGGCAGCAGCGAGATACAGAATGCCCATCCTTTAGGGTTAGCTACGGCTGTTACAAATCCCTGAACCATAAGCTCTTTGGGGGCCGTCTCTCTGGGTTGCTGACCCTCATGGGGAATAGCCATTTTCCCTTTGGAAAGCCACATCTGGAATCCCAGGTAAAACAGATACACGCCGCCTACCCACTTAAACACCGTGAATGCAGTTGGGTAATTCAACATCACAGCGGCTACACCAATCACGGCAAGTACCGCAATCAACCCAACACCCAGCAGTTCTCCCAGCATCATCCAGAGCGCTCGTCGAACACCGACGGTCATACCCAGCGTCATGGCCAGTGTCATGCACATGCCCGGGGTTGCAGAAACAAAGAAAAACGTGGGAACAAACAGAGCCAGCAGAGATGAACTGACCATATCAACTCAATTCCAGAAAATGATTAAAAAATTTGTAACTATTCAGCACCCTTCATATAAATCTGGAATTTTCTGATTTTTCGACCATCATCTTATACTCAATTTTTCTAACAAATCTCCAGTATGGAACCAGACTTCCCAGCTACTCCGTTTACCGAAGCTCTCCTTAAAGAGAATGAAGAGCTTCGGACCGAGAATGCGCTTTTACGGGAACGTTGCAGCGAACTGGAAGAAAGGGTTAATAAAAACAGTCAAAACAGTAGTAAGCCACCATCGTCAGATGGTTATCAAAAGCCCAGTAAAAAAGGGAGTGATAAAGGTGATACATCTTCCAAAGAAGCCCCCTGCTCCTCACAGGAAACACCGAACCCCAAAAGCCTTAGACCATCTTCAGGCAATAAACCAGGTGGCCAGAAAGGTCATCAAGGCTCTTGTTTGAGACGTGTCGCCTTACCCGATTATGTCAGGCATCTGAAGGTTGAAAAATGTTGCTGTTGCCAGTCTTCGCTTATCGATATTAAACCCACCAAATACATTGAGCGACAGGTTTTTGATCCAGGTAGACCCGGAGAATTTGAAGTTACCGCGTACTGGGCAGACGTTAAAGTATGTCCTTGTGGTAAACGGAACACCGCTGAGTTTCCCCAAGGAGTGAAAGCCGCTGCTCAATACGGAGAAGTGACTCAGGCAATGGCTGTTCATTTAAACCAGTATCACTTCATCCCATATCACCGGGTGTCTGAGTATTTCAATACTATTTATTGCATGAGTGTCAGCGCAGGCTCTGTTGCCAATTTTGTTGCCTATACCCATGAGAACCTGGCCTCTACTGAGCAGAGTATCCGCGATGCTTTACAAGAAAGTCCGGTTGCAGGAGCGGATGAAACTGGCATGCGGGTTGACGGTTCACTGTGGTGGTTACACATTATGCGAGATGACCAATGGACGCTTTACTACCTCTCAGAAAGGCGAGGTTGTGAAGCAATGGATGCAATGGGCATCCTGCTGACTTTTGCAGGCATTCTGGTTCACGATCATTGGAAGTCCTACTTTGCCTATGCGGCAGTGCATGTGCTTTGTAATGCCCATCATCTGAGAGAGCTTCAGGGAGTTGTCGATAGGGATGCGAATAAGCTGGCTCTGCGGCTGATGAAATTGCTTACGCTCTCCTGGCACTTCTGCAAGAAATACAAAGCAGCCGGTCTGACTCAAATGCCTGGTGCAATACAGCTTCGCATTGAGACGATATACGACCAAATCCTTCAAAGGGCTCTCACGAAGGAAACCGCTTATATGGAAAAACAACGACAGGTGCTTGGACGTAAGAAGGTCAGGAATACCAAGGCCTACAACCTGTTCAAAAGGCTTATTGAGTTTAAGGTTGAAACGTTGCGCTTCATGTCGGACTTTTCAATTCCCTTCGATAACAATGGCAGTGAACGTGATGCCAGGATGGCCAAACTTAAGCAGAAGATCTCAGGCTGCTTCAGAAGCGAAGACGGAGGTACCATGTTTACCCGAATCCGAAGCTATTTATCATCTGCTAAAAAGCAGGGGTTGAACATATTTCAGGCGCTTCTTAAAGCGGTTCGAAATTACAACAATACGCCTTTGCTGGGTGCTGAATAGTTACAAAAATTTAAAGATTCTGACCAGGGGCATTCACAATTGGATGTATGAACAGCCTCTGGCACCCACTATTGAATAAGTACCTGATCATATGAAATCGAATATTTCTGGCTTAGTGGTTAGTTACTATGCAAGGCTCAGCGGAGTGAGCATAGCCGTAGCTATGTGATCGTAGCTGTAACGCTGCACAACTGCATGGATGCAGGAGTTAGAGCAACGCATGGAGCAGTTGCCGGGAGTGGCTGACCACTGAATCAGAAAATATGATTTCATAGGGTTAGGTACTTACCTACCGCCTCAGAATAGCGATCCATCGTCCGATATTTAGCAGGCTGGCAAGCGCAGCAGCAACATAGGTCATTGCAGCCGCTTTAAGGACTTTTCTCGCCCCCGGAATATCATCTTTGGAAAGATACCCTTCCTCCAGAATCGGCAGCGCCTTATTAAAACTGGCATCCATCTCAACTGGCAGATTCATCAATTGCACCCAGAGCGATGCAACCATCCCCGATGCCCCCAGTAATAAAGTAATCAAGGTACTCTGGGGCAGACGGGTTAATAAGAAAATAAAAGGAGTAACCATCAAGGCCATGACACTGAATCGCTCAATCATCATGGCCATTTTTATCCGTCTCTGGCGGCGCATAAACCCGGGATGCTCTTCCTGATGTTGCAGGGCATGGCTGACTTCATGAGTAGCAACGGCGACCGCTGCGATGGTCTTCCCCTGATAGTGCGAAGAGGAGAGTGAAACTACCCGGTTTTCCGGATCATAATAATCCTCACCTTCCATGCCTTCGCGAACCGATACACTCTCCAGCTGGAAACGCTCAACCAGGTGTTGGGCCAGCTCACCACCGGTTCCCTGAAGATCCGGTCGATCTTTGCCATATTTACGGAGCGTTTGCCGGACCCAGAACTGAGGTCCAAAAACCAGAACCAGAATCGCCAGTAATAAAAGAATCAGGGGCATTTATTCCCGATCCTCGGTCTCCAGTCGGTCAATCTCTTCCCGGAACTCATTTAAATCCTTGAAATGGCGATACACGGAAGCAAAACGGATATAGGCCACTTCATCCAGCTGCTTCAGCTCCCGCATGACTTCTTCACCCAGAATCCGGGAGCTGACTTCCCGCTCCCCCATGGCCCGAAGGCGATGAATAATACGGCTTAATGCTTCTTCCAGTTGCTCAACACCGACGGGTCTTTTTTCCAGGGCACGGGACATGCCCGCCCGCAGCTTATCTTCATTAAAAGGTTCACGGGTACCATCCCGTTTAACCAGTCTTGGCATCAGCAGTTCTGCTGTTTCATAACTGGTGAAACGTTCAATGCAGGACAGGCATTCACGACGCCTGCGCACCTGACTGCCTTCTGCAACCAGACGCGAGTCGATCACTTTTGTTTCAGCAGCACCACAGAATGGACAATGCATTGAGCAAGTTAATCCTTCAGTTTTTTGAGGGGGATTAAGCAATGATAACCAGCTACGGTTTTATTACAAGATAATGTAGAAAGAAGATATAGGGAGGGAGGAGCCGCCCTTACGCTATGCAATCAATTGAAGCTTGCATCGCGTTTGGACGGCTAAAGAGCCTGAACTTATTTATAAACAGGCAGACGTGAGCAGATTTCCAGCACTTTGGCTTTCACTTCTGCTTCGACCTGTTCATCACCGGAACCATCGGCCAGAGCATCCAGCACATCGCAGATCCAGCCAGCCAGAGCGGCAGAGTCTTCTTCGTTAAAGCCTCGGCGGGTAATCGCCGGTGTACCGATACGCAGACCACTGGTTACGAAAGGTGAACGTGGGTCATTAGGAACCGCGTTCTTGTTCACCGTGATATTGGCACGACCAAGAGCAGCTTCTGCATCTTTACCGGTGTATTCCTTACCGATCAGATCCATCAGGAACAGATGGTCATCAGTACCGCCGGAAACAATCTTGATACCACGCTCCATCATCACACGGGTCATGGCCTGAGCATTCTTGACCACCTGCGCCTGATAGGACTTGAACTCATCAGACATCGCTTCTTTAAAGCAGACGGCCTTGGCAGCAATCACATGGCACAGAGGGCCACCCTGAGACTCAGGGAAAACGGAAAAATTCAGTTTTTTGTTCAGTTCTTCATCTTCAGCGGCCAGGATCAAACCACCGCGAGGACCGCCCAGAGTTTTGTGGGTAGTGGTAGTAACCACATCAGCGATGCCAACCGGGGAGGGATAAACGCCCGCAGCCACCAGCCCGGCGACATGGGCCATGTCAACCATGAGGTAGGCACCGACCTTGTCGGCAATATCACGGAAACGCTGCCAGTCGACAACCCTTGAATAGGCAGAGAAGCCACCAATAATGAGCTTGGGTTTATGCTCCAGAGCCAGGCGCTCAACTTCTTCGTAATCCAACTCACCGGTATCCGGAGTAATACCGTACTGCACGGCATTATAAATTCGACCTGAAGAGCTTACGCTGGCACCGTGTGTAAGGTGACCACCATGAGCCAGACTCATACCAAGGATGGTATCACCGGGCTTCAGAAGCGCCATGAATACGGCGGAATTAGCCTGGGAACCTGAGTGAGGCTGAACGTTGGCATAACCAGCACCAAACAGCGCCTTGGCACGATCAATGGCCAGCTGCTCAGCGACGTCAACGTGCTCGCAGCCACCGTAATAACGCTTGCCAGGATAGCCCTCAGCGTATTTGTTAGTGAGCGCACTGCCCTGAGCTTCCATAACTCGTGGACTGGCATAGTTCTCGGAAGCGATCAGCTCAATGTGCTCTTCCTGACGCAGGGTTTCCGCGTCAATAGCCGCCTTCAGCTCCGGATCAAATTCAGCGATGGTCATGTCCTTTGTGAACATTCATTACCTCTGGGTTGTTGCCTGTAAAATGCCTGGATGTCGGTGGTGAGGCGCTATTCTAATACAGCTTGGAATAAATCTGCAGTGAAAATCCTTCATAGTCATTATTAGCCTTACCGCTATCTGGCCGGGATCACACCATGCACTCACTATTCAGACGCCTTTAAAAAGCAAGCTGGTGAATAATCAACAAATTTTGATCATAGCATTCAGCCCATCAAAACAACGTTACTTATGCTGGGGAATCACACAATACAACGCATACTCACCAAATGTTTTACGACTATATGTACTGTTCAGATCAACTTTTTCAACGCATCACACTCTAGAAATCAAAGCCTTATCTGCCAGCCCTTCTATGCAAAAGAAAGGTGCGCATGAACTGGACAGCACCCAACCGCCTATTAACAGCTATCTTGGTAGCAGTGCTACCCGGAAACCATTGCCAAGGCTATGGGCATCCAGTATCTTCCATCGATTAACCTTTATAGAATCAGAGACCCAGAGACATGGCTCAGTACGTCTATACCATGAACCGGGTGAGCAAAATCGTTCCCCCGAAACGCCAGATTTTAAAAAACATTTCCCTCTCCTTTTTTCCGGGTGCCAAAATTGGTGTTCTGGGTCTGAACGGAGCCGGTAAATCTACGCTCCTTCGCATTATGGCCGGTGTGGATCAGGAGTTTGACGGTGAAGCCCGTCCACAACCCAACCTGAATGTGGGTTACCTGCCTCAGGAGCCTGAGCTGGACCCGAATAAAACCGTCCGTGAAGTAGTTGAAGAAGCACTGGGTGAAGTTAAGGCTGCCCAGCAGCGTCTGGACGAAGTGTATGCAGCATACGCTGATCCAGATGCCGACTTTGATGCCCTGGCCACAGAGCAGGCCCGCCTGGAAAACATCATTCAGGCTGCCGATGCCCACAACCTGGAGCGCAAGCTGGAAGTCGCAGCCGATGCTCTACGTCTGCCAGAATGGGACGCCAAAATTGAAAATCTCTCAGGTGGTGAGCGCCGCCGTGTTGCACTCTGCCGTCTGCTGCTCTCCAGCCCTGAAATGCTGTTACTTGACGAACCAACCAACCACCTGGATGCCGAGTCCGTTGCCTGGCTGGAGCGCTTTCTCGTTGAATACCCCGGAACGGTCGTAGCAATTACTCACGACCGTTACTTCCTGGACAATGCCGCTGGCTGGATTCTGGAACTGGACCGTGGTGAAGGCATTCCTTACCAGGGCAACTACAGCTCCTGGCTGGAACAGAAAGAACAGCGCCTTGAGCAGGAACAGAAACAGCAGGATGCCCGCCGCAAGGCCATGGAGCACGAGCTTGAGTGGGCCCGATCAAATGCCAAAGGTCGACAGTCCAAATCCAAAGCCCGTCTGGCCCGCTTTGAAGAGATGCAGTCCCAGGACTTCCAGGCCCGTAACGAGACCAATGAAATCTACATTCCACCCGGCCCACGTCTGGGTGACAAGGTCATTGAAGTCAACAACCTGTCCAAAGGGTTTGGTGACCGCCTGTTGATCGATGATCTCAGCTTCAGTATTCCAAAAGGTGCCATCGTCGGCATTATCGGTGGTAACGGTGCCGGTAAGTCCACCCTGTTCAAAATGATCACCGGTCAGGAACAGCCGGATTCCGGAACCGTTGAACTTGGAGACACCGTCAAGATCTCCAACGTTCAACAGCTGCGTGATGAGCTGGACGACAAGAAAACCGTCTGGGAAGCGATTTCCGATGGTCAGGATATGTTGAAGATCAACAACTATGAAGTACCGTCCCGTGCATACATTGGACGCTTCAACTTCAAAGGTGGTGATCAGCAGAAGCGTGTCGGTGAACTCTCCGGTGGTGAGCGTGGCCGCCTCCAGCTGGCTGCCACATTAAAAGACGGTGGTAACGTACTGCTGCTGGACGAACCGTCCAACGACCTCGATGTAGAAACCCTGCGTGCTCTGGAAGAAGCTCTGCTGGCCTTCCCTGGCTGTGCCATGGTGATCTCCCACGACCGCTGGTTCCTGGACCGCGTGGCCACTCACATTCTGGCCTACGAAGGCGATTCCAAAGTCACCTTCTTTGAAGGTAACTACACCGAATACGAAGCAGACCGCGTTGCCCGTCTGGGTGAAGAAGCGGCAGGCCCGCACCGTATCAAGTACAAGCGTATTGATGCGTAATGCAGTTAATCAGTGACTGCCCTTTCCGGGTAGTCACTCCTTTACTTTATCTCCTCTCAATGAACTTTACCTGCTAACCCGACTCCTCTATTGAATGGAAACCATGAAGTGACCATCAAAGAAGAAGAGTAATTCAATAGCTGGCGGAGCCTACTATCGCGCCCCCCTCCAATAAGTTAAGCAGTCATCGCCAGACATTCCCCGGTAGAAACCGAAGTATATTTCTTCCCATCTAACCTGGCAGGCACACCGTTGATAAAGACATGTTCAATACCACTGGGCGGAGCATTACATAAGTCATGTGTTGTATTATCCCGCACCTGCTGCCAGTCCAGCACTACCACATCGGCAACAAAACCATCACGGATACAACCGCGCTCAGCGATCCCAAAACGTTCAGCCGCCTGTGCCGTCATGCGATGAATCAGTGTTTCCAGCGATACGTTGCCCGTCTCCCGTGCAATCTGCAGAAAGCGGGGAAAAGCACCAAAGGTAGCGGCGTTTTCAACTCCGGATGGCTCAGGCCAGGAATCCGTCATAAACATGGCTGCTGGATGAGTCATCAGCTTTTCCACAATCTGCGGGCCGTAATATTTATGCATAATCATCCGGGCTTCCGCATTGGACTGATCAAGAATATCCACCATCACCTCAAAGGGTGACTTCCCTACCCTGCTGGCAATCTCGGTAATAAACAGGCCATTGTACTTTTCATAAGCAGGGCAACTGGCATCACTGATCTGTATACAGTCATAACCAAGCCCCAATGATCGAAATGCCAGCCAGGCTTCCAGCCTCAGGCGCAACATGGGCAGGGGCTTTTTCAAAATCCCGGGCATACCGGCCATCACCCACTCCGGCAAGAGTGTGTTGAGCAGTGTGGCGCCAAAAGGATAGGGAAACATATCAAACTTCACATCGACTCCATCAGCAATGGCTTTGTCGAACTTCGCAATGGCTTCATCCAGCGTATTCCAGGTCGCTTCCCCCACAAAGATCAGATGAGAAAACTGCAGCCGAACGCCAGTTTCCCTAGCCAGATCCAGCATCTCATCAATGGCTCGCAGGTTATGAGCCTTGCCAAACGGGTTCATTGGGTAAGTACCAGAGAGGCTGGAATAAGCCTTGGCGTGCACAGTCAGTACTTTGTCGTGTTTTTTTACCAGCTGGGCAACGGCCCGTAACTCTTCCTTACTGGCAAAAACACCTGGTTTATATTGCAGACCCAGGGATATCCCTGCAGCGCCCTGGGACAGGGCTTCATCCAGCATCATCAGCATTTCATGCGACTGGCTGGAAGACAGAGGGTCTGCACTGAAACCATTGAGTGAAGTTCTACAAACGCCATGACCAACCAGACTGACCAGGTTAGGACCACAGCCATGCCCCTGAATACGCTGTTGATAACCCTGAAAGCTGTGCCAGATTATCTCTCCATGGCCTTCTTTAAACAGCGAGTTTTCAATCAGGTGCTGATGAGGGGTATTGCACTTAAACCCAAATGGACTGAAGCCACAGTTACCCACCACCATCGTTGTGATGCCCTGAGCTATAAATGGATCAAAGTGTTCCGGTGCATGTTCAATGGCGAAGTAATCCATATGGCTATGGACATCAATAAAGCCGGGAGCGATCACCTTACCGGTACAATCAATGGTGGTGGCATCAGCGACTTTTTCTGTGGGGTTCATAACCCGAAGTCGTCCTTGCTCCATCAATACATTCGCTTTTCTGCCCGGGGTACCAGTGCCATCGATCAGCAGGCCATTTTGCAGCAAGATTTTATTATTATTATCGGGTGCTGTGCCCATATTTACCTCTGTATTTTGAGAGCTATTAGATATAGCTAACCCTTCACCCTAGCGGTATCAGTAACAGAGTCAAGAAGAGAAACATTTCGAAGAAAAAACAACCAGTACTGCTATGACCAACTGACATAAACAACTTCAGCCGGAATATCATTCTCCTGGAAAAACGCCAGCCAGAGTTTCTGGTTATCCTGCAACCGATCTCCAGGGCCCTTCACTTCCACCCATTGGTACTTTTTATTTTCCACATCAAACAGGATCAGGTCCGGAAACCCGGTTCGGTTATGGGCAATATCAAACATCAGTCGTTGAAACATGGCACGCAGTTGCTCTACCGGTATCAACGATACGGCAAGTGTAATCAGCTCCGGACTGAGTGCAGGCCAGATAACCAGTCGGTTATTGATTCCGTGCTTCTCGTTATAGGTTATCAGCAGAGTATCCAGAAGATGGCTTTCAGACATCTCTGACAGTCTGTGATGAATCGAATCCTTACAGTTCTGATAAAAATCAGGGGTCATCAGATCTGCAGGCCCACTTTGAAACGGGTGAAAAAAGGCCCCATCCCTATCGGCGAAAACTATATCCCAGAACCACAGGCCAGCGAGTCCGTTTATCAGGGCATTTTCAACATAAAACACCTGCCTCCCCTGGTTTCTGAAATGCTCCTGAACTTGAAACTCAACCCGCTGACCATTGTCGTTAAACTCAAGAGTCCGTTCATTCAACCGAGAGATTTGCCGCTTACGCTTTTCCCCTTTCAGGGTTTTGGAAAAACGATGGGCAAAAGCCAGCTCCAGGCTGCTGGCCGGTGAAGCCTCTATCTCTTCACAAAGAGCCAGAGCGCCAGCAGTATCATTGAGTTTGGCCATAATGCGAGTCCGCCGTTCCCGGGACGGTGGCAAATAGGACTGCTGAAAACTCACTACCGCCTCCCTCAATGCCCCCTGCCTTTCCATGTCACGGGCAATGGCATTTACCAGCCGAGCATGACGACGCTTCAGTGTCGGATGAGTGAAGTCAGACGATGGCGGTAATTTTGTAAACAGAACCTGCAATGAATCAAGGTCAAGCTTCTTACTTTCATAGGCAACCTCCTGCCAGAGCATTGACAAGCTAAACCCCAGTTCCAGCTCCTCCCGACTATTGAACAGACGGGATGTCAGCGGGTAATTTTCGAAGCGAGTCACCCCCAAATCCTGAAGCACAAACTCCGTCAGGTCCTGACTGAGGTTACCAAAGAACAGGAACAATAAGGTTCTCAGTTCTTCCATATACAGAGGTTGAAGTGTGGTAAATGGAAGATCAGGGCAGGCTTGACCACTATCAACCAGTCGGTTTACCAGAGCCTGCTTACGTTCATTTCGGTAAGTCCCAAGCTGATCAGGAAAACAGAGTAACAACTCACTTTTGGTCATCAGGTCTGACAGACCGACAATATCCAGTGGTGGGTTAGCCTGTATAAGATCAGCACCAACCAGCTCATTAACGGCGAGTTCAATGGATGTAATTTCCGGATAATTCAGTTTATCCGTTCGAAATATCGGGCCTTTCCGACTCGCCAGTCGCACATAGAGCTTCTGCGCATCCTCCTCCAACAGCTGGAACGTGTTTAAAAAATCAGTTTCGCTGTCATTCAACAGGTCAACATATCGCTTCTCAACAAAACCAAGCAGCTTCTGAAAATTGGTCAGGTAATAGTCTTCAGGTAATACAACGGGCGCTTGCAACGGAGCCTCTCTATTCACAGGCAGCAATATCTGAAGGGCGGAATACCTGCAAGCCGGACACATCCAGTAACGACTGTTGGTACATCAACTTCGCCAGAGCGTCTATCCGGGTGGGACGAAGTGCTTTTAAACCAGAAACCGGCAGGCTGCCTAACAAAGACATCACATAAAAACCGACAGATTCCATTAACCGGAACTCATTGCGTTCCCCATGCAACAACGAAGGCTGGTAAATGGACAGAGAACGAAGCCCCATTCTTTTCAGCCCACTCTCCGCCTCACCTTTCACCTTCATATAAAAGGCCAGCGACCTCTTATCGGCGCCATGGGCACTGATCAGATGAAACGATGGCTGTCCATGACTGACTGCCCACTGCCCAAGCGCCAGAACATAATCACGGTCGACTTTTGCAAAGGCTGGCTTTGAGCCCGCTTTTTTAATCGTAGTGCCAAGGCAACAGAACAGGACATCGACGGTTAAACCTGGCTCCAGGTCCTGTAACTGATCCAGACTCAGCACAATCTCCCTGATCTTGGGATGATCTCTCCAGGGAGTGGTTCGATAGTGGAGAACAATAACCTCAGAATAGTGATCACTCGCCAGCAGAGATGCCATCAACACCTGCCCGGTGGCTCCGGTTGCACCAACCACCATGGCAACCTTGGGGGGCTTTTCTTTACTCATTCTTCTTACCCGTCTCTCCAGCTAATCAACCCGAAAAACAACCTGTGGAATCACAAATACCAGTCGAAATCCTCAGGCAAATCAAGTAAAAAGTGCGGCATAACGATTTTCATAACCATTCTCATAAAAAACAGGACCGCAGTTTATGACCAGGCTTGCAGAAACCTTGGCCGCTATTGACCAGCTTCATGGGATGGATCCAAAGATTGTTGATGGCACCCCGGCTGAGCTGAGCTATGCCCTGCAAATGACGTACTGGCTACAGCAGCTGGCTCCGGATGCTTCTGAAGAGCTGCAGATCGCCGTTCGCAGTCAGCATCTCTGCCGCTGGGAAATCTCCCGTTCTGAATACCCTGAAGGACGTACCGGCTACCTGAAGTGGCGCACCGAGCTGGGCAAACTGCACGCACGAAAAGCCTGTGAAATCATGGCCAGGCACGGTTATTCAGAAGAAAGCTGTGCACAGGCATCAGCAATCATCCGCAAGCAGGGCATAAAACGTAATGCCGATACCCAGGCTCTGGAAGACTGTGCCTGCCTGGTCTTTCTGACCCGTGATTTTTCTGCCTTTGCTGAAAAACACCCCAGGGGCAAGGTAATTTCCATTGTGCAGAAAACCTGGAATAAAATGTCAGAAAGGGCGCATCAGGAGGCATTAACATTACCGTTCTCTGAAGCCGATAGGCATCTCCTTGAGGTAGCATTGGCGAAGCCATGAGTTAGAATGTTCGAAGCCTGAGAGAAAATAGACCTCTTGGGCTATCGTAAATCAAGCCAATTTTCATAAAAATCAACAGCATAATAAAAACCAGAGACTCTTTTATAAACACAATCTAATTCCAAGACCCTGAGTAATTGAATGTTCATAATACTTTTAAACTGGCACTCACAACTATCAACACCAGCAAGCATTAACTTTTTGATAAATTGCAAACATAAGTCTAAACTGACAAGCGCCTTTAATATGTTATTAACACGAACTCTTTTGTTATTAACACGAACCCTTTTATAGAACATTATTCCCCAGATATTACTGTAGATAAGAACACCAGCATCAAAACTAAATTAGCTCGACATGATTAAATCGCTTCTCTTTCAAAGAAAATCACATTCATATTAATTAAATTTTATTTCAACGATATACATACACAAGAAACTTTAATCGATAAAAACCAGAAAATCCGAGCAAAACATTCATCAATCCAACGAGAGCCAATTCAAACAAACACAACCATGATCAATACAAAACTGACAATCAAAAAAAACACTGGAAACTATATAAAAAGATTCGCTTTAGTATTTATATTCTTTGCCTTCACTCTGTCGACAGAAGCATCACCTCTTCCAATCAATAGTAATTATGATACTCAACAACCAGAAATAAACGCCTACGCTCAGGAAAAACGACACACCTCGCAAACTAAAGAAGGAACTTTCAGCTTATCAGTTACCCCTTTTGGCACGGCAATTAAGCTAGGAAACAGCATTTTCTATCTGGACAGAATTACAACTTATCACCAACAATTGATAATCGATGATTTTCTTAAGAAAGGATTATTTATAGCTACACTTCAAGCTCTTGTGGCTTATGGCCATAAAATACCATATAGGTTAAACACTGCAGCTGCAATTTTAAGTATTTATTCAACTTGGATTTTTATTGAAAACAGTTACTTCAATGCTCTCCTTGAGGGCAGCAGCGGAGATTACATATACAGCTTTTTGTTTTCCATTGGCTATGGAATTATTGAGCCGTTCACAATGCTACCGTTTATACCAGAACATATAGCATTCCGAAACTCACCCATCTTGCGTATAGTACTTCTCTCTTTATCCAGAGTCTTTATTGAAATGATGGGTTTAATCAAGGGAGAAGTTGTAGACGATTTAAGCGAAACAGCCACTCAATTCATCCCAGTTTCATTATACGGAGATATTGCCAGATTATTTTCTATTAAAATTTCCTACCCAAAATCAACACATGATTCATCTAAGTATGACATTGTCAGGCTCCATCTTGGCCAACCTTCTGGTAATGGAAGTTATCAAGAGCTCGCATTAGTAATGGATGAACTTGGCATTGACTCTATTTCTATACAACCAGTTCAGCATATTCATACTCAACGGCCTTCAGAAGAACAAGTCAGTCATAAAACAGGCAGTCTCATTATGAAATTCACCCTGCCTGATATGGACAGCCCATCGATAGTAGACATCCCATTACGAGGCGAAAGTATTAATGAGTTGATTCTGCATGCGATGTATAAGAAGCAAGAAATTAACCATCTGCCCAATGCACGCAGCGTGTTGGCACCTGATGTAATTCAGGTGATTAGTGATGCCCTTCAGTTTTTCAAACAGCACCATGACGAGCAGACCAGTTCATACTTAACCTATGATCAGGGGTTATCAGCAAGCTCAGAGTTTGGCTATCCAACACAGACTCTACGAGATGATGATGGAGCAGCCCAGTTTGTTTTCTCTACATCCGAAGAAGACTCTGTTTCGATTCACTGGCACAGTGGCGAGTACCGCGGATCTGTATGGTCAGGCTTGCATCTTGATACCACCCACTATGGTGAATACTCACAGCATGTTCAATACTGGATTCCGAAGTGGGTGGGCGACATACTCTTCATGATGGTCGATGAAGCTGCACACCAAGCAGGAACCGTTGCTGGAAAAAAACTTGGAGGGCTACTTGCACCATTACGGAAAACTCACTTGGAACGGGTGCTGGATGACGCTTTACGACCAACCACACTAGAAGAAAATGATGATTCAGTATGCATAATCTGTTCTGGAAATACTGCCCCGGTTTATAACGTGAACTGTCGTCATGGTGATCACCCCGGCATTATGCATCCACATTGTTTAAAACAGTGGTTCAGAACAAAGCATCCAAACTACACATGCCCTTTTTGTAATGGACGTTGGGAAAACTGACCCTTGGATCCACAAAACTGATCTACATGAGGGCAGTGATAAATGTTGTAAAGGTATTCCCGGAAGCCATTCAATAATGGTTTCACTTAATTGCTTTACGTACAATACCCCATGGGATTGATGGGGAGTAAAGCTGTGATCAGCAGGCTGGATCAGAAAACAACAAATACCTTATATGGCCACTTTGCCCGTGAACTGGCCTCTGCAGGCTTTAGCGGGGATATTGAGCTGGGTTATGCCGACCGGACCGTTCTGGCAACGGACAACTCGATCTATCAAGTACTTCCCGAGGGTGTACTCTACCCTCGCTCAACGGAAGACATCAGCAAAATTCTCACACTTGCTCATAAGCCTGATTTCCACCAGATTGTTGTTTCTCCCCGTGGTGGCGGTACCGGCACCAATGGCCAGTCGCTTACGTCAGGCTTTATGGTGGACACCAGCCGCTACATGAACCGGGTGCTGGAAATCAACACCAGAGAGCGCTGGGCCAGGGTTCAGTCGGGAGCGATAAAAGACTACCTCAACGAGCTGGCAGCTAAAGAAGGCCTCTTTTTTGCCCCGGAGCTCTCCACCAGCAACCGGGCAACGGTTGGCGGTATGGTCAATACTGACGCCAGCGGTCAGGGCTCTGTGGTGTATGGTAAAACCCGCCACCATGTGCTTGAGCTGACTTCCGTACTGGCTGATGGCACAGTGTGGAACTCCTCACCTGTTGATAACGATCAACTTGAGCAACTGTGTCAGCGGCAGGATCGCATTGGTGAAATTTATAACACCCTGAAAAAGACGCATTGCGAGCATCATCAACGGGTGTCAGAAGTATTCCCGCACCTGAACAGAAACCTGACCGGCTACGATCTGGCCAATATTGTTAATAAAGACCATCAACACGACCTGAATGCCATTCTCTGTGGCTCAGAAGGCACGCTCGCCATCATCAGTGAAATTAAAGTTAACCTGCTGCCTATTCCGAAGCAGTCGGCTCTGGTGCTGGTTTTCTACAAAAGTTTTCAGGACTCACTGCAGGATGCCCAGGCATTGATGGCTGCCGAGCCCGGTTCCATTGAGACCATCGACTCCCGTGTGCTTGGGCTGGCCAAGTCCGATAGCGTCTGGGAAAGCGTCAAAGACTTCTTCCCCAAGCAGAGTGATGACATTGACGGCATTAACTTTGTTGAATTTACCGGCGACGATGAAGCTGAGATCCAACAGGGTATCGATCGTCTGAAAACAGAGCTGGAAAAGCCGGTCAGTATCTGGCGTGCCGGTCACAGCGTGGTGATGGGTACCGGCAATGTTAAAAAGATCTGGAATATGCGTAAGCAGGCCGTTGGGCTGCTGGGTAATATGAAAGGCGACGCTCGCCCCATACCTTTTGTCGAGGACGTTGCCGTTCCTCCAGAAAATCTCGCCGAGTTTATTAAAGCGTTTCGGGCACTGCTGGACAGTCACCACCTTACCTATGGCATGTTTGGTCATGTGGATGCTGGCGTACTCCATGTCCGCCCGGCCATCGATATGAAAGACCCGGAACAGGAGAAACTGGTTCGTTTAATCAGTGATGACGTTGCCGCGCTGGCCAGAAACCATGGTGGTGTGCTCTGGGGCGAACACGGCAAAGGTGTCCGTTCGGAGTACGCCCCGGACTTCTTTGCCGACCTCTATCCGGTGCTGCAGGAAATCAAAGGCGTATTTGACCCTTACAACCAGTTAAACCCCGGCAAGATTGCCACACCCGCGACCCTGCCAGAACCCGTTCAGCTGCTGAAAATTGATGAAGTGCCAACCCGTGGCCAGCAGGACCGGGAGATTGAACGAAATGCCTTTGAAGCATTCACCAGCAGCCTTTACTGCAACGGCAACGGTGCCTGCTTCAACTACAACCCCAACAGTGCCATGTGTCCTACCTGGAAGGCGACTTATGATCGGATTCAGTCCCCAAAAGGCCGCTCTGGTCTGGTGCGGGAATGGCTGCGATTACAAACCGCCGCTGGTGCTGATATTGCTGGTGAAAGCCATAAGATTCGTCAGGCGGGTCCACTCTATAACGGTGGCCAGAAACTGATTAACCTGGTGAACAAATGGCGGGGTGAAGAAGACTTCAGCCACCAGGTGTATGGTGCCCTCGATAACTGCATGAGCTGCAAATCCTGTGCAGGGCAGTGTCCTATTCAGGTGAATGTTCCCGACCTGCGTTCCCGTTACTTTGAACTCTACCACGGCCGCTACCCAAGACCGGTCAAACACCATGTGGCTGGTCTGCTGGAACCCATGCTGCCCGTACTGGCAAAGTTCAAACCGGCTTACAATCTGGTCATGGGCTGGTCAGTGGCCAATACCCTTGCCGGCAAAACCGTTGGTCTGCAGGATATCCCTGCGATTACCAGCTCATCGCCAACCAGCGACTGTTGTCGTGCAGGTGCGGCCATCGCCAACCGGACGTTGCTGGATGCCATCCCCGACAGTGAACGGGATAAAACCGTCATCATTATTCAGGATGCCTTTACCAGCTTCTTTGAAACACCGTTGCTGACCGATCTGGTTGAGCTGCTGATCCGTCTTGGTTACCGACCACTGATTGCGCCGTATAAACCCAATGGTAAGGTGCTTCATGTCTATGGTTTCCTGGGCCGGTTTGAAAAAATCGCCAGAACCAATGGCGAAGAGCTGAAAGAGCTGGCCGACAGCGGCATCAGCCTGGTGGGGATTGATGCTGCGGTTACTCTGACCTACCGGGATGAATACAAAGAAGTGATGGGGGAAGATTCTCCTGAAGTCCTGCTGCTTTCTGAATGGTTTGCTCAGCAGTCAAAAACGTTACGTCAGTTGCAAATGAACCTTTCAGACACGGCCGAAGAAGAGTTTGTTCTGCTGGGGCACTGTACAGAAACCTCTAATGTACCTGCAGCCCCTGCTCAGTGGCAACAGTTATACCAAGACCTGGGTCTGAAGCTTACGTATAAAGCTACCGGCTGTTGCGGGATGGCGGGCATCTATGGCCATGAAACCCGAAATCAGGAAACCTCAAGAAAGCTCTACGACATGAGCTGGAAGGACGTTGTGCAGAACCCGGAAAACAGCGGCAGGCTAGTGGCTACCGGTTATTCCTGCCGCAGCCAGGTGAAGCGTTATGGGGATGGCAAGATTCCTCACCCCGTTCAAACACTCCTCCAGGTGATGAAGCAAAAAGCATAAAAGTGAACTCGCTGTTATGTCATTGTCGACGGGGTTTACCGGTCTCAAAGAGCTATGAGCAGGACGGTGTGTAGACGCTGTCCTGAACAAAACGGATTGCCAAATCCAGTTATCCGAGAACCTGAACAGAAAGTGAGAAGTATAGGCTTTCATCTGTCCCGCGACTTATGTCTTCGGTCTGACAGAATGTCCTTGTGGAATATAATCCGTATAAAGCGATGGCCACGACGTTAGCTTATGCCCTTCTGGCAAGCTTAACGCTTTCAACCGTTTATGAACCTTCATCACAAAAACACTGGTTTCCACCATATGCCTTTTTCTTTCTTCATCCTGAAGAAAAGCCTCAACATCACGGGCTATTCTTGCCCATTGTTTTTCACTTCCTGATAGTGGGGCAGGCAGACTGATCAGGTATTCCAGATCCTGCCGAAGGGATTGAGGTCGACCAAGAATCTTCCAGGTGTGCTTTATTTCAGAACTATCTTGATCCAGAACCCACTGTATTCTGGCCTCCTCTGCTTCTCTGACTGCTGCCTCATTTAATAGAACAAGGTCATTTACGGGCGATTTGTACTTAAGGCTATCTTTAACAAATGCTCGGACGATAACGCCTTTCAGGTGAAAGATAACGTTATCCATGGATTTTAGCAGCTTGAGTAATTGAATATCGTCAGCGGAAAAACAACAGTTTGAGTAAAAGTAATCAAGCTGCAAATCACGTGTGAGTTCCTTATTTACAACAGGTACTCTTCCACCTTTTGCTATTCTCGAACCGAGATGTTCAATCTCACCTTTCAGAGAGTCTGAAACGACGTTAATCGCATCAGTCTCATTGCCGTCGAACTGCTCAATCAGATACCGGGTCTCAGGGCTAATGAGATCTCCTTGATATTTAGCAATTTTTTCAATCAGTGGCGGTATTGAGCCCATGATTTTTTTATGCCGATTCTTATCCTTCTCAGAAAGTAATAGCGTTAGTGTTTCCTGCAACCCAAACAGGTGGTTATAGAGTTCAAGCTCCTGGATAACCCCAGCCAGATCTTTTTTCAGACAGGTAACAAAATCTTCATAACTTATTTTCCCTTTATTAAGGTCATGGATTTTTGAAATAACCATTGAGTGGCTCTCACCAGCCTCAGGAACACTTTTAATGTTCTCCCGAGTGGTTGGCAACTCAAGCATCGCCCCTACTTTCTTCAGCTTTTTTTCAATTTTTTTCCCCAGTATCTGCCAATGCCTGAACACCCCTGAGGCAAAAGGCAAAGACTCTTTTTTGTCAGAGTGATCAGCGGGCTCCGAGGCAGCAATAGGCTTTGAACTTGTCCCACTTGTCCGTTTTAGTGGCATAATTATCCCTGAATATATGCCCTTGAAGCTGAGGAAGGCCCACAATACAAGATCATTTTCTTATACAGCGGGTAGTCATCTGGTTAGTCATTATCGAAGTTAAGGGGCTGTTGGCATTCCATTACGAGATCAGCGGAATGAAACATCAACAACCCCAAGGGCATTCTCAAATGTATCGGACAGGCAACCTGTTTTTTTTATAGTTTTCTCCGACCCGGCATTTACCGGCCAACAGTGTACAGAGATTATCGATACAGCTGGCGAGTATCGGCCGTCACTTCGTACGCTTCAGAGACTTCCTTCAGGAATTCATCAGCTACTTCCGCCAGAGCGCTGTAGAAGCCGCTCTCATCGGCTTCTGCCAGCAATTCCAGATAACGGCCGGACCATGGAAGCAGATGAGTACCGAGCAGCTCTACCACGGCATCGTCATTCTCCGTTTCCATAAAGTAAGCCATGGCCAGAATCATCAGGCCAAACTGGTCTTCCGGCTCATTCAAATCCGTATCCAGTTCCACCTCGTTTGTCCGCAGAAACTGGCGATAAGCCTGTGCCGTTTCACCCAGCAGCAGGTTTTCCCTGTCCAGATAAACCGATCCCCAGGGTGGCGCAGGCATGGCGCCCTGCCCTTCAAACAGCAGGGAAAACTGGTAAGGCAATTCTGCTATATCCACAGAGCACAGACGCGCTGTCGCGTCCTCAATCAGCGAGGAGTTCTGCCAGTCCAGCAGAGCAGGCAGTTCAGCCAGTTCGGAAATAACACCAACGGCTTCTTCGGAGGTTGGAGAATAATAAAACAGGGTTCCCAGCATTCTGGGAAGAACGGCAACAGCAGACAACTCGGCACTTCCTGAAATTAAACGTATAGAGACCACTATAGTGGTGAGCGGTTTTCTTGAGTATATGGAGTAATACCATTTCTGCAGACTCACGCAGAGAGGTCAATACCTCCAGCCAGGCTTTAAGAATCACGCAAAGCCGCCACCTCTGGCAATTGCTCATATTTCAAACACAACTTACGTCCCAACGGCTGAAGCGTTGAACATAGGTCACTGTTTTTCATTGAGCGTAAGTCGTCATGCAAGCTATCACGAATTTTCTTTATCGCTACTTCAAGGACCTTTCTATTCTCTTCATTTCTAGGGCCAAACCTGCTTAGTGCTATTGCCAATAGCTCTCTTTGAGAAACAGCTCCCTTATACCTGGGTCCAATCATCCGGATACATTTATACAATGTTTCACTGGTTGCCTGCTGATATACCTCCTGACAATCTATGCCCGCATGGTGAATATACTGGAAAAACAGGGCATGTTTATCCGCATACTTCGGATCATACTTTACGCCATGGATTGCTCTGAACCGAATACCATAGCCACTTCTCGACCCCTTAGCATCCCTCGCGATTGTGCCAAACTGACAACGCCGTTCTCGACATAGGCTTAATAAGCCCTCCATATATTGCTCTTCATGTTCTTCATTCAGGTCAAACAGCATGTCCAGCTGTTTGAACGGACTCATATACTGAACCCCCTTTGCCTCAATAATTTGAACCCCCTTTCGTCTTAATAACTCTCTTACACTCGGTGTAGACCATTTATTACTGGACCCAAGAGGCTCTCCACACACTGTCTCAGGCACCGGTGGTGCCGATGACAACAACAGTGTGTTTAAAGATTTCAGTCCCTTCTTTGTTTGGTCAGAATTAAAATTAACCGTCTGACCAATACCCGTTTTCAGGTACCTGAAAATATACTCAGTTATTAACTGCTCATAGAGCGGATGTTGGGGGTTTAGTATCTTGAGTACATGCATCAAAGCATCTGAACTTTTTTTAGCGTCAACCTGCTCTACATATCGTTGCGGCTTAAAAAAACGATAAAAGACATTGATGTGCTCAGACCCCCACGTGGTAATTTTGGTTCGAAAAACGCCATTAGTCGGAATCATCAATGGAGCATGATGATGATTACCCTTTGGCCTTCCCCAGTCGGAAATAATGTCTTTCGCTTTTCTTGTCTGGCAGGCAGTGTATTTGCCCATCGCTGTAAAATAATGGTCAGAGTCCGGTTTCAGCAAACTGAGCACGCTCGGCGTAAGCTTCTCCGGTCCAACTTTCCAATATTTATAAAGTGCATAAATAACTAGATCTTTATTCCATTTCTTATGGCAATCATTGAGCTCTTCCCACTGAGGAACCTCTTTCTTCCGGTTCAATAAATCGACAAGTCCCTGCTTGCGGAAAACAACCGTTCCTGGCTTCTTTCCTGGTTGAAAAGCGTTCTGCCAGCATTCATTCCAACCATCAATGTCAAAGAGTTTTTCACCAAAAATATGTTCATACCGATCAGGATACATCTCCTTAAAAGAAAGCCAGAACCCCTCACCATAACTGACCGTTATTTCCGCTCCGGCAGGGATAAAGCACAGTGATTTAATAAAAACCCGATACTCGCCTCGCTCTTCATCCTTGATTCGAACGAACTCAGCATTGGGTTTATCGGGAAAACTGTCATTAGCAAAACTACCACCACCCAGGCCAGGAACCGCCTCTTTGATACACTGCAGAATTTTGTGATCTGATATTTCCACCAGATGGCTCCATGAGTCATAACTGGAACCAATTTTTTCCCATGTCAAACTGGAGCCTTTGCTACCAGCATGAACTTCCACAATCTCTCCTACACACTCGGTGATTAAAACATGGCGAGCAAAATCCATCCCTGCATATAAGCCGGCTCCGGCTCCGGGTCTGGTACTCTGTGCGGTGTAAACCCCCTGCCCCAACACCTGACAGTGAAACTTACTCTGCCTTGCTGCTTCAGCCCTTCCCAGTTTTGGGCTGCGTAACATGCCTTCATCACTCCCTATTATTCTGGCAAGAACCAATGGGGGAGGGTTATTTCCCTTCGACAAAACAATGGTTAAATCAGACTGGGGTTTTCTTTTTAGAGACTGAACACTGCTAACTGGATGAGGATCTGGAAGATCAACAGGCTTTTTATCCACTTCATCAGTCACTTTCGCTTCAGAAACAGGTCGTTTACAGCTGACTCTAGAGTCCTCTATCTTTCTAGCCTTCAGTGGGGGTGGAAGTACATCGGGTTCCTGCTTGATAACTACAGATAGCTTTTCTGATATCTTCCTTTTAACAGGCTCTTTCCTGCTATCAGATCCAGGTATTGGATCGTTGCTTTGGCGGAACTGCGAAGAAAGCGATGATAAGGCGTCAATATAACTGGATCGCAACATAAGATTTTTTGTAACTATTCAGCACCCAGCAAAGGCGTATTGTTGTAATTTCGAACCGCTTTAAGAAGCGCCTGAAATATGTTCAACCCCTGCTTTTTAGCAGATGATAAATAGCTTCGGATTCGGGTAAACATGGTACCTCCGTCTTCGCTTCTGAAGCAGCCTGAGATCTTCTGCTTAAGTTTGGCCATCCTGGCATCACGTTCACTGCCATTGTTATCGAAGGGAATTGAAAAGTCCGACATGAAGCGCAACGTTTCAACCTTAAACTCAATAAGCCTTTTGAACAGGTTGTAGGCCTTGGTATTCCTGACCTTCTTACGTCCAAGCACCTGTCGTTGTTTTTCCATATAAGCGGTTTCCTTCGTGAGAGCCCTTTGAAGGATTTGGTCGTATATCGTCTCAATGCGAAGCTGTATTGCACCAGGCATTTGAGTCAGACCGGCTGCTTTGTATTTCTTGCAGAAGTGCCAGGAGAGCGTAAGCAATTTCATCAGCCGCAGAGCCAGCTTATTCGCATCCCTATCGACAACTCCCTGAAGCTCTCTCAGATGATGGGCATTACAAAGCACATGCACTGCCGCATAGGCAAAGTAGGACTTCCAATGATCGTGAACCAGAATGCCTGCAAAAGTCAGCAGGATGCCCATTGCATCCATTGCTTCACAACCTCGCCTTTCTGAGAGGTAGTAAAGCGTCCATTGGTCATCTCGCATAATGTGTAACCACCACAGTGAACCGTCAACCCGCATGCCAGTTTCATCCGCTCCTGCAACCGGACTTTCTTGTAAAGCATCGCGGATACTCTGCTCAGTAGAGGCCAGGTTCTCATGGGTATAGGCAACAAAATTGGCAACAGAGCCTGCGCTGACACTCATGCAATAAATAGTATTGAAATACTCAGACACCCGGTGATATGGGATGAAGTGATACTGGTTTAAATGAACAGCCATTGCCTGAGTCACTTCTCCGTATTGAGCAGCGGCTTTCACTCCTTGGGGAAACTCAGCGGTGTTCCGTTTACCACAAGGACATACTTTAACGTCTGCCCAGTACGCGGTAACTTCAAATTCTCCGGGTCTACCTGGATCAAAAACCTGTCGCTCAATGTATTTGGTGGGTTTAATATCGATAAGCGAAGACTGGCAACAGCAACATTTTTCAACCTTCAGATGCCTGACATAATCGGGTAAGGCGACACGTCTCAAACAAGAGCCTTGATGACCTTTCTGGCCACCTGGTTTATTGCCTGAAGATGGTCTAAGGCTTTTGGGGTTCGGTGTTTCCTGTGAGGAGCAGGGGGCTTCTTTGGAAGATGTATCACCTTTATCACTCCCTTTTTTACTGGGCTTTTGATAACCATCTGACGATGGTGGCTTACTACTGTTTTGACTGTTTTTATTAACCCTTTCTTCCAGTTCGCTGCAACGTTCCCGTAAAAGCGCATTCTCGGTCCGAAGCTCTTCATTCTCTTTAAGGAGAGCTTCGGTAAACGGAGTAGCTGGGAAGTCTGGTTCCATACTGGAGATTTGTTAGAAAAATTGAGTATAAGATGATGGTCGAAAAATCAGAAAATTCCAGATTTATATGAAGGGTGCTGAATAGTTACGATTTTTTTTTAAAAACTTACTTGCTAGATCATATTTGTTTTAAAAAGTTCACCTCCATACACCACAAACTTATAACTGCAGCCAATTTCATATAAAAAGCCACTATAACAATGATAGTGGCGGAGATATCAGAACAATGGATTTCAGGCACTGTCTCACGCTATAGCTTAAGTCTACCGTTCCAAAATAACGCTCTGAAAATGGTCGCTACTCACTGCTTGTAAGCCTCTATCGCCACAACAAACGGGTCCCCCTGATACGCTGCCCAGTAATGCTCACCCTTGGCCTTGAGCCCCTCTTCAGACACCGGTGGATAAAGCAGATTCACGCTGGAAAAACCAGCCTCTTCAAGGCACTGAACAACCGTATCAGTAGACCAGCAGTAGTCGGTAAAATGTACCTCAGTCTCACCGACCTGAATGGTTAACTCAAATGGGTCGCCATCCTGAAGGTCATCTACAGAGTCCACTTTTTTTCCATAGCAGTCATCCGGTGACTGTGGATTATCCTGTACCCGGGCATGACGCTCAGAATCCATCGCCAGCAGATAGCTATACCCACCCGGTGACGTATGATAAGACAGGGTTTCAGCCAGCTCTTTCAGATGGCTCAGGCTGGCCAGTCGGCAGGTCAGCCAGAAAGCGAACACCGTAGAAAATGATCGATCCAGTCGCAGTGACGTTGGATCTGCCTGACTGAACTCAATGCCAAGGCCAGCAGACTCATTCAGTTGAATGGCACGATCCAGCATCGCGGGACACTGGTCAATACCCACCACATACTCAGCCCCTGCCACCAGGGCAAGGCGTGAAAAGAAACCTTCACTACAGCGCAGGTCCAACACGGAATTCACCGGGTGCATCATGAGCACACTTTTTACATAAGGGGTGTAAACGTACTTTGCGACTGGTGACTCAGCCACCGCAATGGCATAGTCATCGGGAGTGAAAAAATGACTCATGTTCGCGAATCCTTTTACTACCTGACTGTAAAGTATCGCAGAAATCTGAAAATTAGCCTGTTGAAGGACTGGAGCCATAAAGATCACAAAGCTGCCGATGATTGTTCCTTCAGAATCGACAGTTTTGTGATCTTTGTGGTTTCAATCAGAAGGTTTGTCAGCGAACTGGCTAAGCAGTTAGACTGACTCTATTTGCGCAAAGACTCTTCATGGCAAAAGCAAAATCCCGAAAAGCATACGTTTGTACTGAATGCGGCAGCGAAGCCGCCAAATGGCAGGGGCAGTGTCCGGACTGCAAGGCGTGGAACACCTATAAAGAGGTGAACCTCGGTCCAGCGGCCTCTCCATCCATTGCCGCCAGTAATAAAGCCGGCTTTGCCGGCACCCTCTCCGAGCTGAAAACCCTCAGTGAAGTGGATGTTGAAGAAGCACCCCGCTTTTCCAGTGGCATGACGGAGTTTGACCGGGTGCTCGGTGGCGGTTTTGTCAAAGGCAGTGCCGTGCTGATTGGTGGCCACCCCGGTGCCGGGAAAAGTACCATCCTGCTGCAGGTGCTCTGCCACGTTGCCCAGTCCATGAATGCTCTTTATGTCTCTGGCGAAGAATCACTGCAGCAGATTGCCGCCCGTGCCCAGCGATTAGGACTCCCAACCGATAACCTGAAAATGCTGGCGGAAACCTCCGCAGAAAACATTGTGGCCGTCGCCGAGCAGGAAAAGCCCGGCATCATCGTGATCGACTCTATCCAGGTGATGTACATGAACGGGGTGGACTCCGTTCCCGGAGGCGTGGGCCAGGTAAAAGAGTCTGCCGCTTTCCTGACCCGTTTTGCCAAACAGACCGGCACGGTATTGTTGATCGTTGGCCACGTCACCAAGGACAACTCCCTGGCCGGTCCCATGACCCTGTCCCATATCATCGATACCCAGATCATGCTGGGCAATACTGATGACTCCCGCTTCCGGATGATGCGGGCCACCAAAAACCGGTTTGGTCAGGTGAACGAGCTGGGTATTTTCGCCATGACCGAAACAGGCATGAAAGAAGTGAAAAACCCTTCAGCCATCTTCCTCTCCCGAACCCAGGAAGCGACCTCAGGCAGTATTATCTCTGTACTGTGGGAAGGTACCCGCCCGCTGCTGGTTGAAATACAGGGGCTGGTGGTGGAATCCCAACTGGGTAACCCGCGCCGTGTAACCGTCGGCGTGGAACAGAACCGCCTGGCCATGCTATTGGCAATTCTGACCCGACACGGTGGTATTTTCACCAGTGATCAGGACGTATTTCTGAATGTGGTCGGTGGCGTAAAGATCACCGAGACCAGTGCCGACCTGGCCAGCCTGCTGGCCGTGGTATCCAGCCTGCGGGATACACCGCTGCCTCAGGATCTGGTGGCGTTTGGAGAGGTTGGTCTGGCCGGAGAAATCCGCCCGGTGGCCAATGGCCAGGAGCGTCTGATCGAAGCCGCCAAGCACGGTTTCAGCCGGGCCATTGTTCCCGCAGCCAATCAGCCAAGAAAGCCGATTCCCGGTCTGACAGTGATAGCTGTGAAAAAGTTATCAGAAGCACTGGAAGCCATTTAAACCAACGCCCTGAAGCTTGCCTCACAGCAGAACCGTGGAAAAGCATCCATTTAGCATGACCGGGTTAAACTTTACTCGGTCATTTTCTTCACGGTTACCCCTCTTATTCTGAGCGCCTTGCATCCGGAAAACATCATCAAGGTTATTTTTCGGGCAAGAACACGCATCCAGATCAATAAAATCCAATAAAAATGCAAAACCCATCACATTATTGTGGATTTATCGTAAATTTTAAGTAAGATTACGTATTGCTAATTGTAAAGCCATTGTCGTTTTCCCAGGACAGGCAGTAAAAGTTTCTTGTGCAGTGTGGCTCTCGCTCATAAGAGAGAATAACCATGAACAGGAACGAGCTATTCCGCAAATCGCTGTTAAGTACAGCGGTAGTGGCCATTTTGCATACCTACTCCATGGGAGCCGCCGCCGCTCCCTGCCCCGCCCCGGTCGACGGGGGCATCACCATCAGCTCTGGTGAAACCTGCGACACCATCACCATATCCGACGACAATCTCGCCAATGTTATCACCGTCGGCGGTACGGTTGATGGCGATATTATCAATACCACCGGGCTAGAGTTTTTCAAGGTACTGGTCGGACCGGAAGGTGATCGCGACATCACCGGCAGTGTTATCAACCAGGGCGAGCTGATTCTACCGGATGGCATTGGTACAGAGAACGATTACTCACTCTTCCTCGCTGGCGATAACCTGGACGATGACGACGACAGCAATGACCTTATCCTCAGCATCGGCGGAGATGTCATCAATGAAGGTACGGCAACGTATCTTGAAGTTGAGTATGCCGATATTGGCGGTGACCTGATCAACAGTGGCACCTTGACTCACGATTACCTGATTGTTCGAGACACAGCTGTTGCTGGCAGTGTGGTTAACAGCGGTACGATTGGCAGCGCTGAAACCCCGGTATTCGACGCCATCTGGATTGACTCATCATCCATTGGTGGCGACGTTCTGAACGAGGGCAGTATCACGGGCGACAACATCGGTATCCATATCAGTGAAACGGATATTGCCGGTGATGTTGAAAACAGCGGCAATATCACCCTTACCACCCAGGGCGAGCACTACCAGCAGGTAGGCATGTTCGGCATCCAGGTGACCAACGTCGTACCTTCTGATGGTCCTGAAGGGTTCGAAATTCTTGGCGAATCCACCGTTGGTGGCAGCGTAATCAACAGCGGCACCATCACCATTACCGATGCAGATCCTGAAACACCGGCTCTGATTGAAGATATGGTGGGTGGTATTTTCGTTGGGGTTGAACTGGAAACACAGGAAACCCCGGCAGCCTATGTCACTGGTGATGTGATTAACACCGGTGAAATACGGGTGGAAGTGAATAACCATGAATATGGCGAAACCTTCGGTATTCTAGTTGAAAATGCCAATGTTACCGGCCGTGTGGGTAATGTGGGTGAAGACAGTATGATCACTTCTTCCCGTGAAGGCATTATCGTTGCGGATGACTCAACGGTCGGTGACGTGGTCAATGAAGGCGCCATTTTCTCTACTGGCTTCTGGGACGGTATCTATGTCGATGAATCAACGGCGGCCAGTGTCTCCAATACCGGCCTCATCGTTACTACAGCGGGTGCGGGGATCAATGTCAGTTCCAGTACTGTTTCCGGCACTGTTCGTAATGATGGCCTGATTGATGCCAGTGGCGGCTTCGCTGAATACCAGCGCTGGGATGATGAAGAGCCTGCGCCACCGGAAGAAATAGAAGGCAGTGGTATTTATGTTTCAGCCTTTACCGAATGTGATGAGCTGGAAGAGAGCTGCACAGACTTCACATCAACAACAGGCAGCATTATTAATGGTGAGAACGGAACCATTAATGCCACCGATAATGGTATCGACGTCGACAGTGCTGTGATAAACGGCAGCATTATCAATCAGGGTACCATTGCTGCCGACCTTGGCATTTACGCAGACAGCACAACCATTTCCGGTGACGTGATCAACAGCGGCCTGATCACTGGCTATGAAGGGATCTACCTGGAGAGCAGTGAGAACGGCACCACCACGCTCAATAACATCGTTAATGACACCGCTGGCAAGATCCAGGTTGAAGAACTGGGTATTGCCATCAATGGTATTGAAGCCAACAGTGTCATCAACAATGGACTGATCAAAGTCGAAGCGCCTCAGGAAGCCATGCCACGGATGTATGACAACAGCTTCGGTGCAGGCATCTATATCAGAAGCAGTGAGATTGCAGAAGATGTCACCAATAACGGAGATATCGATGTTTTCGGCTCGGGTATTGCTCTGGACAGCTGGGGTGACGGCCAGACCACTGTTCAGTATGTACTGAACAATGCTGATGCCACCATCACTGCCGGCAATAGCGGTATCGAGCTGAACGGTGTGAATGCTACTGGTGTTGGAAACCTTGGCGCCATACTGGCTGGTGATATTGGTATCTATGTTTCCGACAGCAACCTCACCGACGGCGTATACAACAGTGGACAGATAAATGCCGGTTATGCCGGTATCGAAGTGGCGGGTGATGATGAAGGCTCACAGGTTGGCATCATCGTCAATGATGAAAATGGCGTCATAACCACTGACAGCGAAGAAGAGTATGGCGACAGCTTTGGTATGGGGGCCTTTTTCCTGTCCGGAGAGAGTCTGGTTAACGCCGGTATCATCAACAGTGCTATTGGTATGGAGTCCGTTGGAAGCAGTTTGACCGAAGGTGTGGTCAACACTGGCACCATTAACGCTGACTGGTCAGGTATTCAACTCTACAGCACACAGGCCGGCACAGTTGCCAACGAAGGAACCATCAATGTCTCTGAGGAGTATGGGGCGGCCATCAACATCGCTGGAAGTGAGTTAACCACCGGTGTCTACAACAACGGCACCATCAATGCGAGCGAAGGCATTTTAGTTTCCGGTTATCCTGGCTTTGGTCCGATGCTCGCTGTACAGGATTTTCCGCCACCACCACCTCCACCTCCTGGCCCAATACCACCTGAAGAAAACGACCCTTTATCCGTTGGTATTATTGTTAACGACGAAAGTGGTGTGATTAACGCAACGGCTGAAGATTCCTACGGTATCGGCCTTGATTTTGTTGAGGCGACCGGTCTGGGTAATGCCGGTATTATCAATGCCAGTTATGGCCTGAATGTTACCGATAGCATTCTGACTGATGACATCGTGAACATCAGCACTATCAATGCAAGCGACACGGGGATTGCCGTTGAGAACAGCCAGATAAGCGGCAATATCCTGAATGAAGGCCTGATTGAAGCGGACTACGGCATTTATGTCGAAAGCTGGGAAAATGGCTTCGTTAACCAGGTCAGCAACAGCGGTGTTATTACTGCCGATATGGATGGCATCAGTCTGTACGACACAGTAGCAGACAGCATTATTAACGAGGGCAGCATCACCGCCAGCAATGGTTATGGCATCTACACGTCAAGCAGCGATGTCTCCACCGGCATCCGGAACGATGGCGAGATTACCGCAGCTTATGGTGGTATCTATGTCGATAGCTTTATGGGGTATGCCGAAGGGCTTCCTGTCGGTGCGGTGATCAATGATGAAAATGGCGTGATCACCGTCACGGATGGCGGCACTGGCATTACCCTGGAAGACCTGCCGGCAACCAGTATGATCAATGCGGGTGTTATCAACGCCAGCACAGGCATGTACCTGGAAAGCAGTTACCTTGAGAGCGATATCCTCAACAGCGGCACCATGAATGCCAGCTATGAAGGTGTATCCGCTGAAGACTCTTACGTCGAAGGCATGATTGCCAATAGCGGCACCATCACCGTCACAGAAGAAGGCCCATACTATGGGCGTGGTATCTCCGTTACTGACGGTACCGGGGTTGGCGCCGGCATTCTGAACACCGGTGATATTACCGCAGGCTACGGCATCCTGGTCGAAGACGGCATGATCGAAGCAGCCATACTGAACGATGGCGCCCTGGAAGCCGGCATTGCCAACAGTGGTACCATCAACAGCAGGCACATCGGTATTTATATTGATGAGCTATCCACCGGTTTTGATGGTGAAAGCAGCCAGAAGGCCGCCATTTATAACGAAGGGGTCATCAATGGCGACTACCAGGGCATCCACATCAATGGCGAGCTGAATGGGGACATCCTCAATACCGGCACCATCAGCTCGGATCAGGGTGCAGCGATCTACGCCAGCTTTGGTGCAGACCATGATGGTTCCGTCGAAAACTACGGCTCCATTACGGGTGGTAATGACGGTGAAACGGTCACCGCCATAGATTACGGCGATGCCTTTGCACCGCTGACACTGGTACAGAAAGCCGGCCAGATCATCGGTAGTATTTTTGGCAGCTCAGAAGGCAGCAGTGACAGAGCGTATATCGATGGCGGCAGCATCACCGGAGATCTGCACGATATCGAGCAGATTTATGTTGACGGTGTTACCACGCTGGACGGCAACGTTTATGGTGGCAGCTTCATCAATATTGAATCCAGCGGTAGCCTGACACTGACCGGTGAAGCCCGTAGCTTTGAAAGTGACCTTAACCTTTACGGTGGTACGCTCAGCCTGAACATCAGCAATGAGACCGACCCAGCGGAAGCGATGCTGAGCACTGAGGGTTATATTTACCTGAGCAGCGACAGCCGCCTGGTCATTACCGCCTCTCAGAACCTTGAGGTAAATCTGGACCCTGTCGATTATCTGGCATTGTCTGGTAATGCACTCTCTCACAACGGTGTAACCGTTGAATCCGGCTCTGCCATCATTACCGCGGAACTGGCCGAAGTAACGGTAAACAGCCTCAGCGTGACGGTCGCTACCAACGACTTTGGTCAGGTTATTGAAAGTGTTGGCGCCACCGGTAACGAAGTCCAGGTTATCGATGCCTACATGCAGGAATACATCGCCAGCTCTGGTGGCGAATGCAATGCAATCTGCCAGGCCATTGAGCAGGCAGAAACCGCGGAAGAACTGGCCGCCATTGCTGAAGAGATGGTGCCAGACTCCTCCGGCGTTGTCGGTGCCAGTCAGGCCGCTCAGAGCGAAACGCTGGGTGCCGTATTCAAGCGTATTGCCGGTTTCCGCAGCAGCGTCAGCGGGGTCAGCTCTGGTGACAACATCGAGCCCGGCTCACTCTGGATGCAGGCTCTTGCGTCTGATGGAGACCAGGATGCGGTTCAGTACCAGGGCAATGACTTCGACGGTTACAGCTACCGCACCCGTGGCTTTACCATCGGTGCCGATGCCGATCTGAGCGATACCCTCACTGCCGGCCTGGCCGTGACCTACGGTGTCACCAAGTCCGATGTGGAAGGCAGCGCCAACCGCAGCGAAACCGACAGCTACCTGCTCACTGCTTATGGCAGCTGGCGTCAGCAGGACTACTTTATGGACAGCAGTATCGCCTTCGGTGTCAGCCGTTCCGATATCGAGCAGTACACTGCCAACGTGAAGTCCACCGCCGACAGCGATGCTGCCCAGGTAGCCCTGCGCCTGGTCACTGGCCGCACCTTCGCCTTTAACGACAATGACACCATTGTTGAGCCTCAGGTGGCCTTTAACTACAGCCGTGTGGATACCGACAGCTACACCCTGCAGCCGCTGAATATGGAAGTGCTGGATCAGCGCATTGAAACGGTGGAGCTGGGTGCCGGCCTGCGGGCAATGACCGCAATCGATACCAAGCGCGGTCTGTTGATTCCAGAAGTGAACCTGATGGCCTGGCACGACTTTGCCGCCGACCGGGGTGATACCGCTGCCCGCTTCCTGACCGGTGCCGGTAACAGCTTTGTTACCACCGGTGCCAAGCCAGAACAGACCAACTATCAGGCGGGTCTGGGTGTGCAGTACTGGTTAAACAACAACGTCAGTCTGTCTGCCAACTACGACCGGAACTGGAACTCCAACTTCAGTGCCGATACCTGGCTGGCCAATATCCGTTATGACTTCTAACGGCTAATGCTCTGCAAAACCCCAAACGCCCGCTTCTGCGGGCGTTTTCTTTTGGGGAGTCCGGTTTTGTTGATATAAGACTATAGTCGTTTTAAAGAGAGTCTCTGTACAATAGCTCGGCGTTATAACGACCTACTGAGCTACCAGGAACCCTGCTCCCCCTGATGATGATACGATCAGGGCAAATCTACGGGCGGTAGCGTTTTTGTCATTTTTGCTGTTTTGCTGAGAAACTGAGCCATGTGCTGAAGCCCTGATCTGCGCAGAAACGAGACTGCCTGGTGATTAATGGTTTCTATCACAAGGATGCTTGTGATGTTCAGTCAGGTGCAAAAGGCTTATCTAAGGTAACTCTGACGTATCGGAGGGAATTGCGAAAAGACTTATTAATCAGAGCGTTACCAAACCTGTAAAAAGGGTGATATATCTCACGTGAGTCATTAAGAAAGGTGAATGGGGGGATATAACTCAAGTGAGTTCAATAACCAATATTGCTCATTTGAGTTCTAATACAATCTTATGTGTCTCAACCAAGCAATTTACTCAACCTCTCCAAGAAAGGCCTTGCTTCAGCTTCTAAACCATTATCCGAAGCGATTTGTAAATTTATCCTGATAAAATCTAATGATGTATCTTTATTTCCGTTTAAATAGTTTTCGAGGGCTTCTTTCGCCATTTCAAGTCTACAGCGTATCATCATGGGTTTTGCTTCAGCTTCTAAACCATTATCCAAAGCGATTTGTAAATTTATCCTGATAAAATCTAATGATGTATCTTTATTTCCGTTTAAATAGTTTTCGAGGGCTTCTTTCGCCATCTCAAGTTTACAGCGTATCACCAAGGGTTCTGCTTCAGATTCTAAACCATTATCCAAAGCGATTTGTATATTTATCCTGATAAAATCTAATGATGTATCTTTATTTCCGTTTAAATACTCTTCGAGGGCTTGTTTTGCTTTGTCTATGCATGCAACTGCCAGCTGATCTTCCACATCATCTAGCTGTAATCTATTAAGGGCTGCTCTTAAAGTGTATATGTTTCGTCTGCATAATGGGCAATTATTTACTATCCCTCCTTCAACTTTAGTATTGAGCCATGTTTTCAAACATGAAGCATGAAATAAATGATTGCAGTCAGTTTCTATTAACTTCCTATCTAAAAATTCGCCAATACAAACTGGACACTCGTTTTTATCAGAGTCCGGTTTCTCGACTCTAATTAGCTCTTGCCCACCATAGTGTAATTTATAAACTGATAGCATTAAAAAACATCCTTTTATAGGATTGGTTTCTATTATTAACATTATTAAAGATATAAAGTTCCGCAGTAGTAGTGAGGTCAACACATAATACAATGTTATGTAATTAGTGCAAATCTCAACTATTACTCACTTGCAATAGGATGTTATTCTTGCAACTCGCGGCTGCACATCAGAGCAATTGAACGTAACAGAGAAATCTATGATTGTTGAAAATGTGCTTCCTGAATACTATGCAGAAATGCTGGATGTTTGGGAAAATTCAGTCCGAGCTACTCATGACTTCATTACGGAAGAAGATATTGAGTTTTTTAAGCCTATCATCATCGAACAGGCTTTCCCTGCTGTGACACTGAAATGTGTCAAGAATGCCGAAGACCAGATTCTAGGGTTTGTGGGCGTTCATGATGCGAAAGTTGAGATGCTCTTTTTGCTCGACAAGGCACGGGGAAAAGGCATAGGTCGGTTGTTACTTGAGTATGCAGTAAACCACCTGGGAGCAGTGAGTGTCGATGTAAATGAGCAAAACCCACAAGCTGTTAATTTTTACAAGCACATGGGTTTTAACGTCATCTCACGTTCACCTCTCGATGATATGGGTAAACCTTTCCCGATCTTACATATGAAGTTGTAAATCTCGGTTAATCTCTAATCGAACTGGGTAGAAGAAACGCTTAAGGCTAATAATCTTAGGCGTTTCCGCATGTCTGCAAGAAATCACATAACCAATGCTTCCAGTTCGTTCCGGGGCTACGCTCCTCCACCCGACACCGTCTGCGGCGGTTAGGCGCTAAACCATCATTCGAGTAAATCCTGCTATTCTCATGATGAATAAATCAACAGGGTTTTGTTCGTGAATAAATTCCAGAGTTACTCTTTACTTCTATTGCTCTCATGCAGCATCGCATTTGGAGATGAGGAAAGTCCATGGGAACATTCAGAATCGCTTGATGCGGTCATAGCAGCACCAGACTCTCATAAAATCCTCCTTGAAAACGAAAATGTGAGAGTCCTGAGAGTTGTGATAGAGCCTGGAGCAAGAGAGCCTGTCCACACTCATAAAGCGAGTAGTGTCATGATTGTCGATCAGCCAGCTCAAATAAAATATTATGGCGAGAACGGTCAGCTGCTATTCATGACTAAACCCACAGATGGAATGTCACACCAAAATCCACAGTGGCTGGATCCTGAGGGCTTACACAGTGTCGAAAACATAGACAACAAAGTATATAAAGCATACAGAATCGAAATCAAAGAGTAACTCGCGCCTAACGAGTGCGTCATGCGGACAAGGCGCACAGGCAGGCGTTATAAGACATACAAGAGTCAGCTATGGGATTAATAGAAGCAATACTGTTAGGCATTCAGTTTAAAAGACTACAGAAACCTTTAGTGTTCTTTTCTATGCTCATTGGTTTTGTTGCTTTCAGTGTTTTCGGTGCAGGCATAATTGGGGCACTACTTACTGAGCTTGCATCAGCGAACCGGGAATTCATTCTCCAGCTAGTCGGTGCCAGCTTTGGCCTGCTTGCCATATCGGGTATCTTTTTTGCTTTGGCGTGGGTATGTGGTTACTTGATAAAAAGGTGCTTCGAGTAATGCCCTGTAACAAGTTGCTCACTTACACTCAAGCCTCTTCGGGACAGCCTGCACCGCATTCCGGCTGCCCCCTGACAAGAAGGCATCAGACATATTTTGAGAAGTCCCGGGAAAATCCATGATTCCAAATCTTCAAAATGTTGATCATATTCACCTCAATGTCTCAGATAGGTCTAAATCAGAAGAATGGTATAGGCTGGTATTAGGGTTTCAAAGGGTGGAAACTTTAGAGTTTTGGGCTGTGAGTGGTGGTCCACTGACGTTAGAGAGTGCGAATAAGAATATACACCTGGCTCTTTTTGAAAATGCTGAGATTCAAGATACAACAATTGCGTTCAAGGTGGGAGCTTCAGAACTGGATGAATGGATTATTCATTTAGCTGAAAACGATATTCACTGTAAGCCAGTTGATCATGCGGTTTCATGGTCTATTTATTTCAAAGACCCAGATGGAAACCCATTTGAAATCACCACATATGAGTATGATGTGTTTATTAAAAACAGTAAAACATCTTCCTAACAAAGCATTCTATCTAACACGGTCAATGAATAAAAATTCCACGTTAAATTTTAGGTGTGTAAAGACCGGAGGCAGTTCTTGAATCATGAGACCTGAAAACCTGATCATAAAATCGTCAAAGCACTAAAAAGCTTTCCTTTGTGTCTCTGTGGTTAGAAAACGAAGAAGCCGGTGTCATTTCTTTTATTTTGTCTTGAGCATAATGAAATTACTGCTCCCATCACCACTGATTATATTCCGGTAATGACCCGTTTATTTGGCACCAATCGCTTTATATCCCAACCCTCTGGAGTTAAAAAATGACATGGAGCCGATTTCATTTCCTCTGTCGGGAAATGAATGAACATTTGCAAACGTCTGAATCCCCCTCTGTGGCTTTTGAACATGCTTCCCGGTGTGAGGCTGTCCATTGGTATGGACCTGCATCCAAAAAAAGATCGTTGCAATTCAAGCTTGAAGAGCGGTTAAAGAATACCGCGTCCAGGGAAAAAGCACTGATTGCAACGTCAACTTATGGTGCTCTTGATTTTTCTGAGCCCATCAAGGCATTGGATAAAACCAAAAGAGCGCACACTTATCTCTCGTACGTGACTGGTATCTATTTATTGGCATCAACGGTATATATGACCAAGGTCATCCCTGCGTTTATGGCGATGTACGAGAACCTGAATTTCCCGGTTTCTGACGACATGGCATGGTATGTTGATCACTGGAATGCCATAACCGCCACGATAGCCCTTGTATTATGCTTTTCCATACTGTCATCGCATACCATGAAACGGATATCATGCTTAGCCATCGAGCCTGCCAGGTCCCTTCTTTTCAGACTGCTGATGCCCAGTAAGATAAAAGCCTCTTATCAACAGCTGCTCAGCTTAATGAATTACCCGATCGATTATGATGAAAGTGATAACGAGCTTTATCGTTATTTAAATCAGTTCATCCATAACCCGGGCAGACGACATCAGGAAATTACTGCGATTCTGAGCCGTGAAAAGCAGGTCTTGCAAAGACGATTAGAGGCATATACCACATTACTGCTCACCATTTCAGGCGTGGTAATCATTTACTCCATTTACTGCTTTATCAACAGCGCCTATCAACCGCTCTTTACCCTGAGTTCAGTGTCATGACATCAAAAGAAAATGGATTTACTTTAATTGAGTTAATGGTTGTTGTAACCATCATTGGGATTTTAGCCTCAGTCGCGATGCCGCAGTATCAGACGTATATTCACCGAAGTGAAATCGTCGATGCATTAAGTATCTCATCCTCCATCAGAGAGAAAGTACAAGCGTATTACCATGAAAACCTGGCCTTCCCGATAAATAACCGGCAAGCAGGTGTACCAGCTCCTGAACTGCTGATTGGGAACCGGGTAGAAAGCATTACCGTTGAGGAGGGCGCCATTCATATTCAGATAGGTCACAAGGCACCCGTAATATTGAAAGGAAAAATCTTAACCTACAGACCTGCCGTGGTTAACAATAGCCCGACCAGCCCTATGTCCTGGTTATGCGGTTACGATGAGCCCGTGCCGGGAATGTCAGCGGTAGGTAACAATAAAACCGACATACCTTATGAATTGTTGCCATCGGAATGTAGAAATAACTTATCCCATGAAGAGCGCGCTTGATCAGCGTTCCGATGGGGTGAAAAACTGATCACAGAATCATTCAGGTACCGAAATCCGTTTCCTCTGTGTCTTTGCGGTGAAAACAGAACCCACCCTCTCAGGCCTGGCCTTTTGCACCTGGTGATGAAGAAAAGCCTGACCTCATCATTCTACTGCACGGCACTATATTACGAACGTTTTGGGTCAGTCGTCACAATTCATTCGGGTAAGACTGGAACTCACCAACTTCTTACATGTCTAGAAATGAAAAGAGACTCTAAAAAGATCTTGATCATTTGATTTCTAAAAAACAGGAGAAACAGGCATGTTTGATAAAGTGGGCGCAGCACAGCCACCTCAACATGAGGGCAAACTAAACCTTGTACTAAAGTTTGATAAAAAACCTGAAAGTACCGAGGGGCAAGCCTGCCTCAGTGGTCATCAGGCAGCCCATCTACAGGCGCCTTCTTCAGTACCCCCTTCGCTATCAGGGCGACCTGACTCACCGCCACCATCGGGTTGGGAGTTTTATGAGCCTGGCCCTTCGCGAGAGTTGACGACTCGACACTGCAGAAGTTCATCACCGGATGAGGCGCCAGGTACCGGGGAGGTGGTTACTGCCCCCGGCAATGAGGCAGAAGGCAAGTCTGATAGCGTACTGTCTTCAGACTCTGAAGACAGCATCGTTGTTGTGAGTATGCCTGAGGGTACCCCCACACTGGGTAGTGAGAGCCAGACACTGGGCAGTGAGAGCCAGAATAGTGGGTCGGTCCCCCAGTCTCCAGAACCGGTATACCCTGCTGAAGACTCACTCGAGCATCTTCCCAGTGTCAGCTCTATACACAGCTCATTTTCTATTATTCCTGACGAGTAACTATTCAGCACCCAGCAAAGGCGTATTGTTGTAATTTCGAACCGCTTTAAGAAGCGCCTGAAATATGTTCAACCCCTGCTTTTTAGCAGATGATAAATAGCTTCGGATTCGGGTAAACATGGTACCTCCGTCTTCGCTTCTGAAGCAGCCTGAGATCTTCTGCTTAAGTTTGGCCATCCTGGCATCACGTTCACTGCCATTGTTATCGAAGGGAATTGAAAAGTCCGACATGAAGCGCAACGTTTCAACCTTAAACTCAATAAGCCTTTTGAACAGGTTGTAGGCCTTGGTATTCCTGACCTTCTTACGTCCAAGCACCTGTCGTTGTTTTTCCATATAAGCGGTTTCCTTCGTGAGAGCCCTTTGAAGGATTTGGTCGTATATCGTCTCAATGCGAAGCTGTATTGCACCAGGCATTTGAGTCAGACCGGCTGCTTTGTATTTCTTGCAGAAGTGCCAGGAGAGCGTAAGCAATTTCATCAGCCGCAGAGCCAGCTTATTCGCATCCCTATCGACAACTCCCTGAAGCTCTCTCAGATGATGGGCATTACAAAGCACATGCACTGCCGCATAGGCAAAGTAGGACTTCCAATGATCGTGAACCAGAATGCCTGCAAAAGTCAGCAGGATGCCCATTGCATCCATTGCTTCACAACCTCGCCTTTCTGAGAGGTAGTAAAGCGTCCATTGGTCATCTCGCATAATGTGTAACCACCACAGTGAACCGTCAACCCGCATGCCAGTTTCATCCGCTCCTGCAACCGGACTTTCTTGTAAAGCATCGCGGATACTCTGCTCAGTAGAGGCCAGGTTCTCATGGGTATAGGCAACAAAATTGGCAACAGAGCCTGCGCTGACACTCATGCAATAAATAGTATTGAAATACTCAGACACCCGGTGATATGGGATGAAGTGATACTGGTTTAAATGAACAGCCATTGCCTGAGTCACTTCTCCGTATTGAGCAGCGGCTTTCACTCCTTGGGGAAACTCAGCGGTGTTCCGTTTACCACAAGGACATACTTTAACGTCTGCCCAGTACGCGGTAACTTCAAATTCTCCGGGTCTACCTGGATCAAAAACCTGTCGCTCAATGTATTTGGTGGGTTTAATATCGATAAGCGAAGACTGGCAACAGCAACATTTTTCAACCTTCAGATGCCTGACATAATCGGGTAAGGCGACACGTCTCAAACAAGAGCCTTGATGACCTTTCTGGCCACCTGGTTTATTGCCTGAAGATGGTCTAAGGCTTTTGGGGTTCGGTGTTTCCTGTGAGGAGCAGGGGGCTTCTTTGGAAGATGTATCACCTTTATCACTCCCTTTTTTACTGGGCTTTTGATAACCATCTGACGATGGTGGCTTACTACTGTTTTGACTGTTTTTATTAACCCTTTCTTCCAGTTCGCTGCAACGTTCCCGTAAAAGCGCATTCTCGGTCCGAAGCTCTTCATTCTCTTTAAGGAGAGCTTCGGTAAACGGAGTAGCTGGGAAGTCTGGTTCCATACTGGAGATTTGTTAGAAAAATTGAGTATAAGATGATGGTCGAAAAATCAGAAAATTCCAGATTTATATGAAGGGTGCTGAATAGTTACCCTGACGAATCAGCCCAGCCAAGTTTTGCCCGTGACCTTCAATTTCCATCTTTGCAGATTATTCCTGAGAATAAGGTGATGCGCGTTGAGCCTTCAGCTCAGGATGAGAAGCAAATCGAAGAACAAGTGGTGAATGATCATGCCACAACAGAGGCTGGGTTAACCCATTCTGAAGATCTCCAGAAAGACCATTCCTCTTCGCAGCCCACTCTGGGTAGCAAGGCTGATCAGCAGTGGCTCGAGCAACAGCTTGCGGGTACAGAAGAACCAATGCCTTCCATTAAGGCTCATGAGAGGGCTTCACCAGTACTCCCCGGTTTTGAATTCCCTGGACAGACGACAAGAGGATCATTACCACCTGTATGGAGAGGAGACAAGAAGTACCCCTCTTTGCACCATTATCCATCATTAGGCTTCGGTCACTTTATGAACCAACATGGTGGAGGAATTGAGCAGGATGGTCTGACAAGCTTGAATACCCGTGATCAAAGACTTAGTGAAACTGTGGCTAGAGGAATAGCTGAAGGCCAAGGGAGGGGACAGGAGAGTTTGCTGATGAGTATTGGTGCTCGCAATATGCGATTCGAAGAGGATCTTGCCCTGGCTCAAAATTTTGCTGCTAATGAGGGGAGGGAACAAGAAAGTTTGTTGATGAGTATTGATACTCGTAATATGCGATTCGACGAGGATTTTGCCCTGGCTCAAAATTTTGCTGCTAATGAGGGGAGAGGCCAGAACAGCCTTATGATCATAGCCAGGGAAAATAATGAACACGACCTAGAGCAGCGGAGGATAGCTGAAGAGGCAGTTACACTTGAGTACAGAAGAGATCGCAGTATTTTACCTTCAACTCAGAAGGAGCCTACTGCTCCCCCTTCACATTTATACGATGATAGATCCTATTTGTCTTCTGGTTATGCATCAGTAAGCCAGCACCACTCTCAAGGTCACCCACCTCAGCGTAAAACTGATGAGGAGACTGCACTTGAATTTGCCAGTAACGCAACAAAGTCACAGGAACAAATTGAAGCAGAAATTAAAGATCGATTGAAACAGGAAGCCGACGCTTCAAAAAATAAGCAAGCAGAACAACGGTATACCAGGCGGGATCTTGAAACGATAAGGAGATCTCATTTGGAGGGTCGCACTGCGTGGTTAACCAAGTAGCCCTGTTTTAACTGTTGCCGAATTGATAACCAAAAAATAGGGTTCATACATTTGAACCCTATTTAATAGAAAATAAATATTGAATCTTTATACAAAATTGCTCTCGAGCAAGCTCATCCAGTAGCTGGCTGAAAGTGATGTTTTTACTCCTCAGATTGACTCTCAAAGAGTAGCCTTTACTATCTATGACTCAGAATAACTGCCCAAAGTGCCAGGAACGGCTGAGAGTTGAGCCTTACAGAAATAAAGAATACCTCGTTTGTTTTTATTGTGAAGGTACTTGGGTTAACCGTTCAGAACTTGATACCCATCTGGTGATCAACAGCCTTCGCCCATCTCAGAAAAGCACTGACCTCAAGTGCCCATGCTGTGTTGATAAACCACTTCATCATGCTGACGTTGAGGGTATTGAATTAGATTACTGCCTGAGCTGTTATGGAATATTTTTTGATAAAGGTGAGCTGGAAGCCGTTTCACCCGATTTCAAAAACATTAATGGAAAAGAGGTCGCTGTTGATGCGGCCAATGCCTTAGCTGTCATTATTACGGTATCCAGGGCAATAAAGTCATTTTATAAGGTTATCAATGGCGAATAATTCCCATAACCTATGGTTTCGGAGCTTTCCGGGTTTTGCTTCTCGACCGAAATGCTTTACCCCCAGCCACAGGTGGCTAACACTGGTACATTCATCAATTATAAGTGGATGATTCATTGGAATGATAATACCTATCCTTGAGACTGACCGGTTGATTCTCAGAGGCTTCAATGAACAGGACGTTGAACCCTACGCACAGATGTGTGCTGACCCGGAAGTCATGAAATACATAGGCACGGGTCAGACACTGTCCAGCGAAGAGTCCTGGAGAGGATTAGCGATGTTGATCGGCCACTGGGAACTCCGCAGGTTTGGTATGTGGGCCGTTGAGGAGAAATTATCGGGCCAGTTTGTCGGCAGAGTCGGGCTTTATAATCCAGAGGGATGGCCGGGCATTGAGGTTGGCTGGGCATTGGCAAGGGAGTACTGGGGTAAAGGTTATGCGACGGAAGCGGCACACCGTTCGGTTCAATGGGGGTTTGAGAATACCAGTGCGGACGCACTGATCAGCCTTATCATTCCCGAAAACACGGCGTCTATTAACGTTTCTGAGCGTATTGGTCAGCGCTTCTCCAAAGCAATCACCATCAAGGGAGTAAACGCCAACCTGTACAGCCTGAATAAGCAATCCACCAAATGATAAGGCAAAAGAGAAGCAAGGACTTTCAAGTTAGAGGACATTGCCGACGATGAAGGATTTCAGCACTCAAAGAATTGCTGGTTTTATGATGGACCTTCAATCGACAGAGGCCGAACGTTACGACATGGCGCTGAAGATTAGAGATATGTATTTCAATGTTGACCCAGATGTCATTGAAGACATTAAGTACGGCGGTCTGGTCTTTTCCAAAGGCCAGAGGTTGATAGGAGGCCTGTTCTTCTATCAATCCCACGCCTCTATCGAATTCAGTGAGGGCGCCAGCTTATCGGATCCAGATTCGGTGTTGGAAGGAAAGGGTAAACTGCGCAGGCATATCAAAGTTACATCCTGCGAGGATATACAAAACAAGAATGTCAGTTCGTATGTAAAAGAATCGCTGGCACAACATTTAGCAAGCTCATGATGAATAGCCAGGGACATTATTGTGCTTTCTATCAAGTCATAATGACATACCTGCCCCCATCCTTTGACTTATGAAGAGCCATGCCCCGAACTATCGCAAGAGCTCTGACTCTGAACACTGGGACGAACAGCACAGTAATAGTGCTCTTGCAGCACTGATAAAGGTTCTTCTTCTAACAAAACGGGTTTGGACTCATCTTTTTCAGACTAATCTAAAACCTGCTTTTTTTCTCAATGGCTCTGATGGCTCGAAAATACACCTATTTGCAACTTTTAATTGGTGGAACTCTGAAAACTTCAGATATTTGAAATTCCTCTCTGCCGTTAGGAGTTTCCAATTCTTTTTTCACGTTTATCCACCCTTGTAACGCTTTAAGACTGTAGAGTTGTTTTTTCAGTACAACTGGATCATCCAAATCACTTAGTTCCTCAAGTGTTATTCCACAGCATTTGCCTTCAACACTTTTGAGATCTTTATCTGATACAAGTTTAAAACTGTAATGAGGTCCAAGATTGAGGTTGGTTCTGGGAATCTGATGTCCGGTACCACCAAATCGGTCATTCGCACTGGCTATAAAACTGGCAAGTCTTGATATTCTGGCATCATCCACAGAGCCTTGTTCATGATTTGAGGCAAAGCTATCTACTTGTATATAACCAGTGCTTTCCCTGAAAACTCGAAGATTACTATTCCGCTGACCATCAGAAAGAACATGGCCATAAGACTTTTCTCTGACCATGGGAGCTATTAATGAAGTATTGTTATTCTCTGCAGAATGTAAAGGAGCAGTGTAATGCTCAGCAAAACTTACTGTACTCATAAAATCAGTAAGTTTCCTTTTTCTTTGCGTGGTCGCGGAAAAATAGCCATAAGACTTTTGTTTAATAGAACCTCTGTTATTTTCAGTAAGTGATACACACCTTTTTTCGCCACCAATAGGAAACTGTGGCCGCGTTGAGGACCATTCTTTTTTCTTAACGTATTGAAAAAAATCATCAAATTTACTGTTCGAAGGATTAGTTATGACATCCATGTCCTACCTCACCATTGCAATTTTCTGAAAATAATAACTTTTTGATAAAATATGCTCACTAACCTGTGAGCAAGTAAACCTGACAAAATGAAAACAACAATCAATAAATGCTTATTTGATGGTTATCTCTGGTGCGAGCGAAAGCTGGCCGGCCTTAGCCCCAAACAGTTGATAACACCTGACGGTACGTTTGCCTACCTGGAAGGCGGTAAAGGTTCAACCATTCTCCTGCTGCATGGATTTGGCGCTAATAAGGACAACTGGAACAAACTGGCCAAATACCTGACCCGTGACTTCCATGTGATTGCCGTTGATCTACCAGGGTTTGGACACAGTTATCATGATCCAGAAGCCAGTTACGGATTAGCGGACCAGCTCATGCGGTTGCTGACCTTTGTTCAGCACAAGCAGTTAACGGACGTTATGCTGGCGGGTAACTCTTATGGTGGCTATCTGGCGGCTAATTTTGCCGCACAACACCCTGAGCGGATCAGAACTCTGCTGCTGTTAAATCCACTGGGCGTAGCAGGTGCAAAACACAGTGAAGTGTTTAACTGCATTGCTGCCGGTGGTCATAATGCATTGCTGCCGGGTAATCAGAAAGAATATGCGTTTTTATTGCAGAAGTGCTTTTATAAAGTGCCCTACCTGCCAGACTTTGCCATTGAGCAGTTAACCCGTGAAGCTACCAGCAACCCGTCGTTGAAGGAGAAGATTTTTTTTGCAACCCATCAACGGTCAGGCAACAACCTTATTTTTGAAGGCCCGCTGGAACAGGTGCTGAAAACCTACTCTGGCCCTATCGTGGTGTACTGGGGAACTGAAGATAAAATTCTGCATGTGGATGGCGGCCGGGTGCTGAAGCGGGAGGTCGAACACATCAAGCTGGTTGAATTTGAAAAAATAGGCCATTTACCCATGTTGGAAGCTCCCGGAACAATGGCCAGAGAAATCGAAAAAGCCCACCACGAAGTGAAAAAGCGTACTTAAGACTCCGAAAAGCCGAACCAAAAGGAATGACCATAGAAAAGAAAAACGGGCTCTGATCTCCAATTAATCTAACCTCGCGGTCAGTTCCAGCTAGAACATGTGTAAGCAATGCCATCAGAGTCCAGCCATGAAAAACTGCTTGTATACACTGGTCACCTGTTTTTTCGTTTTGTGTTTTCTGCAAACCAGTGCTGCTCATGAGCTCGACATCAGCGCACCTATACTCATGAAACCTGAGCCGTGGTCTCCCAATACGTTACTTGTATTTGGGGATAGCCTCTCAGACAGTCATGGAGATGACTTTCATTCGCCAGAGTCAGCACTCTCAACATTCAATTTGCTGAAAACCCTGAGAGGCGATTTCAACCTGCTACTCGAAGAGCCACCTATTGATCTGAGCCAGTTTTTCTCCCGCGCCAGCAGCATCCGGAATATTGAACAAACATTCGAACTTTATCGTATAGAACTTCAGGCAGAAAAACGCGAACAACGCTTTCTTCGACGGTTACTGACAGGTCTGAAAGAACGCGTTATTAATCAGCTGGAAGCACTGCTGACGAACATGCTGACCAGCCTTAAAGTCATAGAGCAGAGGCTGGACAACCATCTGCTGGTTGCAGTGAAACGCACTACCCGTTTTCTCCGAAAGGTTCAGTACTCCCATATTGCCAGCTTGATGCCCTCCATCAAAACGATCAGCAGGCTTCTGGCTAATAAGACCGAAGCCCTGGGAGAGATCATTAATGCAGACCTGGTCTCTATGATGCCAGCCGTGGCTGAAGATACCTTACTCTCGACTACTGCTCGGTTTGCAGATCAGATACCCCTGTTACCCGACATCGAGCACTACGAAACAGGGAAATGGACCACTGGCCGGGATATGGATTTGATGTGGCCAGAGGTGCTGGTAAAGATGATGTCATCCCCGGAACAGCACACCGTCAACCTTGATAACCGGGCCATGGCTGGAAGCTGGATACTGTGCGCTGAAGGTAAGCTGGGCAGACCTGGTGCCTTCCTCCGTTCTGTGGAGGGAGTCATGGATGCCGCCGTCACACTCTTTCAGGGCAGCCTCATCCCCCCCTGCGAGGGTCTGATTGTTCAGTCTTACCTGAGTGAGCGCAGGAGCAAGGTCAATAAACACCCATCTGACCCGCTGATCTCGCCGGACACACTGGTTGTCTTTTTTAATGGCGGTAATGATTTCCTGAATAACTGGCACGACCCTGACGATATTGCCCAGGAACAGGCACAGGATATTTACAATGTGCTGCTGGCGGGAGCCCAGCGGGTTATTATCTTTGTACTGCCCGATATCACGGCCGCCCCCAGGTTTCTTAACTCCCCGGAACGACAGGAGTTGCATGAAAAGTGGCAGGTGTATAATGCCAGCCTCAGTATGAGAATTAACCTGTTGAGGGAAACCTTTCCACAGCACTCTGGCTATCGTGTCATGAAAATCGATGGCGAAGAAGTGTTTGGAACGCTCCGAAACGATCCGCAATGGGATTTCGAACACCCTATTCTGAATATTCCGATACCCGGTATGGACGATGCTGAAGAGGTTGAAAAAGAGCGCCAGGCCCGCATCGCAGAAAAACGTAAAGAGGCTGAACAGCAGCACAATATTGTGACTCAGGAACTGCTAAGTAATGCGGCATTTGATGACAGCTGGCAACCCATCCGTGACCATTTCTCTCAGGTAACTTCGGGTAAAACCGCATTTTACAGCGACAGCGTGCACCCGAGTGCTGAGGCTCATTACGCCATTGCAGAGCAGACCTGTCAGATTCTGGCCGAACGCTTTAACATTCCCTGCGATACTCACCATTACTCAAAAGAGCAGGCCATAAAAGAAGCTCAACTCCGTAAACACAACGCAGGGTAGTTACAGTATGTCCGAGGGTGTTCGGGAGAGTGAGTACCTGCTTAAATAATCCCCCCTTTCAGCCCTCCTTTTTGCATACCTGCATCAACCAGCCTCAGTCTGCAGCAGCTATCCTTACCAGACTTACGTAGTTTAGGCTTGAACATGAAAAAAGGTCATCACTATACAATTCGTCTTGAGCATACTCTGAACCCTGATGGTTCAACGCCAGACGATCAGCCCGTTGAGTTTAATTTTATCAGCCACGACGAAATATTCGGCATACTGAAAAAGTTGAAACAACGACCGGATATCGAACCAGAGACTGCTGAACAGTTAGGGCTGGGTATCAAACTGTTTGGTGGCGTCCTGTTACAGCACCGAAACTCGGAACTGTTTTCAACGCTGGCTCCTCATTTCGCCGATTTTATGAAAGCACTGAAAAAGTCAGGATAACGTTATTTCTGCCTGAGCCGGCCTGCTAATCAACAAAACCACTTTATGCAGCTTTACAGTGGCGAGGGGAAACCTATCCTGATAATCGGACTCATAACCACCGGCAATCAGTATGAAAGCCCACTCAAAGCAGGCCGCTGAATTATTACTGGAGAATATCTACTGTGCACTGGGCACATCATCGCTGGACGGTTCTCCATGGGTAAGCCCGGTTTATTACTCTCTCAACGAGAGTGCTGACATATTCTGGGCTTCCAGCGTTACCTCAACTCACTCAAACTTTATTGCTGCCAACCCCAGAACATTCATCTCAATTTTTGACTCCACCTGTCCCCCCAGAACAGCAACAGGATTATATCTGCTTGGCAAAGCAGGTCAGTTCATCGATGCATGCCTCTCTGAGGTGGTCACCCGACATTTTCAACGCATCAATGAACACAGCCAGCTGAGCGGCGGGGATTTCCTGTTCGATGCGCCCGAACGTCTGTATTGTTTTAAGCCGGAAAAAGCATGGGTACTGGATAAGCCAGAAATGATTCAGGGTCATCGGATTGACAAGAAGACTTCAGTGCCCATTACCGAAATTCAGAAAGCACTGAGAGACATTGCTGAGGAGGGAATGAATCAATGCTTTCAGCCAATGGATTTCCTAGCCTCCTGAAACCATGAAGTTAGAGGTAAGGCCTTCAGCCCACACCAGAACAAGGAAAGGCCTTGACCCACGCCTGCCGGGCGTGTGATCTTTTTGCACCAGACAGGTAAAAAACACTCAGGAATTGTTTTAATGGACTCTGATAAAACCAACATCGAAGAACAGCTGAAAGCCGTAGAAAAAAAGTTAATGTTGACGCAGATGGCGGATGCTCCGGCCATGATCGTAATCGGATTAGGCATGTTTGCCAAATTCGGAGAGTCTCCTGAGTCACTGCACCCATGGCTTGGCAACACACTGATTGTTGACCCTGCGCTGGCTGTTGCCATTCCCATCGCCATTTTCTGCGCATTTCAGTCGTTCAGGCTGATGAAAAAAATCAATGCGTTAAAAAAGCTGAGCAACGGGTAGTCGTTACTGAATCAGGCCTGTTGCCTCAGTGTAAATAGAAGACAGGCCTGTCTTTACTTTCCTCAGGATACCTTTTCAAGGTGTATTCCACCCTATTCTAAATCAATCAGTAATTACGGTAGACACTTTCAATTATGAATGTACAGCTGGGTCTGCGACAGCCGTTGGTATTGGCGTCATCAACTCTTTAAGCCTTTTTACTCTTTCAATAAAAGCCTGCTGTTGGGGTTCTCCTATAAGCCTTTCTAACTTTTCACCAAAGCCCTTTAATAGCCTATAAAACTGATCCCTAGTATCTTCCTGTTTTTTTGCGGCAATTGTCATTGTCCCGATAGCTAAAGATAAGCCTTCACCAGAACTCAACTCAGAACCGCTGTCTGGTTCTGAAACCGCCTTTATCATTAAATCTACTACCCGGTCTCTGTGGTAATGGCATTCACAGTACAAATTATCCAGCGAGTCATTGCCTGCTGGAAAGCAGAGGTCCATATCAATAAGTTTAATATTAGCTTTCCCAGTATCCATTTCTAAAGGCTCAACCATAACGTTTGTCAATTTTGACCGATCATGCCGTCCCCATAGATAGTCAAGCAATACGCTTTCTGAATACACCAACTCATCGATCACCCCCAGTCTTAAGAGTGTTTTCAAGTCAGCCTGCCTAAGATCAAAATTTTTCCCTAAATGCCCAAGGTTTCGAAGAGTTCTGAGATGAACATCAGCGTTAACACCCTTTATTTCAGCCATCAAAGTACCAAACTCACGGTGATTATTCAGTCCAATTTCAGTACAGGCGAGCCTGCCTGACAGCTTCAACATTTTCGCAAGATCAAAGGCCAGTTTTGCTCTTAATGGCGCCTGTAGAAAGCCTCCTTTAAGGGGATATAACTGCTTCAAATTTTCTGGGGGATTGTTAAATGAAGCAATGAATTTTTCACTGTCTGTCTTGCTTTCCGTTTTAAAGACAAAACTGATAGACTCTGTGGAAATGTCATGCAGTTTGAAGGGAATAACGGTACCAAATTTTCCACCCCCTACTGCATCTGATTTATTTCCCTGACCACAATATATTTTGATGTTGTACTCCCTCAATACTCTCAGAGGGAATTCACTCCCCTGTATTCTCACTTTGCCTTTTCTGGTGACAAGATCATTCAGATACGATGGTGATTCCTCGTAACATTTTTGAGGAAAAACCGCTTTTATTAACTCCATGTGCCGGGTTAAATGCCGGTGAGCAATACAGTTTCCACCTCCCTCAATTCTGGTACTGCTGATGACTCCTCTTCCATGAAAACGGGTCACATTATTTTTATTTCTAAATGTGCCTTTAATCGGTGAGGAAGGCTCGCTGACCACACCTGATGGTAAGCAATAACCTTCGTCTTTTTCGTCAATAACGTTCCTGAAGATAGCCGTTTCTGAACTGCATTTTATCCCGGTTGGAGGAAAGCTCACCGATACTTACCCTCTTTTAGTTGCTGCGATATTGATCACTCATTAAACACTAACCCGTTACCGTTCAAAATTAAGTTTATTTCTAAATTAAACCTTGTTGATTTATTACATAAAAAAACCATCATCTTAAAAGTACTAGCCCGACTGTCGCATGACAGGAACTTTAGTAACTGTAGGGTCAGGCATACTTCCAAATTCAGAGCGTCTCCTGAGTCACTGCACCCATGGCTTGGCAACACACTGATTGTTGACCCTGCGCTGGCTGTTGCCATTCCCATCGCCATTTTCTGCGCATTTCAGTCGTTCAGGCTGATGAAAAAAATCAATGCGTTAAAAAAGCTGAGCAACGGGTAATCAGAAACCAATCAGACCTGTTGCCTTACTCTTATCTAAAGGCAACGAGGTCTGCACCTGTGTGTTCACCCTTTTCACAGGATAATATTTTCAACCATGCAGCCTTCTTCTATCTCCTGAACGATGGTCATCCTCACAGACTTCTACTGAAACCACTTCCATAGGAATAACAGCATAAGGTTCAGACTGGTGAAGCACCTGTACTGGCTGAGAACTCTGACCAGGCTCCACTGTCTCTTTCTTGTCTTTTGATTTTCCAGAACAACACAATTTGGTGATACCAGCTCCCACTCCTAACATTGACAGCCCGATTCCTGACGCTGCTGCTGAAGCCTGAGCAACAGTTAGTTGAACAGTGGTCTGCTTGTTTTTCATCTCCTGAATCTGCTTCTGAAGCAGTGCAATCCGCGCAGTCAGATTGGCTACCTGTTCCTGATGTTGTTCCTGAAGCGCTGTATTCTCAGCCGTACAGTTTGCAACCAGATCTTGATATTGTTCTTGAGCTTGATGAAGCTTGGACTGTAAATCATTATTTACATCAACTTGATGCTGGCAAACCAAATGACCAGCCGTTGCGTTTTGCTTTACTGCCTGAGTACAGTATTCAGAAACTTTTCTCTGATCCATTGTTTCAAGTTTATTGTATGATTTGTCTTCAAACCTGGCTTGACATACTCGAGCATCACCTTCGAATTTTCTTAGCTGTACGTTACATTGTTCATTTTTTTCGATTTGCTTCATGACGAAGTCATTATTTTGAATCATGTTGCAATTAACGATATCTCCAGTGTTCGGCGGAGCAACTGCTACAGCAGAAACGCCCGAAATACCTGCTAAAAAAAGTACTCCAGCTCTGGCCAGCCTGGAACTATCACTGGATGACGACATACTATTAGGTACATGTTTTTTTATAACATGCCGGTGACCGGCTCGCCCTTCCTCAGATTCAACATTTTCAGGTCTTGCTACTCTATTTTGCGCATCACCCGCATGACCTAGACTTCCAATTACTCCACCCATAAATAAACCTTTAAAAAATCGTAACTATTCAGCACCCAGCAAAGGCGTATTGTTGTAATTTCGAACCGCTTTAAGAAGCGCCTGAAATATGTTCAACCCCTGCTTTTTAGCAGATGATAAATAGCTTCGGATTCGGGTAAACATGGTACCTCCGTCTTCGCTTCTGAAGCAGCCTGAGATCTTCTGCTTAAGTTTGGCCATCCTGGCATCACGTTCACTGCCATTGTTATCGAAGGGAATTGAAAAGTCCGACATGAAGCGCAACGTTTCAACCTTAAACTCAATAAGCCTTTTGAACAGGTTGTAGGCCTTGGTATTCCTGACCTTCTTACGTCCAAGCACCTGTCGTTGTTTTTCCATATAAGCGGTTTCCTTCGTGAGAGCCCTTTGAAGGATTTGGTCGTATATCGTCTCAATGCGAAGCTGTATTGCACCAGGCATTTGAGTCAGACCGGCTGCTTTGTATTTCTTGCAGAAGTGCCAGGAGAGCGTAAGCAATTTCATCAGCCGCAGAGCCAGCTTATTCGCATCCCTATCGACAACTCCCTGAAGCTCTCTCAGATGATGGGCATTACAAAGCACATGCACTGCCGCATAGGCAAAGTAGGACTTCCAATGATCGTGAACCAGAATGCCTGCAAAAGTCAGCAGGATGCCCATTGCATCCATTGCTTCACAACCTCGCCTTTCTGAGAGGTAGTAAAGCGTCCATTGGTCATCTCGCATAATGTGTAACCACCACAGTGAACCGTCAACCCGCATGCCAGTTTCATCCGCTCCTGCAACCGGACTTTCTTGTAAAGCATCGCGGATACTCTGCTCAGTAGAGGCCAGGTTCTCATGGGTATAGGCAACAAAATTGGCAACAGAGCCTGCGCTGACACTCATGCAATAAATAGTATTGAAATACTCAGACACCCGGTGATATGGGATGAAGTGATACTGGTTTAAATGAACAGCCATTGCCTGAGTCACTTCTCCGTATTGAGCAGCGGCTTTCACTCCTTGGGGAAACTCAGCGGTGTTCCGTTTACCACAAGGACATACTTTAACGTCTGCCCAGTACGCGGTAACTTCAAATTCTCCGGGTCTACCTGGATCAAAAACCTGTCGCTCAATGTATTTGGTGGGTTTAATATCGATAAGCGAAGACTGGCAACAGCAACATTTTTCAACCTTCAGATGCCTGACATAATCGGGTAAGGCGACACGTCTCAAACAAGAGCCTTGATGACCTTTCTGGCCACCTGGTTTATTGCCTGAAGATGGTCTAAGGCTTTTGGGGTTCGGTGTTTCCTGTGAGGAGCAGGGGGCTTCTTTGGAAGATGTATCACCTTTATCACTCCCTTTTTTACTGGGCTTTTGATAACCATCTGACGATGGTGGCTTACTACTGTTTTGACTGTTTTTATTAACCCTTTCTTCCAGTTCGCTGCAACGTTCCCGTAAAAGCGCATTCTCGGTCCGAAGCTCTTCATTCTCTTTAAGGAGAGCTTCGGTAAACGGAGTAGCTGGGAAGTCTGGTTCCATACTGGAGATTTGTTAGAAAAATTGAGTATAAGATGATGGTCGAAAAATCAGAAAATTCCAGATTTATATGAAGGGTGCTGAATAGTTACAAAAAATCAACTCCATTAAATGGTGTGCGTGATATCTTTATTACCAGCTGTGCTTTTTATCCGGGAATAAAAAAACTGCATCTTTTATGATTGTTTTAGTTATGAAAAGTTCAATTTTTATTAGCTATTTAAAACTATTAAATGCAGTGAACCATTAACCTTTCATCGAAACACCATTAGCAAACATTCAGCCCTTAAGGCATGTTGCTTATGTTTGTTATTACTCAATGAGAACATTTTCTCTTGGTCTATAGTTGGCTCATAGACGTTCCAACTCTGTTTATTGAAATCCCCTTGTAGCAATACTGGATGCATTATGGAATTCAAAGACTACTACAAGATTCTGGGTGTTGATCCTGATGCTGATAAGAAGACGATAAAGAACGCCTACCGAAAGCTGGCCAGGAAGTATCACCCGGATGTCAGTGACCATCATGATGCTGAAAACCAGTTCAAGGAGGTTGCTGAAGCTTATGAAGTACTGAAAGACGACGCTAAACGTGCAGAGTACGATGAAATTCGTCAGTATGGAGGATCTCAACAGGGCTTTCGCCCACCGCCTGGCTGGGAACCCTCCGGTTCCTGGAGCGATGGTGGAAATCATTTTCAGGGCGACTTTTCAGATTTTTTTTCGTCCATTTTTGGCAGTGGCTCAGGCTCCCAAGCCAGCGACTTTGGACGACACAGGACATATAGCCAGCGAGGGCAGGATATTGAAACCGAGATGCCTGTTTTTCTTGAAGACACCCTCTCGGAAGAGTCCAAAACCATCTCCTATAGCCTGCCCCACTACGATGAGCATGGCCATGTCACCGAGATGAATAAAACCCTTAAGGTAAAAATCCCTCCCGGCGTAACCGATGGAGAGTTGATTCGCCTGAAAGGGCAGGGTTCACCGGGCATCGGTGATGGTGGCAGTGGTGATTTGTATCTGCGAATTCGGATGGTGCCTCATCCATTGTTTGATGGTAACTATTCAGCACCCAGCAAAGGCGTATTGTTGTAATTTCGAACCGCTTTAAGAAGCGCCTGAAATATGTTCAACCCCTGCTTTTTAGCAGATGATAAATAGCTTCGGATTCGGGTAAACATGGTACCTCCGTCTTCGCTTCTGAAGCAGCCTGAGATCTTCTGCTTAAGTTTGGCCATCCTGGCATCACGTTCACTGCCATTGTTATCGAAGGGAATTGAAAAGTCCGACATGAAGCGCAACGTTTCAACCTTAAACTCAATAAGCCTTTTGAACAGGTTGTAGGCCTTGGTATTCCTGACCTTCTTACGTCCAAGCACCTGTCGTTGTTTTTCCATATAAGCGGTTTCCTTCGTGAGAGCCCTTTGAAGGATTTGGTCGTATATCGTCTCAATGCGAAGCTGTATTGCACCAGGCATTTGAGTCAGACCGGCTGCTTTGTATTTCTTGCAGAAGTGCCAGGAGAGCGTAAGCAATTTCATCAGCCGCAGAGCCAGCTTATTCGCATCCCTATCGACAACTCCCTGAAGCTCTCTCAGATGATGGGCATTACAAAGCACATGCACTGCCGCATAGGCAAAGTAGGACTTCCAATGATCGTGAACCAGAATGCCTGCAAAAGTCAGCAGGATGCCCATTGCATCCATTGCTTCACAACCTCGCCTTTCTGAGAGGTAGTAAAGCGTCCATTGGTCATCTCGCATAATGTGTAACCACCACAGTGAACCGTCAACCCGCATGCCAGTTTCATCCGCTCCTGCAACCGGACTTTCTTGTAAAGCATCGCGGATACTCTGCTCAGTAGAGGCCAGGTTCTCATGGGTATAGGCAACAAAATTGGCAACAGAGCCTGCGCTGACACTCATGCAATAAATAGTATTGAAATACTCAGACACCCGGTGATATGGGATGAAGTGATACTGGTTTAAATGAACAGCCATTGCCTGAGTCACTTCTCCGTATTGAGCAGCGGCTTTCACTCCTTGGGGAAACTCAGCGGTGTTCCGTTTACCACAAGGACATACTTTAACGTCTGCCCAGTACGCGGTAACTTCAAATTCTCCGGGTCTACCTGGATCAAAAACCTGTCGCTCAATGTATTTGGTGGGTTTAATATCGATAAGCGAAGACTGGCAACAGCAACATTTTTCAACCTTCAGATGCCTGACATAATCGGGTAAGGCGACACGTCTCAAACAAGAGCCTTGATGACCTTTCTGGCCACCTGGTTTATTGCCTGAAGATGGTCTAAGGCTTTTGGGGTTCGGTGTTTCCTGTGAGGAGCAGGGGGCTTCTTTGGAAGATGTATCACCTTTATCACTCCCTTTTTTACTGGGCTTTTGATAACCATCTGACGATGGTGGCTTACTACTGTTTTGACTGTTTTTATTAACCCTTTCTTCCAGTTCGCTGCAACGTTCCCGTAAAAGCGCATTCTCGGTCCGAAGCTCTTCATTCTCTTTAAGGAGAGCTTCGGTAAACGGAGTAGCTGGGAAGTCTGGTTCCATACTGGAGATTTGTTAGAAAAATTGAGTATAAGATGATGGTCGAAAAATCAGAAAATTCCAGATTTATATGAAGGGTGCTGAATAGTTACAATTTAAGTTTATTTGTTGCTCGGAATTAAGTGCATTAACTGTCTTTTATTCATTTCTCTCATTTTGATTAACTCGCTGTATTGATCGAAGATCTAAAGTTCCCTGAGGCACAGGGGACATCATGTGAACCGATAAGATGCAGCCATATCCTCGAATTTCACAACGTCGAGTATCAAGATGTCGCATTTCTACAGGTTGCAAAGCAGGCCGAAGCACTCCAACTGGCCCAGGTTGAACAGTAATGACTGTAGGACGAAACATCATTTGCGGTGGATGATCAGGTGAATATACGTTCACATGGAAGAAAGTATTATCTATTACTATACCTGCATTTATCATATGCAGGCCTTATATAAGTACTGAAACATATGTTTCCTTATCAATAAAATGCCGGGGTTATTGCTTTGGACTTAATTAGCATCCGGCACTTAAAGTAGAGGGATATAAGAAAAATGCTATCTCCAGATAATATTTTTAAAATACCCGATTAATGACTCCTATTTAACGGCCTATTTTGCACCGGCTTCCAGCTACGTAACTGCTTGAGCATCTTCCAGCCACCGACCATCCCCAGTACCGAACCGGCCGTCATTAGTCCTGACATGGCTGCACCAACCACACCGGCGGTCATTACATCCTGCCCTGTCAGATAAAGACCGGGAATATCCGTTTTAGGTTTCAGCCAGTCCTGGTTAAATCGATTGGGGTCGTGGCTTAGCCCGTAAATTTCTCCTTTCTTGTAGAAACAGAAGAAGTCGGTAGATAAGGGCGTTGATAGCTCATAGTAATCAATTTTCCCCCGGAGCTGAGGCAGCTTTTCATAGAGCACTTCAAGCAGACGTTCAGAAAAGCCTTCTTTCAACGCATCATAATCCTCACCACGTTTTCCCCAGGTTTCATCTTTCCACTGCTCAAACCATTCATATTTTGCCGGAGCCACAATTTCAATAGTGGCACGATTGGGGTAACGCTCATCCCAGCTTGCATCCTTAGCCGACGGGAACGAGATATAAACAACCGGAAATGGTTGATTACTGTCTTTCAAAAAGTGATCAACATTCTGGCCATGGTGTTCATCCTGATAGATCCAGAAGTTGGTCTTGGGTAAATCGAGATTTTCTGCCGTATCGGCAATACCGATATACATCCCCAGATGGGTCATGGAAGGTGTTACCTGATTCAACTTATCCAGATACCCCGTCGTTCTTGCTGTGGATGCAGGCAGCAAGCGACCAAACGTATTAAAAACACCGGCATTGCTGATGACCCGCTGTGCGCGTATATCGGTGCCATCTTTCATTTTGACGCCCACTGCCTGACCATTCTCAATCAGAATTTTGGTAACTTCTGCATAGGTGAACAGCTCTCCACCACTGGCCTGAATCTGGGGAATCATGGTTTCGGCTATGCGTGAGGCTCCACCAACCGGGTAGTAACCGCCAAACATATAATGTCTGGCGATCAGGGCATGCACCATAAAGCTGGATTGCTCCGGTGGCAGACCATTATCCCCCCACTGCCCAGTGAGTACCGCAATCAATTTTTTATTGCTGGTCAGGCGGCTGAGTACATCGATGGTAGGTTCATTAAAAAACGACGGTAGCTTGCCTTTTCCCACCAAGCGCATGGCTTTATTGAGCCAGCCCGGCAACAGTTTCTGCGCCGAAAATGCGGGCATGGCATTGGACACTTCTTTGAGCAGGTTAAGGTACTGATCAATAGCGTCAGTTTCATCCGGAAAGTATTGAACCATCTGTTTTCGGAAGGCATCTTTACCTCGGATCAGGTCATACTGATCATCCCCCAGATAAAACCGATCATAGTTATCAGCCATGGGTGACCACTGGAGCTCTCCATCAGTCAGGTAACCAAACAGCGCTCCCGCCATGGTCTTCGGATTACCCACATCCCCCACATAGTGAACACCCACATCCCACTCATAACCATTGCGACTGTAACTGTGACTGAAGCCACCAGCGGTGTAATGCTGCTCAAGCACCAGCACTTTCTGACCCGCCTTGGAAAGACAGACAGCAGCGGCCATACCGCCTGGGCCTGAGCCAATCACAATCGTGTCATAAGGCCCTTCCAGCCGGTTGCTGCGGTAACGGCGCCCGATTCGGATCGTACTGGGTTTCATCCAATCACCTTTTTATTATTATTCTATTTTGCTTAGCTACTTTGGAGGCTAGGCCAATCAGGGAACAGTGTATGTTTTCACAACACAATGTGAACAGTACGCAATATTGCATCTTTATAAAATGATATTTGCCCCAATTTATCTTCAAAACTGAATAATTAACGGGAAGTAAGATGTCTCAGTTACCCGAAAAAATGAGTGGCGTTATTCTCACTGGGCATGGCGGACCTGAACAGCTGGAATATCGGAACAACCTTCCCATTCCAGTACCAGGTGATAGAGAAGTACTGATCCAGGTTTATGCGGCAGGTGTCAACAATACCGATATCAATATCAGAACCGGCTGGTATTCCAAGTCCGGGGATCATGAAGAGGACGCAGGCTGGACCGGTGAAGCATTCCACTTTCCCAGAATACAGGGTGCCGATGTCTGTGGCGTGATCGTAGCAGTCGGTCCGGGCGTCAGTGCTGCACGTATCGGCGAAAGAGTGTTAATCGAACCCTGCCTGCGTGAGAAAGACGGTAAAACGTTGACTAACCCCTGGTACTTTGGTGCTGAGTGTGATGGAGGGTTTGCAGAGTACACAACCGTCGCATCCAGACACGCTTATAAGATTTCCAGCGCCTTAACGGCTGTTGAACTTGCCTCCTTTCCCTGCTCATACTCAACTGCGGAAAACCTGTTGACCAAGCCCAACGTTAAGACGGGAGATACCGTTCTGGTAACCGGTGCGTCCGGTGGCGTTGGCTCCGCAGCAGTACAGCTTGCCAAAGCCCGGGGGGCGCGTGTTATCGCCATTACCAGCCCGGAGAAATCCGAAGAACTTCTGAAGATTGGCGCCTCAAAAACCATTTCACGCTCTGACAGTGTGATCGATGCCCTGGGCAGCAACAGTGTGGACGTGGTGATCGACCTGGTGGGAGGCAATCAGTGGGGAGAGCTTCTTGAAGTATTGAAGTCTGGTGGCCGCTATGCCGTAGCCGGTGCTATTGCAGGCCCTCTTGTTGAGCTTGATCTGCGAACACTGTATTTAAAAGACTTAAGCTTCTTTGGCTGCACCGTACTTGAGCCGGAGGTTTTTGCCAATCTGGTTCACCATATTGAAGCAGGTGATATCAAACCGGTGGTCGCACATACTTTCCCACTGGAGCAAATTGCGGAAGCTCAGGAAGTGTTTCTTCAGAAGAAGCATACCGGGAAGATTGTGTTATCAGTTGCGGAGAAATAATCCCCCCCTGATCGATATATTTGAATAGGCTGTGGAAACGCCATAGCCTTTATACAGAAAATAACCTTTTATGCCTTATTTCCAGATCAGCAGACTTTGCTGTAAAAAAAAATAGAGTCATGGGAGTTGGAATACATAACCATCTCCCGCTACGCCATGATACCTAATCAGCGCTAATGCCTGAAAAAAGAGACTACTGACAGGTATACCCACCATCAATCGGAACCAGTGCTCCGGTCATAAAGCTGTTTTCTGAAGACAATAGGTAACAGGCCAGACTGGCAATTTCAGCGGGTTTGGCAATTTTCTTAATCGGCTGGGCACCTTCAAGCATATCCATAATTTCTGATTCACTGACTCCACTCAGCTGGTTATATTCGGTAACTGCCTTTTTCAGAATGCCGGTTTCACACGTTCCCGGGCAGATACAATTCACCCGGATATTAAAGGATGCATAATCAATAGCAGTGCTTTTTGTAAGCTGGGCGATGGCACCTTTACTCATACCATAGACAGAACTGCTACCCTTACCAACAAAAGACTGGTCCGACCCCATAAGCAGAATGGATCCACTCTCCTGTTTTCTCATTACTGGAAGCACTGCTTTTAACAGGTAGAAGATACCGAAACAATTAATACTGATGACTTTCTGCATATCTTCAATAGCAGTCTCTTCAATCGTTCCAAATTTATGAATGCCGGCATTGGCAAAGAGAGCATCAATTTTTCCTTCAGCAGCTATGACACTTTGCACAGCATTCTGAATCTGGTCAAAGCTGGACACATCACAGTGAATAAATTTTGAGCCTACGGCTTCTGACTCAACAATATCCAGGTTATACACTCTGGCTCCTTCACCAGATAGCCTTTGCCCTGTTTCCAAGCCAATCCCCGAAGAGCCACCACTGACAATCACAACTTTATTTTGAAATCGCATGACAACCCATCCCATCGAGAAAGGCTCAAGAATAGTCTCAGTATTTCATTTCAGCCATCGGCTTTTCGTCTGTTATGATTTCCTGTCAAAGTACGCTTACTGATCCAATAAAAATTTCTAAAACAGGTTGTTACGTTGTCTGCATATCTTTCCGGTTTCTCTCTCAGCTTGTCACTAATCCTGGCAATTGGCTCTCAAAATGCCTTTGTTCTGAAGCAGGGAATAAAAAAACACTATGTCTTTCTGGTCTGTCTGCTCTGTGCATTTTCCGACGCACTGCTGATCTCTCTGGGCGTTGCTGGCTTTGGTGTGGTCGTTGAGCAGTTCCCGGAAATTGAGGTTTTTGCCCGCTATGGGGGCGCTGCTTTTCTTATTGCCTATGCCCTATTGAGCTTTCGCTCTGCCTTTACGGAAACCCATGCCCTTGATGAAAATGCCAGTGTTCCCCGGTCGATATGGAAGACCATGGCTGTCTGCCTGGCGTTTACCTGGCTGAATCCTCATGTTTATCTGGATACCGTAGTACTTCTGGGTTCCATCTCAACCCAGTATGAAGGACAGCAACTGGAGTTTACGCTGGGAGCCATCACCGCCTCCTTCACATTCTTCTTTAGTCTTGGCTATGGCGCAAGGCTTCTCAGCCCTCTGTTTCAAAACCCGAAGTCATGGAAGTTTCTGGAATTCTTTGTGGGCCTGACCATGCTAACCATTGCCAGTTCACTGCTACTCACCTGAATTGTTTTTCTTCAACACATCGCTTGACCTGACTATAGCTTCATAGTTTATCTTGCCTGCCATCCAGAGTGAGTCAGGCGCACATGAATGTATCGAATATCCGAACTGGCTGAACAGGTTGGTTTGTCTCGAGCCACACTCCTCTATTACGAGAAGATTGGACTGATCAAAGGCAAGCGGCAGGCTAATGGCTATCGCATCTACAGTGATCGAGATGTCCAGCGGCTCCACCTGATCCAACAGCTACAGGCTGGCGGATTAACGCTGAAAGAGTGTCAGGCCTGCCTCGATGCCAAAGTTGAACGGCAAGTACTTCTCAACCGACTCCATCAGCTTGATGAAGAGATTGCCCAAAAGCAGCAGTCACGACAGTTACTGGCTGCCCTGCTGGGTGAAGGTGAGCTTACTGCATGGCATGAGCAGGTCGATAAAATTGCACCTGACGCCCATCTGGATTGGTTAAAAAAACAGGGTTTTGATGAGAAAAACGCCCTGCGATTGAAGTGGTTATCAAAAGATATGAACAGTCATCAAGCGTATATGGCCGATTTCATGCGTGTTTTTGACACGCTAGACCGATGGGGACCAGGCTCAGAAGCAGAAACCCTGAAAGCCCTGGCACAAGTACCCGTATCCCCAAAAGCCATTCTTGAACTGGGCTGTGGTAGAGGTATCGCCACAACAGTATTGGCTCAGAACTACAATGCGCATATCACAGCCGTTGATAATGATGAACCGGCATTAAACCGCCTGATGGATCGAGCCAGAGCGACTGGTGTGGCCGAACGCATCACCACCCGTTGTGCCAGTATGACGGATCTGCCTTTTGAACCAGAGAGCTTTGACCTTATCTGGGCCGAGAGCAGCGCCTATGTAATGGGAGCCACCAACGCACTGAAGCAGTGGCGCAACCTGTTGAAACAAGACGGAGTGCTGGTCATCAGCGACCTGGTCTGGCAAACCCCGACGCCAGAAGAAGATGTCAGGGCTTTCTGGGAAAAAGAGTACCCAGACCTGGTAACGGCAGAAGAACGTTTACAACAGTCAATGGCAGCAGGCTACCGGGTAATTGACAGTTTTGCCTTAAGCAAGCAGGCCTGGCAAGCCTACTACGAACCTCTTGAGATGCGGGTCAATGACTTGAAAGACGAAATGGCTGACTCCGCTGCATTGAGAGATATACAGACCGAGCTGAACATTTACCACAACTACCTTGGGCAGTATGGCTATCAAATGTTTGTGCTACAGCGCTCAGAAAAAATGTAATTGATTTGGAGGTATGGAAACGTGGAGTTTTCAGTTTATAACCCAGGCGAAATTGACGAGATCAGAAATCTATTTACCAGGACATTTACTGTTTCAGAAAGCGAAGCGGAAGGAATCATGGTCGGTAACCTGGCCTATGAGCTAATGAATACAACGGACAACAATGACCTCTTTGTTTTTGTGGCCCGGGATCCTAGTCGACACCCTGGTGAGCAGGTTGCAGGCTGCATCATCTTTTCCCGGTTAACCTTTGACAGCGGTATTGATGCCTTTCTGCTGTCTCCCGTTGCGGTCAGCACTGATCATCAGGGTAAAGGCTCAGGTCAGGCATTAATCAATTTTGGTCTGAGCACATTAAAAGACAATGGCACTGAGTTGGTATTCACTTACGGCGACCCCAATTATTACTCGCGCACAGGATTTAAACCTGTCAGTGAAACCGTGATCAAGGCGCCACTGCCTTTGTCCCACCCGGAAGGTTGGTTAGGCCAGTCACTGGTCAGTAAGGAGATTGAGCCAATCGATGGTAAACCACAATGCGTCGAGGCAATGAATAAGCCTGAAATCTGGTAATCAAGAAAAAGAGTAGTCAACTGATCTGTGACCACTCTTTTCTGTTCAGCAATAATCGCAGGCAATTTGAGCTGCCAGCTGGACATTGTTTTTCAGCAACTCAATATTTGTCGCCAGTGATCGTCCTCTGGTTGCTTCATGTAGCCTTTTAATCAGCCAGGGGGTAATGGCTTTTCCTGTCACCCCCTCCGACGCCATGTCCTGAAGAGCCCCTTCCATAATCACTTCCACTTCCTCCAGGGTCAGTGACTGCGACTTCTCAACCGGGTTGGTAATTAATACACCACCATCGACTCCAAGCGACCAACGGGCACGAAGAATATTAGCTACCTCTACCGAACTGTCTGCACGACAGTCTACCGCCCATTGTGTTTCCCGGACGTAGAAGCCAGGCAGCTTATGCGTACCGTAACCAACGACGGTAACCCCCATGGTTTCCAGATATTCCATCGTCAACCCAAGATCCAGAATAATCTTGGGTCCTGCACAGACTACCGCCACCGGCGTTCTGGCCAGCTCCTGCAAGTCTGCAGAGATATCAAAGGTTTCCTGGGCACCACGGTGAACACCACCAATACCGCCGGTAGCAAAAATACGAATTCCGGCCTTTGCGGCAATGATCATGATGGATGCAACCGTGGTGGTGCCATTCTCGCCCTTGGCCATCAGCCAGGGTAAGTCCCGTCGACTGGCTTTATGCATCCCCTGACTGTGGCTTCCGATATAGTCAATTTCTGCTTCTGAAAGGCCTGCTTTCAGACGCCCCTTCAAAATGGCCGTGGTAGCAGGCACAGCACCAGCATCGCGAATGATTTTTTCCACGGCATGAGCAGTTTCAACATTCTCAGGCCAGGGCATACCATGACTCAGAATGGTCGATTCCAATGCAACCACGGGCTGCCCCCTGGCCAGGGCTTTCGAAACTTCAGGGCTGATATCGAGGCATTGTGATGGCATGGCTCGTCTCCAAAACAAGGTTTGACAACAGTAGCAGCGAATAATTACTGAAATGCTTTTCTGGCTTCTGACAGCCCCACTTTTGTTAAGCCACAATAGTGGTGGAGGCAGATAAAGCGCTTGCAACCTCTATATTGCCACGACTGCCATGCACTCCCCCCCGTGTAAATCCTTCCAAATCTCGTTAAGTACCCTCCGCCCCCTTGATTTCAGGCACCATCAGGAAATTCGACAATTTTCATCTAAAATAATGATTTATCCCAAAAAAACACCAAAATTTCACCTCAAGCGGGAACTTGTTCCTGATAAAACGTTCCAAGTGAGTAATGGGGGCATTGTTAGCAGAGCCGTTTCACTTTTACGATGAGTGGAGAGTGTATGATGCAGAAAAATCTAGCCCCTCAGATACTGATCGCCCTGATACTGGGTATGGTCTCGGGTATCCTTATCCAGCTGGTCTCCTCCCCCGAAGGCCTCATTCAGGAATACCTGGTCAGTGGCCTCTTTCACGCCGTAGGCGTGATGTTCGTGGCAATGATAAAAATGCTGGTTGTCCCCCTGATTTTTGTCTCCATTGTCCATGCCGTTTGCAGCCTTAATGACATTACACAGGTTGGTCGGCTGGGTGCGAAAACATTTGGGATTTATCTGGGTAACACCTTCTTTGCCATTCTGTCAGCGATTATCATCACCCTGATGATTGCACCAGGCACCGGGGCCAATCTGGGTCACGTTGATCAACTGGTTCGTTCCGGTCAGTCTGAATTGCCCTCCCTGTTGAATATGATTGTTAATGTCGTTCCGGTGAACCCTTTTCAGGCGGTAGTGGAAGGCAATATCCTGCAGATTCTCTTTATGGCAATCATTACCGGTGTCGCCATAAAGAAACTGGAAAACCATGAAACGCACAGCGTCAGCAATGCCTTTTCCCTGGCGAACAGTGTCATGATGAAACTCATTGGCATGGTCATGAGCCTGGCACCCTATGGTGTTTTCTTTCTCACCGCCAAACTGGCCGCCACATTAAACGGCAGCAGCATTTTAAGTGTGCTTTCCTATGTGGTGACCTGCCTGCTTATTATGAGCCTCTGGCTATTTGTCATTTATCCGATATTGATTGGGCTGGTCATTAAACGATCCCCGATGGTGTTTATCCGCCACACCCGTGAACAGGTCATGTTTGCCCTCTCTACCGCCAGCTCTAATGCTTCCATCCCGATTACGTACCAGACACTGATCGAAAAATTCAAAGTCCCGGAACATATCGCGGGCTTCACTGTCCCCCTGGGAGCGACCATCAATATGTCAGGCTCAGCCATTTATATGACCGTTGCCGCTCTGTTTGTAGCCAATGCCTGGCATGTGGATCTGACCCTGCTGGAAATGGGCACCATGGGATTCACCACCTTTCTTCTGGCCGTTGCTACTGGCGGTATACCTGGCGGAGCAGCAGTCTCTACCGGTGTACTGTTACACACCATGGGGCTTCCGGTTGAAGCCATGGCGATCATTCTTGCTACCGACCGGATTACCGATGCTGGTTGTACCGTCACTAACGTGGTTGGCAATACGGTTGCCGGTATTCTCTGCTCAGTGGGTGAAGCAAAACCTGAAGCCATTGAAAGCGAACCATCAGAAATTGAGAAGACTGCCATTGACTCTGCCTCTCTACAGGCAAAGCCTGACCTGTGTTAGCAAACCTTTTAAAACGGTAAGTAATAAAAACTGGTCTCATGGCTAATATTGGGCGTCCCTTAAAGACAAGGACAATAAACTGGTATACTCTGCCGGTTATTTAATAATTGGGTATGGACCATGCATAGATTTCACGGCCTGTACGGTGTTACCGATAGTCAATTGCAACCCGATGACAGAATTCTGATCGAGACAGTAGAGCAGGCTTTGATGGGCGGTATGAAAGTACTTCAATACCGCGATAAAAGCCTTGATGCTGGAAAGAGGCTGCGGCAGGCTGGAGCACTGAAGGTTCTCTGCCACCAATACCAGGCCATGCTGATCATCAACGATGATGTCGAGCTAGCCCTTGATGTAGAAGCCGATGGAGTCCATCTTGGCCAGCAGGATGAAAGTCTTGCCTACGCCAGAGAGCGCCTGGGTGATTACGCCATTATTGGTATCAGCTGTGAAAACTCTCTTGAAAAAGCACAAACCGCTGTTGCGCAGGGTGCTAACTACATTGCCTTTGGTAAGTTTTTCCCTTCCCGAACCAAACCCGATGCAAAAAATGCTGATCTTTCCATTCTTACAGAAGCTCGACAAATGTTTGACCTGCCAATCGTCGCTATTGGAGGTATTACGCTGGACAACACGCCTGACGTAATTTCAGCTGGGGCTGACATGGTTGCCGTCGTCAACAACCTGTTTGCAGCACAGAATATCCGGGATCGTTCCGAGAACTTTATGGCTCTGTTTAATGATAAGCAGCGTGAAGCTGTCTAACATCCCGCAATCGCAAAATAAATTATTGCTGCTATAACATCGAGTTTAATCTGCACAGCATACATTAAGGAATTGCCACCATGTCTCGTTCTGAAGAACTTTTTGAAGATGCCCAGACGATTATTCCCGGGGGGGTAAACTCACCGGTCAGAGCGTTTAAAGGAGTTGGCGGCAAGCCCATCTTTTTCAAAAAGGCCCGCGGTGCGCACCTCTATGATGTGGATGGCCGGGACTATATTGACTACATCGGCTCATGGGGACCTATGATCCTGGGTCATAATCACCCGGATGTGATCGCGGCTGTGCGCGATCAGGCACTTGCCGGCTTGAGCTTTGGTGCGCCAACTGAACTGGAAACCCGGCTGGCCAAGATGGTACGGGAGATGGTTCCTTCAATGGAACTTCTGCGCATGGTCAATTCCGGTACTGAAGCGACCATGAGTGCCATTCGCCTGGCTCGTGGTTTTACCGGGCGTGACCGCATCGTCAAGTTTGAGGGCTGCTACCATGGTCACTCCGACTCCCTGCTGGTAAAAGCTGGCTCTGGAGCGCTGACGCTGGGTGTACCTAACTCTCCGGGGGTTCCGGCCGCGCTCGCCGAAAAAACCATCACTCTGACCTACAACAATCTTACCGAGGTTGAAGACACCTTCAAGCAGGTAGGAAATGAAATTGCCTGCATCATTATTGAACCTGTGGCCGGCAACATGAACTGTATCCCACCGGCCCCTGGTTTTCTGGAAGGATTACGTAAGCTGTGTGATGAGTACGGCACGGTTCTTATATTTGATGAGGTTATGACGGGATTCCGTGTTGCTCTCGGTGGAGCACAAGCCTATTACGGCGTAAAGCCTGACCTGACCACACTGGGTAAAATTATTGGCGGAGGCCTGCCAGTGGGTGCTTTTGGTGGTCGAAGGGACATTATGGAACATCTGGCGCCACTGGGCCCTGTTTATCAGGCTGGAACACTTTCCGGTAACCCTCTGGCCATGGCTGCGGGTCTGGCAACGCTGGAGAACCTCTCTACCCATGGCTTTCATGAAGCCCTGACTGAGAAAACCGCAGCGCTACTGCAAGGCCTGAAGGAGAAAGCAGAAATCGCGGGTATTCCGTTCACTACATCTCAGGTAGGCGGCATGTTTGGTCTACTTTTCACAGAGCAGCAAAATGTGGACTGTTTCGCCAAAGTGATGGCCTGTGATACTGACCGCTATGCCAAATTCTTCCACGGCATGCTGGATAATGGCGTATACTTGGCGCCCTCAGCATTTGAGGCTGGATTCATTTCCATTGCCCATGGTCAGGCAGAGCTGGACGCCACACTGAAGGCAGCGGAAAAAGCATTTGCCCGTCTCTGAGCTGAATCAGCAGATAGAGAGCGAGGAATGACGCCAATCAATACGTCTAACTCGCTCGTTATCTATCGATAGAAAATAATCCAATGGTTACACCGTATTGCAAACAATGAGTTCTCTGGCCATTTCCGATGCTGTACTGGCGTTTGCCTGTTTATTTGCTGTCTTTTTGATGGCACAGCAAAAAGCTTTTGCAGAAGTGCATCGATTCTCTGCCACTGCAGCGCTTCTGGGCTTTCTGCTCATGGCGCTGGCCTCCATTACCGGCAGCCTGCGCTATGGTATATCCAGTGCCTGGTCCGGTCCTCACGAAATGCTGGTTAATGCCGCGATGTTTCTTGCCCCCCCTTTGACAGGAATTGCCACCTGTCTTGGTGTCACTGTCAGTAGCTGGAGCCGGGCAGCCTGGGGCAGATTGATATTGGGGGTATGCGTCGTTTACGAAGTATCTCGATGGTACGGTGTAGACATCATATACCGTGACCTGCAAATGGCTGTGCTGCTGATTTTCGCGTTATATCTGCTATTACGCTCATCGGTAGAGTCTGGTCCGAAATGGCTGATCATTGCTTCTGTTGCCAGCTATTTCACCGGTGCGCTGATCATCGGTACCGAGGGCACACTCGCTGGCTATCTCAGGCTGGATTTATTCCGGTACTTGATTGGACTTGGCAACCTTCTACTCAGCAGCGGCCTGTATCTACTCTTTAAATGCCGTTATCAGAATACCCAAATAGGCTAACCTGGTTTGATCTGTGCTTTGTGGGTATCTGAATCAACAGATATCCACAACCTCCAGTCACTTCCCCCTTTTTGCAACAAAGGCATCCTAGCTCGTTCTTGCACCTGCTTGTTGTTCAGACAAAGAGAAATGAGATTTAACATTTCTGCCATGAAATTCACCGCACGCGTCAGCATGGCTTTCCAGCCCATAAGATGGGTCTGCAACGGGCTTTAAATCAAAAAATTGACGCGCTCTCTCCATGTACAGTTTTTTCATTTTTCCAGACCTTGTAATACCAGCCCTTTCGGAAAAGTTATGGCCATAAGCGGAACATATTGAGCGCAAACGCTTGTCCACTATATATCCCTTCTTTTTATGAACAGAGTGACGGTAGCGACAAATTTTCTCTTTTAATTTTTCAGGTGTTACCCGCCTCTCCATTGGCTCATCCAGATAACATGCTGCTGCCCTGCCTGTCCAGTCTGAGGACAGATTAAGTAAATCATCTATTTTAAGGTCAACTGATGTGGTATCTGCTGGTAACATCTTATGATCAGCCTCAAGCAAGATATACTCAAGCTGAACTGGCGTAATAACCTGTCGGAGATAGAACCAGGCTGCATCTTCACAAACACGGCCATAGATCTCACATTGCTCCAAGCAACGTTCAATGCACTGCTTTTCTGCAACCAAATCAGCGTTATCCCTATAGCCATTAACTTCATTCAGAAACGCTCTTATCAAAGGATGAAAATCACTGAACTGCCCTGCTTTGGGTGGAAATGGTGTGAGTTCACCTTTTCGTGACGGCGTCGCTTTTAAAGGAGCATGCTGAGTCACTTCAGGCTGAGCAATATCAGACACTCTTCTTTTACTGTCATCTCTCTTAACAACAGAGCCAGACGGAAGAACACTTTCTTCAGAATCGACTGTCTCTTTTAGTAAAATGTCTTTCTGCCGACTTGCACCAACAGACTTTACTTTCTCCTTCTCTGGAACTTTAGAGCTTGAAGAAGAAGCTTCTTCAAACGGTTTACTTAAATTACGAGCAGTCTGAACTTCCCTTTGGTTTGACGTTGAAGGTCGTTTTCCTTTTTTTTTCTTACCATTTTTCTTATGGTTTCTAGCAGATGACGTTTCCGGGAGAGCAGGCTCTTCTTCAACAGGAAGATTACACTCACAAATATCAATTAGCCGATCAAGCTTAGACTTAAGCGGTCCTGATATCCCCTGATGCTCCCTTAACAATCGATACTGCTCAAACGCTTTTTGAAAATTACCATACCTAAGATAAATATCTCCGGCGTCTTTTCGCAACAGAGGAAAACTGCCCGTTTCAGAGGCTTTTATTAAATAGATGGCGGACTTTAAAGGAGACTTTCTGAAATCGACTGAACTCTGATAAGCAAGAGACAAAGTCAACTCTATAAATCCCGTCATCAGCGGTGGTGCAGGCTTACCCTCAATCTCCTGCCGATACTGATTAAAGGTAGACCATAAAAAAACCTCACCCTGTTGTCGATTTCTAAGGCTTCCTATCGTATTTTGGAATTTTCGTCTTGAAAGTTTAACCTTGGCACCCTGCTCTTTAAACACCTCACAAAACTGCCCATACCCCAGATTTTTTGCTTCAGAAATTCTTTTTTTTCCCTCCCTTGTCTGGCAAGCCGTGATATTCCACCATTCTTTATAGAACTTTCTCATAAAGCTCGCTGAGAGTTGAAAGTCACCATCTTTGACCTGGGGTATGTCATTTACCAATGGCTCTTTTCTTAAAATAGAGGCAAAAATCAGTAAGATCTGATCCTCTCCTTCGATCCCCCCTAAACACTGCAACTGCTCTAATTTATATGTAACGGTATAAATATCCCGTGGAGACAGAGCAAACACCTGAATCAGCATGGAAGGCTCGTACTTATAATCAAACAATGACAATAATTTGGGAATAAAAAATGGAGAAAACAGGCAGTATTCAGGTCGAACTGCCATCTTAATAAGAAGCCATGCTGCAGGAAAGAAGCAGGTTTCTTTAACTAATTCATAAAGCTCCTGCACACTTTCATAATCAATTCCAGATGGGCCCCGACATGAAAGCTCATGATATAATTCTATGACTCTTAAATAATAACCCAGTTGACCGTTTCTGTTATCAAGCTTTTCTAATTCAGAAATTAGCTTATTGACCGACTCTATATCACCAGAATACTGATAGGCCAAAATCAGGGAAAATAGATAATTATAAGTCTGACTAACAGTCAAAAGAGGAGATTCTCTATTGAATGAACCATAGAGGTCACCGGCATAGGAACAAATATCTTTAAATAAGTAGCAAGGATGTTCTGTCCCAAATACCCTCATAACCGCTTGAATTCTTGTTTTAGCAGGCAAACTGCTATTTTCTTCACTATCAACCGGCAGCCCATTTAGACTTGGACAGCAGGGGTAAGGTGATGGGTTACATTGACCGGATAATTCAAAGTCACAAGCAATTATGGTTGGCTGAACAGCCTCTACAGTATGCACATCATGCCCAAATACCTGACTCGCACTAACAGAAGGCTGACCATCAATTTCTTGATGCCCACCAACCTCTGGAAACCCTTTCCAGGCATTTAAAGCATCTCTACATGAATCCACATAAATCTCCATTGAAATTAAGAAGATAGAACTTACGCATTGACAGCTCTGATAAAAGATGGTCTCAGCCAGTCTTTACCATCAGAGAAGCTCTTAATGAAGTCCCAAATAGCATCCTTGAGCGCATCATTCTTAACGCGATAGATGCTACTGAGAGATTCAGATACTTTCTTGGCCTGAAGGCAGGCATACCCAAAGATAGAGGCAAAAATATGGTTCCTGACCTGCTGCTTTCCTCTCACCTGAAAGCGCTCAATACTGCAGAGTTGTTTCAGCGCCCGGTGATACTCTTCGATCGCCCAATGGTGCAGGTGAAGTTCATTAAAGCCTACCTGTGGTGATACCTCTGATCCAGCATGGGGTGTGTAGACGACGTAATGGCGCAGCTCGTTTTTTAGCCGCGTCCGGTACAAACGCACAGAACCAAAATTACGTAGCCAAACGGTTATTCCCTCTTCAGGAATCTCCAGGCTCTGCACTTGTTGGTAGTCACCCTTTTGGATAGAAACAGTACGGTTGCTTTTAACGGCAAACATAAAACCCAGACCGTTGTTTTTCACAGTCTTCAGGTTTGCGGCACTGCTATACCAGGAATCCCCCGTAACAAATGCAGGTCGTAAGCCCCATACAAGTACTTCTTTCAGCATCTCGAGAAAATAATCATTTTTGGACTTTCCGTCCGCAGAGTCATAGATACGGAAATTGACAGGAAGGCTATAGCCTTTGATATCGGTGTAATAGAGCGTTATGAGATTAATGCCCTTGACGGCTTTATGATGCTTGCCCGAGTAATGATAGCCGATGAATGCCGTGTAGTTACTGTACGGCTTATCCAGCACCGTATCATCAACCGATAGCGTGCCCCCATCAAGAATCAGCCTTGCGGCTACTTCCATGAAAAGGTCATTGGGAGCAAAGTCTTCACGTTGTAGAAAACGGTTAACGCTGTGGTGTGACATATCTCCGATCTCACTAAGGCGAGTACAGGTTGCTGATTTCGGCTCACACAATAGAAACCCTGTATATTTCGGCAAATCACACCCAGCTGTTGTAGGTCTTGTTATCTTTCTACGCACGACGACATCCGCTATTTTTTGCTGATCTAGCAATTTTTACAGCTGCCTGTCAATGCGAAAGTCCTAGAAGAGATAAACTCCCCCAATCAAATGGTTCAATTCAAAATGTTTCAGACTAGTTACGGACTATTAGGAATAATAAAGGCAGATATATGGTCCTACCACTTAAGAAAATCGTAACTATTCAGCACCCAGCAAAGGCGTATTGTTGTAATTTCGAACCGCTTTAAGAAGCGCCTGAAATATGTTCAACCCCTGCTTTTTAGCAGATGATAAATAGCTTCGGATTCGGGTAAACATGGTACCTCCGTCTTCGCTTCTGAAGCAGCCTGAGATCTTCTGCTTAAGTTTGGCCATCCTGGCATCACGTTCACTGCCATTGTTATCGAAGGGAATTGAAAAGTCCGACATGAAGCGCAACGTTTCAACCTTAAACTCAATAAGCCTTTTGAACAGGTTGTAGGCCTTGGTATTCCTGACCTTCTTACGTCCAAGCACCTGTCGTTGTTTTTCCATATAAGCGGTTTCCTTCGTGAGAGCCCTTTGAAGGATTTGGTCGTATATCGTCTCAATGCGAAGCTGTATTGCACCAGGCATTTGAGTCAGACCGGCTGCTTTGTATTTCTTGCAGAAGTGCCAGGAGAGCGTAAGCAATTTCATCAGCCGCAGAGCCAGCTTATTCGCATCCCTATCGACAACTCCCTGAAGCTCTCTCAGATGATGGGCATTACAAAGCACATGCACTGCCGCATAGGCAAAGTAGGACTTCCAATGATCGTGAACCAGAATGCCTGCAAAAGTCAGCAGGATGCCCATTGCATCCATTGCTTCACAACCTCGCCTTTCTGAGAGGTAGTAAAGCGTCCATTGGTCATCTCGCATAATGTGTAACCACCACAGTGAACCGTCAACCCGCATGCCAGTTTCATCCGCTCCTGCAACCGGACTTTCTTGTAAAGCATCGCGGATACTCTGCTCAGTAGAGGCCAGGTTCTCATGGGTATAGGCAACAAAATTGGCAACAGAGCCTGCGCTGACACTCATGCAATAAATAGTATTGAAATACTCAGACACCCGGTGATATGGGATGAAGTGATACTGGTTTAAATGAACAGCCATTGCCTGAGTCACTTCTCCGTATTGAGCAGCGGCTTTCACTCCTTGGGGAAACTCAGCGGTGTTCCGTTTACCACAAGGACATACTTTAACGTCTGCCCAGTACGCGGTAACTTCAAATTCTCCGGGTCTACCTGGATCAAAAACCTGTCGCTCAATGTATTTGGTGGGTTTAATATCGATAAGCGAAGACTGGCAACAGCAACATTTTTCAACCTTCAGATGCCTGACATAATCGGGTAAGGCGACACGTCTCAAACAAGAGCCTTGATGACCTTTCTGGCCACCTGGTTTATTGCCTGAAGATGGTCTAAGGCTTTTGGGGTTCGGTGTTTCCTGTGAGGAGCAGGGGGCTTCTTTGGAAGATGTATCACCTTTATCACTCCCTTTTTTACTGGGCTTTTGATAACCATCTGACGATGGTGGCTTACTACTGTTTTGACTGTTTTTATTAACCTAGAACTTACGCATTGACAGCTCTGATAAAAGATGGTCTCAGCCAGTCTTTACCATCAGAGAAGCTCTTAATGAAGTCCCAAATAGCATCCTTGAGCGCATCATTCTTAACGCGATAGATGCTACTGAGAGATTCAGATACTTTCTTGGCCTGAAGGCAGGCATACCCAAAGATAGAGGCAAAAATATGGTTCCTGACCTGCTGCTTTCCTCTCACCTGAAAGCGCTCAATACTGCAGAGTTGTTTCAGCGCCCGGTGATACTCTTCGATCGCCCAATGGTGCAGGTGAAGTTCATTAAAGCCTACCTGTGGTGATACCTCTGATCCAGCATGGGGTGTGTAGACGACGTAATGGCGCAGCTCGTTTTTTAGCCGCGTCCGGTACAAACGCACAGAACCAAAATTACGTAGCCAAACGGTTATTCCCTCTTCAGGAATCTCCAGGCTCTGCACTTGTTGGTAGTCACCCTTTTGGATAGAAACAGTACGGTTGCTTTTAACGGCAAACATAAAACCCAGACCGTTGTTTTTCACAGTCTTCAGGTTTGCGGCACTGCTATACCAGGAATCCCCCGTAACAAATGCAGGTCGTAAGCCCCATACAAGTACTTCTTTCAGCATCTCGAGAAAATAATCATTTTTGGACTTTCCGTCCGCAGAGTCATAGATACGGAAATTGACAGGAAGGCTATAGCCTTTGATATCGGTGTAATAGAGCGTTATGAGATTAATGCCCTTGACGGCTTTATGATGCTTGCCCGAGTAATGATAGCCGATGAATGCCGTGTAGTTACTGTACGGCTTATCCAGCACCGTATCATCAACCGATAGCGTGCCCCCATCAAGAATCAGCCTTGCGGCTACTTCCATGAAAAGGTCATTGGGAGCAAAGTCTTCACGTTGTAGAAAACGGTTAACGCTGTGGTGTGACATATCTCCGATCTCACTAAGGCGAGTACAGGTTGCTGATTTCGGCTCACACAATAGAAACCCTGTATATTTCGGCAAATCACACCCAGCTGTTGTAGGTCTTGTTATCTTTCTACGCACGACGACATCCGCTATTTTTTGCTGATCTAGCAATTTTTACAGCTGCCTGTCAATGCGAAAGTCCTATAACCCTTTCTTCCAGTTCGCTGCAACGTTCCCGTAAAAGCGCATTCTCGGTCCGAAGCTCTTCATTCTCTTTAAGGAGAGCTTCGGTAAACGGAGTAGCTGGGAAGTCTGGTTCCATACTGGAGATTTGTTAGAAAAATTGAGTATAAGATGATGGTCGAAAAATCAGAAAATTCCAGATTTATATGAAGGGTGCTGAATAGTTACAGAAAATCAAGTGAGTATGAGCACGCAGCAGCATCAAGGCTGCATGCTCACCTTAGGATATTTGTATCAGTCCCTGCTGGGAATATGCGGCATCACAGGGAAAGGTCGAATATTATCCCCTTTTGCTTCAGACACCTTGCCCGTACCTTCCTTTTCCACTTCATCAATACGAATAATCGTATTCAAAGGAATATAGCTGCGCTTAACCCCCTCAAAGGCCGCTTTCAGCTTCTCTTCACCCGGGTCAACCAGAAGCTGACTGCGCTCACCGAAGACAAACTCCTCAACCTCTATGAAGCCCCAGAGCTCACTCTGGAAGATCTGGCGGGCATAGATTTCAAACACTTCGCCCTGATTTTGAAAAATCACACGGAAAATGGGGGTTTTCGCCATTAGGTTCTAATACCACGTTAATTCTGCCCAAGCGTTTTTCGGCTTAAGCTGACAATAGGATTACTGGGCGCAGATCATAACACAAAGCCTGACCGCAGTGGTTTGCTTAAATACACTGGAAATGTACAAACCTGACAGGGTCGATTATTCGTCATCCCACGGCCAGACTCTGCAATGACCACAACCCGACCTATGCAATCACTGTTTCACCGGACCTATCATTGACTATCCTCCATGGTGCAGGGTAGCTATAATGCCCGGTTTACGAACAACAGGCTTAGCCTCGCTGCAGGTTTGAGCCCTTTAAGGCACAAGCCAGTAAAGTGTGAAATGAGCAAAAAACTGTATATCAAGACTCACGGTTGTCAGATGAACGAGTACGATTCCGCCCGTATGGCCGATCTGCTCGGTGAGACCCATACCCTGGAGCTGACGGACAACCCGGAAGAAGCGGATGTCCTGCTGGTGAACACCTGTTCCGTTCGGGAAAAAGCCCAGGAAAAACTCTTCCACCAGCTGGGTCGCTGGAGAAAACTCAAAGAAAAGAACCCGGACCTGATCATTGGGGTTGGCGGCTGCGTAGCCAGCCAGGAAGGTGATGAGATCCGCAAGCGTGCGCCTCAGGTGGATGTCGTATTTGGCCCACAGACCCTGCACCGCTTGCCGGAAATGATTGACGCCAGCAAGGCCAATCATATTCCTGTTGTTGACGTTACCTTCCCGGAAATTGAAAAGTTTGACCGTCTGCCAGAACCCAGTGTCGATGGTCCAACGGCCTTCGTTTCCATTATGGAAGGCTGTGACAAGTACTGCACATACTGCATCGTGCCTTATACCCGTGGTGCAGAAATCAGCCGTCCGATGGATGATGTTATTGCTGAATGTTATGGTCTGGCGGAAAAAGGCGTTCGAGAAATCAACCTGCTGGGGCAAAACGTAAACGCCTTTCGTGGTGAAAAGCACGACGGTACAGTCTGTGACCTGGCGGAATTGATCACCCTGGTGGCAGCCATTGACGGGATTGACCGTATCCGCTTCACCACCTCTCATCCACTGGAGTTTTCGGACAGCCTGGTCAATGTCTACGCAGAAGTCCCTGAACTCGTCAGCCACCTGCACCTGCCAGTACAAAGTGGTTCAGACCGGGTTCTGCAAATGATGAAGCGGGAACACACTGCGGAAGACTACCTGAAAAAGATCCGTCAGTTGCTGGTGATCCGCCCTGACCTTAAGCTTTCTTCAGACTTCATCGTCGGCTTCCCTGGGGAAACCGATCAGGACTTCGAAGATACCATGAACCTGATTGCCGAAGTGGGCTTTGATGCATCCTTTAGCTTTATCTTCAGTAAACGACCAGGCACTCCGGCCTCCGACATGGAAGACAATGTTCCCGAGGAAGTGAAGAAACAGCGCCTGCAGATTCTGCAGAATCGTATTAATCAGCAGGTTATTCAGATCAGCCGCCGTCTGGTCGGCAGTACCCAGAAAATTCTGGTGACCGGATACTCCAAGAAAGATCCGGGGCAGCTCTCAGGACGAACTGAGTGCAACCGGGTCGTAAACTTCCAGTGCACAGATCCCCGGTTGATTGGGCATTTTGCTGATGTTGAAATTGTTGAAGCTCTGCCTCATTCCCTGCGTGGAACTCTTATCGATTCAGAGCTGGAAGCAGCGGTTTGAGCATTGCGACAGATTAATATGAAGGAAAGATAAAGATACCGTACTCTCATTCTGTTGAGTTTACAGACACCAACCTGGCAGTGCGGTACTTTTTTATGAACAGTTTGAATTCGTTCATGTGTAATATTCGTTACTCATGAATGAATTCTAATAAGCTTGGATCCTACTATTTTAGATAGCCTGGCCTATTATCAAATTATCCACTTACTTTCTCTGGAATCAGTAGCACAGTTTTTAAACTGGGTTCTGACTTCTCCAAAATCGAAACCCACTCTCCGCTTCCTTCGAAGTGGTAGTAGAGGCATTACCTTTCATATAGGACCACAGGAAACTTAAATCAGGAATATACCAGTCTGACCAACCTGAACGCTGCTTTTCTGATTCTTGATTCGCCCCTGACACCTGTTGTTTCATAGACGTCGTTTCAATTGCCACATTGGACGCATCCCTTGAACCTAAGTCCTTCTTCTTACAAAGAACCTTACATGTCACAGTAGATACACATGCTAAGGATAAGTTTTTACAACGACTTAAACTGCTGACTTTTCGTTCTTTAACTTGTTCTTTCAATGATGCAATACAGCCATTAAGGCAACATTGAGCCAAGGTCGTTACCAAAATACCACTTATAAAAGGTATAAAGTAGTTTTGCCAGGGCGTACTAGTGTTGTGCTCAATAGCAGACTCTACGGCTTTAAAACACTGAAGTGGAGTAATAGGCTTTCCATGTTCAATATATGGATTCCAACCATTTAGTTTATTGTAAAAGTATTCCTCACTCTCTCCTGAAGATGCACGTGCAAAATTAAGCGTTTCTAAAAAAAACAACAGGAAAATTTCTCTAGAGCGGCTTGAAATAAATCTTAATGCGCTCAATGAACGTCCAATTAACTGTAGAATTTCTTCAGGAGCCGCCATCATTTTTTTTCAACGGTAGATAGCAACTGCCGTAAGGAGTGATCATCAAGCTGATCAGTTTTAAGCGGGTGCTCTCTCTGAATGATTGAAACAATAGTGCTCTATTTTCACAGCTACTATGGGAACACCACTCATAATAGTTAACTGTCATGCCCGCTTCTGTTATTTCCAGCTCTACCAAAAGCATCGTTTTGCAAATTGAAGTTTCTATAGATTCAGGCAACATGCTGAATCTTGAAGATAGTTTACAGCGTGCACTCAATGAAGCCGGGCAGCTTGGAACAAAAGAGTTATTGGGGCTATTTGAATCACCCAATAAAGAACCTATCGTCGTTAATCAGCAGAAGTGGAACTACAAAGGAAAGGTTCTTAAGCACTATGAAACCTTATACGGTCGTATACCTTTGGAGCGCTCCGTATATCAGGGTGTCAGAGGTGGCAGTACTCTGGCAGCACTTGATCTTCGTGCCGGTATTATTGGTTCAGCTACCCCCAAATTTGCCAAGTCTATCGCCTGGAAATACAGCCAGATGCCAGCGCCTGCGGTAAAAGAAGATTTTGAGACCAACCATCAAAGGACGCTTTCAAATTCTTATATCAAGCATTTATCGGACAGAGTAGGTGCATTAATTGAAGACCAGCAAGACACTCACTACCACCTTCCTCCACTAAAAGAGCCTGTTGAAACAATAGCCATTGGTCTGGATGGAACCTGCATGCTGCTTTGTGAAGAAGGCTGGAGGGAAGCCATGTGTGGGACATTGAGCCTATATTCTGCAGATGGAGACAGGCTCCACACGATATATACAGCCAGTTCGCCAGAGTATGGTAAACAAAGCTTTATGAGCAAGCTCGACGAGGAGATTGCAGATCTAAAACGACTCTACCCAAATGCCACATACATCGGGGTAGCTGACGGGGCTAGAGAAAACTGGAGTTATTTGAAACAACATACCTCTGGGCAGATACTCGATTTTTATCATGCATCTGAATATTTAGCTGGAGCAGCGGAAGCACTGTTTCCAACCAGTAAGGCGAAGCGACACCAGTGGCTTGAAGACAGGCTACATAGTTTGAAAAACAAGCGTGGAGCAGCCAAAAAAATCCTTCAGGAAATTGAATCAGCCGAGCTCCCGAAAAAGACAATCGCACTGACAGAGAAGCGCTACAAAGCTGTGAGCTATTTTACAAACAATCACCAGTTAATGAATTATCATCAGGCGCTTAAACGCCATTGGCCAATAGGTTCAGGAGTTACTGAAGCGGCTTGTAAGACTCTGGTAAAGCAACGATTATGTGGTTCTGGAATGAGGTGGAAAGCAACAGGAGCGGAAGTGCTTTTGACAACAAGAGCACTGATCCAGAGTAAGGGGCGCTGGGAACAACTTTGGTCTGAGTTCATGACTGGAAAGGTTGAAGCTAACCTATGAGTCAGTTATCAAATTGAGAGAGCACCCTTTTAAGCATAGCGTTAAATTGCTCTCTGTTTTGCAAAGGATTTCGAAAACTTGACATCATCATGCTTTTAAGAACTTTTAAAAAGCCTTGTTTAAGATAATGTGAGTCGACATCGACCAACATATTTCTCATCAATTGATCTGGCGCCATCTCTCCTTTCATGAAGGGAAGCTGAGAAAGCAACTTTTGGTAAACCTCCTGAACATCCAAGTTATTAGCATTATTATTACAAGTTAATTGGATAATCGCCCGAACAGAAACACCCTGTCGCTGATCAATATCAACCTTGCCAGCAATATAAGGTTCACTTTTAGCTGGATCATGAAAAACGTTAATCCTTAACGCTATTGCAACCTCACGAAAACCAAACTGACCAACACCCTGTTTTTTTTCATTCTCTTGTTTCAAATCACCTTCAAACTGGAGCTGAAGGTTTTGAGATGTTTTTTGATATTGAACAGGATGGCCATTAAAACCGGCATGAAAATCCATTAACTTTTCTCCCCATTGATATCTTTATTTAAACGTTTTCCGAAAAATTAAAGTTTTACATACATAAATGACTCTCATTTCCAATAGAAAATGACGGTACAAAAAGGTTAAAAAACAATTTAATTTCTTTGAGGCTGGATAATTCATTGTTTACAATAAATAGCGATACAGCATTATCTCTTCAAACCAAGGGTTATTACTGATCAAAAACGACAACTGATGGTTTACTTTAACGACTTATTAAGAAACAATTGTCCCCGCGAAATTTCACTTGAGACAAAACATCAAGCATAGGAGTCCTGAATATATTAATAATTAGCCAGTACCCTATGGACTACCTAGGTTAGCATACTCTCTACAGGTTGATTGCTTATTTTGAATACCAATACACAAGGACAGGCTCTCGATCACAACGCCTCTTCCCAGAACGTCTGCCGCTTTTCTCTCGAGCCGGATGAACCGCTGAGGTTTGCTGAACTCTGCGGACAATTTAACCAGCACCTGAAACAGATCGAAGAACGGCTCGGAGTTACTATCCGTCACCGTGGTAATACCTTTGCTATCAGTGGCGATAATGACCGTGCTGACGTAGCGGGCGAGGTAGTAAAACGCCTCTTCAGGGAAACCGGCAAGGACGAACCACTCAGCCCTAACACAGTTCACCTGTTCCTGCAGGAATCTGCCATTGAATGGATACATGAAGAGCCCGAAGACAAACTGATCTCTCTGCGTACCCGTAAAGGCCTGATTACTCCCCGGGGGCCTAACCAGCAGAACTATGTAAAATCGATTCTGCAGCACGATATCAACTTCGGCATTGGGCCGGCGGGTACCGGTAAAACCTACCTGGCGGTTGCCGCTGCAGTGCAGGCGCTGGAAGAAGAGCAGATCCGCCGCATCCTACTGGTCCGCCCTGCCGTTGAAGCTGGAGAAAAGCTGGGCTTCCTGCCAGGAGACCTGTCCCAGAAAATCGATCCTTATTTGCGACCTCTCTACGACGCCCTTTATGAAATGCTTGGTTTTGAGCGGGTTGACCGACTGATAGAGAAAAATGTTATTGAAGTTGCCCCTCTTGCCTATATGCGTGGTCGCACATTGAATAATTCATTTATTATTCTTGATGAATCCCAGAACACCACTCAAGAACAAATGAAGATGTTCCTGACCCGTATCGGCTTTGGTTCTACCGCTGTCATTACTGGTGATATCACTCAGGTTGACCTGCCCAGGGGAACTCGCTCCGGCCTGGCCAGTGCCATTGAAGTCCTCAAAGGTGTCGAAGGTATTGGCTTTACCTGGTTCACCGCCAAAGATGTGGTTCGCCACCCTCTGGTACAACGGATTGTTCAGGCCTATGACCGCTTTGACAAATTGACCCAGGAGCAGTCAGCAGGTAAAGGTTCCCGGCCAGCAAAAAAAGCGTCCACTCCAGAAGCTCGAGACTCTGGCTCGACTGAAGACTCCTCATCATCCAAAGGCGTGCAGTAATGGCCACGGTTCATATTGATGTGATGATTAACAGCACCAGCTCACAGCTTCCCGAACAGAGTGAACTGGAGAAGTGGGCTGCTGCAGCGGTTGGCCAGCACCGTCAGGAAGCTGAAATCAGCCTCCTGATCGTCGATGCAGAAGAAGGGGCCGAGCTTAATCGGCAATGGCGGGGCAAGGAGGGGCCGACCAATGTTCTGTCCTTTCCTTCCGACCTTCCTGCCGAACTGGAGCTGCCTTTACTGGGGGATCTGGTTATCTGCGTCCCTGTTGTTGAGCAGGAAGCCATTGAACAGAAAAAAAGTCTCAATTCCCACTGGGCTCATATGATGGTTCATGGCACACTTCACTTGCTTGGCTATGATCACATTGATGATCAGGAAGCCGAAGAAATGGAGTCTCTGGAGACGGAAATTCTTGGACAGCTTGGCTATCCTGATCCCTATCAGGATAAAGAGTAAACCTGAAAAGCTCCGGGTAATGAGTTACATTTCACATTCAGTAAACCGCCCACTGACATTCAGTGGGCACAGCCGTGAAGACAGAGGGCAATGAGCGACGACCATTCGACGGAAGATCATCCGTCACCATCATGGATGGACAAACTGACCAGTATGTTTCACCAGGATCCCAAAGACCGCAATGCGCTTCTGGGGATGCTAAGAGACGCTGGAAGCCGGGGCATGCTGGATGATGAAGCGCTGAGCATCATTGAAGGCGCTGTTCAGGTCGCGGACATGCAGGTCCGTGAAATCATGATTCCCCGCTCCCAGATGGTCTGTGTTGATGAAGACCAGAACCCTGAAGAGTTCCTTCCCCAGGTGATTGAGTCTGCCCACTCCCGCTTTCCTGTTATTGGCGATACCAAGGATGAAGTTATTGGTATCCTGCTTGCCAAAGACCTGCTTCCGCTGATTCTCAACACTGGTAGCAAGTTCAACATCAAGAATCACTTACGCCCGGCGACATTCATTCCAGAAAGCAAACGTCTCAATGTACTGCTCAGAGAATTCCGCACCAACCGTAACCATATGGCCATTGTCATTGATGAATTTGGCGGAGTAGCAGGGCTGGTGACCATTGAGGATGTGCTTGAGCAGATTGTTGGTGACATCGAAGATGAAACGGATGTTGATGAAGACACCTTTATCAAACCGGCTGATGATCTTGAACACGCTTTTATTGTTAAAGCGCTGACCCCCATCGAAGACTTTAATGATCAGTTTGCCACCAAGTTCCCGGATGATGAGTTTGATACCATTGGTGGTATTGTGATGCAGGAGTTTGGCCATATGCCAACCCGTAATGAGTCCGTAGAGATTTCCGGCTTCCGTTTTGATGTACTGAATGCCGACGGTCGTCGAATTCGACTGTTACGGGTCACTCCCTGCTGATGCCGACTCCCCGCCCTTCACTGCAAGTCGTGCGTTACCTGCTGTCACTGACAGCAGGTGCCATCATGCCCCTGGGCTTCAGCCCTTTTGACTTCTGGCCAGTTCCCATGCTGGCCATTGGTATAATTTTTCTTCTTTCCCGAACATTACCTGTTAAGGCAGCCACTCTGTGCGGCTTTCTTTTTGGCGTTGGAATGTTTGGGGCTGGAACATCGTGGATATACGTCAGTATCCATGAGTTTGGTGCCGCTTCCCCCATGCTGGCAGGACTACTGACAGGACTTTTCGTGCTGGGCATTTCAGCCCTCATGATCACGCCGATCTTCCTGTTGTATAGCTGGCTTAACCAACGAAAGGCTGAGCGAGGAACCGCCTGCAGGCTTCACCCCTGGCAGCAGGCCCTGATGTTTTCAGGCCTCTGGGCTCTGTTTGAGTGGGTTCGCAGCTGGCTGCTGACGGGCTTTCCATGGCTATTATCGGGCTATGCACTTCTGGACACTCCATTTGCGACCCTGGCTCCAGTTATCGGAACTTATGGCTTAAGCCTCCTGATGGTAGCCACAGCCTGCCTGTTGTTTGCCCTGGTTATTCCAGCGAAACAGCAGCGAATCCCCAATGTTATAGCCTTGCTCATCTTCCTTGGCTGTTGGGGACTGGCATGGCCTCTATCGAACATCAACTGGACAGACAAGACGGGAGAACTTTCGTTTAGTGCTGTTCAGGGTAACATTCCCCAGAATCTTAAGTGGGATCCTGACTATATTCACTCCACCATCAGTACTTACATCGGTCTGAGTGAAGACCAGTGGGAACAGGAGCTGATCATCTGGCCGGAAAATGCCATTCCACTGTTTTATAACCGTGCCCAGGGCTTGATGACGCATCTGGACAGACTGGCTCGTCAGAACAACAGCACCCTGATTCTTGGCATGCCAGTGGATGATAACTCTGGTCGTGAGACTCAGTACTTCAACAGCATTCTATCGATGGGGGAAGGCTATTCACCCACTGAAGACCCTGGCCGCTACGATAAACAGAAACTGGTACCATTTGGTGAGTATGTCCCCATGGAATCCATACTGCGGGGGTTGATTGATTTCTTTAACCTCCCAATGTCGGAGTTCTCCCGCGGTGAGTCAGAGCAAACCTTACTCAGGGCTGGTGAGGTAAAAATTGCCCCCTATATCTGTTACGAGGTGGTCTACCCGGATTTTGCCGCACAAATGGCTCAAGAGAGTGGACTGCTGATCACCATCAGTAACGATACCTGGTTTGGTAAATCCATTGGCCCTGTCCAGCACTTCCAGATCGCCCGGATGCGTGCGCTGGAAACCGGGCGCTATATGATCCGTGCCACCAATGATGGAATTACCGCTCTGATTGATGAAAACGGTGATGTGGTAGAAACCATCCCACGCTTTACCAGTGGGGTGTTGTCATCTTCAGCTGAGATTCGGGAAGGCCAGACACCGTTTATGGTTTTAGGATCCTGGCCTGTTCTTATAATTGCTCTACTAATGATTTTGCTGGTTATATACCGGAAACCTTCCATAAAAGAGTCGGACTAATTAGCTTCTCAGTGCAACTTTGCCCTGGAAGTAAAGCCGCATAATCGGCCTCACTACGAAATCGATATCCAGGATAATATTTTTCCTGGATACGACACCACGCTTCCTTATCCTCCTTCAACTGAGTCCACTCAGGCCCTTCAAATTCATCCCCCTTCAGCTGCTCCATTCTCGTTGTTATTTGAAATACACGCTCTTTAATCTTCTCACAAGGCATATTACCGTCAGAATCTTTAATACGAAGGCTTTGCCCTGCATCTGTAAACTCTGCCAGACATTCAAACATTCCGGGACTTCCTGCCTGATGAAGCAGAGTGTTACATCCTGATTGGTTTTTCCGATTGAATAGTTCATGATTAACATATTTCCCCAATAGCGAAGCAAGCTCCTTGACCTGAAGAAAAAAACTGCCACGTACAGCCAAATCTAAAAGGCTATCATCAGAATCATTCATAGAATTTCTAACTTCTCCTTCTTTTAGTTTAGATATTAAAAATCGAGTAATACCCTCATCTTGTTTTAATTGATTATCCAACATAAGCGAAATTCCTAAAGGTGTATTCTTATTAAATAACGGACAATCTTTATCAAATCGCATGAATGAAAAGTCATTCATTGGTTTTACGGCATTTTGTTGATTTATCAACTCAACAAATTTATCGTGAGGTGTATACCTAGTTATCTCCTTTAAAGCTTCAATATCTCCAGCAACAACTGCCCAATGAAGCCTATTCATTCCTAAACAGTAGTGTGGAACTGATTTATTGCCTCGTAGAGCCGCAATAATATCTGACGTTATTCGCCTTGCTTTATCTCTTCGATCATCAAACATTACAGCTTCTAAAAATGCTCTTACTTCTGGAGTCATCACGCTTTCAGCATCAGTCGAAACCTCATCAGTTCTAGACACGCACTCTGATAGAGCACTACTAGCCTGGTGCATAGCTTTAATCATTTAACATACTCTAAACGGGTGCTCTCTCAATTTGATAACTGACTCATAGGTTAGCTTCAACCTTTCCAGTCATGAACTCAGACCAAAGTTGTTCCCAGCGCCCCTTACTCTGGATCAGTGCTCTTGTTGTCAAAAGCACTTCCGCTCCTGTTGCTTTCCACCTCATTCCAGAACCACATAATCGTTGCTTTACCAGAGTCTTACAAGCCGCTTCAGTAACTCCTGAACCTATTGGCCAATGGCGTTTAAGCGCCTGATGATAATTCATTAACTGGTGATTGTTTGTAAAATAGCTCACAGCTTTGTAGCGCTTCTCTGTCAGTGCGATTGTCTTTTTCGGGAGCTCGGCTGATTCAATTTCCTGAAGGATTTTTTTGGCTGCTCCACGCTTGTTTTTCAAACTATGTAGCCTGTCTTCAAGCCACTGGTGTCGCTTCGCCTTACTGGTTGGAAACAGTGCTTCCGCTGCTCCAGCTAAATATTCAGATGCATGATAAAAATCGAGTATCTGCCCAGAGGTATGTTGTTTCAAATAACTCCAGTTTTCTCTAGCCCCGTCAGCTACCCCGATGTATGTGGCATTTGGGTAGAGTCGTTTTAGATCTGCAATCTCCTCGTCGAGCTTGCTCATAAAGCTTTGTTTACCATACTCTGGCGAACTGGCTGTATATATCGTGTGGAGCCTGTCTCCATCTGCAGAATATAGGCTCAATGTCCCACACATGGCTTCCCTCCAGCCTTCTTCACAAAGCAGCATGCAGGTTCCATCCAGACCAATGGCTATTGTTTCAACAGGCTCTTTTAGTGGAGGAAGGTGGTAGTGAGTGTCTTGCTGGTCTTCAATTAATGCACCTACTCTGTCCGATAAATGCTTGATATAAGAATTTGAAAGCGTCCTTTGATGGTTGGTCTCAAAATCTTCTTTTACCGCAGGCGCTGGCATCTGGCTGTATTTCCAGGCGATAGACTTGGCAAATTTGGGGGTAGCTGAACCAATAATACCGGCACGAAGATCAAGTGCTGCCAGAGTACTGCCACCTCTGACACCCTGATATACGGAGCGCTCCAAAGGTATACGACCGTATAAGGTTTCATAGTGCTTAAGAACCTTTCCTTTGTAGTTCCACTTCTGCTGATTAACGACGATAGGTTCTTTATTGGGTGATTCAAATAGCCCCAATAACTCTTTTGTTCCAAGCTGCCCGGCTTCATTGAGTGCACGCTGTAAACTATCTTCAAGATTCAGCATGTTGCCTGAATCTATAGAAACTTCAATTTGCAAAACGATGCTTTTGGTAGAGCTGGAAATAACAGAAGCGGGCATGACAGTTAACTATTATGAGTGGTGTTCCCATAGTAGCTGTGAAAATAGAGCACTATTGTTTCAATCATTCAGAGAGAGCACCCCTCTAAACGACGAAAATACTCCCATTTGATAAATCAATTTCATAGATAGTTTCGATGTTTTTGTAAAGAGATATAAAAAACCACTGTACAATTGATATAGCTGACTTTCTTGTGTGGATTTCCATATCCACCATAATTTATAAATATTGATAGAATCTGTGGCTCTCAATGAGTATTCCGATATGTACTTTATGACAAGAAATACTACAGATAGCGCAAGATAATTTATATCGTTATGTTTATAAGCCCATGAATCTGACAAGTAATATTTTTCAGCACTCTTTCAGCAAGATAAAGAGGTGTTCACTACTATTAGCCAAGTGGTAAATAAAAATCTTCATATCTTTCATTCCTGTAAAATCAGGTTATATTACCGAGGGTTGTTTTTGGCAATATTCGATAGCCTTTAACCAGCCCTTTGCCTCTTCGGATTGAGGGTCAAGATCTAATAGTTTGTCCTGAATAATACTTATCGGTGTATTCCCACCTTTGTCTGGATCACTCCATGTAGTAGCACCGTAATCTAAATAAAGATTAAATATATTCGGCGAAGGTCTTGATGCTGCATGATGTAATGCTGTACTTTGATTCTTAGTTTTATGATTAATAATATTTGGGAAATTAGCTTCATCAGTGCTTTTTAATAATATACAAACTTTCTCAGCACACCTAACAGAAGAACCCGCAGCAAGATTTAGAAGGTTATTACCTGTATTATTAACAATATTTTTCAGCTCGCCTGGTTGTAAATCTTCTAATAGCGTCCACGCACACTGATCCCCATATCCTTCCGCTTTTCCCGTAAGATAAAGAGCCTGTCCTATAGCACAATCCCCATTAATTGCAGGGCCTGCCTTTCCCATATATTTGTAAGTTGCATCTTGGCATGAAGGGTCATTTTGATGATTAATTAATACAAGCCACTGCTCTCTTCCAAGCCTCCCCTTAACTCCTTTAATTATTTGTAACTATTCAGCACCCTTCATATAAATCTGGAATTTTCTGATTTTTCGACCATCATCTTATACTCAATTTTTCTAACAAATCTCCAGTATGGAACCAGACTTCCCAGCTACTCCGTTTACCGAAGCTCTCCTTAAAGAGAATGAAGAGCTTCGGACCGAGAATGCGCTTTTACGGGAACGTTGCAGCGAACTGGAAGAAAGGGTTAATAAAAACAGTCAAAACAGTAGTAAGCCACCATCGTCAGATGGTTATCAAAAGCCCAGTAAAAAAGGGAGTGATAAAGGTGATACATCTTCCAAAGAAGCCCCCTGCTCCTCACAGGAAACACCGAACCCCAAAAGCCTTAGACCATCTTCAGGCAATAAACCAGGTGGCCAGAAAGGTCATCAAGGCTCTTGTTTGAGACGTGTCGCCTTACCCGATTATGTCAGGCATCTGAAGGTTGAAAAATGTTGCTGTTGCCAGTCTTCGCTTATCGATATTAAACCCACCAAATACATTGAGCGACAGGTTTTTGATCCAGGTAGACCCGGAGAATTTGAAGTTACCGCGTACTGGGCAGACGTTAAAGTATGTCCTTGTGGTAAACGGAACACCGCTGAGTTTCCCCAAGGAGTGAAAGCCGCTGCTCAATACGGAGAAGTGACTCAGGCAATGGCTGTTCATTTAAACCAGTATCACTTCATCCCATATCACCGGGTGTCTGAGTATTTCAATACTATTTATTGCATGAGTGTCAGCGCAGGCTCTGTTGCCAATTTTGTTGCCTATACCCATGAGAACCTGGCCTCTACTGAGCAGAGTATCCGCGATGCTTTACAAGAAAGTCCGGTTGCAGGAGCGGATGAAACTGGCATGCGGGTTGACGGTTCACTGTGGTGGTTACACATTATGCGAGATGACCAATGGACGCTTTACTACCTCTCAGAAAGGCGAGGTTGTGAAGCAATGGATGCAATGGGCATCCTGCTGACTTTTGCAGGCATTCTGGTTCACGATCATTGGAAGTCCTACTTTGCCTATGCGGCAGTGCATGTGCTTTGTAATGCCCATCATCTGAGAGAGCTTCAGGGAGTTGTCGATAGGGATGCGAATAAGCTGGCTCTGCGGCTGATGAAATTGCTTACGCTCTCCTGGCACTTCTGCAAGAAATACAAAGCAGCCGGTCTGACTCAAATGCCTGGTGCAATACAGCTTCGCATTGAGACGATATACGACCAAATCCTTCAAAGGGCTCTCACGAAGGAAACCGCTTATATGGAAAAACAACGACAGGTGCTTGGACGTAAGAAGGTCAGGAATACCAAGGCCTACAACCTGTTCAAAAGGCTTATTGAGTTTAAGGTTGAAACGTTGCGCTTCATGTCGGACTTTTCAATTCCCTTCGATAACAATGGCAGTGAACGTGATGCCAGGATGGCCAAACTTAAGCAGAAGATCTCAGGCTGCTTCAGAAGCGAAGACGGAGGTACCATGTTTACCCGAATCCGAAGCTATTTATCATCTGCTAAAAAGCAGGGGTTGAACATATTTCAGGCGCTTCTTAAAGCGGTTCGAAATTACAACAATACGCCTTTGCTGGGTGCTGAATAGTTACAATTATTTCTACATTACAAGCAATGGTAGGCCACTGTACCTCATTGATTCCATAATATTGAGGAAAACTCTTTCCCTGACAAAAGAAGTCATAACATTTGACTGCAATTGGTTTTGCAGATGTTACAAAGTCATTCAGAGAAGAACCCTTAAGAAAATCCGTTACCATCTGATCAGTAACAGCAGTCTCAACTGTGACTTCTAGTGGTTTTGGCTGAGGAGAAGGGTTTGTGCCTACAGAATGCAACATATAAATTTCCACATAATAAAAAATGAGCACTATTGAGAGATAGATCTCCATAAAAAGTTCCCAAATTTCAATCAATAAACAACAATTTCAGCTTATTGGCGTTTGCTTTCTATACTAAATAACCTTACTTCCGATATTACAACATACCCAAATACAAGCACTCTTGAAGCTTCTAGCAAGCCACTTATCCTTGAGATGTTTCTACTTGAGGATCTCTGATAAAGGTTCCTGACCATGCCTGACAGAACCCGGATCGAAAAAGACAGCCTTGGTGAAGTACCAATTCCTGCTGATGCCCTCTATGGTGCCCAGACACAGCGAGCGGTAAACAACTTTCATATCAGCCATCAGCCACTCCCTCCCACCTTTATTCGTGCCATCGCCCAGATCAAGCAGGCTGCAGCTAAAGCCAACCAGGAGCTGGGGCTGCTATCGGAAGAGTTCGCCACTGCCATTGCCAGAGCCTGTGACCAGGTGATTCAGGGGAATTTTCCGGGCACTTATGACCAACAGTTCCCGGTGGATATTTATCAGACCGGTTCTGGTACCAGCAGTAATATGAATGTGAATGAGGTTATTGCTCAGCTGGTCAAACGCAAGACGAACCTCGAAATCTCACCCAATGACCATATCAATATGGGTCAAAGCAGTAATGACGTCATCCCCTCAGCCATTCATGTCGCTGCCTCTGAAATGGTGAAGCATCAGTTGATGCCTGCGCTGGATCATTTGCTGAAAGTTCTGGACCAGCGTGAGCAGGAACTGGGCAACATCGTTAAGACTGGCAGGACTCATTTAATGGATGCCATGCCACTGACCTTTGAACAGGAAATCAGCGGCTGGAAGGCATTGGTGCTTCAGGACAAGCAGCGTTTTCATCAATGTTTGGATAGATTGAACCAACTGGCATTAGGAGGTACCGCAATAGGTACTGGCACCAATACCCACCGGGACTTTGCTGCAAAAGCGTGTGAGTATCTGAATCAGACCACGGGCATCACATTTAAGCCCAGCACTAATTTTTTTGCATCATTAAGCCTGCCATCCGCAGCGCTTGAGCTCTCATCAATATTGAAAAGCCTGGCAACCACGTTAACCAAGGTGGCGAACGACTTGCGATGGATGAACAGTGGACCTCTGGCGGGGCTGGGAGAGATAGAGCTGACCGCTCTGCAACCAGGATCAAGCATCATGCCAGGGAAAGTAAATCCGGTTATCTGTGAGTCTGTACTGATGGCCTCAGCACAGATCACAGGCTTTGACACTGCCATCACCATTGGTGCCCAGTCCAGTAATTTTCAATTAAACACTATGTTACCAATGATCGGCAGCAATCTGATCAAAGGTATTACCCTGGCATCCAACAGCTGCCGATTACTGGCTGATAAGGCTTTGGCTGACTTCACTGTCAAAAAAGACCATATCAATGAAACCCTCTACAAAAACCCGATCCTGATTACCGCACTGAACCCGGTCATTGGCTATATGAAAGCCGCTGAAATTGCCAAGCTGGCCTATGCCGAGAAGCGCTCAGTGCTTGAGGTAGCAACAGAGAAGACCAATCTGAGTGAGTCAGAACTCAAAAAACTACTGGACCCCATTCTGTTAACAAAAGGTGGCTTAGCTGAGTGACAGTTCTTTCTTGTTAACCACAAAGCTCTCGGAACAAAAGACTGCCTTTTCTTTCTGTCCTTTGTGGGTAGAAAATACGTCAGCGTCGATGGATCAACCAATACCATAAGTACCCTGCGTACTCTCTGAAAGCCCGTTCACTGTCACTGAGGTGACGTGCACTGGGTAGCCATCGGCTGATACGAAAAGAGTCACTGGAAGTATCAGCCAACATACCCGGTGCTGGAATCACATGAAACCCTGCCCTTTCAAAGCTGAGTACAGCCCTGGGCATATGCCAGCCATGAGTCACCAGTAAAATTGACTGAAGTTCCTCAGGCAGCGTTTCACGAGCATACACCGCATTTTCCCACGTTGTTGTACTCTGGTCTTCTTGCCAGCGGGCTTCTACACCAAAGTCATTCATCAGGCTTGTTGCCATAATTGCCGCTTCCGGTCTGTTCCCTCCTCCACTGACCAGAACAGGCAGGCCCGTTTTACGATTCAGCCATGCGCCATAACGAAGACGTTCCAGGGTATACATGGAAGGACGAAACCCCGACATTTCAGGGCTGATCCGAGGTAAGCCACCACCAAGAATCACAATTGCCTGAGGCTCAACTGGTTGTGTTTGCTCCGGATGAAAGACTGGATAGCGCTCAAGACTCTGAATTAGAAGCGAAGCAACTGGCTGGGTAGCAAACAAATAAAGGAGAACCAGAGCCAGCCAGGCAATCCATGACTTGAAAATCAGTCCCATTATGATCAGCCAAATCAGCAACATAAAAATAAATGAACCCGCTGTATTACCGAAAGACCCAATATGCCATCCAATAAAGAAAAGCGGTAACGGTGGAAAGTTTATAATGACATCCTACCTGAAAATCAGGCAACCCAACCTGTTTGATCAACTATCCTGAACAGTCCCGTAGTTTCAATGATAAGGTTTACGCTGTGCAAGGACCGTTTGAGCATCTTGTTCTGGAGATGGCTGTTATCTTTGGTGGTGCATCCTTACTGGGCACTCTGTTTGTCTGGCTGAAACAGCCCATCATCCTGGCTTATATATGCCTCGGTATGCTGGTTGGCCCCTATGGTCTTAATGTGGTCATCAACGATGGGCATATCGAGGCAGTTTCAACCATGGGGATTATCCTGCTGATGTTTCTGCTTGGGCTGCACCTTCATCCTAGAAATCTGCTCAAACAGTTAAAACAGACGGCGTTGGTTACCTTTCTCTGCCTGAGTGCCATTGGAGTCATGATCTGGGCTGTGCTTGTCCTTATTTTTAGTTTCCCCCTTATTGAAGCGGTCATCGCCGGTCTGGCCCTTGCATTTTCCAGTACCGTGCTCAGTTTAAAGCTGATTCCTACGACAACACTTCACCATAAAAGAACCGGTGAAGTGATGATCAGCATTCTGTTGTTTGAAGATATTCTGGCTATTTTGACCATTCTGATTCTATACAGCAGTAACGATGGTGGTGCTCATGTCGATGCGCTATTACTCCCACTGAAGACTTGTGCCTTTGCCCTGGGAGCCTGGTGTTTTGTCCGCTATGTGCTGCTACCACTTATGGGGCGTTTTGACATTATCTCTGAGTATATATTTCTGGTGTCCCTGGGCTGGTGCCTCACAGCAGCCCAACTGGCTGAGTCTTTTGGCCTGTCTCATGAGATTGGGGCTTTTATTGCCGGGGTCAGTATTGCTACATCCCCCATCTCACTGTTTATTGCTGAGGGCTTGAAGCCATTAAGGGAGTTCTTTCTGATTCTTTTCTTTTTTTCGGTAGGTGCTCAGTTTGATCCAGTTCTGAAAAGCCATCTGCTGATGGCCATTCTATTAACGTCCGCCATCGTATTAATCGCTAAACCCATATTATTTAAGTACCTGCTGAAGCACCTGGCAGGAGAGCGAAATGATAATGCGGGAGAGATGGGGCTACGTTTAGGCCAGAGCAGTGAGTTCTCACTACTCTTGGCCTATGGCGCCATGACGGCAGGAAGAATTCAGCAGGAGACAGCATTACTGATTGAAGGGGCTGCAATCCTGACGTTTATCGTTTCCACGTATCTGGTGGTTTTCCGGCTGCCAACACCGATATCTCCCAGTAAAGAATTGAGAAGCGATTAAGATCGCTGCTGAGGTTATTTTTTTAATGCGACAAAGTCACAGAGACACTAAGAAGAACCTTAAGCACTCTGTGTCTTTATATGCTGACTTGCATTGCAGAACTTCTGCATCCCTACAGATTTAGTGCAGTGGCATACCACATCCCATATAATGCCGACCATCAAACTGAATGGTCACAGTCGTTGGATAAGTCTCATCATCCGCCATGGTGTCATCACACCGCTTACCTTTCAGGGTAACAGTAAGAGCCTTCCCATCAGCGCTGGTTTTATATTCTGTGGTGCGTGTTGCAGTATTGCTGACGGGCTCAGGTGCAGGAAAGACGTAACGGTCCTGGCCATAATTAGTGACAAACAAGATCTGCTCGCTGTTTCTGATCTCCAGAGTCCATCCGGGCTCATTCCCTACCGCCCTGAAATCAACACCTCTCAGCTTTGCATCTTCCCAGATGGACTGCTTTCTATTTACCTTGCACTGTTTGTACTCTTTTCCATTATATTCAAGGAGCGCTCCATCTTTTGAACTCCAGTAGGTGATCTTACCATCACTGAATTTTGCGCCGGATGCCGAGACCACAACCGGTAACTTAACAGTCTCTCCCGGTAGAAACACCCAGGCATTTGCGCCATTAGGATCCCTCTCAATACTGGCAATGAATTGAAAGCCCTGTTCACAGTCATAAACAAGAGTCATCGCTTTTCGCTCATTGTTTGAAACAGCAGTGTCTGCAGGACTAGCTTTTTCTGCCTGTTTTTCAGCCAGGGAGGTACAACCTGTCAGCACTATTGAGCTCAATAGTGCGAGACCCACTGCAAACGTTGTTCTTTCAAAGAAACGGTTCATGCTCAACATACTCCGCAGTAAGGAATTTTCAGTACCAAAAGAACCTGAGTTATTTATCGAATAATAGGGTGCCTTTAGCTATCAGGCAAAGACCTGAATTCTCTTGCCGTAATGGGGGATACTAAAAACAAGGCTGTCATGATGGACATCAAAAAACGGCCTCACCGCTTTCTATACAATCAGAACAAAATTTCTACACCTGCCTCATTTCTGCGGAAAATAACACTTTCAACACCCACAAAATGAGCGCCTTATTTTGCATCAGACGTATTAAAGGATCCTTACATGAGGCCTTCTGAAGGGTGGCGCCCTGAATGGGAACAGTACATCCAGATTTTACAGGACAACGTTATTCCATCCCTTGGCTGTACTGAACCAATATCAACAGCTTACGCAACCGCGCTGGCCGTTGAGCTGCTGAATGAATTGCCTGACCAGATTCAGGTATACGTCAGTGGAAATCTAATGAAAAACGGCATGGGCGTTGGCGTTCCGGGCACAGGCATGGTCGGGCTTCCTATCGCTGCGGCTGCAGGAGCTGTTGGTGGCGATCCTGGGGCAGAGCTGGAAGTACTGAAAAACATTACTCCAGAGCATGTTGGTCGGGCAAAAGTCATGCTGGATAGCGGTCAGGTCAGTGTCCAGATCAAGGAGGTTCCAGAAGTACTGTACAGTGAGGTCTTGGTTTCCAGGGGGGAGCACCATGCTCGAGTCATTATTAAGGATCACCACACTCAGGTAGTTTTGAAAGAACTCGATGGGAAAACTGTTTTTTCTACCCAGGAAAAAAATGATGAATCCCATAATGACGGTTCTTCGGCAACATTATCGGTAGCCAGCATTTACGAGTTTGCCACTCAGGCTCCGTACGACAAAATTCGTTTTATTCTCGATGCTGCCTGTTTGAATCAAACCATATCCGCTGAAGGACTGAGTGGTAGTTATGGACTCAAAGTGGGCAGAACACTGCAACAGAATATTTCCCAGGGGCTGTTGTCTGAAGATCTGATCACCCTGGCCATGATGCGATCATCGGCCGCTTCTGATGCACGAATGGATGGAGCCATGCTTCCCGCCATGAGTAATTCCGGCAGTGGTAACCAGGGAATCGCGGCTACCATGCCCGTGGTGGCGGTTGCTGACCATCTAGGCTGCGGTGAAGAAAAGCTGGCCAGGGCACTGATACTCAGCCATTTGATTGCCATTTATATCAAAACCCACCTGGATACCCTCTCCGCCATGTGTGGTGCCACGACGGCCGGAACTGGTGCCAGCTGTGGGATTACCTGGCTGCTCGGTGGCGAGCTTGAGCAGGTCGAATGCGCCATCTTTAATATGGTGGGTGATATTGCCGGTATTTTCTGTGACGGTGCAAAAGCCTGTTGCTCCATGAAAGTCTCCACCTCTGCCGGAGCCGCCGTGAAGGCATCCTTGATGGCCATCAATAATATCCGGGTGTCCGGTCAGGAAGGCATTATTGCCGGATGTGTCGAGGAAACCATTGATAACCTTGGTCTTTTGGGTAACCAGGGAATGCGGGAAACCGACCGGATGATTTTGAAAATCATGACCTCAAAATCAGTCTGAATATTTTCACCAACCGGTTGTCTGATAGGAGTGAGGGCTACATAGCTCAACCAGATGTCAGACAACCATTCATTAACAAAAAGGAAGACGTAATGGCTGAAGCAATCAATACAGAAAAAGCACCTGCGGCTATCGGTCCCTATGTACAGGCGGTAGATACCGGCTCTCTGGTATTTACCTCCGGTCAGCTGCCAATTGACCCGGCGACCGAGGAAATGCCAGAAGACGTAGCTGCGCAGGCTCTGCAGTCTCTGAAAAATGTTCAGGCCATTATTGAAGCTTCCGGTCTGACCATAAACTCCGTGTTTAAAATGACGGTATTCGTGAAAGACCTGAACACCTTTGCCACCGTTAATGAAGTCTACCAGAAGTTCTTTGATGATCTTGGAGCCAGTTATCCTGCCCGCTCCTGCGTGGAAGTTGCGCGTCTGCCGAAAGATGCACTGGTAGAAATTGAAGCCATTGCTCAGCGTTAATATTTTACTTCAAGCCTGTAATCATAATGGTTACAGGCTAATTCCTGTTAAACGATCCCCCATAGCAAGACCGCCAGTATCTGCGGTGAAAGAATTCTCAAACACATCACCAGCGGATAAACAGTAGCATAGGAAAGTGCAGCCGCTCCCGACTTTTCATGCAGACTGTTGGCAAAGGCCAGCGCAGGAGGATCGGTCATGGAACCCGCCAGCATGCCACAAATGCTCAGGTAGTTAAGCCCACCAAACATACGACTGGTAATACCTATCACCAGCAATGGAACCAGAGTAATTACCGCGCCGTACATCATCCACTGAAGGCCATCCCCATTCACCAGGATATCGACAAAGTTTTCTCCAGACTTCAAACCAACCACCGCCAGAAACAGAACAATACCGATCTCCCGCAACGCCAGGTTGGCACTGGGCGGCATAAACCAATATAGACGTCCAATACTGCCTATTCGACCAAGGATCAACGCCACCAGCAATGGTCCACCCGCCAGCCCCAGCTTAAGTGCCGCTGGCAAGCCTGGGATATGCAGTGGAATAGAACCCAGCAGGATTCCTAGACCAATACCGATAAACACCGGCATCATTTGAACCTGCTGCAACTTTTGCTGAGCATTACCCACCTGATTGGCAACGGCATCAATAGACTCAGGGCGACCTACAAGGTTCAGGATATCACCAAACTGCAACGTGGCATCCCGGTTCGGCACCAGTTCAACACCGGAGCGGTTCAGGCGTGAAACCACGACGTCATAGCGCTGCTTGAATTTAAGATCGATCAGCTTTTTGCCCAGTACCTTCTCGTTGGTTACCACAACCCGGGAGGTTCGCAGTTCGGTTCCCTTCGTCGTCAGAGAAGCATCCACTTCTTCGCCGAGAATGAGTCGGGCATTCTGTAATTTCTGCCGACTGCCAACCAGATGGAGAATATCCCCCAGTTCCACAGTTGTATCGCCTTTGGGGACAACCAGCTCCTCCCCCCGCTTCAGTCGCGAGCAAACCAGCTCTCCATCATTCAGCCCCGGAATATCCTGAATTGCCAGACCATCAATATTCGGGTTTCGAATGGCGACATTGATGGTATAGAGGCTTTCCTTTCCTGAACCGGACACTTTCTCAAATTCTTCCGCTTCTTGATTAACATCTATCTTGAGCAGTCGCCGGATAAACCACATGCTCAGCAGAATCCCACAGATACCAAACGGGTAAGCAACGGCGTACGCAGAACCTGGCAGTGCCAACATGCTTTCTGGTGTCCCAAGCTCTGCCAGAATACCAGTGCCTGCCGCCAGAGAAGGTGTATTCGTCACAGCGCCCGAATAAACACCCAGCACAACGGGCAGGGGAACATCAAACATCAGGTGAAGTACGGTAGCGACCACACCACCCAGCAGTACCAGCCCTGCAGCAAAGGCATTCAACTTCAGACCACTGCTTTTCAACGATGAAAAGAAGCCAGGCCCCACCTGAATACCAATGGTGTAAACAAACAGAATCAGGCCAAACTCTTTGATGTACTCCAGAGTGTGACTGTCCAGGTGGATATCCATCTGGTAGACAAAATGCCCTACCAGGATGCCTCCAAACAGAACACCGCCTATGCCCATACCGATGCCGCGGATGCGCCAGTTGCCTATCCACAGGCCCAGCACAGCCACCAGCGACAAGATCGATATGGATATCGCTATATCGCTCATTGTGTTTTCCAGAAAGTGAGTATGAATTGATGATGAAGACCAAAAAAGCATCATCACCTTACCAAATACTGACAATCAGGCCGGATGATATGGATCAATGCCGGACAACCTATGCGGATAAATCAACAGGAAAAGTGCAGTTGAGCAGGCAGTGTTGTATCCTAGCGGGTTATTAGTTTCCCTGACTCTTTGATTGGTTTTCATAAAGCTTTTCTCACCAGACTGCTTTCAAGAAAGCATCAAAGCGATCCTTTACATTAAGCCTGTTGAGCGATGATGGAAGAGCATTACCAACCGCATCAGATTGAGAGCGAAGCCCAGAAATTCTGGGAAGACAATGACAGCTTTGCTGTCACCGAAGATAACAGTAAAGAGAAGTATTACTGCCTCTCCATGTTCCCGTACCCCAGTGGCCGGCTGCACATGGGGCACGTTCGTAACTACACCATTGGTGATGTGATTTCACGCTACCAGCGCATGCGGGGCAAAAATGTCCTGCAGCCCATGGGCTGGGATGCGTTTGGTCTGCCTGCAGAAAATGCTGCCATCAAAAACAAGACCGCACCCGCACCCTGGACCTACGAAAACATCGATTACATGAAAGGCCAGCTAAAGCGTTTGGGCTTTGGCTATGACTGGAACCGTGAGCTGGCGACCTGTAAGCCGGACTACTACAAGTGGGAACAGTGGTTCTTCACTCAGCTCTACGAAAAAGGTCTGGTCTACAAAAAAATGGCCACCGTTAACTGGTGTCCAAACGATGCGACCGTACTGGCCAACGAGCAGGTTGAAGATGGTCGCTGCTGGCGTTGTGACACCGTGGTTGAGCGCAAAGAGCTGCCACAGTGGTTTGTCAAAATCACAGCCTACGCGGATGAACTGCTGTCTGACCTCGACAAGTTGGAGCACTGGCCAGAGCAGGTTAAGGCCATGCAGCGCAACTGGATCGGCCGTTCCGAAGGTGTTCAGATGACCTTTAAGGTTGCCAACACGCCTGAAGGTGCGCCTGAAGCGTTCAAGGTTTACACCACACGTCCTGACACTCTGATGGGAGTGACCTACGTAGGTATTGCCTCAGAGCACCCATTAGCCAAAGCCGCAGCGGTCAATAACCCTGCGCTTGACACATTTATTCAGGACTGCAAATCCAATGCGGTGACTGAAGCAGAGATGGCGACCATGGAGAAAGTGGGTGTCGATACTGGCATCCGCGCCATTCACCCAATTACGGGTCGTGAAGTGCCCGTATGGGCGGCCAACTTTGTACTGATGGATTACGGTACGGGTGCGGTAATGGCGGTTCCTGGTCATGACCAGCGTGATTATGAATTTGCCACTCGTTTTGGTCTGCCAATTGAACAGGTTATCGAACCAGCCAATGGCGAAGCAATTGATCTCAGCGAAGCGGCATTTACCGAAAAAGGTAAGCTGGTTAACTCTGGTGAGTTTGACGGCCTGACTTCAGAAGATGCCTTCAATGCCATTGCCGACCGGCTGATTGCTGAAGGTAAAGGTGAGCGCCAGGTGAACTACCGTCTTCGTGACTGGGGCGTCAGTCGTCAGCGTTACTGGGGTGCGCCAATCCCGATGCGCTACCTGGAAGACGGCACTGAAGTTCCTGTTCCACTGGAAGACCTGCCGGTGCTGCTGCCAGAAGACGTCGAAATGGACGGTGTTCAGTCCCCGATCAAAGCGGATCCAGAGTGGGCAAAAACCACCCACAACGGCCAGCCTGCCACCCGTGAAACCGATACCTTTGACACGTTCATGGAGTCCAGCTGGTACTACGCCCGCTACTGCTCGCCAAAGTCTGACGACCAGATGCTGAACCCTGAGCAGGCTAACTACTGGCTGCCTGTGGATCAGTACATCGGTGGTATCGAGCATGCGGTTATGCACCTGCTTTACTCCCGTTTCTATCACAAGCTGCTTCGTGATGCAGGCCTGGTCGAAAGCGATGAACCATTCAAGCGCCTGCTCTGCCAGGGCATGGTATTGGCTGACACTTTCTTCAAGGTAGACGAGAAAGGCGTCAAGCAGTGGATCGCCCCGACCGATGTCGACAGCGAATTTGACGACAAAGGGCGCTTGGTTAAGGCCACCCTGAAAGAGACTGGTGACATTGTTGAGCATGCGGGCATGAGCAAGATGTCCAAATCCAAAAACAACGGTATCGATCCTCAGGACCTGATTGATCAGTACGGTGCCGACACCATCCGTCTGTACACCATGTTCGCAGCGCCACCCGAGCAAACACTGGAGTGGTCCGAAAGTGCAGTAGAAGGTGCCAACCGATTCCTGCGTCGCTTCTGGAAGCAGGCAGCAGAACATATTGCCTGTGGTGATGTAACTGCTCTTGATCTGAATGCTCTGACAAAAGAGCAAAAGGATCTTCGTCGCAAAGTGCATGAAACCATCAATAAGGTTTCAGATGACTGTGAGCGCCGCCTGACCTTCAATACGGCAATTGCTGCAATCATGGAGCTGAACAACGCAATCAACAAGTTCCAGGTGAATACCGATCAGGACCGCGCAGTGATGCGTGAAGCCATTGAGGCAACCACACTGATGTTGGCACCTATCGCACCTCACGCCATGCACAGCATCTGGCAGTCTTTGGGTCACTCTGAGTCCGTACTGGACGCTTCATGGCCAGCAGCTGATGAAGAAGCTCTGAAGAAAGATGCCATCACCCTGGTGGTTCAGGTCAATGGTAAGGTTCGTGCGAAACTGGAAGTTCCAGCAGGTCTGGATAAAGATGCCATTGAGAAGCTGGCTCTGGAACACGATAACGTCAGCAAGTTTACCGACGGTCTGACAGTCCGCAAAGTGATTGTGATTCCAGGCAAACTTGTGAATATTGTTGCTAACTAAGCAACAAGTACTTTTGATGATGTTAAGGGAGCTTCAGCTCCCTTTTTATTCTGCAAAAAATAAAAATTACGCAGTTACACATATCACACCATAAAGTAAGGAGTTTAGATAAGATGAATATCAACATAATGGAGAGAAACAATATTTATTAAGATATGAAGACATTACTCATTATCCAAAGGCTCCAAATAGTCGTCGCCAAAAAATGAACTATCGCCTTCATCCCCTTTTTTAGCTTCTTCCCACCACTTACGCCCTCTTTTTCTACCATTACCTGGTCGATCATTATTGCCCCCAGCAGGGTTTCCGGCCGGTAAAATATTATAAGGAGGCAGTTGAGCTTGCTTTAACGCCACTTCAGGGACTACCGAAGTTGAACTTGTTACTGTAGAGCCACCCGATGGCGCATATGATGACGGTTGATTCAAAGTCGCAGCAGGCAGAGATAACTCTATAATAGGAGCCAAGCTGCTAATAAACCTATGACTGATGAACAAGTTAGACCTATTTTCATTATTCCTATTATCTATTCTAAAAAGAGGTAGCTCTAAAATCTGCTCATTCCGATGAGTGGATTGATCAACTTTATTCTCAGGGTATACATTTAGTCTTACATTGATAAAACCATCATGTTCAGCATGAGTAAGAAGCGTGAACACTTTTTGCTTCAGGTACTGAGAATTTGAATGATCATTACTTTCCTGGGAATAAGGCACCTTGCTCAAAACCCGATCATCGTACTCTGAAAACCTGTCAGTGCGCTCGGAATCCATTGATGAAAGTGCATCAGTCAAGTCAATTTTACCTGAAGTTTCGGTACGAGCTGTTTGCTCTGACTCTCTTTCGAATACACTACCGGCCAGCTCTCCACTGCGATCAGAAACCAACTTTAATAAACGAAGATTTTTATTTGCCTCTCCAGCTTTCGCACTTTTAATGGAAGGGAGAAGATCTTCAGAATTGTCCATAACCAGAACGATTTGCACTTGTCTTATTATCATCTTTACATTTGTAGAACCCTCAGCATCATCAGGTTTTCGAGAAGAAATTTGTACACGAGGTGTCACCAAGCCAGGCTGTGGGTTTGGGGCTACTCCCCATGTATTATGACAAGGCCTGGCGTCCTGACAGATAGCCAAATGGCCTTGATTAAAAACCACTGTAAAATCTTCCTTAACATGAACGGTTTGCACTGACCATACTTGCTTGGCAGTGTTATTATTCTGATTAATATAGACGGTCACAGAACCGTTGACTGTGGTTGTGATAACTCTGCGTCCAGCAACTCTGCGTCCAGTAAAAGAAGCAGAATCCTCACCCGAAGCTGACAGAAACTGAACAGACTGCTGCGTTGTCGAAAATGTAGTATGTTGAACTACCGTATTTTCACTTGCCCGCATGAGCTCACCTTTTCAATTGACTGGCAACACAGCGAGAGTGCCCAACACCCCATCTTAAAGCCGATTCTGAACAACATTTTGAATATATCAGACACCGGCAGTCTCAATTAGTTCCTATCAATAGTGATAGACAGACATGTAAAATACGGAGGCTTATACAGTACTCGGAATGCAATTTAAGAGTTTACAATGTCAAAGCTAATTCAAATCGCCTGTCCCAAATGTATCACTGCTAACCGGGTTCCAGTGGAAAGGCTTAGTGATACCCCTCGCTGCGGTAAATGCAGATCCCCACTCTTTTCAGGTCAACCGGCAGAATTGAGTGCCGGAACATTTCAGCGTTTTATCAGCCAGACAGATATTCCTGTCATTGTTGATTTCTGGGCTCCCTGGTGCGGCCCCTGCAAAGCCATGGCACCGGCTTTCAGCAAACTGGCACAGGAAATGGAGCCTGATTTAAGGCTCGCCAAGCTGGATACCCAGCAGCATCCCCTGCCAGCTCAACAATTTAATATCCGAAGCATTCCTACATTGATCTGCTTTAAGGGTGGAAAGGAAGTAGACAGGGTTTCAGGGGCCTTACCTGAGCCTCAACTCAGGCAATGGATTAAAAAATCGACTCATTAATGCTGACGAGTGTCGCAAAGAGCAGAAAGGGAACTGGCTTCCCCTGTGAATTGCTGGCAAAATTCTCAGCCATGTACAGATTTTATGGATGATGCAGGGTAATGAAGTGCTCCGTTTCTTAAAAGGACTTACGCTGGTCGCAATTCTGGCAGCCGTAATTTTGCCGGGAATGCAATACTTTTTATCCAGTAAAATCACATTAATGGTTAATCAATGGATTGCCAATATATCCCCTTACGCCCGCGTCAGCTACGAGAACATTGATATCGGCCTGAGGGGCACCATCAATTTACGCAATGCAACGGTAGACCTTCAGTTCGGCCAACAGCCCAAACTGGAAATACAACGAATATCCCTTCGCTTTCCAGAACTTTATGATCTGTACCAGCTTTCTTTAAAAGGTGATTACTCCTTAGTCCCGGAATCCCTTGCTGTAGAGCTGCAGGGCATGAACTTATTTTTTCTGGACACCCCTCTCCTTGAAGCGCATTTTTCCAAGAGGAATGAGCAGTTAAGCACGAACCTTACTGGAACATGTAGAAACAATCTTCTCTTTGGTCCTGTACAGCTGAAATCCATGGGATATACCCCCTCCAACTTAGTCAATTTAGGACTTCGATATCGATTCCATGACTTCAACCAAACTCTGGATCTTTCCATTGATACCGAAATTCAAGCTCTTGGGTTCACCACGCTGGGGATGTCCATCGACAATGTAAGCCACCTTGACTGGGAAACGGTCACAAGAGGAAGGTTTGGGCTAAAACAGCTTTCTTTTTTGTATCAGGATGATGGTTATATAAATCGAAAAGTTCGGTACTGCACACAAGGTACGGGTGTTTCCACCGCTGAGTATATTGCCCGGGAAGCCTCACGGGAGGATCGATACTATGCTGCACTGTGGGGGGTTATTCCTGGAGTTTCTGTTCGAGATGCGTATCAGAACTTTCTAAATAAACCAGAAACCGTATCCATTAGTCTGGAGTTCCAATCACCATTTATTTTGGACCACAATTACTGGGGAGAGGCTGTTCCAGTTGTCAGTCAACGCTATGTATCGATTAATAATAGAGAAATCATTGCTCCGGAGCTCACTATTGTTCCGGGAGAGATGAGTAAAAAAGTTGGTGATTTGCAGGCAATCCTATTTAGCAACGCTGAACAGGCGTTAACGGACACCCACGGTGCAAACAGCACCCTCCAACATGACCAATCTATCTCTCTGCCTGAAGAGGAAATCGACCAGAGAGCAGTGTATGTTGGCAAACATATCCAGTACCAGTCTGTTGAACTGAACAGCTTGTCTGAAGGTGAACGGCGGCAGATCAGGGTCACACTGGATAATGGACGGCAGTATGAAGGCTTTATTGACAGCCTCAATGAAAATGAACTACAGCTTCAGAGCCCGCAGGCTGGAGGAGAGATAGTCCTCCCTGTACAACTTGAGAGAATTGCCCAGCTTGAAATAAAAATGTAAGCATTGGGAATTTTTACCGACTTACTTTTATTGGCGATCTCCAACCAGTCAACTTTCCAGAGCCTCCAAAAGCCACCACCTATCAGAGCAGGCACTTATACTGTGCATGTTATAGTACGAGAATAGGTAAGTAGACCGATAAGCCTTTCATTGATCATTTGGAAATTAACGTTGAGAGGGGTGCTCTCTCAATTTGATAACTGACTCATAGGTTAGCTTCAACCTTTCCAGTCATGAACTCAGACCAAAGTTGTTCCCAGCGCCCCTTACTCTGGATCAGTGCTCTTGTTGTCAAAAGCACTTCCGCTCCTGTTGCTTTCCACCTCATTCCAGAACCACATAATCGTTGCTTTACCAGAGTCTTACAAGCCGCTTCAGTAACTCCTGAACCTATTGGCCAATGGCGTTTAAGCGCCTGATGATAATTCATTAACTGGTGATTGTTTGTAAAATAGCTCACAGCTTTGTAGCGCTTCTCTGTCAGTGCGATTGTCTTTTTCGGGAGCTCGGCTGATTCAATTTCCTGAAGGATTTTTTTGGCTGCTCCACGCTTGTTTTTCAAACTATGTAGCCTGTCTTCAAGCCACTGGTGTCGCTTCGCCTTACTGGTTGGAAACAGTGCTTCCGCTGCTCCAGCTAAATATTCAGATGCATGATAAAAATCGAGTATCTGCCCAGAGGTATGTTGTTTCAAATAACTCCAGTTTTCTCTAGCCCCGTCAGCTACCCCGATGTATGTGGCATTTGGGTAGAGTCGTTTTAGATCTGCAATCTCCTCGTCGAGCTTGCTCATAAAGCTTTGTTTACCATACTCTGGCGAACTGGCTGTATATATCGTGTGGAGCCTGTCTCCATCTGCAGAATATAGGCTCAATGTCCCACACATGGCTTCCCTCCAGCCTTCTTCACAAAGCAGCATGCAGGTTCCATCCAGACCAATGGCTATTGTTTCAACAGGCTCTTTTAGTGGAGGAAGGTGGTAGTGAGTGTCTTGCTGGTCTTCAATTAATGCACCTACTCTGTCCGATAAATGCTTGATATAAGAATTTGAAAGCGTCCTTTGATGGTTGGTCTCAAAATCTTCTTTTACCGCAGGCGCTGGCATCTGGCTGTATTTCCAGGCGATAGACTTGGCAAATTTGGGGGTAGCTGAACCAATAATACCGGCACGAAGATCAAGTGCTGCCAGAGTACTGCCACCTCTGACACCCTGATATACGGAGCGCTCCAAAGGTATACGACCGTATAAGGTTTCATAGTGCTTAAGAACCTTTCCTTTGTAGTTCCACTTCTGCTGATTAACGACGATAGGTTCTTTATTGGGTGATTCAAATAGCCCCAATAACTCTTTTGTTCCAAGCTGCCCGGCTTCATTGAGTGCACGCTGTAAACTATCTTCAAGATTCAGCATGTTGCCTGAATCTATAGAAACTTCAATTTGCAAAACGATGCTTTTGGTAGAGCTGGAAATAACAGAAGCGGGCATGACAGTTAACTATTATGAGTGGTGTTCCCATAGTAGCTGTGAAAATAGAGCACTATTGTTTCAATCATTCAGAGAGAGCACCCGTTGAGAGCAGTTTACTTGGATTTTCTGAAACAGGCAGGTGCCGGCAGTGCTCTCCAGTTTATTCATCCAAGAAATATCACAACAAACATTATTAACTATAAAGCCTGGAGAAAAACTGGCGAAATCATCAGATTATAACTAGTCTCAGCAAGATTTTTTCCCACAAGAAAGGCTGAATCTAACAGTAAATTGTAAGCAAGGTTACACCGCTTATTCGCTATCCATTGATGATAAATAAATTGAGGCAGTAATAAAAAGTTAGAAATCTACAGCTGAACTGCCAGAGAGATTGATGATGAAAGGTGACAAGAATCAAATCATTGAAAAAGTAACCATTGTTGGTGGAACTCACGGTAATGAGTACATCGGCCCTTACTTCATCCGTAAGGCAGAACAAGCTGGTACGTTCCAAGACAATGCCATCGAAGTATCAACGCTGCTGGCAAACCCTGAAGCCTTTGCTCAGGCAAGACGTTTTATTGATCAAGACCTGAATCGTTCATTTTCTTCCGACATTCTATCCGGTACTCAAGACCAGCATGAGTATCAGCGGGCGAGAGAAATATCCAGACACTTTTCACAGGACAAGCTAAGCCAGCATTTCATTATTGATCTCCACAGTACAACCGCCAATATGGGCATTACTCTGATCGTCAGAAATAATGAGCCATTAAACCTTCGCGCTGCGGCTTATGTTCAGAAAAATATGCCCGAAGCCCATATCCTTCTCAGCGATATGGACCGTGTTCAACATCAGTCGTTAAACAGCATTTCCCGTTTTGGTATTGTCATTGAGGTCGGCCCCTTACCCAATGCTGTACTTCGTCATGACCTCTTTGAAGCCACGGAAAAAGTCGTAGAGCTGGTCGTTAAGTTCCTGACACTCAGCAAGACCCGTGAGGAGCCCAAACTTCCTGAAGAAGTGACCGTGTTTAAGTTCAGGGAAAAGGTACCTTATCCCAGAGGTCGTGAGGGAGAGCCAACAGCAGTGGTTCATAAGGATCTTCAGGATCGTGACTATCGTCTGCTGGAAGCCAGCCACCCAATATTTATGACATTTCAGGGTGATGAAATCAGATATTCCGGCGAACCAGGTCATCCGGTATTTATTAATGAAGCGGCTTATTATCTTGAAGATACAGCCTTTATCATAACCGATAGAGTCGGGGTCTCACTTAAGTAAGTGTTTTTTTTACTCTTCAACTCTGTTAATGAGTTTGGTCCTCTATTGAGGATATCAAAACAGGTATAGCGCCTTAACGAGCCAACCACTTGGCCTCCCCAAGGAGAAACCCTCGGAAAACAACAGAACACCAAGTAACAACCGCGCAAAAAAACAACCACACTTCGACAACCCACGAAAACATTCGTAAATTACTGATAAATTTAAGAAATTATTGACTTAAGTCAAAACCAAAAGAAATCTGACAAGTGATAATGATTCTGATTTAATCCGCAAGAAGAACTGGACAATGAATAAACCCCACTCTGGAAAATGCCCTGTTATGCACGGAGCGGTAACAGAGAGCGGCAAGTCGAATGTTGACTGGTGGCCAAAAACACTGAACCTAGACATTCTGCATCAGCATGATCAAAAAACTGACCCGATGGAGCCGGAGTTTAACTATCGGGAAGCGGTGAAAACCCTCGATTTTGCCGGCCTGAAACAAGATCTCAAAGACCTGATGACCAACTCCCAGGAATGGTGGCCTGCCGACTGGGGGCACTACGGTGGTCTGATGGTGCGTATGTCCTGGCACGCCGCCGGTACTTACCGTATTGCCGACGGCCGTGGCGGTGCCGGTACCGGTAACCTGCGCTTTGCACCATTGAATTCCTGGCCCGATAACGCCAATCTGGACAAAGCCCGTCGTCTATTGTGGCCTATCAAGAAAAAGTACGGCAACAAGCTGAGCTGGGCTGACCTGCTCGCTTATGCAGGTACTGTCGCTTATGAATCCATGGGACTGAAAACGTTTGGCTTCGCTTTTGGTCGCGAAGATATCTGGCACCCTGAAAAAGATACCTATTGGGGCTCTGAAAAAGAGTGGCTGAAGCCAAGTACTGAAGAAGGCGGCCGTTACTCCGGCACCCGCGATCTGGAAAACCCATTGGCAGCGGTTATGATGGGCCTGATTTACGTCAACCCGGAAGGCGTAGATGGTAACCCGGACCCTCTGAAAACCGCCCACGACATGCGCGTCACCTTTGAACGTATGGCGATGAACGACGAGGAAACTGTTGCCCTCGCAGCTGGTGGTCATACCGTGGGTAAATGTCATGGTAACGGCAAGGCAGAGTTACTGGGTGAGGCGCCAGAAGGTGCTGAACTGGAAGACCAGGGCCTTGGCTGGCTGAACAAAACCAGCCGGGGCATTGGCCGCAATACTGTGACTTCCGGTATTGAAGGCGCCTGGACCACCAATCCGACGCAATGGGATAACGGCTATTTCCACCTGCTGTTCAAATACGACTGGGAACTGAAGAAGAGCCCTGCCGGTGCCTGGCAATATGAGCCCGTCGATATTGCCGAGGAAGACAAACCTGTCGATGTGGAAGACCCATCGATCCGTTACAACCCGATCATGACCGATGCGGATATGGCCCTTAAGGTGGATCCGGAATATCGCAAGATTTCCGAACGCTTCCGTGACGACCATGCGTACTTCTCTGAAGTGTTTGCGCGGGCCTGGTTCAAGCTGACCCACCGGGATATGGGACCAAAATCCCGCTACATTGGCCCGGATGCACCACAGGAAGCGTTGATCTGGCAAGACCCGGTACCTGCAGGCAGGACTGATTACGATGTGGATGCCGTTAAGGCCCGGATTGCTGCCAGTGGTCTGAGTAACAGCGAAATGATCGCTACGGCCTGGGACAGCGCCCGTACCTTCCGGGGCTCAGACAAACGGGGTGGAGCCAACGGTGCCCGTATCCGTTTCGATTTCCAGAAGGATTGGACTGGTAACGAGCCCAAGCGCCTGGAAAAAGTTCTCGCCGTACTGGAACCTATTGCTGCAGAGACCGGCGTCAGCGTGGCAGATGTGATTGTTCTGGCCGGTAATGTTGGTCTGGAAGCCTCTATTAAAGCCACTGGTTTTGACGTTAAGGTGCCATTCGCTCCCGGCCGTGGCGATGCGGCGCTGGAGCAGACGGACGTTAAGTCTTTCGAAGTGCTTGAACCTCTGCACGATGGCTTCCGCAATTGGCTCAAGAAAGATTACGTGGTCGCTGCTGAAGAGATGCTGCTCGATCGAACTCAATTAATGGGACTCTCTGCCCACGAAATGACAGCTCTGATTGGCGGCATGCGTGTCCTGGGCACTAACTATGGTGGCACCAAACACGGCGTCTTCACCGATCGCGAAGGTCAGTTGACGACCGATTTCTTCGTGAATCTGGTGGATATGAACTACACATGGAAACCGGCCTCTGATGGACTCTATGAGATTAGGGACCGCCAGACCGATACCGTGAAGTGGACCGCTACCCGTGTTGATCTGGTATTTGGTTCCAACTCGATTCTGAGAGCTTACGCAGAAGTGTATGCCCAGGACGATAATCAGGAAAAGTTTGTTCGTGACTTTGTAGCAGCCTGGACCAAAGTGATGAATGCTGACCGCTTTGACCTGTCTTGAGCCCAGCTAACCACTAAAGCCAATACACACGCCGCATTGATTGCGGCGTGTTTGTTTGTCATGGCTAATTGAGAACGCCCCCTAATTTTCTTTTTTCTGATCACCTTCCTCATGATAGAGTTACAGGTCGAATAGATTATCCTCCCCATATAAGTTCAGATATACGCATGCAATCTGCAAAGCTGTTGGGGCTAATGAATTTGACGACCTGAAGCATTATTGGTGGACCACGGAGAGATCATGACCTACACCTTTCGTTCAGTGAGCATGCTGGCTCTGCTGCTGTTAACCAGCCTGTTAACTGCCTGTGGCTTCCACCTGAGAGGAGAAATGAGCACTGGCGGTGAGATCAAACAGTTGTCAATCGCTGGCAATGACCCTGTCTATATTCGCCACCTCTCCAGAGCCATTGAACGCAGTGGAATCAACATCAATGACCAGGCTCCCTGGCGAATTAACGTCGTCAAGGTCGAGCGTGATGTTGATCAGCAGACCGTTGCCAGCGCAGGCTATTTTGAGCAGAGAATTGCCATGAACGTGGCCTACCAGTTACAGACCTCCTCAGGCCTTCCTCTGTCCTCTCCAGTTCAGTTAACACGTGAGCGCTACATTACCCAGAATCAGGACGCCCCAAATGCGGCCGAATCAGAACAATCAATTATCCTTTCTGAGCTACAACAGGAGCTGATCGCAACAACCCTGCGCCGGATTCACAACCTTTCTGAGGCGGAGCTTTCAGAAGCAGCTAAAAAGGCCAGAGATGCAGCGAAAGCCCAACAGCTGGAAAACAGTGAATCGGACCGGACCACCCAACCTTGAAGCTTCGTATTGACCAACTGAAAGCACAGCTCAATAAACAGCTGGCTCCTGTCTACATTGTCAGTGGTGATGAGCCGCTTCAGGTTGCTCAGTGCTGTGATCAGATCCGAAAACATGCCAGAGACACCGGTTTTTCTGAGCGCCATGTTTATCATGTTGAAAGCGGGTTTGACTGGGGGGATTTTCTCAGCACGGCAAACAGCCTGTCCCTGTTTGCCCAGAAGCAGATACTTGAGCTTCGGATACCCAATGGCAAGCCTGGGGATGCAGGCAGTAAAGCGCTTCTGGAATACATCAGCCACCCCTCACCAGACAACCTGCTGCTGATGATAACGGATCGGCTGGATAACACCCTGCAGAAATCAAAATGGTTCAAGGCCCTGGAACATGCTGGTGTATTTATTCCCATCTGGCCCATTGAGTCTGGACAGTTACCGAACTGGCTCAATCAACAGCTTAAAATGGATGGCTACAAAGCAACGCCGGATGCCCTGAACCTGATTGCCGAGCGGGTGGAAGGTAATCTTCTGGCAGCATCCCAGGAACTGGAAAAACTCAAGCTTCTGACAAAAGACAAAACCATTGATGAAGCGAGCGTGCGAGAAGCAGTGTCGGACAATGCTCGATATGATGTGTTCCAATTACTGGACACTGCTCTCGAAGGCAATATCAAACAGTGTGTACGCATCCTTGGCATTCTGAAAGGTGAAGGCATCGAGCCTCCAATCGTTCTATGGGCTCTGGCCAGGGAGATCCGCCTGCTCAGCCACCTCAGTCGCCAGATATCCCGTGGTCTTTCCACTGATCTCGCCATTGACCAGTCGGCAAAAGCTCTGGGTTTTGCTCCATTCATGCTGAAACGCAGAAAATCACTTCTGGAAAAGGCCATTCGTCGAAGCAGTGAACGAAACCTGCGTCAAATGCTGCTTACCTCGGGAAAGATTGATCGCTGCATCAAAGGGTTAGATAAAGGAAACGCCTGGGATGAACTGCTTACCCTGACCCTGAATCTGGCCGGCCTCCCTCCTATACAGGTTATTGCCTGAATCCAACCAATTGGCCTTTCAAAGCGTGGGAAGCCCCATTCAATAAAGGCCACTTTTACCCCGCCGATATATTTCCAACAAGCCTTCCTGCAACTTCTAGGATCAACAAACCAGAAGCACTGGGAGGAGCATTCATTTGACTAAAAATGGGGATGGCTCATGGGCTTCCGGGTACTGTCACTAGTTTCTACCCTTCTACTTGCTGGTTGTATGGCCGGTTATAACGAGCCATACAAAAACCAATGGTCAAAGGCTAAAAATCTTGCCAATGCAGCGGGAATGGAAGAGAAGCTCTATGATCAGGAGCTACCGGATACCGCTTATGATAAAGATGGCAAACTGCTGGATTACAAATTAGGTGGCATATTCCATCCAGCATATGGCAGCTCGAGTGGTATTGCAGGCATTAATATTAACCCCTATGGTCCCTTTGAGAGGTTCTACTGGGGATGGACTATTCCGGGTGTGAGCCATCACAGTGAACACAGAGTATTCGCATGGATGCCTCATCACATGGCACCGGATAGTGCAAGTGCCAAGCATATAATGGAAACCATGTTAAGCAGGGCTTCCCTCGCTATTCTTCATGAAATGGATTACAACTATCAAGCTGTAAAAAAGCCTTTCATTCATGAAGGTAGAAAATTCAAACAATGGTACCTTGGTCATTCTGACGGCAATTGTTCACTGCAAAAAATGAACTGCGTATTAAGCCTCTACGTGACTGAACCCAAAGGTCCCTACCGCGCTCCTCGCTTTGCCTTTCATAATATTGCCGGAGAAGCATCCTGGTTTTTCCCAGCTAAAGACGACTCTGCTTTCCCCCGCTTGATTCTCGCAGAAGGAGAAGGAACCAAAAGTATCAGTGCCAGCATGTTCTACCAAAAACTCAGTGCACGTCTGCCAGGATGGGCATATTTTTATATCGCTCCGAACGAAGCAGGTACGGGTGAAAATAATCGCACCATTCCCTACCCCTATGTTTTGGAAAAAGGCAAACCTCTGCTATTTATCCGCCCTGTAAGCCAATAGAATAAAAAGCGAATGAGCCCCCCGTTTGCAACGTGAAGTAAAACGTTATACTTAACATCCCTTACAACAACACATAAAGTAGTAGTGCAATGACAGCGTCTTCATGGTTATCCCTCTTAGCCATTTGCGTGCTTGGCGCCATATCACCAGGTCCAAGTCTGGCCGCCGTAATGAAAAGTACCGTGCAGGGTTCCAGAGCCCACGGACTGGTCACATCCATTTCCCATGCCCTGGGCATTGGTATTTATGCTTTTCTGGTGGCAGCAGGTATCGGCGTTGTGATCACTGAAACGCCCTGGCTCTACAAGTTCATTACCTATGCTGGATCTGCCTATCTGGCCTGGATGGGATATAGGGCAATCACTTCCTCATCCTCATTAATTAAAGACAGCCATCAGTTACAACAGCAGCTAAGTCTGAAACAGGCAGCAATTGATGGCTTTCTGGTCTCATTCCTGAATCCCAAGATTGCCGTATTCTTCCTGGCGCTGTTCAGCCAGTTTGTAACACCTGAGTCGACGGTAATGACTCAGATTTTAATGGCATCCATTGCAACCCTCTGCGATGGTGTCTGGTATTGCATGATTGCATCAGTAGCAGGTCATGGAAAAGTGCTGCCAGCTCTACGAAAAAGAGCCACGCTGATCAACCGGCTGTGTGGCATCCTGTTGATTCTGGTGGCTCTTCGTATCTTGTGTATGTAATAGTCAGCTGGCTTCTATTGGAGTCAGCTATTTTTTCCTTAACAGGCTCAGTCGAAAAGGCTCAAGTCCCGAACGGCCCCTTTATCCGCACTGGTTACCATGCGCGCATACGCTTTAAGAGCGGTAGATACCTTTCGTGGACGAGGTTTAACCGGCTTCCAGGCATCTTTTCCTTTTGCTTCCATAGCGGCACGTCGCACTGCCAACTCTTCATCAGATAACCTGACATCAATACTGCGATTAGGGATATCAATCCGGATAATATCTCCACTCTCTACCAGGCCAATGGCGCCACCAGAAGCAGCCTCTGGAGAAGCATGTCCGATGGATAGACCTGAAGTGCCGCCCGAGAAACGTCCATCCGTCAGCAGAGCGCAGGCCTTACCCAATCCTTTTGACTTCAGATAGCTGGTTGGATAGAGCATTTCCTGCATACCAGGACCACCTTTTGGCCCTTCGTAGCGAATAATAACCACTTCACCTGGTTTGACCCGGTCTTCTAGAATATCGCTGACCGCGCCTTCCTGACTTTCACAGACATGCGCAGGGCCTTCGAAGACCAGGTTATCATCATCAACTCCCGAGGTTTTGACGACACAACCATCGACTGCAATGTTGCCATAAAGGACAGCAAGGCCACCTTCAGTACTGAAAGCATGCTCAAGAGAACGAATGCAGCCATCAGCCCGGTCATCATCCAGTGTTTCCCAGCGATAATCCTGACTGAATGCTTCTGTAGTACGAATACCGGCAGGACCTGCCTTAAAGAACGTTTTTACGGACTCATCACTGGTCTGGATAATATCCCAATGGGACAGTGCTTCACTGACTGTGGTGCTGTGTACCATGGGAATATCATTGTGCAATAACCCGGCACGATCCAGCTCACCAAGGATCCCCATCACACCACCTGCCCGGTGGACATCTTCCATATGGTATTTCTGGGTATTTGGGGCTACCTTGCATAGCTGGGGAATCCGACGGGACAGCTCGTCAATATTGCGCATATCGAAGGGTATGCCACCTTCCTGAGCAGCAGCCAGCAGGTGAAGGATGGTATTGGTCGACCCCCCCATGGCGATGTCCAGACTCATGGCATTTTCAAACGCCTTGAAACTGGCGATCGATCTTGGCAAAACACTATCGTCATCGTTTTCATAATAACGCCGGGTGACATCAACAATACGGCGAGCTGCTTCCAGGAAAAGCTGTTCACGGTCAGCGTGAGTAGCCAGCATGGAGCCATTACCCGGCAGGGAGAGACCAAGCGCTTCTGTCAGACAGTTCATGGAGTTGGCGGTGAACATCCCCGAGCAGGAACCACAGGTTGGACAGGCTGAACGTTCATACTCTGCAACGGTTTCATCATCCGCATCTGAAGCCGCAATAACCATGGCATCCACAAGATCAAGGCCGTGCTGAGCCAGCTTGGTTTTACCCGCTTCCATTGGGCCACCGGAAACGAAAACTACCGGGATGTTCAGGCGCATGGCCGCCATCAACATTCCCGGGGTGATTTTGTCACAGTTGGAAATACACACCAGTGCATCAGCAGTATGGGCATTGACCATATACTCAACAGAGTCAGCAATGATATCCCGGCTGGGTAACGAATAGAGCATGCCATCATGCCCCATTGCGATACCATCATCCACGGCAATGGTGTTGAACTCTTTCGCAACACCACCATGTTTCTCAATTTCACGGCAAACCAGCTGCCCCATGTCTTTCAAATGAACATGGCCAGGCACGAACTGGGTAAATGAGTTAGCCACAGCAATAATGGGCTTGTTGAAATCCCCATCGTTCATTCCAGTTGCCCGCCATAGTGCACGGGCTCCGGCCATATTACGGCCATGGGTTGATGTTCTGGAGCGATAGGCTGGCATGAAACAGTCCCTCTACTGACGTTCGATCGCAAATGGTTTTGTTCTGGTTTCTGTCTGTAAACGGTGACTTATTATGCGAGTCACCACACTCCATTGCTGACGGGGTTTTCATCGCCATCCATTGGCGGCCGGTTAGAATATCAAAATTCAGCCGGTTTGTCTGACTCTATGGATCAACAACTGGAATAGAAGCCACTCTTCAACGTCTTTACAGGAAAAAAGACATAATCATTGAAAAGCAGCCATTAAAAAGATAGTCAAAAAAGACGTTTAGCTGGCAAATTGATGCTGCCGGGCGATGTGTTTTTCAATCATGATATCAATGGCCTCCTGGTCGTAGGGCCTCAAGCCGGAGAGAATCATGGTTTTCTCCCCCATACCTACCACATCTCCATTTTCACGGTAGATAAAGTTCAGCGTAACCTTACCCCGCTTACCGTTCACCTCCAAAGTGGCTCCTGCGGCTTCCAGATGGGGATTTACCAGGTCAACACGTTCCATTTTCAATGTCATACTGTCGTAGATGACCAGCGGTTTGATCGTATTGATCATTACACCATGAGACTTCATCAGGGGCACAAAGACATTGGGAAAGTTCTCACCAGAAAAAGCGACATAGCTGCGCACCAGCCGTTCAATCATCGATGTATCATGGCTGCAGGCTCCGTGGCGCTCAATATCCAGATACATCTTGCCGGAAAGGTCATAAATGCTCTTATGCCCTTTATCGTTGGTACAGATTTCAAGCTCAACACCATCGGTGACCATACCGTTGAAAGTGACACGCATATCACTGTAAAGCCCTTCACTCAGCAGGATCTTGGCAAACAACAGATCACCCGGAACGCAGAACCGGGAGTTATCCACATCGTGGAGTGGATTAAAATCATTGGCAATGCGCTTCGCAAACTGGCTGGCCTGTTCACGGGTAAACGAAAAACGGTTATCTGCCAGAGAGGTACAGTATTGATCAATAAACATAGTGTTAAGGCTGGATTCCTGCCGCAGTCATCCCCTCAGCCAGACGGCATTGAGTGCTTCTGGCTAACGGATGTTCAGTCATTAGTGACAAATGCCCATGGTAAAACAGCAAACATTCTACCCTGCTCTCGCCACTTATAGCGGATCGCTATAGTTATCTACCCAGTAAACGCTAGTGGGCGAGAAAAACGGCAGACCAGAGTACACCCTGTGGGAGCCGTAATTTCAAGGTAGATATCATAAGTTAGCCGACAACCGTAAACCTACCAGTAAATCGTAGTTTTTTGTTTACCGATTGTTATATAAATTCAGCACGATTATTAGCCACTATTCTTAGAATTGGCCCTTTTTGAAAGGGATGGGATAGTTAGCGATAACACTAGCTGGAGCTATTAAGCGGATATTTATGCTTTTTTATACGCCGAGTGAACGGTTAACGCCCAGTATGAACAGAATTTGCTGAGTGTATGGCAAAGAGCATAGCAGCCATATACTACAGAAAGCCTTTTAAAGACCCACGTTATTTTTCTGCAACACCTGCTCCGCACGATAGCTGGATCGTACCAGAGCACCGGAAACCACCTCCAGAAAACCTTTTTCAAGTCCCCACTGCCGGTATTTTTCAAACTCTTCCGGTGTCACATAACGCTCAATGGGGAGATGATTGACGGTTGGCTGCAGGTACTGGCCAAACGTTACAATATCCACATTAATGGCTCTTAAATCATCCAGGGCTTCCAGAATCTCATCATCGGTTTCACCAAGGCCCAGCATCAGGCTGGTTTTCGTCAGTACATCAGGACGATATTTCTTGGCATGCTCCAGCACAGCCAGTGTTTGTTCATAACTGGCCCTGGGATCTCGCACCGGGTGAGTCAGTCGGCGAACGGTTTCTACATTCTGAGCAAAGACCGCTATAGGGCTGTCAACAACCGTTTCAACATGGGACATGACACCGAGAAAATCAGGAGTCAGAACCTCTACATCAGTATCCGGGTTTTCTTCCTTAACCTTGCGAACCACAGCGGCATAATGCCCAGCACCACCGTCCGGCAGATCATCCCGGTTCACCGAAGTCAGCACCAGATACTTCAGATTCATCAGCTTAACTGAGTTAGCGGTATGCTCCGGTTCATCATGATCCAGCCACCCCTTGGGGTTACCGGTATTCACGGCACAGAACCGGCAGGCTCTGGTGCAGGTATCGCCCATCAACATGATGGTCGCAGTACCAGAGCTCCAGCATTCGTTGATATTCGGGCACATGGCCTCTTCACAGACTGTACTGAGCTTATGCTCATGAACAGTGCTTTTGACTTCTTTGTACTTCGTACCGTGACTTGCTTTTATTCTGAGCCAGGATGGTTTTCGCTGAATCGGGGCATGCTGTCCCCCGGCGCTTGCTTTAATGCCATTTTTAATCGCGGTGATACCTTTGTCATTTACAAACTTGGTACCACTTTCTATCTTGATGCTACCGTCGATCTGCACGGTAGGAATAATCTGTTCCGGCTTCATCCGCTGGCTTTCTCCGGCGGGGCCGCTATCTAATAGCTCACGGCTGTCTAACGGCTCATGACCGTTGTTTTCAGAATGAGTAGACATGCCCCCCCCTGTTATCTTTGTGTACTGCTAACTGAGTCGTTACGCTACCGACCCATTATGCCCGCTATCTGCAGGCAACTCATCACTGGCCGTTCTCTCATCAATATTGATGTAGTTTAGTGCTTCCTGAAAGCATACCAGCAAACGTCGACTCACTTCCTCTATATCGACATTTCCCAGAAGTGATGCCATATCCACCACATGGAGCCCCGGGTAGCCACAGGGATTAATGCGATTAAAGGGTTCCAGATCCATATCTACATTCAGGCTAAGCCCATGATAGGAGCACATTTTACGGAACCGAAGGCCTAGAGACGCAATTTTTGCACCATTGACATAAACACCAGGCGCATCCGATTTGTTCTGTGCCTCGATCCCATAACTGGCAAGCATCTCAATGACAGCCGCTTCTAATGCAGAAACCACGGCCCTTGGACCACTCTTCTTTCGCCGCACATCCATCAGGAAATAAAAGACCAGCTGTCCCGGGCCATGATAAGTAACCTGACCACCACGATCTACCTGAATAACGGGAATATCTCCAGGAAAAAGAACATGTTCCGGCTTACCGGCCTGTCCCTGAGTGAAAACCGGGAGGTGCTCTACCACCCAGAATTCATCCTGTGTCTGATCATCCCTGTTGGCTGTAAAGTCTTTCATCGCCAGCCAGACAGGCTCATAGTTTCTCCGCCCAAGATAACGAACGATGAGATCACTTCCAATACTGTCAGACTGTTTAGTGCTTTCAACCATCAAAGCCCTGTCCATTACAAAACCATCTGAATACGGCCACTGGCTTTCAAATCTTCAAAGAGTGCCTGCAACTGAGGTTCACCCGTTGCATGAATAACGACCGTAGCTGACATGTACTTACCATTTCGGCTAGTTTTCATCTTTGCATGACCATCGAAATCCGGTGCGTGTTTTGCCACCACTCTCAGAACAAAATCTTTATAATCGGGAGCTGAGTGCCCTACGATACGGATAGGGTAATCACATGGAAATTCAATTTTTGGGGCTTGTGGCTCTTTCATAACCATCTACCTACATCATTGTCGGGCTGTAAATAGTAAAAAGCGCTGCACCCTTTCTGGGAATACAGCGCTTTTCACGCTTATCTCTACGCTTCGCCTTCTGCAAAAGCAGAAAGGTTATGCAAACAGCCCGGTAAAGAACAAGACAATACTATCCCAGATACGCTTGAAGAAGCCTCCTGGCTCAACAGCCTGCTGGGCAACCAGTGGCACTTCACGTACCAGTTCATCCTCCAGCATCACTTTTACTGAACCAATGGTTTGACCTTTCTCTATAGGCGCTTCAAGCTTTGGATCGATAGCCAGAGAAGCGGTCAGGTTCTTACCCGTACCTCTTGGCACAGTGACGATAAGGTCCTCAGTAATACCTGCGGTAATTTCACTGATATTCCCCTTCCAGACTTTAACGCTTTGCAGAGGCTCGCCACCTTTTTTCACATCTACATTTTCGAAGAAGCGGAACCCATAGGTAAGCAGCTTCTGAGCATCATCGGCACGCTGTTTCTCACTTCTGGAGCCTAACAGCACAGCGATCAGCCGGCGATCATCACGCTCGGAAGTTACTGCCAGATGATATCCAGTATCTTCGATGTGACCAGTTTTCAAACCATCCACATAGGGGTTGGTCCAAAGCAGGCGGTTGCGATTGGCCTGACGACGCAGAGGCTTACCACTCTTCTTATCCACACCGTACTGGTAATATTTTTCAGCGTACCAGCCATAGTATTCCGGATAATCCTGAACGATATGCTTGCCAAGAATGGCCAAGTCACGAGCGGTGGAGTAATGATCATCTACAGGCCAGCCAGATGCATTCTGGAAAAGGGTATTTTTCATACCAAGACGCTGAGCTGTACTGGTCATCAACTGGGCAAAAGCGCCTTCGCTTCCAGCAATATGCTCTGCGATGGCAACACTGGCATCATTACCGGAAACAATAATGATACCTTTCAGCAGCTCTTCTACCGGTACTCTCTCCCCAACTTCGATAAACATGGTGGAACCACCCAGGCTCCATGCCTTTTCACTGACTAACACTTTGTCATCGCGACTAATGTTGCCTGCAGCCATTTCCATTTCAGCCAGATAAGCCGTCATCATCTTAGTCAGGCTGGCAGGATGCATTGTTTCATCTGGGTTCTGTGAGGCCAGGACTTCACCACTGGCCGCGTCCATCAGAATGTAGCTCTTTAGCGACACTTCCGGTGGCGAAGGGATCTGTCCATAAGCACTGGCCTGGCCTGCGATAACAAGACCAGCCATGGTCAATGCTCCCAGCCAGCGGCGGGGAGATAAAATTCTTTTGCTCATGCAGGTAAATGCTCTGAGTATATGGATTTCCATCATTATAATGTTCAAGTCTTAAGAGGTTAACTGCGACTTACAACGACTGATAACATTTTATCAGGCATGTTAGCACAGCAGATCTTCCATCAAGCCAGAAGCGAGTATGTATTGAGCAAGACTATATGCTCATGAAAAAAATTTTTTCCCCTTGATAAATATCGTCTTTAAAGGTATTCCACCCCAACTTCTCATAAAAACTGACCTGGTCTGGAGTATACAGGAATAGCGGACTCAAGTTCTGCTGCTCTGCATATCCCATTGCCACCTTTACCAGCTGCTGACCATATCCACACCCTCTCTTCGAAGGCTCAACATAGACGTTAGCTAACCACGGCGAAAGTTCCGGGCAGGTTGGTAGATCTGTTGCAAGAATGCTTACCGTTCCCCATGCCACACCATTTTCCATTAACACCCAGGTTTGAGGAATCCTGCAGGAAACTAAAGAAGCTTCCATATCTGCCTTAAAGTCCTCTAGACCACTACCCGGATATAAGCCCCCCCATTCAGAAAAGTGCCAGGAAGCAATTTTATCAACGCATGAAGGCAGATCTTTGAGGTTAACGATTTTCATAGAGTTTAATAGCAAAGAAATCTATGCCGGCATTGTACCGAAAAACCTGACTTTGCAGAGAGACAAACCATGATGTTTTTTCTACATCCCTGAAATCCCAAGGGCTTTCACTCAGAAGAAATTAACTTGGCAACGCGTGAAATCCCACTCTACTTTTAGCTTATCAATACACGACTATCTTCTACAAACCACCCCACTACAAGATTGAGCCAGAGATGTCCATTCGAACGTATTAGTTATTAATAATTATTTATTCCAAAGCATTTCGGCTGATGTTCTGACAAAAATCAGGAGTGAAAAAAATGTTAAATGAAGATCTCTATGAGTGTCTGATTGAGCTTGGCATTAACGAGCCCAAGGCAAGGGCTGCAGCACAGGAAAATGCCAAACTGACAGAGATAGGAGAAGATATTGTTACCATTCGTCAGACTGTCTTTGAGCTAACTCGTCAAAGCAGTGGCATGAATGAGCGGCTCATCAATGTCGAAGAGCTTATGAAGGCGCTTATACAACGCATTAACAGCATGGAACAGTGGCAAAGCCAAACCGACGAACACATGACAGACCTTGAAGGAAGGTTAACAGGTGTTGAAGGCAAAATTGCCAATGTTGCTGGTAAATTGACGGTGGTTGAAGATCGCCTCACCCGGGTAGAAGACGAGCTGGCAGAGATTAAAGGCATGCTTAAAGTTCTGGTAGACAGGCAATAGGATAGAGGTAAACACTCCATCCTATGCTTCTCATACCATGGCAGACAGCGACAAGTTAAGGCGCTTTTACAACCTGCTCAGCTTCTTTTGCTGATATAGGCTTTTCATAAATAAGAAAAGGCTCTTCAAATTCAGCATCATTCAAGCTTTCCAAGAGTGACTCCAGATGATCAGGGCTCTCAACAGGCCCAACCCTTACCCGGTAAAGCGGTTCTGATTCTTCCCCTTTTACTACTATTGCCTGAATACCAACTTTGGAAAAAACATCTCTGCGGAGCAATTGCGCGTTGTGATAACTTTTCAGTGCTGCCAGTTGTAAATAAAGCAGTTCACCATCCAGCTCATGGGCTGGTGAACGGGAAAAGGTTTCAGGGTCAATTCCTTCTATGGTCACATTAGCCAGCCCTGAGTCAGCGAACCCCAATTTCTTCGCCGCTACATAAGAGAGGTCAATCAGCCGGTCACCATGAAAAGGCCCACGATCATTTACACGAACAACAACAGACTGCCCATTTTCAACATTGGTCACCTTGACATAAGAAGGTAAAGGCAATGTTTTATGGGCTGCTGTCATTTTGAACATATCGTATATTTCGCCATTAGCTGTTTGCTTGCCATGGAACTTTGTACCATACCAGGAAGCAAGGCCGTTCTCTGAATACCCATTTGCCGAAATCATTGGCTGATAGTCAATCCCCCCCAAGGTATAGGGTGTATTTTTAAGGGGAACCTGTATTGGTGATGGGATTGCATCAGGAATACCACTCACATCCACAGGCTCAGAGGGCGGTCCATCTTGAACGGATTGGCTGCTACAACCAGCCAGAGCCATCAGCATTAAAGCTGCGCTGAAAGGCTTTGATAGCGACCAGATACCCTTGCTACCAGCAAAATTATTCATGTACGCAAGGCTCTTAAAAAGACCAGGTAGTTCCAATTGATTAAACATAACCATTAATATTCATACGCTTAAGGCCTTCACTCCAGAAGGCCAGCCGAAATCCACCAATCCACAACGAGCAACAATCACCCCTGCTTTTTCCTGGCAGATTGATTTTTTAATACCAGCGAGTCGTTATAGTTTTCCTTAACTTCTCTTGCTAACTGATAAACCGCAAGGGCATACATCTGGCTACGATTATAGCGGGTAATTACATAAAAATTATGAAGCCCAACCCAGTACTCAGCGCCAGCACTCCCTTCGTGCCTCATCGCCAGAACTTTTGAAGAACGAGGCAGCATTTTAGGTACTGACCACCCTGCCTTTTGAACAAGACTCAGCTTTTTATCCGGTTTTAAGCCTGAAGAAACTACCTGATCATGTTTAATCCCCGAAACTCTTGCCTGCAAGGCAATACCACTGCCGTACTTCCAGCCATGTTTTTGCAGATAATTAGCAACACTGGCTATGGCATCTTCATCACTTCGCCAGATATTTGCCTGTTGATCACCCGTATAATCAACCGCGTAGGCACGATAACTAGACGGCATAAATTGAGGAATGCCCATAGCGCCCGCATAGGATCCAGTCAGCTCATCCACGTCCAGATTCTGTTCTCGGGCCAGTATCAGGAAATTTTTCAGCTCTTTGCGGAAGAATGCACCTCTTCGAGGAAAGTCAAACCCAAGAGTGGTTAGCGCATCCAGAACTTTAAAGCCACCAGTCTGACGACCGTAGTAGGTTTCAACACCAATAATTGCCACAATAATATTGGCAGGAACCCCCAATTCTTTCTCAATCCGGGCAAGCGTTTCTGCATTTTCTTCCCAGAAGTTTACCCCTTTAGCTATTCTTTCTGGCGTGATAAATATCTTGCGGTAGTCTTTCCATTCCAGAGTACCTTCTGCAGGACGACTGATAAGCTCCAAAGCCCGTTCAGAGCGCTCCGCCTTAGCCAGAATATCTTCAAGTTCTTTCCGGGAAAAACTATTCTCAGCTACCAGTTCATCGATGAAAGCATCAACATCCTGCCTGCCCAGATAATCACTGTCATGACTCTCCTGAGCTAGTGCATAGGAAGCAGGCGTGACCAAGACGGAAGCCATCAGCAGGCTTCCACTTACAACTTGACGGAATACTCCAGGAAAATTTTTCATGTATCCGTACCTTTTCAAAAATAACAAGCTCAGGGTGCTCCCACAGCCTAATAAAGCTGCCACAATACTTAACCAACCCTACATCTACATTAATCGACAGTGGTTTTGAATTCTATGGTAGAAAGGTAAAGATCTATCTGGAAACTCCCAGAAAAGAGCGGTGCGTATGTATCGACATCAGCAGGCCAAAACCAGCAAGCAATGTCAGCAAAGAGGTTCCCCCCCGACTGACCATGGGCAGAGGAACTCCAACCACTGGCAAAAGCCCACTAACCATTCCAATATTTACGAAGATATACACGAAGAATGTCAGGGTAATACTACCCGCCAATAAGCGACCAAACAGCGTATGAGCATTCAAGGTGATGAATACTCCTCTGCCCAGAATCAATGTATACAGAGCAAGCAGAATGAGGCACCCCATCAAGCCAAACTCTTCTGCGAGAACGGCAATGATAAAATCGGTATGGCTCTCTGGTAAAAAATCGAGGTGAGACTGCGTCCCCTGTAACCACCCCTTGCCATAAAGTCCACCGGAACCAATTGCGATGGTAGACTGAATAATATTCCAACCTGCTCCCCAGGGGTCACTTTCCGGATTGAGAAATGTCAGCACCCGACGCTTCTGATAGTCGTACATAAAGAACTGCCAGAGCACATAGATAGCAGGCACAGCAAGGCAAATCGCAGAAAATATAATCCGCTTTCGTAACCCTGCAAGCAGCAAAACAAACATACCGGAAGAGCCAATCAGAATTGATGTCCCCAGATCTGGCTGCTTAGCAATAAGCACCACAGGAACAGCAATAATTATTAGCGACAAAATGACATCTTTAAAAGAAGGCGGTAGAGGGCGTCGGGCCAGAAAAGCGGCCATGGTAATCGGCATAATCAGCTTAATTACTTCCGATGGCTGAAACCGAAAACCCGGAAGCTGAATCCAGCGCTGAGCACCTTTGGAGTGAACCCCCATAAAAAGCACAGCCAGCAATAGCAGAACACCTCCCACATAAAACCATTTAGCCCATTGCATCAGCATTCTTGGAGGGATTTGCGCAACGATCAACATCCCGGCCAGACTGATGCCCAGGTAGGTAGACTGCCGAATAACAACAGACATATCCCTGCCGGTCGCACTGTAAAGAATAAAGAGCCCCGCACCACAGAGTAAAAGTAGAAAACCAAGCAGCACAAAGTCAATATGCCACCGCATGGAAAGTCCCGGGCTACGACCAAACCCATGGAGGTCAATCTGGCGAACAAAATCCTGGTTAGCCATTATTTCTCTCCTTTCGCCTGATCACTGTTGGCACTTAATCGTGGCAGCAGGTAAGAGTCCATCACCTTTCTGGCCACATTAGAAGCGCCATTACTGTTCTCAAGAATAACAGCAACAGCAATCTGAGGGTCATCCACTGGGGCAAACGCTACAAATAAGCTGTGATCCCGCTCAAACTCTTTTAACTTCTCAGCATCATACTCCTCACCTTGAGCAATGCTAACCACTTGCGCTGTTCCGGTTTTACCAGCCATACGATACTTGAGTCCCCGCCCAATTCGCCAGTTAGCGGTTCCCCTTGGAGAATGAATAACATCCTCCATTGCCTTGATAATCAACTCCCAGTTTTTGGCATCTGCTTCGGGAGTCCGGCCAATTTTAATATCATCCCCCCAGAACTCACCCTGTATATCAGGAATATTTTCTTTCACCAATCTGGGCTGAACATATTTACCACGATTTGCAATAAGCGCTGTCGATTCTGCCAGCTGCAATGGCGTTGCCAGCATATAGCCCTGCCCGATGATCGCAATCACTGTTTCCCCCGGATACCAGGGCTGCCCATATGCCCCTCTCTTCCACTCTCTGGAAGGCAAAAGCCCCGGACGCTCTTCTCTTATATCAATACCGGTTCTGTGGCCAAACCCAAATTGATCAGCAAAATCATGAAGGTTATCAATACCCAGCTTCCCAGCCTGAATGTAGAAATAGGTATCATTCGACACCGTTATCGCACGCGGTAAGTCGACCCATCCATGCCCAGAGCGCTTCCAGTTTCGAAAGCGGTGGTCACTGCCAGGCAGTTGAAACCAGCCTTTATCGAAAATTTTATCTTCTGGTTTCACCACATCATTAGCCAGTAGGGCAAGCCCCATTACCGGCTTTACTGTAGAAGCGGGGGGGTACTCTCCTAATGATGCGCGATTGTAGAGTGGCCGCTCAATATCAGTATTCAAAGCATTGTACGTTTTACTATCAATACCGGTGACAAAAAGATTAGGGTCAAATGACGGATTGCTCGCCATTGCCAGCACTCCACCAGTCTTTGGATCCATCGCAACCAAAGCCCCTCTTCGGCCATTGATTGCTTCAATCGCCACTTTCTGCAGATCACTATCCAGATAAAGATTTAGATCCTGACCGGCTTCCGGACTGACTTTTTTCAATACTCTCAATACTCGACCACGAGCATTGGTTTCTACTTCCTGGTGACCAGGTTTCCCCAATAGTACAGACTCATAAGAGCGTTCTACACCAATCTTTCCAGTGGTATGAGTTCCAGAGTAAAGAGCAGGATCCAGACGTTTCAAGTCCTGATCATTAATCCGGCCTACATAACCGATGCTGTGTGCAAAGTTCTTTCCTTCGGGGTACTGCCGAATCAGTTCAGCATTGATATCTACCCCTGGCAAACGGAAAAGGTTCACCGAAATCTGGGCTATCTCTTCTGAAGTAAGATCAAACTTAAGAGGAACGGCTTCATAAGGTCGACGTCGCTTAATTCGTTGATGAAAACGCTGCAGTTCTCCCTCAGTCAGAGGTAAAATATTGTCAATATCATCCAGCAAACCATCAAGATCTCTTGTCTGCTCTCGAACAATCGACAGTATATGACTGGGCTTGTTAACGGCAAGAAGCTTACCATTCGTGTCGTAAATCAAACCACGGGTAGGGGGGATTGGTTGAACCAGTACACGATTCTCATCCGATTGCGTGGACAGCTCATTGTAGCGAACAACCTGAAGATAGAAGAGGCGGGAAATCAGTCCCACACCAAGGAGTGCCATAAAGCCAATGGCAACCCAAATCCGGATATTTACCAGTCTTTTTTCTGCCCCATGGTCCTTTAAGGTATCCTGCGGCATGTTATATCTCAGTCATCAGTCGTATGGTCAAAAGGCAGTTCTCTACGCATCAATTGATACATTAGCCTGTTAATATACAAGGATTAAACGTAAAAAATGCAGTGTTTCCCAAGAGAAAAACCACTGCATTTCATATAAAAACACTCGTTCGACCTTCACTTTTACTTGAGCGAAAGTACTTCGTCAATCACGGTTACATCAGTTTTACTTGTGGTAAGGATGATTGTGAAGAATGCTCCAGGCTCTGTAGACCTGCTCAGCCACAACAACTCTGACAAGTGGGTGAGGAAGTGTTAGTGGAGAGAGTGACCAGCGGAGATCCGCCTTTGCCAGGCATGAAGAGTGAAGGCCTTCCGGCCCACCGACCAGCAAGCTGACATTCCGGCCACTGTGAAGCCACTCACTCATATTATCCGCCAGTTTCTCAGTACTCCAAGCCTTTCCCATGATTTCCATGGTGACAATCAGATCGCCAGAACCCACAGCAGCGAGCATCTGACCGGCCTCTTTCTCCTGAAGGCGGTTAATGTCAGAGCCTTTACTGCGCTTACCAAGAGCAATCTCAACAAGCTCCAGTTTCACGTCTGCACCAAGCCGGCGGCTGTATTCTTTATAGCCTTCTTCAACCCAACCTGGCATTTTTGAGCCAACAGATATCAGCCGAATTCGCATCAGGATGGCTCAGCAGCAGCCAGATCAGCGTTATCCCAAAGCCTTTCCAGATCATAGAACTGGCGAGTAGCAGGAAGCATCAGGTGTACAACAACATCGCCAAGGTCTACCAGAACCCATTCAGACTTGTCCTGACCTTCAACGCCCAATGGGCGAACACCACTCTTTTTACACTGCTCAATGACATTATCTGCCAGAGACTTCACATGGCGATTGGATGTACCACAGGCAATCACCATGTAATCAGTAACACTGGTCTGTCCAGCAACGTTCAAACAGGTGATCTCATTACCTTTTACTTCTTCGATAGCTTCTACAACAAGCTGTTTAAGTTCATCAGAATGCATAGACTGCAAAATTAACCTCGTATTGACGACCCAGCAAAATACGGCTTACCCACCGTAGATCAATCAGGCCATTTAAACCGGGCAGGCTCTCAGCATTAATCATAGATGTCAATGCCCGATACGTGCCAGAGGTGGAAATCCACTAGCGGGATGGTAACAGACCTACTTTTACTCCGGTTTTTACCTTTCAACCAAGATGGCTGTCTGGGAGCAGCGACATTTCACCTGCTCCTTTTACATCAAGCAACCTGTTTATATTACTGTGCACCTCAGATTATTTTCGGTTATAGCAAAATAATATTATTGACGGACATGACCATCGCCTAAAACCACGTATTTCTGTGAAGTCAGCCCTTCAAGGCCAACCGGGCCCCGTGCATGGATTTTGTCGGTAGAGATTCCAATCTCAGCGCCTAACCCATACTCGAAACCATCTGCAAAGCGGGTTGATGCATTCACCATAACAGAACTGGAATCCACTTCTCGAATGAAACGGCGAGAACGAGAAAAGTCTTCAGTCACGATGGCATCGGTATGATGGGAGCCATAGCGATTAATATGGGCAATCGCCTCATCCATATCCAGAACCACTTTAATGGCCAGGACAGGACCAAGATACTCTTCTGACCAGTCGTCTTCTGTTGCCGCTACTGCATTGGGTAAAATCTCACAAGTTACCGGGCAGCCTCTCAGCTCAACCCCTTTCTGAGAGTAAAGCCCTGATAGTTCACGAAGCAGAGGCTGAGCTACATCCTGATGCACCAGCAGTGTTTCCATTGCATTGCACACACCGTAACGATGAGTTTTCGCATTCATGGCAATTCGTACTGACTTAGCATGATCAGCCCGGTCATCCAAATAGACATGACAGACACCATCCAGATGTTTGATCACCGGTACACGGGCGTCAGCACTGACCCGTTCAATTAAGCTTTTACCACCCCGAGGCACAATTACATCCACATACTCAGGCATAGTAATCAGCACACCAACAGCAGCACGATCTACAGTCCCAACCACCTGAACAGCATCTTCTGGTAAACCGGCCTGAGCCAGTCCCTGCTGAATACACTGCGCAATCGCTTGATTTGAGTGAATAGATTCACTGCCTCCGCGGAGAATAACGGCATTGCCAGACTTCAGGCAAAGACTTGCAGCCTCGACAGTGACGTTTGGGCGCGACTCGTAGATAATGCCAATAACCCCAAGAGGAACCCGCATTTTTCCTACCTGAATACCACTAGGCACATATTTCATGTCGTCAATAGTGCCAATGGGGTCTGGCAGGGCTGCCACCTGCCGTAGTCCCTCAATCATGGTATCGATTCGAGCATCGGTAAGCTCCAGACGATCCAGCATCGCTGCATCAAGCCCCCGATCACGGCCCGCATCCAAATCCCTGGTATTCACAAACTTCAACTGAGAACGATCCGCTTCAAGTGCGTCTGCTATTGCCAGTAGAGCCCTGTTTTTAATCGCAGTATCAGCAATAGCCATTTCCTTACTGGCCTGCCGGGCTCTTTTACCCAGTCCATGCATGTACTCCGTCACTTGATCAGCCAACGTCTTTTCTCCCGGCAACTTTCATCACCACTATCGTTTATTCTCTGCTATGTAAGGCATTTAAAGCAGACATATTATCAGTCTGCAATCGGCATGGTAAATTCAAATATCGTCCCGCCATCAGGGTGGCGCTGGAATGTCAGCCGGCCACCATGCGACTGAATAATGGAGTGGCATACTGTCAGCCCAATGCCCATACCATCAGCCTTGGTCGTATAAAAAGGGGTGAACAACTTTTCTTCTGCATCGTCTGCCAAGCCATGACCACGATCAATCACTGACACTTTAACAAAATTATCATCCTGACGTTCTGTACGAACATACACTCCAATACTGCGGGTATCCATATCCCGCATTGCCTCCATACCATTGCGAATCAGGTTCAGAGCCACCTGTTGAATCTGTACCGGATCAACCTTGACATTAGGAAGCCCTGCTTCCTGCTCCAGGTGTATTTCCATATGGTTGTTCCGAGCATCCACCTCAGCCAGTTTGTAGGTATCCTGAATCAATCGATTCGGATCCACACTGCCCAGAACATGATCTGGTTTCTTCACGAAAGAGCGGATACGGGCAATGATTTCACCTGCCCGTCTGGCCTGAGTATTTATCTTCTCCATAGCCTCTGAAAGACCAAGGTCATCTTCTAACTCCAACCTGGCCAACATTCTTCTGGCCACCTGAGCATAATTTGAAATGGCAGTCAGGGGCTGATTTACTTCATGAGCAAAGCCCGCTGCCATCTCCCCCATTGTGCTCAAGCGAGAAACATGAGTCAGCTGCTCTTTCTGGCTTTCCAATTCATCCAGCGCCTTTTGCAACGCTTCCTGCTGTCTTTTCTTCTCGGAAATATCACGAAAAACAACCACTGCACCACTGGGAGAGCTATTTTCCATGATAGGAGTGCAGGAGTAATCAACCGGAAAAGGTGTGCCATCACTGTGCAGGAAAGTGGCATTCTCAACGGTTTTGCTGACACCCTTGTTCAACGAAACCTCAATAGGTGCCAGTGGCCCGGACACATTAGATAATTCATTTCCTTCCCTCTGCATCAACTGAATCAAATTCTGGTCGGTAAGTTGTTCGATGGACCAACCAGTCATTGCGGACGCAGCAGGATTGGCGAAAGTGATTAATCCCAGACGATCAAGGCCAAATATTCCCTCATTCATACTTTCCAGAATACGGGCTTTATCGGCTTCAAGCTGCCGATTTCTCGCTGAAAGGGCCTGCTCAAGCTTATGAATTTTCAATTGAGTCTGAACACGGGCTATCACCTCTTCGGCCTGAAAAGGTTTGGAAATAAAGTCTACAGCTCCGGTTTCAAGCCCCCTGACCTTATCCTTGGTATCATCCAGAGCCGACAGAAAAATCACCGTGATATTACGGGTCTCAGGGTTTTCCTTTAGACGGTGACAAACCTCATAACCATCCATACCTGGCATCATAATATCCAGCAACACCAAGGCAGGCTTTGCTTTGGCGGCAATTCTCAGTGCACTCTCACCATTCTTGGCAATGAGAAGCTTATAGCCACGGCCACTGAGGGTTTGCAGCAATACCTGCAAATTTGTCGGATTGTCGTCCACAAGAAGAATACGCTCTTCTTCATGTTGCTCTACAGGAGCTTCAGCCAGATACATCGTCAGCAGACCCTGATTTCAGAAGGTTCATTCAAGTGCCTTGGGTGAAAGCGCCATGCTGGAACCATTTTGGCCCCATATTTCATGCCCCGTTAACCTATACAACGCCCCCAGGAAAACAGCACGCTTGCACTTACCGTTCATGGCAATTATCAAAAAAACTTACTCAGCTTCTGTTGGCATAAGTTTGGTGGTTCAGCTCAAACCAGAGCGCTTGTGCCTAGACACAAGAACGCAGGAATACCCACGTTTTTCAAGTCATTGCAGACGGCACAGGTGCTCTGATTTGAACCCAGAGAGCGGCTCGTATCGCTGTCTTCCAGCTGCTCTGAGCTGGCTTGATGTAGGATCACACTACACCTGCACCAGCCCGTCTTGTGGAAGCTAGCTATCAGTGCCACTGAGCCTGAAAACTTATGTCAACAGAGCCTATGACTGCAGAAGATAAAAATACAGCCAATGTAAAAATAGACGGAAATAAGTGGCTTATCTTACTATAACTTCGGCTTTTATCAGAGACCTTACTGCCATCGGTTATTATGGCTAATGCCTTAGATGCTGAGATTTTTTTCCTGAGTAGCCTTATTCATGTTTCAATAGAACCATTTCGTGTATTGATCTATTGGCTTGAGTTTGCCATTGATCATTAACTCTTAGCGGCCGAATGCTTATGAAAATACTATTGGTTGGTGGCACCGGGCTTATTGGTCAGGAAGTACAACAACTGCTCCAAGAGAAACAGGTAAACTGCATTGCTCCTGACAGGAATGAGTTAAACCTTGAGCACCCTGAGACCATCGATGCAAGTCTCAAAAAGCACCAGCCAGATCTCGTCATTAACTGCGCCGGTTATAACGATCCGGTTAAGGCAGAAAATGAACCATCAAAGTGCTTTCGAATCAATCGAGATGCCATGGCAACGCTGGCAGATTGCTGCAATCGGCAAAACGCCCCTCTGGTTTATATTTCAACCTACCGGGTTTTTGATGGCACCAAAAAAGAGGCCTATACCGAAAAAGACATACCCAACCCTTCTGGGGTTCTTGCCACTAGCCGCTGGCAGGCTGAGCAGCAAATCAGTGAGCGCTGCCCAAAGCATATTATTCTTCGTCTTTCCTGGGTCATCAGTTACAAGCGCACCAACCTCTTGAAATACCTTCTCGATCAAATTAGCAAAGAACAGGAAGTTGCTGTCGTTTCCGATCAACAGGGTTGCCCAACACCCAGTGAAGATGCGGCCAGGGTCATCGTTGCAATTATTCAACAGCTCGGCTGTGGGGCAGAACCCTGGGGTACCTATCATTATGCTGGAGCAGAGCCAATCTCAGAAAATCGCTTTGCGGAGACAGTGATTTCTGAAGCATCGCAATATCAAGCTCTGAAAATTCGCAAACTGCGAATGGATAAGTTGAACGAGCGGGATGGTATTCAAGCGCCAACAAATGCAACCCTGACTTGTAGAAAAATATTAAGCACCTTTGGGGTACATAATCGCCCTTGGCGTAGCTCTCTTGCCCGAATGATTAAAAGATATTACGAGTGTCTGTAACCCCAGGGAATACAGGCAGATATAAGGAGTTTATGATCAAGCATAAGAAGGTAAGGAACTTAATTGATGAAATTCATTGTTCAATTAAGTTTCACCTTCCAGAAATACCCAGCTGCTGAATGAATCCAAACTGGAATTTGAGCTTAAGCTTGAAAAATCCGAACTGGGAAACTCCATGCTAGAAAGAGAGCAAGGACCAGAAGAGTGATGAAATGTTTCCAGGAATAGTGCCAGAGCTTGCTGCCTAATGGAAATATCCTTACCACTTGAGATAGTCAACAATAAAGCTTTCAAGAGTTCTATCTGATACGGATTCAGAACAGATACCTTATAATTTTGATACTGTTCAACCTCGTTGCTGGCTTCTTCCGACAAAGATTTCATCAACTCATCGAATGACTTTGGTGCCAGAGGTTTATCAGCTAAATACTGCTGACAATTCTCAAAAATTGATTTGTTAGGATCTAAAAAGTCCAAGTCGGATGGAGGAAAATCGGGGTTATCAATACCGTCAATAGCTAGCAATCCAGTCGAAGAATCTTCTACCGGTATAGCAGAAGAGCTTGACTGGGCAGAGGGTTCTTCTTCAATTGGAGGCATCTCTTGAGTATCAGCTGAACTGCTTTTTGTATAAGAAAAGGGGTTAAGATATCCAATGGCATTTTTGAAAATCTTACCCACCGGAGCCTCAAGAGCCTGGTTACTAATAAGTGCTGCAGCACCGGTACAACCCAGTGTTGCTACATTGACGATTGTAGGCCCCATCGAATAGAGCATACGATAAGCAGCAACTGTCTGGAGACCAGGAATTGCACTGGTAATGGTGTAACTAGCAAAGGTTTTACATAACCATGGCGCAACATTATAACCTACTGCTGCACCCAGAGTCTTACCGCCCTCCATTGCAACCAGTGTTACCGCTTTGCCTGCGCAATAACCAATAGCCCCAGCAACTTTCTCAGAGGTTATTACTGACGATGCCTGCTGACTAGCCACTTTGTCAGCTTCACTTGAAGCATTTGAAGCTGCCTGTTGATTTGGGACTGATTGAGTTGGTCCAGCTGTAATTGCTAGCGTCATGAGAGGCTCCGTTCAAACCCAGCTTGCGATAAGTAATCCTGTCTACTCGTCTGACACGTTAATTCCACAAAAGTTCGCCCATGTAATGTTTTTTTTTGCTGAAAACCATAATTAATGAATATAAAAGCTCTTGAAAGCCTGAAATCAATTCCGAAAACAGCTAATTTAAAAACAGGAGTCTACTTATTGAGGTCTCTTTTAGGAGGGGAAGTATGCAATTAGTTCCATTTGCTGCCGTATTAAAAAGAAAATTAAAGCTCAGCAATAATACTCTTCAGCTGAGCTTTCAGCCCGAACAGCTATCCAATGGGGCTTTTTCATTCACGGCAGGTCAATTCATACAGTTCATTTTTGAAATAGATGGCACAACCTATAAACGCAGTTACAGCATTGCTAACTCACCAGAAAATTTTAAGTTAACGGGCCTTTTAGATGTGGCAATCAGCTTCGTCAGGAACGGTGTTGCATCTTCGTTTTTCCAACATGCCGAGCCAGGAGTCAAAATCAATATTTCCGGGCCTTTTGGAGCCCTCACTCTGCCAGAAACCCTGCCAGGCCAGTTAATTCTGGCAGGAACCGGCACGGGCATTGCGCCATATCGCAGCATGATTCCGCAACTGAAAGCGCTGACAGCTAAGGGGACGCCTATCACTGTTTTAATGGGGTTCAGATATCGAGAGGAAGGCATTTACTGTGCCGATTTTGCTCAACTGTTGAACATAAAGTACCGCAACTGTTTAAGCCGCGAGCCCAGCTTAAATACTGCTGAAAATGAGTATGCTGGCCATGTGCAAGACCAGTTTGATGCCCTCAACCTGAACCCTGAAGAAGATGTGGTGTACCTCTGTGGAAACCCCGGCATGATTGATGATTGCGTGACACTTCTCAGAGATCGAGGACTGTCCCCCCGACAAATCAAACGGGAAAAATATGTTTACTCCGGGCACTGACTCCGCTTTTCAGCCCAGCTTTTCATCTTTAAGAGCAACCAGTGCCCAGAATAAGCCAAGGCACATTCCCGTCACTACATCGCCAAACCAGTGAACCTGCAAAACCAGTCGGGAAAAAGCTTCAATCATAACCAGTCCCAAAGCCACACTTGCCCATAACCACTGGATCTTAAATGAACGACTTGCTCTCAACAGGACAGCAAAAGAAAACAGTACATACGCAGTAGCTGTTGTATGACCAGAAGGGAATGCGTAAGGATCCAGCCCTGTCACTATTTGAGGCCTTTCATTGTCTGCCAGCCATTTGATAAGCCAGACAGAGCAAGCCATTGATACACCACCACAGAGCAGGCGGAACAGGGCTGTAAGCCGGTTAGAACGATAAAGCCAGAATAAGCCCCCAGCGGAAAAAATACTCAACACAGGGATACTGCCAATCTGAGTCACCCAGTACATCGTCTTTTGCAGCCAGGGCAATTGAACCGCTGTCAGCCATTCATAGGCACGTTGATTGACGTTTTCCAACAAGCCAGTCCCGTTAGAGAAAACAAGTACGGCAAGAAGCCCTGATACAAGCACCAGATACCAGATAAATCGCGGTTTTAAATGACGATGAACACTGATCAGCAACGGAGGGAACAGGATGGCAACACAAGTGATGGCTAACAACACAACCATCAATTGATCGGGTACTTTATCATGCCACTGCAGTGCAGCTCCCGTCAGGTAACCTGGAAGCAGGTAAACGGGAGACCAGGCAAGGGCGGAGAGAAAATTAACGGTAAAAAAGCACCTGGGAACCATGCCCATCATGCCCGCAACTGCAGGTATGATGGGGCGAACTGGTCCAACAAAGCGTCCTATCACAACACTTAAAATGCCATATTTTCTGAAAAAATCCTCACCACCATCCAACCACTGAGGGTGACGATTAAAAGGCCACCAGCACCTGACTCGCTCGTGGTAATAATATCCAAGCAGGTAACTGATCCCATCCCCAACAATGGCTCCCAGAAAAGCCCACAAGAGGATTGGATAGATAGAAATGGAAGCCGCCCCGGCAATAGCCGCTAATGCAAACAGCATGGCAACACCTGGCAGAACAATACCCACCACAACCAGTGATTCCAGACAGGCAACCACTGCTATAGCAGGGCCAATCCAGCCAGTATTCTGCTGTAGCCACATGTGAATGGCATCAAAATAAGCGTTATCCATGAATTACCAGGGCCTTTGTGGGAAATAGCTTCCTATCGATTTGGACTGATGCGTTACCAAGGTTAGACTGAAGTTTCAGTTTAATAGATTACCGGAAATAATCATGACACCGGAACGTTACCAGAAATTTTGCGAGGTTCTTGATCGAAGACAGCCTGACCTTACTGTTCTCACCGACCAGGTTCATAAAACCCACAATTTATCCGCCATTATCAGAACCTGTGACGCCGTAGGTATACACGAACTGCATATGACCCAGCCTAAAAGAGGCTACAGGCAATACCGCAGGCGGTCTATGGGCAGCCACCGCTGGGTTGACATACATGACCATGGCACCATTGAAGATAGCGCATCCCATCTGCAAAAAAGGGGATTCAAACTGCTTGCCGCTCACTTTTCCCCCCAAAGCATTCCATTTTATCAGGCAGACTTCACTGAACCCTGTGCCATCATCCTTGGGGCTGAAAAGGATGGCATCAGTCCGGAAGCGGCTAAGCTGGCAGATGAGCACATCATCATCCCCATGGTGGGCCAGGTGGCGTCATTCAATGTTTCAGTAGCTGCAGCCATCATCCTGGTAGAAGCCCAGCGCCAACGGGCAGAAAAAGGCTTGTATAACAGTCGTCGGCTCCATGAAGACGTGTATCGAAAAACCCTGTTTCGCTGGGGTTATCCTGAGTTAACCCGTTACTGTGATGAGCGGGATCTGGATTACCCTGAAATTGACGACAATGGGCAATTGGTTAATCCTTCGTATTGGTACAGTCAGGTTCGAAAAGCAGACCTGTGAGTTCAAACAACACCATTTTTATAGGGTAAATGCGGGCCTGTTGTTATCCTATGACCCAAAGCACCAACACAATCTGCAGCCAATCACATAAACGGCATGCAATCAGGGAGTTACAGGATGAGTGATGTACTGGAAGAACTGATTAACCTACTGAAACTGGAGCCTATTGAAAACAATATATTCCGGGGTCAGAGTCAGGATCTTGGTTGGGGCCGGGTATTCGGTGGACAGGTATTAGGGCAGGCACTGTCTGCGGCCAGGCAGACAGTAGACCCTGAACGTCATGTTCACTCCTTTCATAGTTATTTTCTTCGCGAGGGCGATAGCAGCAAGCCGATCGTTTACACAGTTGACTGTATTCGTGATGGCAGAAGCTTCAATACCCGCCGGGTAGTAGCCGTTCAAAATGGTCGCCCCATTTTCAATTTGTCGGCTTCCTTTCATTTAAACGAAGGTGGTTTTGAGCATCAGGACCCGATGCCAAACGTAATATCTCCGGATGAAGCACTGAGTGAAAAAGCGCTGATTCAAAGGCACAGTGACTTAATCCCCAAGCCTCTGCAGCAACGACTGCTCAGCGATACTCCCATAAAGATTCGCTTTGCAGACCCGGCTGATCCACTGGCAGAAAAAACCAGAGCTCCAAATCATAAAATATGGATAAGAGCCAACGGAAAACTACCTGACAATCCAGGACTTCATAAGTACCTTCTGGCCTATGCCTCAGATTTTCAGTTCTTATCCACCTGCCTTTACCCCCACGGGGCAGCCACTTTTCAGAAACCCATTCAAATAGCCAGCCTGGACCACGCCATGTGGTTCCACCGCCCATTCAGAATGGACGAGTGGTTACTGCACTGTGTTGAAAGTACTACTGCCAGTGGCGCCAGGGCACTGGTAAGAGGCCAGGTATTTAATCAGGCTGGAGAGCTGGTGGCGTCTACGACTCAGGAGGGGCTTGTCAGGCCAATCAGAACTCAGACCAAGGTCTAAAGGCAGAACAGGCAAGCTACTCGTAAACTGTTAATGTTCGCTATTGAAACTTATGCCACCAAATCAGCCCCTGCCCTTGCTGACTGGTGGCTGTTTTTTATCTAAGTAGTTGAATAATCAGAAATCGTACTTAGTACGATAGTAAATCGTATCCGTGAAAGGTTAGAATCTTCTTAAAAACTGAAACAGCCTGATGCGGAATGTTCAAACCACCCTCTCAATATAGTCATTGAGACCGAAAAAGGGTAAGACTTCAGCAGGAGGCCATTCATCATAAGGAAATACTGTGAGCTTCTTTTCTAGAATTCTGCGGTCTATGCCCCGATTCCAACTGCACTTGCTGTGTCTTTTTTCAATACTGAGCATAACATCCACACCAGCTTTGGCTGCCAGCTCGGCGGTTATCCTTCAGTATCATCATGTCAGTGATGACACCCCCAGAATCACCAGCGTTACCCCTGACACCTTCAAAAAGCACATGAGCTACCTCGCTGAGAATAAGTTTAATGTGATCCCATTAGTTGAAGCCGTTGAGGCTCTTCGCAATCAACAACAATTACCAGAAAAAACGGTTACCATTACGTTCGACGACGCCTATCTGAGTATCTATACCAATGCATTCCCAGTAATGAAAACCCATGGTTTTCCATTCACAATTTTTGTCACGCCAACTCCCGTGGATAAAAAGTATCAGAAGTTTCTCAGCTGGGAGCAGCTGCAGGAAATGGCCCTCCATGGGGCTACACTTGCCAATCACACCATGAACCACGATCACAGTGTGGAAAGGCTACCAGGCGAGACTGAAGAACAATGGCTTACCCGTTTCCGTACCGACCTGGAAACGACTGAAAGCAGAATCAAAGAGAAAACGGGCCAAAGTGTTAAAATGTTTGCCTGGACTTTTGGAGAAACCACCCCTGAGCTCAGGACTGCACTGGATGAGATGGGCTATATTGGCTTTGGTCAACAGTCCGGAGCAGCTGGAGAATACTCCGACTTCACCCGTCTCCCTCGCTTCCCAATGGCTGGTATTTATGGTGTGAATGATTTTGGCATCAAAGTAAAAAGCAAGGCTCTACCGGTAACCAATCAGACCCCGGACTCTTCATTGATTTCGAAAGACAGTCTCAAGCCAGAACTCGTGCTGACTCTGGCAAAAGGTGATTACCAGAAAAAGCAACTTAAGTGTTACGCCTCAGGTCAGGGTGAGCTGAAGGTAACCTGGCTCGATAAAGAGATGACTCGTCTGAAAACCCAAGCCAACCGGGACTTACCAGTAGGTCGTACTCGCTACAACTGCACAGCCCCGTCCAACAGCGGCAAGCATTACTACTGGTATTCTCATGCATGGCTGAGACTGACTGACGAAGGTAATGCATTGAATTAAAACAATGACTGCTAACATTGATTAGCACACTATGTGCAGCCTGTGACTTCACTCCTCTATTACACAGGCTGCTCTCACTAACTCTTTATCATCGTCAAAATCAGCTGTTCCAATGAAAATAACTGTTCAAATCAGACAAATAGCTATTCTCTTCATCCTTTTCTTAACAGGATGCACAGACCCCTTCTCTGACACTCACTCTCAGGTAACTCCTGACCACCTTAAAGCCGCTCAGGGCAAGGCTTTACAGCTCTGTGCCGGCTGCCATGGCCCTACCGGTATTGGTACTGCCTCTTTCAACCCTAATCTGGCCTGCCAGAAAAAAGAATATATGGTTAAGCAGCTTAATTACTATAGAGATGGTTCAAGAACCACCCACCGGCCAATGAGCAATATTGCCAAACTATTAACCGATGAAGAAGTAGAGCTCATTAGCGAATGGTATTCGATTACCGGGTGCCAATAGTGGATTCATAACCATACTGTCGGTTTTTCTAACACCTCCAAACAAACCATAAACCATTGAAAATAAAATAAAACATATAAATTCAAGATAAATTAGCTCTCAGTGCGTTTCTAATTCCAATTAATTATCGAACTAACTCACCCATTTTAGGTCTTAAGTACCAAGTAAACCTTTTTAAGTACGATGGTTTATCAAAATAACTAACTGATTAGTTAGTTTGTTCCAGTAACAGCAGTGATAAAATTTTTCCAATTTAAATACTAAAGGTTTTACAAACCAATAAACAAAAATTGAGCTCTCAAATATAAGGAGATTAAAAATGTCTATGGGATATGAAAACGTAGCTCTACTTTCTAGTCAGTTTGTTTCAGCAGTGAGTGCAGAAGCACTAAAAGCTTACGATTGTGCAACCAAACAAGTCAAAGCAAAAGCCGAAGCTGTGTGGAACAGTCTTCCTACAGTGACATTGGATGATGTTACAGGCTATTTAAACAAAGGAAAAAAATACATTACAGGTACTGAGCTTTATAAAGGCCTCTCAGAAAGAGCCTGCAAAGCATATGATACAGGTTGTACTTATTGCACTATGGCTGACACCTTTTGGGGCACCGTCGCCAAGTGGGGTTTAGGCACAGCTCTAGTAACGACCTACCTGATTCCTCATACTTTTGTTATTGGCATGGGACTGGGTCTGGGTATGGCATATGGAGGCTATAAAGGTGTTAATCAGACGGTTCCTCAAAAAATGGAACAGGCTGAACTACACCAGAGACTGATAAAGGTCATACAGGAACATCCAAACCTGCTGGAAGAAACCGAGAAAGATAAGATCCTATTACAATTACAGAATGCTTAATTAACTTTTGGGGAGGAATGCCTCCTCCCCTCATTTCCCAAATTCTATGCCCCTACCCCAAGTGATCTAATTCGTACTTAATGAGTTTATATATTCTCTATGGCATTCTCATTTGTAATTTCTTTATCCATGCTTGAATCCCTACCAACAACAACTAGCTTTATATAAGTAACTACTGGATATAAACCGCCACGGAGCCTCTCATGGAAGAGCAAAACATCAAAAAACTGGCACTGATTATCTCTGCCAACTGCATTCGTCAGTCCACTATTGAAGAGTGTCAGAAAAAAGGACAGATCAACGACCAGCAACTGAATCAGATTAACAAGGAAATGTCTGATCGAATCTATACCTTCCTGACGTATCTGCTGCAGAAACCTGCGGATGAATATACGGTCATGATGGAAGCAATGGCCAAGCACTACCCAGACAGCTGGGAACAGCCAGAGTTGAGCCAACTGATTCTCCAGCAGCCACCGCAAACTGCAACACCGGGCTCAACACAACATTAAGCGCTCTATAAATGACCATCGGGTCATTATAAAAGTGGCTATGCTTGTCCCTGTGCAATCAGGGACAAAAACAATGCCTGTCAGGATTAATCAATTCAATTACCAATGGTTTCTGGTAGGGACACTGATGTATCTTTCCATGCTTTCCCAGGCCCATGCCGTCGATCAAAAGCAAAACTACCAAGCACTGTCATTTACGCTCAGTGAACTATTAACTGAGCTGAATATTCCACATGCCCCCACTCTGGACTCAATCATCAACGCCAGTCAGGTATGGCGCAGAAAGCCAGGACAGGAACGGTGGGAACTACCAACGCTGAACATCTCAAAAACCCAGAAAGACAGAGCGTTTGAACTACTCGATCAACTGGGTCTCGTCTCTCCCGCGCGCCCCCCAAACAAACAGTATGACTATGCTCTGCTTTTGGGAGCAACAGCCCCCGGAATGAAGCGAAGACTGGACTATCTGGCTTATTGGTGGAACCAAGGTATTCGATTCAAGCGCTTGATTTTTCTGGTTGGTCAGCGCCCTCTCAACCCCGGAATTGATTACCTGGACATTCTGACAAGAAAACCCGACGACCAAAATCTAGGGCAACTCCCTTTCACCGAGACAGAAGCGGCCATCATGCTGCATCAGCTGGCTCCAATGCCAGAAGCCATGAGAGACATGCCGGTTGAGTTTATTGATACACCGAGAAACTGGAGGAATAGACTCTGGCACAGACCCAATACCCGAGACACTCTGAAACAGTGGATAAAGGTAGAGCCATTACCGGGCACTGCTCTGGTTATCTCAGACCAACCCCACGGAGCCTATCAGAAAGAGGTCGTAAGACAGGAGCTGCCAGTAGGCTTTTCGGTTGATCTGGCAGCAGGCCCAGCAGACCCTGCAACAACACTGCCTATCTATCTGGACGCCCTTGCCCTGTGGCTTTACAACCTGAAGCCTTTTATCCCAAGTACAGAGTTAACAACGCCATCAAAGACGCTGACTCCCCCAGGAAGGCATTAATTCCTGAGGAACTCCCAGCTGGTCCAGTATTCTAGCCACAATAAAATCCACCATATCATTCACTGTCTCTGGCCGGTTATAAAATCCTGGTGATGCAGGAATGATGATGCTTCCCATGCGACTCAGTTTCAGCATATTTTCCAGATGAATCTCAGAATAAGGCGCTTCTCTGGGAACTATGATCAACTTACGCCGCTCCTTTAATACAACCGTTGCAGCCCTCTGAGCCAGGTTATTACTTAAACCACAGGCAATGGCTGACAAAGTGCCGGTACTGCACGGGCAAATCACCATTGAGCTGGGAGCACCACTGCCTGAAGCAACAGGTGACATCCAGTCATCTTCGCCAAACACACGAATCTGTTTAGGCACTGCCTGATAACGATCAGTAAGGTATTGCTCGATAGCTTCCGGTGTATCTCCAAGTTCAAGATCCATTTCTGTCGCCAGAACTACTTTTGCCGCCTTGGATACCAGAAAGAAAACTTGCCGCTCTGCTGCCACGAGACACTCAAGCAACCGAAGCCCATACTGTGCACCAGATGCGCCAGTGAGTGCCAATGTCACTCTCTCAGGGTTTGATGGGGTCATACTGTACTTCCTATCCTATTTAGCTGAAGGCCAGAGTCATCAAACTCCAACCTCAACCCTGGATTTCTCTTTCAGACCATTGGCTATACGCCCATGAATCCCTTCAAAACCACCATTACTCATCACCAGAAGATGATCCCCCTCTTTAGCGGTATCAACCAGATAACGAACAATTGCATCCGTTGAGTCCATGACAGATGCTTTTACGGGACTATCTGCCATCAACTTCTCCAGAGGCCAGTCAAGCCCCTGAGGTTTAAACCAGATAACTTCAGAAGCCAGCCCTGTGGAAGCGATCAACGTTTCCTGATGTATCCCCATTTTCATGGTGTTTGATCTGGGCTCAATAATTACACGAATATTCGCATGTTCACCCAATTTAGATCTCTGACCCGCCAACGTGGTCGCAATAGCTGTCGGGTGATGAGCAAAATCATCATAAATCCGAACACCGCCGATATCCTCAACCAGTTCCATTCGCCGCTTGACTCCCTGGAAGACGGATAATGCCTCACAGGCTATTTCAGGCAAAACACCAACATGGTGAGCCGCAACAATGGATGCCAACGCATTAGCGACATTGTGATCGCCTTCCTGATTCCAGTTTACAGTACCAGCAACATGACCTTTATATACAACCTGAAAGTGGCTTCCATCTTCACTGACAGGTTCAACTTGCCAGGGTTTGTTGTTCCCTCCAAGCTCTTCCTGCTCAGACCAGCACCCCATGGTAATAACGTCATCAATTTCAGGCGTATTTGCTGGAAAAATGATTCTCCCACTTCCAGGAATAGTCCTTACCAAATGATGGAACTGTCGCTGAATAGCAGCGAGATCATCAAAAATATCGGCATGATCAAATTCAAGGTTATTAATAATTAATGTTCTGGGGTGGTAATGAACAAACTTGGAACGCTTATCAAAAAAAGCAGTGTCGTACTCGTCCGCTTCAATGACAAAAAAAGGGGTACTGCCAAGCCTTGCTGAAATACCAAAATCCTTGGGTATACCACCAATCAGAAAGCCTGGAGACATTCCTGCATACTCCAGTATCCAGGCGAGCATACTGCTCGTACTGGTTTTACCGTGGGTACCTGAAGCTGCCAGAATCCAGCGCTCTGGCGCAATGAATCTGGAAAAAAACTCAGGGCCTGAAACATAAGGCATCCCCTTTTCAAGCACATACTCTACAGCAGGAATTCCCCGCTTCATGGCATTACCAATCACAACCAGGTCAGGTGCAGGACTAAGTGCTTCAACACCATAACCCTGAAACAGGGAAATACCCTGCTCTTCCAGCTGTGTACTCATAGGAGGGTAAACATTCTCATCCGAACCGGATACATTAAATCCAAGCTCTCTGGCCAGCAGAGCCAGGCTCCCCATAAAAGTTCCACAAATTCCCAGAATGTGTACGTGCATTCAAAGTTTCTCCGAGAGGGCACTCAAATTGAAAGGGACGACACTCTGTTGTGCCCTTAAGCCCCCTGATAACAGAATTTTGACATTGTTTTTGCCTTAAGCGCAAAAGGACGTTGACATCGAATAGGCATCAGCTCATAAAAGCCCTGTGTGCATAAAAAAACTAACCCGATAAGGTCTACCAATAAGCTTGGGATCGGGTATCATCAGCACCCAACTTAAAACACAAAATAACACAGAGTAACGCCCGGAATTTAACCGATGACAAAGAAACACGCTTTTTACGCACAGTCTGGCGGTGTTACCGCTGTTATCAATGCCAGCGCCTGCGCGGTTATTGAAACAGCACGTCGTTACCCGGATAAAATCGACAAAGTCTACGCAGGACATAATGGCATCCTGGGAGCTTTGCGTGAGGAGCTTATCGACACATCTTACGAATCCGATGAAACAATAGGTGCATTACTAAGAACCCCGGGAGGTGCCTTTGGTTCCTGCCGTTACAAGCTTAAATCGTTCGAAGAGAGTGAAGCGGAATATCGCCGGTTAATTCAAGTATTTCAGGCTCATAACATCGGTTACTTCTTCTACAACGGTGGAAATGACTCCATGGATACGGCTTGGAAAGTGTCTCAGCTCAGTGAAAAAATGGGGTACCCCATCACCTGCATCGGGGTGCCCAAAACCATCGATAATGACCTGGCTGTAACCGATAACTGCCCGGGTTTTGGTTCTGCAGCCAAATACCTTGCAGTATCAACCAAAGAGGCCAGTCATGATATTGCCTCAATGTGTGATACATCGACCAAAGTGTTTGTCATGGAAGTCATGGGTCGTCATGCTGGATGGCTCGCAGCGGCCACAGGTCTGGCTGCCCGACAGGATGGAGATCCACCACATATTATTCTTTTCCCAGAATTGCCTCTGGACAAAAAAAAGTTTCTTAAAAAAGTCCATGAAACCGTTAATAACGAAGGTTATTGCGTAATCGTTGCTTCAGAGGGCGCTAAATATAACGATGGCAGCTTTATCTCTGCCTCAACCACCGTAATCGACTCCTTTGGTCACCAGCAACTTGGCGGTGTAGCTCCTGCCCTGTGCAATATGATCAAACAGGAGCTGGGATACAAATATCACTATGCTGTTGCTGATTATCTTCAGCGTTCAGCTCGCCATATTGCATCACGCGTTGACGTTGAACAGGCTTACGCTGTTGGCAAAGCAGCGGTAGAGCTTGCCGTAACGGGCCACAATGCTGTAATGCCAGCAATCGTTCGAGAGTCTGACCTGCCTTATCGCTGGGCCATCAAAGCGGTTCCTCTGGAGAAGGTAGCCAATTTTGAGCGAAAAATGCCACTGGACTTTATCAATGAGGACGGGTTCAACATTACTCCAACCTGTCGAGGTTATCTTGAACCGTTGATTGAAGGAGAGGAGTATCCTGCTTACCTGAACGGCCTGCCTCGTTTTGCAAGACTGAAAAAAGTCTTTGTCGAAAAGCAGCTGAATACACCGTTTGACGTGTAATTCAGTGTTTAAGGTCGGAGTAAAACCGAAAGTCATTCCGACCTTCATTCTTCGCTACATACATAGCCTCATCTGCCGCCTTGATCAATCCGTCTGCATCTCTTCCATTATCAGGATAAAATGCAATGCCGATACTGGTGCCTACTTTTTTGGAAGCGTCCCCAAGCTCATGGGGCTCTTTAAGCACCGAGAGAATTTTATTGGCAACGGTTCTGGCATCATCTGAGTTCTTCACATCATCCAGGACCACTGCGAACTCATCCCCCCCCAGCCGGGCAATCAGGTCAACCTTCCGAATACAGCTTTCAAGTCGATTAGCGACGCTGGAAAGCAGTTGATCTCCAGCATCATGACCCAGCTGGTCATTGATCTCCTTAAAATGATCCAGATCCAGAAACATGACGGCCGTATTTTTATGGTAACGATCACTGCGATCCATTGAGGACTGAAGAAACTCCCTGAACAGGGTTCGGTTAGCCAAACCAGTCAGGCTGTCGTACTTAGCCATTCTCAATAATTGGTCTTCCATTTGCTTTCGCTCAGTTATGTCCTGAAAAACAAACACTGCACCCTGAACTGAGTTTCGACCATTCACGATGGCGGCAATATTAAACTCTGCTGGAAAAGTTCCCTGCCTAATATTGATTAAATCAGTAGACTGCTTGAGAGTTCCTCCCTTTTCCAGACACTCCCGATAAATATCTGACTCCCGCCACTGATCAATAGCAGGCTTACCATCCGTTGCATCAAAAAGAAACTGGCTGATGTGGGTATTCAGGAAAGACTCTTCAGTACCGCCCAATAGCTCACATGCCGTCGGATTGATAAAGGTTATGTTTCCCGCTTTATCCAACCCAACAATGCCTTCACCTGCACAATCCAGTAACAGTTTATTTTTTCTACTGATCCAACGAAGTTCCTTGGTTACGTCCTCAAGCGCCAGCCGCTGCTCTTCCAGCTGTAAAAATACCTTCACTTTGCCTAAAAGAATTTCTGGAACAATTGGCTTAGGCAAATAATCTACAGCACCAGACTGATAGCCTTTGGCAACGTAGTTATGATCTTTATTAATCGCAGTAACAAAAATGATGGGAATATTGGCAGTTTGCTTGTTGCTGTGCAGTAATGTCGCCGTTTCGAAACCATCCATACCAGGCATTTGAACATCCAGAAGGATAACAGCAAAGTGATGGGCCAAAACTTCAGACAGCGCCTTCTCACCAGAGTCCACCTTGTGGACTTCTGCACCCAATGGCTTTAATAACTTATCCATAGCCAGCAGGTTTTCCGGCCGGTCATCCACAACCAGAATTTTGACTTTGCTATTTGTCTCCATACCAGACAATCCCTGTCTCATCCCTGAAAGGCTATCGCCCAACAACCTGGCAGTATTGACCTTTGTAAATTCGAGGTATCAGGCACCACCAATCTGATCCAGAAAAGCTGGAATTTCCTCTAACGTCATCAGGTAATCCACACACCCTGTATCCAGTGATGCCTTGGGCATAACCCCCATTTCAGCATTTCTAGGACATTGGGCAACAGTGGTTCCCCCAAAATCCTTTACTGTTCGAATACCATCGGCACCATCTCGATTAGCACCAGTCAAAACAACGGCAACCAGCTCCTGCCCATAAACTCTGGCCGCTGACTGAAACAGCACATCAATAGAAGGTCGAGAGTGAGCAACGGGGGCTTCAAGGTTCAGGCTGATAACCCCCTGCTCCTCAACCAGCATATGGTAGCCAGCCGGTGCAAGATAAATGGTACCCGGCTGTATTCGATGTTTGTCTTTCGCCACCTTGACTGGAAGCGTACTCTGCCGGGCAAGTACCCTGAGCATGCCTCGGTCATCATTCAACCCTACATGCTTGGTGACCAGAATGGGCAATGAGAAGTCCTCTCCCAGTTCGCTGAAAAGAAAACCAAGAGCATTTATTCCCCCTGCAGATGCTCCCAGCACAACAGCCTTGGGCTTATTCTCAACTGAAATCCAGCTCACGAACCAACCTTCCTGTAGATTCGAAGCGTATTACTGACATCTTCAAGGTGGTTTCTGATCTGGCTGAACTTCAGGTTCTCTCTTCGTCCGATGCAGAGAAACCCTCTCGGGCATAAACTGTCGTTAATCAGAGTTAACGCCCTGTCCTGCAATTGCTCGTTAAAATAAATAAGCACATTGCGACACATCACCAGATTCATTTCACCAAAAACACCGTCAGTAACAAGATTGTGATTGGCAAATGTAACTCGTTCAGCCAATCGGCTGTTGATCTTGATGGAGTCGTAAAGGCTGACCCAATAATCACTCAGCTCTGACTTTCCTCCCGAAAGACTGTAGTTTTTTTTATAAAGCTCAATATCTTCCGCCGGATAGATACCCTTTTTTGCTAATTTAAGAGCATCATCATTGAAGTCCGTCGCGTATATCTGGCAACGATCCAGAAGCCCCTCTTCTTCCAGCAGGATCGCCATAGAATACACTTCCTGCCCCGAAGCACACCCCGCATGCCATATCTTGATAAACGGGTATGTTTTGAGTACTGGAATGACCTCCTCTCTCAAAGCTTTAAATACGTCTGGATCCCGAAACATTTCAGTCACAACGACAGGGAGACTTTTCACAAACCGGTAAAACGCACGGTTATCATGCAGAAATAGTGGAATTAGCTCACTGACGCGATGAATACCTGACTGATCCATGTACTTTCTTACACGACGAATCATCGACGCTTTGGCATAGTCATGAAAATCATAGCCGTAGCGCGTCTTGACAGCCTCCAGCAATAAGTCGAGTTCCAGCTGTTCCAGATCAGCTACTGAGTAATTCTCAATCATCGAAGCAGCCACACCTTCAGCATTGCTGTCAACTTGTCCATATCCAGCGGTTTGCTCATGTAATCATTGGTCCCCGCTTCAAGACATTTAGCCTTATCACCAGCCATGGCCTTAGCCGTCAAGGCAATAATTGGGAGGTCTTTAAATTCATTCATTTGCCGAATAGTGGCTGTTGCCTCATAGCCATCCATGATGGGCATCATAATATCCATTAACACCAGTTCAATGCCGTCTTCTTCCTCAAGCTTGTTGATGGCATTCTTCCCATTATCAGCGAGTACAACCTCCAGCCCCATTCCCTGCAGGGCTTTAGAGAGGGCAAACGTATTTCTCAGGTCGTCATCTACCAGCAGAATCTTATGTCCATCAAGGCTTTTCTCTGCACTGGTTACGGGCTCATCGGGTACATCCTCCACCTGATCCTTATTCACAGTATGTAGAAACAGGCTGACTTCATCGGTGATTCTTTCAAATGCCTTATCTCCCTTCATCACCATGGCATTCGTAAACTCCTGCAACTGGGAATGCTCTTTTTTATCAACAGGGTGAGCGGTGTGAATAACCACTGAAGGCATGTCAGCGCCCAGCCTGCCTTTGATTCTTTCCAAAAACTCCAGACCTCCGATATCTCCCAGATCCAGGTCCATAATCAGACAGTGCCAATGATGGGCGGCAAGCTCCTTCTCAGCTTCAACAGCAGAATTGGCATACCCTACATGAAGCCCTTTTTGCTCTAACATACTTCCTACTGATGACCTCTGCTCTTCATCCAGATCGAGAATCAACACATCATGGATATCCTGACTTATGGCCTGCTCAAGCGTAGAAAACGCTTTATCAATTTCTGTAACACTCACGGGCTTTCTCAAGTAACCAACAGCACCAAGGCTGGAAACCGAGCCTGGATCACGTCCCGAAACAATGTGAACGGGTATATGCCTAGTCATATCATTGTCTTTTAGCTGGGCAAGTACCTCCTGACCATCCATATCCGGTAAGCCCAAATCCAGGATGATGGCAGAGGGTTGATGCTTTCTGGCCAGAGCAATGCCCTGCTCCCCCGTTGGAGCATGCAGGCAACCAAAGTGGTGCTTACCTGCTAATTGAGTGAGAATGGCAACAAAGTGAGGATCATCTTCAATGGCCAGCAACTGATAATCAAATGTTTCCATAATCCCAGGTTCAGTGACCTCATCCACAGGTTCACTGCTACTTTCAGGTTTCTGAACGGTAATATCAGGTCCAGCGCTCCCCAAGGCTTGGTCGAACACATCGGACACATAGTTATCTGCCAGAACTTTCTCCGGCCCCAGAGAACAAACTGGATTACTTGGCAAAAACAGAGTGAACGTTGTTCCTTCACCTTCTTTACTTTCCAGTTCAATAAAGCCGCCCAGTAACTCGGCCATCTCCCTGGATATCGCCAGCCCAAGGCCCGTTCCTCCATACTTTCGACTGGTCGATCCATCTGCCTGCTGGAATGATTCAAAAATGGATGCCTGCTTCTCTTTGGGTATCCCAATGCCACTGTCTTTTACGGCAAAAGCAACCCAGATATCTTCTGAAAAGCGACCGGAGCGAGCTTCATTAAATATTTTTACCTGAACAGTTCCTTCCTCAGTAAACTTGAATGCGTTGGACAGGAAGTTCTTTATGATCTGCATAAAGCGCTGGCTATCAGTGAAAACCGACTTGCTCGTACCGCTTTCTATGTTGACCAGGAATTGAAGCCCCCGGCTTTCCGCCAGAGGATTAAACATAGTTTCGATACTGCCTTTAATCTCTGTCAAAGGCGTGTCATCAAGATTTACGGACATCTTGCCTGCTTCAACCTTAGACAGATCAAGGATGTCGCTAATCAGTTCCAGTAACTCTTTACCACCGTTGTAGATAACCTGGGCTGATTCCACCTGATCTTCTGTCAGGTTGCCTTCGTCATTCTCTGCAAGCATTTGTGAAAGAAGCAAGAGAGAATTCAAAGGCGTTCGCAGCTCATGAGACATGTTGGCCAGAAACTCGGACTTATATTTACTGGCTCTGGCAAGCTCCTCTGCCTTTTCCGTTACCTTTTTACTGGATAACTCAATATCTTTATTCTTTCTCTCTATCTCTTCTTTCTGGAGCATCAGCTGCTCACTGAGCTCTTCCAGCTCTGCATTGGATTTCTGAAGCTCCTCACTTTGGGCTTTAAGCTCTTCCTCAGATTCTTCCAGAATACCGGCTCGCTTTTCCAGCTCTTCATTCACCGAACGTAATTCTTCTTTTTGCTCCTTTAATGCCTCTGATTGCTGGGTCGTGGTATCAAGAAGCTGATTTACCCGGGTTCGGTACTGAGCAGAGTTAATCGCAATGGCAATACTTTCAACAGAATGCTCAAGGAACAGACTTTGCTCATCCGTCATTGGCCCCAGGCGTGCAAACTCAAATACTCCTTTAAGCTCATTTTCATAGCAAAGGGGAACAATGATGAGATGGGCTGGTCTGGCTGAGCCCAGTCCGGACTCAATGTCAATATAACCCTCAGGTACATTGGTTATCTCTATCGGTTCTCTTTCCAGTGCCGCCTGACCAATCAACCCTTCACCAATTTCAAAACAATTTGCATGCTGATTGCGCTTACGCCAGGCATAGCTTCCCATCAGCTGCAGCTGATTTTTATCATCTTTCACAAACATCGCGCCGGAATGCATATCCAGATAGCGGGCAATATAAGTCACGATGTGGTGGCACAGCTCAGCCATGGCCTGCTCACCACGTACACTGTTATGCAATCCCGCCATACCTTCCTGAAGCCAGTTTTTCCGGGTATTTTCATCACTGATGGTACGCAGCCTATCTGTCATCTGGGCAAAACTGCGGCTCAGCTCGCTGATCTCATTATTTCCACTTAGAGCAGTTCCTTCGGCATAGTCACCCGCTGCGACCCGATTGACCCACCTGGTAATCAGACGTATGGGTTTCACCAGTTGTCGAGTAACAAACAGAGCAATTAAGACGACCAGAGCAAAAGTGATGGCGATAAGAACAAAAAGACGTTTTCGAAAATCCTGAACGGATGCAAAAGCATGCCGATGCGTTACCTCTGAAAGCATGACCATAGGGGTGCCAGCAATATTTATTGGCAGATAAATCCCCAGAACTTCTTCACCATGAATGTAGCTTCGAATATGGCTTAGACTCGCTTTGGCAGCCCGGTTCAATACGTCCTGATCATCCAGGCTTAGGGAGTCAAGATCCTCTGATATTGAATCCAGGTCATGATCATGCGCTCCAGCAGGCTCATGAGCATGACTATTATCTGAAGAGAGTTCTCCGAAATGGCCGTCATCTTCCTTGTAACTTCCGTCGTCCTCGAGATGGCTTAGCCACAAATTAATAAGCGGATTATCATCCTCAAATGTCAGCTGTTGTTCACTTTCAAGCTGGGTACCAAAGCGAATTTTACGATCTTTACCAACCATAAATGAGGAGAGCCCCGCTACATTTGACTTGCCACTGTCAAACATAACCTGAATATTCTTAGGGTGTATCTGAACCGCAATAAAACCCAATGCTTTCTGAAGGGAGTCAGCAAGCGGCAATATCAAAAAAACAACCTTCTCATTGCCTACTGGCGGGTAAGCAGCAAGATCGGCATACTTTGGCTTCTGATCATAAAGGCTGGCTTTGACCGCCTTAGCAAAAAGAGTGTTGGACAACTCTGGAGAAAACAGGTTTTTCCCTAAATCACTGTATTCATTGACAGTGTATAGAATGTTCCCTTCCGCATCCCCCAGAATCACATCGGAGTAATCATAAAATCGAAGAAAATCTACATACTCCATGGAATAGTGTTCGTATATTTCTCCATATTCCCTTGAATTGATAAATTCTGTGATTGGCTTTTTCTTGAACCCATCTGAGCTCACAAGCTCAGAAATGAACGCTTCAGAGGGCGCAGCCATAATAAATAGATTGGTTAATACCGTATCAAAATATTCATTAACCCGTTGAGTCAACTGGAAATTGACGGATGAAAGCTGATCATAGTGTTCTTTAATAATTCCCTCTTTACCCGTCTGGTATTCATTCAGCCCAACAATAACAACAGGACCTATGGATAAAACGATAAACCAGAGAAAAAGCGTGAGCGCCAAGCCACCCGTCTTTCGCTGACTGTTTTCACTGGGTGATTCTGGACTCATGGTCTAACCTCTGTGCTTTACCAAAGGATGGAAATTGGAGTTTTGCCATCTCTTATTCATCGTTGATATGCACAAAAAAATTAGGGTTCAATTTATTAGAACCAAAGATAAATCCAGTGTTGGGGATGGCAGTTCGCAACAAGCGATACAATCAAGATGAGGTAGCAAGTGGGTATACTTAAGATGTGCAAGATGATCATGGTGGCTCTGGTAGCCAGCTACATTACCATGGTTTTTTTCAACAACGTTACGGATTACTCAACCAATCTGAACTATATCCAACATGTAATGACGATGGATGCATTGCCTCAGGATTCCCCCCATCATTGGCGATCCATCCAGACTCCACTGCTCCACCACACCGCCTATCTTTTTATTATCATCCTACAGCTACTCTCATCAGCACTTTGCTGGAAAGGCTTCCTACAATTTCTTCGTCACACGGATAGAGAAAGTGTTATATCTGCCAGGCAAACATCCAATTTGGGCCTGGTATTGGCCTTCGGAATTTGGTTTGGAGGTTTTTTCGTCATTGGAGGAGAGTGGTTTTTAGCATGGCAAACCCCATGGGGAGCACTGGCCAGTGCTAGCCGGATTATGATTGCTGTTGGCTTAACGCTAATATTTATTAACTTGCCAGATGACTACTGAACCAGTATCCCAAGAGTAACCAGTGCCCCTGCTAATACACTCAGCGAGCTGGCTAACATCAACACTTCCATTGTGGTCAGCTTATCGTATTCAGGCTTCATACTGCATTTCCTGTACTGCTACTTCAGCTTTAGAAAAAGTATAGTACTGGGAGCATGTCTTACTAATCAGGACGAAAATATCAGTTATTTATTGATTTAGAATGAATAAATACAAAACAGCAATACTTTTAATTACTATTCAAGATTTAACCTAATATTTTGATTACAAAAAATAGCTAATACTAAAGATTTACCCACTCAATTATTGATATAGACGCGACTCAATAGAATTCCATCAAAGTCGCGTTCATCATGATTTAATAAATCATTATAAATCAAAGAAAAATACAGTATTTACCCTCCCAGGTAAGCCTCCTGGACAGATTCATTCACTAACAGAGCCTGTCCGGTGTCATGGAGAACAATCTTCCCATTTTCAAGCACATAGCCTCTATCAGCAAGCTTTAGAGCCTGATTGGCATTTTGCTCTACCAGAAAGATCGTCATCCCTTCATCCCTGAGCTTGGCAATAATGTCAAAAATCTGCTGAATCACTATAGGAGCAAGACCCAGTGAAGGTTCATCCAGAAGTAAAAGCCTGGGTTTACTCATTAGGGCCCGAGCTATGGCCAGCATTTGTTGTTCACCGCCAGACATGGTTCCTGCCCGCTGGTGAAGGCGCTCCTCAAGACGTGGAAATAGCTCAAGCACATGGCTATACAGCTGATGATAATCCTGATCATCCGTGAAAAAACCACCCATACTGAGATTTTCTTCCACGGTGAGTCGGGAGAAGACACGCCGACCTTCGGGCACCAGGGCAATGCCAGAGCGCATAATATCCGCAGTATCTTCCTGGGTAATTTCCTGACCTCCATAAAAGATCTGCCCACTGGTTGCCCGTGGATCACCACACAAGGTCATCAGCAGAGAGGTTTTTCCCGCACCGTTGGCGCCAATGAGCGTCACAATTTCACCAGTCCGGATCTCGACACTCACATCATCCAGCGCCTGAATCTGGCCATAAAAGGTAGATACATGCTCAAGACTTAGCAGTGGTTTATCGTTATTCATATGACTGCATTCCTGTTCATTCTTTTGGGTGTCGATAGACTTTCCAGACACTGCCGCGAAATGGAATCTCGTTTTCCAGAACAGCCCCCAGAGGCTCTGCTAATTTCATGGAGGGATGGTTATCCGGGTGAATAAGACTGATTAGAGGTATCTCTGGTAGATATTCCCGTCCAATGAACTGAACTTCCATGAACGCTTTAGAAGCATACCCCATACCCCAATGGTCGGAAGCAAGTGCCCGCTTGATTTCTGGCTCAGGCCAGTCATTTGGATACCAGAAGCCCGCTGTCCCCAGTAGGCAGGAAGAACTTTTCTTAATCAGAGCATACGGCCCATAACCACGTATCTGCCAATGCCCAACCATGCTGCACATGGTTCGCCAGGTTTCCCCTTCCGAGGAAGCCCTTCCCGAGGTATAGCGGGTTGCCTCTTCATCAGAGTAATACTTATGCAGACACCTCCAGCCTTCTTCCTTAAACTGCCGGAGAGCTAGCCTTTTGGTTTCTAATTCCAGTGGAACCCTGTACTTCATCAAACTGCCCCGGATTGTTGGCTTACTCAGGACTCGCCTAAATAAGCCTTGATCACCTCAGGATGATTGCGCACCTCTTCCGGTGTTCCGGATGCCAGCGGCCTCCCCTGATTAATAACATAGATCCGATCCGAGATTTCCATCACCAGTTTCATATCATGTTCAATGAGCAGTACAGATACACCATGGTTTTTTCTGAGATCTGAAATCAAATCATCCAGCTCTCGGGTTTCATTGGGGTTCAACCCTGCAGCAGGCTCATCCAACATTAGCAGTTGTGGATCGGTCACCATGCAGCGGGCAATTTCCAACCGCCGCTGCTGACCGTAGGCCAGGTTTCCGGCTTCACGATTGGCAAACTCAGTTAACCCAACTTTATCCAACCAGTAAGCAGCCCGTTCCATCGCTTCTGCCTCACTCTTGCGAAATGAAGGCGTTTTAAAAAGTCCAGCCAACAGCCCTGTGTTCAAATGACGATGTTGAGCCACCAGCAGATTTTCCAGAACCGTCATGGCTTTAAACAAACGAACATTCTGGAAGGTCCTAACAACCCCTAAACGGGCAATTTTAAAGCCAGGCAGCTTTTCTACCGCCTGCTCCTTAAAAAGAATCTTCCCTCCTGTTGGCTTATAGAAGCCGGTCAAACAGTTAAATACCGTCGTTTTTCCGGCGCCATTCGGGCCAATCATGGAAACAATTTCACCTTTACGAACTTTGAGCGCCATCTGATCCACTGCCAGCAGCCCCCCAAAGCGCATACTGAGATCCGATGCTTCCAGCAAACACTGACTCATCTCATAACTCCCTGAAGATTACACGCTTTCAGCAATGGGCTGACGATTAACAGACGCATCACCTTTGTCTGACTGATGATCCTTCAACTTCAGGTTTGGACGCTTCATGGGCATCAACCCTTCTGGGCGCCACATCATCATCAAAACCATCATCAGGCCAAACATGAGCATCCGATACTCCTGGAACTCCCGGGCAAACTCGGGAAGTACCGTCATAATAACGGCGGCAAGAATAACACCCATCTGTGACCCCATTCCTCCCAGAACGACTATGGCGAGGATGATGGCTGACTCAATAAAGGTAAAAGACTCTGGGCTTATAAAACCCTGTCGGGCCGCAAAGAAAGTTCCGGCAAAGCCAGCAAATGCTGCACCGATGGTAAAGGCAGATAATTTGATGGCTGTTGGATTCAACCCTAATGAGCGACAGGCAATATCATCTTCTCGAAGCGCTTCCCAGGCTCGACCTATGGGCATTCTCAGCAAGCGGTTAATAATATAAAGCGTCAACAACACCAGAAGCAGCGCCAGGATATAAAGGAAAATCACTTTATAGCCACTGCTGTAGTCAATCCCAAAGAACTCATGAAATGGTACATTGCCTTCTTCTTTAGCCCGTCGGGAAAACTCCAGACCAAATAGGGTTGGCTTAGGGATTTGACTAATACCGTTCGGCCCACCAGTTATTGAGGTCCAGTTATTCAACAGAATACGAATGATTTCACCAAATCCCAGGGTAACAATGGCCAGATAGTCTCCACGCAGCCTTAACACCGGAAACCCCAGAATAAAACCAAAGAACGCAGCCATAAGACCGCCGATCAACAGGCAGCTCCAGAAATCGAGACCAAAATACTGGTTTAGCAATGCATAGCTATAAGCACCAACGGCATAGAACCCCACATAGCCGAGATCCAGCAGTCCAGCCAGACCAACCACTACGTTAAGACCCAAACCAAGCATTACGTAAATAAGAGCCAGTGTTGCCAGATCCACAGCGCCACGGGAAACAAAGAAAGGCCAGATCATCAGCCCAGCGACAGCAAAACTGATCAGCAGCCGCTTCAGAGGCTTATTCTTATCCAGTGATGGCAGCGGAACCTGAGGTAATGGGTTGTGTTTTTTTGCACCCTGCCAGAAAGCAGAAATCGAGTTTCGAAATAACTGAACCAGAAAAACCAGAACAGCCCCAGATAAGATCAGGTTCCAGCGTTCGCTGGCGGCAAAGTGAACGACCAGTTCCGTATTCTCAGTGGATAACTGAACACCCAGCATTAACACCGCTAACAACAGCAATACCCCTGCTGCCATAACGGCTGGAAACCAGCGGAGTGTAGTAGATGATTTATTATTCATACCTTTTCTACCTCCGGCTTACCAAGAATACCCGAGGGGCGGAATAACAGAATCAATACCAACAGACTAAAGGCGACAACATCTTTATACTCGGTACTGAAATATCCCGCTGTAAACGCTTCAGTCACACCTAGAATCAAGCCCCCCAGTACCGCTCCCGGAATACTGCCAATTCCCCCAAGAACCGCTGCAGTAAATGCTTTCAAACCAGCCAGAAAGCCAATATAGGGGTTAATAACTCCATAATAGAGACCGAGCAAAACACCCGCTACTGCAGCCAATGCTGCACCGATAACAAAGGTTATAGAGATGACCTGGTTAGTATTGATACCCAGAAGACGGGTCATGCCCAGATCTTCCGCACACGCCCTGCATGCCCTCCCCATCCGGGATTTGGAAATAAAGAGTGTAAGGAGTGTCATGGTGATAAATGTAATGAGGAAAATCACCACCTGCATGTACGACAAAGTAACATTAAATTCATCCGCAGAGCCAAAGGTCCAGCCACCAGTAATCAGACTGGGCATTGCGATATCTCGGGATCCCTGGGCAATACGCACATAATTCTGAAGAAAAATTGACATACCGATCGCTGAGATAAGCGCAATCAGTCGATTGCTGTTTCTTAACGGTCGATAAGCGACCCGTTCAACGGCAAAACCGTAGGTACTCGTAATAATGATACTGATGACAAACGCTGCAGTTAACATCAGGGCAACGCTGTCAATTCCCATCAGGGCAAGACCAGCCAGCACGGCAAAAGCAACATAGCTGCCGATCATGTAGATCTCGCCATGCGCAAAATTGATCATTCCAATGATGCCGTACACCATCGTATAACCGATTGCTATCAGGGCGTACGTACTACCTACCGTCAATCCATTAAGTAGCTGTTGTATAAAGTAAAATCCGGATTCACCCATCCTACAACCTCTTTATTATTCTTCTTCATGGCTTGTTATTTTTAACCGTTTCGAGCCATTCTATCTGATATTTGTCCTAATATTGACCCACAATTTTTTTCAAAAAAACATTCATGGGACAATTTGGGACAAACTGGATTTAGCCCGCAGTATGAGACTTACGTGCATCTAAATCCAGCGCCATTCTCCCATAAGAAGAACTAAAAATGGTAGTTATATGTCGGTATATGATGAGTCAGTGACTGACTCGAAAGGAAAAAAGTCTTATCGAATAAGAGTCCGAATCAGAAAAGGAGACTTTCGCCGCAGCCAGACCAAAACATTCAACGACAAACGTCTTGGTTTATCATGGGGCACCCGCAAGGAACTGGAATTTCTCAATGAATATGAACAAATCCAGAGTGGCCTACCACCTAAGCCAAAAGAGTGCAGCCTGACGCTTGCAGAATACCTTCAAGAAGTTTTGGACTACATGGTGCACTTACCAGAAAGTGACAGATTTCGTGAAGCAGACCTTTCCTGCCTGCGTAAGTGGCAAAAGACCCCACTGGGAGAAATTCAATCATCAAAGCTGGACGGTCAGGACTTAATTAACTTTTTTGAATGGCGTATCCGTGAAAAAGGCATATCCCCTGCCACAAACCATTCCGATTTATGCGTACTGGTGAAAGCCCTTAAGTGGCATAAACGGCTAAATATTCCGTTTAACAATTTCATTACGGAAGAGTTACGTCTGGAACTATGGGATCTCAAGCTAACAGGCAAGTCCCGTCATAAGGACATCCGCCCGTCGAAGGAGCAGATTCTCACCCTCTATGGACACTTCCTTCAGTCGGACCATCATTCAGCAGCCTCAATCCCCTACAGGCATCTGATGCTTTTTGCCATTTACAGCACTTTTCGTCTCAGTGAAATCTGTAGATTGAAATGGGAAAACTTTGACAGCAATACAGGAAAATTAATCCTGGAAGACAGGAAAGACCCAAACAGCAAATGGGGTAACCATGAAAAGATTCCAATGCCCGATGAATGTATAAAACTGATCAACATTCAGCCACGGACTAAAGAGCGGATATTTCCATTTAGCTCCACCAGCATATCAACCAAATTCAGCCGAATCACCAAGCAGCTTGGCATGCCTGAAATTGGTTTTCACACACTTCGTCATGAAGGAATATCCAGACTGTTTGAGAAGGGTTACAACATTCCACAGGTAGTACTCTACAGCGGCCATAAGAACTGGAACAACCTTCGTCGATACACCCACCTGCTGGAAAAAACACCCCCTGATCTGTTCACAACCTGTATTAATATGGAGACCGAATACTTCAGCCGTATTGCCAATCGAGGTATGAAGGGGGCTTAATCACTCCCTCACTTTCTCCCAATCACTCCGATGACTGGCATACTGCCCATCAAGGTAACTGGCCAGATCATCCAGCTTAACAAGATAAGGTGATTTCTGACTGGCGCTCCCCCTCATCACTGGGATCGGCAATTCACCCCGTGCTGCCATTTGTCGGGCTTTAAGAGCACCGATGTTGAAATAGTCCCTGCACACATCCTCCAAAGGGATAAACACTTTTTCATATTGCGCCAGCAATCCAAATTCTGTTTTCATTTTTCTTTGACACCGCCATTCTGACCACGACGAATTTTTATTTCACGCTACCTTCAAAGGTTCATACCTTTAACATTCCCTACATTTATAAAATACCTATGGTAGATATAAGAAGTAGCCTGAAATCCGCACCCTAAACCCCCCATAAACCCCATTTTCAAGAACAGAATGCGGTCTCTATTTCATAAAAACAAATCGCTCACTGCAGAATAGAGCCCGAATTCCGTATCCATACTGCCCCGGATTATGGGGGTGTTAAATTTAATCAAGCACTTCTCAGGTGATCTTATTGGGTGCTCTCTCTGAATGATTGAAACAATAGTGCTCTATTTTCACAGCTACTATGGGAACACCACTCATAATAGTTAACTGTCATGCCCGCTTCTGTTATTTCCAGCTCTACCAAAAGCATCGTTTTGCAAATTGAAGTTTCTATAGATTCAGGCAACATGCTGAATCTTGAAGATAGTTTACAGCGTGCACTCAATGAAGCCGGGCAGCTTGGAACAAAAGAGTTATTGGGGCTATTTGAATCACCCAATAAAGAACCTATCGTCGTTAATCAGCAGAAGTGGAACTACAAAGGAAAGGTTCTTAAGCACTATGAAACCTTATACGGTCGTATACCTTTGGAGCGCTCCGTATATCAGGGTGTCAGAGGTGGCAGTACTCTGGCAGCACTTGATCTTCGTGCCGGTATTATTGGTTCAGCTACCCCCAAATTTGCCAAGTCTATCGCCTGGAAATACAGCCAGATGCCAGCGCCTGCGGTAAAAGAAGATTTTGAGACCAACCATCAAAGGACGCTTTCAAATTCTTATATCAAGCATTTATCGGACAGAGTAGGTGCATTAATTGAAGACCAGCAAGACACTCACTACCACCTTCCTCCACTAAAAGAGCCTGTTGAAACAATAGCCATTGGTCTGGATGGAACCTGCATGCTGCTTTGTGAAGAAGGCTGGAGGGAAGCCATGTGTGGGACATTGAGCCTATATTCTGCAGATGGAGACAGGCTCCACACGATATATACAGCCAGTTCGTCAGAGTATGGTAAACAAAGCTTTATGAGCAAGCTCGACGAGGAGATTGCAGATCTAAAACGACTCTACCCAAATGCCACATACATCGGGGTAGCTGACGGGGCTAGAGAAAACTGGAGTTATTTGAAACAACATACCTCTGGGCAGATACTCGATTTTTATCATGCATCTGAATATTTAGCTGGAGCAGCGGAAGCACTGTTTCCAACCAGTAAGGCGAAGCGACACCAGTGGCTTGAAGACAGGCTACATAGTTTGAAAAACAAGCGTGGAGCAGCCAAAAAAATCCTTCAGGAAATTGAATCAGCCGAGCTCCCGAAAAAGACAATCGCACTGACAGAGAAGCGCTACAAAGCTGTGAGCTATTTTACAAACAATCACCAGTTAATGAATTATCATCAGGCGCTTAAACGCCATTGGCCAATAGGTTCAGGAGTTACTGAAGCGGCTTGTAAGACTCTGGTAAAGCAACGATTATGTGGTTCTGGAATGAGGTGGAAAGCAACAGGAGCGGAAGTGCTTTTGACAACAAGAGCACTGATCCAGAGTAAGGGGCGCTGGGAACAACTTTGGTCTGAGTTCATGACTGGAAAGGTTGAAGCTAACCTATGAGTCAGTTATCAAATTGAGAGAGCACCCATCTTATTAGCCTGAGGAAGTACTTCACTCAGAAACCAGCGACGAAAACGCTCAGCCTCAACACTCGGAGATTGGTTAATTAGCCGGGTAACATCATCCACCGGTATCACCGGCGACAAATTCCGATACCCAGAATAGATTTTTTTATCAGTACAGCGCTTAAAAACCTCTTTTTGAGGATTAAGAAAGCCAAGTGCACAGGCAACCTGTTCAGCAAAAAAGTATGGTTCTTTTTTAAAATGGGTTACTGCCACTCCGGAAATTAACCCGAAGGCAGGATGTTCAAAGGTCAACAAATCATCCATAATATAGATCCGTCTGTTATTAGTTAGTTTGATCCAGTGGGGACTGGTTTATTAGCTGATACAGGCGTTTTTTTTTCTCTCAGTTTTAAATAATGATGCTTCATTTTTCCACAGCCCGGAAGGACTCCGAGTAGGTGAAACATCCAGCTTTCCATCACACTCGTCAATAGCAAGAAAGGTTAATGCATAAAGGTTTGGCTTCCCTTTTACCGTAGCCATCCCCTGTCGAGTCAACTGAATAAAGCCATAATGCAGAAGCTCATCTCTTGCTCTTTGCAAGGTTCCTTTTGACCTCCAGCCTTTACCTTTCATCAAGGACCAACTGACACATAAATCACCGTTATTCTTTGTTCCTCCTCCTTTCACATACCTTAGCTGCTCTATCATTTGAGTCAGTAGCTTAACTGCATATCCCCCCATCTTTCGAAAATTAGAGCTATTGATAATGGCATGAGGAATGGCGACAAAGTGTCCTCCTTCCTTGCGTCCCTTAGCCTTTTCCCGATTCATTGCCATACCGACCTCCAACGATCACCATCACAGGCCACATATTGAGCCCTCCTGGCTAAATTGATAAACCGGTAATAATTTTCTTCAGGCATGTATGATGTCTCCTTATTGTTTTCAAACACGCAGGATTCATCATAAACAGGGGGGCTTGTTTATATATATCCCAATTTTTTTGAAAAAAAATTAGACTTTTTTCGGTCTCAAAAAAACTTTGATATGGGCGCAATAAGGGACCTAAGATTGGTCCCTTGCTTGAGTGTCGGAAATTTTCCGTTGAATACGCCGAATTTTCTCTCTCGTTGCTTTTTCACTTTCCTTCATACCGACATTCCAAAGGGTATCTATAAACTGCCTTTCCATTACTCGAGCAGCCATAGGCTTTAGCGTTCCATATACCTTTTTTTTATCCCAATCTTCAAGATTCGGATAAAGAATATCGGCATAAACTCTTCCGACAATTTCGACACCTTCCATTTCAGCCCATAAAGACAAATCCAGGTAAGGAATCACCTTCATAGACTTAATTCTGGCAATACTTTTATCAGTAAATTTTATTGATGGAGACGTCACCTGATAGTGATCTCGATAAACTGGAATTAACTCCTTGATAGCGTCTAATATTTCACCCTCGGACGAGCTAAAGTTTATTTTTATCACCCCATAGTTATCATCAGCATCATCGTTCAACAGGTCATCGATACAAAGCTTACTCATTCCGTAATCCAAGCTGAACTCAGCCTCAACCCCACTCTTTTCAAATTTCTCTTTGATATGATGAAATCGGGCAGGCTCAGCGATCAGGCTATGATAGTCTTTCAAGGTAGAATCACAGCCTATTTCCTGTGCCTCCACCTTGGCCATCTTCTCAGCACAAACAACTTTCTGACAGTCGTAGTCATAAAGCCCATAGCTATTCTTACCCAGCCTCTTTTTTAACCCAGCTTCTGGTCCGGGGATCTCCAACTCATCCGAATAAGCCCGTGCCCGATCCCCAGGTTTGGTAACCAGAAAGCTCAGAATAGCAAGCCTTCTAAATTCTGCCCGCCGTAATGAAGCATCCATCCTAGACATTTCCAAACGGTAGTCAAGCTCTGCGGCAAGCTGGGCATTACTCATGTCTCGTATGCCCATATATTTATTAAGGTGAAACCAACCCGGTAAGTCATCGACACTTTTTATCTTTCTTGTCATCGATCAAACTCCATTTACAAACGACGATTCCACTATGAAACGGCTATCAAAAAACCACAATCATTTATTAAAACGTAACTATTCAGCACCCAGCAAAGGCGTATTGTTGTAATTTCGAACCGCTTTAAGAAGCGCCTGAAATATGTTCAACCCCTGCTTTTTAGCAGATGATAAATAGCTTCGGATTCGGGTAAACATGGTACCTCCGTCTTCGCTTCTGAAGCAGCCTGAGATCTTCTGCTTAAGTTTGGCCATCCTGGCATCACGTTCACTGCCATTGTTATCGAAGGGAATTGAAAAGTCCGACATGAAGCGCAACGTTTCAACCTTAAACTCAATAAGCCTTTTGAACAGGTTGTAGGCCTTGGTATTCCTGACCTTCTTACGTCCAAGCACCTGTCGTTGTTTTTCCATATAAGCGGTTTCCTTCGTGAGAGCCCTTTGAAGGATTTGGTCGTATATCGTCTCAATGCGAAGCTGTATTGCACCAGGCATTTGAGTCAGACCGGCTGCTTTGTATTTCTTGCAGAAGTGCCAGGAGAGCGTAAGCAATTTCATCAGCCGCAGAGCCAGCTTATTCGCATCCCTATCGACAACTCCCTGAAGCTCTCTCAGATGATGGGCATTACAAAGCACATGCACTGCCGCATAGGCAAAGTAGGACTTCCAATGATCGTGAACCAGAATGCCTGCAAAAGTCAGCAGGATGCCCATTGCATCCATTGCTTCACAACCTCGCCTTTCTGAGAGGTAGTAAAGCGTCCATTGGTCATCTCGCATAATGTGTAACCACCACAGTGAACCGTCAACCCGCATGCCAGTTTCATCCGCTCCTGCAACCGGACTTTCTTGTAAAGCATCGCGGATACTCTGCTCAGTAGAGGCCAGGTTCTCATGGGTATAGGCAACAAAATTGGCAACAGAGCCTGCGCTGACACTCATGCAATAAATAGTATTGAAATACTCAGACACCCGGTGATATGGGATGAAGTGATACTGGTTTAAATGAACAGCCATTGCCTGAGTCACTTCTCCGTATTGAGCAGCGGCTTTCACTCCTTGGGGAAACTCAGCGGTGTTCCGTTTACCACAAGGACATACTTTAACGTCTGCCCAGTACGCGGTAACTTCAAATTCTCCGGGTCTACCTGGATCAAAAACCTGTCGCTCAATGTATTTGGTGGGTTTAATATCGATAAGCGAAGACTGGCAACAGCAACATTTTTCAACCTTCAGATGCCTGACATAATCGGGTAAGGCGACACGTCTCAAACAAGAGCCTTGATGACCTTTCTGGCCACCTGGTTTATTGCCTGAAGATGGTCTAAGGCTTTTGGGGTTCGGTGTTTCCTGTGAGGAGCAGGGGGCTTCTTTGGAAGATGTATCACCTTTATCACTCCCTTTTTTACTGGGCTTTTGATAACCATCTGACGATGGTGGCTTACTACTGTTTTGACTGTTTTTATTAACCCTTTCTTCCAGTTCGCTGCAACGTTCCCGTAAAAGCGCATTCTCGGTCCGAAGCTCTTCATTCTCTTTAAGGAGAGCTTCGGTAAACGGAGTAGCTGGGAAGTCTGGTTCCATACTGGAGATTTGTTAGAAAAATTGAGTATAAGATGATGGTCGAAAAATCAGAAAATTCCAGATTTATATGAAGGGTGCTGAATAGTTACTATTGTTTAATGTGCTGGATGATGAAGACCAGAGTGTTCTGATTGATTATTTTGAAGTGAGCATTCCCGCTTCAGCAGACTCAATTACGCCTGAACAGTGGTGTACATACTGGTTTATGAAACTGGCTAAGAGTCATCACATCAATCGAATTTTTGCTTATAAGGAGTTCGAAGCAGAGATTGATTGATTTCTTGGCGTAGCTGCAGCTTTTTGAATGACCAAAAAGCTGCAAAGTAACATGCAGCGTTAAAGGCTTTTGGCTTTAAGTAGTTGTGTAAATGGAATCGAATATTTCTGGGTGAGTGGATAGTTACTATGCAAGGCATAACGGCGAGAGCATAGCCATAGCTATGTGACCAGAGTTGTAACGCTGCACAACTGCATGGATGCAGGAGTTAGAGCAACGCATGGAGCATTTGCCGGGAGTGGCTGTCCACTTACTCAGAAAATATGATTTCATTTGGTCAACTGCTTATTGAGCCATGCCTGCGAAAAAGACTGGAGCATTGGGATAACAAGTGCCCAGATAATAGCCAGGACCAACAGAGTTTGCCATAGGGGCTGGGCAAGCGTTACATCACTCATTTTTGACCCTGCCAAATAGCTTAATGGTCCCCCAAAGAAGCCGAGAATGGCCCCATAGAGTTTGTGGGTTCGGGACCAGTCAAGGCTGTGTCGTAGAGTTGTGCCGAATATCAGCCAGAGGCAGGCTAGCCAGAGTGGTAAAATACGTCCATCGTCATCCAGTTGAGAGTGAAACTTCAGGATTTCCAGATTCCCAAGGAAGCTATCGATAGCACATCCCAAGAGAAAGGTAATAGCCAGAACCTGCTTTTCCTTATGCCAGCTACCTACCCAAAGCAGGTGGATAAACAGGATTATCACGGTTGCAATCAGAGCAACGTGATTGCCCCCAAGAACACAGGCAAACCAGCCAATCTGGAATAGCAGATAATTAGTAATCAGTTTTATTTTGTCGGTTGTCATCATTATTAGAAGACCAGTGGTCGATAGATGGGTTCCAGTTCTACGGCCAGCATGTCCCGAATGGTTTCCAAAGCGAACTGAACTTTATTATCACTGTCAGGGCTACTGATACAGAGTCGGACAGCTTGTGGTACTGCAGAGCTGCCAACTGCGAACAGTTCTGACTGGAGCACTTTCACTCCCTTATTTTGTAGCTGTCGTACAAAGGTCTCTGCCCGCCATGGTTCAGGCAGTTTAAGCCAGCCATGAAAACTATAAGTTTGTGCCTGTATATCCATACCTTTCAGGTAGTGTTTCATGAGCTCCTGACGTCTGGCAATGGCTTCGGTCTGCCAGCGAATAAGCTGCTCAGCTACACCAGACTCAATCCACTCACTGGCCACTTCAGCCATCAATGGTGGTGGAACCCAGCAGTCACTTCTCATTGCCATGACCAGCCGTTCTCTCAGGTGAGAAGGGTAGCAGAGGTAACCGATCCTCAGTCCGCCCGACAGTGTTTTTGAGAAGCTGCTGCTGTAAATCACCAGGTCAGGAGCAAGGCTGTAGAGCGAAGCCAGTCGTTTATTAGAATCGACGAATTGTACATCATCTTCCAGGATCAACAGTTTATGCCTGCGAGCTATTTCAATGATTCGCTCTCGCCGTTCAAGCGGCATAATGATTGCTGTCGGGTTTTGCAGAGATGGCATTAGATACAGCAGTTTTGGCCGGTATTGCTGACAGCACTGTTCCAGAGCTTCTGGAATCAGACCCTGCTCATCCATTGGCAGGCCTATATGGTGAGTTTGCCATTGCCGTGCGGCATTAATGAACCCAGGGTAGGTCAGGGACTCGGAAACGATGGTGTCTCCAGGTCGGGTAGCAGCCTGAAGTGCCATCATATTGCCATGCTGACCACCATTGGTGATCAGGATGTTGTCTGGGCTTACATCAATCGACAGTGTGGTAAGCCACTGGGCAATGATGTTGCGATGCCTTTCCAGCCCAATTTCAGGCAGGTAATCCAGCAGGGAGGCCATACGCTGAGAATCCGATGCAATCGTTTGCAGCGTCTCAGCCAGTATGTCTTCTCTTGGAGCAGGAACCTGAAGTGTCAGGCTCATATCAATAACCGCTGACTCTGGCTCTTGAGGCACATTGAATTGAGCCTGCTGCCAGATCTTGCCGGTAACGAAGGTTCCACTGCCTACTCTGGCGGTAATCAAGCGACGTCTTTCTGCTTCAGCATAGCCCCGGGTGATTGTACCAATGGTTACGTTAAGCACATCGGCCAGCCAGCGATGAGTAGGAAGTTTATCTCCCGAATTTAATGATCCATTTTTAATAGCCTGCTCAATGGCGTCGGCGATAGCCATATATTTGGGGCCGGAACCGGAGGGAAAGTTTTCCAGCCAACCTGGAAGGCTTATTTTTTTATCCATTGTCTTACTGTTTTTTCGAAATGATGCTTTGTCATGGTGACAATTTATTAATTGAACTCTTTTATGTCCATGCATCATACTTTTTTTGAGCCTTTATTTCCCTATTCGTTTAATTGTATGGGTTCAATTGTTAAGGGCAAATATTCAAAATATCACTGAGAAAAAAGAATGAATGAGATGGAGATACTCTGGTTACCATTGGTAACCTTTGCCTTAAGTTCCAGTATTACACCAGGACCCAATAATATTATGCTGGCAGCCAGTGGGGTTAATTATGGGTTCTCCAGAAGTATCCCTCATATGCTGGGTGTTTCTATTGGGTTCTTTATTTGTAACTATTCAGCACCCAGCAAAGGCGTATTGTTGTAATTTCGAACCGCTTTAAGAAGCGCCTGAAATATGTTCAACCCCTGCTTTTTAGCAGATGATAAATAGCTTCGGATTCGGGTAAACATGGTACCTCCGTCTTCGCTTCTGAAGCAGCCTGAGATCTTCTGCTTAAGTTTGGCCATCCTGGCATCACGTTCACTGCCATTGTTATCGAAGGGAATTGAAAAGTCCGACATGAAGCGCAACGTTTCAACCTTAAACTCAATAAGCCTTTTGAACAGGTTGTAGGCCTTGGTATTCCTGACCTTCTTACGTCCAAGCACCTGTCGTTGTTTTTCCATATAAGCGGTTTCCTTCGTGAGAGCCCTTTGAAGGATTTGGTCGTATATCGTCTCAATGCGAAGCTGTATTGCACCAGGCATTTGAGTCAGACCGGCTGCTTTGTATTTCTTGCAGAAGTGCCAGGAGAGCGTAAGCAATTTCATCAGCCGCAGAGCCAGCTTATTCGCATCCCTATCGACAACTCCCTGAAGCTCTCTCAGATGATGGGCATTACAAAGCACATGCACTGCCGCATAGGCAAAGTAGGACTTCCAATGATCGTGAACCAGAATGCCTGCAAAAGTCAGCAGGATGCCCATTGCATCCATTGCTTCACAACCTCGCCTTTCTGAGAGGTAGTAAAGCGTCCATTGGTCATCTCGCATAATGTGTAACCACCACAGTGAACCGTCAACCCGCATGCCAGTTTCATCCGCTCCTGCAACCGGACTTTCTTGTAAAGCATCGCGGATACTCTGCTCAGTAGAGGCCAGGTTCTCATGGGTATAGGCAACAAAATTGGCAACAGAGCCTGCGCTGACACTCATGCAATAAATAGTATTGAAATACTCAGACACCCGGTGATATGGGATGAAGTGATACTGGTTTAAATGAACAGCCATTGCCTGAGTCACTTCTCCGTATTGAGCAGCGGCTTTCACTCCTTGGGGAAACTCAGCGGTGTTCCGTTTACCACAAGGACATACTTTAACGTCTGCCCAGTACGCGGTAACTTCAAATTCTCCGGGTCTACCTGGATCAAAAACCTGTCGCTCAATGTATTTGGTGGGTTTAATATCGATAAGCGAAGACTGGCAACAGCAACATTTTTCAACCTTCAGATGCCTGACATAATCGGGTAAGGCGACACGTCTCAAACAAGAGCCTTGATGACCTTTCTGGCCACCTGGTTTATTGCCTGAAGATGGTCTAAGGCTTTTGGGGTTCGGTGTTTCCTGTGAGGAGCAGGGGGCTTCTTTGGAAGATGTATCACCTTTATCACTCCCTTTTTTACTGGGCTTTTGATAACCATCTGACGATGGTGGCTTACTACTGTTTTGACTGTTTTTATTAACCCTTTCTTCCAGTTCGCTGCAACGTTCCCGTAAAAGCGCATTCTCGGTCCGAAGCTCTTCATTCTCTTTAAGGAGAGCTTCGGTAAACGGAGTAGCTGGGAAGTCTGGTTCCATACTGGAGATTTGTTAGAAAAATTGAGTATAAGATGATGGTCGAAAAATCAGAAAATTCCAGATTTATATGAAGGGTGCTGAATAGTTACCTTTATTTTATTTCTTGCCGTTGCATTTGGGCTGGGGAATGTTTTTGAAAGGTATCCGCAGCTTCAAATGGCCTTGAAGTATATTGGGTCTGTTTATCTGTTATGGCTTGCCTGGAAAATTGCGACAGCCAGTGCGGCAACAGAACAATCAGTCAGCAGTAGGCCAATGACTTTTTTTCAAGCAGCCAGTTTCCAGTTTGTGAATGTGAAGGCCTTGATGATGGCAATCAGCAGCGCAGTAGTATTTACTCTGCCTGGTGAGCATTACATCATGTCAGCTCTCCTGGTTGGTGTTGTCTTTACGCTGGTGAATCTGCCTTGTGTGTCGGTGTGGGTTGCCTTTGGTTCTGGACTGAAACGTTTTTTGAGAAATGAGCAGAGTCTAAAGGCGTTCAACTGGTCCCTGGCGTCATTAACTGCTGCATCGGTTGTGTTGTTTTATATTTAATCAGTCACCATAAAACTAAAAGGTGTTGATCTGCCTGATAAGCTGATTCATCAGCTACAGGCAGATCAAACCGCTTTATTTTACTTAGTCCCCCAGAAACGCTTTATAAGCTTCATTGTCATTTTCAGACCAGTAGCGATAGCCAATGGCGTCAAGGTATTCCGGAATATGCTGATATTCCTCTTCAGGAACATCCAGGCCTACGGCAACCCGTCCATAGGCAGCGCCGTGATTTCGATAGTGGAACATCGTGATATTCCAGCGCTGGCCCAGTTTGCTCAGGAAGTTTAATAAGGCTCCCGGGCGCTCCGGAAACTCAAAACGGTAAACCTGCTCATTTCTAACCGCTTCACTGTGCCCGCCCACCATATGTCGAACGTGGAGTTTGGCCATTTCATTATCGGTCAGGTCAACTACGGGGTAACCATGCTGCTGGAGTTCATTAACCAGCCGGTCGATGGGCATCTGATCTGGATGAACCTGAACACCGACAAAAATTCTTGCTTTGTCCGGGTTGTGGTAGCGGTAGTTAAACTCAGTAATGCTTCTTCGGCCCAGCAGTTCGCAGAACTGTTTAAAGCTTCCGGGCTTTTCCGGAATCGTAACGGCTATAATCGCTTCACGCTTTTCACCCAGTTCTGTTCGTTCTGAGACGTAGCGCAAACGGTCAAAGTTGATGTTAGCACCGCTGTCTACTGCCAGCAGGGTTTGGCCCTGAATCTTTTCCCGGCTCACGTACTTTTTCATACCTGCAATACCGAGGGCGCCAGCAGGCTCACAGACGGAGCGGGTATCATCAAAGATGTCCTTGATCGCGGCACAGATTTCGTCAGCGGTGACGGTGATGACCTCGTCAATGCACTCCTGGCAGATCCTGAATGTCTCTTCACCAATCTGTGCTACAGCGACACCATCGGCAAAAATACCAACATGAGGCAGGATAACCCGCTCACCCGCTTCAAGAGCCGCCTTAAGACAGGCAGACTCTTCAAACTCAACACCGATGACTTTGACGTCGGGCCGCAGGTACTTGATGTAGGCGCTGATACCTGCAGCCAGACCACCACCACCGACAGGAATGAAGACCGCATCCAGGGCGCCGGTATGCTGGCGTAGGATTTCCATGCCAATAGTGCCCTGACCGGCGATCGTATCAATATCATCATAAGGGTGAATAAAGGTGTAGCCATGCTCTTGAACCAGCTCAAAAGAGTGAGCCAGTGCCTGATCAAAAGCGTCACCATGCAATACGACCTTGGCTCCATAAGCTCTTACAGACTTCACTTTGATCTCGGGAGTAGTGACCGGCATGACGATGGTAGCCTTGATACCCATCTCCCGGGAGGCCAGGGCAACTCCCTGGGCATGGTTTCCTGCAGAAGCAGCAATAACGCCACGTTCTTTCTCTTCAGTCGTGAGCTGGGCCAGCTTGTTATAAGCCCCTCGAATTTTGAAGGAGAATACCGGTTGTAAGTCTTCCCGCTTCAGGAGAACCCGGTTATCCAGGCGCTGGCTAAGGAAGCGAGCCTCATCAATCGGGGTTTCTATGGCGACATCATAGACCCTGGCTTCCAGTATTTTTCGTATATAACGGTGTGGCATGCTGTCCTGCTGGTGTGTACGGTTAGCTTTATTGAGTTCAGGCAGTGCTGCGAAGCCCCCATTCTATAGGAATAAGCTTCAGGATGGCACTCATCCAATTTGGATGAAAATGGTGTAATATACTGCGCGTTTTCAGGCCAATGGCTCATCATGAATTAAGTGGCTTTGAAATATCCAGCCCTAATTAAATACACAGTATTCACAGGTAAACCCCATGAATCAGGATCAGCTCAAGAAGGCCACTGCTGAAGCCGCACTGCAATACATCCTGCCTCATCTTGAAAAAGATATGGTGATTGGCATTGGCACTGGCTCGACTGCACGCTTTTTTATTGATGCATTGGCTGAGTATAAGGATGATTTTGATGGCTGTGTATCCAGCTCTGAGGCATCCACCGAGCAGCTGAAGGCTCATGGTATTCCTGTATATGATCTGAATACGGTGTCCGACCTGCGCTTTTACATTGATGGAGCTGATGAAACCAATGAGCACCTTCATCTGATTAAAGGTGGTGGTGCAGCACTGACCCGGGAAAAGATCATTGCGGCGGTAGCCAGAGAGTTCATCTGCATCGCTGATGAAAGCAAGGCGGTTGGTGTGTTGGGTGAATTTCCATTGCCAGTGGAAGTCATTCCCATGGCCCGTAGTCATGTTGGCCGAGAGCTGGTGAAGCTCGGAGGAGATCCGGCCTACCGCGAAGGTGTTGTGACCGATAATGGTAACGTCATTCTGGATGTCTGGAATATGAAGATTCTGGATCCGGTTGAACTGGAGCAAAAGATCAATGGTATTGTTGGTGTTGTGACCAATGGCCTGTTCGCCTGTCGACCAGCAGATGTGTTACTGCTGGGTACAGAGGATGGCGTAAAAACCATCACCGCCAAATAATCAAAATCCGGCACGAAAAAAGCTGGGTTTGCCCAGCTTTTTTGTCTCCATCAAATTATTCATAAAGCGTGTCCCAACAGAAAATGCAGGGCTACCAGAACCAGGCCCAATGGGGCAATAAGAAAGATCAGTTCTGATAGTGTGAGTGTACTTTCCTTGTCATCATGTTCCCTTTTCATAGCGGCCTCACACATTAATCCAGCCTGATTTTTATCTCCAACAGGTTAAAGCTAGCTGTTAAAGCCATAAGCAGCCCTTAGACGTTGGTAGGTGTATTCCGTGATTTTCATAAAAAAAGCGTAATATTGGACTGGATTGAATAGAAAAAATCCTTAATATAGCCATTGCTAATAATAAAAAGCTTGGTGCTTTCGCTGAGCGAAATCTGTGGCTCAGGCTTGAGTTTCGGGGGAGAACTTCTCCTTCAAGGCGAACGTTCTGTGAACTCAGGATTGAAAAACAACAATAAAGAGTGACTGACATGCTGAAATCATTTAATAAAAAAATGGCTGTCTTAACTGCCGCAGTGGCTCTCGGCAGTGCATCGGTAGCTTCCGCAGCAGATACCATCAAAATTGCACTGGCCGGCCCGGTAACAGGACCGGTTGCCCAATACGGTGATATGCAGTTTGTTGGCGCCAAAATGGCGATTGAGCAGATTAATAAGGCCGGTGGTGTTAACGGCAAAGAGCTGGAAGCGGTTGTTTATGATGATGCCTGTGACCCGAAACAAGCTGTAGCCGTTGCCAACAAAATTGTGAACGATGATATTCGTTTTGTCGTCGGTCATCTCTGTTCCTCTTCAACCCAGCCAGCGTCTGATATTTATGAAGATGAAGGTGTGTTGATGATCACTGCCGCCTCAACCAGCCCAGATATTACTACCCGTGGTTACCAACTGATTTTCAGAACCATTGGTCTTGATAGTATGCAGGGACCTACGGCAGCGAAATATATTATTAATACGGTCAAGCCAAAGAACATGGCCGTGATTCATGATAAACAACAATATGGCGAAGGTTTGGCTTCCAGTGTGCGTGATGAAGTACAGAAAGCCGGCATTAAAGTTGCTCTGTATGAAGGTGTGACGGCTGGTGATAAAGACTTCTCGGCACTGATCGCCAAGCTTAAGAAAGAAGATGTCGACTTTGTTTACTACGGTGGTTACCACCCTGAGCTGGGTTTGATCCTGCGTCAAAGTGCTGAAAAAGGACTTGATGTAAAGTTTATGGGACCAGAAGGCGTGGGTAATAAAGACATTTCAGCCATTGCTGGCAAAGCATCAGAAGGCCTGCTGGTAACTCTGCCCAAGAGTTTTGATCAGGATCCAGCAAACGCCAAGTTGGTTGAAGCGTTTCAGGCAAAGAGTGAAGATCCTTCCGGCCCATTCGTATTCCCGGCTTATTCTGCTGTTCAGGTTATGGCAGATGGTATGAAACTGGCGTCCAGTGAAGACCCTGAAAAAGTAGCCAGTACTTTACGTTCCAATAACTTCAAGACTCCAACTGGAGAGCTGGGTTTTGATAACAAAGGTGATCTGAAGGACTTCAGTTTCGTTGTTTATGAATGGCATGCTGATGGTAATAAAACTGCCTTGACCAAGTGATTGGAAGAATGCTCCACCAGGATTGGGTGGAGTACAAATAATGGAAGAACCTGTGTTGTAGAACCACTACCTGACGCAGGTTTAAGAATAATAAAGCAGTAGAAGGCCTGCAGGGAGCGCAGAACGCCAAGAGCGTTATTGCAACATGCAGGCCTTTTTTATGGATTCGATCATGCCTGAGTCAGCCTATTATTTTATCCAGCAATTGCTGAACGGCCTTACGGTTGGGAGTACTTACGCTCTCATCGCCATTGGCTACACAATGGTGTATGGAATTTCAGGCTTAAAAAAATCCTTTTAAAACAATTGTTTGTAATGCTTTTATTGTCTCGTAGGTCATGTAAAGCATCGTAGTTTTTGTAAATGGTTAGAAAAGGCTGGAAAAGGTAAGAAAAACGTCCCTTTTGCTTAATCTGACCCAGCCATGTGAATGATTCGTTTCTTGGACTACTGACCCTATGTCTTAGTCAAAGAGTTATACAGCGTCTGTCGACTAATACCATATTCGAATGCTAGTGCTTTTTTCTGTTCACCAGAATCTATTCTTTTCTTTATTTCAGACACCTGCTGGTTATTAAGCTTTGGCTTTGCGCCTATTTGTTTACCTTTCTTTCGAGCCGCAATAATTCCCTCTCGCTGGCGCTCCCTGATCATACTTCTTTCGAACTCAGCAAAAGCACCCATCATTTGCAGCATCAATTTGTGTATTGGGTTGCTGTCACCTGAGAAAGTCAGGTTTTCCTTATGGAACCTGACAGTAATACCTCGGCCAGTAAAATCATCAACCAGCATTTGTAGGTCTTTCAGGCTCCTTGCAAGCCGATCTATTGAATGGACGTGAAGTCTGTCACCTTTACGTAAATGCCTCATACAGGCCTTTAATTGCGGCCTGTTGGCATCTTTACCACTGCAATGATCTTCAAAGGTAAGATCAAGCTCAATACCATCCAGTTGGCGATCTGTGTTCTGGTCAACACTGCTCACTCTGGTGTACCCAACATCCTGACCTTTCATGCATCTTTCCGTTACTTCTTATTGTGGAAAGGAAAGCCTAGACCCAGTTTGACATGGCGTCCAAAAATTGATGATTGAGTTTTTTGGACACTAAAGATCAATTGATTAAGAGTTGGTTGTTCACTGTCTAACAAGTACACCTACTTTTACAGGGCAAAATGGTGACTAATTTGAGGTGAAGGCCTGAGTTAGTGACGCCAGATAACTAGTGATATATTGGTGCTATTGATTATCAAGGATTGATAGCTATGAATGATAAACAGAGACGGTTTATCGATGAATACCTGATCGACCAGAATGCTACCCGAGCCGCTATAGCTGCTGGCTATAGTCCTAAAACCGCCAGGAGTCAGGGAAGTCGCCTGTTGACAAATGCTGACATCTCAAAAGAAATTCAGGCTCGTCAGCACCAGCTCAGTCATGAGCTAAAAATCACTGCTCAGGACAAGCGGGCAAAGCTTTGGCAGCTTGCACAGTGGTGTGGTGAGTTGGTGGAGGGCGTTAATGGTGAGTTCTTCGTTCGTAATCCAAGGTCTGCGATTGCGGCTATTGCTGAACTGAACAAAATGGACGGTGACTACTTGCAGAAGCCGGTTGATGAAACCAAGGTAAACTTCATTCAAATCTTTGGTTCTGATGACTTACCTGATGGCGAGAAACCTGCAGTTCAAGAAAGTCATTGGCTGAACAGCGAGTATTAAAGGTGAGGGGGGGGGAGTACCCCCATAGCTGGACTTGGGACTCCCCCTGCCGTTTTTTCAGTCGTAGGTGTTGATCACTCTCGGTCCTGAGGCAGAACAACAGATGGGTAGGATTAAACAAAAACGATTTTTAATTCTGGAAAGCGAGCTTCGATTAATTTGATAAAGTTGGTTATGTTATTCAGCCCCCAGTTACGAGCAACGTAGTATTCTTGACCCTGATAAAACAGGGGTGCTCTCTCAATTTGATAACTGACTCATAGGTTAGCTTCAACCTTTCCAGTCATGAACTCAGACCAAAGTTGTTCCCAGCGCCCCTTACTCTGGATCAGTGCTCTTGTTGTCAAAAGCACTTCCGCTCCTGTTGCTTTCCACCTCATTCCAGAACCACATAATCGTTGCTTTACCAGAGTCTTACAAGCCGCTTCAGTAACTCCTGAACCTATTGGCCAATGGCGTTTAAGCGCCTGATGATAATTCATTAACTGGTGATTGTTTGTAAAATAGCTCACAGCTTTGTAGCGCTTCTCTGTCAGTGCGATTGTCTTTTTCGGGAGCTCGGCTGATTCAATTTCCTGAAGGATTTTTTTGGCTGCTCCACGCTTGTTTTTCAAACTATGTAGCCTGTCTTCAAGCCACTGGTGTCGCTTCGCCTTACTGGTTGGAAACAGTGCTTCCGCTGCTCCAGCTAAATATTCAGATGCATGATAAAAATCGAGTATCTGCCCAGAGGTATGTTGTTTCAAATAACTCCAGTTTTCTCTAGCCCCGTCAGCTACCCCGATGTATGTGGCATTTGGGTAGAGTCGTTTTAGATCTGCAATCTCCTCGTCGAGCTTGCTCATAAAGCTTTGTTTACCATACTCTGGCGAACTGGCTGTATATATCGTGTGGAGCCTGTCTCCATCTGCAGAATATAGGCTCAATGTCCCACACATGGCTTCCCTCCAGCCTTCTTCACAAAGCAGCATGCAGGTTCCATCCAGACCAATGGCTATTGTTTCAACAGGCTCTTTTAGTGGAGGAAGGTGGTAGTGAGTGTCTTGCTGGTCTTCAATTAATGCACCTACTCTGTCCGATAAATGCTTGATATAAGAATTTGAAAGCGTCCTTTGATGGTTGGTCTCAAAATCTTCTTTTACCGCAGGCGCTGGCATCTGGCTGTATTTCCAGGCGATAGACTTGGCAAATTTGGGGGTAGCTGAACCAATAATACCGGCACGAAGATCAAGTGCTGCCAGAGTACTGCCACCTCTGACACCCTGATATACGGAGCGCTCCAAAGGTATACGACCGTATAAGGTTTCATAGTGCTTAAGAACCTTTCCTTTGTAGTTCCACTTCTGCTGATTAACGACGATAGGTTCTTTATTGGGTGATTCAAATAGCCCCAATAACTCTTTTGTTCCAAGCTGCCCGGCTTCATTGAGTGCACGCTGTAAACTATCTTCAAGATTCAGCATGTTGCCTGAATCTATAGAAACTTCAATTTGCAAAACGATGCTTTTGGTAGAGCTGGAAATAACAGAAGCGGGCATGACAGTTAACTATTATGAGTGGTGTTCCCATAGTAGCTGTGAAAATAGAGCACTATTGTTTCAATAATTCAGAGAGAGCACCCTAAAACAGCTCTGCTTTCTGTCTGGTTCTATAACGCCGATACTTTTCTTCATTAAGGGTTATTTCGTCCTTTCTTTTCAGCAGACGGAAAGCGCATGAGGTGTTTCCCCTCAAGAAACCAAAAGCCTCGTCATCAATTAGTTCGGCGTTTTCCAAGGCTTTGACTGTAAAGAAACCTATGTCGGATTTTTTGAACCTTTCCTCATAGATATCGCCATTAACATACAAGCTTAGGAGAGAGCGATCTTTGTTGCTGGAACGTGAAGCTCTTTCTTCCCGCTTTTTTTGTCTGACTTCTATTTGATAATCGACAGCTTCGGGTAGAGGAATGATTTGCTCAACACTTAAAAGCAGATGATCCTCAAACCTCAGTGGGTTAATTCTCACGCAGGTAATATCGAGATCACGGTCATTAAGCCACAATACGGCTGTAGTGATTTCCTTCGAAAAATTTTGAGCAGCAAGGATGATTCGTGTCTCTTGTGCAAAATCATCATCAGACGGGGAATCCCAGCCCAGAAAACTGAGCATTGAGCTTTCAGCATCAATACCCTGATCGTTTTCACTGAGGAATTGCTTATAGGCACTGACAGCTTGTTCCCAAGTCAAATTGGCTACCATTGAAGCATACCGTATGGCTTGAAGCTCCATGTGTCCACCAATGTCGTCTCGTTTCAGTTCAATGACAACCAGGTTGGCATTTGTATCTATGCCCAGCAGGTCAATACGGCGATTCGAGTCAACAAAATGCCCATACTCCTCTGCAATGATCAGAATATCGATATCAGGGCTAAGGGCTTTGATATTCGCTTTCAGTAACCGCTGGATATCTTGACGTTCTCTCAGGTTTTCCTGAGCAAATGACGTAGGCTGAATGGGAGTCAGAGAGTCTCGTGTAATGTCATATATTGGCATGTTGGTTTCTCCCTATACTCCCTTCAACATGTAAAAAAACAAACCAAATAAAGCCTCTGTTAGCCTCATTGCTGGGTATGTAGCTGATCATAAAGTGCGTTTGAAATTGCTAAGGGGGGGGGGGTGGGCTCACCCACCACAAAACTGCCGTTCACAAGGAACCCCATCACCATCACTGTCCATTTTGGTATTTGGGCAGTTGTTCAGGTAGAAAAGGGCTTCTTCACATGACCGCATTTGAGAACAGTATTGCTTCCCAGTGCAGCTATAACCGGATGATAAGGTGCTGATTGCACTTCTGGTGGTCTCTGTCAGGCTCAAACCCTGGTCAGGTTCGGGTTCTGATGTCGAACCAAAATAATCACTGGAAACAATGGTCAGAGAACCTTTAACAGGCTCAACCATTTCACATACAGTGCCTGCGGGCACCATACCGTAAATGACCTCACCTTCTTTGGTTATACATTTGGTTATGCCACTAGTGGTGCTGTTGTCTGAACTACTGACTGATGCATTTTCCAGAAAAGGTAAACCACTCTGCTGGTAATGCTGATACCCGTACCACCCTATGGCTGCAAGAACGATCATAGCGATAAATTTCTTCATGGCCTGCTAACCACTTCCCCCAAATTTTATTCGTCCTGAAAGGCTATAAAGCCCTCAGGTTTGCGATTAAAGAGTGAAGGGGCAAATTACCCCTTCAACATATCAAACACTACTCTGGCAAAGCCTCTGGCCAGTTCAGGGTTGGAAAGGTACTGCATCATCATTTCCTGCTGAGCAGCACTGCTGTCCATTACCGCATCATCAATGGCCTTTGGGAAGTCCCCCAGCAAAGCCTGTTCAGCCGTGTTATTTTCAATCTGCTTCATGACCGTGTCATTTTCAGCCAGCTTATCCCTGACGGCATAGGCGTAATTGATCAGGTCACCATCCGACAGGTTGTCAGTGATGAACAGCTCATTCAGGCGGGTCAGAATCTGGGAAATAAACTCTTCTTTTTTATCCTTGGGTTTGGCGCTGCCCACATCACTGCTGGGGTGGAGTTTGTAATCACCAGACTCTTCCTGCAGCTTGATATTCTGTTCCCGGATTTTAGATAGACGATAGTGGCTCATTACCACATTAGACAGATCAATCTCATCGTCCTGAACCACCGTTTCCCTCAGCAATGGTCGCAGGTATCGGGCAAACAGGCTGAGTTTTTCCAAGTCCTTGTCATCGTAATCCACAATCTGAGACATAAACTCATAGAACCGGGTAAAGCTGCCCAGGTCTTTCTTGAAGATTTCGAGCCGGTCTTTTTCCTGCTTGCAGTCCTTGAAGCTATTCTCAGCATTGGCCATCAATACCGCATCACCGGTTTTCTTGGTGCGTTCAAACATCTCTTTGGCCAGGGTATAGGCCTCGATGGCTGAGCTGTACCGTTTTTGCCAGCGCTCAACGGCAGGTTTGCAGATATTGCTGATAGCTGCATTGCTTTTGCTTTGAGTCAGGAAGGCATCACAGAACTGTTCCACCTCATTCCAGGTGAAAATACCGGTAGTACGCAGCTTTTCATAAAGCTCAAAGATTCGGTCAGGGTCAGAAACGTCCTCAAGTTCAGCCACCTGGTAATAGGGCTGGAAGGCCGCGAGAATCTCCTCTGGCTCATTCACAAAGTCCAGAACAAAGGTGCCGCTCTCAGCCTTGCCTGGGTAGGTACGGTTCAGGCGTGACAGGGTCTGCACGCATTCAACACCACCCAGAGGCTTATCCACATACATGGCACACAGCTTTGGCTGGTCAAAGCCAGTCTGAAACTTATTGGCCACCAGCATGATCTGGTAGTCATCGGTATCAAATGCCTTACGCATATCACGGCCTTTCAGGGCCGGGTTCATTGAGCGTTCGGTGTATTTGTTATTCAGTAGTGCCGTGCTATCCGGATCGTTCTGGTTGAACTCTACTTCACCTGAAAAGGCCACCATCACAGAGACACTACTCTTTTGTTCTGCCAGGTACTTATCAAATGCCAGCTTGTAACGGACAGCTTCTTTGCGGGAACTGGTGACCACCATCGCTTTGGCCTGACCACCCAGCAGGTGCATCACATGGGTTTTGTAATGCTCAACAATGACCTTCACTTTCTGGGCAATGTTGTACTCATGGAGCCTCACCCACCGGCCTAACTTCACTTTGGCCTTCTTGCTGTCCACGGCTTCATCAGCCGCCTCAATTTTCTGAGCCAGCTTATACGCCACCTGGTAGTTGGTGTAGTTTTTCAGCACATCAAGGATAAAGCCTTCCTCAATGGCCTGACGCATTGAGTAAACATGAAAGGCTTCGGGCAGATTCTTCTTTGAGGCAGGCTGAGCCGGGTCAGGCAAGCGCCCAAACAGCTCCATGGTCTTTGCCTTGGGAGTCGCTGTAAAGGCGTAGTAGTTCAGGTTACTGCTTCCCCTCCTGGCAGCAATGGTGGCATCCAGAATATCTTCCGATGAGACAGGATCATCCTCACTCTCAGCTTCAGAGGCATCAATCATTAACACTTCTTTCAACTGCCGGGCAGTCGAGCCGGTTTGAGAAGAGTGGGCCTCATCAGCAATGACCGCATAGCGTCGTTGCTTCAGGCTGGTGCTGTTTTCAATGGCAGCCAGAACATGAGGGAAGGTCTGGATAGTGACAATGATAATAGGCTGGGCATTTTCCAGGGCAGTGGCCAGCTTCTCGGATTTTGATCCATCGCCTTCCTTCCGGTTGATCCGACCTACTACGCCATCCGCATGTTCAAACTGATAGATGGTGTCCTGTAGCTGGTCATCCAGTACCGTTCGATCCGTTACCACGATCACAGAATGGAACTGCTTATTCCCTTCACTATCGTATAGTGTGGAAAGCTGGTGTGCCGTCCAGGCAATGGAGTTGGACTTGCCCGAACGGGCGCTGTGCTGAATCAGGTATTTATTACCGGTGCCTTCCACTTGAGCCGCAGCGATCAGCTTACGGACCACATCCCACTGATGGTAACGGGGGAAGATCAGGGATTCCTTTTTAGTCTTTCGGCCTTCCCAGTCTTCGTCTTCCTTAATTTCCAGGTGGACAAACCGGCCAATAATATTCAGCAGATTGTCTGGTAGCAGAGCTTCATTCCACAGGTATTCAGTGGCATAACGATGAATGTCTTCCGGTACATCATTACCTGCACCACCTTCATGAGTTCCTCTGTTGAAGGGCAGGAAGAACGTATCAGCCCCGGCCAGTTTGGTCGCCATATAGACTTCATACTGACTGACCGCAAAATGAACCAGTGCACCCCGTTTAAAGGTCAGCAGCGGTTCCGGCTTTTTGGTTTCCGGGTCTTTCGGCAGGCGGGTGGTTTTGTACTGAGTGATCGCCCTCTCAACAGACTGCTTAAACTCAGATTTCAATTCCAGTGTGGCCACCGGCAGGCCATTCACAAACAGCACCAGGTCAATGCGCCAGGCTTTGGCTTTCTTGCCGGTTTCAGCCAGATGCTCTGTGGTGGCATAAGGCGAATAGACCAGTTCTGGTACCAGGCGACAGCGGTTCTGCTGGTAACGGGTCAGCGTTTCCGGGTTCAGATTATGCTCTGGCATAAACTGGCAGAGGCTGAAACGGGCATTGCGAATTTTCAAACCATGGCGCAGTACCCCAAGGGTTCCATAGCTTCGCAGGTCCTTATCAATGGCATTCGGGTCAGCTTTTTTAAGCTGGGTAACCAGGTGATTGATAAAGTGCTGCTCTGAGTCGGTCGGGAATACCTTGCAGAACTTTTCCCACTCCTTCGCCTGGGTCTCCTGCACAAAGGCCAGTACATCGCTGGTATACAGAGCGGTTTCCCGGTCGTACTGGTTACCGGAGCCCTGCAGCCAGCCACTGACCTGCATCTGAGTGATCATCTCATTCTGGAAAACCGTTTCCAGTGAGGCATCCTTGCTCATGGGGTGACCTCGGAGTGTTTGTGTTTTGTGTTGAGGGTTGTGAGTTGAGAGGTATCGGAAGGCTTCCAGCTACGGACGTCTATTTTGCCGGTAACAGCGTCGGAGATCAGGGCTGCGCGGCGTTCAATCAACATTTTTACAAATGTATTAGCTTCTTCTATCAATTTATCAATGAGAGTCAGTTGCCCATTTAGATAATTAATAATTTTAGCTTGTTCATTCAGTGGAGGTAAGGCAAATACAAATCCCATGACGGCCCCCTTTGTGATGTTATTTGCCATACCCTCTGCACCACTGATAGCTTGCTCTACTTGCTTTCTCATGAATGAGGATTGCATAAGAAATGCAAAGTAAGCACTTTCAATCAATGGATTCAAATGCAATCGGAAAATTTTGTCGGACAATAATATGCGTGGTTGTGTCTCCACCACATGAGCAACTGAGCCAATCAAATCTATAGAGCCACTTGCTCGAGACATCATGATGTCACCGGGTTTCACTTCATATTGTGTAAATGGGGAAATTTTCGGGGGGAGGGCTTTATTCGCTTTGAAATCAAACACACCGCGGTTAACACAACTAGTTTTCAATACCCCCCACTCACCGACCTCTGCTTCTCTATTTTCACACTCCGGACTTTTTCCTTGCTCCATGGTTTTGATGACCCGTCGAAGTTGCATTGACTCCCACTTCTCCGGCACTTCCCCCAGCCACTCTACACCGGAGTCCTTCATCGGTGCATCAGGATTTAAGCCTTTGGTGACAGCATGACTGATCACAGCCTGTCGTTTTTCTTTCAGCAGCCGGATAAGGGTTTGCTGCTCTTCGATCAGGGTATCGATTTTGGCGGTTTCGTAGTCAAGAAAACTCACAATATGTTCTTGCTGCGCTATTGGCGGCAGAATAAAAGGTACGTTACCAAAATTTTCTGGGTATAGTCGTAGTCGAGAGTCAATAACACCGGTGGATCTTGTTTTGAAATAGTTTGTATAGGTGTCAGTTCTTAAGAGGTAATGCATGTAGTTCGGCTTGGCATTTTCATTAAATCGAAACACCGAGTATGCAGGACTTACTATTCCATCAAAGCGGGTTACACCTAATCCTCTTTTCCATGCAAGCATGATATTCATGACTAGATCATTTTTTTCACACTTTTTGTATCCTTCCAAAGACTCTGCACGAGAAAGAAAGTCTCCATCACCAACAACTTCTTCCCGAGGTTTTACGCCGTAATACTCAGAGACTGACAGTAGCTTCTCGGTACCTGTAACAGACCTTTCATTAAATTCTGAGAAAACATACTTTCCTCGTAGCATTTTCCATGATTCAGGAATCTCTACAATTAGATCAGATCCAGATTTTTTATATTCTGGATAAGCCTTATACTTGCTGCTCATCAGGAATGCACCTCGGCTAGCAGCCCCATAATCCGCTTACTGACGGTATCCAGATCCGCATCAATGGCTTCCAGTGACCGAGGTGGTTGGTACTGATAGAAATGGCGGTTAAAGGGAATCTCGTAACTGACAATGCCGACCTCACCATCTTTCTCATCACATTTGTCAGCATTGATCCAAGCATCGGGTACATGGGGTTCTACTTCCTGGTTGAAATAGTCTTCAATCAGGCGGGTAGTACTCACCGATGGATTGAGAGCCACGTTTTCATTATCACGAAGGTCTCCATCAGTCTGGAATTCAACAACTTTGCCTTTGTACTCTTCACAAGGGCCGCTGTAGGCACATGCACCATAAAGTGGCTGCAGCTCTTCTTTCAGCACCTTTTTCACTACTGGTTCAGCCTCAGGATTTTTCCAGGTCATAGCATCCAGAAGCTGCTTTTTCTCTTTGGCATCCAGTTTGATACCGGTGGTGCTCAAGGCTCCCTTCAGCATTTTTTCAAACTGGTTGAAGTCATTGCTTTGTTCGTTGCCGATCTTTTTCTGCAGTGTTTCAGCTTTCTCCGTCAGTGACCGTTGGAATAGCCAGAGCTTGTCACTGAGTACTTCCTTAATCTGTTTCTCTTTCAGTTCAGTGAAGTCTTTTTTGATTTTACTGCGAATAGCCTCTTCCTTTTCCTTCAGCAGCAGGTGGCAGTCATCACCATACTCGCTATGAATCCACTGCATCACGCTGTTAAACGGTTTAGGAGCAAAGCGCAGGCTGGCAACGGCTTCATCGGTAATCTGTGCAGAAAGCCTCAGGGGGCGCTCAACAGTGATGCGACGGTAGCCGAATTCATGGGTATCGAAAATCTTTGATGAGAACTGGTCACCTTGTGTTGCAATGAACTCACCAAAGCAGCGGGTGATGGTCTTGATATGTTCATCACTCATCAGGTTCCGTTTGGAGCCAAGGGACTTACGCATTTTGCCGCAGAGTTTAGCTCCATTGATAAGCTGTACTTTACCCTTGCGGTCAGTCGCCTTTTTGTTGGATAGCACCCAGACATAGGTAGCAATGCCAGTGTTGTAGAACATATCGGTCGGCAGGGCCACGATGGCTTCCAGCAGATCGGCTTCCAGAATATACCGGCGGATCTCGCTTTCACCACTGCCCGCACCACCGGTAAACAGAGGGGAGCCGTTCAGGATAATACCGATACGACTGCCACTATCTGAGTCTGAGCGGAATTTGCTGATCAGGTGCATCAGGAATAGCAGAGAGCCGTCAGACACCCTGGGCAGGCCGGGACCAAAACGACCATCAAAGCCTTTGATGGTGTGCTCATCTTTGATCTCACCTTCGATTTTCTTCCAGTCCACACCGAACGGGGGATTGGACAGCATGTAATCAAACTTGTCGGTGGCCAGTTGGTCGTTGGACAGGGTATTGCCCAGTTTGATCCGGCTGACATCCTGCCCCTTGATCAGCATATCTGCCTTACAGATGGCGTAGGACTCCGGGTTCAGCTCCTGACCAAAGGCTCGCATCACGGCCTTTGAGTTTAGGTCATAGACGTATTCCATGCCGGATGACAGGAAGCCACCGGTACCCGCCGTCGGGTCGTAGATGGTGCGGATAATCCCTTCCTTGGTCAGGGCATCATCGTCTTCCATAAACACCAGTGAGGTGGTCAGGCGAACGATATCTCTCGGGGTAAAGTGTTCACCGGCGGTTTCGTTGGAACTCTCAGCAAACCGACGAATCAGTTCTTCAAACACCAGACCCATATCATGGTTTGAGATGGTGTCCGGGCTCAGGTCGGTAGTGGCAAACTTCTGTACTACTTTGTAAAGCAGGTTGGCCTCATTCAGTGCACCGACAAATTCATCAAATTTGAAATGCTCGAAGATTTCACGGGCATCTTTGGAAAAACACTGAACGTAACGTTCCAGGTTATTTTTGATCTCACCCTGGCCGAGCTTGGACAGGTTCATTGGGGACGTGTTGTAAAACGATAAACCACCCGTAGCCCGCAGTAACATTTTCTCCATACCGTCTTCCGGCAGGTTCATCACCTTGACCTTTTCATACTGGGCCAGCACATCATTCTTGCTGGACTCCAGCACGCACTCAAGACGACGCAGCAGGGTAAAAGGCAAGATGATCCGACCATACTGGGATTGTTTGAAGTCACCCCGCAGAAGGTCTGCAACGGACCAGATGAAGGCAGCAAGGTTGTTATGGGTGTTTGACATAGAAAGAAACCGGTCAGGGCTTGGCAAGTCTTTGAGTGGGGGTTACCAGAGCCAAGTTTTTGATGCGGGTAGGGTACAGCAAAGCTATACCCTTATGAATACTGGGTTGTTCATCATAGAGGGATAGTCTGAATTATAAACACTTTAGTTTTAATGTAACTATTCAGCACCCAGCAAAGGCGTATTGTTGTAATTTCGAACCGCTTTAAGAAGCGCCTGAAATATGTTCAACCCCTGCTTTTTAGCAGATGATAAATAGCTTCGGATTCGGGTAAACATGGTACCTCCGTCTTCGCTTCTGAAGCAGCCTGAGATCTTCTGCTTAAGTTTGGCCATCCTGGCATCACGTTCACTGCCATTGTTATCGAAGGGAATTGAAAAGTCCGACATGAAGCGCAACGTTTCAACCTTAAACTCAATAAGCCTTTTGAACAGGTTGTAGGCCTTGGTATTCCTGACCTTCTTACGTCCAAGCACCTGTCGTTGTTTTTCCATATAAGCGGTTTCCTTCGTGAGAGCCCTTTGAAGGATTTGGTCGTATATCGTCTCAATGCGAAGCTGTATTGCACCAGGCATTTGAGTCAGACCGGCTGCTTTGTATTTCTTGCAGAAGTGCCAGGAGAGCGTAAGCAATTTCATCAGCCGCAGAGCCAGCTTATTCGCATCCCTATCGACAACTCCCTGAAGCTCTCTCAGATGATGGGCATTACAAAGCACATGCACTGCCGCATAGGCAAAGTAGGACTTCCAATGATCGTGAACCAGAATGCCTGCAAAAGTCAGCAGGATGCCCATTGCATCCATTGCTTCACAACCTCGCCTTTCTGAGAGGTAGTAAAGCGTCCATTGGTCATCTCGCATAATGTGTAACCACCACAGTGAACCGTCAACCCGCATGCCAGTTTCATCCGCTCCTGCAACCGGACTTTCTTGTAAAGCATCGCGGATACTCTGCTCAGTAGAGGCCAGGTTCTCATGGGTATAGGCAACAAAATTGGCAACAGAGCCTGCGCTGACACTCATGCAATAAATAGTATTGAAATACTCAGACACCCGGTGATATGGGATGAAGTGATACTGGTTTAAATGAACAGCCATTGCCTGAGTCACTTCTCCGTATTGAGCAGCGGCTTTCACTCCTTGGGGAAACTCAGCGGTGTTCCGTTTACCACAAGGACATACTTTAACGTCTGCCCAGTACGCGGTAACTTCAAATTCTCCGGGTCTACCTGGATCAAAAACCTGTCGCTCAATGTATTTGGTGGGTTTAATATCGATAAGCGAAGACTGGCAACAGCAACATTTTTCAACCTTCAGATGCCTGACATAATCGGGTAAGGCGACACGTCTCAAACAAGAGCCTTGATGACCTTTCTGGCCACCTGGTTTATTGCCTGAAGATGGTCTAAGGCTTTTGGGGTTCGGTGTTTCCTGTGAGGAGCAGGGGGCTTCTTTGGAAGATGTATCACCTTTATCACTCCCTTTTTTACTGGGCTTTTGATAACCATCTGACGATGGTGGCTTACTACTGTTTTGACTGTTTTTATTAACCCTTTCTTCCAGTTCGCTGCAACGTTCCCGTAAAAGCGCATTCTCGGTCCGAAGCTCTTCATTCTCTTTAAGGAGAGCTTCGGTAAACGGAGTAGCTGGGAAGTCTGGTTCCATACTGGAGATTTGTTAGAAAAATTGAGTATAAGATGATGGTCGAAAAATCAGAAAATTCCAGATTTATATGAAGGGTGCTGAATAGTTACCTTGATTTTAATGACTGGTTGTCAGTCTTTTCGGATGTCTCCCGGCTACCGTAAAAAACACGATTGCCCCTGAAAAAATAGGCACTTTCGTGCAATTAAAAGCAAGTAAACATGTGCTCTCCGGCCCTCATATTTTCCCTGTATGAAACGATTTAGTAGCAAAAAGTTAACCCAGTTTTCGGCGCTATCACTAGCGAAACAGCGCGCCCTATAACCCCCGCATACGCCAAATAAACCTAGGGTCCCCGGACTATTGAATCGGGCGAAAACGGGTGTAGCAAGGGTGTAGCTAAAATCAGAAAATCGAGTTTTGACGGGGGAGAAAAGAGAGGTAAGTGTTTGATTCTATTGGCGCACCCGAGAGGATTCGAACCTCTGACCTCTGCCTCCGGAGGGCAGCGCTCTATCCAGCTGAGCTACGGGTGCACTTCCAGAGCAGCAGACAGCGGCTCCAGCGGTTGACAATAATACTGATCCACCCTTGGGCTGTCCATGATTTTTTACCGCTGCCAGGTACCAATTACAAAACCATCCCAACCTCCCTTTAATGACCCACTTCCCTCACTCTGGGTTGAAGAATATATGAGCCAGCATAAAGGCTCCTCATGCCATGGGCAGAGCAGTTCACACAGACAAATCACAAGAATTACCGAAACTCGCACCGTATAAACCGCTGTTTTAGGAATGCCAATTGATCTATAATCCCATTGCCTAAAATAATTCGGCTACACAGGCGAAAGCTTATAAGCGAGTCTTAAGCTACTTTTTTACTAGCTCTGGCAGTATCAGCTCATGCAACGCCTACAACAAGATAGCCATTAATCGCCTTAAGAGGACAAGCGAGTGTCACGGGGAACTCATATGCGTGCTTTGATTCTGTTAGTCGGGGGACTATTCGCGTCGCTGGTCTTTGCCAAGCCGGCTGCAGACCTTGATCCAACTACTCGTGGTGAGATAAGCGAGCGTCTTGCTCCTGTGGGCTCCGTGTGTCTTGCCGGTGAAGAGTGTGCCAGTGCTGCCGGAATAGCCGCCAGCTCCAGCAGTGGTCCGAGAAGTGGTGATGCGATTTACAACCAGTTTTGTGTGGCCTGCCACGGTTCTGGTCTGTTAGGTGCACCTAAAAAAGATGATGCCGCTGCATGGCAAGCTGCGGAGAAGACCGCTGGCGGATTCAGCAGCCTGCTGTCCAATGCCATCAACGGTATTCGCAGCATGCCTGCCAAAGGAACCTGTATGGACTGTTCTGATGAAGAGATCAGTATTGCTATTGAATACATGAGCGGCCTCAAGCCCTGACCTCTTCCTTCAGTTTTGATGATCAACCGCTGGCAGCCTCTGCCAGCGGGCTGATAAACCCTTCTGGCTTCACCGCCAGTATTGAGCAGTAGATGCTGTTCATGATGTTTTCAGCCGTATTCCCCACCAGAACACCTTCCTTATGACGCCCAAGCGTTCCCATCACAATCACATCAACGTTCAGCTCGTTGGCCAATTGCTGGATCTCAGTTGCAGGGTTGCCCCTGAGTAGATGAATGGCTACTGGCTGCTGTTCATCATTTTCTGTCACACCCACTTCCTGCATTACTTCCTGCAACTTGTTGTGATAACGCCGCTGGGTGATTTCCTGCAATTCGTAGAGTTCTTCATCAGACAATGTTTTCAGGGAACGCCTTCCCAGGGGAACATTCCAGACACTGACCAGATGCAGAGCGGCTCTTTCCTGGCTTGCCAGATAGACACCATATTGCAATAACGTTCGGTTCAAATCGTGGGCATCCGAATCCGGGTCACCAGCATCCATGGCCACCATGATTTTGCCACTGAAGTCCGGGAGCTGATCCCGGTCTGCCATCATCAAAATGGGAACCGGGCACTTTCTGAGCAGGGCCAGGTCATTGCCGGTCAGCTGTTTACGAGTCAAGGCTCCACTGGCATCCGCCAGTTTGATGACCAGGTCAATATGATGATCCTTGATCACCTTATGAATCGCCTGCCTGGGCCGGCCAGGAACCACCAATGTCTCCGCTTCAATACCCTGCTCCCAGGCCATGGCCTTCAGTCGTTCGAGTTCATCTTCAAGTTGCTGCCTGAGGTGCTCTTCCAGCTTTTTTTCCAACGGGATGAATTGCAGGTGGTTCAGAGTTTCCAGGCTCTGATCAAACAGAGCAATCAATAATGTGGCCCGGTTATCCAGAGCCAGTCGAAAGGCCTGCTGTAGCTCCATATCCGAGGTGTGTTGCCGGGTAACTGCCAGAAGAATCGAACGAAAAGCATGCATCAACTTAGTCTCAAACCGATAACAACCCTAGTCAGTATCGCAGGAATTGGTCACCCTGCCCGATATTCTGTTATTAACCCCAACTTTCTGCCACGAAACCCATAGGAACAGACTTGTAGAACAATGTTACTGCTATATAATCGCGCTCCCAATTATTTCCCTTGTATAAGGTTCACGGCACGCTTATGAAAAAGTTGTTCATCGTCGCCGCACTGCTCTGTGCTGCCCAGCTCCAGGCCTCAGATAACAAGGCTGAGAAACTGTATTTCTACAACTGGAGCGATTACATCGCTGAAGACACCATCAAGAACTTTACCGGCAAAACCGGCATCAACGTGGTTTATGACGTTTATGACAGTAATGAGGTGCTTGAAGGTAAACTGCTCTCCGGTCGCAGTGGCTTCGATCTGGTCTCTCCTTCTCACGATTTCTACAAGACGCAGATTCGTGCTGGCGTTTATGAGCCGCTGGATAAGTCCAAGTTGCCTAATTTGAAGAACCTCGATCCCATCATTATGAAGGCGATCTCGGACAACTTTGATGAAGGCAATACCTACGGTATCCCTTACCTCTGGGGAACCACAGGTATTGGCTATAACAAGGCAGCGGTAGAGAAGGTACTGGGTAAAGATGCCCCTGTGGACAGCTGGGCACTGATTTTTGAGCCCGAAAACATGAAGAAGCTGCAGAAGTGCGGTGTCGCCTTCCTGGATGCACCAAGTGAAGTACTGCCTTCAGTTATGGCCTACCTGGGCATCCCCGGCAACAGTCTGCAGATGCAGGATTACAAAAAAGCGGTAGAGAAGATCAAAACCGTAGCTCCTTATGTCAGCTACTATCACTCATCCCGCTCGCTTTCTGACCTGGCCAATGGTGATATCTGTGTTGCCCTGGGCTGGTCCGGCGACATGATGATCGCCCGTGATCGTGCCAAAGAGTCAGGAAATGGTCTGGATATCCGCTATGTTGTTCCCAAGGAAGGTGCTGCCATGTGGTTTGATATGCTGGCTATACCCAAGGACTCAAAGCATAAAGACGCCGCGCACAAGATGCTGAACTACCTGATGGAGCCGGAAGTCATTGCTGAAGTGACCAACTACGTCACCTATACCAACCCTAATCCAGCATCAAAAGCCTTTGTGGAGCCTGAAATCGCCAATGACCCGGGTGTTTTCCCTTCCAAGGAAACCATGGATAAGCTGTTTGTATTCAAGGAGCTGCCTAACAAGCTGAAGCGCTACATCACCCGTGAGTGGTCTAGAATCAAATCAGGAAACTGATATTTTTCAAACAGTTACCAGAAGGCACGCCCTTCTGGTACTGCTCTGAAGTTCCGTTCATCCAATAACCACAAAAAAAGTCACTTCGTACTGTCCAATACGCCATACTTTACTAGATAGGAATTATTTTCACTCGGCCGGGACATGGACAGCAGAATAACCTCTCTCAGTATCCTGATTTTGGAAGATCACCCTTTTCAGCGCATGGTGGCTGAACAAACCGTGTCTGGCCTGAATGTGGGCAGATTGCTGACGGCAGAAGGCAGTGAGCAGGCGCTTAAGTTCCTGAAAGATAGAGGTGCAGTAGACATTGTTATCTGTGACCTGGATATGCCAGGTATGGACGGTATTCAGTTTATACGCCATCTGGCTGAACAAAAACTGGCCCAGGGTGTCATTGTTCTCAGTGCTATGGATGCGGCGCTTATCCGCACTGTTGAAGACATGGCACAGGCTCATGGGCTGATGGTTTTGGGGCATATGTCCAAACCCATGTCCCGTACTCGACTTAGAGAGCTTCTGGAGTTCTATTTTGTAGAGCAGGCTGAGAATCAGGCCCACCCTGCTGCAACCAAAGAGCTGATATTTGATGAGGATGAGCTTGAAAAAGCCATCCACGATAATCAGTTCGTTCTTTACTACCAGCCTAAAGTTTTATTGAAAAGTGGTCGCATGGTCTCTGTCGAGGCCCTTGCTCGCTGGCATCATCCAGAGGCTGGCATTATCAAGCCAGTCCACTTTATTCCCTTGATGGAAAGCTCTGGCCTGATTGCTCCCATGACAACAAAAATGATCGATCTGGCACTGGATCAGGTCCGGCTCTGGCGTGAGCAGGGAAGGAATATTGCTGTAGGGGTCAATCTCTCTGCCGCCATCCTGAGCAATACCGACCTGCCCGATATGCTGATTAAAAAAACGCGGGACCTGAACATCCCACCAGAACTGTTAACTCTGGAAATAACCGAAAGCAGCCTGATCCAAAATGCAGCTCTCTCTCTGGAAACACTGGCACGATTTAAACTGCACGGTTTTTCGCTCTCCATTGACGACTTTGGTACCGGCTATTCCAGTATGCAGCAGTTAAACCGGATACCGTTCAGTGAGCTGAAGATTGATCGCTCGTTTGTTTCCAATGCCTGCCATGACAAAACGCATAAGGCCATTGTTGAAGCCAACATCAGCCTGGCTCACAACCTGAACATGAAAACCGTTGCCGAGGGTGTAGAGAACATTGAAGACTGGCAGTTACTTCATGAGCTGAACTGTGACCTGGCGCAGGGCTATTTCATTGCCAAACCCATGCCTGCTGATGATATCTCTCAATGGGAGCAGGAATGGCTGACAAGACAACCGATTACCCCACCAAAACCCAGCCTTTAAACGACTCTAACCCCATAATTCTTTATTGCCCATCACCACCTTACTGCTCAATTTACATTCATTTTGTAACTATTCAGCACCCTTCATATAAATCTGGAATTTTCTGATTTTTCGACCATCATCTTATACTCAATTTTTCTAACAAATCTCCAGTATGGAACCAGACTTCCCAGCTACTCCGTTTACCGAAGCTCTCCTTAAAGAGAATGAAGAGCTTCGGACCGAGAATGCGCTTTTACGGGAACGTTGCAGCGAACTGGAAGAAAGGGTTAATAAAAACAGTCAAAACAGTAGTAAGCCACCATCGTCAGATGGTTATCAAAAGCCCAGTAAAAAAGGGAGTGATAAAGGTGATACATCTTCCAAAGAAGCCCCCTGCTCCTCACAGGAAACACCGAACCCCAAAAGCCTTAGACCATCTTCAGGCAATAAACCAGGTGGCCAGAAAGGTCATCAAGGCTCTTGTTTGAGACGTGTCGCCTTACCCGATTATGTCAGGCATCTGAAGGTTGAAAAATGTTGCTGTTGCCAGTCTTCGCTTATCGATATTAAACCCACCAAATACATTGAGCGACAGGTTTTTGATCCAGGTAGACCCGGAGAATTTGAAGTTACCGCGTACTGGGCAGACGTTAAAGTATGTCCTTGTGGTAAACGGAACACCGCTGAGTTTCCCCAAGGAGTGAAAGCCGCTGCTCAATACGGAGAAGTGACTCAGGCAATGGCTGTTCATTTAAACCAGTATCACTTCATCCCATATCACCGGGTGTCTGAGTATTTCAATACTATTTATTGCATGAGTGTCAGCGCAGGCTCTGTTGCCAATTTTGTTGCCTATACCCATGAGAACCTGGCCTCTACTGAGCAGAGTATCCGCGATGCTTTACAAGAAAGTCCGGTTGCAGGAGCGGATGAAACTGGCATGCGGGTTGACGGTTCACTGTGGTGGTTACACATTATGCGAGATGACCAATGGACGCTTTACTACCTCTCAGAAAGGCGAGGTTGTGAAGCAATGGATGCAATGGGCATCCTGCTGACTTTTGCAGGCATTCTGGTTCACGATCATTGGAAGTCCTACTTTGCCTATGCGGCAGTGCATGTGCTTTGTAATGCCCATCATCTGAGAGAGCTTCAGGGAGTTGTCGATAGGGATGCGAATAAGCTGGCTCTGCGGCTGATGAAATTGCTTACGCTCTCCTGGCACTTCTGCAAGAAATACAAAGCAGCCGGTCTGACTCAAATGCCTGGTGCAATACAGCTTCGCATTGAGACGATATACGACCAAATCCTTCAAAGGGCTCTCACGAAGGAAACCGCTTATATGGAAAAACAACGACAGGTGCTTGGACGTAAGAAGGTCAGGAATACCAAGGCCTACAACCTGTTCAAAAGGCTTATTGAGTTTAAGGTTGAAACGTTGCGCTTCATGTCGGACTTTTCAATTCCCTTCGATAACAATGGCAGTGAACGTGATGCCAGGATGGCCAAACTTAAGCAGAAGATCTCAGGCTGCTTCAGAAGCGAAGACGGAGGTACCATGTTTACCCGAATCCGAAGCTATTTATCATCTGCTAAAAAGCAGGGGTTGAACATATTTCAGGCGCTTCTTAAAGCGGTTCGAAATTACAACAATACGCCTTTGCTGGGTGCTGAATAGTTACTTCATTTTTTGAAAATGATTTTTCATTGACCTGCTTCAGTATGTTTGCAGCACCGTTGATGCATCATAAACACCACTAAGAATTTTAAACTGACTTTGCATCTCTGAGGTTCAATGACGTCTATGTCGCGTATTCTCAAGCTGTCACTGATTGCAGCCTCTTTTTTCTTTCTGTTATTTCTTCCTGCTGAACTCATTCCCATTGCCAACATCACTATCGAACAACAACGGGTTCTGGCTATCTTCCTGATGGCGACACTGCTCTGGGTCTCTGAGGCAGTACCTGCCTATGCAACGTCACTGCTTATTCTCGGCCTGCTTTCCATAACGGTTTCAAATACCAGCCCATACTTCCTGAGGGAAGCATTGAACCCGGAGGATATGCTCAACTACAAAGAGATCCTCAGCAGCCTGGCGGCCCCGGTTGTCGTGCTTTTTCTTGGTGGTTTTTTTATTGCGATTGCAGCCACAAAGTACAAACTGGACATCAACCTGGCCAGGGTTTTGTTAAAACCCATTGGCAGCGATTACAAGAACGTTATGCTCGGCCTGATGGGAATTACCGCCTTCTTCTCCATGTTTATGAGCAATACCGCAACAACAGCGATGATGCTGACCTTGCTGACGCCATTGCTGGCAAACGTTGATACCACCGATAATGGCGTGAAGGGGGTCATTCTTGCTGTGCCCATTGCCGCCAATATTGGTGGTATTGGCACCCCCATTGGCACACCACCCAACGCCATTGCTTTTCGCTATTTAACCGGCGAGCATGCCATTACGTTTGGTGAATGGATGCTGTTTGCCATTCCCATGGCCGTGGGATTAATCATGATTGCCTGGGTACTGTTGCGTAAGCTATACCCCGGAAACATCAAAGAACTTTCCGTTAAAATCGAATGCTCCTTTGAAAGATCACCAAAAGCTTATCTCGTTTATGCAACAACCGCCGCAACGGTTCTTCTATGGACCACCTCCAGCATTCATGGTGTAAACTCATACACTGTCGCCTTGTTACCCGTTATCGTTTTCTCCCTTTCCGGGATTATCGATACGAACGATATCAAGAAGATTAACTGGGATGTACTCTGGCTGATTGCCGGTGGTATTGCACTGGGCTATGCCCTAGAAAAAAGTGGCCTGGCGCGCGCTATTGTTCAAACCATTCCCTTCGACACCATGGGAACCTTTGTTGTGCTGTTCCTGATGGCCGTCGTCTCGATGGTGATGGCAACATTTATGTCAAACACCGCCACAGCAAACCTGCTAATGCCAATTGCGGTTTCAGTGGCTACTGTTTTGAGTGGGCTGGAAAATTATGGTGGCATCAGCCTTATGGTGATCTGCGTCGCGCTCTCAGCATCAATGGGAATGTCATTACCAATCAGTACGCCACCAAACGCTTTGGCGCATGCCACCGGCATGGTTGCCAGCAAAGACTTTATCAAAACCGGCAAATTCATCAGTACCATTGGTGTGGTCCTGATCTTTTCAGTGATTACCCTGTTGGGAATAATGGGTTACTTCTAATCCAACTCCGCTATTTTTGACAACCCCGATCACGGGGTTGTCATTCTGTAGTCCCTTTCAACCCTGGCAACACGAATCCGGTAATCACTGAATAAGTGGTCTCTGCCATTCTGCTGACAAAGCATGTGGCTCATGTCCTGTTTCCAATGACATATCGCTTCCTCACTCTCCCAGAAGGAAAGACCGCAAACTTTTCCTTCCTTAGTCAGGCTGCCAAAACGTTCCGCCGATATAAAACCCGGGTAGTCAGCAAGCTGTTCACGCATCTTTGCACCCAGTGCCAGGTAGCTATCCTGAAGGCCGGGCTTTATTTCAACTTCAAAGATCACTGCATACATGAATGACATTACCCCTTAAAAGAAGCCCAACCAAGTCATCAACATCAATACCGCAAAGATCAATAGAACCCCTAATGGACTCAGAATCTGGGCGGTTTTGATAAAGTCCCTGGTATCAACCAGTCCTGTCGCATGAGCCAGAGCATTGGGCGGAGTACTGATTGGCAGGCCCATACCCAGAGAAGACGCCAGGGCAACGGCTGTACCAATCACAACCAGTCCTCCCATCTCTTCAATACTGGCTACAGAAGTGGACATGGAGATGGCAATAGGCATGAGCAGGTTAGCAGTGGCCGTATGAGACATGAATGTCGCCATAATCATACACAGCACACTGATTCCCAGAATGATGGCAACCGCACCAAACTGTTCAAATGGCACCATACCGACAATCAACTCTGCAAGGCCAGAAGAAGCCAGTGCAGTACCGATGGCAATACCGCCCGCAAGCAGCCACAGCACATCCCAGCTGATGTGTTTCAGGTCATGCTTATCGACAATGCCAAACAGGCTGAATACGGCTACCGGGATAATGGCAACTGCATAAGCATTAATGCCGTGGACACTGGAGAACATCCACAACAGGATGGTCAATGCCATGGTGATATAAACAATGTACGGCTTCAGACCCTTTTCAAAACGACCATCAATCTGAACATCCAGATCACCACCATTAGAAGGGTACATCTTCTGCAGCAACCACCAACTGAAAGCGATCATAATGACGGTAATCGGTACTGCGAACAGCATCCAGCCACCAAACGACAACGCATGCTCACCAACGAAGTATCGAAAAGCAATAGCATTGGGCGGTGTTCCAATCGGTGTTCCCATCCCTCCCAGGTTTGCAGCGATAGGGATACTCAATACCATTGCACGACATCCTGGATCCTGGCTGTCCATTCGAGCCACCAGTGGCGTCATGATGGTCAGCATCATGACGCTGGTCGCTGTGTTACTCATGAACATGGAGAAGATCGCCGTGATGATCATCACGCCAAGCATCACAATTTCGTACTTCTGACCAAAAGGCTTTAATAAAACTCGGGCCAGGTTGATATCAACTTTGTACTTGGCGCATGCCAGGGCAATAAAGAATCCACCCAGAAAAAGAACAATGACGGGGGATGCCAGACTATTGAAAATTGTCACATAGCTCAGCATGTCTTCACCAAGACCTTCCCTGAGCGGAAAAGGTGCGCTGTTTGAAGCGGTCAAGATCAGCAGCATGATAATCAGAAGGGAGGTCGCAAATGCGGGTACGGCATCACTGACCCACAACAGAGTTGCCAGAACAAAAATGGCCATCACCCGCTGCTGTAAAATGGAAAAGACACCTTCGGGAAATACCATTTCTGGAAAACAGAACAGTCCCAGAAAGATGATTGCTATAGGGACAATCTTTTTAAGCGGAGTCATTTAAAACATACCGTACATGAGCAAATAAAACTGGGCGGTGCACTCAAATAGCTGGAACGCTGAAGCTGATCAGTAGAAAGCAGACATTGTCGTTCTTTTAATAGCTGGCTGGATGAGACGGTTGAATTATTCAGGGCAAAATGCCGGTTATCACTGCCTGAAGCCAGAACACACCGTTGTTACTGAATAATCTTGCACAATGTTATTGTTTACTGCCCTGAGCCAAGTCATAAAGCCGCTTACTTTTCTCTGACTCACTAGAAATATTACTTTACAACCCAATTGAATTGATTCTTCGATTCAACATTCATGAACGTTAATTAGTTATTTTGAAAAGCAGTGTTATTTTTTAAATAGATACGATATTCATTTTTATAAATATCAATTTTAAACACGTTTAGCCAATCACCTATTATCCAATAATTAGGTTGTTTGTGTTTTTGTCATCAGCCTCAGTCAGCAGAAACTGATGACAAGCACAGTCTATTATCAACTCTCAGGGCTACCTGATGTCTTGATAAGAGACTTGGAGAGTTCCAATGCTGTATTGATACTTTCTATGGAAATGCGCTCGTTTGTTCCATGAATGGAGCCCGTGAGCTCCATATCCACACTGAACGGGTGAAACCGGTAAATATTCTCTGAAACTGGTGCGTAATGAGGACTGTCGGTGGTTGCTGTGAGCATGCCAGGCACAACGACCGTTTCCGGAAGAACGGCATTGATGGCCGATTTAACCTGTCCATAGCCAGGAGCATTCATGTCTGCAATGGGAGGACTGGTTTTCCAATCCTCTGCGGAAATGACAATGGATGAGTCGTCAATCATCGTTTTTACATCGTTAATCAACTGCTCAACCGACGTACCGGGTAATAGGCGAAAGTTGACCTTTGCCTCGGCTTTCTGCGAAATCACATTTTCTTTGATCCCTGCATTGATCATGGTAACTGCTGTCGTCGTTCGAACCATCGACTGGCTTGTCTTATCTCCAGACATGACTGATAAGAGAACAGGCTTGCTCAGCCACTGGTTTCTCATCATGAAGCCCTGAATGCCACCAATATGTTCTCCCATGACTTGCAACATATCTGCCACTGGCTGAACCAGCTCTGCCTTGAATGGGTTTTCATGGAGCGTTGTCAGCGCCCTGCTTAAATTAACAATGGCGTTGTTTTTCACGGGCATGGAAGAGTGTCCTCCATCCCCAGAGGCTTTAAGCGTCAGCGTGACATAATTTTTTTCAGCCAGAGCAATCATTGCCAATGGGCTTTCGGGCAACATGGGATGACCATGGACAACCAGACCACCTTCGCCAACAACATATTCAAAATTAAAACCCTGACTCTTGAGGTAAGCAGCGATATTGGCAGCTCCATCACTACCGCCAATCTCTTCATCATGACCAAAGGAAAACACCATGGTTCGCTCAGGGGTATAACCTTCAGCCAACAGAGCTTCCATCGCCTCAAGCGTTGAGATCACTGAAGCCTTGTCATCCAGTGCACCACGCCCCCATAAATATCCATCGGCTACCATTCCAGCAAACGGTGCATACTCCCAGTCATCTTCAGTTCCTGGCTCAATTGGAACGACATCATAATGGGAATCAAACAGAACGGGTGAGAAGGCTGAGTTATTGCCCTGCCAGATATATACAAGACTGTAGTCAGCTATTACTTCTTTCTTCAGCTGACTGTGAACTCGTGGATAGGTGGTTTCCAGAAACTGATGAAAGTTGAGAAAGGCACCATAATCAATAGCATTGAGCTTCTGGTGGCTGATGGTCTGATATCGAATGGCTTTGGAGAGATTATCTACGATGCGGGACTCACTGCTGGCCTGCAGTGAAATGAGCAGTATCAGGCCGGATAAGATGCGACGATAATACATCGAGCATTCCTTTTTTATTTAATTATTGTGCGACGAATAATATGCCAGTGGAAATAGGAGCTCAATGCATTGGGATCAGAGCTGACCCTTTCTCTCCAGAACGAACGATTAAAAAACAAAAAACCCCGACAGCATAGCTATCGGGGTTTTGTATTTTATGCCTGAAGATGACCTACTCTCACATGGGGAAGCCCCACACTACCATCGGCGATGCACCATTTCACTACTGAGTTCGGGATGGGATCAGGTGGTTCTATTGCTCTATGGTCTTCAGACGAAACTGTTATCTTCGAGCCTTAAGCTCAGAGATCATAGAATTTGGTGCCTGGCGATGACCTACTCTCACATGGGGATGCCCCACACTACCATCGGCGATCGGTCATTTCACTGCTGAGTTCGGGATGGGATCAGGTGGTTCTAACCTTCTATGGTCGCCAGGCTTAACTGGTTGAACTCAAAGCCTTCAGGCTCTCAGTTCTGGAATCCGGTTTCGACCTCCATGGATGGAGGAAGTACTCAAAAACGTCTGTGGTCCGACAGTTCGGAACGTTTTTAGTATAAGCTGTTTCTTGCTTCACACTCTTGCGTATGGCTCTGCATGTCTGCAGATCGCTTTGGCGTTATATGGTCAAGCCGCACGAGTCATTAGTATTGGTTAGCTCAACGCCTCACAGCGCTTACACACCCAACCTATCAACGTCATAGTCTTTAACGGCTCTTCAGGGGTATCTAGTACCCAGGGAAGTCTCATCTTGAAGGGGGCTTCCCGCTTAGATGCTTTCAGCGGTTATCCCGTCCGAACATAGCTACCGGGCAATGCGTCTGGCGACACAACCCGAACACCAGTGGTCCGTCCACTCCGGTCCTCTCGTACTAGGAGCAGCTCTTCTCAAACTTCCAACGTCCACGGCAGATAGGGACCGAACTGTCTCACGACGTTCTAAACCCAGCTCGCGTACCACTTTAAATGGCGAACAGCCATACCCTTGGGACCGGCTTCAGCCCCAGGATGTGATGAGCCGACATCGAGGTGCCAAACACCGCCGTCGATGTGAACTCTTGGGCGGTATCAGCCTGTTATCCCCGGAGTACCTTTTATCCGTTGAGCGATGGCCCTTCCATTCAGAACCACCGGATCACTATGACCTACTTTCGTACCTGCTCGAGATGTACCTCTCGCAGTCAAGCTGGCTTGTGCCATTACACTAACCGTACGATGTCCGACCGTACTTAGCCAACCTTCGTGCTCCTCCGTTACTCTTTGGGAGGAGACCGCCCCAGTCAAACTACCCACCACACAATGTCCCCGATCCCGTTTCAGGACCTGGGTTAGAACCTCAATATTGCCAGGGTGGTATTTCAAGGATGGCTCCACGCAAACTGGCGTTCACGCTTCAAAGCCTCCCACCTATCCTACACAAGCAACATCAAGATCCACTGTGAAGCTGTAGTAAAGGTTCACGGGGTCTTTCCGTCTAGCCGCGGATACGCTGCATCTTAACAGCGATTTCAATTTCACTGAGTCTCGGGTGGAGACAGCGTGGCCATCGTTACGCCATTCGTGCAGGTCGGAACTTACCCGACAAGGAATTTCGCTACCTTAGGACCGTTATAGTTACGGCCGCCGTTTACCGGGGCTTCGATCAAGAGCTTCTCCGAAGATAACCCCATCAATTAACCTTCCGGCACCGGGCAGGCGTCACACCGTATACGTCCACTTTCGTGTTTGCACAGTGCTGTGTTTTTAATAAACAGTCGCAGCCACCTGGTATCTTCGACCAGCCTCAGCTTACGGAGCA
>NZ_OZ239981.1:3647500-4517500 GCF_965196975.1 Endozoicomonas sp.
CGACTGGTTGAAGACTGGTGCCCATAACTGACTCCGTCAAGATACCCTCTTAATTGGACTCTATTAAAGTAGTTGAAGTTCAAACTAATACTAATAATAACAACAATTAGCTTTATAATCGCTATCGACTTTACAGGACATTTTCTTACTTTACACGGACTAATCCGGTACTAAAGCCTGAAAATGTCGATAACAGCTGCTCATTGCCCCCAGAACACCGAACACTATTCCGGAAAGCATCAATATACCTAAAATACTAAAACCGGGGCCGGATAATACCATCTCACTATTATACAGTCCGGCAATATTCATCATTTCATGACTCAAGACAGTTAATAAAGAAAAAACAATAACTTGAGCCAGAACAGCACCGATCACGCCATACCAGATCCCCATATAGATGAAGGGCATGGCGATAAAACCCCGTGTCCCACCCACCATACTGATAATTTTGATTTCATCACGCCGGCTTTCAATGCTGAGGCGCACGGTGTTACTGATCACCAGAACCACGGTAAGCCCAAGAATTCCACCCAGCATGACGGCAAAGCGTTCCAGCATGGTTAATATTGCCTGAAGCCTCTGCACCCATTGCCTATCCAGACGAACCTGGTCGACCCCATCCATTCGTTGAAAATGAATAACAGCATCATCCAGTTGTTCAAAAGAAGCCTCACTGACAGGCAACAGCTCAATCACACCGGGTAATGGATTAAACCCAAGCTGGGCGATCACATCCTGCAACCCGGCCTTTTGCTGAAAGTCACTCACCCCCTGCTCAGGTGATATATAGACAACCTCTTTAATCAGCGGGTTTTCACGGTAATCAGAAATGCGTTGATCGATAACTTTCTGGCTAACCCCATTATTGAGGTAGATAGAGATTTTGGGTTGCCCATCCCAGGTAGCCCCAAGCACCTGAACATTACTCACCAGCACAAACAGCAAAACCGGCAGGGAAAAGGCAACAGCGATCAGCAAACTGTTTAACAAACTGGCTACAGGGTTCTTCAGCAGGCGGTTCAGTGCATCCTTACCCACCTGTCGATGCAGGCTAAACAGCGAGTGCAGCGTCAGGGTAGCTGCAGCCTGACGATTAGCGCCTCTTTTGTGGGTATGAGCGTCTTTATGAACAGTGCTTCCAGCAGATTTTCCCACACCAGCCTTGTCATCAACTGCTCGTTGTCGGCGGCCATCCTGTTGACGCCTGTTGCTCTTATTAAAAAAGCTCACTGAACCTCCTGGTCTGCAACCAGCCTGCCATGATCCAGAGTCAAAATACGGTGTCGCATTCGAGCCACCAGCGCCAGGTCATGACTGGCAATCAACACGGTAACACCCACCTGATTAAAGCTCTCAAACAGTTTCATGATTTCGGTGGACAACTGAGGGTCAAGGTTTCCGGTAGGTTCATCCGCAAGAATCAAGGCTGGACGATTCACCACTGCCCGCGCCAGACCAACGCGTTGCTGTTCACCACCAGAGAGAGCAACAGGAAACAGCTTTTCCTTGCTTAATAGCCCAACCATATCCAGCGCAGCTCGAACCCGGCCAGCGCAATCACTGGGAGAATAGCCGGCAATAAGGAGTGGTAAAGCAACATTATCAAAGACGGTACGATCAAACAGCAGCTGGTGATCCTGAAAAACCACACCAATATTGCGGCGGAGATAGGGGATACGACTGTTCTTCAGAGCCCGCAGGTTATGGCCTCCCACCCAGACCTGACCTGCACTGGCCCTTTCAAGAAGCATGATCAGCTTCATCAGGGTACTTTTCCCTGCACCAGAGTGGCCTGTCAGAAACGCAATCTCCCCCCGTTCCAGGTGAAAACTGACCTGCTCAAGGCCAACATGACCTCCCGGGTAACGCTTGCTGACACCGTCAAAGCGAATCATCCAGCTGTCCTTAATCTATCCTTCTTGGATGCTATTCAAGTAGCCAACATCAGGGGGGCTGCTAAAACGATTTAATGAGCGACACTTGCCGCTCACCAGCCACGGCCTCAACCTTCCCGGGAGAATAGTGCTTTAACAAACTCTTTACCCGAGAACGGTCTCAGATCATCAATCTGCTCACCCACCCCCAGGAAACGAATAGGGAGTTTCATCTGTTTGGACAGTGCGAAAATCACCCCACCCTTAGCGGTTCCATCCAGCTTGGTCAGGGCCATTCCGGTTAACTGAACAGCTTCATGGAACAGGCGAGCCTGGCTCAGGGCATTCTGCCCGGTACCAGCATCCAGCACCAGCAACACCTCATGAGGCGCATTAGGGTCCAGCTTCCCGAGAACCCGCTTCACCTTTTTCAGCTCCTCCATCAAATGATCCTTGTTATGGAGGCGACCAGCGGTATCGGCAATCAACACGTCGATATTGCGAGCCCTTGCTGCTTCGAAGGCATCAAAAATAACAGAGGCACTGTCAGCACCAGTATGCTGGGCAACCACCGGAATCTCATTCCGTTCACCCCAGACCTGCAGCTGTTCAACAGCAGCCGCGCGGAATGTATCGCCAGCTGCGAGCATAACCTTGCGGCCTTCAGACTGAAACTTACGAGCCAGCTTGCCAATGGTGGTGGTTTTACCCACACCATTCACGCCCACTACCAGGATAACAAAAGGCGTGTCCTGTTCAGGAATGACCAGTGGCTGGTCAGCAGGCTCAAGAATATCAGCAAGCTCGGATTGCAGCGCAGCCATCAGGGCATCGGCATCATCCAGCTCTTTGTACTTAACTTTCTGGGTCAGCTTTTCAATAATTTCAGTGGTGGCTTCAACCCCCACATCAGCGACCAGCAACTGAGTTTCCAGCTCATCCAGAAGGTCATCGTCAATCTCTTTTTTACCGATGAACAGTTCTGCAACGCCTTCGACCAGAACGTTACGGGTTTTGCTCAGCCCCTGACGCATCCGGGCAAAGAAGCCCCCTTTGGCTTCAGGCTTGCTCTCTAACTCAACGGGCGCTTTTTCGGGCTGTATTTCTGGCTCAGCAGCTTGAGCAATTTCAGCAGCAGCTGTTGCAACCGGGGCTTCTTCATCAGAAGCCTCTGGTGCTTTATGGGTGGGCTCATCCAGAGTCTCATGATGAACAGGCTTATCTTCAGCGTGCTGAGCAATCTCAGGCACAACATCAACAACATTGGTTGAGGATTCAGAAGCCGACTCTGGAGTAACTTCGGGTGTTTCTACAGTGGATACAACGTCTTCTACTGCAGGCTCAGCCTTTGGCTCTACCTGTTCTTCAGAAACGTCATTCTGGGTACGTCGACCCCAGGGCCAAAAACTGCGTTTGGCTTTTTTCTCATCGTCTTTGCGCGAACCGAACATAGACTACTTCAATAACCTTGGTGGGAACGCCTGATGAATGTCAGGATTGTCATATCTCTGAAGCCTGTCCGGAGTCGTTTCCGTAAAAGCAAATGAAAAGCAATGACAATCAATCATGCAGGCTATGAATAATCGCTTATCCTATCTTAATTCAGGCTGTCACGAAATGAACTTTCTCTGGGAAAATAGTCCAACTCTCATGAACCCGAATGAAACAATCCACAATAAAAGACTGCTACTCTGGGCAACTGGAGGTCTGGCACTTATTTTTCTGGTTTATTTTATTTCACCAGACTCCGTCACCTATACACATCAAGCCACCATCACGGAAAGTGAAATCCCCCCTTCCCGTGACACCAGTCGAATCAATGAGGCGGTATCTCATGTGAGTTCAGACTAGCAGGCTCTGCTTACACTCTCCGCGGTTTATTGCTCTGAGCAGAAAAAGCCATGACAGCCAGGGAACCACAGCCAGAGAAAACAATTAATGGCCAGAGACTTCCTGTTGGCAAAAGTGTCACCGCAGCCGTACCGAGCAAACAGACCAGAATGGCTTCAAGGCAGTAGTAAAGGGCAACCCCAGTACCGGCAATATCTTTAAATTCAGCCAGAGCCCCTGTTGCACAGACAGAGCAGGTAATACTGATACCAACCGAAATGACCATCATCGGTAACAGCAAGACCAGAGCATCAGGCAATTTCAGAAATTTTCCCAGCAACATCAGCAGAGCACCAGACAGTATCACCACCATACCCAGCCTTAGCGTGCCAGAGACACCAAACTTACCTGCTATAGATCCGGCAAACCGGCTGACAACAATCATCACCACAGCAGCCATGGCGAACAACAGACTGAACATAAAAGGCGAGTAACCCAGCCTGCCCATCAAAATATCTGGCGCAATGGAGAAGTAGACAAAGAAAGACCCCATGGCCACGGTAAAGCCCAAGGTATATAGAAGAAAAGCTCTGGAGCTGATAACCCGGACAAATGCATCGGCTATGCACACGTCAGACACAGAGCGATTGGTTTCAGGCCAGCAGAACAACGCATGCACCCCAACAACCGTTCCAGCCATAGCCAGACTCCAAAACACCGACTCCCAACCAAACCAACCAATCAGAAGTGATCCGACAATAGGTCCTAATGCTGGAACAAAAGCCAACATGCCTCCCAGAAGAGCGTACAACGTCGCTGATTCCGGTTTATGGCCATAGACATCCCGAACAGTAGCAAACATTGCTACCAGGGCTGCTGAACCACCAGCCGCCTGACAGAGCCTTAAGAAAATAAAAGCTTCTATAGACCCCACCACGGTTAAACCAATAGAACACAGGACAAAAAGCAAACTGCCAAAGAGCAGCACAGGCCTGCGCCCATAGCGGTCAGATAATGGCCCAAAGATCAGCTGACCACACCCAAGCATCAACATATACAAGGAGAGTGTTAACTGAACCATCAACGGTGATGTTGAAAAATATTCCCTCATCCCCGGCAACGCGGGCAGATAGATATCCATCCCCAGGGAGGCCAAAAGATCAAAGGGCACCATCAACATCAGGGTACGCGTCAGAGAGAAAGTCCACTTTTTTTGCGACGATGAATTTTTTGAGAATGACAAGCCGATAGAACTCCGTCAGAAGCGAAGAATACATTTCTGCGGCATATCGGAAGGTATTTCAGACAAGCCACAGCACCAGATAGATGCTGTGGCTTAAGTTCGTGTTCTGACCATTGGCCTCATTTTGTGGGCTCTCACTGTAGATAAGTCGTTAGACTAGGTGATTATTACCCACAGAACAATCATGGCTGATGCGTATATCAGCACATGACTCATCAGGAGATTGGGACTCCATGCCCTGAAGTGATGAAAGCCCCTGACCTGTAGATCACCCAATTAGCCACGCGTTATATCGATGCATAAACGAAACAAACTGCTCCCTTGTGGAAACATAAAACGTTGAGAGGTCTAGTTTTTTTGACAATGGCTTTGCAGTATCTTCTGCTGCATCAACCTCAGGCTTTCGGAGAAGTTTGTAGGCATCGTCCTGAATTACTGCAATTGTTCTTCTGGCCAGTTCTTTCGATTTTGCAACAAAATTAACCTCATGATCACTACAGCTAACCATTGACTTATAGCCAAGATTACTGCTTCCAGCTAAAACAAAATCATCAATGACGATTACTTTTTTATGAAGCGTTGTTTTTCGAGGTAAATTAGCCTCTTTTTGCCCGTATTCATACACAGAGATATTGTCTATACACTCTGGTCTAATCTGAGTTAACAATGATTTTACTTCTGCACGATTTCTCGGCCCAAAAGCTTTATGACCTGAGGGAGAGAACTTTTCATTACCATTGGTTACGATTGTTAATTTAACACCTGAGTTTACCTTTTTCGCAAGCAAACTTTTTAAGTCTTCAGGACAATGAAAGTACATATGATCAATATAAATATGCTTTTTGGCCGCTTTTACCCGTCGTTTTACCTCGTCATAAAAATCATTCGAACTTTGCTCAGGACCAGAACAATAAATTCTAGCAGTACCTACTGCCATCTTATCCCCCCCCCACCGATTCTTCAAAGCCCCCTTATCCATAGGGCATTTACGATCATTTTTTGTTTTAGTTTTAGTTTTAGTTTTAGTTTTAGTTTTAGTTTTAGTTTTAGTTTTAGTTTTAGTTTTAGTTTTAGTTTTAGTTTTAGTTTTTGTTTTTGTTTTTGTTTTTGTTTTTGTTTTATATTCAGATTTTAATTCATCTAAAAGAAGCGTAGTAACATCTGGCCCTGACGAAACTCCCCGGTCACCATTATATATCTTCCATATACGACCTAAGTTCAAAAGCTGCTCCTGGAGATTAATGGCAAACTCAGAGCCTACAAAACCAAAATCCATATCACGAAAACCTCTCGGCAGGAGATAATCAAGGAAGCCTCCATTACTAGCCACATTCCCACATCTATCACCAACACCTTCATAATAAGCATACTTATCTTCGATACCACTCCCCCCCATCACACTGTACATGCCGTCCACAACAAGACCCTTAGTATGGTTTGTTATTTTCTTAAGCTCATCAGAATACATAAAACAATCATCAGTCAAAATAATCTGAAATAATTCAGGATAATTGCTGGTAAGGAGGTCAATCTTGGACTTATTAGATTCTGTAAAGAACTTTGAAGATGAAAGTAATAATATTTTAATTTTTTTACCATCCTGAAGTTTGGAAATAAAAACATCAAGAATTTCATCAAAAGAGTTACCGCCACAATAATTACCACTTAACACAACACTTTTTTCTGCTGTCTCTATCATTCCTTTTTTGACTTGAAAACCTACTTTGCTGTTTTTTACTGGAAAAAATAATACATTACTCATATCTGGGGATTTTTTTCTTCCATTGAAACAAGGACTAATACCCAAGTCCCTACTTAATGAAAGTACTTTACTTCTAAGAGCATAAAACCAACGACAAAAAAGACTCCCCCATGACTCCGGCATTTCAAACAGCTCCATACCTTCCCCACGGAACGATTCAAGAACAGGAAAAGCTCCTGGCTCCATGGACTTTATGCGAAAGATAGGATGATGATAACTTGTGGGTTTAACAGATACTATGGACCTCTCTGGTAAATCAGGCCCTAATCTTTGCTTCATCTGAATATCAATTTCTTGTATGAGCTCTTCGTCAGAAACCGTGAATGAAGCGACACGACGTGTACAGAAAGCATCAACAGCACATTTTAAACCCTTGAAGAAACCATGTTTACTATACAAATTGTGCGCCATTTCCATGGCTTGGAACCGGCTTGAGGCAGAATAAGTAACACTATGCACCGCTAACTCCATATTCGCATCCATTTTGTCATCCCTAATTTACTACTGTTAAAAAAATGGGCAGCCTAGCAACATCAAGACTAAAGTTTACTAACAAAATGGTTAGGTAAAGTTAACAATCTTACTATTCTCAGGTCTATCGCTTGCCGTTTGAATGCAGCGGCACACAAACTGCTATAAATAAGAATATCGTATGATACTATTACCAATTTTTGAAAAATGGCCGTTAAGACTCATAAATCAAGCAATTCAAAGCACTCTTCACATACTGGCGGAGGTCAGCTGCGAATTATTGCGGGGGAATGGCGTAGCAGGAAGCTGCCAGTTGCCAATGTTCCAGGGTTGCGCCCGACATCGGACCGTGTGCGAGAAACGGTATTTAACTGGCTGGCAATGATTACCCCCGGAACAAAGGTTCTGGATGTATTCAGTGGCACAGGTGCGCTGTCGATGGAAGCACTTTCCCGAGGCGCCTCCTCAGCAACCCTGCTGGAAAAAAGTCCCGTTGCCGCCAGAACGTTAAAGAGCAACCTCGCGCTATTAAAAGCTGAGCACGCAAAAGTTGTTGAGACTGATAGCCTCAACTGGTTAAACCAAACAGCTGAAACCAGTTTTGACCTGATTTTTCTGGATCCACCGTTTCGGATGAATCTGCTGGAGCCTGCCTGTCAGCTACTTGAAAGCAACGGCTACCTCAATGAAAACAGCCATATTTATATTGAGGTAGAGAAAGAACTGAACCCTTTGCCTGTTCCGGAGAACTGGCAGCTGGAGAAAAGCAAAACCGCTGGGCAAGTAAGCTTCAGCCTCTGGTCTCGCATAAAAAAACAACAATAATCAACGCCTCACATATGGACTTACCGAAACGATATCAGTAATCTGTGCGCGGCTGATCTTTATCAAATAAACAGTGCGTCTGAACGCTGTATTATCCACAGGCTTACAATTATGGATGCCGTGGGTCGGGTGTCTCTTTTACGACTTTTTAGTTTAAGAAGTTTCCATAAAGAATGGCTCATGGCGATTTGGACGTATTCCTAATCTAAGAACGAACCTGAAAACTCTAAGGAGCAGTTCCCCATGAAACAACCCGTACGAATTGCGGTCACAGGTGCAGCTGGTAACATCAGCTACTCTCTGCTGTTCAAAATCGCTGCCGGTGAAATGCTGGGGCCTGATCAGCCTGTGATCCTGCAACTGGTTGAGATCCCACAGGCTATGGACAAACTTCGTGGCGTTGCCATGGAGCTGGAAGACTGCGCCTTCCCACTGGTTCACGGTATCAGTCTGCACGACAATCCATTTGATGGTTTCCGTGGTATTCATTACGCCATGCTGGTCGGAGCTCGCCCTCGTTCCAAGGGCATGGAGCGTGCTGATCTACTGGAAGCGAATGCGGTTATCTTTGCTGAACAGGGCAAAGCGCTGAATGACGTGGCTAACCGTGACGTTAAAGCCCTGGTGGTTGGTAACCCTGCGAACACCAACTGTCTGATCCTGTCCCGCAATGCTCCGAACCTGGCTCCATCCCAGTTCTGTGCCATGACCCGACTGGATCACAACCGTGCACAGGGCATCCTGGGCAACAAGCTGGGTGTAAACCCATCAGATATCGAAGGCGTCTGTGTGTGGGGCAACCACTCTCCAACCATGTACCCTGATCTGCACCACGCCCAGGTACTGGGTGATGAAGCTGCCATCGATATGATCGATGAGAAGTGGTACAAGGAAGAATACACACCTCGCATCCAGAAGCGTGGAGCTGAAATCATCGAATGGCGTGGCCTATCCAGTGCTGCATCCGCCGCACAGGCTGCTCTTGATCATATGCGTGACTGGGCCCTGGGCAGTGATGGCCGCATCGTTTCCATGGGAATTATTTCCGATGGCAGCTACGGTGTCGCCAAAGGCATCTACTACTCTTTCCCTGTCGTCTGTGAATTTGGCAGCTATCAGATTGTTCAGAACCTTCACATTAACGACTACGGTCAGAAAATGATGAAGAAAACTGAACAGGAACTGCTGGAAGAAAAAGCAGCTGTAGACCATCTGCTGCCTAAAGAAACTGCTGCTTCCCGCGAAGAGCTGAGAACTTCCAGCCGCAGTGGTCAGACTGAGTTTGACGCAGGTATTGATACTGGTGAGTCTTACTACAAAGCAGACCGTATCTGCTAAGCAGTAAATCCGGTCGATTGATACCAAAAGACAGGAAAGGCTCAATTATGAGCCTTTCTTTTTATCCATAATGCCATTGAACACATCAGAAAGAACCTGGGCCGTACTTTGAGCCATTTCTTCGTACTGTTCTTCAGGAGGTCTTCTTTCACCCCAGACCTCTTTGGCTTTATCAAAAGTCAGACTCTTCCCTTCGGTTCCAATTCCCTTGCAATCTGCTGTGTTCCCAACAATATGGTTTGGCCCAACAAGAATCGCATGATCCGTCATCACCCGATCATTAAAAGCCAAACTGAATTGATGTCGATCCGCAGATAAACGGTGAATAATCGATTCAGGCATCTCCGGCTTAACTGCATTAACACTCAGGCCTTCAAGTGTTTTCAGGGGAAAGAAGGTATCCTGCTTCAAAGCAGGATCAGCGCCCAACGCTCTCAACGTTTGCAGATTATCTGATGTCACCGGCACCATCAGTAGCATTGTATCTCTATAACCTGACAATTCTGAAGATTTTGCGTTTTTGTGCAACTGATCAGAAATCGGCCGTCCCCAAGTTACTTTACCACTGGGCACAACGAGAGCCAGATGGTGTTCATCCAGAATTTCCTGAACACCGGGCTTTAACGTTCTTAAGCCTGAGACTGGATCATCATCAAACAGACAAACATTGGCATCACCAGTAATAGCAAGATCTTTCAAGTCACGCCCATGAGCAGTATGGTGATTAATATAAGCTCTGATCCTTGTTCCAAACTCACTGTCAGCTTCAGGCGTTGCTTTTTCCAGTTGAGCAGAAATCTTCTTATCTCTCTGCTCCATTTCAACAGATGCCCCATGAAATGAGTAAGTACCATCAGAAAAGGCAACAGAATCTTTCAAAACTTTCCCGCCAGCGTTTTTGATCACCAGGTCATCTTCAACTTGAACCAACGAAGAATCATCAAGATTCGACAGGCTAATATCAGGAATATTACTCTCATTCCTGACCGTTCCATGTTCACTCCCCCGGTAAGTTGACTCGACTGCAACCACCTTTTTTCTACTTCGGTGAACATCTCCAGCCGGGTGTAATGGATCAACCGCATTTTCACCATCATAAATAAAACCATCACGGTAAGCCTGGATGACCTGATCTTCATGTTGAATAAATGCTTTTAACTCCTTTGACTGATGATGCCCTCCTCCAGGTTGAAGACAGAGTGACTCCATTACCATCTGCAGCTTATAGAGATCTCCCTGCCCCATTCTCTGCCAGGCAAAAATCAGCTTACTCTTTAACTTATTCTTCAGAACTTCCAGATGGACTGGAGATGCTGTCGCCTGCCATGTATCGAGAAGTTTTTTTTCAAATCGGGCCAGATTCGTTTCAGGATCAGACAATAACGCTTCAATTTTTTTCGTTGCATCTGAGACACCTGATGATGGATAACTTTCACCAAAAAGGTAGTCCACTACGTCATCTACATAGGGGGCCGCATCACGAATAGCATTATTCCAGGATTCAAAAGACAGGCTTAGCTCTTCCTGTCGTTCTTCAGATCCAACCCCCACCCCAGAACTCTGAGCTAACAACTCTGCTGTTTGGGCTATTTCAGCATCAGCACAATGTTCTGGTTTAGTAGCTATGCCACCTTTCTTTTCCAAAGACATCGCTCTTCCAGATACTGATAAATTCTGGTTTTCTTTATCCTGCTGATTGGCTGACACATATCTTTTAGCAGAGGTGGGAGCAACACTCATATCCAGTAACTTTCGCTTTCTCGGCTCCGGCATGACTTCACTGCCCTTCGGATTTCTTAAGCCCAGCCCACGCCCCCTTACCTGAAGAACCTCCTTACCATCCCGGCTGCCAACAGGTTCCTGATTTTCATGCGGCCCCTGTGCCAAAGGCGTCCGATTATTATTGGTACCAGAGATCGACATGATTTCTTCTTCCTGAAAAAGCATCCATATAAAGGGTCAACAGAATAAACATGAAACTGACAACACCCCTTTTTCTGTATCGACATGTCTGCCTACTACAAAATAAAAAATAGTCGTATATATCAGATATCAAGGGGAGAAAAGTAAGTCTGCTCCAGCGCTTTGAAGGAATCCATGGCTTCGGGCGTAATGAACCCCCGATCCATAATCAGAACCTGATATATGATTCTGTTGAGCATCGCTCTTGACGGCTCCCCCTTTTCATCATTCAACACGCCATGGACCAATTCATGCCAACTGGTCAGAACCATAAATGTATTCAGGGCAAGCGCTTCAATTTCTTCATCACTGGCTTTTATCAAGCCTGATGCAATAAGCCCTCGGAACACCTGCTCTATCATCGTGATACAGAGGCTGGCAAATCCTCTGTACATGACTTGCAGCTCATCGCTCCGGGCAACAGCTCCATGCAGCCCCCGAAATATAAAGCGGTATCTCCACATACCAGCCAGCAACGCTTCCAGATACTGCTGCTTGTCCTCCAGTGTGATTCCCTTCCCTGCAGGCAGGACAATGTCGGCAGTCAACGTTTGCTGAAAACCCTCAAAAAGCGCAAGGATAATCGCGTCTTTATTGCGAAAGTGATAGTAAAGGTTTCCAGGAGAGATACCCATGTGGCTGGCAATATGGTTAGTCGTCACAGCTCTTTCACCCAGCTCATTAAAGAGTTGCATGGCAGTATTGAGAATTTTTTCACGCGTTTTCACAGCCATATAACCACTTTCACCATGTACCCTTAACGAAATAAAAAGACTGTTTGCAATAATAAGCAATTGACGATTTAGAGTAATTACTCTAAAAATAACATAAACACGATAGTCCTGCTATTCAGCACTATCGAGAGTCTGCATCAAAAATGCAGGTTTCTCCCCCTTCAACGAGGGTGGGCAAGCCTCTCTAAGAGCAGTCTTTAGAAAATAAAAAATAATTAAAACAACCATTAATGCCTAAGAGGGAGACAACCATGACCGCTGCCGAACCCATTACGTCAGAGCACAGGAAAGTGACCCAGCAAATCACAACCCCTCTAGAGGATCTTCTTGCCGTTCAGAAGAAAGCGTTTCTGAAAGACCCTAACCCAACCTATCAGGAACGGGTGGCCCGTATAAAGGCCCTTGAGAAAGCATTGCTGAGCAATAAAGATGCATTACTGTCAGCTTTAGATGACGATTTTGGTGGCCGAGCCAGAAGCGAGTCTTTACTCACAGAATTTATGCCAAACCTGGGCAATATCCACTATACGCTCAAGCGGCTTAAAAAATGGATGAAACCCAGCAAGCGAAAGCTGAGCCCTCAGCTTTTGCCAGCTTCAGCCAAAGTGGTGTATCAACCTTTGGGAGTTGTAGGTATTGTGGTGCCCTTTAACTACCCACTGTTCCTATCTCTAGGCCCATTATTAACGATTCTTGCCGCAGGCAACCGGGCCATGATCAAAATGTCAGAGTTCACACCAAAAACCTCGGAACTGGTCGCCCAACTCATTGAACAGACCTTCCCGGCAGATCTGGTCACGGTGGTTTGTGGTGATGCGGAAGTGGCAACTGAATTTACCAGCCTGCCCTTTGACCACATTATTTTTACCGGTTCTACGCCTGTTGGCCACCATGTCATGCGAGCTGCGGCAAAAAATCTGACACCGGTAACTCTGGAGCTGGGAGGCAAGTCTCCGGTTATTGTGGATAACGATTTTCCGATACAGGAGGCGGCGGAAAGAATCTGCTATGCAAAAGCCCTGAATGCTGGTCAAACCTGCGTAGCGCCAGACTATATTCTGGTAAAAAATGACCAAAAGGCCGCTTTTATTGAACACTACCTGAAAGCCTTTCGAAAAATGTACTCAAAGGTCAACGGGAACAATGATTACACTTCTATCATCAATAACCGTCATCACCAGCGCTTATTGAAACTGCTTGATGATGCCAAAGCGCAGGGAGCAACTGTTCATACGCCAGGCAACGAAGAAGTTAACGACGGAAGCCGTCGAATACCCATCCACTTGATCGAGAATCCATCCGATAGCATGGGTATTATGCAGGAAGAGATTTTTGGCCCCTTGCTCCCTATCATCGGTATTGACAGCCTTGACGAAGCCATTCAATTTGTACAGGACCGCCCCAGGCCTCTGGCACTTTATTACTTTGGTTCTAACACTAAAAATCAGGAAATGGTTCTGGAACAGACTCATTCCGGTGGAGTCTGCATTAATGAGTGCCTGTTTCATGTAGCGGTGGAAGATATGCCTTTTGGTGGCATCGGCCCATCAGGTATGGGGCACTACTATGGTTACGAAGGTTTCCAGACCTTTTCTAAAGCAAAGGCAGTGCTAACCAAAGGCAAGCTGAACAGTGCCAAAATGGTCTATCCCCCCTATGGAGGATGGTTGCAGGAAAAAATGCTGGCGTTCCTTTCTGGCGGCAAATAATTCTATCCTTTAAAGTCTGGCTCCCAACCTGGGAGCCAGAACCATGAAAGACTATGGCCTTTCATGGTTACAGTGTTGAAACACAAGCAAAACTGAACTATCGCCATCAAGAAAGGTCTTACATATTATAGAACTATAAGAGCTGATCTTGATATGACCACTTATGGACCTGCCACTCTACTCGCAAGCAATGGCGGCTCTCCAGAAAACGCAACGCCGGGTGTTGACATACCCAATCACCAGCAGACGGACTGGTCTCGCTGGAGCGTATCCAATGCCGCTGACCTTTCAGGAAGGTTCGCTCAATCAGCTTTTTCTGCCGCAACCAACCTCATTGATCGTGCGATAAGTATTATTCAGAATTTTTGCACTTATATCCTTCAACATTTTCAAAACGCACCGGACAGTAATGATTTTCAACGCTTCCTCATCTATCAAAACCAACTCGTCAATTTCTGGAGTTCTAAAACTCAATATGAACAGGCTCTATGTGAGTTAGTAGATGGTCAAAAGAGAGGCCATTGGTGCTGGTTTATATTTCCCATCCTTGATGGTAGAACAGATCGGCCGAGTGATAGATGTAAATATTTTGCTTTCAAAAGCCGTCAGGATGTTCAAAACTTTTGGTCAGACCCCACACTGAGAAGCCGACTGGAGTCAGTGTGTAATACAATCAATCAGCACAAGAACAAAAATATCGGTATTAAAACGATCTTAGGTGGTGGAGAAATGGGGCAAACAGACAGCTTCAAGTTACACGTCTGTGTTACTCTGTTTGCCCAGTTAACTGGCCACTCCGTTTTTCATGAAGTTCTCAACAATTTTTACTCGGGAAAACCCGACACCAGAACTCAACACCTCATTACTCACTGGCCTAAACTACGGACGCCATCAGATAGTTAATACCCTTTCTCCCTCATTTTGAGCTACATAACGACAAAGCGCTAAATAATCCAGCCATTTGAACCCTTTTGACTATTTCGTTAACATGCCCTTTTACTAAGAAAAGGTCGCCATATTGTCAGGCATGGTTTCCTAATAATAGCCAGCTGCTTTAGCTATTTGTTAGTCACTTGAGCCTGTCACTGGAATTGTGGCCGGAGAGTCATTTTTAATGATCAAGGTAATCTATCCTGGTACGTTTGACCCTATCACCAAGGGCCACATGGATCTTGTTGAAAGAGCGGCTAAACTGTTTGACACCATTGTCATTGCGGTTGCTGAAAGCCCCAAAAAAAAACCACTATTTGATCTGGAAACCAGGGTCAGCCTCGCCGAAGAATCAACAGCGCATCTGCCCAATGTTCAGGTGACAGGCTTCAGTTCTCTGCTTGCGAGCTTTGTTGAAGAACAGCAGGCTCAAGTTATTCTCAGGGGGCTAAGAGCCGTTTCTGATTTTGAATATGAATTCCAGATGGCCAATATGAACCGGGTGCTGGCGCCAAAAGTGGAAAGCCTTTTTCTTACCCCGGCCGAGCAGTACTCCTATATTTCCTCTACACTGGTTCGGGAAATTGCATCCCTTGGTGGGGATATTTCCAAGTTTGTATCGCCATGTGTTCAGAAAGCACTAACAGATAAGTTCAACGGAAACTGAGACACTGTCCGCCTGAATCGTTTTTTATATGCCTCAATCAGGCGGAGCTAAATTTCAAAGGTCACCTATGGCTTTAATGATTACTGACGATTGCATTAACTGCGACGTCTGCGAACCGGAATGTCCTAATAGCGCTATTTCACCTGGGGAAGAAATTTACGAGATTGACCCTCTGCTCTGTACAGAGTGTGTCGGCCATTATGATGAGCCTCAATGCCAACAAGTATGTCCTGTTGACTGTATTCCGAAAAACCCGGACTGCGAAGAAACTCAGGATGAATTGATGGAAAAATACCTTATTATCACCGCAGCCTGAAGGTGGGTCGCAAAAGCATTACTTCTTTTGCGACTCCCCGATATTTGTATCTTCAGGCATAAGCATGAAACCCATCAAGCGACGAGATTATCTATTTCCACCTCTGCATCATTTACTGCCTGCGCCTTGATATCATCTCCCATGTTAAGCCCTTCTGCATAAACAAACTCTACATCCTGAATGCCAATAAAACTGAGGTAACTATTCAGCACCCTTCATATAAATCTGGAATTTTCTGATTTTTCGACCATCATCTTATACTCAATTTTTCTAACAAATCTCCAGTATGGAACCAGACTTCCCAGCTACTCCGTTTACCGAAGCTCTCCTTAAAGAGAATGAAGAGCTTCGGACCGAGAATGCGCTTTTACGGGAACGTTGCAGCGAACTGGAAGAAAGGGTTAATAAAAACAGTCAAAACAGTAGTAAGCCACCATCGTCAGATGGTTATCAAAAGCCCAGTAAAAAAGGGAGTGATAAAGGTGATACATCTTCCAAAGAAGCCCCCTGCTCCTCACAGGAAACACCGAACCCCAAAAGCCTTAGACCATCTTCAGGCAATAAACCAGGTGGCCAGAAAGGTCATCAAGGCTCTTGTTTGAGACGTGTCGCCTTACCCGATTATGTCAGGCATCTGAAGGTTGAAAAATGTTGCTGTTGCCAGTCTTCGCTTATCGATATTAAACCCACCAAATACATTGAGCGACAGGTTTTTGATCCAGGTAGACCCGGAGAATTTGAAGTTACCGCGTACTGGGCAGACGTTAAAGTATGTCCTTGTGGTAAACGGAACACCGCTGAGTTTCCCCAAGGAGTGAAAGCCGCTGCTCAATACGGAGAAGTGACTCAGGCAATGGCTGTTCATTTAAACCAGTATCACTTCATCCCATATCACCGGGTGTCTGAGTATTTCAATACTATTTATTGCATGAGTGTCAGCGCAGGCTCTGTTGCCAATTTTGTTGCCTATACCCATGAGAACCTGGCCTCTACTGAGCAGAGTATCCGCGATGCTTTACAAGAAAGTCCGGTTGCAGGAGCGGATGAAACTGGCATGCGGGTTGACGGTTCACTGTGGTGGTTACACATTATGCGAGATGACCAATGGACGCTTTACTACCTCTCAGAAAGGCGAGGTTGTGAAGCAATGGATGCAATGGGCATCCTGCTGACTTTTGCAGGCATTCTGGTTCACGATCATTGGAAGTCCTACTTTGCCTATGCGGCAGTGCATGTGCTTTGTAATGCCCATCATCTGAGAGAGCTTCAGGGAGTTGTCGATAGGGATGCGAATAAGCTGGCTCTGCGGCTGATGAAATTGCTTACGCTCTCCTGGCACTTCTGCAAGAAATACAAAGCAGCCGGTCTGACTCAAATGCCTGGTGCAATACAGCTTCGCATTGAGACGATATACGACCAAATCCTTCAAAGGGCTCTCACGAAGGAAACCGCTTATATGGAAAAACAACGACAGGTGCTTGGACGTAAGAAGGTCAGGAATACCAAGGCCTACAACCTGTTCAAAAGGCTTATTGAGTTTAAGGTTGAAACGTTGCGCTTCATGTCGGACTTTTCAATTCCCTTCGATAACAATGGCAGTGAACGTGATGCCAGGATGGCCAAACTTAAGCAGAAGATCTCAGGCTGCTTCAGAAGCGAAGACGGAGGTACCATGTTTACCCGAATCCGAAGCTATTTATCATCTGCTAAAAAGCAGGGGTTGAACATATTTCAGGCGCTTCTTAAAGCGGTTCGAAATTACAACAATACGCCTTTGCTGGGTGCTGAATAGTTACAAACTGAGAAAGTGTCGAACCAGTGCGGTCTGTGTATCGTACTCAGTACCAGAATATTGTCCGCCTCTGGCAGCCATGATGTATGCTTTCTTTCCTTCCAGAAGTCCAACTGGACCCTGCTCGGTATATTTAAAGGTAACCCCAGCCCTGGCAATAAAATCAAACCAGGATTTTAACGTTGAAGGTAAACTGAAGTTATACATAGGCAACCCAATCACCAGAACATCAGCGGACTTCACTTCCTCTATCAACTGATCAGAAAGCGCCGTCATTTCTGTCTGTCGATTGTTTTTCTGGTCTTCGGGGATTCCAAAGCCCATCACGATTTCAGCATCCAGGTGCGGAATTTGCTCGTTAGCCAGATCTCTCACGTTAAGTTGAGCATCAGGATTAACGGCCAGAAAACGCTTAATAAACTTCTGTGACAACTGGGTTGACTGCCCATGTTCACCAAACAGGCTGCTGTTGATTTGCAGTAATTTAGTCATGCTTCACACCTTTCAATTCAGTATTGTTATGATCATGATTTAAATTTATCGTCGAAATTACCGAAAAAAAAGTTCAAAATACCGTATAAAACCATCGATTTATTAGATATAAAAATGTCAAAGGTAACACTTGATCAGTGGCGTCTGCTTCAGGCAGTCGTAGAACATGGAGGCTTTGCCCAGGCTTCAAAAGCCATTTTCAAAAGCCAGTCCACCATCAGTTATGCTATCAGCAAGCTTCAGCGTCAGCTGGGTATTGAACTGCTGGAGATTAAGGGGCGAAAAGCCGTATTGACTGAAGCCGGTAAAGTCATGCTCAGAAGAGCACAGACACTGCTTAAAGAAGCCGACGCTTTGGAAAAAGTGGCAGAAAGTCTTTCAGAAGGCTGGGAGGGAACGCTTACTCTGGCAGTCGATGTCATCTTTCCTAACTCATTGTTAATCAAGGCGCTAGATCAGTTCTCTCCCATTTCAAGACATACACGCCTGGAGATTGTTGAATCAGTCCTGTCCGGCACAACTGACATGCTGGTCAGTGGCAAAGCCGATATTGTTATCACAGGCATCGTTCCTCAGGGCTTTCTAGGAGAACCATTGTTATCCATTAATTTTGCGCCTTTCGCCCACAGGAGTCACCCTCTGGCTCAGCGTGATCAAGCAATCAGTGAGGGAGAACTAAAACAATATCGGCAAATCGTTATTCGTGATTCAGGGATAAAAAGGGAAGCTGATGCTGGCTGGCTTGGAGCCGAAGAGCGGTGGACAGTCAGCCACATCAGCTCTTCGATAAGGCTTGTCAGACAGGGACTTGGGTTTGCATGGCTACCAACCCATCATATTCAGCAGGAGCTTGAAGAGGGTGTTATCAAACGGTTAGATACCAAGCTCAGTAATAGCCGGAATGTCCAGCTGTATATGGTCTTTCCTGACTCGAACTATATTGGTCCTGCAGCACACAAATTAGCAATGATCCTCAAAAAATGCTGCCAAAGTGAGGCTGACGGGAATTAGCTTAGACGAACAAGATCCAGAAACTTTCCATCATCCCCATAGGTAATTTCAAAACGACCATAAATGCCCTCTCTAGTCACAAATTTCAGCATGATGTCGTAGGGGATACTCATTGTCTGACCTGATTCAGTACGGACTCTTACCGAGCTCTTCTGCCCTTTATAGTACTGAAGAACCTGATCAGAGTTTAGTTTTACGGAAAACACAGCCTTATGCATTGTTCAAACCTTTGTGTTTCTTATTCAGAATAATCGTTAAAAGAAGGCTTCTTTTAGTTTAGCAACCTTCTCTCACAAGGGTTATAGAACAAGGCTAAATTGCGGTTATTGCAGTAAAAAATAGATTTTGACGGCATCAGTATCGATGGATCACGTCCTCTGATTTAACCAAATGAATATCCATTTGAATAACTTTGGACTTTTTCTCCAACTTTATAGCCAATATAAGTAAAAATCAGTACCGGTAAGCTTCCCAGAACAGTTGCAGAAAGCCATGGTTCCAAAACCAGACCACCATACAGGCTGGCAAAATAAGAAATGGGGGCAGCAATGATGAATCCAGACAATCCCCAAAGCAGACAATGAGTGTATCGTCTGCACCACAGAGGAATAATCACAGCTAATCCACTGATAACACCCAGTGGAATAAAGTTATAGAGTTCATGGATGGCGAGTTGGCCGATTTCATCCAATGCAAGATAACAGGAAGAGACATAAATCATTGGCCAGAAAGCCAACAGTAAAGTAAATATCAGGATGCTTTTTAGACTTGTCATGTTCTTCTCTCGACCACTGACCAAGGAAGCACGCAATCACCTACACGTATACCGATCAATCAGAGTGTCATTCACCATAAAAACGACAGAGATCTTACATCAAGCAAATTTCTCACCAACATAACTGAAGTCAACAAAGTGATAATTTCCAGATATGAAATAGCTGTTCCGTGAACTAATTCTCAATATCAAGAGGGTGGAGTCAGGTTCTGCTGATATAATCAGCTCAACCATAGCATGAGCGCTATCTATGCCAGCATTCTCGTGTAGTTAATGACTTTCTTCTCAAAGCGGGTTGCAGTTCTTCTGCAATGTTTTAAATTACCAAACACACACTCAATTCCATAGCACTCTAAAGAGCCACCAGTCGCAGTACCGAAACTCTTTACAACTGGCCTTCGGAGGGATGAACATTGAGATTTCACATTCCGACAACCAGCTATATAAACTGTACTCTTTCGCTAATTGATGCCATTGAGCTCCAGTTCTGAGTATCCACAGGGCAGCTTCAATAAAACCTCTGCTCTTGTTGGGACAACCTACCTTTAGTTGAGTATGAAAGTTGTAAAACTGCCAGTATCTGTGACCATTACTCATCATCTAATAAGGCTATTCCCATATCACAACAAAACTCAACATTTTATTGCAACCCCCTTGTATCAACAGAGCCAAGACTATAATTATATTTGAGATTTATATCTGCCAAGCGACGGAGAAAATGCCATGGGAAGGCTGATTGAGAATGCGACCTATAAAAACAACCTTTTTCTGGAAAAGGATCAACAGGCCAAATCCAGCAATGGGCCTGAGCCAAAAGCAGTAGAAAAGAATGGGCGAAAGATCAACAAGTTAGTAGATACCGACCAAAATAACCGGTTTATAGACCAGCTAAGGGAAGAACATAACTCGAATAAAGAAGTAAAGCGCATTCAAGCTCGTACAGTCTCAATAGGCTCAACAGACAGTGGTTATGATGAGGAAATGATTTTTTCTACCTTATCACAGCTACTTGAAGGCTCTGGACTCGATCGCATTAACGATGCTCTTGACGGTCTGAATCGCTTTGAACGAGCTGAGGCTAATTTTTCCGAGATTGAGGCATACTTGACTAGCGCTGATGTTACCAACCAAGAAAAGCAATCCTTCTTGTTAGAGACAACCGACCTGTTGGCGCACTTAACGCGAGAAGAGGACCCCACCAGCCCAGAACTGGTTGTCGGTGGTTTGCAATTCATGTTTGATACCTGTCGTGAGCGTTTGAGCGAGTTTCAACAAAACCCTCAGATGCTGGTTGAACTATTTGGAGATTCTGACCCCTGTTTCGAAGCAAGGTTTGAGCGCTTCTGTGGCAGCGACTCAGCAAGAGTTATTTCTGGTTTAGATGAAAATCAGACAGCCCAGGACAATCTTTCGAGGTTGCTTCAGGAAATGTCCAATGAGCATGATGAGGAGATTGATGCCGCAGCTTTCAAAAGCTGGGTAATGGAGCGCGATGGCATTGTTGGAGCGAATGTAGCCGATGGGAAAATTGATGAGGCGGCAATTGATGAATTCATTGCTTATGGACGGGACATTATGATATTTGATTAAAACAAACGGCTTTAGAGCTTTCGCACCGGCAAAATCCCCAAACTACCAGAAGCAGCGGGTAAGTTTAATTCTACCCTCGATAGAAGTCTCTAACAAAAAAGACAACAGCTTGATTAAGGAAAAATCGGGTACCTGCTGTATAACAGGTACCAGAAATGGCTAAAGTCCATGACAGCCAGGAAGTGAAGGCAGTTACTGCCCAGGAGGTGGAGGCATCAGCCCTTCAGGAAATTCCATGTTGTTTGGTATTTGCATCTGCTGCATTACCTGATTGATAGACTCACGAATACTATCAATCATTGCTTTATACCCAACATCAAAACCTCTATAAAAGGCTAACTCCGTACTCTTCAAATCACCAGATGGCTGAACAATCGCAGGCTGCTTACCTTCAGGGTTCTCCCCACCAAAAAATGCTTCCATTGAAGTAGGGATCGTCAAGGCAACACGTCCACCGGTCATATAACCATCAATGAACCGCTCCCTCACAAAAGGATTATTATCACTACCAGAGCCAGAACTGCGATAAGCATCTGCTGCTTCGCACCAACGATCTTTGTATTCACTGGCCAGGTCTGTTGAAGTACAGTTGTACTCTAAAATACCCATTGCCCCCATAACGGCAACATAGCCGTCACGATAGCCCATATCGTAGGGAGGCTCAGATTGGCTATTAACCTCATCAAAGAGGCTCAACCGGCTATCCTCTGCCTGACTGGCCAATGAGTAGCCTTCACGGAACCCTTTAAGGTAAACCAGAAAGTCATCAGAACTGGTTGATTGACCACGTTGCTCAAACTGATCTTTTGCCTCACACCAGGTCTGCTCAAGCAAGCTGGCTTTGCCTAGACTACTGCATGTATAAGACTCAACCCCTTTATCAGCACTGGATATATCTTCATAAACCACAGTGGTGACCTCAGGGCACTCACGAGCCTTATTACAGCCTTGCAAACAAATCAGGATTCCAACCACTGGCAATGCTGCCGCCAGAAAATATTTCCGCATTTAATTACTCCTTTACAGAAACTGGTGAACTTGTTATTCAGTACAGTTTTGACGAAACGGATTAAATATAGTTCAGTTTTTTTTCAGGTTTCCTTGGAAGAGCTTGATTTTATTAACTTCTTAATAAGACCTTTATGTTCATAAGCCTTTTTCATGAATAAGACTTTTCCATCCATAAAAATGGCACCAAAAACAGTAACACGCTGAATTTATTGAGATTTCATAAACTCGGAAAGAGATAATCAAATATTATCGGCTAGCCACACTGCCCTTGGGGATATAAGGTTCAAATTTTATTCCCCCTCGCTCTCTGGCACACAAATAGTCCCAGTCATCTGGAAGCGATTGCTCAAGCAGAACCAACCACTGATCCAGTGAACAGCGCCCTACGCACCCCGGCACGGCAAAAGGCTTGTGATTCAATGAAAGAGTCACTTCTGGACGACCGCCATTCCAATTCAGCTGGACACCAAAGTGTGTTGCATAATCAACAATTTTGTCAGATGGAGCTCCCAGCATGGTCATGATGGCCAATAAATTACTGTCACTGGCCGAGTATAGAGTCCAACGTTGACAGGATTGACAGCTGCCTTTTTCTTCAAGACACTGCTGCACACGTTTGAAATCCCTGATCATTGCTTTGGCTAAAGGTGCACCAATAAGTTGGGCAATTTCATAATTTGCAACAATTCGGCTCACGACCCAGTTTAATAATTCCTCCAGTTCAACAGCTTCCTGGTTTGAAATACCTCTTGGCATGGGTAAGTGATGAATTCTATGTATTGCAATTTGATCTATCAGAGGGATAAAAGAGTAGAGATCGCCATTACCTTCATTCTCACTAAGCTCAAGCCAGAAAGCGAGCTGATCACGGTATTGCTCTTTTTTTCTTAACCAGTCTGCACTTTTTTCAAGTGCCTGTACTCTATGAAGATACCCAGGGCATAACCTTTGTGCTGAAAAAAGATCATCAAGGGCCAGGGGCGAAGCATAAACTGGGGGCACTTGAATGCCGCCTGGCAACCCTGTTTCAGCAGACTGTTCAGGATAAAACCCCTGCAATAAGGCACTGGCACTTTGAATCGTACGATCCAGGCCTTTGGCAAAATGCTGGCTGACTTTTGGTGACCAGAAATCGGGGATGGTTTCAGAGAAATAGCGCCGCCTGATCGTTTTCCCCAAAAGGTATTCCTGCTCAAGGCCTTCAGACGTTAACTGACCTGGCCCCATCGGCCAGTATTTTGCCATTCCGCCAAGATCTCTGGGGGAGCGATCACCGTGTCTGACAAGGCTGATCAGATAATCAGCAGGCGTTTCTATTTCAATCCCGACAGCAGAGGTATCAATGGAAAGACAGCACATACTAATTCCAAGTACCGCCTGGATGATCAAATAGGGTTTTAAGAAAGATAACGATGGATTAATGTGAAACCAGGTACTCTTCCTGTCACACATAAGATATAGCTTGAGAGACTTCCAGCAAAAGTCAAAAGCCATAACTTTTTTTAGACAGCGTCCAAGAAGAGTCTGAAATTTCATATCCTGCCTGCTTGATAATCATATCCAGCAGTCAGGATAGAAAAAAATTGCAGGATCGGTTGAGATTTAACGAATAAACTCGGGGATATCGTTTGATAGCCCAATTGCATGACCAACAATCATTTCTTTCATCAAGGGTAATCGATTGGTCAGCTTCAAGCCGGTATTCCTCATCCATCGAATACCCAGGTCATTAGCTCCAAACAAATTTTGAAAACCACTCATGGCTGTCATCATCAGCGAATTATGGCCTATTCGGCGACGTTGATATCGATCCAGAACATGTGGTGCAAAATAGTCATCTCCCCGACCAGTAGCTTTTATCAATTCTTCTGTCAGCACCGCCACATCCATCAAGCCCAGGTTCACCCCCTGTCCCGCCAAAGGGTGGATGGTATGAGCTGCATCACCTACCAGTACAATACCCTGCCGATGATACTGCCGGGCATGACGCTGACGCAGTGGATAGCGAAAACGTTCATCAACCTTCAGAATTTCTCCAGCTCGACTCTCAAAAACTCTCTGGAGCTCGCGGGCAAACTCATCATCATTTAATGCCTCTATTCGATCCGCTTCTGACGGTAAAAGCGACCAGACAATGGAGCAGTAGTGCCTCCCATCAACACTCTCAAGAGGGAGAAATGCCAAAGGACCTGAGTCCAAAAAAACCTGTCGGGCGGTGTAATGGTGAAAGAGTTCCGTCTCAACCGTCGTTACCAGCGCATGGTGCCTGTAATCTTTCTGGTTAACCGGAATACCAGACTGTTGACGTAAATTAGAATTTGCCCCATCTGCAGCGACAAGCAGTTGAGCATAAAGTGGTTCTCCACTTTCGAGAATGACGTCTCCCCCCTGACCGGAAAGTTTGTAATCTACTTGACTCTGTTCTCCGTAGCATTGGACCTTAGAGCTGGCCAGTTTATGCAAAAGCGCATTACGAACCACGTCATTTTCAACGATGTAGCCAAGATTTTGTTGCGGCAGAGTTTTGGCATCAAACCTTACTTCTCCAGTACCCTCACCATCCCAGACGACCATATCAGTATAAGGACATACTCGCTGGGCAATCATGTCCTCCCAGACACCCAGATACTTAAACAGTTTTACCGATGCCTCAGTCAGGGCACTGACTCTGGGTTGCCAGGGGCCACGTCTGGAGAGAGAACCAGGTAGCAGAGCCTGCTGCTCAACCAGCGCTATCCGCATACCAGATCGATCAAGAGCCAGAGCCAGCGAGGCGCCCACCATGCCACCACCAGCAATAATGACGTCATATGTCTGCATTTCTGATCCTTATTTACCAGATCACCGCTTATCGTGGTTTATAACCCCATTGCCTTGCGGGTAAATTTTGACTTTACCGGATGACAATAATCCAATGTTACCAGTCCAAGGTTCCGAGCCAGGATAGAAGTACTGTCGGTACGGGAGAAGAGATGAACCAGACCATCACAAAACTGACTGGTCAAATTCTGATCGCCATACTGTTGTTGCCAGTACTCCAATAACCGGCCAAGATCACCCACAGGCACCTTTCTTGCCAGAGAGTTCGAGATATTATCTGCCAATGCAACGGTGTCACGAATAGACAGGTTATAACCCTGACCTGCGACCGGATGTATGGCATGGGCAGCATTACCTAAGATAACGAGCCCAGGTCTTACCTGTTCTTTGGCGATTCGCATGGTTAGTGGGTACCTATCCCGTTTACCCACTGCCAGAAAGCGCCCAGCCCGATAACCAAACCGCTCCTGCAATAATGCCAGAAAGTCATCGTCTGCCAGATTGTAAATCGTATCAACTTCCTCGTCTGGTACTGTCCATACGAGTCCCATTCTGTGTTGGTAATGGCTATCACTCGTCAAGGGAAGCAATGCCATAGGGCCTTTACCGGCAAAACGCTCCCAGGCCATACCCTGATGAGGGCGATCAAGAGCAATATTGGCAATCACCCCGTGCTGCTGGTAATCACGCTGCTCCAGCGCTATACCCAGCTGCCCCATCAAACCTGAACGACCACCATCAGCAAGAACAACCAGCGAAGCTGAAACCTCTGAGAGCCCCAGCCGAACCATCATTCCTCCTGGAACCGGACGCAGGCTTTCCACTGCATCCGGGCTAAAGATCGTTACCGCACCACTCTGGTGGAAATCCCGCACCCGGTTTAGTAGCACATCCCCTAGTACATGATTTTTGACCACGTAGCCCAGTGCCGGTACCCCTTCATCGGTTGCTTTCAAATGAGAAACACCGAAGCTGCCTCTGTCAGAAACATGAACATCGGTAATGGCCTCAGCCTGATCAGCAAGCTCAGCCCATAGTCCCAGCTGCTGATATATACGATGGGTTCCCCATGACAGGGCAGAGGCCCGAGCATCAAAACTCGGCGGTACGTCCCTCACCTTGCTCAGGTCATGGGTTTCAACCAGCGCCAGTCTTAACCCCTGTCGACTAACCACCTTTTCCAGCGCGCACACCAGACTGGTTCCTACCAATCCGGCACCAATGATCAAAACATCAAAATCCACCTTTTCTGTAGAATGATCCACGTTCCGGTCACCATCATAATCAGCTGAAACCATACGTTATGTTTCTCAGTGCAATGTGTTAGGCGTTTCCTGTTTACCGGCTTCATTACTGGAAGTCTCTGGCAAACCACATACTTCAGCAACTATATTCAACCAGGCCAGACGCACAAACTCACTGACCTCAATGTACAGCCGCTCAGTCTCATCACTCTCATCTGCCGTTTCAATCAGGCTGATCTCGGCAAAATCACGGAGAACCTCCTCCACCATCTCACTGACCTGCCGATTTTCCAGCCCTTGACCAAAACCGGAGATGAAAGACTGGCACCATATACCAAGTGCTTCAGTCCTAAGGCCAAGCGCCTCATCATCATCTGGAAGAAACAGGGTTACAGAAAGGCTACCGGACTCAAGCTCACTTCGCGTATAGGCAAACAGCTGACTTAACAGTTGTGCTGTGGGTTCATCAAAGGTTTTATCCCCCATCTGCTCCTGAAGGTGCTGCAACCACTGCTGAGCACTCAACTGGCTTCCCGCAGATAACAGACCACATAAATAACCATGAACCTCTGAGGGGTGACTAAGACCTCCCTGGTCTGCCAGTCGGTCTGCAAGCTCATCAAAAGATACGGATACTGGTAAATCGCCAGGCTGGGAAGAGAAAGTCATTGTCATCGTTATTCCTGAGTCAAACTTGAAGGCGATTCTAACAGACTTCCCTGACAAACTTGTTAGGCAAACACCTTAAATATTGAAAGTGTCTATTCTGTTAGGTCCAATCAGCCAGGAGTCTTATCGTGTCAGAGAGCTTGTACGAAAAAAACCAGTTGGGAGTTGGTTTTACATTTCACAACCCTGTTGTGTACCTGGATCGTTGGTTGAGCAGCTGGAAAGGAAATAAACCACTGCTGGATCTGGGGTGTGGACACGGAATCAACACCCATGCTGCACTGATTAATGGCGCAGATATTGTAGCGACCGATATAAAGGAGCCAGATCTTTCAGAATGGTTACACAGCTTACCAGTGACTCAACAGGAGACGGTCCTATGTAAGGCGGCAAAACTTCCAGAGAATATTCCTTTTGAAGACAATGCCTTTTGCGGCATTCTTTGCGCAGAAGTATTTCATTTCCTCAGTAATGACGAGGTAATTCCATCAATCAATGCGCTTTATAGAATTCTCGAGCCAGGGGGGACTCTTTTGCTTACCTGCTGTTCATGTGACGTAGAAGTGTTAAAAAGCACAAACCTTAGTAAAGAGGTTCGAGAAGCGAATAAACAATCCCCATTAACCGTTACCTGCCAGCGGGATTATCTGAGCCTTCTTGCACAAGCCGCGAATAATTTTAATTGCCCTGAAATTACTGCCCCGGTTTTGGCTGCTCATGAAATAAATATTCCCGACAGGGATTTTTGTTTTTTCACTTCTGAACAGTTGGGGACATTAATAAAAAATGCCGGTTTTATTATTGAAATCTGCGAGCAGGGAGAGGCCCCACATTACCCAGTATGGAGTCATGGAAGTAAAGACCAGGTAAGAATTGTTGCTAGAAAGCCTGATCAATTAGTTATTTAATTGTTTTTTGATTCGAACGACCATGAGAAATGGCCTTATTTTAAATTAGCATGCAGCAGAAAATCTTATAAAATTATTGCTTAACTTGCAGAGACAATTACTAGATTGTAGTACTCTTCCAAAAGAAAACCATCAATTAAAACTATCTTACAATCCAACCAAACAAAAACCAAAGTTAAATTGACCATTAACTTAAACAAATATAATTCAATAAAAAAACAAACTAATGAAAAAAAATATTTAAACATAAACAACAACATGACTTAAATTTTCTCAACAGCATCAAATTCAAGCTAAATATTTAACAATCAATATATTTCTGAGTTTTATTCGCTTGTTCTTGATGCTAATTTTTTTCTAACTTTACATGGACAATCAATAATATTTCAAGGTTTAGGGCAAATATTCAACCATAATCCCGGCAATGTAAACGCTAACCAAAATATTCCTCAACAGAACAATGCAAATGCTGGAGGCCGTAACATAGGTATTATGAGTAATGTCAAATCGGCCATCTCCAATGCAGTCTCGGCGTTACCATCACCAAGCTCCTTTTCATTTAAGGAAAAAGTAGAAATGGCAGCTGTAGGAACAATTTACCTTTCTCAAAAAGCATTTGCCATGGCAAACGCAACTAATGGTTCCGAACCTATTCCTAATGAGGGAGGTAATAGCGAAAGTGGTTGGCCTGCTTGGAAAATAGGCCTTACTGTTGTTGGAGTTACTGCTGGAGTGGTAGGAATACCATTGACCGCCTATTGCGCATATCAGAACAAAGAGAGGCTCTTCTCTTCTGAACATCAACCAATTCCCAGCGACCCCAATAATGCTGACCCTAAAGATAAGGAACTTGAAGAAATGAGCCAAAAAGGGGCTGACGAAGCTGCAACGGCTTCATCAACAGGCCAGCCGAGTGATGTTAAAGAACCCAGTCAATCTGACCCACTTTTGAAGGCCCAAGAGGAAAAAGTTGCTGAAGATGATGATGAGATCCCCTCCGTAAAGGTCACCTCTGGAGATGATCAGCCACTCTCTGGTGAATTGTCTGAAGTACCTCTATCTCCTGAAGCAGAGATTAATATTCAAACAGCCAACACCTGATTACTATCGACAATATTATCCCCAAGTATCTTATGATGTAGTAAAAAGGTTCTACTTTGTACAAACGCCTCTCTAATCTCTAAAATGTAATGGTCTGTGACAACGTCGCAGGCTTACTTGTTTGTTGAAAACTAATTTGCTGTATATCTCGGTTACCTCATTAAAAATATTACCAAACGAATTAAAAATAAAACGTTGCCAACCATTAAGTCGTTGTTCTGAATTTCTCCAGAGGCTATAGTAACCCTAATAACCGAGCATTCAGGGAAGCTATGAAAGAATCCGATTTCATCGCCCTCGACCAGAAAATCAACTACCTGGTTGCTCTTTGCCAGAAGTTGACCACAGAAAATCGGCAACTTCGGCAGCAGGAGCAGTCCTGGAGAGCTGAGAAAGCAAAGTTGATGGAAAAAAATGACGTTGCACGCAGTAAAGTAGAAGCGATGATTCAGCGTCTCAGGTCTCTGGAGCATGAGTCATGACGGATAAATCGTCAGTCACATCTGTCCATATCCTGGACAAGGAGTACCGTGTTGCCTGCCCCAAAGACAATCAGGACGCACTGCACACGGCTGCCCGCTATCTGAACGAAAAAATGCACGAAATCCGCTCTACGGGCAAAGTGGTTGGTATCGAGCGTATTGCCGTTATGGCAGCTCTTAACATTAGCTATGAGCTGATGCAGAGCCGCCGCCAGAATGAAGATGAAAAGCTGGACACTCAGGAACATATTGACCAGCTCCTGGGCAAGCTGGATCAGGCACTTGCAGCTGTCGAGCGGTAAGCTGATAACCTTTTGTGATTTTCACGAAAACTAATAGCTGAAAAAACTTGCAGACATCTTCTCAATTGTCGATATAATGCCGTTGAAACCTCCCTGGCCTGTTCGCCAGTCACCATACGTCCCGAGCCGATAATACTACCCAGGGGGCTCCTGGCAGGTGCTGGAGTGCAGGTCCGCCTCGTAGCGGAAAGCCCGATTCACCTCAGCAGTCCCCACCGTGACCGTTACGGCCACGGGCAAACGTGGCAGCGGCAGGGTGGGGAGGTTTCGCCCATTCCCTCTCATAGCCAACATTCTATAAATATTTCAATTGGATAGAGAAAAATATTCCCATCAAATCCACTTCATCTGATGCAGTACATATCACCCATTCAGTACACTATTTACATACAATATTAATGAAAAGACCCATAGAAATGCCCGTATTTCTTTAAATACCAAACGCCCTATTCACTCCTACAGTCTATAGTGTTTAAATGAATTAAGAATAATAAGCTTTATGGAAGGTCTAGTGGCAAAGAGTGAAAGTCTTTCAGATGCGAAAATCCGCAAGCTCAAGACACCTGAAAAAGAAACAATTCTCCGAGACTCATCAGGTCTTTTACTCCGGATATTTCCTAATGGTCGAAAGCGTTTTGGATGGCGCTTTATTGATAAACACAGAAACAGGCGATCACGTATCGAATATGGTGATTATCCCGACCTGTCATTAGATTTTGCAAGACAACTTCATCAACTCTCTGTAGCTGCCAGAAAGAATGGTAAAGATATCCTTGATAACGAAGTTCGCGCCAATATTTACAAGAAGGTTATGGGTGAAGATGCCATCATCGAGCATCAACCAGGGATGACTTTCTCCCAATTGGTCAATGACTATTATAACAAGCACATTGAACCCAATAATATTAATCCCAAAGCTTATAACAGGATCAAAAATCACCTCTTACCAGTCTTCAAAAATGATAAAGCTGAATCAATACCCGTCGCAAAGATTCAAGATTTTGTGAAGGGAATGAGGGAAAGTGGAAACATCACTGAAAAGACAATAGCAGACACGATACGCTTTGCGGTCATTATGTACAACCATGCAGTCAAGCAGTTTTGGATCAATAAAAATCCATTTTCAGCTGTGACAATAGAACGCCAGAAGAGCGTCAGGAAGGAATACTACACCATGGGCGAAATAAAAACCCTCCTGACAAACCCTGATGATATAAAGATTGGAAAAGACTTCTATTTGATACAAAAAGCACTAATTTTGTCAGGTGTACGAAGGTCTGAACTCATGCATGCCGAGATCAAAGAGTTCGATTTTGACAGTGAAATATGGACAATTCCTGCAGAACGACTGAAAAACCAGAAGGGTCGAACTCAATCGCAAAAGGAACCTCTCAAGCTTCCTATGTCTAAACAGTTTATCAAAACTATACAGGAAGCCGTTGACGGCTTTGGAAATGACACCCATGTTTTTGGTAGCAAGCAGAATGCCTTCATTGACAATAGATGGCAGAGGCAAAAAACAGGTCCCTCATCTGACCGAAACTATCATAATGTAATAACAGAGTACCGCAGATATTATCAACTAGGTCACAAAATCAATCATGATTTCAGACGCTCTATTGAAACAACCCTGGGAAATTTGGGAGTAAGTTCCGATATAACAAGCATCATGACAGGTCATTCAAAATCTGGGATAAAAGCCGTATACAATCAAGTGGAGTAGTTCAGACTTAATCTGACATTTTCTTTTCATCAAAAGAAAAGGGTTACCGATTTAGAAAGAAGGTGAGTTCACTGAAATCTAAATCATTAAAGGTGACCCTTATGATTCACACCAACCAGAAAATCATCAAGCACAAGGTCGGGCTACTGAACCTTGCAGATGAGCTCGGAAACATCTCTAAAGCCTGTAAAACCATGGGTGTCTCCAGAGATACATTTTATCGTTACCGGGATGCTGTTGATGAAGGTGGGGTCGAAGCACTTCTTGATCAAAGCCGAAGAGTTCCAAACCTCAAAAACCGAGTAGACCCCGCTGTTGAAAAAGCGGTTCTTGAGTATGCGGTAGAAGATCCTGCCCATGGGCAGGCCCGTGTTTCCAATGAACTTCGCAAGCAAGGTATCTTCGTCTCTCCCAGCGGTGTGAGAAGCATCTGGCTAAGAAATGATCTGGGAAGCTTCAAACTGCGCCTCAAAGCCCTTGAAGAGAAAGTGGCTCGAGAAGGAATCATTCTCACCGAGTCCCAGGTCAGGGCACTTGAGCGCAAGAAGCTGGATGATGAGGCCAGTGGTGAGATTGACACAGCGCACCCTGGCTACCTTGGTTCACAGGACACTTTCTATGTTGGAACCTTTAAAGGTGTTGGCCGCGTTTATCAGCAGACTTATGTTGATACTTACTCCAAGGTAGCGCAGGCCAAACTCTATAAGACAAAGACCCCAATTACGGCTGCAGACCTGCTCAATGACCGCGTGTTGCCATTCTATGAAGCTCAAGAGCTACCTGTGCTCAGAATACTGACAGACAGAGGTACAGAGTATTGTGGTCGTGCTGATCAACACGATTATCAACTTTACCTGGCGGTGAACGACATTGAACATACGAAGACGAAAACCCGGCATCCACAAACGAATGGAATCTGTGAACGCTTCCATAAAACGATTCTGCAGGAGTTTTATCAACCTGCATTGAGAAAGACGCTGTATACGAGTATTGAGATGATTCAGTCAGATCTGGACGAATGGTTAATTCACTACAATACTGAGCGTACCCATCAAGGTAAGCAGTGCAACGGGAGAACGCCGATAGAAACACTGATTGATGGGAAAGAGATCTGGAAGGAAAAGTTCATAGCCTGAATTTAACCTGACAGACACCTTCTTGAAAATCGGTAACTGTCAGGTCAGGTCTGAACTTCTACAAATCAAGCATCATTGATGCTCTTAATGCGTGTAGCATTTCAGCTCTATGCTGATCTTATTGATTTTTTCTGTGAAGCTGACAATAAGTACCTCCAAGCATTCGACCACCAGAAACTATGTCGTCAATTAAGTGAGATATATCAAAAATATCATTTTAACGTCTATCAACTTTCAATGCTGAATGACATTGATCCAGGCTGAAACGATTAGGAGCCAGCATCACTCCACAGTTGTTCCATTGCGGCTTTAACGTCAGTCATTCGCCAGACTCGCCTATTTTTGGTAATCATTCGACCTGGTGGAAATTTCCCATCATTAATCAGTCGATATATCGTTGGTGATGATAAAGAAGTTAGTCGAGTAATATCTCGAATTGATATAAGTTTTTCAGCTTCCATCCTATACCTACCTGCCTCCAATGCCCTATTGACCTGATATCATCAGCCGCCACTATTTCCACTTATCGAATACTTTTTCCATCAATCCTTGGCCATCAACCCCCGCACTGCTCATCCACCGAGATGGCCATAAATCGTGAGGCAGATAGCCTTCGATCATCAAGTCTGCCTTTGCTCGGTTCTCATAATCCAGGCTAAGTAGCATCTGAAATTCAAATGGCTTTCCAAATTCCATAGCAATAAGCAACTTAGCGGCTGCTTGGGCACCACTACCGCTGTGCATCAATGACATTTGAGCCAAATCAACAGCCGCAGTCTCCCTGGTAAAGTTTCGAAGGGTCTGCTCCCTTCTTTCTGCATTTTCTGTGTTTATTGCCTGAATTCTTTTCTCAAGTTCCGATGCAGCCATAATCGCTCCCTCATATTTGTCCTAGCTTTTTTCCAGATGCATCAATTACAGAATCGTTGATACATCACGCTTATATGTACTGCTTTTATGAGGTTAACGCTTGGCTAGAGATTAAGTCAACATCCAAAATGACTTTATCCTTTTTTGATGAATACTTTTTTATAGGTATATTCTTATTTTGATGATATGGTGATAACTGGAATTTAAAATAATCATTAGTATTTACCGATGGGAATAGGCTGTGTACTACTACTATTATTACCCTCTACAGTCTGGGCTTCCCCCTTTCAGAGAAAGGCTGGATTATCTGCTTGCAGGAAGGAAGCTATACCCTTGGGCTGCCAATCTTGGAATATCGAGAGGTGCTGCTGAGAAAATGCAGAAAGGTCAGACTCCTGGGTCTGAAATCTTAAAAGCAATAAATCTGCAGGAAGGCGTTGAACTGACTTGGTTGGTAACCGGAGAAGGAAGAGCATTTCGCATCTATAATGCATCGGACTCAAATGACTTTTCCAACCATGTTATGCAAATTTTGGCGTCACAAAGAGCCAGTAAACAAGACATATACTTATGCCACGATAACCAGCGAATGGTCATAGCTATCGCCAGTGAGAAAGAATATAAGTATAGAAATGAAGCAGTTCAATACCGAGCCTGGGAACTCTCCAGCGGCCAATTCTCACAAACTCTATACGACATTCTCGAAAAGCACTTTTCATTGCGAGATTCAGGGGAACAAGAAGTAAACTGGTACAGCACTTATGTCGAACCAGCTGAGCTGACTTCCATTATTAAAGGAGAAATGTCGCCACTTATACTTTTTGGGGACCAAAAAAAAGTCACCCCTATGCTTGCAGTAGTAAAAGTAGATAATGTCCATAAGGTACTGAAACCCTTACAAGACGATATAACAGTGTCTTCAAATTGCTCTGATTCTATTTCCTCCGATTTACTGTACAACGTTATTGATGTGGTGAACTTTTTCTGTGACCGGCAAGCAATTCCATTGAACATGAAACAGAGAGCCAAGCTCTATACTGCCATTTATAACCACTGTCAAAGGACTAGTACTGATCCACAAAATTCTGCTACCAGTATTTTACCAAACTTGCTAGATGTCATTTGATTACAAATATCCAGTAAAATTGAGCTTGGTTATAATCGTTACAGGGCAATTATCAAGCTCAATTGGCAGCATTACATAGCTCTCGCTCCCCTCCAGATTTGATACCACTTATTCTGCCCTCGCTACATGAGGTATGATATTTTTTCACCCCATGCTGGGAAAGCTCCAGAGCCCACTCGTAACTGTTAGTTTGTGGGTTAAAGTTATGAATCACCCAGTTTTTGTGAACACCTTCCTGAAATCTTCTTCCAAGTTCAATAGCAAAACTGGACTGTACTGATAGAAAGATATGAACCCGTTTGCACTGGGGTAAAGCGGATAAATCATCAATCATTCGCCCTACTTCTGCACTGAGTTCCACAAGATTATCCTGATTCTTGATCAAGTTACGCTCACAACGTTCACTGGACTCTACAACAACGGTCGACTCCCGAAGAGCTGACGGAAGTTGTTCTTTCGTAATGGGTGTCGTAAAGCCAATGGGTGCTCTCTCTGAATGATTGAAACAATAGTGCTCTATTTTCACAGCTACTATGGGAACACCACTCATAATAGTTAACTGTCATGCCCGCTTCTGTTATTTCCAGCTCTACCAAAAGCATCGTTTTGCAAATTGAAGTTTCTATAGATTCAGGCAACATGCTGAATCTTGAAGATAGTTTACAGCGTGCACTCAATGAAGCCGGGCAGCTTGGAACAAAAGAGTTATTGGGGCTATTTGAATCACCCAATAAAGAACCTATCGTCGTTAATCAGCAGAAGTGGAACTACAAAGGAAAGGTTCTTAAGCACTATGAAACCTTATACGGTCGTATACCTTTGGAGCGCTCCGTATATCAGGGTGTCAGAGGTGGCAGTACTCTGGCAGCACTTGATCTTCGTGCCGGTATTATTGGTTCAGCTACCCCCAAATTTGCCAAGTCTATCGCCTGGAAATACAGCCAGATGCCAGCGCCTGCGGTAAAAGAAGATTTTGAGACCAACCATCAAAGGACGCTTTCAAATTCTTATATCAAGCATTTATCGGACAGAGTAGGTGCATTAATTGAAGACCAGCAAGACACTCACTACCACCTTCCTCCACTAAAAGAGCCTGTTGAAACAATAGCCATTGGTCTGGATGGAACCTGCATGCTGCTTTGTGAAGAAGGCTGGAGGGAAGCCATGTGTGGGACATTGAGCCTATATTCTGCAGATGGAGACAGGCTCCACACGATATATACAGCCAGTTCGCCAGAGTATGGTAAACAAAGCTTTATGAGCAAGCTCGACGAGGAGATTGCAGATCTAAAACGACTCTACCCAAATGCCACATACATCGGGGTAGCTGACGGGGCTAGAGAAAACTGGAGTTATTTGAAACAACATACCTCTGGGCAGATACTCGATTTTTATCATGCATCTGAATATTTAGCTGGAGCAGCGGAAGCACTGTTTCCAACCAGTAAGGCGAAGCGACACCAGTGGCTTGAAGACAGGCTACATAGTTTGAAAAACAAGCGTGGAGCAGCCAAAAAAATCCTTCAGGAAATTGAATCAGCCGAGCTCCCGAAAAAGACAATCGCACTGACAGAGAAGCGCTACAAAGCTGTGAGCTATTTTACAAACAATCACCAGTTAATGAATTATCATCAGGCGCTTAAACGCCATTGGCCAATAGGTTCAGGAGTTACTGAAGCGGCTTGTAAGACTCTGGTAAAGCAACGATTATGTGGTTCTGGAATGAGGTGGAAAGCAACAGGAGCGGAAGTGCTTTTGACAACAAGAGCACTGATCCAGAGTAAGGGGCGCTGGGAACAACTTTGGTCTGAGTTCATGACTGGAAAGGTTGAAGCTAACCTATGAGTCAGTTATCAAATTGAGAGAGCACCCAAGCCAATGGCGATTCCTGCATCACCGCTGGCATTAATAGACGACTGAGGTTGCACCACCTCGGTTAATGAGATGCTCTTGTTTTCATCATCCAGCAGAGACCACTTACCCTGCTTGTGAAATTTATCGAAATAAATTATCTCAGCGGAGACATTTCGAAGTAATGCTCCATAAGCCAGCATAAAAGGCACTCTCGCCAATCCGCCCATATAGACCCGCTGACACTTCCCATGAAGAATAAATCGCTTAAAAATATCAACTTCTAGTTCTGCGTTGTAACGAACAACCTGTTCCTCGATATTTTCCTTGCGACCCTGAGGCACTCCAAGCGCCACCGACTCCCGGCAGAATTCTTTCTCGGTCGGGTCCAACACCTCATCGGGAAAGTCGTTAGACACACCGGGCATTGCGGAAATGAACACCTTTGCAGTATGTCGTGTTGTCATATTCCACTCAGAGTAAATCAGTAATGCACCAACTATAGCCAGAAAAGCAGATAAGAACATTCCATATACAGAAGCTTCTTGCCCCGTTAAGGTAATAGAGTCAATCAGATATCCACTTTCAAACTCAACAGCAAGTACACCAATCGAGAAAAAAACTGACGGCATAGCTAATACACAAAGCCCAGCCCCCCATTTAGTTTTTGGATACGCCGTCCTTTTGAGCCTCAGGGCTGTTAAAGCCAGCCATTTGAACCTCTCCCAGTACATATGTTCCTCAATACTCGTCCATTTTCATCTCAACCGATTTACCACTCACCATGGTATAAACTGACATTTTTTCAGTACCTGCGACGATAAAGAACAACTGCCGGTTCGTATTTTCATCGTAGTGTTTCTGCCAGTCCATCAAGTCAAGATTCGAAGGAGCCGGAACAGCCTGAGGATGTGTATGCCACGTACCAAAATAACCAAGCACGCCATCTGAATCTTCAAATGCCTGATCCACTTCTTCCTGGTGACGCTCAGCATCCAGACTGAAATAAGCACGTTTTCGGGTATCAGTGGGCTTCGGGAGGGTTATCCTGTCAATCGTGGTATTTCCCTTAACATCTGCATAACCAATCAATAGTCCGGCTGCTTCAGGGTGCTCTGGTGAAATCTGCCTGAATTCTGAAAGCCTCTCTAACACGTGCTCAGGAATTGACAACTGAATATCCTGATATGCAAAAACGACTTTATTGTGCGAACCACAGATATCACAGGCTGGATGATATAAAGGCAACACTTTTAAAGAAGCGTTAAACCGATCATAACGGCGAGTTAATAAAAAACCTTCTTCATCCACATATTTCCGGTCCCCTTTCCAACTCACCTTTGATGATTGCTCAAGCTTTCCATTGAGGTAACGGATGGCCAGATCGGCAGCGGTTAACGCCGTCTGGGCAGAACTGACCGCACCATAAGGGATGAACATTTCCCCACAGCCAGCATAATTTTTCACTATATTCTGATCGGTTTGCAGGAAGTTCAGGTTAGACGCCAATCCACGCCGACCACTATCATTATCCACATACGCGCATCTCAAGCAGCCCTTCTTCCCGGCTATATCAAGCACCACGTGCCCACCAATACCGTAACCTTCCAGCCAGGTATAAACGACAGGAATATTAATTTTGTGCTCCTGAAGATGCTGGTGAAACAATCGTTCATGGGTAGGAGACCCGATAGCAACAATGACCAAGTCATATCGCGAAGCAAGGTCCTGCTTCCGGAAATCAAGTAAACGATCGCTATACCCTCGTACTTTGTACCATGGGTATTTTTGTCTCAGCTGAAAAGCCACCGATGATGCTTTGGGATATTCAATAAAGTTCTGATCCAACGTATGGCGATAAATATTAGCCACCGAGAGATTATCCGGATCACAAATATCCAGATAGCCAACCCCGGCAGCTCCCAACTTATCGGCCAGCTCACTGCCAACTGAACCACACCCTACCAGCAACACTCGTTTATCCGACAATTCGCAGTTAGCACCACTGCGGGGCATTAAGCGCTCTCTATGAAACGCTTCCACCACCAGTGGCTCAACCTTCCAGCGCGATATTTTTTCATTGGTATCTGGAAACGACTTTTTATCCCCCTGAAAAAGCCGGATACCAAACCAGGTCACTCCGGAAGGAGTGGGACAGTTCAACATCAACCAGAACTCTTTCGCTCTTAAGCCGAGAACCGACTGCTCAATCCGTTCCCTGGTTTGCTGACTCACCCTTTCCAGATTACGAATTACCCATTCCCTGAGTTCAGGTGTTGTGCGGGGTAGATTTACGTCAACGCTTTCCAGTGGAATAACCAGACTCTGGGCATAATTACACCGATGTCGATCTCTTTTTCGAAAGTACTCGGCAAGGTCTTCCCCAGCAGCCTGCGATGAAAGTGCAACATGCGACGTCGGTATAGAAAAGAACTTACCGGGCTGAACCGGTGAGTAAAGCTCCAACACCTCAAACTCTTTACTGGCCGGTGCGACATAAACCATCTTAAAAAAACTCTCCCACAGCTTCGAGGCTGCATGGTGCCAGTTAGATCGAAACTCCCTCAGCAGCTCCTGCTCATTATGCTCAGGGTTTTCTATTACCGACCTTAACAGCGAGATATGACGTTTGATCGACTCTTCAAACGCCAGCTCTGGTCGCTCAAAATTGACTGAAACCGAATCACGGTCATTCACACATACCGAACCAATATCTGGGTCATCAAAGCCTGCCAGCACGTGAGCTAACTGACCATACCGCTTATGATTCAAAAGATAAAATGAGGGTAACGCTTCCAACTCTGAAACAGTGAAGTGGATAAGAGTGGCAATTTCATCGCCACATTCAAAGTTAACCGACAGCACAGTCTGCCCGGAATATTCCAGCGGTTGTACATCATATTCCCCGTCAAGAAAGTGCTCATAGATGGCGTCGTAATCCAACTCAAGCCCCCTGGGATGTACCGGAAGCACCGGCGACAGGAAGGTATGCCGTACTGACCGCTGCTACCTTGGCAGCATTCGATGCCTTTTCTTCAGGTATCGGGAAATCGTCACCAAAAACGCTATTCAACAGGGTACACTGCTTCACTTCGCTTTCTTCCTCCAGTGCCTTTTGCAGTTTGTCCTGTAGCCGGAGCAACTTATTGCGAAACTGGTTACCCAGGTTGTAGTCACTACCCGGACTACTGCCGCCGTCTACTTTGTGCTGAAAAATATCCCGCTCGGGCTTCTTTGGTAACCTCACAGAAAGGCGGTAATTATCAGTCCAGAAATCCTTTTCGAGGTAGCCAGCATTCAGAATATCATCAACTACCTTTTTGAGTACCATCAGGTCATCTTCCAGCTCTTCACTAAAGTAACCTGGTGAGTACACTTCCTTGATCATCACCGTCAGACCAATGGAGAACAGCTTCTTTTTAACCTCCGGTGAAAAGTTTTCATCCCTCCAGCGCTTCATATAACGCACCAAACGTCGGAACTGTTTTCGCTTTTCCAATGGCTTATTGCCATATCGATCTGCATCATCAATCCAGCCAATCAGTCCTTTCGGGTCAGAAGGTGACCACTCTTTATTGTTATTATCGGAGCCCTCCTTACCCACAGCCAGCTCGTAACTGTCACCAAGCCAGGGACAGGTATCCAATCTATACACGGTGTAGTCAATATGAAGATTGAGACTCTGGTAATCAGCCGTAATGCAGGGTTTCTTGATCTTCGACTCCTTGAAGTTCCGATCCTCCAATACCTTTTTGACAACTTTTTTTGGAGCGACCGGGTCTTCCGGTGCCTGACTTGCATCAATCACCAGTGCCCGATCAATATCAAAGTCATCATCAAGGCTATTGATTGCGGTATATACCGCAAAAGAACCCTGAAAAAAGGTATCGATGACCGGATACCCCGCTTCGCGAAATGCCTCCTTGATTGCCGAGAGAATACCTTCGTCTTTCGCTTTAGCTTCTTTGTAGCCTTTGGACTGGTTGGTGAGGTAGATTTTCTTATTGAACGTATTGAAGTGAGCCTGGATCGCCATGTATTCCCCCATGATATAGAAGGTATATATTTGATCTGCTCTCTTATATTTCAATAGAGAATAAAAAAATAAAAGAGACGGTGATGTGTCAGGGCTGTTGATCTGATACATTCCTGTCTTTGTGAGTCATCTATAGCTGTAGTTCAAGTTGCCTGTATCCATTGTCAACAAACGTTCAATCTTGCTAAGAATAGGAAAGCTGAGACGGGTCACCAGTGGTATAGATGCAAGGACGGCTAAGTTCCCTTTAATGGTTGGTGGTAGTTTTAATAGCTGTAGATATTCAGGTATTAAACAGAAATACTGAAACGCTATTAAAATTAAATATCAGCCTAAATATCCGCCATTGCCAGCTAAGAAATCCACTGAGCAAGGTCTTTCACTGCTCTTCCCAAGCCCTATGCTCTGTTGGTTTGTAACTATTCAGCACCCTTCATATAAATCTGGAATTTTCTGATTTTTCGACCATCATCTTATACTCAATTTTTCTAACAAATCTCCAGTATGGAACCAGACTTCCCAGCTACTCCGTTTACCGAAGCTCTCCTTAAAGAGAATGAAGAGCTTCGGACCGAGAATGCGCTTTTACGGGAACGTTGCAGCGAACTGGAAGAAAGGGTTAATAAAAACAGTCAAAACAGTAGTAAGCCACCATCGTCAGATGGTTATCAAAAGCCCAGTAAAAAAGGGAGTGATAAAGGTGATACATCTTCCAAAGAAGCCCCCTGCTCCTCACAGGAAACACCGAACCCCAAAAGCCTTAGACCATCTTCAGGCAATAAACCAGGTGGCCAGAAAGGTCATCAAGGCTCTTGTTTGAGACGTGTCGCCTTACCCGATTATGTCAGGCATCTGAAGGTTGAAAAATGTTGCTGTTGCCAGTCTTCGCTTATCGATATTAAACCCACCAAATACATTGAGCGACAGGTTTTTGATCCAGGTAGACCCGGAGAATTTGAAGTTACCGCGTACTGGGCAGACGTTAAAGTATGTCCTTGTGGTAAACGGAACACCGCTGAGTTTCCCCAAGGAGTGAAAGCCGCTGCTCAATACGGAGAAGTGACTCAGGCAATGGCTGTTCATTTAAACCAGTATCACTTCATCCCATATCACCGGGTGTCTGAGTATTTCAATACTATTTATTGCATGAGTGTCAGCGCAGGCTCTGTTGCCAATTTTGTTGCCTATACCCATGAGAACCTGGCCTCTACTGAGCAGAGTATCCGCGATGCTTTACAAGAAAGTCCGGTTGCAGGAGCGGATGAAACTGGCATGCGGGTTGACGGTTCACTGTGGTGGTTACACATTATGCGAGATGACCAATGGACGCTTTACTACCTCTCAGAAAGGCGAGGTTGTGAAGCAATGGATGCAATGGGCATCCTGCTGACTTTTGCAGGCATTCTGGTTCACGATCATTGGAAGTCCTACTTTGCCTATGCGGCAGTGCATGTGCTTTGTAATGCCCATCATCTGAGAGAGCTTCAGGGAGTTGTCGATAGGGATGCGAATAAGCTGGCTCTGCGGCTGATGAAATTGCTTACGCTCTCCTGGCACTTCTGCAAGAAATACAAAGCAGCCGGTCTGACTCAAATGCCTGGTGCAATACAGCTTCGCATTGAGACGATATACGACCAAATCCTTCAAAGGGCTCTCACGAAGGAAACCGCTTATATGGAAAAACAACGACAGGTGCTTGGACGTAAGAAGGTCAGGAATACCAAGGCCTACAACCTGTTCAAAAGGCTTATTGAGTTTAAGGTTGAAACGTTGCGCTTCATGTCGGACTTTTCAATTCCCTTCGATAACAATGGCAGTGAACGTGATGCCAGGATGGCCAAACTTAAGCAGAAGATCTCAGGCTGCTTCAGAAGCGAAGACGGAGGTACCATGTTTACCCGAATCCGAAGCTATTTATCATCTGCTAAAAAGCAGGGGTTGAACATATTTCAGGCGCTTCTTAAAGCGGTTCGAAATTACAACAATACGCCTTTGCTGGGTGCTGAATAGTTACGTTGGTTTTTCTTAAGTACCTATAAAAATCTATGTATTTATTACTCCAAGGTATGAAGAAAAAACAACGCCAACCACTAAAGGGAACATAGCCTGCAAGGACTGTAATAAGAGCTTCCAACTTGAGTATCGCTATAACTGCAATCTGCCTGGTACTCATGAGCAGATCATAAAAATGACCATGAATGGCTCCGGGGTCAGAGATATCAGACGTGTCCTTGAGATCAGTCCAACGATTGTATTGGCTCGCTTAAAAAACTCGACCCGCCAACAGTAACACAACTCCCCTTCGAAAATGCCCGGATCAAGATTATCTTCGAAATGGATGAACAGTGGTCATTTGTTGGTAGCAAGAAGCAGCAACGCTGGCTGTTTTATGCATGGGAGCCACGTTTCAAGAAGATCATTGCCCATGCGTTCGGCTCCAGAAGCACAGAGACGCTCAAAAAGCTGTTGGAGCGTCTGGCCCGCTTCAAAGTCAGTTTTTACTGTACAGATGACTGGCAGTCATATACATCCTGTTTAGTAGAAGATCAACATATCATTGGAAAGTACTTTACTCAGCGGATTGAGCGGCAGAATCTGACCTTGAGGAATTGCTTGAAACGGTTATCCAGAAGGACTATCTGCTTCTCAGGATCAATAGACATTCATGATAAGGTTATCGGGGAGTTTATCTCTCGAAACCACTATCAACAGTTTTGATACATCACCGCATAAAACGAACGGAGTGATAAGTGATAATTAGCACAAGCTGACCTTATGAATCTGACGCTGGTGTGTATTAAAAACATACCGCAGGCCTATAATTGAAACTGCCCTGAAATAGCAAATCGCATTATTGATATGACCAAGAATGGCTGTAGGTATTTTCCGCAAATCGATTTTTGAGTATTTAATCGCTATGCTAGTCTTGCGTGAGGCTCAGGAGCCAGTTACTCGCTAAAGAATTGCTTTCATGTAACTAACCTATACCACCCTTAATGATGGCTTTTAAATGAGGACTAGCTAGGCGGGCTTCTTTAAAAAGGCATCGTAAACAATGCTTAAAGCCGTAAAGTTATGATGCTTATCAAAATTAAGAACTTCTCTTTCGGCATTCTAAGCCGTATTTTATGCGCAGTTTCTATTGTTGCATTATCTCCAATGTACCTTAGTTTCGATAATGCCTACGATTTCATCAACATTGCAGCTCTTGCTTACACTGTATACTTTTTGCTCTCCGAATCTTTAAGGCTTTACAGGATCAGTGGGAAATTTTTTCTGGATTATGATGGTACTTTGATCAGAGTTTATGATGACCACGAGAAAAGGAATAAGGAAATTCTAATTGGAGAAGTTACAAACATAGCGATAACCAAAAAATTCGTTAAGATCAGCACCAGTCATGATGTGGTTTATCTACATTTCGCTATGATGTCTATCCATAATCAAAGTCTATTCCTGAATAAAATATATCCTGAAATTGAGAAAAGTATTCAAAACAAGCAATCTTCAAGACACACCCACTCTACCGTTGCATCAGCTTAATTGCTCGGAATCCTTCGTTCCATACATGCTAGAGAAGAGTCAGAATGAACAACTGACTCTTCAAAGCTTATAGTGAAAATTCAAACCGCAATATCAGGTTTTATTTACTAACTGCACAACAAACAGGCGCCCCCCAGGCTCTTTGCTACACAACAGCTGAAGCCCATCCGTTAATTCAATATACTCACCTGGAGGTATTGCTCGTTTATTAGCAACATCTGTCAGGTCCTGCATTTTTTCATTGACCAACAGCCATCGGCCCTGATGATTGATAAAGTACCCAACTCGACTTTTATCCTGCTCAGCCAGTCGTTCGTTAGGTACAATATTTCTATTGATATGGTATGGAAACAATGACTGGTCACGATAAACCATCAAACGATGATTATCGGGCTTGAAGCTTTGCCCATCCCTTGATGAGTAAAGGTTTAAAACAGGAAGCAGGCCTTCATACTTGGTCTGACAAAATGGGCACGATGGACTGGTTCTGTTATCAAAAACATACCATTTTTGAGAACAAACAGGATTATTGCATGGTTGTACCAGATCCATTGTTTTAATCAGCGCAGTTTCCCATTCATCCGCTGTTGGCCTTAGTCCAGGATGATGCAGGCCATCAATAAATGCCCGTTCAAAAAGCTGGCTCAGATATGGGCCAGTCATCGTATAAGGCAGTTTATTAGTATCACGCGATGTGCGACTTTGTCTGAAACTATCTCAAATTACTAGCCCGGATATTTCATAAACTGCCCCGAATCTCGGGCAGGACTTTGTCGCCCTAAGGGATTTTGTGAGGGAGTGCCGTACCGGGGAGTACGGTCGACCGAGCAAAACTCCCTTAGGGCGGCAAAGGACAAGCGAGAACGGGAGCACGTTTATGAAATATCCGGGCTAGCATGATGGTAAGTCCAAGTTGTATCTTCAAAATCACGCAATTATTTGCTTTCCGTTTTTTAATCTTCGGAAATAAGGTTCTCAAACTGTATTGCAGGACGACCAGCAATTATATTCAGATAAGAACCAATATTATGTGCCAGTAACTTCCGAGCGATACGTGATGTCATATGCCATCTATCTCGACAATGGCACTTTTCTATTTCAAAGCGCTCTGTCAATTGACCTATCACTGTTTCTATTCTCCGTCGTACCCGTAATACCAGCTTTACAAACGACTTCGGACGTTCATCTTGCATGTTTTTTCTCAGTGGCGTCTGAAGATCAATACCTAATTCCTGACAATCAGCTTTAAACTCAGGCCTTATATAGCCCTTATCGCCAAGCAAGAGGCCAGAAATGGTCTCGAGCATGTCATAGGCTGCATCACGCTCATCTACGTTCGCTGCGGTCAGAGTAAAACCCACAGGAATCCCTCGTGCTTCAACCAGCAAATGCCCCTGAAAGCCATAGAACTTCTTGTCCTTGGAAGCGCAGTAACCATAACCAGCCTCAGCTTTAAAGATACGGCTCTGTGGTGCACGGGTTCTGACGACAACATCAATCGGAAAACCATCGATTAAATGGATATCTGCATTATCTGCATGCATCATCTGGACTATACGAATTTGCAGTCGTTGTTTCACATGCCATAAGTTGGCGGCCTGTTTGACAAATGCCGAGCGTGAAGGAATGTCAGGAAACAGGTGTCGCCAGTGTCGGGTAAAATACTTCCAAATCTCAGTGTCCTTATGATGCCCAAGCCATTCACCGACAACTTCCATGGTGATCGCTTCACTATCAGTGAGCTTTGGTGGAAACCCTCGAAGTCGCAGTGGTACAGGAAAAAGCTCTTTTACCAAATCGTCGATCAAGCAGTAGACTGTAGTGATAAACTCTTCAACGGGCATGACTGAAACCTTCTTTGCTTTCTACTGCTTTTAATAGCAGAAAGCAGGATCAGTCATGTCTCCTTATGCAAACCTAAAAGTCGCACATGGCGTTAGTATCCTTCCAGGGAAGCTCACTATCCCGGACATTTTCGAGTTTAATTCGGTTACTGATATCGGTCGGATGCTCAATGAACAGTGCCTTTTCTCCCATACCCAATGTTTCATCATCATGGGGGTCAAGTGCATGAACTTTGTCGCCACGTAAAGGGTGGCGGAGTAAAAGATAGTGATAAATCAAAACGGCCAGCGCATGCCGGTCAGTCTGTATGCTAGGTAATTTTCTTGCACTATCATGCTTATCCAAATGTGCAGTTGCTACACATTCAGGAGCAATAAAATCTGGAGTTCCAACAACATCAGGCGGATATTTTCCGGGAACAACAAGTCCATCGACATCTATCACACAGGTCTGTGCTTTTGTTGGTGCAACCAAAACATTCTTATAACTCAAATCGGAATGAGCTAAACCGGCTGCGTGCATTCTTCTGATGGTGCGAGCTATTTTTAGACAAACCTGCAGATAATTTAGCCAGTTACCTCGTTCTCTTGGATCGAGGAATCGGTTCTGATTATTGGCAGAAGCATACCATTTCCCCTGCTTCTCCTTGCCCTTAATCCCCAGCATGTCATCATTAACGCTGCCGTGTTCAAAGAAAAAATGTCCTGGATAAACAGGCATCACAAGGCCAAGCTTACCCTCATGCTCAATGATCTGCTCTGGCCAGCAAAATAAGTCCCTCCAATATTCTCCACCGGATGCCTCAAAAATCCGTTCCTTATAAACTCCGGTAATCATTTCTAAACGCTCACGGGCAGCCGCATCCTGAGGGTCACGATAGAATGCGACAACTTTCGTTTTACACGGAGTGAAATAAACATCTTTCATGGCACCAGAACCAATCAAATCGTCAATGTATTCGATATGGTTTCCATCCGGTAATGAAACCCGAACTGTGTTACTCATTGCGTTCCCCCCCGATTCAGGATTGCAATGGAGCGATCATCGTGATTACCGGGCGACCAAAAATTGAGCCAGTCCAGAATAGCAATTTCAGCGTCTTCCTTTGTGCCTGATAATAGAGGTTTTATTTCCATCCACAGTTTTTGCCAGGGAGCATTCTCACTTAGCATAGCTTCAGTCTCGAAACGTGCATCAGTGATACCATCGGTCATAACCATCAAAGCATTGTACTGCGGTAGTATGCATGCCTTTACTCGCTGATAGACGTCAGGTTGTTTGAAAATACCGCTATCCAGAAAGCGTGTCTGGCCAGCAAACTCACCACTATCAGGCACACAAAGAAGACGAACACCATTTTCTTCGCTGTATGCTGCAATAGCTCCATCACCAATCGAAAATGAAAGAACCAGATTTCCCTTTTCTGTTGACTTGCAGATCATTAATAACAGCGTTGTTGAAAAATCTTTTAAACTCAGCTCATTTCTTTCTGCCTCTGCGTTAATTCCCTTAACTGCTTTCCATGCAGCCTCTACCAATGTGGTATGAACTGCCTCAATCGTAGATTGATTGAGTACACTATCAAGATCCTCCTGGTTTAAACACGATGACTCTAGTTGTATTCCAGCCTCCCCATCCAGTTGATCAGATAAATGTTGCATAGCTAGTTTGATGGCTAGTTGAGAGCCGCGCCTTGAGTATTCACAGCTACCCGCCCCATCAGCAACAGCCAGAATATGCCAGCCACTCTTTTCAAGATATTGTACTCCTGCTTCATCATCGCGGTGTGTGCCTTTATGGGCATGACTTCGCCCTCTTTGACTGGCAGCAACCATACGTAGCCCTGCGATATCAAGGCTGCTGCTGGCAAAATCAGGCTTATGAAACCTCGCTTGAGAATCAGACGCTATGTTTTTCCAAAGTGAGCGCGGATCAGGGTTGATAGTAAAGCGGGAAATCACGAATACATCTTTTCTGGCCTTTTCATCAAGAGCGCTTTCAGAAGCAATGTAACCCTTGAGACGAATTTCAAAGTCACCAGCCTGATTTGGCAGGCCTTGTATAGAATTTGAACTCTCGTCAAAATTCATGCCTAGTTCTGGCGGTATCCAGCTTTCCTCAACATGTAAATTATCCAGCTGGATTACTTGGCAATATTCTCGGCCACACATGCCATTTGGCATATTTACATGAATGGTTTCTCTTTCTTTCACTGGTTGAAGACTCGGGGTTTCAGACTTCATATCATGCTCTTCGCTGGAGCTAAAGTCAGTCTCCAGAATCATATTTGAGATGCTGGCTTGCTCTTCAACAACGTGTGGCTCGGAGGAGTTATCTACAGTCTTTGTAACTTCAGCACCGGGGGAGGAAATGGCGGCTTCATCCTCGCCAGCACCTGGTATAGTTTCGCTGTCAGCTGTACCTTCATCACTCGCGGTAGCCATTTCTGAATCCATCTCAATGAATTCTGGTTCAGAGGTTACTTCTCTGCAATTTTTTTGCTCAGCATTGAGTTCAGGCTCTATTGAGTGAATCTGCTCGGTTTCCGGCACTTCTTCAGCCTTATCAGTAGGTGCTTGATCGACTAAGCAATCAGCTTCTAGCTCTTTCGCTTTTGAGCTTTTGCCATCATTCACTTTGTTATCTGTGGCAGAATCAAAAACCAATGGACCTTCTTGCTTTTGATTTGCAACCAATGAGGTTTGCTGTTCGATATGCTTGCACACCAAACTCTTAATCGCAGAGTAAATGGAACAGAAGGCTTCATCATGTAACAGTTGACTGATTAAAACATCATCCGGCTCATAGCTCAGCATAGAGACCAGGCTTGCCACCTCAGCAGTGGATATCGTCGGTTGTTGCCCCATCACCCCATACCTCGTGTTACATCGAAATCACCACCATCTCCCTCAGAAAACATTCCCTCCAGGTTGCACCATGGGCATAGATAAGGAGCAGCACCATCGGTACAAAGCAGCCCCCCACAAGAGCACATGGCAAAAGCAGTTCCGTTACCGCAGTGAGGGCAAGGAGGGCAACCGATAAGATGCTCAGTATTGACTTGCACACGATTGTGATCGTTAACTGACCATGCAAAAAAGCTCTCCTCTACAGGAAATGCCCCCTCAAGCTCAAATTCCTGTCCGCCAAAACCAACATCATCGCTGCGGTTGTATTTTATGAGATAGGGGCGTTTACTCTTCTGGCATCGGCCGGTCAGCACCACGACTGATTCGTCTACGGCACTTGATGTATGCACTGGAAAGTCTTTAACCAGTGTTAATCCGGTTGGCTTTTTGGCAAGAGAGATTCCAGAACCCGGGTTAGATTCCACCAGATAACTGGTTGCAGTAACAGAAGCGCTAATCCAATCAATAAACTGCTTGAACGTCTTTCCATCATTACCTTCAAGACAGAGCACATCATCAGTCAACTCCGCCAGTAACGTTGAATCAGCCCTGTCTCCCAAGGTAATGGCTACCAGTTGAGCTCGATTAGCAAATTCCGTTCTCCACCGTTTAATCACCTCATCAGTATTATCTGTTGGTCGTCCATCGGTCATTAGAAACACGACAGGTTTCCAATCTCCACGACGCTCCGCTGTCGTTTTTACAACCTCTTTCTCAATATTATCCATCAGACAATTCAGGGCTGCGCCCAAGGCTGTTCCACTTCCAACAGGCAGACGCGGGGGATAAAAACTGACAACATCAATTAATGGAACGATGAGATCTGCTTTTCCAGCAAAAGCGATAACCGACAGGTAAACACTTTCCAGAGCTTGCGGATCGGTACGCAGCGAACGAACAATTTGTTCCATGCCCGCTTCCAGCTGCCGAAGAGGCTGACCGATCATTGACTCTGATACGTCCAGCAGAAAATAAACAGGTAATCTGCGCATATCTAACGTCCTATTTACAATACCAACTGAATTTCTGCAGGAGGTGGTGGCAATGTTCCACTGCTGGTGCCCATAGATACACCTGCAGACTGACTGCCCGCAGCAATTGAATCAGAAACCCATTTAAAAAAGGCGCTGAAAGCTGATGAATCCATGGTGTCCAGCGTTACCACGGTGTCAGTCATTTTTTGCAAAAACTCTGAACTGGCTTTTGGTCCCGCTGCACACCCGACAATGGCTGCAAAATTGGCCTGCTTTACCTTGACAGACATTTGTTCAAATAACTGAAGGTCACTGGGCTTGCCATCTGTCAGAATAAACAGCATGGGTCGGAAATCGCCTTTACTGTTTGGAGTTGACTTCTGAACATCTTTTTCCACTTTAGCGCACAGCGTCTCAAGTGCCTCGCCAAGGTGTGTTGCACCACTTCTTGGTAATGTTATTTCCGGAACCTGAACGCTTTCCAGTGGCGTCAAAGGAAACAATTCGTCAATAGTGTTGCTGAACGTAATAATGGACAAAGCGACAGATTCAAGAGCGTAAGGGTCTTGTCTCAATTCGGCGACTAGCGAGCTCAGGCCGACATTTACGGCATGAATAGGCTCTCCTGCCATGCTGCCAGAGGAATCAATCAGAAGGTAAACAGGTAAACGACGTGCCATAACACACTCACCAAGTAGTGATTTGTAAGATATAAACAGTGAAACTTATTTTCAGAAAACTACTTGACCTCTTCAGGAGGCTGGGGGAGTTCATCAAGGGTCGATATATCTTTCTTGGTCAGATCTATCTTAACAGAGCTGGTACTTACGGAAGCCGACACCCACTTGAAGAAAGCAGCCACACCGGCACTATCCAAAGTGTCTAAACGAACCACACAGTCAGTAATCTTTTTTAGCTCATCAACATTGGCATGAGGACCGGCAGCGCATGCCACTATCATGCCAAGCTTAGATTGATCCAGATCCGATAAACCTTTTTGGAGATCATCAGTGGCAATACCGTCAGTAAACAGGAAAACCAATGGCTTCCAGTCCCCCCGTGATTCAGTTGTAGTTTTTCTGACTTCAGTATCAATGCGCGCATTTAATAGGGACAGTGCAGCCCCCATGGACGTCCAGCCATTTGCCTCAATACCTGGCACCTGAAAATTGATCAGTTCAGTTAAAGGAACACTCTGTTTTGCATCAGAACCAAACTCAATAACCGACAACGCTGCGGTTTCCAGCGCATGAGGATCTTGTCGAAGACTGCTCAGCAGCGTATCCATTCCATTGCGAACGGCTTCTATCGGTTCGCCAGTCATCGAGGTGGAAACATCAAGAAGAAGGTATACGGGAAGACGTCTCATAACCTGTGAACTCCAAAATCGGGTTATGTCATTACATGCCGGAGATAGTTAAAAGTCAGATTAAATAAGCGACTACGGAATAATACCTGTAAAGATACCAGCCTTCATTTTAAAAATGGGGTTCTGGTTAAAAGATATGTATTAAATCATAAACAGAAGGGTTGAGGCACACATATACTCACTTTTCGGGGTAGTAATACGCCAGCAATCGTCGTTATTTGCGCAGATATATTGAGATATTTTTCCGTGCTAGGATGCCGTCCCTGCCCCCTAAGCCTGACATCCTTACAGCTAAGAAAGTCAGTAGAAATCAGAATGAGTGGTACTTTCCAAACCACTCATTCAATAAAGAATGTCAATTTGTTCAAAGAACAAGCGGGCAGGATATGTCGATGAGCGGTAATGCATCTGTTTTATGCTTTTATAAACGGGCTTCATAAGAGCCAATAGTAAAATCCAGTAAAAACCTCAGCACCTCTTCAAGCTGTAGTTATTGAATTAACAAGGAAACATTATGGAACCAACCTCATTATTTATAGCCTGTGCACTTGCACTGATGGCCTTTTTGCTGGGATTTATGTTTTCAGCGCAGAAAACCAAACGTGGCCAGTTAGAAACAGCTTCGGAGCTTAAACAGTACAAGGCAGACCATACTCGGCTGACTACTGATCTGGAAACAGCGAAAAGCAGCGAGAAAGGCTGTGCTGAACAGTTGCAGGCTCTTCGCATCACCCATGAGCGTATGGAGGCAGATCATAATAACGCCCTTTCTCTGATCGAACAAAAGGAACAGCGGATCAACGACTACTCTCAGAGAATTCTTGGCCTCAGAGAATCAGAGCGGTCTGCCAGAGAAAGCCTGGTCAAAATTGAAGAGGCGATGTCTAACCTGAAGCAAAAAGAAACTGAAAATAAAGAGCAGATTGTAACTATTCAGCACCCTTCATATAAATCTGGAATTTTCTGATTTTTCGACCATCATCTTATACTCAATTTTTCTAACAAATCTCCAGTATGGAACCAGACTTCCCAGCTACTCCGTTTACCGAAGCTCTCCTTAAAGAGAATGAAGAGCTTCGGACCGAGAATGCGCTTTTACGGGAACGTTGCAGCGAACTGGAAGAAAGGGTTAATAAAAACAGTCAAAACAGTAGTAAGCCACCATCGTCAGATGGTTATCAAAAGCCCAGTAAAAAAGGGAGTGATAAAGGTGATACATCTTCCAAAGAAGCCCCCTGCTCCTCACAGGAAACACCGAACCCCAAAAGCCTTAGACCATCTTCAGGCAATAAACCAGGTGGCCAGAAAGGTCATCAAGGCTCTTGTTTGAGACGTGTCGCCTTACCCGATTATGTCAGGCATCTGAAGGTTGAAAAATGTTGCTGTTGCCAGTCTTCGCTTATCGATATTAAACCCACCAAATACATTGAGCGACAGGTTTTTGATCCAGGTAGACCCGGAGAATTTGAAGTTACCGCGTACTGGGCAGACGTTAAAGTATGTCCTTGTGGTAAACGGAACACCGCTGAGTTTCCCCAAGGAGTGAAAGCCGCTGCTCAATACGGAGAAGTGACTCAGGCAATGGCTGTTCATTTAAACCAGTATCACTTCATCCCATATCACCGGGTGTCTGAGTATTTCAATACTATTTATTGCATGAGTGTCAGCGCAGGCTCTGTTGCCAATTTTGTTGCCTATACCCATGAGAACCTGGCCTCTACTGAGCAGAGTATCCGCGATGCTTTACAAGAAAGTCCGGTTGCAGGAGCGGATGAAACTGGCATGCGGGTTGACGGTTCACTGTGGTGGTTACACATTATGCGAGATGACCAATGGACGCTTTACTACCTCTCAGAAAGGCGAGGTTGTGAAGCAATGGATGCAATGGGCATCCTGCTGACTTTTGCAGGCATTCTGGTTCACGATCATTGGAAGTCCTACTTTGCCTATGCGGCAGTGCATGTGCTTTGTAATGCCCATCATCTGAGAGAGCTTCAGGGAGTTGTCGATAGGGATGCGAATAAGCTGGCTCTGCGGCTGATGAAATTGCTTACGCTCTCCTGGCACTTCTGCAAGAAATACAAAGCAGCCGGTCTGACTCAAATGCCTGGTGCAATACAGCTTCGCATTGAGACGATATACGACCAAATCCTTCAAAGGGCTCTCACGAAGGAAACCGCTTATATGGAAAAACAACGACAGGTGCTTGGACGTAAGAAGGTCAGGAATACCAAGGCCTACAACCTGTTCAAAAGGCTTATTGAGTTTAAGGTTGAAACGTTGCGCTTCATGTCGGACTTTTCAATTCCCTTCGATAACAATGGCAGTGAACGTGATGCCAGGATGGCCAAACTTAAGCAGAAGATCTCAGGCTGCTTCAGAAGCGAAGACGGAGGTACCATGTTTACCCGAATCCGAAGCTATTTATCATCTGCTAAAAAGCAGGGGTTGAACATATTTCAGGCGCTTCTTAAAGCGGTTCGAAATTACAACAATACGCCTTTGCTGGGTGCTGAATAGTTACGAAAAATGTTGCTGTTGCCAGTCTTCGCTTATCGATATTAAACCCACCAAATACATTGAGCGACAGGTTTTTGATCCAGGTAGACCCGGAGAATTTGAAGTTACCGCGTACTGGGCAGACGTTAAAGTATGTCCTTGTGGTAAACGGAACACCGCTGAGTTTCCCCAAGGAGTGAAAGCCGCTGCTCAATACGGAGAAGTGACTCAGGCAATGGCTGTTCATTTAAACCAGTATCACTTCATCCCATATCACCGGGTGTCTGAGTATTTCAATACTATTTATTGCATGAGTGTCAGCGCAGGCTCTGTTGCCAATTTTGTTGCCTATACCCATGAGAACCTGGCCTCTACTGAGCAGAGTATCCGCGATGCTTTACAAGAAAGTCCGGTTGCAGGAGCGGATGAAACTGGCATGCGGGTTGACGGTTCACTGTGGTGGTTACACATTATGCGAGATGACCAATGGACGCTTTACTACCTCTCAGAAAGGCGAGGTTGTGAAGCAATGGATGCAATGGGCATCCTGCTGACTTTTGCAGGCATTCTGGTTCACGATCATTGGAAGTCCTACTTTGCCTATGCGGCAGTGCATGTGCTTTGTAATGCCCATCATCTGAGAGAGCTTCAGGGAGTTGTCGATAGGGATGCGAATAAGCTGGCTCTGCGGCTGATGAAATTGCTTACGCTCTCCTGGCACTTCTGCAAGAAATACAAAGCAGCCGGTCTGACTCAAATGCCTGGTGCAATACAGCTTCGCATTGAGACGATATACGACCAAATCCTTCAAAGGGCTCTCACGAAGGAAACCGCTTATATGGAAAAACAACGACAGGTGCTTGGACGTAAGAAGGTCAGGAATACCAAGGCCTACAACCTGTTCAAAAGGCTTATTGAGTTTAAGGTTGAAACGTTGCGCTTCATGTCGGACTTTTCAATTCCCTTCGATAACAATGGCAGTGAACGTGATGCCAGGATGGCCAAACTTAAGCAGAAGATCTCAGGCTGCTTCAGAAGCGAAGACGGAGGTACCATGTTTACCCGAATCCGAAGCTATTTATCATCTGCTAAAAAGCAGGGGTTGAACATATTTCAGGCGCTTCTTAAAGCGGTTCGAAATTACAACAATACGCCTTTGCTGGGTGCTGAATAGTTACGTTGAATGAATATAAGAAATCAGGCCAATTCAAAAAACTGTCTAAACAAGTTCAATACATCAGAATGTTATATATACCAAAGATCACAGCATCTCCTGTTATTGGCTTCGTTGAATTTGGGAATGTACCTCTGTCCAAAATAACACCAGCAACTATCAAACGATTTCTGGAAAAATTTAATGATAAACCTGGTGCTCGTGATCATATTCGTAAAACGATTTCATCTGCGTGGACATGGGGCAGAGAGTACTATGATGAAGTGCCTCGGAATCCATGCCTTGAGTTAAAGGCCGCGCCTAGAACCAGCCGAACCCGTTATATAACAGATGATGAATATGCAGTTGTTTATTACATCGCTCCGTCATTTTGGAAGGCCATGATGGAATTTGCTTATATTTGTAGGGCAAGGCGGATCGAGTTAGTTCGTATGACACATGACCAGATTCTTGAAAAAGGAATTCAGCTTAGGCGTGCAAAGGGCTCTCTTGATGAAATCACCCTTTGGACACCTAGACTGAAAAAAGCCTATCAAATCATTAGTGAGCTGCGTCGTGAAACCAAGAGCGACTATCTGTTCTGCGATACGAATGGTACTCAAATGAAAAAAGATACCCTCGACTCCCAATGGCAGAAAATAATGGGTCAAGCTCATAAGGATGGGTTGTTGGAAGAGCGCTTTAATTTTCACGACCTTAAAGCAAAAGGAGTATCTGACCATGAAGGGCTTATTTCAGGCCATAAGACCCTGCAGGCAAAACAAGTTTATATACGCAAAACCCAAGAGGTAAAGGGAACCAAATAGAATCATTATCTTTGGGGTGTAAAATAAATATGTCGTATTAATGACAAAGACACTGAACCTAAGAAATAAGGTATTTTTTTAGGAAAACAGGTTGTTGGGTAGGTTTTTAGAAGTTAAGACAATTATGGAGAATACAAAAAAAGCCTTTAGAATCAAAGGCTCTTATTTGGTGCCGAAGACGAGACTCGAACTCGTACGCCCATACAGGCACTGCCCCCTCAAGACAGCGTGTCTACCAATTCCACCACTTCGGCCTTAACTGCCGCTCTCAGCGACAGTGAAATTATTTCTGAAAACCCTTTGTAAATCAATAAGATTTTAATCTTACTTAGTGCTTTCAGAGTTGTTGGAGCCACTGCTCTCAACGGGCTGAGACTCTAACACAGGCGCATCGCTTTCGGTAGTACTTTCTAAAGCATCTACCGAAAATGGCGCATCATTAGCAGGTACAATCTGCTCAATCTGAACAGAGGGTAAACCGGCATCTGCAACACCATCAGCTTTCTGCCTGGCCATCATCGCCAGACCAATACTGGTGACAAAAAATACCGTCGCCAGTATCGCTGTTGTTCGACTCAAGAAATTAGCTGAGCCCTGACTTCCAAACACCGTTTGAGAAGCCCCTGAGCCAAAACTGGCTCCTGTTTCTGCACCTTTGCCCTGCTGTAGCATGATCAGAGCGATCACACCAACAGCTACCAGCACGTGCACAAGAAGAATAATGGTTTCCATTACTAGCCCGCAGCGTGACAAATCACCTTGAAATCAGCAGCTATCAGCGAAGCACCACCGATCAGACCACCATCTACATCAGGCTGGCTCATCAGTTCTGCTGCGTTGTCAGCCTTCATGCTACCACCATACAGAACACGCGTTCTGTCCGCCATGGACGGATCGCTCTCTGCCAGCAGCGCACGAATGTCAGCATGAACTTCCTGCGCCTGTTCTGGTGTTGCAGTCAGACCAGTGCCGATAGCCCAAACCGGTTCATAGGCAATTACAAAATTAGCCAGACGCTCCGAGCCTGCAGCCCGAAGCACAGTATTTATCTGATGAGCAACCACTTTCATAGTGTCACCAGATTCGCGCTCAGACAGGGTCTCGCCAACACAAAGGACGGGAACCAGACCCTGATCAACCAGAGCACAGAATTTCGCTGCCACATCAGCATCCGTTTCTCCAAACAGAGAACGACGCTCAGAGTGGCCAATCAATACATATTCACAGCCAAGGTCTTTGGCCATCAGAGGAGAGATCTCACCAGTATAGGCACCTGACAACTGATCGGAGACATTCTGCACACCGAACTTAACAGATGAACCATTCAACAGATCGCGAACCTGCTGAACATATACGCTAGGTGGAAAAACGAGCACCTCAGCCTTGGTTTCAAGCCCAGAAAGGATTCCATCAACAAGCTCACGGATACTGTCTGAAGATCCGTTCATCTTCCAGTTTCCGGCTACCAGTGGCTGACGCATACCGCTTACCTCTTTGATCGCGAGGCCGGAATACTAACCCGAATGCTGTCAACATACAATAAGTCAAGTGATTCACACACCCTGCGCAAACCACTGAAAACAACCAAAATCTGTGCCATTGTTTGGTCTATATTCTTATAGTCATCTTGATGAGTCTGGTAAGAGTACAGTAGAGCCTCAATTCAATTTAGCTAGCAAAGGGCTGAGTTTCCAGAAATGGATATTATTAGCGCATCTTCAGGAACATCAAATAACAGTCAAAAAGAGCCTGAGCAACGTGAAACTGTCCATATTAATATGGATAAGCTTAAGGCTAACCAATTTCGCTGACCAAAACTCTGTGAGAAAGTCATCCCATATATCAACAACCCCGTTACCATAGGTTTTGCTGCTGTCGGCTTGATGTTTGGAGGGGCAGCAGCCAGCCTGATCTGGAAAGCATCAATCCCACACATTCTGGCAGGAATACCTACGGGCGGCCTGGCCGGAACGACTCTTGGTTCACTGACGGATAGAGTAATCAGGTTCTGTGGCGGCCTCAAGCCAACTATTTGCCCAACAAAAACACCCCAGCATGCAAAACAGACTCCAGTACCTCCAAGATCTCAAGTTATTGAGCAAAGCCCTACTCAGGTAAAATACACCGCTGCTCCGGCCTCCTCTGACTCCAGCCAATCAAAAAAGGTAGTGATCATAATCCCTGAAAAAGAAGCACTGCTCCCTCATAAATACCCACAATACAAGCCCGAGCAGAAACCTGAAAAAGAAGAACAGTAAAACGTGAGCACCGCCCGTCTTCAGCACATTTCACGCTCAACTATTTTGGCCAGTTTCTCAACCTGTGCTTTTACCTGCTCAGCGTCTTCACCTTCAACCATCACCCGAATGACCGGTTCTGTTCCTGAAGGCCTCAGAAGAACACGACCTTTTCCAGCCATCTCTTCCTCTGCTTTTCTTACTGCCTCAACAATACCGGGAACGGTGTCGGTATCCCGCTTATGCTGAACCCGGACATTGATCATGACTTGTGGATAAAGCGTAATCGTACCCACCATTTCTGACAGGGACTTTCTCGCCGTCTGCATGGCTTTCAACACTTTCAGTGCCGATACAATGCCATCGCCGGTGGTAGATGCATCACGGCAGATAATATGGCCGGAAGACTCACCACCCAACTGCCAGTCATTGGCTATCAGGAGCTCATTGACATAGCGGTCACCAACATTGGCTCTGGCAAAGGGAATACCCGCAGCCTCAAGCGCTTTTTCCATCCCCAGGTTAGTCATCAACGTACCCACGACACCACCATTCAAGACCCCTCTGGAATGGCGATCCATGGCAATAATAAAGAGCAGCTGATCACCATCAACGATTTCCCCTTTATCGTCCACCATAATGACCCTGTCACCATCACCGTCAAAGGCGATACCCAAGTCTGCCCCTGTTTCTTTAACCTTGGCAGCCATACCTTCTGGTTTGGTAGAGCCTGCATTCTCATTGATATTGACACCATCTGGACTGGTGCCCATTGCAATAACTTCAGCACCCAGTTCACGGAAAACCGCGGGCCCAACCTGATAGGTTGCTCCGTGACCGGCATCGATCACAAGTTTCATACCACGCAAATCAAGTTGCTGGGAAGTGCTGCCTTTACAGTACTCAATGTACCGGCCGGCCGCATCATTCATCCGAGTCACTTTGCCCAGACTCTGTGAATCAACCACCTCAATCTTTGACTCGAGCAGCGACTCGATCTTCAGCTCAACCTCATCGGATAATTTGGTACCATCACCAGCAAAAAACTTTATACCATTGTCGTAAAATGGGTTATGGGAGGCACTGATAACAATACCCGCCTGACCATTAAAGGTCCGGGTCAGATAGGCAATAGCCGGGGTTGGCATTGGGCCGGTCAGGACAACATCGATACCAGCAGCAGACAGACCTGCCTCAAGTGCGGACTCAAACATGTAGCCAGAAATTCGGGTATCTTTGCCAATGATGACCTTCCCTTCTCCTTCTTCAGCAAGAACTCGGCCAGCGGCCCAACCCAGCTTAAGAACAAAATCCGGCGTAATTGGAAATTCACCAACCTTTCCTCGAATTCCATCGGTACCAAAATATTTGCGCGCCATAGCCGTTTACCAAAAAGTTCTGAAAGCAATAACCAGCAATCATCTCACTCATTCAAGTGAACCACCAGTACCATTAAGTCATATTGAAAGGCGAAGAGCGTTTATGGAATGAGTGACATTGAAGGCTGATTCGTCAGTGACCACCCACCACTCCAGAAAACGGCATGGTATTTCCTGACTGGTGGGCTTTAAAAACTGGAGGGAGGAAACTACGCTTCTTCAACAGCTTGCAGAAAACGGAGAACATCAACCGTCTCTCTGACATCATGCACACGAATGATGTGAGCACCTGCCTGGGCAGCCAGCATGGCAGCAGCCAGACTTCCCGGGAGCCGGTCATCAGTATCCCGGTCTAGCGTTGCGCCAATAAAGGATTTTCTGGACATACCCGCAAACACAGGCAGGCCCAGCTCATGAAAGCGACGAAAGCCTTTCAGCATTTCCAGATCGTATACTGGCGTTTTACCAAACATCCCTCCACCAAAGCCAGGGTCAAGAATCAAGCGCTCCCTGACTATTCCAGCATTTTCACAACGCTCCACACAATCCATCAGGTACTGGCTTACCTCCTCAACAACGTCTCCGTAAACGGGCACAAACCCGGGCTCGGGCTGATCAACAAGAGAGTGCATTAGAATAATGGGAACATTGGTTTCCGCCGCAGCTTCCAGCGCTCCCTCACGATGCAATGCCCGTACATCATTAATAATCCCTGCACCCGCTTTTACCGCTTCTTTTATCACCAGGGGAGAGCTGGTATCAATTGAGATGATGACATTGAAGCGTGATGCCAAGCCTTCGATAACAGGCAAAACCCGCTCTAGTTCCTGCTCCTGATTTGGCGCCCCTGACGCTCCAGGCCGTGTCGACTCACCGCCAATATCCAGAATATTGGCTCCATCTTTGATCATCTGCTCTGCTACATTCAGCCAGTTATCAGAACAGCGACTCCCTTCATAAAAAGAGTCTGGTGTAACGTTCAATACCCCCATCACCCTGGGCTTACTCAGATCAAGTATTTTCCCTGCACAATTCAACTTAAATTCGTTGCTCATGAAAACTCCTCAGATCTACGGACAGTCAGACGTTTTTATTCACAGATGACCATCCTGATAAATCACTACCCCTGAAGTTGATATACCAAAAGCAGTTACAAAAGCAGATAGCAATGAGGCATTTATAAGTACTGAAGGTATAAAAAAGGGCAGGATAAACCTGCCCTTCACAATCATAGACCCGACTTAAGATCAGTGCTCCCCGGCAGGACCACCAATCGAACCGCCAGAATCTTTTTTATCACTGTCTTCAGTCTTATCATCAGCATCCACCTCTGGCTCATCGGTAGCTGCCTTAACACCACTGTCATCGTTATCCTCGTCACCCGAATCTTTTGGCGGGCGAACTTCACGACCAGACATGATGTCATCAATCTGGTCACTGTCGATGGTTTCGAACTGAATCAGAGCCTCGGCCATCTTGTCCAGTTTGTCACGGTTATCCACGAGGATCTGGTTAGCACGGGAATAGCACTCATCAACAACCCTGCGAACTTCCTCATCAATAATCTTTGCCGTTTCACCGGAGACATTCATCCTGGAACCACCACTCCCGTAGTTTTTACCCAGGAAGACCTCACCCTCATCTTCATCATAAAGCAGCGGGCCAAGTTTTTCAGAAAGACCCCATTTAGTCACCATGCTTCTGGCAATCTGGGTAGCACGCTGGATGTCATTGGAGGCACCAGTAGTAACACCGTCTTTGCCCAGAGTCATTTCTTCCGCGATACGGCCACCAAACAGAGAGCAGATCTGGCTTAGCAGCGCCTGACGGCTCTGACTGTATCGATCTTCTTCAGGCAGAAACATGGTAACACCAAGCGCCCGGCCTCGTGGAATAATGCTCACTTTATATACTGGATCATGGTCTGGCACCAATCGACCAACAATGGCATGACCGGCTTCATGATAAGCGGTATTGCTCTTCTCCTTATCACTCATGACCATGGACTTACGCTCAGCACCCATCATGATCTTGTCTTTCGCCAGATCAAACTCTTTCTGACCCACCGTGCGCTGGTTAGCTCGAGCGGCGAACAGCGCTGCTTCATTGACCAGGTTTGCCAGATCAGCACCAGAGAATCCTGGGGTACCACGAGCAATAACCGAAGGTTTTACATTGTCTGAAACCGGAACCTTGCGCATATGCACTTTAAGGATCTGTTCACGACCACGAATATCAGGCAATCCAACGACAACCTGACGGTCAAAACGACCGGGACGCAGCAATGCAGGGTCCAGAACGTCGGGACGGTTGGTTGCCGCAATTACAATAATACCGTCGTTTGCCTCAAAGCCATCCATTTCAACCAGCAACTGGTTAAGCGTCTGCTCACGTTCATCATGACCACCACCCATACCAGCACCACGGTGACGACCGACAGCATCTATCTCGTCAATGAAGATAATGCAGGGCGCCTGCTTCTTGGCCTGCTCAAACATGTCTCGGACACGTGAAGCACCAACACCCACAAACATTTCAACAAAGTCAGAACCGGAGATGGTAAAGAACGGAACCTTGGCTTCACCAGCAATCGCTTTGGCGATCAGGGTTTTACCGGTACCCGGAGGGCCAACCATGAGAACGCCGCGAGGAATACGCCCACCCAGACGCTGGAATTTACCGGGATCTTTCAGAAAGTCGACCAGCTCCTGAACATCTTCCTTAGCTTCTTCAACACCAGCCACATCGGCAAATGTGGTTTTGATCTGATCTTCAGACAAAAGACGAGCCTTGCTTTTACCAAAGCTCATTGGGCCACCACGACCTCCACCACCACCCTGCATCTGGCGCATGAAGAACATAAAGACAGCAAGAATCACTAGGATCGGGAAGCTGGCTACCAGCAGCTGCGTCCAGATACTCTGTTTTTCAATAGGCTTGGACTCCACCTGAACTTTGCCAAGAAGGAGTTCATCCATCAGTTTGTTGTCCGGTACAGTGGGCGGCAAATTGGTTTCAAAGCGCTCACTGTTATTTAACATGCCAGTAATGGTAAAACCATCAATGACGACTTTACTGACCTGGCGATTTTCTACCATGCTGATGAAGTCAGAATATGCAACCTTCTGGGTAGACGACTGCATGCCATCGAAGTTTTTGAAGACGGTCAATAGCACCAAGGCGATTATGACCCAGAGAATCAAATTTTTTGCCATATCATTCAAGGGGCTAACCTCTCTTGAGCGTACTTAAGCCTCAGGTAATCGTTTATTTTGAGCACGTTCCCCTGGCTCGCTGGGATTATGTATTAATGCTTATCTGCAACGATACACGATCAGTGGACGGTGTGACAGTGATTGTCTTCTATCATGCTGATTAATGCATCCTATAATTTCAACGTTCCGTATTATCCCCTGAAGCCGGTGGCCAGCAGATATACTTCTCTTGAGCGCGCCCTGGAAGCCGTCGGCTTTCGGGTTTGCACTTTATCAAAACTGGTTTTCATATCTTTCAGGTAGGCATCAAAGCCTTCACCCTGAAATACCTTGACCAGAAAAACACCTCCTTTACGCAATACCTGTCTGGACAGATCCAGTGCCAGCTCAACAAGATACATGGCATTGGGCTGATCAACAGACAGCGCTCCACTCATATTGGGGGCCATATCGGAAATTACAAGGTCTACCCTATCAGAACCGATGGTTTCAAGTATTTGCTCCAGCACGGCATCTTCAGTGAAGTCACCCTGGACAAAATCAACTCCGGCAATGGGATCCATTGGCAGAATATCTGATGCAACCACCCGCCCCTGATCGCCTACCAACTCAACAGCCACCTGAGACCAACCTCCGGGAGCCGCACCAAGGTCAACCACTTTGATGCCAGGACGAAAGAGTTTATCTTTCTCCTGAATTTCCAGAAGTTTATAACTGGCTCTGGATCGCCACCCATCTTTTTGCGACTGCTTTACATAATGGTCATCAAAGTGCTCTTTCAACCAGCGACCACTACTTTTGGATCTCGCCATAATCTTTTTGCAAATTGCCTAAATAAGCTCGAAAGCTGTTTGAACAACCTCGAACCGAAAACCGAAAGGGATAAAAAGTTTACGTCTGAAAAAACTGAGATTTCCATCAGCATGAAAAGTGAATGCATGTGAATAATATCTTATACAAGATAGCTGTGACAGCAGAAGAAGGTAAAAGATTAAGAGGCCAATTAGGTAGTAGTGTCCATCAACAACTCACACAAACCGCACTTTTCATAATAACCACAGGCTTTACTTGATATTTCTGTATAAAAACCCGCGACAACCATTCTGACCACCACCTATAGCGTCGATTAAATACTTAATCACTCAGGTCTTATCGAATAGCCCGTGACCGGATGTCAGCAGCATGGAAGTCAACTTTTCATGATCGAGAGTTTCCCCGCTAAGCACACAGGCTAGAATTTCACTGCCAAACAGTTGAGGCGAGAGGATGACATCCGCCTTTACCTGCTTAATTTTATTCATATTTTTTGCATCATTCACAACAAGAACGGTTCTGATACCAGGATTCATTTCCCTGGCCGTCAGCACAATAAAAGCGTTTGCCGCATCATCATCAGTAAGCGCTAACAAAGCGCGACACCCCATCAATCCAGCACTTTCCAGCACAGCATTATCTGTGCTGTCACCGGAAATCAGATCCAGTTTTTGCCCGGCTTTCTGCTCTATTTGAGGAAACTCATCTTCCGGGCGTATGGTGACCACGGTTAAATCAAGCCCCCTTTGAATCAACTGACTGATCGTCCCTATCGCCAGGATAGAGGTACCACAGACAATAAAGTGGTCTGTCTTTTTCATAGCCTGCTCTCTACCTTTTACCAGTTTACCAATACCACTGCGAATTACAGGGCCAAAAACTGTGGTAAGCGAGGTCGCAAACACAGTAATGCCAGCAATAATCATTGAGACAGTAAACAGTCGGGCTGGCTCTGTTTTTGGAATAATGTCTCCGTACCCAACCGTCGTCATTGTCACAATGGAAAAATAAAAAGCCGTAACCAGACTATCAATTTCTGGTGAAAAGCCACTACCGAAATAAAGTGAGCCGTAACTGGCATAAAACAGAAGAATTGAGAAACTGATAATGGCAAAAATACCGCCGGCGGTAGCACTGGAACGATTAAAGTCTTTTCCCAAAAATAAAACTCCTACGAGAGTCACTGCACAAAAGAGTGTTCGGCTACGTAAGAGAGGGTAAAAATGCATGGTAAATGCCAGCGTAATGATTAGAAGAAACACACTGACTGCCCAGGCAATTCTTGCACGAAACAACATACCCAGTGCATTCAACATTAAAAAAACACCGAGTAAAAACCAAGGACCATCAGCCACATCAGCCCAATCGACATCAACAAGATTATTAATCTGAAAAAGATCCAGAAGATTAACCGGCATTCCCCAGATGGTTTTAAAAATCAGCAAGCCATTGGCAAAAACGGCAAAGGCCGCAACCGAATGCCTGAACTCAACCCAGAGGTTGACCAGCTGCCCCCATACATGAGTGTAATAAGCCAAAACTTCACCTGAACTTTATTACCAGTAGCACAGACTAGATTAGGCCATGATGATTCAGCTTGAGAACTAATGCACTCTTACAACAGCCTGATGGAAGCCCTGTATTAAAATACGGGCATCCCGGTGTAAATAGACAGACTTCCATCAACTGCCAGAAAACGATAGCATGCGCTACCAGAAGCCTGAATATGTTGTCGAGTATGTATCCTGCCAACTACCATGAGTAGCCCAAGGGCATTGCGCATTAACCCATTCTCTTCGACATCCAGCCTGCGGCAGAAAAGAGGCACTTCTCTGCTCCCAATCTGTATTAACGAAAACTTCTCCGGAAAAATCATGTCATACCATCATTAGAAGTCGTGTATGACGATTCGTTATTGAAGATATCATCAGGAATAGCAAACATGAGCTTGAATGCAGCAAAAAAGAAGCATTTTCGTACCATCGGTCACAACCTGAACCCGGTCGTCATCGTGGCTGACAAGGGATTAACCGATGGAGTGGTTGAAGAAACACTCAGAGCGCTGAATGACCATGAACTGATTAAGGTCAAAGTTGCCATTGCTGACCGTGAGGTTCGCCAGCAACTGATCAGCGAGCTGATCAGCGCCACCAATTCCGACCTTATTCAAACCATTGGTAAAATCGCGCTGATTTTCAAAGCAGCCGACAAGCCTAACCCAGCCCTTTCTAATTTGTTGAGAGTACAGGGCTGAGAGACTAAAAAGGCCGCAATAGTGGCCTTTTCTTCACATCTGTGTCAATGGATAGCTAATGTCCTGCTACCTTTGCAGCCAGCATTGCCTGTAGTGTGTAAATATTTGTCTTGCTAGTAAACTCCATCTGCATTGGCTCTGGCTGGCCTGAAATCCATATTTTCAGCTCAGCATCCAGATCAAAATGGCCAGCAGACTCAACAGTGTACATAGTGATCGACTTGTAAGGAATTGAACGATACTCAACCTTGCGCCCAGTAAGTCCCTGTTTATCAATCAGTATCAAACGATGATTGGTTAAAATCACCATATCCCGAATAAGCTTGTAGGCCAGCTCTACCGATTCGGATGGATTGAGAATGGTGGCCAGATCTTCCATTGCTTCTGCTTTAGTCATCTCTCCTGCATTACCCAGCAGGGCATCAAACAGACCCATAGCATCTCTCCTTACTATCTAACGAGTTTTTAACACACCAACAGCAAACATCTGTATTAAAGAAAAGCTCAGACAGACTGATAAAGTTCAACTGGAAGACCGTCAGGGTCCTGGACAAATGTAAACTTTGCCTGGGTGTACGGATCCGTCCTGACAGGCTCAGCCTGCACTCCCTCCTCAGCCAGTGTTACCAGCATTTTATCGAGATCATCAACACAAAAGGCGATATGACGAAGCCCTCTTGCCTCGGGGTAACTGAGACGGCAAGGAGCATCGTGGAAAATGAACAACTCTATCTGCATACCGCTTTCTAAGGCGAGATCAATCTTCCAGCTATTCCGGTTTTCCTGATAGTGTTCAGCGACTACCCTGAGCCCCAGTAAATCCCTATAGAAACGCAAAGAGCTGGCTTTATCGCAACCAATAATCGCCACATGATGAAGCCGGTTAATCATAAAAAGCTCAAAACAGACGGGGAGGAAAAGAAAACTCATTAGACGCCAAATGCTTTGGCGAAACAATCAATTAAACCAACTCCTGAACAAAACCTTTTTTATAACTCCAAAAAGTTATTTAAATGAAATATTAATAACTTAAATGAATAAAAAAATCTAAAACTATGCTTTAAAGAGGAATGAGTGTGCAGCTACCACAGGAATAGCTGTCAGGTAGGAACCAACCTCAGGAGGCAAGGATGGCCACCAAACTTAATGGTTCGCCAGGGCAGGTAACCACTGGTGATCAAAAATACCTGGATACCCAGATCAAACCTTCTAGGGGCAAACACAATCAGCGTTCCGTTGAGAAACATTCAGCCCAAAGCTATAAGGCTGAGCATCCAGACAATCTTAATAACAGAGCGCAAGAGTCAAGCGTCATTGACAGAAAAACCGCAAAAGCACCTTTTACTAAAAATCACCTGAGCGACCTTCCACCATTACCCGGGCAACCTGCGACCAAAGGCTCTTCTCCCCATAGAAGTATTCCTTCACATGAGCTAACTGCTTTAAAAACTGCCTCCAAAACAGCAAATAGCCTAAGCGAACTTGGGAAGTTATCTGAAAAATTATCGGATTTACGCAAACAACACCTTCCAGATAATCCTGGTGATCGGGAAGTCATGCCATTTCACGACGTCAGAATATCCATAAGAAGGAAAGCAACCAGGCTGGTTGAAAAACACTTCAAAGACCCTTCAAACCCTACAACAAAAGAGCTGAAAGCCGTTGCCAAACAAGTCAGCAAGTTTCCAGACCCCAGGGCAAAGAGAGCTCTCAGAATAGCATTCAACCTTCCAAATGCAGGCAACAAAACTGGAAAATGCACTCCCAATAGTCAAACCGTAAAAGCAGGCGTCTCCGCTTCCGAGCAACTGATAGCCACTTTGGACAGTGCACTCGGAGATAGCATTCGTTCTGGAGAACCTGTAAAAAATACCAAAGAGCATTACCCGGAATCACCAAAGGTGCCGAAGTTCCCGCAACCTTCACCGTCAAAAAAGACGAAGGCTCCACACGCCGTAAATACCCAGCGAGCAAGCCAGAACAGCATTGACCGATTATTTACTGAAGCACGAAATACACACAGCTATAGCAATCTGGCCAAACACATACATCAACTATCCAATAACCCGGCATGGGCTACTCAACAGAATAGCGTTAACCAATTAACCCAGAGACTGGTTGCAGAAGTTTTAACTCCCCCAATAGATTGTGAAGCTCTGGAGTTCATTTACCATAAGTTTATTTCTGACCAGCAGCCAACAAGCGCATCAGCAGCGGTTCTGGATGGAGTACTCGATAACTGCAGAGCCATTTTGACTCAGGAGCCTGAAGCAGCAAAATCCCTGGTTTTCAATATCTGCCGTGACCTGGCTAAAGCAAGCCGTGAATACCATCCACAACTTGAACAACTTACGACAGCAGCATCCCTATATCGCCACCACAGTCAGTCAATTAATAACGGAATTCTTAATATTCAAATGGCGATCAGCTTCAACTGGACCGATTCAGATCTACAGGAAGAACAGCATGCATGGGTTCTGGCAAGACACCAACTAAATAACCCAGAAAAGTACGATGTTATTGATGAATCAGATGTGGATGAGGAGCCATTCGACGATGATTATGATTTATTCATTGAAAAGCTCGAAGAGTTAACGGCTTCGTTTAAACAGGATGCCTTATCAACAGAGGACACCTCACCACCTGATGAGGCACTCCCCCCAGCAGAGACAACCAAACCCAAAACGTTACAGCATGATGTTCTGTTTACCCGGACAGCACCTAAACTCGACAACAACGAGCAATATGCTGGGCCAGTTAACTTATCTCCAAATGATCTGGCCGCAAGAAGAAAAGCAATCGCTGGCGATTCAGACTCGGAGAGTGACCTTGAGAGCACGTTTAACAGCACATTATCTACAACAGCTCGTTCGTTAGAACAAGACTCTGTCACGCTGATTGATCTTGAAGCAGAAGAAGACTCAATTGAACAATCAGATATGGTTAATCAGAAAGCCGAAGACATTCCACCTTTGCCTCCAAAAGCGCCCCCACCTCCTTCCATACCTTCTGCACCTTACATACCTTCTGCACCTGCCGGTGACGATCGAAAAAACCTGCTTCTGGACATTCAAAAGGGCATTCAATTAAGACCTGTAGAAACTGATAAACATCCAAAGCCATCTAAAAAGCAGCAAGATGATAAAATTGCCAGCCCGGTTATGAATGCATTAGCGAACAGCCCGATGCTTAAAAACAAAGATACCAGCAGCACCGAGCAGCAATCACTAGTAGTTGAAAAAGACAGTTACCAACCGCCATTGGGTGAGGCAAAAAAATCTCCGCTCAGAGAGAATATCGATTTGATGTCTGAGCTTAAGAACAATTTCAATGAAAGAAAAAGATAAGAGTCCATGGCACAGGTCTAGCCAAATCTGAGGCTGATACAGCGTATCAGCCTCCCAACCACCCTTCACAATATTAAAAAGTTCGGTTAGCTAAACTTTACTGAGAACTCTTCTTCAATATATCTTTTCCATGAGTCAAAGTTATACTCCAACTCGAATATGGACTGAGTTTCAAGAGCTAGAAGAGGAGCAGCTTGCTTAGCCACCTCATGCTGATACTGTCCAGGAATATATTTTGTCAAAGGGCTTTTTGAGAGAACTGATATTTCATCTCGAGATAGTGGCACACCGCTCTCCTTGATGCCTTTTAACATCTGCCGGAAAGCCCCCTGTAAAAACTCAGCATGTTTGTTTCTGGTTTCTGTTGGTTCTGCAACATCTCCACGAACCTGATTTCCGGCGACATAGGACAGGTAACCCCCTGCAGAGGCTTGCATCCCTTTAGTAGAACGTGTGTAGGCATCAAATTGAAAGCAAACATGACGAAATAAGCTGTCCAAAATTTTAGTTTTATCGTAACTATTCAGCACCCAGCAAAGGCGTATTGTTGTAATTTCGAACCGCTTTAAGAAGCGCCTGAAATATGTTCAACCCCTGCTTTTTAGCAGATGATAAATAGCTTCGGATTCGGGTAAACATGGTACCTCCGTCTTCGCTTCTGAAGCAGCCTGAGATCTTCTGCTTAAGTTTGGCCATCCTGGCATCACGTTCACTGCCATTGTTATCGAAGGGAATTGAAAAGTCCGACATGAAGCGCAACGTTTCAACCTTAAACTCAATAAGCCTTTTGAACAGGTTGTAGGCCTTGGTATTCCTGACCTTCTTACGTCCAAGCACCTGTCGTTGTTTTTCCATATAAGCGGTTTCCTTCGTGAGAGCCCTTTGAAGGATTTGGTCGTATATCGTCTCAATGCGAAGCTGTATTGCACCAGGCATTTGAGTCAGACCGGCTGCTTTGTATTTCTTGCAGAAGTGCCAGGAGAGCGTAAGCAATTTCATCAGCCGCAGAGCCAGCTTATTCGCATCCCTATCGACAACTCCCTGAAGCTCTCTCAGATGATGGGCATTACAAAGCACATGCACTGCCGCATAGGCAAAGTAGGACTTCCAATGATCGTGAACCAGAATGCCTGCAAAAGTCAGCAGGATGCCCATTGCATCCATTGCTTCACAACCTCGCCTTTCTGAGAGGTAGTAAAGCGTCCATTGGTCATCTCGCATAATGTGTAACCACCACAGTGAACCGTCAACCCGCATGCCAGTTTCATCCGCTCCTGCAACCGGACTTTCTTGTAAAGCATCGCGGATACTCTGCTCAGTAGAGGCCAGGTTCTCATGGGTATAGGCAACAAAATTGGCAACAGAGCCTGCGCTGACACTCATGCAATAAATAGTATTGAAATACTCAGACACCCGGTGATATGGGATGAAGTGATACTGGTTTAAATGAACAGCCATTGCCTGAGTCACTTCTCCGTATTGAGCAGCGGCTTTCACTCCTTGGGGAAACTCAGCGGTGTTCCGTTTACCACAAGGACATACTTTAACGTCTGCCCAGTACGCGGTAACTTCAAATTCTCCGGGTCTACCTGGATCAAAAACCTGTCGCTCAATGTATTTGGTGGGTTTAATATCGATAAGCGAAGACTGGCAACAGCAACATTTTTCAACCTTCAGATGCCTGACATAATCGGGTAAGGCGACACGTCTCAAACAAGAGCCTTGATGACCTTTCTGGCCACCTGGTTTATTGCCTGAAGATGGTCTAAGGCTTTTGGGGTTCGGTGTTTCCTGTGAGGAGCAGGGGGCTTCTTTGGAAGATGTATCACCTTTATCACTCCCTTTTTTACTGGGCTTTTGATAACCATCTGACGATGGTGGCTTACTACTGTTTTGACTGTTTTTATTAACCCTTTCTTCCAGTTCGCTGCAACGTTCCCGTAAAAGCGCATTCTCGGTCCGAAGCTCTTCATTCTCTTTAAGGAGAGCTTCGGTAAACGGAGTAGCTGGGAAGTCTGGTTCCATACTGGAGATTTGTTAGAAAAATTGAGTATAAGATGATGGTCGAAAAATCAGAAAATTCCAGATTTATATGAAGGGTGCTGAATAGTTACGTTTTATCAACTATCGACCTGTCAGATATCTCTTCATAGAGTGCCTTACCCGCCACTTCAACTCCTGCATTCGCCAGATGCTTCATGTAATCCGTCAATTTCTTATCTTGGTTCTTATCACCAACTCTGCCATCCTGGAAATGCATCTGAAGAGGATGGCATTTACCCTTCTCTCCATGATCCCGAAACTTCCATATTTCTGGAGTTTTTGCCAGGAGCTTTTGACTATCAACCTGACAACCACTATCCCAAGACTGAAGCGAATGGGTTGGCTGGAAATGAACAGCTAGACTTTCATCAAGATATTTACATGTTTTAAACTTTAAAGAATCATCATCATCAAGCATCGCTTTATTAAGCATCGCTATTGCCGCTTTTAATGCCTCGGCTCTCAGCATATTGATTTGGTCTATTTGTGTTTGAGTAAAATTCACTGGACGATAGGATCGAGAATTACCTCGATGCTGGTATGAGCCATCCTTATTCAAAATAATAGAGCAACATAAATCATCCAATAATTGGATCCGTTCTGGCAAAGGCCATGCTAGCATAGCACCTGAAATATTATTCATAAAATCAGCTTTCTTCCCAGGCTCGTTTGAGGCACATGACTTCATTTCCTCAAGCACCTGTTTTTTTAGCTCTTGATATCTTTGTTCACTGACTTGTCTGGCTTTTATTTCCTCCTCTAGCTCAAGCACTTTACCATCATAACTCTTCTGTTTACCTGATAACTCCTCTTGTAGCTGTAGAGCTCTTTCTTCACAGAGTTTTTTATCAGCTTTAAGCTCATCCTGCTTTTCTCTTGCATCCTGCTGAATTTTTCTGCTTTGCCCTCCCAAGTCTTTTACTTTCTCCGCAGCCTCTCTCAACTGACTCTCAAGCTCCTCATGCTCTTGTAGAAGCCCATCATTTTCTTCTTTTAACTTCCGACTTTCACTTTTTTGCATTTCCAAAGCCTGGTGCTTCTGCTTAAGAGCCTCTTCTTTCTCTTTGTTCACCTGTTCATATTTGGACAGCTGTACTTTGGCCTCAACAAGCTGCTGCTCCAACAAAGCAAGCTGAGAGTCTTTAGCCGATTTATCTAAATCTGTAGACTTCGATACTTTATCAATTTGTAGTTGCAGCGAATGCATATTCTCTCTACATTGCCTTTCATAAGACTCTTTACTTTCAATACTCTGCACGATGGCTGAATATAAATCTGCCTGCTCAGACAATCTCTTTAAACAAACACTAAGTGCTGGTCTTGCTGAAGCCTTACTGGAAGACATATCCTCAAAAAGCTGAAGACAGGATAACCTGACGTCAGTAGCTATTTTTTTAGTCCCCTCCATCATCAAATGTGCTTTTCGTTCCACATAAGCATGACCATCCTTAGACCTCACTTTTGCTGCAGAACAGCCTTCAGGCCGACCTGAGAACAGATTCATAAAAAGAATAGCGCATGAAAAAACATCTTTCTGCTCCTGGCTAGCACGATGGCTAGAATCTTCCGGAAAGCAGTAAGCATCTTTTGCATAGGTACCTTTTGCTCTTGCTCCAGAGCCCTCATCCATTAAGATTTTATCATTGAGAAAGCTAACCTGTTTCTTATCTTCATCATAAAGAATCACTTCAGGCCTAATGACAGACTGAAAAGCTTTCCCTTCCTTATGCATAACAAGACAGCCTTGCAAGAGGTTTTTTGAAAACTCAAGCTTCTTCATATCAGTACATTCATGACTGGACAACCACTGACCTAAAGGCTTGCCGGGTACTTCCTGAAAACTTGTGTAAGAGGTTGTGCCTCCTGAATTACAGCGGGGATCGCTTGGACTTTTAGCTGGTGCTTCTTTTGGTTCACCCGCTTTACTGACCAACATAAATCGGGTGCTCTCTCTGAATGATTGAAACAATAGTGCTCTATTTTCACAGCTACTATGGGAACACCACTCATAATAGTTAACTGTCATGCCCGCTTCTGTTATTTCCAGCTCTACCAAAAGCATCGTTTTGCAAATTGAAGTTTCTATAGATTCAGGCAACATGCTGAATCTTGAAGATAGTTTACAGCGTGCACTCAATGAAGCCGGGCAGCTTGGAACAAAAGAGTTATTGGGGCTATTTGAATCACCCAATAAAGAACCTATCGTCGTTAATCAGCAGAAGTGGAACTACAAAGGAAAGGTTCTTAAGCACTATGAAACCTTATACGGTCGTATACCTTTGGAGCGCTCCGTATATCAGGGTGTCAGAGGTGGCAGTACTCTGGCAGCACTTGATCTTCGTGCCGGTATTATTGGTTCAGCTACCCCCAAATTTGCCAAGTCTATCGCCTGGAAATACAGCCAGATGCCAGCGCCTGCGGTAAAAGAAGATTTTGAGACCAACCATCAAAGGACGCTTTCAAATTCTTATATCAAGCATTTATCGGACAGAGTAGGTGCATTAATTGAAGACCAGCAAGACACTCACTACCACCTTCCTCCACTAAAAGAGCCTGTTGAAACAATAGCCATTGGTCTGGATGGAACCTGCATGCTGCTTTGTGAAGAAGGCTGGAGGGAAGCCATGTGTGGGACATTGAGCCTATATTCTGCAGATGGAGACAGGCTCCACACGATATATACAGCCAGTTCGCCAGAGTATGGTAAACAAAGCTTTATGAGCAAGCTCGACGAGGAGATTGCAGATCTAAAACGACTCTACCCAAATGCCACATACATCGGGGTAGCTGACGGGGCTAGAGAAAACTGGAGTTATTTGAAACAACATACCTCTGGGCAGATACTCGATTTTTATCATGCATCTGAATATTTAGCTGGAGCAGCGGAAGCACTGTTTCCAACCAGTAAGGCGAAGCGACACCAGTGGCTTGAAGACAGGCTACATAGTTTGAAAAACAAGCGTGGAGCAGCCAAAAAAATCCTTCAGGAAATTGAATCAGCCGAGCTCCCGAAAAAGACAATCGCACTGACAGAGAAGCGCTACAAAGCTGTGAGCTATTTTACAAACAATCACCAGTTAATGAATTATCATCAGGCGCTTAAACGCCATTGGCCAATAGGTTCAGGAGTTACTGAAGCGGCTTGTAAGACTCTGGTAAAGCAACGATTATGTGGTTCTGGAATGAGGTGGAAAGCAACAGGAGCGGAAGTGCTTTTGACAACAAGAGCACTGATCCAGAGTAAGGGGCGCTGGGAACAACTTTGGTCTGAGTTCATGACTGGAAAGGTTGAAGCTAACCTATGAGTCAGTTATCAAATTGAGAGAGCACCCCATAAATCCTGACCCACACAACACCCAACGATCTATTGAATCTCTTTCAATCCTACGACTGTTAAAAAAAATGCCGCTCTCTCCCTGTGCAACAGGTGTAGTGTCTGCTCCATTCGAAACAACAAAAAATTCTGGCTTTCCTCTATTTGAAGTTAATGCGACAAATGCATTTTGTCCGGATGCCTGAGAAACTTTGCAATCACTTTTGGCTGCGTGAAACTCCTTTTCAAGAGCATTCAATATGGATACGTCTGCAGATTCACAAACAGGAACTCCTTTATTTACTTCACCGGCGTCTGGCAGATAACCAGATCGCATTGGTTGCACTGTAATTACGGGGTCCACCGCTTATCCCTCAATTGAACAATTAATGAAACTAAGATTCGGATGTAGCGGAATAGTTCTATGAGAATTAAAAAAAGCTAAAACAAAAGAAAATAGAGAAAATCACAGATAAAAGTTCAATGAATAACCTATTTGGATTTCAGAGTAAAAAAATCAGAAATCAAATAGTAGAAATAAATGTGAAAGGGAAAAAGCGCAGCCTTAACGGGAAGAGAGGAAGGAAGATGAAAATAAAAAAGCCGGGAAAACCCGACTTTTTTAACTGACTTATGCTTCGTCAGCGGACTCTACTGCTTCAACAGCAGGACGGTCCAGCAGCTCGACGTAAGCCATAGGAGCGTTGTCACCATGACGGAATCCGCACTTGATGATGCGGATGTAACCGCCTGGACGCTCTTTGAAACGCGGACCCAGATCAGTAAACAGTTTGCCTACCGCAGCCTTGTTACGGAGACGATCGAACGCCAGCCGACGGTTAGCAACGCTGTCTTCCTTAGCCAGGGTGATCAGCGGTTCAGCAACACGGCGCAACTCTTTAGCCTTTGGCAGTGTTGTCTTGATTACTTCGTGCTCAACCAGGGAAGCAGCCATATTCTTGAACATCGCTTTGCGATGAGAACTGTTCCGGTTAAGCTTGCGGCCACTCTTACGATGACGCATGGCACAAACTTCCTCTTCTTACTGGGAGTTGCCTCTGTTTCTACAACGGTGGCAACCCTCAGCCGCAATTAAGCAGAAACCTTGTCGTCACTCTTCAAACTGGCAGGTGGCCAGTTGTCGAGACGCATACCCAAGCTCAGACCACGGGAGGCCAGAACGTCCTTGATCTCAGTCAGGGACTTCTTACCCAGGTTCGGGGTCTTGAGCAACTCAACTTCAGTGCGCTGGATCAGGTCACCAATGTAGTAGATGTTCTCTGCCTTCAGACAGTTCGCACTACGTACAGTCAGTTCGAGATCATCAACTGGACGGAGAAGAATCGGATCAACCTCGTCTTCTTCCTTCACAGGCTCTGGCTCGGACTCACCTTCCAGATCCACAAATACAGCCAGCTGCTGCTGCAGAATAGTTGCAGCACGACGGATGGCTTCATCAGGATCCAGAGTACCATTGGTTTCCAGATCGATAACCAGCTTGTCGAGGTCAGTACGCTGTTCTACACGAGCACTTTCTACGACATAGGAAACACGGTATACAGGGCTATAGGTGGCATCCAACTGCAGACGGCCGATAGCGCGAGTTTCCTCTTCATCCTGACGGCGGCTGTCGGCTGATTCATACCCACGACCACGAGCAACCTTCAGCTTCATGTTGAGATTGCCCTTGTCGTTCATGTGGGCAATAACATGATCAGGATTCACGATTTCAACATCGTGATCCAGCTGGATGTCAGCAGCAGTGACGACACCCTCACCTTTTTTGCTCAGAGTCAGAGTAACGCTGTCACGGCCAGTCATGCGAATAGCCAGGCCTTTCAGGTTGAGCAGGATTTCAATAACGTCTTCCTGAACACCTTCAATAGCACTGTATTCATGCTGCACGCCATCAATCTCTACCTCAGTCACGGCACAGCCGGGCATAGAGGAAAGAAGAATGCGACGCAGGGCATTGCCTAAGGTATGCCCAAAACCACGTTCCAGCGGCTCCAGGGTGACCTTTGCCCGTGTCAGACTGATTTCCTCAACATCAATGTGTCGAGGAGTTAGAAATTCAGTAACCGAATTCTGCATGGATGTTACACCCCACCTAACTGTCTATCCCTTACTTGGAGTACAGCTCGACGATCAAGCTCTCGTTGATGTCGGCCGCCAGATCACTCCGCTCGGGCAGCGTCTTGAAGACACCTTCTTTCTTGCTGGCGTCTACTTCTACCCAGATGGAGAAACCACGCTGAGCAGCAAGTTCAAGCGCTGCATTGATGCGCAGCTGGTTCTTTGCCTTTTCACGGATAGCAACTACGTCACCAGGACGAACCTGGAAAGACGGGATGTTTACAGTCTTGCCATTAACCATGACAGCTTTGTGGCTGACCAGCTGGCGTGCTTCTGCACGGGTAGAACCGAATCCCATGCGGTAAACCACATTATCAAGGCGAGCTTCGAGAAGTTGCAACAGGTTTGAGCCTGTAGCACCCTTCAGACGATCAGCTTCCTTGTAGTAGTTACGGAACTGCTTTTCCAGTACACCGTAGATACGACGAACTTTCTGCTTCTCACGAAGCTGAACACCGTAGTCAGAAAGACGACCACGACGCTGGCCATGCTGACCAGGAGCATTTTCTGCCTTGCACTTTGACTCGAGCGCACGAACACCACTCTTCAGGAAGAGATCAGTGCCTTCACGACGAGACAGTTTGCACTTAGGACCTATATATCTAGCCATTTACCGGTCTCCTGCTTATACACGACGCTTCTTGGGCGGACGACAACCATTGTGTGGGATCGGGGTAACATCAGTGATGTTATTGATCTTGAAACCACAAGCGTTGAGCGCGCGTACAGCGGATTCACGGCCTGGACCAGGCCCTTTAACATTCACGTCCAAATTCTTCAGACCGAACTCAGCGGCAGCACGTCCAGCACGCTCAGCTGCAACCTGGGCAGCGAACGGGGTGCTCTTACGGGAACCACGGAAGCCGGAGCCTCCAGCAGTAGCCCAGGACAATGCATTACCCTGGCGGTCGGTAATTGTCACGATAGTGTTGTTAAAAGAGGCGTGAATATGGGCGATGCCATCCACAACCGACTTTTTAACTTTCTTACGTGTACGAGTACCTGGCTTTGCCATATCAGAACAAATCCTGTATTGAAAAAGTCCGTTGCTCAATTTCTTTATTGAAACGCTCTATGAATAGAGGCTCTTTAGAGAAATGCAACGTTCTTACTTACGAATCGGTTTGCGCGGACCCTTACGAGTACGGGCATTGGTCTTCGAGCGCTGACCACGAACCGGCAGACTGCGACGGTGGCGAAGGCCACGGTAGCAACCCAGGTCCATCAGGCGCTTGATGTTCATGCTGATTTCGCGACGCAGGTCACCTTCTACGTTCAGTTTTGCAACTTCAGTACGCAGAGATTCCAGCTGATCTTCGCTCAGTTCAGATACTTTGGCAGACGGGTTAACGCCAGTGGCAGCGCAAAGCTGCTGAGCTGAAGTCTTACCGATACCAAAAATGTAGGTCAACGAGATAACGGCATGCTTGTTATCTGGAATGTTGACGCCAGCAATACGGGCCATTCAATCGTCTCCGTTATTACATTTAACCGTGTAGCAGCTATTCAGTTGATCATTCCTGATTTCTCAGCAAAACCAAATTAAACTGAAACACGTCACCATATTGAAACGATAGAAAATCCATTGTTTCAGAAATGGCTGCTTTCATCCTGAGAAAGCACCTTCGAAGCGGAGCGTTGTAGCAAAGCTAAAACACACACGCACCCAAAAGCACTTCCAACAGGTCGAAAGGCGGAAATTGTAATCCCCCTTTCGATAAAACACAACCGCTCATGAAAAAAATCATGAACGGTTGTTTTTGCCTAGGGTCACATTAGACCAGAGTAGAGCCGCTTGGAGAATCCGTAGATTCCCAAAAACTATTAGCCCTGACGCTGTTTGTGACGTGGCTCCTGACAGATCACGCGCACATTACCCTTACGCTTGATGATCTTACAGTTGCGGCAGATTTTTTTAACCGACGCACGTACTTTCATAACTAACTCCACAACCGTTGCAGAACTATTCTCGTCGAGAGAGGCTTAGCGGATCAGACCGCTGGAGCCATAGCCCTTAAGATTGGATTTTTTCAGCAGCGACTCATACTGATTCGACATGAGATGCGACTGCACCTGAGCCATGGTATCCATTACCACGACAACCACGATCAACAGGCTGGTACCACCAAGGTAGAACGGAACATTGGCCGACACTACCAGGAACTGTGGCAACAGACACACTGCTGTCATATAGAGAGCACCGAACATGGTCAGGCGAGTCAAGACACCATCAATATAACGTGCAGACTGCTCTCCCGGACGAATACCAGGAATGAATGCACCCGACTTCTTCAGATTGTCTGCCACGTCTTTTGGATTAAAGACCAGCGCAGTGTAGAAGAAGCAGAAGAAGATGATGCCTGCCGAGAACAGTATGATGTTCAGTGGCTGACCCGGACCCAGCGCCAGAGCAATTTCCTGCAGCCATCCCATGCCTTCACCCTGACCGAACCACTGCGCAATAGACGCAGGGAACAGCAGCAGGCTTGAAGCGAAAATAGCTGGAATAACGCCGGCCATATTAACCTTCAATGGCAGATGACTGCTCTGGGCCGCAAACACCTTACGTCCTTGTTGACGCTTGGCATAGTTTACGGTTATCCGGCGCTGACCCCGCTCGATAAAGACCACAAATGCGATGATCGCAATTGCCAGAAGCGCAACGGCGAGCAGCATCAGGATGTTAATATCACCCTGGCGTGCGGACTCGAAAGACCGCACAATCGCACTTGGAAGACCAGCGACAATACCTGCAAAAATGAGAATCGAAATACCATTGCCGATTCCCCGTTCAGTCACCTGCTCGCCCAGCCACATCATAAAGACGGCACCGGTTACGAACGTGACAACAGCAACAACGTAGAAGCTGAGGTCAGTGCTGAAGGCAACACCCTGATTGGCCAGACCGACAGTCATGCCAGTACCCTGAATCAGAGCAAGGGCAACGGTCAGGTAGCGGGTGTACTGGCTGATCTTGCGACGTCCGGACTCACCTTCCTTCTTGAGCTGCTCCAACTGCGGACTCACCACGCTCATCAACTGAACGATAATGGATGCCGAAATATAAGGCATGATACCCAGAGCCAGTACCGACATCCTCTCAAGCGCACCGCCAGAGAACATGTTGAACAAACCCAGAATGGTGCCTTCATTTTGTTGAAACATCCGAGCCAGCGCATCAGGATTGATGCCCGGCACAGGGATGTGCGCACCGATCCTGTAAACCAGGATCGCCAGAAACACGAACTTAACGCGAGACCAGAGCTCGTTTAAGCCGCTTTGATTCCCAACAGGTAATGTCTTAGCCATTTAGTCCTCGATCTTACCACCGGCAGCTTCAATCGCAGCACGGGCGCCTTTGGTAACAGCCAGACCTTTAATGGTCACTGCTTTAGCCAATTCGCCAGACAGTACCACTTTAGCACGCTGGATGCTACCGCTGACCAGGTCAGCAGCTTTCAGTGCAGCCAGATCGATCACGTCAGCTTCTACCTTGCTCAGTTCGTGCAGACGAATCTCAGCAGTGAAGCGCGCTTTGCGTGAAGTAAAGCCGTACTTAGGCAGACGACGCTGCAGTGGCTGCTGACCGCCTTCGAAACCTGGCTTGACAGAACCACCGGAACGGGACTTCTGACCCTTGTGACCACGGCCACAGGTCTTGCCCAGGCCGGAGCCGATGCCACGACCTACGCGCTTACCCTCTTTGCGGCTACCTTCAGCCGGGCTCAGAGTATTCAAACGCATGTTATTCTCCTTCTACCCGGACAAGGTAGGAAACCTTGTTGATCATGCCACGAACTGAAGGAGTATCTTCTACTTCAACAGTGTGGTTGATACGACGCAGGCCCAAACCCCGTACGCAAGCCTTGTGGCTTTCGAGGCGACCGCTGGTGCTCTTCACGAGCGTCACTTTGATCATCTTCTCAGCCATGACTTACCCCAGGATGTCCTCAACAGACTTGCCACGCTTAGCGGCAATGCCTTCAGGAGAACGCATGTCGCGCAGACCGTTAAAAGTAGCACGAACTACGTTCACAGGATTGGTAGAACCGTAGCACTTGGCCAGTACGTTATGTACGCCAGCCACTTCAAGAACGGCACGCATTGCACCACCGGCGATAACACCGGTACCAGCAGATGCTGGCTGCATGTAAACCTTGGAAGCACCGTGACGGGCTTTCACAGGGTACTGCAGGGTGTCACCGTTCAGGTCAACATTAATCATGTTGCGACGGGCAGCTTCCATAGCCTTCTGGATAGCGATTGGCACTTCACGGGCTTTACCGCGACCGAAACCAACCTTACCCTTGCCATCACCAACAACGGTCAAAGCTGTGAAGCCGAAGATACGACCACCTTTCACCACCTTGGCTACTCGGTTAACCTGTACCAGCTTCTCAATCAAGCCTTCGTCGTTGTTAGGCTTACGCTCATCTCTTTCTCTTGCCATGACGTTCTACCCTTAGAATTCCAGTCCGCCTTCACGGGCTGCATCGGCAAGCGCCTTGACACGACCGTGATATTTGAAACCAGAGCGGTCAAACGCCACCTTGGTCACACCCGCCGCCTTGGCACGCTCAGCAACCAGAGCACCAACTTTCTTGGCAGCTTCTACGTTACCGGTAGCTTCGCCACGCAGTTCTTTTTCAACAGTGGAGGCAGTTGCCAGCACTTTGTCGCCGTCAGCGGCGATAACCTGCGCATAGATGTGGCGAGGCGTACGATGAATGCTCAGACGAATGGCACCCAGCTCACGCATCTTAACCCTTGCACGAAGGGCACGACGCAGGCGAGAAGATTTCTTGTCCATCATGATCTCACCCTACCTTACTTTTTCTTGGCTTCTTTGCGACGAACGCGTTCGTCAGCATAGCGAACACCCTTGCCTTTATAAGGCTCAGGACGACGGAATTCACGAATTTCCGCAGCAACCTGTCCAACCAGCTGCTTGTCGATACCGCGAACCAGAATTTCAGTCTGGTTTGGGGTTTCACAAGTCACGCCTTTTGGCAGTTCGTATTCAACCGGATGGGAGAAGCCCAGGTTCAAAGTCAGGCTATTACCTTTGGCCGCTGCACGATAACCAACACCTACCAGCTGCAGCTTCTTTTCGAAGCCAGCGGTAACGCCAGTCACCATGTTGTTAACCAGAGCACGGGTAGTACCGGCCAGAGTACGAGAGTGCTTGGCACCATCACGTGGAGCAAACGTCAGAACGTTTTCTTCCTGAGCAACTTCGACATTGTTGTGAACAACAAGTTCCAGTTGACCCTTAGACCCTTTGATTACAAGGATCTGGCCATTGCGCTTAATCTCTACACCAGCAGGGATAGCAACAGGGCTTTTGGCTACTCGAGACATAATACCCCTCCCTTAGAACACAGTGCAGAGAACTTCACCACCAACACCGGCTGCACGAGCAGCGCGATCGGTCATAACACCTTTGTTGGTGGAAACAATAGCGATACCCAGACCGCCGTTCACTTTTGGCAGAGCTTCCTTGCCAGCGTAAGAACGCAGGCCAGGACGACTGGTACGCATCAGGCTTTCAATAACTGGCTTGCCTTCAAAGTACTTCAGCTCAACAACCAGTTCAGCCTTGGCTTCGCCAGCTACGTTGTAGTCAGCGATGAAACCTTCGTCTTTCAAAACCTTGGCTACAGCAACCTTGATTTTGGAGGACGGCATGGTGACAGAGGCGTGCTCTGCCATCTGGGCATTACGGATACGAGTTAGCATATCTGCTAACGGGTCCTGCATACTCATTATCTATATCTCCCGAAGATGAAATGCGCTTACCAGCTGGCCTTAACCAGACCTGGAACATCGCCACGCATCGCTGCTTCACGCAGCTTGATACGGCTCAGGCCGAACTTGCGCAGCACGCCGTGTGGACGGCCAGTGATGCGGCAGCGGTTACGCAGACGAGCCTTGCTCGCATTGCGAGGCTGCTTCTGCAGAGCTACCTGGGCATCCCAACGCTCATCTTCAGTGCTGTTAGGATTGTTAATCACAGCTTTCAGCTGTGCACGCTTTTCAGCATACTTGGCAACGGTGCGCTGACGCTTCAGTTCCCGTTGCTTCATGGATACTTTTGCCATAAAACTCGTACCTGTATCAGTTACGGAATGGGAAGTTGAAAGCCTTCAGCAGAGCACGGCCTTCTTCGTCATTCTTGGCGGTAGTGGTCAGAGTGATGTCCAGACCGCGCAGAGTGTCGATTTTGTCGTAATCAACTTCAGGGAAGATGATCTGCTCTTTAACACCCATGCTGTAGTTACCACGGCCGTCGAAAGACTTAGGGCTCAGACCACGGAAGTCACGTACACGTGGCAGAGCGATGTCAACCAGACGCTCCAGGAACTCATACATGCGCTCACGACGCAGAGTCACCTTAACACCGATTGGCCAGCCTTCACGAACCTTGAAGCCTGCAACAGAGTTGCGAGCCTTGGTTACCACTGGCTTTTGACCAGCGATTTTTTCCATGTCAGCCAGGGCATGCTCGATAACTTTCTTGTCACCAATCGCTTCACCCACACCCATGTTCAGGGTGATTTTAGTGATGCGTGGCACTTCATGAACGTTCTTTACACCCAGCTCTTCTTTGAGCTTTGGAAGAATCTCTTCACGATATTTGGTTTTAAAATTTGCCATCACTCTCCCCTTACGCGTCAACAGGCTTGCCGTTAGACTTGAATACGCGCTGTTTTTTGCCATCTTCGATAGCAAAGCCAACACGATCAGCCTTGTTGGTTTCAGGGTTCAGAAGCGCAACGTTAGAAGCTTGAATAGCCGCTTCTTTCTCTACGATTCCACCAGGAGTGCCCAGCATTGGGTTAGGCTTCTGATGTTTCTTCATCATATTGATGCCTGAAACAATCAGTTTGCCGTCAGCACGAACGGTTTGCACTTTACCGCGCTTACCTTTGTCCTTGCCGGCAATTACGATGACTTCGTCATCACGACGGATCTTTTTCATGACCTGCTCCCGTTAAAGTACTTCTGGGGCCAGTGAGATGATCTTCATGAACTGCTCACCGCGCAGTTCACGAGTCACTGGTCCAAAGATACGGGTACCGATTGGCTGCAGGTTTGCGTTCAGAAGAACAGCTGCATTGCCATCGAATTTGATCAGGGAACCGTCTGGACGACGAACACCTTTTTTAGTACGCACGACAACAGCGTTCATCACCTGGCCTTTTTTGACCTTACCGCGAGGAATTGCTTCCTTGACGGATACTTTGATGATGTCGCCAATGCCAGCGTAACGGCGGTGGGATCCACCCAGCACCTTGATACACTGAACTCGACGGGCGCCGCTGTTATCAGCGACTTCGAGTTGACTTTCTGTCTGGATCATTGCTTATTCTCCAAGCCCAAACTGCAGACGGGTACTCGCCAGCTTTCACAAAAACAACCGTTCCAGAAACAGCCGGAACGGCCATTAATCACTCAAGCCCAAAGCACCGTAGCCTTAGATCTGAGTAGCACGCTCGTCAATAGATACAAGCGTAAACGTCTTGCTCTTTGACAGAGGACGCGTCTCTTTGATGGTTACAACGTCACCCATACGGCAGTCGTTGTTTTCATCATGAGCGTGCAACTTGGTGGACCGCTTAACGATTTTACCGTAGAGCGGATGTTTTACCCGGCGCTCGATGAGAACAGTGACGGTTTTATCCATCTTGTCGCTCACGACCTTACCGGTCAGGGTACGGACCTTCTTGTCTTCAGCCATCTTATGCTCCTGCCTTTTGGTTCAGGATGGTTTTCACACGAGCGATGTCGCGCTTAACCTGCTTCAGCAGATGGCTCTGACCCAGCTGGCCAGTAGCTTTCTGCATACGGAAGTTAAACTGATCCCGCAGCAGAGAGAGCAGCTCAGTGTTGAGCTCCTCTACAGACTTTTCACGCAGTTCAGCAGCTTTCATCACATTACGCTCCGCTTAACGAAGGCAGTTTCCAGTGGCAGCTTGGCTGCAGCAAGAGCAAAAGCTTCACGAGCCAGCTCTTCGGACACACCTTCCATCTCATAGAGAACGCGGCCTGGTTGAATCTGGCACACCCAGTATTCCACGTTACCCTTACCTTTACCCTGACGAACCTCAAGAGGCTTACCGGTGATCGGCTTGTCAGGGAAGACGCGGATCCAGATTTTACCGCCACGTTTAATGTGACGGGTCATGGCACGACGAGCCGCCTCGATCTGGCGAGCTGTTATACGTCCACGACCGATTGCTTTCAATGCGTATTCGCCGAAGCTAACCTTGGAGCCGCGGAGTGCCAGACCACGATTGCGGCCTTTTTGCTGCTTACGAAATTTCGTACGCTTAGGCTGTAACATTTCCGCGCTCCTTAACTCTTAGCTTGACGCTTCTTAGGGCGACGAGCTGGCTGTTCTTTATCTTTGGAAGGCTCAACAGTTGGCGCCATGCCACCGATAACCTCACCTTTAAAGATCCAGACCTTCACACCCAGAATTCCGTATGTGGTCAGTGCTTCATAATGTGCATAATCGATGTCAGCACGCAGGGTGTGCAGAGGCACACGACCTTCACGGTACCATTCAGTACGCGCGATTTCAGCACCACCAAGACGACCACTCAGCTGAACCTTGATACCCTTGGCACCCAGACGCATAGCGTTCTGTACAGAGCGCTTCATGGCACGACGGAACATCACACGACGCTCCAGCTGGCCAGCGATGCTCTGAGCTACCAGCATGGCATTCAGTTCAGGCTTGCGGATTTCTTCAATGTTGATGTGCACAGGCACGCCCATCATTTTGGACACAGCCTGACGCAGCTTCTCAACGTCTTCACCCTTCTTACCAATCACGATACCTGGACGGGCAGTGTGAATGGTTACGCGAGCGCTTTGAGCTGGACGCTGAATTTCAACATGGCTTACAGAAGCATTTTTCAGCTTCGCTTCAATGAAACTGCGCACCGCCAGGTCAGCATTCAGCTTGTCAGCGTAATCGCTGCCATCTGCAAACCAGACTGAACGGTGGGGCTTTACGATGCCCAGGCGAATTCCATTAGGATGTACTTTCTGACCCATCTGACCGCTCCTTAGACCTCTGCAACCTTAACCGTAATATGGCAAGACCGCTTCAGAATGCGATCAGCACGACCCTTGGCACGTGGACGAATACGCTTCATAGTCATGCCTTCGTCAACGAAGACAGTGGAGACTTTCAGCTCATCGATATCCATGCCGTCATTGTGCTCAGCGTTTGCAATAGCAGACTCAAGCACTTTCTTAACCAGAACTGCAGCTTTTTTCGGGCTGTAGCTCAGGAGATCCAGGGCTTCGCCAACTGCCTTGCCGCGGATCTGGTCAGCGACCAGACGCGCTTTCTGGGCAGAAATGCGAGCGCCTTTATGCATAGCAGCAACTTCTTTCATTTCTATACCCTCTTAGCGCTTCTTGGCCTTCTTGTCTGCTGCGTGTCCGCGATAAGTACGGGTTGCAGCAAACTCACCCAGCTTGTGGCCAACCATGTCTTCAGTAACGAAGACTGGTACGTGCTGACGACCGTTGTGAACAGCCAGAGTCAGACCAACCATAGTTGGGATAATCATGGAGCGGCGAGACCAGGTCTTGATCGGACGCTTGTTGCCGCTTTCAGCCGCTTCTTCAACCTTCTTCAGCAGGTGAAGGTCGATAAATGGGCCTTTTTTCAATGAACGTGGCACTATCGTATCCTCTCTCTAGGCTTACTTCGCGCTGCGACGACGTACGATCATTTTGTCCGTACGCTTGTTGGAACGAGTCTTACGACCCTTAGTCGGAACACCCCATGGCGTCACAGGATGACGACCACCGGAAGTACGACCTTCACCACCACCATGTGGGTGATCTACCGGGTTCATGGCAACACCACGAACGGTCGGACGCACACCACGCCAGCGCTTAGCACCCGCTTTACCCAGAGAGCGCAGGTTGTGCTCACTGTTAGAGACTTCGCCCAGAGTGGCGCGACAGTCAGCCAATACTTTACGCATTTCACCGGAACGCAGACGCAGAGTAACGTAAGCACCGTCACGAGCGACCAGCTGGGCAGAAGCACCAGCACTGCGAATCATCTGAGCGCCTTTACCAGGCTTCATTTCTACACAGTGTACGATGGAACCCTGTGGAATATTGCGCAGAGGCAGAGTATTACCAGCTTTAATCGGGGCATGCACACCGGAGAACAGCTCATCACCAGCTTTCACGCCTTTAGGCGCGATAATGTAACGACGCTCACCATCCATGTACTTCAACAGGGCGATGTGCGCAGTACGGTTTGGATCGTATTCCAGACGCTCAACAACAGCTGGAATGCCGTCCTTGTTGCGACGAAAATCTACGATACGGTAGTGCTGCTTGTGACCACCCCCGCGATGACGGGTTGTGATACGACCAGCATTGTTGCGACCACCAGTCTTGCCTTTCTTTTCCACCAGAGGCGCGTATGGACGGCCCTTGTGGAGGTCAGGGTTAACTACCTTGACAACGAAGCGGCGACCTGGAGAAGTCGGCTTGCATTTGATAACTGCCATTCTCTAGCTCCTTATTCCGCGTCCGCGAAGTCAATTTCCTGACCCTGCTCCAGGCTGACGTAAGCCTTTTTCCAGTCTGAGCGCTGGCCCATACCGAAACGAGTACGCTTAGTCTTGCCCTTAACAACGGCAGTCCTGACAGCTTTAACGCTGACTTCAAACAGCTGCTCAACAGCTTTTTTGATTTCGAGCTTGGTTGCGTCCTTAGCTACCTTGAAGACGTACTGGTTGTGCTCTTCAGCAACGACAGTGGCCTTCTCGGAAATGTGCGGACCAAGCAGAACTTTAAAAATACGTTCCTGGTTCATCCCAGCATCTCCTCGAACTTCTTGATGGCAGACACGGTCATCACGACTTTCTCGTGAGCAACCAGGCTAACCGGATCAATACCCTGCACGTCACGAACATCCACGTGAGGAATGTTGCGAGCGGCCAGATAAATGTTCTGATCCACTTCATCAGCAACGATCAACGCGCCGTTAGCGTTCAGTTCATTCAACTTGGCAACAACCAGTTTGGTCTTTGGAGATTCAACAGCGAACTGCTCAACCACCACCAGACGCTCCTGACGAACCAGCTCGGACAAGATGGAGCGCAGCGCTGCGCGATACATCTTCTTGTTCAGCTTTTGAGCATGATTCTGTGGTTTGGCAGCAAACGTCTTGCCGCCCCCGCGCCACAGTGGGCTGCGGATAGTACCGGCGCGTGCACGACCGGAACCTTTTTGACGCCAGGGCTTACGACCACCGCCACTTACGTCGCTGCGGTTTTTCTGAGCTCTGGTGCCTTGACGCGCACCTGCCATGAATGCAACAACAGCCTGGTGAACCAGGGTTTCGTTGAATTCAGTGCCAAAAGTCACGTCTGAGACCTGAACGGCATCTGCACCGTTTACCTTCAGTTCCATCGTCTAATCCCCTCAGGCGCCAGCTTTAACCGCAGGTTTAACGATAACGTCAGCACCGGTAGCACCAGGTACTGCGCCCTTAACCAGCAGCAGGTTACGCTCGCCATCAACACGAACGATTTCCAGGGACTGTACGGTCACTTTCTCAGCGCCCATATGCCCAGCCATTTTCTTGCCCTTGAAGACTCGACCTGGAGTCTGACACTGGCCGATAGAGCCAGGTGCACGGTGAGACAGAGAGTTACCGTGAGTCGCGTCCTGCATACGGAAGTTGTAGCGCTTGATTACGCCCTGGAACCCCTTACCCTTGGACTGACCAGTAACATCTACTTTCTGACCCTGCTCAAACAGGTCTACACCGATAACGTCGCCAGCTTTGTATTCAGCGTCAGCGTCGATACGGAATTCCCAGAGACCAGAACCAGCTTCAACGCCTGCTTTGGCGAAGTGGCCAGCTTCTGGCTTGCTGAGACGGCTGCTTTTCTTGCTACCAGAAGTAACCTGAATTGCAGTGTATCCATCGGTTTCCAGGCTCTTAACCTGGGTAACGCGGTTTGGATCTACTTCAATTACGGTAACTGGTATAGAAGCACCGTCTTCGGTGAAAACACGGGTCATACCGCGTTTCTTGCCGACTAATCCAATAGTCATTTCAACCTCTCTCGTGTACGGGGCTATTACCCACTATGGCCGCTCACTTCAGAGCTGTTACACAAAAGTGTGCACACTTTGATGGAGAGCCCATGGCCTCATTAACCGAGACTGATCTGCACTTCAACACCGGCTGCCAGATCCAGCTTCATCAGTGCGTCTACAGTTTTTTCGGTGGGCTCGATAATGTCGAGAAGACGCTTATGGGTACGGATTTCATACTGATCACGAGCGTCTTTGTTGACGTGTGGAGAAATCAGAACCGTAAAACGTTCTTTTCGGGTTGGCAGAGGGATTGGACCACGCACCTGCGCACCAGTTCTCTTCGCAGTATCAACGATTTCCTGCGTAGACTGGTCAATCAGGCGATGGTCAAAAGCCTTCAGGCGAATACGAATTTGCTGCGCCTGTGAGGACTGCTTTGATTGTTGGCTCATTTTGTTCTAACCATGGCATCTATAAAGAACAAAGTCTGATGAACTATGTCACCTAGACAAAAGGACGCGAAATTCTACTAACCACAAAACCTGCTGTCAACACAAGCGTTCAAACAAGTTTTTGTTATATGGAAGAGCAGAATGTCATTTTATCTGGCGGGCATTATAGAGGTCGGTCGAACATCATTTATATTGTGGATTGCTGTAACCTGGCATAGGTTCCTTTGCAAAATACCGCAAATCCCCCCAGGCACAGTCAGCACTAATCGCGGAAGATGCCGTAGTGCACTCGACTAGCGACTCAACTCGCCTGTTTATCCAGCTTATTGGGAAGTTCCAACCATAACCCGATAAAGAGCTGCAAAATACAACCGTGAACACTACCTCTTATGGGCAACATAACTTTTATATATAGTAGGGCGAAAGTGTCATTATAATGCCCGATATTAATTTCGGCTTTCTCATCAAAACGGTATTTACGGCCTCACTTCATGCCAAATCCACTACTCAAACTCTGGTTAGCGTTCTGCGCACTGCTACCGCTTGGGATTTTTCTGCTGATCGGCGCCAGCTATAAACCACCAGAGACTCTGCTGTATTGGCCCTGGATTCCATCCCTGGATATTCCGTTTTCGCTCCGCCTTGATGGCCTCAGCGTGTTGTTTGCCAGCCTGATCAGCGGCGTCGGTTTTCTGGTTCAGCTCTACGCCATTGCCTACATGAAACCCTATAAAGGCCGCGCAGCGTTCCACCTGTATCTGACCCTGTTTATGCTGGCCATGCTGGGATTAGTACTGGCCGACAATCTGCTGCTGCTGTTCGTATTTTGGGAATTAACCACACTCACGTCTTATTTGTTGATTGGCTTTAACCACGAGAAAGAAGGATCACGCAAGAACGCCCTGCAAGCCATGCTGGTCACCGGCACTGGCGGTCTGGCGATGCTGGCCGGCTTGATTATGCTGGGTGAAATGGCAGGCACCTACAGTATCAGCGCCATCATCACCCAAGGGGCTTCACTGGCTCAGCAGCCATGGTTTACCCCATCACTGCTACTTATTCTGCTTGGCGCATTCACTAAATCGGCACAGTTTCCTTTTCATTTCTGGCTACCGGGCGCCATGGCTGCCCCCACCCCCGTCAGCGCCTATCTGCACTCATCCACCATGGTAAAAGCGGGCGTATACCTGCTGGCGAGACTGCTGCCCGTGTATGGCGATAGCACGTTATGGTTCACACTGCTGTGCAGTGCCGGTGCCTTCACTGCCCTGTGGTGCGCCATACAGGCCTACCGCCAGACCGACTTAAAGCTGATGCTTGCCTTCAGTACCAATGTCATTCTTGGCCAGCTGGTCATGCTGATTGGCATCGGCAGCAGTTATGCCGTCACTGCTGCACTACTGTTGATTGCCGCCCATTCCTTTTATAAGGCCGGGCTATTTATGGTGGTCGGCAATATCGATAAAGCCACCGGCACCCGTGAATACCATGAGCTGGCCGGCCTGCGTGCAGTACTGGCCATCAGCTTCACCGCCGCTTTGGTAACCGCCGCTTCCAAGGCTGGCCTGCCGCCATCGTTTGGTTTCCTGTCCAAGGAATACCTCTATAAAGCAGGTCTCGAATTTGGCTGGGTGCTTTCCGGCACCATGCTGCTGGCTAATGCCATTATGGTCGCTCTGGCATTGCTGATCCTGATCAAACCTTTTTTAAAACCTCATCACCCAAAAGCTGCGCCGATGAAAGCCGTTGAGCATAATCAGCTGCTGTGGTTACCACCCATCGTTCTGGCGCTGCTGTCAGTTATTGTGCCGGTGGCCCTGCTGAACTGGTATCAGGGTGTGATAATTGATCCTGCCGCCTCGGTGATGCTGGCAACCCCTCAGGTGAAAACGGTCAAACTCTGGGAAGGCTTAAATCTGCCACTGCTGTTAAGCGCACTCACGCTGTTACTTGGTATTCTGCTCTATGTCGCTTATCCACGTTTGAAGCCACGACTCGACCAGCTCCTGTCTGGGTTGCCCTCCGGACCAGCGGTTTACCAGCACCTGCTGAATGCAGTGATTAAACTGGCGAACTGGCAAACCCGTGTGTTGCAGCATGGCCACCTCACCCAATACAGCCTGCAGTTCTTCCTGGTGCTGCTGGCTTTTCTTGGAACAGTACTCTGGCAAATACACCCACTGCCCTCTATTGAATGGGATCTGTATTACTACGACGTCGTACTTGCGGTGTTTCTGGTCATCGCCGCTTTTGTGGTGGTTAAAGCCCGTACCCTGTTATTGGCGGTTGCCGCACTTGGTACGATCGGTTTTCTAACCACCATGGTGTTTCTGGTATACAGCGCACCGGATGTTGCCAAAACACAGCTTCTGGTCGAAACCCTGCTGGTCGTCTTTATCGCCATCGTGTTGCGCCACTTATCCGCTGTCAGCTCTGTCCCCCGGCATTCAACCTCTCGTCGTATTATTCACGCCTGTGTTGCTGCTGGTATCGGTATCAGCATCACTCTGGCGCTGTGGATTATTACTGCCGTCCCCATGAATCAGGAAATCTCCGAGTTCTATGCCCAAACCAGCGTCAGTGGTGGTAAGGGACGCAATATCGTCAATGTTATCCTGGTGGACTTCCGCGCTTTCGACACCCTTGGTGAGGCCGTTGTGGTGGTGATTGCCGGACTGGCCGCCGTCGCCGTATTGGCCGGTAAACGGATTAACAAGCTGGTCTCTGAAACCGACAAGGAGCACCGTTAATGTCATCGATTATTTTTCGTACCAGTGCTCATTTCGTCACGGTGCTGATGCTGGTGTTTTCTGTCTATCTGCTGTTGCGCGGCCACAACAATCCAGGCGGTGGGTTTATCGCAGGTCTTATTGCGGTGATTGCCTTTGCCCTGTTAATGCTGGCCGAAAATATTGACTATGTGCGCGACCGCCTGGTCTACCCACCAGCGGTCTTTGCTGGCGCCGGTGTGTTAATCGCGCTTCTGGCCGGACTGCTGCCACTGTTCTTTGGGCAGCCTTTTCTCTCCGGTCTGTGGTGGGGCAAAATCGGCAGCCCGCTGTTGTTTGACATCGGCATCTATCTCGCAGTTATTGGCTCCGTGCTGATGGTTCTACTGAATGTGGAAGAGGAGTTAAGTTAATGGAATTTCTCTGGTGTCTGGTCGTTGGCTTGATGACTGCCTGTGGTGTTTTCCTGATGCTGGAACGCCATATTGTGCGCTTTCTGTTCGGTATGATTCTGGTCAGTAATGCCATTAACCTGGCCATTTTTGTCGCCGGTCGATTAACCCGCGGCAATCCACCGCTGATTGCCAGTGACGCTTTACTCCCTGCTGCCGGTTACGCGAACCCACTGCCTCAGGCACTCATTCTTACGGCTATCGTGATCGGTTTCGGTCTGCTGTTATTCACCTTATTACTGGCCTATCGCGCCATCAAAGAGCTTGGCACTGCTGACATGGATAAAATGCAACACGCGGAGGCCGAGCAATGACGCATTGGCTGCTGGTTATGCCTATTTTTATTCCGTTGCTTACCGCAACGGCCTGCGCCTTCAGCTTTCGCGCCCGTTCACTGTCGTCTGTGATCAGTTGGTGCGGTGCAATCGCTAATCTGTGTGTCGCCGTATTGCTGATGCAACAGGTTATCTCAAACGGACTGCAGGTGACGGCCTTCGGGGACTGGAAAGCCCCCTTCGGTATTGTCTTTGTTGCCGACCTGCTGTCCGCCAGCATGGTATTGATTACTGCCATTATCGGTATCGCCATTGTGCTCTACAGCACCGCCGATTTGCGCAGCAAACCATTCTATGCCATTTACCACAGCCTGATTCATGCGCTGCTGGCCGGTGTTATGGGCAGCTTTTTAACCGGCGACATCTTCAACCTCTATGTGTTTTTTGAAGTCATGCTGATTACTTCATTTGGTTTGATGGTGCTGGGTGCGAATAAAGAGCAAGTGGATGCGGCGGTGAAATACGTCGTACTCAACCTGATATCCACCATGGTTTTCCTGCTGGCCATCGGTCTGCTTTATGGTGCTACCGGCACATTGAACATGGCTGACCTGCACGCCAAAGTTGCGCAGCTGCCGGACACCACCATGATGCTCATTTCCGGGCTGTTTCTCTTTGGTTTTGCCATCAAAGCATCGGCGTTCCCGGTCTTCTCCTGGCTGCCAGCATCCTATCACCATCTGCCCAGTGCCATCGTTGCCCTGTACGCTGCGCTGCTGACCAAGGTTGGCGTTTACGCCTTGATGCGTGTCTTCACCATCGTGTTCGACCTGGTGGCCAGTGGTTACCAGCCGTTGCTGATTGTGATTGCCGGCCTGACCATGCTCACAGGTGTTCTCGGCGCTGCCAGTCAGTTCAATATTAAACGTATATTGTCGTTTCATATTATCAGTCAGATTGGGTATATGCTGATGGGGCTGGCCATCTATACACCGCTGGCCATTACGGGGGCGATTTTCTACATCATCCATCACATTATTGTTAAGGCTAACCTGTTCCTGATTGGCGGCTTTTTGAAACGCAAACAGGGCAGCGACAACCTGCGTGAGCTGGGTGGTGCCTATAGCGCCATGCCCTGGCTGGCGCTGCTGTTTTTGATTCCGGCTTTTTCTCTGGCCGGCTTTCCACCACTGTCCGGTTTCTGGGGCAAGTTTCTGGTGATCAAGGCGGGCCTGCTCACTGAAGACTATCTGCTGGCAGCAACCGCATTATTTGTTGGTCTGATGACCATTTACTCAATGACCAAAATCTGGGCGGAAGCGTTCTGGAAGCCTCTGCCGGAGAATGCAGCAGCACCAGCCTCTCTGACGTGGAAGGAAAACTGCCTGTACATTACACCTATTGCGGTACTGGCGGTGATTACCGTTCTGATCGGTTTGATGGTCGAGCCCATTTATCAGCTGGCAGAAACCTCCGCAACCAACCTTCTCAACCCACAGCCTTACATTAATGCTGTGCTTGGCAGCGACAGCACTCCCTACGCTGCGCAGCTATCCGCACCTTCTTTATCAGCAGCACCTGCGGGAGGAATACAACAATGAACTTGTTTTTATTAAACATTCTCCTGGCGTTTGGCTGGATGCTGCTGAACGGCAACTACGGCAGCACCGACTTTACCATTGGTTTTGTGGTTGGCTTTTTTGCTCTGCTACTGACGGAGCCGTTCCGGAATAAACCCAATTATGGGCGCAAGTTCTGGGCAGCCCTGAAACTGCTGGCGGTCTTCCTCTACAAACTGCTGACCAGTAGCCTGCAGGTAGTGTGGGATGTCATCACCCCGACTCACCTGAGTCATCCGGCCATCATCAACGTGCCACTGGAGGTAGAGTCTGACTTTGAGATTATGTTATTGGCCAATATCGTATCGCTGACGCCGGGTTCACTGAGTCTGGACGTCAGTGAAGATCGTAAGTATCTGGTCATACATGCCATGTTCAGCCAGGACGAGCAGTCGGTGATCGACGACATTAAAGAAACATTGGAACGCCGCATTCTGGAGGTGACCCGTGACTGACATTATGGCTTTTGCGACTAACTTCGCCTTTGCCGGTTTGTTAGCCGGACTTGCCCTGGCATTCATCCGACTGTGCAAAGGCCCCTCACTGGCCGATCGTGTTATCGCCCTGGACCTGATCGCTTTTATCACCATTGGTTTTATTGGCGTCTTTACCATTTACAGCAACGCCACCGCATTTATGGATATAGCCATTACTCTGGCACTGGTTGCGTTTCTCAGTACGATTGCCTTTGCCCGCTTTATTATGCGCGTGCCACTGAGTCAGTCGGATGCAGACTCAGGCTCAAACTCAGGTTCAAAGCCAGGAGAAGAATTATGATGGAGTGGGTGGTCGCCAGCTGTTTAATCGTCGGGGTACTGTTCAGCTTTTTCTCTGCGCTGGGTATTTTACGAATGCCCGATGCCTATATACGCATGCATTCGTCTACTAAGGCGGGCACCATCGGGGTTGGCTTGATTATGGTGGCTGTTGCGCTGCACTTTCACGATACGTCCGTCATTTCACGGGCAATCGGCATTATCGCATTTATCCTGATGACAGCCCCTGTCGCAGCACAACTGCTGGGTAAATCGCTGTTGATGAATAATTACAAGATGTGGCGTGGGCATCAGCAGGATTAATTCTTACTGTCTGCTGGCCTGCAACTGACAACGCTCCCATGGTCATCATGGGAGCGAGAAAACTTCCAGAAAAAGAAGCAGGAGCAAAGAACCCTGAAAGCAGGTTCTCTGCCCTGTAAACTCAAAACGCTGCCTGCTCTGCTCCCCGGATGATATTTACGTTCTTAAGAAACTGCTCCATCCCCTCCTGTTGGACCAAAGCAGCAACGTCACTGGTCAGTCGACGACGCCAGTTCGGGTATTCCTCACAAGTTCCCGGAACATTCACCGGCGTATCCAGCATCATGCAGTCTTCCAGCTGAATAACGGTAATCAGTGCATTGGAGCGAACCAGATAATAATGCAGACGCTCCATCAGCTCGCGGGAAAAGGCCATGGTCTCCATCCGCTCAGGATCCATACCCGGTGGTAGTTCACCAATATCAGCCAGCGTGTTCAGCAGTGCCACCTTGGCAGCGTGACGCTCATTCTTTTCCCGCTCACAGCGCTCTTCATCATAAGTGCCCAGCTCACGCCACAGGTCCAGATCCAGACAGTTCCACCAGGCATTCAGCGTAGGAATGTCATGATTGGACATGCAGGCCAGCGTTCTGCCCGGATAATCCACTGGCGCGGTAAACCGATCCTCTTCCAGCTTCTCAAATAGCCCTACGGTGTTGGAGTAGAATTTTGCTGGCGGCAGGCTTTCTGAAATTTCTTCCGGTACCGTGCCGAGGTCTTCACCAAACACCAGACTCTGATGGCGCTGACTCTCCAGTTTGATAATGCCCAGCAGGTCCTGAAGCGGATAGCGAACGTAACACCCGAAGTCTGCGGTCTTGCCGTTTGGACACCACCACAGTCGCAGTAATCCCATCACATGGTCAATGCGCAATGCGCCACAGTGATCCATATTGGCGCGAACCATCTCAATAAATGGCTGGTAAGCGGATGCTTTCAGCACTTCGGGATTGAATGGTGGTAAACCCCAGTTCTGTCCCTGCGGGGCAACACCATCAGGCGGCGCACCGACACTGGCATCCAGACAATAGAGTTCACGATCGGACCATACATCCGCCCCACCACTGTCAACGCCAACCGCCAGGTCACGATAGAGTCCAACCATCATGCCGGACTGCTGTGCAGCCTGCTGGGCATCTTCCAGCTGACCATCGGCCACCCACTGAAGCCAGGTGTAAAAAAGAACCCGCTCTTTATGTGCTTTGGCAAAAGCCTTGGTTTCTGAGCTCTCCGGATTCTGCAGAGACTCTGGCCAATGGCGCCAGCCCCAGGCATGGGCACCCTGCTTAAGATGATGCTCAAAGAGCGCATCATAAAGCGCCTGACGATCCAGACTCCCACCCCGGGTTTTGCAGAATGCCTTGAACTGCTTACCTCGTTGGGTCTTGGCTTTCAATTCTCGACTGACAAAGGTGTCATAGAGCTTTTCCAACACCGCCATCTTCAGCTCAGCCACTGCAGGATAATTCACATGGGTTGCAGACCTGGCTTCGGACAGTTTGGCTTGAAACGCCTGATCATCCATCAATCGGCGGGCATCATCACTGAACTCAAACTCCGCAACCGCTTCTACATCGATATAAAGAGGGTTCAGGAAGCTCCGACTGGAAGGACTGTAAGGGCTGCAATGCTGAGGCCCCGCAGGGTACAGCGCATGAATGGGGTTCAATCCCACAATATGAGCGCCTTTTGCAGCCAGTGCCGTTACCGTTTCCTTAAGATCGGTAAAATCCCCCATCCCCCAGTTTCTTGCGGAACGCAGCGTGTAGAGCTGAATGGCCGATCCCCAGATTTTCTGGCCTTTGGCCAGTGCTTCCGGTTCATAGCAGGTTTCTGGAGCAATGATCAACGCGCAGGTTTCAACGCCTTCGGGCTTTTTATCGCCCTTCTTCTTTTTTACCGCCTGCAGTTGCAGCTGATGATAACCCTCTGGCAGATCATCAGGCAGGATCGCATTGATCCTGACGATGGTTGTCCGCCCATGTTTATTGCGAGCCACCTCTTTGTACTGCCCTTCTTTTCCAGAGAGCTCCAGTAGTCGCTGTTTGCCATTTTCCAGAGTCAGGTTCAGCTTGATCGTATCTTTCAGCTTACTGGCCGGTAAGTGCAGCTCCAGTTCAAAAGGGCTGCCTTTGTGCAGCACAGCAACACCGGGTAAAATGGATTGCCAGCGCTGTTTTTCAACGTCTTCAATCTGCTGGTCAATCAATTGATCGGAACCCAGCTGAAGGCCCATGGCCTCAAGCATTGGAATCATTTTCTCAACGGGAACCTTAACCGGATTACCAGCCCAGTCGTTATACTCCCCACTCAGGCCATAGCATGCGGCCAGGCGCTCAATCCGTTGCATATCCACTGTTAAACTCTCTCCCTCTTCTTTTATAAACTCGTCGTATTCAGGTTCTTCAGAATGGTAAAGCCGACTGGTTAAAAATCGGTGACACGGGTGCGGCGAAAAGCCAGGCCATCGGCATCAAAGAGATGACAGTTCTCTGCCGGCAGCTTCAGTGTCAGTACATCGCCTTCATGACGGGCCTTGGAGTCTTCAACCCGGACGGTCAGGCTTTCACGGATATCTGGATGGGAGAAATAAATAAACGACTCCGTTCCCAGGCGCTCAAGCGCTGAAACCGTTCCCTCAATGGCATTACCCTGAGACTCAACCAGATGGATATCCTGAGGACGTATCCCCAAAACCACTTTATCGCCTGCTTTGCCGCTGACTGCATTAACGGCAACCGAGATTTCACTGCCGGAGTTCAGTCGCACCCGGCTGAACTCCTCACCACCTTCCAGTAAGGTGCCATCAAAGAAGTTCATCTTGGGAGAGCCGATAAACCCGGCAACAAAAATATTTCTCGGGTGGTGATACAGCTCAAGAGGAGCACCCACCTGCTCAAGGTTACTTTCTGCACCGTCAGCCAGAGGGCTCAGCACCACCACTTTATCCGCCAGGGTCATCGCTTCTACCTGGTCATGGGTTACATAAATGGAGGTAGTTTTGAGACGGCGATGCAAACGGGCCAACTCCTGACGCATCTGCACCCGCAGTGAAACATCCAGATTAGACAGCGGCTCATCAAACAGAAACACCCTTGGCTCCTGAACAATGGAGCGGCCAATGGCTACACGCTGGCGCTGTCCACCAGACATAGCTTTTGGCTTGCGATCCAACAGGGGCTCCAGCTGAAGAATCCTGGCCGCCTCATCGACTCGCTGGTCAACGGTCTTTTTGTCCGCTTTTGCCAGCTTAAGGCCAAAGGCCATGTTTTCCCGTACCGTCATATGGGGATAAAGCGCATAAGACTGAAATACCATGCCGACCTTACGCTCATTGGGCGGCATATCATTGACACGCTCATCACCAATAGAAAGGTCACCTTTAGTAATTTCTTCCAGGCCACAGATCATGCGCAACAGCGTGGACTTACCACAACCGGATGGCCCAACAAAGGCCACAAACTCACCATCCGCAATGGAGAGATTCACGTTTTTCAGAACCCAGGATTTTCCCTGGTCATAACTTTTGCTGACATCGACCAGAAATACTTCAGCCATTCTTTTCACTCCCACCCAGCCAAACGACATTGGCTCAATGTATTTAGTAATTGGTTACGGTGACCTGGGAGCCTGTCGGACTTAATCGACCGTAGCGAGAAAAAGTTCGGTTTGAGCCAGTTTTTATGCTGATTTGAGGCGAATAGTGGTTCTATTCAACGAAAAGCAGCATAAAAAATGGCCAAATCCGGCTTTTTCGCAGTAGGTCTGTGTTAAGTTCGACAGGCTCCTATGATCTGGACCACCGTTTGAATTCTTATCCCTTAACGCCACCTGCCGTCAGACCGCCGACAATCCAGCGCTGGGACAACAGGAACACCAGGGTAATTGGCAAGCCGGACAGCACCGAGGCTGCGGCAAAGTCACCCCAGAGGTAATTCTGTGGATTCAGGTACTGACGCGAGCCAACTGCCAGGGTTAACTTATCCACATCCTGAAGGAGTACTGATGCCACCGGGTATTCACCCACAGAGGCGATGAAAGCCAGAATAAAGACCACCGCCAGAATCGGAACAGACAACGGCAGCAGTACATATCGAAATGCCTGCCAGGGCGTCGCACCATCGATAGCGGCAGCCTCTTCCAGGGAACCATCGATACTCTCGAAATACCCTTTAATCAGCCAGATATGCAGAGTGACACCACCCAGAGAGGCAATCACCACCGCACCATGGGTATCCAGCCCCAGCCAGGGCACATAGTTCCCAAGGGTGTTAAAGATGCTGTAGATCGCAACCAGGGCCAGTACCGCCGGGAACATCTGAAAGATCATCATAGCGGTCAGCATATGTTCACGAAAACGGAAGCGGAAACGGGCAAATGCATAAGCGCCGGTTGTGGATAACATCAGAATCAGCGTAGAAGAGATGACCGCAATCTTGATGGAGTTCCACAGCCAGGTAAGCACCGGAAATGGCGGTAATGAAATACTGCCGTCCGCATTGGTCCAGGGAATACCAAACGCCAGGGACCAGTGCTCCAGTGTTGGGTTTTCCGGGATTAAACTGCCCGTTGCAAAGTTACCTGTGCGGAAAGACACGGAAATGATCATCAGAAAGGGCAGCATGATCATCAGAATAAACAGGATCAGAAATATCCGGGTTGCCCAGACACGGTATTTCAGGTTTTTTGGTTGTACCATTGCCATAACCGCCCCCTTAACTCTCCTGTAGTTTCTTGGTGGCCCGCAGGTTGAGCCAGGAAATAACACCCACCATCAGGAAGATAATGGTGGCAATGGCGGATGCCAGACCGAAGTCCTGTCCATATTGGCCAAAGGCGATCCGGTAGGTGTAGCTGACCAGCAGATCGGTTGATCCCGCAGGTGTTGTTGCCCCAATCATGTCTGGTCCACCGCCAGTGAGTAGTTCAACCAGTACAAAGTTGTTAAAGTTGAAGGCAAAGGCGGCAATCAATAAAGGCGTCAATGGTTTAATAATCATTGGCAGTGTGATGCGCATCAGGTTATCCACAGGACCCGCACCATCAATCGCAGAGGCTTCATACAGATCATCTGGAATTGCCTTCAGCAGTCCCATGCAGAGAATCATCATGTAGGGATAACCCAGCCAGGTATTCACGATCAGCAGCATGGAACGGGCAAGCCCTTCATCACTGAACCGCTCTGGACGAAGGCCAAACAGGGCATTCAGCACCATATTGATTTCACCAAAGGTAACTATTCAGCACCCAGCAAAGGCGTATTGTTGTAATTTCGAACCGCTTTAAGAAGCGCCTGAAATATGTTCAACCCCTGCTTTTTAGCAGATGATAAATAGCTTCGGATTCGGGTAAACATGGTACCTCCGTCTTCGCTTCTGAAGCAGCCTGAGATCTTCTGCTGTAACTATTCAGCACCCTTCATATAAATCTGGAATTGTAACTATTCAGCACCCTTCATATAAATCTGGAATTTTCTGATTTTTCGACCATCATCTTATACTCAATTTTTCTAACAAATCTCCAGTATGGAACCAGACTTCCCAGCTACTCCGTTTACCGAAGCTCTCCTTAAAGAGAATGAAGAGCTTCGGACCGAGAATGCGCTTTTACGGGAACGTTGCAGCGAACTGGAAGAAAGGGTTAATAAAAACAGTCAAAACAGTAGTAAGCCACCATCGTCAGATGGTTATCAAAAGCCCAGTAAAAAAGGGAGTGATAAAGGTGATACATCTTCCAAAGAAGCCCCCTGCTCCTCACAGGAAACACCGAACCCCAAAAGCCTTAGACCATCTTCAGGCAATAAACCAGGTGGCCAGAAAGGTCATCAAGGCTCTTGTTTGAGACGTGTCGCCTTACCCGATTATGTCAGGCATCTGAAGGTTGAAAAATGTTGCTGTTGCCAGTCTTCGCTTATCGATATTAAACCCACCAAATACATTGAGCGACAGGTTTTTGATCCAGGTAGACCCGGAGAATTTGAAGTTACCGCGTACTGGGCAGACGTTAAAGTATGTCCTTGTGGTAAACGGAACACCGCTGAGTTTCCCCAAGGAGTGAAAGCCGCTGCTCAATACGGAGAAGTGACTCAGGCAATGGCTGTTCATTTAAACCAGTATCACTTCATCCCATATCACCGGGTGTCTGAGTATTTCAATACTATTTATTGCATGAGTGTCAGCGCAGGCTCTGTTGCCAATTTTGTTGCCTATACCCATGAGAACCTGGCCTCTACTGAGCAGAGTATCCGCGATGCTTTACAAGAAAGTCCGGTTGCAGGAGCGGATGAAACTGGCATGCGGGTTGACGGTTCACTGTGGTGGTTACACATTATGCGAGATGACCAATGGACGCTTTACTACCTCTCAGAAAGGCGAGGTTGTGAAGCAATGGATGCAATGGGCATCCTGCTGACTTTTGCAGGCATTCTGGTTCACGATCATTGGAAGTCCTACTTTGCCTATGCGGCAGTGCATGTGCTTTGTAATGCCCATCATCTGAGAGAGCTTCAGGGAGTTGTCGATAGGGATGCGAATAAGCTGGCTCTGCGGCTGATGAAATTGCTTACGCTCTCCTGGCACTTCTGCAAGAAATACAAAGCAGCCGGTCTGACTCAAATGCCTGGTGCAATACAGCTTCGCATTGAGACGATATACGACCAAATCCTTCAAAGGGCTCTCACGAAGGAAACCGCTTATATGGAAAAACAACGACAGGTGCTTGGACGTAAGAAGGTCAGGAATACCAAGGCCTACAACCTGTTCAAAAGGCTTATTGAGTTTAAGGTTGAAACGTTGCGCTTCATGTCGGACTTTTCAATTCCCTTCGATAACAATGGCAGTGAACGTGATGCCAGGATGGCCAAACTTAAGCAGAAGATCTCAGGCTGCTTCAGAAGCGAAGACGGAGGTACCATGTTTACCCGAATCCGAAGCTATTTATCATCTGCTAAAAAGCAGGGGTTGAACATATTTCAGGCGCTTCTTAAAGCGGTTCGAAATTACAACAATACGCCTTTGCTGGGTGCTGAATAGTTACAACTCAATAAGCCTTTTGAACAGGTTGTAGGCCTTGGTATTCCTGACCTTCTTACGTCCAAGCACCTGTCGTTGTTTTTCCATATAAGCGGTTTCCTTCGTGAGAGCCCTTTGAAGGATTTGGTCGTATATCGTCTCAATGCGAAGCTGTATTGCACCAGGCATTTGAGTCAGACCGGCTGCTTTGTATTTCTTGCAGAAGTGCCAGGAGAGCGTAAGCAATTTCATCAGCCGCAGAGCCAGCTTATTCGCATCCCTATCGACAACTCCCTGAAGCTCTCTCAGATGATGGGCATTACAAAGCACATGCACTGCCGCATAGGCAAAGTAGGACTTCCAATGATCGTGAACCAGAATGCCTGCAAAAGTCAGCAGGATGCCCATTGCATCCATTGCTTCACAACCTCGCCTTTCTGAGAGGTAGTAAAGCGTCCATTGGTCATCTCGCATAATGTGTAACCACCACAGTGAACCGTCAACCCGCATGCCAGTTTCATCCGCTCCTGCAACCGGACTTTCTTGTAAAGCATCGCGGATACTCTGCTCAGTAGAGGCCAGGTTCTCATGGGTATAGGCAACAAAATTGGCAACAGAGCCTGCGCTGACACTCATGCAATAAATAGTATTGAAATACTCAGACACCCGGTGATATGGGATGAAGTGATACTGGTTTAAATGAACAGCCATTGCCTGAGTCACTTCTCCGTATTGAGCAGCGGCTTTCACTCCTTGGGGAAACTCAGCGGTGTTCCGTTTACCACAAGGACATACTTTAACGTCTGCCCAGTACGCGGTAACTTCAAATTCTCCGGGTCTACCTGGATCAAAAACCTGTCGCTCAATGTATTTGGTGGGTTTAATATCGATAAGCGAAGACTGGCAACAGCAACATTTTTCAACCTTCAGATGCCTGACATAATCGGGTAAGGCGACACGTCTCAAACAAGAGCCTTGATGACCTTTCTGGCCACCTGGTTTATTGCCTGAAGATGGTCTAAGGCTTTTGGGGTTCGGTGTTTCCTGTGAGGAGCAGGGGGCTTCTTTGGAAGATGTATCACCTTTATCACTCCCTTTTTTACTGGGCTTTTGATAACCATCTGACGATGGTGGCTTACTACTGTTTTGACTGTTTTTATTAACCCTTTCTTCCAGTTCGCTGCAACGTTCCCGTAAAAGCGCATTCTCGGTCCGAAGCTCTTCATTCTCTTTAAGGAGAGCTTCGGTAAACGGAGTAGCTGGGAAGTCTGGTTCCATACTGGAGATTTGTTAGAAAAATTGAGTATAAGATGATGGTCGAAAAATCAGAAAATTCCAGATTTATATGAAGGGTGCTGAATAGTTACCACCAAAGTTCTGATTGAACAATCCCCGGAAAATCAGAATGGAGATAAAGGCGGGTACGGCGTAAGGGAGAATCAGAAACAGTCGATAGACGCCATTGCCTTTCAACGGCTCCCACTGCATCAGACAGGCCATCAGCAGGCCAACGGCGAGCGTGAAAACCACGGTCAGTGCAGAAAACGACACTGTCCAAACAAATATCTTAAGGAAAGGCTCCTGAACCCCTTCATCGGTGGTTACCCGAATAAAGTTGTCCCAGCCTGTGTAAACAGTAAAACCGGGAGAAAGGCGCTCACCATGCTCATCGATATAAAAGCCAGTGGCATGATCCGGTGTCAGTACTGCACCACTTCGACTGTCAATTAATGTGTCGTTTTCTCCCGCCTGATAAACCGGTGCAATCGCTCCAAAGGAACGTAAACCCGTCATGGCCAGACCGGTTCCATCGGGCAGTGTTATCTGAACTTTCTTCAAACCCTGCCGAAGCTTGATCAATGCTTTGATCGCCAGTTTTTCACCCACAGGCTCTGATGAACCATCAAGGGTCGTAACCTGAATAGCGTCCACCCCTTCGGCGCCCATCAGGTAAAAATCTTCCGTGGTATAGGAATGCTTATTGTCACCTTTGCCCTGCAAGTTCAGCTGATAACTTTCTCCGTTTTGATAGAGGGAGAAGCCATAACTGCCACCGCCAGTTTCATAGGTTTTGGCAAGGTGAATCTCTTTAACCCGCTGCAGACTCAACAGGTTGGTAGAACTGTAATTGGTAAAGGCGATATTGACGGTATAAATCAGTGGGAAGACCACAAAAACCAGTACGCCAACCAGGGCAGGAAACACATAGCGGTAACTGTACGCCTTACTGCTGAGAAAAACCCAGTTAGCCGTCGCCGTAATAATCAGCACCAGCAAAGCAAAGGCCATCTCTCCCTGGGCATACATCAGGGTCACGCCGTATAAAAGAAGCAGGTTAATGGCTGCTACCAGCGCCCATTTAAGGCCATTGCCGATTCGGTTGGTGCCGCTCCCCAGCACAACATCACTCATTGAACACTCCAGAAAGCACAATGGTCAAAAAAAGAGGCAACCGGTTTATCCCAATGGAAAAACCGGCAAAGTTGGCTCAATCAGAATTAATTAACGATGCGTGATGCCGCGTCATTCAATGCCGCATCAGCCACCTGGCGACCACTGGTGATATTGCGCAGCGCAGATTCCATGGCAGACCAGAACTTGCCCATTTCCGGAATGTTTGGCATCAGCAGACCGGCTTCAACGTTCGCCCAGGTAGCGGCAATACGTGGGTCCTTCTGCAGTTCAGCCATCAGTTCCCTGTTCGCCACCGCACCCAGTGGAACGTCAGCGTTCATGGTTTTCAGACCATCGATGCTGAGCAGATAGTTTTCAAGGAACTCGGCAGACAAAGCCTGATTCGGACTGGCGTTGTTCAGAGCAGCGCCCCAGACGCCGACAAATGCACGGGATGGGTTGCCATCAATAGACGGCAGTGGAGCTACACCATAGTTAATGCCACTCTTGTCCAGGTTGGACCAGGCCCATGGGCCAGTGATCATCATGGCGACTTTGCCATTGTTAAAGGTGGACTCCATGACACCGTAATCCACACCACGGGGCAGAACATCAGCGTCAATCATTTTGGTGATCATCTGAGCACCTTTCATGGCGCCATCGTTATTTACACCGGTCTTCTTGATGTTGTAACTGCCATTCTCATAGGCGAATGGGTAACCACCGTTGGCAGCCAGCATTGGCATGGTGAAATAAGGCTGGACCTGATCCCACATGATGGTTTTGATGTCTTTTTTCGCCAGCTTGTTATTCAACTCAAACATGGCCTCAAAAGAGGCTGGCGCTTCAGGAATGATATCCTTGTTATAAATCAGGCTGATGGACTCCATGGAAATGGGGTAACCATAGGTTTTGCCTTTAAAGCTCATGGCTTCCCAGCCTTTTTCTACGACATCCGCCTTAAACTCTGCCGATGGGCTGACTGGTGCCAGCAGACCACTGGCAGCCCACTCACCATAGCGGTCGTGAGCCCAGAGCATGATGTCAGGCCCGGCACCGGTAGAAGCTGCCTGCTGGAAGCGGTCAGTGATGTTCTGAGGAATCTCAACCTTCACCTTAATGCCGGTTTCTTCCTCGAAACGCTTGCCGACTTCACGAATACCGTTGTAAGCCTTATCGCCCCCTACCCAGATAACCAGCTCGTCTTCACTGAAAGCCTGAACACTGCCGGCAAACAATGTGGATGCAGCTACAGCCGCCGCCAGAGTTTTTACGAAAATATTATTGGTTTTGCTCATTTCCCCACTCCTGGAACATCGGATAACACAGCTAGTATTCGGTCGCTGATCTAATTGTTATGAATATCAGGTTAACTCAGTGCCTGTTTCCTGAATCAATTAAGAAAAACTGATTATCAGAGGCACAACCTGACCATTCCTGTGGAACCGGGGAAAGTATTCATCGGTCACGTTTTCAAGATGATGATTTAAATCAATCTGTAAGCGTTTCCAGAAATTTTCTGTTAACTTTTCTTTAACAACGTTATTTAAAGAACAGGTTTTATTTGATGTGAATGTGATTGTTTGTTAAAGCAGCCAATAGCCATATTGATTATATGGCTATTGATTTATGAGGACGGGTGGTTTTTCCAGCGGTAAGGCTGACATCAAGAGAGCGACCTTTCATCTCACCGCTTTTCATGGCATCAATTAAGAGTTCTGCAGCACTGTCTGCCAGGCCATCAATGTCCTGCCGAATAGACGACAGATCTATATTTCCGTATCCAACAATACCGTCATAGCCGATCACTGATAGGTCATCCGGTATCTTCAAGCCAAAATCACTGGCGGCTGAGCAGGCGCCGGTGGCCAGGGTATCCGCAAAACAGACAAAGCCATCCGCCTTAAGACCTGCATGGAAAAGCCGGGTCAGTGACCGGTAGGTGTCCAGTGCCGGTGTGCCTGCATCGTCACCAACGGCAATCGGTTCATAGACCGTCAAGCCCTGTTGTCTGATGGCATCCAGATAACCGTGATAACGGAATCGCGATACCCGGTGTTTTTCATGCAGACAGATAAAATGAATATCACGGCAACCGGATTCGATCAGGTGCTGAGTGGCCAGATACCCACCCTGCTGATCATTCGATGAAACCCAGAGTCCACTTTTTCTTGCCTCACCAATATCCAGAACAACAGAAGATGAATTGTGCATGACCTCATAGCGGGGATCAGACTCGTGCAGTCCGATCGTTATGTAGCCTGCAGACGCATCCTTTAATTTGCCATTCTTCAGGAACTGAGCCTGCCGTGCCCGGTAGCCTCGCTGCTGAAACGACGCTTGCAGAGACTCATAGACTTTCATGGCAAAGGGTGTATAGGTCCCCGCATCCTTGCCCAGTACCACACCAATCGAGAACTGCTTCTGCCGATGCATCTGCCGAGCAACGTAGTTCGGCTGATAATTCAACTCACGAACCGCATCCATGACTTTCTGACGCGTTTTCTCTGAAACGTACTTTTCACCATTCAGCGCCCGGCTGACACTGGCAATGGATAACCCTGCACAGGCTGCAACGTGATGAATGGTTACCTGAGGGGGCTGGGAAGACTCATCCTGCTCTGTCGACATACGGCTTTCCGACGAGACCTTACTGAAATCGGGGAGAAGAAAAAAATCACCGGCCATGTTATTGCATATATGGAGTTAAAAAAAGACCGCCCGGAGGCGGCCATAGCAACACGAGGGAGTTTCAGGAGATTTTCAGCCGATTATTACCACCAGGCTTCCATCTGGACACCGAAGGTAAAGCCGTCAGTATCATTGGCAAATGCTTCACCACCGATCTGGCCTTTGGAATCATCATTCCAGTTGGCATAGGTGCCGAATACACGGATCTGAGGACGCGCCCAGTAGCCACGGCCAGCAGACCACTGCTGGGCAACCGTCAGCTTAGTCAGCTTGGAGTCTTTCCAGTCACCGGCATCGGTTTTGAAGGCATTATCAACCTGGTCATAACCCAGCTCTACAGCAGTGCTCATGATGTCATTCCAGAAATAAACTGGACGAACGCCCAGACTGATCCAGGTCTGATCAGGCTTGCCTGTTTCTTTGAAAGACAGGTTGTTGTAGCTGGCCAGGTACTGCATTTCGACGTTTTTACCCAGACCTACAACACCGTGATCCATGATGCGATAGAAGTCGTTACCATCGAGGTTATCGGAAGTCAGCGCAGAAACGCCCTGCCCATTTGAACCCAAACCATGGGCAGTCATGGCATCTGTCGCATACTGAACAACAAACTTGTTGAAACCACCAAAGAACTCACCCTGGGTGTGTTCAAGGGTCAGCATATATCCAGTGTCGTCCATATCAGACTCAGCAATTGGATCAATCACTGCAGACTGACCATTGCCTGCGTTATCAAAACCATTTGCCTTGAATCCACCCTCAAATGAGCCAGAAGGATTACCAAAGGCGTAGTCAACACCCACGGTTAACGAGCCATTTGGGTTAACAGCAATATTTTCCAGACGGAAATCAAGAATATTCTGATCAATGTCAAATTCCTGAGCGTCAGTACGATCCTGAGCATTTACCGCAGTTTTGTAATATTCAAATGAAGTACTGCTCTTCACCCAGGCAAAACTGAAGTCACCAAACCCAAGGTCAATGCCTTCTACACCAGCGCCTGGTCCAGAAACGTTCCAGTAGTAGAAGTCGGACATATGAACGTCATGACGCTTGTAGAAGCGCTTACCCGCCCAGAGGGTAGCCTCTGGAGCAAAGCCCAATACACCTTTGCCCTTGACGTTGAACTCACGAAATGCCGGATCAGTACCTTCCCAGTCATTGGCCTGATCCACACTGAATGCCATGTTGCTGTCCAGGTAAAAAGACTGTTCGCCGTTATTAAACAATTCAGAACCCAGCTTGATTTCGCCGTAGGTTTCGGTTTCGTTACCAAGACGGTATTTGGAACCCGCCCCCACTGCACCAAACGCTTCCTGGTCACCACCACGGGTGCTCTCTCAATTTGATAACTGACTCATAGGTTAGCTTCAACCTTTCCAGTCATGAACTCAGACCAAAGTTGTTCCCAGCGCCCCTTACTCTGGATCAGTGCTCTTGTTGTCAAAAGCACTTCCGCTCCTGTTGCTTTCCACCTCATTCCAGAACCACATAATCGTTGCTTTACCAGAGTCTTACAAGCCGCTTCAGTAACTCCTGAACCTATTGGCCAATGGCGTTTAAGCGCCTGATGATAATTCATTAACTGGTGATTGTTTGTAAAATAGCTCACAGCTTTGTAGCGCTTCTCTGTCAGTGCGATTGTCTTTTTCGGGAGCTCGGCTGATTCAATTTCCTGAAGGATTTTTTTGGCTGCTCCACGCTTGTTTTTCAAACTATGTAGCCTGTCTTCAAGCCACTGGTGTCGCTTCGCCTTACTGGTTGGAAACAGTGCTTCCGCTGCTCCAGCTAAATATTCAGATGCATGATAAAAATCGAGTATCTGCCCAGAGGTATGTTGTTTCAAATAACTCCAGTTTTCTCTAGCCCCGTCAGCTACCCCGATGTATGTGGCATTTGGGTAGAGTCGTTTTAGATCTGCAATCTCCTCGTCGAGCTTGCTCATAAAGCTTTGTTTACCATACTCTGGCGAACTGGCTGTATATATCGTGTGGAGCCTGTCTCCATCTGCAGAATATAGGCTCAATGTCCCACACATGGCTTCCCTCCAGCCTTCTTCACAAAGCAGCATGCAGGTTCCATCCAGACCAATGGCTATTGTTTCAACAGGCTCTTTTAGTGGAGGAAGGTGGTAGTGAGTGTCTTGCTGGTCTTCAATTAATGCACCTACTCTGTCCGATAAATGCTTGATATAAGAATTTGAAAGCGTCCTTTGATGGTTGGTCTCAAAATCTTCTTTTACCGCAGGCGCTGGCATCTGGCTGTATTTCCAGGCGATAGACTTGGCAAATTTGGGGGTAGCTGAACCAATAATACCGGCACGAAGATCAAGTGCTGCCAGAGTACTGCCACCTCTGACACCCTGATATACGGAGCGCTCCAAAGGTATACGACCGTATAAGGTTTCATAGTGCTTAAGAACCTTTCCTTTGTAGTTCCACTTCTGCTGATTAACGACGATAGGTTCTTTATTGGGTGATTCAAATAGCCCCAATAACTCTTTTGTTCCAAGCTGCCCGGCTTCATTGAGTGCACGCTGTAAACTATCTTCAAGATTCAGCATGTTGCCTGAATCTATAGAAACTTCAATTTGCAAAACGATGCTTTTGGTAGAGCTGGAAATAACAGAAGCGGGCATGACAGTTAACTATTATGAGTGGTGTTCCCATAGTAGCTGTGAAAATAGAGCACTATTGTTTCAATCATTCAGAGAGAGCACCCACCACCACCAGCGGAAGCACCAATACCGGAACGAACATAACCATGAAAATCAACAGTGGCTGCCATGGCAGAAGAGGCCATCAGTGCAGCAGCAATAGCACCGGCCAGCGGAAGACGCTTCAAGTTTGACATTGATTTACTACTCAGGTGTTTGTGTTTTTGTTAATCCGATCAATCCTGCCCATCAGCTCCCCTAAGCCGGGCAGAATGACCTGTTCTGGCAAAAGCAGACAGCGCTGTTAGCAAAATTGCTTTGCTGTGACTTGCTGTTTGCTTATGGGAAAAGAACTATAAGAAATCCGTTGTAAGAGAATTGTGATTTAAATCAATCTGTAAACGTTTACTGAAATCATCAGGTCTTTTTATTTTTTTATTGATAAAAGATGAATGAATGTGACTCATATCAACATGTAAGCGTTTACAGACATTTAATAATTTATTTTTAACCCTGTTGTATTTAAAACAATCAACGTAAAATTCAACCTATTCATTCCGCTGTCATGAATCAGACAAATTAGAAAACAGCAAATGATGAATAAAAAATGAAGAGTCGGGGGCGAAATACAGTGAAGTCTATCCTCTGGATAATACCGTTAACGCTACTGGGCGGCTGTACCGCTGCTAACAATGCTCACAAAACCGAGCAGGTATCCTCTGCTATTGTGCAGCCAGCCATCATTCATGATTTTTCCGATGTCAGCTATCGGCCTCTGGATCTTTCCTCCGAAAAAAAGCTGTCCAGCGCCATTACTGCATCGATTCAGCAAATGAACCTGCCCGGTGGTACAACACCGGTTGTCGGGTATCAGTTGCCAGAGCAAACGCCATACTCCGTCGAGATAGCAAGCCTGGTGAATAGAACCATGAACCATGGCTCCCTCTTTTATCCGGAAGTGCTGGTGCTTGATAAGAACTACCAGACAGTGGATCACCTGATGGCTGATGAGATGATCTACCAGCCGAGACAATTCCTGAACCCGGAAAATGTCAGCACAACACTGCAGATCAATACCGGTGACAAGGCCCGCTATCTGGTGGTTTACACCACCGATGAGCTGCGTCAGGACACAACCGCACTGTTCAATGAAGCCAAAGCCTATGCTGAAGCCAGAGGACAGGTAGCGCCCCCCATACCGGATATTGAGGCAGAGCACGTCAGCCAGGGAGAGCTCCTGATCAGGCTCACGCCAATCACCCCGGATACCGTCAAGGCACAACAGAGTATGGAGGTGGACAGTAAGCTGAGAATGGTGCCAACCGTTGCCCATAAGGCCATAAAAAGTGACCGTAATGTGGAAGTCATGATTGATGAGGCCATTCTTCATATCCAGTCTAAGTTGAAAAAAGGCAACGTTGCCGGGGCCATGAAACTTCGCCAGGAGGCCATCACCACTGCCAGCCAGGCCGAGCAAACCTTTATTAAGGCCTATGGCCAGGATAAAACCACCTTGAAACTGCCGGGCTCACCTGCCGATAACGCCAATGCGGCCGAAAAAGTGCGACATTATTTTAATTCCGGCATTATTTCCGCCCTTCAGTCCAATGACAGCAACCGGGCTCTGCTTCTGGTTGATGAGGCCAAACGCTTCGCCAGTGAAATGGACAGGGCTTTTGAGTAAACAACGATAAGCCAGAGTAACGCCAGCCCAACGCTAACCTTATTAAACAGTGCTGGTGTTTCAACTAACAACAGAAATAACCACTGCCAGGGAACTTCTTTGTGAGTCAGAAAAAGAGCGAAACCCCACTAATGGATCACAACACATTCACTGTAGAACTGGAAAAACACCTGCGTCGTGAGCTGGGCACTACCCCAAAGCGCGCAACCGCCCGCGACTGGTGGCAGGCACTGTCACTGACGCTGCGTGACATCAATCTTGACCAGCTGCAGCAGAGCAGCCTGGATGAAAGCCAGCAGGATCGTCATGTCTGCTACCTCTCCATGGAATTCCTGATGGGACGCCTGCTGGGCGACGCCCTGATGAACCTTGGTCTTTACGAAACCGCAGCCACTCTGCTGCAATCCCACGGTGTACGCATTTCTGATGTGCTGGATCAGGAGCGGGACATGTCGCTGGGCAATGGTGGTCTGGGTCGTCTGGCCGCCTGCTTTATGGACTCTCTGGCCAACCGGAATATTCCAGCCACCGGTTACGGTATCAACTACCGTTATGGTCTGTTCCGTCAGGTCTTTGTGGATGGTTACCAGAAAGAAAAGCCCGATGTCTGGCGTGAATTTGGTAGCCCCTGGGAAACCTGTCGTCCATCAGAAACCGTAGAAATTGGCCTGTTCGGTCATATGGAAATGGATCACGATGGCAATAATCGCTGGGTACCAGGCAAAAAACTCTTCGGTGTGCCATGGGATATCACCATTCCATCTTTTGGTGGCCAATATGTAAACCGCCTGCGTCTCTGGGAAAGTCTGGTCGGCGCCTACCCGATTGATCTGGACAAGTATAACCAGGGTGAGTACCTGGAAGCCTGCCGCAACCTAGTGGATGGTGACACCATTTCCGGCGTTCTCTACCCAGAAGACTCAACGCCACAGGGTAAGGACCTGCGGCTGATCCAGCAGTACTTCTTCACTGCCTGCTCCCTGAAAGATATTATCCGCCAGCACAAACAGCGTGGCCTGCCAATGGGCAGCCTGGCAAAACACTACGCCCTGCAATTGAACGACACGCACCCGGCCATCGCCATTCCTGAATTGATGCGTCTGCTGATGGACGAAGAGGGCATGGTCTGGAACCAGGCCTGGGCCATCACCCAGGAAATGTGTCACTACACCAACCATACCCTGTTGCCAGAAGCCCTGGAGAAATGGTCTGCTTCTCTGCTGGGTCGCATTCTCCCAAGACACCTGCAGATCATTGAGATGATCAACTATGTCTTCCTGAACGGCGAAGCCAAAGAGCAGTGGGGAGATAATCTCGAGATCATCCAGAAAGTCAGTATCTTCGAAGAGCTGGACAATGGTGATCGCATGATCCGCATGGCCAACCTGTCTGTGATTGGCAGTCGCCGGGTCAATGGCGTTGCCGCGCTGCACAGTGGACTGGTAAAAGCCAATCTGTTCCCCGAGTTTGATGCGCTATACCCCGGCAAGCTGGTAAACGTTACCAACGGTGTCACCCCAAGACGCTGGCTGGCTCACTGCAACCCTGGCCTGGCACGACTGCTGGACCGCAATATCGGCACCGACTGGCGTACTGACCTTGATCAGCTGGAAAAACTGACGCCTCTGGCTGAATCTCCAGACTTCCTGGATGCCTTCGCCAATGTCCGTTTCAAAAACAAGGAACGACTTGCACGGTTGATTGAGAAAGAGTGCAAGGTCACCGTTAACCCGAACGCACTGTTTGATGTCCAGATTAAACGACTGCACGAGTACAAGCGTCAGCAGTTAAACCTGTTGCACATCATCAGTCTGTATCACGAAATGCTGGATAACCCGGACGCAGACCATACCCCAAGGGTATTTGTCTTTGGCGCCAAGGCCGCACCCGGCTATGTGCTGGCGAAGCAGATTATTCTGGCCATCAACAAAATCGCCCAGGTTATCAACAACGATCGTCGTTTGGATGACCGCCTGAAAGTGGTATTCCTACCGGATTATCGCGTCAGTCTGGCGGAGCAGATTATTCCTGCTGCCGACCTTTCCGAACAGATCTCCACTGCAGGCTTTGAAGCCTCCGGTACCGGAAATATGAAGCTGGGCCTGAATGGCGCGCTGACCATCGGAACCCTGGACGGCGCCAACGTGGAAATTGCCGAAGCGGTGGGTGATGACAATATCTTTATCTTCGGAAAAACCGTTGATGAGATTGCCGCGCTGCAACAGCAGGGTTACAACCCGTACCATTACTATGAGAGCAATCCTGTACTGAAGCGGGCCATTGACTCCCTGATGAATGGCTCCTTCTGCCAGCACAAACCCGACCTGCTGAAGCCCGTTGCGGAAGACCTGATGCATCGTGATCAGTTCATGGCGCTGGCTGACTTTGAGAGTTATCGAGAAGCTCAGCAGAAAGTGTCCGAAACTTTCCGTAAGCCAAGGCTCTGGTGGCGCAAGGCGGTTCTGAATACCGCCCGACTGGGACGATTCTCTTCTGACCGCTCCATTAGTGATTATGCAGAGCGTGTCTGGAAGTAGTATTGCCAGCTACTGAAAAGTAACTGCTGAAAGGCACCCACAAAAAGCCCCATAGCTCAATGAGCTACGGGGCTTTTTTAATGGAGCCATAACACTTTCTGTTACAAAAAAGACTGAACTTTCAATTACTTTTAACAGGTTAAGAAGTCAAAAATCGATCAAAGCAGTGAAATTTAATATAACCACAAATATGTTAAGCCAGTTGTGAACAGCGTAAAACTCCATCAATCACACGCAGCTGCGCAGCAAGAGTCTACCTATGGGTTTGATCCCTAGTTTTACCGGATTTTTATTTCCGGTACGTTATCCATTCACAATCAACAAAGCGTTGATTTTCCTGCGCACAGAAATAAACGACACTATTTATATGTTAATTCTGTGAGTCTTGAACAATCTGGAAATGAAATACATAGTGGCAATGGGGATAAGGCAGAAAGGCCTGGAATTCAGGCCCATGTTTTTTCAACAGACACTATCAGTTGACCTTGCTCGTTCTGTCCGGCTGCGCGAGGATCTCACGGGCCTTTTTCAAGGCAGTAAACTCATTAATAAACCAGCCGACACACCGTTCGGTACTGACCGGCGCACCTGATTCATCAACGGACTGGTAATCAATCCACCACCGCTCTTCAGGGTGAGGATCGTTGTAGATGAACACATACTTCATATCACTGCGATCCGTTATCGAGACCTTTGCCCAATCATATCGTGTGTATGGACAGGTATCCTGCATCAAAAATACGTAAGTGGGCTTTCCCAATTTGAATTCGATGTATTGGAATTCTTTCACCTGGAGGAAGATCTTTAAAGCCTTCTCAATATCCGGGTTCATAAGATGGCTGGGAATACTATCGCTGTACCCGCGATAGATGCCATTCAGTGACAGTTCTTCAAAAAGGTAACGTCTGGTCATATCGAATAATCCATAAACGATTTACCGCACATTACCACTGCTATCTGTTTAAATGACTAACCAGATGGTTAGTTAACCTCAGCCACGCGATATAACGGAGATCAGCCACTGTGCAGCACAGGTGTTCGGGCGGTATACAGGGCCATACTCCGCATTACCCACAGTTTTTTTTCATTCTACCCTCGCCCTGATACCTCACCATTAAAATCAAGTAAATCAATGAATTAAAAAATCTTTATCGGTGCAAAGCCGATAAGAATCGCCCACCTACATTCGACACATTCCCTACCATTCAATAGAAGACCCTTAACCATTCGGTTCAGGTAAAAACAGGAGCCAGTGATCATTTAACTAAGGTAAAAAAGCAAAGTTATAAATAACTTTTTTATTTCAAATAAAACTTCCTGTGTGCAAACAGCACCCCCTGTCCTACACTTGGCTTACGCCTTTGCTATCAGGACAGGCTCAGGGTATTGATCAGCTTAGGGCCAATATTTCATTAAAAAAACAGTGTTAATTGTGCATTCACAGTTATTGAGTATGAAGTAAAAAACATGTCTGCTAAAAACAACCGTACTCGAAAGCTGGCCTTTCGGCTGTCCATCTGTCTTTTGCTGTTTGTCACACTGCTGATTTTCATCGGGCTATGGCCCTACAAAAAGGCAATTCTTGCTGACGCTCAAAGCTGGCAGCAGTTAAAGGATATCGTCATTCCATATATGACTCTTGAGACACCTTCAGGCAGTGGTCCCTTTCCTGTGGTGTTGATCATACCCGGCTGTGAGGGGGTTAAGCCGGAAAGGGCAAAGCCCAGGATGGACTGGCTGGTCGAACAGGGATACATGGCCGTCATGGTGGATAGCCATAAAGGGCGTGGGCTTGATGAAGACACCGTGTGTGGAGGCCATGCGCTCTGGGGACCTGAAAGAGCCGGAGACATTTATGTTGCTCTGGAAGCTATCCGCCAGCACCCAAAGGCGGACACCGACAACATCGCATTACTTGGCTATTCCCATGGAGGCTGGACCATTCACGATGCCCTGTCCTATAACGGCAATGCATCGTACGCTTTAGCCTCGACACCTCCACAGGTATTGCAGTCAGTCAAAGCAGCCATTGTTTATTATCCTTATTGCGGGCTTCCTTCCAGAGCACGCTATACCTACAACAACCCTACGCCGCTGCTCATCATTAATGCCGGTGAGGACACAACGGTTAACCCCGCTGAATGTGAAGCGATGGCCGATAAATGGGTAACTCAAGGCCTGCCTGTGCACAGCATTACCTACCCGGCAGTCGGGCACGGTTTTGATGTCTCCCGCCATAAAAACTCCGATCCAGGAACCCACCAGCAAGCACTCAGTGTCGTGAAAGCATTTCTGAAAGACGCTTTCTCTCCAGCAACAGAAAAGCCAGCCCATTAATGGAGCGCATTGCACAACAGGAAAGAGGCTACGATGACTCTGATTGAACGCATTGGAAAAGCACTCGAACCCGTAATGCTCCTTATGGGACTCATCAGCCCTGTCGCCACACTGCCCCAGCTTTATAAGCTCTACTTCTCCCATGGACAATACGCCCTGGGACTGTCTCTCACAACCTGGTCAATGTATTCCTTCATCGCCCTTCTGTGGACAATTTACGGCCTTTACCATAAGAACCCTACGATCTGGGTCGGAAATGGTCTGGGCTTTTTAATGTATCTGGCGATGGTCGCAGGGATCATTGATCGTGTGGGCTTTACATTTTAACCATGGGAAAGTTTCGCTGCTGCTCATTATTAATGCCGGTGAGGGTACAACAGTTAACCCCGTGAAATGAGAATTGATGACGGATAAATGGATAACCCAGCGCATCAATTTTTTTGTGAAGGTTTCTTGAAACGGTTCATTTTCCCAACAATCTTCGATACCTTCAGAAACTGGTAGCTGTAAACTTCCATTTGTCCACGGATCGGTCTCAATGAAGAAAAATCGCAGCGAAGCAATCTCTCCTGAAGTCAACAAAAGCCGGCGTCAATTCCTGAAACATTCATCAACCCTGACCTTTACCGCGCTGGTCACCACCGCTTTACCCATGTCTGCTTTATTAACAGGCTGTGATGCGACCTTTTACAAAATCAACTTTATCAATTGGTCTGAAAACATACAGGCCAAAGATATGCTGGCAACCAAACCCACCAATGAGAGTGATGCGGTCACCATCGTGCAGTGGGCGGCTGAAAATGGGTATAAGGTAAGGCCTCTTGGGGAAATGCATAACTGGTCACCCCTCATCATTACCCAGGGCACCACGAAAGACGACAAAATATTATTGGTGGATACATCCCTGTTCAACCAATTGGAGATGGTAAAAGCACTCCCAGATTATGGTGTTGTGTGAGCGGGCTCTGGCACCCTTGCTGAAGATTTGTATCGTTTCTTATCGGACAACCGCACGCCCGGTGGAGCCAGCCAGGGATACGCATTCCAAAATACGCCGGCACCCGGTGATATTACCATTGCAGGCATACTGGCGATTAACGGCCATGGAACCGGTGTTGAATATAATAACTCTAATGAAGACCCTAACTTTCATGGCAGCTTAAGTAATACGGTCCTGTCACTGAGAGCCATCGTTTACAATCGAGGCACCGGGAAGTATGAAGCCAAAACCTTTCACAGAGACGAGGAAGATACCGATGTTTTCCTCACCCACATGGGTCGCCTGTTAATTACGGAAGTAACGCTTCAGGCTGTGCCAAACTTCAACCTGCGCTGTCGAAGTTACACCAACGTCAGCTGGAAAGAGTTGTTTCATGAAAATGCCAATAACAGTGCATTAACGGTTGCCAGTATTCTTGACCGCTACGGGCGGATGGAAACGATCTGGTTCCCATTCACAGAATACCCATGGTTGAAAATCTGGGAAAACAGCCCGACCAAACCACCGGAATCAAAAGCAACAACGGGCCCTTATAACTATGCCTTTGCCGATCAAATACCGGTGATAGGAAGCCGCCTGATCAAAGCTATCGTCAACGATAGCCCCAACCTGGTGCCGAGCTTTGGACAGTTTCAATACTGTTTGGTTGACCTTGCCCTTGATGGAAAACTGACCAGTGTCGAGCTGAAAAATGCCATGTCTAAGAACGACGCAGACAGTTCAGAGCTTGATTTATCCACTACGCCTGCCAGCGTAATCCGACTGAATGACCTCTGGGGCCCTGCCTGGCACACGTTGCTTTATGTGAAAAAATCGACGCTGAGAGTGACCGCCAATGGTTATGCCATTCACCTCCCAAGGGCTGATGTCCAGAAAATGATTCATGATTTTGTTCAGAAGTATCAGTCATTGGCAAAAGAGTACGCCCAGCGGGGGCTATACCCCATGGCTGGCCCTATGGAAATCCGGGTCACCGGGCTGGAAGAAACGGGCAGCCTGAAAACCCGCAATGGGCAAAAGCCCAAACCGCCCGCTATTTCAGCCTTAACAAAATCCAGCACCAGTGACTCAAAGGTTGATACTGCGGTGTGGCTTGATTTACTGACACTGCCCGGTGCCCCTGCATCAAATGCCCTTTATCGGGAAATTGAGCAATGGCTATACGACAGATACCCAACCGCAGAAATGCGTTCGGAATGGTCAAAGGGGTGGGGCTACACCGATGATAAAGGTCCATGGACGGATAGTGATATTTTGCGCACTAAAATCCCGGCATCATTTGCAAAAACGCCACGAAGCTTCGCCAGCACCGTTCGCATTATGCAGGAGTATGATCCAATGAACCTGTATTCGAACGCCATGCTCGACGAGCTATTGCAATAAAGCAAACGCCAAAGGAGGCTAAGGTTTTCCCTTCTTGATACCTGAAAAATGTCAGGCAATAAAAAACCCGGAAGATCCAGGACCAACCGGGTTTCTATTTGGTGGAGGCGGCGGGATTTGAATTCGCACCCCGGCTCAGCCTTAGTCTTTATAAATCAGTAATTTACAGTGCTTTCAGAGAGTTTCAGATGCACTAATGTGCAGTTCTTTGCAGCTGTTAGCCACTGTTCGCAAGATGCTTCGACACTCTTTATAGCCAGTAAATGACAAGTGTCTGGCAATTTGGCTCAAATAGGGTTCAATCTGCCTAAAAGCTCATGTAGACCACAAAAATTGCGTTTCAGGTAAAATTTGGCATCGGGCAGCATATTTAGCGGAGTATTGCTATGAGGAACCTTACGGTGACCCCCTACCCGATACATCAATCGTAGCAATGGTGGCTAATAATTGATGAATTAGCCTGACAAATTACCATATGGGCAGACTAATGGTTTGGCCAAGGTTATGCCCCCCATAAAATAGACACCACTTGACATGGCAGATTATGTGGTCTTTTTAACAGGCTTATACGAAGGCATACCTCACCATTTTAGTGTCCACTTAAACGGGGGAAGTACATTCATGCTCGGGATAATTCCGTAACGCTGATGTACCGCTTGTATCTCATTAGCTCTGTACTCAATCCCTCTGTCAGTATGGAAGAGCAAACCCTTTTCCGGCCTTCTATTACGGATAGCCATCATCAGTGAAGCCTTCGTCAAGTCAACCGTTCTTCGGCTACCCAGTGACCAACCCACAATTCGTCTAGAATACAAATCCAGCACCGCAGACAGGTACATCCACTTTTTCTTTACTCTGATGTATGTGACATCAGCGGCCCAGTGTTGATTTGGGCGACTTGGCTTCGGTAACTCTCTTCGCCTGTTTTTAATGCTCTGAAAGAAACGGTGTAACCCCGGTACCCGGCGATATACTCGTGCAACACGTCCCTTTAACCCTTCTTCACGCATTAAACGCTCAACACGCTTCTTACCAACACTGATACCTTGTTTAAGCAAAGCTTTATGAATTCGAGGACTGCCATAAACTTCCCGACTTTGCTGAAACAATGTAGTAATACGCTCCTTCAGCCATAAGTCCTGCTGATCTCTGGCACTAGGCTTTCTCCTTAACCAGGCGTAGTACCCACTTCGGGAGACATTAAGACGGGAACATAGCCTGGTGATCCCAAAGCGAAATCGATACTGCTTTATGAACCTGAACTTCGTCGCTGTTCCTCCGCTAGAAATCGTTGCCACTTTTTTAGCAAGTCGATCTCCAGCCTGAGTTCAGCATTCTCAGCTTCAAGCTGACGCATTCGTTGTTTGTCGGTTTGAGGTTCAGGACGAGCTATCTTAGAGAGTTGCTTTGGCAACTTACGCTTATCTGCCACAAGTTTTCCTTCTCGATATTCCTTTCGCCAGCGAGACAGCATGAAAGGATGTATATCCAAATCTTCGGCTACATCTTTAATCATTTTGTTGGGTTTATAGGTCAGCAGCACAGCACTGACCTTAAACTCATTGGTGTATTGTCTGGTCTTTTTACCAGTCTTATATGCAGGCATAAAGCCCCCAGTTTAAGTTGGATTTCAGTGTCCACTAAAACGGGGGAAGTACAGCGTCACTTGGAACCATTCGTTAGCTGCTCTGTGATAGTAAATATTGCTTCACCAATATGATTAACAAAGTTTGACAAATGAATCCCAAAGATTGTTATTAAAGCTATCATCAGAATAATCCCAACACAATTACGTCTTTTTTTTCTGGAGAATTTTATTGTATTTTTTGGGGTGCTCTCTCTGAATGATTGAAACAATAGTGCTCTATTTTCACAGCTACTATGGGAACACCACTCATAATAGTTAACTGTCATGCCCGCTTCTGTTATTTCCAGCTCTACCAAAAGCATCGTTTTGCAAATTGAAGTTTCTATAGATTCAGGCAACATGCTGAATCTTGAAGATAGTTTACAGCGTGCACTCAATGAAGCCGGGCAGCTTGGAACAAAAGAGTTATTGGGGCTATTTGAATCACCCAATAAAGAACCTATCGTCGTTAATCAGCAGAAGTGGAACTACAAAGGAAAGGTTCTTAAGCACTATGAAACCTTATACGGTCGTATACCTTTGGAGCGCTCCGTATATCAGGGTGTCAGAGGTGGCAGTACTCTGGCAGCACTTGATCTTCGTGCCGGTATTATTGGTTCAGCTACCCCCAAATTTGCCAAGTCTATCGCCTGGAAATACAGCCAGATGCCAGCGCCTGCGGTAAAAGAAGATTTTGAGACCAACCATCAAAGGACGCTTTCAAATTCTTATATCAAGCATTTATCGGACAGAGTAGGTGCATTAATTGAAGACCAGCAAGACACTCACTACCACCTTCCTCCACTAAAAGAGCCTGTTGAAACAATAGCCATTGGTCTGGATGGAACCTGCATGCTGCTTTGTGAAGAAGGCTGGAGGGAAGCCATGTGTGGGACATTGAGCCTATATTCTGCAGATGGAGACAGGCTCCACACGATATATACAGCCAGTTCGCCAGAGTATGGTAAACGTAACTATTCAGCACCCTTCATATAAATCTGGAATTTTCTGATTTTTCGACCATCATCTTATACTCAATTTTTCTAACAAATCTCCAGTATGGAACCAGACTTCCCAGCTACTCCGTTTACCGAAGCTCTCCTTAAAGAGAATGAAGAGCTTCGGACCGAGAATGCGCTTTTACGGGAACGTTGCAGCGAACTGGAAGAAAGGGTTAATAAAAACAGTCAAAACAGTAGTAAGCCACCATCGTCAGATGGTTATCAAAAGCCCAGTAAAAAAGGGAGTGATAAAGGTGATACATCTTCCAAAGAAGCCCCCTGCTCCTCACAGGAAACACCGAACCCCAAAAGCCTTAGACCATCTTCAGGCAATAAACCAGGTGGCCAGAAAGGTCATCAAGGCTCTTGTTTGAGACGTGTCGCCTTACCCGATTATGTCAGGCATCTGAAGGTTGAAAAATGTTGCTGTTGCCAGTCTTCGCTTATCGATATTAAACCCACCAAATACATTGAGCGACAGGTTTTTGATCCAGGTAGACCCGGAGAATTTGAAGTTACCGCGTACTGGGCAGACGTTAAAGTATGTCCTTGTGGTAAACGGAACACCGCTGAGTTTCCCCAAGGAGTGAAAGCCGCTGCTCAATACGGAGAAGTGACTCAGGCAATGGCTGTTCATTTAAACCAGTATCACTTCATCCCATATCACCGGGTGTCTGAGTATTTCAATACTATTTATTGCATGAGTGTCAGCGCAGGCTCTGTTGCCAATTTTGTTGCCTATACCCATGAGAACCTGGCCTCTACTGAGCAGAGTATCCGCGATGCTTTACAAGAAAGTCCGGTTGCAGGAGCGGATGAAACTGGCATGCGGGTTGACGGTTCACTGTGGTGGTTACACATTATGCGAGATGACCAATGGACGCTTTACTACCTCTCAGAAAGGCGAGGTTGTGAAGCAATGGATGCAATGGGCATCCTGCTGACTTTTGCAGGCATTCTGGTTCACGATCATTGGAAGTCCTACTTTGCCTATGCGGCAGTGCATGTGCTTTGTAATGCCCATCATCTGAGAGAGCTTCAGGGAGTTGTCGATAGGGATGCGAATAAGCTGGCTCTGCGGCTGATGAAATTGCTTACGCTCTCCTGGCACTTCTGCAAGAAATACAAAGCAGCCGGTCTGACTCAAATGCCTGGTGCAATACAGCTTCGCATTGAGACGATATACGACCAAATCCTTCAAAGGGCTCTCACGAAGGAAACCGCTTATATGGAAAAACAACGACAGGTGCTTGGACGTAAGAAGGTCAGGAATACCAAGGCCTACAACCTGTTCAAAAGGCTTATTGAGTTTAAGGTTGAAACGTTGCGCTTCATGTCGGACTTTTCAATTCCCTTCGATAACAATGGCAGTGAACGTGATGCCAGGATGGCCAAACTTAAGCAGAAGATCTCAGGCTGCTTCAGAAGCGAAGACGGAGGTACCATGTTTACCCGAATCCGAAGCTATTTATCATCTGCTAAAAAGCAGGGGTTGAACATATTTCAGGCGCTTCTTAAAGCGGTTCGAAATTACAACAATACGCCTTTGCTGGGTGCTGAATAGTTACTGGTAAACAAAGCTTTATGAGCAAGCTCGACGAGGAGATTGCAGATCTAAAACGACTCTACCCAAATGCCACATACATCGGGGTAGCTGACGGGGCTAGAGGGTGCTCTCTCTGAATGATTGAAACAATAGTGCTCTATTTTCACAGCTACTATGGGAACACCACTCATAATAGTTAACTGTCATGCCCGCTTCTGTTATTTCCAGCTCTACCAAAAGCATCGTTTTGCAAATTGAAGTTTCTATAGATTCAGGCAACATGCTGAATCTTGAAGATAGTTTACAGCGTGCACTCAATGAAGCCGGGCAGCTTGGAACAAAAGAGTTATTGGGGCTATTTGAATCACCCAATAAAGAACCTATCGTCGTTAATCAGCAGAAGTGGAACTACAAAGGAAAGGTTCTTAAGCACTATGAAACCTTATACGGTCGTATACCTTTGGAGCGCTCCGTATATCAGGGTGTCAGAGGTGGCAGTACTCTGGCAGCACTTGATCTTCGTGCCGGTATTATTGGTTCAGCTACCCCCAAATTTGCCAAGTCTATCGCCTGGAAATACAGCCAGATGCCAGCGCCTGCGGTAAAAGAAGATTTTGAGACCAATCATCAAAGGACGCTTTCAAATTCTTATATCAAGCATTTATCGGACAGAGTAGGTGCATTAATTGAAGACCAGCAAGACACTCACTACCACCTTCCTCCACTAAAAGAGCCTGTTGAAACAATAGCCATTGGTCTGGATGGAACCTGCATGCTGCTTTGTGAAGAAGGCTGGAGGGAAGCCATGTGTGGGACATTGAGCCTATATTCTGCAGATGGAGACAGGCTCCACACGATATATACAGCCAGTTCGCCAGAGTATGGTAAACAAAGCTTTATGAGCAAGCTCGACGAGGAGATTGCAGATCTAAAACGACTCTACCCAAATGCCACATACATCGGGGTAGCTGACGGGGCTAGAGAAAACTGGAGTTATTTGAAACAACATACCTCTGGGCAGATACTCGATTTTTATCATGCATCTGAATATTTAGCTGGAGCAGCGGAAGCACTGTTTCCAACCAGTAAGGCGAAGCGACACCAGTGGCTTGAAGACAGGCTACATAGTTTGAAAAACAAGCGTGGAGCAGCCAAAAAAATCCTTCAGGAAATTGAATCAGCCGAGCTCCCGAAAAAGACAATCGCACTGACAGAGAAGCGCTACAAAGCTGTGAGCTATTTTACAAACAATCACCAGTTAATGAATTATCATCAGGCGCTTAAACGCCATTGGCCAATAGGTTCAGGAGTTACTGAAGCGGCTTGTAAGACTCTGGTAAAGCAACGATTATGTGGTTCTGGAATGAGGTGGAAAGCAACAGGAGCGGAAGTGCTTTTGACAACAAGAGCACTGATCCAGAGTAAGGGGCGCTGGGAACAACTTTGGTCTGAGTTCATGACTGGAAAGGTTGAAGCTAACCTATGAGTCAGTTATCAAATTGAGAGAGCACCCGGGCTAGAGAAAACTGGAGTTATTTGAAACAACATACCTCTGGGCAGATACTCGATTTTTATCATGCATCTGAATATTTAGCTGGAGCAGCGGAAGCACTGTTTCCAACCAGTAAGGCGAAGCGACACCAGTGGCTTGAAGACAGGCTACATAGTTTGAAAAACAAGCGTGGAGCAGCCAAAAAAATCCTTCAGGAAATTGAATCAGCCGAGCTCCCGAAAAAGACAATCGCACTGACAGAGAAGCGCTACAAAGCTGTGAGCTATTTTACAAACAATCACCAGTTAATGAATTATCATCAGGCGCTTAAACGCCATTGGCCAATAGGTTCAGGAGTTACTGAAGCGGCTTGTAAGACTCTGGTAAAGCAACGATTATGTGGTTCTGGAATGAGGTGGAAAGCAACAGGAGCGGAAGTGCTTTTGACAACAAGAGCACTGATCCAGAGTAAGGGGCGCTGGGAACAACTTTGGTCTGAGTTCATGACTGGAAAGGTTGAAGCTAACCTATGAGTCAGTTATCAAATTGAGAGAGCACCCATTTTTTGTTATGAAAAAAACATTTGGACAAGCATTATATTGTTCTGCTTTAGTTAAAATTCTCCAGCTCTTCAAATATTTGCTTTTATTTTCACTATCCAGCCTTATTTTTTTATTAATTATTTCTTTTGAGGTTTCAATGTCATTCCATATAGAGAGATTTGTTCTGTCTTTATTGTAGAAATCAACATAATTTTTATAGCTGAATATTTTTGGCGACAGGCACAAAAATAGAAAATATGAAACAAGAACTAATAGTCCTGAAACCCAATACAAATGAAGTGTAACGGGAAATCCTTCTTTACTGATTGCTTCAGGTAAAACCCGATATATAAAACTGATTCCTGAAGACAGCGATATTAAAAAAAGCAGATATTTGTTTGTCAATAACACCCTATATGTTTCCCAATTATCTAGTGATTCATTCTTTTCGATATAATCATAATAAAAACAACCCAAAACAAGTGTGATAAAAAATGCAGCGCTTCTGGATGCTAATGTTAGATGCTCAGACACCTTAATTTCAAAAATATAAAAGCCTGATATTAATTCAAGGATTCCTAAAATTAATAATGCGCTAATTAGTGCAAATAAAAAACTCTTCAATCTCAAAATTTCACCTGCTATTGATCTTTGGACTCTGCAGTGGTGTTACCCACGAAAAGTGGACACCTATTGTTGGTTTCTACGCTCAAACTCAACAGGACTTAAATATCCCAGTGATGAATGCCGTCTGATTCGGTTATAAAATATTTCGATGTATTCAAAGATTCCAGATCTGGCTTCTTCAATACTCTGAAATCGTTCGGCATAAACTAATTCAACTTTTAACCGGCTAAAGAATGACTCCATAGCTGCATTATCCCAGCAGTTACCAGGTCTGCTCATACTGGGCTCTCCACCATATCGCCGAATCAAACTCTGGTAACGAGTAGCCCGATATTGAACACCACGATCTGAATGGATAAGCAGCCCAGGCTCTGTTGATCGCTGGGCAAAAGCCATCTCAAGTGCCCGGGTGACCAACGACTCAACCATGGTGGTATCTAAAGCCCAGCCGATGATCCGGCGAGAATAAAGATCCATCACAGTTGCGAGATACAACCATCGGCTTTTTACCCGGATATAGGTGATATCAGTTGTCCACTTCTGGTTTGGCTTATCGGCCTGAAAGCAGCGGCGCAAGCGATTTTCAGCAACACCGTACAGCGCTTCAGCACTGGGCGAATATTTAAATGCGCGTCCATTACGCGCCTTGAGCCCAACCTGTTTCATCAGCCGGGCAACCATATTCAAGCAACATTGTGTTCCTGAGGCTTTCAGCTCCTGTGTGATCCTGGGTGCACCGTAGCGAGCTTTGAAAACCTTAAACGTATTAACAATGGCTGTTTTGATCTTATCCGAGCGCTGCTTTCGTACGCTTTCACCGGACATCTGCCAATAATAGAACCCAGAACGAGAGACGCTCAGAACGCGACACATCAACACCAGAGAGTAGCAACCGCGATATCTGGCAATCAGGGCGTACTTCACTCTTGGTGTTTCGCGAAGTACGCAGACACCTTTTTTAGAAACTCATTCTCCTGCTTGAGGCGGTGGTTCTCACGTTTGAGGTTTTTTACCTCATCGGATTCTTTGCGAGAATAGTCGACACCTTCAAGTGAATTGAACTGTTTTTCTGAAAGACGGGAAAACTGTCGTTTCCAGTTATAGATCTGCTGAACACTGATCCCAAGCTGTTCAGCAACCTCTGAAGCTTTTCTATCAGGTAATCCCGCCATGCGAACGGCTTCTTTGCGGAATTCTTCAGTATAAGCAGGATGTCTGTGTTTACTCATGACTCACCTCATCGTTAGAAGATAATCTAACTTAATGAAGTGTCCAGTATTCGTGGGTAACTCGAGCAGCTAACGCCCGGCACAACGGCGCGGTGAAACTGGCGGCTTTTTTGCGCAAGCAAAAAAGGTGACAGCTTTTTCCGTGTCCGATTGCTGCCGCTTGTTAAATGCCATGCCAGATACCAGTTAAAATAAACAATGCCACAAATATTAAAACAAATACCTTAGAGGTAACGTCGATGCTGTAGCACATTTTACTAATCCTTTTGTCATCCAGATCTTCGTAGCCTTTCTCGTATATAGGGTGCTCTCTCAATTTGATAACTGACTCATAGGTTAGCTTCAACCTTTCCAGTCATGAACTCAGACCAAAGTTGTTCCCAGCGCCCCTTACTCTGGATCAGTGCTCTTGTTGTCAAAAGCACTTCCGCTCCTGTTGCTTTCCACCTCATTCCAGAACCACATAATCGTTGCTTTACCAGAGTCTTACAAGCCGCTTCAGTAACTCCTGAACCTATTGGCCAATGGCGTTTAAGCGCCTGATGATAATTCATTAACTGGTGATTGTTTGTAAAATAGCTCACAGCTTTGTAGCGCTTCTCTGTCAGTGCGATTGTCTTTTTCGGGAGCTCGGCTGATTCAATTTCCTGAAGGATTTTTTTGGCTGCTCCACGCTTGTTTTTCAAACTATGTAGCCTGTCTTCAAGCCACTGGTGTCGCTTCGCCTTACTGGTTGGAAACAGTGCTTCCGCTGCTCCAGCTAAATATTCAGATGCATGATAAAAATCGAGTATCTGCCCAGAGGTATGTTGTTTCAAATAACTCCAGTTTTCTCTAGCCCCGTCAGCTACCCCGATGTATGTGGCATTTGGGTAGAGTCGTTTTAGATCTGCAATCTCCTCGTCGAGCTTGCTCATAAAGCTTTGTTTACCATACTCTGGCGAACTGGCTGTATATATCGTGTGGAGCCTGTCTCCATCTGCAGAATATAGGCTCAATGTCCCACACATGGCTTCCCTCCAGCCTTCTTCACAAAGCAGCATGCAGGTTCCATCCAGACCAATGGCTATTGTTTCAACAGGCTCTTTTAGTGGAGGAAGGTGGTAGTGAGTGTCTTGCTGGTCTTCAATTAATGCACCTACTCTGTCCGATAAATGCTTGATATAAGAATTTGAAAGCGTCCTTTGATGGTTGGTCTCAAAATCTTCTTTTACCGCAGGCGCTGGCATCTGGCTGTATTTCCAGGCGATAGACTTGGCAAATTTGGGGGTAGCTGAACCAATAATACCGGCACGAAGATCAAGTGCTGCCAGAGTACTGCCACCTCTGACACCCTGATATACGGAGCGCTCCAAAGGTATACGACCGTATAAGGTTTCATAGTGCTTAAGAACCTTTCCTTTGTAGTTCCACTTCTGCTGATTAACGACGATAGGTTCTTTATTGGGTGATTCAAATAGCCCCAATAACTCTTTTGTTCCAAGCTGCCCGGCTTCATTGAGTGCACGCTGTAAACTATCTTCAAGATTCAGCATGTTGCCTGAATCTATAGAAACTTCAATTTGCAAAACGATGCTTTTGGTAGAGCTGGAAATAACAGAAGCGGGCATGACAGTTAACTATTATGAGTGGTGTTCCCATAGTAGCTGTGAAAATAGAGCACTATTGTTTCAATCATTCAGAGAGAGCACCCCGTATATAAAGCTAAAGGCTGGCTCTTTTGCACCATTGACTATGCCTAGAAGCCTTTTAGGTGAGCCTAGACGTACCCAAACCTCATGATGGCTTCCTTCAAGGGCTCTAAAAAGTTCAGCGGCCTTAGCATTAAGATGAAAAATGCCAACTGGAATTAAAAGAATTATTAGAAAGATGAACATAACTTCCATAAGCATTTAACAGCTATTAGATCTCATCCGAGTAATATTGGTTATTGAACTCAGTTAAGTCATATTCTCCATAAACGTTTCTTATGAACTCAAGTGAGTCATATTAACCCGCCGTCTTGAATCACTTAACCGACTGAAAAAAAAATAAAGAATCTCTTCAAAGTCTATTTCCTCGCCAATATTTCTCAGTTGAGTTATTTGCATTATCTCAATATCAATAGATTGAGCTGATAGGAATGGCGATTTTGATTTCTAGGGCTTTGAGTTATGTCATTTTCTCAGTACTAAAACCCACGCTACCGCCCGTCCGGACATTTTCAGGAATAGTCAGATGACGCTCTTTTTGTACGACACATAGTGTATAATTTCATAAGCTGAAAATAGTACCATCGATCCACAAAACTTTACATTGCTTATTATCACTTTTTCCTGCGTCCACTAGAGTGGATCTACCTATCCAGTTATACACAACAACAACCCTTGCCCTCTATGTGTCTATGCTCTGTGCATCTAGTGAATAACTAGAGGCAGTCAGTCTATTTTCTTCCAGCTTTGATCAGTCTGAATCAGCGACCACAGAGACGTTAAGGTAGTAATTTCCATGTTACTGCCCCTCCTGTTTTTGAATTGCCGTAATTTTGAACAACATCGTACTTACTCAAAAAAATCTATTGCCCTGTGAACAAAACATTTTTTGGACACGTCCTCCTGTTATTCCTGGACAAATTACATTCAAAAAAAGAGGTAACACATCATGGAAACACTCACTAACTCAATGCTCTGCACACTGATACATCTGACCAAGAACCAGTTGGAAGTCAAAAGACAAGAGATCGCAAATCTCTCTCAGTACACCAGCAAGGTGATTCGTGAGAGCTATAACTCAGAAGTGGAAGAACGGGTGACTATCAAGCAGGTACTGCCAGGACTTGGGTGTCAGGTCTTTCGTCGTGCAGTAAAAAAAGTACATGAGATTCAAGTCTATCCTCTTCTCTAATGCACAATGAAAGACTTGACCCATATTTGTATTTGTTCTTTCTGAATGCCAACTATTCTCCTTAAGTTTTCGACACCAGAATAAATCTGGGACAGGATTTATCAAATGAACAGCTCGCAAGTTGGAAGCATAAATAATCATCACCTGAATACCAATGAATCCAGTTACCTTTCGTCCCACAATGCAGAAGGTGATGCTATTGAGCCATGCGGCTATTACCCGGGGGTTCATAGTGCAGTAAGGAACGTACCAGCACCCGATACATTCATTCGCAATTACTACGAAGATATGGATGCACTTGATGCTGCATTAAAGCAGCTAAGAGAAGCGATACCCACCCCATTCAGGTCAGGCTCGACCCGTGTGGAAGTCGTGCAATCAGCAACCACGTTGATACACGCACTCACCGCAACCACCAACACTCATTCAATGATGGAAACAGAAACCAGTCAGAGCAGCAACTCTGCCCCCTTCCCAACTCAAAATGCTGCTGCCACTGGTTTGGCGGTGGGGTTACACACAGGCAGTACTCAATCTTCATCAGACGTTATTGAAAAAATCACAACAGGCGAAGTCTCGCTGAGGGCAGTTGATCAAACGACGCTCGACGATGTGATGGAAATGACTCAGCTAGCAGATCAGCAAACGTCTAGAAAGCGTCGAGCCCCTCCCAAAACACATCCGGCCCAACGCTATAGCTTTCGAACATCGACCTTAGCAGCATGTCTTCAACGCTTACCAGAGGGCCAGCTAACAGGCGACAATGAACCTGAACGACAAGCACACAATACGCCCAGAACAAACACCGCAGCCAGAGAAGCGAGCTCAGTAGAAGTATTTACAGACCACCCAATGAGCAGAAACGAACTTGAACGCCATAAGCACAATGAATCCACCCGAAAGGCCACGGCCAGAGAAAAAGAAAGCTACGATGAAATTCGATCTTTATTAAATCTGCAAGCGCTGCCCAAAGCCGAAGTTCTTGCCGTTGCCAATTGCTATATTCAGTTATGCCAGAAGCAACATCAGAAAATGAAACCAGACAACAGCCTCCCTTCTACAGCCCTACCAGAGATGTCAAGAGTGCATAAACAGGTTTATAAAACCTCATCTGATCCCCAAAAAATTGCCCACAGGGGGATAGAAAGAAAACGACGGGAAAAGATTTCTCAAGCAAAACGCGGCTTAATATTGACTATAGAACGGGATCCAAGAGGGTGCTCTCTCTGAATGATTGAAACAATAGTGCTCTATTTTCACAGCTACTATGGGAACACCACTCATAATAGTTAACTGTCATGCCCGCTTCTGTTATTTCCAGCTCTACCAAAAGCATCGTTTTGCAAATTGAAGTTTCTATAGATTCAGGCAACATGCTGAATCTTGAAGATAGTTTACAGCGTGCACTCAATGAAGCCGGGCAGCTTGGAACAAAAGAGTTATTGGGGCTATTTGAATCACCCAATAAAGAACCTATCGTCGTTAATCAGCAGAAGTGGAACTACAAAGGAAAGGTTCTTAAGCACTATGAAACCTTATACGGTCGTATACCTTTGGAGCGCTCCGTATATCAGGGTGTCAGAGGTGGCAGTACTCTGGCAGCACTTGATCTTCGTGCCGGTATTATTGGTTCAGCTACCCCCAAATTTGCCAAGTCTATCGCCTGGAAATACAGCCAGATGCCAGCGCCTGCGGTAAAAGAAGATTTTGAGACCAACCATCAAAGGACGCTTTCAAATTCTTATATCAAGCATTTATCGGACAGAGTAGGTGCATTAATTGAAGACCAGCAAGACACTCACTACCACCTTCCTCCACTAAAAGAGCCTGTTGAAACAATAGCCATTGGTCTGGATGGAACCTGCATGCTGCTTTGTGAAGAAGGCTGGAGGGAAGCCATGTGTGGGACATTGAGCCTATATTCTGCAGATGGAGACAGGCTCCACACGATATATACAGCCAGTTCGCCAGAGTATGGTAAACAAAGCTTTATGAGCAAGCTCGACGAGGAGATTGCAGATCTAAAACGACTCTACCCAAATGCCACATACATCGGGGTAGCTGACGGGGCTAGAGAAAACTGGAGTTATTTGAAACAACATACCTCTGGGCAGATACTCGATTTTTATCATGCATCTGAATATTTAGCTGGAGCAGCGGAAGCACTGTTTCCAACCAGTAAGGCGAAGCGACACCAGTGGCTTGAAGACAGGCTACATAGTTTGAAAAACAAGCGTGGAGCAGCCAAAAAAATCCTTCAGGAAATTGAATCAGCCGAGCTCCCGAAAAAGACAATCGCACTGACAGAGAAGCGCTACAAAGCTGTGAGCTATTTTACAAACAATCACCAGTTAATGAATTATCATCAGGCGCTTAAACGCCATTGGCCAATAGGTTCAGGAGTTACTGAAGCGGCTTGTAAGACTCTGGTAAAGCAACGATTATGTGGTTCTGGAATGAGGTGGAAAGCAACAGGAGCGGAAGTGCTTTTGACAACAAGAGCACTGATCCAGAGTAAGGGGCGCTGGGAACAACTTTGGTCTGAGTTCATGACTGGAAAGGTTGAAGCTAACCTATGAGTCAGTTATCAAATTGAGAGAGCACCCATCCAAGATCAATGCTTTTAACGGATGTGCGCACCAAACAGAGAATACTAAATGAGACCATCTCATTAATTAAAAAGTGTAAAAAGCAGCATAAACCAGAGCAGGGGTATAAAGAGATTGGTGAACACTCATATCGAGTTGATGATTTAGGTCCAAGACGAAATTCACGTTTATCAGCCTATCACTCATCGGCAGACTTGAACTATCAGTCACAATCACCAGCACCGGATAGCGCATCAAATGGGTCTACCGACTCCGAGGGCGTTTTAACCCCAGGGCAGGATGGCTTTCCCCTCCCCCATTTTTCTTTAAACACACCAACTTTTAGTAATAATCCAGTGATCCTCAGCTCATGTGAGCCAAAGACGACACTTCCGCCTTTTGATAGCTGGGCATCCACACCACAAATAATGATTCAACATGCCACAAGCTCGTCCCAAGCCTCCCAGCAAATAGACAGAACGGCTCAAAGCGTATTGTATGCAGCGGATATAGACCCTACCTTAGTTTCGGAATCCGAGTTGACCTATATGAACCTATAAAAATTTGCTTGAGAAGATTGTCGAGAAGCTACCATTTCACGAAAAACAAGCAGAGTGTCTGATGAAAGAATGAGGTATTTGCGAACAGCGTTTGGAAAATATTGAATACGGAAATCAGCGCCCAACCGCCGAATTCGTGGAACAACGAGAATCCAGTTGGGCACTTCGGCAAAAACCGCTTCTGTCCAGCCATAAAAAAACCCGGAAGATCCAGGACCAACCGGGTTTCTATTTGGTGGAGGCGGCGGGATTTGAACCCTAGTCTAAGATCAGGGTTCTCTATATTTTTCAGTAAGTTATGAAAGATCCTAGATTAAGAAATCACCGTTTTTACGCTATTTTACGCAGTAATACTCAATTTTCTGGACACTTTTTGGACACTTACATTACAACAAAACAGCCCCTAGACCCTTAATCCAGAGTCAGAATGGCTAGTAGTCATATAAACCATCAACCAAAAACCTTTCACTATAAAAAATTGCCGGAAATTAATACTTAGAGAATACAATTAAAAAAGTATTTAGAGCCTACTGCTGCAACTTTCTTAATAAAAATATTAATCATCAAATTTAGCGGTACTATTGTGCTGATCTTTGCAATATTCTGTCATTGATGCTGCCTCTTCGGCCCTATCATTTTTCGTACATTCAGTTTCTCCTGGGAACCAATATTCTTCATGGCCTGGACACGATGCCCCCCATGGGTTGGTATATGTTGAGTTTGCATCCCTGAAGTAATGTTTATTTTGCCCTGAAGTATCTTCAGGATCTTCACAACAATAATGCCAAGTTTCAACATACTGCCCTTCACAATATGCACCTCTGTACTTCTCGACCCTACCTGAATCTGTGGTTGTTTGTTCCTGTGTTGTTTTAAGCGAAACAGGAGCCGGTGATGTTGATGGCGCAAAGTCAGAAGTAGTAGTTGTTGATTGAGAGGTTTCTGCCGATCCATTAGTTGTCATGAAGTTAGTGACATTAGGTGCCAATGTTGTATTTCTAGCAGACAAGGCTACACCAGCCCCACCAAGACCCAAAACCACTCCAAGACTCACCGTACCTGATGTAACACCTACGACCCCGACTGCAATGAAAAATGATTTACAGGGATGCTCACATACCCACTTCATAGCACGGGTAAAACAGCCTGGCTTACTGCGTTCACTCTGTTGCTCTGAATTGTCGGCATCCTGGAATGATACGTCCTCTGTAAGTCTGTTATAGACTTGATTACTATATGATACAGTTTGGCCACCGACATTCATCAAAAAGACCTCTATTTTTTATTGTCAAATACTCGTTAAAAGCTTAGAGATCTATTAAAAACAAAAAGTTCATTTGCTCTCATCATACATATATACGACAGATTATATTTAACTGATAATTTATCGAAGCATTTAAACAGTATTTTTTATAGTAGATTGCAGTTAAAGCCAAAGATGAATGGCCTAGGGTAAGTCATCATTTCAACAAAGCTTTATCACAAGAACCCACACCCCAAAATATAGGTAAGAACATCTTTTTGGACACTTTCTGGACTATTAAAACTTCTCTAACTGTTTTACAAACCAAAAAATCACAATATATCAGCCAGTTAGAAAGTTAGCCTTTATTAAAAAGATATGATTTGAACCCTAGTCTAAGATTAAGGTTCTCTACATTTTTCAATAAATTAACTAATTACAGGCATCAAGAAATAGCCGTTTTCCCGCTATTTCCCGCTATTTCCCGCTATTTCCCGCAGTAATACGCTATTTTCTGGAGACTTTTTGGACACTTCAGATCGACTAAATCAACAGCTAATAGGCACTATCATTCCTAACAATGCATGCATTAAAGAAGTATAAAATAACTTTTTTTATTCAGTAATTTACGAAATAATCACGAATTACCTGATCTGGCATTGAATTTTTTGGATTGATAAAACTCCAACTTCACTGAATCAAGCTATTTAAAGTCAGGGATCATCAAGTGGATACTAATAACCAACTCTTACCATACCCCCTTAACTCACACTATTCCTCTGCTGCTCTCCATGACAATAACTCTGCACATACAGGGCGATGGACTTGCCACCAAAGAGATGAATTGCTTGGCCAAAAATCTATTCTCACTAATAACCTGGCGCCTACTCCTCCCCACAAAAGCCTCAACAAGTACAATCTTCAGACTGTTATACAAGTACACCCTTTTTTCTCTGATATTGAAAAGACTCCCCATCTGGAACATGAAAAACTGCTTGGAATGATGATGCCAGAAATGGAAAAACCGGCAGAAAAAAAGAAAAACAAAGAGTCAGAAAAGCCTAAAGAACCGAACTCTCAAAGGCTATTAGATGACCTTCAAATTTCAGACTCAGAAATGGACGAGTTTTTAGAGATGGATCTGGAACTACCCATAGAAGTTTGGGAAGCACCTGATGTTCGCTACCAGAGATTTGATAAAGAACTGCAGCAAGACTTACAACAAATCAGAGAGGGCAATGGAGAAAAGGCCACAGAGAAATTAAAAGCATTTTTCAGAAATAGTGCCCATGACTTTGTTACCCCTGACAAAACAAAAGCCACACACCACTTTACTGAGTATGTTCGACGTGTTTATCAGCTCGACAAGCTAATGCCAGCAAGTATGGAAGCGAAAAGTGAGGTTGTCCGGCATGCCATTGAGCAAATGACTGACAAAATGGATATGCTCATGGATGATGTCAGGACTGCCTGCATAGCCAAAGCCTTCAGTAATCCTACCTTTAAAGATGCTCAGGAGAAGGTAGAGTCGGATACCGATAAGTCTCTTCTCAGAAGGCTACAGGCACTTTCCGCTTTTAACTTTATGAAAAATGAGGTTAACGCACTGGCAAGAGATTCTGGAGTTTCGGCACCTTCAGCTCCCGATGATGGAGATCCTGGATGTGATTCTGGTCTCGATGAACCAAAATCTGACGATGAAGACACAAAAGAGCCTGTAGCTGGATCTCTTAATCAACCATCAACAAGTCATAAAAAGCAGGACAACACAGACACTACTAATAAACGCTCAAGCTCAAAGCTATCAGAACTGGAAAGAAAGCACCGGGAAGACACAGAAAAAGGAATGGAGGAAGTAGATAGAATACTTGAAGAAGGCCGTAAATTCCTTGAACAGTCCAAAAAGAAAAAAGAAGAAGAAACAAAGCCAGAACCAGTTATATCAAAACCATTTACTCCAAGGCCTGAAGCAAAACCTAAACCTGTTGCCAGCAGACCACCTATGGCAAAGGAAAAACCAAAGCCTGTTACTCCTGCTGTTGTCACTAAAACCTACCCATCAATCGCAGACATCCGCAAGCTTAAGGAAGACATGGCTATTGCAGATGCAGTGCTGAAATTTGTAGAAAGCTGTAAAAGCGAGCGTGAAAGACAACAGCTTGATAAATTTCTGGAAGAGCGCTGTGCAGAAAAATCAAAAACCATTGTCAGTGATCTTAACCAGGTCAAACAGCAGGCGATGAAACCCAGTGAATCTGTCCACAAGTTTTCAGAAACCGTAGGCTACCGCCAGATTGCCGAACAGATTGCTCCACCCTCAGCAAGAAAACTCTCTGAAATAGCAGAGAATGAAAAAGTCCCCAGTAAGGACGGCAATATTGATGGCACCATGCTGCACCTGCTAAAACAGTCAGTAGTCTTTCCAAAAAGCTGGGATGTAAAAGGTGATCCAGCAAAATGGACACGCAGGGAATTTTTGGCTGAGTTTGAAAAAGGAGCCTCAATGCATTCGGAAAGTCAGCGACAATGTGTTCGCAGGTACGCTGATGATATTTTAAAGCTCTTCAAGCTGAAGCAGTATCCATTCGGCTGGGGATTTGACAGGGAGCGCAAAGCAACACCGGCTGACGAAGAATTCGAACTCATGGCTAACGTCATGTACGACAGGTTTATTGGCAAGCCGCTGTTTGATTTTAGAGACTGTAAGCGTCTGGATGTATTCACAGATCAGCAAAAGCACAAATTTCTGGAAACACTCTTTGGCACAGAGGTGATGTCTACGCTTAAACAGATAATCGTAGAAGGAGTCAGAACGAAAACAACGCTGCCTGACGAATCTGTTGAAAGAGCCAGAGTCAAACACATCAACAGCATGGTCGTCGCACTGTTTAACGACAGAAGAAAGGGTGGGTACTTCCTGGTAATTGGCAAAAGCGCAGGAAACAAGGGGCAGGCTTTCCCTGTAAAGGTGGTAAATCGACTGGCTATTGAGTGCCTCAACCAGGAAAAAGGAAGTAACTACATTTACAAGGCAATGGGGTTACCTATGATTTCAGACAACTGGAATGCTGTCAGATAAGTGATTCAAACTTGCAGGCTGAGAGCGAATACTTCCGTTAACTATCGCTTAGGTTAAATTTGTTGGACACTTCCTGGACTTTATAAACTTCGATAACGGTATTACCAGAATAAAAGCAACAAGCATCAATAAGTTAGACAGTTGGTATTTATTAAAAAGATATGATTTGAACCCTAGTTTTAAATTAGGGTTCTCTTTTTTTTTCAGTAAGTTAACTAGTTTCAGGCATCAAGAAATAGCCGTTTTCCCGCTATTTCACGCAGTAATACGCTATTTTCGGTGATGTGCCAAAGCTGTTGATCTGATACATTCCTGTCTTTTTGAGTCATCTATGGCTGAAGTTCAAGTTGCCTGTATCCATTGTCAACAAACGTTCAATGTTGTTAAGAACGGGAAAGCTGAGACGGGTCACCAGCGGTATAGATGCAAGGACTGTAATAAGAGCTTCCAACTCGAGTATCGCTATAATGGCAATCTGCCTGGTACTCATGAGCAGATCATAAAGATGACCATGAATGGCTCCGGGGTCAGAGATATCGGACGTGTCCTTGAGATCAGTCCAACGACTGTATTGGCTCGCTTAAAAAACTCGACCCGCCAACAGTAACACAACTCCCCTTCGAAAATGCCCAGGTCAAGATTATCTTCGAAATGGATGAGCAGTGGTCATTTGTTGGTAGCAAGAAGCAGCAACGCTGGCTGTTTTATGCATGGGAGCCACGTTTCAAGAAGATCATTGCCCATGCGTTCGGCCCCAGAAGCACAGAGACGCTCAAAAAGCTGTTGGAGCTTCTGGCCCGCTTCAAAGTTAGTTTTTACTGCACAGATGACTGGCAACCATATACATCCTGTTTATCAGAAGATAAACATATCATTGGAAAGTACTTTACTCAGCGGATTGAGCGGCAGAATCTGACCTTGAGAACTTGCTTGAAACGGTTAGCCAGAAGGACTATTTGCTTCTCAAGATCAATAGACATTGGGTGCTCTCTCTGAATGATTGAAACAATAGTGCTCTATTTTCACAGCTACTATGGGAACACCACTCATAATAGTTAACTGTCATGCCCGCTTCTGTTATTTCCAGCTCTACCAAAAGCATCGTTTTGCAAATTGAAGTTTCTATAGATTCAGGCAACATGCTGAATCTTGAAGATAGTTTACAGCGTGCACTCAATGAAGCCGGGCAGCTTGGAACAAAAGAGTTATTGGGGCTATTTGAATCACCCAATAAAGAACCTATCGTCGTTAATCAGCAGAAGTGGAACTACAAAGGAAAGGTTCTTAAGCACTATGAAACCTTATACGGTCGTATACCTTTGGAGCGCTCCGTATATCAGGGTGTCAGAGGTGGCAGTACTCTGGCAGCACTTGATCTTCGTGCCGGTATTATTGGTTCAGCTACCCCCAAATTTGCCAAGTCTATCGCCTGGAAATACAGCCAGATGCCAGCGCCTGCGGTAAAAGAAGATTTTGAGACCAACCATCAAAGGACGCTTTCAAATTCTTATATCAAGCATTTATCGGACAGAGTAGGTGCATTAATTGAAGACCAGCAAGACACTCACTACCACCTTCCTCCACTAAAAGAGCCTGTTGAAACAATAGCCATTGGTCTGGATGGAACCTGCATGCTGCTTTGTGAAGAAGGCTGGAGGGAAGCCATGTGTGGGACATTGAGCCTATATTCTGCAGATGGAGACAGGCTCCACACGATATATACAGCCAGTTCGCCAGAGTATGGTAAACAAAGCTTTATGAGCAAGCTCGACGAGGAGATTGCAGATCTAAAACGACTCTACCCAAATGCCACATACATCGGGGTAGCTGACGGGGCTAGAGAAAACTGGAGTTATTTGAAACAACATACCTCTGGGCAGATACTCGATTTTTATCATGCATCTGAATATTTAGCTGGAGCAGCGGAAGCACTGTTTCCAACCAGTAAGGCGAAGCGACACCAGTGGCTTGAAGACAGGCTACATAGTTTGAAAAACAAGCGTGGAGCAGCCAAAAAAATCCTTCAGGAAATTGAATCAGCCGAGCTCCCGAAAAAGACAATCGCACTGACAGAGAAGCGCTACAAAGCTGTGAGCTATTTTACAAACAATCACCAGTTAATGAATTATCATCAGGCGCTTAAACGCCATTGGCCAATAGGTTCAGGAGTTACTGAAGCGGCTTGTAAGACTCTGGTAAAGCAACGATTATGTGGTTCTGGAATGAGGTGGAAAGCAACAGGAGCGGAAGTGCTTTTGACAACAAGAGCACTGATCCAGAGTAAGGGGCGCTGGGAACAACTTTGGTCTGAGTTCATGACTGGAAAGGTTGAAGCTAACCTATGAGTCAGTTATCAAATTGAGAGAGCACCCTAGACATTCATGATAAGGTTATTGGGGAATTTATCTCCCGAAACCACTATCAACAGTTTTGATACATCACCCATAATTGAGATCACACTCATTCAATTCCGAAAGCCAAAGCCCACGATCCTCATCGCTGGTGTATTGATTAAATGCGGAAATACTTTTTTTAATTCGTTCCCGCTCATCATTGATAAGCTTCAAGCAGTAGCAGATCAATTGAATCTGTCTACACAGCTCTGACACCTCTATCATAGATTTATTTTTTTCAAACATAAGACTCCCCTACCAAAGTAATGACTTTGATTTTTTAATGAGTTACCGAAATGCTGAACGTCGCGGCGTTATTTTTTAGACTTCTTTAAGAACTTCGCTATTGTCGTTTTATTAATTGGCTCACCCGAATCAAGATTCTTTTTGATCTGATAGAGGTTAATCAATCGGCGCTTGCCGATTTTCTGGGTAGGTAAAAGATTTCGCTCCATCCAACTTTCCACCGTGCGCACAGTCACACCAAGATCGGCGGCAAAGCCTTCAGCAGTCTGGAACAATCCAGAGTTTTCCATAGTTGCCATTTCCTCCATGAAACAGGATAGTATTAGTCAAATGTATATATAATCCGTTATATATACGGATTAGAAGGTATACTTTATTTCCGTACAGTATACAAATATATTTATTAAAAAATTAAAATGGTGTTTAAAATCAATGAGTAATATAAACAAGAGAATCGAACTAATTCGCAAATTAGAAGGTCTAACCAGAGGGGAATTAGCTCAAAAATGTGGAATTTCAGAGCAATCGCTGGAGAACATTGAATTTGGAAAACAGCGCACACCGGCTGACCTGGTGGAGCAGCTTTGTATTCTTTTCCCATTTGCCAGCAATTACCTCATCACCGGCAAAGCCGAAATTAAATTCACCAAAAAAGAGAAGGAGAAAATTAAGCAATTAGCCCAAGAAGTTGAATCTATTGAAGATTTAGATACGGAAATATCTAAACGTCGGAGAGCGTATAGAAAAAACCCACTTAAAGAATAGCCTTTAAAACAAGGCAAAAAGCGAGGAACTGTATGAGCATAACAAAAGACAAAGTATCAGGATTATGGAAAGTTGATGTCAGGGTAGGAAAATACGGAAGGCGTTACCGAAAAACCTGCACAACAAAACGGGAATGCATTGAGTACATCGACTTTCTCAAAGCCAAATATCAGGAAGGGAAGCCGTGGAAGGCCGAAGCCGCTGACAATCGCCGGTTAACTGAACTGATCGACATCTGGTACAAAGCCAAAGGCTGCGATTTATCCGATGGAGAACCCAGAAAACGGCTTTTACTGGCGATGGCAGACATTCTTGATAACCCTATTGCCCGTGCATTGACTATCAAGGACTTCCACGAATACAAAAACATCAAGAAGGCAGGGAGCGCGACAGACAAGCCCATTGCGGATAAAACCGTAAACAATCATCTGGGCTATCTGAGAGCGATGTATAACACGCTGATCAAAAGCAAAGACATCCGTTATCGCAATCCTCTGGAAGAAGCCGAGATGATCAAGACGCAACAGCCGGAGCTTGCCTATCTGACGAATGATCAGATCAAAACACTGCTTTTCCACATCGACACGGGATGCAGTAACCCCCATGTAGGACTGATCACCCGTTTATGTTTGAGTACCGGTGCTCGATGGGGAGAAGTCGAAAGCAGGCAGCTTTATCACTTCAAGGACTACCGTGTTCAGTACTCCAATACCAAAGGTAAGCGAATACGCTCAATCCCTGTAGAGCCTCAATTGTTTGACGAGATTTCAGCACACCTGAAAGTCTACAAACGCTTTGAGTCATCAATAGGCGCGTTCAGAAGGGCGTTAAAGCGATCCGGAATCCAACTGCCCAAAGGACAGGCGAGCCATGTATTGAGGCATACCTTTGCCAGCCACTTTATGATGAATGGCGGCAATATCCTGGTACTGCAAAAAATACTGGGGCACTCAGACATTGCCATGACCATGAGGTACGCAAAGTTTGATCCTGAACACCTGAAAGATGCCACCAGACTCAACCCGCTTTCCTCCCACCTGTGCAACCTCCATACCTCCGACAAGTATGCCAACAAAGCAGTTGGACACTTTTTGGACACTTCGACAAATACCCCAATCCCTCAGCCATAAAAAAACCCCGTAGATCAGTAACCTACGAGGTCTTTATAGTGGTGGAGGCGGCGGGATTTGAACCCGCGTCACCTTCTTATATATCAGTAAGTTATAAATACAGGCTGTCGTAATGCTGTCATTCCGGTTTTCGTACTTAAATCCCAGTATTTTGCTATACGACACTCGCTCATACGACAGTAGTTTATCATAATCCGGACTTTTGACAGGTCAACTTACCGCAATAACCCCTTCCTCTGGAGAACTCATGGGTGAGATAAAACAGCTCGACAGCAAGATCGTTTACCAGAATAAATGGATGTCCGTCCGGGAAGACAAGATCCTTCGGCCCAGTGGAGCGGAAGGCATTTATGGTGTTGTGGATAAGCCCGATTGCGCTGCCATCCTTGCCGTCGACCACAACGTTATCCATCTGGTGCAGCAGTATCGTTATACCGTGCAACAGCGGTGCTGGGAAATCCCACAGGGTGCCTGGGAATCCAATCCGGATGCGGATCATCTGGAACTGGCCAAAGGTGAACTGAGAGAAGAGACCGGGTTGCAGGCCACTGCCATGAAGTACGTTGGCGCACAATTTATTGCCTATGGTTTCCTCAATCAGACTTGCCATGTGTATCTGGCCACTGGCCTGACGAACGTTGGTAAAAAGCTGGATACTGAAGAAGAAGATCTGATCTCCCAATCCTTCCCGCTGGAAGCCTTTGAGCAGATGATCATAGATGGTGACATCAAAGACTGCGTTACCGTTGCTGCTTACGGCTTGGCAAAGCTGAAAGGGTTGATATAGCATCCAGTGGTTTATCCACCATTGGTAAGAACACCAACATGTACAAGCTCCCCGAACGTGACTGGAAAGTGGTCAAAAAGCTACACCCGATTCTACTGCAACGCTATTGTCAGCAGGTCTTCGAAGATGTGCACGCCCTGACCGAAGGTGATGAATGCGATTACCAGGCGGCTTATCTGAAACTGTACAAATTAGTGCGAGACCGGAATAAAAACATCGGTCACCTATTTGATGGGTTCAGTAGAGGCCAGGCCACCATGATGATCATGACCTGGAAGAGACAGCACCTGATCACCGAGGAGGAACTGGCGATGTTCAGTGACGAGACCCAGGCAGCTGTCGATTTCAGTGAGTGAAGGCCCCCCTTCACGCCTCTAACAGCCCATCACTTCAAGACACTCACCGCTCACACATAAAACGCCGAAAACACCAGCCCGACAACAGAAACCGGCAGTGCAATCACCAGCGAATGGACGGGGGCAAAGGCATAAAGCAGTTCAACAAAAACAAAAGAGCTGAAGGCAACGCATCCGACAAACCACCACTGCCCAACCGAATAGGCAACACAAAGGCCAATCAGAACGGCTGCGTAGGCATTTACCAGATGAAGTGAAAACGCATTCAGAAACAACCGCCCAACAGCCAGCCCTTTCTTAAAGGCATAATCAGAAAAGCCGATGATCACCCACCCTGAGCCCACGGTGGCGGCCAGTATAATAAGATTAAGAACCTCCCTATCGGTCATCGCTCTGCTCCTTCAATACATCATCCGTAACTCCTTATTTGGACTTGCCTTCCCCCTGAAAGTTCAGATGCTACAGGATGACGAGGATACCCAAAGGATTTCAAGTTGCGACGCGACGGCAAATGAGCGAAGCCATGGGAGCATAGAAATACTATGTGACCATGGTTAGCTAATGCAGCCAACAAAGTAGCAGCTTGAAAGCCGACGGGTATAACCACCAGCCCCTCTTTGACACCCCCACCCCCATTCCGTAAACTCCCGCCCCAATTCCTGCCACCTCAACCACCTGCCATGGAGCCACCGATGGACTGCATCGACTTTATATGGATGAAAGTCACCCATGCCATGGCCGGTGAGATGTCGCTGCAACCGGTGACGGAAGAACAAACCTGCTACTGCTGCGCACGGCGCTCCCGGCACTGGGCGGTGCCGCTGTATGAATCCCGTGTAGACAGCTACATACGGCTTGAAGTGCCCATCTGCGCCCCTTGCAACGCCCTGTTTCATGGCAGCTATCATTATCTGGGTATTGACCGTGGCACGGTGGAGAAACCCATCGCACCGGGCAAGCTGGGCCTGCTGGTCGGCTGCGGGCTGATCGTCAGCCAAACACGAACGTTACTGCTGGCCAACCCCGGCTGGGCGAAGCGGCTGCAATCCGCCGAACAGCCACTGTTTGAGAACGTCGTGCAGGCCAGCGGCAAAGCCGCCATGGAATACGCCATTGAGACCATCCGCGAACTGCCGGAGTCGGAATTCCCCCTGGTCTACATCCACGACATTGGCCGCAAGAAGACTGAACTGGTGCAACAGCTGGAATACACCCCATCGCGGGAACTGATCATCGCCTGCTCCCCGGAGCCCCCCATCAAGCTGGATATGCGCCTGATTGACGACCTGCGCAGCCTGGCCACCCGCGATAAAAAAACCTGGACTACCCTGCGCCTGCTGATTATCGACCACTGTTATGGGCGCATCGCCCCCAACGACAAACCGCTGCAAATCTTTCTCGCCAACCATCCACAGGCCCGCGCCCTGGCCCAGCGCTTACCGGTGGACCCCCATGAAAAACTGCAGCTGATGAGAGCCGTCAGCTAATGAGACAAATGAGAACCGTCTGATGTATGAATTCTCCCTGACCACCGACCTTCCATTCCATCAGGTCTACCCACTGCATCAGCGGGTGATGGCGGTCATGTGCGGTAATCAACACAGGGCCGATAAAACCCACCTGCGCCCTCTCTGGCGCTCTTACCCTTATCCACAGGGGGAAAAGGAGGGCAGCATCCTGCTGATTCGCAGCACCCAAAAACCGCTGGCAGCGCTCTCCAACTCAAGTGCTGCCAACACAAAAGCGGCCAATAGCAAAGAGATCATCGGCCCCATCGAAACCAGCACCTTCACCCTGACCGAAGGGGAGCAGCGCACCTTCCACTGCCGACTCGACCTCACCAAACGGGTCAGCGAACCGGGGGAAAACCGTAGTAGCCGCAAAGCCATCGAATACGCCCTGCCAGAAGCAGAAACCGAAGCCTGGCTCACCCGTTTGCTGCATCGCCACGGCTTCGAGCTGCAACAGCTGGATCTGGTAGAACCCTTGCGGGTGCGCCTCAACCGCCGCCACCTGATCAACGGTGCCGATGTGGTCTTCCAGGCCAAAGTGCACAATGCCACCGCTGCCCAACAGGCTTACAATCAGGGGCTTGGCCGCAAAAAAGCGTTCGGCTTTGGGCTGCTTCTGGAGGCTGTAAGATGAAAATCATGATTAGCCACGGAGGCACGGAGTCACGGAGAAAAGACATGGAAGAAAAAACTCCGTGTCTCCGTGCCTCCGTGGCAAAAGAAACTGACTTAAAACCACTGGCAGAACAAATCTTCCACCCCACCGGCCTGCTCAACCAGCTCTATGGCTTCGAATACCGCGAGCAACAGTACCACTACGCCCTGGCCGTGTGCGACTGGCTCACCGGCGACCAGCCCGCCGTGGCCATGCTCGAAGGGGAAACCGGCATCGGCAAAAGCCTGGCTTACCTGCTGCCCCTGGCCATCCAGCTCTCCCTCACCGGCCAGCGGGCGCTGATCTCCACCTACACCGTCCACCTGATCCAGCAACTGGGGCGGGACCGCACCCTCATCACCGAACTGCTCAGTCACCTGGGCCTGCCCCCCATCGTCGTCTGCAACCGGCTGGGCCGAGCCCAGTACGTCTCCGCCAGCAAAGTGCTGGAGCTGGCCGACAGCACCGAAAACCCCAAAGAACGCCGCGCCCTGCTGCAATGGTATGAGAAGATCAAAAAAAGCTACGGCCCCCACGTCTACCTGAATTGGTGGTACGAAAACGCCGCCACGAACATGGGCTATTTAAAAGAAGGAAGAGAGATCTACCTCGGCCTTACCGAACACTGCAACCCCGACGATGCCGCCTGGTACCAGGCCGACTGCGAACAGGCCAACCACGCCGACCTGGTGCTCACCTCCCACACTGTCACCATGCTGGCCACCCGCAACATCGCCCTGTTCGACACCGGTGAAAAACCATTCCAATACCTGATCGCCGACGAAGCGGACCGCCTGCCCGATGCCGCCGAAAGCCTCACCCGCCTGCGCAGCTCACCCCAGCGCATCGCCAGCCTCTGCCGCGAGCTGAAAGACGCCTGTGGCTGGCCCGCCCAACAGATCAACACCGCCTGCACCGCCCTGAAAGAGATGCAAACCGTGGTGGACGACGCCGGTGGCCTCTACCGTGACCAGCCCTGCCTGCTCTCCCGGGACCTGCCCGCCAGCCTCGGTGCCAGCTACACAACGGCGGTCAAACGCTCACTGGCAGCACTGAAACTCCTGGTGGACTCCATCCAGCCCACCATCGAGGCGTCGTTTACCAAGCTCAACACCCTGAAAGGGTTCTACCAGTCCCTCAACAGTATCCTCACCGATGAGCACCAGCCCAGCTGCCTCGCCTGGTCGCCGGTCAACCGCATCGGCTCCGTCGCCATCGACAACCCCTTTGCCGCTCTGGCCTTCAGCCGCTGGGTGCGGGGCATCGGCGAAACGCAACCACCGGTCTCGGTGCTGCTCACCAGCGGTACCCTGGGCATCTCCGCCCAACAGGGGCCTGCCCGTTTCGCCCCCCTGCGCGCCATGCTGGGCATTAATGAGGCGGACCTCAATCAAGCGGCCTGCCAACGCTACGCCCCACGGCACTATGGTGATATCCGGTTTGTACTGGCCGGAGAGGTCGCCAGACCCTTCCACGGCGATGCCGACAACGAAGAGGAACAGGCCACCTACAACCCCCAGTGGCTGGCCTTTGCCGCCCGCATGCTCACCACCGCAATGGCCGAAGGCCCCACCCTCTGCCTCTGCCCCTCCTTTGCCGAAGTGGCGGAACTGCAGGCGCTTTTTGCGGAGAAAACAACCAGCGAAACAGCCACAGCCCCCAAAGCAGGCTTTCACCTGAAAGGCACCCGGCTGGATGAACTGATCGAACAACTCCAGGCCGGAACCATCACCGCCATCGTCACCCCCTCCGCCTGGGAAGGGGTCAGCATACGGACGAAAGAAGGTAAGCAACTGCTGACCAATATCATGGTCACCCGCATCCCTATCCAGCCCCCCAGCCGCGTCACCGAGAACGCCTTTGCCGCCCGCTACGTCAGCAGCGGCCGCACCACCGATGAGGCCAAAAAGGTGCTCTACGGCCGGGTGCGGGACAGAGGTCTGCGTAAACTGCGGCAGGGCTTGATCGGCCGGGGCATCCGCAACAGCCAGGACAGCGTCACCGCCTGGGTAGCCGACCCCCGCATCGGGCCAGATCGCCGTTTTCGGTTGCAGGGTGTGATCCCGGAACGGTTCTACCCCCTCTACGAACAGGCTGAATACTTTCAGGTAGATGGAACCCGCTTACAGGGTACGGAGAAGGAGGAAGTGATATGGCTTTGATCGCGCTACCCGCCGCCCTGGAAAGACCGCTACCCGCTTCCCGCTGCCCGAAAAAGACGAGAAGCAGTCATGAGCCAGTTTGACCTTTTTAACGCTGAAGGAAACGCCACCCCATCGTCAACTCCGGAAAGAATTAACTCGTCATCTCCGCGAAGGCGGAGATCCATGGCAGCCTTGGATTCCCGCCTTCGCGGGAATGACGGAATAACTGAAACTTCCGCCCAACCAATAACGGAAAGCGGGCAGTGGGAAGCGGGAAGCGATCTTTTTCGGGAGGCGGGCAGCGGAAAGCGGGCAGCGGTCTTCAAACCTTTCGAATTAATTTTCGAAACCGGCTCCCCAATCACCCTAAGAAAACACCCCATCCACCTGGACGGTCTGCTCTCGTACATCCTCTACAAACACACCAGCTGCCCAACCCGGGCGCTTAGTCTGCTGCCAGAGCTGCTGCACTACGACCAGCACCACGGCATCTACCACGCCAGCGCCCTGGCCTTTGGGGTCACGCCGGAACAGGGCATCACCGCCCAGCACCGGCACTACGTGGGGAATATGCGCCACGGCAAACACCTGCGGGATGACAGGATCACCCCATCCAGAACCCAGCCCGATGGCACCGAACACTACCGCAAAATCATCACCGCCGGTGGGCCGGAAAAAAGCCGACTGAACCATTACCACGCCTGGCACGCCCCTTACCTGGTGTTCCACGGTGTGGGCGATATCCAGCGCATTGCCCCACTGGTGCAATTTTACTGTACCCGCATCGGCGTCAATGCCAACTCCGGCAGCGGCACCATCCGCAACCGCTGGATCAACCCCATCGACCAGGACTACTCCCTGATCGACGCCCACAGCCAGATCGCCCGCAACCTGCCCTTAACCTGGCTGCAGGAACAGGCCGAAGCCGGAACCCAAATACCCGACTACACCCGCGCCACCCAACTCCCGGTCAAAGCCCCGTACTGGCAAGATCATGAGCAGTACCAAACGGTAGAAGGCGTAGCGGTATCCAAAATCCGCCGAGTCATTATGAATTGAATCTATCGCTTCCCGCCTATCTGAAGGCGCTACCCGCTGCCCGCTCCCCGCTACCCGTAAAAGAACAAGCAAAGCTTTTTCGGGTAGCGGGCGGCGGGAAGCGGGGAGCGGCATTTAAGGGCAGCGGGTAGCGACTTTGAAAAAGGTCAAAAAATGCACCCAACCCAACGAAGAGCCTACTATTTCCGTGGCACAACAAAAGCCATCTCAGCCCTGGCCGTCAACCGCCCCGACGACAACTTTGCCAGCCCCACCGGCAGCAAAGACCTTCAGCGCCTCCCACGGCTCGGCCCAAAGCTGGACAAATCGCCGGTGTTCTTTCCCGGCACCCAGCTGCGCCACCGTATCCGCGAAGCTCTGCTGCTGGGCGCCTGCCAATCTGCCGGTGGTCGTTTACCATTAAAAGACCACTTCATGCTACTTCAGGGCGTACCCATCGGTGAGCTGGCCAAAGAACTCAGCCCAACCGCCATGGAGGGTGTGATCGAACGGGAACAGGGGCTGCGCACCATCAACCCGCTGATCAGCCTGGGCGGCTTCTGGAAGCACGCCGGAACCCTCGGTGTGGATGATTGGCTGCCGGAAACCACCGATCAACCGGTGCACTACATCCATTCCCGCATGCGCGCCATGCCCCACAAACGCAACCCGGCTCTGGTGGACTATGTGGCCGAACCGGACATCAGCAAACTCAAACGCATCATGACCGAAGATGGCGACATCGCCCGCCAGGTGCGAGCCATAGACGACGAAGTTAAAGCCATCAAAAAAGCCTACGCCGAGGCATCCACCGCCGAACGGAAAAAACTGGGGGAACAGATCAACCAGCTGGAAGCCCGACGCGCCGAAGTCAAAGCCAGCAAAGAGGGTGCCACCGAAACCCTGGAGCGACCGCTGGAAGGGTACGAAGCCATCATCCCCGGCACCGTCATGCACAGTGGCCTCGACATCGCCCGCGCCTCCGAGCTGGACCTGGGTTTTATCCTTTACGCCCTTCGCCATATCAGCCAGCACCCCTACGTGGGAGCCCACTACGCCGATGGCAAAGGCGAATTCGCCCTGGACTGGCAGGTACGCACCTGGGGAGAAGAATTAAAAGCACCGATCACCCTGGGCCGGGTAAAAGTGGCGTTGCTGGAGTTTGAAATCATCCCGGAAGGCGATAACGAGACATTGAACAATGCGCTGAAGCAGGCCAACGCGGCCTTTGCCAACCCTGCGGAATACGGGTTGGATTTCAGCGTATACAAGGTTTGACGCTTCCCGCCGCCTGCACCCCGCAACCCGTTGCACGGCGCCCGTAAAAGCACAATACCTTCTTGTACGGGAAGCGGGCGGCGGGAAGCGGAAAGCGGTCTTAAAAGCCCCCACATCTGCGGGGAAAACAGAGGCATTTCTCATAGCAGTGCCAACGCCTCACTAACCCCCACCTCTGCGGGGAAACCGATAAATCTAAACGGTTACAACGCAATAGTAAACCGGCACTCATCGACAACCGCAGATACAAGAAAGGTCTTGTCTTTCGGGCAGCTGGAAGCGGGCAGCGGGAGGCGTTCTTTTAAGGGAAGCGGAAAGCGATCTTTTCAGGGAAGCGCTTGAAGAGACAATAACCCATAACACACAACTCATCACTCAATAGAAAAACATCGTCTAATAAACACGAAACCTGAAATTCACACCTTTCAAGTCATATCGACCAACCAAAAACCAACCCTCGTACCGCCAGCCACTGGGGCACATACCCTTCAAAGCACCCATTGTTGCGGCAATTACAGCAAACCGTCGTAAATCTACGACTGCCCCCCCGGAGATCCGAGCTTGCAATGCAGTATCACTGTCGTAAGATACCACGCCGTTATTATCAGGCTGACAAGCCTCTCTTATTTTCCCTGTCTGTTCATATCTACACCATTTTGCTTGTTTTCAATGGTGAATTTTTATGTGGCAGGCAGCGTGGTTGACGGTGCATATACAGTCCGTAACCGCAGCGAGATAGCTACATACCACAACGCAAACCTGGTTGTTTCAGCAAAAACCGAAAAGTTGAGGGACGGTAGTGTGGGTTTTGCAAAAGTACCGATGCAGACCAGCTCCTAGACCCACAATTGTTGACTCTTTATAGCAAGCCAGCTTCATTATGTTTGCGAACAATACGACTGACCGTCGTATAGTGCAGCCCAACATGGTCGGCTATCTCAGCCAAGGTATAACCACCAGGTAACTATTCAGCACCCTTCATATAAATCTGGAATTTTCTGATTTTTCGACCATCATCTTATACTCAATTTTTCTAACAAATCTCCAGTATGGAACCAGACTTCCCAGCTACTCCGTTTACCGAAGCTCTCCTTAAAGAGAATGAAGAGCTTCGGACCGAGAATGCGCTTTTACGGGAACGTTGCAGCGAACTGGAAGAAAGGGTTAATAAAAACAGTCAAAACAGTAGTAAGCCACCATCGTCAGATGGTTATCAAAAGCCCAGTAAAAAAGGGAGTGATAAAGGTGATACATCTTCCAAAGAAGCCCCCTGCTCCTCACAGGAAACACCGAACCCCAAAAGCCTTAGACCATCTTCAGGCAATAAACCAGGTGGCCAGAAAGGTCATCAAGGCTCTTGTTTGAGACGTGTCGCCTTACCCGATTATGTCAGGCATCTGAAGGTTGAAAAATGTTGCTGTTGCCAGTCTTCGCTTATCGATATTAAACCCACCAAATACATTGAGCGACAGGTTTTTGATCCAGGTAGACCCGGAGAATTTGAAGTTACCGCGTACTGGGCAGACGTTAAAGTATGTCCTTGTGGTAAACGGAACACCGCTGAGTTTCCCCAAGGAGTGAAAGCCGCTGCTCAATACGGAGAAGTGACTCAGGCAATGGCTGTTCATTTAAACCAGTATCACTTCATCCCATATCACCGGGTGTCTGAGTATTTCAATACTATTTATTGCATGAGTGTCAGCGCAGGCTCTGTTGCCAATTTTGTTGCCTATACCCATGAGAACCTGGCCTCTACTGAGCAGAGTATCCGCGATGCTTTACAAGAAAGTCCGGTTGCAGGAGCGGATGAAACTGGCATGCGGGTTGACGGTTCACTGTGGTGGTTACACATTATGCGAGATGACCAATGGACGCTTTACTACCTCTCAGAAAGGCGAGGTTGTGAAGCAATGGATGCAATGGGCATCCTGCTGACTTTTGCAGGCATTCTGGTTCACGATCATTGGAAGTCCTACTTTGCCTATGCGGCAGTGCATGTGCTTTGTAATGCCCATCATCTGAGAGAGCTTCAGGGAGTTGTCGATAGGGATGCGAATAAGCTGGCTCTGCGGCTGATGAAATTGCTTACGCTCTCCTGGCACTTCTGCAAGAAATACAAAGCAGCCGGTCTGACTCAAATGCCTGGTGCAATACAGCTTCGCATTGAGACGATATACGACCAAATCCTTCAAAGGGCTCTCACGAAGGAAACCGCTTATATGGAAAAACAACGACAGGTGCTTGGACGTAAGAAGGTCAGGAATACCAAGGCCTACAACCTGTTCAAAAGGCTTATTGAGTTTAAGGTTGAAACGTTGCGCTTCATGTCGGACTTTTCAATTCCCTTCGATAACAATGGCAGTGAACGTGATGCCAGGATGGCCAAACTTAAGCAGAAGATCTCAGGCTGCTTCAGAAGCGAAGACGGAGGTACCATGTTTACCCGAATCCGAAGCTATTTATCATCTGCTAAAAAGCAGGGGTTGAACATATTTCAGGCGCTTCTTAAAGCGGTTCGAAATTACAACAATACGCCTTTGCTGGGTGCTGAATAGTTACAAAAGCTTTTCACCACAAAGACACGGAGGCACAAAGAAAAGCTTTTTGTCTTTTTCTTCGTGTCTTTGTGACTTTGTGGTTCAAAAAAAGTTAAGAACGCTTCGCTGCCAGCAAAACACCAGCATCCGGCTTCAAGACCTTGTACCCATACACCTGCAGGCCACGGTGTCCCATGCCGAAGTGCTTCTCCAGCGTCAGGCTCTCATGCTTGATAAACTGCGATGCAAACCCGGCGAAATCTTTCACGCCCGCCAGGCACTGAGTCACCCCCGACGCGGTGGCCAGGTTGTTGCTGCAATAAAGCGTGAAGCGATCAATGATGCCCAGTCGGCCATTACGCACGATGGAAGTACCATCACCGGCCAGAGAGGCGTCTTTCAGATCGGACTTCTTGATCATCCCGCACACCCAGGGTGGCAGTACCAGCCAGCGGTCGGACTCGGGAATGTTCTTCTCGTCCAGAAGCGTGCCCATATCAACGATGTAATCCAGCACGTTAGTCTTATCCACCACCACACCGGTACCACCGCCGTCGATCTTGTTGTCCGGATGCACATCGGTGTAGATATTTCCCAGTACATCGCCGTCTACCGCGATCTTCACGTTTTCCGCTGCATCCGCAGAAGACTCGTTGATCAGCTCGATATTGGACTGGACACTCTGGATGTAGTCATCCACAAAGGCGTAGTACTTGGTCTTGTCGATGGGCATTTCCACCTTGGGTGGTTCCAGATCCTGATACTCAACCCCCACGGCACGGTCATAATCCGCGACCGTAATATCAGGCCGGGTACGGATTACTACCTTGGAGCCTTCCGACTGGATCTCGCCTTCCCAGTTGGTGTTGCAGATAGCCGACAACACGGTTCGTTTATAGAACTTGGCGTTGAGCTTTTTGGAATAAATAACGGACAGGGCATTGGCCATAGCCCCTGTTGGAAACGTGGTCGTTGCCATGATTCAGATCCTTTGAATCTCTTTCGAGAAACGGTTAGAGCCTGCCTCCCTGCTTGATCCACTGGGCCAGAATTTCATCGAGTTTTTCTTCATTGTCGTTAAACTCTTTCTGCGGCATGGCCGCAATCTGGTCCAGTGTCATAGCGGGTTGGCGACCCTGAGTGGTTGGTTTTGAGCGTGACCGCACCGGCGGTTCGCTCATCTGTTTTGCCTGCTGTATTTTTTGCGCTGGATCAGGTGCCGGTTTGGGTGCCGGGGTCTTGGCTTGATTGCTCAGACCGGCAGCCTCTTTATAGAGACTCATGACCTGCGCTGCACCCAGTGGGCTGACACGACTCAACTCCTGAACATCCGCTGTCTGTCGTGCAAACCAGCCTTTAAAATCCTCACTGGCAGAGATCTGCTCTACATCCGGATGCAGACTGCGCAATTTGTTCCAGAATGCCTGTTGTGCCCGCTCCGCCTCCTGCTCCTGCCGAGCCTTCTCAATGGCGGCCAGCCGCTGCTCCAGTTTGCGGTTGAGCTGTTCCGACTCATCCAGCTTGTTGAACACCGGGTCCAGCTCCTGGTAGTCCTTGCGGAGTTCCTGGAACTGGTCGGACGGCTCTGGCTCACTGTTTGGCTGAGCAGTACCCTGCTGACTGAGCAGATCCACCTTGGCCTTCAGCAGCGCCATCTGCTGCTGAAGCTCGGTATTGCTTCGCTCCAGATCAGCGGCTTTCTGTGTGGCCTGAGTCATCAGGGCATGGGCGTTCTTGCGGGACTCTTCCGCCTTGGTGTACTTGTCCTGCCAGTCTTCACCGTTATCGTCATTGGATGCTGGAGCAGGCGGCTCTGACGGTTCGTCATCAGCGTCCGACTCCGGTTCGGGTGGCGGGGGTAGCTCATCAGCGGGTGGGTTCTGATCGGTTTGCTTGTCCTGCTCATCCTCTTGCTCTGCAAAAGCGGCAGGGGCGTCCGTAGTCAGACCCATAAGGGCTGCCAGTTCGGCATCGGTTTCCTGATCCAGTTTTTCGGCATCTATGGCCATCTTCACTCTCCCTGTGGGGCTCGTTGGCTTGTCCACTTGGTTGCGCCTGTGAAAGTCCGTGGGGCTCTGGGCTTGTCCATGTTCTTTCAGGCATTGTTCGCCGCCCGCCTCCCGCTGCCCGCCACCCGTAAAAGACGATACTGGTTTGGCTTTTACGGGAAACGGGGAGCGGACAGCGGGTAGCGACGAAAGTTATTGTCGTAAATAGGTTCGCGATCGCTGCGACAGCTGCATCAGATCACTGAGCTCCTGAGTCTTACCCTGCAGGATGCGCAATTCCGTTGAATCCCGGGCGTGGGACATTTTCTCCAGCAGTTCCGCCCGGCGACGTTGCAGGTGCTCGACCAGTGTCTGGTAATCCGGATTGCCTTCCAGCCGCAGGATCGCGTCCGCCTCCTGGCTGGTCAGGTGCAGGGGATTGGGCATAGAGTTCTTCCTCAGGGCGCAGGGCTTTATCCGGATCAATATCCAGAGACTTCAGGTACTCGTTATAGAGATAGCGGTGGTCGGTCATCGGCCCCAGTACCGGGTTCATACTGACATTCAGGGCATTCATCATCCGTTCCGATTGCAGCTCTTTGGCCACCAGTGCCGCACTGCCCATCGCCACCACATCCAGATCGCCCCGCTTCGCATCTTCGCTGTCACTCCAGCGCATGGCGAAATTAAACAGGCTGTCGATCAGTGGCACCGTGGCGTAGTCGTCAATGTTTTTCACCACGCTTTTCAGAGCCACATTGGCAGCAGTCATCAGCATGCTCATGCCGCTGGCGGTTTTGTTCAGGTTCTGGGTCTGTTCGCCGTGGGTGTAACTGGGGAGTGAGGTTTCTTCATCCGCAAAGCGCCGGAACAGTTCAAAGATACCGGAAAGATCCTTCTGGTTGCTCTGGATATTGATGGCCTGAATCATTGGCCCCTCACCGGCCTCACCATCATAAAACCAGAGCCGATAGGGATAGATCTTCTTGGCATCTTCCAGGCTCATCCCTTCCGGAAATTTACTCACATCCATCTGGAACATGGGGCCAGCGGTGAGAGCGGCATTGTCCAGCAGCGCCCGGCCAGTGGAGTTCATCACATCCTGGCTGTCGTTCATCATGTAGGGGATGCCGATGCCCCAGAACCGGTGCAGCACACTTTCATAAGGAACAAACTTGTAGGGGATCGCTTCCGGCTTTAGCGGATTGAGCCGTGCCATGATCATCCGGCCATCGCAGATCCAGATGTTGGCCTGGTACTCGGCCTGCTCATCAATATCATCAACCCCATACTCCTGCAGCTGCTGGCCATCCACCGCCCCCCAGTACTCGAGGACATCAAAACGGTTAGGTGTCACATGCTGCTCATCGTTGTCGTTGATATTACGCAGCTCCCGTTCGTAATCTTCAGGGACATGGTTTCCCTGGGGAGACTCCATCAGAATGGCGTGAATGGTCTCGGTCTCGAAACCGTGACTGCCTGCCAGTTCCCGTAGCTCATGTTTGGTCAGCACATGGCGGCGGAACAGATCGTTCGGCTTGCCGGGATCGTGGGAATAGGGATCGGGAAACAGATCAAAGACACTGGCCCATTCAATATCCGGCTCAATGCTCTGGCGCTCGATCAGTTTCCACTCATCACCCTCGCTCTCCCACTTCTCATGGTTGCGGATATTCAGCGTGGCCACCTTGATACAGCCAGTGCCAAGGGTGACTTGCTCCTTCACCATCTTTTTGATTTCGGTGAGCGCGTTGGCATTGATCAGGTAGTCCTTGATCAACCGCTTCATTTTCATAGCGGCTTCGTTGGCGCGTTCCAGCGCTTCGGCCATCAGCGCCCGTTCCATCTCATCGTTTCGTTCCTGGATGAGTTGGTTACGGGTGTGGGGATCAAGTCGATAGGGGAGCAGTTCCTGAATGGCCATCATCCGGATCTGTCGTTTAATCGACGCCGGAATGTCGGCCATTGGGCTGGGCACAATATCCCAGAAACTGTCCACGTTTTGAAACAGCAGATCCACCAGTCGAGAATAAGCGGCATTAACCTTGGTGGCGGTGATCTTGATAAATACCCGGCTTAACGCCTGCTGCTCTTCCATCACCTTTTCTTGCTCGGGACCGTATTCACCTTTTACCGCACGCAGGGCATCCAGCCACTCGTCTTCCACTTCCCGGCGAGCTTCCCGATAGCCTTGCCAGCGGCTGTAGAGATCTGAAGCAAAGGCATCACGTACCGCTTGTTCACGACGTTCTTTGTCCAGAGAAGAGTTCATCTCAGCTTGAGTCACCTCATCCGGGGTAGCGACCATTACCAGTCCGTGTTCCATCACTTGACCTTCTTGCCTCTGCGTCGCTGCCATTCAAGGCGATGTCCGGCCATAATGGCTGGCCAGCTCCCTACCATCTGCTGGGTAAAAAGAATGATTGTCCGTTCCATCAGTAAGCCGATTTCCCTGGTGAGCGATATTTCAGCTCATTGATATTGATCTTCCTGCGGGGCAGCTTTAGCACCATCTGCTGGGCGATGGCATAGCTGACCACTCGATCATCGAAGCAACCTTCCTGAGCATTGGTGGCGCCGTTATCTTCAATAACGTAGGTCTGGCATTCCTTCACCGTCTCTACATTGCAGATACCCGCATCGCCATCCCTGAGCAATGCCGCAAGATGGTCAATCATCAGTGGTTTTGATTTTGTGGTGGTGAGCCAACCAATCCGCTTGGTGCGTTTCTGGGTCCGCTGATCCACGGTAGTTTCCATATAGAGATTGGGGTACTTCAGATCTTTCAGCTTGGTGATGGTGGTCAGACCGTGGTTGTTTCTTTCCACACCAATCAGGGCATTGTTGTAGTAACGCCCCAAGTGGTTCAACATCTTGCCCAGGTCATCCGGTGCCACATGGCCAGACCAGTGGGCAACCTGATAACCGGAACGATCCAATACGTCGATGGATGAAAAATCACCATGCTTGTGTTTGTCATTGATCGGGGCTAACCCTTCAGCTACATCGCAGCCAATCACATACTGCTGGGCACCATCTGGTGGATACCAGATTTTTAACAGTCCCGGTTTCTTCCGGTTCAAGCCATTGGGTGATAACTCGCACTGCCACTTGGGCGAATAGCACTCCAGCTTCGCCGCTTCGGTATGTTTGGGATCAAAGACAGGCCGCCCAGAGAATAGAAACGCCTCTTGAATATTGCAGGGGTATTCCTGTTTGAACTTGTCTTCCGACTTCAGCTCATAGATTTTCTGACGACGCCACTGCAGCTGCCCATCATCCAGTTCATACTGTTGTTTCAGGGTAACTATTCAGCACCCAGCAAAGGCGTATTGTTGTAATTTCGAACCGCTTTAAGAAGCGCCTGAAATATGTTCAACCCCTGCTTTTTAGCAGATGATAAATAGCTTCGGATTCGGGTAAACATGGTACCTCCGTCTTCGCTTCTGAAGCAGCCTGAGATCTTCTGCTTAAGTTTGGCCATCCTGGCATCACGTTCACTGCCATTGTTATCGAAGGGAATTGAAAAGTCCGACATGAAGCGCAACGTTTCAACCTTAAACTCAATAAGCCTTTTGAACAGGTTGTAGGCCTTGGTATTCCTGACCTTCTTACGTCCAAGCACCTGTCGTTGTTTTTCCATATAAGCGGTTTCCTTCGTGAGAGCCCTTTGAAGGATTTGGTCGTATATCGTCTCAATGCGAAGCTGTATTGCACCAGGCATTTGAGTCAGACCGGCTGCTTTGTATTTCTTGCAGAAGTGCCAGGAGAGCGTAAGCAATTTCATCAGCCGCAGAGCCAGCTTATTCGCATCCCTATCGACAACTCCCTGAAGCTCTCTCAGATGATGGGCATTACAAAGCACATGCACTGCCGCATAGGCAAAGTAGGACTTCCAATGATCGTGAACCAGAATGCCTGCAAAAGTCAGCAGGATGCCCATTGCATCCATTGCTTCACAACCTCGCCTTTCTGAGAGGTAGTAAAGCGTCCATTGGTCATCTCGCATAATGTGTAACCACCACAGTGAACCGTCAACCCGCATGCCAGTTTCATCCGCTCCTGCAACCGGACTTTCTTGTAAAGCATCGCGGATACTCTGCTCAGTAGAGGCCAGGTTCTCATGGGTATAGGCAACAAAATTGGCAACAGAGCCTGCGCTGACACTCATGCAATAAATAGTATTGAAATACTCAGACACCCGGTGATATGGGATGAAGTGATACTGGTTTAAATGAACAGCCATTGCCTGAGTCACTTCTCCGTATTGAGCAGCGGCTTTCACTCCTTGGGGAAACTCAGCGGTGTTCCGTTTACCACAAGGACATACTTTAACGTCTGCCCAGTACGCGGTAACTTCAAATTCTCCGGGTCTACCTGGATCAAAAACCTGTCGCTCAATGTATTTGGTGGGTTTAATATCGATAAGCGAAGACTGGCAACAGCAACATTTTTCAACCTTCAGATGCCTGACATAATCGGGTAAGGCGACACGTCTCAAACAAGAGCCTTGATGACCTTTCTGGCCACCTGGTTTATTGCCTGAAGATGGTCTAAGGCTTTTGGGGTTCGGTGTTTCCTGTGAGGAGCAGGGGGCTTCTTTGGAAGATGTATCACCTTTATCACTCCCTTTTTTACTGGGCTTTTGATAACCATCTGACGATGGTGGCTTACTACTGTTTTGACTGTTTTTATTAACCCTTTCTTCCAGTTCGCTGCAACGTTCCCGTAAAAGCGCATTCTCGGTCCGAAGCTCTTCATTCTCTTTAAGGAGAGCTTCGGTAAACGGAGTAGCTGGGAAGTCTGGTTCCATACTGGAGATTTGTTAGAAAAATTGAGTATAAGATGATGGTCGAAAAATCAGAAAATTCCAGATTTATATGAAGGGTGCTGAATAGTTACGTTTCAGGTATCGTTCGTCGGCATCTGTCGTGAAGTCGGCGGGGACTTTGCTGCGGTACTCGTCCTGCCAGAACCAAGGTATAAACACCAGTTCAAAATCACCGCGCCCAGCATCAGCGTCCATAACATAATCATAAAACACACCACCAACGCCGTTAGCAGTGCTCTCCAGAATGACCTCAGTATTTTTCTCATTGGGTACTGCCTGTAAAACTCCCGCCAGGTGTTCATCCGCATTGGGCCAGAATGCCACTTCTGATCCATGAAACAGTTGTGCCGTGGATGATCGACCTGCTCCTTTATTGCCAGCGGTGCCCACCCGATACCCGGAATCGTGGTAAAACTCCAACAGTTTGGAGCTTTTATTTTTCAGTTCCCTCTGGGTAAACGGTGGCTGATTGTCGTGATACCGCTGCACCATATCAAACAGATTGGCGGTGGCATCCGCTTCGTGGGTCAGGATATAAGCCCTTAATCCCTTGCGATTGCTCACCAACCAGTAAAACCGGCCTTCAGTATAGGTAGAGCAGCCTTGTTGTCTGCCTTTAAGCACCACGATTCTTACCTTACCGGTGCGCTGTCGCTGGTCTTCGATCCGGCTGTCTAGGTAAAGTTGGGCTTTGTTGAGTTGGAAGGAAATGACTTTGGCGCTTTTGGTGCGGATCTTCAGGCATTTGCGGGCGTAGAACGTAAACTCGGTGAGCAGCCGCTCCTTGGCAGGCTTTTTACCGAGAGCTACCCGTCCTGTTCTTCCAGCCATTCGTCCAGCGTCGGTATCTTTTCCGCTACCACGGTCTGTTCGTGCCGATCACGCCAGTGGTAGCGGTTTTTCATGTACATGATCAGCATGGCGGGGGAGACATCCTTGTTCATACCCAACGCGCCCTGCATATACTTCTCTTCCCAGAACACCTCCGCCAGCACATCCGCCTGGGCCACAGCTTCGGCAAATTCATCATGCTTATCGATGTACGACAGGAACGTGTTATAGCTGATTCCCATTTCTGTAGCCGTGGCCTTTCGGCTTAAACCGGTGCTCATCAGCTCCTTCACCTGGTCGCACATGTCCGGCGTGTATTTACTGTGGTTGGCCATGATCAGAAAAACTGCTTGATGGCAAAGGCGATGATGCCTGCCGTGGTGGTAGCCGCGATCCACTGAATCACACTGCTGATGGTGGAGTTCTTCAGCACGGCTTTTTCAATGGAATCCAACCGTTCTTCACTGCGCTTTTCCCGCAGCGCCAAATTAACCATGCGCTCATCGTGTTTGGCCAGGGTCTGCAGGATCTGGGTAATGCCATCCAGCTTCTGCTCGATCCGATTGAACCGTTCTTCGTCTGCCATGACTATCTCCTGGCCACGCCTTTCAGTTTTTCCAACGTCCGGGCACCACCCAGCCCCAGCAAGCAGAGCAACAGAGTAATCACGGTACTGGTGTCGGCTGTGGGTAACTGCTGAACCACTTCGGCTTTATCCACAAGCATCAAACCGATGATCACTGCATCACGAACAATCCAGGTCCAGGCCAGAATCAATACACAGAGCCAACCCAGTGCAGGCCGCCAGCCAGAGACAAAGACCGAGGGATGTTTGGCCTCTTCGATAGTGGCCATCGCCTGCAGGATATGGGGTTGTTGCAACTGATGATTCAACGACAATTCGGCTTTGGCCCGCTCTTCATCGGATGTGAACAAAGCATCAAGTCCACCCATCAGCTCTTTGGCTATCCCTGCCATCGGGTTCAGGTTAATCATCGTCCATCAGCTCAAAGTGAGGGTAATCCTTAAACCGGTGATCCTTGATTTCACCATCCCGGTCCCAGTCACCACCCCAGCGCAGTTTGATGCCCATTCCCTGTGCAATGCCCAGAACAAAACCGGCAAAGTGGGCAGCTCGTTGATCGTCGAACCAGTTGATGGGATAAGGCATCACATCCACCGCCTTACTGGGTAGCTCGTTGTGGTTACTGTCAGGCCACTGCAATTCCGACTTGCCACTCTCAAACGCCAGCATCTGGTTAGCTTCACTTCGATGACCGCAGATAATTGTACAGTCGTAATGCTCGATCACTTTATTGAACACACGCTGAAGCCGCTCATCACAAGTCGACAACTGTCGCTTTGATGAAGCGGAAAAGTGAAACATGATGTCCCTTTTTTTAGTGGTTCAGTTTGGCGGTGGAATGTCCTGAAAATGGCTCCCGACATTTCCGGGATACCGTCCATCCATGGACATAAAAAAACCCGACATCAGAGCCGGGCTTTTTTACAGAATTTCAAGCTTGAGATTGTGTTATCGGGAACTTCCCCAACATGAGGTTTTACCGTACATTTACTGACATCCAACTTCAAGCCGACGGGGCTGACGTGTGTTTTTTGATGACGGATTACCAGCCGTATTGAAGTAAACCTGCCTGCTCCAATATCTCCTGAGCCTGATCTTCCGCCAGATGTATCCACTCATTGCCAACCCGATGACAGGCGTTCTTCCAGCGATAAACCGTTCGCTCACTCTTGCCCTTGATCTCGATCTTACCTTTACGGCCTCGCAACTCCGGTAGCTGTAACTCATGCATCATCCAGAGTCTCAACAAGACTGGATTGCAGCGAATCGGTTCCGGTAATCGCTCATCGCTGCGAAAATGGTGTTGCACCTGCTGCCATGCCGTGGCCCTGCGACTGTGGTCATGTTCTTCGCCATAACGAATGATCAGAATGCCATGAAGTTCTGGTCGCATGGTCTGGCGCAGATAACGCTGGCATGCGCCATCACCAGCCAATCGTTCATCCCGGGTGCTGGTCTCATGATTCAAAGACAGAGTGCGGTAGCCTGAATTCACTTCCTGATGCCAGCCCGGGTTCTTGATCATCAGCTCAGGGGTTCCGAAGATCCGTTTCAGTGCCTGTTCCAGTACCAGATACATGTCACACTCCTGTCTGTTCTTCTAATGCTCTGTATCAAAGGGGCTTTTTTTCTTAGACAGCTGTTTTAGAAATTCATCGGTACTGAGGTGGCTCCGTTTCCACTCATCATCCCAGTAGTAGAGCCTGTTGTGCCTGCCCACTTTGTAATAACTGCCCATCAAAAATCCGCTGGCATTTTTCGGTATCATATGGCGTCCCTCTTGTTCTGTTCTTATTCGATGTTCACCCAATAAAGCTCTGACGGAATAGCGCCACCTCGTCCCGTGTCTGTTTTACCAGCGCCAGCTCCGATCCATAGCGGCTGATAAACAGGGTGGCATTGCGATGAATGGCATCGTCGTAAAACCGGTGATGGCCAGGACACAGTGGCATGGTGTCGAAGTGACTGGCCCGTCTTCCCGCTCCGGTGCCACTGCGCTGATGATGAACTTCGGCAGGGGTACCGGGCAATCCATTCTTACGACAGGCAATGCAACCGAGTTGTGCGACAGCCTGCAGATAATCACGCTCTTTACTGGTCATCGGCCTCTTTCCAATCCCTGAGCTTGCGGGCCAGATACTTTTTGCTGACCTTCAGTTCAAAGGCAGCTTCGGTCAGTGTCATGTCTCTGGAAAGTGCCAGCACGTCCTCCTTAAACGTCGCTTCAAACACTTTGTAATAGATACCACGAGTCGGATACGCCCAGTAAAAGTCATACATCGGTAATTGCGCTTTCCCCTGCGCCTTCCGCGTTGCCATGCTGCTCGTACTTTTGGGGTAGCGACGGTTCTCGCCCGATTCCACGTATTGAAAAAAACGACCACAGGCTGCGCGTTTGCTCTGGCAATACTCATACCAGGCACAGTTCCGACAGGGGCTTTCGTCATCAAACGCAGGGCTCTCCTCGTACCCTGAAAATGATCCCATCATGATCTCCTTGTCACCATGCTTTAATCGAAATTGACCAGCCTATCCACCAGTTGGTCCACCTGTTCCCGACTCCATCCCCTCTGGGGGCTCAGTACATACCGGAGAACCACATCCAGCACGGCGGAGTAGACTTTCTCAAACTCCACCTGTTCCATATTCACGAACGACACGCTTTTTGCCCGTACCCGCACCCTGCCATCCGGATAGCCCACCACATCATAAAAACCGGCCTTGACCATGGCCCAGTAGCGGAATTCGTTAAAGTCCGGCTGAGGTGTCACCCACTGGTTGGCCCCTGCCATCCTGACCGGTGCCTGTGGCAGCTGCTCAAAGACGTCATAGGCAATGCGGCACAACTTCATGAACTTCCGGTGAAACAGGGCATTACGTGCCTTGCGAAACTCGCCGCTGATCACCTGCCCCGGTTTCAGCTTGAGGACGAAGGCCTCATCGTTGGCCGAGACCGGCAACAGGACCGGTTGCGGCTGATAGCTGCGTACCAGTTGCAGAGCAACGGCCATCAGAACATCCCCTTCAGTTTTGCCCTGGCTCCCTGACCATCCAGCGGATCAATTCCCTGGTCGCTCATGGTCTCCCGCTGCAACTGGCTGGAGTAAATCGCCGGATCAAACTGGTGTTCGATGGCCAGCTGCTCCTCCAGTGGCTCACCTTTCAACACCCGGTTGGTCAGTGCCTGATAGGCATTGGCAAATTTCACCTTCACATCGCGACACTCCTGTGCTGAGCCAGCAGAACGCAACTCATGCCAGCCTGCCGCCCGCCCTGCCAGATACACCGCCCGATGGGACCATGGGTGGTGGTTTGGTGAACCGGCATGGTCATTGGCTTCCTGCCAGGCTTTCACCATTTCCGGCAGCCCCATATCCTCCGGCTTCGGCTGACAGAACCGGCGGAACTCCGGCGCCGAGGGAGGCCAATCGTTCCCCTCCCGTTTCACCCGGCGAATGCCCAGCTCCAGCTGGTTCGGATGCAGGTCGATCAGGGTATCCAGCCACTGCCCCGTCCGATCCGCCAGACCGTGCTCCCGTGTCCACTTCGCTCCGTACAGACCGATCATGGTCCCAAACAGGTCCGCAATCTGCTTCGGGGTCATACCCTGTGGCTGACGTTTTTTCTGCTGCGTAGTGTTCTGCGTTGGCTTCGAGGAATTGATCAAGCACGCTGGGTCTGCCAGAAGTTCTTTGCCTTGCTTCATGGTTCACCGTCCACAGATTGGTCAGGTTGTCGGTATTATTCAGGTAGGGTTCCGTGGTCATCACGTACTGGGTGCCGGTGGTGCCGGTTTCGTCACAGTAGCGGCGGTAGGCCATCAGGTTGGCCAGCAGTTGTTCAGGGGTGAAGCCCCCTTGCCGAATCAGCTTCCGGTACTTGTTGAAGGTTTTCTGCTTGTAGCCCTTTTTGCCCTCACGTTTTGGGAAGTTCGTCCACCACTGCTCAAAATCTGCTGACAGCTCATCCGGTTTTTCAGCGGGTTTCTGAGTCACCGGACTGGGTTGCTCAGTTATGCTCCCGACACTTGAGGGCACTTCCCCCGTCCTGGGGGTCGCACCAGTCGTGCTCCCGATACTTGAGGGCACTTCCCCCGTCCTGGGGGGCGTGCGGTCGTCAGACTGCACATATGTCTTGTAAATATTTCTCTTATTCTCTTCTTCTCTATTTCTCTTATTCTCTAGGCGAGATTCTGCCGAGCATTTTCCGAGCATCTCCCGAGCGGTTTTCAGTAAAACATCGGTTTGCTTCGACCCCCTGTAATCACTGGCTTTCGACACCGCCCGTTGAATAACGGAGGTCACTTCCGGCAGGTCTTCCAGTAGCGATTCGGGAAGCCTTACCAGCAGCTTCAGCCGGGCATCAATCTGAGTGATATTGTCCACGGGATTGTGTTCCATGAACTGGGGAATGCAGATGTAATGGCAATGCTCAGAGGCCAATAGGAAACCGCTCGTCGTTAGCTCGGTAATCGCTCGCTCAACGCTCGGCTCATCCCAGTTAAGGTCAGCTGCAATGTACCCTTTGGGCATCCTGAAGATACCAATCAGATTCCCGTGACCGGTGGTAAGCAGATAAAGAGCCAGTAGCTTGGCTTTATCCGACAGCGACTGAATATCATCACTGATCCAAAACTGGCCGGAGACTTTTCCAAATCCTTTCAAGGACGTCTCCCATCTGCAGCCCCACCAAACCACCGGTTGGTCTTGCGCTTGACCTGCTCGTTCTTCTCCATCCAGTTGGTGATAAACCGCGTGAATCGCCCCTCACTGCACCCCGGAAAACGATCCTTCATGTAGAGATAAGCACTGATCAGTTCCTGTTCTACATGGATGCTGGGATAGGTTTTCACCAGCTCATCGTAGATATCGTGGGTCATCTCAAAGTGAGGATGGTGCCCCCGAATAGGCCACGGAATGTCATACCAGGTCTCCGGTACACTCTCTTCACTCACCGTCGTGTTTTGACGTTCCTGATTCATGCTGTGCCTCCTATGGCTTTCAATGCCAGCCCGATGATCGGGGCGTCGGTATTCTGGATCACCACTTCCACGTCATTGCGAATCAGCACAGGTAGCCCCTGGGCATCGATACGCAACGCGATGGGAGAATGGTCGGGACGTGGGTAAGCCGTGTCCCGGGGAATAATGTCCGGTGCGTTTTCCGTTAATGGTTCAGGGACAGCCACCACAGCTCGGTCATCCAGCTGATCCGCATCACAGCCAATCACTTCAAGGATCGAATCCAGCCGATGCAGCAAAACCTTAACGGCACGATCCAGATACTGTTGGTGGTATGCGTCCGGTGCCACGTTCAGCTGGGGCCACTTCACGCCCAGCAGGTGGCAGATACGGATGCGATGCAGGTCCATACTGATGTGTCCCGCTTCGATTTTTCCGTACTGTGAACTGGAGGTACCGATGAGAAACCCCATCTGGGTCTGGGTGAGGCTGGCGGATTCGCGGGTTCTGTGGAGGTTTTCCCAGGGTTTATTGTCAGGCAGTTCCATGATCAACCTTCCATTTTGTAATTATTTATCGATCTTAAACTAACTTTTGTTAGTCTTGCGCTTAACAATAACCAGTTTTATTAATTTTTGTAAAGCCTTAATTCAACAGATCGCTTTATGAAGGGATTCTCAAAGTCCGCATCTGTGATAAATTTTCACCAAACATGGAATAACGAAACGGTGGGAATAACGTGTCAACACACTGGACAGATCGCGTAAAACAGAAAGCCAAAGCGTTGAAATTGACCGACGCCCAGATCGCCCGGGAGATTGGCTGCAGCTCTGCCCTGTACAGTATGTGGATGAATAAGGGCCGAAACCCCAAACTGGAAAAGAAGATGGCCATCGCCAAGGTACTGGATGTCAGCGTTCACTGGCTGGATACCGGTGAAGAAGAACCTGATCCCAACGCACTGCCGGTCATCAGTCTTGACGATATCAATGCCTTTTACGAAGAGATTAACGACAAGCAGAAAGCCATTCAGAAAGATTCCGGTGTTCGTTTTATTCAGTCGGATCGTGAGAGTTTTCTGATCCGGCTGGACAATGACTCAATGATCGATCCGACCAATGCTGAGAAAGTGCACATACCCACTGGCAGCACAGTGCAAATCGATCAGGAGATGGAACCCACACCCGGTAAAATCGTACTCATTGAACTGGATGGACAGATGCTGCTGCGGGTCTGGCAACGGCTGGGAGCCAATCAACATGTGTTTAAAGTGATTAACCCCCTCTATACAGAGTTGAAAATCACCTACACCGGCGATTTCAAGGAGCTGTACAAAGGCACTGCCGTTGGATTCAGTTGCCCGTTATAACGCTAAGCTCCCTAAACTCCAACCACAAAAGGGCATTCGTGCCCTGAACGCCTTTTAATATTAAAAGCTGCACTACTGCTTCTAGGAGCCTGTCGGACTTAACATTGACCTACTGCGAAAAAGCCGGATTTGGCCATTTTTTATACTGCTTTTCGTTGAATAGAACCACTATTCGCCTCAAATCAGCATAAAAATTGGGGCAAACCGAGCGTTTTATCGCTATTCATCATAACTATTTCTTCGCAGATCAAAGTATGAAACTAATTACTAAAATAAACTGTCTTAGTGACTCCTACAAAACATTTATGTAAGAATTTTGAATATTTCAAACAATCCGACTCAAAACATCACCGCTGCTAATGACCAGTCTGACAACCGAACGCTATTAGGGAATGATGATAATTCTAAACTCCATGACATTGACCCCAAAAGCTCTTCTGATGTATCGATTACAAAAAGGAAAATTGAAAAAGCTGAGACTACACCCATTGGGAAGTTAATGTTAAATTTTCCAGAGGTGCCTCATTCAGAATTTCATGAATCCGATAAGACACCCTGCTTTTTGATGGCTACTGGTTACAGTAATGGCGGCGGATTGCTGAATGAGTATGCAGCGAAAAAGCTCAAGGACGATCATCCTAATTTATTTGCACAATACCCCAGCACACCGGATTATGACGATGACTGGGATGAATTAATGAACTCTAATTACAGCTCTTTAAACACACTTGATCAAGACAGATATCAGGCTGTCGCACAGTTCATTCACAAGCACCAGGAGCTTAACACTCGACCTGCGATTCTTACTGTTGCTGGTGACCATGAGGGTTGGCATGCTGAAAAAACTACAAAGGGACATGTCAGAACATCAAGCTATGAAATCTATTCAGTGAGCAAACCTGGAGAGATTATAGTCATTAGGGATAATGAATATAGAGCCAAGGTTGATAGAGATAAACTGCAACAGGAGAACCTACTACTAAGAAAGCAGCTCAAGACGTCCGAAGAATTACTCAATCAAATAAACATTTATCTTCATACAAAGGGGGTAACAGACGCAACGAAAGTAGGAAAGTTAAAAGACATTCTATTCAGTGCCACAGAAACTCAAAATAGCAAGCCAGAAGTATCTTATGATGATTTAAAACTAACAAGTGACCTTATTATCGGTAAAGACTATCAAGATGCTAAAAATTCATTTGAAGCAAAAAAACAAAAAATGGGATTTGATGGGTAATAATTAAGCCTTCCGATACTATAACCATGGTATTCATGTCCCAATATTCTTTTTTCAAAAGCTACCCATCCCGCTTCACCTTCCCCAGCCGTACTGGACTATCAAAACCAACTTTTTCATATTTGTGAAGATCAACTCTCGTTTTTGTGAATTCAAGAATGGTACATCCAAACCCTGACTGGCTGATCTTTGGCTCACCGGTCTCTACCTATCTGCCCTGCAATTCCTGTATGACATTCAAACAATAATAGATAAATACAATCGTTAAATTAAATGCAATTAAAAAATAACATGAAACTAACATTTGTTAGTCTGTCTAATTTTATATATAACTTTTGTTATCTACCTATTAACAATAAAAAGGAGCCTTCATGGACGTCGTTTCCCGCGACCTCAATCGGCATCTCAACGCCATTGATGCCCAGCAAGCCCTCGAAGACACCATCGAATCCCGACTTGAGCACATCGAGTCCGACTTTCAGCAACGGCTTGAACAGCAGCAACCCATCGCCATCAGCGGCTTAGGTGTCATACACCTGATCGACTTCCTGAAGTTTCTCACCCTGGAAGAGTACCACCCCATGCAGGGGTATCGCTGGCTGGCTGTTAAACAACTGGCTCACGACTGCAACGACGAACACGCCCGGCTCTCCGCTTGGGACATTATCAACTATGCCAGCAAGCGAGGCTACTGCCGTGGTTAACCAACAGTGTGAAGACAGCCCACTGGAGAGCTGTATCGAAGACGGGGTCACTGAATGGCTGGAGTTCAATGGCTTCTCCTACAACCTGACCCACATGAACAATCTGATCCGTCGTCTGACTGAAGTACTGAGTATTCGCACCCACCCTGACAGCCTGAAAGAACTGATCCAGGGAGAAGTGACCCCATGGCGTGAAGAGCGGGCAATGAACTGCACACTCACCGATTACAACAACCTGATCCGTGACCTCGAAGACCGACTGTCGGCTCTGCAGCAGCGGATCAATCACGATAAGGAGCGACAACGTGCCTGCTAAAAAGAAAGAACAGACGATGATCACCCGTGAAGCCGAACCGTTGGTGACGCCGGATGCCACGACCTTCACCGAAATAGGCCAGCTGCTTAACAGGGCACTGGAAAAAGGCTCGGATATAGAAACCCTGGAACGGGTGATGACACTCTACGAACAGGGTCAGGAAGGCCTGGCAAGGCAGCAGTTCAACCACGCCTTTGCCGCCTTTCAAAAAGAACTGCCGGTGGTCAAAAAGAGCAAAATGGCCAGCTTCACCACCAGTAAAGGCGGCACGATGTCCTATCGCTATGCCTCCATGGATGACGTGGTGCAGGCGGTCCAGCCGGTGCTGCATAAGGTGGGGCTCAGTTACTGGTTTGAACAGTCGCAGCAAGAGGTGCAGAAACAGAAGGAGGTCGAACTGCAACCCGGCATCACGGAAACACGACCAGTGACGGTTACCGTGATCTCGATTACCTGCCATCTGGGTCACGTATCCGGCCACTCCATCAGCAATACCGTTTCCGGCCCGATGGACAGCAGTGGCAAGAAAAACCCGATCCAGCAAATGTCATCGGCCGTCACCTATCTGCGTCGTATTGCCCTGGTGGGCATCCTCGGCGTGGCCTGCACCGATGAGGACGTGGATGGCTTCTCCCCGGATATCAAAACGGAAGAAGAGGACAAACCATCAGCCTATCCCGATGGAGACTTCCAACTGAACCTGCCGGACTGGACTGCGCGAATCGAGTCCGGCCGAAACACCGTGCAGGACATCATCATCAGCATGAACAGCAAGGCTCCCGCTACGCCCCAACAGGTCAAACACCTGCAATCCATCCATAGAAAGGGTCATTAAATGCAACTGATCGATATACAACAGGGTTCGACTGAATGGCTGGCTTTCCGGCTGGGACATTTCACCGCCAGTGAAGCACCGGCCATGATGGGCGACAGCCCCTATACCAAACGGATTGAGCTGCTTTATCAGAAAGCCACCGGCTACCGTCCCGTCGTCACCCCATATCAGCAGAAGAAATTTGATCAGGGGCATGCGGCTGAAGCCAAAGCCCGCCCCCTGGTTGAACGTCGTGAAGGACAGGAGCTGTTTCCGGTTACCGGCATTCGCACGGTGCACGGACTGCCCCTGCTGGCCAGTTTTGATGGACTGAATCTGGATAAAACCCTGGTCTTCGAACACAAGCTCTGGAACAACAAGCTGATTGCCCAAATTGAGGGGGAAGGACTGGAGCCGGTTTACTACTGGCAGCTGGAACACCAGTTATTGGTGGCTGAACAAGCCGAACGAGCCCTGTTGGTCTGCTCCGACGGTACGGCGGACAACTTCCGCACGGTCTACTACGAATCACAGGAGGATCGGCGTGCCGCCCTGATCTCTGGCTGGCAGCAATTCCAGGCGGACCTTGAGCAATACCAGCGTGAGCTGGCATCGGGGAAGACCCAGTCCCCTTATCAGGAGGCCGTTAACCGCAACGACGCCACGTTCCGCCATGCCGAACAGGAATACCTTCAGGCCATGAGCCAGAAGAAAACCGCTGAGGCCGAGCTGGAAAAAGCCAGAGAAACCCTGATCAACCTGACCGGCGGGCTGAAAACCAAAGGCGAAAAACTGCAACTCTATCCCACCCACAAAGAGGGCTCCATTAAATGGAAAGCCGCGTTTAAAGCGATGCTGCCAGAAGCCTCAGCCAAAGACCTGGAACCCTTTCGAGGCGGAGAGTCCATCACATGGACGGTTAAAACGTTGTAGGGGAACCGCCCCCCAGCAAAAGACTCCAACCTGTGGATAACCCATGCCGGTACGTTCGTGATTAATACCCGGGTACCGGCTAACCAATAACAACATCAGGAGATACCACCATGGCCAGAGGCGTCAATAAAGTCATTCTTGTGGGTAATGTCGGACAGGACCCCGTCGTTCGATACACCCCCGGAGGTGATGCCATAGCGAATATCAGCCTCGCTACCTCGGAAAAGTGGAAAGACCAGCAGGGTCAACAGCAGGAACGAACCGAATGGCACCGCATTGTTGTCTTCGGCAAACTGGCAGAGATTGCCCAGCAGTTGGTGCGCAAAGGCAGCAAGCTCTACATCGAGGGCAAGCTCCAGACCCGGAAATGGCAGGACAACAACGGACAGGATCGCTACATTACCGAAATCATCATCAATGGTTTTAACGGACAGATGCAGATTCTGGACAAGTTGAACGACCAGCCTGCCCAGCACTATCCGCAGCAACCGCAGCAACAGAACCCGGCATCGCCGCCCCAGTCTCAACAGCCGCAGCAGAGCTCATACCCGAACGCCCCCACAGGGCAGCCATCGCAGCCTGCCCAGACAGCGGGCGGTTATGACGACTTTGATGATTCGATACCTTTCTGAGGCCGGGAGCTGCCATGAACAAATTCACCCTGGACCACTTGCAACTGAGCCGCGAGATAGCCCTGCTGATTGAGCAGGGCGACATCCACCAGGCAAGCAAGCACTTCGACCAGCGCCGGGAAAAAGCGGAACAGGCACTGGCATTTCTGAAGTCCCCACAAAACAGTCAGGCCTGCTCCAGCTGCCTGATTCAGGCCACGATTCATGCACTGGTCTGCCTGACACTGCCCGAGGATGCCGACAGTGAAGACCGCGACGTGCAGAACTATCTGGTGGCGGCCTACGTCATCCAGCTGGCCATGACGCTGCACGGTGAAAACACCTCATGTCGCCACGCCATTGATGGTGAACGATTGCACTGAATCAACCACGCCCGTTGGGAGGGAAACCCAGTGATCAATTACATACGGATTACGAAGTTTTGTGAAATCACCGGCTGGTCAAAAAGCTGGGTTTACGAACGGATCAGCGGCAGAAACGAACTGAAATGGGTGCCGGGGCGTGAATACATCCAACTCCCCAACGGTCGCATCGTCATCAGTATAAAAGGTTACGAAGAATGGGTAGAGAAGGGACAGGCGTTAGAGTCGTCAGCAAGAGCACCGTCGAAATCAGTTTTACCTATCAGGGACAGCGTTGCCGTGAAAGGCTCAAGCTTAAGCCCACCCCCGCTAATCTGAAACGGGCGGAACGACACCGGGCCGCCATCATTGATGCCATTGAAAAAGGGACATTCAACTACGCGGTCACCTTCCCGAACTCAAACAATGCCCGTGAGCTGGCGACACAACCCGGCGATGCTTACGCCATAAAACAGTACCTGAGCCAGTGGCTGCATCACAAACAAGAGGGGATCAGCGCCAGTACCTACAACGACTATAAAAAGATCGTCAACAACACCCTGATACCTGCCTTTGGTCACCTGAAGCTGAGCGACCTGAAACGAAAACACATCAAGGAGTGGGGAAGAACACAGACGTGCAGCAACAAACGGATCGGCAACATTCTCAGCCCGTTACGCACAGCCCTGACGGAAGCGGTTGAAGATGAAATGATTGAAAACAACCCATTGCAGGGTTGGACTTACACTCGAAAAGAAGAACCCTCGGAAGATCACATCGATCCATTCTCAAAACAGGAGCAGGCCGATATTTTGGCAGTGCTTACCGGCCAGGGCAGAAACCTGATCCGGTTTGCCTTCTGGTCTGGCCTGCGGACATCGGAACTGGTGGCGTTAAAATGGACCGATATCGATTTCAAAAATGGATTAATCCGGGTACGCCGAGCCCGAACCCAGGCCGCTAAAAAGGACGAAACCACCAAAACCTACAAAGGCCGTCGCGATGTCAAAATGCTTGATCCTGCCCGTGAGGCATTACTGGAACAGAAAAGCTGGACCTACCTGGCCAATGAATACATCTTCCACAATCCAAGAACCAACCTGCCCTGGGAAGGTGATCAGCCAATACGGAAAACACTCTGGATTCACGCCCTGAAAAAAGCAGGCGTCACCTATCGGAACCCATACCAGACGCGGCACACATACGCTTCAATGATGCTCTCTTCCGGTGAACATCCCATGTGGGTATCGCAGCAAATGGGACATGCAGACTGGACGATGATCGCCCGAAGGTATGGAAAATGGATGCCGGATGCCAATCCGGACAGTGGTGGCAAAGCCATCAGTTTGTACGCCAGCTCAGCTGAAAAAACGCCTGAAAAATCTACCAAAAAGCAGTCTATTCAAAGCCCTTCAAACTAATTTTTCCAACTCATGTACAAAAGCCTGTATAAACGTCACCGTCTATACAGGCTTCTGCTGGATTTTACTCAAAAATGCTGTCAAAAAAGCTGTCATTTCTACCCGAAAAACGCGGTATTTACTGGACAGTTTGTACTATGGTTTTTCGCAACACCTTGATTTTTAACAAAAAATTGGTGGAGGCGGCGGGATTTGAACCCGCGTCCGCCAGTTCTCAGCCTTCGGCTCTACATGCTTAGATCCACCTTTAATTTAACACCACAGCGACCCAGTGGTCGGGGTTCTGCGATGCGATTCCCACAAGTTTTAACCCGTCAGCCAGAGACCTGCTGAACGTGGCGAGCCTGCTTGCGATGACAGTCTGAAAAACCAGCCAGCAGACGAGCCGGACAGACTGGTAGATTCGTAGTAGTTAGCTACGACAGGGCTCTTTAGGCAGCGGCAGCAGCAGCGAATTCGCTGTTAGCTACAACTGGCAGAGCATCTACGTCGATAGTTGTCGTTTTGGCAACTAATAGGTTTGTAGTGTTTTGATTAACGAGAACCACTACGTCCTCGGCATGCACCTCAGGGATCGATACCGTCGTCGAATCCGAATCGCCCCCAGATCTAATAGTTATAGAGCACGGAGCCCGATGTCGCAATGGCTGGCGCATAATCTGTTGCCATATCCGGTTTTATTCACGCCAGGTCGGGTCAATACGATCCAGTTTGCGCAGCAACCCTGGCCAGGCCAGCTGTGCCCCTTTTCCCAGGTTTGCCTGCCAGTATTGTTCGATTACGGCCATTTGGACTTCTGGTTTGATGGTCACTGTTTCAGAAACACACCCCATCACTCTTACCTGGATTTCACAAGCCCTCTGTAAAAAGTAGAACGTCTGAAAAGCCTCAGCAACCGTGGCTCCAGCAACCAGCACACCATGATTTCGCAGGAACATGACATTATTCAGTCCCATATCGTCCTGAAGGCGTTGACGTTCGCCCTCGTTAACCGATATTCCTTCATAATCGTGATAGCCAATACGCTGAAACAAGAGCATGGCATGCTGACTCAGCGGCAACAGCCCACAAGCCAGAGATGAGACTGCAACGGTCGCTACCGTATGAGCATGGAGAACACAGCGGATATCTTCCCTTCCCTGATGTATGGCACTGTGGATAACAAAGCCTGCAGGATTCACAGGCCACTCGGAATACTCAACTTTATTCCCATCCATATCAATTTTAACCAGACTGGACGCGGTGATTTCATCAAACATCATGCCAAACGGGTTGATCAGGAAATGAGAAGTGTCCTGCATTAGTCTGCAGGTTATGTGGGTATAGATCAGATCGTCCCAACCGAAGTGGGCAATTAAGCGATAGCAAGCGGCCAGGTCCAGCCGAAGTTCCCGCTCACTGTCTTCAAGTGATCTTTTTTTCTTCATATCTGGTAACGTCATACCCTGTTACTTCGCAACCCGTATTTAAGGACGCCGACCTTCCTGACGTTCACTGCACGCTGGTTGGACACTACACGATGAATCACCACTGCCATGACGCCTGACAGTGAATTGATATACAAGCTCTGGATACTATAGCTATCTTTGGTGATACCGCTTCGTACGTAAATTTTTCTTTACGTACGAAGCCTCACTCCACTTTCGGCGAAGGTTGGAGATTTGTTTTCCAGAGCAATGGCGTATTTATGAAAATGTTTCAGGAAGTGTTTGGAGCCACTCGCTCCGGTGAACCGGTTTATGCCTTCCGGCTCTGTAACCAGAAAGGGATGGAAGTCACCATTCTGACCATGGGGGGTATTATCCAGAGCATTCGCGTTCCGGATAAAGCCGGCAATATGGGCGAAGTGACCCTGGGCTGCGATTCGGTTGCCGATTACGAGCGGTCCGGTGCTTATTTTGGCGCCATTGTTGGCCGCTACGCCAACCGCATTGCCAGGGGAGAGTTTGAACTGAATGGTGAACAGTTTCAGCTGGCCTGCAACAATGCCCCAAATCACCTGCATGGCGGTAAAGTAGGGTTTGACCACCATCTATGGCGTGCAGAGTCTCACACGACAGATGGCCTCTGCACACTGTCCCTTTATTACGAGTCAAAAGATGGTGAAGAGGGTTACCCTGGCAAACTCAATGTGAAGGTCATCTATACCCTGAATAACGAGAATGAACTGGGTATTGAGTATCAGGCAACAACCGATGCTCCCACCGTGGTTAACCTGACCAACCATGCCTATTTTAATCTCAGTGACAGTGAAGACTGCCTGAACCACCAGCTGCAACTTCACTGCACTCAGTTCACCCCAACGGATGAAACTTCCATTCCTTATGGTGAGATTGCGTCGGTCATTAACACACCAATGGACTTCACCACCATGAAGCCGATAGGTCGTGATATTCGAGACGACTTTATTCAGCTGAAACAGGCCAGAGGGTACGATCATAACTGGGTTATCTGGACGGAGAGAAACGATGGCCACCCTTTGAACCCTGTCGCCCGGGTAGAAGAACCAGAAAGTGGCCGAACTCTTGAGGTACTGACCACTCAACCAGGTGTGCAGTTCTATACCGGTAACTATCTGGAAGGCGAGCCAGCGCGTGGTGGCAGCCAATACGGTATGCGGGCCGGTTTCTGCCTGGAGACGCAGCATTTTCCGGACTCTCCAAACAGGCCTACTTTTCCATCGACTCAGCTGAACCCAGGTGACACCTATCAGGAAAAAACAGTGTTCCGATTTGGCCTTCTCTAAGCCTCTCTTCAGGCCGGAACCTCCGGCCTGAAATTATTTTCTAATTTTTTTCAACTGACCTGTAACATCTCATCGACTCCCTCGTTGTATTGATAAGTCCGCAATTTGCGGTCGGTAAAAACGACAGGAGAGTCACCATGACAACAAAAACCAACAAACTGACCAATCTGCTTGCTGCCACCCTGGTTTCCGCAGCGTCTGTCACCGTCAGCGCCGACATGACCGGTTCCATCACCTCACTGAACCATGGCTATGAAGGCATTGTACTGGCCGAGAAGCGAGTGGATGAAGGACGCTGTGGTGAAGGCAAATGCGGAGCCTCATCAGCACCGGTAAAAGCGGACGACGGTAAATGTGGTGAGGGCAAATGCGGTGGTGACACTGCCGTCAAAGCGGATGAAGGCAAGTGTGGTGAGGGTAAGTGCGGCGAATCAGCCAGCAAGGATGAAGAAGGCAAATGCGGCGAAGGCAAGTGTGGAGCCGCCTAATGAAGCCTCTTCATTCACTCTGCGGTGCAGGCCTTGGCCTGCGCCGGGAGCACCTCCAGAGCATGGCCAGCGAGGTGCCATCCACCGTTCAGTTTCTGGAGGTAGCCCCGGAAAACTGGATTAAAGCCCCAAAACAGAGGCGTCAGCTACTGGCACAGATTCTGGAAAAGACACCACTGGTCTGCCATGGGCTTTCTCTGTCACTGGGAGGTCCTGCCCCACTGGATATGGATCTGTTGAAAGCGATTAAACGTTTTCTTCAGGAGCATCAGGTGGTTCGTTATACCGAGCACCTGAGTTACTGCTCTGACCAGGGACACCTCTATGACCTGATGCCAATCCCGTTTACGGAAGCCGCTGCCCGCTACGTTGCAGACCGCATTAAGCAGACCCAGGACGTTCTGGGTGAACCCATTGCGGTAGAGAACGTCTCCTATTATTGCGCTCCCGGGCAGCAGATGCCGGAAATTGAGTTTATCAACACCGTGCTGGAGCTGGCGGACTGTGAGTTGCTGCTGGATATCAACAATATTTTTGTGAACAGCATCAATCATGGTTATGACGCGGATGCGTTTTTACGGCAGTTACCCTCCGAGCGTATCAGCTATGGGCATATTGCCGGTCATTATGTTGAGCAGCCAGATCTTATTATCGACAGTCATGGAGCGCCGGTTCGCGATGATGTCTGGCAGCTGCTGGGTAAAGCGTATGAATACCATGGTGTTTTCCCAACGCTGCTGGAGCGGGACTTTAACATTCCGCCATTAGATGAGCTGGTTGCAGAGCTTGATTCAATACACCGAATTCAGCAGTCTGTGATGAATCAGCAGAAGGAGTATGCCTGTGGATGATTTTCAGGTAGTGCAACAGCAGTTCACTGAGGCTATACGTCATCAGACTGATAATCCGTTTGATCAGATAAAGCCGGAGCGCTTTGCCGTTTATCTCCGGCTGATACGAAACAATATCGTCAACTTTGTCAGCCAGGGCTTTCCGGTGCTGACAAAGCTATTGACGGAAGCACAGTTCAATCATCTGGTGGATCGCTTTATGGTTGAGCACCATGCCAGCTCTCCCTATTTTATTGATATCTCCGGGGAGTTCCTGGCCTGGCTTAATACCGGTTCAATGTCTGATCAATCGCACACTCTGCCACCATTCCTTCAGGAGCTAGCTCACTATGAATGGCTGGAAACCCATTTGCTGGGCAATGAACAGGACGAACCGCCAGCCGAGGCAATCGCTGTTTTTTCAGACTGTGAAAACGAGCTGATATGGTCAGTCAATGCCGTAGCCGTGGCCTATCAATACCCGGTCCATAAAATCAGCCGTGACTTTCAGCCACAGACCGCTCCAGAACAACCAACCCTGCTGCTTATTTACCGTCAGGAAAATGAAACCCGGTTTCTTACTGTGGATGCATTGGCCTGGCAGCTGTTTCAAACAGCCTCCACCCTTGATCAGCCACTGAACCGGGAGCTGCTGATCAACCAGACACTGCAACACCTGACAACGGCCGAGCGAGTTCAGGTTAAGCCATACGCTGAGCAGGCACTGGTGAACTATCATCAACTGGGCCTGATTCTGGGAGCGGTTGCCGATTGTTGAAGAAAATTGATTCCAGCTCTTGTCAACGTCATTGGAAGAGAGGCAATAATAGGAGGCTGTCCGGGGAATAGACTGCCCTAATGCGGCAGCAGCAAATTGGACTGAAAACCCGTAAATTTTCAGGCTCAATTTCCTGCAGCCTCGCTACGGGGTCGCCCAGACGGGCGCTATTCCCGGACAGCCTCCTAGGCAGTGACAACGTGCAGGGTGACCAACAATGAAAAAGCTGCAGCTAACCGGATCAGCCAGAGAACGTGGACACCTTCATGGTGAGCTGATGCGTGAAGAGATCCATACCGTACTGGACTATTATCGCTCCCGCTTTCTAACCGACAGAACAATGCTGCAGAGCCATGTGGACCTGCTGATGCAACGGCTGATGGCATTCAAGCCTGAATACCAGATTGAAATGGATGCCATAGCCGAAGCGTCGGGTGTTGAGCCATTCTGGATTTACTGCATCAACGGCCGCAGTGAACTCATGTCATCCCCCGCTCCCACCGAATGCTCCTCCATTGCCTTTCCTCAGGAGGGCCTGCTGGGACAAAACTGGGACTGGGCTCAGGCTCTGGAAGGTCAATTAGCCCTGGCAGATATTGAACTGGAATCGGGTCATCGGTTATTGACCATGACCGAACCGGGAATGCTGGCCAAGATTGGAATGAATTCTAGCGGACTTGGTGTCTGTCTGAATATTCTGCCCGCCAATCAGAAATTAACCGGTCTGCCGGTGCATTTCCTGCTCAGGGCACTGCTTGAATGCCAATCCTTACAGGAGGCCAGAGCGCTGATCAAAAGCCATGGTGCCGGAAAGGCCAGCCATGTCTTAGTCGCCGATAAAAAGACAATCATTGCCGTAGAACTGGCACCGGATCAACCCTGGTTTCTATCAACAGAACAGCCAGTTTACCTCCATACCAATCACTACCTTCAACCTGGTCAGGCTCAGCCTACTTCAACTCGCCACTGTACAGAAACCCGGCTGGAAAAATTGAGGGAGGCGACTCAGCAAACGGCCAAATTAGACCTGAACGCTATGCAGCAACTACTCAACGAAAATGAGAAGCCTTACCCGATTCTGCGCCCTTACAGCTACCATGAGTTGACCGGTAACGGTGGGACGCTGGTAACGCTGCTGATGGATCTTCGTGAACGACAAATGATGCTAAGGGAAGGTTTTGATCCAATGGCAGGTTTTGACAGTTTTACCTTTGACTGAAAACCCAAGGGGTATTCTACCCTTTGGGTGAACTGTTAATTTTATCCATTACTGACTGTACTTCATCATCAGAAGCCTGCTCACTGACAGAGCGCTCGGCCAGTTTTTTAATCGCCGCAAACTGTCTGACAAAACGGCGACAGTGGTGACACATCATCAGATGCATCCGCATGCTCAGGCGCTGTCGCCAGTTCAGCTCATCATCCTGAAGCTGACCCGCCATGCGCTCGATATCCCGACATTTCAACATATGCCTGTCTCCTGAAAATGTTCAATACCGGAATACAGCTTTGCCCGCGCCCGATGCAGGAGAACCCTGACATTCGCCGCCGATTCGTCAATAAAGCCAGCGATCTCTTCCAGTGACATCTGGCTGAGATCTTTCAGGCCAAACACCAGACGCTGCTTTTCTGGCAACGTGGTGATTTTATGGTTCAGACAATCCATCAGTTCACGTTTGTCCAATAATGCCTCTGGCCCTCCCAGATCCCAGTTAGACGGAGGCTGCTGCCAATGGCCGTTGGCCTTAAAGCGGTGAGCCATCGGTTCCTCTTCCGGAGCATCGGACAGGAATTCCCGCTTCTGCCTGCGGTACCTGGAACGGGCTTCATTGGCAGTAATGGTCAGCAGCCACCCTTTAAAGCTGCCCCTGGGCTCCCATTCCGGCAGTTTCTGATGCACCGTCAACCAGGCTTCCTGAACAATTTCATCAGCATCGCTTTCACCCACAATAGGCAAAGCAACAAAGCGCATCAAGCGATAGTAATGCCTGACCAACACCGTAAACGCCTGCTGATCACTGTTTTGAGCCTGTTTAATTAATAACGCTTCATCGTCCATACCGTTACAAACCCGGGAATGAAAAAAATGACCTGCACACTGTAACAATCTTCTCCTTGGTGCGTTGAATGAATAACAACAATAAAAGGCCCAGGGAGACAGCCATGAATAAGATTGTGTCACTCTATCAAAAAACAGTGGATTATCTCCATCACGCTGATGGACTACCGTTGCTGGCTCTTCGCCTCTACCTAGCCCCTATCTTCTGGATTGCCGGCACCCATAAACTGGCACACTTTGACGATATTGTGATGTGGTTTGAGCACGGTCTGGCCCTCCCCTTCCCCTGGCTGATGGCGGCACTGGCAACCTGGACAGAAATTATCGGTGCGGTACTACTGGTGGCGGGTCTGGGCATTCGATTGATTTCAGTCCCACTGATCATCACCATGCTGGTTGCTATTTTCGCGGTGCACTGGCCCCATGGCTGGCAGGCTATTGCTGATACTGGCAGCTTTGCCCCTAATGAACACGCTGCTGAAGCGACAAAAAGACTGAATGGTTTTCTGGGCTGGCTGAAGTCGAACCATCCAGGCCGCTACCACTACATTACCGAGTTTGGCAAACCGGTGATTCTGAACAATGGGATTGAGTTTGCGGCAACCTATCTGGTGATGCTGCTGGTGCTTTTTTTTCCAGGGAGCCGGACGCTATGTCAGCGTGGACTACTTTTTGGGAAGAAAGTTTTTGAAAAAATAAGCTGAAGACAAAACGTCAGATAAGTTCTGACGTTTTGTCATTTGATCCTCATGCCATTTCGACCAGTGGAAACACCCGGTCAATGTCGTCAGAAAGAAAAGGCCTTCCTTTAGCATTCACCGAAGTACCAATAACCAGAGCATCAATGGCCAGCTTGTTATCCCGTTTACGGAAGATTCTCTGCTTAAAACCAAATTTCAGTTTGGAAAGCCGCACCGGTTCTACTTCCACATAAAACTCGTCCCCGGGTACCAGCGACATTTTGTAATCCATCTCGCTTCTCAGCACCACCAGATTAATCTTCTCTGCCGCCAGTCTGGCAAAATCGATATCGTTAGCGTGCAGAAACTCATGCCGTGCATGCTCCAGATAGTTGAAGTAGACACTGTTGTTTACGATTCCCTGCAGGTCGCACTCATAGTCGCGAACCTTCATCTCCAGACTGAATGGCATGGTTTGTTCTCTCTGAAATTTGCTGCCTATTATACAAATTCCGCCTTCTAAATATGGTATCGAGCAAGTCATTTTGGACTGCTGGGCAAGGCGAAATGACGAGTAATAGCGGGGCTATTGCGAGGAATTCCAACGAAGAATCAGCTGTGAAAAATGGCTGCGCAGTTCATGTTTAGAAGGTGGCGTTGGTATTATTACCCCATATACGCCTGACCACCATCAACAGCGATACTTTGGCCGTTGATATAACGCATATCATCAGAGCAGAGATTGGTAACAACCCTGCCAATGTCGTCTTCACACTCCCCTACGCGGCGCATTGGAATAGCATTAACAAATGCTTCAGCTTCTTCCGGATTGGTATTCATCCACCACTCAAGACTTGGGGATTTTGCATGGGGCAGCACCACGTTACAGCGGATATTATCCGGCCCCCATTCGCAGGCCGCTGCCCGGCTGAGGGAACGAGTCGCTTCCTTTACTGCGGCATAAGGCCCATAACCCGACATATCCCAGCGCTTGGCCGCTGTAGAAGCCAGATTGATAATAACGCCATCACCTTTAAGGTGTGGGTAGCAGAGGCGCATCAGTCGCAACGTTGCCAATGGCCCTGACTGCCAGCCCGCTTCAAACGCTTCATCGGTTATTTTGTTCAGGGTGCCAAGCGCAATTTCCTGGGCATTGTTTATCAGAATATTCAACCCACCCAACTCACTGACCACACGCTCTACACCAGCAGACAGAGATTCAGGATCTTTTACATCCATCGAGATGGCAATGGCTTTACCACCCAGTTCCTGAATCTGTTCACAGGTTGATTCACATTTTGCCAGTGTTCTACCAGCGACTGCCACCAAAGCCCCCGCCTTAGCCAGAGAAAGTGCTATTCCCTGGCCAACACCCTGGCCCGCTCCAGTCACCAGAGCTACCTTTCCCGATAGTTTTTTCATTATTGTTATGCTTCCGGATGAGTAACGGTTCCTTAGCTTAATAAGATTGGCAGGAAAGGGCTTAACCCATTCAGGGGATTTTGATGATGGCTGGACCACAACATAGACTCAGCCATTACCTAAGTAACTGACCCTATGAAATCCTATTTTCTGAGTAAGTGGGTAGTCACCCAGAAATATTCGATTCCATAGGGCCAGCTACTTAATATTATTGTTTTGCAGCCATGCTGTATTTCATCAGATGAATCAACCTGCCAAGCAATAGTGCGGCAGCTAATGTCAGCCCGGTGATGATACCAACCCAAAAACCCTCAGTACCCAATGGGGTGCCAAAAAAATCCGTCATGGCAAATGCATACCCGAGTGGTAAGGCAACCCCCCAATAAGCCCCACAGGAGAGCAACATGGGTACATGAGTGTCTTTATATCCTCTCAGCGCTCCACTGGTCGATGCCTGTACCGCATCACTCACCTGATACATCGCAGCACACACCAGCAATACCGAAGCCCCTTTGACAATAAGAGGGTCATTCGTATATAGGCTGATAATCTGCTGCCGGAACAGCAATATGCACAGTACTGACAGCACAGCTATCAACGCGGCTGTCAAAATGCCACAGATTGCCTGCATTCTGGCTTCATTGTTCAGCCCTTTACCCAGTGAGTGCCCCACACGAATGGTAATACCAAACGACAGACTCATAGGAATCATATAGGTCATGCTGGAAAAGTTCAGAGCAATCTGGGCAGCAGCAATGTTATTTGCCCCAAGCTTGCCAATCAGCAGCGCTATTACGGCAAAAATACTGCCACAAACACAGATACTGATACCGATAGGTAGCCCAAGGCGAAACAATGCCTGTATTCGGGAAACATCAGGAAACGTCGCTTTCAGATCAAGCAAGTGTTCATACCGATGATGTTTGCAGATATACAGAAATATCAACAATGACATCAGCCAGTACACAATACTGGTCGCCCAACCACACCCAACAGCTCCCAGTGCCGGAAGGCCAAACTTCCCATAGATCAGAACGTAGTTCACCGGAATATTGACCAGCAGCCCCAATACCGAAATCACCATGGGTGCACGGGTATTGCCCATGCCTTCCAGAAAACTGTTGAGCATATAGAACAGAGCTATGCCTGGCAGACCGAACGCTAAGGTATGAAGGTAACCAACACCGACTGGAATAATTTCCGGTGCAACCTTCATATAAACAAGAATCTCCTCACTGCCATTCAGATACCCGATCAAAATGGCAGAGCACAACAAAGCAATCCATAGCGTTTGTCCAAGATCTTTACTAATACCCGGATTATTACCAGCCCCACGATGGTGGGCCGTTACTGGTGTCAGCATCATCAGGATACCACGCAGCAACAGACTGGCCGGTAACCAGAGGCTGGTTCCGACAGCAATCGCCGCCAGATCTCTGGCACTGGCCTGTCCGGCCATACTGGTATCCACAAAATTCATTCCATTGGTGGCCAGCTGAGTAACAATGATGGGTAAAGAAAGACTGAGCAGTGCTTTGGACTCGTCAATATAACGATCAAAGCGAGAAGAAAACATTGGCATTAATCAGCGCATTCACACCTATACACATGCCCGGATTAAGGCAGGATGGCAAAGTGAGCAGGAGCAGGGTGTGGCCATTTTGGCGCCAGGGATACTATCATCCAATAAAAGCCGTTGAAACTGCTTAACCAGTGAACAACAACCGGAGAACGAATGGAACCTACCCTATGGTTCCCCCATAACCACTCTCTCCATAACGATTCCCCATCTATACTAATACTCCGATCTGTAATCAGAATCGGAGTATCTATGACTGATAACAAACAGGCCATCGTTGCCAAGCTGAATACTATTCTTGAATACGAGCTGGCAGGTGTTGTCCGTTATACCCATTACAGTTTTATGGTGTTTGGCTACAGTCGTATTCCTATTGTTGGTTGGCTGCGAAGTGCTGCGACAGAAACACTGACACATGCCCATGAAGCCGGAGAGATGATTACACTGATGGGAGAACATCCGTCACTGGGTATTGGTGAACTGTTAGAAACCTCAAAGCATGATATTCACGACATCATGATTGAGTCTCTGGAATTCGAGAAAGCAGGTGTAAAGCATTACTATGAGTTGCTGCAACTGGCGGAACAATCTCACCAGATCATTATTGAAGAGTATGCCCGTCGGCTAATTTCGGAAGAAGAGCAGCATATTGGTGATATCGACAAAATGCTGCGTAAGCCAGGTGAAATTGCCAGTGTCTTATAGCTCTTAGTCTATACAGTGGCAGGTAATCCGGGCATAGAGGCTGGTATTGTCCTGATCCGGCGCCACCTCTTCCATTGCATTGGCAACGGTCAGGTCAAAACTGAACCACTCGTTCCCAGAAACATTGATCCCTACTCCAGCGGAAGACAGGGTCTGTTTTGGATTCAGGGATTCAACCTCACCATGGTCGTAGAACCCATAAAGGTCAAACAGGTACTCATTAAATGAGAAACCATTGTAGTGCACTTCAATCTGCTGATACCAGCCCTGGTCACCACTGGCAACACCCTGTTGGTATCCCCGCAGGGTTGATGGGCCACCAAGGGTAAACGACACAGCCCCCGGCAGTGCCTGCTCCGAAGTAAACTGCGCTTCTACGGTAGACAGTGCATAGAAAGGATTATCAAAGTTATAGATAAACGTCAGTCGGGTGTTGAACAGGTTAAACTTACGAGTAATGCCCTGCAGCTTCTCTTTGCTGTTCACAGAGCTGTAGAGCTGCCGTCCACTGAACTGCCACTGACTGCCCAGCCAGCTCAGTTCAGCGCCCAGTTGATAACGCCCTGTCTGATAGTCGGAAAGATCACCACCGGTAACACTGTTCTTCGAACTTGAATTGCTGATGGCCGCCACCAGATTTACCCAGAGGTCAGCATCAGAATACACCAGATAACTGCCCTCCAGACCAAGCCGAAGGGTGTCACCGGTATAGCCCAGATCCTTGAAGTCACCGGAGGTAACAGTGGCATTGGTAAATTGCAGGCTGCCACCCAACCGAAGCCCATCCGTTCCTACCACGGTACTGTAACTGGAAACAAAGGACTTCAAACCACTGGATACCAACCCATAAGCCATGGCTTTATCTGAAGGACGAAACAGCTGATTGCGCTGGTAGAGTGCACTGAGCTGTGCTTCACCCGAACTTTCATAGCCATAGTTATCCAGATAAAGTTCCAGACTATCCCTGCCAGGCTCAGGTACATTAATAACAATATCCGTCAGACCAAAGGCTTTTCCGGCTCTAAGCTCAGCTTGCAGACGCTGGTTGTGTATCCGGTTATAAAACAGAATGTCCTTTTCCAGAGCTTCAATATCAATGGAGGCCAGCTGGTTGTCGTAATCTATCCACTCGCGGAAATAACCATCTTCTGTGTACTTATTACCTTCAAAGACAATTTCCCCAATAGAGCCTTCAACCAGACGGATAATGACAACACCATCGGAGACCTGCTGCTCTGGAAAAACGGCAACCGCCGTATAGATGTTTTTCTGCCGATAGAGCTGATTGATGGTTCCCAGAATTTTCTGGAGTCCGTTGTAATCAATCTCTTCGCCCAGAGCTGGCTGAACAATGTTCTGCAGCTCTTCCTGAGTCAGGTGGGCCGACTTGGTGAATCGGATTCCCCGGAGGATAAATGTTGGTCCTCCGGTGACTTCTTCAGTCGGCTCGGTCTGTTCAGTGATTGCGGGCAAGTTCGGCTTTTTTTCTTTTTCCCGAAGACGGAGTTCTCGCTCAAACAGGTCTTTACTGGTCTGACCTGCGTAGTCATAGTCATCTGGCGGTGTTTGTGCCGACAGTGGAGCACAGGCAAGTAAGGCCCCAAAGGACAAAGCGTGTAGTTCACTCTTCCATCGAGATCCTGACATCATTCCCTGCCCTGTAAGACCTTCCTGATTTATATTCTTATTCTTCTTGGTCCAGGTGTTCATTTACGACTCCTCTTCAACGCCCGGTTCAGAAATCAACCAGTACTCTTCCTCTTCTTCCGACTGTTCTGCTTCGTACTCAAGATCCCCATCAAAGTTTCCACTACCCGCCTGATTTCCTTCAGAAGCAGGCAGGTTAGCAGCTACCCAGCTGGCCGATAAGGATACAGGATCGGCATCACCACTCAACTGCTCTGTAACAGGGTTACCCTGGGTAATCTGCTCCAGTGTCTGGTTCGTTATCTCATTCTGGTATTCAAGACTCAAACGGTAGAACGACTCTGGTAAACCAATAGTAGTGAGGTCATCCTGACTGCCCTTATAAGTCAGTAGCAGAGGCAGATTATAACGGGTGAACTGTGCATTAGTGGTGACATTCACATCGTCGACCGACATCCAGAATTCACCATAGGGCGTCATAAACTGGCCATCTACTGGTAGAGCTGAACCATCTGAGTTATTCAGGTCCAGAGATAATTCATCCACTGTCTGATAGCCGGTTACCATCCTCATGTTGTAGCCCTGTCCGGTGTTAACCGTAGCCGCATCAATCAGCAGGTCACCGGTCATTCTCAGGTCACCCCCTTGTGTCAGCAGATCAGTGATGTGCAGCTGGGCGGTATTGTTGATATCTACCCGGACATCATTGGCAAAGCTGCCAGGCTTAAATGCAGCGGCTTCAAGGTTCTGATAGTAGCTTCTGGCATCGGACGTCAGTGACAGGGTTTCATTGAAGCCACCCATGGCCATCAATGTCTCCGTTGCATCACCACCGTCAATGGTCAGATCGTAACTATTCAGCACCCAGCAAAGGCGTATTGTTGTAATTTCGAACCGCTTTAAGAAGCGCCTGAAATATGTTCAACCCCTGCTTTTTAGCAGATGATAAATAGCTTCGGATTCGGGTAAACATGGTACCTCCGTCTTCGCTTCTGAAGCAGCCTGAGATCTTCTGCTTAAGTTTGGCCATCCTGGCATCACGTTCACTGCCATTGTTATCGAAGGGAATTGAAAAGTCCGACATGAAGCGCAACGTTTCAACCTTAAACTCAATAAGCCTTTTGAACAGGTTGTAGGCCTTGGTATTCCTGACCTTCTTACGTCCAAGCACCTGTCGTTGTTTTTCCATATAAGCGGTTTCCTTCGTGAGAGCCCTTTGAAGGATTTGGTCGTATATCGTCTCAATGCGAAGCTGTATTGCACCAGGCATTTGAGTCAGACCGGCTGCTTTGTATTTCTTGCAGAAGTGCCAGGAGAGCGTAAGCAATTTCATCAGCCGCAGAGCCAGCTTATTCGCATCCCTATCGACAACTCCCTGAAGCTCTCTCAGATGATGGGCATTACAAAGCACATGCACTGCCGCATAGGCAAAGTAGGACTTCCAATGATCGTGAACCAGAATGCCTGCAAAAGTCAGCAGGATGCCCATTGCATCCATTGCTTCACAACCTCGCCTTTCTGAGAGGTAGTAAAGCGTCCATTGGTCATCTCGCATAATGTGTAACCACCACAGTGAACCGTCAACCCGCATGCCAGTTTCATCCGCTCCTGCAACCGGACTTTCTTGTAAAGCATCGCGGATACTCTGCTCAGTAGAGGCCAGGTTCTCATGGGTATAGGCAACAAAATTGGCAACAGAGCCTGCGCTGACACTCATGCAATAAATAGTATTGAAATACTCAGACACCCGGTGATATGGGATGAAGTGATACTGGTTTAAATGAACAGCCATTGCCTGAGTCACTTCTCCGTATTGAGCAGCGGCTTTCACTCCTTGGGGAAACTCAGCGGTGTTCCGTTTACCACAAGGACATACTTTAACGTCTGCCCAGTACGCGGTAACTTCAAATTCTCCGGGTCTACCTGGATCAAAAACCTGTCGCTCAATGTATTTGGTGGGTTTAATATCGATAAGCGAAGACTGGCAACAGCAACATTTTTCAACCTTCAGATGCCTGACATAATCGGGTAAGGCGACACGTCTCAAACAAGAGCCTTGATGACCTTTCTGGCCACCTGGTTTATTGCCTGAAGATGGTCTAAGGCTTTTGGGGTTCGGTGTTTCCTGTGAGGAGCAGGGGGCTTCTTTGGAAGATGTATCACCTTTATCACTCCCTTTTTTACTGGGCTTTTGATAACCATCTGACGATGGTGGCTTACTACTGTTTTGACTGTTTTTATTAACCCTTTCTTCCAGTTCGCTGCAACGTTCCCGTAAAAGCGCATTCTCGGTCCGAAGCTCTTCATTCTCTTTAAGGAGAGCTTCGGTAAACGGAGTAGCTGGGAAGTCTGGTTCCATACTGGAGATTTGTTAGAAAAATTGAGTATAAGATGATGGTCGAAAAATCAGAAAATTCCAGATTTATATGAAGGGTGCTGAATAGTTACAATCGGTTAAACACACCGTGTATTGAGCCCAGGGACCTCATCAAACCACCGGGTTCCTGATGAACTGCTGTAATGATTCACCGTCATTAAGAGTAGACTCTGTTATAATCATTGACCTCTTCTGTACCATGGCACATGCCAAGAGCTTGATTTGACTTCACCTACTCTCTCCGCAACAGCGCCTTCCCGCTTTAGTGATCTCTCTTTGCCTGACTCCCTCATCAATAACCTGGACAGTCTGGGCTATAAGGAAATGACACCTATTCAGCAGCAGAGCCTGCCTGAGCTTCTTGAAGGCAAAGATGTCATTGCCAAAGCCAAAACCGGCAGTGGTAAAACCGCTGCGTTTGCCATTGGGCTGATAGTGAAGCTGAAACAGCGGGATTTTGGATGTCAGGCACTGGTGATGTGCCCGACCCGGGAACTGGCAACTCAGGTTGCCCAGGAAATTCGACGGCTGGTTCGATACCAGCAGAATATAAAGGTCGTCACACTTTGTGGTGGCCAGCCTATCGGCCCACAAATTGGCTCACTGGAACATGGCGCCCATGTGGTTGTCGGTACGCCGGGGCGTATCCAGGATCATTTGCGGAAAAAAACCTTGTCAATCGATCGAGTAAATACGCTGGTGCTTGATGAAGCCGATCGCATGTTGGACATGGGGTTTATTGATGCCATTGAAAATATCATTGATCACCTGCCTGAACAGCGACAAACCCTGCTCTTCTCAGCCACTTACCCAAAGGGTATCCGGGATTTAAGCGAACGCTTTCAACAACAGCCTGTTGAAGTGACCGTTGAGAGCACCCATAGCCATGAGCACATCGAGCAGCGCTTCTATCATGCTGAAAATGCTGACAAACCAGCAATGCTGATCAAGCTGCTCAAACACTACCAGCCTGAATCCAGCGTCATTTTCTGTAACACCAAGCAAATCTGTAAAGAGGTGGGCACTGAGCTATATGAAGCTGGCTACAAGCCCGTGGTACTGCACGGGGATATGGAGCAGAAAGAGCGTGACCAAATGCTGGTTCGCTTTGCCAATCAAAGCTCAAACCTGCTGATTGCCACTGATGTTGCAGCCCGGGGACTGGATATTGAAAATCTGGCAGCAGTGATCAATTACGATCTGAGCCGGGATCCTGAGGTGCACGTTCACCGGGTTGGCCGCACCGGAAGGGCTGGTAAAAAAGGCCTGGCTCTCAGCCTTCATACCCAGCGGGAACAGTACAAACTGGATAATATCAGCGATTATCTCAAGGCTCCCCTGGTATTTGGTGATCCTAAAGCGCTCACTGGTACCCAACAACCAGTCCCAGCCCCCATGGTAACAATCGCCATTGATGGTGGCCGAAAGCACAAAGTCCGCCCAGGCGATATCCTCGGCGCCCTGACCGGTGAGGCAGGGATTCCCGGAGACCAGGTGGGAAAGATCAATATCTTTGACTTTGTGGCCTATGTTGCCGTTAAACGTGAAAGTGCCAGATCTGCACTGAACAGACTGGAAAAAGGCAGAATAAAGGGAAGAAAATTCAAAGTTCGACGCCTGTAATCCCCGACATTAGACAAAAGTCCAAAGAGCCTGACTGGAACTTAGTCAGGCTAAGCCTGTCGAAATCTACATCAAAACTCATAGATGATAGATGTAAGGGAGGTACGTTATTATGATGCCAGCAGGAGCAGGAGGTGGTTTACCAGGAGGAAATCCGCCAGGAGCCGGAGGAGCACCAAATCCACCAGGGGCCGGAGCCGCTGGACCTGGAGCACCAAATCCACCAGGGGCTGCTGGAGCAGCAGGGCCTGCAGCACCTCCACCAAGGCAACAAGACCCATACCAGAGGATTCCACAAGATATTCGGAACGAAGCTAAACAGCTGGTTGACAATACCATGAAAGCTGATGAGTATCTGGAGCAGGCTGAACTTGCAAAAAAACTGACTGAAGCCCTGCAACTTTGTGTTGATGAATACAACAATCGCATGAATCCACCAGGACGTACTGCACAAGAGCGGCAACAGCAGGTAGCAAACTTTCGTACTTGGCTTATCAATCAAAAGATTGGTGAACCAGGACAGCTGCTTGGTGATTTTCACGCAATGTTTACAGGACCTGATGGAGAAGAGACATACCAGCTTTTTCCCGTGAAAGCCTCAGCATTGAATAAGTTAAATGATGGCCGGCTAGGTGCAGATCTAGCCAGTGCTCTTGATGCCATGAAAGGCTGGCGTCCCATATTGTTACCTGGCTCAAGATTAAATTTAGATCGCTTAAACCATGCACAAGTATACGACGCGATAAAACGGCATAGAGATCAGCATCGTGGAACCATCGATAATTTTGATGCTCAGCATCAGGATAGGCGTAGAAGAGACGCAACAATGAGATGTCTTCGTGATATCTATTCAGACGAAAATGGTGCTCGCCTGAATAGCAAACAAGCAAGACTAGAAGAAACATCCCTTCGCTCAGTTATTCCTGCCGGGCAGGTGCAACTTATCCGTAACGCCTACCATAGAGTTTAGAGGATTATGTCTGTTTTTCATTTTCAGGCACCAGTGGTGGCACCGGGCACTCCATTACAACAGCAATGGCTCGGAGTGCCTGAGCCTCTTCCATCACTACTTCACCATCGTGTTCAATGCATTTGCAAAGTGCTTTTAACAGCTGCTCTTTGGCATCCGCGCGCAGTAAGGCAATTTTTTTCAAGCCCTGAGTTAATGCCTTGAACGATACCTTCGTTTTTCCAGAAGTAGTGATGTTTAATCTCTTTACTGTCTTTCTAAAACAACGTCGCTTCTCTTCAACGGACATTCCAGACATGCCAACCAGGGCTTTTATCAATAGTGCCACTTCATCGGATAACTGATTAACATTCCGATACTTTTCATAGCGGAAAACATTTTCTGATTTTTTCTTTTTAGGCAAAGTGTGATCAACAATGGTAATCAGGGACCACTCCATCACCGTTGTTTTGCCATCAGCCGTCGCCAGCTTTAGCAGCACCTTCTGCAATAGCTCCTGCTGATCAATGTTTAGCATTTTTAACGCTGGCAACGTCATTTCAAGAATCGACAGCCGATCTGTTAGCAGTCTGGCATTGTCAAGCAGCTCATGCAGCTCAAGCGTTTTGGTTAATACTTCCCGGGGAAAAATTCTGGTAATCAGATCACACTGTTTTTTCAAAACAGAAGGGGCATCATCCAGCAACAGTGCCATGACGACGCGACATGCTCCGTTACTATGGTGGATAGCCTCAGATAATGTTACCGGTAAATGATCAACCATGTTACGGGCATACTTGAGGTGAGAAGCCCTTGGAGCACCAATCGAATTTACTGAGGCAGATAGAGCAGTAGCAACTCCGGCAACAGCCACTTCTGGGCCAGGTTTTTCCTGTGATGACGCTTTATTTTCAGGTTTATCCTCAATATCAATCGCTTTGGGTGTAATATATTGACCATTCCAGTTTGGAGTCAGTTTTCGAATTCGATTATCCAGAGGAGGGTGAGTAGCGAATAAATTCCAGAACGATCCCGTAAAAGCAGAGCCAAACATCATATGGCTGCATTCCATCGCCGCGCCACTATCCAGGTTGGAGCCATAGACCGCACCACCGATCTTTTTTAAAGCACTGGCAAGACCTTCGTTATCCCGTGTGTACTGAACAGCGGAAGCATCGGCCAGATACTCCCGTGTACGATTAACCGAGGCCCGAATGATATTCCCAAAGAAAGCACCAATGTAGCCCACCAGCATCATGCCAATGCCAACTATATAGAAGTAACCCGCCTGTTTTGAACGCGAATAATAACCATGGCGATAGAGATGATACCCAACATCTGTCAGCATCGTGATACCGAAAACAATGCCGATCAGCCTCATATTCAAGCGCATATCACCATTGATGATATGACTGAACTCATGAGCAACAACCCCTTCAAGCTCCTCACGACTCAGTTGCTCCATAGCCCCTTTAGTGATACCGATCACTGCATTATTCAGCCTCACTCCCGCAGCAAAAGCATTAATGCCTCTTTCTCCATGAAGCAAATAAACAGGAGGAACCGGAGTGCCTGAGGCAATGGCGATCTCTTCAACAACATTCAATAACCTGCGTTCGTATCGGTTATTGGTTGAAGGTTTGATTCTCATGGCACCAAGGGATTCAGCAACCGCCTTACCACCACCGTGAGCCAATATGACGGCTTTCGTCACACTGCCCAGTAAGACCGTGGAAACAACGACAGCAGAGGAAATAATGAACGTTTCCCAAGTGAAATGATTTAAGAAAGGTTCCTGCCTCTGGAATGCAGCATATCCCGCATATATAGCATTGATCACCACAACCAGGCTTAACACTGCCAATGACATTAATGCCAGCAAATAGCGGGTCTGAGTACGCGCTTTTTCCTGATGTTCAAAGAAATTCATACCCTGAACTTCTCTTAAAAGCTGACTTTCGGTGCTTTCTGCATGGCTGCGCTGTCTTCAAACTCCAGCAAAGCGGCATCTTTACTGTGACCAAAAGTATTGGCAAAAAACACAGGGGGGAAAGACTGGCGGTAGCTGTTATAGTCAGTAACCGAGTCATTATAAAACTGGCGAGCTCTGGATACTCGGTTCTCGGTGCTGGTCAGCTCTTCAGTCAACTGCATCATATTTTCATTGGCTTTCAGGTCGGGGTAGTTCTCCATAACCACATTCAGCCCACCCATGGCTCCCATTAACGCCTGTTCAGCCCCTTGTAGCTTTTTGATACCAGAAGCATCCAGCTTGCCAGACAAACCTTTTAATAACTGGGCCGCCTGATTTCTGGCGCTGATCACCTTCTCCAGAGTATCCTGCTCGTGCTTTAGATACCCTTTGGCGGTTTCAACAAGATTTGGAATCAGGTCATAACGGCGCTTCAACTGCACTTCAATCTGAGCAAAAGCGTTCTCGTAGTTATTCTTCTTACTGACCAGGCTGTTGTAAATACCGACAACATAGAAAATGGCGCCGACAATAATGCCAAGAAAGACAATGGTAGAAATTTCCATGAACTCATTCCCTGCAAATATTTTTATTAGAATCAGAGTATAACAAAGGTAACTATTCAGCACCCAGCAAAGGCGTATTGTTGTAATTTCGAACCGCTTTAAGAAGCGCCTGAAATATGTTCAACCCCTGCTTTTTAGCAGATGATAAATAGCTTCGGATTCGGGTAAACATGGTACCTCCGTCTTCGCTTCTGAAGCAGCCTGAGATCTTCTGCTTAAGTTTGGCCATCCTGGCATCACGTTCACTGCCATTGTTATCGAAGGGAATTGAAAAGTCCGACATGAAGCGCAACGTTTCAACCTTAAACTCAATAAGCCTTTTGAACAGGTTGTAGGCCTTGGTATTCCTGACCTTCTTACGTCCAAGCACCTGTCGTTGTTTTTCCATATAAGCGGTTTCCTTCGTGAGAGCCCTTTGAAGGATTTGGTCGTATATCGTCTCAATGCGAAGCTGTATTGCACCAGGCATTTGAGTCAGACCGGCTGCTTTGTATTTCTTGCAGAAGTGCCAGGAGAGCGTAAGCAATTTCATCAGCCGCAGAGCCAGCTTATTCGCATCCCTATCGACAACTCCCTGAAGCTCTCTCAGATGATGGGCATTACAAAGCACATGCACTGCCGCATAGGCAAAGTAGGACTTCCAATGATCGTGAACCAGAATGCCTGCAAAAGTCAGCAGGATGCCCATTGCATCCATTGCTTCACAACCTCGCCTTTCTGAGAGGTAGTAAAGCGTCCATTGGTCATCTCGCATAATGTGTAACCACCACAGTGAACCGTCAACCCGCATGCCAGTTTCATCCGCTCCTGCAACCGGACTTTCTTGTAAAGCATCGCGGATACTCTGCTCAGTAGAGGCCAGGTTCTCATGGGTATAGGCAACAAAATTGGCAACAGAGCCTGCGCTGACACTCATGCAATAAATAGTATTGAAATACTCAGACACCCGGTGATATGGGATGAAGTGATACTGGTTTAAATGAACAGCCATTGCCTGAGTCACTTCTCCGTATTGAGCAGCGGCTTTCACTCCTTGGGGAAACTCAGCGGTGTTCCGTTTACCACAAGGACATACTTTAACGTCTGCCCAGTACGCGGTAACTTCAAATTCTCCGGGTCTACCTGGATCAAAAACCTGTCGCTCAATGTATTTGGTGGGTTTAATATCGATAAGCGAAGACTGGCAACAGCAACATTTTTCAACCTTCAGATGCCTGACATAATCGGGTAAGGCGACACGTCTCAAACAAGAGCCTTGATGACCTTTCTGGCCACCTGGTTTATTGCCTGAAGATGGTCTAAGGCTTTTGGGGTTCGGTGTTTCCTGTGAGGAGCAGGGGGCTTCTTTGGAAGATGTATCACCTTTATCACTCCCTTTTTTACTGGGCTTTTGATAACCATCTGACGATGGTGGCTTACTACTGTTTTGACTGTTTTTATTAACCCTTTCTTCCAGTTCGCTGCAACGTTCCCGTAAAAGCGCATTCTCGGTCCGAAGCTCTTCATTCTCTTTAAGGAGAGCTTCGGTAAACGGAGTAGCTGGGAAGTCTGGTTCCATACTGGAGATTTGTTAGAAAAATTGAGTATAAGATGATGGTCGAAAAATCAGAAAATTCCAGATTTATATGAAGGGTGCTGAATAGTTACTAACAAAGTTAACAGGGCTAGAAGGGTCAAAAAGCCCCCAGAGCCACTCTGGGGGCATCAGATAATGGTAACCACACAGGCAGTGATGCAACCTGTCATTTATACAGCGTTCAGAGGTAACTCCAGAGTTACTTTTAACCCTTCATCACTGTTTTCCAAATAGATCTCTCCACCATGATTACGGACGATATTTCGGGCAATGGCCATACCCAGACCGATTCCGCCGGTATCCCGGTTCCTTGAACCTTCCAGACGGAAAAAGGGCTCAAACACCTGTTCCATCTTATCTTCAGGAATACCCGGCCCATGATCCTGAATCTCCACAGCCACAAAATGCTGACCGGCCCTGTCAAACAGCTTAAGGATTACATCAACACGCTGACCATATTTAACGCCATTCTCAATCAGGTTCCTCAGCGCCCGTTTCAGGCTCACTGGGCGACAGCGAATAATAACCTCGCTGGTTTCCTGAAAACTCACATCCTGCCCAAGCTCCGCCAAATCATCACACAAGCTGCCGGTCATGGCGTTCAGATCAACCTGTCGAGTCACTTCGTTGTCCGATGCCTGGCGCATAAAGGCCAGCGTGGCCTCTGACATCTGCTGCATCTCCTCCAGAGTGGCCAGAAGCTGATCACGGTCTTTGCTTTCCGGCATCAGCTCAACCCGAAGTCGCATACTGGTAATCGGGGTTCGGAGATCATGGGAGAGCGCTGCCAGCATGCGGGTTCGGTCCGACACAAACCGCTGCAGGCGATCATTCATCTGATTAAATGCCCTAATAGTTTCCTTCAGGTCGGCAGGACCTTTCTCAGGCAGAGGCTCTACCAGCTCCCCTACCCCCAAACGAGTAGAAGCTTTTGCAAGCATCCGCAGGGGCCGGGTAATACGCCTTACCATTACCGCCAGGGCTGCCAGAACCAGTACCATTGCTGTAACAAGGAAAATAACGGTCTGTTTTGCCGCCAGTGGGGGGGCTGCAGGAGCCGTTGCCTTCAGATTCAGCCAGTAGCCGTTCAGCATATGCACTGAGACCTGGAGGCTGGTGACCACTGGTGGCCTCCAGCCTTCCCGATAATAACGGCGGTCGCCATCATGCCGGGAGTCAGTCGTCGGGCGATGCTGATGCCATGGCTTCTGACAACGGTCTCCATCACTGCAGTACTTGGTAGATTTCCAATACTCCGAATCATTGCTCTTGAAGGCCGGGCTTTTGGAAACAACACTTTTTATCAAGCCCTCATCACGAGAGTGATCCACCTTAACCAGTATGCGCCCCTTGTATTGATTCCCCATCAAGTGCAACAAACGCTGCATCAGACGTTTATCACGGACATTCATCTCTCTGTTGGCCAGCTCACTGCGATCATCAACGGTAAACCAGGCGTTTTTGGTTCGCGCTGCAGCCAGAATGGCCGAGTAGTCGCTGATCGGGTTGTTTTCCAGTAACCAGACCAGGGATTCTATCTGCTGAAATTGAGACTTCTGACTGATATCCGATAGAACAGTTCTGTAGGCATTCCCGAGAATAACAAAGCTGAAAACCTGGGCAATGACAAGAGCAACCAGAACAGCCAGAACCATCTGGGTTACCATACTGGACCAAAAACGTTTAAATACCCCAGGCCTGCCTATTGCCTTAGGCTTAGCATCCAGATCCAATGAGTCCTTCATACCGCTTTTGATTCTTCTGTAAACATGTATCCCCCACCCCAGACGGTTTTAATCAGTGTTGGATTTTTCGGGTCTTTCTCAACCTTCTTCCTCAACCGGCTGATCTGGTTATCAATGCTCCGGTCAAATGGCAGCGCTTCACGCCCTTTGGTCATATCCATCAACTGATCCCGACTCAGTACCTGCCGTGAATGTTCCAGAAAAACCTTTAACAAACGAAACTCAGCAGCGCTCAGATCCACCAGTAAGCCATCCTCCCGGGTCAGCTGGTGCTGATGAACGTCCAGGCTCCAGCCCTTAAAGGTCAATGCTGAATGATCACTCGCAGCAGGTTCCTTTGCTGAGACATGTTCCAGACGACGCAGAACGGCCTTGATACGTGCCAGTAACTCTCTTGGGCTGAACGGTTTGGTGACGTAGTCATCGGCTCCCATCTCCAGCCCGACAATGGTATCGGCTTCCTCACTCATGGCGGTCAGCATGATCACTGGCGGACCATCATTTTCCTGAAGATATCGACATAATGTCAGCCCGTCCTCTCCCGGCATCATGATATCCAAAACCACAAGATCAATGGCTTCCCGCTCAAGAACTCCACGCATAGCCTCCCCGCCATCGGCCAGAGAAACAAGATAGCCATGCTGATCCAGATAGCGCCCTAACAGATCGCGAATGTCATCGTGGTCATCAACCACAAGAATGTGTTTTTTCATGGCGTTCCACACTGTTCAGGTTGCCGGTCAAAATATTATAAAGCTTAAGTACCGTTGCTTTGGATAGGCTGCGAACAATTGAGACAAATTGAGACAAACTCCCATGGCTTCGGGATATTTCTGAGAAATTCATGGTTTTTAATGAGTCCATCGAAACCCGAAATGATTACCAGGGTTTCACCAAACCAACGTGGAACCCCATTGAGGACAAAAGCCATGAAAAAGACAACATTGATTGCAACCGCCCTGGTCACTGTATTTACTGCTTCCTCAGCCTTTGCCTGGTGGGACAATGACAAAGGCGATAACAGACACTGCATGGAAGGAAGCCGCTCAGGCCAGTTCATGAAAGGAGAGCATGGCAAGCGTGGCATGATGGGCAAAAACTTCAAAGAGCACATGAACCGCGAGTTCTCTGCAAATGAAATCAGAACCCTTAATGAAGCCCGGCTGATCATGCAGGGTAACCCCAACGTTAAAGTAGGCAAAGTCACCTCGACAAAAGACGGCTATAACGTAACCATCGTGACCAAAGACAACTCACTGGTTAAAGAGATGGTACTGGCCAAAAATGGTATGCCACTGGAACGTTACAATATGATCAAGGAACGGATTGAAGCCAAAGAGAAGAAGTAAAACCCTGAGCCTGTCATCATCACAAAGGCACTAAGACACAAAGAAAGACTATTCAGTAAACAGCGCTTCTCTGTGACTTCGTGCCTTTGTGGTACAAAGATGAGATCTTTGCCTGCAAACTTCTATGATCCGCTCCCTACAGCTGATTTTTATAAATCCTACCGTCTTTCATAATGAGTTTCAGGTGCTTCTCAGGCTGTTGCAGAACACCAGGATCATCCAGTGGATTTCCGCCCACTACCAGCAGGTCCGCCCGATAACCTTCTGCCAGCACACCGATCTGCCCAGACAGGTTAAAGAGCTCTGCCGCTTTCACTGTCGCCGACCGGATCAACTCATCTGGTGGAATGATTTCACCACGTATAGCGAACTCTTTTAACTGAGCATCGTGCATACTGCCCAGCAAATCGGTACCGAAGACAATATTCACATCCGCCTTCCAGGCCGCCTCCAACGCCTGCAGGCCTGCATCCAGAACACTGTAGACCTTCTTCTGCAACGCTTCCGGCATTCCTGCTTCAACCCCTCTCAGCGCCAGCTGATCATAGGTTGATAGCGTGGGTACAAGAAAAGCGCCTTTCTTTTTCAGCAGTTCGATGCCATCAAACTCAATCAAATTGCCATGTTCAATAGAACGGACTCCGGCCTCCAGGGCCCGCTTAATGGCACGATTGGTATAGGCATGAGCCATCACATAGATATTGGCAGCTTCCGTCTCCTCAACAGCTGCCTGAATTTCATCTTCTGCAAACTGGGTACTGTCAATTCGATCCGTGGGTGATGCCACACCACCAGACACCATTAGCTTGATCTGATGGGCGCCCTTGCGGATTTCGTCCCGACAGGCTTTGCGAACCTCGGCAACACCATCACAGACTTTGCCAAGTCCAGCACAGCAGAAGCAATGATCAGTCTGGTGATCACCGGGAAGGCGCATATCACCATGCCCTCCGGTCTGAGACAGTGCATGGCCACAAAACAGCAGCCGGGGCCCTGTAAGCAGTCCTTCCTCGATGGCCTGTGCATAACCAAAATCAGCCCCACCGGCATCACGTACCGTGGTGAAACCGCGCATCAGCATGCCTTCCAGAATATGTTTGGCATGGGCTGCAACATAGGAGGGAGGCCAGTGGCGCAATGCCACAAAATCCGGAGTACCCGCAGTAATATGCACATGGGCATCACACAGCCCCGGCATGACCACGCGACCCGCCGCATCCAGTGTCATATCTACAGGCTCTTCGGGCAGGTCATTACCAACAGCTTCTATAAGGCCATCCTTGATAAGGAGGCACTGTTTTGGCAACAGGAAACCTTGGACGACATCCAAAATATGGGCATTGATTATTCGAATGTTTGCCAAATGCACTCTCCTCTGCTGGGCTTGTTATTAGCCTTCTAGTATAGGTCAGAGGTCAGGAGCTCATATCGTCAGGGTTTATGGCAGTATTGAAAGCCTTCGCTGCTTCACCGTAACAGCCACCAGCTCCCTGAGCCACTGAAGCACCGGCGCATCATTATCTTCCTTACGCCAGGCAACGTAGATATCAAAATCCGGCACGGGAACCGGGCAGGGAGACATGGTCAGCCCTTGGTCTGGACGTCCCAGTGCTGCCAGAACCTGAGGCACCACACTGATCAGCGGCTGCTCCGGCAGAAGACGTAACAATGAGGTAAACCGTCCGCAGGTCACACGAACTTTTCTTCGATCACCTCGTTGAGCCAGCAAGTCATCCACCACGCCTTTCACATTTCCCGTGTTATTAATAAGTGCATGGTCAACCGAGAGAAAGTCATCATAGGAGAGCGGTATATCCAGCTGAAGTCGTTCATTATCAAACAGGCAAACGTGTTTTTCGGTATAGAGCTTATCAACAGCCAATTCATTCGGACCATCGCCAAGGCTGCCAATAGCCAGGTCGAGCCGGCCATTACGAAACAGGGTAAACGCGCTGTCCCGATCCACCAGGATAAAACTGACGGTACAGTTTGGTGAGCTTTGTAATAGAGCCTGAACAATCACCTCAGCGTACAGCGACTCGGCATAGTCGGTCAGTCCAATATTCAGGTGTCCATCAAAACTGGCTGGGTCAAACTCCGGAACAAGCAGCAGGTCATTCCTTACCTGGTCCAGGATCTTTTTTACCTTGGGAGCCAACTCCCTTGCCCGCCGAGTCAGTTTCATCTGACTGCCCTGCCGCACCAGTAATGCATCATCAAACAGCTCTCTGAGCCGGCTCAGATGGTGACTCATAGCAGGCTGACCGATAAACAGGCGTGAAGCGGCTCTGGTGACACTATGCTCTTCCAGCAGGGCTTCAAGTGCAGTAAGCAGATTCAGGTCTATTCGGGAAAGGTTCTGTTTTAACGGCTTGGTCATAAAGGCTGTCTGACGTGTATCCTATACGGACACTGAATGTGGATAGTGGTTCTATCAAAGCACAGCTGGATAGGCAAGCAGCCACCCGAGAAACAGCGCTGTATAAAAAACTCAAATTACTTCTGAACTATCTTGCTGATATGTGTATCCAAACACTACTGAATAATTGAATGAATAGTGCTTCTGATGTATGGAGTACAACAACCGAGAGTACACGGTCAACATAGACAGGACCAAGGAATAAACGAAGCCCCAGATCCTGTCGTGGCAGGAAAACGTAACTCCGGTAGGGCGCAGTGTAATGGACCCAAAGCAGCTAAGGTAGATATTGATGACGTCGGAATGCATCATCTTAAGCTGATCAAGGAAGAGCTGGGTATACAGGATGATGATACTGTCTGCATACTCGATAGAACTATCAAGTACTTTGCTCATTACCAGAGGGATACCGCACCACTGAATTCTGGACAGGTTACGGGTCATGTACGTCACCAAACTGTGAACGTAAACAGCGATCCTGAGTATCCCGATGAGTCTGCAGCTTTCACCAAATTATCAAAAATGCTATTTCCTGATGAAGCAGTTGATGTTTGCAACCTACTATCAAAGGCTGAGGAAATAGTCCGGTGGCATAAAGCAGTAATAACCAACGCAGTCTGGCAAAAAACCAAGAACCGATTTTGTGTTCAGCATAAGTTAGCAGGCGGTGCTGTTATAAAAAGAAATCCACAAGAAATTCAGGAGGTGAAAAATGCTTTAAGTCAACGCATGCCATTACCGGTTAAAGAACTTAATAATCATGTAACTCAATACCAGCTTTCAGAATACTCCCCTATATTATCAAGTATTCCAGAGGGTAATAATACTGCGCCTCGCACTGTTTCTGGTACACCCAAGGTGAAAGCAAAAACATGGATACCACCAGACTCTCTTCAGCCCAGCCATGAAACAGCAGCAGTAACAGCAAATAGCTTAAGCCATGAAGATTGCCCTGAAACATCAGATATTCAGACAGGTGAATCAACTGGAAACAAGGAAATGGCAAGTATTGAAACAGAAGAAGCAGGAGATAGCGATGCTTCTTCCATTCCCAGATATTTTATTACTATTGAGAACCCTGAATCCAAAAGAGTGATTCCCGAAGATTTATTGTTTAGGGAAGATGTACCCGATTCGCTTCTGGATAAATTTAATATTAGAGTCAAAAGGAAGAAAAAAGCCAGACCAAATAAAAAAGCAAAGACAGGCAATGGTCAAAAAAATAAAAGCTCTCCCCATCCGGCCATTCAAGGCCTCCATAGACAAGCTGCACAACTAGCTCAAAAAGCCGTTCCTCTCCCAAAAGAAAGTCCCCAGCCTCACTGTCAGTCGTCAATGCCGCAGGAACAGTCGCTTGAGAATATGAAGTTTATGCAACTCAATAGTTCAAGTTCTCCAAGACCTACAGGTTCAATATTAGATACTTCTGACTACAGTGATGAAGATTCCATCATGGTTCCTTCTGAACCTTTTCTTCGCGGTAATGAAAGCGGGTATGATTCACAAATAGCATTAACCCCAAACCCAGATGATACCGACCCTGTTACAAAACCAGTTCATACCTCTCTGGCAAAAAGGTTATTGAAGAAACACTGCAGGTATGTGGCAGGTGTTCATCAGCAAACAGGTAAACAGGATCGAGGAACACCGGATAGTGGCATCGCATTACCTGTTAAATCAGCTTACCAAAAGCCTGCCAGCTATACTTTAGGCTCTCGTGCTTCTGGAAAACCAGAGCTACATGTCGAGCCTTTAACAAGTGCCACTCCATGCAACTTTTCAGTTCAGAATACGCCTGATACCACAGGGAATAATGATCAGAGTTTACTGACAATTAATACCCGTCATCCGGACACTCATCAACAATATACATATGAAAACGTCATAGATGATCTTGACCTGGCCATAGAAACACTTCGATCTCATGCACAGGGTACCACTCCAGCGGGTCATTCATATTCAGCCACAACCAACCCTGAGCAACATACCCCATCCAAAGATAATGTCACCAGCTTTTGCGCAAGCGATTTTTCGAGTCCAGTAAGTGCATCGGGCAGGCTTTACTCTCTAGCCTGCCGCCAGCATCACGCAGAATATCTTGCTGGTACACAATATTTCAATCCTCAGAGTTCAGCTCCGGCCAGCTGTCAAAAAGTTCAGCCGAAAATTCCAGCAGGTACCACCTGCAAGCAATACATCGATCAACCCTTAAGCAACCCCTTCTGCAACGAAATAATTTCAAGTCACAGTAACAACGACCATGGAAGATATTATGACCAAAACGATCAAGTGTTTAGTCAAGGTTATAATACTCTAGCAGCAAGCCAAAGCTTTCTTCCATATACTCATCAACACAGGCTCAGGGATAACCAGCAACACTTCAGGTTTGCTCCCTATGACCAGCATTCCCGTTACTCTCAAAGTCGTCACGCTGTTACCCAGCAGACAACTCCAATCTTTCCAACAGAAGACAGCAAAGGAAAGTTTGATGACATAGTTACTTCAGATAAAAAAGTTTCTTCAGGCTCACTCATGACACCTGCAAACCAACATGCATTTCAAAGCCAATTGAGTGGTGGCACGGCATTTCCAAACCAGCAACAGCCCCCACCCTATCACTTTATTCATAATCAGTATTCTGGAATTGTAACTATTCAGCACCCTTCATATAAATCTGGAATTTTCTGATTTTTCGACCATCATCTTATACTCAATTTGTAACTATTCAGCACCCTTCATATAAATCTGGAATTTTCTGATTTTTCGACCATCATCTTATACTCAATTTTTCTAACAAATCTCCAGTATGGAACCAGACTTCCCAGCTACTCCGTTTACCGAAGCTCTCCTTAAAGAGAATGAAGAGCTTCGGACCGAGAATGCGCTTTTACGGGAACGTTGCAGCGAACTGGAAGAAAGGGTTAATAAAAACAGTCAAAACAGTAGTAAGCCACCATCGTCAGATGGTTATCAAAAGCCCAGTAAAAAAGGGAGTGATAAAGGTGATACATCTTCCAAAGAAGCCCCCTGCTCCTCACAGGAAACACCGAACCCCAAAAGCCTTAGACCATCTTCAGGCAATAAACCAGGTGGCCAGAAAGGTCATCAAGGCTCTTGTTTGAGACGTGTCGCCTTACCCGATTATGTCAGGCATCTGAAGGTTGAAAAATGTTGCTGTTGCCAGTCTTCGCTTATCGATATTAAACCCACCAAATACATTGAGCGACAGGTTTTTGATCCAGGTAGACCCGGAGAATTTGAAGTTACCGCGTACTGGGCAGACGTTAAAGTATGTCCTTGTGGTAAACGGAACACCGCTGAGTTTCCCCAAGGAGTGAAAGCCGCTGCTCAATACGGAGAAGTGACTCAGGCAATGGCTGTTCATTTAAACCAGTATCACTTCATCCCATATCACCGGGTGTCTGAGTATTTCAATACTATTTATTGCATGAGTGTCAGCGCAGGCTCTGTTGCCAATTTTGTTGCCTATACCCATGAGAACCTGGCCTCTACTGAGCAGAGTATCCGCGATGCTTTACAAGAAAGTCCGGTTGCAGGAGCGGATGAAACTGGCATGCGGGTTGACGGTTCACTGTGGTGGTTACACATTATGCGAGATGACCAATGGACGCTTTACTACCTCTCAGAAAGGCGAGGTTGTGAAGCAATGGATGCAATGGGCATCCTGCTGACTTTTGCAGGCATTCTGGTTCACGATCATTGGAAGTCCTACTTTGCCTATGCGGCAGTGCATGTGCTTTGTAATGCCCATCATCTGAGAGAGCTTCAGGGAGTTGTCGATAGGGATGCGAATAAGCTGGCTCTGCGGCTGATGAAATTGCTTACGCTCTCCTGGCACTTCTGCAAGAAATACAAAGCAGCCGGTCTGACTCAAATGCCTGGTGCAATACAGCTTCGCATTGAGACGATATACGACCAAATCCTTCAAAGGGCTCTCACGAAGGAAACCGCTTATATGGAAAAACAACGACAGGTGCTTGGACGTAAGAAGGTCAGGAATACCAAGGCCTACAACCTGTTCAAAAGGCTTATTGAGTTTAAGGTTGAAACGTTGCGCTTCATGTCGGACTTTTCAATTCCCTTCGATAACAATGGCAGTGAACGTGATGCCAGGATGGCCAAACTTGAGCAGAAGATCTCAGGCTGCTTCAGAAGCGAAGACGGAGGTACCATGTTTACCCGAATCCGAAGCTATTTATCATCTGCTAAAAAGCAGGGGTTGAACATATTTCAGGCGCTTCTTAAAGCGGTTCGAAATTACAACAATACGCCTTTGCTGGGTGCTGAATAGTTACTCCTGAAGGACTACTGGCCGCAATACCTGCTGGCCTTTATCTGTCTGCAGATTGTCTCAGCCCTGAACCTGCTGCCCCCCTGGCTGATTGGTCATGTGGTTGACGGCATAAAAGACAATAGCCTTACAAACCGGGAACTGGCCGGTTATGTTGCCGGGATACTGATCACTGGTGTGCTGGTATATGGTTTCCGATACGTCTGGAGAGCCAAGCTTTACGGTGCCTCCATTGAGCTGATCCGTAAGCAGCGCAGTCGGTTGTTTGCCCATTTCACCCAGCTCTCTCCGGAGTTTTACCAGCACCACACCACCGGTGACCTGATGGCCCATGCCACCAACGACCTCAATGCGGTTGAGGAGAGCGTTGGTGTCGGGATCATGACCCTGGTGGACTCCCTGATCGCCGGCTTTACCGTTCTGTTTGCCATGGTGTTCCTGGTGAGTGGTCAACTGACCCTGCTGGCCATGTTGCCGTTCCCGGTACTGGTCTGGGTGACCAAACGCTACGGAGTTGCATTGTACTCACGCTTTGGTCGCTCACAGGCAGCCTTTTCCAACCTGAACGAAGAAACCCGTGAGTCCATCACCGGCATTCGTGCGGTCAAAGCACATCAGCTGACCGAACGGCAAACTCAACGCTTTGAACAGCTATCCATGGAAGCTGTCGAGGCCAATACCAGCGTTGCCAGAGTCGATGCGTTGTTTGGCCCGAGTATCAGCCTGTTCTTTGGCCTCTCTTTCGTATTGGCACTGGTGGGTGGAGCCTGGTTGATCAGCCATGGTCAGCTGACCGTCGGTCTGTTAACCAGCTTCACCCTGTACCTGAGTCAGATGCTGGGGCCTATGCTGCAGTTTGGCTGGCAGTTCAATGTCTTCCAGCGCGGCAGTGCGTCCTGGGGACGTCTCGAAAAACTGCTGTCCCGCCAGCCAAAGGTGAGTAATGCCCCCGATGCCCAACAGGCTCCAGGCGACACAAGCCTTTCGATAAACATCCAGTCGTTTGGCTATAACGCTGCGTCTGACGAGAAGCCGGTACTGCAAGGTATCTCTACTGAGATACCTGCGGGTGCCTTTATCGGGATTACCGGTCGTACCGGCAGTGGCAAAAGTACCCTGCTCAGGCTGATCCTGCGTGAGTTTGATCTTCCTAAAGGCTCATTCATCAAAATGGGGAATATTCCACTGCAACAGCTGACCGTGGAATCGCTGCGGGAAAAACTGGCCTGGGTGCCCCAGGAACCCATGCTGTTCTCCGGCACCATCGCAGACAACATTCGCTTTTCCGCACCGGATGCCAGTCTGGAAGCGGTTGAAAAAGCAGCAAAACTGGCGGCTATCGATGAAGAGATCATGGGTTTTAAGGATGGCTACGACACCCTGCTGGGTGAGAACGGCATCAACCTGTCCGGAGGCCAGAAGCAACGCCTGGCACTGGCCCGTGCCCTGCTGGCTGACGCTGAAATCCTGTTGCTGGACGATGCCTTCAGTGCCCTGGATATGAAAACCGAGGCCCGTATTCTGAAGAACCTGATGGCCATGAAAGGTAAGAAAACCATCATTCTGGTCACTCAGCGGCTACCGGAGCTGATTACTGCTGACCATATTCTGGTACTGGATCGCGGCCGCATTATCGAGCAGGGCAACCATGATCGACTGATGTCTTCTGACCAGCCTGAAGAGAATACGACCGAACACTGGTATGCAAAAATCTTCCGACAGCAGGCCAGAACACTGCTGCACCCTCTGGAAGTGAAACCAGACGCCGTGATTAAACGGCCCGATGTAGCCTGAGGAACAATGCAGTGTTAGCAAACGACGAGAAAAAAACATCAGGCTACCGTGGACTGGCCAGGCTGGTTCGTTACGCCAAACCCTATCAATGGCAGTTTCTGGGTGCCTTTCTGATCCTGCTGCTGGCCACCAGCCTGGAAATGCTGGCACCGTGGCTGATGAAGATCATTCTGGATGAACACATCGCCCCTGGAGTGAATGATACGATGGGCCTGGCCATGATGGGCTCTGCCCTGTTCGGCACCTACCTGGGCTCGGCCATCCTTCAATACATCCAGAATGTGAAGTTTCAGGAAAATGCACTTAAGGTGGTTCATGACATCCGACGCATGCTGTTTGCCCATGTTCTGAGACTGCCCATGAGCTACTTCGACAGTGAGCCTACTGGTCGTCTGGTGTCCCGTATCACCAATGACTCTGAAGTTCTGCGGCAGATGTTTGTGGGCGTGATCCCGGCAATTCTTCAGGCCTTTTTTCGGGTGGTGGGTATCTTTATCGCCATGGCCCTGCTGGATGTCCGCCTGATGTTCATGACCGCGATGCTGATTCCCGTCATGCTGCTGGCGATTCACCTCTACCAGAAAATCAGTCACCCCGTGATTCACGGAGTACGCAGTCAGCTGGCCAACATTAATACCCGCGTCAATGAGTCCCTGAATGGCATGCGCATCATCCAGGCCATGGGGCAGGAAGCACACCTGCAACAGCAGTTTGACAAGGACAATGAAGAGTGGAGCCAGCTCAAGCGCAAGAACATCAATATCGACAGCCTGCTGTTGATGCCTTTCACTCACCTGCTGAATGGTATTGCCCTGGCGGTTGTGGTGGGCTGGTTTGGCTACCAGTCCGGTTTTTCGCTGGTCGAAGTCGGTACACTCTACGCCTTTATTAATTACCTGGGCCGTTTCTTTGAACCGTTCAGGCAGATCACCATGCAGATGAGCAGCCTGCAGCAATCCTTGGTTGCCTCCGAAAGACTGTTCCAGGTATTGAATGAAGAGACAGAAGACAGTCAGCATGGCCAGAGTAAAAACCAGACTGACAGTGCTGAGATCCACAGCGGCAAGCTGGAATTCAATAACGTAACACTGTCTTATGACTCCAAAAATCGGGCGCTGGATAATGTCAGCTTCACCGTTGAGCCAGGGCAGTTTGTCGCCATTGTGGGCCACAGTGGCAGCGGCAAGAGCTCCGTAATCAATCTGTTGATGCGTTTTTACCAGCATCAGGAAGGCCAGATTCTGATTGACAACCAGCCGTTGACCAGCCTGAAGGAAGACACATTGCGTCAGGGTTTAGGTCTGGTGTTCCAGGAACCCTATATTTTCAGTGGAACAATGGCTGAGAACATCAGTCTGAACCATCACCAGATCACTGATGAGCACGTTCAGGCAGCAGCCAGAAAAGTACACGCCGATCCGTTTATCCAGGGGCTGGATGACGGCTATGAACACAAGCCTGGCCCCGGAGGCAAAGCGTTGTCCACGGGTGAAAGACAGCTATTGTCGTTTGCCAGAACCATTGCCCAGAATCCAAAAATTCTGTTGCTGGATGAAGCCACTGCCAATATCGATGGTGAAACAGAACATCATATTAAAGAGGCACTGATTACTCTGCGGGAAAACCGGACCACCATCGCGGTGGCTCACCGTCTTTCCACGATTCAGGATGCCGACCAGATTCTGGTGATGGATAAAGGACGGATTGTGCAGCGTGGAACCCATGAGGAACTGCTGCAACAGGAAGGGCACTATCGCGATCTTTACCTGGCACAGCAGACTGAAGAGCAGCTGGGCACCACTCAACAGCCAGGCCTGACGATGGCCGCTGCCAACGCTTAATCGCATTTCAAAAAAGGGACAGTGATGAATAGTGCTGTCCCTTAGTTCTTATCTTACGTACTCCCTCTCCCCAGAAACAAAGAGTCTTTTCATTAACAGTCTGGAAGAAGTTGAACGCTAGTTTTACAGGCATAAAAAAAGCCCATCTCATCGAGATGGGCTTTTCTGATATGGCGCGCTCGGGAGGATTCGAACCTCCGACCGCCTGGTTCGTAGCCAGGTACTCTATCCAGCTGAGCTACGAGCGCGTTACGTCAACGAGGGCGAATCATACTCAATTTCCTGCAGGAGTCAACAACAATCGTTCAACTCACTGGCAGAAAGGTTTACATCGGCAAACCAGCTCTCGTCAGCGGCGTGCATCATATAAGAAGGCCGGGCATATGTACAGCCTTCATTTATACCCAATGGATTTCAAGTTGCTGCGCGGCGGCAAATGAGCGAATCCATGGGAGCATAGAAATACTATGTGACCATGCCGGACTGGCGCTCCAGTGAGCGAGAGTAGCCAACAAAGTAGCAACTTGAAAGACGACGGGTATACAGGGCCTAAAACTGGTGATTAAACTCCAGCCGCCAGTCCCAGTCATTCTCAATATTCACCTCAGTATCGTTATAGTTGGCAAACCAGCGCACATTCTGCCGAGGATTCAACTGATAGCTAACCGCCAGCTCATGATGAAAGCCATCGGACAAATCACTCATTCGGGTATTGTCATTGATCGTTTTTACATACATCGGGTTGTAGTTAAGCCAGACCTTCTCACTGATCTCAATCGCTGTGTAGGTACCGATCACGGCAAAACTGGAAGGAATGGCATAACCGACACTGCCAAAGTCCGGATCTTTCTGATCCACTATTTTTCCGGTATCCCTCACCGTAATACCGACACCGGCCAGTGGATAAAATTGCACGACGCCCATCTCAGGCAACGCCTGGATGAAACTGTACGATGCACTGCCCATGTCGTTATTAAAGTTCCAGTTGATATCAATCTGGGCTCCCCGGCCGGTGGTTGTATCCAGGGAAAAATGTCGATAGCGAAACGTATTCACGGAATCATTCCCATCCAGCCCCAGCGTGTCCCCCAGAAACCCCTTCAGTTCAATCAGGTTCATCGCCATGGTGTCAGGATTCCCGGTGTCATAAGCGTGACCAATTTTCAGGTTTAACCCCTCGTTACTCAGACCCGCCCCGGCCTGCGTGTAAACCGCCATGGGATCCGACATATCCTGAACCTCGTCCGACTCCTGAGCTTTCACGGAATGTGGAAGCGATACCCCCAACAGAAAAAATGGCAAAGCAAAAGCAGCCCACTGCATTTTTGTAGACATGACGTATTCTCAGAAAAAGCGTAAAAAAAGGGGAGCACCAGGCTCCCCACTGAAAGGAAAAATGTGAACGGTTAACCCAGGTTGTAGAGGTGGGCGTCTACGGTCTGCCCTTTCACAGGACGGGGCACGATTTCAAATGAAGGGTCGAACTCAACAGAAGCCTGCTTCAGCTTATCCATTACAGAGGCGTCCCCTTCCAGTCCGGCCTGACGACTTTCAAACAACTCAGCCAGCGTTGTTTTGCCAAGCAGGATCTGAGTCACATCGGACTTATTGATAAACAGTGTGGCATCCGCGTCACGGGCTTTATCCACCAGGCCGTTATTCAGGTTACCGTTGGACATCTCCACAAAGTGCACTTCATCAATATCCGGAACCACCACATTCATGGTAAAAGGCACATGTTGTGCAATGGTTGAGTCCACCTTCACGGCCATGTAATCCAACAGGTTGGTGATGGACATTTCAGACAATACATCCGGTGATGCCGTCTTGGGTGTTCCAGGCAAAGTGCCCACACGCAATTCCTGGGCACCGGTCAGGTAGGTGTTTCGCCACCCCATATTTTCCGCCTGATACCCCAGCTGTTCATAGGTGTCGGCCAGTAACTGACGGGCCGCTTTATTATCGGGTTCAGCCTGCACCACCTTATTCATGACCGTGGCAACAAAACGGTACTCTCCCTTTTCATAATCCGCCTGGGCCAGCTTGAACACGGCCTCACTTCCACCCATGTAGTCCACCATTCTGGAGGCCTCCTGCTTCACTGGCAGTGGATTCAGGTTCGCCGGATTCATATCGAAATAGCCCAGGTACATGTTGTAAACGGCTTTGGCGTTATGGCTGTAAGAACCGTGATAGCCATTGGTATGCCATGCCTTTTCCAGGGTATCAGGGAGCGCCTCAACCACTGCATCACCAATGTCCTGCATCACCACGCCATTGTTCGCCAGACGCAGCGTCTGGTTGTGGACAAAGCCATAGTTATCCCGCTGCAGCTTCATGAAATCGAGGACTTCATCATTGCCCCAGATGGGTGATGAGTGGGAGCCAAACAGCACATCAATATCACTGCCCCATTCATTGATCATCTCATTGATGTCTTTGGACCATTTCAGCGAATCACGCACCTTGGCACCGCGCAGCGTGTAGATATTGTGCATACCGTGATACATTATTTCGCCGGTCCACAGGGCATCCATCGATGGAATGTACGTCACCATGCCAGAAGGCGCCTCAGTACCGGAGATGTCCATAAAAATCATCTCAAGGCCATCGATACGGTAATGCTCATACTTTCCCTGGCCGTTGAAGGTGTAATCCGGCACCACATACGTGATTTCGCCCTTACCATACTCAGGCGAACTGGTCGACGTTGATTTTCCCAGACCCGCATCGACGATCCCGTGTTCATGAGCCCCGAGCGTGGAACCATACTGGTAAGACGTCCGTCGGGACATGGCATTGCCAGCCAGCACATTTTCATCCACCACTTCCTTGGTGATGTTATGGGAGCCATAAACCTTCACATCGGGAAACATATCCTGAATCGCACGGGCGCCGCCAAAGTGGTCTGCATGGCTGTGGGAATAGATCATCGCCACAATGGGCAGGTCGCCACCTTCCGGTATATTTTCCAGGAAAAACTTTGTAGAGAGTTCCGCCGCCTGCCGGGTCACCAGAACATCGTAAACAATCCAGCCAGTCTCACCCCGGATAAAGGTAATATTTGAAAGGTCTGTTCCCCGCACCTGGTAAATGCCATCGCGCACCTCATAGAGACCTGCCGCCGTATTATTTACCTGAGCCTGTCTATACAGTGATGGATTAACAGTGTCGGCTATCTCATCCTGACTGATAAAGTCATAACTGTTTCTCATGATGTTGGCGGTTCTGAAATCCAGGGGAACGATCAGCCCTTTTTCATTACGCTCAAAGGCATCACGGTCTTGCCAGTTCAGTTGTTCACTCAACGCTTTGTTAGCGGCTAGCGTGTGCACACTGGCGGGCTTTCCGTGAACGGTAAGATCACCATGAACGTGGTCATGATAGTGATGACCGGCGGCTCCTGCTGGCAGCGCAATGGACATAGCCAGGGCAAGTGCGGTGAATTTGGTTTGAGTCTGGGTTTTCATAACTGTCTCTCCAACTGTTACCCTTCGCCTTTCAAGCTGCTACTTTGTTGGCAGCATTCGCTCACGGGGATTCGCTCTCTTGCCGTCGCGTAGCAACTTGAAATCCTTTGGGTATATTCTTTAAATCATCTGTCGTTTTGTTGAAGCCAGTTTATGGGCAATACTCATAACAAAAAATAAAGTAATGTTTATTCAAAACATCACGAATGGTTATGTATTGTGATTACAAAAACAGCCGCTTCCCTTGATCTGAACCTGCTTTCGGTTTTCCTTGAAGTCTATCGTCTGGGCTCTATTACGCTGGCAGCCGATGCCCTGGAGATGACACAGCCTGGTGTCAGTGGAGCCCTTAAACGCCTGCAGCAGCAGTTAGGCGCAGAGCTGTTTGTCAGGGAAGGCCGTGGGATATCCCCTACTCATATTGCCGTTCAGCTGGCCAGTGAGATCTCACCGGCCCTGAACAATGTCAGTAACGCCATCAGCAATATAAAACAGTTCGATCCGCAGCAGCCTCGCACCTTCAAAGTGCTCTGTAACGAAATGGCGCTTCTGCACTTTCACCCGGAGATTGAGCATGACACCACCATGGGCAACGTTAGTGTTGAATTTGTCATCGCTCCCAGTCATGAAGAAGAGATGTTACAGGCCCTGAGCATGCAGAAAGCCGATCTGGCTCTGGATGTGAAAGGCCACCAGAGCCTGTCCTATAAAAGTCATCCCATCATTCAGGATGAAATCGTCATCGTTGCCAGAAAAGATCATCCGCGAATAAACAGGGCACTGACTGAGCAACAGTACTACCAGGAAAAACACGTCACTATCCGTTTACGTAGAAGTAATATGTACGCCGCTGACTACTTCACCAAAACACCACTGAAACCCCGGAAAATCAGCGCCGAATGCGACTCCCTGATGTCCATGCTGGCACTGGTTTCCAGCTCAGACAGCATCGGCAGCACATCGCGGAGCCTGGCCAGCCGGTACGCCCCACTGTTTAATCTGCAGGTTATTGAGCAACCCTTTGAAACCCTGCCGATTGAGCACGTGATGATCTGGCATTCAAGAACGGACTACAGTCCTGCTCACCAGTGGCTAAGGGAAAAGATTCAAAACCATGCCGGTCAATAAAAAACAGCGGCTTGATTTTTTACCGTTATGCATCATGGTAATAGAACCATTCGGGAGATAGTGAGACAGGGCTTATGCAAAGAGCAGTGGTGATTGGTGGAAGTATCGCGGGTTTGATGACAGCGAAAACCCTGTCACCCTTTTTCCGGGAAGTGGTCATTCTGGAAAAGGATACGCTCAACAGCGAGAACGGCCTCCATAAAGGGGTTGGCCAGGGGCCACACTCTCACGTTCTATTGCCCAGTGGTATGGAAATACTGAAACAGCTCTTAGACTCCCCTGAACTCAACCCTCGGGAATATGGCATCTATCCGGCAGATGCGGCTGAAGACCTGAAATGGTTTCAGTTTGGCGTCTGGAAAAAGCGGTTTCACTCCGGTGTGAATATGGGCTGGTGTCAACGTTCACAGTTTGAGTGGCGTGTTCGTCAGGACGTGCTCTCGGTCGACAACATTCTGTTGAACAGCAAATCTCGTGTTATTGGGCTTATGGTGGCTGAAGAAGGCAGCCACATCAGCGGTGTACGTTACCAGACTGGCACGGATAAAAAGGAAATAAATGCATTGGAAGCTGACCTGATCATTGATGCCTCTGGCCGGGGAACCCATACCCCCAAATGGCTCAGTGAAGCAAATATCACCCATATCAGAGAAGACGAGGTCCGTGCTCAGCTTTCATACACTACATCGCGCTTCAAACTTCCAGACAGCCTGATAAAGACTCTGGACTGGAAAGTACTTGCCATTTATCCCGAGCCACCGCTGACCTCCAGAGGAGGCCTGATCTATCCCATTAGTAATGGTGAATGGATGGCAACATTAATCGGTATCAATGGTGAAGCGGCTCCCATCGATATGGATGGTTTCATGGAGTACGCGCAATCGCTTCCTCAGCCAGACCTGTATGACGTTTTACAACAGGCCACTGCTGTCAGTGAAACAATGAACTACCGGTGCCCCGGCAGTTTATGGCGTAGATTCGACCATATTAAACCGTGGCCAGATAACTTTCTGGTGATAGGCGATGCCGTCTGCAGTTTTAACCCAATCTACGGCCAGGGTATCACCATGATGCTGTTTGACCTGAAAAAGCTTGAGCTTTTTCTTAAGCAGAGGGAGATCAACCCAACTGCCAGACACATTGGGCAGTTACAGAGAAAGATCAGTCAGTCAAAACTTTTGCCATGGCTGATGGCTGCCAGTCCAGACTTTATGCATACAGGAACAACGGGGAAAAAGCCGCTGGGCATTGGAATCATAAATGGATATACCAAAGCCGTTATGAAACTGGCTGGTAAAGACGAGGATATTCATCAACGCTTTATTAACGCCTTCTCTTTTTTAAAAAGCCCGGCAGTACTTATGACACCTGGTGTTATTGGAAAAGTAGTGGGGCAGAAGCTATTTGGGTAAGAGAACTACTTCTTTTTGTAGTCATTCAACGCCTGATGGTAATCAGCGTCATTAACGACCTGAATGCCCGCTTTTTTCAGAATGGCGGTGGTGGTGCCATCACCTGATTTAAGATTCTGAAAGTCTTCAGTAAACACCTGACCGCACCCACAGGATGGGCTGTTGCTTTTTAAAATCGCCAGTTCGACTCCGGATGACCTGGCCAGATCCAGTGTTTTGATGCCGCCTCGAATATAGGCATCGGAAACATCCTTCCCCTCATGGGTCAGAACTTGAGCCTCACCGCCAAGTACATCCGCTCCATCAGCATTACCTTCCCTGCCAACAATCCTGGCCCTGGGCCGTGGCGTGGACAGCCCGCCCATCTCTTCCGGGCAGACCGGAATCAGCTGAACATCCTCAAGGTCGTCCTTTAGTAGCTGATTCGTACAGGTACCACCATCAAACCGGCATTTTTCACCCAGCAAACAGGCACTTACCATCACTTTTTTGTCAGACATTCTTTCCTCATCAATAGGGTCTAACCAAGACTTATTACAAAGTTATAGCAGCAAACACGCTATTTGCTGGTTACTGCCTCCCTCGTTATTCTTAAGAAGTCGCTATTTGGTTAAGACCGGCGTAAGGAAAGAATGTTCATTAAAAGGATCAATCGACAATAAAAAGCCCTTAGTTAAACCGTTTCCTTCACACTCTTTTTCAACGCCTGACGTGCCTGCATCCACCCCATACCGGCTTCCATTCGCTTTTGAGGGTTGTACTGATCCTCCTGAAAGCACCATTGATAATCACCGGCGTATTTCATCAGCGTATAGTTACGGAAACTGAACACCTGACCATTACCCGGATCGTCCCAAATATTGTCAAACTCCGCTATCACCCAGCCTCTTTCTTCATCCACAATAAACCACTTGGTCACAAAGGTTCTGACTGCCCTGGCAACCGGATTGGTGTAAATACCGTTAATCCAGTCCCGGATTTCTTCCCGGCTGTTTCGATCAGGGTCGACATCGTCCACATAACGGCCATCTTCCGTAAACAGGTCTGCGTAGTCGTTCCAGTCATTGCTTTTACCACACCGCTCCACCACCGCTTCGTAGTGCTGCCAGGCATCAAGAAGATGTTCTTTTGTCCACTGTCCCATACCCACCTCCATTTATTGTCCATGCCAATACCCGGAACCATGCCGGGCAGCACGATCGATAGTAAATGGCACTCAGTGACTATGAAATATTGAAAAGTCAGCGAAACCGAAGGAAAGGCTACCCGAAAGACGACGAAGGTACCCAGTTCCCATGGAAGCCAAAAGGTACACGTCGTGGAAGGTGGATGATGGCCACCGGCTCAGCGGCAAAGCCCCGGGCCTGGATAATCACCACATCACTGCTGTTTTTTTCCTGATCGTAAACAAACGCCATAACCCAGCCATCATCTTCAGCGGCATCGGGAGCACAGGGAACAAATACCGGCTCAAGAAAGGTCCGGTGCCTGCCTTCAAGGTGAGTTTCAGAACGGCCCGTCTTCAAATCGTATTTTGTCAATCCGATTTCAGGAACGGTAGGCAATGGTGAGGTGTAACCATAACGGTAGGGTTTTCCAGTCAGACGTTCATCAATCCTTGGGAACTCCTGGGGGCGATCATCCAGGCACTGTTCCTGAACGGTTGTCTGTTGAGGGTCGACGGTCCAGCGCACCAGAGTCGGCGGTTTACCACTCCCCTCTCCCTGGGTACTTAAATCCAAAAAGCTGCTGTGACGAACCACATCCAGTATGACTCGGCCCTGATCATCCTCGAAACCGTTCATGATATGGAACACATAACAGGGCTCAAGCTCATGCCAGGATATCTGCTCCGGCGTCCCCTCTCTGGGAAGCAAGCCGACTCTGGCACCATAGCCGGGTGTCCATCGAAATGGCAGCTCACCACTGCTTGCTGGTATGGATTCATCAGCCACCACCGGCAGGTCGAGCAGAATGACGTAGTGCTTTGTGAACATGCAGTCGTGAATCATGGGCAAACCCGGCAACTGGATATTGACGGATTTTCGTACACAGCCATTCGTACCAACGACCAGGTACTGAATATGCGTCCAGAACAGGGAATAAACGACAGCATGCAGCTCACCCGTCTCTGGATCAAGGTGAGGATGAGCAGTAAAACCACCGGGCAGCGTGCCGTCCATATTCGTTCTGCCTACGGTTTCAAGCTCACTATCCAGTTCGACCGGCAGGTTACCCGCTTCAATCAGTGCCCATAACCTTCCGGCATGAGCCATGATATTGGTGTTCACAATGCCACCGAGTAATTGTAAAGGATTATCCGGCCCAGCCACCGGTGGCCATTGTTTGGCTGCCACAACCTGGTCATCCCGCACATATCGGCTGCGATACCACGTTGCCCGCCCTTCCTGAAGGCATAAACCATGAACCATGCCATTACCGAGAAACCAGAAGTAATCATCAGGATCAGGGTTTATCGGGTTTGGGCCAATACGCAATAAGCAGCCATTCAACTCTGGGGGAATAGAACCGGTAACGTTAAGGTCAAATGTCGTTAATTCATCATCAACGGGGGCGTAGTTACCGGTAAGGTAGGGATTCTCAGGCATATCTGACCTCCATACATCAATAATGTGATGTGGTAACCACACAAAGTATAGGGGCTACAAAGGGTCAGAGGCCGATATTACCGTGTGCTTACTTTCCAGGCGCGATTGAAAGCCTGAACCTATACTCCAGCGCCGGTTCGAGGTACCGTGAGGCGTTCTTCAGGTTGATAGCCAAAGGATGTGGGAAGGAGAAGAGAGAAGAGAGAAGAGAGAAGAGAGAAGAGAGAAGAGAGAAGAACCGTGTCATGAACAAACGACAGCAGCAGAGTGAAATCCGTCATCAGCGCATTTTGCAGGCCGCCAGCCATCGGTTTGCCCGTTTCGGTTACCAGAGTGCATCCATGGATGACATTGCACAGGATGCTGGAGTATCGAAAGGACTGATTTACCGCTTCTATAAAAACAAACAGGCACTCTATGAAGCCACGTTACGCAGGGAGCTATCGCAATGGCTGGAAGAAAGCGCACACATTGCTACCCATAAGGACGACCCGATGGCGGATCTGCAAAGCCTGATCTGCGCGCCATTTGATATTCTGCGCAATAAGCCCGTTTTACAGACACTGCTCATCGGTGACACCGAAACCTTAACACGCTATCAGCCACTATTTCGCCGACTTCGACGCCGCTGGCGCAGCCGGATCATGGCAATCCTCAAGGACGGCATCGCCCACAACGTATTTGACCGGGAAATGGATACGGTTCACACCGCCGGAATTATCTATACCTTACAGCGAAGTTACCTGGACAGAGCGGTTATCAGTAGAAGCACCAAAATGCCTGAGCCCGAAGCGGTTCTTGCATTGAGTGAGTTTGTCATCAAAGCGGTAATAAAAAATCAGACTGTTGTAGACGTTATACCCATTAAACGTTCTAAACCCGTAATGAGCATGAGGGACGAGAGAGTAAAACAATACCCGAAAGGGCATAAAGGTGAAGCGACGAGTCATAGCCATAGCTATGGCGAGGAACTTTAACGCAGGATTACGCTTCAGGCCATCAGCGCAACAGGGAGTTAGAAAGTGCAATGGGTATTACATCAGGCAGGAGCTAACGCTTGGTAGAGGGTATAGGGGGATGAGTTTGAATCAGCGCAATCACTGGTGATGTCTGGCTTGTGATTGACGTACCGCATTCAGAAGAGAGACCTTCGCCTGTATTAACAATTAGACGACTACAGAGGCTCCTGAGCGTAGGATGGGCCACATAAGTGAGTACGATTAGTGAAATAGACTGCGTCGTTATCCCACACGACCTGATCGCCAAACACCTGTGCACCCAAATCACCGCTGGTGACCTCACAGTTCATTCGCGAAATAACCTCACAATCGGATGTTCCCCATGGAATACGGTAATACTTCCCTTTTTTATTGCGAGTCCACAGTTTATTAATCAGCGTAGTATCCCCCGGTATTGAGCCATTAAGCTCAACGTTAAAGCGACCGTCCTTTGAAGAGATATTAACCGTAGCGCGATCCCCCTCTTTTGACAATGCCATCTGCCCAGAGACCGTATTGTAATTATCGAAAAGCCTCAGGATGTTGACCATACGGGGAATGGTATGTGCTTTTACCGCCATAAATTCACCGTTACCAAAATCCAGTAACCAGACGGCTTCTGGGTATGAAGTTTTGAACAGGCGGAGTTTCCAGGGGGTAATATCGTCAATCTGCACGACCATTAGGGCACAGCGAACACAACCTTCCATGTTTGACGTGGCAAAATGGAAGTCCTTTCCGGCCAATTCAATGGCTTTACCGGCAGGAATCGAGCCTTTTAATAACAGCCCATTGCTTTCGTTACCGATAAATTGGTATTGGTCAGTCATTGGTGTCCCTTACGTTATTAAAACAGGATTTCATTTTCTGCCTTACACAGACTTCATTGTGAATATATTCAGCATATAAATGGTGTTGCCTACAAAAACTGGACGCCTATTGTTGATATCTTTAATAAAACTCAATAATAAGTTTTTGGTATTCGTGGGTAACTCGAGCATGTAACGCCAATTTCAGCCACGCGCAGCCAGACACCTCGGTTGGAGGGACGAAGCCCCGGAAAGAACTGGAAATTTTTGTTAGGTGCCTTCAAGGATTAAGAGGGCCTCATTCGACTATTATGAGAACTGGAATTTAGGTGATTCAGGGTCATATGCTTCCAGATAATTGGCAAAGGCTTTAATTACCTTTTTATCCCGTTTAAATTTAGCATCGCCAACTTTTTCATGTATTTTATCTCCTACGTACCCCCTTTTTGATCCAGAAGTTCGTTTTTTCGTATCCTCAATGACATTATCAGCTTCATTGAAGGTTCTTGGCATATCATAAGCAGCTAAGAAGCATGAATCGGAATTTGTTTTTCCTAGTATATAGTCAATCATCATTCTTTGGTTGGATGTCAATTCATTTTCTGTTATCACGGTTTTCATTACAGCTTCGAAAATATCATTATCTTGAATTTCTAAAACACAAAATGAAATTGAGTTTTTATACACTAATATAAAATCATTTGATATATCTAAGCCACCAATTTCTTGAGTGAATTTGTAATTTTCTATCTCAATGAACCTTTCTAGTATTTCTTCTTTTATTTTCTTCATTGAATTTGTGCTTTTTCTTTCGATCAATCTCTCCATATAGTGCTTGCTATAAACAAAACCATTTAAAATTGCTATTCTTTTCATCCGAAAGCATTTCTTTGACAAAGGATAATATACTGTCTCAAAATATAGCCTTCCATTTTCTGGTATTATTGTTTTTGTAGTAATAATTTTCCCATAGCGAGAATAATTCTGGTCAAGAAAATCAACTTTCAATATATTCAATTTCTCAATATCGTTTCTTAGAAACCTTAAGAATTCTTGATGATTTTTTGATATTAAAAATTTTCTATTAATTTTATCCTGTGCTGATATAAGTTCCGATTGAATGCTTTTCCATGTTTCACTTGTTTTTTTAGAAATCATCTTTATTATTTTTTACACGTTATCGTGATGCTAGGTGTTGGCACTGACGTACTATAAAGAAATCTATAAAGAGAAATCTATAAAGGACACCCATAATCTATAAAGAATCTATAAAGGACACCCATAAATTATTTGACCATTAATACAGCCAATTTAACTTTACTCTCGAAACTATAAATAATGCCGGAGTCACAATGACCAAAGAAAAAGAGGGTCTATTAAGTACAGAGAACAAACACATAAGAAAATCGAGTTTATTCCCAGATGCTCAACACATGACGAAACATCACCCCATGCAGCCAGGCTCGAATATTATTTTGTCAAAGGATTAAATTAACGTCGGTGCGAAAAGGTGAACGTCAAATCCTGTCAAACGTTTCAGGCTAAGATCAGCCTGAGTAAAGTAATTTGAAGACGCTCCAGCCTTATTGCTATTGCAGATACAGAGATTGACTGCAGCACATGCCATGAAGCCACCGTTTGCCACTCTGTTTTGCATAGGCTTTCAAAGCACCCAGCCTGCCAACCACACGACGGAAACGGTTATTCCAACTCATGGTTTTCAGCCATTCATCCGGATCGATTTTCAATCTGTCGAGAATGGATGGGAGATTCTCCGGAATAGAACCTCTCTTATCCTGCCGAACTATACGCCCCGTCCAGTCTACCAACTCCAGATAACTGCTCAGGGCAAAAGGAATAGCCGTTTCCGGGTTCTGTCCTTGTGAACGCAAGGGTTTGAGGTGAGCATGCTGTTTTCTGAGCCGACCACCACTGGCTTTTGTAGCCCGCTCTTTTATGGAAGTATAATCTGAAGTTTCCGGCGTTCTGGCCATTTTTGCCCTGATAGGATTAAGGTCAACATACGCCATACAGGTCAGCAATGCCGCTTCATCCAATAAAGCCTGGCTTTTGTAGCGACCTTCCCAGAATCGTCCTTTGCAACCATCTTCTTTATTCGCTTCCCTTGCCAGATGCTCATTAAGGCAGCGCATAAACCAGCTTATGTCCAGTAAGCGGGAGCGGTATTCTTCAGCAAACTCCTCTACCCGCAGCAACTCCGCTTTATCCAGTGATACCCCGGAAAGAAAACGCTGTACCAGCAGAGGCCCAGTAAACAGCCTTGTCCAGCGTTGTAACACGGTCTTGGTGTCCCAGCTCTCCCCAGACTCACGATTGATGAAGACAACCACATGGTAATGATTCGACATCACGGCATAGGCGCACACTTCAATAGCAAAGACTCCGGACAGCGCTTTCAGCCGGTCAACCACCCATTCCCTGCGATGCTCATAGTTTTTGCCACTGAATGTATCTTCGCCACAGAGAAAAGCCCGACGAACACAACGAGCCATACAGTGGTAGTAAGGTGTGCTGGTTGTATCGATCAGGTTTTTACGGGCGGTGGTCATTGTTGCTCCGGTTTACTTTATGGTTACCGGAATAAAAATAGACAAGTTGTCTGGCTGGTCAAATTATTTATGGGTGTCCTTTATATATTCTTTTATATATTCTTGTGGTTTACTCATGGGCCCATTAACAGAGAATTCCATCACTCTTTCATCAGCAAGCATTTCGGAGAGATTATCTAAATCAGATTCTGATATTTCTCTTATTCTCAGCCGAGAAGTCTCTAGTATCATCGTGTCTATCCTTGGTGCGCTTAACGCCCGCAGCACGCGCGGCTTTGTAGTGAAGGCGAAGCCGCAACGGAAAAGCCGTCGCCGTGCCTGCGTTTGTTATATTCTTTAGTCATGGATAGACTCTTTAGTGGGCCCGATCACCCACCTTTCAGCATTGTTTATTATTAAGTCATTTATTGCCATCGCCTGACTCGAATTGATGTGTGTATGTTTAATATCCGACTTAACTGACGATAGAGCCAGACATAACTGCCGAGACAGAGGGATAAGAATAATGTATTCATCTCTATCGCTGAATAATTGATCTATTACAATTGGATCGTCTTTTATAATGAAAGGTTGATCACAAAGAAGAACATCGGCTTCGAATGAATAAAGAAATATCCAGCCCATGGAGTCATGGATACAAGGGGTGCTCTCTCTGAATGATTGAAACAATAGTGCTCTATTTTCACAGCTACTATGGGAACACCACTCATAATAGTTAACTGTCATGCCCGCTTCTGTTATTTCCAGCTCTACCAAAAGCATCGTTTTGCAAATTGAAGTTTCTATAGATTCAGGCAACATGCTGAATCTTGAAGATAGTTTACAGCGTGCACTCAATGAAGCCGGGCAGCTTGGAACAAAAGAGTTATTGGGGCTATTTGAATCACCCAATAAAGAACCTATCGTCGTTAATCAGCAGAAGTGGAACTACAAAGGAAAGGTTCTTAAGCACTATGAAACCTTATACGGTCGTATACCTTTGGAGCGCTCCGTATATCAGGGTGTCAGAGGTGGCAGTACTCTGGCAGCACTTGATCTTCGTGCCGGTATTATTGGTTCAGCTACCCCCAAATTTGCCAAGTCTATCGCCTGGAAATACAGCCAGATGCCAGCGCCTGCGGTAAAAGAAGATTTTGAGACCAACCATCAAAGGACGCTTTCAAATTCTTATATCAAGCATTTATCGGACAGAGTAGGTGCATTAATTGAAGACCAGCAAGACACTCACTACCACCTTCCTCCACTAAAAGAGCCTGTTGAAACAATAGCCATTGGTCTGGATGGAACCTGCATGCTGCTTTGTGAAGAAGGCTGGAGGGAAGCCATGTGTGGGACATTGAGCCTATATTCTGCAGATGGAGACAGGCTCCACACGATATATACAGCCAGTTCGCCAGAGTATGGTAAACAAAGCTTTATGAGCAAGCTCGACGAGGAGATTGCAGATCTAAAACGACTCTACCCAAATGCCACATACATCGGGGTAGCTGACGGGGCTAGAGAAAACTGGAGTTATTTGAAACAACATACCTCTGGGCAGATACTCGATTTTTATCATGCATCTGAATATTTAGCTGGAGCAGCGGAAGCACTGTTTCCAACCAGTAAGGCGAAGCGACACCAGTGGCTTGAAGACAGGCTACATAGTTTGAAAAACAAGCGTGGAGCAGCCAAAAAAATCCTTCAGGAAATTGAATCAGCCGAGCTCCCGAAAAAGACAATCGCACTGACAGAGAAGCGCTACAAAGCTGTGAGCTATTTTACAAACAATCACCAGTTAATGAATTATCATCAGGCGCTTAAACGCCATTGGCCAATAGGTTCAGGAGTTACTGAAGCGGCTTGTAAGACTCTGGTAAAGCAACGATTATGTGGTTCTGGAATGAGGTGGAAAGCAACAGGAGCGGAAGTGCTTTTGACAACAAGAGCACTGATCCAGAGTAAGGGGCGCTGGGAACAACTTTGGTCTGAGTTCATGACTGGAAAGGTTGAAGCTAACCTATGAGTCAGTTATCAAATTGAGAGAGCACCCGATACAAGCTGCATTTTCTTGCGCATTCTCAATCATCTTAACAAGCGTCATATTACGTGACTCTGAAAATGATACCCCCTCAAAAAGGCTGTCGTCATTCAGGTCTAAACCCATTTCTTTCGCCTTTTCTTGGGCGGTTTCATCAGCCTTTGCATGTTTTAATATTTCTCTTATAAGCGACCGATCAAACCCATCTTTAAACTCATTGATAAGACTTGGATGTCTTGCGGATAAAAATCCAAAGAACCTTGATAGGTTATATAAACTGACATCGGTTTTGTCGGGATTATCTGATATCAACTTTCCCACTTCAGCTGCGAAGGCACCATCAATGGTTGATAGCATTGGATTTTCGATCAATGTAGGTGAGCCAGATGCCTTTGCCGCTTCTCCCGTTAAAGAGTAAAGAAAGTTTTCAGAGCAGAAGTTCCTAGGACCAGCTGGCCCAAGAATTCTTGAGCCCTTTTTATCCAGGTAAAACAGGTTCTGTCCATCTAGCGAGAATAGAAGCTGATAAGACTGGGGAATATAATGGTGATTCTTGGGATTACTCATAGTTGAATATAACGCTTATTAGTGCGAATTCCCTTTACAAGCTGGAACATTCGCTCAATTTTCTTCAGCTTACATTTGCTAAATTATTGCAAAACAAGGCTCTTTAAATTAAAAAATTCATCAATTAACTATCAAGCCTGTATCAAAGCGAGAATCAATATTTATCGAGAATTTTAATTCTCGATAAAATCTCATAAGAGATTTTTTATATATTAAAAACAATGGACTAGCGAGGCAGGCAGTATTTATCGAGAATTATTAGTGCGCTTTTCAGCGCTGAGAATTCGCAATTTTCTGGTTTATCATAAGAACTGCATTTAAATACAATTGTCAGAAATAGAAATCATCATGCTTAAATCACCGTTTATTGAGTCTATTCAACATTGCATTCGAACCAGACAGTACAGCTACAGAACCGAAAAAACGTATTTATATTGGATACGCTTTTTCATCCATTTTCACAATAAACAGCACCCAAAATATATGAGGGAGAATGAAGTTGAATAGTTTCTTACTTATCTGGCAGTCCACCGAAAAGTATCAGCATCAACTCAAACCAGGCGTTGTGTGCAATTTCCGTGAGGATGTTACAACACTCAGATTGATACCCATGTTTTAGGCAAGCACCAATACGGAGCAAGAAGCCCTATCGATACAGAGTAAACTCTATTGATCACTGAAAAAGCACGCTACCGCCCGTCACTTGTACTTCTGCCTTTTACTGACATCCGTGAGCAGGGTATGAAATAGCTCAGCAACAACTTTTATGATTATTATTTATACGATGCAGTTAACCGTGGCTGACAGAAAATTTGCACTAAAGTATCAAATAAATATCGTCAGTTAAAGGCAAACCCAATTATTCTTCCACTGACTTTTATATGACGTACAATCCCACGAGCGAGAAGGGCTGAGGTGTTTTTTAAAAACGATCAATCTACGTCCATTTAGCCCATAGTCAGTGCTAATATCCGTTAGAAACGGGTACTTCTAACCGACCACGCTTGGCACAGGCTGATAGCAGTACTGTGCAGACAGCCGATACCATCGCGGATCAGGTCTTAATTATTTACTGACAATGGGGTAGCCTGCGCCCTGCCAGGCATAAATGCCGCCCGGGTAGCGGTAGACGTTGTTAAACCCGAGTTTTTTCGCCCAGATGACGGCATTGTGGCTGCGGGTACATTTTACGAATCCGCAGTAAACGACAATGGGTGTTTATTTATCATTACCCAATAATGCCTGGTAATCTTCCAGTGAACGGTTCTCGGTTTCAGCGGCGTTCCACTCCTTCATATCCGGAATGGGGAACAGAAACTGTTTTGCCCCCGGAATATGCGCCTTGTTGTAGCTGGCACCGGACAGAAATCCAAACTGGGGAATCAGCTCTGACGATAACAACCCAGAATGAAGTTGATTTTGGTGTCAGTCAGTTGAAAAGTGGCTCAAGAATCCATGCGTAAAATCTGCTGGTAATGACTGTGAAACCGAGTGTTTTTCTCGTTCAATATTCGAACAGAAGGGATGTAGGTTATGACAGGAGAACAAGGAAATTTTACTGTCGACACATCGTGGACAGAATATTGCAACAGTCGTTAGAACAAGCTATTTAATAGGAGAGAATCAGGAACTTACAGAAGGGAACATGGCGGTGAGGGAGGGATTCGAACCCTCGGTACGCGATTAACGTACACACACTTTCCAGGCGTGCTCCTTCAGCCACTCGGACACCTCACCATTTGCTCAAAACGTTTACCGCCCCGAACAGGTGGCGTACTTTATATCACCTTCAACACAAAGGCAAAAAGAATATATACCTACGGACAAAAAAATTACCGAAGGCGATTCAGGCCAAACATTTTGCTAAGCACTTTCTCAAGAATGGCGGTTGGCAGGAGTGCTTTCAGCAATGGAAACGCCAAGCTGCCATTGGCCAACCGGATGATGTTGAGACTCCGCCCGGACTCCAGTTTGTTCACCAGGTTTTGGCAGAAGTGATCCACCGGTGTGGGGTTATCCTGTGAGGCATTGGCTCGTGCCCTGACCTTCGCCTCAATGGGCATATAGAGGCTGTCTGGCTTGAACACCTGTTCCAGTACCCGGCTGGCATTGTCAGCAAATCGTGACTGGACAGCACCAGGCTGAACGGTCACCACCCGTACCCCAAACGGTTTCAATTCCATTCTCAACACATCAGACAGGGCATTAAATGCAGCTTTGGAGGCGCAGTAACTGCCTGAAAATGGTGTGAACAAGACACCGGAGACACTGCCAATATTGACGATCGTACCCTGTTTACGGGCACACATATGAGGAGCCACCTTGCGGATCAGCGCCATGGGGGCAAACACATTGGTGGAGAACTGATGTTCTAATTCTTCACCCGGCATATCGATCAGCGGTCCCATGCTGCCATAGCCTGCGTTATTGATCAGTATGTCGATGTGCCCATCCCTAACAAGGATATGTTGAACCACTTCATCTACCTGCTGTTCGTTCCTGACGTCCAGCGCAAGCACCTGTACGGGATGATCCGTCAGGTCCCTGATGCTTTCTATATTCCGGGCCGTTGCCCAGACAGCATACCCTCTTTGATGGAATTCCAGGGCCAGGGCTCGACCAATGCCGGAAGAACACCCGGTAATCAAGACATTCCTTTTTTCTGTTTTGCTGTCCACAGACATCGCTCTCCTTCTCCCGGAATTCCACAGCGTCTCTTTGCTTTGCAGGTCACTCTATAAACTATTGATAAAGATTGCAGCAAGAGCGTTGATTAAGAACTATGTTTTATTTTCTGAAACAGCCTGTCACACGCCTTCTGTACTGGATAAAGATTGAAACCATGATGTTAACGAGAGTCCGGGCCTTCTGCCTTGGTGCTTTTGTATGCCTTACATTTTCCAGCGTATGTGCTGCTGAGCAAAATACTGCTATTTACTGGAACAGCCCTGAAGCCATTCCTCTGCAGAAAAAATTACCAGAGAATGCCGATTTCTGGCGACTGATGCCTCATCTAACCACCCAGAAAACCCAATCTTACTGTGGCGTTGCCAGCGCGGTCACGGTGCTTAACACCCTCGGCTCCTGCCAGAATGGTGATCCCGTCTATTACCCTTACCACTACGTCACACAGGACAGCTTTTTTACACCCACCATCCTCCCCTTTCTATCTCCAAGACTCGTGATGTCGAGAGGTGTGGGCATGAATGAGTTACAGCTGGCTCTGGAAGCTCACGGTGCAGAAGTACAGGTGGTCAATGGGGACAGTGTGACCGTTGATCAATTGCGGGATATCGTGGCAAGAGAGCTGGTTAATTGTGAGCATTATGTACTGGTTAACTACCACCGTGCCTACCTGCAACAAAAAGGGGGTGGTCACTGGTCAGTACTGGGGGCTTACGATGCGGACAGCGACCGGGTTTTGATTCTGGACGTTGCCCGATTCAGCTTTCTCCCGGTATGGGTTCGTGTGTCCACGCTGCTGGATGCGATTAACTCCACGGACCCCAGAGGGATAACCCGGGGACTGCTGATTGTTTCAGGCCAGTCCCACGCTCAGCAACAACCGGTTTCAGAGGATGTGTCTGAATCAGTCACACCATCCAATCAATTATAAGCACCTGCTGAGTAAGTCAGCTCATAGCTGTGGCTGTAGATCTCCAGGATGTTACCAAACGGGTCTTCCATGTAGATCATGCGATATGGCTTTTCGCCTGGGTAGTAGAAGCGTGGTTTTTCCATACGACGCTTACCACCGGCAGCCACAATTTTCTCTGCCAGTCCTTCAACGTCCGGGTCTTGTACGCAGAAGTGGAAAATGCCGGTTTTCCAGTATTCGAAGTTATTTTCAGGGTTTTCCTGATTTTTAAATTCGAAGATCTCAACACCGATTTTGTCACCTGTGGATAAGTGAGCAATACGGAAGTGCTCCCAGCCAGCACCGAATACATCGGTGCACATCTCACCAATGGCGCTGTCGTCTTCTACAATCGTGGTGGGTTCCATAATCAGGTACCAGCCCAGCACTTCAGTGTAAAACGTAACGGCCTTTTCCAGATCTGGAACAGAAATACCGATATGAGAAAAGGTTCTTGGGTATACTTGGTCTGTCATTGTCTTCTACCTCAATAGCAATGACATCAGTGTAGAAGCTTATTTCGAGAACAAAAAATTATCATTTTTGATGATATTGATAAAATCCTGTTATGGTAAATCCACTCTGGCTAAAGACCTTTATTGCGCTGGTTGAGCAGAAGCATTTCACTCGCACCGCTGCCTTGCTGCACATGACGCAACCAGGCGTCAGCCAGCATATCCGCAGACTGGAAGCGTATTACCAGGCAACGCTGATTAACCGGAATGAAAAAGGCTTCGAGCTGACACAGGAAGGTGAAAAGGTACTTCGTTTTGCCAGGGAACTGGTCTTGAGTGAAGAACAGCTGAAAGCGTCCCTGAAAGAGGACAATCCTTATGAGGGGACCTGCCAACTCAGCAGTCCGGGTGCACTGGCCATGAGGCTTTACCCTCAGCTCTGTGCCATACAGCAGCAATATCCAGAGCTGCTGATGCAGTTTGAGGTGGCTCCGAACCACAGAATTGTGTCAGAACTGTTGAGTAATACCATTGATATTGGCCTGATTACCCATCAGACCGACGAACCAGAACTGATCACCCGTCCTATCGACCAGGAGCAATTACTGCTTGTGGTTCCAGCTAATTATCAGGGTGCCAGTTACCATGATTTGTGTCAGCTGGGAGTGATCATGCACCCGGATGCCAAGCATCACATTTCATCCGTGCTCCGGGCAAACTATGCTCAATTCCGGCATCTTTCCGAGTTCCCGGTAAAAGGCGCGGTAAACCAGATCAACCTGATTCTCGAGCCGGTAGCCGCCGGTAATGGCTTTACCGTTTTACCAGAGTCCATTGTGAATGCTTTTCCCCGGCAGCAGGATATCAGCATCCTCAATATGACTACTGCCGTTTATGAAACCATTTACCTGACGCATAAGCGGCATCGCCCGGTGGCAAGCCGCTACCCGTTTATTCTCAATACGCTATTCCCGGACCAGCTGTGATTCCGCAATGGCTGGCTTAAAGATGGAACGCCATCTGGCAACCAGCAGCGCCATAAAGATCAGTCCACAACCGAGGAGCTTCTGAGAAGTCATGGATTCTCCCATCCAGATCGCACTCATCAGCGCCGTCCATACCGGTTCAATCACCATGATCAGCGCGGCATGGCCGGCTTCTGAATGTTTCAGAGCCCAGGTATAGAGGAAATAGCGAAGACTGGTGGCAATCAATACTGCTGCGGCCACCCAGACCCAGGTGTCCGTGGCCACTTGCTCCGGCCAGCTTTCAGTGGTGAAAGAAATGATCATGCCTGCCACGCCCGGCACCAGCAGCAGCATAAAGGTCAAAGCCATTGAAGGAATGCCTGGCGCATTATGATTGGTGTACACAAAGTGCAAGGCAATAAACAGGGTAGCCATTAGATACAACCCCTGGGCGGGTTCAAATTCCCAGCTGCCTTTCAGTGCCAGCAGGGCAATACCAGCAATGGCAAATGGCAGGGCAAAGAGTGTGAAGCGGTCAATTCGGCTGCCATAGAGTAACCTTCCCATAAAGGGCACCATAATCATGGACAGACTCATGATGAACGCCCCTTCTCCCAGGCGATCAGAGCTATCCACCGCCTGAATCCAGAGGTACATGGCCATGGTCTGAATCAGCCCCACCATCACACTGATGAACAGCTGTTTTTGGTTTAGCCGGAAGAGTTGCCTTGCGGCAAAGGGCAGCAACAACAACGCAGCTGCGATATAACGAACACCGATGTAACCAAGTGGCGGCATTCCCCCGATAGCAAATTTGGAAAACAGCCAGCCAGAGGCAGCCAGCAGGGTAACCAGCAGAAGTACCAGATCTGCTTTCATCGTCGTGTTCATGAGAATGTGCCGGGATTGAGATTTCAGGAAAGTCCATGTTCTTTTGGAACTAGCTTACTGAAATCTCATAGGTGGCACAGTGGGGATAAATACGCTTTTTAGCAGGCGTTACTTTGACGGCGTATCTTCTGACCGGAACTGCTGCTCATAGTCTGACCAGGAATGTTCAGGATGATCCTGCTCCAGCCTTGCCAGCTCTGCTTCAAGAGAAGACTGTTCGCCATCAAGAGAAGATACGTCATAGCCCAGTTCAGAAAGCTTGGACTCCAGCTCGGAGAAATCGGCAGGGCCTGACAATTCATCTTCACCGGACATACTTAAGACAGTGTCGTCTGCCAAAGGATCCTCATGGTACAACCGGTCAATTGCTTCTTCGGATACAGGGTCCGCATTAGCCACCAGTGAAGTGGGATCAGGCGTCTGGCTTTCAGTTTCAGGAGTCACTAACGGCTCATGAGCCGTTATCTCTTCAGCTGGCGCTGCTCTATGGTTATCTTCTTGAGCCTGAACCGGTTCAGCGAACTCTGTTTCACCTGTTGGCTGGTTATCCACCGTTAGTCGGGATGCAGGTTCTTCGTCAACAGCTTTTTGTGGCGCTAAGGCGGAGGCTTCTGCAACGCTGGAGACCTCCTTGCCCTCTGGTACATTGTCCCTGCCCTTCTGATGAGCAGGCTGTTTCTCCGGGACAGAGGCTGCTGGCTGCGTCTCAGCCTCAAGAGCTAACAATTCCTCTGCTTCCAAAGGCTCAAGATCCGCCGTTTCCAGGGTCTTGGCAGGCAGTTCCTTTTTAACACGAACCCCAAGTGCCAAAAACTGGTCCGCCTGGGCAATCAGGTTTCCACGACCGTGCTTCAGCGTACTCATGGCATCGTCATAAGTGGTACGGGCATTACCCAACTGGATATCCAGCTTTTCCATTTTTTCAACAAAAATGCGTAATTTGTCGTACACCTGACGACCTTTGTCGGCCAGTTTTCGGGTGTTGGCATTCTGCCGCTCAATGGTCCACAGGTTGGCAACCGTTCTCAACGTTGCCAGCAGAGTGGTCGGCGTGACAACAACAATACGCTTCTCAAAGGCATCGTTGAATAACTTCTGGTCATACTGAAATGCCGAGATAAATGCCGGCTCTATTGGCATGAACATAAAGACAAAGTCCGGTGCCTTGATTTCCGGCAGGTTGGGATAATCTTTCTGGTTCAGGCTGTTGATGTGATTGCGGATGCTCTGGATATGACGTGCCATGGCTGCATCGCGGTCAGCATCCTTTTCTGCATTCACAAAAGCCATGTAGTCCACCAGCGACACCTTGGAGTCAATAATCAGGTGCTTTCCTTCAGGCAGATGGACAATAAAGTCAGGCCGCTTGTTCTGGCCTTCTTCGTCTCTGAAATTCGGTTCCCGCTCGTATTCCTGCCCTTTGATCAGGCCACTGCTGTCAAGGATGGTCTCAACCTGCATTTCACCCCAGTTACCCTGAAGTTTCTTGTCACCCTTCAGGGCTTTGGCCAGGCTCTCGGCATCGTCCGTCATCTTGCGGTTGAGCTGATGCATGGTTTCCAACTGCTGCTTCAACGCCGCTCGGCTGACACTGTCTTCCCGATGCGCTTCCTCAACTTTGTTACGGAATTCACCCAGCTGTTCTTTGAATGGTGCTAATAGTGAGTGCAGCTGTTCGTGGTGCTGATCAGAGAGCACTTTACCCCTGGCTTCAAAGATTTCATGGGCCAGGTGTTTAAACTCCTGCTTCAGTGCTTCTTTGTTTTCCTGAAGCTGCATCAGGGCCTTCTGATTCTGTACCTGTTGCTCTTCAAGCCGTGTCTCCAGTTCCTTCACACGTTGTTCGGACTGGCTGCGCCCTGACCTTTCAGCCGTCAGTTCTTTCACCAGCTCCTGCAGGTCCCGACTCTTTTCCGCTTCTCGCTTGCGTTCAGATATCAGCATCGCTTCCAGCCGTCCAGCCTTGACCTGATGCTGACTAAGCTGGTCGTTTAGACGCAGAGTCTCTTTCTGCAGAAGGTTTTTGCTCGCTTCCAGTTTTTCCTGAAGCACTGCCTGCTGCTCTGCCAACTCATCCTGCAGAGATGCTCTCTGCTCTGACAGTTGAGTAATCTGCAGCTGCTGGGCATCGACTTCCCGCTCCATTTGCAATTTCAGGTTTTTCTGGGTCTGCCGGCAGACAAACCACGCCAGTGCAAATGACAGTAGTGAAGCTACAGCAACTACAACAAGGGCAGTAAGCGTCATGAAACGATCTCTCTGGAATTTCAAAAGGAACTTTTTACTGGGAACTAAGACAGGTTCGTCGAGAAGAAAGTTCAGGTCAATAGCAAGAATTCTGGCTATTGACCTGACTTACAGCGTTTATAGCTGGAAAAATGGCTGTAACAGTCGTGGGACCAATCCTTTGAAACGGAGTGGGCCGTCCGTTGCAATCAGGCAGATACAGCCTTCATGGGTATCGGCCACCGGCTGATGGGTCATGTCGGGATCAACATCCGCCACATCGCCGGCAGAAAAGCGCCCCAGCTCATCGCTGTATGAGCCCTTGAGCACCAGGGTAAGCTCAGAACCACTGTGACCGTGGGATGGCATGAATGTACCCGGAGCAATTTTAAGCAGTCGCAGTTTGCCCTGGGATGCAGGCAGAATAAACTGCTTCATGCCAGGCGCCATGGTGCGCCAGTGAAGATCGCTGAACCACTGGCCAATCATTGGCCGCAGAGGCTCTGGAATATCGCCATCCAAATCAGTTTCTGGCCTTTTCCGGGTTTCGGAACAAACCTCTTCGACCGGCTCATCCAACATAGCTAGCATCCAGTCCCGGGAGCTTTTGGATATGGACTCCACCGGTTCCTGTTCCATCAGCCCAAGGCCAATCTGTTCTGCATGCGCAACCTTGTCATGACAGTCATCACATACGGCCAGATGGCAGGCAACCACCATGGAAAGTGCATCCGGCAGGCTGCCCGCGCCGTAGCTGAGCAGGGTACTGTCATCGGGGTGGTGATTGCAGCTCATGACTCACCTCCAATGCGAACCCGTAATTTGTCAAAAGCCAGCCTGAGGCCAGACTTCACACTGCCAATGGGCATGTCCATATCTTCAGCAATTTCGCGGTGGGATTTTCCTTCGTAATACACTTTGTAAACCAATTGAGCCTGTTGCTGAGGCAAGGCATCCAGGGCATCTTTTAAACGCCCTGAATCACAGACCGCCATACTGGGCGTGTAGCCTGCCTCGGGGTAGCTGTTTAACGGGGAGAGCATGTCTGGCTTTTCTTTACGAAGCCGGTCAATCCATAGATTTCTGGCAATGCGAAAGATCCAGGTGGAAGCCGTAGCTTTTGCAGGGTCATAACTGGAAGTCTTACGCCATACAGACAGCAGGGTTTCCTGAACCAGCTCTTCTGCCAGCTCTTCATTAGCCCCCTTTCTGACCAGAAAGCTTTTCAGTCGAGGAGCAAAATAGTCGTAAAGCTGCATAAACAGCTTTTTATCGCGACTTTTCGCCAGATCAACGAGAACCTGCCTGAAGTCCTGCTTTTGCGCTGCCTGATCAGGTTTGAATTCCATAGAGGTTTCAACAAGCCGAAGATGTACCATAATTCTTTAATTTTCTTATACATGACTGCTTTTACGTAAAAAGTGCCAATAAGGATCTCTTTACCGTGAACACAGCCACAGCTTTTCATAATACCTTCATTAACTGTCCTGCATAGCTTTTCCTTAATAGAAAATGGCGATTCTCTGGTGATCTGCTTTATTCACCCTGAATTTCCCATGGTTAAACAGGTAATACCAATCAAGCGTTCTAGGAGGCTGTCGGACTTAACCGACCGTAGCGAGAAAAAGTCCGGTTTGAGCCAGTTTTTATGCTGATTTGAGGCGAATAGTGGTTCTATTCAACGAAAAGCAGCATAAAAAATGGCCAAATCCGGCTTATTCGCAGTAGGTCAGTGCTAAGTCCGACAGGCTCCTAGGTCTCCACTCCACTGAACAATTGCCCCTGTTCACGCAGTGAAACCAGCAGGGCTTTTTTAACGGGTCCTGTCACCGCCTCACTGCGGGACAAAATGCTGAATGGAAACCTAAGGGGGGTATTCAGCTCCTTAACATCAAGCCGTTGCAGGGTTCCTTCTTCAATAGCATCAGCAACGCAATATTCCGGTAACAAAGCCCATCCCTCCCCCATCAGCAATAACGCCATCAGGAGATCATGGCTGGCCATACGCTGGTAATGGCTGGAAAGCAGTGTCGTCTGCTCCATATGGGAAGAAAAATAGTCCTCGGGGATCAGCTGCCGGTACATTTTCAAATCGTGCACAGCCAGTGAGTCGCAGGAAGCAACTTTCATTACAGGGCTGGCAACTGCACAGAACGCCGTATTCATCTACTGAACATTTCGATCCGTTTGACTCTTCTGCCTCATGTGTGGTTCACATTACAACATCAGATGTGCTGTATACGGCCTCTCGACATAGATAAACAGAGGCTTGTTTGACATTCCAGTCAATATCAATTCTCTCGATTACCCGGGCCAGAATACGAAATGAAGGATACTGTGATGGGGTTGCAGGCAGGTCAGATCCTTCAGAAGATTTGATCCTAGCAAATCAATCGTTTTCTGAAGGTTACTTCAGCTGCTACTGCTACCCCTCACTATTTCATCCGAAAAGCTGAAAGCTCCGCATTTTTTATGCTGCTTTTCATTGAACAAAAGTACTATTCAAATCAAGTCAACCTAAAAACTAAAATCAGAATTTTTCTCTCGACGGATTGATAAGCCAGACAGGCTTCTAATTATCCTTACGCCATGTGCGACTTTTAGGTTTGCATAAGGAGACATGACTGATCCTGCTTTCTGCTATTAAAAGCAGTAGAAAGCAAAGAAGGTTTCAGTCATGCCCGTTGAAGAGTTTATCACTACAGTCTACTGCTTGATCGACGATTTGGTAAAAGAGCTTTTTCCTGTACCACTGCGACTTCGAGGGTTTCCACCAAAGCTCACTGATAGTGAAGCGATCACCATGGAAGTTGTCGGTGAATGGCTTGGGCATCATAAGGACACTGAGATTTGGAAGTATTTTACCCGACACTGGCGACACCTGTTTCCTGACATTCCTTCACGCTCGGCATTTGTCAAACAGGCCGCCAACTTATGGCATGTGAAACAACGACTGCAAATTCGTATAGTCCAGATGATGCATGCAGATAATGCAGATATCCATTTAATCGATGGTTTTCCGATTGATGTTGTCGTCAGAACCCGTGCACCACAGAGCCGTATCTTTAAAGCTGAGGCTGGTTATGGTTACTGCGCTTCCAAGGACAAGAAGTTCTATGGCTTTCAGGGGCATTTGCTGGTTGAAGCACGAGGGATTCCTGTGGGTTTTACTCTGACCGCAGCGAACGTAGATGAGCGTGATGCAGCCTATGACATGCTCGAGACCATTTCTGGCCTCTTGCTTGGCGATAAGGGCTATATAAGGCCTGAGTTTAAAGCTGATTGTCAGGAATTAGGTATTGATCTTCAGACGCCACTGAGAAAAAACATGCAAGATGAACGTCCGAAGTCGTTTGTAAAGCTGGTATTACGGGTACGACGGAGAATAGAAACAGTGATAGGTCAATTGACAGAGCGCTTTGAAATAGAAAAGTGCCATTGTCGAGATAGATGGCATATGACATCACGTATCGCTCGGAAGTTACTGGCACATAATATTGGTTCTTATCTGAATATAATTGCTGGTCGTCCTGCAATACAGTTTGAGAACCTTATTTCCGAAGATTAAAAAACGGAAAGCAAATAATTGCGTGATTTTGAAGATACAACTTGGACTTACCATCATGCTAGCCCGGATATTTCATAAACGTGCTCCCGTTCTCGCTTGTCCTTTGCCGCCCTAAGGGAGTTTTGCTCGGTCGACCGTACTCCCCGGTACGGCACTCCCTCACAAAATCCCTTAGGGCGACAAAGTCCTGCCCGAGATTCGGGGCAGTTTATGAAATATCCGGGCTAGTAATTTGAGATAGTTTCAGACAAAGTCGCACATCGCGTTATCCTTATATTCACGTATGTTTCTCGCAATATCTCGCCTACCTATATCACGCATAAATTCGATCATTTCATCAATGGTCACCCTATGCTCCAGATATTTGAGCAGTTCAATACCATTATCTGCGGAGCTTTTAATTTGCTCTTCGTGTTGATCAGGGATGTTGGTTAAGAACATAAGTTGATTAATATCACGTGAACTTAAGTGATCAGCGATCTTTCTCAAAAACGTCCTATTTAGCTGGAGAACATTGATATCACTCAATCCCTGCCCTTGATTGTTACTTCTTCTTTCAAGAACTGTTGATCTATTCGCTAATTTTTTAAGCACTGTATTCAATTCTATCCGCTGGGGCTTAAGCGCCGGGTCTTTAATTTCACTCAGCATCTGTGTTGCACCTGCAAGACCAGCTTCGACTTGTGTACAAAGGTCACTGCTATTTAGGCATTTTGGATTATTTTCCAAAGCTTCAATTTTAGCCTCTACTAAGCCCAAAGCCTGTCTAATTTCATCAACACAGGTTTGATTCTGCTTACCACTTACTGGATCAGTTTCAGTGGTAGTAGGCATAGCAATACCTGCTACCTTACCTCGAAGTTCATTTCGCCTTTGGGCCAAGTTGCTATAGGTGGTTTGCAGCCCATCACGAGCACTCTCAAATTCACGTCCGACTAATTTAGTCAATTGGTCTTTTACTTTATTCAGCAAAGTATCGATATGAGTCAGGTGCCTTTCCCCCGGTGGGTTTGGATCCTTCTCTAATGTACTAATCAACGCTTCCACATTATCAAAAATTTCTTGAATATTATTTACTATGGTTTCTCCCTGGATTTGACTTGAAGTCGCTGTTTTTGATGCAGAACCCTGACCATTAACGCATCGATCCTGAAGATTTTTGAACCGCTTTTCCAAGTTATCCCGCATTTCAAGCACTTCATCATAGCTAACAACAACCAGCAGTGACTTTACACTGTTTAACTTCTCTCTGACCGGTGTCATGAAATGCTGTTCAGGAATAGTGGTAGTATCACGCTCCAACACAACTATATGCCTTTCTGCTGCTTTAAGAGCCTCATTCAACTGGTGCCTTGCAATCTGTTCCTTAGCTTCATTCATCTCAAATTTAAGCTTACTCGCCTGTCCCAGGCATTTATTTCTATCATCTCCAAATGGGAGTTCTTCAACTTGTTTAACAAACTTATTTATTCCTGTAGATAGTAAGTCAACATCACCCATTGACTTTTGTTCTTTATGATTACGAAGCTCTCTAAGTTGACTTTCAAGGTGTTCAACATCCTCCTTAGCGCAGGCACATCTCCTCCATTCATCAATATGTCCCCTTAGTTCTTCCACACGACTCTGCAGCCTTCGCTTCTCTTCTTCTACAGAGGTAAGCCTGTCAATTTTTTGTTTGGATAAACTATCGATCTTCCGCTCAAGTGACTTAACTTCATGGTTATTTTCTGTACTTTTATCTATTTTTTTTAACGATGCTTCAAGCTCATCAATTTTTTCATCATACTGTTCAACCTGACTCATCTCAGAGTCAACCCTCTGCTGTAGTTTAAATTCTTCTAAGCGAGCATTTATTGCACTTAACCGGGCAGACAGATCCTCTGACAGAAGAAGCCGACCTATTCGCCCAAGTTCTGATTCAATCCATATTACCTTTTCACCAACTTTTTCAGCATCTCCTAGCATTAAACCACTGATACAAGCCTCCAAATTAGGCAATTGCGATGGTACTTTTTCAGCTTCACTTATCTCATAACATGGCGGCGCTGAAACAGAGTTGTTTGCAGCTCCTTCCGATGGTATGGGGGGGTTTTGACCATAATCAAAAACTGGACTTTCAGCTGATGGCCAGCCTGGCTCTTTTACTCCATAACTCTCTTGCCCAAGGCTATCTCTAACAGAGCGTGCAGAATCCAAGGCCCGTAATAATTTCTGCTGCTGCATGTCCATTTCCTTTTTAAAGTACTCCATACCAATAAAGTGAGTACTTCTATTTTTATCTCCCTCTTTTGCCTCGTTAGCATTCAAAAGATCACATAAGTTTTTCGCCAGAGGCAATGCATGACCTTCCCCCCCTCTATCAGCAGCATCTACAGCTTCTTTTTTTACTTTTTGATAAACATGAAGAATTGCACTGGACTTACGATCATCTAAATCATCACGACGACTGAAATCTCTCGGTAATCTAAACGTCTTCAGGTCTCCATCAAGATTACTTCTATTCCAATTTTCGCCATGTACTCTTCTAGCTTCAATACTAGTAGCCTTTGCCAGTTGTTTTATTTCTCCTGGTGTCTGCCTCTTAAAAAAACTACTTATTTCAGATTTACCAACATCTCTAACATTAAACCTTGCCGGTGTTGTATGACCAGCGCCATCTTTATTTAAGACTGGTGCATCTGGAAGTTGTGTCTGAAATACTAGGCTCTGGGCTGGAATTTGTGGTGTACTCATTTTATGCGCTCCTGATTATTAAAAAACCCTCACCAAGATTTGATTTTTCGGCCAAAAAAAAGTTCATATGTTTACTTATATATTTTTCTCATCTGAAAAATTATTAATAGCAGATATCTTGATTGAAAAAACATGTCTCTTTTTCATTTAAAAGCACACACCAATCAACAACAGTTATTTTTTAAAAAGCAATTATTATATTTCGCCAACCAAACCAGAAAAAGCGGTCATGAATCATAAACTGTTGGTAACTATTCAGCACCCAGCAAAGGCGTATTGTTGTAATTTCGAACCGCTTTAAGAAGCGCCTGAAATATGTTCAACCCCTGCTTTTTAGCAGATGATAAATAGCTTCGGATTCGGGTAAACATGGTACCTCCGTCTTCGCTTCTGAAGCAGCCTGAGATCTTCTGCTTAAGTTTGGCCATCCTGGCATCACGTTCACTGCCATTGTTATCGAAGGGAATTGAAAAGTCCGACATGAAGCGCAACGTTTCAACCTTAAACTCAATAAGCCTTTTGAACAGGTTGTAGGCCTTGGTATTCCTGACCTTCTTACGTCCAAGCACCTGTCGTTGTTTTTCCATATAAGCGGTTTCCTTCGTGAGAGCCCTTTGAAGGATTTGGTCGTATATCGTCTCAATGCGAAGCTGTATTGCACCAGGCATTTGAGTCAGACCGGCTGCTTTGTATTTCTTGCAGAAGTGCCAGGAGAGCGTAAGCAATTTCATCAGCCGCAGAGCCAGCTTATTCGCATCCCTATCGACAACTCCCTGAAGCTCTCTCAGATGATGGGCATTACAAAGCACATGCACTGCCGCATAGGCAAAGTAGGACTTCCAATGATCGTGAACCAGAATGCCTGCAAAAGTCAGCAGGATGCCCATTGCATCCATTGCTTCACAACCTCGCCTTTCTGAGAGGTAGTAAAGCGTCCATTGGTCATCTCGCATAATGTGTAACCACCACAGTGAACCGTCAACCCGCATGCCAGTTTCATCCGCTCCTGCAACCGGACTTTCTTGTAAAGCATCGCGGATACTCTGCTCAGTAGAGGCCAGGTTCTCATGGGTATAGGCAACAAAATTGGCAACAGAGCCTGCGCTGACACTCATGCAATAAATAGTATTGAAATACTCAGACACCCGGTGATATGGGATGAAGTGATACTGGTTTAAATGAACAGCCATTGCCTGAGTCACTTCTCCGTATTGAGCAGCGGCTTTCACTCCTTGGGGAAACTCAGCGGTGTTCCGTTTACCACAAGGACATACTTTAACGTCTGCCCAGTACGCGGTAACTTCAAATTCTCCGGGTCTACCTGGATCAAAAACCTGTCGCTCAATGTATTTGGTGGGTTTAATATCGATAAGCGAAGACTGGCAACAGCAACATTTTTCAACCTTCAGATGCCTGACATAATCGGGTAAGGCGACACGTCTCAAACAAGAGCCTTGATGACCTTTCTGGCCACCTGGTTTATTGCCTGAAGATGGTCTAAGGCTTTTGGGGTTCGGTGTTTCCTGTGAGGAGCAGGGGGCTTCTTTGGAAGATGTATCACCTTTATCACTCCCTTTTTTACTGGGCTTTTGATAACCATCTGACGATGGTGGCTTACTACTGTTTTGACTGTTTTTATTAACCCTTTCTTCCAGTTCGCTGCAACGTTCCCGTAAAAGCGCATTCTCGGTCCGAAGCTCTTCATTCTCTTTAAGGAGAGCTTCGGTAAACGGAGTAGCTGGGAAGTCTGGTTCCATACTGGAGATTTGTTAGAAAAATTGAGTATAAGATGATGGTCGAAAAATCAGAAAATTCCAGATTTATATGAAGGGTGCTGAATAGTTACAACTGTTGATAGTGCTCTCGGTGAAGGTTCAGAAGAGTTGATGGCTATTAACTAAGCTGAAGTCTGCTACTATGCCAGTCTTTTGTTCTGTACTGCTATGGCTTTTATTGAAGTTATCTGTATTCACTGTCGTAAATCTGATGATATTGTCAGAAATGGAAAGGCCAGATCAGGGCTCCAAAGGTTCCTATGCCGAAGTTGCAACAAGACCTTTCAGCTGCATTATCTCTACAACGCTAACCAACCAGGTATACATGAAAGGATTGTCCGGCTAACCCATAATGGCTCTGGTGTCAGAGACATTGAGCGATACCTCAATATTAGCCGAACCACTGTCATCGCCCACTTAAAAGACTATCGCCGCCAGCAGTAACAGAGTTTCCATTCGAGAATGCGAAGGTTAAGTTGATCTGCGAAATGGATGAACAGTGGTCATTCGTGGGCAGTAAGAAAAATCAACGCTGGCTCTGGTATGCCTGGGAGCCACGCTTCAAGCGGATAATTGCCCATGCATTTGGTCGCCGAACGGATGCGACACTGAAAAAGCTACTGAAATTGCTGGCCCCCTATCGATTTGAGTTTTTCTGTACGGATGACTGGGCATCCTATGCGAAGCAGTTACCAGAGAAAAAGCATATTATTGGTAAGCATTTTACTCAGCGTATAGAGAGGCAGAACCTGAATTTCAGGACACGTCTGAAGAGGTTGGCTCGACGATCTATTTGCTTTTCAAGATCAGAAGAAGTTCACGATAAAGTAATCGGAGAATTTATCTACCGAGAGCACTATCAACTCTTCTGAACCTCCACCTATTTAACGATGGCAACTACTATCAATCCAGTGATGGTACTTTATATTCGATTAGTAAAAACAGGCTATGTACAGTTACCAGGCAGCACAGGGATACTCAAGGCCCGGAAAAAAAAAGAATAGTTATGCAGGAAAACGTCAAGCAAGTGGGCACTTTATGAACAACAATACCCTCAAGTATTGTCACGCTGCCAAAGTACACCAACAGCGTCAATAACTCCAAAAGTGTTAATAACTCAGGCTGTGCAGATTGAGTTCACTGACAGGAAATTCATGATAGTAAAAGATAATTATATGCTTTCCCTCCTTTTCTTACCTGTACAAGCATAGGCTAATTACGGGCGAGCTGTTTTTTAGTGAACCATTATGCCACTCTGTGCGTAGATGCTCTTAACAGTATTCAACGGCCTAATAAAAGCAACAGGGAGCCTCATTCGTGTCCACGAAAGGAATGAACATAGCGGTCATCGGTTCCGGTATCAGCGGACTGTCCTGCGCCTGGCTACTTTCAAAGCAGCACAACGTGACCTTATTTGAAAAGGATGACCGCTTTGGAGGACACAGTCATACTGTGTCTGTTGGTGATGAGAACCCTGTCCCTGTAGACACTGGCTTTATAGTCTTTAATGAGAAAACCTACCCAAACCTGATCGCTTTTTTCAAACACCTGCAGGTGCCTTTTGTCCCCACAGACATGTCTTTTGCGGTTTCTTTGAACAACGGAGCTACAGAATACGCTGGTACTGACCTGTCAGGATTATTCGCACAAAAGAAAAACCTGCTGCGCCCAGGCTTCTGGTTGATGCTGGCAGATATTCTGCGTTTTTATCGTAATAGTGAAAAATGGCTGGGCAGACTTGAACATGAAGAGGGTATTGATGCTTCGTTAACCCTGGGTCAGCTGCTGCATCGTGAACGTTTCAGCCAGCGGTTTATCCATGACCACCTTATCCCGATGGGCGCTGCCATCTGGTCAACGCCTGCGGACAAAATGCTGGACTACCCTGCCCTGGCCTTTTTGAGATTCTGCTCAAATCATGGCCTGCTCCAATTGTCGGACCGACCACAATGGCTGACAGTTAAGGGCGGCAGCCGAGAGTATGTTCAGCGGATCATTAATGAGCTGGGTCAATCTGCGCTCACCAACCGTTGCATCAGGAAGATCAAGCGCTTCCCCGATCGGGTTCAATTGACCGATTTTCAGGGTAAAGATTGGAGCTTTGATCACGTAGTGATGGCCTGCCATGCAGACACGTCACTGAGTTTACTCTCTGAACCGGATGAGTTTGAACAGCACTTGCTGGGAGCATTTACCTTTCAACGAAACAAGGCTCTTTTGCACAGTGATGAGCGACTGATGCCGGATAACAAAAAGGCCTGGGCCAGTTGGAACTATCTTGGTTCAAATTCAACAGAAAAAGACCATGAACATGGCCCTGCGGTTACTTACTGGATGAATAACCTGCAGCATCTGGAAGGTCCTCCACTGTTTGTCACTCTGAATCCTGAGCAGGAGCCTTCCACTGACCAGATTCATGGCTGTTATCTTTATGATCATCCGGTATTTGACCGTGATGCCATTGAAGCTCAGGAGAGAATCTGGGAACTGCAGGGCAGAAACAGAACCTGGTATTGCGGTGCCTGGATGGGCTATGGCTTTCACGAAGATGGGCTTCAGTCCGGTCTTGCTGTAGCGGAAAGCCTTGGAGGCATTCGCCGGCCCTGGCAGGTTAAGGGAGAAAATGACCGACTTCATCGGCCAGACCTGTTTGGACGAAGCTTTTTTGGCTCAGGCGTTGCGGACTCTCAACAGCCCCTCTCTCGACCTCAAACGCAGGAATCTTGAGAATGGAGTCTTTCTCTGGTTCTGCTATATACGCTGGCGAATTGATGCATCATCGGTTCAAGCCGAAAAAGCATCGTTTCTCTTATCGGGTTGCTTCCTGGTTGCTGGATCTGGATGGCATTCATACGCTGGACAAGCAGTTAACGTTATTTTCCGTCAACCGTTTTAACGTGGTGTCTTTCTATCCCTGTGACCATGGCGATGGGTCCGATACGCCGTTGCGGGAACAGATCAATCAGTTACTTGACCAACATAATATTCAAACACCGGACAACGTCAGCCTGCTGTGTTACCCTAGGATGTTTGGCTACACCTTTAATCCATTGGCGGTCTACTTTTGCTATCGAGATAAACAGCTGACAGCCATCGTCTATGAAGTCAGCAATACCTTTGGAGAAAGGCATTCCTATGTTGCGGCTGTCAAGCGTGAAGACCAACCGAACGATACCCGCCCCCTGGAACATAAAAAGCAGATCGTTCAGCAACAGGCAGACAAAGCACTGCATGTTTCCCCTTTCTTTCCAATGGACTGCTATTACCATTTCCGAATACAGCCACCAGAAGAGAGTGTCACTCTTGGCATTAACTTGAATGATTCAAGCGGTAAGCTGTTTACTGCGGTGTTCAAAGGGCTGCGACAAACCATTACCGATCGTTTTATCGTAAAACAAACCATGCTTTTGCCACTGCAAACCATAAAAGTCATGGCAGCTATTCACTGGGAAGCCTTACGTCTCTGGCTTAAGGGCATATCGATTTACACACACACGCCTAGACATTTCTTTTTCAGCCATAGCCGCGCAGAAATGCCTATAGCGAAAGGAAAAAATGCAGCGAACAGGGAGAAAAATACATGAACTCAACCAGTTCCACGGAAATAACTACGAAACCACTGTTCCCTGCATTGAGAAAGGTCCTTTCCTGGCTGGAAAAGCGATTAGTAAAGTCTGGGGTTAGTAGAATTGAGCTGCGCATTGATGGCAATGAGCGCATTATGGTCGGGCAATTCAAGTCAGGCACCCCAATCCCCTGTTTTCAGATCCATAACCCTATGGGTTTGATCCAACAAAGCAGTCAAGGGTTATTGGGCTGGTCAGAGTCCTACATCAATGGCGACTGGAGTACTCCCGATCTGAGAGCACTGACCGACTGGGCCATGGTCAACGAGGACAACCTGCAGGACTTGATGGCATCTAACTGGCTCAGCAACCTGGTTAATCGAATCCTGCACAAGATGCGTCGTAACAGCCGCTCCGGCAGTCGCCGTAATATTGCCGCTCATTATGACCTGGGCAATGACTTTTATACGCTATGGCTTGACCCATCCATGACCTATTCAAGTGCACTTTACCTGGATGAGCATGAAGATCTGGAAACGGCACAGAGCAATAAATACAACACCATTATCGACTGGCTTGAGATCCGCCCGGGGAATTCCGTTCTTGAGGTTGGTTGTGGCTGGGGGGGCTTTGCCAGAACACTGAACCAGAGACATCAAGGCGCTTACCACGGGATCACACTGTCAAAAGAACAGCTCGCCTATGCACAACAGGAGTCTGATAACCAGTCCCACCAGTTCAGTCTTACGGATTACCGGGATATCCATGAGCAGTTTGACCATATCGTTTCCATAGAAATGATCGAGGCTGTTGGTGAAGAGCACTGGCCAGTGTATTTTGAAAAAATCTACAACAGCCTGAAACCCGGTGGCTCTGCAGTGATTCAGGCCATCCTGATTGATGACTCCCGCTTTGAAGAGTATCGCAGTGGTGTTGACTTTATTCAGCGTTACATCTTCCCCGGTGGCATGCTGCCCAGCGATAAAGTGATGAAAGAGCAAACCAGCAAACCTGGGTTAGCTATTGCCAATACGTTCTCATTTGGTCTCGATTATGCAAAAACCCTGGGTGAGTGGAAACGGCATTTCCTGGCGGCCTGGCCCACCATCGAAAAGCTCGGATTTGATGAGCGATTTAAACGGATGTGGCAGTTTTACCTGGATTACTGCGCTACCGGTTTTCAATTCAAGAGTATTGATGTCTGCCTCTACAAACTCACCAAACCTATGTCCACTGAGCATGAGGAAACATCATGTCTGTCTCGTTAAGAACAACAAAGGAATGGAGGTCAGGACGAGTGTGGCTCCTGAGCTTACTGTTTATGCTGACGGGGTGCTCTACCATGAATATCGAAGATTATGCCGGCAATGAGCCGAACCTGAAAATTGAAGAATACTTTGCTGGAGAAACCGTCGCCTGGGGCATGTTCCAGGATCGGTTTGGTAATGTTCAAAAGCGCTTTAAAGTTCTCATGAACGGTGAAGTAAAAGACGGTGTGCTGACATTGAATGAGGATTTCATCTACTCAGACGGCACTGAGTCGAACCGCATCTGGAGCATCAAAATTATTGGCGATGGACACTACCAGGGAACCGCCGGAGATATCGTTGGCCGTGCCATTGGCCGAAGTGCTGGCAATGCCTTTAACTTCAAATACCAGATGCGCCTACCCATCAATGGCCGGGAGTGGGTTGTTACCTTTGATGACTGGATGTTCCTTCAGGAAGATGGCGTACTGCTGAATGTTGCCACCATGAGTAAGTGGGGGATAAAGCTGGGTACGTTGACCGTCGCTTTTGAAAAATCCGGGCCAGAGAAAGCCGTCAAAGAGCAACAATAAAAAGGCAACGTAAATATGAGCTCTAACCAGGATATAGCGCCTTCTAATCCTCCAGTCGTCTGGATTACCGGAGCCAGCCAGGGCATTGGTGAAGCGGTGACAATTGCGATGGCCCGGGAAGGGATGATCGTAGCGGCCAGTGCACGAAGTGAGGAACGGCTGGAGGCTCTGGCAAATCAATCAACTGAGCTGAAAGGCAGGATTATTCCTTACCCTCTGGATGTTACTGATCAAACCGCAGTGACTGAGACGGTAAACAAGATCATTGAAACTCATGGTTGTATTGATCAGGCGATTTTAAATGCCGGAACCTATATTTCGACTCCCGCAACTGAGTTTACCAGCAGCGCCGTGCGTCAGCAGGTGGAACTGAACCTGATGGGCGTATGCCATTGCCTTGAGCCACTGATCACCAGTATGAAAAAGCAGGGAAAAGGAACCATCGCCATTAATGCCTCTCTGGCAGGCTATCGAGGCTTACCCAGAGCCGCAGGCTATGGGGCAACCAAGGCGGCGTTAATCAATATGGCAGAATCTCTCAATACGGAGCTGTCTGAGGTCGGTATTGCTATCAAAGTGATCAACCCGGGTTTTGTGAAAACCCCACTTACCAACAAGAACCGATTCCCAATGCCTTTTCTGATGGAGGTGGATAAAGCTGCGGAAGTCATCGTCAAAGGAATGAAGGAGCGACAGTTCGAAATTCGATTCCCTCGCATTTTCGCCGCCATCCTGGGGATTCTGCGTCGCCTGCCCTATCCGCTGTATTTCTGGTTAATCCGCAGGGCCGGATAGCCCCTTTCCTTGAATATTCTGCATCGAATACCCGGCATCAAGTCGATGCCGAGCTCTGTTGCCAATAGGTCTTATTTTTCTTCTTTGCCCTCCCCTGAACGGCGCAGTCACTGCTGCGACTTTTTGCACTTTACTTGCTCCTTTTGAGACCTAGGTTCCCAAAACGCTTATTGAACTGGGCAACGCGGCCATCCTGAGTGGAAGCCTTCTGTTTTCCGGTATAGAAGGGATGAGAATAAGAAGAAACATCCAGCGTCATATAGGGATATGTCTGACCGCCAATATCCACCGTTCGATCGGTCTGTACCGTTGACCGGACAATCATGAACTTATCCGCTCCCAAGTCGTGGAAAGCAACTTTTCTGTATTCCGGGTGAATACCTTTTTTCATAACACATTCCCACCTTCACAGAATCAACACGTTATAACATAACACTTATTTAATAAGCGTCAATTCATCCAACTCACTGGACAGCTTATGGCAAACCCCATAGACTCGGCCGGTGTTGGTTGGGGTGTTCTGCCGTCCCAATAATGAAAGGCAGAACTGAGATACACCCATAGAACCTGAACCAGATAATGCTGGCGTAGGAAACCGACGGGCCTGAGAGCTGATAAAACCCTGATGTACTAACAATCGTGCAAGCCTGTTATTCGACGCATCTGATTGCCCCGGCACGGAGCAATATTCTCGACAGGACACAGAGTTAACCCAACGCCCCGCCCTCTTTTCCCGCCAGTCCTAATGATGTACTGATGGAGTTTCTCTTGTGGAGAGGCGCGAGCTTATGTCTTCTACACCAATCGCATTGACCATTGCCGGTTCTGACAGTGGCGGTGGTGCCGGAATTCAGGCAGATCTGAAAACCTTCTCAGCCCTTGGTGCCTATGGCTGCAGTGTGATCACTGCGCTGACCGCACAGAACACTCTGGGTGTTCAGGGTATTTTTGACGTATCACCCGCCTTTGTCCGTGAGCAGCTGGATTCTGTCTTTTCCGATCTGAACATTTCCGCCGCCAAGGTTGGCATGCTGAGCCAGCCTGAAGTGATTGATACGGTTGCCCGCGCTGCCAGTGATTACCCGCTGAAATATCTGGTGGTAGACCCGGTCATGGTGGCCACCAGCGGTGATGTACTGCTGCAGGAAGCGGCCATTGATAACCTGCGTCGCAAGCTGATACCGAAAGCAACACTCATTACGCCAAACCTGCCGGAAGCAGCGGTTCTCCTGAATTGTCCCCGCCCGGAGTCACTGGAAGCCATGATCGCCATGATTGATCCATTGATGGATCTGGGAGCCAGCGCAGTATTACTGAAAGGTGGCCACCTATCCTCAGACAGTGGCAACAACAAAGCTGTCGACCTGTTCCATGACGGTAAGACACTGCACAAGCTCGAATCCCCATGGGTTGAAACCCGAAACACCCACGGCACAGGCTGTACATTGTCGTCTGCAGTAACCGCTTTGCTGGCCAGGGATTATCCTTTGATGGATGCCGTCAGGTCTGCCAAAGAATACATTGCCGGTGCGATTGCCCATGCTGACAATCTGAGCATTGGTTCAGGCCATGGCCCGGTCCATCACTTTTACCGAACGTGGTAAATAGTCACAGCCCACTCCCTGTCACCCGATGCCCTTGAAGTACATGCATCCGGGAAGCGGGAAGCGGGAAGCGGGAAGCGGGAAGCGGGAAGCGGGAAGCGGGAAGCGGGAAGCGGGAAGCGGGAAGCGGGAAGCGGGAAGCGGGAAGCGGGAAGCGGGAAGCGGGAAGCGGGAAGCGATTTAACGATGTTTGATGTGATTATTCGCAATGCCAGTCTTAGATTTGGAAACCACTGTGTTTTTGAAGATCTTAACCTGACCCTTAAGGGGGGCCAGTGGACCTGCCTTCTGGGCGGCAGCGGAGTGGGTAAAACCAGCTTGCTGCGTTTGATTGCCGGCCTGCCTGCGGGAGAAACAACGGGAAAGGTTGCTTGTCAGGACGGTCTTTCGGTTAATCATCGGATTGCCTGGATGGCACAGCAGGATCTTCTGCTGCCCTGGTTTTCGGTACTTGAAAACATCACGCTGGGACAGCGTCTGCGCCGCAATCTGGTCGATATGTTAAGGGGGCGTCCAGTCTTATCCGCTGAGGTTCAGGACCAGGCCATGTCGATTCTGGAAAAGGTTGGCCTCACAGAAAAAGCGCACACTCTGCCCCAGAACCTCTCCGGAGGTCAGCGCCAGCGGGTAGCATTGGCCCGAACGCTGATGGAAAACCGGCCACTGGTATTAATGGACGAACCATTCGGTGCGCTGGATGCCATCACCCGTCTCAACTTACAGGACCTTGCCTGTGAGCTTCTACAGAACCGCACTGTGCTGTTAATAACCCACGATCCTCTGGAGGCTCTGCGCCTTGGTCATGAGGTTTATCACCTGCAGGGACAACCTGCTCGTCTGACGGATGCTATTACTCCACCAGGAAAGACACCCCGTTCACTGGCTAATAATGACCTGATGTCATTACAGGGCAAACTGCTGGATCGTTTACGTCATGAGTCGTTTGATGATAAAGCAGAGGGGCAATAAAAAATGAAAGACTCCATCAAACCCTTCATTGTTCTTATTGGCCTCCTGGTTCTCTGGCACGCTCTGTTGATTGCTTTTGATATGCCAGCCTACATCCTTCCCGATCCGCTGGAAGTGGCCAACAGCATGGTTGAGAATGCCAGCCTGTTATGGGAACACACGCTGGTTACCCTCAGTGAAATGTTGCTGGGACTGCTGCTTGGCGTTCTGCTGGGCATTATTCTCGCTTTGATTCTCGTCTATTTCACCGCGTTAAGGCCCTGGCTCTTACCACCTCTGCTCATCACTCAGGCCATTCCGGTATTTGCTCTCGCACCAATATTGATGCTCTGGTTTGGTTACGGCCTGACCTCCAAAGTGGTGATGACGATTCTGGTGATCTTTTTTCCCGTGGCCACCTGCTGTTATGACGGTTTGCGCCATACCCATCAGGGCTGGCTGGATATGGCCCAGACCATGGGCGGAAACCGGTTTGCCATTCTTCGCAATATTCGCTGGCCTGCGGCACTGCCAGCTCTGGCGTCAGGGCTGCGAGTAGCCGTTGTGGTTGCACCGATTGGTGCCGTTGTCGGGGAGTGGGTTGGCTCCAGCGCCGGTCTTGGCTATCTCATGCTTCAGGCTAATGCACGACTCTGGGTTGACCAGATGTTTGCAGCTCTCACCGTACTGGCCTTCTGCTCCGTCACCCTTTACTACACTACCGACCGTCTTTTACGCAGACTCATTCCGTGGCAACCGGAAACTTCTCAGGAATAAGAAATGAAAAAACTGATGAAACACACTTTCCTATGGGCAATGGCACTGATGCTCTCCGTCAGCCTGCATGCCAGTGCAAGCAGTCAGGCGGCTGTTACCAAGCCAGCCAGTGAGTTGAAAGAGCTGACTCTGATGCTGGAATGGTTTGTCAATCCTGATCACGGCCCCATTATCATTGCCCAGGAGAATGGCTACTTCGAAGACCAGGGGCTTAAGGTCGATATTCAGGAGCCCGCGGATCCAAACCTGCCTCCCAAACTGGTGGCGGCGGAAAAAGTGGATCTCGCCGTTTACTACCAGCCCAGCCTGATTCACGGTGTGGCCAACGGCCTTCCCCTTGCCTGGGCCGGCACACTGGTGGCTACACCTCTGGACGGACTGCTGGTTCTGGATGATGGCCCCATCAAGTCCCTGAAAGATATGAAGGGTAAAACCATTGGTTTGAACATTGGGGGTATAGAGAATGCGATCCTGGATACCCTGTTTGAGCCTTATGGATTTGGCGCCAAGGATGTAAAACTGGTCAATGTGGGCTGGAACCTGTCCTCTTCCCTGATGAGTGGCCGCGTGGATGCCATCATGGGGGCGTATCGCAACTTCGAGCTGAACCAGCTGGCCATTGAAGGGCGTAAGGGTCGTATGTTCTATTACGAGGAAAACAACATTCCGCCTTATGACGAACTGATTTTTATCGCCAACAGCAAGAAGAACGATAAAGACGCCATTCGTCGTTTTCTCAGGGCAATTGAACTGGGCACACAATACATTGTGAATAATCCGGAAAAATCCTGGGAAATTTTCAGGGATTACAGCCCCAAGAAACTGGATAACGAACTGAACCGCCGCGCCTGGTTTGACACCATTTCCCGTTTTGATCTGAGACCTGCTGCCAGGGATGCTGGCCGCTATCAGGCTTTTGCTGACTATCTGCAAGAGAATGGGGAGCTTAAGAAACCAATTAATAGTGATAAATTCATGTTGGATTTTTAATTTTCAAATTTACAAATAAACCTAAATCTTAACCCTCTGGCACTGCCAGAGGATTTTTATTCAAAGCCTCACCTCCTAACTCCCCTCAAAAATTCGCTGAATTTATTTAGCACTATTTACCACATAAAAAATCTTGCACATCTTTTACAGCCAACTAATATGCATCCGGCTTAAATCAACTCAAACAATTCAAAAATTGATCTCATTAATGTAAATAATACAATTTACGGATTTTTCGAATAGTTCAGAGAGTAAACTATGGAAGCTAGTTTTCAGGCTGGTTTTAGTGACAGTACCGCAGTTTTCATTCCCACTACCGAAAGTTACACTCAGGAAGAGGCAAGCAATACAGGGCTCTGTCGAAGAATGGGAGGCCGAATAGTTAGTGCTGTTAACAATAATCGCTGCTATATCGCTGCTGGCGTTGGTGTAGCTGTAGGCATCGCAGTAATAGCGGCAACCATATATTCACTAACCGATGAATCTTCAGCACCCATTGGTTCTAGCATTGATGATCGACGAGCCAGAATAAGTTGCGTAGGAGCAGATAATGTTTGTAAAAAACTGGGATTTCTATTTAAACAAGGTGCCAATTACATAGCCAGTAGTGCCTCTAGCACTGCTGAATGCTTATTTTGGAGACCAGGTGGTAAAAATATGGAGCCTATGATGCAATCATGCTCTATTCCCATTCGTCACGGAGATACTAATTTAGCTCATAGAAATGACGATCACTCACATTTAATGGCGGGAACTGAATGCCATGATTTCCCGTTCCCCTCCTATCCAGGAAATTACAATCTATTAGCGAATGCAATTGACTATTGCAAATCGACTTTAACAAAGACTTAGTTTTATGCAAATAAATGGTAGATAAAGTAGTAATATTAAATCAGCTCTACTTCATCTATCCATTTTTGAAATGGCGTTATTTTCGACAATGGTATGAAACAGCCCTTTATTTCGCTCGATATTAGATGATTGAATTAATAATTCAGTTTATAAATCCACTTAGGGTGATGAAAGTGCAAACGGTGATCACAGGAGTTAGACACCACAGAAGCATCCAGAATAATTTCACCAATCTCAGACCAGTTTTTTCTACCACGGCTATCCTGTGAGCTGGCAACAGAGACCGAGAATGTTATTTCGCCTCCATGAGCATCCACATTCAGTTCATCCCGAAAGTCTTCAGCATTTACCGTTTGCCCAGGTAACGCCTGTACTTTCATCCATCTTGGTGTTCTGACCGTAGCTGTGTTTTCTTCACCCAGATAAGACACCTCATAAAGCTGCCGAATACCCGGATTACTGTCTGCCTTTCCAAACGTAACCGCTAATTTAATGGAATAAACCAGATGCCTGATAACGGCCAGCGTGATTGAGCTGGCAGGTTCATTGGTCATAGCCACACTGGTATAGTGTTCTGCTCTGGTTCCTCCCAGATCATCGATTAGAAAGAAATTCGCCGTTTTCACCACATCATCACTGTCTGTCGTAGGAAATAATTTACCGGCAAAACCAAAGGCCCGCTGGTGACCTTTTGTTGTTTTATTCAATGCCACCGATGCCCTGGCAATAATCAGAGCCTCAGAGCCCTGCCTGAAATACCCACCGTATGGGTTGTCATGCATTATTCGCCATTTTCCACTGAGGCAAATACCGTTTGGATGAACCAGTTTAGTAAAATAAGGCAAGACATCTGAATGATCTGATAATGTTCTTTTTGCGGAGTTTTTTATTTCATTTACACCCCAATTGAGCAGATAACCAAAAGAAATCTCATTATGAGGAAGGACATATTCATCAGAAGTAACTTGTCGCCAAACCTTAGAAAAGTCACTTCCCATGTACTCAGGATGGACAGAGGTCGATGTAAAAATCAGGATAAAAAACATCCAACAATTTATGAAATTTAGCGGATCATCGTCTAGTTTCATAAAAATAAAGATCGAAGGTTATATTAATGACAGGCAAAAAATTAATTCTTCCAGCAATTATTAACGATTCAACCAGAGAAAACACGTTCAAGCCAACCTGGATCTAAACAAATTGGCATTGGAATCAGGCCGTATTTTCGAAAACTCATAATCTAAAAACCTCACCACATTTTTCGGCCATGAAGCCATTACTCTATCAGCTTTTTCCCCACAGCTAATACTCAGAAAATCAAGCAGCAAATTGACTATATTACTGTTCGTGAGCGATGAGCCAATTTGTAAGTGGCTTGAAGAGCGTTTTGGGAATTTTGCTTCATTTTCTCTTCTATGCCTTTCTTCCACCTTTTCAACACAATTATAAAAAGATAACAATAACTTTGATTCTTTTTTAGTATTCAATCTTCCAGTTTCTTCACAATTTCCAGGAAGAAATGGCTCGCCTAATATTGGCTCACACAACTCCTGAACTTTTTTCCCAAGTGATTCTGGCCGAATAAGAAAACACCAGTACTCTATCATTGACTGCTTTACTTCATGGTAAGGAGCCAGGCTCTTAATATCTGGAACTCCGCGAGCATGAAAAAATAATAAAAAATGAAGGTATAAAAAAATAGGATCAGCAACAAGGTCACCGAACCTCTGACCCAAACCGCTGACATATTGCTTTCGGTCCTCAAGAAGTTCTCGCAACGAAGGAAGCTTTCCAGCTGCAGCTACTGAAAATAAATTTTCCAGCACAGGGATACGTCCTCTGTGCATAGAATAGCTATCAATTTTGTGAAAGTCTGAGCCGGTAATTCTTGAAAGTTGACCAATCTGACCAGCCAGCGTTTCCATGTGAGGTGGCAATGTCAAACCAGCCGTTTTTTTCGATGATAAAACTTGTTGCAATTTATAAGAGTCAATCGTCCTGTCCGGTGCTGAAGCACTCATCCGGCTTTCTGCAGCACCTACAATTGGTTGTCCTCTGTCTTGTGAAGGAGCCGGTAACGGTGGTTCAGACATCCGCCCCACACCAGAGGCATGATAAAAATCAAGCGAGCGGTAGTTATTATCCATGATCTATCAGCTTCAATTTCTGGAGTTGTAGTATTAATTCCTTATTCCTGTAAACATCCTTATAAGCAGATTATATTCTAGTCAACCTTACACCTTAGCAACTTCGCGAACTAAACGCATAAACTAACGGGCTGCATTTTCTTAGTGAGAAATACTCATTTACCTTACCATGCAAGATGAAAGTTTGATCAGTATCATCCTTTAAAACTCCCTCTTAAGATACACTCCTACTTATTCCATAAAACCACAGTTATTACAAAAAAAATATTCTAAAAAACAGGGGGTTACCATGCTTTCGCGAGCCGTCAAATTATTGAATAATGGCCGACCTGCTACTGTAGGTAGTTAGTCTCAAAACAACTTTACGGAACTAAGGTCAAAGATCTTACGTCTCAACTCAGGTCTCTGAAAAAATCTTATTATAGAGACTCGAGCTGGGGATGTCTTAGTGCCAGCCATAAGCAGGCCCTGAGCAAATAACACCTTTTAAAACAGGAAGGGAATAAGAACCATGTCATTAGCAGTACTGGCCAATATCCTTATTATGGTGGGGTTGCTCTACCTGCTCTACCGTTTCCAGAAGCAGTACATGCCCTTCACCCGGCGGGTGTTTATCGCCCTGGGTATGGGTGTCGGTTACGGTGCCTGCCTGCAGCTCTTTTATGGTTACCCTTCTGAAACCCTGATGGAGTCCATCAGCTGGTTCAATATTGTCGGCAATGGCTATGTCGGCCTGTTGAAGATGATTGTTGTGCCACTGGTCATGGTCTCCGTGATCTCAGCCATTCTGAAACTGAAAGGCGCTGGTACACTGGGCAAGATCAGTGGCTGGATACTGGCTCTGCTGATGGTGACCGTTTCCATCGCTGCCGCCATTGGCATTATTTCTGCCCTTGGCTTTGGATTAAGCGCTGAATCCATCACTTCCGGTGTTCGCGAAGCAGCAAGAGGTGAGCAGCTGCTGTCCACTGTCACCCGGGTGGAAAACCTCTCCATTCCCAATATGCTGATCAGCCTGATCCCGTCTAATCCATTCCTGGATATGACCGGAGCCCGCAGTACGTCCATTATTGGCGTGGTGATTTTCTCAGCCTTTATTGGTGTCGCTGTACTCGGTCTACACTGCAAACAGCCTGAAGTAGCTGGTCACTTTGAACGAACCGTCGAGGTTGCCCACGCCATCGTGATGCGTATCGTAACGATGGTATTGAGACTGACGCCCTTTGGCATCCTCGCGTTGATGACTAAAGTCGTGGCAGGCAGTAACTTCACCGATATTTTGCAACTGATCCAGTTTGTCATCGCATCCTATGCGGCTCTGATTGCGGTCTTTGTGGTTCACCTGATCATGGTGACCATGGTGGGTGCCAGCCCGATCCAGTTCATCAAGAAAGTCCTGCCGGTACTTACCTTTGCTTTTACCTCACGGAGCAGTGCAGGCACCATGCCGCTGACCATTCAGACCCTGACTCAGCGTCTTGGTGTGTCTGAAGGGGTATCCAACTTTGCTGCGTCCTTCGGCACCACAATTGGGCAGAATGGCTGTGCAGGCATTTATCCGGCCATGTTGGCCGTGATGATTGCACCAACAGTGGGCATTGACCCAACCAGCCTGAGCTTTATCGGCACCCTGATTGTTACTATCGCCATTGGCTCATTCGGCGTAGCCGGTGTGGGTGGCGGCGCAACCTTTGCTGCACTGATTGTTCTCTCTGCCCTGGGTCTTCCTGTTGAGCTGGCTGGTTTGTTGATTTCCATCGAGCCATTAATCGATATGGGCCGTACTGCCGTCAACGTCAGTGGTGCCATCACGACCGGTTTTGTGGGTGGCCGTGCCATGGGTGAGGTGAATATGGAAACCTTCAACAGCAATGATTCCCTTGAACTGGATATGGATGCAGTTTCCTGATGTCTGCTTATTCTGAAAACCGAGAGCATGAACTGAATCAGCCCTCGACTTCTGAGCCACTCAGAATCGTCATTATCGGTGGTGAGGCTGCGGGCATGAGTGCCGCGGCCAAAGCCCGACGGGTGGCAAAAGATGCTACCGTCATGGTCTTTGAACAATCGGATGTGATCTCGTTTGGCGCCTGCGGCTTGCCCTATTACGTGGGTGATTTCTTCTCCGATGCGGGCGAGATGTCAGAATTTTCTCCTCAGCAGTTTGCTACCCGGGGAATTGATGTACGAACTCGACATCAGGTCACACAGATCAATGCCAGTAACCAGGTTGTTCATGTCCATAATCTGACCACTGGTGAGTACTTTGAACAACCTTACGACCGCCTGCTGATCGCAACCGGTACCGAGCCGGTGATTCCACCGGTTCCGGGCCTGAAAGAAGGTCTTAACAATGGTCGGGTATTCTGCGTGAAAACCATGAAGGATGGCATTTATCTGAAAGAAGCCATCACCAGCGCTGAAATCAGGGACGTTGCCATCATTGGTGCCGGCTATATTGGTCTGGAAATGGCTGAGGCACTTGAGCGACAGGGTAAGAATGTTCGTATTATTGAAAGTGCCTCTCACCCTCTGGCCGGTACCTTTGACCAAGAGGTGGCAGAGTGGGTGATGAACACCCTGAATCAAGAAGGTATTCACTGTCACTGGCAGGAGTCGGTTGAATCACTGACTGAAGATGAAAGCCATCGCCTTTTATTAACCACCAATAAAGGTCAGTATCAGGCAGACCTGGTGGTGCTTTGTACCGGAGTCCGCCCCAATACCCGTTTTGTCAGCGATCTCGGCCTGGAAATGCTGGGCAATGGTGCCATCGTTACCGATGATCAGGGCAGAACCAATCTTCCCAATATCTTCAGTGCCGGTGACTGCGCCACGGTTATCCATGGGCAGCTGGAAAAGCCGGTATGGATTCCCCTCGCCACTTACGCCAATAAAATGGGACGTCTTGTTGGTGAAGTAATGGGCGGCCTGGATAAACACTTCCCCGGAGCCTACGGTGCTGCGTGCGTCAAAGTACTCAGCCTGGAAGCTGGACGTGTCGGTCTCAGTGAGCGGGACGCGAAAGAGCAGGGTATTGACTATCAGACAGTTGTCATTAAGGACAAAGACCACACCAACTACTACCCGGGTCAGTCCGATATTCTGGTGAAGCTGGTTTATGAAACCGTCAGCAAAAAGCTGCTGGGTGGCCAGATTGCCGGTGGTCGAGGTGCGGTATTAAGGGTTGATGCGCTGGTTGCTGCCATTAAAGGTGGCTTAACAACGGAAGATCTGGGAATGATGGATTTCTGTTATGCCCCGCCCTTTGCCCGTACCTGGGATGCATTGAACGTTGCGGGCAATGTGGCAAAGTAGTGAGATACGACTAACACGCTACCTCATAACTACCCCACATATGTAGCAGTTTCTTAGTCTTAAGAGACTGCTATAGAGTGTAGTGGTAGTTATAAAATACTACTCAACCATCAATATAAACGCGTTATTTTTCAAGCCAACTTATTGCCATCCCACCTAATGCCCTTTTAGAAAGTAATGATTCCGATCAACACTGAGCAGTAATATTTTTTCCTTCATAAAAATTTTTACTTACCATCTTATAATTAAAAATTACTATTCGTCATCAAAGTAAATCAACCAAAAAACAAATCCACAAAAAAAAACAATACTTTTAAAGAACATTATAAAATCTAAGATCTAATTTAAAGACAACACCATTGTCGCAACGATTACCACCTCGTCAATCGAAAAAAAACCATACCATATTATCTTATCCTCAATATACTCATCATCCTTGGCATCATTTTTTTGTTTTCAACTATAAACAAAAAATCGATTCAAAAAACAATTTACAAAAATCGCAATTAAAAATAAAAATTTAAACTGAACTGAATTAACACAAACTTGTCTTAGTGCCGGTTCATTTTAATTGCGAGCTTACAAGATGGAAACTCACCGGGTACTCTCTCAATTTGATAACTGACTCATAGGTTAGCTTCAACCTTTCCAGTCATGAACTCAGACCAAAGTTGTTCCCAGCGCCCCTTACTCTGGATCAGTGCTCTTGTTGTCAAAAGCACTTCCGCTCCTGTTGCTTTCCACCTCATTCCAGAACCACATAATCGTTGCTTTACCAGAGTCTTACAAGCCGCTTCAGTAACTCCTGAACCTATTGGCCAATGGCGTTTAAGCGCCTGATGATAATTCATTAACTGGTGATTGTTTGTAAAATAGCTCACAGCTTTGTAGCGCTTCTCTGTCAGTGCGATTGTCTTTTTCGGGAGCTCGGCTGATTCAATTTCCTGAAGGATTTTTTTGGCTGCTCCACGCTTGTTTTTCAAACTATGTAGCCTGTCTTCAAGCCACTGGTGTCGCTTCGCCTTACTGGTTGGAAACAGTGCTTCCGCTGCTCCAGCTAAATATTCAGATGCATGATAAAAATCGAGTATCTGCCCAGAGGTATGTTGTTTCAAATAACTCCAGTTTTCTCTAGCCCCGTCAGCTACCCCGATGTATGTGGCATTTGGGTAGAGTCGTTTTAGATCTGCAATCTCCTCGTCGAGCTTGCTCATAAAGCTTTGTTTACCATACTCTGGCGAACTGGCTGTATATATCGTGTGGAGCCTGTCTCCATCTGCAGAATATAGGCTCAATGTCCCACACATGGCTTCCCTCCAGCCTTCTTCACAAAGCAGCATGCAGGTTCCATCCAGACCAATGGCTATTGTTTCAACAGGCTCTTTTAGTGGAGGAAGGTGGTAGTGAGTGTCTTGCTGGTCTTCAATTAATGCACCTACTCTGTCCGATAAATGCTTGATATAAGAATTTGAAAGCGTCCTTTGATGGTTGGTCTCAAAATCTTCTTTTACCGCAGGCGCTGGCATCTGGCTGTATTTCCAGGCGATAGACTTGGCAAATTTGGGGGTAGCTGAACCAATAATACCGGCACGAAGATCAAGTGCTGCCAGAGTACTGCCACCTCTGACACCCTGATATACGGAGCGCTCCAAAGGTATACGACCGTATAAGGTTTCATAGTGCTTAAGAACCTTTCCTTTGTAGTTCCACTTCTGCTGATTAACGACGATAGGTTCTTTATTGGGTGATTCAAATAGCCCCAATAACTCTTTTGTTCCAAGCTGCCCGGCTTCATTGAGTGCACGCTGTAAACTATCTTCAAGATTCAGCATGTTGCCTGAATCTATAGAAACTTCAATTTGCAAAACGATGCTTTTGGTAGAGCTGGAAATAACAGAAGCGGGCATGACAGTTAACTATTATGAGTGGTGTTCCCATAGTAGCTGTGAAAATAGAGCACTATTGTTTCAATCATTCAGAGAGAGCACCCAACTCACCTACAGACGTCATCTTCCAACCATCATATTGTCACTCTGGATGGATCAATAGAAAAAACCAGAGATGATCATAAAGATGCAAGCAGCGTACTGTCTAGAACTTGCAATTTTCTACATAGAACATGTCAAGCTCTTTCCTCTCCAAGAACTCTGTTTTTTACTACTACCGGACTACTCCTCACCTTAGCTGCCGGGGCAGCACTTGCAAAGTCCTTAATGGATAGACAAACCGGGATTCAGGCTATGGATAATGAAGCAGGTTTACTGAGGCTAAATACATTAGGGTCCAATTCACAGGATCACTCCGTTTCTGAACCAATGAGTTCGGGGGCTTATCCATTTGAGACATTCCCACCTCAACTACCTGACTTTACGCAAGCACAAGCCAGTGACTGGGTGACTTATGAGCCCGATCGAGTCAAACATACAACACTGCCAATGCTGGATAATCCAATGTTGGAAAGTGAAACCGCTGAAGCATTGAATAATTTATTTTCAGAACATAACAAACCAACACCTGTATCACCTGATTCTGTGATTTCAGAAGCCACCATTGAGAAGGATGAAAATATTCAACAAGAAGATCAATCTCCTCATTCAAGAAGAAAAAGATTTGTTGGAGACCAGGTGGCCGCTGGAGGTATTACTGACAAATTTCTTGTAAAAGTTTTTTCGAATGAGAATGGCGGTGGTTTTTGTACCGGAAGTATTTTAGCTAAAGATATAGTAGTTACGGCGAGACATTGCACCAGCAAAAATACTGAAGATATGCACGTAGTTTATGATGGTCAGGACTTTTCTGTCGAAAAGATAGCAGCAAAGCCAAGTGTTACTGAAATTATTCTCAACTTTCTCGATAAGGCAGTGGAGGATGATATAGCTTTACTGAAAACATCACCAGATTTTCCTAGTCATGCACTAAGACTTGAAACACATAATGATCATGTTGTTTATGATCAAAAATATCAATTTTTACAATGGAAAGACAGCTCTAAAACAGCATTTGAAGGTCAATCATGTCAGGACATCTATTTAAAAGCCAAGGAAGAAAGCGGGTTCAACGAGCACACCCCTGATTATCTAACAATAGGTTTGGGGGCAACGGGGGATGACTGTAAAACAGTGGATTTCATACCACGCATAGGTTTCTACAAGGCTACTTATGACCTAAAATGGAGAAATACTAATCCCGAGAAAGAATGCCACCCTATATTGACTAACTTGACATCAGATGGAGGATCAGTCTTATCCTCTCAGCAAAATTCTGAGAAAATAAAACGTTATCAGAGATGTTTAAATGGGCACCACTGCACATTAAAAGTGTCCCTTAGACCAATTAAAGACAAAGATGGAAAAAGCTATAAAAGCTGTAGCGGTGATTCAGGCCGACCTTTATTAGTATTAGATAAAAAAGATGGCTTATATAAATTCACAGGCGTAGCATCAGGTGGCCTGACTTTTGCGCCAATTGAAAAAAACAAAGACTTTTTTAGGGATAATTTTAATATTTCTGAACAAGACCCTTTAAAAACATATGATTCCAGCGAAGACACAAATTTGTTTATACCTTTTGTACATGGAAAAAAAGGGTTCCCTACGGACAGCCTGCAAAAAAATCATACCATATCTCTCTACAACAGCTTGTCAGGATCATGGCACGAACTGGTAATGGATGTTTGGGCGAGAACTTCTCATGTAGAGCATAAATCCTCCTGCTCTGCATGGAACTATTACAGCGAATATTATGCTACCTGCACGATTCCAGTTCATGAAGGAACAGATCATTTGTCATCAGTTATAAGACTTGGTCCTGTTGGACAAAATTATATATATCATTTCAATATGACAAAGATAAATGAATTAGATGCAAACATGACTATTAAAGTATTTACAGATAGAGTCGTCATGTTACATGCCAGACCAGCCGATGCCTTACAAGATACATACTGATATCTCTGGTTTAATAATCATAACCTAAAACCAGTGGTTTATTTTTTTCAAGCATTTATCAATCATGACTTTATTCACAGCTAATTTCTATTTCCAGAGTTAGCTGTGCTGTTATCAACAATCCATAGCCTTATACAGTTTATAAACACATTTTTTCAACAAAAGCACATAATACCAAAAAAACAAACACCTCATTGACACAGATCAGTATCCGCACCTTTAAAAATAAAAGACACTATGCGTATAAACCGCAATGGATCTGATACTGTGACAAAAAAAAATACAGCCTTTAAACGATCTTCTCCGGGTGCGCTCTATTGGCTATCCCTGTTTGCAGGACCACTGGTTTTATTGCTCACGCTGGTAGTGCCACCACCTTCCGGTATGGAGCAGCACGCCTGGTATATGGTGGGTGTAGCGACCATGATGGCCATCTGGTGGGTATCGGAAGTTGTCCCCATTCCTGTGACCTCGTTACTGCCTATGATACTGGTGCCACTGCTGGGCGTTGCCAGCATCAAGGAAGTGACAGCCCCCTACGCCCATCCAACCATCTACCTGTTCTTTGGTGGTTTCATGCTGGGCATGGCCATGGAACGCTGGAATCTGCATAAGCGGATCGCCCTTCATATCATGCTGAAAACCGGTGTCCGGCCCGATCGCCAGATTGCCGGCTTTATGATTGCTACCGCATTTCTGAGCATGTGGGTTTCCAATACCGCCACCAGCGTGATGATGCTGCCTATTGGTCTGTCCGTTGCCTCCATGGTGAGTGGCAACAATGAAGGTGAAAACAGCTCTTTCGCCAAAGCATTATTGCTGGCTATTGCCTACAGCGCCAGTATTGGTGGTCTGGCCACGCTGATCGGCACACCTCCCAACGCCCTGCTGGCCGCCTTCCTGTCTGAAAATTACAACATGGAAATTGGCTTTGCCCAGTGGATGATGGTTGGCCTGCCCATGAGCCTGTTAATGCTGCTCGTTGCCTGGATCTGGCTCACCCGCTTTGGCTTTAAACTGTCCACTGAAGAGAACCCTGAAGCCAGAACGGTATTCCGTGAACAGCTGAAAGAGCTGGGCCCAATGAGCCGTGGCGAAATAACGGTCGCCATTATCTTTGCCGTCACTGCCATTTCCTGGATTATGAGGCCTTTCCTCAAGGAGTATATTCCCGGTCTTTCTGACACCATTATTGCCATTGCGGCAACAATCAGTTTGTTCATCATTCCGGTGAAGCACGATAAGCGTGTTTATGTCATGTCCTGGGAAAAAGCCCGAGAGATTCCCTGGGGTGTTCTCCTGCTGTTTGGTGGAGGTTTAACCCTGGCAGCACAGATCAAGAATACCGGCCTGGCCAGTTGGGTAGCTGAAGCAATGAGCATTGCCAATGGTCTGCCTGTGCTTCTGGTGGTCGCTTTTGTCGTGACCGTTATCACATTCCTGACCGAGCTGACCAGTAATACGGCAACGGCCGCTGGTTTCCTGCCATTGATGGGTGCTCTGGGCGTTACCCTGGGTATTGATCCGGTGATGCTGGCAGCACCTGCGGCTCTGGCCTGCAGCTTCGCCTTTATGATGCCGGTGGCCACTCCACCAAATGCGGTTGTCTTTGGCTCAGGAAAACTGGCCATAACCGATATGATGAAAGCAGGCTTTGCCCTGAATATTATGGGTATTCTGCTGGTGACGCTGGTGGGCTACTTCCTTATCGGAGCATTCTTACTCTGATAGCTAGGGCCTGTTGACGTTTCGTTGCATACTCAGTGGCCCAGAAAAGCGTCTTATGCACGAAAGACTTGCGCAGAGTGTAGTTATTCTACATCAAGCAAGTCTGACAAAGCAGATGGCGCTTTTCTGGACCATCCTTCGGGCGGATCAGGACACCCCTATGTCTTTGTTGCAGCATTTTGAAAGGCAGCCAGCCTTCCTGCAATGCCGCGCCTCGTCATAGGAGAGCCCTGATCCGCTGAGCCCGGAACGAAACGTCAACAGGCCCTAACAACAGCAGTACGGTTAATAAGAACGTACTGCTGTTTATTCATCTTTTTTCTTCTTAGCTCTTGGGTGAGCCTTATCATACACCGCTGCCAAATGCTGAAAGTCCAGATGGGTATAGATCTGGGTGGTGGAGATATCACTGTGCCCCAGCAGCTCCTGAATTGAGCGCAGGTCACCACTGGACTCCAACAGGTGACTGGCAAACGAGTGTCTCAGCATGTGGGGGTGAACTCCCACTGGCATACCTGCTTCTCGGGCAAACTCCTTGATACGGTTCTGAATCTGTCGGGTACTGATACGCTGTCCCTGCTTTGACAGGAACAGAGCACTGCCACTCTCTCCTCTGGCAAACAATTCCCGAAACGTCAGCCAGTGTTGAACTGCCTGCCGAGCTTTGCTTCCCACAGGAACTACTCGCTCTTTACTGCGCTTACCCAGAACTCTCACTTGCGAAAACTCATCGGAAAAGCTGTCAATATTCAGTGCCGCCAACTCGGCCAGACGCAAACCTGAAGAGTAGAAGAGCTCCAGGATGGCCAGGTCACGGCACTTCAGAGGGTCACCATCCGCCTGACCATACTGGCCATCCAACAGGTTGTTAACCTGATCAGCATCCAGAGTCACCGGCAGAGGCCGACCAGTTTTTGGAGCCCGAAGCAGTTGGGCCGGGTTATTGGATACAACGCCCTGGGTTAACAGGTATTGATAAAAACGACGAAGTGATGAGATCAGCCGCTGCAGGCTGCGGCTGGATAAACCATCTTCATGCCAGAGTCCAAGCCAGTACTTTAACTGCTTCTCGGTAATCTTTTCCCACTCCTGAATACCTTTGGCTGAAGCCTGCTGCATAACACGGGCAAGATCACGCTGATAGGCAGACAGCGTATGAGGTGAGTGCTGCTTTTCATAGCGAAGGTAATCAATAAAAGCGACAACTGACTTCTGTAGGCCGCTATTGTCATGAGAACCAGAATCGGAAGAGGAATGACTCATGAATGAAGCTGTCGAGCCAGAATTCGACTCAATATATCGCCCAGGTAACTGATAAACAGGGTGCCCATGCTGGCCTTAAAATGATTTTTATCTTTACTGCCCAATGCCAGAACCCCAAGCTGCTGCGGTTCACTTAGGGCATAGCTCAGGGGAGCAATGGCCACTGAACCAACATTTTCAGCCTGTTCCTGAAACAGGAAGTCCAACTCTGCCTGAGTCACCTGCCCACAAATGGCTTTACCACTGGTCATGATGGAACCCAGTGCTTCGACAACAACGTCTGTATGCTCAATCCTTACGGGCAGACTCATCGGTTTTTCACTGAACAGAATCAACGAATGAAACTCGATACCAAACTCATGATTGAGGCTGTCACCGATCACTTCCACCAGCTGCTCCAGATCCTTGCTTTCGAGCAGGGCCAATACCAGTAGGCGCATACGCTCAAAGAGCTTTTCATTCTCTTTGGCGTTTTCAGCTAAACGGGCCAGCTGGTGTCGATAATCCAGGGCCCTTTCACGCAACAGTGCCACCTGACGCTCCACCAGAGAGATAGCATCCCCTCGCTGATGAGGCAGCGTCAGATCCAACAACAGATCATCACGACCAACAAAAAAATCAGGATGCTCTCTCAGATAGTCTGCAACCTGCCTGGGTTTCAGAGCCTTCCGCTCATCAAGCGCTTCCTGCTGTTCCTTGTCAACTTCGACGATTTGTTCGGTCATTGTCTTTGGCCCTTAGCGGATTTATAGCCGGGTGTATCCTTCATAAACGCGGGTTGCTGCTCCTGTCATCATAACCGGACTGCCCTCTCCCGGCCAATAAATAGACAGGCTGCCCCCCGGTAAATTCACTTTAACAGTTTCGCCCAACAGACCTCGTTGACGTCCTGCTACCACGGCGGCACAGGCACCGGTACCGCAGGCAAGCGTTTCACCAACACCACGCTCGAATACCCGCAGGTTTATTTCATCAGTGCTGAGGACCTGCATAAATCCAGCATTGCACTTCCGAGGAAAATCCGGGTGCGTTTCAATAAGTGGCCCCCAGGTTTCTACTGGCGCCTTGTGAACATCATCTACCAGATAAACGCAGTGAGGGTTTCCCATGGAAACTACCGAAACGTCAATAACCTGATCATCAATCTGCAGGGGATAAGTCTCTGAACGCTGCTCTGCATTGAACGGCACCTGTTCAGGTTCCAGCCTTGGCATCCCCATATCCACACAAACCTCACCATTTCCCTGAATATTCAGTTCAATGTTTCCCCCTGCGGTTTGAACCCGGATCCGGTCTCTACCGATCAGCTTTTTGTCACGTACAAAACGGGCAAAACAACGGGCTCCATTACCACACTGCTCTACCTCACTGCCATCGGCATTGAAGATACGGTAGCGAAAGTCCATATCGGGATTCGTTGGCGGCTCAACCAACAGCAACTGGTCAAAACCGATCCCAAACCGCCGATCCGCCAGACGACGGATTTTTTCCGGGGGCAGGCGCAGGTTCTGGGACACCATATCGACCACCATAAAGTCGTTACCCAGACCGTGCATCTTGGTGAAATGTAGCAACATATCTTTCGTTCTTTCTTCGTACTTTATTACGGCAGCAGACTTTCTGAAGCAAATTGCTCTTCAACCGTTTCCCGGCGACGAATCACATACGATTCAGTGCCATCAACCATGATTTCTGCGGCTCGATTTCGGGTGTTGTAGTTAGAGCTCATCACAAAACCATACGCGCCCGCAGAATACACCGCCAGCAGATCGCCCTCCCTGATGGCCAGATTCCGCTCCTTACCCAGGAAATCACCACTTTCACAGACAGGTCCCACAATGTCATACACATGACTATCGACATCAGAGTGCACTACCGTATTTACAATGGTGTGCCAGGCGCTGTAGATGGATGGCCTCAGCAGGTCGTTCATAGCGCCATCGACAATGGCAAAATTCTTCTGCTCAGTAGGTTTGATCAACTCAACGCGGGTCAGCATGATACCGGCCTGGGCTGCAATGGACCGGCCTGGCTCAACCACCAGCATCACATCACCATAGCCCTGCTCAACAAGCCGCTGTTTTACCGATACCAGATAATCTGCAGGTGAAGGAATCGTCTCGTCCTGATACTGAACCCCCAGGCCGCCACCAATATCAAGATGTTTCAAATGAATGCCCCGGTCCTTCAACTGATCCATTAACAGCAGGAGACGATCCAAGGCATCCAGGAAAGGTTCGGTGGTTGTCAGCTGTGATCCAATGTGACAATCAACACCAACCACCTCAATATGACTCAATTCAGCAGCACGGGCATAAACCGCAGGAGCTCGGTTAATATCAATTCCGAACTTGTTATCTTTCAGACCAGTGGAGATGTACGGGTGAGTCTGGGCATCAACATCCGGGTTTACCCGCAGGGAGATGCTGGCAATTTTATCCATTGCCAGCGCTTCTTCCTGTATACGCTCCAGCTCCTGTTCTGACTCAATATTGAAGCAGTGGACACCCACTTCAAGCGCCCGGCGAATTTCATGACGTTGTTTGGCTACCCCGGAAAAAACCACCTTGGCGGGATCACCTCCAGCCGCCAGAACCCGTTCCAGCTCACCGACAGAGACAATATCAAAGCCTGCTCCCAATCGAGCCAGAACATTGAGCACCGCCAGGTTGCTGTTCGCTTTTACGGCATAACAAATCAGATGGGGCCACTCAGCCATTGCCTTATGGTATGCCTGATAGCTGACTTCCAGGGCTTTTCTGGAGTAAACATACAAAGGCGTACCGTATTGACTGGCCAGCTGTTGAACAGGAATTTCTTCTGCAAAAAGCGCTTGAGTTTCAGGCTCAAGACCTACTGAGGGCTGAAAAGTAAACCACTCCATAAGGTGACTGTTCCCCATATTCATTCAATTCTTAGTGTATTTTTTCCGACTACGGTGGCTACGCTCACAAAGGCTCTTAGCCTGGGTGATGGGTAGATACATCACTTCCAACTATTGAAGCTTTCGGTTGATAAAGGTCTCCCTTCTGTCCACAGCCTGTCAGCAGCAGGACAAATAACGCAATGGCAGTCATGATCATTGGAGTGAACTGTCTCATAGTCCTTTCCTTTATACTCAGTGCATACAGTATAACTGCCGAATCACGTATGGCTCTACCGATAAAACCGTATGCAGGCTAGAATTCGCTCATTCTGATCCTGTTTGTGCTGAGATAACGATGAAAGAAAGTCAATATAATGAACTCCTGGATGGCCTGATGCTGGCCATTGAAGACGCCATAGATGATTCCGGGCTGGACATTGACTATGAAACCTCTGCAGGCATTCTTACCCTGACCTGCGAAGACAACAGTAAAGTCATTCTCAGTCGTCAAACACCTCTGCTGCAACTATGGATGGCTGCCAGAAGCGGCGGTTTTCATTTTGATTATGATGATAAACAAGGTGATTGGTTACTGGATGGTAAGGGGGAAGCATTTATGGCCGTGCTGAATCGTTGCCTATCCGAACAAACAGGTGAAGCAGTACAGTTAACTATTTAATACTACATCCACCTGCCTAACCCTTGAGTCGTGCAAACTGATGACTAGAAACAGTTTGCTCGAACTCATCATTATTAAAAGCAGAAACAGTTCAAGGGGCTACATCCTCCCCAGGGCTCTGCTCTTTAATGGGTTATATCAAGCTTCTTCTTCTTCTAATACAACACCTTCATCTTCAGCCATTTCTTCTTCTGTTATGGCTTCAGCGGTAATACCTTCATCACTAATATCGTCTGCTCTTAGAAGAATCATCCCACTATTGCTAGAGTCTTGTATCAGGCTAAACAGTTGTAACTTACCGTATACCTTAACAGTTGCGTAATCAACAGCCTCGCGGGTATAGAGCAAAATCTTAGGTGTTTTATCAATACCTTTAATCAGTGGTGTGAACACGTATTTATAGTGTATATGCATCACACCATCGTCATACCATGGGCGATCTGGTGCGGGTATGTGCTCTGGCCATGGCTCAATTTCACCTTCCATGGGTGCTCTCTCTGAATGATTGAAACAATAGTGCTCTATTTTCACAGCTACTATGGGAACACCACTCATAATAGTTAACTGTCATGCCCGCTTCTGTTATTTCCAGCTCTACCAAAAGCATCGTTTTGCAAATTGAAGTTTCTATAGATTCAGGCAACATGCTGAATCTTGAAGATAGTTTACAGCGTGCACTCAATGAAGCCGGGCAGCTTGGAACAAAAGAGTTATTGGGGCTATTTGAATCACCCAATAAAGAACCTATCGTCGTTAATCAGCAGAAGTGGAACTACAAAGGAAAGGTTCTTAAGCACTATGAAACCTTATACGGTCGTATACCTTTGGAGCGCTCCGTATATCAGGGTGTCAGAGGTGGCAGTACTCTGGCAGCACTTGATCTTCGTGCCGGTATTATTGGTTCAGCTACCCCCAAATTTGCCAAGTCTATCGCCTGGAAATACAGCCAGATGCCAGCGCCTGCGGTAAAAGAAGATTTTGAGACCAACCATCAAAGGACGCTTTCAAATTCTTATATCAAGCATTTATCGGACAGAGTAGGTGCATTAATTGAAGACCAGCAAGACACTCACTACCACCTTCCTCCACTAAAAGAGCCTGTTGAAACAATAGCCATTGGTCTGGATGGAACCTGCATGCTGCTTTGTGAAGAAGGCTGGAGGGAAGCCATGTGTGGGACATTGAGCCTATATTCTGCAGATGGAGACAGGCTCCACACGATATATACAGCCAGTTCGCCAGAGTATGGTAAACAAAGCTTTATGAGCAAGCTCGACGAGGAGATTGCAGATCTAAAACGACTCTACCCAAATGCCACATACATCGGGGTAGCTGACGGGGCTAGAGAAAACTGGAGTTATTTGAAACAACATACCTCTGGGCAGATACTCGATTTTTATCATGCATCTGAATATTTAGCTGGAGCAGCGGAAGCACTGTTTCCAACCAGTAAGGCGAAGCGACACCAGTGGCTTGAAGACAGGCTACATAGTTTGAAAAACAAGCGTGGAGCAGCCAAAAAAATCCTTCAGGAAATTGAATCAGCCGAGCTCCCGAAAAAGACAATCGCACTGACAGAGAAGCGCTACAAAGCTGTGAGCTATTTTACAAACAATCACCAGTTAATGAATTATCATCAGGCGCTTAAACGCCATTGGCCAATAGGTTCAGGAGTTACTGAAGCGGCTTGTAAGACTCTGGTAAAGCAACGATTATGTGGTTCTGGAATGAGGTGGAAAGCAACAGGAGCGGAAGTGCTTTTGACAACAAGAGCACTGATCCAGAGTAAGGGGCGCTGGGAACAACTTTGGTCTGAGTTCATGACTGGAAAGGTTGAAGCTAACCTATGAGTCAGTTATCAAATTGAGAGAGCACCCCCTTCCATCAGTACAGTTCTATCACCTGTTTGACGGATAATTTCCATAAGAAAGTCATTAAATGACCTTAGACGTATAAGATCATGGTCTTCAGCTGCAAATAACGGGACACTATTAATCAAAAAGCATAAGCTCAGGACACGAACAACATACTTCATGCTACTTACCTCTCAAATAAATATTTAAAGGAAGTTACCGCAGAGCAGAGTATAGACTCAGATAATAAATACACATCATGTATGGTTATTACTTTTAGGAGTTATCTAATAAAAGATTAATACAGCCGTATATATTTCAAGTTAATTATATTTGAAATCCGTTACTGATGATTTCATTGAAAGTTTTAGATGGTCGCTCCTGATGCCAACGAGTCAGGCTTTTCTATAAACACACTGACTTTACAATATAAAATCAAAAATGCGCATAATGATTTTGCAAGATAATTGACAGATATTTTCTCACAAAACCAGTATTTATTTATACTCCTTATGAGATTGTCATATAGATACTCTACAGAATTAGATCGCAGGCAGAAAACATGCCTCAATCTCGAAATACAATATATTGTCAATTTTACGATAAGCTGGATATTCATAGCCTATAATCCGCCGAGACTTAGGAAGGTTCTTCAGGTGCTGGCCTTATTTTTCCAGAGCATGGCTAAATAATAAGGCTCCGTATTTCATATTAAGCTTCTTGTTTATAGAAATAAAACAGCTCAGGAACGATCAATATATTCTTATACAGGATTTCAGCGGGCTTAACTCTATCGATCTTATTTAGAGAATTCGTACCAAGGAGATAAAAGCCTTCTTGATGAATTTTCAAGAGTAAATCTGGAAGCTATTGCCACGAAAGACGTGTTATCTGTCAGTGAACAAGTTGCCCCCAGATTAACCATGAGTCAGCTCATTCTCCGAGGTGCTGCAACAATAGCCTTCTGCTTCACTGGATCGAATCGATCGCAGGTGCAGTTCAGAAGCCGAGCTGGCAAGTTGCAGGAATTTGTCTGATATACCGCTAACATTCTTAAAAAAACATTGAGTAGTATCGGGAGGCCATCACTATGAGTAACCTGTATAAAACGGATTTTTATCAGTGGACCCGTCAGCAAATTGATTTATTAAAAAAGAATAAATTTCACTCTCTGGATCTGGAAAATTTGATTGAAGAAGTGGAAGACCTGGGTCAGGAAAAAGTCAACTCATTGGAAACCCACCTGACTCACATAATGGTTTTGCTGCTCAAGTGGCAGCTACGTGCTTTTAAGGAAGATTTGCGCACATTGAATCGATGGTATCGCAGCTGGTTTATGGTGATCGATTACAGCCTCGAAAAAGAACGGGCGATCGTTAAACGTCTGTTGATGAAGAATCCCAGCTTGTATGGGTTGATGGATGAGTGTCTGCTTGAGTGTTACCCCATTGCCTGTCGGGATGCTTCGCGAGAGCTGGAGGTACCGGAAGAGGAGTTCCCAGATACTAATCCATGGACGATGGAGCAGATCATGACGGATGGGTTTCCACCGGGGCCGGAGTGATTTTTGGAGCCACAGAGATTTTTTAACCCACAAAGGCACTGAAACACAAAGCTCCTCTCATTCCGCAGATGACCGTGGGAATGAGATAGTCTTTAAAAGGATTACTTTATGTTCTTTGTGTCCCTTTTGGGTTCCAGTGTTTTGCTGCCTACACGACAGTCTAAGAGCATTGGAATGAGCTCAACGCAGAAAACCCGCCAAAGCGGGTTTTCTATTGCCGGAATTCCGGCGAAGACATTGCTGCTAAGCAACTACTTCGATATTAGAAGTAGTAACGAGCCTGCAGAACGATCTTGTCTTCAGCTTTAGCACCAGTAGTGTGCATTACGCTGTCTTCAAACTGGTAAGTACCGGACAGCTGAACAGGACCCTGAGTGTAAACTACTTCAACTGGGATGTACTTTACTTCACCCTTGATGCCAGTAGTGTTGCTCTTGTCTTTCAGCTGGTTGTAACCACCACCAATTTTGAACATTTCGTTCAGCTGGTAGCTGGCGTACAGTTCAATACCTTCTGCCTTTTCTACCGCACCCAGGTAGTCGCTGGTTTCACGGTTCTTCAGGTCAGCGTAAGTCAGAGCAGCGTAGATCTTGTCAGCTTCGAACTTGGCACCAACGATAGCAGACTTGGCTTTGTAGCCATTTGCACCAGTTACTTCAACTTTGGCTTCGTTGTAAGCAGCACCGATGCTCAGACCCATTGGCAGGTCGTAGCTGGCAGCAACAGCGTAAGAGCCGTCACGAGTTTCGTTAGTGTCAACAGACTCTTCACCAACCTGGTACTGAGCAGAAACGTTCAGACCCATGAAGCTGTGATTGTACTGCAGAGCGTCTTCAGCACGAGCGGTACCCAGAGCGTCGCCGTCAGCACCGTAGAAACCGGAAGCTTCACCACCAGTAGCTGCGAACACATCTGTCCAGCCAGCAACCATGCCGTAAGTAGACCACTGCTGACCGTAAGCAATAGAGCCCAGCTGGTCGTTCTTGGCGCCAACGTAAGCCAGACGCTGCCAGAAGTAATCGTCTTTATCACCAGTAGTGTCGAAGCCCCACTCTGTCTTAGCAAAAACAGTAGTGGCTTCAGTCATCTTGTGCTCGAAAGCAAAGTTGATACGGCTGCTGTCGCCAGTGTGCTCACCTTTGTCCTGGTCGATGTAACGCAGGTCCAGGTAACCACCGATGGTAGCTTTGTTAGTGCCATCGTCAACCAGAGTAACGGCCATAGCCTGACCGGCCATCATGGAAGCAACAACAGCTGCAAGAATTTTCTTTTGCATGGAGTTCACTCCTGAAATTGTGTGTGATGTGTGTGCTTTTTCTGTCGCCTTTCTTCTTATGCATGGTGAAATGCAGAAGCCCCCTCACCGATGCGGGCGACTTAATTTGGAGGCAATTATTCAAGAGTGTTTGCACTAAGGTCACATTACATAATCGAATCCGCTTATGATTTTTTTTGCTATTGCAAGGATAAAAATTAATCAGTATGTGATAACAAATAATCAGAAATTAGGACGAAGGCCTTGATTAATCAGGGAAGGGAATAAACCACAAAAAATAACAGGATTTAAAACAATCAAACAACGAGATAGGTAATTACCGAAAAAACAAGTGGAATATGATATCCCTGCTTTATAAAAATTTACATTCCGTTGATGTATATCAACGCTTAAATAATCAAAGAAATTACTGAGACAAAGGTTTCCCTAAGAACCGGGAATAACAAACACTGTTCAGCTGACAAAACACTGACACCCAATAATTAAATATCAACCGATGGGAAACTACCTATTCTGGCCGCACCCTTGCATAGAACAGTGCCGCTCAGAGATTTAAAAGAAACCAGTCGAAAAAATCGACGTTTGCTAGTGGCTCTGTGTCTTTTGGGTTCAAAGCTTCCTCATCGCACAGGTATTTATTTCGAACGTCTTCTAATACTATGTCTTTCACGGGATGGGGAGGGATGGGCTGTCAGATAAATGAAATAAATGATCCAGATGATTGACGGCACTGCCATTCGTTGTAACAGCGATAACAGCAGTGCCTTGATGATTCTGTTAAAACGAGCAGTCCATCCCCATCTGCCAGAACCCGATTTCCAGTCGAGTTGCTTCCCGGAACGTCTGACAAAGGGAGTCCATTCGCGCGGCGTTATAACGGGATTTTGCCAGATGGTCCAACCTCTCAACCTGCTTTCTGGCACCTTCCAGGTACTCTTCACCACCGTAGGTTTCAATCCATGCCCAGTAAGGGTTGCCCTCTTTGAGCGTATCTGGATCGTTCTTCAAACGATACCCAATTTCCGCGTAACCGACTGCACAGGGAGATAACGCCGTGTAAAGATCAAGAATATCGCCAGCCATTCCCCGCTCCAGCACATAACGGGTGTAAGCCATATTGGCCCGGGCTTCCGGCAGGCTGACCACATCCTTTTCTGTCAGTCCCCATTCCTGACAATACGCCAGATGCAGTGTCATTTCTCCCAAAATGCCGCTCACAGACTCTGATGCAGAACGCATATCTTCGAGGTTATCCGACTTATAAACCGCCAGTGAGTAAGCCCTGGCAAAGTGAATCAGGAACAGATAGTCCTGCTGAAGATAGTGACGGAAAGAGGCCTGTGGCAGCGAGCCGTCGGCAATACCCTGGACAAACGGGTGGTGGCAGTATTCCTGCCAGTCCTCATGGCAGGCCGCTCTCACGCGTCCATAAAGGGTAGTCACATCATCAAAAAAAGGCTTATTCGAACTCATGATACCGCTCCAGATACTAGTAATCTGAGCACATCATAGCGTTACCATTATCCATTATCACTTCATTAACAATGATAACCACCTGCTTTTTTAAGGTTTTTTAGCCCTTTCAAATAGCTGAAACAGAAATAAAAGGGGTTTTGCTAAAATTAAATTGAACGTTGGTTTATATAAATTGTCCAAGATGATAAGCAAGAGCAGATTGTTCCAATTAATTACATGCTGTTTTTGAAGACAATGATGTATCCCAGGGTATCAGGTCAGGAGGATCTGCTGATGAATAGTGTCCCACCCAACAATCAAGGAAAGCAGCCTGACTTTACTTTTGAAGCAGCAGATAACTCTCTATCAGCTCCGAAAAGTGAGGATCTATCTGCCAGCCCATCGTGTCCAGAACAAATGGATGGGCCTGAAGGTACACCAATAGAACAAAGAGCGACGTCTGTTCGTTCTGACGTGCAACAAACAGAAACAGCCTCATCTTCTCAGACCGATAAAAGTGCCCCAACCTCCGAAAAACACGACTCCTGGTTTGCGTGGGCTAAAAACTATGGGGTTTCCCTGTTCTTGGGAGCGGCAAGAAATGAACAACCCACTCAGAATATAACCGCTGAGGGATTTGAGTCGTTGGTTGATGGCAATAGTGAGGTCGATGACAATAGCGAGGTTAATGAAGAGTTTGAAGAATTCACTGATACTGATATGGCTGAGATTGCTGAGACGGTTCGTAAATCTATTATGGGTTTAAAAGATACAGCCAATCAGTGCCTTCCAGAACCGTGGCATGAAATATTTGAACATTACTTAACCGATCATGATAATACCGCCCCTGAATTTTTATCGGATCAAACTTGCCAGAAGCTTTTTGAACATTATTACACTAATAAAAAAAGTACCCGCTATGGAGCTATCAGCCAAGATAAAAAAGAACTCATTAACGTCCTAAGTCGAATTAAAGACATCCGACCTTTAGCAAAAGGAACCCCACTTTACGATAATCTATTAGAGCTTTATAAGGACATAATAAAAATAAATAGGCGAGTTGATGATGCAATGCACCTGCAGGATAAATGTCAAAGCTTTTCAAAAAAGCAGCAGGAAGTTTCTCCATCAAGCTCTAAGAGCCAACTCTTTAGCAAGACAATGCTGGTTCCAGTTCACAAACTGAAGCCTGATGAGCATCATATAGACAACCAATTTAACGCTGATATTAACCGAAATATGGATGTCACAGCATACTCACCCGATGGACAACTAGAATTTCGCATAAAAACTAATCACAAAGGCTATCAGGTCTTTGATACTAAGAAAAATACCGATGAGCCTAGCGCAACAGGAAAATTAGAAGAAGTTTTTTCATGTGAGGTCTTTGAGGGGGTGCTCTCTCTGAATGATTGAAACAATAGTGCTCTATTTTCACAGCTACTATGGGAACACCACTCATAATAGTTAACTGTCATGCCCGCTTCTGTTATTTCCAGCTCTACCAAAAGCATCGTTTTGCAAATTGAAGTTTCTATAGATTCAGGCAACATGCTGAATCTTGAAGATAGTTTACAGCGTGCACTCAATGAAGCCGGGCAGCTTGGAACAAAAGAGTTATTGGGGCTATTTGAATCACCCAATAAAGAACCTATCGTCGTTAATCAGCAGAAGTGGAACTACAAAGGAAAGGTTCTTAAGCACTATGAAACCTTATACGGTCGTATACCTTTGGAGCGCTCCGTATATCAGGGTGTCAGAGGTGGCAGTACTCTGGCAGCACTTGATCTTCGTGCCGGTATTATTGGTTCAGCTACCCCCAAATTTGCCAAGTCTATCGCCTGGAAATACAGCCAGATGCCAGCGCCTGCGGTAAAAGAAGATTTTGAGACCAACCATCAAAGGACGCTTTCAAATTCTTATATCAAGCATTTATCGGACAGAGTAGGTGCATTAATTGAAGACCAGCAAGACACTCACTACCACCTTCCTCCACTAAAAGAGCCTGTTGAAACAATAGCCATTGGTCTGGATGGAACCTGCATGCTGCTTTGTGAAGAAGGCTGGAGGGAAGCCATGTGTGGGACATTGAGCCTATATTCTGCAGATGGAGACAGGCTCCACACGATATATACAGCCAGTTCGCCAGAGTATGGTAAACAAAGCTTTATGAGCAAGCTCGACGAGGAGATTGCAGATCTAAAACGACTCTACCCAAATGCCACATACATCGGGGTAGCTGACGGGGCTAGAGAAAACTGGAGTTATTTGAAACAACATACCTCTGGGCAGATACTCGATTTTTATCATGCATCTGAATATTTAGCTGGAGCAGCGGAAGCACTGTTTCCAACCAGTAAGGCGAAGCGACACCAGTGGCTTGAAGACAGGCTACATAGTTTGAAAAACAAGCGTGGAGCAGCCAAAAAAATCCTTCAGGAAATTGAATCAGCCGAGCTCCCGAAAAAGACAATCGCACTGACAGAGAAGCGCTACAAAGCTGTGAGCTATTTTACAAACAATCACCAGTTAATGAATTATCATCAGGCGCTTAAACGCCATTGGCCAATAGGTTCAGGAGTTACTGAAGCGGCTTGTAAGACTCTGGTAAAGCAACGATTATGTGGTTCTGGAATGAGGTGGAAAGCAACAGGAGCGGAAGTGCTTTTGACAACAAGAGCACTGATCCAGAGTAAGGGGCGCTGGGAACAACTTTGGTCTGAGTTCATGACTGGAAAGGTTGAAGCTAACCTATGAGTCAGTTATCAAATTGAGAGAGCACCCCTCTCCCAACGGTGTGAGAAGCATCTGGCTAAGAAATGATCTGGGAAGCTTCAAACTGCGCCTCAAAGCCCTTGAAGAGAAAGTGGCTCGAGAAGGAATCATTCTCACCGAGTCCCAGGTCAGGGCACTTGAGCGCAAGAAGCTGGATGATGAGGCCAGTGGTGAGATTGACACAGCGCACCCTGGCTACCTTGGTTCACAGGACACTTTCTATGTTGGAACCTTTAAAGGTGTTGGCCGCGTTTATCAGCAGACTTATGTTGATACTTACTCCAAGGTAGCGCAGGCCAAACTCTATAAGACAAAGACCCCAATTACGGCTGCAGACCTGCTCAATGACCGCGTGTTGCCATTCTATGAAGCTCAAGAGCTACCTGTGCTCAGAATACTGACAGACAGAGGTACAGAGTATTGTGGTCGTGCTGATCAACACGATTATCAACTTTACCTGGCGGTGAACGACATTGAACATACGAAGACGAAAACCCGGCATCCACAAACGAATGGAATCTGTGAACGCTTCCATAAAACGATTCTGCAGGAGTTTTATCAACCTGCATTGAGAAAGACGCTGTATACGAGTATTGAGATGATTCAGTCAGATCTGGACGAATGGTTAATTCACTACAATACTGAGCGTACCCATCAAGGTAAGCAGTGCAACGGGAGAACGCCGATAGAAACACTGATTGATGGGAAAGAGATCTGGAAGGAAAAGTTCATAGCCTGAATTTAACCTGACAGACACCTTCTTGAAAATCGGTAACTGTCAGGTCAGGTCTGAACTTCTACACTTTACCTGATGTTTTAGATGGTGCACTTCCAAACCTTCCTATGGAAGTTCCTGGTCCTGTGCCTGATGTAGCTAACTCCTTACAGCATCGCCGATTGGCAGATATGTTTGAAAGAGGATGGCTACGAGGACCAGGGTTTCCAGCTTTTCCACGTGCTGCTGGTGAACAAGCAGCAGCCAGAATACTTGGCCTTGATAATCCTCCTGCGGCTGTGGAACCCGCTGCCGTTGAACCTGCAGCTATTGAACCTGCAGCTATTGAACCTGCAGCTATTGAGCCTGCAGCTGTTGAACCTGCTGCCGTTGAGCCTGCAGCTGTTGAACCTGCAGCTGTTGAACCTGCAGCTGTTGAACCTGCTGCCGTTGAGCCTGCTGCCGTTGAACCTGCAGCTGTTGAACCTGCTGCCGTTGAACCTGCAGCTGTTGAACCTGCTGCCGTTGAACCTGCAGCTGTTGAACCTGCAGCTGTTGAACCTGCAGCTGTTGAACCTGCAGCTGTTGAACCTGCAGCTGTTGAACCTGCAGCTGTTGAACCTGCAGCTGTTGAACCGGCAGCCGTTGAACCTGCAGCCGTTGAACCTGCAGCCGTTGAACCTGCGGCTGTTGAACCTGCAGTTGAACCTGCAGCCGTTGAACCTGCAGCTGTTGAACCTCCAGCCGTTGAACCTGCAGCCGTTGAACCTGCAGCTGTTGAACCTGCTGCCGTTGAACCTGCGGCTGTTGAACCTGCGGCTGTTGAACCTGCTGCCGTTGAACCTGCTGCCGTTGAGCCTGCAGCCGTTGAACCTGCAGCTGTTGAACCTGCAGCTGTTGAACCTGCAGTTGTTGAACCTGCAGCTGTTGAACCTGCAGCTTTAGAGCCTGCTGCTGTTGAACCCGTAGCAATTGAACCTGCAGCTGTTGAACCTGCAGCCGTTGAACCTGCAGCCGTTGAACCTGCAGCTTTAGAGCCTGCGGCTGTTGAACCTGCTGCTGTTGAACCCGTAGCAATTGAACCTGCAGCTGTTGAACCAGCAGCTGTAGAGCCTGCTGCTGTTGAACCCATAGCAATTGAACCTGCAGCTGTTGAACCGCTTGCCGTCGTTGAACTGGCAGCTGATATGGCAGTAGCAGGAGAAGGGACTGAAGTCGGAGGTGCTGTATTAGGTGGTGCTGCAGTGGCTGGGGTTGGGGTTGGGGTTGGTGTTGGCCTGGGTGTTGCTAGTGCCTCTTCAGGAAACTCGACTGGAGATACACTTGAACGAGTACCAACAGGCAATCAAAAAATAGGCGTCCCTTTGACTCCTGGTATATTTACCACAACGTCAAGTGATGATTTAGAGATAGAGCACACACACTCTCCAAATTCCGGAAAATCTGTATCACCACCATCATCGGCTTATCAAACAACTGCCTCAGATATTATTGCAGAAAAGCATACAACGTTTACTCAAAAACCAGTGACAGATCCATTACCAACAGCTGGCATAATTCTTCAAAAAACTGCTTCGAGCACTGATCCGAAGATATTCATTACACCAACCATCGCTCAAACAGATTCTCCCTCTACAGATTTAACGAAGGAAAAAGCAAGAGAGATAATACAAAGACTGTTAGACCTACGTGGTGGCCTACAAACATTGACTCTTAAAATAATCACTGAATTAGGAAAACAATTTCATCTTGCACTTAAAAACAGCAAAACTTCTCAGACAGGAGTTACAGCCATTCCCCCAAATACATCAACAAAGTCATTAACTAAAAAGCCTGGTTCTCCATCGCTAACCAGACATGGCATCGTATTTCCTGATGCAAACAGAGAAGAAGCCATTGAAATTATTAAAAAACTAAAAACAATACGTGGTGATATGCAGAAAATCTCACGATACGTAATTCTTCAGCTTGAAGATCGTTTTGATATTGAACCAAAGCATCATTTCAACAAGAAATAATATTATTTGATTTCTAAAGATAGGAAAAAAACCATCAACGATAGACTGAACAAGAAATATTTAGACAACTTATCAAACCCTGAAAGACAGCAGGTGTTTTTTTCAAAATATGACATATTAATAAGGTATCTTCTATGGATGCTCTACCCTCTTCACCCACAGCGTATTATACATTTGGAACACCATTAGAAATAGATAATCTGGAAGAAGTTGACATCAGCAGCTCACAAATGGAAGAAAATAACACTGATGATGTTCGCTTTAAACTCTCAAGACATACTATAACAATTCCAGATCAAAGTAATTTTGATCATTTTTTAATTTCTGAAAGAGCAGATATCGACAGTTATTCTTATAATGGAGAATTTCATGATGATTGCGAACCACTAGTTGGAATTCCTACAGAAAGGGATCAAACTATTACGAAGAAAATCACTTCTTTTTTTGCCAATGAAGACTTTGAAACATTAACAACTGGAAAAGCGATTGAAAAACTACTAGATCAAAATACAAAATCATCTCAACCTGAAATACATTCCAAAACAACAGCAGGCTTTTATTTGTGTGAAAACTGGAAAAAGATACCAAAGTGCCCAGATCCTAAAATACAATATATGACAGAAATATATACTGATGTTCGATGCTTGAAATACTTCAAAACCAGTGCAACTTTACCTGCCAAATACGATTCCGCTCCAGCCTACTGTAACTTAACACTACCAACCGACAGTGAGTGCAACGATATTTTCAAGTTCAGAAATGATTCGTTTGTTGATCGACTTCCTGATTATGTTAAAACAGCCTTTTGCAGTGAACTTGAAACAGTTGAATTAGCCAAGCTAGCCAAAGGCGAAAAAAGCTTTTATGACTCTGTTGAACCTAAAACACTGGCGAATAATCATTATCTCCTGGCCTTTAGTATTAGTATGAGTGCTCTCTCTCTGTTAGCAACCTGCAAAGAAGAGCTTCCAACGATATTTCGAAGTCATCATAAAAATAAAGTAGTGCCTATGATAAAGATTATTGCTCAAAGTGCTTTACTGCTTGCGCCTATTGTTTCAATGGCCATGATGCCAGTTGAATCATCAACATCAGCAGCTTCAGTAGTAACAGGCATTCTAGGGGCATCTGGAAGTGGTCTGAATGCGGCAGCTACTGTGAGTGATTTATGCTATGCCTTGAAACGGTATAAAGAAACCGAATTTAATGAGGCAGATACTCAGCATAATCATGGTCTCACCGAAATCGTAAGAAATGTTGTGAAACTCACAACCAGTAGTACCCAGTGTGCATTACAACTTACAGATCTTGCAGGACATTTACCTGTCCACACCAGAGCCTCATTGTATATCGCCTGTTTTACCGTCAATACACTCCAGTTATCAGCAAAAGCTGTAATGCTGTGCAGTCGAAGAGTCACCCCTTGCTTACAAAGTTGTATAAACAGTATAAACACCTGTATTCCTGATACCCGACTTCTTCGGACGCCCACCATCAATCAACTGCCAGGAATTCCAAGTGTTTTTCATAGAGTTAGTAACCCACACTTTGTATGAAGTAGCTATAGTTCTGTAAAAACTGAATACCCACCTACTTCGTAGAGGGTATTCTAAAAGCCAGCTAGTGGTTGTTTAAATAAATCTTTTGTTAAAAACCAGAATTAAGCAATTTCAACCAGATTGCCTCTGGACTCCAACCAGGACTTACGGTCTGAGCTGCGTTTTTTAGCCAGCAGCATGTCCATCCGCTGGGTAGTCTCTTCCTCATCGTCCAGAGTCAGCTGAACCAAACGACGAGTGTCTGCAGACATCGTCGTTTCACGCAACTGCAGAGGGTTCATCTCGCCCAGTCCCTTAAAGCGCTGAACATTGATCTTGCCTTTCTTTTTCTCGGCACGGATGCGTTCAAGAATGCCTTCTTTTTCCGCTTCATCCAGGGCGTAATAGACCTCTTTGGCCACATCAATGCGGTAGAGTGGAGGCATGGCAACATAGATATGGCCACGTTCCACCAGCGGGCGGAAGTGCTGAACGAACAGCGCGCAGAGCAGCGTTGCGATGTGCAGTCCATCGGAGTCCGCATCGGCCAGAATGCAGATTTTGCCGTAGCGCAGACCATCAAGATTGTCCGATGCCGGATCAACTCCAAGAGCTACCGAGATATCGTGTATTTCCTGGGAGGCCAGGACTTCAGAGGAGTCCACTTCCCAGCTGTTCAGGATTTTACCGCGCAACGGCATGATGGCCTGATACTCACGGTCACGAGCCTGCTTGGCAGAACCACCCGCCGAGTCCCCTTCCACCAGGAACAGTTCGGTCATGCTCAGGTCCTGGCTGGCACAATCCGCCAGTTTTCCTGGCAACGCTGGCCCCTGGGTCACTTTTTTACGGGCGACCTTTTTGGCTTTGCGCATCCGCTTCTGGGCATTGCTGATGCAGAGTTCTGCCAGCAGTTCACCTTCAGCGGTATGCTGGTTCAACCAGAGACTAAAGGCATCTTTTGCGACACCAGAAACAAAAGCAGCACACTCTCTGGAAGAGAGCCGCTCTTTGGTCTGACCGGAGAACTGAGGATCTGCCAGCTTGGCAGACAGCACATAGGAACAGTTTTCCCATAGGTCATCCCCCCCTAGCTTAACGCCACGAGGCAGGAGATTCCGGAACTCACAGAACTCCCGTATCGCTTCCAGCAAACCGGTTCTCAACCCATTAACATGGGTACCACCCAGCGGGGTTGGAATCAGGTTGACATAGCTTTCCGTCAACAGTTCACCACCCTCGGGCAACCACTGGACGGCCCAGTCGACGGCTTCACTTTCCCCTTTCAGGGAACCGGTAAAGGGTTCAGAGGGCAGAACGGCAAAGCCTCTGGTCGCACTTTTGAGATAGTCATTCAGGCCATCTTCGTAGTACCACTCGGTGACGTCTTCGGAAATCCTGTCATCAAATTCAACCCGAAGGCCAGGACAAAGTACTGCCTTGGCACGGAGAATGTGCATTAACCGTGGTACGGAAAATCGTGGGGAGTCGAAGTAGCTGGCATCGGGCCAGAAGTGAACCGTTGTTCCCGTATTGCGACGCCCGCAGGTGCCAGTTTCATGGAGGTCTTCATCCTTGTAGCCATCTTTAAAGCTGATGGATGACACCACGCCACCACGACGAACGGTCACTTCCAGGCGGCTGGAGAGCGCGTTTACCACAGACACACCAACCCCATGCAAACCACCAGAGAACTGGTAGTTCTTGTTGGAGAATTTACCACCCGCGTGCAGGCGCGTCAGGATAAGCTCAATACCAGAGATGCCATGTTCTGGATGGATATCGGTCGGCATACCACGGCCATCATCCACTACTTCCAGGGACTGGTCTTTGTGCAGGGTGACCTTTATGTGGGAAGCAAAACCTGCCAGAGCTTCATCCACACTGTTGTCGATGATTTCCTGGGCAAGATGATTTGGCCGGGTAGTGTCGGTATACATTCCGGGGCGTTTGCGCACCGGGTCAAGGCCACTGAGTACTTCAATCGCCTCGGCATTGTAGTCGTTCTTTACCATGAGTCCTTGCTGACTGATCGCATAATGACGGAAGTGTAACGAATGGACGGTGACTTGTTCAAACGAATGTCAGAAAATCCTGTGCTGGAAACCTACCGGACTTCACGCTGGCCTACTGCGACAAAGTCTGGTTAAGTCCGACAGGCTCCTAGAAAGTCAAAGACTTCTGGCAGCATTTTCTCAAAATGATCAAAGGCGTGACTGCCTCCTGGCTGAATGATCGATTTGCATTGCTGATATTTTTCCACCGCCATGCGGTAGTCCAGCGTTTCATCTCCCGTCTGTACCATGAGCAGCGTGTTTTCCGGTGATGCTGGCGGGTCTACTTCCAGAAGGAGCAACTGCTCAACATACTCTTCGGTCATTACCCAGTCAGCACCGGTGTGAAAGTTTTTCTGGGGGCCAAGAAACTCTTCGAATCGTTCATGGGGAACAACGGCTGGATTAATCAGCACCAGTCTGGCCTTTTGGCTGTGTCCATTATCCAGTAACCAGCTTTGCAGCCAGGTACCCAGGAAGCCACCAAGAGAGCTGCCAATGATGTAGATATCCCGCAGGTTCAGTGACTTTTTGAGGTGACTCTGTAAACACTGCACGATATCCGACGGGAAAACCGGCAGGTCGGGTATCCATAACTCAAGATCCAACTGGTTGTCTTGCACATACTCTGTCGTTTGAATAGCCTTTCTGGACTGGGATGAACTGTTCAGGCCATGCAGATAGACCAGCAGTGGCTTCATATTCTTGCCCCCATCATTCTATTCACCAGTTCTGCCGGAGAGTCATCAATCACCAACTGGTCATACCAGTACTGGGTAATAAAGCCTTCATCCACGGCATTCTCCAACCAGGCCACTAAATGATCATAATAGCCAGCCGTATTCAAAATGGCACAGGGTTTACCGTGGTAGCCCACCTGCTTATGAGCAATCTCCTGAAACAGTTCATCCATGCTACCAGCACCACCAGACAGCGTGATAAAGCCATCTGCCAGTTCATTCATCTTCTGCTTGCGCTCATGCATGTCATTTACATGAATCAATTCACTCAAACCTTCGTGTGCCTGTTCCTGTTCGACGAGAGCATGGGGAATAACACCCACCACCCTGCCACCACCAGCAATGGCTCGGTCAGCAATAGCTCCCATCAGTCCAATATTGCCGCCACCATAAACAATGGTGATGCCTTGCTCTAACAAAGAGTCCACCAATGCTTCAGCTGCCTGACGATACGCCTCCTTACGACCAGACCGGGCACCACAGAATATTGCGACTGACCTCATGCTTCCCCCATCACGGTAATTTTCATCGATCCATCAGATAATACCAGCCACCAGAGCACCTGACATAAAAGATAGCGAATGCCTGACCATTAAATAAAAAAAAAGCGGCTCTATCGCCGCTTTTAACCGTGTTAATGGTTGCTCAGTGAGATACTGATCAGCCTTTTACACGAAGGTACACAAACCACTTGCTCAATCCCACCATCACACCACCACCGATGATATTACCAATGGTTACCGGCAGCAGATTCATAAAGATGTTGGTCAGATTGATCATATCGAAGTCGGCGGCGGTGTAACCAATCGCCTGCCAGAACTCAGGGCCTGCCAGAGACTTAATCATGTAGCCCATTGGTAGCAGGTACATATTGGCTACGGAGTGCTCAAAACCAGCGACAACAAACGCTGCTACCGGCAGAATACAGGCCATCATTTTACCAGCAGCCGTGCGTGCACTCAGGGTCATCCAGTAGCACAGACAAACCAGCAGGTTACAGAGGATACCCAGGATCAGGGCCTGGAAGAATGGATAGCCCAGTTTGGCCTTGGCAATATACATGGAAGAGAGACCAACCTGTCCATTGCCACCTTCCCAGACACCGCCACCAATAATCAACAGGGCAAAGAGAATAGAACCAATAAAGTTGCCAACGTAAACCAGACTCCAGTTCTTTACGATATTACGGAACTTCAGTTTGCCAGTTGCTTTCCCCATCAGCAGCAGAGTAATGCTGGTAAACAGTTCTGCACCGCAGAGTACTACGAGCATCAGACCGGTACTGAACACGATACCACCGACCAGCTTGGACATACCGTAAGGCATGCCTTGAGCACCGGCCATAACAACGGAATAAAACATTCCGGCAATGGCAACAAAGATACCGGCCATAATCGCCAGGATCACGGTTACTTCAGGATGTTTTTTTGCTTTGCCTATTGCCGCCTGCTCAGCCAGCTTTGCCATTTCCGCAGGAGGAACTGCACCATAGTTGGGCATATTTTGAACTTGCATGGGGGTTATCCACAGCCAATCGATTTTGGCGCTAAGTCTATCAGTGAGAAGAATCGGGCATCAGAGTGGTAAATTCAGCGGGTATTGCGAAAAATACTTAGTACACGGTCTGTACACTTCATGAAAATGAATCAGCGAACAAAAATAGTGCATTAAAAAATAGATAGAGTTTGCGCAAAAGAACAGTTGATTCTTGTGATAAATACAGAGAGGATAAAGTAAGTTGTCTTATAAAAAAGCTGTTCAATATCTACTGGCATAAAGCTACCGTTTTCCGGTTCTTCATACCAATGAAGAGAAGGATGGAGGAAAAGGTGCCATGAATGGTCATCTGTTAATCATTGCCTTAGGAGTAACGGTTCTGAGCACTGCTCAGGCAGACGACCATGTAAATATGATGGGCGCTGTTGATCTGGTTACTGAACAACGTTCCGAAGTTTCCCAAAGTAAAGACCACTCCTCTACCATTGAGCTAAGCAACCAACCATTGAGCCCAGCGGATAATGCCAAAGGCCTGCGCATTGATTATCAGCCATTTGATAACAACTTCAGTATGTCTGCAGGCAGCTTCCACCATTCATCCAAAGACTCACAAAGTGCACGTTATAACAACAAAACTTACCTTGGCGTAGGCTGGAAAAAAATGGTTGATCAGGCCAGGCTGGGGGTTCGAGTCGACATTGGCGCCGTTTATGAAAATAATGAGGGGAGCAACCTTGCCTCCCCTACCGTCAATAGTTTGAAGTCCATCTCAAAAAACAATTTCGATGAAACAAATACAGCCCGCTGGCAGCCCGTCATCAATTTTGGTGTATCCTATCGATTCTAAGCTTTTTTAAGCTATGGAGCCGTTTTCATAGGTTTAAGTGCAGCGGTTTTCTTTTCATCAACCTTACCAGCTGTAACCGCATTAATGTGCATTCCTTTTAATACGTTCAATGCCTGATTCAGTTGATAATCCTGAGCGAGCAGCTCGGCAACCTCTTTCTCTGCCTTACTGGAATTCACTTTCTTACCGCTGGATGCCTCATCTTTGTTGCCATTGCTAAGATGTCGTTGCAGGTCAGCTTCCTTATACTGCTGAGGGGCATCAATCGGTGTGACTTTGGCGCGATGAACAACAATATCCGGTTTAATACCTTCGGCCTGAATGGAGCGACCATTGGGCGTGTAATATAAGGCAGTGGTCAGCTTTAACCCCTTTTCCGAATCAACGCTTAATGGTAATACCGTTTGTACAGATCCCTTACCAAAAGACTCAGTGCCCATCAAAACCGCACGTTTGTGATCCTGTAATGCACCGGCAACAATCTCTGAAGCCGATGCAGAGCCACCATTAATCAGTACCACCAGAGGCACCCCTTGAGAAGGATCATCGGCAGTGGCGTTAAAACGCAGTTCTGAGTTTGGAATTCGCCCTTCGGTATAAACAATCAGGCCTTCACTGATGAACGCATCGGTAACACCAACTGCTGCCTGAAGTACCCCCCCAGGGTTATTGCGAAGGTCAAGAACCAGACCGTGAAGTTTGTCGCCTTTCTGCTTTTTCTTCAGCTCATTCAACGTATCAACCAGTTCTTTACCAGTATCCGCTTGAAACTGACTGACACGGATATAGCCGTAGCCTGGCTCAAGCGTCTTCGCCTTGACACTCTGGACTTTAATAACTGCACGTTCCAGAGAGACGTCAAGTGGTTTCTCTTCACCTTCGCGAACAATGGTCAGTTTGATGGGAGTACCAGCCTTACCCCGCATCTTGTCAACCGAATCTCCCAGGCTCATTCCTTTAACTGAAATATCATCCAGCTTGATAATCAGATCCCCAGCCTGAATGCCAGCTTTGGAGGCTGGTGTATCATCAATGGGGCTGACCACCTTGATAAACCCATCTTCCATACCCACTTCAATACCAAGCCCACCAAACTCACCAGAAGTATTTTCTTCAAGCTCTTTAAAGTCGTCTGGTTTCAAATACGCCGAGTGCGGATCAAGGCCACTGAGCATTCCCTGAATGGCATTTTCGAGCAGCGTCTTGTCATCCACTTCCTCAACGTAGGCCTTTTTAATGCGCTCCATCACTTCAGTAAAGGTACGAAGTTCATCCAGGGGAAGCCGGCCTTTCTGTTCTTTGGGATGCTCGGCATCCAGCTCAACCTGGACACTCTGGCTGGCGTTCCCGGAAGCAGGAATCTCAAGCGCCTGAGGCTCCTCGCTGACAGAATCAGCCCAGCCAGTCAGTGCCAGACTGGTGGCCAGAGCCAGAGATGAAGCCTTGAAAAGCCGGTTGAGGTTTAAATTCAAATTCATGAATGCTCCCGAGCATTTTTTAAAATCAGTGAAGTATAGGAATTACTTATCGGTCTCACCGATCGAAACTACACTGAATTACCTACCGGCCAAGCCATAAAGAAGGATTCTGGGGTTTACCATTTTGCCGCACTTCAAAATAGACCCCTTCGGCTTGCTGTCCACCACTCTGGCCACTTAATGCCAGAGGTTCACCTGCCAGCACGGTATCACCTTCCTGCTTGAGAATGGAGTCATTGTGGGCATAAAGCGTCAGGAAGTTATCACCATGATCAACGATCGCCAAAAGGCCATAACTGCTTAACCAGTCTGCGAAAATGACCCGCCCATCGTGCACGGCATTCACAGTGGTTCCTGATTTAGTGGCAATAAACATTCCCTGCCACCGCATGCGGGTTTCCGGATTCTGATCATTGAACGAAAACAGCACTTTGCCATTGACCGGCCAGAGAAGCTTGCCTTTGCGGTTCTTGAAGGACTGGCTGTTGCTGAGTTTACGGCTGATGATACTGGCCAGCACCTTATCCAGCTTTTCCCGTTCCTGCTCCAGCTGTTGCAATTCCCTACCGCCTTTGCGATAGCGATTTGCGAGGTCACTCAGCAGTTTCTTACGCTCTGCTTGCTGTTTGACCAGCTTTTGCTTCTTCTGATCAATCAATACTTTCTCTTCACTCAGCTGAGCAATGAGTTCATGGCGACTGTTTTTTACTGACTCAAGTTCAGCTACCGTTTTTTCATACTCTCGAATCGACTGAAGCTGGGCCTGCTGAAAATAATCCAGATAAACCAGCTGGCGGGACACACTCTCCGGGTCTTCCTGATTCAACAGGAGTTTGATGCGGCTATCCCCCAGGCTTTTATGGAGTGACTGCAGACTTTGGGCAACCTGAGTCTTCTGCTGCTCACTTTTTGCCGTCAGTTGTTCCTGACGGCTCTGGAGCTTTTTTATTTCGCCCTGCCCCTCCTTGAGGCGAGTTTCAAGGTTGCTGATATCGCTGTTCAGTTGATGGATAGCCTTATCATTTTTCTGAACCTGATCCTGGGCAGAAGATCTTTCCGCATTCAATGATTCCAGCAACTTCTTTGCATGCTGAATATCACTATCAATGGCTTTGATTTCTGCCTCGGTCGTGGCTTGCTCATTACTCATTCCCCACTGGGGAGTCATCGAGAACACTGCAAATACCAGCGCTGAGAGCACCCTCTTCTTTTTGTCTCTGCTATGGATCAGCGAATTGAAAAACGTCATGGAAGGAATCTTTGGCTGTTGGCTAAAACACTACCAGTATGCCTGCAATTAAAAGACAGATATAGATGAGGAAAAAGAGGGCACTCAACTCAGTGAATTGAGTGCCACAGGAGATTATTGCCTGGCGTCAGCAATCAGAGTTTTCTGGACATTAGCAGGAACCTGCTCATAACGGCTGAAAGCCATGGAAAACTCCCCCTCTCCGGAGGTCATGGATTTCAAGGCGTTACTGTATTCCATAATACTGGCCAGGGGAGCCTCTGCCTCAATGCAAACTTCATCCCCTTCTCTGGACTCCGATCCGGTGATCATTCCCCGGTCAGCAGAAAGGTGGCCGGTAATATCTCCTACGCTCCATACTGGAGCTGTCACTTTTATCGCCATATAAGGTTCAAGGATTACCGGTTCCGCACGGCTGATGGCATCAAGAAAAGCCTTCTTTCCCGCTGTGACAAAGGCGATTTCTTTTGAATCCACACTGTGATGCTTACCATCATAGACAACAACCCGAATATCCTGCATCGGGTAACCGGCGATGGCGCCTGAACTCATCACCTCACGGACGCCTTTTTCCACAGCTGGCATGTACTGACTCGGTATCACACCACCAACAACCTCACTGGCAAACTCAAAGCCAGCCCCTCTTGATAGCGGCTCGATTCGCAGGAAAACTTCGCCGAACTGGCCAGAGCCTCCACTCTGTTTTTTATGTCGATGGTGCCCTTCTGAGGGTTTCAGAATGGTTTCATGGTAGGCAACCCTTGGTAAGCGTGTACTCACTTCAAGATTATATACCGCCTGCATTTTTTCCAGAACGATCTGCAGATGCACACTTCCGAGGCCGCAGATAATGGTTTCATTCTGGGATTCGCGGTGCTCAACGACCAGGCTGGGATCCTCAAGCACCATGCGGTGCAGGGCATCCGACAATTTCTGTTCATCACCATGACGAGTGGTATCTATAGCCAGACTACTCATGGGCTCAGGGAAGGCCAGAGGCTCCAGATAAAAGTGATCTTCATCATGGGAGTCATGGAGTACCCCATCAAAGTGGATGTTATCCACTTTTGCGACGGCACAAATATCCCCAGGGCCAGCAGAGCTAACCTCCAGTGACTGGTCTCCCTGCAGTTTCAACAGATGATTTACCCTGAAGGCTTTGCGTCCATCGCCAATATAGAGCTGGCTGCCTGTTTCTACGGTCCCCTGGTGGATTCTAAATACCCCCATGCGGCCTATGAACGGGTCGGTTACTACCTTGAACACATGGGCTAGGGTATGCGCTTCAGGGTCCGCAGTCACCAGAGCCGGAACGCCCTCCTCTCCCATTTTCGCCCCTTCTTTCTTCATGAACAGTGGTGCATTCCCTTCTTCAGGAGTCGGCATTAGCTCACTGATGATTCTCAGGAGTTGATCCACCCCAGCCCCTGTTCTGGCGGAAACAAAGCAGACAGGCAGCAGGTGGCCCTCCCGCAGACACTGTTCAAAAGGATCATGGAGTTGAGGCGGTTCAATGGACTGTCCCTGCTCAAGATAGAGATCCATCAGGTCATCATCTACCTCGATTACCTGTTCAACCAGGCGATCATGTGCCTCATTGACTGAGCTGAAAGCAACCTCTGCGGTACAGTCTGGCTGGAAATAACAGTCCACAACCTGAGAATGATCACTGGAGGGAAGGTTGATCGGCAGACAGTGCTGACCAAAACGATCCTGCAGAGCAGTTAATGTGCTTTCTGCCTTAGCATCACTAGCATCACAGTGATTGATAATAATCAGCCCGCATTTTTTCCGGCTTCGGACCTGTTCAAACGACTTGCGGGCAATCTGCTCCACCCCCTGCCGGGCATTGATAACCAGTGCAACTGATTCAACCGCAGGCAGGATGCTCATAGCCCGGCCAAAGAGTTCAGGGGTTCCGGGAGTATCAATCAGGTTAATGCGGGTATTGTGGGAATGAAGATGAAAAAGTGAGGTTTCCAGTGAGTGGCCAGCTTTTTGCTCCTGAGGCGTATAGTCCGTAGCCCTTCGCCCCTCCGGGTCAGTTATGGCTCCGGCCTCTCTCAGGAGCGATTCAATCAAGGCAGACTTGCCACTGCCGGAGTGGCCCAGAAGGGCAATATTTCGGATAGGGTCGCTGTGTAACTCAGCCATGCCGCTTTTCATAACGAGCGCCTCACATCTTCATTGTTATCATTGGTTCTGAGTATATGGAGGCTGTAATCGGGTTATCTTGCCAGATGTCAATAAACCGGAATAAAGGGCAACCCACCTTTTATTACTGAACTAAATTAAAAATGATAAGAAAAAAACAAAAGAGTTTAGAAAGGATTCTCTCGATGCTCTCGGACTACCACTATCTCCGCAAATGGCTTAAGCAGGCTGATTTGATTATCAAAAATGGAGAGGGATCCTCTCCTGCCCGTTTAAATGAGAAAAAACAGATAGTTGCAGGGAAAAGCCTGAAAAAGGGGTTACTAAAGAAAGTGTCTTCCATGAAAGGCAACACTGAGCGGGAGCTAATAAAGTCAGTTTGCCTGAAAACAGCCAGAAAAGCAGACCAACTGGGCTGTGAAATGGGTCTTGAAGAGCAGTTCACCCGCATTTATACCCAGTTTGACTGGCAATCAGCGACAATCGAAGGTGTTGCTAACACGATCCGCAGCCTTGTAGACAGCGCCCATGGACAGGCAATTGAAACGGTCAGTATTCTGGAAAAAAGTATAAATACCGGTTTTAGCCGCCACTGCAATGAACTTTCAGAACTCACAGAAAGTGACTGGTTTTCCAGATTGCTCGAGCAGCTGAATAATACCTGGAAACAGTTCCATGCAAAAAATAATTCAGACAAAGATCTGAGTTATTTTAAAAACCTTCTGGTAGAAACCACCAGCGAAAAGATACGGGCTCGGCAGGAAGCCGATGAAGCACCGGATGAAACACTGATTAACTGTGTCAGTGAGGCTATTAACCAGGCCATCACAGAATTTGTAAACAAACACCAGAAAGACAGAAAAGACATCGAATGGGTTGTATACCCAATAAACTCACTCACCAGGGATCAGGAAAACCCGATGGCATCAGCGCAGGCGTATGCCGAAACACCGAAAGCACTTCAGAGCATCACCAGTCAACAACTTATTGCATCTGGTCTGATAGCAAACCCTCTGGAATATAAGGCCTTCAGCGAAGACCTTGGCCGCATATATATGGAATGGCCGGGAATAGAGCCTCGCCTGAAGGCCTTTCGCAAACTACAGGTATTTAACCCGGGACTGAGTAATGATGATTTCAGTATCCTGATGCGTCGGTGGTCTTATGATGAGCAGGAGCGCTGGTGCAATATCCTGAATAACACGCCATTTGAAAATAATGACGCTGCCTCCCCCATTCTTGCTGAAGTTTTTCGTCAAGCCATTCATACACTGGGAAGAAATGGACACCTGCACCCCCGGGTACTGAATGCGATTCAGTTTATTGGTCTGAAAAGTTTGTCAACCAGCAACATTATTGACCAGCTTCAAGCCTTCAGCACACTCTGCTATGGGCTTGATGGCCAGTGTCTGAGCGCGGAGGAGATGGCAGGTATCATCAATAAGGCATCAATGAGTCCAGATACCATCCAGAAAATCATCAACGCCTGGCATGACCCTGAAGAGCTTGAAGAACTGGCTGACGAGCTTTCAGAGGGCAGAGTTCAACCATAAGCTCATGCTTGAAAACTGTAGTTATTTTCTGCTGTTCAAGATTGCTCAACATCAACCCAGTGGGATGCACTCGTAATTAATGAAAAATAGGGGGTAGGCTGCTTACTTATTTTAGCCTTCCAATGTCGTTAATATCCCCAAACTTTAATCCCATCCGATGAACCAGTTTTTTCACTGAGCTCTCTTGATACACGACAGAAAATTGAAGCTGTATTAACTCTTTTACACTCGCAGAAGACCACTTGTACTCATCAATCCCAAAATCACCAGGTTTGCTGCGCATTAAAATCAACTTAAGCTTATCTCTTTGAGAATCATTTAAACCCACGATCCTTCTATCATCTCGAGAGCTATTATTTGTTGGTAACTATTCAGCACCCAGCAAAGGCGTATTGTTGTAATTTCGAACCGCTTTAAGAAGCGCCTGAAATATGTTCAACCCCTGCTTTTTAGCAGATGATAAATAGCTTCGGATTCGGGTAAACATGGTACCTCCGTCTTCGCTTCTGAAGCAGCCTGAGATCTTCTGCTTAAGTTTGGCCATCCTGGCATCACGTTCACTGCCATTGTTATCGAAGGGAATTGAAAAGTCCGACATGAAGCGCAACGTTTCAACCTTAAACTCAATAAGCCTTTTGAACAGGTTGTAGGCCTTGGTATTCCTGACCTTCTTACGTCCAAGCACCTGTCGTTGTTTTTCCATATAAGCGGTTTCCTTCGTGAGAGCCCTTTGAAGGATTTGGTCGTATATCGTCTCAATGCGAAGCTGTATTGCACCAGGCATTTGAGTCAGACCGGCTGCTTTGTATTTCTTGCAGAAGTGCCAGGAGAGCGTAAGCAATTTCATCAGCCGCAGAGCCAGCTTATTCGCATCCCTATCGACAACTCCCTGAAGCTCTCTCAGATGATGGGCATTACAAAGCACATGCACTGCCGCATAGGCAAAGTAGGACTTCCAATGATCGTGAACCAGAATGCCTGCAAAAGTCAGCAGGATGCCCATTGCATCCATTGCTTCACAACCTCGCCTTTCTGAGAGGTAGTAAAGCGTCCATTGGTCATCTCGCATAATGTGTAACCACCACAGTGAACCGTCAACCCGCATGCCAGTTTCATCCGCTCCTGCAACCGGACTTTCTTGTAAAGCATCGCGGATACTCTGCTCAGTAGAGGCCAGGTTCTCATGGGTATAGGCAACAAAATTGGCAACAGAGCCTGCGCTGACACTCATGCAATAAATAGTATTGAAATACTCAGACACCCGGTGATATGGGATGAAGTGATACTGGTTTAAATGAACAGCCATTGCCTGAGTCACTTCTCCGTATTGAGCAGCGGCTTTCACTCCTTGGGGAAACTCAGCGGTGTTCCGTTTACCACAAGGACATACTTTAACGTCTGCCCAGTACGCGGTAACTTCAAATTCTCCGGGTCTACCTGGATCAAAAACCTGTCGCTCAATGTATTTGGTGGGTTTAATATCGATAAGCGAAGACTGGCAACAGCAACATTTTTCAACCTTCAGATGCCTGACATAATCGGGTAAGGCGACACGTCTCAAACAAGAGCCTTGATGACCTTTCTGGCCACCTGGTTTATTGCCTGAAGATGGTCTAAGGCTTTTGGGGTTCGGTGTTTCCTGTGAGGAGCAGGGGGCTTCTTTGGAAGATGTATCACCTTTATCACTCCCTTTTTTACTGGGCTTTTGATAACCATCTGACGATGGTGGCTTACTACTGTTTTGACTGTTTTTATTAACCCTTTCTTCCAGTTCGCTGCAACGTTCCCGTAAAAGCGCATTCTCGGTCCGAAGCTCTTCATTCTCTTTAAGGAGAGCTTCGGTAAACGGAGTAGCTGGGAAGTCTGGTTCCATACTGGAGATTTGTTAGAAAAATTGAGTATAAGATGATGGTCGAAAAATCAGAAAATTCCAGATTTATATGAAGGGTGCTGAATAGTTACATTTGTTGATAAACCGCTTGACCAAGAATGAGATGAAAGCCAATCAGTTTTATGCCTATTTATAATATCTGAGAGTTTTAGCTCTTCCCCCCCCCCTCGAAACCTCCTTTACGTAACGATCAAGCTCTTCGCCTGCATCAGGGAATAACGATTTCGCATCATCAATCAGTTCTTTAAGTAGAGCTTCGTCTCTTTTTCGCTTTTTGTAATTTTGATTAAAACTCAGGCATTCTTCAGTCACTTGGAACTGTTTATCCCAACTTCTATCAACGAAACAGCCATAGCTTTGTCGAACGCCATTGCTTGTATATATGCTGCAGATATTTTCAGCAGTATCACCCTCGAGTCTAGATCTTCGATGATCTACCAATAGATCAGCTGCTCCTGTATAGCCATAATAAGCACTTCTTTTTGTCGGCCCAATGGGTGGGTCTAAGGGCTTGTCTTCGCTTACGTGATCCAGCTTCTGCTTTACCGCCTTTTTAGGTTTTGAAAGATCAAGAATGACAGCACTGTCTTTCGACATTTCATTAGATTCACACTGGTATTTATCACAAGCTGTTTCACCGCACTCAACTTTTGCTTTTTTACGCGCTGGCTCTTTGTCATCTTCTTCCTCTACAACTGAACTGCTAGCTTCACCTGCAAGAGTTTCGTCTTTGTGAAGCCGGGGAACTGCATATTCCTCATTTTTATTGTGCTGCTGTTCACTTACACCTTCTCCAAGATACCGGACTGGAGATACCTCTCGAACATCACCATGTTTCACGAGTGACTCTATACCTGCTGCTTCCTCTACCCTGAACGGGGAGTGTGAGCCAGTAACTTCTTTACGGCCCTCCGTTTCTCTGCATTGATGCATAGAAAAAAAAGCTGATTCATGAGTAGTTTTCTTTGTACTAATGCCAGATTGTATGGAAGACAAATGTGACTGATGATCAAAATGCCTAGGAAAATCCATCTATAAATCTCTAATAAAAAATACGTTATATTGGTAAGGTCAACTTAGACAACGAGAAAAGAAAGACATTCATAAGCAATATGAAGAACATCTCTGGTACACTTCTTTATATACTCAAATCCCAATCAGATACTCATGAGACTGACTTTTCTCGGAACATCAGCAGGTATGCCAACTACCGACAGAAATGTCACTGCACTGGCTCTTGCTATTGATGATGCTAAACAGTGGTATCTGGTGGATTGTGGTGAAGGAACACAGCATCAATTGCTTCGCTGTCGCTATACACTCAGTAATCTCAAAACCATCTTTATTACTCATGTTCACGGCGATCACATGTACGGCCTGCCAGGGCTGATTACCTCCGCCAGTATGCAGGGACGGCAAGCCCCCCTGACCATCTGCGCACCGGATGGCGTACAGCAGTTTGTTGAAGCCGCATTACACTACTCAGATGTCTCCCACCTTCCATTCAGTATTGAGTATATTCACAGTGACCAGTCAGATTTTCAGTATCAGGATAATCAGGTAACAGTGACCGCTCATGAGCTCTCTCATCGTGTTCCCAGCTTCGCTTATCGTTTTGTGGAGAAAACATTAAGCACTCAACTCAATATTGACCAACTGAATACGCTGGGAGTCCCCAAGGGAAAGCTGTGGGGACTGTTGCAAAAAGGACAGGAAGTCACTCTTGAAGATGGCAGACGTATTTCTCCTGAGCAGGTTATGCAACCTCCACCTGGTAGCCGCATCGCGGTGATTGCGGGAGATAACGATAAGCCAGAGCTATTAATTGATGCCCTTCAGGGTGCGCATGTCTTGGTTCATGAAGCCACGCTAACCGATGCGGCTCTGCAAAAGGTCGGCCCAGTCTGGATGCACAGCTCAGCTCGTATGGTTGCAGAAGCTGCTGAGGCCAGTGGTGTTCCAAACCTGATCCTTACCCACTTCAGTGGGCGCTACCAACTCTCTCCTGAAGCGGGCCCAAACAGTGTATTGGCATTAAAAGCTGAAGCTGAAAGTTATTGCTCCTGTAATATCGGTATGGCCACAGATTTAAGTGTTTGGGAGCTAGATCGGGCAAATCGGTTAATTACCGCTTGAATACACAACCCTCATTCGTCAGACATATCATGATCGCTAAATGACGATAATTGAGTTTTCAGAATAAAGTTAACGACCATCCCGCTAAAACCAGGTAAGCGATCGTCAGCAAGCATATACAACATCACACTTTCAAAACACCTGATAGATGTGAGTATTAAAATCAGAAGCGCACTGGTGACAGAGCCTGAAAAAGCATAAATCTGCTGAACCAAGTTACCGTTTGACGGTCTCACGTTACCAGTTCTTCGTTCATATGATGGCAAAGGTGGAATGATGGTAGCTAAAAGAAAGATGGTTTTTTCTTATTTTATTATCATCGTTCTGAAAACCATCCCTGTCGTTTCGGCATTTGAAGGCAGTAGTGCTGCAGGTCTATCTCCATATTCATCCGATAATGCAACCAGTGACACCAGAAACCCCGAAATTACTGTAGACTCTAATCTGGCTGAGTTTCTCTATCCTTATGCCCTCACCAGCCTTTTGGCATACAGCTATAAACTGGAGCACTCAAACCCTCAAAGAAGCCAGTGGAACATTGTCCGCCTTGAGCATCAGCAGTTAAAACCGTTAACCGCCTCTGATCTCCTTACCACTGAAGCTGAAACGCATTTCAATCAGAAAACCGGCCGCTTCGAAGGAAGGTCCTCTGGGTTACAGGCTCGTGGTCTTATTCATACACCCACTGATACCCTTATTCTTGGATTTGCGGGCACCGTCTTCGAGGCTAACTATCGCAGCCTGGTCACCATGACGGCCTCGTTTCAAATCTCTCAAAATTACGAACCCGAAATTTTGCATGAAGCTGCTTACCTTTGTAAAAGCCTCAATGAAAGCCGTCGTTTTAAACGCATAGTGCTAACAGGAAGCTCTCTGGGAGGAGCCATAGCACAGTACGCAAGTTTGGCCTGTGGCTCTCAGGCGATCGTTTTTAATACTTTGACTCTTCCTGAGAAGCTACGCCTGAAAGCAGTCCTCTCTCGCAGCCAGATGGATCGAGCGCCTGCACACAGGATCCTGAAAGAGCACGAAAAGACGTTGATAGTAAGCAAAGTTCAAGGGGAGAGCCTCAATACCCTAAACTCATGGAGTCACTATTTTTTACAAAGCTCCCTCCCAAAAGGGGTGGCCGTTTTCGTTATCCCATCTGCAAATCCAACCTCAAGCCCTATTTCCCGACACTGGGCGCCTGCTATCGTGCATGCCCTGGAAAAACAAGCAGGATATTACTTCGAAAGTAGCGACTTGTAGCTTAACCAGCATACAGAAAATCGGATTTGCTACGGCTTATCGCCCCACTGTTTTTCTGGTAATCGTGATACACTCCCATGCTTGGTTCATAAAGAAGTTGATTATTAATGTCTGATATCTACAAAACCATGGAAGAACGGGTCAGCTACGGTATTGGCCGCCAGATGGGAGATCAACTGGCATCCAACCCAATCGCTGGCTTATCGATTGATGCGGTACTGGCTGGTCTGGCTGATGCTCTGAATGGGGCAGAAAGCGCGGTTTCCCATGAAGACCTGCATGCAGCATTTACCGAGATGCAAAAGCGCCTGCAGGCTGAAGAAGCAGAAAAAGCACGTGTTCTGTCTGCAGAAGGTGAGCAGTTTCTGGCAGAAAACGCGAAACGCGAAGGTGTTCAGGTCACTGAATCCGGCCTGCAGTTTGAAGTGATTACTGAAGGCAGTGGTGAAAAGCCAACTCGTGCCAGTACCGTAAGAACTCATTACCACGGCACCCTGATTGACGGCACCGTATTCGATAGCTCCGTTCAACGTGGCGAACCTGCGGAATTTCCGGTATCTGGAGTGATTGCAGGCTGGACTGAAGCTCTGCAAATGATGAATGTGGGCTCCAAATGGAAACTGTTTGTTCCTTATCACCTCGCTTATGGCGAGCGCGGTGCAGGTGGTGCAATCGGCCCATACACGACACTGGTTTTCGAAGTTGAACTGCTGGATGTCGTAGCCTGAATATAGCTACCCAGCTGAATAAGCAAAGTGATTTTGTAAACGAAAAATCACTTTGCCGCTGTATTTTTTGTGCAAAGAAACCTTAATGGGAATACTTATTGAAAAGCCGGCGTTCTTAAGTCTAAATATTTATAAATTTAAATAAGCATTAAAATAGATTGTAAAGATTGAATGCATTTAAAACCACACACTATCCTAGATTAAGTCAATCATGATTCCTGCATATTCAGGATACTGATAATTATAAATATGGTTTAGAACAGGGCTTGATTATGGATACTAAAAAATCACTAAACCGTCAGGGCATCGAAAAGAGGACAGTAGAAGAGCTATCCTCTGAAGTTGTCATGACTGAAGTTCAAGACTCTTTGTCCTCAATTTCTCCCCCTGTTAACAATCCCCCCCCTAAACAGATGCTCTCCCGCTTAGTATCCATACTGGATACAATGCCCCACATCAGCTTCAACTTATCAGGGTTGCCTGAGTATAAAAACTATCACGAGTTCGTTGACGAGTGGAAAGAAGACTTTCAGACGCGTATTTATCTCATTCAAGAACTATCTGATTCAGTTATCGAACGTTATAAGGACTTGAAGACAATCTTCAAAGAACACGGGGAAGAGCACATAGAAGAATTCATAGATAGCTTCAAAGCACGAAAAGCTTTGATGATGGGTCAACATAATTTACGTTTTAATTTTCATAACACACCCGGATGATCTACCCACAGTATGGCGAAAGGATAAAGCAGAAATCTGGATCCGAAAATATACAAGAAGATTAGTCATTTTAAATAAACTCAGTTGTGGATAAGTATATAGCTACACTTATCCACAACAGGGAATACTGAAAAATTTACTTAACCAGCAAAGATTTTCCAGACATCTCGGCAGGCTGTTCCACACCCATCAAATCCAGCAGGGTTGGAGCCAGGTCAGACAGAATACCGTCTTTCAGCTGAATAGCCTGAGGTCCCGCGTAAACCAGAGGAACCAGCTCACAGGTGTGGGCAGTGTGCGCCTGACCGGTTGTCGGGTCTTCCATCTGCTCGGCGTTACCGTGGTCAGCGGTGATCAGGCACTGGCCACCCACCTCTTCCAGGGCTTCCACCACACGGCCGATGCTTTCGTCTACCGCTTCAACTGCCTTAACCGCTGCATTGAAGTCACCGGTATGGCCAACCATATCGCAGTTTGCGTAGTTACAGATGATCAGGTCGTGCTCACCACTGCGAATTTCCTGAACCAGACGATCGGTGACTTCAGGAGCACTCATTTCTGGCTGAAGATCGTAGGTTGCTACTTTTGGAGAGGCGACCAGCACACGCTTCTCACCATCAAACGGCTCTTCACGACCGCCACTGAAGAAGAAGGTTACGTGAGCGTACTTCTCGGTTTCAGCAATACGGAGCTGGGTCTTGCCCAGTTTCTCCATGTATTCACCCAGCGTGTTCACCAGCTCACTTGGCGGGAACGCACAAGGTGCATGAATGTCCGCAGAGTACTGAGTCAGCATCACGAAGCCAGCCAGACTGGCCACACGGCTGCGCTGGAAACCTTCAAAGTCCTGATCAACAAATGCACGGGTGATTTCACGGGCACGGTCAGCACGGAAGTTCATAAATACCAGTGCGTCGCCATCGTTCAGGCGGGCTGCTTCCGCACCGATCACAGTCGCTTTGACAAACTCATCGTTTTCATCACGCTCATAAGCGGCCTTCAGGCCTTCTACAGCGGTTGCAGCAGAGAACTCGGCCTTGCCATCAGTGATGAGGTCATAAGCCTGCTGTACACGATCCCAGCGGTTATCACGATCCATGGCGAAGTAACGACCGATCAGGCTGGCTACACGGCCGATGCCTTTCTCTTTCAGCAGGGCGTCCAGTTTTTCCAGGGACGATTCAGCGCTGCGCGGTGGGGTATCACGACCATCCAGGAAGGCGTGTACATAGACTTCTTTAGCACCACGACGGGCAGCCAGCTCAATCATGGCATGAATGTGGTCTTCATGGCTGTGAACACCACCGAGTGAAACCAGCCCCATAATATGAACGGCTTTACCTGCACTGATGGCTTTATCCACAACGCCGGTAATCACATCGTTTTCGTAGAAGTCGCCGTCCTGAATGGCTTTGGTAATGCGGGTCAGCTCCTGGTAAACCACGCGACCGGCACCCAGATTCATATGGCCAACTTCACTGTTACCCATCTGGCCGTCGGGCAGGCCAACGTCCATTCCGGAGCCGGAAACGAAGCTGTGAGGGTTATCTTTCCAAAGACGGTCCATTACCGGCGTTTTGGCGGCCAGAATGGCGTTGCTGTCTTTTTCTTCACGGTAGCCGTAACCATCAAGGATGATCAGGGCGGTAGGTGTGCGCTTATCAGTCATGGGCTCTTAACCTTGGCGAACTGGATGGCCATAGAAAAGGCTGCGTCTGGAAGCGTGTCCGAGATAAGGCTGCATTTTTGTCTTATCAGCCTGCGTCAGCGATCTCTTGAACCAACCTCATGGTGAGTGGAATGGTTCGCATTCTACCTGCTTTGCCGCCGGTTTCCAGTGAAATGCCAGTAATTGCAAACTATCACATCAGAAGGCGTCAACCGGCGATATTCCTTGGAAATTTCTGCAATTTCCTGAAATTATCCGCACAATTATCACCGACAACCTTTATACGGTAATTTTAGTTGGCGAAGGGTTTTTGTACTAACGCACAATGCAGACAAAAAGCCTGCCAGCTTTTTTCCGTGGTTTCGTCCTTACTTTCCTGAGGCGGGATAAGTATACTTGCCTCCTTTCAATTTATAGATTGACAGCTTGTCGGCATGGAACAATTCATAGAGTTTATCATTAACCACCCCCTGCACGTTGGTGCACTGGTGGCGCTGGCCAGCGCACTGGCCTTCACTGAAATGCGTAAGGGTGGGCAGAGTGTTTCCACCGCCCAGCTGACCCAAATGGTCAATCAGGACCAGGGTGTGGTGATCGACGTTCGGGAAAAAGCAGACTTTTCCAAAGGTCATATCGTAAACGCCATCAACATTCCTTATGCAAAAATCAAGGAACGTGCTGGCGAACTGGAAAAATACCGTGAAAAGACCATCATTGTGGTCGACGCCATGGGACAACACAGCTGCAGTGTTGGCAAAACGCTGAAAACTGAAGGCTTTGCCAATGTGGTCAGGCTTCAGGGTGGTATGTCTACCTGGACCTCTGACAGCCTGCCAGTCGTCAAGAAATAGGCTCAGGCTGGACAATCTGCACGATCGTTACCAAAATGCGTTATTCGCTTAGTTCATCAAAAGTAAGGAAATGACAATGGCTGATAATCAGCAGCAGGCACCGCAGTTTGCGTTGCAGCGAATCTACATGAAAGATATCTCCTTTGAATCTCCAAAGGCGCCTGAAATCTTTCAGAAGCAGTGGCAGCCAGAAGTCAAACTGGACCTGAGCACCAGCAACCGTCCGCTGGAAGAAGGCCTGTACGAAGTGGTTCTGTCCCTGACCGTGACCGTAGAAAACGGTACTGAAGACAGCAAGGAAACGGCTTTCGTGACTGAAGTGCATCAAGCAGGTGTCTTCCTGGCCAAAGGTCTGGACGAAGAAGAACTGCACCGTACCCTGGGTGCTTTCTGCCCGAACATCCTGTTCCCATACGCCCGTGAAGCCATCGATAACCTGGTACTGCGTGGCAGCTTCCCTCCGCTCATGCTGGCGCCAGTGAACTTCGACGCACTTTACATGCAGGCTCGCGAACAGCAGTCCGCTCAGCAGCAGCCAGAAGCCTTTAACTGATAAACGCGACCCGTTTCCCGCTTACCGATGCCCGAACAAGCCAGATCACCTGCGCTGTTGTGGGAAACGGGAAACGGGAAACGGGAAACGGGAAACGATCTAACAATCTAACTTCCTCCTGCAAACCCCATCTGCCGCCAGGCTTCATAGACCATCACTGCCACCGTATTGGACAGATTCAAGCTCCGGCTGTCCGGGAGCATGGGTAATCTCAACACCTGATCTTGAGGCAGAGACGCCAGTATTTCCGCTGGTAAGCCACGGGTTTCCGGGCCAAAGAGCAGAGCATCTCCCTCACGAAACGCGCAGCAACTGTAATTACTGGTACCCTTGGTGCTCAATGCCAGCACACGACCCGGTTTGACGGTTTCCAGAAAGCTCGGGTAGTCCGGGTGAATCTTCAGCTCGGCAAACTCATGATAATCCAGCCCGGCCCGCTTCAACCGTTGATCATCCAGCTCAAAGCCCAGGGGTTCTATGAGATGCAGGCGAAAGCCGGTATTGGCACAGAGGCGGATGATATTGCCGGTATTGGGGGGGATTTCCGGCTGGTAGAGAACAACATCAAGCATGGGCAGATCCAACAGATGACAGAGCGCCAATCATAGAGCATCTGGAGGGGGTGGAACTACAGAGAGCAATGATTTTTGAACCACAAAGAGCACTGGTAATTGCTCCTCGGTAACTGCTCCATGCGTTACCCTAACTCCCGCTTCCATGCAGTCGTGCATTACCAGCACGTCCACCATCCTTGGCGGTCGCATAAAGAAAAGATTTTTGGTTTTTTCTACCAAAAACTCAGACCTACCTCAATTTCCATAGATCCAGGATAGAAAACCTTTATGGGCTCTGTGGTCTTTGTGGTTCAAAAGGCTTTTGATCTCAACAGCCTAGCCAGCCTGGGTAAACCCGAAGATCATCACCAGTGTCAAAAACAAGGCGAGCATATTACCGCCACAGCCATAGCGGAACAGTTTGCTGTCATTGCGATTGTGGTCGTAGGGAGACAAGTCCATTGTCAAAAGCCTCAAATCGGGGATTCATACAAAGAGATGTCTTTTAAGAATAGTTTATGAATCTGGTGTTCAAGGTGGATGGAACCAGTGGCTATTTATGGGGAGTCAACGGTTAGTCAGTGTTTTCATCACAAAGTGCTCAACGTACACAGCATTTTTTTATGCTGTCACTATCACACTCCAGTGAAAACCAAAAACAAGGAAATAGTTTCCAAGTCTGTACTTCGTCGCAGCGAACCAATAACCAAAACACATTAAGAGTCTTGTGCCCTGTGCGGTTCAGGAAAAAACCGATGACATTTCTGTGACAGTGAAAAGTGATAATGAAGCGTGGAATGGCTGATCATTCAGGCGGCTTCGGCATAATGCATCAGCCAGGAAGCTGGATGGGAATAAGCAGCATTTTCAGCTGTGAAGAAGCGATAGAAAAACGCAACAAATTGGTAAGTAGTGAGACAGACTGTGCGAGCATAAAACTGACAATTATCGACCAAGCACAGATGCTCGCACACACCCCATTCGTAAAAACCGAAAGTCAGCAAAATTTATTGTGATACGAGTCACAAAAAGCTTGAGTATTATTCCGAGATGTTGAAAATCGGGGATCGATATAATGGCTGACCAAAAGTTTACAATCTGTCTGAAAGTCATACAGCAGAGGGCTTTGGTCACAAAACAACCATTATCCGGTGTTGACTTGAAAAGGTTTGTGACTGGGTTTGTGGAAAGTGTGAATCGTTAACTGTAAATAGTGACTGGTTAAGCGTAACAAGCGGGGTTGCCCCTTATCTATTCACTCTTCACCATTGACTATTCCCCTTTTCCCCAATCACCAACCAGGCGACATCGGATCAGAACGTAATCACAGGCAAACGGCAGCTAACCACTGCATGGGGGCAAAAGAATGAAAACATTAAAGACATTGGCACTGGCGACGGCGGTTTCTGCAGGTTTATTGGGTTCTGGCGCTATAGCTGCAGCAACTCCAGGTGTCGACGGCTTGCTAGGAGCTACATCTGAAGGATCATTCGATATTAATCTGGACATCAAGGGACAAATTATTATCAAGGGTCTTGAAAGTGTAGACTTCTCAGCCCCTCTTGGCAAAGGGGATCTCATTGGAGGTACTCAACACTGTGTATCAACCAATAGTGTTGGCGGTAAATATGCAATTACTGCATCAAGTGACAATGCAGATGGCAACAAATTCAGGCTGATGAGCCCAGATGCAGCTGATTTCGTGGAATACAATGTATATTACTCAGTTGGAAAGTTAGCCACTTCAACTATTCCTGGAAGTAAAGCCACTCTCAAATCTGGGGAAACCAACGACAATGGGGCAGCTGGATTCGTATCAAACGATAGCACTCTAGCTTGTAATGATGATAACGCAACAGTCTTTGTGGAAATCCCAGAAGCAAATGTCAAAACTGCTACAAGCCAGATTGGTGCTTGGACTGATACTTTAACACTCCTCGTAGCTCCCATTTAAGTTAAGCCATGTAGGTCGGTTCGCTTGCGAGCCGACGATGAAGGTTATCAAAAAGAGCCGACAAATAAGATCAGAATAGTCTGAACCCAATGTCGGCAACCGCTCTGCGGTTACCGACCTACAAATTTCCAGCAGCCCTCAACACAGGGTATGTATTCCCACGCAGGACCCACAGGGCCTAAAAGCATGGGAACGAGACAAATCAAAAACTTTGTGCCTCTGTGCCTTTGTGGTGCAAACAAAAACCAACAGCCTCCACCCAATGTGGAAGCCCAATAAATCTCAGTGAGCTTTGTGAGCTCCGTGGTTAAACACCCAGGATAAGATTCAGTTATTATGCGTCGTTGGAAGTGCATCATCTCAATGCTTTTTGCATTTCCCATGTTCACTTTCAGTCACATGGCATACACTGATGACCCTATTTTTCTCGCCGCAACCAACCCACCCGATGGTTTTGAAGAACTCAGCGGTACCCAGCAATCCCTGGTGGATATCTACTTCGGCAACCGCTATATCGGTTCCCAGCTGGCCTCGTTCAGCCCCGGCATTATTGAGCTGCCCAACCCGGCCGAACTGATCCGCCAGATTGGTAACCTGAATGACCCAACCCTGATCGTCAGCACCCTGACTGGTGAACTGAACAGCCATGCGGATCGGGTCTGTCTGACGGATAATTCACAAAACTGTGGCATTCTGGAAACGCCGGTGGCCGGTGTGATCTTTGACGAGTCCCGCTTCCGGGTGGATATCTTCATCAATCGTCGTTTTATGCTGACCCGTGCTGCTGATGTGCGCAAATACCTGCCGCCTTCCGATGCGGGCTTTGCCTTGATGCAGAACTTCTCTGCGGCCGTTTCTGGCTCCAGTGCCGAGGGCAGCGATAACAGTTACACCCTGAACGGCCTGACCATGGCCGCCTGGGAAGAGAACAGCCTGTACTGGAGCTGGGACTATTCCGATACCAACCACTTCTCCGTCAGCCAGTTCTACGGTCAGCGGGATTTTGAAGGGCTGGAATACAACGGTGGCCTGTTATCCACCAGCGGCTTTGGCCTGAACCTGACTTCTGACCAGCCCATGGTTGGCCTGAGAATCAACAGTTCCGACAATACACGGGAAGACCTGGACTTCTCCGGCGGTATGCCGGTGGAAATCTTTCTGCCCACCCGTGGTCGGGTAGAGGTTCGGAAAGATGACCGCCTGATCGACAGCGCATTCTTCGAAGCAGGCTCACAGCAGCTGGACACCACCAGCTTTCCCAGTGGCGCTTACGATATTGAGATTCGTATTCTGGATGAGAACGGCAACCTGATCTCCACCGAAACCCGCTTCTTTGCCAAGCAGAGCCAGATTCCCCCCATCGGTGAGTGGCTGTTCTTTGCGGAATCCGGCCGACTGGTAAATCGTGAAGCCGACAAAGCCCTGCCAGAGCTTACCGAGCAGTGGCTGACCCGTGCTGGGGCCAGCCGCCGGGTGTTTGATACCCTGGCTGCTACCGGTGCGGTGGCCATTAATAATGACGATGCCCTGATGGAGTTCGGGCTGTACCACTTTGGCTACCGTTATGAAATTTCCCCATCACTGATGCTGGCGGATAATGGCAGCAAGGGGTTTACCGTCAACAGCCGACTGACCTTGGGTGACCTTTCCCTTTCAGGTAACTATCGTCGTTTATGGCACGACGAACCCATTGATAATGATGTCGATGACAATGGCGAAGAGATTCCCGGCCTGTTTGGCAATGCCTTTGAGCAGCACTCGTTGTCGGCGTCCATGCCCCTGCTCGATGGCAGCCTGGGCTACCGTTACAGCCTGAACCAGAGCTATGACGACAACAATGAAGAACAGGACCCGACCCGGACTCACAGTCTGGACTATCGCCGCACCCTGTTCCGCACCTTTGATTACGATGGTGATATCACCCTGAGCTTGAGCAAATCCGGCGATACCGAGATTGGTCTGGTCAGCTTCAGCTTCCGTTATCGGGAAGACCGCTGGAACTTCCGGGCTACGCCACGGGCCGAAGTCAGCAAGCGTGACGGTGAAACGGACAGCTCTGAACGACTCCGCCTTTCAGCTTCATGGGATGATGGTGATCTGCTGGACGGCGACCTCCGTTTTGATGCGGGCGTTGAAGGAGGAACCGGCGATGACCGCATGGATGGCAGCGTACAGTACGCCAACCGCTATGGTCGGGCCAGCTTCAGTGCCAGCCATACCCGTGGCGATACCAGCAATACCACCTCCTGGGGTGGCAGCATGAGCACCAGCTTCCTAACCGATGGTGACGTGTTTGCCCTGGGCGGTGAAGAGCGTGCCGAGAGTGCTCTGGTGGTGAATCTGGACGGCCGACCTGGTGATGTGTTTGACGTTAAGGTCAATGGTCAGCGTCGTGGTTATGCCATCGCCGGTTCGCCATCCATTATTGCCCTGTCACCCTACGAGCAGTATCGGGTCAGCCTGAGCCCGGCCGGTGAAACCCTGTACAGTTTTGATGAGCGCGAAAAGACTGTGACACTTTACCCTGGTAATGTGGTGACACTCGATTACGAAGCGATCCCGCTGCAGCTGCTGTTTGGACGACTGCTGTTTAATGGTCAGCCTTTAGAAGGAGCGCGCATCAACGGTGGCCTCTACCCTGGCAGCACCGACGATATCGGTATGTTCCAGCTGGAAACCCGCTCCGATGTGGGCAACCTGCAGGTTGAACTGGACAATGGCTGGTTATGCCAGCTGCCCGTGAAACCACTGGATGCCGGTTACGTATTGCAGATGGGCACCATTGATCTTGCCGATACCCAGTGCGCACCGCTGCTGGAAGGCCAGCTGGCGATTACTAAGCGGGATGATATCGACCAATAATTTCATTTCTCCATCACTTCTCAGCCTGCTGAAATCTGCAGGCTGAGAAACGTCGTATAAGATCCCTTACCAAAGACAACCTATTCATCAGGACTTATTGTGAGCGCTGTTGTCACACAAACCGCTGAGAAGGTGAAGTTCCTTTCACTGTACTCTCTTTTTCTTTTCGCCCTTTCAACCCTTCAAGCGACACCTGTTTACGCTGACAGTGACTGCTTTGACAACAACTGTGATCAGGATGGAAAGTACTGGGTTAAGATAAAGCGCCTGCCTGAAGAACTGGAGCTGCCGGCCTGGGGTGGTGAAGAGGTTGTCTCTGGTAGTACCGGAGTCAGCAGTGGCAAACAATTTTGTACCATTGCCTTTTTAGAAGGCAGCCCACGGGAGATGTTTGATCTTCAGATCACGATTGATGGCTCATCTTCATCAGGTCAGTACCTGCTGAACAATGGCGGCTATTCGATACCGGTAACCTTCGAGATCAGCGATACAACTGGCAGCGCGCCACAGGCAAAGCAGATATTTACCCCCGGACAACGCATTACGTTAAAGGGAAACAACAATTATCAGCAATGCAGGGACAATGAGCTGACGATTTCGGCTTCCGTTGCCAGGCAGGATATTATTGCTACAGTCAGGACCGGCACTTATACCGGATTCTTCCGGGTATCATCGCAATCAACCATGGATGCCACCAGCCTGGGGCCGGTATGGATGGAGTTTGAGGTAGAAATTGAAATATTACCGGTCATTCAAATTCTCGGGCTGGAAGATATTACGCTGCAGCCCAATGGGAATTCAGCAACAGGCAGCCACCAATTCTGTGTGTTTGCCATGGGAGCCAATAAATTCGCACTGGAAGCATCCAGCTCCGTTGGAGCTGAGCGACCTAACCAGAAGTTCGCTCTGCAGAACGGCAACAGCAGTTACATTGAATACAACCTGACCGTCTCTGACTCTGCAGGAAGAAGCAGGTACTATTTCAGAAACAGAGAAAAGGATGGTTTTACCCCAACTACTGAACAGCAGTGCCTGGTTCCCAATATGACGGTGAACGTCAATGCACCCGATATTAGCGAGGCAACGGGAGCTTATAGCGACACCATGACGTTTACGGTAACTCCTGATTAAGCTTTTCTTCCCTGCTTCAGTTCACTGAATGGTTTCACCGGTTGGATTTTTTGGGAAAAATCCATCACACTGGCATCGACACCTGACTGGATAAAATGGGTTTATAACTCAATAAAATCAGTTACATTAGTCACACGTAAGAATAATAAAACAGGGCTCGGCCATCTTTTGTTTCAGTGTGAGCGAAGTGATGGCACAGGCAGTAATTGGTTATGTTGTATGATGTTTTCTCGATCGCTCTAAAACGTTTCCCCGCTATTATTTTCACCCTGTGGATAACTCCCTCTCTGGCGGCATTAGAGTGTGCTTCTCTCTCCGGAAACAGTGAACGGTGTGCCGACGTCATTGGAATGGAAAACCAGGAAATCACGATTCAGACAGAAGAGATTATCAATAATAGCTCCGTGATTTACGGCGAACAGCAGTACTGTATTCTTTCCTATACAAAACCCTCTGGCAACAGCAATATCAACGCCTTCAGCCGTTTACCATTTGATGTGCAGGTGGATGGTGACAGAGATGGCAATGATTTTGTCTTAAGCAACGGCAGCAATACCCTACCCGTTGCTTTTAAGTGGCGTGGCGGTGCTCCTGTGAATGGTTCGTCCATCTGGGAAGAACCGGGCCCGGGCAACCTGACGTCCGATCAACAGGGTGCCACGTCCTGTAATGAGCAGCCTTTTTCACAGGCATGGGTTCGGTTTGAACTGCTGTCTTCTGAGCTACAGAGTCTCTTGCCTGGCAGTTACAGCGGTAATTTTTCCGTCGATATTGGCCAGGACTCAACCGGTTACCATTCCGATGTTAATTTCACGGTAAATCTACCAACGCTGGTCAAGATCAGTGGACTGGATGATATGGTGCTGACTGGCCGCGGCAATAACCGCTACCGACAGGAAGAGCCGTTCTGCGTGTTTGTTTCCGGTGGCGGTGATTATCGTATCAAGGCCAGTGGTGGGGCTGGCTCTACAGAGCCTTTCTTACTTCACAATGGAGCTAATAACATTCCCTACAGGGTTCGTTTATCCAGCAATGGATCCAACCTTAACACCGTCGATCCCGGAGAATGGCTGGAAGCAACAAATAGCAGTACGTCGTTAAACTGTAATGGCAGTACCAATACGAAAGTAAGGATTGTGGTACTGGATAGCTGGATAAATGGAAAGCCTGCGGGAGTGTACAAGGGGACGCTTTATCTGACGGTGGAGCCTTCCTGAAAAGCAAAAATACACTCACGCCCCCAAAATCCGCAGAAAATACGTGCCATTTAAGCAATAACCCTTACTGATCCAGACATTCTTGCGTTAAAATAGAATTGCACTTTCGTCTAATTCTGCCACGCAACACAGCAGAAAATCGATGACTGGTTTCGGATTGGTCAGTGCAAATATTGCCTATATCGCAAGCGCATTTTCCAAAACGTTCAGCGTTAACAGGCAAGGATAAGAGTGAACTTAGAGCATGGAATGTCTGTATGTGCTTTTGTACTGAGAAAGAAACCTCCCTTCGTAATTATTTATTCATTCTACTGCTTTCATTCTCTCAACCTGGTTTTGGTTACTTTACCTTTCTAAGCAACAACGCTGTTGATATAGAAATTCCTCTGAACTGGGAGAATCAACAGTTTGATGTTCCAGTCAATCTCACATTACAGTCTTGCCGGGGAACCAGTCTGAGTGGTTGTGACTTTTTTCAGTCACAAGAGACATACTACCTGAGAGGCTCTGACTTTACGTTTCTGCACCAGGAAACGAACCAGGTCACCGAAGATATTGTGATTGGCCAAGTCAAATACAAACAGGGTAATAATGATCTGACCCTCAACAATAATGAACTTTCAGCAGGACTTCGGCCTGGGCAATATCAGGCCGTGGACAGTACTCTGACATTTACCATTTTTAATAATGCCCTGGACTCCACACTTCCCGGAACCTACATCTCAAATTATTCGTTGTTCGGAGAAGAAACTGGCTGGATTACCTACAATGACGAGGTAGACCTGCTGTTCAAAATCAAGGTTCCAGAGAGAGTCAAGGTGAGTGGTCTTAAAGACATAAGGATGACTTCGGAAGGCAACCAGGCTGTTACCAGCGAACCGATGAACTTCTGTGTTTTTTCTCAGGGAGGTACAGAATTTAAACTCAAGGCCACAGGAAAAAATGATGCTAATCAGCAGTTTTACCTCTCTCAAGGAGGAGAGCCTATAAACTACAAAATTATGCTGCAACCTGTTCTTCAGGGAGGCACTCCCCAGAGCCTATCTCCGGGTGTTTTTCTTAATGGCCTGACGGGATCTGATAGCCAGAATTGTTACGGACATACTGCAAACAATATGCAGCTATTCATTGATATCCCAGGTAATCAAAGCCTCTCCACTGGCGTATATACGGATACAGTAACAATTCATGTAGAAGCTACCTGACACTGTACTTCATGTTTTTATTCAGTAATAATTTTGACATAAGACCACCTCTGAAAAGGAGATGTTTACCTGTAGCTGTTCTGAGGCAAGCCACGGTTTTCTGTTCTTCACGGTTAATCGCTGGATAATTTAAAAGCTCTGATAACTGCGTGTTATTGGTTGCTTCACTCAGGACTGTAACCATGTCACTTTTTCGCCCATCCCTGGCTTGCCTATTTTTCCTGTTTACCAGTCAACCTGCCTTTTCTGCTTTTTATATTGATCGTGAAATTGAGTACATCGATGTCGACCTTGATGAGGTTAGTTCACAATTCACTCGTACTGTAACGGTCAGCTTTATGTCGGTATGCAATGTTGACCAGGGTTTTCCAAACTGTATTGGTGAGGAGCATAGCTACAAGTTTGGGCTTTCACAGAAAGATGCCGGTGAAAATAACAGTTTCTCTCTCTTCACCCCGAGCCCAGCACCAGACCTAGATCATCGGGATTTAAACAACGTAGTAGCAAATGCCAGTTATAGTACCCAGGGAGCAGACATACCTACTAATGGGGGAGATTGGACAGACACTTTTGAAATAAACCAGCCGCAGGGAACATGGCGTACGGCTTCTTTTGAATTAACGTTAAAAAGAGGAAGTCTTAAAAACAACTTAGCCCCGGGAGAATATCAGTCGATTTATCTTGTTGGTCGTGATGTCGGTTTTGTTGGAGGAGAAATATACAACCTCTGGGAAACCCTTGAAATACGAATTCGCAGAGCAGACAACCGAAAAGTCAAAATCAGTCAGCTCAAAGACGTTGATCTGACTGAATACAATAATAGCCAGAGCAGGGCAGAACAGATGCCATTCTGTATCTATGTCACTGATGGTGACCAGTACGTCCTGAGAGCCAATGGCAGTAATGATGATTTTAAAAACAAATTCAACCTGATCAATGGCAGTGAAAGGGTCGTTTATAAAATGGATTTCTCTCCTGATAATTCTGGCTGGCAAGCGGACATTCGACCAGGAGACAGCCTTTACGGTACTGGAAGTTCAACAGAAAATTGTGGCAATGCATTCAATGCCTGGCTACGTATCTACCTGGATGAAACACCCGTTAATAGTGGTACCTATAGCGACACGGTTACCCTCACGGTGAGCGCTGTCTAGGGGTGTTCATAAGCCTTATTAAATTCTGTATTATGACCATGTTCATTCTGGTAGTAATGAGGTTTGTTGGAAGGAGAGCCTGCCTTACCAGTTATCAAGAATAATAACGGTAGTTGCAGGAGTACTGCGTTATGCTGTTTAACGCTTTTATCTTTGTCTTAGCCCTTCTTTTCTCTGTCGTTTCCCATGCCGATAATGGGGTACTCTCTCTGAATGATTGAAACAATAGTGCTCTATTTTCACAGCTACTATGGGAACACCACTCATAATAGTTAACTGTCATGCCCGCTTCTGTTATTTCCAGCTCTACCAAAAGCATCGTTTTGCAAATTGAAGTTTCTATAGATTCAGGCAACATGCTGAATCTTGAAGATAGTTTACAGCGTGCACTCAATGAAGCCGGGCAGCTTGGAACAAAAGAGTTATTGGGGCTATTTGAATCACCCAATAAAGAACCTATCGTCGTTAATCAGCAGAAGTGGAACTACAAAGGAAAGGTTCTTAAGCACTATGAAACCTTATACGGTCGTATACCTTTGGAGCGCTCCGTATATCAGGGTGTCAGAGGTGGCAGTACTCTGGCAGCACTTGATCTTCGTGCCGGTATTATTGGTTCAGCTACCCCCAAATTTGCCAAGTCTATCGCCTGGAAATACAGCCAGATGCCAGCGCCTGCGGTAAAAGAAGATTTTGAGACCAACCATCAAAGGACGCTTTCAAATTCTTATATCAAGCATTTATCGGACAGAGTAGGTGCATTAATTGAAGACCAGCAAGACACTCACTACCACCTTCCTCCACTAAAAGAGCCTGTTGAAACAATAGCCATTGGTCTGGATGGAACCTGCATGCTGCTTTGTGAAGAAGGCTGGAGGGAAGCCATGTGTGGGACATTGAGCCTATATTCTGCAGATGGAGACAGGCTCCACACGATATATACAGCCAGTTCGCCAGAGTATGGTAAACAAAGCTTTATGAGCAAGCTCGACGAGGAGATTGCAGATCTAAAACGACTCTACCCAAATGCCACATACATCGGGGTAGCTGACGGGGCTAGAGAAAACTGGAGTTATTTGAAACAACATACCTCTGGGCAGATACTCGATTTTTATCATGCATCTGAATATTTAGCTGGAGCAGCGGAAGCACTGTTTCCAACCAGTAAGGCGAAGCGACACCAGTGGCTTGAAGACAGGCTACATAGTTTGAAAAACAAGCGTGGAGCAGCCAAAAAAATCCTTCAGGAAATTGAATCAGCCGAGCTCCCGAAAAAGACAATCGCACTGACAGAGAAGCGCTACAAAGCTGTGAGCTATTTTACAAACAATCACCAGTTAATGAATTATCATCAGGCGCTTAAACGCCATTGGCCAATAGGTTCAGGAGTTACTGAAGCGGCTTGTAAGACTCTGGTAAAGCAACGATTATGTGGTTCTGGAATGAGGTGGAAAGCAACAGGAGCGGAAGTGCTTTTGACAACAAGAGCACTGATCCAGAGTAAGGGGCGCTGGGAACAACTTTGGTCTGAGTTCATGACTGGAAAGGTTGAAGCTAACCTATGAGTCAGTTATCAAATTGAGAGAGCACCCCGATAATGACTGTAACAAGTCCGATGCCGACTGCGCCAGCAGCAATGACGGGGCCTACAACTACTGGATCAAAATAAAACGTCTCTACCCAATCGAGATGGGACAGTGGGGTGGCGAAGAGATTGCCAGTGGCGCTACCGAAGCGGCAACCGATGGTCGCCTGTTCTGCCTGATTGCCTACCGGGAAAACCGGAGTGGCCCAAAGAACCGCCAGTTGAACGATTTCCAGGTGCGCTTTGATGGCCCGAGGCGAAATGGACAGTATGTCCTTGAGAGCAGTTCCAGTGCAGCATTGCCCGTTACACTGACCCTTATGGGCGCGGATGGTGATGCCCAGAGCGGATTTTCTGATGATCTGATAAATACTCCTTTCAACTTTACGGCCAGTCAGCAGCATCAGCAGTGCAGAAATAATGAGTATATTCTGCGAGCTAAAATTAAACGCTCGGATATTCTCAACAATGCCTTTACTAACCGGTATGAAAGCCGGTTTACCTTAATTACCGAACGTTCCAGTCCTCAGCTCACGGTTGAAGTTGAATTTACCGTTTCTATTGAACTGGTGCCTATGGTCCAGATTTCTGGTCTGGAAGATATGACCATAAACCACACCGCCGGCAGCGATGTTGACCAGGGGCAGACCTTTTGTGTCTACGGCTTTGGCACCACCAGTTTAAAAATTCGCGGTGAAAGCACATACGGCAGTGGTCAGTTTTTGCTTTCCAATGGCAGTGACAATATTGAATATGGCCTGGCCGTTGGAAAAGCGGGTGGGAGTGGCCAGAGCAATATGAAAGCACTCGCTGAAGGTGGCAGCTATGTGACTCATAATTCATGGACCGCTGCTGATTCTACCTCCTGCGGCAACGGCACTTCTGAAAATATGCAGCTGAACATTACGATTCAAGATATTGAGATCAACGGTAAGCCTGCAGGTGTTTATCAAGACACGGCCTATCTGACGGTTGCTCCCGGTTAATTAACTTCAATAGATTAATTTTCAATCCCGTGATGCCTTGCCAAAAGCATTCGGTTTTCCACCATTGCCACCTTATGAATATTAATATGCAATAGATTGTAATTCAGTCCCTACTACTCAAGACAGGTCTTAATGGCAAGGCAAGCCCTTAATAAAGTCTACTTTCTGTTCGCCAGTGCCCTTTGCGTAACCTCCCTGTGCCTACCAGTTACTGCCCAAGCAGTGTTTGTGTTTCTTGATTATGAAATCAGGAAAACCGTAACTATTCCTTCTGACAACAGTGTAGATATCACTTTTGATGTTCGCTTCCGCTCATACGCGATTGAAAGCCAGCAGAAGATATACCAGAGATACCGGTTTGCCATTTCAGATGACAGTATGTCCGGTAGAGGCAATACACTGCCCAGCCAACCCAACGGTGATTATGGTGAATACATTCAGAATACAATTCAGGTATCTGGTACGCCACAGGGCATCTCACTTAAGCTGGGTAGATGGTCTACTCAGGCAGCACCTGACAATGATATTACAACATTGACGTTTACCCTGACGCTCAAGACCAGTGGCTTGAAAAAGTTATTCGATAATAAAGAGAATCTGGAGTTTTATCTGGTGGGTCAGGATGCCCAGACACCGGAGTATCACTGGCTTTCAATTCCCGTGACAATTTCACTGGCCAAACCGGGTCAGGCCAGGATATCCAAACTGGAAGATATGATTCTCCCCGCTAACAATGCCTCTGCCACTATCTATCCCTGCATCTACAGCAGCTCAGGTAAAGCCAGTGTCCTGTTTGATGCCAGAAATACGGTAAAAGGAGAAGAGTACTACCTCACGGACAGCACTCAGGCCTACAGTATTCCTTATAAAGTTGACATCCGTTTCCTGAATAAAAACGGTAAAGAGCAGGACAGTTTCAATATAGCCAAAGAGGGAGAAAAAGAGACAGAGCCCTATAAGATAAGTGGTAAGGAAGGAAACTGCCTGGATACCAAGTTTGGCTATAACTCCACCATTACCATTGAAGCAGATCAGTCCTTTGTGAACAACGCGCCTTCGGGTGTTTTTAGCGATGTCATGACGGTTGTAATCACTCCCAAATAACCTCCCCCCTGGTTCAAACCAAGACTGATTAACATACAGAGAATGTCTTTGATGACTTCAGGCAAGATCCACTACTACCCATTCGGGAGCACACAGTAATAAGCAATATTATTACGGCTAGACATATCGTTTATTCTAATAAGGTGCTGCTCAGAGTTAAGAGAACTGACTATTTTATAATCATAGAACTTACGCATTGACAGCTCTGATAAAAGATGGTCTCAGCCAGTCTTTACCATCAGAGAAGCTCTTAATGAAGTCCCAAATAGCATCCTTGAGCGCATCATTCTTAACGCGATAGATGCTACTGAGAGATTCAGATACTTTCTTGGCCTGAAGGCAGGCATACCCAAAGATAGAGGCAAAAATATGGTTCCTGACCTGCTGCTTTCCTCTCACCTGAAAGCGCTCAATACTGCAGAGTTGTTTCAGCGCCCGGTGATACTCTTCGATCGCCCAATGGTGCAGGTGAAGTTCATTAAAGCCTACCTGTGGTGATACCTCTGATCCAGCATGGGGTGTGTAGACGACGTAATGGCGCAGCTCGTTTTTTAGCCGCGTCCGGTACAAACGCACAGAACCAAAATTACGTAGCCAAACGGTTATTCCCTCTTCAGGAATCTCCAGGCTCTGCACTTGTTGGTAGTCACCCTTTTGGATAGAAACAGTACGGTTGCTTTTAACGGCAAACATAAAACCCAGACCGTTGTTTTTCACAGTCTTCAGGTTTGCGGCACTGCTATACCAGGAATCCCCCGTAACAAATGCAGGTCGTAAGCCCCATACAAGTACTTCTTTCAGCATCTCGAGAAAATAATCATTTTTGGACTTTCCGTCCGCAGAGTCATAGATACGGAAATTGACAGGAAGGCTATAGCCTTTGATATCGGTGTAATAGAGCGTTATGAGATTAATGCCCTTGACGGCTTTATGATGCTTGCCCGAGTAATGATAGCCGATGAATGCCGTGTAGTTACTGTACGGCTTATCCAGCACCGTATCATCAACCGATAGCGTGCCCCCATCAAGAATCAGCCTTGCGGCTACTTCCATGAAAAGGTCATTGGGAGCAAAGTCTTCACGTTGTAGAAAACGGTTAACGCTGTGGTGTGACATATCTCCGATCTCACTAAGGCGAGTACAGGTTGCTGATTTCGGCTCACACAATAGAAACCCTGTATATTTCGGCAAATCACACCCAGCTGTTGTAGGTCTTGTTATCTTTCTACGCACGACGACATCCGCTATTTTTTGCTGATCTAGCAATTTTTACAGCTGCCTGTCAATGCGAAAGTCCTAAATCATTAGAAACCCTGCTTAATCCTACCATTATCCTATTCTTATAAATTTCATATTAAAACAATGAATTCTATCTTAGCACCGCTCAGAGTCTGGCTTGCCGTATCACTGTTATGGCTCTCTGGCACCACAAAAGCAGCCTTCTTTTTCGATCGGGATATTGAATACATAGATGTCAATCTGGATGAGGTCGGCAATAACTTCAATCGCAATATTACCGTTCAATTTAAAACAGTATGTGAGCTGAGTGGCTGTAACCCCGTGGGCAGAGGTCAGGACTACCGCTTTGGTGTTTCCAGTCAGGATGAAGGTGAAGGAAGAGGAAAACCGTCTCTCAACCGGGATGGGCTTTCTACTTTTTTGAGGCGGGTACGTTTTCAATCCGAGACCGGTAGAAAGTACACCATCTATAGCAATGGCTGGAATAACTGGTCATCGCTTTTTGAAGCCCCTGAGAAAGTGGCAAAAGAAAGAACCGTTACTTTTGAATTAAGACTCAAGAAAAGTGGACTCACGGGCTTACAACCCGGTCAGTATAAAAGTGTCTATCTCGTTGGTCTTGATGATGAACAGACTCAATATCACGATACTCTGGAATTTCGTATTCGAAAGAAAGCAAACCGAACCGCAAAAATCAGCAATCTGAAAGATGTATCGCTAACCCAAGGCTCCGCTGGCAATTATGACGCTAGAACCATGTCGTTCTGTGTTTATGTTTCTGATGGCGGAAATATCTGCTTAGAGCCAATGGTGGCCATACTGACCACAACAATGAGTTTAACCTGAGTCAGGGCAGCAGACGGTTACCTTACCAAGTGGACTTCCGCTCTATAGGGAAAGCATGGCAGAACAGCATTAGACCGGGAACTGGTGTTACCGGCACAGGCAGCAATAAAGAAAATTGTGGTGGAAAGGACAATGCTGAAGTGAGGATAACGTTGAAAAAGCAACCCTTCGATGGAGGGCGGTATCAGGGTACTGTGACTATCACGGTAACTCCCAGCTGAAGCCCTACTACCAGAATTATAACTGGCCAGCTCTGCTCAGGAAAAATATGTTACTGGCAAAGTTGAATCATGACAGTTTGCATTCCGTACATAATTGAACTAGAAATCCTTTATGTACGTTATGCATAAACCTTCTTATGTGCCAAGGTCAAAGCCCCTAAAGGACATTCAAGAAGAAATAGTGACTCGCGATGCGAATGGTAAAAGTCACTATAAAACTCATAAAAGACTCAAGGACAGCAAAAAACCGGAACGCTTTTCTGAATTCAAAGCTCGGCTTAAATCCAGAAGTATTTCAGGGCGCTCTAGCTCTATGCTTATTTCCAGCTGCAACGCCTCTAAAAAGCAATCGGAGAAAGGCTTGGAATCCCGGGCAATTGAAAAGCGGAAATCGGATGAAACGGTTATTACTGAACCAGCTTCCAAAAAGTTGAAACTTGATACTCCAGAAGATTGCAGCTCAGCCAATACTATTAGAATTCATCCATAGCCTGAACCAAACTTTGGCCCATGTTCTATTCGAACTATTTTTTCGCATAGCAGCTATGAAGCTATCCACTACGGAGAAGAATTATAGGACTTTCGCATTGACAGGCAGCTGTAAAAATTGCTAGATCAGCAAAAAATAGCGGATGTCGTCGTGCGTAGAAAGATAACAAGACCTACAACAGCTGGGTGTGATTTGCCGAAATATACAGGGTTTCTATTGTGTGAGCCGAAATCAGCAACCTGTACTCGCCTTAGTGAGATCGGAGATATGTCACACCACAGCGTTAACCGTTTTCTACAACGTGAAGACTTTGCTCCCAATGACCTTTTCATGGAAGTAGCCGCAAGGCTGATTCTTGATGGGGGCACGCTATCGGTTGATGATACGGTGCTGGATAAGCCGTACAGTAACTACACGGCATTCATCGGCTATCATTACTCGGGCAAGCATCATAAAGCCGTCAAGGGCATTAATCTCATAACGCTCTATTACACCGATATCAAAGGCTATAGCCTTCCTGTCAATTTCCGTATCTATGACTCTGCGGACGGAAAGTCCAAAAATGATTATTTTCTCGAGATGCTGAAAGAAGTACTTGTATGGGGCTTACGACCTGCATTTGTTACGGGGGATTCCTGGTATAGCAGTGCCGCAAACCTGAAGACTGTGAAAAACAACGGTCTGGGTTTTATGTTTGCCGTTAAAAGCAACCGTACTGTTTCTATCCAAAAGGGTGACTACCAACAAGTGCAGAGCCTGGAGATTCCTGAAGAGGGAATAACCGTTTGGCTACGTAATTTTGGTTCTGTGCGTTTGTACCGGACGCGGCTAAAAAACGAGCTGCGCCATTACGTCGTCTACACACCCCATGCTGGATCAGAGGTATCACCACAGGTAGGCTTTAATGAACTTCACCTGCACCATTGGGCGATCGAAGAGTATCACCGGGCGCTGAAACAACTCTGCAGTATTGAGCGCTTTCAGGTGAGAGGAAAGCAGCAGGTCAGGAACCATATTTTTGCCTCTATCTTTGGGTATGCCTGCCTTCAGGCCAAGAAAGTATCTGAATCTCTCAGTAGCATCTATCGCGTTAAGAATGATGCGCTCAAGGATGCTATTTGGGACTTCATTAAGAGCTTCTCTGATGGTAAAGACTGGCTGAGACCATCTTTTATCAGAGCTGTCAATGCGTAAGTTCTAAATTATTGGAACGAGTAGAAAAAATAATAAAATGGTAGACAACATCGTACGATGCCTCCGCTATTACGCCTGAATGACAGCTTCCCACATAATCAATGCAGGAGTGTCGCAACAGGTTACTAATATGATATTAAAGAGAGAACTTCTGAGTCTCCTCAAACTCACCATCAAACAGGCCATACTGGATAAATCCTTTGCCTTTGGCTGCGCCCTCAGGCAAAGGCATTTCCCAGCTTTCACCGGCATAGATACGGGTACCATCGCTCAGGTCAGTACAGCTTTCTTCTTTGCTGCTGGTGCAATATTTTCCATTACGTAGAACAACATTGATGTTGCCACTGTTAGTAAACGTCATTTTGCCATTATTCAGCTTCCCGACCACTTTATACTCTGGATTCTGCGGGCGGACAAAAACCAGTGCCTGATAAGCCACCAGCAGTTTAATTGCGGTTTTCTTAGCCTCCAGATCACCCACCACCGGCCGGAATGTTACCCGATAAACCAGCTCTTTCTCTTTAGGGGTTTCCAGACTCACCAGACGCACGGTTTTACGACCACTGGGTGGAATAATGGCTTTTCCTGGCGTAGCCAGTAATTTGATTTCATTGGGATCTGTGATCCGAATACGTTCTTCTTTCTCTGTACCCGGGTTAACTACCTTGTAGACCTCGGTTTGAAGGTAAAGGTTTTCTTTATCCGGGTTGGAGACCACCACATCCTGCCGCGGCAGCTGGTCTGGCTTGAAGTAGACGATCATACGATCAAGAGACATGGTTGCCAGCGCTTGTGAGCTGGCGATAAGAGTCGCCAGCAGGCAGGCTCCACTGGCAATGCGTTTCATGAACATATAATGGTAATTCCGGTTTGCCCTGGACCAAACTTTACTGAGTTGCTTTTTAGCGCTTGAGACGACAGGGGATGAACACTGTTACCCCTATTCTATTGTCCAGAGAAATAATCTCAAATGGGTTTTTCTGTCAGTATATCCAAAACCCACTGATTACTCTGCATGAATTAGAAGGGTCGCTGGCTGCTTTGAACCCTGAAAACCCACCTCAGGCTGTGCGATCAGTTTTCGAGTACTGTTGCGACAGTCTTTTTCAACACCAAATGCCGCTGATGGCTGTTCAGTAATCCAGATTTCACGTTCAGGCTCGGTTACTTTCAGATCAATGCCCCGGATGCCATTGGCAGCAAGGCTGAACTGGGAGAGGCCACGACCTGAGATGCAAAGGGAAACCGGGCGGTCAAAGCTCAGAGTATTCGTTGGGATAATGATCGGATTACCTTCTTCATCGGTTGCGTTTTCATCCACAATGGCAACCAGTGACTCTAAAGAAGGATATACAATCAGTGTGATAGAAAATGAGCCTGAAGAGGTTTTTCCCAGCTTTCCTTGGGTGCCTGCCTCAGTTTCTGTCACCATAGTGACGGCAAAGGTAACAGAAAATAAAAGAGCCCCAATTCTCTGAAGGACTGTTTCCTGCTTAAATAATGGAATCCGTTCCACGCTTTTGCTACCTTGCTAAATCGTTATTAGTTCAGTATCGGTAGCAGCCACCAGCTCTTAATGTTAAATACTGGCAGACTTGATTATATTGGGGGACTGATTTTTCAAACCTTAAGAAATACTTTCTGAATAACTCCCCTATTTCTGGTGTTCCAAAGCCATGCTCCCCCTTTCCCTTCTGATTCTGGGTCATACTTGGACGAAAGCGGAGCATCTAAGCTGGGGAGTTATTAAAGAATAATATCTAAACGGTCAGCTCTTCCTCCTCTGAAGACTCTGAAGGTTCAAGGTTCAGCTCCTTGATCTTACGGGTAAGCGTATTCCGCCCCCAACCCAGTAGCTCAGCAGCATCCTTTTTGCGTCCACCGGTATAGGCCAGGGCTGACTCGATAACGATGGTTTCAAAAGCAGGCACTGCCTGATCAAGGATACCCACATGGCCTGCGGCCAGCTCACGATCACACCATTGGCGAAAAAGCTGCTCCCAACTTCCGAAGCCCGTAATTGCTCCCTGGTCATTATCTCCTTTATTCATCAGCTCTGGAGGCAGGTCAGAAAGCAGCACTTCCCGGCCTGAAGCCATTACCGTTAACCACCGGCAGGTATTTTCCAGTTGCCGGACATTACCAGGCCAATCCAGAGAGCTGATATAATTGGCAGCTTCCGTGTGAAGAATCTTGGGCTCCACGTCCAACTCTTTCCCCGCCTTATCAAGGAAGAAACGCGCCAGCCTTGGAATATCTTCACGCCGATCCTTAAGCCTTGGCAGATGTACCCGGATAACGTTCAGTCGGTGAAAAAGGTCTTCACGGAACTTGCCTTCTTCAACCAGTTTTTCAAGATTCTGGTGAGTTGCTGCAATAATCCGAACATCGGCCTTTACCGGTGTGTGTCCACCGACCCGATAAAATTCACCATCGGCAAGTACCCGTAACAATCGGGTCTGAGTATCTGCGGGCATATCTCCAATCTCATCCAGAAACAGCGTACCGCCTCCTGCCTGCTCAAAACGCCCACGTCGCATGCCACCCGCACCGGTAAATGCGCCTTTTTCATGACCAAAGAGTTCAGACTCAATCAGGTCACGGGGAATGGCTGCCATATTCAGTGCAATAAAAGATCGATCTGCCCGTGGGCTATGTCGATGCAACGCCCTGGCCACCAGCTCCTTACCCGTTCCTGATTCACCATTAATCAGCACCGTAATGTTGGAATGAGACAGACGGCCAATGGCACGGAATACTTCCTGCATGGCAGGGGCTTCACCAATAATCTCCGTTGACTCTTCTTCCTGCAGAGATGCCTCCGGAATCAGCGCTTCAGCCAATTGCTGCTGGCGATGCTCCTGCCCACGCTTAACCAGTGCCACAGCCTCATCAATATCAAAAGGCTTGGGCAGGTATTCAAATGCACCGCTCTGGTAAGATGACACCGCACTGTCGAGGTCAGAATGAGCGGTCATGATAATAACGGGCACATCGGGTTTCTGATCATGAACCGCCTTCAGCAGCTCCAGACCATTCATGCCTGGCATGCGAACATCGCTGATCAACACTGACGGCTCACTTTGCTCCAGCGCAGCCAGCACTTTTTCCGGCGCATCAAAGGACTGCGTTTCAATGCCTTCTGAATTCAGGGCTCGCTCCAGAACCCAGCGTATCGCCTGATCATCATCCACGATCCAGACTTTGGAATTCAAACTCATACTTCACTCCTGTGACATGTCCATCGAAAGCGGTAAATAGACATTGAATACGGTTTCGCCTGGTTTACTCTCACACTCAACCAGTCCCTGATGTAAACTGATTATCGACTGCGCCATGGGTAATCCAAGACCTGTGCCATCTGCACGACCACTGATCATGGGATAAAAAATATTTTCAATCAGTTCTGTGGGAATACCTGGCCCATTATCAATAATGGATAAATGGCAGACCAATCTTCGTCGCTGGGTGCCAATCGTAAACTGTCGTGCAATACGGGTTCGCAATGTAATCAAACCTTCAGAACGCGGCATTGCCTGATCTATGGCCTGCATGGCATTACGCACCAGGTTCAGGATGGCCTGTATCAATCGCTCAAAATCACCCGGGATATCTGGAATACTTGGGTCGTAGTCCCGTTTGAGCCTGAGCTCTCCCCCAGTTTCTGCATTAATTAACTGCATCACCCTTTCAAGTACTTCATGAATATTGAGGTCTTCCATCTTTGGTGGCTGCAGGGGACCCAGCATCTGGTCGACCAGATCACGCAGTCGATCAGCTTCCTGAATAATGATTTCGGTAAACTCTTTCAGCCCTTTATCGTCCAGTTCTCTGGCCAGAAGCTGAGCCGCACCACGAATTCCACCCAGTGGATTCTTCACTTCATGAGCCAGACCTCGCACCAGAATACGGGAGGTTTCCTGCTTGGCAATCAGCGACTCTTCTCGTGTAATCTTTTGAACACGGTCACGAGGATTGATTTCCAGAAGCAGCCTTGCTTCTCCACAGGCTATGGGTGAAATACTGTAATCGACATTAATCATTTCCCCATTGATGGGAAAGTCGGTTTCCCGGCGTGTGAACTGCTGATGCTGACTTAGACTGCGATCCAGATCAGCCCTGAAATTGTCTTCAGGAATCACGGTAGTAACTGGCTGGTTAAGCACCCGTTTCAAGCTGGTATCCAGCAGGGTTTCTGCAGCAGGGTTCAGGGTAATCACCCTGAATTCCTGGTCCAGCACCATCACCACAGTATTCAGGTTATCCAGAATGATGTTTTGCATAGTTCCTGTTTCAGGGATCATCTCAGGTAAAAGCTGCTTCATGGTCTCATGGTCAAGTCTTGTTATTGCTGTTGTCGTCTCGTTTTAATGAGAAATAGCATCAGGTATCGTGAATGCAAAAATCAAACCATCCTTCAAAGACTGGCCTCTCTTTAGCGATAATTTCCTGAACTACCCCACATCCTATCTCTTAAGCCCGATTCAATTGGCTCTTTTCAATGTGATGGCTGAAAGTTAATTCCATTTTATTAACTTTTAGACGCACCATAATAGTGCGCTTATATATTCAGAGCATCAAGTTTATTGACGATACAAGCAAGGTTTGAAAACAGGGTTATCAGGAGAGGTTGTTAGAGTAAGGAGGAAGTATCAGCTTGATACTCCCCTTTTTGGTGCAAAAGGTACTTTAAATCAGGGTGAAGGGGGGTTTATAGAAACTGCAGGTTTGAACGTCGTGCGATGCACATGGATGGTATTGTTAGAGGACTGAACCACTTTTTTCCGGTTATCTACAATTTCTACTGTCAGAGTATGGGTGCCTCGATCTATATTCTTGAGTTCAAAGCTTAACTTTCGCTTGGACTCACCAACTACATCACCATCCAGCAATAAACGAATCCTGTGACCTGAAAGAACTCTTGGTTCAGTAGCGATTCTCACCGTAAAGTTCCCCTGGCTTCGCACTGTGGCATCGTTGGCAGGCTCTACAATTTCCAGAAGAGAATACATCTCTTCACTCTCTTCTTGCGATGATACTGATGATCCGGGCCTACTGGTTGGAACTGAAGACATAGGAGTAATAGGCCGCAACTGAACTTCTTCACTGGGTTGGTCCGCAGGACGAGAGTCAGTGAAGATAATGTTTCCATCCTTATCCACCGTCTTGTAAATAGCGGCCAATGCCAAGTCCGCTAAGATCATTGGCAGAATAACTGCCAGAAAAGACTGTACCATTGCCTTTTTTATATTCATGAGCCTCTTGCTCCGGATGAAGTCTTACACGACTTATATCGCGTCGATCTTAGGTTAGCTTAATGGCTACCAATACTATTTAACAGGGAAAATCGATACTGACAATTAACACGGTACTGGCTCGCGATATTGCCAGCATACAGCCCGTCCATGGGCATAAAAAAGCCAGAGCTATCGCTCTGGCTTGAGGTAAACAACAATTTTTCAGAAAGTCTATAAGGATGCTTTAGACAGAGTAGTACAGATCAAACTCTACAGGGTGAGTAGTCTGGCTCACGGCAAGGCACTCTTCCTTCTTGAGTTCGATGTAACCATCGATCATGTCATCAGTAAATACACCACCAGCAGTCAGGAACTCACGATCAGCATCCAGGGCAGCCAGAGCTTCTTCGAAGCTGGTAGAAACTGTTGGGATCTCAGCAGCTTCTTCTGGTGGCAGATCGTACAGGTCCTTATCAGCAGCATCACCAGGATGGATCTTGTTCTTGATTCCGTCCAGACCAGCCATCATCAGGGCAGCAAAAGCCAGATATGGGTTGGCAGTCGGGTCAGGGAAACGCACTTCGATACGACGGGCCTTAGGGCTATTCACGTATGGAATACGGATAGAAGCAGAACGATTACGGGCAGAGTAAGCCAGCATTACCGGGGCTTCAAAACCTGGGATCAGACGCTTGTAAGAGTTGGTAGAAGCATTGGCGAATGCATTGATCGCCTTAGCATGCTTGATAACACCACCAATGTAGTACAGCGCTTCTTCAGACAGACCGGCATAGCCGTCACCAGCAAACAGGTTGTCACCGTTCTTGGACAGAGACATATGAACGTGCATGCCAGAACCATTGTCGCCTACCAGTGGCTTCGGCATGAAGGTAGCCGTTTTGCCATAAGCATGAGCAACGTTATGCACTGCATACTTCAGAATTTGAACTTCGTCAGCCTTCTTCACCAGAGTGTTGAATTTAACACCGATTTCACACTGACCAGCAGTACCTACTTCGTGGTGATGAACTTCAACGTCCAGACCCTGTGCTTCCATGGCATCGCACATCGCAGCACGCAGGTCATGCAGGGAGTCAACTGGTGGAACCGGGAAGTATCCGCCCTTCACTTTTGGACGGTGACCGATATTACCGCCTTCAAATTTGGCGTTGGAAGACCATGCAGCTTCTTCAGAGTTCACTTCGTAAGAAGCTCCAGAGATATCAACACTCCACTTAACGTCGTCAAAAACGAAGAACTCTGGCTCAGGACCAAAGAAAGCGGTGTCGGCAATTCCGGTAGACTTCAGGTACTCTTCAGCACGCTTGGCAACAGAGCGTGGGTCACGCTCATAACCTTGCATGGTGGATGGCTCAACGATGTCACAGCGCAGGTTAAGAGTAGCCGCCTCAGTGAATGGATCGATGGTAGCTGTACTGTCGTCAGGCATTAGAATCATGTCAGACTCATTAATGCCCTTCCAGCCAGCAATAGAGGAACCGTCGAACATCTTGCCGACTTCGAAGAATTCGTCGTCTATTTCACCAATAGGAATCGATACGTGCTGCTCTTTACCCTTGGTATCGGTGAAACGCAGATCAACCCACTTAACGTCATGTTCCTTAATCAGGCTAAGAGTCTTCGACATTTATTATTTCCTCCAGAGGACAAACACCGCACTGGCGACGAATGTATTCGGATCAGGCGGTTTACTGATCAATCTCTTTGCTTCCAGGTCTCATCAACCAGCAGCAGCTAAAGAAATACGCTTGCTGGAGCTATAGCAATAGCTATGCCACATTTTGCAACTCCACCAGATGGGATGGGCAAAATTAGTGCTCTTCGTTGAAAAATCTGAAAAAAGGTAAAAAGTGACCAAAAAACAGCCAGCTACCGACCCAGCCAGTAAGGTTATTGTTCACTTTAACGCCTTCAGGTTATCCAAGGCACATCATCCTCCCGACTCTCACGCACCTGAATAAGGCATGGCGCAGTGAGACCAGAAAGCAAAACACCCACTTTAGTGCAAGAAAAGAATACCGCGCACCAAATAGGTGCGAAATGGTTTTCAAAACACCCATCTCACAAAACAGCGGCAGACAGTGTACCCCCTTTGAAATAGGATTTGCAGTTTTACTTACACGTATAGAGACATATACCAACCCTGCCTTGATAAACCTGCTTTTCAGAGTCCTTCTCTACGGACGTTTGAGCCCTAAAGCCAGTCTTTATCACAAGGGTGTCCAGAGCACCTGGTTATTCGGTATAATGCACAATGAATTAATGTTTTAACGTAACTATTCAGCACCCTTCATATAAATCTGGAATTTTCTGATTTTTCGACCATCATCTTATACTCAATTTTTCTAACAAATCTCCAGTATGGAACCAGACTTCCCAGCTACTCCGTTTACCGAAGCTCTCCTTAAAGAGAATGAAGAGCTTCGGACCGAGAATGCGCTTTTACGGGAACGTTGCAGCGAACTGGAAGAAAGGGTTAATAAAAACAGTCAAAACAGTAGTAAGCCACCATCGTCAGATGGTTATCAAAAGCCCAGTAAAAAAGGGAGTGATAAAGGTGATACATCTTCCAAAGAAGCCCCCTGCTCCTCACAGGAAACACCGAACCCCAAAAGCCTTAGACCATCTTCAGGCAATAAACCAGGTGGCCAGAAAGGTCATCAAGGCTCTTGTTTGAGACGTGTCGCCTTACCCGATTATGTCAGGCATCTGAAGGTTGAAAAATGTTGCTGTTGCCAGTCTTCGCTTATCGATATTAAACCCACCAAATACATTGAGCGACAGGTTTTTGATCCAGGTAGACCCGGAGAATTTGAAGTTACCGCGTACTGGGCAGACGTTAAAGTATGTCCTTGTGGTAAACGGAACACCGCTGAGTTTCCCCAAGGAGTGAAAGCCGCTGCTCAATACGGAGAAGTGACTCAGGCAATGGCTGTTCATTTAAACCAGTATCACTTCATCCCATATCACCGGGTGTCTGAGTATTTCAATACTATTTATTGCATGAGTGTCAGCGCAGGCTCTGTTGCCAATTTTGTTGCCTATACCCATGAGAACCTGGCCTCTACTGAGCAGAGTATCCGCGATGCTTTACAAGAAAGTCCGGTTGCAGGAGCGGATGAAACTGGCATGCGGGTTGACGGTTCACTGTGGTGGTTACACATTATGCGAGATGACCAATGGACGCTTTACTACCTCTCAGAAAGGCGAGGTTGTGAAGCAATGGATGCAATGGGCATCCTGCTGACTTTTGCAGGCATTCTGGTTCACGATCATTGGAAGTCCTACTTTGCCTATGCGGCAGTGCATGTGCTTTGTAATGCCCATCATCTGAGAGAGCTTCAGGGAGTTGTCGATAGGGATGCGAATAAGCTGGCTCTGCGGCTGATGAAATTGCTTACGCTCTCCTGGCACTTCTGCAAGAAATACAAAGCAGCCGGTCTGACTCAAATGCCTGGTGCAATACAGCTTCGCATTGAGACGATATACGACCAAATCCTTCAAAGGGCTCTCACGAAGGAAACCGCTTATATGGAAAAACAACGACAGGTGCTTGGACGTAAGAAGGTCAGGAATACCAAGGCCTACAACCTGTTCAAAAGGCTTATTGAGTTTAAGGTTGAAACGTTGCGCTTCATGTCGGACTTTTCAATTCCCTTCGATAACAATGGCAGTGAACGTGATGCCAGGATGGCCAAACTTAAGCAGAAGATCTCAGGCTGCTTCAGAAGCGAAGACGGAGGTACCATGTTTACCCGAATCCGAAGCTATTTATCATCTGCTAAAAAGCAGGGGTTGAACATATTTCAGGCGCTTCTTAAAGCGGTTCGAAATTACAACAATACGCCTTTGCTGGGTGCTGAATAGTTACGTTTTAACTATCCGCCCCACCTGCCCGGACTATCCAGCCCACAAGGTCTCCTGATCCATGAAGTTCATCATCAAACTGTTTCCGGAAATCACGATTAAAAGTGCCCCGGTAAGAAAACGCTTTATCAAAATGCTGCGAAAAAACATTCGCACCATTCTCAAGCGCGTGGATGAGAATATTGATGTCTCGGGTGTATGGGATCATATTGAGGTCACGACCAGTAGCAATGATGAAATCCTGGTGGCAGAGGTCAGTGATCTGTTAAGCCATATTCCGGGGATTGCCTACTGGCTGCAGGTTGCAGAGCACAAACTGGTCAGCCTGGAAGATATTCTGGAAAAAGCCATAGAAGCCCATTCAGAAACGCTTGCTGGCAAAACATTCTGTGTTCGCTGCAACCGAAACGGCAAGCACGACTTCCAATCCATTGATGTAGAGCGCTTTGTCGGTGGCGGCCTGAACCAGCAGACCGAAGCCAGCGGGGTGAGCCTTAAAAACCCTGAAATAACCGTTCGTATTGATATCAAAAATGACCGCTATTTCATGACTCAGAAACGGGGAGAAGGTCTGGGAGGTTATCCTCTGGGATCTCAGGAACCGGTTCTCTCTCTGATTTCAGGTGGTTTTGATTCGACGGTCTCCAGTTTCCTCACCATGAAACGCGGCATTCGTACCCACTTCTGCTTCTTCAATCTTGGCGGACACGCTCACGAGCTGGCAGTAAAAGAAGTGGCTTTCTACCTGTGGAACCGCTTTGGTGCTTCTCACCGGGTTAAGTTCGTTACCGTACCGTTTGAAGGCGTAGTTGAAGAAATTCTGACCAAAGTGGATAACTCCCAGATGGGCGTTATTCTGAAACGGATGATGCTCAGGGCTGCCAGTAAGGTAGCTGAAGAAATGGAAATGGCTGCACTGGTCACCGGTGAAGCCATTGGTCAGGTTTCCAGCCAGACACTACCCAATCTTGCGGTGATTGACTCGGTAACCGATGCCCTGGTACTCAGACCTCTGATTACCATGGATAAGCAGGCAATTATCGATATATCCATACGAATCGGTACCGAAGAGTTCGTTCGTAATATTCCGGAATACTGCGCTGTTATCTCCAAGAACCCGACAACCCGGGCAAAGGAAGAAAAAATTGCAGCGGAAGAGGAGCGGTTTAACTTCGAAGTACTTGAAGATGCCATTCAAAGCCGACGAATGGTCTCTATCCACGATATCATTGCAGATGATCTGACCCGTGAAGAAGTTGAGGTTGTTAATGAAGTTCATCAGGGTGAAGTGATTATCGATATTCGCCACCCGACTGAAGAAGAGATTAAACCATTTACCATGCCAGGGCGTGAAGTGGTGACCATCCCCTTCTATCAGCTAAGAACACGCTTCCCTGAGCTGGACAAAGATCGTCATTACCTGCTCTACTGCGAAAAAGGTGTAATGAGCCAGCTTCACGCCATGCACCTTCGTGAAGAAGGTCATGAAAATGTTGGAGTCTTCAACCCAAAAGCTGGGCAATAATTTTTAACCTCAATACGCTTTCCAGGAGTATTGTGGATCAGAACGGAGTAGACACGGATGAAGCTGGCCCTGATAGCCGCAGTGGCAGATAACAATGCCATTGGTATCAACAATAAAATGCCCTGGTACCTGCCAGGAGACCTGCGCTACTTCAAGGCTGTCACCATGGGCAAGCCCATCATCATGGGTCGGAAAACCTTCGACTCCCTGAAAAAGCCTCTGCCTGGCAGAACTAATATCATCATTACCCGGGATAAAGACTGGACTCATGAAGGTGTCAAAGTAGTTCACAGTCTGGATAATGCGATTGCACTCGCTGAAGATATCGCCCTGATCAATGGTAACGAAGAAATCATGATCATTGGTGGTGAGCAGATCTATCGACAGGCCATTGACCGAGCTGACCGCCTTTACCTGACCCGGGTTTACCAAAGTTTTGACGGTGATGCCTTCTTTCCGGAAATCAACCAGCAGGAGTGGCGGGAAACCTCTCGGGAGGACATTCAGTCAGAAGATGATCAGCCCCTTACTTACAGCTACCTGGTGCTTGACAGAGACTGAGTGCACTATTGGTTGATGTAATTCTGATTTGTTCAAAGCGGTAATGGCGTACAAATCAGAATTATTTGGATTGTCTATAATTAGCTGAATCCGTAGAAATAACACAAGGCTAGGCTCTCAAAATCCAGATTTACTGTTAATGTGTTGTTTTTACTAGACAAATACTAAACCATTTCGGGTTACCTTAGGGAATGAGGAATGCCCCAAAAAGTATCTTCTGGCAATCACAGCCCCCATACACTGGGTAACCAGAACGCTCATTTGCCCAAAAAAAGCGCCCAAGAGAAAAAGGATATTGAATCAGCGATTCTTCAGGCAACTGAACATGCGGACTGGTCACGCAAGGTAACGTCTATACCTGGAAAAATTAAAAAATGGCTATTCCATTCCCATCGAAAAGAGCCTGTATGGGAAGTTCTAACCTCCCTTACCAAGGCGAGTTCCAATACCTATACCAGAAAAAGTTTCAGAAAAGAGAAAGAGAGAGAGAGAGAAGTAGCTGTTGCCGTATATAATCTCCATACAGATAGCCATCTTCCCCTGGATCAACTCAACAAAAAAGATATAGTTAACGGCACAGTTGCTGTCAGCACAGAAACGCTAGAAGCCATGCATGAGTCGATGAAGCTTGATGGTGTCAGCCTGGCTTACGAATATCTTAGAAAAGGGAAAGAGTTACCTTCAGGTTATTTTGATAAAGTCCTTTATCCGCAACTATTAAAGGAGGTAAATGCGTCATTCAAATGGTTGAATGATCATAATGGCACTCTGGAAGACCGCGAGGCTACCTTTTCAAAAAATCAAAAGTTTCTTAAAACAACAATAAAAATGCTTGCTAAAGAAGTAGGCTTAGTGGATGAAAAAGCTTTCTCTCTTGAATTGATGATAGAACTGGACAACAAAATAAGAAAGTCCATCGTCAAACCCATAGAAGAACTGGAAGCAACTCAAAATAATACCAGACCAAAACATGCAGCTGCTTCGGCACCCGTACTGGATCCACCCAAAAGAACCGCCTATTTCATTCGTGATAGAAGCACCGAGCATATTAAAAAAACAGTTTCACAAAAAAGATTTTTTTCAAAACTGAAGCTTAAAGAAGTTGCCAACAGGTTTAAGAGAGTCATATTGCGTAATAAGCGCAACCAGATACTGTTTGGAATTGGCGTTATTGCCGGGGTATTAATGTCAGTATTATTTCCTCCTGCTGCAGGCATTACCATTGGGGTTGCTGTAGGTGTGAGTTTAGCTGCGAATTTCAGCTATCTTGTATTCTGGACAGGTGGAACTACTGTTTTTAGAAAGCTTCGAATACTATATGGTTTAAAGAAGATCAGGCAATATGCCGATTTTGATTTTTCAAGCGTTGATCCAAAGGATGATAAAAAAAGAAAAGACCTTATCCAATGGCTTCTTTACGTTTGTAAGCACAAAAACTTTACCGCCATTTATAATGAGGCTGGAGACCTTGAAAAGCTAAAAGATAAAATTGAAAAAATGGCGGGAAAACCAGATCTACCTCCTCAGGAACTCATTAAGCTTGAAGAAGCAAAAGCACTTTATGAAAAAAAACATCAAAAGCTGAAAGAAAATTTGTTTTTCTTTGACTTGCTCAAAGAAAATGTCGCCATCCATCAGCAAGTACTTAATTATAGATACCTCAAAGATTTACAGGATTTGTGGCAGGAAAAATTTTCCGGCAAGTCTGAAGGAGAAATTAAAGAACTACTTAAGAAAGTATCCAGAGATAAGCAACTTTTGATTCACGGAAAACAGATAAAAACAGACGGCGATAACTGGGTAAGAAATATAATTCCTTCGCGGATATCAAGAAAAACATCGGTTAAAAAAGCAAGAAGCACCCCCACCCCCGCTATTGAAGATATAAAGCTATCAAACACCGACAAATCACTGTCGATGGCCAGTAGTTTCATTCAGGGATTCCTATTTAAACAGGTAAAGAACTTCTTCTTTGCAAATTTAGGAAATTTGATCAAAGTAACGGGAAGAAATGTACGCTTTGTTCCAGGAACCATTACACTCCCACAGATTACAATTCAGGGGACAGCCTTGTTCGCGGCTTTTTTCTTTTTAGATCTTTTCTCAAGCCATCAAAATTCCAAGCAAAACCAAAGAAGAATGAACGAAATCAGGACTGGAAAAAAAGGAACAACATTACAGTTATTTGGTACAAGAGAGAGAACAGAGCGAGAAGAAATTGCGACTATGCGTGCCGTAGCGAAAAATGAGGTTGAGCCTATGGTTGATCATTTACTGGAGTCTATCAAAGATATGGAAAAAATAGGCAGTGACCTTCATGATGTTCGAAAAAGAAGTCAAGCTCTTGGAAAAAAAAGCTTTGGAGCCATGAGCGATGAAGATGCAGCAATTGTCATTTTGAAATACTCTGCCTGGCAACACTTAATTAGGCAACAAGTCGATTGCGCATTTATGCAGTTTAAAGAGCTGGTTCTTTCGAAGGTGGATCATTGGAACCGCCACCTTAAGAGGCAGCTTGTAGCCCATGGAAGTAAGGCTCTGACCATCTCAGCACAGCCCCAAAGTGAAACACTTCCTTTCTTACCACAACCTGTAAGAGTCAAAAATCCAAGCATGAGTCAGCCATTATCTGCTGATGGGATGCTACAACTGAAAAATTCTGATATTTACTATAGAGTCATCCAGAACTCTGAGGCTGGAAAACTAATTGCAAAATACCGCCGTGGTGAGATTAATGAGAGAACCGCCATTAAGGAGATGCAAACTCAGCTGGATGATCTCAACCTTGATAGCTTATTTGGTTGGCTAGGCCACGCTATCTCTGATGCCAAAGATGATAAAGAAGCGACGATACTTAGGCGATTTCAATACCATGTTGAGTTAACAAAGAACCAAAGATACTCAAAGCCATACGACGCCCAACATCTTACCGACTCTCGAAGACTTATCCCCCCCGGACGATAAGGTTTTTCCCCAAGACAAAGACTTCGGAAAACAACAATACGAACCGGTAGTTTTACCCACCTATAATCAACTGACTATCTATAGGAGAACACAGTCTTATGTTTATACGTCGTATATTGGGTGCACTTCTGGTGTCCTCGCTGGCTATACCAGCCATTGCAGATAACACTCTGATCTTGCCCGAGAAGACAAAGCTGTTGGTTCTTGATGGTAAAGATGCTGATAAGCTAGATGGCAAGAGAGACCTTTCACTCAGCAATGGCCGCCACCAATTGGTGTTCCAGCTAAAAACACTGGTAAGGGAGGGTGGTGATACCAAGATGTTTACTTCCAGCCCTTATATCATGACATTCAACCTGTCCGGTGATCAGACTTACACTATTAAAGCCCCAAAGCTGAAGACAGCAAGAGATACCGACAGGCTGTCAAAATCTCCAAAGTCTCAGTTCTCACTGAGCAACGAGAAAGGCCAGGTCACTCCCTTTGAGTTCAGCGTTCTAAATAAATCGGGTCTGTTGATTGGTGTCGATACAGTAGAGGATATTCAAAAATTCAACTTATCAGACAACCCGGCTGCTGTTCGAGAAATGGCGGGAACCGTTTATATCGCAACCCCACAGGGTGTTTCTTATCAGGTAGCCCAACAGCCCTCTGTAATGCCTGCCCCGGCAACCGCCCAGCCTATGAGTGAAAGTATGCTGCAGTACTGGTATAACCAGGCAGACGAGACAACTCGTGAACGCTTCCTGAAATGGATTGCCGATAATAAAGCCGCTACAAAGCAGTAGAAGGCCTTTAAGGGCAAAGCCTTGCTATCCTGATTAAAGACCAGGTGTACGTGAAAGGACTCACACCGCAAGGCAGAAAGTCAGGACAAGAAAGGACTCCGAACATGAAGGAAGGGTACGATTTAAAAAAGTTAAGAAACAGGCTTTAACCGGATGGCTTATTGCGGCCTCAGGTTTTGCAGTACAACTCGCTCTTGAAACACTCTTATGGCATGAAGGCCGGCCTGATATGGCCAAATTTATTATATTGATACCCTTTTCCATTGGAGGGCTGATCTTTGCTCAGGCAATATTCACCATATTCACAGGAAAAGAGTACCACCCTTTACACCACCAAGGGGAAAACTGGAGTCAAACTTACCAAGCCAACATCCTCAAGCTTAGAAGGCAAATCAAGCTATTCTCTCTCGTTCTGATTACAGGAATCAGTCTATTTGCCCTTTTCTTTATTACCCACAACCCCATTTTCACGGTTGGTTTCATAATAATATTTCTGGATATTCTCTGGTTATCTCTCGCTTATCATAAGTTAGCACGTTGCCCCGCATGCCAGCATATGCCAATGGAGAAATCAGGCTCTCAATACCGTGTGACTCTTGACCTTAATCAGTGCCCTCACTGTGGTGCAACGTTTAATGATAACTAGTCCCACACTTTCTCAGCTTATTCTTTTCATAAGGACTTTTGATTGCCTCTTTGGGTTATATTTGATTTTGAGTTCTTCCGGTAACTCATCATAAGCCACTTCAATAAACTCCCTTTCAATAAACCAGTGCGCAGTTTGAGTCGTCATCACATAGATTTCGTTCATTCCCTTGTCTTTCGCCAATGCTTCAATATGCGCAAGCAACCGGTCTCCACGCTGAGCCTGACGGTACTCTGGGTGAACCACAACACAGGCAAGCTCTGCCCTGCAGATACCATGTTCATAGTATGGATGAAGAGCTGCACAGCCGATAATCATGCCATCCAGTAAAACGACACTGAATAACCTTATTTCCCGCTCCAGTTCTTTTCTGGAACGGCGGCGCAGAATGCCTTTTTCCTCAAATGGACGGATAAGTTCAAGAATCCCCCCGACATCTTCAATGGTTGCACCACGAACTTCTTCATAGTGGTCTCTGGAAATCAACGTGCCAGCACCATCTCGGGTGAACAGTTCCATCAGCAAAGAGCCATCATCCTGATAGCTGATAATCTGGGCTCGCTCAACACCCTCGGTGCAAGCGATAACCGCTGAGGAAAGTAACCTTCTGGACTCACCAACCTGAGTTTCAAGTTCCTTACCGGCTTCATGGGGAGAAATTCGATTGATCAGGTTACCCAGCTGATCAAAAACGCCTTGCTGCTCACCATAGAGTATCAACTTTTCAGCTCCCAGGCTGATTGCCGTTCGGGTAGCCACTTCTTCAACCTCAATGTTAAAAATTTCTCCGGTTGGAGAAAGCCCGAGACAGGAGAGCAAAACCACATAGCCGCTGTCCAGCAGGTGACCAATAGCCTGACTGTCTATCTTTCGAACTTCGCCAGTATGTTGAAAGTCGATGCCATCAAGAACTCCCAAGGGCCTTGCGGTCACAAAGTTACCACTGACAACCCGAATTCTGGCACCATGCATTGGTGAATTTACCAGACCTACCGAGAGTCTTGACTCAATCAAGGCTCTCATATTCCCTACTGCATCTTTAACAGACTCAAGGCTCTGCCTATCAGTAATTCGCCGTTCATTATGCTGCCCCCCATTATCGACCGCACCTTTATGAATAGCCGTTTTAATGCCTCTTTCACGTAAACGCTCATCAATTTGTGGCCGGGCGCCGTGCACTAGCACCAACCGAACGCCTAAACTGCTCATCAGGGCAATATCACTGATGATATTACTTAAATTCGGGTGTGCCAGTGTTTCACCACTGAGCATGATCACAAAAGTTTTACCCCTGTGAGCATGAATATAGGGTGACGATTGACGGAAAAATTTTACGTATTTTTCTGCGCTGTCTGCTGAGTTATCCTTTTTTTTCACGCAAGCCACACTTGTTTACCCATTATAAAGCAGCCATGAGAATCACATGCTCAGGCTAAGCAAATATCATGTACTACATCTGCTCAAGACAAGCAGTACTGTCTTATCAATGACTTCAAAACCTCAATCATTGGGTTAATTCGATCATGTGAGAGGTATTCATCTGGCTGATGAGCCTGATCAATATCACCTGGCCCAAATACCACCGTATCCATGCCTAATCGACTAAAAAACGGTGCTTCAGTACCAAATGCAACACTTTCTGCCTGATATCCTGTCAGCTTCTCACAGGCTGCAACCAGTGCTGAGTTCTCATGACCAGCAAAGGCCTCAATTGCAGGTGTGATGGTTTCAAGGGATACCTTAACCTGATCCGCTTCAGCAATTGTCTTCAATCTCTGGCGAATCTGTTGACGCAACTGTTCACTGTCCATGCCTGGTAGCATACGAATGTCAAAGTCCAGCTGGCACTGCCCACAAATCCTATTCGGGTTATCACCACCATGGATACACCCCAGGTTTAAAGTAGGTACGGGAATAGTAAACCCATGATTCTGGTAACGTTCTGCCAGCTCTTCACGGAACTGCATCAAATCAGTAATCACCTTGTGGGCAGTTTCCATGGCGTTTCGCCCCAAGGCCGGGTTGCTGGAATGGCCAGACTGCCCCAGAATCTGGATACGCTCCATCATGATGCCCTTATGCATATGAATAGGCCGCATCCCTGTAGGTTCGCCAACCACAGCGTAACGTGCTTTAGGTCGACCCAGTTCAGCCAGTGCTCGAGCCCCATTCATTGAGGACTCTTCATCAGCCGTGGCCAGAATAATCAACGGTGCTTTCAGCGGGGTGTCCAGGTACCCGCGAACGGCTTCCATCACCAATGCAAAAAAGCCTTTCATATCGCAGACACCCAATCCATAAAACCGGCCATCTCTTTCTTCAAGCGCAAATGGTGAACTCTTCCATAGGCTGTCATCGTAAGGAACAGTATCAGTATGCCCAGCAAATACCAGACCTCCAGGACCGCTTCCCAATGTTGCAATCAGGTTTGCCTTGTGAGGAGCATGGGGCAGATAATGAATTTCACACTGAAACCCCATGACTTCAAACCAGGCTGCCAGCTCATTGATAACCGGCAGGTTACTCATATCAAGTTCAGGGAGGGTCGAGCTGACAGAAGGTATCTCTATCAATCTTGAAAGTGCATGCTGGAAAGTTGGCTGGCTGCTCATAGCCCTGATTATCACCTTCTAGTGGAGGGAGTATCTGTTGATGATAAACAGGGCAAGCCTTATTGGAAACTAAATCTACTTGAGCCTAACCAAAAATCCACTTGAGGCAATGGAAGAAAACAATGGCCAGAATGGCTCCTGCTGGCAGAGTAATCAACCAGGACATGAAAATGGTACTAATAACACGGAGGTTTAAAGCGCCAATTCCTCTGGCAAGCCCCACACCCAGAACGGCACCAACCAGTGTATGAGTTGTGGAAATTGGTAACCCTGTACCTGACGCCATCACAACGGTGGAGGCTGCGGCAAGCTCAGCAGCAAAACCTCTGCTGGGAGTTAACTCAGTGATATGAGAGCCTATCGTAGCCATGACCTTATAGCCCCAAGTTGCCAGCCCTACAACAATACCTACAGCCCCCAGCAGAAGAACCCAGGCAGGAACGGAAGACTTACCAACAATTTCACCACCACTGTGAACCACGCTGACCACCGCTGCCAGTGGCCCGACCGCATTGGCAACATCGTTGGAGCCGTGGGCAAATGCCATGGAACAGGCGGTAAAAATCATCATTACACCAAAGACCTTCTCCACACTGGAGAAATGGAATGATTTATCCGCCTGAACATCTTCTTTTATCTTTGAAAGTGCCATCTGGCCAATAAACATAATGACCAAACCAATAATGAGTGAGAGCACTATGCTTTCTGTGTAATCCAACGGTAAGCCAATATGTTTCAGACCTTTAATCAGCGTCACCATCGACATCATGAAGCCAACCAGAAACATATAAAGAGGCATATAGCGCTTAGCGTTTCTGAAGGGGTTTTCGGTATCCAGAATCAGCTTCTGCACACTGACAAAAATCAGGAAAGCGAACAGTCCCGACATCAGGGGAGAAACAACCCAACTGGCAACAATGGTTGCAACTTTTCCCCAGCTGACTGCATCGGCAGAGATGCCAACAGCAGCGAAACCAACAATAGCCCCAACAATTGAGTGAGTAGTAGACACCGGCCAACCGTAATGGGTCGCTACCAGCAACCAGGTTCCAGCGGCCAGCAGTGAGGCCAGCATTCCGTAGACCAACAGATTGGGGTTCTCAACCAGAAGGGGCATGGAGGGATCAATGATTCCCTTGCGTATCGTCTCGGTAACCGATCCGCCAGCCAGATAGGCACCGGTAAACTCCAGCAGGATGGCGATAAAAATAGCCTGTTTTACCGTCAGGGCACCGGATCCAACTGAAGTTCCCATGGCATTGGCAACATCGTTGGCCCCAACCCCCCAGGCCATAAAAAACCCAAACAGGCAGGCCAGAATCAGGAGGACTGTGCCATATTCAGCGATAATACTCATCAGTCTGCATCCGGTTCAGTTAACGGGCCAGCAACAACTGGAGGTGGCTACCAACACGGGAAGCCCGATCCGCAAGATCACCCACCCAGTCGATAATTTTGTACAGAAACATGACTTCTACCGGTGGCAGCGTTTGCTCAAGATCAAACAGCATACGGCGTATTTTCACCTGATCCTTGTCAGTTTCACTCTCAATGTTGTCCAGCTCTTCAACCATTTTTTCTACCAAATCTACTTCCCGCCCCTGAAAGCCCGTTTCCAGAAGCTCATCCAGCTCATGAATAGCCTTCAACGCCTGTGCAGATGTTGCAATTGAGCGACGCACATAGGTGATAAATGCTTCGTGCATCGATTCAGGAATAATCATCTTGCGTCCTACCACAAGGCCTGCAATATCCTTTGCACGGTTAGCAACCTTATCCTGAACGGTTACTATCTGCAGCAGGTCGGTACGGGGAACCGGAAGAAAAAGGCTTTTTGGAAGCGACAGGCGGATGCTTCGCTTGATTGCATCCGCTTCGTGCTCAAATTTGATGATTTTCTGCTGAATGTCATAAGCAGTCTCCCACTCTTCCGCAAACACTGCCTGAAAGAATGGCTCCAACTGTGACGCACATTCATGAACAGTGGTGATATGCTTTTGAATAGGTCCTATTGGTGAGCGACCAAAAACACTCGCCAGTATATTGCTGGTAGGCATTTTGCAAATCCATCCGGTTGAACGCCTGATTATAGAAGGCGGTTTCACTTCTTGCACATATGCTCATAATCTGATTAAAAATGTATATTGTTCCTTAGTTCATGACCCTATGATTTTTATATACTTTACGCCATGTGCGACTTTTAGGTTTGCATAAGGAGACATGACTGATCCTGCTTTCTGCTATTAAAAGCAGTAGAAAGCAAAGAAGGTTTCAGTCATGCCCGTTGAAGAGTTTATCACTACAGTCTACTGCTTGATCGACGATTTGGTAAAAGAGCTTTTTCCTGTACCACTGCGACTTCGAGGGTTTCCACCAAAGCTCACTGATAGTGAAGCGATCACCATGGAAGTTGTCGGTGAATGGCTTGGGCATCATAAGGACACTGAGATTTGGAAGTATTTTACCCGACACTGGCGACACCTGTTTCCTGACATTCCTTCACGCTCGGCATTTGTCAAACAGGCCGCCAACTTATGGCATGTGAAACAACGACTGCAAATTCGTATAGTCCAGATGATGCATGCAGATAATGCAGATATCCATTTAATCGATGGTTTTCCGATTGATGTTGTCGTCAGAACCCGTGCACCACAGAGCCGTATCTTTAAAGCTGAGGCTGGTTATGGTTACTGCGCTTCCAAGGACAAGAAGTTCTATGGCTTTCAGGGGCATTTGCTGGTTGAAGCACGAGGGATTCCTGTGGGTTTTACTCTGACCGCAGCGAACGTAGATGAGCGTGATGCAGCCTATGACATGCTCGAGACCATTTCTGGCCTCTTGCTTGGCGATAAGGGCTATATAAGGCCTGAGTTTAAAGCTGATTGTCAGGAATTAGGTATTGATCTTCAGACGCCACTGAGAAAAAACATGCAAGATGAACGTCCGAAGTCGTTTGTAAAGCTGGTATTACGGGTACGACGGAGAATAGAAACAGTGATAGGTCAATTGACAGAGCGCTTTGAAATAGAAAAGTGCCATTGTCGAGATAGATGGCATATGACATCACGTATCGCTCGGAAGTTACTGGCACATAATATTGGTTCTTATCTGAATATAATTGCTGGTCGTCCTGCAATACAGTTTGAGAACCTTATTTCCGAAGATTAAAAAACGGAAAGCAAATAATTGCGTGATTTTGAAGATACAACTTGGACTTACCATCATGCTAGCCCGGATATTTCATAAACGTGCTCCCGTTCTCGCTTGTCCTTTGCCGCCCTAAGGGAGTTTTGCTCGGTCGACCGTACTCCCCGGTACGGCACTCCCTCACAAAATCCCTTAGGGCGACAAAGTCCTGCCCGAGATTCGGGGCAGTTTATGAAATATCCGGGCTAGTAATTTGAGATAGTTTCAGACAAAGTCGCACATCGCGTATACTTTCTCAAATATACAGAATTTACCCATTAGTATTGTGGATAAGACAATGAGCCAGGAAACCGAGTTAAAGCTCTCTGTGCCTGCAGATCAGATTGAGCAGCTGAAAAGTCACCCGTTCTGGCAGGAACATGCTGCGCAGCCATCAGAAACGCTTCATCTGGGAAATACTTACTTTGATACGCCAGACCTGAGGCTCAATCAAGCCAAAGTTGCCCTGCGGATTCGTGAAGTAAATGGACAATATATCCAGACTCTAAAAACCCGTGGGGAAAGCATAAATGGCCTGACCCGCCGTGGCGAATGGGAGTGGCCGCTGAACACCAATGAACTGAACGGACAGGTTCTGACTACTGTCTGGCCTACTGAACTCACTGATATATCTATAGAGAAGCTCAAACCTCTATTTACTACCGACTTCTACCGCACTCGCTGGCTACTGATCTGGCAAAGCCCTTTTGCCAGGGTTGAGGCAGCACTTGATCAAGGGGCAGTAAAATCAGGAAATGGTTCAAGCCCTATTTGCGAACTGGAGCTTGAGCTGATTGAAGGAGGTGAGTCTGCATTGATGGAAATCGCATCTGCACTGCAGCACTTCTTTGAGCTCACCCCATCTGACCAGAGCAAGGCTGAAAAAGGTTTCAAACTGATAGCTACCAAGTAACCTCCCAGCACTGAGCAGTACGAATTACTGGGTAATATGGAATATTACCCGCTAGGGCGAAGAACACTTGGTCAGACAGTTACCCTGCAGATTTACTCAGGTAGTATTTAAATAGCCTGCCCCAAAACCCATCACCTCCACGCATCCTATTTACTCATTCCTGACATAGAATGCTTGAATGAGTATATTTGATACTCCAGCCATATTCCTGCCAATGGGCTATGTTGCTTTAATGACTTGAGATAAGTTTTCCCAATCAGTGGGTGATAATTGTGAAAGTGATCTTTATTCACGGCAACGGCGGCTGTACTGCCGATATGAACTGGTATGTTTCAGCAGAAAAACGGCTTCAGGAAAAAGGCTTCAATACCATAAGAGAAACTCTGCCCGACAATGACATCGCCCATGAACATATATGGATCCCTTACATTCGGGATACCCTTGGTGCTGACCAAAATAGCGTATTGATTGGACACTCATCCGGAGCCATTGCCGCTTTACGGTATGCTGAGCAGTATCCAATTACAGGCAGCGTTCTGGTCAGCCCATACCATACTCACCTGAACCTGGAGGATGAAAAAGCTGGCGGCTGGTTTGATCGCCCATGGAACTGACAAAAAATCTCAAAAAACCAGCGCTGGATCATTCAATTTTCTTCTGTTGATGACCCATGGATCCCTATAGAGGAAGCTCAATACATCCACTCTAAACTCAATACAGAATACTTTGAGTTCACGGATCGCGGGCACTTCCTACAGACGGATATTGACGACTTTCCCGAGTTGGTTACAGCCCTGCTGGAAAAAAAACAGCATTAATAGATTATTGATCAGCCTTCGAATTCGCCATCAATCATTACTTGATAACAGCACTCTTTACATGTGGACATAAATCCATTTGTCCCCACGCCGAAAAAAAAGAGAGAATATAAAGAATTTACACCCCTGCAGCTTCAAACGGTATTTCAAGTGAGCAATGTGAAAGCAAATGGCCTGCAACACAGGGAGCAAATGCTGGATCTGGCAATGGTTGTGTCTGATCTGGTCAGGAGCATGCATATCGATCAGGTAGTGGCCGATGATATTCTCAGCCGTGCACGAACACCAGAACAGATTCGTCTACACCCACTGGAATACATAGCAAGTCTCGAGTTGGATGACTCCGGGCCACGAGGTAAAAAACTCGATATTGAGTACCTGTGCCAGTGGTTGGCAGAACTGGCAGACCAGGATTACTTTCACATCGATCCTCTGAAAATTGATGTTGTAGCCATTACGCCCATCATGTCCCACGCCTTTGCCATTCGACATCAAATTCTTGCTGTTGAAGTCAATAGTACAGAGATTCTAGTGGCTTCAGCCCAGCCCTGGCATCGAAGCTGGGAAGACAATCTGCGTCACGTCAGTCGTAAGGAAATCAAGCGGGTGGTTGCCAACCCAACCGATATTCGACGTTATACCGTCGAATTTTATCGGCTTGCCCAATCGGTGATGGGAGCCAACTCCGATGATGGTGTCAATTCAGCATCACTCAATAATTTTGAGCAAATGCTGGAACTTGGCAACATGAAGGCTCCTGATGCCAATGACCAGCATATTGTGAATATTGTTGACTGGCTTTTGCAATATGCCTTCGAACAACGCGCCAGTGATATTCACATTGAGCCCCGACGTGAGCAGTGCAACCTGCGTTTTCGTATTGACGGTGTACTTCACTCAATTTATCAAATGCCAGCCAAGGTTGCCGCCGCAGTGACCAGCCGACTCAAGATTCTTGGAAGAATGAATGTAGCTGAAAAGCGCAAACCTCAAGACGGGCGACTGAAAACACGCAATGCGGATGGCTATGAAGTGGAGCTGCGTTTATCAACGTTACCCACAGCTTTTGGTGAAAAGCTGGTCATGCGTATTTTTGACCCAGAAGTACTTGTCAAATCATTCAGTGACCTTGGCTTTTCCAGAGAAGATGAAAAACGCTGGAAAGCAATGTCTGCACAACCCAACGGTATTATTCTGGTTACAGGACCAACGGGTTCCGGTAAAACCACTACGCTCTATTCAACACTCAAGCAGCTGGCCACTGACCAGGTAAATGTTTGTACTATCGAAGATCCCATTGAGATGGTTGAGCCCGCTTTTAATCAGATGCAGGTTCAGCACAACATCGACCTTACTTTTGCTTCAGGTCTCAGAGCCCTGCTAAGGCAAGACCCTGACATAATTATGGTTGGAGAGATTCGCGACCTGGAAACGGCTGAGATGGCTATTCAGGCGGCACTCACCGGACATCTGGTAATCTCGACACTGCATACCAATGACGCCCCCTCCGCCTTAACACGACTGCTTGAGCTTGGGGTTCCCCCCTATCTGATCAAGAACACGGTATTGGGTGTCATGGCCCAGCGTCTGGTCAGAACACTCTGCCCCGGTTGCAAAGAAAAAGCACCTCTTGACCCCAACGGCTGGAAAGCATTAACCAGACCATGGTCAGCATCAGCACCCACAGAAATATTCCAGCCGGTGGGTTGTCTAGACTGCCGTGAAACAGGTTACCGCGGGCGTGCTGGACTGTACGAAATTTTAACCATGAGCGATCAGATCAAAGCCCTGATTAACGACAGCCCTGATATTGCACAGCTGGCCCGCCAGTGCATCAAAGAAGGGATGTATAGCCTGAGGCTCTCAGGAGCACAGAAAGTCGCCCATGGCCTCACGACAGTAGAAGAAGTGATGCGGGTAACTCCCGAATGACGATAACTTGATGGAAAAGGCTCTCTTGGTTAACCTCAAGGAATGGTTATTGAACGAAAAATAAGAAAAATTAATTCGGGGCGTTTAAATACATGAAGAAACTGTCCTTACTTTTGCCGATAGCAGCCATCCCAGTTCTTGTTTTCGCTGACAACAAGCAGATGACGACTGTTACCTATTTGGATAGAGGAAACCTACAGCTTGTTGCTACCGAAGAGCCCAGTTCTTTTGCCAGACAAATAACAGAAAATACACCTAATCAGGATCGAAGGCATACTCTAGAAAACTATATAAACAGCCTGCTGAAAGCCAATGCCATATACAACCATAAGGAGGGCAAAGAAAATCCAAGATTAATTTACCAGATCCATGCCAACAACGAAGGAACCATTATTGCCACTCGGAGTGAGCAAGGGAAATATGGCGTACAAATAGGTAACCGGAGCTTGCCGGTATACGGCATTAACTACGACCTTCAGTCCGACTGCTCATGGCAGGAGCAGCTATGCTGGGTGTTTTATCCATCTTCTAACCACCAAAAAGAACGGTGGCTGGAAATATCCTACGCCCCACATGCTATTGCAGAATTAAAGGAAGGGGTTAGCTTATTGATACGAAACCTTCAAAAATAAGACTCTCTTGATAGCAAATGCATTCTGCTCTTTCGCGTTATTACAAGCCCACCAGTATTTTTTAGTGTACGTTGACTCTATTCAGACATTCAGTCTTTTTCAATAATCCCTTATCCTAACAGGGCGTCAGCATTTTGCATTTCCGGTGCAGATACTTTCAATATAATTCAGAGATCAGGGAGCAATCCATGAACGTGCGCAGCTTCGCACAATCAGCTATTGCCATGGCAGTAGCTGGTATTTTCAGTCACTCAGTTTTTGCACAGGAAGCTAATAAAGGAGTTACCCTATCGGTTGGTGCGAGTTACAACGCGCTGGACAGCTACCGGGAACTGGATAACTCCTTCGCTCAGGAAATAGGCGCAGGTTATCGATTTAACGACCGCTTTAGCATCGCTGGTATTTACTCCCAGTACACAACTGACCACAACAATAGTGGTAAGGTTGATTTAAAAAGCTATCGATTGGATGCCTTTTATGAATTAAGTCCTTGGAACAACGGTCTGAAGCCCTACTTGGTTGCTGGTTTTGACGAACTTCAGGAAAAGCCGGATGCCGGTGAAAAGCGGGACGATACCCGTATGAATGCAGGAGTAGGTATCAGAAACGTACTAACGCCCAACCTGTCACTACAAAGTGATGTTCGTGCAGTAAGAAGCCTAGACTACAGCCAGACTGAAAGTATGTTTACTGTGGCGTTCAACTGGACATTCGGCAGTACTTCACCAACAGCACGACAATCTGCCGAGGTGACTCGTGAGGCTCTAGTAGCGAAAGAGCCAGTAGCCAGGGTAGATAGCGATCAGGATGGAATTCTGGATACTCTCGATCTCTGTCCGGGAACGGTATCCGGAGCAGGTGTTGACCAGACAGGCTGTATACCGACGGAAGAGATTAATCTGCTGGTCACCTTCGATTTTGACTCAGACCATATTAGCTCTGCAGCCATGTCAATGATCAGCAAGATGGGCAGTTTCATGAGCCGTTATCCAGATGTGAAAATTCGTATAGAAGGACACACTGACAATAGAGGTCATGAAGATTACAATCAGAATCTATCAACAAAAAGAGCTGATGCTGTTCGCCATTCATTAATTGAGCTACATGGTATTGATGAACGCCGGATTGAAGCCATTGGTTTTGGTGAGATCGATCCAGTTGCAAGTAACATGACAGCAGCAGGAAGGCAACAAAACCGCCGGGTAGTTGCAGAAGTCATCCAGTAATTTGGCCAGACTTCATTGATCTTATCTGGCAGCCTGTCCCGGGCAGGCTGCTATACAATAGGCTAGTTCTTTACTGGATATCTCCCGCCAAGTAACAACAGAGAAAATATCAAGGGAGCTCCCAGTGATAGCCACAGTCCAGCAATAGTGTTAACTATTATAAGTACCCTGTAATACTCAAGGTCTTTTGTCTCGGGAAATAAACTTCCTGTGAACTTAAGATAGAAAATAAGAACACTTAATCCTAATACACCACGAAGTATTCGCTTCCATAAGCTGCCAAAACCGTTGTAACGCAAAATCCTTATGGTAAATATGGCACCAGACCCAAACCCAAAGCTAATAGCGACCAAACCAGTCATTATTGGCATTTCAAGTACGGACATATAGAGAAAGCCGAGTCCTACCATTATGAATGTAAAACCGGCTAACAACTGAGAAGTAGACAGTTTATTCAAACCTGATGAAACCCGATCCTCCCATGCATAGTATGCCCACAATAAGATACCTGCTAACAACCACCCTCCCAGAATATCCCCAGGAAAATGAAGACCAAAATACACTCTGGAAAAACCGATCAAAAGCCCAATAGATAGCGCAATAAACCAGAACCACCGTTTTGCAACGCCTATCGCCAACATAATCCATAACAATGCTGAGTTTTGAGAGTGACCACTTGGCATACCGTACCCCCACTCCCGATTCGGGGTAATGTCTGGATCTACATCAAATGGTCTTGGTAGAGTCAGTACATCCTTGAAACAGACATTGATAAAAAATGACAGTAAAAACATCGTACAAATACGAATCACAAAACGGAAATTCAGGCACCAGATAAGAAGTGGCAAAAAATAAATATAATACTTCCCTCCCAGGTCGGTAATATGCTGCATTAATTCATCGCTTACTGGATTACGGTATTGCTGTATCCAGGCAACAAAATCCAACCCCCACTGGAGTAAATCAGTCACAAACAGCTCCTTTCTTATTTTGGTTAGCAGCTTAAAAACAGGGCACTCATACCAGTCAATGACAAAAACGGCCTAAGAAATCAGATCGCAAGCACTCAATGAATGGCATTATGTTTAAAAGAATAATTTCATTTTCCACATCATTGATATGACGTGCACCCTAAAAATATGCAGAAAAAACATCGCTTTTCTACCGCCATTTATTTCATATCCAACCAAGCAGGCCGAATAGATAATTTCTGAGAAATCATCGATCATCCAAAAATTACTTACTATTTTTATACTACAAATATTTGACAAGAAGTGTGATAAAAAAGAAAAGATTACCACTTAGTCATTCTAATTTAAAAACCATTGAATCTACCATTAATATATGTGTGAAAATTATTTTTATATAAACCCTCTGACGTATGCAAAAGTAGCAGTGAATTTCTTTTGAGTCACAAAAAAGAATCAATGCTCGAGTCATTTAAATAATACAAGAGGGATATCTACTTATAGAAACGAAAAAAACCGATAACTAAATCGTAAATAGGAATTATGAATTACTCAACTTATCAAATAGTTTAATTAGTACATAGACCTTTCCAAAGGCCATCAATGGGATCATAACCGCAATCTTTTCCCTGACTATCTTTATTTAATATTTCAAATTTAACTATAGGGTCAAAGTCAAGGGCTTTAATATAATTATAATGCTCCCTTGAATTCGAAAACCAACGCAGCTGACCTCTCTCTGCATACTTGTTTCCTTTTCCCTGGGCAAAATACCATCTCTGAGACACAGCACTACCCGGTAAACAGTGCTCTAATGTGAATTTTCCCGATAACCAGCTTAAGCAAAACTGCTCCCCTGCTTGTTTATTAAACAGTCTTTTAGAAACAAGGTCATAACGCCAGGTCTGATGACTTACGGACTGACAGGCACTTACCTGAACTTTTACTCCACCAAAACAGTCGTACTGACCAACACTATCTACATGACATTGCGTTACCGCAAGACAATGATTGTTTCTGAAATCACCAAGCTTCAGATCTTCTGTCAGTTTTATTTGCTTTGGTTGCCATGGCCAATACCCTGACCAGCTCCAGAACTCAACCTCCTGTTGTTGCAGAGCCTCTTCATCAACTTCAAATCCTGAACACTCTACCCTACCTGTAAAAGGGCTCAAATAGCATTGATCATCCCCAGTTTCAGAGTCAATAAAGTTAAAAGTGACGGGTGAAGGAGTATCCGTATTACTTTGCAATAGTTTTACAAATGCAAGAGAGTCAAGAAAATCTACTCGACTGAAAAGATGATCCTGTTGATTAAAAAACCACAACTGCTTCAAGCTTGTTGGCTGGCAAATATCCATAGATAAACTTTTCGACAACCGGGTCAAACATAAATCAGCCCTTCTTTGCGATGAGTGAATTCGTTTATTTTGAAAGTCAAACACCCACCTTTGCTCAGAATTTTGTTCGTTACATTCCTCAAGCACAACCCTATTGCTATTAACACAACCATCTATCAGTCTATTTTCTTCAGAGCTGCAGCCTTCCAGCTCTTCCATTACTACGAGACATTGACCTGTATCCTTTTGTTTTAAAAGAAAGTTATTGGCATGTACCCGAGGTTTAACATCATCAACCCCATAGGCGTGATTTCCAGAGATCATGATCAATAGATAGAAACACACCTGATATAAAGATCGATAGGCTGAATTGAAAATCATGTGTATACCCGAAATTTATTTCAGTAAAGATTCCGCGAACCAGTAAACACTCATTCAACGAAGAACCAGGATTTCTCTATTTTTATTGGCCGTAATCCCGAAAAATTAAGACCTAAAAACAAAAAACCCCGCAAAGCGGGGTTTATCCATGGTTTTCAGCTAAACAGTTGCTGCTTTCAATTAGAATTGATCAGGAGATAAGGTAAATAGTTCCTCAGTTCCCGAAAGAGCAGCTGCTGCTGAACTTTCAAAGCGAGGCAATAAACGCTTGAAATAATAGCGAGCGGTCACCTGTTTGGCTTCCAGCCAGGATTGACCTTCATCACCTTGCGCAAGCTTGTTCGCTGCCGTTTTAGACATTAATGACCACATCCAGCCGTACGCAACATAAGCAAAAGCATTCAGGTAATCAACACAGGCTGAATTTATGACATTAGGGTCATTTTTGGACTGCGCCAGAAGCTTGCGAGTAAGTTCCTCAAGCTTATCAACAGCAGCCAGCAGTTCTTCAGTAAATTCATCATTAGAATCGACAGATGTCCGAACTTCACTCAGGAATGTTTCAAGGTAGGTACCACCGCTCAAGGCAATCTTACGTCCAAGCAAATCCAGTGCCTGAATACCATTCGTACCTTCGTAAATCTGAGTGATACGAACGTCCCTAACCAGCTGCTCCTGCCCCCACTCTCGGATAAAGCCGTGACCACCAAACACCTGCTGACCTGCAACACAGCTTTCCAGACCGGCATCGGTCAAAAAGGCTTTTACTACCGGTGTCAGTAACGCCACCAGAGCGGAAGCCTTTTCTTTTTCATGCTCATCCTGACTGAACTTGGCAATATCCAGCTGCTTGGCCACATAAGTGGAGAAAGCTCGACCACCTTCGTTCAAAGCTTTCATATTCAGCAGCATCCGCCGGATATCCCCATGAACCAAGAGTGGATCTGCTGCTTTATCTTTTTGAACAGAACCACTGGCTGAACGTCCCTGGATGCGATCCTGAGCATATTCGAGAGCATTCTGGTACGACATCTCACTACTGCCAAGCCCCTGAATCCCCACAAACAGACGTTCATAGTTCATCATAGTGAACATGGCGTTCAAGCCTTTATTCAACTCTCCAACTAGATAGCCCTTGGCTCCATCAAAGTTCATGACACAGGTTGCGGATGCGTTGATACCCATCTTGTGTTCAATTGAACCACAGGCAAGGCTGTTTCTTTCCCCCAGAGACCCATCCTCATTCACCAGAAACTTAGGCACAAGGAATAGAGAGATACCTTTGGGCCCAGGAGGTGCATCGGGAAGCTTGGCCAACACAAGGTGGATAATATTCTCGGTAAGATCGTGATCACCACCGGTAATAAAGATTTTGGTACCGGTGACCGCGTAACTCCCATCTCCATTGTCTTCCGCTTTGGTACGAATGATTCCAAGATCACTGCCAGCATGAGGTTCGGTCAGGCACATGGTGCCAGCCCACTCGCCGGAATACATTTGGGGCAGGTACGCTTCTTTAAGTGCATCGGAAGCGTGGGCATCAATAGCCAGACTAGCCCCGGCCCCCAGACTTGGATAGAGAGTGAATGCCAGACTGGCACTGCAGACCATTTCATCAAACTGGGCAGCCAGCACCTTGGGCATACCCATACCGCCATAGACGGGGTTACCACCAAGTCCGTTCCATCCACCTTCAGCAAACAGCTTATAGGCCTCTTTATAACCTTCTGGAGTAGTAACCTGACCACTATCCCACTTACACCCTTCCTCGTCTCCTGAGCGATTCAGCGGTGCAATGGTACGAGATGCCAGTTTGGCTGCTTCTTCCAGAATAGCATCTGCAGTTTCCTGATCCACCGTTTCACTGACAGCAGGCCACTGAGACCACTGTTCTGCCACGTTGAACACGTCATACATTACGAAGCGCATATCACGAAGGGGGGCTTTGTACTCGGCCATTACTCTCCACTCCTGGAATTATTCTTCTTACTATAGGAATACAGCCATTATCCTACTAAGTTGTACGCAGGAAGACCCAAAGTGGCTCATAGCTGTTTACTGGCAACCTGTAGGATCTGAGCGTCCATGATGGTGTTGAGAAATAGTGATACAAAATATCTGCTTCTGGAGGGGATAGCGGGGCTACTTCACAAAGAAGCGGGAGATTTAGACTCATTTATCGCAACCACACCAGAACAGCTTTTAATCAAACAGGCTGTTGAGTTCCGTTGCGCTATACTACCCGAAAAGCACCTGTTTTTCAGCAAAAGACTGTGGTTCTTTGTGTTTAATTGGGGTGCTCTCTCAATTTGATAACTGACTCATAGGTTAGCTTCAACCTTTCCAGTCATGAACTCAGACCAAAGTTGTTCCCAGCGCCCCTTACTCTGGATCAGTGCTCTTGTTGTCAAAAGCACTTCCGCTCCTGTTGCTTTCCACCTCATTCCAGAACCACATAATCGTTGCTTTACCAGAGTCTTACAAGCCGCTTCAGTAACTCCTGAACCTATTGGCCAATGGCGTTTAAGCGCCTGATGATAATTCATTAACTGGTGATTGTTTGTAAAATAGCTCACAGCTTTGTAGCGCTTCTCTGTCAGTGCGATTGTCTTTTTCGGGAGCTCGGCTGATTCAATTTCCTGAAGGATTTTTTTGGCTGCTCCACGCTTGTTTTTCAAACTATGTAGCCTGTCTTCAAGCCACTGGTGTCGCTTCGCCTTACTGGTTGGAAACAGTGCTTCCGCTGCTCCAGCTAAATATTCAGATGCATGATAAAAATCGAGTATCTGCCCAGAGGTATGTTGTTTCAAATAACTCCAGTTTTCTCTAGCCCCGTCAGCTACCCCGATGTATGTGGCATTTGGGTAGAGTCGTTTTAGATCTGCAATCTCCTCGTCGAGCTTGCTCATAAAGCTTTGTTTACCATACTCTGGCGAACTGGCTGTATATATCGTGTGGAGCCTGTCTCCATCTGCAGAATATAGGCTCAATGTCCCACACATGGCTTCCCTCCAGCCTTCTTCACAAAGCAGCATGCAGGTTCCATCCAGACCAATGGCTATTGTTTCAACAGGCTCTTTTAGTGGAGGAAGGTGGTAGTGAGTGTCTTGCTGGTCTTCAATTAATGCACCTACTCTGTCCGATAAATGCTTGATATAAGAATTTGAAAGCGTCCTTTGATGGTTGGTCTCAAAATCTTCTTTTACCGCAGGCGCTGGCATCTGGCTGTATTTCCAGGCGATAGACTTGGCAAATTTGGGGGTAGCTGAACCAATAATACCGGCACGAAGATCAAGTGCTGCCAGAGTACTGCCACCTCTGACACCCTGATATACGGAGCGCTCCAAAGGTATACGACCGTATAAGGTTTCATAGTGCTTAAGAACCTTTCCTTTGTAGTTCCACTTCTGCTGATTAACGACGATAGGTTCTTTATTGGGTGATTCAAATAGCCCCAATAACTCTTTTGTTCCAAGCTGCCCGGCTTCATTGAGTGCACGCTGTAAACTATCTTCAAGATTCAGCATGTTGCCTGAATCTATAGAAACTTCAATTTGCAAAACGATGCTTTTGGTAGAGCTGGAAATAACAGAAGCGGGCATGACAGTTAACTATTATGAGTGGTGTTCCCATAGTAGCTGTGAAAATAGAGCACTATTGTTTCAATCATTCAGAGAGAGCACCCTTTAATTGTCGTATTTAGAAATTAAAGAAAACTTCAACGCCAAAGTAGCGGTCATCAAGGTCGAGTGACTTTTTCCGGTAGGATGAAAAGCTGGAAGCCGGAGGCATAACACTTAAGCGAATCGACAAATTCTGTATGGCTCCCTCATCACTATCACCACCAATCCATTGACTGATTTTTCCAACCGGGTCGAGCAGAAACAGAGCGGTAGAACCCAGCGCCTTAGATCCCATCACTTCACTGTCATTGTCCAGAATTTTCAGTTTTTTCTGATAAGCCCATTCGCCATAGAGCCAGCCTCCAATAGGAGTGATAATAATGTCTTGAATGGAGGGCGGCTCACACATCGCCTCAATGCCATATTCATACAGAAAAGTGGACATCAAGAAAGAATAAACAAACGAGTTCCACTGGTTATACCCTGATGAACGAGCCATTACATAGTACACACCACCAAAATAAGGGTGCCCGATATAATTGATGTACCACTCATCGGTGTCCCAGACAGGCCCTGACTTTACATTGTTCCACCACTTTTTGATGGGTCTGATTTCTGACTTATCCCATTTGGAAACACTCTCTGGTAATAGAGCAATCACCCCCAGAACACCCAGCGCCAATCCAAACGTCACTTTTGTTTGATACCAAAGTTTGGCCTGATTCTCTTCCGGATACTTATCAAACAGAGTGATATCCCAATCTTTGTCTTTATCCTTCAAAGACCAGCGCCAGTTATCAGATGGCAATGGATCATGCTGTTCAAAGGATTGAGGGTATCCAGCAAGCTCATTCTGGGGCTGATAATGATTCAATACGTCATCCTTAAGGGCTGGCATTTGGTAGTCCATAGCAGGCAATAAAGCCAACTGGTTTGGTTTCCTTTTAAAATCATCAGAAAAAACAGGCTCTATGGACCTTGATAGCAAAAAAAAGAGGGTAAGAAGAATCAACAGGTTTTTTGTAGTTTGGGTATTCTTCTTCATAATGATGCGACATCAACACAGCGTTATTTGCTGAATTCAGCTCCAAGGTCTTAAGAAAACAAACCCATTTTTATAGACCATATTTTTATATCTGGCAAAGCTGCTCATGCATCTATTAAATGTATTAAAATGCACCAAAAGAGTGAAAATAGAGAAAAATACGTTTTCCCCGCAACCATCATCATAAATAAGTGCCAATTGCCGATGAAGTAAGCTAACGTAAATTTAATGCCTTTATTTGATCATTAACCAGGTCAAATAGTGTTGATTCAATTGCTATACTCCGGAAGATAAGCTGTCCTGCTGTTCCGATATTATTGACCAGATAGTCAGGCGGTTTATGCGATATCTTCTTGCACTGTTAACAGCAATTCTGCAGATTTTTTTTTCAACCCTGATTAATCAGCTGACAGGTTTGCTGGTCAGATCCCATGCCAGAACCTTATCAAGAAAAGAGCGTGTAAAGCGCAGCTGGGTCAGAGCTATCTGGTTAGTGGCAGGTACCCTCATGCTATTTAATCCAGCACTTCCCGTTATCATGATTATTGCGTTACCTACGATCTTCCTCAGTTTTATGATTCTTGATGAAATGCAGTAAGCCTTCCCCAGATCCTGTTGGACTGAGACTGACAAGATGGAGCATAAATTAATAACTCACCAATAAAAAAGGCTACCAACAGGTAGCCTAAAAATTAGCTTTCAGTCTGCCAGACAAGCTAATTAAACGTCGCCAAAATCTTCTTCTTTCATGGCCAGCAGGTTGTCAGCACCCGACTCGATGCAGGCTTTGTGCATCTGAGCCCTTGGCAGCAGGCGTTGGAAGTAGAACTGCGCAGTCTGGATCTTAGCCTTATAGAACCCTTCTTCAGTGGTACCATTGGCCAGAGCTTCTTTTGCAGTCAGTGCCATTCGGGCCCAGAAATAAGCAAGACAGGCATAGCCGGAGTACATCAGGTAATCAACCGAAGCAGCTCCAACTTCTTCCTTGTTCTGCATGGCCTTCATGCCGATCTGCATGGTCAGATCACCCCATTCCTTATTCAAGGCAGTCAACGGCTTAATAAACTCCTGAAGACCTTCATTGTCCGCCTGAGCCTGACAGAACTTATGAACTACCTTGGTGAAAGGCTTCATGGTGGCGCCCTGAGTCATCAGGACTTTACGACCCAACAGGTCCAGAGCCTGAATACCTGTTGTTCCCTCATAAAGCATGGAGATACGGCAGTCACGAACATTCTGCTCCATACCCCACTCACTGATAAAGCCGTGGCCACCGTAGCATTGCAGACCATGGTTAGCTGCTTCAAAACCTGTCTCAGTCATGAACGCCTTAACAATAGGGGTCAGGAAACTCAGTTCCAGATCCGCTTGTTTCCGGACGTCTTCATCAGGGCTGTTCATTAAGTCCGCAATTTGTGCCGTGTAGTAAACCAGCGCACGGTTACCTTCAGTCAGCGCCTTAATGGTCAACAGCATGCGTCGAACATCCGGGTGAACAATGATCGGGTCGGCAGGACCATCAGGGTTCTTAGGACCAGAGAGAGAGCGCATCTGCAGTCGGTCACGGGCATATCGGACAGCGCCTTGATAAGCCACTTCTGCATGAGCGAGCCCCTGAATACCTGTGCCCAGACGCGCAGAGTTCATAAAGGTGAACATGCAGTTCAAACCTTTATTTGGCTCACCAATCAAATAACCGGTTGCATCGTCAAAGTTCATCACACAGGTGGCGTTCCCATGAATCCCCATCTTGTGCTCGATGGAACCACAGCTGACACCGTTACTTTCCCCCAGAGCATCCGGGCGATGACGGGGAACAATAAACAGGGAGATACCTTTGGTACCTTCAGGAGCATCCGGCAGGCGGGCAAGAACGATATGAACAATATTCTCCGCCATATCGTGCTCCCCGGCAGAGATAAAGATTTTGGTGCCAGTAATACGATAAGTGCCGTCTTCCTGTGGTACCGCCTTGGTTTTCAGCATACCCAGATCAGTACCGCAGTGAGATTCGGTCAGGCACATCGTACCAGTCCACTCACCGGAAATCAGACGGGTAAGGTACGTTTCTTTCTGCTCATCTGTACCATGAGCTTCCAGGGTATTCATTGCACCATGGCTCAGCCCGGGATACATCCCCCAGGACCAGTTGGATTCCCCCATCATTTCACTGAGAACCAGACCCAGCGAAGCAGGGAGTCCCTGACCACCATGTTCAGCATCACTGGCCAGTGAAGGCCAGCCGCCTTCGACAAACTGCTGATAGGCTTCCTTAAATCCGGTTGGGGTTTTAACGCCTTCTTCTGTCCAGGTACAACCTTCCTCATCACCAACACGGTTCAGCGGTGAGAGTACCTGCTCACAGAATTTGGCGCCTTCCTCCAGAATCGCGTCCACCATATCCGGTGTGGCATCCTGGCCTTCAGGGAGGTTCGCGTAATGTTCTTCATAGCCCAGAACTTCATTACGGACGAACCGGATATCTCGCAGGGGGGCTTTATATTCTGGCATGACGCATCCTCGATATTCTTTTACTTATGGATGTAGATAAGTATAGCACTAGTTCAAACAGTTGTTTGAAACTTACGTTTAGACAGGATTAATGTCAATACATGTCGGCAAAAGTTATTGCAGGTGAATATTTGATAGACGAGCGGAAAGGTTATTAAATCAACCGGTTAATGATGTGGGCCCATAAGAAGAGCAACGATTGTAGTTTGTAAACGCTATGAAAATTATTGGCTGAAGGGATAGTGGAAGTCTTTGTCGGAGGGGGATAGACAGCAACAAGACAGAGGAAAGCCTGTCGCCATCCTCTTCTTAAGACAGGTTATTCTACCGGCTGTTCAGTCAAACCAGTGGAGAAATATCCAGATACTCTGCAACTCGGCCGGAACTGGTATCTGAAAGAAATGGCACCACTCCAAGACATGGCGCTGGAATCATGTTTTTCAGAGTAGCAAAGTTTTCATCATAACGACTCATATCGGGATCCATCTGATTCGCTACCCAGCCTGCCAACCTAACACCATCGCGAAGAATGGCTTCAACGGTCAGCAACGCATGGCTGATACAGCCCAGCTTCATGCCAACCACCAGAATGGCAGGGGTATTCAGCTCTTTTGCCAGCCCGGTGAGCATCTCCCGTGAGTTCAGGGGTACCCGCCAGCCACCAGCACCTTCGATAAGAGCCAAATCATTTTTACGCATCAGGGCACCGCGACAGTAACCCACCAGTCGATCCAGTGTCATACGAACACCGGCTTCCTCTGCAGCAATGTGAGGTGCAATAGGAGGCTCCAGAGCCAGAGGGTTTACCTGTTCGTAAGGTAGAGAAAGCGTCATGGCCTCCATCAATGCCAAGGCATCTTCATTTCTCAAGCCGCTTTCCGTTTGTTGACATCCCGCAGAAACCGGCTTTGAGGCCAGAGTCGTTAACCCTTTTAATCGAGCCGCCTCAAGCAGCCCGCAGGTAACGACCGTTTTCCCGGCATCGGTATCTGTGCCGGTGACAAAATAAGTTTTCCCCATTAACTACTGCTCTCAATGTGGTTTCTGCAAAACGCCGTAGATTACCTGATAGGTCAAAGGCAACCCTTCCGGCTCCCGCACTTGTTCATAAGCCTGCTTCAATACTTCAAGCTTCCGTCGAGTCAACAGTCCACCTTTATCCGCTAATACGGTGTTGACCCCCAGAGATTTCAAACTGCGTAGCATCGTGATCACGTCTGGATAGAAGAGTGTTTCAGTCTTCAGAGAGAAAGCCTGTCTAACCAGATCACTGCCATTCAAACACCGTTTCTGAACTTCAAAAGAGTCAAAGCGGTTAACCCGATCTTTTTCTCCTGCCAGGGACCATGCTTTATCCAGTTCTTTCAGACTGCCTTCAGCCAGGGTAGAAAATACAAAAGTCCCACCAGGCTTAAGCACTCTGCTGACCTCGCAAAGCACTTTCTCAAAGCTGCACCATTGAATAGCCAGACTGGAATAAATTAGGTCAACTGCATTGGACTGAAATGGGATAGACTCAATGTCACCAGAACACCAGCGAACACGGGGGTGACTGGTATTTTCCCGGGCAAATTGAAGCATCCCCATGGCCAGATCCATACCGACAACCACGGCATCGTCATATCGTCCCGCCAACGTCAGTGAGTGCAAGCCGGTTCCGGTACCCAGATCAAGAATGCATTGGGAAGGCTGCAAACCTTTTGAGTTAAGGTGTTTTGATCTAAGTTGTGCCGGTAATCCCAGCATCGTCCGGGCAGCAACACGCTTTTGCAATATGGCCGCCTGATCATAACTGTCCGCAGCACGGCCGAAATTTTCAGCAATGCGCTGCTTTACGCGAGTGTTTACCTGGCCTTTGGAAAGGTCTCTGAAAGAAGAGACGGGTTGAAGGTCTTCGGTAACCTCTGCAATCTCATTATGGATACGGATCGAGTTCATGTTGTGACACTCCCTGTCCCACTGGAGAGTCTCCGTACCTCACTGACAACAGGCTCAGGATCATCCATAAAGAAACAATGCCCGCCATCCAGAACCTGCACTCGATGCTTCGGAAAATTTTGTTCTATGGCGTTAGCTGCCCCCGCAGGGACAAGAGCATCCTCTTTACCAAACAGATGTGTCACCGGGCAGCGAATATCACCAAATACTGAACGAATGTCACTCTTTCCCAATATTTCCAGAAGACTCAACAGAGTGCTGTCTTCAGCCTGATGATCAAGGTCAGCATCAGCCATTAATGACTGCAGAACTTTTGACAGCGCTTTTCGTCTTGGGCTGCCAGCACTGCAGAGCAGAACAAACTGCTGCAGTGTCTTTTCACGGGACTGGGACATTCCTTGATAAAAGCTGGTAAACAGCACCGGATCCATTGCCTGTTTCCAGTCGTCATTCTGCACAAAACAGGCATTAGCCCCCAGGTTAACGACAGCTGCCACATTATTTGGATACCGGCTGGCATACAGTGATGCCAGCATACCGCCAAGCGACCACCCCACCAGTACCGCTCGCTTTTCAAACAACTGGTGATCCAGATAAGCCAGCAATGAGTTCCAGTCATGGCTTGTTTTACAGGCTTCCGACTCACGAACCAATCCAGGCAACTCCACAATGGAAACCCTTCGATGGTCGGCATCCAGAGCTTCGGCCAGTGACTCCATCGCACCGGCTGGCATCGCCCATCCACTGATTAAAACAATCGGGTACTGGCTCATCAGGACAACACTCCTGTCATCGGCAAAGAATCGGTCAACACGGCAGGTTCATCAGAAAAATCTGCAGCACCTACCGACTGTGCAGCCATTTTAAGGGCATCCAGAAGTCGGTCGATATGATGCAACTCATGTGATGCGCTGAAGGTAATGCGTAGTCGGGAAGATCCTTTCGGTACCGTCGGGGGGCGGATAGCCGTGACCAGGATTCCCTGCTCAGACAACTTCTGGCTCATTTCCATCGCCCGCCTTTCACAGCCAATCAGTAACGGCTGTATCGGTGTTTGTGACGGCATCAGGGGCAAACCCTGCTGCTCACAGCCAGACCTGAAATACTGAATCAGTGACTGCAAATGTTCCCTGCGCCAGTGTTGTTCCTGTAAAAGCAGCAGGCTGGTTCGGGTCGCCGAAGCCACCGCCGGAGGCATGGACGTGGTATAGATATAAGTCCGGGCAAACTGAATCAGTGTCTCGATCAGCGCGTCACTCCCAGCAACAAACGCACCGGAAGTTCCAAACGCTTTACCCAATGTGCCCACCAGCACGGGCAGCTCTTTCTGGCTTAACCCGTAAGCTTCAGCAACTCCACCGCCGGTTTCTCCCAGGAAACCAAAGCCATGGGCATCATCCACCATCAGCCAGGCCTGATACTGCTCAGCAAGATCCGACAGTGCCTTTACCGGCGCCACATCGCCATCCATGCTGAACACACCATCGGTGACGATCAGCTTGCGTCGGGCACTGGTTTTCTGCAGTCGGTTGTTGAGGTTATCGACATCATTATGCAGATAACGCTGAAAACGTGCACCAGATAGCTGCCCGGCATCCAGCAGTGAGGCGTGATTCAGGCGATCCTGAAATACCGCATCCTGCTTACCCAGCAAAGCACTGATAACACCCAGATTGGCCATATAGCCGTTGGAAAAGAGCAGGGCACGCTCTCTGCCGGTAAATTCAGCGAGTTCTTCTTCCAGCTGGTGATGTGCTCTGCTGTGCCCCACCACCAGATGTGAGGCTCCACCACCCAATCCGTAGTTATCCGTTGCCTGTCGAAAGCTCGCTATGACATCCGGATGGTTTGCCAGTCCAAGGTAGTCATTGCTGCAGAACGCTAGATAGTGCTGGCCATTGATAATGACCTCAGGCCCCTGGGGAGAGTCCAGCGTTTTACGACGGCGATAGAGGCCTGCAGCATAACGAGCCTCAAGATCCTGTTCCAGATTGAAGCTCATCAGCCATGACCAGCCATATTTCGATCAGACTGGCTCGCTTCGGCCATCGCATCGTAATAATGATCATTACTTTTTTCAGCATCGTACATCGCTTTGATCGGGCATGTTTGTGGCGCCAATAGCTCACCCCAGTCATGTCCTTCATTGATGCCAAGCTTTTCAAACAGCTGTCGATCCTTATTCGCTTCAGGGTTGGCGGTTGTCAGCAGCTTGTCCCCAAGGAAGATTGAGTTGGCACCCGCAAGAAATGCCAGCGCCTGAAGCTCATCACTCATCTGCTCCCGTCCGGCAGACAAGCGAACATTGGAAGCCGGCATCATAATTTTGGCCACTGCAATGGTGCGGACAAAATCAATACCTTCCACCGCATCAACGTCTTCCAATGGCGTACCGGCGACTTTCACCAGCATATTGATGGGTACACTCTCCGGATGCTTGGGCATGTTGGCCAGCTGAACCAGCATCCCGGCACGATCGCGCTCGGTTTCACCCAGACCCACAATACCACCACTGCAGACATTCATACCCGCTTCCCGGACAAAAGACAGGGTGTTCAAACGGTCAGAATAAGTACGGGTGGTAATGATGTTGCCATAGAACTCTGGCGAGGTATCAAGGTTGTGGTTGTAGTAATCCAGTCCTGCCTGGGCCAGCTCCGATGCCTGATCCTCGCTCAGCATGCCCAAAGTCATACAGGACTCAAGACCCAGTTCTTTTACACCTTTGATCATCTCAAGGATGTAGGGCATGTCTTTGGCGGGAGGATTTTTCCAGGCGGCCCCCATACAGAAACGCGTAGCTCCGGATGCCTTGGCCCTTTGAGCTTCCTCAAGCACCTTTTTTACTTCCATCAATTTCTCTTTTTCCAGACCGGTATTGTAGTGGCCACTCTGGGGGCAATATTTACAGTCCTCTGGACAGGCGCCCGTCTTGATCGACAGCAATGTGCTAACTTGCACCTGGTTTGGATCAAAATGTTCTCTGTGAGCCAGTTGGGCCTGAAAGATAAGATCATTGAACGGCTTTTGGAAAAGCACTTCTACTTCTGACAGAGTCCAGTCATGGCGAAGTGGGCTGGAGAAATTTTCTACGAAAGCTGGGCTGGTACTGGTCATGACATCCTCTGGGGGAGCACTTCACTGAAACACCGGTCACTGGGAGCAAAACCCTTGTTAACGGAGACCTGAGTTTTATTAATTCTTTGAGTTAACAACCATGAAAATGACATTACCAATAAGTACAACGACATTTTCATAATAAAGATGCGAAAGATGATAACGGAATTACAGTCACCGTCAATCTATGAAATTCTTAAAGGTTTACAACTGGTCTAATTTTAAACAAAAAATACAGGTCAAATGCATTCTTTGCCGGGGCTTTACAACGCTTGCCCAACCGCTCTGCCATTTATGCCTGGCAACATGCCCTGCCCCGCAGTGCTTCTGTTCGTGCTGTGGCTTGCCCATTCAAGACAGTGAAACGGGCATTTGTGGCCAGTGCCTGAAGCAACCGCCATTATTTGACCACTGTCTTTCACCATTTCTATACCAGTTTCCTGTCAACCGGATATTACACATGGTGAAATACCAGTCCAGACTGGAACTGGTAAAACCAATGGCTTCATCACTTGCTGAATTGTTGATGGACTATTACCTCGATGATCAGTGGCCAGAAATGGTGCTGCCGGTACCACTGCACCGCAAAAGGTTGCGGGAAAGAGGCTATGACCAGACGTTACTACTGACCAAAGCACTGAAAAAACAGCTCAACACCCAAGACCTGAATATTGACCAGAAGCTAATCAAAAGAATCATTCACTCAGCGCCTCAGCAAAGCCTGGACGCTACCGCCCGGCAGAAAAATATTCGCAATGCCTTTATTTTGAACCGTAAACCAGACTGGAAACACGTTGCCTTAGTCGACGATGTGGTAACCACAGGTGCCACTGTCAGTGAGATAACCAGACTGTTGAAAAAAAGCGGTGTCGAACGCGTGGATATCTGGAGTATTGCCCGGACACCAGAAGCCTGATCATCACTGACCGTTATTCATGATGGCCAATCCTGACAGCTCGTGGCTAAGACCTGCAATCAACCGGTCAGTTGCTTTTGACAGCGCATTCACCAGTGCCGTGTAACCGTCAGAGTTCAGGGGTTCCTTGAAGCTGAACGGCTGAGATTTCAACAGCTCTCCCTGACCATCCAGCAAAGACCACTCCCCGGCTACCTCGGCATAGCCCTGGTAGCTGCCATTAAATTTTTGAACGTTAACCAGCAAGGTTGCCACTTCAGGCGTATTCATCTGAGGCGTGCTTTGTACTAACCAGTAGCGATTTTGACCCTGCCGGAGCCCAACCAGAAGGCGGTTTGATAACTGCGTCGAAATATTCTCTGCCCAAAGATGTTGTTGAGCAACCACCGCCTCAGTCGGTGACGTTTGGTAGACAATACCTTTACTGCCGAGAAGGTTATCCATGCCAACCGGTGCAAGAACAATGATGGGTTTCGACGCCTTATAATCAGCATTCGCTTTGATGGGTACAGGTTCAAGAAGATAGCTTTTTGTCTGAGGTGCTTTCGCACCGCACCCTGCCAGCAAGGATAGGATAACCGTAACAGCGAGCAATACTTTCATGGGTTGCTTCCTTTGACAGGGATAGGGTCAGCCACTCCTTTTGTGCCAAAAATAAGGGCGTCTGGCTGTTCATTTAAGGTTTTCAGTAAGGGATCCAGCTGCCCCAACGCCTGATTGATGCGCAACAGTACTTGGGCAATTTCTGCGTAGTTAGTCGAGTCGGGACTAAACCCTTTCAAAATAGACCTCAGATCAGCCAGGGTTCCATGGGCAGTCTGTGGAAGTTGCTGCGTCTCTTTCTGCGCCAGCAGGCTGTCGACGTCCTTCAGTGTTTTCTGAAGCTGTTGACCCGCCCCATCAAGACGCACAAGACTCTGGTTCAAATAATCAACCGTCTTATCAACGGGCAGTTTTTCCAGCTTGGTAAGAATATGTTCAATTTGATGCTGCAGCAGTACAAACTCACCCTCTATGGTCGGGAATACGTTGTAACCATAATACGTTCTGACAGCATCGGGTTTGGAGGTGTGTACTTCATCGGGATAAAAGTCGATATCAATATACAAAGAGCCTGAGAGAAAGTTTGCTGTTTTGAGGGATGCACGAAGGCCATTTTTGAAGGCATCAGCAAAGCTCTGTTCCAGCTGATCAATGGTTTCCCGGGAAGATGCCAGGTGGTCAATACGTTCCAGCTCGATATTGACCAGAACAGGAATTTTCATGGTAGCCACTGAGGCCTTTCCGCTCAGCACAAAAGGAACCTGCTTTACCGTGCCGATACGAATACCACGGTACTCAACCGGGGCTCCCGTTGAGAGGCCACGCACAGAATCAGCAAACAACATGGCATAGGGGATCAGCTTCTCATACATATTCGCCCGAACATCCTGGAGATTGTCATAGAGTTCAAACTCAGGCATTTCTCCATTTAACCGCTCCCCTTCCGGGGAGCCCTCAGGTACCGCAAAAGTGACCCCACCGGAAATCAACGTTTCCAGCGAAGCAAAGTCGATACTGAATCCCTGGGCGTTCAGATTAATGTCCATACCCGAGTTGAGCCAGAATCGACTGCGGGTACGAAGCAGACCACTATAAGGCTGGAAAATAAACAGCTGATAGGTAGCCCGGTGTTTATCCACATCAAACCCGGTTTTCTCAACCCGCCCCACCACATAGCCTTCAAACATGACCGGATCACCGATGGCCAGTTTTCCCGCCTCACTGGCAACCAGTATCACCCGGGTTCCCTTAATATCAGGCCCCGCAATGGGAGGGGCACTGAGCATGACAAAATCAGATCGTTTCTCTTTTGAATCACCGGGTTCCAGCTCTATATAAGGACCTGAAAGCAGGGTTTCCAAACCGGTCACACCTTCAGTGCCAATGCGTGGCTTCACCAGCCAGAACTCGCTGTCTTTACGCAGCATGCGATCGGTACCACTGTCCATTCGAACCGTCAGATCAATCTGACTGTAGTCTTTACTTAATTTGACGGCAGTCACCATACCCACTTTGACACTGCGCACCTTAACCAGTGTTTTGTCTGGCACCACACCCTCGGCAGTTTGTACGGTTAAATGGATCTCAGGTCCCTGCTGACTCATGTACTGATAGACCATCCAGCCGGCCACAATCAACGACACAATCGGGATGATCCAGACCGGAGAAAAATGCCGGTCCGGAGATACCGTTGCTGTTGGTTTTTGTTCGTCCATCAAAGCGCTGCCTTTTGGTCAAACCTCAGGCAGCCCTTGGAGGTCATATGTCCATCGTCGTTAGTACAGGGAATGTTTTTCCAGAGAATTCGTGGATCGAAAAATCGTGTGGAGAGTAGAGTAAAGATCACCACCAGGGCAAAATAAAAGACCGCTCTGCCAGGCGTAACACGCATAAGCTCACCAAATTGAACCAGCGCTGTAAGGATCGCGACAACGAAGACATCAATCATCGACCAGCGCCCAATAACCTCAATAAACCGATAGAGTTTTAGTCTCTCAAGAACTACCTGTGAGGCCTCTTCTTCCCGCCTGCGCTGAGACCAGAGCAGGTGGATCAGAATCAGCATCTTGGTCAGTGGCAGAATAATACTGGCGGTCAGAATCACCAGCGCAACCGGATAAGAACCCAGCTTCCAGAGTAATATCACGCCATCCATGATGGTGGAGCCGTCCGAGTCACCAAAACTGGTGGTGTACATCATAGGGTACAGATTTGCCGGAAAGTAAAAGATCAATGACGTCATCAGCACCGCTGTGGTCAATCTGATACTTTGACCGGGGTTGTATGGGTACAGTCGAAAATGGCAGCGCTGACAGTGCGTCACTTTATCAACGTTGCCATCTGTGGCGGGATTAATCTGGCCGCACAAATTGCAAACCAGATGATTACCGGTCAGGTGACTGTCTCCGGGTTGAACATCTGCCGTACTGACCGGTGAAAAAAGATAAGTGCAAAGCCAGTGCCTGTCTGCCATGCGGGAGCATTTAACCACCAGCAGGGCAAAAACAAAGTAAGTCCAGAAGGCAATACCAATGCTGATATCGGACAGGGACGCCATTTTAATAATGCTGACCAGAGCGCCTATAAAGAAAATATCCACCAGCAACCAGGGTTCCACACAAAACACAAAACGAAAAAGCCGTTTAACCCACGTGGAATCGCCAAGGTACTGTTGCGATGTTGCTGAGTACCAGGCCATGGCAAACAGAATCATCAACCCCATCAAGTAGAATGCAGGCAGAAAAATGATAGTCAGCAGCAACAAAGAGGCCAATGCAGCCTTATTGAAGTAGAAGAATACGATCAATACATCAATCAGTGCGACCTGCTGTGATATTCCCTCAACATCTATCGCCATAAAGGGAAAGAAACAGCTGACTCCCTGCAGTATCAATGCTGCCAGGCCATAGGCAAATACTTTGCTGTGGCAGCCTTTGATTCGAGTAACGAGCGAGTTACCACAGCGCGGGCAGGATGCGACCTGATCTTCAAGTAAATTGGGTACTCGAGAAACCATGCCACATTCCTGACAGGCTGCAAGCAATGAGGAGTCGGAAAGCATACTCGGTGATTGCTGGAAAGACTCCGAAAATTATAGGCTCCGTCTCACTTTCTGCATGCTTTCCATCCAGCGCAAGTGGCCAGATTGCACTATTGGTTATAGAATCTTCGCCACAGAGTACAGACTCCTTTGGAGGTCAGCATGAATATCCCAGCTCAACACCCGTATGACCAGCTGACTCCAGACCGGGTACTGGACGCCGTTGAAAGCATTGGATTTCTGAGTGATGCCCGGATTATGGCCTTGAACAGCTATGAGAACCGGGTTTACCAGGTCGGCATTGAGGAAAGTGAACCCCTGATTGCAAAATTCTACCGACCTGAACGCTGGTCAAAAGACCAGATTCAGGAGGAGCATCAGTTCACCCTGGATCTCAATGCGATGGAGTTACCGGTGGTTGCACCGATTGCTGATGAAGAGGGCAATACGATGCATGAGTTTGAAGGCTTTCACTTTGCTCTGTTTCCGCGTCAGGGTGGTCATGCGCCTGAACTCGATAATCTCGACAACCTTCTAACACTTGGTCGCACTCTGGGACGAATGCACAAACTGGGATCAGCCAGTGACTTCCAACACCGACCAGCGATCAACTTGCAGCGATATGGGATCGATAATGTTGAGTATCTGCTGGAAAACAACTTTATTCCTTCTTCTCTTCTTGAAGCCTACCAGACCCTGACCCGGGATCTGCTCCATCGTCTGGAGCGCATGAGTCAACAGCATACGTGGCAATCCATTCGTGTCCATGGTGACTGTCATGGGGGAAATATCCTCTGGCGGAATGATGCCCCTCAATTTGTTGACTTTGACGACACCTGTATGGCTCCGGCTATTCAGGATCTCTGGATGCTGTTATCTGGAGACCGGAGGGAACAGACAATGCAAATGGCTGAGATCCTGGAAGGTTATACAGAATTCATGGATTTCAGCCCTTCAGAGCTGAATCTGGTGGAATATTTCCGTACTTTGCGACTGATCAATTACAGCGGCTGGCTGGCAAAACGCTGGGATGACCCCGCTTTTCCAATGGCATTTACCTGGTTTAATACTGAGCGGTACTGGGCGGAGCATATTCTGGAATTAAGGGAGCAACTGGCAGCCCTGGACGAGCCACCACTTTCGGTTTTTGGCCAGCTCTAAAAACCGGCCTGTCATTCAACCATAAAACTTTAGATACCCACCAACTAGCAAGGTTATGAATCAATCGCGAATAATTAGATAAGCCGGATCAAATAATGGAGACCAAAACCAGTCAGGGAGTGTCCACATACCCTCTGACAGTCTGGATTGAACCAGTTGATAATGAACCCTTTGAGAGCCTGAGAGCTGTACTTTTGCTGAGCCTACTTTGAATGGGTTGCAGGTATTCTTTGTGATGCGCAGTTGCTGACTCTCACCAGTATATTTTTTCATCACCGTTAAATATAGGTCAATAGGATGATTATATACATAAACATTCGTAAGAGGATTGAATCCCGTCTCCTGTTGAACTTTCAAAAGCTTTTGCTGCCCGCTCTGATCCCTTGCCGTGAATTGAGCCTTATCCTCACTTGAAAAATCCATTGGATTTAGCACGACACCGTTTTTCATAAACAGACTATGAATAAACCAATCACCTTCAAGGTAAATCGTTAACGAACCACATGGATAATAATTTGCAAAAGGATAATAAAGCCAAAATCTCGCACCCATTGGAAAAGCCTTCGGAAAGAGGTATAAATCAGAAATCTCTTTCAGCGAATTCAAAATATAACGTTGAAAACCTAAAAACAAACCTTCAGATTCTTTTTCCTGACTGCTTGCACCTTCACTCAATGAATGACACAAGAATAATGATATAAATACAAAGCTTCTAAGAAAAATCTTTAATTTCATTATGTTTACTATAAATACGTCAATAGTCTTATTTACAAATTAAATGGTAATCAGACATGGTACTACTCAATGCAGTAACGGACAGTCTTCATCCTGAATTGTTAGGTAGGCTGACGAATAAAAGCTTGTGGTTAGTTTTTTAGCATAGTTGACAACAGCTGAATTATTACTCAATAGAATCGGATTTTGGGTACAAAGATTGACAGCCGTATTGTCCAGTTTTTTGACAACCACTTGGCCAATGCTTGTTTTTGAACAAAGGCCTTTTTTGACAGACAAGCTTGCCTGCTTGCCTAGCACTACGTTTTTAACAACTAATTCAAGGTCAACAGGGTAGCCAAAATGCATTCGATAGTATGGCAAACCACCTGTCGAGTCAGCGATTTCCAATAGCCTTGAGCCTTCACATAAGGGCTTGTAATTTACTTTGTTCCGGCTGGAGAATAAGAACGAGTTATTAACAGTGCCCTGTATCACCTGAAACCGATCTATCTGCCACCCATCCTTCGCCTCTATGGTTAACTGACCACAAAGCCCTAAATTGGCGGATACCGGACCAGTCAATGCATCTACTCCGAAAAAAGACATCCTTCTAAGGGTTTTAACTGGAATCTTCGCACCAAAGTATCTATTTACCTTCCCCAGCAAAAAAAGCTGGGCCCGTCCAAGCAACATATAGTGCACAACCCCAGGGCCAAAAGTATCAAACAGAGAAACGAGAGATGAGGATCGTCGAAGCATTAGGTATTTCTGATAGGATGATTTCTTTTGGCTACCATTAGAAGTACTGGCTTGAATGTTATACTCATGTTGTGGTTCAGCACTGACTACTATCTCATCTGATTTGGTGGCATGTAATACAGTCGGCACCCCTATGGCCATATAAACCATCAATTTTCGAAACATCATTGGAAACACCTGACAAATGAACTTTGCTTATTCACTGCGTCTAAACTAGGAAAGCAATAAAAGAGTAGCTCAGAAATACAGAGTATTTAACTAGCCCCCCCTTGTTTCATTTATAAGCATTAGATAAACCCACTGAAAATCAGTTACCTTTTCTTTTTCAGAAACCCAAATTTGTATTGGGCAATGGAATCATCCAAACATTCATTCAGACAACAAAATTTAACAAATATCTGATTTGTTGGATGAATCAAATATTGCACCCTTGTTTTTTAACAGATAATGAGTCGACTTCTTATAGAAAGAAAAAATTAAGAATTGGAAGGGTGCTCTCTCAATTTGATAACTGACTCATAGGTTAGCTTCAACCTTTCCAGTCATGAACTCAGACCAAAGTTGTTCCCAGCGCCCCTTACTCTGGATCAGTGCTCTTGTTGTCAAAAGCACTTCCGCTCCTGTTGCTTTCCACCTCATTCCAGAACCACATAATCGTTGCTTTACCAGAGTCTTACAAGCCGCTTCAGTAACTCCTGAACCTATTGGCCAATGGCGTTTAAGCGCCTGATGATAATTCATTAACTGGTGATTGTTTGTAAAATAGCTCACAGCTTTGTAGCGCTTCTCTGTCAGTGCGATTGTCTTTTTCGGGAGCTCGGCTGATTCAATTTCCTGAAGGATTTTTTTGGCTGCTCCACGCTTGTTTTTCAAACTATGTAGCCTGTCTTCAAGCCACTGGTGTCGCTTCGCCTTACTGGTTGGAAACAGTGCTTCCGCTGCTCCAGCTAAATATTCAGATGCATGATAAAAATCGAGTATCTGCCCAGAGGTATGTTGTTTCAAATAACTCCAGTTTTCTCTAGCCCCGTCAGCTACCCCGATGTATGTGGCATTTGGGTAGAGTCGTTTTAGATCTGCAATCTCCTCGTCGAGCTTGCTCATAAAGCTTTGTTTACCATACTCTGGCGAACTGGCTGTATATATCGTGTGGAGCCTGTCTCCATCTGCAGAATATAGGCTCAATGTCCCACACATGGCTTCCCTCCAGCCTTCTTCACAAAGCAGCATGCAGGTTCCATCCAGACCAATGGCTATTGTTTCAACAGGCTCTTTTAGTGGAGGAAGGTGGTAGTGAGTGTCTTGCTGGTCTTCAATTAATGCACCTACTCTGTCCGATAAATGCTTGATATAAGAATTTGAAAGCGTCCTTTGATGGTTGGTCTCAAAATCTTCTTTTACCGCAGGCGCTGGCATCTGGCTGTATTTCCAGGCGATAGACTTGGCAAATTTGGGGGTAGCTGAACCAATAATACCGGCACGAAGATCAAGTGCTGCCAGAGTACTGCCACCTCTGACACCCTGATATACGGAGCGCTCCAAAGGTATACGACCGTATAAGGTTTCATAGTGCTTAAGAACCTTTCCTTTGTAGTTCCACTTCTGCTGATTAACGACGATAGGTTCTTTATTGGGTGATTCAAATAGCCCCAATAACTCTTTTGTTCCAAGCTGCCCGGCTTCATTGAGTGCACGCTGTAAACTATCTTCAAGATTCAGCATGTTGCCTGAATCTATAGAAACTTCAATTTGCAAAACGATGCTTTTGGTAGAGCTGGAAATAACAGAAGCGGGCATGACAGTTAACTATTATGAGTGGTGTTCCCATAGTAGCTGTGAAAATAGAGCACTATTGTTTCAATCATTCAGAGAGAGCACCCAATTGGAATATCCAGATTTACCGATCCTGGAAGAAGATTCACCTAGTACTACAAAACTAAAATATAATCACCCCATAATATCAAAAATATGGTCAGTACTAGCAGTATCGTCATGAGCGTATACTGCGGGAGGCCACCCCTCCCCGGTTCAACTAAAACTGCTGCAACAATGCCTCAAGCAGTGACTGACGACTTCAATAACTAATGAGTAATGTCGATTCCTTTTTTCTACAAACAATTACTCATCATCAAAGCGACCATAGGCATCTGGAGCAAGGTTTTCAAAGCGGGTGAACTGACCAATAAATGCCAGCCGGCAGGTACCGATGGGGCCATTACGCTGCTTACCAATAATGATTTCAGCAACCCCCTTGTACTCTGTATCCGGGTTATATACCTCATCCCGGTAGATAAACATGATAACGTCGGCATCCTGCTCGATGGCTCCGGATTCACGAAGGTCGGAGTTTACCGGGCGTTTGTTGGGCCGCTGCTCGAGAGATCGGTTCAACTGAGACAGGGCGATAACAGGAACACTGAATTCCTTGGCAATGGCTTTAAGGGATCGGGAGATTTCCGAGATCTCGTTGGTTCGCCCCTCTCCAAAACCAGGAATCTGCATGAGCTGAAGGTAATCAATCATGATCAGGCCAAGGTCACCATGCTCCCTGACTACCCGGCGAACCCGTGAGCGCATTTCTGAAGGGCTGATACCCGCCGTATCATCAATAAACAGCTTCTTGTCTTTGATCCGCTCAACCGCCGATAACAGCTTTGGCCAGTCTTCTTCTTCCAGCTGACCACTTCTTACCTTGGACTGGTTGATCCTTCCCAGAGATGACAGCATACGCATCATGAGCTGCTCACTTGGCATCTCAAGGCTGAATACCATTACGCCCTTTTCACTGTTCAGCAGAGCATTTTCCACCAAGTTCATGGCAAACGTTGTCTTACCCATGGAAGGGCGGGCAGCGACGATAACCATATCGGAGGGCTGGAGACCGGAGGTCATTTCGTCCAGGTCTTTAAACCCAGTGGTGGTACCGGTAATGGCATTACCGGCATTAAACATCTCATCAATTTTCTTGACGGTGTTCTCAAGAATCTCCCGCACACCCATCGGGCCACCGGTGTTCGGACGTTCTTCAGCAATATTAAAAACCAGCCGCTCCGCTTCATCCAAAATCGCCTGACTGTCTTTCCCTTCAGGGTTATAAGCGCTGTCTGCAATCTTCTGTCCGGTATTGATCAGCTTGCGCAGAACGGAGCGCTCATAAATGATTTCGGCATAGGCTCGGATATTTGCCACACTGGGAACGCTGCCCGCCAGCTCAGCCAGGTAAACCAATCCACCTACGTCATCCAGCTCACCGCGGTTTTCCAGAATTTCAGCCACAGTCAGCGGGTCAAAAGGCTTGCTCTCATTACTCAGTGCACTAATTGAAGCATAAATACGTCGGTGCCCTGGGTTGTAGAAATCTTCTGATGTCAGCTTATCAACCACCCGGTCCCAGGCCTGATTATCCAACATCAGGCCACCCAGAACAGACTGCTCCGCTTCTATAGAGTGAGGTGGTGTTTTAATGGCAACCGTAGCTTCATCGATGGGAAGCTCCAGGTCACGAGGACTTGCATCCAGCATAGTGACGATCTGAGAAAATTTAGTTGAATGATGATTCAGAATACCTGATTGCGGCTCTGAGGTAAAAATACAGCAGCTACAATTGGCTTTATTAACTGCTCCTGCGGCTACTTGATCTCCTGTAGTCATGTGTTTTCGGCAAACTGCACATCCCTAACATATACTGGCAATTGCTCCTGCATTGCCAGTATACAGTACAGCCATGTACATAAAAAAACCCGGAGCTCATTGAGTCCCGGGTTTTTCACTATCCGTTAATCGAGCCGATTATTCAGCTTCGATGAACACCTTGATAGTTGCAGCAACGTCAGAATGCAGCTGGATACCAACGTCGTACTCACCAACAGCACGAATTGGGCCTTCTGGCAGACGGATTTCGCTCTTAGCAACAGCAACACCAGCAGAAGTGATGGCTTCAGCCAGGTCACGAGGACCAATAGAACCGAACAGCTTGCCTTCGTCACCCGCTTTGGCGATCAGGGTCAGTTCGATTTCAGCCATTTCTTCAGCACGCTTCTGAGCGCCGCTGAGTTGATCGTTAGCCGCCTTCTCAAGCTCAGCACGACGAGCTTCGAAAGTCGCCAGATTCGCTTCAGTAGCAGGCAGAGCCTTACCAAAAGGAATCAGAAAGTTACGGCCATAACCGTTCTTTACGGTGACCTTGTCGCCCAGCTTACCAAGCTTGGCAATTTTTTCGAGCAGGATTACTTCCATTTCGCTAGCCTCTATCTAGTACCTGTCATCCCTGATGCAGTCGGTTATTCGCGCGAGCGCGAAAATCAAAAAGACTGTCCAGACATGCAGTTAAAACAATGACCGGGTACGCCAGTTGCGTGACAAAAATCAACAGGATGTAAAACCCTACCAACCAGAAGCTTCCAAGTTGTCTCATTCCAACCAGCCCATGGATCATGGCAAGCCCGGCCACCAGCAACGGCAGCGTAGCTGCAGGAACCAGCACCAGCAGGAAAGGAACAAAGGTTGCACCCACCAGAGTGAATGCCAGAAGCCCCATGGCTACCGTTAATGGCAAGCGGATCTGATGAAACTCTTCACGAAATCCACCTGGGTTATAAAGCTGTGCCTGCCAGGATCTGGCCAGCACCAACCCGAGAATGCAACTCACCAGGTTAAACCAGGTGACCACACCAATAACCCCGTATTCCACCAACGGCCTGATGCCTGCTACTAAGTCGTCCGTACTCTCCCCTGCCTGCTTAACGTAGTCACGAATAAATGTCATGACCAAGTCGCTGATCAGGGAGATTTGCTGTGGAGCCAGCTGTGCCAGTATCAGAGCAATTAAAGCTCCGGCAGGCAGCAGCGCCAGTAGTGTTTTTTGCCAGGAAACCGTTTGGCGTAATACCAGGGCCAAAGCCACGGTAGTTATCAAACCGATGATCGTGGAGAACTGTCCCATTGCTGCCCAGGCAATACTCGGCAGCACCGCCCAGGCAAGTATTTTCAGCCCTTCACTGGTACCACGACGCAGCACGACCAGTGAAATAATGGCTGCACTCACCCAGAAGAGCATGGGAATACAGGCAAACACGGTGGCCAGAATCATTGCCTGTTTCGGGCCACGCATTGCCAGTTCCGCCAGTCCACGCATCAGCTATACCCTATGAATTAATCAGTGACGATCGGTGTACGGCAGCAGAGCCACGTAACGAGCGCGTTTGATCGCTGTTGCCAGCTGACGCTGGTAACGAGCCTTGGTACCGGTGATACGGCTAGGAACGATCTTGCCGGTTTCAGAAACATAAGCTTTCAGAGTGTTCAGATCTTTGTAATCGATCTCTTTCACGCCTTCAGCGGTAAAACGGCAGAACTTTCTGCGACGGAAAAAACGTGCCATGGCAACGCCTCCTTGGATTTATGCTTGTATGGTAAAGAGCTGGTTAAAGTAACTAACCTGAGCAGTCATGAATGACTGATCATCAGGTTTTACTCTTCAGACTCTTCTACTTCGTCTTCAACGGCTTCTTCAGCTTCGTCAGAGGCACGTTCTTCACGGCGGTCTTCACGACGATCGTCACGACGATCACGCTTTTCTTCAGACTGCAGCATGATAGAAGCTTCAGTGATGGCTTCATCACGACGAATGACCATGTTACGGATAACCGCGTCGTTGTAGCGGAAGTTTTCCGTCAGCTCATCCAGAGTTTCGTTACCGCACTCAATGTTCATCAGAACGTAGTGAGCCTTGTGGATCTTGTTGATTGGGTAAGCCAGCTGACGACGGCCCCAGTCTTCAAGACGGTGTACCTTGCCACCATTTTCGGTGATAGCGCGAGTGTAGCGCTCAACCATGGCTGGTACCTGTTCGCTCTGGTCAGGGTGGACCAGGAAAACGATTTCGTAATGACGCATTATTTGCTCCTTACGGGTTAAATAGCCTTCTGCATTTTTTACCTCTGACATGCATCAGAAAGATTCTATAAGGCAGTAAGGCAAGGAGAATGTGAACGCAGGCGTTCACCGATTACTACACTCATAATGAACAGACATTCTTAATTAAGAAACGTCATTAAGAGCGAAATATACGCCGGACAGATTGACCGGATCATATAAAGAGCGGGAATTCTAGAGATTTGTTACGCTGGTTGCAAGGGGCTACAGAATCAGCTTTATTGGTAATATCCGGTACCAACGTGGTGATTTACCTTTTGAGGTATACAATCAAACCATCACAGAGATAGGGATTTGAGTGAGTTCTGAAATAAACACGCAGTCCTATCACATCAGTAAAAACTGATAACATACGCATTCCATTTGACCAACGATGCCCCAAATACCTTGAAAGACCATACGAAACAATAAGTTATGTAAAGGATAGCGATTCTCGTGGCAATATTTCGAATCCAGCTTTATATGAGAGTTAAGAGCTGAAAGCCGATATATGAATGCAAGCTCGTAACTATTCATCTTTTACGGTTTCTTTTGTCGAGAATGTGCAAACACTATTATTGAATTATGGCCGACCCCAATAACGCTTCAATCACCAATACTCCAAAATGGCAAAACGGCCTACTGCTTCTTATTGTCCTGTTTTTCTCCTCAGCAGCCCTGGCTGTAAAACCTCTTACCTATAAAATCAATGGGTTAAATAAAGACCTTCAGCAAAATGCCATGCTGTACCTCGACTCTCTGCCAGCGATCAAGCCCAGACAGTTTGAAGATCACCGCCTCGACATCAGAGAAGCCCTGCAAAAATCCTTAATGGCTCTTGGTTATTATCAGCCATCGATCGAGTTTCATCGCAGTAAAAAAAGACCCAGTCAGTTAACCATCAATATAAACCCAGGCCAGCCCGTTATCATTAGATCCGTTCAGGTTGAGTTGGAAGGAGACGCCAACAAAGACCGAGCCTTCAAAAGACTGATCAAGAAAAGTGCTTTAAGGGTCGGTGATGTCTTGAATGATGGTGACTATGAATCACTCAAAGCGGGTCTCAACGACCTAGCCGTTACCCGTGGGTATTTTGATGCAGAGCTGGTTGAACATCAGATCAAAGTCTACCCGGACAAACACACAGCCGACATCATCCTCACCATGAAGTCAGGACGGCGATATCTGTTCGGTCCAGTGATTTATCAAGATACCGTCACTGAGGCTACCCGCGAGCTACTCAACCCCATTATCAATTTTGAACGGGGTCAGAAGTATCGCTCTGAAAAGCTCAGCCAGTTGAACATGGACTTTTCAGCAACCGGATACTTTAAATCCATTGAAGTCCGCCCTTTAAAGGACAAAGCGGTCGATGGCGAGATTCCGATTTTCGCCAGTGTGATACCCAAAACCGCCTGGGAGCTGGAAACCGGTATTGGCTTCTCAACCGATGAAGGCCCGAGGGTTTCCCTGAGCATCGATAAACCCTGGATGAACGAAAAAGGCCACAGCTTCACCAGTGATATAAAAGTATCCCAGAAGGTTCATGAGCTGAGCGGCCGCTATAAAATCCCTTATGGTAACCCGCTGCTTGAATACTACAGTCTGGACAGTGGCTACAAGAGAACAATGGTTCAGGATACCGACAGTAAACTGGTTTCGGCTTCGATTAATAAATGGAAAAAGCGACCAGGCAACTGGGACCAGGACTTTTTTATTCGGGTTGACTATGAAGACTACACACAGGGTTTACAGAACAGCAGCAACCTTCTCCTGATTCCCGGCATGTCGTTTGACCGCCGAAAAGCCGTTGGCAATCCAATGGATCCCCGCTCCGGGCACCTCTACAACATCAAAATCGAAACATCTGCCAAAGCCTGGCAGTCCGATGCTGACTTTATCAAAGTGTGGGGCCGGGCCAAATGGCTAACCACCTTTTTCAAGCATCACCGGTTCATCAGCAGAGTTGAGCAGGGAGCCATCTGGGTGGACGAGATCAAAAATATCCCGCCATCCATCCGCTTCTTTACCGGTGGTGACCAGACCATTCGTGGCTACAGCTATGACAGCATTTCGCCAAAAGACAGCAGCGGCCAGTTGATCGGGGGCCAGTATATCTCTGTTGCCAGTATTGAGTATGACTATGAAATTGTGAATAACTGGCGGATTGCCTTCTTTGTGGACAGTGGCACTGCGACCAACTCCTATAAAAAAGATGAGGTTGAATGGAAAACCGGGATTGGTCCAGGCATACGGTGGGTGACTCCCCTCGGTCCATTGAAACTGGATTTTGCTTTTGCGGTCAGTGAGCCCGGCTCCCCCTGGCGAATCCACTTTTCCATGGGGCCTGACCTATGAACAGCTCTCATCAAAGTGGACCCGTTACGACTGAGGATGTGACAAATGCATCCAGTCCAAATCCATCCCCAAAACGATCTCTGGTAAAAAAGTGTGCACTCATCATCACAGCCACTTTTATTGTTTTGTTTACACTGGCCTCATTGTTGCTGTTTACACACACCGGCAACACTCTGATTTGGCGCCAACTGAGCCACTCTATTCCGGGTCTTGATGGGGAGCTAACAGAGGGTCAGTTGATGACCGGCTGGAGCATCAAGAACTTACGCTGGCAAGACCGTCTGATCACATTTCAGGCAGATGACATAACGCTTAATTGGCAACTTGGAAAACTATTCACAAGGCAGTTACCGGTTCAATTGCTGGAAGTCAAAGGCGGAATCCTTGAAATTCAGCCAAAGGCTGAAGAAACAAAGCCGTCAGAGCCATCGACTGCTGATACAGCCATCAACATCCCTCTGGATATCCTGATCAATCAGATCAATATCCAGAATTTTAACGTTCTCGTTTCAGGAACCAGGGTTTCCCTGGGAACCTTCAAGGCAAGCGCCCATTTGCAGAATAACCAGTTGTCTATCCCGGAAGTTCTGGCAGACAACCTGCAGGTTGTATTAGCAGGTTCGAAAAGTGCAACAACCGGCGCAAAGACTTCTCCCCCCAAAGAACAGACTTCAGAAGGATTTGACCTCTCCACGATCACGCTTCCGGAAATAAAACTTCCAATCCCCATCAATCTTGAGAATTTCACACTCACCAATGCCCGCTACCAGCAGGGTGATATTGATGAAGCACTGAAAGCGCTTGAAATGAGTTTCAACTGGCAAGCTGCACACATCACCAGCCTGAAGCTCAGAGCTGACCAAACAAGGGCAAGCATCTTGTTACATGGTGAGATTCAGCTATCAGAAAATTATCCATTAGCGCTGAACCTGAATGCAACTATCCTGGATGACTTTAATATTCCAGAGTTGACAGCCATTAAAGGGGAAAAGCTATTACTGGAAGCCTCAGGTGATCTGAGCCAATTACAGTTACAGCTATCTACTGAAGGCTCAATCAATACGACACTTGAAGGAAGTATTGGTCCTTTTGCTCGCAACTTCCCTCTAAACATCGCATTGAAATGGCCTGAGCTCCAATGGCCACTATCCGGTAAGTCACCTGAACTGTCAGCCTCCAGCGGCATAGCCAAGATTACTGGCGATCTTAATCAATATCAGCTCTCACTGGACACAGCCATTAAAGTGGCAGAACAGCCAGAAACCCAACTGAACTTGAACGCCTCCGGAAGTTTGAGCCATCTGAATATTGATGAACTGTCACTTACCCCTGCTGACACAAATGGACTTTCAGAAAAACCACTGACACTATCTGGAAACGTTGGCTGGAAAGAGGGGGTCAACTGGCAAGGACAAATTCAACTGTCCCAACTAAAAACAGACTTGTGGCTACCCAATGTCCCAGGAATGCTGAACGGCAAAATCAAGACACAATTCACCCTGAGGGATGGTTCCTGGCAACTGAGTATCCCAGAACTGAATATAAGTGGCTCACTACGGAATAGCGCCCTTAAAGTAACCGGTAGAGTGGAAGCCGACAGCCGAATCAGACCAATGGCTGCACTACCATTCAAGGTCAACATTCATAGCCTCTATGCAGCGCTTGGAGAGAACCTCTTTAGCATCAGTGGACAAATCGCTGAAGAACTGTCTCTTAAAGCCAGACTTGATGGAAAAGCTCTGAATGAGCTAACCCCCGACCTGAAAGGATCATTACAAGGTAGGCTGGGTCTTACAGGAAGTGATGAACATCCAAAAATATCGTTCAGTTTTGATAGCCCTTCCATTAATTATCAACAGACCAGTATTAATCAACTGCAAGTCCATGGAGAGTTAATCAAAACAGCACTGTTAGAGGGTAAAGCCCATGTTGACGTGGGTTCTCTTCAACAGGGCGATATTCAACTGAAACAGTTACAGCTGCATGCCAGTGGCAGTGAACGGAATCATCAAATATCGTTGGCAACCCAGGGTGAACCGGTATCTGGTGAGTTACTGATTAACGGAGTTTGGCAAGGTACTTATGGTAAAAGCAATGAAAAATGGCAGGGCCAATTAGCCAGTGCCAAGATAGTCACACCGGTCGATAACTGGTCTCTGGAGAAACCCGTTGCAGTCCTGCTCAATGCTTTAGGCGATGTGAGGCTCACTGAGCAATGCTGGCTCGCAAAGCCCGCAAAGCTCTGCGTGGATGCATCACAATTTTCAGCTAATCGTGGAACAACACGCTTTCAGCTATCAGACTTCAATCTGTCAAACCTTAACCCATTCCTACCCGGAAACCTAACCTGGCAGGCCATACTTTCAGGCAGTGGCGACATTCAGTGGGATGGCGGTCATCCCACAGCACACATCCAGATTCAAACCACCCCTGGTGAAGTCACCAGCAACTCAGACAATCCGGTTTCTGTAAAATATCAGCAACTTTCCACGACCATTAACCTCAACAAAGATGATCTGAAAGCAGAATTTGACTTTAAATCAAAACATCTGGGTGTCGCTCACATTAATCTGGCCATCGATAATATGCAAAGTGACCAGCAGCTGAGTGGACAGGCCAAACTTCAGGATATACGTCTGTACTTTCTGCAACCACTGATACCGGACATTAGTAACATTGATGGAATTTTATCGGCTGACACCCGCATGGGCGGAACCCTGAAAGAGCCTCTGCTTTTCGGTAATGTAAAACTCAGTGAAGGGAAGATGATCGCCAGGCAGGAAATGGTAACCATCAGCAGCTTGACGACTGAGCTGAATGTCGATGGTAATAAAGGCAAGATCAGCGGCAGCATGAAAGTAGGCGATGGAGACATGAAGCTTTCTGGCCACCTTGACTGGCAGCAGATGCCACCAACTGGCATCATCGTTATGAAAGGTAAAAACCTTGGTGCAAAAGTTCCCGGCATATTGCAATTAAGAGCCTCCCCTGACCTGAAACTCACTATTGGGGAAACTCAAACACTTACCGGTAACATTACCATTCCCTGGGCAAGAGTAAGAATCAAGCAATTACCCAAGCAGGCCATTACGCCTTCTGATGACGTGGTCATTATCACTCCGGGAACAAAAGAGACACTGATGCATGCTGGCCCTCCATTCTCCATGGATGTGAATGTTGTTCTGGGGAAAGACATCAAGATCGATGCCTACGGTCTGAAATCAGACCTTGGCGGTCACCTATTGCTTGACCTCCAGCCCGGAAAACCGATGATTGCTGATGGTTCCATTCAACTGATCAACGGCCGCTATCATCAGTTTGGCCAGGACCTGCTGATTAAAGAAGGCAATATTATTTTCTCTGGCCCACTCTCCAGCCCGTATCTTGCAGTGAATGCCATTCGCAACCCCGAAAGTATAGAAGACGATGTAACTGTAGGAATCCAGGTCAGTGGCCCACCAACCCGGCCAGAGTTTTCCATCTATTCTGACCCATCCATGTCACAGCAGGAGCAGTGGTCTTATCTGCTTAGAGGACGAGGCCTTGATGACGGTGACAGCTCTGCAGTGCAATCCATGCTGATTGGCTTCGGGGTCAGCCAGTTTGGCGGCGTAGTGACCTCCATTGGTGAAAAAATTGGCCTCTCGGACGTCACTCTGGATACTCAGGGTAGCGGTGACAATACTCAGGTCACCATTGGCGGTACGATTGCACCAGGACTTAGAGTTCAATACGGTGCCGGTGTGTTCAACTCTATCGCCGAAGTAAAAGTGCGCTATGAATTAATGCCTCGACTTTATCTTCAGGCCATAAGCGGTGTTGCCCAGGCGATAGACCTTTTCTATCAGTTTAAAATTGAGACTAAAAAAAAGTAATCTACAAGAGCAGACATTAGCCTGCTCTACGTTGTATATCTCTATTTCTTGGTAGCGATGGATTTCTGGAATGGGGAAATCCACTCTGATCATCAGCTACCATTTTATAAAGACTCACTCCACGAAAATCGGAGGTAGTCACCAATCGCATATCGGGGCTTATTTGAGGAGCTGGCCAGAAGTCATTTTGATTATCCAGGCACATTTCATCTGTTGTGATGCCTTCATTTTTTAAGCGGACAATTTTAATGAAATTTTTGATGCCCATTAAAAAAACTCGACCATCTGCACTTAAGGAACACCCTTGAATCGCATGACCTAAAGACCAGTTAATATTCCTTGTCAGTTCATTAGTACGTCTATATTGACTCAAAAATGTAATGGGTTCCTGGAGTTCATGAGCCCAGTTCATATCTATAGCAAGAGTTTCAAATCCGTGGCTGATAATAATACTTTTATTATCTGGACTGAAACGTAGACAGTGAATCTGCCTATCAGACATTTCACCGATATCAGCAATTAATTTATGTCTTGTCGGGAGGCTACCTTGAGCGAAAGTAACCAAAAAACCTTTGTTATGATAACGAATCAGAGCCATTGAGCTGTCTGAACTAAACTCAATAGCTCTAAACCCACCATGAGTATAAGTTCGACATTCTGATAACTCCTCATTGATTAATCCATCACCTGATGTAGTGTTCCCCCGCCTGAGATTCGTAAGAAACACTTTGCAATCTGCTGTCACCGTTATAATCCACTGACCATCAGGGCTGGGCTTGGCAACTTTGACAGCCTTAGCATGAGGTATGATTTGTGCCTCGACAAGATTGTACCGACTTCCCTGTCTACTGATACTGGCAATACGCACAGTCTTATCGTTTGATGCGGTGAGAAGCATCCCATCATCAAAAAAACAGGCACTGTTCACCTTTCCCTCGTGGGAAACGGGTATGGACTGCACAACACTGAGACCTTCATCCAAAATTGAAACCATGGCTTTTCCATCTTCTGAGGCAGTAAGCAGCATACGTCCATCTTGGCTGAATGACACAAATGTTAGTTCATCTCCGTGGCAAACTTCCCCAATAGGACGCAGCTTATCTCCGTGATCAATCAACCAGAGCTTTGCTGTTGTAAAATCCTCGGGATCTCTTTTCGGGCTGAGATAGCCTGGGACTGTGACCAACATTCGACCACTGGGGTGGAAACTCCTGCAGTCTGAAAGGGGGGTGTTGATGCTGGAGTCGCCCGATCTTATGCAAGGTTAAGGACGGCGCTCTATTCAAAGTTTCAGAAACCAGATAAAAAATATCTCTGGAAATTCTATTAGCTCCACCTGACTCATTATGGTTATGTGATTGATCAAAACGCGCCAAAACTCTGGATCTTGGATCATTGAGAGTCATGAAAGAAGAATACAACCATGGACGTAAAGCCTGCTGAAACCTGGTGGCAGTAAAGGCATTTAACCTCAACTGTTGAGGTAACCCTTCAAAAAACCTATCTACATCAATAGAGGCTTGATACTTAACTGTCTCAGTGTCTAAGTAGTCTTCAGCCACACAGCAAAACCGTTTATTCAGCCTCCGACACTCTAATAAGTCGCGAGTTGACTCTACTTTTGAAAAAATCAGCATTAACGAATCATCATCAAGAACTTTAATTCCAGTGACATTACTTGCTGAAGTTTCATCTGAACTTACATTGATATTTTCGGAGCAACTTGAAAAGAAAGATAAATTGCAGCAAAAAAATGATCTATTCATAAAAAAAATTCATACTTCACCTAATAACGGTCTTTTCGGCTCCTTATCCTCCAATGAGTTCATCGGTATGAACTTTAAATTAATACTGGACACTCTCCATATTTTTATTGAAGTCAGCAATCCTTATAATCTTCGCTAAATGAAATAAAGTGACTATTCCATGATAGCAACTCAGTAGTGCTCTAATAACGTTTAAGGCCTTCTTAACAGTTTAAAATCGAGGCAGGAAAAATACACCTATCAAGATTCAGACATGATGAATGCAATAAGTCATGACGAGCTGACTGAGTGCATTAATGCATCGCCTTTCGACGATTATAGTGGTAACTTTCTGATAGACTGTTCATTTGTAATATACCCAAAATATTTAGGGTTTCTACACGACAGAAAGAGAATAAAATGCTGAAGCTTGGATACACTTATTGGCAAGGCTCGGCTGATACTCCAGTGAGCGAACGCATTCAATAAAACAGTAACTTCAAAGCGACAAATAGAGCGCTCTGCTGACTGAGGTTTTTAGTCGTTACCAACTCATTCAACCCCATACAATCGTAAGGCCAGTTATGCCACACGCCCGTTTTATCCATGGCTCAACGATGCGTCATATCACCGTAATGAGCCTGAGTAATGCGGTGGGTATTACCGCGCTTTTTGTGGTTGATATGCTGGATTTGTTTTTCCTCAGCCTTCTGGGGGAAAAGTTTCTTGCTGCAGCCGTAGGGTATGCGAGCACCGTCTTATTTGTCACCACATCCATTGGCATCGGGCTCTCCATTGCTACGGGGGCATTATTATCAAAAGCGATCGGTGCAAGGGAGCGGGATCGAGCCTGTCAGTTTCTGGCGAACACGGTGATCCTTGGTGGGCTGTCCACCAGCGTGATTGCTTTGGTGGTCTGGATGTATATTCCAGAGCTTTTAGACTTGGTTGGTGCCCGCGGTGAAGTTCATTCACTGGCAACCCAGTACCTTAAGATTATGATTCCCTCCATGCCAGTACTGGCGATTGCCATGTGCTTTGGTGCTGCACTGCGTTCTGTTGGGGATGCAAAGCGGTCAATGGGATCCACACTGTCTGGAGGTGCGGTTAATGCGGTATTAGACCCCGTGTTTATTTTTATGCTGAATATGGACATAGAAGGGGCCGCTATCGCTTCCGTCTTTGCCCGAACCACCATTTTCTGCACATCGGCATACGGAGCCATTAAAGTCCATAAGTTGCTGTGCAAGGTAAACCTGCAACAGTTTTACCGTGATATAGGCGATATCCTCCGTATTGCGATACCCGCCATTCTCACTAATTTGGCCATGCCCATCAGCTCTGTACTGGTCATGCGGGAGCTTGCTGATTTTGGCAATGGGGTTGTGGCTGGCTATGCCATTATTGGCCGTATCACCCCTGTTGCTTTCGGCGTCGTATTTGCATTATCTGGGGCTATTGGCCCAATTATCGGACAGAACCATGGAGCCCGGTTGATTGACCGTGTCAAACAGAGCCTTAAAAATGCCTATCTGTTTTCAACAGTCTATATAACCGTTGTTTCGATCATTGTTTTCCTCATACAGGACTATCTTGTGCTGCTTTTCCGCACGAAGGGGGAAGCTAATCAGATTATTCACTTTTTCTGTACCTGGATCGCCATCAGCTTTGTCTTTAACGGTGCATTATTCGTTGCAAATGCCTCGTTTAATAATCTGGATAAGCCTGGCTGGTCGACATTATTTAACTGGGGTAAAGCCACTATTGGTACCGTGCCTTTTATCATGGTGGGAGGAAAAATGGATGGTGCCTTTGGTGTGTTATCAGGACAGGCCATTGGTGGCATTGTGTTTTCCGTATTGGCTGTCTTTTTCTCATTCAGGTTGGTCAATCAGATTGGGCAAAAGGTTGCCAGTGAACAGGCAGACCAACCACTAGAGCACATCCATGTTGAAGAAGAAATATCCATCCCCTGCCCTCTAAGCCCTCTGGCATCCGATTCTGCACATTTGGGACAACTCGCCCAGGAAGCAGAATGTCAGGAAATTGCGGAGGAAGAATCAGCGAAGGATACAAACTGAGCGGCTTTCATGAGCGACCTAGGGGGCGTTACCGGGTAGCAACCCGTCGTAGAAATATTCAGCAATACAAATACACACAATCGATGATCGCTATTTTTTGTGAATTTTTTTCATGTTTTTTTGCGCTATTAAACGAACGTTTGTATAGTAATTTTTGGGAAATGAATTCATTAGAGCACTGATGAATTGTTGACCAAGGATCTGTTGAGTTGAGGTTGTCTCCAGAACCTGGCTAATAATAAAAATAACATTCAAGAGATCTCCATGATAACAAAGCGTATAAGTCACGGCCTGTTAGCCTGTGCTGCCTTTCTATCGGCAGACATTCAGGCAAACACGGCAGAAGAGGCCGTTCATGGCCTTGCCCAGGGGTGTTACTCCATCCAATCGCCGGAAAACGGTAATTATCTGAAAAAATTTCATAAAGGTGGTGCCATCGATAACGGGCTCAGCTACCGTTTCGAAAGCATCAGCGCAGACGATGCAGCCCGCTTCTTTATGAAACCAACGTCGTTTTTCAACTACATGCTGACCGATGTAGACGGTCGGTATCTGGCCTCTCACCTGCCAGCAGAAGTCAGTGCCGGGCGCTATGCCGGTGAATACGCTGAATGGCGTATCAGTGCAGAGCCTTCCTCAAATGGCGACTATCTGTACAGCTTCCACGGCAATGGTCTGGACAGGCAACTCCGGCATAACTGGACGGATGGAGGCCTCTACTTTTTTGACCTGCTGAACCCACACGACTACACCAGCGAAGCGCAATTTAAGCTGGTTGCACAAAGTGACTGTACTCCTTTCCCGGAAATAGAAGTCAACGTTGCTGGCAGTATCGATGGGCTAAAAGGGGATCCGGCAGCTCCCGTTCGTGGTTATGTGGATCCACACACCCATATTACTTCCTATGAATTTATGGGCGGTAAGATGATGCATGGTGAGCCTTTCCATCGCTGGGGGGTCGAAGAGGCTCTGAAAGACAGTAAGGACATCCATGGCCCGGACGGTTCCCTGGACATCATAGGTAACCTCTATGCGTTTAATGATGTCAATTTCCGCTACGACACCCGTGGCTGGCCAGAATTCCCCTTCTGGCCAAACCATAAGTCGTTAAGCCATATGGGGTATTACTACAAGTGGATCGAACGAGCTTACCTGTCCGGTCTGAAACTCATGGTCACCCACCTTGTGGAAAATGAAGTACTCTGTAAAGTTCAGTCCACAGTCAACCCCGGCAGCTGGGTGAACCCAAACAGCTGTGACACTATGGACAGCATTCGCCTGCAGATCCAGAGCCTGAATGATATGCAGGATTACATTGATGCTCAGGCTGGAGGCCCCGGAAAAGGGTTTTTCCAGATAGTGACATCCCCGCAGGAAGCACGTCAGGTAATGGCCAATGGTCAGATGGCGGTTCTGATGGGAGTAGAAGCATCTGAAACGTTCAACTGTGGACAAAAGGACAAATGCAACCGTAATACCGTTGAGAACGCACTTAACGAACTGTATGACCTTGGCGTTCGCAGTATTTACCCGACCCACAAATTTGACAATCAAATAGCGGGTTCCAGGGTAGAAAATGGCTTTATTAATATTGGCCAATGGCTGGCTGGCAACCGCTTCTTTGAAACCAAAGAGTGTGACGTTGACACCAAAGGAGCTGCTTTCACTTCTGGCTTCCCATTAATTGGTGATGTGCCGTTTATTAAAGACATTCTTGATACCGCCAACTTGAACCCGGAATACGATGAGACGATTGAACACTGTAATAAGTACGGTCTATCTCAACTAGGGGTTTATCTGATCAACCGCATGATCGATAAGAACATGCTGATTGAGATGGATCACATGAGTCCGGATACCGCTGATGCGGTAATGGATATTGTGGAAGCCCGTCAATACAGCGGTGTTGTCACATCCCATAGCTGGATGAACTCAGGTAGTGACGGTAATATCCACAAGAATGCCAAGCGATTAATTGAAGCCGGTGGCTTTGCCGCTCCCTACAACGCTGATGCCAATGGGGTGGAACATCGGGTTTCCCGTTATCTGGACCACGTCGAGCAGACACCTTACCTCCAGGGTATTGGCCTTGGCACCGATATGAGTGGCCTGGGTGGACAGCATGGACCTCGCAGCAATGCTGATACCGATCCCCTGGAGTATCCATTCACCTCTGAATTTGGTCTGGTCTTTAATAAGCAGAAGTCGGGCAACCGGGTATTTGACTACAACCAGGAAGGCATGGCGCACTATGGTATGCTGGCAGACGAGATTCAGGATATACGTGAGCAGGCTTCCAGCCGTATCTATGAAGCCGTCATGAACTCAGCTGAAGCCTATCTGCAGATGTGGGAACGCGCTGAAGGCAATACCAGTGTCGCTTATATTGATCCTCTCGAGCCATTTGTGAAGATCTTCAATCGCAAAGCCAATCGCTGTATGGATATCAATGGCCATGACAACAATCTGGTCAATGGCGCCAATGTCCAGCTGTGGGATTGTGATGATGAGTCCTTTGATCAGCACTGGATTTTCAATAAAGCAACCGAGATGTTTGAAAACCGTGCTGACCGTAGCAAGTGTCTGGATAACCGGGGACAGGCTTACAATAATGGTGAAGTCGTGATCTGGGATTGTGTTGACAGCGACAACCTTCGCTGGACTTACAATATGAACACACTGGCCAGCAAGCATAACCCAAACATTGTTGCTGATGCTTACGGCTACGATAATGGTGATAATGTTGGCCAATGGGAGTATCACGGCCGCAGATGGCAGGAGTGGGAGCTTCGACCCGAATCCGCCATTCACCGCTGGGTAGACTTCCGTGATAAGCGTAAGGGCAAGTGCTGGGATGTAACCGGTGGCAACACAGCCAGCGGCACCAAGATCCAGCTGAAGAGCTGTAATGCATCTCCTGAGCAGCAGTGGTACTTTGACCCAGTTAAAGGCACCATCAAAAGCCAGCTACCGGGCAATAAGTGCATGGCTGTACCAGCAGGCAATATCAGTAATGGTCTGCAGTTGGAAATTGCCGACTGTGATGAAAACAGTATCAACCAGCAGTTCAATAAAGATGGTGGAAAGTTCAGCACCCGCCTGAACGGTAATATGTTGATTGATGCTGCAGGCACCAACAGTGGTGACCCTATCGTCTTGTGGGAGCACAACGGTGGCGATAACCAGAAGTGGAGGGCTGGCTTGAATTAGTCCCCCCTTAAATCCGGATAAAAGCCAGCTCACCTGAGCTGGCTTTTTTATTGACTAATCGCAGCCCCCCCCGGGTGCAGCCGGAACTGGAGGGTCACAATTTATGCAGCAATACTCACCTCCCTGTGGCTGAAGACAATTATTGCAGTAGGCAAACAAGATCCAGAGAAAGGCACACCAGCCACTGCAATCACAACAAACTGAGTGCATTGGAAAACGCCCCGACTCCATTAACCATCTGTCTGTAGGGGAAGGCCAGGTTTGCAATACCAGAGACACCTGTTCCATCTTCTGTTCCAACTGCAACTGCAAAGGTTCCTTAAACTTAATGTTTAAATTTCCACCTGAGGTGCTTATGGATTCAACCCGATCATGGATTTGTACAATTCTCCAGCCATCTTCGGTCTTATACTTCAATTCCATAGAAGAAATCACCTGCGTATTCTTGATTCCTTTATCCAGATAGCCAGACAGCTCATCAAGCTTAGACAGATCAATTCCTGCCAGCTGATCTAGATGTTCCTGTTTCATGCCATCCAACCAATCAACCTCCGGGGCTGTCAGTGTGAGCATGTCATCACCCGTCAGAGTGACAGCAGGTGAGATCATATATATCCCTCTCCCCTCCATTTCCATTATCAACGGTCCGACAGCAGGCCTCTCAACACCTGAGTGAACTAACGTGCATAAGCTGGATAACAGAAGAAAAAAAAGTACCCGAGACTTCATAGGTTGGAGCCCTCGCAAGGTAGCAATCATTGTGAAGCCTGTTTTTGACAGACAACGAAGACAACCACTCTTAACTAGATAGGACTTTCGCATTGACAGGCAGCTGTAAAAATTGCTAGATCAGCAAAAAATAGCGGATGTCGTCGTGCGTAGAAAGATAACAAGACCTACAACAGCTGGGTGTGATTTGCCGAAATATACAGGGTTTCTATTGTGTGAGCCGAAATCAGCAACCTGTACTCGCCTTAGTGAGATCGGAGATATGTCACACCACAGCGTTAACCGTTTTCTACAACGTGAAGACTTTGCTCCCAATGACCTTTTCATGGAAGTAGCCGCAAGGCTGATTCTTGATGGGGGCACGCTATCGGTTGATGATACGGTGCTGGATAAGCCGTACAGTAACTACACGGCATTCATCGGCTATCATTACTCGGGCAAGCATCATAAAGCCGTCAAGGGCATTAATCTCATAACGCTCTATTACACCGATATCAAAGGCTATAGCCTTCCTGTCAATTTCCGTATCTATGACTCTGCGGACGGAAAGTCCAAAAATGATTATTTTCTCGAGATGCTGAAAGAAGTACTTGTATGGGGCTTACGACCTGCATTTGTTACGGGGGATTCCTGGTATAGCAGTGCCGCAAACCTGAAGACTGTGAAAAACAACGGTCTGGGTTTTATGTTTGCCGTTAAAAGCAACCGTACTGTTTCTATCCAAAAGGGTGACTACCAACAAGTGCAGAGCCTGGAGATTCCTGAAGAGGGAATAACCGTTTGGCTACGTAATTTTGGTTCTGTGCGTTTGTACCGGACGCGGCTAAAAAACGAGCTGCGCCATTACGTCGTCTACACACCCCATGCTGGATCAGAGGTATCACCACAGGTAGGCTTTAATGAACTTCACCTGCACCATTGGGCGATCGAAGAGTATCACCGGGCGCTGAAACAACTCTGCAGTATTGAGCGCTTTCAGGTGAGAGGAAAGCAGCAGGTCAGGAACCATATTTTTGCCTCTATCTTTGGGTATGCCTGCCTTCAGGCCAAGAAAGTATCTGAATCTCTCAGTAGCATCTATCGCGTTAAGAATGATGCGCTCAAGGATGCTATTTGGGACTTCATTAAGAGCTTCTCTGATGGTAAAGACTGGCTGAGACCATCTTTTATCAGAGCTGTCAATGCGTAAGTTCTACTAGAGTGGTTATGAAAGTGAGAACACTAAGAATAGAAATGACTGACTATTTTTGTGAGAACAATTTGAGATAGTCAGCATGCAGGAAAAAACGAAGAATGTTTCAGTTTATTGTTACTGTCTCTGACGAACCGCTTCAAACAAACATACGCCTGTAGCCACTGAAACGTTCAAACTACTGACAGAACCTGCCATTGGTATAAAAACTAACGAGTCACACAGGTCGCGTGTCAAACGGCGCATACCTTTACCTTCTGCGCCCATTACCAAAGCAAGAGAACCTTTTAAATCTGACTGATAGATATTGCCGGAACTCTCCCCTGCCGTACCGATCATCCAGATCCCCCGCTCTTTGAGCCATTCCATACTTCGTGCAAGGTTGGTCACCTGAATCAGAGGTACATTGTCTGCAGCTCCGCAGGCCACTTTGGTTGCAGTAGCGTTCAGGCTGGCAGACTTATCTCTGGGTACAATAACTGCATGCACTCCTGCCGCATCCGCTGTCCGCAGGCAGGCTCCCAGATTGTGCGGGTCAGTAACGCCGTCCAGAATCAGAAGAAATGGTGGTTGATCCAACCCATCCAGGATATCCTCCAGGTCTTCTTCCCGGTACACCCGGGCAGCAGATACTCTGGCCATAATACCCTGATGAACACCATCCGCTTTGGCATCAAGACGGCCGCGCTCAACAAACCGGACGGAAACTCCCTGATCTCTGGCCTGATCAACCAGTGCATTGATTCGCTTATCCGTTCGCCCTTTCTGAACCTGAAGTTCCAACACTCTTTCGGGCGACCGTTCAAACAGGCTCTGCACCGCATGCAGGCCAAATACTACGTCATTGCTCATTGATTTCTCATCTGAAAGCCCTAACAGGCCAGGGAGTTAAAACGGGATTTTAGCAAAATCAGCAAGGAACGGGCTATTGTTGATAACCTTATCCACATATCGGAGGTGCTAAGAACGACGACCAACACCATAACCGCCCAAAATAAGCCCTCCACCAACAGCTATCACGACAGGTACGACAAGTGGTGTTCCTCCAGAGAAAGTAGCCAACGCTGTAATTCCAGCACCTAGGATAAGGCCTCCACCCAGACACATAGCCGTAAGCGCAATCACTCTTCTCTTGCTAATAGACCTACCATCAGGCTTAAGCCAACCATCAATAGCTATAGCTTTTTTTGAAACCCATTTTTTTACGGACCTTCCCCAGCTCGAAGCCGTACTTTTATAAGAAGGCGCTTTAACTTTAGCGCGGTTCAAAGAAGCATGGTTGTTCACATTGATGAATGGCATAGTCACAGTCCGTTGTTTATTAGAAGTTATTCTTATTCAGAATGCAGCAATAAAAAAATTGATTCAGTTGTCATCAGCTCCTTCTGAAAAGCCCTCATTTTTTAATTTATCAATAAGGGCTAATTTCTTATGTATTCAATAATGACTCTGTCAGGACTGTTTTTGACGAGTACAGCGATAGATAAGACAACCACCTCCCAATAACACTCCACCAGCAATAACCCAAGGTGTTACTTTTGCAGCAGCAACCCCGAGACAAACACCACCCGCAACCATACCTACAAGAACTGCAATCCGAAATGCTTTTAATTTTTTATTCCGAGCCTTAGTTACCCAGTCACGAAGACCTTTAACTGTTTTACCAACACTTCGGCAAACCTTCCGAAAGCCGGAAAAGATGCCTGATGAGCGACTATTTCCAGACTTCGGGCTTAAAGAATGGTTTCCCCCATTAGCTGCTTGACCTGCTCTCATGCTAAGCATATTGAAATCCTTTTCATATGACTATTTAGCTATCAAGGTGCATCAAGAAACCACAACCTGCACTAACAATGCGGTTAGAAAAATCGGCATAAAAAGCAGAATCATTGACCATCAGTACTATGCGCTGGAGTCGATTAGACAAAGGTATTACTTAATGATTGGTCTCTACTTATCCGCCATTAGCCAGGTCTTATAGCCACCGGCTAAATTTGCTGCTTTAAATCCATTATTAACCAGCTGCCTGAAGGCTACGTAGCCCCGCAAGCCAACCTGGCAATAAACAATAATCCTTTTGTCTCTGGGAAGCTCTTTGTGACGTCCGCGTAGCTGATCCAATGGAATATTGACTGCCCCGGGAATGGCGCCTAGTTCAGCTAATTCCCCAGGATTTCGGACATCCAGCAAAAGACAGTATTCAGGCAGGCTATCAATCGCATCGTAATGAATAATGGTTAAATCATCTTTCAGGATATTAGTTGCCACAAACGCAGCCTGATTAATAACATCCTTGGCACTGCCAAAAGGTGGTGCGTAGGTAAGTTCCAGGTGCTGCAACTGTTCAACGGTCATGCCTGCCCTGATAGCAACAGCAATGACATCAATACGTTTATCAATACCCTCTTTACCCAGTGCCTGCGCTCCTAGCACCTTGCCAGTAGCACGATCAAAGATCAGTTTCAGTGAGACCGTCTCTGATCCAGGGTAATAGCTGGCGTGACTGGCTCCATGCACATAGACCTTTTCATAATCGATCTCTTCCCGTTTAAGCGCTTTTTCATTTTTACCGGTGGCCGCTACGGCAAGGTCAAAGACTTTACAAATAGCAGTTCCCTGAGTTCCCTGGTACGTCTCATGTCGTCCCAGCATATTGTCGGCTGCGATACGTCCCTGACGATTGGCCGGGCCGGCCAGAGGTACCAGTGCAGGTTTTCCGGTCATAAAGTCACTGTCTTCTATGGCATCTCCCACGGCATAAATATCCGGGTCACTGGTCTGCATGTAAGCATTGGTCGCTATGCCTCCCAGCGGGCCTAAGGCTAATCCTGCCTCATGAGCAAGCCTGGTCTCAGGCCTCACACCTACCGCCATGACCAGCAGTTCAGTTTTAATGATGTCACCATTACTCAGCATTAACGACAAATGACCGGTTTTACCTTCCGCTGTTGAAGGGTGAAACTGGATACTTTCCAAAGCTACACCCAACTTCAAATCAATGCCTTTGCCCGCTATTTCCTGATGCAGAAAAGCAGCCATTTCCGGATCTACAGGCGCCATGACCTGATTCGATAACTCGATCAGTGATGTCTTAGTCCCACGGTGATGGAATGCCTCCATCATTTCCAGACCTATAAACCCCCCACCAATCACAGTTGCATGTTCAGGCTTATTTTCAGCAATAGCATTGAGAATGTTGTCCATATCAGGAACATTGCGAAGAGAAAACGTCAGCGGATTCTCAATCCCATCAATGGGGGGAATCACAGGGGCCGCTCCCGGGCTCAATAGCAGCCTGTCATAGGACTCTACGGACTCTGAAAGATTCAAACAGTTTCTGACCGTGACTGTCTTATCCTGTCGATTAATACGAACAACTTCTGAATGAACCCGCACATCTACATTAAAGCGATTGAGAAAGCTGTCTGGGGTCTGGAGCAACAAAGCATCCCTTTCTTCAATCTCTCCGCCAATATGATAAGGCAGACCACAGTTAGCAAATGAGACATAAGGCCCACGCTCGAACAGAACGATTTCAGCACTTTCGCTCAAACGACGAGCCCGTGCCGCAGCAGAAGCCCCGCCCGCCACACCGCCAACGATAACAATCTTTTCGGTAGACACCGGCTTTTCTCCCTTCTCTTCAGCAACAAGTGTCGGACAATTTATTAGAATAAACTAATATAGTCTACACTTAATTAGAAAAAAAAAATCTAATATAGTATTGACTGAACTAAGTCAGTTGGTAGGATTGGGATTATTTTGACGACGGCTAATAATGAGGCCTACTTCCCATGATGCTTGAAGAGATGCAAACCAGAGCCTCAGAAGCTGCCGGTATTCTGAAAATCATGTCCCACCCCGAGCGCCTTATGGTGCTTTGCCAATTGGTTCAGGGAGAGATGGGTGCAGGTCAGCTGCAGGAATGCTCAGCACTGAGCCAATCAGCATTTTCTCAACACCTCACGGTATTGAGAAAACATGAGCTGGTGAAGTCCCGCAAGGAATCACAGCAGGTATTTTATTCGCTGGCAGATCCACGGGTTGAAGAGATTCTCAAAGCGCTTTACAGCGTATTCTGTGATCCCTGATTCACCGGACTCTATTTACCCAGAGCAATCTCCATAACCACAACAACACAAAGGAAGCTTTATGGAGTTCACAATTCCATGGTCGTCTTTACTGGGCGGCATGCTAATGGGCAGCGCTGGCCTACTGCTGCTGCTCTTTAATGGAAAAATTGCTGGCATCAGCGGTATCCTGGGAGGGTTGATCTCTCCAGGGCGGAATGACTTCCTGTGGAGACTTTTGTTCATCATCGGGATGATCGGTGGCGGCTGGTTATCCATGCAGATCCTGGGAATCACCTTTCCAGAAACTTATAACGCATCAACCCTCATTATCCTGTTGGCGGGACTGCTTGTTGGTATCGGTGCCGGGGTTGGTAACGGCTGTACCAGCGGTCATGGAATATGCGGTATCGGGCGTCTTTCTATCCGCTCTATTGTTGCTACCTGTGTCTTCATGGCAATAGCAGGCATTACCGTGTTCATCCGGCTGCATATGGTTTAAGGGTCCGTGTTTAAAGGAGAGCGTTATGAATTATGCGATTACATTGCTGACCGGCGTGCTGTTCGGTATTGGAATGGCACTGTCGGGCATGATAAACCCCGAGCTGGTGACTGCATTTCTTGACGTCAGCGGTCAGTGGAACCCAACCCTGATGTTTGTAATGGGGGGAGCCCTGGCAGTGTTTATTCCCGGGTATCAATTACTGATCAAAGCAAGAGCCAAGCCAGTGCTCGGTAATGATTGGAGCCTGAACAAAAGCAAGGTCATTGATGCGCCACTTGTGGTGGGTGCCAGCCTTTTTGGAATCGGATGGGGTTTACTGGGTGTTTGTCCGGGCCCGGCTGTAACGTCAGCATTTTCTGGCAACAGCGCCGTGTGGATGTTCATTGCGGCCATGATGGCGGGGTTGTTCATCAGCCATCAACTAAAAACCAAAATATTGAGATGAGTCACTTCTGAAAGATGTTTATATAACCACGAAGATCACGAGGTACACAAAGGAAGAAAATTATCTCCTCCTTGGTGAACTTCGTGCTCTTTGTGGTTAAAAAAAAGCTTACTCGCTGACCTTCCGTTTACGAGGCTGTCTGCCTGCTGGCTTTGAGGCCTTGGCTGAATCAGGCTTCTTGGCACTGCTCTTTTTCTTCTTACCCGCAACCTTCTTTTTGCTGGAAGCGGCTGGCTTGCCCTTTTTACCCGTCGTTTTGGAAGGTTTTCTGCCTTTCGGCTTACGACCCGACGGTTGACCATCCTCGGAAGCACCTTTAGCAGATGATGAAGAGCCCTTCCCTTTTTTAGCCGCTTCTTCAGCTGCCTTAGCTTCTCTGAGCAGTTTCGCCTTGGCCGCTGCAGACTTAAATCGACTGCCTAACGCAGCACTTCCTGATGAGCGGGATTTTTTAGCAGAACCGGACTTACTGGATGACTTTCTTCTTCCAGGCTTACTAAGCGCTGACAGCAGTTCAAAGTCAATCTTCTTATCATCCAGATCAACCTTACTGACCATCACTTCCAGTTCATCACCCAGACCAAACCGACGTCCGGTCCGCTCACCGCGCATACAGTGATGCACATTGTCGTAAATGTAATAATCATCTGGCAGACTGGTCACGTGAACCAAGCCCTCGACAAATACATCTTTCAGCTCAACAAACAACCCAAAGCCGGTGACTGAAGAGACGATACCGCTGAAGGTTTGACCAATATGTTGCTGCATATAGTCACACTTCAACCAGTCCATCGCATCACGGGTTGCCAGATCAGCCCGTCGTTCTGTCGCAGAGCAGTGCTCTCCCAGTGATTGAATATCACCCGTTTTATAAGGGTAGATGCGCTTTTCCGGTATTGGGCTGGCCCCCACACGAACCACATGCCGGGAAGGAATCTCTGAGCGAATAATGTGACGAATCGCCCTGTGCACCAGTAGATCAGGGTAACGCCGGATAGGCGAGGTAAAGTGCGCATAAGCCTTAAAGGCCAGACCAAAGTGCCCCTGATTATCACCACTGTAGACCGCCTGACTCATCGAGCGCAGTACCACGGTCTGAATCACATGGTAATCAGGGCGATCTTTTACCTTAAGCAACAATGCCTGAATATCACGAGGGGTAATTTTCCCTGAGGGAAGTGCCAAACCCAGGCTGCCAAGAAAGCTGTTCAGGTTCAGCTTCTTCTCCAGCGTCGGCCCTTCGTGCACCCGGTAGAGCCCCGGGAGATTATGCTTCTCAAGAAACTTTGCCGCGCACACATTGGCACACAGCATACATTCTTCAATGAGCTTGTGAGCGTCATTACGCTCCCTTGGCACAATCTGCTCAATCTTACGGTGGCGACCAAAAATAATCTGTGTTTCTACCGTATCAAAATCAATCGTACCCCGCTCTGCCCGCACGGATACCAATGTTTTATACAGTGAGTACAGGTGCTCAAGGTGAGGCACTAGCGGCTTGTACTCTTTCCGTAGCTCCCGGCCCTCATCACTGAGGGACAACATATCCCAGACCTTGGTATACGTCAGACGGGCATGGGAGCGGATAACACTTTCATAGAATTTATAACCGGAAATCTTGCCTTTGCCACTGATGGTCATTTCACAGACCATTGCAAGTCGATCTACTTCGGGATTCAGAGAACACAAGCCATTGGACAGGACTTCAGGCAACATGGGAATAACATGCCCCGGGAAGTAAACCGATGTCCCCCGGTTAACCGCTTCCTTATCCAGAGCCGAGCCTGGTTTCACATAATTAGAGACGTCCGCAATTGCAACAAAAAGTCGCCAGCCTCCACCTTTTTTCGGCTCACAATAAACCGCATCATCAAAATCACGGGCATCTTCACCGTCAATAGTGACAAACGGCGTTTCCCGCAAATCGACCCTGAATTCTTTATCGGATTCTGCAACCTCGGTAGTAAAACTCTTGCACTGTTTTTCTACCTCTTCCGGCCAGTCATGAGGGATATTATGGGTGCGAACAGCAACCTCAACCTCCATTCCGGCATCGGCTCTGCCACCCAGAATTTCCTTAACGATCCCCATAGGCATGTTGCGACGCCCGGGCTGCTGGGTAATTTCCAACAGAATATATTGTCCCTCCGTTGGCATCAGCGGGCCCGGTTGAACAATAATTTCCCGGCTGATGCGGGGGTTCTCAGGCACCATAAAGGCTGCACCGGACTCGGTATAGTAGCGACCAACAACTTGTGTCGTATTTCTCTCAAGCACCTCAACCAGCTGACCTTCCCTGCGCCCCCGATGATCAACGCCTGATCCACGTACTACCGCACGATCGCCATCAAACAATTGCCTCATCTCACGGGGGGACAGGTAGAGGTCATCGCCACCACCATCCGGAATTAAAAAGCCAAATCCTTCTTTATTTCCCTGAACAACACCTTTGATAAGATTCAGCTTACTGATCAGGGCAAAAGCATTCTTTCGATTTTGCAGCAGCTGACCATCACGGATCATCGCCTTCAGGCGAAACATCAGCGCTTCTTTTTGCTCTTCGTCGTTTATACCCAGTTCACGGCATAACGCCCGATGACTGACTGGCGCACCCATTTGCTCAAGGTATTCCATGATGAACAGACGACTGGGGATGGGGTTTTCATAGCGCTCTGCTTCGAGAGATGCCTGACTATCCTGGCTTTTCCACCCTTTTGACATGTGGTTATTGCACCTCTTTACCAGCTCATGGCTGCTTTAGGGAAATAAAAATGCATTGTCATACCGTTTTCTTTTAGCTCAGGGCTTTCGCTAGCTCATGGCTGCCTTCAGCTCGGGTCGTGGTGGAAGGAAAACATTGAATCCATTCTGTATTAGTACATGTATCGGCGAGTCAATGCAAAGAGGGTGGCTAAAATAAAATGCCAATAAAAGAATAGCCGATCCATCCCATGATAAACCGGCTATTTCTTTTTAAGAGAAATCAGGGGCTATTGACGTTTAGTCTCAAGTCCCTGATCGGAGCAATCAGGCAAACGGCTGACGCAGGACAATAGTTTCTACACGATCAGGTCCGGTAGAAATAATATCAATCGGCGCACCGGTTACTTCTTCAAGACGCTTGATGTAAGCCAGTGCATTGGCAGGCAGCTCATCAAGACTCTTCACACCAAACGTAGACTCGCTCCAGCCTGGCATCTCTTCATAAACAGGCTGAACAGACTCGTACTCTTCAACATCAACAGGCGTAGTAATGGACTCACCATCAGCATTCTTGTAATCCACGCAGATGCGGATCGTTTCAAGACCATCAAGCACGTCTAACTTGGTCAGGCAAAGACCACTGACAGAGTTGATCTGAATAGCCTGTCTCAGGGCGACGGCATCAAACCAGCCACAACGACGTGGACGGCCGGTAGTAGCGCCAAACTCATTACCTACTTTGGCAAGATGGCGTCCATTTTCATCATCCAGCTCTGTTGGGAAGGGGCCTGAACCAACACGGGTAGTGTAAGCCTTGGTAATACCCAGTACGTAATCCAGGTACAGCGGGCCAAAACCAGTACCAGTAGAGGTACCACCAGCGGTGGTGTTGGATGAGGTTACAAACGGGTAAGTACCGTGGTCGATGTCCAACAGAGAACCCTGGGCACCTTCAAACAGAATATGGTCGCCACGCCCATGATGCTCATGCAGACGGTCTGATACACGATCAATCATCGGAATCAGTTCCTTGGCCATGGCCAGCGTGTCGTCCAGAACGGTCTGGTAATCTACGGCTTCTGCCTTGTAGTAGTGTTGCAGGGCAAAGTTGTGATAATCCATCACTTCTTTCAGCTTTCTGGCAAAACGCTCAGGGTGCAGCAGATCAGCAACGCGCAGACCTCTGCGGGCCACCTTATCTTCATAAGCAGGACCGATACCACGACCTGTAGTACCGATTTTTGCTTCACCACGGGCCAGCTCACGCGCCTGATCCAGTGCCACATGATAAGGCAGAATCAGAGGACAGGCCGGGCTGAGTTTCAGGCGCTCACGAACAGGAACACCGGTTTCTTCCAGCTGCTTCATCTCTTTCAGCAGCGCTTCAGGAGACAGCACAACACCGTTACCGATGTAGCAAACCACATCTTCCCGCAGGATTCCGGAAGGAATCAGGTGCAGAACGGTTTTCTCACCATTAATAACAAGGGTGTGTCCGGCATTATGGCCGCCCTGGAAGCGAACAACGGCTTCAGCCTGCTCCGTCAGCAGGTCGACAATCTTGCCTTTACCTTCATCACCCCACTGGGTGCCAAGTACGACAACAGTCTTACCCATGGAATCGGTCTCTTAGTTTCAATGCAATGCAGCCTGACGCTGCATCAGTAACTTTACAAATCCGCAGAACACCTGCGGAAAAACACGGCAATCGGTTGCCACCCCGAACGGCATACTGTTCCACCGATACTTCCTGGCGGAGCAGACCTTGATGCCATTTTATAAAGGTTCAACCAACCATTCGCCGTCACGGCAGATCAGCTGATGGTTGCAACCCATGCCCGCTGCTTCTGTCCCTTGCCCGGGCAATTGGCGAACTACCCGTTCCCCCTGCCGACGCAGGGACTGCACAATGGCAGCATCCGCATCAACAGGTGCAAAAATGGTTGTGCCTTCTGTACAGTCATCTGTACTTTCTGCTTTCAGTTCCAGCAACGCCTTGAGGTCAGTACTGAAACCTGTCGCTGGACGTGATCGGCCAAAGGCTTCACCGATCCCATCATAGCGTCCGCCTTTAGCGACAGCCTGGCCCTGACCGGGCAGATAGGCCGCAAAAACGACACCCGTATGATAGTTGTAACCCCTGAGCTCTCCCAGGTCGAAATAAAAACCAGCACCTGGGTAAAGGCTGGTAATCTCTTTTGCAATCAACCCAAGCTCATCCAGAGCCGTGGTAACGCCCTCAGGGGCATCAGCCAGCTCCCCTCTGGCCCGTTCAAGTATTTCCGGGCCACCTGCCAGATTGGGCAGGCTTTTCAACATCCTCGCGGACACCTCACTGATATCCCAACGGCTTACCAGCTGTTCAACCTCAGAGATCGCTTTTCGCTGTAGGGCATCAAAGAGCTCCAGCTCCTGATCACCCGACAGTCCGGCCTGAGATGCCAGTAGCCGATATATCTGCACATGCCCGAGATCCAGGCTGACGGAATCGGCATCCACCTGAGCCAGGGTTTCCAGCATCAGGGAAATCACTTCCAGGTCACTTTCAACACCAGAGTGACCATACAGCTCTGCACCGATCTGGATCGGCGATCTTGAAGCCCCTAGAGAAGCCGGGCGGGCGTGAAAGACACTGCCTGCATAACAGAGTCTTACTGGTCCATCCACTTTCAGGGTGTGCGCATCAATCCTTGCCACCGCAGGTGTTGTATCTGCCCTTAACCCCATGGTTCTACCGGTCAATTGATCGGTTACCTTGAAGGTTTGCAGATCAAGGTCATGACCGACACCTGCCGTCAGCGATTCCATAAACTCCAGATGGGGAGGAATCACCAGCTGGTAACCCCAGCGGTCAAACAGGTCGAGCATGTCGCGCCTTAACTTTTCGGCACAACGGGCCCTGCCGGGAAGAATTTCCTCAATTCCATCAGGCAGCAGCCAGCGATCAGCGACGGTCATAACAGCCTCTCTTATTGTTACTGTGGAATTTTTTTCTTCGCTCCTTTCCCACCGAGCCATGCCTGGTTATTGGAAAGTTTCCAGAGCGAAGTGGCTAACCATTGATCAGATACAGTAAAGCCACACCCACCAGCATGCTGATCAAACCGGCAATTCTGAGTTGCCGATCATCAATTTCAGCCAGCCGGCTTACTAATTGTCGCCAGCGTTGTGGGTAAAGAAATGGCACAACCCCCTCAAGCACCAGCATCAAGCTGAAAGCAATCAACAATTGCTGCCCAAAGTCCATTGTCCATTCTCCGCTGATGATACCAATCGAACTTTCTAACTCCCTGTTGTGCTGAAGATTTGAGCTTTATCCTGCGTTGGCAATCATCGCCATAACTAAAGCTCAAGCTTTCATGCTCATAACGAGAGTCAGGAAGCACAACCGGTATTAGATCCCAGCATGGCCATGAGTTCATAGCCACACGTTCAATGAACCCACACACGAAAAAACCGGGCGAGGCCCGGTTTTGATAATATTACCACTCTATTAGCAAGAGTTCATTATTTGCCTTGCTTATCGTGGTTAAAGTAGCGGAAGAAATCACCTTTCGGCTCAATCAGCATGATGTCACCAGACTCTCCAAAGCTCTCTTTGTAGGCCTGAAGGCTACGATAGAAAGCATAGAACTCCGGATCCTGCTGATAAGCTTTGGCATAAATCTCAGCGGATTTGGCATCCCCATCACCACGAACCATTTCAGACTGACGATAGGCATCGGCCAGAACCACCCGCTTTTCACGGTCGGCATTCGCCATGATACCTTCTGCCATCTCCTGACCACGGGAACGATAGTCCTGAGCCTCTTTCTCACGCTCGGATGACATCCGCTCGAATACGGAGTCACTGACCTGTGGAGGCAGGTCAATCCGCTTGATACGAACATCCATAACGCTGACACCAAGCTCCTTCTGGGCAACTTCATTCAGCGTTTTAGTCAGTTCATCCATCATCTCGTCACGCTGGCCAGAGACCACTTCGTTCAGAGTGAGGCTACCAAACTGGTTCCGCATACTGGACTCAGCACGCTGGGCAAGCAGGTTGCTGGCACGGAATACATCCCCCGCCGTTGCACGGTAGAAGTCGTAGACATTATGAATTCGCCACTTGATGTAGGAATCCACAATAACCGCTTTCTGCTCAAGCGTCAGGAAACGCTCGGATGGAACATCAAGCGTCTGCAGACGACCATCGAACACCTTTACCTTGTCAATCAGCGGGATTTTCACATGCAGGCCCGGAGGAATGCTGTCGCGAACCACCTGACCAAAACGAAGTTGAACCGCTCTCTCCCGCTCGGAGATAACAAACAAACTCCCCCATGCCAGTATCACAACAACCAGGGAAATAATCAGTCCAGTGAAGGCTTTCTGACTCATCGACTTACCCTCCCTCCACTGACTCGCGAGCTATTGACGCGCTTATTCAATTCTTCTGTCACCCGGGTGGTAATCTCGTTTAATTCCTGTGCTGACAGCTGTCTGGAAGGCATATTGCTGCTGCCATGAGACTGTGTCAGTTTATCCAGCGGCAGATACATCATGTTATTGCCACCTTCAACATCCACCAGGACCTTGTTGGACTTACTGAACACTTCTTCAATGGTTTCAATGTACAGACGCTCACGGGTGACGTCCGGAGCCCGCTTATATTCGCCCATCAGCTTCACGAAACGATCCGCTTCACCCTCTGCCTTAGCGACAACCTCATCACGGTAACCGTTGGCATTCTCGATGATACGTTGAGCCTGACCACGGGCTTCAGGAACGATCTTGTTGGCATACACCTGAGCCTTGTTCTTAGCTCTTTCTTCGTCCTCACGGGCGCGGATAACGTCATCAAACGCTGCCTGCACTTCTTTTGGAGGATGAGCACTCTCAATGTTGACCTTGGCAACATTCAGGCCGGTACCGTAGCTGTCCAGATAGGCCTGAAGGCGATCGCGCACTTCAATACCCATCACTTCACGGCCTTCAGTCAACACCTGATACATCTCGGAACCACCAACAACATGGCGCAGAGCACTTTGTGTCGCTTCTTCCAGACTCACCAGAGGCTTGGCAACGTTGAGCACATAGTCTTTGATGTCTTCAATGTTGTACTGAACCGACATGGCCACTTCGACGATATTCTCGTCTTCAGTCAGCATTTGCTGCAGAAGGTTGTACGTCCGAAGTTCAGTAACCCGCTCCTGAAACTTGGTTTCAATAGGAGGAAAGTACATATGCAGACCAGGGCCAACAGTCTCTGCATACTCACCAAACCGAAGAATGACGGCCTGCTCCTTTTCATCAACGGTATAGACCGCATTCCAGATATAAGCAGCAACAGCCAGAATAAGGATGCCAATAAACATTCCGGAAGAAGAGCCTGCCTGGGCACCACCCCCGGAACCGCCTTTACGACCTCCCCCAAACATGGAATTCAGTTTTTCCTGAAATTTGCGAAAAGCATCATCCAGGTCCGGTGGTCCTTGCTTATCGCCTTTGTTACCACCGCCCCATGGATCCTGGTTATTTCCACCCGGCTCGTTCCAGGCCATATATGTCTCCGTAGAGTCAGCATCAAATTGAATTTTGGTTTGAGCATCCCTGTTACTGGGGACGACATGCTATTAAATCAATTGCCGGTCCATCAGAGGATGTGCATACCATAGTCACCTTCAGACCTTGAGAGCCTGCCAGGTATGACATGACGTCGCAGGATAAATTTCCAGAGCAGCCATCAACTTTCACTCCACCACAGGGGAGTAAAAAATGCAACGTATCCTTGCTGTCCGGGATCCTGTCACACCTTTACGGGCACTCGATATGACGTGCACCGTAAAGATAGTTCCTGAGCCAGATTGTAGAGTTTGGATAGCGAATAGCGCAAGCCGAATTGGTAAAGACCGCAACGGATTTTCTTTACAAACACCGAATTAGAGCTGTTTCGCCCAAATTTCATCCATCATTCGTGATGAAATATTCGGTCCAGCCAGGAACGCTTTTTATAATTTGCAGCTACACCTTTTGAAAGCATAAAGGGAACATATTCCCGATCCTCTTCCATAATGTGCTTGGTCAGCCAGACTCTTAAAAAATGAAGCAGTTCAAAGCTGACCTGCTGCCCCTGCCCCACCTTCTCATGCAGGCCATTCACCTGATCAATCAGTTGAGTGTGATGTTTTTTATGCTCTTCATAATCCGGGTATCCGAGTACCCGCATCAATGACTCTTCTACCGTAAAATGAATCCGGGTGTATTCTACCAAACGCCCCAGAATTTCATGAGCAACTTCTGATCCATGCCTTTCATGAATAGCACGGTGCAGCTCATTGAGCAGATCCACCAGAACCCGATGCTGGGCATCAATCTCTTCTATACCCACACAGAGTTTATCCGACCAGGGGAATAACTCTTCTGAATTATTATCCAATACCGCACTTTCAGCATTCAGCATCACTGCAATCCATTTTGTAAGTGAGTTTTCCCTGCTGTCAGAAAACTTACCAATATCCAGTTATTGCTGTTTACCTGGGCCCAACAAATGAGGAACCCAATATTTTTTACTGGTAAACAGTCAGCAGAAACAACAGAAAGGTAATATTGAAGAGAAAGGGATCTGCACGTATTGATCTGGATCAATACGTACAAACCGCATCGTTATTAGAGCGTGGAATGAAAACAACTGTCGCCAAGGCCTTCCTGCTTGGAAATGCGTTCAAAATCGGGTTTTGGCAAACGAATATCCAGAACGATATCACCACTCTCAGAGTAGGCTTCTGACTGAATAGCCCCCAGCTTGTAGAGACGGGCTCGAATACGCCCCTGGGCTGGCTTCAGGGTTAACTGTCCCTGCAGCATATCATCCGAAAGCAACTCTTTGATGGCTTCCTGAAGAAGGTCAACACCATCACCGGTAACCGCCGATACCCAGACCCGAACAGGCCGCCCTTCATCATTTCGCTGAATTTTCGGTTCTACACCCTGCAAAAGGTCAATCTTGTTATAGACCTCCAGTTGCGGCACTTCATCGGCATTGATCTCTTTTAATACCGAATGAACCTGATCCATGTTTTCCAGACGTTCTGGATCATGACTGTCAATCACATGCAGTAGAAGATCAGCCTGGCGGGTTTCTTCAAGTGTTGCTCGAAATGCCTCAACCAGTTTATGAGGAAGATGACGGATGAAGCCTACAGTATCTGCAAGTACTACTGGTCCAATATCCGGTAAATCAATTCTGCGCAGTGTTGGGTCAAGGGTGGCAAACAATTGGTCAGCTGCGTAAACCACAGATTCCGTCACGCGGTTAAAAAGTGTCGACTTACCGGCATTTGTATATCCAACCAGTGAAACCTGAGGAACTTCTGCTCTCTGCCTGGAACGTCGCCCCTGCTCACGCTGCTTACGTACCTTTTCCAGACGACGGCTTATGCTTTTGATACGCGCTCTGAGAAGACGACGGTCAGTTTCCAGCTGGGTTTCACCCGGTCCTCTGAGGCCAATACCACCCTTCTGCCGCTCAAGGTGGGTCCAGCCACGAACCAGTCGTGTACTCATGTGTTGCAACTGAGCCAGCTCAACCTGCAGCTTACCTTCAAAGGTTCTGGCACGCTGGGCAAATATATCCAGAATCAGTCCAGTACGATCAATAACCCTGCACTGCAACTCTTTTTCAAGGTTACGTTCCTGGCTTGGTGAGAGGGCATGATTAAACAGCACAACATCGACATCGTGCAGTACAACCAGCTGACGGATTTCTTCAACTTTGCCGGGACCGACAAAGAAACGGGGATTGGGATGTTTGCAGCCTGCGGTAATAAATGCGGCAGACTCAACGCCAGCGGAGCGCACCAGCTCCATGAATTCCTGGGGGTCTTCCCGCTCACGATCATCGTTCAATTCCAGATGAACGAGAACTGCGGCTTCACCACCCTCATGGCGGTCAAAAAACAAATAGATCTCCTAAAAAGCCACGAACCGCGCGCATAACAGCTGGGAACCAGCTCAGAGAAACCTGAAAATAAGACAGCGCCACATGGCTCATTATTAAAATAAACAGGAAACACCTAAAGGCGCCTATGCGCCCTCAAGATGCATCATGCAAGATTACTCATGCTCAGGCTGATCAGTACCCTGCATTGGCAGACGAACTGGACGGCTTGGGACAACAGTAGAAACAGCGTGCTTGTAGACCATCTGACTCACTGTGTTCTTAAGAAGAATAACGAACTGATCGAAAGACTCAATCTGCCCCTGAAGCTTAATACCATTAACCAGGTAGATAGAAACTGGCACGCGTTCTTTACGCAGCACATTCAGGTAAGGGTCTTGTAGAGAATGCCCTTTTGACATTTCTGTACTCCTTTTAATTCTCGGGTTTTTGAATAGCCATGTTTCACTTTGGGGAGGACTATCCGCTAGACCGGCTGTGCCAGTACTCGTTGTTCAATATATGTACAGCCTACGAAATGCCGGCTCACATTAAGCTAACCCCACACCGCACTCAATAAGTAATACTAGCTACTCCCGCCAGTCCTGCAGGAACAATTACAGGTTCTAAAGTACTACTTTGTATAGCAATAGGCATGAACAGTCATCTGTTAATTACCGTCACTTAGGAGAAAGTGACATCATTGCTATCAAGTGCCTCAAGGTTCAGCACTCTGCCCCATGGCTTTAAATACGTCCGTTCTATTTAAGGGCATTCCCCAAGACTTTCAAGGCATCACCCAGCAGGTTATTGGAAAACGTGTCAAGCCAATGAATATCAGGCCAGCTTCTCAGCCAGGTTAGCTGCCTTTTCGCCAGTTGCCGGGTTGCAATAATACCTCTTTCGACCATCTCATCGTAGCTTAGTTCCCCATCCAAGTAGGACCAGGCCTGACGATAACCAACAGATCGAACAGATGGCATGGAAACATCAAGATCTCCACGCTGATAAAGGCTTCTCGCTTCTTCCAGAAAGCCATTCTCAAGCATCATTCTGAAACGCATCGCGATACGGTCATGGAGCACGGAACGATCTTTCGGAGCCAGCGCCAGGCTGATAACACCATAAGGCAAACATTGCTCTTCCTGCTCCCTGTGCCATTGGGAAAGCGGTTTCCCTGTCAGCTCATAAACTTCCAGAGCCCTCTGCAATCGCTGGGTATCCGATGGTTTGATTCTCAGCGCAGCTTCTGGGTCCACTTCCGAGAGTTGCTGATGAAGAAATGCCCAACCGTGCACCTGTGCACTTTCCAGCAACCGTTGACGAACCTCGGCATCTGCAGAGGGCATGGTCGCCATACCATCCCTGAGCACCTTAAAGTACATCATCGTCCCTCCAACCAGCAGAGGTATTCTCCCGCGGGCAGTGATATCTGCCATCAACGCCAGAGCATCCTGGCGAAAGTCAGCAGCAGAATACGATTCTGCTGGATCAAGAATATCAATCAGGTGATGAGGTGCCTCTTTCAGGACTTCAGGCTCAGGCTTGGCAGTGCCAATATCCATCCCTTTGTAGATGAGTGCCGAGTCCACACTGATGATCTCGAAAGGCAGATCGTTGCTGAGTGCTACAGCAAGATCAGTTTTTCCTGATGCTGTAGGCCCCATCAAAAATACAGCGGGAGGGAGCCGCTTTTCCTCATGCGCGGACATAAAAGAATGAGTACCTGAAAATAATAGAAACGCGATTCTAGCGGATTATGCACTGACCTTTCGATAGTCCAATGTATTGATCATGGTAATATCAAAAAGTTTCCATATTTAATGGATGAATGGGCAAAAAAGAACTGCCACAAACAAAGTACTTGCTGAAATCCTTTTAAAAGACGCTGAGACAAACCCCTGGATGGCTTGTCAGATTACAAGTTGGATCTACTACCACACCTAACGTCCCCTCAGAAACAACTTGTCCAATTGATCCATAGTGAGCATGGTCCAGGTTGGACGACCATGGTTACATTGCCCACTGCGCTCTGTCTGCTCCATATCCCGAAGCAGGGCATTCATCTCTTCAATGGACAGCTTCCTGTTCGCCCGCACTGACCCATGACAGGCCATGGTGGCCAGAATTTCATTGATATGAGCCTCAATGCGGTCGCTGGTACCGTGCTGCATCAAGTCTGAGAGTACGTCTCTCAGCAGCTTCTCAACATCGGCATTCTGTAGCATCACGGGTATCTGGCGCACCAGCAGCGTTTCCGGCCCCATCCGCTCCAGAGTCAGCCCCAGACGGGAAAAGTACTCACTGTTTTCTTCTGCACAGTCTGCATCACGTTCACTGACCGAAACGGATTTAGGTACCAGCAGCGGCTGAGCACGAATCCCCTGCTCCTGATAGGACTGTTTCATCCGCTCATAAGTAATCCGTTCATGAGCGGCGTGCATATCCACCAGAATCATTCCCTGGTCATTTTCAGAAAGAATATAAACCCCTTTCAGCTGAGCAACGGCATACCCCAGCGGCGGTGTCAGAGAATCGTTTTCCGGCAGAGGCTGAACAGGTACCTGAGCTGAAAATGTTACGGCAGATTCCTGTACAGCATCATCACCCACCGCCTTAGCCTGGCTTGAACTAACCGGCTCCGCAGAGCTGGCATATAGCTGGCTATAGGCTTCTATCTGTCGCTTAACCTGACCAGGAGATGGCGCTTCTGATAACGCAGGGCGGCGATCATAGCTACCCCCTCCGCCTGAGTTTTCATTAGCATAGTGACCGGTACTGGAAGATGCAGGAACAGCTGAGAGTCGAATGGTTTCCTGCCCCTGAAACTCACCAGCATCAATACCAGATGCCTGGGGCTGGGGTGGATTGCTCAATACCGTGGGAGGCAACTGATCTTCCGGGCGAACTTCTCCCAGGGCACGATTCAGGGTACTGAACAGAAAGTTATGGACGGTTCTGCCATCACGAAAACGGACTTCATGCTTGGTAGGATGAACATTGACATCCACCATGGCCGGATCCAGCTCCAGATAAAGGACAAATGTCGGATGACGCCCACTGTACAGCACATCACGGTAGGCCTGACGAACCGCGTGAGCCACCAGCTTATCCCGAATAACACGACCATTTACAAAGAAATACTGAAGGTCTGCACTGGCCCTGGAGAAAGTTGGCAGCCCGACCCAGCCATACAGTTTCAGACCAGAGGCTTCAACATCAATAATGACCGCGTTTTCAATAAATTTAGGACCGCAAAGCGCGGCGACTCGACGATCCTTTTCCGCCTGAGTCGCTGCTGGCCGTAACTGATGAACACTGCGCTGGTTGTGGCGAAGGGTAAAACCCACATCAAAGCGGGACAACGCCAGGCGCTTAACCACCTCTTCAAGGTGTGAAAACTCGGTCTTTTCGGTACGGAGAAACTTGCGGCGAGCCGGCGTATTAAAGAACAGGTCTTTAACTTCTATGGTTGTTCCCACCGGGTGCGGTGCAGGCATAACCTGCGCTTCCATATCCCGACCTTCGACCCTGGCCTGCCACCCTGACTCCTGCTCTTCAATATTAGACGTCAGGGTAAGCCTGGAAACGGAGCTGATGGACGCAAGCGCTTCTCCACGAAACCCGAGGGTAGCAACACCTTCCAAATCTTCCAGCTCAGAGATCTTGCTGGTAGCGTGGCGGGAAAGCGCCAGGGCTAACTCGGCCTGAGGTATGCCGTGACCATCATCTCGGATACGAATCAACTTGACGCCACCGCTTTCAACTTCAACCGTCAGGCGCTTTGCCCCGGCATCAATGCTGTTTTCCAGCAGTTCTTTCACCACGGACGCAGGACGTTCCACCACCTCACCGGCAGCAATCTGGTTAGCCAGTCGATTATCAAGGAGGCGGATGGGTTTCATAACGTCTTGTTACTCTGCAGCAAGGGTTCTTTAAGTTGGGCGTTAAAGAACCAAGTTCAGTTTGGAATCACCAGCACCTGACCAACACGAATATTATTGGCGCTGGATAGCCGGTTAGCACGCTTCAGGTCATTCATACTGATGTCAAACTGATCAGCAATTTCTGACAACGTATCCCCAGGCTTGATCACATACCGTGATGGCCGGGTTTTAAGGGTACCATCCTGTTTCCACTTGGCAACCAGTGTGTCCGGTGGCGGCTTCTTGTAGAACCAGCTTTTTGTACCATTGAAAATCGCTTTCGCCATCGCTTTCTGGTGGCTGCGGCTCTTCAGTTTTCTGGCCTCTTCAGGGTTGGTGATAAACCCGGTTTCTACCAGAATGGATGGAATATCCGGAGATTTGAGCACCACAAAGCCCGCCTGCTCGACCTGTTTTTTATGAAGCTGGTTAATGCCACCCATATTGGCCAGAACTTTATTACCCACTTCGAGGCTGGACGATAGCGTTGAGGTCATGGACAGATCCAGCAGAACGCCCGCCAGAACATCGTCCTTATCTACAAGGGAAATACCGCCTTCACCACCAATCTGGTCCGACGCGTTCTCTTTCTGAGCTAACCAGCGAGCAGTTTCCGAGGTAGCACCACTGCGTGAAAGAGCGAAAACAGAAGCCCCCTTCGCTCGACGATCCTTAAAGCCATCCGCATGTATTGAGATAAACAGATCGGCTTTATTATCACGGGCAATCTGGGTTCTTCGGCGAAGATCAATATAGTAATCGCCAGTGCGGACCAGAACGGGCCGGAACCCCTTTTCCCTGCCCAACAGCGCGGCCAGCTCTTTCGCAATCGCCAGAGTTACATGCTTCTCATAGCCTCCACCGTAGCCAATAGCACCCGGGTCTTCTCCACCATGACCGGCATCAATCGCGACCACAATATCCCGATAGCCAACAGGCTTCTGTTTTACCACTGGCTTTGGTTTTCTGTCCTCATCATCAAACAGGTCCACCACCAGACGGTGACCGTATGTCGCATTGGGTTTCAGCAGAAAGCTTTCGCTGGATACTTTTTCACTGAGGTCCAGCACAATACGGAGGTCATTCTGATTACGGGCACCATGCCGGATTTTCTGAATCGGCGTGCCTTTCAGCTGCAGACTGTTGAATGAACCACTGAGACGGGCACCATCAACATCAATCACCAGTCGGCTAGGGTTACTCAGGTGGAATTTGTTGTGTTCAACCGCATCAGAAACATCAAACACCAGACGTGTTTTATCCGGCGACCGCCAGAGCCTGACGTTTTTAATCAGCTTATAGACTGCCTCAGCTACCTGAGCCTTCAGGGAAGCTATACCCACTGCCAGGATACTTAGCTGCTTTACGACGCGCCTTCTGCCAACAGAAAATACCGGATCAACCTCATTGGAGGAGGAAGATTTTTTACGGGTAAATGCTGCTGATAATAGATCCAGAACCCGGCGAACAATCCCTGTTCTCTGACTCATCCGCCCCCCTGAAGCGCTCTTATGGTTTCCAGCGCTCTCTTCCCTGTATCAGTACCTGCGACAATCGTCGCTTTCCTGCCAGGCAGGTCATAATCAAAAGTAATTTCCAGATCTGCCTCTGGCAGCTCCCCCTGCCCGCGAGATGGCCACTCGACCAGGCAAAGCGCTGCTTCACTGAAATAGTCCCGACCGCCAATAAACTCCAACTCCTCAGGGTCAGCAAGGCGATATAGGTCAAAGTGGTAAACCTTATGGTTATTTACCTCGTAAGGTTCTACCAGCGTATACGTTGGGCTTTTTACGGCGCCCTGATGACCAAGATGCCGAAGGACACCTCGGCAGAACGTGGTTTTGCCCGCGCCAAGATCACCATGCAGAAAGACAATTCCCTGGTCACCCAGAGCTTCTGCCAGATGCCCCCCCAGTGCCACCATGGCGTCTTCATTTTCTATCAGCAGTTCATATCTGCCTTGCATAAGCGTTTCCAAACAGTCAGCTACCAGAGCCTAATGACCAATTATAAAATTCATTCGTTGTCGAATAACCGGAATCAACTCAGTTGCCCTCAAGCCAGTTTCGCCCTGACCGGCAACCACCTCATCCGCTGCAGATGCGTGCAGCCAGGCCGCCATTTGAGCCGCCTTGAAAGGTTCCAGCCCCTGGGCAAGCAGTGCGCCAATAACGCCACTGAGCACATCCCCCATACCTGCTACTGCCATACCCGGGTTTCCATCAGAGCACAGCGCTGTACTTTGGCCGTCAAAAATCAGAGTTCCCGCCCCTTTTAACAGCAGGGCTATATCTTGCTGGCACTCCGCTCCACTCTCGCCAGTAAGAGCGGTTAATTGTCTATGACTGTCGACCAGCGCTGCAAATCGATTTTTCTGAATCGTTGGAACATCCAGACCCGATAAACGGGCCAGCTCACCCGGATGAGGGGTGAAAATCATCGGAGACTTTCGTCCCTTTAGCAATTGTGGATGATCCGATAAAAGGTTCAGGGCATCTGCATCCAGTACCACCGGGCACTCTGCAGCCAGGGCATCCTTAAGCAGCTTCAACCCCCAGTCATCCCTACCCAGGCCAGGACCAACAACAATGACGTTCTTTCCATCAGTAAGAGGACCAAGACCTGAGCGACTCTTGACCGAGGTACCCATCACCTCAGGACAGCGAACTGCCAGCGCGGAAAGGTGTCTCTTGCGTGTAACGACAGTAACACGACCAACGCCGCAATGAATGGCAGACTCAGCGGCCATGATGATGGCTCCTGGCATCCCTTTGTTTCCACCGATGAGCAACACATGTCCAAAATCACCTTTATGGGCTGCACGGCTTCTGGGTGAAAGCCAACCACGAAACTGCCCGGGAGAAATTCGTCGACAGGAAGAGGGAGCGGCTTGATAAACCGATTCTGGAATTCTCAGGCTATTAAATACCAGATCGCCACAATACTCCGGCCCCTGCCCTGTCATGAGTCCCTGCTTCAGGCCTATAAAAGAGACCGTAAGCATTGCCTTGACGGCTTCTCCCAGCGGAACGCCTGTGTTAGCACAAAGGCCGGACGGAATATCCACAGCACACACCGGGTTTTCAAGGTGATTAAGGCGCTTTATGGCATCCAGATAGTCACCTCGCACATCACCAGAAAGCCCGGTACCGAGCATGGCATCCACAATCACATCCGCGCACAGAGACTGTTTGCTGTCGTAAGGTCGAATAACAACACCCGCATCAGAGCATGCCTGCCAGGCAGCCAAGGCATCGCCTTTAAGCTCCGCAGGATTTTTAAAGCTAAGTACAGAAGCCCTCAGCCCCTTCTCTTTCGCCAGCTTGGCAACCAGATACCCATCACCGCCGTTGTTTCCTGCCCCACACAAAACCAAAAGCGTGCCGGCCTCTGGCCAGTAGCGGCCAATAGTGGACAGAACGGTTCGGGCCGCTCTTGTCATTAACTCAAAACCCGGAATGCCTTCCTGGTGGATAGCCACATGATCCAGCTGTCGAATCTGATCTGCAGTGTAGAGAGACTCTGGTAAGCTCTTATTCATAAGCGTGCCCGCGATGTTACAATGCAGATTGTATTCTGCATTCAAACTATGCCAAAAGAGTTAATCCAATTCAGTGTCTGAGCCGTTATCTTTACAATCCACTTTAACCACATTGACGGACTCATCGCCAGCACCGGATATGGAAAAACTCGTTGAAAAAATTCGCACCTGGGCCAGAGAGCTTGGCTTTCAGGAGATCGGCATCACCGAAGCCAAAATACCTGACAGCGACCTTCAGCATCTTGAAGCCTGGCTGGATAAAGGATATCACGGCGATATGGCCTATATGAGCCAGCACAGGGAGCTGCGGGCACACCCGGATCAACTGCACCCCGGGTCATTAAGAGTGATTTCTGCACGCATGGATTACCTACCTGCGGATACGGAAACCGTCAAACTGCTCAATGAACCGGAAAAAGCCTACGTTTCCCGCTATGCACTGGGCCGGGATTATCATAAATTAATCCGTAAACGGCTCACCCAGCTGGGCAAGCAGATTGAAGCCGCCGCTGGTGATCATGGCTATCGTGCTTTTGTGGACAGTGCGCCGGTAATGGAGCGCCCGTTAGCTAAGCAGGCAGGACTGGGCTGGATGGGAAAGCACTCCCTGATACTGAACCGAAAGGCAGGTTCCTTTTTCTTCCTGGGTGAACTGTTTACCAACCTCCCTCTGCCTGTGGATAAGCCTTACGAGAGCAGTCACTGCGGGCGTTGCACCTCCTGTATGGATAAGTGCCCAACCCAGGCCATTGTTGCCCCCTATCAGGTGGATGCCCGCCGTTGTATCTCTTATCTGACCATCGAAAACAAAGGTTCCATTCCTGAAGAACTGCGCCCCCTGATGGGAAATCGAATCTACGGTTGTGATGACTGTCAGCTGGCCTGCCCCTGGAACCGTTTTGCCAAACCTACCCAAGAGAAAGACTTCCAGCCTCGTCATCACCTGGATGCCAGTGACCTGGTGGATCTTTTCAACTGGAGTGAAGAGCAGTTTCTGGAACGAACAACCGGTTCTCCCATCCGCCGAGCGGGTTATGAGAGCTGGCTGCGCAATATTGCCGTGGCACTGGGCAATGCAACGACTAATGAAGCTATTATTACAGCCCTGAAAGGCCGTCTGGATTATCCATCAGAACTGGTTCAGGAACATATCCAATGGGCACTAAGACAACACTCCAATGACACGTATTAACATTCGTTTAGAGTCAATTGTCTAACCCAAACCACTTTGGATCTCATAAGTTTGCTCACTGGCAAAGAAGCACCCATTATTTACAATAATTAATGGATTGATGGCTATGCCCTTCAAAACTTCCCTAATACTTGTATTGATCATGTTATTTACCAACGCAGCAAAAGCGAGTGACGACTACGTCTTTATCTTTGGTTATGGCAGCCTGATGCTGACTCCTGCCAGAACAGCTACTTCACCGGATCCAGAAGGCGCAGTTTATATTCCCGTCAAAATCCGAGGAATAGAGCGGCTATGGAACTTATGGTCAGAATACGGTCAACAGCGGACACTTGGTGTTGAACAAAATAAAGCGCCCGATGCTTTCGTCAGTGGACTCATCTTTGCTGCAAAAAAAGATCAACTGGCCGCTTTCGACGAGCGCGAAGGACCTGCCTACCAGAGAGTTCAAATCCCCATAGAGAACGTTACCTTTTATCTGGATAACCACCAGGAGATCGTCGCTCAGAGTAAACGGGTCACTGATATTTATGTGTATTCGCCCCGCAAAGAATCAAGCTTCTACTTTGATAAAAGTCATGATCAAAAGAAAATAGCCATGTCCTATCTCAACGTTGTTCGCGCAGGTTGCGTCGAAATAGATAAAACGCACCAGCTAAATGGGCTTTTTGTCAATGACTGCGTTCAGACAATGGGGCTTGAAGGGTATCTTGTTGATGATGACAGACGAGCACCACGATATCCGAGATACCCAGCCACACTCCTAAAAAAAGCGATAGAGTCAGGCAATACAGAGAAGACAGAGGAACTTCAGAGATTTATTCAAGTCGAGTGGAAAAATTACCTGAACACTATTTCTGAAAAGTGGGAAGAAAAGTAATTTCAATCGAACGTACTGAGTCTGCAATAATGACGGGCTTAAGCGTAAAGTAAGGCGAATTGAATAGGCCCAGCCTCCCTCCGCTTAATAAGCCCCTTGTCTAATGCACCGTGTTTCAGGTGATTGAAAATAGTAAACTCTACACCAGATTACTGTTCTAACTCTGGAAGTAGGTCACTGAAGTCCATACCGATCAATTCAGCCATTAGCCACTCTGGGTCATCTTCTGTAATAAAGGTCTCAAGAAGACTACTCACATCAGAGCCAGCAACACTGGCGGGACTTTGTACTCCATCCCTCGAAGGGCCAGCCTCAGGAGATTTTTCGGGAGTTTCATCTTCAGGAACATCGATGTCCATGGGGATAGGTATATCCTGTAGATCAACGCCCTGCCCAGCACCAGCAGACAAATCCATTGGAACCTCCTCAGGATCAGCTGCAGGAGGTGAATCAATAACAATGATTGGTTGATCAACATCCGCGGGAGATTGAACATCAGTTTCCGTGAGGGGTGACCCGAGTCCCTCCGACTCTCGGACCTGCTCATCGGACATCACCTCTCGAAACAACATTTCAATATAACATGTAAATAATTTAAGTAACTATTCAGCACCCTTCATATAAATCTGGAATTTTCTGATTTTTCGACCATCATCTTATACTCAATTTTTCTAACAAATCTCCAGTATGGAACCAGACTTCCCAGCTACTCCGTTTACCGAAGCTCTCCTTAAAGAGAATGAAGAGCTTCGGACCGAGAATGCGCTTTTACGGGAACGTTGCAGCGAACTGGAAGAAAGGGTTAATAAAAACAGTCAAAACAGTAGTAAGCCACCATCGTCAGATGGTTATCAAAAGCCCAGTAAAAAAGGGAGTGATAAAGGTGATACATCTTCCAAAGAAGCCCCCTGCTCCTCACAGGAAACACCGAACCCCAAAAGCCTTAGACCATCTTCAGGCAATAAACCAGGTGGCCAGAAAGGTCATCAAGGCTCTTGTTTGAGACGTGTCGCCTTACCCGATTATGTCAGGCATCTGAAGGTTGAAAAATGTTGCTGTTGCCAGTCTTCGCTTATCGATATTAAACCCACCAAATACATTGAGCGACAGGTTTTTGATCCAGGTAGACCCGGAGAATTTGAAGTTACCGCGTACTGGGCAGACGTTAAAGTATGTCCTTGTGGTAAACGGAACACCGCTGAGTTTCCCCAAGGAGTGAAAGCCGCTGCTCAATACGGAGAAGTGACTCAGGCAATGGCTGTTCATTTAAACCAGTATCACTTCATCCCATATCACCGGGTGTCTGAGTATTTCAATACTATTTATTGCATGAGTGTCAGCGCAGGCTCTGTTGCCAATTTTGTTGCCTATACCCATGAGAACCTGGCCTCTACTGAGCAGAGTATCCGCGATGCTTTACAAGAAAGTCCGGTTGCAGGAGCGGATGAAACTGGCATGCGGGTTGACGGTTCACTGTGGTGGTTACACATTATGCGAGATGACCAATGGACGCTTTACTACCTCTCAGAAAGGCGAGGTTGTGAAGCAATGGATGCAATGGGCATCCTGCTGACTTTTGCAGGCATTCTGGTTCACGATCATTGGAAGTCCTACTTTGCCTATGCGGCAGTGCATGTGCTTTGTAATGCCCATCATCTGAGAGAGCTTCAGGGAGTTGTCGATAGGGATGCGAATAAGCTGGCTCTGCGGCTGATGAAATTGCTTACGCTCTCCTGGCACTTCTGCAAGAAATACAAAGCAGCCGGTCTGACTCAAATGCCTGGTGCAATACAGCTTCGCATTGAGACGATATACGACCAAATCCTTCAAAGGGCTCTCACGAAGGAAACCGCTTATATGGAAAAACAACGACAGGTGCTTGGACGTAAGAAGGTCAGGAATACCAAGGCCTACAACCTGTTCAAAAGGCTTATTGAGTTTAAGGTTGAAACGTTGCGCTTCATGTCGGACTTTTCAATTCCCTTCGATAACAATGGCAGTGAACGTGATGCCAGGATGGCCAAACTTAAGCAGAAGATCTCAGGCTGCTTCAGAAGCGAAGACGGAGGTACCATGTTTACCCGAATCCGAAGCTATTTATCATCTGCTAAAAAGCAGGGGTTGAACATATTTCAGGCGCTTCTTAAAGCGGTTCGAAATTACAACAATACGCCTTTGCTGGGTGCTGAATAGTTACTAATTTAATCAAATTTTGCTGGTAGGTACCTGCAAGCATTTGATGCTTTCTTTTTGTAAGCTCCTCAATTCTATCAACCTGTACTAAATCAGTAGATTGTATCTTCTCATCAAGCTTTGTTATTCTATTCCATGATCTTGATAGCTGAAGCTTCTTATTATTCATCTCTCTTATCAGAGCTTTAATTCTCGCATTATTTCTACCAAACACATTAGACTTATCTACCCTTTCAAGATTCCTCGCAAACTCATTGAATAAGTTTTCGTTAATATCAGGAAAAATTACTGAAAGTCTGTCTTTTAAAAACAACTTAACCGAAAACCCTCTGGACTTCAGTTTCTCTTCAACGTGATCAAATAATTCCATGATTCTACCAACCGTATAAAAACGTGGCACGTTTTTCATTTTACTCTGAACCAGCTCATCTAATATTTTCTCCTGAGGAGGAGTAATTTCATTTTCCCTGACAACCCTTTGACGATTCGCTTTCCATCTCGCTAAAAGGCTATTAAGACTGTCATTTGCCGCATGTCGATCCAGAGCGATATATTGCTTATCATAAACTTTCCTACGAATTACATCTAATGAATTAACACCATCTTTTGAAGCAGAAAACACAGCTTTTAAAACTATTTGCTGGCGTATCGACAAAGCATTATTATTCATTCGCTGAGCTTTTAGACTCTTGCTAAACCATCGTTTATACATATTATCAACAAGCTTAACTCTATCAGGCGTTAAACGAAGCTCTTGAATCATTGTTGGCTTCCTCAAACGCCAAAGTTCAAATGCTCTAGCTCTGACCTCTCTTGCTTTCCCGCGCCCGATTCTTTTTCCTTCTGACCTTTCAATAAATGAAATCACCTGTTCTATGGCGTCCTTACCCTCTGCCACTGAAGAAAGAACCGCCATAATACATATTTTCATTCGATTGAAATTAATACGTTGTTTTAAATTGATCACATTTGCTCTATTAATATTTTGTAACTATTCAGCACCCAGCAAAGGCGTATTGTTGTAATTTCGAACCGCTTTAAGAAGCGCCTGAAATATGTTCAACCCCTGCTTTTTAGCAGATGATAAATAGCTTCGGATTCGGGTAAACATGGTACCTCCGTCTTCGCTTCTGAAGCAGCCTGAGATCTTCTGCTTAAGTTTGGCCATCCTGGCATCACGTTCACTGCCATTGTTATCGAAGGGAATTGAAAAGTCCGACATGAAGCGCAACGTTTCAACCTTAAACTCAATAAGCCTTTTGAACAGGTTGTAGGCCTTGGTATTCCTGACCTTCTTACGTCCAAGCACCTGTCGTTGTTTTTCCATATAAGCGGTTTCCTTCGTGAGAGCCCTTTGAAGGATTTGGTCGTATATCGTCTCAATGCGAAGCTGTATTGCACCAGGCATTTGAGTCAGACCGGCTGCTTTGTATTTCTTGCAGAAGTGCCAGGAGAGCGTAAGCAATTTCATCAGCCGCAGAGCCAGCTTATTCGCATCCCTATCGACAACTCCCTGAAGCTCTCTCAGATGATGGGCATTACAAAGCACATGCACTGCCGCATAGGCAAAGTAGGACTTCCAATGATCGTGAACCAGAATGCCTGCAAAAGTCAGCAGGATGCCCATTGCATCCATTGCTTCACAACCTCGCCTTTCTGAGAGGTAGTAAAGCGTCCATTGGTCATCTCGCATAATGTGTAACCACCACAGTGAACCGTCAACCCGCATGCCAGTTTCATCCGCTCCTGCAACCGGACTTTCTTGTAAAGCATCGCGGATACTCTGCTCAGTAGAGGCCAGGTTCTCATGGGTATAGGCAACAAAATTGGCAACAGAGCCTGCGCTGACACTCATGCAATAAATAGTATTGAAATACTCAGACACCCGGTGATATGGGATGAAGTGATACTGGTTTAAATGAACAGCCATTGCCTGAGTCACTTCTCCGTATTGAGCAGCGGCTTTCACTCCTTGGGGAAACTCAGCGGTGTTCCGTTTACCACAAGGACATACTTTAACGTCTGCCCAGTACGCGGTAACTTCAAATTCTCCGGGTCTACCTGGATCAAAAACCTGTCGCTCAATGTATTTGGTGGGTTTAATATCGATAAGCGAAGACTGGCAACAGCAACATTTTTCAACCTTCAGATGCCTGACATAATCGGGTAAGGCGACACGTCTCAAACAAGAGCCTTGATGACCTTTCTGGCCACCTGGTTTATTGCCTGAAGATGGTCTAAGGCTTTTGGGGTTCGGTGTTTCCTGTGAGGAGCAGGGGGCTTCTTTGGAAGATGTATCACCTTTATCACTCCCTTTTTTACTGGGCTTTTGATAACCATCTGACGATGGTGGCTTACTACTGTTTTGACTGTTTTTATTAACCCTTTCTTCCAGTTCGCTGCAACGTTCCCGTAAAAGCGCATTCTCGGTCCGAAGCTCTTCATTCTCTTTAAGGAGAGCTTCGGTAAACGGAGTAGCTGGGAAGTCTGGTTCCATACTGGAGATTTGTTAGAAAAATTGAGTATAAGATGATGGTCGAAAAATCAGAAAATTCCAGATTTATATGAAGGGTGCTGAATAGTTACAATATTTTTTGCTTTACCCTTGGCTTTTCCTACTTGTTTTAATTCTTCCCCATCAATTTGAAACTGGGTATATCCTGTTTTTTCAAAATAATCTCTACCATGAATACCTTTTCTAATTCCAATTGAGCCTGAGTCTGAATATTTTATTGCTTCTACAAGCCATTCATCTCTGGGCATCACGACAATATCAAACGATCGGCCAACCGTATTTCTGCCATTGACATCAAGTACAAACTCCCGACCTCTGTAGGTAAATTCAGATACTGTAAAATGATGTTCAACCTGATCTTTTATAAGGCGTATAGTGGATCCTTCTCCCAACCCAAGACGGCTTCGAAACTTTTCCATCTCACGAGCAAACTGCTCTCCAGAAACCGCCCCCCCCTGTTGAATCTTATCAAAAGCCCTCTGAGCCTTAGCCTGAAGATCCGTATAGAAAGCTTCTGCAGCGGTCCACTCTCTTTCAGAGAAACCCAGTAAAAAATCCATCAACTGACTAAGCTGGCTATAATGAGGTGTCGCTGCGGCTCTTTCTTCATACAGCGACTGACGATAGCGCTCCTCTGACATAGGCTCAAAGGTGGTTGTCCAGGATAAGTGGCCTTCTAGGGATTCGGAGTCCATCATTTCACGAGCAATCGGTGGTTCCTGTATTCCTGTCTCTTGGCGAATCCAGTCCCACCAGTCTCCAGCCTCCAGCCTCCAGCCTCCATAATGACAAGCCCTGAATCTGATGTTGGAAAGATCTGTTTTACCGAAGTATCAATAACAATTTCTTTTCCGCCTACAAATGCAGTGGCAACCGTGTGAGGCCATAAGCCATGATGACCATCTCTTGGCAACTTAACTGTCAATCCGGACCCTACGTCAAAGCCCTCTGCTATTAATGCACGTCTTAATCCTGTCGGCTTATCCGAAACCAGAAGGCCGCTGCCGGTAACGAACCCCTTACGCCCCATGGAGCCAAGAGCTAAATCTTGTATCGCGTCAACTGTACGACGAATGTCATACCTTCTTTCTGCTTCAAAAGAGTTAACTAATGCTGTTTTCTTCTCCTCATGACCTACTGTTTTTTTATTGGAAAGAAGAACACACCCTTCACCAGCACGGCGACATCGAATCAATACTTTTTCGGATACTCCATCTTTCCCGGCATCAACCTCGCTAAAACGATCTTTGTGGAAATATCCATGGTCATTATGCTGAAGACGGTAGTTGCCATGCTCGTCGGGAACCAGCTTATAAAGACCATCCCGATGGCCCACATCCAAGTGGACAAAACGTTCACCCCCTCTATCCACTATGGGCAGTCTGTGCTCTTCTTTCACACCTTTTAGCCGGTTATGTGCACGATGGAGTGCCTCATTCATGCCCTGCTGATAAAAGATCTCCCTGATTTTATCCAGATGCTTATTTACAAACTCCTGAACCATTGGGGGTACATGTCGTGGATGCCCCGCAGGCTTCTCCCCTGATAGTGCCTGCATACGCTCGCCGATTGAAATTACCGTTGCATCCAGCTGCGCTAGAATAGGCATAGAGTCTGGTGAACCGACCCCAGTAGCCTTCAGGCGTTCTAATAAATGCCTCTGTTTCGCCTGCAAATTGATCATTGTTGGGTCCTGGTTCATATCAGGTATTGCTGCCCCTGGAGAGCCATTACCAAGCGATGCTGATTTCAACGGCACACCAGCTTCCTTCTGACTTTTATCAATACCGTCTTTTTCGATCCCATCTACACCGGCTTCTTCAGCTTCTTCCGGCAAAACACCAGGCTCCTCAACCCCTCCGCCTTCACCAAAGGCAGCGACACCCAAACCAATAAATAATCCATCCCTTAACCAGGTACAGATATCGTCCTGACCCAGCTGAATCGCAGTTACCAGATCCACCAAAGCGGTTACCGCTGCCATGCCAGGAACCAGGCCAGAAAAAATTTCAGTAAGTTCAACCGCTATCTGCACTCCTTCAATTTCTTTTACTGACATGGTGGAATAAGGTTCACCATTTTTTCTATCCCACAGATTTTTACGCCACAAATGTGCCGCTGCAAAACTGCCAGAGAAACCTTCTTTGAAAGCCAGAGCTGCCACCTGTTTTTCGGAAAGCCCTCGAATACGATCATTAAATGTTCTTAGAAAGTGCTGCCTGAACCTTTTCTGCTCCGCATCACTCATGTGATCTGCCTGCAGCAAATGCTCAATATGATGCCCAAGGCTTTCAATTGCTCCATCCAATTGCAAAATTGGGCTGATAGCTTCCAAAATGCCACACTTATCCGCCAGATCAGCATGCTTTTTAGTTTCAGAGAAAATAGTTTTTGGGAAATGACGTTGAAGCATTTCATCAACACTGTCAGGTAATGGCTTATGGTCTTTAAAAAGACTTTTAAGTTCGTGCACGCTCATACCTGTATTACCCACCGTGGTTCTCAGTGCTGCTTCCGTTGCTTTTTCCAGCTTGTTTAAGTGCATTTTTTCAATAAAAGCTCTGTATTTTTCATGTTGTTCCGGGGTTTTAGGTATTCCATGGCGATTCAAGTACTTTAATATTTTTTTGAGGTTCGCATCATTCGTGTGACTGTCAACTTTATGATGGCGCTTGTGCCTGTGGTTTTCAGATTCGGTTAATAGCCTTTTTAACTGGTGAGCTACTGTCTGCTTTTCGTCGCTGGAAAATTTTTCATCTGCAAGCCAGAGCAATTCAGCTGATGAGAAACCCAACCTGTGCAACACCTCTGTACAGGTTGGAGAACTCTGACATGTTGTGACATTGTTTGAATGTTGAGACTGGTCATTTTGGAAAGACACTGCAATAGGTTCAGCCCCTGCTAGAGCCGGTGCAGAATCCAATACTGTGATCGTCAGTGCACTGAACATCGCCAATGGCCTTTCCAGAAATGCGAAGGGGACTGCAGTCAGAGCTTTATTTAATAGGCCTAACGATGTTTGCAACCAGGAACGTTGAACGGCTTGAGCCCCATGAAATGAAGCTATTCCTTTATCTAAAGCATCCTCTGGCTCAGCAGAAAAACTTTTTCCCAAAAGATCTTTATTACCAACTGTTCTATGGGATTGATTTTCGGAAATACCCGCTGCCATAGAGGGAAAAGGCAAGTAGCCCGAATGAGCAGGTAGCGGTCTATTATATGAAAAGTCAGGCGATAGAGCATGAGATTGATTAATGCTGCCATTACTAATACCCTGCCATCCAGCCACTTTCTGAAAACCACCAGAAATCAAATTCAAGCCCATCATTAAACATGCATGACGGAAGCTTTCTGAACTGACCAATGGGCTTGATGAATTCGCTGATGGCATCTCAATAATGTCAAAATGAGCTGGCAAAAAAAACGGTTCTTCTTCGGCCGCTTCGAGTATTTCCTGCCATATTTGTGCATTTAAGGCTTCATCTACTGGCAACTTACTTACTTTATTTTCTATCAGCGGGTCATTATCCATCTCATCATCTTCATCCAGATACTGAGGCCCCCAGCACTGGATCAAATGACTGGACAAACAATTATCAAAAGGCACTTTGACATTATTATCTATGTTACAGCGTTGAACTTGATTATCACAGTGTATTCCTTCCAGGTTTCTTGATTTAAAACAGCCAGAACTCGAGTCATCCTGCCTATTTATGACCGTTTCAATATCCTGTTTACACAAAAAAGCATCACTAACAAGCTTATTGGTTAACATCATATAAAACCATTATAAACGAGTCACTATTATTGAAAATATTGTCTTACTTTTTCACGAAATACATTTATTCGATATATTTTTGATGGAAGCCTAAGGTTATTTTCACTAAGATAATTTATAAGATTTTCGTAACTATTCAGCACCCTTCATATAAATCTGGAATTTTCTGATTTTTCGACCATCATCTTATACTCAATTTTTCTAACAAATCTCCAGTATGGAACCAGACTTCCCAGCTACTCCGTTTACCGAAGCTCTCCTTAAAGAGAATGAAGAGCTTCGGACCGAGAATGCGCTTTTACGGGAACGTTGCAGCGAACTGGAAGAAAGGGTTAATAAAAACAGTCAAAACAGTAGTAAGCCACCATCGTCAGATGGTTATCAAAAGCCCAGTAAAAAAGGGAGTGATAAAGGTGATACATCTTCCAAAGAAGCCCCCTGCTCCTCACAGGAAACACCGAACCCCAAAAGCCCTAGACCATCTTCAGGCAATAAACCAGGTGGCCAGAAAGGTCATCAAGGCTCTTGTTTGAGACGTGTCGCCTTACCCGATTATGTCAGGCATCTGAAGGTTGAAAAATGTTGCTGTTGCCAGTCTTCGCTTATCGATATTAAACCCACCAAATACATTGAGCGACAGGTTTTTGATCCAGGTAGACCCGGAGAATTTGAAGTTACCGCGTACTGGGCAGACGTTAAAGTATGTCCTTGTGGTAAACGGAACACCGCTGAGTTTCCCCAAGGAGTGAAAGCCGCTGCTCAATACGGAGAAGTGACTCAGGCAATGGCTGTTCATTTAAACCAGTATCACTTCATCCCATATCACCGGGTGTCTGAGTATTTCAATACTATTTATTGCATGAGTGTCAGCGCAGGCTCTGTTGCCAATTTTGTTGCCTATACCCATGAGAACCTGGCCTCTACTGAGCAGAGTATCCGCGATGCTTTACAAGAAAGTCCGGTTGCAGGAGCGGATGAAACTGGCATGCGGGTTGACGGTTCACTGTGGTGGTTACACATTATGCGAGATGACCAATGGACGCTTTACTACCTCTCAGAAAGGCGAGGTTGTGAAGCAATGGATGCAATGGGCATCCTGCTGACTTTTGCAGGCATTCTGGTTCACGATCATTGGAAGTCCTACTTTGCCTATGCGGCAGTGCATGTGCTTTGTAATGCCCATCATCTGAGAGAGCTTCAGGGAGTTGTCGATAGGGATGCGAATAAGCTGGCTCTGCGGCTGATGAAATTGCTTACGCTCTCCTGGCACTTCTGCAAGAAATACAAAGCAGCCGGTCTGACTCAAATGCCTGGTGCAATACAGCTTCGCATTGAGACGATATACGACCAAATCCTTCAAAGGGCTCTCACGAAGGAAACCGCTTATATGGAAAAACAACGACAGGTGCTTGGACGTAAGAAGGTCAGGAATACCAAGGCCTACAACCTGTTCAAAAGGCTTATTGAGTTTAAGGTTGAAACGTTGCGCTTCATGTCGGACTTTTCAATTCCCTTCGATAACAATGGCAGTGAACGTGATGCCAGGATGGCCAAACTTAAGCAGAAGATCTCAGGCTGCTTCAGAAGCGAAGACGGAGGTACCATGTTTACCCGAATCCGAAGCTATTTATCATCTGCTAAAAAGCAGGGGTTGAACATATTTCAGGCGCTTCTTAAAGCGGTTCGAAATTACAACAATACGCCTTTGCTGGGTGCTGAATAGTTACAGATTTTCTTTAGCATAATTCCTGACAGCTCGAGAGAGATTTGAATAAACAATCTCCCCCCCCCTATCTATTCCTTCTGAACTGTTTGAAAAAGGCTGTACCCCGCGATTATTATCAAAAACAGACTGACCGGATTGATTAAGAAATCTGGATCAGATAGCTCTTCTTGATTCGAGAACACAACAGGAGCGACATATGGAACCATTGCTAATGATTTACCAAATTAAGAAGAATTTAAGCGCCAATCTGTAGTCATGAGTAGAATCACTCTATCGAATTTTACAAATAAAAATCATCTTAAATATAACCATTAATAAACCAAGAGTTAACGCGATGTGCGACTTTGTCTGAAACTATCTCAAATTACTAGCCCGGATATTTCATAAACTGCCCCGAATCTCGGGCAGGACTTTGTCGCCCTAAGGGATTTTGTGAGGGAGTGCCGTACCGGGGAGTACGGTCGACCGAGCAAAACTCCCTTAGGGCGGCAAAGGACAAGCGAGAACGGGAGCACGTTTATGAAATATCCGGGCTAGCATGATGGTAAGTCCAAGTTGTATCTTCAAAATCACGCAATTATTTGCTTTCCGTTTTTTAATCTTCGGAAATAAGGTTCTCAAACTGTATTGCAGGACGACCAGCAATTATATTCAGATAAGAACCAATATTATGTGCCAGTAACTTCCGAGCGATACGTGATGTCATATGCCATCTATCTCGACAATGGCACTTTTCTATTTCAAAGCGCTCTGTCAATTGACCTATCACTGTTTCTATTCTCCGTCGTACCCGTAATACCAGCTTTACAAACGACTTCGGACGTTCATCTTGCATGTTTTTTCTCAGTGGCGTCTGAAGATCAATACCTAATTCCTGACAATCAGCTTTAAACTCAGGCCTTATATAGCCCTTATCGCCAAGCAAGAGGCCAGAAATGGTCTCGAGCATGTCATAGGCTGCATCACGCTCATCTACGTTCGCTGCGGTCAGAGTAAAACCCACAGGAATCCCTCGTGCTTCAACCAGCAAATGCCCCTGAAAGCCATAGAACTTCTTGTCCTTGGAAGCGCAGTAACCATAACCAGCCTCAGCTTTAAAGATACGGCTCTGTGGTGCACGGGTTCTGACGACAACATCAATCGGAAAACCATCGATTAAATGGATATCTGCATTATCTGCATGCATCATCTGGACTATACGAATTTGCAGTCGTTGTTTCACATGCCATAAGTTGGCGGCCTGTTTGACAAATGCCGAGCGTGAAGGAATGTCAGGAAACAGGTGTCGCCAGTGTCGGGTAAAATACTTCCAAATCTCAGTGTCCTTATGATGCCCAAGCCATTCACCGACAACTTCCATGGTGATCGCTTCACTATCAGTGAGCTTTGGTGGAAACCCTCGAAGTCGCAGTGGTACAGGAAAAAGCTCTTTTACCAAATCGTCGATCAAGCAGTAGACTGTAGTGATAAACTCTTCAACGGGCATGACTGAAACCTTCTTTGCTTTCTACTGCTTTTAATAGCAGAAAGCAGGATCAGTCATGTCTCCTTATGCAAACCTAAAAGTCGCACATGGCGTAGAGTTATTAATTGACCACTTAGAATGGTTTTATAATAACAAGATAAACAGAAAACTTATTAGAGTATCGACTGCAAAAAATGCATAACACTTTATTAGACATTCCCTTTCTCAAACATTTTTAAAAACTTCATTATTTAATCATCTGAATCAGATCCGAAATCACGACTACAAACCTCATCACTTGATTCATCTTCAGATACCTGCATCAACGCCAGCGAAGGGTTTTTAGCAGCGGATTTCCGTTCTTCTACCAGAGTTTTTGCTTCTTTTAAACTAGTGATTCTGTTAGCTTCCAATTGTCGTACCTGGCTTTTACAACTAGTTCATCCCAGTTAGGCGGCCGTGCTGGGACTGGAGGAGGTATAAGTGACTTTGCCTCAGATGAAGCCATTACTTTCTTTGCTCCCACTACACCAGCTTCGGTAGATGAGGCTAATGTTGTAAAAGTTGATGCTAAAGATAATGAAGTAATTCCAGCGGTTACTTTTTCCACGATTCAATCCTTTTAAAGGATGACCATAAAAAATTTTCCATTAAAGGACAATTGCCGCTAATAATAGTTCAATAATATTTTGTGATTTTTTCAATCTAATATGAATATGAAAAGTAATTGCCAGCCATGTACAGCGTAGGTTTACCCAAAAGGGCAGAATATGACCGGCCAAAAAAGAGCCGGTCAGAAACTAACCTCAAATTATATAGGCAAACTGAAACGAGGCAGTGACAGGTCTTTATAAAGTGCCAGCAGTCTCAAGAGAAGCACAGTAAGCACTGCAATAACGGTGGCTACATCACTGTTATGAATCACTGGTTCCAGAAATACAAATACGGCTCCTCCTACCATGGCAGCCGATGCATAAATCTCCTTCCTCAGCACCATGGGAACTTCTCCGGCCAGCATATCCCGAATAGCACCTCCACCACAGCCAGTCAGCACACCCATCATAATAGCGACCATGGGTTCCACACCAAATGACAATGACTTGGTAACCCCAATGACGACAAAGACAGCCAGCCCCAATGCATCAGACACCTGAAGAATCCACTTGCTACGCTCATGCCATTGACGAACAACAATTGCAAACAGAGTCGTAGCAAGAATAACCAGCAGGTAGAGCGTATCTTTTATCCAGAATACGGGGGTAGAGGAGAGTAGAACATCTCTAATAGTTCCGCCCCCAACGGCAGTCACAAAGGCAAGCACCATTGCACCGAACAAATCCATGTCTTTCCGGCAGGCCAGCCAGACACCACTGATGGCAAACACCGCAGTACCAAAAAGGTCAAGAATATAAAGCAGCATTAACAGATCTACAGGTCAGGGTTGAAAGCTTTTTATTATCAAATTGTCGTGTAAAAAAATATATAGTCATATGTGCGGGTATTCGGTTTGTGATTATTGGATGCAGGAAAGGCCAGCCCTACAATCCCCGGTATCCACCTTTCCCGAAATTAGTCTGTAGAAATACGTCAACAATGATCAAACAAAGCAAATTATTGACAGCTCTGATACTTCTCATTTTCAGTACCTGCCTTCCTGCTTCACAAACAAAGCCCACCATTGCCATCATCGGAGCAATGGAGGTAGAAATCGAGAAGTTATTACCTGAGATAGAGCATCGCAAAGAGATCACGCTACGGGGGCATGCGTATTACACCGGTATCCTGCGGGGACAGAATGTCGTGGTAACACGCTCTGGCATCGGTAAAGTTAATGCTGCGGTCACAACATCAGAGTTCATAACCGAGTTTGATGCGGATAGCCTGATCTTTACCGGTATTGCTGGCGCGGTGCATCCAGAGTTAGAGCCCTCAGACGTGGTGATTTCTACATCGCTGGTTCAACACGATGTGGATTTAACCGCTTTTGGTATGGACGAAGGTCATATGAGTGGCTTTAAAAGTCGTCAGTTCCATGCTGACTTGAAACTGATTGATCAGGCAAAAGTAGCGGCCAACAGCGTGGTCGGCAGGGATCGAGTACACAGCGGGATTATTGCCACGGGCGACCAGTTTATTGCTGATAAGGACGAAGTAAAAGAGATCTACGATGAGTTCAACGCCATGGCCGTCGAGATGGAAGGCGCTGCTGTTGCTCAGGTGGCGTTGCTCTACAACAAACCTCTAGTGGTTATTCGTACTATCTCCGATAAAGCCGATGGTTCCGCCCACTCTGATTACAATCACATGAAGGCAATTACTGCCCATAACTCTTCCGGCATCACCCTACTGATGCTGGAGGGTATGTAAGCGCTCTACCCATTCAATGGCTGCTAGTCTTCTTACTCCTGATGAGGATTAACAGCCATGAATAAACCCGATATATACAGTGGCAGGCTGACAGCGGAAGAGTACCAACGCAACTTTGCTGATATTAAGCCTGCACTCAGTGATTACGAAGCTCATATTGAAGCCAGCCGATGCCTCTACTGCGAAGCAGCACCCTGCATCCCTGCCTGCCCCACTGGCATCAATATTCCATCCTTTATCAACCGGATCACCACTGACAATATTGACGGTGCAGCACAGGCTATTCTGGATGCCAATATCCTGGGAGGAAGCTGTGCCCGGGTCTGTCCAACTGAAATCCTTTGCGAGCAGGCCTGCGTCAGAAATCATGAGCCCGAGTTCAGTCCAGTCAAGATCGGTCGCCTGCAGCGTTATGCCGTCGATAATCGCCAGTCAGGTGAGCACCCATTCATCCGTTTGCCTGAAACAGGAAAAACCATCGCGGTTGTAGGTGCAGGCCCGGCTGGACTGGCCTGTGCCCACCATCTGGCTCGAAAAGGTCACAACATTACCTTGTTTGATGCACGGGAAAAGCCCGGAGGCCTGAATGAATACGGTATCGCCTCCTACAAACTGGTTGATAGCTATGCCCGGCAAGAAGTGGACTTCGTCATGGACATTGGTGGTATTTGTCCAGAGTATGGTTTGCAACTGGGGCATAATCTCAGCCTGGATCAACTGCGGAAGCAGTTTGATGCAGTCTTTCTCGGTCTTGGGCTTGGAGGTTCCCGCTCGCTGGGATTTCAAGGCGAAGAAGCAAAAGGTGTTGAAGATGCCCTCCCGGCCATATCTTCACTTCGACAGTGCAATGATCTGAGCCAACTGCCCATTGGCAGAAGGATCGTGGTGATCGGCGGTGGCAACACCGCTATTGACGTCGCCTGTCAATGCAAACGGCTGGGGGCAGAAGACGTCACCATTGTCTACCGTCGTGGTAGTGAACAGATGTCAGCAACGGATCATGAGCAGGCTTTCGCCCGCGAGAATGGCGTTCGAATCCTTACCTGGCTTCAGCCCTCATCTCTGGTTACTGAAAGTGGTTACATCACAGCCGTGCAGCTGGAAAAAACCGCGCTGGATGCGAATGGCAAGTTACAGGGAACGGGTGAGCTGACGTCTTTACCGGTAGACACGCTCTATAAAGCCATTGGTCAGCATTTCCTGGTGGATTCATTTGCCAACACCAATGAAAGCCCTGAGTTAAACGGCAATCGCATAGTAACGGATGACAACTTTCGCACTTCACTGGTAAACGTTTGGGCCGGTGGAGACTGCATTGATAAAGGTGAAGACCTGACTGTTCACGCTGTTGAGCATGGCAAGCGGGCTGCTTATGCCATCCATCATTACCTGCAGGGAGGTAGCGATAATGGCTGATTTAAGCAGTAATTTTCTGGGTATTCACTCCCCTAACCCATTCTGGCTGGCTTCTGCTCCACCGACTGATAAAGCCCACAATGTCTATCGGGCATTTGAGGCAGGCTGGGGTGGTGTCGTCTGGAAAACCCTGGGGGAAGACCCGGCACCGGTCAATGTCTGTTCCCGTTACTCCTGCCATAAAAATACCCGGGGTGACGTGATCGGGATTAACAATATCGAACTGATCACTGATCGCCCACTCCAGATCAACCTGGATGAAATACGCCAGACCAAAAAAGACTGGCCAGACCGGGCACTGCTGGTCTCGCTGATGGTGCCCTGCAAAGAAGAGAGCTGGAAAACGATCCTCAGGCAGGTAGAAGAGACAGGATGTGACGGTGTCGAACTGAATTTTGGCTGCCCCCACGGAATGCCTGAACGGGGTATGGGCTCTGCAGTTGGTCAGGTGCCGGAATATATTGAAATGGTTACCCACTGGTGCAAACAACACTGTAACCTGCCCGTTGTCGTTAAACTCACACCCAATATCACCAATATAGTGATTGCTGCCGAAGCGGCTCAGGCCGGTGGTGCAGATGCCGTATCACTGATCAATACCATCAACTCGATTACCGGAATCAATCTGGATCAGATGGTGGGATACCACGCTGTTAACGATCAGTTCACCAGTGGCGGCTATTGTGGAACAGCAGTAAAACCTATCGCACTGAACATGGTAGGGCAGATAGCCCGAAGCCCGGATACTGCTGACCTGCCCATCTCCGCTATTGGCGGTATCAGTACCTGGCGGGATGCTGCGGAATTTATGGCCCTTGGCGCAGGAACAGTGCAGGTTTGCACTGCCGCCATGCTGAATGGCTTTAAAATTGTACAAGACATGATTGATGGCCTGTCACGATGGATGGACAGCAAAGGCTACCCATCACTGGATAGCTTTCAAGGCGCCGCAGTTCCCAGTCTGACGGACTGGAAATACCTTGACCTGAATTACAAGACCATTGCCAGCATTGATCAGAACAGCTGCATTCAATGCGGTCGCTGCTACGCGGCCTGTGAAGACACTGCGCACCAGGCAATAACCATGACACCGGATAACAACGCAGCTCAGCGCCAATTTGATGTCATCGATGAGGCCTGCGTAGGGTGCAACCTCTGCCAGATCACCTGCCCCGTCGAAAACTGTATATCCATGATCAGGCAGCAGACCGGCAAGCCCTACCTGAACTGGACACAACACCCGAACAATCCGATAAGGGAAAGCTAAGCATCAAATAAAATGAGCCAGAAGCCTGCCGGACTTGCCATGGAGCCGTGGGCTTCTGAATGATTAACTGAATGGACGATTGTGAGCCTTTCCAGCCTTTTTAATGAGTAATCGATTTATAAAGTGACCGGCAACGGTCTTACCAGCTCTATTGTTTCTGGAGAAATGTCTGCCCCCCAGGCCATCACCTCCACTCCAGCCTCAACCGCCTTTTGCAGTTCTTCCGCATAAACTGGATCAATCTCTTTTGCAGCGGTTACATGGTCAATACCAGTATGCTGGACACAGAAAAACAGTACAGACCGGTGACCATCAGCAACCATCTGGGTCAGCTCCCTGAGGTGCTTTGTACCCCGGCTGGTTATTGCATCCGGGAACAGACCCAGTCCCTCCCCCATCGCCAAGGTGACACTTTTCACTTCAACATAACAGTCGGGCAGACCTTCCTGCTGCAACAGTAGATCAATACGGCTATTTTCTTCACCATAACGAACCTCACGACGGATAGTCTGATAGTTAGAAAGTTCTGACACCTGACCGGATAACAAAAGCTCCTCTACAAGGGTATTGGCTCGCCCGGTATTCAGCCCTGCCAGCGTTATTCGTTCTTCGCCGTTAAACACCACTGGGATTTCAGCCTGCTCCCAGGTACAGGGATATTTGCGCTTGGGGTTTCCTGAGTCTGAATACCATACGCGGTAACCCGGGTAGAGACAGTTTTTCATGGAGCCGGTATTAGGGCAATGAAGGGTTATCTGTGAGCCATCGGCCAGCTCGACATCTGCCATGAAACGTTTGTATCTTTTTATCAGACTGGCTTCAGAGAGACGGCTATCGTATTTCATTACATATACTCATTACTTAATTTCATTAATTTACTTATTGATATTCTAAACTAGAATTTTAAGATGACTGTTGATCATTCCTGCGTCTGTAGAGCTGATAGGCTCTCTGAATCAGTTGGATAACAGATTCAGAGAATAATATCAGTTGACCTGAGGACAGGTTTTGGTCAATGTCAGAAAGCGGATGACATTTTTTTATGGCGTCTTGCCATGTGTTTTGGTAGTTTCTCCGCTTCTTTAAGGAAGGCAAGAGGCAAGTGCCAGGAGCTTTTGTTCTCGCCAGGCACCCGTGGTGTTGACCTTGGCTTTCAGGGAGCCGGCTTACCGGCAGAAACAGAGGGATCGCAGAGGCTGCTTTCAACAGGCAGAACGCGAGCGCCTCTAAATGGAGAGATCCAGGATTGTTGTTCCCCTGGCTCATGAATAGAAGGTGGTGAGGCTGTAATCATGTCAGCACAGAAAAACGCGGATACAGGCAATCTGCTCAAATCGTATACCCCCTACCAGGAAAAGGATGGGGAAGAGTACATGAATGAGCAACAAGTCGCTCACTTCACTAAGATCCTGCAAAGCTGGAAGCAGGAACTTATGGAAGAAGTGGATCGTACAGTGAATCATATGCAGGATGAGGCCGCGAACTTTCCTGACCCTGCTGACCGCGCCAGTCAGGAAGAAGAGTTCAGCCTTGAGCTGAGAACCCGTGATCGTGAGCGTAAACTGATTAAGAAAATCAACGATACGCTGACTCGGATCGAGGAAGACGATTACGGATACTGTGACAGCTGTGGCGTAGAAATAGGCATTCGTCGTTTGGAAGCTCGCCCCACTGCAACGCTTTGTATCGACTGTAAGACACTGGCCGAGATCAAGGAAAGACAACTGGGTAACTGATTTACCCGGATAATGGGTCAGGCTGTGGCTCAGTGAGTTTCACAGACTGATTCATTCTCGTCTGGTTCATTTTTTATAGTTAACAGCACTGTAGATACTGACAGACTTCTGCAAACTGAATCTGCTACGACTCTCACTAAATACCATTGCCTGATTTATAATCACTCCATATGGGCGACACACTAAGCACTCCCCCCTACATTGGACGTTTCGCGCCTTCCCCTTCCGGCCCACTGCACTTTGGCTCTCTGGTTGCCGCTCTGGCCAGTTACCTGGATGCACGAGCCCATCATGGAAAATGGCTCGTTCGCATGGAAGACATTGACCCTCCAAGAGAGCAACCCCAGGCTGCAGAACGTATTCTCAAGGCTTTGGAAGTTTATGGTCTGCATTGGGATGACAGCGTGCTTTTTCAGAGTGATCGCAGTGAAGCCTATGATGAAACCCTGAACACCCTGCTCCGTGAAGAGAAACTTTACCCATGTACCTGCACCCGTAAAAAACTTGCCGGTCTGGATGGTGTGTATCCCGGTTATTGTCGAAACCAGCGTAAGATCCCAAACCAGCCCCACAGCCTCAGGCTGTTATGCAGTAGCAGTATCATTCAATTTCAGGATCGTATTCAGGGTGATCAGTCGTTTGACTTAAGCACGCTTGGCGATTTTATTCTCAAGCGCAAGGATGGACTGTACGCTTATCAACTGGCCGTTTGCATCGATGATAACTTTCAAGGGATTAGTCATATTGTCAGGGGCGTAGACATCCTGGATTCAACCCCAAGACAGCTCTATCTGCAAAGCCAGTTAAATTATCCAAATCCTGTCTATGCCCATGTTCCGGTCATTACACAAAACAATGGCAATAAACTCAGTAAGCAGAATCATGCTCCAGCCATACCACTGAACAACCCACGGCCACTCATTATCAAAGCACTGACTGCATTTGGCTTACAACCAGAAGCGGACCTGTTAATGAGCTCTGTTGAAGAGATCTTGTCCTGGGGAGTTAAAAACTGGTCGATAAGAAATATGAGCGGAAAAAAAGAGATCATACAAGACTCTCTTTGAACAAACCTACCGCTATTTCGCTGAACATGTTATATATGGTTAGATCGATAATACCCAGAATCTAATGATTTCTGGTTATAAATATGGGAAAGATGTGTTCAAGGAGTGAATATGTCGATAGTGTTTAAAACAGCGTTTGTTGCTGCTCTTTCTTTTTTATCTCTCAACCTGACTGCCAAAACACTGGCCTTTGTCTCTCCCGGCGCTTCGCCAGATAGCCCCGCAGCAGAGAACTCTGATTTCTGTAATGCAGCCAGGCGTACTCGAGAGCAACTTATCCGTCAAGAGCCTTCTATTAATAGCAAAGCCCCAATACACACTCAAAATGCATCATCCTGCTTTTCACCAGATGAGAACCTGATATTTGTTGCAACCCTTGAGGCACAGAGAGTGCTTGGCCCTAATGCTCCTTGGTACGAAGATCTCAGTAGAGATATAAAAAATAGAGTCACCGAAGCTTGTAGCATTATGGGTTATGAAAATAGCGATGTCAGTCGAGCCTATGACCATTGTTTGGAAAGCCGACATGAAGAGTTGATGAGCCCCTATGAGGAAAAATACACTAAGGAGTCCACAAAATACCTTCGGAAACGCCAGCAAGTGGCAGATAGCCTGGTCGTCAGGTGTGATGCCTCTCTCAGTGTAAAGCGCAGTCGGCTTCCTAAAAATATGCGTTTCCCCGTCGCATGGTATAACGCCGACAGTCAATCGGTACCAAGTTGGTTGCTGGAAGAAAAACTGGACGATGACGAATGGCTTGAACAGATAGGAAAGTTAAAGCTTGATAATATTATGGCAGATGTTCTGGGTAGCGATTGCCCCGGAGAAATGATCTACTGGGTAACTTACGACTCTCCAGGGCTGTAATTTTACAAAATAGTCTTAGGCTCTGTTAGTACAAACCTTCTTACTGGCTGTCGGCGGACCTAAGACTACCTATGGTGCTCAACAAGTTGTCAGGAGCCCGATAATATTGAATACATTTATCTCTGTATCAGTACCTCCGGAAACATACACACCTCCCGATGCTCACTTTTTTTTCTGGTCTCAGATTGCCTCAGAATCCATATGCCAGCAGTTATACTCAGAGCTATACTCCGCATTGCCCTGGCAACAGGATCATATAACCATTTACGGTAAGACCCTTCCTGTTCCAAGGCTTCAGGTATGGATGGGAGATCCTGGCGCACACTATCAATACTCAGGTTTGGCACTATCTCCGCACCCCTGGAACCAAACCGTCGCCACCATTAAGCGACAGATCGAAAAGATATCTGACCATCAATTTAACTCTGTATTAATTAACCTTTATCGCAGTGGGCAGGACAGTAATGGTTGGCACAGTGACAATGAACCAGAGCTGGGTGAAAACCCGGTAATTGCATCCTTCAGCCTGGGAGCGACAAGACGATTTCGCCTGCGCCATAAATACCGAAAAGATATCCTTCCGTACACTTTTGACCTGATATCTGGCTCCCTGCTATTAATGTCCGGAGCTACCCAGAAATACTGGCAACACTGTCTGACAAAAACAGCAAGGCCAGTAGAGCCCAGGATCAACCTGACCTTCAGGAAGGTGGCAACCACCTGAAGAGAAAGAAAAAACCACAACCCTTTTGCGGTTTATCCATATAACCATTACCATGTCTGTCCAACTGCGAAACTGCACCGACGTAATATGTATATCTACCGTCTAGTTCTGCTTCTGGTGATCGGTATTTACCTTTTTTCTCCTGCCATCATGGGCTGGTGGATTACGTTTGGTGAACAGTGGTATCAACCCTGGATACTCTGGTTCATTCTGATTGTCGCGGGCTTTACCCTTCAAGTCAGGGGTAACAGCGATGAGCTTTGAACTGGAATATATTGTTCTTCTCAGTGTTGCCTATCTGGCCATTCTTTTTCTCTGTGCCTGGGCGACCGATCGCGGCATTATCCCGCGTAAGATAGTTCATCACCCGGCAACCTATGTACTGTCTCTGGGCATATATGCCAGCAGCTGGGCCTATTATGGCAGTATCGGGGTTGCTCACGACGATGGGTATGTTTTTCTCGGCTTCTACTTTGGATTGAGCGGTGCATTCTTGTTAGCACCTGTCCTGCTGGTTCCAATATTAAGAATAACCTCCACCTATCAACTCAGCTCTCTGGCCGATGTACTGGCCTTTCGTTTCCGGAGCCCGGTAGCTGGTACGTTAAGTACACTGCTGCTACTGTTTATCACCTTTCCTCTGCTTGCCCTGCAGATACAGGCCGTGGCTGACAGTGTTTACCTGCTGAGTGATGAGACATCTCCTGAGAAACTGGCCTTTGGTTTTTGTATTATGGTCACGTTACTGACCATGATGTTTGGTACCCGGCACCTGGCCAGCCGCCACCAGCATGACGGTCTTGTGGTTGCTATTGCCTTTGAGTCTCTTCTGAAACTGCTCATCATGGCACTGCTTGGAGGTGTAGTAATCTTCGAGGTCTTTGGTGGTTTTTCCGGATTAAACAGCTGGCTTGAAGCCAACTCTGAAGTCATTATCGGAATGAACTCTCACCTGGAGGATGGCCCCTGGCGGACAACTCTGTTGATGTTTTTTGCTTCAGCTGTCGTTATGCCTCATATGTTTCATATGACGTTTGCTGAAAACCGCGACATAAAAATGTTATTCACAGCCAGCTGGGGCCTGCCTTTCTTTTTATTACTGTTGAGTATTTCGACCCCCCTGATTCTCTGGGCTGGTCTCAAAATCGGGAGCTCTTATCCACCCGAGTACTTTCCACTGGCTATTGGCAATGCGCTGGATAGTCGATGGCTAACCATCATCGCCTATATAGGAGGACTTTCTGCGGCCAGTGGCCTGTTTATTGTGACATCGCTGTCACTGTCCTCCATGCTGCTCAACCACGTCATCCTGCCTATCTATCAGACGAAAGAGCCTGCCCAGGTCCAGATGAATATCTACCGCTGGCTGACCAATGTAAAACGTCTGATCATTGCTACACTAATCCTCGGCTGCTACGGGTTTTACCGGCTATTGCACAACGAAGTGGACATGTACAGCCTGAGTATCGTTGCCTATGTTGGGGCTCTGCAACTGCTCCCCGGTACTCTGTCTACTCTCTATTGGGGCAAAGCAAACCATAAGGGACTGATTCTCGGGATTCTATCTGGAACCACTGTCTGGTTTTTTACCCTGATGCTGCCTTTGACCATGGGACTTGAGATTTTCCCAATCCGCAGTGTCAACTTCGGCACCATCACTAACGATGGCTGGTATATTGCCGCCGCCTCATCACTGGTCGTGAATGTGCTGGTGTTCTACCTGGTATCCAGCTTTACCAGAATGTCGGATGAAGAGAGCAGTGCTGCTGCAGCCTGTCTGGTCCGTGAGGTAAGCCAGCAGCCATACAAAATCCCCAAGGCCCGCTCTTCATACGAATTTCAGGAGATGCTCAGCGCGCCTCTTGGCCCTGTAGCCGCTCAGACGGAAATTAATAAAGCTCTGACCGACCTGAATATGAGGCCAGATGACAACCGGCCACACTCCCTGAGGCGGCTCAGGGATCGTATTGAGAACAATCTATCCGGGCTCATGGGACCCACCATTGCCCATGAAATCGTCGATTCCTTTTTACCCCTGGATGTCGAAAATGATTACGTCCCGAAAGACATCCATTTTATGGAGTCACGGCTGGAGGCGTATCACTCAAAACTGACCGGTCTGGCTGGTGAGCTTGATAGCTTGAGACGTTATCACCGGGATACGTTGAATAGCCTGCCCATGGCCGTATGCTCTATTGATTCTTCCATTGAGAACCCTTCTGCTGACAACCCGGAGTCTCTGCTATCAAACAACACTGGTGAAGTAATGCTCTGGAATCAGGCAATGGCAGAACTAACCGGTATTCCTGCTGAAGATGTTCTGGGGATGCCGTTGAAAACCATTCCTGCTCCCTGGAATCAGATTCTCAGTGATTTCATTCAACTTCCCGACAATCACCTGAACAAACACAGTGTTGAAATGGATGAAGGTACCCGCTATTTCAGCCTCCACAAAGCCGCTGTAGAGGCACCTGTTTCCGGTACTGGTGGCAATCAGGTTATGTTGTTGGAAGACCAGACGGAAACTCAAATGCTGGAAGAGCAGCTCTTTCACAGTGAGCGACTGGCATCTATCGGGCAGTTGGCAGCAGGTGTAGCCCACGAGATTGGCAACCCGATTACCGGGATTGACTGCCTTGCCCAGGAAATGGGTGCGCTTTCATCCGACCCAGATATCCAGCAGAGTTCCCGGCAGATACTGGAGCAAACCAAAAGGGTCAGTCGTATTGTTCAAACACTGGTGTCTTATGCTCACTCCGGCCAGAAAGGGGGAAAGCAAATCGGACACAACAGTGGCTCCCCATCCGTAGCAGAGCCTGTAGAAGTTTTCAGTACTATTCAGGAGGCAATTAGTCTGTTGCAATTGAGCCATAAGAACAGCAATATCGTATTCCGCAATTTATGTATCGATGGCCTCTGCGTCAGCGGCAATAGCCAAAAATTACAACAAGTGTTTATCAATCTGCTGAAGAATGCTGCCGATGCATCAGACGAAGGCATTGACACTGAGAGTGTTGTTTCCGTCAGCACCACAGCAAACCAGCACACAGTAACCATTCGTTTTGAAGACCAGGGGCACGGAATCCCCAAAACCATTCAGGAAAGGCTGTTTGAGCCATTTTTCACCACAAAAGAGGCTGGTAAAGGTACTGGCCTGGGTCTGGCTCTAACCTGGAACATTATCGAAGAACATTTTGGCAGTATTCAGGTTGTGAGTCCGCTGGATCCATTAACAGGGCGAGGATCCTGCTTCATCATTTCGCTTCCACGCTACGAGTCCGAGTCAGCGCCAGTGGAGCAGCCGTTGGAATTTCAGGGGGATATGGCATGAGTCAGGACCAGATACTGATTGTCGAAGATGAAGAAATTATCCGGTCATCACTGCGTCGTCTTCTTGAACGACAGGGATATAGTATTACCGAGGCCGGCTCTGTTCATGAAGCCGAAGACTTCCTCAAACAACAGTCATTTTCACTGATCATCAGTGATCTAAGGCTTCCCGGCAAGCCCGGTACTGAAATGATTAACCTTGCAAATGGTATTCCAGTACTGATCATGACCAGCTATGCCAGTTTGAACTCGGCGGTCTCAACCATGAAGCAGGGTGCTGTTGATTATATTGCCAAACCCTTTGATCATGCGGAGATGATCCAGCGAGTGGCTGAAGCTATTGAAAAGCAGACAGCACAGAGCACCGAGACCAATACTGACCAGGATGATAAGGAAAGTCAGATTCAAGAGACATTCACTGGCGATGGCTTTAATGGCATTCTGGGGCAGTGTGACGCCATGCAGCTATTGTTCCGGCAAATACAGAAGGTGGCTCCAACCGATGCAACGGTATTGATTCAAGGTGAATCAGGAACCGGTAAAGAGCTGGTTGCCAGAGCTATCCATGAAAACAGTAAGCGCATCAATGGTCCGATGATTTCCGTCAACTGCGCTGCTATTCCTGAAACTCTGATTGAGTCAGAGCTTTTTGGGCATGAAAAAGGATCATTTACCGGCGCAACGGCAGCCAGAACGGGTCTGATCGAAGCGGCCAATGGTGGCACACTGTTTCTTGATGAAATAGGTGAGCTTCCACTGGAAGCCCAGGCAAGACTACTTCGGGTGCTTCAGGAAGGTGAGATTCGTCGTGTAGGCTCAGTGCAGTCCCAATCCGTTGATGTTCGATTGATTGCAGCTACTCACCGGAACCTCCGCCAGCTTTCTTCACAGAATGAGTTTCGTGAAGACCTGTACTATCGACTGAAAGTGGTTGAACTGCGCATTCCACCGCTCAGAGAAAGAGGCAATGATATCCTGATGCTGGCAGAAAAACTGCTGGCCAAAACCTGTGAAAAAATGGGCCTGGAGGTCTTTTCACTGGCCCCCGAAACCATGGCTGCCATTTCACAATACCAGTGGCCTGGGAATGTCCGCGAAATGGAGCATGCCATCGAACGGGCTGTCATTCTTTCCGAGGACAACATCATCACTCCGGAAAACCTGGATATTGAAGTTCGTGTGAAACAGACCCTGTTCCGCCAGGATGCAGAAGAGCTTCAGGATGGCCTGACACTGGAAGACTACTTCCAGCGCTTTGTTCTTGAGCATCAGGACCAGATGACAGAAACCGAACTTGCGCAAAAACTGGGTATCAGCAGAAAAACGCTCTGGGAACGGCGCCAGCGTCTGGGTATTCCACGGAAAAAAACAACCGCAACTTAGGATCTGTTGACACCAGGTTGCAGACTCAGCTCAAACCAGAGCCTAGGCTTTAGCCATGACCAATACTCGGCTGTAGCAGTCCATGGCGCATTCGCCACAGCCACTGCAGAGACAGAGATCTATAACCGGCTTTTTATCCGCCCCAAAGCGGATTGCCTGTTCAGAGCAGGTTTCCTCACAAAGATTACAGTACAGCCCCAGTTCTACCTGGCAACTGCCAGAAAGCTGGGGAACAACCTGCCTCTTTTTCCCTTTCTCACGGCTAAGAGCTCCCGATGGGCAAGCTTCAACGCACTGTCCACAAAAGTCACAGCTTCCATAAGAGAGATCCAGTACGGGTCGGCCAGCAAGAATCTCTTCTCTCTCATCAGATCGTCCCAGCACTCGCATTGGGCATTGATCAATGCACTGATCACACTGTGTACACAGCGCCAGAAACAGCTTGTTATCTACAGCCCATGGAGGACGTGGATAACGGCTATCCGGAACAACCTGCTCTGGCTCAGGAGCGAAACGCCTGAAAAAAGCCTGCCTTGATGGTGATACCAGCTGATCGTCTTCTGCTCTCTGTGTATCTTTCACTACTTAACCAGAAGCCCATTTGCTTAAAAAATAAGCTCAAAAATACCTTGTTCATATAATGATGAAAGCGGTATTTATACCTGAACTACCGTAGAGACTGTCACCTTAAACACCTTGTGATTTGGTCACTGCAATCACGGGCACTTTTTTATTACGCTTAATAAACCAACTAACAGCAAAACTGATGATTGCCACCCCCAGAGTAACAAACGGTGCGACCATCAGAATTATGGTAACAACTCTGGAAATACTTTCTGGTAGAAGCGTCAACAAATAACCAATACCCGTTAAAAAGCCAACCCAGGCCACTGCACTCAGTCCTGCAAAGCGAAAAAAGTGAGCGTGATTTTTGATTCTGAAACCCATCATCAGTGGCAACAATGAGCGCACTACCGGAATAAATCTAGCGACAAACAGTGCAACAACACCATGCTGAATCAGCAACCTGTCAACCACTTGAATCTTGTTGGGAGGAACCTTGTCAACCCAGACTCTAACCCTAGGCAAATGCTCAAGCCAACGACCTTGAAGATAAGCAAACCAACTACCAATGGCAGCTGCAAGAATCAGCAGAACGACAACAACTTCAAATTCAATAACACCCATGGCACCAAGAGTACCGGATAGAATAACAATGCTGTCACAGGGCAATGGTGCAGCAGGAAGGAATGCACTCTCCAGCCAGATCAGGAAAGTCACACAAAAGTAGATCATGAATACACTTTCCAGATTCTGCAGTGCCACAAAATCCTGGTGCCAAAGCGCCTCGAGAATAGATACAAAAGCATCAAGCATCTATGTTGTCCTTGCAGTAAAAGCAGTTCTGCACACACCGTTTCCATCAATAATGAAGGGAGATAACTGTAACTGGAGTAGAAACGCTCAGAGCCACATGCAATTGAGGAATTAAAGAGTGTATAGGCTAGCGTCTGTTGGCGGTAATCTGAATGGGTGCAAACCGAAAGTACCCTTACCATAGTTGACACCTTTAAAAGGATATCAGCACCCAACCAAATGCGAGATTACGGTTCTTACACAGTAACATCAAGCAATTTACACCCTCTTTGCAACCAGCAACCCATCAAGTACTGGCAATGGATAAGCAATCGATTGGGTGTGATTAACAGGAACCTTTAGCAACTCATATATAGCCTGCCTTCCTCGATAAAACTATTTCCTCTTTCTCTGGTCAAAAGAGGTTCTAACTAAGAAAAAATTAATTAGAAAGGATAATAAGAAATACCATGAGAGTAACACTCTACCTACTGCTCGCGTTGACCTTACTACCTGCAGATGCACAACCTCAGACTGTCGGGATGCGTTATGGTATGGGGGCGATAAGAGGTGGTTATGCAGATAGCGGAAGCGACTTTCTTGTGGGATTACAATTTGACTACACCCACACACTCTCATCTCATTACTCCCTTGAAGGCGGTATTCTTACAACAGGCTCCCTTCCCTTTGCGACCCTTCTGTCTGAAGCCATTTTAACACCAATCGATGCTAGCCCTTCGATCACTATTGCAGACTTCAACAGCTACTACCTGGGAGCCAGAGCAGACTATGAGCTGCTGCCATCATGGACTACATACCTGCATGGAGGCCTGGGTTATGCGAAACTGACAGAGTACTCACCTGAAATTCAGTCCAGTGGTGATCGTCACTACCAAAAAGCTCATAACTACTCCGGCCTGCGCCCATACATTGGTATTGGTACAGAGATCCACCCCTTCACTTCTCTCGGATTCACTGTCGATTTACGCTATGACAATTTACCCCACAGATATCAAGGCACAACCTTATTCTTTGGATTGGACTTCCATTTTTAAGCCCAGAATCAAGCACGCTTATCCATCATACAAAAAGCGTAGAAATTAAGATCTTTTCCGATAACTTATTGATACAGGACATCGTCAACATAATAAAAATCTGCTCCGATAGTAATGAGTCTGTGGATAGGGGAGAGAAGTCATGAAGCTTCAATTTCTGGGTGCAGCCGGCACGGTCACTGGCTCAAAATATCTGGTAGAGACGGATAACCGGAAGATACTGGTCGACTGCGGCCTCTACCAGGGCGTAAAGCATTACCGTCTGATGAACCGCCAGCCCCTGCCTGTCTCGTACGATGAGCTGGATGCCATTGTACTCACCCATGCGCACCTGGATCACAGTGGTTACCTGCCCCTGCTGGTTAAAGAGGGATTCACCGGGCCAGTCTATGCCACGCCCGGAACCTGTGAGCTATGCAAGATTCTCCTGCCTGATTCTGGCTTTCTGCAGGAAGAGGATGCCCGGCATGCTGCAAAACACGGATACTCCAAACATAACCCTCCACACCCCCTTTATACCGAGCAGGATGCCTTGAGGGCACTCAAACAGCTGAAACCCTGTTCATTTGGCCAGATACATAAAATCCTGCCCGATCTGAGCATACGCTTCCGACCCGCAGGCCATATTCTGGGGGCTGCCTCTATTGAAGTATTTGATGGCAGTCATATGCTGGCCTTCAGTGGCGATGTAGGCAGGCCGGACGATCTCATCATGTATCCACCGGAATCCTTAAAACGGGCAGACTACCTGGTGGTCGAATCCACTTATGGTGACCGGATCCATGAAGAGATGGATGCAGCCGAGGCGATGGCAAAAGCCATTAATGAAACGGCAGCGGCGGGAGGGACAGTGCTGATCCCTGCATTTGCCGTGGGTCGCGCCCAGATGATTCTTCACCTTCTGGAGCGCCTGAGAGCAGAGAACAGGATTCCTAAACTACCGGTCTATCTCAACAGCCCGATGGCCATAAAAGCCACTGAAGTCTTTCACCGCTTCCATGAGAAGCATCGCCTCACTAAAGACGATTGTCGTAAAATAGACAGCATGACGCACTACGTTCGTACCGTTGAAGAGTCCATGGCTCTGGCTAACCAAACCTTCCCCGGAATTATTGTGTCAGCCAGTGGAATGGCCAGTGGAGGACGTGTTCTGCATCATTTGAAACACATTCTGCCCAATCATCGCAACACGGTTATGTTTGTGGGCTATCAGGCCATGGGAACTCGCGGAGAAAAACTGGTGAGTGGTGCAACCAGCATTAAAATCCACGGTCAGAATATTCCGGTAAAAGCCCGGATCAAACATTTTGATGCTTTTTCCGCCCATGCTGACAGTAGTCAGATCATTCAGTGGTTAGGCAGTATCAAAACACCACCTAAACAGGTATTTGTTACTCATGGTGAAACAGAAGCAGCACAGGCAATGGCTGAAAAAATACAGATAGAATTAGGGTGGAAAACATGTATACCAAAACTGACTGATAAAGCAGAATTACAGTAAACTTCTAATTGATACTCTTAAAAAAGGCCAGACAGTAAATTAGAATAAAATAATGTTTGGCCTCAACCAGAGTTACTATCTTTTCGTAGTTTAAGAAGAGTTAAAAAATAGTAACTATTCAGCACCCTTCATATAAATCTGGAATTTTCTGATTTTTCGACCATCATCTTATACTCAATTTTTCTAACAAATCTCCAGTATGGAACCAGACTTCCCAGCTACTCCGTTTACCGAAGCTCTCCTTAAAGAGAATGAAGAGCTTCGGACCGAGAATGCGCTTTTACGGGAACGTTGCAGCGAACTGGAAGAAAGGGTTAATAAAAACAGTCAAAACAGTAGTAAGCCACCATCGTCAGATGGTTATCAAAAGCCCAGTAAAAAAGGGAGTGATAAAGGTGATACATCTTCCAAAGAAGCCCCCTGCTCCTCACAGGAAACACCGAACCCCAAAAGCCTTAGACCATCTTCAGGCAATAAACCAGGTGGCCAGAAAGGTCATCAAGGCTCTTGTTTGAGACGTGTCGCCTTACCCGATTATGTCAGGCATCTGAAGGTTGAAAAATGTTGCTGTTGCCAGTCTTCGCTTATCGATATTAAACCCACCAAATACATTGAGCGACAGGTTTTTGATCCAGGTAGACCCGGAGAATTTGAAGTTACCGCGTACTGGGCAGACGTTAAAGTATGTCCTTGTGGTAAACGGAACACCGCTGAGTTTCCCCAAGGAGTGAAAGCCGCTGCTCAATACGGAGAAGTGACTCAGGCAATGGCTGTTCATTTAAACCAGTATCACTTCATCCCATATCACCGGGTGTCTGAGTATTTCAATACTATTTATTGCATGAGTGTCAGCGCAGGCTCTGTTGCCAATTTTGTTGCCTATACCCATGAGAACCTGGCCTCTACTGAGCAGAGTATCCGCGATGCTTTACAAGAAAGTCCGGTTGCAGGAGCGGATGAAACTGGCATGCGGGTTGACGGTTCACTGTGGTGGTTACACATTATGCGAGATGACCAATGGACGCTTTACTACCTCTCAGAAAGGCGAGGTTGTGAAGCAATGGATGCAATGGGCATCCTGCTGACTTTTGCAGGCATTCTGGTTCACGATCATTGGAAGTCCTACTTTGCCTATGCGGCAGTGCATGTGCTTTGTAATGCCCATCATCTGAGAGAGCTTCAGGGAGTTGTCGATAGGGATGCGAATAAGCTGGCTCTGCGGCTGATGAAATTGCTTACGCTCTCCTGGCACTTCTGCAAGAAATACAAAGCAGCCGGTCTGACTCAAATGCCTGGTGCAATACAGCTTCGCATTGAGACGATATACGACCAAATCCTTCAAAGGGCTCTCACGAAGGAAACCGCTTATATGGAAAAACAACGACAGGTGCTTGGACGTAAGAAGGTCAGGAATACCAAGGCCTACAACCTGTTCAAAAGGCTTATTGAGTTTAAGGTTGAAACGTTGCGCTTCATGTCGGACTTTTCAATTCCCTTCGATAACAATGGCAGTGAACGTGATGCCAGGATGGCCAAACTTAAGCAGAAGATCTCAGGCTGCTTCAGAAGCGAAGACGGAGGTACCATGTTTACCCGAATCCGAAGCTATTTATCATCTGCTAAAAAGCAGGGGTTGAACATATTTCAGGCGCTTCTTAAAGCGGTTCGAAATTACAACAATACGCCTTTGCTGGGTGCTGAATAGTTACAAAAAATACATAGACATCAAACTATTTCTAATAGGAACAGTCTATTCAAATAGGATTTTGAACTTATGGTTATTTAAATGGTCTTCTAATGACAGATTTATTAAAAGCAGGTTTTATAAAGCATGTTTAATTCATCGATTTATAATCCAAATCCACCTTCACAGCCCCAACTCACCCAACCCAATACATTTACTACTGAACCAAGTCAAGGAAATCCTGTCGTTTTTACTCGCAGGTGTCAGCAAGTAGAAGAAGTCATTCAACTTCAAAACCAATTTGACTCGCAAACATGCTTTTCAAATCAAGGCTTACAACATTTTGGTGCATTAATTCCTCAAAGAATTCCACCTCAAAGTATGAATCAGCAATTCAGAACCACCCCTCAAGATAGCGCTGTAAAACTTTACGATGCACATCAAAATCCCCCCCCCCTCTCAAAGTCCTCACTGGCCTTACAGCCCCCTCAAACTAACAACCAATCTTATTGGCATAATGCACAAGGTCATTTAAGGGTTGTTACCCACTCAGCAGGAACGGCTGGTCAGCCCTGTCAAATGCAAAGCGCCCTATCCAGAAAAATCACTTCCGGTAGTTGTCATGAAAGTAGTACCGGTACACCTTCCAATCTTATGCAGTACTACCCTCCTGCTCAGGAATCAACTTCCTCGGAGCTTACAGATTTATACACCAGCAATGCAGCATCATCTTGGGGGCTACCGGTTGGATTAAAACCAGCAACATTACAGTCTGCCCCAATAATACCTGACAAGCCTTCTACCGTGTCAAATCTCGGTTTTCCATCGCATCCGCCGATTGACCAGGCACTTCCGGAAGTTATGTACCAACCCAGAGTATCAGCATCAGAAAGTTCAACCAGCACTGAAACTCATCAAAATCAAGCTTGGCAAACAGCATCATCATGTATGCCTAGCAGAACTTCAACCTTTCAACATGGTCTTCCCATTTCAAGTTCATCCCACCATCATTCGCTACAAACGACATTACCTGAAACCGTTAGATCTCCAGCAATCAACATTACCAGCCAAACGGCAATTACATCAGCAAACCCAAGTACCAAAGGAAGTATTGAGGAACGTTTCGATAAAATTGAAAAACAATTCGCAACCGTTCTAGAAACCATGAAAAGTAGAACGGAAGGATTATCTCATGAACCTGAACCAGGCTTATCCACACCGGATCCCTTTTCATTTGAAGAACAAAATACTGAAGCTATTGGTGGAATAAGATCGGAAACCCCATACCCGCCTACCCAGCAGGAATTAAATAGAATCATCTCTGAAATATCCGACATCAAATACAAACAGCAGTCAAACAGTACTAACTTAGAAGAAATTAAAAAGGTTTTATCAGAACTAAAGGATAATCTGATAAAAAGTAATCACCCTACTGATATGACTGATCAAAAAAACCAAACAGATACAGCCCAGACACAAACCACTGCTTCTCAAGAAACTCAAACAGATACAGCCCAAGTACAAACAACGGTTTCTCAAGAAACTCAAACAGATACAGCCCAAGCACAAACCACTGTTTCTCAAGAAACTCAAACAGATACAACCCAGGTACAAACAACTGCTCCTCAAGAAATACCTGAGTTGCATCCTGGAATCAGCCACCCAATATCTTCCCGCGTAGAAGATTCAGAAGAGCCAGCTAGGAAGAAAAGATGCTTACCTGCTAAACCAGCTCAAACGGAAGAATCACGATTTACTATCGATGAGTCTGAGGATACATCACAGGTAGAGTCCATAGAAAAAGAGAAAACACTTTCTGATGCCTTTATGGCTCTATCCCGATCAACAGAAGTGATGCAAAGCCTGGATGCTACATTGCAGAATTCTTTTGGTATATCATTTCCAAAAGTTTACAGCAAAGAAGTGTACTTATCAGTTTTAGCTCAATTATGTAGTGGAGTAAAAACTTCTGATCTTGTATACACTTCACCTACTCTCGATACGAAGAAAAGAAAAAAGTCTAAGAATCAATACTTGGATCATCAATCACACTTGGATAAAAACAGAGAAAAATCGCATAAGCTAAAAGAAAAACTGAAAGTGCAGTGTGAAAGATTGACGAAAATCCTTAATACAAAATTTATTGAGAATGAATCCAATGAATCTGCTTCTTCCGATATCACAGAGTTTATGACACAGGTAAAAAAGCTTTTACTTGAACAATCAATGAGTCAACCAGAAGAAGATAGGCAAGACATAGATCCAGAAGCGAGCCCAAGAAAACGAACAACACCTCGAGAAAATGCAGGAAAGCGTAGTGATTATTGGAAGGAAGGTTTTATTCCATGGCCCTAAAAGTAGTTAGGCCATGGAATATAAATTCTCACATTCCGCTGGCAAACATATGCAGGTCGTAGAAGAAAATACGACCACACAGTTCAGCCGTCAGTACCAGGACTGTGCTCACGGCCGCCAGGCCAACCGCTGAGTTATTGCCACGAGTAGCAGCAACCACCCAGATCCCCAGGCCGGCAAACAGCAGGCCAAGGCGGGCCAGCATCAGACTACCGTGGTAGTCAAATAGACCCAGCGGGTTGGCAGGCAGGTCAACCTGACCCAGCCAGAACAGGTACAGTGGGTAACCCACCAGTACCAGACCCAGGGTGATGAAGCCCAGGGTAGCCAGCGCACGATCTGTGTTTTTCTGGAACGCACCCAGAGTAGCCGACTGACTTCTCAGCATCAGTGCTGCTGCAGGGATACCCACCACGAAAGCGGTCATCACAAACTGGAAGATGGTCCAGCCGCTGTTCCAGGCCGGCACTGTCGCCAGCGTGTACACATTGGCAATGGCCAGCAGTAACAGAACGCCCAGACCCATGGCGCCAACCAGTACCAGCTTCTGAAGCTTTGGCAGGATACCGAAGTGCACCATGGCCACATAGGTGAAAACAGCACCACCGAACAGGGAGGTGGTCATGATCTCAACACTCAGTGCAGAGAGGTGCTCCAGACCAAAGATCACATTTATGGCACGCAGTGGCTGACCCAGGTGGGTCATGGCCGCAGCACCGGAGATGCCCAGCAGCACCAGAACCACCATCAGCAGTTTATTCAACAGCTGCTGACGATTCGCATCGCTGTTCGCCATCAACAGGCAGGCCAGTACCAGGAACAGGCCAACGGTTCCCTGTGCCAGAACCGTAAAAAATACCAGTGGCAACTCGTGCATGGTTACACCTCCCGTGTGTTCATGATGCGTCCGGTCTTATCACCGGAAGGTTTGGCATGACGGCTCGCCTTCATCACCAGCGATGGCTCGGTCAGTGAAGAGTCTGGCAGTGGCGCGATGTCCGCTTCCGTTCCGTACTTGGCACGCAGTTCTTCGATGGGACCAAAATCCAGGGCACGCAGCGGGCAGGATTCGATACAGATCGGCATCTTACCCTGCTCAACGCGATCGAAGCAGCCATCACACTTGGTCATGACTTTCTTCTCTGCATCAAACTGAGGTGCGCCGTATGGGCAGGCCATTTCGCAGTAACGGCAGCCAACACAGACATCGGCGTCCACAACCACCAGACCATCCTTGTCACGCTTGTGCATGGCACCGGTTGGGCAGGCCTTGGTACAGGCAGGCTTGGCGCAGTGGTTACAGCTGATGGACGTGTAATAAGCAAACACGTCCTGAGCGTAAGTACCGTCTTCGTTCTGAATCCAGCTACCGCCACCGTACTCATAGACCCGGCGCCAGTTCACACCGACCTTAAGATCGTTTTCATCTTTGCACGACAGCTGACAGGTTTTGCAGCCCGTACACTTGGCCGTGTCGACATAAAATCCAAGTTGAGTCATCGAACTTTATTCCTATCCTGTTATGCCTTGGCAATTTCAACCAGATTGGTGTGCATCGGGTTACCTTTGGACAGCGGCGTATTACGCTGAGTCGTCAGTACGTTGAATGAGCCACCGCGATCAACCCCGTCTTTACCCGGTGTGTACCAGGCACCTTCCGCCAGAGCGGCAACGCCCGGCATAATACGAGGGCTGACTTTAGCCGGGACTCGGGTCTCACCACGGTCATTCCAGACTTTCAGCATGTCACCATCTTTGATTCCACGTGCTTCTGCATCGGCAGGGTTCATCCACACGGCATCGGTTACTGCTTCGCGCAGGAAAGCTACGTTATGATATGTGGAATGCACACGGCCCTTAGTGTGATAACCAATCAGCTGCAGCGGGTACTTCTCAGTCAGCGGATCCAGATGGCTCTCCCAGGTCGTGACATACTGAGGCAGTGGTGTCACTACATCACCTTCTGGCAGTTCCCATTCTGCAGCGATGGTCGCCAGTTGTTCGGAGTAGATCTCGATTTTTCCGGATGGCGTACCCAGAGGGTTCTTCACTGGGTCCTTGCGGAAACCTTCCAGAGCAATGCGAATGTTCTTTGGTGCCAGCTGCTTGTATGGGCCATCGCGACGCAGATCTTCCAGTATTGGAACCTGAGGCTGCTCTTCACGCATCTGCTCATAGAGTTCTGCTACCCACTGTTCATGGGTTTTGCCTTCTGTGTACTGCTCTTCCAGACCAAAGCGTTTGGCAATACCTGCACAGATGTCATATGCACTGCGGCACTCATACATCGGAGCAATCGCTGGTACCAGAGGAATCACTGCACCCAGACTTCCTGATGCATAACCGTTGCTTGCCACTTCATAATTTTCGATGGTGGTGATGTCCGGCAGCAGAATGTCAGCAAACCGTGCGGTCGGCGTCATATGGTTTTCGAACACCAGAATGAACTCGCACAGACTCTCATCGGACAGGATCTCTTTTGTCCGGTTGATATCAGAGTGCTGGTTAACCGTGATATTGCCCGCATATTGCCAGATAAACTTGATCGGGTTCTTCAGTGAAGTTCCGCCCTGCAGGCCATCCGTCTTATCAGTCATCTCAGCGTGCCGCCAAATCGCATCACTCCATTTGAAGAATGGAATCGTCGTCTTGATCGGGTTGGTACCAACCGGCAGAGTTTTCACAGGGAAGCCGAAGTTCCCAGGCATTTCGCCCGTATTGGTACCAGCAAGGCCGATATTACCGGTCAGAATTGGCAGCATACAGATGGCACGGCTTGCCTGCTCACCGTTGGCCTGACGCTGAATACCGGTACCCTGAATGATGTAAGCCGGCTTGGCATTACCAATTTCACGAGCCAGCTGAATGATTTTCTTCGCTGGGATGCCGGTGATTTTTGCAGCCCACTCTGGCGTTTTCTCAACGCCATCAGCACCCTGACCCAGAATATGCGCTTTGTAGTGGCCATTCTTCGGCGCACTGGCTGGCAGTGTTTTTTCATCATAACCAACGCAGAATTTCTCGAGGAACGCTTCATCCACCATCTTCTCGTTGATCAGTACCCACGCCATCGCTTCTACCAGGGCGGCATCAGTTCCCGGGCGGATTGGAATCCACTCGGATTCTTTGCCCAGCATGGTGTCGGTATAACGAGGGTCAATGATGATGGTGCGAACATTCTTGCTGTTCACAGAGTTAATGTGCTCGTAGATTTCACCACCACCACTCATGCGGGTTTCTGCAGGGTTGTAACCAAACATGACCAGCAGTTCTGCGTTAGCAATTTCGCTGGTGAAACTACCGAATGCTGCTGGACGTCCACCGCCGTAAGTAAATGGCAGAGCAAATTGAATCTGTCCCCAGCTGTAGTTACCGTAGTAAGGCAAAAAGCCACCCAGCATATTCAGCAGGCGCTTGGAGGCAAAAGGACCATCAGTTTTATAGCCCTGAGTACCGGAACCATACTGGTAATAGATCGCATCGTTACCGTAAGTGTCGATGGTGTACTTTAACTGTTTAGCTATGGTATCCAGCGCCTCATCCCAACTGATGCGCTCAAAGCGGCCTTCACCACGCTTGCCAACTCGCTTCATTGGGTATTTCAGACGATCAGGATTGTATACCCGCTGTTTGATGGAGCGGCCACGAAGACAGGCACGGATCTGATGATCACCGTATACGTCATCGCCTCGGTTATCAGACTCAACATGGGTGATAACGCCATCTTTGGTATGAACCTGAACAGGACAGCGGCTGCCACAGTTCACCATACAGGCAGACCAGGTCACCTTTTCTTCAGCGGTTTTTTCCTGCACTGAATCAGATGCCATGGCTTTCAGAGGAAGAGCATTGCCAGCGACAACAGCGGCACTGCCCGCAGCAGTGCCCCACTTCATAAAGGTTCTTCGTTTGATGACAGACGACAGCGCACTATCGAGAAGTTTCTTCATTTATTTTACCGTTATCACTAAAACCGGGAACCAGCACATAACCAAGTAGTGTTGAAATGCACCCTTACAAAATGCATCTCTGTTTAAATAATGAACTGGTGAAATGGCGCTGATAATACGAGCAGGTCAATCAATAACCGATTGACACAGATCAATTTTTTGCCGGGTTTGAGGCAATTACTGAAAGGGGTAGGAACTTATCGAGCACGCTACAGAGCACGGCGCACCGACAATTGAGAATGATTCTTTATTGAGTACCCAACATACCTAAACACCCCTAGCTATGATTAAGCCTGATATCACTTAATAGGGTGCTGGTTATGAATGACATTCAGGCGAAAGAATTGCTGTTAACCAGTACAAGTTGGGACGGTTCCCTGTTACCGGAATATGGCTCAGGCCAGCCTGAAGTTGAAGTCGTAAAAATTGTGGTTCCCCCTTCTGGTCAGGTCTCATTACATACCCACCCTGTTATCAATGCGGGGGTTATATTGAGCGGTGAGCTGGTATTTCAAAGTGAGGATGGAAGAAAAGAAGTGCACTTACTGGAAGGAGAGGCATATGCCGATGTGGTAAACCAATGGCATAAAGGGTTTAACCCGGGACACAGACCAACAGTTATTTTGATATTTCATGCTGGACTTAAAGGTAAGCCCCTGGCGATCAAACAAAGTTAACTTCCAGAGGCTCAGGCCTCCGCCAGGAAATAGCGGAGGGAAATATATTGAATTACATCCCGCTGGCAAAGATACAAGCAACAATAAAATTACTTATAACCCATTGATCTATTGAAAATATTTTAAAAACTAGAGTACAGCAGGGTTTGAACTTGCTTCAGATGCTCTCTCAAAAACCAAACCCTGACTGTATAATAGCCTTACTTTTGGCTCAGCATCTCCACTACCTTCAAGTTCAGTACCGTTGGCAGCTCATTATTGTTGTCCACCATAAAGTCCTTCAGGTCATTCACTGGCATTTCGTAAATACTGACGAATGGGGCTTTCGGGAGAGTAAAGCTTCTATTGGTATCGGTTGGATCATAGTATTTACTGCCGACACGGATCACCGCTTTGCCAAAGAAGCAGTGGCTGGACACGATGCCAAGCACATAGTGCAAATCATCAAAATCCTGCTCATGAAGATTGAGAAGATAATCAGCAGAAGTTTTGTAGCTGTTATCTCGATCTACCGGAATATCCAACCGCTGAATTGCGATGGGCATAGGGGCCAGGTTTACCTGCTGAACCTCAGGGTTTACTCCAAAGTGTTGAAAGTACTTCTGGATATTTTCCACCATCATAACGTCGTCCGTGTTGTTATGTGTTTAAGCCCGAAATTAAGCCGCTTCTTCATCAACTGCCTGGTAAGAGATACCCCAGGCATCCTCACCAAAGCCGTTCAGCCACCATTCGAGCTGCCGTGAATCCACAACGCTGGCACTGATCTCATAACAGTCCTCATGCTCCCTGTAGGTTTGATCCTCTGATAGGCGGGATTCCAGAATATGGAGCCCTGCGTCTTTTTTGATGCGAAAAGACAGCTTCACTTTTCGACCTTCCCCGAAGGTGAACCTGGCATCATCGCTGTATTGCTTCAGATCGAAGTCAACGGGGCGCTCAAACGACAGCGATGTAGAGCGGGCTGAGATCATCCTGTGCAAAGCGAGAATTCGATCATCCTCATACCCCTTGAAACGACAGACCAAATACAACCGTGGCCCTTGTTGAGCCAACCCAAGTGGCATGATCGATTTCTCTTTTACATCACCACCCGCATTCCTGTAGGTAAGTTCCAACCAGCAGTTGTTATAAAGAGCACAGCTAACCTGGTTAAACACTCCTGAATTAAGCTCTGGTGGCAATAATGGTTGCGTCTCTGGTGCCACAACCACTTTTGATAACCACTGAACCTCTTTCGTTGGATCCTGGGTATGGCTGATATTTCGGTTGGCCTCTTCAAAAAAGCCAGACATGGAATCCATCAGGCTGCTGGGCAGCAGATTCTTCAAGGTCTTGTGCGCCATTTGCAGGATCAGCGACTCCTGAATACTCAAAGAGTTCACTGTAAAGCCTACCGCCTGCTGGTTCCACCGGTAACCATAAGGCTTACTGCGATCATCCATATCAATAGGGAAGTGATTGCTCTCTACCAGAGACTTCATATGCCGCTGAATAGTGTGGATATCCCGATCCAACCCGATCTCAGCCAACTGCTGCTTAAGCTCCAGGGCAGTTATCCACCAGCTTTTGGGGATTCGCTTCAGCAGCTCAATAATGAGAATGGTGGTCTCCAGCGAGGTTTGCCGCTTATTCATCTTATTGTCAGGCTCCATAACATGGATGTACGATAGAAAGCACACCTCAATGCTCTCCCGCATCGCTTTCTCAGCTCAGAAACCCATCATAAAACACCCCTGCGACGAGTTGTGTCGCATGCAAACCAAAAAGTGAAATTTTTTCTAATCAGTACTTCGCAAATACACGACTACCCCCTTTCACCTTAGATGCGTACAATGATTGACTTCCAAAAATTTCTTTTCGAGCTATCTGGACCCATGCTCCCCGGCCTCAATCGCAGGTAACGGTAAAATCCACGGGCGGTAGCGTCTTTGCGAATCAATGCTGGTCTTTCTTTTAGTACCACACCATGAATATTAGTGAACGGGTTACCAGTGAACTGGCTAATTACCTCTGCGAAAAGATTAGTCAAAAAGTCATCAGGCTATTACAAAAAAGAAAAGACCTGCTGTCTGGCGATCAATCGACCCTCAAGACCACATGGGATGAAATTTGTGTCCAGGTTCAGGGGGATGAGTCCTACTATTGGGGTGCATACGATCATACAGTCTGCAGCTTGATTGAGGGCTACCTTGAAGAACTACAGCAATATGAACTGGTGGCAATCTCCTTGCAGACTGATGAAATTGACTACGAAGACGAGCCTGAATGGGTGGCCTTGTCTCATGATGATCTCGCCAGTTATATCGCCAGAAACTATGTCTATGCCAAAGCCATGAACTGGTCAAACCACCGTATTACTGCTTATCTTGATAGCTTTTGTGAATACGATGGATACACCTACTAATCACTACTGAATCAACTTATGTCTGAACAACACAAGCAAACCCTTCAGCGTCAATTATGGAATATTGCTAACAGTCTTCGTGGCAATATGGGTGCTGATGAATTTCGGGATTACATCCTCGGCTTTATTTTCTACAAATACCTCTCCGAGAAAATTCACCTGCATGCTAATGAAATCCTTAAAGAGGATGGACTGTTTTTTGAGAAGCTTGATCCCGCCAGTGCGGAGGATGCCGAGGTCCTCAGTGATGTACGGGAAGACTGCCTTGATACTTTGGGCTACTACCTGGAACCCAATGAGCTGTTCAGTGCCCTTGCCGCCAAAGGTCAGCAGGAGCGGGATAACTTTATTATTGAAGATTTACAGGAGATCCTGAAACACATCGAACAGAGCACTATGGGTGCGGCCAGTGAAGACGACTTTACCGGGCTGTTTGATGATATTGACCTCAGCTCCAATAAACTGGGCAAAACCGCTGAAGCGAAAAATGCACTGATTGCCAGAGTATTGGCCCATCTGGATGCCATCGACTTTCAGCTGGAAAATACCGAAATTGATGTGTTGGGTGATGCCTATGAGTATCTGATCGGGCAGTTTGCCAGTGGTGCCGGTAAGTCAGCCGGTGAGTTCTACACCCCGCAAGCGGTTTCTACGCTTCTGGCAAAGATTGTCACTCATGGCAAGGATCGTCTGAAAAGCGTTTATGACCCAACTTGTGGTTCTGGCTCTTTGTTACTCCGAGTGGCCAGAGAGGTCAAAACGGTTGGGCATTTTTACGGACAGGAATCCAACCCGACCACTTACAACCTTGCCCGAATGAATATGATTCTTCACGGGGTTCATTTCAGTCAGTTTGATATTCAGCAGGACGATACCCTTGAGTATCCTCATCATAAAGAGGAGCGGTTTGAAGCGGTGGTGGCCAATCCGCCATTTTCTGCCAACTGGAGTGCAAACCCTCTGCATTTGACCGATGAACGTTTTGCGGACTATGGCAAACTGGCACCCAAGGGAAAAGCTGACTTTGCCTTTGTTCAGCATATGATTCATCAGCTGGACGACAATGGTACGATGGCAGTAGTTTTACCCCATGGGGTTCTATTTCGTGGAGCTGCGGAAAGCCATATTCGACGGTTTTTGGTTGAAAATCGTAACTATATTGATGCCATCATTGGCTTACCCAAAAACATTTTTTACGGCACAGAGATCCCGACCTGTATTCTGGTGCTGAAGAAACAACGTACATTGACCGGCGAAAATAGCGGTAACATTCTGTTTATTGATTCAAGTGCATACTTTGGCAAGGGAACAAATCAGAACTATCTTCGGGATGAAGACATCAAACGAATATTTGATAATTATAAAAGCCGTGAAACGGTTGACAAATTCGCCTATGTTGCTCCATTAACAGAAGTGGAAGAAAACGAATTTAATCTTAATATACCTCGTTATGTTGACACCTTTGAGGAAGAAGCTCCAATTGATCTCGCTTCTCTCTCAAAGCAGATAACAGATCTGGATAAAGACATTGAACAGACAGATGCGGCTATTGCTGAATTTTGTCATGCCTTGAATATTAAAAGGGTGCTCTCTCTGAATGATTGAAACAATAGTGCTCTATTTTCACAGCTACTATGGGAACACCACTCATAATAGTTAACTGTCATGCCCGCTTCTGTTATTTCCAGCTCTACCAAAAGCATCGTTTTGCAAATTGAAGTTTCTATAGATTCAGGCAACATGCTGAATCTTGAAGATAGTTTACAGCGTGCACTCAATGAAGCCGGGCAGCTTGGAACAAAAGAGTTATTGGGGCTATTTGAATCACCCAATAAAGAACCTATCGTCGTTAATCAGCAGAAGTGGAACTACAAAGGAAAGGTTCTTAAGCACTATGAAACCTTATACGGTCGTATACCTTTGGAGCGCTCCGTATATCAGGGTGTCAGAGGTGGCAGTACTCTGGCAGCACTTGATCTTCGTGCCGGTATTATTGGTTCAGCTACCCCCAAATTTGCCAAGTCTATCGCCTGGAAATACAGCCAGATGCCAGCGCCTGCGGTAAAAGAAGATTTTGAGACCAACCATCAAAGGACGCTTTCAAATTCTTATATCAAGCATTTATCGGACAGAGTAGGTGCATTAATTGAAGACCAGCAAGACACTCACTACCACCTTCCTCCACTAAAAGAGCCTGTTGAAACAATAGCCATTGGTCTGGATGGAACCTGCATGCTGCTTTGTGAAGAAGGCTGGAGGGAAGCCATGTGTGGGACATTGAGCCTATATTCTGCAGATGGAGACAGGCTCCACACGATATATACAGCCAGTTCGCCAGAGTATGGTAAACAAAGCTTTATGAGCAAGCTCGACGAGGAGATTGCAGATCTAAAACGACTCTACCCAAATGCCACATACATCGGGGTAGCTGACGGGGCTAGAGAAAACTGGAGTTATTTGAAACAACATACCTCTGGGCAGATACTCGATTTTTATCATGCATCTGAATATTTAGCTGGAGCAGCGGAAGCACTGTTTCCAACCAGTAAGGCGAAGCGACACCAGTGGCTTGAAGACAGGCTACATAGTTTGAAAAACAAGCGTGGAGCAGCCAAAAAAATCCTTCAGGAAATTGAATCAGCCGAGCTCCCGAAAAAGACAATCGCACTGACAGAGAAGCGCTACAAAGCTGTGAGCTATTTTACAAACAATCACCAGTTAATGAATTATCATCAGGCGCTTAAACGCCATTGGCCAATAGGTTCAGGAGTTACTGAAGCGGCTTGTAAGACTCTGGTAAAGCAACGATTATGTGGTTCTGGAATGAGGTGGAAAGCAACAGGAGCGGAAGTGCTTTTGACAACAAGAGCACTGATCCAGAGTAAGGGGCGCTGGGAACAACTTTGGTCTGAGTTCATGACTGGAAAGGTTGAAGCTAACCTATGAGTCAGTTATCAAATTGAGAGAGCACCCAATCCTAATAAGCAGAAATTTAATTATATTATTACTCCAGATCCAAACGGCATTTTTGATGATTTTGATGATAAACTGCCTTTCTAAAGCGTAGAAGTTCAGACTTGACCTTACAGTTACCGATTTTCAAGAAGCTGTCTGTCAGTTTCACCCGACCACACCCAGTTCAAAGATCGCCCTTTCACGGTACTTGACCGCCCTATTGTAGGCTTCTTTGTCACCATATTCCTGAATGGAAAAATACTTGCTTTTTTTCTTTATCCGTTGACCCAGCGGGTCAGTCGGATCAAGTTCGACCCAGTCTGCTCGCCAGTAGGTAACGCCAATAGAATTGGTGCATTTACGGACACCAACAGCCTTTGATCTCGCCTGCTCCAGCAACGGCTTCTTCAGCTCAAAAGCTTCGGCAGGCAGGCTGTCACGAAAGGCCTTTGCCGTCGCTTTTGCCGGTTCGATACCACCGAGTTTGTTGGCAGCGAACTGATGCGTTGTACCATAGGCATACACACGCCATACCTTTCGCTTCGGGTCTAACGACAGGTGATGGTCAGGTTCCAGCTCATCCAGTAGTTTTCGCTGTTCAGGCGTCATTGTTCAATTCATCCTGCTGCCAGATGCCATCTGGTTTTCTTCCAGCCAACCAGCAAGTGCACACTTTCATATTCTGACTCGTATAATATCTCGCCATTGAGTCGTATAACAGGGACTCAATGCCTGCTGATTCATATGCCACTGCTGAGACTCAAACCCCACTGAAGCAGGCCGCAGTGTTTGGCTTCCAAAACGTTGATTGATGGCATCCAGTACCGACATCATCCGGGTATTTTCGGGGTTTGATGCTGCTGTCAGTAAATCTCCCTGAAAGCCCTGGCCGGAGCAAAGATCCATGAGGGCGAAGCCTGCCTTTTTATACTCGTAACCCTCCTGAAACAGTATGTCCAAAGCCGGAGTTAACTGTTGTAGCCAGACCGAGCTATCGCTGGTAGGAGACGGTGCCATCAGCTTAAGACTTCGGCCTGTTTGTGGGAGGTTGTCTTTAAAGGGGTCAGTCCTGATAAAGAGGATGGCTTCACGGGAATACTGCTTTTGCTTTCTGAGTTTCTCGCAGGCACGACAGATAAAACTGGCCAGTGCCGCATGAAGTTCCTGTTTGGTGGTGACTCGATGGCCAAAGCTTCTTGAACACATGATCTGGTGTTTATTGGCTGAACCTCCTTCCTCCCAGGGAATGCAGTATTCTCCCTGGAGTTCGCAGACTGTGCGTTCCAACACTACAGAAAACTGTTTCTTGATCCATTGTCGATTGGCGTTTGCCAGTTGTGCCGCTGTATGAATGCCTGCCGCCTCCAGCCGTTTTCCGATTCGCCGGCCGACGCCCCATACTTCACCAACCGGGGTAATCGCCATTAGCCGCTGCTGGCGAACTGGGCTGGTTAAGTCCACAACGCCACCAGTTGCCGGAAATTTCTTGGCCGCGTAATTCGCCAGTTTGGCGAGTGTTTTGGTGGTAGAGATGCCCACGCCAATGGGGAGCCCTGTCCACTGGAATACCCGCTGTTTCATGTCCCGGCCTCTGGCATGCAGGTTGTCTTCAGGAAAACCGGAGAGGTCAACAAAGGCTTCATCGATGGAATACACTTCCAGCTTCGGGCTGAACTGTTCCAGCACCGACATAAAACGGGAGGACATATCGCCGTAGAGTGCATAGTTGGAGCTTCTCAGAATGATCTCGCCACGCTCTACCTGATCCCTGACTTTGAATGCCGGTGTACCCATGGCAACGCCCAGTGCTTTGAGTTGCGCTGTTCTGGCAACAATGCAGCCATCGTTATTGCTCAGCACGCCCAGGGCTTTATCAAGCAGGGATGGATTAAAGACCTGCTCGCAGGAACAGTAAAAGGCGTTGGCGTCGCAGAGGGCGATTACTTCCTTCATCGCAGGTGGTGAATGACTTCAGTCACCACACCCCAAACAGTAATTTCCTGTTCAGAATCGAGCTTAACGGGCGGGTAGTCCGGGTTTTCAGAATGGAGTTCTGGCTTGTTGTTGCGGTAGATGAGGCGCTTTACGATTAACTCACCATCCAGCAGAGTGAGTATCACATCACCATCTTTTGGGGATAGCGAGCGGTCAATAATGAGGATATCACCATCGAAGATACCGGCACCTTCCATGGATCGTCCCTGGGCTCTTGCAAAAAAAGTGGCAGCAGGATGGCGGATTAGCAGTTGATCAAGGGACAGTGTTTCTTGCAGGTAATCTGCCGCTGGGCTGGTAAATCCGCAGGCTGCGGGGCTCCGGTAGAAGGGTAATACTTCTGGGGTGGGTTGTGGAAGGATCTGGATTGGCTTCATGCCACTTCAACTCAAAGACTGTTTATATATACAGTATAGTCATTTGATCTGATTCTTGTGTCAAGCTAATGAGCAGTGATGCAGGCGGGTTAGCAAATAAGATATTCAGTGTTTAAGCCGGCTGTGGATAAACAGATAAATCCAGCGTTCTGTGAAAACAAGATTTCTAGATAACCTTTCTTATTACAGGATGTTATGCACAATTCTCTCTGGACTTGTCATCAGATTTGAGTCGATGTGTAACCTGTTGATAAATTGTGTGCTTATTGTTAGTCAAGCCTGATCATGAATGGTAATGATTTCGGTTTTTCTTATTGCGTAGCTCGATGAGTCATCCAGAATTTATGTGGAAAACGCTGTGGATAAACCGTGAGGAGATGAGTCTGAGTGGCAAAAAAGGAGGGTTATAAACAACTGATCATTTTTTGATCGATCAATATCGGCTGAATTTTGGATAACTTTATTATTTTTTGCTTACCTCAAACTTCCACTTCATAGTGAGCGAGATCAGGTGCTATACCTCTTATCTCCCCATCCTGAATAAATGCCTTCAAGCCAACACTTACTGATTCCCCTTTCACGGTGATCACTGAACCATCTCTCAGCTCTGCCTGACTGGTACCGTTGCCGTTGTTAGCAGTAATGGTGGCGATGACACGCATGCCTTCAGGAATCAGAGCCTTGAACTGCTGCCAGATATTGGTGGTTGCCATAATCCCTCCATAGACTATGTTTAACCTGTCGTTTTAATGACAAACCAATGCGCTTAAGTCCCAGTATTACCATACTGGGCACTTTTTAATAATGCCGCTCGAGCTCTACTGACTGAACAACATTCCCCACGCCGCTTGCACTGATGCTGGTCGCCAGACAGAGGGCTTGCCAGTTTCCGCTCTCTCCTAAAAGTGTATCCTGAACCTCTACCAGCATCCCCGGCTCAATTAACCCGGGTGCTGTGTTGGTGTCGGTCAATGGCAGTTCAATGGTGGTAATGCTCTGGTTGCCCCCCTTGGCGAGCTCATTTCGGCCACGCTCGGTATTGACCTGCGTTTCGGTAAGCCAGTCTTCCAGAATATCGGGAGCCGGGTTATCGCCATTGGAGCCGGTTCTTTTGACGTTGACTGTAACGCCTGCATTGGTGCCGGAAACATAAACCGCATTGTAAGCCTGCTCCGGTCGCCAGTTGGCACTCAAGCTAATGACCATACTGGCTGGAACGATCTTGTCCATCGTGGCGGTGTTCCAATGCCAAGGGCTGGCAGGGTAGCGAGGTTGAATGCTCACCTGATCGTTATCTCGACTTGGGATAACCACTGATCCTGCCGTGGTAGCTATCTTGGCCACCACTTGTATAGGGGTCTGGTTCTGATAGCTGAATGAACCTCCAGGCATTATCCAATCGGGTGTGCTGTAGTCGTTCAGATCGGGATAGATTGCCGTGAAGCCGCTCTCTTCAAAGAAAGGGGCCAGCTCTTCGGTAATAGCCTGTTTAGCGTTGAGGTTGGCGCTGTTGCTCTTGCTTCTCTGTGGCGCATAAGGCGATGCCAAAAGCTGCGTTCGGCTGCTGCCATAGAGTGTGTAACGCTCATCCCCGAACCGTCTGTTTGTGCTGTAACGCTCAATAATGAAGATCCACTTCCAGCCGTTGATATCCACCTCGATCTGCTTTGGACCGTTCTCGTCCGGTTCCACCAGTGCGATATTGGAAGCGCCCCAAAGCTCTCCGGTAAAGCTCCAAGAGAAGCTATCAATATCCAGACTGATTTCCATTGAGGGCAGTTCGAGCGGTGTCCGGACAGGCAATACGACGGTGGTGATAACGTTCATAAGCAGATAACTCTCCCTGATCTCTGGCTGCTCTGGCTCCGGCTTTTCCACAATGTTCGGGTCTGTCTCGCCGCCATAGTTGCCGGTTACGCTCTCATCCTTGGCTTTCTGGCCGAAGCCCCACGGCAGGATAACTGGCTGATCCTCGGCTCGGTTGCTTTGGAAGATAGAGGAACGTTTACTATCCCTCGGCTGAATAACCTTGGCCTCAATCCTGCGCCCCATTCGGAAGTAAACCGCAGGAGTCGCTTCGGGCGAATAAGGCTGACCGGAAAAACGGAAGTTAAGCAGGCTTGCTCCCGGTATCAGATAGCCGAACTTGTCTATCTGGTGCGGAGGGCTAAATTCATCAACACGGCGAATACTGTTTTGCTTTTTCCGATCTTCAGGCCTGCCTGTTTGCCAACGATCAACTGCACTCTCATCCGTAGCCCTTATTGAGTGATCCCAACGCTGCGAGTGTTTAACATCCTGCAGGTTGGTATGTTTCCAAAGGCTACTTTTTGAACTGTGTTTCGCAACCGACACGCCATGACTAAAACTGACAACGGCACTCTTTTTAGTCACCTCCCCCCAAAATAGCCCGATTGGCAAGGCTTTCAGAGGTGTTGCCTGCTGGCTAGCTTGTGTCCGGCTACTACAAACGGGCAAACTTACGCCATAAGCCACCAGACTGCTTTGCTGGCTACTGAGGCCGGTATCCCAACGCCCTTGGTAAACACTGACGACCGAAGGCGGTGTGACAAAGGCGTATTTCTTTTCTGGATAGAAAGCAAAGCCAGTAACCGGCACATAAGGATCGAGGCCGAAAATGAAATCAGCTTGGTCAGGTATATAAGCCATCGTTATCAGCTGGCAGGAATGATGGTAGGGATTATTGGACCGTGTACCAGTGGACGACTAAACGGTTTTGCTGTGAATTGAGCAGTACCTATCGTCTGGCTCGTATCAGTCTCATACCACCAGACCGGTTCTGTATTGCCAGTGGTGCCAGCGAGAGTGCATTGGTAGACATAGCCCTGAAAGTTTGCAGGCCTGATAACATCACCGACAACATAGGCTGTATCCGGTTGCCAGACAGAGCCGTATTCGTCCGCTGCCATTACCATTACTGCGCCCTCGTAAGGGCTGGTATCCAAGGTATAGGTTCCATCAACATCGCTGCTGACAGTGCTATCGAGAACAGCATGCTTGGTCAATTCGCTATCGGTCACTGCCAACTGCGCCTCGGTAATAGCCATAACTCTTCGGGCAACAAAAAGATCATTCTCTGTAATGACACCCTGAACCTGTGTGGTGTTGCCATTGCCGGGAATGATAATCCCCCCGGCTCCGGCATCACCACCGCCACCACCAGCTGAAGGGATAGCATTACCATCAGTCCAGATGACCTTTGTATCATCGCTATTAACCCAACTTAGGCTGCTGTCTATGTTATTGCGCCGGGTAGCGACTTTTAGAGGTTCAGCCACATTCTCAAAATCAGAGTTCCATATCGTCTGATAGGTACTAATTGCGGACGCATTTTTTACTGGCGATGAGTTATAAATATTGGATAAGTGAAAGTCCGTGATTAACAGACCTGCTGCAAAGGTATTCGTCTTAGACGCGTAGCCCAGTGAAACTTCCTGATAACTATACCAGGGAAAGGTATAGTTTTTACTTGATTGCAAATTAACAACGGTATCTCGTGTGCCATTGATGTGCATGACCAACTTATCAGGCGTATAACTCCGGCTCGCATTCATAGTGATTACGATTTCAACAGGCACACCTGTCGGCAATATGGCAGTTGATTCTCCCTTTGTTCCTACACGACCATCACTAGACCTTTCCGTTCGATAATGTAAAACCCCATTTTCAACCCAAATATCTGTCCGATAAACAGAATTACCAGTTGTAGTTGCAAAGCCATCGATATTTAAAAGCGGAACACTTTTTGTCGCCGTTGACTCATGCAAAATCAACGTCATTACAAAATGAAGTTCGGAAACTGACGAATTAAACGCCTCATTATCCGCCGCATAAATTCGAGGAGTAGATAGCTTTCCTGCAACGTTATCTTCGGGAAACCATATTCCAGCCATTAGTCAGCATCCCCCCTGATCTGAAGCGTAAAATCATCATTGGTCTCTGTTCCCTGACCGGCGAGAACCGTCCGACAGATCCAGATAGGTGCAAGGCAACCATCGGTATTAAATCGGATAGCGTTCCCCGCTGCCCAACCGCTGCCCCAACCATCGGCTCGCAGAGTAAAGTAAGGCACACCTGTTTCCGGGTTAAGTGGCGCTGCATCAGCAATGGTGTTGCCGGTTGCGATGATCCCGAGCTTTTCTTCAACAATCTGGAATGCTGAACCGCTGGTAAAGATGATCGCCCACTTGCCATAGATGGCTCCCTTGTTGGTCACTTCCACCGGATAGTTGATGGTGTTGTATTGGGCGGTGGTCTGGTCGCCGATCCGATGATCTGTCCAGTTCGGATCGCCGTTATCCCAAACCTTCTGGCTGAAAAAGTTTTTCACTCTGGCTTGAAGATCGCCATAAACCACGGCGCTGCTTACTGTGGTTTCGGTTGCCGGTAAGTCCCAAGGGACAGGCGAAATAATAGAGAGATCACCATTGATCTGAACGTCACTTAACACGCTCATGTGCTCGACCCGATCCTTAATGGTGAAAGGTGCAGATAGAGGGTTACTGCCAGCATCAATCAGGCTCAATGGATCGGCAAAGGTAACGGTGCCAGCTTCTCTATCGACGGTGTATTGATCGCTGGCCAGCAGAGCCCCGCTGCTGTCTTCCACCACGATTTCCGCCTGATGGTCACGAGCCAGGTTGATCACCTGACCGGTTGTTGGTGTACCAGCATCGGTGCTTGCCGTATGGCTGATGACCACAATATCCCCGGCACGATAGATAGGCACCTTGCCATCGGGAGGGAGGCGAACCGGATCGAGGCCGATCAATTCCGCATCGAGCGGCAGGCTGGTTTCTACGACACAGTTAAAACGGACACTCTGCGGGATAACGTAGATTGGCTTCTCTTCAGGAGAGCTGCCATCGGTAAACTGAAGCTCACACCAGCCTGTGGTTACGTCGATTTTTCCGACCACTTCTGCGGTATTGATCTCACCGTTAAAGTCAGCCGTTGCCGTAATAATATCCCCGTTATCCACCCGCACCGCCGTTAGCTGCAAGCTGCCCTGACGGATCGGAGCACCGGGAGTACGGAAGGCGACCGCATCAATCTTAAAGCCAACGCCAACGGTGGCTGCTGCCTGAATGGTGGCGGTGCTGACCGATCCCTCTGGATAGCTCGCCAGTGTCGCCATACCACCGCTGTAGTCAACCCTGCCTACCTGAACCCCGGCATTGGTTTTAGTGCTCAGGTTTTTATAGAGAGAACCGTCCCGGTCAAAGTAGGTTTCACCGTTCCATTCAAAGATCACGCTGCCGGGGAGCAGGACGGTATTGTCCATCAAGGGCAACAGATCAATGGTCAGTTCTGGTGAGGTGATATTCTCGTTGTACGGTGCATGAGCGAGATTGCTAGCCTGTGCAATGGCCGTAATGGTGCTGCCATTGAAGGTTTGGGTTTTGGAGGTGTTGGTCACGTCCAGTTTTCGAACGTAACCATTAAACGTCTGCTTGATGACGTATTCAGGGTAGGTGTACTGCTCCAACGCCAGAATGGTAAACGCCCCGGTCTGGTAATCAATGGTTCCTGTAACCCCACGCCAACCACCGGAAGTATCATCGCTGATCTGATTAGCCACGTTCCGGGTGGTTTCATAGGTTGTCCAGTCATCCTCGTTTCTGGTTTCGCTCGGCACGTTGGACAGCTGCTCGACCAGAAATTGCAGCTGGATAGAACCTGGGAGCAAGGGAGCACCGGGAATGGTGCCACTCATTACGCCCTGACCATCCACCGAGACAATCACCTCGCCACCGGCACTGGTGCCTTCCTCATAGGTCAGTTGAATCTCGGTGCCGCTGTCGGGCAGAAAATCCAGCTTAAAGCTCAACTCGCCGGGAGCGTAGTGGATAGCACCGTTACCGTCACCAGTGAGAAGCCCATTGGCCTGATCGGTCAGGGTTTTATTCTGGCCAGAGGAAACATACGTCACCGTCATCGAGCCGGGTTTAATGCCGGGTTTCTCGACGGTATGGCGAAAGGTCATATCATCCACTGGCACCGAGCCGGTTCGGATAGTGACCTCGTCGTCATTCTGCGCCACGTAGCTGAAGACGATTGCACTGTCAGGATCGGGCAGTGCATCGAGGGTGATCGCAGCAGATCCCGTTGCAAAGATTATGGTGCCGGTTCCCGAGCCGGTCATCTGGCCTGCGCCAGTATCCCGAATGTCCTGCCATTTCCCAAGAGCGATATAACTGACCACCAGCGTTCCCGGCCTTGGTTTGGCCTCGGCCATATTCAGGGTGTAGTTAAAGCCCCGGTTCTGGTTGGTGATCGGGATAGCCCCACTGATCGCAGCCCCGGTAATCGCCACGGCTGGCTGATAAGTCGCATTGGCGGTGGCCGTGGTATAGCTGCTCGCTCGCCAGACGTTGATCTCCCCGAGCTCATAATCCACGGTCAATTTGCTGAAATTATTGGTCCCGCTTTTATGGAGCAGATGACCCGCACCGTCATCTTCAAAGGTGCCACCTTCGAGTGACAGGGAGAGGGTTTTGGGCAGCACGCCACGCTGGACATAGCTTCGGCTCTGGTTACCGGAAATATGCACAAAACGACAGCTGACCGAACGGGTAGTATCAGCCGTAGCCACCATGGTTTTGCCGGTATAGCCACCGTATTGATCGAGCAACGGGCTTTCGACCTTGGCACTCGGCACCAGTGGCGCATAAACGCTCTCGGCCTTAACCGTTAAGTCGCCAGCGGTCACATTGGCACTTAATGGCTGAATACCATAATAACGAGAGGTATCAGCTATCTGTGTCCCATAAATGGTGCTGGTTTCTTCCTCCGGTTCTCCGGGGACTGGCTGCGCTCCGACAAAAGTTGTTACTAACGGAGCACTGATCTCCATTTCTACCTTACGCCGGTTAAAATCGACGTACTCTGAACCGTTGTGATAGGTAAACGTGACCACCGAATGGTCAACAGACGTAATACGGATAAACTGGCTCGTTAGCCCATCGGGAGTGGTGAGCTTATAGACTTCACCAATTTCAGGAACCGCCCATTCCTCACGTTGATAGCCGACAATGGCACGCTGACCTTCCAGCTGATCGCCGACCAGTTCCCATGATGCTTTAATACCGGGAACCACATAACTCTCAATTCTGTCTCTGGCATCGAGGCGCTCATCGGTCTGGCTGTCGGTATTGAACAGCAAAACACTGACATTCTGATCCTTGGGAGGCTCGGTCAGAATAAGGTGACTGCCGAGGTAAATGTCATTGTTATCGGTGCTGATCCCAATAAACGCCTTACGCAGGGCAACATCACCAATGGTTCGGTCGATCCGGGAAATATCCTGAAAGAGATTATTGACGTTGCCATCAATGACCTCGTTCCCAGTGACCCGACCGCCACCGTCTTCCTCATCGGTGAGGCGCTGGCTTTCGAAGAGTTTTACATCATCACTGTTAATAGCCATCGGTTTTCCTTTTCTTCAGGCGAAAAAAAACCGCCAATTTGGCGGTTATTTCGGATTCCGGTTAATTGTCAAAAACCATCCCGATGTGTTGCCATGGGCTGCTTCTTTCTGGTGAAAAACTCAAGAACCTTTCGTTTAAAGCGTACTCTCCTTCGCTTTCGTTCTTCAATACTCCACTGTTTTTCTCGCTTTTCTTCTTCCTGCTCAATCAGAGCTTGTCGTTCTGCCACATACTGTTCAGAGATATCGGTTATTTTTTGGAGCCTGCCTTCCAAAAATACCACCTTTTTGACATCGTTGTACTCAACTGCAGGAGCACTGCCGTGGTTACCACGCCCCAGGTTACCTACCCAGTCTTTTCCAAGAATCACCTCACCAGAATAATCCAGAGGCAACCATACATCGGTGTAACTCCGACCCAGAATAAAGGCATACGCAGGATCATCGGGTTTGGGAAGAGGGTCAGGTTTAACGCCATTGACCAATGGGTCATCGTCGAAGACACCTAAAGTCATTGATCGAGCAAACAACTGACCATCTTTACATTCATAGCTGACAATATAACCTGCCCAACAAAAAGTGCCGATAGAGGACACTTTAATTCCCAGCATATCCGGGTGAAATATTGGATGAGGATCTGCTTTGGTAACACGATAAGAAGCATCATCAATGGTAAGACTGCTTGTGAGCTGGTTGGTCATCGTTATTACTCTCCCTGACCTATGAACCGACCGAATCATGACACGGTTATAAGCCTTAATGAAAGATGGTAATAACTGTTATCGGCTGGGTAAGCTTCTTCGATTACCTGAGTCGCTGAGACAGGGCTGCCAGCGTTTCTATCGAAAATAACATTTAACTGTCGCATGTCTGATAACGTCAGGATCATGACTTTATCTGGCTCCGAGCTCAAATTTTGAAGCTCTGATACTGTCTTGCGCGAAACCCATCCTGCATTCTGGCCTCCAGTCAGTAAAATAGGACGACCATGCATTTTTATCTGCTCCTGAACCAAGAGTGCTCCGGTTAAACTGCGTTCCTGGCTTTGCTCGACGGGATTCCAGTCGAACTCATTGATCCAGAGCAGATCATCAGGGAGGGTAATGGTGTCCAGTTGCATCAGACCGTCCTCATACCTGCGTTTTTCAGGGCTTCCAGCAGTTTGGTTTCATCCGTTGAATCAATGCCGACATTGACCGCACCGCCGGGGTATTCGAGCTGGATAATTTTTTGTGGAGCCGGTTGTGTGGTTCGGGTGGTAGGTGCTGACGTGCTCACCTGGTTCTCTTGGAGGATTTGGGCTTTTTCATTGTTGGCCTGCCGGATACGTTCGTTGTAAATCTGTTCACTGATCCGCAGGGCAGAGGTGATATTCTTGATCGCCTCCTGATCCCCTTTGGCAATAGCCTCGGCCTGCTGTGCCTTCAGATCGTCACGCTGCGTTTGATAACGGCGTTGCTCAATATCCGACTGCCTGCCCTGTAATTCATCCAGTTCATCTTGCAGACTGTTGAGGGTATTTCGGGAACTCTCACCAAGGCTGGCCATGTTTTGCTCTGCCGAGCGAATGGCATTGTTGAGGCGGTCTAAATCCTGATTATTCAGGAGATTCATCGTATCAGCGGCTCGCTCGCCCTGACGGATAAAACTTCTCGCTGTGGAGCCGCCGAGTTCATAACTTTCTAACAGTTCTTCGAGGGCGATTTTCTGTTCTAAGTACTGACTTTTGACATAAGCAGCATTTTTCGCAGTCTCATTCATCCAACTGCTGATGCCAGTTACATCGAAGGTATAGGAATGCTGCAGCTTGTTAAGTTCTTCTCTGGTTTCTTCCAGCTGACTTTTCAGTTCGGCAATACTGCTGATCGCCTCCTTGGTGTTGACGTTGCCAACGCCATTCATGGCAACAAAGGCATCGTGTGCCGCACCGCTCATGCCCTGTAATTCTGCTGTCAGGGTGTTGTAATGACCGGCCATGACTCCGGCAATGGAAGCGGTGTCTTCAAGAGCTGCGGTTTGTTGCTCCCCAGCCTCGGTGACTTTATCAATACTCTGGCTGGTGCCTTCCGCCTCCTTTTTCAGTTGTGCCAGCTTCTGGCGACTGGCCTCCAGTGCCTGGGTGTACTCTTCCTGAGAGAGTGTTCCGGCAGAAAAGGCTTCGGCCAGTGCCACACCAAGGCTGGCTAATTCGGTGCGGGTTTCAGCCGCGTTGATCTGGCTGATAGCATCCGCTGCATCGGTAAACGCCGCTTTGGTGGTTGCTGCTGCCTGCTCTGCGGTTTGGCCAGTCTGCTCAACGCCTGCCCGGTAGCGCTCCTGTTCCTCCCTGATCTGATCCCAGGTTACCTTGCTTTCACGACGAATGTCTTTTTGTGCCTGCTCATGTTTTTTCGAGAGGGCCTCATAAATACCCACCAATGCGTCTTTGGCTGCATTGGCATCTTCAGCGGTTTGTTTGGCAAACTCTTTGCCAAGAGTGCGCAGATACTGAGTGGTTGCCTGCATCTCTTTGGCAATGGAGTCAGCCCCCACCACCTCTGCCAGTTTTTCCCAGCCGAAGATGATTTCTCCAATGGTATAGAGAAATGCAGTCGCAAAGCCTTTCACCGCCAGTGTGAAACTGTTGAAAAAGAAAGTGACGGTATTGCCAGTTACCGTGAAGGTGGTTTTCAGCTTACCCATCACCGTAGTGATGGTGGAAAAGCTGGTTTCTACCTTTGAAGCAAACCCGTCAAAAGAAAGGCCAGACAGCGCCGATTGAATGGCCTCGCCCATGGCAATAAAGGCATTGCTGATCTTTTTCGCCAGAGCCTGCAAGCGACCGTCCTGATTCATCGCCTCTATTTTCAGGGCGATGGAACCCAGCAGGTTCTTGGTGTATTCCAGAGCACCACTGTCGGCAATTTCAGCCAGGAACTGCTGCCAGCTGTCTTTCAGGTTGCTGACATAACCGGACAGCAAGCTCATATTTTTGGCTGCTGCGCCTTCAGCACTTTTGCCTATTTCGGCAATCAGCAAGGCGATGGTATCCCGTCCCAACTTCCCGGCAGACGATAGCTTCTGTAACTCCTGCACGTTTTTGCCGGTGGCCTTTTCCAGCAGTTCCCATACCGGAACACCGCGCTCTACCAGCTGTAGAATCTCCTCTCCCTGAAGTTTCTGTTTTGCCCAGGCCTGACCGACAGCCAGCGTGATGCCATTCAGCCGCTCCATCCCGCCGCCCAGCTTGGAAGCCTGATCGACAATGGCCTGCATAGACCCATCCATGGGATCGAGACCAAAAGCTTTCAGCCGGACAAATGCTTCAGAGACTTCTTCCAATTGGAATGGCGTGTTGCGGGTAAAGTCCTTAATCCAGGCCAGTGCCCGTTCACCTCCCGCCATGGAGCCCATAATGGCTTCCAGCTGAACGCTCAAGCGCTCAAACTTATCGCCCGTAGTCAGGATGGACTCTATGCCACGTTTGATGGTGTACAGGCCTGCCCCTGCTGCGACCAAGCCAGCGAACCGTCTGGTTAGACGACCAATACCCGATGATGCCTGCTCGGCATCTCTGGCTACTTTCTTCAGCGTTTCTTTCTTGAAAGTGCGGTCAGCTGCTTTTGCCTTTTTATTGGCCTTCTCGAAGGCATAACCAGTGTCTTCTATTTCATGACTGAGCTTCTGCTGTTGCTGTGCCAGCTTGGTACTAGACAGACCTGCTTTGTTCAGTTGATTTCTTACATTGGCCAATGCTTCACGCTGACGACCATACGCCGTGTTGCTTTTTCTGACCTCCTGCCTGGCTTTGGTCAGTGCCAACTCCATTGCTTTGGTAGGCTTCTCAGTACGATCAACTTCTCTGGCCAACGCAGACACTTTTGCCTGAGCAGCACGAAAGGCTTTCCCAGCCTCATAGGTTGCCCGCGTCTGTTTTTCAAACGACGTCAGCAACGCCTTCTGATCTTTCAGCTTGCCGAGCTGCTCTTTCAGGTCAGCCGCTTCGCCCTTGAGATAATCAAGGGACTCTGCGGACTGTTTCACCTTGCCGGACAACGCATCTTTTGCCTTCAGGACTAACTGAATGGCGGACTGTTTGAGTGAGGCCATGGGCTTTTCTATCCAGAAATATGCCCCAAAAATGAGGCTATCAAAGGAAGGTCGTTACTTCGCCAGATCAATCTGCAAAAAGGTACTGAGACCAGTGCCAGTGATGGTGGTATCTGCCAGCACGTCCAGTTCCAGTGGAATACTGGCAAAATCGTCGGAGATAAAATCCAGATTCTGAACGGGCGAGAACTTCACCCGGTGCACCCGGATATTAAACGCCTTGCCATCCTGGGCATCGTTCAGGCCTTCCATAAACAGCACGAACTCTTTGCCGGACTCAATCAAGGCCTGCACCATATTGGAGGCTAACGGGGTGTAGCTGACGGTGATGCCAAGGTTATCTATTCCGCCACCTTCCACCACGTTAATTCCGGCCTTCGTCAGTGTGTAGTCATCCCCTTCAACCAACGTGGTATCCAGACTGTCCTTCACCGTTATGGCTTTGGTCAGGTCAGGCATTTTATCGAAGGGAATCAGCTCGCCTGCCACGCCGAAAGAGGTATGGGGTTCATCGGTCACCGCTGTGGTCGAACCTGCGGTGGCTGAACCTCGCAGAGCCATGGCCAGATTATCCGCGGTGAAATCATGGGCGGTGACGCTGGCAGAGATCGACGAAATCCGGCTGATGGTATTTCGGTTTCCTCCGCCACCTAAATAGTTTTTCAACTCCTTCTTATCTTCTTCAAAGCTGAATTTGAACTCGCTCACGTTGCCGACTGGCAACAAGGGGGCAGAGCCATCAGCCGGTTTGAGGTAGATGCTTCCGGCACCAATAAAACTACGATCCATCGTAGACATGGGGTGATCTCCTTATCAGGAAGGTGGGGTTAGAGGACGACGTCAATGTGCAGTTGCAGGTCAGCAAACGACAGGTGTGCATTGCTCGGCGAAATATCAAACTGGGTTTCACTGAAGTGGATATTTCGGGCTTCTGGCGTAAAACGTTGGCCGGTGGTGAATAGCTCTCGAATAGAGCGGGTTAAATCCAGCAAGGTATAAGTGGAGTCTATATTGGTTTTGGCCACCACGCTGATATTAAATTCCATCCGGTACTTGGCCCGCTGGCCCTGGCGCTGTTCTTCGTTAATGGATTCCAATTGCACCAGAATAGCTGGCAGGTCTAAATCCTGTTCCTGCCCGGTAGCTGAATAGCCAAGGAGTGTATTTTCAGACACCTGCTTCAGATGCTCAATCAGGCTCTCAATAATCTGTCGCTCAGGATTCGATGTTAAAGGCATAGTTGAGTTCCTGATGGAGCAGGTCAGTAAACCGGTTCACCAGCAGAGGGCTGACTTTTTTCAGGGAGGTTTCAGCCTCCACATCAATCCGAACGGTTTTCTTTTCCAGTGGCAATCCCATCCACATCCAACGGCCTGAGCGTTTGGATTGCTGATAACGGTGTTGCCAGTTATCTTTCCGTTCAAAGATCAGCTTCCTGGAAGTATTCACTGGCTGCATCAGGAAACTGTTTTCCCAAAAACGGTCACTGCCTACTCGGACTCCCCGTCGAGTCTGCCTTGGGTTACCGAGACGATGCGCACCCACTTCATTGATGCCAATCCAGAGGGTCAGGTAACGCTCTTTACTGCCGTAACTTTTTTTAAGCCTTACCCGAATCCGATTCAGTTCTTTCAGTATTTTTTGTGAGACCTTCATACGCCGGGACATATCACGCAGCACTTGCCGTTCTGCCCAACGACTCAGTTTGGCCAGGGCTCGCTGAATGGCCTGTTCGGCTTTTTCCGGGGAGTGTTTGAACAGGGCGGTGAGTTCTTCAATATCCCCGCTGACTTCCTGTTCAATGAGCATAGATATTCCATTTGGCTAAGTAGCCATCGTCTTTCAGCTTTCGGTCGACTTCATAAACCTGCCCGTTGGCTAATACAGTATTGCCACGTTTCAACCGGATGGTGCTGTCCAAGGTAAGAACCGTCACTTCGCCCTGAACTGCCTCATATTTGCCAAGCTCCACCAGTTCTGTGCTGATAATACCTTGGGTTTCCAGCGATAACTGATCTGAAAGTGTCAGTAACACCGACTGCCCAAAAGTGGAAAGGATGGTGTGACCCATCACTGAAAATGTGTCGTTCATCCGTTATTCCTGTGGTGTGAAGCAGAAGGTAGAATCCCATGATTGGAACTCATGTTGAGAGAATAGAATGCTAAAACGTATGGGCATCTCACTGTTTACACTGACCCTGCTATCTGGTTGTGGCGAGCAACAGGCCGAAATAGAAGAAGCTATTCAAGAAGCCAAAGCAGCGGCTCAAGAAGCGTTGGAACAAGTGCAGGAAGTAACCACGTCTACAGAAGCTGGAGAAATCATGAGTCAGGCTCAGGATGCCTTTAACGAAATTCAGGCCAATGTTGACCCGGAAAAATTCATTGAAATGGCGGGTGATCAGGCAGTACAAGTGATCGAAGAAGCCCAAAAAGCCACCATTGAAGCCATTCAAGAAAGCAAAGACGACGCCAAAGAAGCACTTGAGCAATAGTCACTCCTGTTTCAAATAAGCTGGTCATTGCTGACCAGCTATTCATTTAGCTCATGGTCAGTTTGATGACTGCTCGAGGCCTGAGGTTGATTGGCAGGGGATTGGACTGGGTATGTACAATCACGCCTTTCTCAAAATCCATCACCTTCTGCTTGGCATAGCGAGGCAGACCGATGGTGTTGACGGTCTCGACAAAATCAGCCGGCGCAAACCAGGTCTTGAAGATATCTGCACCTGTTGGGTAGAGATATGCTTCATTGGCCGCGACAAAGTCATTGCCACCCACTGAACCGCGGTACTCTTCCCAATCGATATCCGCAAAACGGAACTTGCCCTTGGGGTCTGTGCGCAGCGCTTCGCCATCCTGCCATCGCTGGTAGGCTTCTTTCACCGATTTATGACCGACCAGCCCATCAAAGAAATCCGATCCGCAGAAGGCATGAAGGCCACTGTAAGGCAATGCACCCAGCGCATCATCCACCAGGCGGCGGGCTTTGACACCCTGGGCACGAACATCCGTCGTAGTGACCGAGAACTTGAAATCATGGGTCTGCTGACTAACACCGAACTCATCAAACAGGTTGTAGAGAATGGTGCTGCCATCGCCGTCGAGGATTTCCCCTTTGAGCGCGCCCATTCGCAGAAACTCCAGCGTCACCTCATGGTTGGCATTCATCTTCTGTAATCGCTGGTTCACTACGGCCTGCACACCCTGCATGGCATCCTCACTGCCGAACTGACGGACATTCTGCACTTCTGCGGCAAGAATCGTGCCGTCATGAGGTATATGAGGCACTACAAAACTGCGCAGCTGACGTTTATCGCCAATAGCCTGAGTAGCGGGTGCACCACGCTCGGTCGAAGGCAGCAGGCGAAGCTCGCCATTAATGCTTTCCACCACAACGGTTGTGGTATTGATGCCACTCTCCTGAAAAAGCCCCAGTTGCCCAAGACGACCAGGCTTGTAATCCATCTCATTGATGGTGGCGGTCAGACTGGTAAGACTGAACGCATCGTCATTAAAAATATCCAGCATGTTATCGCTCCTTGATAACGGTAATAGAAAAGGTGTGGAGGAATCGTGACAGCGGGTAATTCAGGAAGGGTTATTCCGTGCGCAGGATAATATCCAGCCCGGCCAGTTGATCCACGGCCGTTGCCTTTTGTTCATCAGTAATCCCGGCAGGCCAGATCAGCAGGCTGTCTACCACTTCTGCCAGACGGGCGATGATGACACCGTCACCGCCTGAAGCGTCCGTCACCTTGCCTGCGTAGAGAATACCTGCCGCATTTTGGGTGCCATCATCTGCAGAAGGGTCAAGAGGGCTGTAAATACCATCCGCAGAAGCCTTGCCGACAACAGTACCAGGCATCATCGTCAGGTTTGCCGCCAAGGGTACCTGTTCACGGCTGATGGTGTTGTTGCCTTCAGACACCAGAAATTCGCCGGTATACACGGATTCCGTTTTTACACTCATGGGTAAAGTCCTTCTTTTGTTGTAAAGAGTGGAGGGATAGAGAAAGGGTTATGCCCGGTTACGCCGACTGTAGATCGCCTGCGTATCAATGGCTGACGTGGTTGGTTTCAATCCCTGCTGTTTGGGCGTCAGGGCATTATTGATGGGTTCATCGTCAGAGGTCAGCGATGCGAGAAGGCTGTTTTGTACTTCTGAAACCGAACAGTCCTCTTTTATAAAATCCGCTGCCTTATCCGGGAAGCCTGCTGTCTGGCAGAGGTTTTTAATTTGGTCATAGCTGGCCAGCCGAACCTTGACCTCATTTTCCGACAGTGCCGCTTTAAGAATTGCAGCGGTTTTTTCTGGATAACCAGCCTGACTGCAAAGATCAGCAATAGCCACAGAATCAACTTGAGATTTCGGCTCCACCGTCTGACTCTGTGGCGGAACTGGCTCTGCTGGATTTTTAGCTTGCTCGATACGTCCATAACCATCCGGTGCGTTAGTGAACATGGAAAGGTCAAAGCGGGCAGCGGCCTTTACCGGTTCATCAATCTGATCCACCAATCCCAACTCCAGGGCTTCCGTTGCGGTGAACCAGGATTCCGATTCCATCAGCGCCTTCATTTCTTCAAGGCTCTTGCCGGTTCTGGCGGTGTAAGACACAGCGATACTGTCCGCGATCTTATCCATAAGATCGGCCGTTTTACGCATCGCTTCGGCATCGCCCTGTGCCCAGCCATACGGGTTATGGATCATCATCATGGCATTTTCAGCGATAGTGACCGTGTCGCCAGCCATGGCAATGACACTGGCAATGCTCGCTGCCAGCCCCTCAATGGTGACATGGATACTGGCTTTATGAAGTCTTAGGGCGTTATAGATGGCAATGCCTTCAAACACCATGCCGCCCCGGCTGTTGAGCCGAACATTAATATCTGATGCATCCAGATTACGGATTTGATCCACCACACTCTGGGCAGAAACGCCGTACCAGTCATCAATATCATCAAAGATAAATAGCTCCGGTGTCTGGTTGGCTTCGTTCTTAAAGGTGTACCACTGTCGGTTATGACTCATCCCTGTCATCCTTTGCTGGTTGATTGGAAGTTTTATGGTTTTCCGGGTCACGGCCGTCACTGTCGTACCTCAGCGAGTGATTATCTGCACGGCGATTATCCGCAGCGATTTCGTCATCCATCTGTTCACTGTCATAACCCAGTTCGCTGACCACTTCGGAACGGGACTTAAAGCCAGAGCGCACCGCCATCTTCTGCGCCTGCATATCCTGAACGGGATGCATATATGGCCAGCCGTGGGCGATCCACTTTACCCGACGATGGGCTCGTGGATTATTGGCATAGCCAGGAATAGCTACTGAGCCATTCAGCACCGCCATATCCAGCCAACGGTTCCAGACCGGCCGACAGAACTGAAAGATAATCTGGTTATGCTGAATCTGCTGAATGCGGCGGCGGAACTCATTGATGATCAGGCGCAGAGCCCGGTCACTGACGCCTGCCATATCACCCGAGAGCAGTTCATAAGGCAGACCAATACCTGCGGCGATGGCCATCAGCTGCTGTTTCATAAAGTTCGGATAGTCTGCCGCAGTACCAGGCGGGTTATTGAACTCGACCTCTTCACCCGGCGCCAGTTCCTGCATGGTGCCCGGTTCCATCGCCACCATGGGTAGACCCGTGTCATCAAACACCAGTCGCTTGCCGGTTAATGGGTCAATGGGGTCCTGTTCGGGGGATGGCTTTTTAATAAACCCGGTGAACAGGTTGGCGATTTCCTGCCGTAACAGGGTGGCATCATCAAATTTATCCAGATGATAGAGCCTGACTAATACCTGGGTCAGTAAAGGCTGCCCCCTCAGTTGTCCTGGGCGCAGGGCTTCAAAAACATGCAGGACGTTTTCGGCCTTAACTCGAACCAGCCTGGTGCTGTCAAAAGCAAACTCCGCTGGGTGCTCTCGGTGAAAATAGTAGGCCACCCGTTTTCCCAACTTATTGAACTCAATCCCGGCCTTAATGACATGGCCATTATCCAGCGTCTCGTTATAGCTAATGGGAACAAACTCGGATTCCAGCACCTGCAGTTGCAGGGGAACCGATAGTCCATCTTCCAGCTTGCGGGGACGGAGCCTGACAAAGCACTCACCGCCTTCAAACATGGCTCGGGTAATCAACGATTGCTGCCCGGTAAAACTCAACAGACCATCGGCATCGGACTCATCAGCCCATTGCAGAAACAGGTTTTGCAGCTGTTCCCGCAAACCATCGTCGTCCACTAATGATTTGGGCGAAATGCCCCGACCAATCACATTGCTGACCAGTTTTTCCAGACCACTGCTTGCCCAGGGATCATTTCGGATCGCAGCCCGGGAGCGGTTGATGAGTTTGGACAGATCTGCAGTCAGTGCCGTATTCGGAGAAAGCCCTGGTGCGTACCAGCTTTTAGTGCGGCGCCCTATACCTGCGGCGGTATAAACTGAGTTTTTGAAACGACGGAAAAGATTGGTGAGCAATCCCATGCTCAAACTCCCTTGGTTGAATAAATACCATACTGCTTTGGCCGTTTCTGCTGTTTAATCAGCTCCCTCTCAATGGCCTGCAGCCGCCTTTCCATTTCTGCAAAGCTGCTGTATTCCACCCGGCGCCCTTCAAATTCCACAGTACGGGTCTCACGCAGGAGCACTGCCCGTTTCAGGGCCTGATATTCTGCCTCGGTAATCATGGTGGTTATCTCTGAAGGTAGGAGCTGCGGGAGGATCGACGGAGTGCTTTCGGCTTGTTACTGGTTTCTTCAACGTCGGGATCAGGCGTATCTTCTGGTGCTGGTCGACCTCTGGCGAGTAACTCCAGATTAATGCCCCGGTGCTGTTGCAGAATACGAATCGCGGCCAGTGAGTAGACCCGACAATCCAGTGCCTCATTTCTGCGGTTCTTGGCATCCCAGGTAAAGTACGGTACACCAAGCCGATACTTCTTTATCTTTTCTTCGGCGGTGGCCTGTTTGAAATAATCTTCATCAAAGCACTCTTTGACTGGCCAGTGGCAGTAACCCTGTCCGGGCTCTAGAATCCGGTAACGCTGATAGACCAACTCTTTCGCAGTATCCGTCCCGATCAGCGTCAGGTAGACCCCTTTCTTATTTTTGGTTTTTGGGAAGGTGGCGATCGGTTTGCCGGCCTGCGACGATCCTTTGACTGGTATTGCACAGTCGGCGCCCTGTTTACGACAGAAGGCATACACCTCATCGGTGTAGTGACCACCCGAGTCGATACAAACCTGAGCCACATTCATTCTGGTACCATCCTGACGGGTGTAGGTTTTATGCAGCATATCCGCCAGGGCATCCCATATGGGTTGCCGGGATAGATCACCGTATAAACGGACATAATCAATAGACCAGCTTTCCTCTCCAGCTCCCCAGCCAGTCACTTCAAATTCAAAGCGGTCATCCTGAACGTCACAACCGACAGTCAGTATTTCCACCCACCAGGGCACCTCTGCCGGATAATGTTCCCGTCGCTGATAGAGCAAAGCATGCTCAACGGTTTCGCCTCTTTCCGTCCAGGCCTCACCGAGGACGGTATTGGTCCAGTCCTTGAATTGAATAGGATTACTCTTGGCCGCTAAAAAATCCTCAACCGCATTCTGCCAGCTGTACCAGCCATTGGGACTGTAGAGTGAGCTGAGGTGAAAACCGGCCACCTTGTTGCTCTTTTCATTTTCAGCCTGCCAGTGACCATGACTGAGGAGTTTGGGTTTGTCTTTTTCATAATGCTTATGGCCACACTGCACACACTCAAACCGTGTGGTTGTCGGGTCATGGTTATCAAAAATGATTTGAGCCCAGACGATCGGTTGGGAGTGTCCGCAGCCATTGCAGGGAACCAGATAGCGTCGTTTATCACTGGCCTCATAAGCCGCTTCAATCTTGCTGGTCTCGGCAATGTTGGGCGTGCTGACCATTAGTATCTTGCGGTTACGGCTGAAAGTGGCGGTTCGCTTGATGGCCAGATTGATTGGACTGCCTTCACCATCCACATCATCGTCATAGGCATCCACCTCATCCATAAACAGAAAACGGGCAGGCATGGAGCGAAGGCCTGCGGCAGAGTTTGCCCCGGTAAAAATCAAAACCCCATTGGGAAATTCTTTGGTCAGCAGGGTATTGCCACTGTCCCGACTTCTCGGGTCTTTGACCTTCTCCTGAAGATCCGGCATTTCATCAATCATCGGAGCAATCCGCTGCTTCGATGTCCGCTTGGCCATATCCAGCGTGGGCAGTACATACATCATCGGACCCGGCGTATGGTCAATCACATAGCCAAGCCAGTTATTGCCACATTCCGTACCGCCAACCTGGGCACCCTTCATAAACACCACCTGTTCGACAGGCGACGATGGCGACAGACAGTCCATGATCTCTTTCAGATACGGTGTGCGGGAAGTTCGCCATCGACCAGCTTCCTTGGTCGCCTTGGCAGGAAGAATTCGTTTCTGGTCAGCCCATTCAGACACGGTCAGTCTAGTGTCTGGTTTCAAACCCGCAAAAAAGCCTGAAAAATAGGGACTTTTCATACACTTGTTTGTTTATATCCGTGACAAATAGGCGTAACAGCTACCCAAATCTAAAGAGATTGTAAATTTGTGACAGAGTTCACACCCCTTGGCATTACTGAAAAAGCTCAGAATTGGCACGGTACATGATAAGTACCCATTGCAAGGATGACAGTCAGAACCCTTTCAGGATGAACCGAATGCCAGGATGGCACCAGGGACGAAATAACAACAACAGGGTGGGTTCTGTTAGGGGGGAAGCGCAGTTTGCAGGGATTTAACGAACGGAATAAAAGCAAAAAATACAGGGATGTTCTTTCTAACAAGAACAATAACCGAGCTCCAAAATAACAATAACTCTGACGTTTTATTTCCGATTCAGTCCTGTTGATCAGGGCTTTTTTATTTTGTGCGACTGATCAATGCACTCAATGCCTGCTCTATTTCCTCACGTAACAGTTTGGTCACCTCATAAGGGTTATCTTCAGCAGCCAGCACATCCGCCATTCGATCAGGAATGGCCAGCAGTTCATCCCTAATAATCCTCCCAGCCTTGAATGCATCCTGCTTTACCTTGGCAGCATCCGTCAGGGTTCCGCTCTTTTCCTCATACTCCAGCTTCGCCATCTTTGCTTTGAAGGCTTCCCGCATAGTGCGGGCAGTGACAAAGTCAACGGCTCCTGGTTGTGTCGGTGAAAGGTCAGCTGACTGATCAGAGCGGATAAGCGTCACTGGATCAGCATTGGCTTTCATAGCCTGCTGTGCCTGCACTGAATCCACCTTGCCATTTTTCAGTTTCACAATGCCCTTTTTGATCAGCTTCGTGACATAGCCCCTTGTGAAGCCCTGCTGTCTGGCAAATTCCGCTTGAGAAATCAGTGCCATGGGAAGTCATACCTACAGCCATCTCATTCAATATGGACATTTGTCTTAAATTTTCTCGACTTACCGTGGCCATCCCCTATAGAGCTACTGCGACAACAAAAAATGAATCAATAAAGGATGTGCTTATGAATGAAATCGCCACGTTGAATGATGCAGTGCGAAAGTCACTGGTGAATCTTGAAGTAAAAAATAGCCTTGCTCTGATCAATTGCCGGTTTGAAATCACGATGACCGCCAACCTGCAGCACACCATTGAAAACAAAGTTGGCTTGCTGAAAGCCATTGCCGAATTTGACCACTTCAATGAGCAGAATGATCCCCACGATGAACACGACTGTTTCCGCTTCAAGTTTGAAGATGAATGGATCATCGCCAAGTTCGATTATTACGCCCCGGATATGGAGCACGGTTCGGAAGATGCCACGGACTTAACCAAAACCATCCGGGTACTGACCATTATGCTGGCCATCGATTATTAATAACGGAGAACAACAGCCATGAATACTGAAGCCCAATTGATTACGCATTACTATTTTTGCGCCGGAGTACTGGATCAATTAAGTGACCAGACCCGCACACCGGCCGAACTGTTTGGTGATGGTGAACTGGAACTCATCCAGAACCTTTGCCGTTATAGCCAGATCATCAGCGAGATCGAACACTCAAAAAATGACGAGGAAGGCTTTCCCGGCGTGTTTGATTATGAAGTCTCTGAAACACTGGCGGCTAAACTCTGGATTGCATTATGTGAACAGCATCCAGAATTTGAGCCGTGGGATTTTCCCGATGAAAGTCAGTTCCGAAACCTGGTTGAGAAGTTAATTGATGACTGGCTCCAGCAGCGTATTCCCAGAGAGTTAACGATTGAGCAATGGCTGATTAAAACTCAGCCCACATCATCAAACGATGAATAGCTCCTGCCTCTGGCGCAGTAAAGTAATTCAACTCGATTTTCTGCAGCGATTTGTTTAATAGACTTTAGAGCTTCGGAAGTCATTCTTTCATTCTCAAGCGGGGCAGAATCAATGATTAGCATCACTGGTAACATCTGCCCTCCTCGATGTTGAGCTTCAGTCCTATGTGCAACCAACTTTTCAATATCAGTAGTTATTTCTTTTGGCCTCAGTCGTCCATTCATTCTTTCCGATGCTTTAACTTCAATGGCAATGAACATATGAAGCAGCGTTTTTTCTTGATTCCGCCTTCGCCAATCAGAATCAATCTGCTGATCAAAAATCACCACATCAGGAATAGGTTCAAAACCAGTCTGATAACCAGTGCGCTTGCTAACCGCAAGTTTTTGGAAAAGCTCTGTCACAGGTTCTCTGATCCACATTTTGACATTCATACCCAACTGATTCTTGGGAACAGCACCATATTGTCTGAGGCAATGGTAAATCATGGCCTGATAATGTAATTCAGAACCAAGAACCCCCAAACATTCTTCCTGAATTGCTGGCCAAGCTTGAATTAATGCCGTTTTGGCTTCTTGTAGGCTATCCATAAAATCTCACTCAAACACTGGTAAACAGTGCTATCGGCATGACTAAAGAATTAACCAGATTAATCAGAAAGTTAATGATGATTTGTATACCTGTGTATACCTCGTTTTCAGACCTGTCACTAACAAAACCCGCGCCCGATCGTACCCGCAAAAAATTAAACATTGCAGGGACCCACGATGTTTTTAATTTGACTGTTTGAAAGCCATTACCTACTGAAAAAATGATCGTTATATCAACCATGTAGAGAGATTTAAAAAGCAGAATAAAGTTTGAGATATACGGCAGTTTACCCATAGTAAAAGTGCACAAACAATAAACAACGCAAAGGAGCAACATCATGGCTACTAACAAAAACACCGCTAAAACCACTGCTAAAACTCCAGCTAAAAAAGATGATAAGAAAACCAAAAAGTCCAACTCTGAAAAGTTTGCTGAACTGGCGAACGTCCGTGTACCCAAAGCCCTGCGGGTCTTGAAATCCATCTCATCATTGGCCAACGATACCAAATATGAGTACACCGACGCCCAATCCACCGCCATCATCAGCGCCTTGAAATCTGCGGTTGATGATCTTTCCGAATGCTTTAAAAACGGCGGTAAAAAGGACGAGGAGACATTCCGCATCTAATTCCGGATTCAATCCTCACCAAGCAGGCGATGATGCCTGCTTTTTTTGAGGCTGATGATTATTCATGCACTATCGGATCAACACCAAACACCGGTAAATCGTCACCACACGATGATTTCAATATTGATCGTGTAACCTATTGCGATGATCAAATGCCCCGCCAGATCGACGTAGAACCGATCCTGTATGATGCTCAATCCGTACCCACATATTGAAATGAACAGGTCAACCGATCGAACGAATGCTTACTCAGGATCGACTGAGCAGGCATGCCGACCCGTCCGGGTTTGCGGGTCATGATCCAACGATCGGATTTATTCATCGCATGGATCAAAGCAGGTGAGGTGGTCACGGTATTCACTTTGTAGCCCTGTTTCCGGTACAGCTCGCAGATATAGCAGCGCAACTGAAAACCAATGCCCAGCCCCTGATAATCAGGTAATACCACCGTTCTGTGCAGGCGTTTCAGCTTCTTATTGCTCGGATGAGGAAAGTGTAAGACGCTGCACCAACCCACTGCCTCACCATTAATCTCGGCAATGTATTTATGAGCAGAACGATTGTGCTCACTGCTCAGATAGTGAAATGGCCTAAATAATGGCCATTCGGATTGGTCCGCTCTGCGGACATCAATGCGGATTTCAGGTCGCCGAAGACGCCTCCGCTTGAAGGTATGCTTATTGCAATCGTAGACCCAATCCGGCTGCAGCCACTCCACAATGTCATAGTGGCAGCTGACAGCGATGAATTGCTTGCCTTCCTTGCGGATAAACTTCTGGATAGCCGCACTGCCGATCTTGGCCACCTGACGATCCACTACCGAAGTGAACTCGTCGTAAATGACCGGTTTGTCGGATTCCAGAATCAGCCTGGCTAACTCTGCCCGCATCTTCTGGCCATTAGAGAGCACTGCGAATGGCTTCAGCCAATCAGGAGGTGAGGAAAATCCCACCTTGCTCAGCGATTCGGTAATTTGCTTTGCACTCAGATCCTCACTGAAATCATCCACTACAGAACGATCTGACCAGTTAAACCCGGAGAACAGTTCAAAGTCCTTGAAGACTTCTCGGGCAATGGTCGTCTTACCAGAACCACTGGCACCGACAATCAGGCCGATGTTCCAGGGCTTGTTTTCAATGGGAATATCAACGTCGAACTCCTTCTTCACCGACTCCATATCAATATCAAACATCCCTTTGACCTTCTCGGTGCGGAAGGAAGGTTTGATGGCAGACTCTACTACAAACTTTGAACTCGGCATTTCAGTCCCTTCTGTGTCAGTTCGTCGTAGATTTCCTGCTGATGGGCTTCGTTCTCACACTCCACCAGAATGTTGAAGATTTCAGTGTATTCCTCGCCATTGGGTTTCTGTTCCGGCACAGGTTCCGGGTCATCAAACAAGCTGACCATAAAATCATCTTTGAAACCGAGCAGGCTCAGGTCAAAGTCCTCTGCCTGAAGTGCATCCACTTCCAGAGCCAGCTTTTCCATATCCCAGGAGGCGTTAAGCGGAATGGCATTGTCAGCAATGATGTAGGCTTTTTTCTGGGCTTCAGACAGCCCGGCTAACACAATGCAGGGAACGGTTTTAAGATTCAGCTTCTTCGCTGCCATCAAACGACCATGGCCAGCGATAATGCCATTACTCTCATCAATCAGCACAGGATTGGTAAAGCCAAACTCTTTGATGGATGAACAAATCTGAATGATCTGCTCTTCATCGTGAACCCGGGAATTGTTCACATAGGGGATCAGGTCGCTGACTTTACGATCCACCATCTTGTATTTTTTAGCTGCCATCCTTAGCGCCTTATCTTGTCTGCCACCTTCTCAATCCCACGACTGGCGATGTAACCACCAATACCCAGCTGCACGATGGAGAACAGTTTGAGTTCAACCGCTTCTGACAAATCAGGGGCTGACCAGCCCAGCCAGCGACATACGATCAGGGCGGTAAATACCAGCATCACAATGGGGCGCCATGACCGCTGTAACCAACTATCACCTTGAGCTTCAGCCTTGATGACTCCGGCACGCTGAGCCAGCTCATCCAATTCGCCGTTAACCGCCATATCCACCAGTTGGTGTTTAGCCTGGACAGCTTTTTCAGGATCAGGAATGATGCGTTCAATCACCTTACCCAGCAGAGGAATTGCCGCAGCCCAGCTCATTCGATGGTCTCCAGCCAATGTTCAACCACAAAGTTCGGGCAGGTTTTGTAGGGCGTGAAATAGTAATGACCAACGACCTGAGCTTCTGGATAACGCAGCTGTAGAGATTCAACCAGCATTTCCAGCATCAGCCATTGGGCAGACGTGAAATTATCTTCCGGTTCACCATTCTGGTTGATACCACCCACCATGCAGATACCAATGGACTCATGGTTATGACCTCGAACATGAGCACCCTGAACCTGTGCATGCCTGCCATGCTGAATCTTGCCATTGCGCTCAATGATCCAGTGGTACCCGATATCCGACCAGCCATTCTCTTCCACATGCCAGCGCCGAATATCGTCTGTGGTTACTCCCTGATCCGCTCTGGTAGCTGAGCAGTGGATCACGATGTAATTGGTTTCCGTCCTTGGCGTCATTGCTTCACTTCCTGAAAAAGAAGGCGACCAGGCCAATCAGTGCAGACACGACCAACCAGCCAAACCGTTCAATCCCTGCCAGCAATACACCACGAGAGCTGCCCTGAAGTTCCAGGGCTCTTATCCTTGCTTCCATTTCACTGAGCTTTGAATCCAGCTGATTCATATTGTCATTCTGGTGGGAAATGCGCTCTTCTATCCGAGCAAGCTGAGAGACGGCCTCACTCAGCCTGTCCAGCTTCACATCAATGCGATCCAGACGGTCGGAGAGGTCAGTCATGGTGCGTCCTGCACAGGGGGAAATTTTGGGCGAAAAAAAACCTCGGGCCATTTCTGGCTGAGGTTTTTGAGTGTTCTTAAAAACTACTCGATTCTGTTCTCATTAGCAAGTATTGATCACTAACTGTTCGGCGGCTAACTAGCCTGCGCTATAACAATGGAGTCCAATATTTTCAATTTGTTCATTAATCAGCACCAGCATAACAATCAAAATCAAAGAGGATATCCTCGTTTTCATCAAAGGTGAGTTCTTCCCAAGTTTTGTAATTACCACGAAATAGAAGATCTTCAGGTGACCAGCTATCCCACAGAGGTGTTTCTGACCAATACCCCCACTTTTCAAAAAAAGAATCAACAAAAGCTCGCACGTCGCGATATTTTGAAGCTTCGCCAACAAATATCTTGTCTTGATATTTGAGATAGAAATCTTCCCCCCCAAAGGGGGAATATTTGCCTTCAGAAGCATGGTCGAACAGAAAATCAGCAATGCGACTACTTCTTTCCAGTTTCCTAAAACCGCAATGTAATAGCCAAGGTTCAACTGGTACGGCCATTTCGTGAGTAAATCTAATAATCACAGAATCTTCCGTAATTCTCTGTGATCTATCGATGCACTGACTCATATGATGCCAGTGATGGAAACCACGACTTGCAGCTAGATCATTGAGAGCTTGCATATGGCTTATACCAAGCGCCTTTGATTTTTTCTTGGCTTGGTTCTTGATTGTCTTGATTAGTTTGCGGGATACAAAGCGAAAATTGTTCATACTTTCTCTTCCTTACATTGCAATCAGGTACCCACTTCCCGCCGCAATTTCAAAAGAGAATGGCGATTTTTGTTTGCATATTGTCGTCCGGTTAGGGTTTGCCAAGATGGGTAGCAGGCTTCGACAAGCCAATAAAGATATTAACTAATCATGACATAGGTTTTCAATATATGCCTACCTCGAAGACGTTAAAAGAAATTCATTTTCAGTATGCATGCCCTTTACCATGCTTAAGTCGATTTATGACCTCGGAAACTGGAATTAAGGCCGACCTGTCTAATTGCCTATCACAGAGATTCCAATAATATTCATGCCAGAACTGAAAATCCCGCTTCCAATTCTGGCGATGAATTTTACAGCGTTTGATGATCAAATTGACTGGGTACAGGTGGCGCTCATTGGCGGAATAACTGCGGTAATCCAGCACGGTATAGGCCACTACATCTCGCACCTTGTCACGCGTTGCCTGCCGGAGATTTCGCTCCATCCCCTCCAGACGACTCATAACGTCCTGCTCCAGCCATTTGAAGAACCGCGCCTGTTCAGGGAGCGTATGCTCAGTTCTCGGTCCGTATGCCCATTTAGCCCAGGAGGAATAGGGTTCTTCCAAGCGTTCTACCGTTGCGATTACCATGCCTGCTTCCACCGCATTGCAGACCTGTTGGTTATTGTCCGGTTTTTTCGACTGACCTTCTTCCCAGTACTCTCTTGAATTGATGCCAGTACTCTTGCCCATAAGATGTACTGCATAAGCGTCATGTACTGCCTGTCTTGCTGACCGAAGTTTCATTGTGATTCTCCATATCGGGCAATGAGCACCGCATCAGCACGACCATTGTCTTTTTTTCGATGAACGTCTGCATCCGGGTAGAGATCCAATACTTTGCCTCTGGATGCGTCCTTGTGAGCGCCCATCAGACCAGCAGAGCGTTTCCAGCGTTGAGGAGTCACATAGGTCAGGGGAAAACCCATTAAGCTGACTGCAGCTTCCACAGCTCCATACGAACGACCAAAGTTGAACATGGAGACCACGCCCTGTCCTGGTCTTGCTCCCACTTTTTCCAGATAGACCATCTCCACCTGGTGCCGGGTATAGCCTCCGATGATTTTCATCAGACCATGGCCGCTGACTTTTTTCTTTCCTCCTTCCGGAATAATGGGCATATCTTCCACCCGGATGAGTTCCTTATTCCTGCTGTCCAGAATGGCTATACCTCCCGTCAGCCCTGGGTCTATTCCAATAATGATTTTCTTCATCACTTTTCTTCCCTGTTCCCTGCTTTTGAAATTCCCTTCCGAATGGGTTCCCTTACCCTCTTTTTTGCCATGCTTCCCTTGACCGCCCCCTTATCCACCTCTCTCTAAAGAGAGAGAGGGTGGGGTGGGGTCAGCGGCTAAAGGCATCAAACACCTCTCAACCCACTGAAAATAAAGGGCTTAGGGCATTGAGAGGGGGCTCCAGAATCAACAAAGACAACAATAGGTTGGGTTGGGTCTTTTTTGATCAAGAAATAACCAACTGACTTATTCATGATTGAGCGCCTCCTGACCTTTTTCAGAAACGAATACAAATGGCTCTTCAATCGTCAAAAAGCCTCGCTGGATCATGGCATCAACGGTTCTTCGCCAATGTTTGGAGGCAATAAATCCCTGCTCAAAGCACTCATCTTTCAGATTTCGAAGTTCTATTCGTGCTGAGGAAGGATCACGGCTGCCTTTAATGAGGTTACTTCGGGCATTACTGGTTAATCGGTTTAATGTCTCCAGAATTTTTCGCTGTCGATCGCCAAGGACGGTTTCCAGCCCTTTTTTGATTTTCAGGCTTTGCATCTCATCAGGCGCAAACTCCCTTAATACACAGCTGTATTGAGGCTCCCCTTCTTCGTCAACAAAAGGGAGGCGGACGGGATTAAAAAGAAACTTCACCGGCTCCGGCTCGTCGGCATCCTTCATTTTCTTGGTGGTTATAGTGACCTCGTCGTCCGACTTAACCACAGCATACTCGGCATCAAGGGCACCTTTGAGCGCACTGTTACCACGCGCCCGATCCTTGCTGCCAACACCGGTATGGTGAACGATCAATACATTGCACTGATACCTGGCACGCATCAGCTGATCGATGTGGTTGATGAAAGTGTTCATCTCCTTGGTGGCATTCTCATCCGCAGGTCCGAAGTTTCTCGCCAGCGTATCAATGACAATCATGGAAGGAATTACACCACCGGTTTCTTCCACAATTTCCTGAATACTGGCACTGACTAAACGGGCATTGCCCAGGTCTGTGAGGGAAGCTGCACACTGGCTGATGTAGATGGGAGCATTGCGCAGGTTGTAGCCGTGGGATACCTGCCATGCCATCAAACGACGGGATAACCCGTTGAAACCCTCCCCGGCAATGTAAAACACCGGACCTTGACGCTTAACTGGCTTGCCATGCCAATCCTTCCCTGTGGCCACGCAACAGGCCAGATCAATCGCAGTGAATGATTTACCGCAGGCAGGCTCACCGAACATCAACGACAGGCTGTCCATTTCCAGAAAGCCCTTAATCAACCAGTTGATGGGCTTCACTCCTTTAACCAGTTCCTTCACATGGCTAAAGGCAAACTCTGGCTTGGTCACGGACAACGGTTCGATCAGAATGGCCGAACCGGGATTATTGCTGTTATGGGTTCGGGAAATGCTGGCAATGGTGGTATTCAGCTCGGCATCAGACAGTGGTGGATTATTGGATTGGTTCCATTGATCCAGAATCGACTTCACTTCCCGAAGAGAGACGTTCTGCCTAAGCAGTTGGCCAGCCATACTGGCGGCGGCATTATTGCGACCCTGACCCTCTGCGAGATTGCTCCCGTCGTGTGGCAGTGGGTACTGATCGGTAGAGAAGCCCAGATCACCCACCGGCTTATCTTCAACGGATTGACCATTGAAACCATTGATGGCGGCAATATCATCCGGCGTCAGCATGGGCAGATCATGACGATCATCAATCGCCATGTAGCCTTCGGTTTCCCATTGATAAAGGGTGCCGTCGGCATGGGTACTTCCCGGTGCCACCACGTAACCACCGATCCCACGCAGGTCGATCCGGTTCTTTCTTACTGAGTTGTGAATGGGATAGTCCGGGTTGACCTGAAAGTAGTAATGCTTGCCTTTACTGGTGAGGGCTCGTAATGGAGTCCGGGTAATGTTGCCATCTTCAATAAACTGCACAGCTTCCGCACTGTCGGCATCCACCACCACAACCCCGTACCCGGTAATGATCGCCCAATTGGTATGTGGGTAGAGCCTGGACCAGTTATCAATCGCACTGTCATCGGGGGCTTCGTCCTGATACTGCTTCCAGCGAAAGCGCGGTGCTTTTGGCCATTCCATTTTTGCTTTCTCTACATCCCCTGAACAGCGTCCTTCTATAAACCAGGCAGGCGGTGCTTCAAAAGGGGAACCGAGCGGGACTATCGATAACCCGGCTTCGTTCAGTTTCCACGCTTCTGCCGCAGTGTTGGGCAAGTTCGCTTCCATACAAAGAGTTCCTTTTTTCTTTATGCAACAAGGGGAGACATATCGCTTATGAACTGACGTCATCGGATTGCAGCATTTCCGGTGTCCAGTGGGGCACCATGCAGGACCAGAGCAATTGCTTCATACGGGAAATGGACTTATGGCCGTTTTCTATCTGGGAGAGTTCGCCTTTTGAGCAGCAGAGGAACTCCGCCATCTGCTCCATACTGATGCCTCGTTCGAGACGGTAGGCCCGAATCCGCTGACCCGGGGTTTTTGGTTGGGTAGGTTCTCGTGGGATCACCATCTTCCGGTTCCTTTTGGAAGTTGTGGAGATCAGATTATTGAACCCGGCCTTTTACATTGTCAATTTTTGTTTAATAAAATAGTGGATATTCATACAGTATGTTTAAGCCACCAACTTTTCCCCATAATGGTTTTAGACAACAACTCGTCAATGTTTGCCAAAACCACAAGGGATCGCATCGTGAACTGGAAGCAACGCACCAAGGAGTTACTGGCAGAAAGAGGCATGTCGCAATCCGACCTGTCGAGAAAGCTGGGGGTTACCCGCGCCACCATCTCTCTCTGGCTGGGCGAATCCAGCAGTTACACCGACTACAACGTGTCCAAAATCCAGTACAAGATTGCCGCAGCACTGGATGTTCCAAAGGAGTATCTGGCCAAGGGCAGTGACCGCAACAAACCGCAGGGACGAGGTGTTCCCGTACTGGGCTATGAGGCTGTTGGTGAATGGTTGGAAGAGAACGTTTGTGACGACAACACCCCACTGATGTATTGCCCGATACTGTGCAGTCGAATGACGTACGCCATGAACGTGCGTGGCAGTGCCATGGATAGCCAGGGACGCTCTGGAGCCAGCTTTCCTGCAGGCAGCACAATATACGTTGATCCAAAACCACCCCTCAAAGAAGGCAATATCTGCGTACTGGAAGATAAAGAGATCATGCTCGGCATTTACGAACGGGTGAACGGGCAGGATACCGTGGTGTTCCTCAACCCCAACTCTCCCCGATTGCAGGTTGAAAGCCTGAAGTACCACGGCACGGTCATTGGTATTTTCAGCACGGTAAAACCACACTGAAAGAAACACCAGAAAAACAAACCTTAATCAAATTTTAAACATTCATTGACATCCACTGATTGTGTAGGCAGTCTTTATTTAACAATACTAAACAGATTGCCTAATCGATCATGAACAAAACGGATTTTTCTGCTGTTCAGGATGTTATCAGCACTCTCGCACAACAGGTGGTTTCGCTGCACAGCGAAGCCCAGCACCTCTCGCAACAAATCACCGCTGTTCAGTCCGAGTCCCAGTCCGCTGCTGCGGCTCTGCTTGACGTGATCCAGGACTACAACCGCCAGCTCAATGATCCAGAAGCGCCAGTCAGTCAGCTGACAGCCATCCCCCGTCGTTTTCGTTTCGGGGAGCTGCTGATTGATCTGACCAATGATCAGCAGCTGATGGTGACGTCCATCCCGGAACTCAGCGATCTGCTTCATGACTGACTGAGTCCAACACTCCCCGGTAACCAAAGGAAATTGCGATGACCGAAAGCAATAATGCTTCACGGCTGGACAAGCTCGCCTACGAGTTGGAGCTGGCCAAAAAAAACGAGGAGCACGCCAGGAATCACCGTCTCGATATTGAGCAGCAGTTATGCGATGTGGTGGGCGTTAAAGAAGAAGGCAGTCAATCCAGCAAGGGTGACTACTACAAGGTCACCACCTCTTCTGGCTTTACCCGATTACTGGATCAGCAGAAATGGGAAGAGGTCAGTAAGCGCATTCCCCAATCCCTGTCTGCCAATCTGGTGCGTACAAAGGTTGAGCTGAACACCAAGCAGTTGAAAAGTTTGCAGGTGCTTGATCCAGCTCACTACACCATTGTGGCAGAAGCCATTACCACCAAACCCAAAAAGGTAGCGGTAAAGTACGAGCGACTGGAGGACAAGTAATGGCGATTACTCTCAAGTCCATCAGTCGTTCACAGGGTTTCAAGGCTCCGGCGCTTGCTTTGCATGGGTCGGCGGGTGTGGGTAAAACCACGTTGGCTGCCGGTGCTCCCGCTCCGTGCTTTATCTGTACCGAGGACGGTCTGGGAAAACTGGAAGTGGATGCCTTCCCATTGATGACCTCCTTTCAGGGGTGCTCTCTCAATTTGATAACTGACTCATAGGTTAGCTTCAACCTTTCCAGTCATGAACTCAGACCAAAGTTGTTCCCAGCGCCCCTTACTCTGGATCAGTGCTCTTGTTGTCAAAAGCACTTCCGCTCCTGTTGCTTTCCACCTCATTCCAGAACCACATAATCGTTGCTTTACCAGAGTCTTACAAGCCGCTTCAGTAACTCCTGAACCTATTGGCCAATGGCGTTTAAGCGCCTGATGATAATTCATTAACTGGTGATTGTTTGTAAAATAGCTCACAGCTTTGTAGCGCTTCTCTGTCAGTGCGATTGTCTTTTTCGGGAGCTCGGCTGATTCAATTTCCTGAAGGATTTTTTTGGCTGCTCCACGCTTGTTTTTCAAACTATGTAGCCTGTCTTCAAGCCACTGGTGTCGCTTCGCCTTACTGGTTGGAAACAGTGCTTCCGCTGCTCCAGCTAAATATTCAGATGCATGATAAAAATCGAGTATCTGCCCAGAGGTATGTTGTTTCAAATAACTCCAGTTTTCTCTAGCCCCGTCAGCTACCCCGATGTATGTGGCATTTGGGTAGAGTCGTTTTAGATCTGCAATCTCCTCGTCGAGCTTGCTCATAAAGCTTTGTTTACCATACTCTGGCGAACTGGCTGTATATATCGTGTGGAGCCTGTCTCCATCTGCAGAATATAGGCTCAATGTCCCACACATGGCTTCCCTCCAGCCTTCTTCACAAAGCAGCATGCAGGTTCCATCCAGACCAATGGCTATTGTTTCAACAGGCTCTTTTAGTGGAGGAAGGTGGTAGTGAGTGTCTTGCTGGTCTTCAATTAATGCACCTACTCTGTCCGATAAATGCTTGATATAAGAATTTGAAAGCGTCCTTTGATGGTTGGTCTCAAAATCTTCTTTTACCGCAGGCGCTGGCATCTGGCTGTATTTCCAGGCGATAGACTTGGCAAATTTGGGGGTAGCTGAACCAATAATACCGGCACGAAGATCAAGTGCTGCCAGAGTACTGCCACCTCTGACACCCTGATATACGGAGCGCTCCAAAGGTATACGACCGTATAAGGTTTCATAGTGCTTAAGAACCTTTCCTTTGTAGTTCCACTTCTGCTGATTAACGACGATAGGTTCTTTATTGGGTGATTCAAATAGCCCCAATAACTCTTTTGTTCCAAGCTGCCCGGCTTCATTGAGTGCACGCTGTAAACTATCTTCAAGATTCAGCATGTTGCCTGAATCTATAGAAACTTCAATTTGCAAAACGATGCTTTTGGTAGAGCTGGAAATAACAGAAGCGGGCATGACAGTTAACTATTATGAGTGGTGTTCCCATAGTAGCTGTGAAAATAGAGCACTATTGTTTCAATCATTCAGAGAGAGCACCCCCTTTCAGGACGTGCTGGATGCCTTGCATTCACTCTATACATCCGAGCACCACTTTCAGACGGTCGTGATTGACAGCCTAGACCATCTGGAACCGATGATCTGGCAGCACCTGTGCGAGCACTATGTTGGCCCGAAAGGAGAGCGTTACGACTCGGTTGAAGATTTCGGGTATGGCCGGGGCTTTATGTTCGCCCTGGATTTATGGCGGCAACTGTTGAGTGCGCTGTTTGCCCTTCGTAATGACAAAGGCATGGCCTTTATTCTGATTGCCCATTCCGAAATCAAGCGGTTCGAAAGTCCAATGACCGACAGTTATGACCGCTACCAGATCAAGCTTCATAAGCGCGCCAGCGAACTGATCATGGAGTCCGTGGATTGTGTGCTGTTCGCGGATTACAAAACCGTCATTGAGAAAGAGGAAGCCGGTTTCAATAAGGTGAAAACCCGTGGCATCAGTACCGGCCAACGGTACCTCTATACCGAAGCTCGTCCGAGCTTTGTCGCCAAAAATCGCTACGGTCTGCCGCCCGAGCTTCCGCTCAACTGGCAGGCCTTTAGTGACGCACTGACCCAAAAACCAAGTCCATAAATAAGGAGATAACCCATGGCACAGTTAGGTTTTAATGCCGGTGACTACGATCCCACCGATGAGTTTGAGCCGCTTCCTGCTGGTGAGTACCTGACCATGATCACCGAATCATCGCTGGAAAACACCAAGACGGGAGGCCGCATGGTGAAACTGACCTACACCATTATGGAAGGTCAGTATGAAAGCCGGAAACTCTGGTCACAGCACAACATTGAAAATCGGAGCCCAAGGGCAGAGGAAATCGGCAGAAAGGAGTTAAGCCGTATTGCTCACGCGATTGGCCAGCCCATGATCAGCGACACTGACCAACTAGTGAATCAAGTCATACGGGTTCGGGTGGTGATCAAAAACGATCCCGGCTATGGCCCTAAAAATGAAGTGAAAAAGTGGATCAATGTCGGTGGTCAGTCGATGCAGCAGGCACCCGCACCGCAACAGCAAACGCCAGCTCACAATCCTGTTCCTGCACCACAGGCTCCCCATCCTGCGACTCAATACTCTGCACCACCGTGGGGACAAAAGTAACCCGTCATCAGCAACAGGGGGCTTGCCCCCTTTAATCAGGGAAGAACGTTATGGTTTTCAACGCTAACGGAACCTCCGGCTGGAAGGTTGATAAGGCACGATTCACCAAACGGCGGCCATCCAAAACCGAGAGAAAGCGGAAACGGAAAGCCCAACGGATTGCCAGAAGGTTAAACAGGAAGCAAAAGTAAAACCGCATCAGGGAAGGTGAATCATTGTGAAAATCCCCGAATCCAATCGAACCACCATCAAGGCTGTTGTTCAGCATTATGAGGACAGCCAGGGCGATGCCTTCCGGGCTCACTTGGGTGGCTCTATCATTGGTCGCCCTTGTGACCGGGCTCTGTGGTACACCTTTCACTGGTGTACTGAAGTTAAGCATTCCGGCCAACTGTTGCGACTCTTTCAAACTGGCCATCTTGCAGAGGAACGATTTGTATCTGATCTGCGCAGTATTGGAATAACAGTGTTTGAAACCGATCCAGCCACTGGCAATCAGTTCAGAGTTTCTGCCTGCAATGGCCATTTTGGCGGTTCATTTGATGGTGTTGGTCAGGGTTTTATTGAAGCCCCCAAAACCTGGCACCTGATTGAGATGAAAACCCACAATGAAAAGTCCTTCACCAACCTGGTCAAGAAGGGAGTGCAGGAAGCCAAGCCAGAGCACTATATTCAGATGCAGGTCTATATGTATCTGGCCAATCCTCAACTGACCAGAGCCTTCTATATAGCTGTGAATAAAAATACGGATGAGCTGTATGGTGAGCGGCTTTGTCTTGATCCGGTCATTGGTAAAGCGACGGTACAGAAAGCCGAGAGCATCATTGCCAGTGACCGACCGCTGAGCAAAATCACCAAAGACCCCAGCTGGTATCTCTGCAAGTTCTGCGATCACCAGGCTATCTGCCACGGTCAGAAGGCGCCTGCAGTGAATTGCCGCACCTGTATGCACAGCACGCCAATTGAGGACGGTGAGTGGCACTGCACCCGTCACGATATGGACATTCCTGAATCTGTACAGAAGTCAGGTTGTGAGCTCCACCTTTATAACCCCTACCTGTTAGATCAATTCGCCGAGCCCACGGATAGCGGTGAGTACTGGATACGCTATCGCCTGAAAGCTACGGGTGAGGAATTTGTTACCGGTACGGATAAAGGGCAGTTCACTTCACAGGAAATACAGGCAGTAGAAGACAAGCGCCTTTTGACCGATGAAGCGGTGGCAGGGCTGAAAGCGCAATTTGATGGAACGATTCAAAGTAATCAATGAAAAGGGAAATAAGCAATGGATCACTCAAAACGTTATCGATTTATAGCAGCCAGTAATCTGCCCATCGGAGATCAAATTGACCTGGTTGGTATCAATGAAAACAGCGAGCTGTGCATAACCGACTATCAGCAAGGCAATTTTTATCCACAGGTCAGCCACTATCTGATCGAAGATACATCATCATTTGATCAATACGCTCAGGCAGCATGCCATGAAACCATCAATGACCTGGAAAATCAGTTAGCCCAGTTTCAGAGCCAGTCCATCCAACTCAGGGATCTGTTTGCCATTGCCGCATTAATGGCTGAGTTCGCCTGCAACCGGGGCACTGGCATCGAGCCTGCCGTCAACTTTGCTTACACCATTGCGGATAAGATGCTTCAGGTAAGGAAAAGTGGGGATGGGAAACCAACGACCATGGATCGCAAAGCGACTGAGCGTGTAGCCAATCAAATCATCAACCAGATGAAGGGTTTTGATCGTGGCTTTTGAACTCCGCTGGTATCAGCAGGAAGCCATTGATGCCATTTACCGCTACTTCAGCACCTCGGATGGCAACCCGCTGGTTTGTGTCAGTACCGGGGGTGGCAAGTCCGTGATCATTGCTGACTTTATCCATGGTGTTTTGCAGCATTGGCCTGACCAGCGGTTTCTCATTTTGTCGCATGTGAAAGAGATCATTGAACAGAACCATGAAAAGATCATTACCCAATGGCCAGAGGCTCCAGCGGGTATTTACTCAGCCTCAATGAATTCCAGAAATACTGATGCTCAAATTTTGTTTGCCAGCATCCAGAGTGTTCATAAACGAGCTGAGGAATTAGGTCGCTGTGACTTACTCATTATTGATGAATGCCATCTGCTCAATAGTGAAAGTTCAGAAACGATGTACTCTCGACTGATTGCTGGTCTTCGAGACATTAATCCTGCACTGAAAATTGTTGGTTTTACCGCCACCCCCTACCGCATGAAACAAGGCTTGCTGACGGAAGGAAAGCAGCCCCTATTTGATGAGATTGTCTACGAGACCGACATTCAGCGATTAATCGACGATGGTTTTCTATCACCTCTGCGTTCCAAAGCTGGAAAAGAGAACATTGATCTTGCTGGCGTCAGAACCCGGCAGGGTGATTACCTCACCAGCGATATGGAAGCGGCAGTTAACAAGAACGATGTTACCGAGAAAGCGGTGACTGAAATCATTCAGTACGGTCAGGAGCGGAGGGCATGGCTGATTTTCTGTGTCAGTGTGGCTCACGCTGAACAGGTAAAAGAACTGCTGATAACTGGAGGCATCGAGGCCGAGTGCATTACCGGAGAAACCCCAAAAGATAACCGAGCTCAAATACTGGGGGACTATAAAGCAGGAAGGATTAAAGCGCTGACCAGCCAGGGCGTACTGACCACCGGTTTTGATGCACCACTGACCGATATGATCGCCCTGCTTCGAGCCACTAAATCCCCAGGACTGTACGTTCAAATTTTAGGACGGGGTCTTCGCATCAGCCCTGATACCGGAAAGTCGGATTGCCTGGTATTGGATTATGGCGGCAATGTTGAACGGCACGGTCCCATCGACCGAATCACCGTAGACCGTATAAAAGCAGGCAAAGGCTCAGGAGAACCACCGATTAAGGAGTGCCCAGAATGTTTTGAGCTGCTCCTGGCAGGCCTGCGGATCTGCCCTGCCTGCAACTATGAATTCCCAGAGCGGGAAAAGCACGAAGCGGAAGCATCCAGTGCTGCACTGCTGGCCAACCAGATTGAACCGGAATGGCTGGATGTGGATGAAATCATTTATACCCTTCATGAAAAATCAGACAAACCGCCCTCAGTGCAGGTCTCTTATCGCTGTGGTCTGGAAACCATTCGTGAGTGGGTGTGCTTTGAACATGGGGGATATGCACGGCAAAAAGCGGTCATATGGTGGGTAAAACGGGTTAATCATGAACCCTGCCCGGAATACACCGGCGATGCACTGAACCGGATTAACGAGGTTCGGGATATGAAAGAACCTTGTCGTATAGAGGTTATTCAAGACGGACGCTGGCAGCGGGTCAGGGCTTATGATTTTACAGTAAAATCCGGCACACCCAGCGAATGGAACGACAACCTCGGAGATCGCCCAAAACCACAGGGATTTAATGCTGACCATTTTGATGTCTTTGATACGGATATTGATTTTTAAGGAGGCAATGCCTTGGACAAGCATACAAAAAAAGAAGAGAGCACCGACCTTATTCAGCAGTGTATAAAGGATGACACGCTTGTTTATGCATTTGTGATTGCTAATGATACGGTGGATGAGTTTGCCGCTTTGGTGAAAGAGAAAAATCTCAAGGAGTGCAGTGTCCTGGTATCCCTTGTTAATCAATGGATTCAAGATAATCGAAATAAAGTAAAAGGTTCTTGAGTCAGCTGTATAGATCGGACTCAAGAACCTTAGACAATAATCAAATCAGTCTCTATATCTGGTAATTTTATTTCTCAGTTGTTGCCGAGAGTCAGGAGAAAGATTTTGGAACGCTTTCCAAATGAAGTTGACAACATCATTTTCTAAAGATACGTCTAAAGACTTTTCAAAAGGGATGTTTATCCGAAATAATGAATTCGGCTTCTTTCCAAATATAGAACAAAACTCTCTTAGCTTTTCACACAAATCTTGATACATCTCATGGCTATCTGACTCATCAATGGTCTTGTACCAAGTTGATAGAACACTCTCTGTTTGTCGACCATCTAACCCATTTTGATTAAATTCATGATAACTGGCCGCATTAATATCGGCATACCCAATGTACTTCGATGGAGCAAATAAATAATCACCACTATCTTGATCAATAAAACAATACCATGCTCTATAGTGAGGAATGTTTCTAACTAAAGTTTCTACGTTTTCGCTAATATCAGCCCCATTTAAGAAAGAGTTAGCTTCTTTGTTAAACTGCTGAATGTTTTTTATAACCTGTTGCTGAGAGGTAACAGTTTTCATACCCATGACATGACCCTACTTATATCTAGACATCAACTTCAACGTATTCAAGAATACATTGATGTTAATAGCCTGTCAACGAATACAGCGTACTCACGAATACTATGAACTTATCATCTGTTTATGATGAACTACACTGCTGCTCTATCTAAAGCCCCTCTTCTTCTTTTTTGAACTTCAGGAACATATTTTCCTATTCGCTTTGCCCCTTTGAACACTTCTGACTCGTAATCTTTCTTAACCAACACGGTAATCACAATACCTGAGTGCAGGTGTATCGTAACCTTGGTTCTAAAGCCTTCTTTCGGAGAATGAACAATGATTTTCTCAACCAGCTGACTGAGAGATTCAATGAATGGCTGCTGGTCTTTCTTTTCGGCTTGCTGTAACAAAAACCGTCGATGAAACGTTCTGACATGATCAATACTGGGGGTGCTCTCTCAATTTGATAACTGACTCATAGGTTAGCTTCAACCTTTCCAGTCATGAACTCAGACCAAAGTTGTTCCCAGCGCCCCTTACTCTGGATCAGTGCTCTTGTTGTCAAAAGCACTTCCGCTCCTGTTGCTTTCCACCTCATTCCAGAACCACATAATCGTTGCTTTACCAGAGTCTTACAAGCCGCTTCAGTAACTCCTGAACCTATTGGCCAATGGCGTTTAAGCGCCTGATGATAATTCATTAACTGGTGATTGTTTGTAAAATAGCTCACAGCTTTGTAGCGCTTCTCTGTCAGTGCGATTGTCTTTTTCGGGAGCTCGGCTGATTCAATTTCCTGAAGGATTTTTTTGGCTGCTCCACGCTTGTTTTTCAAACTATGTAGCCTGTCTTCAAGCCACTGGTGTCGCTTCGCCTTACTGGTTGGAAACAGTGCTTCCGCTGCTCCAGCTAAATATTCAGATGCATGATAAAAATCGAGTATCTGCCCAGAGGTATGTTGTTTCAAATAACTCCAGTTTTCTCTAGCCCCGTCAGCTACCCCGATGTATGTGGCATTTGGGTAGAGTCGTTTTAGATCTGCAATCTCCTCGTCGAGCTTGCTCATAAAGCTTTGTTTACCATACTCTGGCGAACTGGCTGTATATATCGTGTGGAGCCTGTCTCCATCTGCAGAATATAGGCTCAATGTCCCACACATGGCTTCCCTCCAGCCTTCTTCACAAAGCAGCATGCAGGTTCCATCCAGACCAATGGCTATTGTTTCAACAGGCTCTTTTAGTGGAGGAAGGTGGTAGTGAGTGTCTTGCTGGTCTTCAATTAATGCACCTACTCTGTCCGATAAATGCTTGATATAAGAATTTGAAAGCGTCCTTTGATGGTTGGTCTCAAAATCTTCTTTTACCGCAGGCGCTGGCATCTGGCTGTATTTCCAGGCGATAGACTTGGCAAATTTGGGGGTAGCTGAACCAATAATACCGGCACGAAGATCAAGTGCTGCCAGAGTACTGCCACCTCTGACACCCTGATATACGGAGCGCTCCAAAGGTATACGACCGTATAAGGTTTCATAGTGCTTAAGAACCTTTCCTTTGTAGTTCCACTTCTGCTGATTAACGACGATAGGTTCTTTATTGGGTGATTCAAATAGCCCCAATAACTCTTTTGTTCCAAGCTGCCCGGCTTCATTGAGTGCACGCTGTAAACTATCTTCAAGATTCAGCATGTTGCCTGAATCTATAGAAACTTCAATTTGCAAAACGATGCTTTTGGTAGAGCTGGAAATAACAGAAGCGGGCATGACAGTTAACTATTATGAGTGGTGTTCCCATAGTAGCTGTGAAAATAGAGCACTATTGTTTCAATCATTCAGAGAGAGCACCCAATACTGGATGCCATTGATGGCGAGTTCAGCATATCAAGCCTGTTGGTGAGCACCTCAAGTTCTCTTTCTGCTGTTTCTATTTCATTTTCGAGATTAGTTGCTACTGCTATGCCGGTCTTTGAACCCGCAGCAATCAGATCAACCAGATTGTGTATGCGCTGTTTTTTATCATCGATCAGGGATTGTTGACTGATGATAGTCTTGGAGAGCTTTGATTTTTCCTTATTGGCTGTCTTTTCCAGCATATCGTCTTTATCAATCAGCGAAAGCGCATAAAGCAGCGCCGTCTGGAATCGATTCACACCAAGGGACGATTTCTGCCCGCATTTCTTTTTTATATAGTGGCTGTAGCAAAGAAAAGCACTGGTCTGCCCTCGCCCCACATTACAGATAGATCGACCACAATCACCACAGAACATCAGTGTTTTAAAAAAGTTCACTGCCCGTTTTTCAGGCCTGCCTACCAGCATTTTTTTACGCTTGGCTATCATGGCATGAGCAAGGTAGAAAGTATCTTCATCCACAATGGCAGGAAATGCGTTGATATGTTCCTTGTTACTGGCCTCGTAAAGCCCCAGTACTTTAACGGATCTGAGCACTCTCTGAACTTTACTGGGGATGGCGTTGTAAACATCGCCATACTTGTCGTTTATGGTATTGCAGATATCCACATAGCTCAGGTTATCTCTGGCACACAGTCTAAAAATGTCCTGAATCACCCTGGCCTTGTTTTTTATGATCTTTGGCTTGCCACTGCTGATATCAATCCAGTGCGGATAAATGGTTGAGCGGCCCAGGCCACCATTACGAAGCGTATCCTCCATCTGCTTCCAGCTCTGTTTGATGCGCTTGGATTTGGTTTCGCTCTCTTCATGGGAGCGGCACATTAAGGTGATTGAAATCAGGAGAGGAGAAAAGTTTTTCTGGATTTCATTCTTGTTGTACGTCATGCCATCTATATGGGTATAGATGGTGATACCCGCATTGAGGATTCGGATAAACAACTCAAGAGCATCCATGATATTTGCCCGGCTGAGTCGATCCAGACTTTCTACCAGCAGGACGGCTGGCCTTTTGATCAGGCCATCATCCACAGCATTAAGAAAGCCGCCCAGGGCGGCTCGATCATCCAGGTTTTTTCCATGGTACGCAGACTTTCCAATATCGGTTAACTGGAAAGAGGTATCCATGATCCAGTCTTTTTCCCTGCATATTGCCTGACTGGCTTCTATCTGCCGTTTAATCCCACCACCGCTTAACTGCCTGTTGGTCGATATGCGATGGTAGGAGTAACAGTATATGGGAACATCAGTATTCATTATTGGTAACTATTCAGCACCCAGCAAAGGCGTATTGTTGTAATTTCGAACCGCTTTAAGAAGCGCCTGAAATATGTTCAACCCCTGCTTTTTAGCAGATGATAAATAGCTTCGGATTCGGGTAAACATGGTACCTCCGTCTTCGCTTCTGAAGCAGCCTGAGATCTTCTGCTTAAGTTTGGCCATCCTGGCATCACGTTCACTGCCATTGTTATCGAAGGGAATTGAAAAGTCCGACATGAAGCGCAACGTTTCAACCTTAAACTCAATAAGCCTTTTGAACAGGTTGTAGGCCTTGGTATTCCTGACCTTCTTACGTCCAAGCACCTGTCGTTGTTTTTCCATATAAGCGGTTTCCTTCGTGAGAGCCCTTTGAAGGATTTGGTCGTATATCGTCTCAATGCGAAGCTGTATTGCACCAGGCATTTGAGTCAGACCGGCTGCTTTGTATTTCTTGCAGAAGTGCCAGGAGAGCGTAAGCAATTTCATCAGCCGCAGAGCCAGCTTATTCGCATCCCTATCGACAACTCCCTGAAGCTCTCTCAGATGATGGGCATTACAAAGCACATGCACTGCCGCATAGGCAAAGTAGGACTTCCAATGATCGTGAACCAGAATGCCTGCAAAAGTCAGCAGGATGCCCATTGCATCCATTGCTTCACAACCTCGCCTTTCTGAGAGGTAGTAAAGCGTCCATTGGTCATCTCGCATAATGTGTAACCACCACAGTGAACCGTCAACCCGCATGCCAGTTTCATCCGCTCCTGCAACCGGACTTTCTTGTAAAGCATCGCGGATACTCTGCTCAGTAGAGGCCAGGTTCTCATGGGTATAGGCAACAAAATTGGCAACAGAGCCTGCGCTGACACTCATGCAATAAATAGTATTGAAATACTCAGACACCCGGTGATATGGGATGAAGTGATACTGGTTTAAATGAACAGCCATTGCCTGAGTCACTTCTCCGTATTGAGCAGCGGCTTTCACTCCTTGGGGAAACTCAGCGGTGTTCCGTTTACCACAAGGACATACTTTAACGTCTGCCCAGTACGCGGTAACTTCAAATTCTCCGGGTCTACCTGGATCAAAAACCTGTCGCTCAATGTATTTGGTGGGTTTAATATCGATAAGCGAAGACTGGCAACAGCAACATTTTTCAACCTTCAGATGCCTGACATAATCGGGTAAGGCGACACGTCTCAAACAAGAGCCTTGATGACCTTTCTGGCCACCTGGTTTATTGCCTGAAGATGGTCTAAGGCTTTTGGGGTTCGGTGTTTCCTGTGAGGAGCAGGGGGCTTCTTTGGAAGATGTATCACCTTTATCACTCCCTTTTTTACTGGGCTTTTGATAACCATCTGACGATGGTGGCTTACTACTGTTTTGACTGTTTTTATTAACCCTTTCTTCCAGTTCGCTGCAACGTTCCCGTAAAAGCGCATTCTCGGTCCGAAGCTCTTCATTCTCTTTAAGGAGAGCTTCGGTAAACGGAGTAGCTGGGAAGTCTGGTTCCATACTGGAGATTTGTTAGAAAAATTGAGTATAAGATGATGGTCGAAAAATCAGAAAATTCCAGATTTATATGAAGGGTGCTGAATAGTTACCATTATTGTTTTCCTCCTGATGCACATAACCATCGTGCATCAAAGATTATGGGAAAACAATTATAATATTCCGCCTGCGAACATATGCAGGTCGTAGAAGAAAATACGACCACACAGTTCAGCCGTCAGTACCAGGACGGTGCTCACGGCAGCCAGGCCAACCGCTGAGTTATTGCCACGAGTAGCAGCAACCACCCAGATCCCCAGACCGGCAAACAGCAGGCCAAGGTGGGCCAGCATCAGACTACCGTGGTAGTCAAACAGACCCAGCGGGTTGGCAGGCAGGTCAACCTGACCCAGCCAGAACAGGTACAGTGGGTAACCCACCAGTACCAGGCCCAGGGTGATAAAACCCAGGGTGGCCAGTGCGCGATCTGTGTTTTTCTGGAACGCACCCAGAGTAGCCGACTGACTTCTCAGCATCAGTGCTGCTGCAGGGATACCCACCACGAAAGCGGTCATCACAAACTGGAAGATGGTCCAACCGCTGTTCCAGGCCGGTACAGTAGCCAGTGTGTACACATTGGCAATGGCCAGCAGTAACAGAACGCCCAGAACCATGGCGCCAGCCAGTACCAGCTTCTGCAGCTTTGGCAGAATACCGAAGTGCACCATGGCTACATAGGTGAAAACAGCACCACCAAACAGAGACGTGGTCATGATCTCAACACTCAGTGCCGAGAGGTGCTCCAGACCAAAGATCACATTTATGGCACGCAGTGGCTGACCCAGGTGGGTCATGGCCGCAGCACCGGAGATGCCCAGCAGCACCAGAACCACCATCAGCAGTTTATTCAACAGCTGCTGACGATTCGCATCGCTGTTCGCCATCAACAGGCAGGCCAGTACCAGGAACAGGCCAACGGTTCCCTGTGCCAGAACCGTAAAAAATACCAGTGGCAACTCGTGCATGGTTACACCTCCCGTGTGTTCATGATGCGTCCGGTCTTATCACCGGAAGGTTTGGCATGACGGCTCGCCTTCATCACCAGCGATGGCTCGGTCAGTGAAGAGTCTGGCAGTGGCGCGATGTCTGCTTCCGTTCCGTACTTGGCTCGCAGTTCTTCGATGGGACCAAAATCCAGGGCACGCAGCGGGCAGGATTCGATACAGATCGGCATCTTACCCTGCTCAACACGGTCGAAGCAGCCATCACACTTGGTCATGACTTTCTTCTCTGCATCAAACTGAGGTGCACCGTATGGGCAGGCCATTTCGCAGTAACGGCAGCCAACACAGACGTCAGCGTCCACAACCACCAGACCGTCCTTGTCACGCTTGTGCATGGCACCGGTTGGACATGCCTTGGTACAGGCAGGCTTGGCGCAGTGGTTACAGCTGATGGACGTGTAATAAGCAAACACGTCCTGAGCGTAGGTGCCGTCTTCGTTCTGAATCCAGCTACCACCACCGTACTCATAGACCCGGCGCCAGTTCACGCCGACCTTCAGATCATTTTCATCTTTGCACGACAATTGACAGGTTTTGCAGCCCGTACACTTGGCCGTGTCGACATAAAATCCAAGTTGCTTCATCGAACTTTATTCCTATCCTGTTATGCCTTGGCAATTTCAACCAGATTACTGTGCTGAGGGTTTCCCTTGGCCAGTGGCGATGGGCGCTGGGTCGTCAAAGTATTCATACACGCTCCACGATCCACACCATTGCGGTCTGGTGCGTACCAGCTGCCCTGCCCCATGGCGACTACGCCTGGCATGATGCGCTCGGTTACTTTCGCAGCAACACGGATCTCACCACGGTCATTCCAGACCTTCAGTATTTCACCGTCTTTGATATTGCGCTTCTGGGCATCCACAGGGTTGATCCACACTTCCTGACGGTTGGTTTCGCGCAACACATCCACGTTGCCATAAGTGGAGTGAGTACGGGCTTTAAAGTGGAAACCAAACATCTGCAGCGGATACTGTTCAGCGTGGTCTGCTTCATGTCCTTCCCAGGAAGAAGCGTATTCTGGCAGTGCCCGGATAATATCGCTCTCACCCAACACCCAGCTGGAAGCGATATCGGCAAGGCGCTCAGAATAAATCTCAATCTTTCCAGAAGGCGTCGCCAGAGGGTTGGCTTCCGGATTTTCACGGAAAGCACGGAACTCCACATGAGGCTCGCCCGGATTCTTCTGTTTGACGATGCCCATTTCACGGAAAGCATCAAAATCCAGATCACCCAGCTCAGGGTTCATCTTCTGGGATTGCCCGTAAATATGACGCAGCCAGGCTTCCTGATCACGACCTTCAGTGTATGCCTGCTCAACGCCAAGGCACTTGGCAATACCAGTACACATGTCGTATACAGAGCGGCACTCATACAGAGGCTCAACCGCCGTGTCACAGAAGATGGTGTAGCCCATATTTCCGCAGGAACCATTCGGGGCGAAGTCAGGCTGTTCTGCAGCAGTCAGGTCAGGTAATAGAATATCGGCATAGCGGGCACTGGCCGTCATGTGGTTATCAATGACCACAATCATTTCGCACTTGCTGTCATCCTGAAGAATCTCATGAGTGCGATTGGTATCCGCATGCTGATTGATGATGCAGTTGCCCGCATAGTTCCAGATAAACTTGATCGGCTGACTCAGACGTTCAGCACCACGAATACCATCAGTCTTGTCAGTCATCTCATCATGACGGGTGATGGCATCAGTCCACAGGAACATGGGGATGGATGTTTTAACCGGGTTACTCAGCGTCGGGAATGCAGCAAACGGCATGGAGTAACTGCCTTCACGGGCACCTGTACCACCACCAGGAAGACCCACATTGCCAGTCATCACAGCCAGCATACAGATGGCACGACTGGCCTGCTCACCATTGGCAGTACGCTGAAGCCCCCAACCCTGCATGATGTTACAGGGTTTGGTCATGGCAATTTCGCGCGCTAGACGAATGATGGTTTCTGCAGGTACAGAGGTAATTTTTGCCGCCCACTGAGGGGTCTTTTCAACACCGTCTTTCCCTTGGCCCAGAATATAGGATTTCCAGGAAGAGCCTTTCGGCGCAGTGGCAGGCAGAGAACTTTCATCGTAGCCGACGGTGTACTTGCTCAGAAAGTCGTTATCTACCAGGTTTTCAGTAATCATCACCCACGCCATACCTGCTACCAGCGCGGCATCAGTGCCAGGACGCAGAGGAACCCACTCATCATTGGCTCCCAGGGTCGTGTCCGTCATGCGCGGATCAAAGGTGATCATGCGTGCATTACTGCGCTTACGGGCTTCAGCCAGGTGATAAATAACACCGCCGCCACTCATACGGGTTTCTGCCGGGTTATTACCAAAGTTGACCACTAGTCGTGTATTTACCAGGTCGGAAGTACAGTTGTTACCGACCCAGCTACCACCAAACATATAAGGCAGGCTGACAGCAATCTGAGCAGTACTGTAATCACCGTAATGGTTAAGATAACCACCCCAGCAGTTCATCAGACGGGCAATTGGTGTTGCAGCAGGCGGCCAGGACTTGGAAACCGTACCTCCCAATGTGCCAGTACAATAGTTGAGGTAAATGGCTTCATTGCCATATTCTTTTTTGATGCGCTTGAGGTTGTCAGCAATGGTGTCAAACGCTTCATCCCAGCTGATGCGCTCAAATCGACCTTCACCACGCTTACCCACACGCTTCATTGGGTATTTCAGACGGTCAGGGTTGTAGACGCGCTTGCGGAAAGAACGGCCACGGAGACAGGCACGAACCTGGTGGTCACCATAGACATCTTCACCGGTGTTATCGGTTTCGGTATGGATGATAACGCCGTCTTTTACCTGATGACGCAGTGCACAACGGGAGCCACAGTTTACCGTACAGGCAGACCAGACTGATTTGATCTCTTCAGCCGACGCAGTCTCTACAGCAGAGGATGCTGAGGCCTTCAGAGGCAGTGTATTGGCAGCAACCACAGCTGCACTGCCTGCAGCGGTTCCCCACTTCATAAACGTTCTTCGCTTCACGGTGGAAGCAAGTGCCTTATCCACAATCTCTTTCATCGATATCGCCGTCGCAAACCCATCATTAACCATGGTCGTGATCACAGACTGCTCAGACAATTATCAATTTCTGCCTTCCCTGCAGACATAAAGGTGTGAACAAAAAAGTGCCGACGACCAAATAGCGGGCATCATAATTGGATATCTATTAACCAACGGATGATCTGGATCAAAGCCCTATGACTTATAGTGTAATTACGGATCAGAGAGGAAATTTTCATATCACAGATGGCAATAAAAAAGCCCCATGGTCAAACCATGGGGCTTTCAGAAAGACCGTTATCTGCGATCAGGCAGTCAAACGTCTTACGTCTTCTACTGAATCAAGAGTCAGTGCTTCACGAGCCAGGCTCTGGCACTGCTCATAGTTCAGGCTGCGAACACGGGCCTTAACCACCGGGATTGCCGGCACGCTGATGGACAGCTCCTGAACACCCAAGCCGACCAGAATGGGCACTGCATTCGGGTCACTGGCCAGGCTTCCGCAGATACCTGTCCACTTGCCTTCTTTATTAGCTGCTTTCACCGTCATATCAATCAGGCGCAATACGGCAGGGTGAAGACCATCAACACGGGCAGCCAGTTTTGGATGACCACGGTCAACTGCCAGAGTGTATTGAGTCAGGTCATTGGTACCAATGGAGAAGAAGTCCACTTCTTTGGCGAAATGATCGGCCAGCAGCGCAGCAGAAGGCACTTCAATCATGATACCCACTTCTACGGTTACGCCTGCCTTCTCCTGCTCTTCCAGCACCAGCTTTTTCACAGCACGGAATTCGTCCAGAGAGCTGATCATCGGGAACATGATACGGGCATGACCGGCATGAGCAGCCTTCAGGATCGCACGAACCTGCTTACGCAACATGGTCGGACGGTTAATACCGATACGCACACCACGTTCACCCAGGAATGGGTTCTCTTCCCTTGGCAGCGGCAGATAAGCCAGAGGCTTGTCACCACCTACGTCCAGAGTACGGATAATGACCGGACGATCTTTACCCATAGCACCCAGAATACCTTCATAGGCTTTTACCTGCTCATCCATGGATGGCTCGGTAGCACGCTCCATATAAAGGAACTCGGAACGCAGCAGACCAACCGCTTCAGCCCCCATTTTGACCGCTTTTTCAGCGTCATCCTGGTTGGCGATATTGGCAGCGATCTCAACATGATGACCATCCAGAGTCACCGCAGGCTGATCAGCCACTTTCAGCGCAGCCTCGTGTTCAGCTGCAGCACGCTCCTGGCGGGCAACCGTTCTGGCGATCTCTTCCTGAGTAGGATTCACCAGCATGTAACCCTTATTGGTATTCAGGATCACATCGGTACCGTTCTCGTACTGACGAACACTGGCCGGTACATTCACCAGGTAAGGAATATTCAGTGAGCCAGCAAGAATGGCAGCATGGGAAGTAGCACCACCATGCAGGGTAACGATACCGATAACCCGCTTGCGATCCAGTGTCACCACTTCAGAAGGCGTGATGTCTTCCAGGCAGAGAATCGTATTTTCAGGCAGCTGATCGGTACCACCCTCAACACCCATCAGGTAGCGCAGAACCCGAAGACCAACGTCTTCTACATCAATGGCACGGGCCGCCAGCATCGGGTTATCCAGCTTGCGCATTTCATCCGCTTCTGCCAGAAAACTTCTGTGCCAGGCCCACATGGCGCTCTTGCCAGACTCAATCAGTTCACGGGCGCGCTCACTGATTGCCGGGTCTTCCAGCAACTGCTGATGGGCAACAAAGACTTCAGCATGACCACCAACGTGATCCGCTTCCATTTTGGTAACCAGCTGCTGCAGGGATTCCTGAGCCTTTTGGATACCGTAGTCAAGCTGGCCCAGTTCGTCGCTGACACCTACACCCTCTTCAGGGTAGTCTGGCAGTTCGTGAATCAGGTGGTGCAGCTTACCAATGGCCATACCCGGCGCAGCTTTGACACCAGGTAAACGACCATCGGAGCCTTCTACCGGTCCAAGCAGTGGGGCTTCTTCTTCCATCGCTTCATCAGCGCTTGGAAGCACATCGGAAACCTCCTCACCAAGACCACTTCGGAAACCATCAAGAACCGCTTCCATGGCGTCTTTGGCGTCAGGGCCGGTAACGGTGATTTGCAGGTTAGACCCCAGCACCGTCTGCAGCCCCATCAGAGCAGTCAGACTGTTGGCCTTGCTTTCTTTGCCATTGTCTTTATTCAGAATCATCACTTCAGAATTGAAGCGTTTGATGATCTGAATCAGCGTGGCAGAAGGACGTGCATGAAGACCCAGAGGGTTCTTCAAGACAAAATCTTCTGTCAGGGTAATGCTGTCCTGACGGCTGTATTTGCTGTCGGTGGACATTTGCTTTTCAGGCTCAGCACCAATCGCAAATACGGTATCCTGCCCCGCTTTTACTTCTGTACGGGGGTTAACAACCACACCGGTTTCACCGGTCGTGATCATCATTGCTGTCTGTAGACTGGCTGCCTTGGCTCCCACAAACTCGGGATCAAAAGACAGCAGCTCCTGACCAACAGACACTTTGTCGCCTATTTTGACGTTTGTCTCAAAGCCTTCACCACGCAGAACAACAGTATCAATACCCACATGGATCAACACTTCCACGCCGGAATCTGTCTTGATAGCCACTGCATGCTTGGAATCATGCAGCTGACTGATGGTACCGGCGCAAGGCGCCAGTACCACAGAATCCGTTGGGTTTATCGCAACACCATCACCTATCAACCGGCCGGCAAATACCGGGTCAGCTGATTCCTCGATGGATAACAGCATTCCAGACAGAGGAGCAACGAGTGACAGTTGGCAAGGCTTGCCCTCATTTTTGAGGAGAGTCATGCAGAAACCTCAACATTGGAAAGATCGTCCGTCACCGGGATCTTTTTCATTTCATCAGCAATCATTTCAGCCTGAGGACCAACGACGATTTGCAGGTTCTTCTCACCCACACGTACCACCGCAGTTGCACCCAGAGCCTTAATGCTGTCATCACTGACGCTGGAAGCGTCTTTCAGAGTCAGACGCAGACGAGTGATGCAGGCATCAATCTGAGTAACGTTCTGATGACCACCCAGTACCTTCAGGCACTGACGGGCAAACAGAGCATTATCCAGTGGTTTTACTTCCACTTCTTTCTTCACTGTCCCATGAGAAACAGTCGCCGCTACTTCCTGAGCCTGACCAGGTAACTGGATAGTACTCAGATCTTCAGTAGCCGCAATTTTCTTCATCTCACCGGCGATGATTTCAGCCTGTGGACCAAGAATAATCTGCAGGTTTTTCTCACCTACACGAATCATACCGCTGGCACCCAGCGCCTTGATGACACTCTCATCAGCAACAGACGGGTCTTTCAGGGTCAGACGCAGACGGGTAATACAGGCATCGATGTTGGTTACGTTATCCAGACCACCGATCGCCTTGGTGAACTGACGAGCCTGGTAAGCGTTGTCGCTCATACCCTGCTTGTCCACCACGGATGCTTCTACTTCCACAGCACTGTCGTCTTCATCTTCGCGACCTGGTGTTTTCAGGTTGAACATCTTGATGGCGAAGTAGAAAACGCAGAAGTAGATGGCAGCAAATGCCAGACCAATAATAACCAGAGTCCATGGGTTAGTTGCCAGACCCCAGTTTAGCACCATGTCAAACAGGCCGGCGGAGAAGCCGAAGCCACTCAGAACACCCATGGCATTGGTAACGACCAGAGAAACACCGGTCAGCACAGCGTGAGCGGCATACAGGCCAGGAGCCAGGAACATGAACATGAATTCCAGAGGCTCAGTAATACCGGTCAGGAATGCAGTCAGGGCAACAGAGAAAAGAACACCACCAACCTGTGCACGACGGCTCTTATGAGCAGTGAGGTACATGGCCAGAGCTGCAGCAGGCAGACCGAACATCATGACAGGGAAGAAACCGGTCATGAACACCCCGGCAGTTGGGTCACCAGCAAAGAAGCGATGCAGGTCACCGTTGACTACGTCACCGGCAGCATTGGTAAAGTCGCCCAGACCGAACCAGAAGTAAGAGTTCAGAACGTGATGAAGACCAAAAGGAATCAGACCACGGTTCAGGGTACCGTAAACAAACTGACCAACCGGGCCAGATCCGGCAACACCGTGACCAAAAGCATCAATTCCATTTTGAATGGCAGGCCAGATATAACCACAGGCCCAGCCGATCGCCAGCATGAACAGACCGGTCATGATCGGTACCAGACGCTTGCCGCTGAAGAAGCCAAGATACGCTGGCAGCGATACCGCATGAAAACGGTTGTAGGAATGACCGGCAACGATACCGCTGATGATACCGCCGAAGAAGGACATATCGATGTCAGGATTAATGGTTGCCGTCGTTGCTTTCAGAATAAAAAAGCCAACAGCACCAGCGATCGCTGCAGCACCGGCGCCATCAACCGCCAGGCCTACTGCAATACCCATGGCGAACAGCAGCGCCAGATTACTGAAAATCGCGTTACCCGCCTGCGCCATAAAGGGAATATCCAGCAAATCAGGCTGGCCCAGACGGAGCAGCAAGGCTGCGACAGGAAGAACGGCAATAGGCAGCATCAGCGCCTTACCGAGTTTCTGCAAGTAACCCAAGATGTTCATGATTGATCAACCATTAATTCTTTATAGTGAGAGTGTCTATCTGTGTGCCGTTAAATCTTACTGATTTATTTTTCAAAAAAAAATAAAAAACCCAAATAAGTTGACTCAGGTCATCATTTGACGACATTTTCTACCCGTTGAGCACATTGTAAACCGCCTTTATTTTTCATTGAAAAATAAATAAGCTATGATAAATAACATCACAGTTCCCCTGAGCAGATTAGAGAAGCCATTCGAAATTCTGCTACCGGATTCTCACTCAGAACGCACTGCAGGTCGTATACTTCAAACTACACGACACTGAATAATTCAGACCGCTGATGAGACAACCGGTCAGCTTACCAGCAGACTGATCGAGCACAGCTACTCTTCCATATGGAGTTTACGACATGCGCTTTATACCTCTGAAAGACAAGCCAGCAGTTGGTCGTTGGGCTGCCCGATACATTGTCAGCCGTATCAAGGCATTTAATCCGACTCCTGAGCGCCCCTTTGTACTCGGCCTGCCTACCGGCGGCACACCAATCCCGACTTATCAGGAACTGGTTCGCCTGCACAAGGAAGGGGAAGTAAGCTTTGCCAATGTTGTTACCTTCAATATGGACGAATACGTTGGCCTGCCTGCTGACCATCCTGAGTGCTACCGGATGTTCATGCACCGTAACTTCTTTGATCATGTCGATATCCCGGCGGCGAACATCAATTTCCTGGATGGCAATGCCGAAAACCTGGAAGCCGAGTGCCTGCGCTATGAAGAAGCGATTAAAGGCTATGGCGGCATTGAGCTGTTCATGGGCGGTGTCGGACACGATGGGCACATCGCATTTAATGAACCAGGTTCTTCACTATCCTCCCGTACCCGCCTGAAGACTCTGACCACTGAAACTCGTGAAGCCAACGCACGCTTCTTTGATCAGGACATCAGTCAGGTACCAAAACTGGCACTTACTGTAGGTGTAGGAACGGTTCTGGACTCCCGTGAGCTGATGATTCTGGCTACTGGTTCTGATAAATCCCGTGCCGTTCAGGCCACGGTTGAGGGATCAGTCAACCATATGTGGACAATCTCAGCCCTCCAGCTTCACCCAAAAGCGATGATGATCTGTGATGATCCTGCGACTCTGGACCTGAAAGTTCGCACTCTGCGCTACTTCCAGGATATTGAGTCTGAAAACATCAAGGACTTTTGATATGTCTGCGGATCTAGTCATCAGCCCGGAAAAGACCTATGCCCTGGTCAATTTCAAACCACTAACCGGTGATCCAGAGCAATCGTCTATTGATACCATCATTATAGAGAATGGCCGAATTTCGGCCATTGGCAAGGCAGAGGATGTTGCCGGTGCCGACAGCCTTGAAAAGGTCGATCTCGGTGGTCTGACATTGAGCCCAGGCTTTATCGACCTGCAACTAAACGGCTGCGGTGGTGTTCTATTTAACAGTGATATCTCCATCAAGACGCTGGATATCATGCATGAGGCAAACCTCCGCTCAGGCTGTACTGCATTTCTTCCTACGCTGATTACCAGCAGTGATGAAGATATGCGACAAGCGGTGAATGTCACCCGGGAATACATGGCCATGCATCCGGACCGCGTACCTGGTGTTCATCTGGAAGGCCCTTATCTGAATCTTCAGCGCAAAGGCATTCACGATCCGGACTATATCCGTGAGCCATCCTCTGCAATGATCGACTTTTTCTGCGAAAATGCCGACGCCATTGCCATGGTGACTCTAGCCCCGGAAGTCTGCCCTGAAGGAACGATTGAAAGACTGAGTAAAGCGGGCATTATTGTTTCCATTGGTCACACCAATGCCACCTGTGAGCAGGCCAAGGCTGCAGAAAAAGCCGGCGCCACATTTGCCACTCATCTGCATAATGCCATGAGCCCCCTGGGCAGCCGTGAACCCGGTGTTGTCGGTGCCATCTTCGACAGTCACACTATTGGCGCCGGTATCATTGCGGATGGCCTCCATCTGTCATGGGAAAACCTGCGCATTGCCCATCGCCTGATGCAGGACCGTCTGGTACTGGTGACCGATGCGACCACACCGGCTGGTACCGATATGGAAACATTCGTCTTCGCTGGACAAACCATCTATCACAAAGATGGTAAGTGCTCCAATGCTGATGGCACGCTTGCCGGCTCCGCACTCACTATGATTGAAGCGGTCGCCAATAGTGTTCGTGAAGAGATTGAGCCTCAGGCTGTGATTCGGATGGCTACCATCAATGCAGCAAAAGCCATTCACGTTGACAATGAGATGGGAAGCATCACGGTGGGGCAATTTGCCAACTTTGCTATTTTCGATGACCGCTATACCATGCATGGCACTGTCAGCGGTGGTGAGCTGAAGCTTAAAAAATAACCCTGCCTCTGCATTTAAGAGTACCTCAAAGGATCTTAAAAGGAGGGAGCCACAGAGATCACAAAGCGCACAAAGAAATAAAGAAAAAACGGGTGCTCTCTCAATTTGATAACTGACTCATAGGTTAGCTTCAACCTTTCCAGTCATGAACTCAGACCAAAGTTGTTCCCAGCGCCCCTTACTCTGGATCAGTGCTCTTGTTGTCAAAAGCACTTCCGCTCCTGTTGCTTTCCACCTCATTCCAGAACCACATAATCGTTGCTTTACCAGAGTCTTACAAGCCGCTTCAGTAACTCCTGAACCTATTGGCCAATGGCGTTTAAGCGCCTGATGATAATTCATTAACTGGTGATTGTTTGTAAAATAGCTCACAGCTTTGTAGCGCTTCTCTGTCAGTGCGATTGTCTTTTTCGGGAGCTCGGCTGATTCAATTTCCTGAAGGATTTTTTTGGCTGCTCCACGCTTGTTTTTCAAACTATGTAGCCTGTCTTCAAGCCACTGGTGTCGCTTCGCCTTACTGGTTGGAAACAGTGCTTCCGCTGCTCCAGCTAAATATTCAGATGCATGATAAAAATCGAGTATCTGCCCAGAGGTATGTTGTTTCAAATAACTCCAGTTTTCTCTAGCCCCGTCAGCTACCCCGATGTATGTGGCATTTGGGTAGAGTCGTTTTAGATCTGCAATCTCCTCGTCGAGCTTGCTCATAAAGCTTTGTTTACCATACTCTGGCGAACTGGCTGTATATATCGTGTGGAGCCTGTCTCCATCTGCAGAATATAGGCTCAATGTCCCACACATGGCTTCCCTCCAGCCTTCTTCACAAAGCAGCATGCAGGTTCCATCCAGACCAATGGCTATTGTTTCAACAGGCTCTTTTAGTGGAGGAAGGTGGTAGTGAGTGTCTTGCTGGTCTTCAATTAATGCACCTACTCTGTCCGATAAATGCTTGATATAAGAATTTGAAAGCGTCCTTTGATGGTTGGTCTCAAAATCTTCTTTTACCGCAGGCGCTGGCATCTGGCTGTATTTCCAGGCGATAGACTTGGCAAATTTGGGGGTAGCTGAACCAATAATACCGGCACGAAGATCAAGTGCTGCCAGAGTACTGCCACCTCTGACACCCTGATATACGGAGCGCTCCAAAGGTATACGACCGTATAAGGTTTCATAGTGCTTAAGAACCTTTCCTTTGTAGTTCCACTTCTGCTGATTAACGACGATAGGTTCTTTATTGGGTGATTCAAATAGCCCCAATAACTCTTTTGTTCCAAGCTGCCCGGCTTCATTGAGTGCACGCTGTAAACTATCTTCAAGATTCAGCATGTTGCCTGAATCTATAGAAACTTCAATTTGCAAAACGATGCTTTTGGTAGAGCTGGAAATAACAGAAGCGGGCATGACAGTTAACTATTATGAGTGGTGTTCCCATAGTAGCTGTGAAAATAGAGCACTATTGTTTCAATCATTCAGAGAGAGCACCCGAAAAAACTTATCTTTTCTTTCCTTAGTGAACTTTGTGATCTCTGTGGTTAAAAAACTTTTACGCCCCTGCCAGAGCGTGAGAATGAGGATTCATGACTACTGTAATTGCCAATCTGGACTTCGTTAAAGAGCGGAACATATCTGCGGTCTACAAAGCGATTGTGGATCATGGCTCCATCTCAAGAATCCAGATAGCAAGACAATGTCGTTTGGCTGCCGGTAGCGTTACCCGTATCACCCGACAGCTGATGGAAGCAGGTCTGATTGTTGAGCAGGAACAACAAACCTCTGAAAGAGGTCGTCGGGCTACATCGCTGGCTCCCAGGCAGGGACAGATCCAGATTCTTGCTGCAAGAGCAGGAAGAACCAAGCTCCACCTGGGATTGTGTGACCTCTCCGGAAAGCTGCTGGCTAAATACTCAGAACCTATTCAGCCTTTGAATCAGGTTGAATTTACTGAGCAGCTGATTTCAACACTCAGAAAATTCCTCAAAACCCATAAAAAGCATATTCATTGCCTTGCCGGTGTTGGGATAACAACACCCGGTCTGGTCAATTCAGCAAAAGGTATTATTACCTTTATGCCTCACCTTTCTGTCAGCAACCTCCCTCTGGCAGAGCAGGTTTCTGACGCACTGGGGATTCCCTGCTTTATCAATAACTTTATATCCTCCATGGCGCTGGCCGAGCATCACTTTGGTGTCAGCCGTGGGTTTAAAAACAGTCTCTTTGTCAGCGTCCATAACGGTGTCGGTGCAGGCATGATTCTGGATGGAAAGCTCTATGAAGGCAGTACTCTGGCTGTCGGAGAGATTGGGCATATTCAAATCGACCCACTGGGAGAGCGTTGTTACTGCGGCAACTTTGGCTGTCTGGAAACTTTAGTCTGTAACCCAGCCATCGAAAAGCGCTGCCATAAACTGCTTGAATCGGGAGTTCCTAGCACACTTACACAAAAAGCGGATATCACTGCAATCTGTAATGCCGCTAACGATGGTGATCAGCTGGCAAGTGACCTGTTGAAAGAAGCCGCCGGCAACCTTGGCAGAGCAATAGCCATGAGTGTCAACTTGCTGCGGCCTGATCGAGTGGTGCTTGCCGGTGAGATCTGTGGAGCGTCCAACATTATCCATCCCGTAATCAAACACTGCCTGAAAACACAGACGGTTTCAGTCAATGAAAACCTGGAAACCAGAGTCGTTTACTCAAAACTTTATGACAGTCCATGGTATGGAGGCTTTACTCTTGTAAGAAGAGCACTTCTCGAAGAAGGGCTACTGTTGAAACTCATTCAGTAATACCCAATGCCATTAATTAAAAGCTACCTGTACTGATAAGGTTATCTAATTCTGGCATGAGAGGGTGTTTCTGTTCACGTTGACAGCTCTGGAGCAACCCAAAATATAGGCGTACAAAAAACTTGTTTAATAGATGAACAACTATGCTTTTCACTTAGGATCATGTTAAAAACAATCGTATAAAAATAATAATCAGGCTAGCCCCATGAATCCGATTGTGTACGCCATACCAATCTTCTTTCTGATGATTTTTATCGAAGTCATTGCCACCATTATTCGTAAGAAAGATTACTATCGTAGAACTTACGCATTGACAGCTCTGATAAAAGATGGTCTCAGCCAGTCTTTACCATCAGAGAAGCTCTTAATGAAGTCCCAAATAGCATCCTTGAGCGCATCATTCTTAACGCGATAGATGCTACTGAGAGATTCAGATACTTTCTTGGCCTGAAGGCAGGCATACCCAAAGATAGAGGCAAAAATATGGTTCCTGACCTGCTGCTTTCCTCTCACCTGAAAGCGCTCAATACTGCAGAGTTGTTTCAGCGCCCGGTGATACTCTTCGATCGCCCAATGGTGCAGGTGAAGTTCATTAAAGCCTACCTGTGGTGATACCTCTGATCCAGCATGGGGTGTGTAGACGACGTAATGGCGCAGCTCGTTTTTTAGCCGCGTCCGGTACAAACGCACAGAACCAAAATTACGTAGCCAAACGGTTATTCCCTCTTCAGGAATCTCCAGGCTCTGCACTTGTTGGTAGTCACCCTTTTGGATAGAAACAGTACGGTTGCTTTTAACGGCAAACATAAAACCCAGACCGTTGTTTTTCACAGTCTTCAGGTTTGCGGCACTGCTATACCAGGAATCCCCCGTAACAAATGCAGGTCGTAAGCCCCATACAAGTACTTCTTTCAGCATCTCGAGAAAATAATCATTTTTGGACTTTCCGTCCGCAGAGTCATAGATACGGAAATTGACAGGAAGGCTATAGCCTTTGATATCGGTGTAATAGAGCGTTATGAGATTAATGCCCTTGACGGCTTTATGATGCTTGCCCGAGTAATGATAGCCGATGAATGCCGTGTAGTTACTGTACGGCTTATCCAGCACCGTATCATCAACCGATAGCGTGCCCCCATCAAGAATCAGCCTTGCGGCTACTTCCATGAAAAGGTCATTGGGAGCAAAGTCTTCACGTTGTAGAAAACGGTTAACGCTGTGGTGTGACATATCTCCGATCTCACTAAGGCGAGTACAGGTTGCTGATTTCGGCTCACACAATAGAAACCCTGTATATTTCGGCAAATCACACCCAGCTGTTGTAGGTCTTGTTATCTTTCTACGCACGACGACATCCGCTATTTTTTGCTGATCTAGCAATTTTTACAGCTGCCTGTCAATGCGAAAGTCCTATATCGAATTAACGATGCCATAAACAGCCTGAGTACCGGGATGCTTAATGTCACCACCGGTGTAATTTTCAAACTGGGTATCTACACCCTTATCTATAATCACGCGGCTCTCTTTTCATTGGATGGTAACGCTCTGTGGGTATGGGCTCTAGGATTTGTATTGCAGGACTTCTTCTATTACTGGAACCACCGAAAAGGCCATGAGATCAATCTTCTCTGGGCCGCCCACTCAGTGCATCATCAGAGTGAGGAATATAATCTGACAACCGCTTTGCGCCAGACCAGTACAGGCTTTCTTTTCTCCTGGGTTTTCTACGTTCCCATGGCGATTCTTGGCACCCCTCCTCATATTTTTCTAACGGTAAGCCTGATTAATCTACTTTATCAATACTGGGTACATACCCGCCATATTCCAAAGCTGGGATGGTTTGAGCTACTCTTTGTTACTCCTTCAAATCACCGTGTTCACCATGCAAAAAACCGGAAGTATCTGGATAAAAACTATGGAGGGGTATTTATTATCTGGGATCGCCTGTTTGGCACATTCGCCGAAGAAGACGAAAACTACGAATCCATTCGCTACGGGACTTTAAAACCGCTGAGAAGCTGGAACCCGGTCTGGGCAAACCTTCATCTTTATACAGCGATGTTCAGGGATGCTGTAAAAACGAAAAGTTGGAAAGACAAATTGACTCTCTGGTTCAGACGCACGGGCTATCGACCTGCGGATGTCTCTTCACCGATGAAAATGCCGGATATTCACGCCTATGAGAACTATAACCCGAAAACCAGCCTAGGTCTGAAAGCCTATTCATTGATCCACTTTGCCATTCTTGTAATGGCAACCACCGTATTGATAGCCATCAGCCACAACACGCCTTATGGCTTCAATGTACTATGGACAATTGTTCTTGCATTGAACCTGATCGGTATTGGCTGGTTACTGGAAAAGTTCACTGGATTGATAGTGATTGAAGCCATACGCTTTGTGCTTTCTGGTGCAACCATTTTTGTATCCAATGGGATATGGATTGGCCTGATACCAGACTGGACCTGGCAATTCGTGATCGTCAGCGGGGCTATTTCAGTGCTTGTTCTGCAAACCAGTGGTATTGCCAAGCCAAGCTCATATGCTTTAGCCCCAGACGCTGCTGAAGCCGGACCTAACCTTTGAATAACGTAACTATTCAGCACCCAGCAAAGGCGTATTGTTGTAATTTCGAACCGCTTTAAGAAGCGCCTGAAATATGTTCAACCCCTGCTTTTTAGCAGATGATAAATAGCTTCGGATTCGGGTAAACATGGTACCTCCGTCTTCGCTTCTGAAGCAGCCTGAGATCTTCTGCTTAAGTTTGGCCATCCTGGCATCACGTTCACTGCCATTGTTATCGAAGGGAATTGAAAAGTCCGACATGAAGCGCAACGTTTCAACCTTAAACTCAATAAGCCTTTTGAACAGGTTGTAGGCCTTGGTATTCCTGACCTTCTTACGTCCAAGCACCTGTCGTTGTTTTTCCATATAAGCGGTTTCCTTCGTGAGAGCCCTTTGAAGGATTTGGTCGTATATCGTCTCAATGCGAAGCTGTATTGCACCAGGCATTTGAGTCAGACCGGCTGCTTTGTATTTCTTGCAGAAGTGCCAGGAGAGCGTAAGCAATTTCATCAGCCGCAGAGCCAGCTTATTCGCATCCCTATCGACAACTCCCTGAAGCTCTCTCAGATGATGGGCATTACAAAGCACATGCACTGCCGCATAGGCAAAGTAGGACTTCCAATGATCGTGAACCAGAATGCCTGCAAAAGTCAGCAGGATGCCCATTGCATCCATTGCTTCACAACCTCGCCTTTCTGAGAGGTAGTAAAGCGTCCATTGGTCATCTCGCATAATGTGTAACCACCACAGTGAACCGTCAACCCGCATGCCAGTTTCATCCGCTCCTGCAACCGGACTTTCTTGTAAAGCATCGCGGATACTCTGCTCAGTAGAGGCCAGGTTCTCATGGGTATAGGCAACAAAATTGGCAACAGAGCCTGCGCTGACACTCATGCAATAAATAGTATTGAAATACTCAGACACCCGGTGATATGGGATGAAGTGATACTGGTTTAAATGAACAGCCATTGCCTGAGTCACTTCTCCGTATTGAGCAGCGGCTTTCACTCCTTGGGGAAACTCAGCGGTGTTCCGTTTACCACAAGGACATACTTTAACGTCTGCCCAGTACGCGGTAACTTCAAATTCTCCGGGTCTACCTGGATCAAAAACCTGTCGCTCAATGTATTTGGTGGGTTTAATATCGATAAGCGAAGACTGGCAACAGCAACATTTTTCAACCTTCAGATGCCTGACATAATCGGGTAAGGCGACACGTCTCAAACAAGAGCCTTGATGACCTTTCTGGCCACCTGGTTTATTGCCTGAAGATGGTCTAAGGCTTTTGGGGTTCGGTGTTTCCTGTGAGGAGCAGGGGGCTTCTTTGGAAGATGTATCACCTTTATCACTCCCTTTTTTACTGGGCTTTTGATAACCATCTGACGATGGTGGCTTACTACTGTTTTGACTGTTTTTATTAACCCTTTCTTCCAGTTCGCTGCAACGTTCCCGTAAAAGCGCATTCTCGGTCCGAAGCTCTTCATTCTCTTTAAGGAGAGCTTCGGTAAACGGAGTAGCTGGGAAGTCTGGTTCCATACTGGAGATTTGTTAGAAAAATTGAGTATAAGATGATGGTCGAAAAATCAGAAAATTCCAGATTTATATGAAGGGTGCTGAATAGTTACAATTCCAGATTTATATGAAGGGTGCTGAATAGTTACAGCAGAAGATCTCAGGCTGCTTCAGAAGCGAAGACGGAGGTACCATGTTTACCCGAATCCGAAGCTATTTATCATCTGCTAAAAAGCAGGGGTTGAACATATTTCAGGCGCTTCTTAAAGCGGTTCGAAATTACAACAATACGCCTTTGCTGGGTGCTGAATAGTTACTGAATAACAAAGGTACAAAGCTCTTCCCGCTGCTCTCACACCAGGGCTGGATCGGCAACAGGTTTCACCATCTGATGTCTTTGCGGTTGCTTCTTATCCAGACCAAAAAAGCAGGGGGAATCATAACTGACGATTCTGTCCATAAAGCCGGTAAGCCTCAAGGGCCGATGCTTCATCCACCAGCATTTTCTCAAATTGCTTTAGCTCCCCAGCCAGAGGAGATGACGCTTTGGGGGTCTGCAGCTCAATTTTCAGATCATTTTCATGAATGAGCGATAACTTCAGATCGTGAACAGCCTCAACATAGGCCTCATCAGCCTTCTTGAAGTCACTGTCAGCTTTTGCAGCGACACAATCTTTGAGGCAGTCCACAACCCTCGCTCGATCTTCGGTAACCTTTGACTGGCCTCTACCCTCGAGAAGGTCCAGCCAGAGCTGAGACTGCTCACACTCCAGCTGCAGTTTTCTCAATTCCTGATCACCAGCACCCTCTGCCTTACCTTCTCCCAGACGCTGCCAGGCAATTTGATTCTTCTGCTGCACCAGCGCGATCATCGTACCAATTTTTTTCTGCTTATGAATGGGCTTGAGACGGGTAACCATCTTGTAGATAGAGATTGGCAGGAAGTTTTTAATTCTCGTTCGAAAGCTCTTACTATTGGTCTTGAGGCTCTTCCCAGAAGAAGGCTCGGCCAACATAACACTTCGATTTTTAAGGATTTTCTTCAGCTCTTTGAAGATTTTCTTATCTTCGCTGATGGTAGCCGGTTTTAGCTGCGGGCTGTTATTTGCCGGTCTCTTTTCAGGATCCTTTATCGGATCCTCTATCGGGCCACCATCAGACGGGTCCGGGTCGCTCATTAAACATCCTTATGCCTATTATGACCCTATAAGGATAGTCAATGGCGCATCCATGCGTGGTATTTTTCCACAAGAGACAATAATCCCTCGGGTGCATGGGCTTTTTTCCACTCACCGGCAGCATACTTATTGGCTTCGCTCAGTGTTGGATAGATGTGTATGGTTCCCAGGATTTTATTCAGACCCAGACCGTGCTTCATTGCGCTGATATACTCCGTAATCAGCTCCCCTGCGTGATAACCCACAATGGTGACGCCAAGAATCTTATCTTTCCCGGGCACGGTCAGTACTTTTACAAAGCCCCGGGCTTCTTCATCAGCGATGGCTCGATCCAGGTCATCAATGCCGTATTTGGTCACTTCATAGGCAACTCCCCGCTCCTGGGCTTCCTGCTCATTCAGGCCCACTCTGGCCACTTCAGGATCAGTAAATGTGCACCAGGGGATCACTGAATAGTCCACTTTGAACTTTTTAAAACGACCAAACAGTGCATTCACAGCGCAATACCAGGCCTGATGTGCCGCTGTATGGGTAAACTGGTAAGGCCCTGCCACATCACCGCAGGCATAGATATTGGGGTAGCGGGTCTGCATGTAGTCGTTAACCTCAATGGTCCCCCGCTCGGTTAACTCAATGCCCAGTGTTTCAAGGCTAAGATTTGACGTATTAGCTTGTCGTCCCGTGGCAAAGAGGGCAACATCAAAGTCAATTTCCACTTTCTGGCCTTTAAAACCGGCTTCAAGAAACTGACGCTCTTCTCCAGTGTCGGGATCCAGAAACTTCTGGAAAGAACGGGCTTCGTGTTTCAGCCTCAAGTCGACCCCATCCTGAATAAACTGGTCCATCACCAGTTTCGAGACATCTTCATCTTCACGATGCAACAGCCGGGTTCCGTGATCTACTTGAATGACCTGAACACCCAGTCTGGCAAAGGCCTGAGTCAGCTCGCAGCCAATAGGTCCACCACCAATCACCAGCATCCGGCCCGGTTTCTTTCGTAACTCCCAGATCGTGTCCGATGTGTAGTATTCGACTTTATCAAGGCCAGCCAGGGGTGGAACATAGGGACGACCGCCACTGGCGATAATGATATTTCTGGACGTGATTCTTTTACCGGCGACCTCCACTTCCCAGGGGCTGACCAGATGAGCAGAGCCGCTGATACAGTCAACGCCCAAGCCGGAATAGCGCTCTACTGAATCGTGGGGTTCAACCTTGCGAACAACCCCCTGAACCCGCTCCATCACCTTTGAGAAATTGACTTCTCCAGACACATGATCAATACCAAACTCATCAGCCCTCTTGAGGTAATGAGCCATTTTGGCAGAGCGAATCAAGGCTTTACTGGGCACACAGCCGGTATTCAGACAATCACCACCCATTTTATGTTTTTCAATAAGTGACACCTTGGCCTTAACAGCTGCAGTAATATAACTGCTGACCAGTCCAGCGGAACCAGCACCAATGACCGTCAGGTTATTATCAAACTTCGCTGGCCGACGGTAGCTACTGTACAAACGTCGACGTCTCAGCCACTCCATCACCATTCTGGCAATCCATGGAAAAATACCCAAAAGAACAAATGAAGCGATCAATGGTGGCGTTAAAACCCCTTTAAGAGAGAGCTCCTCTAACAGCCCTAGTTGAGCACCGGCATTCACATAAACAGCAGTCCCCGGGAGCATCCCAAGCTGGCTGACCCAGCTGAATGTCCAGACCCGTATGGAGGTCAGCCCCATAACCAGATTGATGACAAAGAAAGGAACCGCCGGAATCAGCCTGAGCGTTGCAAGATAAAAGGCACCGTCCTTTTTCACACCTTTGTTGATGGTGTCCAGATAGCCCGAAAACTTTTGCTCGACCCAGTCTCTTAATAGGGTTCTTGAAAACAGAAAAGCCAGAGTAGCACCCAAGGTACTGGCAAAAGAAACCAGCAATAGTCCATGGAACAAGCTAAAAATGGCACCCGCCACAACGGTAAGGACTGCAGCTCCAGGTAGTGAAAGGCCGGTTACAGCCACGTAGATGGCAAAGAAAGCAGCAGCCGTCAGTACTGGATCATCACGATAAAGCCCCTGAAAGAAATCACGGGTCAGGTATTGCTGGCCGTCCAGGGTATAAAATGCACCAATTGCCACGGCAAGCACTGCCAGTAAAAGCCATTTCTTTATATTCATAACGCCTTCCCGTAGCTAAAAACATGCGTTTGGCACGACAATTCCTGCAAACTCATACGTTCTTTCCCGTATAATGCCACTCATATTGTCAAATTAGAAACCGGGGCTGTTTGCAGGGCCTGTTGACACTTCGTTGCAGGGCTCAGTGACTTGGAAAAGTGCCATATGCAAGAAAGACTTGTGCAGCCCGTAGTGATTCTACGACAAGCAAGTCTGACACAGCAGATGGTTCTTATCCAAGTCACCCAAAGGGCGTACCAGGGCTCCCCTATAGCGTTGTTACGGCATCTTGAAAGGCAGTAGCCTTCCTGCAATACCGTGCCTAGCCATAGGGGCGCCCTGATACGCTGAGCACGCAACGAAGCGTCAACAGGCCCTCACACCCTCAAAAGGATAAAGAAGTATGATTCAGCGCCCTTTTCCTGCTGCACGCCCGAGGCGTATGCGTTACAACGACTTCTCCCGACGCCTGATGCGCGAAAGTCAACTTTCCGTCGATAATCTCATCTATCCACTGTTTATCGTCGACGGTAATCAACAGCGTCAATCGGTTGCCTCCATGCCCGGCGTTGAACGCCTCAGCATTGATTTGCTCCTTGAAGAAGCCGCAGAACTGGTCAAGCTTGGTATTCCAGCCATCGCGCTGTTTCCGGTCACACCCGCTGAAAAGAAATCCGAGCAGGCGGAAGAGTCCTGGAACCCGGAAGGTCTTGCACAGAGAGCCGTTCGAGCATTGAAGAATCAGTTCCCTGAGCTGGGTGTGATTACCGATGTTGCGCTGGATCCATTTACCTCCCATGGCCTTGATGGCCTGACCAATGAAGACGGTTATGTGGTTAACGATGAAACGGTTGAAGCCCTTGTTCGTCAGGCCCTGTCTCACGCAGAAGCAGGTGCGGACATTGTGGCTCCATCAGATATGATGGATGGTCGGATTGGCGCCATCCGCCAACGCCTGGAAGAAGAAGGCCATATCAACACCCGCATCCTGGCCTACTCTGCCAAATACGCCTCCAGCTACTACGGCCCCTTCCGGGACGCGGTGGACTCAGCTGGCAATCTCGGTAAAAGCAATAAGTTCAGCTTCCAGATGGACTTTGCCAATAGTGATGAAGCGCTCCACGAGGTGGCTGCAGATCTGGCAGAGGGTGCAGATATGGTGATGGTCAAACCAGGTATGCCTTACCTGGATGTTGTTCGTCGCGTTAAGGATGAGTTCAAGGTACCCGTCTTTGCCTATCAGGTGAGTGGTGAATACGCCATGCACAAGGCCGCTGCTGCCAATGGCTGGCTCAATGGCGATGCAGTCATGATGGAATCTCTGATGTGCTTCCGCAGAGCTGGAGCTGATGCCATTCTGACCTACTTTGCTAAAGATGCCGCCAAGCTTTTGAAAAATATGTAAACGTTCATACTGGGAGAATAGTCTTTCTTATTTCTGTTAGAATAAAATTAATAATGCGACATTCTCCCTGCCTCTATTCGCCGCTCAGAGAGTCGCCTGTTTTCGGGCATTGGTAGCACCTCAAACCCCAGGCCCAGACACAACCCGTCATCAGTCAGGTTTCTGCTATTTTTGCTGAGAAGAGGTCATATGGATAATCCCCAACATACGGATGTTCAAGACACCCAGGCCCAATCATCCGAGCTGTCCGAATCCGTGATTAATAAAGCACCCAAAGTAAGTGATTATCAGAATCCTGACTATTACATTAACCGCGAGCTCAGCCATCTGGCGTTTAATTTCAGGGTCTTGCAGCAGGCATTAAACGAAGAATACCCGTTGCTGGAGCGCTTTCGTTTTCTGCTGATTTTCAGCTCCAACCTTGATGAATATTTCGAGATCCGAGTCGCGGGTCTGATGCAGCAGGTCGATTTCTCCCGTGAGCAGGTGGGACTGGATGGCATGGGGCCTCAACAGGTCTTGAAAGAGATCAGCCAGAAGGCCAAAGAATACGTTGAGCTTCAGTATCAGATACTGAATGAAAGCCTGTTACCTTCTCTCAGGAAAGAGGGTATTCGCTTTCTGCGTCGCAACGAGCTGACCGAAAAACAGCAGGCATGGATCAAGCGCTTCTTTTACCATGAAGTCATGCCCATCATCAGCCCCATTGGGCTGGACCCTGCCCATCCTTTCCCAAGACTGGCGAACAAACTGCTGTGCTTTATTGTCTCTCTGGAAGGAAAAGATGCTTTTGGTCGCGATACCGGTATGGCCATCATCCCTGCGCCACGCTCATTGCCACGTATCGTAAAACTGCCCGAAGATATCTGTGATGGACGGGAAAACGATTATGTCTTTCTATCATCGATCATTCATCGCCATGTCAGTGACCTGTTCCCTGGCATGGATATCAAAGGCTGTTATCAGTTCCGACTGACCCGTAACAGTGACCTGGATCTTGAAGATGAGGTTGAAGACCTGGCCAAGGCACTGCAGGGTGAGCTGCTTTCCCGTAGATACGGTAAAGCGGTACGACTGGAGGTAGCCGACAACTGCCCACAACCATTGGTTGATTTCCTGCTCAATGAGTTTGGCCTGACCAATGAAGAGGTTTACCAGGTCAGTGGTCCGGTAAACCTGACTCGCATGATGTCCATCTGCGATACCAATGACAAACCGGATCTGGTCTTTCCTCCGTTTACTCCTGGCTACCCAAAAGGCCTGCACAGTAAACGCAAGCATAGCAACAACGTACTTGATCTGGTGGCGAAACAAGACATCCTGCTCCATCACCCCTTTGAGTCATTCACCCCTGTTGTAGACATGCTCCGTCAGGCAGCTAAAGACCCTGATGTTCTGGCCATTAGACAAACTCTGTATCGAACCGGTGCTCACTCTGAAATGGTCGATGCTCTGGTAGAAGCGGCCAGGCAAGGTAAAGAGGTGACAGTTGTTGTCGAAATCCGTGCCCGGTTTGATGAAGAGGAAAACCTGGCTCTGGCCCGTCGTCTGCAGGAAGCAGGAGCCGTCGTCGTATATGGAGTGGTAGGTTATAAGACCCATGCGAAGATGATGCTGATCGTTCGTCGTGAAGGCCGGCACATCCAACGCTATGCCCACCTTGGTACGGGTAACTATCACGCTGGTAATGCACGCTTGTACACCGATTACAGCCTGCTGACCTGTGACAAGATACTAACCAACGATGTTCATAAGATCTTCCAGCAGCTGACCGGTATGGGACGTGCGGTTCGTGTCAGGAAACTTTTTCATGCCCCTTTCACGCTGAAAAAGAGTCTGATTGATCTGATCAATCAGGAAACGAACAATGCAAAAGAAGGTAAGCCTGCACGCATCATTATCAAAATCAACTCACTCACTGAGTCACATATTATAAAAGCGCTGTTCAAAGCTTCTCAGGCTGGCGTTGAGGTTGACCTGATTGTCCGCGGTATTTGCTGCCTGAGACCTGGAATTGAGGGGCTCTCTGAGAACATCAGGGTTCGCTCGATTGTCGGACGGTTTCTTGAGCATACCCGCGTCTACTATTTTGAAAATGGTGACGATGACGCTCTGGTCTACTGCTCAAGTGCTGATGCCATGATCCGAAACCTGGATATGCGTATCGAAACCTGCTTCCCCATTGAGGATCCAAAGCTTGCAGCGCGGATCAAAAAAGAATTGGACTACTATCTCACCGACAATACCCGGAGCTGGCAGCTGCAAAGCGATGGAGAATATGAGAAAAACAGACCTGTTCGGAGTCAGCGTCGACGCAATGCCCAGGAGCGATTGATGGATACACTGGCAATTATCGCCAACAAGCCATCAACTGACTAAGTTACAGTCGGCGGTGGTTTAAGCTGGGCATTTGCTGACGAATTCTTGCCAGCTCATCCAGATCCAGCTCCGCAACAATCACCGCAGCCCCTTCAGCAGGGGCTTCGGCAAGAATATCCCCCCAGGGTGAAATAATCATGCTGTGCCCATAAGTCTGTCGACCATCAGGATGGGTTCCTGCCTGATTGGCTGCCAACACATAACACTGATTTTCAATAGCTCTGGCTCTTAGCAAAACGCCCCAATGCGCTTCACCGGTCACTTTTGTGAAGGCAGAAGGTACAGTTAATATCGTTGCTCCCTGCTCCACCAGACAGCGATACAGTTCGGGAAAACGGAGATCATAACAAATCGAAAGACCAACCTTTGCCTGGTCAATATCTACCAACTCTGGCCTTGCCCCGGGGATAAAATCATCCGATTCTCTATACCGCCCTTTACTATCAGACACCTCTACATCAAACAGATGCATTTTGTTGTAAATGGCAATTTCATCCCCTTCAGGGTTATAAACAATACATGAGGCATGGTTACGCCCATCACGACTATCATGGATAGGCACGGTCCCCCCTACAAGCCAGCTACCCATTTTTGTTGCCATTGACGACATCCACCCCCTTATATCATCAGCTTTCAAAGCCACTTCAGCCTGAGAACCTCCTAGCATGGCAAAACATTCAGGCAAAACAATAATATCCACTTGCTCTTGTTGATAAGCCATTAACAGACGTTCAATTTCAGCAAGATTTTCAGAAACAATAAGCCCCGAGCAAACCTGAACCACCGCCGCTTTAAGTCTACTCATTATTATTTCCCCATGATTTTTCGCTGAATGGATGATAGTTTGTTTCTCGTAGGACTTCATAAAGCTACAAGATAATAAACTACATGTGCCTTATTGTTTTTTCATGGCAGCCTGATAGCCAGTATCCACTGATTCTTGCTGCCAATCGAGATGAATTTTATCAGCGTCCGACTCAGGCCGCTGACTTCTGGAATGACTCACCCGATGTATTTGGTGGCCGGGACCTTGAAGCTGGCGGTAGCTGGATGGCTATTAACAAAAATGGCCGCTTTGCCGCCGTGACCAACTATCGGGAAGTGCCAAGCCCTGCTGGTTTATATTCCAGAGGCGCACTGGTTTCCGACTTTGTAACAGGCTCCCAACCTGCATCTGATTATTTACATGCACTTCAGCAACAGAGTGACAAGTGGTCAGGCTTCAATCTTCTGATTATGGACTCAACAGGTCTTTACTACTTTAGCAACCGTACGAAAGACCACCGCATTTCTCCCCTCCCTCCCGGGATATATGGTTTGAGTAATCATCTGCTGGACACGCCATGGCCAAAGCTGTTGAGAGCACGCAATAGCTTTACGCAGGCGCTAAAAGAATCAGCCCCCCCAGACAGCAAACGGCTTGTTGAGCTAATGCACGATAGCTATCAACCGCCGAAGGAACAATTACCCGATACCGGGGTCAGTAAGGGTGTGGAAAAACTGCTTTCCAGCTGTTTTATTGCCAGTGAAGACTACGGTACCCGAAATACCTGTGTATTGATGATCGATAGTCATTCACAGCTGCAGTGGGTTGAACAGGAGTACCTGCCGGAAGGAGTAGCCGGTAAGAGCCATCACTTCAAAATCAAACTGCGGTAGAATCAGCTAAGCTAGGAAAGTGTCCAAACAGCAGTTTCAAGATTAAACTGAGGCTTTCCTATGCTTGCCCGCTTTTGCTATGCCATGCTTCTCTCTTTTCTAGCACTGCCAACCTGTACTCTGGCTGACGATAGCTGGATAGAAGTCGGTTCAGCCAAAGCAAGAGTCAGTGAGAATACCTTAACGATTTTTCCCCAGACTAAAGACGCATTCAGCAAACTTCGTTTCCATATATCTCATGGAGATGTCATCTTGCACCAAGCTCGCGTCTATTTAGCCAAGGGTGATGTATTTCATGTCAACCTGCAAAAAACCATTAAAGACAAAAAAAATGGCGATGGAGGGGAGAGTTATTCAAGGATAATACCGCTGATTGTTTCACAGCAGAGTCCCATAAAGAAAATCAAAGTATTTTATAAATTCAAAAAGCAACCAGAAGTGTCCAAGCCGGTAACTATTGAGTTATTTGGAATCCCTGCAACTTAGTCAGAGTGTAACTATTCAGCACCCTTCATATAAATCTGGAATTTTCTGATTTTTCGACCATCATCTTATACTCAATTTTTCTAACAAATCTCCAGTATGGAACCAGACTTCCCAGCTACTCCGTTTACCGAAGCTCTCCTTAAAGAGAATGAAGAGCTTCGGACCGAGAATGCGCTTTTACGGGAACGTTGCAGCGAACTGGAAGAAAGGGTTAATAAAAACAGTCAAAACAGTAGTAAGCCACCATCGTCAGATGGTTATCAAAAGCCCAGTAAAAAAGGGAGTGATAAAGGTGATACATCTTCCAAAGAAGCCCCCTGCTCCTCACAGGAAACACCGAACCCCAAAAGCCTTAGACCATCTTCAGGCAATAAACCAGGTGGCCAGAAAGGTCATCAAGGCTCTTGTTTGAGACGTGTCGCCTTACCCGATTATGTCAGGCATCTGAAGGTTGAAAAATGTTGCTGTTGCCAGTCTTCGCTTATCGATATTAAACCCACCAAATACATTGAGCGACAGGTTTTTGATCCAGGTAGACCCGGAGAATTTGAAGTTACCGCGTACTGGGCAGACGTTAAAGTATGTCCTTGTGGTAAACGGAACACCGCTGAGTTTCCCCAAGGAGTGAAAGCCGCTGCTCAATACGGAGAAGTGACTCAGGCAATGGCTGTTCATTTAAACCAGTATCACTTCATCCCATATCACCGGGTGTCTGAGTATTTCAATACTATTTATTGCATGAGTGTCAGCGCAGGCTCTGTTGCCAATTTTGTTGCCTATACCCATGAGAACCTGGCCTCTACTGAGCAGAGTATCCGCGATGCTTTACAAGAAAGTCCGGTTGCAGGAGCGGATGAAACTGGCATGCGGGTTGACGGTTCACTGTGGTGGTTACACATTATGCGAGATGACCAATGGACGCTTTACTACCTCTCAGAAAGGCGAGGTTGTGAAGCAATGGATGCAATGGGCATCCTGCTGACTTTTGCAGGCATTCTGGTTCACGATCATTGGAAGTCCTACTTTGCCTATGCGGCAGTGCATGTGCTTTGTAATGCCCATCATCTGAGAGAGCTTCAGGGAGTTGTCGATAGGGATGCGAATAAGCTGGCTCTGCGGCTGATGAAATTGCTTACGCTCTCCTGGCACTTCTGCAAGAAATACAAAGCAGCCGGTCTGACTCAAATGCCTGGTGCAATACAGCTTCGCATTGAGACGATATACGACCAAATCCTTCAAAGGGCTCTCACGAAGGAAACCGCTTATATGGAAAAACAACGACAGGTGCTTGGACGTAAGAAGGTCAGGAATACCAAGGCCTACAACCTGTTCAAAAGGCTTATTGAGTTTAAGGTTGAAACGTTGCGCTTCATGTCGGACTTTTCAATTCCCTTCGATAACAATGGCAGTGAACGTGATGCCAGGATGGCCAAACTTAAGCAGAAGATCTCAGGCTGCTTCAGAAGCGAAGACGGAGGTACCATGTTTACCCGAATCCGAAGCTATTTATCATCTGCTAAAAAGCAGGGGTTGAACATATTTCAGGCGCTTCTTAAAGCGGTTCGAAATTACAACAATACGCCTTTGCTGGGTGCTGAATAGTTACGTCAGAGTTTATTAACCTTATATCTAAAAGCGTCGACTCTTGATACCGAGAACCTTTCCCATTCCTTCTTTACAAAGGGCAAGTTCAAGGGAACTGCGAATAACCTGAGCATTGTCGTGCTTCATTAAATCCGACAATATCTTCTTCGCACGATCCATACCTATGCGTCTTAGCACCCATTTTACTTTTAACAGGTTAACTGCACTCATAGACAGCATATCGAAGCCCATGGCCATTAACAGTACCGCAGCAGCTGGATCTCCAGCCATTTCGCCACAGATACTGACGGTCTTTCCTTCCTGATGGGCATCATCAACCACCTTCTGCAAGGCATGTAGAACTGCAGGATGAAAGGAATGATAAAGGTCAGATACCCGTGGATTGTTGCGGTCTACAGCCAAGAGATATTGAACAAGGTCGTTAGAACCGATGGAAAGAAAGTCTACACGTTGTGCAAGGTCCTTGACCATGTAAACGGCAGCAGGCACTTCCACCATCACACCAACCGGTGGCATTGATACCGGCAGACCTTCAGCAAGCACCTCCGCGTGAGCCCGATGGATCAGGTGTTGCGCTTCCTCGACTTCAAAAATACTGGAAATCATAGGCAACATAATCCGAAGATTATCCAGGCCCACACTGGCTTTCAGCATGGCCCTGACCTGCACCAGAAAGATTTCCGGATGATCGAGTGTTACCCGAATCCCACGCCAGCCAAGGAAAGGGTTATCTTCCTTAATGGGAAAATAACTCAAAGACTTATCCCCTCCAATATCCAGTGTTCTCATGGTAACGGGTCGTGGGGAAAATGCTTCAAGCTGATGTCGGTAGATCTTTTCCTGTTCTGATTCACTGGGAAAGCGATCACGAACCATAAAAGGGACTTCAGTCCGATAAAGACCAACACCTTCAGCCCCTCTGTCCAGCGAACGAATGGTATCGGTCATCAGACCAGTATTTACCCAGAGAGGAATACGATAATTATCCGGAGTCTCACAGGGTAGATCCCTTATAGCCTCCAACCCCTTACTGAACTGATTTTCTTCCTCAAGCACTTCAGTGTAGTAATCCAGCAGTTCCTGAGCTGGAGAGGAATACACAAGGCCGAGATTGCCATCCACAATCAGTTTTTTACCGGAGAGCTTATGAAAAGGAAGGTCGACAACCCCCATTACCGTAGGTACACCTAAAGCACGGGCAAGAATAGCGACATGAGAGTTACTGGAGCCCTGCATGGAAACCAGACCTGCCAGTGACTCCTGTGGAACCTCACCCAGCATGACCGGAGAAAGCTCCTCACTGATCAGAACCGTATTCTCCGGGTATTCAACCTGCGCATGCTCACCCTGCTGCAGATGAGAAAGTACTCTGCGCCCTAGATCCCTGACATCAGCAGCCCGCTCCCTGAGGTAGTGGTCATCCATCATCTCAAAGTTGCGGATATGCTCTTCGATAACTTGCCTCAAGGCTCCCTGAGCCCAGGAGCCACCTCTAATCCGCTCTCTTATCTCCTGCCCAAGTGCCCGGTCATCCAGCATTCGCAAATAGACATCAAATAGCGCCTGTTCTTCAGCAGGCAGACGATCAGAAAGCCGCTCAGCGGTTTCTTTCATCTCTTCTCGCACCGTAGCCAGCGCACTATCAAGCAAAGCGAGTTCAATATCTATGTCTTTGCAGGCACGTTCAGGCACTGCCCCAAGATCAGCAGGTGGAGTGATAACAACCGCATCACCAATTGCTACTCCAGTGGCACCTGCACTTCCTTGAAAACGTGCAATTCGCTTTTTCCTGGTAGGAGTAGAGACACTATTAATCGAGCCGGTGGCCTGAGCATGAGCGATAACCCCTGCCAATTGAGCAGACATGGTGACCAGAAAGGCTTCTTCATGCTCATCAAACCGTCGCTGATCAACCTGCTGAACAACCAGAACACCAAGCGTGTTACGGTGATGAATGATGGGAACCCCCAGAAAAGAGGTAAAACGCTCTTCTCCGGTTTCGCGGATATAGTGAAACTTTGGGTGAGAAGCAGCCTCTTCAAGATTAATTGGTTCTTCACGAAGTCCAACCTGCCCGACAAGACCTTCAGAATGAGAGAGAGTAACCTGCCCGACAGCAGAAGGGTTCAATCCTTCTGAAGCCATCAGCGTATAAGAGGCGCTCTCAGAGTCATATAGATAGACCGAGCACACCTCGGTTTTCATGGCACCACGAACCCGCTGCACAATAATCTGCAGTGCCATCTGTAGATCAGAGGCAGAACTGACTTCCTGTACGATATTGCGCAGGGTGTTTAGCATGTCTATCACATACCCGGTCTGATAATACTTGCTTCAACTACTTTAACAGTACAATAGCAATCCATGGCAAATTATATTGTCTTGTAACATTCTTCTTTACTATTGGAACCCGCAAGTTTGAGTATATCAACGGTCAAATCAATATGACTGATAAACTGCAAAGCAGTTATTCAGTCATTAGACTGTAATTTCCCAACCTTGGGTACCAACTCTTTAAGAGCCCGGCGGTATACTTCCCGTTTGAACGAAACCACCTGACCAAGAGGGTACCAGTAACTCACCCAGCGCCAGCCATCAAACTCCGGAGACCCCGTATGGTCAACCCGGATTCGGTCATCATTGCTCAGCAGCTTCAGCAAAAACCACTTCTGCTTCTGTCCAATGCACAGCGGTTGCTGATCCCGGCGGACGAGTCGTCTCGGCAAACGATAACGTAACCACCCACGGGTACAGCCAAGGATTTCTACATCTTCAGGATGAAGACCTATCTCCTCAAACAGCTCTCTGTACATCGCATCTTCCGGCGTTTCCCCATCATTGATACCACCCTGGGGAAATTGCCAGGCATCCTGCCTGATCCGCCGAGCCCACAATACCTGACCGTGATGATTCGCCAGGATAATGCCTACATTTGGCCTGAATCCATCGATGTCAATCACGTATATGGCTACCTTAGAGCCACCATAGGTGGTACGAATCCCCCACTCCACGAACAGAGCCATCCCCCACATTTAAACGGAGTATGAAACTGACTATTCAAAGAGCAGCAGGGTTAAACGCAATCACTTTTCGGTGGCCACTTAAACTATTAATTATCACGCATTGTTTCACAAACGGATACAACACAGCAAACAGGCTTTTCACCAACCATATCCACGCTATTTTATAACCAGCCCTGCTAGTCTTGACAGACTGTAAAAGCAAGCAATCAGTCAACTCTTCTACCTGTTCCAGATACCTTTGACTCGGACACACAAAGACAGGAATTTCAAATAGTGGGCAATAAGATCCGGGAAAGTGAACTCCTTGCAAACAGTACAATGCAAAACTATTCAACTTCTCTCACAAAAGTCAGGTCTTGAGTGTTATATACACACCCTTTCTGCAAATCCCGCCAACAAAAGAAAGAAACGGGGAAATAACGGGTCACTTGCGCTCTCCTGAAGACTCTTCGAGAAAAACGCCCGGCGCCATCCTCACAGCGATACTGACATAAAGCCGTGGATGGTAATTTCACTCAGTCAGATATTTCACGTCTGTTGATGGATCTATGAGTTCGTAGCGTACCAGGGCGTTTCTATAACGAGGTAGGTCATTTCAGCCCCTATAAAGGGCATAAAGGACAGTTGCCTTTCAAAACGCTACAGAAGCCATAGGTACTGGGACTAGAACAACGCAGAATCAGATGCCGCCTCTGCTGATGTAATGCAAGTGGCTACTGAGTGACAGAAGAAAGACTCTCCATTTTCTGATTCTCCTGATAAATTTACGCCATGTGCGACTTTTAGGTTTGCATAAGGAGACATGACTGATCCTGCTTTCTGCTATTAAAAGCAGTAGAAAGCAAAGAAGGTTTCAGTCATGCCCGTTGAAGAGTTTATCACTACAGTCTACTGCTTGATCGACGATTTGGTAAAAGAGCTTTTTCCTGTACCACTGCGACTTCGAGGGTTTCCACCAAAGCTCACTGATAGTGAAGCGATCACCATGGAAGTTGTCGGTGAATGGCTTGGGCATCATAAGGACACTGAGATTTGGAAGTATTTTACCCGACACTGGCGACACCTGTTTCCTGACATTCCTTCACGCTCGGCATTTGTCAAACAGGCCGCCAACTTATGGCATGTGAAACAACGACTGCAAATTCGTATAGTCCAGATGATGCATGCAGATAATGCAGATATCCATTTAATCGATGGTTTTCCGATTGATGTTGTCGTCAGAACCCGTGCACCACAGAGCCGTATCTTTAAAGCTGAGGCTGGTTATGGTTACTGCGCTTCCAAGGACAAGAAGTTCTATGGCTTTCAGGGGCATTTGCTGGTTGAAGCACGAGGGATTCCTGTGGGTTTTACTCTGACCGCAGCGAACGTAGATGAGCGTGATGCAGCCTATGACATGCTCGAGACCATTTCTGGCCTCTTGCTTGGCGATAAGGGCTATATAAGGCCTGAGTTTAAAGCTGATTGTCAGGAATTAGGTATTGATCTTCAGACGCCACTGAGAAAAAACATGCAAGATGAACGTCCGAAGTCGTTTGTAAAGCTGGTATTACGGGTACGACGGAGAATAGAAACAGTGATAGGTCAATTGACAGAGCGCTTTGAAATAGAAAAGTGCCATTGTCGAGATAGATGGCATATGACATCACGTATCGCTCGGAAGTTACTGGCACATAATATTGGTTCTTATCTGAATATAATTGCTGGTCGTCCTGCAATACAGTTTGAGAACCTTATTTCCGAAGATTAAAAAACGGAAAGCAAATAATTGCGTGATTTTGAAGATACAACTTGGACTTACCATCATGCTAGCCCGGATATTTCATAAACGTGCTCCCGTTCTCGCTTGTCCTTTGCCGCCCTAAGGGAGTTTTGCTCGGTCGACCGTACTCCCCGGTACGGCACTCCCTCACAAAATCCCTTAGGGCGACAAAGTCCTGCCCGAGATTCGGGGCAGTTTATGAAATATCCGGGCTAGTAATTTGAGATAGTTTCAGACAAAGTCGCACATCGCGTAAATTTCCATTACTACATGGAGGGGATAAACCAGCCATCTTCATAATAGAAGTCTCACCATTTTACAGAGAATGTCCTTTACTAAAACTAATAGAACGGCTAGCAAGTTCTGGAGCTAAACCTCCCTCCTCATCATCGAGAAGGCCTAATATATTTTTCTTAATCCAGGATTCTGGGTCATGACTATCCCCCTTATTCTGAAAATCTGTTGTTTTCTCACCATTAACTATACGCGTACTTTCAGAATCACAATTTGATACTTTCCGCGAACCATAAACAGCTGAATCAGTCTGATAGGTATCAATGCGCCATAATATTTTTTGGTCATATGGTGTACCTTGAAATACACCACTACTTGTTTCCATAACAAAGACTCGATTGAGTAAATAGATAAAAGCTGTCTTCGTAATGAAAAATTCAAAACTCAATACCCAAGAACCGGGTTTGAACTTGCCTGAGAAAACAGTTTTATTTTAGCCCCTACACCCAAGAAAAATCGGGAGCTAGCTGCTCGATAGAACCATGGTTAATTGCTTGGGGGTTAATAAAGAACCTGTATAATACCCCCCAAGAAACACTCGGCCTGAATAATAAACCGGAGTAAGAATGGCCCTAGCAATCTTTGATCTGGACAATACCCTAATTGCTGGCGACAGTGATGCCCTGTGGGGAGAGTTTATGGCCGCCAACGGCCTGGTTGATACTGAAAGCTTCAGAGAAGGCAATAACCGCTTCTATGAACAGTATAAACAGGGGGTTATGGACATCTGGGAATATCTGGATTTCTGCCTTAAGCCATTAACACAATACACCCTTGAAGAGCTTGAAACCTGGCATGGCCAGTTTATGGAACAGGTAATAAGCCCCATCCTTTTGGATAAAGGCTTTGCACAGATTGAACAACACCGTCAGCAAGGTGATCACATTATGATCATCACTGCGACCAACCGCTTTGTAACCCAGAATATTGCTGAAAAATTCAAGGTGGATACTCTTCTGGCCATTGAGCTGGAGATGAGTGACAACCGTTACAGTGGCAAGGTTATGGGAACACCTACTTACCAGCAGGGGAAAGTGCTCCGCCTGCAGGAATGGCTCAACGAACACCCAGAGCATTCAATGAAAGGCAGCTACTTCTACAGTGACTCACAAAATGATCTGCCGCTGCTGCAAAAGGTCGAAAACCCTGTCGCTGTAGACCCCGACCCAGAGCTCCAGCGTTTCGCAGAGGAGCATAGCTGGGAAATCACCAGTTTCCGCTAATGGCTCTTTAACCGCGAAGAGCACTAAACTCACAAAGAGAAGAAAAAGCCTTTCTTAGTGAGCTTTGTGCTCTCTGTGGTTCCATTCTTTTGACCATTAATACCTAGGGGGCGTTCTCAATTAGCCATGAGACCAGTTGATAACACAAGCTTTCAGGCAAGGCGGACAACGCAGGGCATGGTGATTCATGTTCAAGTCGATCAACGCAGCATGAGTGCTTGAGTTATCAACCCGAAGGGCCGCCCACGGTTTGCGCCATTCTGCGTTACTCACTGCTTATGTGGAATACCACACCGCGCAGTTCATGCCTTGTCTGGCACAAACCGTGGGTGGCTGGTCACATGTCTAATTGAGAACGCCCCCTAATCACTGAAAAGTTAACCGGCCAAAAATTGCTTTAATATATTCCGTTTCTGGAATGGATGGATGCACCGGATGATCCGGCCCCTGGTGGCCTTGATCCAGGATCTGAAGATTCCGGTCAATATGGCGACTGCCAGCTCTTAGCAGATCAATCATATTGTCCTTCTGCAAATGCATGGAGCAGGAAGCTGCCACCAGATAACCATCCTTCTCCAGCAAGCGCATGGCAAGCTCATTAATTCGGCGATAGGCCTGCTCACCGGCTTTGATGTCTTTTCGCTTTTTAATGAAAGCCGGTGGATCAACAATCACCACATCAAACCGTTCCTGACTTTCTTTCAAAGCCTTCAATGCCTCAAATGCATCGCCTTCCAGAGTATCCACTTTATGCTGAACTTCATTCAGTTCAGCATTGGCATGAACATTTTCCAATGCCAGGGCAGACGCATCAACGCAGGTCACTTTATCAGCACCAAAAGCCGCTGCCTGTATTCCCCAGCCACCCACATAACTGAAAACATCCAGTACCCGTTTGCCTTTTACATAATTACGGAGTCGGTCTCGATTGAGCCGGTGATCATAAAACCACCCGGTTTTCTGGCCTTCCATCACCGGTGCCTGAAAGCTCACGCCGTTCTCTTCCAGAACTACGACTTCCGGAACAGCACCTTTAGCAACCTCAACATATTGTGGAAGGTCTTCAAGCTTGCGGGCATTGCCACTGTTCTTGAGCAGAATACCTTTGGGTCTAAGAACCTGATTTAACGCGTCAACGACGTCATCCCGAACACGCTCCATACCAGCAGTGGATATCTGAGCCACCAATACATCATCAAACCGGTCTACCACCAACCCGGGCAACCCGTCACTGTCGCCATAAATTAGCCGGTAATAGGGCTTTTCAAACAGTCGCTCTCTCATACTGAGGGCAACATTGATTCTGTGAACCAGAAGCGCCTTATCCAGTGGCTGATCAGCTTCTCGGCTCACCAGGCGGGCACAAATCAGGCTATTGGGATTCACATACGCTGTACCCAATGTCTTGCCAAACGAATTTTCGACCAGCACACACTCACCCACTTCATAGTTCTTCAATGGCGAGGTCTGTGTATCTATTTCATTACTGTATATCCAGAGGTGCCCAAGCTTCAGGCGACGGTCAGCCTTATTCTTCAGGCGTAATCTTTTTAATATCATGAGACAACCCTTTTCAATCCAGCAGATCCAGTCAGACAGACCGACCGGAATACCAGTAAAGCCTGAGAGATAACCCAAGTGTTAGAACCAGAATAAGCCAGGAACCGAAAATCACACCCTGCCAGCCCATCCAGCGCCAGAAAATATCCAGATAAAAACCACCAGAACTGGCTCCCAGGTAATAAAAAACCAGGTAAAGGGAAGACGCGCTGGCTTTCGCCTTTTTCGCATTATGACTTACCCAGCTGCTGGCATTGGAGTGAGCAACGAAAAAGCCAAAGGCGTTCACCAGAAAACCGGTAATGATCCAGCCAATGGATGACGTCAACATCAGGCCAGAGCCAATAATCAGCAGACAGACGCCAAGAGCCATAATAGCAGGTTGTGACAGCCAGCCTGATAGTCGCCCTGAGAACGCGGCGCCCATGGTGCCACTGAGATAGGTGAGAAATAACATTCCCAGCCAGCTGGCTGACAGATTATAGGGTTCCTGAGATAACAGAAAGGTTGCATAGGTGTACTGGTTGACGAAAACGAAGAAGTTAAACCCGCTGATCAGAAAAGCTGTTAACAGTAATGGATTCTTTAAGTGATCGTAGAGGTCTTGAGCCACTTTTTTTAGTTGAGGTCGGCTCGGTTGGAATTGTTTCGAATCTGGCAGCAGATAGATAAAAATAACCAGCAAGAAAAAGCTCAGTAAGGCCATGTACAGAAACGCATTCGACCAACCGAACCAGTCTCCCATGAACCCACCCAGTAACCGACCACCAATCCCTCCCAGGGAATTGCCACTGATATAAAAGCCAACCGCCAGTGTCAGTGCGGGCCGGGCGAACTCATCTCCCATATAGGCAATAGCAATAGCGGGTAGGCCACCAAGGCAAAATCCCTGGATTGCTCTCAGGATAACCATGTGCTGATAGCTGCTGACCTGAGAAATCAAAAGGGTACAGAGAACCGCTCCTGCCATACTCCCCAGCATCAACCATTTCCGTCCAATAGCATCCGACAGAGGCCCGTAGAACAACAATGAAAGGCCCAGCATGAACGTTGTGATGGTAAAGCTGAAGCTGGCTTCCAGTGCCGTCAGACTAAAGCTTTCAGCCAGCATGGGCAGCAGCGGCTGGCTGATATAAAGATTGGCGAACACCATAAAAGAGCCAAGAGAGAGTGCAAGCGTTGCACGCCAGAAACCTTTAGTGCGGGCTTCAATCATGATGACTGCCTCAATACCTTGAGCTCGCAATACCCTGTTGGTATTACTTCTTGAAACGAAATTTATTGTTCTATTGCTGCCAACTAAACAATCGGCACATGCAGTCTATTCAAAGAAAGCAGCTACTTCCATGCAGAATCTCATTATCTTCGTCATTTATTTATCAGGATCACGAACACTGGCTAGTGACTGTTCAATATGACTTTAGTGCATATACGAATACTCTCACACCCGATGGAACTTTAGTCTCTTTAAAACTTATGATTAAAGTACCCACTGAGGAGCTGTAGAGATGTCTCATAACAATGAAGAACAGTTGAACACCCTGCTCCAATCATTGATGGATAGCACCAGTGATCGTTCAATGATGGATCTTCTGGAGTCAGCCCATAAAGGCTTTACCCAGGGAGCTAATGACTTTGTTGAACATGCAACAGGAAATCTATCGCCAGCCGATATTAAAAACAATCTGCGGACTTATCCTCTGGCACAAATTCTGATCAGCATTGTCAAATACCAAGAGCTGAACAAGAACACTGATATTGTTCGCAAAACCGTACTGGCCTTACTGGATAGCCTTGAAGACAATGTACTCCCAGAGTCTTATGACGTTCAGACGCTGGAGACAACGCTTCACTGACAACGTTCCACCAAAAATCACTGAATGGGGTACCTGAGTAATGATCGACCAGAGTGAGCTGCAGGAAAAAGGTTATATCATCGTTCCTGACCTGGTACCTGAACAGTTACTCCAGCCCGCGATCAAAGCCATTACCAATTTTCTGGATGTTAATCTGGATGATCCCACAACCTGGTATCAGAAAAATCTGGGCAGTAATGGCATTGTCCCCATTCATCATCACCAGGCATTCTGGGATATTCGCCAGTCTGAGCCGGTTTACCGATTGTATGCAGGTCTTTTTAAAACGGAAGATCTCTGGGTAAGATTGGATCGAGCCTCTTTCAAGCCACCCTGGCGCCCAGAGCATCCCGATGAAAAAGACGACAGCCAGATCCATCTGGACAGCCATCCGGAAAAAGTATTCCTACCGAGGTACCAGGGCATTCTCTACCTGACGGACACTGAGGAAAATCAGGGAGCCTTCTGCTGTGTCCCCAGCCTTTTTACTGGTAAGCAAACAACACTTAACCGAAAATCCCTGCTCTTTACGGATGAAGACCTGGAAGGTCATGATATTGTCCATCTGCCTGGAAAAGCGGGGACCTTCATTCTCTGGGACTCACGTCTACCTCATGCCAGTAGTCTGAACCATCACACCAAGCCACGCCTCACTCAATATATCTCCATGTTCCCGGCCGGTACCGAAGACAATCGGGCAGAGCGTATTCAGTTATGGCGTGAGAAAAGAGCGCCTGAGCGCTGGCGAAGCTTCCCTTATCAACAGGATCCCGAACCAGGAGAACCTGCTCAACTGACTAAGCTGGGGAAACAATTACTTGGACTTTGATGCCTCATGTATAAGCCGAACCGTTGTTTCTGTCAGCAAACTCACTGAGCGCCAGAACTGGCTTTTTGCTTCCAGCGACTGCGGTTCACTCTCTTTAAGCAGCATTAAACTCTCTTGAAGGGCTTGAGGACAAATCGCCTGACGCATGGGGGCTGTTAATTCTGGATAGTTTTCCAGGTAAAAGCGTGACCAGTCAAAAAGGACTCCGGGGTCAGCCTTGCCACGAAAACCAGAAATATGTTCATGGCCAATCACCCGCTGTGGATCCCGCAAACTTGGGTAGTGCTCTTTAAATCTGGTGACAACGTTATTCAGCGACTGATACTGCTCCTCAGTAAACGGGAAAACATTACCGTTATAATTCACCAGTTCAATGCCAATAGAGCAATCATTCAGCCCTTGAGCACCATTCCATTCACTAACCCCCGCATGCCAGCCCCTGTATGCTTGTCCATTCAAACAGTCAACCAGCTCATAAATCTCACCATCTGTATCAATAACCAGATGTGACGACACACAGGACTCCGGATTCATAAAAATATCCAGAGTGTCTTTCAGATCTACCGCGGTATAATGGATTACCAGATAATCCACAGGAATTATCCAGTCATCCCAGTTAGCAGTTTTTACCCTGTTCACATTCAGAGTCATAAGCACGCAACCAGATTGGTTTCAATCAACTTATCATTGTCTGATTCTCTTTAGACTGCAAGAGTTCAGGCTCAACACCAGATTCGATCAATCACTGCGCAATGAGCAGATGCTGTTAACAAGGTGAATAGACATCATTGGAGGAGACACAATGGCCAAGGGGCTGTTAAAACATCAGGAGCGACAGAGTGCCTTGAGCCTCCTGGGGAAAGACCTGGCACGCCGGGCAAAATCAAAGTGTGAAATCTGTGAAGCTTCAGGGGTTCCACTGTCTATTTATGAAGTTGAGCCTGTTCCCAGTGAACCAGATTACGACCACTGTCTGATGCTTTGCGAAACCTGCAAAACACAACTGGAGAGCCCAAAGCGCTTGGAGCCCAACCACTGGCGCTGCCTGACCAAAAGTATCTGGAGCCAGATACCGGCGGTTCAGGTAGTATCGCTGAGACAGTTGAGGAAATTATCGGAAAAACAGGACTGGGCTATTGAAGCACTGGAGCATGCCTATGTTGAGCCTGAGATTGAAAGCTGGGCTGATTTGGAGAAAGGCTAAATATCTCAGTACAAAATACCGAAAATAAGAAATAAATTGATGGGTAAAACTATAAGCCTATGACTTCAGGCGTATAGTTTTACCCCAAAGTTAAACTTATAACTGCTCCTTCTTTCTCAAAACAAGAAATGCAGCCTGGCTAGATAAGTCTTTATATTGCATCTTCGCCTTTTCAATTGTATGTGAATGTAAATTCCCAATATTTCCTTTTCTTTCTTCATGGATTTTAGCTGCAGCTAAAGCTTCCTCTAAAGCTTGCTGTGTATTTTCAACCGGCATAGACACAATATTTGGAACTACTATTTCTTTAGTAATTCCATCAATATCAACCTCTTCACTTTTCCCTTGAGAGTCAGCGAAGTGAGCTTCAGATCCACTAAAAAGACATGCGAAATAATGCGAAGCTTGGATGCTCATCACTGAAGCAACTTCATAGCCAATAGGCAATCCATTAGCATTGGGAAGAGTAACACCCTCAGATAATGCAGAAGATAAATTGACACTAACCCTATTACCTATGCCATAAGCTGGCAAGCTCACAAGAATTAATTGTGGATGCTGGTCAGTATCAGGGAGAAGCATTTGGTCAAGCTGGCGACGATAATTCAGGAGTTGTCGCTCTCGCTCAACGTCACTCTTAATAGCTTTGATGCTGGATAGCTCTTCAGTTCCAATTTCCACCAGTGCCGTGTCAATATAACTGCCCACTAACTCGCAAAGGTTATCAGTATTTTTCCTGATAACGGTCGTAAGCTCAGCTAACTGATCATAGATTGGCCTAACATCTTCGTTACCTTTGTCATTGATGTATTTTTCTTGCTGGAAATGTAATTTCATTTCACATTTAATGTCTTCACCATTTTCATTTTCGTAAGTAACTTCTTTCACGCGGTTGAATGGTGTACTGTTATCATACGGGTTTTCAACATTTATCTGCTCTGTTCTGATCGGTTTATCTGGTTGCTCACCATAGTATTCATAAACCTTACACTGTAAATTTTGAGCATTAGTCATTTCATTCTTTTTAAATTCATAACACTCGGTAAGTTTTAATCTTAAACGACGACTATCACCTTCCCCACTATAATAATTCTGTACTTTGTATTGTATAACACTCTTATTACCTGCAAATGGAATCTCTTCAACAGGAGTAGACCACCAATCTAAGCCAATCTCACCATCCTCTATAACACCACGAATATCGGCAACTTGGACACATTGAGACCGTTCACTTAGAACTATATCATTCTTCCCCATTTCAAAGTAAGCAACCCTTCGTTTAAAGTTATTAACTGTAAACTCTAGCTCACCTAATTTTTTTCCTGCCAGGTTCCCATAGATATCATTTAATATAGGCTTAATGATTTCTGGCATTTCAGTTACCTGACCAAGAACTCCTTCACGTATATGATACAGATCTCTAAGTTCATTAAATAACGAGTTTTTAACCACTGGTCTTGCAATATCATTACCGGCACCAAAAAACTCACAAACCTCTACAAACTTCCTTAGTCGTAAAATGATTAATTCACGGTCTTCTTTGTTTTTAACATCCCTTGCTGCGTCAGCCTGCAAATCATAAACACGCTTTCTAGCTTCATTCTGAAGTTGCTCGAGTAATTTACAGTTAGCAAGTGACATAAACATTGCAGCAAAACAGCAATTATTTTTGGATGACTGTATTCCTGATGCTTGTCTGACAGTTACTCCAGAGTGATGAAATACTCTTTCTTCCAATTGATCTAAAGCACTTGCTCTCTGTTTAATTCCACAAGCCTCATCATTATCATCAACAACTCTAGCTCCTGCTTGATCTTGCTTATCCGTCCTTAACATTTGACACGCTAAAGCCACTTCTTCCAAACCACTATCCAGCCCCACCCTTGCGGCATGATAATCATTATTATCAAGAGGAACCATTTGCAGCGCTTCTTTCATATGTTCGAATGAATATTGTGGGTATTTTTTATTCAGGTGTTCCCACATTTGTTTGAAATGTTCTTCCTGCTGAACTTCTAAATCTTGTGGCTCTGCCATTACACCTGAATCCTTCGGCTGTCCTGATGTATTGACCATGACGCACGCTAAAGCAACCTCTTCTAAACCATTATCCAGCCCCACCCTTGCAGCATGATAATCGTTATCTGAAAGAGGATATGTTTGAAGCGCTTCTTTCATATTGTCGAACGAATATTGTTGGTATTTTTTATTAAAATGTTCCCATATTTGTTGTAAATGTTCTTCTGTCTGTTGAAGTTCTACAGCTTGTGGCTCAGCTATTAGACCTGAGGACTTCAACTGCCCTGATGTATTAAGTAAGACACACGCTAAAGCAACCTCCTCTAAACCATTATCCAGCCCCACCCTGGCGGCATGATAATCGTTATGTGAAAGCGGAGATATTTGTAGTGCCTCTTTCACATGTTCGAACGAATATTCTGGGTATTTTTTATTAAAGTGTTTCCATATTTGTTGTAAGCATTCTTCTGTTTGTTGAAGTTCTGGTAGCTGAATATTTTCATGGCTACTGTGTAAACCATCCTGCATTCCCAGAACTGCTCCACCTGAAGCGTTATTTCCTTCCTCTAAATCCTTCTGTATCCCTTCCATGAACGAGTATGTCATGTCCGCTCGTTCGACACCTAACTCCCTACCACGCGCTGCAATTTTAGGAGGTATTTCAAATGTGCCTGGCCTATGGCTCACACCTGCCAAGGGTTCAGCTTTCTTACTCTTTTCAATGCAATGAGTAATATTTGCTCTAAGCATAAGAACAGCTTGTGCACAGTTGGACTTATTCGATAATAGGCGAATGGTCTGCTCATCAATCATCTTCTCATCCCACGCACGCTGTATGCCTTCTCGACTAAGTTCTTTTAAATCGCGATTAGTGGTTATCAGATCCATCAACTCTTCAGGCATGTTTGTATCTTGAGACAATTCCCTATAGCCTGCCTCCATTGAAGGCTCAAGCAATGGTTGTGCAACATGCTCATCAGTTTCTGGAGTACTCTGGGGATAAACTTGTAACAAATCATTGTTACCAGCAGCTGCCTGAGTACTTTTTGTTTCAATTTCCGAGCAAAGATCGGGTAATTGATTTGAAGATTGTTGAGTAGCTAAGTGATGATCATCAGTGAGAGCTGGAACACTTGGATTCGTAGACGGTGTTGTTTCCACCTCGGGTGAATCACCCGAAGTCCATCGGCAACCTCCCTGTGAATTAACCCGAGAACTAGGTTGATCCATGCATTTAAATGCTATCTCCAATATGGCTAACGTATCATTGTCTCTGGCTCTTATTAAATAGTCAGGCCCTAATAACTCAATAGCCCGCATCATATCGTCAAAACTGTATTTTTTAGCAAGTGAATCTTTTTTAAAATTTTCAAAAGCTATGCGCTTTTCTTCATCAGAAACAAACAACTCTCTCTGCTGACTATTGGTTACTACTGCTGCCAATGCACCAGATTCAGGAAAAGAGTGGCCAGATGAATCAGAAGCACCTTCCAATGATGGCTGAGCATGAATGAGTGGGTCATTAGTTTGAAAATCACGAGCAGCCCCATGCAACTCCCTTTCAGGCTGTACCAGATTCTCCATTTCATGCCACTGCCTTGATTGTGACTCAGGATTTCCTTCGACCATCGCTTTAGCAGCAGATGGTTGATCATTGTCATACTGAAAGTGTTGACCTTTCGACACACCCAGTTCTGGCCCAGAGGAAACTGGTGGGTAGTGAATCTTATATGTACGCTCTTCAGAAAAGGTCTGCGCCTCTCCTGAAACACCTATAGGTACTGTTGGGGCATCCGAATGATCAACTTGCTCTTCAGCTACGTCTGGCAGGTGGTGAGCTTCTGGTAATAAGCATGAATAAGCTGATGCTGGTGGTTTAACCTTGGGAGCAAACAATTCGAAAATGTTTGAATTAGCTTCCCTTAAAGCTGATTCCTTTCCTTGATTTATTTTTTTAGCCACCTCAAGGCTTATAATTTTACACCTGACCGCCTCTCTTATTATTTGATCCTCAAAAAAGCCTTCACCCCTAACCTTACGATAGGCCATTAAAATACAGTCAGTATTTTTTAAAACATCTACAACCACCTCAAGACCTCTGCTATAGGCAGTACCAGATCTCAAACTACTTTCTGGCAAAAGACTGTTTAAAAGCTCTTTTAACGCAGCCATTTCCTCCAACACAAGTCGATGATAATTGTCTAAATCAATATTTCCATTAAGATATTTATTACGCAGAGATTCACACAGACCTTCAGCTATCGTTTTTATTTCTGCCGGCCCTTTATTATCAAGAATTTTATACACAAGCTGTTTTCTTGTTTCCTGTAAATCTCGACCAGCGGACTTAATTAGAATATCCGAGAGTTCACGACACTCTCCTAGCGTAAGCAGCTCTGCTCCATCATTTAGCTTTATTTTAAATTCACTCAACTCTCTTAATGTATCCTGGACATTACGATCTTGCAGCATGCCATTCAGAACAGCTATTTCACGACTTACATAGACGGCCACACTTCGAGAAACCTTCATCGATTCATTGGAATAGCCTGTCACCCAGCTAGCAGCCTGCCAAAACCCCGTTAGTGGTGCCTCTGCTTTGAGATCACCATTTTTGGCTGCGGGATAATCCTGCTTATTCAGATCTTTTTGACTATCACACCAGTGTTTAAATTGCTCAGGATCAAAAACATAAAATTCTCGATGCATGGGATCCATTTAAAATACTCCTTAAATTATCAGGCCAGCTTTAACGGTAAATCTTCTATATATTTGAATTAGTTTTTATCTTAAGACACTGAAAATAATTATAAATTTTGATAGAAAACACATTAAAGCCAACAATCTTGCGTTCAAAATTCATTTTTTTATTTCAATAGTCATTGAATACTGTTCATTAACTAATTAAGACAGCTTTTGAAAACCATGGTTCAAAAATTGATAGCCACAACAAGCACCTATTCGAACACCAAAAAATGTAACGTATTGATTTAAATAAATTAAAACCAAAAGTAACTATTCAGCACCCAGCAAAGGCGTATTGTTGTAATTTCGAACCGCTTTAAGAAGCGCCTGAAATATGTTCAACCCCTGCTTTTTAGCAGATGATAAATAGCTTCGGATTCGGGTAAACATGGTACCTCCGTCTTCGCTTCTGAAGCAGCCTGAGATCTTCTGCTTAAGTTTGGCCATCCTGGCATCACGTTCACTGCCATTGTTATCGAAGGGAATTGAAAAGTCCGACATGAAGCGCAACGTTTCAACCTTAAACTCAATAAGCCTTTTGAACAGGTTGTAGGCCTTGGTATTCCTGACCTTCTTACGTCCAAGCACCTGTCGTTGTTTTTCCATATAAGCGGTTTCCTTCGTGAGAGCCCTTTGAAGGATTTGGTCGTATATCGTCTCAATGCGAAGCTGTATTGCACCAGGCATTTGAGTCAGACCGGCTGCTTTGTATTTCTTGCAGAAGTGCCAGGAGAGCGTAAGCAATTTCATCAGCCGCAGAGCCAGCTTATTCGCATCCCTATCGACAACTCCCTGAAGCTCTCTCAGATGATGGGCATTACAAAGCACATGCACTGCCGCATAGGCAAAGTAGGACTTCCAATGATCGTGAACCAGAATGCCTGCAAAAGTCAGCAGGATGCCCATTGCATCCATTGCTTCACAACCTCGCCTTTCTGAGAGGTAGTAAAGCGTCCATTGGTCATCTCGCATAATGTGTAACCACCACAGTGAACCGTCAACCCGCATGCCAGTTTCATCCGCTCCTGCAACCGGACTTTCTTGTAAAGCATCGCGGATACTCTGCTCAGTAGAGGCCAGGTTCTCATGGGTATAGGCAACAAAATTGGCAACAGAGCCTGCGCTGACACTCATGCAATAAATAGTATTGAAATACTCAGACACCCGGTGATATGGGATGAAGTGATACTGGTTTAAATGAACAGCCATTGCCTGAGTCACTTCTCCGTATTGAGCAGCGGCTTTCACTCCTTGGGGAAACTCAGCGGTGTTCCGTTTACCACAAGGACATACTTTAACGTCTGCCCAGTACGCGGTAACTTCAAATTCTCCGGGTCTACCTGGATCAAAAACCTGTCGCTCAATGTATTTGGTGGGTTTAATATCGATAAGCGAAGACTGGCAACAGCAACATTTTTCAACCTTCAGATGCCTGACATAATCGGGTAAGGCGACACGTCTCAAACAAGAGCCTTGATGACCTTTCTGGCCACCTGGTTTATTGCCTGAAGATGGTCTAAGGCTTTTGGGGTTCGGTGTTTCCTGTGAGGAGCAGGGGGCTTCTTTGGAAGATGTATCACCTTTATCACTCCCTTTTTTACTGGGCTTTTGATAACCATCTGACGATGGTGGCTTACTACTGTTTTGACTGTTTTTATTAACCCTTTCTTCCAGTTCGCTGCAACGTTCCCGTAAAAGCGCATTCTCGGTCCGAAGCTCTTCATTCTCTTTAAGGAGAGCTTCGGTAAACGGAGTAGCTGGGAAGTCTGGTTCCATACTGGAGATTTGTTAGAAAAATTGAGTATAAGATGATGGTCGAAAAATCAGAAAATTCCAGATTTATATGAAGGGTGCTGAATAGTTACAACCAAAATATAAAATAATCTGGAGAATAGAATATATTTACCTTGTGAAGGTACTTGCCCTTGGGACTGTCAGGCCTTTATAGTCATAAGATGAAACAATTATTAAAATATCATGCTTTCCTGTTATTCCTGCCCACCAGCTTGATGGCGGAGCCAGCAGAGCCTGCCAACCCAATCAATGAGCTGGATCTGTTTCAGGTTGTAATGCCCATGCTGATGGTGGTCAGCCTGATTTTTGTATTAGCCTGGCTGGTCAAGCGATTTAACCCGAAACTGCCTGCCATGGGAAAAGATATTGAACTGTTATCCAGTGCTCCAGTATCGAATCAGTCCCGCCTGACACTGGTTCGGGTTAGCGGTAAAGACATTCTCATAGGCATCACCCCAAGCCAGATTACTCTGCTTAAAGACTTTGATGCCCCGGTGGTTGATAGAAGCCATGTCAAAGAGCAGGCCGATCTTGCAGAGCAGTTTAAAAAACTCCTGCGCCCTAAATCGGATGGTGATAAATCATCTGAAAAATCTGACGCCTGATCCCTCAATTTCAATGCCTGATAAACCTGATGATTCTATCAGGCCCTTTTTCAAGGGCTTGGGTTGCCTTTCAGTTTCTCAAGCTACTTTTCCACACCCAGTTATGCATAACTAATTTATTCAGAACTGAGAACAGGAGTTATACAGGTCGCACACAGGTTATCCACATAAACCTGTACACAACCTGTCAATGCCTGTTTATTGTTCCATCATTTGCGATATCAGCATGATCATTTTCATTTCCGTCAGACAGATTTGCTGAAGGGATTCCCGGCTGTCTTCACTGAGATACCCCAGGAATTCGTTCTGTTCATCACGATCATGCCATTTTCCAGTGGCCATGTTATCCGGGTAATACTGCAGCAGCTTTTCCTGAAGGCCATTGTGTTTTTCCTGCAGCACCATCAGCATGCCAATCAGTACCGCTGGCGTATCCCTCGATATTTCCTGACGTAGCTTGATGTAATTAAAGTAGAGCATGACGATCCGCTCTGTGCTGTCCCGCAGGCATAGCAGACAGAGGTAAGATTCCTCTTCAATGGGGAGAATTGCAGAGCCTGAAGAAACGGACTCGTTAACACTGTCGTCATGAACAATTTGCTCATTTGCACTGAGTCCTTTGACATCGGCATCACTAACCCACGCCATAATCACCTCCTTCCCTGAGGTCGTGTTTTCTTCAGGTTAATCCAAGTCGTTAACAGATTTCCACAGTTTCCCTGATCAACTCCCTGAATGAACTGTGGATAACTGCTCTTACCCCTTACTGTTACTAAGCAAAACAACAACTGTTTATTTTTTAAACAGCTGCATTTTCATTCACACTTCTTTCAAAATATTTGCAGGAGATTGACTGATGACACGGCGAATCCCCAACCATCCGGAAATACCCAGAACAGAGGCTCCAAACAGAGGTAATGCACACCAGATAAACCAGGCAGGCTCCCAGCTCAACTCGAAAACCCGGGTGTTGAGCAAATAACTGGTAAGCTCGGTTCCACCGGCCGCCAATAGACCGGCAAGAACACCAAAGAGTACAAACTCCCCAATCTGCATGATCAGGAGCTGCCGGCGAGTCCCTCCAAGTGAGCGAATGAGAGCCCCCTCCCGCAGACGTTCATCAATACTGGATTCAATCACTGACATCATCACCAGCAACCCAGCCAGCAGCAGTGCAGCCAGCATCGCTTCTACAGCAATCGTCGATTGCGCCAACATCTTCTGAACCTGGTTAATAACCGCATCCAGATCCAGTAACGTCATGGTGGGAAACTCGGTGATTAAACCATTGAGTAACAACTTATCCTCAGTGTCCAGATAGAAGCTGTTCAGCCAGGTAGCAGGCATATCCCGTAGAACTTCCTCTGGAAAAATCATGTAGAAGTTTGGCCGGAAAGACTCCCACTGAACTGTGCGGATACTGCTGACGGTTTCGGTAAACTCATTTCCTGACACAATAAACGTCAGTCGATCACCGAGGTCAATGCCAAGCTTTTCAGCTATTTCTGTTTCAATGGAAAGACCATCGTCACTGCCCGGTTCCCACCAGTCGCCCTCTTCAATACGGTTTTTTTCCGGCAATGTGTCTGACCAGGTCATGTTCAGTTCACGGTTCAGAGCGTTGTGGTTCTTCTGCTCCTTGGACACGGCTTCCCTGACCGGAACGTCATTAATACGAACCAGACGGCCACGAATGATCGGATAGAGTTGACTGGTATCCACATCATTACTGGTCAGAAACTCGGAATATGCTTTAACCTCTGCTGGCTGGATGTTCATGGCAAAGTAGTTCGGCGTCTCTTCTGGCAACTCATTCTGCCAACGGTCGAGCAGATCCGTACGGAGTAGCAGCACCACCGACATGGCCATAAAGGTCAGGGTAAATGCTAGCAGCTGGGCCGATGTTTTTCCTTTACCTTGAATAATCCTGCTGACCCCGGGACGCCAGAACACAGGTAGGGTGGAAAGCCTCTGACGGTTACCCAGCTGAGCAAGCAGCAATTGAACGCCCAGGGAGATCACCAACAGGATAGCCCCGGAAGCCAGAGCAAGAATTAGGGCCATAACCACCTCACCGGTGTGATACCAGAGCAGCAGAAAAACAGCAATTAAAGAGAAACTGTACACAAGCCAGGAAGCCGCAGGCGCAGGCGACAGGTCACGTCTTAAGACTCTCAGTGGTGAAACATCCTGCAGCCGTAACAGCGGGGCGAGACCAAACCCAGCCAGAGTAATAATCCCTGTTGCCCCACCGACCACCATGGGCATCATACCTGCTGCGGGCAGCCAGGCAGGCAGTACACCTTTAAGCAGTTGAACAATACTTTCCTGAAGCAGCCACCCCAGCAACACACCGGGAAGCGCCACCAGCACTGCCACAAAAGCCAGCTCCCCAAGCAACAGTCTCAACACCTGCTGCCGACTGGCACCCAAGCAGCGCATTACCGCACAGCTATCAAACCGTCGCTCCGCAAAACGCTGGCTGGCCATGGCCACCGCGACACCAGCCAGAAGCATCGCCGCCATACTGGCCAGCCCAAGGAACTGCTTAAGCCGCACCACCGAGTTTCGCAGGTCACGTCGACTGTCGTCGGCCATCATCAGCCGTTCACTGGTATCCAGACGATCTTTGGACCATTCTTTGAATTGCTCCAGTGATGAAAGCTCTCCTGCCATCAACGTTTTCCAGCTGACCCTGCTGCCCGGCTGGATAATACCGGTGCTTTCCAGGTCCGCCATATTGAACATCAGCCTTGGAGAAAAACTGTAAAAATCGCCTCCACGATCGGTTTCCAGCGTGATCGCCCGGGTAATGGTCAGCCAGGTGTTACCCAACATCACCTGATCACCGATATCCACACCCAGTAAAGGAAACAGCCTGGGCTCAAGCCACGCCTCTCCAGGCCTTGGGGTATCACTGACCACCTGATCTTGAGCGAAAGGCTGGTTTGCAGTTCGAATATGCCCACGCAGTGGATAATTGTTTTCCACAGCCTTGGCCGAGACCATCTGCATCTCATCCCCAGCCATTACCACCGATGGAAATTCAAGGACTGTGGATAACTGTAAACCCTGCTGTTTTGCCTCTTCCAGAATGACTGGCTGCACGGGTCTTGGGCTGCGAATCAACATATCAGCACCGAGAACTTCTGCCACCTGTCGTCCAAGTGCCAGCTGTAGCCGTTCACTGAACAGGGCAATGGCGGTACTGACAGCAACCGCCATCAACAGTGCCGCCACCAGCAGCCAGAGTTCACCAGAGCGCCAGTCCCTGATCAGAAAACGCCAGGAGAGGCCGAATGTACTTTTTGGCTTGTGGATAAATGCTTTGCTCTGAAGTTTTGTGGAGTGATTATTCACAGTCATGAAAGCTCCTCCAGACGACCACCATGCAGCTTCAGTATCCGCTGACAACGTCTGGCAAGATCCATATCATGAGTGACCAGCACAATAGTGGTACCGCTTCCCTGGTTCACTTCAAACAGGAGTTCGATAATGCTTTCTCCCGTTTTCTCATCCAGGTTACCGGTTGGCTCATCGGCAAAAAGAATATCCGGCTCGCCGGCAAATGCCCTGGCGATAGCCACGCGTTGCTGCTCACCGCCGGAAAGTTGTTTTGGGTAGTGCTCCAGCCGGTGCTCCAGACCAACACGGATTAATAGGTTCGTTGCCCGCTCACCCGGGTTATCCACACCCGACAGTTCAAGGGGCAGCATGACATTTTCGAGAGCGGTTAAGTTGGAAAGTAACTGAAAGGACTGAAATACAAACCCGGTATGCTCCCCACGCACTTTTGCCCGTTCGTCTTCATCCAGATGATCAATGCGCTTTCCAGCAAGACTGACACTGCCAGCCGTCGGCAAATCCAGTCCCGCCAGAATACCCAGCAATGTTGACTTGCCAGAACCGGAAGTCCCTACAATCGCAACAGACTCACCAGACTTGATCTGAAGGTCAAGTCCGGACAAGATGGTGAGCGGGTTATCACGGGCAACAACAGTCTTTTCAAGACCAGAGGCAGTCACTGCCAGTGAAGTGGATTCTATTGATGCAGTTTTTTCAGCAGCAGCCTCAGGCGTGAGAGCGTTGGGAGAACTGGAGAGCGCGTCATTCATGAGAAAATCCTTATTTCGTCGTCTTTTTACCAGCTCTAGGCTTGCTATGAGCTCAAGGCTGCTTGCGGTTGCTTTAATGACTTTTCCGGTTATCAGCCTTGCAGCTTCACAAAAAACACTGCTGATGTACGGCGACAGCCTGAGTGCTGCCTATGGTCTTACGGATATCAATCGGGGTTGGGTGCAATTACTCCAGGAAAAAATCGACAGTCACCAGTATCCCTGGAAGATCACCAATGTCAGCATCAGTGGTGAAACCACCGCCGGAGGCCTGAGCCGATTCCGTAAAACGCTGGAACAGATCAATCCAGATCTGGTCTTACTGGAGCTGGGTGCCAACGATGGTCTTCAGGGAAAGCCTCTGAAAACCATAAAATCCAACCTTGATCAGATGATTGCACTGACCCGAGAACACAATTCTGACATTATTCTCTTCGAAATGAAGATACCGCCCAACTATGGACCGGTCTATACCAAGCGTTTTACAGAAACTTTTCATGAACTGGGCAGGAAGTGGGATATACCTGTAATTCCCTTCTTCCTGGATGGCGTTGCTGGTAACGATTCACTCAATCAACCTGACGGGATTCACCCCACAGAAGCAGCCCAGCCAATCCTGTTAAAGAACGTATGGCCTGGGCTGAAACCTTTATTGAAGTAGTGAATGCTTCAGGTGGTTAAACCAATGGCTTAACCACCTGTCGTACTTTATTGCTCGAGACCAGTTCCAGGAACTCATCACCCAGCCGCTTGCTCTCATCCACAACCCGTTTCCAGTAACGAACCCGTTCATCGTAGGTCAGCCGGGCAAAGTCATTGCGATCCGGTATTTTTTGATAGGGAAGCCGATCAACAAACTCCTGAGAGGGAGAAAGCAGCACCACATTGTCGATATTCCGGGGGGATGGTCTTCGATGCGTTAATGCCTTATCAAACCAGCCGGGAATCATTCTTGAGTAAAAGTGTGGATAAAGCACCAGACCATCGCCCTGATGAAAACGCATATCGAAGTGGTAATCGGTAATACCGCCATCCCGATAGCAGCCTGCAGGCGCTCCAGAGATATTCTTCACACCCTGCATCACGGCAGGAATGGAACCAGAGGCCATGATGGCATCCACCAGATTGGCTTCAGTCAGTCTTACACGCTCCGTTGGAAGATCACTGGCGTGATAAAACGCCGGTTTCTCTGAAGTTTCATATGTCGGATGATAAAAAAGAGTACGGGTAAAGAATGATGACAAATGCTTTCGATTAATCAAGTTACCGGTAGCAGCAAGCCCCAGGCCCGCCATTTGTAATAGTTTTCGCTCAGAAGCAGCCAGTCCATGACTTCTTACAGTAATCAGATTGAAGCGAAAAACAGGATTATTAAGAATCTGCCCTACACTTTCAGGCGAAACGATGTTTTCTACCAACTCTCGGGCTTTATGACTTATTTCAGCAGGATCAGGCTTCTCGGAGTAATGTGTATGAAGATAGCCCTGTTCAAAGCGTTCATGAGCCGCGAGGGGATCGTCCTGACCATAACAGCTGAAGCGCCAGCTGCCTGCGGAGGTTCCAATAAGATCAAGAGGTGACGTTCTATGGCGGAAATATTCGCCCAGCAAGGCTTTATCCAGACCACTGAGCACAAACCACTTTGGGCCTCCGGAAGCACCTACCATGACTTTGATACTCTCCTGAGGCAGGCCATTGGCGCGAATATAGTCTAATGCATGCTTTCCGGCCTGAATGTCAATCAGACTGCTCATACACCTCTTCCCCTGAAAATGCCAAACCAGTTTTATCGATTATAAGGGTGGTTAGTATGCCAGTGTTGTGCAATTTGTTCCCGTGTACATAGCCATACCCGCTCTTTGGATTGCACATAATCCAGAAAACGAGCCAGAGCCGCAGCTCTTCCGGGTCTTCCTACCAGACGACAATGAAGTCCTACCGACATCATTCTGGGCGATGTGTCACCTTCCTCATAAAGCACATCAAAAGCGTCTTTCAGATAACTGAAGAAATGATCACCGCTGTTAAAACCCTGGGCTGTAGCAAAGCGCATATCGTTACAGTCCAGCGTATAGGGAACCACCAGCTGGGGTTTACCAAACCGGCTATCCCAGTAGGGAAGGTCATCGGCATAGCTGTCGGCGTGATATAAGAATCCACCCTCTTCCACCACAAGCTGTTCGGTATTTGGGCTACAACGTCCGGTGTACCAGCCTGTTGGACGCTGACCTGTCACTTCGGTATGAAGACGAATCGCTTCCTGCATATGGCGACGCTCTTCATCAACGTCCATAAACTGATAGTCAATCCAGCGGTAACCATGACTGGCGATCTCCCAGTCAGCATCCAGCATGGCTTTTACGGCATCAGGGTTGCGAGCCATGGCCATGGCCACACCATACACTGTGACGGGTATCTTCCTTTGTGTGAACAGCCGGTGCAGTCGCCAGAAACCAGCCCTTGAGCCGTACTCATAGATGGACTCCATACTGATATGACGCATGCCCTTATGAGCTGGGGCACCTATAATTTCCGAGAGGAATGCCTCCGATGCTTCATCACCATGAAGCACACAGTTCTCTCCGCCTTCCTCATAGTTAATAACGAACTGCACGGCAATTCTGCTATTACCCGGCCACTTCGGATCAGGAGGTGTTTCGCCATAGCCAACCAGATCTCTTGGGTAGTCATCCATCGTTGAAAGAGGGTCGAACTTCATTGGGCTCTCCATTTTTTTATTGCCTGCCTGATGGGTTCTATGGCATAAATGCTCAAAAAATTGACCAAATAGTCAAATAATAAAACATATTCTATCAGGATAAAGTGGTACAAGGCTCATACAAGTTTGCCGCTATCCATATACAGTAAAAATAATAACAGCAGGTTCAACACATTTATGAATAACACTTCTGATGATCTCGCAGCACAGTGGCAGCAAACACGAATTGATCTGGCAGCCCGTGCACTGGGTGGTGATGTCCTCGACTGCAGCGATGACTTCTTTGCCGAAAAAGATAACCTGCTACTGGCCGAAGACCCTGTATTCCTGCCAGAAAAATATACGGTCTACGGCAAATGGATGGACGGCTGGGAGTCACGTCGGCGTCGTGACGCACCAGGTTATGAAGGCTGCGACTGGGTCACGGTACGTCTGGCTTCTGTAGGCGAAATTGAAGCGCTGGATATTGATACACGTCACTTCAAAGGTAATGCCCCTGGTGCTGTGCAGCTGGACTACCTGCTTGATGACGCCGATCCTAACGAACAAAGTAACTGGCTGCCTCTGACGGATCGGGTAGACGTAAAGCCTGATTTCAGAAACCTGATTACCCTGGATCAGCCGGTAATAGCCAGTCACATTCGTCTGAGAATCTACCCTGATGGAGGTGTCGCCCGTCTCCGGGTCTACGGCAAGATTCACCTTGATCAGCGCTACCGTTTGCCTGGTGAACCCCTTGATCTGGCCGCACTTATGAACGGTGGCCGTTCCGTAGCCTGCAGCGACTCATTCTTCAGTCCCATGCAAAACCTGTTACTGCCCGGACGCGGCGCCGATATGCACAATGGCTGGGAAACCAAACGTCGACGCCAGGGTGGGAATGACTGGATGATTGTTAAACTGGCCCTGCCCGGCACCATTCATCGAGTAGAGGTAGATACCTTACATTTTAAGGGTAACTATCCTGATCGCTGCAGCCTGGAGGCATGCACCTTTACTGGGGATAACCCTGAAGAAGTTGCTGAAGTTCAATGGCACACCATTCTTCCTGAACAAAAACTGCATGCTCATCGCAACCATTTTTTCTTGAATGAGCTGCAGGATACTGAACAGCAATATACCCATGTACGCCTGAATATCTTCCCTGATGGAGGTGTATCAAGGCTTCGTGTTCTTGGCTACGAAAGCGGTTACGAGAGTGACTTGAAGGAGGCATGATTCATGACACTTGATGAGCTGAACAGCCTTGATATTGACTGTGCCAGAGATTTTTTCCGCCAATGCTGTACCAGTAATCACTGGCTGGAATCGATGGTGAATAATCGCCCCTATTCCAGCCAGGATGAGCTGTTATCCACAGCGGACAAGTGCTGGTTGGCCTGTGGAGAAAAAGACTTTCTGCAGGCTTTTGAAGGCCACCCGAAAATTGGCGATGTTAATAGCCTGAAAGCAAAATATGCCAATACCCGTGATATGGCGGGTCATGAGCAGTCCGGTGCATCGACTGCCAGTGACGAAACACTCAAGGCACTGGCTGACGGTAACACCGCTTACGAAACCCGCTTTGGCTATATATTCATTGTCTGTGCGACCGGGAAGTCAGCCGATGAGATGCTATCACTGCTGAATGACCGGCTGGATAATCAACCGGAAAATGAGCTGAAGATTGCCGCCGCCGAGCAGCATAAGATAACCCGGCTGCGTCTGAACAAGTTGATTGAATGGAGGCAAATAGCATGACCGGCATCAGCACCCATATTCTGGATACCGGTAGCGGGCTGCCCGCTGAAGGGGTTCCTGTAGCGTTATCCCGACAGGAAGGTGATCGCTGGCTGTCTGTTGGCAACGGTGTCACCAATAATGATGGCCGTATTCAGAACCTTGCGGCTGATGACCTGAACCTTCCCAAAGGGGTCTATCAGCTGCACTTTGCCATTAAGGATTATTTCCTGAAGCAGGAAGTCCAGTGCTTTTATCCGGAAGTTGTGGTGACGTTTGAAGTCAGTGATGACCGTCATCATCATGTTCCACTGCTATTATCACCCTATGGCTACTCTACCTACCGGGGAAGTTAACACCAGCCATCACGAGCAACTGATTGGCTCCATGTTATAAGAAAGAGAAGAAGGCACATGGATAAAGAAATACCAGCCCAAACGCTGAAGGTGGAAGTACTGACCCGTGAAGCCTTTGAACCTTTCGGCGATGTACTCGAAACCCGGAATACACCTGTCGTGATTAATCAAGGTCGCTGTCAGAAATACAGCGACCTGACATCAGTCAACACTGATGACCATGGCTACACGACAATGCATATCTACAAGACGGCACCGATTGGGTCTTCCTATCAGCTGGATCTGCTTGAGCGACATCCATTGGGTAGCCAGACATTCATGCCCCTGGCAGGCCAGCGTTTTCTGATCGTCGTAGCATCTGGCTCCAGTGACAGCACAACACCAGACCTGTCATCCATTCGCTGCTTCCTGACCAACGGTAAGCAGGGAATCACCTACCACCCCGGTGTCTGGCATCACCCTTTACTGTCTGTTGATGACGGAGAAGAATATCTGGTCATTGATCGAAAAGGACCTGGGGATAACTGTGATGAAGTCCTGATGTCTGCGGCACAACAGTATATTGTGGAGGTGCCACGATGAGTCAATCGGTTGTATGGCGAGCCTCTGTCCTCCACTTTCTGGATGATCCATCAAAAGAACAGAACTCAGGGGATGACAGTTCCTGGGAGTTTTTTGAAGATGGCGCTCTTCTGGTGGAAGATGGTCTGATAACCAGATGCGGGCCGTCCGATCAGGTGTTGAAGAATCTACCCTCTGGAACAGAAATAAACGACCTGCCCGGTCGGCTTCTGGTCCCCGGCTTTATCGACACCCACGTACATTATCCACAGCTTGAAGTACTGGCAGGCTGTGGAGTTCAACTGCTGGACTGGCTTAACCAGTACACGTTTCCGGCAGAACAGAAGTTTTCTGATGAGCAGTACGCCAGCGAGGTCGCTCAGTTCTTTCTGGATCAGTGTCTCAGCCATGGAACGACGACAGCATTGGTGTTTGGTACCGTGGCACCTCAGTCCGTCGATGCCTTTTTTGAGGAAGCCCATCAACGGAACCTGCGCATGATCGCAGGCAAAGTGATGATGGATCGTAATGCTCCTGACTACCTGCTTGATACCCCTGAAAGTAGCTATGAAGACAGTAAAGCACTTATTAACAGGTGGCATAATAAAGGGCGGCTGTCTTATGCGGTGACCCCGCGCTTTGCTCCTACCTCATCATCGGAACAGCTGCATATGGCTGGCCAGTTGCTGCGGGAGCATGATGGTCTTTACCTTCACACCCACCTCTCGGAAAACCTGAAAGAGATTGACTGGGTGCAGGAACTTTTCCCAGACAGTAAACATTATGTGGATGTTTACGATCAGCATGGTTTGCTGGGTCCTCGGTCAGTGTTTGCCCACTCAGTCCACCTGTGTGATCACAGTTGGCAGCGAATGGGCAGCTCAGGCTCATCCATTGCCTTTTGCCCTGGTTCCAACCTGTTTCTCGGTAGCGGGCTGTTTAATCTGAACCGGGCAAAAGCCCATGATATCCCCACAGGTCTTGGAACCGATGTTGGCGGTGGAACCAGTCTCTGCCTGCTCAATACCATGAAAGACGCCTATCAGGTATCTCAGTTGCGGGAGGAAACCATCTCGCCGCTTCAAGCTTTTTACCTGGCCACATTGGGAGGTGCAAGAGCACTTCATCTTGAAGACAAGATTGGTAGCTTCCGTGCAGGCAATGAAGCGGATTTTCTGGTGCTGAATCCTGCGGCTACCCCAATGCTTCAATTCAGAACGAAAAAAACAAAAACATTGGAAGAGTTGCTTGGCGTGTTGATGGTGATGGGTGATGACCGGGTCATCGAAAAAACCATCATCATGGGTCAGGAAGCCTGAAAGTCGAAAGTGCTGACGACATTATTGTGATAACAACCGTCGCTCAGCATTTTCAATAATAAAAAGAGTATTGAACCATGGAATCCTATCTACAAGAGTGGTTAAACCTGCTGTTCCGCTGGCTGCATGTAACGGCCGGTGTTGCCTGGATTGGCGCATCCTTTTACTTCAACTGGCTGGAAGGGCGACTGGAGTCTGCTCCAGCAGACAAGCAGAAAAAAGGCATCAAAGGTGAGCTGTGGGCACTTCACGGTGGTGGTATCTATGAAGTGAATAAATACCATCTTGCCCCTGAGAAACTGCCAACAACACTGCACTGGTTTAAGTGGGAAGCCTATGTCACCTGGCTTAGCGGCATGGGATTACTGGCCATTATTTATTACTGGGGAGCCGAGAGTTATCTACTGGCGCCGCAATCTGCGCTGACGCCCATCCAGGCCATTGTCATCAGTATCTTCAGTCTGTTAACCGCCTGGCTGGTCTATGACCTCTTGTGCAAATCACCACTGTTCAAACAGGAAACACTGTTCAGTCTGGTTCTGTTTTCGCTGATTGTCTTTGCCGCCTGGGGCTATGCACAACTGTTCAGTGGCCGTGCAGCTTACATTCACGTCGGTGCACTGATTGGCACCCTGATGGTGGGTAATGTTTTCAGGGTTATTATCCCTTCACAGCGAAAGCTGGTTGCCGCCGCTGAAAATGGTGACTCCAGCTTCGACCCAAACATTGCTCAGCATGCCCTGCTGCGCTCCCGCCACAATAACTACTTCACACTTCCACTGTTGTTTATCATGATCAGTGGCCACTACGCCATGACGTTTGGCAGTCAATGGAACTGGGCCATTCTTGCTGTTCTGGCAGCGGCGTCCGTTCTGGTTCGTCATTTCTTTAACCGACGAAACCAGGGAGCCATATTAACCTGGCTATGGCCTGCTGCTGCTGTATTAATGCTGACTCTGGCCTTTATTATCCGTCCACAAATGGCGGTTCAACAGACACCAGTGGCCGAACAGCCCGCTTTTGAGCAGAGTGAAATTGTTGAGATTGTTACTGCCCGCTGCAGCACCTGTCATTCAGCAACACCAACGGACCCTCTCTTTCAGTCACCTCCTGGCGGTCTGGTTTTCCACGACTATGACTCCATCGCCAACAAGGCCGATAAGATTTATAGCCAGACAGTACAGACACAGATTATGCCATTGGCAAATCGCACGGGGATGACCGACGAAGAACGCAGTTTGCTTGGGCAGTGGTATCAACAAATAAAAGCGGATGGATCGAATGGTTCATGATATTAAAGCCTCTCTTTGAGAGGCTTTTTTCTATAGAGAATTAATACCTAAAAATAAATAAATGAACTCATCAATACTTCGACTGTCGAAGAGGCTTCGGTTGCCACAATTAATTTAGTTACTAAAAAACAGTTTTGAGGTTTATCACTATGTTTGCACGCTTAGATGCAGCAAATGCAAAGTTAGCACAACATAATAGCTCTCAAGCTGACCAGAGAATGTCTAATATTGATCAAAGAGAAAAATCATATAATGGTTTGAAAGTAGCGTATCAAAAAGGGGAGAAAAATATACCCGATCTTTGGTCTGCAGAACACTCTAAAGCCTATGCAGCATCAGGGTGGTATTATGATGGAGGCCTTCATCCTCAAGGGAAGAATGCTTCCGATTGGGTCAAGTGCTTTCCTTGTGGTCATGGCCGTCCGATTCAAAATGATGGACTAAAAGCCTTAAATGATGCTCACGATCGAGACCCTATCACAAAAAGTTGTTCCAACCGCTCAGTCAGAGCAGCGCAGGGAGAGGTGTTACCTCACTGCTCGCGTGAGATCTATTACGCAGAATCCAGTGAAGCTTCTCGACAAACGAGTTTACGCTGGTATCAAGGCTGAAAAAGGGGATAAAGGCTACACAATTCTTTCTCATACAGATAGAACCCCTACTAAGGATAGAGGTTCTGGTAATCAATTAAGCAATAGCATTATTTAATAAAGTGCTGACGATAAAACCGAAGCTCATCAATAGACTCACGGATATCTTCCAGCGCAAGGTGAGTACCTTTTTTGGAAAACTGGGTCAGTAGCTCAGGCTTCCATCGACGAGCCAGCTCTTTCAAGGTGCTGACATCAATATTCCGGTAATGGAAGTAATCGTTAAGTTCGGGCATATAGCGCCAGAGAAACCGGCGATCCTGTCCTATGGAATTACCACACATTGGGGAAATGCCCTGATCAACGTGCTTACGGAGAAAATCCAGGGTAATTTGCTCAGCCTGCTGCTCACTGATGGTACTGGCTCTTACCCGGTCAGTCAGGCCTGTAGCACCATGTGTATTCACACACCATTCATTCATCGCATCCAGAACTTCATCGCCCTGATGAACAGCTATAACCGGTCCTTCCTCCAGAATGTTTAACTGGCCATCGGTAACAATTGTCGCGATCTCAAGAATCCGGTCATTTACTGGATCCAGACCCGTCATTTCCAGGTCGATCCATATGAGATTATCCGATTTAGCCATCCAACACCCAGTAGTCACTGTTTAGAAAATATGGACTGTTCTTTAATAATCAGCCGGTTAGGGAAAAACCTGCTTATTCAATATATTATAGACAGCTGTATATACCCCACCCTTTTTCTGACAAAAGGTACTCTATTTGAGGGCAGATAACGAATGAGCTGACATAATAAGTCTACTTCATTCATAATTGCAGCGAAATCAGCTCAGCACAAATTTATGATACTTCACTTTTTTACAACTCAGACTTCCTGCCGCACATCATGAGTAAGCGCAAACTAACGCGCAGACAAAGTTGGCGCATAGAGAAAATTCAGGAAGAACGTAAAGCCCGCGCCCAGAAGCGTGAGGACAAGATTGCCCAGGAGCTTCAGGATGATTCACTGGGGCCAGAGCAGCCCGGGCTGATTATCGCCCACTATGGCGCTCAGCTGGATATTGAGCCAATAGGCAAACCTGGTGAAACTTATCGTTGCCACCTGAGGGCCAATCTACCACCGCTGGTGACTGGGGACCGTATTGTCTGGAAAGCCTCAAATAAAGGCGATATGGGAGTTGTAGTGGCTCTGGAAGACCGCGACAGCCTGTTATCAAGACCGGATATGCGAGGTCAGTTAAAGCCTGTCGCTGCCAATATTGATTACATTGTCCTGGTCATCGCTCCAGTTCCAATTCCTCACCCGAACCTGATAGACCGTTATCTGGTTGCTGCGGAAACCGTGGGTATTGAGCCAGTAATCCTGCTAAATAAAACCGATTTGCTGGAAGATGAAGCAAGCCGTCAGGTTCTTGACGACATGCTGATGAACTATGAACGTATTGGTTACCGGGTACTTAAAGCATCCACCCGGACGGAAGACGGGCTTAATGAACTTAAGAGTCTTCTTAATGAACATACCAGTGTTTTCGTAGGCCAGAGTGGTGTCGGTAAGTCATCCCTGGCCAATACGCTTCTGCCTGGTGTGGATACTAAAGTTGGTCCATTATCTGAAAGCACTGGCAAAGGCACCCATACCACGACGGCTGCCAGATTATTCCACTTTCCAGCAGGCGGTACATTGATTGATTCTCCGGGGATTCGGGAATTCGGACTCTGGCATATGGAACCAGAGGATGTACTTTACGGTTTTAAAGAGTTTCGCCCATTCATTGGCCACTGTAAATTCCGGGACTGCAGTCATGAACAGGAACCAGGCTGTGCCATTCGCAAAGCTCTGCTTAATGGTGATATTCTTCAAGAAAGAATGAACAGTTATCAGAATATCCTGAACTCGCTGGAAAAAGCCTGAATCTCAGTCCTCATCATGGCAACCAGAAAAATTGATCTACCTTAGAGGTACTTCAATGAATATTCAGAGTTGCCATGAAAGTCTTCGTTGGCGGGATCATCACCGAAACCAATACATTTTCCCCCGTCCCTACCGGTTTTGATGACTATGTCATTGCGCGGCCAGATGCCTCAGACTCTGCGCTGGAAAGCAAGATTCTCACCCATCTGCAACATCTTATTCAGCAGAAAGGACTGACTTTCTGCCCATCCTTTATTGCGATAGCCGAACCCGGTGGCATAACAACCAGAAGTGCTTACGAGCAGCTACGCGAAATGCTTCTGGAAGAGTTGAAACAGTTTCTGCCCGTGGATCTGATTATTCTGCCACTCCATGGAGCCATGGTGGCCGACGGTTATGATGACTGCGAAGGAGATTTGATATCCAGAGTTCGGAGTATTGTCGGGCCTGAAATCCCCATTGGAGTTGAACTTGACCTCCATTGTCATCTGACTCAAACCATGGTGGAGCAGTCTGACCTGATTACCATATACCGGGAGTATCCGCACACCGATATTCTTCAGAGGGCGGAAGCACTTCTGAACATGACAGTGGATATGACTCTGGGAAAAACCCGACCCGTCATGGCGATGCATGACTGTCGTATGATCAACCTCTACCCAACCGCTCTTGAGCCAATGCGCAGTATCGTTAACAGGCTTCCTGAGGTTGAACAGAGGGAAAATATCATCTCAGTAGATATTGGTCATGGTTTTCCCTGGGGAGATGTTGCTGACTGCGGCACCCGAACCCTGGTGATCAGCGATAATGACCCAGAACTCGCTCAACAAACAGCAGACGAAATCGGAAACGTTGTTTTCGAACATCGACATGAGCTGCTCTTTAACCCGATCAGCCTGAATAAAGCGATCCAGATCATTCTACAAAAAGAACATACCGGCAACCCCATCGTGATTGCTGATATTGCCGATAATGCTGGCGGAGGGGCAGCCAGTGATTCAACCTCTTTTCTTGAAGCCATGTTGTCAAATGGCGTCACAGACTGTGCAATTGGCATGATCTGGGACCCTCAGGTCGTAAATATCGCCCGAAAAGCAGGCACAGGAGCAAAACTGACCGTTCGGCTGGGAGGAAAAACCTCCGTTGATTCCGGCCAGCCACTTGATCTCAACGTGAAAGTAACCGGTATCATCAATGATCTTATCCAACCGTTTCCACAGGACTGTGGAAATGACCTTCCGGTTCCTTGTGGTGATACCGTCTGTCTGGAATGCAATGGAGTATCCATTATTGTTAACAGTACACGGACTCAAGTATTCCATCCTGCCGTCTTTACTGCCTTTGGTATCGACTTGAGCTGCATAAAAGCCCTGGTGGTCAAATCCATCTTCCACTTTTATGCGGGCTTTGCTCCAATTGCTGAAGAAGTGTTGCTTATGGGTGCTCCCGGACCGCTGAACCCGGATTTCACCAAAGTACCCTATAAACAGGCTGATCTTCACAAGTTTCCCTGGCTGGATAACCCTTTTCGATGAGTTTTCATTACGTGGCTCACAGATTACCTATACTGCTCAGCAGTATCAGATAACACTGCCTGCCGACGATGATCAACTACCAGACCACCAGCCAGCACCCAAGGCTTGGCTTTGAAGTATGTCAGGGTATCAACCTGAAAGAGTTAACCAGCAGCCAGAGGCTCGGGCTAAAGCATGCTCTTTGGCAGCACGGGGTGGTCTTCGCCAGAAATCAGCACATGAACGCCAGTGAGATGGAACAGTTTACGCTGGATACTTTTGGCCCCATGATGATAGGGGATAATCGCAAACGTAAGGACCGCCCACCGTTACCTCCTGACCTGGTCAGTAATCATGTTGCCGTACTTGGAAACCCCCTGGGGCCTGTTGACCAACCACTGGAGGCCGTTGCCTGGCAATGGCATCACGACAAGGATGCCCTTCCCCGTCTGGAAGGGCTGGCGATGAATGCGCTCTATATTGTGATGCTTCATATGCACAAGACTCCAGAGACCGGTTGTGATGGGCAGCCTCATACAACACACTTCCTCGACCAGCTTGAAGCCTGGCGTTCTCTCAGTCCTGAGCGGCAGGCAGAGCTAAGAAAAGTAAAACTTATCCACTCGCCACCGTTTCTAACGCCTGATGCATGGACAGCGGAAACACCATTAAAAACCCATCCCCTGGTTTCTGAGCATGAACTGATTGCCAGAGAGGGTCTCTACATGGGATCGGATACGGCAATACCGGTTGGGCTCGAAAATGACCCGAAAGCTGCCAGGGCATTCTGGGATGCACTCTTAGATGAAATCCTCGGCAAGTGCGCCATCTACTCTCACCAATGGCAGGAAGGTGATATTGTCTTCTGGGATAACTCTCAAGTCATGCACCGTGGACAACCCTACGACTCAATGAATAATCAACGAGTTGGCCTTCGGTTAGGTGTCGTAGCCCGGGAAGAAACCACTCTAAGACACAGCTAATCGGGGTGATCAAAGCAGCAATTGCCATTACAATGCGTTCAAAATAGAAGCTGGACGTAATATGACTGACAATAACAAGCTGCCACTTATTCTGGAACCAGAAGATCTGGAATCGATACTGACTGCTGAAGACAATTCGCCAGTAAAAGAACGCCTGATTATTATTGATCTTTGCAATCCCCAGTTGTATCGGCAGGCTCATGTTCCCGGAGCCATTAACGTACAACCTCATCTACTGATTGCAGGCACACAGCCTGCCCGCGGCAAACTTCCGGCGCTCAGCCAGCTGGAATCATTGTTCAGTGAGCTTGGCTTTACTGGCGAAGAGCACTTTATTGTTTACGACGATGAAGGCGGTGGTTGGGCTGGTCGATTCATCTGGACGCTCGATGTTATTGGTCACCGGAAATACTCTTACCTGAATGGTGGTATTCATGCCTGGCTGAAAGAAGGGCATTCAAGAGAGTCCAGGCCAAACGAGAGAACTTCCACGAACGTTTCTCTGACCATTCATGACAGTGTTATTGCCAGCTGCGACTTCATTCTTGAGACATTAGAAAGTCCGGAGTTTACGATCTGGGATGCACGTTCCCCAGCAGAGTACTCCGGAGAAAAGGTCATGGCACAGAAAGCCGGTCATATCCCCGGGGCTATTAATTTTGAGTGGACCCGAGCCATGGATCCGGAACAGAACTACAGAATTAAAGAAGGGCTGGTTGAAGAGCTTGATGCGCTTGGAATTAAGAGAGATCAGCAAATCATCACCCACTGTCAGGCTCACCACCGTTCAGGGTTTACTTATCTTGTTGCCAAAGCCCTTGGTTTTAAATCGGTCAGAGCATACGACGGATCATGGTCTGAATGGGGGAACCTGCCTCACACACCGGTTGCTCAATGAGCAAACATAACCATCATCATAGGTGCAGGCAGTCATGCCATGAATTACAATGGCTGACACTTTCCTGTTTTCCGAGAATCATTGCCTCAGTTTTGATCAGGCAATATTCCAGATGAAGCTGTCTCAGTCATTGGCGAGCAAGCCTTAGAGCGGTATTTAAAGAACTTTAAGAGCCTGTCATGCTCCCTCTCAAATAGACAGCAGGCTCTTACCAGGTACGTATTTTAACTACAGGATATTCCATCACCGTGAAAGAGAAACTGTTTGCAGCTGTTCAGTATGTACTGCCCCATCACCTGATCTCCAGAGCTGTATACTATTTTGTGGAATGTCAGATTCCATGGTTCAAAAATGGCCTGATTCGCTGGGCTATTGATCATTACCACGTCAATATGAGTGAAGCGAAACGAGAAGACGCTGAAGAGTACATTCACTTCAACGACTTCTTTACCCGGTCATTAAAGGATGGCGCCCGTCCTTTACCAGAAGATCCGGAAATGATTGTCAGTCCGGCCGATGGAGTCATCAGCCAGATGGGAGACATCAAGAACGGCAGAATTTTTCAAGCCAAAGGTCATGACTACAGCCTGGTCGAACTTCTCGGTGGTGACCTGGAACTTGGGCAGGAGTTTATGGGCGGAAAGTTTGCCACCATTTACCTCTCCCCAAGAGACTACCATCGAGTCCATACCCCTGCGGCAGGATCCCTGCATAAGATGGTTCACGTGCCAGGACGACTTTTTTCCGTAAACCAGGGTACTGTTGAAAACATCCCCAACCTCTTTGCCCGGAATGAACGGGTGGTCAGTATCTTTGATACACAATATGGTCCCATGGCGGTCATCATGGTTGGTGCAATCAATGTTGCCAGTATTGAGACTGTATGGGCCAGTTTGGTTACACCGCAAAGGGGTCAGGTTGCTACCACCACCTATGGTGAAGCGAGTCAGTCGGTTGAATTAAGTCGTGGTGATGAATTGGGCCGCTTCAAACTGGGTTCTACCGCAATCGTACTCTTTGGCAAAAATCAAATTGAATGGCTGGAAAACTGGCAGCCTGGCCTGTCTATCAAGATGGGTGAAGCGATGGCTCGTGGTAACGGTATAAGTTCAGAGACCACATCTTCTGAAGAGCCTTCTGCAGAAAAATAACCGGGGAAGTAGAGAAACCATGAGTATCAGACTCGGCATTGTGATGGATCCTATTGCCTCCATCAATTACAAAAAAGACAGCTCCCTCGCCATGCTGCTGGCTGCCAGTCAGAAAGGCTGGCAGCTGTTTTACATGGAACAGGCCGACCTTTACCAGAAAGAAGGTATTGCCATGGGCAGCGTTAAGCCATTAACAGTGACTGCTGACCCTGAGGACTGGTTCAAACTGGAAGACCGTCAGGAGATGCCGCTGGATGCGCTGGACGTCATCCTGATGCGCAAGGATCCTCCCTTTGATATGGAGTTTATCTACAGCACCTATCTGCTGGAGCAGGCTCAGGCGGCTGGTACGCTGATTGTAAATAATCCCCGCAGTATCCGTGACTGTAATGAGAAGATGTTTGCCACTCTTTTTCCACAGTGCACGCCCCCCGTTATGGTTTCCCGCAGTCCAAGGCTACTGAAAGAGTTCGCAGCAGAACATGGTGACGTGGTTCTGAAGCCTCTGGATGGTATGGGTGGCAGTTCTATTTTCCGCACGAAACCAAATGATCCGAACTTAAGCGTGATCATTGAAACCCTGACGGAAATGGGTCAGCGCCAAGCCATGATTCAAAAGTTTATTCCGGACATTAAATCAGGTGACAAGCGCATCCTGATGATTGATGGGGAGCCCGTGCCCTACTGTCTGGCACGCATTCCTGCTGCCGGTGAGCTCAGAGGGAATCTGGCCGCAGGGGGTACAGGAGAAGGCCGTCCCCTGAGTGAACGGGATCTCTGGATTGCCCGCCAGGTAGGGCCAGAACTTCGCAAGAAAGGCCTGATCTTTGTTGGACTGGATGTAATTGGCGACTACCTCACAGAAATCAACGTTACCTCACCCACCTGTATCCGTGAGCTGGACAACCAGTTTACACTCAACATCGCCGGTCAGTTGATGGATAAGATCGAGGAAAAGCTCAAGGCCAGGGACTGAGTAGACGATTATCTTGTAGACGGTTTTTTTCCACTGGGATCTTGCATATAGTCTTAAATATGAAGCTTGATCTGTAAGTACAGAGCCCTCAAGTAAAAAGGGCTCATACCAGTGTTTATCAGGACGGCTCTGCCACAGTGCTTTACCAAGGAAAGCAGTAACCAGAAAGCTATGACTCAGCCAGCGACCATTTCATCAGCAGCCGTATCAACGTCAGACCGTCTGGGATTTACCCTCTTTATGGCTGCTGCCCTGCACGTTCTGATCGTGCTGGGTATATCTTTCAGCTACAAAGAAAAACCTGCGCCACCACCAACTCTGGAAGTCACCCTGGCAACCTATCAAAGCAAGGAAAAGCCAAAGGAAGCTGACTATCTTGCCCAGATCAATCAACAGGGCAGTGGCACACTGGAGGAAAAGGCGCTGCCATCCAGTGACCAGCAGGCACAGTTTCAGGAAGACACCATTAAGGAAGTCCAGCCGCAGTCACAAACGGCAGCCCAGCCTGATCAGACTCTAACCCAGCAGACAAGAGTGACCACACAGGCAAAGAGCAATCAGAAAGTTTCTGCAACCGATGACAGTGAAAAACAGGAGCCCGTGGCAGTCGAAAAAGATAAGCCACGTAAGCACATTGACCTGAAAAACGAAATTGCCAGCCTTGAAGCCCAGTTCCACCAGCAACGACAGGAATACGCAAAGCGCCCTCGAATCAAGCGTCTGACGGCAGCATCCACCCTGCAGGAAGCCGGAGCATTTTATAAAGAATCCTGGCGACGTAAGGTAGAAAAAGTCGGTAACCTGAACTATCCAGAAAAGGCCCGTAAGGATCAGCTTTATGGCGAACTGCGCCTGATGGTAGCGATCAACAGGGATGGTACATTGTCAAATGTTGAGATACTGGACTCATCTGGCTATCAGGTTCTGGATGATGCTGCAGTTCGTATTGTGAGAATGGCCTCACCCTTTGCGCCATTCGACGACACTCTTAAGAGCTATGACATGGTTGAAATTATACGTACCTGGCGCTTTGAACCTGGGGACCGACTTTTCAGCCAGTAAGCTATAGTGTATCGAGCGAATCTAAGCATCAAGACTTGCCATAAGTGATCTTTACCCTAATACTGCCGCTATGAGCAGTGTTCCTTTCCAGAATTTCAAAAGCCACTTCCTGATTGCCATGCCCAGCATGGCAGATCCTTCCTTTGCTGAAACGCTGACTATTATCTGTGAGCACAGCCCTGAAGGTGCTCTGGGTATTGTCGTCAATCGGCCAAGTACCCTGCCGATGAGTGAGATTTTCCGCCAGGTTGGCATTGATAATCATGAGCAATCAGAAGTGAGTCAGCACGCCGTATATTCTGGAGGTCCGGTATCTCAGGAGAGAGGTTTTGTCCTGAACTCAGGGGAGTCCAGCTGGGATGCCAGCATGGAAATATGCCCGGGGCTGCAACTGGCGACATCAACCGACGTGCTGGTGGCAATGGCAGAAGGTAAAGGACCAAAGCAGGCATTGGTTGCGCTTGGTTACGCTGGCTGGGGGGCAGGTCAGCTGGAAAAGGAAATATCCGAAAACGCCTGGCTGACCTGTGAAGCGGATCCATCCATTGTCTTCAATACACCTTACCATCAGCGGCTGAGTGCGGCTGCTAATACACTGGGCGTTAATATCAACCTGATTTCTGATCAGGTTGGTCATGCATAGAAAAGAAATCGATGACAGATAAGAAATTAAGTACGGTACTGGGTTTTGACTTTGGAACCCGGAACATCGGTGTTGCTGCTGGGCAGGTGATTACCCGAACAGCCTCTGCCCTGCCATCGTTGAAAGCCAGGGACGGAATCCCGGACTGGAACCAGATCGAGGCTCTTATCAAAGAGTGGAAGCCCGATGCCATCGTCGTAGGCATTCCACTGAATATGGATGGTTCTGAGTCGGAAATGTCACGACGAGCCAGAAAGTTTGGTAACCGGATTCATGGGCGTTTCAACCTGCCATTTTATGAAGCCGATGAGCGACTCACCTCTTTTGAAGCCAAAGAGTGGGCCGGTAAGCTTGGGCATAAAGGGCATTATGGATCAAACCCAGTGGATGCAATGGCCGCCCAGATTATCCTGGAAGCCTGGTTGAATGATCCACAAAATGAGCACCTTATGAATAGTTAAACCTGTCATCCGGCAAGCTCCTAAAGCGCTTGCCATGCACTGACTTAAGCCTCATCCATTTGCAAAGTCAGTTTGCCTGATCGCTCCGTCAGATAATCCCCATCCACTTCAGAGCCAAGCTTAATCATCAGGCGCAGGTCGTTTGCAGAATCCGCATGCCGGATTGCTTCTTCATAGCTGATCTCTCCACTGTTGTAGAGGTCAAACAACGCCTGATCGAAGGTCTGCATACCCAGCTCCCGGGACTTTTTCATCAGCTCTTTCAATGCATGAACATCACCTTTGCGAATCATATCCTGAGCCAGTGGTGTATTCAGAAGCACCTCTATAGCTGGACGGCGTCCGGTTCCATCCAGTGAAGGAATCAGCTGCTGGGCAACAATCCCTTTCAAGTTGAGGGACAGATCCATCCAGACCTGATGATGGTGCTCCGGGGGAAAGAAATGCAGGATGCGATCCAATGCCTGGTTGGCATTGTTGGCATGAAGTGTTGCCAGACAAAGATGACCGGTTTCTGCAAAGTTCAGGGCGTACTGCATGGTATCCTGACTTCGAATCTCACCGATCATAATGACATCCGGAGCCTGACGAAGCGTGTTCTTCAGCGCCACTTCATAGGACTTGGTATCGATTCCCACTTCGCGTTGCGTAACGATGCACTTCTTATGCTGATGGATAAACTCAATCGGGTCTTCAATGCTGATGATATGTCCCGTTTCATTTTCATTTCGATAGCCAAGCATCGCGGCCAGTGTTGTTGACTTACCCGTACCAGTAGCGCCCACCAGGATAACAAGCCCGCGCTTGGTCATGGTAAGATCTTTAAGGATATGAGGTAGCTTCAAATCTTCAAAGCTGGGAATTTTCTCCTCAATTCGCCTCAAGACCATGCCTGACTGGTTTCTTTGCTGGAAAGCACTGACTCGAAAGCGGCCAATGCCCACCTTGGCTATGGCAAAGTTACACTCCTGCTTCAACTCAAACTCAAGACGTTGCTTTTCATCCATGACACCAAGCACCATATCTTTTGCCTCTGTGGCAGTCAGTGGTGTCTTTGTGACAGGCATCAGACGTCCATCAAGCTTTACACTGGGAGGAAAACCTGCGGTGATAAACAGATCCGATGCTTTTTTAACGGAGACCAGTTTTAATAATTTTTCAATATCCATTCATCATCACATTGACGTTAAAATACAGCCCGTCGTTCACTCTTGGTAAACGGTTATATGCGATACTCATCCAGTCAGGAGAATGTATGTGCTCCCAGACGGCTAAGCAGCCTGAGAGCACAATGGAAAGATAAACTCAAAAGCCTCCGGGACACTTAAAATGCGTCTCGATCCTTGGCCTTTTCACGAGCAACATCACGGGTGATCAGTCCCTTTTTCATCAGGTTCATCAGACACTGATCCAATGTTTGCATGCCTAACCCACCACCAGTCTGAATGGCCGAGTACATCTGGGCAACCTTATCTTCCCGAATCAGATTTCGAATACCTGCAGTACCGAGCATGATCTCATGGGCCGCAACACGGCCTCCACCGTTTTTCTTCAAAAGTGTTTGCGAGATCACAGCCTGAAGCGATTCAGAAAGCATGGCACGAACCATCGACTTCTCTTCCGCTGGGAAGACATCGACAATACGGTCAATGGTTTTGGCTGCCGAAGTGGTGTGCAGAGTACCAAACACCAGGTGACCGGTTTCAGCCGCAGTCATCGCCAGACGGATAGTTTCCAGGTCTCGCATCTCACCAACGAGAATAATATCCGGGTCTTCACGCAGCGCCGACCTCAGAGCGTTACTGAAGCTATGGGTATCCCGGTGTACTTCCCGCTGGTTTATCAGACATTTCTTCGGAGTGTGGATAAATTCAATAGGGTCTTCAATGGTCAGGATATGGTGGTATTTGGTGTCATTGATGTAATCCAGCATGGCAGCCAGCGTTGTACTCTTACCAGAGCCAGTAGGGCCGGTAACCAGTACGAGCCCTCTGGGCTTGTCGGCAATGGTTTTAAACACCTGCCCCATGCTCAAATCATCCATGGTCAGCACTTTACTGGGAATGGTACGAAATACAGCACCTGTACCCCGGTTATGATTGAAGGCATTCACACGGAAACGGGCAACACCAGGTACCTCAAAGGAGAAGTCTGTTTCCAGATGTTCCTCGAAGTCCTTTCGCTGCTTGTCATTCATGATATCGTAGATCAACCCATGAATTTTCTTCTGATCCATGGGCGGCAGATTAATACGACGCACATCGCCATCCATGCGAATAATTGGCGGAAGCCCTGCTGACAGATGCAGATCCGAAGCCCCCTGTTTAAAGCTGAATGCCAACAGCTCAGTAATATCCATTTATTATCCCCCTTACACCAGGAAGCAGGTAAAATAGCCAATTTATTTACCCGGTAATGTACAACCTGATGACCTTATTACAAAACCGATTTCAACGGGTTTATGACCGAATTCATCAAGCTGAGCAAGCCTGCAATCGCGATGGACAAGTGCAACTGCTGGCCGTCAGCAAAACCAAACCTGCCTCTATGGTGCGTGAAGCATGGCATCTGGGTCAAAAGCATTTTGGCGAAAGCTATCTTCAGGAAGCTTTAGGCAAAATTAATGAGCTCCGTGACCTTTCGGACATCCACTGGCATTTCATCGGCCCGATTCAGTCAAACAAAACCCGGGATATCAGTAACCACTTCGACTGGGTTCACAGTGTTGACCGCCTGAAAGTCGCGCAGAGGCTAAATGATCAGCGCCCTGACGAGCTTCCACCATTAAATATCTGCCTGCAGGTCAATATCAGTGGGGAAGGCACCAAGGCAGGAATCGATCTTCAAGCACTTCCTTCACTGGTTCAGTCCATTACCAACTTACCCAACCTTAAGCTGCGTGGTCTGATGGCTATTCCAGCCCCTGAAGCAAATACTGAAAAACAGTGTGAACCTTTCAGGGTATTAAACAATACCTTACACGCTCTGAATAAAGAGTTCTCTCTGAATATGGATACCCTGTCCATGGGTATGACGGATGACCTTGAGGCGGCTATACAGGAAGGTTCAACCATCGTTCGCATAGGAACTGCTCTTTTTGGTTCCAGAAACTACTCCAACGGATAACAACTCATGAACGAATCAACCATTGCTTTTATCGGCGCTGGCAATATGGCCAGCAGCATCATTGGAGGTCTGATCAATAATGGCTGGCCAACCTACCAGCTGATTGCTACCGCAAGAACGGAAGCAACGCTTTCCAATATCCGCGAAAAATTTAACATTGAAACGACTGTGGATAACCATCAGGCCGTTGGCAAAGCTGACGTCATTATGCTTTGCGTGAAACCACAGGTGATGAAAGAAGTTCTAATGGACTTAAGTCCGTCCATAAAACCGAATGCCCTGATCATCTCCGTCGCTGCTGGCATTACCATGGAAAGCCTACAAAAGTGGGGTGGGGAGCACCTTTCTATTGTTCGCAGCATGCCGAATACACCGTCTCTTCTGCAGTGTGGTGCCAGCGGTCTGTATGCCAACAACAATGTCAGCACTGATCATAAAACACTGACTGATGACATCTTCAATGCAATTGGCATTGCCAAATGGGTTGATCAGGAGTCGTTGATTGATGCCGTTATTGCTGTTTCTGGCAGCGGCCCAGCCTACTACTTCCTCCTGATGGAGATTATGGAACAGGTGGGTTCCCGCCTCGGCCTTGATGTGGAAACTTCTCGACAGCTGACCCTGCAAACCGCTCTTGGTGCAGCCCGAATGGCAACGGAAAGTGATGTTGACGCGGCGGAACTGCGCCGCCGTATTACCTCTCCAAATGGCACGACTGAGCAGGCAATAAAGACTTTTCAGGAGCAGGGGCTCCCCGAGCTGGTTGAGAAGGCTATGAATGCGGCCGTAAACCGGTCGATAGAACTGGCAGAATCGTTAAAAGACTGATTTTCATCCTGTTGACGTGAGATGGCGAGTCTTTATTGTATTATGCGTAAAGATTATTAACTTAAGTATAAGGCTATTATTCCCTTATACCTTTACATGACGGGTATCCAATACGCTCTATGTCTGCACTTTCTTCGAGTCTCAGCTTCCTGATCCAAACCCTAGGCGGTTTGTATATCATGGCTGTATTGATTCGCTTTCTGCTTCAGCTCGTTCGGGCCGACTTTTATAACCCTATTTCTCAAGCCATAGTGAAGGCTACATCACCACTACTAAACCCTATCCGCAAGATTATTCCCGGTTATGGTGGCGTGGATATGGCTTCTCTGGTTCTGGCGCTAATACTTCAGATCATACTGCTCTATGTACTGCTATTGATGGGTGGCTACTCTCTGGCAACCATTCCTTTCCCCAGTGTCTTGATCAGTGGCTTGATTAAACTGGGCATAGAATTCCTGAATATCTATATGTTCAGCCTGATCATTATCGCCATTGCCAGCTGGGTTGCCCCAAACAGCTATAATCCGGGACTAATGCTGCTCCTGCAAATTACCGAGCCGCTCACCAGCCGAATCCGTAAAGTGATTCCACCGCTCGGCGGGCTGGATTTCTCTCTGATGGTTCTGGTGATTATTATTATCACTTTGAAGAACTTCCTGGCTGCACTGGCCTGACCATGAGTTTTCAATACCGGCTCTAATATCAAGATCAGAGCCGGTAACGTTTCCTTCGTATCCTGTTTAGTGGCTTTAACCAACCTCTTTCCCGTCGATATTAAGGCTATTCCTCCAATAACGATGAGGCCGCTGAAAGTACCATGGGACAGGCTATTGAGCACACCCTTCAAAAGCACCTATGGCCAGTTGTAAGGTTCATTGAAAAAACGGCAGTGAAACAACTTTCATTAACCGCCTGTGCCTTAAGCTTTAGTTTTTTTACTACAGTTGCCAACAGTGAGCAGCTGCTACTGACCGAAGCAGGCTCGCCTCCTTTTATTCATACTTTCGATCAGAGCCGTTTCGAGAATGGCTCTGAACTGATTATCAGCGGCCAGAATGAGTCGAAAAAACAGCAAATACTGATTGTTCGTCTCGATAATGAAGACTCCTCGGATTATCGGTCACGAGTCAACCAGGAATTTACATTATCCCCAGGCTCCTTTGAACTGATCTTGCCCCTCTCCGGTTTGAAAGCGTCCAGTGGTAAGCCATTTAAACAGCCCTACTCCAAACTCTTCGTGTTTGGTGCCGACATGTGGGCAGGTATCCAACTTGAGAAAATTCTTATCAGTGCCGCGAGTAAGCTTCCGGAACAAACGCTTGCACTGGATTTTGGTTCAGGCAACAGCGCGGCTTTCCCTGGCTTTGAATCCATTGGCAAGAACAGCTCATATCTCAAGGGTAAAATAACCGAGCGCGTCCGAACATCAGGCGACTCACTGATTCGTGATGGTATCAGTGGCGTGACAAGCCTCCAGATACCCTGGTCGGACGGGCAATGGAAGCTCAGTCTGTGGACACAAGATCAGGGGGAGTGGGAATACCTGCCACACTTTCTTACACGACAAATTATCGCCAATGGAACGACGATCATTGATGAGAAGTTCACCAGAGAGCAGTGGATCAACAATGTCTATCTGGCTGGCAGGAAAAAAGAGGGAGGTATCGATGGAGACCTATGGTCTCTGGTTGGAAAACGCCGAAGTGGCTTTATCAGCCAGAATATTCAGGTCTCTGACGGGATGCTCAACATTGACCTGAAAGGTGATTATGATGCCCGATATATATCCGCACTGGTATTAGAACCACTTGATGGAATCTTTGCCCAGGCCACACAGGAAAAACGCCGTGAACGCTTTCTTAATCAATGGTCTGTACATAATCCGCAATACAGCCCTCCAGACGGGCTCTCACTGGAGGATATCAGTCAACAGGTAAAAGATGATGAAGCATATTATCTTGTAGCAAGAGACACCATTCTTAACCTGACCTTTGAAATAGAGAGCCCTGTTGATGATATCGCCCCGGTTATCGTTGTATCCCCTCCAAAATCATCGGATGGGAAGTCATTAAAGGTAACCACTCGCTATGGACACTGGCGCTTTGAAAGGCCAGCACCTAATGCAACCTCACTGATACTGGATGACAGTTATCTTCGGGCGGATATGGAAAGCATTCAGCTATCCAATAAGAAGCCGAGGCGCCTTTATGTCCAGGTGAATGTTCCTTCTGAAGCATTTTCTGGTGACTACTCTGGCAAAATTCAGCTGTTCAGCCGAGGTGAATTGAAACTCCTGGACTACAAAGTACGAGTACTTCCGGTCGTTCTTCCGAAGCTGGAAACACCAGTGGGCCTTTACCTGGAACCAACACCCTACTACCAATGGTTCAAGTCACTGGAAGGCCAGACCTCGACTGCCACTTCTTGTGACCTCTCTTTATTGGCCTCCCATGGTTTCAGTACCGTTGCACCAGCATTGCCAACACCCGATACAGAAGCGAGTCGACAAGAATTTATTCAACAACTGAAGCAGGTAAAGCGCTTTGGGTTCGATGGTAAAATATTAGCCTATTCGCCACTGAAACGTCTGTTGCAGCAAAAGAGCGAACTCAGTGCAGGTGCTGACTTAATGAAGCTTCAGCAATTATTGAAAGATCAGGAACTGCCAGAGATTTACTGGTCAATTTTTGATGAACCTGCCAATGACACGTTTTCACAGATAAAGAGCACTGCCAGACTTCTGAAAGATGGTTCTCTACAATTTAAGACCGCAGGTCATCTAAACAATGAAAGCCAGGCTGAACTGGCAGAAACAACAGACCTTCTCCTGATCAACCATGGCATAGAGGTTACTGAAGAAAGTATTAAGCAGTTGCAGAAAAACAGCTCAGTCTGGCTGTACAATATGCCAGAGCCTCGATTAGCCGCCGGTCTTTTCCTCTGGAGATCGAGTGCTGAAGGCTATTTACAATGGCATGGTCGTATGCCCACTGCCGATCCGTTTGATCCGACGGATGGTAGAGAGGGTGATGTTATGTATATCTATCCTTCAGCAAACCAATGTCCGAAATCATTGGATATCCATCGTCGTTTTCTTGATTTACATGAAGCAACCATTGATCTTAGATTGATACAATTGCTTAAGGATAAATCTTTAAGCAATCCAAAATTTGAAAACACTTTGGCTGGCATATCAGAACTCATCTCTAATGAATGGTTGATTGCGTCTGAACTAACCAATAAAGACATGATTGATATACGCAAAATGATCTATTTAAAGATCATCAACCAAAAATAAAATCAAAAACCCACCTCAAAAGCTATATATTAACAATCTAGAAATATAACTTTATTAATAAAACAACATCAATCATATTTTTGCCAAATGAATCCAATCTTCAAATATCAGGAAATATTAAGAATATGATGTCTTCTAACTTAACCAAACGGCGAGAAGAGATAATACAGCCAGAACATGATCAGACAGGACAGCCAGATAGAAATTTAAGCAAAGTTGGCAAACATGGAATACGTCGCACAAGTCCACATGACAAAGTAACAAAGTGGTTGCTTGATAACTTCCTAATGGACGAAAAGGGCACAAAGTACAGACCTAAATATTCTTCTCCGGTCAGGCTTGAGCGCAATATTTCCTGTAGACTTTCGATAAGGAAGCCACCTTCTGGCTTTATACCTGGCCAGTTAATAGAAGCACCATCCAGATTGGATATACAGAGATTAACCCCGTCACAATCAGAGGTCTCTGAAACTGATTCTGTTTCATCTGGCATATTGGCTACTGATTCAGAAGTCAGTGATCAAGTTAAATTGCAAAGAGACTGTTCTGGTATTTATTATTTACTCGATAATTTTGGAGAAAAGCTATCGTTACTATCCCCCGATCTCGATCAAAGCACTATAAAACGGATTATTGATTATTGCTTATCTCAAAATTTAAATGGTCCAGTAGCATTTTTGATTGAGAATGGCATTTTCAACCCCAATAAATATGATCATAAAAATCCATTCATCCACTTAGTCATTGAGTATAACAATAAATACCTATTAAAGTTCCTGCTAGAAGGAGCATATGTAGATATTAACGCTATTAATTTTGAAAATGACCCTCCACTCATTAGAGCAATGATGAGTGATGATACAGAAGCGGCTTATATTGAGATCATTAGGTTGCTTTTGATTCATGGGCCTGATCTAAGCCTTAAAGATTGTCTAGGTATGACGGCGTTACAAAATGCGGTCAGCTTTCTAAGGTCTCCCGAATTGACCGAGCTCTTACTTAAGCACGGAGCAGACGTTCAACAGATACAAGAATTACCTGAGCCCAGGAAACAGGAAGATATGGAAGATATGGAAGATATGGAAGATATGGAAGATTTTAGAAAAATCGAAAAACTTCTATTTGACCATGATTGGGTGAAGCCCGAAGAAAAAGAAAATGCAAGGTCTGAGAAAGAGCAAAAAACATCTGCTCAGGCAAAGATGGTTAGAGTAAGGAAATAAAACAAAGACTCCAGCAGAAAAAATCATATGAAAAGCCTCAGGGAAAAACTTCCCTGAGGCATCTGCATTACAACAACAATTTACGAATATCCGTCAACAGTTCACCCAGCATGGTGGTGAAACGTGCAGCATCCGCACCATTGATTGCTCTGTGGTCATAAGACAGGGACAGAGGCAGCATCAGCTTCGGATCAAACTCCTTGCCATTCCATACCGGCTTCATGGAAGCCTTGGACAGGCCAAGAATGGCCACTTCTGGCGCATTGACGATCGGAGTAAACGCCGTACCACCGATAGAGCCAAGGCTGGAGATCGTAAAGCAGCCACCCTGCATTTCATCAGGCTTCAGCTTCTTACCACGAGCCTTGCCAGCCAGCTCAATACACTCAGCAGACAGCTCCCACAGACTCTTCTGATCCACATTCTTGATGACCGGAACCAGCAGGCCATCTGGAGTATCTACCGCGACACCAATATTGATGTACTTCTTGTAGATAAGCGTTTCGCCATCCGGGCTCAGGGAAGTGCAGAACTGTGGCAGCTCTTTCAGCACATAAGCAACGGCTTTCAGGATAAACGGCAATGGTGTCAGTTTGGTACCACGGGCCTCTGCCAGCGCTTTCTGAGATTTACGGAACGCTTCCAGTTCAGAGATGTCACACTCATCAAACTGGGTAACGTGCGGCACGTTCAACCAGGAGCGCTGGAAGTTCTGAGCCGCCACTTTGCGCAGACGGTTCAGGGCAACCTTCTCAATGTCACCCCACTTGCTGAAGTCGATCTCTGGCATGGCAGGAATACCCAGGCCAGAAGAAACACCTTGAGCAGCCTGAGGCTTTTCACTGAGACGCATCTTGACGTACTTCTGCACGTCTTCTTTAAGAATGCGACGACGTGGACCAGTGCCGGTTACTTCCGCAAGGTCAACACCAAACTCACGGGCCAGTTTGCGCACCGCAGGGCCAGCATGGAACTTACGGTTGGCACGCTCAAGTTCCACAGGGTGTGCTTCGGCACGTGGTGGTGGCGCTGATGGTGCACGGGAAACAGTTTCCTGTTTCTGTGGTGCAGTAGCAGGCGCAGCAGCCGCTGGAGCAGGCTGGATGACAGCGGGTACTTCAACCCCACCAGACACTTCAATATCCAGAATCAGGTCGCCCTGACTAAGGGTGTCTCCCTCTTTGACCATGATGGCTTTCACAACACCGGCAAACGGCGAAGGTACTTCCATGGTCGCCTTGTCAGACTCCAGCACGATCAGTGAAGTTTCTTCTTCAACCTGGTCGCCAACGCTGACACAGACCTCAATGACTGGAACATTCTCAGCACCAATATCCGGTACGGTTACTTTCTCAATACGAGGTCCAGCCTGAGGGGCAGGTGCCGCTGGTGCGGCAGCAGCAGGCTCTGGAGCCGCTGCAGAAACCGATGCCGGCTCATTAGAGACAGTAACAGCACCACTATTCACTTCAACGTCAATCACCAGGTCACCCTGATTCAGGGCATCACCTTCCTTGACGTGAATGGCTTTCACAACGCCTTCAACCGGGGAAGGCACTTCCATGGTTGCTTTGTCCGACTCCAGAACAATCAATGAGTCTTCCAGGGCAACGGTGTCCCCAACCTTCACACAAACCTCAATAACCGGCACATTCTCAGCACCGATATCAGGCACATGCACAGATTCAATATGGGATCCACCCGCTGGTGCTGGTGCAACGTCAGCTACCGGAGCCGCCGCAACAGGAGCTTCTGCTGCCTGCTCAACAACCTCAGGTGCTGCTGCGGCAGTGCCTGCAGCAGCCATCTTAACCATCGGAGCCCCTTCGCTGACATTGTCACCAACCGTCAGCAGCACTTCGGTCACCACGCCATCGCGTGGTGCCGGGACTTCCATGGTTGCCTTGTCAGACTCCAGAACAATCAGGGAGTCTTCGGCCGATACCGTATCACCAGGCTTGACGCAGATTTCGATGACTTCTGCCTCACCACTGCCGATATCTGGAACCTTGATGATTTCGTCACTCATTCCTCATACCTTCTCTTCAGTTCCAGACTCAGCAATACAGAGGGTTAGCTCTGGTTGGGTCAATATCAAACTTCTTGATGGCCTGACTGACAACAGACGCATCCAGCTCACCATCCTGAACCAGCGCATACAGGGCAGCGACCACGATGAAGTAACGATCTACCTCGAAGAAGCGACGCAGCTGTTCACGGGTGTCGGAACGACCAAATCCGTCAGTACCCAGAGACACGAACGTTGCAGGCACAAACTCGCGGATCTGGTTGGCGTACAGGCTCATATAGTCAGTAGCGGCAACAACAGGACCTTTTCGACCAGACAGCTGCTTCTCAACCCAGCTGACTTTTTTCTCGGCTTCAGGGTTCAGCATGTTGTAACGCTTGGCATCCTGACCATCACGGGCCAGCTCGTTAAAGCTGGTTGCGCTCCAGATATCAGATTCAACGTTGAACTCATCACGCAGAATACCGGCAGCAGCACGGACTTCTTCAAGGATAGTGCCACAACCCATCAACTGGACCTTAGGTCCCTGGTTACGGGAGTTTTCTTCCAGGTTGTAAAGCCCCTTGATGATGCCTTCGATCACTTCTGGACCTTCCGGCAGCGCTGGCTGACGGTAGTTTTCATTCATGGCGGTGATGTAGTACCAGACATTCTCACCGTTGCCATACATACGCTGCAGACCATTCTGGATAATCACAGCCATTTCGTAGCCGTAGGTCGGGTCGTAGCTGATGCAGTTCGGTACGGTGGATGCCAGAATATGGCTGTGACCGTCCTGATGCTGCAGACCTTCACCGTTCAGAGTGGTACGACCAGCAGTAGCACCAATCAGGAAGCCACGAGCCTGGATATCACCCGCTGCCCATGCCAGATCGCCAGTACGCTGGAAACCAAACATAGAATAGAACGCGTAGAATGGGATCATCGGAACGTTGTTACTGCTGTAAGACGTTGCAGCAGCAATCCACGCAGCATGAGCACCCGCTTCGTTAATGCCCGCTTCCAGAATCTGGCCCTGCTTGGATTCTTTGTAGAACATGACCTGGTCGGAGTCTACCGGCTCATAGTTCTGGCCTTCCGCAGAGTAGATACCCAGCTGACGGAACATACCTTCCATACCAAAGGTACGCGCTTCATCAGGGATGATCGGCACGATGTGCTTGCCAAGGCTCTTGTCTTTGGCCAGTGCGCCAAGAATACGAACGTAAGCCATGGTGGTGGAAATTTCACGCTCACCACTGCCCTTGGTCACGGCTTCAAAAGCCTCAAGGCCAGGAATTTCCAGCTTAACATCGGTTTCCACACGACGCTGTGGAATAAAGCCACCCAGCTTTTCACGACGCTTGCGCATGTACTTCATTTCAGGGCTGTCAGCGTCTGGCTTGAAGTAAGGCAGAGTCTCAATATCTTCGTCTTTGATGGGCAAGTCAAAGCGATCACGGAAGTGCTTCAGGTCATCAACCGGCAGCTTCTTAACATTGTGGCTGACGTTGGCCGCTTCACCGGTGGCACCGGTACCGTAACCCTTAACCGTCTTGGCAAGAATGACGGTAGGCTGGCCATTATGGTTAACAGCTTCGTGGTACGCAGCGAAGACTTTGTATGGGTCATGACCACCACGGTTCAGACGCCAGATATCATCATCAGACAGGTGTTCAACCAGCTTCAGAGCTTCAGGGTCACGGCCAAAGAAGTGCTCACGGGTCCAGGCACCGCCTTTCGCCTTACAGTTCTGGTAATCACCATCAACGGCTTTATCCATCACTTCCTGCAGCTTGCCATGCTTGTCCTGGGCCAGCAGCGGATCCCAATGACGCCCCCAGACAACCTTGATGACATTCCAGCCAGCGCCACGGAAGACGCCTTCCAGTTCCTGAATGATCTTACCGTTACCACGTACCGGGCCATCAAGACGCTGCAGGTTACAGTTGACCACGAAGATCAGATTATCCAGCTTCTCACGACCGGCCAGAGAGATGGCACCGAGAGATTCCGGCTCATCCATCTCACCATCCCCAAGGAATGCCCAGACCTTACGGTTTTGATCCTGAGACATGCCGCGGTTAATCAGGTACTTCATGAAGTGAGCCTGATAGATCGCCTGCAGTGGGCCAAGGCCCATGGATACGGTCGGGAACTGCCAGAAGTCGGGCATCAGCTTAGGGTGTGGGTAGGAAGACAGGCCATTGCCATCCACTTCCTGACGGAAATTATCCAGCTGGCTCTCGTCCAGACGGCCTTCCAGAAAGGCTCGAGAGTAGATACCAGGTGCTACGTGACCCTGGTAATACACCAGATCGCCTTCACGATCACTTTCATGGCCGTGGAAGAAGTAGTTGTAACCGATGTCGTACAGAGTGGCACTGGAGGCAAAGGAAGAGATATGGCCGCCCAGGCTGCTGTCCTTCTTGTTGGCGCGCATAACCATGGCCAGCGCATTCCAGCGAACCAGCGAGCGAATACGGCGCTCCATGAACAGGTCGCCAGGCATACGGGCTTCTTTTTCAGGAGCTATCGTATTGCGATAAGGGGTAGTAATAGCGTATGGCAGCTGCGTGCCTTTGGCACGAGCGTGCTGGGAAAGCCGGGTCAGCAGAAAATGAGCACGGTCTTCACCTTCCTGCTCAAGTACGGAATCCAGTGCTTCCAGCCATTCCCTGGTTTCTATAGGGTCGATATCATGCATACAAATCGGCTCCAAGATCGATAGAGCTGGGAACCTGACTGAGAATAGACTGCCAACAATACAGGGCAATCTATTCTCAGCCAAACTCCCAGGTCAGGCGCAGACGAAACAAAGTCAGGGCAGGAATACGAATCCTGCCCTGAACCTGGATCAGAGTTTCCGGACATAATGGTCGGAATGGATCAGACAGCCCCTCCCATATGAGGTAATGCTCTTTATCTCGCCAGCTTCACAGGTGAGTCTGATGCCCAGTTACCCTGCCAAGCGAGTAGCAATTCTGCTGACCCCTACGCCTGTTGACGTATCAAACTGCCACACCAAACTTTGTGTTCGCTATTGTTAATGGTTGATCACTTGCAACATCAAGCATACCGAACAAATTTCGTCTAACAGCCCAAGCTTAAAAAAAAATTGATATTAATCAAATGTAATATAACTACAAGATAAGCAATTCCCGCAATGAGTACCAGTACTTACGTGTAGTTTTTTTACAAAAAGTATTGATTTTTCAGGAAAAATCTCGCGACACCAGTAACAAAAACAAACAATTCAGCCCATGCTCAGTCAATTATGGAGTTTATTGGTTAAAAACCGAACTACCTCAGATTCTGTCGAGAGAAAATTTGATATTAGTCAATACATGGCACCATCAAGTAGCTAATTACCTATAAAAAGGAATTTGAACTAAGAGGAATTCCCTACTGGACCAAGCCCTGCGGAGCCGCGTTTCACTGATCACGTTTCCGGCTTCTTTTCCAACGACGATGACTCCAGAGAAACGTTTCCGGCTGTTCATAGATCGCTGCTTCCGCAGCCTTCACATAAGCATCAATAATCTGATGATTGTTTTTGCCTTTGGTGTTTTCATAAGGAGGCACTGCAAGTTCTTTGAACTCAAGCTCATAGTAGCCACGCTTCAGTCGCCGACATTGGGCAAAAAAGACAGGGTATTGGGTCAAATAAGCAATTTTTTCTGCGCCCAGATAAAAAGGCGCTTCTTTATTGAGATAAGAGACCCAGTAACTTCGCTCCCCTTCTACCGGGGTCTGGTCAGCAAGCATCACAAAAAGCCGGAAACCATTTTTGCGCTTAAGGATGTCCCGTCCAGCCTGTTTCATTGGAATGGGACGGGAGTTGAAGCGACTGCGAATCTCATGGATAAACTGATCCCAGCCTTTGTGGTGTAAAGGCTTATAAACCGGGTCAATTGGCACCCCAAGGTGCTGTGAAACGGCATGGAGCATCCACTCCCAGTTTCCCTGATGTATGGTTAACACTATGACTGGCTTGGACCTTCCTTTTGATACAGCCTCCAGAGCATCAGCACCAAGAATTGAGCAACGTTCTTTAAACTCTTCTGCACTCATCTTATGGGCTTTAATCACTTCAAGAGAAAGGTCCGACAGGTGACGGTAAAACTGTCTGGCCACATAAGAAATATACTTTTCACTCTTTTCTGGAAAAGCCTGTCGCAAATTTTTGTGAACAGTTCCTGTTCGATATTTGGAAAGATAAAACATGAACAAATAGAGGAAATAGGAAATGATATAAATCACTTTAAAAGGAATACGAGAAATAAATTTTGCAAAAAACATCAGCACAAACTCTTTCCGGTAACATCAACCTGAAAAAAATCGATAGTTTGCAAAAAACATGAACTTTCCAGATTAAATATAATCAAAATCGTTTTAACCAATAGAGAAAAAAAGCTAAAGCTATGGATAGGGTTTCATTCACTGATAATCAGAAATACCAGCTAGCATTATCTTCAGAAAAAAAAGTAGCATTTCCTGTAAGCCTTGATAAATCAGAGCCCTCAATTGGGGGAATCCGTAAGGACAGGTATCACGCTATTGGCACAGATTATAGCCCATTGGGAGAGATTCCTATCAGTAAAAGGTCAATCAGTGACCCTGGTCCCATTCTTGTAAAGTGCAATAAAAATTTATTCTGGGACTTATCACGCATTGATCTTAAATCGCTACTCCTTCCAGGAACCTTTTTGACGGAACGATCTAAACATATAGTTGGTTTACAACTTGGTCAGCATATTGCCGAGATTTCATCTAGAGGCACAACGTTGAAAGAGGCTGACATTAAACCACTTAATGCTTTTCAACAAATTCAATACAAGCTTTGCAAACTTAAAATGCTCGATTATCCCGCTCAATTGAGTTTTTTTGATCTGGTTGGAACAAAGCTTAGACGTTTGTTACCTCAAAAATTGGTTGAAGAATTAGACTCAAAACAGCCTCTGGATTACTTATCTGTAAAGGAAGGCTTTATAAACCTTCAACTTACAGCACCACAGAAAGTAAATATTCAAAAGCAAGTCAAACCAAGCGCCAGAAATGATGCAGAAACTGTATGCAACTCCCAGAAATATAGATATTCTCAACCAGACGGTGCAAAGGGCGAAAAATTTGTCAAAGCCACAGCCCCTAAAACCCAGGGAGCTTTGTTGAAAGTTTTGGGAAACTTGTCTCAGGCAGGTATTCAATTGCGAGATGCCCCAGAATTTATTGGTTATGTACCTTCTGAGATAGCCAATCCACTAGCAGCAAAATCAGGTTTTACGGACAGCAACTGGTCAGCCAACTTCCTGCATGGTAAATATTCACACTTGCTGGCACTTGCGTTTCTTAGCAGAGAAGCCCATCTAACGGCATCAACACTAAAAGCAGTCGTAACCCATGGCTTATGGAATGATCTTTTAGACCATAGCCCATACGCAGAAATAGATATCGAACAGTTGGGCAATCATGAATTCCTGATTCACAATCGAAATCCATTTACCTGTCCATTTAACCCTTTTGCATTTCAGGAAATGCTATGCACAGGCCAAATTTCTTCAACCCTTCAGCAGGTTGCAGAAATATTTGATAAACTCTCGGCTTCTGAGCACTCCCTATTTACTCGAGCTTTTCAGGAGGAAATTACTCCAGAAAGGCTCTTACAGGCTGCTCAAAATATCCAACTGCTAGAGCATGTTATTGCTCTGGAACATCATTACGACATATTAGAAATTAAGAAATATTTTACAATGCCAACTTTTGGCCTTATTCCACTGGAAATTTTGGAGAAAAACAAAAGCTGGACTTATGGTCAATTTACAGATTTAGAAAAATCAAGTGAACTTTCAGCTTTTGCCGCCAAAAGAGCTTTTAAAAAAGGGGATAAAGTTGTTGCCATCTCAAAGCATTTCAAGAGCCCGCTTTGCCAAATATTTGGCTGTCAGCATTTTACTCAAAAAGAGGTTAAGGAAATGAGAGACTTTGATGTAAAGCCAGCTTTTACCAGCTTTATTGTTTGGCCTTCAAAAAGCGCGCCTGTAATACAAGCATCTTAAGTTATTAGCTGTTTCTATCCTATATACACGATGCTGTCTAAGTGCTTAACTCAAACGACACCATCTTAAAAAACTGAGATATGGCTATAGTAATGCCATTCCCATAAAATGGCTCCAGCAACCAGAAGAGAGCGGGTTTATGGAGTCACTCAAGGCACAATTCAGTCAACAATTAACTGCCTCCGGGTCACCTGAAACTATTCCTGAAGAGGTCAGGAACGTTGTCACTGCTCACTGGCAACAGTTTGTTGATAACAACCCGTCATTAACTCTTCCTGTCAGCCTTTTTCCTGACAAGAATGACCAGTTAAGCCCTAAGCTAATGGATGAATTGATCCACTGCTGGGCAGGCAGTGACTTTGCCGCACAGCAGTGTATTCGTCACCCTGAGTGGCTTTCCAGCCTTCTGGAAAACCATGACAAACTCCCTGATTTCGCCCAAACCCATCCAGAACGTCTGCAAAAAGTGCTTGAAACTGTTGAGAATGAGCAGGATCTGATCAAGTCTCTCAGACTTTACCGAAACCGGGAAATGCTTCGAATTATCTGGCTCGATCTGAACCGTCGGGTCAGCATGCAGGAAACCACAGCGGATATGTCTGCGTTGGCTGATGCCTGTATTGATAGTGCGCTCAACTGGCTTTATCAGGACTGCTGCGAGGCCATGGGAACACCCTATGGCACAAACATACCGGGTGAAGAGCCAGTTCCCCAGAAAATGGTGGTACTGGGTATGGGCAAACTCGGTGCCAAAGACCTTAACCTCTCTTCAGACATCGATCTGATGTTTACCTACCCCTGCCAGGGGGAAACCCGTGGCTGCAAGAAGGTCATTACCAATCAGGAGTTTTTTATCCGCCTTGGCCAGCGACTGATCAAGGTGCTGGATTGTCAGAGTGCCGATGGTTTTGTATTCAGGGTTGATATGCGACTGCGGCCTTATGGTTCCAGTGGAGCCCTGGCCATGAGCTTTGCTGCAATGGAGCAGTATTATCAGGACCAGGGGCGGGACTGGGAGCGTTACGCCATGCTCAAGGCCAGAGTGGTTGCCGGCAATATCCTTGCAGGCCAGTTACTGCTGAGCCAGCTGCGCCCTTTTGTTTATCGTCGCTATATTGATTTTGGCTCCATCAGCGCTCTTCGGGAAATGAAGCAGCTGATCCGGCGTGAAGTAAAACGCAAAGGAATGGAGAGCAATATTAAGCTTGGACCCGGTGGCATTCGCGAGATTGAGTTCATCATTCAGTCTTTTCAGTTAATCCACGGGGGACGTGATCGCAGCCTTCAGGAAAGAAACCTGCTGAGTGTTCTTTCAACCCTGCTGGACAAACATTATTTCTCTCCTGACGAAGCCAGTGAGTTGAAAGCCGCTTATATCTTCCTTCGCAACCTTGAACATGCTATCCAGGCTATTGCCGACCGACAGACTCAGGACCTGCCGAAAGCCTCAGAGACTCAGGCGCGTGTCGCCTTCAGTATGGAGCAAAAAGACTGGTCCGAATTGCTCAGCACACTGGAAAAACACCGACAGCACGTCACGACTCACTTCGATGCGGTTATTGCCGACCCTGAAACCGCAAATACCAAAGAGCCTCATAGCGACCAGTGGGAAGCCCTATGGCTTGGCCAGCTCAGTGAGGAAGAAGAGCAACAGCTGATGGTACAGGAGGGCTTCAAGGATATTGACGCCTCCTGGAAACGTCTGGTTTCTCTACGAGATGGAAAGGCCATCACCCGGGTACGCAGGCAGAGCCGTGACCGGCTGGATAAGTTCATTCCTTTGCTGTTGAGAGTGGCCGCCAATTCCACTGAACCTGATACGTTTTTACTGCGAATTCTTCCGCTGATTGAGGCCGTATTGCGTCGAACGGCTTATCTGGTTCTACTCATCGAAAACCCTGCCGCTCTGGAGCATCTTGGCAAACTCTGTATTGCCAGCCCATGGATTGCAGAACAGATTGCCCGCTTCCCAGCGCTTCTGGATGAGTTCCTCAACCTTGGTGACCTCTACAACCCTCCGGAAAAAGAAGCATTGGCTGGTGAACTGCGACAGCAACTGGCCCATATTCCGGAAGATGACCTTGAAAACCAGATGGAAGTGCTGCGTCACTTCAAAATGGCCCATGTTCTGCGGGTAACTGCTGCCCAGGTATCGGGCACACTGCCTCTGATGAAAGAGAGTGACTACCTGACCTGGATTGCTGAAGTGATTCTTGACTCCGTTCTTGCCATAGCCTGGCGAAATCTAGTCGAAAAACACGGAATGCCTCAGGATGCTGACGGCAATCTGTGTGATCCTGACTTTATTATTGTTGGCTACGGCAAGCTTGGCGGTATCGAGTTAGGACCTGGCTCTGATCTTGACCTGGTATTCATCCATAATGGGGGAACCAATAAAGAGACCAATGGCCCCAGATCCATTGACAGCACAACGTTCTATACCCGCCTTGGCCAGCGAATTATCCATATTCTGACGACGCAGACACCCTCCGGAATCCTTTACGATGCGGACATGAGACTGCGCCCATCCGGCTCAAAAGGCCTTCTGGTCAATTCCTTCACTTACTTTGAGAAATACCAGAAAGAGGATGCCTGGACCTGGGAACACCAGGCCCTGGTACGTGCACGCGTCATTGCTGGAGACCCTGAGCTTGTAAAGAAATTTGAAAGTCTGAGATCAGATATTCTCGGCCAGCAACGGGATATTAAAAAGCTGCGTGATGATGTTGTGGACATGCGTCAGAAAATGCGGGAGCACCTGGGCACCAGACCAACTTCCTCTTCATCTAATAGCGGTGGAGTGTTCCATTTAAAACATGACCCGGGTGGCATCGTGGATATTGAGTTCCTGATGCAGTTTGCTGTTCTAAGGTACTCAAGCCAGCACCCTTCACTGCTGAAGTGGACCGATAATGTGCGGATCTCTGAAGAACTGGAAACCGTGGGACTTCTCAGCAAAGACGATGCCTACCAGCTCCGGGAGGCCTACAAAACCTTCCGGCTCTGCATTCATCAAAAAGCATTGCAGAATGAAGAGCCTTTAGCAGAAGAAGCCGTTGCAGAAAGCCTTCGCCAAAATGTGATTTCCATCTGGGATGGATGTATGGATGTGGAAGAATCATGAAGAGACGAGTATCCCGACTAAACTGAGCTTTGGCATCCTGCGCTTTTTATGATCCAATAGCGACTAGTCAGAACTCTGTTACCAACGGATGCTGATTGATGTCACCCTGTAAGGTCATTGTCACCAAAACCCACAGGGAAAACGATGATAGAAGACAGCCTCCTGAATCGAAGATTTCATTCCGTGTCACACCCTGACACGAGAAGTTGATTCATATAGCCAGGCCCACTTAAGCATGCATGTCCCCGCTTTTCAGTGATAAAGCAACTGAAGCGAAAACAGCAGGGCCTGGGAGGCTGCCCGAGGATAGATTACTCTCAGGCAGCTTCCAGGGCGGTGACCGCTGACAACAAACGGAACACCTTCCCAAAAGAACAAGCCATAAAACAATTTAAAACTGGAGTTTCCCGATGTCTTTCGCCGATCGTGATGGCGTTATCTGGTTAGATGGGGAGTTAGTTCCCTGGCGTGAAGCCAAAACTCATGTCCTGACCCACACCCTTCATTACGGGATGGGGGTTTTTGAGGGCGTCAGAGCCTATAACACGCCAAAAGGGCCAGCCATTTTCCGCCTGAAGGAACACACTGACCGCCTGTTTCGCAGTGCCCATATCCTGAGAATGGAAATCCCCTACAGCAAGGAAGAGCTGAACGAAGCACAGAAGCTCGTCGTTCGCGAGAATGGGCTGGACGAAGCCTACCTGCGCCCAATGTGTTTCCTGGGCTCCGAAGGCATGGGATTAAGAGCTGAAGGTCTTCAGGTTCATACCATGGTTGCTGCCTGGAACTGGCCATCTTACATGTCTCCAGAAGCGCTTGAGCGTGGCATCAAAATCCGTACCTCTTCCTATACACGACACCATGTAAACATCACCATGTGCAAAGCCAAAGCCAATGGTAATTACATGAACTCCATGCTGGCCCTGCGGGAAGCACTGGACAGTGGCTGTGAAGAAGCGTTGCTGCTGGATAATGAAGGTTATGTCGCTGAAGGCAGTGGAGAGAATATCTTTATTGTGAAAGAGGATGGCATTCTCTATACACCGGAACTGACTTCCTGCCTGGAAGGCATCACCCGGGATACCATCATCCGGTTTGCCAGAGAGCTTGGACTGGAAGTCCGGGAAAAGCGTATAACCCGTGATGAAGTGTATATTGCTCAAGAAGCATTCTTTACCGGTACGGCTGCCGAAGTTATGCCTATCTGTGAACACGATGGGCGCAAGATTGGCTGCGGCAAACGTGGTCCGATTACCGAAAAGCTTCAGTCCATGTACTTTGACCAGGTTCGTGGCAAGCGCCAGGAAAACCCTGAGTGGTTAAGCCTTTGCTAAAGTAAAAGACGATGGCTAACTGTCTGGAAAGTGACAGTTAGCCTGATGCTCACACTGTGTGCTTTCTTTACCCTACTGACTGATGATGCGCAGTGACTTTACGTCTATTTCAACGCCTGACCTCCGATCAACATCCACCTCACCCATAATCTCTACTTTGGTTTTTGCATTGACCGGTTGCGATGGGAAGTCCTTATCATCAATGTCCGCCATGATCTCACCGGTGCCGTCACTGAACATATAGGTTTCATGCTTTATCTTACGAACCAGATTCCCCTTAAGAACAACCCGCATATCATCCTGAGGCTTCTTCAGAATAGCCGATACCGTTGTATTGCCAACATCTGAGCCTGGGCCAGTATAAGCCCCTTCAGCAACAAACACAGTGGATGAAAGTAGAGCCGCGGAAAGCCAGCAGAAGAACTTCTGCTTAAAACAAATATGGTAAAGCTTCATCGCCAAAACACCATGACATTGACTTATATCTCAACTGGAAGCATAGGAGAAAAAAGAGATCCCGCCACAGTTTTGCTGCCCCTCAACTGACGACTGTTTTACACGTTACAGAACAACAAAGTAGAAAACCCTCATTGATGTTTGTCTTCAAGATCCCCACTATTAGAAAACTGCGAATAAATATTCCGACACAGCAGTCAACATAATTAGCACTGGAGTCTTAAATGAGCGCTATCCACGAACTGCAGCCTCACGCGCTATGGCAGCACTTTTCCGCCATATGTGACATACCTCACCCTTCTTTCCATGAAGAACAGATTCGTGAGCACCTGATTGGCTTTGCCAAAGAGCACAATCTTGAGTGGCAGTCCGATGCGGTAGGCAATGTTATCATTCGCAAGAATGCGACTCCCGGTATGGAAAACCGTGCTGGTGTTATTCTTCAGGGCCATATGGATATGGTGCCTCAGAAAAATAACGACACGGTTCATGACTTCCCGACTGACCCCATTAAAGCGTATATCGATGGTGACTGGGTTACTGCAGAGGGCACGACCCTGGGTGCCGATAATGGTATCGGCATGGCTGCAGCGCTGGCGGTATTAGCTTCCAAAGATCTGCAGCATGGTCCTGTTGAAGCCCTGTTCACGGCTACTGAAGAGACCGGAATGATCGGCGCTCAAGGACTTCAGCAAGGTATTCTGGAAGGCAAGATTCTTCTGAATCTGGATACTGAAGATGAGGGTGAGCTCTATATTGGCTGTGCTGGCGGTACCCGTATCGAAATTAATGGTGATTATTCAACTGAATCAGCCCAAGATGGATTGGTCTTCAAAACACTGTCCATTTCCGGACTCAAAGGCGGCCATTCCGGATGTGATATTCATCTGGGCAGAGGCAATGCGATCAAACTGCTGATCCGTGCCCTTCATCGCCTGGAGGCAGAAGGTGTCCGTATCGCCAGCCTGAACGGCGGCTCTCTGGCCAATGCCATCCCCCGTGAAGCGTCTGCCACCATTGCCATCCCTGAGTCATCACTGGTCGCTTGTAACAACATTATTGATCAGTGCAGCAATGAACTGACTGCAGAACTGGCGGTTGTGGAGCAAAACCTGAAACTGACCCTGAGTGATTCAGCACCTGCTGCTGAGCTGATGTCTATCCAGGATCAGAACAAGTGGGTAGCGGCAGTGGATGCCTGTCCAAATGGTGCTCAGAGAATGAGTGACTCCATTGAAGGCGTGGTAGAAACCTCTTTGAACATGGGTGTTCTGACCATCAATGAAGGTAAGATCAAAGCCCATATCCTGCCAAGAAGCCTGGTAGGCAGCTGTAATGACGCTCTGAGTGATGCGGTAGCCGGTCTGTTCAGAATGCTGGACGCCGTAGTTATCTTCTCCGACAGCTACCCAGGCTGGAAGCCAGACCCTGACTCTCAGATTCTGGCCACAATGAAGCGGGTTTATGCTGAGCTTTACGGCCAGGCACCCGGTGTAAAAGTGGTTCATGCCGGTCTGGAATGTGGCCTGCTGGGCAGCAAATACCCAGAGTGGGACATGATCTCCTTTGGACCCACCATCCGCTTCCCGCACTCTCCGGATGAGAAAGTACATATCCAGAGCGTTGCCAGGTTCTGGGATCTGCTAGTTGCTACGCTGAAGGCCGCTCCAGAAGCTTAATTCAGCTAAATCAGGCTCTCCAAGCCCGGAGGGCCCTCCTCATTAGCGGGCAAAAAGTAGGCTGGCATCGCCTCCTACTTTTTACATATTCCAAACACCGCTTATAATTCCTCCCCATTCAATACAAGGAATTCCAGACGGGATGAAATATCTCATCGTCGGTCCCTCATGGGTTGGGGACATGGTAATGGCACAAACGCTGTTCATTGCCCTAAAACAACAACATCCTGATGCCATAATCGATGTACTTGCGCCAGCCTGGAGCCTGCCGATCATTGAGCGCATGCCCGAAGTTCGCAGAGGTATTGATATGCCTCTGGGACATGGCAAACTCGGGCTTAAAGCCCGCTACCAGCTCGGCAAAAGCCTGAGAGCGGAAGGCTACACACACTCCATCGCTTTGCCCAACTCGTTCAAATCGGCGCTGGCTCCTCTGTGGGCACACATCAAACACCGCATTGGCTGGCGCGGAGAAATGCGCTACGGGCTACTGAATGACATTCGCAAACTGGATAAAAGCAAATACCCTCTTATGGTTGAGCGATTTGTCGCCCTCGCCTATCCGGACGGTGACTCACTACCAAAGCCCCTGCCAATTCCAGCACTTCAGGTAAATGATAATACGGTTAGCAAAGTCCTCCGCCACTATGACCTGCATACCGACATGCCCATTCTGGCACTTTGCCCGGGTGCTGAGTTTGGCCCCTCAAAGCAGTGGCCAACCGGATACTATGCGGAAGTAGCCCGATCCCTTTCCGAACAGGGATGGCAGGTCTGGCTATTTGGCTCAGCCAAAGACAAAGCGGTCACATCAGAAATCAAAAACTGCCTGCCTGATTCATTACAGCACCACTGTCATAACATGGCTGGCGAAACCTCTCTGGCCGATGCCATCGACCTGCTCTCCTATGCCAGCGCAGTGGTCAGTAATGACTCTGGCCTGATGCACATTGCCGCAGCACTGAATCGGCCACTGGTTGCCGTTTACGGCTCCACCACTGCCGATCATACGCCGCCAATGAACAAAAACAGTGAAACGCTGTCAATGAAGCTGGATTGCAGCCCATGCTTCAAAAGGGAGTGCCCGCTTGGGCATATGAACTGCATGAAGCAACTGTCTCCAGATAGGGTTCTGGCAGCCATCGCTCATCTGACAGCCCATCAGGAAAATAAGCATGAAGATAATCCTGAAATGAAGCTGGTAGAAGAAGGGAGTGATTCTCGTTGACTCAACCAAAGCGTGTTCTGGTGGTAAAAACCTCCTCCATGGGGGATGTAATCCACACCCTTCCAGCACTGACGGATGCTGCATCAGCACTGCCCGGCATCCGTTTTGACTGGGTCGTGGAGGAGAGTTTTTCCGAGATTCCAGCCTGGCATCCCGCTGTTGATCAGGTTATTCCCGTCGCTGTTCGCCGCTGGCGCAAGTCTTTGATTCAAACCTGGAAGTCCGGGGAGTGGCAGCAGTGCAAAAAAACCATTGCTAGCAACCAATACGATGCAGTGATTGATGCCCAGGGCTTGTTAAAAAGCGCTTTCCTTGCCAGTAAAGCCAGGGGTCCTCGATTTGGGCTGGATAAACATTCTGCCCGTGAACCCATTGCCAGCCGTTTTTACCAGTTCCCTCAATCAGTCGCATGGGAACAGCACGCCGTTGAACGTGTTCGACAGCTCTTTGCCAAATCTCTGGCCTATGTACTGCCAAAAGCACCAGGCCAGTTTCTGCTTAATAAAGACAAGTTTCCCAAGGGGCTGGTGAATGAGAAGCCTTATGTGGTGTTTATTCATGGCACTACTTGGCCCACAAAACACTGGCCTGAAAACTACTGGTGTGAGTTGGCTCAGAAAGTGAACCAGGCTGGGTTTCATGTCGTACTGCCCTGGGGTAATGAAAATGAAAAGGCCAGAGCAGAGCGCATTGCCAGTGCAAGCAGCCAGGCAACAGTGCTCCCGAAACTGTCACTGGCCGACGTTGCCGGTGTCATTTGTGAAGCTCAGGCTGCAGTTGCTGTTGATACCGGCCTCGGGCATTTAACGGCAGCACTGGAAACACCCGCTGTCTCTCTCTATGGCCCTACCAGCCCAGTAAAAGTCGGTGCTTATGGCATGGGTCAGAAGCATTTGACCCTTGAGCAGTGTCCAACCGGTGAGTTTCCTAAAACAGATCCTGAAATTTTTGCACCGATGACACCGGGTGTTGTCTGGCAGGCACTGGACTCACAGATCAAGCGTTAACCATCTATCTCAAAATAGAAGTTTCCGTTTATTCGATGATGACTACCACAGTTGCGCCATCGTCGGAAAATGCCTAAAGTTGCCGATTTTTAATCAATCAAAGATTCAAACCACGCCACGAGGCTGGATTAAAAGGTAAGGCGAAGTAACGAGTCATAGCCTGAGCTGTGATGAGGAGGTTCAACGATGGATTTTAATTCAGATACCCTGCCCGGCAGTCGATTTGAATCTGCGATTGAAACAAACCCTCGGGATGATAAATGACCAAGCTGGAACAAATGAACGCCATTTTGGCAGATCTTCTCAAGCTGGACACCAGTGCGTTCAACGAACAGACTGAGCTGCTGGGAGCCCTTCCGGAGTTCGACTCGATGGCAGTGGTAGGGTTGATTACTGCAATGGAAGAAACGTTTGGAATTGCAGTCAATGACGATGATCTGGATGCCGAACTATTTGAAACCGTTGGCTCTGTTCTTTCGTATGTAGACACTGCTGGGGCAAGAGCCTGATTGTCCCAGCTATTTATTTCCAGGCCAGAATGATTCCGGCCTGGCTTTCTCTGGTTAGATTAACAGCTCAACCACTTCTGGGTGTCCGAGAAATTTTTGTGGACTGGCTGTCGCGCCATACGCGCCGGACTGCAGAACAACAATAAAGTCTCCCACCTCTGCCTTTGGCAACGCCAGTTTTGCCCCCACTATATCCAGAGGAGTGCAGAGCGGCCCAACCACCTCAACCACCTCCTGATCCTCACTTTCCAAGCTGTGAGCCAGAACAACAGGGTAATTTTTACGGATTACCTGGCCAAAATTGCCCGAGTTTGACAGGTGATGGTGTAACCCTCCATTGGTCATCAGGAAAGTCTGCCCACGGGATTCCTTTTTATCCGTCACCTGACAAATATAATACCCCGCCTCACCCACCAGCCAGCGCCCAAGCTCCATCACAATCTCTGATGACTTGAGAGACTCAGGACGATGATCCAGAAGCTGCTGCAGGTTTTCTGCAATACCTTCGATGTTCAGCGTCTGTTCTCCGGGAAAATAGGGAATTCCCAGGCCCCCACCGATATTTATATGCTTTACCGGGGCAGAAACCTGGTCAGCTAACCTCGCGGCTAGCTCAAAAGTTTGCTGATGACACTCTATCAAAGATTCCGCTTTTAAGTTCTGCGATCCAGAGAAAATATGAAACCCTTGAAAGTCCAGTTTATCCAAATCAAGTGCCGATAAAATAGACGGCATTTGTTCAGCATCGATACCAAACTGTTTGGGACCACCAGCCATTTTCATCCCAGAGGTCTTTAATTCAAAATCCGGGTTCACACGAAAGGCTATGCGCGGGCGAATACCCACTTCCTGATGACAAAGGTACAGCCTTTGCAGCTCAAGGGGAGACTCAATGTTGATGGTAATACCAGCAGCAACGGCGGCTCTCAGTTCATGCTCGCCCTTTGCTGGCCCAGCAAAACTGATATTAGCAGCATCCATACCCGCGCCCAGGGCAACCAGCATTTCTCGATGGGAAGCCACATCCAGCCCATCAACACACTGCGCCATATGACCAACAACCGCAGGCATTGGATTGGCTTTAATGGCGTAGTGAAGCTTCAACTCTGCTGGCATTTGCTGTCGGAGCTGAGCAACTCTTTGTGTCAGAGCCTGTCGGTCGTAGATGTAGCAGGGTGAAGAGCCTGCAATATTCACCAGCTCAGCAGCAGTACGCCCGGCAATCAGTAATTGATTGTTTCTGGACTGGATAGCCTCCAGCCGATGATGTCCTTTACTCATATTCTCTTTCACAGGGCTCTTCACAAGGCTATTCACGAAAAAAGTGCCTCCTCATGATCATCCTGAAAAAGCCTTCGGTATTCTTCCAGTAATGGCTTGCGATCAATTTTTCCATTGGGATTTCTGGAAAGAGCAGGTTGCTGAATAACACGCATGGGCACCATATAGGCGGGCAGGCATTGCTGACAATGGCGAATCAGTGATGGTTCATCAATCGCACTGCTGTCACTGCTTACCACCACCAGTACAATGGCCTGCCCCAAACGGGAGTGAGGGACACCGATGGCAGCCACTTCTGCCACCAGCCCGGATGAGTAGACCACCTCTTCCACTTCCGTTGGACTGACCCGATAACCGGATGTTTTGATCATATCGTCGCGACGCCCGACAAAATAAAGATAACCTTCGTCATCTTTGCGCACGATATCACCCGACCAGACAGCCAGCTCCTTATTGGGAATTTCTGGGATAGCGCAGGGGGCAGGTCTGAAGCGTTCAGCGGTTCTCTCCAGATCATTCCAGTACCCCATGCTGACCAGGGCTCCTCGATGAACAAGTTCACCAGGCTCATGGGGTCCACAGATCTCACCCAGCTCATTGATCACCATCACATCCGCATTGGGAATGGCTTTACCCATAGAACCAGGCCGCAAATCAACCTGCTCGGGAGGAAGAAAGCAGGAACGGAATGCCTCGGTTAAACCATACATCAGATACGGTTTGGCATAACGAAAACGCTTTCGCAGTACAGCCAACGTAGCCGTCGGCATGGCGCCGCCGGTATTGGTAAAGTAACGCAGGCTGTCACCAGCCCCTTCAGGCCATGGCAAGTCAGCAATCTGAACCCAGAGAGGAGGAACCAGGCCAAGCCCGGTGATCTGCTGCTTCTCAACCGTTTTAATGACATCCCTTGGGAGAAGGTATTCCAGAAGGTAACAACTGGCACCGACCAGAAATGCCGTTGTCAGCTGACTGAAACCGTAATCAAAACTGAATGGCAGAACACAGAGCAGGCGATCTTCCTGTGTATTGCCGAGATACTCTGCAACACTGCTGGCACCCGTCACCATATTCCGGTGAGACAGGACAACACCTTTGGGCTTTCCAGTACTGCCAGAGGTATAAAGAATCGCCGCCATATCCGCATCAATAGACGACACAGGTTCCCACCAGGCGCAGGGCTTGAGGAAATTCGCCCAGCTGAGCATATTTGCTGACTGCCTGTTTGCAAAAGCACCATCCAGAGAACTGTTATTCAAAGAGTCCGCATCGGCATAGCTATCAAATACAAGCTCAGCATCAACAAGAATGATATGAAGCAAGTCATGACACTGGTGGATTTCAGCTTCTAACTGCTGATAGCGTGCCTTGTTCGTTATCAGGACTCGAACGTTGCAGTCTTTGAGAATATGAAAAACCTGCGGTGCTTTCAGAACCGGGTTGACGGGTACCATGACGCCACCAGCGGCGGTTGCACCGAAGAAACTGAAGACAGCCTCGGGCGTTTTAGGCAGGTAGATCGCCACCCGTTCATGCTGGGCCAGCCCCAGCTTCTGCAACCCGGCTGCAACCGAACAAATCTGGCGGGAAACAGTCTGATAATCAAACCACTGGTCTTTACAGCCCAGGGCTTTTGAGGAAGGCGAACGCTCTGCCTGCCGCAAAACAATCTGGTGTAACAACAAGCTCATGGGTTTAAAAACGGCTCAAAAGTATATCAACCATGGTGGTTGTTCTATTTCCATGGGAATAGAACAACCACCACTCTTTAAAATGTTTTACGGGCATTCAAGACTGCCAGTCTAACCTGCTCTGGTGCCGTGCCACCGAGATGATTACGGGCACTCACAGAACCTTCCAGCGTCAGGACATCAAATACGTCCTGCTCAATAGTATCAGAGAAGACTTGAAGCTCAGCCAATGTCATCTCAGACAGGTCTCGACCTTCCTGAATACCAAAGGCTACAGCCTTACCGACCACTTCATGGGCATTCCTGAATGGCATTCCACGGCGCACCAGGTAATCAGCCAGATCGGTAGCGGTACTGAAACCTCTGCGAGCCGCTTCCAGCATGCTTTCTTTGCGCGCCTGAATATGCGGCACCATATCAGCAAAGGCCCGCAGACAATCCTTGAGCGTATCCACCGTATCAAACAGTGGCTCCTTATCTTCCTGATTGTCTTTGTTGTAAGCCAACGGCTGGGATTTCATCAATGTCAACAAAGACACGAGGTGACCATTAACCCGCCCTGTTTTGCCTCTGACCAGTTCAGGCACATCCGGGTTCTTCTTCTGAGGCATAATGGAAGAGCCGGTACAGAAGCGGTCGGGAAGATCAATAAAGTTAAACTGCGCAGAAGTCCAGAGTACCAGCTCTTCAGACATGCGCGACAAATGGGTCATGATGAGGGCACCAGCTGCGCAGAACTCAATGGCAAAGTCCCGGTCACTTACAGAGTCCAGAGAGTTTCGGGAAGGACGATCAAAACCAAGGGCTGATGCAGTGAATGCCCGATCGATAGGGTAGGTGGTTCCCGCCAGTGCGGCAGCACCCAGAGGACTGATATTGACACGCTTGCGGCAATCCTGCAGGCGCTCATAGTCACGTACCAGCATCTCATACCAGGCCATAAGATGATGGCCGAACGTCACCGGCTGCGCTGTCTGCAGATGAGTGAAACCCGGCATCATGGTGTCTGCTTCACGCTCGGCAACATCCAAAAGCCCTCTCTGAAGGCGCTTGAGCTCTTCTGATAGAGCGTCAATCTCATCACGTAGCCATAAACGAATATCGGTAGCGACCTGGTCATTTCTGGAACGCCCGGTATGGAGCTTTTTGCCGGCAGCGCCGATACGGTCCGTCAGGCGAGCCTCGATATTCATATGGATATCTTCAAGCTCTATGGACCAGTCAATACGGTCCTGCTCAATATCGTCAAGAATACCTTCCAGGCCGGAGGTAATGGCATTCAGTTCATCTTCACTCAGAATACCCGCTTGATGCAGCATCTGAGCATGAGCCATGGACCCCTGGATATCATGCCGGTACAGGCGTCGATCGAAATCAATGGAAGCGGTAAAACGGGCAACAAAGGCATCAACACCTTCACTGAAACGCCCACCCCACTGCTGATTGCTGCTCTTTTCACCCTTCTCTGCTGAATGGTCTGACGACATTGATCTCTTCCCCACCCGGTTCTCATTTTTTAAAGACGAACGTACAATCAATGCCGATCCGTCATTGGGCATTGAGAGCTGAGGCATTATATCGGTGTCATGAATTGATTGCATCGCTCACAGTCTCCTTCCGGGCAAGAGAATAGGCATGCTTCCGATAACAATGATGAATCGCTTCTCATTCTTGAGAGGCTGTCTGAGACGAAAATCCCCTGAGAAGTAAGGATTCTCACAATCGATGTGAGAGCAAGAGCCACAGCATTATGATCCAAACCCAACACAACAAAGATGACTTTTTCCTACCCGACCTTGGCTCTGGTCAGTCTGTGTTTATGCTGGTGTTGATTTCAGAACTGTTTGTTCTGGTTCAGGTCCTTGCCCTGCCCGGCGATATCGACTTCAGCTGGACACGACTGGCTATGCTATCACTGTTTGTTCAGTGGATTGTGCTTTCCAGCAGCGCCTTTCTTTATCTGGCCAGACCTTTCCTGAAGAAGCTTCCCACCTGGCAGTCTGTCATGATCTCTCTATTGGGAGTGCAGATCATCACGCTGCTGCTTACTCTGCTCTCTCAGGCTTTACTATCCCCTATTCACTTTGAACCTGACTGGCAGCAGGTCAACCGCAATCTGCTGGCTGCATTGATTATCTCCGCGATGCTGCTGCGCTATTTCTACATCCAATACGAAGTCAATTTGCAGCAACACGTTATCCACAATGCCCGCCTCGACTCACTGCAGGCGAATATCCGCCCTCATTTCCTGTTTAATTCGATGAACATCATTGCCAGCCTGATTCAGGTTAACCCTGAAAAGGCGGAACAGGCAGTGGAAGACCTCTCGGATCTCTTCAGAGCCAGCCTGCAGAATAGAAGTGCTGTCGTTCCCATCCAGAAAGAGATACAGATCAGCGAAAGTTACCTTAGAATCGAGCAGCAAAGGCTGGGCGATCGCCTTGAGATCCAATGGCAGATTGGCGAACTTCCAGAGCGACTGGCCATTCCTCCCTTTACATTGCAGCCATTGGTTGAAAACGCCGTGTATCATGGCATTCAGCCTCTGGAGGCCGGTGGCTGCATTACGATCTCCATCAAAATTGACGACCAAATGGTTCAGATTTCTGTAGAAAATCCGATGCCATATACAGAGACCATTTCAAAAGGCAACCAGATTGCTCTGAACAATATCCGCTCACGTCTGGAAATGCTCTATGGCAGCAGGGCCAGTCTGACTACGGATATCCGGGAACATTCCGGTGCCAAATGGTTCACGGCGCAGGTGCAATATCCCTGCCGATGGGACAACACAATTGATAATTTGCTGAATGGAACCGATCACTGAACAATGAATGTCCTGATTGTTGATGATGAGCCACTGGCCCGGGAACGGCTGAGACACCTGATTGGCCGAATTGATAACTTTATGGTGCTTGAACATGAGGCCAGCAATGGACGGGATGCCATTGATCTCTGCGGCCAATATCATCCGGATATCGTGCTGATGGATATTCGCATGCCCGTTATGGGCGGGCTGGAGGCAGCCAGATATATCAGTTCCATGGACAAGCCACCAGCCGTCGTTTTCTGTACCGCTTATGACAATCACGCTCTTGAAGCGTTTGATGCCCAGGCCGTGGGTTATCTGCTAAAACCAATTCGTCAGGAAGACCTGAATCAGGCGTTGCAACGTGCCAGTAAGCTGAATCGCCTGCAACTGGCCTGGCTGAATGACCATCTACCAGAGAATAAAGAACAGGGCCATATCGCAGCCAAAACATTGCGTGGTATTGAACTGGTTCCTCTGAATGATGTGCTCTATTTTATGGCGGATAATAAATATGTGACGGTTCATCACCGTCATGGTGAAGTGCTGATCGATGACCCGCTCAAAACCCTGGAAGAAGACCACAGCCAGCACTTTGTAAGGATTCACAGAAACGCACTGGTTCGTCGCGATGCTATTGAAAGCCTGTCCCGTGATGACAAGGGCCACTGCTTTATCCATCTCAGGGAAGTACCAGAGCCTCTGTCCATCAGCCGACGTCATGTGCCACAGATCAAGAAGATAATGCAGTCCCTGTAACAACAGGGACATGCCTGGCCTAACTGCAAAACTGTCTCTTAAAGCCCGTCTGTCGTATTATCCCTAACAACTACTTTGCCAGTAGCTGACTGGCACTCAATTTGAGCACTATTTCAACAACAGAAGCCGTCATTCCTGTGAAAACCGTTCGTATTGCGACCCGTAAAAGTGCCCTTGCCCTGTGGCAGGCAGAGTATGTCAAGCAGCAGCTGGAATACCACCACCCGGATATTCAGGTAGAACTGGTCAAAATGACCAGCCAGGGTGATCGCATTCTAGACGCTCCACTGGCAAAAATTGGTGGCAAGGGGCTGTTTGTCAAAGAGCTGGAAAATGCGCTGATGGAAGGCCGTGCAGATATTGCTGTGCACTCCATGAAGGATGTCCCCATGGAGTTTCCGGAAGGTCTTGGGCTCGGGGTTATCTGTCCGCGCGAAGACCCACGGGATGCCTTTGTCTCAAATCACTATGCCTCTCTGGATGAACTGCCACAGGGATCCGTTGTAGGCACTTCAAGCCTTCGCCGGCAGTGTCAGATACTGGCCGCCCGTCCTGACCTGACGATTCAGTTTCTGCGAGGCAATGTGAATACCCGATTGGCCAAGCTGGATGATGGCCAGTATGACGCTATCATACTGGCAGCCGCCGGGCTGATTCGACTGGAGATGGCCGATCGTATTCGTGATTATCTGGATACAGGCCTGAGCCTGCCGGCTGCTGGACAGGGCGCCGTAGGTATTGAGCTGCGTATGGGTGATGAAGAAACAAGGCGGCTTATTGCCCCTTTGCACGATGAGCAAACAGCAATCAGGGTTGGTGCTGAACGAGCCATGAATAGACGCCTGAATGGTGGTTGCCAGGTACCTATTGGCGGATTTGCTGAACTGGATGGAGATCGACTGTTTCTCAGAGGTCTGGTCGGCAGCCCTGATGGACAAACCATCTATCGTAGTGAAGTGACATGCGCCGCTGAAGATTATGAATCTGCAGGTATTCAGGTGGCTGAATCTCTCCTGAAACAGGGTGCGGACAAGATACTTGCTGAGCTGTCTCATCACTGACTATCGGGTAATTAGAGAACAATGAACCTGCCACATATCCGAGCACTGGTGACCCGTCCTGAGCCGCAGGCTCAGGCACTGACAGAAGCCATCAGGGAGGCAGGTGGCCTGGCCTGGCCGCTGCCCATGCTGGGTATTGATTCCCTGGCAGAAACACAGGCAATGAGAGATTGCCTGCTGATGCTCGACCAGTTCGACCATGTTATTGTTACCAGCCGCCCGGCTGCCCGTCTGGGAGTTGAGCTGATCGAACGATACTGGCCACAGCTACCGGTTCACTGCCAGTGGTTTGCTATTGGCAGCAGTACAGCGGCTGAACTTGAGCAGCTTGATATCAGGGCTCAATATTCGGAAACCGGCGTAGACAGTGAAGCCCTTCTTACTCTGGAAGCATTTAACAATGTGCAGGATAAGAAGGTCCTTATTCTCAAAGGAGTGGGGGGACGAGAGGTACTGGAGGAACAACTCAGTAGCTCAGGTGCCAGTGTTCACACTGTGGACGTTTATCAACGTTCCTGCCCAGCCTATGAGCGCAATGCGGTCGTAAAAAAGTTGGAAAGCCATTCAATCAATGTCATCCTCTGTGGTAGTGGAGAAACCCTGACAAATCTTGGGTACTACCTACCCATGTCCTATCGAGCTGACTACCGGCTGCTTGTTCCCAGTGAACGGGTTGCCAGACAGGCCCATAGTCTGGGTTTCCAACAGGTAACCAATACCTGTGGAGCCAGCAACGAAATGATGTTGCTGGCACTGGAGGCTATCCCGACATAGCGTCCGTAGTGAGGGTGGAGGCCTGTTTTCTGACTCCCTACCACCTCAAATCAGACTCTTTTGAAAAGAGAATGGGATCCCCTGAAGAAGTGATCACGAGTCCTAAAAGATGCAGAAAATGATCGCGACACTTTCTCGGACCATCCTCTAGAACGATCGGAAGGCCCAAGCGTGAGCGATACAGACCAGAACAACCGTTTACCAGAAAATACACCTGAAGATGTTCAGCAGAAAACAGACATCACTTCAGCGACCGCGTCCAATTCAGAAAAGCAAGCTAACAAAAAGAAAAAAACCAGCGGTTCAGGTAAAGGCTTGGCAGGATTTGCCCTGTTGATATCCGCCTGTGCCCTGGGCCTTAGTGGCTACATTGGCTGGCGTGCCATGCCGCTGGAACAGAGCCAACCGGTTCTTCGCGAGGGAATGGACCAGCTGCAGACTCAGATTGCACGTCAACAAGCCAGGCTGACGACGGTGGCACAAAACACCTCAACTGACATTGAGAGACAAAAAGAACAGTTGCAAGCTCTGCAACAACGCGAAGCCAGGCTTTTGTCCCGAATTGATACGCTTTCTACCAAAGTCAGAGAGCTTGAAGGCTCTACACGTAACCAATGGCGTGTTGCTGAGATCGAATACCTCATACGTCTTGCCAATCAGCGGCTACTGACGGTCAATGACGTCACCGGCGCCCTCGAGCTTATGGCCAGTGCAGAGCAGATACTGGGGCAATTGGACGACTACACTCTATTTCCTGTCAGAGAAGCCCTGGCAGAAGATATGGCGGTTCTGAAATCTACCGCTATATTGAACCAGGAAAGCATCTGGCTAAGACTCCAGGCAATTTCAGATCTGATCCCTGACCTTGTTATCCTGGATGATAGCCATATTGCGAATGTGGCCACTGCCTTGAAACCCGGATCAACTGTCACGGATGGAACCAACCCACCTGCTGAAAGAACCTGGCAGGAAACTATTCAGGCGATGTTGCTGGACACCTGGCATCGGTTCACCAGCCTCTTCCGTATCAACACCCAGCGCGAACAACCCATTGAAGTATTACTGGCACCGGAGCAGGATCAGTTAATCCGTCAGAAGATATTGCTGTTGATAGAACAGAGTAAACTGGCACTGATCACAGGGCAGCAGTCGATTTATCAGAACAGTCTCAAACAAACCCGTGACTGGCTTAATCGCTATTTTATGTTAGGTGGTGAGGTAAGTAATCAGCTGGTTACAGAACTTGCAGATTTAGAGGGGCTTTCAGTAACCCCTAAAGTACCAAGTATTCATCGTGCTCTGGAGGCGCTGAAAGAGCATCAGTCCAGCATGTCTCCCACAATTCAAAGGGAGGAATCTGCACCAACCAAGTCCGAAAAAAAGGCCGAGCCAGCCGCTCCGGGAAAAGGCGATGAAAAAAACAGTAAACCAGTGACTGATCCAGATCGGTCAGCAGAGCAAGAACGGGGAGTGCAAATTTCATGAAAGGGTTTGCACTATTTCTGGTTATTGTTTCCGCCTGTTTTCTACTTGCCAATATCATGGTGAATGACCATGGCTATGTTCTGATTGCTTATGATCAGATGACCTTTGAAAGCAGCCTCTGGGGGCTGCTGCTCCTGATTGCCATTTCTTTAGGCCTGATATGGCTGACAGTCATTGCTTTTCGATTACTACTGGGCACATTTAGCTTTATTTATCCGCTCTCATCTAACGCCAGAAAAGCAAAAGCTAGAAAGCTGTTTGATCGAGGTCTGGCTGAGTTTACCAAAGGTCATTGGCGTAAAGCAGAGCGACTCCTTGGCCAGGCAGCAAAAAGTGGTGAGTCCCCCTTGATTAACTACCTGGCTGCCGCCAGAGCGGCCCACGAAGCAGGAAATTATGAGGCCAGTGCTAACTGGCTGAGGCAGGCTGACAGTAAAGCGCCTGGTGCAGAAATGGCAATTGGCATTACCCAGGCCCAGCTTCAGCTGGCCAGTAACCACCTGGAGCAGGCCCTCGCGACGCTGAAACACCTGCATAAGAAATACCCACGTCATGGCTACATTCTGAAAATGCTCAAGCAGGTCTATATTCGTCTGAATGACTGGCAATCGCTGGAGAAACTGCTGCCCAGACTGCGTAAGCAAAAAGTGATTAAGGACGACGAATACCACCAGCTGGAACAACAGGCATTCAAAGCCCTCTTCGAACAAGCTTATAACTATGGCCGGAACCGCTTTTCTACTGAAGAGAAAACCAAACCGGCTGATGATATCTGGTCAGGCCTGAGCCACAGCCAGAGAAAGGACCCGGTTATTCTCTACCGTTACTGTGACTGTCTGGTTCGGCTGGGCGCCGAAGAAAAAACAGAACTTCTGCTGCGAGAAAATTTGAACCATTGCTACAGTGAGAAGTTAATCCGTCTTTACGGTAAGACGCCAGCCAGGGATCTGAAAAAGCAACTCCTGTTTGCTGAATCACTCCTTAATCAGCGTACTAACGATCCTGAGCTTTTACTGGCTCTGGGTCGCCTGTCACTTCGTAATGAACTCTGGGGCAAAGCTCGAGAATATCTTGAAGCCAGCCTCAGACTCCGTAAAAGCGTTGATGTTTATAACGAACTTGGCCACCTTCTCGCACACCTGGATGAGTTTGAAAACAGCTCACGCTATTTCCAGGAAGGCCTGTTGTTAGCTGCCGACAGTGCCACTAATCTGCCAAGGATACATAAACAATGAACGCCCTGTTTGTTGGTGCCATCAGTGGTATGACTGCGGTAGCACTGAGCGCCTTTGGCGCCCATGCACTAGAGGGAACGCTCACTGAACGAGCGATGAAAGTGTTTCAAACCGCCGCTGATTATCAGTTCTACCACAGCCTGGCACTCGTATTCGTCGCCTTGCTGGGAATAAGTTACCCCGCTTCTAAAAAGCTGAAGTGGAGTACTTGTCTCTTTACTGCAGGCATTGTCCTGTTTTCAGGAAGCCTATATCTGCTGAGTTTGAGCGGTATTCGCTGGTTGGGGGTGGTGACCCCCTTTGGTGGTGTTTCATTTATTCTTGGCTGGTTGATGTTGGCCTTTTTTGCTGTCAGAGATTATTCATAAAGCTGAAATTTGCATTTTACGCCCTGAGCAGTATCTTACGCCGATCATTTTCTACGAACTCAGATGTCCATGAACGATACTGTGAAACCGGTCGACGAGACTGACGACCCACAACAGGAAATCCCCCACAAGCGTCAGATCAAGAGCTTTGTGCTCCGTGCTGGCCGTATGACTACGGGCCAGCAGAGAGGCTGGGACGAATGCTGGCAAGACTGGGGACTGACTCTGGAGCAGGGCACAGAGGGTTTCCTGAATACCTTTACTGATGAAGCACCACGGGTTCTGGAGATTGGCTATGGCATGGGACATTCCCTGGTCACCATGGCTAGCCAGGAGAGCGACAAGCACTTTATTGGTATTGAAGTACATCGTCCGGGTGTAGGTAGCCTGCTTAACGAAGCTCGTCTGGCGGGTATCAACAATCTGAGAACTTACTGCGACGACGCTGTTGAAGTGCTGAAACAATGCGTGCCTGATGGCGGCCTGGCGCGGGTACAGATTTACTTCCCGGATCCATGGCACAAGAAGCGTCACCATAAACGCCGCTTGATTCAGCCCGCTTTTATTGAGTCTATTCGTCCCAAGCTGGAAATTGGCGGCATTATTCATCTGGCAACTGACTGGGAAAATTATGCCGAACAGATGCTGGAAGTAATGAGTTCAGCAGAAGGTTTCGAGAATCTGGCCTCCGACCATAGTTATTCACCAAGGCCAGATTTCCGGCCACTAACCAAATTTGAAAAGCGTGGTCATCGATTAGGACATGGAGTTTGGGACTTGCTGTTCAAGCGAACGAATTGATTGATAGCCATCAAATTTAATATTTAAAGAAAAAAAAGTAGAACCCACGAAGCAATTAGATCACTGATTACACTCATGACTGTTTCATTTCGAGTAATATCTGCTACTCGGAATGAAACTATTCTTTTAAATCGCCATCTATATACGGGTCGAATTATTTTAAGTGAGTATATCGATTATGGATGGTAACGGTCACAGTAGTTTAACCAGTGGATATCAATATCCTTCTCCACCATTGAATATTGACCTCGAGAAATATGGCTCTTTTGCTAACTCACCACCCGTCTCTCCTGCACATTCATCCAAGGAGAATTCTATCCCCAGCACTCCAACAACCTCCCCCTGGAGGCAAGTCCCGCCTAGTATGGAATTACAAAAAACGGCTCATACAGGAGAGCAACCATTCTCTGGCCCTCTTCTTTATGACCGCGATATAAGCGAAACAAGTGAAGTAACCCAACCTCAAAGAGCAACCCCGTTTGATCTTAAATCTTTTTTGCGCAATGACCTACCAAACCTTTCCTGTCAGGCAAAGGCAAAACTTATCACAACAGCATTGGAGACGTGGACTCCAGAAAAAGGTACTCTATCCCGTGATCTTAACATGCTAGAAGACATGAAAACCCTGCTACCCCAGATGAGAAATGCTGGGGGCCACCCACCAATATTTCCAATTATTGTTCCTGATAACCAACAAGTTTGGGCTAACTTCTTCCATAATTCCGGTTATACCCAACAAGGCTGTCAAGTAATTCATGGAAGGTGTGAAACGACATGGACGACTACAACCACTATTGGCACCTATAACAAAAACAGGGAAGTTGTTCATCGCACAGACGCTTCGGGCTATTTTGATCAATCCGGCTTTCATTCAACATTTCATCAGGAGAGTAGTGTGAGTGATGAAAGGCTGTTACCTACAGCTAACAAAGAGATAGCAAATCTAGAAAATCAGGATCTTATGTGGGTCGCTGATAAGATGGTTAGTAGCTATTGTGCAACACGCCCGCCTCATGAAATACCTGAGACCAAAGAACTTTTGAAGCGAATTACTACCATAGAAACCGAAGCCCCGATCCACTACTTCAGATCTAGAGTAAATAAAGCTTCCTGGCATTATAAAAACATTGGCGTAGAACAAAAAAATGACAGCCCCAATAATGGTCTTACAGCCCATGAAAGATTTTGTAAATTAGAACAATCAATTCTTGAATGGGATGAGAGTAAAACAGACGATTTTTTTTCCAGAGAGGATTCCCCTCTCCATATTAAAGACACCGTCAGGTCAATGATTAACTTATTCGCCCTTTCGCTCTTTATTAACAATAATGGTCAAGATGTCTTCATTACAAATTGGTGTGAGAACCTCCTCCCAAAACTGAGACAGTGTTTTACTGTCGGTGTGAATGACCACGGTTCACAGAGCGAGATGTCTAGAGTTCTATGCAACATTGACCAGTGGACACTTCATTTTAAAGCGAATCCACCACGAAACCCTCAAGCGTTCTCCGAAAAATTAATGGGAGTTTGTACTTTCATGGAGCTCCCAATAGCCGGTAAGACCAAGGCTTTGGTAGCATTAGAAATCGCGAAACTTGGTGGTTTTTCGCCTAAGAAATCCACCACTCCTGTTTAGAAGCAAACTCACTATTAAACTCAACCCTACGCAAAAAACTCCAGAAGGTCATTTAAGAATAGCCTGCCTGTTGAGGTAGGCTGAAGCCTGTTTGTTCCAGGCCCCATGCACTCAAGCAACCCTTTTTGCTGAGCCAACACCAATTGCTTAATAATTCCATCCAGCTCCAGTCCAGTTCGCTCTGGATAGAGTCGGGCATCAACACCCTCATGAAGTCGCAATACATTCATCATAAACTCGATGGGCAGTTCATCAGCTTCCAGCACTCGTCGCCCTGCCTCAAAGGCATGGGAAATATAACGATCAGCGGCGAGGTAATCAGCCGGCATCCGGGTTTTCCAGTTTCGATAAATCTGTCCCGTCGATGTATCTGTTAACTTGCCATGGGCTCCCGCGCCAATGCCAATATAATCACCAAACTGCCAATAGTTCAGGTTATGTTTTGAACGTCGACCAGGCTGACTGTAGGCCGATATTTCATACTGTTGAAACCCCGCTGATGCCAGCAAGGCTTGTCCTGCTTCCTGAATATCCCAGAGCGTATCATCAGGTGGTAATGCCGGTGTTTTAGAGTAGAAGACCGTATTTGGCTCAATGGTCAGCTGATACCAGGAGATATGTGCTGGCTTAAGGTCAATGGCCTGCTTCAGGTCATAAAGGGCGTCGTCAGAAGATTGACCAGGCAAACCGTGCATCAGGTCGATATTGATATTGCTGAAGCCATGGCTGGTGATTGAAGCAATGGCTTCTCGGGCTTCATCGGCACAGTGAATACGCCCCAGAGCCGCTAACTTTTCATCCTGAAAGCTTTGCACGCCTAATGACAAACGGTTCACCCCAGCATCCAGGTAAGCCTGAAAACGATCGTGCTCATAGGTGCCTGGGTTAGCTTCCATGGTGATCTCGATATCATCCGAGAACACCACCCGCGCCTGAAGGCCTTTAAACAGGTTCTGGTAAGCTTTTGCTGTCAGCAGGCTGGGTGTCCCACCGCCAATAAAAATCGAGTGTATTGGACGTCCTTGGACGCTTGGCAGTTCGTTTTCAAAATCATGCAGCAATGCTTTGATGTAGGCATCTTCAGGTATATCGCCAGTGATCCTGTGCGAGTTGAAATCACAATAAGGACACTTCTTCACGCACCATGGAACATGAATATAAAGACTAAGAGGAGGAAGTTTGAGCATATTAACAACACGGAAGCAGCCTGCCTGGCTTCAGTGTTTTATCTCCTTGAGGCGGGCTAACAGCTGCTGTAGCGCCTGAGCTCGATGACTCAGCCGATTCTTTAACTCAGAGGGCAGTTCTGCCGCTGTACGGTGCTCCGCGGGTACCAGAAACAGTGGGTCATAGCCAAATCCATGATCTCCCAGAGCCTCTTCAATGATATAACCTTCCCACTGGCCATGAGCAATGATCGGAGTAGGGTCGTGCTCATGACGAAGGTAAACCAGCACACAGTGAAATCGTGCGGTTCTCTCAGCAGACTTGATCCCCTGCAGCCGATTCAACAGCTTCTGGTTATTATCTGCAGAGGAAGCCTCTGGTCCCGCATAGCGGGCAGAATAGATACCAGGCTCACCATTGAGAGAATCAACTTCAAGGCCTGAATCATCGGCAATAACCGGGAGGCCCGATACCCTGGCAGCATAACGGGCTTTGATAATGGCATTTTCAATAAAGGTCAGGCCCGTCTCCTCCGCTTCCGGAAGAGCAGTACCGATGCCAAACTCACTTTGTGGCATCATCCTGATGTTCAGGGGTTCCAGCAGCTGCTGGAATTCAGCCAGCTTGCCTTTATTGCCACTGGCAAGTACTACCTGACGAATATCCTTGGTCATAACACTGTTCATCAATCACTGGTAAAAGGTCTGCTCAAAGCGAAGCGTCTCACTTTGCGAGCTTCCCTGGGGCTTAACATCTATGGCAAATTTTAGCAGCTCTTCATCTGAAAACTTAAAGTCGGCCAGATAGTAAATCGCACTGCCGTCTTTGACCTCAGAAAATTTCAAGCTACTTTTCTGAGTGAGCAGGTTCATCGTATGGCCACTGACAACACCGGTTACTGCCGTGCCCAGCTCATCAGATGAAACATCACGAATCGCAATATTGACGATACCGTAGCGGCTACCTCGGCGGAGGTTATATAGCTCTGCAACACCGGGCGGTACAAATGTACTATTGAATGCGCTGAAATGAACCTGATAGTTGCCCATCTGGATGGGTTCCTGGTTCATCACCCGGGCTTCCGGAATCTGGCTTTCAGCGATCACGGGACTCACTACCCCAATAACGCCCAGCACCAGCAAGGCCAGGCATGCCATCAAACGCTGAGTCATGGACATTATACTGTGCAGTATCGACATTATGCAGCCTCCCCCTTCCCGCTTGTTAAGTGATAAATGGCCACTTCACCCATCAGATTTGGCCAGACTCTACCTGCCAACCCACTGTTATACGATTGATCCACGACCATTCGGTTCAATACCCGGTAATTTTTCTCCTGACAAAGAGCTTCAAAGTCCCTGAAGGTACAAAAGTGAATATTGGGTGTGTCATACCAGGTATAAGGCATAAACTTCGAGACCGGCATGCGGCCATGAGCAGCAAGATAAAGGCGGCAACGCCAGTGCCCGAAGTTAGGAAAAGTAACAATGCATTCCCGCCCAACCCTGAGCATCTCCTCCAGCACAAGGTGTGGGAAGTGCATAACCTGAAGTGCCTGCGTCATAATAACGGTATCGAAACTACCATCCTTGAAGTTCCCCAGACCGCGATCCAGGTTCTGTTCGATGACGTTTACTCCCCGCTCAATACAGGCTTCAATATTCTGGGAATTAATTTCCAGACCATAGCCACTGACCCGCTTCTCTCGCTGCAGCTCATGCAACAGCTGCCCATCACCACAGGCCAGATCGAGAATCCGGCTGTCCGGTGCAACCCAGTTCCTGATAATCTCAAAGTCCCCCCGGCTCATAAGCACTCCTCCGCCACCCGGTTCAAATAGGCCGACAAACCACGCACGTAGCGGGGAATATTCATCAGAAAAGCATCGTGGCCCTGAGGAGCATCCACTTCTAGATAAGTCACATCCTTATCCACCCTCATCAGTGCATCGACAATCTCCCTTGAGCGTTCGGGTGAGAAGCGCCAGTCTGTTGAGAATGAAGCAAGAAAGAATCTGGCTGTTGCTCTGCTTAGCGCATCTGGCAGGCTGTTTTCATAATTACTGGCTGGATCAAAGTAATCCAGTGCACGAGTCATTAACAGGTAAGTATTAGCATCAAAGCTTCCGGAAAAACTCTCGCCCTGATAACGAAGATAACTTTCTATCTGGAACTCAACATTGTAATCGTAACTGAAGCCTTTATTTTTCAGCTCACGGCCGAATTTGGCTCCCATGGCATCATCAGACAGATAAGTGATATGCCCAATCATACGGGCAAGCCCTAAACCCTTGCGGGGTATGCTGTTCTCTTCTAGGTAACGGCCATCCAAAAACTGTTCATCCGACATAATGGCCTGTCGGGCTACTTCGTTAAAGGCAATATTCTGGGCAGAAAGCCTGGCGGCTGAAGCAATGATGACGGCATGTCGAAGTCTTTCAGGATAAGCAATGCTCCATTGCAGGGCTTGCATCCCGCCAAGGCTCCCTCCGATAACCGCAGCCCATTGCTGAATACCCAAATGGTCAGCCAGCATGACCTGACTGTTTACCCAGTCTGCTACAGTGACCACCGGAAAGTCTGGCCCATAAGCTTTGCCAGTTTTGGGATGAATACTGGTTGGGCCTGTACTGCCATGGCAGCCCCCCAGATTATTAAGAGAAACTACAAAGAACCGATTGGTGTCGATGGGCTTTCCCGGGCCAATAAAGTTATCCCACCATCCAGGCTTACGATCGTCCATACTGTGATAACCCGCCGCATGATGGTGTCCACTGAGGGCATGGCAGATCAGTACCGCATTGGAGCGAGACTGATTCAGTTCACCATAGGTTTCAACCATCAGCTGAAATCCATCCAGCAGCTCTCCACAGTTCAACGACAGAGACTGATTAAACTGTATCGCTCTGGGCTTTACGAGCCCGACCGAATCGGCAGGAATCACTTCAGGCATAAACTTCCTGTTTCTCTTTCTTAGCCACAGTACACCTCTCCGGAAGTGCTTTTCTACATTCTCGATCCGGAGTAAAGTTATCTCAACTTTACTGAAGGTTATTCACTATGGCTCTTCAGGCTTGTTATTAATCAATAAAGAACTCTCTCACAGAAACAACGAGAGCAGCGAAAATTGCAGGCAGTTTATCTTCTTCATTTTTTTTTGTCAGCTTATCCGGAGTTGATTCTCTGACGATGACCTGGCTAACCTCAGGCAATTATGTCCTGACTACAGGTAACTCCAAAGCCAGTTCGGTCAATGCGAGGACATGACTCAAAAAGTAGCCTTCAACCTGTCGCGAGCAAAAGTGCAGGTGTCGATCATTAATGTATTCATCAACACTTTGATTGTTGATCAGGGAAATATAGAAAGCCCGAATCGCCTCATCTTCAACATTCAAGGCTGAAATAATTCTGGCACATGGCTGAAAAGTCTTGCTCATTTGGAACTCCCGAAGCAATTGGCTTCTGGGTACTTGTCTTCCTATGAAGGACCATCCTGCAATGAAGCTTCATTCGGAATGAGCCCGCAAGGCAACAGATTACTCTGCTTGAGAATGCATCGTACCGATACAGATAAATTCAACGATTATCTTGAATTAAACCTAGTATAGTCAGGCTTTACTGAAGTATTCTTACTGGTAGCAAACTGTTCAGATAAAAACGTGCTATCGTAACTTCCCGCAATAGTGCAAACTATTAAATACTTTTCACAGACCTCTCGGTGCAAATGTCGTTATGTCTATTGAATCCCTAGGCCAGCTTGAATCAAGACTCCAGAACCTGATTGATAAACTGGAACTATCAAGAATGGAAGTAGAAGACCTAAGGTCTGCTAATACCCGCCTTGAAGAAGAGAATATCCAGCTTAAGCAGGAGCTTACCGCATGGGGTGAACGTGTGACCGCCCTTTTGGGTAAACTGGATATCATAACAGAGGAAGAAACCAGCGAGCAGGAAGCTGTCGCTTAAGCTCTGTTGGCATATGATTGCGGGGCATCCCTGCCCCACATTTCATAGATCAATTTCAGCGTTCTCAATGGCCTCCAGAGCTTCCATCCAGGTTTCTTCAGCTTCTGAAATCTGACGTTTAAGTCCTGTTTGTTGAGCTAGCAGTTCTTTTAGTTTTTCTTTGGCCTTCTCTTCATATACCAAAGGATCCGAGAGCAGTTCTTCCACATTCGCAAGAGAGGATTGCAGGCTCTCCAACTGACTTTCAAGTTTCTCCGCTTTTTGTTTTAAAGGCCGTAGTGCCTTACGCCTTTCAGCCTCCTGGCGTCGCATGTCTTTCTTCTGTTGTGAAGAGCCAACTACTTCACCGGTATTCTCTACACTCCTGACACTACGGGATTCATTACGTTCCTTAGATCGAAGCTGAACCAGCCATTGACTGTAATCGTCAAGGTCACCTGAATACTCTTCCATTCGACCATCATGAACCAGATAAAGCTCATCGGTCGTACTTCGAATCAGGTTACGATCGTGCGAGACCAGAATCACGGCCCCCTCAAATGACTGTAAGGCCATGGTCAGGGCCAGACGCATATCAAGATCAAGATGGTTGGTTGGCTCATCAAGTAACAACAGGTTTGGCTTCTGCCAACCAATGATTGCCAGAGCCAGTCTCGCTTTCTCACCGCCGGAAAACCCTTGGATCGACTCCAGAGCCTTATCTCCATGAAAACCAAACCCGCCAAGAAAGTTTCTCAACTCTTGCTCTCTAGCCTCAGGAGAAAGCCTTTGCAAGTGAAGCAAAGGGCTTGCACTAAAATCCAGACTCTCCAGCTGGTGCTGTGCAAAGTAGCCAATGCTTAAGTGCTCTCCCAGGTGAACCTTTCCTGAAATCAGTGGCAATTCCCCGGCAAGTGTTCTGATCAGGGTCGATTTACCAGCACCATTTGCTCCAAGCAGCCCAATGCGGCTGCCAGGTTGAATGTTGATGCCAAGTTTTAATAAGGGCTTATCGCCATAGCCAAGTTCAGCCGTATCCAGAACCAATAATGGTGCAGACATCTTATCGGCTTCTGGAAAAGTAAAAGAGAATGGTGAATCTACATGGGCTGCTGAAATATCTTCAAGCCTTGCTAAAGCCTTCAAGCGACTTTGAGCCTGCTTGGCCTTTGTCGCCTTTGCCCTGAAGCGCTCAACAAATTTTTCCATATGAGCCCGCAGCTTCTGCTGTTTCTCGAAAGCAGCCTGCTGCTGTTGAAGTCTCTGCGCTCTAAGATGCTCAAAAGCCGAATAGTTTCCACGGTACTGAAACAGCGTTTGATGCTCTATGTGGAGTGTGTAATCGGTAATGGCATCGAGAAAATCCCGGTCATGGGAAATAACCAGCAATGTTCCCGGGTATCGCTTCAGAAAGTTTTCAAGCCAGACTATGGCATCAAGATCCAAATGATTGGTTGGTTCGTCCAGTAACATGATGTCTGATGGGCACATCAATGTTTTTGCCAGATTCAGTCGCATCCGCCACCCACCGGAAAAGTCGCGGACATTTTTTTTCAGTACATCATGATTAAAGCCCAATCCATGCAACAGTTGCTCTGCTCGAGAGCGGGCCGTGTAGCCATCAGCACTCAGCAGTTGCTCATGTAGATCTGCCAGCTTATCGTGTTTTCCTAATGTTTCTGCATCAGCAATTGCGTGCTCTATCCGACGTAGTTCAGCATCACCATCCAATACATAGTCCACAGCATTCCGGTCCAGGACATCAATTTCCTGAGCCATATGCGCCAGTCCACGCCCCTTATCAAACGCGAGTTCACCTTTATCAGGCTGCAAATCCCCTGTAAGCAACGCAAGCAGGCTTGATTTGCCACACCCATTAGCACCCACAAGGCCAACGTGCTGACCAGAATGGATTATTGTTGATGCATTCTCCAGCAGGAGCTTGCCAGACCTTAAAAGGCTGATGGAATTCAATGTGATCATGGCGGGCATTATATGTAGCGAGCCCGATGAAATCGAATATCTTTAGAGGAGAAAGTTGTGAATTATCAAAAATAATGAGGGGGAATAGAATTCCCCCTTTAAAACATCAAGTTGCCAGCTACTTTACTTCTTCTTAGCAGGAGACTTTCTTGCAGCTGCCTTTCTGGCTGGAGCTCTTTTCTTAGCTACTGCCTTCCTGGCTGGAGCTTTCTTTTTAGGAGCGGCCTTTCTGGCTGGTGCCTTTTTCTTAGCTACGGTTTTCTTAGCTGTTGGCTTTTTCTTAGCCACTGCTTTTCTGGCAGGTGCTTTCTTCTTGGCAGCTACTTTTTTCTTGGCTGCTGGCTTCTTAGCAGCAACTTTTTTCTTAGCAGCGGGCTTCTTCTTAGCTGCTACTTTTTTCTTAGCTGCTGGTTTCTTTTTAGCTACCGCCTTTTTAGCTGGAGCCTTCTTTTTAGCTGCAACTTTTTTCTTAGCTACTGTCTTTTTCTTAGCTGCCGTTTTTTTGACGGTAGTTTTCTTAGCCGTAGTTTTCTTCTTAGCAGCTACCTTTTTCTTGGCAGTAGTTTTTTTAGCAGCAGCCTTCTTCGCACTGGCCTTGGCTTTTTTCAGCGCTTCCTTAGCTTTCTCAAGCTTTTTCTTCAGCGCATCAATTTCTTTTTCCCACTTTTTCACCATGTCGACTTTTTTAACAGTCTTCTTGGCAGTCGCTTTTTTAGCAGGAGCCTTCCTGGCTGTGCTTTTTTTAGCTGCAGTCTTCCTTGTTGCAGGCATTGGGTCGTCCCTCGTTCTAATTTAACCAATCTACTAGTAGTTAGTACATCGTAATAAAAACTGAATAATTTATACCCAGTTTTAATTCCAACATAGAGTGCTTATTCGTCATCTGCAAATTTTTTTTTAGCTTTCTTTCTATTTTTTTTAATGTTTTATTTCCAATTATCTTAATAGATAGAAACAATAAGCCGTTTATTTTGAGTGAAATCACTTTAAATAAGGCACTTTTTGTATGTCAAAACGATAAACCAGGGTTGCCAAGAAAACAGGATTACTAAATGATAGGCCTCGGAGCTTAATATGCTGGAAACAGCATAAAAAATCATCAGAAAGAGTATTTATATGAGATTTAGAACGCTGATTAGCGTTACCCTGCTAACTTACTCCCTCTGCTCGTTTGCTGCCTTGGAAACAGAGGATGAGAAATTGAGCTATAGCCTTGGAGTATCTCTGGCAGAGCAGCTTAAACAATTTGAAGGCATTGATATCAGGGCTGTTAACCAAGGCATACAAGATTCTCTTGGCAGTTATACCTTGCAGCTGTCACAAGATGAAATCTCATACTTTATTGGTCAGGCTCAGTTAAAAAAGGAAACCAAGCAACAGACAGAGCGCCAACTAGAAGCAAAAATGAGCTTGGAAAAAAGTCAGATTTTCCTTGCTAAAAATAGCAAAAGGCCTGGGATAGTTGTGCTGGAGAGTGGCCTTCAATACCGAATTCTGACCCAAGGTAACGGCATCAGGCCTTCTGCCACCGATCACATAACTGTTCACTATGAAGGCCGGTTAATCGACGGAACCTTATTCGAGAGCTCATATACCCGAAACCAACCAGCAACTTTTCAATTGAATCGTGTTATTTCAGGTTGGACAGAGGGGATACAGCAGATGCCTGAAGGCTCAACATGGGAGTTATTCGTTCCACCAACAATGGCCTACGGCTCAAATGGTATTCCGGGAATAATAGGTCCTAATGAGGCTGTTATTTTCAAGGTAGAGCTTAAAGATGTAAGCAAGAGTAGTTAACTTCAACAAGGTGGCAGACTACAACATTGGCTAATTGTGCAGTCTGTCATCTTATGATTCAAATATCTTGAGCGGTCAACTTTTCTCTATGAGACTCATGAAGAGTCTCAATCATCTTATCTTCAAGACTAAACCGCTCTTCCAGAGTTTCTCCCAGTTCAGATACCGCTTCCTGAAGCTTTTGAAGCGAGCTGATTGATTCACAACGATCATTGAAATTAAGGCACCTTGAAGTATTTCCTTCGAGCTTTGGCAGCATGGCATGAGCCAGCTCAACTCCACCGTCATCAAACTCACGGGCCTCCTGAATCAATTGTTCATAGACCTCAAAATGACCAGCTGAGGCATAATCAACTAAAATTTGACACAGCTCTTTCAACTTACTTGCCACTGGGCGCTTGTCATCATCAAATTGATCCATTCCATTGATGGAGCAGTAAAGGACAATTAGCTCCTGACGTTCGTTGAGCCAGCGATCAATAATTTCTGACACACCTCCCCAACGTTCTCTGGCCGTTTGGCAACCCTCCAGCATGATAGACAGTTCCTCTTTAACAATTAGATCTCTTCTGCGTGAATGGGACCTCTCAAGTGCCTGAGTCAGGCAGCTTAGATGCTAGGTTATGACAGTGAATTTTTTGCGGCAAGCGTTTATTTTTTTAAAACACAACCTGATTTAAAATGCAAGCTTTCAAAGAAGTTCATGAATTCAATGGTTTCAGCGAAGGACCTCAACAGAACAACAACTTTTTTAACTAAAAAAAATATATTTAATTTAAAAAAATTATTTTAATTTGCCATTCCAGATACTAGTGAGCTCTTATTTTGGCTATGAACAATCATAACCAATCCGCCAAAATATTAGAGAGGCAGAAACCACACCTATGAATAGTCATATGATTTTCGGAAATACCGCGCATTTTAGGTCAGGAATCGATATTAAAATCAATGAACAAAACCCAAGATAAATAATAAAAAGCCATAATTCTAGGCAGAATCGCCAGAAGCTCCTTTTCCGGCTACGAAATAAATAACGCTAAACCCGCATTACTCTGCTTCCATATATTCCTGAAGAAACTGATCAAAGCTTATTTGATCATTACTTTCCCTTGCCAGCTGGTCGGCAATAGAGCGCTGAGCAACTTGTTCAAAGTAGGATATTCGCTCATCACTCAGATCATGCTCAGAGAAGCTTTTGGAGTGTTTTTCCGATAACGACATCATCAGTTCAACATAACCGGAACCCTTAGTTTCAAGGGTACTAAGCAACTGAGCAGAAGGCGTTAAAGAGACATCTCTCAGCTTTTCTCTTTGGGTGCACAAGCTCTTAACAAACGCTGAAGACTCATTTGCCTGATCAAGAATCTCAGCAATTGGAGTCATGTCATCCAGAAGCTGAAGCCCCCAGTTTTGGAGTACGACTGATTGACCTCTCTGTCTCAACTCGACGCCCGGGCGGCGACCTTCCGTAACCGCTGTTTTGAAATTATTGCTGACCTCAGCACACTCATCTGCATGAATAGGGTTGCTGCTCTGCAATGAACAATAGACCAGGAAAACGTCCAGAAAATGGGCATCTAACTCACTCAGCCCCAGTGGCTCAAAGGGGTTGATATCAAGGCAGCGCACCTCAACGTACTCAACGCCTTCATTGCGCAAAGCCGTCACTGGTTTTTCACCGGAGCGAGCAATCCGCTTAGGGCGGATAGTGCTGTAATACTCATTCTCTATTTGCAGAAGATTGGTATTCAACTGAAGGTATTTACCCTCTTTTTTCAGACCAATGGCTTCATAGGCAGGGTATGGTGTTCGAATAGCCTTGGAAAGGCTGTCCACATAATCGTCCAGTGTGTTGTAGCAAATATTCAGTGAAGACTGAGCATGATTACTGTAACCCATATCACTCATGCGTAACGATGTCGCATAAGGAAGAAAAAGCGTGTCTTTATCCAGCGCCTTAAGGCCTGAATGCTCTCCTCCGTCGGCAAAGAAACTTCGACTAACAACTGGAGAAGCTCCAAAAAGATACATTAACAGCCACGAGTAACGCAAAAAATTCCGGATCAGAGAAAAGTAACCGGCCGACCTGAAGCTCTGAGCTTTGATGCCCTCTTGCCCAGAGTATTGCTGTAACAACGCCCAGAACTCTTCTGGCAGGGAGAAGTTATAGTGAATACCAGCAATGGTCTGCATTGGCTTACCATAACGATGCCAGAGTCCTTCTCTATAAACCGTTTTCATTAAGCCAATATTGGAGCTGCCATACTGAGCAATGGGAATACTGGCGTCTCCTTCCAGCAAAGGAGGCATGCTACCCGCCCAGAGCAGTTCCCCATCAATATGCTGATTAGTGTACTGATGAAGCTGCTCAAGAAAAGAGAGCGTATCACCAATTCGACAATGTACTGGCGTTATGAATTCAAGCAGTGCCTCAGAATAGTCTGTGGTGATGTAAGGGTGAGTTAATGAACGCCCCAGTTTCTCAGGATGGCGCTTTTGGGAAAGACGAGCATCTGAGGTAATCCTGAGAGTTTCACGTTCAATGCCATGACAAATGCCATTGAGAACTGAATGGTTAGCACGGGACTGGAAAAGCTCCAGACGATCCTGATACTCAGTAGCCAAGGTACAGATCCAATAATAATTAGGTACAGGTCTAACATTCGTTCGAAGCGGTGATTCTTACTGGCAATACTGATGCCAGGAACATCGACAATATAAACGAACTCTCATGAATACTCGGCTTCACACCGAGCAAGAAAGCTTCAAAGAGCCTGATAAAATAGCAACCAGCTTAGCATCTGATTACATCCTGCGATTCGTATGATACCAGCCTGAATTTTCTAAATCCCCTAAAAAAGCCAGACAAGTAGTTGTCTGGCTTTTTCTTTATCGGGCAACCATCGTCGTTAACGATGTCTTTGCTGACTCTGTCAGAATTGACTTTTCACAGAAGAGCTTACTTGCGAAGTTGTTTCGCATTGGCAAACAGATCTGCAAAAGTGCCGCCTGAGTCCTGCTTCTTGCCACGATTACCTGACTGATTGGCTTTCTGTGGTTTGCTGCGGCCTGCAGGCTTTTCAGTTCTGGCTTGCCGTGGTTGCTGGCGAGCTTCTGCACGCTCTTCAGCCTTATCCGACATCCGCATGGAAAGCCCAACACGTTTACGCGCAACATCCACCTCCATGACTTTGACCTTAACGATATCACCGGCTTTGACAACTTCACGGGGGTCCTTAACGAAGTTTTCCGATAAAGCCGAGATATGCACCAAGCCATCCTGATGGACACCAACATCAACAAACGCACCAAAGTTGGTGACGTTGGTTACCACACCTTCCAGCTCCATATTCAGCTTCAGATCGCGGATATCTTCAATACCATCCTTGAACTCAGCCGCTTTGAAATCCGGACGTGGGTCACGACCAGGCTTATCCAACTCGCTGATAATGTCAGTAACGGTTGGCAGACCAAATGTTTCGTCGGTAAAGTCCGCAGCATTCAGGCCCTTTAAGAAGGCAGAGTCACCGATCAAAGCTCGCACATCGCGGCTGGACTGATTGGCAATTTTCTCAACCACAGGATACGCCTCAGGGTGCACAGCAGAACTGTCCAGAGGATTATCACCATTCATAACCCTTAGGAAGCCTGCGGCCTGTTCGAAGGTTTTAGCACCAAAACGGGCGACCTTCTGCAGGTCCTGGCGACTTCTGAATGCACCGTTTTCATTACGATAGGCAACAATATTGTCTGCCAGAGTACGGTTAAGACCCGATACGCGAGCCAGCAGAGCGCTGGAAGCCGTATTAAGATCAACACCTACGGCGTTTACACAGTCCTCAACGACCGCTTCCAGAGAGCGGGATAGATTGACTTGGCTGACATCATGCTGGTATTGGCCAACACCGATGGATTTCGGCTCAATCTTAACCAGTTCTGCCAGAGGATCCTGCAAACGACGGGCAATGGATACGGCCCCACGGATAGAAACATCCAGGTCCGGGAATTCACGGGCAGCCAGTTCAGATGCCGAGTACACGGATGCACCTGCTTCACTGACAACAATTTTTGTCAGGCCAAGTTTTGGATAACTGCGCATCAGTTCAGCGGCCAGACGGTCTGTCTCACGGGATGCCGTTCCATTACCGATACTGACCAGCTCTACCTGATGAGTCAGACAGAGGGTCGCCAGAGTACCAAGCGCTTCCTTCCATTTCTTCTGGGGAGCATGAGGATAGATGGTCGTATGTTCAACCAGCTTGCCTGTGCCATCGACCACGGCAACCTTTACGCCGGTTCTCAAGCCCGGGTCCAGACCCAGGGTTGGCCTGAGGCCAGCCGGAGCAGCCAGCAGCAAATCTTTCAGATTCTTGGCAAAGACCTTGATAGCCTCATCTTCAGAGTTTTCGCGAATGCGGGTCATTAGCTCTGTTTCCAGCTGCGACAGCAGCTTAACCCGCCAGGTCCAGCGAACCACATCCTTCAACCAGTCATCTGCTGCTCGGCCTTTCTGTTCAACCTTCCAGAAATCAGCAACCAGCTTCTCACAGGGGTGGGTTTCACGACGGTCTTCCGGTTCATTGACAAGGCGGATGTTAGCCTGCAATACGCCTTCATTTCGACCACGGAAGATGGCCAGCGCACGATGAGATGGAGCACTTTTCAGTGGCTCATCATGTTCAAAGTAATCCCGGAACTTGGCTCCTTCCTCTTCTTTACCCTCAACTCCGCGACTGCTCAGAATACCTTCATTCCAGAGCAACTCACGCAGCTGTCCCAGAAGTTCTGCATCCTCACTGAAACGTTCCATCAGGATATAGCGGGCACCTTCCAGAGCGGCCTTGGTATCCTCAACACCCTTATCAGCATCCACAAAAGCAGCGGCTTCTACTTCAGGGTCTTTTTCTGGCGTATTGAAAAGCATATCTGCCAGAGGCTCCAAACCCGCCTCACGGGCAATCTGAGCCTTTGTACGACGCTTGGGCTTATAGGGGAGGTAAAGGTCTTCCAGACGGGTTTTGGTATCTGCAGAACGGATATCTTTTTCCAGTTCAGGCGTCAGCTTATCCTGCTCTGTAATGCTCTTCAGAATGGCTTCACGACGCTCTTCCAGTTCTCTTAGATAGCGGAGACGTTCTTCCAGCGTTCTCAGCTGAGTATCGTCCAGACCTCCGGTGACCTCTTTACGATAACGGGCAATGAAAGGAACCGTGGATCCATCATCAAGCAGCTGTACAGCACTGGTGACCTGTTCAGGTCTGGCACCCAACTCTTCAGCTATACGCTGGGAGATACTCTGCATAAAACACACTCATCATGGGAATCAAAACAATAGGACAGTTTCCAGACAATGCTCAGAAACAGCACCGTTTCTGCATCCAGCCGGTAATTAATGCCTATCCTGGCCTGAAAACTCAAGCCATACAGACACGCTAACGACCAGAGAAAACCGGGCATTATAACGAGATTTTATATCTAGGGTTATTACCATTATAACCTGTTGTTATCATTACTATTTATTAATCATTTTTTAAATTTACATAAGTATTACAGCACTTGACCTTGGTAAACTTTTCCAAGTGAACGATCAACAGCGTCTACGCTAATATGTTAACACGCTTTCAGATTTATTGATTCAGCGGCAAATTCCCTTCCGACAACACCCATAACCAATAGATATTTTGCTACTCACCCGCTTCGTTTCTGCTGGGTAGCATTCGATGACGGTCACTTCAGGTCCGAAGATTTCATTCTTGATGGACTTCATTTCCCGCTAGTGATGGGGGATGGGTTTATCATCGTGTCGCTGCACCATCGCCTTGATAGCTGTAACGCCATTGTTCATCCTGCCCCCTTCTTCAATCATTACCACGTAGTGATTATTCTTGTAGGCTGTGCTCATCCAGTCAGGGCCGGAATATTCTTTCAGGTCAAGCTCCCGGCCCTGGCTGCGGTTGTTATTAGCCCACTTTGCCGCTTGTGTATTCATTCTTTATAACCACTTCCTCTCAACTTTCCGGTTTTGGCTCTTTCAATTCAATACCAAGAACCATTATTACTCCAAAAATAAGCAAGCCTGCGACTGGCTGTATATGGATTAAGGCTCTTTTCGAGTTAAGAACTATCCTCTGCTGAAAAAATTAGTCATTGCCAGCATAGGCCATGAATATAGGCCGAATTTCAGATCTCATCAGTAATGAAACCTGCTTTGAAATGATCCGTGAGAACCGCTGGTCAGATGGCACTGTTCGTTGCCCACACTGTGACTCTGAGAATATCAAAAAGAATGGTCACGACAATGTTCAGGTAGAATGCCAGCACTACTACTGTAAGTCCTGTAAACGTTACTTTGATGACCTGACAAATACGGTTTTCTCTGGATACCAACGACCAATTATGGCCTGGATTGCCTGTCTCTATTTAATGGCCCTTAACGCCTTCAACAGCCAGAAAGCTCAGGAGCTTGGCCCTGTATGCCAGTGATGCACACCATATTGACCACAGTCTTACGGAATGGTGTTGTTGACCAGAAGCCTGAAGTGATTCTTGATGGAGAAGTTGAATTTGACGAGGTATACATTGTAGCTGGTCACAAGGGACACCCTGAAGTCTTAAAAAAATCTGGATCGTCCAGCGAGAAAAAGAAGGCTTAAAGGCGCTCCGGTTCGTGGGACTCTCGAAAAAGACAAACCACCGGTACTGGGAATGATTCAAAGAGGAGGTCAGGTCATTATCAGCATGCTGTCGAATGTTAAAAAGGTGGCCATCGAACCATTTATCAAGAAACATGTAGCCCCACAGAGCTAGGTTTATACCGATGAATCCATATCTATGATGATCTTGAAGTTGGAGTTTCAGACATAAAACGGTCTGTCATGGCAAGGTGAATATGCCCGTGATGACGACAAAGACGATATTTACGAGGTTCTCGTTAATACGATGGATGGATTTTGGTCACTGCTGCGCTCGTGGCTAAGACCTCACAGGGGAATATCTCAAGAGGCTTTACCCCTTTACCTTGGTTTTTTTGAGTTTTTGCATAATGTTGGCCGAAGAGGCAAAAACCTGCTTCAGCCCTTGGTCAACTTGCTGGTGACATAGCAATCTGGAATTCGAAAAGAGCCTTGTTTTTTATAATCATCAGGAATACATTTGGCTTGGGACGCTACTGTTTGGGTCTGGTTCGTCTATTGACGTACTGGTTATGTCTGCTGATGTTATTTCTTTGAGTGTGTCCGCATCAAGATTGTCAATACCTAATTCTGACGCGATGTGCGACTTTGTCTGAAACTATCTCAAATTACTAGCCCGGATATTTCATAAACTGCCCCGAATCTCGGGCAGGACTTTGTCGCCCTAAGGGATTTTGTGAGGGAGTGCCGTACCGGGGAGTACGGTCGACCGAGCAAAACTCCCTTAGGGCGGCAAAGGACAAGCGAGAACGGGAGCACGTTTATGAAATATCCGGGCTAGCATGATGGTAAGTCCAAGTTGTATCTTCAAAATCACGCAATTATTTGCTTTCCGTTTTTTAATCTTCGGAAATAAGGTTCTCAAACTGTATTGCAGGACGACCAGCAATTATATTCAGATAAGAACCAATATTATGTGCCAGTAACTTCCGAGCGATACGTGATGTCATATGCCATCTATCTCGACAATGGCACTTTTCTATTTCAAAGCGCTCTGTCAATTGACCTATCACTGTTTCTATTCTCCGTCGTACCCGTAATACCAGCTTTACAAACGACTTCGGACGTTCATCTTGCATGTTTTTTCTCAGTGGCGTCTGAAGATCAATACCTAATTCCTGACAATCAGCTTTAAACTCAGGCCTTATATAGCCCTTATCGCCAAGCAAGAGGCCAGAAATGGTCTCGAGCATGTCATAGGCTGCATCACGCTCATCTACGTTCGCTGCGGTCAGAGTAAAACCCACAGGAATCCCTCGTGCTTCAACCAGCAAATGCCCCTGAAAGCCATAGAACTTCTTGTCCTTGGAAGCGCAGTAACCATAACCAGCCTCAGCTTTAAAGATACGGCTCTGTGGTGCACGGGTTCTGACGACAACATCAATCGGAAAACCATCGATTAAATGGATATCTGCATTATCTGCATGCATCATCTGGACTATACGAATTTGCAGTCGTTGTTTCACATGCCATAAGTTGGCGGCCTGTTTGACAAATGCCGAGCGTGAAGGAATGTCAGGAAACAGGTGTCGCCAGTGTCGGGTAAAATACTTCCAAATCTCAGTGTCCTTATGATGCCCAAGCCATTCACCGACAACTTCCATGGTGATCGCTTCACTATCAGTGAGCTTTGGTGGAAACCCTCGAAGTCGCAGTGGTACAGGAAAAAGCTCTTTTACCAAATCGTCGATCAAGCAGTAGACTGTAGTGATAAACTCTTCAACGGGCATGACTGAAACCTTCTTTGCTTTCTACTGCTTTTAATAGCAGAAAGCAGGATCAGTCATGTCTCCTTATGCAAACCTAAAAGTCGCACATGGCGTTAATTCTGTGAGCCTTTTACTTTGAGTCGTAATAACTTTATCTAATAGGTTTCTAATCGCACGAGCATTTCCAAAGGTTCTTTTTTCGCATAGCTCTTTCATTTGGGAGATTTTTTCTTTGAGAGCCGAGAAAGCCTCTTCAGATAACGTGTAGTCACTTTTGTTACAAAAACCCCTGAAGATGCTAGCCAGTTCATCGTTAGTGTAATCTTTAAACTTAACCGTATGTTGAATTCTCGACTGTAATCCGGGGTTTGCTGTTAACATCGTTTTCATCTCATCAGGGTATCCAGCAAAAACAACTACAAGCTCGCCTTTATGCTTTTCCATCATTAATAATAACTTTTCAATAGCTTCTTTTCCCGTATCTCTTCCAGTTGCAGCACCCTTATCATCCGTTTCCCGGATTAATGCATAAGCTTCATCTATAAACAAAACACCGCCAATTGCGCTTTTAATTACTTGTTCAGTTTTTAGTCCTGTCGCTCCAATCCATGGTGAAACCAAGGTGGTTCGGTCAGCATAAACTACCTTGTTTTTCCTGATGATACCTAATTCAAATAAGATCTCCGCCATTATCCTAGCCGTTTCTGTTTTACCCGTGCCGGGATTGCCTGTAAATACCATATGGCTAGAGCTTGATGTGGTGACAAGTCCTAGTTGACGACGCTTATTATCTACGATTATTTTACTTCTTATTCCCTTGACTTGCTCTGCAACCTCATCCATTCCTACCATTTCTTCAAGTCTTCTTAACGGATCTGGATTCTCTGTCGCTTGGGCTGCTCTTTGATACTGTTGCTGAATACTCCGTAGAGTCTTTATAGGTGGCTGTGTAATAAATCGATTTGTGATGGCGGTAATGGCCAGGTCTGTAATAGCTAAAGCACACAGTCCAATAACCAAGGATTTACTCAACCCCACTCCAATTATAAAGGCACCGGCATATGCAACGCATTTAACTGTTCGTCCAAGCCATGTTGGAGGGCTGCGGGTAAATACCGGCGTTTCCAGAGATCTCAATGCCCTTTCAAAACCTGATATTGCATTGGAATCACGGTTAGGCAAAACACCTAGGAAATCTAGAGCGGGGGTCAAGGTTATTATCCTTTTTTGTGTCTTTATTTGTAGGGAAAAATACTAAAAAGCCAATTAGTTGTTGTTTTAATTTCAAATTATTATTTTGGATGGTGTGCAGGGAAAAAAGTTTCACTAAATGAATAAAAAAATTAATCTAAAATATTCGTGATCATGTTTTTTTGAATGAAAATATGCTTTTTTATGGAAAGGAAAAAGGTTTTTTATTGATTAATCAAACGATTACGATACTTCGACCTCTGGGTTGGGGCCAATAGCCGATCCGGCTTCTTCAAGCACAGTATAGATATCCAGGCTGAAGTTATTATTAGACGTAATAATTCGGGCATCCTGAATAGCCAGCCACAGTTGATGAAAGGCCGCAACCGTCGCTGCAAACAGATTGGGCTGGTCATGGGTATAGGCAAATACTTTGGCCCCCTAGATGCTCATAGCCATTTTTGACTTCCAGAATCAGTATCAAAGGCTTGCCAGGCCGATGGTTCAGGATTCCTTCCATCTGCCAGCTGATTTCATCATTCTGGTGTCGAAGAAAGTACTCATCATTGAACTGTTCCCATAGCTTCAGAATCCAGGCTTCTTCAAAGCCCTTCTCCTTAAGTAATACCAAAGGGTGCTCTCTCTGAATGATTGAAACAATAGTGCTCTATTTTCACAGCTACTATGGGAACACCACTCATAATAGTTAACTGTCATGCCCGCTTCTGTTATTTCCAGCTCTACCAAAAGCATCGTTTTGCAAATTGAAGTTTCTATAGATTCAGGCAACATGCTGAATCTTGAAGATAGTTTACAGCGTGCACTCAATGAAGCCGGGCAGCTTGGAACAAAAGAGTTATTGGGGCTATTTGAATCACCCAATAAAGAACCTATCGTCGTTAATCAGCAGAAGTGGAACTACAAAGGAAAGGTTCTTAAGCACTATGAAACCTTATACGGTCGTATACCTTTGGAGCGCTCCGTATATCAGGGTGTCAGAGGTGGCAGTACTCTGGCAGCACTTGATCTTCGTGCCGGTATTATTGGTTCAGCTACCCCCAAATTTGCCAAGTCTATCGCCTGGAAATACAGCCAGATGCCAGCGCCTGCGGTAAAAGAAGATTTTGAGACCAACCATCAAAGGACGCTTTCAAATTCTTATATCAAGCATTTATCGGACAGAGTAGGTGCATTAATTGAAGACCAGCAAGACACTCACTACCACCTTCCTCCACTAAAAGAGCCTGTTGAAACAATAGCCATTGGTCTGGATGGAACCTGCATGCTGCTTTGTGAAGAAGGCTGGAGGGAAGCCATGTGTGGGACATTGAGCCTATATTCTGCAGATGGAGACAGGCTCCACACGATATATACAGCCAGTTCGTCAGAGTATGGTAAACAAAGCTTTATGAGCAAGCTCGACGAGGAGATTGCAGATCTAAAACGACTCTACCCAAATGCCACATACATCGGGGTAGCTGACGGGGCTAGAGAAAACTGGAGTTATTTGAAACAACATACCTCTGGGCAGATACTCGATTTTTATCATGCATCTGAATATTTAGCTGGAGCAGCGGAAGCACTGTTTCCAACCAGTAAGGCGAAGCGACACCAGTGGCTTGAAGACAGGCTACATAGTTTGAAAAACAAGCGTGGAGCAGCCAAAAAAATCCTTCAGGAAATTGAATCAGCCGAGCTCCCGAAAAAGACAATCGCACTGACAGAGAAGCGCTACAAAGCTGTGAGCTATTTTACAAACAATCACCAGTTAATGAATTATCATCAGGCGCTTAAACGCCATTGGCCAATAGGTTCAGGAGTTACTGAAGCGGCTTGTAAGACTCTGGTAAAGCAACGATTATGTGGTTCTGGAATGAGGTGGAAAGCAACAGGAGCGGAAGTGCTTTTGACAACAAGAGCACTGATCCAGAGTAAGGGGCGCTGGGAACAACTTTGGTCTGAGTTCATGACTGGAAAGGTTGAAGCTAACCTATGAGTCAGTTATCAAATTGAGAGAGCACCCATACCAAAGCCTTTTGTTGGGTATTGGCAATCTGCTCATTGAGTTCAGGAAGGTTATCAATACCCAGTTCCAGATGCTGGACAGTCAGAACAGGCAGTGATCCCTCCGAACAGGAGAGGGAGAATCAAGAGCATCTGATCGTCGCCTATCTCATTCAGGAAGCCCTTGAAAATCACCAGTCAAAAAATCAGAACTCCTTTGAACGCTACGTGACCACCCAGTCAATAGCCCATTGATTAAGGACGAGCCATGATTACTGAAAACACCCCACTGGATCGCCACCCAAGAAAAAAACGACTGATGCTGACCCAGCGCCGGGCAAAGCTCAAGGGCCATAAAGTCGCTCGTCGCCTGAACCAGAGGTAAGGTCGCCAGTCCCCAGTAACAAAACCAACAATAAAAAAGGCAAATGCTATGGAACAACAAAATACTGCACCTGGTTTTCTTAATATCAATTCAGACGTTGAAACAATGTTCAGTTGTGAAATTGCAGACCTCACTGGAAAGCAAACCGAATTCAGGGCAGAAATAGTGAGACTGGATAATAAAAAAAGGGAAGACAGAGCTTCCCTTTATAACATGGCTATTCTTGTGGAACTTAAATCAACCCAGTGATGGGCCTGCTGCTACCAGAGCCTTGCCTTCTTCGTTATCAGTAAACTTAACAAAGTTGGTAATAAAGCGATCCGCCAGGTCATGAGCCTTACGTTCCCACTCGGCAGGATCTTCATAAGTATCCTGAGGGTTCAGAATACTGTCATCAACACCAGCAACACTTTGTGGTACATGCAATCCGAAGAAAGGCAGAGTTTTGGTTTCTGCTTTATCAATAGAACCATCCAGAATGGCATCAATGATTGCCCGGGTTGCCTTGATGGAGATACGCTTGCCAGTACCGTTCCATCCAGTATTCACCAGATAAGCGGTAGCACCATGAGCTTCCATTTTCTTAACCAGTTCTTCTGCGTACTTGGTTGGGTGCAGGGACAGGAATGCAGCACCGAAGCAGGAAGAGAAGGTTGGTGTTGGCTCAGTGATCCCACGCTCAGTACCCGCCAGTTTCGCAGTAAAGCCGGAGAGGAAGTGGTATTTGGTCTGCTCAGGTGTCAGACAGGAGACTGGGGGTAAAACACCAAACGCATCGGCAGTAAGGAAGATCACTTTCTTGGCGTGACCAGCCTTGGAAACCGGCTTAACAATATTATCAATATGGTACAGGGGGTAGGAAACCCGGGTATTCTCGGTTTTTGAGCCATCATCAAAGTCAATTTTACCCTGAGCATCAACGGTTACGTTTTCCAGCAACGCATCTCGACGAATGGCATGGAAAATCTCAGGCTCATTTTCTTCTCTCAAGCTAATTGTCTTGGCATAACAACCGCCTTCAAAGTTGAAGACGCCATCATCATCCCAACCGTGTTCATCATCACCAATCAGAGCACGCTTTGGATCTGCAGAGAGCGTGGTTTTACCGGTTCCAGACAGGCCAAAGAAAATTGCTGTATCCCCCTGTTCACCCACATTGGCAGAACAGTGCATAGACGCCATGCCCCTGAGCGGCAGAAGGTAGTTCATGATGGAGAACATACCTTTCTTCATTTCACCGCCATACCAGGTACCACCAATGACCTGAATCCGCTCCGTCAGGTTGAATGCCACAAAGTTTTCAGAGTTCAGGCCATGATCCTGCCATTTTGGATTGGTACACTTTGCACCGTTCATCACAATAAAGTCAGGTTCAAAGCCCACCAGCTCATCTTCGCTGGGCCGGATGAACATGTTTTTGACGAAGTGAGCCTGCCATGCCACTTCAGTCACAAAACGCACGCTCAAGCGTGTTTCAGGATTAGCACCGCAGAAACCGTCAATAATAAACAGGCGCTTGCCGGACAGCTGGTTGGTTACCAGTGATTTAAGATCTGCCCAGACGTCTTCAGTAATGGGCTTATTGTCATTTTTCCCCTGGTCAGACCACCAGATGGTATCCCGGGTCGTATCGTCCTTGACGATGTATTTATCCTTCGGAGAACGGCCAGTGAAAATACCGGTATCCACCGACACGGCCCCCATTTCAGTAACCACCCCTTTTTCATAGCCTTCCAGTTCCGGCCGGGTCTCCTCTTCAAACAGGGTGTCATAAGAGGGGTTGTAAACCACATCAAGGACATCCTTGATTCCGACTGCAGCCAGAGCTTCCTTTACGTTTACATGGGCCATGCAAAGTTCTCCTAAGGCAATACGCTCAACTTAACGTTTCATGTTGTTAGATTATGATAATTCTTGTGGCGCGCTATGATAGGGTATTGAACCTATTATTTAAATATAACTCTGAAATTACAGGTTATAGAGCCCTCTTTTCACGCCTGATAGTTAACTGAGTCTGGTAAAAGACGTTAAACCTTTGTCAGTTTGAAAGTGTTGCCCCGCGTCAAACTTATCATCGGTCACTGGAAGAAAACACAAGTGCACACTCTCATCATTATCTCTGGCTAATGAACTCATAAAGAGCCGGTAAAATCCAGCACCAGACAACAAAAACAAGCAAGAAAAAACAAAATAAAACAGCATTTGACCATTTAGTCAGGAATTTAACTAAATTCCCGACCAAACAAGAAGAAGAGGAACCTAAAAGCCTTAATGTGTTTGTGGTTTTTCGTTAAAGATTGAATCCAGATCATCTTTACCAAAAACATATTGGTGATTACAGAACTGGCAGTCCATGGCAACCCGCCCTTCTTCTTCAATAATTGACTCGATTTCTTTTCGATCCAGAGTACTGATGATTTTCGCACTTCTTTCCTGAGAACAGGTGCAGACGAAACGAACCGGCTCTTTTTCAAAAATACGAACCGTTTCTTCATGAAACAGCCTGATCAGCAGTGTTTCATGATCCAGATCCAGCAGCTCAGCGTCCTGAATGGTGTCAGCCAGCGCCGTCATGCGATTCCAGGATTCAGCGCGAATGTCCTCAGAAAGCTCAGCACTGGCAGGCAAAGCCTGCAGCAGAAAACCGCCACAGGTTTGACCATCACAAGCCAGCCACAACCGTGTTTGCAACTGCACAGACTGAGTAAAATAGTCTTCAAGACTTGCTGAAAGTGTTTCCTTTTCCAGAGGTACAATCCCCTGATAACGCTTCCCTTTAACCGGGTCCACAGTAATCAACAGGCTTGCTTTACCCAGAAGTTCCTGAAGTGTTCCCTCAGCAAGATCATCTTTGAATTGCGCAACGGCTCTGAAAGACTTCTGGTCTGTGCATTCCACCATTAGCAGCGTTAATGGCCCGTCGCCTCTGGCCTGAAGGGTCAGTAGCCCTTCAAACTTCAGTGTGGTGCTCAACAATACGGCAGAAGCCACCAGTTCCCCCAGAAGACGCCTGACAACTTCTGGATAATCATGGGCAGCCAAGGCGTCAACATAGCTATTGTTAAGGGAAACGATTTCACCGCGAATATCGGTATTTTCAAAGATAAAGCGCTGCACTGCGTTATCAGTTCTGCTCATGGGCAACATTCCGTTCCGGGCTTATCAAAAAACTGACGGCATCATGAAAACTACCGACCAAATACAGGCAAGCCACTGATTTATAAAGAAACATAAAATAAGAAACGGCGTATTATATTACGATTCGACCCAAAACACTTCGCCATGTTTATAGCGTGTCTCTCTAAAATGCTGTTTGGCTATACTCTAAAGATGCTAGCATTGCCAGGGAAAGGGTATGCCAACACCACAAGACCGCATCTCATTAAATCATATTGTTAAACCACCTTCTTTTGAGAAGCCAACCAAAGAGTTAGAAACGCCCTTGCCTGCAAGCAGCCAAACAGGTATTGGGGACGACACTCAAAGTGATTCCCTACCAATAGGAAAAAGGAACATTGAGCAAACCTCAGCAGTTCCAAATGTTAATCCCGAACCTACACAAATTGACCGTCTAAAGAAAGACTACGAAGGCCAGTTAAACCAAAAAGCCAAATTAGAACAAAAACAAAAGCTAGCCGAGTCTGTCGACCCCATTCGCCGAGCTATAAAAGAGCCAGAAAGCAGTTGTGACTGCGGATATAAGGTATTCTTTACACCCAGAGATGGCGGAAAGACCATTTGTGTCATCCCTCCTGAGGAAGGAATTGATGAGGGCTATTTACAGGAACTTCACTCAAAACTGGGAATTCATCTAAATAACGTCGAAGAAAAGTTTGGTGTTGATGGTAAAAAGCTGGCAGAGCCTCTGAAAAAGTTAGAAGCGGAGATAGCGACAACGCATCAAAGACTGCTTTCGCTAGGGGTCAGTCCAGAAGAACTTAGCTCTTACGCACCTGAAAGTGCTCTCAGATATGAAGTGACCGATGGGGATCTTTCTTCAGAAGAGTGGGCACTTATTGATAACTCAGGCACTTTTGAAGTGGTGGAGAAGCCGCATGTACCCGAACTTGAAGAAACTGAGATACCTGAACCACCAAGATCTACAGTATCAACAATACCTGTAACTCAAGATAACCCACCAGTGTTACAGCAAGCAGCCTTTAATCTTCAATTTCCGGTTGATAATGTAATTCCCTTGAGGTCAGCTGCTGATGGCAAGCCACCAGAGGCATTCCCTACTAAATTTGATGACAACAGAGTCGAGAAGGGGGAAGAGGGAGAAGATGTCTCAAAACCTGTCAAAACCATAAGAGTTTCGGTTATTGTTTCCGAGAGTTCTGAATTAGCATTACCGGCTGAACAAAGATTAGATATCTTTAAAAACCCGGAAGCGTTCGAAACTCTGCACTCAGAGCTTCGAGACTCACTGAACAAGCCAGGCAGCAGTAGGTTCGCTCTCAGCTCCCAAATTAAAGATAGGGGTCTAGCCACCCGGCAATGCTTTTGTTATCGAGGATCCACAGGTACTGCATTTGTACATACCTTTCCAGACAGTTTTCGCTTCAAACCTGGTAATAACAATAACAACCAATTTATGATCCTCTGGTATCCAGACACTACGGAGCCAGATGATCCTGAAGAGGCTGCAAAGAAGGCGGGTCATGATATTGTCACAGCTATCCATAAATACAATAACCAAGCATTTGCTTATAATATAGGATTATTGGAAAACGACATTAGTCACTGGGAGGCTTCTGGCAGATCCGGCCCTAAACCTAGAAAGTTACCCGAAGTGGAAACCATCAGATTTGGTTCTTTTCCACATGGGCCAAAAGCACTCGATAACCAGATGATGTCTGGAATGAGTGAAGGCTTACATGAAGCCCAAGGCACTGGCACTCGTTTTGAATCAATAAGGCCGATAAAAAATCTGGAACTGCCTGAGCACTTATGTAGAGCACAGGAAGCCCCGCCGCCGCCTAGCCAACCAGAACTCTCTTTTACCTTCACAGAGGATTCCGCCAGGGACGTTCTTGAAGCTAATTTAAAAAGTGCTCAATTGAAACCGATGATTTCCACTGTTTCAAGAGCAGAGAGGCCTGAACCATCAACTGGGAATACTTATAACCCGGAAGATGATCTGGACTTTAACAGCATAACTGATATTCAATTCCATTTTGCAGGATCAGAAATATCAGAAGAGCAACAAAACGCATTGAAAAAGAGAGCACAATTGCTCGATGAATCATTAGAGGGCGAGGCTGAGCCCGTCACAGATAGTAAGGTGATGAATATCATTTACGAGGTATTCAACCCGTATTTTGCCGATACTCAAGCAGAACGTGATGTTACTATACACTTCGTTCACAAAGAAAATATTTGGGTCATAAATCGTGGAAAAACCCGCTTACCTTACTGCTCACGAGATGATAGTGGTACCGGTAATCTCGCTGCTGATAATACGGCCAAAACAGTGACGAGTGCTCTTCGAACGGCAATTTCTGCACCAGCAAGCACAAGCCTTGAGAGTTTCCCTGCCGTCACAAAGCTCCCGGCAGAAAAAACAAATGGTATTTATATGGCTTACATACCAGAAGGCTCACAACCAAAAATGTCGGATGATGATTTTTTTGCCATCGTAAATGCAAACAAAACACATGAAAATCAGATGACATTTGATGAACAAGAAACAATTCAGAGCGCAGTCACAGAGCGCCTTAAGGATAATGGAGCTATTAAAGTTTTCGCAAATCTACATTAAACCACAGTAGAGAAAACATTATGCACCTAATATTATTAAATGAATCCCTCAGGTATCAGCTCATTTTATTCTGAGTTTAGATCTATAGTGCCTACCTACCAGATGCTAATATAATCTCTAACCGCGTATCCTTAAAAAAGACAAAGCATTCAGAAAATAGCCAGACATTAATAAAACAAAAGAGTCAGGGAAGCCCTCAACGGGCAGCTGAAATTGATGGCATTATGTGTAGAAGTTCAGACCTGACCTGACAGTTACCGATTTTCAAGAAGGTGTCTGTCAGGTTAAATTCAGGCTATGAACTTTTCCTTCCAGATCTCTTTCCCATCAATCAGTGTTTCTATCGGCGTTCTCCCGTTGCACTGCTTACCTTGATGGGTACGCTCAGTATTGTAGTGAATTAACCATTCGTCCAGATCTGACTGAATCATCTCAATACTCGTATACAGCGTCTTTCTCAATGCAGGTTGATAAAACTCCTGCAGAATCGTTTTATGGAAGCGTTCACAGATTCCATTCGTTTGTGGATGCCGGGTTTTCGTCTTCGTATGTTCAATGTCGTTCACCGCCAGGTAAAGTTGATAATCGTGTTGATCAGCACGACCACAATACTCTGTACCTCTGTCTGTCAGTATTCTGAGCACAGGTAGCTCTTGAGCTTCATAGAATGGCAACACGCGGTCATTGAGCAGGTCTGCAGCCGTAATTGGGGTCTTTGTCTTATAGAGTTTGGCCTGCGCTACCTTGGAGTAAGTATCAACATAAGTCTGCTGATAAACGCGGCCAACACCTTTAAAGGTTCCAACATAGAAAGTGTCCTGTGAACCAAGGTAGCCAGGGTGCGCTGTGTCAATCTCACCACTGGCCTCATCATCCAGCTTCTTGCGCTCAAGTGCCCTGACCTGGGACTCGGTGAGAATGATTCCTTCTCGAGCCACTTTCTCTTCAAGGGCTTTGAGGCGCAGTTTGAAGCTTCCCAGATCATTTCTTAGCCAGATGCTTCTCACACCGCTGGGAGAGACGAAGATACCTTGCTTGCGAAGTTCATTGGAAACACGGGCCTGCCCATGGGCAGGATCTTCTACCGCATACTCAAGAACCGCTTTTTCAACAGCGGGGTCTACTCGGTTTTTGAGGTTTGGAACTCTTCGGCTTTGATCAAGAAGTGCTTCGACCCCACCTTCATCAACAGCATCCCGGTAACGATAAAATGTATCTCTGGAGACACCCATGGTTTTACAGGCTTTAGAGATGTTTCCGAGCTCATCTGCAAGGTTCAGTAGCCCGACCTTGTGCTTGATGATTTTCTGGTTGGTGTGAATCATAAGGGTCACCTTTAATGATTTAGATTTCAGTGAACTCACCTTCTTTCTAAATCGGTAACCCTTTTCTTTTGATGAGAAGAAAATGTCAGATTAAGTCTGAACTACTCCACATTATGATTCTTATGAAGGCAGCACTTTTAGGATAAATATTTAAACAAACCAAGGGCACACGTTACAACTAATCATCACGCTGCCAGTTATCAGGAAGGGTGAACTCCATATTCTCAAGCAACTTACCAACCGCCGCCAGTACACGGTAGCGTGCGTACGTTTCCTGATACACGGCCGAGGTCAAGCTGTTACTGGACTGGAACAGCTCATTCTCACTATCCAACAAGTCCAACAGGGTTCGCTTACCAATATTAAACTGCTCTCCGTAAGCTGCTACGGTATCGCGGCTGGCATCCTCATGAAGCAATAGGTACTCACGCTGCTCGCCGGTAAACTGAAGCGCTGCCCAGGCGATGCGCATTCTTTCTTCAATATCTCTCATGACTCTGGCTTTCTGAGAGCGGCTCTCCTCTGCCTGATAAGCGCTCTCCATCAACCGGGCCTTGTCACCACCACCTCGAAACAAGTTGTAACGAAGCCGCACCATCGCAACGGTATCCCGGTAATCACCAAGCTGGCCATCAGCATTACGTTTCCAACTCTGATCAAGCTCAGCATCCAGAGAAGGGAGATAACTGCTTTTTCGTGATGAATAAGCGTATTCTGATGACTCAACATCCAGTTCAGCGGCTTTGATGTTAGGGTGATCCTGCCATCCCTTTTTAATGGCGTTATTCAAATCTTCAGGCAATGCCAGATGCTCAAAACCAGGAAACTCTAAATCATCAGGGCTATGACCAACCAGCGCCCGGTATTCACTCTCGGCATCCATCAGGTTATTTCTGGCATTGATCAGGTTCGCATTAGCCCTTGCACGCCGTCCTTCTACCTGAATCAAGTCAGAGCTTCGCGCTACACCTTGTCTGGCACGACGTTCAATCTGGTCATAAATTTCATCATGGATTTCCAGATTCTCTTCCGCCAGCTCAACAAGGTCCCGCCTCTCAAGCACCTTGAGATAGACATTAATAACCTGCAAAGCCAGGTCTTCCAGTGTTGAATAAAGCCGCCACTGCTCTGCTTCAGTACCTTTTTCAGCACCTTTAACGCTATTCCACGTATTAAAACCAGCAAAAAGGTTCTGCTTTATCGAAAAAGAGGCTTCCTGTCGGGTAAAACTCTTCTCATCAATCTGGTCATTTGATCCATCTGGAACATCTTTGTTCTGACCACCAATACCCGCTGCTATATCGAGGGTTGGCCAGAAATCAGCTGCTGCTGCACCAATGGTTTCCTGCTCTGCTTTCAGCCGATTAAGAGCAACTTTTGCCTGAGGATGTGAAAGCAAAGCACTACTAAGTGCTTCTTCCAAAGCTTCAGCAGTTGCTTCTGAGTTCCATGCCAGTAGTCCTGTGAACATACTGGTTAACAGAAGTGGAAAACGATTCATGGGTGTCCCTGTATCTTTCGTACTGAGATTTATTATGAAAATACATCGCCATTCTTGGCTGGGACTTTATAGCTGGTTGGCAAAATCGTGATCTGCAACACTCACGCTTCTGGTCAGCAACGACCAACTTATGATAAAAAAGCATAATAAGCGATCCAGATATCCGGTTGAAACAGAATTAAGCCATTGAGAACGGATCGACAAGAAAGAATGGCAGCGAACCATTTTCGCTTCTTCTGTGGATTGCCAGGGGAAAAACATGCAAGGTGGCGAAAAAGACCTCAAGGTCATGATCATTGATGACAGCAAGACGATTCGTCGAACTGCTGAAACTCTTTTGAAAAAAGCGGGCTGTCTGGTGGTTACGGCCACTGATGGCTTTGATGCATTGGCAAAAATTGCTGAATCCGAACCAGACATCATCTTTGTTGATATCATGATGCCCCGCCTGGATGGCTACCAGACCTGCGCGCTCATCAAAAACAATAGTGCATTTAAAAAGATTCCTGTCATCATGCTGTCAAGCAAAGATGGACTCTTTGACCGTGCCAGAGGGCGTATTGCCGGTTCAGACTACTATCTGACCAAACCATTCAGCCGTGATGAGCTGTTTGGAGCTATTCGAGATCACTGCCCTGACTACGCTCTGGCGGTTTAAGTAAAATTAAGAGCTCCCTGCCTGCATTCATTTGAATTGTTCCGGGGAGTATCAAGAAATAATGTGAAGCAAGTAACCAAGTTAGGTGCCGGCCTGAATAACTATACAAAGGCCGACAACACCGGGGGATTTATGGCTAAGGTATTGATTGTTGACGACTCACCAACCGAACTCTACCAACTGAGCGCAATGCTTGAAAAGCATGGTCATACAGTACTGACTGCCGACAATGGTGCCGATGGTGTTGCCCTTTGCAGGGAAGAACAACCGGATGCGGTGTTAATGGATATCGTCATGCCCGGTTTGAATGGTTTTCAAGCTACCCGCCAACTCTCTAAAGACGGTAGCACTGGCCATATTCCAGTCATTATTGTAACCACCAAGGATCAGGAAACCGACCGCGTCTGGGGTATGCGCCAGGGAGCCAAGAACTATTTGACCAAACCCATCAAGGAAAACCTCCTTCTGGAAACCCTTAACGAAGTGTTAAGCGATGTTGCTGCCTGAATAAAGTCTACGTCTAATAACCATGCTATTCACATTCACGACTTTGACCAGTAAAGGGATCCTCTAAGGAAAGGAGTACAATGACCAACTCCACTCACCCATTCGACTACTTGGAAGCACTTGAGCAAAGTGCCTCCCTGTACAGCGCCCCAATACCTGACGATCAAGATGATATGAGCTATTGGCAGGGCGTCAGTTTTCTATTGAATGGTCAGCACTATATGGTTCAGGTTGGCTCAGTCTCTGAAATTCTTCCTGTTCCTCAAACAACACCATTACCTGGTGTTCAGCGCTGGGTCAAAGGAATAGCGAATGTCCGGGGACGCCTGATCCCTATTGTCAGCCTGGGAGAGTTCCTGAGTTACGGATTGAACAGTCAATTGTCCGCAAAACCTAACCAAAACAATCGGATTCTTGTCATTGAGAAGAAAGATCTATCTGTCGGTCTGATTGTTGATGAAGTTAAGGGAATGCAGCAATTTACAACCAGTAGCTACTCGGACGAGATACCGGCATCACTCCCGGAAAGTGTCCACCCATTTACCCGGGGCTCATATTCCAAAGATCAACACTATGTCGTCTTCAGTGTTGAGGGACTCGTTACTAACGAGCGTTTTCTAAAAGCCGCCAGCGAATAAACAGGATTTTGATTTCATATTAGAAATCGGGGAATAAACCATGAAAGGCAATCAAGCGAAAAGGGGACAGGGAAGCAAGGCTAACAGGGCCACGATCGCTTCGATCACAATGCTGGTGCTGTCTCTGTCTGTGATGACCGGTGCATTTATCTATAACGACCAGCAATCACAGCTTCTGCATACCCATGCAACCAACGCGGGTGAACTCCGGGTTCTTTCCCAGCAGATTGCCAAAAACGCTTCAGAAGCGGCCGCCGGTAAAGAAGAAGCCTTTCCTCTGTTGAAAGATGCTACCTCAATGTTTGGCCAATATATTGGCGAACTGAATAGTGCCAAACTCTCGGTACTCCCTTTTGTTGATACCTCCAATAGTGCTGCAGCCCAGCAGATCGAAGCCCTTGGTTCTGCCTGGTCTGAAATGAAAGTTGAAGCAGATAGTATCCTCTCTGCCCAGGATACCGTACTGTCACTGCACGACGTTGCTACCACATTGAGCGAAACCATTCCCCAGCTGCAAATTGAATACGATGAAGTTGTAGAAATCCTGCTGGAAAATAATGCACCTTCTGATCAGATTGCTATGGCACAGCGCCAGCCCTGGTTGGCAGAACGTATTATCCGAAGCGTAGCCAAGGTTCTTGAAGGTGGTGAAGACTCCATTATGGCCGCTGATAGTTTTGGCCGAGACGCTAAACTCTTTGGTCGCGTACTTGATGGGATGTTGGAAGGCAACATTGCCATGCGAATTAGTCAGGTAACTGACGATGAAGCCATTGACCGTCTCATGGAGATTTCTGACCTGTTTGAATTCGTGGACGGCAGTGTTGATGAGATTCTGGAAACCTCTCCGGAACTGTTTCAGGTACGTGCCGCATCAGACATCATCTTCACCGACTCTCAGCAACTGCTGCAGCAGACATCTGTACTGGCAGATACATTGTCTGCTTCCACTATAGAACAGAAGACACTTGAGCTGGCCATTATGGTCTCTGGTGGACTTTCCTTACTGTTTGTCCTGCTGACCGCAATGTCCATCATCATGGATACCCACCGTCGTCTGGAAGAGACTAAGACCCAAAGTGAAGCTACGGAAGCTCAGAGTGCCGCTAATCAGAAAGCGATTCTGCGACTGCTTGATGAGATGGCGGATCTGGCAGACGGTGACTTGACCGTTAAAGCCAGTGTAACCGAGGACTTTACCGGAGCCATTGCGGACTCCATTAACTTTTCTATTGAGCAGCTGCGAGCCCTGGTTAATACCATCAACCAGACCGCAGTAAAAGTAGATGCTGCAGCTCAGGAAACCCAGTCAACCGCACGTCTGCTTGCTGAAGCGTCCGACCATCAGGCTCAGGAAATCGGCGCAACAACGCAGTCTGTTAACCAGATGGCAGAGTCCATTGATAAGGTTTCCAGTGAAGCATCAGACTCTGCTGATGTTGCCGAACGCTCTGTACAAATTGCGGCTAACGGTGGACTGGTTGTACGAAATACGATTGATGGCATGACCACCATTCGTGAACAGATTCAGGATACCTCCAAACGTCTTAAGCGACTGGGTGAGTCTTCTCAGGAGATCGGTGACATCATCTCCCTGATCAATGAGATCGCCGACCAGACCAACATTCTATCTCTGAACGCTGCCATCCAGGCCTCCATGGCCGGTGAGGCAGGTCGGGGCTTTGCTGTAGTCGCAGATGAGGTACAACGTCTGGCAGAGCGTGTATCGGCGGCAACCAAGCAGGTAGAAGCTCTCGTTTCAACCATCCAGACTGATACAAATGAAGCAGTAATTTCCATGGAGCAAACCACTTCTGAAGTGGTACACGGGGCTCGCCTGGCACAGGATGCGGGTGTTGCTCTGGAAGAGATCGAGCAGGTCTCTAATAGCCTGTCAGGTCTTATCCGGAACATTTCTGAAACCGCAAAAATTCAGGCACAGTCAGCATCTCAAATCTCCAACCGCATGGTGGCCATTCGGGATATTTCGATTCAAACCTCTTCAGGTACCAAGGCAACCGCTCAGTCTATCGGTGACCTGGCCGGCATGGCAATGGAGATGCGTCAGTCGGTTACTGGTTTCAAACTGCCTGAGACGACAGAGTCCTGAGACAGGAAGACTGACTCTGCAAGAGACAAGAGTATGAGAACAAGCATGATGCCCACCGCTCAGGCCCTCTTGTTAAGAAGAGCGCTTACGAAAGCGGGAATGGTAGCTGGAACGGGAGCCCGGCATGGTCGAACAGCGTGAATACATAGGTCTGGACTGGGTGATTGGGGAGATTGACAGTACCCTCACTGAAGCCCGTCAAGACCTTGAACAGTATGCTGACTCAACAGATGACTTAGTGCTTCTGGAGAATTGCCGTACAAAAATTCAGCAGATTCACAGCACATTAAAGGTGTTAAAGCAGAAGGGAGCCCGACTGCTTACCCGCGAAATTCTGCTGCTATTGGATAGTCTGAAAGGAACGCCAATTGAGAATGCTCAGGAACAACTGGTTATACTGATTCAGGCAATGCTTCAGCTACCCGGCTATCTGGCTCATACATCAAGGTCTGGTAAGGATTCTCCGGGCCTGTTAAAGACCCTGCTGAGCGAAATGCGGCAGCTTCGCGGGCAACGTGCTTTGTCCGATATTGACTTCTTTACACCCATTATCATTCATACCATAGCGCCGATTCCAGAAGCTCAGCTGACAAAGCTGCAAGCCAGTGGTTTTGCCGTTCTGGTGCGGAAAATACGCCAGAAATATCAACTCTGCCTTGCAGGAGTGCTCAGAGATAGCCAGCGAGAACAGCAGCTCGCAGTGATCAGCAAAATATTTGCCAAGCTGCAAAATCTGTGCTGGGACTCACCTATTTCCCCATTATGGGATGCCTGCACAGCCTTTTCAGAAGGCCTCAAGGAAGGCTCCATTGCCATAGACAACCATGCCATCACAATACTGCGTGAAATGGATCATGAGTTGAAGTGCCTGGCCACTGAAGAAACCAAACGCCTGAATACTCTCCCATCAGAAGAGCTGTTAAGAGAAATTTTATACCGGATTGGTAAAGCGAATAGTGACAATGCACTTATTCTCTCTCTGAAGCGTCGTTATTCACTCGAGAAGGCTCTCGAATCTGAGCCTCAGGACATAAACCTGATCAGCTTCGATGCGGCGGCTCCTGTGGTGAAAGCTATTAAGGAAGAGCTCGCTCATGTCAAAGATGCTCTGGACCTTTACCTGCTAAATCCTGAGGTCAATAAGAGCAGACTTCGGGACCAGCTCGCCACCTGCCAGCAAATCTCTGACACGCTTTGCATGCTTGGTCTCGACCATTTGCAGAACATCATGCAAAAAGAGTCAAGTCACCTGCAAGCCATTCTGAACAGTGATCAGCCATCTGAGCAGGTTCATGAGGTTCTGATCAATACAGCAGCCCAGTTATTAGAAATTGAAGCCGGCCTGAATCAGTTCATGGGCTTAAACCGCTCTGTAACCGGCCAATCCTCCGTATCTGCCCAGATGAATGATATTCATCAAACGGTGATCCATGAGGCCAGAGAAAACTTGGAGCAAGCAAAAGGAGCCGTCGTCGACTACCTGGGTAGTCAGCATAATCAGGAGTTTTTAGTCAAACTTCTCCCCCTGATAAAAAGTATCCAGGGAGGCCTTGCGATTATCCCGCTTAACAGGGTTGCAGAGTTAATCAGCCGCTGCTCACGGCATATTCAGAATCAGTGGCTTGATAAGAACCTTAAGCCAAGCCTTGATGAGCTTGAAGCCCTGGCAGATACGCTATCCAGTATTGAGTACTATCTGGAACAGCTGAGTGGTGGCGCTTCTACTCACTCCGAGAAAACGCTGGATATTACTCAGGAAAGCCTCAATAAGCTGGAGTCATCCCTTCAGGTAACGAGCACCGAGCCCGAAGTATCAGCCACACCAGCCCCTGCAGAGACGAGAGCCAAGGTTAACCCATTCGCCGTACACCTACTTTCAGATGAAGAGAAAGCGGCTCTGGAAAAAGAGGCTGCAGAAAAGGACGTTATCGAATTTCACTACGAAGAACCGACGTCTGTTACTGCAGAAGCTTCTGAACAAGAGCCAGATTATGGTCTGACAATCGAGTTCACAACCGATAGTCAGAGTGCCTCTCAAGACAATAGCACAGAGCAGGTTCCTTCTTTTTCCCCATCAATTGACCTATCCGAGATGGAGAGTCTGCTTCCAGATTCGGTGTCTGTTGAGAGACCAGAAACAGAAGCTGACGAACAACCATTGGCTATTGATTTCTCCTTGAATGAAGATGACCTGCCTTCTCTTGAAGGTCTTTCTCATATTGAAGAGTCCACAGCAGCTGACAATACCATCTCCTTTTCAGATAACACCTCAGCAATAAGCGACAACACAAGTCTGACAGGTCATGTCTCTGAGAGTGTGGCGCCCAGTATCACTTCTTCCAGTGACGACTCTTTCTCTTTAGAAGAAAACTTACGTGTTTCTCTGGATGAAGAGAGTGACGAAGACCTTCATGAGATCTTCGTCGAGGAAGCGACAGAAGTTCAACAGCAGCTCGAAGCCGAACTCCCTAACTGGCGCAACAACATCAATGATGAAACCAGCATCGATGAGATCCGAAGAGCCTTTCATACCCTGAAGGGTAGCGGCCGAATGATTGGAGCTGATGTTATTGGTGAGCTGGCATGGTCCGTCGAGAATATGCTAAACAGCGTAATAGAGAGCTCCATTGCTGCTTCCGAGCCAATGGTCGAACTGCTCGATGAAATCATTACCATGCTGCCCGAGCTGGTGAATGACTTTGCCAAAGACAGCCAGCAGCTAACACCAGAAGTCCTGCTTTGTATGGAAAAAGCAGATGCCTTGGGCAAAGGGATCAGTTTTGCGGTGGATCGTGAGGAGTCAGTAGACACTGATCAGCAAGAGCCCGCCATGATGTTCGGTAACATTGTGGAAGAGAAGGCTGAAGAAGCTCTGAATAACACCGCTACGGAATCGTTAGAACCACCAGCAACGGCTGTAGCAGGTAAACCTGACACGGAAGAACAAACCGGTGAGCTGGAGAGTGGATACGACCAACAGCTACTGGAAATTTTTGACAGTGAAGCCAGAAGCCACCTCGGGGTAGTAAAAGAGTTTATCGAAAGCGGACACCAATTTGGTGGTGATATCCAGATCACCGATACCGTCCAACGAGCCTTGCACACCCTGAAAGGCAGTGCATTTATGGCTGAAATCACGCCTCTTGCAGAGCTGATTGCCGCTATCGAGAAAACCATCAAAGAGTTTCGCGCTCATCTGGTTCCAGCTGACAACCAAGTCATTAGTATGCTGGAGCAGGGCGTTGATCTGATTGAAGATGCATTACTGCAACTCCAAACAGCCCCACAGTCTCTTGAGCTTAAAGTCGATAGTTTCCTGAACTGGCTAAACGCACTTCATAACCAGCTACTTAGCAACAGTTTGAAGGATGAGCTGGGAGCAGAGAGCCCATCAGAAAAGCAACCAACAGGCCAACAAGCAGCTCTTTTCCTGGCGAGTGACCTTGATCTGTTACTGGATGCCAGCAGTTACCTCAAGATATGGGTTAATAACATTCCGCTTGAGGAGCTTGATCAGTTCAAGTTTGAACTGAAAGTTCTAGCTGAAAATGCGAATGAAGCAGGTCTGTCAGCCATGACAGAGCTCTGTGACGTACTACGGGATGTCTGCGTTTATCTGGAAACTCACGAAACCAAACTCCCCCAGCAGCTATTGCCACCATTTACTGATGGCTTCGAGGCACTGGTCGAAATGATGAACCAGGTAGCCTCCCAGCAAACACCGGAATCTCCACAGACAGTATTCAGCGCTTTACGTGAGGCGCTTGAATCGCTTTTGCCTGAGCACGAGCTTAGTGAAGCAGAACCATCCACATCAGAACTTGATAACTCTTCAAAACAAGGCCCAGAGAGTGATGCCTTTGAGTTTATTCTGGATGCTGATGAGGAAATTGTACTGTCGTCAATTTCAGACGAGCACTTTGAGCGCTTGGAAGCCAGGTCTTCAGATGCAATAACACCGGCTGAAAAACAATCACTTGCCTCTTTTATCAGTGAGAATGAGTCTGACCAGGAACTGCGAAAGCTGTTTATTGAGGAGGCTTATGAACTCCTTGAGGATTCGGCACAGTCTCTGGAAACATGGCTAAGAAACCCTAATGAACTCCAACCGATTCATGAGCTTCAACGCTGCTTGCACACCCTGAAAGGTGGAGCAATGATGGCAGAGCTCAACGAGCTGGGAGAACTCAGCCATGCCCTTGAAGATATCTATGAATCCATTACCAACGGTAGCTGTGAGCTTGAAAGCGCACCACTGGCACTGATACAGAAAACGCATGATACCATCGAAGGAATGCTAAAGGCGCTTGGTAGAGGTGACTCATCTCCCGATGTTCAGCGTATGCTGGAAGAACTCAGACAGTGGAAGAGTCGGCTGAACGCCAGTGATTCACCAGCCGCCAATATTGAAGCTTTACCTGATTACCTTGGACAGACCTCAGTTGCTGAGCCAGTCAGTCATAGGTTGTCTGAGAGTGGACTGGTCACTGATCTTCCTGATCGACCACAGACTGAACCCTTACCGGAACCAATTTCTACCATCAAGGTAGCCCCTCAGATCACTACGGATAGTGAAGAAAATGCTCTTCAGTCAGCGTCCAGCGAAATGGTCCGGGTTCCTTCAGAACTGCTGGAAACACTGATCAATCTCGCTGGAGAAACCAGCATCAGTCGCTCCCGTATCGAGCAACAAACAGCAGATGCCACCAGAACACTTGAAGAGATGAATCGAACCATTCTCCGGGTTCGAGAACAGCTTCGACGCCTTGATATAGAAACACAGACCCAGATTATTTCCCGACATCAGGGTGATCTGGGTGATAATCCTGACTTTGACCCGTTGGAAATGGATCAGTACTCCGAACTGTCCCAGCTTTCTCACTCATTGGTTGAATCTGCATCCGACCTTATGGACCTGCGTGAAGCGCTACAGGAGAAAACCCGGGATACAGAGACACTGCTTCTGCAACAGTCCAGAACCCAAATTGAGCTTCAGGAACAGCTCATGAAAGCCCGAATGGTATCTTTCAGTCGTCTGGTACCTAGGCTGCGCAAGATTGTCCGACAGGTATCTGACGACCTGAATAAGCCAGTTGAACTTTTGGTCAGTAATGCTGAAGGCGAAATGGACAGAACCATGCTTGAGCGGATACTGGCCCCTCTGGAGCACATGCTGAGAAATGCCATTGGTCATGGCATTGAGGACACAGCAGAAGAGCGAAGGAACTCAGGCAAACCGGAAACCGGTCAAATTTCTCTGTCAATTCGCCGGGATGGAGCAGATGTTGTTGTTGAATTGTCCGATGATGGTCGCGGTATCAATATCGAAGCAGTTAAGGCCAAGGCAGTTGAACAGAAGCTGATCAGCTCAGATGAACATATAAGCGATCAGGAAGCTATTGAACTGATTATGAAGTCCGGGTTCAGCACTGCCAGTAATGTAACCCATCTTTCTGGTCGCGGAGTCGGGCTGGACGTTGTGAATAACTCGGTGCGCCAGCTCGGCGGCAGTCTCCAGGTCAACTCTGAAACGGGTCAGGGGACACATTTCTCGCTCCGGTTACCATTTACCCTCTCCATTAACCGGGCTCTCATGGTGGAAGTGGGCAATAGTCTGTACGCACTTCCAATGCATGCCATTGACGGCATTTCTATGATGTCGTCTACCATGCTGACCGACTGCTACAGAAACAACGCCCCTCTTGTGTATGGTAATGGTACTGAACACCAGTTGATTTATATGGGTGCTTTGATCGGTACAGGCACCCCGAAAATCAGTGGCGGACAGTGTCCAGTTGTACTGGTTCAAAGAGGAAGCGAGAATATTGCTGTTCAGGTTGATTCAATTGTAGGCAGCAGGGAGATCATTACCAAAAGCCTGGGAATCCAGTTCTCTGGGCTGGCAGGGGTTAATGGTGCAACTATCCTTGGCGATGGCCGAGTTGTTGTTATCCTGGATCCTGCGGCACTGTATCGAAAGCATCTTATTACCAAACCGGCTTCAGTAGAAAAATATGAACTTGATAGCAGTGACCAAGCGGTTAAGGTTCTGGTTGTAGACGACTCTGTAACTGTACGAAAAGTTACCAGCCGTTTGCTGACACGCCAAGGCTACGAGGTCACGTCTGCCCGGGATGGTGTAGAAGCAATGACAATGCTCTCAGAACACAAACCGGATATTATGCTTCTGGATATTGAAATGCCACGCATGGATGGTTTTGAGGTGGCCAGTGCTGTCAGAAACGACCCAGAGCTTCAGGGTCTTCCCATTATCATGATCACGTCCAGAACCGGTGAGAAGCATCGCAACCGGGCCTTCAGCCTTGGTGTTAATGAGTACATAGGTAAGCCTTTCCAGGAAGGGCCACTGCTCGAAGCCATTGAAAAATTAATTGAGGTTGAGACGGCTTGAAGACAGCGCTTTCAGAAAGTGCTGTTATCAGCAAAAGCAGCCTCAATGGCACCAGAATTAAGAGGAAACCATGTCCGGAAGCCACCAGCCTATTTCGTCAGTATTGATGCCAATGCAGCAGCGCCCCCTGCTGATACCGTCGGCATGCATTGCAGGTATTCAGGACTACAGCCGCCCAGAACAAAACTACCCGGACACCGAGTGGTTGCTGGGCGATCTTCGCTGGCGGGGTATCAAGATTCCGGTTGTTTCCTTTGAAAGGCTGAACCAGGGGAGATTTGCCGAGTTCTCTGCCACCAACCGTATCGCTATTATGCATCGCACCAGTAAAAACGATAACCTGCCATTCTATGCAATGGTCGTGCAGGGTGTACCACAGCCACTAACACTGGTGCGGGAAGAAGTGCGAAATTCAGCAGAAGAAAAAGGACCGATGGAAAAGCACAGAGTGATTCTGAGAGATGTTCCTGCGTCTATTCCTGATCTTGAACTTCTAGAGCAGAAAATTGCAGCGGTGGTTTCCATCAGTAAGCTCGAGGCTAAACACTAGTCTCATATTTGTTTGATGGGTAGCAGTCCATGGCAGGACTCTACCTCAAATTTTTCCACATATATGGTTCGACCAGTAAGAGCATCCCGGATTTTTTCCTTTTTAGGCCCTGGTTGATACAAACTATTATCACGCTCTCTCAAATTCCGTTTACCAGAGGCTCTTGAAACAATAGATTGAGCACAACGTGCTACCTTAACTTTTCTTCTTCCTTCCTTTTCTTTAAGGCCATTATAATCCGAGTAATATTTACATAACTTAACCAGAGCTGCACGTTTTTTATCCCCCTATGATTCCGGCCTGAATATGCGGCCCAATATTGCTCAAGTGTTCCCCCTCCTCTTTTTTCACCCACTACCGGATAATTTTTCTGCTCTTGTGAGGCAAGCCCGTCATACTGACACATTTTCAATAATTCAGCAGGTAGTATTTCCAGTGGAACAGCTCTAGTTTCTAACTTTTTTTCCGGAACACCCTGCTCTTCCATCAAGGAGATCCATGTCTTAGGATTTTTGCTAATATATTTAATGAACTTAATAGCAAAAACGCCACAAACACTGAAATCCTTTTGCATAGCCTCTCTTGGAAAGAGGCAAACAAGTGAATAACCAGAGAAACAGGGTTGAATAACTTTTAATAGTTTACTTCGTATTGTCTTAGCCAGATTACTTTGGCATCCTAAGGTCTCATGAAGATAACAATATACGACACCCTCTTTCACATGGAAAGCAAGAGCCAATGTATGATGCTCCGGCAGGTGCTCAAAAACTATACATGGAAGCATAAATTCTTTCTTGCCCAACGAAGTTTCTCTCTCTTGCAACTCAACCTTTATAACTTCAAGGAATGCCTTTATTTCCGCATCACTATTGGCACAAACAAACCGACAATATGATCCATTACCAGTTTTAATCTTACTCTGTAATAATCTATTAGTTGCATTCAGGGGAAGATATAGCTCACCATCGAACTCATAATTAACTCCTTTACTTATCCCACCCTCTATGTACTGGAGTATCGGGCCTGACTGCCGAGCCAGTGGGTTAGCATCGAAAAAAACATTGTGAGATATGCTCTTTCCTACCTCCTTCCACACTCTTCTATCCCTTTCTATCTCAAACTCTAATAGAACCGACTCTGAGGGTTTCAGCCAAATATTTTTTCCTTTCAGGCGACTTTCAAAACTTACTCCCTTTTCCTTGGCAAAGGGTAAAACACTTTTCTTACCAGAGTTGGTCAGGATCATTTTCTTTCCAGCCACCATTTTATCCCTATCATTAACAGCGACAAGTAATTCAGCACTATTACTTTTACTATCGCCACCAACAATAAAGGCTTCACACTCATCATCATTTTGAAGAGTAATACTATCTTCAGGATCGACCACCTTAAATTCACGATTAAAAAAGTGCGTAGAATTATGAATCAAATCTTTTGAAGAGTGACAGTCAAATGGTCGTATAGCAAATTTCTCGAAGCATTTAAAATCTTCTATAATACCTGTAGGAATGAATTTACGCCGACCTTCCATCGAAAGCCCATCAATATAGTAGCGACGCCCCTCAATTACACTCCACCGAGGATAGGTATCTATGTAACCTAGAACATCTTCTTCAAATGTTGATGCTATTTTTCCTGCGATTGATGACGATATCCCTCCAATTTCTGGCATTATCAATTCCAAGTATTACATTAAGCCAATGTTGGACTGTATTTTATTTTTATAGTTCCATCGTCTAAAACCAAAATCCCATAAAAAAGGGAGCTCTAGGCTCCCTTTTTTTAACTGAATAGGACTTTCGCATTGACAGGCAGCTGTAAAAATTGCTAGATCAGCAAAAAATAGCGGATGTCGTCGTGCGTAGAAAGATAACAAGACCTACAACAGCTGGGTGTGATTTGCCGAAATATACAGGGTTTCTATTGTGTGAGCCGAAATCAGCAACCTGTACTCGCCTTAGTGAGATCGGAGATATGTCACACCACAGCGTTAACCGTTTTCTACAACGTGAAGACTTTGCTCCCAATGACCTTTTCATGGAAGTAGCCGCAAGGCTGATTCTTGATGGGGGCACGCTATCGGTTGATGATACGGTGCTGGATAAGCCGTACAGTAACTACACGGCATTCATCGGCTATCATTACTCGGGCAAGCATCATAAAGCCGTCAAGGGCATTAATCTCATAACGCTCTATTACACCGATATCAAAGGCTATAGCCTTCCTGTCAATTTCCGTATCTATGACTCTGCGGACGGAAAGTCCAAAAATGATTATTTTCTCGAGATGCTGAAAGAAGTACTTGTATGGGGCTTACGACCTGCATTTGTTACGGGGGATTCCTGGTATAGCAGTGCCGCAAACCTGAAGACTGTGAAAAACAACGGTCTGGGTTTTATGTTTGCCGTTAAAAGCAACCGTACTGTTTCTATCCAAAAGGGTGACTACCAACAAGTGCAGAGCCTGGAGATTCCTGAAGAGGGAATAACCGTTTGGCTACGTAATTTTGGTTCTGTGCGTTTGTACCGGACGCGGCTAAAAAACGAGCTGCGCCATTACGTCGTCTACACACCCCATGCTGGATCAGAGGTATCACCACAGGTAGGCTTTAATGAACTTCACCTGCACCATTGGGCGATCGAAGAGTATCACCGGGCGCTGAAACAACTCTGCAGTATTGAGCGCTTTCAGGTGAGAGGAAAGCAGCAGGTCAGGAACCATATTTTTGCCTCTATCTTTGGGTATGCCTGCCTTCAGGCCAAGAAAGTATCTGAATCTCTCAGTAGCATCTATCGCGTTAAGAATGATGCGCTCAAGGATGCTATTTGGGACTTCATTAAGAGCTTCTCTGATGGTAAAGACTGGCTGAGACCATCTTTTATCAGAGCTGTCAATGCGTAAGTTCTACTGAATCAATTAAGACTGCTTGGAAGCAACATAATCATTCAATTCAGTAACCTGAGCAGTAGCAACAAACTCACCATCCATGAAGAAATTGACAGCCTCGCCAGACTTTTCACCACACATGATCGCTTGCTTACCATCAGTGTAAGTCAGCTGCATTTCAACAGTATTCTCATCAACCTGCTTGAAAGAAGTAGAAGCAACACCATCCAGAGGCACTTCAGTCATGGATTTGTCCAGCTTGTGGTTGACCTTGAAGATGGCGTCTACAGGCATATCAACAACCGCTGGAGACTTGCCTGTAATTGGGTTAGTGCCAGTCCAGAATTCAATCGTATTGAAGATGAAGAAGTCAGCAGTCGCTGCAATACCGTAAACAGGGCTGAGCAGCATGAACAGTCCAGCACGACCATAACGGTTGTCAACAACAGACAGGTTTGCTTTGGTCACCATAGCAGAGGTGCCCATCTGACCCATACAGCCAGTCAGTGATGCAGCAAAAACAGCAACAGCCAGAGCTTTAATCGCCACCTTTTTCATGAATCATTTACTCCAAAACAGTCCAAAGCTAAATGTGCCGCTTGCTTGGGACCAAATAAGTAAAGAGCCTGAAAAGCGGCCTTTTCATAACTAAAAGCTCTTACAAAAAAGGACGGCGAATTATAGGACTTTTACTCGAACTGACCAGCCATTTACTTTCGCTACTTATACTGATCTCATAGGTACTATCAATAATCTCCCCAAAGGTACTGCATCAGCGAGATGGCAACCACAGGCGCAGTTTCCGTTCTCAGAACACGGGGGCCTAATGCGAGTGGGTTAAAGCGATACCTCTCAGCCAACTCAATTTCCTGTGCTGCCAGGCCTCCTTCCGGACCAATCAACAGAGACACTGACCTAGGCTGTTCATAGCCACTTAATTTCTCTCGAGTTCGATGATGCAGTACAAAGTTCAACTCAGTAGCTCGAGTTGAGAGCCAGTCTTCAAGCTTAACTGGTATATGAATTATCGGCACGATATTACGACCGCACTGCTCACAAGCACTGATAGCCACCTGTTGCCAGTGCTTGACCCGTTTATCCAAACGCTCAGCATTCAACTTCACTTCACACCGTTCACTCCATAACGGAGTGATGGAGGTTACCCCTGCCTCTGTTGCTTTCTGAATGGCATAATCCATACGCTCTCCACGACTGAGCGTTTGGCCAAGCTCAATAGTCAAAGGAGACTGGGCATCACCTTCGATAAACGACTCCAGGTAAACCGTCACCGCTTTTTTGCTGACACTTTCTATCGTTCCCTGCCAGGCGCCCCCCTCACCATTAAACAGGACCAGAGGTTCACTGGGCTTCATTCGTAAAACGCGACCGACATGATTGGCTGCACTTTCCGAGAGTTCGATGGAGCTGTCAGCCTTAAGCGGCTGCTCTGAATAAATACGAGGGTTTCTCATGGGAGTAATGTAGAGGGAGAGATTGTAATTAAAGAGGAATTATAAGCGCTTAACTACAGAGACCACAAAGCGTGTAAAAAAATTTTCCGCTCGCTTTGTGGTCTCTGTGGATGCAAAAAATGTCAGGAAGCAGAAATACCGAGGTTGTCACAAATACCCTGACAGGGAGCTGCCTGATTCAGCGTATAAAAGTGCAAACCTGGAGCGCCACCTTCCAATAATTTTTCACAAAGCTGGGTCACTATCTCTTCACCAAACTTTTTAATACTGGTTATGTCATCGCCATAGGATTCCAGTTGCTTACGAATCCATCTTGGAATCTCTGCACCACAGGCATCAGAAAAACGAGCCAGACGGGTATAGTTGGTAATCGGCATGATTCCGGGAATCACTGGAACATCAATACCAAACGAGCGGATGCGTTCCAGGAAATAGAAATAACTGTCCGCATTAAAGAAATACTGGGTAATTGCCGAATTAGCACCCGCATCCACCTTACGCTTGAAGTTTTCCAGATCTTTTTCCATATTCGGCGCCTGCGGATGGACTTCAGGATAAGCGGCAACCTCGATATGGAAGTGATCTCCCGTTTCTGTACGAATGAACTCCACCAGCTCATTGGCATAACGCATTTCACCACTGTCACGTCCCATACCTGAAGGAAGGTCGCCTCTCAGAGCAACAATACGTTTAATGCCTTGGTTACGGTAAAAATTCAGCAACTCTTTAATCTGTTCGCGGGAATCCCCAACACAGGAAAGGTGTGGTGCTGTTGCGATACGAGTTTGGTTCTGGGTTGATAGCACAGTTTCAAGAGTTCTATCCCGTGTAGAGCCACCAGCACCATAAGTCACCGAGAAAAATTCCGGTTGGTATCTGGCTAAGCTGATAGCATGCTGCTCAAGCTTCTGGGCACCCTCTTCGGTTTTAGTAGGAAAGAACTCAAAGCTGATAGGGGTGTTATTGGTTATTGTATTTGCCATGGCATTCACCAGCAGAGGAAGCTGGCTGATGAGGAGGCATCAGCCAGCTTAAAAGACGTTTAGTATTTGTAATCGTTGCTCTTGAAGGGGCCATCAACGGGCACATTGATGTAATCAGCCTGATCCTGGGTCAACTGAGTTATGACACCACCAAAGCCTTCCACCATGTAGGCTGCAACTTCTTCATCCAGTTTCTTCGGCAACACAGTTACCGCCAGCTTTTCTGACTTCTGATCTGCTGGCAGGTTTGCAAACCCAGCCTCGTACAGGTGAATCTGAGCCAGAACCTGGTTAGCAAAAGAGCCATCCATAATACGCGATGGATGCCCAGTGGCATTCCCCAGGTTCACCAAACGTCCCTCGGAAAGCAAGATCAAATGGTCATTTGAAGAACCATCTCTGACAATCTTGTGCACCTGAGGTTTAACCTCTTCCCAGATCCAGTGTTCCCGCATGAATTGAGTATCAATCTCGGTATCAAAGTGTCCGATATTGCATACCACACAGCCACTTTTCAGAGCTTTCAGCATATTGCGATCACAAACGTGCACATTACCCGTGGTCGTTACCAGCAAATCAGTGGTAGCCAGAAGCTCTTTATTGATAGAGGCCTCCGATCCATCGTTAACGCCATTGGTATAGGGTGATACCACTTCAAAGCCATCCATACAGGCCTGCATGGCACAGATAGGATCAACTTCTGTCACCTTTACAATCATGCCTTCCTGTCGAAGGGAAGCTGCAGACCCTTTACCTACATCGCCGTAACCAACTACCAGTGCTTTCTTACCCGCCAGCAGATGGTCAGTTGCTCGTTTGATGGCATCATTCAGGGAATGGCGACAACCGTATTTGTTGTCATTTTTGCTTTTGGTAACCGCATCATTGACGTTGATCGCCGGGACTTTCAGAGTGCCTTTTTCCAGCATTTCCAGAAGACGGTGAACCCCAGTTGTGGTTTCCTCAGAAATGCCATGAATGTTATCCAATAGTTCTGGGTACTTATCGTGTAGAAGCAGTGTCAGGTCACCGCCATCATCCAGTACCATGTTGGCTTGCCACGGCTTACCAGCACCATCAAGAACAGTCTGCTCGATACACCACCAGAACTCCTCTTCTGTCTCGCCCTTCCAGGCAAAAACGGGTATACCAACTGCTGCTATAGCAGCGGCTGCATGATCCTGGGTCGAGAAGATATTACAGGAAGACCAGCGTACTTCAGCTCCAAGTTCTACCAGAGTTTCAATAAGCACGGCCGTCTGGATGGTCATGTGAATGCAACCCATGATCTTTGCACCTTTCAGCGGCTGCTGATCACGGTATTTAGCCCGAATCGCCATCAAGGCAGGCATTTCACCTTCCGCTATCTGGATCTCACGTCTTCCCCAGTCCGCAAGAGAAATATCAGCTACTCGATAGTCCTGAGCCTTGACGGAGCTTTGAAAATCAGCAGTTAAATCAGGGTTAGCACTCATAAAACTCATCCCACTCTGCGTATTATCCGAATTTTAATAAAGTCTAGCAGCGGCACAAATCTATATCAATAAATTTTGATATAGACAAAGATTAACCTTAAATCTATGTACCAATAAGTGAAAGCAAGAGGAAGAGAGTTAGCGGGATGACCTCAATCAGGCATGCGACCAACCACAGCTTGAAAATGGAGCTGTCATGCCCTGTATCGTTCGCATATATACCTTATGAGTATTGCGTAAGTTCAAAATTATCAAATGGCCTTATGGCTAACTCAGAATGCTACCAACAGGGCATTGAGAAGAATGCATAGAAAAAAGGCAGCCAATTGGCCGCCTTGAGAGGAGATTATTAGAGGCCTGCTGCCTTGCGAAGCTGCTCCGCTTTATCGGTACGCTCCCAGGTAAATTCAGCCTCTTCACGACCAAAGTGGCCGTAGGCAGCCGTAGCTTGATAGATCGGGCGCTTGAGGTCCAGCATCTTCACCAGTCCGCCTGCACGCAGATCGAAGTACTCTCGAACCAGCTCAACAATACGCTCATCTGAAACTTTACCAGTCCCAAAGGTATTGATCGAAATAGAGGTAGGCTCAGAAACACCAATAGCGTAGGAGACCTGGATTTCACAGCGATCAGCCAAACCTGCAGCAACAATGTTCTTGGCGACATAACGACCAGCGTAGGCTGCAGAGCGATCAACCTTAGATGGGTCCTTACCGGAGAACGCACCACCACCATGACGAGCCATGCCGCCATAAGTGTCCACAATAATCTTGCGTCCGGTCAGGCCGCAGTCACCAACAGGGCCTCCAATCACAAAAATTCCCGTCGGGTTAATGTGATATTTGGTCTCTTCATGGAGCCAGCCTTCCGGGAAAACAGGCTTAATAATCTGCTCCAGAACTTCATGGCGAATCTCTTCCAAAGAGACATCAGGGGAGTGCTGGGTAGAAAGCACAACGGCATCTACACTCTGAACTTTGCCATTCTGGTCATAGCGCATGGTTACCTGACTTTTGGCATCTGGACGCAACCAGGACAGAACACCATTCTTACGAAGCTGAGCCTGACGCTTAACCAGTTCATGCGCATAGTAAATGGGAGCAGGCATCAGAACCGGTGTTTCATTGGTGGCATAACCAAACATCAGCCCCTGATCGCCAGCGCCCTGCTCATGCTCTTCAGTCTCATCAACTCCAACAGCAATATCCGGAGACTGCTTACCAATCGCATTCAGAACCGCTACGCATTCACCATCAAAGCCCAGATCTCCATGGTTATAACCAATATCTGTAACAACTTTGCGGACAAGTTCTTCTATATCGACATAGGTTGTGGTGCGAACTTCACCGGCAACAACCACCATACCGGTTTTAACCATAGTCTCAACTGCAACGCGTGCGTCTGGGTCATCTTTGATGATGGCATCCAGAATGGCATCAGAAATCTGGTCAGCAATTTTGTCTGGATGCCCTTCAGAAACTGACTCTGATGTGAATAGCGAATACTCAGACATAGCCGTTTAATCCTCTTAAAAAAATTTAACTAACCTCTTTATTTAATGAAACATACGGTTCATTAAATACATTCTTGATGTGAGGCGCTAACCAGGCCATCGCTCATTCCGAAAGAAAGAACCGTCGAACCTGGATTTGAAAACCGTTACGCAACCCCAGATACTGGGATTCACCGCTGACCAATCCGGCTTTATCCGCCCATTGAGCCAATTCTTCTGCACTGAAACCAAGCCACAGGTCTCCACAAGACTCCCGAACCCAGTCCTGATCATGGTGGCTGAGTTCACTGATAAAGACACTTCCGCCTGGCTTTAGCAGCCGGGAAGACCAGTTGAAGATTTCAGCTGGACTTGGAACATGATGCAGCACCATATTGATGACGATACAGTCAAATGCGCCGGTCATGTTGCTCAGCGACTGGATCTCCCCGTGAACAAAGGTGACATTACCAATGCTTTGTTGTTTAGCCAGCTCCCGGGAGTAACTCAGCATTTTTTCTGAGTTATCCACCGCATAAACCAACTTAAACTCAGAAGAGATTACCTCTAGGAAATTGCCTTCACCAGGCCCCAGTTCAAGAGCAAGACTCTTCTCAGGAAAGTCCGTTGCGGCAATAAGATCAGCAACCGTTTCAGCATAGAGCTGGTGTTCAGCGATTAACTCCTGATGCTGACGAAATTCTTCAGTATTTCGAGCAAAGAATGCCTGAGACAGTTCTGACCGCTGCTGGCGAATAGCCTGAAGCCGATCAGCAAGATCATCTGGTAGCTGCAACCCATCCACGGCTTGAAACAAAGAGCGTACTACACCTTCAAGATGCCCAGCAGATGGAGGAAGGGCCCGGCGGTAAAAGACCGTGTTTCCCTCTTTACGGGTTGAAACCAACCCTGCCTGAGATAAAACTTTCAAATGATGACTCATAGCCGGCTGGCGCATATCAAACACACCGCTCAACTCCAGCACGCCGAGGGATTCAGTACTCAAGACCCTGAGAATCTGTAATCTCAGAACATCGCCACAGGCTTTACTTACTACGGCCAGCTGTTCAAAAGCATCCGTCAACACAAGTCATCCTTTCCCATCACCTTACATCTGCGCAGTAAATCATTGACTCATTTACTGGGATATTTCAGCAAAGAAGTTTAGCAAGAGCCAAAACCTATATCAAAATATTCTTATATACAATTAATAGACACAAGAGACTGGTTCTCTGCACTATATTTATGCAGCGCTCTCAAGCCTATATTAAAGCACCTGCTAGAAACGAGGACTTGGAGGTAACAAACGAGAGGTAGGAAAGTACGCTGCATATGACTAGAACTATATCCAGGGATGTTGCTGGTAATTCAAGTTCAATGCTTTATCTGCAAATTGCCATGATGTCCTGCTGCATCTTCAACTTTGACATTCTCTGGAATCTAAAAGAGTCTTTGCTAATTACCCGGCTTGGCGCGGAAGCGATTCCCTTTATCAAGCTGGGTGTTGTTATGCCTGTCGCTTTCATTTTTCTAATAACCTACAGTTTTCTGGCCAACCGACTCAATAAACGTACACTCTTTGTGGTTGCACTGATCCCTTTTCTAATCTGGATGCCCCTGTTTTCACTGGTGATTTATCCAAATCTTGAGTCATTCGCGCCTACAGTGATTCTTGACCAGTTCTCTCTTCTGATTCCGGACCATCTCCAATTTATTGCGGGCATGATCCATTACTGGCCACTGACCCTCTTCTTTGCCTTGGCTGAACTTTGGGGCTCTGCGGTTATCTGCATCCTTTTCTGGACTGCCGTAAATGATTTCCACAACACGCAAAGCGCTACCCGGCAATACCCCCTGATAACAATGATTGGGAGCAGCGCATCCATTATTTCAGGCCCACTGCTTTACTACTGTGTTTCCAGAGAAATCTCAACACCAGGCTCTGGCTGGCAAGAAAGCTTGAAGACTCTATCATTGTTGTTCGTCATTTTTGGTTTGCTGATTCTGGTCCTCAATGAGTACTGCTATCGATTAACCCCAAAGAAGATTGCTGATCCAGCAAGGCAGAGACATACCACGACTAATCTGCCGTTAATGGCCAGCGCAAAGTATCTGTTTCGCTGCCCCTATCTTGCCAGCATTGCTCTGGTGATGCTGGCATACTGCGTAGCCATCAATATGGTCGAACTGGCATGGAAGAGTCAGCTTGTTCAGCAGTACCCCAGTGAGGCAGACTACTCGATGTTTATGGGCAAGGTAGCCCTGATTAATGGAATAGGAAGCCTTATCTGTGGCCTGCTAACACCAGCTTTGCTGAACATCAGCTGGTGGGCCGCAGCCTTTGCAACCCCTATTATCCTGACAGCGACCGCACTTCCTTTTTTTCTGCTGGCATTCTTCCAGAAAGCCCAGATCAGTTTTTTCGGTATGTGCTGCTTTGACCTACCAATGATTGGCCTGCAGATAGGTATGTACTGCCATGCTCTTGGAAAATCGGCAAAGTACACACTGTTTGATGCAACCAAAGAAATTACCTTTGTGCCTCTTGATGCAGAACGTAAGTACAAAGGAAAAGCTGCTATTGAATTAGTAGTCAGCCGTGTTGGCAAATCAGGAAGCTCTTTTTTTCAGCAGATTCTAATCGCCTTTTTTGGTTCTCTCAGTCTTGCCATGTCTTGGTTAGCAGGCGCTTTTATACTGGCTATCGCCTTATGGCTGATCGCTATCAAACATCTTGGCCGGCACTATCACGAGCGAACGGACCTTTAGGGTCTGCTTATATCAGACGCGAGTCTTACTCCACATTGAGGCGCTATTCGACTTATCCAGACATAACAGGTTTGGAATTCTTATTTGATATGATGTGTTTGGAGACAGTTGTTTATCTGCCCATATAAGCAGTTGATTGCCATGAAAATACTCAAGGACTGCAACCAAACTGTGCATATTGTTTTAAGTTTGTGCGTGAAGGCTTTAAAATAGCGCACGAATTTAAACAGACTGGATTCCCAGGAGCAAAGATTCCCATGTCCTCACGTCGTGAGCTTGCCAATGCCATTCGCGCCCTCAGCATGGACGCCGTACAAAAAGCAAAATCCGGTCATCCCGGCGCCCCAATGGGGATGGCGGATATTGCTGAAGTGCTGTGGCGCGACTTTATGAACCACAACCCTGCTAATCCAGAGTGGGTGGATCGTGACCGCTTTATTCTGTCGAATGGCCATGGTTCCATGCTGATTTACTCTCTGCTCCATCTGACCGGATATGAGCTGAGCATCGACGACCTGAAAAACTTCCGCCAGCTGCACTCAAAAACAGCAGGCCATCCAGAATATGGCTATGCGCCAGGCATTGAAACCACTACGGGCCCTCTGGGTCAGGGTATCGCTAACGCAGTAGGCATGGCCGCTGCAGAGAAAGCGCTGGCAGCCCAGTTTAACAAGCCTGGTCATGATATTGTTGACCACTACACCTATGCCTTCATGGGTGATGGCTGCATGATGGAAGGGATCTCCCACGAAGTCTGCTCACTGGCAGGCACTCTCGGGCTAGGCAAGCTGATCGCATTTTACGATGACAACGGCATCTCCATTGATGGTGAAGTGGAAGGCTGGTTCACCGACGATACGGTCAAGCGTTTTGAAGCTTATAACTGGCATGTCATTCCTGCTGTTGATGGTCACGATGCTGAAGCCATTAAAGCGGCTATTGAAGCAGCTCGAGCCGAAAAGGATAAACCTACTCTGATCTGCTGCAAGACCATCATTGGCTTTGGCTCACCGAATAAAGAAGGTAAGGAAGACTGTCACGGCGCGCCACTGGGCGATGAAGAAATCAAGCTGACCCGTGAGCGTCTCGGCTGGAACTACGACTCTTTTGAAGTACCTTCAGATATCTACAGTCAGTGGAATGCCAAAGAGGCCGGAGCAGCAAAAGAAACTTCCTGGAACGAGAAATTCTCTGCCTACCAGGCTGAATACCCTGAACTCGCCGCTGAATTTACTCGTCGCCAGAAAGGTGAATTGCCCGCTGACTTTGCGGAAAAATCTTCTGCTTACATCAAATCCTGCCAGCAGGAAGGTGAAAAGGTTGCTAGCCGCAAAGCATCCCAGAATACCCTGAACGCCTACGGCCCAATACTTCCTGAACTGCTGGGTGGTTCTGCAGATCTGGCAGGTTCCAACCTGACTCTCTGGAGTGGCTCCAAAGGCATTAAGCGTGAAGACGCTGATGGCAACTACCTGTTCTACGGTGTTCGTGAGTTCGGCATGACCGCCATGATGAATGGTATTGCCCTGCACGGTGGCTTTATTCCTTACGGAGCAACCTTCCTGGTCTTCATGGAATACGCCTGTAATGCCGTTCGTATGGCAGCTCTGATGAAACAGCGCTCAATTCTGGTTTACACCCACGACTCCATCGGCCTGGGTGAAGATGGTCCAACCCACCAGCCTATTGAGCAAATTGCCAGCCTGCGCATGACCCCAAATATGAATGCATGGCGCCCATGCGATACGGTTGAGTCTGCCGTTGCCTGGAAACATGCCATTGAGCGTGTGGATGGGCCAAGCGCTCTCATCTTCTCCCGCCAGGGTCTGCCGTGCATGGTAAGAACGGATGAGCAGGTTGCTCAGGTTGAACGTGGCGGCTACATTCTGAAAGAGTGTGAAGGCACGCCTGAACTGATTCTGATCGCCACTGGATCAGAAGTAGAACTGGCCATGAAAGCCGAGGCTGCTCTCTCTGAGCAGGGGCGTAAAGTGCGTGTTGTATCCATGCCATCTACGGATGTATTTGATGCCCAGGACGCTGAGTACAAACAGTCTGTTCTCCCCCTGGAAGTTCCTGCGCGCATTGCTATTGAAGCAGCGGCTGCGGACTTCTGGTACAAGTATGTTGGACTGGATGGTCGCATCATTGGTATGACTACCTACGGTGAGTCCGCTCCGGCTGAAGACCTGTTCCCATACTTTGGCTTTACCGTTGAGAACATTGTTGCAGCGGCAGAAGATCTGCTCGACTAATCAATCAACACTCCCCATTAAAAACGGCGATAGACGTAAGTCTTTCGCCGTTTTCTTTACTAAAGCTACCTCTAGGCATTACTAAGGTGTAAATTCTTGGTAAGTACTATTTGCACCAGTATACTCATCTATTTATCACTTATTGCTTTTATGAAAGAATTATTAATAGCCGTATAAACTATAAATCGATGTAGCCACCTTCTTCGCTATTAACCCCTGGATTTAGCGGACAAGACTCTCCCTCACAAATGACACACCAGTGTCGTACATATCAAAAGGCACTACAGCGGTTCGGCTCTTAAGCCAGAAGTACTGGCTATCACACAATTTTTACGTAAATGCAGCCACCGCCATTTCGGGACGAAAAAATCTTCTTGAAGCCTATAGGAAGGCTCTTGGCTGCCCGAAAATATGAGCCTGAAAAATGACAACTTCAACCATGGATAGGAGTGAACGCTTATTCCTGATTCTTACCCTTGGGGCCCTGACAGCCCTTGGGCCTTTAGCCATTGACCTTTATTTACCAGCCATGCCAGCCATCGCTAAAAGCATGGGTGAGCCTCTTAGCCGGATACAGTACACACTGAGTGCCTATACCATTGGCTTTGCGATCAGCCAGTTGGTTTATGGTCCTTTATCGGATCGATTTGGTCGCAGAACGGTCATGTTCCCCGGAATCATCTTCTATATTCTGACCAATATTCTTGCTGCACTGTGCACCAATGCCACCCAGCTGATTATTGTACGGGTACTGCAGGCGATGGCCGGAGCAGCAATCATGGTTACCATTCCAGCCATGATTCGGGACTTGTTCCCCAGGGAACAGGTAGCAAAAGCATTGTCGTCCATTCTCATGGTCATGACCGTGGCACCATTGGCTGCACCTCTTATGGGTGGACAGATTCTCAAGTTCTTTGGCTGGCAGAGCCTGTTTATCTTCCTGGCGATTACCGCCTGCCTGTCATTAATTCTGGCATTTTTCCGGGTCAAGGAGACTCTACCAGATGAAGACCGACTGATGGTGTCTCCAATACAGCTGGCACTGAACTACACCAACATCCTGAAAAACCGGGAAGCGATTGGCTGTATCCTCTGCCATGCCTTTTTCTTTGGTGGCATGTTTGCGTTTATTTCCGGCTCTCCCTTCGTGTACATCGAGCTGTTTGGCATTCCTGCAGAACAGTATGGCCTTCTTTTTGCCATCAATATCCTGGCCATGGGGGTCGCCAACATGGTGAATATACGTCTGGTCGAGCAATATAAGTTATTTGCTATTCTGCGTATTGGCAGCTTAATCGCAGCACTCTCTGCACTTCTACTCTTACTCAACACAGCCACTGGATTTGGTGGACTTCCAGGCCTGATGATTCCCATTGCCTGCTATATCGCCTGTATTGGCTTCACTGGCCCTAACTCCAATGCCCTGGCCCTGTCTCACTTTCCAAAATCAGCAGGTTCTGCAAATGCACTGGCTGGTGCTCTCCGTTTTACGATGGGGGGTATTGCATCTGCGCTGGTTGGTTTCCTTCATGATGGAACAGCCATGCCGATGGCCGCAGTCATGGCAGGCTGTGGAATACTCTCTGTAACTTCTCTTTTAATGGTTAAAAATAACGGAGACGCCTCAGAGCCATCTCCGATCCATGAAGAGGCTAGCGCAAAAGCAGGATAGGCAGAAAAATGATAATGGTTAATAAAAAAGGCCCGTCATAACGATTTGGTATTATAATCCACTCATTAAAAATCAAGATGTGCAGGGTAAGACAAGCGATGACATACAGGGTGGCCATCAATGGGTATGGGCGAATTGGTCAATGTGTACTTCGTGCATTATACGAGAATGGCTATCGTCAGAACCCAGCCCATGGGATTGAAGTGGTTGCCATCAATGAGCTTGCCAATATTGAAACCCTTGCTTATCTGACACGATATGACACTACTCATGGTCGCTTTCCGAGCGTGGTTACAGCAGAAGATAACCATCTATTTATCGGTGATGACCGTATTCGGGTTTTTAATGAGCCGGATCCAGGGAAAATCAACTGGAAAGACCTGAGTATTGACCTGCTACTGGAGTGTTCAGGTTCATTTAACGATCGTGCTACGGCCGAACTGCATATTGAAAGAGGAGCCTCCCGTCTTCTGTTTTCCCAGCCCGCCAAAGTCGATGTAGATGCCACGATTGTTTACGGCATCAATGAAGAACAGTTAACCTCGATGCACCGTATTGTTTCCAGTGCGTCCTGCACTACTAACTGTATTGTGCCCGTACTCAAAACCCTGAATGACTCCCTGGGAATCGAATATGGCACTATGACAACTATCCATTCTGCCATGAATGATCAGCCCGTTATTGACGCCTATCATCAGAACGATCTACGCCTGACACGCAGTGCCCTTCATTCAATCATTCCAGTGGATACAGGTCTCGCCAAAGGTATTAACCGTTTACTGCCTGAGCTCAAAGGGCGCTTTAAAGCCAGCGCCGTTCGGGTTCCCACCATTAATGTTTCATGTATAGACCTTACAGTTCAGGTTAGCAGGGACACAACAGCAGCCGAAATCAATCGCATTCTGCAGCAGACAACCTTTGGCCGCCTAGAGGGCATACTGGGGTTCACCAACGAACCCCATGCTTCTGTAGACTTCAACCATGATGCCCGCTCGTGCATCGTTGATGGCACTCAGACTCAGGTTTCTGCCAATAGGCTGGTCAGGATGTTATGCTGGTTTGACAATGAATGGGCATTTGCGAATAGAATGCTAGATGTAGCTGGCTACTGGCTGGATAAGGTTCAGAACACCCTGAATTCAGCAAAGATAAGCTGAAGACAGAGCATGAAAGGCCACTGAATGAGAAGAACATTTGTAACTATTCAGCACCCTTCATATAAATCTGGAATTTTCTGATTTTTCGACCATCATCTTATACTCAATTTTTCTAACAAATCTCCAGTATGGAACCAGACTTCCCAGCTACTCCGTTTACCGAAGCTCTCCTTAAAGAGAATGAAGAGCTTCGGACCGAGAATGCGCTTTTACGGGAACGTTGCAGCGAACTGGAAGAAAGGGTTAATAAAAACAGTCAAAACAGTAGTAAGCCACCATCGTCAGATGGTTATCAAAAGCCCAGTAAAAAAGGGAGTGATAAAGGTGATACATCTTCCAAAGAAGCCCCCTGCTCCTCACAGGAAACACCGAACCCCAAAAGCCTTAGACCATCTTCAGGCAATAAACCAGGTGGCCAGAAAGGTCATCAAGGCTCTTGTTTGAGACGTGTCGCCTTACCCGATTATGTCAGGCATCTGAAGGTTGAAAAATGTTGCTGTTGCCAGTCTTCGCTTATCGATATTAAACCCACCAAATACATTGAGCGACAGGTTTTTGATCCAGGTAGACCCGGAGAATTTGAAGTTACCGCGTACTGGGCAGACGTTAAAGTATGTCCTTGTGGTAAACGGAACACCGCTGAGTTTCCCCAAGGAGTGAAAGCCGCTGCTCAATACGGAGAAGTGACTCAGGCAATGGCTGTTCATTTAAACCAGTATCACTTCATCCCATATCACCGGGTGTCTGAGTATTTCAATACTATTTATTGCATGAGTGTCAGCGCAGGCTCTGTTGCCAATTTTGTTGCCTATACCCATGAGAACCTGGCCTCTACTGAGCAGAGTATCCGCGATGCTTTACAAGAAAGTCCGGTTGCAGGAGCGGATGAAACTGGCATGCGGGTTGACGGTTCACTGTGGTGGTTACACATTATGCGAGATGACCAATGGACGCTTTACTACCTCTCAGAAAGGCGAGGTTGTGAAGCAATGGATGCAATGGGCATCCTGCTGACTTTTGCAGGCATTCTGGTTCACGATCATTGGAAGTCCTACTTTGCCTATGCGGCAGTGCATGTGCTTTGTAATGCCCATCATCTGAGAGAGCTTCAGGGAGTTGTCGATAGGGATGCGAATAAGCTGGCTCTGCGGCTGATGAAATTGCTTACGCTCTCCTGGCACTTCTGCAAGAAATACAAAGCAGCCGGTCTGACTCAAATGCCTGGTGCAATACAGCTTCGCATTGAGACGATATACGACCAAATCCTTCAAAGGGCTCTCACGAAGGAAACCGCTTATATGGAAAAACAACGACAGGTGCTTGGACGTAAGAAGGTCAGGAATACCAAGGCCTACAACCTGTTCAAAAGGCTTATTGAGTTTAAGGTTGAAACGTTGCGCTTCATGTCGGACTTTTCAATTCCCTTCGATAACAATGGCAGTGAACGTGATGCCAGGATGGCCAAACTTAAGCAGAAGATCTCAGGCTGCTTCAGAAGCGAAGACGGAGGTACCATGTTTACCCGAATCCGAAGCTATTTATCATCTGCTAAAAAGCAGGGGTTGAACATATTTCAGGCGCTTCTTAAAGCGGTTCGAAATTACAACAATACGCCTTTGCTGGGTGCTGAATAGTTACGAACATTTTTTGTGAAGCTCAAGACCTAATCTCTAACTCGAATAACGGGTGCCAACAAGGTTTGCTTGTTATTGCAGTCACCTCTGGATATCAGCCCCTATATCAGGGTGCTCTCTCAATTTGATAACTGACTCATAGGTTAGCTTCAACCTTTCCAGTCATGAACTCAGACCAAAGTTGTTCCCAGCGCCCCTTACTCTGGATCAGTGCTCTTGTTGTCAAAAGCACTTCCGCTCCTGTTGCTTTCCACCTCATTCCAGAACCACATAATCGTTGCTTTACCAGAGTCTTACAAGCCGCTTCAGTAACTCCTGAACCTATTGGCCAATGGCGTTTAAGCGCCTGATGATAATTCATTAACTGGTGATTGTTTGTAAAATAGCTCACAGCTTTGTAGCGCTTCTCTGTCAGTGCGATTGTCTTTTTCGGGAGCTCGGCTGATTCAATTTCCTGAAGGATTTTTTTGGCTGCTCCACGCTTGTTTTTCAAACTATGTAGCCTGTCTTCAAGCCACTGGTGTCGCTTCGCCTTACTGGTTGGAAACAGTGCTTCCGCTGCTCCAGCTAAATATTCAGATGCATGATAAAAATCGAGTATCTGCCCAGAGGTATGTTGTTTCAAATAACTCCAGTTTTCTCTAGCCCCGTCAGCTACCCCGATGTATGTGGCATTTGGGTAGAGTCGTTTTAGATCTGCAATCTCCTCGTCGAGCTTGCTCATAAAGCTTTGTTTACCATACTCTGGCGAACTGGCTGTATATATCGTGTGGAGCCTGTCTCCATCTGCAGAATATAGGCTCAATGTCCCACACATGGCTTCCCTCCAGCCTTCTTCACAAAGCAGCATGCAGGTTCCATCCAGACCAATGGCTATTGTTTCAACAGGCTCTTTTAGTGGAGGAAGGTGGTAGTGAGTGTCTTGCTGGTCTTCAATTAATGCACCTACTCTGTCCGATAAATGCTTGATATAAGAATTTGAAAGCGTCCTTTGATGGTTGGTCTCAAAATCTTCTTTTACCGCAGGCGCTGGCATCTGGCTGTATTTCCAGGCGATAGACTTGGCAAATTTGGGGGTAGCTGAACCAATAATACCGGCACGAAGATCAAGTGCTGCCAGAGTACTGCCACCTCTGACACCCTGATATACGGAGCGCTCCAAAGGTATACGACCGTATAAGGTTTCATAGTGCTTAAGAACCTTTCCTTTGTAGTTCCACTTCTGCTGATTAACGACGATAGGTTCTTTATTGGGTGATTCAAATAGCCCCAATAACTCTTTTGTTCCAAGCTGCCCGGCTTCATTGAGTGCACGCTGTAAACTATCTTCAAGATTCAGCATGTTGCCTGAATCTATAGAAACTTCAATTTGCAAAACGATGCTTTTGGTAGAGCTGGAAATAACAGAAGCGGGCATGACAGTTAACTATTATGAGTGGTGTTCCCATAGTAGCTGTGAAAATAGAGCACTATTGTTTCAATCATTCAGAGAGAGCACCCCTATATCACCCCCAACTTTCACATAAGCCTTAACCAGATTTTCAGCGGCAACTATAGCTCTATCGCCAAGCTGATCTTTGGTTGCATTCAAAGCGTGAGATGCAGTAGCAAGCACACCACTATGGGAGTATGGCCGAGGCTCATTAAATTTTTGATGAAAATGGTCATTCCAAGAAGTAAAGTTTATGGCTTGATTGGATTCTTTTGCGGCCTTTAAAATCTCCGAAGAGCCAGACTTTGAATATTCAGAGTAAACCATCGCCGCCTTGGCAGCCGTGAGCCCAACAAACACTCCCTTATAAGCCAAACAAACGGGCACAGTAATGGCAATAACGGTTAGGCCGGCAAAAACTGCCCCAGTTAGATTAGCAAGCCGCGTCATTATAGGATTTGAGTTGGCGTCCTGAACGGCCTTCACACGGAATTGGTCCAGTGATCTGAAACTTCTCTCCTGCGGTGAAGCATTTTGGTAATTGCTATCGCCACGCATCCAGCCAACAGCAGCATTACAAAGTGCAAATACGTTATACCCAAACACATAACCAGTATTTGCAGTACGTGCTAACGTCCTGACTGTATCACAAACTGTATCCTGAACTGCATATCGAAAGGGACTGTCTTTTCGTCCTCGTGTATTAGTATCGGTATAATAGTTGAAAGTATCTTGAACGTAGGTACCACAACGATTTAATAAACCAACAGTACTATCCAATACGCCACCAGTAGCCATTATAAAATCACTCCAAAAGAAGTTTTCTTTCATCCTTAAGACTGTAGAGCCAAGAAATGGTTCCCTTCAGTTTTCATTTAACAAGCTGATGATTGGATGCCTCAGTATTCAGCAACAAACTTTTCATTAGCCATCAACAGCAGTCCATGCTCTGGATATCAAAAGTAACATCCTGCATACGACTCTCGAGTAACGCTAAAACGGGTATGATAAAAACAAGAAAAATTTGCACTATAATTACCCGGATTTAAAATTCTTATCAGTTCCACCCATACCTTTGGCAGTTCACTCATCACTTAGTTCCATCACTGATTTCTTCAGTTCACCAATGGAGCTGTTAAAATAGGAATACAAAATTTTTTCTTACTTTCGACTAGTCAATTGAAACCTATTCACAAACCTAAACACTGCATCCACAAATACATGTAACATTCCGAAACCCTATGATAGACCCTTTGATTCAAGTCATTAGAGCGCTTTAATGAATACCTGAAGTATCATTTATATGCTATCGTCCCCGACGTTTTTCCGCTGTTCCGAAGTTTTCCCCGGCGATTTCTAAAGAGTATGCACCAACAACAGCTGCCCGCTCTTGAAGAAGTCGCCCATAAGTGAATATCAAGAGGGCTCCCCATGAACGTTTTAAAAATGACCGACCTGGATCTGGCTGGCAAACGCGTACTGATCCGCGAAGACCTTAATGTTCCAGTAAAAGACGGCAAAGTCACCAGTGATGCTCGTATCCTGGCTTCCCTGCCAACCATCAAACAGGCTCTGGAAGCCGGTGCTCATGTTATGGTGACCTCTCACCTGGGTCGCCCTACTGAAGGTGAGTATGAAGAGCAGTTCTCCCTGAAGCCAGTTGCTGACTACATTGGCAACCTGCTGGGCAAGGAAGTTCGCCTGGTTAAAGATTGGGTCGATGGCGGTTTTGACGTGGCAGCTGGTGAGTTGGTTATCCTGGAAAACTGCCGTTTCAACCCTGGCGAAAAGAAAGATGATGAAACCCTGTCCCGCAAAATGGCAGCCCTTTGCGATATCTATGTGATGGACGCATTTGGTACTGCGCATCGTGCCCAGGCATCTACCCATGGTGTTGGCAAGTTTGCTGCTATTGCCTGTGCTGGCCCTCTGCTGGCAGCGGAGCTGGAAGCACTTGGCAAAGCCATGGATAAACCTGAGCGTCCGATGACCGCTATCGTTGGTGGTTCCAAAGTTTCTACAAAGCTGACCGTTCTTGAATCCCTGTCTGGTATTTGTGACCAGCTGATCGTTGGTGGTGGTATCGCAAACACTTTCCTGGCGGCCGCTGGCAAAAATGTTGGTAAGTCTCTCTACGAAGCAGACTTGATCCCTCAGGCCAAAACCCTGATGGAAAAGTGTGACATCCCGATGCCAGTCGATGTGGTCTGTGGCAAGAAGTTTGACGAGAATGAACCAGCCATCATCAAGTCGGTAGATGAAGTTGAAGATGATGACATGATCTTTGATGTTGGCCCTGAAACCCAGAAGCTGTTTGCAGATGTTCTGACTGCAGCCAAAACCATTCTGTGGAATGGCCCTGTCGGCGTTTTCGAGTTCGACCAGTTCGGTGAAGGTACACGTTCACTGTCCATGGCTATTGCTAACTCTGATGCATTCTCTATTGCCGGCGGCGGCGATACTCTGGCGGCCATTGACAAGTACGGCATCAAAGAAAAAGTATCTTACATCTCTACCGGTGGCGGTGCCTTCCTTGAGTTTGTCGAGGGTAAAGTGCTCCCAGCAGTAGCGATGCTCGAAGAAGCAGCCAAGCGCTAAATCCTGCGTATTTTCATGGGTGACCGGTATCCATTTCTTTATTCCGGCCACCCATCTTTTCTACTTGCTTACCCGCCAAACTAGTCTTTCCTTACAGGGTGCTGCTGCTTACAGAGTATTGTCTGTATATTTATGTCCTGTAGAATGCTCCCGTTGAACACCAGTAGATCAATCGATCCTATTCGTGCCAAAATCCTCCATTGTGTCGACTTCAACCAGTCATATGGCGCATTGTTTATCCACAAAACGCATGGCCTGTACTGTTATATGCTGCTCACGATCAACAGGGAGAATGTTATCCGTACGACAGCTCAGCAGCTTGCCAACCAGCCAGTAAGCCTGATTATGAAGCACAAACACCGCAGGAAACGCTTACCCGTGATTTGGTGCTCTTTTCCTCAAAACAGGTTTTCCCCAGTCAATTTTGCCAAAAGGATTTGTTATGTCATCTAGCGAAGCGATTTTGAAACACGGATGGTATCTACTCAAGGCAAAGTACAGAGCCGAGATCAGAGCGCAGGATAACCTTGAAAGCCAAGGGTTTGAGGCATATTGCCCACTTATTCAGGAGAAGAGCTGCCGAGCTCCGTTGTTTCCGGGCTATCTCTTTATTCGACTGAGCAAGAAAGATCTTCCCTCATACCACAAAATCCGCTCTACCCGGGGGATTACTCAGGTGGTGCGATTTAACAAAGTCAGCCATAAGCTCTTTCACGAAGGAAAGTTGCCCAAAAGCGAGTTGGATAAACTGCTCCCCAGCCCAATACCTCATGGCGATCAACTGATCGACCAGATAGAGGCCTTTGTCTGGAAATATAATGGTTGTATACCTGACGAGAAACCGGTATCCATCCGGTTCAGGGAGGGAGAGTCCGTTTTGTATGACAATCCACTCTTTCGTCACCTTGAAAGCACCTTTATAAAAGGTGTTAACATGGATCGTGGCATTATTCTTATTCAGTTTATTGAAAGCCTGCGAACCAAGGAAGGAATTGAAGAGCAGGTTATTGCCAAAAAACAGATTGAAGTTCCCCTGAAAGACTTACAGAAAGTGCCCGAAGAGAGTTAATGGACAGACTCAAGCTCATCACAGGTATGCGTCCTCTTTCGTATTATCAGGATGTACCTCTTTCTACTGAAAAAGCCTATTTCCGATATTACGAAATTGACCTTGAAGATAGGATATCAGGCGTTCAGCACCGATTAGGCTACGTAAATAGTCACGGCTATCGTATTTCCTGTCACTTATATACACGCTCTGGCGCTATAGGGTCCGTTTTTCTGTTGCACGGTTATTATGATCATGTAGGTCTCTTTAAACACATCATTCGCTTCTTTCTTGAGCAGAACTACAATGTTTTGGCGTATGACCTGCCTGGACACGGCTTATCAAGTGGCGCGTCCGCAACGATTGAAGACTTTGAAATCTACCGGTTAGTTCTGGAAGACCTGATCAACTACTGTGTGCCGATCTTACCTAAACCATGGCTTGCTTATGGGCAAAGTACCGGTTGTGCAATCATCACTGAGCTCTTGAATCATCAGGCCAGGCAAAGCATGCCTGTACCTTTTGAACAGGTTATCCTTTCGGCTCCTCTCGTGCGGCCATGGTTATGGGGAATAAGCCGTATTCAACTTTACCTCATAAGGCCTTTTATCCGTCAAATACCGAGAAAATTTAATGATAACTGTCGGGACGAGGACTTTCTGAGCAAGGCTCACAATGACCCTCTGGCACCAACTATTTTGCCAACTCAATGGGTGTCAGCACTGGATCGCTGGATTCGTCGAATAGAGTCATCTGATGTACAGATACCCGTAAGCCCTCTCATCATTCAAGGTACAAATGATACAACGGTAGACGGAAAGTATAATATTCATGCATTGGACAAACTATACTTCTCTCCTAAAGTGCTTTGGCTCGATGGAGCTCGCCATCACCTTCCGAATGAACTTGAGGAAACAAGGGATCACTACATGAAATGGTTGGCATCAAATATCGGTCAGTGACTCTACTATGCATTTAGTATTCAAACGCCCCACAAATTCGCATGCGCTCCTAAGGCTCTCATGAGGTGAGCCTAATGGTTGATGACCATATAGAATCTGATAGAAATATCCTTTCTCTTCAATTGATAGCAACCGTTGAATAGTAAGATCGAGATGTGAAATGGATCTAAGCCATTGTTCCAAAATATCGATAACATCTTTCCTACTGCAAAAATCTCTATAAGAAAAAAAAGAGCAATTACCTATTTTGATTTCATAATAAGAGTCACGAGTAATGAGATCAAAACGCTTTGCTAAAGCAGGACTTCTGGCCAGCTTACATTCCCGACCAAGCAATACGAGATCTCTTAATGACTCCCTTTTAGTTTTAGGGACGTCTGAGTCATAGATCTTTTCATCAAACATTATTTTACAGAGACCAGAAGAAAGAAGATTGAAAGTAATTCTATGCTGATCTTGTATAGGTACAAAACTTATAAATTTCTGCAACTCACACAAACTGGCAACTGTACCAGCCAAAGCCTTTCTATTAGCCTGCTTTCTTCCATCTTCTTTATTAGAAAAGCTATTCTCTTGCAAACCGGATGAGTGCACAGCAAATGGATGCATATTTAGGTTAATTGTATACACTGCTTCAAAGGCAGCAGCTTCTCCTTCATGAGAGTCAAGTAATTTTGGGTGCTCTCTCTGAATGATTGAAACAATAGTGCTCTATTTTCACAGCTACTATGGGAACACCACTCATAATAGTTAACTGTCATGCCCGCTTCTGTTATTTCCAGCTCTACCAAAAGCATCGTTTTGCAAATTGAAGTTTCTATAGATTCAGGCAACATGCTGAATCTTGAAGATAGTTTACAGCGTGCACTCAATGAAGCCGGGCAGCTTGGAACAAAAGAGTTATTGGGGCTATTTGAATCACCCAATAAAGAACCTATCGTCGTTAATCAGCAGAAGTGGAACTACAAAGGAAAGGTTCTTAAGCACTATGAAACCTTATACGGTCGTATACCTTTGGAGCGCTCCGTATATCAGGGTGTCAGAGGTGGCAGTACTCTGGCAGCACTTGATCTTCGTGCCGGTATTATTGGTTCAGCTACCCCCAAATTTGCCAAGTCTATCGCCTGGAAATACAGCCAGATGCCAGCGCCTGCGGTAAAAGAAGATTTTGAGACCAACCATCAAAGGACGCTTTCAAATTCTTATATCAAGCATTTATCGGACAGAGTAGGTGCATTAATTGAAGACCAGCAAGACACTCACTACCACCTTCCTCCACTAAAAGAGCCTGTTGAAACAATAGCCATTGGTCTGGATGGAACCTGCATGCTGCTTTGTGAAGAAGGCTGGAGGGAAGCCATGTGTGGGACATTGAGCCTATATTCTGCAGATGGAGACAGGCTCCACACGATATATACAGCCAGTTCGCCAGAGTATGGTAAACAAAGCTTTATGAGCAAGCTCGACGAGGAGATTGCAGATCTAAAACGACTCTACCCAAATGCCACATACATCGGGGTAGCTGACGGGGCTAGAGAAAACTGGAGTTATTTGAAACAACATACCTCTGGGCAGATACTCGATTTTTATCATGCATCTGAATATTTAGCTGGAGCAGCGGAAGCACTGTTTCCAACCAGTAAGGCGAAGCGACACCAGTGGCTTGAAGACAGGCTACATAGTTTGAAAAACAAGCGTGGAGCAGCCAAAAAAATCCTTCAGGAAATTGAATCAGCCGAGCTCCCGAAAAAGACAATCGCACTGACAGAGAAGCGCTACAAAGCTGTGAGCTATTTTACAAACAATCACCAGTTAATGAATTATCATCAGGCGCTTAAACGCCATTGGCCAATAGGTTCAGGAGTTACTGAAGCGGCTTGTAAGACTCTGGTAAAGCAACGATTATGTGGTTCTGGAATGAGGTGGAAAGCAACAGGAGCGGAAGTGCTTTTGACAACAAGAGCACTGATCCAGAGTAAGGGGCGCTGGGAACAACTTTGGTCTGAGTTCATGACTGGAAAGGTTGAAGCTAACCTATGAGTCAGTTATCAAATTGAGAGAGCACCCGTAATTTTTCCTGTTTTTCAATACTTATACAACACTGCATTTCAGGAGAAAAAGCACTCATCACGATTTTTAAGTGAGAATCATAATTTTCAGGAAGAATAAATATAGGCGGGAGTAGCTTAACGGTGTAATCTCTAGTTCCCGTTGTAAGAATAAGGGTGTTTTCCTCTTTCTCTAGCTCTCTTACAGAGTAAGTACAAATAGAGCGATTAGGATATTCACTTTTCTCATTACGAAGCAAATATTCCTGCGCTTCAACCTGTGTAACAGCGTACCCACCAATCAATCCAATAAAACCAGCTCTGAGACTTTTCACCAGCCTGACAATTAAATGAAAAAAGTCTGCTATGACACTTTTAGCAATACTAAAATCGGTATGCTTATCAGCCTCCTCCCTCCAAACATGATTAAATGCATCAATTGGTCCAAGGCTCAGGCTTGCCATATTCAACCCCATACATAAAAATATTTTCTTAACTAGCAGGCCCTGCTCGCGAAGTCAGCTGTATCAAATAAATATGCTTTTTGATTCTTCGATCATACTTTATATAAAAAGTTCCAACACTAAGTATCTGGAAAAACTATTGGAGCATTGCCTTCTCATCTTAATGAAAACTGGAAGTAAGCGCTATTGGGTTTCTTTTTCAATATTTATATTATTCTCAATGTACCGACAGGTCTTTGAAAATTTTGCGGGTGTATACAGTCATCAAAACTAAATGCATAATTAGCAGAGCTATTATTATTAATCGCAATGAGCACCTGCTGACCGATAGGTACTGTACTTACGGACTTTGTAGCCCACAGCGGCCTACCTATTAAACAACCGTTGCTTTTTTTCAGATTAATAGAAACAATCCAATCAATGTTGTAGCGTTTTTCCCACCTCCTAGATGTACCCACTGATCAATCACTCTCTGGATTTTCTTCTCCTCCTTTAATGATAATATTTGGAAAAATAACAGGTAAACAGGGAATAATCTTTCAATAGACATTACTGTGACATTGTCATATTTAAGAGAAATACTCATCACGCCCCTCACTTTTTTGATTTTTTTTATCTACCTATTCAGGCTACGCTTGGTACTTATTATTTTGTAAAGCATTTGATTTACAAAATAATAAGTACTCCATATAATTCTGGGGCATGAAAGATAAGAAAACGCTGGATCAGATCCTCCACCTCCTGAAAACAGAAGGATCTCTGACAGCTGGCGACCTGGGAAAACTACTTAATATTACGAGCATGGGAGCTCGAGGCCACCTGGAAAAACTGATGGATAAAGCAATGGTGGGTACCAGGACCATTCGCATCGGAGTTGGCCGCCCAAGAAAAACCTGGCACCTTACTCAGAAAGCTCATTCTCAATTTCCAGATTGTCATGATCAGTTAACACTCGACATGATCATTTCGATAAAAGAAGTATTTGGTGGCCCGGCTCTTAGTCAACTGATTGAACATCGAAGTCAAAGCTCAGAGCACATCTATCAAAAAGAACTCATAGATCAACCTACACTGGAATCTAAAATAGCTGCACTTGTCAGGATAAGAACCAGTGAAGGCTATATGGCTTCTTACATAAAAGAGGGCGATGTTTTTTTATTTATTGAAAACCACTGCCCAATTTGCGCTGCAGCACAGGCCTGCCAGAATTTCTGCCACTCTGAGCTACGGGTATTCAAAAATCTTTTTACGCCAGAGGCAACGGTAAATCGCATTGAGTACATTTTAGATGGTGCTCGCCGTTGCACGTATCGAATAGAACCTACAGGAAGTCCCAATCAATGAAGTATGTTGGAGCACACGTCAGTGCGGCCGGTGGTGTAGAAAATGCCCCAGTAAATGCTCATGAAATCGGCGCAACCGCCTTTGCCCTGTTCACAAAAAACCAGAGACAGTGGAGTGCCAAACCACTCTCAATGAAGAGTATAGAGTTATTCAGAGAACGCTGTGAGAAATACAACTTCAAACCAGAACAAATCCTTCCACACGACAGCTATCTTATAAATCTTGGTCACCCTGAACAGGAAGCTCTTGAAAAGTCCCGACTGGCCTTTATTGATGAGATGGAACGGTGTATGCAGCTTGGCCTTGACCGACTTAACTTCCACCCGGGCAGTCACTTAAGAAAAATTGATGTGTCGGATTGTCTGGGCAGAATTGCCCAGTCCATCAATATGGCTCTTGAGCAAACCCAGGGAGTTATTGCGGTGATAGAGAATACGGCAGGTCAGGGAAGCAATCTGGGATGGCAATTTGATGAAATCGCTGAAATCATTGATCAGGTTGAAGACAAAAGCCGTGTTGGAGTGTGTCTCGACACCTGTCACACCTTTGCTGCAGGTTACGACCTTCGTACTCAGGATGCCTGCCAGAAAACATTTGCTGAATTCGATAAAATCATTGGCTTTAACTACCTGAAAGGCATGCACCTTAATGATTCAAAAGGTGTATTGGGCTCACGAAAAGACCGGCACCACAGCCTGGGGCAAGGTGAGATCGGCTGGGAAGTATTCCGCTATATCATGGCAGATAACCGATTTGATGGTATCCCGATGGTTCTCGAAACCATTGATGAAACATTATGGCCTGATGAAATTACGGCTTTAAAAATGATGACTGCATAACCCGCTAAAACTCGACAAAGAGCCAAAAGCTCTTTGTCATCCCCCCTCTACGAGTATCCTCGCCCATGATTTAGAATATTAAAAAAATAAACTATTGCAAAAATAAGTATTTTATTTCAAACAGTTATCAAAAACTAAACAGCTAAAGCCTACACCAAAAAACCTCTTGTTACCCATATTGACACCTCTGTCAGTGAAACTAACTCACTCGTACTGGAAATAATCCAAAAAACAATTAAATTAAACGTATGTTTGAAACGTACGTTATTTTCATAATACAATCAATAATTAAACATAAGGGGTAATTTCAAGGTGTTGTCAGGATCTTATTTAACTACAGGAGCCAAAGATTTAACTAAGTGTCCTGATGCAATGACTTTTTCTGAATTGGATGCACGTGGAAATGAGCTCAATGAAGAGCCAACGCCAAGGACTGGCAACTTAATTAGACATCGTTCAGTGTCCAGAGCATTGGAAGAAGAAAGGAGCAGGCTCAGTGAAGAGCAATTGCCAGGGAATGGCACTAATCATAATTTTCGCCTGACTTTCCAGTCATTGGATGTAAACAGGAATAGGTTCAGTGAAGAGCAACTGCCAGGGAATGGCACTAATCATAATTTTCGTCAGGCTTTTCAGTCATTGGATGTAAACAGGAATAGGCTCAGTGAAGAGCAACTGCCAGGGAATGGCACTAATCATAATTTTCGTCAGGCTTTTCAGTCATTGGATGTAAACAGGAATGGGCTCAGTGAAGAGCAACTGCCAGGGAATGGCTCTAATCATAATTTTCGTCAGGCTTTTCAGTCATTGGATGTAAACAGGAATGGGCTCAGTGAAGAGCAATTGCCAGGGAATGGCACTAATCTTGGTAATCGTCAGGCTTTTCAGATATTGGATGTAAATAGGAATATGCTCAGTGAAGAGCAACTGCCAGGGAATGGCACACCTATTAACAAACGATCTCTTAAAGTTGTTTTTGTTGGTATGGGACCCAATGCTCTATGGAGTGCATTGCAATTAAAAGCAAAACAGGAAAATACCAACATTGAGATGTTTGAAAAAAGAACAGAATATGCCCGTAATCATACTGTTAATATTGATGATAGCTGTTTCGATTCTATCGAGTGCTTCAACAATGATATTTTAAGAGAAGGCCTTAAAACACTCAGAAAGAAAATTCTCAACAGGCGTGGTCAAATCAGCTGCAAAGATTTCGAAACCGATCTTAAGGCGATTGCTGAAAGAATGGGTATAACGATGCATGCAGGAAAAGGCTATGAAGTAGTTTCTATTAGTGATGGTGAAGTTGCTTTTAATGCTGGAAAAGTAGCTTTTGATGCTCTCGTCTGTGCAGATGGTGCTCATTCAAAAGGTAGAAAAGCACTGGGTGCTCTCTCAATTTGATAACTGACTCATAGGTTAGCTTCAACCTTTCCAGTCATGAACTCAGACCAAAGTTGTTCCCAGCGCCCCTTACTCTGGATCAGTGCTCTTGTTGTCAAAAGCACTTCCGCTCCTGTTGCTTTCCACCTCATTCCAGAACCACATAATCGTTGCTTTACCAGAGTCTTACAAGCCGCTTCAGTAACTCCTGAACCTATTGGCCAATGGCGTTTAAGCGCCTGATGATAATTCATTAACTGGTGATTGTTTGTAAAATAGCTCACAGCTTTGTAGCGCTTCTCTGTCAGTGCGATTGTCTTTTTCGGGAGCTCGGCTGATTCAATTTCCTGAAGGATTTTTTTGGCTGCTCCACGCTTGTTTTTCAAACTATGTAGCCTGTCTTCAAGCCACTGGTGTCGCTTCGCCTTACTGGTTGGAAACAGTGCTTCCGCTGCTCCAGCTAAATATTCAGATGCATGATAAAAATCGAGTATCTGCCCAGAGGTATGTTGTTTCAAATAACTCCAGTTTTCTCTAGCCCCGTCAGCTACCCCGATGTATGTGGCATTTGGGTAGAGTCGTTTTAGATCTGCAATCTCCTCGTCGAGCTTGCTCATAAAGCTTTGTTTACCATACTCTGGCGAACTGGCTGTATATATCGTGTGGAGCCTGTCTCCATCTGCAGAATATAGGCTCAATGTCCCACACATGGCTTCCCTCCAGCCTTCTTCACAAAGCAGCATGCAGGTTCCATCCAGACCAATGGCTATTGTTTCAACAGGCTCTTTTAGTGGAGGAAGGTGGTAGTGAGTGTCTTGCTGGTCTTCAATTAATGCACCTACTCTGTCCGATAAATGCTTGATATAAGAATTTGAAAGCGTCCTTTGATGGTTGGTCTCAAAATCTTCTTTTACCGCAGGCGCTGGCATCTGGCTGTATTTCCAGGCGATAGACTTGGCAAATTTGGGGGTAGCTGAACCAATAATACCGGCACGAAGATCAAGTGCTGCCAGAGTACTGCCACCTCTGACACCCTGATATACGGAGCGCTCCGAAGGTATACGACCGTATAAGGTTTCATAGTGCTTAAGAACCTTTCCTTTGTAGTTCCACTTCTGCTGATTAACGACGATAGGTTCTTTATTGGGTGATTCAAATAGCCCCAATAACTCTTTTGTTCCAAGCTGCCCGGCTTCATTGAGTGCACGCTGTAAACTATCTTCAAGATTCAGCATGTTGCCTGAATCTATAGAAACTTCAATTTGCAAAACGATGCTTTTGGTAGAGCTGGAAATAACAGAAGCGGGCATGACAGTTAACTATTATGAGTGGTGTTCCCATAGTAGCTGTGAAAATAGAGCACTATTGTTTCAATCATTCAGAGAGAGCACCCAAAGCACTTTTACAAATGGCGGATAACCCTGAATATGAAGGTGAGGAAATTAAATTCTCAGAACTTTCATCAAGTGATGAAGAATCCGAATTTAAGTCTCATCGAGATTACCAATACCGAGTCCGTGTGAAATATCAGATTGAAGGACAGACAGAGAGGCTATCCAGCAGCTGGTTTAACTTTTTCCGTTATGGGTATGCTACCTTCAAAGCCATGTTATCTCCTGTCGATGAAAGAGTCAGAACTCTGGATGATAACAGGCAAGAAGTGACCATCGACTTTTTTATAACCAAAGACGAATACAAAAGCCTACATGGGTATAATTTGAAAAAAGGCGCAAAGCTATCTGCAAGCAAACTTGCACCATCACTTAAAGAAAAAATAGAAAACTGGATGTCTATCAAAAATAATTTTTGTCAGGAAGCCGCTATTATAGGTAGTGAAGAGATCACTCCCTATGTACTTTCCTCTTTTCATGCCAGAAAAGTTCAACATGTAACTCCCTCTGGAAAACTCATTTGTATTGCAGGCGATGCAGCCACATCACTGCCCTACTTCCGTTCTCTGAACAACTTTCTTGTGGTAGGTGCTGAACTGGGGAGAAAGCTTGGTTCTGTAACTAAGGCAGAATTAAGTAAGGCAGGAAAGGACTATGAATCATATGCTGGAAGAAGAGCTCTGCTGGAAGGATTCAAAGCCAGAGCTAAAATGTAGAAGTTCAGACCTGACCTGACAGTTACCGATTTTCAAGAAGGTGTCTGTCAGGTTAAATTCAGGCTATGAACTTTTCCTTCCAGATCTCTTTCCCATCAATCAGTGTTTCTATCGGCGTTCTCCCGTTGCACTGCTTACCTTGATGGGTACGCTCAGTATTGTAGTGAATTAACCATTCGTCCAGATCTGACTGAATCATCTCAATACTCGTATACAGCGTCTTTCTCAATGCAGGTTGATAAAACTCCTGCAGAATCGTTTTATGGAAGCGTTCACAGATTCCATTCGTTTGTGGATGCCGGGTTTTCGTCTTCGTATGTTCAATGTCGTTCACCGCCAGGTAAAGTTGATAATCGTGTTGATCAGCACGACCACAATACTCTGTACCTCTGTCTGTCAGTATTCTGAGCACAGGTAGCTCTTGAGCTTCATAGAATGGCAACACGCGGTCATTGAGCAGGTCTGCAGCCGTAATTGGGGTCTTTGTCTTATAGAGTTTGGCCTGCGCTACCTTGGAGTAAGTATCAACATAAGTCTGCTGATAAACGCGGCCAACACCTTTAAAGGTTCCAACATAGAAAGTGTCCTGTGAACCAAGGTAGCCAGGGTGCGCTGTGTCAATCTCACCACTGGCCTCATCATCCAGCTTCTTGCGCTCAAGTGCCCTGACCTGGGACTCGGTGAGAATGATTCCTTCTCGAGCCACTTTCTCTTCAAGGGCTTTGAGGCGCAGTTTGAAGCTTCCCAGATCATTTCTTAGCCAGATGCTTCTCACACCGCTGGGAGAGACGAAGATACCTTGCTTGCGAAGTTCATTGGAAACACGGGCCTGCCCATGGGCAGGATCTTCTACCGCATACTCAAGAACCGCTTTTTCAACAGCGGGGTCTACTCGGTTTTTGAGGTTTGGAACTCTTCGGCTTTGATCAAGAAGTGCTTCGACCCCACCTTCATCAACAGCATCCCGGTAACGATAAAATGTATCTCTGGAGACACCCATGGTTTTACAGGCTTTAGAGATGTTTCCGAGCTCATCTGCAAGGTTCAGTAGCCCGACCTTGTGCTTGATGATTTTCTGGTTGGTGTGAATCATAAGGGTCACCTTTAATGATTTAGATTTCAGTGAACTCACCTTCTTTCTAAATCGGTAACCCTTTTCTTTTGATGAGAAGAAAATGTCAGATTAAGTCTGAACTACTCCAGCTAAAAACCTGTTCGTAAACCTATTAAAATTGTTTTTGTGGACCAGTAACTATGCCCCATGGCAAATTAATTTCTGGTCCCAGGCAAAGCTTGATGAAATGCGATCCAGACTGTTTTCAAGAACAGTTTCACCGAGTCATCATTCTCCAATTCTTGTGAGCGTATAGTTACTTAAAAAATATAGCAATAACAGGTGATCGATAGTCATTACCTTTTCCAGAATGGCTTAACTATCTCTTGAGAGCGATCTGCTTCTGTTAAGCCAATATCTTTCAATAGCCGCGAATCCATTTCAGCAAGATGTTTGCGGGACTGGGCTCGCACTTTCCAGGTAATGATCAGTGATTTTAATTTCCTGATTACTTTTTTACTCAAATCAAAATAAGAGAACTCTCCAGCTATAGAAGTATCCATCTTTGTATTTTCCTTCCATAAATGTTGTTGATCTGGGCTTATAAATTAAGGTTGATCTTCACTCCGGACAAACGATATATTTTTTCTCCATTTATAAGAAAAACTAATAAATAGGTACGCCATGGCCCGCCCTCCTTCTCTGAAAGGGCTTCGAACCTTTGAAGTCGTTGCACGACATCTCAGCTTTACCCGTGCAGCAGATGAGCTGAATATTACTCAGGCAGCTGTCAGCCAGCAGATACGGAACCTTGAAGAGGAACTTGGGATACCACTATTTCGAAGGACGACCCGCCAACTGCACTTATCCGACAATGGCGAACGGTTGCTTATTCATGTACAGAAAGCGTTCAGGGAGCTGGAAAAAGGCCTTAACAAAGTTCGTACTGATCGTTACCACTACCTCAACATATCAGTACTCCCATCCTTCGCCTCACGCTGGCTTATACCCAGGCTGGGTCAATTTTCTCAACAACACCCTGATATCGAAATTCGCTTATTGCCCTCGCTGGCACTGACGGATTTTTCCAGAGAAGACATTGATCTGGCCATTCGATTTGGTGCGGGCAACTATCCCGGAGTGAGTACTGAGTTCTTAATGGAAGAAAAGGCGTTTCCAGTATGCAGACCTGATTTCTTTAGTACTGATAATCCAGGAATTCATGAGCTCGATGGAGTGCCACTCCTGCAGGATGCCGGGGTCGGCGCCATAACATGGCGGGAGTGGCTGGACCAAGCCGGAGGTACTCAGCTTGAGGTACGTTACGGCACACAAATAACAGACGCTGGACTTTTACTTGATCTGGCCAGAACGGGTCATGGCGTTGCATTGAGCAGGGCATCACTGGTCAAAGATGATCTGGATAAAGGGTTGTTGATCAAACCTTTTGAGCTGGTGTTGGAATCCAGCTTTTCCTACTACCTCGTCAGTCGTCCAGACAGTCAATCTGACCCAAGAATACGGGTATTTTCGCATTGGCTTAAACATGCGTGTGAAGAGTTCAGTACGCTCACACAGAGCTACGTGCAGTATAGGAGTCTGGTCTTAAGGCTTTCTGGGCGTACTTGGGCAACTTATCCACCACCAGATTCCAGGACTGGGTAATCAGATCTTGTAACTCTGCTGTTGATAAATGGCAATCGTCACCAAACTCCACCCATCCAGCTCTCGCCAGATGTGGCGCTGGTCGACAACCGGGTATTCCCGTCATCATCAGAAAAAGGTCATCTGGTAACTTACAGGCCATCTTGCAGCCGTCGTAAAAGATACAGACCATCTTGGTTTTGTGGACACTGTAAACGTCGACACCACCCCATTTAACATCAAAGCGAATGCCTAACAGTTCATCACACCAGGACTTCAGGGCAGGAATATCCATCGTCGTTTTAATCTTGAAGAGAGTGCCAGCTGGCAGCGTTAGCTGCCAGCCAGGGAGGAAGGATTATCAGAACTGTTTGAGAATCTGTTCAACACTGTCAGTCGCATCACCAAACAGCATACGGCTATTCTCACGGAAGAACAGTGGGTTCTGAACACCCGCATAACCGGTGGCCATTGAACGTTTGAATACGATCACTTCTCCAGCTTCCCAGACCCTCAGTACCGGCATGCCGGCAATTGGGCTATTAGGATCTTCGGCAGCAGCCGGGTTCACAGTGTCGTTTGCACCGATGACCAGTACCGTGTCGGTATCGGCAAAGTCATCGTTGATTTCATCCATCTCTTCAACGATGTCATAAGGCACTTTCGCCTCTGCCAGCAGTACATTCATATGACCCGGCAGACGACCGGCAACCGGATGGATACCAAAACGAACCTTGATTCCACGGTCCCGCAGCTTATTGACCAGATCACGAACAGGGTGCTGAGCCTGAGCAACGGCCATGCCATAGCCTGGGGTGATAATGACACTGGAAGAGTTCTTCAGACGCTCCGCAACTTCTTCTGCGCTGACTTCAGTGTACTCACCCTGATCACCACCTTCGACGATCGTACCTTCTTCGGTACCAAAGCCACCCAGAATCACCGAAATAAACGAGCGATTCATGGCCGAGCACATCAGGTAAGAGAGGATTGCACCGGAAGAACCAACCATGGCACCGGTAATGATCAGCAGGTTGTTGCCCAGCATAAAGCCGGTCATGGCCGCCGCCAGACCTGAGTAAGCATTCAGCATGGATACCACGACAGGCATATCCGCACCGCCGATGCCCAGCACCAGGGTTACACCAAAAGCAAACGCCAGGATGGTAACCAGCAACAGAGCCAGAATACTGTGCTGCTGTACGTACACAACACCCATCAAAACCGCCAGGGCAAGAATGGCCAGATTGGTCCAGTGCTTTCCAGGCAGTGACACAGGGCGGCTGGAAATCTTGCCATGAAGCTTCAGCGCAGCCACAACCGAACCACTGAACGTCACCGCACCAATGATAATCCCGATAAAGATTTCGGAGCTGTGAATCAGCTGTTCAGTCGACATGACCAAGTCTTTAAACTGGCCCACCAGCGAGTCATTCACTTCCAGCGCACTGGCAAAACCGATCAGAACGGCTGCCAGACCACCAAAGCCGTTCAGAATGGCAACCAGCTGTGGCATCTCCGTCATCTGAACCTTAATCGCCAGATAAAGACCAACGCCGGCACCAACAATCATGCAGAGAGTGACCAGGGTAACACCGGCAATATGGGCATGAGCAAGAGTTGCCAGAACCGCAACCACCATACCGGTGATGCCGTATATATTGCCGTTTTTTGCCGTATCCTGTCGGCTAAGCCCGGCAAGGCTCATAACAAACATTAATGCAGCGACCAGATAAGCCGCTACCAGTAATCCTTCAGACATTGCGAGCGACTCCTGTTAATCCAGACGGAACATCTTGAGCATCCGCTGAGTAACAGCGAATCCACCAACAATATTGATGACAGCAACCGTGATGGCGATACCCGACAGTGCAAGTACAATATTGTTATCACTGCCCATCTGGACCAGACCTCCAACAACCACAATGCCACTGATGGCATTCGTGACACTCATCAGCGGCGTATGCAGCGCTGATGTCACATTCCAGATAACGTAATAGCCTACGATGGAAGCAAGTACGAAAACGGTGAAATGTTCAAGGAAAGCGGTTGGCGCTGAATTGGCAATACAGCCAAACAACACTGCACCTACAGACATCAACAGTGGTTTCAGCCAGGGCTTGGGTTTTGCCTCTTCTTTCACTGCTTTTTCAGCTACAGGTTCTGGTTTGGCAGCAGGGGCAGCGCTGACTTTAACAGGGGGTGGTGGCCAGGTGATGCTGCCGTCACGGATAACGGTCAAGCCACGGATAACTTCATCATCGAAGTTGATATCAATCTCTCCATCCTTGTTTGGACAGAGCAGTTTCAGCAGGTTTACCAGGTTAGTGCCGTACAGTTGAGATGACTGGGTAGGCAGGCGGCTTGGCAGATCTGTATAACCGATAACTTTTACACCATGAGCAACCGTAATCTGATCTTTGACGGTGCATGCACAGTTACCACCGGTCTGGGCAGCAAGATCCACAATAACACTGCCAGGCTTCATTGCCTTAACCATGTCTTCGGTGATCAGCTTTGGTGCCGGTTTGCCAGGAATAAGCGCAGTAGTGATGATGATATCAACTTCTTTGGCCTGTTCCATAAAGAGTGCCATCTCGGCATCAATAAATGCCTGGCTCATCTCCTTGGCATAGCCATCAGAAGAGTCCTGCTCTTCTTCATAGTCCAGCTCAAGGAACTCGGCCCCCATACTCTCAACCTGCTCTTTTACTTCAGGCCGGGTATCGAATGCACGCACGATAGCACCCATGCTGCCCGCTGCACCAAGGGCAGCCAGACCAGCAACTCCGGCACCAATAACCAGTACCTTGGCGGGTGGAATTTTACCTGCTGCCGTGATCTGACCATTAAAGAAGCGGCCAAACTCATGAGATGCTTCAACCACTGCACGATAACCACCGATATTGGCCATCGAACTCAGGGCATCCAGAGACTGGGAGCGAGACAGACGTGGTACGCTGTCCATCGCCAGAATGTTCACATTACGCTGGCTGAGCTTGTTCATCAGCTCTTCATTCTGGGCAGGCCAGATGAAACTGGCCAGGGTAGCGCCATCTTTCAGCAGTGCAATTTCATCATCAATCGGAGCGTTAACCTTCAAAATAATGTCTGAATTCCAGACATCATCACGATCAACTATCTGGGCGCCAGCCTGAGTGAATGCTTCATCCTCAAAGCTCGCTTTTACCCCTGCACCTCGTTCAACGACGACGTCAAAACCGAGCTTCTGCAATTTACCCACTGTATCGGGCGTTGCAGCAACGCGATTCTCGTTTTCCTGGACCTCTCCAGGGATCCCTATGCGCATAACGGTCACCTAGCTAGGAAGCTAAATTAATAGTCTTTTCGTTCAGTGCATCAGCACCCAGCGTTCCTGGGCATGACTAAGTAACCATCATGTACTTTTGTCATTTCCAGAATGCCGACCCCAATCAAAACTGCAGGAACTTTTACTGTGAAAACGATCGAAATTCTTACCTGATTTGTACGTTGACAAGATCACACGAACCTGTAACACAGTAGTCAGTACACGACGTCATTCTCACACCAAAAATTCAGGCATATTGAGCTGTTTCATAAGATGGAAACCAGCTACAGGCAGCCTGTCTCAAAAGCCCTTCTCATAAATCAGGGCACACATAGTAAGTGATTTTTTGACAAAGTGGTAATTAACAACACTTGTCAGTGAGATTACCTATTTACTTTTGCATCAAAAATATCAGCAATTTTTCTCAAAAAGGTGGGAAAACACGCAAATAACCAGAAAAAAACCACCAAAACCGGAGTTAATAAAAAAACCAAAAAATGAATAAATAACTATTTTTTTTGCATATTACATCGAAAATCAGGCTGATATTCCCACCGCTATGCAGTAAAAACAGTAACCCAGTGTCTCTTAATGTCCTTCTTTGTTACTTGCTGAAATCCACTCAAAAAAACGACAACTTTCACTCAAAAGTTTGGGCAGCTTCAATGATCCGCAGCTAATCTTCCACAGGAACCATCTAAAAGGGTTGAGTGATGAAACGTGTAGTTACTCTTGTTGGTATAGGGTTACTGGCCATCAGCCTTTCTACGCCAGGCATGGGGAAAAAGCCCGATTCAGATATCATGACGTTGATGAGCAACCAGGTAACCAACGGCAAATCCTTCCAGAGTCAGCAAATTTTCAACCAATGGGGCTGTACAGGTAAAAATACATCACCGGAACTGAAGTGGACCAATATCCACAAAGGAACGAAAAGCTTTGCCGTGACCATGTACGACCCAGATGCTCCCACCGGTAGTGGTTGGTGGCATTGGGTGGTAATTAATATTCCCGGCAATGTCAAAAATCTACCGCTAAATGCGGGTACAGAGGGTGGAAAGAGTCTTCCAAAAGGGGCAAGCATGCTGAGAAATGACTTTGGATTTAAAGGCTACGGTGGTGCATGCCCCCCACCAAATTCAGCACCACACAATTATCACATTACCGTTTACGCTCTCGACATTCCTAACCTGGATGTAAACAGTAGTGCATCACCAGCAATGGCTGGCTTTTATATTCTACAGCACACATTAGCCAAAGCAGTGCTCACTGCGCCTACCAATGCCAGATAACCACTTGCTTCAGACTGTACGGGCTTAGAGTGCAGTACACCCTAAGCCCTGAGGGTATTTCCTTTTATTCCTGATCTTCCCACCTCAGGCTGCGTTCTACCGCTTTCTTCCAGCCTTTGTATAACCCTGCGCGCTGTTCATCATCCATAACCGGGGTATAGACACGATCAACACCGACCTTATCTTTCAGGTCATCAATACTCTTCCAGAAACCCACTGCAAGTCCCGCAAGGTAAGCCGAGCCCGCCGCTGTTGACTCAGTAACCGTTGGGCGCACAACTTCCTTATTCAGAATGTCTGACTGGAACTGCATCAGGAAGTTGTTGGCTACTGCACCACCATCAACACGCAGCTGTTTCATTTCAATGCCAGCATCCTGCTGCATCGCCTCAATCAGATCACGGGATTGATACGCAATGGCTTCCAGCGTCGCACGAACAATATGGTTACGGTTGGCACCACGGGTCAGACCAAAAATTGCCCCACGGGCATAAGGATCCCAGTATGGCGCTCCAAGACCAACAAAGCCTGGCACGACATAAACACCATTCGTGTCTTGTACTTTACTGGCAAAGTATTCGGTATCAGCCGCATCACGAACCAGGCCAAGCTCATCACGAAGCCACTGAACCGAAGCCCCTCCCATAAAGACAGAACCTTCCAGTGCGTAGTTCACCTTGCCATCAATGCCAAAGGCGATGGTGGTTAAGAGACCATTTTCAGACTTAACGGATGCTTCTCCGGTATTCATCAACAGGAAGCAGCCTGTGCCATAGGTGTTCTTGGCCATACCTTTTTCATGGCACATCTGGCCGAACAGAGCCGCTTGCTGATCACCCGCCATGCCAGCAACCGGTATCCGTGTTCCACCTTTACCACCGATGTTGGTCTTGCCATAAACTTCAGAGCTGGACTTCACTTCAGGCAGCATACTGCGAGGAATATCCAGTGCCTTCAGGATAGTGTCATCCCATTCCAGACAATTGATATCAAAGAACATGGTCCGTGACGCGTTGGTCACATCTGTAACATGGGCACGACCATTCGTGAGCTTCCAGGTCAGCCAGGTATCCACAGTACCAAACAGCAGGTCGCCTTTCTCCGCACTTTCACGGGCACCTTCTACGTTATCAAGAATCCACTTGATTTTGGTGCCGGAGAAATAAGCATCCAGAACCAGACCCGTCGTTTTCCTGATATGACCTTCCAGACCCGCTTTCTTCAACTGCTCACAGATGTCTGTTGTACGACGGCACTGCCACACAATGGCGTTATAGACAGGCTGACCGGTATTTTTATCCCAGACGACGGTGGTTTCACGCTGATTGGTAATACCAAGAGCAGCCACCTCATCAGGACGAATATTGGTTTTAGCCAGCACTTCGGTCAGAACCGAACTCTGGGTCGCCCAGATTTCCATTGGGTTGTGCTCAACCCAGCCTGGTTGAGGATAGTACTGGGTAAACTCGCGTTGAGAAGTCCCTACGATTTCACCATCATGGTTAAAAATGATCGCACGTGAACTGGTTGTACCCTGGTCGAGAGAAACAATGTATTTCTTGTCAGTGGTCATTCTTCTGTCCTTAATTCCTTAACTGGCAGGAGCCTTACCCCTACCTTCTCATAAAAGTGGGCTGACGATCAGGCAGTTTTGATATGGATGGCAACATGCTGGATTTTGATTACCATGAAGTCTGTGTGGCGCAGGCAATGATGGCCAACGCCCGAAACACCCTGACTATTTCGGATCACAGTAAATTTGGACGAAGTGCCATGATTTGACTGGGCTATGTTGCAGACATTGATACGCTATTTACTGACGCACAACCTCCGATGCCGCTTTTGGAACAGCTCAAGCTGGGATAGACAAAGGTGGTTGTCTGCTGACAAATTGGCACTTTATTTGTGTGATTAAGATGGAGAATTAAAAGCCTTCTTCTAATTCTCCACAAAGACCATCACCGCATTGTGACAAACTCTTCAGCAGAAGTTGGATGAATGGCAACGGTATTATCAAAGTCAGCTTTGGTAGCCCCCATCTTTAAAGCCACGGCAAAACCCTGAAGCATCTCATCCGCACCATGTCCAATAGCATGGATACCGACAATTTTTTCTTCTGGGCCAACGGTCACCAGCTTCATGCGTGATGGCTGTCGATGACTGGTCAATGCACTGTACATCGCCGTAAACTGGCTGGTGTACACTTTGACATTCTCGTCACCGTACTCCTCACGGGCAGCCAGTTCACTTAAACCCACGGTGCCAATTGGGGGGTGACTGAAAACAACTGTGGCCACATTGTCGTAGTTCAAATGCTCATCCGGCTTATTATTGAACAGGCGCTCCGACAGACGACGACCTGCGGCAACAGCAACGGGAGTCAACTCAATTTTACCGATGTTGTCACCCACGGCATAAACCCCATCAACATTGGTATTCTGATACTTATCAACAGGAATGTAACCCCGTGCATCAACCGTAACACCTGCTGCGCCCAAGTTGATGCCAGAAGTATGCGGCTTACGGCCTACAGCCCAGATCACGGTATCAACATTGACTGAATTACCATTTTCCAAATGAACAGTCAGACTCTCATCGTCTTCTTTTACAACTTCTCTTGGTACTGAATGAGTATGAAGCTGAGGACCTTCGGACTCCATCACTTCTACCAGCGTATCCGATAGCATCTCTTCAAAATTACGCAGGGGTTTGTGTTTACGAACCAGCAAGTGCGTTTCGCTGCCCAGTGCGTGTAAAACACCGGCCAGCTCAACAGCTATGTAACCTGCACCCAGTACAGCCACCCGACCAGGGCGCTTAGTCAACTCAAAGAAACCATCGGAGTCAATACCGTACTCTGCTCCTGGAACGTCTGGAATCAGCGGCTCACCACCGGTTGCAATAGTGATATGGTCAGCTGTGTAGTACTCACCATTAACTTCTACGGTTTTTGCGTCAACAAAACGTCCATAGCCGTTTATAACGGTAATTTTATTGTTACCCAGAACTCGCTCATATGAAGCATGTATGCGGCTGATGTAAGCCTCCCGACTTTCGACGAGTTTACTCCAGCTGAACGATTTCAACTGCTCTTCAATACTGATATCAAAGCCGTAGTCAGGTCCATAACGACAGGCATCAGCAATTTGTCCGGCAAACCACATGGCTTTCTTAGGAACACAGCCCACGTTTACGCAGGTTCCCCCCAAGTGCTTAGCCTCTACCAGCGCCACTTTTTTACCGTACATAGCTGCACGATTTGCTGAAGCGATACCACCGCTTCCACCGCCGATTACCAGATAATCAAAGTGGTTTGATGTCGTCATTTTATTGTCCTGATCATTGCAGAGTTGGCAAAAGCCTGCTGGGGAAAATCTCTGATTACTCTATAAGGTCAAACTGCCTGATTTAAAGTATCAATGTGCATTTGATACCTATAACGCAACATGAGCAACCCTCTTGATCACCTGAAATTACTAGTATGACTATGCTAGTCCAAATGTGTTACGTATATTCCGAAGGTTACATTCAGTGGGTAAACGCAGTAACAGGAAAACAACAGAAGACATCTATTTATAAAATAGTAATTTCCTGTTTACCCCCCGTTTACTATGACCTGCAAAGATTTTTATAAAAACTGGCACGCCAATTGTATTATGTCAGGCGAGAACAAAAATCGTCAGAATATAACAACAACAATAATGACGACTCCCAGCCTACAAAAATAATAATATCAGGTCGGGTGACTCAAGCAGACAGGTTTGCACGGTACCTCAAGGTAGCCGACAAACAGGGACAAGAAAGCCGAGAAGACTGACTGAGTCTGGTAACAGACTACAAAAGGCAGCGCGGGCATTCGACAAGGAAGAAATAAAGCGCTTCTGTGTATCTGTAAACCTGTCTGTTTGTTTATTTTCCTAATTCCATAAGCCTCTTCCCCCTTTTTGGATTAACTACCTTCTTTCATTTACTTGGAACTATCCTACGTGTGACAACTTGAAGCAGGTCGATATGTCGACTTAGTGCTATGTTGTGAGTTTTGAGTATCTACTCACTAACCATTGGCATCTCACATTATGACAAACGATGAACAGGTTGAAGCCGCCAAAGCTTATGTTGCCCTGTCCAATGCCCACAGGCTGGACTGGATATCTCCCATGCTTGATGAAAGTGCCAGCTACTACTCTGCATTTCTTGGTGACTTCCAGGGAAAGAGTGCCATTCTCGATATGATGACCGCTTTTTTTTCGAAAATCCCCGACGTGAACTGGCATGTCAACAGCTACCGAAACCTGAACGGCAGTTGTGTAGAACTTGAGTTTGTCAGAACCGGTACGGATCTTGAGTCGGATGAGTCGATAAATGTACCAGGTATAGAGAGGATCTTTTTCTCTAACGAAGGACTGATCAGTCGTATAGAAGTGCATAAAGCTTGAACTATTCTAACCTGTTACCCTGGTTACAATCTTCACAACCCAGTACTCAACAAGTAACAGATCATCTCTCGCCTGCAGCATAGACCGAAAGACTGACAAAATATTTTATTTTTAAATATCAACCAGTTAGCAAACAATAATCATTCTTGGCACACCCTTTGTATATGACCAGTCGCAAACAAAAAATGCCATACAATAACAACAACATGGCATATCCTGACCACCAATAACAAAAACAACAGGTCAGTGATTAAAGCAGATAAGTTTGCAGGATACTGAAGGACATCAACTGGCAAATTGATGGGATGTTAAAAAGATTGCCGCAGCTTCTTCGAAGACTGCACCATCAGGAAGGCAACAGGACATACCAGACATCTGTCAGTCAATAATAACAATAAAGATGCCTGGTAGTTTGTAAACTTATCTGCTTATCCTTCTTTATACCAAGAAGAAAAATTCCCTTCTCATAGACACTACTTATTAAGAATCAGACAGATAGACTCTGCGATACTCAGGGCTCCAGCGCTTGCCTCTGACTCTGGCTTCCAATGCAGTCTGCTCACATTTTGGTGCCAGCCCCTCTTCCTGCGCTTTTCTGGCTACGGCAATCGCTATCTCACAGGTCACCTGGTGAATACGGTTCAATTCAGGCAAAAGAGCCGCTTCCGGATTCATAACAGCTGGTGAAGCCATGGCCAGAGTTTCGACCGCTGCATCCAGCATGCCATCAGAGACTCTTTCCGCATCACTGGCCAGAACACCAAGACCCAGCCCAGGGAAGATGTAGATGTTGTTACATTGAGCAACCGGGTAACGGTTACCATTGTACTCAACTGGGTCAAATGGACTGCCAGTAGCAATCAAAGCTCGACCCTCACTCCACTCAATAATATCTTCTGGTGTTGCTTCAACCTGACTGATTGGGTTTGACAGAGGAAAGACAATGGGTCGCTCATGGTTCTCAGCCATCTTCTCAATGACTTCCCGAGTGAACAGTCCTGGCTGACCGGATACCCCAATAATGGCGTCAGGCTTTGCATGAGTAGCAACTTCCAGCAATCCTGGATTTTCTTCACAACCCCATTGACGAAGTTCTTCACAGCTCTGTACCAGCCGCTGCTGGAACGGCCTCAGGTCTTCCATCTGATCATTCAGCACTCCATAGCGATCAACCATGAATATTCTCTGACGGGCTTCTTCATCACTAAGCCCCCGGCCAACCATCAGGCGGATCAACTGCTCAGCGATACCGCAACCGGCCGATCCTGCACCAAGGAAGGCAATTTTCATGTCCTCGATGGATTTACCCGCTGCCTTGGCTGCCGCCAGCAGTGATGCTGCAGTAACCCCTGCCGTGCCCTGAATATCATCATTGAATGAACAGAGCTCATCCCGGTATGTTTCCAGCAGTGGTGTTGCATGGTTAATGGCAAAGTCTTCAAACTGTAGCAGTGCTTTTGGCCAGCGACGTTTCAATGCACGGATAAAGTCGTCCACAAATGCATAGTATTCATCGTCTCCAATCCGCTCATGACGCCACCCCAGGTAATTTGGGTCATTCAGCAACTGTCGGTTATTGGTTCCGCAATCCAGTACGATAGGCAGTGTTTTGTTCGGTGCAATCCCACCCACAGCACTGTAGAGAGACAGCTTGCCAATACAGATTCCCATACCACCAATGCCCTGGTCGCCCAGACCCAGGATGCGCTCACCATCAGTGACAACAATCACTTCAATATTACGTTTGAAGTTGGCCAGCATGGCTGAGATATGTTCGCGCTGGGGGTAGGAAATATAGATGCCCCTTGGTCGACGGTAGAGGTCACTGAATCGCTGACAAGCCTGCCCTACAACCGGTGTGTAGATGACCGGCAGCATTTCCTGAAGATGACGTTGCAGGAGAGCATAGAACAGTGTTTCGTTCGTATCCTGCAATGAGCGCAGGTAGATATGCTTCAGTATCGGCGTAGGCTTAATTGAGAATGACTTATAAGCTCGATGACATTGCTCCTCCATCGACTCTACCCTTGGCGGCAGAAGACCATGAAGGTCCAGCTCACTCCGCTCCTCCATAGAAAAAGCAGTGCCTTTATTCAGCAGGGAGTTTTCCAGCAGCAAACGGCCTGTGAGGCCAGTATGGATGCATTGGTCGTGTTCGCTCATTTTTTTCCTACGTTTTTTCAGCCGATTTGTCAGCAAGAGTGCGACCAGGACTGCCGATATAACAGTCAGTGTCAGCAGGGGTACAAAGGATAATCCCTAGTGCAGGAGCAGAACAAACGGAATAACCGAAACAATCAAACAATCACATATGTATAACGTCGGCAGCAACTGTCTGAAAAACACAGTGTCTAAGCGATTTTATTGATTTCATACTGAGAGCAAAGAGCGAGTATTTGTTACTTTGCAGGGAGTATTGCCACACTTTGTGGGAAATAGGTAACAAATAACAACACAGAAACTGAACATTATTTAGCCACAAAAAAACACCCACTCATTCGGAAACTACGTACAGCAAGACATTAAGGGATTTTACTTATTTTTGGCACGACAGTTGTATTAGTAAAGCAACAAGAACAAAACACCCACAATAAAAACAACAACAGGGTTTAGCGTCGACTCATCAGAATAATAATAAGGTGTCGGCAGTAACAAGCAGATGGGTTTACAAGGTGCTTTTTTGCGGACTCAGCACCAACAAGGATGCCAGAAAGCTTAGAAGATCAGCTAAATCCGAAGTAATATCGGAAAGGCGGCCAAGCAAAACTGGAAATACGGAAGTTAAACAAAGCTATTTTCCACACAGCTTGCAAACCCATCTGTTTGTTTCCCTTTTTAAGCCCCACTTCTTTGATGACAAGACCTTCCCTGTCTAAGAACGGAAGCCTACATGTCATTTTCGGCCCCAAAGTACCTGAAGCACGAAATGCTGGTCTGCGGAACGTCCAATACCCTGCTCAATATGCTGATTGCCTGGCTGTTACTGAAAGATGGTAACCCTATAAGCTGGAAAGGCGAGAATAACTTTGTCGGGGACATGATTGCGACTTCATTTCTTCTTTCATTCATTATTTCACTGATCCTGATCTCCGTTAACCAGCGCAAGCTGATCAAGGGAAAAGTAGGTGAAATTGATTTTGGCCCCGGATCTCGCCTGCAGCAATGGGTGAACCGCCTTCCTTCCGGCAAGCTGGGAAATGCATTCTGCTTTGGTTTACTTGGGTTACTGATTGCGGTGCCATTACCACTCGCTGGTTTTGCAATACTCGGAGTGGAACAATTTGCACCTGTGGATTACGCAGTCTTTAAAGGCTTCTGGGCTGGAGCTCTCTCAACCCTTATCGTTGTACCCATCGTGATGTCGGCTTTGCGTCCCAGGTCACAAAACTATTCAATGATCAAGTTAGCGGACTAATCCAAAACGGCCAGCAACAAGCTGGCCGTTTCTTTAGCATACTCATCATTAAGTGAGAGCTCTCTTCCTGGAGCGTCTAAGCTGCGAAAGCAGCATTCCAGTCATCATCAAAGCACACCCTAACAAGCCCCTCAGTCCAAGTTGCTCATTCAGCAATAACCAACCGCCCAGCACGGCAAACACTGCTTCCAGGCTCATAATTATTGCGGCATGGGAAGATGTTGCATCTCTCTGAGCAATGGTTTGAATGGTAAAAGCAACACCGGTAGACATAACACCTGCATACAGCAAAGGCCCGATACTTTTTGTAATGGCATCAAAACTGATGGGTTCAAGATAAAGAGCAACCATCATGCTGCATAAAGCCGTCATAAAAAACTGTATTAATGAAAGCCTCAGTGGATGAACATGCCGGGAAAGCCAGCCAATTAGTAGAATTTGAACCGCATACATCAGTGCAGAACCCAACGTCAGTACATCACCTTTATTAAGTAGGACTTTCGCATTGACAGGCAGCTGTAAAAATTGCTAGATCAGCAAAAAATAGCGGATGTCGTCGTGCGTAGAAAGATAACAAGACCTACAACAGCTGGGTGTGATTTGCCGAAATATACAGGGTTTCTATTGTGTGAGCCGAAATCAGCAACCTGTACTCGCCTTAGTGAGATCGGAGATATGTCACACCACAGCGTTAACCGTTTTCTACAACGTGAAGACTTTGCTCCCAATGACCTTTTCATGGAAGTAGCCGCAAGGCTGATTCTTGATGGGGGCACGCTATCGGTTGATGATACGGTGCTGGATAAGCCGTACAGTAACTACACGGCATTCATCGGCTATCATTACTCGGGCAAGCATCATAAAGCCGTCAAGGGCATTAATCTCATAACGCTCTATTACACCGATATCAAAGGCTATAGCCTTCCTGTCAATTTCCGTATCTATGACTCTGCGGACGGAAAGTCCAAAAATGATTATTTTCTCGAGATGCTGAAAGAAGTACTTGTATGGGGCTTACGACCTGCATTTGTTACGGGGGATTCCTGGTATAGCAGTGCCGCAAACCTGAAGACTGTGAAAAACAACGGTCTGGGTTTTATGTTTGCCGTTAAAAGCAACCGTACTGTTTCTATCCAAAAGGGTGACTACCAACAAGTGCAGAGCCTGGAGATTCCTGAAGAGGGAATAACCGTTTGGCTACGTAATTTTGGTTCTGTGCGTTTGTACCGGACGCGGCTAAAAAACGAGCTGCGCCATTACGTCGTCTACACACCCCATGCTGGATCAGAGGTATCACCACAGGTAGGCTTTAATGAACTTCACCTGCACCATTGGGCGATCGAAGAGTATCACCGGGCGCTGAAACAACTCTGCAGTATTGAGCGCTTTCAGGTGAGAGGAAAGCAGCAGGTCAGGAACCATATTTTTGCCTCTATCTTTGGGTATGCCTGCCTTCAGGCCAAGAAAGTATCTGAATCTCTCAGTAGCATCTATCGCGTTAAGAATGATGCGCTCAAGGATGCTATTTGGGACTTCATTAAGAGCTTCTCTGATGGTAAAGACTGGCTGAGACCATCTTTTATCAGAGCTGTCAATGCGTAAGTTCTATTAAGGTTCAATCCATCCTGTACTGTCAGGAAATAAAGGCCTGCAAGCGCTATGGCTCCACCCAGCCAGGTTGCAGGGCGAGTACTATGCCCAAACCAAATTCCAAGGATAGGAACCAGAATAATATAAAAACCAGTAATGAACCCGGAGTTACCCGCGGTGGTATACAAGAGGCCAACCTGTTGGAAGGAAGAGGCAAGAAAAAGAACCACACCAGTTAATGGCCCCCATTTCAGAAGCAATTGATTGTCGAATGGCTTTTCATTCACGGAAGCTTTCTTTCCTGAAATACCCTCAAGAAGAAAATAAACGGGTAATAACGAGAGAAAGCCGAGGGCAAAACGACAGGCATTAAACAGAAATGGACCAAGATGCTCCATGCCTTTGATCTGAGCGACAAAGGCGAATCCCCATATAGCAGACACCACCAGTAGCAGCATATCTGCTCGAAGTGCTTTGGTTTTCAAAGTGTACAACCCGATTAGTTTGCGGCCATCCTTTCCAGCAGCATCAGTTTGGCCAGATTATTTATTGGTTCAGGCTTAAACTGCTTATTGTTGTTGCCCGATTTTTTTATTGGGAGCATTTTGCCACCAGTAGCAAAGTGCGAAAAGAGCTTATCGTCTGGTGATATAAGCTCAGGAAAATAGACTAAGCCCTTATAGCGCAATACCATTACCAATAATTATTTCTTAGGACTTGGACAAGCCTATGGTCGATATGCATCAAACCTGTTGTTCTCTGCTACCTGAGCTGTCTGAACAAGATATGGGGCGGCTGGCAAAAATTTTCCAGCTGCTGGGGGACACCAAAAGACTGCAGCTGGTCATTGCCTGCCTTGAAGAACCACAGCCTGTATGCTGCCTATCCGAAATTTCGGGCATGTCTCAGCCATTAACCAGTCATCATTTACGCAGCCTGCGGGAAGCCCGCATCCTGAAGTCGACCCGTAAGGGCAAGCAGGTGCTCTATGAACTGGATGATCACCATATCCGTCATGTCATTCTTGATCTGGCCAATCACGTTAAAGAGCAGGATTAAGTCAGCCAAACGTTGATGATCGCAGCACCCTGAATCCAAAAAGAAAAAAAACAATAAAGGACCAAGCCATGCCAATGCCTGCAGAAGTTGGTGTTATTGACCTGATGCTCAGCATTCCCGGGGAGGATAACAGTCAGTGGTATGAATACATGAAACCCATGCTGCTGGATGAGGAAAGCCGACACCATTTCAAAATGCCAGCGCAGTACATGTTCAAGGATATTCCCGCTGAAGATGCTGATGATTACATCGCATACACCATTGCCCAGATGGATAAGCACAATATCGAACGAGCCATGATTGGGCTGGATGATCATAATGAATCAGCTAAAACCGCATTGAAAAAACACCCTGAACGATTCTTTGCATCCTATGAAGCTAACCCGAATAACGCCATGGATGAGGTCCGCAAGATTGAGCGGCTGCACAGAGAGTACGGCATCAAAGCAGTCACAGGATTCCCTTCCGGCCTCTGTCCACAGGTACCGATTAATGATAAAAAATGGTACCCCATCTACGCCAAACTGGTAGAACTCGAGCTGCCTTTTTGCGTCTGTGTTGGAGTACCTGGCCCCCGCCTGCCCATGGCTCCCCAGAAAGTCGAGCTTCTGGATGAGGTCTGCTGGTTCTTCCCAGAGCTGAAAATAGTCATGCGTCATGGGGCAGAGCCCTGGGAAGACCTGGCCTGGAAATTAATGTTGAAATACCCAAACCTCTATTACTCCACCAGTGCTTTCGCTCCACGGTTTTACCCAAAATCTATCATCGAGTTTGCCAATACCCGTGGTGCTGACAAGATTCTCTATGCAGGGTACTTTCCCATGGGGCTTTCTTTGGAGCGTATCTTTCGGGAGTTACCCGAAGTTCCCTTTAAAGAACATGTATGGCCCAAGTTTCTCAGGGAAAACGCTCTAAAAGTATTCAACTTGTCCACCTGATCATAACCGGTCTACCGCCTGCTCAAGCAGGCGAGCTCCCCCTTAACTCACTATTTTATAAGTGGCGATACAACGTATCGCTGGAAGATATTCGGCTTGACGCACCAAACATATAAAATTATATTTATATAAAATCATTCTTATATAATTGCGAGTGAAGTCATGTCATCCTGCTCAGCAACCCAAAATGCCAGCCCACATAACAACGGGATGGAAAGCAGTTGTGCTGCATCCTCATGCTGCAGCAGTAAAACTCAGTCAGAAACTTCTACACTAGAAAATCAAACGTCTTCGATTTCCGGTAGTATGCAGCTAAGCTGGATCATCACTGGCATGGACTGCCCAAGCTGTGCCGCTAAAGTTGAGAACGCCGTAAAAAATCTGAATGGTGTTACCCAGGCTCGGGTTACTTTCGCCACGGAACGCCTGCTGGTTAAGGTTGAAAATCGGGCAAACATCAGCGATGACATCCTTAAAACCATTCGAGAGCTCGGTTTTTCAGTTAAAGACGACACCTCTTCCGAACCCGCTGAAAGCAGTTTCCTGAAAAAATACTGGCGCATTCTTTCACTGGCCTTAGTCATGCTGGTCGCCGTTTTAATTAAGGGAACCTTTCCAGTCGTAGGCGACGTACTTTTTTATCTGGCCACAATCTGGGGGCTTTACCCTGTTGCCTCTAAAGCATGGCAATTAGCCAGAAATGGCACCCCCTTTTCTATTGAAACCCTGATGAGCATTGCTGCTATCGGTGCACTCTTCCTGGGTGAAACGGTTGAAGCTGCCATGGTGCTTCTGCTGTTTATGATCGGTGAACATATGGAAGCGTTTGCTGCAGGGAGGGCTCGGCAGGGCGTCCAAAGGCTGATGGAGCTGACACCAGAAACGGCTTACCAAATTGATAAAGATGGTAATAAAACAGAGGTTTCTGCCCATACTCTGAAACCTGGGGACATCATCGAAATATTACCGGGTAGTCGTCTGCCCGTTGATGGAGAACTCTTAACGCCTAACGTTAGCTTCGATGAAAGTGCTCTAACCGGCGAATCCGTCCCTGTAGAACATAACCCAGGTGAAAGTGTGATGGCTGGTTCACTGTCTGTGGATCGAGTAGCCCGCTTCAAAGTCATTTCAAAGCCCGGGGAAAGTGCGGTTGACCGTATAATCCGTCTTATCGAAGAAGCAGAAGAGCGAAAAGCGCCAGTTGAGCGTTTTATCGATGCCTTCAGCCGCTGGTACACACCGTTAATGATGTTTATGGCGTTACTGGTGGCTTTTGTTCCCCCACTCGCATTAGGCGAGCCCTGGGTGGAATGGGTCTACAAGGCTCTGACGCTGTTACTGATTGCCTGCCCATGCGCACTGGTTATTTCAACGCCGGCTGCTGTTACTTCTGCTCTGGCAAGAGCATCTCGAAATGGTGCCCTGGTCAAGGGTGGAGCAGCCCTTGAGCTATTGGGTTCGGTAAAAACTGTCGCCTTTGATAAAACCGGTACACTGACTGAAGGAAAGCCTGCAGTTACTCACATAACATCGTTTGACAGCTCAATACAAAAACCGGAGCACGAAGTTCTTCGACTTGCTGCAGCCGTTGAGTCAGGTTCAACCCACCCACTTGCAAAAGCTATCGTAGCCAGAGCTGACGAGATGAATATCGGGCTCCCTATAGCTGAAGAAGTAGAGGCAAAAGCCGGATTGGGTGTACAAGGCCTGGTTGAAGGCAGAATGGTCGTCGTTGGCTCTCCCCGGCACTTACAGGGCAGCATTGACCTGGTTGCAGGAGCTCGACAAACGCTCGAACAGCTTGAAGAGCAGGGTAATACCATTGCTGTAGTGACCGTTGAAGGGCATTTAGTGGGCTTCATAGCCCTTCGTGATAACCCAAGATCCGATGCCAAAAGAGCCGTTGCTGCCCTCAAAGCCATGGGAGTCAATAGTGTCATGCTCACTGGGGATAACCCACGTGCTGCAGCTGCCATTGCCAGCCAATTGGGCATGGAATATCGTGCAGGCCTTCTTCCTGGGGATAAATCTGCTGAAATAGAGCGGTTACGAGACAAAGGTCGGGTCGCAATGATCGGTGACGGCATCAATGATGCCCCTGCACTGAAGACAGCAGATATCGGGGTTGCCATGGGGTCTGGTGCCGACGTCGCTCTTGAAACCGCTGACTGTGCACTTACTCATAACCGAATAGAAGAGCTGGCGGACCTTATTGGCCTTTCCCGCTCCACCATGGCCATTATCCGCCAGAACATTTTTCTGGCAGTGGGAAGTAAAGCCGTGTTTCTAGTCACTACTCTGCTGGGCATGACCGGGCTCTGGGTAGCCGTTCTTGCTGACACCGGCGCCACCGCACTGGTCACAGCGAATGCCCTGCGGCTTTTAAGGAACAGGTCGAGCAATTCGAAGAAAGGCTAAACCTTTAACCGTTCCGGGCGACTCAGAATGAAATGAGTTCGTCCGGAGATTTCCACCTGTGTCACAGAAAAAACGTACCTCTTCAAAAACGTCTAAAACGTCTAAAACGTCTAAAACGAAGAAAACTCCAGCAAAGCCCGGAAACCATAATATCCTGGATACCGACGGGCTTAAAACTTCTGGCTTAAAGACCAATAAAAGCATTCTTTTAAAAAAAGGTGTTGAAAACTATCAGGTACAACAGAAATCTGGCCTGACATCTCAATTTGAGCTGGAGAAAGAAAAGGCAGCTCGAAAGCGGGAATTGCTTGAAAGCCTCCACCCAGGATGGACGGCACCTGAAAGCGCAGATTTCACGGGCGTATCTCTGATCAATCAAGATCTGGAACGCATGCGCTTCAAAAACAGCCTCATGAAGCGCTGTAAGTTTCGCTCCAGCAAACTGCGCGGCGTTCATTGGAAAAACTGTGACCTCCGTGGTGCCGATTTTCGTCATGCAGACCTCCGGGACTGCATTCTGGACGGTTGTAATTTGAATGGTGCCGACCTACGTCACACCAACCTGACCAACGCCCGAGTCATTGATACTGACCTCTCAGCAGCAAACTTTGATCATGCTGTGCTGGACAAGGCTGTGATTGAGAGCTGCGATATGGCTGCACAAACTTTCCACAACAGCTCCTGCAAGGAAATCCGTTTATACAACAGCCAGATCATCCATGGGTTCTTTGATAATGCGGATTTCTCACATTCTGAAATTCTGGATATGGAATTCCGCCACTGCACGCTCACCAAAACATCATTCAACCACGCAGAGATAAACAACACGTCGTTCAAGGGATGTGAAAGTTTTGATGAAGGGCCGTCTTTCTCGAATGCAAAAATCAATGAAGTAACCATGGCGGACTGTGATCTGCAATCAGTAAACCTGGCCAATACCGAAGTCTCTCAGTGTCTTTGGGAGCGGGTAAACCTGACAGATGCCCAATTTGACAATACCCTGTTCAACCAGGTCAGTTTCAATGAAGGCTTTTTCACCGACTGTTTCAGCGTGGAAACAGCGCCAACCTTTAAACATTGTCGCCTGGATCACTTGGTTATCGAGCATACTGACCTGACGGACGCGCATTTCAGCAGGAGTCGTTTTATTGGAGCCGTCATCCGAGACTCGGACTTTGAGGAGTGGCAGCTTGAGCAAACGGGTGTGGATGCGGAAACGGTGATTGAGGGTTATGAGTGAGCTAACCTGGCTCACTCACCCATCAGCAGTTACCGTTCTGTCAGCGCATTTTGCTTAGCCCTGAGGATAGGCTTAAGCAGATAGGCCATGAGCGTCTTGTCTCCTGTAATGATATCCACATTGGTTCTCATACCAGGAATGATCAAAAGAGGCTTTTCTTCAGAGCCAACGAAGTTGCTTTCTGTCCTTATGCGGACAACATAAAAACTTTCACCCTTTTCGTCTTTGATGGTATCAGCACTGATGTGTTCAACCTCTCCTTCAAGCCCGCCGTAAATAGCAAAATCATAGGCGGTCAGCTTCACGATAGCTCTCATCCCCTGACGGAGAAAACCAATGTCTTTAGGCTGAATTTGAGCCTCAATCAGGAGGTTGTCCTCTAATGGCACAATCTCCAGCATACTCATACCCGGCTGAACTACACCACCAAGGGTTGTAACGTGAATTTTCTTAACAATCCCATCCATCGGGGACCTGACCAGAGTTCGATCTACCTGGTCTTCCAATGCATTGTTCGACTCGCCCAGCTGATCCAAATGAACTTCGGTCTCTTTGAGTTCCTGAACAATTTCTGAACGGTACTTTTGAACAACCTCTTCCTTACGCGCCAGAGATTCCTGATAAGCAGCCTGCAATTTTGGAATACTCAATTCAGTTCTTCGCTTCTCTGATTCCAGGTCATTCACCCGCTGCCTTAACTGAATCAGTTCAACCTTGGAAACCACGCCCTGCTCCGCCAGAGGAACCGTCAGCTCCAGTTCGTCTCGTCCCAGCTCAAAGCTGGTCGTCAAAAACGTCAGCTGATCTTCTCCTGTGGTTAGCTCGTGTTGAGCTTGGGTTGCCTGTTGATTCGCTACACTCAGTTCAGCATTAAAACGGTCAGCACGCTGCTTAAAGATCTCTTTTTCCCGCTTAACATAAGCAGGGTATTCGTTCAGCTCTTCCGGAAAACTCAATTCTTCGCCAGAAAGTTCAGCTCTCAGCCTGGCGGCTTTGGCCAGCTCACTGAAATACTCAATAGCACTTTCACGAAAACTGGAAGAAAAGCGAGTGTCATCCAACTGCATTAATGGCTGTCCGGAACGAACCTGCTCACCCTCTTCAACAAAGATCTTTTCCAGAATCCCACCCTCCAGATTCTGTACAACCTGCAAACGTGAAGAGGGAATAACGATACCCATTCCCCGGGTAATCTCATCCAATCGGGCAAAACTGGCCCAGACAATAGCGAAAAAGAGAGCCAATAGCATAGTGTATATGAGTAGACGGCCTCCTTTTGGTGTCTTCATCAACATGGCGGCATTGGCATCAGAGATATACTCCATATCTTCTTTATGAGTAATCTCTTCAGAGTCCTCCATCGACATCGAAGCTTCATCAAGTAAGCTTTCCACCAGACCCTTTTTAGTCTCAGCAGGCTCAGCTTCTGGCTTATGCTGCTCCATTACCTCATCCTCTGAGCTATTGTGCTTTCCATGGCTATCAGCGCTCATATTTCCAACCTATTCTATTTTCAACTTGCCTTGCTTCAATGCAGCATGCACCTGATCCTTTGGCCCATCCGCAACCACACGGCCACTGTCTACAACGATCAATCGATCCACTAAATCCAGCATTGAGGCTTTGTGGGTCACCAGTATCAGCGTCTTGTCACTGCACCGGGTCTTCAGCTGCTCCTTCATCCGCAGCTCAGTCGTGTTATCCATGGAGCTGGATGGCTCATCCATCACCATAATCGGTGGGTTCATCAACAGGGCGCGGGCCAGGGCAATACTCTGTCGCTGTCCTCCCGACAAGTTCTGTCCCCGCTCACCAACGATCATATCCAGACCATTAGGATGCTTATTGGCAAACTCAGTCACCCCTGCAATCTCGGCAGCCTCCAGTAACTGGCTGTCCTCTACATGGTTTGCTCCAAGGGTAATATTGTCCTTAATAGAGCCATAGAACAGGGTGATATCCTGACTGACGCAGCCAATACTGGAGCGAAGATCCGTTGGGTTGATCTGGCGTAAGTCAACACCATCGATCCGGACAGCGCCTTCTTCTGGCTCGTACAGGCCCATGATCAGTTTTTCTATGGTCGTCTTTCCAGAGCCAATCCGGCCAATAATCGCCACTTTTTCACCAGCTTTGATTTTTATATTGATATCCCTTAAAGCCTGAATCTCCTGCTCAGGATAGGCAAAGTTCACTCCATCAAACTCAATACTGCCCTTCAGGTCTGGACGGTTAACATAATCCCGCTCATCATGCCGCTCGGTTGGCATAGCCATTACCTGGTTCAAACCATCAAGCGCTGATTTTGACTGGTTATAACGGGTTGCCAACCCAGCAATCTGTGCCATGGGCGCCAGACAGCGGCCAGAAAGCATGACAGATGCAATCAAGCCACCCATGCTCAGCTCACCCTCAGAGATCAGATAAACCCCCATAATGACCATGCCAATGTTTGCCATTTGCTGGACGTAAGCACTAAAGCTCGTGGCGGAAGCACTGAGCAGTTTGGTCTTAATACTCCAGGTCGCGATATGGCTGACAGACTTCTCCCACTTGTATTGAATATCACTCTCTGCCTGGGCAATCTTCAATGCTTCCATACCAGCCAGACTTTCAATCAATGTGGCATTTTTCTGCTGACTGGAACGTAGCGTCTTATCAATAGACTGCTTCAAAGGCTCCTGAATAAGGAAGCTATAGAGACCAATAATGATCATGGCAACCAGTGGAATAATGGCAACTGGGCCTCCCAGCATAAAGATCACGAAAAGGATGATGCAGGTAAACGGCAGGTCAACCAGAGCCGTTACGGTTGAAGAGGTAATAAACTCTCGAATGCTTTCAAAATCCTGGAGATTTTTGGCAAACGAACCCACTGATGCTGGTCTGGCTTTCATACTCAGGCCCAACACCTGCTCCATAATGGTAGAAGAGAGTAAAATATCAGACTTCTTACCGGCCAGATCAATAAAGTAGCTGCGCACCATTTTCAGAATAAAATCAAAACTGAAAACAATAAAAGCACCAATAGCCAAAACCCAGAGTGTATCGAACGCCTGATTCGGAACTACCCGATCATAAACGTTCATAACAAATAGAGGGCTGGCAATTACAAAGACATTAATTAACAGTGAAGCCAGCAAAACATCACGGTAAATTCTCCATGAACCAATAATAGTCCCCCAGAACCAGTGCCTGGATTTCACATTTAACTTCTGAGGTGTCCGACGATCATAACGATGTTTTTCACGAACATAGATCACATAGCCACTGTAAAACTCTTCTAGCTCTTCAAGACTTATTGTTTTCGTTCCCTCCCCAGTTTCCGGCATAATAATCTGGGCACTACCTTCAGAGTGATCAATATCAGTCAAAACACAGGCTTTTCGTTTATTCAGCAATAAAACAGCAGGCACAACCAATGAAGATATTTCTGCAACATCCCGCTTGTGAACCTTACAAGCCAAGCCAGCTCTTTCAGATGCCCTGATAAATACTTCTGCTGTAAATTGACCATTTTCAAGAGGCATTCCAGCCTTTAATGACTCTCTTGAATACGGATTCCCATAATGGCGGGTTAATAAGGCAAGACATTCGAGAAGATCATCGCTGCTGGCCGGTTGCTCATCGGGGATATCCCAGCCTTCATGCATAGTACTGGAGTGATTCATAGCTACCTGCTGATTGCTTCATCCATGTTTTCTTAAAAGAATTTGATTCAGAAACAAACAGCGTGATTGCCTGAAAGGTATTAATAACTATAGATTAGCGTAAAATAGAGAATCATTAATTAAAAACTCAAGGCTAATAATCAGCAATTTAATTTTTTTAATAAAACCCAAAATAAAGATGAATTCAACATTTATCTGACAGGTTGAAAAGAGGTGTTTAGTTGTAGAAGTTCAGACCTGACCTGACAGTTACCGATTTTCAAGAAGGTGTCTGTCAGGTTAAATTCAGGCTATGAACTTTTCCTTCCAGATCTCTTTCCCATCAATCAGTGTTTCTATCGGCGTTCTCCCGTTGCACTGCTTACCTTGATGGGTACGCTCAGTATTGTAGTGAATTAACCATTCGTCCAGATCTGACTGAATCATCTCAATACTCGTATACAGCGTCTTTCTCAATGCAGGTTGATAAAACTCCTGCAGAATCGTTTTATGGAAGCGTTCACAGATTCCATTCGTTTGTGGATGCCGGGTTTTCGTCTTCGTATGTTCAATGTCGTTCACCGCCAGGTAAAGTTGATAATCGTGTTGATCAGCACGACCACAATACTCTGTACCTCTGTCTGTCAGTATTCTGAGCACAGGTAGCTCTTGAGCTTCATAGAATGGCAACACGCGGTCATTGAGCAGGTCTGCAGCCGTAATTGGGGTCTTTGTCTTATAGAGTTTGGCCTGCGCTACCTTGGAGTAAGTATCAACATAAGTCTGCTGATAAACGCGGCCAACACCTTTAAAGGTTCCAACATAGAAAGTGTCCTGTGAACCAAGGTAGCCAGGGTGCGCTGTGTCAATCTCACCACTGGCCTCATCATCCAGCTTCTTGCGCTCAAGTGCCCTGACCTGGGACTCGGTGAGAATGATTCCTTCTCGAGCCACTTTCTCTTCAAGGGCTTTGAGGCGCAGTTTGAAGCTTCCCAGATCATTTCTTAGCCAGATGCTTCTCACACCGCTGGGAGAGACGAAGATACCTTGCTTGCGAAGTTCATTGGAAACACGGGCCTGCCCATGGGCAGGATCTTCTACCGCATACTCAAGAACCGCTTTTTCAACAGCGGGGTCTACTCGGTTTTTGAGGTTTGGAACTCTTCGGCTTTGATCAAGAAGTGCTTCGACCCCACCTTCATCAACAGCATCCCGGTAACGATAAAATGTATCTCTGGAGACACCCATGGTTTTACAGGCTTTAGAGATGTTTCCGAGCTCATCTGCAAGGTTCAGTAGCCCGACCTTGTGCTTGATGATTTTCTGGTTGGTGTGAATCATAAGGGTCACCTTTAATGATTTAGATTTCAGTGAACTCACCTTCTTTCTAAATCGGTAACCCTTTTCTTTTGATGAGAAGAAAATGTCAGATTAAGTCTGAACTACTCCAGTTTAGTAAACACCTCACGCAACAAGTAATGTTTATTTAAAACATCAATTTATATTCTCTATTTCAATCATCAATCTGTTTATCAAACACTTCTTCCTGCATTCGTTTCAGGCCAATATGTCTAACATCAGTCCCTTTAACGAGATAAATAACGTATTCCGCAATGTTTCTGGCATGATCACCAATACGTTCCAGAGAGCGTAAAACCCACATAATATTCAAAACACGGGTAATGGAACGAGGGTCTTCCATCATATAGGTAACCAGCTCACGGGTAGCACTTTTATACTCCCGATCAACCGCTTTATCCTCTTTGGCCACCGCAAGCGCCTGCTCGGCATCAAACCGGGCAAACGCATTCAGTGCATCCTGAGTCATCTGACGAACATGGCTGCCAATATGACGGGTTTCAATATAACCTTTAGGCGCTTCACCCTGTTCCGACAATTTTATGGCGAATCGTGCAATTTTGGCCGCTTCATCTCCAATTCGTTCCAGATCTGTCGCAACTTTGGTACATGCCAGAACCAGCCGTAAGTCGCTGGCTGCTGGCTGACGGCGTGCCAGAATTCTGGAACACTCCTGATCAATGGAGGTTTCCATAAAGTTGATATCCGTGTCTTTTTCACAGACAACGATGGCCAGATCACTGTCGGCATTAATCAGTGATTCAATGGCATCACTGACCTGCTTCTCAACCATGCCGCCCATAGACAACAGGTTATTTCGAAGCTCCTCCAGTTCATGGTTGAACTGCTGGGAAATATGATGGGTCAGCAAATCGCTTTGGTTAGGCATGGGTAATCCTTCGAGGCTGCTCAGGGTCTTTGAGATTTAGGAAGAACGTCAGCAATCCTCAGCCATAACGGCCAGTAATATAGTCTTCAGTCTGTTTCTTTCGGGGATTAGTGAACAATCTATCCGTGTCACCATACTCAATCATTCGCCCCATATACATAAACGCGGTGTAGTCAGAAACCCGCGCCGCCTGCTGCATATTATGGGTGACAATCACAATGGTAAACTTGGATTTCAATTCATTGATCAGCTCTTCAATCTTCAGTGTGGAGATGGGATCAAGTGCCGATGCAGGCTCATCCAGAAGCAATACTTCGGGTTCCACAGCAATTGTCCGGGCAATGACCAGACGTTGCTGCTGTCCACCGGACAGACCCAGCGCACTTTCATGCAGGCGATCCTTCACTTCATTCCAGAGAGCCGCCCCTTTCAGTGCCCACTCCACAACCTCATCCAGCACCCGCTTTTTGTTGATGCCCTGAATCCTCAGGCCATAGGCAACATTCTCATAAATACTCTTTGGAAATGGGTTTGGTTTCTGAAATACCATCCCAACCCGACGACGAAGGTCGGCCACATTAACCGATTTCTCATAGATATTCTGATTGTCGAGTAATATCTGGCCATCCACACGGCAGCCATCCACCAGATCATTCATCCGATTCATACTTCGTAACAACGTGGATTTGCCACAGCCCGAAGGTCCAATAAACGCCGTTACACGCTTTTGCGGGATCTTCATGGAGATATCAAACAGTGCCTGCTTCTCGCCATAGAACAGGTTCAGGCCAGACACTTCCATACTGGTCGGTTCCTGTTCAAGGCTCAGTACAGAACGACCACGCCCCAGCGACTCAGGATTAAAGGCTCTGGAGAACCCGGAAGCCGGTTCAGCACTGCTGCTATCCACTGAAACACCGGCTCGTTTTTCCAGACTGTTTTCAGGATACGTTTCGGAGGTTTTCACAGTCAGTGCCTCATTCAGCGTCTTATTCAGGCTTTCACCCCGCTTTTCATCAAGAGCCTCTTCCGGCCTTCTATCAATGACGTCATAAGCCATGGTATTCAGTCCTCAAGGCTCTTGTATTTTTCTCGCAACCGGTTGCGAATAGCAACGGCGGACAGATTCAGCACAGCAATAACAATCACCAGCAGCAAGGCAGTGGCATACACCAGAGGCCTCGCTGCTTCTACGTTCGGACTTTGGAAGCCCACATCAAAAATATGAAAACCCAGATGCATGAATTTCTGATCAAGGTGCAGATAGGGATAGTTGCCATCCAGCGGTAGGCTTGGAGCCAACTTAACAACTCCCACCAGCATCAGTGGCGCCACTTCCCCTGCAGCACGGGCAACCGCCAGTATCAAGCCGGTCATCATGGCTGGGCTTGCCATGGGCAGCACGACCCGCCATAGAGTCTCTGCCTTGGTCGCACCAAGCGCCAGGCTCCCTTCACGAACAGAGCGGGGAATACGGGACAATCCCTCTTCCGTGGCGACAATCACCACCGGCAGGGTCAGCAGAGCCAATGTGATGGATGCCCACAACAACCCTGGTGTACCAAATGTCGGTGATGGCAGGGCCTCTGCAAAAAACAGATTATCGATTTTTGCTCCGGCGAAGTAGATGAAAAAACCAAGACCAAAGACCCCGTAAACAATTGAGGGAACCCCAGCGAGGTTATTTACAGCCACCCGAATAGCCCGGGTCATCCAACCCTGACTGGCGTACTCCCGAAGATAGACGGCAGCGATGACACCAAAAGGGGTTACCATAATGGACATCAGAATCACCATCATGACCGTACCAAAGATGGCGGGGAATACACCGCCTTCGGTATTGGCTTCCCTGGGGTCATCAAGAATGAACTCACCGACCTTATCAAAGTAGAAGCTAATTTTGTCAGTCAATGACATGGTATTGGGCTGATAGGCACGAACCACTTTACTGATTGGCTGTTCCAGTGTTTGTCCATCAACCGTTCTGGCAACAAAGCTGTCACGGTTGAACGCCCGGTAAAGATCTCCCAGCTGGGTTTCCAGCTGCTGATATTCCTGATTCAGCAGTTTGCGTTCAGCCTGAATCTCTGCCTGACGAACCAGGTCGATATCACCGCTCAGCTCCAGACGACGTTCTGCGAGCCTTAGCTGCTCTATTGAGGCGTTGATTGAACCAATGTCGTGCTTTTCAATCTGGTAGATTGCCTCATAAATCACGAGTGCCCGATCTAAGCGCTCATTGAAGACGGTCCAGGCCGATTCACCACTGGCAACAGTGGCTCCGCCTTCCTTAACTGAATCAAGGAAGCCGTAGAAATTACCCCACTCACGACGCTCAAGGACCATGATGTCTTCAGGGTGTTGCCGGTTGCTTAACCACTCATCCACGATCCAGACAAAGTCAGCACCACTCAGGTCCCGGTTGCCCTGCTTCAATAAGTCGCGGGTATAGAGCTCCTGCCCATCGACCACGTCGAGGCCTGATGACTCCAAACGGGTCGCAGGCACTTCTTCACTGTCGGTAATTTCTCCAGCAACCATTCTGATGGTCTGCCCAGGAGGCTGATAATCGGCAACAATGATCTGGCCTGGCCAGAAGTGTCCCAATCCTCGGAAGGCAATCAAACCCAGCAGCCCAATCACCAGAACAAGACTAATGGCAACAGCGCCGGCATTTAACCAGACCCAGGGGGAACCACTTTTAACCCATTCACCTACAGAGCGTTTTCTAGAACTTAGAAGGGTATTTTTCATGGTGATTTCCTTTCCTTTTCCCTTCTAGAGCGAGCTGTATTTCTTACGGAGTCGATGACGCACCATCTCCGCCGCCGTGTTAACCACAAAGGTAAACAGGAACAGCACCAGAGCGGCAAGGAAGAGAATTCGGTAATGGCTGCTACCCACTGCAGACTCAGGCATTTCAACGGCAATATTGGCCGCCAGCGTCCGCATTCCTTCAAAAATATTGGCATCCATAATGGGTGTATTGCCTGTCGCCATCAAAACGATCATGGTTTCACCCACAGCCCTTCCCATACCAATCATCACTGCAGAGAAAATACCCGGACTGGCCGTTAACAGAACCACACGGGTCAGGGTCTGCCATGGTGTTGCGCCCAGAGCCAGTGAGCCATAGGTCAAGTGTCTGGGTACGCTGAATATCGCATCTTCCGCGATGGAGAATATGGTTGGAATAACGGCAAACCCCATGGCCAGTCCTACGACCAGGGCATTACGCTGGTCATAGGGAATACCCAGCTCTGTTGTCAGCCAGGTTCGCATATCGCCATCAAAGAGCCACAATTCAAGGTTGGAGCTGAGTGACATGGCCAGGGCACCACTGATTAACACCACGGGAACCAGTAACCCGGCCTGCATACCATCAGGAATCCGGTGACGAATGCTTGAGGGCAAGCTGTCCCAGCCAAAAGCAAACATCAGGATGCCTGCTGGCACAAAGAGCAACAGGGCAAAAATACCCGCCAGCTGATTCTCAATCAGAGGCGCCAGCCAGAGTCCAGCAAGGAAACCAAGAATGACCGTTGGCAGGGCTTCCATAAGCTCGATAACCGGCTTTACCTTTCTGCGCATGCCCGGAGCCATGAAGTAGGCTGTATAGATTGCCGCGCAAATCGCCAGAGGTGCTGCCAGCAACATGGCGTAAAACGCCGCCTTGAGAGTCCCAAACGATAAAGGCATCAGGCTGAGCTTGGGCTCAAAGTCATTATTGGAAGCAGACGACTGCCATATATAATCAGGCTGACTGTAAGACTCATACCAGACCTTTCCCCAGAGGGCTGACCAGGAAATTTCCGGATGCTCATTCTCAATGTTCAGGAACTGAGTCTCGCCCTGACTTTCCAGAATCAGATAATTTCCTCTTGGTGCTACGGCCATTTGGTCAATTCGACCAGTGGAGAGAGGCTCCACCAGCAGAGAACGGTTTGCTGTCGTGTAAAACAGGCCTACCTGACCATTAACATCCGAAGCCAGAAACCCCTTGCGCCGGTGCTCTGGAACAATCTTATCAACGGGATCATTACTGAGACTGAAAGAACGAATATTCTTAAGGTTCTGGCTGCCATCTTCGCGAACCATAAACCACTGAACGATATTGCCCTCGGAGTCACCGACCAACAGGGACACCCCGCCTAACAGGAACGCCAACTCGGTAACGTCTACTCCCTGGGCAGTTAGATTGAGCGTCGCGTGGATATAGGGACGATCAATATTGCTGATATTGATAACCGTCAGTTGACTGCTGCCACTGAGGACGTAAAGCCAGGTTTGTTCGGGATCGATGAGCAACTGGCGGATTTCAAGATCATCTTCCACAGAAAGCCCACTGATAACGGGCAGTACGACTGACTGCTGCTCAATAGTGACTGACTCGGTTAAGAAATCTTCTTCCTTGTTAAAAACATCCATCAACAGCTGGTTATCGATGCTGGCGGCAACCAGGAGCCTTTCATCACCATCACTGATCGCCAGCTGTGAAACCGGGGCTGAAATATCGCTTATGGAAAAGGGCTTCCTGTCATAGGGATAGTTGACTTCTGGTGTGATCTTCCGGCGGTCATCAGGCCAGGTGATCTTATAGCCCTGCTCAAAAAGGATGATCTCACCTGTAGTGAGACCCGCTGCCATTAGATTAGAACCGGAAGCATCCTTTACCACCCGGGACACACCACTGCCTCCAGAGACGGGCAATGACTCGCTCTGTAGCCATTCACCGGTTTCCGTTGAGAAAAAAAGCAGATTACCAGAAGCCTCTGCTTTCATTGCGACCTCTGCCTGCTCCTCAACGGACAGAAACATGGGGACGTTTTTCTCGTCGATGGAGATCTGGGCCGATGGGTAAGAAGCAACCTGCGTAATCTCCGCACTTTTGAATAGCGGCAGAACCTCATAAAGCAGGTAAAAGAAAATCAGGAGAATCGCCAGAATCACACCAAGACCACCGGAGGCAACCCCCCAGCGGGCAAGACGGTCTTTTAAGAAGCGCAGAGAACGATATTTTTTTAGTGCCGGTGTATTGAAATCAATACCCGGGCTGTTATCTATCGATTTTTGATACATAGCGCAAGCCGGATTAAATCATGCTCGTAACATACAGAATCAATATGACAGTAATGTGACAATGGAGAATTTCACTCCACGCATGGCAGATAAAAATAAGTATTTACTAACCCAAAATCATCCTATTTGAAGGCCATCTCATATGACTGTGCTCTTTCCAGAGCATCTAACTAAATTGAGATAAACGCATTGGTTTTTCATAACCATAAAGATAAAAAATAATTGCCTGAACAGATAGATCATTGTAATTTAGCGACTGCTAAGGGTTGCTGTAAGCATAAAATTTCTGAGCTTACAGAGCTGTTGTAAGAGCATAATGATCAGAGAAAATAACGATGTTGCCCAGAAAGCTACTAACCATGCGAAGTGCTGACACCCGATCAGAACAGTGTAACTCTGCCCTTTCTATTGCCTCTTCCCTGCATTCCCACCGACACCATCTCCACCATTGATCTAATGGTTCGGTCATGCCCGAACACATTTACTTTTATCGCTTGAGCTTCTAGCCTCAATGTGGAATATAAAAATTCCCAACTAGAAAAAAAGATCTCAAGGCAAAACTAATCGCTGGATGCGACTGCTCTTAACGAGCTCTACGCTGATCTGCTACGGATTGTGCTGTGGATTGAAGTATCGCAAACCAATATAACAAAACTGGATTACTATGAACGCTGTCATTTTGGCTGTTGCCATCATGCTGACCTTGAGTGTCTTGCGTGTAAACGTTGTACTCGCACTTTTTCTGGGTGCTATCGGTGGTGGTCTTGCAGGAGGACTGGGGTTTGATGCAACGCTTACTGCTTTTACCGAGGGCTTGGGGGGTGGTGCCAGCATCGCCATCAGCTACGGTATGCTGGGTGCCTTTGCCATGGCCATCTCCGCATCTGGAATTCCCCAGTGGCTGGCTGACCGTATTATTCAGCGGGTAGCTCGCACTCACAAAACCGCAGGTATCCGAATCTCGATCCTGGGAAGTATCCTTCTGATGGCATTTGCTTCTCAGAACATTGTACCTGTCCACATTGCCTTTATTCCCATTCTGATTCCACCGCTGCTGGGCGTTTTCAGCTCTTTACAGCTGGACCGCAGAGCGGTGGCGAGCACGCTCTCGTTTGGCTTGATTGCAACCTATCTGCTGGTACCCATCGGCTTCGGGAATATCTATCTGACCCAGATCCTGGCGGGCAATCTCAACGATAACGGCTTGAACATTGACCCAGACCTGATGCCATCCGCCATGGCTCTACCGGTACTTGGCATGTTTATTGGTCTGCTTGTTGCCGTGTTCTGGACATACCGGAAGCCTCGCCATTACCACATTGAAGAGAATGCCCTGGAAACGGCTGAAGAAAACCAGCAGTCCATGGAGCCAAAGGCAGTTTTGATTACTCTGGCATCCATCGCGGCAGCACTCGGTGTTCAACTGTTCACAGTCTCTATGGCCATGGGTGCAGCCACAGGCTTCATGATGATGATCCTCGGCGGCATCGTAAACTGGAGAGAAGCGGATGATGTCTTTGCCCGAGGCGTAAGAATGATGGCCCTCTGCGGGTTTATCATGATCTCTGCATCCGGCTTTGCTGAAGTGCTGAGAGCAACGGGGGATATTCCGGCTCTGGTCGCCATGGTTGAGGAACTGGTGTTTGGCAGCAAAGCGCTGGCTGCGTTTCTAATGTTGGTTGTCGGGTTACTGATCACCATGGGTATTGGTTCTTCATTCTCGACCATTCCCATCATTGCGACACTCTATGTCCCTCTGGCACTGGCCCTTGGCTTTTCGCCTCTGGCTACAGCAGCGATTGTTGGTGCATCCGGTGCTCTGGGTGACGCAGGCTCTCCAGCCTCGGACTCTACCATTGGCCCAACCGCCGGGCTTGATGTCGATGGGCAGCACGACCACATTCGTGACACCGTCATTCCAACATTCATGCACTACAACATTCCCATGATCCTATTTGCCTGGATTGCAGCGATGATTCTGTAATCAGCAATGATCATTGGCCAAAGGCTCGTCTCAGCCTATGGCCAATGATTTCCTGTGCACAGGTACTTTAATCTCCTTCCTGCTATATCGTTAAAACAATCCATTCCAAGCCACTCTCCATTTTTGCCAATACTGTGGTCGCCAGTACAACTGTTGGTTACCACTTGTATGACTCAAAAAACATCGATACTAGATCTGATCGGCAATACCCCACTTATCCGGCTGACCCACTTTGATACTGGCTGCTGCCAGCTATACATCAAACTGGAATGCAACAACCCCAACGGCTCAATCAAAGACAGAACGGCGCTGAACATTATCAACACAGCAGAGAGCAAGGGAGAACTGAAGCCCGGGCAGGAGATTATTGAAGCAACCGCAGGTAATACCGGCATAAGTCTCTCAGCCATTTGCCGTGCCAAAGGTTATCAGATGAATACGGTCATACCTGACAAAATGAGTCAGGAGAAAATAGATCTACTCAAGATGATGGGCGCTAACGTGATTCTCACCCGTTCAGATGTTAGCCGTGGACACCCTGACTATTATCTGGATCTGGCAGAAACACTCAGTCAGCAAAAAGGATACTTTTACACCAACCAGTTTGCCAATAAGGCAAATATTGAAGCCCATTTCAAAACCACTGGTCCGGAAATCTGGCAGCAAACCGCAGGCAAGGTAGATGCGTTTGTCTGTGGTGTGGGTACAGGAGGCACATTGACCGGTGCCGGCCGCTACCTGAAAGCTCAAAAACCAAGAGTAGAACTGATTCTGGCAGATCCCGAAGGTTCGTTGCTGGCAGATAAGGTCAACAACGTTCCAGAAAAAACGCCCGGTAGCTGGCTGGTCGAAGGGATCGGAGAAGACTTTGTCCCTGATAACTGCGACCTGTCTCTTGCTGATCAAGCCTTCACTATTTCAGATCAAGATGCCTTCAGGCATACAAGAGCACTCTTTAACAGGGAACTGATTCTGGCGGGCACCTCATCAGGTGTTTTACTGGCGGCAGCACTGAGATATTGCCAGCAACAGACCACCCCTAAAACCGTAGTTACCCTTGCCTGTGACACTGGCTACCGCTATCTATCCAAGGCATTTAATCATCAGTGGCTTGAACAGCATCACCTGAGAGGAGAACTGGAAAGCCTATGACCAGTAAAAGCATGCGTTTTGCTACCCTTACCATTCATGGTGGCCAAGAGCTTGATCCGGTTACCGGTGCAGTTATGCCCGCTATTGTGACCTCGTCCACCTATGCACAGCAGGCTCCCGGGCAACACACCGGGTTTGAGTACTCAAGAAGCCAGAACCCTACCCGTTTTGCCCTTGAGCGCCTGCTGGCCAGCCTGGAAAATGGCCGGAAAGGCTATGCCTTTGCCTCAGGTCTGGCCGCTATTGCCACCGTTCTTGAGCTACTCAATCACGGTGACCATGTGATTGCTATGGATGACCTGTATGGTGGCTCTTTCCGCTTGTTTGACCAGGTACGCAGAAGAAGCGCCGGTTTGTCATTCAGCTTTATTGATATGTCTGCCCCACAGGCTTTTCAGAGAGCCATTCAAAACAATACCCGAATGATCTGGATAGAGAGCCCAACCAACCCTCTACTTAAACTGGTTGATATCGAAGCCATCTGTGACCTGGCCCGGAAACGAAACATTCTGGTCGTTGTGGATAACACCTTTGCTACCCCATTTAATCAGCAACCACTGAATCTTGGGGCAGACATTGTCGTGCACTCAACCACAAAATACCTGAACGGTCATTCTGACATCATTGGTGGTGCAGTGATTATTGGTGATGATCCTGAGCTCAATGAACGGATGACTTTTCTGCAGAATGCCATTGGCAGTATTGCCGGACCATTTGACAGCTATCTGGCATTGCGTGGCATCAAGACGCTGGCATTACGCATGCAAGCCCATAACGATAATGCTCAGCAACTGGCCGAGTGGCTGGAAAGCCACCAGCAGGTAGAGAGCGTTATTTACCCCGGCTTAAGAAGTTATCCACAGCATGATTTAGCTAAGCGACAAATGACAGGGTTTAGCGGAATCATCTCCGTGTTAATAAAGGGATCACTTGAGGAAACCTCACGCTTTTTCTCCAGACTGAAGGTATTCACTCTGGCCGAAAGTCTTGGGGGGGTGGAAAGCCTGGCTGAACAGCCTGCCATTATGACCCATGCCAGCATCCCTCCCGAGACCCTCAGACAGATTGGTATTCACGACAACCTGATCCGTCTCTCGGTTGGAATAGAGGATATTGATGATCTTAAAAAGGACCTTGATCAGGCATTACTGATCAGTTGAAGGGATAATACTAATGAAAAAAGCCACTTAAGACAGTGGCTTTCAATCAGAAATCAATTTATTTATTGGCAACTGTCGTATTATCAAGTCCGAGCTTAGCCAGGTATTTATCAACAACCTTGCCTGGCAGTGGGATATAACCACCCTTCACAACCACTTCCTGCCCCTGTTTAGAGAGCACCAGCTTAACAAACTCACGCTCAAGTGGAGATAACGGCTTGTTAGGCTGCTTATTCACGTACACGTAGAGGAAACGTGAGAGAGGATAACTGCCATCAACGGCATTCAGCGGCGTCGCTTCTACGAAAGCCTGCCCCTCTTTCTTCGCCAGCGCAACGGTTCTTACGCTGGAGGTTTTGTAGCCAATGCCAGAGTAGCCAATACCATTCAGCGATGCAGAAACAGACTGAACAACAGAGGCAGAGCCAGGCTGTTCATTCACACTGTTTTTGAAATCCCCCTTACACAGAGCCTTCTTCTTGAAGTAGCCATAAGTACCAGATACCGAGTTACGTCCGTAGAGCTGCACAGAGCGGTTCGTCCAAGATCCACTCAGACCGATATCACCCCAGGTCTTTACTTGACTGTCTGCGCCGCACTTAAGGGTTGATGAGAAAATCGCATCCACTTCGGCCATGGTCAGGCCTTTGATGGGGTTATCTTTGTTCACAAAGACCGCCAGCGCATCAATGGCCACAGGAACGGCCGTAGGCTTGTAACCATGCCGCTTCTCAAAGGCTTCCAGCTCTTTGTCCTTCATTTTCCGGCTCATGGGGCCAAAGTTTGAGGTACTTTCTGTCAGTGCGGGGGGGGCAGTAGAAGAACCCGCAGCCTGAATCTGAACATTCACATTGGGATAAATGCGCTTGAAATCTTCAGCCCAGAGTGTCATCAGGTTAGCCAGAGTATCTGAACCAACGGATGACAGATTGCCGGATACGCCACTGGACTTATTATACGCTGGCAGAGATGGATCCAGCTGGCTGGCCATTACCGAACCACTGGCCAGTGCCAGTGCCGCTGCACTTACGAGTTTTTTTATTTTCATCATTTGCTCTCCAGGCTTGGCACGCCCTGTTCGATTAACAGCACCTTCTAATAATTCAGGGCTATCAAAGATTGATCTGAGGCGTGAGCCTCCTTGCTTGACTTCTGGAAACCAAATATAGAGCGCGAATATGACAATTCTGTGAAGACAGAAGAATTATCTGGATAAAAAACATGCGGAGAGACGGTCAAATTGATCCACCATCACTGGACAGCCTATAATAGCTTCGCTTAACGCCTTCTGTTTACTGCAGTTTTTTTGATCAAGACATTCTATAACACCAACAATAAATCAGAAGCGTTGAACAAAAATAATGATAATAACAAGTAGCCAGTATCGAGTGTTCTGGCTGCCGGGGGAAAGACAGTATGAATCCCGCCTGGAAATACGTCAGGTCGGTGGTAGCCGCTATCGACCAATTCACAGAACGTACAGGAAGATTAATCAGCTGGCTGACATTACTGCTGGTATTTGTCGTCTGTACCGTAGTGGTTCTGCGCTACCTGTTAAATATCGGCTCCATCGCCATGCAGGAATCAGCCATGTATCTGCACTCAATGGTCTTTCTGGGAGCCAGCGCCTACACACTCAAGCACAATGGCCATGTCCGGGTTGATGTTTTCTATCGAACCATGAGCCCCAAAAAGCAGGCACTGGTTAACAGCCTGGGCACGGTTTTCATGCTGATACCGGTCTGTCTGTTTGTTGGCGTGATGAGCTGGGATTATATCGCACGCTCCTGGCACATTCTGGAACGATCTTCGGATCCCGGAGGGCTGCCTTTTATCTATCTGCTGAAAAGCCTTCTCCTGGTGATGGTGGTTACCCTTCTGCTTCAGGGCATTGCCGAGCTGATGCGTTCCCTGATGATCATTACCGGTAATGACGTCAGTCAGGAGAACAGATCATGATGGATGCCATTCCTTTTTTGATGTTTGCCACCGTCTGCCTGGTACTGCTGGCTGGTTATCCCGTGGCGTTTTCACTGGCAGGAACAGCCCTGCTGTTTGCCGGAGCTGGATCGCTGTTTGGCGTATTTGATCTCTCGTTAATGAATGCCCTGCCCAGCCGGCTGTTTGGTGTGATCACCAACCAGACGCTGATCGCTGTACCGCTGTTTGTCTTTATGGGGGTGATGCTGGAAAAATCCAAAGTGGCAGAGAGCCTGCTGGAAAGCATGGCCCGGCTGTTTGGTAAAACCCGGGGGGGGCTTGGCCTCTCGGTCACCGTTGTTGGTATGCTGCTGGCCGCCAGTACCGGAATAGTCGGAGCCACAGTCGTCACCATGGGACTGTTATCGCTGCCAACCATGCTCCGTCGGGGATATTCCCCCGCGCTGGCGACCGGAACTATCTGTGCAACGGGTAGCCTTGGGCAGATCATTCCTCCCTCCATAGCCCTGGTTCTGCTGGGCGATGTCTTATCCAGTGCATACCAGCAGTCACAGATCAAAATGGGCATCTTTTCACCGGATACGGTTTCAGTTGGTGATCTGTTTGTCGGAGCCATTATTCCCGGCTTACTGCTGGTTTTTTGTTATGTCGTTTATCTGATCATTGTTGCCCGCGTCAAACCTGATGCGGCACCGGCACTGACTGATGATGACTTGGAAGCCATGAGCAGTAACAGCTCTCTCTTGTTCAGTCTGTTACCACCTCTGTTGTTGATTGTCGCTGTTCTGGGCTCAATACTGGCGGGAGCTGCAACACCGACAGAAGCAGCCAGTGTCGGTGCCGTAGGCGCAATCCTGCTGGCGATTCTGCGCAGACAACTCAGCATCAATACATTGAGAGAAGTGGTTCGATCAACGACACAAGTCACCTGCATGGTTTTCCTGATTTTGATTGGAGCCTCCATCTTTTCCCTGGTGTTTCGAGGCTTTAATGGAGAAGAGCTGATTCACAGTTATTTTGAGGCCATGCCCGGCGGAGTATTTACTGCCGTATTGATTGTAATGCTGGTGATGTTTCTGCTGGGCTTTATTCTCGACTTTATTGAGATCACTTTTGTCGTCGTGCCCATGGTTGCACCGGTGCTGCTGGCTATGGGGCTGGATCCGGTTTGGTTGGGGATTATGATTGCGGTCAATCTGCAAACCTCTTTCCTGACACCGCCTTTCGGTTTTGCTCTTTTCTATTTACGCGGAGTTGCACCGCCAGAAGTGGCCACATCCGATATTTACAAAGGGGTGATCCCGTTCATTATTATCCAATTGCTTGTTTTGTGTGCGTTAGCTGTATGGCCAGAGTTGGCAACCTGGTTGCCAGACAAGGTTTATAGCTAAAAAAGCATGGTGACTAAAGCTATAGCAAAAAGGCCGCATTTAATGCGGCCTTTTTGCTATTTTCCACTCACTGCTTCTTCTGATTATTCCCCTTGGTAGCATTCCTATCTACCTTATTTTTTGTCTTATTTCCCCTAAAACCTTCAACCCATTCTTTTTCCGCCTCTGCTCGTGTCTTATATTGAGCTTCTCTGTCTTTCCTTTTATTTGCAGCATCAGCCTGCCTTTCAAGGAAAGTCATCTCCAGCGGGCTCTTTGCTTTTTCTGTGGACTGTTCTGCACTATCATCTGATTCAACTTCAGCATTCGTAGGAATAACAGCCTTTTCTTCAGGGCTTTCTTCGAGATTGCTATTTTCTGCTTCCGAGCCAACTCCAGCAAGATTACCACTTGGAAGATTATCAAATGACAACTCATCAACTATTTGCTCTGGTGTATCAATTCCTGAGTCTCTGGACATTGTTCTCTCTAAAACAGAGACTGGTATTTCCTGTTCAATAGTTGCATCAAAAGATACAGGCTCATCAAACCCATCATCAACCCTTGGTTCGGCACTTAATTGTAGATACGCTTCCCCAGTAGTTGCTCTTTTATCTGTATCGTTATCGGTCAGATTAATAATGCATCTGATATAGTCTCTTGTCCATGGAGTAAGGGGTATTTTAAGCTCTTTCAGGAGTATCTCTTCTTTTTTATCGGGACTTAATTCAGCAAAACCTGCAGTATCCTTTTCAAAGCTTCCTGTTTCTCCATCAACATGGTCTTCGAAGATTTGATTTGGTGTTTTTCCAAATGCCATGAAACAAAGAATTGCACCTACTGCCCATGAATCATCCTTAACATCAGGGAAACCATTAATTTTATAGGCTTCAGGCGACATATATCCATCAGATCCAGTAACACCATCATTCTCTTTATTCTTAGCGTCATCAACATGTACAGCTGTAGAGAAATCAATGAATCTAAGTTCAACCTTACCATCTCTTTCAACACGCATTAAATTTTGTGGTTTCAGATCACGATGCACTAAACTATTCTCGTTAAACAGCATTGCTCCTCGACATACTTCCAACGCATGGGTACGAAGTTCATCCTCTGTCATTGGCGTTCCAGAAATATCAAACTGTTTTAGATACTTGTCAAAATCTTCTCCATCAATATATTCAAGAGCAACTGCCTCAAGATCAAAATCTTTAGACTTTAGCTCAAAATCCTCCATCGAATAAATGGTTTCAATATGTTTGTCTGCTTTATGTCGGATCACTCCAAAATAAGCTTCAACAACAGGAATTCCTTTATTCTGTACTAAAAAAGAACTCAATTCACTTTTATCAAGTGGATTACGACGCTTAACTTTTAAAGCAAATTGTTTTTCACCTGTTGTTGATGTAACACGATATACTCGACCAAATGCTCCCATGCCTGTAAAGTGCTTGTCTTGAACAAAACCATTTTCTTTTAAAAAATCACGAATAGGAATGCTATTACCAACCTCTGCAATCTCAATTTTTCTTTTATTGAATACCTCTGCAGATGTTTCACCCGTTTTAACAGGAGAACTATCAGAGCTTAATATATAGCCAGATTGATTTGGATCAATATTCATTTTCTATTCCTTCCCTGGAATGGGATATCAAAGACTGTGATATTTGATCACCCCATTGAGGCACTTAATCTTATATGATTGACACTATAATTTAGCAATCTAAGTCTTGCATTTAAAATAAGACATTAAGTAATTATTAAGAATAAACCATTAAAATCTAAACTGTACAACAACTGTAAATCAGCAAGTTATCGTAGTTGACATAGGCTTCCCTATCATTTATTTCCTGTCTCAAACATATTAAAGTATTGACTAATAAAATCATACATCTTCTATTTTCATCAAAGTCACAGAATTTTGACACATTTATCGATGCTTAATTCTGCCTCAATATTCTCTTTTTCACCCTAACAAATCCCAATTAATAAGAAGCATTATCAAATACCTATAAAGGGTGAGTAAATAATGATATCCACGGTTAATTCCTATATCCCTACTGCAATAACCTGTGTAGAGAAAAGCAAAAAACCATCCATATGGATGGTTTTTCATGGTCATTAGGTTAATTATTATTTGAAGTACTAAACAGCCACTCTGGTAACCCAAAATTAAGCCAGCTTAAAGACTCAGCACTTTTTTCAGCTTCGCGTTTCTCAAACTCATCGAGATGTGCACAAACCTCCCACTCATTTAAATCCAGGTCAGAATCTGAGTAGGGTGCTCTCTCAATTTGATAACTGACTCATAGGTTAGCTTCAACCTTTCCAGTCATGAACTCAGACCAAAGTTGTTCCCAGCGCCCCTTACTCTGGATCAGTGCTCTTGTTGTCAAAAGCACTTCCGCTCCTGTTGCTTTCCACCTCATTCCAGAACCACATAATCGTTGCTTTACCAGAGTCTTACAAGCCGCTTCAGTAACTCCTGAACCTATTGGCCAATGGCGTTTAAGCGCCTGATGATAATTCATTAACTGGTGATTGTTTGTAAAATAGCTCACAGCTTTGTAGCGCTTCTCTGTCAGTGCGATTGTCTTTTTCGGGAGCTCGGCTGATTCAATTTCCTGAAGGATTTTTTTGGCTGCTCCACGCTTGTTTTTCAAACTATGTAGCCTGTCTTCAAGCCACTGGTGTCGCTTCGCCTTACTGGTTGGAAACAGTGCTTCCGCTGCTCCAGCTAAATATTCAGATGCATGATAAAAATCGAGTATCTGCCCAGAGGTATGTTGTTTCAAATAACTCCAGTTTTCTCTAGCCCCGTCAGCTACCCCGATGTATGTGGCATTTGGGTAGAGTCGTTTTAGATCTGCAATCTCCTCGTCGAGCTTGCTCATAAAGCTTTGTTTACCATACTCTGGCGAACTGGCTGTATATATCGTGTGGAGCCTGTCTCCATCTGCAGAATATAGGCTCAATGTCCCACACATGGCTTCCCTCCAGCCTTCTTCACAAAGCAGCATGCAGGTTCCATCCAGACCAATGGCTATTGTTTCAACAGGCTCTTTTAGTGGAGGAAGGTGGTAGTGAGTGTCTTGCTGGTCTTCAATTAATGCACCTACTCTGTCCGATAAATGCTTGATATAAGAATTTGAAAGCGTCCTTTGATGGTTGGTCTCAAAATCTTCTTTTACCGCAGGCGCTGGCATCTGGCTGTATTTCCAGGCGATAGACTTGGCAAATTTGGGGGTAGCTGAACCAATAATACCGGCACGAAGATCAAGTGCTGCCAGAGTACTGCCACCTCTGACACCCTGATATACGGAGCGCTCCAAAGGTATACGACCGTATAAGGTTTCATAGTGCTTAAGAACCTTTCCTTTGTAGTTCCACTTCTGCTGATTAACGACGATAGGTTCTTTATTGGGTGATTCAAATAGCCCCAATAACTCTTTTGTTCCAAGCTGCCCGGCTTCATTGAGTGCACGCTGTAAACTATCTTCAAGATTCAGCATGTTGCCTGAATCTATAGAAACTTCAATTTGCAAAACGATGCTTTTGGTAGAGCTGGAAATAACAGAAGCGGGCATGACAGTTAACTATTATGAGTGGTGTTCCCATAGTAGCTGTGAAAATAGAGCACTATTGTTTCAATCATTCAGAGAGAGCACCCTCTGAGTACGGATCATTGCTGACAGCTTCGACCTCTTTGCTTTTAGTAGGAGCTACCTGTTCTGATGAGTCTTTGTCAGAGGCTATCTCATCATGAACCTCTTTCCCATGGAATCCTGCAATTTTCTGAAGCCTGTTACAGGCTTCTTCTGTCGAGATTCGATCATCAGGATTCGATTTTGTCAGTGCAACAATAGCATCCACTAATTCTCTGTAATCCCCAGCAACATCTTCATCGAAATAAGCAAGTATTTCTTCAGCCTTTTGCTCATCACTCCAGTCAGCAAACAAGGCTATCTTTTTCAGATAATCTATCCCTCCAAGAGTTTCGTCACTAAGACCTTTTTCGTCTGCATCACTACTCTCTCCATAAATCTGATCCGGTGTTTTCATAATAATAAGATCTGTAAGGAGTGCACCAAAGCTCCAGGAGTCTGCTTTTTTACTGTACTTATGATTCCAGGCTTCATGGGCTATGTACCCCTGAGTTCCCAGTGGCGTACCTTCTTTACTTGTTTGAGCACTAAGCTTATCAACCTGACTCTCTGGACAAGAGCTGCCAAAATCAATCAGCTTAACGGTGACTTCACCTGTTTTTTTATCAACATTAACCCTCACATTGTCAGATTTAAGATCCAGATAGACAAAATTTTTATTAACTGCCGATATGGCCTGACCAACTTTAGCTGCAATTGTTCGTGCTAAGTCATAAGGAATAAATTCATCTCTATCAGCAAAGTCATCCAGGTATTTGGATAAGTCAGTTCCTGAAGCATACTCAGACAGAACCAGCATCAGCTTACTGGTTTTGGTTTTGCCTTCAATAGAGTCCAGAGATGTAATAACTTCCAGCTCTCCGGTTTCTTTATCTTTGACCAACCCCATGTACGTTTCTGCAACATTTTTATCATGAATCTGAAGTGGGTTCAGCTCAGAAAAGTCCAGCCCTTTCTGATGACTAATAGCAGTTTTCATTACACACAAATTCTTAGTCTTCTCTCCATCCACAGCATGAACTTTACCAAAGTCACCTCGGCCTAATTCTCTTCTTTGGTGGAGTTTATTCTTATTCAAAAAATCATCTACAGACGTATATTTTGACGTTACATCAATGCTCTCCAACATTCTTTTAGAAGAAAAACAAGGCACTTCTTTTCTGGCTGAAATGGCATCCGAATGACTTGGAGAAGATAAATGCACGTGATCATTGGCTACTACAGTGCTGGTCAACATATTAAACCTCCATCCCTGGTATTTGTCCTGATCTGACTGAGGTTAAGCAGTAGGTATACTCCAACCGACCAGAATTCATTTACCACTAAAGTATTAGAATCTATTCAAGAGAGTTGCTCAAACAGTCGTTATTGGTTAATTCCTTATAACTTACAATGGAGTTATTTTTTTTTAGATAACAATATGGTTACTATCACTAACTACTGGGGAACTAATTAAGATTTCCAACGATGGCACTAATAAACAATGCTTTTTTGTCATGCCATCGCTGTTTACCAACAGGAGCTTCAACCACCTTTTTTTAGTTAAAAAAACAATAAAAACACTCTATCTATAGCTCTCACAACCCCTCATAGGCCTGCGATACTGAACTCCGTCGCACCAGCAAGGGCTGAAAACGTGTTGATACACCACTTTCAGGACCTTCCACACACAATCTTGCGGCATGAATTGCCATGCTCTCAATCGGGCTGCGAACAGTGGTCAGTCTCGGGGTGAAGTAACACTGGGGCAAAACATCGTCGAAGCCCACCACAGACAATCTATCCGGTACTGAAATGCCGTGATCAGCAAATACCTGGATAGCTGCAGCAGCAAAGAAGTCGTTGTAAGCAACCAGTGCAGTCACCGGAAGCCCTTTATTTAGCAAGTTGGTTGCTGCCAATGCACCACCATGCTCACCAAAAGGTACTTCTTCAACCCAGTCAGGATTAACGCTGATACCCGCTTCTTCCAAAGCTTTCTGATACCCGAAAAAGCGCTCAGCCTTATCGTCAATTTCAAGTTCACAGCTGATATACGCGATATTTCGATGCCCATGATCCAGTAAATGCTTGGTTGCCAGATACGTGCCCTTGCGATTCTCCAGCCAGACGCACTGCTCTTCCATACCCGGAACATAGCGGTTAACAATGACAAACCCTGGGAGCTTGCTGGCAATCCGTATTAACTGATCATCACTCATCGCTTTACTGTGCATCACGATATTGCGACAGCCTTTGTTCAACAGATAGTTCAGTGCCTCCTCTTCCAATTCGGGATCGTACTGGCCACTGGCAACAATTAACTTACGTCCGTATTTCCGGGCAACTTTCTCTACGCCCTGAGTCAACAAACCAAAGAACGGTGAGTTGAAGTTACTGAGGATCAGTCCGATCGTATCTCCACCCTGGTTTATGGACAGACGACGATTATCTTTCGTTTGATAACCCACCTGCTCCATGGCCTGTTCAACACGGGCAATGGTTTCTGGCAGAACACTTGGGGAACGGTTGATGACCCGGGACACCGTAGCGGTTGAAACACCGGCGGCTTTCGCAACATCATTAATGGTCGACATGGAGATACTCTCTACTTCTTATGTAAATTACATCAAATCCCCTCACATTCTTTCATTGATTTACATCATAAAACGGGATCAACAATGCGAATATGATGCGCGCATCTGTGAAATAGTGATCATCTGGCGGTGTAAATTACATGAGTACTTCACAAACGGTTAAAGAAACCTCTGCGGGCCTGGCCCTTGTTCCCATATTTTCCATGCTGCTGTTGCTGATGGTTGGCTATGGTGTTTACGGGCTGCCTATTGAAGCACTGCTGCTCACTTCTGCCATTATTGCTGCCGGTGTTGCCTGGAAACAGGGTTACAGCTGGGATGAAATTCAGGAAGCCATTGTTGAACGACTGGCAAAAACACTGCCAGCGGTTTTCATTCTGGTGCTGGTTGGTGGCCTGATTGGTAGCTGGATGATTGGCGGTACTATCCCCATGCTGGTGTATTACGGTCTGAAAATTATCAGCCCGGAATACCTTCTGCTGACCTCCTTCCTCGTTACCTGTCTGGTCTCTCTCTGCACCGGCACTTCCTGGGGTTCTGCAGGTACCGTCGGTGTTGCCCTGATGGGGGTTGCCGCTGGAATGGATGCTAATCTTGCTGCGGTTGCTGGCGCTGTGGTTTCCGGTGCTTATTTTGGTGACAAGATTTCGCCACTGTCGGACAGTACCAACTTTGCCCCGGTTGTTGCAGGAACTGACCTTTACTCGCACATTCAGCACATGCTGTGGACGACACTTCCTGCATTTATCCTGGCAGCAACGGTATTCTTCTTCTCAGGCACCAGCGGTGTTTCTTCAGAAACCCCGGAAAAGGTTGTTCATATTCTGGCCAACCTGGATCAGCTCTTTACCCTGAATATTTTCCTGCTGCTGCCACCGGTTATTATCCTGTGGGGTGCTATCCGCAAGCTGCCAACCATCCCTCTGATGATCGCGGCCATTGTCGTTGGTATTATCAATGCGGTTGCTATCCAGGGCTTCAGTCTGGCAACGGCACTCAGCGCCATGCTGAACGGCTTCAACAGCAGCATGTTTGCTGATGCGGGTCTGGGCAATATCACTGTCATCAGCGATGTTATGACTCTGGTAAACCGAGGCGGCCTGTTCTCCATGATGGGCATGGTTCTGCTGGTGTTCTGCGCCTTTTCATTCGCCGGTACCCTGGCACTGACCGGTGGCCTGAAGGTTATGGTAGGCATGCTGGCAAAAGGCATCAAAGGCATCAAAGGCACCGCCAGCCTGATTGCTGCAACCATTGCCACCACCTTTACCGTGGTATGTACAACATCTGATGGCAAGCTGGCTCTACTGATTCCTTCTGAACTGCTTCGTGATACTTATAAGCGCATGGGACTGGATGCCAAAAACCTGTCCCGCACCATTGAAGATGCCGGAACTGTTATAGAGCCTCTGGTTCCATGGACAAACGCCGGTGTGTTCATGGCCGCCACACTGGGTGTATCGACCCTGGATTACCTGCCATGGGCCATCCAGAACTACGCTGGCGTGATCTTTGCCATGATTCTGGCCACCATGAATATCGGTATCGCCAGACTTAACAACGATGCCAAAGAGCCAGGTTTAAAGCCAACCCCGCTACCGCTTAACAATTGCTAGTGAAAGGAAAGCCCCCACCGGGGCTTTCTTACTGAGGTATATTTATGCACCCTGAACTGGATGCTGTGATCAACCGCTATGGTACGGACTGCCTGAAGTGGGACTATATGGAAAAGTGGCTGGGTGTCCCAAAGGGCGAAGCACTGCCAAGCTGGGTTTCTGACTGGGATTTCAAGGCACCGGACTTTATCCTGAAGCCACTTCAGGAACGTCTGGATCATGGCATCTTTGGCTACTCTGAGCGCAGTGACGAGTATTTCTCATCACTGATTGACTGGTGGCGTGAGCGGCATCAGGTACACCTGCAGAAAGAATGGTTTCACACAACACCCGGCAGCCTGCCTGCCATCGCCATGCTGGTCGAAAGCTGGAGCCAGCCCGGTGATCAGGTGCTGGTATTAACTCCGGTGTATCATGCATTTTTCCGAACCATCACCAACACTCAGAGAACACTCGCCACTTCTTCGCTGATCATCGACAGCGGTTACTACACCATCGACTTTGATGATCTGGAAAGTAAATTCCGCAGTGGCGTCAAAGTGATGATCTTCTGCAACCCACACAATCCGGTTGGGCGGGTATGGACTGAAGCGGAAATTACTCGTGTCTGTGAACTTTGCCATCAATACGGCGTTTACCTGATCTCTGACGAGATCTGGGCAGATATCGATTTCTCTGAACACCGTTTCTTCAGCTGCCTTCGAACCCGAGAAGAACACCAGCAGAGAATGGCGGTTTGTATTGCCGGTACCAAAACCTTTGGCCTGCCTTCACTGCGTCTGACCAACACCATGATTCCTAATGAACAGGAATCAACCGGGCTGAAGAACAAGCTTCAGGCATACGGGATTGATGTTTACAGTGCCTTCAGTCTGGCAGCCAACCAGACAGCCTATCGAGATGGTACTGAATGGGTTGATCAAACCGTTGCCTACCTGCACGAAAACAGTCGTATTCTTGAGCAGTTTATCAAAGCCGAATTGCCGCATATTCAGTATCGCACACAAGAGTCCACTTACCTTGCCTGGCTTGATTGCCGAACGTTGAAGTTAAGCGATGAAGATCTGGAAAAGAGAGTTCATGCCACTGGCGTCATTCCCAGCATGGGGTATTGCTTTGGTGAGGATGGTCGTGGCTTTATTCGTCTGAACCTTGGTTGCCCAAAGAGCATTCTGGAAGAAAAGCTGAATCGCTTGAAAACAGCATTGAGCGTATAGAAGACAGCCAGACTGATCACGGATCTGCTGAAAGAAACAGATAGAGTCTGAGCAGCTACTCAGACTCTATCCCCAGGCTCCTAGAAAGACTTATTTACATCTCATGCTTTCTTGCCTTTTTTCCTGACTGGATGGTCTTACACATTTTCACAAACTGCTTATCCGCTGCGCGTCGTTCTGCAATACTGGCTCCATTGATGGCCTGCTCTCTCATCAGCTTCTGGTAACTGCTCAACCGGCGAGGATCAAGCGTACCATTGGTAATGGCGGCATTGATGGCACAACCTGGCTCACCGTCATGCTGACAGTCAGAAAAACGACATTGACTGGCAATGTCACTGATATCAGCAAATGTCTGCTCAACTCCCTGCTCACAGTCTGCCAGCTGCAGTTCACGCATTCCCGGAGTATCCATGAGGAGAAAACCACCCGCAGCACAACGCAATGATCTTGCCGTGGTTGTATGCCTGCCTTTACTGTCTTCCTCTCGAATAGCGCTGGTGTGCTGGCTATTCTCCTGAAAGATCGAATTAAACAGTGTGGACTTTCCAACACCGGAAGACCCGAGAAAGGCTACCGTCTGCCCTGGTCGGCACCAGCTCATCAGAACCTCAACGCTCGATATATCCAGTGCATTAACGGCTTCCACCATAAGCAGGGAATCCAGCGGTCTTACCTGCTCTACATACTGTTCAGGTTCGTCACAGAGATCCGCCTTGGTAAGAACAATCACCGGTTCTACATTCGCTTCATGTGCCAGTGCAAGGTAGCGCTCAATTCGATTCAGGCTGAAATCCTGATTCATTGAACAGACAATAAATACGGTATCCACATTGGCAGCGATCAGCTGGGCAGTCACTCTGGACCCTGCAGCTTTACGACTGAAGAGTGATTGTCGCTCCAATAACCGTATCAGACGATGCTCTCTATCCAGCAGTACCCAGTCACCAACCGTCATCGCCGGATAGTTGGGATTTGCCGGCAAAGCCATATAACCCTCATCACTCATCAGCTCATAGCTTGAGCGATGATGCTCCATCACTCTGGCAACACTGTGGTCTTTCAGTTCATCCAGTGATAACTGCTGTTGAAAGAAAGGGCGCCAGCCCAGGTGGTTTAATGCGAGTAAATTCAACATGAATAAAAGCCCTGACGCGTTACTTATAGGTTCAAAGTAAACGACATCATCTTGTAAACGATTGTTTATCAAAGGGCGGTAAGGCCCCGGTAACAAAAGACCGGACCAGAAAACTCGATTAGAGATTTATTTCCATCTGCGTCCGGCAAGTGGTTACTACAATCATCAACCCATCCTCCATCGTTGTTTTTAAAGAAGCCGAACGCTAGCACGTCGATATTGCTTCAAGCAATTCGTACAAAGCCTGAGCAGGGAAAGCCAGACAGGAGTCTGTCTGGCACAGGATCATTAAGCCATGCTGACCTGCAGCGCCTGATCAACATCCGCAATAATATCGTCGATATGTTCAATACCGATGGAAAGGCGAACCATATCTTCAGAAACGCCAGCAGACTCCAGCTCCTGAGGGTTAAGCTGTCGGTGGGTAGTGGATGCCGGATGGCAGGCCAGAGACTTGGCATCGCCAATATTCACCAGCCGAAGAACCATCTGCAGGGCGTCAATAAAGCGGGCTCCCGCTTCTTTTCCACCTTTAATCCCAAAGCTTAATATTCCGGAAGCCTTACCAGCGGTGATCTTATCCGCCGTTGCACGATAAGGGCTATCATCCAGCCCCGCATAATTGACCCAGCTGACCTGAGGGTGACTCTGTAGAAAAGCAGCGACTTTTTCTGCGTTTTCACAGTGCCGTTCCATCCGTAATGCCAGGGTTTCCAGCCCCTGCATTAACTGGAAAGCACTCTGCGCCGCCAGTGCTCCACCGGTATTCCGCAATGGAACTACTCTGGCACGGCCGATAAAGGCCGCCTCTCCAAGTGCTTCGGTATAAACGACACCGTGATAAGAAGGATCCGGCTCATTGAGAATGGCAAAACGTTCTTTGTTTCCAGCCCAGTCAAACTTGCCACTGTCGATAATCACACCACCCAGCGTTGTACCATGGCCACCCACGTACTTGGTCAGGGAGTGCACCACAATATCGGCACCATGCTCGATTGGACGACACAGGATAGGCGTTGCGACCGTGTTATCCACCACCAGCGTTACACCGTGCCGGTGCGCCAGTTCGGCCAGTTTCTGGATGTCGACAATGTTACCGGCAGGGTTGCCAATGGACTCACAGAAAACAGCTCGGGTGTTTTCATCAATCAGCGCTTCCAGTCCATCGTAGTCGTCATGGGAAGCAAAACGTACTTCAATGCCCTGGCGCGGGAACGTGTGGGCAAAGAGGTTATAAGTCCCGCCATAGAGCTGACTGGTAGAAACAATGTTACTGCCTGCATCCGCAATGGTCTGCAGAGCATAGGTGATGGCAATCATGCCGGAAGCAACCGTCAGCGCACCAATTCCGCCTTCCAGGGCAGCCAGTCTCGCTTCCAGCACAGCATTGGTTGGGTTCATGATTCGCGAGTAAATATTGCCCGCAACCTTCAGATCAAACAGATCAGCACCGTGCTGGGTATCATCAAAGGTGTAAGATACCGTCTGATAGATGGGTGTTGTGGCAGCACGGGTTGTTGGATCCCCCTCATAGCCTGCATGCAGGGCAATGGTTTCCGGCTTCATGGCATTTCCTTGTAGAAATTTAATTGTCATTTATTATCCGTGCCACATCATACACCGAGTATTCGATTTCGTATAAACCTCATAGGCATCAGTCATAAGCTTTGACTTAGCTGATACAATGAGTTTTTCCACTGGTATTAGAAACCTATGCTATTAAAAATTATTCGTAATGTATTAGGCTACGGTATTGCGGCTGCGGATAAGCTTACCCGCCCTAAAGCGATGGCTCGCTCACCAGAACAGCAAGCCCAGGTGAATGCACAAACAGCCAATATGACGCTCTACCAGTTCAAGGCCTGCCCTTTCTGTATCAAAGCTCGCAGGGCTATTCATAAACTGGGACTGAATATACAGACTGTGGATGCCATGAATGACGCTCAGGCCCGTAATGAATTACAACAGATGGGTGGCAAGGTTCAGGTACCCTGTCTGCGTATTCTGGAAGAGGGCAAAGACGACACCTGGATGTATGAGTCCGGCGATATTATCCAATATCTTCAAAAGAGATTTGGCTGATTAATGGTCTACCAGCTCCGCCCCTATCAACAAGATGCCGTTCACAGTGTGATACGGCATTTTCGCAAATCCGATGATCCGGCCCTGCTTGTACTGCCCACAGGGGCAGGAAAGAGCCTGATTATCTCTGAACTGGCCCGTATCGCCCGAGGCCGTGTTCTGGTGCTGGCTCATGTAAAGGAACTGGTAGAGCAGAACCACGCCAAGTATGAAAGCTATGACTTGAAGGCTTCTATCTTCAGTGCAGGACTTGGGCAAAAAGAGGCCTCTGAACAGGTAATATTTGGCAGTGTACAAAGCGTTGTCAGAAACCTGGAGCAGTTTCAAAACACGCCGGATGAGAAAACATTCACCCTGCTGGTTATTGATGAGTGCCACCGGGTATCCATGGAAAAAAACTCCAGTTACCACAAAGTCATTGAACACCTTAAACGTCTGAATCCACACCTTAAGGTTCTCGGTTTAACAGCAACTCCTTATCGCCTGGGGATGGGTTGGTTGTACCAGTATCACCAAAGCTCTGAGAACAAAGGGGCCGTCAGAACAGAAGAGCCTCGTTTTTTCAAAGAGTGTCTGTTTGAACTACCACTCGCCTACATGGTTGACAATGGTTACCTCACGACACCAGAGGTCGTTGATGCACCTATTGTTTTCTATGACTTCAGCCAGCTATCCAGAGACAGCTTTGGACGTTATGGGGAGCAGGAGCTGAATCAGTTATTAAAAGGAAAAACCCGGGCCACCCGCGAAATCATTGAGCAGGTAAAAAGAGAAGCGACAACCCGTAAAGGCGTCATGGTGTTTGCGTCTACGGTAGACCATGCCCGTGAGATCATGGGTTACCTTCCAGAAGATGAGAGCGCTCTGATTATTGGTGATACGCCATCAAAAGAGCGGGATCGCCTGATCGAAGCCTTCAAACAGCAGCAGCTCAAATTCCTTGTGAATGTTTCAGTACTCACTACAGGCTTTGATGCACCCCATGTTGACCTGATCGCCATACTGCGTCCAACAGAGTCCGTCAGCCTTTATCAGCAGATAGCTGGTCGGGGGCTGCGTCTCGCGCCCGATAAAAAAGACTGCCTGATTATTGATTATGCCGGCAACCGCTTCAGTTTATACAGCCCGGAAGTCGGTGAACCCAAACCGGACTCCAAAGCTGTACCGGTAACGGTTCCCTGCCCGGCCTGTGGACACGAGAATAATTTCTGGGGCGTTACCGATAGTGACGGCGATCTGGTTGAACACTATGGTCGGCGCTGCCAGGGCTTTGAAGCGTTTCTGGATGACAACGGTAGAGAAGTAAAAGAACAATGTGAGTTCCGCTACCGTTTTAAAGAGTGCAATCAGTGTGGTGCTGAAAATGATATTGCTGCCAGGAAGTGCCACAGCTGCAAGAACGGACTGGTAGACCCGGATAAAAAACTTCGAGAGGCTCTGAACCTTAAGAACTGCATGGTGATCCGGTGTTCTGGTATGGAAATGAGTGCTGATAAAGATCCTCAGGGCAAACAGAGAATCAAGATCACCTACCATGATGAAGATGGCGCCGAAATTAATGAATTTTTCAGACTGGATACGCCATCCCAACAAGGTGCCTTCTACCATCATTTTGGCAAGCATGCCTTGATTAATCGTGCGGAGCCATTCAGGGCGTCAACTGTGGATAATGTTATCCACAGCAGGAAGAAATTTCGCAAGCCTGATTTTGTGATAGCCCAGAAAGAAAAACATTACTGGAAGATCATTGATAAGCTGTTCGACTACGAAGGTAAATACCGCAAAGCGCTCTGATGCATATTACTTATCACATTACCGGGCGAGCCCAGAATCGCATCAATCAGTTGATGCTTAAATACAGCCCGAAGCATACTTTGGTGATATGGGTTGCTTCACTTTCCTGTTTACTGATTCCGCTTCTGGTCTTTCGGAACAGTCTGAGCACCATTCTGCTTTCTGGCCTGTTTGGCTCTGCCTTCATTACCTTTTGGATACTGAATCTTGGCCTGAAGTTTGCCGTTCATAAGCGCTTTAGTCTCCACTACCAACCAGACCTTGACCTGGAAACCCGCACCCTTATCCTTGAAGAGAAAGGCATCAAAATCAGCTCCTCACTATTGAAACCGGCATTTCGCCCCTATAAGCAAGTAAAGATGATCACGGTAGAAGACAATATTATTGTGGTATCAGGAAAAAGCGGATGGATCGAAATGATCCCCCGTGATCAGGTCACTGAGGGTAATTGCGGGGTTTTACTGGATACACTTTGCCTCAAAGCCGGGAAAAAAATCAAAAGCTCCAACTAAAGCGACGAAGTTCATCTAAAATGCTTGAGATGCACTCAGCTCTGTTGACTTGAAAAGTGATGTTAAAACTTTCTGTTATTGTCACATTTACAGCCCTACTCACGGCCTGTTTTACAGGAAATGCAGTGACCAGCAGTAAAAAAAATACAAATAGTTGGAAAACAGTCAAGGCAACCCCTGAGATGTTAGAGATGGCAAGGTTTGCAACCAGAGACCTACAACTTGATTCCGTTTTCAAAGTAACGGAAGCTAAAGTTCAACATATCCTTGGTACCTGTTATTTCCTGACCTTTCAAATGAGTAGCGGCAAAAACTGCCAGGCAGAGCTCTATAGAGACCCTTACGGTAAACTAACATTGCTTGAACTGCTTCAACATTAGCTCAGGCCATTTCCTGCAAGAAAATGTACAATGACTTCTCCTGCTTGAGAGCGGTCATCAGGCAGTCCAACGTCACCCAAAGCCTTATCAATCAATCGATCATCCACCATTGTGCGAAGCCTTGCACAAATATCCACAAAAAAACCATCCACAAATTCAGGGTGCGCCTGCCAGGTAAGGATTGAAGCTCCCTTTTTGGTAATAGCATTCTCACAGAAATCTGAGGTAGCAAGCAGAGAAAAGCCTCCTGCCAGTTTAGTGACCTGATCCTGATGAACTGCCAAAACACGAATATTGTCACCGGACCTGAAGCTACCAAAATCTGATAGAGCCCTTACCGGATAAGCACCAACCCCCCACCCCATAGAGGACTTTTGGACCTGACCTCCCAAGGCCTGATGAATCACTTGATGACCAAAACAAATACCAACCAGCACTGCATCGCTCTTCTCCATCTCTACAATCAATGCCTTGAGTTTCTGAATCCATGAATCTGGATCATAAGCGGCAGATTTACTGCCACTGATAATCCATGCATCACACTGATCAATGCCTGATGGGAAACTGCCTTCATAACAGCGCCATACTGAATACTGCCATCGCCCCTTCATTACAGCATCCACCATCATCTTGTAATCATTATCATAGGTTCCGAACCTCTTAATCGAGTCTGGATGGTGCTCATCACACAATAAGATCCCCAAACGTTTCTTCAATTCCATCGCCTCCGTTCGCAGTTCTTTCTTACCCATCTTATACAGTCTATAACAGCAACAAGAACTGTCATGATTAGCCATGGCCTTGATCAGCTCGAAGTCAGCAATACCCTCCTGTCTATCAGGCATACGATTTATCAAGACAAATGCCCACTCTGATCACTTTCAAAGGGGTCATTATCATGTTTTAACAAAAAACTATTTTTCTTTGCATTCAAGGCTTGCATTATCACGGAACCTGATACTAGAATGATAACCATTCTCATTAAGGTTAATAATTTAATAACTCTCGGCTCAATCAGACTCTCCCCAAGCCTTTGTTGAGCCACCCCAAGCACTTTAACCAGTTGACTTATGGAGGGACTGCCATCGAACGAAATTTCAGACCTGACTAACTGGCTAATGCCAGTGATTCGCAAATCCTCATCTTTACGGCCTGGTTTTCAGGCCGTTTTTTTGTTGTTTCTGGAACAGATTCTGTCCATTATTGATAAGCTGACATTTAATGTATTGAGTGTGCAGCACGGTATTGGTTCATCAATACCCTTTGTATGGAAATTATGCTGCACTGGTCTAATCAGAAGAAGAGCCGATACCGAGGTTCAACCATGGAACTACAGAAGTACAAAATGCCTTTGCTTGATGGGCAAATGAAAGAACTGTCCGACTACCAAAATAAGGTCATTTTAATCGTCAATACCGCCAGTAAATGCGGCTTTACTCCTCAGTATCAGAGCCTTGAAGAGCTATACAACAAATATAAGGATCAGGGGCTGGTGATTTTGGGTTTTCCCTGTAACCAGTTTGGCCGGCAGGAGCCTGGGGACAGTAATGAGATTGGTGCTTTCTGTGAGAAAAACTATGGGGTAACTTTTCCTGTTTTTGAAAAAATTGATGTAAATGGTGATTCTGCTGCACCAATCTACAAAGACTTGAAAGCAGAGGCACCAGGCTTACTGGGAACACAGAATATCAAATGGAACTTTACCAAGTTTCTGGTCAGCCGTAAGGGCGAGATTATTGATCGTTATGCTCCAACGACCAAACCAGAAGATATGCAAGAAGATATCTGCAAGGCATTAAGAGAGAGTTGAACAGGCCGACAAATTAAGAGTCTCAACAACTTGAAACTCTTATACTGTGGATATTAATAAAGCACTCTCGTTACTGGCTGATCGTAATGGCTCCGAGCTATTCCTAACGGTCGGCTACCCACCCTGCCTGAAAGTCAATGGCCAACTGGTATCCATAGCCAAAGCCTCTCTAGCCAGTGAACAGGCTTACCAGATATTTGAAAATATAATGGGTGTAGAGCGCTTCCAGGATTTTCGTGATACCCGAGAAAGTAATTACGCCATTCAGAACCCAGAATCCGGACGCTTCCGTATTAGTGCTTTTTTTCAAAAAGGTGAACCCGGGATGGTGATTCGACGAATCCACCATCATATCCCCGATCCTCAAGAGCTAGGGCTTCCCGAAGTATTTTGCGACCTTATTCTCAAGGAGCGGGGCCTGATACTGATTACCGGACCAGCAGGAGCAGGTAAGACAACGTCGATGGCATCTCTGGTCAATCATAGAAACAACGCTGGTAAAGGACATATCATTACTATTGAGGATCCAATTGAATTTATTCACAAACACAATAAGTGCATCGTAACTCAGCGTGAAGTTGGACTGGATACAAAAACCTATGAAGAGGGCTTGTCAAATGCCCTCCGTCAGGCACCAGATCTGGTGGTTATCGGAGAGATACGCTCCCCTCAAGTCATGAAACACACCATTGAATTTGTTCAAACGGGTCACCTCTGTATTGCAACGCTCCATGCGAATACCGCTTACCAGGCCCTGGAAAGAATTATTCACTTTTTCCCACAGGAACAGCATGAAGAAGTCCTTCTCGATTTATCGCTAAGTTTACAGGGTGTACTGGGGCAACAGCTGATTGGCTCGGAGGATGGTTCTACTGCCTTCCCTTCTCATGAGATTCTATTAAACACACCGGCTCTGGCAGAGCTTATTAAAAAAGGAAAAGTGGATGAAATCAGTGATTTAATGGAACGCTCAAAAGAGTCTGGTATGCAGACGATTGATCAGTCTATATTTAAACTTTTCAAAGCTGGAAAAATTTCGACACAACAAGCTATCCAACATGCTGACTCATCAAACAATATGCGCCTGCTGATTAAAATGGATGGTCATCAGGACGGAGGTGATGATGATGGTTTTGGCGATTTAACCATTGCCCAAGACTAATTTTCTCTATTCTAAGGTATGGTGACTACGAGTTTCATCTACTGGAATTCGTAGTGGTAAAAAACGACTGACGACTTTTAGATTTCTGATATCCTCTCACTCCAAATATCTTTTCATACCTATTGCCTATACAAGGAGTCAATCATGAGCCTTGATCTTGTAGGCCAGTCAACTGACTGGCTACAGAATAATCAAACCTTGTTAATTGAGTATTGCGTCAATATCGTCTCTGCTCTTTTGACACTGGTTATCGGTATTCTGATTGCTCGAATGATCAGTAATGCCCTTTATAAAATCATGTTGAAAAAGCAGGTCGACGGTATTGTTGCCAGCTTTACCAGTAACATGACCAAGTATCTGATACTGGCATTTGTGGTTGCAGCAGCACTTAGTCGCGTTGGTATCCAAACGGCATCTCTGGTCGCGATCATTGGTGCCGCAGGTCTGGCTATTGGTCTTGCTCTGCAAGGCTCACTGTCCAATTTTGCTGCTGGCGTACTACTGATTATTTTTCGTCCGGTTAAGAAAGGAGAGTTTGTTGAAGTTTCCGGTGTCGCAGGCTCTGTGGAATCCGTACAGATTTTTACCACAGTTCTCATTACACCCGACAACAAAATGGTTGTTGTGCCTAATAACAACGTTTTAAGCGGTAATATTGTTAATTACACAAGAACCGGCCAAAGAAGAATTGATCTGGTTATTGGTGTCGGCTACTCGTCTGACCTTAAAAAAACCAAAACCGTGATTGAGCAAGTGCTTCAATCTAATGAAAAAGTCCTTAAAGACCCTGCATGGACCATTGGTGTATTGGCGTTGGCAGATTCATCCGTAAATTTTGCTGTTCGCCCTTGGGCAAAATCCAGCGACTATTGGGATGTATACTTCAGCCTTCATGAAAATATAAAAATGGCTCTTGATGAAGCAGGTATTGAAATTCCATTCCCTCAGAGGGATGTTCATCTTATCCAGAAAGAAGCAGCGGCCTGAGAATGAAACTGTGCAGCATGTATTTACGTGCTGCACAACAACTTATCCATGCTCTCTCATAATGAACGCTGCCAGATTGATGTATCAATGGCTTGATCAAACTTAAAACCACAGCGCTCCATTACTCCCACCTTTCGATATCCCAGCTTCTGATGCAATGCCTCGCTGCTCTTATTAGGCAGTGCAATCACGCCTATCATTTCCCGAATCCCAAGCTCTTTTGCAGCACTGAATAACGCTTCATATAACAAGGTACCCATTCCACGGCCCTCAGCTCCATTTTTCAGGTAAATCGACCCTTCGGCAGTGTAACGATAGGCTGTCCGTGAATGGTAACTTGAGGCATAGGCATAGCCGAGCACACATTCATCCTGCTCATAAACCAGAAAACAGTGGGCTTTCTCCTGCCTTTCGGCAATCTCTTCAGCAGTAACTGGGTCAACTTCAAAGGTAACAGTAGTGTTCAGGACATAGTTGTTGTAGATATCCGCTATCTGCTCACAATCGCTTGCAATGGCTTTTCTTATCATCGATATACTGCCTGTCCATGAATTTAATAAAGTGAAGTCGTGGCAGCATATTTGAAATATGCGTGAAAATCATTTGTATTATTTCAGATAGCAAAAACCCCGACAGATTGCTCTATCGGGGTTCTCTAATTGGTGCCTGGCGATGACCTACTCTCACATGGAGAGGGAAGGTCGTAGAAACCCTGCTATTAGGTACTATATCACCAATAATGAACAACCCTACACCCCTTGATATATCTGGCACTCTGAGCTAATTAGTAAGATCATACCAGAAAGTTGCAATACCGTTTCGGCAGACTGAGTCCGAATCTATTCCGAATCAATGAGCAATGATTGGGGTTGATGGAGATGATCAAGAAAATCACTGAAAGCAGTGTATCAAAAATGGGTGAGAAAGCCCTCAGGGACAATGAGATCCGTGGGTTCTCCTGCCAGTTAAAGAAAACCGGCAAGTACTTCTACTACGAATACAAATCCCCCGTTACCGGAACCAACCGAAAACACCCCCTTGGCAAGCATGGGGAGATTACCGTCGAACAGGCCCGGACAATGGCAAGAGCAGCTTCTGGGGATGTGGCAACGGGTAACGACCCGCAGGAACAAAAACGAGAGCGTCGCAAGGCGATTGAAAAAAACCGACAAAATACCCTGCGGGCTTTTATTGAAGGCGACTTCAGAAGCGTCACCCCTGAGGTAACGGCGGACGAAGCCGAGAAAAACATCAAACGTCATTTCGCAAAGTGGCTTGATAAGCCCATGTCCCAGATTACCGCCTTTGATATGAGCAAGTGGCTCAACAATTACCCCGGCGCCCCCACGGGTGGCAACCGGATTATGAACGATCTTCGGGGCATTCTGACCAAAGCCGTCGCGGCTGGCTATCTGGAGAAAACCCCGATGTCCGAAGTCAAACGGCTCAAAGAGGACAAGAGCAAAAAGATCAAATACCTGACCCGTGACTATGAGAAAAAACTCATGGCCGGTCTGGATCAATACGACGAGTACCGTCGGGAACTGGATAACCAGTACGAAGGCAAGTTTGCCGATATGCTCCGGCCATTAGTCATGGTGGCCATCCACACCGGCATGCGCAAAGGTGAATTGCTCAACCTTAAAGTAAACGACATTGATTTCTCGTCCGGGGTCATTACCGTGGTGGGTATGGGGGATCATTCCGACAGCCACCCAAAAAAGAAAGCACGCACCAAATCACTCCAGACCCGATACATTCCGATGAATCATGTTTCATCCAGCATACTCAAAGTCTGGCTCGACCAAACAGGCCACACCGACCTGGTCTTCCCAAATAGCTCTGGCCAGAGAGCCAGTCACAAGTACATTGACCGCCGTTGGTATAAAGCCAGGGAAGCGGCTGGACTGACCGGCAAAATCGATTTCCATGGGTTGCGGCATACCTTCGGCACCCGCCTTGCTGAGCTTCGAGTGGATCTTGTCACCATCCAGGAGCTCATGGGCCATGAGTCATTGGATGTCACCGCCAAATACCTCCACACCAGCCCGGAACGGAAACAGATGGCCATATCAGAGTTGGAAAGCTATTAATCTGCAACACGATTCAACCATGGACTCCCCTGTCAAAACGTGGCAACAATAAGTATTGATACGTATCAATACTTACACCTTCCAAGTGGTTAATAATCGCGCACCTTCAGGAGGACAGGCTGACGCCAGACCTGCAACCCACGACACAGGGAATCATCACCAGTCATGATAAAAATTGAAAAATACACACTGCGGGATGGGCAAACCGGTTGGCAGGCACGATTTCAGCTTGAGGAAGGCGACACATCGGAGACCGTTCACACCCGTCGTTTCAGCTGTGCCAAATACGGTGCGCTGGCCTTTCAGAAGGCACTGGAATGGATCGAACGGCAATACTATCAGCCACAAATCGAAGCGTTCGATGATGTGCCCGGTCAGCTTGATTAACCAATGTCTGAACGGGTCAGTGTGCCCGACATTGAATAGCCGCTGACGATAACCAGATCACCAGGGCCAGATTGCCTATTGCAAAAGGATCGACTGACCCGACTCTGGCTTGCGGCGACTATTTAGCCCCACTTTACCGCTCGGGTCTCTGCCTGTTGAGTACACGACCAGTTTATAATGAAGCCCTACTTCACGTATTCACGACGCCACTGCCGGGTTCCATACACAATCACCGTGCCGATAACCAGAAAACAGAGCGACAGGATGATCTTTGACAACGTGGTGTCCTTGATCAATTCGCTCACTGCATCATTATGCCAAAATTCACCAAAGCGAATAAAACCGCCTACGGGCGCAAAAACCACCATGGCAATCACAGACGATAAAGCCGAGCGAATCACAAAGCCTCGGTTCTGCATCTTTTTGCGAAGCTTATGGAAAATCCCGATATTGATCATATCGGTCACAAACAGGGCACATCCCAGGGCCATAAAATTACCGGTCAGTTCCCTGATCAGCGGGTCCAACCCCATCCATTCAGCCCACCACTGTCCCAGCAGACCGACCACCATCAGCACAGCAGAGACATCGATTACCAAGCCTCTGGCCCGGCGATACCCATAGAGTTCTGAAATACAATCCAGAAACGTAAAGGACAGCGAAAAAAACAGTGATCCGCCAGTCAGGATAACACCCAGCAACTCAGTCTGCCCGAGAAACGCCAGGGGGCAGAGAATGACCACCGCCATATACGCCAGGCGCAATACCCGCAGCAGGGTATGTTGTGAGGAGACTGAGAAGGAGTGTCCACCGAAGGTGCAATGATCGGTGAACACAAACGGATGGCCTTGCAACATCTTGTGGAGCCTGGCCCGATCCTGTCGGTTCAATTCATCCACCTGACCGGTTTCTATGAAGGTTCGGATTTTGCGGTGTGTGGTCAGACCGGCCTTGACGACCAGCACCTCATCCTTTTCCGGGTCGTAATCGATTAATCGCATAGTGTTAACAGCCCTGTTGTTATTGTTCATGGTCCATCATCACCCCTTTTACTTTCTGATCACCTCCTCACTGGGTTCTGCCTGCCAGTAGTCCATGTTTCTCACTCTGCCGATCACCTCCATATCGGGATCTTTGCTATACACGCAATCCATTCCCTGGTAATGGGCAACAAAACTGCCCAGTCGCTTTCGCCCCTCCCCGTTGATCCAGGCAACAAAAAAACCTGGGCCCGGGCGCGATTCCTGCTCTACCGTCAGCAGCGTGTAGGCCGGAAAATAGTCATTGGTCTCCGGAACATAGAGGTACCGATACCGCTCCTCCTCCACCGGTATATGCCGGTGGCTGCTGAAAATATTCGGTACTTCCGCCTCGATATCGTAACTGTCGCCTTCGTTTGGTACGACCGTTACCGTTCTGAAGTAGCGGCGATGCCGGGGAACCGTGCGTTCATGGTCGTACGGTTCACCAATTCCGGCGCCCAGCCAGTGAGGGCTTACCCCCATGGCTTCCGCCAGGGTATCGAGGTACTTATGAGGGGTACGAATTTCGCCCTGGGATAACCGGTAAAGATACCCCCGGTCAATGCCCGTTTTACGGGCCAGTTTGGGTACGCTGGAAATGGCTGCCAACTCCATGGCCTGTTGCAGCCGTCTGGCCATCTCCGGGTGATTCATGGTGCCTGCCCTCCTGCCCATAACGGCAGCGAATAACATCCAGTGCGATGACCAGCCATTTTTCGCCACGGCGGTCCAGTTTATCCAGCTCCGTAACGATGATGGTCAGCGACTGATTCATCTCGTTGAGATCCAGAGGAAGGTTCGGTGTGCCATCTACGTCCATGTAGAAAGTCCTGCAGTTCGTTTATGAAAACTACCTACCGAATGTTTATCGTATAGGACTTTCGCATTGACAGGCAGCTGTAAAAATTGCTAGATCAGCAAAAAATAGCGGATGTCGTCGTGCGTAGAAAGATAACAAGACCTACAACAGCTGGGTGTGATTTGCCGAAATATACAGGGTTTCTATTGTGTGAGCCGAAATCAGCAACCTGTACTCGCCTTAGTGAGATCGGAGATATGTCACACCACAGCGTTAACCGTTTTCTACAACGTGAAGACTTTGCTCCCAATGACCTTTTCATGGAAGTAGCCGCAAGGCTGATTCTTGATGGGGGCACGCTATCGGTTGATGATACGGTGCTGGATAAGCCGTACAGTAACTACACGGCATTCATCGGCTATCATTACTCGGGCAAGCATCATAAAGCCGTCAAGGGCATTAATCTCATAACGCTCTATTACACCGATATCAAAGGCTATAGCCTTCCTGTCAATTTCCGTATCTATGACTCTGCGGACGGAAAGTCCAAAAATGATTATTTTCTCGAGATGCTGAAAGAAGTACTTGTATGGGGCTTACGACCTGCATTTGTTACGGGGGATTCCTGGTATAGCAGTGCCGCAAACCTGAAGACTGTGAAAAACAACGGTCTGGGTTTTATGTTTGCCGTTAAAAGCAACCGTACTGTTTCTATCCAAAAGGGTGACTACCAACAAGTGCAGAGCCTGGAGATTCCTGAAGAGGGAATAACCGTTTGGCTACGTAATTTTGGTTCTGTGCGTTTGTACCGGACGCGGCTAAAAAACGAGCTGCGCCATTACGTCGTCTACACACCCCATGCTGGATCAGAGGTATCACCACAGGTAGGCTTTAATGAACTTCACCTGCACCATTGGGCGATCGAAGAGTATCACCGGGCGCTGAAACAACTCTGCAGTATTGAGCGCTTTCAGGTGAGAGGAAAGCAGCAGGTCAGGAACCATATTTTTGCCTCTATCTTTGGGTATGCCTGCCTTCAGGCCAAGAAAGTATCTGAATCTCTCAGTAGCATCTATCGCGTTAAGAATGATGCGCTCAAGGATGCTATTTGGGACTTCATTAAGAGCTTCTCTGATGGTAAAGACTGGCTGAGACCATCTTTTATCAGAGCTGTCAATGCGTAAGTTCTATCGTATTAACTCACCCTGAAGATTTCAACACTGTTTGCTGAATTTTGTACCACTTTTTAAACAGACCGGAGACATGATAAACATTCACAGACAATGGAGCCGCCAACCGGGATGCATTTGACCTGCCCGCATCACTGCAAAAAGCTATTCAAAAATAGGAGAAAACCGTATGAAAGGAGCACTCAAGCTTGAGGAGGGAAATAGGGGGAAGGAAGAGAGTCCTGTGCAACCGACACAAAACCACGGGCATGGGTCAGACAAATTTCCGTCAAGAAGTAACGGCCACGGCTAGTGCAGCCAAGCGCTAACCCCCATACAGTATTATATCTGTAATGGCCGACCTTTTATGAGTCCAAGTCTCTTCCAATATGAAATGAGCCTGAAGGGCAGGCTTGTTTCTAGCACGAAATGAGCCTGTAGTTTTCTGTACAGTCGTTCATGATGAGGACATGAAAATCATCATGAACACCCACTTCATAAAAACGCTTGACGATGTGAAAACCCTCTTGTCACAAGAGGCTTGTCTTGAGCCCGGCTGGGACTCCAAAGACGAATGCTATCAGTGGATAGAGCAAACCCTCAGTCACTTTAAATACCGCTCTCTTGGTAGAGAGGGTAAGGGGCTTATCAGGCGTTACCTGACCGTAGCCAGCGGCTATTCGACGGCTCAAGTAACCCGGCTTATTAACCAGTACACCAATAAAGGCACTGTTAAGCGGCATCACTCTTCCAACAATGGCTTCAGGACAAGATATACCAAAGCCGATATTCGCCTTCTTGCCCACACTGATCGGCTACACAGCGACTTGAGTGGGCCTGCCATCAAAAAAATTTGTGAACGAGCATTTCAGCAGGGAGATGGCCGGTATGAACGGCTGGCAACCATCTCCATTTCTCATCTCTATAACCTCAGGCAATCCAAGACCTATGAACGAACCAGAGGGAACAAAAACAGTACACGCTCAACGCAAAGAGCGATTGGTGTGCGTCGCAGGCCTGATCCTCAAGGTCGACCGCGCTATATCCGGGTTGACACGGTACACCAGGGCGATAAAGACGGCGTTAAGGGGCTTTATCACATCAATGCGGTTGATGAGGTGACCCAGTACGAAGTGGTATGCACCGTTGAGAAAATCAGCGAGCGATACCTGGTGCCAGTGCTTGAAGGCCTGCTGGCAGGCTTTCCATTCAGGCTGCTGGAATTCCACTCGGATAATGGCTCAGAGTTCATTAATCATCAGGTAGCGGCACTGCTGAACAAGCTCAATATTGCCTTGTCCAAGTCCCGATCCAGACACAGCAATGACAACGCACTGGTTGAAAGCAAGAATGGTTCAGTGATCAGAAAGCTGCTGGGTCATGCACATATACCACAACACCATGCGGAGCAGTTTAACGAGTTTGATAAGAAGTATCTGAACCCTTACATCAACTACCATCGCCCCTGCTTCTACCCTGAAACCCTAATCGATAAGAAAGGGAAGGAAAAGAAGGTTTACCGTTATGAAAACATGATGACACCCTATGAGAAATTCCTGTCGCTTGACCAACCGGAGCAGTATCTGAAAGAAGGAATCACTCTGGAACAGCTGAAGGCAGAAGCGGAAGCCATGAGCGATAATGAAGCTGCTGAACAGCTTCAACGAGCACGGCAAACACTGTTTAAATCAGTTCATGAACGACAAGCTGAAGCATAGGTGTTACTACCTACCTTTAAGCTCATTTCTGGATTGGAAAATACTGTCCACTTAAAAGGCTTGGGCATTTTCTCATTGAAGAAGTCCACAAACTGCTGGAGACGAGCCTTCAGGTCTGCGGTCGATGTAAAACTGTTTCGTTTCAGAAAGCGCCTCACCAGAATCGAAAACCATATCTCTATCTGGTTCAGCCATGATGCGTGCTTCGGGGTATAGTGGAACACCACCTTGTGGGACACATCGCTCAAGTAAGCAGCCCGTGTTTTCATGTTCTTGAGAATGCCGGATTTCTTTTTAACTCCCAGCTCTTTTTCTGCTGTACCTTCAATTCTGGCGACCGCCCTGAACGCAGCCTCTGACATATGGGTATTCAGACGATCCATGACAAAATGCCAACCTGTAGCAGTTGGATCACTCATCAGCATGCTATCAAGCCAGCCTGCAAAATCTTGTTCCGTCCGGGTGTCTCTTACCAAAGTAATAATCTTGCCCGTTACCACATCCATTCCTGCCAGCAGGGCCTAAGTCCCGTGACGCTTATATTCAAACTCACGCTTTTCAATATGTCCGGACACTGTACACGACAAAAATCAGAAGTGTGTCAGCGGGATCCTCTATCTTGAGGTTTTTACCACAAAACTCCTCTCGACAATGGAACCTGCCGACTTACTCATTACGCAGTGTAGAACCTATCTGAACTGGAACAAGTGCCGACTGAGCGTCCTCGCCCATCTTGTGCTGAGTCTGCTGCAAAAGCAGATTGTAAACTTCACACACCTTGCAACCACCTTTCCCGGAAAGTCACAGACTGCATCCTGTTACCGCCGCATTCAGCGATTCTTTCTCGAAGTGGTTTTTGAGGACGCTGTTACAGCCAGGATAATCGCTGGCCTGATTGCACCTTAGTGCAAAGGGCAACTCAGCATGGATCGAACTAACTGGATGTTTGGGATTTTCAAAATCAACATCCTGTTTCTGGCTAGTAACTACAAGGGCATGGCTATCCCGATTTTATGGACGCTCCTGCCCAAGAAGGGGTGCTCGAATACGGCGGAGCGCATTGAGCTGCTACAGAAATTTCAAAAGATATTTCCTGAACAAGCGATACAGCGTTTACTCATGGACAGGGAGTTTAAGGGCAAGCGCTGGTTGAAATTTCTGGTTCATAGGAACTGGCCTTTTTGCATCAGGGTTCCCTGCAACACATTGGTCCCCAATAAACACCAAAACCGGTTATTACCGGTGACCAGAATATTTTTACTGACAACCGGTGAAACCATGGCCATCAGACAGCCAATAAAAGTGTGGGGGCAAATGGTCTATCTTGCGGCCTCTAAAAAAGGTAATGATCCAATGGTGATCATTTGCAATACTGAATCTTGGCGTGCCATTGAAGATTATCTCCAAAGATTGCAAATAGAAACCATGTTTCAAGCTATGAAAGGCAGAGGTTTTAACCTTGAGGAAACTCACCTGAAGGATCGGGATAAAATATCAAAGTTGCTCTGTGCCTTGGCATTAGCCTTCTGCTGAGCATATAAGACGGGAGATTGGATAAACGATGCAACCCCGGTCAAGCTAAAAAGTCATGGCCGAAAAGCGCAATCCATCTTCCGTACAGGACTGGATTATCTTGCCAGAATTCTCCATCACGTTGATAAATGGCTGGAAGAAATATGTGGAGCAGTGGAGCTGCTATTTGAAGTCAGGTGGGAGAAGGCTTCTAGAACTTACGCATTGACAGCTCTGATAAAAGATGGTCTCAGCCAGTCTTTACCATCAGAGAAGCTCTTAATGAAGTCCCAAATAGCATCCTTGAGCGCATCATTCTTAACGCGATAGATGCTACTGAGAGATTCAGATACTTTCTTGGCCTGAAGGCAGGCATACCCAAAGATAGAGGCAAAAATATGGTTCCTGACCTGCTGCTTTCCTCTCACCTGAAAGCGCTCAATACTGCAGAGTTGTTTCAGCGCCCGGTGATACTCTTCGATCGCCCAATGGTGCAGGTGAAGTTCATTAAAGCCTACCTGTGGTGATACCTCTGATCCAGCATGGGGTGTGTAGACGACGTAATGGCGCAGCTCGTTTTTTAGCCGCGTCCGGTACAAACGCACAGAACCAAAATTACGTAGCCAAACGGTTATTCCCTCTTCAGGAATCTCCAGGCTCTGCACTTGTTGGTAGTCACCCTTTTGGATAGAAACAGTACGGTTGCTTTTAACGGCAAACATAAAACCCAGACCGTTGTTTTTCACAGTCTTCAGGTTTGCGGCACTGCTATACCAGGAATCCCCCGTAACAAATGCAGGTCGTAAGCCCCATACAAGTACTTCTTTCAGCATCTCGAGAAAATAATCATTTTTGGACTTTCCGTCCGCAGAGTCATAGATACGGAAATTGACAGGAAGGCTATAGCCTTTGATATCGGTGTAATAGAGCGTTATGAGATTAATGCCCTTGACGGCTTTATGATGCTTGCCCGAGTAATGATAGCCGATGAATGCCGTGTAGTTACTGTACGGCTTATCCAGCACCGTATCATCAACCGATAGCGTGCCCCCATCAAGAATCAGCCTTGCGGCTACTTCCATGAAAAGGTCATTGGGAGCAAAGTCTTCACGTTGTAGAAAACGGTTAACGCTGTGGTGTGACATATCTCCGATCTCACTAAGGCGAGTACAGGTTGCTGATTTCGGCTCACACAATAGAAACCCTGTATATTTCGGCAAATCACACCCAGCTGTTGTAGGTCTTGTTATCTTTCTACGCACGACGACATCCGCTATTTTTTGCTGATCTAGCAATTTTTACAGCTGCCTGTCAATGCGAAAGTCCTAGCTTCATGAAAATTGTTGTGTACAGTGAGCCATGATATTTATAAACTGTAAAAATATCAGGCTTAGTGAATAATGGCTAAACCGGTTATTTCTGTTTTCGTCGAATATAATCGGTCTTAATACTCGAATTCCCATAATGGGGCGCAGTGAATAAAAGATTACGAATATCTCAACCACTAACGACAACATAGCCATCTTCAAGATTCAGCATGTTCCCTTAATCTATAGAAACTTCAATTTGCAGAACGATGCTTTTGGTAGAGCTGGAAATAACAGAAGCGGGCATGACAGTTAACTATCATAAGAGGTGTTCCTATAGTAGCTACTAGTAGCTACGCGAAGACCGACTTTTGACTTATAGAACAAGAAATAAATACTACATGGCCGACCGAAAACCCATTTTGAATGCACACTGCCTGTCATGCCCGAAAACCGTGTTTTCAAGCAGTTATTAAACTCTCAAACTGAATAGCAGGCTTACCAGCCAGTACATTTAGGAATACACCTACGTTGTAAGCCAGTAACTTGCGGGCTATTCTTGCCGTCATGCGCCACATATTACGGCAGCCACTGTGCTCAATATCGAAATAATGTGCCAACTGTCCAATGACAGTTTCGATTCTGCGCCTGACCCGCATGATCAGTTTAACGAATTTTTTTGGCCGGTTATCTTTCATGTTTTTTTCAATGGCGTTTGCAGGTCGATACCAATTGCTTCGCAATCTTCTTTGAAAATCGGCTTAATGTAGCCTTTGTCACCCAACAACAACCCGGCTATCGTTTCTATCAAATCGTAAGCTGCGTCTCTCTCGTCAACGTTCGCAGGTGTCAGGCTCAGTGAAACTGGAATGCCCGTCATTGAAATTAACAGATGCCCCTGAAAGCCAAAAAATTTCTTGTCTTTTGAAGCACAGTAGCCATAAGCCACTTCGTCATTAAATATTTTCCGACGTTTTGCCCGAACCCGCTTGCACACCTCTATGGGAAAACCATCAATCAGGTGAACATCATCACTGTCAGCGCCCAATATCTGCACCAGACGCTCTGTGATTTTTTGCTTTACAGCCCAGAGGTTCGCCCCCTGTGAGGCCAGCTTGGTTCTGGCGGGAATGCCTGGAAAAAAGTGTAGCCAGTGTCGTCGAAAATATTTCCAGATATCCTTGTCCTTGTGATGTCCAAGCCATTCGCCCACTATTTCAATGGTAAGAACCTCGCTATCACTGAGCTTGGGCTCATAGCCACGAGTACGTAAAGGTCTGGGAAAAAGCTTATTGAATAAATCATCAATCAGACAAAAGACATTGATGATAAACTCTTCTTCAGGCATGACTGTCACCGGCTATATGAGCAATCTGTTTAGAGCGCAGATTAAGGTGTAGTCATGCCTTATGAAAAGTCGGCCTTCGCGTTAGTAGCTGTGAAAATAGAGTTCTATTATTTCAATCATTCAGAGAGAGTCCACATCGATACTCATTACCAACTAGCCAAATATATAACCGCATTAGACGACCGCTTCTAATTCGGCTTCACGCATTAAAACATAACCATTATCCTGTAAAGCCCACAACTCTTTATGGATTAAACCACTTGCTTTATTCATCGTCCAGCTACCTCGCAATATGATTTGGTCACCAGCTACCCTCGTCATCTGAATACCAAAATACTCCAGTACCTTGAGATCTTGGTCAATCAAACTTTGCCAAAACGCCTTGATTTCATCGACACCTGAATAAGAACCAAAAGGTGAAATATGTAATACTGCATTTTTTTCATAAAAAGCGGAAAATCCGATAAGATCACCAGAATTAAAGGCCATTCGCCACGCTCTGCTGGCTGATTCCACCGCCGGAAATATTTCATTGATAAGCATCATACATCACGACTAAAGTAATTTTTCACTAATTGAATATATTTAAACTTCTTCTAAACCATCTCTTGGGTAATCTCTACCCGAATGACGATCTCTAGATAAGCACTTTGAGTTACAACACCTTTCTATAATAACAATTAGAACAGTAAAGCCAAGGATTAGAAGAGGACCATACAGCAAGGCATATTCATTTTCGCAACCTCGCTTACTCTGATCCAAACATTTAGAAAGGCTGTCGGCGAGCCCTTTATAATTTGCAGCAATGGCAGTACTCATAGTAGTCAACACGCCTGCTTCTATTAGAGGTGTCTTATATGGCTCCAAAGCGGAAGCAATTCTCCTTATTCTTCCATCCTTATATTGCCTGGATAAAGAATCAAGTTTAAAACTCTCTAATTTACCAATTAGCAAATCAACCTCAGCTTTTTCAACAAGAGAAATGTCTTCATCTAGAGATTTCAATTTAACCAGAACAACTACAGCATCACTTAAAACTGTATTGTAAATACGCTCAAGACAGTCAATCATCGATTCCGTAAATTTGGGTGCTCTCTCAATTTGATAACTGACTCATAGGTTAGCTTCAACCTTTCCAGTCATGAACTCAGACCAAAGTTGTTCCCAGCGCCCCTTACTCTGGATCAGTGCTCTTGTTGTCAAAAGCACTTCCGCTCCTGTTGCTTTCCACCTCATTCCAGAACCACATAATCGTTGCTTTACCAGAGTCTTACAAGCCGCTTCAGTAACTCCTGAACCTATTGGCCAATGGCGTTTAAGCGCCTGATGATAATTCATTAACTGGTGATTGTTTGTAAAATAGCTCACAGCTTTGTAGCGCTTCTCTGTCAGTGCGATTGTCTTTTTCGGGAGCTCGGCTGATTCAATTTCCTGAAGGATTTTTTTGGCTGCTCCACGCTTGTTTTTCAAACTATGTAGCCTGTCTTCAAGCCACTGGTGTCGCTTCGCCTTACTGGTTGGAAACAGTGCTTCCGCTGCTCCAGCTAAATATTCAGATGCATGATAAAAATCGAGTATCTGCCCAGAGGTATGTTGTTTCAAATAACTCCAGTTTTCTCTAGCCCCGTCAGCTACCCCGATGTATGTGGCATTTGGGTAGAGTCGTTTTAGATCTGCAATCTCCTCGTCGAGCTTGCTCATAAAGCTTTGTTTACCATACTCTGGCGAACTGGCTGTATATATCGTGTGGAGCCTGTCTCCATCTGCAGAATATAGGCTCAATGTCCCACACATGGCTTCCCTCCAGCCTTCTTCACAAAGCAGCATGCAGGTTCCATCCAGACCAATGGCTATTGTTTCAACAGGCTCTTTTAGTGGAGGAAGGTGGTAGTGAGTGTCTTGCTGGTCTTCAATTAATGCACCTACTCTGTCCGATAAATGCTTGATATAAGAATTTGAAAGCGTCCTTTGATGGTTGGTCTCAAAATCTTCTTTTACCGCAGGCGCTGGCATCTGGCTGTATTTCCAGGCGATAGACTTGGCAAATTTGGGGGTAGCTGAACCAATAATACCGGCACGAAGATCAAGTGCTGCCAGAGTACTGCCACCTCTGACACCCTGATATACGGAGCGCTCCAAAGGTATACGACCGTATAAGGTTTCATAGTGCTTAAGAACCTTTCCTTTGTAGTTCCACTTCTGCTGATTAACGACGATAGGTTCTTTATTGGGTGATTCAAATAGCCCCAATAACTCTTTTGTTCCAAGCTGCCCGGCTTCATTGAGTGCACGCTGTAAACTATCTTCAAGATTCAGCATGTTGCCTGAATCTATAGAAACTTCAATTTGCAAAACGATGCTTTTGGTAGAGCTGGAAATAACAGAAGCGGGCATGACAGTTAACTATTATGAGTGGTGTTCCCATAGTAGCTGTGAAAATAGAGCACTATTGTTTCAATCATTCAGAGAGAGCACCCGTAAATTTTATATTTTCTTTATTACTATCCTTACTATCAATAGAGCTTATTATTAAATTGAAATTATCCAAGGTGGACGCAGTCGATTTTGCCAAATCAATAACCCCTTCCACATAACTCGCTTTATGCTCACCCTCCGATGTGCATAATCGTGTAAATGAATTCTTCAATTCATCCAAATCTCCTTCCATTCTGGTAAATAACGGTTCTATTTCATTGCCGAAACCAGCACTATTTTCTGCTTTATATTCAGCTGGTCTTCCAGTAGCAACGTCACCATCAAGTCCACCTTCTTGCTGTATAGTGGATTCTGTCAAACCAATGACCCCACCCACATCACTCGGCCTATGTACACTCTCCGATGCGAGTAATCGTGTAAATAAATTCTTCAATTCATCCAGTTCTCTTTCCATTCTGGGAAATAACGATTCTCTTTCATTTCCGAAACCAGCACTATTTTCTGCTTTATATTCAGCTGGTCTTATAGCAGCATCGACACAATCAAGTTCATCAACTCCATCTTCTTTCTGTATTTTTAGTTTTCTGTCGAATATGCCTTGCCCCTGTACACTGGTGACAACATCTCCCAATTTCAAACCTTTGTTTCTAGAATCACTAATAAATCGAAAAAAATCACCTCTAGTACTTAAACTCCTACCAAGAAAGCGGCGATCCTCAGTCTTCACAAGGCGAGTGGTTTCGCATTGCCCATCTATAAACGATGACATACCAGCGCGACTATAACTATGAAGCTGCATTATTCCCACCAAAAGTTAACTTATATTCATTACCGTTTAATTCGCTGTTTTGACAGTTGCCTCTAATTTTTTATCCCCTAACTTCCATAATTAATGAAAACACGAACGAGCCAAAAAATTAGACAGAGTTATTCTTTTGGTCATTCACCCCAAAAAACAATACCATATCAAATAACCAGAAATATTCGATGCCATATGCCCAGCTACTTGTTAAAGGCCACAGTCACATCAATACACTTAATTCATTTCGCCATGACGAATTCAGGCCATCTGACAAAGGTTCAGAAATGACTTCGATCTGATCGCTTTCTTCACCGTGCCATTGCAAAACCAGATTATGACCATGGTCGTCAATTTTACGAGAGACCAGTTTTTCATCTTCCCAATACCACTTCTGACTCAGATTTTCATTACAGGTGCCGACATAAAGGCCGTTATTATCATCTATACCCAAACACTGGTTGTTGCCACTTCGGCTTTTATAACGTTCTTTAGCATCAAGCCCCCAGGTTTGATGGCGATTATTGGGTACGCACGCCTTAGCGATAATCTGTCCATTCTGGTTTGTCAGGCAAAGGTTATCAGCATACAGTGACCGAAGTTTTACATGTGCTTCAGGCTCAAATATGGGGTGAGACCAATCAACGGTTACAAACGCCTGAGTGGACTGGGTCAGGCTGGAAGCACCTGCGGGTTGGTACCAGCCAAACAGAAAGTCCCAGCCAACATAGCCAAACTGAGCCTTAATATTTGTGGCCGCCGTCACAAGGAATTTGGTGGTGCCGTTTTGCTCTGGCGATACTTCATACACTACGTCCATGTTAGGTACGAAGTTGCTGTACGCTATAGGGTTAATTTTGTTTTCATCCCACATCTTGCCGCCCCAGGCAATACCGGCGGTAAAATAGCACCCCAACTCATTCCTCAGTAGTAATTGACATTCGTCAAGACTCCGCTCCCAAGTAACGGAAAAATTATTCTGACTGCTGCTGTTTCTGATTCGGTACTCCTTTGTATCCCAGGAGAGCGATCGTGACATCGAGAGTCCAAAGGAGGCACCCACTTCAGCAGAGCCTTTTGGTCCTTCAGCACTCAGTTCAGCACCGACCTTACCATTAACACCGATGCTGACGGTACTGACCTGTTGGTGGTTATACTCAGGATTTTCGTTACTTGGAAGCCCTGACATAATTGTCGGTTGAACACCACTGACCGGCTCAACGCTCATTGAATAAGAGTGCGCAAAGGGGCCAAGACGGGTATGTCTGTGAATGTTGCTTTGCTTCCAGGCATTCTCCTGAAGTAAACGATCCCTGAGATGTATGCCGGCACCGGTATTCCCATCAGAAACGGAAAATCTCACCAGTTTGACATTTCGTGTGTTACCTGAGTGATCGGGTTTCGGTGCAACCACTGAACGGATCATGGATACATTAACATTGACATCAATGGAGGCATCACCTTGGCAATAATCCATGGTTCCGTTGAAGTCTTTAGAGTCGTGCAAATTGCAGCGAATGTTTCGTCGAGTTAACTTGAGGTTGAAATTTTTCTCGGGAATGTAAGGGACATGATTCCCAACACTCCTGGCAGATGTCATGGAAAATGGTATTTCGTAGTCTCTGGCTTGCGTGAGGGCGCTGGGTAGATCAGATTCCATATCAACGATCAGTGCCTGAAGGGCTTCAGAACTGCTTGCCAGTCTAAACTCTGGTTGACCGTTTTGCGACCTGAGGACGACATACGGTGCACTCACCGCTACCCCCGTCAACTGAATCAATTTATTTTGTATCCGCTCCATGGTCTGTATGGAGGCAGGACCTGCCTGAACGAAGTCCGGACTGGAAAGAATGATTGTTGCACCACCATTAAAGGCTGACATGATTTCGGCATATGGGTCTTCATCACCGGTAAGATCAACATAAAGACGATCATAGGGTCCCAGTTCCAAAGCATCCAAACCGCCATTCACATCCATGGCTTCAGCCTGTATGCCTGATAAACGACTGAAGTTACCTACACGATAGTCCGCGGACGAAGCGGTCAGTGAATACAGGATGGCACTGGTTGCCACTATGCCAGACACCAAGGTTACGTTCATTTCAAATCACCCAGTTGTTTATCGTTAGTTACCTTAAACTAAGCATTGACAGCCTATTTTTCGGTAAATTCAAGATCATGCGGCCAGTGCCCACTGATATCGATAGCTTTGTTGCCCACAGGCCATATTCCCAACAAAGATTTCCAGAAATAATGCTTTTTTGTTTCCGAATTATTAAAATATGGTTCGATAATTGAGTATGAGATCAACGTTAGTCGCATCCAATGGAATTTCACCTAAAGTTATCCCCGAATAGGCGTAGATACTGGCGGATCGATGCGTTTTACCAGTCTCAGGACACTCATAATCAAGGTCAGCGTGAATGGAATAGTTGCCGTGGTTATTAACTTTAATTTCAAAAAATGAGATGGGCTTGAGCCAATTCGGGATGACTCTCTCTCCATCAATGGATGAAAAGGTGAAGGCGATGGGAACAGCCTCAACCACATCGGTCAGATCCGAAGGCCATATAAAACTGACAACTTGCCCGCTCACATGCGTTTGATAATAACCAGCAGACACACTACCCTGACCTGTTAGTCCTTTGAGTAGTTCAGCACTGCCGCTGATTTGAAATTCAGAGTTATTCAATTCTGAGCCCAGTGACAGTCCGGCGTCGGCCATGATAACACTGGTAATCACACCAAACCCCTGAATAATTCCGTTATCAACCAGCATGTTGTTGTTATGAGCCACCGATTTCAGTATGTTCATTTCTCGATGCAGGGTATCAACAGGGTTTCTCATCACCTGTTGAGCTTGAAGTGCCCACTGGGCAACCATTGATCCGCGTTTGGCAAATGCCCAGGTCATCTGAGCGTTACCAGAAGCCTCAACAGCGTCAAGCTCAGCCCCCAGATTCAAGCCTGATTGCTGCACGTGACCTTTGGTCAGCACCAACGATTTATTCAGTGGGATCGACTCTATCTCAGGGTCATCTATGTCGACACCGGAATACCTGAATGTGCCCGTTGTGGCATCAATAATGCCGATGGCACCCACCTTTATGCTGGAGCTTAAATTCCAGTTCCCCCACCAGTGTGGGTAGGTGGTTCGGATTAACTGGTTAAATTGCTTGTTAAAGTAGCCTGGTGTCAAAGGTGAAGCGGCATGAGCCATCTCGGCCAAGCCACATACAAAGCTTAAAAGCCAATACCAGCCAACACATCGCCAAGTCTTACCTAGTCGAGGAACTTGCATAGCGGGAGAAAATTGGAAAGACATAAAAAAGGGGCGTACAACACGACCCGCCCCGAGCATCTGGAGTTTTTTGCCAATTCGCCTTGGTGGAAAAAAAACCGGTGCGGACTGCAGACCAACACCGGAATCTCTTATGAACCTATATTGACCCCTAATCTGTCTTACCCGTCATTACTCAAATCGTCTCAATTGCGTCGCCAGCTGCTCGGCCGTTTGCAGTTGCGCCGTCATGACTTGCGCTGTGACCGGGTCGTCTGCCTGCTGGGCCAGCTTGATGGTATGCCGGGCGGTCTGAGCGAACGTTTCACAGGCTTTCGCTATCGCTTCAGCGTTCTGATACGTCTCCTGGGTTTGAGGGTCTTCAATACGGGAGTACTCAAACAATTCGTTGTAGTCAGACGGCACACGACGCCCGAACACGCTGATACGCTCAGCAATCTGATACGATGGTGGGAAGGGTTGTACCGTCTGGTTTTGTCGAGCCTGGTATTGGGAGGGCTGGCAGGCCGCTTCCGGAGCCGCAGCCGCCAGCAGCTGCGCAAACTCAGCAGCACGAGCTCCCTGATTGTTCCACCGGGCCGCCTTGATCTGGTTCACAATAGCCTGCTGCTCACTGTAGGCAGCCACCAGTTTCTGGGCCAGTTCGTTTTTTTCGGCAGGTTTGATGCCGGTTGCCGCTTCTTTCAATGTTGAGGCCGTCATGTCGATACTCTCAAATGGCAAGCGTTAGGTACCGGAATCCGATGGACAGGTCATTATTTCTGATCTCACCGATGGTCTCGCTGGCCCTCGCCAAGTGGGTCATCGCCGATAAATCGCAGGTTGACCACCGGAGACATCAGAATAACACCACGATCCCATCGTAATTCCAGTGAATTTAACTATAGCAATGTCGTTTATTATTTTTTTTTTTTTTGAGATTATTGCTTTACTAAAACATGGCCTGTCATAACCGGAAGTATTAAGTCAGTTTTCTGCGCATCATGCCCGGTGTTCGTCGACGGACAAGACAAAACGACACTGCTCATTTGATCATCAAAACAGGGTGGCCAGCAGTTCGGGTGGGAAGCCCCGGCTGTGCAAAAATTCTCTTTGCTCATTGATCTCCCGGGAGGATACTGGGTGTTTGTGACCAAACTTCTGTTCACGAGCCCATTTTGCCAGGTCCTGCCAGTTAATTCCGGACGCTTTCAGGGCATCGACAATCATCTCCGGCTCAATGCCTTTTTTTTCCAGATCCTGGGCAATGCGGGAAGGGCCTTGCCCTTTGGCCGCTCTGTGCTGAATGAAGCCTTCCACGTAGCGCTCATTACTCAACAGCCGCTCTTTTTCCAGCCGGTCAAGCACATCAAGGATGAGTTCATCGTTATCAGAGAGATAAGACAGTTTTTGCGCCAGCTCGTCGTGAGTGTAATTTTTCTGCACCATCAGGTTCATGGCGGCATGTCTCAGCATGTTGGCGGTAACTTCAGGCATCGCTACGCTCCTGTGAACTGGTCTGCCCGGTGCCAACTCCGGTCAATCTCGGAAGTTGCACGGTGTATGAGAACCGGGGTTGCGATTATTGGTCGATGAACTATGATTCTACCGTCGTTCATCGACATACCTTTGCGTTGGAGCACCAAGTCCCGGTGTAACCTGCACCGGGCACCCCCCCCCACTATGACGCATCCTGCCTGTGAGCTCTAGCGGTTGATCCGCTTCTTTGACGTCACCTTAACCTGTTCTTTGCTGCCGGTGTTTTTCGTAATAAAGGTGTACTGGACGATGTTATCCTGGTCTACCGAGTCCAGTTTGACATCAAACCCCCACAGGCGGTGCAGATGTTTTAGCAGTTCATGGGTACTGTCCCTGTCCAGCGGACGATTCTGGTGCAGGTAATGGCGCAGGGTCAATGAGCGGTCACCCCGGACATCCACGTCGTACACCTGTATGTTGGGCTCCCGGTTGCCCAGGTTGTACAAGGCGGCCAGGTTTTCCCGCAACTGCCGATAGCCCTGCTCGTCATGGATGGCATCCACTTCCAGATAGGGGTTGATGTCGTTGTCATCGATGCTGAATAGGCGCATGTCCCGCATAACCCTGGGGGAGAGGTATTGAAGAATGAATCCCTCGTCCTTGAAGTTCTTCATGGCAAAGTGCACGGCGTCCAGCCAGTCACTGCCCGCCAGATCGGGGAACCATTCACGGTCCTCTTCCGTGGGCTGTTCGCAGATCCTGCGGATGTCCCGAAAGATATTGAACCCCAGAGCATAGGGGTTTATCCCGCTGTACCGCGGATCATCAAAGGCCGGCTGGAACACGACACTGGAGTGTGAATGCAGAAATTCCAGGATAAAGCCTTCGGTGATCAACCCTTCATCGTACATTTCATGCATCAGGTGATAGTGCCAGAACGTTGCCCAGCCCTCGTTCATGACCTGGGTTTGCCGTTGCGGGTAGAAATACTGCGCCACTTTACGCACGATGCGGATGATCTCCCGCTGCCAGGTCTCCAGCAACGGCGCGTTTTTTTCGATGAAATAGAGCAGGTTCTCTTCCGGGTCTTTCGGAAACCGTTCATCTTGGTGCGACTGTGATTGCTCGCTGACCGGGATGGTGCGCCAGAGATCGTTCAGGTTGCGCTGGATGTACGCTTCACGCTCTCGCAAGCGTGCCTGTTCCTGTTCTGCAGAGACCGGGGCGGGGCGAACATAGCGGTTGACACCCTGGTTCATCAGCGCATGGCAGGCGTCCAGCATCTCCTCTACCGCTGCAACGCCATGTTTCTCCTCGCACTGGGCGATGTAGTGCTTGGCAAACAGCAGGTAATCAATGATGGCGCTGGCGTCCGTCCACTGCCTGAACAGGTAGTTGCCTTTAAAAAAGGAGTTGTGGCCGTAGCAGGCGTGGGCGATCACCAGGGCCTGCATGGGCATGGTGTTCTCTTCCATCAGGTAGGCAATGCAGGGGTTGGAGTTGATCACGATTTCGTAAGCCAGCCCCATCCGCCCCCGCTGATAGTTCTGTTGGTTATTGAGAAAGGTTTTCCCATAACTCCAGTGATTGTACATCAGGGGCATCCCCACCGATGAGTAGGCATCCAGCATCTGTTCAGAGCTGATCACTTCAATCTGGTTGGGGTAGGTGTCCAGCCGGAATTTATCCGCCAACCGGGCAAACTCGCGGTCGTAAAGGTCCAGCAGTTCGAACGTCCATTCAGACCCGGTGGACAGCGGTTGTTTTCGCCGGATGGTGTGCTTTTCTGGTGCTTCAGCGACCAACATGAGAGCCCTCCTTTTTTTCAAACAGACGCCGGAAGGTCGGGTAGATATCCGAATAGCTGTGGATGTGCTGCATGGCGAAGTGATCCGGGTAAGATTCGGCTATGGTAGCGTACTCGTACCAGAGGTTCTGGTGGTGCAGGTCGGTAATCTCTACGTAGGCGAAGTATTGGCAAACCGGTAACAGCTTGTCCAGGATGATGTCATAACATTTTGTGGAGTCTTCGCCCCAGTTATCCCCGTCCGAGGCCTGGGCAATGTAGATATTCCACTGGCTGGGCGGGTACCGCCGTTCAATGATGTCATGGGTGAGCAGCAGGGCTTTTGAGACAATGGTGCCCCCGGTTTCCCGGGCGTAGAAGAAGTCGTGCTCATCACACTCCCTCGCCTCACTGTGGTGCCGGATAAAGACCACTTCCACGGCTTCGTAGTTGCGTTCCAGGAACAGGTAGAGCAGCAGGAAAAAGCGCTTAGCCATGTCCTTGATCTCCTGCGTCATGGACCCGGAAACATCCATGACACAAAACATCACCGCCTTGCTGGAGGGCTGGGGCACCTTGGTCATGTTGTTAAAGCGCAGGTCAAAATCGTCAATAAACGGCAGTCGTTTGAGCTTCTTGTTGAGCGACTTGATCTCTTCCCGAAGAGCGGTGGCCTGCTGCTGATCGGCAGGGTCCGGACTCACTTCCATGGCCCTGAGTTGTCGCTTCAGGGTTCGGATCACTTTCCGGTCTTTACCGGACAGGGCGATGCGACGGGCATGGGCAGCCCGCAGTGAGCGCACAATATTCAGCCGGTCCGGGGAACCAGCGGTGGTAAACCCGGCCCGTTTGAGTTGATAGTCGGTGCTGTCTTTCAGTTCTTTTCTCAGCAGGTTGGGCAGCTCCAGGTCATCAAACAGATATTCCAGGAACTCGTCCCGGTTGATCTGGAAGACGAACTCATCTGCCCCTTCGCCACCATCACTGGCCTGCCCCGTACCGCTGCCCTGTCCATCGCCACCCGGTGGCCGCTGAATGCGGTCTCCACGGTGGAACTCGTGGTTGCCAGGATGCACGTGGCCGCAGTGCCCCCCCTGTGCGTGGTGAAAAAACGGCTCACTGAGGTCTTTCCTGGGAATAGTGACGTCACTGCCACTGTCAACGTCGGTGATGGAACGCTGGTCAATGGCATCCTGGACGGCGGCTTTGACATGATGCCGGTAGCGCTTCAAAAACCGCTGCCGGTTCACGGTGCTCTTCTTTTTTCCATTGAGGCGCCGGTCGATGATGAGGCTCATGATGAACGCACTCCCGATAGCTGCAGTGCTCGGTGGATCAGCCCCGCTGAAGGGGCTGGCGATGGGTCCGCGACAGGGCGGGTCAGTCAGTGCGGAATCATTGAGACTTCCGGACCCGGATGTACCATTCTGACAACAGCCGTACCTGTTTCTCGGTATAACCGTGGACCACCATACGGGAAACGAAGTCCGCGTGTTTTCGCTGGTCTTCCTGCGACCCTTTGGCATTGAAAGAGATGACCGGCAACAGGTCTTCGGTATTGGAAAACATTTTCTTCTCAATGACGGTACGCATCTTCTCGTAGCTTAACCAGCTGGGGTTTTTGCCGTCGTGGTTGGCCCGGGCCCGCAGTACAAAGTTGACCACTTCGTTGCGGAAATCCTTGGGATTGGCGATGCCCGCCGGTTTTTCGATTTTTTCCAGCTCTTCGCTCAAGGCGCCCCGATCCAGAATATGTCCGGTATCCGGGTCCCGGAATTCCTGATCCTGAATCCAGAAGTCAGCGTAGGTAATGTAGCGGTCAAAGATGTTCTGACCGTATTCGGAGTATGACTCAAGGTACGCGGTCTGGATCTCCTTGCCAAGAAACTCAATGTATTTGGGGGTCAGATACTCTTTGAGAAAGGCGAGGTAACGGTCCTGGATTTCTTCCGGAAACTGGTGCTGCTCAATCTGCTGTTCCAGGACATAAAGCAGGTGTACCGGGTTGGCCGCCACTTCAGTCGGATCGAAGTTGAATACTTTGGACAGGATCTTGAAAGCAAACCGGGTAGAGAGCCCGTTCATGCCTTCATCCACCCCGGCCATATCCCGGTATTCCTGCAATGGCTTGGCATTGGGGTCGGTGTCCTTCAGGTTATCGCCGTCGTACACTTTCATCTTGGAGTAGATGGAAGAGTTCTCCGGCTCCTTGATCCGTGACAGCACGGTAAACTGGGCCAGCATCTTGAGGGTATCCGGGGCACAGGGCGCGGCCTTCAGCGAGCTGTGTTCCAGCAACTTCTGGTAAATGTGCACCTCCTCACTGACCCGGACACAGTACGGCACCTTCACGATGTTGACCCGATCGATGAAGGCTTCATTGGTCTTGTTGTTCCGGAAGGACTGCCATTCGGACTCATTGGAGTGCGCCAGCAGAATCCCCTCGTAGGGAATCGCCCCCAACCCTTCGGTGCTGTTGTAGTTGCCTTCCTGGGTGGCGGTCAGCAGCGGGTGCAGCACTTTGATGGGCGCCTTGAACATCTCCACGAATTCCATGATGCCCTGGTTGGCCCGGCACAACGCCCCCGAAAAACTGTAGGCGTCGGGATCGTCCTGGGAATACTCTTCCAGCTGGCGAATATCCACCTTGCCCACCAGGCTGGAAATATCCTGGTTGTTTTCATCACCGGGTTCGGTTTTGGCAATAGCGATTTGATTCAGCCGGCTTGGGTAGAGCTTAACCACCCGGAACTGGGTGAGGTCGCCCCCAAATTCGTTCAGGCGTTTGACCGCCCAGGGAGACATGATGTAATTGAGGTAGCGACCGGGAATGCCGTATTCCTCCTTGAGAATAACCCCATCCTCATCAGGATTGAACAGCCCCAGCGGGGATTCAAACACCGGCGAGCCTTTGATGGCGTAAAACGGTACCCGTTCCATTAACTGCTTCAATTTTTCGGCCAGAGAAGACTTGCCGCCTCCCACCGGGCCAAGCAGGTAGAGTATCTGTTTTTTCTCTTCCAGCCCCTGAGCCGCGTGTTTGAAATAAGAGACCATCTGCTCAATGGCCTCTTCCATACCGTAAAACTCTTTGAACGCCGGGTAGCGTTTGATTAACTTGTTGGAGAAGATGCGGCTCAGTCGCGGATCACGGGCGGTATCAATTACTTCTGGCTCACCAATGGCTTTCAGCATGCGCTCGGCCGCATTGGCATAGACCGACGGGTCCTCTTTACAGAGTTTGAGATAGTCCAGCAGACTCAGCTCTTCCTGTTGAACCGCTTCATACCGTTGCTGGTATTGCGCAAAAATGGACATAGTAGACATCCCACCGTTATGGATAGAGAGGAAGAAAGAAGACATCGGATCGGATCAGACAGCAGGGCAACACAACCGCCTCCTTGGTTCCATGAATACAAATGCACGCCTCCCACGAGGCCTGTAGCCTGAAAGGCAATCAACGAGTCTCTCCGTGAAATGATCAACGAATCAAACCTGGGTATCACTTGAAGCAAAAAAGACCGGTACAGCACGCATACCGTGACTGAATGAGGCGCAGGCTATGTTGATGAAGTTACCGGCTCTTTCGGTAACAGTCCCTGATGCCGACCTCTTTCAGGGGGTAACTGTCAATCAAATGATGATAAATCTGACTGCTCTGCTGTTCACAGGCAAGGGCGATCTGTCGTTCAATGTCGGAAAGGTTCGCTTGTGCTGCCACCGCTCGTTGAATCACGGCATGGACATCCACATGCAGCGCTCTGGCTTTGCTGAGCAAATCGGCAGAGAGGTCGGTTTCAAATGCAACAGGGCTTTCATAAGTAGTTTTCATAGCCATAATTACTCTCTTTACTCATTATCTGTCGCTTAATTGTAGCAAATAGAGTTAAATCATTTTTGGAACCGGCATCAGGAATAAAGTTAGGGAAAGTGCGAATAAGTCTCGGGTCATGAGATAATATTTCTACCGCTTCCAGCTTGGGTTTCTATCAATGAGTCAGCTCAGTTTTTCAGATAGTGAGTTTTTGCAAAAACGCAGAACAACCCGAAAAGAGCGCTTTTTTGCCAAAATGGAAAAGCTTGTGCCATGGCAAAGAATTATCAGTGTCATTGAGCCTTATTACCCAAAGCCTGGTAATGGTCGTCGCCCTTACCTACTGGAGGTGATGGTTCGTATTCATTACCTCCAGCAGTGGTACAGTCTCAGCAACGAGGGCATGGAAGATTCATTGCACGAAATTTCATCCATGCGTCTGTTTGCCGGATTATCGCTGGACAAAGCCATCCCTGATCGCACAACCATCATGAACTTCCGGCACTTGCTCGAAAAACACCAGCTGGGGCGAGCGATTTTTACTGAGATTAATAACTGGCTTACGGACTCTGGTGTCATCCTGAAAGAAGGCACCCTGGTGGATGCCACCATTATCGAAGCACCGACGTCGACCAAAAATAAAGATAAGCAGCGTGATCCTGATATGCACCAGACTAAAAAGGTTAATCAGTAGCACTTCGGTATGAAGGCTCACATTGGCGTTGATGCCTGTACCGTGCTGACTCATAGTCTTACAACCACTTCTGCCAATGAGCATGATCTCAATCAGACAGGAGAACTGCTCCATGGGTTGAGCAGTTTATATTCAGTGATTCCGGTTACCATGGAGCAGAACAACGCCCCGAGTTGCAGGATGTGTCTGCTGAGTGGTTTATCGCTGAAATTCCATCCCGGCTCAAAGAGCTGAAAAAGCACCCTCGAAAGAATAATGATGCATTGAAATTGGAATACAACAAGGCCAGTATCAGGGCATTTTTGGAGCATCCCTTCAGAATCATCAAATGCCAGTTTGGTTTTGTGAAAGCCATCTAAAAAGGGCTTGAGAAAAACGACAACAAGCTGGCAATACTGTTTGGGCTGGCGAATATCGTCAGGTTTGGTCAAATGATTCGGGCATAGGGTTGACCCGCCCGAAAACTGTAAGATATTACCATTTGTGTGTGAATATTAGAGACTTTTCCATCAAAACCTGAGAAGCAGGCCAGTTTGAAAAGGATTAACCCATCAACTTATGAAATGGACTGGGTTGTTCGCACTTTATTTATACGACTACCGACTTCTGTTTTATAGACTCACTCTCTCGATATTTTCAGAAAATTCCAGATGCTACTTTTTTAAAGAAATTGTAAGTATATATATGAAAGTATATCAAATAGAACCTAAACGATTAAAGACGTCTATAATTTTTTAGTACGAATTTTTTACTGGTTAATGCTTGTACACTGGACTGACAGAATATGTACAACCAACTGAAATTGTATATGTGAGCCAGCCTTACTCAATTAGAAAATATGATTTTACTTGGTTAACTCCCTAGAGAGGGATAGGCGAAAACACGCTTAAACCGATTTATTGCAAACTTGCTTATAGCATTTGGCTTTATCTATAAATACTTGATATTTATTATCGTGATTTGGAGGCGATACAATTGAGCAAAATAGCGATCGTGACAGGTGGTACTCGAGGAATTGGTGAAACAATCAGTACTCACCTCAAAGACCTAGGTTACACCGTTATTGCAAATTACGTAAGCAATGATCAAGCAGCACAAGCATTTATGGATCGTACCGGTATCCCTGTTATTAAGTTTGATGTAAGTAACTTTGCAGCCACCCAAAAGGGTATCTCGCAGATCGAAGTAGACTTCGGCCCTACTGATATCCTTATCAACAACGCAGGCATTACACGCGATAAAACCATGCACCGAATGGACGTCGAACAGTGGGACGCCGTCATTCAAACCAACCTTGCCTCTTGCTTCAATACCTGTAAGGCCGTGATCGAAAATATGCGTTCCAGGAATTTTGGTCGTATTGTCAATATTGGTTCAGTCAATGGGCAGTCAGGCCAATACGGCCAAGTCAATTACGCCGCTGCAAAATCCGGTATACAGGGCTTCACCAAAGCACTGGCGCTTGAAAGTGCGGCCAAAGGCATCACCGTCAACGCCATCACCCCGGGTTATGTTGACACCGATATGGTTCGCGCGTTACCTGAAGCCATCTTGGAAAAAATCACCGATAGTATTCCCGTTGGTCGACTGGGTACACCTAAAGATATTGCCCGAGCAGCGGCCTTCTTAGTCAGCGATGACGCTGGTTTTATCACCGGTTCTACACTCTCTGTTAACGGCGGCCAACACATGTACTAATCGACAGTCGATACTTATTGATTCGCTGACACCTAAGTACCTCAATACTTTGGGGGGCATTAATTGGGAGGAGGTAAGGTTGGTAAACCAGAGTGATCACTTCGAGCAGCTATTCAGCAGCCCCCTAGTGAAAGAAGTAGCTGAAGGGTTCTTAAACCTTCTGGATAATAGTCTCTCCCATGCCATGCGAAACCGGCACGACCGGTTAACCCCCAAGGCTATCCTCGAAAATCTGATTAAACAGTGGCGAGAGCAACCCGTACAAATGGACGCAGCTCAACTGATTAAGCTTCAGATGGATTTTATGGAAAATCAGCGGCAGCTTTGGCAACAAGTTGGCCAGGCTTTTTTTAAAAAACAGACCCTGTCTCAATTTACTGACGAGGGCGAGCGCGACCCTCGTTTTCAGGATAGTGACTGGAACACAGAGCCTGTGTTTTACTTCTTAAAACAAGCCTATCTGTTAAACGCAAAAATGCTGGAAGATCTCGTCGAGCAGTTTGAATTTAAAGATCCCCAATTCAAGCAACAAACGAAGTTCTTCACCCGTCAGTTTGTCAGTGCTCTTTCACCTGCGAACTTCGCATACAGTAACCCGGAAGTTTGCCGCGAAATCCTCAAAAGCAAGGGCTCCAACTTACTAAAAGGCATGGAAAATCTAGTTCGTGACCTCAAACAAAGCCCAGCCGATGCTTTGAATATTTTGCAAACGGATCTTGAGGCTTTTGAACTCGGTACAAATCTTGCCGCCACACCAGGTGAAGTGATCTACCAAAATGACCTGATGCAGTTAATTCAATACACTCCGGATACCAAAAAATGCCTACAGCGACCACTGTTGTTTGTGCCACCGTTTATCAACAAGTACTACATTCTTGACCTCGATCATAAAAAATCGATGGTGCACTGGCTCGTTAAACAGGGTTTCACCGTCTTTATGATTTCCTGGGTCAATCCATCGGCGCAAATGGCTGATAAGCAGTTTGACGATTACATGCTTCAAGGTCCGGTGGCAGCTCTTGATGCAGTGGAAGCTATCACGGGAGAGAATAAGATCAACACCGCTGGTTATTGCGTTGGTGGTATGCTGCTGGCCACTACGCAATCTTACCTGCAAAATATTGGCGACGAACGTATCAACAGCATGACATTTTTCACGACCCTTCTCGACTACGATGAGCCAGGAGAAATAGGAAATTTTATCTCCGAACAAATATTATCCCATTTAGAAAAAGAGACTGGCACTCATGGTGTGCTGGATGGTCGTATTCTGGGTATGAGCTTTAGTCTTTTGCGTGAAAATAACCTCTACTGGCCATTTTATATTAACAACTATCTCAAAGGGGAAACACCCTCCGCATTTGATATCTTATACTGGAACAGCGATGCAACCAACTTGCCCGCCAATACCTTTAACTTCTATATTCGCAACGCCTATCTCAACAACTGCTTTGTTGAGGCCGGTAGCGTGATCCTCAATGAGGTACCCATCAATCTGTCTACGATAAACCTACCCACTTACTTTGTAGCCCCTAAAGCTGATCACATTGTTCTTTGGGAAAGCGCCTACCAAAGTGCTCGCCGTCTTGGCGACGGAATCAGCCGCCAGGCAGCCATGAAGCGCTTCATCTTAGCTGGCTCCGGCCATATTGCTGGCATTATCAACCCCGCTGAATCGGGTAAATACCCTTACTGGGCCTGCGACAGCAGTGTCGGCAATGAAGGTTTACCGGAAGATCCCCACGCTTGGCTAAACGAGGCCACCAAGGTGGAGGGCTCCTGGTGGTGCGACTGGTATCATTGGCTGGCAGGCCTTTCAGGTGACAAAGTCGATGCTCAGAAAGTTGGGATACATCCAGATTTTCCAGCGCTGGAACCCGCTCCTGGTAGCTATGTAAAAGTGCGGATTTAAAACAATATCAAGATTGATATCGCCTGTAATTATTGACCAATCAGTATTCTCATTAATGCCACGATCCATCATAATCGTGGTTTTTTATGCTGTGAATTTATCCTCCAACGGGATATTGAGGGAACCGCTACTTTGAAGTTACCTGCTCCCTTAATGTTTTCTTCAACCTTCACCATGTAGGAGCTGGCTTTGATCACAATCAAAAAGTATCCCAACCGACGATTGTACGACACATCTCAGAGTCAGTACGTTAATCTTGACTATGTAAAATTATTAACTCTGGAGCATATTGACTTTGCAGTAGTTGATTCTAAAACTGGCGATGACATCACCAAGAGCATTCTCCTGCAGATCATCAGTGAACAGGAGAGTAGTAACGAGCAATCATTGCTTACAGATACGTTGCTGAAACAACTGATTCGTTTTTACGGCGATGATATGCAAGTTTTTTTACGTCAATACCTGGAGCAGAGTCTGAACCACTTCCTCAAGCAACAGGATACGATGCAAGGCTTGCTTAAAAATATGATTGATGCTGGTCCTATCGGCATGATCAGTAAAATCATGGAACAAAACCTCGACACTTGGCAAAAATTCACCCACCAAGACTCAGATAATGAGGAAAAATAAGCCGATGAATTAGCGGGCGGTCCAGGCTCCATCCAACACTATTGTCTGCCCCGTCATATTTCGGCTCACTGGGTTCAACAAAAACAAAACGCTACCAGTAACCTCTTCCAAAGAAATAAAACTTTGCTTCGGCATCGGGGCCAGCATAATCTTACTGATCACTTCATCTTCGCTGATACCGTAGTACTTAGCCTGGTCAGCAATCTGCTTTTCCACTAGCGGCGTTTTTACATAGGCTGGACAAATAGTGTTAATGGTGATGTCGTACTCGGCCACTTCTAACGCAATGGTTTTACTAAAACCGAGCAGACCGTGCTTCGCTGCGATATAGGCGCTCTTATAGGGTGATGCGATCAAACCGTGAATTGAGCCTATATTCACAATGCGCCCATATTTTTGTTCTTTCATCATTGGCAAAAAAGCGCGGGTCAACATGGCAGGTCCTACCAATAGCACATCGATAACCAGCTGCCATTTATCGACAGGAAATTCTTCCAACTTTGCCACATGCTGAATGCCCGCGTTATTGACCAACACATCAAGTCGAGTAAATTCTCCCTTGATGTTTTTTCTACAAGCATCGATACTTTCTTGATGGGTAACATCTAAATACAAAGCTGATGCACTACCGCCATGCTCACATATAGTTGCGACTATACTCTCTGCTGCCTTCAGGTCGATATCGCTGATCACTACATAAAAACCATCGCGGGCTAGCTCTCTGGCAATAGCGGCACCTATACCACTTGCCCCACCGGTCACCAGTGCGACAGGCCTATTCGCGTGTTGCTCACTCAAACTCATGAGTTTATTCCACCCTCAACTGTAATCGTGAATAAATTCAGTCACCAAAGGACGTACATACTTTCGAAACCTGGAGCCGCTGAAAATCCCATAGTGGCCAGCCCCCTCCTGCAAGTGATGACAGCGCATTGTCTCGGGTATGTTTTTACACAGAGCGTGCGCCGCTTGCGTTTGTCCTATGCCACAGACATCATCACTAGCACCTTCAACCGTCAGTAGAGCCGTATTATTGATCGCCCCAAAATTGACGGACTTGCCATTGTAGGTGATGGAGTTGCGAGCCAACGCATTAGCTTTAAAAACACGTTCTATAGTTTCCAAATAAAATTCTGCGGGGATGTCTAATACGGCCATATATTCATCGTAGAAGGCTCGGAAACAATCAGCGTCTTCCTCATCGCCCTCAAGCAAGTTCTGAAAAAAACCCAGGTACTTAGAAATATGCATGTCAAGATTCATCGATAAAAAACCGCCCAACTGCAGGAAGCCTGGGTAGACTTCGCGTCCTTCACCGGGGTAACCTGGCGGCACCGTCATAATGGCAAATCCACGAAACCAATCCATACTGTGCTCTTGGGAATATTTATTAACACGGGTAGGATTTTTACTGACATCAATGGGGCCCGCCATTAGCGTCAAGGTTTTTGGTGTAGAGGTACTTTTTTCTTCCGCCATCACGGCAGTGGCAATCAGTGCCTGCACCGCTGGCTGACAGATGGCAACCAAATGAACGTCCTGACCAAGGAACTGAAGAAAATCGATCAGATAACTGACATGAAGGTCAAAGGTAAATGCTCCTTCATCTAAAGGTACTTCCCGAGCGTCTAACCAGTCAGTAACGTAGACCTCATGATCGGGCAAGAGTCCTTCCACCGTGCCCTTCAACAGCGTGGCGTGATGGCCTGACAACGGTGCTACCAGTAGGACCTTGTTTTTATCTTCCCTTCCTACTCGCTTGAAATGGACTAACTCGCAAAAGGATTTTGAGAGCACAACCTCCTCTCGGACGCGAACAGTTTTATCATTGATCAACACGCTATCAATATCAAAATCAAGCTTTTCATAACTCTTGGTCAGGCGCATTGCAAACTCCAACGCAGCGTTGGTCGTTCGCCCAATGGGAGTATGACTGTATGGATTGAGTGGGTGGGTGCCAATATCCAGTATAAGGCCATATATATTGTGCATGGCGCTGGCACTTTTATTATAGAAATCGTATGCCTCGTATCTCATAGGTCACCCTTTATTAGACAGGCATAACAGCTTGAAGCCAGTTAAAAAGCCCTTCAGAGAAGAGCTACGGTGATCTTTACTACTTATTGGTAGCCGCTGAAGTTTTTGTCGTAGACTTGGCCGCTTTAGCCCTCACATCAACCGCCGATTTATTGGCCTCAGTGAAAGCACTTTTCATCATTTCACCCACTTTTTCCTGGGCTTCAGACATGACTGCGTAGGTGTTTTTTGCAGTGTTCACCATTTTTTCCTGCAGATTCTCAGTGTATTCCTTCTGAGCCTCCATGACTCCTGACATATCTTCATGACGCCCCAGAGACTGAGCAAAGCTAGCACTGTCTTTAACCATCCCTGTCAGCCAATCGGCTTGCTGCTTCATTAGCTGTTCGAATACCTTAAGATTCGTAGCAGCAGTAGTTTTGAGTGAAGCTTTGGAGGCTTTGGATGTCACATCAGCAACAGATTCCTTAGCTTCGGTGAAAGCGTCTTTCATCAATTCACCTACTTTTTCCTGAGCTTCAGTTATCACGGCATAGGTATCTTTCGCAGTGGTGACAATATTATCCTGCAGGCTCTCAACGTATGCTTTTTGAGCCTCCATAACTCCAGACACATCGTCAGGATGACCCGCAGACTGAGCATAATTAACATAGCCTTTGATCATTCGGGTTATTAGGCCTGTCTGCTTCTGCAACAACTGCTCACACACCTTGGCATTAATATCAGCCAGCTCGCTCATTGGTTTCATGGATTTTTGATACTGCTCAGTGATCTGCTCAAGCATAACATCTCTCCTGAAAATCTTTTATGCTGCAATGCAACAATAAACAATTAAATTGTTAAAAATACACGACTATTAGTCAACAACATATTCGCCGTAATCCAGCATTTTTGATACAAATAAGAAATAGTTCAGAAGCCACTTAGAATAAAGTATGCCCCACCTAACACGCTCCCTAAAATGTCATTCCTTCCTTTTTTAAATGGGTCTTATTTCAGTTGCTCAATGGATGCCTAACCGCTGCCCCTTGTAAACCCGAAGACCATAGGATCTTCGGGCTCATTATTAACTCACCAGGTAATCTCTTGGCCCCACTGCCCAGCCTTACGTACCACCAACGACGACAACGGCAGATAAATCACCACCACCAGCCACTACTGTCCGGTTAAGCATAAACCAGCTCCAGGCTCCCCTGATTATGGTGTAAATTGACTTTGTTTTTCTCTGGCGGATCGGTGAATAACTCTAACAACGAGCAGCGACTGGTTAGGTTCAGGCCGACTCTGCGGGCTATTTGCTGTAGTGATAATTTACAGTGTGTTGTGATCTGGGTAAGCCTCAGCAACAGGTAGACTATCATGGCTGAGAGCACTTGGATTTTGACTGCATTTTCGCTCTGCCCAAGGAACCGTTTGATCTTCAGGTTCTGCTTGATTCATATGAAAAACAGTTCTATCTGCCACCTGGATTTATAGAGATCCGCTATCTCCTGAGCCGTTCTGACAAGGTCATTGGTGATAAACGACAGCACCTTTCCATCGTCCTCTCTGACTATCGTTACACTTCTCAGGTCTGTTGGACAATCCTTTTGAGCCTTAACCGATGAGAGACGAATAATCTGATCCTCCAGAATGTGGCTGGCGGTGGTTTCCCGGTTTTCAATGACCTCATAAATAGCATTCGATTTCATGCGTCCAACAAAACGTGTGCCCTGCTGCGTCAAGCTGTAGTACCAGCCATAATCATTGTAGGCGCGGTCTACGACATAGGTTGCTCCCGGTATAATGGGAAGTTTGTGCGCTGCTTTTCGGTCATTTATCTTGGCCGCCGTCATTTCAAAATAGGTCGGTATGTCTGCATCCGGATCGTAAACGGTATGCAGCTTGATGCCCGCCTTTGTACTTCGGAAGCTTGCCCATTCGAACTGATTGAGATTCATGTCAATGGTTGTGGAATCAATCAGGCGAACCATCTCTTCTTCCACTTTTCTGGGTAGCTCTCCCCTGACTTTGCCGAGAAGGTAGAAGAACGTTTCCATAAAGATAGCGGAAGGGCGATTGTTATTGGCATCGGACAGGGATGACCGCTTTATACGCTCTACGCCAAGGTGATAGTGGTGATTACGCTTGGTATTGAAGTTCTCCTCCAAGTCACGGAGAGACGTTCGGCCCGTCATTTGGGCAAACATCAGGCTGATAAGCTGAGTCCAGCACGGCAGACTACGTACGCGGTGATCACCTTTGTGACGGTCAACAGCCTTCTGGAATTGGTGGCGGGGAAGGTGTTTGAGCAGTTGATGGAAAACGCTGTTACTATGCTTCATGCCTGTCCTTTGCTTTTTGTGAAGTAGCTGTTTCGGCAACCGCTATTTTACCGAAAGTCAGTTAGGACAGGCATTTCCTGCGATCTCTGTTTTTTTAACCGGACAGCAGTGACCACCAGCACCTTCAGCCAGGCAATGCCCCACACCTGCTGATGAAGTTTAGGGTTCTGCCAGAAGGCACCAAACAGAAACAAGGCACACACTGGCGTGAACACCACCTGAACCAGGCTGTTGGATAAAAACGCACGCAGCTCAAACCACTGCGGATTCATCCACCGGCGAAACAACTGGAAAAACCAGATATTGATGTTGTCGGTAATCCACAGGGCTACGGCCAGTTCAGCATACCAGCCTGTGGGTAATGGCCTATCGCTTCTTCAAATACCAGCGTTTCGTGGCTGAACCCGGTGTGATCAAACACTGGCAGCCATAGCGCCAGGGTCTGTATCCCCCATCCCAGCATCGACAGAGTCATTAATACCCACACTGTCGAGTTCAACAGTCGTCGTGCATTACGCCGACCGTATAACTCCGAAACCGGATTAAGAAAGCAGAAGCTCAACGGGAACAGTAATGACGCCAGGGTAAAATCTACGCTCCACCAGCCAAAGTGGGAACCGAACAACAGCGGGCATAGAATCAGTGTGGCCATATACAGCCCCCACAGGTAGACCAGCAGCGGCTGATCACCCACCAGGGAAAAATTGTGGCCGCCACCTACGCCACGGTCTGCAACAATATCCTTACGCCCTTTCAGGTACGGATAGAGCCTCGCCTTGCACTGCCATGACTGCGTTGCCATTTTCCCGGAACGGATAAAAGACTCAATATCAGAGCTGCTGGTCACGTCGAATTGGTCGATGGTGGTAATGGTGTCAGTACTGCGATCGAATGATGTAAATTTCTCCATTAGGTTTCGTACCTGTATGAAATTTATAGATCGCTTACATCACTTGCAGCACAAGGGAAGTGGCCATTCGACAGCCCGGACAACTGAATAGGCTACCGTTATCGGGATACCACACCCGGCTAAAAAATGATAAAGCTGTTGATCTACCGTTCAGCCTCCTCTGGGCTGCACGGAACATCCGACGTGGGATTATGGGTTAACAGGTTGTATACCGGTTTATCCACGGATTTTGTGGATAACTGGGAAGCTCTCAGTCAGGCAACTCGATCTTCCAGTAATCCATATTACGTACCCGACCAACCACTTCCCAGTCCGGCTGCTGGGTACTGCTGACCTCCAGTCCGGAATAGGTGCAGGTAAACGTAAATAACCGTTTATGGCCATGAACCGTTTTCCAGGCCAGAAACAGGCCGGGGCCCGGGCGAAGTTCCTTTTCCACGGTCAGCAGGGTACAACCGGGGAAGGACTCCACCATTTCCGGCACATAAAAAAAACGGTAAGCACTGGGCTGCCGGTATGCATGGTAAGGACTGTTGAACAAATCCGGCACCCTGGCAATCACGTCATAGAGGTCGCCTTCGGTGGGCACCACCATCACCTTGGTAAGCATGGTGGTCTGCTGCCAGGCATCCTCCCGGTGTACCACGGACTCATGATCATGGGGGTCACCCCGGCCTGTGGAAAACCACACAGGGCTCACCCCCAGGGCTCTGGTCAACACTTCAAGGTACTTCTGCGGGTTACCTATTTCCCCCTTGGCCAGGCGATAGAGGTAATTCTGGTCAATACCGGATTTCCGGGCCAGCTTGGGAATACTGGCAATGCCTGCCAGCTCCATGGATTTTGCCAGTCTATCGGCAATGTCCGGGTGGTTCATAACGGGTAACCCTTAACAACCGGTATTGTTGCAGCCTGACAAACACAACCCAAAGCTCCCGGTCACTCATCTCATCCAGCAGGGGGATAAAATTATCCAGCACCCCATTGACCTTCCGTGAACTTAACCTGTCTGTTTCCTGTTGAGGCTTGCCAGTGCCGTCTGCTACAGCTGCTTCCAAATCTACGTCCATGTGACTGGGTTCCGTAATGTTTGAGAAGAAAACTGCTTGCCCAGAAAACATCGTAAACAGCATACATAAGGATTACAATACAAAAAATTGCATTTCTTTGCATACTTCAGCAATCATTACTCGAGAAAGAACAGATTGCACCACTCAAGGTCGGTAAAAATCGGAATTACCAACATTCATTTGCCCACGGTTAGTGATCGCTGTACGGTTAGTGATCGCTGTAACGTAGTTTTTCACGCCGTGAAAACCTTGAGGATTGATTGGCCATGCTGAAGAAAAAAACGATCAAAAAAACAGCGGAAACCGAAGTGACGTTTGAGTTTGCTCAACCGGGCATCAAGTCCGTGTCGCTGGTTGCGGATTTTAACCAGTGGCAACCCGTCTCCATGAAATACCACAAGAAAGAAAACGCCTTCCGCTCCAAAGTAAAACTGCCCGGCATCAAAGCCCTCCATTTCCGTTATCTGCTGGATGAGACCATCTGGGAGAACGACCATAACACAGACGACTACGTGCCCAACCCTTACGGCAGTGATAACAGTGTGGTCTATACAAAACTCAGAAAGTAATACCCATCAAATTTATGCTTGGTGAACTGAGCTGAAAGACAATACCCTAAAGGACATAAAGATAAAGTGACGAGTCATAGCACTAGGAGTGCTGACCGGGAATGGACTGCCCTACTGCGGAGCCAGAAAATTGCTCTGAAAATTTTCTGTTTTCCTCGCTACGGGTGCTATTATCGGTCAGCCTCCAGGCCATGGCGAGGGACTTTAACGAAGAGTTTCGTTCAGCTCACTAGCACAATAAGGTATTGCAGCTGTTTTCTCTGCCAGCATTTAAGTGTGGTTCAGTGCAAAGCTCCACACATCAAGTTCCCACCATTGTTGAGGAAACAAAGATGAATAATTATTACCTCTCTTTAGGTGCAGACCACCCCGATTACCCGGGCTATGTGCGTATTACGGCGCCCACCCGCGATGATGCCCGCCAGTTAATGGAAACCCATCATGGCCACGACTGGACCGGCTGTTTTGAAACCTTTGATGAGCTGGATACCCACCAACGGGTTCAGCGCGACTACCTGATCTTTGATCATCTGACCGGCGAGGCGCTTGCCTGGACTTGCCATATCTGCAAGGAGAAACGGCCCGACAGTAAAATAGAGGTCACTCAACGCACATTACTGGAGGCAGATAATGCACCGGTTTACAACGTCCGATACTGCATTGATAACGATGAATGCCAGCACTGTATTGATGCCTTTATTGATCAGCAGCGTGGAGTATTGAATTAAACAGCGTTGCATGGCCATGCAATAAAGAGCAGCCAGGCGCATTGACGAGACTGCTCTGGCGCTCGGTCGCAGGTTGGTCACATCAGGAGTGCGCCCTTTCGTCCTGGTGATCCTCCGCCCAGGCCAGGGCTTTCTGAAAAGCCGCATCGCCATATTGTGCTGAGCTGAAGCGACGGGTCAGAGCACAAGATTTACGATTCCGCTTTTTCTGGGAGATATGCGCAAGCCAACCGGTTTGACCGTCTTTCTGGGTGTATTTTTCGATGCTCATCATAACCGGCGATCTCCCTTTTGTGGCAATCATTGTCCGTCAGCGGCCAGCTTTCCGACGGTGCGCAATTATTCACCAGACGAGATCCAAAAACCTTGATACGTATCAATACTTATTATCGGCGGATTTGCATTTCTGATGCTACTGAAATTTCAGTCAGTCTATGGTCGAAAAGAGAAGTATGAGGGGGGATGGGATATATGATGGAGGGAGGAACAGGGGAAAAAAGCTGACACTATCTGGGGGACAGGTATCAGCAAGAAACTCCATGGCAAATTTATATCCTGCTTTGTCTTGTTTCACAAGTCAGTATTGTTAACAGCCTACGTTTGATGGCATGGTTAGGTAAATACTGGCTCAATTCAAAACTGAGAAGCCAGTTGAACCTGATACTGCGTGAGATACCCAAGCGGCAAAGTGGGGCTAATAACAACCGCAGTCAGAGCCGGGAGCGATCCTTGTGATGGGTGAGACAATCTATGAGCCGGTTGTGGGGCGGGAGGAAGTTGGAGAGTTTACCTGTCAAAAATAATAACAGCCCTGGTGATCTGACCGATTCGCCTCCGTAAGAGGCGGTATTTTAGTGTGTCATTTTCAATACGACATAAACCGTCTTTGCAAAAAAAAAACGTAACTATTCAGCACCCAGCAAAGGCGTATTGTTGTAATTTCGAACCGCTTTAAGAAGCGCCTGAAATATGTTCAACCCCTGCTTTTTAGCAGATGATAAATAGCTTCGGATTCGGGTAAACATGGTACCTCCGTCTTCGCTTCTGAAGCAGCCTGAGATCTTCTGCTTAAGTTTGGCCATCCTGGCATCACGTTCACTGCCATTGTTATCGAAGGGAATTGAAAAGTCCGACATGAAGCGCAACGTTTCAACCTTAAACTCAATAAGCCTTTTGAACAGGTTGTAGGCCTTGGTATTCCTGACCTTCTTACGTCCAAGCACCTGTCGTTGTTTTTCCATATAAGCGGTTTCCTTCGTGAGAGCCCTTTGAAGGATTTGGTCGTATATCGTCTCAATGCGAAGCTGTATTGCACCAGGCATTTGAGTCAGACCGGCTGCTTTGTATTTCTTGCAGAAGTGCCAGGAGAGCGTAAGCAATTTCATCAGCCGCAGAGCCAGCTTATTCGCATCCCTATCGACAACTCCCTGAAGCTCTCTCAGATGATGGGCATTACAAAGCACATGCACTGCCGCATAGGCAAAGTAGGACTTCCAATGATCGTGAACCAGAATGCCTGCAAAAGTCAGCAGGATGCCCATTGCATCCATTGCTTCACAACCTCGCCTTTCTGAGAGGTAGTAAAGCGTCCATTGGTCATCTCGCATAATGTGTAACCACCACAGTGAACCGTCAACCCGCATGCCAGTTTCATCCGCTCCTGCAACCGGACTTTCTTGTAAAGCATCGCGGATACTCTGCTCAGTAGAGGCCAGGTTCTCATGGGTATAGGCAACAAAATTGGCAACAGAGCCTGCGCTGACACTCATGCAATAAATAGCATTGAAATACTCAGACACCCGGTGATATGGGATGAAGTGATACTGGTTTAAATGAACAGCCATTGCCTGAGTCACTTCTCCGTATTGAGCAGCGGCTTTCACTCCTTGGGGAAACTCAGCGGTGTTCCGTTTACCACAAGGACATACTTTAACGTCTGCCCAGTACGCGGTAACTTCAAATTCTCCGGGTCTACCTGGATCAAAAACCTGTCGCTCAATGTATTTGGTGGGTTTAATATCGATAAGCGAAGACTGGCAACAGCAACATTTTTCAACCTTCAGATGCCTGACATAATCGGGTAAGGCGACACGTCTCAAACAAGAGCCTTGATGACCTTTCTGGCCACCTGGTTTATTGCCTGAAGATGGTCTAAGGCTTTTGGGGTTCGGTGTTTCCTGTGAGGAGCAGGGGGCTTCTTTGGAAGATGTATCACCTTTATCACTCCCTTTTTTACTGGGCTTTTGATAACCATCTGACGATGGTGGCTTACTACTGTTTTGACTGTTTTTATTAACCCTTTCTTCCAGTTCGCTGCAACGTTCCCGTAAAAGCGCATTCTCGGTCCGAAGCTCTTCATTCTCTTTAAGGAGAGCTTCGGTAAACGGAGTAGCTGGGAAGTCTGGTTCCATACTGGAGATTTGTTAGAAAAATTGAGTATAAGATGATGGTCGAAAAATCAGAAAATTCCAGATTTATATGAAGGGTGCTGAATAGTTACAAAAAAACTGACCCTAAAGCCCGTGAGATAAGGTTTTCTCTGCAAAATTCACAGTAGGTAAACTGTGCCCCAAGAAACATGGTTCATTAGGAACAGCGCCTATTCCGTGAGGACGAGTGCATCCTATTGAAAACAGCACTTCTCCGAAATTGGTAGTAGCACCTAAAAAGGTGCGACTGAGACCTTGTCTGACGGTTATCTATCGGAACGGCTGCTGCTCTTTATTTCTGGTAATGCTTCACAGCATTAGTGGCCACCTGGTTAATCTGCCGATTCAGCCGGTCGAGCCATTCCCGTTTGGTATGACGATCCATAATCCGGTCTTCCATCACTTTTCGAACCTCCCTGCGCAGCTTGCTGATCTCCCGGCTGGCCTTGTTGAGCCCGGTCTTGTTTTTCAGTTTGACGCTGGCTGACTGTTCCAGTTCCTTCGCTCGCTGGGTTTCCCCGGTTTCCTGATAGTGCTTGATGGACGAAGCAATGGCATTTACATCCTTGTTCATCTCATACAGCTCGTTGGTGTAACGGGTGCTGCCTTTGATGCGATCACCAAAGAAGGAACCCACCACTGGGTAGTCCTGTTTGTTCCATGCCGGCTTTTCCCCAGCACCGGTCAGGTGTCGGGTAACCGCATCGGTCACCGCCAGGGTTCCTGTGGCAAAGGCATTGAAATAGCCTTTAAGCAGGTGCTCCAGCTTTTTCGGGGATCGCATCCACTCCGGTGCACCTTCGGGAAGGTACTGCACCAGTTCCTTTAGCGTCTCACTGGTGTACGGATCATACTGGGCTTCCGGCTTCAGGTGCTGCAAGCTCATGGGCACAATATCCCGGTCACGAAAGCGGTCGCGGTTCTCACCCACTTCCCAGATCGGTTTGACGAACTGAGGTATGGGCGTGGATTCCAGGTTAAACATCGCCATCCCCAAAGTCACCATGGCATCCTTTGTCCACTTGGCATCCTCATGCCCCATCATGCCCTGCCACAGAAACTCCGGGATAGTGGCAAAGACATGCCCCACCTCGAACGGTTTGGGGATTCTAAAATGACCGTCTTCACCGTCACCAATCCAGAAGTGGTGATAGGCCACTTTCTCGTCGGTGCTGAGTTCCTTGTAACGATCATCGTCTTCAAACAGTCGCACCAGCAACCAGGAGGCAAAGCCATACATCAGCCCCCGCGTCAGCACCTCACCGGATAAGGCGCTCCAGTGCAGTTCATCACCGGGCTTCACGCCTCGCCACATGCGGTTCACGCCCTGAAGCAAACTGTTGGTGAACTGGATGGATTGGGTCAGGAACCGGACAATGCCCCACTGCCCCTTACGGGTAAAGTTCATCACGTCCAGCGACTGATAAGCGGCTTCCGCCGTGGAACCGCCTTCTTCCTTTACCCGTTCAAAAACGTGCAGCCGGTTGGAATCCTCAAACCGTGCGCCAATGCTGTCCCAGAAGTCGATCAGTTTGCCGGGCGTGCTCAGAATGCGCTTCTGCTCTGCAGGGGATAGCTTCTTGCGGATGTTGTTGTAGTTGCTGCGGTAGTGACCACTGCTACTGCTCCCTCCCGCCATTTTCATCGCCCACAGGGATTCATCCTCATCCAGGGATTTTCTGAAACCTCGAATGGCACCGGCCAGTGGGTTCATGCCTACGACCTTGCCGTTAACGTCCGGGGCAATGTGCACAGCCGTGGACAGCGTATCCCGGGTCAAGTTGCGGAACCAGTAAGCAGGCATCGCCGTGACACCGCGCCGGACTATTTGGCTGGGAATGCCCACCAGTTTCATAAAGCCGCTGTGCAGTTCAGGCCCGATGTCCTGAATGGAGGCCAGCAGCAATGGATCATCCACCGCGTAGGTTTCCAGCTTGCCACCCCGCGAGACACTGGTGGTCCCTTTCAGGGTTTCGTATTTGGCCATCAGTGACTTCCAGCCGCGCATCTGCGCTGGTGTGAGGTCGGTACTGACGCCGATCCCCTGAAGGGCGGCCTTTACATCGTCGTCGGTAACGGTAATGGCACTCTCAATTTTCTCCACGGCCCCCAGTTGCAGGGCGTTGTCGATCACCCGTTGCTGGGCGATATTCTTCAGGGCCGCATCGAGCATGGAACGGGTATTGCGCACCATCGCTTCCAGTGGCGCGATCTTTTCCACCCCACCTTTTAACCGTTGAATACCGGTGGTCTGGCCGCCGAGTCCTTTTTTCGGCCGAATAAACCGCTGGTTTTCTTCCTGGTATTCCAGGTCGTGTATCCGGTTGAAAGGGATGTAGTCGCCGGTATCGAACAGCTTACGCTGTTCCTTGTCGAGTGTGCCGGCGGCTTCCATAAAATCCAGCAGGTCACGATTGTGCTGCTGGTAATCGTCCATCACCTGCTTGAACCGCTTCGCCAGTTCCGGCTGGGTATGCACCCAGTTCTGAATGGTGTCGATCCGTTGCTGGTCGTAAAGGTTCTCCCGGTTCTGTTGGCTCAGTTCCTTGCCCAGCTTGAGGTCTTTCTCCATCTGTCTGCGGTCACGGTTCCACCCCGAGCGACCGCCCTGATACTCATCCGGTGCCGTGGCATCCAGCGTTTCTTTCAGTGCCTGCCCCTGGGCCAGCAACTGATTGCCTTTGGCCCTGGCCACTTTGTCTTCCTCCATAATTCGCTGCGCACGGTGGCTGCCTTCGTACACTTCCCAGATGGCCAGCTCATCCCGTTCGGTGACCGGCTTCAGCAGTTCAAACAACCCCTTGCTGCCCGGCTTGATCACAATGCTGCCCTCTTTCAGCATCGGGGTGCCTTTATGGAAGGTAGCATCGGTCACGTTGTCCAGATTACGGGCCAGGTAAACGGCTTTGCTGGCAGACACCGTTGCGTCCATCAGCTTGCCCTCGTTCAGCAGCTTCTCCTGCTGTTCAATAATGGCGGCATCGGTGAATACGCCCTGATTGACGTGCAGCAATCCCCGCTTGATATGCTCTTTCAGCGGTTTGGCGTCCCACCACTCCCGCAACCGGTCGTGCCACGGCTTTGGGGCAATGCCACCGTGGATGTCGTTGATCACGGACTGCACATCGTCGGGGAGGTCTTTCAGGGAATAGCGGGGAACATTATCCTGTTTTGCTTTTTTATTATCTTTCAAAGCAAACAACGGCTGACCATCTTTCAATACCGAATCCCGCATTTTGTCGGTGACAGTCACCGACCAGACTTTATCGGGCCTGGTGCCATAAGGGTACTGCGAGCCGTTGAAATGGATCTCGACAGGCTCCAGCGTTGCTCCCCACTTTTTGGTGTACTTCTTCATATAATTGGCCAGACGCTTGTCGTAGAACTCGCGCATTCCCCTGGCACCGTCGCCCATCAGCTCGTCCAGGTTTTCCAGGGTAAAGTCTGCACTGTGCTCGGCGAAGACCAGCCGGTCCAGATCCTGATCAGCGGTGTCCTGTGTGTCGTAATAGAGCAGCGAACCGTCCGATGAATGCAAGGCCTCACCGTTGGTATCGCGGATAAACCAGCGTTTCTGTTGATCGTCGTTATCCTGCTCGGTGGACCATTGGCTGCGCTCCTCTTGCAAGGATTCATAAACGGAGTGGCTGTCCTCCCGTATTTTCGCTCCCAGACGATGACCCACATAAGCGTCCAGCCGCTCCTCTGCAATGTGTTCTCTGCGGTTGCTGCCATTCCTGTTTTTGATCGTTAAGGTGACATGGGTCAGTCGGCCTTCGTGGGTAAACTGGGGGGATACCTTCATCTGCTCTACCACCTGCCCAAGGCTGGGATACCGTTCCACCTGCTGTGCCGCACTGCTCCAGGCGATCCGGTCAAAGCCGTTTTCGGCAGCGTGGCGGATCATCCGTTTCATCACCAGGTTTGGCCAGCTCTCTTTCAGGGGCGCATTAGGTACCTGACGGTAGAACCGGTGTTTGTCGGTATCGAAAAGTGACTGTCGTTCATCTCGCAGTGCTTTCAGCTGGGCTTCGGCATCCACCCACTGCTGGAAATGGTTCTCTACATCCTCTGCAACCGTGCTCAATTCGTTATTCAGCCGATCAACCTGCGTCTGATCTTCGGCCTGCTCTGCCTGTTTGAGCTGACGGGTAAGCTCATCACGCCGGGTACCGGTTTCAGCATGCTGTTTGCCAAACTCATCTCGTTGTTTAACGACGGACCGAATCTTGTCATCGACTGCATTTATCCGGGCATTGCGCTGCTCCTGTTTACGTACCGACTCTGGCGTGCGGTAACCACTTTCCCGACCGGCCTGATGCAGGTCGCTCTGCACTTCATCAATAAACAGAATCCGTTCATTACGACCATGGATGTTTTCATCAAAGGTCTGGAAGCGCACATGAGCCAGTACATTTTCCGTCGTCCCCCAGTGGCTTTCGTCATAGTCGTCCTGTCGCCATCGGGCAAAGGATTGATGCTCGCTGACGGCAGCGGCAATGGCCGAGGCCTCAGTGGCATGGCCGGTGGTGATCATGGTCTTGTCATCACCATTGCGACGGTAGAGCGTGTAATCCCGGAACGCCTGACTCCAGCCCACATCGTCCACCTTCATACCGGCGGGCATCATGCCCTGCGCCAGTGCCTTGGCTTCTTCTTCGGAAATGGGGCTCAGGTTCTTGTGATTCGGATCAGCGGGGAATACGTGGCTGTTGTTATCGAGAATCAGCAACAGTTCGGAATAATCTTCACCACCTTGCATGGCATAATTGCGGTACTGAACGTCGGACTCATCCCGCAGCTCCGCTTCCAGGTCACTGCGAACGTCCGACTCGTAGTCGTTCTCCCAGGCTTCCAGCGCGGCATCTTCCTTGTCGGAATAGCTTATGTGGTCCCGTACCAGCTCCTTGTCGTCCATATTATCGACGCTGTTATTGGCTCGCCATTGCGCTTCTTCGTGCAGGGCAGACTCGTCCAGATAACCATCGTCATCCACCAGGGTATCCACTTCATGGTCGTCAAGGGCTTCGTCGTCAAACCGATTCTTCAGTTCCTGATACTGGTAGTCGTACTCGTCCTCCCGCAAACTTTCCCGCGCATCTTCCAGGGCATCGCCCAGCTCATCCAGCGAATAGCCGTGCTCATAATCGTCAATACGCTCACGGATAAAATCCCGCTGCTTTGATTCCAGCCGGTCTTCCAGCTCCTGCTCATCAAAACTGTCCACGTTCCAGTCTTCACTGATCCGCACTTCATTCTGCCGGATAAAGTCCAGCACCTCGGCACGGGTCAGCTTCTCACCTTTTTTATCCGCCAGCCACAGGTCAAGGCCCAGCCACTGGACTTCCTCGTCCTGCACGTTGTTGCCTTTCTTGATGGCATTCAGCCAGCTCTGGGCAGGTAGCTTGTCCGACTTCACGGCAGCGGCACTGCGCTCGACGGCGGAGTAGAAGGTCGGGGCTATGCCTGAATCGCTGTAGCGATTCCCCTTAGCGTTACCGGCATTCAGGTTACCATTGCGCTTCAGATGACCACGGGCCGCACTCAGCAGCTCCACCGCATCGGCATCCGTCCATTTAATGTTGGGGAACAACCGGCGCAAAGCATTGCGGATCATGCTGACCACTTTGGTCAACAGGCCGTTTTTCGGGTCTTTCTCGGCAAGGTGCGCCAGGTATTCCTCGGCAATGATCCGATTGGCTTCCGCCTCGCTCTTGCCTTCGGTCTGCCGGGCGTACCGCTTGCCCAGTGCCTGCTTCAGCCGGTCGTTCATATCCCGGTGGATTTCATCCAGCACGGTATCGAGCCGTTTACCCAGCAGGCCACGTACGCCTTTATGACCCACCAGTTCATGGAGGACGGTGCGCACCGCCTCGCCGGTGGTGTCCAGATTGGCTGCGATCAGGTAAGTCTCGCCTGTCTCCGGGTCGAACATCCCCCGCCCCCGTCCCTGAGCCTTGTCGCTGATTACCTTCTGGTAGAGGCTGTAGGGCAGTTCAGTTTCTGATTGCAGCACGTGGATGGACTGCCCCAGTTTCTGCTCCAGCGGCTTCAGTTTCAGACGCAGCGGACCGGACTGGATGCCACGGGCGCTGCTGTCTTTGCGCAGGGCGTAGAAGGAACCCCGTTCATTCAGGTCGGGGAACCCTTTTTCGGCGGCAGACTGGTAGCTGCCGTCCCTGCCGGTAAAGTGATCCAGCACCTGAATACGGTCGGCCCGATTGAAAAAGTTGATCAGGTTCCGGGTGCCTTTCATGGCCAGTGGTGAGCCATTGCTTTTCAGGATGACCGACGAACTGTTGGTGCTGTCCAGTGCCTGCATGATCCTTGCAGCTGCGGGATTTTTCGTGGGATGCCGTAACGTCTTCAGGTCATTTTCTGACAGTGGCAAAACCCCTGTCACATTGTATTTGCTATCCAGCAGCACCACGGCATTGGGGCTGATGGTATCGAGGAAGGGGCGCACTGCTTCCGGTGACCCGAAATTGATGTAAGGCCGGTTAAAGCGCAGCCGCCGTTCGGTAATCGGGAATGCCTTATTGCGAGCCATGCGTTTGGGAGCCACGGTGCCCATCAGCACCGTGCCATCGGCATCCATGATTTTCGCATGGCCCGTGGTCCCCACCACGGCGTGCCCCATATTGACTACGCCACTGCCGTCTAGCACGTCGTTCAGGCTGTGGGTAATATGCACATCCGACATACTGGGCTCAGGATCACCGGAGGGATGGTTATGAGCAAACCAGACGGATTTTGCATTGGGTGTCGCCACCACAGCACCGGCCAGTGTCCATGGGGATACGGAAGCAGAGGCTTTCTGCCCCTTGCTGTGCTTAATGACATTGATCACCTTATTATTGCCATCAAGCACAATGGCGATCATTTCCTCCTGCGCCAGCTTTCGGATCGGGGCAATAAAGTGGGCAAGGTCATCGTAGGTGTGAATGGTGTCGGTGCCGGCTCTGATGGTTCCCGTTTCAACGTGCCTAACCAGAACACGCTGGTTCTCGATGATCTGCTGTTTCCGTTCGTCACCGGAGAGATCAGGGGAGGCGAACAGGTCTTTCTGACCGGCATCTTCCAGATCGGATTTTTTGCCACGCCGTTTGCGTTCTTCTATTTTTCCTTCTTCGCCTTCTCCGACTCGGTAGCGTCCGGTTCCCTCATCAATTTGTCGAACTCCAATTGTGCCTTCAGCTTCCTGTCCCTGGCCGCCTGCATCTGTTGCTTCTGTTCGGGTGTCAGCAGATGCCCGTAGCGCAGATCGGATTTTGCCCAGGTTTCCAAGCAGCTCTGCCGCGCTCGCTTTGCCACCGAATCGGTCAGGGTCATTCTCTATCTCCTCTTTCAGCCGTTGCAGATGTTTATCGTGGGGGGCTTCCGTGGCGGCTTTCATCACCTGGCGGGTGACATTGCCGTGGAAGCAACCCATACCGCCGTATTGGTCGCAGGAAGTGCAGTTAAAGTTCTTCTTCGGATCAGTGGGGTGCTTGATCTTTTTCCAGCCGCCATCGACAGGGCATAACCGCTTCATGGCATCCAGCCCGAGCATACGACGCAGGGCTGCTTTATCGCCCAGGACTCGCTGACCGTGTTTAATAGGCAGAATCACCAGTATTCGGTCAAGATTGGATCGGACGAAGTCAATGCCTTTCTGCTGACCGTCAAACACCACCGCCAGTGGCAGCTCCGGGTGCTGTGCGGCCAGTTCAAAGTTGCTGTTGTCCACCGACAGTGCCCGCCAGTTCTGTTCGGGCACCTGCTTCAGGAACTCCGGATTCTTGCTGAAGATCTGGAGCCGGATACCCTCTTTGTTCATGGTTCGGATAAAGGGCAGCCATGCCATGGAGCCATCACCCATATCAAACAGGCGAAGGGCTTTGTTCTGGTAAAACTCCGGAGTGCCTTTGTAATCGTTGGCCGCAATCCGGGCAGTTCTGACCGGGTCTTTCTCCACCGCCCAGTTCACGATTTCCGATTTAATGATGGGATTACTGAACCGGTAATTGCCTTTGGTCGCATAACAGAAAGAAGCACAGTCCCGGCTGGGCATACAATCGACAAAGCTGCCATTGATGCTGTTCTCCGGTTTTCCGGCATGCCCCATGACATCCTCTGTGTGCAGGTAACGCCAGAGTCCGGGTTCGCCATGATCTTTAAGCGCTTTGAGGATCGAGGCGTTATCTTTCTGGGACAACAGCGACTGGTAATCCACCTCACGTCCGGCCACCAGGTCATCAATGGTCTGGCGAATCAGCATGGACTGCACGGTCTTCCTTGCCCAGGGTGTGTCTGCCAGTTTCTTCAGTCTTGCGATAACTTCCGGTTTATCAGCTCTGTTATCAAGGTACTGTTTGATGGCTGCCCGTTCAGCACCGCCCAGACTCTTGATCCCAGGTACCGAGTAGTGAGGCGCATTGCGGCTGTTGTACCAGTCGCGCTCCTGGCGCTTTGTGGCACTTCCCCCGTCCTGGGGGGCGTACTTGTCGCGCTTTCTATGCCCTTCGGGTGCCCGGCGCTTGGTGGCACTTCCCCCATCCTGGGGGTCGTATTGAGCCTTGTCTTCCTCAATCCCGGCAAAGTCATCGTCCGTCCACTCATCGCTATCAAGAGTGCCGTGATCAACCGCATCCAGCAGATCGTCTACTTCGTCCCTTTTGGCTTCTCTGGCAGATTCAGTTGGTCTTCCGGTCCGTTCTTCCGGATCACTGCTTCGGTTGCTTCCTTCAGCAGTTTGAACAGGTCCGGTTTGTTGGGCCTCCCAGTCGCGCTCCGGGCGCTTGGTGGGACTTTCCCCTTCCCTGGGGGTCGGCTTCGGGTCGATGATCGGTGTGGATTTATCGCCATGGTTTTTCTCCAGTTGGTGGTTGGTCTGCTGAATCAGATCGTCCAGTGTCGCCTCTGCGGTACCGAACATATCCCCATCGGCTTGTGATTGCTTTTGCAGGTACTGCTCTATCTGGTTGGCCAGCTCACTGAGTGCCTGCCCTACCTGCTTGCTCTTATTCAGGTTGGCATCGAGCCAACGGGCAAACAGTTCAGTCTCCGGGCTGAAGCTGTCCAGCAGGGAGCGTTGATCCAGAATCTCATCCACCGACTGGCCACGGTTGCGGCTGTCCTGCAAAATGCGACTGGCTTCCACCAGGGAATCAATGACGCCATAGCCACCGAGCTCAGGATCAATACCCTTAGCCCTGGCAAAGTGGGGAGCCGCCATGGCCAGTGACTTGATCAGGTTTTTCAGGTCAGGCTTGTCGTCCTCGGCAAACAGGCTGTTGAGACGGTCATCACCGTAGGCTTTCATAAACAGGGCCGACTCCACACGGTCACGCATCTGTTTATTCCAGTTGCCCTCTTTGGTCTTCAGCTCTCCGGCCTCATCACCCAGCCGGTCAGCGAATCGGGCAAGAAAGATGTCGTTGCTGCGGTGCAGCAGATCGCCCGTGCCATCGGTATCAAAGTGGCTCAGGTCTTCCTGGGTAATGCGAGCCGCGTCCAGTTTGGCTTTTTCAGCCGGAGACATCGTAGCGGTTTCCGGCTTGTTGGCCTCATTGGTAAACGACACCCGATCTTCGGTATCGAGCGTGCCCTGCCGCTGGCGAACCAGTACCGGCTGGCTGAATTTATCCACATCCCCTGGCTTCAGGCCAAAGACTTCAGCGTTGTCCTTCAGGTACTGGCGGTAAGCCGCTGACCGTTCAGGATGGTTGCGGTAGGCTTTGCGGATCGCGGACACACGGCCATTGCCGCTTTCCACCACACGGTCACTGCCAATGATGGGCGCACCGCTGCTGGCCAATGGGTTGGCGCCGAGCTTCTTCGGGTTCAGCTTGCTGGCAATCCCCCTGATCTGGGTTTCACTGGCCTGCCGTGCCCGATCCCGTGGTTGCAGCTCTGCCGGGTATTGAGGGTTTACCTTGCCGGTGTCGTTATGGCTGGCAATCAGGTCGGACTGCTCATAGAGGGCATACTGGGTGCTGACTTCACGCTCATCGGCCATCACCGATTCGTCGGCCTTGCCCAGTACCGGCTTTTTTCCTGAAGGGGTTCCTGACTTCTCTTGCGCTGTCAGCCTCATCCCTTCCTGCTGCTGGCGCGCCTCGATGGCTTTCACTTCCCGTTCAAAGCGGATACCGTCCCCGCTTTCAACCATCGACTTCAGGTTGGCCAGTGTTTCTTTCATGGAGGTCGGGGTAAAGCCTCGTCCACTTTTCCGGGCGTTCATTTCCAGCCTGCGCTGGTCTTCAATCAGCTTACGGACACGGCGTTTCTTGTTGTCGTCGCCTTTCTTCCAGTTGAACGAACGGAACAACCGATTCAGGCCGTTCATCCGTTCGGTGTAACTGGTCAGATCACGTTCAGGGTTGCCAGTGTACTCGGTTGAACCCGGATGCTGATGGGTAGCCCTATCGATCTGGTCCTGTCGTCGTTGCTGGCTGTCCTGCTGTGCGGCTTCCGGGTCAGCATCCACAGTGCCGTAACGGTTGCCAGTGAAGTCGGCAGGCGGGGAGTAAGGCAGTGCCTGCTGCCGGGGTTCGCTTGCCTTTTGTTGCGGTGAAGGTTCTGGCTGTCGGGTCTGCTGCTCAAAGCCAGGGCCGGTAAAGGTGGTTTCCCCTCGCTGTACAGGGCCAGTGGGGTTCACATAGATGGCGTTGTCGCTGCCAATCTGTGGCGTCTGCTGCACCGGCCCAGCCTGCCAGCCCGGTGACCACTGGGACGGGTCTATGGTCAGCTCCGGTTTAGTCTGTGCCTGCGGTTGTTCTTCCTGCGCCTGCGTTTCCCCCAACTCATGGAGCTGGCTCTCCAGTCCGGCAATGGCCAGCGAGTTCTGCCGCAGTTGCTCCGCCAGCATGGCCTGATCGGCGTGAGGTTCCTGCATCTGGTCTTGCAGGGTCTGATGCTGGCTCATCAGGTCGTTAAGCCTCTGCTGCTTCTCCCTGATGTCGTCCATATTGCGGGTTCGACCGGCAGCGCCCACCAGTCCACCCACCGGACCTCCAACAATGGCACCGGACAGTCCCTGCTCCAACGCACCATCAGTCAGTCCTACCTCCCTGCCCACCTGTTGCTGTCCGTAGTTGGCCGCCATCTGCTGGCCAACCCCTTCTCCGAACTCCTGCGCCCCTTCGGTCAGGAACCCCTTGGCCGCATTCAGGCCACGGGTGCCGGCGTTCTTCAGGATCAGGTTCTCCATGGCCGGACCCGCCAGCCCCATGGAAAGCGCCCCCACCCCGGCAGCCGGGGCAAAGGAGGCCTGTGCCGCTTCTTCGGCCAGCAGGGCTTTGGCCTGCTCAAAAGGCTGGCGGGTATCGCCGCCTCCGGCCTGCTCGTAGGTCTGCTGGTAGAGCTCCTGGAACCTCGGCAGGTCTTTCAGTTGCTCATAGCCCAGTCCCATGATCTGGCTTTTGGCGTCCTCGGCACCGGCCCCGCCGATCATCAGGCCACCGGTTGCCCCATAACCAATGGCATGGCTGCCCTTGTCGATGACATTCGCCAACCCCTGCACACGTCTGGCATCTTCCAGACCGGTCACTGCTGCCGCTGGACCGGATGCCTGAAGCCCTTTCATGCCCAGTGCCGACAACCCTTTACTGGCCACACCACCGGGTATCATGGACGGTGCCAGAGAGCCAACCCCAGAGGCAAACTGGAGGCCAAAACCGGCAGCGGTACTGCCCTCGGTCAGTCCATAACCCCCGTCGCCTTTGCGCTCGACCCCGAACCCCTGCATCGCCTCGATGCTGGACGGGGACATATTGTCGAGCTGTTCCTCGGATTTCTCCCGCAGCCAGCCACTGGCGGCATTATGGCCATCGCCGCCCACCAGTCGGCTCGCACCGGATACCAGGTCAGCCGCACCGGCATAACCGCCATGCCAGAGGGCATCCCACAGGTCACCGGCATAGCTGCTGTCCGGGTTACCCCTGCGGCGGGTGTGCTGGTCAAACAGAGAACGGGCTTCCCGATGGTAGCCTTCCGGTATCTGGGGCTTGAGATAGTGCCGCCAATACTGCTCGCGCAACCGTTCCTGTTCCTGATCGTCCCCCTGCTGAAACAGCGGGGTCGAGCTGAAATCATTCCAGTTCATAGAATCGTCCTTGAAAAAACGCTGGCCGCCACCCGCTACCCGTTCCCCATAAAAGCGGGTCAGTTGCTTTGCATGTCTTTTTCGGGAAGCGGGCGGCGGGAGGCGGGAAGTGGTCTGTTATCGTCCGGCTGAGGGATGGAAGTGACGGAAGGTGCCGGGGGTGCGGTTCAATGGGTTGTAACCGGAATAGCCATAACCCTGCCCCTGCTTCGGCACGGCGGCATTGGGCGTTACCGGAGGGGGTGGTGGCGGTGTCATTGCATCCCCGCCCCCCAATGCCTGCTTCAAAGCCGCCAGCGGGTCCTGCTGCTGTTGCTGCTGCTGTTGCTGCTGACCAAACAGGTCAAAGCCCGGTGTCCGGTTCGGGGTTTCCTCACCGGTGGTGACATAGCCCGGATTGCGGGGGCCATACTGTTTCATCAGTTGCCCATAGTGATCCTGAATCGCTTCCGGTAGCTGGGCTTTCTGGTCTTTGAGGCTCAACCCTGCTACATCGGCCTGTGCCTGCTGGGCAGCGACTTCCTGTAATTGCTCGATCAACTTCCCGGGATCATTGACCTTATTGCCCGGATCAAAGGTCTGTTTCTTCTGACCGGCAAAGTTGTTCAGGTTGGAGAGGGAACTGAGGTAGAACTGCTTCACCGGATTACCATCGTCACCGAGCAGGCTGACCAGCGGGTCTTCATTGCGGTCGCTGTGATTGAAGCGGATACCGCTGACGTTACTGGCCTTAATGCCGGGATGCTGGTTGATAAACTCGATGGCGTCCTGCGCATCCCGTGGGTCCTGCCCCTGATGATACTTTTGCAGCATCCGGTTCAGCTTTCCCGCGTCCTGCGTCAGGGGGCTTTGCACCGTTTCCCTGCGCTCCATGGGCATTCCGTAACCGGCCTGACCGCCACTGCCTTGCGGCTGTCCGGCCTGACCTCTATTGTTCGGGTTGCCCTGTCCATAACCACCATAAGGCTGACCCTGAACCTCGGCCAGTTGCCGCTGGCGGTTGTAGAAATTGTCAGTTTCCGTCCGATCTATCTGCTGCTGGTTCAAAGCCTGCTGCTGTTGCTGACCATTGTACTCCTGTTGCTGTCTGCGCAGCTCACCAAGGCGCTGGTTGATGGCGTGCTGTTCATCGGCGTAGCCTGGCACTTTGGTGCTGTGGCCAATCGAATCAAACTTGTTCTGATAAACCCTGCCATCCGGTCCGATATACATGGTGATCCTCCCTGACCCTGTGAATTAATACTCGTAATCAAACGACTCGCGGTAATTCCACTGCCCGTTGTTATCGTAGGTCTGCACCAGTCCGTTCTGCCAACGGTTCGCTGCCTGGTTAAACGCCTGGTTCTGCGCCGCCAGTTTCATCTCGTCCTGCTTGAAGCCATAACCCAGATCGTACTGACGGGCGGCTTCATTGAGCTGGTCGTACTTGATCTTGTTGTCAGTGAACATATCCGCCGCCAGTTTGTAGACATTGGCGGCACTGCTCAGGCCATCGGTGGCGGTCTTGGCGGTATCCAGCCCCAGCTCCGCCACATCGAGGTTGCGGTTCCAGCTTTCCTCTCTGGCGGTGTCCCGCACCTGATTCTGGATGGCCGAGAGTCCCGCCGCCTTGTGCAGGGCATTGCTGGTGCCAAACCCGGCAAACCGTGCCGAATTGGGATTCACGCCAATCCGGCGCATATCCCGTTCGTACTCGGATTGTTGCAGGTCGGCGTTGGCCTGATAGTCGCTGGTCGCCTCGCCTAACCGGCTCTCCAACTGGGCATCCGATACCGTGGCGTTGTCGCCCAGGTACTGAAAGTTGGGCTGGTAGTTGTCGAACACGTCAAACAGCTTGTCGCCATACTCCTTTAGCTGGTCCGCCACATCGGTGGCTGCATCGATATTGAGTTGGTAACGCTGCTCGCTGTCATCGTAGGCATAGCGGGGTGTTATATCGGGCAACCCGTAACCGTTACCGCTGTTGCGATGGTTGTTACTGCCTCCCAGTGAAAAGGTATTGAAGTTCCCCATCTGGTCTAGGCTTTTCTGATACGCACTGTTGCCGGTCAGGCCGTAACTCATGCCAGAGTCCGGTATTCCCCGACGGGTGAGTCCCTGTGAACGTGTCATGCCCATGGTGAGTCTCCTGTTTATTAGCCCGTGGCCGTTTATTCGCCGGTGGCCGTCCAGTGGATAATGGCGTCGGCTACGCTGACATCGGTGGCACCGAGGTCATAAGCGGTGGTGTCCCAGTAGAAATTGTTAAGCGGGGCATCACTGACCGGTTGCGCCCGCTGGTAATAGATCGTGGCAGCAATCTCGCGGATATGAACATAAGCCTGGCTGGAAGGAACGTAGTTTGGCTCGTAAAAACTGCCAGCCTGTGACTGTCCGTCATATCCGGCCCTTTCTGCCCAGAGTTCCACTTCCGGGTAGATATTGCCGTCTTTGTGAACCACATCTTCCCAGCGCATGGAAATATCCGTAAACCAGGTGACTTCCCACTCTTTTGTGAAAGAGTCATTGGACGTGGTTTTCTCGTAGGTGTTGTATTCGCCCCGATCATTGGGGAGTCGCACCCTGGCCCGTCCTTTTACCTTGTCCTGCCCCCAGGCTTTGCTGTCATAGCGGTAGAGGTTCCTGACCTCAAGCCGTATATCCACCTTGGCAAAATACAAAATCCGGCTGATCTCCCACCCGGAACCGATTTGCGGGTCACCAATGCTAATGGTGTGTCGGAAGGTCTGTGCTGAATTGGTGGGACTGAGGGTTTTCTGGTAGGGGTTGGCAATCTTGTTCTCATCCCGGTAGTCGTAGGTAACGCTGCCACTGTTGAATGTACCCTCACGGTCTTCCGCTAAAAAATACAACCCCACCTCATAGCGGCCCTGGGTCATGGTCTGGCTCAGTTCGATGTCGTGGGTGGTGAACTGGTCGATGTCCACAGCCACCGTTTCCCCGTCGATCCACTCCCCCCATTGCTGCCGGTACCGGAGGGTCACGCTCACCTTACGGTTCTGCCAGGTACCACCGCTGCCGGTGGAACGCTGGCTGGCAACCCGCCCTTTCAGGGTGACCTTTTTCACCTGATCCACACCGCCTCTGGTAAAGGTGGTGGTATTGCTGGCCCCCTGGTAAAGGGCGTTCCTGACCTCCGTCTTGCTGCCATCCGCCAGCAGCAATCGGGCATAGGGTTTGAACACCCACGCCCCTTCAATGGAGCCGTGAGGCATCGGGGATGAGTGGTACAGTTCCAGCCGCTGGGACTGGTCGGGGTAGTCGGCGTTATAAACGGTAATATCGCGGGGATAGAGGTTAATGGTGGGCTGGCTTTTGAAATAGGCGGGAATCACCACGGTCTTGTTATGCCTGCCGATGCCGCTTTCTGTGCGGCGCACCTCTTTATAACGAACATGGCCAGAGCTGGCGGTGTAGATATAGGACTCAATCCGCCCCTCTTTCAGCACCAGGTAATCATTGGTAGCAATACCACCACTGCCGGTGATCACCATCTGACCAAATCCATCGCTGCCGGTACTCAGCTCGATGGAACCCTGCCCCACCGTCAGCGCCGTGCCGTTTTGCAGTTCACCGGACTGAAGCTGGCTGATATTCACCGGGCCGTTGACGGCCAGATAGCCATTGAAGATCAACACATACTCCGGTTCTGCTTCGGTGCCAATATTGCGCACCGAAAACGGCTGCTCCGACAGCTCCGGGCTTTCCAGCATCAGGTCGGCCAGATTGATAATGGCCGTCCCTTGTCCTGCGGTTCCGGCCAGTGCATTGAAGCCACTCACCTGTCCGGCACTGTTGACGTGGCGTACCCAATAATAGTGCAGCGTGGTATTGCCGGTGACATCGGTATAGCGGCTGCCACTGGCTTCGTGGACCAGTGACGCCTGCGCCCGGTCATCTATCTGAGCTCGCCATACTTCCGTGTGGTTATGCCCATCATAGGCCGGGGCATCCCATTGCAGAATCACAGCACCAAAGATGCCATTGGAGGACAGGCCGGTGGCCGGAGTTGGGACGTCCGGTGTGTTAACACCACCGCCATTTCCACCATCACCAGTTACCGTTGTATCTGGCAGTACCGGCTCCAGGGTATCGGTAATGGAACCCACAGCAGAGGCAGGCAGGCTCAACCGTTGCCCTTTCTCCTTGGCCAGTCCCAGCTCTGCCAGCTCACTGTGCAGCACCGCCTTGTCTCCGGCATTGCCGCTGCGACCGGCGAGGCGGTTCAGGAACTCACGCACGTAGCGGTCTACCGTTGCAGGCAGTGCGGGAAATTTAGCCATAAAGGGAATCAGTCCTTAGAGTTCGGCCATCGAGCTGGCAACAATCACGGCTGTCACGGTATCGGTGCCTTCCAGCTCAAACTGCCAGCGGCTGCCACGGCCTGCGGGGAGACGGAAGCCCCGGTCAGACGTGACCGGCAGTTCCAGTACCTGCTGCTCATCACGGAATACCCGAAACATCAGGTCGGTGTAGCTGTCCGCCATGATCCTTGCCGAACTGAACAGGGCAGGCTTTCCTCGAAAGACTTTGCTTCGCCAGCGATATGGCATCAGCTCTGAGCCTTTGTCCCACGCCTTGATGGTGTCACCGATGGCCAGATAGAGGCTGTCATCCTGAAGATCACGGTAACAGGCATCGGCGTAAGTGCCGAGCTCGGTAAAGGTGCCGCTGTCAGGACTGAAGATAAAACCGCCGCCGTTTATTGAGTCACCGTAAAAACCAAAGTACCGGCCATCGTGGAAGCAGCCGTGGATAGTCTCCGGCTGGAAGCGTTCCCGCCAGTCTTCCGGGTTGATGATGTTACGGGTCATCAGGTCAGCCCGGCCGCCAGCGATCCGCACCAGCCCATCGGGGGAGGCGTAGAGTGCCATATCCCCCATATCCACCATGCTGCGTTTGCTGATGCAGGCATGGGCCGTATCCAGCCGTTCCAGGGTCATGGCACTGGGTTCAGTACCGAATGCCACATAGGGATAACCGTCAGTGACAATGATCACACTGTTGGCGGCCACCGCCAGTGATTGTATCTCATACTCCACCGCCAGCCGGTAAGCCGCTGGCCATGCGTATAAATGATAAGGCTCACTGAACATCAATTCTTTGCCGGAAAAACCCACCGCCACGCCACCGGGCAGCAGCACCATGCCTTGCAGGTCATTGGGAGGCGCGATCCAGCCGATGGTTTTCAGGATGCCGCCCCGTTGATCCCATGGGGTTTGATCCACCACGCTGGTGACGCCCACCGGGGTATCGGTAGAGACTGTTCCAGCGTTGTTGATCTGAGGACAGAGCTGATACACGCCCACCTGAGTACTGGTGTAAACCCTGAAGTGGGTAATGTTCATATCAACCGCACCCGGCCCTGAAGCCAATGTCAGGTTGACAGTTTCACCGGGCAGTACGCTTATCTCAGCAGAAGGCAATGACGACGGCCCTTCCCGGCCGTTCTCATCCACCCAGGTGTAGGTATAGAAGCGGGTTTCGGCGTCCACTGCCTGAGCATCATCCAGCGGTGTGCCACTGAGAGTCACCACGGGTGCCACGTCCGGCTCCGGCATCCCCAGTTGATGGTCATTAACCGGATAGTCACTGCCACCACTCAGGGCAAGGCCATTATCGGTGTAGCGGGGACCTTTGACCGTGCCGGTGTAGTAAACCCGATTATTGGGATCGTCCGCCACCGGGGAACGTATCACGTCCACATTTGTTGCCCAGTCAAACCAGTACCGGTTGCCTTCGTTGCGATAGAGGTAGATGGACTGCGGGGTATCGTTCAGGAACTTTTCATCGGCGGGTTGGTAGTAGGCTCTCAGGCTGCCATTGGATAAACGACAGTCAATGGCTGCCTCCGCCTGAGTATCTTCCAGCAGATGGCTGTCCAGCCAGGGGACTTCGCCGGTAAAGGAGGTGATGTCGAGTTTCATGGTGGGTTATTTTTTCAGGCCGTACACCGAAACCGTGCCCACCAGTTTGTTCTGGTTCATGGCTTCCGCGTAGAACTTGATGCCCGTGATCGAGCCACTCACCGGTGCCGACAGGGTTGCCGTGATGTACGGGTCACCGTTGCCACTGTCCAGATGCGCAGTGAAGGAGCCTTTACCATTCGGGTTCACGGAGATCGTCATCGTCCCCGACAGAAAGACCGACTCCATCTCACCATTCACCAGGGCATAGCCGGAGTATTGGCCACCCGACAGCGTATACCCGTCACTCTTGATCACCGAGGTATTGGCCCAGCCGTACCCCGTTACCCAGGAGCCATCGGACTGCTTAAAGGCCATGCCCAGTTTTTTCTCCCGGTAGTCACCGTTGTCATCAATCCCGAGGTTATTAATGACCAGCTGATACCCGCCATAAAGCGCATCATCAAAACCGATGTCCAGCACCATTTCTGAAACACCCGACTGGGATACCGTACTGAGCAGTTTCATATCGTCTTCCTCTGCGTTATTGCCCTGGCTCTCCAATGCCTCTATCCGTGCGGTCAGGTCGGTAATAATGTCCTGAAGGCTCTCTACCGAAGCAATGGTGTGAATATGATCCGGTGGCGCGGTTAATGAGGTCACCACCCCACCCACCAGTGCGAACAACTTGCCATCGGCGGTATTGATCGCCACCTCCCCTGAGGCCAGATCGGACGACAGCGGAACCTTGCCGGGTGTCGCCGAGCTTTTCAGTTTGATGGTGTTGGACACAGGCCCATTCCTCTGGTTGCTGCCGGATCAGAAGGTGCCACCATCCAGCACCACACCGTTCACCGAACCACCGGTGATGGTGACACTGGCCGCAGACTGAAGCGCCATGCTGTCCAGCCCCAGGTTACTCCGGGCAGTGGCGGCGTTGGTCAGATCCGCCAGGTTGGAGGACTTGGCCAGTTTGGTACCGATCTGGGTGGTCAGGTTGCTGATGGTGTCGGGATCATCCCCCAGTGCCGCCGCCAGTTCGTTCAGGGTATCCAGCGCCGCCGGGGCTCCGGCCACAATGGCATCCACACCGAGCTGAACTCGTGCATCCACCTGCGCCTCATTCAATCCTCCGGAACCGGTAGCGGTGAGCACACCGCTGCCATCAATGGCCAGACCGGTCCCGACCTTGATACCACCCAGGGTCGCTCCAGAGGCCGTGGGCAGGCTGTAGTTATTGGCGTTGTCGTCGATCCCGGCCAGTTTGGTGACCACCGTTTCACCGCCAACGGCGGTCACGGAGCCATCGGTTTCACCGATAAACAGATACCCGGAGGCCTCCGAGTAGGCCAGCTCCCCTTCCGCCAGACTGGCCGGGGTGTTGGTAATGGCACTGCGTTTGATCTGAATGGTGTTCGCCATGGTTGACGCTCCTGTCTATCTATGACGGTTCAGGGGAAAAAAGCGGTCAGAAATAACCGCCATTAACATTGGCAGCAGGGCTCTGGTTCACCAGGTCTGCCACCGAGTCATGCAATACCTCCATCTCGTTTTTCATGGCGGTCAGTTGCAACTTGTCGGCCTCATGGGCATCGTGCCAGCGTTGGATATCGCCATGGTGCTGGATGATGTCGCTGTTGAGCTGCCGGTTTTCCGTGGTCATCGCCCACAGCGAGCTGGACAGGGCATCGGCACGCCCGACAGCCTCTTCGATCTGTGGCAACCCCGTGGCCAGGGCTTCCTCGATCGCCTGTCGGTCTTCGGCAATGCTCTGCTGCTGGGCAGCCACCACGGCCACGCCGTTACCAAGGGTGGCAACCACCGTCGTCTCGTTGGCCATCGCGGGCTCCTATCTCAATGCGTGGGTGACGCCTGCCTGAACAACAACCGTTCCGATGGCCACCGTCGACACCGCCTGACCATCCGGCGTGGTGACCTGGACATCAAACTCATAGCGGTAGGGGGTCAGCTCATTGGTCTCTTCCGGTGCCAGGTACATCACCGCCGTCGTGCCGGATACCGTCATCCGTTTTTGCAGTGCGGCTTCGTCATCCGGCTGCATCCGGTGAAACTTCAGTGTGAAGATCAGCGTCCACCCGGTCAGGTCCAGCGACGTGCCATCCTCACCACTGAACGACACCGGTACGGAATAGCTGTCACCCCGGATAAAGGCAGGCAGGGTGGTGGAAGCAGGAATGGCCATCAGACAAACCGCCTGCGGGTCACCGACTGCTCACCACCACTGACGCCCACCAGTCCACGGATGCGTTTTTTATTCAGTTCCCGTTCGTACTTCTGCCGGTTGACCTCTGCAAGCTGGGGGTTGGTCCACGGTTCATCGGGCATCCTCTGCAAATCCGCCAGTACACCCCAGCAGGCAAACTCAAGGGTCAGATTGCCCACCTCGTCCGGCACTTCTGTGGCAGCAAACGATGGCATCAATGTCAGCTCAATATCGTGCATGACACTCTTGTCAGGGATCGGAGCAACACTCAGGGCAGTGGTTTCAACATGGCGGTAGTAGTAGGGGGTGCTGGCAGATATATAAGGGGGCAGCAGATCACGGCTTTCCAGTCGGGTGCCGTCCTGCCGCAGGATGTTCTGCACCGTGGCGATCTCACTGCCAGCGGGGGCGGTCAGGGTGTAGTCCTTAATGCCCTTCACCATAAACAGCTTGTCACTGTGCCGCCAGATATTGGCCCGATGGCAAATGTCCCGCAGGGTAATGATCAGGTAATTGCGGATCACCTGATCCGGGCAGCCCTTGGCATACGGGCGTATGCGGGAAAGGTAGGTGTCCAGTTCCATCTATCCCTCCACCTTGCCCTGAAGCATTTGCCGGAAAAGCTGATCTACATTCCACTTCAGCCCCAGGTCGTTGGCAAACATGGCCAGATAACTCTGCGCCTGCTGCATATTGGCTTCCGTTTCCATATCCATGCTGAATGCCCGGAACAGCATGTAGTTGATCACCGGGTTGATCCACAGCTCATCCAGACTGAATAACTGGGTGTCGGTGTCAAAATCGGTAATGGCTATTCGTGCGGGTGCCTGGCTGACCAGCAGATTAAGCGGGTGATCCGCCGGGGGCACAGGGTACACATAAAACACGGACGGACTTTTCTGGTCGTAGACAAACTGTTCCACATCCGTACCGGTGGCGGTCGTCCAGTTGGGCAACAGACTGTCGAGGCTGCTGCGGGTGGAGGCAATCACCGTCCGGCCTGTGGATGGATTGTCCACAATATCCAGCAACCGGTAAGTGCCGGGCGGCAGTGACTGCACCGCCTGCGGCTGACAGGTAAAGGGCAGGAGCTGAGAGTTCACATCAGGCCGGTTCTGCACCACCGCCAGCAGTGCTTCGTTGTAGGCATCCAGCAGGTTGGCATTGGTCCAGCGGGGAACGGCCGTGTTGTCCTGAAGCAGGTCACGAACCCGCTGGATAATAGCAGTAACCTTCATCACCTACAGCCGGTTACCCTGTTGATCACAGAACTCCAGATCCACGCCTATTCGTTTCTTCAGCCTCGGGTTGTAGATAAAGACGCTATGGTTGTTCTTGTTCAGCACAAATCGCAGCGGCTTTCGGTGACGTGATTGTGGTGATGGTACTGGCTGTGCCAACGCGGTGGGCACCTCAGTCACGTCCGGCGCTTCCAATTCTTCCAGCTCTTCCGGTTGTTCCAGTGGTTCACCACCGTTCATCAGCTGACGTATTTCGTTTTTTAACTCATCCAGCTTCTTGCGCTTATCGAGCTCCACGTTAAACATCTGCCGGGCAAAGGATTCCAGTTCATCTTTGCTGCGGCAGGTTTCCAGGTTAAAGGCCATTTTTTCAGCTCCTCTGAAAAACGCATCCCGCCACCCGCTGACCGCTCCCCGCAAAAGCACCACGAATGGAGTCTTGTACGGGAAGCAGGCAGCGGGAAGCGGGCAGCGAAAAAATTAAGAACGCTTCGCTGCCAGCAAAACACCCGCATCCGGCTTCAGCACCTTGTACCCATACACCTGCAGGCCACGGTGCCCCATGCCGAAGTGCTTCTCCAGCGTCAGGCTCTCATGCTTGATAAACTGCGACGCAAACCCGGCAAAATCTTTCACACCCGCCAGGCACTGAGTCACTCCCGACGCAGTGGCCAGATTATTACTGCAATAGAGCGTGAAGCGATCGATGATCCCGAGTCGGCCATTACGCATGATGGAGGTTCCATCACCAGCCAGAGAGGCATCTTTCAGCTCAGACTTCTTGATCATCCCGCACACCCAGGGTGGCAGTACCAGCCAGCGGTCGGACTCAGGAATGTTCTTCTCGTCCAGCAGCGTGCCCATATCGACGATGTAATCCAGCACATTGGTCTTATCCACAACGACGCCAGTACCACCGCCGTCGATCTTGTTGTCCGGATGCACATCGGTGTAGATATTCCCCAGTACATCGCCGTCTACCGCGATCTTCACGTTTTCCGCTGCATCCGCAGAAGACTCGTTGATCAGCTCGATATTGGACTGGACACTCTGGATGTAGTCATCCACAAAGGCGTAGTACTTGGTCTTGTCGATGGGCATTTCCACCTTGGGTGGTTCCAGATCCTGATACTCAACCCCCACGGCACGATCATAATCCGCGACCGTAATATCAGGCCGGGTACGGATCACCACCTTGGAGCCTTCCGACTGGATCTCGCCTTCCCACTTGGTGTTACAGATGGCCGCCAACACGGTTCGTTTATAGAACTTCGCGTTGAGCTTTTTGGAATAAATAACGGACAGGGCATTGGCCATAGCCCCCGTTGGAAACGTAGTGTTTGCCATGATTCAAGTCCTTTGAATCACGGGAAGCGGTTAAACGACGATGATTAAACGCTCCCCTCAGAGGCGACCTCCCTGCTTGATCCACTGGGCCAGAATCTTGTCGAGTTTTTCTTCATTGTCGTTAAACTCTTTCTGCGGCATGGCCGCAATCTGTTCCAGCGTCAGGGTCGGTTGGTGCCCCCGGGTTTTAGGGACTGAGTGGGTCCGCACCGGCGGTTCACTCAGCTGCTTTGCCTGCTGCATTTTCTGTACTGGATCAGGTACCGGTTTCGGTGCAGGCTTGTTTACACCTGCGGCCTCTTTATAGAGACTCATGACCTGCGCTGCACCCAATGGGCTGACACGACTCAACTCCTGAACATCAGCAGCCTGTCGTGCAAACCAGCCTTTAAAATCCTCACTGGCTGAGATCTGCTCTACATCCGGATGCAGACTGCGCAACTTGTTCCAGAATGCCTGTTGTGCCCGTTCCGCCTCCTGCTCCTGCCGAGCCTTCTCAATGGCGGCCAGCCGCTGTTCCAGTTTGCGGTTGAGCTGTTCCGACTCATCCAGCTTGTTGAACACCGGGTCCAGCTCCTGGTAGTCCTTACGGAGTTCCTGGAACTGGTCGGACGGCTCTGGCTCACTGTTTGGCTGAGCAGTACCCTGCTGACTGAGCAGATCCACCTTGGCCTTCAGCAACGCCATCTGCTGCTGAAGCTCGGTATTGCTCCGCTCCAGGTCAGCGGCTTTCTGGGTGGCCTGAGTCATCAGGGCATGGGCATTCTTGCGGGACTCTTCCGCCTTGGTGTACTTGTCCTGCCAGTCTTCACCGTTATCGTCATTGGATGCTGGAGCAGGCGGCTCTGACGGTTCGTCATCAGCGTCCGACTCCGGTTCGGGTGGCGGGGGTAACTCATCAGCGGGTGGGTTCTGATCGGTCTGCTTGTCCTGCTCGTCTTCTTGCTGTGCAAAAGCGGCAGGGGCGTCCGTAGTCAAACCCATAAGGGCTGCCAGTTCGGCGTCAGTTTCCTGATCCAGCTTTTCGGCATCTATGGCCATCTTCACTCTCCCTGTGGGGCTCGTTGGCTTGTCCACATTGGTTGCGCCTGTGAAAGTCCGTGGGGCTCGGGGCTTGTCCATGTTCTTTCAGGCATTGTTCGCCGCCCGCTTTCCGCTGCCCGCCACCCGTAAAAGACGATACTGGTTTGGCTTTTACGGGAAGCGGGGAGCGGACAGCGGGTAGCGACGAAAGTTATTGTCGTAAATAGGTTCGCGATCGCTGCGACAGTTGCATCAGATCACTGAGTTCCTGAGTCTTACCCTGCAGGAGGGTGCTCTCTCTGAATGATTGAAACAATAGTGCTCTATTTTCACAGCTACTATGGGAACACCACTCATAATAGTTAACTGTCATGCCCGCTTCTGTTATTTCCAGCTCTACCAAAAGCATCGTTTTGCAAATTGAAGTTTCTATAGATTCAGGCAACATGCTGAATCTTGAAGATAGTTTACAGCGTGCACTCAATGAAGCCGGGCAGCTTGGAACAAAAGAGTTATTGGGGCTATTTGAATCACCCAATAAAGAACCTATCGTCGTTAATCAGCAGAAGTGGAACTACAAAGGAAAGGTTCTTAAGCACTATGAAACCTTATACGGTCGTATACCTTTGGAGCGCTCCGTATATCAGGGTGTCAGAGGTGGCAGTACTCTGGCAGCACTTGATCTTCGTGCCGGTATTATTGGTTCAGCTACCCCCAAATTTGCCAAGTCTATCGCCTGGAAATACAGCCAGATGCCAGCGCCTGCGGTAAAAGAAGATTTTGAGACCAACCATCAAAGGACGCTTTCAAATTCTTATATCAAGCATTTATCGGACAGAGTAGGTGCATTAATTGAAGACCAGCAAGACACTCACTACCACCTTCCTCCACTAAAAGAGCCTGTTGAAACAATAGCCATTGGTCTGGATGGAACCTGCATGCTGCTTTGTGAAGAAGGCTGGAGGGAAGCCATGTGTGGGACATTGAGCCTATATTCTGCAGATGGAGACAGGCTCCACACGATATATACAGCCAGTTCGCCAGAGTATGGTAAACAAAGCTTTATGAGCAAGCTCGACGAGGAGATTGCAGATCTAAAACGACTCTACCCAAATGCCACATACATCGGGGTAGCTGACGGGGCTAGAGAAAACTGGAGTTATTTGAAACAACATACCTCTGGGCAGATACTCGATTTTTATCATGCATCTGAATATTTAGCTGGAGCAGCGGAAGCACTGTTTCCAACCAGTAAGGCGAAGCGACACCAGTGGCTTGAAGACAGGCTACATAGTTTGAAAAACAAGCGTGGAGCAGCCAAAAAAATCCTTCAGGAAATTGAATCAGCCGAGCTCCCGAAAAAGACAATCGCACTGACAGAGAAGCGCTACAAAGCTGTGAGCTATTTTACAAACAATCACCAGTTAATGAATTATCATCAGGCGCTTAAACGCCATTGGCCAATAGGTTCAGGAGTTACTGAAGCGGCTTGTAAGACTCTGGTAAAGCAACGATTATGTGGTTCTGGAATGAGGTGGAAAGCAACAGGAGCGGAAGTGCTTTTGACAACAAGAGCACTGATCCAGAGTAAGGGGCGCTGGGAACAACTTTGGTCTGAGTTCATGACTGGAAAGGTTGAAGCTAACCTATGAGTCAGTTATCAAATTGAGAGAGCACCCGTAGCATGATCACTCCTTCCTGAAGATCATTTCGATATTCTTATTATGCCTCACTCTGAAGGCTAGCATTCTTGCTATGTTGCCAACACAAGAAGATATGCTCAACTATTGCAAGCTAATCTTTTAACATCCCTGACACAAAGTACAAACTCTCCTTATCACTCTATTGTGCACTCATACCCCTGCATCACTCTTAGTAATTGTAACGCCAGATGCCTTATTGCCGTCAGAATCCACCCTCATTGCTCCAGACCTCATACTGACCTGAGAGCCTTGAGCTTGTTCTCGCGCCTTTTGGACCTCATCTGGATTAATTGTGCTTTGCCGGTCGCGTCTCGAACGAGCCGGTTTTTTCTTAGCTTTTGTTAACTGAGAAACAGTATCCTCTAACTCCCCCTCCTCGCTTTTAGATTCTTGAGACGCCCCATTAGCATTGCCACTCTGTCCATTACCAGGAGATCGTAGCTTATGGTCAACTTGAACAATACGTATTCTAGATGTGTCTAATGATAATTGGCTTTCATCTGTTGACTGGGCTTGAGATAACTGGGTTTCAACAACCACTGCCACGATACCACTATCCTTATTAGTATTTTCAGGCTGGCCATTTTTCTCTTGGGTCGTTGTACTATATGGCGGTGGAGTTGCTCTCCCAGACAGGCCTACAGACATTTATTTTTCCTCATCAATTTTATCTTTCCTTCAAAGACCTGCTACGCCACGTGCGGTTCATATCATTGCATTCCCTATACGTATTGTTTAGGCATAAAAAAAGCCAGCAATACTGGCTTTATAAAGAGGGAAAGAAAAACTAGATAGCCTCCTCCTGATCATTCTTGCTTTCACCCATACGCCAGATCGCCATGATTGGTCCAGAGCAGGCATAGGCCAGAAAGATAAGCAACAATGTACGGGGCGGGTCCATAAACACAACAGCAAACGCCAGAACTATCGCCAACAGGAACACAAAGTGTACCCGACCTCTCAGATCAATTTTCTTGAAACTGTGATAGCGAATATTGCTCACCATCAAGACACCGGCTCCACCGGTAATCAGCGAGCCAAGTAAGGCAACAAAGGTCGATTCACCATTGAAGCCAAAGTCACTTAATGCCCACACCATACCGATCACAACGGCTGCCGCCGCAGGACTGGCAAGACCGGTAAAATAACGACTGTCTGTGACTTCAATCTGGGCATTAAACCGGGCCAGCCTTAGAGCAGCACAGGCTGCATAGATGAAGGCTACCATCCAGCCAAACTTACCAAGATCCTGCAGTGCCCAGCTAAAAGCCACCATGGCAGGGGCAACTCCAAAGGTGACCATATCCGCCAGACTGTCATACTGCTCACCAAACTTGCTCATGGTATTGGTCATTCTGGCCACGCGACCATCCAGGCCATCCAGAATCATGGCGACAAATACTGCAATACAGGCCAGGGAAAAATTACCTGCCTGTGCAGCAATAATGGCGTAAAAACCGCAAAACAGGTTGCCAGTAGTGAAAAGGTTGGGTAACAGGTAGATTCCTTTGCGTCGGATCGCCTGCCCTTCTTCAATCACCTCTTCTTCATGCTCGTCTATAGGAAAAAAGCCGTCGACGGCATCTTTATTACTCCCCGGCCTTTCCATTTTCTCAGTCATTGAAACATCTGCTCATCATTACAGAACCAGCGTGAGACTGTACCACGAATACCCTTTTTGAGGGATACAGTCAGATCAAACATTAGGGCCTGTTGACGTTTCGTTGCGTACTCAGTGACCCAGAAAAGCGTCATATGCGCGAAAGACTTGTGCAGCGTGTAGTTATTCTACATCAAGCAAGTCTGACAAAGCAGATGGCGCTTTTCTGGGTCACCCTTCGGGCGGATCAGGGCGCCCCTATGACTTCGTTGCGGCATTTTGAAAGGCAACCAGCCTTACTGCAATGCCACGCCTCGTCATAGGGGCGCCCTGATCCGCTGAGCTCGCAACGAAACGTTAACAGGCCCTAGGTCAAAGACCAACCCTGCTGACATCGTTTACGAAGTGAAGACCAGAATCGTTCAGCACCAGCATGCAGGCGTACATCGTTACGGTAGAGCTTGATCTCAACAGAGCCCCAATATTCCTGATGCTTTTCCGGGTCGACGAAGTCCACCAGCTGCCCGCTGGCCAGCTCATCAACAATGGCATAGCCCGGCAGCCAGGCAATGCCACTGCCATTCAATGCCATGACTTTCAACAGGTTCGTCAGAGAAGACTCCATAACCGGCTGAAACCGGGGAAGGTCATCAATAGCCCGTAGCAAACCATTCACCTGCCTTCCCATAAACGCTGCCGGGCTGTAACCCAGAATAGGGACAGGTTCAGTCTGGTCAGGCTTGAAGAGAGGCAAACCATCGGCACCTGGCGCACAAACCGGTCGAAGTTCGGTGTTACCCAGGGAAAGGCACAGGAAAGGAGGCTGCATCAGGGCTTCAATATCAAAAGCCAGGAGAAAATCACACCGCCCCTCCTGAAGGGCCTCAACAGCCAGATCGACATCAATACTCTCGACCCGACTTCTCAGAACATGGCCATCATTGCTCATGGTCTGTATCAGTTCTGGTAACAGCGTTACGGAAAGGGAGTGGGCTGCAGCAAAGTCCAACGGCTGTGGCCCTACACCATTCTGTCCTTTCAGCTGGTGCAGACCATCCTCCATCTGTCGAAGCAGGTTTCTGGCAGTCGTATGAAACAATCGCCCCTCCGGCGTAAGCGCCAGAGGCGTTGTAGCTCGATCAATCAACTCAACACCGAGCGATTGCTCAAGGCTGCGTATACGGCGACTGAATGCCGGTTGGGTGACATTCCGAAGCTGCGCAGCCCGGGAAAAATTGCGCAGCTCCGCTAAAGCCAGAAAATCTTCCAGCCATTTGGTTTCCAGGTTCATCCAGACTCAGAGCTATTCGAATGTGCCCTTCACCAGTAATTCACCTTCTGACATTAATAACTGTCCACGGGAAATAACATGACTGACTACAACCTCATGCTGGCTCAGGGCGGAATGAGAAAATGCGGTAAAATCAGCATCACAGCCTACCGCTATTCGACCTTTTGCAATACCCACTGAGTCTGCCACATTCGTGGAAAGGAGGGAAAAGATATCGCTCAGACCAAGATCGATATCCAACAGTCTCGGTATTGTCTTAAGGTTGGAATCCACATTGGCTGCTGTAACACCCACCATCTCACCCTTCGCATTAAACTTAGGCATACTGCCATTGCCATCTGAGCTGATGGTCAACTGACTGATTGGCACGCCCTGAGATAAAGCATAACGAACGCTGTCTGCAATATTGTCGAGCCATGCACCGCCAGAGGTCAGGTCGATATGCCCACCCCGTTTTGCCAGATCGACAGCTTCGGCAAAAATACTTTCGTTACGGTTAATATGGGTTGGAGAAAAATGCTGAATCGGCAGACCCATGGTAATCAGCTGATTAATCTGAGCCATCGGATCTGGCAATTCGCCCATATGAATATGGAGAACACCTTTCTTACCAGACACCATTCCCCCGATACGGATGTCAGACACCATTTGAGCGAGAACTTCCGTGGAAGGGAATGAACAACGGTGGTCTGCCAGGGCAACCTTAACCCCCATGACCTTATCCACATAAACCATGTCGTCACGGATGGAACCGGTGATGGTTCGGGTTGGCACCTCATAAGAACCCGTATGCATGAAGGCATTCAAACCTTCAAGTTCCAGTGCCTTCACCTTTGCGTACAGATCCTTTGGTGAACGGGTAATACCATCCGTTCCAAGAATGCCCACAACAGAGGTCAGGCCCGCTTTTACCAGATCAGAAAGCATCAGCTGAGGTACACGGGTAGCATACCCTCCTTCACCGCCACCACCGATTAAATGCACATGCTGATCAATGAGTCCCGGACCAACAATCGCGCCCTGCATATCGACCACATGACAGTGACCAGGCAGAACCTGATCCACTTTATCTTCAATGGCAACGATTTTAGTTCCACAAACCAGTATATCTTTTTTCCCAAGATACTCCGGTGAATACAGCTCAGCATTCTTCAACAGCAGAAACATTTTTCCCCCAGAGAAAAAGAAAGCACCTGAAAAGGTGCTTTCTTAATCAGCCTCTTTTTTCAGCTCATATTTAAGGTGGTTGATTTGCGGTCAGCATCTGATAAAGGTCATCTTTTAACTTTGCACGATGCTGTTTCAAATCGTTATAAACGTCATCGGTTACGGGCACATCACTGTCTTCAAGTCCGCGCACCTGATGATCCAGCTTGTGATATTCATTTGCCTTTTCAGCAAAGACGCTATCCGTTTGTTTTAATCGGTTGATTTGATCATGATGCTCTGGAAACTCATGATAAAGGCTATGGCTCAGAGCATCTTTTATTTCAGACATGGAGCAACCTCCTTTAGAACAACCTGAATCAGTTTAGGCAGCTTCCAAAGTAGGCGCTATTGTCCATGTATCATGCGGCTTGCTGGTGAACGTCGCCCTGGTAGTGATTGTCGTGGCCAGTGTAATACCAGTCGACACAGGCTCTGGCTAACAGCTCAGTAGCATCAACACAGAGTTCAGGTTTCTGTCTGGCAATACTGGCAAGGCCGATCGGAATTTCAGTACAACCGAGAATAACGGCTTCAGCACCCTCATTGATCAATGCGTCAAAAACCATTTCCATGCCCTGGGCACCCTGCTCAAGACGACCCGCCTTGATGTCATAGATAGCGGTCATAACCTGCTGCTGGGCAAGGTCATCAGGCACCAGACACTGACCACCCATTGTGTGAATGCGGTTCTTATAAATTTCAGCAGCAACGGTTGCGTTGGTTGCCATCAGTCCCGCATTCAGAATGCCTCGTCGAGCCAGCTCTTTGCAGACGACATCCACAATACTGATCATCTGAACTGAGGCATGTTCTTTCAGAGCATCAAACCAGTAATGGGCGGTGTTGCAGGGAATAACCACGCATTGTGCTCCTGCATTTTCCAACCTCTTAAGCCCTTGCAGCAGGGCCGGAAACGGGTCTTCTCCTCCCTGAAGGATACAGGCACTGCGATCCGGTATCTGCGGCACATTGTGTACCAGCATCGGGATATGATCCTGATCAGTCGCTGCCTGACTCAGGGCAATCACCTTCTGCATAAAATCCACTGTTGCCAGTGGCCCCATTCCCCCAAGAATCCCCAACATCATTCTGCTCCACACCAGAATTGGTCTCTAAGCACAGTGTTTTCCATAGGGCAGGTAGTTGTGAAATGCCTAAAACGGTCAAATGATGCCGAAATGGCATAGGTCCTGTTGGCTACACTACCTTCGCTATCCTCAGAGGTTTGTGGTACAAAAACCGTTAACGATTAATTTACATTACCAAGAACCTGAAATACTCATTACTCTGAGCACTTCCAAGTACGAGAAACTGGTATTTCCATAGAAAAGGTCAGCCTCTATGCGTTATTTTCTGGCAATTATTTTGCCGCCATTAGCCGTGCTACTCTGCGGTAAACCATTTCAGGTGATTCTGAATATCATTCTTACCATTCTGGGCTGGATTCCCGGTGTTATTCATGCACTTTTTGTTGTGAATAATCATCTGGCCGACAAGCGTAACAAAGAGCTGATCGACGCTATTGAGAAAAAAGATTGAGTATGAACATACAAACTTCGCTGTCTGACCATGCCTTTCTGTCCCGCAGTCTGAAGATTGCCGGAGCATTGGTTATTTCGTTTATGGTGGCTGGCTGCCAGAGCACTTATTACAGCGCCATGGAAAAAGTAGGCATTCATAAACGCGATATAATGGTAGATCGCATTGAAGATACCCAGAGTGCACAGGAGCAGGCACAGGAGCAGTTCCAAAGCGCACTGGAGCAGTTCCAGAGTGTCATCAACTTTGATGGTGGCGACCTCGAAGCAGCCTACAACGATCTGAATGCTGAATACGAAGACAGCCTGGCCGCTGCAGAAAAAGTAAGAGACCGTATTGCCAGCGTCCAGAGTGTTTCTGATGCACTGTTTGACGAGTGGGAAGAAGAACTCAACCTATATAAGAGTGACAGCCTGCGCAGAGCCAGTGCCCAAAAGCTGAAAGACACCCGACGTCAGTATCAGCGAATGATGGTCAGTCTGGAAAAATCTGAACAACGGATGCAGCCAGTACTGGATGCCTTTCAGGATCAGGTGCTTTATCTGAAGCATAACCTGAACGCCCGGGCCATCAGTGCTTTGAAAGGTGAATTCAATACTATCAAGGCCGATATTGATCGTCTGATCAGTGATATGCAGGTCTCTATTGACCAGTCACGACAGTTTATTAAAGCAATCAAGCAGCCTTAGCATGCGATTTTGCTGGAGATGAAAGATCTCCAGCAGACCTTATTCTTCCCCCCTCACCGAAAGCCCGGTTTGAGATTGCAGCTAGACTGAGAGAGCAATCCAGTCACGGGCTTACAGTGAATCACTCACCGCTTTCCACGCTCTCTCAGACAAATACCATTTTACTAATGGGTGCCATCGCGATTATCCCGATGCTTCCCATTACCCTGTATATCCCTATTCTTCCTCACATCGCCAGCCAATTTGGTTATGACACCGAGATATTTCAGCTGACCCTGCCGCTCTTTATCATCTCTCAGGTAGTAGCCATGCCCATAACGGCCATGCTGTCGGATACTGGCTATCGCTTACAGGCGCTCTACTGGGCTCTGATGGTATTTATTCTCGGAACGGTGTTGTGCATCGGCTGGCCAAGTCTCTGGTTATTCTGTACAGGCCGGGTATTACAGGCATTTTCTGCAGCAACACTGATGACGGTGATCCCCGCACTGATTAATGAGTGTTACGACACCAATTCAGTCGCCAGGATTCTTTCCTACGTCACTGCCATTGGCTTTGTGATTCCCATTGTTGGTCCTGAGCTCAGCACGCTGGCAAGCCAGCACTGGAGCTGGTATTCAGTCTTTGTCTTTATGCTGGCTTACAGCATGATCACTTTCCTTATCTGCCGAAGAAGTATTGGGAAAGCAACACCACCAGCAAACAGGATGACTATTGAACCATTAAAAAAGGGCCTGTATCACTGGAAGATAATGGTGCAGGACAAAGAGACTCAGGCCTTTCTGGTTTGCCATACGGGCATTGCCGTTGTCGGCCAGATCTACATCAGTAATTCAGCCTTTCTGTTTCTGGATTATTACCAGCTCACAGAAATCTCCTACAGCTACCTGATCAGTGCATTGTATGTAAGCCGAACGGCTATAACTTTGATCAATGGTCTGCTGCTAAAGCACGTTCTCTATAAACAACTGATAGACCTGTCCCTTCCGGTGCTGATGATACTTGCGCTTTGCATGCTGCTGCTTGACTGGTTTTATGGTGCAGCTCTGACACCCAGCCTGGTTTTGGTTGTTGCTTTTTTTGCCCTTTCCGGTCTGGTCGTTACCAATGCGTTAACCGGTGTGCTGAAAAACCATGAGAGTTGCAGTATGCAGGCATCTGCCCTGCTCTTTATCGTGTTCTCAGGTACCGCCAGTCTGCTTAATATTGCGTTGATTGCACTGCATGATGGCACTCCCAGGGTGTTATCGATGGTTTCCATGCTCATCCTTATTCTGACCTATCTTCTCTATCAGAGAATCAAATCAGGCTCCTGAATTATGACCATCACGGTAGAGAGCAATGATACCGAGGCTATAGATCTGGCTGAGTATGTCGCCTTTTGCCACAGCCAAGAGGAACTTCATGACAGAGAGCAGGTACTATCCACAGCATTCATGCTGCGACGTCTCGCAAACAATAAACATTTTCTGCTGGATTTTCTGAATAACAAGCTGAAAGACATTTCCCTGTACGACGTCAAAACCGACTTTACGCCCCCCAGTTTCTACTTATATCAATGCCCGACCTTCTCTGTACGTGCTGCTGTCTGGCTAACCGATGACAGTGAAGGCGGTGACATTGCCAAAGGTTATGGTGTAACCCATAACCATCACTTTGACTTTCTGACCTGTGGCTATTTTGGTCCGGGTTATCGAACCATTATTCATACCTGTGAAGCGGAAAAGCAGCATGGAATCATTGGCAAGAGTATGGAGATGATATTTCAGGAAGAGACTCTCCTGCCTGAAGGCAAATTGATGTTTTACCACCACACCGAGGACTTCCATGTTCAGCTGCCACCTGAGTCGCTGTCCATCTCAATCAATCTGGTTTTTCCTACTCATCCTGATGCCGGTATTCAATGTGCCATTGACCCTGAAAGCAGCAAACTGATCGCACACCTGGATACTCTGCCAGCAACAAACAGCCTGATGGCTGTTGCCCGGTTTATGCACAATGATGACACCACTACCCTATTACAAGATATTGCGCTCAATCATCACTGCCCAAGAACACGGGCAATGTGTTTTCAGTGTCTGATAGAGATCGTCCCTTCTGATCAACATTATTTCCTGCGTCAGGCCAACCAGGATCCACACGACTATGTACGTTCGATCTGTAGAATAAACGACAGATAAATCAATGTCGGAAAAATAATTTCATTAGAGACAAGCGGTTATGAGAAATCTGTATTTTGGGTTAATAAATATGACTCTACACTGGAATCAGTCGCTTATTTGATACCTGAATCCCAAGTACAGAGAGGGGTAAGCATGAACAACTCCCACTTCACACTATCAACCCTTACTCAGCAAGCCAATCAACTGACCTCTGGTCAAAACCCATACTTTTCTGACTTCAGCCGTCTATTTGAAGGCTTTAACCAGCAGAAAGCGAATGAGCTATTCAACAGTATTCTTGAAGAAATTCTGCTGCAGAAAATGCATGATAAAAAGCCGGCTTACTCGGATCAGATTCATCTGATTGCCGCAGGCGACTTCAACCTGACACTGAATGTGATTGGTCAACGGGAAAACACTGATAACACACTGTGCGCCAGTGAGTTCGATATGATGGTCATCAATATGCTGCCTGAAACGGTCGCAGTGCCCCGCTATGAGACCACCATCAGGCCCTCATCGGTTTATAATCGTCCGGCACCGCTCAAAACGCTCCCTCTTCAGGAGCTAAAACCCTATACCCCAACAATTTTCCAAGCGTATAAAGATATCGCCGTTCTGGATGAAGCGGCATTACAGGCACCCTGTCTGATTATTTATTCCCGCCCATTGGCATCAGTGACCTGGGTGTTTGACCGGAACAGTCTTGAACCACTGATGCTTACAGACAATAGCCTGCAAAGATCACGAATCCTTCTGGCGGTTCGAATTCTTGGGGAGCTGGGGGAACAGCACCACATAGATACTCTGGATAGCCTGTCCAGGTCTGACTTTGACTACTTTGTTCGCTGGGAAGCAGCAGAAAGCGTTTACAAACTGGATGAGTGGCGAGGAACAAGATTACTGCAAGAGCACCTGGTACACGACAATAATCCTGAAATAGCAAAAGCCGCGAAACAGACACTGGCCATGCTGTCGGATGAGACCCATCAAGCCGAGGAATCAGTCCATGGCCTGTACAATTGAGCCATCCACAGAAAGTGCCATCTCTCTGGAAGAGTACATTGACTTCTGTGAGAGTCACCCCGAAATGAAAGAGCCGGATGCTGCCATTGAGCATGCAGGGAAGCTTGGTCAGTTGTGTCACAACCCATCATTTTTTACGGACTACCTTAATGATGGATTGAAAAGTCTGAACCAATTCCAGCAGAAGAATGATTTCAAGCCGCCAAACTTTGTTCTCTATTACGGATCCTACTTTGCTATTCGGGTCATTGTCTGGCTGCCAATGAGTGAACTGGCAGCAGATGAGCTGCTTTCCTACTTCGACGGGCATGACCATAATTTTGATCTGCTCACCTGCAGCTATTTTGGCAGCGGCTATCGAACTGTCATTTACCAATACGACCACAATCAGGTCACAGGCTACATTGGCGAGCATGTTGATCTGGCGTTTCAGGAGGATACTGACTTCCCTCATGGAAAGCTGATGTACTACTTCTCAAGCAAAGATGTTCATACCCAGTATCCTCCGGATGAGCTGTCCATCTCCGTCAACCTGATCATTCCACGACCGGGTGAGCCAAAGCTGCAGTTCTTTTTTGATATTGAAAAGCAAGTCATCACTGGCTACGTGAATGATCTCACCATGCGCAATCCTGTCTTTAAGACGGTGGAAGCGATTGGTAATGACAACAGTATCGATCTGCTACTGCGTATTGCCAGTCATCATCCCTGCTTTAGAACCCGGGGTCTTGCCTGGACCACTCTGTTTAATATGGAGGGTATTACCGACGATTTTTTCAATCTTGCCATGCAGGATTCTCACTCTTATGTGAAGCAGACCGTTCTGGATACCATCGGCAGTCATAAGACAGCCGAACCGAAGGGTGTCTACTGTCTATGACACCCAACCATTAGCAAGGGAGCATCAGCAATGAAATCTTCCGGCAGAAAGCTGAAAAAAGGCTTTGTGAAACTGGATCAGCAAGTCAGCCTTGCCAGTGCCTATAAGCGGGTTATCAAAACGACGGTAGCAGGCCGAGAGCTTGGCTTTGGCTGCAACCTGAAACGGTAGTCTATCCAAATCACCAAATGTTCTTCGAAGACAATGTAGCACCCATAAAAAAACAGGGTATTTCTGGAAATAAATACCCTGTTTTTCTGAATGTAAAAGCTCAACGCCAATAAGCGAAATGCCAGCAGATGAGTTGCTTTCCAACTTCGACGGTCATGACCATATTTTTGATCTGCTCACCTGTAGCTATTTTGGCAGCGGCTATCGAACCGATATTTAGCAATACGGCCATAATCAGACCACAGGTTAGATTGAAGAGCATGTCGAACTGACATTTCAGGAAGATACTGACTTCCCTCATGGAAAGCTGATGTACTATTTGGACTGTGCAAAGCAGTGACTATTGCTCATATTCTTTCAACCTGGGTTCTCAATGGAATTTGATTTTGGGCAAGTATAGGCCAGAAATAATGACTGAAAGTTCTACAAAACATTTACCGTTTTGCCCTCCCCCCGAATGCCCAAGCTTCCGAAAGCCTTACGGTTTTTCAGCATAAAGCCTCAGCCGGGTTCTCATATTGTTGATTGATCGTACTTTATTTCTGATTTTAAGGGCCTTTTCTACTGTTCTGGAAAACGAAGACAAGGGAACAAAACACCAAATTGATAGTCGAATTTGGAACAGTTTTTTCAAAGTCCGTGTATAAGGAGGTTTTTATGGATGTTTTGGCTCCCAATGTATCCTTAGGCTATTTGGGAAGTGTTTTACATTCCCTCTATGGGCCAGAGGCTCAGGAGGGAAATCGTAGCTTTTTCACCAAGTTGAAAGACGCATGTCATGCCCTTATTTTTGGGCGCACGCTCAATACCTGTGAAGCTCAAAAGTTTATTCAGCAGAATCAAGATACTCCCAGTCAGGCGAAGAGTCTCTATGAAAGAGTCATTACGGTGCGGATTGAGAGTGACCCAGGCTGGATTAAACTCCAGAGATACAATGATGCCATTCTTAACAGCGCTCAAGAGGTAGTATTATCTCGAGGGGATGTTGGATTAGGGTTTAATATTAGAGGTGGTACAGATCAACGTGTTCCATTACTTGATAGTCATGGATATCAGCATCCTGGTATTCATATTTCCAAAATTCGTGACGGTGGCGCGGCCCAAAATAGCAACTTGAGTGTAGGGGACTATATCCTTGCTGTGAATGGTCATGATTTCACGGCGGTGGAACACAACACTGCTGTTGAGCTGTTTAAGAGTGCGGGGGACGAAGTCACTATCAAGTACTGCACGCACCAAAGTGCCATTGACACCTTCCGGTATGTCTTCCCAGATGTGTTCATCGGTGAATGAAATGCTAGAGGTTATCAAAACGACGGTGGCAGGTTGAGAGCTTGGCTTTGGCTACAACCTGAAACGGTAGACTACCCAAATCATCATTCACTCATGTTCTTCGGAGACAATGTATCACTCATAAAAAAACAGGATATTTCGTAAGAAATATCCTGTTTTTTTAAACATAAACTTTTAGCGTCAAAAAGCGCCTTGGAGCTTAGTTTTTCTCTTTATCAACCAGCTTATTAGCTGTGATCCAGGGCATCATTTCACGTAGCTGGGCACCAACCTTCTCAATTGGGTGGGCCGCGTTGTTACGACGATAGGCGGTCATGGATGGATAATTCAGAGCACCTTCAGAGATAAACTTCTTGGCATACTCACCGTTCTGAATATCTTTAAGTGCATCACGCATCGCCTTGCGGGACTCATCGTTGATAACACGTGGACCGGTCACATACTCACCATACTCCGCATTATTGGAGATGGAGTAGTTCATGTTGGCAATACCGCCTTCGTACATGAGATCAACAATCAGCTTGAGTTCGTGGAGACACTCAAAGTAAGCCATTTCCGGTGCATAGCCAGCTTCAGTGAGGGTTTCGAAACCTGCCTTAACCAGTTCAACAGCACCACCACAAAGAACGGCCTGCTCACCAAAAAGGTCAGTTTCAGTCTCGTCTTTGAAGGTAGTTTCGATGATACCGGTACGACCACCACCCACACCAGAAGCGTAGGAAAGTGCCACGTCCTTGGCCTTGCCGGAAGCGTCCTGGAAAATAGCAATCAGGTCTGGGATGCCACCACCCTTAACAAATTCTGAACGTACAGTATGACCAGGAGCCTTTGGTGCAATCATGATGACATCAAGATCAGCACGAGGAACCACCTGGTTGTAGTGGATGGAGAAACCATGGGCGAAGGCCAGAGTTGCGCCCTGCTTCAGATTCGGTTCTACCACTTCTTTATAAAGCTGAGACTGGAACTCGTCAGGCGTCAGAATCATAACGACATCAGCCTGGGCAACAGCCTGAGGTACTTCTGCCACGAAGAGGCCAGCAGCTTCCGCCTTGGCCCAGGAAGAGGAGCCCTTACGCAGGCCGACAGTTACTTCAACACCAGAGTCTTTCAGGTTATTAGCATGGGCATGACCCTGAGAGCCATAGCCAATGATAGAGACTTTCTTGCCACGAATGATGGAGAGGTCACAGTCTTTATCGTAATAAACTTTCATCGAATAACTCCTGAAAGAAAACACCGGCCCGGCGATAGCTGGCTAGCTGATGAATTTAGGCTTTTTATTTACACAGCGGCTGCACGCAGGAGCCGCTCTCTCAACTTGGAGTACACCATACCCGATAGGTGGTTCTGCGTATAGTTGCATTTAGTGATATATTTGCAATCTTGAATTGCAAAAAATGAAATAACCTTTACTTATATATGGCTATAGACCTTCGCCCTCTAAAACAGTTCCTCGCGCTGGCTGAATCCCTGCACTTTAACCGGGCCAGCCTCATTTGCCATGTCAGCCCATCGACCCTTAGCCGAAGTATCAAGCAGCTGGAAGAGCAGCTGGGCGTGGCACTTTTCGAGAGGGACAACCGGAGTGTCTCATTAACCCCGGAAGGAAAACGATTCCAGGCCTATGCCCGTGAAGCGCTCTCTCAATGGGAAATTATTCATAATGAACTGATGGCAGGAGCCAGAGAGCTTCACGGCTCGCTAAGCATGTACTGCTCAGTCACCGCCAGTTATAGCTTCCTGTATGAAATCCTCAGCCAGTTTCGACCACGGTATCCGGGCATTGAAATAAAGCTGCATACCGGTGACCCTGAGCCAGCCATACAAAGAGTATTAACAGAACAGGAAGATCTGGCCATTGCAGCCAGGCCCGACAGCCTTCCCACAGGGCTGGCATTTCAGCAAATAGCGGTTTCACCTCTACTGTTTATTGCTCCAGTGAATTCTCAGCTACCGGAATATCTTTTTAAAAAGCAACTGTCCGTTGATGATTTTCAAGGCATTCCCATGATCCTTCAGGAGAAGGGAATTGCAAGACAGCGACTGGACTCCTGGTTTCAGGCTCATGGCCGAGCCCCAAAAATCTATGCCCAGGTTGCAGGTAATGAGGCCATTGTCAGCATGGTGAGCCTTGGTTTTGGTGTCGGTGTTGTCCCGGAGATTGTCCTGAATAACAGCCCACTGGCTGACAATGTTCAAGTGTTAAAAGTCAGCCCGGAGCTTAAGCCGTATAAAGTGGGGCTTTGTGTACTGGAAAAGAAACTAAGGAACCCACTGATTGCGGCATTATGGAATCAGCTGTCCGAGATACTCTAAACGTTTCCAATAGTAATGTCTGATACTTATGAGACACCGAGTGAATACATCACACCCGTTATCGGATATGACGTGGGAGTACTTGCTTTTTAAACACCCACCACTTAGTTTTATTGGCCTTGGATTCTGGCCTTTTTTGTCATAGATACCAAATATCTTCAGAATTTATTCTTGTGCGAAACAACCTTAAGCCATTTGTGCAGCACTAACTGAGAACACGTAATTGTCGCTGCATTTATATAATAAATAAAAAAGGGATGTAATTGTGCTTAAACTCAAGGGCAATGGATCTTTAAAGTCCACCTTTCAGTCTCTCCTGTTTTCCATCGGTTGCCTCTTCTCCACTGGTAGCTGGTCTGTCACAGGCAGTGATGTATCCCTGCTCGACTTAATGATCGATAGTTATGAACTGAAAATGATTACCTGGACAGATAAGCATGCCTACACGCAGGAGGGCTCAGGTATCGACATTCGCCCAAAAGAGTTACACATGCAACAAAGCCTGTTGCATCTTGATGAATATGACGGGCTACTAGAGAAGTCAATCACTAACCTTGGAAAGTCATTCCAGAACTATTCTGTAGACTGGCAGAAAAATAAAGTGCCCAGTGAGGGTGTCGCCAGAGAACTTGATCAAACCCAACAAGCATTTTCTGATTTCCTGATCAGCAATATGAGTGGCTCACCTATCGTTGACTTGCGCGCCCGTCAGATTAACTCATTACTCACCCTTTCATCGATCTATGTCTTTATGGCGACTGAGCCCAAAGCCAGTTTCCCCATAACCGAGGTATATAATATCAACGAGCTGGTTGAGTCTATCGATAGCACATTACTGACACATCCGGTTAAGGACGCTACGCTTCTGGCCAAATGGCGCTTTTTGAAGTCAGCTTTATTGAGGGGGGATTATGTCGCACCGCTTTTAGTAAAACGACACGCTCTCTCTATGGCCCTGATTTTGCAGCGGTCTTTGGATGAACTATAAAAAACGCCCCGTAGGGGCGTTTTTTGTTTGCTGCAGCGCTTACAGTGACAGCACTTTTTCCCCGCGGGAAATACCTGTCACTCCACTTCGAACCACTTCCAGAACCTGTGCCTGACCAATTGCCTCGATAAAGGCATCCAGTTTTTCACCGGTTCCCGTCAGCTGAATGGTATAAACAGAGCTGGTCACATCGACAATCTGACCACGAAAGATGTCCGCTGTCCGCTTCACCTCAGCACGCAGTGGCCCACTGGCACGTACCTTGATCAGCATCATCTCCCTCTCAATATGGGCACCTTCGGTCAGATCCACCAGCTTCACAACATCCACCAGCTTGTTCAGCTGTTTGGTGATCTGCTCAACGACCTGAGGATTACCAACGGTGGTCAGCGTCAGGCGGGACAGTGTATTGTCCTCCGTTGGCGCAACATTCAATGTTTCAATGTTGTAGTTACGCTGGGAGAAGAGTCCAACAATGCGCGACAGTGCACCGGGTTCGTTCTCAACCAGTACAGAGATAATCCGTTTCATCAGGTCCTCTCCGTTTTGCTGAGCCACATATCGGCCATATTGCCGTCCTTGATCTGCATGGGATAAACATGCTCACTGGTATCCACCTGAATATCCATAAAGACCAGTCGGTCTTTCAGAGAGAACGCTTCTTCCATAGCTGACGTCAGCTTGGCTGGATCCGTAATCCTCATGCCTACATGCCCATAAGATTCCGCCAGCTTGACAAAATCGGGCAGTGACTCCATGTAAGAATGGGAGTAACGGCTGTCATACTGCATATCCTGCCACTGTCGCACCATACCCAGAGCCTGATTATTCAGGTTGATGATTTTGACATTCAAATCGTACTGAAGGCAGGTCGAGAGCTCCTGAATATTCATCTGGATACTGCCTTCACCGGTGACACAGGCAACATGACTGTCCGGGAATGACAGCTTAATCCCCATGGCGGCAGGCAGGCCAAAGCCCATCGTTCCCAGGCCACCGGAGTTAATCCAGCGGTTAGGTTTATCAAATGGATAATACTGGGCAGCAAACATCTGGTGCTGACCCACATCAGAAGTGATGTAGGTGTCTTCGCCCTTAGTCACCTCATACAGAGTTTCAATGACCTGCTGAGGTTTCAGGATCAAACCATCACCCTTGTCGTAAGGGAAAAGTCCCCCCCGGCCTTCACGCCACTCATTGATCTGACGCCACCAGCTGTCGAGTGCATCCTGACCAATACGAGTGTCTGTCTCTTCCACCTGACGGATCATCGTATCCAGGACAGCGTCAACCGGGCCTACAATCGGCACATCGGCCTGAACGGTTTTGGAGATACTGGCTGGATCGATATCAATATGAATGATCTTTGCATCCGGGCAGAACTTTGACGTGTTATTGGTCACCCGGTCATCAAACCGAACACCCACTGCAAGAATCAGGTCAGCGTTGTGCATCGCCTGGTTTGCGCAGTAACTGCCATGCATACCGAGCATACCCACAAACTGACGGTCCGAACCTGGGTACGCCCCCAGCCCCATCAGAGTATTGGTGACTGGTACATTCAGCGTTTTTGCCAGCGCTGTCAGTTGTTCAGAGGCCTTACCCAGAACGTAACTATTCAGCACCCAGCAAAGGCGTATTGTTGTAATTTCGAACCGCTTTAAGAAGCGCCTGAAATATGTTCAACCCCTGCTTTTTAGCAGATGATAAATAGCTTCGGATTCGGGTAAACATGGTACCTCCGTCTTCGCTTCTGAAGCAGCCTGAGATCTTCTGCTTAAGTTTGGCCATCCTGGCATCACGTTCACTGCCATTGTTATCGAAGGGAATTGAAAAGTCCGACATGAAGCGCAACGTTTCAACCTTAAACTCAATAAGCCTTTTGAACAGGTTGTAGGCCTTGGTATTCCTGACCTTCTTACGTCCAAGCACCTGTCGTTGTTTTTCCATATAAGCGGTTTCCTTCGTGAGAGCCCTTTGAAGGATTTGGTCGTATATCGTCTCAATGCGAAGCTGTATTGCACCAGGCATTTGAGTCAGACCGGCTGCTTTGTATTTCTTGCAGAAGTGCCAGGAGAGCGTAAGCAATTTCATCAGCCGCAGAGCCAGCTTATTCGCATCCCTATCGACAACTCCCTGAAGCTCTCTCAGATGATGGGCATTACAAAGCACATGCACTGCCGCATAGGCAAAGTAGGACTTCCAATGATCGTGAACCAGAATGCCTGCAAAAGTCAGCAGGATGCCCATTGCATCCATTGCTTCACAACCTCGCCTTTCTGAGAGGTAGTAAAGCGTCCATTGGTCATCTCGCATAATGTGTAACCACCACAGTGAACCGTCAACCCGCATGCCAGTTTCATCCGCTCCTGCAACCGGACTTTCTTGTAAAGCATCGCGGATACTCTGCTCAGTAGAGGCCAGGTTCTCATGGGTATAGGCAACAAAATTGGCAACAGAGCCTGCGCTGACACTCATGCAATAAATAGTATTGAAATACTCAGACACCCGGTGATATGGGATGAAGTGATACTGGTTTAAATGAACAGCCATTGCCTGAGTCACTTCTCCGTATTGAGCAGCGGCTTTCACTCCTTGGGGAAACTCAGCGGTGTTCCGTTTACCACAAGGACATACTTTAACGTCTGCCCAGTACGCGGTAACTTCAAATTCTCCGGGTCTACCTGGATCAAAAACCTGTCGCTCAATGTATTTGGTGGGTTTAATATCGATAAGCGAAGACTGGCAACAGCAACATTTTTCAACCTTCAGATGCCTGACATAATCGGGTAAGGCGACACGTCTCAAACAAGAGCCTTGATGACCTTTCTGGCCACCTGGTTTATTGCCTGAAGATGGTCTAAGGCTTTTGGGGTTCGGTGTTTCCTGTGAGGAGCAGGGGGCTTCTTTGGAAGATGTATCACCTTTATCACTCCCTTTTTTACTGGGCTTTTGATAACCATCTGACGATGGTGGCTTACTACTGTTTTGACTGTTTTTATTAACCCTTTCTTCCAGTTCGCTGCAACGTTCCCGTAAAAGCGCATTCTCGGTCCGAAGCTCTTCATTCTCTTTAAGGAGAGCTTCGGTAAACGGAGTAGCTGGGAAGTCTGGTTCCATACTGGAGATTTGTTAGAAAAATTGAGTATAAGATGATGGTCGAAAAATCAGAAAATTCCAGATTTATATGAAGGGTGCTGAATAGTTACCCCAGAACAACACCGCCACCCGCATAAATAATCGGTTTTTTAGCCTCTGCCAACAGTTCAACCGCTTTGCGAATCTGGCCATTGTGACCTTTAACCGGTGGGTTATAGGAACGCAGCCGTACTTTTTCCGGATAGTGGTATTCGTACTTTTTGCTCAGGTCGGTAATATCCTTGGGGATATCAACCACAACAGGCCCTGGGCGACCAGTCTGCGCCAGATGGAAGGCCTTTTTGATAACTTCCGGAATATCTTCAGCCCGCTTGACCAGGAAGCTGTGTTTAACAATGGGCCTGGAAATACCCACCATATCCACTTCCTGGAACATATCGCTGCCAATGAAGGCAGACGGTACCTGGCCAGAGATCACCACCATAGGGATGGAGTCCATGTAGGCAGTTGCAATACCGGTAATGGTATTGGTTGCCCCCGGACCAGAGGTTACCAGAGCCACACCCGGCTTACCGGTTGCTCTTGCGTAACCGTCCGCCATATGGGTTGCAGCCTGTTCATGACGTACCAGGATATGTGTAATGGCCTTCTGCCGGAAAATAGCGTCATAGACGTGCAGAAGAGCACCACCCGGGTACCCGTATATATACTCGACTCCCTCATCAGCCAGTGATCGGACCACCATGTCCGCGCCGGATAATAGCTCCACTTGCTAACCCTCGGCTTTGCTCATTATTTGGAATGAATTTTTATATCGCCCCGAATTACTGAAAACAGGGCGCATTAGAAATTGGCGAACTCGAAAGTATTCTCTTAACTAAAAGCCTTAGCTAACAGCCTTCACCAACAAGTGCAGCTCCGGGCTGCCTGAGACTCACAATTCTGGCTTGCAGAACTGCTACATTCCTGTGCGGGTAGGAGCAGTGCACCAACAAATCATCTCAGCGCAAGATCGAGAAGTCGGTACACTAAGGAACACTCTCATCTGAGCCGCAGATAAACGGCATCAAATTGTCGCATAATTCCCAACGCAGCTTCTTGGGCAGCTTCAGGAGATGCCATTTTTGACTTTCAGCAGCCATCAGTCAATACAAATACGGGTTTTGCTTCGGTGAATACGAATTTTTTTCACAGAAAGACGATAATTAACTAATGACACTAAAAAGATCAGGGATCGGTAACGTGAAGCGACTACTGTTTTTATTTGCCCTACTTCTGCCAATAGCTGGGGCAGCTGAGCCTATCTATAAATGGAAAGACGACCAGGGAGTTGTGCACTTTTCCACAACACCACCAAAAAAGCAGGAAAATACTGAGGCTATAGCAAAACCTGAGCTTCAAAAACTCTCAAACGACGTCAGCCAAATGTCAGAAGATGAAGAGAATAATGAGACCGCTGTCAAAAAACAGGCAGTAGACGCTGATGAAAAATCTCTACCAAAGACAAAAGACGAACTTGCCTACTGCAACACGTTGCAAGGAAATATGAGCATGCTAAAAAGCAGCCCACGGGTTCGCATCAAAAATAAAGACGGAGAGTATGAAATTCTTGACGATGCAGCCCGCCAAAAGGAAATCACCCGTATTAACAAACTTCTGAATGATTTCTGTAAAAACTAGCTTCCACGATATAAAGACAGGGAGCAAATACCTTCCTGTCTGCAACATGCTTTTGTTCAAAATTTCAGCAATTCAGACTATACCTGCCAACATTCAACTTCCGTATGATTTTTGTTTGCTTCTGAAAAAGGAGCAATAGCCTCCTCACAAACCCTTCATATTGGGTATGTAAGCTGAAACAGAATGATAAAGCAGGGAAACAATAATAATGAAAAAGCTTATCTTCAGAATTGCCAGCCTTGTGGTTGCAGGAAGTCTCAGTGTTTCTGCCAATGCGTTAAATGTATTGATTACGAATGATGATGGCTATCATTCAGCCAACCTACGTGCGCTTTATAACGCACTGAAAACTCAAGGTCATGACGTTGTTGTTTCTGCTCCAGCGGGGGAGCAAAGCGGTAAAGCGGCATCGTTTAACTACTTCAGCCCGACCCCCATTGGTCAGGACCCCAACGACACTGACATTCATTATGTGGAAGGTACGCCAATGATGGCCCTTCTTTACGGTCTGGATGTTCTGGCACCAAAACGCTGGGGACGCAACCCGGACCTTGTTCTGTCAGGCATTAACTCTGGCCACAACGTCGGACTGATTAACCCAACATCTGGTACGGTGGGAGCAACGGTCACGGCTGTTCGTCGTGGAGTACCCGCCATTGCCCTCAGCGGTACCCATGGTAGCGATCGCGACGGTACCTCTTCCTCACTGGCGGAACTGGTAATTCCAATTATTGAGGCTCTGGAAAGCAAGAACCCAGTGCTACCTGAAGGGTATGGTCTGAATATCAACCTGCCAAGTCTGCGGAAGTTTTCAATCGAGAGCGTAACCTACGAGCTGACAACCGCCAGCGATTATTCAGCCAATGTGCCTGTTTTCGTCACCGATATGTCGCCTTACTCCGTACCGGAATATGGAATCAACCTGCCCGCCGAACCCGGCATTGTATTTACCTCTTATGAGCGAAGCAGTGCTCCGAAAGATAACAATGCTCATGCGGAAGGCAAAAAGGTTGAAGAAGGCGCTGTCGCTATCAGCTTGCTGGATGCCCGCTATGGAGCAACAACTTATGACTTCTCTGCAGAAAAGGCACAGATGACTGTTCGATCAAATCTATCAGGCCTGCTAAGTAACTACCGAACCAGCTGGCCCAAATAATCGCAACCTTCCTGAAGAAAAGAGCATGTTGACCTGTCATAACGGGTCAACCGAGCCTGAAATCTGCCGATTTTGAATACTTAATGTATTGATGCTGACTGATCACGATATGCCATGGCTCCCAAATTGGGCTACATATCCGTCAGATCATAAATATCGGCAAATAAGAAAGGCTGCAGGGAAATGATGGCTCTTATTCGACAGACAGGATTATTCCGCCTTAAAACCAAATACTCTAATGCAGCCAGAGCCAGCTGGAAGGCAGCCAGTAAAGAGTTCACATATGCTCTTGGTGAACAGCGTGGGCATACCGCCGCAAGGATGGCACTTACAAAAGCCAAGGCGGAGTTCTCCCAATACCTGCACAGTCATGATGGTCACTCGACGCTCAAACCACTGACCCCAGTTGTACTCAGAAGTGACCAGATCGCGAAGTATGAAAGAGAACTGCTCGCAGCACTGGATATCGACAAACAACCGAATACCCGGAATATTGCAATTTCCGGAACTCATTCGGCGGGTAAAAGCTCATTCCTCCATTCATTTACTGAACGAAACCCACAATACAATTACGCAAAAATGTCTCTGGGCCGGTTTAACGACATAAAGCCGGTTAACAGTACTCAGAATGAAAAAATGAGTGATATCGAGCAGGACATAATACAGCAGCTCTTATCCAGTACCTCCGGTAAACAGCTTGCAACTGACACCCCGCTGCAGACTGAAGCCGGCAGATGGAAGAAGTACTCCGGTATTCTGGCTGCGTTTCTGACCAGCTCATCCATAGCAACGCTAAGTTATGTCAGTGGAAACCTGGGTATTAATCAAAGTACAACCGTGAAAGCTCTCAGGCTGTATCTACCCGACCATCTGATCATTTTCTTAAAGAAGTATGCCCCTTTACTGGCAGAGTTTTCATTATTCTTTATGGCAACCATTCTGGTTCTGTTTTTATTCAAAGGGTTGCAGAAGTTGAGTGCAGGTTGGACTGGCAGAGCCAATCGACAACACATGACCGAAGTACCCACGATATCCAGCAGTTACCTTGATCAGATCACGCAAGCCTTTGCTCAAAGCAAGCAGAGTGTAGTGATCATAGAAGATTGCGCTAATCAGCTTCAGGCATTTGAGGCGTTATATCGTATAAACAGACACCTTAATGGTTCAGCTCAACTTAAGCAGCCCATCTATTTTATCTACGCTCTGGAAGATGAAGCACTCACAGCGAGAGATAGAACCCGTTTATTTGACCTGATTATCCCTATCGTGCCGGTCATTAACATGGCGAATGCGGGACCAAAGTTGTATGAACAGCTGGAAACCATAAAAATGGGTGGGCAAAACGTTACAGACCTTCTCAATAAAGAGCTGATCTATAAAGTAGCCGATTATATTGATGATATGAGAGTCATTACCAATATCGCCAATGAGTTTGATATCTACCTCCACAAAATCACCAATAACATTGAAGAACTGAACAAAAACAAGCTCTTTGCGATGATGGTTATTAAAAACCTCTACCCCAAAGAGCATGCTGAACTTACGCATCATCGGGGTATTCTATGGGCAATATTCAATGAGTTTGCCAGGAAGAAGAGGGACACAATAGAAGAATATGGCCTTAAGGTTGAGCAGTATCAGGAAGAAGCTGGCAGTTATGAGAATGCTTATATCAAAAATATAAAAGACCTCAGAGCGACCTACTGGTTGAAGATATTTGAAACTATAAAAAGCGATTCAGGTCAAATCTCCACTAGAACCACTGGAAAAATAACAGTTTGTGATTTTGTAGAAAATCATTTCTGGGAGCAGGCATACCAAACCAACGATATCATTCACATCGAAAAAACGACCCGCTATGGTCAGAAATCAATACCTACCGGCTTAACACTCAGTGAGATAGCCAACAGCACCAAACCAACGTATGAAGACAGGGCTAAGCTGATCAGTAAAGATATACAGCTCACCAAAGCCTATATTGAGGTACTGGAACGCACCAAAAATAAGCTGCTTAGCAGCAAACTGTCTGAAGCCCTTTCGGAAGGAACAATCGGCGATTCATTCCTTCGAGAATTAACAGAAGAGCAGTTTGGTCCTGTACTCTACCTGATCAGGCAGGGGTATTTTGCTGAAGACTATAAAGATTACCTTTCCTACTTCTACCCTGGTTCAATCAGCAGAGATGACAAACGACTCTCTCTCCGGTTAGGCGAAGGGCAGTCATTCGAGTTTTCTCAGAAAATTGATTCGCCAAAAGCATTACTGAATCATCTGACACCTTCTGACCTCTCCGAAGGACGAGGACTGATTAACGCCATTGTTTCTCAACTATTGGATAGCCCTGAAGCCAACTATAACGGCTACTCAGCCCAGAGCTTTCTCTATGAAATATTTGATGTATCAGAGGAACGATTTGGACAACTGCGAGACTTTATCTGTCAGTATATGCTTAGCGAATATGACAATCTGAGACAGCTGTTTTCCACTATATTTACCATCGATCAGTCACTGATTATCCGCTGTATTACTAGCAGCAGTTCAGTCAGTCTGCCAAAGGCTGAACTTATTGCAGAGATCCTGCCAGTTCTTATTTCAAATGATCACAGGGATTTGAACATTAAGGTAATTCCGGTGATCAATGCACTTGAAGATATTCGCCCTGTGTTCAAAATCAGCAATAATCATCCGAAAGTACGGCAATGGCTGCAGGACAATGCGATCAAATTTGATCGACTGTCGCTCAAACACTGCTCACCGGAAATCGCCTCACGAGTCATCGAAGACTCAATGTATCAGCTGAACACACACATGATGGCTGTCTTATTGGCATTTTCGAGCGAGGATAAGCCATCAACTCCAGCCAAAGTCAGTTACTCAGCCATTTGTTCTTCTGAAAATCCAACCCTGATTAGCCAGGTTCATGACCAGCTAGATGCATTTGTTAAAACGGTACTGCTTAACCTGCCTCAGCTTGATGAAGAGCAGCCCTATCTCATCGACCTGCTTAATAGCCAGAAGCTTGAGCTTTCTGACCGCATCAAACTAGCATCACTTTCAGGCCAGGCTGTTAGCAATATCAATAAAATCACAGATAAGGCACTGAAAGTCAGGCTATTTGAAGAACACCTGGTTGCAGCGAGCTGGAATAATGTTCAGGCGCTCTTTGAAATGGGTGATAAAACGACCATCAGCCCAATGTTGATGGCGTTTATTTCAGCTCCCAATAACTCTGAGCAACTTTCTCAACAGTCTTTATCTTATAACCATCGCTTGGATAACCTGCTTTCCGCCCTGATCTGCAATGAAGAAATCACAGAGAAAGCCCTGAGCAGTTTGCTTTCAGCATTTCCAGCCATTCTTATCGAGCAGCTGGAACCAGAACACATTTCCCCTGCCAGAATGACCTTGCTTCGCCAACTGCCCAGCTGCCAGTTCACTCTGGAGACACTTAACTGGTTTGCTCGGTTTGAGGACAGGTTCACTGATGATGCTTATCAATACCTGCTACGTTTCTGGGATGAATATAAGCACAAGGCAAAAGGGACTAACCATTTAACGGTGAGTACTGTACTGAAACTGCTCTCCAATAATGATATTTCACTGGATGAGAAGCTCTGGTTGTGTGATTTGTTAAACCATGAGAACGAAACAGATGACAAGATTCTCACTGAAATGCTTTCATTGATTACCTCTCAGCCTTATGAGAATTTCAATTTAAAAATCGGTTTTGATCGACTTGAGGTTTTGATTGAATCCGTAGCAACAGAAAAAGAAAAAGTTCGTCTATTGGCTCAGCAAATTCCACATTTGTCCTGGCCAGAGATTTCAACACTACTGTCAAAAGTCAGTATCGCAGGCTTTGATAAGTTAACCAGTAAGAGCTACCAGTTTTCGGTACCCAATACAGAAACAAACCTTGAGCTTGTCGATGCACTGAGAATTGCAAACTATCTCGGAACCATAAAGGCCTCGGACAAGAGTCAGACAATAAAAGCGTATGTCAAAAGGTCAGCGATGCAGTCTGTCTGATGTTAAAACTGCATAAGCTGTTGTCTGATAGGCAGTTTACTTTTCACAACTCGACCTTTTTATGCTTCCAGGAAGCAAAAAGTCTGGTAAATGTGGCCGCACCATATACAGAATCCTATGGGGTGCTCTCTCAATTTGATAACTGACTCATAGGTTAGCTTCAACCTTTCCAGTCATGAACTCAGACCAAAGTTGTTCCCAGCGCCCCTTACTCTGGATCAGTGCTCTTGTTGTCAAAAGCACTTCCGCTCCTGTTGCTTTCCACCTCATTCCAGAACCACATAATCGTTGCTTTACCAGAGTCTTACAAGCCGCTTCAGTAACTCCTGAACCTATTGGCCAATGGCGTTTAAGCGCCTGATGATAATTCATTAACTGGTGATTGTTTGTAAAATAGCTCACAGCTTTGTAGCGCTTCTCTGTCAGTGCGATTGTCTTTTTCGGGAGCTCGGCTGATTCAATTTCCTGAAGGATTTTTTTGGCTGCTCCACGCTTGTTTTTCAAACTATGTAGCCTGTCTTCAAGCCACTGGTGTCGCTTCGCCTTACTGGTTGGAAACAGTGCTTCCGCTGCTCCAGCTAAATATTCAGATGCATGATAAAAATCGAGTATCTGCCCAGAGGTATGTTGTTTCAAATAACTCCAGTTTTCTCTAGCCCCGTCAGCTACCCCGATGTATGTGGCATTTGGGTAGAGTCGTTTTAGATCTGCAATCTCCTCGTCGAGCTTGCTCATAAAGCTTTGTTTACCATACTCTGGCGAACTGGCTGTATATATCGTGTGGAGCCTGTCTCCATCTGCAGAATATAGGCTCAATGTCCCACACATGGCTTCCCTCCAGCCTTCTTCACAAAGCAGCATGCAGGTTCCATCCAGACCAATGGCTATTGTTTCAACAGGCTCTTTTAGTGGAGGAAGGTGGTAGTGAGTGTCTTGCTGGTCTTCAATTAATGCACCTACTCTGTCCGATAAATGCTTGATATAAGAATTTGGTAACTATTCAGCACCCAGCAAAGGCGTATTGTTGTAATTTCGAACCGCTTTAAGAAGCGCCTGAAATATGTTCAACCCCTGCTTTTTAGCAGATGATAAATAGCTTCGGATTCGGGTAAACATGGTACCTCCGTCTTCGCTTCTGAAGCAGCCTGAGATCTTCTGCTTAAGTTTGGCCATCCTGGCATCACGTTCACTGCCATTGTTATCGAAGGGAATTGAAAAGTCCGACATGAAGCGCAACGTTTCAACCTTAAACTCAATAAGCCTTTTGAACAGGTTGTAGGCCTTGGTATTCCTGACCTTCTTACGTCCAAGCACCTGTCGTTGTTTTTCCATATAAGCGGTTTCCTTCGTGAGAGCCCTTTGAAGGATTTGGTCGTATATCGTCTCAATGCGAAGCTGTATTGCACCAGGCATTTGAGTCAGACCGGCTGCTTTGTATTTCTTGCAGAAGTGCCAGGAGAGCGTAAGCAATTTCATCAGCCGCAGAGCCAGCTTATTCGCATCCCTATCGACAACTCCCTGAAGCTCTCTCAGATGATGGGCATTACAAAGCACATGCACTGCCGCATAGGCAAAGTAGGACTTCCAATGATCGTGAACCAGAATGCCTGCAAAAGTCAGCAGGATGCCCATTGCATCCATTGCTTCACAACCTCGCCTTTCTGAGAGGTAGTAAAGCGTCCATTGGTCATCTCGCATAATGTGTAACCACCACAGTGAACCGTCAACCCGCATGCCAGTTTCATCCGCTCCTGCAACCGGACTTTCTTGTAAAGCATCGCGGATACTCTGCTCAGTAGAGGCCAGGTTCTCATGGGTATAGGCAACAAAATTGGCAACAGAGCCTGCGCTGACACTCATGCAATAAATAGTATTGAAATACTCAGACACCCGGTGATATGGGATGAAGTGATACTGGTTTAAATGAACAGCCATTGCCTGAGTCACTTCTCCGTATTGAGCAGCGGCTTTCACTCCTTGGGGAAACTCAGCGGTGTTCCGTTTACCACAAGGACATACTTTAACGTCTGCCCAGTACGCGGTAACTTCAAATTCTCCGGGTCTACCTGGATCAAAAACCTGTCGCTCAATGTATTTGGTGGGTTTAATATCGATAAGCGAAGACTGGCAACAGCAACATTTTTCAACCTTCAGATGCCTGACATAATCGGGTAAGGCGACACGTCTCAAACAAGAGCCTTGATGACCTTTCTGGCCACCTGGTTTATTGCCTGAAGATGGTCTAAGGCTTTTGGGGTTCGGTGTTTCCTGTGAGGAGCAGGGGGCTTCTTTGGAAGATGTATCACCTTTATCACTCCCTTTTTTACTGGGCTTTTGATAACCATCTGACGATGGTGGCTTACTACTGTTTTGACTGTTTTTATTAACCCTTTCTTCCAGTTCGCTGCAACGTTCCCGTAAAAGCGCATTCTCGGTCCGAAGCTCTTCATTCTCTTTAAGGAGAGCTTCGGTAAACGGAGTAGCTGGGAAGTCTGGTTCCATACTGGAGATTTGTTAGAAAAATTGAGTATAAGATGATGGTCGAAAAATCAGAAAATTCCAGATTTATATGAAGGGTGCTGAATAGTTACAGAATTTGAAAGCGTCCTTTGATGGTTGGTCTCAAAATCTTCTTTTACCGCAGGCGCTGGCATCTGGCTGTATTTCCAGGCGATAGACTTGGCAAATTTGGGGGTAGCTGAACCAATAATACCGGCACGAAGATCAAGTGCTGCCAGAGTACTGCCACCTCTGACACCCTGATATACGGAGCGCTCCAAAGGTATACGACCGTATAAGGTTTCATAGTGCTTAAGAACCTTTCCTTTGTAGTTCCACTTCTGCTGATTAACGACGATAGGTTCTTTATTGGGTGATTCAAATAGCCCCAATAACTCTTTTGTTCCAAGCTGCCCGGCTTCATTGAGTGCACGCTGTAAACTATCTTCAAGATTCAGCATGTTGCCTGAATCTATAGAAACTTCAATTTGCAAAACGATGCTTTTGGTAGAGCTGGAAATAACAGAAGCGGGCATGACAGTTAACTATTATGAGTGGTGTTCCCATAGTAGCTGTGAAAATAGAGCACTATTGTTTCAATCATTCAGAGAGAGCACCCATCCTATGTGTTGTATTTATATGAAGTCTGACTCTTAGACTAATTCATTTAAGTTATCCATAAAGCGTAAATAATCAGAAACCAATTAGTAAATTTCTGGTCTACAAGAGCTTTCTGAATGTCTGAGAGGTAGTTATGGATTCTTCTGCTAGCAGGTAACTATTCAGCACCCTTCATATAAATCTGGAATTTTCTGATTTTTCGACCATCATCTTATACTCAATTTTTCTAACAAATCTCCAGTATGGAACCAGACTTCCCAGCTACTCCGTTTACCGAAGCTCTCCTTAAAGAGAATGAAGAGCTTCGGACCGAGAATGCGCTTTTACGGGAACGTTGCAGCGAACTGGAAGAAAGGGTTAATAAAAACAGTCAAAACAGTAGTAAGCCACCATCGTCAGATGGTTATCAAAAGCCCAGTAAAAAAGGGAGTGATAAAGGTGATACATCTTCCAAAGAAGCCCCCTGCTCCTCACAGGAAACACCGAACCCCAAAAGCCTTAGACCATCTTCAGGCAATAAACCAGGTGGCCAGAAAGGTCATCAAGGCTCTTGTTTGAGACGTGTCGCCTTACCCGATTATGTCAGGCATCTGAAGGTTGAAAAATGTTGCTGTTGCCAGTCTTCGCTTATCGATATTAAACCCACCAAATACATTGAGCGACAGGTTTTTGATCCAGGTAGACCCGGAGAATTTGAAGTTACCGCGTACTGGGCAGACGTTAAAGTATGTCCTTGTGGTAAACGGAACACCGCTGAGTTTCCCCAAGGAGTGAAAGCCGCTGCTCAATACGGAGAAGTGACTCAGGCAATGGCTGTTCATTTAAACCAGTATCACTTCATCCCATATCACCGGGTGTCTGAGTATTTCAATACTATTTATTGCATGAGTGTCAGCGCAGGCTCTGTTGCCAATTTTGTTGCCTATACCCATGAGAACCTGGCCTCTACTGAGCAGAGTATCCGCGATGCTTTACAAGAAAGTCCGGTTGCAGGAGCGGATGAAACTGGCATGCGGGTTGACGGTTCACTGTGGTGGTTACACATTATGCGAGATGACCAATGGACGCTTTACTACCTCTCAGAAAGGCGAGGTTGTGAAGCAATGGATGCAATGGGCATCCTGCTGACTTTTGCAGGCATTCTGGTTCACGATCATTGGAAGTCCTACTTTGCCTATGCGGCAGTGCATGTGCTTTGTAATGCCCATCATCTGAGAGAGCTTCAGGGAGTTGTCGATAGGGATGCGAATAAGCTGGCTCTGCGGCTGATGAAATTGCTTACGCTCTCCTGGCACTTCTGCAAGAAATACAAAGCAGCCGGTCTGACTCAAATGCCTGGTGCAATACAGCTTCGCATTGAGACGATATACGACCAAATCCTTCAAAGGGCTCTCACGAAGGAAACCGCTTATATGGAAAAACAACGACAGGTGCTTGGACGTAAGAAGGTCAGGAATACCAAGGCCTACAACCTGTTCAAAAGGCTTATTGAGTTTAAGGTTGAAACGTTGCGCTTCATGTCGGACTTTTCAATTCCCTTCGATAACAATGGCAGTGAACGTGATGCCAGGATGGCCAAACTTAAGCAGAAGATCTCAGGCTGCTTCAGAAGCGAAGACGGAGGTACCATGTTTACCCGAATCCGAAGCTATTTATCATCTGCTAAAAAGCAGGGGTTGAACATATTTCAGGCGCTTCTTAAAGCGGTTCGAAATTACAACAATACGCCTTTGCTGGGTGCTGAATAGTTACGCTAGCAGTTCAACCTCAAGCATAACTGGGCAAGGAAACATGCTTGTTGCCTCATCTCCTGTTGAGAAATCGGGATCAACAAACACAGAGAAACTAGAAAACAGGTTACCAACTCCAAATCCCCATGATCTGGCATCTGCTCCCAAAACAACAAAAGCTAATGATCATGGTATCACCATAATTTCAGGAGATACTGTTGAGCCTCATCTCGCCACCCCTCATAAAATGGTAGCTATGGCTAGTGCTGAAGATATGACAATAGAAGGCTCACCTGTTCACTCTACAGTAGCTGCAACACCAGAATCAGATCATGAGGCTGATGTAAGTAAATCTGAGTCGGATGGCAAATCACAAGCCTCTCATACTTCACAAGCAGAACCTTTACCAGAAGCGAAAGCTACTGAGCATGGGGTCAAATCAATTCAAGGTGATACTGTTGAATCTGATAACACTGCCTTAGCAACTCAAGCTGAAAGCCATCAGGCAGCTACGGATAAAGCTGCACCGATCAGTGATTCAAAAGTATCGAAGAGTGAACAAGGTAAGTCTCCATTAGAAGGAGAGCTTATTACGGCAACTAAAAACCTCCCGATGAGAGAGGATGAAATTGTGATGATGTTTCGGTTGAGTGGGAAAGCTCCAGAACCTGATGACCATACTTTTCTACTCAGAAAAAACACAAATCGTAAGGACACGACAGAAGACGAAAAACCTGATTATACAACAGCAGGAAAGTTGAAGGGCAGGTACAGGCTATCTGTTGAACACAAGCATATTCCTGGTATGACAATTGCTGAACTACTTGGCTCGCCAGAGAAAGAGCCCACGATAAAGCTAGGCTACATTCACTTTTATACTTCTGCAAAATCTACCCATATAGCAGGTAAAAATCCTATACCCATTAGATGGGATTCTGATGCAAATGAGCATTATGTAGACATTGACCTTAAAAATGATGCAAATCATGTTGCTGCGTACTTACACCCAATTCCAACTAACACTTCAGCAGAGGTTTCTCTTTCGATGACTCGTGTAGCCGACCTACCAGAAAAGTCATCAACTACAACAGGTGAGAAGCCTACAGAAGCCAAGGATAAAGAAACCTCAGCTTCAGGCTCACAACCAGAGGCAGTCGGTAACAAAGCAGCCTCTGAGGATGACATTGTCGAGCTGCCAAAAGCCCCAGAAACAGATGTTGAAGAGTCCAGAAGGGACTCATCTCTATTTAGCTGCTGTGGTATTACAGGTATTAGAGAACGACTGACTAAACCTCATCCAGCAGCCGGAACATAAGATTCTGCGTTGCCGGTTGATGGCATAAAGTCTTTGGCCTGCTTGGCAGCAGGTCAGCTCATCAACAAATCAAACTGCTCAATAATCAGCAACAGCTTCTCACCTTCCAGCCGCTCAAGAGGCAAAGCCTCTTCTGCATAGGACTTGATGTTTGAACCCTTTGGCAACGAGCCTCCCCCATCGATAATCGCCCTGACACGGGGAACAAAAATCCACTGTAACCACTGGCTGAATGCCATGGTATCCATGCAAAAAGGTGTGGTACTGGCCATGGCTTCAACGGATGGAGGCATGGGAAGCCAGACATCCTGCCTGCGCAGCTCTGACTCAATGGCTTCCAGCAAAACAATAACTTCTTCAGACATATCAACTATTTAACGCACGTAACAAATGATTGATTTTTCGTTCCAGCATAAAACCTGGCCCCAGACTCAATGCTCGCTCAGCCAGTTGTCGGGACTGTTCAAAGCGCCCCTGATCCTGTCGAAGCAAGGCCAGCTGGTAATAAACTTCCGGAGCCGTTGGGCTGATGCGCATCGCGCGTCCAAGTGCGCTTTCAGCTTCATCAAAACTGCCAGCTTCTCGGGCATTCCAGGCCTGATTCAATAATGTGCCCAGTGCATCCTGACGCTGTTCATAGGGTGACGATGACACTTCAGGCTGCTCTTCCTTTATCAATACTGGTGTAGAGCAACCCGCCAGAGCTCCAGCAAAGAGCAGGGCAACTAAAAGCCGGGGTGGAAAAGATACCGCTTCTCCACACCGTTCAGTACGGGAGATGGTGTAATACGTCATTCAAACCACCCTTTAATTTTGTCAAACAGGGAATCCTTCACATCGGCCTTGCAACCGGCGTAAGCCTGCGGTTCCGAACCCTTGATATAGGGTAACTGCATAGCGCCTTCACAGTAACGATGACTGCGACCATTTGCAGATGGGTTCACCCAGATGCTTGTCACATTACTGGCACCCAATGATTTTACGGACTGAACCGGCACGTTCGACATAAAGTTACCCCAGATCTTCAACGCACCACTGCTGCCAGTCAATTTTGTCGGGCTATTGTCATCGTGACCAATCCAGGTCACCGCCACCAGATCACCAGAGTAACCGGCAAACCAGCTATCTCTGAGATCATTGGTGGTTCCTGTTTTACCACCCAGCTTAATATCATTATCCACATACTGGTATACCCTGCGCCCCGTGCCGTCTTTCATGACAATACCCAAAGCAGTACGCAGCAATTCCATTGGTCCCGGCTCAAAAACCCGCTCTACGGAAATGCTGTAACGGCTGAGTGGCCTACCCTGACTGTCAACCACAGCATCAATCGCCCGCAACGGCATACGGAAGCCACCACTGGCAATGGTTTGGTACATTTTGGCAACCTCAATCGGAGCCATTGATGGAGAGCCAAGCAATACCGATGGATAAGGTGGTAACTCCTGCTCAATACCCAGTCTCTTAAGGGTATCCAGTACCGATGACAAACCAACAGCCATACCGGTATTGGCTGCTGCCTGATTATAGGATTTCGCCAGTGCCAGATAGAGTGGCACCTGCCCATGAGATTCACGACTGTAATTCTGTGGCTCCCAGTAACCACCACGACCATCACTGATTTTTACCGGCGTATCATTGACGGGAGTCGTTAATGTGTATTGCCTGGGCCGTTCAAGGGCTGTCAGGTAGATAGCTGGCTTCAAAAGGGAACCAACCGGTCGGCGAGCTTCAATGGCACGGTTGAATCCGGCATACCCCGGGTTCCGATCTCCCACAACAGCAAGAAGGTCGCCCGTCTGAGCAGAGCTAACCACCATCGCCCCCTGAAGCTGATTGTCCTTACCCAAAGCCTTTAACGTACGGGTAACACTGTTCTGTGCCTCCCGCTGAATCACCGGGTCCAGGTTGGTGAAAATCCTGAGTCCCTCGGAGGTCAGATCCTTCTCATCATAATCCTTGCGCAGCTGCTCCTTAACCATATCGATATAGGCAGGAAAATCGTTGGTACTGACCAGCTCTCGACTGACAACGCCTAATGGGAGCTTTTTGGAGCGTTCAACTTCCGCAACTGGGACAATCGAGCGCTCAGCCAGGACATCCAGCACCAGGTTTCTTCTCTCAAGGGCGCGCTCAGGATATCGCCTTGGGTCGTAATAGGAGGGTCCTTTGACCATGGCCACCAGCAAGGCGGTCCTTGCCAGGTCTAACTCCTTGAGAGGCTGGGCAAAGTAAAACTGGCTGGCCAGACCAAAGCCATGAATAGCCCTGCGCCCATGCTGCCCCAGGTAAACTTCATTTAGATAGGTTTCAAGAATCTCTTCTTTGTCGTAATGCAGCTCAAGCAGCAGCGCCATAATGGCTTCTTTACCTTTCCGAACCAAAGTGCGCTCATTGGTCAGAAAGAAGTTTTTCACCAATTGCTGTGTAATAGTGCTGCCCCCCTGGACGACACCGCCAGCTTTCAGGTTGGCGACCATGGCTCGGGCAATGGAGGTGGGAGAGATACCAAAATGGTCGTAATAGTCCCTGTCTTCAATGGCCAGTAGTGCAGGAATCAGATATCGGGGAGCCTGAGCGGTTCGAATCAATAAACGATCTTCATAACTGGCTGGATAAATACCACCAATGGGCTGAGGATCAAGCCTTAACAGAGGCAGGCTCTTACCATCTCGCCCTGCGAGGCGAATAACCTCACTGCCTTGAAAGTTAACCTTCACATAACGCGATGGTTCAGCCCCATCAGGAAAGTGAAACCCCCGGCTATAAATAACAAACTGACTGCCATTCCGGGCAAAAGTACCTGGGCGGCTCACATCCTGAACCGCCTGATAGCCCTGACGCCTGAGCTGGGACTGTAGATCACCTGGCGTTATCAGCTTACCCACATACAATTCAACAGGACGTGCAAATACCTTGGCTGGTATTGCCCACTTTTTGCCTTCAAATTGCTTAGTGACTACGGCATCCAGATAGACAGCGTAAGCGGAAACCAGGGCCACCAGCGTCAAGCCGAGCTTGAACAGGATGGATCTCCAAGATACCGGATTACCCTGTTTTTGCTTTGAGGATGATTTGGTCTTTTTGGCAGGCTTGCCTTTTTTAGTCGTCGATTTCTTTACCATGTTGGCGATTATACGCTAGAGCCTGTTTATGATCTTTTTCGGAAAACGAAAGCGATCGAGAAATTTCTATATTAGAACTTACGCATTGACAGCTCTGATAAAAGATGGTCTCAGCCAGTCTTTACCATCAGAGAAGCTCTTAATGAAGTCCCAAATAGCATCCTTGAGCGCATCATTCTTAACGCGATAGATGCTACTGAGAGATTCAGATACTTTCTTGGCCTGAAGGCAGGCATACCCAAAGATAGAGGCAAAAATATGGTTCCTGACCTGCTGCTTTCCTCTCACCTGAAAGCGCTCAATACTGCAGAGTTGTTTCAGCGCCCGGTGATACTCTTCGATCGCCCAATGGTGCAGGTGAAGTTCATTAAAGCCTACCTGTGGTGATACCTCTGATCCAGCATGGGGTGTGTAGACGACGTAATGGCGCAGCTCGTTTTTTAGCCGCGTCCGGTACAAACGCACAGAACCAAAATTACGTAGCCAAACGGTTATTCCCTCTTCAGGAATCTCCAGGCTCTGCACTTGTTGGTAGTCACCCTTTTGGATAGAAACAGTACGGTTGCTTTTAACGGCAAACATAAAACCCAGACCGTTGTTTTTCACAGTCTTCAGGTTTGCGGCACTGCTATACCAGGAATCCCCCGTAACAAATGCAGGTCGTAAGCCCCATACAAGTACTTCTTTCAGCATCTCGAGAAAATAATCATTTTTGGACTTTCCGTCCGCAGAGTCATAGATACGGAAATTGACAGGAAGGCTATAGCCTTTGATATCGGTGTAATAGAGCGTTATGAGATTAATGCCCTTGACGGCTTTATGATGCTTGCCCGAGTAATGATAGCCGATGAATGCCGTGTAGTTACTGTACGGCTTATCCAGCACCGTATCATCAACCGATAGCGTGCCCCCATCAAGAATCAGCCTTGCGGCTACTTCCATGAAAAGGTCATTGGGAGCAAAGTCTTCACGTTGTAGAAAACGGTTAACGCTGTGGTGTGACATATCTCCGATCTCACTAAGGCGAGTACAGGTTGCTGATTTCGGCTCACACAATAGAAACCCTGTATATTTCGGCAAATCACACCCAGCTGTTGTAGGTCTTGTTATCTTTCTACGCACGACGACATCCGCTATTTTTTGCTGATCTAGCAATTTTTACAGCTGCCTGTCAATGCGAAAGTCCTATATATTCTTTCCCTTTGGGACGTATATTGATACTGATAATGACGGTTTATTAGAAAAGGCTGGATAAATGTCTCTTCCGGTGGATAAAAAGTGGCTCTATCAGCCGTTTAGTTTGTCAAGAAGGACTAATCCTTTCCTGATCATCATGATGGGACTGTCTGGCTCTGGCAAAAGTACCGTAAGCCGTTGGCTCACATTCGAGTTACAGGCTGCATGGTTATGCTCCGATGTCGTTCGGAAATGCCTTTATGGCCTTAATCCAGAGCAGTCTTCGGCAGAATCCGGGCTGGATATTTACTCGGCAGGTGCTCATAAAAGAACATTCTCACAATTAACTGCTCTAACGGAGAAGCTCCTGTGCTCAGGATACCCAGTCGTCATCGACTCCGCCGCACTACGTAGCTTGGATCGGCAACAATTTATAACCCTGGCTAAAGCTCTCAACACCTCCTTTGTCATTATCTACTGTATGGCCAGAGAAGATACGATCAAAACAAGGCTGCATAACCGCCTCCAGCAACCTGAAGAACCTTCAGAGGCCACAGTTAAGGTTATGGAGCAGCAAAAAGAGTGGCTTGAAGAACCCTGCGCTCCAGAGAAGCCTTTTCTGATCAGGCTGAACACTGACTTCCCAAATTGGCAGGGCAGGTTAAAAGAGCAGCTGACACCTCTGGGAATTTGCTAATAAGTACCAACAAGGTGTCAAAATACCATTGCTCCAGTAATAACTGATAACTCTATGGGAGGACTTCAAAAGTCTGGTCTATTCTTAAGAGAAAATGACTTCTGACTTTCAATAATCATGCTGTCTCTGGTACGGACGCTAGAGTTGAGTTAGGGATCCAGTACATGGCAACTGATCTGATCGAATTAAAAAACCTTGGCAAAACATCCGTACAATGGTTAAACGCTGTAGGCATCAGAACTCTCGAGCAACTTCATGAGGTAGGCTCTGTCGCAGCTTACTGTAAAGTTCGTGATCGTGGTTTTAAGGTTTCAAAAGTTTTGCTCTATGCTCTGGAAGGAGCCTTAATTGGAGCTCATTGGAATGACCTTGATCCGGACTATAAAACCCGCCTTTTGGAAGCCGTCGAAGACAGCCCTCCTCCATCTTGATCCCAAGTTCTACATACCCAGCATTTTTTAAGCCTGGCCGCAGACAGGGCACTCTGGGTCTGCCTGCAGCCCCATTGTCTGCCACTCCATAGTCATTGCGTCAAAAATCATCAGGTGCCCATTCAATGTTTTTCCAAATCCTGTCATCAGCTTGATAGCTTCCAATGCCTGCATTGTTCCTATTGTTCCTACGACAGGGCCCAGAATTCCTGATTCAGAACAGCTGAGGTTTTCATTGCTCTGCTCATCATATAAACACCGATAGCAGGGAGCTGCAGGCTGACGATGGTCATAGACCGTAAGCTGACCATTGAGCCTGATTGCCGCACCACTAACCAGAGGAACAGAAGCCTTGACGCAGGCAGCATTAATTGCAAACCGACTGGTAAAGTTATCCGTGCAGTCCAACACAACAGTAGCTCTTCTCACCTGAGCGAATAGCGCCTCTCCTTCCAGACATCCATGGACAGTCTCAATCTCGATACCATCATTAACTGCTGCCAGCCGGGCCTTTGCAGCTGTTACTTTTGCAGTTCCCTGATCATCTACAGAATAAAGTAACTGCCTCTGCAGGTTAGTAGTATCAACGGTGTCAGGATCAACTAGCACAATTTCCCCCACGCCAGCGGCAGCCAGATACTGAGCTGCCGGACAGCCTAAGCCACCTAGACCAAGAATTAACACTCTGGATGACAACAGCCGCTCCTGCCCTTCGATATCAATCTGAGGGAGCATAATTTGTCGGCTATAACGGAGTAACTGCTCATCATTCATTAGCGGTTGCTGTCCTTAACAAAAAAAGCTTGAGAGATAGACTGCCCGTGGCCATAAAGAAGCAAGATATTTTTTAAAAGAGTGAAGTATAAGGAGAGAATCAATCCGATGACACACCCACTGCCAATTTGCAGTGGGTTATTCGTAAAAGGTAACGATTTTAGATGCAGGGGCCAGCGTTCACAGACTCAAGACTCTGACTCAACAAACTCCCCATAGGCTTCTGCATCCATCAGATCACTGAGTTCACCGTCATCTTCAAGCTTCATTTTGAAGAACCAACCATCATTATAAGGGTCACTGTTAACAGTTTCTGGAGTTTCTTCCAGTATGCCATTAACTTCCAGAACTTCCCCTGTCAGTGGTACATAGATCTCCGAAGCAGCTTTTACAGACTCGACAGCTCCAGCTTCGTCACCTGCAGCGAGAACAGCACCGGGCTCTGGCAGCTCAACAAAAACCACGTCACCCAGGGCTTCCTGGGCATGATCTGTAATACCAATGGTGACGGTACCGTCTTCCTCCAACCTGACCCATTCATGGGAACGCAGATACCGTAACTCAGAAGGTATATTGCTCATCTATTTATCCTCGGTTGACTCACTGTAAAGCTAAGGCGCCTCACCCTATTGCCCCCTCCCAGAAGACAATGCGGTGAAGTTAAACGCTGTTTATTGGCTCATTACTGTTGAAGAGCTCATGACTGACTGGCACGAGCATTCTAACGAGTTTAATGAGAAGTTTACATAGCACCTCCCCGGATAGCTGATTTAATAAAACATCCGATGGTTATTCTGATCTAATTTTCGTCTATACAAAAACCTAGAGCCTATGCAACACTGAAGTGGCAGGGCAGGATAGCCCGAAGTAAGCCGTGAGTCTGGAATTGAGCGACTACGACGCAGTTTCACAGTAAATTAAGTGATAAGGTTCAGGATCGAATGTCACTACAAAATGCCTGCCATTGTAATGAACAGCTGTTGTCTGAGTTGATTCAGGCCATTGAAACACTTCACTCAGAGGCTTATCAGAAGCCTGCCGCTCCTGACAATCCTCAAACTATAGGGGCTCATGTACGTCATATCATTGAGTTTTATCACTGTTTTTTATCAGGTCTTGAAAGTAGCTACATTAACTACGACAACAGGACAAGAGACCCTGAATGTGAGAGGAGTGTTTCTTCTGCGGTAGATACTATACTGAGTATTAAGGAGTGTCTGGCAAAGCTCACAACAAGCACCTTGAGAGAGGTTAATCTAACGTTCAATGCCAACATTGATACCACTGGAAATGCCGTTAATACTGAAACATCCGTAATTCGCGAGCTTTTATTTTTGCAAAGTCACGCCACACATCACATGGCAATGATCAACCTGCTGTTGCAACAATCAGGTCATTCCCCCCCCAAGGATCTTGGCGTTGCCACCTCAACGCTGATTTATCGAAAGCAGCAGGAGGCGTCTTCAGAAAACTAGGCCGCCTTTCTATGGTACTTAACAAAGTCACTGCAACGCTCAGCACCCATATATTTTGACAGCATCTTTTCATCAACTTTCAATAAATCAACAATGATCAATCCGTCCAAGGCATTATTAAAGTCGGGGTCAACATTAAATGCAGCCAGTTCTCCCTGTAATTTTAAGTATTGGCGGAGCAAAACTGGAACGCCCTTGTTATCTTTTTCAATCTGCTGAACCAGAGAAGACAGCTGCTCAATAGTGTTAATACCCTGCAAGTCCCCTCTGGACCAAAGCTGGCCAGAGTTCTTTAATGGCATTGTCGGCGTTACCAGATCGGCCAGTGCCTGATCACAATTATTCGCTCCAAGGCAGCCTGCCATTAATTGACGCGACACTTCGCTATAGTCACTGCTGATGCTTACCGGGCCAAACAAAACACGATACTGCGGATTCGCTGCAACATAAGCCCCAATTCCCTTCCACAACATAAGGAGTGCATTGAGACTTTTCTGATATTCCGGACGAACAAAGGATCGCCCCATTTCCAGACAACAGCCCAGCTTATGAAGAAACGGTTCCTTGTAATTGAACAGGCTCCTTGAATAAAGCCCATAAATACCATGATTACTGAGTATTTGATCAACACATCCTATTCGATAGGCTCCAACAACCTCGGACCTCTCTCTATTCCAGAGAAAAAGGTGAAGGTAGTATTGATCATACTGATCAAGATCAAGTGATCGGCCGCTGCCTTCACCCACCTGACGAAAGGTAATCTCCCTCAAGCGGCCAATCTCGCTGAGAACATATGGCACGTCACTAGCAGGAGCGCAATATACAGCCATCTCTCCTTTTTCAAGAAGCAAGGTGTACTCTGGCAGGCTTTCAATTTCTGCCTTCATAGCAAGACTGGAAACGGCATCCGCTATAGCCTCTTCTTCACGCTGAGGCTTTATTTCCTTTAACGGCCCAGAATGATTCTGCTGCGGAGAAAGCAGATAAGTACATAAACGAAGATAATGAGTCAGAGCCTTCTTTGATGAAAAAGAGTGTAACTCTTTTGTATCCAGCGTTTTTCCAATTCTGAAAGCTAATGTAGACCCCTGCTTATTAATCAGTTCACGAACCAGTCTAACGGTTCTCAATCGTGGATGAAGTCTGCCAAGCCAGTGAAAGAGCTTACTGTTACTTCCTTCCACAAAAATGGGTGTAATACTGGCGCAGGTATTTAACGCGATTGAGCTTGCCGTATTTCTCCACTCTGGGTCACAGATAGCCCCTAACGATTTGTTATAACTGGATACTTCACCAGCAGGGAAAATAAGCAGTTGATGACCATCATCAACCCATGCCTGAGCTTCTGATATAGCCTTTTTATTTTTTTCTTTTGCCTGTTTGCTTAAGACATCAACACCAATAAAAACATCCTCAAACTCTGGAATTCGGCAAAGCAGCTCATTAGTGAGAACTTTTACGTCACTTCGCCTTTGCAGTAACAGGGGGTGCTCTCTCTGAATGATTGAAACAATAGTGCTCTATTTTCACAGCTACTATGGGAACACCACTCATAATAGTTAACTGTCATGCCCGCTTCTGTTATTTCCAGCTCTACCAAAAGCATCGTTTTGCAAATTGAAGTTTCTATAGATTCAGGCAACATGCTGAATCTTGAAGATAGTTTACAGCGTGCACTCAATGAAGCCGGGCAGCTTGGAACAAAAGAGTTATTGGGGCTATTTGAATCACCCAATAAAGAACCTATCGTCGTTAATCAGCAGAAGTGGAACTACAAAGGAAAGGTTCTTAAGCACTATGAAACCTTATACGGTCGTATACCTTTGGAGCGCTCCGTATATCAGGGTGTCAGAGGTGGCAGTACTCTGGCAGCACTTGATCTTCGTGCCGGTATTATTGGTTCAGCTACCCCCAAATTTGCCAAGTCTATCGCCTGGAAATACAGCCAGATGCCAGCGCCTGCGGTAAAAGAAGATTTTGAGACCAACCATCAAAGGACGCTTTCAAATTCTTATATCAAGCATTTATCGGACAGAGTAGGTGCATTAATTGAAGACCAGCAAGACACTCACTACCACCTTCCTCCACTAAAAGAGCCTGTTGAAACAATAGCCATTGGTCTGGATGGAACCTGCATGCTGCTTTGTGAAGAAGGCTGGAGGGAAGCCATGTGTGGGACATTGAGCCTATATTCTGCAGATGGAGACAGGCTCCACACGATATATACAGCCAGTTCGCCAGAGTATGGTAAACAAAGCTTTATGAGCAAGCTCGACGAGGAGATTGCAGATCTAAAACGACTCTACCCAAATGCCACATACATCGGGGTAGCTGACGGGGCTAGAGAAAACTGGAGTTATTTGAAACAACATACCTCTGGGCAGATACTCGATTTTTATCATGCATCTGAATATTTAGCTGGAGCAGCGGAAGCACTGTTTCCAACCAGTAAGGCGAAGCGACACCAGTGGCTTGAAGACAGGCTACATAGTTTGAAAAACAAGCGTGGAGCAGCCAAAAAAATCCTTCAGGAAATTGAATCAGCCGAGCTCCCGAAAAAGACAATCGCACTGACAGAGAAGCGCTACAAAGCTGTGAGCTATTTTACAAACAATCACCAGTTAATGAATTATCATCAGGCGCTTAAACGCCATTGGCCAATAGGTTCAGGAGTTACTGAAGCGGCTTGTAAGACTCTGGTAAAGCAACGATTATGTGGTTCTGGAATGAGGTGGAAAGCAACAGGAGCGGAAGTGCTTTTGACAACAAGAGCACTGATCCAGAGTAAGGGGCGCTGGGAACAACTTTGGTCTGAGTTCATGACTGGAAAGGTTGAAGCTAACCTATGAGTCAGTTATCAAATTGAGAGAGCACCCGTAACAGGTCAGCCAGAGCAACGCCCTCAATTCCACCAAAAGGATGGTTGGCAACAACAATGGACGAACCGGAAGTAGGTATTGACGCAATAGAGCCTTTTGTAACCTTATAGTCCACATCAAAAATGTTCAGAACCCGCCGGAGAAATGCTTTTCCATTAAACTGACACTTGTATTCTGGCTCATAAAGTTTCTCAAGAGTGCGTAGGCCAAGAAACCTCTCGATTGCAGTTTCAATCAACCCTAAACGTGTGCGCCGTGGTAAACGAAAAGGTGAGTTCAGCATGTTGTCCTCTATCCTTGAGTTTTTTCCAAGCTCAATTACACTCATTTTTATTATGCCTGTGTCAGATGCTCAGAGCTCTGTCTATTACAGAGGCTAAGAAATATGTTGCCTTAACACCGAACATTGAAAGATGCTTTTAAGTGCTAATATCCATGGCAATGACCACAGGTCTTTCTTTCTATAATGTCGAAGCAACCTTCAATGGACAACCAGAATATTCATGGGAAATGACAAAAAAGTGAAAATGAAGTGATATTTTTATGAAGGAGGGAATGAAGACTCACTGTCGCCTGATAGGAAACAGCCAGCCTTCAACAAAAAACTAACTCTGCAGGTATTGTTTAACCTTGTTATCAGTATTTATAAACTCCAAGATCGTCAAAATAATTCCGGAAACCAGCAAGCCGCAGGCGTTATAAAATAGCAGACCACCATCATCACCAATGATATTCCCCATATCATCAAACTCAGGCATCGCAATACCTAGCGGGGTGCATAAGTGGAAAAAAACAGCACCGGTCATTACCCCGGAAGCGATAGCTGCTCCATACAGGCGCAAAGGGGTCAAAAGTAATATTGAAGCAATCAGCTCAACAACCCCAACGCCATAAGCGCCATAATCAGCAAACCATTGAAACCCGGACCATGCCCCCAGAACGCCAAAAATATGCAAGGTTTCATAAGCGTCGGTAAACTTAAAAAACAATGACTGAACAAATACCACTGCAATATAAAGGCTTAGCGCCCAGGTAAATCCCTTATAAACCATCTGTGCCTCCTGGCATAGTAAACTCAGTTCATTTCCGGCCAGTGCTTATCTGCAGCCTCAATAAAGCCCGGAATATCTTTTAGCCATTTTTCCTGAACGCTACTGTCGTAATTCAAATACAGTTTGTTATCGACAATTTTCCAGTATTTCGGGTCTCCCGGTGCCCGTTGTTTTTTTGCAGCAACAGCCCATGCGCAGTAACCACCGTATTGAGGCATATACTGCTCAGGGCTTTCCTTGAAAAGGCTCAAATGTTTTTCAGAAGAGAAATACCACTCCACACCCAAGTGCTCAAATTTATACTTGGCACTCCCTTTTACTGGCTTTCCTTCAGTGAAATAAGCAACGGCATCATAACCACTCACGGCCTTACTGCTAAACCAGCCAGTATAAATATGCTTGTCAGCAAAGGAGTTGACACTGAATGCCATCAACAAGACCGTAGCAATCCTTAGCAATTTATTCATGAGGCTCCATCCTCTTCAGTTGTCTACCCTATTCTGTCTCGGGATATCGGCTGACCAGCTTTTTTTCCTTTCTCCATGCCTTAATCAACTCTCTCAACGGAGGAGTAGAAAACCCTCTACGGCGGTTTATTGCTCCCAGTTTAAACAGCGTTCGATATTGAAAAAAGAGTGTCTTGAAGGCATCTGTCAGTGAGCCTCTGCAATCCCATATATGTGCAGCTTCACTGCTGGCACCATTAATTTCAAGTATATAGTAATCATCTCCCTTCATTAGAGACTCTATGTCTTTAAAACGGATATCAAAACGCCCATAGTAAAATTCCGGCAAATCATCACAAAGTCGGTCAAAGGCTTTGGTTAGCTCAGGAGTAATAAATTTCCGACCATCTCTGAAGATGCACCCTCTGCTGTGGCTACCGGTAAATGCAAGACGGAAAGGTTGCCCCTTGGGCAGGACTGTATCCAGTTGATCCTGATGCCGGGGAAGATAAAGGTGAGTGAGTTTACCTGCCCGGGGATCCTTAATAATCAGTTCCTTCAGCGTGCTTTTGCCATTCCCGATAACATAAGGTTGGTATTTCAACGTTATAGAAACAATTTCTCCATTTTCAGTCCCTGGATAGCGAATATAGAAAACACCGGCTTCGGCTTCATGGGGAACTAATTGCTGGAAAAGGATTTTCCCATCCGAAGGAAATTTATTGATGTACCTGACCAATTCATCCTTACTTCTGATCAACTGAACACCGGCACCACGACAACCGATATCAGGTTTGGCCACCAGCGGTAAGCTCAACCCGGCATGTTTGAAGAGTCGTTGTGCCCGGCTAGCCCCCTGATCAGCATCTTCCCACCCATCCAGTAAAGCCCAGGGTGCAATTCTGGCTTTAGCTTCACCCGATGCTCTGGAAAAAATATCGGACTTTGATTCTCCCACCATACCACCCAGAGGAATTGAAGGATTGGCGATCAGTGGCAACCCTCCCCCCCGCAATCGAATTGACTGCCAAAGCCATTGAAAAGCAACAGGAATATAGAAAATGTACCCAGGCCAGAACTCAAAAAAAGAAATAGGCTTATCAACTGGTTCCAAGTCTGGCATACCCGGATGTATTGGCTTATCAGGTGATGTTCGCTCAACAAATAATTGAGTTGATGCACTGTTTTTTTCGTGAACTAACACTTCCATACCTACTCTGACCACCTTCCATGGGCTGATTTACTCACAATATCAAAACTGGCTTTTCTCAATATGTTCTGTTTCTTCTTCTACACCATTCATATCCATCTTCTCGATGGAAGGTTTGAACTTTCGGTGTAATAACAGGATGACAATAATGACAAAGGGCAGCAATCCCCACTTTACTGAAGAGAGTTCGCTCCAGAACATCGAACCAAACCAGTAAAGCCCAAGAAAAATAACACCAGTCCAGACCAGAGAAGCCAGAAAGACCCAACCCGAAAAAGAAAAAAATGAATAGCGGAAGAAGCCACAAGCAACATAAGAGGGAAGCCTGAGACCCGGCACCAGGCGGACGACTAAAATCGTCCAAACAGCACGCCGTTTAAGCCACTTGCCGGCCTTGTTGATCTTACCCCTGGGTATTCTTTCGTCTAACCACGCCCATCGCCCTAAAAGTCGCCCCAGTCCATAGAGACCAAGATCCCCAGTAAAAATACCAATAAAAAGTGCCAGAAAAGCCAGTTCTGGTGAGATAAAACCATCAAGACTGATCAATGCCGCCGAAATAATGGCAGCATCTTCCAGAAGATAAGTTGACAGTAAAATCAAACCTGCCAGTATCAGAGGGTGCTTAGTGACATCCAATATCAGCTCAGCCATCAATCATCCAAAATACTTTGAAGCCTCTATATCCTTCAACCATACTTTTTTCTTAGGTGAATTCCAAATCTTATCTGCCCGCATTCAACAGTCGAAATCACTGGACAGACTGTTCAATGTCAAACTAACAACATTAACATGTGATATGGACACCATATCTAAGTAAAAGCGGCATTAAGAATTAAATTAATCAATACCCATAAGATGAGTTAAATAAAGAAAAACCTAAAAAATGATTAACATGTCATTAAGAATATTTTTACTTGTAATCCTCAGCATTGCTATTCAAGCAAGAGCCATTGATGATAATAATGCCACCAGACTAATTATTGGCTTCCACTCAGAATCCTATCATGGGCTAGGAGGTGCTACTGAAGCCTATGAATATATTAATAAACATTACAAAAATGATCAGTCCATATCATTTGTTAGACCATTGGGTAGTTCTGCTATTTTGGTTCAGATCAATCCACCGGGTAGTTCACAATTAGAAGAAACTATTAATCAACTATTATTACTGAAAAAAATTCGCTACGTCGAAATCGACAGCACTATGCTTCCATTGCAAAACAGAAGCATGGAAACCATACCCTTGAGGTAAACACCGATGAAATTACTGCTGACAAGGACTGTTTTAGCAGCAACACTTTTCATTCCAGCATTCATTTTACAGGCTGAAGTGGATAACTACCGGCTTCTATTACAAAGAACAGATCAAGTGATTGTTCATTTCAAAGAAAAACCTACAGAAGCTAGAGCATTAGCCTTTATCAAACAAGGTGTTACCCACGGTGGGTATGGGGTTGCTGCAGGTAAAAGACAGGAAGTGCTGGAAATTGGTGCCACCCTTGACATTGAAGACGTGAAAGTACTTGCGGAAGGGCTAGAGGATGATCCCCAGGTAGAATTCGCCGAACCAGACCTTTTAATGCAAACCATGAAAGTCCCTAATGACCCTCTTTATAACGAGCAATGGCATTACTTTGAATTCAAAGCAGGTATGAACCTCCCACCCGCCTGGGACATCTCTGTTGGAAGCTCAAAAAATGTAATTGCCATTCTTGATACCGGCATTACTGAACACTCTGAAATTAGCAGCCGGGTTTTGTTTGGCTATGACATGATTGCGGATCCTTGGATGGCTAATGATGGTGATGGCGTAGATAATGATCCAAGAGACCCTGGAGACTCTCTTCAACCTGGGGCATGTGGTAAATCTTTTGGTAACCCCATTCCTGCCAATGTTCGTAAAAGCAGCTGGCATGGTACCCATGTGGCAGGAACAATTGCTGCCAATACCAATGATAACAAGGGTTTATCAGGTGTTACATGGTACGATAGGGTACTTATTGTGAGAGTTCTTGGTCGCTGTGGAGGCTACACCTCATGGATAGCTGATGGCATCAGATGGGCTGCTGGCTTGCCAGTGTATGGCCTTCCTATCAACCCAAATCCAGCGAATGTCATTAATTTGAGTCTTGGTGGAACTTCACTGGTCTGCTCTCAAACCTATCAGGATGCTATTGATGAAGTTGTTGCTGCAGGGGTCACCGTCGTGGTTGCTGCGGGAAACGAGCAGCGAAATGTAGCATTAACGACTCCCGCAAACTGCAAGAATGTGATTACGGTTGGAGCTATTAATCGATCTGGAAATAGAAGCTGGTATTCAAATTATGGCACCGGTATTGACATCATGGCGCCAGGGGGTGAAACCCATTTTCCAGGCAACGGAATCCTGTCACTCTACAATTCAGGACTCAAATCACCACTAGCGGAATCTCGCAAAGAACTCCAGGGAACGAGCATGGCAGCTCCGCACATATCCGGTCTAATCGCTTTGAGCTATGAGGTTAACCCTAACTTAACCCCTGCCGAACGTAAAAAAATATTAAAGGAAACAGCCAGACCTTTTGCATCCGACAGTAATTGCTCAACATTTCGATGCGGGGCCGGTATTGCTGATGCTGGGTCATTTTTAAGGGCTGTACAAAACACTCAATAAAAATATTAAACGTGTGGCTGAAATTCAGCTAGTTTTTAAATTAAGAGTAATAAGATCAGTAAATGGTATGACACTTCTCTAACTGAAGAGATAAGAAGATCATATTATTTGGAATGAAGAGAGAATGATTTAGCAGTGCTTCCCTCTTCATTAAATCCAATGGAGTGGAACCTTGAAACAATCAAACAATTCACTGCTACTGGCCGGTATATTCTCCTCTCTATTCATTCCTCTGAATATTCAGGCTGACTCTGATCTGGACATGACTGATGATGAGCTTCTGGATCTCAGCCTGGAAGAGCTAATATCCCTGGATGTACCAGATGTTACGTCTGTATCCAAAAGAAAGCAGCGTCTAATGGATTCCCCCGCAGCCGTCTTTGTTATCACCGATGAAGATATTCAGCGTTCAGGTGTCACTTCCATCCCCGAAGCACTAAGAATGGTACCGGGAATGCAGGTAGCCCGATTAAATGGTAATACCTGGTCAATCAGTACCCGCGGCTTTAACTATATTTTTGCAAACAAACTGCTGGTGCTGATTGATGGGCGCACGGTTTATTCTCCATTATTTTCCGGCGTCAACTGGGATGTTCAGGATACCATGCTGGAAGACATTGCCCGTATTGAGGTGATTCGTGGTCCTGGTGCAGCACTTTGGGGTGCCAATGCCGTAAATGGTGTGATCAATATCATTACCAAGCATGCAGCTGATACACAGGGAGGTCTTTTATCGACTGGTTTTGGCTCAGAAGAAAAAGCCTTTGCCGCCTATCGTTACGGCGGTGAAATCAGTGATGATGGCTATTATCGAGCTTTCTTTAAAACATTCACCCGTGATGGGCTGGCCAACTCTGACGGCACAGATGCCAATGATGACTGGAAAATAAACCGAGCAGGTCTGAGGGCAGACTGGCAAACTGAAACAGGGGCTGAAGCTTCAGTACAGGGCGAAGTATATGATGGAACAACCAGACCTCCATTAAAAATATTTAATTATTATGGTACAGAGGATGATGACACTATTGTTAACCTCAATAGAGCTCAACAAGGTGGGCATTTAATTGGTAACTACAAGCAGTATTACAGCGATGGCAGTAATTTTTCCCTTAGAGGTTACTACGACCGCTATGAAAACTACGACTACCGTGTGACTGAGAAACGCGATATTGGTGATCTGGAGTTCCAGCACCATATATTGCCGTGGGACAATCACGACATTATCTGGGGATTAGGCTATCGGTTGACTAAGTATAATCTGAGTGACATGAATAATATTACCATGCCTCAGACCAGCCGAACGGATGAGTTATACAGCGCTTTCATTCAAGACCATATCACTTTATCACCCACATGGAGCCTTGCATTAAGCTCCCGGTTTGAACACAACGATTTCACCGGCTATGAAATTCAACCCAATGCAAAAGTCACCTGGAAAGCAGCGGAGAACAGAACGTTTTGGGGATCATTATCAAGAGCTGTAAAAACACCTTCAATTAGCGAAACAGAAGTGACAACCCGAGGCATAAATATTCTTACTGAGGATATGTTTGATCCATTGTTGGATTTCGTTTCAAATCCTCCCTATTTAATGAGCATCTCAGGTAATAATAATTTAAACTCCGAATCTCTGACTGCGTTTGAGCTAGGTTATCGTGAACAGTTCAATAATCGTCTCCGCCTCGATGTCACCGCATTTCTCAATAAATACGATGATATTCTCGCGTATGTTGACAGAGGTGAGTGTTATGATGATACGACAGTAGAGAACATCATTGGCCTTGATGGCCAACCTACTAATGTGTGTGTTATTTCAGGTACAACCCAAGCTCCACCATTTGACGCTATTTTAGAATTCCCTACAACATTCACTAATGGACTAAGCGCAACTGCTTATGGTGTTGAATTTGCGCTTGATTGGCAAGTCAATGATTGGTGGAAACTGCACACTAATTTCAGTGCACTTCAAATTGATGCTAAGGCTTACCAAAACGATATATACCATAAAGAGAACGAAGTGTTAATTGAAGAATTGAGTGCTTCCAGCACAGCCAACATTAGATCAAGCATGAATCTACCCAATCAGTGGTATCTGGATTTCTGGGTACGCTATATGGATAACCTGAAGAATGCCAAGGTAGGTGCATATACTGCGTTAGATTTCAGAGTTGCCAAAAAAATTGGGAAAGATCTGGAGGTTTCGTTGACAGGCAAGAATCTGTTCGACAAACAGCGGCTTGAGTTCAGTGAAATTTTCAGCGGTCTTGGTGCAACGGAGGTACAGGAGTCATGGTACCTTCAGTTGCGCTGGCAACATTAATCGGATGGGGGAGATAACTTCATGCCGATGATAATTAGAAGAACGTACTCAATACTTGCTATCACTTTACTGGGTTGCTTGAGTTCAATTACGTCAGATGCTAGTGAAGTTACTAAAGCGGATAAAGTAAAAGCAGCCATTGTTTATAAGCTTACCAAGTTCATCACATGGCCTGAAAAAAAGCAGACATTGGCATTATGTATCATTGGCAATGGTGCAATTAATAGTGAGCTATTGAAAATTAATCACAAGTTCAGCATGGGGCGGCGCATATCCGTTACTCATAAGTCTCCAAGCGCACCTTTGGAAAAATTATGTGATCTTGTTTATATCCACAACACAAAGACAAACGCTATATCAAAGATATTAAATAATTTAAAACACAAATCAGTGCTGACCATAAGCGATAGTGAGAGCTTTGCTTATCAAGGTGGTGTTATCGGATTATTCCGTATCGGTAGCCGAATTCAGTTCGCTATTAGCAAAAGTGCAACAAAAAATGCAGGCCTTTCAATTAATTCCCAATTGATGGGGCTGGCTAAGGTTGTCAAATAGCGATTATGGTGACCTTCAAGAACCTGCCCATAAAAAAGAAACTGCGATACGCCATGCTACTAACGGCGTATTCTGTTTTACTGGTTACCTTAAGCGTACAAACTGTCAGTGAATACATGCATTCCCGGACCCTTCTGGTCAGTAAACTAGAAACGCTTGTCGAGGTTATTGGAGCCAATGCGCAGGCAGCCCTGATGTTTGAGGACACAGTATCGGCAGAACAGTTACTTAATGGCTTTTCCAGTACAGATGAAATCGAGGCAGCCTATTTATTAAGCTCTTCTGGTGAAAGGGTTGCAGCCTATCATCGAGGAAAAAAGCAGCCCTGGGCATTTACTCTAGAAGAACTTAACCAGCCCGTTACATTATTCAGCAAAGCCAAATTGCACTTGTACCGTCCCATAAATATGGATGGTCAGTTTATTGGTGCCATTTATGTCCAATCAAACTTGAGTGAACTTTACCTGCACCTTACCCACATTCTATTTCTGGTGCTGATTGCAGCTCTTATTTCTGTCGTGCTGGCTGCCATGCTGAGTTCCAGACTACAGAAACTTCTGGCTCGCCCCATTACCGAACTGGCGGATACGATCAGTGAAATCACTGAATATCAGCAATACGACCGACATGTACAAAAATTTGATAATGATGAAATTGGGCAGCTTTATGATTGCTTCAATGACATGCTCATGCAGATTAAGGAGCGAGATGATCGTCTTCAGCAGAATCGTGAAACTCTGGAAGCAACGGTAGCCAATAGAACCAGTGAATTAAAAATGGCCAACCGGGACTTAAAAGAAAACCTTACCCAGCTTAATGAAGCCAAAGAGGCTGCACTGGATGCAGCAAAAGCAAAAAGCTCTTTTCTGGCCAATATGAGTCATGAAATCCGTACGCCAATGAATGGCGTTCTTGGCATGTTGGACTTAATGAAAGATACACCGCTAAACAAAACTCAAAGCGACTTTCTTAATACTGCATACTCCTCTGCAGACTCACTATTACAGATCATCAACGATATTCTGGATTTCTCGAAAATTGAAGCTGGCAAGATGACAATTGAAAATATAGATATCAGTGTCAGGGATATTGTCGAAGACGTTTGCACGCTATTGGCAGGCACCGCCAGAGAAAAGGGATTAGAACTGAGTTGCTATACCGACGTTGACCTGCCACGAACACTGAAAGGTGACTCAGTAAGGCTAAGACAAGTGCTCACCAACCTGATCGGAAATGCTGTCAAGTTTACAGTAGAAGGAGAGGTCAGTGTCAGAGTTAATCTTTTTGAACGATCTCAAACATCTGCTCAAATCGAGTTCTCAGTAGAAGATACCGGTATTGGTATTCCAGAAGACATTCTTCCTACGTTATTTAATGAGTTCACTCAAGCTGATGGCAGTACCACAAGAAAGTTTGGAGGTACCGGGCTTGGTCTTACCATTTCCCGCCAGTTGGTTGAGTTGATGGGGGGGAGCATTACCGTCGTTAGTGCTGAGGGACTCGGTTCTACATTCACCTTCACGCTTGACATGGAGATTTCTCAGAACAAACACATCCAAAGATCTCAGGTATTCCATGTTCTTGATGGGATAAAAGCACTGGTGGTTGATGATAATAAAACCAACCGGGAAATTCTTCGTCACTATCTGACCGCCTGGGGAATACTTCATAGTGAAGCCTCAACAGTCAAGGATGCTCTTGAGCAGTTGAGAAAAGCTCATAATAATAACCACCCCTTTGAGCTCATTTTTCTTGATATGGATATGCCTGAGATGGACGGTCTCGAGCTTTCTAAAGCCATTGAACAAGATCTCGACTTAAAGTCCATTCGAAGAATAATGCTCAGCTCCACCGGCTTTATTTCTCAAGAAGAGCAGCAAGCTGCGGGAATTTCTGCATGCCTGAGTAAACCCTTCAGACAGTCCAGGTTGCTGGATACAACCATGCAGGTTATGCATTACCACCATGCCAAACAGCACCAGGAAGGAGCATCAGATCAAATTGAACCAGAAACAACCATGTTCTCTGAGAACATTCAGATACTGCTGGTAGAAGACAATGTAGTAAATCAAAAAGTAGCTATCAGTATGCTCAAGAAAATTGGGTTACAACATATTGATGTCGCAGAAGATGGTCGTGAAGCCGTTGAAATGACTGGCAACCAAGCCTATGACCTGATTCTAATGGACTGTCAAATGCCAGAAATGAGTGGCTATGAAGCTACAGGTCATATTAGACAGCGGGAAAGGGAACAACAGTTACCCAAAATACCCATAATTGCCATGACAGCCAATGCAATGGCTGAGGACCGGGAGAAATGCCTTGCTGCTGGGATGGATGATTATCTAAGCAAACCGGTCAAGATTGATAACCTGAGAAAGAGGCTTGAGCACTGGCTGATACATGATACCCCACCACAGGAAATTGCTGACATGGATCTACGTACAGTGCAAGAGGCCGAGAAAAAAGCCAGCCAATCAGAGTATCCATTAATCGATCAATCAATCTTCGACTCTCTCAAAGAACTGATGGAAGAAGAGTTTCCGGTACTGATTAACAGCTATTTAGAAGACGCGCCTAAATTAATGGCCGATATCCGGTCCTCCTCCAAAGATGCAGACCTGGAGGTACTGGTAAGAGCGGCCCATACCCTGAAATCAAGCAGCAACAATCTTGGAGCCACACAGCTGGCAATGATTGCTGCCGATATCGAGAAGGAAGGGCAGGCCAATAAGCTGGGAGAAGCATCAGCGTTAATTTCTTCACTGGAATCAACGCTTGATGAAACTATGAATGCTCTTAGAGATCCTGGGGCCTAAAGATATTCCCCTAGCGCAGGTGCTCATAAAAGGAGTCTACCCATACATCAATAACCGGTTTAAGCTCATCAGCCGAGCTTTTTCGAAAGTCTCCCATATCAACAGGACCATATTGAACACCACCCACCAGTGCAACCACCTGCTCTCCCGTCAGGCTATCAACCAGCTCTCCCTCTTCAATGATATTAAGAAGTTTATCCCTCACCCCTGCAAGCTCTCCAACACCGTTAATGACCAGCCCCCATGGCAAAAACTGATAAAATTCCAGTGCCTTCATACCCAGCTCACCGCCAGTAATCGCTACTCTCAAACGCAGAGTATCCGGCCCCGGCTGGTCAGTGATCGTATATTTCAGCTTGAGGCGTTCTGCCAGCCTTTCAGTGAAGTAAGCTTGTAACTGGTGATAGCGCTCTGGTTGAACCTGCCAGTTCTTACGGACTTCATCATTGATATGCACAATTACTGGCTCAATGATCACGCTTTCATAGCGACGCATTTTCCAGCGCCTGGCGTGATAACCCAAAAATTGTGACTTCTCTTGAGCCGCTAACGGTTTTAATCTTGAGTAGTCCGAAAGAAAGCCACTGTGTTGCTCTGAAACTTTTGGCCCGCTGGCACAACCTGCCAGTAACGTCACCATTAGAATCATTGGCAAGCCAAACCATGCTCTCATCTATCCCCCTGACATCCACTTCTGTTTTAGTACGGAACAGGAAAACATAGACCGGTACACAGCAGCAATACGTCTTTCTGACTACAGCTGGTCACGGTCAAACCATTTCACTCCGCCAATCCAGGTTTGTGCAACTTTAATATTCTGCAAGTTACCCGGCGCGGTAAGAGGGTTTTCTTCAAGAATGGCAAAATCAGCAAACTTTCCAGGCTCAATTGAGCCCCGGTTACCCTCCTGAAAAACCTGCCAGGCAGCATCAATAGTCAGAGCCCTTAACGCTGACTCTACACTTATTTTCTGGCTCCCTCCCAGCTCTTTCCCACTGGACGTTTTTCGTTCAACGGCATTTTCTACAAGAAGCATTGGATCAATGGGAACTACCGGTGTGTCGTTATGCATCGTAAATCGAACGTCGAGTTCTTCGGCGGACCTCATGGGACTGATATGTTCAGCACGCTTTGCCCCCATAAAGATATTGAAGTGCCGGTCTCCCCAATAATAAATATGAGAAGGAAAGAAACTTGGCGTAAGGCCCAGTGCCCCTGATTTTTTCAACTGTCCATCAGTCATCATTTGGGCATGAACAATAATATGCCGTGGGTCGCTTCGGAAGGATTGCTGCTGAGCTTCAGCAACACTGTCAATCACCAGATCAATGGCAGCATCACCATTCGCATGTATTGCCAGCTGCCGGCCACTGGCATGCCAGCGGGTAACAATATCCTGCAGTTTTTCCCGAGTCATCGTTGGATACCCACGATAATCGGTATCTCGATCAGGCTCCTGTTGATGATAAGGTTCTTTTAAAAACCCCGTGTATCCCTGAATGGAACCATCGGATACCAGCTTTAATGCACCAACGGTCAATTTCTCATTGTTTGTTGTTTTTACGGTTCCATCCAGAATACTGTCAGCCATCGAAATATCAGGCCATATAACTAATCGCTGGGGAAAGAAACCAAACCTGGCGGCAAACGCCAAAGGTTTCCATTTATCGATATTGGTAAGGCCACTCTGAACCGTCGTCACCCCTTTTTCCAAATATTCCTGCTGGCTCTTCTGGAGCATTTCAGCGATTCTTACCAAAGACAGATTCAATGCTGCAGCAACGACAGGATCCTGCGCTTTTTCCTTCAGTAACCCAGTAACGTTGCCCTTACTGTCTCTTACAATCTCTCCACCTGTTGGGTCCTTGCTGTCACGAGTTATTCCCATGATTTCCAGGCCCAGTGTATTGATCATGACCATATGCCCGGAAATATGAAGTACTGCGACAGGGTGCTCTGTTGAGACTTGATCAAGGTCTTCTTTGCTCAGGAAGCGCTTCTCCAGAATCATGGTATCGTCGAAGCCAAAACCGATGATCCATTCTCCTTCAGGGGTTGCGTCACCCATTACCTTCAATTCGTTCAGTGCATCCTTGATAGACAACGTACTGCCAATAGGGGGACTGTTCAAATCAGCTGCAACAGCACTTAAGCCGCTACCAGGAAAGTGACCATGGGCTTCGATAAATCCAGGTAGCAGTGTTTTTCCTGCCAGGTCGATATGCTCTGCCTCTAGTGAGGCCTGGCTTAGAACAGCCTCTTCTGAGCCAACAGCAATAATAATACCCTGTTCAACCAGCACCGCTTCTGCAGTGGAGTTCTCCTGATCCATTGTCAGTACCGTTGAATTCAGAAATACCTGTTGATCTGGAGGAGAGGGATTAAGCTGATACCAGATAAAGTAGCCGCCTGCGGCCACTAAAAAGAGCAGGACCAGAAAAGCCTGTAAGACTCGGCGTAGGACAAACATATAAGCCCCTTTTTTTCTTATTATTTATGCAGTTGTCGTATCACAGAATGCGAGCTGGCCACAGTGTGCAGGGGATTAAAACGCAAAGCAATAATTTTACACTGCCGTACGCTTTAGCTGTTTATGAGATCACTGGATCGACAGAACTCATTTGCCTGTACCATAGTGACCTACAATGCAGTGATTGCTGTAAAACATTGAAGGTAGTTTGATGGATATACTTTTATTTCTTCTGGTACAGATAGCTATTCTGGCGATTTATGGATTTATTATTTTTATCTCTGCCCGTCTTCTTCCAGGAGTGGAGATTGAAAATTATTCGATAGCCTTTATTGTTGCCCTGGTATTGACCTGCTTAAACCTTCTGGTTAAACCCATTCTGATGATATTAGCGCTACCAATCACGATTCTTACTCTTGGATTATTTACCTGGGTTATTAATGCTCTGATCCTGGTCTTCTCCAGCAAGCTGGTTGACGGCTTTGAGATCAAGAATTTTGGCTGGGCAATGTTGATGAGCCTGATCATGGGCATCTTCAAAATGTTTGCCGTGATCTCATTTCCCTTCCTGTAATTTTTTACCACCCACAGCAAAAACCCCGACAGATTGCTCTATCGGGGTTTGCAGCCTTGAGCGAGCCCAAGGTAAATAGTGGTGCCTGGCGATGACCTACTCTCACATGGGGAAGCCCCACACTACCATCGGCGATCGGTCATTTCACTACTGAGTTCGGGATGGGATCAGGTGGTTCTAACCTTCTATGGTCGCCAGGCTTAACTGGTTGAACTCAAAGCCTTAAGGCTCTCAGTTCTGGAATCCGGTAATTAAGCTGTTTCTTGCTAAACACTCTTGCGTATGGCTCTGCATATCTGCAGATCGCTTTGGCGTTATATGGTCAAGCCGCACGAGTCATTAGTATTGGTTAGCTCAACGCCTCACAGCGCTTACACACCCAACCTATCAACGTCATAGTCTTTAACGGCTCTTCAGGGGTATCTAGTACCCAGGGAAGTCTCATCTTGAAGGGGGCTTCCCGCTTAGATGCTTTCAGCGGTTATCCCGTCCGAACATAGCTACCGGGCAATGCGTCTGGCGACACAACCCGAACACCAGTGGTCCGTCCACTCCGGTCCTCTCGTACTAGGAGCAGCTCTTCTCAAACTTCCAACGTCCACGGCAGATAGGGACCGAACTGTCTCACGACGTTCTAAACCCAGCTCGCGTACCACTTTAAATGGCGAACAGCCATACCCTTGGGACCGGCTTCAGCCCCAGGATGTGATGAGCCGACATCGAGGTGCCAAACACCGCCGTCGATGTGAACTCTTGGGCGGTATCAGCCTGTTATCCCCGGAGTACCTTTTATCCGTTGAGCGATGGCCCTTCCATTCAGAACCACCGGATCACTATGACCTACTTTCGTACCTGCTCGAGATGTACCTCTCGCAGTCAAGCTGGCTTGTGCCATTACACTAACCGTACGATGTCCGACCGTACTTAGCCAACCTTCGTGCTCCTCCGTTACTCTTTGGGAGGAGACCGCCCCAGTCAAACTACCCACCACACAATGTCCCCGATCCCGTTTCAGGACCTGGGTTAGAACCTCAATATTGCCAGGGTGGTATTTCAAGGATGGCTCCACGCAAACTGGCGTTCACGCTTCAAAGCCTCCCACCTATCCTACACAAGCAACATCAAGATCCACTGTGAAGCTGTAGTAAAGGTTCACGGGGTCTTTCCGTCTAGCCGCGGATACGCTGCATCTTAACAGCGATTTCAATTTCACTGAGTCTCGGGTGGAGACAGCGTGGCCATCGTTACGCCA
>NZ_OZ239981.1:4522500-4685000 GCF_965196975.1 Endozoicomonas sp.
CAGTATCTGTTCGCCGCAGTTGTTCTGATGGGTATTATTCAAGTACTTGCCGGTATCTTTAAGCTCGGTAAGTTCATCAGAATGGTTCCTCATCCGGTAATGCTCGGCTTTGTAAACGGTCTGGCTATTGTGATCTTCCTTGCACAGCTGAGCCAGTTTGGTGTGCAAGGTGAAGCTGGCTGGTTAACTGGCTCTTTCCTGGAAAACAGTGTGATTGATGTGGCCTGGATGAAAGGCAACGAACTTTATTTAATGCTTGGACTGGTTGCCCTGACCATGGCCATCATCCACTTTCTGCCCAAGTTGACCACGGCCATTCCTTCTTCTCTCGCCGCCATCATTGTGGTTACCGCTCTTGCCCTTGGCCTGAACCTGGATACCAAAACCGTTGGTGATGTTGCGGGTATTGCAGGTGGGTTGCCGGCATTCAGTATTCCTTCAGTCCCTTTTACTTTTGAAACCCTGACGATCATCTTCCCCTACTCTCTGATTCTTGCCGCTATCGGAATCATCGAATCACTGTTGACCCTGAGAATGGTTGATGAAATCACTGAAACTCACGGTAGCAGCAACCGTGAATGCGTGGGGCAGGGTGTGGCTAATGTGGTTACCGGTTTCTTCGGTGGCATGGGCGGCTGTGCAATGATTGGCCAGAGCATGATTAATGTGAATTCCGGTGGTCGAGGCCGTCTGTCTGGTATTTCTGCGGCGTTATTCCTGCTGACCTTTATTCTTTTTGCTTCTTCTTTAATTGAAATGATTCCAGTCGCTGCACTGGTCGGTGTCATGTTCATCGTGGTTATCGGAACCTTTGAGTGGAGTAGCTTCCGAATCATGAACAAAGTGCCCAAGGGAGATGCTTTTGTACTGATTCTGGTTTCCGTAGTCACTGTTCTTACTGACCTGGCTGTGGCTGTTATTGTCGGCGTTATTGTTTCAGCCCTGATTTTTGCCTGGAAGCATGCCAAACATATTCAGATCGAAAAGCAGGAAGATCAGGACGGCTCCACCGTTTATAAAGTTCATGGCCCACTGTTCTTTGGCTCTACCACGCACTTCCTGGAGCAGTTTTCGCCAAAAGACGACAATAAGGATGTCATTATCGACTTCCAGGACTCGCGAGTTTGTGACCATTCCGGACTGGAAGCCATTGATACTCTGGCCGAACGCTATATGAATAGCGGGAGAACACTGCACCTCCGCCACCTCAGCAATGACTGCAAGAAGCTGCTGACAAAAGCGGGCAACCTCGTGGAAGTGAATGTCATCGAAGATCCTAAGTACTTTGTTGCAACCAATGCCTGATTACGATCAATCATGACTTCAAGCCCGGACTTTGCTCCGGGCTTTTTTATAGAGCCTACTTCCCAAAGGAGGTTGTCATTGGATGCTGCTCCATTGGAGTCTATCGATCAATAAACAATAGCGAACGTTGTTTGGTCTTTCTTCTATGAAGCAATGGGAAGATCACCATTTCCTTTGCCCATGACGATATTGAAACAACAGTGGCTGGATCACATTACCATCGCCTCAGGCAATATTACGGTTTACCAGGTACTCGAGATGTTCACTACCTGTGCCACAGCAGCCACCTAATACTTTCACACCATAGTCATGGTTGAGCTGGAGCATTAACTCACCCCAAGCTTCCACAGGTTCAGATTTCAGCTCCATGGAGTCATCCAGCTCGGAATGGTCCAGCGAGGAAGCGTTGGCCTGCATTCCCAATAACCGTTGAAAGACTGCTACTGGCTGGGTGACAGGATTAAGGAAGGCGGGATAGGAACAATTCACAAAATAGCCGAGCGGTGGCGTTATTGCCAAAGTATCAATGGTATCAAAGGCATTAACCAGAGAGTTTCCGTCCAATACTTTGCCATCACGTCCAATGACGAAGCTTATGATATAAGGCTTGTCTGTCACCGCCATGGCGTTAGCAATCCCCAAAGCTTCTTCAACACTCGGGATTGTGACAGCGATGAGAAAGTCCACCCCACCAGTAACCAGCTGCCGGATTTGCCAGCTATGAAAGCGGGCGGCCTCAGTGGCTGACAAGGCTTCTTCAGGACGGTAGCAATCATTCCTGCAGCCGATGGTTCCACCGATTTTTAAAGTTGCAGTGTCGTTTTCTTGCTGCTTCAGTGAATACAGAAAATCAACTGCATCACGATTGATGGTGGAACTGATGCCGGACCGCTCAACTCTGTCCTGATTCGTCCGCCAAGTTGGCGTAAATAGTAGAAGCGGCGTGTCCGCCTGCTGGGCTATGCGAATGTAATCATTGTAGATTTTTGAAAGCGCCGTTCTGCCAGGCAAATCATAAATCAGGTGGGCATGAACGATGTGGTCGTCCAGAGCGATGTCGTCCCGGCGTTTCAGCCTTTCAACAACGGCGGCCTCTGAAAGCATGAAGTCATAACGATCAAGAAAGTCCTGCATTGGTACTCCGGACGACAGTTAACAAGGTCCAGCAAGTGAGGCAGCAGTTTAGTATAGCTGACAATGATATCGACAATAGCCACGATATTGGCTGGCAATAAAGGGGAGCATTGGGAAGAATAAAGTAAATTGTTGATGATGGAATTTCTGACACCATCATTAAGTCCCAGGATTAGCTGACCGGTCATCAATTGCGAACCATAGTACCAAATGATAGATTAGCCTTTTATGTCAATAATAAGAAGATAAAGAGGCGACATAACTATGAAAACTATCGAGCAATGGTTCAGTGAATACGGCGAAAGTCACCAAAATAAAACCAATAAACTGATCCACTGGATTTGTGTGCCCTCTATTCTTTTCAGCATTGTCGGTATTGTGTGGGCATTCAGCCCTGTTGCAGCCTGGGCCCTTATGGCCATCACCATGCTGTTCTATTTCAAGCTCTCATTTAAGCTATCTCTGGCAATGATTGTTGTATTTGCTGTATCGGCTGCACTCTCTCAAGCCCTTGGAGCTTATGTCTTACAGGCCAGCATTGCGATTTTTATCGTCGCCTGGATCTTTCAGTTTATTGGTCACAAGGTAGAAGGGAAAAAGCCGTCTTTCTTTGAGGATCTACAGTTTCTATTGATTGGCCCCTTGTGGTGCCTGGGGTTTCTGTTTCGTAAATTTAAAATCAGCTATTAAGATAACTTTTGCCTGATACTAAAATGTGTCAGGCAAAAAATATTTCGTTCGTCAGAGCCCAAGATGGCATCCAGAAACTTCAGTATAGAAAGGGCTCCATAATGATACTTTAACTTGGCAGACAACAATCCCCCCATGAAAGCTAGGAAGGATAAAAAAGCATTCGATTAAAAACTCCTGTTTCATCTTCTGCTGCTACCATTACCTCCTTACTGCTTCGATAGAGGTCTGTCAAATTAAAAGCATCATAACATTCTTGAAAGGTATGAAAGCCAATAGCAACAATAAATGCAGACATAACTTCGGCTAATTGCCTGCCCATACGACTGTTAAAGTCTATCCCTAGCAATGGGTAGACTGCATAAAAGCAGCTACACATTCCGGAGGTACCTGCCAGATAAGGTAAACCTAAGGACTTATTCTTTTTATAAAGGACTGCTGTCTTATTTTCACTATCTATCTGCTCACTGTAATACTGACTCAGCTTTTTTAGTGACATGAGGTTATCCAGCAGTGTGCTTGGAATTTCTTTATCACCCAAAGTGCCTTTTCTACACCATACATGTCCATCATCCAGATTTGTACTGTTATCATCCCAACTTTCTCTAATCGCGTGATGTCTACCCAGCTCATCAAAAGTGCTGAATACTGAGCCAATTTCACGCTTACGTTTGAAATCGACAGTAAACAAAATTTGTAACTATTCAGCACCCTTCATATAAATCTGGAATTTTCTGATTTTTCGACCATCATCTTATACTCAATTTTTCTAACAAATCTCCAGTATGGAACCAGACTTCCCAGCTACTCCGTTTACCGAAGCTCTCCTTAAAGAGAATGAAGAGCTTCGGACCGAGAATGCGCTTTTACGGGAACGTTGCAGCGAACTGGAAGAAAGGGTTAATAAAAACAGTCAAAACAGTAGTAAGCCACCATCGTCAGATGGTTATCAAAAGCCCAGTAAAAAAGGGAGTGATAAAGGTGATACATCTTCCAAAGAAGCCCCCTGCTCCTCACAGGAAACACCGAACCCCAAAAGCCTTAGACCATCTTCAGGCAATAAACCAGGTGGCCAGAAAGGTCATCAAGGCTCTTGTTTGAGACGTGTCGCCTTACCCGATTATGTCAGGCATCTGAAGGTTGAAAAATGTTGCTGTTGCCAGTCTTCGCTTATCGATATTAAACCCACCAAATACATTGAGCGACAGGTTTTTGATCCAGGTAGACCCGGAGAATTTGAAGTTACCGCGTACTGGGCAGACGTTAAAGTATGTCCTTGTGGTAAACGGAACACCGCTGAGTTTCCCCAAGGAGTGAAAGCCGCTGCTCAATACGGAGAAGTGACTCAGGCAATGGCTGTTCATTTAAACCAGTATCACTTCATCCCATATCACCGGGTGTCTGAGTATTTCAATACTATTTATTGCATGAGTGTCAGCGCAGGCTCTGTTGCCAATTTTGTTGCCTATACCCATGAGAACCTGGCCTCTACTGAGCAGAGTATCCGCGATGCTTTACAAGAAAGTCCGGTTGCAGGAGCGGATGAAACTGGCATGCGGGTTGACGGTTCACTGTGGTGGTTACACATTATGCGAGATGACCAATGGACGCTTTACTACCTCTCAGAAAGGCGAGGTTGTGAAGCAATGGATGCAATGGGCATCCTGCTGACTTTTGCAGGCATTCTGGTTCACGATCATTGGAAGTCCTACTTTGCCTATGCGGCAGTGCATGTGCTTTGTAATGCCCATCATCTGAGAGAGCTTCAGGGAGTTGTCGATAGGGATGCGAATAAGCTGGCTCTGCGGCTGATGAAATTGCTTACGCTCTCCTGGCACTTCTGCAAGAAATACAAAGCAGCCGGTCTGACTCAAATGCCTGGTGCAATACAGCTTCGCATTGAGACGATATACGACCAAATCCTTCAAAGGGCTCTCACGAAGGAAACCGCTTATATGGAAAAACAACGACAGGTGCTTGGACGTAAGAAGGTCAGGAATACCAAGGCCTACAACCTGTTCAAAAGGCTTATTGAGTTTAAGGTTGAAACGTTGCGCTTCATGTCGGACTTTTCAATTCCCTTCGATAACAATGGCAGTGAACGTGATGCCAGGATGGCCAAACTTAAGCAGAAGATCTCAGGCTGCTTCAGAAGCGAAGACGGAGGTACCATGTTTACCCGAATCCGAAGCTATTTATCATCTGCTAAAAAGCAGGGGTTGAACATATTTCAGGCGCTTCTTAAAGCGGTTCGAAATTACAACAATACGCCTTTGCTGGGTGCTGAATAGTTACCAAAATTTTATGTGCCAGATTCCAAATAGCAGACAGCAAATCAGCAACGCAGTTCCGTTCCGAATCATTGACCATGGCATAAATAGACCCAACTAATGCGGTCTTGGTTGAGTAATCAATAAATATACTTACTGGATAATTGCATTGACTTGAACTTTTTTGTAATCCACGTTTGTAGATTTCAAATTTACCATCATCAAGACTAGAAATTTTTTCTGCTATTTTTTGAGAAATATTATTTACTAAGGACTGATTTCTCTCATCCTCTAATATGTCTTTTGCTTTTTGTGACTCATATAAAAGTTGATCAGCGGTTGATACACAGCTCTCAGGATAAGCGATCCTCATCATTGTTTTTACTTCTGAGTTAAGCAAGCTGAAGCAGGGTTGAGTACAATCTTCAACTAATTATGTCGGTCTTTTCCCAGTCTCATTAATAATATCCAGACAGCACAGCCCTGAATGTTCCTGAAGCATTACATAAAGACAGTCATATTGATGATACAGTGCCGCTAAATGTACAGGTGTATTACCATCATGATCTTTTAAAAGAAGTAAATCCGGATTGCTTTCTAGCAGTAACAAGACTATTCCTGCGCAATCTGAGCGAACCGCACAATGCATGGGTGTATAGCCCCTATGATTGGCGGTTTCAAAATTTATTGAATAATAGATCTGCTTGCACACACTCTGAAAACCTTGAAAATCTCCTTTTCGGGCAAGCCTATGCAAGATGGTATTTCCATGCGAATCAATAGCCATTGGGTCAGCACCAGCGGAAAGAAGCTGTTGAAAAATAGCTTCAAAATACTCGTTGTGAAGAGCACAGTGCAAAATCGGAAAACCATTCTCTCCTGTTTTATTTATATCGCCCCGAAATGTTGATAAATACCTTTCAAGTCCATCAGGAGTTAACTCTTGAACTAGTTCATGGAGCTCAGGTGTCTTAAAGGATGCATTTACATGATGAGGATAAGTTGGGTGTAAGTTTGATAAAGAATCCAAAGATGGAAATTCCCTAAGCGATTACGGTGTTTAAATGAGCTTTGGCCCACTCAATCAAACATTAGCATAATCCTCACCTTTGCCAAGCCAGCGATGCACCAACGGCTCGACACCTTCTGGCGACTGTTGAATTAACTCCTGCGCCGCGGTACGTACAGCCATCAGCAAATCACGATCTCTTTCCAAATCGGCAACCCGAAACTGTGCCAGACCTGTCTGCCGGGTACCTAAAACCTCGCCAGGGCCTCTTAACTCAAGATCTTTTTCCGCAATCACAAAGCCATCGTTTGAATCTCTCATCACCTGCAGACGTTCACGACTTTGCTGAGATAGTGGCGCGTGGTACATCAATAGGCAGTGGCTGGCGATATTTCCGCGGCCAACCCGTCCACGTAGCTGGTGTAGCTGAGCAAGCCCAAGCCTCTCAGGATTTTCGATAATCATCAGACTGGCATTCGGGACATCAACACCCACTTCAATAACCGTCGTTGCCACCAGAAGATGAAGATGACCTTCCTTGAAAGCCTTCATCACTTCAGCCTTTTCACTGGCTTTCATTCGTCCATGAACCAGGCCTATAGACAACTCTGGAAGTGTTTCTTTCAACTGCTGAGCGGTCACTTCTGCCGCCTGGCACTGCAATGCTTCAGACTCTTCGATCAGCGTGCACACCCAATATGCCTGTCGTCCTTCAAGGCAAGCTGTTTTAAGGCGTTTAATGACAGCTTCTCGACGGTCGTCGCCAATAACGACAGTATTGATTGGTGTACGTCCAGGCGGTAGCTCGTCAATCACCGAAACATCAAGATCGGCGTATGCACTCATGGCCAATGTTCTGGGAATTGGTGTAGCAGTCATGATCAGCTGGTCAGGTAGCCCTCCGTTTTTCTCTCCTTTTTTCCTTAATGCCATTCTTTGATGGACGCCAAACCGATGTTGCTCATCAATAACGGCCATGCCCAGCTTATGAAAAATGACATCGTCCTGAAACAGAGCATGGGTTCCAACCACAACCATAGCTTCACCAGAAGCTATCTGATCCAGAGTCTCCTGACGTTTTTTACCTTTTGTTTTGCCAGAAAGGAAAGCCATGGAAATGCCCAGCGGCTTCAGCCAGTTTGAGAAGTTAAACTGGTGTTGTTCCGCCAGAATTTCCGTTGGTGCCATCACAGCAGCCTGATAACCATTTTCTACCGCTTGTAGAGCAGCCAACGCTGCAACCACGGTTTTGCCTGAACCGACATCCCCCTGCACAAGCCGTAGCATTGGCAGCTGAGTGGCCATATCCTGACTGACATCATCAGTGACTCTCTGCTGTGCAGAGGTAAGGGAAAAGGGAAGTTGCTCCAGTAACTGTCGGGTTAACCGGTTTTCAGGTGGCATGGCAAAACCACCGATAGACTGCACCCGCCTTCTGAGTTGCTGAAGGCTGAGGTTATGAGCCAACAACTCCTCAAAAGCCAGACGCTGCTGGGCAGGGTGCCGCCCTTCACTGAGCAGTATCATCGATTCTTCTGGTGGCGGTTGGTGCAGCAGGCGAACAGCTTCCACCAGCGAACTGAGCCGATATTTCTGCCGAATATCCACAGGTAGAAGTTCCTGCAGGGAGCTTTCATCAGCGAGCAGCTTTAATGCCTGCTCGCACAGACTGCGGATTCGCTGCTGTGTCAGACCTTCTGTTGCTGGATAGACCGGTGTTAATGTTTCTTCAACGTCAGCAGGCGCATCCGATTTGATCACCCGATATTCAGGATGATACATCTCAAGCCCGGTAGCGCCCCGTCGGGGTTCTCCAAAGCATCGAACCTCTGCCCCTTGCCTGAGGTTATTTTTCTGTGCGCCGGTAAAGTGAAAAAACCTCAGGCTGATTGATCCAGATCCATCACCAATTCGGCAAAGCAGACTGCGACGCTTGCCCATAACGATATCCGATGCCAGAACTTTCCCCTGCACCACCACATCACTGTGAGGCTGCAGGGAACCAATCGGCGTGACTCTGGTTCTGTCCTGATAACGGAGTGGGAGATGAAACAGCAGGTCCTGAATATTGTGAATGCCTATCCTGGCCAATTTGTCCGCCAGAGCCTCACCAACGCCTTTTAACGTTGTTACCGGAACCGTATTCAATGACATGTTCATACTCACCATAGGCTCACTTACTGGTCAACCGAACACTGCCTTAAGGCATTGGAAAGCACATCAATTGCCTTTGGCCTCGGGAAGCTGGCCCGCCAGGCCAGAGCCACGGTCCTGCTGGGGGAGGGAGCACAAAATGGTCGGGTACTGAGAATATTTGGGGCATAGTGATGATCCACAACGGCGTACTGTGGCAGCACACTGATGCCCATACCCGATGCCACCATATGCCGGATAGTTTCCAGTGAAGTGGCTTCAATCCCACTGCCGTCACTGCCAGCTTCTTTTTTACTGGCCAGCATTGGGCAGGCCTCTAGCACCTGGTCGCGGAAACAGTGCCCTTCGCCCAGAAGCAGCAGTTCTTCTTTGACCAGATCAGATGGGTCAATTTCTCTCTGACTTTCCCACGGGTGTCCCCCCGGCAACAATACCCGAAAAGGCTCATCGTAAAGGGGCTTGGTTAACACATCCGGCTCATTGAAGGGCAGGGCAACAATAATGGCATCCAGTTCACCAAGACGAAGCTTTCTGCGCAGAACCGCCGTGAAGTTTTCCTCAATATAAAGCGGCATATTGGGTGCGGTCTGTGCCAACTGAGGAATCAGATGGGGAAAGAGGTAAGGTCCAATGGTGTAGATAGCTCCCACTCTCAAGGGTGAACTGAGCTGATCCTGACCGGTTTTTGCCAGCTGCTTAATTGCCGATGCCTCTTCCAGAACTTTCTGAGCCTGGCTGATGATCAATTCACCCATTGGGGTAACACGAACAGCATTCCGGGTTCGCTCAAACAAGGCAACCCCCAGTTCATCTTCCAGTTTTTTGACCCCAACACTCAGTGTTGGCTGGCTGACAAAGCACTTACTGGCAGCTCTGCCAAAGTGCTGCTCCTGGGCAAGGGTGACAATGTAGCGAAGTTCTGTCAGTGTCATAATGTTTTTCAACTGTCTCGATGAACAGCCCTGAGCTCATAAAAGCACAGGAAGACTGGCAAGGATGCTCGTACCACCTATAATACTGTAAATTTATACAGTTATATAAATGAATTCGCCATTATGTTTTTTCCGAAGGTTATACCAACCAATAGATGATAGCTATGAATAAGCTCAACATATTGATTGCTGGCTGTGGGGATGTGGGTTGCGAACTCGCCCGACAGCTGATTTCCATGAAGTGCTTTAATGTCTGGGGGCTTCGGCGAAATATTGAAAAGCTTCCCTCTGGCGTGAACCCCATTCACGGAGACCTATTTAATGCTGAAAATCTAGGCGACTGGCCTGCACAGATTGACTATGTAGTTTATTCTGCGGCTTCTAATGGGCGATCAGAAGAGCATTACCAACAGGCTTATATTGAAGGGCTGCAGAATATTCTTAACCGTTTAGTGATTGAGCGGTACCAGCCAAAACGTATTTTCTTCACATCCAGCACCAGCACATTCCACCAAAGCAGGGGAGAATGGGTAAATGAAACGTCTGCAACCCAGCCTGTGAAATTTAATGGTCGAGTTATGCTGGAAGCAGAAAGCCTGTTACACCATGCTCCATTCCCCGGTACTGCTGTTCGTTTTGGTGGAATTTATGGGCCCGGCAGGAATCGATTAATTAGCCGTGTTCTAAAAGGTGAAGGCTGTCCGGCAGAACCGGAAATCTACAGTAATCGCATTCATCAAAAAGACTGTGCAGGAATCATCGCGCACCTTATTCGAAGAGATATGGATAATATGCCTGTCGATAACCTGTATCTTGGTGTCGACAATACTCCGGCAACAACGTTCGATGTACTGCAATGGCTCGGGGAACAACTGAATGTGTCATTAGATAATGAGAATTATCCATCGCCGCAGCGCGGAAACCGAAGGTGTTCGAATCAGAGGATTATTGAGACAGGTTATAAGTTTTACTTTCCAGACTACAAAAGCGGCTATTCAAGCCTTATCCATGACGGAAATTAATACCAATTAAACTTTTTAAACCCGTTATGAGCATGATGGACAGAAGTACAAGGCAAGACGAAGTAACGAGTCATAGCCTTATGGGGCGTTACCAACTGACCATCTACGCAATAGAGAGTTAGAAAGTGCCGTTGGTATAAGCCCTACTGCCAGGTTCTTCAGGCATTTTTACTACCGGCAGAGCCTGACAATCCACAGCGCAAATAGTCCTGAATCACCGTTAATAAAAGCTTATTAACGGCTTACCAAGATATAATTCACAGAGTTACCCACAGGATAGGCTACAGATAGAACATCTGGATAACAATGCTGCCTATTATTTTTGAACTATCACTTTAAAAATCTTTCTATACGGTTAATTCGTTTAAATTTTAACCACTGAAAAGAGCGTAATATTGTGAGTACGGCCCTATCAACCTCGGTCCCACCAGCAAACAACATGGTGCAGTGCCTCAATCTGGAAAATAAGAAGAACACTTCGCCAACACATTTCCACTCAGGAAGATCGGTTAATGAAGTTTCTGAAAGACAAGGGGATATCACAAAGAGCTCAATACCAGCAGGAGAAGGGCGTATACTGAATGAACCGAGCAAAAGTCACTCAGAAATTATGGATATGCAATGGCAAAGCCACTGCCAGTTCTATTCCGAATGTTCACACTGTCTGAGACTCCAGACCAAACCCAGTATCGACAGCGCAACTCAGCCGATTGTGATCATCAATACATCGGAAAGCTGTAAAAGAATCAAACCCAAAAGAAATGTGCGTCGCAGGATATTCGTAGAGCCCCTGACCGAAGATCAAGAGCTCATCACTGAAGAAACTTACTTAAGTTCCAAAATAGCCTCTACTTCCACTGGTACTCCTTTTGGCAACTCTTTGACACCAACAGCTGCGCGGGCAGGATAAGGCTGCTTAAAGAATTCAGCCATGACCTCATTCACTTCTGCAAAGTTAGCCATATCGGTAAGAAAAATGGTCACTTTGGCAGCATCGTCAAGAGTGCCACCAGCAGCCATGGCAATGGCTTGAAGGTTTTCAAAACAGAGGCGGGTTTTCTCCTTAAAACTTCCCTCCAGTAATTCCATGGTTTGTGCAACCAGTGGAATCTGGCCTGAGATGTAAACAGTGGTTCCTGCTTTTACTGCCTGGGAATAGGTCCCAATGGCCTGGGGAGCCTTATCAGTATTAATCGTCTGTCGGTTACTCATCGATCTACTCTCTTAAACTTGGGAATCAGAAGCCCTGGGGAAAGCCCTCAGCCCCCATGGAAAAACCGAAAAAGAAGTTACCCGATACTAGGGTGTAAACATTATTTTTCAAGGATTAAGAGCAATATTTACCGGATTGTGACCACTATTTTTTAACAGTGGTAATACCAAAGCATTTTATTGATGAGTTTTAATAAACAAAGACTTATGAATCTCGACGCCGTCGAATGATGGAGTGAACTCCTTTAATAACCCGAAGTCGTTTAATAATTTTTGCCAGATGTACCCGATCACGAACACTGAGCAGCAGCTGAACAATACTGCATCGAGAGTCCTGCTCGACCATACTGATCTTCTCAATATTGCCTTCCACCGCAGTAATTGCTGTAGCCAGAGAGGCAATCATGCCGCGGTGATGCTCCAGCTCTACGCTGAGCTCTACAGTAAACTCACCGGAAACCTCCTTATCCCACTCAACTTCCAGAACCTTCTCTGGGTTATGTCGAACTTCAGAAACATTGGGGCAGGTATCAGTATGAATAACGATACCCCGACCCGAGCTGACATGACCAACGACTGGATCACCCGGGATTGGGTAACAGCACTTACCAAAGCTGATGACCATGCCTTCCGAGCCACGGATAGAGAGCGGTTTCTCACTGTTGGAAAGGTCCAGCTGACTCTTGTTCTCAGGCAGACTACCAGGCTCAACCAATATCTTGGCGACAATATAGGCCATACGGTTACCGAGACCAATATCTTCCAGAAGCTCATCAAGGTCATCCAGACTAAATACCGATAACTGCTTGTGAATGACCTGTTCGCTAATTTGCTCAAGGCTACTGTCAAAGCTGACCAGTGCTTTGTTCAGCAAACGTCGGCCCAGGGCGATCGACTCGTTTCTGCGCTGATGTTTAAGGAAGTGGCGAATGTTGGAGCGAGCCTTGCCGCTCACAACGAAATTCAACCAGGCAGCATTCGGCCTTGCGCCCGGTGCGGTAACAACTTCAACCGTTTGGCCACTCTGCAATGGCTGACTGAGAGACGCCAGACGTTTATTAATACGACAGGCTACACAGGTATTACCCACATCGGTATGAACGGCATAAGCATAATCAACCGCTGTTGCCCCTTTGGGCAGTTCGAGAATATGCCCCTTGGGGGTAAAGACATAAACCTCATCTGGAAAGAGATCGATTTTAACGTTCTCAATAAACTCCAGTGAGTCTCCGGCATTTTTCTGCAGTTCCAGTACACCTTTGAGCCACTGCCGGGTTCTGGCATGGCTGCCAGACAACGCTTCTTCTCCAGACTTATAGAGCCAGTGGGCAGCAATACCATTATTGGCCATGTCTTCCATTTCCTGGGTCCGGATCTGGATTTCTATGGGCACGCCGTGCATACCAAACAGAGTGGTATGAAGCGACTGGTAACCATTAGCTTTCGGGATGGCGATGTAATCTTTGAACCGACCGGGAATGGGCTTATAGAAGTTATGGACAATGCCAAGCGCTCGATAGCAACTGTCAACTTTGTCCACAATGATTCGGAACGCAAACATGTCCATGATGTCATCAAAAGACTTGCGCTGGTTCTTCATCTTGCTATAGATGCTGTAAAGATGCTTTTCACGCCCAACTACCCGGCCTTTAAGGCCTTCTTCCTCCAGGCGGGCGGCAATCGCCTGCTGAACCTGACTGACCAAATCTTTACGGTTACCACGGGCATTGCGTACCGCCTGTCGAATCAGCCGGGCACGCATGGGGTACATAGCAAAAAAGCCCAGGTCCTCCAGCTCTATCCTGAGCGTATGCATGCCAAGACGATTGGCAATGGGAACGTAGATATCCAGCGTTTCTTTGGCAATGCGACGGCGTTTGTCAGGCCTCAGCACACCCAATGTACGCATATTATGGAGACGGTCGGCCAGCTTAACCAGGATGACTCGAATATCCTTGGCCATGGCCAAGGCCATTTTCTGGAAGTTTTCGGCCTGGGCCAGCGTCTTGTTTTCAAAATTCATGTGGGTCAGCTTACTGACCCCATCCACAAGATCCGCAACCACATCACCGAACTGCCCGGCAATGTCCTGCTTTTCGATTCCCGTGTCTTCAATAACGTCGTGCAGCATGGCCGCCATCAGACTCTGATGGTCCATGTGCATATCGGCAAGAATAGAGGCTACTTCGAGGGGATGAATAATATATGGGTCGCCGCTTCGGCGTGTTTGTCCGTCATGGGCCTGCTCCGCATAATAGTAGGCCCGACGAACCAGGTTGACCTGCTCGGGATTCAGATAGGACTTCAAGCGGCCGGCAAACTCATCGATGGTCAGCAAAGTCCGCTCCTTACGCGCAGATCATCCATTGCACCTTCTTATCTTCTAAAGCCTGTGATCTAAAGATAGTACGAAGGTAAAACGCTTATTGTTCTACACCAGCCAGAAACATTGCTGCTTCATCGTCATCAACCGTGCGGTCGTCAACGGAAAGAGGGGTCACCAGACCTTCTGCAATTTCACGCAAAGCAACCACCGTTGCCTTATCATTTTCCCAGTCTACCTTGGGATCCTTACCGCCAATAGTCAGCTGGCGGGCACGCTTGGAGGCAACCATAACCAGTTCAAAGCGGTTATCTACGTTATCCAGACAGTCTTCTACAGTTACTCGAGCCACATTTTACTCCATCAATTAGTATCAGGTTCCGATAACAGAACCTTAATGCCGGTTTGCCGGACCCTTTAGTGTACTTTACGACCTATAGCCAGACAAGCTTTAGCAGGGTTAGTGTTTGCTCCATAAGGAGTGCGGATTATAGTATTCGTAAGCATGATCTAAGCAGAAAAACAGTCCTGCCTGAAAATAACTCGCCGAACGGCCAAAAGCCTGGAATAAATACATGGTGAATATCCCGAACAGCTCTGGAGCAAACAAGACCAGAGAGAGAGCCAAAAAGCTTCAAGATCTTCGTGATGCAATGGCTGCACATGGCATTGACGCCTGGATTATCCCATCTTCGGATGCCCACAACAGTGAGTATGTAGCGCCTCACTGGGAAGGTCGTGCCTGGCTCTCCGGCTTTACCGGCTCTGCGGGCACACTGGTGGTAACACAAGACAAGGCAGCACTGTGGACTGACGGCCGCTACTTTATTCAGGCATCAGAGCAGCTGACAGGTTCAGAAATCACCCTGATGAAAGATGGCCAGCCAGGAGTCCCTTCAATGGTTGACTGGGTGGCAGGTGAAGTTACTGAGCAGGGCTGCATTGGTTTCGATGGTGCGACTCAGAGTCTGAGCAACGTCAGAAACCTCGAAAAGAAATTGGCTGACAAATCAATTACTTTGAAATTCGATCACGATCTGCTGAATGATATCTGGCCTGACAGACCTGCATTGCCTGCTGAGCCCGTATTTGTTCACGAGGATTTATATTCAGGTAGAAGCCTCACCGAAAAAGTCGCTGATGTTCGAGAAATTCTCAAGGAACGACAAGCAGCAGAACTTCTCATCACCACACTGGACGATATTGCCTGGCTGTTTAATCTAAGGGGCTCTGATATCGAGTGTAACCCTGTATTTCTTGCCTATTCACTGATCTCACCTGACCGCATCACACTGTTTATCAACAAAGAGCGAATAGAAGCTGATGCACTGGCAGCACTGGCAAAGGCTGGCGTAGATCTGGCCGACTATGATGAAATTCTGGACAGGTTATCAACGCTTCCAGATAACACTCGCCTGATGATCAACCCGGCCAACACCGGTTATAAGCTTGCCGCCGCCATTCCTGAATCGATTAAGCTTATCGAAGATAGATTGCCAACTACAGACCTTAAGGCCATTAAAAACAGCACAGAAATTGAACGGATGAAGGATTGTCATCGCCGTGACGGCGCTGCAATGGTTCGTTTTATGCGCTGGCTGGAAAGCAACGTTCCAACTGGACAGCTGGATGAAGTCAATATTGATGAGCAGCTGCTTCAATTTCGCTCAGAGTCCGAGTATTTCAAAGGGGTCAGCTTTCCCTCTATCGTTGGCTACGCCGGACATGGTGCTATCTGTCACTATCGGGCGGATGAAGCGTCTGCTTATCCTATTAAAAACAAAGGGTTGCTGCTCATCGACTCAGGTGCTCAGTATCCAGATGGCACAACGGATATCACCCGTACGTTTGCCTGTGGGGAGATGACTGATGAGGAGAAGAGAGACTATACCCTGGTGATGAAAAGCCATATTGCTCTGGCCACTGCCAAGTTCAAGGAAGGAACACGGGGGATACAGCTGGATGCCATTACCCGGCAGCCTTTATGGAGCGAGGGTATCGACTTCAATCATGGTACCGGCCACGGAGTTGGTTACTTCCTGAATGTGCATGAAGGCCCCCAAAGCATCAGCCCAAGATGGTTTGATGTTGCCCTGAAACCTGGCATGCTGGTTACTAACGAACCAGGCATTTACCGTGATCACAAACACGGCGTCAGGCTTGAGAATATTATGCTGGTTGCTGAGGATATCGAGAATGAGTTTGGAAAATTCTTCAAGCTCATTCCTATGACACTTGCTCCATTTGATACTAAGCCACTGGTTAAAGAACTAATGACTGATGCAGAAATTCAGTGGTTGAATGGATACCACAGAATGGTGAGAGAAGCACTTTCACCTGAACTCAAAGGGAAAGATCTGGAATGGCTAGAAGAGGCTGCTAAGGATTTGTAAAATAAGGAACCTACACCACCTCGCTCGTTGGTATAATAAGAAGCCAACGAGCAAGCATGGCTATAGCCAGGTTGACGAACGCCCAGTAAATCCCTTGCCAGCCTCAATTCTGTGCTGCTTAATAACGTCTTCAAAGAACCTGGCCAGCTCCTGAACTACACCTTGCTTCTTAGTATCAGCAGTTGTGTGCAGATTAGCAGCAAGAGCTTTTATTTTTTGCTCCTGTTTAACAACAGCTTCTTTTAACGCTTCTGTTACTGATGTCGATGGTTTACTGGCTTCAGTGCCTTTCTTTCTACGTATAGCTTTACGAGACACGCTGTTTCTATTAAAGGGAGATTCTGACCCCTCAGGCAATATCAAACCATCCCTTATATCCATTTCAAGCGCTTTATCAGTGAGACGTCTAGCCAAGTCTTCCACATCAACCACCTTACGCACGGAGTCAGGAAGTTGGTTTAATAAGGTTTCTGCCCATTCTTCAGCCTGTTTGTTCATAGGAAGAAATACGTCATCAATATCTAACTTCACTGATATCAGATCAACCCCCTTTGGTTCTTCATCCCTTGCAGGAGCTGACCTTGGTGAATCACTTTTATCTGTAGGTAAAGATTTTAATTCAGATGAGCCTTTTTTATCTCCTCCAAGAAGCCCTGAAACCTCTTCATTCAGTAGTAAAAAAAGACCAGTTCTTTTTTGCTGATAAACAACTTCTGTTTTAACACCTTTTTTTTCATTAGCTGCATTTTTAGCAATAGATTCAGATTTACTACGTAGGGTTGAATCCATTTTGTCCATTATGCTTTTAACTAACCCTGCTCCTAGGTCAGCACTTTTTTTATTAAGCTGTTTTTTTAATCCAGTCCTGATTTCAGATCTAACCTGATCCATCATAATTTTATAGCAACTTTGAAAAAACTCTTTTTGTCCATGCATCCCTCCCTTTTCTTTGTTTACCAGCTGATCATGCTTTCTCACTAAATCATCCCGCTCTAGACCTGCATTTTTGATTCTACCCCTAAGACCGTCTACATCTTCTGGTTTTGCACCAGCTAATTCCGTATTAAGCTTAGAAACGCTGCGATCTAAATTCTCAATATCCGCGGTATATTTATCTACAGAAATAATCTGGGTATTCAAACAGGAAGCAAAAAGAAACTCTTTATCCTCTGGAGTCATCATTCCTAGTGACAGAACTGCTGTTACCTGACTATTCACAAACTCTGCGGAAGAAGTTTCCAAGCCTGTCTGCATTTGTTGCAGAAGCTCTGCGGTTAAACCTAGCATTTTTTCTTTATCGTTATCCTTGCCAGCGGTAAACTCAAAACTCATGACCTTTGCAGAAAGCTTTACAACATCGTTATATAACTGCTCCCTTACTTTTGGCGAAGGAGGAGCCTCCCTAGAGTAAGATTGTCTCAGTAGCTGGAAATAGCCCTTTATGGCGCCTCTTGCCTCTTCTGCAGTTTTTGCCTTACCCCCTTTTTTGGCAACGTTAGAAAGTGACTTTGGCAATTTATCTGGATCAAGCTGATGACTCTTCTTGCCATCAGGCTTCATAAAAGTAACAGGTAAACGATCTAAAAAACCGGCCTTTCTTGACTTTAAGTCTGTATTTTTAGTCCTAGAGGGCTCAGCACTACTTTTTTTAATTTGATTATCACAGTGTCTATTCTCAACTTTGCGTTGATTATGTTTTGCAGATTTTGGACTCTTTACAGCCTTCTGATTATTTTGATCATACCTTGAAAGGTTACCACCAGGTAATCTGCTAACAGCCATAACATTACGTCCCTGTAATGTTTGATTAATTTAGACGGAGCTTCTTGCTTATAGCTCCCCGACACTGTTTAGTTTATGAGCCCCTTAATTAGGTCTTCCTTGTAGTGCTGCATCCAATTGATTGACAGGCGCTGGCTTCGAATGATGGTTTGCAGGTCCCGCAAGGCAAGATCAAACTCGTCATTAATCACCAGGTAGTCAAACTCACCATAGTGAGACATTTCATTGACCGCTTGAGACATCCGTCTTTCAATAATGGAAAGATCATCGGTAGCCCGCCCGATCAGCCGTTCTCTCAACGCCTCAAGAGAAGGCGGCAGAATAAAAATTGAAACAGCATCAGGCATCAAACTTCGCACCTGCTGTGCTCCCTGCCAGTCAATCTCCAGGATAACGTCTTCACCTTTGTTCAGCTGTTCACGAACCCAGTGAGCTGATGTTCCATAATAATTCCCAAATACTTCTGCATGCTCAAGAAACATGTCTTTTTTCAACATATCCTGAAAGCCTTCAATAGAAGTAAAGTGGTAATTCACTCCATCATGCTCACCTGGGCGGATACCCCGAGTTGTATGAGAGATAGACACCCGCACATGAGGCGTGGATTCAACCATCGCCTTTACCAGGCTGGTCTTTCCAGCACCGGAAGGGGCAGCAATAATGTAAAGTTTGCCAATATTCATGAACACTCCAGGGAAGAAGCCCTGTTTTTAACCTGTAATTTATAGTCTAAGTCAGACTAGGGGTTTAGCCCCATATATTTGCACCAAAACAAAATAACCTTTTGATAATAATAGGCTTTTCTATTCGATGTTCTGAACCTGCTCTCTCATCTGCTCGATAAAAACTTTGAGATTTACTGCAATCTGGGTAAGGCCAGCATGAATTGACTTGGAGGACAGGGTATTAGCCTCCCGATTAAGTTCCTGCATCAGAAAGTCCAAGCGGCGCCCTACGGCTCCCTGCCCAGAGTTCTTGAGGGTTCGGCGTACCTCAGCTATGTGCGTTTCTAAGCGGTCCAGCTCTTCATCAACATCCATCTTCTGGGCCAGAATCACCATTTCCTGCTCCAGTCTCTCCGGATTTAACTCTTGCTTAGCCTCCGAAAGGCGATCAAGGATTTTCTCACGCTGGTTTTTTAATATTTCTGGCAATAGCACACGAAGCTGCTGTACCTCATCCCCCATTTTATCCAACCGGGCCTCAATGAAAGACTGCAACTCCTTCCCTTCCCGTTGTCTCATCTCATTCAGTTGAATGAGCGCTTTGCTGAACCCTTTTATGGCAGCCTGATGAACAGTTGTCAGTTCAGTTTCCTCAGTACTCTGCACTCCGGGCCATTGGAGAACCTCAAGAGGATTTACCGGTGCAACCTGACAAAAATGGGTCTCAACCTCACGTACAGCCAGTTGAAGCTTTTCCAGCAGGGCACGATTCAGGTCAAGCACCTGCTCTTTCTCAACCAGTTGATATTTAAGGCTGCATTCAACCTTGCCTCTCTTAAGTTGCCTGCGGATCAGTTCTCTCAAGGCAGGTTCGATCTCTCGTGCCTGCTCAGTGAGACGGAAGTGGGGCTCAAGGTAACGATGGTTAACGGATCGAATCTCCCATACCAGGCTTCCCCAATCCTCCTGTATCTGAACACGGGCGAATGCCGTCATGCTGGAAGTCATGAAATACTCTTTAATCGGTGGGCGAATAAAGACCCATTATTTCAGAAGTTTATCTATAAAATAAACCGATGAGATAAGATTTCGACAAAAACTATATCGTTGAAGATTCTGGTCAATTGAATGTATGTCATTGATTTAATGACCCTGTCCCACTGGCACGACCTAATTATTCAAACAGTGTTTTCCCGAAAACCCGCCGAGCAGTTATAATTCCGCAACTTTTGTAGTGCTTAAGCTTTTTCAGACATACCAAGGTAACTCAAATGCGCCCTAGCGGAAGAACGGCAGACCAACTACGTGATGTAAAAATCACTCGCAACTATACCAAACACGCAGAAGGATCTGTCCTCGTTGAGTTTGGAGATACCAAAGTCATCTGTACCGCTTCGGTCGAGCGTGGTGTACCTCGTTTTCTGAAAGGAACTGGCCAGGGCTGGATCACCGCCGAGTACGGTATGTTACCCCGGTCCACCACCGAGCGTATGGGAAGGGAGGCCTCCAGAGGTAAGCAGGGTGGCAGGACTCTTGAGATTCAACGACTGATCGGCCGTGCTTTGCGTGCTGCAGTTGATATGAAAAAGCTCGGGGAAAACACCATCAATATTGACTGTGATGTGATTCAGGCCGACGGTGGCACACGCACAGCCTCAATTACTGGAGCCTGTGTAGCACTGGTTGATGCCCTGCGCTATATGCAGGAGAAAAAAATGGTCAAAAGTGACCCTTTTCTGCACATGATTGCTGCTATTTCCGTGGGAATTTACAAAGGCAGCCCGGTTCTTGACCTTGATTACCCTGAGGACTCCAGTGCCGAAACGGACATGAACGTTGTTATGACCGATGCTGGCGGATTTATCGAAGTCCAGGGAACTGCAGAAGCAGCCCCTTTCAGTCAGAATGAAATGCTGGCCATGATGGCTTTGGCACGATCCGGCATTGAGGAAATTATTGAATTACAGAAAAAAGCGTTAGCAGAATGACACTTTACTGCCAGCCCTTTTACTTGAGCTATTTTTAATAGAACCCGGCTATATGCCGGGTTCTTACTCTGTAACAGGCAGGCAGTATGATTATTTCTCTCATTGGTTCCCATGGAACCGGTAAAACAACGCTCTGCAACTCTCTGGTGAAAGAACTGGGGGGCGAGTGGTCAGTTTTCAGCGACTATTATCGAAAAATCGCAAAACAACTGCACTATAAGACGCCGCGGGACGCCGTTCTTGAGGATCAGGCAATTCGTCAGGTCACTTCAACGGCCATGGCAGGATCAGCACTGGGAGCCATGCTTGAGTGGATAGAAAACCTGAAAGGTCATGGCATTATCGATGCGGGCCCTCCCTCATTACTTGCCTACCATCGATATTGGCTGAAAGCATGCGACACCCCTATCAGCCCTTATATGCTTAGGCTGGCCAAAACCATTAGCCAGAAGATCGATGCGTACTGCTACCTGCCAACAGGAAAAATTGAGCTGGAGAATGATGGCATTCGCAGCGGTGATGTGATTTTTCAGAAAGATATTGATCAGTGGGTACTCTGTAACAGAGTTGACCTTGGGATATCTGAAAAAAAGGTTCTCATGATAGAAAGTACTGCTATTGATAAAAGAACTGATGAATGTATCCAAATGATCCAAAGCTTCATCAAAAAATAATGGACACATTAACAGTGATACCTGATCTTTGCTGATTAATCGATAACCTTATTTTCAATCGATGCCCGGTCTTTATAACAGGAACTTCCAAAATTTGTTTAAGGTGTGTCAAAAAGCTCGAAGAGACATAACATTGCTAACCATCTACCTCAAATAACTCTGCTATGATCCCTATACTGTGTTTCTAACAGTATTCAGACTGTGATTTTTCCAATAGCCTTTTTTACCAAAATAGTGAAGCCCAATAAAAAAACAGTGCTCAAATTATGCGTCTTACACGGATGCCCCATCATTATCAGGGATAAATTAATTTCTACTATTTGGGAGCTCTAGTGATGAATGGTATATCTGGTAATGATCCGTCTCTTTTTACAGAAAAAGGAAGTAATGAGATAAAGAGAGAAGAGGAAGTTTCAAGTAAAGGTTCTGACTCCAAAGCAGCAATGAAGTTTAATAAAGCGCTGTCTAATCAATCCCCTTGGAAAAAAACGAAAAGTAATGGCAGAGAAGTTGACCGCAGTGCCCCACCAAAACACTACATGGAACGAGCAAGAGAGGGTGATAAAGCAAGTCAAAAGAGTCATAAGGCAATCGTCAAATGTTCTGTGCGTTTATTGGCTTCTCAAAAAACCACAGAAAGACCGAGCAGAATAATAGATCGTCTCGAAATACTGCCTGAAGAATGTATTGGTTTAAAGAAGTCCACTGTTGAAGAGTTTCGCAAACTTGGAATTCTGGAGAACCCAGGGGAGTTCGACAACACTGTATGCATTGGTCTTTCCACAGAAGAAACTTCAATGTTACGTGATCTTGGCTTTTTAGCCGAGTCTGAAGCAAGCTCTGATGGAGAAAACTGCAATACAGGGTCAACTCTGAAAGGAGCAAAACCCTCTTTGGAGCAAATGGAAGAAGATGCAAGCAGTCGCGCTGTTCAACAGCGGAGTGGAGCTTTCACTAAAGAAATGTCGTCCCCACGCAAGCCGCTACTTAGTCAACAGGAAAGGCAGCTATTAAAGTCAGCCTTGAAAAGCCACAATACAGAACCTGCATGTACTCAAATCAGAGAGTTTCTTTGCTGTTGGAGATCCAAATCACCATCTTCAGTCGATGGTAAAAGTGAAAAAAGGAGGACGCCAATGTAGCTGACCCCCTCCTTCTTTCAGTGAATTTTTTACATGCCAGGGGTAGGAAATAGTTACATTCCCAGCTCCCAGTCATAATCAATAATGACAGGCGCATGGGATGAGAATACCTGCCCCTTGTAGATACCACCATTCAGCACGCGGTGACGCATGCCGGGAGTGATAATCTGGTAATCGATGCGCATGCCAACATTATCATGTCGCAGGAACTCATCTTTCCACCAGCTGTACTTGCCAGCTTCCCGGTCAACCTCACGGTAAGCATCAAAGAAGCCCATATCTCCCAGCAAACCTTCCATCCAGCCACGCTCGGCCTGATTAAAGCCAGAGACCTCCTGAGCATCACGCCAGTTAGCTACATCAATTTTTCGGTGCGCTATGTTCCAGGTACCGCACATAAGAAACTCGCGGCGCTTACGACGCTGCTTGCTTAAGTGATGCGAATAGCCGTCCAGAAAACGGTATTTGAAATTAAGGCTCTCCTCATCATCACCTTCCGGAACGTAAAGGCTGACAATACTGATCTTGTCAAAGTCTGCCTGAAGGTAGCGGCCGGTTTCATCAACTTCAGGAATTCCAAGGCCACTGATAATTGCCTTTGGAGCATGACGGGTATAAATGGCTACACCACCACGATCAGTCCTGTTGTAGCCACTGAAAGCGTAACCAAAGTAGCCATCAAGAAAATACTGATCTTCGATCACCTGCTCGTCTTCACGAGTATCCTGCAAACAAATAAGGTCCGCATCCTGCTCTAAGAGCCAGTCAAACAGGCCTTTTTCTCGTGCGTTTTTAATGCCTTCGCAATTTAAACTGATAACTCTCATCGAATACACCTTGCCAAGACGCATGCACGCCCGGGCATCAAGCTTGTTACCTCGGCAAGACAGTAACCGGAAAAACAGAAACTGAAGACCTGCAAAATCACCAGAGCAAATCTCAGCCTGAGAAGCAGATGCTTTGATCAGGATGAACGACGGCTAAAGTCTAAGCTTTTCAGGGATACGGTTACTCAACCGGGATTAACCCTGCATCAACTGTACGACAGAGTTAGTAAGAGCCCTCACCCCTATTATAAGGCATGATTCAAGTTCTTATGGTACGGTTGAACACAGAAAGTTCGGAATTGTATCGAACAAATGATAGCGGGTCGCCTCCCGTATGTTTATCCGCATAAATCCGGTCTCTTCTACAGGCGCCTGCTATTCTGAGGGAGCCACCCCTGACAGTTTCCGCAATTTCGCACTATTCAGTGCCAGCAGTACAGCCGGTAAGCGGCAACAATCCACTTTGTTCAGCCCCCCTTTGATTCAGTCATCGGGCTATTTTAGTACTAAGAACCCAATAATTTGAATTTCAAAATATCTCTGAAATAACCCATAAGTCAGGGGATTTAGGGCGATACATTGGTATAAAATACGCCTTTAAGCCCATCATCACGGGCATATGCGAACAGGACTCTCCCAATGCAACAGTATCAAAAAGAATTTCTGGACTTTGCTATTGAGCAGCAAGTGCTCCGTTTTGGTGAGTTCACCTTGAAATCCGGAAGAAAGTCTCCTTATTTCTTTAACGCCGGGTTATTTAACAACGGTGAAGCCATCAGCAAACTCGGCCAGTTTTATGCTGCAGCAATGATGAATGCCAAGCTTGATTTTGACATTCTGTTTGGTCCAGCCTACAAAGGCATCCCTCTGGCCACCACCACTGCTGTTGCACTGTTTGAAAAGCATAATCGAAACGTTCCATGGTGCTTCAACCGTAAAGAAGCCAAAGACCATGGAGAAGGTGGTAGTATTGTGGGAGCTCCCCTGGAAGGGCGTGTAGCGATTATTGATGATGTTATCACTGCAGGCACAGCAATCCGCGAAGTAATGGCCATTATTGAGCAAACTGATGCTACTCCAGCAGCGGTTGTGGTCGCCATGGATCGTCAGGAAAAAGGGCAGGGTGAACTTTCTGCCATCCAGGAAGTGGAACGTGATTTCAATATTCCGGTTTTGAGTATTGTTTCCCTGGCCAACTTGCTGGAATATAGTGAAAATCATCCAGAAATCCGTCGATACGCGCCGGAAATTAAAGCCTACAGAGATACCTACGGAGTATGAGACTTAAACAGCCATTCATACTGTTATTGACAGGAATGCTGTCTGCGACTGGAGCCAGTCTGGCTGCAGCGCAGAACCTGTATAAGTATAGAAATCACGAGGGCGTTACGGTTATCTCATCCAATATGCCCAGTGAGTTTGTCCACTTGGGGTACAGTATACTCGACAGGAATGGCCGTATTGTTGAAACCATCCCTCCGGTCATGACTCGCGATCAGAAGAACCAACTGGAACATCTTAAATCCCGGAAAGTTCAGCAAGAGCATGAGGCAGAGCTGGACCAGGAGCTGCTCTTTCTTTATGGCACTCCGGATGAAATATACGGTGCCATGAATCGCAAACTGGACGAACTTGATCAAAAAGTCAGAGAGATGCATAACCTTGAAGTCATTCTGGCTAAAAATATTGATGACAAGCGCCTGCAGATTAAAAAAGCGGGAGATAAAGCACCGGAATACCTTCACGAAGAGCTGGAGAACCTGAAGGACCAGAAGGAAACCTACGGAGACCGGGCCGCAACGTATAATCGAGAGAAATCCCTGCTGAAGAAGCAATACACGGCTTCTGCTGAGCGGCTGAGAAAATTGTTAAGGCAGAAAAACCTAAAAGATATTGAAGTGGTTAGCCGAGAGCAACTTATTGGCCAATGGCGTATTCGCGAAGATGTCGCCATGGACTGGAATCTCGATGCCAGCGGCTCCTTTGACTCGTTCTTTCAGCAATTGGGAACACATGCCTCAGAAAAGAGTTTTGGAACCTGGCAGCTCAGCAACAACAGAATCATTCTTCTTATTAATCGAAAGCAACAAAAAGATGCCATCGGTGATGAGGAAAGTAGACGAGTATCACAAGAGAAACAAATTCAAGTTCTAAAGGCTACTGACAGTGAGCTACAACTTCTTATGGATGGTAAAGCCATAAACCTCTTCCGTTCGTAGAGAGACTATTGTCACAGCATTCAATCCAAACTTAGCACCATCGTATCAACCTTGCTGGCAAAGTTTGACATCCGTCAAACATTATAATTTCTGAAACCTGCCTTTTATCAACATCCTCATCCCAGTTCTGCTTATTATCGACAGCCAGAAGTAAACCACTTCGGGCTGTTGGCTGTGGTGCAAGCCCTATTTGGCATCACCAGAAGTTATGCTGCTCAAGTAGTTTGTCAATGCTTCTCAACCTCGACCAAACATACAGACTTGCACCCTGCTTATTTTCAGGGTGGGTTACAAAAATATCTGATCAGATGAGGAATAAGTAAACGTGATCAGTAAAAGAGTGAATCAACTGGTTGTAGCAATTACCCTGGCTACGGCCTCAACCGTTAGCTTTGGTATGTCAACTTTTGGAGCCCACCCCTCCATGACAGAAGATGCTGCAAAATACTTTATATGGACCCCTGAAGCCCTCCAGCTCTTGAAGGCCGGTGCTGTTTATCCGGACAGGGAGCACAACACAACCGCTCACAATAAGGAGTACTTTCCAGAGCTGCATTTTGATCGTTACCAGAACGAGTCTAATCATGATGCATTTCTAAACGGAGTTACGGCCTATAAAAAGAACTTTGCCAAATCCATCGAGATGGCTAAGAATGGCGATCTGGTTGGTGTTTTTACTCACTTAGGTGGTGCCTTGCATGCTGTTCAGGATTTTGCATCCCACTCAAACTACATTGAGCTCCCTGAAAAAGAGCAGAAAATCATTGATGAAATACTCTTTGGTGACAGGAGCCCAAAAGAGTTGCCCAAATCTGTCAAGCTGACACACTACGATCCAGACATGCCGATACCAGGCATTCCTGAGGGCAGCGACTATCCACACGATATCAAGAGTAAAGACTATCCATTCCGTGGCGATGTTTCCATGAGCCAGTTTGGACCCGATGAAATTGGCTATCAGGCTGCTTTTGACACAGGCACCTATTTTGCCAAAATCGTGCTGACCCGGTTTATGCATGCTCTTGATGAGAAGAGCTACCGACAGGTAACGAATGCAGAAGTATGGAACGTATTCCCTCCTTATCCACGTAACTGTACTGTCGGCGATATCAATAAAACCAGCTATACAGCCATGCGAGGGGACAATGTCGTTTGTGAGGGTAAACCAGATTATATCTATAAGCTGGAAACGGCTCGAAAGGTAGGCATTAATACATTCAATAAATAAAGGAAATGATCACTGAGATTCATGCAAGAAGTTATCAGTGATCAAAAAGAGTCCTTAAAAACCAAGAAGCCAGATGACTTAATCTGGCTTCTTAAAAACTGGTGATTGAACGACGGATATTCTCTCAGTTAACGAAATACCGTTTCAGATAATATCACCCATTGATCTGACCAGTTCTCTGTTGGCTTACGCTTAAACTCGCTGCGAACATACTGGGCGATCCGACCTTCAGCAGAAGCCAGCATCAGATTAGCGGTTACGCTGACGGTCATACGGGTTCTCACGCCCTCCTTGATTTCCGCTTCACGCAACGTCTGCTTGAGTTGTGTCTCCAGACGATCAAACAGCTGAGTAACACGCTGGCGCAGGCGCTCAGTCTCTCCAGCCAGTGCATCTCCGGTCAGGATACGAGTTAACCCCGGGTTTTTTTCACAGAAGCCAATCAGCAACAGCAAGATCTTCTCACACCGCGCGGCAACATGAGGCTCTTCTGAAAGAATCAGGGAGATTCGGGAAAACAGAGTCTCCTCAATGAACTCGATGAGCCCTTCAAACATTTTAGCTTTGCTTGGGAAGTGTCGGTACAGGGCTGCTTCTGAGACACCCACAGCTTTGGCCAGGGCCGATGTGGTAATCCGGGTACCCGGAGCCGTCTCCAGCATATGAGCCAGGGCTTCCAGAATCTGCTGCTTGCGAGAAATTTTCTGAGACATATCCATTATGAGTACTAAACACTATCTCCGGTTATCAGGGTGCCCACTCCCCGGTCAGTCAACAGTTCAAGCAGAACGGCATGTGGCACCCGGCCGTCAATGATGTGCGCTGTTTTTACACCGCACTTCACGGCATTAAGCGCGCATTGTATCTTGGGAAGCATACCGCCATAAATAGTTCCATCAGCAATTAATGCTTCGACCTGCTCTGAATTTAGTCCGGTTAACAGGTTTCCACCCTTATCCAACAGGCCTGCAGTATTGGTTAGCAACAGGAGTTTTTCCGCCACCAGCTCCTCAGCCAGTCGTCCTGCGACAAGATCAGCGTTGATATTGTAGGAGGCACCTGCATCATCTACCCCAATAGGAGCAACGACCGGAATAAAGTCGGAGTTTTGCAGCATGGTGATAATGTCAGTATCGATGGATTCCACTTCTCCCACCTGACCAATATCAATAATCTCCCTTGCCGTCATTTCCGGCGTCATCTCTGTCACCATCAACCGTTTGGCACGAATAAACCGACCATCCTTACCGGTAACACCAATAGCCCGCCCACCATTGTTATTGATGAGTGTCACTATCTCTTTATTCACCAGTCCACCCAGTACCATTTGTACGACATCCATCGTATTGGAATCGGTAACCCTCATTCCCTGTACAAACCGGCTTTCGATATTCAGCCGTTTCAGCATGTCACCAATCTGTGGACCACCACCATGGACAACCACAGGATTAATCCCGACCGCCTTCAGCAAGACTACACCTTGAGCAAAGCTGTTTTTCAGCTCATCGTTTTCCATGGCATTGCCACCATATTTAACGACGACGGTCTTACCAGCATAACGTTGCAAATAGGGCAGGGCCTCGGTCAGAACCGTTGCAATTTCCTGAGAGGATAAAGCAGGCTTATCCATTACTCCTCCTGCAGTGCTCTTACTGACTGAGCATGATGTTAGTTATTTTTTATTGGTGCAGGCACGACCTATATAGCCATGCCTTTCGTACAAAAAAAGAAGTCAGTGGGTTCCAGAGTGTCCAAAACCTCCAGCACCACGATCACTTTCTTCAAAACTTTCCACAATTTCCAGTCGAGCCTGAACCACAGGAACCAGAATTAACTGGGCAATCCGCTCACCCGGCTGAACAGTAAATGTCGTATTTCCACGGTTCCAGCAGGAAACCATCAGCTGCCCCTGGTAGTCAGAGTCGATCAGTCCAACAAGGTTGCCCAGAACAATGCCATGCTTATGGCCCAGACCAGAACGAGGAAGTATCATAGCCGCCAGGGACGGATCTTCAATATGTATTGCCATTCCGGTAGGCAGTAGCTGAGTTTGACCCGGCTCCAGCGTCATCGGTTCATCAAGACAGGCCCGGAGATCAATACCCGCAGAGCCTTCAGTTGCATATTCTGGCAGTGGAAACTCTGTGCCCAGCCGTGGATCCAGAATACGAGTCTTCAGTGTTTTCATGTGGCTTAATTCCCTGTTCATTCATTAGTGTCAGTGGTGGACTGGAGGCTTTTCCACTTTCTGAAACGGCGGGCAACAATTTGCAGCAGTTTGTGCGACACCACTTTTTTTGATGCTCTTGGTAATGGCTCTTCCAGCTCTTCACCGATGACAGTCACTTCATTGCTGTCACTGCTGAACCCAATATCTCGGTCACCCACATCATTGGCCACCACCAGATTCATCTTCTTCCGTCGCATCTTGTCTGCGGCGTACCCCAGCACATTGTGAGTCTCTGCGGCAAAACCAACCACAAAGGGAGGTGTATCCAGACCAGTGACCGAAGCAATAATATCGGGGTTGCGTACCAGTTTAATCTCAAGGGTTTCACTGCCATTCTCTGGATCTTTCTTGATCTTTTCCTTCGCTATCTCTGATGGACGGTAGTCGCTGACAGCCGCACAGCCGATAAAGATATCAACCCCTTCTATCTGGTCGTGAACTGCTTGATGCATATCTCTGGCACTGACCACGTCCACCCGCTTGACCCGATCCGGTGTGTCCAAGTTCACTGGACCACTGACCAGAGTAACCGTTGCCCCCGATGCAACCGCCGCTTCTGCAATGGCGAAACCCATTTTTCCGGAGCTGTGGTTGGAAATATAACGAACCGGATCAATATCTTCGCGGGTACCGCCAGCCGTGATCAAGACATTCAACCCAGTAAGAATATCATGGGTAAACAGCTCCGATGTTTTCTCCACAATCAGCTCAGGATCCAGCATTCTGCCCGGGCCGATATCACCGCAGGCCTGACTGCCGTCGCTTGGGCCAAACAAGCTGATATTCCGCTCCAGCAACTCTTCGCAATTCTGCTGGGTCACACTGTCACGCCACATGCCCTGGTTCATGGCAGGCGCCAGGCAAATAGGGGCACTGGTGGCCAGGCACAGGGTGGTTAACAGGTCATCTGCATGCCCGCCAGCCAGTCGTGCAATAAAGTCAGCAGTGGCAGGAGCAACCAGAACCACATCTGCCCAGCGTGCCAGTTCAATATGTCCCATGGCCGCTTCAGCCTTGGTATCCAGTAAATCCAGATGAACTGGGTTGTGAGACAGAGCCTGCAACGTTAACGGCGTAATAAACTCACAGGCAGCACTGGTCATAACCACACGGACATCCGCCCCCAGCTTGGTCAGCAGACGAATCAGCTCTGCACTCTTATAGGCGGCAATGCCTCCGGTAACACCAAGAACAATGCGTTTGTTGCTTAGCTGTTGCATAGGTTGCAAATTTCCTCAGGGAATTAAACCGGCAATTCTTTGTCTGAGCAGTCATGAATCGCACAAAAAACCATGAGCTACTCACCATAAATCTCTTCCATCATATCAGTGAATAGCTGGCGGGATAACTACCATAAGAGCACAAGACTGGAGTCATCATTTGCTTCCTAGAGAAAAGATACTGGCTATGGGCCCCTCAGCACTGACTGAAGCGGAGCTACTGGCACTGCTGCTAAGAACTGGCTGTCAGGGTATGAACGTGATGGAACTGGCCAGCCTCCTGCTTGAGCAGTTTGGTGGACTTGACAAACTGCTGACAACCCGCCAACAGCAACTGATGTCGATTAAAGGCCTTGGGCCTGCTAAAGCCACTCAGCTCAGTGCCACTTTGGAGCTTTGTCGAAGAGTGCTTTGGAAAAAGTAGCGAACTCAGACATTATCTCCAGCCCGGAATCAACTCGGGAATATCTGCAGCTTCACTTTCAGGGTCTTCAGCGGGAGCAGTTCGCCTGCCTTTTTCTGGATACCCGGCATCGGGTGATTGCACTTGAAACGCTCTTTCAGGGCACCCTGAACGCAGCCACAGTTCATCCCAGGGAGGTCGTGAAGCAGGCACTGGCTCTGAATGCGGCATCACTGATTCTCTGCCACAACCACCCGTCAGGGGATCCTGAGCCCAGTCAGGCTGACATTCGCATTACTCAACGCTTAAAAGAAGCGCTGCAGCTAGTGGATATTCAGGTGCTGGATCATATGATTGTGGGGCAGGGAGAGATACTATCCATGGCTGAACATGGGCTGGTTTAGCGTCAGATAAATTTTTCCCAGTTTTTCTCCTTTCAACTATCAGCCTTAACCACATCGATTTCTTCTGAAGCAGTGGCAACTGGTTAATACCATAGAACCACTCTGGTTGGTGAATTGTCGTATGAAAGCACCATTTATGTACCATGGGCAGGATCACAGCTGGGTCATCCTTTCTAACACTGCGCTCACGGTTCATCTTGTTACGGAGCCAGGTCTTCAGCCTGAAGCATTGTATGTCCGCTGCGAACCAGACAATGAGGAACGCCTCATTCCAATGGAGCGGTCTCAAGACGCTGAACGACTAACAACCTGGAAAGCCACCATTCCCATGAGCCGGGATAAGGCAACAACGGTCTATTGCTTTAAAGCTATAACCCAAGAGCGTCAATGGTGGCTCCACGGGGCAGGTATATCTAAACGTATGCCTGGTCAGGAAAAGCTGTTCCGATACAACTCGGAACATCAGCCTCCCGAGTGGGTAAAACATCAGGTTTTCTATCAGATTTTTCCCGACCGCTTTGCTAACGCCAACCCGGCAATCAGTGTCACCTCCAATGAATACTGCCTGCTGGGTGAGGAAAAGCCAACGGTAGCCAAACCATGGGGAACTTCTGTCTCAGAGCATGGAAAAGATGGTGCCAGTGAGTTCTTTGGTGGCGATCTCGAGGGTATCCGTGACAAGCTCGACTACCTCCAGTCTCTGGGTGTCACAACGCTCTATCTGAACCCAATCTTTGCAGCCCCCAGTAATCACAAGTACGACACCACAGACTACCTCAATATTGACCCACACCTTGGCACCAATGAGGAATTTGCTGAGCTGGTGAACGATCTGCATCAGCGAGATATGAAGATTGTGCTGGATGCAGTTTTCAATCACACCTCTCTTGACCATCCATGGTTTGATCGTTTTCAACAGCGGGGTGATGGTCAGGGTGCCTGGCAAAATCCCAAATCTCCCTTTCGGGACTATCACCAGTTTGATGGTGACTCCGAAAACTACATTGGCTGGAATGGTATCCACACCCTGCCAAAACTGAATTTTCTGAACCCTGAAGTCCGTGATTACTTTTACGCTGGTGACAACTCAGTTATTCGGCACTGGCTGAAACAACCATATTGTATCGATGGCTGGCGCTTCGATGTTATCCATATGCTGGGAGAAGGGGAGGGCGCGACCAACAATGCTCATTACGTCAGGGCATTTCGGGCATCAGCAAAAGCCGAGAATCCACAGTGCTATGTGCTGGGTGAGCACTTTTTCGAAGCAACCCAATGGTTGCAAGGTGATCAGGAAGACGGGGCAATGAATTATTATGGCTTTGCCCACCCCGTTCGGGCTTTCTTTGCCGGTTTGGATATTGCCTTCGATCCCTGTCGTATTGAGGCAGATGAGTTTGCCCAATGGCTGATGGAAGCGGCGGCAAAGATTCCCTGGCGTAATCAGCTGAGTCAACTTAACCAGCTGGATAGCCACGACACCATGCGTTTTCTGACCATGGTTAACGGCGATGAGGCCACTTTACGCTGTGCTTTGATATTTCTGTTCTGCTGGGCCGGTGTACCCTGCATCTATTACGGCACCGAAGTCGCTCTGGAAGGGGGGCATGACCCGGATAATCGCCGCTGTTTCCCATGGGAGCGCCTGGATTCCCGGCAGGACATGGTGGATTTTATTAAGCAGCTGACCTCCCTGCGTAACCAGTCTTCAGCTTTGCAGTCAGGCCGTGTTCAGTGGCTTTATGCAGAAGGGGATGTTATTGCTTTTGCCCGCTGCCTGGATAATGAGCGGGTAATCTGTGCAATAAACCGTGGATTAACACCTGCAGCGCTCTCTTTACCCATTTGGCAGATGGGGCTCGAGCAAGGGTATTTTTCATTACTGATAAAAAAAGGAGAGGGCATTGATGCTTCAGATGGCACCCTTGAGCTGACCATACCGGCCAAATCCGGAGAGATTTTGGTTCAGGCTTGATCCTGATGAATAAGGTGTCCTCCACAAGGTGGAGGACAGTCTTCCATGCTCAGCAGTAAAACTTAATCATCAGACTCAATGTAGTCATCTTCCTGATCGTCATAAATATCATCAGGCTCAGGAGCAAGGAACCACTCGTCCAGTTTCATAGAGAGCTGATCAACACCGCTTTTCTTGAGCGAAGAGAATAACTGAACGCTCACCTGCGGGAATCGGGACAGATCCTTTCTAAGCGCATTCAACACCTGCTTGGCAGCTCCCTGTTTCAGCTTATCAGCCTTGGTGAGCAGGATATGCAGAGGTAAGTTAGCGCTTACACTCCAATTAAGCATCATCTGATCAAACTCTTTCATCGGATGACGAATATCCATCAACAGCACCAGACCAACTAACGCCTCACGGCGCTCGAGGTAATCAGTCATGTGATGCTGCCACTCTTTCTTCATGGCCTCAGGCACTTTGGCATAACCATAGCCTGGAAGATCCACCAGAAAGACTCCTTCCTGAACCTCAAAGAAGTTGATGAGCTGGGTTCTGCCTGGTGTCTTACTGGTTCGAGCCAGCTTGTTGGAACCGGTCAGCGCATTCAGTGCACTGGACTTGCCTGCATTAGAGCGACCTGCAAAGGCCACTTCACGACCTTCATTCTCCGGACACTGGCTCAGCTTGGCCGCACTCTTGTAAAAAGAGGCCTTGCGGTAATTTAATGAAGATCTGGTATCACTCATGGGGTTTCATCTATTCCAGTAATCTTTGCTGACTTCCAGTGAGCCTTGAATTAATAAGCACCGGGCTTAATAAACCACGTAATAGAAATCAGAAAAAGGACGCTAGGTTATCGCTTCCAGCTGATCGATATAGCTCTGCCTGTACCGGTTGCCGGTTGAGTAGTTTATACTATCGTCGTTCAAGGCACATGCCGTCATGTCACCTGATGCTGAAGCAGCCAGAAAGCAGACGCGAATCTCTGCATGGATCTGTTTCGCTAAGAGGCTGTCTAAGAATAACGCCCGTAGCGAGGATGGCAGAAAATTGAGGATAGAAATTCTGTTTTGTGAGGTGAATAGTGGTTCTATTTGCCGAACAAAACGGAGTTTTTAGACCAATTTGCTGCTACCGCAGTAGGGCAGTCTATTCTCGGACAGCCTCTAAATAATAAAAGCTGTCAGGTCTGATGAATAATAACAGCCATTTGAGGCAAACGCCGTAACTGGGTCAGGTAATGAAAAAAGTCATTCTCACTCTGGTAATTTCTTTGGGGGTAACGGGCGTAGCCTTTGCCAAAGGGGATGCAGCTGCAGGCAAGAGCAAAGCGACTACCTGCGCTGCCTGTCATGGCGCAACAGGGGTCAGCCCTGCTCCAAACTGGCCGAATCTCGCGGGTCAGGGGGAGCGTTACCTGATTAAGCAGATCACTGAAATCAAAGACGGTGAGCGCTCTGTTCCAGAGATGATGCCCTTCGTCAGCGCTCTTACCAAGCAGGACATTGCTGATCTGGCTGCTTTTTACGCCAGCCAGCCGGCTCCACAGGGAGCAACCGACGCAAAGTATGTCTCAGTGGGTGAAGCACTCTATCGAGGCGGAGATGCCAAGAAAGGCATTCCAGCCTGCTCCAGCTGCCACTCTCCTACGGGTAAGGGTAACTTCCTTGCGGGATTCCCCTCCCTGGCGGGCCAGAAAGCAGATTACACCGCCAAGCAGCTTCGGGATCTTCGTGAAGGTGATCGAACCAATGACGGCGACACCAAAATCATGAGAACGATTGCTGAGAAAATGAGCAATAAAGAAATCGAAGCCGTTTCCCACTACATCAGCGGTCTTCGCTGATCGTTTGTCATCCTTGATGATTTACAGAAGCCTGATTCAGACAGGCTTCTGTGATACTCCCCTTGTAAAAACATCCTGACCAACCGACCTGATCAGACTTCCTTTTCGTCAGATGCTGACGTAATGTGTCTCCAATAAAACGCCATATCCTTAAGTAGCTGGCCATATGGAATCGCATATTTCAGGCTACTTGGGCAGATACTATGCAAGGCACAATGGAGGGAGCATAGCCTTAGCTACGTGACCGGAGTTGTAACGCGGCAGAGTGCCTGAACAAGGAGTCAGAAATGTATGATTCCCTATGGTTAGTTACTTAATAACAATGAAAAATAGAGGGCTCCCTAATGACAAAAAAAACGAAGGGTATATTAGGTATTGCTGTGTTCTTGGGAGTTGCCCTGGTCGCAGCTGGATATCTGTTCAATGGTGCTCAAAACAGTAAGGAAGCGACTGTTGCTCAAAATACACCTGTAGCGCAAACCAGCACGACCAAGCGCTCAACAAACAGTGATAACTCATCAACGTCACCTCAAGTCATCACTCAGTCCAGTCCACCCCAACTGTTTCAGCCAGGTCAGCACTATCGAGTGTTAGCCAATCCGGTAAAAACGGATGCCAAACCGGAGAAGGTCGAGGTTGTTTCCATTTTCTGGTACGGGTGCCCCCACTGTTATGCACTTGAGCCAAAGATTGAGCAGTGGCAAGAAACCTTGCCTGCAGATGTTGAGTTCATTCGAACGCCTGGTTTCTTCGGTCCTAACCTTTGGCAGACCCACGCCCGGCTTTACTATACTGTCCGAAATATGGGGCTGGAAGAGAAGGTTCATGCTGGTATCTTCAGTGAAATACAGAACCGCCGAAACCAGCTCAAGGACAGTGAGCAGATGACCGAGTTTTTAAATCGGGAGTTTGGTGTTGAGCCCGGTGCCTTTAATAAAGAGTTCAAGGGTTTCGGGGTGAATAATCAGCTTCAGAAAGCCTTCTCTAAACTTAAAGGCTATGAGCTGTCTGGTGTACCCGCCATTGTTATCGATGGTCGATATGTGGTTGAGCCAGGACTGGCGGGATCAATGGGTAATATGCCGGTTATTGCCGACTACCTGATTCGGAAAGTCAAACAGGATCGAAAAGGTTAGTTCCGACCACAAGCTCCTAGCAGGAGTGGTTAAAGATCAAATGTTTGGATTTTTAACCACTTTATTTTGTAAATCTTCGATAACTCTTTGAAGGAAGTTGAATAAAAGGCCTGTAATATCTGTCCATAGGTTCCCGTACACATTTTTGCGGTAGGTCACAATGCCCATTCGAACTCTTACAGGTGCCATTCGTCGGCGCTTACACCGGCAGCGTTGTCAGTACCGTTCCGGGCATATTCACCACTCTGTACAGGGAGCAACTCCCTGTCAGTTAAACAAAAATACCCTCAACCTGCTCAGCTTTAATATTCAGGTAGGCATTAATACTCAGCAATACCGGCATTATCTGACCCGCAGCTGGCAGCATATTCTTCCTCACGCTAACCGCCTGACTACCCTTGACCGTATTGCCAGTGTTCTTCCTGACTTTGATCTGGTTGCCCTGCAGGAAGCTGACGGTGGAAGTATTCGAAGTAACTTTATCAATCAAACTGAATATCTGGCTCTGAAAGGGCACTTCCCTTACTGGTATCATCAGATCAACAGAAATCTTGGCAAGCTGGCACAGCACAGTAACGGTTTGCTCAGCCGGTTTGAGCCTGTATCGCTGGAAGACCACAAACTGCCCGGACTGATTCCCGGGCGAGGTGCCATTGTCGCCCGCTTTGGCAACCCTGAAGAGCCTCTTACCGTGGTGATGATGCATTTGGCGCTGAGCAAAAGGGCCAGAGATATCCAGCTTTCCTATATCCGGGATGTTGTGCAACACAATCAGCATGTGGTGCTAATGGGTGATATGAACACCCACGCAGATCAGTTACTCAATGACTCCCCCCTGAAAGACACATCCCTCCATGCCGCCCACTGGGGACAAAATACCTTCCCCAGCTGGCAGCCAAAGCGCTCTCTGGACCATATTCTGATCAGCCCTTCTCTGGTTGTTAATCGATTTGGCGTTATTAATATTCCTATCACTGACCATCTGCCGGTATCTGTGGAAATCCAGATTCCTGACTCTGTATTGAGCAACGTGTGATTTATCAAGCCAAAATAGAGACAGTTTGAAACTAATAAGGCTTTATTAGCAGGCTATATAAGAAACGTTCACTTACAGGTGATGAGGTTTACTACAAGGCAGGACAAAAAAATAAAAAAGACCCGATATCAAGGGGGAAGTAAGGAGGGAGATATCGGGCCTCGAAAAAAAGCCATCACTGTTTCAGTGACAGGGAGTCATTCCAGACGGAAAATAATACCTGACGCAAATTATTTGCCTATCAGTAAAAAAACCTCGCCTCATACGTAATGCGGCCTTATCGGCTTCGGAATAAACCAACCTTTTGGTTGCCCTCGGCAGACCTTATAAAATCGATATAATGAGACACCCTTTTGTTGGTCTGGCTGGCTCTCTTTACGATACCGGCAGACCATTACATCCACAGACTATCATCAAATATGGAGACTGAATGATGAGCCACATGAAGCTGGGAGTTTTCGGCTCAGCATTTGACCCCCCGACACTTGGGCACCTGGATGTTTTACGGCAGGCTGCTACCTGCCATGATCACATCCTGCTTATCCCCAGTGCGTTTCATGCTTTCGACAAGAAGCCCCTGCCATTCAACCTTCGCCTGCAAATGCTGCAATGCTTTATTGATGATGCAGATGCAGGCTGCCCTTTAGAGGTTTGTGACCTGGAGGCAGAACTGCTGAAACAGAACCCTGGCAAGCCGGTATACACATATGATCTGATGGAAGCCTTAACCAGTAAATACAAAGACAAAGCCGATATTTCGTTCATCAGGGGACCAGATAATGCAAGGCCTGAAACCTGGACTCGATTTTATAAATCGAAAGAAATTGAGGAAAAGTGGCCTATCTTTACCGCTACCGAACGGCTACCTATCCGCAGCAGTGATGTCCGCAAAATTCTTGAATCCTCAAAAATAGCCGATGATCTTCAGCAGGGATTGAATATGCTGCTACCTTCTGTTCAGGCTTTTATTATGAATAACAATTTATACCAGACAGGGAACATATGAAGCTTTCAGGTCTTGATGCCAGCGATGTACAGGTTCAGGAAGAGACAAAGGTTTATTCAGGCTTTCTGAAGCTCTTTAAATACACGATTACTCATGGCCTCTTTAAAGGGGGAATCAGTCGCCCCCTGATCCGTGAAGCCACCGTAAGGCCACCTTCTGTCGGTGTCATTTTATTTGATCCGGTTCATGATCAGGTGGTTCTGGTCGAGCAATTCCGCATGGGACCCTTTTTGAGCAACGATGATCCCTGGTTACTGGAGGTGGTTGCCGGCATCAGCGAGCCCGGAGAAACGCTGGAAGAAGTTGCCCTTCGAGAAGTAGAGGAAGAAACCGGTTATAAGATTACCTCATTGAGGCCAGTATCTGATTTCTATGTCAGCCCTGGAGCAAGTAATGAGAAGCTGAAACTTTTCTGTGGTCTGGTGGACGCCACAAATGCAGGCGGCGTTTTTGGCATGGCCGATGAAGGTGAGGATATCAGAGTTCATGTTCTTCCCTTCCCGGAAGCTTATGATATGGTGGAAGATGGTAGGATAGCCAACGCTCCAGCAATCATTGCAATGCAATGGCTCAAGCTGCATCATCACGAGTTATGCCAACATGAAAAATAAACTCTTCTCCGGCAGATTACAGCAACGGTTTGCTTCCATCTTCGTACTTAGCCTGCTTTTCATATTACTGGCTGGATGTCAGGTTAATGCCAGTAAAATAGCCAAACAGTATCAAAATGGCATTCCCAGAGATTCTCACCTGGCAATGTTACCATTCATCAGCCATACCGGTGTCCCTAAGGAAGAAACCGTTCAGCTCAAGCGTATTTTATTAGTTCAATTGGCGTCGGTTGGAATAAAAAATACTACTGTTTATAAAAAGCCAGAAACCAACCCAGCCCCCAGCTATCTTGCTGATATCTATGAGCTTGAACGCGCTCAGCTGTGGGCAAAGAGTAAAAGCATTAAACTATCGATATCAGGTGAAATTCTTGAGTGGCAATATGATGAACAGAACCGTTTTTCAACCGCATTGCAGCTGAAAGTTACGGATATTGCTTCAGGAGAAGACATATGGAGCATAAGTGGCATGGGAGAAGGGCGCCCTGGTGAAGCGGCTTATGATGTGAGCCGAAAGCTGATTGCTGACCTTGTGGCGGCCATGCCTCTTCAATAAGCAAAGTAGTCCCATAATGCTTATACTAAACAATTAAACACGAGAGAAAAGGATATGCTCTACGTACTCAGGGATGACAATAATCAGGTATGCGCCGTCTCAGATAAGCCGCTTTCGAACGAATGGGAGCGAGCTGACATGGACGATGCAAGCCTGAAACTTTTTTTACAAAACAACCCTGAGATCAGTACCGGAATCATGGAATCTTCTGATGCTGATTTCATACGTGTACTTGAAGACGTTATTGACTTACTCATCGATAAGCAAATTATTCAGTTCACCGAATTTCCTGATGTCGTTCAAAGAAAGCTTCTCAATCGCCGGAGATACCGCGAAAGCCTGAGGAGCAATTCTGATACAACACAGCTTCTTGAAGATGGTGATGATATCTTTTAAGAAGCAGGTCAACGACTTAAGCTGCTCTTTATCGTTCTTTCGAAATAGTTCCCGGCGGTGTAATTCGAGCATTTATTGTTGGCCAGTTCTCGGGCCAGCAACTCTGTGTATCCATTGATATATTGGGAACCATTAACCTGGTTTCATCAACCCTTTCTGGAAACAAAATCCCATCCAAGTGATCAATTTCATGCAGCATAACCCTGGCTGCAAATCCATCCAGCGAGGCCTCAATGATGTTTCCTTGATCATCAAAACCTCTGACCTTCACGTTTGCCGGCCTGTTGACCCACCCTCTGATACCTGGAACTGATAAACAACCCTCCCACGTCCAGCAGGTTTCTTGACTGACTTCTATGATCTGCGGATTGATCCAAAATGAAAAAGGAATATCTGGCACGCTGGGATAACGTGTCTTTGTCTCTTCAGAGATTCCTATGCATAAAACCCTCACCCCCCAGCCAACCTGTGGAGCGGCAATACCAATACCGTTGGCCTCCAGTTGTCTTTTACGAAGAACTCGCAAGTTGTGCTGGAAATTATCGGTCAGGATATCATCAACTCTCACTTGCCGATGTTGCTGAAAAAGCAGGGGATCACCCATGATGATCAGATCCGGACTATCAGACAAACGCATCATTAAAACAACCACTCCTCCTCTATTTATGATCAATTAGTGTAACTTAATGGCCCCAGAGACCTGTGAAAATTCAGACTAAGCACTGATCAGCATAAAGCAAAATATGATTTCATAGCGCCAAATACTTATAATTGATCGTCAACTTACGTTTTTTAAGCATCATGACCAGAACTTATCGTTTACTTGTTTCCTGCCCGGATTCCACTGGCATCGTAGCCACCGTTAGTGACTTTATCGCTAGGCATGGCGGCTGGATTGTTGAGGCCAATCATCACTCCGACCCTGTTACTGGGCGGTTTTACATGCGCAATGAGATTAAAGCAGAAAGCCTCCCTTTCTCTGTGGATCAATTCAAAGAGCATTTCACCCCGATAGCTGAAAAGCTCAGCCTGGATTGGCGCGTCAATGACTCAGGAGTCCCGCCGCGTGTAGCCCTTCTGGCCAGTAAAGAGGCTCACTGCCTGTCTGACCTGCTTTATCGTTGGCGCAGTGGCGACCTGAAGATGGAAATCCCCTGTGTCATCTCCAATCATGAGGATTTGAGAAGCTATGTGGAGTGGCATGGTATTCCCTATCATCATGTACCTGTGGATAAACATGATAAAGCACCTGCCTTTGAGAAAATGACATCACTTCTCGAAGAATACAGTGTTGATACGGTCGTACTTGCACGTTATATGCAAATTTTGCCTCCACAGCTGTGTGAACTCTATGCTGACCGAGTCATCAATATCCATCACAGCTTTCTACCTTCATTTGTGGGAGCTAAGCCCTATCATCAAGCCTATGAGCGGGGGGTTAAGCTGGTAGGCGCCACCTGCCATTACGTTACGGAGATACTCGACGCAGGTCCTATCATTGAGCAGGATGTTATCAGGGTAGGGCATCACCACCTTCCAGAAGACATGGTTCGGTTAGGTAAGGATGTTGAGAAAAGTGTACTAGCGCGAGGATTGAGGTATCACATCGAAGACCGGGTTATTGTTGATGGCAGCAAGACCATTATCTTAGGATAACCCTTATAACAAAGATTAAGTGATTGTGTTCGCCCTGTGGATAAGCTGTTAAAGTCTGTGAATAAGCTATTAATACACAGGGTATAAGCAATAATGAGATAGATGTCGCTCAGGGAAGAGTTATGAAATTACAGCCCTGCCCCTGTTGCCGGGGTAAAGCTATATTTGCAGACCTGATCATAGGCAAAGCCAATCGAAGAGTTAAAATGTGGCAGGTCAGCTGCACTGGCTGTGGTTTATCCACAGAAATGGATGAGGATAAGAGATATGCAGCAAAGCGCTGGAATCTTCGTCAGGAATACGCAAGCCTAAAAATGTGGGTAACATTACTGGCAGCACTGCTACCAGTATCGATAATTATCAGCCTGCTGCTTGGCAATCTAATGGGTATCAGTTTAATCAGCTAAGCTTGCCGTTCTTTTTGGCTGCACCTTGAATACAGCTGGTAATGTTATCCACAAGCTGATTGATAAACTTTGCATAGCTTTCAGGCCCGGATTGAATATTTTCCGCCAGAGGATCAAGCACCCCTACTCTTATTGAGCGCCCCTCAGTTAGTCGTTCAATATAAGCAGGTTGAAACTGTGGTTCACGAAAGATACAGGTTTCACTGGCCTTATCCAACTGCCCTTTCAAGCTTACTAGATGCCGGGCTCCTGGCTGTTGCTCAGGATTGAGTGTGAAATAGCCAGCAACCTCCAGACCATATTGCTCTTGCAGATAGCCATATGCATTATGGAACACAAAAAATGGTTTCTTTCCTGATTGTTCTACTTTTTGACAGTTACGTGAATCCGTCTGATCCATACTTTTCAAGAAAAGATCAAGATTATTCTGATAGCGAGACTGGTTAACTTTGTCCACAGAAATCAACACACGAGCCATCTCTTTCGCAATAACCCTGGCATTCTCTGTACTTAGCCAGATATGGGGGTCATAGTCACCATGGTCATGATGCTCTCCGTGCTCATGGATATGATGCTCATCCTCTTCACTGCTACGCAGGCGAATCCCATGAATATCCATCATGGAAACTGATTTTACCCCCTTTGTAGAGGTCAACATTTTTGGAAGGAAAGTCTCCATTGAAGGGCCTACCCAAAAAATGACATCAGCATCTCTCAACTTCCGCACATCCGAAGGCTTAAGGCTATGACTATGAGGTGAGCTACCCGGAGGCAGTAATACTTTCGTATCAGCCACCCCTTCCGTAACCGCCTGGGCAATCAACTGCAAGGGCTTGATACTGGCAAGAACCTTTGGTGGCTCAGCACTTGCAAAGAAGCTGACAGTCATTAGCAACACTGTTATCAGCAACTGTTTAATGGGGACAAACTGCATACAAAACCCGCTCTTTTGGTAAGTGTTATAATATAACACTTTAATACGCGATGTGCGACTTTGTCTGAAACTATCTCAAATTACTAGCCCGGATATTTCATAAACTGCCCCGAATCTCGGGCAGGACTTTGTCGCCCTAAGGGATTTTGTGAGGGAGTGCCGTACCGGGGAGTACGGTCGACCGAGCAAAACTCCCTTAGGGCGGCAAAGGACAAGCGAGAACGGGAGCACGTTTATGAAATATCCGGGCTAGCATGATGGTAAGTCCAAGTTGTATCTTCAAAATCACGCAATTATTTGCTTTCCGTTTTTTAATCTTCGGAAATAAGGTTCTCAAACTGTATTGCAGGACGACCAGCAATTATATTCAGATAAGAACCAATATTATGTGCCAGTAACTTCCGAGCGATACGTGATGTCATATGCCATCTATCTCGACAATGGCACTTTTCTATTTCAAAGCGCTCTGTCAATTGACCTATCACTGTTTCTATTCTCCGTCGTACCCGTAATACCAGCTTTACAAACGACTTCGGACGTTCATCTTGCATGTTTTTTCTCAGTGGCGTCTGAAGATCAATACCTAATTCCTGACAATCAGCTTTAAACTCAGGCCTTATATAGCCCTTATCGCCAAGCAAGAGGCCAGAAATGGTCTCGAGCATGTCATAGGCTGCATCACGCTCATCTACGTTCGCTGCGGTCAGAGTAAAACCCACAGGAATCCCTCGTGCTTCAACCAGCAAATGCCCCTGAAAGCCATAGAACTTCTTGTCCTTGGAAGCGCAGTAACCATAACCAGCCTCAGCTTTAAAGATACGGCTCTGTGGTGCACGGGTTCTGACGACAACATCAATCGGAAAACCATCGATTAAATGGATATCTGCATTATCTGCATGCATCATCTGGACTATACGAATTTGCAGTCGTTGTTTCACATGCCATAAGTTGGCGGCCTGTTTGACAAATGCCGAGCGTGAAGGAATGTCAGGAAACAGGTGTCGCCAGTGTCGGGTAAAATACTTCCAAATCTCAGTGTCCTTATGATGCCCAAGCCATTCACCGACAACTTCCATGGTGATCGCTTCACTATCAGTGAGCTTTGGTGGAAACCCTCGAAGTCGCAGTGGTACAGGAAAAAGCTCTTTTACCAAATCGTCGATCAAGCAGTAGACTGTAGTGATAAACTCTTCAACGGGCATGACTGAAACCTTCTTTGCTTTCTACTGCTTTTAATAGCAGAAAGCAGGATCAGTCATGTCTCCTTATGCAAACCTAAAAGTCGCACATGGCGTACTTTAATCTAAAAAAGGATCCCCACATTCATAGTTCAGAACCAAGATCTCAGTCATCTTTTTTCTGAACCATAGTAATATATAAAGAGATATTGGAGGGAAGAGCCAGGAATAGTGATTGAAAGTGATGGCTAGAAGTCAGATGGAAAAAAGATGCAGTTGCTAAAACTCATTCAGTAAATGGTTGGGATAGAATGGAGTATTTTGATACGAACCCTCACCGAGGAGTAAGCAAAGGTTCGTATTCATTTGAAGTGATTAGATGCCTCCCCAGTAGTCATCGCCAAAAATGGCACTGAGTCGCTTGTCTTCTTCTCTATCCTCAAGTGCTCTGCGGATTTGCAGAGAGCGCTTGGAACCTTTCTGCTCAAGTTCAGGACGGATCAGGTGCTCATCCAGAATGAACTCTTTTTCGGCTTTCTTACCTTTTCCCATAACAGCATCCTCTTCTTGTATTTGTTATTAAATGATGCCTGATTACGGTTACCAAAATATTAAATTACTGGTCATACGACAACCACTCATGTCGTATAAAAATGTAAGATAAATCTTACAAATCCTTAACTCTAAGAGACCTCAACCCTTTTTTTATGCTTTTCAGCTGTGATTCAAGCTCTGGTTCTTTCTGCATGGCGACCCCTGCCGCGAGCACATCAATCACAACCAGATGAACAATTCTGGACGTTAATGGTGTAAACAGATCCGTATTTTCTTCCGCCGCTATCGCAAGCGGGAAATCACAGTGCTCTGCTAGTGGTGTACCATTTGGACAGATGCCAATAATCGTTGCTCCGTGCTCTCTGGCAAGCTTTACACTGTGGATCAAGTCCTTTGAACGTCCAGTTTGAGAAATCGCAACAACGACATCATCACGGGTCATGGTTGAAGCAGAAATCAGCTGGATATGAGGGTCCGCACAGGCTACCGCTGTCGCTTTCAAGCGTATAAATTTATGCCGGGCATCGCGTGCCACCGCTGCAGAAGCACCAAACCCGAAAAATTCGATTCGTCGAGCACCAACCAAGACCTCAATTGCTGATTGCAGGCCGGCTATATCCATTCTCTCCCTGACCTGCATCAACTCCTGAATTGTCAAATCAAAGACCTTATTCTTTAATGATTCAGTACTGTCATCCCGATCCAGTTTCATACTGGTAAAGCGGGGAGCAGAAGCTGTACCCAGAGTCTGGGCAAGTTTTAATTTGAAATCCTGAAATCCCTTACAACCAATTGCCTTGCAAAAGCGCATGACAGTAGGCTCGCTGACACCAACCTGTTTAGCCACCTGTCCAATATTTAAGCTGATACAACTTGATGGTTCATTGAGTACCCAGTCAGCTACTTTTTTCTCTGAACGTCTCAGACTGTCATACTGCCTGCCCACTTCGATAATCGGGTCATTGCTTAACATAAACTGCTCAACATCATTGATTCGTTCATTGTTGTTCTCATGGATACACAGACAAAATGCTAATAAATAGCAATAACTTCGTTCATCACTTGCATCTCTGTCTAAATGAACCTTAACACAGGCAAGACCTCATGACGCAGTTTCGTTAAACTCTCACTGTACTTGTAAATACTCTCCCCATCGCAAGGGGGCACCGAATCCTGACTGAAAGATTTTTATGGACGTAACCTCAATACTTGATTCACTGAACGATGCACAGCGCAGTGCCGTTGCTGCTCCCGTCAGCTCTATGCTGGTACTGGCAGGTGCCGGCAGTGGTAAAACCCGCGTTCTGGTTCATCGCATCGCCTGGCTGGTTCAGGCTGAAGCCATGTCACCCTATTCAGTGATGGCCGTAACCTTCACCAACAAGGCGGCGGCAGAAATGCGCTCACGTATTGAGGAACTGCTGGGCATCGCCCCCAGAGGGATGTGGGTGGGTACTTTCCACGGTCTTTCCCATCGCCTTCTCAGGGCGCACTGGAAGGAAACCGGACTGCCTGAGAACTTCCAGATTCTGGACAGTGATGATCAGCTGCGCGTGCTCAAACGGATCATGAAAGCCATGCAGCTGGATGAACAAAAGTGGCCTCCACGTCAGGCCCAGTGGTTTATCAACAGTAAAAAAGATGAAGGACTTCGTCCTGATTACATCGACCCCGGTTACGACCCATTTGAACGAACCATGGTGGATGTTTATCGACGCTACCATGAGTACTGCGAGCAAGCCGGCGTGGTAGACTTCGGGGAACTGTTGCTGCGTGCGCATGAGCTGCTGCTGAAGCGGGCTGATATTCTCCAGCATTACCGCGAGCGTTTCCGTTATATCCTGGTGGATGAGTTTCAGGATACCAACGCCGTGCAATATGCCTGGCTACGGCTGCTGGCTGGAGACCAGGACAAATTGATGGTCGTTGGTGATGATGACCAGTCCATATACGGTTGGCGCGGTGCCAGAATTGAAAATATACGTCAGTTTACACATGACTTCCCGAATGCCCAGACCATCAAACTGGAACAGAACTATCGCTCAACCGGTAATATTCTCCAGGCCGCCAATGCCGTTATTGCCAATAACCCGGACCGTTTAGGAAAAGAGCTGCGCACCGACGGCGATAAAGGCGAGCCAGTACATCTGTACGCTGGCTTTAACGAAATGGACGAAGCTCGCTTTATTACAGATCGGATTAAAGATGCGGTCACCAAAGGCATGGCCCGCAGCGATATTGCCGTCCTTTATCGGTCCAATGCGCAGTCCCGTATACTTGAAGAAGCAATGCTCAGGGCTGCAATCCCCTATCGAATTTACGGTGGGCAGCGTTTCTTTGAACGGGCAGAAATCAAAAATGCCCTGGCCTATCTCCGTCTTGTCAGTTCTCCCAACGACGACACTTCTCTGGAGCGGGTTATCAATATTCCGACCCGGGGGATTGGAGAGAAAACGGTAGAAAAACTGAGAGAGGCTGCCCGAAGTCAGGGGATTTCACTCTGGCAAGCTCTGAAAAACCTGGTGGCATCATCCGTAGTCGGCGGTAAGGCCGGTAAATCCATGGCAGCATTTGTGGAATTGATCGAGTCCATGAGTCATGCGGGTGAAACACTGGATCTTGGCGAACTGTCAGATCATGTGATCACCATGAGTGGGCTGATCGATCACCACAGTAAAGAAAAAGGTGAAAAAGGTCAGGCTCGAGTGGAAAACCTTGAGGAACTGGTTAATGCCTGTCGTCAGTTTGATATGGACGAGCTCGACCTGGATGAAGAAACCGAAGCCATGACGCCTCTGGATGCCTTTCTGGCCCATGCAGCACTGGAAGCGGGTACCAATCAGGCAGATCAGTTCCAGGACAGCGTGCAGATGATGACACTCCACTCTGCAAAGGGCCTGGAGTTTCCTCTGGTCTTTCTGGCCGGCATGGAAGAGGGGTTATTCCCCCATAAAATGTCCCTGGATGAAGGCAACCTCGAAGAAGAGCGTAGGCTTTGTTATGTGGGCATAACCCGTGCCATGGAAACCTTATATCTGACGTACGCTGAAAGTCGCCGACTGTATGGTAGTGAAACCATGAATCGCCCTTCCCGATTTATCAGGGAGATTCCTGGTGAGCTGCTTCAGGAGGTTCGCCTTGGTGGTACCATAACCCGACCGGTAGTCACCCGCATGGCGCCGGCATCACCCGATCATGGTCTTTCACTCGGCCAGCGCGTCCATCACAACGTGTTTGGTGAGGGTGTTGTGATTAATTACGAAGGTGATGGCAACCAGGCCCGGGTTCAGGTCAATTTTGATTCTGAAGGCGCTAAATGGTTGATGATGGCCTACGCCAACCTTTCTCCAATCTAGGAGCCTGCCAGACTTAAGGCTCCAGACCCAAAGCCTCCATATCAATGGAGGCTTGTATGCTTCCCCCTATCCACTTACCATGCTTCTGTCGTGTTCCGCATAAATAATACCAATCAAATTTTCTAAACCCGTTATGAGCATGGCTGACTGAAGTGTAAGACAAGGCAAAGTGACGAGTCATAGCCTTAGCTATGGTGAGGAGCTTTAACGCAGGATTACGCTTGAGGCTATCAGCGGAATAGGGATTTAGAGAATCCGATTGGTAAAAGATTAAAAACAAGAGAACAGGGTCCTTGCATGAAACGTCGTAATTTATTGGCCTCTTTGGGGATCGCTGCCGCAACTGCAGCACTGGTGGGTTGTGGGCAGGGTGAACAGCCGCAGCAAACCTCCAGTACTGAGTCAGCAGCTCCGGAAATTCAAAAACCCATCGAATGGAAACTGGTTACATCCTGGCCAAAAAATTTCCCGGGGCTGGGTACCGCCCCTGAGCGCTTTGCCGAATCCGTTAATAAAATGAGTAATGGTCGCCTGACCATCAAAGTGTATGGTGGCGGTGAACTGGTTCCACCACTGGAAGTATTTGATGCGGTATCCAGTGGCACTGCTGATATGGGTCACAGTGGTGCTTATTACTGGAAGGGTAAGGACCCGGCTACCCAGTTCTTTACTGCCGTTCCATTTGGTCTGAATGCACAGGAAATCAGCAGCTGGATTCACTACGGTGGTGGGCAGGCACTCTGGGATGAAGTGTACAAGCCGTTCAATGTAAAACCGATGGCTGGCGGCAACAGTGGTGTCCAGATGGCTGGCTGGTTCAACAAAGAGATCAACAGCTTGGATGACCTGAAAGGTCTGAAAATGCGCATACCGGGTATGGGCGGTGAAGTGCTGAAGCGTCTGGGTGGTGTACCCGTGAATATACCCGGTGGTGAGCTGTTTACTGCACTTCAGACCGGCGCTATTGATGCCACTGAGTGGGTCGGCCCATACAATGACCTGGCTTTTGGTTTCTACAAAGCCGCTTCTTACTACTACTACCCAGGCTGGCATGAGCCAGGCAGCATGATGGAATTCACCATCAACCTGGATGCGTGGAATAAACTGCCTGAAGACCTGCAGGCCATTGTAAAAACGGCAGCCCGTGCAGCAAACCAGGACATGATTGATGAATATACTGCGAGGAATAATGCGGCGCTTCAACAGCTGGTGAACGAGCACGGAGTTAAAGTAAAGCGCCTGCCGGATGATGTACTTGCTGAACTGAAAAAAGTGGCCGATGAGATCACACTGGAAGTGGCAGCCACCAGCGATGTTGCTGGACGGGTTTATGAATCGTTCAGTGAGTTCCGCGAGCAGTCCAAGGCTTACCACAGCATTTCAGAAGTCGCTTTTTACGAAGCGCGCTCTCTTGAGTAATTGATCGCCATGCCGCCACATTCACCCCGTGAGTGTGGCGCTATCGTAGTTGCCCCAATCTGTAAATTTCTTACACCCGCAAATCCCATGTTCTTCAATGCTGGAATCAGGGCACTGACCTGCTCGTCCTGCCCAGTGTGCATAAAGAGATCGTTTGACACTGAATCAGCATCAAAACCGGTTGGTTCCAACAGGCTAGCAACCCTACGGGCAATAGCAGAGCCTGAGTCAATCCAATGAATGCCTGAAGAGATCTGTTGTAAAGCGCCTCGTAGCAGAGGGAAATGTGTACAGCCAAGCACTATCGCATCCGGCACCTGTTCTCCCTCAAGAAAGGGGGCAAGAATCCTGTGCAGTTCTTTCTCTGAAACCGGATCACCCCGAAGGTACTGTTCAGCCATTTGCACCAGCTCACTGGAGCCGACTCGAATCACATGACAGTCCCCGGCAAAGTCATTAATCAGCTGATCCGTATAACTGCGGGCAATAGTGCCAGGTGTCGCCAGAAGACCGATGCACCGTTTTTCAGAGTATTCACTGGCCGTCTTGATAGCCGGAACCACACCAACAACGGGAAAATACAGCTCTTCACGTACCCTGGGCAGCGAGATCGTACTGGCCGTATTACAGGCAATAACAGCAAGAGAGGGATCAAACTGTTCCGCCAGAGCATTAAGGCAAAGGCTGGTTCGCTCAATCACTTCCTGTTCAGGCTTTGGTCCATAAGGAAAACCATGGATATCAGAACAGTAAACCACCGGAGTGTAAGGTAAAGCTTGCTTTATTTCCTGATAAATACTGAGCCCGCCAACACCGGAATCAAAAATAACGATTGGTTTTACCCTTTTATTCACGGCTGTTTTCACAAGAAACTTCCACAAAAATGATTTACTGTTCACTCAGGCTTTGACAATCAATACACAACGATGATTCCGGCTGAATTTCCAGTCTGGCAAAAGGAATAGGTTTGTCACATTCCTGACAATAACCATAATCACCACCTTCAAAGCGAGCCAGAGCCCCTAGCACCCACTTTAACTGCTGCTGGCTCTGTTCCAGACCAGCCTTTGCCATACTCTGCTGTTGAAGAGCATCATTTCTGGATACTCTTCCAAATGCCTGCTGATCCAGTGTTACCGGTTCAGCAGACTGACCAGATTGAGTTACGGCTTCCATGAGTGCCTCTCTGCGTTGCTGCAATTGCTGGAACAGATACTCGCGTTGTTCAGGCTTTAATGGCGACATAGTGTTTTCAATCTCCATTGAAGACGCAATAAGCGTTATTCCCATTTATGAAGATACAGCAGATTGCAGGGTTTGAAAAAAGAGCAATGGAAATTACCCCATTTCCATAGTACATAAACAGCATTGAATCCTGTTACCGGAGTAACGCTATGAATCACAGGGCCTTTCAGGATCAGCTGGCTCAGTTCCCAGTTAATACTGCTGATATCCTGCAACAGTTGATTCACCAGCAGGGCCGCCTTGAGCCAGAGCAAGTGAATGAGCTTAAGGGGTTGATGGAGCTGTCATCAGAGAACCTTCTGAAAGCACTGCTTCCTCTCGCTGCATCCATGAGCACCTGCCCAATTTCACATTTTTCCGTGGGTGCGATTGTTGAAGGCTTTCGCTCAGAAGGGCAAGGACCTATCTATCTTGGTGCAAACCTTGAAATGGCTGGGCAGCCACTGAAAATGGCGATTCACGCTGAGCAGGCTGCTATCAGTAACGCATGGCACCAGGGAGAAACCCGACTGCGCCGCCTGATGGTCAATGAAGCGCCCTGTGGCCACTGCCGCCAGTTCATGAACGAACTCAGTGAGATCGACCATATGGATATCCTGGTCAGCCAGCTCGACAGTGATCAACAGCGCCAATACAGCATCTCAAGCCTCCTTCCAGATGCTTTTGGTCCTGGAGACCTGAAGCAAAACACTCGACTGATGAGTCCATCACTGCTCTCACTCGAGAGCCCGGTTCCTGCAGATGAACTGGTCAATGCAGCAACAGAAGCAGCCCAGAGGAGCTATGCGCCTTATTCCGGCTGTCATTCAGGGGTAGCTCTACTTATAGATAACGGAGATATAATTTCAGGTAGATATGCCGAAAACGTAGCCTTCAACCCGGGAATGACTGCCGCAGAAGCGGCTCTGGTTAATCTCCGCCTATCCAGCCTTGGCAAGGCTCCAAGCAAAATTATTGACGCTGTTATGGTTGAAAAACAGGCATCTATCTCCCATAAGGGTATGACAGCCTCAATCATTAGTCATATAGGGGCAGAATTACGCTATTTCGTTGTATAAACTTAAAGTAACTCATTAAGCAAGGAGGCTAGATTGTGAGTTCAGGTTATAGAATTGATCCATCATCCTCTCCCCATCTTGACTACGGTCAAGGCAATGATGACAACTCTGGTAAAAATGAAGGCAGTGCCAGCTCTTCCTCAGCAGACCACAAGTCTTACATTGACCGCTCAGACTCAAGAAAGGGCGAGGATAAATCTCTGGAAATGCGCAAAGCTCGTAAAAAGAACAAGCGCAAGAAGAAAAAAATCTCTGAGAGAAATACCAAAGAGTTTAATGATGACCAGACCGACGAATGAAGGCAATCATCAGATTGCCTTTAACTTCCAATCGCAATACCTCCACCACTTCCAACAGCTTCCCTAAAGGCTGCTAAACACCCTAAGATACTTCATTTGACTAATTCCACTCTCGGTGAAAAGATCCCGGTCGGGATTGATTGGATTGATGGCGTGCGCTGCTGCACTGGCTTATGACGCTTACACATAAAGCTTACTTATGAAAAGAACAGACGCTTCCAGGCATAGTGATGATCAGCAACACTACGATGTGCTTATTGTCGGTGGAGGAATGGTGGGTGCAACGATCGCCTGCGGCCTTGGCCAACAGGGAATAAGGGTTGCCGTATTCGACCATACTGAACCATCCCCATTATCAGCTGATGCCCTGCCCGAGTTGCGCGTGTCTGCTCTCAGCACAGCCTCTGAAGAGATTCTTCGCCAACTGGGAGCATGGTCACATATGCAATCCATGCGTATGGCACCCTATCGACGTATGGCCGTGTGGGAGAAACTGCACTCTGCCTTTGGAAAAGAGATAGGCTCCAGGGCAAACCGGGTTGTGTTTGATGCCAAACAGATTAATCACTCACAGCTGGGTTTTATCGTTGAAAACCGGGTTACTCAATTAGGCCTGTTAGAAGCTATCAAATCTTATCCATCCGTCTCTTTGTTCTGCCCGGCCAACATTCAAAAAATTCATACTTCTGCGGCTCCCCCTATGATTGAGTTGTCCGATGGACGTCGCTTTTCTGGTGACCTGTTAGTGGGTGCAGACGGTGCCAACTCACGGGTTCGCCAAGCTGCGGGGCTGGCCATGGAGCAACGGGACTATGAGCAACAATGTCTGGTTGCAACGGTTGAAATTACCGGAGGCTGTCAGGACATTACCTGGCAGGCCTTTACCCCGACAGGTCCAGAGGCCTTTTTGCCACTACCGGATATTAACGGTAGAAGTTTCGGATCTATTGTCTGGTACAACCATCCGGAGAAAATTCGACAACTACTGGCACTCTCCAGTGAGGCATTCATTAAAGAGCTGAAAACCACATTCCCTGCTGAGCTACCTGAAGTTATCCAGCTTCACGAGCGTGGAGCATTCTCCATTGCCCGGCGCCATGTTACTGAGTATTTCTGTCCGGGTGTCGTTCTTGCCGGAGATGCAGCCCACACCATAAACCCTTTAGCGGGACAGGGTGTAAACCTGGGTTTGCAGGATGCTGCCTGGCTGATTGAAGTTCTGGTTGAAGCCTACAGGGCAGGTGAAAACCTGGGAAGCCAAGAGGTTCTTACCCAGTATGAAAAGGCAAGGCGAAGGGATAATGCATTAATGATGAATACGATGGATGCTTTTTATCATGTTTTCAGTAATCAGAGTAAACCGCTGCAACTTCTACGGAATCTCGGCCTGACGATAGCTGGCAGGCTGTCACCAGCGGTCAATCAGGTGATGAAATATGCCATGGGGCTTTCTGGTAAACAGCCAAAATTGGCCGCAGGCAAAAAAATATAAATGATAAATTGCTATAGGGGATTGAAAAACATCTGAAAAGAGAAATACACGGATTGAACTTCGTAAAACCCTGATGCACCTCTGTGTGTTTGAGGCATAAGATGGTTTCTGCACTATTGATGACAACACAGCTTGGGGAAGCAGATGATGAGAACTATGATTTCAACCGGTTTCAGACTCACGGCCATGGCTTCTCTGGGATTCTGGTGGGCCTGGTTGATGGCTGGTGCCGCTTATTATTATACGGTTGAACAGGCTTCCTTGTGGTCCTCATTTACATCAGGTGCGGGTATTGGTCTGGTAATCATGGTTTGTGGTGTGTTCAGTGCAATGATCTCTGACTCTCTGCACTGACAGCTCAGTCACATATCCCTGTCAGTAAATAGCCCTGCTTACGTGTTGCATTGATTATTGTTGGGCTTTTGCCAATTACAGGATTGCTGATAAACAACAGTTACACATGAAGACAGCCTTAATTTATAGCGCGCTCACCGTGTTACTGACTCAGGCTTCCTTCGCAGAAACCTCCCCTTCAGAAATGGTCCGGCAATTGGGGGCGGGGATCAATATCGGCAATGTAATGAGTGCCCCTCAAGAAGGAAACTGGGCAAAGCCGATAGAACCGTTTTATTTTGAAGATATCAGAGCAGTAGGATTCGATCATGTTCGTATCCCTGTCCGCTGGGATCAACACACCGATCAATCTCCACCCTATCGCATAGACCCGGACTGGTTGCTTCGCGTAAAAACCGTTATCGAATGGGCACAGGACGAAGATCTTAAAGTGGTTCTGAATGCTCATGGCGAGCATTGGTTTATAGAAGCCTGTGGCAAAAGAGAAGAGTTCTACTGCAGCCCGGAAAACTGGCAACGCATGCTGGCCATTTGGGCTCAGATCAGTGCTTACTTCAGTGACCAGCCTGATGCACTGCTCTTTGAGTTAATTAACGAGCCCTATTTTCACCTTAGTAAAAAGGTCGTCGACAAACTTAATCAAGAGCTATTGGCTATCGTTCGGAAACATAACCCAACAAGAAATGTTCTGATTACCGGGGGCGGTGCAAACTCCATTCATGCTCCCATGCAAATAGACCCTGCCTTTATACAGTCTGACCCCCACCTCATAGCCTGGTTTCATTACCACTGGCCCAATACGTTCACAAAATATCCTGAAACTAAAAACTCACAGCCCACATGGGGTACGGGTGAAGACATCGCTTTTCTGGAAGATAATTTTTTACGGGTAAAACAGTGGGCTGACCAGCATCAAATCCCAATTTATTTGGGTGAGTACGGTGTAAACAATTCATCTGATCCGAGAAGCAGAGCTCTCTATTTTAAGAAAGTCAAAGAAACCGCCAAAAGTCTGGGTTTTGCGGATGCCATCTGGTGCGCAGGCCCTAAAGCCAAAAAAGTAGTGTACTACCGCGAAAAGCGACAATGGGATAAAAATTCTTTAGATGGTTTATTTTCTGATTCAGAGCAATAAACTATACGACTAACATAGCTTGATATATCTTAAAATCGCACAACACCCTTGTTGCTCATAATTTCATTCTCGGCTCGATATCAGGCATATTCTTGTGAGCCTGAGTACCTCTAATTGACTACTTTCTCTGGCAAACTGGCATGTCTATCATTCCTTTAAAAAACTGGGTTATCTGCCTTAGCTTCGCCATTTTTTCCTCCTCTCCTTATGCTACACCACCCACGAGTTTTTCCGGCGCCAAGCGCGAGGCCGCCAAAATATACGACAAAAACCTTATTAGTTTTTACTGTGGCTGTCCGATCAAAAAAGAAGGAAAAAAACTGGTCCCTGACCTTCAGGCCTGCGGTTATTCCGTCCGTAAGCAGGAAACCAGAGCAAACCGGATCGAATGGGAACACGTCGTTCCTGCCTGGGCATTTGGCCATCAGCTGCAATGCTGGCAAAAGGGAGGTCGGAAAAACTGCAGTCGTAACAGTCCGGAATTTCGAGCAATGGAAGCAGATCTGCATAACCTGGTTCCGGCGATTGGGGAAGTGAATGGTGACCGTTCTAACTACCGTTTTGGTGTGCTGAATAACCCTCCAAACTATTACGGCCGCTGTGACTTCCATGTTGACTTTAAAGCCCGTGTTGCCCAACCTCCCGAAAATCAACGCGGCAGTATTGCACGAACTTACCTCTATATGTCGGATAAATATAAATTCAAACTCAGTGACAAAGAAAGAAAGCTCTTTGAAGCGTGGAACAAAATGTACCCGGTTACCTCCTGGGAGTCCGAACGTAACCAGCAAATCAGTGAAATCCAGGGTTGGGGAAATCCATATATTGATACCCGTTCAGAGGGCTAACTGGTAAGGCTATCAATAGAAACCAATTCCTGATTGTACCGAGCCATAAGGAACAAGCTGCAAAAAGCACTATTCCTAGCTCTTGTCAGTCGATGTGGTCAAAGCATCATCCAGTGATACACAGCATCATAGCTTTTAGAACAAGAAAGATACTTGCTATCATGACGGATTTATTATCAGTGTCCTGAAACAGGTTAAAGCATGGCGGAGCAGATCATTATTGGCGACGATGGAGTTGAGCGTCAGTCCCTGAGAGCGTATACAGAGAACGCGTACCTGAATTACTCCATGTACGTCATCCTGGATCGTGCGCTGCCTCATATCGGGGATGGCCTCAAACCTGTCCAAAGGCGCATCATCTATGCAATGAGCGAGCTTGGCTTAAAGAATACCGCCAAGTTCAAGAAGTCTGCCCGAACCGTGGGTGATGTACTCGGTAAATTTCATCCACACGGTGATAGCGCTTGTTACGAAGCCATGGTATTGATGGCACAGCCTTTCTCCTATCGCTACCCGCTGGTAGATGGGCAAGGAAACTGGGGCTCGCCTGATGACCCGAAATCATTTGCCGCCATGCGTTATACCGAGTCCCGTCTCACTAAATATGCTGACTCATTACTGGGTGAGCTTGGCCAGGGGACCGTGGACTGGGTCCCAAACTTTGACGGAACACTGGAAGAGCCATCGATACTTCCTGCTCGTTTACCAAACCTTCTGCTGAATGGAACCACGGGTATAGCCGTCGGTATGGCAACAGACATACCACCTCATAACCTTCGTGAAGTGGCCAACGCCTGTATTCACCTGCTGGAAAACCCCAAAGCAGGCGTTGCCGAACTTTGTGAGCATATTCAGGGGCCTGATTTTCCAACGGAAGCTGAACTGATTACCCCTCGATCAGACCTGATCAAAATGTATGAGTCGGGCAGGGGATCCTTAAGGATGCGAGCGGTCTACCAGCAGGACAGTGGTGATATTGTAGTGACTGCACTGCCACATCAGGCATCTGGAGCGAAAGTTCTTGAGCAAATCGCAGCGCAGATGCAAGCCAAAAAACTGCCAATGGTCGCTGACCTGCGCGATGAATCCGATCATGAGAATCCGACTCGTCTGGTTATCGTTCCCAAATCCAATCGGGTAAACATCGAAAGCCTGATGAACCACCTGTTTGCAACAACTGATCTGGAAAAAACCTACCGGGTTAATATGAATATGATCGGTGTTGATGGACGCCCACAGGTTAAGGCTCTCGATAAAATGCTGGGAGAGTGGCTTACTTGGCGGAGTGAAACGGTACGTCGTCGTTTACAACACCGACTGGATAAAGTGCTCAGCAGACTTCATATTCTTGAAGGCCTGATGATCGCCTTTTTGAATATTGATGAAATTATCGAAATTATTCGTACAGAAGATAAACCCAAAGCTATTCTGATGGAACGGTTTGGTCTTTCTGATATTCAGGCTGAAGCCATCCTTGACCTCAAATTGCGACATCTGGCCAAACTCGAAGAAGTAAAGATTCGTGCAGAACAGGATGACCTAGAGCAGGAGCGCAATTCACTTGAGCTAACCCTCGGATCAGAAAGACGTCTTAAGACGCTTATAAAGAAAGAGATTAAAGCAGATGCTGAAAGTTTTGGCGACGACCGTCGTTCTCCTATTGTCGTAAGATCTGAAGCTCAGGCATTATCACAAACAGATTTAATGGTCTCTGAGTCTGTTACCGTAGTACTGTCAAATAAAGGCTGGGTGCGATTCGCTAAAGGTCATGATGTTGATCCATTGACGCTTAACTATAAGTCTGGAGACGGTTATCGCTTATCTGCAAAAGGACGAAGCAATCAAACCTCTGTCTTTCTCGACTCTACCGGGAGAGCTTACTCCATTCTGACCCATACGCTTCCTTCGGCAAGAGGGCAGGGTGAGCCATTGACCGGACGAGTCAGCCCTCCATCAGGCGCAACCTTTGAAGGTTTGTGTGTTGGTGACTCCAGTGATTGTTACCTGCTAGCAAGTGATGCGGGTTATGGCTTTATTGCTCAGTTTTCAGACATGGTCAGTAAAAACAAGGCGGGAAAAACCCTGCTGACGCTGCCCAAAAATGCTCATGTACTGACTCCAATACCAGTAAGTGGCAACAATCCCATGCTGGCAGCAATCACTAATGAAGGAAGAATGTTAGTGTTCCCATTACAGGACCTTCCAAAGCTTGGCAGGGGAAAAGGAAATAAAATTATTAATATTGCTTCTGCTCGTGCGGCGGATAGAAGTGAGCTCATGACCCAGCTTGCCATCATCAATGACAATGATGCACTTACACTCTTTGCTGGAAAACGCCATGTTACTTTAAAAGCCACAGACCTTGAGCATTATCGTGGCGAGAGGGGAAGGCGTGGTAATAAGCTTCCCAGAGGCTTTCAGAAAGTGGATAAGGTTGAAGTTGTTTCTGCAGGGTAACCTGCAGAATTTATTTGTAAGCGTCTTTTCGGATAAGCCTTTCAAGGCTTATTCCGACGACCTTCCCCCATGAAAGAATGTGCTCGTTGAAAAAGCATTGTAAAAATTTGTTCTAATTATTGATTCCACAGCCACCCAGTATCATCTGGCAGACACTTTCTGTATAAGCTTCCACATCCTCAGAATCAAGGTCTTCCTTACCCAGAACAGAAGCAACCTGAGGCCCGTAGTCGACGTAGTATTGAGTCGTTGCCCAGATGGTAAATAAAAGATGGACAGGATCAACCGGCCTCATCTTACCCTGCGCAATCCAACCGTTGATAACCTCAGATTTTTCCTGAATCCAGTCATTAAAAGGCTGCAAATGGTCTTTAATATGCTGCCCCCCATGCAGTATTTCACTACTGAATATACGGGATGCATTTGAGTGAGCCAGCACATATTTCATTTTGGCTCTGATAAACTGCCTTAATGCAGTTGCAGGATCATCATCTGGATTAAGACCACTGAAAACAGACTGCCATAGCTCCATAATGTGATTTAGCACAGCACCGTATAGCTCAACCTTACTATTGAAATAGTAGTGCACATTAGCTTTTGGTAAACCTGCTCGATGGGCAATATCGCGTATGGACGCACCTTTAAAACCACTGGCTACAAACTCATCTTCTGCGGCTTGAAGAATAATTTGAATGTTTTTCTGCCGGACCCGACTATTTTTCAATCCTGCTTGATCTGTTTTTGAGGGTGATGGTTGCATACTGAATACCGTACCTTGCATTGATTATACTCGATTTGAATATAGACAAGGGACGGGCTTTTTCCACGGCTTGATAAAAAACGACAGTATTCAAATAAAAAATACTGTCGTTTTAATGAAACTATGCGAACAATAATCTATCGATGTAATTAAGCGTTATCAAGATCGCGGTGCATATTCAAAGACATCCGAGTGAATATACTCAGCCTTAAAGTTTTCCGCTACCAGTGCATCAAAAGTTGCATAAACCATCTGTGGCGATCCGCTGATATAGATTTCACTACCAATAATAATATTTTTGTCGTCTATCACTGCTTCCAACAGAAGACCCTTCCGACCCTTCCAGCCATCTTCGTCAAGAGCATCACTGACCACTGGGTGGTAGTGAAATTGAGAAGACGCCCAATGAACTGGAAGATTCGGCATATAGAACCCTTCTGGCGAACGAGCTCCCCAGTAGAGGTAGATATCTTTATGCCTGGGCTTTTTCAGCGAGAGCTCAATCATACTTTTCATCTGGGCAAACCCAGTACCGGCAGCGATAAACACCAGCGGTTTATCGGGAATGCTTTCAAGAAAACACTGACCTTTTGGCATTCTGATTGAAACACTGCCCTGCTCAAGCTCATTGAATAACTTGATGGAATTAGCGCTGGAAGGCAACTTTTGAATATGTAATTCCAGCTCCTTTTGCATGGGAGCCGGAGGGCTGGCTATTGAGAACGCGCAGGCTTCGCCACCTGCCAGGAGAACCTCAAGGTACTGCCCCGCTCGATAGTCTGGGATATAACCCTGATGAGGTTTGAGGATAACGCGGTAAATACCTTCTGATAGCAATTGAAGATCTGAAACCTGGCAAGACTGAGTGGAAACTTGGTTGATCTGCACGAATACCGCTACCTCTAAAGCTCAAAGCTTCAGGAGCCCTTAGCTTCCTGAAGCTACATAAGTGTTACTCATCAATGCCAAGCTGATCCCAAATATCATCAACCCGATGCTTTATGGCATCTGTCATCGAAATGGCTGTTCCCCACTCCCGGCTCGTTTCACCTTCCCACTTGTTGGTAGCATCAAAGCCGACCTTTGATCCCAACCCTGCAACGGGAGAAGCAAAATCCAGGTAATCAATGGGTGTGTTTTCAATGAAGACTGAATCTCTTTTTGGGTCCATACGGGTCGTCATCGCCCATATCACATCATTCCAGTCTCTGGCATTGACATCATCATCAGTGACAATCACAAACTTGGTGTACATAAACTGTCGAAGGAATGACCAGACACCAAGCATAACCCGCTTGGCATGCCCCGGATACTCTTTGCGCATGGTAACGACAGCCAGTCGATAAGAGCAACCCTCTGGTGGCAAATAAAAATCAACAATTTCAGGAAACTGCTTCTTGAGAATGGGTACAAATATTTCGTTAAAAGCCAAGCCCAGTATTGCTGGCTCATCCGGAGGGCGTCCTGTGTATGTGCTGTGGTAAATGGGATTACGTCGGTGTGTCACACATTCAACCGTAAATACCGGGAATGACTCAACCTCATTGTAATAGCCGGTATGATCGCCATATGGCCCCTCATCCGCCATTTCTCCAGGATAGATAAAACCTTCAAGAACAATCTCAGCACTGGCAGGAACCTGCAGATCGTTAGTTCGACTTTGGGTTAACTCTGTCTTACTACCCCTTAACAAACCCGCAAACGCATACTCTGATAATGAATCAGGTATCGGTGTAACAGCACCAAGAATTGTTGCAGGATCGGCTCCTAAAGCCACTGATATCGGAAAAGGTGTATCCGGGTATTTTTTCTGCCAGTCTCTGAAATCAAGGGCTCCACCTCGATGGGACAGCCAGCGCATGATCAATTTATTCTTACCAAGAAGCTGCTGACGATAAATCCCCAGATTCTGACGCTCTTTTTCTGGACCACGGGTAATAACCAGAGGCCAGGTAATCAACGGTGCAGCATCACCTGGCCAGCAAGTCTGGATGGGCAGACGGGTCAAATCGATATCATCACCTTTCAGTACTACTTCCTGACAAGGTGCCGATTTAACCACCTTTGGTCCCATGTTCAGTACCTGCCGGAACAGAGGAAGCTTTTCAATGGCATCTCTCAATCCTTTCGGTGGATCAGGCTCTTTAAGGTATGCCAGCAGTTCACCAACCTCTCTCAGTGCGCTGATATCCTTCTGCCCCATTCCCAGAGCAACCCGCTTCTGTGTGCCAAACAAGTTCCCCAGCACTGGCATATCAAAGCCTTTGGGGTTTTCAAACAATAGGGCGGGACCACCTTTTTTCAAGGTTCGATCACAGATTTCTGTCATTTCCAGAATCGGGTCCACTTCAAACTTGATGCGCTTGAGTTCACCCTGTTTTTCCAGCTGGTCAATGAAATCCCGGAGATCCTTATATTTCATGGTAACTATTCAGCACCCAGCAAAGGCGTATTGTTGTAATTTCGAACCGCTTTAAGAAGCGCCTGAAATATGTTCAACCCCTGCTTTTTAGCAGATGATAAATAGCTTCGGATTCGGGTAAACATGGTACCTCCGTCTTCGCTTCTGAAGCAGCCTGAGATCTTCTGCTTAAGTTTGGCCATCCTGGCATCACGTTCACTGCCATTGTTATCGAAGGGAATTGAAAAGTCCGACATGAAGCGCAACGTTTCAACCTTAAACTCAATAAGCCTTTTGAACAGGTTGTAGGCCTTGGTATTCCTGACCTTCTTACGTCCAAGCACCTGTCGTTGTTTTTCCATATAAGCGGTTTCCTTCGTGAGAGCCCTTTGAAGGATTTGGTCGTATATCGTCTCAATGCGAAGCTGTATTGCACCAGGCATTTGAGTCAGACCGGCTGCTTTGTATTTCTTGCAGAAGTGCCAGGAGAGCGTAAGCAATTTCATCAGCCGCAGAGCCAGCTTATTCGCATCCCTATCGACAACTCCCTGAAGCTCTCTCAGATGATGGGCATTACAAAGCACATGCACTGCCGCATAGGCAAAGTAGGACTTCCAATGATCGTGAACCAGAATGCCTGCAAAAGTCAGCAGGATGCCCATTGCATCCATTGCTTCACAACCTCGCCTTTCTGAGAGGTAGTAAAGCGTCCATTGGTCATCTCGCATAATGTGTAACCACCACAGTGAACCGTCAACCCGCATGCCAGTTTCATCCGCTCCTGCAACCGGACTTTCTTGTAAAGCATCGCGGATACTCTGCTCAGTAGAGGCCAGGTTCTCATGGGTATAGGCAACAAAATTGGCAACAGAGCCTGCGCTGACACTCATGCAATAAATAGTATTGAAATACTCAGACACCCGGTGATATGGGATGAAGTGATACTGGTTTAAATGAACAGCCATTGCCTGAGTCACTTCTCCGTATTGAGCAGCGGCTTTCACTCCTTGGGGAAACTCAGCGGTGTTCCGTTTACCACAAGGACATACTTTAACGTCTGCCCAGTACGCGGTAACTTCAAATTCTCCGGGTCTACCTGGATCAAAAACCTGTCGCTCAATGTATTTGGTGGGTTTAATATCGATAAGCGAAGACTGGCAACAGCAACATTTTTCAACCTTCAGATGCCTGACATAATCGGGTAAGGCGACACGTCTCAAACAAGAGCCTTGATGACCTTTCTGGCCACCTGGTTTATTGCCTGAAGATGGTCTAAGGCTTTTGGGGTTCGGTGTTTCCTGTGAGGAGCAGGGGGCTTCTTTGGAAGATGTATCACCTTTATCACTCCCTTTTTTACTGGGCTTTTGATAACCATCTGACGATGGTGGCTTACTACTGTTTTGACTGTTTTTATTAACCCTTTCTTCCAGTTCGCTGCAACGTTCCCGTAAAAGCGCATTCTCGGTCCGAAGCTCTTCATTCTCTTTAAGGAGAGCTTCGGTAAACGGAGTAGCTGGGAAGTCTGGTTCCATACTGGAGATTTGTTAGAAAAATTGAGTATAAGATGATGGTCGAAAAATCAGAAAATTCCAGATTTATATGAAGGGTGCTGAATAGTTACATTTCATGAAAATTTCTTCTTTGGCTCTGGGCAACTTTACCCTGGGTGGTAAAAGCTACTTCGGTTGAAACAGATGATAAAGAGGTTATTGCGGTCTAATGATGAGGGTCGAACAGTAGAAGCTTTCCTTTCACAGTATTCTCGGCCCGGAAAATTAACGTACCGAAATATCATGATCAAAGCCTGACTATATGATTACGAAATGGCTCACTGGAAGAAACAGGCTTGCAGGAAGCTTTTGGACTTACCCCTGCGCAAAGACTGTGATAGTGATAAAACGACATCCTTCTCACAGCCCTTCCTATAGGAATAACAATTACTTCCGTTTCATGGACTGGAAGAACTCATTGTTCGTCTTGGTGTGTTTCATTCGATCCAACAGGAATTCAATCGCCTGAATTTCATCCATTGGGTGAAGGATTTTACGAAGAATCCACATACGCTGAAGCTCTTCTTCGGTTGTCAGCAGATCTTCACGACGAGTACCTGATTTGTTGATACCAATAGCGGGGAACACACGCTTTTCAGCTGCCCGACGATCAAGGTGGAGTTCCATATTACCGGTACCCTTGAATTCCTCAAAGATTACCTCATCCATCTTGGAGCCAGTATCAACCAGTGCTGTTGCCAGAATCGTCAGACTACCACCCTCTTCAATATTACGGGCAGCACCAAAGAAACGCTTTGGACGCTCAAGAGCATGAGCATCAACACCACCAGTAAGAACCTTTCCGGAAGAAGGAATTACTGTATTGTAAGCACGGGCCAGACGGGTAATAGAATCGAGAAGAATCACAACATCTTTCTTATGCTCTACCAGACGCTTAGCCTTTTCCAGCACCATCTCGGCAACCTGAACATGACGGGAAGGAGGCTCATCAAAGGTAGAAGCCACAACTTCGCCACGGACGGAGCGGGACATTTCAGTTACTTCTTCCGGGCGCTCATCAATCAGCAGAACAATCAGGTAGCACTCCGGATTGTTGCGGGTAATGTTTGCTGCAATATTTTGCAGCATCAGTGTTTTACCCGCTTTAGGAGGCGATACAATCAGACCACGCTGACCTTTACCAATAGGGGCTACCAGATCGATAATTCGAGCGGTTAAATCCTCTGTTGCGCCATTCCCCATCTCCATAGTGAGACGGTCTTGAGGAAATAACGGCGTAAGGTTTTCAAAAAGGATTTTATTGCGGGCGTTTTCTGGTTGGTCAAAATTGATTTCATTAACCTTAAGGAGGGCAAAATATCTTTCGCCTTCCTTAGGTGGACGAATTTTCCCGGAAATTGTGTCACCCGTTCTCAGATTAAATCGGCGAATCTGGCTTGGGGAAACATAAATATCGTCAGGTCCCGCCAGATAAGAACTATCAGCGGAACGGAGAAAACCAAAACCATCCTGGAGGATTTCCAGAACACCATCACCATAAATATCTTCACCACTGCGTGCATGGCGTTTAAGTATGGTGAAAATTACATCCTGCTTCCTGGAACGGGCAAGGTTTTCAAGACCCATTTCATTCGCTATCGCCAGAAGTTCAGGAACAGACTTTTTCTTCAGTTCGGTAAGATGCATAACCAGTAGTTTGCGAATGTTAAATTGAAAGGTAAGTGGCCGTTGTCTTTGCAGGAAGATCAGAAAGTGTTTGGCTTATTATGATAAAGGACAGCTATGTATTGATTGATGCCTGCGAGTGTTTATAACGGCTGCCCTGTCTGGGCCATATCCCTGAGGTCAGAAGATTCCTGACAGCCCTGTGAAATTACAGTCTATATCCTTTTCTGGAAAATAATCAAGAATAAAGGCTTCGTCAACTGAATTGATTTAAAAATTTAATCAATGGATATGAATATGGAGGCCAGACAGGTGGCTGTAACAGTCCGTCACAACCACCAATCACCACACCAGCAATTACAGATTACTGTCCAAAAATGCGGTCAGCTGTGATTTAGACAGGGCCCCCACTTTCGTAGCTTCAACGTTGCCGCCTTTGAACAGCATCAGCGTAGGAATACCACGAACGCCATATTTTGGTGGCGTTGCCTCATTCTCATCAATGTTCAGCTTGCAGACGGTCAGTTTGCCATCGTAGTCCTGGGCAATTTCATCAAGAACGGGGGCAATCATTTTGCAAGGACCACACCATTCAGCCCAATAGTCAACCAGCACCGGACCTTCCGCCTTCAGAACCACTTCTTCGAAGGAGTCATCTGTCACTTTGACAATTTCGCTCATGGAATGGATCTCCTAACCATGGTACTTAGATAGTACTTAAAAGTGTTTAAAGTAAACTCAGGAGCCTTGACCGAGGGCATGCCAAACTGACTGCCAAAAGGTATCACCGGCCCAGAACTGATTTATTATGCCTGATTCATGGAATTTTGTGGCTTTTTTTTCTATAAAAATGCCATAAATCAAGGAGGCTATAGGAGTACCATATAACTCAGACCTGTTTTCAGCCGTCAATGCAGCTTCGACTTATGCCCAAAGGATTTCAAGTTGCTAGGCTGGGGGTAAAAGAGAGAAGCCTCAGGAGCTTAGACAAACTCAGTGACAGGGTTGGGCAATTGCAACCAACAAAATAGCAATTTGAAAGGCGATGGGTATAGACAGAATAACCAATAAGATTTGTACGCATAACTCTATTAAAGTTAACTTTCTAACATCTGTTATGCTCCGGTCTGCAACTCAGTATTGTCATTTTGACGAGATAAGGGTTGATGACACTGAAAAATATAACGTTTTCAATCTATTAGCTATGAAATACCATGACACAACAAGGGCGTGAACAGTCCAATAGTCTACCACTGGTAGCAGCCATAGACCTTGGTTCAAACAGCTTTCACATGATCGTAGCCAGAGTGGATCAGGGTGAAATACGACCCGTAGAGAGGCTGGGCAAGAAAGTTCAGTTAGCGGCAGGGCTCAACCAGCACGACGAGCTCACGGCTGAAGCAATGAAGCGGGGCTTCAGTTGTCTGGAGCAGTTTGCACAATACCTCTCTGGCAATACCTTTCAAGCTGTCAGGGTCGTGGGTACCAATGCTCTACGTAAAGCCCGAAATAGTGATGTTTTTGTTGAGAAAGCCCAGTCTATTCTTGGTTATCCCGTTGAAATTATTGCTGGAAGGGAAGAAGCACGTCTCATTTATCTTGGTGTAGCCCAAACTCAGTCTGATGATAATGAGCGCCGTCTGGTTATGGATATCGGCGGAGGAAGTACCGAATTCGTTATTGGAGAACGTTTTGAGCCAAAGCTAATGGAAAGCCTTCACATGGGCTGCGTAGTATTTACCGATCGCTTTTTTGGGACTGGTGAGCTAAGCCCCCAACGATTTCAATCAGCATATTATGCTGCACGGCTTGAGCTGCTGAATATTGAGCAGTCATTCACCCGGCTAGGCTGGGTTGATGCCGTGGGTTCATCAGGCTCAATCCGTGCCGTCAGTGGTATTCTTCAGGCCATGGGGGAGGGTGAAACCATCACTCGGGATAGCCTTGAGATGCTCAAACAGAAAGTCCTGAAATTCAACCAAATCGGTCTTGTTCGCTTCCTAGGGCTCAAACCCGATCGTCAGGCCATTTTTCCAGCTGGGTTGGCCATTCTTATGGCTGGATTCGATGCCCTTAGCATTGAACGAATGTATTACTCTGATGGAGCGCTCAGAGAGGGTGTTTTACACGATATGCTCGGTCGAGATCGTCATGAAGACGTGCGGGAGCGAACAATAAATGCCTTAATGAGTCGCTATCATGTTGATGAGCAACAAGCCTTCCGAGTCATGACTCATGCCCAAAACTGTTTTAGGATGGTATCCGATGCTTGGGAGCTGAACGAAGGAGATCTTGAGCTACTATCATGGGCTGCCAGAGTATGCCAGATAGGACTCGATATATCCCATACACAGTACCATCGTCATGGGGCTTACCTAATTGATAACTCTGATCTCATGGGATTCAGTAAAAGAGAACAGCAGCAACTGGCTCTATTAGTCAGGGGGCACAGGCGCTCAATATCCAAATCGTTACTATCTGGATGGCCAAAAGTAGTATCTCGCAGGTTAATGCGCCTGATTATACTGCTTAGAGTTGCAAATGTGCTGAGTCATGGCCGCGACGATGATGCCCTGCCAGAGTATTCCATGGGTGTATCCGGCTCCAACATCTCCCTGTTCTTTCCGGATGGGTGGATAGAAAAGCACCCTCTAACAGCAGCAAACTTTGAATCAGAGCGAAGTTATCTGGCAAAAACAGGTTTTAAGCTAGTTGTGACATAGCTCTCTCGATTTACACTTTTCTAGCAACTCATGAAAGCTCAAGTTTTTTCGGGTTTGCTACGAGAATCAAAGTTAAGGTCAATCTCTCGATATTCCTCACGATCTCTGGTCAACATAATCACTGCACCATCAATAAGGTTGGTGCAGGCATCATGCACGTGGGCGCTGTCATTCATTAGAGAGCTGGCCATAAATGAGTCAACCTGGTTGGAACGAATCAGCTCATTCAGCTTCTTATTCATTTGCTCATCCTGCTCTCTCAATTCTTGTTTTAACTGTTCTGCATGCTGCCTAATGTGGTCATAATTTCGGCGAACGCCCAACAAATCAACAAGTTTTAAAACAGACGCGAGGCAAAGTCTGAGCTGATTATACTGATGTTTTATCTGTTCATTATCTGAATAAAGATACTGCCCCATATTTTTGTATATATTCTTAACATGCTTGATCGCCTGTACAAAATCACGACAGGCAACCTTAAGCGCAAATAGCTCCTGCACCTGCTGTCTGGGTAAATTTCCCTCAATAGCACCCGAGTAGTGAATAATATCCGCATAAACTCCTTTGATATGACGAATATACAGCTCTTTAATCGACCAGGGCTGCTCATCACGCACCCAGTTGTTGACCAATTCCGTTAAATTATCCGCCTCCCTTAGCTTGTCACCAGTGAGGTATATCCCATAACAGATCAGCTCAAGAGTATTCCTATACAAGTGGTCACACTCTCTGGTCAATGCTCTCAGCGCGGCATCAGGATAACTTAACGCTGCGGGTGATAAATATCTTGCTCGATGAATTTCAGGGTTCTCTTCATTAGCAAGATTAAGATAAGACTGCTTGGCAGGGTCGACAAAGAGCATTTCCAACCAGCGAACAAGTAGCTTGAGAAAAGGGAGCTGTATCAATATGCCAAGGATATTAAAAATACTGTGAAATAAAGCGAGCTTCAATGTATGGTCATCTGGTTCAATTTGTATAGCGTTTGCGATAAAGTCAACAAGCACTTTCAACTGAGGCAGCAACAAAATAGCCAGAGTTGCTGTGACAACATTAAAGGCAATATGTGCTACTGCTAATCGTTTACCGGCAGCATTTGCACCTATAGCTCCCAATACTGCCGTTATGGTTGTCCCCATATTTGAACCAATGGCCAATGCCAAACCATGATCATATGTCAACTGCCCAGTAGCCAATGCTGAGAAGGTAAGAACCATGGTAGCATTGGTTGATTGCATGATAATGGTCGCCAGAATACCAAAGAATGTGAATACCAGAACTCCCTGAACCCCATCCATGGAAAAGCTACTGAAATCAATGACATTCTGAAAAGCTTCAAAGCCTTCCTTCATGTAATGAATTCCAAGAAAAAGAAAGCCAATACCAAGTAATATGTAGCCTAACCCACTGAAATTTTTCTCCTGCTGCGTCCTTAAAATCAGGCCGAAGACTAATAGTGGCATTGCATAGGAAATCAGCTTCAATTTCATTCCATACAAGGCAACTAGCCAAGCACCGACAGTGCTGCCTAGGTTTGCTCCGAATATAATCCCAACGCCTGCAGTCAAACCAATCAGGCCAGCACTGAGAAAAGAGATAACAATGACCGAGACCAAAGAACTTGACTGCAAGACAGCAGTGGTTGTAATACCGAAGGTTAAACTTTTCCACAAGCTATCAGTAGTCTTCTTCAGAAGACTCTCCAGAAAGCCACCAGTAAAGACCTTGAAGCCCTTTTCAAGGTAAACCATTCCAAGAAGAAAAATGACGATACCAGCCGTTATTACCTGTAGCTCTGCACTAACCCAAAAGCCATAAATCAGCAATAAAAGAACAGTTGGTAAGAAAAAGCGTCCCAGCATACTCATCATTCATGTATCTTGCTTGCTAAACAATACGCCCCGTTTATAAATTCAGGACCACAAACTTCTTATCGACTGAAAGTCTGGTTCACTCAAATACCATTACATCAAAAACCAACGACAAGAGGATAAGCGAGGAGGCAGGACTATATTCATGGCATAGGGAAAAGAAACGAGAGCAGGGTATTTACAAGGCACATGAGACTTCATAGAAAATAGCGAAAATCAGGATTTCTCAGAGAGATAGGCAGTGAAGGCTCATGAATAGTCCAATATCAAGCGTAGTATTAGCTTGTAAGGTGGCATGTCCAAAATAAGAGCAGCCCGTATACCAATACTCCTGATAGAGGAAACTGATACTCAACAAAAAAATTATTGGGATCACTAAGCTAAAGGATTCCTTGCCAATTAAACAAAATACATTATTTTTATTCCTATTGACCAAAATGATGTTTGATAAAGCTTTTTTGGTGACCATATATACCCGTAAACGAAAATGGCAAACATTACTGTCCTGCATAACAGGAACACTACAATCACTTATGATCCAAACCGACTGTCTTGATGTGATATTACGAGACTCAAACCGCCTAACATTTCCATAACCCGAGGATATACAATGAAATTTCTAGATGAGTTACATCATCGGCTGGGTAGTAAATCCCGGATTCGCTCTTTATTTAAGGACGTCAGCATTAAAGATCTAGAAAAGATACTGGATCGTTTGAAGGAGGTTCATGAAGAGAAGTTGCAACTAAGAGTAAAAGAGGACGCAAAGCGCCAAAAAAAAATGACAGATATAGCCGCTATTCAGAAGGAAATGGCTGAGCTCGGAATCACACTATCTGATCTTGATACCATCAATGAGTCTGGTAAAAACAGTAAACGTCGGCGAACAGTCGCCAAACATACTTTTCAATATAAGAATGCATCTGGGGAGAAAGTTCTCTGGGAAGGTTCAACTACAGGCCGACTACCAAAAGATTTTCAGGAGTATCTCGAAAAGAATCAAAAAAAGCGGATTGAGTGCATAGTTAAGTAGTATATCGGGCTCTGCTGACAATATTTGCTCCTAGCAGAACACACTGCAGCCCAACTAAATCTGTTGCAGATGGGTGACCATTGAGCGAATCCAGAGAGTCAGGTCATCCATATCTTCAAGTAACAAAAGCAACAACGCCATATCCAGAGGATCCAGGCCTCCTTCATTTCGGAAAACTTCACCTTTGAAAGCCGAGATCATGTCCCTCAACTCATCCACATCACCCCTTACTTCCTGATGAACATCCATCATTATTTGAGATTGTTGTTTTCGGAAACCAGCCAAACCATAACGATCCTGCTTACTGATTCCAGACTTCAAGCTCTGAACGGTTCCAGCAAAATGCTGATTTAACCGTTTCATAGAATTTTTTAGTTCTTTTGTGAGTTCAGGAGGTCTATAGGTTAGCCGCTCAGCCATTCTGCAGATCAGGTGTGATAAATTATTCTGAGTCTGTAGCAGAGATAAAATCAACCCCTTGGGAGGTGCTGTCAGCGTTGGCTGATTCAGTCTGGTCAAGACCTCCTGCTCAAGCTTTTCCACTGTGAGCGGGAACTCAATTAACCATTGAGGCCTTTCATGCCACTGGTTGCCGGGAGCTAACCGGCTCTGCAACTGCCTGCTTAACAAAACCAGAGCATCTAAAACCACCTGTCGATGCTGGCTTAAAGGCTTATAGGCAGAGCCCGAAAAAAGGCTGGTGAAAGTCGTAAGATCCATACAGATCTTATCGACTCAGAATATCACCTGATTAGGGCAAATTACGAACCAGCAATGAGTGGGTATTTGGCAAAACACCTTCAGGCTTTGGTATTTTTACAAAGTGGCCTGACCCTGGCGCAACATCAACACGCTCACCACGACGATTCTCCAAATGCTCCAAGTTAAATACGTAGTTGCCTTTTGGGGTCATCAGTTCCATGGTATCCCCCAGCTCAAAGCGGTTTTTGACCTCAACCGTTAGCTGCTGATCGTCAAATTCAATGATTTCACCAACAAACTGCTGCTTACTTTCACGGGAGTTACCGGTTTCATAATTCTGATACTCATCGTGAACATGGCGACGATAAAAACCTTCGGTATAACCTCTGTTGGCCAGGTTCTCCAGAGAGTCCATCATCCCCATATCAAAAGGAATACCTGTCATAGCATCATCAATAGCTTTGCGGTATACCTGAGCGGTTCTGGCTACATAATAAAAAGACTTGGTACGCCCTTCGATCTTGAGGGAGTGGATACCCATCTCAGTAAAGCGGCGAACATGCTGAACAGCCCTGAGATCCTTGGAGTTCATGATATAAGTACCATGCTCATCTTCAAAAGCAGGCATATATTGATCCGGACGCCCCTTTTCCTGCAGCAGGAAAATATTGTCTGATGTTTCACCAGCACCCAGGGTTGGCGTCACTATTTCGGGACTACCAATATTCAATCCACCACTAACCGGGATAACATCGCCACTCTCGGTCTCTTTGGCTTCATGAGCCTGATACTGCCAGCGGCAGGCATTCGTGCAGGTTCCCTGATTCGGGTCTCTTTTGTTGATATAACCGGAGAGCAAACAACGGCCCGAGTAAGCGATACAGAGCGAACCATGAACAAAGACCTCAATCTCCGTATCGGGGCACTCTTCCCGGATCTCCTGAATCTCCTCAAGAGACAGCTCTCGGGACAGAATAATCCGCTCAACACCCTGCCTGGCCCAGAATTTTACGGTTGCAAAGTTAACCGCATTCGCCTGAACAGAGAGATGGACTGGCATATCCGGCCAGGTTTCACGCACCATCATAATTAAGCCTGGATCGGACATGATCAGTGCGTCAGGCCTCATGGCAATAACAGGCTCCATATCACGTAGATAGGTTTTTACCTTACTGTTATGAGGCGCAATATTGCTTGCCAGATACAGTTTTTTACCCAGGGCATGAGCCTCATCAATGCCCTTTTGCAGATTGTCCAGTTGTAACTATTCAGCACCCTTCATATAAATCTGGAATTTTCTGATTTTTCGACCATCATCTTATACTCAATTTTTCTAACAAATCTCCAGTATGGAACCAGACTTCCCAGCTACTCCGTTTACCGAAGCTCTCCTTAAAGAGAATGAAGAGCTTCGGACCGAGAATGCGCTTTTACGGGAACGTTGCAGCGAACTGGAAGAAAGGGTTAATAAAAACAGTCAAAACAGTAGTAAGCCACCATCGTCAGATGGTTATCAAAAGCCCAGTAAAAAAGGGAGTGATAAAGGTGATACATCTTCCAAAGAAGCCCCCTGCTCCTCACAGGAAACACCGAACCCCAAAAGCCTTAGACCATCTTCAGGCAATAAACCAGGTGGCCAGAAAGGTCATCAAGGCTCTTGTTTGAGACGTGTCGCCTTACCCGATTATGTCAGGCATCTGAAGGTTGAAAAATGTTGCTGTTGCCAGTCTTCGCTTATCGATATTAAACCCACCAAATACATTGAGCGACAGGTTTTTGATCCAGGTAGACCCGGAGAATTTGAAGTTACCGCGTACTGGGCAGACGTTAAAGTATGTCCTTGTGGTAAACGGAACACCGCTGAGTTTCCCCAAGGAGTGAAAGCCGCTGCTCAATACGGAGAAGTGACTCAGGCAATGGCTGTTCATTTAAACCAGTATCACTTCATCCCATATCACCGGGTGTCTGAGTATTTCAATACTATTTATTGCATGAGTGTCAGCGCAGGCTCTGTTGCCAATTTTGTTGCCTATACCCATGAGAACCTGGCCTCTACTGAGCAGAGTATCCGCGATGCTTTACAAGAAAGTCCGGTTGCAGGAGCGGATGAAACTGGCATGCGGGTTGACGGTTCACTGTGGTGGTTACACATTATGCGAGATGACCAATGGACGCTTTACTACCTCTCAGAAAGGCGAGGTTGTGAAGCAATGGATGCAATGGGCATCCTGCTGACTTTTGCAGGCATTCTGGTTCACGATCATTGGAAGTCCTACTTTGCCTATGCGGCAGTGCATGTGCTTTGTAATGCCCATCATCTGAGAGAGCTTCAGGGAGTTGTCGATAGGGATGCGAATAAGCTGGCTCTGCGGCTGATGAAATTGCTTACGCTCTCCTGGCACTTCTGCAAGAAATACAAAGCAGCCGGTCTGACTCAAATGCCTGGTGCAATACAGCTTCGCATTGAGACGATATACGACCAAATCCTTCAAAGGGCTCTCACGAAGGAAACCGCTTATATGGAAAAACAACGACAGGTGCTTGGACGTAAGAAGGTCAGGAATACCAAGGCCTACAACCTGTTCAAAAGGCTTATTGAGTTTAAGGTTGAAACGTTGCGCTTCATGTCGGACTTTTCAATTCCCTTCGATAACAATGGCAGTGAACGTGATGCCAGGATGGCCAAACTTAAGCAGAAGATCTCAGGCTGCTTCAGAAGCGAAGACGGAGGTACCATGTTTACCCGAATCCGAAGCTATTTATCATCTGCTAAAAAGCAGGGGTTGAACATATTTCAGGCGCTTCTTAAAGCGGTTCGAAATTACAACAATACGCCTTTGCTGGGTGCTGAATAGTTACGTCCAGTTTAAAGTCGTTATTACGGACTCTCAGACTATAGCGGGGCTGGCCAGCATAAACAGCGTCTGCACCATAGGCAAAAGCAAAGTGCATATTCTTCAGTGTTCCCGCTGGCGAAAGGAGTTCCGGTTTCATCATGACCTACAGCTGATGTTCTTGAATGGCGCGCATTATAACAGTGCAACCGGAATGCAACAGTAGTGAGAGACCCCAGATCCTAAGCGAAACGGAGGGGATGGTTCGTTTTGAACCTAGACAGAAATATAAATAGAGAGAAAAGCGCAACGGAAGGGAGTGGCGGTCCGTATCAGTTTACTTGATACGGACCAGAGCAAAGCAAACAAGACTTACTTGATCTTGTATTCCTTGTACTCAACGTGCTTGCGAACAACTGGATCATACTTCTTGAACACCAGCTTGTCAGGCGTATTACGCTTGTTCTTGGTGGTAGTGTAGTAGTGACCAGTACCTGCGCTGGAAACCAGCTTGATCTTCTCGCGAATACCTTTAGCCATGATTTATGCTCCTGCTAACTTAGAATTTTTGACCGCTAGCGCGCAGATCAGCCAGAACGGCATCAATGCCTTTCTTGTCGATGATACGCATGCCTTTTGCAGAAACACGCAGGCGCACAAAGCGCTTTTCGCTTTCAACCCAGAAGCGCTTGTGGTGCAGGTTAGGCACGAAGCGGCGACGAGTTTTGTTCTGAGCGTGGGAAACGTTATTCCCGGTAACCGGGCGCTTGCCGGTAACCTGACAAACCTTGGACATGTGGATGGCCTCTCAAACCAAAAATCCAGCCATGAGGCCGGAAAACTTAACTGAATTCCAGTGTCTGCTTCGGGCAGATCTGCCCATGGTTACAGAGTCAAGAGACCTTCAAGACTCATCAGCAGCTACCCTCATACAAAGATCGGGCTTTATACCAGAGTTGGACGCCTCTTGCAAATTCCCTGAAGGCTACGGATTATGCTTAGAACCCCGCAAAATCAGCAATCCCAAGGCATTTAAACCATTTCTCGTCTATGTTGTCAGCAAAGCCAGACTGACATTTTTAATGTAACCAGACACTTTATTTAAAGGCTCTTTGTAAAGTGCTCTTTGCAAACAGAGCAAAGACGATTTTATACAGAGGTTTTGATCGGTGTCACCCAAAACTTGCCTCTGCGGAATAACCACTCACTTGAAGTCAAGGTTGTCTGCTGATGCGTATGAGATTTGACAGTCACTACACAACAAGGCAAATCAAGGGGGAGCATATTGCAAAGCTCCTATGACGGTTTGCCTTCCTCACTCCGAATTACAGAGGAACATCATGAACCGCTTTAAAGATTTTCGAGCCGTCATCGTTAATCAGGTTCAATCGCTTTTAGCAAAGCGCATGTCAGAAAAAGAATGCGAGCAAATACAATCACTTGCAGATGCCTATTATTGTGGAGTTTCCCCAAAAGACCTTACCCAGATAAATACAGATGACTGCTATGGGTCGCTGCTCTGTCTATGGCAGTTCTTACAAATAAGACAACCGAAACAAATCAAAATCCGGGCATACAACCCCGAGCCCGAAACCCATCACTGGCACTCCACTCACAGTATTATTGAAATAGTCGTTGATGATATGCCATTTCTGGTTTCATCCATATTAATGGAACTTGATCGTCAAAAGATAAAAGTTTACCGCTTGAATCATCCCACTTTATGCTCAGAAAGAGATAACACCGGCCATCTAAACTCAATCAATACTCATCAATCCCCCCTTACTGAAGCCGTCATTCGAATTGAAATTGACCGACAGCCAGACCATCTGGAACTGGAGAAAGTAGCCTCAGGCATACGAAATATTGTTGATGATGTTCACAAGGTTGTCTCTGACTGGGAGGCAATGCAGGTCAGACTGAACGAGGCCATTCAATGGTGCCAGAATCACCCATCACCATTACCAAGTATTGAACAGAAAGAAGCACTGGCTTTTTTACACTGGCTAAAAAAAGATAACTTTCTCTTTATTGGCTTTCGATACTACGAAATAATTCAAAGCTCGCATAAGCTAAAGTTGCGCACCAGCAGTAAAACCGGCTTGGGCACATTCAGAGAAGATAGCCACAGTAGCCCTGTCGAGCGAGACCTATCTCCATATATCGCTGCACAAATTCAAACGCCAGAGTTGCTGGTCATTACTAAGTCCACCAGCCGATCAACGGTTCACCGACCAGCTCACCTTGACTATATCGGGATAAAACAATTTGGTGATAATGGCGCAATAATTGGCGAATGGCGCTTTTTCGGTCTGTTTTCATCAACAGCCTACAACGTTCCTCTTGACGAGATTCCCCTAATAAGAAAAAAAGTGGCTAAACTTCTTAAAAACAGTGGCTGCCCAGCAAACAGTCATCGAGGAAATGCCCTTCGCCATATCATTCATGACTACCCTAGAGACGAGCTTCTTCAGGCCAGTTACGAACAGCTTAAATCAGTAATTAATGGGATACTTGACTGTCATGAATTGAGACAGTTGAAGGTATTTCTCCGTCCTGACTCTTACGACCGTTTTATTACTGTCCTCGTCTATGTCTCCAGAGATAACTTCAACACTGAGCTTCGTCTGAAAATGCAGCAGATTCTGCTTAGTGAACTCAGCGGGAACAGTATCGACTTCAATGTTCAGCTATCCGAAAACCCTATGGCTCAACTTCAGTTTACCGTCCACTGTCACCATGCTAATAAGCAACACATTGATGTTGAACGACTGGAAGCCTTGATTCATGAAGCAATGCTGAGCTGGTCAGACCATTTACAGCAGGCATTAAAAGAAGCGTTTGGTGAAGCTACTGGAAACCGAATGGCACAGTGTTACCTACTGGCCTTTCCCGCTGCATACCGCGAGGATGTCAGCCCACGTCAGGCAGTTGCTGATATTCAGCGACTTGAGTCAATAAAAAACAGTAGCCAGATAAGCACCAGCCTATACCGCCCTGTCACCGATCACTACCGATGGCACTTCCGCGTTCTTGGAAAAGGGCCACTCCTTGCTCTATCGGATGTACTCCCAATCCTTGAAAAAATGGGTGTCAGAGTTCGTAGTGCAAGGCCATATTCCATTAGCCCATGTAATCTGGAAAGAGCCTGGGTACTTGACTTCAGTATTGAGCCTGATAGCCATGAAAATGCTCTGTCAATTAACTCTAACTCCCAAGAGTCAAAAACAAACTGCTCTAACCTGGAAGATACTCACCTACGAGAACAATTTCATGAAGTATTCATTCGTACATGGAAAGGAGAAATGGAGAATGATGGGTTTAATGGGCTGGTCGTTTCTGCAGGCTTAAACTGGGAGCAAGTAGTACTTGTCAGAGCCTTATCAAGATATCTTCTCCAGCTTCAAGTGCCTTTCAGCCAGAGCTATATGCAGAAGGTGCTTAACAGCAACCCTTCTGTGGTTCGTGAAATTGTAAACCTGTTCAGCGTTCGTTTTTATCCAGATTTTCGAGGGGATCGCCATGAAATTGCCAGTGCGTGCTCTGAAAGAATTTACCGGTTGCTGGACAATGTAGCCAACCTTGACGAAGATCGGATTCTTCGTCACTTTCTCAGCGTGGTTGAAGCCATGTTGAGAACTAATGCTTATCAGAAAGAAAGCAATGGTGAGCCAAAAAGCTACCTGTCATTCAAATTAGAACCAGACAAAATTCCAACATCTCCACAGCCCAGGCCTATGTTTGAGATATTCGTCTACTCCCCCAGGTTTGAAGGTGTACATATGCGGGGTGGGCGAATTGCCAGGGGAGGGCTGAGATGGTCTGACAGAATGGAAGATTTTCGTACAGAAATCCTTGGGCTAGTCAAAGCTCAAATGATCAAGAACGCAGTTATTGTCCCCCATGGTGCAAAAGGTGGCTTTGTTGCAAAGCATCTCCCATTAAATGGCTCAAGAGAAGAAATACAAAAAGAGGGAATTTCATGCTATCGCTTGTTTATTTCTGGACTTCTGGATCTTACTGACAACCTTCAAGGGGGAAATATAATCCCTCCTGAAGACGTCGTACGCTACGATGATAATGACCCTTATCTTGTAGTCGCTGCAGATAAGGGCACTGCAAGCTTCTCAGATATTGCGAATGATGTATCAATGATCTATGGCTTCTGGCTGCGAGATGCTTTCGCCTCCGGTGGCAGCCAGGGCTACGACCATAAAAAAATGGGTATAACCGCCAGAGGGGCCTGGGAATCCGTCAAAAGAATCTTTAAGGAACGCGAAATTGATAGTCAAACTCAGGATTTTACCGTCATCGGTATCGGAGACATGTCCGGTGATGTATTTGGTAATGGAATGCTGCTTTCCAGCCATATTCAACTGATTGCTGCGTTTAATCATCAACACATCTTCATTGATCCAACCCCAGATATATCGGTCAGCTTCGATGAACGGCAGCGTCTGTTCAATTTACCCCGGTCATCCTGGGATGATTACGATAGAGACAAAATATCAAAAGGTGGTGGTGTATTCAGTCGTCAGTTGAAAAATATTCATTTAAGTAAACAGGCCAGATCAGTCCTGGCTACGGATAAGTCCATGATGCCCCCTGCAGAGCTTATTCAAACCATTCTCAAAGCACCTGCAGATTTATTATGGAATGGAGGAATAGGTACTTATGTAAAAGCCAGTTGCGAAAGTAATGCAGATGTGGGAGATCGTTCAAACGATAGTGTGCGGATAAATGCCTCTGAGTTGAATACGTGTGCAGTTGGCGAGGGAGGGAATCTTGGCTTAACTCAACTGGCCAGAATTGAGTTCTCAAAACGGGGGGGGCTGATCAATACGGATGCCATTGATAACTCAGGAGGCGTTGATAGCTCAGACCATGAAGTAAACATAAAGATACTTCTGAACCAGATGGTTGATGACGGTGATATCACAATTAAACAACGCAATGTCTTATTGGTCAGTATGACTGACGAGATTGCAAAGCTGGTCCTTAGGCATAACTTTCTTCAGAGTCAGAGGTTAAGCCTCAGTCTCCAACAAAGTGTTATATTGTTTAATGATCACCGCTTTTTGATCAGGAAGCTTGAACAGAAAGGACGGCTCAATCGAACCTTGGACTGTCTACCATCAGATACTGAGCTCAAAGCGAGAGCAAAGAATGGTGAAGGACTTACCCGGCCAGAAATAGCCATTCTTTTATCTCACACAAAGCTGGATCTGTTCGAATCTCTCGTTACGGCCAAAGTCGATGATGATCCTATTCTTGTTGCAAAGTTACTCGATTACTTCCCATCACAGTTGCGTACTCAGTTTCCTGATCAAATCAGGAGCCACCCATTAAAAACCGAAATACTGGCCACCCATCTCAGCAATGAAGTTGGCAATAGGATGGGAGCCACCTTTATTGAATATATTCAACAGGAAACCAGAAATTCGGAGCTTAACTGCGTCCGGGCATTTATGGCTATAAAAGAGATTTTTTCAATCTCATCCATCTGGGATCAATTTGAAAGACTGGGTTTTGGTGTAAAAGATGATATCCAGAGAGTGGAATTATTCCGGATACAACAACATGTCGAAAAAGCGTGTATCTGGCTATTGAGAAATCATGCCAACGACATGAATATAGAGTCCCTTATCAGTAGCTATAAACCAGGGGTCAATGCAGTCAGTGGACAACTGGCGGAGCTACTGGGAGAAGAAGACTGTGAATGGCTAGGAGGTAGAGTAACTTGGCTTCAGGAAGCTAATTTACCCCCCGCACTGGCAGAAACCTGTGCAGGTCTTCGATACCTTTATTATGTACTTTTCATGGTGGGAGTGGCTGATGAGTATAAACTTACCGTTACTGATGTGGCTTTTATCTTTTTTGCCCTTGAAGATTACCTTTGCCTCCCATGGTTAAGAGAGCGAATTAGACAACTACCAGTTAATGATCTCTGGCAACGCAAGGCTCAATCATCTCTCAAAGATCAATTAGATCGTACACTCAATGACAACTGCATAAATGTTCTACACCATTCCGACGGTAAGCCAGAAGAAAAGCTCAAACAATGGCTGGAAAAAAATGCCGAACCAATAGATTGCTGGAGAGCTACTGTTCGCGAAATACAGTCCGCAAGGGAACAAAACCTTGCCATGCTGTCAGTGGCTATCCAGGAATTATCTTTAATCTCAGCAAACTGAACGACCCTTGAGACAAAAACAGACCAAAAAAAACGGTCATCAGGGGAGGATGACCGTTCCATTCTATCTTTATTGCTACGTCAGCATCTGCAAAGTACACATCAAAGACAACATGGTGATTTCGATAACCTAAAAACCATGGCTTTACATTAAGCACCTATCACCATGAAGTTACTATCGGCAGGTAAAGCTCATTCGTTAGGTTCTGTTGTATAAAAAACCGAGCAAAAAAAAACCAGTATCCGGGGGAAGAATACTGGCTATATAGCTTAGGCTACAGGGGAGCAGCCTACAACTTAACTTTCTGTCAACACAAAACACACAGTGAGCAATAAGAATTAGTACCAAACTGCTGTCTTTTTCCTATCATCATATACTGAGACAAGCAAAATTCCAAAAAGTTCCCAAAAAAATAAAAAAAATTGAATAAAAATAGTTAACCAAATGGATCGGAGATTTCTGGTTACCTGAGCAAGCTCTATTCAGACAATACGAAAGGGGTAAAGCTTTAGCTGTGTCGCAGGAAAGTTAACGAGACCCTCTGAACAAGGATTCAGAAATACAGGATGCCATATGGTTGGCTACTTTAAGTAGCCAGATAAAGAAAAAGCCAGAATCCTGATCGAGGATACTGGCTTTGAACGATAAATGCGGGGAAACATTGTACCGCTTTCAATATTGCTAACACTTAACACACAAGGAGCAACTCAATTGAGTCTCACTATATGAGACAAGCAATATGGCAACAAAGTTCCACAACTTACAAAAAACTTACAAACTAAATAACCAAGTACTTCTTAAGACATAAAAATACTCAGTGGGCCTCATCCCAGTTATCTCCAATACCCGCTTCGACCAGCAGTGGAACACTGAGTTCTGCAGCACCAGCCATCTGCACTTTTAGACCCTCTACAATGGCGTCAACGCTCTCGTCAGCAACTTCAAGCACCAGTTCATCGTGAACCTGCATAATGACACGAGCATTAAGCCCCGACATCTTCAGCCAGTTATCAACCCTGATCATTGCCTTTTTGATAATATCTGCTGCAGTACCCTGCATCGGCGCATTGATCGCTGTACGTTCAGCCCCCTGACGCCGCATACCATTTCGAGCATTGATTTCTGGCAGATACAGACGGCGACCAAAGATGGTCTCTACATATCCCTTTTCCCGCGCGAAGCTTTTGGTCTCTTCCATGTACCTTAAAACGCCCGGATACCGTTCAAAGTACAGGTCGATGTATTCCTGTGCCGACTTTCTGGATACACCCAGCTGTTTAGCCAGCCCAAACGATGACATTCCGTAGATCAGACCAAAGTTAATCGCTTTAGCGCTTCGTCGCTGATCGCCCGTTACATCATCAAGCGCCACTCCAAAAACCTCGGCAGCAGTTGCCTTATGGATATCAAGACCATTGGCAAAAGCATCCAGCAAACCTTTATCTCCAGAGAGGTGTGCCATTATTCTCAGCTCAATCTGGGAGTAATCTGCAGCCACCAACTTGTAACCTTCCGGAGCAATAAACGCCTGCCGCACCCGACGACCTTCCGGCGTTCGAATAGGAATATTCTGAAGATTAGGGTCCGAGGAAGACAGTCGCCCAGTAGCCGTGACTGCCTGGTGATAAGAGGTATGAATACGGCCTGTTGCCGCATTAATCATCTGCGGGAGTTTCTCGGTATAGGTGGACTTGAGCTTGCTTAAGCCTCGATGCTCAAGAATCAGCTTGGGAAGTTCATAGTCCAGCGCCAGTTCCTGCAGCACCTCTTCTGCGGTTGATGGCTGCCCCTTAGGCGTCTTCTTAATTACGGGAAGCTGCAGTTTATCAAAGAGCAGTTCCTGCAATTGCTTGGGTGACGACAGATTAAATTCCTGTCCCGCCTCATCATGGGCTGATTTCTCCAGTTCCTTGAGGCGTTGACCAATCTCCAGACTCTGCTGCTTAAGTAACACACCATCAACCAGGGCACCATGACGCTCAATACGTGAAAGAATATCCACCAGCGGCATTTCTATATCCTGGAAAACGCTTGATAGGGTGGCTTCTGACTTCAGTTGCTCCCAGATGGCATGATGAAGGCGTAAAGTAATATCCGCATCTTCTGCCGCATAGGGACCCGCTTTCTCAAGCTCTATCTGATTAAACGTTAGTTGTTTAGTACCTTTACCAGCAATTTCTTCATACTTGATGGTTTTATAGCCTAGGTAATGCTCTGCCAGGGCATCCATATTGTGACGGGTGGCGATTGAGTTCAAACAATAGGACTCAAGCATGGTATCAAAGGCAATACCCTTTATTTGGATGTCATATCGAGCCAACACGCTTTCGTCGTACTTGAAGTTCTGACCTACTTTCTGTTTCGTCGGGTCTTCCAGCAAAGGCTTCAATTTTTCCAGCACCCATCTTCTATCCAGTTGGGCTGGAGCCCCCAGGTAATCATGCGCAACGGGCACATAAGCCGCCTTGCCGGGCTCAGTGGCAAATGAAACGCCCACAAGTTCAGCCACCATGTAATCCAGGCTGGTCGTTTCTGTATCAAACGCAAACAGCTCTGCAGATTCGAGCTGTGCTATCCAGTCAAGAAACTCTGCCTCCTCAGTGACTACCAAATACTCACCGATAGCTCCTGATGCTTTTTCGTCAGATCCATTATTCTCCAGCGCTGAACCAGAACCTTCTTTTTCCAGGTCCGCTATCAATGTTCTGAATTCGTACTCTTTAAACAGCGCTAACAGCTGTTCTTTATCAAGGGGCTGCATTTCCAGGTTATCAATAGAAACCGGCAGCGCTACATCGGTCTTGATGGTTGCCAACTCTCGGGATAAAAGAACGATATCCTTATGCTCAGTAAACTTCTCAGCAAAGTTCTTACTCCCCCGAAACCCAAGTGCGGCAACCTCATCCAGACGCTCCGCAATCTCATCGATACTGCCGATGCCATTCAGCAAAGCCAATGCTGTTTTCTGACCAACACCAGGCATACCCGGAATGTTATCGCTGCTGTCTCCCATCAATGCCAGGTAGTCGATAATCAAGCTGGCAGGAATACCAAACTTACTCTCAACACCACCTTGATCGGTATACGCATCATTCATGGTGTCAATCAGAGACACATGCTCAGTAACCAGCTGAGCGATATCTTTATCACCAGTTGAAATGATGGTATCGATCTTTTTCTCGGTTGCCTGCCTGGCCAGGGTACCAATCACATCATCCGCCTCAACGCCTTCAATCATTAACAGAGGCAGGCCAAGAGCACGGACAATTTGATGTATTGGTTCTATTTGCGAGCGCAGGTCATCCGGCATGGGCTTACGGGTTGCTTTGTACTCACTGTACATTTCATGACGGAAGTTTTTTCCCTTGGCGTCAAAAATGACCGCAACATGGCTATCCTGATACTGACGCATCAGGCTGCGCAGCATATTCGTCATGACCCGGATAGCCCCCGTTGGGCGACCATCAGCAGTTCGCAGGTTGGCACGCTCAGAAGCATGAAAAGCGCGATAGAGGTAAGATGAGCCATCAACGAGTATGAGTGGAGGCGTACTGACTTGTTCTGACATGGATTACGGACTCACTTACGATTCTGGGTAACTGGGTATAGAATGCTTCCAAGCAGTTTAATGGTTTCCACCGCAATTATCATGAGGCTCCTGATGAAACCCTCCATAAAAAGAGCGCAGTTGGGTCTGGCTTTCTTTCCCTTGTTTCTTTTTGGCTGTGCTACTCACAGTCCGGAAGGTTCTGATCAATCGACGACCAGTGCGGACGTGCCCAACAACCAGAAAGCCGTTGTATTTACCGATGAAGCGATTAAGAAAATCCCAAAACACCTGCGCCCTGAAGAGCTGGAGAACAGGGATGATACATCGGTAGTGATTCGTACCGGCGATTCCAGAACGTATAAAGAGTACCGGGTTGGCGGTCAGCTTTATGCGATTCAGGTTATTCCTGAAACAGGTAAACCCTACTACCTGATCGCCTCAGATAATGAAGGAAACCCCATTGACCCAACAAAACGGACCCTGTTAGTGCCTTCATGGACCATCTTTGAGTGGCACTGAATACATAACGAACCATAGATCTAACTATCCAAGAACAGGGACTTCATGTCTGTTTATACCCATTTGACACGCCAGGATATCGAGCAACTTCTGACTCACTATGACATTGGTGACTTGATATCATTCAAAGGCATCGAAAGCGGAGTTGAGAATACCAACTACTTTCTGGATGTTGATAAAAAAAGCCATCTCCAACGTTATGTATTAACGCTCTTTGAGTACCTGCCTGCAGACACGTTGCCATTTTTTATCAATTATACGGATGAGCTTAAAGCTTTCGGCCTGCCTGTGCCCAACCCAGTTCGGGATAAGAATGGCATTGCTCTCCAATCGGTAAAAGGAAAACCTGCACTGATAGTGCAATGCTTTGCTGGGCAGCACCCTGACGCCAGCAACCTCTCTCTGGATCAATGCCAGCAAATTGGTACGATGTTGGCAAAAATCCATATAGCAGGGCAAGGGTCCGCCCTTTATCAGGAGAATCAGCGCGGCCTTTCCTGGCTGGATGACCAGCAAAAAAGGCTTAGTCCATTACTCGATCAGGATGATGCCAGCTTCATGACTGAGCATTGGAAGAACATATCAAATGCACTTAAAGCTTTTGATAAACTGCCAAAAGGGCTCATTCATGGAGACCTGTTTCATAATAATGTACTTTTTGATCAGGGAAGAATCTCAGCCGTAATCGACTTCTATCAGGCCTGTAATGACTGGTTAATCTATGACCTTGCCGTTACCGTAAACGACTGGTGTCTTACAGAAACCCTGGAATTAAATAGCAAACGCACAAAAGCTCTGACAGAGGCCTACAACCACATTCGACCATTTTCGGATGACGAAAAAAAGGCATGGCCATTAATGCTGCAATTGGCAGCCTTCAGGTTTTGGGTATCCAGACTGATTACTTTTGTTTATCCAGAGTCACCATTAGATGAAGAACATCATGATAGCTTGGTTAGGCATTTTCTAGATCCAAATGAGTTTAAAGAAATGCTTAAACTGAGGCTTGACTCTTCATCAATAAAATCAATCTAACTTGGGTGCTCTCTCTGAATGATTGAAACAATAGTGCTCTATTTTCACAGCTACTATGGGAACACCACTCATAATAGTTAACTGTCATGCCCGCTTCTGTTATTTCCAGCTCTACCAAAAGCATCGTTTTGCAAATTGAAGTTTCTATAGATTCAGGCAACATGCTGAATCTTGAAGATAGTTTACAGCGTGCACTCAATGAAGCCGGGCAGCTTGGAACAAAAGAGTTATTGGGGCTATTTGAATCACCCAATAAAGAACCTATCGTCGTTAATCAGCAGAAGTGGAACTACAAAGGAAAGGTTCTTAAGCACTATGAAACCTTATACGGTCGTATACCTTTGGAGCGCTCCGTATATCAGGGTGTCAGAGGTGGCAGTACTCTGGCAGCACTTGATCTTCGTGCCGGTATTATTGGTTCAGCTACCCCCAAATTTGCCAAGTCTATCGCCTGGAAATACAGCCAGATGCCAGCGCCTGCGGTAAAAGAAGATTTTGAGACCAACCATCAAAGGACGCTTTCAAATTCTTATATCAAGCATTTATCGGACAGAGTAGGTGCATTAATTGAAGACCAGCAAGACACTCACTACCACCTTCCTCCACTAAAAGAGCCTGTTGAAACAATAGCCATTGGTCTGGATGGAACCTGCATGCTGCTTTGTGAAGAAGGCTGGAGGGAAGCCATGTGTGGGACATTGAGCCTATATTCTGCAGATGGAGACAGGCTCCACACGATATATACAGCCAGTTCGCCAGAGTATGGTAAACAAAGCTTTATGAGCAAGCTCGACGAGGAGATTGCAGATCTAAAACGACTCTACCCAAATGCCACATACATCGGGGTAGCTGACGGGGCTAGAGAAAACTGGAGTTATTTGAAACAACATACCTCTGGGCAGATACTCGATTTTTATCATGCATCTGAATATTTAGCTGGAGCAGCGGAAGCACTGTTTCCAACCAGTAAGGCGAAGCGACACCAGTGGCTTGAAGACAGGCTACATAGTTTGAAAAACAAGCGTGGAGCAGCCAAAAAAATCCTTCAGGAAATTGAATCAGCCGAGCTCCCGAAAAAGACAATCGCACTGACAGAGAAGCGCTACAAAGCTGTGAGCTATTTTACAAACAATCACCAGTTAATGAATTATCATCAGGCGCTTAAACGCCATTGGCCAATAGGTTCAGGAGTTACTGAAGCGGCTTGTAAGACTCTGGTAAAGCAACGATTATGTGGTTCTGGAATGAGGTGGAAAGCAACAGGAGCGGAAGTGCTTTTGACAACAAGAGCACTGATCCAGAGTAAGGGGCGCTGGGAACAACTTTGGTCTGAGTTCATGACTGGAAAGGTTGAAGCTAACCTATGAGTCAGTTATCAAATTGAGAGAGCACCCTCTAACTTCAAGTTTTCATTGTAGTAGTTTGGGGTCACCCTGGAAAAGGGTGACCTACATCACACACTACCCCGATCCTGGATTTCTTGTAGATTGCCTTTTCTCAGGCACTGATACTTGAGAGCCTTCATTTACTTCTATTTGAGCGATATGTGCTTTTTCAGCTGCCATATTCTCCTCTTCAAACAATTCATGATCAAAGTGTTCAATAAGGTCAATAAACTTTACTTCTCCATTCTCATATTTCTCAATGATTTCAACACTTCTTTCTTTTATGTTCTCGTAAAGCTCTTTAAAGGGGGCTGAATCTAAATATCCTGGTGCATTTTTACCAAAAGGAACATTTCTCTGATGATGAGTCTCAAGTCCTTTCTTGAATGAGGCCTCCAGTGTACTAAAATCCACTTTTTTCACGCTTCTCTTATTATCGGTGACAGCTTTAGCATGCTGCTCGCTTTTCTGAGGTTCTGTCTTGTTTTGCCAACGGCTTTTATCAATTTCTGGTGTTTTATAAAGTCTCATAAACATCTCCTTATCGAATTATGAGAAAGATCAGGGAATAAACTCCTTGTAACTATTCAGCACCCAGCAAAGGCGTATTGTTGTAATTTCGAACCGCTTTAAGAAGCGCCTGAAATATGTTCAACCCCTGCTTTTTAGCAGATGATAAATAGCTTCGGATTCGGGTAAACATGGTACCTCCGTCTTCGCTTCTGAAGCAGCCTGAGATCTTCTGCTTAAGTTTGGCCATCCTGGCATCACGTTCACTGCCATTGTTATCGAAGGGAATTGAAAAGTCCGACATGAAGCGCAACGTTTCAACCTTAAACTCAATAAGCCTTTTGAACAGGTTGTAGGCCTTGGTATTCCTGACCTTCTTACGTCCAAGCACCTGTCGTTGTTTTTCCATATAAGCGGTTTCCTTCGTGAGAGCCCTTTGAAGGATTTGGTCGTATATCGTCTCAATGCGAAGCTGTATTGCACCAGGCATTTGAGTCAGACCGGCTGCTTTGTATTTCTTGCAGAAGTGCCAGGAGAGCGTAAGCAATTTCATCAGCCGCAGAGCCAGCTTATTCGCATCCCTATCGACAACTCCCTGAAGCTCTCTCAGATGATGGGCATTACAAAGCACATGCACTGCCGCATAGGCAAAGTAGGACTTCCAATGATCGTGAACCAGAATGCCTGCAAAAGTCAGCAGGATGCCCATTGCATCCATTGCTTCACAACCTCGCCTTTCTGAGAGGTAGTAAAGCGTCCATTGGTCATCTCGCATAATGTGTAACCACCACAGTGAACCGTCAACCCGCATGCCAGTTTCATCCGCTCCTGCAACCGGACTTTCTTGTAAAGCATCGCGGATACTCTGCTCAGTAGAGGCCAGGTTCTCATGGGTATAGGCAACAAAATTGGCAACAGAGCCTGCGCTGACACTCATGCAATAAATAGTATTGAAATACTCAGACACCCGGTGATATGGGATGAAGTGATACTGGTTTAAATGAACAGCCATTGCCTGAGTCACTTCTCCGTATTGAGCAGCGGCTTTCACTCCTTGGGGAAACTCAGCGGTGTTCCGTTTACCACAAGGACATACTTTAACGTCTGCCCAGTACGCGGTAACTTCAAATTCTCCGGGTCTACCTGGATCAAAAACCTGTCGCTCAATGTATTTGGTGGGTTTAATATCGATAAGCGAAGACTGGCAACAGCAACATTTTTCAACCTTCAGATGCCTGACATAATCGGGTAAGGCGACACGTCTCAAACAAGAGCCTTGATGACCTTTCTGGCCACCTGGTTTATTGCCTGAAGATGGTCTAAGGCTTTTGGGGTTCGGTGTTTCCTGTGAGGAGCAGGGGGCTTCTTTGGAAGATGTATCACCTTTATCACTCCCTTTTTTACTGGGCTTTTGATAACCATCTGACGATGGTGGCTTACTACTGTTTTGACTGTTTTTATTAACCCTTTCTTCCAGTTCGCTGCAACGTTCCCGTAAAAGCGCATTCTCGGTCCGAAGCTCTTCATTCTCTTTAAGGAGAGCTTCGGTAAACGGAGTAGCTGGGAAGTCTGGTTCCATACTGGAGATTTGTTAGAAAAATTGAGTATAAGATGATGGTCGAAAAATCAGAAAATTCCAGATTTATATGAAGGGTGCTGAATAGTTACAACTCCTTTAAGCCAAGTATAACCATTAAACAAAGGTCTCGTTATCGAGTATTAATGCTCGCACCACACTGTTATAATATAACGAATATGACATGGCTATTTTATGCGCAAGACCAATACCCCCTACACTCCACATGATCATAATGACTGCATCCAAGGTGCTTTAACGGAAGCCCGTGTTATTTGTCACAGTCGTGGTGTTCGTCTGACAGCTCTTAGAGAAAGAGTTTTAGAGCTGGTCTGGCAGAGCCACTGCCCAGTTGGCGCTTATGAAATACTGGCCGAGCTAACCCAGGGAGAGTCAAAACCTGCTCAGCCTCCTACAGTCTATAGGGCTCTGGATTTTCTCCAGGAGCAGGGACTCGTACACCGGTTATCATCAATAAATGCCTATATTGGCTGCAGCCGCCCCAATACTCCTCATAAGAGCTGTTTTCTTATCTGCACTCAATGTCGCACAACCATTGAGATCGAACACTCTGGCATTGAAAATTCACTGAAAGACTGTGCCAATGATTATGGCTTTACTATTGCTGACACCTCAATAGAGTTGGCTGGCCTATGTACAAACTGCAGAACCAACTGAAGAATCAATAGGTTATGAATCAACCACTGATAGAGTTGAGCAATATCTGGATGACATTCCAGAACAGAGACGTACTTACCGGTATCAACCTGCAGGTAAACCCAGGGGAAATTGTTACCCTGATAGGCCCTAATGGTGCTGGCAAAACAACACTTGTCCGCATTGCCCTTGGGCTTCAAGCACCCTCCTCTGGTCAACGGCTGGTAAAAAAAGGGCTTCGCATAGGATACATGCCGCAAAAGCTGCATATTGATGACACGATGCCGTTAACCGTCAATCGATTCCTGAAGCTGACGGGCTGTCGCCTGACCGCCGTTAACGATGCTCTGAGTCGCACCGGTGTTGCCCATGTGCTTCAATCTCCACTGCAATCTCTTTCCGGAGGAGAGCTGCAAAGAGTATTACTGGCCAGGGCACTTCTGCATAAACCACACCTACTGGTACTGGATGAGCCAGTTCAAGGGGTTGATGTCACAGGACAAAAAGAGCTTTATCAACTAATCACGGATATTCGCAATGAATCCAAAAGCCGGGAGCACTGTGCCGTTTTGATGGTATCCCACGACCTCCATCTGGTCATGGCATCGACCGATAAAGTCATCTGCATCAATCAGCACGTCTGCTGCTCCGGTCATCCTCATCAGGTTAAACAGCACCCTGCATACCTTCGCCTTTTCGGTGGTGAGTCGGATGAACTTGCTGTTTATACTCATCACCACGATCACCATCATGGTGTGGATGGGCATATTCTTGAGCCGCACAGCACTAATTCTGAAGGAAAACAGTAATGCCAGACCTTATCATGTATGCCTTGCTGGCAGGCTATGGCGTAGCGTTACTGGCGGCACCTTTGGGCTGTTTCGTGGTATGGCGAAGAATGGCCTATTTCGGGGATACTCTCTCGCACTCCGCACTGCTGGGCGTCTCTCTGGGGCTGATGTTGAATGTTAATATTAATCTGGCCGTTATATTCAGCTCACTGATGGTTGCAGTCATTCTGGTCAGTTTCCAGGAAAAACAACGAATTGCCTCTGATACCCTGCTTGGAATCCTTGCTCACAGTTCTCTATCTATAGGCCTGGTCGCCGTCAGTTTCACAGACAATGTCCGCGTGGATATGATGTCTTATTTATTTGGAGACCTTCTTGCAACAGGCCCATCTGATCTTTACTGGATATACGGAGGTGGAGCCCTGGTTCTGGCCACGCTGGCATGGCTTTGGAAACCACTGCTGTCCATGTCCGTTCATGCTGAGTTAGCACAGGTAGAGGGTGTCCCTGTCAAACAGCTCAGGCTGGTGCTAACCCTGCTGATGGCACTGGTTATTGCTGTTGCCATGAAGATAGTCGGTGTCCTTCTGATTACCTCCTTGATGATCATTCCAGCAGCAACGGCCCAGCGTCTGGCAAATACGCCTGAGCAAATGGCACTATTTTCAGCGTTTCTGGGGATACTGGGCGTTTCTGGCGGTTTAGCGGCTTCCTGGTACCTGGATACACCCGCGGGCCCATCGGTAGTGGTGTCTTGCTTCTTACTTTTTCTAATGACTCAATTATTCAAAAGGACGAAATAAATAATACATATTAGATAATGGAATTAATAATAAAATATTTAATTCCATTATCTAATAAAAAATTAAAACCTACAATTATTATAATCAAGAATTATAAATACCAAGGTCTAATTGCTGGTATTTAGTCAATTTCTGAAAATACCCCTCAAATTGACTATACAGGGAGTTAAGTCATGAGATTAGAACAAAAGGCCAGTACTCAGAGCCCAGCGGCACCAAAAGAACAACCGCCTCAAGATCAAAAAAAATCTACCACAGGGGGTAGTAAACCAGCAGGTCCAGTAAAGACAAAGGGCCAAGAAATCGTCCAAAGGGCAAAGACTGACCCTGCGCACTCTTCACAATCAGAAGAAAAGCTGGTAACTGACAGGAAAACCAAAGAACAAGTGCCAACGCCCGAAAATAAGATTCGTGAGGCACTTTCAGAACTCAGCCCAAACTTAGCACCTCATAGAGCAGCTAACTTACTCTTAAGTCGTAATGGTATTACTACTACGGCAGAGGAAATTCAGCGTATTAGATCAGGTAATTCCAGTACTGCGCAGCAACAATCAGTTTCTAAACCTCAGAAAACCTCAAAAGCACCTGGAAAACAATCAAAAGTTGATGGTGAAAACGAAGCTGCTGAAAGACTTCGGAAGCAACATCAAAAGTCAGAAAATTCTGTCAAACAATCCATAACAGACCTAATTAAAAAAAGTTCTGAATACAAGGCAGGAGCATCGCTTGAAGGCAACATTACACGTTTTGCACAAAGTCTAAGTGATAAAATGTCCAGAACATTAGACGCAGCCGAAAAATTGCCGATTTCGGAAGAAGAGTTTCAAAAATTGAGTGCAGGTGTTGACTTTGAAGGCGCTAATAATGGCGGTAAGAAAATGTTCGGGGATCTTGATCTTAACGAAGGTAACATGGGCCTTAATGCCATGGGTGGAAGTGAGAAAGCAAAAAAAGAACATAAAGTCAAAAGTAAACAAGAAGTTCTTGCTGGTGCAGATTCAGCAGGCCTAAGATCCGATGTTGCGAATACAAGAACGGACAAAGTGTTGCAGGTTTGGGCTCGTGAAAACGATATACCACTGAGGGAATCAGGTTATTTAGATACCCTTACGGCTAGAGGGCAGTATGACCGTTACACCCTGGAACAGGTTTTCTCTGGGAAAGCTGTACCGTCATTATTGGAGCTTATGCTTCACTATGAAGGAATTTCATTTGCACCTGGCAAAAAACCAGAAGCAAAAAAAGTCGAAGCAATGTTAGTTAGTCTTAGAAAAAACATTATTGAAACTAAACAAAAGATGGAACTACGTGGAGAGAAACCATCAACATTGGATGCCGTAATTGCTTATACAAAATCGAATGGATACCACCCAAAAGGGTTTCTGCCATTAGTTTGTCAATTTGTTGATAAAGAGGATCTATTAGGGGATTTCGTAACCTATGTAACATCTGGTAAAACAAGACAAAGTCCAGAGTTTGATGCATTAAGACGATGTGATGAGTTAGGATTTCCATCAGGGCCTGCTGGTCTAAATATCTTGGCTCATAAAATTTACAACACATTCACAATCAACAGAGATAAGCCAGCATTTGCAGGAAGAAAATTCAATGCTGTCTTAATGGATAAATCCATCTGGATTAGTGATAACGAATTTGATCGAATTTATGCTTCACTTTCCAGGCTAGGTGAGGAGGGATTTACTCCAGAAAATATTTGCCTTATGTTGAGGGGAGAAAGACCCAAGCTAGAAAATGATAATATTGGCCATGGCTTTGATGAAAAGATGACCCCAGAAGAGTTGGTTGAGGCATTAAAGAAAGAAGTTGCAAATAAAGATATACAGCTGAAAATGTATAAAGATCAAAGTGCCGCAAATGCCAGGAGAGCTGCAACCGCAGAAAAAAGAGTCCGAGAGCTTGAAGTAACCCTGGATGAAATGAGAAATCAGGCTAAGCAAGCACCTGCACCTGAGGCTAGTTCAAATTCAGACAAACCTAAACCACCACCACCGCCAGCTCCGCCACCACCGAAGTTTTAACAAAGCTTTGGAGAACAAACAGCCTTGGAAGTATACTTCCAAGGCTGTTTTTATGGTTTTTGAATTGATTCAACAATATTAGTTAGCTTTAGTGGATCCAGTGGAGGTCTTATAAACCCATGATAATCCCCTTTCGGATTAATCAACGCTAGGTTTGCCCCATGATCCACCAGGTAAAACTCATCCTCAGGATCAACCACCGGTGTAAATGGCACATTCATTTGAACCGAAAGATTATAAATATTGGTGATTTCTCCCGTTACCCCAACAAAGTCCTTATTGAAGTAGGGCACATAGCCTTTCAGTTTTTCAGGCGTATCCCTTCGTGGATCCACCGTCACCATAAGGTACTGCATCTCTTTCGCCAGTTCCGGAGACTTTTCCTTAAGCAGTGCATCCAGTTTATTTAACTGGCTCAGTGTTGCCGGGCAGATATCAGGACAGAAGGTAAAACCGAAATAGACCAGGCTCCAGCGTCCTTTAAGATTTTCTGCAGAAAATGGCTGGCCATTATGGTCAACCAGCCCTTCCATAGTGAAAGACCTGGGTGTTTCAAACACCACCGCCCCCATCTGCTGCAGCTGCTCTTTGGACAAAGCCGGCTTGTTCATGAACTTATTCGCCGTCAGCCCAAGCACCACGGCAACGGCTGCCAGTAAAATAGTGACCGTCTTCCTCACTCCCTTACTCCTTTCTTTGTCCACAGGTACTCCTTACACCCAGAGATAAAATGAATAGTGGTCCACCAGCAACACCACAAACAGCAGCATTAAATAGGTAATCGAAAACTTGAAGGTCTTGATGGCGGCATGAGGTCTGCTGTCACGAAGCAGAACAACCGACCAGTACAGAAAACGAGCACCAAGAAGGGTTGCCCCTATCAGATAGATCACCCCACTCATCCCCGTCAGGAATGGCAGTATGGTGACCACAAACATGATGATGGTATAGAGCAGAATATGAAGCTTGGTGTAAGCCTCGCCATGAGTGACGGGCAGCATAGGAACATCCGCTTTGGCATACTCCTCTTTACGGTGGATCGCCAGTGCCCAGAAGTGAGGTGGTGTCCAGGCAAAAATAATCAGTACCAGTAGAAGACCATGGCCTTCGAACTGTCCGGTAACAGCAGTCCAGCCGAGCAGGGGAGGAGCCGCACCGGCCAGACCACCAATAACAATATTCTGAGGGGTTGCTCGTTTAAGAATCAGCGTATACACCACCGCATAGCCCATCAAGGAGGCAAACGTTAACCAGGCCGTCAAAGGGTTAACCAGTACAAACAGCATGGCCATGCCCAGCGAACCGATAATAAAGGCAAACATGACTGCCTGAAGTGGTTCAACCCTACCAGTGGCCACCGGCCGCTTATGAGTTCTCGCCATCACGGTATCAATCTGGCGATCAACAACGTGATTAATCACTGCGGCGGCACCGGCACAAAGAGCAATCCCCAGATTACCGAAGAACAGAATATCCAGAGGCACCCAACCAGGCGTCGCCAGGTACATACCGATAACCGACGTTAAAATCATCAGCGCGACAACCTTAGGCTTGGTCAGCTCAAGATAATCCCGCCAGTGGGCACTCCCTGCCTGTAATACATTACTTTGACTCATGCTCCAGCCCTCCTGCTGCCGCCGAATAAGAAGTAGTTATAGGCCACCAGTGATAACAATAACAACGCACCACCCAAGTTATGCGCTACGGCAATACTCAATGGCAGACTCCAGATTATATTGCTGAGGCCAAGCCCGACTTGAACCGTCAACATAACCATAATCAGCAGCATCAGTTTTCGAACCGTTGACCCAACAGGCCCACCAACCCTGAACGACACCTTGAGCGCAATAAGCATTTGCAACGTCAGTAATATTACGGTCAGTAATGCTCCCACTCTATGCGCAAAGTGTATGGCTGTTCTGGCTTCAGCGTGCAGCTGCCCACCCAGATAATTTGGACCTATATCCTGCCCCACATCAAACCCTTCCTCAAAATTCATGGGTGGCAACCATTGCCCCTGACACATGGGCAGATCAGGACAGGCAAGCGCTGCATAGTTGGAGCTCGTCCACCCACCGAGGCTGACCTGACCAACCACCACCAGCAGGCTTATTACCGCAAGCCATTTCAGGAAAAAGAACGGTTTATCCGGCACCTTTTCTCGATGCGCCCCAGACAACCTTAACGTTAAGAGAAACAATAGACTGAAGGTAGCAAAGCCACCCAGCAAATGAGCGGTAACGACCTGAGGCCACAGCTTAAGCGTTACTGTCCACATGCCAAACGCGGCCTGCAGCGTAATCAATGCAAAGATCAAAATGGGTAGCTTGAAAGGTTGACCCGGCTCACGTCGGTTTTTGAATGCCTGAATGACAATCATCAACACCAGAAGCATCAGAGCGCCGGCCACATAACGGTGGATCATCTCCGCCCAACCCTTATCCACTTCAACCGGCGCGTCTGGAAAGAGCGACTCGGCGTGTGCAATCTCCTGCTGAGTATCCGGCACGGTCAGAAACCCATAACAACCCGGCCAGTCAGGACACCCCAGCCCGGCGTGCACCAGCCTTGTATAGGCACCCAGACCAACCACGATGCTTGCCAGCAGCGTAGCGATCAGAGCCAGATAAAATCCTTTTTTCTTCATAACTGCTCCAGTGAGTTGACTACCCATTACCAACCCTGTTTTTAACCAAAAAATACCACATTAAACAAAAACCAATGATTCAATAATCATTTAGTACCCATTAACCAATATTGGATGCTTTCAGTAGTTTTTTCAGATCTTTCAGCAAATCTCCACCCGATTGATCAACCTGATATCCCATAATCAAATTCCCCAGAGGATCAATGATAAAGATCCGATTTTCTGGCCAATGCTTCAGACCGAGCGCTGTTTGCACATGGTTTTTATCTGCGTTCAGCCAGTAAATTCCCGGATGTTCGGTTTCAAGTTCAGAGGAGGGCACCGGTTTTTCTGGGGCAATGTAAAATCGGGTCACCCGGTCAGACTCTTTTCCGAGCGCAATATGCACCTGACGGGTTTTATAGAGGCTTTCTATGCATTCCGACTCTTCACAACGGGTACTGCCAAACACGACAACCCGCCAGAGCCCTTCTGTCTCTGCTGCATCTACGCTCTTTTCTCCACTCTGAAGGTGCAGAGCGGAAAACTGGGCCGGAGGTAATAAAAGCTCACCTTTATTTGTCCGACCTTCCGGAATCCACGCCCCGGTAAAGTACATAATCCAGGCCAGCCCCATGGCTATGGATGGGATCAGAATGACAAGGGCTAGCTGAAACCGGTTCTTATTAATGCTGGTTGTCGTTGTCATGATCACCTCATACGTCATGCTTGTTCTTGTTGTTCTCACCTGCACGAATCATCTGGAACCCATACAGCAAGAGCAATACCAGAGCCATGGCAAACCATTGAAAGGCATAACCCAGATGCTTTTCTGATTTCAGATTAATCACCATGGGACGAATCTGTTCAGCTCCTGGCTGGCCCGCTCTGAGCACCATGAAAAAATCCGGGGTAGCACTTTCTATGGCTTCAGATACTTTGAACTGGTCAAACGCCTGAATGCGTTTAGGCCAGCCTTCTTCCCAGACGTCTTCTGCCAACATGAAGGGTTTCCCCAGGGGCTTATACGCAGAGCCAGTCAGTACCAGATGCCCTGTGTCAGTCATTACCTCAGGCAGCAGTTCTCGATCACCACCGACAATCCAGCCTCGGTCAATCAGTAACCACTCTCCGTCATCCGTCAGAAACGGCATGAACAGCTCATACCCGGCCTCACCCTGGAAAACCTGATTATCCAGCAGAAAGTATCGATCCAGATCAAACCGGCCACTGACAGTAAAGGGCAGGTACAAAGGGTCATCGTGATGCTGTACTTGAGAAAGTGAATACGGCTCAAGAGCATGTCTGGACTCATAAGCCTGCTCCAGCATCAACTTCTGCTCGTAACGTGATAGCTGCCAGAAACCCAAAGTCACCAGCACTGGCAGGATGGCAATCACTAATAGGGTCAACTTCAATCTGAATCCAAACATCAAGTGAACAGTCTTTCTATGCTATTGTGTGGAAAAAATCTGAGTTCATCTCAGGAACTTGTCTTGTGGATAACTTTCTTGAGCCAGAAATATGTGGATAAAAGTCGTCGTTATTGTTCTTTTCTTTGCCGTGGTTATCAGTCTGGGTACCGGCTTTTATTTTTTGCTGACAGAGAAAAAGAGTTCGCCAAAACTGCTGAATTCTCTGAAAGTTCGTATCGGTCTGACCGTTTTGATTATGGTTATTATTGTTGTGGCCTGGCTTCATGGAGATATCCACAGCCAGGCGCCCTGGTTATATCGCTAAACCAGATAAACAAATATGAATAGTCCAACCCACACCACATCCACGAAGTGCCAGTACCAGCTGGCGGCTTCAAAGGCAAAGTGGTTATCCGCTTCAAAATGCCCCTGGTAGACTCGCACGAGCATTACCGCCAGCATAATGGCTCCCAGGGTTACATGAGCACCATGAAAACCGGTTAGCAGGAAGAAGGTTGAGCCATAAATACCAGCACTTAGAGTCAGACCCAGTTCGTTATAGGCTTCAATGTATTCTTCAACCTGGAAAAATAAGAATGCGGTGCCAAGTACCAGCGTAATGATCAACCACAGTTTTATCTTGTAGCGATCATTCGCCCGCAGTGCATGGTGTGCCAGTGTCAGTGTGATACTGGAGGCAACCAGCAATAGCGTGTTCAACAGTGGCAGGTGAAAAGGATCAACAACATCGGCAGCCCCAACAAAAAGGTCATTGTCCGGATTCACCATCAATGGCCAGTCCGCAATAAAGTTTGGCCAGAGCATTTCATGGGTCATAACCCCTTCACCCTCACCGGCCAGCCAGGGAACGGCCAGTACCCGGACATAGAAGAGGGTTCCAAACAGTGCAGCAAAGAACATCACTTCTGAAAAAATAAACCAGAACATCCCCCAGCGGAATGTTCGATCCATTTGAGCACTGTAAAGCCCTGCACGGGACTCCTGAATAACATTGCCGAACCAGCCAAACAGCATCCAGGCCATAATCAGACCGCCGGCGTAAAACACATAGTGAGCACTGGAATCCTTAACACCGGCAGTCATGTCATTCATCATCATGCCAGCACCCAGAAGGGTCAGAAATAGCCCAATAGATGCAATGATTGGCCACTTACTCTGGGCCGGAACGTAGTAGGTACCTTCGGTAGCCATAATACTTTCTTTCACCTCTCCTGATCTGACAGGGAGTACGCCTTTTCTCCCGAACAATCTTCAAAAAAACCGCTCAACTGATTCAGTTCATATGCGTTACATCAAACAGCGTATAAGACAACGTTAGCTTTTTTATGTGTTTTGGCAGTTCCTGATCGACGATAATCCGCAGTGGCATGACCTTTTCTTCCCCGGGCTCCAGCGTCTGAGTGGTAAAACAAAAACACTCGACCTTATGAAGAAAGTTGGTCGCTTCAAACGGCGTTACACTGGGAATTGCCTGGCCCACCATCCTTTTGTCCGTGGGGTTTTTAGCAACAAAGTTCAGTAACCCCGGCTCACCAGGGTGAACCGTTACCTGGGGAGTGCTGGGAGAGAAGTCCCAGCTCATACCAGCGTTTTTGGTGGCTACAAACTGCACCTTGATATCACGACTGGTATCCACTTTGGCTTCTGCAGCCTTGTACATATACGGGTCAGGGTCCGTCTTGCCATTCAGACCCGTCACCTGACAGAACACGTTGTACAGTGGCACCATGGCAAAACCAAAAGCGAACATGCCACAGGCTACGAGTATGGAGCGAATGACAGTACGATGAGTTGAACGCTCAATAGCCTCCGGTTTCTCTTCTCTACCCTGTTCGCTCATACTGACTCCTGTCGTTTACTTCACATCCGGTGGTGTCGTAAAGGTGTGATAGGGTGCAGGTGATGGCACACTCCACTCCAGCCCTTCAGCACCTTCCCAGGGCTTGGCCTCAGCTTTTTCTCCCCCCCTGATGCATTTGATCACGATAAAGAGGAACAGCAATTGCGTGGTACCAAACAAGAAGCCACCAATACTGGAAATTTCATTGAAGTTGGCAAACTGCAGTGCGTAGTCAGGAATCCTTCTTGGCATCCCTGCCAGCCCGACAAAGTGCATTGGGAAGAACGTCAGGTTCATCCCGATAAAGGACATCCAGAAATGCACTTTAGCCAGCGTCTCGTCATACATATGACCAGTCCACTTGGGCAGCCAGTAGTAGCAGGCAGCAAAGATGGCAAAGATCGCCCCTGGCACCAGCACATAGTGGAAATGAGCCACCACGAAATAGGTGTCGTGATACTGGAAATCAGCAGGTGCAATAGAGAGCATCAACCCTGAGAAACCCCCAATGGTAAAGAGCACCACAAATGCCGTGGAGAACAGCATTGGGGTTTCAAAGGTCATGGAACCGCGGAACATCGTGGTTACCCAGTTGAAGACCTTCACTCCGGTCGGTACGGCAATCAGCATGGTGGCGTACATAAAGAACAGCTCACCAATCAGTGGAATGCCAACGGTGAACATATGGTGAGCCCAGACAATAAACGACAGAAAAGCGATACTGGCGGTGGCGTAAACCATCGAGGTATAGCCAAACAGGTGCTTGCGGGCAAATGCTGGAATAATGGCTGAGACAATCCCGAAAGAGGGGAGAATCATGATGTAAACTTCCGGGTGCCCAAAGAACCAGAAAATATGCTGGAACAGAACGGGATCACCACCACCACCAGCATTGAAGAAGCTGGTGCCGAAGTGAATGTCCATCAACATCATGGTTACTGCACCCGCCAGCACCGGCATTACAGCAATCAACAGGTAGGCTGTGATCAACCAGGTCCAGACAAAGAGCGGCATCTTCATCATGGTCATCCCGGGAGCACGCAGATTCAGGATGGTTGCGATGATATTAATCGCCCCCATGATGGAAGACACACCAAGCATATGGATCGCAAAGATGAAAAAGGTCGTTGAAGGTGGTGCATAGTCTGTGGACAGTGGCGCGTAGAAAGTCCACCCAAAATTTGGCCCCCCACCTTCCATAAACAACGTACTCACCAACATCACCGCTGCAAAGGGCAAAATCCAGAAGCTCCAGTTGTTCATCCGAGGCATGGCCATATCCGGCGCCCCAATCATCATAGGGATCATCCAGTTAGCCAGCCCGACAAAAGCCGGCATAACAGCACCAAATACCATGATCAAGCCGTGCATCGTGGTCATCTGGTTGAAAAATCCCGGTTCAACAATCTGCAGCCCGGGCTGAAAGAGCTCAGCTCGGATAATCATTGCCATGGCCCCACCGGTCAGAAACATAATGAAACTGAACCACAGGTACATGGTGCCAATGTCTTTATGGTTGGTGGTGAGAACCCAGCGCATCAACCCTTTGGCAGGCCCATGATGATGCTCGTCATGCTCATGTGAAGAAGCAGTATCAGTTACCGAAGTCATATCTACTCTCCTTACAGGCTCGCCTGTTTGTTATCGGGCATGGCCTGCTTGGCCGGATCTTCTACATACTTGCCAGTTTTCTTGTACTCCACGATCTCTTTAGGTGTCACTATTTCGCCGGTGTTATTGCCCCAGGCATTTCGTTCATAAGTGATCACTGCCGCGAGGTCCACCTCATTTAACTGGCCGGCAAAGGCCTGCATGGCAGAACCTTTCTTACCATTCATAACGATATCGACATGCGCTCCGATCTGATCGGCTTCCGTGGCCATTGGGCTGCCTTTTAGTGCAGGGAATATCGGTGGCATACCAGCACCATTGGGCTGATGACATACCGCACAGGCTTTGTTGTAGGCCTGCTCACCTCTGGCCATCAACTCCTCCATGGTCCAGGTTTTGTCCGTCAGCTCACGCTCTTTTTCGGCTTCATCCTTTTTCGCTTCCAGCCAGGCGTCGTAGTCTTCCTGTGACTTAGCCTCAACGACAATGGGCATATAGCCATGATCCTTACCACACAGTTCTGCACACTGCCCACGGTAAGTGCCAGGCACTTCAATGTTCGTCCAGGCTTCGTTAATAAATCCGGGAATGGCATCGCGCTTTACTGCCAGGGCAGGCACCCACCAGGAGTGAATAACATCCGCAGCGGTAACCAGAAAGCGAACCTTTTTGCCAACAGGAATCACCAGCGGCTCATCCACTTCCAGAAGATAGTTGGGATTCTTTTCCCGGACGTTAAGGATCTGTTCCCGAGGAGTACTGAGGTTACTGAAAAAGGAGACATCTTCTCCAACATACTCATACTGCCACTTCCACTGATAGCCGGTGATTTTGATATCAATATCGGCCTCGTCAGTGTTGTAGATATCCACCAGCGTTTTTGTCGCTGGGATGGCCATCAACACGAGTATCAGAAAAGGAATGGATGTCCATACAATCTCAACCAGTGTGCTTTCATGAAACTGGTGAGGTACAGCACCTTTGGATTTACGGTGCTTGAAAATAGAATAAAACATGACCCCAAAGACAATCAGGCCAATCACGACACAGATTATCAGTATGGTCATATGAAGTCCGTAGATATTCCGGCTGACAGCCGTCACACCTTCGGTCATGTTGACTTCCCATGCAGCACGGCTACTACCCGTTACAGCCAGTCCCGCAAGAAGAAGAAAAAGAGATTTCGCCTGCTGCATCATTCCCTTACATCCCCTGACTATCCGCTGATCGCAGCGGAAACTTCTTATTATTATTGTGCAGACTTGTTGTGCTGCTTTACTTCTCAGAGGTGTGACTGACAACAGAACAGCATTTTGCCCGGTTGTATGTGTCACGATACTGACCTGTCCAATGGTCTTGTATTGTTACAAACATTCATCACTACCACCCATGATAAAGCCCGTTTGTGTCGTTTACGCAGGTAAACCACACATGGATTTATTGAGAGTAAGCGATATTGCTTTGATTTATCTGACCTGAAAAACCCCACTACATCTAATCAAGAGCAGATATGCAATCAGTATTGAGACAAAGTCAAACTGCTTAACATACACATAACTGCAAATCCAACACCTCACACCATAGAAATGCTATGGCAAAACATCCCAAGCAGAACACTCTAAGTCTGACAATAATCGTCCATAGAGTATAGTTCTAGAAAACCATTAAACAACATGCTGAAAAAAAATGAAATCTCCAATTTTGAAATACTATAAATGTCGTTTAATAGATATTTAAGCCATTCATTATTAAGGTCTATAACGAACTGTAATTAAACGACATTTTTATTCAGGATCTATAACACAAAACTTTTTGACCAAGACATCCAATTTTTATTAAAAACGATCACCGCTCCAGCAATTAGAGAAGCTGGCAAGTCTGAACAAGCCCTATTGCTTTATGTGAATAAGGTTCGCCATTACCACTTTTCTTTTGAAAATATCAGCAACCGAGTATTGCCTTCCAACCGGGTGCTCTCTCAATTTGATAACTGACTCATAGGTTAGCTTCAACCTTTCCAGTCATGAACTCAGACCAAAGTTGTTCCCAGCGCCCCTTACTCTGGATCAGTGCTCTTGTTGTCAAAAGCACTTCCGCTCCTGTTGCTTTCCACCTCATTCCAGAACCACATAATCGTTGCTTTACCAGAGTCTTACAAGCCGCTTCAGTAACTCCTGAACCTATTGGCCAATGGCGTTTAAGCGCCTGATGATAATTCATTAACTGGTGATTGTTTGTAAAATAGCTCACAGCTTTGTAGCGCTTCTCTGTCAGTGCGATTGTCTTTTTCGGGAGCTCGGCTGATTCAATTTCCTGAAGGATTTTTTTGGCTGCTCCACGCTTGTTTTTCAAACTATGTAGCCTGTCTTCAAGCCACTGGTGTCGCTTCGCCTTACTGGTTGGAAACAGTGCTTCCGCTGCTCCAGCTAAATATTCAGATGCATGATAAAAATCGAGTATCTGCCCAGAGGTATGTTGTTTCAAATAACTCCAGTTTTCTCTAGCCCCGTCAGCTACCCCGATGTATGTGGCATTTGGGTAGAGTCGTTTTAGATCTGCAATCTCCTCGTCGAGCTTGCTCATAAAGCTTTGTTTACCATACTCTGGCGAACTGGCTGTATATATCGTGTGGAGCCTGTCTCCATCTGCAGAATATAGGCTCAATGTCCCACACATGGCTTCCCTCCAGCCTTCTTCACAAAGCAGCATGCAGGTTCCATCCAGACCAATGGCTATTGTTTCAACAGGCTCTTTTAGTGGAGGAAGGTGGTAGTGAGTGTCTTGCTGGTCTTCAATTAATGCACCTACTCTGTCCGATAAATGCTTGATATAAGAATTTGAAAGCGTCCTTTGATGGTTGGTCTCAAAATCTTCTTTTACCGCAGGCGCTGGCATCTGGCTGTATTTCCAGGCGATAGACTTGGCAAATTTGGGGGTAGCTGAACCAATAATACCGGCACGAAGATCAAGTGCTGCCAGAGTACTGCCACCTCTGACACCCTGATATACGGAGCGCTCCAAAGGTATACGACCGTATAAGGTTTCATAGTGCTTAAGAACCTTTCCTTTGTAGTTCCACTTCTGCTGATTAACGACGATAGGTTCTTTATTGGGTGATTCAAATAGCCCCAATAACTCTTTTGTTCCAAGCTGCCCGGCTTCATTGAGTGCACGCTGTAAACTATCTTCAAGATTCAGCATGTTGCCTGAATCTATAGAAACTTCAATTTGCAAAACGATGCTTTTGGTAGAGCTGGAAATAACAGAAGCGGGCATGACAGTTAACTATTATGAGTGGTGTTCCCATAGTAGCTGTGAAAATAGAGCACTATTGTTTCAATCATTCAGAGAGAGCACCCTTCCAACCACCCATAAAACCCATCAAATAAAAGCTGGCATGGCATATATAGTGTGCCATTTTTTTGACTGCACAACAGATTCCAAAATTTGGAAAAAGCCTTATTTTACAGTTTTTTTCTGTATTATTTTTTATTTATAAAAATATTGAAATATATGAAAAAGGAATATTTACTATCTCTTGTTTTATAAACAGCACTATGGTTTTGTAAGCATCTACCGGACAGCCATTGTCAGTAATTCATACTGGCAGCAATGGATGAACACAGGGGATAAATATGGATGTGCAGGCAATCCGAAATTTAATTATTCGGATCAAAGAGCTGGAAGCGCAAGGCAAACACCTCCAAACGCTTATCAGTGATCAGATTGAACAATTACATCGCACAATTGAACTGCCTGATGAGAATGCCTGTGAGACATTGCTGATCTTCACAATGGATTACATTGATCATGTACCTGACTTTCTGGAGGCACTTAATGAAGCCTCTCAACAGGTTGGTATTCACAGTTTTATTTCACCGTTCCTTGATATTGCTGAAGAAAACTTCCTGTCTCCCGTGACCCAGGATCAGCCGTTATCTGGTCTCGATCTATTGCTGGATAAGGCTTATTTTGCTCATCGACTCATTGAAGAAGTAAACGACCAATATCTTGTAAAAACCGGCTCAACGCTCATTCCGATGAATATGACCTGGGCCAACTTGATTGTTCACTCAATTTTGGGAGAAGACTTTGCCAATGAACTGGATATCATTGTGGATAAAACCGTGGACCAGATGATGCGTTCTCAGGCCATCTATCATGAAGAGAAGTTCAAAGAGTTTATCCACAACCGCAGTGCAGAGGAGTGGATCAGAATCTGGTCACGCTGGAACTGCCTTTCTAATAATCTGGGTATAGAGCTGAAGTTTACTTCTGCAGCCTGAGCAGCAGAAGTAAATGTATGTCCATAACAGCTCAATGTTTATCGGAAGAAGAGGCGTCTACAAAGCGTATTACATCGGTATGATCTTCCAGAATACTCTCTTCCCGGGCAATACGAGCCGCTGGTAGATCCCCCTCCAGCTTGGGGTTCACTTCCATCACATCACTAAAGCCACATTCAACACATTCACGGTAATCCCGTTCAGTCTCACTACGAAACATACGAACAGAATCCATCGTTCCGCAGGAAGGACATACCGCTCCTGCTATAAATCGTTTGGTTTTCATGGCTCATATCCCTGACTGATGACCTGACATTTATACGCAACAGAAAGCTCCTCAAACTGTCTGCTGCGTATTTACTTCAAATAATCGTCATTTAACTGCAAGACTTATCATTATTAGTGCGAAGTCTAAGCCATTAAGCCGTCTGAATACCACTATGACGCAGTAGCGCATCAATCTGTGGCTCTCTGCCACGGAAGTTGACAAACAGCTCCATAGGTTCTGCTGAACCGCCTTTCTCCAGAACCTCATGCAGGAAGGACTCGCCGGTGTTCCGGTTAAAAATCCCTTCTTCTTCAAAGCGTGAAAATGCGTCAGCTGATAGAACTTCAGCCCATTTGTAGCTGTAATATCCCGCCGCATAACCACCCGCAAAGATATGGCTGAAGCTGTTCTGAAAACGATTGAAAGATGGAGGTATGACTACAGCTACCTGCTTACGTACCTCATTAAGCACAGACTGCACATCAATGTTTTCCCTGTACTCCTTGTGCAGTTTGAAGTCGAAGAGCGAAAACTCCAACTGCCTGACCATCATCATGGCGGATTGGAAGTTTTTTGCGGCCAGCAGTTTATCCAGCATCTCTTCCGGCAGAGGCTCTCCCGTTTCAAAATGACCGGAGATAATGGCCAGACCTTCCTTCTCCCAGCACCAGTTCTCCATAAATTGACTGGGCAGCTCTACGGCATCCCAGGCAACACCACTGATGCCTGAAATCGCTGCATAATCAACCTTGGTAAGCATATGGTGCAGCCCATGACCAAACTCATGGAACAAGGTAACCACTTCATCGTGAGTCAGTAGAGCCGGTTTATCACCAACTGGAGGTGTGAAGTTACAAGTCAGATACGCTACCGGCAGTTGCAACTTGTCATCCTGCTTCCAGCGCGAACGGCAAACATCCATCCAGGCACCACCACGCTTATGCTCTCTGGCATAAAGGTCCAGGTAGAAACGGCCGATCACTTCTCCCTTCCTGGTGATGTTGAAAAAGCGAACGTCCTTATGCCAGGTATCCACGTTATTCACCGTTTCAAACTCAATACCATAGAGTCTATTTACGACTTCAAACATGCCAGAAATCGCTTTCTCTGCCGGGAACCATGGGCGCAGCTCTTCCTGAGAAATGGCATAACGCTGCTGGCGAAGCTTTTCGCCATAATAACCAACATCCCAGGCTTCAAGCTCTTCAGCACCGAACGTCTCTTTGGCAAACGCTTTCAGTTCTGCCAGCTCTTTTTCTGCCTGAGGCTTACTTTTCGCAGCCAGGTCTTCGAGAAACTCAATGACTTTATCAGGAGATTCGGCCATCTTGGTGGCCAGGGAATACTCGGCGTAATTATCAAAACCCAGCAGTTGAGCCAGCTCATGTCGCAGTTTGAGGATTTCTTGGATGTTCTTAGTATTATCAAACTCCCCGGCATTCGGTCCTTGGTCAGAAGCACGAGTAGAGAATGCGGTGTAAACCTCTTTCCTGAGCTCCCTGTTATCGCAATAGGTCATCACCGGAAAGTAGCTTGGGAAGTCCAGATTCAGCAGCCAGCCTTCTTTCTCTTTAGACTCAGCAAGCTGCTTTGCGCCTGCCAGTGCGGACTCGGGTAATCCAGCCAGTTCAGATTCATCGGTAATCAGCTTGCTCCAGGCCATGGTGGCGTCCAGAACATTGTCAGAGAACTTACTGGTCAGTTCTGACAGCTGTTTTTTAATCTCGCCATAGCGGGCTTTCTTATCGTCTTCCAGGGCAACACCGGCAAGACGAAAGTCTCTGAGATTATCGTTAATCACTTTCTGCTGAGCACTGTCCAGCTTGTTAAACTCTTCAGAGTCTGCCAGAGACTGGTAAGCTTCAAACAATTGGCGATTTTGCCCAAGGCGAGTGGAGTATTCAGACAACAGTGGTAAACAGCCATTGTAAGCATCCCTCAGCGCTTCACTGTTGACCACTGCATTCATATGACCAACAGGTGACCAGGCCTGACCCAGCCGGTCATCCAGTTGGTCCAGAGGCTCTTGCAAAGCACTCCATTCGGTACCCGCCCCGGAAGCCAGTAACGCCGCTACCGCTTTTTCATTTTCATCAATAATGGATTCAATCGCTGGCTTTATATGTTCAGGAAGAATTTTGGAAAACGGAGGAAGTTCACTGGATTCCAGTAGCGGGTTATTCATAGGACAGCTCTCTATACCAAGGTTATTATTTGTAATAGATGGGTGCACCGCCGTATGAATTCAAGCAGAATCCAGTCAGCGCACTATCCACTATGGCAGAAACACCAGAGGAGCCCTGCTCAATGAGTCAAGCCATCAGAAGCTTCAATAATAAAATGCCAGTTATGGGAGAAAGGGTCTACATCGACGAGAGTGCAGTTGTGCTTGGCGATGTCACGATCGGGGATGACAGCTCTGTGTGGCCAACGGCCGTTATTCGTGGCGACATGCATTCAATCAGCATTGGCGCCAGAACCAGCATACAGGACGGTTCAGTTCTGCATATCACCCATGCCAGCGATTACAACCCCAATGGCTACCCATTGACGATTGGCGATGATGTAACCGTAGGGCATAAAGCGGTTCTTCATGGCTGCACCATTAAAAATCGATGCCTGATTGGTATTGGCGCCATTATTCTGGATGGCGCAGTGGTTGAAGAAGAAGTGATCGTTGCTGCGGGGTGTCTGGTACCACCGGGAAAACGTCTTGAAAGTGGCTTTGTTTACAAAGGCAATCCGGCCACAAAAACACGGGAAATATCTGAAAAAGAACGTAGTTTTTTCAAATACACAGCAGGAAATTACGTGAAACTGAAGGATAGCTATCTGATCACTTGAACTTTCATCAGTAAGAACAAGGCTCACTATTTATTAATCTTTAACTATCAATTAGTTAAAAGAAAAATACGCGGTCTTTTTCAGGCTATCGACCATAGTATTACAGACGAATTCATCTCACTAAAACTAATCTGAATTTATTAGCAACGTTTTTGGGTTTCATAACAACTACTTTCTGGGGTGAAAACTATGCCAATCGAAGGTGTCAATAGCGGAAACAAAGAAGATTTACTCGCTCTTCAGATCGAACTTGCTGAAGAAGCGGCAAAAGCCAGTGCTACTCAGCAGGCCGACAAAGCGACAGATAAGTACCATGACAAGCTTGCTGAAGAGGATATTCTAATGGGAGAAGATACTCCCTACGAAAGATCAAATGCTCAGAGGCTGGCTTCAATAGTTGCGGAAAAAGGCCGTGTATAATCTGTGAGCACACCTGAGGTGTGCTTTTCGTCTGTATTTCAGATGTGTTATAAGCCACCCCTCTTTTCAGGGCAATCTGGCTACGCTTAACATGGAAATATATTCAACCGTTATTCTACTCTTCCTGATCATGGACCCTTTGGGCAATATGCCTGTTTTTATTTCGATCTTGAAAGGTGTTCCGGAAGAGAGGCGCAGTAAGGTGCTCATCAGAGAGCTCCTCATAGCGTTGTTTATTCTTCTGATCTTCCTGTTTGCCGGTAAATATCTGCTGTTATCACTTCATCTGAAACAGGAATCGGTGAGTATTGCCGGTGCTATCATCCTGTTTATTATCGCTATTCGTATGATTTTCCCATCCAGTCGGGGTGGCGGCATCATGGGCAGTACGCCAGACGGTGAACCCTTCATTGTCCCATTAGCAATCCCTCTCATTGCGGGCCCATCAATTCTGGCAACCCTGATGCTGGTATCCAGTCAGCACCCAGGAAATCAGTTAAAACTCGCCATGGCTGTCTTTATCTCCTGGGCGCTGAGTGCGGCCATTCTGATGATGTCGGGTAAAATCATGAAATTGCTGGGTGGCCGGGGCATATTTGCCATTGAACGGCTCATGGGGATGATACTGGTTATGCTCTCTGTACAGATGTTTATGGACGGCATTGCTCACTATTTGGCCTAGCAAATATTGACCAGCTGCTTCCAAAGAATAATCCATAAACCGGAAGCAGTTTCTGTACAAACCCACTTCATTTCCATTATTATCGAATTATTTGTCACGTAAGTTTCTACTATGGATCTAGACACTTGTGCAAAGGCTCTGAAAGAGCTGGGGCATCCTTCGAGACTTGGGATTTTCAAACGCCTTGTCAGGTCTGGCCATAATGGTTTGCCCGTTGGAACCCTGCAAAAGGAGCTGGATATTCCCGGTTCAACCCTTTCTCACCATATTTCAGCGCTTGTTTCAGTGGGGCTGGTTCAACAGAAGCGAGATGGAAGGACACTGTACTGCATTGCCCAGTTTGACACGTTCAATGAAGTGATGGGATTTCTCAGCGAGGAGTGTTGTGTGGATGAATAAACTGAATCGAGAGGTTAACGTTACATGTTCCTGAGACATCAGGAACATGTAACTGGCTGATCAAGCCGCCATGGAACGCTTTTTCATATACACCAGCAGCAAAGAGACTGCAGCAGGTGTCATGCCCTGAATGCGGGATGCACGGCCAAGTGTCTCGGGACGGGCATCACTCAGCTTCTGCTTCAGCTCGTTCGACAATCCTTCAATCAATGTATAATCAAGGGTCTCCGGTATACGGGTATTCTCATAGCGCCGCATACGATCGATCTCTTCTGTCTGACGATCAATATACCCCTGATACTTGATCTGAATCTCAACCTGTTCCGCTACCTGGTCATGGGTTTCAGCCTCACCCACCAGTCCAGCGACATCATTATAGGTCAACTCAGGACGGCGAAGCAGTTCCAAAAGGCTGTATTCACGGCTTATAGGCCTGCTGAGCTTATTTTCCAGTGTACTGGCTGCATCGCTACCTGGATGGACAAACGCCGCTCTAAGGCGCTCAGATTCCTTCTCAATACGCTCTTTCTTGTCACTGAATGCTGCCCAGCGCTCATCATCCACCAGACCAAGCTCTCTACCTTTCTCCGTCAAACGCAGATCTGCGTTATCTTCCCGAAGAATCAAACGGTACTCTGCCCGACTGGTAAACATGCGGTAAGGCTCGCTGGTGCCATTGGTAATCAGATCATCCACCAGCACACCGATATAGGCTTCATCACGACGAGGACACCAGGACTCTTTGTCCTGTGCCCTGAGAGCCGCATTCATACCAGCCAACAGCCCTTGTGCTGCAGCCTCCTCATACCCAGTAGTACCGTTGATTTGACCAGCAAAGAACAAACCGCCAATGGCTTTGGTTTCCAGAGAGTACTTCAACCCTCTTGGATCAAAGTAGTCGTACTCAATGGCATAACCGGGACGGGTAATATGAGCATTTTCCAGGCCACGAATAGAGTGAATCAGATTAATCTGCACATCGAAGGGCAAACTGGTGGAAATACCGTTGGGGTACAGCTCATGTGTGGATAACCCTTCCGGCTCCAGAAATACCTGATGCGAGTTCTTATCCGCAAAGCGGGTAATTTTGTCTTCTATCGATGGGCAGTAACGAGGGCCAATGCCTTCAATCACCCCGGTAAACATGGGTGAGCGATCCAGTCCACCACGAATAATGTCGTGGGTTCGCTCATTGGTATGAGTGATATAACAGGATACCTGCTCAGGGTGTTGTTCTATTGATCCAAGGTAAGACATCACCGGCATCGGCGTATCCCCTGGCTGAGCTTCCATCACTGAAAAATCCACACTCCGGGCATCAATACGTGCAGGAGTACCTGTTTTCAGGCGCTGAACATCCAGAGGCAATTCTCTCAGCCTGTTTGCAAGGGCAATGGATGGAGGGTCACCAGCTCGGCCCCCGCTGTGATTTTCCAGACCAATGTGAATTCGGCCGCCAAGGAAAGTACCTGCGGTCAAAACAACGTTTGGGGCAAGAAAACGAACCCCCATGTTGGTCACGACACCACGAACCTGACTGGTGCTGTCATCAACCACCAGATCATCCGCAGCCTGCTGAAATATCCACAGGTTCTCCTGGTTTTCCAGAATCGAACGAATGGCTGCTTTATACAGAGCACGATCCGCCTGTGCTCTTGTTGCTCTTACAGCAGGCCCTTTCCTGCCATTCAGAATCCGAAACTGAATGCCGGCAAGGTCTGTCGCTTTTGCCATGACACCGCCAAGCGCATCAACCTCTTTTACCAGATGACTTTTACCAATCCCGCCAATGGCTGGATTACAGGACATCATCCCCAGAGTTTCGATGTTATGGGTCAACAACAGCGTTTTAACGCCCATACGTGCTGAAGCCAGGGCGGCCTCAGTACCGGCATGACCACCACCGATAACAATCACATCAAATTGTTTTGGGAAATCCACTGCCAAAGTTTGTCACCTGTCATCAAGAGAAGATAAGGCCGGCAATTATACACAGGTTAAATAGCGCTGTGACCCAGCATTGGATAAGAGTGATCTGAAGATTTCAAGCGGCTAGCCCAATGACAACGCTTTCATAACGTCTGTGAAAGGAAACAAGCCACGTAATTTTACTCACAGCCAGCAGATCCACCCAAAAACTCTACACGTTTCTCATAAAAATGGACGGTTTTTCCGTGTAAACAACAGTAATAACAGCGAATAGCTGTTTCTTAGTGTTCTTTTATTTTTTTAATAGATATAGGTGTTGATAAAATCTGTGGATAACCAAGTAAATCTCTTTATTTTCATTAAATTACTGATTGAACAACCCTGTTGTATTTTTGGTAGAAAGGTTTAGTTAACATGTCATTAAGCTGTGGAAAAAACAGACGTTATCCACAGAAAGATATTATTAAAAGGTTATTCCTTGGCTTGTTAATAGCTTGTCTGTGTATATGTCCACATTTCCATGATTCTCAGATGTCTTGCCTGAAAGCCTTTTGTTATCGGATGTTCAAAGTAATCGATGGTTTTATAGCAATTGAATTTATCCACAGAGGAATAAAGCGGTTGCGAATTCAGTGGAAATAAGTAGAATTCGCAAACGATAATAATTCTTGTTTACAGACCGCTATGAAAAAACTTCTCTCTATTGCTTCCGCTATTGCTATTTCTTGTTCTTCTTTGCTGGCTCAGGCTGCTGAAGAAGTGAATGTCTACTCTTACCGCCAACCTTTTTTGATCGAGCCCATGCTGAAAGACTTTGAAGAGCAGACAGGCGTTAAGGTTAACGTTGTATTTGCCAAGAAAGGCCTGGAAGAGCGTATAGAGCGAGAAGGAAAATTCAGCCCGGCAGATGTTGTGCTGACTTCTGACATGATCAGTCTTTTTGATCTGGTTGACCGCAAACTGGTACAGCCAGTCAACAGTAAAACCATTAATGAGAACATCCCTGCGCACTTAAGAGATCCAAATAACCAGTGGTACTCACTGACCATGCGGGTTCGAAATATTTACAGTTCCAAGCGTGGTGAAAAACCGGTTGATATCAACTATGAAGACCTGGCCAGCAGTGAGTTTAAGGAAAAAATCTGTACCCGCAGTGGTAAGCATCCATACAACATTGGTCTGGTAGCCTCCATGATCGCCCATAAAGGCGAAGCTGAAACCAAACAGTGGCTGGAAGGGGTGAAAGCAAACCTGGCCCGTCGTCCTCAGGGAAACGATCGTGCTCAGGTAAAAGCGATCAAAGAGGGCGTTTGTGATGTCTCTCTGGGCAACAGCTACTACTTTGGCAAAATGATGCAGAATGACGATCAAAAAGCCTGGGCTGATGCGGTTTATATCAACTTCCCTAACCAGAAAAACTTTGGTTCCCATGTCAACATCAGCGGTATGGTGATGGCAAAGTACGCGCCTAATAAGGATAATGCCCTCAAGCTGATGGAGTACCTGGCCAGTGAAGAGGCTCAATCCATTTATGCTCGAGACAACATGGAGTACCCGGTCAATCCGAAGGTTCCTGTGTCTGACACCGTTGCTGCATGGGGTGAGTTCAAGGCTGACCCACTGCCTATTTCAGAAATTGCAGCGAACCGTACCAAGGCCCAACGTCTTCTGGACGAAGTAAAATTTGATCTCTAGATCTATTCATTAGTGCATGAATCACAACTTACCGATCTACTGGAGGGCTGGCAGCTGGTTGCTGGCCCTTTTGCTGTTTTCTCCCGTCATTGCTCTGGTCATAGAGGCTCTCGCCCCTGCCGGAGAGTTATTTGATCATCTGTGGAATACGGTTCTCACCACCTACATAGCGAACAGTGTTCTTCTAATTCTCGGAGTAGGGGGGCTTGGAGCCATTTTGGCTATTCCTGCAGCCTGGGTGATGGCCAATACCCGAATTCCAGGAAGAGACCAGCTACAGTGGTTGCTGGTTTTACCACTGGCTATGCCATCCTACGTTATTGCCTATATCTATACAGACCTTCTGGAATTTGCCGGGCCAGTTCAACGGTTTCTGAGAGCGCTCACTGGCTGGGAATCCGCAGCAGACTATTCCTTCCCGGAAATACGCAGCCTTGGCGGCGCTATTATCGTTCTGGCTCTGGTGCTTTACCCTTACCTTTACCTGTTGGCAAGAACCGCTTTTCTTGAGCAATCAAAAAGCCAGATGCTGGCAAGCCGGCTTTTGGGGTGCTCACCGCTACAAAGTTTCTTCCGCGTAACATTACCCATGGCTCGTCCAGCCATTATTACCGGTCTGGCTCTGATGGGCATGGAAGCCCTCGGTGATTTTGCTACGGTAAGCTATTTTTCCGTTCCGACGTTAACAACTGCGGTATATGACACTTGGCTTGGTTATGGCAGCTTGAATGCAGCAGCAAAAATCTCAGCCATGATGCTGCTGGTGGTCATGCTGTTGATCAGTACTGAAAAATACAGCCGCCGTAAACAGCAGCTCTATCAGAAAAATACGGGGCAGGAGCAGCGGGAGCTGGTCGAACTTTCAGGCTGGTCAAAGTGGCTGGCTATTGGTTGGTGCTGGATGCTTGTTATCCTGGGTTTTCTGCTTCCATCGTTGGTGCTGGTGGAGTATATGATTGCCTATTTCGATAACTCGTGGAGCACGGAGCTTTTTGAATATGGGTTTAACAGCCTGATGGTTTCCGGTTCCGCAGCCGCTGTAGCCTGTTTTATTGCGTTGTTCCTTGGTGTTTATCAGCGTTTAAAGAGTACGAGTTTTTCTCGAATTCCAGCTCGCCTTGCCTCAACCGGTTATGCCCTGCCAGGCAATGTTCTGGCCATTGGTGTACTGATTCCCCTGACACTCTCTGATCATTTAATCAACGAACTGCTCATTCACTGGAACCAGTCAACCGTAGGGCTCATTTTCAGTGGCTCTATCATTACCCTGATTTTTGCCTATGTTGTGCGTTTCTCTGCTGTTGCTGTTGGCAGCGTTGAGTCCAGTCTTGGGAGAGTTTCCCCTTCGCTGGATATGGCCAGTCGAACTCTGGGATGTAACCCTCAGGAAATGGTGAAACGTGTTCACCTTCCCTTAATCCGCAAGGGTATGCTGGCGGGACTGTTGCTGGTATTTATTGAGAGCATGAAAGAGCTGCCTGCAACGCTGTTACTCAGACCTTTCAATTTTGAAACACTGGCAACCTGGGTCTTCCAATACGTGTCTGATGAGCAGCTGGAATATGCGGCACCTGCCGCATTGGTACTGGTTCTGGTAGGATTGATTCCTCTAATTATGCTAAACCGCTCTCTGGAAAGGCAGGAACAGAAATGAGTGCCCTGAAAATCACTGAACTTGCCTGTGCTTATGACAGCTCTGCCAAAAAAAGCAGCCCACCGGGAACAAACAACGCTATTGCCAGCAATCTTGTTCTATCAGGATTAAACCTGTCCATAGAGGATGGGGAAATTGTCTGTCTTCTGGGTCGAAGTGGATGTGGTAAGTCGACCTTATTGAAAGCGATAGCGGGTTTGATTCAGCCGGTATCCGGCACCATTGAGCTACATGGAAAGGAAGTCAGCTCTGCTACCAGAGTAACACCTCCAGAACAGCGGGGAATCGGTATGATCTTTCAGGACTATGCCCTGTTTCCCCACCTGACGGTTTTTGACAACATCGCGTTCGGCCTTAAGAAAAAGACCACTGAACAGATCAGACAACGGGTTCAGGATATGCTTCAGCTGGTCAACCTCTATGGTCTTGATAAGCGGTATCCGCATGAACTCTCTGGAGGACAACAGCAGCGAGTAGCAATAGCCAGGGCGCTGGCCAATGAACCTTCAATCCTGTTGCTGGATGAGCCGTTTTCAAATATCGACAGCCAGGTCCGTCAGCATCTGGTCAGAGAGATCCGGGATATTCTCAAGCAGCAAAAAGTCGCAGGACTGTTTGTCACCCACAGTCGTGAAGAAGGTTTTGCATTTGCGGATACCATTGCATTAATGGGCCAGGGCAGAATCATGCAGCAGGGAACGGCCTTCGATATCTATCATCATCCAGACAACCGGTTTATTGCCGATTTTATGGGGGCAGGAAATGTTCTGCCAGTAACCATTGAAGATGAGTTCCATGTGAGTACCCCACTAGGTCTTGTGAAATCCACACAGTCTCTCCCTATGGAAAAAGTAGAGAAGAAGGAAAGCCTAGAGTTATTTATCCGGCCACAGATGGTTGAAGTTTCAGCTGTGGATAAATCTGCAAACTCAACAACGCAGAAATCTACCGCCACTTTTCCACAGGCAACCATTACCCGGCAGCAGTTCATGGGGAAAAATATACGCAGTGAAATTCATCTGGACTGCTGCCATGGAAGCTATCAGCTGGTTGCAGAGCATTCCAATCCTGTTTCAGAGAACTCAATAGTTCAGTTGAGCATTTCTCCTCATGATCTGGTTCTGTTTGATTCAAATGGGCACTTAGTCCCAAGATAATATTAACTTCAATAGAAGGGTGCTCTCTCTGAATGATTGAAACAATAGTGCTCTATTTTCACAGCTACTATGGGAACACCACTCATAATAGTTAACTGTCATGCCCGCTTCTGTTATTTCCAGCTCTACCAAAAGCATCGTTTTGCAAATTGAAGTTTCTATAGATTCAGGCAACATGCTGAATCTTGAAGATAGTTTACAGCGTGCACTCAATGAAGCCGGGCAGCTTGGAACAAAAGAGTTATTGGGGCTATTTGAATCACCCAATAAAGAACCTATCGTCGTTAATCAGCAGAAGTGGAACTACAAAGGAAAGGTTCTTAAGCACTATGAAACCTTATACGGTCGTATACCTTTGGAGCGCTCCGTATATCAGGGTGTCAGAGGTGGCAGTACTCTGGCAGCACTTGATCTTCGTGCCGGTATTATTGGTTCAGCTACCCCCAAATTTGCCAAGTCTATCGCCTGGAAATACAGCCAGATGCCAGCGCCTGCGGTAAAAGAAGATTTTGAGACCAACCATCAAAGGACGCTTTCAAATTCTTATATCAAGCATTTATCGGACAGAGTAGGTGCATTAATTGAAGACCAGCAAGACACTCACTACCACCTTCCTCCACTAAAAGAGCCTGTTGAAACAATAGCCATTGGTCTGGATGGAACCTGCATGCTGCTTTGTGAAGAAGGCTGGAGGGAAGCCATGTGTGGGACATTGAGCCTATATTCTGCAGATGGAGACAGGCTCCACACGATATATACAGCCAGTTCGCCAGAGTATGGTAAACAAAGCTTTATGAGCAAGCTCGACGAGGAGATTGCAGATCTAAAACGACTCTACCCAAATGCCACATACATCGGGGTAGCTGACGGGGCTAGAGAAAACTGGAGTTATTTGAAACAACATACCTCTGGGCAGATACTCGATTTTTATCATGCATCTGAATATTTAGCTGGAGCAGCGGAAGCACTGTTTCCAACCAGTAAGGCGAAGCGACACCAGTGGCTTGAAGACAGGCTACATAGTTTGAAAAACAAGCGTGGAGCAGCCAAAAAAATCCTTCAGGAAATTGAATCAGCCGAGCTCCCGAAAAAGACAATCGCACTGACAGAGAAGCGCTACAAAGCTGTGAGCTATTTTACAAACAATCACCAGTTAATGAATTATCATCAGGCGCTTAAACGCCATTGGCCAATAGGTTCAGGAGTTACTGAAGCGGCTTGTAAGACTCTGGTAAAGCAACGATTATGTGGTTCTGGAATGAGGTGGAAAGCAACAGGAGCGGAAGTGCTTTTGACAACAAGAGCACTGATCCAGAGTAAGGGGCGCTGGGAACAACTTTGGTCTGAGTTCATGACTGGAAAGGTTGAAGCTAACCTATGAGTCAGTTATCAAATTGAGAGAGTACCCCAATAGAAATGATTAAGCAGCGAGCAGCTTAGTCATTTCTATTAGATCATCCGTAACTATTCAGCACCCTTCATATAAATCTGGAATTTTCTGATTTTTCGACCATCATCTTATACTCAATTTTTCTAACAAATCTCCAGTATGGAACCAGACTTCCCAGCTACTCCGTTTACCGAAGCTCTCCTTAAAGAGAATGAAGAGCTTCGGACCGAGAATGCGCTTTTACGGGAACGTTGCAGCGAACTGGAAGAAAGGGTTAATAAAAACAGTCAAAACAGTAGTAAGCCACCATCGTCAGATGGTTATCAAAAGCCCAGTAAAAAAGGGAGTGATAAAGGTGATACATCTTCCAAAGAAGCCCCCTGCTCCTCACAGGAAACACCGAACCCCAAAAGCCTTAGACCATCTTCAGGCAATAAACCAGGTGGCCAGAAAGGTCATCAAGGCTCTTGTTTGAGACGTGTCGCCTTACCCGATTATGTCAGGCATCTGAAGGTTGAAAAATGTTGCTGTTGCCAGTCTTCGCTTATCGATATTAAACCCACCAAATACATTGAGCGACAGGTTTTTGATCCAGGTAGACCCGGAGAATTTGAAGTTACCGCGTACTGGGCAGACGTTAAAGTATGTCCTTGTGGTAAACGGAACACCGCTGAGTTTCCCCAAGGAGTGAAAGCCGCTGCTCAATACGGAGAAGTGACTCAGGCAATGGCTGTTCATTTAAACCAGTATCACTTCATCCCATATCACCGGGTGTCTGAGTATTTCAATACTATTTATTGCATGAGTGTCAGCGCAGGCTCTGTTGCCAATTTTGTTGCCTATACCCATGAGAACCTGGCCTCTACTGAGCAGAGTATCCGCGATGCTTTACAAGAAAGTCCGGTTGCAGGAGCGGATGAAACTGGCATGCGGGTTGACGGTTCACTGTGGTGGTTACACATTATGCGAGATGACCAATGGACGCTTTACTACCTCTCAGAAAGGCGAGGTTGTGAAGCAATGGATGCAATGGGCATCCTGCTGACTTTTGCAGGCATTCTGGTTCACGATCATTGGAAGTCCTACTTTGCCTATGCGGCAGTGCATGTGCTTTGTAATGCCCATCATCTGAGAGAGCTTCAGGGAGTTGTCGATAGGGATGCGAATAAGCTGGCTCTGCGGCTGATGAAATTGCTTACGCTCTCCTGGCACTTCTGCAAGAAATACAAAGCAGCCGGTCTGACTCAAATGCCTGGTGCAATACAGCTTCGCATTGAGACGATATACGACCAAATCCTTCAAAGGGCTCTCACGAAGGAAACCGCTTATATGGAAAAACAACGACAGGTGCTTGGACGTAAGAAGGTCAGGAATACCAAGGCCTACAACCTGTTCAAAAGGCTTATTGAGTTTAAGGTTGAAACGTTGCGCTTCATGTCGGACTTTTCAATTCCCTTCGATAACAATGGCAGTGAACGTGATGCCAGGATGGCCAAACTTAAGCAGAAGATCTCAGGCTGCTTCAGAAGCGAAGACGGAGGTACCATGTTTACCCGAATCCGAAGCTATTTATCATCTGCTAAAAAGCAGGGGTTGAACATATTTCAGGCGCTTCTTAAAGCGGTTCGAAATTACAACAATACGCCTTTGCTGGGTGCTGAATAGTTACGAACTAATTATTATGTATCTAGTCTATTACATACTACTTTTTAAATATGTTAATTTATAGATATGGTCGAATAATAAAATGTTAAAGAAATTAATTATTTTCCTAATAATATTTACTTCTTTTTATGTTTCGGCCTCTGGTGTTTACCAAGAAAAAGATTATCAATGTGGAACTATCATTGTTGAACTATTGGATAAGTGGTCAATAAAAGAAGTGGTAATGACATATGGACATGTACAGAATCAATTCCAGTTTGAACGTATTGAAAACTTATATAAGCCTTTACGCAAGAACACCAAATTTCTTCAAATAAAGCAACAATCTGATTATTTTATATTTAGCAATCCAATAACCTTCTTTTTGACCGTGCATGATGGAACTCATGAGTCATCATTTGATATACAACAAAGTACATGCAATGACTTTAAACTGGGAAAGGCTAGTGTTAAATTAACATCAGGACAACCAATTCCTTTTTTGATTCAAGAAAGTAAAAGAGATACGACATCATCATTTAGTGATCATATTGATTCAGCTTACTTTACACCTACTTATATACTGATGCCATTTGAAGGAAACTACGATAAGCAATAATCAAGAACTTAATAAGTTTAATTGTTTTTTACACATTATCTGCAGTATTTTCTAAATTTTTAAACTAATTATCAGGGTGTGCATGAACAACCTTTCACTCTTTAGTTTAGATAGGTTATTCATTTGCAGCATCCTTTAGATAACTATTTTCCAATACAGAAAGAAGAGAAAATTCGGCCGAGCAGATCATCACTGGTGAATGTTCCGGTAATTTCTCCCAGTGCCTTCTGTGCAAGGCGTAAATCTTCTGCAAGCAATTCTCCAGCCCCAAGGCGCTCCAACTGTAGCCTTCCATTCTCAATATACTCTCCAGCCTGTCGCAGAGCTTCCAGGTGGCGACGTCGAGCAGAAAAGCTGCTCTCCATAGCCCCTTCAAATCCCATACAGGCCTTCAAGTGCTCCCGAAGAGCATCAATCCCGTGCTCGCTTTTTTGATCATTACAGGCACAGATACGGATAACCGGAACACCATCAACCTCTGAAAATCCGGGTAGTTCACCGGTAAGGTCGATTTTATTTCGAATAATTGTCAGCTTCTCCTGCGTTGGCAGACGGTCTGCAAACTCAGGCCAGATATCGTGAGCATGAGCAGCATCGGTTGATGACCCATCCACCATCAGCAATACGCGGTCAGCCTCTTCAATGGCTTTAAAGGCCCGCTCAACACCAATCTGCTCTACCCGGTCATCGGTTTCACGAAGACCTGCCGTATCAATCACATGAAGCGGCATGCCGTCGATATTAATATGCTCTTTCAATACATCTCGGGTCGTTCCGGCAATATCGGTAACAATTGCGGTATCCCTGCCAGCCAGAACATTCATCAAACTGGATTTACCAGCATTAGGACGACCAGCAATCACTACGGTCATACCATCCCTCAGAATGGCGCCCTGGCCAGCTTCACGAATAACGTCACTGAGCTGTTGCGAGATACTTTCCAGCTCACCAGTCACTTTACCGTCATTCAGGAAGTCGATTTCTTCTTCCGGAAAATCAATGGCCGCCTCAACATAGATTCTCAACTCGATCAGAGACTCAACCAGGGCATTGACCCGTAGGGAGAAGGCTCCCTGCAGTGACCGTAATGCGGAACGGGCAGCCTGCTCTGAAGTACTGTCAATCAGGTCTGCAATAGCCTCAGCCTGAGCCAGATCCAATTTATCATTGAGGAAAGCCCGCTCAGAGAACTCTCCAGGGTTTGCCTGCCGGACACCAAGAGCAAGAATTCTATTTAGCAGCATATCCAGGATGATGGGACCACCATGCCCCTGAAGCTCAAGAACATCCTCACCGGTAAATGAATTGGGATTTGGAAAGTAAAGCGCTATACCTTCATCCAGAACCTGACCATCCCCATCATAAAATGGGCAGTAGTGGGCAAAGCGGGGTTTAGGCTCCAACTTCAGAACTTCTCTTGCCACACGAAGCGCATCAGGACCAGATACACGAATAATGCCTACGCCTCCACGACCTGGGGCGGTAGCTTGGGCTGCAATGGTATCCTGGTGAAGGTTGCTGAAATCAGACATAACAAGACATCGGTAACTGCTAATTCGATGGCATAGTCTATGCCCGGATAGGCTTTTAGTACATACAGTTCGTTAAGGGCGAATAATGTCAGGAAGCCTTAACTCAGCATTTGATCGGAGCTGATTGACGTCATTGTCGATAAACGCATCCGGATTAAGCTCATAAAGAGCCTCCATCAAATTTGACCAATTGCCGTATTCAGGAAATTCTGGAAACAGGGCAATAGCAACCATGCTTATGGTGTGACCTTGAGGTACCGGATAAAGGCGCTCAGGAGTCACCCTGACGGCCAGAGACTGACTAATACGGTCATAAGGCTCAGCAACCACCTCAATGGCTTGCTCGTTTATTCTCTGTTCAGCAATCTCATCCCAACCCTGTAACCCATGCATAGCCGTATCTCTGCCTTCATTCACAGCATCATCAGAGTAAGGTAAGCGTAATAATGTTCCAGCCAGAATAAAGCCGATATCGTTATCAACAAACACTGATGGGTTCAGTCTTGCCAACTCTTCCATCAGTGCATACCAGCCACCAAACCGCTGATAGTCTGGCAGCAACTTAAAAGCAATAACACTAAGGCTTTCACCTTTTACTACTTGATAAACCTGCTGATGTTTTTTTTTTCAGCTGATTTCTGATCCTGTGTTTCATTGGCCAAAGCTAGGGTGACGTTATTATTTTTCCCTATTGGCTTTGACTCATGAAAAGATGAGTCTGGTACCATACCATCCGGTAACTCCTGGTTCTCAGCCTCTATTTCAAAGTCATTCTGTCCCGGAACCCTTAATAACACATCGGAGCGCAGACGATTTGCATCCCCCTCAATAAACGCATCAGGATTTAGTGTGATCAGGCTATTCATAACCACTTTCCAGTCCTGAACCTGAGGGTAGTTAGGCAGTAGCTTCATGGCGATGGAACTGACACTTTCTCCCGCTGATACCTGATACTGAGTATCAACTTCCTCAGAGGCTCCTGTGGAATACTTCTGCGGAGCCAGCTGCAATTCAGTATCAACGTTGAAGTCTTCCTGGCCTGGCAGAGTCAGTGTTGCCTCAGCCAGTAACCGTCTGGGGTCTCCATCAATAAACGCTTCTGGATTCAGCGCTAGCAGCTTTTCCATCACCGCTTCAATACTGTCAGTCGTTGAATAGTGTGGAAGTACTTCTGCAGCTATGACTCTCAGAGTATCTCCTTTCGCAACTCGATAAGAATTATCTTCACTTGAGTAGCCATAATTCTGAATATGACTCTGGACATCTTCACTGGCGCTCTCATTGATAACGTCTTCAGGTACTTTTTCCGCACTAAAGTCATCTACCATGGGCAGTATCAGTGTGGATTCCGCCAGTAACCTGCTTGCATCACCACCAATAAATGCTTCAGGGTTAAGTTCAACCAAACGGTCCATTACAGCATCTACACTTTCCGCATTTGGATAGTTCGGTAACAGCCTTATTGAGATACTTCTCAGGCTTTCACCACTGGATACTTGATAGCTACTCTCTGTAGTTGATTCAGGGGGGTCTATTGGAGTGTTTGCACTAGCAGTGTATTCAATACCCGAAGCTAAAGAGCTTTCAGTGGTATCTTGAGCAAAACTATCAATGGTAGGTAAGACAAGCACAGCTTCAGCCAATATTCTGCGAGCATCTCCTTCAATAAATGCATCGGGATTTAATTCCACCAGACGATCCATTAACTCTTGAACGTCATTTACATTCGGGTAGTCTGTGATCAACTGAAGAGCTATAGACCTGAGATTATCTCCTCTTGAAACCATATAAGTTCCAGGCACATTCGGTCTTTGCTGTTCTGTATTTTCAGCTTCAATGTCGTCAGAAACCTCAATACGTTCTGGTAGGGTCAGTCGAGCATCAGAGCGCAGCCTGTTTGTATCACCCTCAATAAATGCTTCAGGGTTCAAGGTTATAAGCTGCTCCATAACCTCTTTCCAACTGTTTGCCTCAGGATAATCTGGGGCCAGCTTCATAGCGATAGAGCTGACAGACTCTCCTGTAGAAACCGGATATTGTTCCCCTGCATCAACTGATGAGGTCGAAATAGCCATTGTAGCCATTCCGGGCTCACTCGCCTGTTCCTCTTGGCTGACGGTAACCTCAGATTCTTCAGGAAGCTCCTGATTCTCAGCTTCTACTTCAAACTCTCCTTGCTCTGGAAGAATAAGTAATGCGTTGGAAAGTAGCCTGTTAACATCTCCATCGATAAACGCTTCAGGGTTCAGGGAAACCAGACGCTCCATCACCGCCTCCCAGCGACCGGCATTAGGATAGCCGTCTGCCAGTTTCATGGCTATGGTACTGATGGTCTCACCATTCTCTACCTGATACAGGTTACGGCTTGAGTCAAGAGTTTTGCCAGAGAGGTCACCACTGGAAAGGTTTTCTGATGTTTCAGTCCCTGCTTTTTGAGCACCCAATGGCTCTTCTGTTTTAGGTGCCTCCAGATTTTCAGCTTCCACCTCAAGATCCGGGTTCCCCGGGAGCGTTAAAACAGCATCAGCACGCAGTTTTGTACTGTCACCGTTGATAAAAGCATCTGGGTTAAGTTCAATAAGTTGTGCCATAACGACTTGCCAGTCTTTGGCTTCCGGGTAATTTGCGAATAGCTTCATGGCAATACTGCTGATACTGTCTCCCACAGACACTTGATAGGTAGCATTTGATGGAATAGCCAGTTGCTGCACCTGAGGCTCAACTGAGTTTGCCTGATGGTTTTCTGTTTGAGTTGATGCTGGTTCCTGCTCTATATCAGCAACTATCTCCTGCTTTGCAGTTTGAAATGCATCCTGTGCAGGTAGCACAAGACTGAACCCTGCACGAATCTGATTAATGTCTCCATCAATAAATCCGTCAGGGTTCAGCATTACTAACTGATCCATCAAGACTTTCCAGTCATTAACTTCTGGATAATCAGACCAAAGCTTTAAGGCAATAGAGCTGATAGTCTCACCTTTAATAACCTGATAAGTTTCACTTATCTGCTCCTGGTGAGTGATTTCTGGTTGCTCAACACGTTGCTGAACCAGATCCATTACTGCCTCAGATGGATTATCTTCAGCTACGTCATTACCTGTCTCAGCCAGTTGCTGAGAGGGCCTTACATCGTCATCGTTTTCAGAAGATGAACTTATGCTCTCTTCTTGAGAGAGTTTTTGCTGATCTTCTGACCAGTTACCTGATTCAGAGTTTGAAGCAACCAATAGCTGAGACGGGTCAGGTAACTGGAGCTCCACTTCTGCTCGTAGCCGGTTCACATCACCACCGGTAAAGGCATTAGGATTCAGAGCCACCAGCTCATCCATTAATACACGCCAGTGCGATAATCCGGGATAATTAGGTGAAAGCTTGATGGCAATCAGACTAATGGTTTCCCCTTTCAAAACCCGGTAGCGTCCATCACTATCATGCTCAGATTCTATATCTTGATTTACGATATCAGGCTCTGATTGATAACGATCTTCAGGTTCTTGCTCAGTTTTTCTAACGAACAGAACTTCGTCAGGTTCACTTAATTCAAGAGGCTGCTTTTCTTTCTGTGTATAAGTCTCAGATACTGCAGGTTCAAAGGTCTCTTCCTGAGGTGTCTGAGCGCTTTGATCTTCTGAACGCTTCTGATTGTCAGCCGCAAGCTCATTTACTTCTGGCTCCGCCTCACTGACCACTTCCTCAGTAATTGCTTCCGAACCTATTTGCTCACTTCCTCTATCAGGAAGATTCAGTAGAGCATTGGATTTCAGCTGGTTGATGTCACCATCCACAAAAGCATCAGGATTGATAGCAACAAGCTGCTCCATTAATTGCTGCCAGTTAGATACCTCTGGATATTTAGGCAACAGTTCCATCGCGATCTGACTAATGGTTCTTCCAGGATTAACCTGATACTTTTCACCAGAAACAATGGCCTCGGTGTCTAGACTCAGAGTTGATGAAGGAGCTGCTGTCTGGCTTGTATTGGCAGTGAACTGTTGTTGGATGGGCTTATGATCAGCATTTAACAAGTTCAGAGCAACATGATGATCTGAGTTATCAGAACCTAACTGAAAATCATAAATGCCATAAACCTTTTTTCTTCCCACATAAAGCTTAACAACCGCTTGTAACTGTTCAGTTGTAATTTCACGAATTGAGCGAACCCTGATAATTGGCTTCCCATTACTGTCTTTGGTCACCTTAAAACGAAGACTGGAGACCTGCTTGTTGTATTCAATATCATGGCGGTAAAAATCAGTGATAGAGCCCAGTTTTACTTTAAGCTTCTTATCTGCAAGTTCTGCCGGCAAAGCGTCGATGGCAATGGTTGCATTAAAGAAATGATGGTTATCAGTATTAAGCGTCATATAACCCAGTTCTGGGTTGGCTGATACGCTCCCGATAACACTGCTTAAGATGGCTGTGCTTATCAGTTTTTTCATCATGGTTCTGATCTTTTCCAGTTAGCTCAATAGTGGGAAGCTTGTGCTACTAACTGTTTATCGGTTCGACCATGGGCAACTGTAGAAATATTGAAAGCTCATATTACACGCGGGATTAAGTGTAAAGGTGCTTAACCAAAAGAGCTGGGAAAAAGTCTATAACGGGGGGGGAAAGAAGGGGAGAGGTGGATAAGCGAAGCAGCGACATGCTGCTTCGCAGAAGACTTAGCCTTCGTTTTCTATCTTTTTGGTAATGATGTACTGCTGGATAATCGACAGAACGTTGTTGGTTACCCAGTACAGAACCAGACCTGCTGGGAAGAACAGGAAGAAGAAGGTGAAGATCACCGGCATCATCTTCATGACCTTAGCCTGCACAGGATCTGGTGGTGTCGGGTTCAGCATCTGCTGAATAAACATCGAAGCACCCATGATCAGTGGCAGGATAAAGTACGGATCCATCTGAGAAAGATCGTGGATCCAGCCTAGCCATGGCGCTTGTCGCAGCTCCACAGACTCAAGCAGCGTCCAGTACAGGGCAATGAATACAGGCATCTGGACAAGAATCGGCAAACAGCCACCCATCGGGTTGACCTTCTCCTTCTTGTACAGTTCCATCATGGCCTGAGACATTTTCTGGCGATCATCGCCAAATTGCTCTTTCATTTCCTGCAGCTTTGGACCCAGCTTGCGCATTTTGGCCATGGACCGGAAGCTGGTGGCATTCAATGGATAGAATACAGCCTTAACCAGTACTGTCAGAAGAATAATGGACCATCCCCAGTTGCCCACCAGAGAGTGAATCCACTTCAGGAGGGTAAACAGTGGCTGAGCCAGGAACCAGAGCATGCCATAATCAACCGTCAGCTCCAGACCATCGGACAGAGACTTCAGATTTTCCTGATTCTTTGGACCAACATACAAGGTCGCACCGGTCTCAATGGTTTCACCTGGCTTGGCTACAATGGCATCGTCATAGAAACCGACGAAGTTGTAGCCATCTTTATTCTGCTTGGTGTAATACTGATGTGCTTTTTGCTGGTCAGGAATCCACGCGCTGACAAAGTAGTGCTGAAGCATGGCGGCATAACCACCCTGAACCCGCTCAGCGAATGGCTTATCGGAAAACTCATCAAAAGGCAGCTTGGTGTAAGGCTCATCATTAGAGCGAACAGCCGCCCCCAGATAAGTATTCATTGGCGCTTTTGAGTTGAGCTGACTTGGATCTTCTGAGTTATCCCGCTTCAGCTGTGCATAAAACTGATCGCGCCACACCTTGTCGCTGTTATTTACAATCTTGTAATTAACCGAAACATCGTAGCTGTCACGATAAAAGGTGAAGGTTTTGGTAATGTCGACCCCATCCGTATTTTTATGGAGGTCAACAGTCAACTTGTTCTCACCATCCTCAAGCGTGTAATTGGCTTGTTTTACATGATAAACCCCGCGAAGGTTATCCGCGTCAGGACCATCGGTTTTTGCCAGTGCACTCTGTGCTGTAAATACACAAGTTGTTTCTCCCTGACAGTCCGGGCTGTTCACCAGAAGCTGGAAAGGAACGGTTTGCTCACCTTCTTCTGGCAACCATGCCGGGTATTGAGGCAGGGTCAGACTGATGATATCGCCACCTGCTGGGTCAATCAGTGTGTCAACCGTATTGGTCTTGACGCTGATTAGCTGGGCAGAAGGTTTTGATGCACCATCGTCGGTAGAAGGGATAGAGTTGCCATCAGTAAACGAAGGCATATCAGAGCCAGCTTGACTGCTGGATACGGAGTGAGCGACGGATGCCGACTTCGGCGTACCGGGATAGTCTTCATTCCATTGCTGCAGTGTTAAAACACCGACTACAGCAATAGCGCCGATCAGGAGTGTTCTTTGGAAATCCATGAGTTCCGGGCCACACATTCAGGTGAATGAATATGATTGTCTGATTGTGTCCGATGATAACCAGAATCTTTTTCCGGTACCGGGTCAAATCCTCCTGGATGCCAGGGGTGGCACCTCAGTAGTCGGAGCAAGATAAGCTTGCTACCAGTCAGAAAACCATGACGATTTAAGGCTTCCAGGCCGTAGGCAGAGCAAGAGGGGTAAAAGCGGCACCGGCTGGGCATCAGAGGACTCAGCGCATAGCGATATATCTTGATCAGCCCGATCAATAATGCTCGGGGGATATTTGCTAATCTGCCCATGTATATGCCTTCATTCTGTCGGAGCCTTTAGCTCTATAGAAAGCCTTCAGCCTTATAAAAGCCTTATGCTTATTAACATGCCCTCCGCGGGCAACAGCCTCAGCAGTCAATGCTCAAAGTGGCTGTTTATATAAGAAAGCTTTCTGAGCCTGGTCGAGCCGAACAGGAAATACCGTAGGGCTTCCTGTTACATTACTCTGGCATTTTCGTTCAGGTTGGATGGATATCAAGCTGGCCAAAAGTTATGCCGACGCTTCCCATTCGTGCAGCCTTCGTTTCAACCTTTGCCACTGCTTGTTGAGTAGCTGGTTCAGATCACTGTCATTCAGATCACTGAAACCTTTCCGGACTAAAACGACAATATCCAGGTTACCTACTTCATCCTGTTGCAGACGAAAGGTTTCCCGGATATGACGTTTGGCCCGGTTTCGGCCAACGGCAGTACGAATATTTTTTTTGGCAACCACCAACCCCAGTCTTGCACGGCCAAGCTCATTGGCTTTTGCCAGTATAAGAAGCTGTCTGCTGGATACCTTGATATCCGTTGTATCAAATACCTGTTTGAAATCAGCCGAGGAGCGTAGCCGTGATTCACGGCTAAAAGATAAGCTCACACTGATAGCTCTAATCAGGCTGACAGACGCTTGCGTCCCTTAGCTCTACGACGGTTGATTACCGCACGGCCGTTCTTGGTAGCCATGCGTGCACGGAAGCCGTGGTTACGCTTGCGCTTCAGGTTGCTTGGCTGGAAAGTTCTTTTCATCGTGGTTACTCGTCTTAATGGACTTACAAAAGACGGGCATTCTAAGTAATTGAAGGGTTAGCGTCAATTTGCATTTGTCAAGAAGCACCGTATTGTCACCCGTTGTTTCCCCTACCCTTCTTTCGTTCTTTATATATAAGAATAAAGACTCATTTCAGGCGGCATCAAAATTCCATTGTTTCATAAATATATAAATAGAAAAGTTATCTCTTATGTGATGTTTTTTTGATTTTACTATGATTATTTAGGAAGGCTTTTTCTGTGGATAACTCAATTTATACCAGTAACTGTCTGCCTTCCTGCATGTGTACTTTCTTGTCGAAATCCCGAATTTATGCTGTTGCTTTGGTCTTGATCTCTTGTGGGTAAGTATCTTGGTTATCCACAACTCATTTGTTATTCTATTTATCCACAGAAAAATCATAAGGTTTATGGCCACTCATAAACGGATCTACCCACAGGGAGTCGTGAGTAATATTTTCCTCTTTATTATAGGTGTTTTTTTGTAACCTTTTGAATTTTAACGGGTTTTGTTTTTTTGCTGATCTAGTGCTCTGTTTTTAAGGTGTGGATAACTTTTACCAAAAAGGATACAATTTCCTTTTGTCTATCCAACCTTTATTTCATACCTGAAGGTCTTCAGCAGGCTGTCTGACCGGCTTCAGTGATATCCGTATCAGATCTTGATCTGTACCTGGAGAGTAGGAGAGTGCCTGTGCCCCTTGAGCTATGGCAAAAATGCATCGATATCTTGCAGGATGAGCTGTCTTCTCAGCAATTCAACACCTGGATTCGCCCTTTGAAAGTGATGGGGGATGAACACGACCTGTGTTTACTGGCTCCCAACCGTTTTGTTGCTGACTGGGTAAAAGAAAAGTTTTTGCCAAGGATCGAAGAGATTCTGGATGAGCTTTCTGATGGGGATTCTCCAGCCGTAGCTTTAGCGGTTTCTAATCGCCGACCACCTTCACTGAGCAAGCGATCGGCACGCCCAAGAGAGCCTCAGCTAAGGGAAGTTCAGCCTGCTGCAGCGGTACCTGTTTCAGATAAGCCCATTGAGAATCCGCTGAAACAGGCTGCTATTGAGCGTTCAGTGGTTACTCATGAGCTGGTGTCTTCTTTACCGGTCGCTCAGGACAATACTCCTGAACCAGATCTGGTATCAGAGCCAGTGAACTCAGGTATCCCTTCTCAGGATGGTTACTCCAGGCAGTCTGAAGAGCTCTCTCAGATTAAGGTAAATCCTCTGAAAGAGTCTGTAAGTGATATGCCTGAAGAGCCTGTAACGCCTGTTCGGCAGGTGGAGGTTGAAGGTTCCATCAAGCATCACAGTTCTCTGAACACTGGCTTTACTTTTGAAACGTTTGTTGAGGGTAAGTCAAACCAGCTGGCGTTGGCGGCAGCTCGACAGGTGGCAGAAAACCCCGGTGCTTCTTATAACCCATTGTTTTTATACGGTGGTGTCGGTCTGGGTAAAACCCACTTGATGCATGCAGTTGGTAACTCACTTGTTAAACAGAACCGTAATGCTAGGGTCGTTTATTTGCACTCTGAGCGTTTCGTAGCGGATATGGTAAAAGCACTGCAGTTGAATGCCATTAACGATTTTAAAAAGTACTATCGTTCTGTTGATGCGCTTTTGATTGATGATATTCAGTTCTTTGCTGGTAAAGAGCGTTCCCAGGAAGAGTTTTTCCATACGTTCAATGCGCTGCTTGAGGGCGGGCAGCAGATGATTCTGACCTGTGACCGTTACCCGAAAGAGATCAGTGGTGTAGAAGAGCGTTTGAAGTCCCGCTTTGGCTGGGGATTAACTGTTGCGGTTGAGCCGCCTGAGTTGGAAACCCGAGTTGCCATTCTGATGAAAAAAGCAGAGCAGCAGAAAGTGGAGCTTCCTCATGAGGCTGCCTTCTTTATCGCCCAGAGAATTCGCTCTAATGTTCGTGAGCTCGAAGGTGCTTTAAAGCGTGTTATTGCCAGTGCTCATTTTATGGGAAGGCCTATTGATATCGATCTGATTCGGGAGTCCCTGAAAGACCTATTGGCTTTACAGGACAAACAAGTCAGTATAGATAATATCCAGAGGACGGTAGCTGAGTATTACAAGATCAAAGTGGCGGATATTCTTTCCAAACGTCGCAGTCGTTCTGTAGCAAGGCCTCGTCAGGTTGCCATGGCGCTCTCCAAAGAGCTGACAAGTCATAGCTTACCTGAGATTGGTGATGCCTATGGTGGACGTGACCACACAACAGTACTTCATGCCTGCCGAAAGGTGAAAGAGCTGGTTGAAGTGGATAATGAGATCAAAAGCGATTACAAAAATCTGCTGCGATCACTGACCAGTTAACTCTTATTGATTCTTATTTTTTAGAAAGGCCTTTGAGTCTTTTCAGTTAGCCAAGAGAAAGGAAAGCGATGAAATTTACCATTAATCGGGAAGCATTGCTTAAGCCACTTCAGCTGGTTGCCGGTGTGGTTGAGCGCAGACAGACGCTGCCGGTATTGTCGAATGTGTTGATGGTAGTCGATGGAGACCAGCTCTCTTTAACCGGTACGGACCTGGAAGTTGAACTGGTTGGCCGTGTTGCCCTTGAGGATGTTGCCGAGGCTGGGGAGATTACGGTTCCGGCCAGAAAGCTGATGGATATCTGTAAGTCTCTGCCGGAAAACACCATGATCGAAGTGCATCAGGACGATCAGAGGGTCAAGGTAAAGGCTGGCAGATCCCGTTTTACCCTTTCCACTCTGCCGGCGAATGAGTTTCCCAGTATTGAAGAAGAGGCTGGATCAGTATCCTTTACCATTGGTCAGTCACGTCTTCGTCGCCTGATTGATCGTACCGGCTTTGCCATGGCCCAGCAGGATGTTCGCTACTACCTGAATGGTATGCTGCTGGAAGTTAGCCAGAACTGCCTCCGTGCGGTTGCTACCGATGGTCACCGCCTGGCAATGTGCAGCGTAGATGCCGATATCAATCAGCAGGAAAAGCATCAGGTTATCGTGCCTCGTAAAGGTATTCTTGAGATGGCGCGTCTGCTGACTGAAGGGGAAGAGAGTGTTCATATCACTCTTGGCGCAAACCACATCAGGGCTAAAACCGGTGACTTTATGTTCACCTCTAAATTGGTGGATGGTAAGTTCCCTGACTATGACCGGGTTATCCCAAAGGGCGGAACTAAGATCATTGTTGGGGATCGTCAGGAACTTCGTCAGGCTTTTCAGCGTGCCTCTATTCTATCCAATGAGAAATACCGAGGTATTCGCCTGATTCTTTCTGACAGTCAGCTCAAGGTTATTGCTAATAACCCGGAGCAGGAAGAGGCGGAAGAAGAACTGAGCCTGGCTTATCACGGTGATTCTATGGAGATCGGCTTTAACGTCAGCTACCTGCTGGATGTGCTTTCCGTTCTTTCTGGTGAGTCCATCAAGATGACGCTCTCAGACCCTAACAGCAGTGCACTTCTTGAGGAATCTGAGTCTGGTGACTCCACGTATGTTGTTATGCCCATGAGGCTGTAACAGCCTGTCGGCAGAAGTAGTCAGTGTCTGATGCTGGAATTAGCATCAGACACTTGCCTGTCCTGATCCGGCTTCCGAGCTACTCAGGCTCGGAAATAAACAGAATATGATCCAACAGCTCTCCATAACCGATATTAGAAACCTCTCCTCAGTTTCGATTAAACCATCCCTCTCTGTAAACGTGCTCTATGGGCTTAACGGTAGTGGTAAAACCAGTGTGCTCGAGGCTATACATATTCTCGGTGTTGCCCGATCGTTTCGGACATCCAGAATCAAACCAGTGATCAACCGCGATGTAGAAGTCTGTACGGTCTTTGGTCGCTTAGGCGTGGCATCGGGATCAATACCAGTGGGCGTTTCCAGAAATCTCCGGGATGAGACTTTACAGATTCGGGTTTCCGGTGAAAACCTGAAGTCCACATCAGAGCTTGCTCGGTTGTTACCGTTACAGGTGATTAACCCTGATACCTTCCGTTTGCTTGAAGGTTCTCCAAAGCTAAGGAGGAACTTTATCGATTGGGGGGTGTTTCACGTGAAACATCATGACTTTTTCCCGTTATGGAAACGGATGCAGAAAGCGCTGAAACAGCGGAACAGTCTGCTTCGTCATGGTAGAATAAACGGTTCTGAACTGACTTCGTGGAACATAGAGTTCGAAAAAGCGGCAAATGCTATCGACGTATTGCGCAGCGATTATATTCAGAGATTGACTCCGGTCTTCAATGAAGTGTTGTCTGAATTGACAGACATTGAGAATCTTACGCTCCAGTATTATCGAGGCTGGGATAAAGAGCGGTCTCTAAACGAGGTGCTTGCCAGTGGATTGGCTCGGGATGCGCAGTCCGGTTATACCCATTCTGGCCCTCAGCGAGCTGACTTAAGAATTCGTGTTGGTAAGGTGAGTGCTGTTGATATTCTCTCACGAGGTCAGATGAAACTGGTGGTATGCGCACTGAAACTGGCTCAGGGATTCCTATATAAAGAGCTGAGTGGAAAACAGTGCGTTTTCCTCGTGGATGATCTGCCATCAGAGCTTGATATTCCTCACAGACTGGCATTGTGCCAGCTGTTTCAAAAAATGAACTGCCAGACCTTCATCACCTGCGTTGAGAAGGAGGCACTTGAAAATTGCTGGTTGCCTGAAACGGAAGTGAAAATGTTTCACGTGAAACATGGGCAAATTACATTGGATGATAACCCTGGTCAGCAAAGTATTCGCCGGGCTGAGTCTTTGGAGATAGAGCATGAGTGAACAAAACTACGACGCGTCCAATATTAAGGTCCTTAAGGGCCTGGATGCTGTCCGCAAGCGCCCGGGGATGTACATTGGTGATACCGATGATGGTACCGGTCTGCACCACATGGTGTTTGAGGTGGTTGATAACTCCATCGACGAAGCGCTGGCGGGTCACTGCGACAAAATTTCTGTCATTATTCACCCAGATGAGTCCATTACGGTTAAAGATAATGGCCGTGGTATTCCTGTAGATATCCATGAGGAAGAGGGCGTTTCTGCCGCTGAAGTTATCATGACGGTGCTTCATGCCGGTGGTAAGTTTGATGACAACACCTATAAAGTATCCGGTGGTTTGCACGGCGTTGGTGTATCAGTGGTTAATGCACTTTCCAGCCAGCTTAAACTGACCATTCGCCGGCATGGAAAGGTTCATCAGCAGGTGTACCATCAGGGGGGTCCGGAAGAACCATTGAAGGTTATTGGCGAAACGGATGTCACCGGTACGGAACTGCACTTTATCCCTTCACCAGAGACCTTCTCAAATATTCAGTTCAGCTATGACATCCTGGCCAAGCGCCTGCGTGAGCTTTCTTTCCTGAATTCAGGTGTCTATATCCAGCTGACGGATGAGCGCACCGGTAAGGTTGATGACTTCAAATACGATGGTGGTCTGAAGGCATTTGTTGAGCACCTGAACCAGAATAAGACCACCATCAATAAAGTCTTCCACTTTGAAATCACCCGTGATGACGGTATTGGTGTAGAAGTGGCCATGCAGTGGAATGACAGCTTCCAGGAAGGGGTATTCTGTTTTACCAACAACATTCCTCAGCGCGATGGTGGGACACACCTGGCGGGTTTCCGTGCTGCTCTGACGCGGAGCCTGAACGGCTATATAGAGCGGGAAGGTTTCCAGAAAACGGCTAAGGTTGCTACTTCCGGGGATGATGCACGAGAAGGTCTGACGGCGATCATTTCCGTTAAAGTCCCGGATCCTAAATTCTCCTCCCAGACTAAAGACAAGCTGGTTTCCTCTGAGGTTAAAACCGCAGTAGAGCAGGAGATGGGTAAATACCTTTCGGACTACCTGATTGAAAACCCTCAGGAAGCCAAGGCGGTAGTCGGTAAGATGCTGGATGCGGCCAGAGCGCGTGAAGCGGCTCGTAAGGCACGTGAAATGACCCGCCGTAAAGGTGCTCTTGATATTGCAGGATTGCCGGGAAAACTGGCTGACTGTCAGGAGAAAGACCCTGCGCTTTCTGAACTGTACATAGTGGAGGGTGACTCTGCGGGTGGATCAGCCAAGCAGGGCCGTAACCGAAAGACTCAGGCAATTCTGCCATTGAAGGGTAAGATCCTGAATGTTGAGAAAGCCCGCTTTGACAAGATGCTTTCCTCCCAGGAAGTAGGAACCCTGATTACTGCCTTGGGCTGTGGTATTGGTCGTACAGAGTTCAATATTGAAAAACTCCGTTACCATAACATCATCATCATGACTGATGCGGATGTGGATGGATCTCACATTCGTACGCTTCTGCTGACCTTCTTCTTCCGTCAGATGCCGGAGCTGATTGAAAATGGCTACATCTATATCGCTCAGCCACCACTGTATAAGGTTAAGCGTGGTAAGCAGGAGCAGTATCTGAAAGATGATGGTGCATTGGATGGTTATCTGACTCAATCAGCGCTTGAAAATGCCAGTCTGCATGTTAACGAAAATGCACCTGGGATCAGTGATCAGCCTCTTGAGGAGTTGGTAAAAGAGTTCAGAGATGTTCATAAAGTGGCTGATAAACTGTCTCGTATTTATCCAGTCTCAGTGCTTCGTGAAATGATTTACATGCCTGAAGTTACTGCGGAGAGTCTGGCTGATAAGAGCGTGATGGAGTCCTGGGTTGCCCAGCTGAGTGAAAGAATTGATAACCTGAAAGCTGCAGGCAGCACCATGACCTTCTCTGTAGAGGAAGACAGGGAACTTAATGTCTGGCTGCCCAAAGTAACGATTATTGCCCACGGTGTCGATAGTCACTACCGCTGGAATGCTGACTTCTTCTCTTCTGCTAACTATGGAAAGATTGTTTCTCTCGGCAATAAACTGCAGGGTCTTATCGAAGACGGGGCTTTTGTTCAGAAAGGTGAGCGTAAGAAGGAGGTATCTTCCTTTGAAGAAGCTCTTGAATGGCTGATGAGTGAATCAACCAAGCGTCACTACATCCAGCGTTATAAGGGTTTGGGTGAGATGAATCCGGAACAGCTGTGGGAGACAACCATGGATCCGGATGTACGCAGAATGCTTAAGGTAACCATTGAAGATGCCATTGCAGCTGATCAGATCTTCAATACTCTGATGGGCGATCATGTTGAGCCTCGCAGAGAGTTTATCGAAAGCAATGCGCTGAATGTAGCCAACCTCGATATTTAATCTATTCCAGTGCCGGTTTTAACCGGCACTTTTTTGATTCTCAGGTGCTCTGCTAATGTCTTCAGAATTTAAAGCAATTATTCGACAGGAGCTGGAAGAAGCGGCTGTTGTTTTGAGCCGGTTCCTGGATGATGAAGCCAATCTTGAATCTATCGACCTTGCTGCTCAACTATTGTCTGAGAGCTTTAAAGCCGGTGGAAAGGTGCTTTCCTGTGGTAATGGCGGTTCTCATTGTGACGCTATGCACTTTGCTGAGGAGTTGACTGGACGTTTCCGAGAAAACCGTCCTGGCTATGCCGCTATTGCTATTTCAGACCCCAGTCATATCTCCTGTGTATCCAACGATTTTGGCTATGAGTATGTCTTCTCTCGTTACGTTGAAGCGGTAGGTAGAGAAGGGGACGTACTGCTTGGGATCAGCACCAGTGGTAATTCCGGAAACATCATCAAGGCTGTAGAAGCTGCCAGAGCAAAAGGGATGAAGGTTATTCTGCTTTCAGGCAAAGATGGTGGCAAGATGGCAGGTATGGCGGATGTTGAAATTCGTGTTCCTCACTTTGGTTATGCCGACCGGATTCAGGAAATTCATATCAAGGCAATTCATATTATGATTCAGCTTATTGAAAAGTATATGGAATAAAAAAGGCCGGTTGCACCGGCCTTTTTTATTCCATGAAGCTTTCAGTTCATTTTATTCAATGAACCTGCAATCCAGTTCCGTGTAGCATCATTAACTTCTGCCACTGACAGTGGCTCAGTTTTAACCACAGGACCAATTTCAACCTGTATGGTACCTGGTCGTTTTAACCATGAATCATTCGGCCAGAAAACACCGGCGTTGTGGGCAATCGGAAGAATATCCACTTCTGCTGCTTTCGCCAGACCTGCCCCTCCACGTGAAAACTTTCCTGGTTCACCGGGAGGGGTTCGAGTTCCTTCAGGAAAAATAAGAACCCAGACGTTATGCTCAAGTGCCGCTTTACCCTGATCTCTTACTTGCTGCAGAGCTTGTCGAGCATCCTTACGATTAATGGCTATCGGTTTTATTTTTTTAAAAGCCCAGCCAAAGAAGGGGATTTTCAGTAGCTCCTGTTTGATCACCTGAGTTTGAGGCGTCAGTAATGTTTGCAGGAAAAAGGTTTCCCAGGTGCTTTGATGGTTACTGATAACCACACAAGGAGTATCAGGTATATTCTCCCTTCCTTTTACTTGCCATCGAACGCCACAAATTAAACGACAAAGATATACCGATACAATGGCCCATGTTTTGACAAATATTCGGTGACGGAGTTTAAACCGGAAAGGGTAGATAAACAGGATCATCAGCATTGCCCAGAACACAGTCCAGACCGCCAGCGAAAAGTAAAAGACAATGGTTCTTATAAAAGAAAAGGTATTGGCTACTGCCTGGGTGGTTGCAGAACCGACAGCTGATGACATTAAAATCCCTCTGAAAGTAATTCTTCTACAAAGCTGTTGAGATTGTTATGAACAGGTACTTCCCTGGTACCAGAAAGTTCTTCTGGGTGTTCGATGAGTTTAGCTTGGGTTTTAAGGCCTTTGCCAGTCAACACCAGTGCAACCTTACAACCACTGCTTACACCCGCCTGTAAATCACGAAGAGAATCACCGACTACCCAGGTTTCTGCTGGGTTAGCGCCGTAATCTTTAAAAATCTGTTCTATAAGGCCTGTTTTTGGCTTTCTGCACTGACAGTGATCATCCGGCCCGTGTGGGCAGTAGTAGATTCCATCAACATGACCACCCTGGGCTATTACCAGCCTAGTTAGCTTGTCATGCATGGCATCGAGCTCTTTGAGCGTGAAGTAGCCACGAGCTAATCCGGACTGATTTGTCGCTACGACGACGATATAGCCCTTAGATGACAGTCGGGCAATGGCTTCAATACTTCCCGGAATGGGAAGCCACTCTTCTTCAGACCGTATGTACTGGTCTGAATCTTCATTGATAACGCCATCTCGATCCAGAATAACAAGCTTGGTCATAGTGCTCCTTAGACGTATAACAACCAATGTAAAATCCCAGAAACTGCTCTCCGGTAACTGCTCCTGCGTTACTCTAACGTCTGCATCCATGCAGTTGTGCGTTTCTGGGATACAGTACATCCCTGTACATAAAAAAAGTGCGGCTGGCGCCGCACTTTATCAGGTTGTGCTTAGCTTTTCTGTAACAAAGAGATATCAGCTACATGCAGGAAAAGGCTGCGTAATTGCTTAAGCAGTGCGTAGCGATTCAGGCGGACAGCTTCCTCTTCTGCATTAACAAGTACCTGGTCAAAGAAGAGGTCAACAGGTTCTTTCAGTGCTGCGAGGCTTTCCATTGCGAGTGCGTAGCGACCTTCTTCCAGAGCAGGCGCAATTTCCTGTTTCTTGGCAAACACAACTTTCGCAAGCTTAACTTCCGCAGCTTCACTGAGAAGCGTCTCATCCAGCGTATCAGGAATAACAATGTCTCCGGCTTTAGCCAGAATATTGGATACACGTTTGTTGGCGGAAGCCAGTGCATCCGCTTCATCCATGGCATTAAAGCGGGTAATTGCCTTTATCCGAAGATCAAAGTCCAGTGGTCGGGTAGGGCGTAATGCCTTAACGGAGTTGATGATCTCAATAGCAATTCCTTCTTCTTGGTAAGCGGCATCAAAACGCTCCAGCATGTAGTTGACCACTGTCGTATTAAGAATGTCCAGTGCTGGCAGAGAAACACCTTGTTCCTGATAGCCCTGAATCGCCTGATCAATCAGTGCTTCCAGATCAAGGTTGAGCTTCTTCTCAACAATGATTCGGAGTACACCAATGCTGGCACGACGAAGAGCGAAAGGGTCTTTGCTGCCAGTAGGAAGCTGGTTGATACCAAAAATACCGGTAATCGTGTCCACTTTATCGGCAATGGCAACGGCACAGCCAATCAGCGTTGATGGCAGCTGGTCACCAGAAAAGCGGGGCATATACTGTTCATACAGTGTCTTGCTGACTTCAGGGTTTTCACCGTCGTTGTCGGCATAGTACTGACCCATGATGCCTTGAAGCTCTGGAAACTCCAGAACCATTTCAGAAACCAGGTCAGACTTACACAGTTGACCAGCACGTTCTGCAAGCTTTGCATCACCACCTTCAGTCTGTGAAATGTAAGACGAAAGTCGTGCAATACGTTCAGTTTTTGCAAAGACTGAGCCCAGTTGAGCCTGGAATACAATAGGCTTCAGTTTTTCACGACGATCGTCCTGAGTCTGCTTGCGGTCAGTGTCATAGAAGAACTTGGCATCGGCAAGACGCGGACGAATGACTTTCTCATTACCTTCGACAACATGACGAGGCTCGGAACTTTCAATATTTGCCACTGTAATAAAGTGAGGAAGAAGTTTCCCTTCACTGTTTTCCACGTGGAAATATTTCTGATGCCCCTTCATGGAAGAGATCAGTGCTTCGGATGGAACGGAAAGGAATTCATCATCAAAGCGCCCGGAAAGGGCAACTGGCCATTCGTTGAGAGCGGTTACTTCATCCAGAAGATCAGGGTCAATCACCGAGTGCCCATTAATCGTGGTTGCAACTTGCTCAACCTGTTCACGGATGATTTCACGACGGGTATCAAAGTTAGCTATAACTTTGCCCTGCTCACGAAGAACCTGCGCATAATCAGCAGGATTGTTGATCGCGATTTCCTGATTCGCGTGGAAGCGGTGACCACGAGACGTATTACCGGCTTTCAGGCCAAGGATTTCACAATCAATAATACGGTTGCCCTGCAGCATCAGCAGCCAGTGAACTGGACGAACAAATTCGGTACGACTGGCACCCCAGCGCATGCGCTTTGGAATAGGCAGACTATTCAGAGACTGGGTAATGATTTCCGGCAGTAACGCGTTGGTTGTTTCACCCTGCTTAACAGAACGATAGACCAGCCATGCTCCTTTAGGTGTCTCTTCCTGTTCCAGGTCTTCAAAATTAACACCGTTGGAACGGGCAAAACCAAGCGCTGCTTTGCTTGGGTTACCTTCGGCATCATAAGCGGCTTTAACTGCAGGACCTTTGCGCTCAAGTTTCTGATCAGGCTGAGCAGTATCCAGACCTTTGATCAACAGAGCCAGGCGGCGTGGAGCCGCAAACGACTCATAGCCGGTAAAAGTGATCTGGGCTTTTTCAAGACCAGAAATAATTCCCTGGGTAAACGCCTCAGACAGACTCTTTAATGCCTTTGGTGGCAGTTCTTCTGTTCCCAGCTCAATCAGGAAGTCTTCTTTATTGATGGTGCTCATTATTTTTCCTCCTGCGTGCTTTCTTTCGCAAGCTGAGCCAGAACTTCATTACGAATGCTTTCATCGGCAAGAGGGAAGCCAAGCTCACGACGCTTATCAAAGTAAGCTTTGGCTACTGCTCTGGCCAGAGTTCTGACGCGCAGGATAAAACGCTGGCGTTCAGTCACAGAAATTGCATGACGGGCATCCAGCAGGTTAAAGGTGTGAGAAGCTTTCAGAACGTATTCATAAGCTGGCAGTGGCAGACCGATGTCAACCAGCTTCTGGGATTCACGCTCATAGAAGTCAAAGTGTTTGAACAGTTCTTCAGTGTCAGCATGCTCAAAGTTGAACGTGGACATTTCAACTTCCTGCTGATGGAAAACATCACCGTAAGTGACCGGGCCTTGTGGGCCAACAGTCCAGACCAGGTCATAAACGTTATCCACACCCTGAATATACATGGCCAGGCGCTCAAGACCGTAGGTAATCTCTCCAGTAACGGGGTAACACTCAATGCCGCCGACCTGCTGGAAATAGGTAAACTGGGTGACTTCCATACCATTCATCCAGACTTCCCAGCCAAGACCCCAGGCACCCAGTGTGGGTGACTCCCAGTTGTCTTCGACAAAGCGAATATCATGAACCAGCGGATCAACACCCAGCTGACAGAGAGAATCCAGATACAACTCCTGAATATTATCAGGGGATGGCTTCATCACGACCTGGAACTGGTAATAATGCTGCAGACGGTTTGGGTTTTCACCGTAACGGCCATCGGTAGGGCGACGGCTGGGCTGAACATAAGCCGAGTTCCAGTTTTCCGGGCCGATGGCTCGCAGAAAAGTGGCTGGATGAAAAGTACCGGCACCCACTTCCATATCCAGTGGTTGCATGATGACGCAGCCCTGCTGGGCCCAGAATTGTTGAAGGGCGAGGATCAGCCCCTGGAATGTATTGATATCTGGCGTGCTCTGGGAAGTCACTTTTCTACCTCTTAGAGGCTCAAATGCAAACTGGTCATTTTTTGAGCATTGAGCTTTGTGTTGCGAGCAATTATCGATGACCAGTTTATACCAATCGAACTGTCGAACTTCCTATTGCGCTAAAGGTTTTACCTTAACCCTACGTTGTCGATCGTCATCATAGTGAAGGCTATGACTCCTAACGCCGCCTTGTTTTAAGGATCAAACCTTCATGCTCATAACGGAAGTCAGAAAGCACGATGGGTATTATTCATCTGGCACAGGTTTCCCTGTGAGTGACCACTCGCAGGGTTCGATTGTAAAAATAGAGAGGGATTATACCGGTTTGTGCGATTAAGTTTAAGCTGTGGATAAGTTGTGAAAAACGTGGGTAAACCCTTTGGAATAAGGTGTCAGGATAATTCTATCCTCCAATAGATAGGCAACTATACTTCCAGTTCTACCTGAACTGGAGATTCTTCTCCATGGTTATTCTTGATCTTGCCTCCAGTTATGCACTTCTTTTATGGCATATGTTGTGGCCAATAACCTTTGGGCTGGCGCTGTCTGCTTTGGTAAGAAGCTATATTCCAACGGACACCATTGTCCACCGACTGGGAAGTAATCACCTGGAAAGTGCCAGTCTTTCAGTGACACTCGGCGCTGTTTCCTCCGTCTGTAATTACGCCACTATTGGTATGGGACATACCCTGAGGGAAAAAGGTGCCAGCTGGTCAAATACCCTTGCCTTTATGATTTCCAGCACCAATGTAGGAATTTCAATGTTGATCGCTGTTTATGGGTTTCTTGGCATACTGTTTCTGGAAATCATGGTAGTGACCGCGTTTGCTTTCATTATTCTTGCCTATTTCATCGCAATCGCTTTGAAGATGCCTGAACCGTGTGTAAATGGTAGTGGAAGCAATGGGGAGAGTCGTCATCGCAATGCATGGGAGAAAGCTTGCTCATTCTTTCGTGATGACCTGAACATGACCCGTAAAGATATACTGGTTGGTTTACTGGTCGCTTCATCAGTCAGTGTTCTTATGCCTTCATCATGGTGGGAACTGCTTTTCTGGAATGTTCAGGAGCATGGTTTTCTGGCGTGGCTGTGGAATGCGATCATCGGAATTATTATTGCCATTCTCACTTTTGGATGTTCGATTGGAAATGTGTCACTGGCTGCTGTCATGTGGTGGAATGGGGTATCACCTGGCGGGGTGATGGCTTTCCTTTTATCCAGCCTGTTAACCTTTCCTATGCTTCGCATGTCCAATCAATATTATGGGGTGTCTGTCACGATCAGACAGGCAACCGTTTTATTTTTAAGTATTCTGCTCTCCTGTCTGCTGATGGATTTTATCTTGGACAGAGCTTCTATTTACCTTGTGCGAAGCAATGCGATAGCAGCCGGGTCTGGTGATGGGGCTATCATCACTCTGATTCTGAACCTGCTAATAGGAGGGCTTGGGTTACTGATGTATTGGAAGGGTAAAGGGGGAGAAGATGGTGACTCAATGTAACCACCTTCTCATGAGCCCAATCAATAACGCCAGAAAGTTGGAGTAAACAACACCAGAAGTGTAAAAATCTCCAGACGTCCCAGCAGCATGGCAAAAGCAAGAATCCACTTTGCTGCATCAGGCAGGCTCTGGTAACTGAACGCGGCTTCGCCAAGAGCGGGTCCAAGATTATTGAGACAGGAAGCAATCGTTGAAAAGGCAGTGGTAAAGTCCAAACCCTTAGCCAGTAAAGCCAGAAAGAGAAGAACAAACATCAAAATGTAAGTTGCAAAGAATCCCCATACCGCTTCACCGACCCTTGGACTCACGGGTTTGCCGCCAATTTTTATGGTGAATACCGCATTGGGGTGAACTAAACGACGAAGTTCTCTCATTCCCTGTTTGGCAATCAGAACCACCCTGATAACTTTCATCCCGCCGGCGGTAGAACCTGCACACCCACCCATAAAGCTGGTAAAAAAAAGCAGTAATGGCAGAAACATTGGCCATGATGAAAAGCTTGAGGATGAGGTGTAGCCAGTCGTTGTCGCAACTGATACCACTTCAAACAAGCCGTAACGGAATGACTTGCTTAGAGAATACGTATCTGAAAGATAAAGTGTGGTGACGGTTATGGCTCCAACGACTCCAAGAATTGCCAGAAACCACTTAACTTCTGGATCCTGAATATAGTGGGTCAGTGACTTATGTCTCCAGGCCGTAAAATGCAGGGCAAAATTGATACCGGCAATGAGCATGAAAAAGATCGAGACAGAGATAATCATGGGAGAATTGAAATGCCCCATGCTGCCGTCATAAGTAGAAAACCCTCCAATAGCGATGGTTGTGAAACTGTGGCAGATCGCATCAAACAGATTCATACCTGCCAGCCAGTATGCCAGGGCACAGGCAGCGGTTAGAAAGAGATAAAGAAACCAGAGTGCTTTGGCCGTTTCGGTAATTCTGGGTGTAAGCTTTGAGTCTTTAACTGGCCCTGGGGTTTCTGTTCGATACAGCTGCATACCTCCGATCCCCAGCATTGGAAGAATGGCAACTGCCAGCACAATAATTCCCATTCCACCAAGCCATTGCAGCTGTTGCCGGTAAAACAGAATCGAGCGGGGCAGGTGCTCAATTCCGGTCAGAATGGTTGCTCCCGTCGTAGTTAAACCCGACATGGACTCAAACAGTGCATCGGTAATGCTGAGTGAAGGGCTTTCCATTAATAGAAATGGCAGAGAGCCTACTGAGCCTAGAACAATCCAGAACAGTGCTGTGACCAGAAATCCTTCGCGGGTGCGCAACTCATCTTTCGTATGTCTAAAAGGGAACCAGAGAAGCACACCCAGCAGCAGTGTCAGTAAGAAGGTGTAGATGAAGATGGAAATTTCCTGCTCTTGATAAAGCAGTGCAACAACGATCGGAGGAAGGCTGGATGTGCTGAATAAAATTAACAAAATTCCCAAAATGGGAAGAATAACCTGAAACTGCATGGTGCTCCTGCTTCATCCAGTACAAGCACCCAGCGATATGGAGAAAGGAATATGCCGGGCACTTAAAAAACCTGCCATGGTGGATTCTTATAATGGCTATAAGAAATTCTGATTTTATGCAGTAGGAGATTACTCCCAATCCATAGGAAAAATAAAGCCCTGAAGTTTGTTTCAGGTCATTGACATGTTCCGGGAAAGGTGAACTTCCAACCCAAATGACTGGGAAGGAAGCTGACTATAAGACAATCTAGAAGAACCCAAGACCAACTTGGAAGAGCTGCTCAAGCTCACGGATTTTGCGCTTGTTGGTCAGGAAGAGAATGACATGGTCACCGGATTCAATTCGGGTAGTATCGTGAGCAATCAGAACCTGATCATCACGAACAATGGCACCAATGGTAGCACCTTGAGGTAACTCTACTTCCTGAATGGTTTTACCCACCACTTTGGAGCTTTGCTCATCACCATGGGCAATAGCCTCGATCGCTTCTGCAGCGCCTCTACGAAGTGAGTGAACATTTACTATGTCGCCGCGTCTTACGTGCTTTAGGAGGCTGCCAATAGTGGCCAGCTGTGGAGAAATCGCAATATCAATTTCACCACCTTGAACCAGGTCTACATAAGCGGGGTTATTGATCAGCGCCATAACCTTACGGGCACCGAGTCGTTTCGCCAGCATGGATGACATGACGTTGGCTTCATCGTCATTGGTCAGTGCACAGAAGATATCGGTCTCTTCGATGTTTTCACTGATCAGCAGCTCTTTATCGGATGCGTTACCGCAGAAAACCATGGCTTTGGTCAGCGTTTCTGAAAGGAATTGGCACCGTTCCATATTGTGCTCAATAATCTTGACCTTGTACTGGTCTTCCACTGCCTGAGCCAGTCGCAGGCCGATATTGCCTCCACCGGCAATAATGATGCGCTTATAGTCATCATCCAGACGCTGAAGCTCTCCCATGACGGCCCGAATATCTTCACGGGCGGCAATAAAGAAGACTTCATCGTCCACCTCGATAACGGTGTTCCCCTTGGGCATGATGGCATTTCCACGACGAAAAATAGCAGCTACCCGGGTATCAACATTGGGCATGTGTTCACGGATATAGCGGAGCTCGTGACCAACCAGTGGACCACCATAATAAGCCTTCATGGCAACCAGCTGGACACGGCCCTCAGCAAAATCGAGTACCTGAAGGGCTCCAGGACGCTCCAGTAGCCGCTTTATATAGTTAGTAACGACTTGCTCCGGGCTGATAAGTACATCAATGGGCAGGGCCGCATTGGCAAACAGGCTTTCGTTCTTCAGGTAGGCAGCCTGACGAATACGGGCAATTTTTGACGGTGTGTGGAACAGTGTGTAGGCAATCTGGCAGGCCACCATATTCACTTCATCACTGTTGGTGACTGCGACCAGCATATCGGCTTCATCTGCCCCAGCCTGTTTCAGGACCCCTGGAAAAGATGCCTTACCCTGGATGGTTCGTATATCAATTTTATCCTGAAGCTCTCGAAGTCGAGTGGCATCGGTATCGACCACCGTAATGTCATTTTCCTCATTGGCCAGGTTTTCTGCCAGCGTACCGCCAACCTGTCCAGCACCGAGAATGATGATTTTCATTTAGGAATCCGTCTTTACCATCAGGCTGTAAAAAAAACCGTCGCCACTAGTCATAGAGCCGCCGTTGCCTGGGAATAATTGCTTACCAAACCCTGTATTGTGACCCCAATGCCCCTCAATGGGTAGCAATCTGGCATCAGGGGTTTCTGACAGGAAGTGCTCAATCTGCAGATGGTTTTCCTGGGGCATGATTGAGCAGGTAGCATAGAGTAACGTGCCGCCGGGCTTCAATAGAGGCCAGATAGCCTTAAGGATTTTCTGCTGCAACTGAGCCAGTGCATCAATATCTTCGGACTTTCTCAGCAGTTTGATATCCGGGTGGCGACGGATAACCCCGGTCGCAGAGCAGGGGGCATCCAGAAGAATGTGGTCATATTGTTTTCCCGGGAACCAACTGTCTGGATCCGTAGCGTCTCCACACAGAACATTCGCCGTCAAACCCAGTCTTTGCAGGTTTTCACCGACTCTTTCCAGGCGAGTGCTATCAGCATCCAGTGCATCAACCGTAATATCCGGGTTCAGTTCCAGCAAGTGGCAGGTCTTGCCACCCGGTGCGCAGCAGGCATCCAGAATATGATCACCGGGTTTCGCCTGGATTAAGGTCGCAGCCAGCTGGGCTGATTCATCCTGAACACTGACTGTTCCCTCTTGAAACAGGGGGAGCTTGTCAACGGAACAGGGTCTGCTCAGGGTAATGGCCTGCGGGGCAATTTTGGATTGTTTCGCCTGTATACAGTCATCCAGAAGCTTTTTCAGGTACCTGGAAGGATTGATCTTCTGCTCATTAACCCGAAGGGTCATGGGTGGAGGCTGATTATTACCCGTCAGAATGGCCTGATAATCTTCTGGCCAGGCCCGTTTAATCGTATTGATCAACCATTTTGGGTGTGACCAGCCGCAAACCGGGCTGCGTTCTTCCAGGTCATTTAACTCTTCAAACCGGCGCTGGGCATTTCTGAGAATGCCATTGACGAGGCCTCTGGCCCAGGCTTTACCCATGGTACGGGTCGCTTGTACTGTCTCACCAATGGCAGCATGGGGAGGAATACGGGTAAAGAAGAGTTGATAAAGACCAACGAGAATCAGGTTATGAATATCCTGTTCTTTTTCTTTAAGGGGTTTCTCGGTAAGGAACTTAAGCCAGGCATCCAGCCGATGATAGTAACGGAGTGTTCCATAGGAAAGCTCAGCCAATAAAGGCTGATCTTTTTTGGACAGCTTTTCCTGTAACTGCGGCAGTACACTGCTCAGTGATTCTCCCAGGGTTACCCGGGTGATCGCCCGTGCTGCTAACTGACGAACAGAAGATTGTTTAGCCATATCAGGTAAAAAAGAGCCTAGCTGAATTGTTTTCCGGTGCTGAACATCGCTTTTTTGCTGTTCAACAGCTCCTGCACAGTCATTGCACGGCTTCCTGCCAATTGCAGTCGTTTAATGCGAAGAGTGCCTTCACTGCAGGCAATATCCAGACCATCTTTATCTGCCTTGATCAGAGTTCCGGGCTCTTCGGTTGAACTTTCTTCCAGAGCCATTGCTTCCCAGACACGGATGTTCGTGTCATCCAGAGCAGTGATCGCCACAGGCCATGGATTAAATGCCCGAATCTGCTGGTCCAGAGCCTGCGCTGACTTCTGCCAGTCCAGCCGTGCTTCCTCTTTACTCATCTTATGCGCATAGTTAGCCAGCTTGTCATCCTGTTTTTCAGGATGAATATTGCCGCCTGCAATGTCATCAAGAGACTGAATAAGCGCAGGCTGACCCACTTCAATCAGACGGTCATGAAGATTGGATGCTGTATCGGTTGGATGGATGGGACAAAAGGCTTTCAGCAACATGTCTCCAGTATCCAGCCCAGCATCCATCTGCATGATGGTGACACCCGATTCAGTATCACCAGCTTCAATAGCTCGTTGAATAGGGGCTGCTCCACGCCATCTTGGAAGGATGGAGCCATGCACATTAATGCAGCCCAGTGTTGGAGTGTCGAGAACGGCCTGTGGCAGAATCAACCCATAGGCAACAACAACCATTAGATCAGCATCCAGAGAGGCAAGTTCCTTCTGAGCGTCTTCATTTCTGAGAGACTTTGGCTGAAAAACGGGAATGTTGTGTTCAAGAGCCAGCGATTTGACCGGTGAGGGCATCAGTTTCTGACCACGCCCTGCAGGTCTGTCCGGCTGGGTGTAGACAGCGATAACCTGATGTTGGCTATCCAGAATGGCTTGGAGGTGTGCACTGGCAAACTCTGGGGTCCCGGCAAAGATAATTCGAAGGCTTTTCATATGGCCTGTTACTTAGGAGGCTATGTATCGGAAAGTGGTTGATAACGGTGTATCTAATACACCGTTATACGAATTTAATCGGTCTGGCTTTTAATCAGTGCTTTCTTTTTCCAAGCTTTTTCTTGATACGGTCCTGTTTCAAACGGGACAGGGTATCAATGAACAGTTTACCTTCCAGATGATCCAGCTCGTGCTGGACACAGACTGCCGCCAACTCATCATAATCCCGTGTATATTCATTACCATCGCGATCTAAAGCCGTGAGTCTTACTTGAGAGTAGCGATCCAGCAGTTCATAAAATCCGGGTACTGACAGGCAGCCTTCCTGAAGGTCGGACTTTTCATCGCCAATGGGCTCATAGCTGGGGTTGATGAGAACCTGAGGCTCGTTACCTTCTTCAGAAAGGTCCATAACCACGATGCGCAGATGAATGTCTACCTGTGTAGCCGCAAGACCAACGCCTTTGGCGTCGTACATGGTTTCCAGCATGTCATCAACGATACGGCGAACTTCGTCATTGACCTCTGCTACCGGCTTGGCAACCGTGCGAAGTCTTTGGTCAGGGTATTCAAGTATTTCCAGTAGAGCCATCAGTGATCTCAGGTTGACGGAGTCAACGAATAAAGTAGTTTGTTGACCTTTCAGTATATCCGCAAATTCAGTCTGTACCTAGGGTCTGTTAAATCGAGCTTATTCAGCCTGCCACCAGGTATTGATAATCATGGGGTAATCCGTGACCACATCCGGTCGCTTGATATTGCTTTGGTGGGCAACTCTGACTTTCCCAAAGTACCAGAGTGGAATGCCGTAGTGGTTCCAGAGCAGAACCCGGTCAAGGCTGTGAATAATGTTTTCCAGCTCTTCCTGATTTTCTGCATTGGGTATTTTCTCCAGAAGTGCATCTATCGCAGAGTTCTTTATACCAGCCAGATTCTGGGTATCGGGTATATCTGCATTACTGGAGTGAAAGTACCTGAAAAGTTCACTACCAAGTGAGAGCCCCAGTGGATAGGCATTTCCTATCGTATCAAAGTCCAGTTTTCTCACTCTCTGGAAGTAGTTGCTGCTATCGATGACCCGGTATTTCAGCTCAATACCGATGCTGGCCAGGTTCTTTTTAAAAGGCAAAATAACCCTGTCCACCATGTGGCTGTAAGTAATTAACTCAAAAGTCATCTGCTCTTGCTTCTGGTTAACCAGCTTACCGCCCTGAAGCCGCCATCCTGCTTCTTTAAGCAAAGTGAGCGCCTGTTGTTGCTGGCTTCTTATTGAACCGTCACCTTTGGTTATTGGGGATAAAAATGGTTGTTGGAACAATGCTTCTGGCAGTTGTTTGCGAAAGGGTTCTAATAATTCCTGTTCATGAGAGATGGGTATTCCTGAAGCGGCGTAAATGGAATTTGGAAAGTAGCTGTTTGCTCGAGAGTAGGAATTTTCAAACAGTGTTCGGTTGCTCCACTCAAAATCCAGCAGGTAACCAATCGCCTCTCTAACTCTAATATCATTAAAAGGAGCTCTGCGGGTATTAAAGACGATCATCGGGCTGCCAATAATCATTTTGGTGGGTATTTCAGCCTTTTTCACTTTGCCAGAGTTGATGTCTGGAAAGTTGTAGGCTTTGGCCCAGTTTTTGGCAATGGGTTCGATGTAGAGACTGAGAACACCCGCTTTAAATGCTTCAAAGGCAATGGTCAGGTCCTGATAGAAGTAGATGGTTATCTGATCGAAATTGTATTTACCCTGATTAACCGGCAGACCTTTCCCCCAGTAGTCCTCAACCCTTGTGAAAGTAACTGATGATCCTCCTTCCACATGGGTAATTTTGTACGGCCCGCTACCCAGTGGAGGTTTCAGTTTGGATTTTTCATTGTGCTCATCTTTCCAGTAATGAGCAGGCAGCACAGGCAGTTCGGCAGCGCAGAACAATTGATCTCTGTTTCCAGAGGATTTGAAGTGAAAGCGAACGCTGTGTTTATCAAGAACCTCTATACGCTCAATGGGCTTAAGCTGAATCTGATATTTGATCGGACCCTTTGTGCGGAGGTGCTCAAAAGAGAACTCAACGTCTTCTGCTGTAATTGGGTGACCATCATGAAAACGAGCATTTGAGTGCAGGTTAAAGGTAATCCATTGGTTATCGTCAGGATACTCCACGGATTCGGCAATAAGGCCATAGGCAGACTTGGCCTCATCGCCTGTAGGGCTGTATGAGCCACTACCCACCATCAAAGGTTCATTCAAACCCAGGAAGCCTAAAGTAAAAAAGCTAAGTGGGGGGATTTGGGTGATGTGAGTGCCGTTCTGGGAGTATGGGTTTAAGGTGTCGAAGATGCCAATGGCGGCAATTTTGAGTTTGCCGCCATTGGGGGCGTCAGGATTTACGTAATCGAAGTTTTTGAAATCTTTTGGGTATTTAAGGTCATCAAACCGTGAGAGGCCGTGTGATTTTTGTGTGATGGGAGTATTTTCGCTGGCTGGCAAGCTGGTAGAACCGGCTGTAGCAATGGCAATGAATGCCGTAAGCGTCAGGCTTTGAAGTTTCAAAATAGCTCCTTGATTAACCCGCCCACAGCGATTGGGTCAGGAAACTATAAATAGTCGCCATACTCTTTTGGATCAAGACAGAATCCAGAGTGCTATTGTGTGACCTGATCTTGAGAATTGGCTTGTAAAGCCGAGAACTAAAAGAGAGCCGATTGCTCACAAGCGGAGGCGGTTGATACACTGTTCTGATTGATGCATAACAGTTGAAATCCGGTATAGCATTATCACCTGAGTGAAAAAGACAGGGGATGCTGGGTTTCATTTAATGATTTTTTACCGGCTCAAGGCTGCTTAAACTAAAAAACTATTCAAGGGATCGGGACGATAATGAGACGCTTTGCTCTGGCAGGAATTCTGCTTTGCATGTCCACACTGGGCCTGGCATACGATAGCCCGATAAAGGCGGATTCTCCCAGCAGGTACACCGTTGAGAAGGGCGATACCTTGTGGGATATTTCGACCACCTTTCTGGACAGCCCGTGGTTATGGCCGGAAATATGGCATGCGAATCCCCAGATAAAGAATCCTCACCTGATTTATCCTGGTGATATCGTCAGTCTGGTGTACATCAACGGACAACCGAGATTGATGGTTTCCAGTCGAGGTGAAACCGGACGTACGATCAAACTAAGCCCAAAAATCCGGGTAATGCCTGGCGAGTCTGCAATTCCTGCCATCCCTTTAAGTGCGGTGCACAGTTACTTAAAAGGTGGCCATGTTTTCTCAAGTGAAGAACAGTTGAATAGTGCGCCTTATGTATTCGCAGCCAAAGATGGCAAGCTGGCTTCAGGTGCAGGAGACAAGATTTATGCTCGAGGTGATTTTGCAGGACAGAATATCCAGTTTGATGTTGTGCGCCGTGGTGACCAGATTGTAGATCCGGAAACAGAAGAGTTACTTGGCCTAATCGGTGTTGATGTTGGAACCATCAATTTAAGCCGGGTTAAGGAAGACATTGCTTCCATGGTTATTCAGGAAAGCAAGATGGAATTGAAGCCTGGAGATCGCATTGTCAGACAGGAAGCCAATGGGCTTGTGACCACCTTCTTTCCAAGAGCGCCAGATGCTCCTGTAGAAGGCATTGTCACGGCAAATCTGAATAATGCGAGAAAAATTTCCAAGTTTGATACAGTGGTTATCAACAAGGGTGAGCGGGAGAGCCTGCGTCAGGGAGATGTATTGGCCGTTTACCGTCAGGATGAAAAAGCGATAGACCCGTTTACCAATGAAGAGGTCGCTCTGCCGTCAGAGAGGGTGGGGCTGGTGATGGTTTATCGACCTTTTGAAAAAATGAGCTATGGTATTGTGCTATCAGCAAAAGAGGATATTGAAGTTGGCTATATCCTCCGAAGCCCGCAGCCATAAGCAATCATTTATTCAGAAAATACAGCCCGGATGTTTTACAGGGTGCTTCATTGGATGTGTGGCTTATTTGGACAGAGCTGTTAATAACCAGAATGTAACTATTCAGCACCCTTCATATAAATCTGGAATTTTCTGATTTTTCGACCATCATCTTATACTCAATTTTTCTAACAAATCTCCAGTATGGAACCAGACTTCCCAGCTACTCCGTTTACCGAAGCTCTCCTTAAAGAGAATGAAGAGCTTCGGACCGAGAATGCGCTTTTACGGGAACGTTGCAGCGAACTGGAAGAAAGGGTTAATAAAAACAGTCAAAACAGTAGTAAGCCACCATCGTCAGATGGTTATCAAAAGCCCAGTAAAAAAGGGAGTGATAAAGGTGATACATCTTCCAAAGAAGCCCCCTGCTCCTCACAGGAAACACCGAACCCCAAAAGCCTTAGACCATCTTCAGGCAATAAACCAGGTGGCCAGAAAGGTCATCAAGGCTCTTGTTTGAGACGTGTCGCCTTACCCGATTATGTCAGGCATCTGAAGGTTGAAAAATGTTGCTGTTGCCAGTCTTCGCTTATCGATATTAAACCCACCAAATACATTGAGCGACAGGTTTTTGATCCAGGTAGACCCGGAGAATTTGAAGTTACCGCGTACTGGGCAGACGTTAAAGTATGTCCTTGTGGTAAACGGAACACCGCTGAGTTTCCCCAAGGAGTGAAAGCCGCTGCTCAATACGGAGAAGTGACTCAGGCAATGGCTGTTCATTTAAACCAGTATCACTTCATCCCATATCACCGGGTGTCTGAGTATTTCAATACTATACGCGATGTGCGACTTTGTCTGAAACTATCTCAAATTACTAGCCCGGATATTTCATAAACTGCCCCGAATCTCGGGCAGGACTTTGTCGCCCTAAGGGATTTTGTGAGGGAGTGCCGTACCGGGGAGTACGGTCGACCGAGCAAAACTCCCTTAGGGCGGCAAAGGACAAGCGAGAACGGGAGCACGTTTATGAAATATCCGGGCTAGCATGATGGTAAGTCCAAGTTGTATCTTCAAAATCACGCAATTATTTGCTTTCCGTTTTTTAATCTTCGGAAATAAGGTTCTCAAACTGTATTGCAGGACGACCAGCAATTATATTCAGATAAGAACCAATATTATGTGCCAGTAACTTCCGAGCGATACGTGATGTCATATGCCATCTATCTCGACAATGGCACTTTTCTATTTCAAAGCGCTCTGTCAATTGACCTATCACTGTTTCTATTCTCCGTCGTACCCGTAATACCAGCTTTACAAACGACTTCGGACGTTCATCTTGCATGTTTTTTCTCAGTGGCGTCTGAAGATCAATACCTAATTCCTGACAATCAGCTTTAAACTCAGGCCTTATATAGCCCTTATCGCCAAGCAAGAGGCCAGAAATGGTCTCGAGCATGTCATAGGCTGCATCACGCTCATCTACGTTCGCTGCGGTCAGAGTAAAACCCACAGGAATCCCTCGTGCTTCAACCAGCAAATGCCCCTGAAAGCCATAGAACTTCTTGTCCTTGGAAGCGCAGTAACCATAACCAGCCTCAGCTTTAAAGATACGGCTCTGTGGTGCACGGGTTCTGACGACAACATCAATCGGAAAACCATCGATTAAATGGATATCTGCATTATCTGCATGCATCATCTGGACTATACGAATTTGCAGTCGTTGTTTCACATGCCATAAGTTGGCGGCCTGTTTGACAAATGCCGAGCGTGAAGGAATGTCAGGAAACAGGTGTCGCCAGTGTCGGGTAAAATACTTCCAAATCTCAGTGTCCTTATGATGCCCAAGCCATTCACCGACAACTTCCATGGTGATCGCTTCACTATCAGTGAGCTTTGGTGGAAACCCTCGAAGTCGCAGTGGTACAGGAAAAAGCTCTTTTACCAAATCGTCGATCAAGCAGTAGACTGTAGTGATAAACTCTTCAACGGGCATGACTGAAACCTTCTTTGCTTTCTACTGCTTTTAATAGCAGAAAGCAGGATCAGTCATGTCTCCTTATGCAAACCTAAAAGTCGCACATGGCGTATACTATTTATTGCATGAGTGTCAGCGCAGGCTCTGTTGCCAATTTTGTTGCCTATACCCATGAGAACCTGGCCTCTACTGAGCAGAGTATCCGCGATGCTTTACAAGAAAGTCCGGTTGCAGGAGCGGATGAAACTGGCATGCGGGTTGACGGTTCACTGTGGTGGTTACACATTATGCGAGATGACCAATGGACGCTTTACTACCTCTCAGAAAGGCGAGGTTGTGAAGCAATGGATGCAATGGGCATCCTGCTGACTTTTGCAGGCATTCTGGTTCACGATCATTGGAAGTCCTACTTTGCCTATGCGGCAGTGCATGTGCTTTGTAATGCCCATCATCTGAGAGAGCTTCAGGGAGTTGTCGATAGGGATGCGAATAAGCTGGCTCTGCGGCTGATGAAATTGCTTACGCTCTCCTGGCACTTCTGCAAGAAATACAAAGCAGCCGGTCTGACTCAAATGCCTGGTGCAATACAGCTTCGCATTGAGACGATATACGACCAAATCCTTCAAAGGGCTCTCACGAAGGAAACCGCTTATATGGAAAAACAACGACAGGTGCTTGGACGTAAGAAGGTCAGGAATACCAAGGCCTACAACCTGTTCAAAAGGCTTATTGAGTTTAAGGTTGAAACGTTGCGCTTCATGTCGGACTTTTCAATTCCCTTCGATAACAATGGCAGTGAACGTGATGCCAGGATGGCCAAACTTAAGCAGAAGATCTCAGGCTGCTTCAGAAGCGAAGACGGAGGTACCATGTTTACCCGAATCCGAAGCTATTTATCATCTGCTAAAAAGCAGGGGTTGAACATATTTCAGGCGCTTCTTAAAGCGGTTCGAAATTACAACAATACGCCTTTGCTGGGTGCTGAATAGTTACACCAGAATAAGCCACGCAACTCCGGAAAGAGAATTCAATGATATACACTGATACAAGCCAGAAGGACTGGCTGCAGCAACTTCCCTGGTTGACGCTTTCTCTCATTCCAGGGCTTGGGCCGATAAAATCCAGTCAGTTGATCGAGAAATTCAAACACCCCAGCCAGCTTTTTTCTGCCTCATTTAATGATCTGAAGAACAGTATTCCTGATAAGCTGGCTCATTTACTGGTAAACGCTCCCCGTGACCCTGCCATACACAAACAGCTGCAACTCACTCAAGCATGGCTTCAGGCCAGTGAAGCGCATTCTGTTTTAACACCTGATTCCCCACTTTACCCTGAAAGTCTTAAAGAGTTGCCAGATGCTCCGGTTGTACTCTATGTAATTGGTAACAGCCATCTGCTTAATGAGCCACAACTTGGAGTGGTGGGAAGTCGCAGACCAACCCCAAATGGACGGCGGGTTGCTCAGGAGTTTTGTGAACACTTGTCTCGAAGTGGCTTGGTCATTACCAGTGGAATGGCTCTTGGAATTGACGCGGCAGCACATCAAGGAGCGCTGGGGTGCTATGGAGGCACAGTCGCCGTATTGGGTACCGGTGTGGATCAAATCTACCCGGCAAGGCACAAAGACATTTATCAACTGATTGCCAGTCAGGGAGCTCTTGTCAGTGAGTTTCCTTTGGGGACTAAACCTTTTGCAGGTAACTTTCCACGGAGAAATCGAATTCTATCTGGTTTGTCTCTGGGCGTTCTGGTGGTTGAAGCGGCTCTTGAAAGTGGGTCTTTAATTTCTGCCAGACTGGCTGCAGAGCAAGGACGTGAAGTCTTTGCTATTCCTGGTTCGGTACTGAATCCGTTGAGTCGGGGATGTCATAAACTGATTCGTGAAGGCGCTGTGCTGGTTGAAAGTCCTGATGATGTATTAATTGAACTTGCCCCACAGTTGCATGGTGTTATGAACGAGTTCACTCCATCGATTTCCTCTAGAAAAGAAACAGACCCTTTGCGACTTAAGGTTATAGAAGTGATGGGGTTTGATGTCGTCAGTGCAGATCAAATCAGTACCCTGTCAGGGATTCCTTTTGCAGAGCTTTCCGTCGTTCTTACAGAAATGGAGCTTGATGGCGTCATAGAGTCCACGTCTGGTGGCTTTATACGTCTTGGCTGATTTGTTAAGTGAATCTGCTGAAAGTATCCAGGTCTTAGGGGGCGTTCTCAATTAGCCATGAGTCCAGTTGATCATACACGCATTTAGGCAAGGCGAACGGTGCAGGACATGGTGGTTCCATGTTCAAGCCGTTCAACACAGCATAAATGGGGGTGTGATCAACCCGGAGGGCCGCCCATGGTTTGTGTCATTCTGCGTTGCTCACTACTTATGTGGAATAACCACACTACGTAGTTCACGCCTGGCCTGACCCAAACCATGGGTGGCTGGTCACATGTCTAATTGAGAACGCCCCCTAGGTTCTGTCTGTTGCTTCTGAACTTCTCTTGCTAGACTAGCGAGCCTTACCGATCACGTTTCGGAGAATACTGATGGCGAGGCCGTTTGTTGCGATTTTGATTGGGGCTGGCTCATGTTCAGAGTCAGTGGATATACCCATGGTCCAGCTCACCGCTGATGTATTGAAGAAGCTCGATGTTTCTGTAGAAATTAAGGTTTACTCGGCACATTGCACGCCTGAGGCGACTCAGAGCTACGTGAAAGATGCTGATCACCGTGGGGCGGCTGTTTTTATTGCCTGCTCGGGAATGGGCGCTCATCTGGCCGGTGTTGTTTCTTCCCTTACCATCAAACCGGTCATTGGTGTTCCTATTGGAGATGGCTCTCTGGGAGGGCTGGATGCGCTACTGTCAACGGTTCAGATGCCGGGGGGAGTTCCCGTTGCTACGGTCTCTCTGGGAAAAGAGGGAGCAATCAATGCTGGCTATCTGGCCGCCCAGATTATTGCTTTGAATGATAAAGATCTGGCAAATCGACTACGAATGGATCGTCAGGCAAATGCAGAAGCGGTTCTTGCGAAAGATGCTGTTCTTCAGCAGCAGTTAAATGACTGAGGCTTATCCCTGAGAGAAGTTTTCATGATGGATGTTGTAAATCAAGCAGCAACAATAATTAGAAATGGAGGCGTCATCGCTTACCCCACTGAAGCCGTATGGGGTGTGGGTTGTGACCCATGGAACCGTCAGGCTGTTTATCGAGTTCTTGAAATCAAACAGCGACCCGTTGAGAAAGGGGTGATTCTGATTGGTTCCTCAGAGGATCAGTTTGCACCGCTACTTGATCCTCTTTCTTCAGAAGAACGAGAAAGGCTGAAGTCAACCTGGCCAGGTCCTTATACCTGGCTTATTCCAGACCCTGCTGGTTGGGCACCCGATTGGGTCAGAGGCCAGTTTGATACGGTTGCCGTTCGTATTTCTGATCACCCACTGGTAAGAAAGCTATGTGAAGCAACAGGACACCCGATCGTGTCTACTTCAGCAAACCTTGCCGGTAAGGACCCGCTGTTAACGTTCTCAAGCGTTGAGGAAGAGTTTGGCGCTCTACTCGATGCCATTGTTCCCGGCGAAACTGGAGGACAGAAAACACCCTCCAAAATTCAAGACCTGCGTTCAGGTGAACTAGTACGGGCAGGCTAATATTGCTCAAATTTCATGGATAAAAGGCTTGTTCCAAGATGTCAGAACCGTCCGTAGATCTCGTAAAACAATACCTCCTGGATTTGCAGAATCGCATATGTACGGCGATTGAAGCAGAAGAAATGGAGGGCTCCTTCAGAGAAGACCAGTGGGATTACCATGGTGGTGGTGGCGGTAAGGCCAGAGTTCTCGAAGGCGGTAAGGTTTTTGAAAAAGCAGGAGTAAATTTTTCCTATGTAAAAGGGGATCAGCTACCTGCCAGTGCCACGGCGCATCGGCCACAAATGGCCGGTCGGAGTTTTCAGGCCATGGGTGTTTCCCTGGTGATTCATCCGGATAATCCATTTGTGCCAACGTCTCATGCCAATGTTCGAATGCTGATAGCTCATAAAGAAGGAGAAGAACCGATCTGGTGGTTTGGCGGTGGCTATGACCTGACTCCCTACTATGGCTTTGAAGAAGACTGCAAACACTGGCATCAGATAGCCAAACAAGCCTGTGAGCCGTTTGGTGACGATGTCTACCTCCGTTATAAGAAATGGTGTGATGACTACTTCTTTCTTAAACACCGCAATGAACCAAGGGGGGTTGGCGGACTGTTCTACGATGACCTGAATGAGTGGCCATTTGAACGCTGCTTTGAGTTTATGCAGTCGGTTGGTGACAGTTATATTGATGCTTACCTGCCTATTGTTCAGCGCCGTAAAGAGATGCCTTACTCCGAGCAGAACAAGCATTTTCAGGAGTATCGTCGTGGCCGTTATGTGGAATTCAACCTGGTATATGACCGGGGTACTTTATTTGGTCTGCAGTCTGGTGGTCGTACAGAGTCTATTCTTATGTCATTGCCTCCTCATGTACGCTGGGATTACAACTGGAGTCCAGAGTCTGGCACCGATGAGGCTCGCTTGTATGAAGAATTTTTAAAGCCAAAAGACTGGGTATAAATTAAGAGGATCTGAATCATGGCTGGTCCGGTAGACAGTTATGCGGTAATGGGGAACCCTATTGCCCACAGTAAATCACCTGTAATTCACACATTGTTTGCCGACCAGACCGATCAAAGTCTGCGTTATTCAGCCATGCTGGTTGACGTTGACGGGTTTAAAAAAGCAATTGATGAGTTCTTTGAAAATGGCGATCTTGGATTAAGCATAACTGTACCGTTTAAGGAAGAGGCATGGCAGTTAGCTGAAAAGAGAACGTCGCGAGCGGAAAAAGCAGGTGCTGTTAATACTCTGTGGCAGGATGAGCATGGCCAGCTGCATGGAGACAACACCGACGGGCTTGGGCTGGTTGCGGACCTTAAAGAAAACAATGGTGTAACCATTAAAGATGCAAGAGTACTTATCCTGGGTGCCGGCGGTGCCGTTAGGGGTGTGCTTGAGCCTATATTCTCCGAGCAACCTGCTGAAGTTGTCATTGCCAATCGAACACGCAGCAAGGCTGATACACTGGTTGGACTCTTTCCTGGTGAAGCTATTTCAGCTAATGGGTTTGAAGATATAGAAGGTCGTTTTGATCTGGTTATCAACGGAACAGCGGCCAGCCTGCAGGGAGAGATGCCACCAATACCTGGTCATGTGGTTGATCAAAACACCAGCTGCTATGACATGATGTACGGTGCAGAAGAAACCGTGTTCAATCACTGGTGTCGTGAGCAGGGGGCGGGTAAAACCATTGATGGACTTGGTATGCTGGTTGAGCAGGCTGCAGAGCAGTTTGCCATTTGGCGCGGTGTTCGTCCTGATACTCGAAATGTACTTGACCTGCTGCGGAATGAAATAGCCTGAAAAGCTCTATACTCTTGAACATGGCTTTTTATGCTAAAACTTCCGCCATTATGAGGTTATCAGCCTTTTTAATAATCACAGTTTATGTTAAATGCTAGCCTAGGCTGTTTTTTATAACTTAAGGCTGCTCATCACAGGATGGTCTTCAATTATTGGATAGGTTATGGATAAAGCGTTGCCAGCCACAGTGATAGCTGAAGACCTATTACCAGGTGACCTTATTTTTCAGCTCCGCTCAGGAGGGGAAGCCGAATGGGTAATCAGTCGACTCTTTGCTGGTCGAGACGGAGCCGCTATTAATCATGTAGCTCTCTACGACGGAGATGGCATGGTCATAGAAGCTGTTATGCCCAGGGTAAAGAAAACCACTCTGGATGACTTTGTCAGCAACTCGGTTTTAGATAACCATGGCAGGCCTTGTGTCCTGATCTGTCGACTGACATCGAATTACTCGGTACTGGTTCCCGATGCTCTTGAGTTTGCAGAGCAGCAGCTGTCGATACCCTATGATCCTCACTACAGCCAGAATCAGGAAGAACATCAGAAAAGCTGGTATTGCAGTGAATTAATTGTTCATGCTTTTCGCAGTGCCAATGAGGGTGTTTTCCTGTTTGAGGAAACACCCATGAGTTTCCGGGACATGGACACCGGAGAGCTGATGCCATTCTGGGTTGATCATTATCAAGCCATTGGACAGGAAATACCGGAAGGGCTTCCCGGTTCACATCCAGCGCTGCTCTCGTGTTCTGACAAGCTGGTTTCTATCAATATTCTTGGATCGCTTCCGGCAAGGAATGGTCAGGATATCTGCAGTCTAGAGCCAGGTTCAACACTGGCTTAGGAGACTTGAGAATAAGCTGCGATCGTTGCTACGGGGCTCTGAATGGGCGCTATTTTCGAGCAGCCTTCTGGAGTAGCTTTCTGATCAGGTCAGACTGCATCAGCTTGATCAAGCCCTTTTCATTTTCCTGCCAGATGGATTGAAGGCTCTTGTCCTCGCTCAACGTAGGACATTCATAAGTTAAGACAGGAATACCCAGCTTTTCACTGGCATAGCTTCCAAGCGACCCCGGGGTTGGATGATCTTCAATTTCATCTCGTACGATCGGATAACCGCTTTCCTTGTGCAGAAGCTGAAGAATATCTTCGCACTGACCATTACTGTTCAGCATGGGTATCCAGGAGTGGAAGGACAGAATAAAGCCGGGGGGGTACTTATCAAATAAAGAAACAAGAAACTGGTTTTCTGGTTCACTGTTCGGGTGCGAGCCCGGAGAATACTTGTCATCCCGTTTTTGTTGAGACCAGTTGGAGGCGGGAAGGTTTCTATTCAGATCAACGCCGTTGGCGTTTACCCGAGTTTTTGCCGCAAAGCCATCGGGATTAAGAACCGGAATTACTACCATTGGCTGGTTTATCTTTTTACTATTGAGTTGCTGCATTAATTGCTCAAGGACATATATGCCCTCGGGTTCATCCCCATGCGTCCCCGCAATCAGGTAGCAGAATCGGTCTAAACCTTTCTGTCTGGTTACGGTGGCTTCAACTGGCCTGTTGCAAACACTGAACCCTTTTTTCAGAGAATTATTCTTAACCATTGTTTTATTCGTACAGTTGTTTTGGCAGCGTTCAATGGCTGCATTTTAATGTGGAAATAGTACCTACTTTATATATCGCTGGTTTTGATCAATGATTGCGTCGATTTTATTAAAGTTATGAAATAGACTGATTGGTTATCTATTGTCATCAGTAAAGCCAGACGGCGTCCAGGTAGCTTATCGTAATTGCAGCAGGGCTTAGCTGTCCGCTGGCTGAAGGAATCAATGAACGTTTCTCAATCACCATTAATAGCCAACCCCTTGGCTCAGACATTACAGAAGGACATTTGTCAGGGTGCCAAATCACTCGGTCTTGATTTATCTCAGGCTCAGGCGGATTTGCTGACTCGTTATGTTCTGCTGCTGGATAAGTGGAATAAAGCCTACAACCTTACCGCCATTCGTGACCCCAGGGAGATGGTCTTCAGGCATATTGTTGATAGTCTGAGCATTGTTCCTCATATTAATGGTGAGGTAATTCTGGATGTAGGCTCAGGTCCGGGACTGCCGGGTGTTGTTCTGGCTATTATGTATCCAGAGAAAAAATTCACGACACTGGACAGTAATGGTAAAAAAACCAGGTTCATGCTTCAGGCAAAACTGGACCTTCAGCTCGAGAACCTGGAAGTCGCGAATGCCCGGGTAGAGTCTTTTAAGGTGGACGCACCTTTTGACGCCATTACTTCACGGGCGTTCAGTTCATTGGTTAACATGGTAGATGGCACAAAACACTTATTATCACCTTCAGGTGTTTATCTGGCCATGAAAGGGCTATATCCTGAAGAAGAATTAAAGGAATTGATGGATCGTCACGAGATTGAGTTGATTGGCTGTGAGCCCCTGAATGTACCGGGTACAGACGGCGATCGTCATCTTGTCATTTTGCGTAACAGGCATTGAATGGTATTAAACGGCTGTGGCTAAAATTCTCGCGGTAACCAATCAGAAAGGAGGGGTTGGCAAAACCACTTCCTGCGTTAATCTATCGGCTTCTCTGGCAGCAAGTAAGCAGCGTGTACTGCTTATTGATGTTGACCCCCAGGGGAATGCCACCATGGGAAGCGGAATCGACAAACATGCTCAGCAATGGTCTGTTTATCATGTACTGACGGGGCGTTGTGATATCCAGGAGGCAATCCTTCCATCTCTGGATGGTGGTTACGATGTTCTGGGTGCAAACGCAGATCTGACGGCGGCAGAAGTTGAGCTGATGGATATGGATCGCAAAGAATCCAGGCTCCACGATGCGCTTGCCAAAGTGGAAGATCAATACGACTTCATCATGATTGACTGCCCTCCATCCCTGAACATGCTTACCATCAATGCCATGGTTGCTGCCCGCGGGGTGATTATCCCGATGCAGTGCGAATACTATGCCCTGGAAGGTCTGACGGCCCTGATGGAAACCATTGCCGGCCTCAGAGAAACCATCAATCCTGACTTGCACATCGAAGGTCTGCTGCGAACCATGTATGACCCAAGGATGACGCTGACCACTGAAGTATCGAGACAGCTCATCAACCATTTTGGTGATCAGGTCTATCGAACCGTGATTCCCCGTAATATTCGACTTGCTGAGGCGCCGAGTCATGGTAAGCCCGTACTTGCCTATGACCGAAACTCCCGTGGGGCAGTTGCTTATCTCGCACTGGCTGGGGAGTTGGTTCGCAAGCATGACATCAAGGGGCTTCATGGTAAGTCAGAAAGGAAAATAGGAACTCACTAACACATGGCGAAACAACGTCTCGGTACTAACTTAAATGCGCTGCTGGGTAGCGCCAGACTACCTGCATCCCTGTCTAATGATCTCTCTGGGCCATCACCGGTCAAGGAGTCGCAGGATGGGACAATGAAAGACCTGCCAGTCGAATTCCTGATTCGTGGCAAGTACCAGCCTCGCCGAGACATGCACTCTGATGCTCTGGAAGAGCTGGCTGAAAGTATTAAAGAGCAGGGCATCATGCAGCCAATTGTGGTTCGTCCGGTTGGACAGAATCGCTATGAGATTATTGCTGGTGAACGTCGCTGGCGTGCAGCACAGCTGGCAGGTCTCTCGGAAGTTCCCGCCCTGATTCGTGATGTTCCCGATGAAGCAGCCATTGCCATGTCGCTGATCGAAAACATTCAGCGGGAAGACCTGAATCCTATTGAAGAAGCCA
>NZ_OZ239981.1:4690000-4967500 GCF_965196975.1 Endozoicomonas sp.
CTGTTAAGATGCAGCGTATCCGCGGCTAGACGGAAAGACCCCGTGAACCTTTACTACAGCTTCACAGTGGATCTTGATGTTGCTTGTGTAGGATAGGTGGGAGGCTTTGAAGCGTGAACGCCAGTTTGCGTGGAGCCATCCTTGAAATACCACCCTGGCAATATTGAGGTTCTAACCCAGGTCCTGAAACGGGATCGGGGACATTGTGTGGTGGGTAGTTTGACTGGGGCGGTCTCCTCCCAAAGAGTAACGGAGGAGCACGAAGGTTGGCTAAGTACGGTCGGACATCGTACGGTTAGTGTAATGGCACAAGCCAGCTTGACTGCGAGAGGTACATCTCGAGCAGGTACGAAAGTAGGTCATAGTGATCCGGTGGTTCTGAATGGAAGGGCCATCGCTCAACGGATAAAAGGTACTCCGGGGGTAACAGGCTGATACCGCCCAAGAGTTCACATCGACGGCGGTGTTTGGCACCTCGATGTCGGCTCATCACATCCTGGGGCTGAAGCCGGTCCCAAGGGTATGGCTGTTCGCCATTTAAAGTGGTACGCGAGCTGGGTTTAGAACGTCGTGAGACAGTTCGGTCCCTATCTGCCGTGGACGTTGGAAGTTTGAGAAGAGCTGCTCCTAGTACGAGAGGACCGGAGTAGACGGACCACTGGTGTTCGGGTTGTGTCGCCAGACGCATTGCCCGGTAGCTATGTTCGGACGGGATAACCGCTGAAAGCATCTAAGCGGGAAGCCCCCTTCAAGATGAGACTTCCCTGGGTACTAGATACCCCTGAAGAGCCGTTAAAGACTATGACGTTGATAGGTTGGGTGTGTAAGCGCTGTGAGGCGTTGAGCTAACCAATACTAATGACTCGTGCGGCTTGACCATATAACGCCAAAGCGATCTGCAGATATGCAGAGCCATACGCAAGAGTGTTTAGCAAGAAACAGCTTAATTACCGGATTCCAGAGTGAGTGGTTAGCAAACCATTGACTCAAACCAGTTAAGCCTGGCGACCATAGAAGGTTAGAACCACCTGATCCCATCCCGAACTCAGCAGTGAAATGACCGATCGCCGATGGTAGTGTGGGGCATCCCCATGTGAGAGTAGGTCATCGCCAGGCACCAATTAGAGAACCCCGACAGAGCAATTTGTCGGGGTTTTTGCTGTGGGTGATAAAAAATTTATAGAAACGTACATTCTAATGTCACGACACGCTTTTTCATTTAAAGCTCTAGGTATAAATGCCTGCAGACTTAACTGATTGTACTGTCAATAATCTTCCTTCTTCATAACAGAAAAGTACTGGGATACGGCTTGATAATAATGTCGTTGAAAATGGACTGATCAAGCTTCTTCAAGACCATGCATTACAAACCTGTCTTATACGTCATTGGTTTACTACTGATGACGCTTGCGGCGCTGATGTGTATACCGCTGATCACTAATATCATCTTTAATACTCCAGCTCACCACATGGCATTCACGCTATCGCCACTGATTACCTTTGGTTTTGGTGGTTTCCTTTGGTGGTCATGTAAGTCTGAATTTTTTGGGTTAAGGTCCAGGGAAATCTTTCTTTTGACCAATCTGAGCTGGGTACTGGTATGTGTGTTTGGTGCGCTGCCTTTCATCTTTGAAACAGAAATCAGCTTCACTGATGCATTCTTTGAAACCATGTCTGGAATTACAACGACGGGATCTACGGTACTTGTCGGTCTGGATAATATGAATCCAGGTATTCTGATGTGGCGCTCTGTCCTTCAGTGGCTTGGCGGTATTGGCTTTATCGTAATGGCTGTGGCGGTTCTACCTTTTCTTAAGGTGGGTGGAATGCGGCTGTTTCAGAGCGAGTCATCAGACTGGTCGGAAAAAGTAATGCCCCGGTCAGGTGTGATCGCGAAGCGCATAGTTCAAATCTATCTGGGGTTAAGTGCTTTATGTGCTTTGGCCTACTACATGGGAGGGATGACGGCTTTTGAAGCCATCAACCACTCAATGGCAACGCTCTCAACCGGTGGTTTCTCCACTTCCGATGCATCAATGGCGCATTTTGAGAATCCTGCCATTCACTGGACAGGAACCATCTTTATGTTGGTGGGCAGTCTTCCTTTTGTCCTGTTGGTAAGATTCCTGTCGGGTAATGCTGAGCCATTATGGAGAGACTGTCAGGTAAGAGGCTTTCTTAAACTGATCGGCATTGTCTGGGCCTCAATGACGGTCTGGCTTGTGATGAATTCTGAGTACGGTATTTTTGATGCGTTGACTCTGGTTGCGTTTAATACGACATCTGTCATCAGTACGACAGGCTTTGCTCTGACAGATTACTCCCTGTGGGGAGGCTTTGCTGGAGCTTCTTTTTTCTTCCTGAGTTTTATTGGCGGTTGTTCTGGCTCTACCAGTGGAGGTGTAAAAATATTTCGCTTTCAGCTGGGTCTGAGATTACTGAATGTGCAGCTGAAGCTGTTGAGTCATCCCCGAGCCTGTTTCAGCATGCAGTACAATGGTCAGCCAATCACCTCTGATATTATTCGCTCCTTTGTTGGGTTTACGTTCTTCTTTTTGATGCTGACCGGCATCATGACACTTCTGCTCAGTTTGATGGGGCTGGACTTTATTACCAGTTTGACCGGGGCGGTTACGGCCATAGCCAATGTTGGGCCAGGGCTTGGAGACATTATTGGCCCTGCGGGTAACTTTGCTCCACTGCCTGATATGGCCAAGTGGGTGCTGGCAGCTGGTATGCTGATGGGACGATTGGAGGTTATTACCGTTCTGGTGATGTTTACTTCGGCTTATTGGCGGCGCTGATACGCCTTCTTTTCATAATAACAATAAAAAGTTTACACAGAAGACAGTTGAAAAAAACAATACGACCATTATATTACATGTAACAATTGTTACATGTAATGAATGCTTTAACAGGTTATAGGTCGAGCATTCACTGATATAGAGAGTTCATTCATGGCCTTGCGGAAAAACGCTGCACATTATCAGCGGCAGTTTCGCTCCAGGATGAGAGAACAGGGGCTGGTAAAAAAAGAAATCTGGATTTTGCCAGAGAATGCCAGCCAGCTGCGGGACATTGAGCAGCAGCTGCGGCAAATCGATTCCTATCAACCATCAGGAAATATCATCATGACACAATCACACAGTGTTTGGACGATTCAAAGCTTATACGAAGCGTTGACTAAGGACACTCTGAGCACCAGTGGTAACGCGGTGCTAAATCTTGTGGATGGAACTGAGCCCTGTCTGGAAATCAGTATGGTTGAGTTTGGTGATCTGCCCATCTATCTCACGGTTTCCGGTGAGCAGATTATTGCCGATGCTGTACTCTGGCCTTTATCAATGGTCAGAAACCCAGTGACGTTGAACGATGAGGTGTTGCGTACTCATAAACTATTTCCACTGTCGACGATTAGTCTGGATCGATTCCCTGATGGAAATGAGTACTACACCATTTTTGGAGCACTGAGTTCATCGTCGTCACTGCAGAATATCGTGCAGGAAATTGAAACACTGGCAGCCAATGCCATTAAAGCCACAGAAGCGTATGGGAACCACCTGACTTCTGAGTCTGTGGCATAAGTACTAAGACAGATTATTAAAAATTCGAAACAGGTAAATACCATGAGCATCTGGAGTAAAGTAATGACTGCCCTTAAAGGGGCAACTAATGAAGTTGGTGAGGCGATTGCTGACAGTAATGCCTTACGCATTCTCGATCAGGAAATTCGGGAAGCCAGCGATCAGCTTCAGCAGTCGAAAACTCAGTTGGCTGGTATCATGGCAAAGCAAAAGCTCTCTTCGCAAAAGTGTGTAGAGCTGAAAGAAAAAGTGGCTGAGTATGAAGGCTATGCAATGAAAGCTCTGGATCAGGGAGATGAGTCGCTGGCAACGGAGGTTGCAAGCAAAATTGCAGAGTATGAAGCACAGCTTAACTCTGAGCAGGAAATGGAAAAGAGCTTTGCGGGCAGTATTGTCAGTTTGAAAAAGGCAATTACGGATGCAGAAGCCAATCTTCGTCGCCTCAAACAGCAGGTTGATACTGTAAAAGCGACAGAGTCTGTGCAAAAGGCACAGGCAGCCTGTGCCGCCAAACACAGTGGTGTTAACTCTAAAATGGCGACTGCGACTGATTCGCTTGAAAGGATTAAGCAGCGTCAGGCAGAGAGAGCTGCTCAAATGGAGGCCGCCAGTGAGCTTTCTGGTGATACCGCAGAGAATGATCTACAGGCTAAGCTCAAAGCTGCGGGCATTACCAAAGGGGATGCTGACGCCTCTAGTGTGTTAGAACGGCTGAAAGCAAAACAGAAGTGATGTGTTGAAAACTATCCGGACCTTATTAGCGTACAGAGCAGTTGAACAACAACAGTTTTAGAAAAGAAATATCACATAAAGATATTCTGGCACTGAGCGGTTGAGTAAAATTCAACGATGCCTTTATAAGGTTAAAGCGCAAGGATGGTTTTAGAATGAATCGTAAAACAATAAAAGCCTGCCTGATCGGGTGGGCTACTTCTCCATTAGTTGCAAGTGCTCAACTCGCAGAAAACTCTGGCTTTAGTGGTGAGTTGACAGTATTAGGTGGGATTACTTCAACAAACTCCAATCTTTCTACAAATGGTCAGGAGAATAGGCAGGGCCTTTTGAACACCAGAGGAAGTCGGGAAAACACTGGCGTTTTTGGGGCTCTTGGTAATATTGCCTACACCTTCGGCGAAGATAATGATCGGCAGTTCTTTGCAGGAACCTCCAGAGAGGATATTGCTGTTGGTAATGTGGCTCTGGAAGTTGGCTATAAACAGATGCTTACCTCTGGCACCAAGCTGACCATTTCTTATCTGCCAACACTGTTGAGTGAAGACGTTTGGTCGGATCCTTTTTTAATGAACTCGGCGCGAACAGAAACAGAAAGATCTGGGAATGCCCTCCGACTGAAATTTGACAGTATTGGCAACTCTCCGGTTTCTGTTGATGTCGCTTATGCCTGGTCTGAAATTGACGACGAGCGAAGTGGCTCTGGATCAGGGTTAACCACAGAAGAACAAAATCAGTTAAGACGCAGCAGTGACTCGGTATACACAAAAGTAAGCTACCGACACTTCCTGGAGCCGGGAAGAGGTTTTAGTCCAGCCTTTATCTATCGAAACAGTGAGGCCGATGGCAGTGCAATGGCCCATTATTCGGCTGGAGGAGAACTGTCGTATTTTAGCTTTCAGGAGTAGGGAAAATATGTGTTAACCGGCAGCTACGAACATCGTGGCTACGATCAGGAGCATCCTGTATTTGGGAGTACTCGCTCGGATAATGTATTTGGTGTGTTCTTAGCCTATGAATATATGAATTTTTTGGGCATTCGTCCGCTCTCGCTGGTTTCTCTTGCTGGATACAATGTGGTTAATTCAAATGTCAGTTTTTATGACGAGAGCCAGTATCTATTAACGGTTGGCGCAAGCTACCAGTTTTGAGCGGAGAATGTTGTTCCTTTAAGTTGGTGGTGATGTAAAAGCAGTTCCAATACCCAGCAGAATAAAAGCTGACCCAGCCATCCATTTGCCCCACTGTATGCGCTGCTTACAGTGGTGTAATTGCTTGCCAACGCTACCAGCAAACAGCCCAACAGCTGCATCAATTGGAAATGCAACGGCTACAAACATCAGGCCAAGCAGTAACATATCAATTTGGGCAGAGGGACTCGATGGATCAATAAACTGTGGAAAAAATGCCAGAAAGAAAAGAATGACTTTTGGATTTAGTACATCAGTAACAACACCCTGATAAAAAATCTTTTTCAGGGCTGCTTTAGAAATGCACTGTTCATTACTGTTCTCTCCTTTTGAAAAAAAGAGCGTTCGGATTCCCAGGTAACAAAGATAAGTTGCCCCTGCATATTTAATAAATGAAAACCCCATCGTTGATGATGCGATCAGGGCAGACAGCCCGAGAGATGCGATGATAGTATGGATGAGCACTCCGGTATGAACACCCAGTGCGGAAATTAATCCTGCCATGGCTCCCTGGGAAATCCCACGGGTGGTGATATAAAGTAAATCCGGTCCTGGAGCCAAGGCAAGGATCAGGGTCGCTATCAGAAATAACGCCAGTGATGACTCAGACATAACGTGTTCTCTTTTCTATTCGTTGCCATCTGTCAGGGGTTAAAGAGTATAGTCCCGATTTATCTATCAAGCGTTTTAAATGGTGGTTTGTTTTTATGATCTTTGATTGGTTTAAAAGTAAGAAAGAAGACAGTGTCTCTTTACCATCGCCACTTAACTTGCGTTTGGGAAGTGCTGTTGAGTTGGATTTATTGCCGCTCCAGATGATGCGTGAACAGCTGAGGTTCACCTTGCCAGAAGGGGTTCAGACGATTGAGGCTGCTGGCTTTATTGATCTGGGGGCAGGGAATTCACTTTGTCGCTTCTACACATCTGATGATGGGTTTATTCAGATCTCTACAAGTGGTGGTTATGAAACACAGAATATTGATGACATAAAATTCTTTGTTTTTACTCAAACTCATAATATTGCCAGTCAAAGCGGTGCGAGTCTTTGGGTCAGTGACTCTGGCTTGATTGGCGATAAGCGTTTTCAGCTAGATGAAACCAGTTACAACCGGGTCTGGGATGAGGCTGTTCCTGAACGGATTGAACCCGTCAATTTCTCCGAAACGGTTCACAGTCGTGATGAGTCGGTGGTGACCTATGAAGTAGACCACCTGGCTATGCTCTATCAGCGTCAAATTAGTAACAGTGATCGTTATGAATATCTTCTGGCTTCTTTAGAGTTCAGTAATGAAGATGAAGCTACAGCTGTCGTCAGTTTGGGCTTTGATCTTGATATTTCATCCATGAATATCACGTAAGGCAATGAATCTCTGGTTTAGCAAGGGTATCCTTGTCAGTCAGTTCCGATAATGTTCAGGATGTAACAATATGATTGCCATTACCGACTATCTGGCCGGAGTTCCCCTTTTCCTTGCCTACTTTGCCGTTGCGCTGGCCTTAACGGGGATTTATGTCCTGGTTTACACCTGGTGTACTCCTCATGAAGAGATGAAGTTGATCAAGGCGAATGTTCCGGCTGCAGCGATTGCGTTTGCTGGGAGCTTGATAGGCTTTGTGCTGCCGCTGGCCAGTGTGATTGAAAACTCGATTGATCTGGTGGATATGGCGCTGTGGGGCGGTGTAGCATTGATTGTTCAGCTGGCAACATTTTTTGGTTTAAGGCTGTTTATCCCACAGATCTCAGAGCATATTGCAGACAATGAGCTTGCTTCAGGTATCTGGCTCGGAGGAGTATCCATCGCGGCTGGTTTATTGAACGCTGCCTGTTTGACCTATTAGTGCCGGAGTTCAGGGAATAATGAAGCGTTCAAAGAAGTTACAGCTTGCCATTATGGGCACTGCTCCATTTGTGCTCAGTGGTTGCGGAGACTCATCCAGAGAAGCATTGGTATACAAAGACGTAGCCAGTTGCATCAATGATGGAGTGATCTCAGATTCGGTTTGCCGGTACGAATACAACAAGGCCTGGCAGAACCATTTAATGATGGCTCCCAAGTATCAGGTAGCCTCAGACTGCCAGCAGGATTTTGGCACTACATGCCAGCAACTGGCTTCTGGGGAATATATTCCCACCATGGAAGGCTTTATGCTTGCCGCAGAGCCTGGGTCGAACAGAAGTTCTTTTACCGTCATCCCTCTTTATCTTGGTAGTGGAGGTTATTTCCGGACGGGTAACTACGACAAGATTGGCAGCAGCTATAAGCAAGGAAAGGTCGTCGTTGATAAAAGAGCAACGGCAAAGCCTTCCTTAAAAAGTACCACCATGAAGCGCGGCGGCTTTGGTAGTCGTTCTGCTGCGCGAGGAAGCTGGGGTGGATAATGCTGCGTATCACCTCTGCTCCAAGAAAAGATTGGACAACATTGGCGGAATCTCTTGGGTTCAAATTCCACACCATTATTGGAGAAGCCTATTGGGATGAATCTGCGTATTATCAGTTCACCATGAGGCAGGTTGAACAAGATATTGAAGATCCCACTGCTGAGATCCACCAGATGTGTCTACACTTGGTGGATAAGGCGGTAAACTCAGAGCGGATGATGGAGCGTCTGCAAATTCCTGAGCCTTTCTGGAACTTCATACGTGAGTCCTGGCTGAGAAAAGATTCTCACCTGTATGGAAGAATGGACTTCTCCTACGATGGTAAGTCCCCTGCCAAGTTTTATGAATATAACGCTGATACACCCACGTCATTGTATGAGTCTGCTTTTTTTCAGTGGCTCTGGCTGGAGCAAATGGTTGAAGAAAAGAAGCTTCCTCCAGAGATAGACCAGTTCAATATCATTCAGGAAATGCTGATTGAAGCACTGGTTCTCCTGAAAAAGCAGAAAATGGCTGGTGAGCCACTGTATTTCTCTTGCAGTAAAGATTCTGAAGAAGACTATGGGACGGTTGAATACTTCCGGGACTGTGCTGTTCAGGCTGGGCTTAGTACCCGATTTATTTATACTGAGGACATCGGCATCAGTCCGGTGGGGCAGTTCACGGATCTGGAAGACAGAACCATTCCTGGGATGTTTAAGCTCTATCCATGGGAGTTCATGTTTGAAGAAGAGTTCGGTACGTACCTTTCAGGAAGCGATACATTATTTTTCGAACCAGCATGGAAAGCCATTCTTTCCAATAAAGCTATCCTTCCTCTACTCTGGCAGGAGTTTAAGGGGCATCCGAACCTTCTCCCTAGCTATTTTGAAAATGATAAGCTGGGGGATGACTTGGGAAATCACTACGTCAGGAAGCCTTTTTTTTCCAGAGAAGGTGCAAACATCTCCGTTATGGAAAATGGAAAGGCGATGGTGACAGTTGATGGACCTTATGTAGATAGCGGATATGTTTTGCAGAAATATGAACCACTGCCTGTGTTTGCCGACAACCACACACTGATTGGTAGTTGGGTTATTGCTGACCGGCCAGCCGGAATCGGATTAAGGGAGGACTGCTCGATGATAACCAAGGACAGCTCACGGTTTGTGCCACATGTGATCAGAGAGTGAAGAATAAAGGCCCTAAGCTCATAACGAGATAGGGCCTTTAGCGATTAACTCAGAAGTGAATGGATGCAGCAACATAAAATTGACGAGAGTCGTTTACTTTCAGTTTTACGTGATGATGCTCTTTATAATGATGAGAAGTGCTATTAGTTAGGTATTTCAAACCTGCTTCCAGATCAATATTGTCAATCTGATAAATTACGCCAGCTTGAGCACCGTAGGCAAAGCCCCACTTTTTGTCAAACCCGTCAGCTTTGTTTTCGGATGCACCGATGGTTAAGCCAACAAATGGTTGAATTTCTGACTCAGGCATGAACATATAATCGGCAGAAACAAGTAGGTTCAGTTGTTTAATGTCTTTAACTTTTACCTCACCAAGCGTTGCATCATTCCAGTGAGCATCCTTAGGCTTGTTATAGCCAAGTGTGAAGTACGCTCTTGCTTCATCTTCCCAGAAACTTCCGACACGAATACCAAAGAAGCCTGTGTTATCCTGCTTGTCTTCGCCTGATATACCGTCAACCTTAACCTTAGTTTTAGAGTAGCCACCTTCTATACCAACGAATACGTCGCTGGTCGACCAGTCATCCTCCCACCCAGTGGCCATGGCTACAGACGAAACGGCAGAGATAGTAAGAGCTGTGAAGAGTGAAGTTATCTTTTTCATGGGGATTCCCAACGTATTCCATATCCGAGTGTGTACTGAGAACAACTGGTTGCTTCCCCTATGCGCTATAGAAAAAGCAAAAATATAAGAAACGTAGTTAACAATAGACCGATTCTGAGCACATGGGATAAAAAATCTTTGCGGACAGGATCAGCAATCTATTGAGAAATAGCATTTCATTATCAATCAAGGAACTGTATATAGATCACAAATCAGGTCTGTGCCATGTTCATTTAGTGTACTAAAGTACACTTAGTCCTTTGTTCTGATGGGTAATCTCGTGTTTATAATGTTAATAAGACGGTAAGGGCAGGTTCTTGGCATTGTTTTTTGGTTTGATGTTTGGCTTTTTTGTTTCTGTCGGCTTTTTTGTGATTTCTTGTTTGGTTTTCTGAAAGATTTACGTCTATTGATATTAATAAATAGTTAAATAATTCGTAACTATTCAGCACCCTTCATATAAATCTGGAATTTTCTGATTTTTCGACCATCATCTTATACTCAATTTTTCTAACAAATCTCCAGTATGGAACCAGACTTCCCAGCTACTCCGTTTACCGAAGCTCTCCTTAAAGAGAATGAAGAGCTTCGGACCGAGAATGCGCTTTTACGGGAACGTTGCAGCGAACTGGAAGAAAGGGTTAATAAAAACAGTCAAAACAGTAGTAAGCCACCATCGTCAGATGGTTATCAAAAGCCCAGTAAAAAAGGGAGTGATAAAGGTGATACATCTTCCAAAGAAGCCCCCTGCTCCTCACAGGAAACACCGAACCCCAAAAGCCTTAGACCATCTTCAGGCAATAAACCAGGTGGCCAGAAAGGTCATCAAGGCTCTTGTTTGAGACGTGTCGCCTTACCCGATTATGTCAGGCATCTGAAGGTTGAAAAATGTTGCTGTTGCCAGTCTTCGCTTATCGATATTAAACCCACCAAATACATTGAGCGACAGGTTTTTGATCCAGGTAGACCCGGAGAATTTGAAGTTACCGCGTACTGGGCAGACGTTAAAGTATGTCCTTGTGGTAAACGGAACACCGCTGAGTTTCCCCAAGGAGTGAAAGCCGCTGCTCAATACGGAGAAGTGACTCAGGCAATGGCTGTTCATTTAAACCAGTATCACTTCATCCCATATCACCGGGTGTCTGAGTATTTCAATACTATTTATTGCATGAGTGTCAGCGCAGGCTCTGTTGCCAATTTTGTTGCCTATACCCATGAGAACCTGGCCTCTACTGAGCAGAGTATCCGCGATGCTTTACAAGAAAGTCCGGTTGCAGGAGCGGATGAAACTGGCATGCGGGTTGACGGTTCACTGTGGTGGTTACACATTATGCGAGATGACCAATGGACGCTTTACTACCTCTCAGAAAGGCGAGGTTGTGAAGCAATGGATGCAATGGGCATCCTGCTGACTTTTGCAGGCATTCTGGTTCACGATCATTGGAAGTCCTACTTTGCCTATGCGGCAGTGCATGTGCTTTGTAATGCCCATCATCTGAGAGAGCTTCAGGGAGTTGTCGATAGGGATGCGAATAAGCTGGCTCTGCGGCTGATGAAATTGCTTACGCTCTCCTGGCACTTCTGCAAGAAATACAAAGCAGCCGGTCTGACTCAAATGCCTGGTGCAATACAGCTTCGCATTGAGACGATATACGACCAAATCCTTCAAAGGGCTCTCACGAAGGAAACCGCTTATATGGAAAAACAACGACAGGTGCTTGGACGTAAGAAGGTCAGGAATACCAAGGCCTACAACCTGTTCAAAAGGCTTATTGAGTTTAAGGTTGAAACGTTGCGCTTCATGTCGGACTTTTCAATTCCCTTCGATAACAATGGCAGTGAACGTGATGCCAGGATGGCCAAACTTAAGCAGAAGATCTCAGGCTGCTTCAGAAGCGAAGACGGAGGTACCATGTTTACCCGAATCCGAAGCTATTTATCATCTGCTAAAAAGCAGGGGTTGAACATATTTCAGGCGCTTCTTAAAGCGGTTCGAAATTACAACAATACGCCTTTGCTGGGTGCTGAATAGTTACAATAATTCTATTGATTGTGTTTGGTGTGATGGTTTGTTTTTATTTGTTTTGTGTTCAGGTTTGATAATAAAAAGGCCACGTTTCAATGCGGCCTTTTATAGAAGTAAAGATAATGCAAAGTCGATATTATTTAATATGCTTGTCAGCTTCTTTAAAGAAAAGTGCCATGTCATTCCATGGTGTTGTCTTTCTCAGAATGCGTCTGCAATTTACAATCGTTTCAAAATATGGGGTCTGTTTCTTCAGCTCAACCCAGCCGCTGATACCACTGTTTTTCATGACACAACTCGAATAAACTGAATAAATTCAGTGAGGGGATAACTACAAGTTCAGTATATGGCGATAAAATATTTACGCCATGTGCGACTTTTAGGTTTGCATAAGGAGACATGACTGATCCTGCTTTCTGCTATTAAAAGCAGTAGAAAGCAAAGAAGGTTTCAGTCATGCCCGTTGAAGAGTTTATCACTACAGTCTACTGCTTGATCGACGATTTGGTAAAAGAGCTTTTTCCTGTACCACTGCGACTTCGAGGGTTTCCACCAAAGCTCACTGATAGTGAAGCGATCACCATGGAAGTTGTCGGTGAATGGCTTGGGCATCATAAGGACACTGAGATTTGGAAGTATTTTACCCGACACTGGCGACACCTGTTTCCTGACATTCCTTCACGCTCGGCATTTGTCAAACAGGCCGCCAACTTATGGCATGTGAAACAACGACTGCAAATTCGTATAGTCCAGATGATGCATGCAGATAATGCAGATATCCATTTAATCGATGGTTTTCCGATTGATGTTGTCGTCAGAACCCGTGCACCACAGAGCCGTATCTTTAAAGCTGAGGCTGGTTATGGTTACTGCGCTTCCAAGGACAAGAAGTTCTATGGCTTTCAGGGGCATTTGCTGGTTGAAGCACGAGGGATTCCTGTGGGTTTTACTCTGACCGCAGCGAACGTAGATGAGCGTGATGCAGCCTATGACATGCTCGAGACCATTTCTGGCCTCTTGCTTGGCGATAAGGGCTATATAAGGCCTGAGTTTAAAGCTGATTGTCAGGAATTAGGTATTGATCTTCAGACGCCACTGAGAAAAAACATGCAAGATGAACGTCCGAAGTCGTTTGTAAAGCTGGTATTACGGGTACGACGGAGAATAGAAACAGTGATAGGTCAATTGACAGAGCGCTTTGAAATAGAAAAGTGCCATTGTCGAGATAGATGGCATATGACATCACGTATCGCTCGGAAGTTACTGGCACATAATATTGGTTCTTATCTGAATATAATTGCTGGTCGTCCTGCAATACAGTTTGAGAACCTTATTTCCGAAGATTAAAAAACGGAAAGCAAATAATTGCGTGATTTTGAAGATACAACTTGGACTTACCATCATGCTAGCCCGGATATTTCATAAACGTGCTCCCGTTCTCGCTTGTCCTTTGCCGCCCTAAGGGAGTTTTGCTCGGTCGACCGTACTCCCCGGTACGGCACTCCCTCACAAAATCCCTTAGGGCGACAAAGTCCTGCCCGAGATTCGGGGCAGTTTATGAAATATCCGGGCTAGTAATTTGAGATAGTTTCAGACAAAGTCGCACATCGCGTAATATTTATAAAAATCAATAATACTTTGAGAACCTATCAAGTATGCTTATGCCCTGATTCATTTCAAGAGGTGATATTCTCTCCTCCGCTTCAGTCTGTCCTATCAGAAAAGCATTGGGAATGGTGAATATCTAGTAGACCTGGATCAGCAATCTGATTTTTTGGTTTTTGATGGAATAGGCTGTACATCAAATGCACATTACGCTTCGTCAGTTGGAAATATTTCGGGCAGTCGCTCAGTATGGAAGAGTCACTGGTGCTGCCGAGAGTTTGCATATTTCCCAGCCGGCAGCCAGCATGGCTTTATCCGAATTGGAGAAACACCTGGGGCCACTGTTTGACCGTAATCAGGGAGCAGGCCTTAAGATGAACGACTCTGGTCGCGCTCTTTTATCAAAAGCGTGTGAATTAATTGAACGTGCAAAGGAGCTGGAAACACAGTTTGCGGTGAACGGCTCTTATGAGTCGGGTTCACTGGTTCTTAATGCCAGCTCAACTATTGGCAATAATTTACTACCAAAAATGCTTGCCCAGTTTCGGGAGAGCAGTCCTGGTATCAGAATTGACTTGGAAATAGATAATACCCGAGCCATTGAACAGCGACTCCTGGACTTCAAGATAGATCTTGCGGTTGTCGAAGGTGTCTGCCTGCATCCGGATATTGAAGTAACTACATGGCTTGAAGATGAGCTGGTGGTTATTTGCAGCCCTGATCACCCATTGGCCAATAAAGGTAATATCCCACTGTCTTCACTTTCTAATGAGTTGTGGGTTCTAAGGGAACCAGGCTCGGGTACGCGGGAATTGTTTGATGAAATGATCGCTACTCAGCTGGAATCACCAAAGGTTGCCATGGTGTTAAATCGTTCAGAGGCAGTTAAGCAAGCCGTCAGTGATGGTGTTGGTATTGCCTGTATTTCAAGTCTGGCGGCGAAATCAACATTGGATACCGGGCATATGGCAACGATTGGGGTTACAGGTTTGAACCTTAAGCGTCATTTTTATTTACTGACCCATAAGAAAAAGTACAAAAGTACGGTTTTTGATCAGCTATGCCAATTCATAATTGACTGGAAGCCATTTAAAAAAGTTTGATTTTTATACACTGGGTATTTGGTTTTTTAAACGACTAATCTTGTATACTAAATGCGGGACACACTCTCCTATCCCTTATGCAGCGCGTGCTGACCGGCTGTTCTATCAGATTATATGTTTTATGACTTTGCGAAATATCAATAGGTCGGTATGGTTTCGGTTGAATATAGGTACTATTACCCATATACTGCGCCCGCTGGGATGTCAGAAATCATTAATCAAATAACAGATGATGACATGATCCAACAAAATATTACGCGGCGTGCATGCAATAATCTTTTGCTCCCGAGAATTTGAGCTGTAGTTAACGGAAGTATGTCAGAAGCAAAAGCCTGGAAGCAGCAAATGGCAATGCGAAGTGATGACTGGTCTGGGTTTGCTAACCGCAAATCCGGTCGTGCTGATCATCGTAAATACATGTGGCTCCAACAGCCACCAGTGCATCGTGTTATTGTTGCCCAGTTGGTTGTATCTGCTGTGCTGGCCCTGGCACTGCTTCCTCTGGGAATCACTTTTACATTGTCCTCTCTTCTTGGAGGGCTCTGTTGCTCGCTGCCCAATGCGTACTTTGTTTGGAGAGCGTTCCGCTACTGTGGCGCCCGCTCTGCAAAGCTGATTGTCAGCTCATTCTATCGTGGAGAGGCTGGCAAACTGGTACTAACCACAGCGGGTTTCATTCTGGTTTTTACCCTGGTTGAACCACTGGAACCTCTGGCGCTTTTTGGCTCCTTTGTTGCGGTTCAGGCGGTAAGCTGGTTTGCACCAGTGCTGGTGGCTCGTCGGAAGACGCCAGTAAAGTAGTTGTTTGTACAAAACGGCCCGCCCATGGCGGTTGTTTGCTGAAAAGTGTTTAAGTGGAAAAGCTGCTTTAGGCCTTATTGCTTGATTTTAGATCAAAAGCTTAGAGCTCAGGCAGCTTTGATATTGAAAATGTAATGGATGGTTTACAGGATTAGCCATGGCAAATACTGCTACTGAATACATACAGCACCACTTGCAGAATTTGACGTATGGTCAGCTGCCTGCTGGTTATGAGCGAGTTGATGCTTATGGGCATCCACAGGGTGTTCTGACTGAGCCAACCTGGACCTTTGCCTTGACTCCTGCTGAAGCGAAAGAGATGGGGTTCTGGGCGATTCATGTCGACAGTATGCTCTGGTCTGTATTCCTCGGATTTGTGTTTGTTCTCCTGTTCCGCTTTGTCGCCAAGAATGCGACATCTGGTGTTCCGGGCAAACTGCAGAATGCCATTGAGTCCATCGTTGAGTTTGTGGATACCAGTGTTCGCGAATCCTTCCATGGCAAAAACCCGCTGATTGCTCCTTTGGCCCTGACAATTTTTGTCTGGATCTTCTTCATGAACCTGATGGACCTTATTCCTGTGGACTGGATTCCTGGTCTGGCCACACTGGCAGGTATTCCATACATGAAGATCGTGCCATCAACGGATCCGAACATCACCATGTCCATGTCGATCAGTGTCTTCTTCCTGATGCTCTTCTTCTGGATCAAGGTTAAAGGTGTAACTGGCCTGTTCTCTGACCTGGCTTTGCACCCATTCTCCAGTAAAAACCCGGTAGCGAAGGTTATTCTTATTCCGGTAAACCTGCTGCTGGAAACAGTGTCTCTGTTAGCCAAACCAGTTTCTCTGGGGCTGCGACTTTTCGGCAATATGTATGCCGGTGAACTGATATTTATCCTGATTGCCATGATTGGCTGGGCACAGCTGCCACTGCACTTTGGCTGGGCTGTTCTCCACATTCTGGTTATTACCCTTCAGGCTTACATCTTCATGACTCTGACTATTGTGTATCTGAGCAGCGTCCATGAAGAACACTGAGTGAAAGGTAATTGGGCAGCTCATATGGTCAAACCAAAGTGCTGCCCACTGGATAAATTAACTTTAACTAACCACTAATCTCACAACACACGACCTGTAAAGTCGGGAGGAAATATGGAACTGGTAGTTGGTCTGACAGTAATCAGTGTTGCAATCATGCTGGGTGTAGCTGCGCTGGCAACTGGTATTGGCTTTGCTCTGCTTGGCGGTAAATTCCTGGAAGGGGTTGCCCGTCAGCCAGAGACTGCACCTATGCTGCAAACCAAAATGTTCATCGTTGCGGGTCTGCTTGATGCGATCCCAATGATTGCCGTTGGTATTGCTCTGTTCTTCACCTTTGCTAACCCGTTCGTTGGACTGCTCTAAGCAAAGACGTTAATGCCCGACCAAGTGCCAAATAGGTGCCGAGTGCTTTGATGAGAAGCTGAAAGCTGCGGGCTAACGTTTGAAAAGCATTAGTCCGTAGTCGTAAAGGTACTTAAGGCCAGGCTCTGAAAGGAGCCAACGACATTAACTGAAAGAGGTGTTGGCGTGAATTTAAATGCAACTCTGATCGGCCAATCCATCGCTTTTATGTTCTTTGTGTGGTTCTGCATGAAATATGTGTGGCCACCTCTGACCAAAGCGCTGAGTGACCGACAGCAAAAAATAGCCGATGGTCTGGCTGCTGCTGATAAGGCAGAAAAAGACCTGGCACAGGCCAATGACAAAGTCGCTGAACTGCTGAAAGAAGCAAGAGCTGAAGCTCAGGGCATCATTGAATCGGCTAACAAGCGCGCAAACCAGATTGTCGATGAAGCTAAAGAGCTGGCCCGTGCTGAAGGTGATCGCCTGAAGGCCGCAGCTGCTGCTGAAATTGAGCAGGAAGCTAACCGGGCTCGTGAAGCATTGCGTACGCAGGTGGCCAGTCTGGCCGTTGCCGGTGCAGAACGAATTCTGGGTGAACGTCTGGATGAGGCGGCAAACAGCAAGCTGGTTGATGATCTGGCGGCTGAACTTTAAGAGGGCTGGAGATCATGGAATTAACAACATGTGCCCGTCCTTACGCCAAAGCGGCATTCGAATATGCCCGTGATGCATCACGTTTGAGCGAATGGTCTGACATGCTGACTCTCTGTGCCAGTGTGACAGCGTACCAGAAAGTGGTTGAGATGCTGGGTAATCCACAGTTAAGTGGTGCGCAGCAGGCAGAAACTATTATCGGGCTGTGTCAGGGAGACCTGGATAAGCCGTTTGAGAATTATCTTCAGGTGTTGTCAGAACATCGTCGTCTGCAACTTTTGCCTGAAATTGCTGTCCTATATGCCCAGTTGAGAGCGGAAGAAGAACGTTCCCAGCAGGTGCAGGTGACTTCAGCGTATCCGCTGAGTCAGGAACAGCAGGACAAACTGGCAGAAAAAATGGCGGTTAGACTGGGATGTTCTGTTCATCTGGTAACAGAAATCGACAGTAGCATTTTAGGTGGCGTTATCGTCAAAGCGGGTGACCTGGTCATTGATGGCAGTCTCCGTGCCCGGCTGAGCAAGCTGGCCGATGCGATGATTTCCTGAGTAATCAATTTAATCATGGAGCCGCGGCGCTCATGAGCCCAAAGGTGCAGTTTTTCACTCAGGCTTCTGGCTCAGGTGCCAACAGCAATAGTGCCCAAGGCGGAATAAATACCCGCATCGGGTTGAGAATCAATAAAACTGTACGTTTGCGGTAAAGTGGGGCAGGTAAGCTATGCAGCAACTGAATCCTTCCGAGATCAGTGACATCATCAAGAGTAGAATCGAACAGCTTGATGTGTCCAGTGAAGCCCAGAATGAGGGCACGATTGTCAGCGTAACTGACGGTATTGTACGTATTCATGGTCTGGCTGATGCCATGTACGGGGAAATGATCAAGTTTCCGGGCAATGTATACGGTATGGCACTGAACCTTGAGCGTGACTCTGTCGGTGCAGTAGTACTGGGTGACTACGGCGATCTGGCTGAAGGCCAGACCGTTCAGTGCACCGGTCGAATTCTTGAAGTTCCAGTGGGTAATGAACTGCTGGGACGTGTCGTCGATGCCCTGGGTAACCCGATTGATGGCAAAGGCAGCCTTGAAACCAAACAGACTTCTCCTCTTGAAAAAGTAGCACCAGGCGTAATTGCCCGTCAGTCTGTTGATGAGCCGGTTCAGACCGGATACAAGGCCGTTGACTCAATGGTACCGATCGGTCGTGGCCAGCGTGAGCTGATCATCGGTGACCGCCAGACCGGTAAAACTGCTCTGGCTATCGATGCCATCATTAACCAGAAAGGCACAGGCGTTAAATGTGTCTACGTTGCTGTTGGTCAGAAGCAGTCAACCATCGCTAACGTGGTTCGCAAGCTGGAAGAGCATGGCGCCATGGATCACACCATTGTTGTGGCTGCCGGTGCGGCAGATCCAGCGGCAATGCAGTTCCTGGCTCCGTTTGCCGGCTGCTCCATGGGTGAATACTTCCGTGACCGTGGTGAAGATGCCCTGATCGTATACGATGACCTGACCAAGCAGGCTTGGGCTTATCGTCAGATTTCCCTGTTGCTCCGTCGTCCACCGGGCCGTGAAGCTTATCCTGGTGACGTCTTCTACCTGCACTCCCGTCTGCTGGAGCGTGCAGCTCGAGTTAACGCGGACTACGTTGAGAAATTCACCAACGGTGAAGTGAAAGGCAAGACCGGCTCTCTGACCGCACTGCCAATCATCGAAACTCAGGCGGGTGACGTATCGGCATTCGTACCGACCAACGTAATCTCCATTACCGACGGTCAGATCTTCCTGGAAACTGACCTGTTCAACGCCGGTATCCGTCCTGCGATGAACGCTGGTGTATCGGTATCCCGTGTAGGTGGTGCTGCCCAGACCAAGATCATCAAAAAGCTTGGTGGTGGTATTCGTCTGGCACTGGCTCAGTATCGTGAACTGCAGGCATTTGCCCAGTTTGCTTCTGACCTGGATGAAGCAACCCGTAAGCAGCTGGAACACGGTCAGCGTGTTACCGAGCTGATGAAGCAGACTCAGTACGCACCCATGTCGGTAGCTGAAATGGGGCTGGTCATCTTTGCGGCGGAAAAAGGCTTCCTCGCGGATGTTACTCTGAACAAGGTTGGTGACTTTGAAGCCGCTCTGATCAGCTATGCCAACGCTGAGCACAGTGCGCTGATGGCAACCATCAACGAGTCCGGTGACTACAACGGCGAAATTGAAGCAGGCCTTAAGGAAGTCATTGAGAAGTTCAAGGCCACCCAGACCTGGTAAGACATATTGTCGGCTTCCCCGATTCGGGAATGCCAGCCTGCAAAGAAATACAATTGCAGGCTGGCTCACCTCTGGTGAGTCGACAATCGGCCGGCCAACCGCTGGAGGTGAATGACAGAACATGGCAGGCGCAAAAGAGATACGGACGCAGATTTCGTCCATTAAAAGTACACAGAAAATCACCAGCGCCATGGAAATGGTGGCTGCGAGTAAGATGCGTAAGGCACAGGAGCGGATGGAAACCAGTCGCCCTTATGCTGAGCGTATCCGTCAGGTGGTAGGACATATCGCCAACGCTAATGCTGAATATGAGCACAGCTTCATGATTGAGCGTGAAGTCAAACGTGTTGGCTTCATTATCGTCTCTACGGATCGTGGTCTCTGTGGTGGCTTGAACATTAACCTGTTCAAGAAGACCGTAGAAAGCATGAAGGCGTGGAGTGATCAGGATGTTGGAATTGAGCTCTGTCTGATTGGCAGCAAGGCAGTTTCCTTCTTCCGCAGCATGGGAGCGGAGAATGCTGTAGCGGCCCTGACTCATATTGGGGACTCACCCAATATTGCCGACCTGATTGGTGGCGTCAAGGTAATGCTGGACAGCTATGAGGAAGGCCGGATCGACCGGCTGTTTGTGGTGCATAACGAGTTTGTTAACACCATGACACAGAAGCCGGAAGTGCAGCAGCTGTTGCCACTGGTACCTGATGATGACGAGTCCCTGAAGAGACCATGGGATTACCTGTATGAGCCCGATGCCAAAGAGCTGCTTGATGGCTTGCTGGTGCGTTATATCGAGTCCCAGGTGTTCCAGGCAGTCGTTGAAAACAATGCCTGCGAACAGGCGGCTCGAATGGTAGCGATGAAGAGTGCTACCGATAACGCCGGAAATCTGATTGATGACCTGCAGCTGGTATACAACAAGGCTCGTCAGGCGGCGATCACACAGGAACTCTCTGAAATTGTTAGCGGCGCAGCGGCTGTATAAAAGATTAAAGGGTGAGGAAAGACTATGAGTAGCGGTCGTATCGTACAAATTATCGGCGCCGTCATCGACGTCGAATTCCCACGGGACAGCGTTCCCAAAGTGTATGACGCACTGAATGTTGATGGTAAGGAACTGGTACTGGAAGTTCAGCAGCAGCTGGGTGACGGTGTCGTTCGTTCCATTGCCATGGGTTCTACCGAAGGTGTTGCCCGTGGTTTGAACGTAGCCAATACTGGTGCGCCGATTCAGGTGCCAGTAGGTACGAAAACCCTGGGACGTATTATGGACGTTCTGGGTAACCCTATTGATGAAAAAGGTCCTATCGGCGAAGAAGAAAGAGCTGCTATTCACCGTAAGGCGCCAAGTTACGCTGATCAGGCTGCGACCAACGAGCTGCTGGAAACCGGCATCAAGGTAATCGACCTGGTTTGCCCATTTGCCAAGGGTGGTAAAGTTGGCCTGTTCGGTGGTGCCGGTGTAGGTAAGACCGTAAACATGATGGAGCTGATCCGTAATATCGCGATCGAGCACTCCGGTTACTCGGTATTTGCCGGGGTTGGTGAGCGTACCCGTGAAGGTAACGACTTCTACCACGAGATGACGGACTCCAACGTAATCGATAAGGTATCGCTGGTGTACGGTCAGATGAACGAGCCACCTGGAAACCGTCTGCGTGTTGCCCTGACGGGTCTGACCATGGCGGAAAAATTCCGTGATGAAGGCCGTGACGTACTGCTGTTTATCGACAACATCTACCGTTACACCCTGGCAGGAACTGAAGTATCAGCTCTGCTGGGCCGTATGCCATCAGCGGTAGGTTATCAGCCAACGCTAGCGGAAGAGATGGGTGTACTGCAGGAGCGTATTACCTCCACCAAGACAGGCTCCATCACGTCTATTCAGGCGGTATACGTACCAGCGGATGACTTGACTGACCCATCCCCTGCGACCACGTTCTCTCACCTGGATGCAACCGTAGTACTGAGCCGTGACATCGCTTCCAAGGGTATCTATCCGGCGATTGATCCACTGGACTCCACCTCCCGTCAGCTGGATCCTCTGGTGATTGGTCAGGAGCACTACGACGTGGCTCGTGGCGTTCAGACTGTACTGCAGCGCTACAAAGAGCTGAAAGACATCATTGCCATCCTGGGTATGGACGAACTGTCTGAAGAAGATAAGCAGACGGTATCCCGTGCCCGTAAGATTGAGCGATTCCTGTCTCAGCCATTCTTCGTAGCAGAAGTGTTCACCGGTTCTCCAGGTAAGTATGTTCCATTGAAAGACACCATTCGTGCATTCAAGGGCATTCTGGAAGGTGAGTTTGATGCGCTGCCAGAACAGGCTTTCTATATGGTCGGTTCCATTGACGAAGCGGTTGAAAAAGCCAAGTCCATGTAAGCCCGGTTGGCCCTTATCAGATACTCTCTGTTAAGGGCCTGCGATAAAGGAGGTGACTCATAATGGCTTTAACCGTAGATTGTGACATCGTTAGTGCCGAGCAGGAGATCTTCAAAGGTCAGGTAGAAATGTTGATTGCTACCGGATCCCTGGGTGATCTGGGTATTACGCCTGGGCATACACCATTGCTGACCGAACTGAGACCTGGCCCGATCCGTCTGGTCACCGACGGCGGTGAAGAAGAAGTCTTCTACGTTTCCGGTGGCTTCCTTGAAGTCCAGCCAAACCAGATCAAAATTCTGGCGGATACGGCACTGCGTGCAGATGACATGAATGAAGCAGCGGCTGAAGAAGCCAAGCGTCAGGCAGAAAAAGCCCTGGAAAACCAGAGTGGCGAATTCGACTACTCAAGAGCGGCAACCCAGCTGGCCGAAGCGGCTGCCCAGCTCAGAACACTGCAGGCAATTCGCAAGAAATTGGGCAAATAAGCTCATTTCTGCGCTACAAAAAACCCTGCTTGCGCAGGGTTTTTTTATGGGTTTAAGTTATCTCCGGTTAACTGAATAAGTTGTAAATTTAGCTCCCAGAACAGACAGTTCTGGATAATGCCCGACTCAGGGATGATTCTAATGTCATAGCCTGGCAGATTGAGTACTGCATCACCAGACACCCAGCCCTGATCAATAACTACTCGTTTATCTTTTAAGGCGATACGATTGTTTTCCATACCTCCCTGAAGCCAAACGCTCGTAGCTCCTTTCTGATTAACAAAAAACAGGGGAATATTGGGGTAGGTGTAATAGCCAAGATGAGTATAAACATTAGGGCTGACTAATAACTTTTCAGCATTTTCCTCGGACAGGTTTTCATCCAGATAGCGAAAAAAACCGGGGTTACCTGAGAGCTTGAACTGATGGGAGATCAGATGTGAATCCGCTTTAAAGAAGAGGGTGCCTTTCTGGTTGAGTGCTTCTTGATAAGTGGAACAGGCCTTTTCGATTAAAGGTGCCTGTGTATGAATAATATGATGCAGAGTGTGCTCCAGCTGTTTCAGGTAGAGCTCGCAATAAATACCGGGAGATAAGGGCGTAACATCAAATGTTCCCTGACTATGAAAGAGACTGTGACTTTTATAGAGGGCAGCGCGTTCGGTACCGCCCTGTTGAAAAGTACTGGCATTGATTACCGGTACATATCCACGAATAACACAGGCATTAATCCACTCAGCGATAAAACACCAGGCAATAGCGATATTAAGGGTGGTATCAATTGGGCAGAAACGGTTATTGGATAGATAAGCTGGAGTCTTATTCAAAGCGCTATCAAGAAATATCGAAGGATTGACCGATTGATAAACGGTACTGCTTTTTGAAGCAATAAGCAGCAGGGTGGCTCCAGAGTTCAGGATATCGTTATAGACGCTAATCTGTAGATCAGAGTCAATTCCATGGTCAGCTGCAATGACCAGGTCTTCTTTTGAGAGATTAAAAGGCTGTCTTAGGGGAGTTATGCCCGCTAACCCGCCAGCACGATTGGTCAGTTCCCGGGCAAAGCCGGTTGAGGCTGCATCGATAGCCCATACACGCTTCAAAGCACCGGTAACAAACTGTTCAGCCAGCGTTGAAGCATTCATGACCAACTGGCTGTTTGGTTCTGCAAGATCAATATATTGGCGGATATACTGCTGAATTTCCCGTAAGTAGCTCATGATTAGCCCTACAGAAGAGTATTGTTATTAGACATCTTTATCCATCTTAGCTGATCTGAATCTTGAGTACTCCCTGCCTGTTTCGATATAGTGCGATGCTATTAACCCCCTCCTCTGGACAAAATATATGCCGCTGAATCAACCCTTATTGCCAACCATGCAGTACGATGCCGTTATTATCGGGGCTGGGGCTTCCGGGTTGATGTGTGCACTGACGGCGGGGGATCGTGGCCGCAAAGTGCTGGTCATTGACCATGCTAACAAGATTGGTAAAAAGATCCTGATTTCCGGTGGTGGTCGCTGCAATTACACCAATATGTACGCTGAGCCGGCAAACTACCTTTCAAAGAATCCCCACTTCTGTAAATCGGCACTGGCTCGCTACACCCAGTGGGATTTTCAGGCGCTGGTGGATAAGCACCACATTCCCTGGCATGAGAAAACCTTGGGGCAGCTTTTCTGCAACGAGCAATCCAGTGATATTGTGGAGATGCTGGTGGAGGAGTGCAGGAAGTCTGGCGTCACTATTCGCCTGAAGACGGTGTTGAAACACGTTAAGCCGCTGGAAAACACTGAAGGCTTTCTGCTGGATACCACATTGGGAGACATTCGCTGCACATCGTTAGTCGTGGCAACCGGTGGATTGTCATTCCCCACCATGGGGGCTTCCGGTCTGGGTTATGAACTGGCTGAGCAGTTTGGACATTATTTGATAGAAAGGGTGCCCGGGCTGGTACCATTCACGATGGATAAACAATGGTTATCACATTTTATTGAGTTATCCGGTGTGAGTGCTGATGTTATTGCCAGCTGTAATGGGCAGAGCTTCCGCGAGAATGTGCTTTTTACTCACAGAGGGCTAAGTGGGCCTGCCATATTGCAGATTTCTTCTTACTGGCGGCCAGGCAATAAAGTATCCATCAACTGGCTACCGGGCATCTCAATAGAAGACTGGTTGAATGAACTCAGAGAATTGAAACCCAAGGCTGAGATTCGCTCGATACTGTCAGACAGACTGACCAAACGTTTGGTAACCGCACTGTGCACTTATGGAGAGCTGCAGATATTGACGGACAGTGGTCGTAAACCCATTAACCAGTTTTCTCCCGTTGAGCTTCAATGTCTGGCTGAAAATCTGGAGTCCTGGGTGTTTATGCCTGCAGGCACTGAAGGGTATAAAAAGGCAGAAGTCACACTGGGCGGTGTCGCTACCGACAATATTTCATCCAAAACCTTTGAGAGTCAGAACCAGTCAGGGCTTTATTTTATCGGTGAAGTACTGGATGTGACCGGCCACCTTGGAGGGTTTAATTTCCAGTGGGCATGGGCTTCGGGGTATTGTGCTGGATTGTATATTTGAGATCGGCCAGACAGTAGTCTGGCCGAAGTCATATTAAGCGCCAATAACCTCGGCAGTCACACGACGGTTCTGCTGACGGCCTTCAACAGTATCGTTGGTGGCGACAGGCTCACTCTCACCCATACCAACCGCATCGATACGCTCTGCGTCAATACCGTGTTTCTCGATCAGTTGTTGACGGATAATGTCCGCACGACGAACAGACAGTTGCTCGTTATAAGCCGCTTTGCCACGTGCATCGGTATGACCTTCAATACGGATGCGAGCTTCTGGGTAACGCTGCAGGAACTCACCCATCTTGGCGATCTGATCAACGCCTTCCTGGTTAATGACTTCGGAATCGAATTCAAAGTTAACCAGCAGGTCAATGGCCTTCATTGGCTCACAGCCGGTCTGGTCAACGGTAATGCCTTCTGCTGTATTTGGGCACAGATCGTCCTTGTCCAGAACGCCGTCCATATCAGCATCCAGAACCGGTGCTGGCTCAACCTTTGCAACAACTTCTTCCTGAACAGGCTCAACCACTGCAACGGGCTCTGCCGCTTTGGCCACACTGCCAAAGGTCCAGGTCAGGGCAACGTTCGCCATGGCTTCTGTTTGAGCGTAATCCAGAGTTCGAACGGCACGCAGATCACCACGGATGGAGAGGTTTGGAGTAAAGGCTTTTCTCAAACCAAAACCGGCATTCATACGAGTGTCGTCGTGTTCTCCGTCGACTTTGAGATCAGTTTCCAGTTCAGAAATACCGGCAACAACGTAAGGGGTCAGAGAACCATCCCATGGGGTCAGATCGTAGAACGCATCCAGACGAAACTCTTTCAGGTCAGCATCTCCACCCGTCTTCTGGTCTGTGGAGTACTGAGAGTAGATACCTTCAACGCTGAAACGATCATTCAGACGGTAGCCAATACCGACTTCTGGAGCCAGTTTGTTGTCCAGATCACGGACGCTGTCCAGATCGTTGTAAGCACCACCAATGGTGAATGTCAGCCCTTTATCCACGACCTGTGATGCCATTTCACCGGCAATAACAGAACTGCTGACGGTTGCACCAATTGCGATAGCAATCAGTGAGCGTGCGAAACCTTGCACTTTCATGATGTCTTCTCTGCGTGTGTTTTGTGTTGTGTTTGTGCCTTTAGAGCTCATGCGCCAAAGGGCGGAGGAGATTACGTGATTTTTACGCCAGAATGAATACTGTGTATTTATGTATTTGTACTTATGTTCTGGTTTTTTGCTGAAAAATGCTACCTGTGCACTTGATTGAGTGTCAAGGTTGTGTATGGCGACTGTATGGTGGGCTTGACGTGAAAATCAATATCACTACTGACAATAATTATTTAAGAAGACCGCCATCGAATCATCCATCGCTTCACTCCACGGGGTTTTAAGCAATGGAGCCTGTGTTCCGGTGATCACGGATTGGTAACGGTTGCCTCGATAACCCATGATGTCTTGATGTTTATGATGCTCCCATTCCATAAATAGTCCGTTAATGGCTTCAGTGTCCAGGGGGGGATAATCCGTCTGATTGATTAGCTCTCTCACGTAGTCTCCCTGAAACCAGATCTTATCTTCATCGGTTTTCAGGGTGCTTTCCCGTTCTTGCCATTTTGTACTGTGTTTTGACATATCGATGGCAGAAGGAAGCTTGATTCGTTGGAGAATAATATCTCTTGCCCACCAGGCCTGAGCATCAAACAGCGTGAAGGTGTAAAACTGATCCTGCATGCCCAGATACATAACACGAGGATTATTTTCCAGTGCAATGCCCTGATAAAGCCCCGGAGTCCACAGACGATTAGTGGTCACAAGACGAATATCGTCCTGCATAAACGGGAAGTGGTGAAGGTAGCCTGTACACAGAATAATCGCATCAATGGCTTTCTTGGAGCCATCACGGAAGTGCACTGTCTTATCTTCCACTTTATTGAGCAGTGGTTTGGTTTCCCAGTTACCGGGCCAGTGAAAACTCATCGGTTGTGTGCGATAGCTGGCAGTGATGGATTTTGCCCCGAATTTCAAGCATTGAGAGCCGATATCTTCCGCTGAATAACTGCTGCCAATAATGAGTACCGCTTGATTTGTAAACTCCCGTGCATCGCGAAAATCGTGAGCATGCAAAACTCTTCCCGCGAACGTCTCGATACCCTCAAACTCAGGGATATTGGGTGTTGAGAAATGACCGGTAGCCACAATAATGTAATCAAATAATTCACGTTTTTGACGGTCACTAACCAAGTCATGAACAACGACAGAAAATACGTTTTGCTCTTGGTGGTATTCGATCCAGCGGGCTGCATGACGAAAGTGAATCCAGTTATGAATCCCGGATTTTTCGGCCCGCCCGTAGATATAGTCAGCTAATACTTCCCTGGGTGGGTAACTGGGAATGGGTTTGCCAAAGTGTTCTTCAAAAGAATAGTCCGCAAACTCCAGACACTCTTTGGGTCCATTGGACCAGAGGTGGCGATACATTGAGCTGTGTACGGGCTCACCATAGTCATCAAGCCCGGTACGCCAGGTAAAATTCCAGAGGCCTCCCCATGTATTTTGCTTCTCAAAACAGACGATCTCAGGTATGCCAGCTCCTTTGTTTTGTGCCGATTTAAAGGCGTGTAACACCGAAATGCCTGATGGACCTGCACCAATTACGGCCACTCGAGTCATGGCTGATTTCTCCTCATTGCTCGATAAGTCTAGATGGAGAAATCGGTTTCCTCCGAGTCAAAAGTAATGATGCTGTAATGACCTGAAATCAGCGGTAATTTTCCCTATATAAAGGCGGATTTGGCTGCTGTAGTTTGAGCAATATGATTCCAATTTTACCCCCAGAGATAACAACAGAAATGGCAGGCTACACCGGAATAAAATTGATTGCTGTCGATATGGATGGCACGTTTCTGACTGATAACAAAACGTATAACCGTGAGCGTTTTCTGGAGCAGTTCAAGGCCCTGAAGGCTCGGGGTATTCGATTCGTTGTGGCCAGTGGCAACCAGTATTTCAAGCTGAGATCCTATTTTGAGGATATTGATGCTGGTGATATTGCTTACGTTGCAGAAAACGGTGGTTATGTTCACGATGGTCAGCAGGAGCTGTTCGTCGCGGATATTGCGACCGAAACTCTGGCCCGTGTCTACCCGTTTCTGGAAAGCCTGAAAGCCGTAACTGCCATTATCTGTGGCCGGAACAGTGCCTATGTTTTAAACACTGCTGATCCTGCAGAAGTAGCCAAGGCACGCAATCACTACCAGCGTCTTGAGTTCATTCAGAGCTATCAGGATATAAACGACACTGTTCTAAAAATCGCCATCAAAATGTCTCCAGCCATACACGATACTGTGTTGGAAGCGGCCAGAGAGAAGCTGGGTGACGTGCTGGTGTCGGTTACCAGTGGCCACGAGTGGATTGATCTGATCATCCCCGGTGTCCATAAGGCCCATGGAATTCATCTGTTGCAGGAACAGTGGGACATTACCGATGATGAAGTGGCGGCCTTTGGTGACAGCGGCAATGATATGGAGATGCTGCAAAAAGCAGGCTTCAGCTTTGCCATGAACAATGGCAGTGACAGTGTCCGGAAGATTGCCCGATACTCAGCTCCAACCAATAATGATGAAGGTGTTCTGGAAACCATCGACCATATTTTGAGCGGTGCTCTGGACAAGCTGAGCTCCAATACCCTGTTTGACGGAGTGGCCTGATGAACGACAAGCACATAGGTGAACTGGTTTTAAGTCAGGAACAGATTGCCGCCGGCGCTGAAAACGTCGCAGCTCAACTGAATGATCAGTTTGCTGGCGATGAGGTTGTGATTATCAGTGTCGTTCCTGGCGGTATACTGTTTACCGCCGATCTGGTCAGAAGGCTGACTCTTGACCTGTATATGGATTATATCTCTTGTCCGCATACACCAGGTGACAGAAATAATACATCCGAGATTGTTTACCATCAGAACATTAGTGTGAAAGGTAAGCACGTGGTACTGGTGGACGATGCGATTGAGTCTGGCGGTACCATGAAACGCATTGTCGAATACATGGCTTCCGGTTTTGGGGTTCTGTCTGTTTCAATTGCTACCCTTCTGGTGAAGCCTGGGCGTGTTGATATACCGGTAAAGCAGTATTTTGCTTATGAAATGGAAAATGATGACTTGCTGGTGGGCTATGGTCTGCCATGGCAGGACAGGTATCGTAATATCCCTTTTGTTTCAAAATTGAAACGTTAGGATCTGGAGTATCATTTCAGCAAAGACTTAGAGACTATCTGTCTAAAAAGCTCGTAACGGCTATTGCCTCGTTACATGCTAGCTTCCAGATAGTCCCCTCTTTGGAGGACATCCTTATAAAACTGACAATCACACAACTTAGCTCTTATCGGGGTTTGTGAACGTTTTCCTGCCCTCTGCCTGATCGATCTTGAATTGTCTGAATAATCTGTTTAAATCGCCATAAATTGAATCATCATTCACTTCAGTTAGCTGGTTGCCATCACTCGTAAAAAATGGAGATGGGTTGTCTTGTTTCAAAGTTTTGACTTCTCCCATTTTTTTATGCTTTGCAGTAGGAGGTGGTGTTTTATCTTCTTGTTCTTCTTGTGGCTTATGTTGTTTTAAGGAGTTAGTTGCCGTTATGTCCATAATTGTTTGTCGCAAGCCTCTGATTTGCCAGTAACGGATGGACTTTGAGTATAGGAAAAAGTTCAAGATAGATAATTGCTGGCTCTTATCTGTTTCAGGGCGCCTTTTTTGTAAGGTGTTGTGATCAGTCTGTGAGGTTGCCACAGAATGTGTTCTATGGTGCTTTGTTTTTATGGAATAGTGCCAGCCAGGCCCAAATAATGGGCGGCAGGTCATGGACTAATTCTGAGCCCCTAAGCATCATTGCACAGCATATTTCGATAAGTGTTCAGGAAAAAATCCTTAAACAACACGCATCCCTGATCCATCTGCTTCAATTCAGGGTAGTAAAGGTTCAGCATCCAGTGGGCGGTCTGGTGATTCGGTAGAAGCTTTACCAGCTGACCACTGCGAACACTGCTTTCAACCACATAGCGTGGTAAATAGGCGATACCCATTCCCATTTTGGCGGCATCAAACAGCAGGTTGGTGTCGCTGACTTCCAGGTTATCTGAAATATTAATCAAACGAACCTGACCCTCCTCATTAAAAGCCCACTGACGTGAATGAGTTAAAGAGTCTGCGTACAGACAGGTGTGCTCCTGAAGTTGTTCTGGGCGGTGTATAGGCTGGCGGGTTTTCAGATAGCCTGCCGAAGCGACCAGTACAAAAGGCTCGGTCAGTAAATTTCTTTTAACCAGGGGAAGCGTCCGATTTTCCTGAGGCTGGTATGACGTTTCGGCATTAATGATCAGGTCATATCGGTAGTACTGGCTTAATCCATAGGGGTTGATATCCAGTGAGAAACGAACTTTGCGATATCGACGGTTAAAGGCATTAATCACGGGCAGCAGTACACTCTGCGCAAAGATCGGCGTACAGCAGATGCGGACCAGCCCCTGGGGCTCATCAACAAAGTTCCCCATTTCCATAATCAGTGAATGAATGTTATCGCTGATGGGCCCGAATTTTTCAAACAGGCATTGCCCGGCCGAGGTCAGGGTAAATGAAGCGCCGCGTCGACAGTAAAGCTTAACACCCAGTTGCTGCTCCAAATCACTGAGCCATCGTGAGCCAGTGGATATAGAGAGGTTTACTTCCTCAGCAGCAGCAGTAATGGATCCGGTTCGCACCATTCGCACAAAAAAATCCATTTTGCCACTGAGGTTTGGATCGCTGCTTTCTAAAGGGCTGTGGGGTTTTGTTCCTGTCGCCATGGATCATCCTGCTTATCGAGGTGATCGATTGTAGCGGGGCTTTCCAGTAAAGAAGCTAATCCAAGTCATGTTCTGTGCATGTTCTTTAATCGTCTTTGCAAATTTGCAAAGTCATGGTTGCAGCTGTGCTGTTCTGCTTTTTTCAAAAACTCGAATAATAGGTTTCAACCAGATTCAGAGGCTCAAACAAGTATTTTCCATCAAGCCTCTTCAACGGATGAGACCATAACGATGCAACTCAAACCCATTATCAGCCCGGAGCAGGCCGTCGAAAAAATCAAACCCAACGATCGAGTCATGATTGGTGGTTTTATGGCCACAGGATCACCTCTGAATGTGATTAACCATCTGGTCGATCTGGGTACTGGAGAGCTGAACATTATCTGTACGGATACCGGTTATGCCGATAAAGGGATCGGACAGTTAATCTCCAGCAAGCAGGCAAAAAGTGTCAAAGCCTCACACATTGGTTTGAACCCGGAAACCGGACGTCAGATGAATACCGGTGAGCTGGAGGTTGAACTGATTCCCCAGGGTACACTGGCAGAGCGCATTCGCTGTGGCGGTGCGGGCATGGGTGGCTTTCTGACCAAAACCGGTCTGGGAACCATGGTTGAAGAAGGCAAACAGAAGGTCACTGTAGAAGGTGAGGAGTATTTGCTGGAGCTGTCATTAACGGCAGATGTCGCCTTGGTCAAAGCCTCCATTGTGGATAAAGCGGGCAACTGCATTTTCAATAAAACCACCAAGAACTTTAACCCGTTGATGGCAACTGCAGCGAAGCTGGTCATTGTAGAGGCTGAGCAAGTGGTTGAAGTGGGTGACGTGGAAGCCGACCGCTTCACGCTGCCAGGCACTTTTGTTGACTTTATCGTAGCGGTTTGAGGAGTGACGGACATGGACAAGCAGGCATTACGTAACCGTATCGTTAAACGGGTCGCTGAAGAGCTCAAACCGGGCAGTCTGGTTAATCTGGGTATTGGTATGCCCACGCTGGTGGCCAATCATGTCAGCGATGAGATGGGCATTCTGTTTCAGTCTGAGAACGGCATGATCGGTATTGGCCGCGATGCCGTGACCGATGACAACCTGGATGTGGATATCACCAATGCGGGTGGTCAGCCGGTCAGCACGGTACCCGAAGTTTCCTATTTCGACAGCAGCCTGTCCTTTGCCATTATCCGTGGTGGTCATGTTGACAGTACGGTACTGGGTGCCCTTGAAGTGGATGCTGAAGGCAATCTGGCGAACTGGATTATTCCCGGAAAAATGGTGCCCGGTATGGGCGGCGCCATGGATCTGGTGACTGGGGCAAAGCAGGTCATTATCGCCATGGAGCATTGCAACAAGAATGGAGAACCTAAAATCCTCCAGCGTTGCAACCTGCCATTGACAGCAAAAGGTCAGGTCAACCTGATTGTTACTGAAATGGCGGTCATCGAGGTGACTGAAAACGGACTATTGTTAACTGAAATCGCTGTGGATACCACCGTAGAGCAGGTCATCAAAGCCACTGGCGCAGAACTGAAAATTGCCAGCGACCTGAAAACATTCGGAGAGATTGAGTAATGCAAGACCGTCCATTAGAAGAAGTGGTGATTGTCAGTGCTGTTCGTACTCCCATTGGAACGTTCAATGGTGCCCTGGCTTCTGTTACGCCCGCAGAGCTGGGTATCTGTGCAGCAAAGGCAGCTCTGGAGAAAGCCGGTGTTAAGGCTGAAGAGGTACAGGAGCTGATTCTGGGTAATGTACTTGGCGCAGGGCAGGGTATGAACATTGCCCGTCAGGTGGCTCTGGGTGTTGGCATGTCCACAGAGAGTACGGCTTATAACGTCAGCAAGGTCTGCGGTTCTGGCCTTAAAGCGGTTGCCCTAGCCGCTCAGGCCATTGCCTGTGGTGATATTGAGGTTGCCCTGGCGGGTGGTTCAGAAAATATGAGTCAGTCGCCTTATGTCCTGCCCAAGGCACGCTGGGGTCAGCGAATGGGACATGGCCAGCTTCTGGATACCATGATCAGTGATGGTTTGACTGATGTCTTCAATGACTATCACATGGGCATTACCGCAGAGAACCTGGCAGAGCGTTATCACATCAGCCGTGAAGCGCAGGATGAGTATGCAGCCAGAAGTCAGGAGCGTGCGCTGGCCGCTCAGGAAGTCAACCGCTTTGCTGAGGAAATCGTACCGGTTGAGGTGGTGGATAGAAAGCAGACCGTGGTCGTGGATAAAGACGAAGGTCCTAGAAACACATCGGTAGAAAAACTGGCGCAACTGCGTCCTGCCTTCAGCAACGATGGCACAGTAACGGCGGGAAATGCTTCCAGCATTAACGATGGCGCAGCCATGTTGCTGCTGATGTCCCGCAGTAAAGCCGAGTCTCTGGGACTGAAACCCATGGCCGTGATCAAAGCTTCCGCTTCCGCCGGTGTTTCACCGGAAGTGATGGGCTATGGACCTGTGCCCGCCACAAAGAAAGCATTGTCCAGAGCTGGGCTCACGGTAGCAGATATTGATCTGGTTGAGGCGAATGAAGCGTTTGCGGTTCAAGCGCTGTCTGTGGTTGAAGGTTTGGCGCTGGATCAGGAGAAAACCAACGTCAACGGTGGTGCGGTCGCCCTGGGTCATCCGATTGGTGCTTCCGGTGCCCGGATTCTGGTCTCTCTGCTTCATGAAATGCAGAAGCGAGATGTCCGTCATGGCCTTGCCACGTTGTGCATTGGTGGTGGTATGGGTATTGCCATGGTGGTGGAACGGGAATAAACCCCCAGAGGCTGCCGCAAAAGGGCTGCGTTTGCCAATACTGCGTTAAAAAAAGGCTCAAAATGCTCATTTACTATTTGTAAACTGCGCTTTTTCACCGTTTTTTGCCTTGTCTTGCCTGCACTCGCTACCTTTTTCGACAGCCTCTTCCATCACTTCCCAAAATAACGGTCCTCTATTTCCAGAATGACCGTTTGAACCACAAAGACCACAGAGCACACAAAGAAAGATCTTTCTTTACCTTTGTGAACTTTGTGCTCTGTGTGGTTCCAATAAAAAACCAACAATTATTTCAATGTCAGATTTTTCAGGAGCCTTTTCATGGTTGCTCTGACACAAGAGTTGAAACAGCAAAACAGTCTGCTTCAGCGTTTTTCCGGGGGATGTGTGGCGCTGGTGCAAAAGTATCTGCCAGATCCATTTATTTTTGCCGCACTGCTGACACTGTTTGTTTTTCTGATGGCCATGCCGATGAGCAGCCAGGGGCCTATGGCCATGGTGAATGCCTGGGCGGGTGGTTTCTGGGGGTTGCTGGAATTTGCCATGCAGATGGCGCTGGTGGTGGTGACCGGTCATGCAATGGCGTCGGCACCGGTTTTCAAGCGCGGTCTTTCTCACATAGCTGGCATGGCAAAAACGCCAACCCAGGCGATTTACCTGGTGAGCTTTATTTCTGCTCTGGCCTGTCTGATCAACTGGGGTTTTGGTCTGGTTATCGGCGCACTGTTTGCCCGGGAACTGGCTGCCCGGGTTAAAAACGTCGACTATCGTTTATTGATTGCCTCCGCCTACAGCGGCTTTCTGTTCTGGCACGGTGGACTGTCCGGCTCTGTACCACTGTCAATTGCTACCGATGGTAATCTGGCAAAAGTCACTCAGGGTGCGATAACCGGGATTATCCCAACATCCCAAACCATGTTTTCGTTCTTTAACCTGGCCATTATTGCTCTGCTGTTACTGGTGATTCCTCTGCTCAATCGTGCAATGCACCCTTCTGCGGATCAGGTATTTGTCATTGATCCCGAGTTATTGAAAGAGGAGCATTCACCAGAAAAGCCAGTTAATGAAATGACTCCAGCTGAGCGCATTGAGAACAGTAAAGTACTGTCATTACTGCTCGGTGTAATGGGGTATGCATTTATTATCGGCTACTTCGTTCGCAATGGTTTTGCCCTGAACCTGAATATCGTGAACTTCGTCTTCCTGTTTACGGCCATTATTCTTCATGGTACCCCCCGTCGCTTGCTGGATGCGGTATTTTCCGGAGCAAGAAACACCGCCGGTATTTTGCTGCAGTTCCCTTTCTATGCCGGCATTATGGGCATGATGACGGCTGCGGGTCCTGAAGGAAGTTCCGTTGCCAGTGTGATTTCTGACTGGTTTGTATCCATCTCCAATGAAACCACATTCCCGCTGTTTACGTTCCTGAGTGCAGGTATCGTGAATTTCTTTGTGCCTTCCGGTGGTGGTCAGTGGGCCGTTCAGGCTCCCATTATGATGCCAGCGGGTCTTGAACTGGGCGTTGATTCCGCCAAGACTGCCATGGCCATCGCCTGGGGTGATGCATGGACCAATATGATCCAGCCATTCTGGGCTCTGCCTGCCCTGGGTATTGCGGGTCTGGGAGCGAAAGATATTATGGGCTACTGCCTTGTTGTTCTGATCGCATCCGGGGTGATTATCTGTGCGGGCATGACGTTTTTCTAATATCAAGAAAGTACGGTAAATCTATTATTCATCCTCCCGAAAAATTTAATGAGAAAGCATGGAACTTTTTGATTAAATGAAAAACTAAATACGCATGAGATTTATGCCCCGGCATTCGCCCGGGGCTTTTCTGTTTTGTTAAACATAAGGAGGTTGTTATGTTCTTACTCAATACTCTTTTTGCAGGTCTGGTCATTTAAGTACAGCCTTTCGCCTGGCCATCGGCCTGCCAACTCTGTTTATACAATTTTAAATGATACAGGATTGGTTTATGGGCAATTCTCATAATCAAACGCCTTCAATTTCTTCCAGTGTGGATATCAAACTGATTTCATCTCTGAATAACTGGATCGAAGATGAAGCATTACAGCAGTTACAGAAAACAGCTCATCTTGATGGCATGGTGGCTGTAGCTGGCATGCCTGATTTACACCCAGGACGAGGTTATCCAGTAGGAGCAGCCTTTTTTTCCAGAAGGAAAATCTATCCAGCACTCGTCGGAAATGATATTGGCTGTGGTATGAGCCTATGGTGCAGTTCTATTAAGGCGCATCGAGCAAATCAAGATAAGTTGGAAAAACGTCTCAAGGGTATTGAAGGACCTCTGGATAGTCATTGGCTGGATGAAATAGCCATCGCAAAAAAAATAAAAGGTATTGGTCTCGACAGTTTTGACCAGTCTCTTGGAACTATCGGAGGAGGTAACCACTTTGCTGAGTTTCAGGCCATTGACGATATTGTTGACCCACAGGCGTTAGCAGAGCTGGGTATCGATGATTCTCAGTTACTGTTATTAGTACACTCAGGCTCACGAGGTCTGGGTCAGAAAATTTTGTTGAGACATATTCAGCGTTATAACCATACTGGAATTTGCGAAAGTGATGTTGGGTTTTATGAGTATCTAGAGCAGCATAATGAGGCTGTTCGATGGGCTGAGGTCAATCGTGAAATGATAGCCCGACGCTTTCTAAAAGCTGTTCGCTCATCCGGGGAATGCGTATTGGATATCAATCACAATACGGTAATGGCGGCGACCATAAATGGCGAAAATGGCTGGTTACATCGCAAAGGTGCCACTCCTTCAGATCAAGGTATAGTAGTTATTCCTGGCTCCAGAGGGGATTACAGTTTCCTGGTACAACCCGTTGCCGAGAATACTGCTGATAGCCTGTTTTCTCTGGCTCATGGCGCTGGACGTAAATGGAAGCGCTCGGATGCAAAAGATCGTTTATACCGACGATTTAAGCCAAAGGACTTGCTAAGAACATCGCTCGGCAATCGGGTAATTTGTAGCGATAAGGCGTTGCTTTATGAAGAGGCTCCAGAAGCTTATAAAGCCTGTGATCAGGTTATTCATTCCATGGAGGTATTCGGTTTAATTCGAGTTGTTGCCCGTTTACGTCCGGTGCTGACTTTCAAGACTGACGGGGGGTGCTATAAATGAAGCTGTTGCAGCTGACTTCCGGAAAAGGTCCGATTGAATGCGCGCGGGCAGTGGCGCTGGCATTTAGCAACATTCAGCAGGACTGTAAGCGTCTTGCAGTTCGTTTGGATTTAATTGATCAGCAGTCTGGGCCCTCTTGTGGAACGACCCAGTCATTCGTTATAGCATTAGAGGGAAATCAGGAAGCTAAAATAGTTGAAAATTGGTGTGGCAACTTCCTGTGGATATGCCAGAGTCCCTATCGCCCGAGGCATAAGCGTAAAAACTGGTATTTCAGTGGCTATGAGTTACAAGTAAGTGCCAGAAAAGATTTCAACCCTTCTGATGTCAGCTATAGCACGTGCCGGGCTTCAGGTGCTGGTGGTCAGCATGTTAATACCACAGATTCTGCTGTCCGGGCTGTGCATACTATCAGTGGTTTGAGTGTCAGGGTTGAAACAGGGCGCAGTCAGCATGCTAACAAAAAGCTGGCTCTCTTGTTGTTAGCGCATCAATTTTCTGAGCAGAAAGAGCTTGAGAAGTTTAAGGATAATCAGGTGCGTTGGCAGTCTCACCAGAAAGTTGAAAGGGGAAATCCATCTCGTGTATTTCAAGGGACGAAATTCCTGGAATTATAGGTAGCAAGACGGGGTCATTTACCCCGTCGTTAAGTTCAACCTCACAATTGCCTTCTGTCTGAAGGAAGGTGTGGTTAGTGTTAATGAACGGTTGGCATTGCGGTGGTTTTACTGGGGATCGTCATTTCTGCAGCACCTAAAACCAATGTCTGCATGGACGCCAGCATTTTGCTGGCCACTTCATAGTGGTCAGACTCCCAGAGCTGGTCATTCAGAAACTCTCCGGAATAGAAGCCCTGATAACCGGTGCTCTTGATGGCATCAACCCACTCCTGCAGTGGAATATTGCCTTCGCCCAGCAGGCATCCCCGCAGCTCTCTTTCATCAACCCAGGGCGAACCTTCTTCTGGACGAAGTCCATCGGAAAGATGGACGTTATAAATCAGCTCAACTGGCAGTTGTGCCATCTCATCAGGGGTTGCGCCACGACAGGCCCAGAAATGCCAGGTGTCCAGAACAAAACCGAAGTTATCGCGGCTGACCGCATCGTGAAGCCGCAGGTAGTCATCCAGTTTGGCAATGGGTGTCCAGGCTGCACCCTCATACTGGAAGCGAATGCCATACTGCTGACCAATGTCGGCTATTTCACGGATATTACGGGCCGTGATCTGAATATTATCTTCGACGGACAGACCATTAAGTGCTTCAAAGGCGTTTAACTGTATGGTCGGAGCACCGATGGTGCTGGCGAACTGGCAGAGGGTTTCAACTTCTTGAAATACCTTTTGCTGAGTAGTGCGATCACTGGCTTCTACAGAGCCGACAATATCAATGGCTGTTGGCTTGATATGCGCCTTGTCCAGAAGGTGCTTGAGGTGTTCTGCGGTTAAACCGGCATTGATATAGCGCCAGAGTTTTTCCGTGTGAATTTCAAGGCCTTCATATCCGGTTTCTTTTGCCAGGCGAATATCGCTGACAATGTTATTGTGCAGAGAGCACATTCCGTGTAACGCAAAAGGCATAACTAACTTCCGCTAAAAAGGATAATAAGCGTTTTTATAAAATGGGTTTAACGGCTTTCCCGTTCCTGCGGTTCCCCATGGGAACGAGAAAAGTAATGTATAAAAAACTGCCGTATGATCTTTTGTCCAAAGTCACGTTACCCTTAATTACCAAGGCGTTGAGACGGCCTTTTGAGATAATTAAGGGGTGTTCAAAGCGTGCGTCTATTTCATCGTGGGCATTGAGAAAACAGACTGTGATGCATCATGGTCATTCCAGCGGCTGGTCACCATCTTCATGCGGGTATAGAAGCGGACACCGTCTGGGCCATGCATGTGCAGAGGACCAAACAGCGAGCGTTTCCAGCCGCCAAAACTGTGGAACGCCATCGGTACCGGGACGGGTACGTTAATACCGACCATGCCCACCTGAATGTGCTGGGCAAATTCTCTGGCGGCCTTGCCATCACGGGTAAAGAGCGCCGTGCCATTCCCATACTCATGGTTATTGATCAGATCCACCGCATCTTTGAAGCTTTCTACACGACAAATGCTCAGTACCGGGCCAAAGATTTCTTCCTTATAAATGGTCATGTTCGGTGTGACATGATCAAACAGTGTGCCACCGATAAAGAAGCCTTTCTCATGACCAGGAATGGTCAGACCACGACCATCGATCAACAACCTGGCCCCTTCCGCAACGCCCTGGTCGATATAGCCTTTCACCTTATTCAGATGCTGCTCGCTGATCAGAGCCCCCATCTCGTTTTCCTGGCCGTCAACGATACCGGGACCAACACGCAGTGCTTCTACCTTAGGCTTCAGAACCTCCAGCAGGCGTTCAGCGGTTCCTTCACCCACCGGAACGGCTACCGATACCGCCATGCAACGCTCACCAGCGGCACCATAGGCTGCACCCATCAGTGCATTGGCAGCGGCTTCCATATCGGCATCCGGCATAATGACCATATGGTTCTTGGCACCACCCAGTGCCTGCACCCGCTTGCCATGTTGGCAGCCACGGTTGTAGATATATTCGGCCACCGGTGTTGAACCGACAAAGCTGACGGCCTGGACATCGGGGTGGGTCAGCAGGACATCAACGGCGTCCCGGTCACCGTTCACAATGTTAAAGACACCTTTGGGCAAACCTGCCTCGGTAAGCAGTTCAGCCATGCGCATCATGGCACCTGGCACCTTTTCGGAAGGCTTCAGGACAAAGGTATTACCGGTAGCCAGTGCAACCGGGAACATCCACATAGGCACCATGGCCGGGAAATTGAAAGGAACAACACCGGCACAGACTCCTAATGGCATCATCTGCGACCAGCTGTCGACACCGCCACCCACATTCATGGAGTGCTCACCTTTGACCAGATGTGGAATACCACAGGCAAATTCGACCACCTCAAGGCCACGAACCATCTCACCTTTGGCATCGGAGAGAATCTTGCCGTGTTCACGGGATATCAGTTCTGCGAGTTCATCAATATTGGCTTCAATCAATTCTTTAAAGCGGAACATAATGCGTGCCCGCTTCAGGGGGCTGGTCAGTGACCAGGCAGGAAATGCGGCTTTGGCTGCTGCAATGGCTTGAGTAGTTTCTTCAGCCGTTGCCAGACTGACGACATGTGTCTGTTCGCCAGTGGCTGGGTTAAAAACAGGGCTGGTACGGCCTGAGCCGCTGGCCAGAAACTCACCGTTGATATAGTTGCCGATGGTTGTCATTTGTATTTCCTTCATGTTCTAAATTATTAAAAGGTCAGCACTAGTCAGGCTTGATAGCTGCGTTCCTGCCAGAACTGAATCAATCGGATGTAGTTGTTTGTTATCTGCTGGACCAGCTCATCATTGGTAATTTCACCCGCAAGCCATGCCTTTGAAGGTTGACCAAAAATAGTGCGACCAACCATGAAGCCTTTACAGACACTGATGCCTGAAGCGGCGTTGAATCCTTTTTTGAGCTCTTCTTCAGGGGCGTCCAGGCCAAGAAGAATGACGCCGCGACAGTGCGGTGCTTTTTCCTGAAGCAGGGACTCAATAGCCAGCCAGGCGCTGCGGGAGGGAGCGGGGACTTTCCACCAGTCTGGGCGAACACCAATGTCATAGAAACGTTCCATGGAACGAACCAGAGTCTGATCATCCGTTGCAGAGCCTTTGGGTGGAATCAGCTCCAACAGGAACTCATGACCACTGGCCAGACAGGCGTTGTACACTGATTGAACCTGATGTTCTTGGTCCAGTCTCAGCGTTTCCTCGTCATCCGGATGGTAGAAGCAGAGACACTTCACCACGTGTTCAGAAGGCCATGTGGTTAAACGGCTGGCAACACTGGCTGTCGAGTGGTTACCGTGCTCAAAGCGCAGAGGGCGGGAACCCGGCAGCTCTACAGGACGGCCAATCCACCACCCCTTGCCGGTAATGTCATTCAGCGTATCCTGACCATAGGTATCATCACAGAGAATACCGGCTTTACCCTCCAGGCCCATTTCACGGGCACCCTGTCGGGCGGCCTCCAGAATCAGGCGCTTAAGTGGCTTGATACGTGCCCGTTCAACACCAGCCTGATCACACATCTCTTCCAGTTGAAGACGATGGTCAAATGCCAGCACATTGAGTTCAGGCCATTGCACATCCCGACAGGTCACCCGATGGAGATAATTCAGATGTTCATCCAGGTCTGGGCGGAGAATTTCCTGCTCTCTGGCCAGGTAGTAATCCAATTCTTCAACTGATGGCATGGCCGGTGCACAACCGTGTCGGGATACCACCAGAGCGCCACAGGCATTGGCGTAACGGAGGCATTGCTCCCAGGGCCCTTCACGGACAAAACCTCGTAACAGACCCGACATAAAGGCATCGCCGGCACCCAGTACGTTCAGCACTTCAATACGGACGCCCTGGCCATTAATAGCACCATCCAGGTCTTCTGGTATTTCACCGGTGTACACTGATGCACCCAGCGCTCCCCGTTTAAGGACAATGGTTGCCTTGCTGAGTTCGCGCACTTTCCTGAGGGCGGCCAGTGTATCTGTGGTACCACCGGCAATATGAAGTTCTTCTTCGGTACCCACGATCAGATCAAACAGTGGAACGATACTTTGCAGATGCTCCGTCACCTTATCATTGGCAACAAACCGGTTTTCACCTTCGGCCTTGCCGGTGAGCCCCCAGAGTACGGGGCGATAATCGATATCCAGTGAAGTACGGGTACCATTTTTCCTGGCAAACTCGATTGCTTTACGGCAAGCGGCGTTTGTTGTGGGGGTGGAAAAATGAGTACCTGTGATATGGAGTACTTTGGCACTGGCAATAGCGTCTTCCTGAATATCGGCATCACACAGCGCCATATCGGCACAGTTTTCACGATAGAAAATCAGGGGAAAAGTATCCTGGTCCTCAATGCCCAGTACAACGAGTGCGGTCAGTCGTTCGGTATCGGTCATCAGGTGATCGGTTGAACAGCCAACCCGATCCAGCTCTTCTTTGAGGAATCGCCCCATATGGTCATTGCCAACCCTGGCCAGCATGGCAGAGTTCAACCCCTGTCGGGCAGTACCATAAGCGACATTGCCTGATGATCCCCCAAGGTATTTGGCCATGGAAGTCACATCTTCCAGGCGGCTGCCAATTTGCTGGGCATAGAAGTCAACAGCGATACGGCCTATGCAGATGACATCCAGCGTTTTGCTCATGATTCTGGTACTCCCATTTTCTGAGGGACTGTTTTTGTGGTATCTGGTTCTTACTGAAGCAATGTGAAATATTTATTTCATATTTTTATCATATGGAATTTTTGATTTATTTGATTTGAAGCAAGAATCACAGGAATGAAAAAAAGCCAGCAGATGCTGGCTTTTAAGGGGTGTGAAAAATCAGAGTGTGATGCGCTTACCGGTAGTCATGGACGCAACACAGGCATCTGCCAGTTCAAGGGCATTAATGCCATCATCGATATTAGTCAGCAGTTGTTTGCCATCCACCAGGGCATCGATAAAGTTCTGCAGCTCAATTTTATAGGCCTGACGGTAACGCTCCAGAAAGAAGTGTTCTGGCTGATCCTGTGAAACTCCCTGATGGTTGCTGACAGTGACTTCGCTGGGCTTATGATTCCCTGCCTGTACCATTCCTTCGGATCCAAAGACTTCTATACGCTGATCATAGCCGTAAACAGAACGTCGGCTATTGTTGATATGGCAGATTTTACCACTGGCGGTTTTCAGAATGACCATCGCAGAGTCAATGTCACCGGCCTCTCCAATGGCTGGGTCTACCAGGCAGCTAACGGTTGCATACACTTCAACGGGCTTTTCACCCAACAGCCAGCAAGCCATATCAAGGTCATGAATCATCATATCGCGGAAAAGGCCTCCTGACTGTTTGACGTATTCCGCTGGAGGAGGACTTGGGTCACGGCTGGTGATAATAACTTGCTCGGTCGCTCCGATAGCACCGTCGGCAATTCGCTGTTTCAGAGAGTTAAAGGTTGGGTCATAACGGCGGTTAAAGCCCAGGGCGCAAACGACACCGGTTTCACGAACAGTGGCCGCGCAATCACGAGCTCTGGAAATATCAAGATCCACGGGTTTCTCACAGAAGATGGCTTTGCCAGCTCGAGCTGATCGCTCAATCAGATCGCAGTGGGTGTCTGTTGGTGTACAGATAACCACAGCGTGAATCTCAGGATCTGCCAATACGTCTTCAACAGTACTGACTTTGGCATTTAATGCTGTTGCCAAAGCTGCGGCTGCTTCCGGAAATGGGTCAACAATGGAGTGAATATGGCAAGCCGGTGATTCAGCCACATTAGCAGCATGGATGCGGCCAATACGACCTGCACCGATGACGGCGAAGTTAATCATTATTGTCTCCAGTATGGTCTTTGTAGTCAGCGCCCGGTTTTCTCCGGGCTTTGTTTTTTCTATGAAGTTGTAGGTTCTGTTGACATAAGTTTGCTGGCTTAAGCCCTAAGGGTGGTTCGTATAGCCGCCTTCCAGCTTCGTTGGACAGAACCACTACACCTGCACCAGTCCGCCTTGTGGAAGATGGTTATACGAACCACTGAGCCTGCAACCTTGTGTCAACAGAACCTAGTCAGTTATTCAGCATCCATTCATGGGCGGGATCGTTCTTGAATTTCCACTGCCGCTTTGGGCCTGCCATTAGGGTGCTCTCTCAATTTGATAACTGACTCATAGGTTAGCTTCAACCTTTCCAGTCATGAACTCAGACCAAAGTTGTTCCCAGCGCCCCTTACTCTGGATCAGTGCTCTTGTTGTCAAAAGCACTTCCGCTCCTGTTGCTTTCCACCTCATTCCAGAACCACATAATCGTTGCTTTACCAGAGTCTTACAAGCCGCTTCAGTAACTCCTGAACCTATTGGCCAATGGCGTTTAAGCGCCTGATGATAATTCATTAACTGGTGATTGTTTGTAAAATAGCTCACAGCTTTGTAGCGCTTCTCTGTCAGTGCGATTGTCTTTTTCGGGAGCTCGGCTGATTCAATTTCCTGAAGGATTTTTTTGGCTGCTCCACGCTTGTTTTTCAAACTATGTAGCCTGTCTTCAAGCCACTGGTGTCGCTTCGCCTTACTGGTTGGAAACAGTGCTTCCGCTGCTCCAGCTAAATATTCAGATGCATGATAAAAATCGAGTATCTGCCCAGAGGTATGTTGTTTCAAATAACTCCAGTTTTCTCTAGCCCCGTCAGCTACCCCGATGTATGTGGCATTTGGGTAGAGTCGTTTTAGATCTGCAATCTCCTCGTCGAGCTTGCTCATAAAGCTTTGTTTACCATACTCTGGCGAACTGGCTGTATATATCGTGTGGAGCCTGTCTCCATCTGCAGAATATAGGCTCAATGTCCCACACATGGCTTCCCTCCAGCCTTCTTCACAAAGCAGCATGCAGGTTCCATCCAGACCAATGGCTATTGTTTCAACAGGCTCTTTTAGTGGAGGAAGGTGGTAGTGAGTGTCTTGCTGGTCTTCAATTAATGCACCTACTCTGTCCGATAAATGCTTGATATAAGAATTTGAAAGCGTCCTTTGATGGTTGGTCTCAAAATCTTCTTTTACCGCAGGCGCTGGCATCTGGCTGTATTTCCAGGCGATAGACTTGGCAAATTTGGGGGTAGCTGAACCAATAATACCGGCACGAAGATCAAGTGCTGCCAGAGTACTGCCACCTCTGACACCCTGATATACGGAGCGCTCCAAAGGTATACGACCGTATAAGGTTTCATAGTGCTTAAGAACCTTTCCTTTGTAGTTCCACTTCTGCTGATTAACGACGATAGGTTCTTTATTGGGTGATTCAAATAGCCCCAATAACTCTTTTGTTCCAAGCTGCCCGGCTTCATTGAGTGCACGCTGTAAACTATCTTCAAGATTCAGCATGTTGCCTGAATCTATAGAAACTTCAATTTGCAAAACGATGCTTTTGGTAGAGCTGGAAATAACAGAAGCGGGCATGACAGTTAACTATTATGAGTGGTGTTCCCATAGTAGCTGTGAAAATAGAGCACTATTGTTTCAATCATTCAGAGAGAGCACCCCTTTTTTTAACCGCTGCTCAATCAATGAACAATAGAGCAATATTTATCCTGAATAATATTTAATCTGTTTTCTAATAAATAGTGACGTACGCTTTGTGTTGTTTAAAAAATACTCAAAACTCTTTAAGTTTATGAATAGTAAATGAAAGATAAAGGAAAAAACTATTCATCCAATAATTGCTTCAAATCAAATTATGGAAATAGTGAGTATATTATATTCTGCCTGCCTTCATAGAAGCGCTTGTTTTTTATCTCCTGATTAACATGAATGGGAGAGATTACATTTATTACTATGACGTGTTATTGATCATTTAAAGACCAGCTGTCTTGCTATGGCAACCTTAAGATCTGGTCTTCTTTATGATGAGTTATTCGTAAAATTCTGAATTAATTTTTATTCCAGACTATTCATTTTCTGTTTCAGAGTCTGTTTTCGAGTATTCAATTGATCCATTGTTAAAAATACTTATTTATAGAAAAAAGATTGAATACCCAAAAATCAGATTAGCTTTTTAGTATGTTATTCAAGGCTTTTAATAGGGGGAAGTTTGAATGGATGCTGAACCAAAAAAGGCAATAAAAATAGATACGAAGATAGCAATACCTTCGTTAGCTATTGTTGCCATATTGATTTATTTCACGGTTCGGGACCTGGATGCCGCTAATCAGGTAATTAACCAGGTCTTTCAATATGTGACCTACAAATGGGCCTGGGCATTTGAGTGGTACATGGTCATCATGCTGGGCGGTTATTTCTGGTTACTCTTCGGCCCTTATGCCAATAAAAAGCTGGGTGATGAGGAACCTGAATTCAGTACTGCCAGCTGGATCTTCATGATGTTTGCCTCGTGCACGTCGGCAGCCGTACTTTTCTGGGGTACGATTGAAGTTTATTACTATATCCTCACGCCTCCATTCGGTATCGAACCTTTCTCTCAGCAGGCAAAAGAATACGGCGTTGCCTACTCTCTCTTCCACTGGGGACCTTTACCCTGGGCAACCTACAGTCTGTTAAGTGTTGCTTTTGGCTACTTCCTGTATGTGAAAAAGGTCAATGTTATTCGCCCCAGTAAGACCATTGAACCACTGGTGGGTGAAAAGCACAGTAACGGCCTTTTTGGAACCTTCGTAGATAACCTTTATATCGTTGCGCTGATTCTGGCGATGGGTACCAGTCTTGGTCTGGCAACCCCACTGGTCACCGAGTGTATTGAGTATCTCTTTGGTATTGAGCGTAGCCTGGAAGTTGATGCCACAATCATTTCTTTCCTTATTGTGTTCAACGCGATCTGTGTGGCCTTCGGTCTTCAGAAAGGCATCCGTATCGCCAGTGACCTGAGAAGCTACCTGAGTATCTTTGTTCTTGCCTGGGTTCTGATCGTTGGTGGTACCACCTTTATTCTGAATTACTTCACCGACTCCTTTGGTGTTCTCCTGATGAATGCCGGCAGGATGCTGTTCTATACCGATGCCATCGGTGAGAGTGGTTTTCCTCAGAACTGGACCGTCTTCTACTGGGCCTGGTGGATGATTTACGGCATTCAGATGTGCATCTTCCTTGCCCGTATCTCCAAGGGCAGAACAGTACGTGAACTCTGTCTGGGCATGGTGGGCGGTCTGACTCTGACCACATGGACACTCTGGGGCATCCTCGGCAGCTATACCGTTGAGGTTATGCACAAGGGACTGCTGGATATCAGCACCATCATCAGTGAGAACGATGTACCACGGGCCATTATCGAAATCTGGGCAACACTGCCACTCAGCACTTTCACCATCGGTGTCTTCCTGGTGCTCTGTTTCCTGGCCACGATCACCCTGGTAAACGCCTGTTCTTACACCCTGGCCATGTCTACCTGTAAGGAAGCGACTGGTTACGACGAACCACCACTGTGGATTCGACTTGGCTGGTCTCTGCTGGTGGGGATTCTGGGTATTACCCTGCTTGCCCTGGGCGGCCTGAAGCCTCTGCAGACAGCCATCATCGCAGGGGGCGCGCCACTGGCCATCGTAAATATTCTGGTTATCTGGGCATTCCTGAAAGATGCCAAAAAGAATCGCTGGTAAATCTGTTTTTCAGTGAAGCCGCTTTTTTGAAACAAGAACCACTTAAGAAAGAAGAGTATTAGACATGGATTTTAATTTATCTGACGAGCAGGAACTGTTTGTTGCGGGTGTCCGCGAACTGATGGAAAGAGAGAACTGGGAAGCCTACTTCGTTGAATGTGACGAAAAGCACGAATACCCACTGCGCTGGGTGAAGGCTCTGGCTGAACTGGGCATCGACACCATGCTGCTGCCAGAAGAACACGACGGTATGGACGCTGGCCTGGTTACTCTGACCGCTATCTGGGAAGAGCTTGGACGTCACGGTGCACCTACCTACGTTCTGTATCAGCTGCCTGGTTTCAACACCATGCTGCGTCATGGTACCCAGGAACAGATCGACAAGATTTTTGCCCTGCGCGGTACTGGCGAACAGATGTGGAACTCCGCCATTACTGAACCAAGCGCCGGTTCTGACGTTGGCAGCCTGAAAACCACTTATACCCGCAAGGATGGCAAAGTCTATCTGAATGGTCACAAGTGCTTTATCACCAGTAGTGCCCACTGTCCTTACCTGGTGGTGATGGCCCGCGACTCTGCTTCTCCAGACTCACCAGTATTCTCCGAGTGGTTTGTGGACATGAGCAAGCCAGGCATCAAGCTGAACCCACTGGACAAGATCGGTCTGCGCATGGACAGCTGCTGCGAAGTGATCTTCGACAACGTTGAGCTGGAAGAGAAGGACATGTTTGGCTCTGAAGGCAATGGCTTCAACCGCGTCAAGGAAGAGTTTGATGCAGAGCGCTTCCTGGTGGCCTGCACCAACTACGGTATTGCTCTGTGTGCTTTTGAAGACGCTGCCAAGTACGCCAACCAGCGTATCCAGTTTGGTGAAGCCATCGGTCGTACCCAGCTGATCCAGGAAAAATTTGCTCACATGGCGATCAAACTGAACGCCATGAAGAACATGGTTTATGAAACTGCATGGAAGTGCGACAACGGCACTGTGAACTCCGGTGACGCTGCCATGTGTAAATACTTCTGTGCCAATGCTGCCTTCGAAGTAGTGGACTCTGCCATGCAGGTACTGGGCGGTATCGGTATCACTGGACATCGCGTTGGACGTTTCTGGCGTGACCTGCGGGTTGACCGTGTTTCCGGTGGATCTGACGAAATGCAGATTCTGACTCTCGGTCGCCAGGTACTGAAAAAGTATCGTTAATCTGTCGTTAACTGAACCTTTGGAAATGGCTGACCCTGCGGGGTTACCTTTCTGAAGGTGAATATCTTGCTTAGCGGGGGAATGAATAATGTCCAACAAGGTGTCTACACCGGAATTTGGCCCTTTACACGGGGTCCGGGTTGTTTTTTCAGCGCTTGAAATTGCCGGCCCATTTCCAGCCCAGATGATGGCGGAATGGGGTGCAGAAGTTATCTGGATCGAGCACACCAAATATCCCGATACCATCCGGGTAATGAAAAATTACCGTGAACTGGCGCGTCGTAACCTGCACAGTCTGTCCATCGATATCTTCTCTGAGGAAGGCAAGAAAGCATTCCTCAAGCTGATGGAAACCACCGATATCTTTATCGAGTCCAGTAAAGGCCCAGCCTTTAAGCGCCGTGGCATGACCGATGAGCTGCTGTGGGAACACAACAAGTCGCTGGTTATTGTGCACCTGTCTGGTTATGGCCAGTACGGTGAAGACCAGTACATCAACCTGCCTTCTTATGACCACATTGCCCAGGCATTCAGTGGTTACCTGGTTCAGAACGGTGATGGTGATCAGCCAGTACCTGCATTCCCGTACTCTGGTGACTACATCAGTGGCTTCATGGTGCTGAGTTCCGCCCTGGCGGCACTTCACAATGCCAAAAGAACCGGAGAAGGTGAAAGTGTTGACGTTGCCATGTATGAGGCTCTGCTGCGGGTCAGCCACTATTACATGATCGACTACTTCAATAACGGTACGCTCTACCCCCGCACAACCAAAGGTAAGGATCCAACTCAGGTAGGTTGTGGCGTTTATCGCTGTAATGACGGCTGTATCACCATGTCTTGGGTAGGTGGTCCACAGATCCGCAGGTTGCTTGAGGTTCTGGATCATACCCACATTCTGGGCACTGACGAGTTTCCTGAAGGCATTCCTGGCATTCGTGCTGACAGTTCTCAGGGGCAGATTCTGGAAGACAAGCTGGATGCATTCTTCGGTGAGAAAACCATCGATGAAACGCTGGAGCTGCTGGAGTCCATGACCATTGCTGCGACCCGTGTGCTGACCATTCCTGAACTGGAAAGCCATCCACAGTACATCGCCCGCGAAAACATTGTTGAGTGGGATACGCTGTCTGGTGGTAAGTGCAAGGGTTCAAACATTGTTCCTAAATTTACCAAAAACCCAGGGCAGATCTGGCGGAGCACACCATCACGGGGTATGGACACCGCAAGTATTCTGAGTGATCTCGGATACTCGGATCAGGAGATCCATGCTCTGGCAGAAGTCGGTGCCGTCAAGCTGGCTGATTAAACGACGAACGTTTGATTATTGGCTGGCTTTTTGAAAGCCGAACTTGAAAGAGTGAACTGGGCAAGAGTGCATTTTGGTGAACTGTCGGAAAAGACCGTCTGATTTTCCGGCAGCTACCCGAATGCCTTGAATAAATAACCGGGGTTTGCAGGCGAATTGCTCAGCGATGAGGTGTTACATTGGACTTGGTTGGCAATAAAAATTTACGTGATACATGGGATCGGCTGGCTCAGGCGTATGCTGAAAATACAGCCATTGTCTTTGAAGATGTATCAGGTAAAACCAGTGAACTTTCATACGCTGAGTTTAATCATCAGATAAATCAGGCTGCAAACCTCTTTCTGAAACTGGGCGTTAAAAAGGGTGACCGGGTTGCTACCCAGTTATTCAACAGCCCTGAATTTTTAATGAGTTGGTTTGGTCTGGCGAAAATTGGAGCTATTACCGTTCCGATTAATGTGCAGTCCCTGCACCACGAAGCCAGCTATATTCTGAAGAAATGCCAGGTAGAAACGGTCATTGTTGAGAAGCAGTTTGTTTCTCTTTATCAGGAAATCAGCCAGAAGGATGGCATTCCTCTTGAGCACATCCTGATCACACGAATTGAAGAAGATGAAGAACCTGCCGGGACTTTGAATTTTGGTGCCCTGTTAAGAAAGCAGTCAACAACACTGGAAAAAACCGTTCCTTTAGACAGCAGTGATCCAGTCGAGATTATTTTTACGTCGGGCACAACGTCTCGACCAAAAGGTGTGGTGATTACCCACTACAACCTTAACTTTTCCGGAATATATACCTCCTGGTTATGCTCTCTGCGTTCAGAAGACCGGTACCTGAGCACCATGCCAGCCTGTCACATTGATTTTCAATGCACTGCAGCGATGCCAACGTTTGCCTCAGGTGCCACGCTGATCCTGATAGAGAAGTACAGTGCATCTCGCTTCTGGAGTCAGATCTGCCATTACCGGGCAACCGTGACCGAATGTATTCCGCTGATGATTCGCACCCTCATGCTGCAGCCAGAGAGAGCCTGGGAGAAGGGTCACTGCCTGCGGGAAGTCATGTTTTATCTGACCCTTTCCGAGCTGGAAAAAGATCAGTTTTCAGAGCGCTTTGGTGTGAGGCTGCTGACGTCTTATGGCATGACCGAAACCATTGTTGGCAATCTGGGTGATACCCCCGGCTATGAGCGTCGCTGGCCATCCATTGGCAGACCCGGATTCTGCTACGAAATCAAAATTGTCGGGGTGCTCTCTCTGAATGATTGAAACAATAGTGCTCTATTTTCACAGCTACTATGGGAACACCACTCATAATAGTTAACTGTCATGCCCGCTTCTGTTATTTCCAGCTCTACCAAAAGCATCGTTTTGCAAATTGAAGTTTCTATAGATTCAGGCAACATGCTGAATCTTGAAGATAGTTTACAGCGTGCACTCAATGAAGCCGGGCAGCTTGGAACAAAAGAGTTATTGGGGCTATTTGAATCACCCAATAAAGAACCTATCGTCGTTAATCAGCAGAAGTGGAACTACAAAGGAAAGGTTCTTAAGCACTATGAAACCTTATACGGTCGTATACCTTTGGAGCGCTCCGTATATCAGGGTGTCAGAGGTGGCAGTACTCTGGCAGCACTTGATCTTCGTGCCGGTATTATTGGTTCAGCTACCCCCAAATTTGCCAAGTCTATCGCCTGGAAATACAGCCAGATGCCAGCGCCTGCGGTAAAAGAAGATTTTGAGACCAACCATCAAAGGACGCTTTCAAATTCTTATATCAAGCATTTATCGGACAGAGTAGGTGCATTAATTGAAGACCAGCAAGACACTCACTACCACCTTCCTCCACTAAAAGAGCCTGTTGAAACAATAGCCATTGGTCTGGATGGAACCTGCATGCTGCTTTGTGAAGAAGGCTGGAGGGAAGCCATGTGTGGGACATTGAGCCTATATTCTGCAGATGGAGACAGGCTCCACACGATATATACAGCCAGTTCGCCAGAGTATGGTAAACAAAGCTTTATGAGCAAGCTCGACGAGGAGATTGCAGATCTAAAACGACTCTACCCAAATGCCACATACATCGGGGTAGCTGACGGGGCTAGAGAAAACTGGAGTTATTTGAAACAACATACCTCTGGGCAGATACTCGATTTTTATCATGCATCTGAATATTTAGCTGGAGCAGCGGAAGCACTGTTTCCAACCAGTAAGGCGAAGCGACACCAGTGGCTTGAAGACAGGCTACATAGTTTGAAAAACAAGCGTGGAGCAGCCAAAAAAATCCTTCAGGAAATTGAATCAGCCGAGCTCCCGAAAAAGACAATCGCACTGACAGAGAAGCGCTACAAAGCTGTGAGCTATTTTACAAACAATCACCAGTTAATGAATTATCATCAGGCGCTTAAACGCCATTGGCCAATAGGTTCAGGAGTTACTGAAGCGGCTTGTAAGACTCTGGTAAAGCAACGATTATGTGGTTCTGGAATGAGGTGGAAAGCAACAGGAGCGGAAGTGCTTTTGACAACAAGAGCACTGATCCAGAGTAAGGGGCGCTGGGAACAACTTTGGTCTGAGTTCATGACTGGAAAGGTTGAAGCTAACCTATGAGTCAGTTATCAAATTGAGAGAGCACCCAATTGTCGATGATCAGGGTAACGAAGCAACACCAAATACCACCGGTGAAATTGTCATCAAGGGTGAACCAGGAAAAACGCTGTTTAAAGAGTATTACAACAACCCGGAAGCAACAGCAAAAGCACTGGACAGTCATGGTTGGCTTTATACCGGTGACAGCGGCTACATGGATGAAGATGGCTATTTCTATTTTGTTGACCGTAATGTCAATTTGATTAAGCGCTCCGGCGAAAATATTTCCAGTTCCGAAATTGAAAATGCACTGGTCTGCCATCCCAAAATTATTGAAGCCGCCGTTATCGGTATTCCAGATGAAATGTATGACGAAGTGGTTAACGCGTTTGTCATTCTTAAAGAAGGTGAAATATTAAGCACTGAAGAAATTCTTGAATTCTGTTCAACCCATATGGCGGCTTTTAAAGTGCCAGCCCATGTGGAATTCAGAACAGAGTTTCCAAGAACCTGTACAGGAAAAGTACAGAAGAACGTATTGAAAGAAGAAGTACTTTCCAGATCTGAATACCAGCAAGTTGAGAATTATCTGATTAACCGGAATCACACAGCTGAAATCAGGGTGGATACCGTACTGAATTAAGAGTGAATTTGTTTAACAAGTCTGATGCGGGTTTTTGATGAATGGTGTGCATGCTGATTGTCATCAGCATGTGATGAATAAAAAACGTAACTATTCAGCACCCTTCATATAAATCTGGAATTTTCTGATTTTTCGACCATCATCTTATACTCAATTTTTCTAACAAATCTCCAGTATGGAACCAGACTTCCCAGCTACTCCGTTTACCGAAGCTCTCCTTAAAGAGAATGAAGAGCTTCGGACCGAGAATGCGCTTTTACGGGAACGTTGCAGCGAACTGGAAGAAAGGGTTAATAAAAACAGTCAAAACAGTAGTAAGCCACCATCGTCAGATGGTTATCAAAAGCCCAGTAAAAAAGGGAGTGATAAAGGTGATACATCTTCCAAAGAAGCCCCCTGCTCCTCACAGGAAACACCGAACCCCAAAAGCCTTAGACCATCTTCAGGCAATAAACCAGGTGGCCAGAAAGGTCATCAAGGCTCTTGTTTGAGACGTGTCGCCTTACCCGATTATGTCAGGCATCTGAAGGTTGAAAAATGTTGCTGTTGCCAGTCTTCGCTTATCGATATTAAACCCACCAAATACATTGAGCGACAGGTTTTTGATCCAGGTAGACCCGGAGAATTTGAAGTTACCGCGTACTGGGCAGACGTTAAAGTATGTCCTTGTGGTAAACGGAACACCGCTGAGTTTCCCCAAGGAGTGAAAGCCGCTGCTCAATACGGAGAAGTGACTCAGGCAATGGCTGTTCATTTAAACCAGTATCACTTCATCCCATATCACCGGGTGTCTGAGTATTTCAATACTATTTATTGCATGAGTGTCAGCGCAGGCTCTGTTGCCAATTTTGTTGCCTATACCCATGAGAACCTGGCCTCTACTGAGCAGAGTATCCGCGATGCTTTACAAGAAAGTCCGGTTGCAGGAGCGGATGAAACTGGCATGCGGGTTGACGGTTCACTGTGGTGGTTACACATTATGCGAGATGACCAATGGACGCTTTACTACCTCTCAGAAAGGCGAGGTTGTGAAGCAATGGATGCAATGGGCATCCTGCTGACTTTTGCAGGCATTCTGGTTCACGATCATTGGAAGTCCTACTTTGCCTATGCGGCAGTGCATGTGCTTTGTAATGCCCATCATCTGAGAGAGCTTCAGGGAGTTGTCGATAGGGATGCGAATAAGCTGGCTCTGCGGCTGATGAAATTGCTTACGCTCTCCTGGCACTTCTGCAAGAAATACAAAGCAGCCGGTCTGACTCAAATGCCTGGTGCAATACAGCTTCGCATTGAGACGATATACGACCAAATCCTTCAAAGGGCTCTCACGAAGGAAACCGCTTATATGGAAAAACAACGACAGGTGCTTGGACGTAAGAAGGTCAGGAATACCAAGGCCTACAACCTGTTCAAAAGGCTTATTGAGTTTAAGGTTGAAACGTTGCGCTTCATGTCGGACTTTTCAATTCCCTTCGATAACAATGGCAGTGAACGTGATGCCAGGATGGCCAAACTTAAGCAGAAGATCTCAGGCTGCTTCAGAAGCGAAGACGGAGGTACCATGTTTACCCGAATCCGAAGCTATTTATCATCTGCTAAAAAGCAGGGGTTGAACATATTTCAGGCGCTTCTTAAAGCGGTTCGAAATTACAACAATACGCCTTTGCTGGGTGCTGAATAGTTACTAAAAAACAAACATATCGATAGACGCGGAAGCAAAACCATGACGATTAATACAGATCTGGTAGGCAAGGTATATGGCCCCTATGAAACTCAGTATGACCTGAATGATCTGCTGGCTTTCGGGGTGGGCAGTGGCGCGGCTCAGGATGGTAAAACCGACCTGGACTGGGCATTTGAAAAAGACCTTAAGGTAAACCCTGTCTTTCTGGCGACTATCGATGCATCCGACAAAGTAACTGAGGATATTGATTTCGGTTTTAACTGGGATGGTGTTCTGCACTGGGGGATTGATATGAAATTCCATCACCCCTTTGTCAAAAAGGCCGGCAAGTTGACCACCAATATTACTCTGACCGGTCTGTACGATCGAGGTGAAGGCCGGGGCTGTCTGGCACAGAAAACCGGGGAAACCTTCGATGAGGATGGCAACAAACTGCTGACCATCGATAACTGGGATATCTGTCTATACGACGGTGGTTTTGGTGGGCCTAAAGCACCACAGGACATCGTGGAGATGCCGGATCGTGCCCCTGACTTTGAATTTGATGACCACCTGAACCTGAACAGTGCCCTGGTTTTTCGTCTGATTGGTATCTATCACCATCTGCACGCTGACTGGGAATATGCCAAGGAGTTTGGTTACGAAAAGCCTTTCTATATGGGCCTCGGTCTGGCGGGTCTGGCATTCAGACACATCACTAATCAGTTTATGGGGCGTCGTCCCGAACGCATGACGCGTTTCAAACTTCGTTTTACCGGCGTCAGCTATCCGGGAATGGATGTGCGCACTCAGGTCTGGGAAATGCCTGACCAGTCCGTTCGCTTCCGTGTAGTCGATGCCAACAATCCTGAAACCATTCTTTTGAATTTTGCCTTGGCTGAGTGGCAATAAAGGCGAACGACTGAAAAATTAATTTCGTCAGGAGTACGACGATGGCTTTAAAACTGGATATGCAGGGCAAGACATACGGCCCTTTTGAACGGGAATATGACTTCCGTGAACTGATTATCTTTGGCCTGGGCTGTGGTGCCGGTGCCGATGGCAAGACGGACCTTGAGTACGTTTACGAAAAGGATCAGAAAATTCTGCCGATGTTTGCTGCCATGCCGATTGTGGACAGCGAAGTCACCAAAACCATCGACTTTGGTTTTGAATGGGGCGGTTCCCTGCACTGGGGCTTTGATCTTAAGTTTCATCAGCCTCTGACCAAACTGTCTGGCAAGCTCAGCACCAAAGTATTACTGAAGGGGCTTTACGACCGTGGTCCAGGCCGTGGCTGTCTGGCTCAGCACATTGGTGAGACCTTTGATGAAGATGGCACCCTGCTGTTTACCAATGAAAGCTGGGACTGCTGTCTGTACGACGGTGGCTTCGGTGGTCCAAAAGCACCAGCGGATATTGTTGAGATTCCTGAGAGAGAGCCTGACTTTGAAGTTGTGGAACAGGTGCCTCTGAACCAGGCCATCATCTATCGCCTGAATGGTGACTACCATCCTCAGCACATTGACTGGGAATATGCCCAGAAGTTTGACCATCCCAAGCCAAACCTGCACGCCGTAAGTACTGCCGGTTTTGCCTGCCGTCACATCATCAACACGCTGCTGCCTGGTGAGCCTGAGCGTCTGACCCGCTTCAAGACCCGGATTACCAAGTCTCTGTACCCGGGCTGCACGATCAAGACCCAGATGTGGAAGTGGGATGACAACTCCATCCACTTCCGTGTGATTGATGCCAACGATCCAGAAATCGCCTATCTGAACTACGCACTGGCTGAGTGGAAGTAGGTCATAGAGAGTATTGAGCATTTCCTCTGTTCCGGTGAGCAGAGACTGTTTTGAAGTATGTCCGGAGCAGAGTGCTCCGGGCAGTTTAGGTAGAAAGCTGAATGACTATGAAAATTATTGTTGGATGCAAACTGGTACCTGAAGAGCAGGATATCGTTGTACAGGCCGATGGCTCACTGGACGTTAGCCGTGCAACGCCAAAGATCAGCCCATTTGATCTGAACGCTATTGAAGCCGCTGTTGAAGTGAAAGGTCTGGTGGGTGAAGCCCACATTACCGCACTGAGCGTGGGTGACAAGACTCTGGAAAACAGCAAGGCCCTTAAGGACATCCTGTCCCGCGGTCCTGACGCCATGACTGCGGTGATGGATGATGCCTATACGCATCTGCTGCCAGAGCAGACGGCCGAAGTGATGGCAACTGCCGCCAGAGAGATTGGCTTTGACCTGATCCTGTGTGGTGACGGTTCCGGAGACCTTCTGGCTCAGCAGGTTGGTACCCGTCTGGGTGCACTGCTGGATGTCGCCACCCTGAGCGGCGTCAGCAAAATTGTTTCCGCGGACAACGGCAAGCTGGTGGTTGAGCGTGCACTGGAAAGTGAAGTGGAAGTGCTGGAAGTCACTCTACCCGCCGTTATCTCTGTTTCTGCAGACATCAACACCCCTGCTATTCCTGGCATGAAGGCCATTCTGGCTGCCGGTAAGAAGCCAGTAGGTACGATGACTCCATCAGCGCTGGGCGTAGCGCAGGGCACAGCATCGGTTGAATTGCTGGAAACCAAAGCACCCAAGCAGAAAGAACGCCTCAACGTCATGATTGAAGGCGACGGTGAAGATCAAATCGCTGAGCTGGTAAGCCACCTGCGTAAAATTCTGAATTGATAGGTTGACCAATGAGTAAGATTGCAAACGTTTGGGTTTTCAGCGACGTCGAATCCCGTCAGGCAGAAGTACTTGCCGGTGCCCGTGAACTGGGTGATGTGGTTTCTGCTTTTGTGATTGGCACCGATGGTGATGTAGCAAAAGCCTACGCCCAGGGTGCTGACAAAGTTTATCTGTTGGGTGCCAGAGAAACTTCACGCATTGTTGAAGATTACGCTGACACTATGGCCAAGGCCATCTCTGAAGCTGCCGATTCTGCATTGATTCTGCTGCCAGGCACTCGCTGCTGTAAGGCTCTGGCTTCTCTGCTGGGCGTTAAACTGAAGGCGGGTGTGGTTACTGAAGCGTATGACGTGACCGTTGAAGGCGGCGGTGTTACCGGTAAGCGCATGGTTTACGGTGGTCTTGCCCACGGTCAGGAGAAAGTGGCTTCTCCGTTTGCCGTGATGGTTGTCAGTGGTGGTGTATTTGCACCTGAAAGCGAAGATGCTGCCAGAACCGGTGAAACCATCAACGTTGAATTCGTTGCACCAAAGGCAGCCATCAAGTGTCTGGAGCGTCAGCCTAAGCAGGCTACTCAGGTAGACCTGGGTAAGGCCAAACGTATCGTCAGTATTGGCCGTGGTATTGCCAAAAAAGAAGATATCGCCATGGCGGAAGCCCTGGGTGCTGCCATTGATGCTGAGCTGGGTTGTTCCCGTCCGATCGCTGAGAGCGAGAAGTGGCTGGAGCAGGAGCGTTATGTGGGTATCTCCGGTGTGATGCCAAAACCAGAACTGTATCTGGCACTGGGTATTTCCGGTCAGATCCAGCACATGGTTGCTGCCAACAGTGCCCAGGTGATTGTTGCAGTGAACAAGGACAAAAATGCTCCGATCTTCCAATACGCGGACTACGGCATTGTTGGCGATCTTTACAAGATCGTGCCAGCACTGACTGCTGCGTTTGGCGAGAAATAAGCATCAGCTGATTCGCCGTCCGCTCTCCGCTGGCCACTTCCCGAAAATGATAAGACACATGTTTTTACGGGAAGCGGCCAGCGGGTTGCGGAAAGCGCTCTTATAACTGGCAGGGAGACGTTCAATCATGGGTGAAATCATTTTTTCATTGTTTATTGGCAGCTTTCTGTCAGGTGTTGGCCTGTTGATGAATAGAGTCTTATATCTTGAGCAAAAAAGACGCAATTCTAACAATCAGCAAAGCATTGATAGTAACAATATTGAAGAAACATCTGTGACAGCACCGGAAGCATTACCGGGCGCACCTGTGGGAAGTGGGTTATGAGTATTTATGCCGCCGGCGTTCTTGTCAGCATTGTTGTATTCGTGTTGATTGGTGCATACGCCGGAATGAAGGTTAAAGGCATTGATGATTATTATGTCTGCGGTCGCAATGCTCCCACGTTATTCATTACCTGCACCTTATTTGCCTCCATGCTCAGTACTAATGGGTTTATGGGGGATACCGCTTTCAGCTACGGTGGCAACATTACCACCATGCTTTTACTGAATACGCTCTGTGCCGGAGGGTATGTGATCGGTGGCCTGTTTTTTGGTCGCTATATTCGCAGGGCTATGGTTAATACCATGCCCACCTATTTTTCTCATCGGTTTAACAGTTTTCGTATTCGCCGGCTTGCTGCCATGATTACGGTAGCCTCCCTGTTCGCTTATCTGATCAGTGTTCTACAGGGCACCGGCCTGCTGATGGAAACATTAACTGGTTACAGTCGTGTAACCTGTCTTTTGATTGCCTGGGTCGGCATTACCCTGTTTACCTTCTATTCCGGTGCTCGTGGAAGCGTATTAACAGACACCGTTATGTGCCTGTTCTTCCTGGGCATCACGATTTTTGCCGGGCCTTATGTATTTGAAGCCGCAGGTGGTCTTGAGAATCTGCTTGATACGCTGGCCCGTAATCCAGAAACGCCACCGGGACTGCTGGATTACCACGGTAACCCTCGTGGTGGCTCCGAGTTTGATATGGTGTTTTACGGCATCACCATGGGGATTATCTGGCTGGTAACCGTCGCCGTCAGCCCATGGCAGGCGGGTCGAAATCTGATGGCGCGAAATGAACATGTGATTCTACGCTCCAGTGTGATGATGGCGCTGCTGACGGTAATTTTTCTGCTCTACCTGTACCTGATGTCCATCAGTGTCATTCCTGTGAATCCAGCGATGGATCAGCCTGAAAAGGTCATGATCTGGGCGGCTATGGAACTGATGCCTCCGCTGGTGGGTGTAGCTCTGCTCGCGGGTATTCTGACGGCGGGCCTTACCTCTGCATGTACTTTCCTGTCGGTGGTGGGCTTCAGTCTGTCCAGCGATATTCTGAATATCAAGTTTGCCAGTGAGAAATCACAGCTTCGCTTTACCCGTGGGATGATGCTGCTGGTCAGTTTGCTGTCACTGATGATTGCCAGTATGGATATGGCCAGTATCCGTGTCATTGCCTGGTTTGCCAGCACGATCATCGCGGCATCCTGGGGTTACGTTGCTTTTGCCAGTGTCTGGAGTAAGAAGTTGACAGAACGTGGCGCTTACCTGGCCATGGCGGGCGGTTTCTTTGGGTATATGGTCGCTAAGCTGCTTAAAGAGCTGGCCGGCGTGCCATTGGTTAATCTTTTTGATCCTTTCTTTATTGGCGTAGCCATCAGCATTGTGCTGGGTATCTGGGGCTCAAAAGGCCAGACCAAGACCATCGAAGAGATTACTTACCAGGACAAAATTCACCAGATACCCGCATCAGAAACGGTGGCGGCAGAGTATGTCAGAAGTCGCTACTACGGGTGGATTATGGTGGCTGCCGGGGTATTGGTTTCGACCTTTCTTATTTATTACTGGGCGATCCCATATAACGCGCTTGTGAATCAATGAGCGGTTTGGCCCAGATAAGTTTCATCAATAAATGGAATTGCACTGTCAGGTGCATATCGTTAGAAGTGAGGGGACACCATGTCCGAAGATAAATTTGATGTAATCATTGTCGGGGCAGGACTTGCCGGTTGCATCAGTGCGTACCTGTTAGCCAAGGCCGGTCTGGAAACACTGGTCATTGAACGGGGTAATTTTCCAGGGTCAAAGAATGTGACCGGTGGTCGTCTTTATGCCCACAGTATCGAGAAAATCTTCCCCAACTTTGCTGAAGAAGCACCAGTTGAGCGCTGCATTGTCCATGAAAAAGTCTCTTTTATGGATGGCAGCAGCAGTGTGACGCTTGACTATGCAAGCCCTGAAGCCGCAGATCCAGGCAGTCGCTCTTATGCTGTGTTGCGTTCAAAGTTTGATCAGTGGCTGGCAGAGCAAGCTGAATCTGAAGGTGCCAGCATTGTTCCGGGTGTTCATGTTGATGACCTGATTGTTCGCGACGGTAAGGTCTGCGGTGTTATTGCCGGTGGCGAAGAGATGGAAGCCGATGTCGTGCTTCTTGCCGATGGCGTGAACTCCATGCTGGGCCAGAAGCTGGGCATGGTGACCGGTGTAAATGCACACAACACCGGTGTGGGTGTTAAGGAAGTCATTGAGCTGAGCCGCCAGCAGATCAACGATCGTTTTGGCTGCATGGATAATGAAGGTGCTGCCTGGCTGTTTGTTGGCTCACCTTCTGATGGCCAGATGGGTGGTGGCTTCCTGTACACCAATGAAGACAGCGTTTCTCTGGGGCTGGTGTTTGGTCTGCATAACATCGACAAGGTCAGCAAAAGCATTCCTCAGATGATGGAAGACTTCAAAAATCATCCAACCGTTAAGCCGCTGATCGCTGGTGGTAAGACCGTTGAGTACTCTGCCCACGTTGTACCGGAAGGTGGTTATGACATGGTGCCGAAGATGGTGGGTGATGGCGTTCTGATTGCCGGTGATGCCGCAGGTCTCTGTCTGAATATTGGCTTTACCATTCGGGGAATGGATCTGGCCATTGCCTCCGGTGAAGCGGCTGCCAATGCCATCATCAAGGCTAAAGAGGCGGGCGACTTCAGTGAAGCAGGCCTGGCTTCCTACAAAACAACGCTGGATAACAGCTTTGTGATGAAAGACCTTCAGCTCTATAAGAAGGTTCCCGGCTTCCTGGATAACCCAAGAATGTTTAACCAGTATCCAACCATGATGACCGGCATCATGAAAGACCTTTACACCATGAACGGCACTTCTGCTCCACTGCGGAAAATTGTGATGCCTCACCTGAAGCAGGCCGGTTTCATGAACCTGATCAAAGATGGCTTCAAGGGAGCGACTGCGCTATGAGCGAGAAGGTCAATGTTGATGTAAAGCTGGGCATTAACAAATTCTTTGTTGATGAAGGTAATCCGCATATCGAACTGGTCGAGAATCCGGATCCGGCAGAATTTGCCAAGCTGGAAGCTGCCTGCCCTGCTGGCCTTTATAAGCGTGACGAAAATGGCAATATCCATTTTGACTCCGCTGGCTGCCTGGAGTGTGGTACCTGTCGTATTCTCTGTGGTGACACCATTATCAAAAAATGGCACTACCCACAGGGTACCTTTGGTATTGAGTTCCGCTACGGCTGAGTAATTTTAAAACGCTACGCGCCTCCCGCTGCCTGTCGCCCGCAAAAGCCAGGATAACCTTCGCTTATACGGGAAGCGGGCAGCGGGTGACGGGCAGCGTTTTTTTAAGGGAGTTATCGTAATGCCCTGTTATGAGTTTGAAGGACTGGTGCCGGTGGTAGACCCTACTGCCTATGTCCATCCAACCGCGGTATTGATTGGTGATGTGATTGTCGGGCCGGGTGTTTATATTGGCCCTGTTGCCAGTCTGAGAGGCGACTATGGTCGCTTGATTCTGGAGGAGGGTGCCAACCTTCAGGATGGCTGTGTGATGCATGGCTACTGCGATATGGACACGGTTGTCGAACGTGATGGACATATCGGCCATGGCGCTATTCTTCACGGTTGTGTCATCCGTCGAAATGCACTGGTTGGCATGAACTCGGTAGTAATGGACGGTGCTGTGATCGGGGAAGAGAGCATTGTAGCGGCCATGAGTTTTGTGAAAGCTGGCTTTCAGGGTGAAGCAAGACAGCTTTTGGTTGGTTCACCGGCCAAACCGATTCGTCAGGTGTCTGATCAGGATATGCACTGGAAAGGCTTGAATACCAAAGAGTATCAGGATCTGGCCATCCGCTCTGGCAAAACCATGAAAGAGGTGATGCCACTGGTTGAAATGGAGTTGAACCGACCCCGGCTGATGGGTACCACCGATGTGAAGCCTAAAATTTCTGCCTGATCATTATCATGTACTCCCTTTCATGGGGTAAAGATTGAACCACAGAGATCACAAGAGAAAAGAAAAGCGCTTCTTCACTCTCTTTGTGGTTCAACAATAAGTCCCTGCAGTATGGCCAGACTGGTTGTCATTGGTCCAAAAGCTTATACAACCCACAGAATCTCCGAATGAATAAAGTTGATGTTTTGAGTCGGTTGTCTGAAGAGATGACAGCCGCTCTGCACTGTGCGCCACAAGTATCAGGGCAGGAAATATGCTGTGACCCGCTGCAGCAGATGCGCAGCGACTATGAGAAAGGTCGGGCTTTCTGGAATGAAGGCGGCCCGCAAATGCATGAAATCAACGAGCTGGATGTCGAATATGAAGGCGGTCATGTAAGAACAAGGCTCTACTACCCAACCCAAAGATTACAATCACCGGCACTGATTTATATTCATGGTGGCGGTTTTATTGTGGGCAGCATGAATACCCATGACCGAATTATGCGGATTCTGGCTGAAGCATCCGGAGCCGTTGTGATTGGTATTGATTATACCCTGTCACCTGAAGCGAAATATCCTCAAGCCATCGAAGAGTGTGTTGCCGTAAGTCAGTTTTTTCTGAAGCATGGTCATGAACATGGCATCGATTGTGAAAACATGGGGTATGCCGGAGACTCTGCTGGAGCTTATCTGTCACTGGCCAGTTATCTCTGGCAACGTGATGCTGGAATGGATATCGGGTATATCAAATGCCTGTTGCTTTATTATGGACTCTACGGCCTTAAAGACTCTTGTTCTCGAAAACTGTACGGCGGTGAGTGGGATGGTTTGACGAAAGAAGATCTAGAGTATTATCAGGAGATGTATCTGAACAGTGATAAGGAGATAGACGCTGCTTACTACTGCCTGTTCAACAATAACTTATCTGAAAATATTCCTCCCAGTTTTATCGCGTCCAGCGAATTTGATCCTCTTCTGGATGACAGTGAAGCACTTTATAAAATCTTCGAAAGTCATGGAATAGAGTGTGAATACAAAATGTACCCGGGAACCCTTCATGCTTTTCTTCATTACTCAAAAGTGATGAACGCATCCAATCAGGCATTGTCTGACGGGGTTAACTATTTTCTTCAATGTCTGAAGTATCAGTAATAATTTCCTGCAATAGCGTCTGTTTTTCCATTGAAGGGCTTTTGCAGTATGGGGAGTGAACTATTAATAACATCGAGTGTGTAATCTTCGACTGTGATGGAACACTGGTTGATAGTGAGATTCTGTGTAACCAGGGACTGGTCAATGTGTTTTCCCGCTATGGTGCTCAAGTCACGCTGGAAGAGTGTCTGATCAAATACAAAGGCGGGAAGATGGTGGAGATCCTGACGGCCATCTGCGGTGATTATCACCTGTCTCTGGATCTGGATGAGCTGGAGAAAGAGTATCGGGAGGAATTACGTCAGTTGTTCGATAAGCATCTGATGCCGGTGGAAGGTGTTCCCCAGATGCTGGAGAAGATCCGGTTGCCCGTATGCGTAGCGTCCAATGGCCCAGCGAGCAAGATGGAACATACCCTCGGGCTGACTGGATTGCTGCCACGATTTGAGGGAAAACTGTTCAGTGCCTTTGATGCCAATTGCTGGAAGCCCGATCCGGGATTACTGGCTTATGCGGCCAAAGGCATGGGGGTTAATCTGGCAAACTGTGTACTGGTGGAAGATTCCGTACCTGGCGTGATGGCAGGCATCAATGCTGGTATTCCTGTTTTTCATTACTGCAGGGATGAGCATGCTGAACCGGTTGATCATCCTCTGGTGATACGGTTTTGTGATATGACTGACTTGGCAGACCTGATAACGAGCTCATCGTTTTTACCGGAGAATGCATAGTCGACTTTCCTGCCCTGCTTTCTTAAAAGAGTGCTAATCTGCCGACTTATAGTAAGTTATATACTGATCACACTACTTTTAACGATTGATTAAACAGGCGAAGAATGAAGTTTATTAACCGCTGTGTCATTACCTTGAAGCCAAAAGCAGAGTTCATTGATTGGGTGAAAAGCCTGAATGTTGAGCTTCCTGAGACGTGGGACTTTGAAGGTGGCGCTTATCTTTTTGATGAGCATGAATCTGAAGAGAGTCTGGTTGATGGCGTCAGTGAGGAAGCACGCTCAATTCTTGAGAATGAGTTCTCTGTGTGGACTGAGGATGAAGACAAGTGGCCTAAGTCGAGAGACTTTGCCACTCTGAAGCAACTGTTTACCCTGCATATTGCGGTTGCTGGCTTTGATCTTGGTAAGGAACCGCTGCTAAGAGCTGATGTTGCTGACTTGGTCTAAAGAAAAGGCCATTATCAAACGACATCGGGATGAGGTAATGACCAGTGGCTGTGTCGGCATAACCACTGGCCTTCATGCTCTTGAAGTATGTAAGTAACCCGAAGTGGTGAGACACTGATTTTTTCTCCGGTAATCTTATCCAGACAGGATGACTCGGCATAAGCCGATAGACAGACTAGAGACTGATCCTGAAAGGCAACCGGGTGATGGTATTTAAGTAACGGGTTGGCGTATTTTTCGGCAAGTGCGTGAAGGTACTGAGTGTACTGTCGGGTTCCACGAAGTTCTGTGTTTCCCTGAATTGGGAAGTAAACCCTGCTCTGGCTTGGGTGCTGAAGAGACTCAAGCCCATCCATATCAACGGATTCACTGTAACTGACCCGGCTGTTCAAAGCATCAAGGAATGGGGCGATACTGACAGAGTCCAGTCTTGCTGAATGACCAGTAGGCTCGGGTTGAGGTCTTTGGGGGACAGGGTCGACCGGGAATTGGGTTGCCTCCGGCCAGGCTTTGCTGAGGTGGCCATGACGGATTTTCAGTTTGCCCTGATGTTCAACAAGGTAAAATGTTAGCCTCAAGTCATCATCTTTCAGCCTTAAACCATTCTTGAATTGAATATCACGTTTAAAGCGGCAGGCGACCATCATGGCTTTACCGTTTCCGAAGCTATCGAGTGGATCCAGCTGAATATCGATGGACTCCCGCTCTTTAAAATAGCGCCCTGACCGCTTATGCAAATCATCCAGACGGTTGTAATCATCACTTTCGGTGATACCCCAGCCTGTGATGTCATCAGGCATATTCAGTTCCAGAACCTGATCTTCACTGCCATTGAGCAGACAGTCCCTGAATTCATTGAGAAAGTTAACGACTAATGACATAGCTCCGCACTTGATTTGGCTGAGAGAGATGAAGTTTAGACCAGTGAAACAAAAGCGTTTGGTTGAAGGGACTGAATATAGAGAGGTAGGAAGTGATGGTTGTGATTAACGACTATCACAACCATTTGTTTTCAAAGAGGAAGTATTAGTTTCCTCTTCTTTCAGAAAGCTCTTCCATCCTTGCCTGCAGCTTTTCATAAGCAGTAGGTACAACGATAGAGTCCAGTGATGCTCTGGCACTGAAAACGTCCATCATAGGCATTGACACTGGCTTTTCCATACCATGTCTTTCCATGGCCTGAGCAGCGTAGTCCAGATCAGCTGAAGCATTAGCGCTAAAAAGAATGACTGAAGAAGTTGCGATAGCAAAAAGTGTCTTTTTCATTATTGTTCTCCATGGAAACTCGGCGAATTAATTCCAACCCATTTTTATTAAGGGTTTAATTAATAGTGAAGTTGTATAGTGGGAAAATAACAAGAAAATGAAAGTTCGAAGTGATTATTAATGACAATAAGAAATAACTAATTAATCTATTGTTTTTTTAATTATTTGATTTAATCAGGTTTTCATCAATTTTATTTGTTGTTTCAGTCTATTGCACATATTCAGGATGCTGTAACCATCACATCAAGAAGTGTTCCTTATCTGGCCAGAAGTGTCATAATTTCAACACTTTTCTGATTATTCAGTTATTCTTCCTCCCTGTTTTCAATGGCTGCTCATACAGTATTTCTGTTTACTTGTGCAGCCTGTTCCTGTTCGAGACGTAAGGGAAAGTAATGGACAATAGCCGACAGGCTTTATTCAGGCTTCATATCGCCATTTTGTTGTTTGGTCTTTCAGGGCTGTTTGGCAAATTACTGCCTATCGATCCTGGCTGGATTGTTCTGGGAAGAACACTGATTGGAAGTGCCATTCTCCTGTTAGTTCTAACCTTTAAGGGGGAAGTTCGACAGATGTTTGTACCCCGTCAGTGGCCAGTCAATATGGCGCTGGGTGGTATTCTGTCTATACACTGGATGACTTTCTTTCAGGCCATTCAGGTTTCGTCGGTAGCCATTGGTTTGCTGGCATTTTCATCATTTCCAGTATTTGTAACGTTGCTTGAGCCTGTGCTGTTTAAAGAGCGATTACGTATGCTGGATGTATTGACTGCCAGTGGGGTCGTAATCGGTCTTTTTGTCATCTTCCCCCTTTCGTCTTTCGGCTCTTTATTAGGAGAAGGGGTGTCAGGGACTGTACAGGGGCTGGCATGGGGGATCTTCAGCGCCTTTTTGTTTGCCATCCTTTCTCTGGCTAATAGAAACCGTATTCAGAAAACGGATGCGATGGCACTGACTTGTCTACAGAATATTGGGGCTGTTATTACTACCGCTCTTATAATGCCAAAGGCAGGTGTTTTTACGATGCTTGAGTATTGGCCAGAGTTCCTTACGCTCGGTATTCTCTGTACGACAATTCCGTTAATGCTGTTTTTAAGCAGCCTCCGTTATCTGAAAGCCCAGTTGGTGAGTCTGGTGACCTGTCTTGAGCCAGTTTATGGCATTGTGCTGGCAGCGCTTCTTCTCTCAGAAATCCCTTCTGTAAGAACACTGGCAGGAGGTGTGGTTATTCTTGGTGCAATTACGGTTGGCAGTTTGTCCAAAGAAAAGAGTCAGCCTTGTTGATTCAATAGCCATGCGCTTTGATTGTCTTTATCCTCCGCTTTTTTGAATTTGGAAGTGAGTGGACAAAGGCATGATCGAAGCGCCTGCTGAAACCCTTGATATTATCTATCGGGACCAATGGCTGGTGGCCATCAATAAACCCTCCGGCCTGCTGGTTCACCGCTCCATGATTGATCGTCATGAAACCCGGTTTGCCATTCAGCTGTTGAGGGATCAGATAGGTCAACATGTGTTTCCCCTTCATCGACTGGATAAGCCCACATCGGGTGTGCTTGTTTTTGCCCTGTCATCCGAAGTTGCCAAACTGTCGGGTGTGCAGTTTACGGAAGGCCTGATCCGTAAAACGTATCTTGCCATCGTTCGGGGCTATGCGCCTGAATCTGGTGTTATTGATTATCCACTGAAGGAAAAGCTGGATAAAATAGCCGACCGAAAAGCCCGTAAGGATAAACCCGCGCAGGAAGCTGTGACCGAGTATCGCCGACTGGCAATCGTTGAGCTGCCAATTGCAATTGATCGCTACCCCTGCAGTCGCTATTCACTGGTGGAGACTAAGCCCATAACTGGGCGTAAACATCAGATTCGTCGGCATATGAAGCATATTGCCCACCCAATTATTGGTGATGCCAAACACGGTAAGGGAAACCATAACCGATACTTCGCTGAACATTTTGGTGCCGACCGTTTATTGCTTCATTGTTCCAGAATGGAGATGCGTCATCCGGTTACAGGGCAGCCCCTCTCCTTATATGCCCCTGTAGATATTGTGTTTGATCAACTTTTGGCGCGATTTGGCTGGACAATATAAGAAGGCAGTGAATAAATATCCTTTTTTATCCGATTGAGATAGTTCAATGAAAAAAGTTATTTCTGGAATGCTGGTTTCACTGGCACTCTTGTTGGCAGGCTGTGCTTCAACTCAGGAGTCTCAGGATGTAGTGGCTGAAAATTCGGAAGTTGAAGTAACTCGTCAGTTCACCGGTTCAACCATGACCCCCGATCCTGTTATGCAGCAGGTTATGGAATTGAGCAAAGCGGGTGTCCTGACAGATGTTCGCATGACCCGCTCTATTCCTGCCCAGATCACGGCGACTGGACCTGAGAATGTTCTGGCCTGCATCTCTTCCGAAGGGAGCCGCTGGCTGGAAGAACACCAGGAGTGTGAGTTCATGGCAGAAGAAACCTGTACAGAGCTGGGGGGAGAATTTAATCCCTGCGCATCCGCCTGTCGTAATGACCCTGAGGCGATGGCCTGTGTATTAATGTGTGTGCAGGTCTGTCAGTTTTAATCATCAATTCATCTCTTCTCGCAAAGTCAGTTTGACGACTTTGCGGGACACCTTTCTCTTTCTTTAGACATTCCCTTGAAGCGCATGTTTTACATCTGTCCCATTAATGGATAGGTGTTTTTACGAGTTTGATTAAAAATTGTCCAAAAAATATCCTATTCTTGGAGTTTTCTTAAATTTCTGAATTTTATGGGTATTAATTGACGCTGTGTTTTGGTTCTCATTTTTGTGCCCGATAAATACCTATTATATTTTTAATCGAATTACGTATGAAAACACTGCAGCATTTATCCGGTTATGCCTTCAGCAGTTATCAGCTGGGTCTGTTCAGGCAACTGGGAGAATTCAGAGGCCGGCAGCTGGTGACTATCCGTCAGCAACCAGAGGTTCTGGATACGCTTCGTCAGGTTGCGGTACTGGAATCGGTGGAATACAGCAGTCGTCTGGATGGCATTGTTGCTTCCAGAGAGCTGGTTCGTAAGCTGGTGCATAAGGAATACCGACCGACCGCACCGGTTGAGAGGCAGGTTGCTGGCTACCGGGATGGTCTGGAAATTGTGGTTGAACCCGGTGAACACATGACCTTGTCAGTTAGCCTTATCCGCCAGCTGCATGCCATGTTATATGCCCACGTGCCCCATGAAGGAGGGCGCTGGCGGGTTACCAATAAAGAAATTGTCGAGCGGGACAGCAAAGGTCAGAGAATCGGTGTTTTATATCGAACTATGCCAGCCACGGCGATTGCCGGTGCAATGGAGGAAATGGTTGCCTATTACCATGAAGGGCTTCAGCTACAGGTTGAGCCTCTGTTACTGATACCCGCAGTCGTATTGGACTTTCTCTGTATACATCCTTTCAGCGATGGCAATGCCCGAATAGCCTGGCTGATTATGGCGATGATGCTGGCACTTAATGGCTATCAGGTTGCCCAGCTAATCAGCCTTGAGCGTGTGCTGGTACGACATGAGCAGGCCTATAAAAGAGCGTTACAGCTAAGTGTCAAAGGCTGGCATGAAGGGCAACACAACCCGATGCCATGGATCGATTTTTTCCTGAATACCCTGATTCGTGCTTACGATGAGCTTGAAGATAAAATTCATACTCTGCAGTGGCAGGGGAGTCGCGCGCCTAAATCACAGCTGGTGAAGATGGCCATTGAGCAGACCAGTCATGCTTTTTCCATTGCTGATATTTGTCTGCAGATACCGACCGTCAGCCGGGAGCTGGTCAAAAAAGTGGTTCAGCAGATGCGGTCTGAAGGACTGCTGGAGCCAGTTGGAAAGGGGCGTGGCGCCCAGTGGCAAAAATGCAACCGACTGACCGTTGCATGAAGCTCTCTGCTGCCAGTATTTGCAGTGTCTGGCGACGTATTTATGCGTGTATACCTGGTCTGCAGATTTCTATAGGATGGCCTGCTTTTTGACTTACCAATCAGGTTCTTTCTATAGAAATGATCACTATCTACTCTGAGCAGCAGGCGCTTCACTGCAATATTCAGGAAGTACTCAGTGGTGAACTGGTACCCAGCTTTGAGGTCGCTGAGCGAACCGGGATTGTTCTAAAGCATATTACGGCCAGAAATCTTGGGCCGGTCATTGCTCCGAATCACTTTACGGTTGATCTGGCTGCACGGGTTCATACCCGGGAGTATGTGAATTTTCTTCAGCAGGCCTGGTCTCTGTGGCAGGCAGAATTTCCCGAAAGCACTCAGGCGATGCCTTACTGCCTTCCGGTCAGACGGTTTCGTTCTGTCTGTCCAGAGCATATTGAAGGGAAGCTGGGCTATTACTCCTCAGACCTGACCGCAGCCCTTGTTGAGGGTAGCTGGCAGGCGATCTGGGCCTCGGTCGAGTGCGCACTTTCCGGCCAGCAGTTGATTCAGCAAGGTGAACGCTCTGTCTTTAGTCTGTGTCGTCCACCCGGGCACCATGCCAGTCAGGATCAAATGGGTGGCTATTGCTATCTGAACAATGCCGCTATTGCTGCTCAGGCCTATCTGGACAACGGCGGTCAGCGAGTTGCCATTCTTGATGTGGATTACCATCACGGCAATGGCACACAGTCGATTTTCTACGATCGGGCAGACGTGCTCTTCACATCCGTTCATGCCGATCCTGCCTGGGACTACCCTTATTTTCTGGGCTATCAGGAAGAAACGGGAGAAGGTGATGGTAAAGGCTTTAACCTGAACCTGCCTCTGGCCCTGAACAGCCACTGGTCTGACTATGAACCGGCTCTGCAGAAAGCACTGGATAAGATTGCTGCGTTTAAGCCTGATGTTCTGCTGGTATCTCTGGGTCTGGACAGCTACGAGCAGGATCCTATCTCGTTTTTCAAACTGAAGTCGGACAATTACACAACAATGGGCCGCTTGATTGCGGAACTGGGTTTACCGACTCAATTTATTTTTGAGGGTGGGTACGCTGTTGATGCCCTGGGCACGAACACTGCCAATGTGCTTGAAGGGTTTCAAAAGTACGAAGCCTGAAAGGGCTTTAAATAATGGCTGCTGACTTCAGTGGCCTTTTTTATGGGGCAGTCAAAGGACTGTATCACTCTTAACTTTCAACAGGAGTAATGATTGTTGAAAGCATTGATTTCCGGGTTGTTGTCTGTAGCGGTTTCCATCTCTGCCATCTCCACTGGCCATGCAGAAGAGAAGCCACAACTGAATGTTTATAACTGGTCTCACTATATTGCCGAAAATACGGTATCTGACTTTGAGAAATCTACCGGTATAAACGTCACTTATAGTCTTTATGACAGCAATGAAATGCTGGAGGGTAAGCTGCTGGCGGGTCGTTCAGGCTTCGATGTAGTGGTTCCATCCAGTTATTTTGTACCGAATCAGATTAAAGCTGGGGTTTACGAGGAGCTGGATAAAAGTCGTATTCCTAACTGGCAGAACCTGGATCCCATTCTGATGGAAAAACTGGAAGCCTTCGATCCGGGTAACCGTTATACCATTCCCTACATGTGGGGGACTTCAGGTATCGGTTATAACGTTGAGAAAGTGAAAGCGGTGCTGGGTGACGATGCTCCTCTGGATAGCTGGGACCTGATTCTTAATCCTGAGAATGCAGAAAAGCTGTCCTCTTGCGGCATTGCCATTCTTGACGATCCTATGGATGTTCTGGCTTCCATTATGGTTTATCAGGGCAAAGACCCAAACAGCAAGAACCCAAAAGATTGGCAGGCTGCCGGTGATCACCTGGCCAAAATTGTTCCCCACATTCGCTATTTCAGTTCTTCCCAGTTTGTGGATGGTCTGGCCAGTGGTGAAATCTGTGCTGCGATTGCCTACTCTGGCGGCACTCTGCAGGCCTCTGAGCTGGGTAAAAAAGACGGGATTAATATTCGTTATTACATTCCAAAAGAAGGTGCGACCGTATGGTATGACGTTCTTGCCATGCCAAAAGACGCCATGAACAAGGAGAGTGCTTACCAGTTCCTGAATTATATTCTGGAGCCCCAGGTAACTGCTGACATCAGTAACTATGTGGCTTATGCCAATGCCAACCGCAAGGCGACCCCATTGGTGGATGACGTGATGCGCAATAATGATGGCATCTATCCATCAGAAGCGCGGCTGAACTCTCTGTTTGTGGTGAAGTCTCCGGACAAGAAAATTGTCCGTACGGTAACCCGAGCCTGGAACAGGGCGAAAACTGCAAATAAAAGCTGAGATACGTAGTCAATAAAAAGGCCCTCAATTGAGGGCCTTTTTAATATATTGAATTGCTCAGAGCATTCGACGAAGCACATCATGCTCAGGCTTATCGAAGTAACGATGCTTGATGGCAGCCAGAGTGTGCAATACCACAATACCCAACAGAACGTAGGGGATGACTACGTGCATATCATGGAGCCGGCCTGCCAGCTCAGGGTTCTTTTCCAGAAAGCTGGGCATGACCAGATTAAACAGTGGCACATCACGGCCGCCCGCATCAGACATCAGGTATCCGCTTACTGGTACGAGGAACATAAAGAGATAGAGGAGCCAATGCACCAGTGTTCCCAGCTTTCTCTGATAAGCGGGCATACTGTCAGGTAGTTCTGGAACCTTGCTGGCCCAGCGAATCACCAGACGGGCAAACAACAGGAAGATCACCAGAACACCGAAGGACTTATGCCAGTGGTAAATATCGTATTTATAGCTGACGTTGTCTTCTAGACCGACCATATACCAGCCAGCACCGATGATTCCCAGGATCAAAAGACCAACAGTCCAGTGCATCAGGCGCATAAGTATGGGGTATTTATCAGAGTTGCTCATCGGTTTGCCCTGTTTTTTTTAGATAATGCCGTATCGTAATTTATTATAGTGTTTTTGCGCTACAGCTATTCATATTGAGGTTGTATCAAAGCGTATCAAATGCAAGGTTATTAGTCGGTTGCGCCAATACCAAGATCTTCCGGACGGCCAAGCCAGAAGGCACCGACTTCCTTAAGCTGGTAGCTGGCCACTTTGTTTTTCACAAACGGCATGTCGGCCAGAATCGCTTTTGCTGCTTCGGGAGATGTTGCTCGAACAAAAAATGCGACAGTTCCAACTCGCTGACCTTCCTGATCGGTTGGCTTGGGATCAATATAAACATTTTCAATTTTACCCGCTTTCCAGAGCTTGAGTAGACTGCCCGCTTGCTCTGAAAGCAGTTTGTCAAATTTCTTTCGGTTGGTAATGGACTTGGTGTCCCATGTCACCAGGTAAAAATTATTAAAGCTGGCGGCTTTGGGCGTTTTCTCTGAAAGGTCTTCCGCATGACTTGTCTGGACAAACAGCATCAGGGCTACCAGTAACGGAGCCAGTGCATAACAGAATGTTCTGATAGAGAGGGACATTCTACACATCAAAGGGGTCATGGTTAGGATCACTCTTTAGCGTGGACAGTGCGCATTGCTGACTTCTGGCCATTTTCAACTCCTGTTCCAGTTCGGCCTCAGAAGCTGCAGTAAACAGCATTTCCTGACCTTCTGTATCGACCAGCCTGAGTTTTTGTGATTCTCTGGTCAGAATGAACACGTTACTGTGGTCTGCGTGGTTCTTCAGCTCCCAAGAGTGTGCTCTTCGGCGTATCTTACCTTCCACCTTGTACAGTTGGCAGTTACTGTCAAACACCAGAAGAGAGAAGGCGTTAGGTCGATTAAGTTTGAGCCCACCATAGGGCTTTTCAGGGTCTCTGTTTTCAAGTATCCAGAACCCTTCTGGCTCTCCTACCTTACTAGCCTCTACTGCAGCAACAGCACCGGTAATCAGAAAACTGGAAAGAAGCAGGGATGCTCTACGGCTGGCGATCAGCATAAAAGGGCACTTCCACTTACATTAAATGGAAGGAAAGTATAGACGGGTAAATTAAAGACGTTAGTTCTGATAGCCTGTCGAAGCAAACCATGGACAGGCCATACAGAGGGAATGATTAACCTGACTTATGAGCAATTTTATCAAGAGCTGCCGGGTACTTGGCGTCAATGTCTTCATTTGAGCCAACGCTTAAGCCAAGATCCCGCACGAGACCGTCTTTCAAACCATAAACCCAGCTGTTTACGGTCAGTTTCTGGCCACGATCCCAGGCGTCCTGAACGATGGTTGTCTGGCACACGTTCAGCACCTGCTCAAGAACGTTAAGCTCACACATTCTCTGGAACTGCTCATCATCACTGCCGGCATTCTCAAGTAGGTCAGTGTGCTTCTTTTTAACGTCCTGAACGTGCCTCAGCCAGTTATCGATCAATCCCAGCTTTGAGTTGTTCATGGCTTCGCGCACACCGCCGCAACCGTAATGCCCTGTCACAATAATGTGCTCCACCTTCAGGTAGTCAACAGCGTATTGAAGCACGGACAGGCAGTTCAGGTCGGTATGGACCACCACATTAGCAACGTTTCGGTGTACAAAAAGTTCGCCCGGAAGGAGGCCAACGATTTCGTTGGCAGGTACCCGGCTATCTGCACATCCGATCCAGAGGTACTTGGGCGCCTGCTGTTCAGAGAGTTTTTCAAAAAAACCGGGCTTTTCTTCACGAATGGACTTGGACCACTGGTTATTGTTTTCGAGGAGGTTTTCCAAACTAGACATAGTTTCCAGATCCATATTCCTGTTCCATAACTGGAGAACGTTATAGCAACTCCACTTCGGCAAGACCAGCACTCTAATGTAAGAGGTTTGTAACCGGGAAATGAGTCAGATGATGACTTGGTAGCGTGCCAGATTGGTGCAGACCCTGTGACCTGCCTGATGTAGCTGCACCCTCATTGCTATCTCTGATTGCTTTTTACTCTCTGAAAACAGGTAAGGTATTTGTCAGTCAGAATAAGCTAATGCTTTTAAATTCAGTTGGTTATCAGATTTTCTGTTATCTGGCACGTTTTCTGCTGACTCCCTGGCAGTACATCTCTGTGCGTTGGCTGATACCGGAAAAGAGTGATGCCTGATTACGGTTACTCCAGCTCAACGTAGAGAGGCCGGTTATACGGGGGAGGGGAATAATGACGTGGTTTAAGCCTTTTAAGAAGGCATCGGTTCAGCAGGTTTCCAGGTTAAGCAAGGTTGCTGCCATCAGTGCGGTCATGGGGGTGAGTGCTGTTACCGGGCAAGCCAGTGTCAGGGCAGATGTTGAACTTGGCTATCCGGAAAAAGAAGAACTGACCATTGGCTTTATCAAGCTGACGGATATGGCGCCCATTGCCATTGCTTATGAGAAGGGCTTTTTTGAAGATGAAGGGCTCTACGTCACGATTGAAGCTCAGGCAAACTGGAAAGTGCTGCTTGATGGTGTGATTGATGGGCGTCTTGATGGTGCCCATATGCTGGCTGGACAGCCTCTGGCTGCCACCATGGGCTTTGGTACCAAAGCCAATATCATTACGCCATTCTCCATGGATCTGAATGGTAACGGGATTACGGTTTCCAATGAAATCTGGGATCAAATGAAGCCCAATATTCCCAAGATGGCCGATGGCCGACCTCAGCACCCGATTAAAGCGGATGCCCTGAAACCGGTGGTTGAAAAATACCAGTCTGAAGGGAAGCCGTTTAATATGGGTATGGTTTTTCCAGTCTCTACCCACAATTATGAACTTCGCTACTGGCTGGCAGCAGGAGGTATTCACCCCGGATTTTATGCACCACATAAAGGGGATACGTCTGGGCAGATAGATGCCGATGCCCTTTTATCCGTCACTCCACCACCACAGATGCCATCCACGATGGAGGCTGGCACCATCTATGGCTACTGCGTGGGCGAACCCTGGAACCAGCAGGCGGTCTTCAAGAACATTGGTGTGCCTGTGGTGACCGATTATGAGATCTGGAAAAACAATCCCGAGAAGGTGTTTGGGATTACCGAGGAGTTCTATAAAAAGTACCCCAATACCACCATCCGTCTGACACGAGCCCTGATTCGCGCAGCTCAATGGCTGGATGCCAATGATAATGCCAATCGACCTGAGGCAGTCAAAATCCTTTCGCAATCCAACTATGTTGGTGCTGACTACGAAGTCATCGCAAATAGCATGACAGGTACCTTTGAGTATGAGAAAGGCGACAAACGACCTGTAGAAGATTTCAATGTCTTCTTCCGCTACAACGCTACCTACCCATATTACTCGGATGCAATCTGGTATCTCACCCAGATGCGTCGCTGGGGACAGATTTCAGAAGACAAGAGCGATGAGTGGTACAAGGCGCTGGCTGCCAAGGTGTACCGTCCGGACATCTATGAAAAAGCGGCACTGTCTCTGGTGGATGAAGCACTGGTCAAGCTGCAAGACTTCCCGGACTTCGAGTCAGAAGATGGTTTCCGTGACCCACAGACCCACTTTATCGATAACCTGGTCTACAACGGCAAAAAACCAAACGACTACATCAATCAGTTCACCATCGGTCTGAAGCAGGGTGACAGGATTTGATCCTGTTGCCTTTCTTAAAGAGAAAGTGAAGGAGAGTGGATTATGACCGATGCCACGGTTGTCAGTCAGCCAGTGAATGGTGAACAAAGCAAGTCATCGTCACTGTCTTTTCTTGCCGGGCTGAGCGCGAAAGGCGCGATGAATTCCGGGAAGGTGTTCAGCACGGTACTGATGCCCATTATCGGTATCGTTGCGTTCCTACTGATCTGGTCTGGAGCTGCCCGGAATATTGATACCTCGTTGGGCAAATTTCCCGGACCTACCGTTGTATGGGAGCAGTTTGGCTCTCTCTACCAGGAGCATATAACCGAGCGGGAAAAGGCAGAAGCATTCTATGAGCGGCAGGAGAAACGTAATGCTGCCCGCGTTGCCAAAGATCCTGACTACGTTCCGAAAATACGGGCCTATACCGGCAAGGAAACCTTTCTCGATCAGATCGCTACCAGCCTGGTAACTGTGATGAGTGGGTTTCTGCTGGCGGCTCTAATTGCGATACCTCTTGGCATTGCCATTGGCCTTAATAAAACACTGAATGCGGCGGTGAATCCGATCATTCAGATATTCAAACCGGTTTCTCCCCTGGCTTGGCTGCCGCTGGTGACCATGGTTGTCAGTGCTCTATATATCAGCCCTGATCCCCTGGTAGCCAAGTCTTTTTTAAATTCGATGATCATCGTCATGCTTTGCTGTCTCTGGCCAATGGTGATTAATACCTCAGTCGGTGTGTCTTCACTGGACCGTGATTTGGTAAACGTCAGTCGTGTGTTGCGACTGCCTGCACTGAAACACGTTCAGAAAATTGTTCTACCTGCATCGGTGCCCATGATTTTTACCGGTATGCGACTCTCCCTTGGGGTGGCTTGGATGGTGCTGATTGCTGCAGAAATGCTGGCTCAGAATCCGGGGCTGGGTAAGTTCGTCTGGGATGAGTTTCAGAATGGGAGTTCCAACTCTCTGGCGCGCATTATGGTTGCCGTCATCGTGATTGGTGTGATTGGTTTTGGCCTTGATCGAACCATGCTGCAGATTCAACGGTTTGTCTCCTGGGATAAATCAAAGGTCAGTCATTAATAAAGGGAACCCAATTCATGAGTACACTGCTGGATATCAGTCATATCGATATGGTCTTTGATACACCGAAAGGCCCTTTTACCGCCCTCAAAGGTGTTGACCTGAAAATAGCCAAAGGGGAGTTTGTCTCTCTGATTGGTCACTCGGGGTGTGGAAAGTCAACGGTGTTGAATATCGTGGCGGGGCTTCTGCAGGCCAGCAGTGGTGGCGTGATTTTAAACGGTCGGGAGGTTTCCGAGCCTGGTCCTGATCGAGCAGTGGTGTTTCAGAATCATTCTCTCCTTCCCTGGTTGACGGCTTATCAGAATGTTGAGCTGGCGGTGAAACAGGTATTTGGTCGTTCAAAAAACAAGACAGAGACCAAAGAGTGGATTGAGCATAATCTTCAGCTGGTGCATATGGATCACGCCATGCATAAGCGCCCGGATGAGATCAGTGGTGGTATGAAACAGAGGGTGGGAATTGCCCGGGCACTGGCCATGCAGCCGGAAATTCTGTTAATGGATGAACCGTTTGGTGCTCTGGATGCCCTCACCCGGGCTCATATGCAGGACTCTCTGATGGAAATCCAGCAGGAGCTGAATAACACCGTGATCATGATCACTCATGATGTGGATGAGGCTGTTCTGTTATCTGACCGTATCGTGATGATGAGCAATGGTCCCGCCGCCACGGTGGGAGAGATTCTTGAGATCAATCTGGAGAGACCACGCGATCGACTGGAGCTGGCACAGGATTCGGAATATACACAACTGCGCTCAGAAGTTTTGAAGTTCCTTTATGAGAAACAAAGGAAGGTTGAACCCATTGTTAAACCCAGAACCAAGAAAAAGGTGAAGGATAGCAGGCAGCATGAAGCCGCATAAATTGCATGAGTTTTTACCTGATTAGAGGCTCACTTTTTAAGGTATTCGTTAAGATCATCAATAGCTTTTTGTAAGTCCTGCTCTTGCTGAAATCTTACTTCAGACTGAGTCGAAGCATGGCCTTGCATCGAAGGGCCTGCATCAAGAGGTAGCTGCTGACATTTGTCAGGCAATGATGCCCCCTCTTCAGGTGTTGCCAATCTTTGGTTTGGTTGAACAAAGTGTGGGGTTGTACTGAAAGGGTTCGCCATCCACTTGCTTGAGTTGCTGAGTTTACCCGTTTCGTACTCTGCGATTGATGAAGGGTGAGGTCTGTCCTTTTTGGTGTTTACTTGTACAGCTGGGTTTTGTCCTAGTTGTTCGAAGAATGCACGTCTGTCTGTAAATGTTTTCTGCTCAGGATGCTCTTCTTTTGACTGCTCAGGCTTATTATAAACAGCTATTTTAACAGATGTTACATCCTTTGGATGAATGAGGTGTTTGTTATCTGTGTAATCAGGAATCTTCCTTTCGGATGTTTCCGCCCGCATGCTCCGATTTAGAGCTCGTACTTCTGTTTCGCTCTCTGTATCTAGTGGGTATGTTTTAGGTTTTTCAGCGGAAACAGCAGGTGGTGGTGGGGATGATGATCTTTCCATGGAACAACCTTTTCAAGGAAGGTTAAAGAAGTTATCCATTGAAGAGACATCAACCATTGGGTTGGGTTCATACTGTTTATAGAATAATTGTAACTATTCAGCACCCTTCATATAAATCTGGAATTTTCTGATTTTTCGACCATCATCTTATACTCAATTTTTCTAACAAATCTCCAGTATGGAACCAGACTTCCCAGCTACTCCGTTTACCGAAGCTCTCCTTAAAGAGAATGAAGAGCTTCGGACCGAGAATGCGCTTTTACGGGAACGTTGCAGCGAACTGGAAGAAAGGGTTAATAAAAACAGTCAAAACAGTAGTAAGCCACCATCGTCAGATGGTTATCAAAAGCCCAGTAAAAAAGGGAGTGATAAAGGTGATACATCTTCCAAAGAAGCCCCCTGCTCCTCACAGGAAACACCGAACCCCAAAAGCCTTAGACCATCTTCAGGCAATAAACCAGGTGGCCAGAAAGGTCATCAAGGCTCTTGTTTGAGACGTGTCGCCTTACCCGATTATGTCAGGCATCTGAAGGTTGAAAAATGTTGCTGTTGCCAGTCTTCGCTTATCGATATTAAACCCACCAAATACATTGAGCGACAGGTTTTTGATCCAGGTAGACCCGGAGAATTTGAAGTTACCGCGTACTGGGCAGACGTTAAAGTATGTCCTTGTGGTAAACGGAACACCGCTGAGTTTCCCCAAGGAGTGAAAGCCGCTGCTCAATACGGAGAAGTGACTCAGGCAATGGCTGTTCATTTAAACCAGTATCACTTCATCCCATATCACCGGGTGTCTGAGTATTTCAATACTATTTATTGCATGAGTGTCAGCGCAGGCTCTGTTGCCAATTTTGTTGCCTATACCCATGAGAACCTGGCCTCTACTGAGCAGAGTATCCGCGATGCTTTACAAGAAAGTCCGGTTGCAGGAGCGGATGAAACTGGCATGCGGGTTGACGGTTCACTGTGGTGGTTACACATTATGCGAGATGACCAATGGACGCTTTACTACCTCTCAGAAAGGCGAGGTTGTGAAGCAATGGATGCAATGGGCATCCTGCTGACTTTTGCAGGCATTCTGGTTCACGATCATTGGAAGTCCTACTTTGCCTATGCGGCAGTGCATGTGCTTTGTAATGCCCATCATCTGAGAGAGCTTCAGGGAGTTGTCGATAGGGATGCGAATAAGCTGGCTCTGCGGCTGATGAAATTGCTTACGCTCTCCTGGCACTTCTGCAAGAAATACAAAGCAGCCGGTCTGACTCAAATGCCTGGTGCAATACAGCTTCGCATTGAGACGATATACGACCAAATCCTTCAAAGGGCTCTCACGAAGGAAACCGCTTATATGGAAAAACAACGACAGGTGCTTGGACGTAAGAAGGTCAGGAATACCAAGGCCTACAACCTGTTCAAAAGGCTTATTGAGTTTAAGGTTGAAACGTTGCGCTTCATGTCGGACTTTTCAATTCCCTTCGATAACAATGGCAGTGAACGTGATGCCAGGATGGCCAAACTTAAGCAGAAGATCTCAGGCTGCTTCAGAAGCGAAGACGGAGGTACCATGTTTACCCGAATCCGAAGCTATTTATCATCTGCTAAAAAGCAGGGGTTGAACATATTTCAGGCGCTTCTTAAAGCGGTTCGAAATTACAACAATACGCCTTTGCTGGGTGCTGAATAGTTACGAATAATTTTTGCTAAATTGCCTGAAGCTATTAACGACTTTCGTTAATAGCTTCAGGCAGAGACTACCTATAGAGGTTTACTTGATCTCGTAATTCGATAGCTGCATTTCTTGCTGCCTCGGCAAAGTCATCGTCATCACTGGCATAAATAATGCCACGGGATGAGTTCACGATAATTCCCTTGCCTTCGCTGTTGAGGCCATTTTTTACGGTTGCTTCAACATCACCACCTTGAGCACCAAGACCTGGCACCAGAAACGTCATGTCTCCGGTAATTTCCCGAATACGCTTTAACTCCGTTGGGTTTGTTGCACCAACAACCAGCAGGATGTTGTTATTCTGATTCCACTGCTCCTGACACATCTTAGCAATGACTTCATACAGCATGGCTGGCTCACCACTGTCCTGTTGGACCGACAGGTTCTGAATAGCTGCTGCACCAGGGTTTGAGGTACGGCAAAGAACTACAGTTCCTTTATCCGCATAGCTTGAGAATGGCTCTATAGTATCAATTCCCATGTAGGGGTTGACGGTGACCGCATCGGCCTTATAACGCTCAAAGGCTTCAATGGCGTACTGGCTGGCAGTACTACCAATATCACCACGTTTCGAGTCGAGAATAACCGGGATATCAGGGTATTGAGTACGAATGTAATCAATCGTCATGGCCAGCTGATCTTCTGCACCACAGGCATGGTAATAGGCAGCCTGAGGCTTATAAGCGCAAACCAGATCAGCAGTAGCATCAATAATGGCTTTATTGAATTCAAAGATAGGCTTTTCCATCACCTGAATCGATGCAGGAAAGCGCTCGGGTGAAGGATCAAGGCCTACGCACAACAGAGAGTTATTTTTCTCCATGGCAGCCTGAACCCGATCAAGAAACCCCATTTTTAACCTCAGCGTTATGTAAAAAGTGCTGAGCGGGGAGTCTAGCAGTATCCGTTATCTTTTACATGCTTTGGGAGCGCCGTTGTTGATCGGCCAGGTAAGGCTATTCCACATAAACCCGATAACAGTGAGAACTACCGACACATTGTTTAGGGCAACGGATGTTTGCGACCATCAAGGTAAATCGTGATGATAAGAAGGCCTATCGGTTATGGGTTCTAATGGTATTTTTGTTGTCAGGCTGTATATCGCAGGAAAAAGGTACTGTCATTCTGACTCAGGCCGTCGATTTGGCTCCTGATCAACACGACACCATCAACAGGCATTATGCAGAGCTGGTGGATATTCAAGACAACATAACCAGAGCTTATAAGCTTGGGCCGTATACACAGATGTATATCCTTAGAAAAACGGATCGCTTAGGCAGCACCACCCCTATCTTCAATTATTTACTGAAGGTCGCCGGTGCAAGGGTCCATTTAAACTATTCACTATTCGTATCAACTGATCATAAAGCTGATGAGCAGTTAGCTATTTCAGGCTTGCTGGCTCATGAACTGGCTCATGCGCAGCACTATCAGAAAATGTCGTTACTGGAACTTCTACAGCTGGGGTTAAGGTATCGCTCTTATGAGAGCAGACTATCAAGCAGTAAATGGGCTGACTGGGTTAGAAGCTATGAGCGGTTTACTGATCTTCAAGCGATTGCCCATGGGTATGGTAAGCCCTTAATTGAGCAGAAAAGAAAAACCCGGCTTTATCTCCAGAATACAAAGGATTCCGGAGATCAGGAGTATCAGTTCAGTGCATACCTGACGGAGGAAGAGATCGCATCATTGAGTGCGGATGCTGATCTTTTTCGTACTCGTTTGGAGCAAGAGCTTACCGTTTTAAAGTGGCCCGTATTCAGAGCGATCGTACAAGGATTTCCATCAGAGAGAATTATAGAATAGCGCTCTTTACTATTTTATGAGTAATGAAAGCTTAATAAATTTAGGCAAGGTTGTCTCTTAATTTCATTTTATAGCCTTCGTTCCTTAATAAATCTAATGACAACTCGAACGAATAGGAACGATCAAGCCCAGCCCCCGATTGGTCTAGCTCATCTAAAGTTATAGTTTCTGGTACTTGTGATCCGTAATCTTGTATATGACTAGCTTGCACTTTCCTAATTTTTCTTAATTCCATATCTCTTCTTACTGGTGAAAAAACTCGTTCATTGTAAGGGGGAGAATTATAGTCACTAACTAATGCCTGTTTTAAATCCAGCTTCGTGCAGTTTAATGGCAGGCCAAGACCAATAAATTTTTCATTACCGGGAGTTGCGTCTGAACACACAACATTCCAGGAGCCACTGTCACCAGAAAGGTCTCTATATCTGTAACTAGGGTGGTTTGTAAAGTGGTAACATTGTCCAGCAATAAATCCTTGATCCTGCCTTATATCATACGGCTTGAAAAAAGCAGATACAGGATCAAATGCGTTATTTAGCGTTGTGGTTAGACGAAAGCTTCCGGTTGGAAAAAATGTATCAAATTGGGCTTTTCCCCAAACATCGCTCATAACACGATATGCAGCAAAATGGATTAACTGGCCACAGCTCATAAAGCAGAAGTTTGACGGCCATTCATCCAATATCTGACTGGGAGAGTAGGCGTTGGAGTTCAGTGTATAGCAGGTATGTCTTGTTGTGTTCCCTCTATATGGAAAGTCTACTACTGTACGGTCCATCATTTTTTCTGGTTTTGCCTGATCGACTGAAGCATTATTAGTATTGAGCACAGTAGGTGGGTAGCCATAGACAAAACTTTCCTCTTTAAAGAAGAATTCAAGTCTAGGATTTTGTTCTGCCTGCTCTAGGAAGTCGAAGTACTCATTGCCATAATAAAACCCCCTTTTTAAACAGGGGGAAGCGTCCTCCCTGTTTTCTCCTGTACTTATGTAGTTCGTAACTATTCAGCACCCTTCATATAAATCTGGAATTTTCTGATTTTTCGACCATCATCTTATACTCAATTTTTCTAACAAATCTCCAGTATGGAACCAGACTTCCCAGCTACTCCGTTTACCGAAGCTCTCCTTAAAGAGAATGAAGAGCTTCGGACCGAGAATGCGCTTTTACGGGAACGTTGCAGCGAACTGGAAGAAAGGGTTAATAAAAACAGTCAAAACAGTAGTAAGCCACCATCGTCAGATGGTTATCAAAAGCCCAGTAAAAAAGGGAGTGATAAAGGTGATACATCTTCCAAAGAAGCCCCCTGCTCCTCACAGGAAACACCGAACCCCAAAAGCCTTAGACCATCTTCAGGCAATAAACCAGGTGGCCAGAAAGGTCATCAAGGCTCTTGTTTGAGACGTGTCGCCTTACCCGATTATGTCAGGCATCTGAAGGTTGAAAAATGTTGCTGTTGCCAGTCTTCGCTTATCGATATTAAACCCACCAAATACATTGAGCGACAGGTTTTTGATCCAGGTAGACCCGGAGAATTTGAAGTTACCGCGTACTGGGCAGACGTTAAAGTATGTCCTTGTGGTAAACGGAACACCGCTGAGTTTCCCCAAGGAGTGAAAGCCGCTGCTCAATACGGAGAAGTGACTCAGGCAATGGCTGTTCATTTAAACCAGTATCACTTCATCCCATATCACCGGGTGTCTGAGTATTTCAATACTATTTATTGCATGAGTGTCAGCGCAGGCTCTGTTGCCAATTTTGTTGCCTATACCCATGAGAACCTGGCCTCTACTGAGCAGAGTATCCGCGATGCTTTACAAGAAAGTCCGGTTGCAGGAGCGGATGAAACTGGCATGCGGGTTGACGGTTCACTGTGGTGGTTACACATTATGCGAGATGACCAATGGACGCTTTACTACCTCTCAGAAAGGCGAGGTTGTGAAGCAATGGATGCAATGGGCATCCTGCTGACTTTTGCAGGCATTCTGGTTCACGATCATTGGAAGTCCTACTTTGCCTATGCGGCAGTGCATGTGCTTTGTAATGCCCATCATCTGAGAGAGCTTCAGGGAGTTGTCGATAGGGATGCGAATAAGCTGGCTCTGCGGCTGATGAAATTGCTTACGCTCTCCTGGCACTTCTGCAAGAAATACAAAGCAGCCGGTCTGACTCAAATGCCTGGTGCAATACAGCTTCGCATTGAGACGATATACGACCAAATCCTTCAAAGGGCTCTCACGAAGGAAACCGCTTATATGGAAAAACAACGACAGGTGCTTGGACGTAAGAAGGTCAGGAATACCAAGGCCTACAACCTGTTCAAAAGGCTACGCCATGTGCGACTTTTAGGTTTGCATAAGGAGACATGACTGATCCTGCTTTCTGCTATTAAAAGCAGTAGAAAGCAAAGAAGGTTTCAGTCATGCCCGTTGAAGAGTTTATCACTACAGTCTACTGCTTGATCGACGATTTGGTAAAAGAGCTTTTTCCTGTACCACTGCGACTTCGAGGGTTTCCACCAAAGCTCACTGATAGTGAAGCGATCACCATGGAAGTTGTCGGTGAATGGCTTGGGCATCATAAGGACACTGAGATTTGGAAGTATTTTACCCGACACTGGCGACACCTGTTTCCTGACATTCCTTCACGCTCGGCATTTGTCAAACAGGCCGCCAACTTATGGCATGTGAAACAACGACTGCAAATTCGTATAGTCCAGATGATGCATGCAGATAATGCAGATATCCATTTAATCGATGGTTTTCCGATTGATGTTGTCGTCAGAACCCGTGCACCACAGAGCCGTATCTTTAAAGCTGAGGCTGGTTATGGTTACTGCGCTTCCAAGGACAAGAAGTTCTATGGCTTTCAGGGGCATTTGCTGGTTGAAGCACGAGGGATTCCTGTGGGTTTTACTCTGACCGCAGCGAACGTAGATGAGCGTGATGCAGCCTATGACATGCTCGAGACCATTTCTGGCCTCTTGCTTGGCGATAAGGGCTATATAAGGCCTGAGTTTAAAGCTGATTGTCAGGAATTAGGTATTGATCTTCAGACGCCACTGAGAAAAAACATGCAAGATGAACGTCCGAAGTCGTTTGTAAAGCTGGTATTACGGGTACGACGGAGAATAGAAACAGTGATAGGTCAATTGACAGAGCGCTTTGAAATAGAAAAGTGCCATTGTCGAGATAGATGGCATATGACATCACGTATCGCTCGGAAGTTACTGGCACATAATATTGGTTCTTATCTGAATATAATTGCTGGTCGTCCTGCAATACAGTTTGAGAACCTTATTTCCGAAGATTAAAAAACGGAAAGCAAATAATTGCGTGATTTTGAAGATACAACTTGGACTTACCATCATGCTAGCCCGGATATTTCATAAACGTGCTCCCGTTCTCGCTTGTCCTTTGCCGCCCTAGGGGAGTTTTGCTCGGTCGACCGTACTCCCCGGTACGGCACTCCCTCACAAAATCCCTTAGGGCGACAAAGTCCTGCCCGAGATTCGGGGCAGTTTATGAAATATCCGGGCTAGTAATTTGAGATAGTTTCAGACAAAGTCGCACATCGCGTAAAGGCTTATTGAGTTTAAGGTTGAAACGTTGCGCTTCATGTCGGACTTTTCAATTCCCTTCGATAACAATGGCAGTGAACGTGATGCCAGGATGGCCAAACTTAAGCAGAAGATCTCAGGCTGCTTCAGAAGCGAAGACGGAGGTACCATGTTTACCCGAATCCGAAGCTATTTATCATCTGCTAAAAAGCAGGGGTTGAACATATTTCAGGCGCTTCTTAAAGCGGTTCGAAATTACAACAATACGCCTTTGCTGGGTGCTGAATAGTTACTGTAGTTCTTAATAATAGCAACTCTATTATTATGATCACTACACATCTCTTCCATGTAGTGAATGAGCCGCTCATTCAGATCTTTCTGATCCTTGATGGGGGAAAGCTCTGCGTTTAACTCGGGTTGAGGTAAGTGGGTTTTGGCTAGTTCTTCCGGGGGTACTATTTTTACTCTCATTCTTCCTGAAAGCGCCTCTTCAGTACCTTGGGAGGCCGGCAAGAGTTCTGCACCTGGTTTATACGCTGCCGATGATGCTAAAGCAGGGTTCACTATGAACAACTCCTGATATTTTTTAAATAATTACGATTTATTCAAAAGAAAAGGTATGTGTGAGTAAAATTTTATCTACAGCGAAGAATCCAACAGTTTTAAAAAGTCGATCTTAAAGTCCTATGGACTATATCAGGGGCACGTAGTTCCTGAATTAGTTGCATAAATATTGTTTTTTTGAACATATGATTAAGGTATCTCCTGCTTTGTGTGGGAAGGCTTGAAGCAGGAGATCATTACTACTGGTGAGTATTAGAGGAAAAGAAGGCTCAGCCCATCTTCACATGCTTTGGGTGTTCCCTTACCCGCTTAAGCCAGGCCATGATAAAAGGAAAGTCAGTCAGGCCATATCCTCCCTCTGGAGCAACGTGCGTATAGCCGTAAAGGCAGATATCGGCAATGGTCATCTGATCACCAACCAGCCAGTCATTGTGCTCCAGGTGAGTTTCCATAACCTGCAGTGCCTTGTAACCGCTGGCCTTCTTTGCCTGAAGTGTTGCTTCATGTTTCTTGGGCCTGCCCAGGTACTTCACGATAAACCGGGCTGTAGCGATATATGGCTCGTGGCTGTATTGCTCAAAAAACTGCCACTGGAGAACTTTTGCCCTTAGGAAAGGGTCTGAAGGCAGGTAGTCTGTGCCGTCAGCCAGGTAGTTCAGGATGGCATTGGATTCCCACAGGTAATTCCCATCTGGCAACTCCATGACAGGAATCTTACCGTTGGGGTTCATGGCCAGGAACTCATCAGTATGCGTTCCACCACCAAGGATATTGATGTGTTCCCACTCGCAGTCAATATTCAGGTGGCTCATCAGCAGTTTAATTTTATAGCAGTTGCCGGACTGGGCGTCTCCGTAAACTTTGTACACAGGCTTCCTCCTGTTTGCCAAAATTTAATCCGACATTCGTACTCTTTCTTTAAAGACGACGCAAGTACATTTTATGGTTGGCTGAGATGAGAAAGAGGAAGCTCTTGGGGTTATTGTTGTATATATAGACGACGTATTTTTTATATTAAGTGAGCATTTAGATTCATCCACCGATAGAATGAGTGCTTTTGAAAGACGTACTGGGGTTTATGGTAATGGTTGATAGCGATGACTTGATGGATGGTGAGGCGGTTATTGAAATAGTTGAAAACCAGCTGGCAGAAAATAACCCCCCAAGAGTAAAAGAGACGTTGATGCGGCTGATGCTGGAAGGTGTTGATAGGGAGGAGGCGGTTCAGTACATTGCATGTGCTCTCTGTGTAGAGCTGGTGGATGTGGTCAATCATCAGGCGGCATTCAATGTACAGAGGTACAATAATAATCTGGATGCTTTGCCAGAAATGCCGTGGGCTGAAGACCTTTAAAAAAAGCACTGCCCTTTTTAAACATCAGCTATTTTTGTCTCTTCCTGATTCTAATTAATGAGCCGTATCGGTTAATCCAGCACAAAAAACAGGGTTGTTGCCTGAGAGTTTGAGGCTATTTTGCAATATACGGCTCTTGCTTTACTTTTTTTGGAAAAGAACGGTGAGACAAAATGCAGAATATCCTGCTGTTTAGCCTGTGCTCATTTGTATGGGGCTCAACCTGGTATGCCATTACCTTTCAGTTGGGTGACGTTGATCCGCTATGGTCTATCAGTTATCGCTTTCTTCTGGCTGGACTCATTTTAATGGCGATCTGCTTCCTGCAGCGGGTGCCTGTTCAATTCACGCCACGACAACACCTCAGAATATTTCTACAGGGTATTTGCTTTTGCGGTATTTCTTACTGGCTGGTGTATCTCAGTGAGCTCTATATTAACAGTGCACAGTCTGCGCTGGTGTGTACCAGCATGCTCTATCTCAATGTCATCATTGGTCACTTCTGGCTGGGGAACCCGGTCCGTTTGCCTGTAGTTATTGGTGGAATGCTTGGCTCTCTGGGAATCGTGATGGTCTTTCTGCCTGAGCTAGCGACTAGTCTGACCACTGATTTGATGAAGGGTATTACGATGGCATTTGTTGGCTGTATCTTTTTTTCAATTGGCAGTCTGATATGTGAAATCAATAAAAAAAGTGGGCTTCCTCTATTGCCTGTAGTAATGACAGCGATGATGTATAGCTCACTGTTTACTGCAGCTTTTGCTCTTTCCCTGGGAAAACTACCATCGTTCCAATGGAGCAAGCCTTATGTGTTTTCTCTGCTGTACCTTGCTTTGTTCGGGTCGATCATGGCAATGACCTCCTATGTTGCCCTGATTGGACGCATCGGTGCTGATCGCACAGCCTATGTAGATATTATTTATCCAATCATTGCTTTATTGTAACTATTCAGCACCCAGCAAAGGCGTATTGTTGTAATTTCGAACCGCTTTAAGAAGCGCCTGAAATATGTTCAACCCCTGCTTTTTAGCAGATGATAAATAGCTTCGGATTCGGGTAAACATGGTACCTCCGTCTTCGCTTCTGAAGCAGCCTGAGATCTTCTGCTTAAGTTTGGCCATCCTGGCATCACGTTCACTGCCATTGTTATCGAAGGGAATTGAAAAGTCCGACATGAAGCGCAACGTTTCAACCTTAAACTCAATAAGCCTTTTGAACAGGTTGTAGGCCTTGGTATTCCTGACCTTCTTACGTCCAAGCACCTGTCGTTGTTTTTCCATATAAGCGGTTTCCTTCGTGAGAGCCCTTTGAAGGATTTGGTCGTATATCGTCTCAATGCGAAGCTGTATTGCACCAGGCATTTGAGTCAGACCGGCTGCTTTGTATTTCTTGCAGAAGTGCCAGGAGAGCGTAAGCAATTTCATCAGCCGCAGAGCCAGCTTATTCGCATCCCTATCGACAACTCCCTGAAGCTCTCTCAGATGATGGGCATTACAAAGCACATGCACTGCCGCATAGGCAAAGTAGGACTTCCAATGATCGTGAACCAGAATGCCTGCAAAAGTCAGCAGGATGCCCATTGCATCCATTGCTTCACAACCTCGCCTTTCTGAGAGGTAGTAAAGCGTCCATTGGTCATCTCGCATAATGTGTAACCACCACAGTGAACCGTCAACCCGCATGCCAGTTTCATCCGCTCCTGCAACCGGACTTTCTTGTAAAGCATCGCGGATACTCTGCTCAGTAGAGGCCAGGTTCTCATGGGTATAGGCAACAAAATTGGCAACAGAGCCTGCGCTGACACTCATGCAATAAATAGTATTGAAATACTCAGACACCCGGTGATATGGGATGAAGTGATACTGGTTTAAATGAACAGCCATTGCCTGAGTCACTTCTCCGTATTGAGCAGCGGCTTTCACTCCTTGGGGAAACTCAGCGGTGTTCCGTTTACCACAAGGACATACTTTAACGTCTGCCCAGTACGCGGTAACTTCAAATTCTCCGGGTCTACCTGGATCAAAAACCTGTCGCTCAATGTATTTGGTGGGTTTAATATCGATAAGCGAAGACTGGCAACAGCAACATTTTTCAACCTTCAGATGCCTGACATAATCGGGTAAGGCGACACGTCTCAAACAAGAGCCTTGATGACCTTTCTGGCCACCTGGTTTATTGCCTGAAGATGGTCTAAGGCTTTTGGGGTTCGGTGTTTCCTGTGAGGAGCAGGGGGCTTCTTTGGAAGATGTATCACCTTTATCACTCCCTTTTTTACTGGGCTTTTGATAACCATCTGACGATGGTGGCTTACTACTGTTTTGACTGTTTTTATTAACCCTTTCTTCCAGTTCGCTGCAACGTTCCCGTAAAAGCGCATTCTCGGTCCGAAGCTCTTCATTCTCTTTAAGGAGAGCTTCGGTAAACGGAGTAGCTGGGAAGTCTGGTTCCATACTGGAGATTTGTTAGAAAAATTGAGTATAAGATGATGGTCGAAAAATCAGAAAATTCCAGATTTATATGAAGGGTGCTGAATAGTTACGCTTTATTTATTGCGACCATGTTTGAAGGCTATCAATGGACAACTCTGAGCTTATTGGGCGTTGTAGTCGTTCTTATTGGCAATTACATTGCTTTGGGAATAAAAAGTAGTAAAAGCTGTCTTAATGATTAGAACACTATTTCATTGTTAGTGTTGCAACCATTTAAACAGACAGAATGAATGAAAGGATCATATGGACTCCATACTATCGGGATTTACGGTATATCATCTTGAAAGTATCGATGACATGCTGGAAATAATAGGTGGCAATTTTAAGCATGATGATCAAAAAAAGACTTCACCACATGTACGCATGGTAGATGGTCTGCCCGAAGTAATGGTAAAAAATTCATCTCATGGAGCCAGTCATCACCAGTCAACCTCAATTGAGGAAAGGTCTGCTGTAATAATGTACAGCTCAGAAGATCTTTCAAATAATGCTGCTCTATCAATCAGTAGTGTTTGGCGTGCACTTCTTCCTTTTGCTACCGGCGGTAAGAGCCTTCGAGATATATTATCTAATCACCAACGCTTTTTCTCTGAAAGCAAGCCGGATTTTCCTGGGAAAAAATTGAACAGATTGCTCGATAGTGTTCATGTTGGACCAGGTGGAAAAGTAGAAACCCAAAAAGAATTTGATCAATTACTTGGTGAGTTATCCATTAAGAAATATAGATCAGAATCTGTGGTTGAGAATACTTGTAGCGTACTCTCTTGGTGTCTGGTAAGAATATTTCGTTTCTTTGATGGATCCAGAACTGGAGATTCGCAGGAAGTTTTAATGAGAAAGTTTTATCATATCTTTTTTAGTGTCTCAAAGTTACAGGCAAGGGGTGCTCTCTCTGAATGATTGAAACAATAGTGCTCTATTTTCACAGCTACTATGGGAACACCACTCATAATAGTTAACTGTCATGCCCGCTTCTGTTATTTCCAGCTCTACCAAAAGCATCGTTTTGCAAATTGAAGTTTCTATAGATTCAGGCAACATGCTGAATCTTGAAGATAGTTTACAGCGTGCACTCAATGAAGCCGGGCAGCTTGGAACAAAAGAGTTATTGGGGCTATTTGAATCACCCAATAAAGAACCTATCGTCGTTAATCAGCAGAAGTGGAACTACAAAGGAAAGGTTCTTAAGCACTATGAAACCTTATACGGTCGTATACCTTTGGAGCGCTCCGTATATCAGGGTGTCAGAGGTGGCAGTACTCTGGCAGCACTTGATCTTCGTGCCGGTATTATTGGTTCAGCTACCCCCAAATTTGCCAAGTCTATCGCCTGGAAATACAGCCAGATGCCAGCGCCTGCGGTAAAAGAAGATTTTGAGACCAACCATCAAAGGACGCTTTCAAATTCTTATATCAAGCATTTATCGGACAGAGTAGGTGCATTAATTGAAGACCAGCAAGACACTCACTACCACCTTCCTCCACTAAAAGAGCCTGTTGAAACAATAGCCATTGGTCTGGATGGAACCTGCATGCTGCTTTGTGAAGAAGGCTGGAGGGAAGCCATGTGTGGGACATTGAGCCTATATTCTGCAGATGGAGACAGGCTCCACACGATATATACAGCCAGTTCGCCAGAGTATGGTAAACAAAGCTTTATGAGCAAGCTCGACGAGGAGATTGCAGATCTAAAACGACTCTACCCAAATGCCACATACATCGGGGTAGCTGACGGGGCTAGAGAAAACTGGAGTTATTTGAAACAACATACCTCTGGGCAGATACTCGATTTTTATCATGCATCTGAATATTTAGCTGGAGCAGCGGAAGCACTGTTTCCAACCAGTAAGGCGAAGCGACACCAGTGGCTTGAAGACAGGCTACATAGTTTGAAAAACAAGCGTGGAGCAGCCAAAAAAATCCTTCAGGAAATTGAATCAGCCGAGCTCCCGAAAAAGACAATCGCACTGACAGAGAAGCGCTACAAAGCTGTGAGCTATTTTACAAACAATCACCAGTTAATGAATTATCATCAGGCGCTTAAACGCCATTGGCCAATAGGTTCAGGAGTTACTGAAGCGGCTTGTAAGACTCTGGTAAAGCAACGATTATGTGGTTCTGGAATGAGGTGGAAAGCAACAGGAGCGGAAGTGCTTTTGACAACAAGAGCACTGATCCAGAGTAAGGGGCGCTGGGAACAACTTTGGTCTGAGTTCATGACTGGAAAGGTTGAAGCTAACCTATGAGTCAGTTATCAAATTGAGAGAGCACCCCAGGCAAGAGTTTTAGAAGAACTCTCTTCTATGGATGACGATGGCTATAGAGCAGTAGCTGAGTTAGCTATTTCAGCAATTAATGAGTTAGCTGATCATGCTGATTTTCATATTTTTCAGTTTTTCATGTTGCCAATGATTAATCCAAATCGTTTGTCCAAAAGCCGGTTAAGTAGTATCAATCTATCAAAGATTGTGGAAAATTTTAGTGGTTTTATTTTTTTATTAGAACAAGTAATTGCTTTTAAAAAAAACAGGGATGATTTTTATTCTGTAATGGTAATGGTCGAGTTAATTGCCAGGTCACTATATCATGCTAAAGCTATATTCAGACGTATGAAACCAGATCAGCCTATAAGAGTTGATGATCAGGCTGATAGAGTTCTATGTCTTATGATAAGGCACTGTAAACTATTCTATAATGATGCCTTCAGGAGCTTAAGAGAACGTCATTCTACCCTTACAGGAAGAAACTTGCACCCTGACAGGGTGATGCTTGTTGGAGGTTATTATGATTACCCCCTGAGTCTCAGGGGGGGATTTATGTATCTGCACGAAGTATTTATAAAGAAACAGTTTGAGGGAGAAAGTGTTCAATTTTCTGATTTTTTCAGATTCTATCTACTGACTTCGGGAAGCTTCAGTTATGGGTCTCTTGATCAACAGGAAGTAAATAATAGAATTGTGCATATAAGCCTGTCGCAGCTGATCAAACTAATTGAAATCTGTGTTCATGATAAAACAGAACTATCTGTTTTAGAACGGGAAAAGCTATTGATTGAGCTTATCAACTACACAGATACTATTGCATTTAGAAAGCATGAGGATGGAATTAAAGAAGTTGCCTCTCGCCTTTTGTCAATTGCTAATCGGCCTGAGTGTGAAGAGCTTAAAAAATACATTCATATGTTGCTGATAAGGATAATGCCACCTGACCAGCAGTTACTTGGTGGTGTAGATTTCTCCAGTGCAAACTCGATGGTTATATCCGCTCGTTCAGGAGATTATTACTCCAGAACATTCTATATGCTCCATCTTATGGGGTTCAAATTGGACTTTGTAAAAGGATTTAGAGGGTGTGACGATGTATTGTTGCCAGATATAGCTATGAAACTTTTGACGTATAACGCCAGTCTTGAGATCAGACATTATCAAAAGTATTTATCTCATGAGTTAATTTCAAGTATGGTAAGTGAGTTTTTTCATAAAAAGGGGGGGTGCTCTCTCTGAATGATTGAAACAATAGTGCTCTATTTTCACAGCTACTATGGGAACACCACTCATAATAGTTAACTGTCATGCCCGCTTCTGTTATTTCCAGCTCTACCAAAAGCATCGTTTTGCAAATTGAAGTTTCTATAGATTCAGGCAACATGCTGAATCTTGAAGATAGTTTACAGCGTGCACTCAATGAAGCCGGGCAGCTTGGAACAAAAGAGTTATTGGGGCTATTTGAATCACCCAATAAAGAACCTATCGTCGTTAATCAGCAGAAGTGGAACTACAAAGGAAAGGTTCTTAAGCACTATGAAACCTTATACGGTCGTATACCTTTGGAGCGCTCCGTATATCAGGGTGTCAGAGGTGGCAGTACTCTGGCAGCACTTGATCTTCGTGCCGGTATTATTGGTTCAGCTACCCCCAAATTTGCCAAGTCTATCGCCTGGAAATACAGCCAGATGCCAGCGCCTGCGGTAAAAGAAGATTTTGAGACCAACCATCAAAGGACGCTTTCAAATTCTTATATCAAGCATTTATCGGACAGAGTAGGTGCATTAATTGAAGACCAGCAAGACACTCACTACCACCTTCCTCCACTAAAAGAGCCTGTTGAAACAATAGCCATTGGTCTGGATGGAACCTGCATGCTGCTTTGTGAAGAAGGCTGGAGGGAAGCCATGTGTGGGACATTGAGCCTATATTCTGCAGATGGAGACAGGCTCCACACGATATATACAGCCAGTTCGCCAGAGTATGGTAAACAAAGCTTTATGAGCAAGCTCGACGAGGAGATTGCAGATCTAAAACGACTCTACCCAAATGCCACATACATCGGGGTAGCTGACGGGGCTAGAGAAAACTGGAGTTATTTGAAACAACATACCTCTGGGCAGATACTCGATTTTTATCATGCATCTGAATATTTAGCTGGAGCAGCGGAAGCACTGTTTCCAACCAGTAAGGCGAAGCGACACCAGTGGCTTGAAGACAGGCTACATAGTTTGAAAAACAAGCGTGGAGCAGCCAAAAAAATCCTTCAGGAAATTGAATCAGCCGAGCTCCCGAAAAAGACAATCGCACTGACAGAGAAGCGCTACAAAGCTGTGAGCTATTTTACAAACAATCACCAGTTAATGAATTATCATCAGGCGCTTAAACGCCATTGGCCAATAGGTTCAGGAGTTACTGAAGCGGCTTGTAAGACTCTGGTAAAGCAACGATTATGTGGTTCTGGAATGAGGTGGAAAGCAACAGGAGCGGAAGTGCTTTTGACAACAAGAGCACTGATCCAGAGTAAGGGGCGCTGGGAACAACTTTGGTCTGAGTTCATGACTGGAAAGGTTGAAGCTAACCTATGAGTCAGTTATCAAATTGAGAGAGCACCCAAAAGGGGTGGGTTAGAAGGGAGTCTATCCTGGTCCTTTCCGCATTACTAATGGAAGCAGTTTATAACTATGATCGAATGAGTCCAACTGCTCAAATGGACAATAATATAAAGGATATCATAAAGCAAACGCGAGATAATGCTCTTTACCAGTCTGTCGTTGCTGCTGCCATTTATCTTTCTCATGGGGCAGAAAGAGCCTTGAAATTTATGGAGACCTGTCATCATACTTGTGACCGGTTGATTTGGATGAAAGGTTGGGTTCTCCAAGAGCAGAGAATGTTTTCTGATGCAATTGAAGTATTTCAAAGAATACCTGAATCGGGTGCTCTCTCTGAATGATTGAAACAATAGTGCTCTATTTTCACAGCTACTATGGGAACACCACTCATAATAGTTAACTGTCATGCCCGCTTCTGTTATTTCCAGCTCTACCAAAAGCATCGTTTTGCAAATTGAAGTTTCTATAGATTCAGGCAACATGCTGAATCTTGAAGATAGTTTACAGCGTGCACTCAATGAAGCCGGGCAGCTTGGAACAAAAGAGTTATTGGGGCTATTTGAATCACCCAATAAAGAACCTATCGTCGTTAATCAGCAGAAGTGGAACTACAAAGGAAAGGTTCTTAAGCACTATGAAACCTTATACGGTCGTATACCTTTGGAGCGCTCCGTATATCAGGGTGTCAGAGGTGGCAGTACTCTGGCAGCACTTGATCTTCGTGCCGGTATTATTGGTTCAGCTACCCCCAAATTTGCCAAGTCTATCGCCTGGAAATACAGCCAGATGCCAGCGCCTGCGGTAAAAGAAGATTTTGAGACCAACCATCAAAGGACGCTTTCAAATTCTTATATCAAGCATTTATCGGACAGAGTAGGTGCATTAATTGAAGACCAGCAAGACACTCACTACCACCTTCCTCCACTAAAAGAGCCTGTTGAAACAATAGCCATTGGTCTGGATGGAACCTGCATGCTGCTTTGTGAAGAAGGCTGGAGGGAAGCCATGTGTGGGACATTGAGCCTATATTCTGCAGATGGAGACAGGCTCCACACGATATATACAGCCAGTTCGCCAGAGTATGGTAAACAAAGCTTTATGAGCAAGCTCGACGAGGAGATTGCAGATCTAAAACGACTCTACCCAAATGCCACATACATCGGGGTAGCTGACGGGGCTAGAGAAAACTGGAGTTATTTGAAACAACATACCTCTGGGCAGATACTCGATTTTTATCATGCATCTGAATATTTAGCTGGAGCAGCGGAAGCACTGTTTCCAACCAGTAAGGCGAAGCGACACCAGTGGCTTGAAGACAGGCTACATAGTTTGAAAAACAAGCGTGGAGCAGCCAAAAAAATCCTTCAGGAAATTGAATCAGCCGAGCTCCCGAAAAAGACAATCGCACTGACAGAGAAGCGCTACAAAGCTGTGAGCTATTTTACAAACAATCACCAGTTAATGAATTATCATCAGGCGCTTAAACGCCATTGGCCAATAGGTTCAGGAGTTACTGAAGCGGCTTGTAAGACTCTGGTAAAGCAACGATTATGTGGTTCTGGAATGAGGTGGAAAGCAACAGGAGCGGAAGTGCTTTTGACAACAAGAGCACTGATCCAGAGTAAGGGGCGCTGGGAACAACTTTGGTCTGAGTTCATGACTGGAAAGGTTGAAGCTAACCTATGAGTCAGTTATCAAATTGAGAGAGCACCCGGCAAAATATACTTTTTGATCGTTTGGGCTGGTTACTTTTGAATAATGGTGATGTACTGCTCTCTGATCAGTCTGATAAATCCTGGTTAATTCTTCAGAGGTATTCTACATGTATGTTCCTGATATCAATTGCTAATACCATGTCCATGGATATCAGTCACTCCGTTTCTCACAGAATGATTGAGCCTGATGAAGTGATAGCTATAGTAGAAAGGGTCAGAGAGTGTGTGACGGCAATTGAAATGCAAGACCTTAATGGGCATAACTTATGCCATCAGTTCAAGGTAAGAGTATGTTGCCGCCTCACGAATATATATCATGCCCTAAGGTTCTCTGGAGAGGGTAGAAATATAGGTAAACCTCTAATGGAACTCAGGAGTGAGTTACTTCCGGAACAGAAAAATATGCCAAGGAACTACGGAAGCAAGAGCTAATGATGTCACCTTTTGAATCAAAAGTGAGGGTGGTTAGCACTTTAATCAACTATCCGAGCTAAAATATATTGACTGGTTTTAAGATACCAGAGGTATCAGTTGATGATTTTGGATAAAGAACTTATTGGTTATGTCATCCAACGTGCAAAAGAGGCGGTAGAAAATAAACAATTACCATTTTATGCACTGCTTGCTCATAAAGGCAGGATTCTTGTAGAAGCTGAAAACAGCGTGTTAACTGATAACGATATTACCTGCCATTCTGTCATGAACGTTATTCGTCGCGCAGGTAGAGAATTGTCTCAGGAGGTATTGAAAAAGAGTGTTCTCTATGCCAGCTCTGAGCCTTGTGCAATGTGCTCTGGGGCCATTTACTGGGCGGGAGTATCAAGAGTTGTGTTTGGCTGCAGTGGAAAAGCCCTCCAGCAGATTGCCGGACAATCCATTAGTGTGAATTGCCAGGATATTTTTAATCAATGTCATCCCATCATTGAAGCTGTTGGCCCAGTTGAAGAAGAGCTGGCTTCAGAATTGATAATGGAATTCTGGCCACACCCTTCATGATCCAATTCGTCAATTATAAAACTCAGACAGTCGGTTATCAGTCCAGCTCCATAAGGTTTTGGCTTGGGCACTATCATTGGCCTGCTTTCCTACTTTTCTGACCTTCGAGTTAGCAAAGTAAAAACCATTATGCCCATCAACTTTCGGCTCAAAGGCTAGATACAAAGTCGTTGCTGCGCCTTGTTCTGGTGACTTTAAAAATGGCCGAAATATTGGGAATAAAAAACGACTCAGGATTGTATTGTCACCAGAGCCAAGATTGGTATTTACTGCGCCAGGGTGAACGGTGTAAGTGTTTACAGGGTGGTTGGAGAGCTGTTCTGCAAGCTCAAGGTTGAACAGCATGAGGGCTAGCTTTGAGTGGCCATAAACCGGGAAAGTTTTAAATCCCTTCTCGGCATTGATGTTTTCAAAATCGATGCGCTTTGCCATCTTATAGCCTTCAGAGCTGACATTAATAATCCGGCTATTGTTGTCTGTTTGATTGCCAGAGCTTTTAAGTAAAGGAAGAAGTTGGGTTGTCAGCAAGAAAACACTAAGATAGTTAACAGCAAACATCGCCTCATAGTCATCTTGAGTCGTCTCATGGGTCGTATTAATAATACCTGCGTTATTGATAAGCAGGTGAAGTGGTTTGCCTGAATCGATATAACACTGGCTTGCCTTACTGACGTCTTCCAGAGAGGTCAGATCTGCAAGAATGATATCAATGTCATGATTACCCGTTTCTGCCGCAATCCGCTGTTTCAGTGACTCGCCTTTTTCTGAATTACGGCAGATCAAAGTGGTGTGATAACCACGCTTTGCAACTCCAATAGCTGTTGGAATACCGATACCACTGGTTGCCCCGGTAATAAGCGCGTATTTCTTTTTTTTCACTTTTCCCATCCCTTCATTTTTCGAATATCTTCCGTTATAGAGAAACTTCTCTAGGGTGCTCTCTCAATTTGATAACTGACTCATAGGTTAGCTTCAACCTTTCCAGTCATGAACTCAGACCAAAGTTGTTCCCAGCGCCCCTTACTCTGGATCAGTGCTCTTGTTGTCAAAAGCACTTCCGCTCCTGTTGCTTTCCACCTCATTCCAGAACCACATAATCGTTGCTTTACCAGAGTCTTACAAGCCGCTTCAGTAACTCCTGAACCTATTGGCCAATGGCGTTTAAGCGCCTGATGATAATTCATTAACTGGTGATTGTTTGTAAAATAGCTCACAGCTTTGTAGCGCTTCTCTGTCAGTGCGATTGTCTTTTTCGGGAGCTCGGCTGATTCAATTTCCTGAAGGATTTTTTTGGCTGCTCCACGCTTGTTTTTCAAACTATGTAGCCTGTCTTCAAGCCACTGGTGTCGCTTCGCCTTACTGGTTGGAAACAGTGCTTCCGCTGCTCCAGCTAAATATTCAGATGCATGATAAAAATCGAGTATCTGCCCAGAGGTATGTTGTTTCAAATAACTCCAGTTTTCTCTAGCCCCGTCAGCTACCCCGATGTATGTGGCATTTGGGTAGAGTCGTTTTAGATCTGCAATCTCCTCGTCGAGCTTGCTCATAAAGCTTTGTTTACCATACTCTGGCGAACTGGCTGTATATATCGTGTGGAGCCTGTCTCCATCTGCAGAATATAGGCTCAATGTCCCACACATGGCTTCCCTCCAGCCTTCTTCACAAAGCAGCATGCAGGTTCCATCCAGACCAATGGCTATTGTTTCAACAGGCTCTTTTAGTGGAGGAAGGTGGTAGTGAGTGTCTTGCTGGTCTTCAATTAATGCACCTACTCTGTCCGATAAATGCTTGATATAAGAATTTGAAAGCGTCCTTTGATGGTTGGTCTCAAAATCTTCTTTTACCGCAGGCGCTGGCATCTGGCTGTATTTCCAGGCGATAGACTTGGCAAATTTGGGGGTAGCTGAACCAATAATACCGGCACGAAGATCAAGTGCTGCCAGAGTACTGCCACCTCTGACACCCTGATATACGGAGCGCTCCAAAGGTATACGACCGTATAAGGTTTCATAGTGCTTAAGAACCTTTCCTTTGTAGTTCCACTTCTGCTGATTAACGACGATAGGTTCTTTATTGGGTGATTCAAATAGCCCCAATAACTCTTTTGTTCCAAGCTGCCCGGCTTCATTGAGTGCACGCTGTAAACTATCTTCAAGATTCAGCATGTTGCCTGAATCTATAGAAACTTCAATTTGCAAAACGATGCTTTTGGTAGAGCTGGAAATAACAGAAGCGGGCATGACAGTTAACTATTATGAGTGGTGTTCCCATAGTAGCTGTGAAAATAGAGCACTATTGTTTCAATCATTCAGAGAGAGCACCCCTTCTCTAGCTTAATCCGTTGGCAACTCTAACACAGTAATAAAAAGGTTGTGTTAACACCTTGTTTTTTTAAGTACTGAATTTATACGGTAGGTTTAACATAAGAGAGCTTATAGTAGGTTGAAGAAATGAGTTACTTATATTGACGAGAATATCCACTTTAAGATTCTTTGTTTTTATCTAAACGACATAGAAAAATTGTGATTTAGTTATAATTGGATGGAGAGTGCGGTAATTAAAAGAGTGGGCTTGTTTATGTCCTGCGTATCTGTCCCTGTATGAACTAAAGAATGCCCGAGGGGCAGAAGCCTGCCCCTGACAGCATTAGCTTTCCCCTTTCAGCTTACGCTTAAGAATGTTGTAAATTTCCTGCTGGTCTCTGCTGTGAACAAATCGCAGCGCTTCTCTCAGTGTGGGCAGGCTGCTGGCAATCATCGGGCAGTCTAATAACTGATCGAGCTTTTCCATGTGCAGGATATCCGGACGTACCTGTTTGACTGGTGTTTCTTTAATTTCCGAGCTGCCTATTACCAGTTCAGCCAGACTGATCTGACTGAGTAAGCTTTTAATACCAATCAGAGCAAAGGCCAGATGCTGACGTGAGTGTGGGAAGGGATTATTGATGCCATAGCAGATCATCCGGCTGTACATCTCAATCTGCACGAGAGCGCTGTCATGGCAACCCAGAGGGTTGTCGATGCTGTCCATGCTCTCCAGGCCAATCATATCCTGGCTTAGATCCTGTATGGTTAACTCCTGCTGACCGAAAACTGGCTTGATCGATTCCATGGCTTTACTCCCCTGTAAGTCATTTTCAGTCTTTTATATCATTGATTTTGCAAAAGATTGTCTAACAAAGCGGCCAGTATTGCTGACCAGCCAGGAAATCAGGGCGATTACTCGAAAATAAACAGTCAATTGATAAAAATCAGCAGGATACATGCTCCCTTGCTTGATGAGCTTCCAAGTCATACACCCCTTCTTATGGGTTCCCTCTTTTCTCAAGGGCTTCTTTGCCATCAATAAGCAGTGCCTGCTCTCGCATGGAAGATCTCAGCAGAGAATTAGTTAGTGGTCTAAAGTATTTTCTGTGGCTGATTTAAAATTTGTTAACTTTGGTTGTGATTTTGCTGTATTTTGATGATTTTATTCAATGTTTTTGTATTGATGTGTAATGTCATGTTGGTTAGACTTCTAATCAATTGGCTGTTGAATAACAAGAATGTGCTGAAAGTGAGTGTTTTATTTATCTATCAATGCTTGTCCTTTGATAGATTTTGTTCATGGTTTCATCTTGTCAAATCCATGGCTCTCAGGCCGCTGCTCCTGCCAGATCTATCTACCCAAAGCCTCCAGTGCAGCGTTTGGGTGTTTAGTCATTCTTACCTGTGTTTTTTTATAAATAGGATTTCGCAGTGAGTCGGTCTCTATTGATAACTCTCTGGTTGAACAGCTTTTTTAAAACAAGACGAAGTAGTACGGAGAAACTTGATGCGCCTCAGAAACTTTGTGGATGGCGACTATTGCAGTAACAGTAGCGGTGAGACATTTCAGGTTATTAATCCCGCGACTGGAAAAGTTGTTTATCAGGCTGAACTGGCTGATGAGGCGATCAGACTGGCAGCTATCAGCAGTGCCCGCCGGGGATTTGAACAGTGGTCGGCCATGACTGGCATGGAACGCAGTCGTATTCTGCAAAAAGCGGTAGCCCTGTTAAGAGAGCGAAATGATCAGCTGGCGGCTATTGAGGTGGAAGATACCGGTAAGCCCTGGCAGGAAGCATCGGTTGTGGATGTCGTTACCGGTGCTGACTCAATTGAATTTTTTGCCGGACTTGCTCCTGCCATCGAGGGCAACCAGCAAAGCCTGGGTGATGATTTTTATTATACCCGCCGCGAGCCGTTGGGGATCTGTGCTGGTATTGGGGCCTGGAATTACCCCCTGCAGATTGCCTGCTGGAAGTCTGCTCCTGCACTGGCCTGTGGTAACAGCATGATCTTCAAGCCTTCAGAAGAGACGCCACATGGTGCCCTTAAGCTGGCCGAAATTTTTATTGAAGCGGGTGTGCCGGCAGGTGTGTTCAATGTTGTGCTGGGGGATGCCGAGGTTGGCAAGTGGCTGACCGGGCATCCTGATATCTCAAAAGTGTCGTTCACTGGGGAAGTGAATACCGGCAGACAAGTCATGTCTGCTGCAGCCTCTTCTCTGAAAGAAGTCACCATGGAACTTGGTGGTAAATCTCCCCTGATTATTTTTGAAGATGCAGACCTGGACGAAGCAGTATCTGCGGCGATGCTGGGTAATTTTTACACCCAGGGAGAAATCTGTACCAATGGAACCAGAGTATTTGTGCATCGTTCGGTTTATGACGCGTTTGTTGAAAAGCTGCTGACTCGTACCCGCAATAATATTGTGGCTGGTGATCCAATGGACCCTGCTACCAATTTCGGAGCCCTGATTTCCGAGAAGCATCATCGAGTGGTACTGGACTTTATCAAGGCTGGACTGGATGAAGGGGCAACCCTGCTTGAGGGTGGTAAATCATTGTCGCCTGAAAACGCGTCCGGTGGTTATTTTGTAGCACCAACCATTTTTACCGACTGCCATGATGATATGACCATTGTACGTCAGGAGATTTTTGGGCCAGTCATGTCGCTGCTGGTATTTGACGATGAGTCAGAGGTGTTACAGAGGGCCAATAACACCACTTACGGTCTGGCCGCGGGTGTCTATACCCGGGATATCCGGCGTGCCCATCGGGTTACCCGGCAACTGGAGGCCGGAATCTGCTGGATTAACAGCTACGGACTATCGCCGGCGGAGATGCCTGTGGGTGGGTACAAATTGTCCGGTATTGGCCGTGAGAATGGCGTGGAGACCCTTCGCCACTACACTCAGCTGAAGTCTGTCTATGTGGGCATGACGCCACTGGAAAGCCCATTTTAATAAAAAGACAGAGCTATTTATGTCCACATCATCGAATACTATTTCTAAGTACGATTACATCATTGTTGGTGCGGGTTCGGCAGGCTGTGTGCTGGCGAACCGTTTGACGGAAGACCCTGCCGTTAATGTTCTGCTGTTGGAGAACGGGGGAAGTGACCGCAGCCTGTTTATTCAAATGCCGACTGCGCTCTCCATCCCAATGAATACCGATAAATTTGCCTGGCAGTTTGAAACTGAACCTGAGCCTTTCTTAGACAACCGTCGTATGCACTGTCCCCGAGGCAAAGTACTGGGGGGCTCGTCATCCATTAACGGCATGGTCTACGTACGTGGTCATGCGCGGGACTTTGATGAATGGCAGAGCCATGGAGCCGAAGGCTGGAGCTATGCACACTGCCTGCCTTATTTCAGGAAAGCGGAAACCTGGGCGTTTGGCGGTGATGATTATCGTGGGGATAGCGGCCCGCTGGGGGTGAACAACGGCAACGAGATGAAAAATCCCCTTTATCAGGTCTTTGTCGATGCGGGTGTAGAGGCCGGCTACTTTTCTACCGATGATTACAATGGCCGTCAGCAGGAAGGGTTTGGTCCCATGCACATGACGGTGAAGAATGGACGTCGATGGTCTACTGCTAATGCCTATCTTCGGCCTGCCATGCAGCGTTCAAACCTGACGGTGATCACCCATGCCCTGGTTCATAAAGTGCTGCTGGAAAACAAAGTGGCAGTTGGTATCCGTTATGAGCGAAAGGGCAGGGTTCAGGAGGTAAAGGCCGATAAGGAAGTGATCCTGGCTGCCGGCTCGGTTGGCTCACCACATATTCTGCAGTTATCCGGTATTGGCTCAAAGACTGTATTAGCTGAGGCGGGTATTGAATTGCAGCATGAGCTGCCGGGTGTAGGAGAGAACCTGCAGGATCATCTGGAGTTTTATTTCCAGTTCAAATGTGAGCAGCCTATTACCCTGAATGGCAAGCTGAACTGGTTCAGCAAGGGGTTGATTGGTGCCCGCTGGCTGCTGGATCGTAAAGGGCTTGGCGCTACGAATCACTTTGAGTCCTGTGGTTTTATCCGCTCCAAAGCAGGTGTTGAGTGGCCCGATCTGCAGTACCACTTTCTGCCTGCCGCCATGCGTTATGACGGCAGAAGTGCTTTTGATGGTCATGGTTTCCAGGTTCATATCGGTCATAACAAACCGAAGAGCCGCGGATGGGTTCGGGCAAAAAGCAGTAATCCAACCGGGTGCTCTCTCAATTTGATAACTGACTCATAGGTTAGCTTCAACCTTTCCAGTCATGAACTCAGACCAAAGTTGTTCCCAGCGCCCCTTACTCTGGATCAGTGCTCTTGTTGTCAAAAGCACTTCCGCTCCTGTTGCTTTCCACCTCATTCCAGAACCACATAATCGTTGCTTTACCAGAGTCTTACAAGCCGCTTCAGTAACTCCTGAACCTATTGGCCAATGGCGTTTAAGCGCCTGATGATAATTCATTAACTGGTGATTGTTTGTAAAATAGCTCACAGCTTTGTAGCGCTTCTCTGTCAGTGCGATTGTCTTTTTCGGGAGCTCGGCTGATTCAATTTCCTGAAGGATTTTTTTGGCTGCTCCACGCTTGTTTTTCAAACTATGTAGCCTGTCTTCAAGCCACTGGTGTCGCTTCGCCTTACTGGTTGGAAACAGTGCTTCCGCTGCTCCAGCTAAATATTCAGATGCATGATAAAAATCGAGTATCTGCCCAGAGGTATGTTGTTTCAAATAACTCCAGTTTTCTCTAGCCCCGTCAGCTACCCCGATGTATGTGGCATTTGGGTAGAGTCGTTTTAGATCTGCAATCTCCTCGTCGAGCTTGCTCATAAAGCTTTGTTTACCATACTCTGGCGAACTGGCTGTATATATCGTGTGGAGCCTGTCTCCATCTGCAGAATATAGGCTCAATGTCCCACACATGGCTTCCCTCCAGCCTTCTTCACAAAGCAGCATGCAGGTTCCATCCAGACCAATGGCTATTGTTTCAACAGGCTCTTTTAGTGGAGGAAGGTGGTAGTGAGTGTCTTGCTGGTCTTCAATTAATGCACCTACTCTGTCCGATAAATGCTTGATATAAGAATTTGAAAGCGTCCTTTGATGGTTGGTCTCAAAATCTTCTTTTACCGCAGGCGCTGGCATCTGGCTGTATTTCCAGGCGATAGACTTGGCAAATTTGGGGGTAGCTGAACCAATAATACCGGCACGAAGATCAAGTGCTGCCAGAGTACTGCCACCTCTGACACCCTGATATACGGAGCGCTCCAAAGGTATACGACCGTATAAGGTTTCATAGTGCTTAAGAACCTTTCCTTTGTAGTTCCACTTCTGCTGATTAACGACGATAGGTTCTTTATTGGGTGATTCAAATAGCCCCAATAACTCTTTTGTTCCAAGCTGCCCGGCTTCATTGAGTGCACGCTGTAAACTATCTTCAAGATTCAGCATGTTGCCTGAATCTATAGAAACTTCAATTTGCAAAACGATGCTTTTGGTAGAGCTGGAAATAACAGAAGCGGGCATGACAGTTAACTATTATGAGTGGTGTTCCCATAGTAGCTGTGAAAATAGAGCACTATTGTTTCAATCATTCAGAGAGAGCACCCATCCAACCGACAGCCCTGAGATTCAATTTAACTATCTTGAGCATGAATCAGACCGGGAAGGTTTTCGCGATTGTGTGCGTCTGACCCGTGAAATTATCAACCAGCCGGCCTTTGACCCATTTCGGGGGGATGAGATTCAGCCAGGTCATGGTGTGCAGACTGATGCTGAAATCGATGCGTTTGTTCGCAGTGCTGTTGAAAGTGCCTATCACCCTTCCTGCTCATGCCGTATGGGCAGTGATGAACTGGCCGTGGTTGACCCTGAAACTCGAGTCAGGGGTATAGAGCGACTACGTGTTATTGACTCATCCATTTTCCCAACGATTCCTAATGGAAACCTCAATGCTCCAACCATTATGGTGGCGGAAAAGGCTGCAGATATGATTCGGGGCAAAGAGTCGCTCAGCCCATCTGATGCGGTGGTTGGGATGGATGAAAACTGGAAAGAACGACAGCGCTCGGGCAGTCCAGAGCGTGCGGTAATTTAATTTCGCGGCTGGAGAAGGATAACCAGCCAAACGGTGGACAGCCTGAAAGATTAATTCTAACAGGGGCTGTTCACGGCATTCTAAAAATAAATAAAAACAGATTAACTCTGGAGATGCTTATGACTGCCTGGTTATCAGCCGGCATACTGTTTACCTTTCTCGCGGTGGCGTTCGTCCTGCTTCGTTGGGGTAATGTCCGATGTATCGGTAACACCCCTGTACGAACCCTGACCTTTATCGCCATTCTGTTCACCTCCGGCCTTGATGTGGGGCTGATCATGTTCCCATTGACCGAGTTTGGGGGGTATGCCGATTTGCAGGCGAGCCCTGAGTATGGGTTTGCCAACCCACTGGCTATTGAGTTTGGGTTCTGGGGCTTTCTGATCTGGGCTTTTTATTTCCTGACGTGTTTCTATTTTTGTGTGATCGAGCCTAAGGTTGGATTCTTTGAGCTGCCTTTGGTTAAGGTCATCAATAATATTGTCATTATCGGTACCTGTGCGTTTACTTCGTATCTGTTGCTGGCCAACCTGCCCTGGTATCTGCCAGAGGTTGGAGACGGTGAAACGATTGTTGCTTCCTTCTACTTGATCGTATTTATTGCCATTGCTATTGCTGTTTATTCCAGTACCAGTCTGCGGTATGTCCGGTTTCTGAGTGTTTCAACAACTATTCTGTTTCTGGGGCTGATCGCTGTGATGTGGCTGGGGGCCGTGACCTCAACGGAAGGCAGTGCGGGAGAAATGGTGAAAACAGTTGCACTGCTGGGAAGCTACTTTGGAAATATTCATCAGTTTGTCCTGCCTATTAATGATTACCATGAGTTTTATCTGCTCTGGTGGTTCTCCTGGAGCATCATGATTGGCCAATTTACTTCCCGTTTTGTCGGTGGATTAACGACCTGGCAATTGTTGGCGGCTATGCTGGTTATACCGTCTATTCCCGTTGGTATCTGGTTCTCGGTTCTTTACTACTATCATTCGAACGGGTTGGAAACGACAGGCTTCTACAACCTTGCCATGGTGTTTGTTGGTATCACCTTTGTTATTAATTCACTGGACTCTTTGATCAGGCTGTACACGGATAACCTGAATCTGACGGTAGCGCGTTTCGGCAAGTGGACATATATCCTGGGTAATATTGCTGCCATGAGTGTACTGACACTGTTGTTTAAACTGGATTTTCTTGAGATTCAGTGGGTAGGCGCTCTGGTGATTGGCCTGTTCTTTGCCTGCTTTGGCTACATTGTGCTCACCAGGCTCAAGCCAGTTATGCAGATAAAAGCCAGTGGAGAAAAAGAGTCTGTGGACTACGGTAAGATTGAAATGGCGAACTGATACTCCTTGGTCATCTATTCATAATGGATTAGGTATTCTTTTTATGGATGGGTGACCAATCGCTTTCCCAGGAGCTCGAACAGTTGTAAGTAAACGAAATAAATACATACCAATAAATTCTCAACTCCTTTTGATCTCCTCAGCTAACTTATATCACTCAATGCCCTTTGTTTTTTCTGATAGCCAGAGAGTGTTTGCTATGAAGGCAATGGTGGTGAAACAGATTGGTTCCGCCGATGTGTTTGAGTGTACTGAGTACCCAGTCCCTGCGGCCAAACCGGGGCATATGGTCATAGAAGTCAAGGCAAGCAGTGTTAACCCGCTGGATGTGATGCTGCGCTCTTCAGAAAATCCATGGTCGGAGAACCGTCCAGACATACTTCATGGTGATGTTGCTGGTGTTGTTCATGAGGTAGGTGACGGCGTCTCAGGGTTTAAGCCAGGCGATGAGGTGTATGGATGTGCCGGTGGTGTTGCAGGGCAGAATGGTGCTCTGGCTGACTATATGCTGGTCGATGCAGAGTTGATGGCAAAAAAACCTGAGTCACTGTCAATGGGCGAAGCGGCAGCTTTGCCGCTGGTTTCCATAACGGCCTGGGAAGGGCTACATGACAAGTTGAAGGTCACTAAAGGAGATCGGGTGCTGATTCATGGTGCGACAGGTGGTGTGGGTCATATTGCCATTCAGCTGGCCCGACATTTTGGTGCAACCGTAACAGCAACCACCAAACCAAGAACGCTGGATGTTGCGGCTGGTCTTGGAGCTGATCACCTGATTAATGTGATGGATACATCGGTTCAGGAATACGTACGACAATTTGCCGGTGGTGTAGGCTATGACAAAGTGTTTGATACCGTTGTCGGCGAGAACATCAAAAACAGCTTCGAGGCCGTTCGTTTTTATGGTGACGTGGCTGTCAACCTGCCGGTGGAAGATACGTTTCCGGTGCTGATGAAAAGCTTGAGTCTGCACGGTGTTCTGATGTTGGTCCCCCTTTTTAATGGTATCAACAGGTCGGCACATGGTCGGATCCTGACGGAAGTCGCTCAACTGGTGGATAAAGGTGTGATTAAACCACTGATTGATCCTCACTCCTTTACTATCTGGCAGGTGGCTGATGCCCACCGCCATCTTGAATCAAGGCAGGCCGTTGGCAAGATTATTCTTACCATGGATTGATTCCATTTATCCCTCATAAGATGGCTGTGTGCGGCTTACAGGCAGTGGGATAATCAGCTCTGGCTGGTAATCGTCGGGGGTATGATAATCATGCCCTTTTTGATTGGCCATGATGCGGGTTTTCCCCAGAGTCTGATTAATGTTGCTGTGAGTGTGGCCATAGAACCAGTAGTCTGGTTGCCATTTCCAGATCATGTCATTCAGACGGTTGATAAAGTAAGGGGCCAGCTCAGAACCCACCCATTTGGGTTCTATACATTCAGGTACTGGAGCAAAGTGTGTGATGACCACGGTTGGGCCTGAAAATGGGGAGGCCAGCTCAATTTCGAGCCATTGAAGGCATGCCTTATTTTCATCCATCTGGTCTGCGGCTGTTATCAGCCTGTTCCCCACATGAATGCTCTGAAAATCACTGATTCTTTTCTCAGCGATTTGTTGAGCATAAGCCGTGTTTTCTTCAAAGAGGTCAAACGAAGACCATAAGGTGCAGCCAAGAAAACGAACACCTTTTAAGTCGATGCGGTTTCTTTCCAGAAAAAAGACATTTGGTGTTTGACTTGCTCTCTCCTGCAGCTGCCCCTTTAAGGTATGCAGATCATGGCCATAGTATTCATGATTACCAGCAATCAGAATAACGGGGGCGTCATTTTTTATTGCTACGGATTCGGCGTAATCAACACTGTCTGTTCCACTATCGATATCTCCGGCAAGGATAATGATGTCGGCTTCGGGAACGGTAACGAGCTCTTTTTGATCGAAGGGCACAAACTCTTGATGAAGGTCAGAGTGGAGAGACAGTTTTACCATTTCACCAAAGGCATGAAAGCTGGCCAGCATGCAGAGTAGAGCTCCAAAACACCGTGACTGGACGATCATAACAAACGATCCTTCTGAGTTTCAGAAAACAGGAAAGGATAGTCGGATGAGCGAATCGTATTAGATCATACCAATCGAACTTTCAAACTCTCTATTGCGCTGAAGATTTGAGTCTTAATCCTGCGTTGGCGATCGTCGCCATAGCTTAGGCTATGACTCCTCACGCCGCCTTGTCTTAAGGGGCAAATCTTCATGCTCATCACGGGAGTTAGAAAGCACGATTGGTATTACTTATTCGTTGATCTGGAGCCGGTATTTAAGTAATTGCAGATAACTGCGTTCCGTTCGTTGAATCACAAAGGGCTTTGCATATCTTTAACCCCTTGTGATTCACAGGGCTTACTCAGGGCACGTGATAGCCCATTGGCATTTTCTCATCGTATTGCAGCCAGACTTTATTCAGCCAGGTTTCAGAGCCCAGCCAGTCCAGAACCCACTTCAGACCCTGTCCCATATTTTCCTGATTCCAGGCAAGCAGACAGCCATCATTATAGTGCAGGTTAACAACGTCTTTACGCACTAGAAGCCCTTCTGCGATATAAGGTTTGGCAAAATGGCTTGGCAAAATAGTTGCTCCAAGTCCTCTTAACAGACACTCAATGGCTGCCCGGAAACTGGGAACCAGAAGTACCTGCTGGTTTTCCAGAAGCAGGTTGTAGCCATGACGGAAGAATCGTGAGGTATCCTGTATGCAGATGGAGCGGTACTCCTGCAATTCTTCCATGGAGAGCGGCTCTTTACGTTTGGCCAATGGGTGATCCGGGGAGACGACAAAATCCCAGGTCATATTGCCCATTGAACGCCAGGCAAAACGATCTTGGTTAAGAATCGCTTCCGGGATATCCTGAGGGGCGCCAATCACGACCTGACAACGCCCATGGAACAATGAATCCCAGGAACCGTTGTAGACCTCGGTATTGATGACCAGACCTGCCTCAGGGCGTACAGCCTGAAGATCCTGAATCAGGTCATAGACCTTTCCCTGGTTTACCACGTTATCCAGGGCGATACGCAGTTCCTGCTCCCATCCAGTTGCTAATTGTCGTGTACTGTCTTCGAGTTCCTCCAGTGCGGCAAGCAGCTTGTCGGTGTGCTCAATAAAGTGCTCACCCGCCGGTGTCAATTCGACGCGCTTGCTGTCACGAAGGAACAACTGCACACCCAGGCGGTCTTCCAGTTTACGAACGGTGTAGCTGATTGCCGAAGGCACTTTATGCAGATGCTTCGCGGCCGCTGTAAAGTTACGAAAATGGGCGACTGCCCGAACAATCTGTAGCGTTTCCGTTGGAATCATAGAAGGCTGTTATGGGTTGAGTAGATAAGGTTGGCAATAATACCTGATCAGCGCTGGTTCTTTTCAGATTTTTTCATTATCTGCACACTCCTGCTCATCAGGAGTGTGCGGGGCAGGGCAGGTTAATTGTGGTTATAGCCAGAAGAGTCCTCGGCATTTCCAGGCTCTTGAACCGGATGTTTCTCAAAGTAATCAAGGCAACGTTTCAGATCATCAACCAGCAGGTCGGCCAGATCATGGGTAAACCCATGACGAACCAGAATGCGCATGATGACAAGGTCTTCACGGTTTGCTGGCATGGAATAGGCGGCGATCTGCCAGCCCCGGCTGCGGATGCGATCCGAAAGGTCTTAAAGATTGAACCCGGGGTTTAACCCTTTTTTCAAAGACCAGCTCATGGCCGGTATGCCGCCCTTGCCATTATAAATAATGTCAAACACGCCCAGCTTTTCGATCTCTTTGCTAAGGTATTGAGCGGTTTCATAGCAAGCCTGTTGTATACGACGATAACCTTCTTTCCCGAGTCTCAGGAAAATATAGTACTGTGCGGCAATCTGTCCGCCAGGCCGGGAAAAATTCAGAGCAAAGGTTGGCATGTTACCGCCAAGATAGTTTACGCGGAAAATCAGATCCTCGGGTAGGTCCTCCTTGTCGCGCCATACAACCCAGCCAACTCCGAGGGGGGCAAGGCCAAATTTATGCCCTGACGCATTGATGGATTTAACCCGTGGCAACCTGAAGTCCCACAGAAGATTGGGTTCGCAGAATGGAGCCAGAAAGCCACCACTCGCCGCATCAACGTGTATGGGAATATCCAGACCGGTGTCCTGTTGGAGTTTATCCAGTGCCTTACTGACGGCTTCAACGGGTTCGTATTGACAGGTAAACGTGACCCCCAGAGTTGGTACGACACCAATCGTGTTTTCATCACAACGTTTGATCACTTCCTCTGGGCTCATGATCAACCGATCTCCTTCCATAGGGATTTCCCTGAGCTCGATATCCCAGTAACGGGCAAACTTATGCCAGCAGACCTGTACCGGGCCGCAGATCAGGTTGGGCTTGTCTGTTGGCTTTCCCTGTTGCTTCATTTTTTCCCGCCAGCGCCATTTTAATGCCATTCCACCCAGCATGGCTGCTTCACTGGACCCTGTTGTGGAGCAGCCCAACGTATTCATGGCATCCGGAGAGTTCCACAGGTCGGCCAGCATATGAACGCAGCGGCTTTCCAGCTCGGCGGTCTGTGGGTATTCGTCCTTGTCGATCATGTTTTTGTCGACACACTCATCCATGATTTTGTGTACTTCTTCATCGACCCATGTCTGGCAGAATGTGGCGAGATTCTGGCGAGAGTTACCATCCAGCATGAGTTCGTCATGAACCACCTGAAAAGCATGTCTTGGCTCCTGCTGCTTCTCCGGCATTTTATATTTGGGCATGCTGATGGAAAGATCGGACGATGCATAAACATCGTCGACCAGGTTATCCAGAATATCATCGTGGTAATGCAGAGGCATGATGTACGCTCCGGGACATGGTGGCATGTACCTTCTGAATGCTGGTGTTGTGAGCGCTTGTGAAATCGATCGGTGAAGGCCATGTTATCACTCGTACAAACACCAACACTTCAGAGGTCTTCAGGAATAGACAGGATGCAGAATGTAGTGCCTGATATGTCAGGCCGTGCATCAAGAAGCTTTCTGGAGTATAGACAGGAATTGTCGCTTTGATGGGGAGAGCTGCTTCCAGAAAAAAGGAGTAATAGTGAGGGGTATTGAAATCGTTCAAAATCATAGAATGGGCATCCTGATTTTGTTGATGTACCGTGATGTTTTGAGTCGATAGTATTCGTCCGTCGTTCCATGGCGATACTGGCGGGAACCAGTATGGCTGGCTGAGATACGCGCGATCTATTACCGTTGCCTGTTCCAATAGATCGATGCTTCAGCAATGGACGAATGAGACTGCAGTATGCCCTGCAGACTCAGGTGGATGATCAGCAAAAACCCCTGTCTTGTTACAGGGGTTTTTTGTATCTGTCGAAAATACCCGTCATCCCAGCTTTTCTGAACTCAACTCACTATGAAATAGCGTATCTGGCTATCTGATATATATGGTCTAACAGGTTATTCATGGAAGGGTTTGGGCCACGGGTTGGTATACTATTAACTCAGGCCACTGACCAATGAACAGAAAGAGATGCTTTCCGTTCATTGCTATTCTCAACTACCAGTCATTGCCAATTTATCCAGAGGGGTTGCCCCATGACCGATCTTAATGCCCGTAGCCGTCAGGCTCTGCAATTGATGGATCTTACATCCCTGAATGATGATGATACGCCAGAGAAAATCATTGAACTCTGTCATCAGGCTCACACAGAAGCCGGCAACACGGCTGCTGTCTGCATTTACCCCCGTTTCATCCCAATTGCCCGCAAAACGCTCAACTCCCTTGGCCTCAATGACGTTACGATTGCCACGGTAACCAATTTCCCTGCCGGTGGTGATGATATTGATATCGCTGTCGCAGAAACCAGGGCTGCGGTTGCCTATGGTGCTGATGAAGTTGACGTGGTATTCCCATACCGTGCTCTGATGGCTGGCAATGAAGAAGTCGGTGCTGAACTGGTTCGCCGTTGCAAAGATGCCTGTGGTGCTAATGTCCTGTTGAAAGTGATTATTGAAACCGGTGAACTGAAAGATCCTGCCCTGATTCGCAAGGCCAGTGAAATCTCCATCGCTGCCGGAGCTGACTTCATTAAAACCTCCACTGGTAAGGTGCCGGTCAATGCGACCCCGGAATCAGCCCGCATCATGCTGGAAGCAATCCGTGACAGTGGCAACACTCAGGTTGGCTTCAAGCCTGCTGGTGGTATAAAAACCGCAGAAGACGCTGCATTACACCTGGACCTGGCGGATGACATTATGGGTGATGGCTGGGTAAACCGTCGTCACTATCGGTTTGGTGCCAGCAGCCTGCTGGGTAATCTGCTGATTGCCCTTGGTCTGAAACAGGGTGAAGCCAGCAAAGAAGGGTACTGATATGTTTCTTCCACAGGAAGTTATTCGTCGTAAGCGGGAAGGTGAGGCGCTCAGCGAGCAGGAGATTCGCAGTTTCATTGCAGGTGTTACGGATAACTCGGTGTCGGAAGGTCAGATCGGTGCTCTCGCCATGGCCGTGTACTTTCAGGGGATGAATATTGATGAGCGCATCGCCCTGACCTGCGCCATGCGCGATTCCGGAGAGGTGATGGACTGGTCGTCAGACCATCTCCCCGGGCCCATATTGGATAAACACTCCACCGGTGGTGTTGGCGATGTCGTCAGTCTAATGCTTGGTCCCATGATTGCGGCCTGCGGTGGTTTTGTACCCATGATTTCAGGTCGTGGTCTTGGGCATACCGGGGGCACACTGGACAAACTGGACAGTATTCCCGGCTATACCACCAGCGCCTCAGAATTACTGTTTCGCAAAGTAGTCAAAGAAACCGGTGTCGCCATTGTCGGCCAGACCGGAGAGCTGGCACCTGCGGACAAACGCATTTATGGTGTCCGCGATGTGACGGCTACGGTCGAATCCATTGCCATGATCACCGCATCCATTCTCTCGAAAAAACTGGCGGAAGGGCTGGATGCCCTGGTGATGGATGTAAAGGTAGGCAGCGGTGCCTTTATGCCAACTTTCGAGCAATCGGTGGAGCTGGCACAGAGTATCGTTCAGGTAGCCAATGGAGCCGGTGTGAAAACGACGGCATTGCTGACGGATATGAACCAGTGCCTTGCTTCCTCTGCAGGAAATGCAGTTGAGGTTCGAGAAGCCGTGCAATTCCTCACCGGTGAATATCGCAATGAGCGTCTGCTGGACATTACCATGGCTCAATCAGCAGAACTGCTGGTATCCGGAGGTCTGGCTGCCGGTGTTGAGCAGGCCCGTGAAAAACTGCAGTCAGTACTGGATAATGGTCAGGCGGCTGAGGTTTTCGGCAGGATGGTGCATGGTCTGGGTGGCCCGTCCGATTTTGTCGAACGATATAGTAATTACCTGCCCATTGCTGCCATCGTTAAGCCCGTGTACATAGAGACAGAGGGTTATCTTGCCGCTATGAACACCCGGGAAGTGGGGATGGCCGTGGTGCAGTTGGGTGGAGGGCGAAAAGTCGCTTCTGATACGATTGATTATGGAGTAGGCTTCACTGAAATTTGCCGGCTGGGTGACAGGGTTGATCCTTCGCAGCCGATTGCCATGCTCCATGCCAGTACAGAAGCTTCATGGAATCAGGCAGCAGATATGCTTCGCGGTGCTCTCACTGTTGCTGAACAGGCACCGCAGCCCCATTCTCTGGTATACAAAAAACTGTCATAACCATGGCAGGTCAGGAGTAGCGAATGAAACGTGCCATTATCCTTGTGATGGATTCATTCGGTATTGGAGCCACTGAAGACGCTGATAAATTTGGCGATGTTGGCTCCAATACAATTGGACATATTGCCCAGGCTTGTGCCGATGGCGACGCAGATATTGGTCGAAAAGGACCGTTAACCCTACCGGAGCTGTCCAGCCTTGGTCTGGTACACGCGTCAAGGGATGCCTGTGGTGAATTTCCCAAAGGCATGGTCAATGATATGCCGATTATCGGTGCTTATGGCTACGCCAAAGAACTCTCCAGTGGTAAGGATACACCCAGTGGTCACTGGGAAATGGCAGGCGTTCCGGTTCTGTTTGACTGGGGCTATTTTCGCGATGAGAAAAACAGCTTCCCGCAGGAACTGCTGGATGAGTTGATCGAAAAGGCCAAACTTCCGGGGGTGCTCGGTAACTGTCATGCCTCTGGAACCAGTATTCTGGAAGCGCTGGGTGAAGAGCACATGAGAACCGGCAAGCCGATTGTCTATACATCCGCTGACAGTGTCTTTCAGATTGCCTGCCACGAAGAAACGTTTGGGCTGGATCGTCTGATTGAAGTCTGTCTGATTGCCCGTGAGATTCTGGAGCCATATAACATCGGACGTGTGATTGCCCGCCCATTCATTGGTGATGACGCAGGAGACTTCCAGCGTACGGGTAACCGTCGGGACTTTTCTGTACTGCCTCCAGCGCCTACGGTACTGGATAAACTGGTGGCCAGTGGTGGTGAAGTTGTCAGTATTGGCAAGATTGCTGACATCTTTGCCAATCAGGGGATTACCAAAAAGGTAAAGGCAACTGGTATTCCTGCCCTCTTTGAAGCAACCCGCGAAGCATTGATTGAAGCGGGCGATCGAACGATAGTCTTCACGAATTTTGTGGATTTTGACTCTTCATTTGGTCACCGCCGGGATGTAGCTGGTTACGCTGGAGCGCTGGAGCAGCTGGATGCCATGCTGCCCGACCTGTTTTATTACATGGGCGATGATGATCTTCTGATTATCACTGCAGACCATGGTTGCGATCCAACCTGGCCAGGAACGGATCATACCCGTGAACACATTCCTGTTCTGGTATTCAGCAAAAAGCTGATTCCATGTGCCCTGGGTCAGCGGGAAACCTTTGCCGATATCGGACAGACCCTAGCCAGTTACTTTGGACTGGAGCCTATGGACTATGGCACATCATTTCTGCCTGAGATCTTTGAGCAAGGCTAAGTCCTACAGGCCCTGATTTTTGGCCATAGCCAGCTATCCGCATCAAGGAGTCTTCTTTCTTTGATGCGTTTTGATCGTCGTGTTTTATCGAGAACGAGGATTTAACTGTGACACCTCATATTAATGCCAAGCCTAGAGCCTTTGCTGATGTCTGCCTGATGCCTGGTGATCCTTTGCGGGCCAAGCATATTGCAGAAACCTTCCTGGAAGGTGCCGAACAGGTAACGGATGTGCGCAACATGCTGGGCTTCACCGGTACCTACCAGGGCGTCAGAGTGTCTGTCATGGGCTCAGGTATGGGTATTCCTTCGGCGTCTATTTATTACAAAGAGCTGATTACTGAGTACGGTGTAAAGAGCCTGATCCGCGTTGGCTCTTGCGGTGCTATTTCCAAGGACGTTCAGGTGCGTGACATTGTGATCGGTATGGGCGCCTGCACTGACTCCAAAGTGAATCGCATGCGTTTCAAGGATCATGACTTTGCTGCGATCGCAGACTATGGGCTTCTGGAAAATGCCGTTAACTCTGCCCGTACCATGAGCCTGCCTGTTAAAGTGGGCAACCTGTTCTCCGCAGATCTTTTCTACAATCCGGACCCATCCATGTTCGACACTATGGAAAAATACGGCGTACTGGGTGTAGAGATGGAAGCAGCTGGCCTGTACGGCGTTTGTGCTGAGTTTGGAGCACAGGGTCTGGCAATCTGTACTGTCAGTGACCATATCCGTACCGGTGAAGCACTGCCTCCGGAAGATCGCCAGTCAACGTTCAATGAGATGGTTGAAGTTGCTCTGAAATCATTGCTGTAATTAAGCGTTTATATTGAACCACAGAGATCACAAAGGGCACGAAATAACGCTTTTCTTTTCCTATGTGTTCTCTATGGTTCAACAAAGCACTCTGCAGATGATCAAGGCTACAGAAGGAATCAAAGGTCCTACAACTCATCCTTCATGCTGGAATCCACCAGAACCTGCAGCTTCATCTCAAAAACTTCATTAATGTATTTTTCAAGAGTTCTCAGGCCAGGATCATTATCCTGAAGAATGAACGCATCAATCTGTGCCTTTTCGAGTTCCGTTAAGGAGAAGTTTTTTAAGTCTTCACTTGTAGACCGGTAGCCTTCTTCGAGCTGTGGAATCATGGACTCAAAGGCAATATCTCTTTTGGCATCGGCAGAAAACCCTTCAAATACGACTTTATCCAAGCGAGAAGCCATTGCTTCCAGCTGAGGTATTTTTTTACTCAGTTCGTGAATGTCTGAATTCCCGGCAAGAATTACAGTATCCGGTAGACGGATGTTGGTTTTCAGGTAAGGGTTGTAAAAGGAACGGTGCGCTGGGTCGAGTAACTTTAAAAGAAAACCAATGATCTCTTCTGCCTGCTTATCACTTTTTAATAACAGCATGTCAAATTCATCAACAAACAGAACCTGATTTCTATGGTTAATGTCTTTACTTGAAACGGTGTTGGCTATGATCGCATCGACCAGTCTACCTGCTTTACCATCAAAACTTTCAAAGGGAGTACCCGTCATGTCATCAATGGTGGCACCATCAAGAGTAATGACCGCCAGATTGGTACCCATTGCCAGGGCCAGTTGCTTTGCTGCGTAACTTTTTCCGGTTCCGGGGGCTCCCTGGAAGTAGGCTGGGTAGTGTCCCTGAGGGTGTCCATCCATTTTCTGGAATGTAATTTCAGCCAAGGCAAAACGATTTAAGCGCTCAATAAGCTCACCTGAAAAATGTTTCAGAGCCTCAGTGATTTTTGATTTGTCGTAGATGAGTGGCTTTGTGTAAAAAGGGAGTCTCAGAGCTTTATCAAGGATTTTGTGTAAGCGGGTAATGCCTTCACTACTGGGGCTCTGCCAAAAGGTGTAAAACAGTTCATCTTCAATATAACGCTGTGTTGCTCTATCAAGAAGGTTTTTCTTGGAACCATAAGTGTGAATCAGGTCGGCTTCAGGAATGGAAGGCGGCAGAGCGCTATAGTAAAGCTGAGAACTGACTGTCGATATGGGATCTACGATAAGCTTTGCATGAACCGCTGAGAATACGGTGAGTATCATTCTCAATTCAGAGTTCATTGTCGTGAGTAAATCCAGTAAAGAATGTCTGTGCCAAACCAGTAATGCTATCGGTATTGAATAGGCTGTTAAGTGCTGTTGTATTGTATACAGAGGGTACTCTCTTTGAATCCACCATAGAATTTCAGTAGATACATGCTGGCCTTGCCGAATCTTATTAAGAATATTAGCTCTTTTGAAGCTTACCTCATTTGAAAGAAATTCCAGTCGGTCAAATATTCGGTTAGTTGCCATATAATCTCGAATATAGTTAAGTTGTTGCTGATCTTCGCTAAGGCTACTTGTCATGCCCTGATTGGCGAAGCCTGTTGTAGTTATCAGCACAAGATTGAGCCATAGTATATTGGCTAGCCGTAATTTCATGAGAGATTTTTTATTGGGATTAGATTATCAATAATGTAGTGGATATTATGGAAGGTAGTTAAATTTATAGAGTTGAAATAGTGTTATTAGAGTGAAATTTATTTGTAATAAACCCATTCTTGTGTGTTTGTTAATTATTCCTGTTATTTAATTGTTTATAGCTTTAATGAAATATTGTTTCTTGGGCTATATCTCATAAGGTACAAGCCGGATAATCTCTGGCTTGTACCTTAAGTGCCTTGTTAACCTCCAGCTGCATTTTTAAATTCGGCCAGACCAAGGCTGTGCATTTTACGTTCAAATAGCCAGCTAATAAACTTCTCAAGACTTCTCAGTCCTGGGTCATTGTCTTCGGCAATAAATTGCTCAATTCTCTCCAGGTCAGAAGCCTCTAATGAAAATTGCTCTAGCGACTCATCAATGGATTGATAACTCTTTTCCATTTTTGGTATCAAGTGGTGTAACGCCATTTCAAGCTTAGTATCGGTGGAAAAACCATCAAAGATAATATGGTCAAGCCTTGAGGACATTGCCTGTAATTGAGCCTGTTGATGGCTTCTTTCTTGTATGTCTGAGTTTCCAGCAAGAATAATGGTGTCTGGCAGGTGAACATAGGCCTTAAGATATGGACTGTAGAAAAATCGATGATTTGGATCAAGTATCTTAAGAAAGAAGGCAATAACATCTTGAGAGCTTTTATCATCATTAACTAGCAGGCGGTCAAATTCATCAATGAGTAACACTTGATTATGATGATTCAAACCCTGTATTGAGTCGGTATTTGCAATCATCGCTTCAAGAATTCGACCTGGCTTGGCATCAAGGCTATCAAACGATGTACCGACGATATCTTCAATTGAGGCTCCATCCAGTGTAACTGTGGCAAGGTTTGTACCCATAGCGTTTGCAATATTCTTTGCTGCAAATGTTTTACCGGTACCTGGCTCACCTTGAAAGTACACCGGATAGTGAATGTCCAATTTCGTTTTCATTCTCTGGTAGGTTATTTCAGAGAAAACAAATTGCTGCAGGCGTTCTGTCAGGCTTGAAGAAAAATGGTGAAGCCGGTCAGTCACTATTTCAGGATGATAAGATAACCGCTTGGCGTATAATGGCATACGAAGAGCCTTATCCATAACTTTAATTAGTTTGTCATATTGCTCTGGATGCTCGGTCTGCCAGAATCGGTAGAATAAAGACTGTTCGATATAGGTACGAGTGGCATTATCGAATAGGTGCCTTTTGGCACCATACTCAATAATTAAATCTGCTTCAGGTAACCGGGGTGGCTTAAAGGTATAATATACTTGTCCCGCTGCACTCGACACTACTATGATCCCAATGCTACCCATGCCTGCTGCTGCTATTCCAATAAATGGTGCGATTGCCGGGAATGATAAAGCAGTGCCAGCGAGAATTACCCCTGGGGTTCCTATAAATAGACCATGTCTCCCTAAACTCTCAATGGCATAGTAAGAAGACATTTGTGCCAACGCCTTTTGAGTAGCTGCTCTTCCTGTTTCAATCTGCTCCTGTACAGTGGAAGATTGAAAGCTATCTTCCTTACTAAAGTCAAGATTCTCAAAAAATTGATTCTCGGACAGGTAATTTCGTATCGCTTTTATTTGAGCCCAGTTATCGATCCCTCCATCTGCGCTTACATTCATGGAGTTAAAGATTGTTATGGAAAATATAATTATAAAGATCAGAGGGTTGCGGGGATATTTCATACTAACTTCCTTGATTTTCTATCTTGTCATAACTCCTTTTTGACAAACTAATGATTAAATGGTTCCCTGGTACCATATTATTGTTTTTTGAGTATCAATGGAATTTAAGCCGAACCTTAATCGAGTGCTTTATTTCTTATGAGATATGGTATTCTCATTGAATCTATATCATTTTTCATTCGAATTAACGCAGGTATTATCCAGCCAGCGAAATGAAGCCTAGGGCTGGCTGGAAAGCTTTTATTCTCTACTGAGCACCAACCCATTCCTGCTCTACGATCAAATCCAGTATCCATCGTTTGCTGGAGGCATCGGCAGGAGGGTTTGGTACATCAAACTCTTTAATTCGCAGGCGGTAGGCTGTACCTGGTTTGAAATCAAAACCTTCAATATTCCCATAAAATAAGTTCCAGGGTTCATCTTCTGATTCACGAATTTGTAGACATTCCATAGGTCCTACGCCAGTACAGTGTGTTTTTTCCGGTGCAACATAAATAAAGCGAGTCACTCCATCTTCCATATTGGGCTGCTTTTTGAAGATATAGCTGGAGGTATTGGTACTGAGTATCAGTTGATCTCCAGACATCTGAACTCTGGGTTTATTACCCAAAAGCTGTTTTAAGGCTTCTTCCTTTTTGGCGCCTTCACCATGACACATCATCAGTGTACTGGCGAGTTGCTCAACAACCAGCTGGTCTCCGTACATTTTTACTGAACCCATCAGGCGGTTGCACCCGGCATCGGCAGCAATACGGTCTTTTTTGATATCCAGAGTAATGGGTGAGGTTTCTTCTGCAGGGCTGCTTTCCTGCCATCGACCTTCAGGTAGTGCGTTACAGGCGGTCAGAAGTACAGACATAACCACAACCCCAAACTGAGCGATTTTCATTGATAACTCCGGCAGGCTACCGATTAGGACCTAGTACCCCGTCTGCCTGCATTTGATATGTTCAGTGATTCGAAAAGCAGTCATACGCAAGGTGGACTTGTGTAGGATGGGGTACTAGAACAAATTCTCGCTAATTATAGTGCCTTTTAGCTATAAAAAGAGTGTCAGCAAACTCAAAACATTGGATTGAAGCAGCAGAATAAAGAAAGCAGCTCATAAGAGCTGCTTGAAGAGATTGACCAGTGGAAGATCGAATTAAATGGCAAAGTTGTAACTTAACCAGGCTCGCAGGTTTTTTGCCTCAGGCATACCTGCAGCTTGGCGGAATCCTTCATCGTTTTTGTAGTAGCCATAGTGAAGTTTGAAGTCCAGTCCTTTCATTCCCCAATGAGAGAAGTTGTATTTCATGGTCAGGTCATGCTCGTGTTCTGCTACGTCCTTTTCATCGCCATTTAGCAGTTTGGCTTTCATGCCGGAGCCATAGAAGAATGTGTAACCTAGGGAGAGACCTTCAATACCTACTGAACTGAAGTCATATTCTGCCCCAATCAGCCATGCTTTCTCTTTATTGAAGTTAAAGTCAGATACGATGGCTGAAGTTGGGACATCCCAGACTCCCTGTGTATTATCGCCAAAGTAGTAGTTGTAATAGCCTATGGCATGGTGGCCATTGCTTTCTGCACTGGAAGCTGTATTCGCTTTGGTGTAGTTAAAGGCTGCATTGAGCGTCCATGAGCCGCTGTTCAGGGTTGCATTCAGATTACCTGACTCCGCCTTGTTTTCAAACGAGCCATTCTTCTCACTTGTTCCCCAGAGATCTCCATCCTGTTTGGCATAGAAATACATACCGCCTAACGTCAGCTCTGAACCATCGTAAAGCGGCATTTTGAACCAGACATTACCGTTATGGGCATTAAGGTAGTTGTCAGCAAGGCCATTACGATATTGGAGTTCAAGGCTGCGCTGGTTCGACAGTTCAAAGGTATAGCCCAGCTGCATACCCATTACCCAGTCAATCTTTTTACCTTCTTCATTGACGATATGATGGAAGCCTGACTGAGTCCTCTTGGAAACTTCATTCAGCCAGGCAATCTTGCCTTTAAAACCATCCATTTCTACATTCGCATCAACCCCTTGCCAGGCACTGGGAACAGAGCGGGAACCCGATATTGTGATAAGACCTGTTTCAACCAGCTGGCGACCAATTTTAACGTCCGCAGAGATGCCTTCGTAGTTCTCAGGTAGTTTGAAATCAACCCATATCTGGCCCAGTTTACCAAAGCCTTCATTTTGACGGTTTAGCAAGTCACTGGAGGCATTTTCCCATGAAAAGTCTTTGGTATTACCACTTTTCATATCCAGCTTGGCAACCCGATAGGCAGAACCACCAACGCTGACGAAGTCTGCAAGATAGCCGGTTTGTGCATTCAACCAGACAGCACCCGTCCATGCACCAGAGGTTTCATTAGTTGTAGTATTTTCATCATTGAAAAATACGGTCTGAACTTTGCCATCAATTTTGGCATCACTGATAAATGAATCATAACTGCCACTCGCCATAACGGGTAGACTGAAAAGTGCGACAGCGTATGACAATAAGGAGGGCTTGAAACTGGACAATGTTAATACCTGCTTAATCAATAAAGGTGATTGAGTGAGGCAAGTATAGATGCTGTATCAGAGGCTGAGAGAAATTAACCGATAGAATGAAATTAGAACTTAATATAAACCAATTGTCAGTGTCTTATGTATAGCCATATAGCTATTTTCTGGCTATTTTCAGTTTAAAAAAACAATTAGAAATTAATATTTTCTTTAGGTTCCATTTTAGTGATCATATTAATTTGTATGGAATTTGTCTTTTTCAATTCTCCATTACGAAACTCTAGGTCGATTCTGCGAATGGAGGGATAGAGTGGCGTGGTATTTAAAGCAGCGCTGCTCTCAGAACCTTGGATTTTGCTATTAGGTGCTAAGGTACTATTTCCGACCAGAAGATCAATGCCTTCCAGGTTGGATATGGGAAGGCTGGTCTTAGTGTCAGTTTTTTCAGGCTTTGGGTAGTGGATAGCATGGGTTGCAACGATCACTATATCTGCCTGTCTTCTAAGATAGGGGATAAGCTCTGAAGTGGCCAGCACCGGATCCATTAACTCTATTCCGCGTCGATACTCCGAGATACCATCGCTAAAACTCCCCTGTCCTGTAATTCCCATTACCGCAATTCGCAGTCCATCGAAATCGAACAGCGCGTAAGCATCGAAGACAGGTCTGCCAGTTTCTGATTCGTAAAGGTTGGCAGACAAAAATGGAAAATCTGCCGCAGCTTCTTGAAGCCGGATCGTATTGATAGGCTCATCAAATAGCAATGGACTGACAGTCATCGCATTATATCCCAACTGATTCAGCTGCTTCAGATTGAGAATATCATCATCAGTACTCAGCTCCCCACCGGAAAGTAGTAATAACTTACCTCCTTCTGCACTCACCTCCCTTCGTATCTTCTTAATGAGCTCCTGCCGATGATTCAACCCCTGATTAATCACTTTGTAATCACTTGTAGTGTCAAGGTTGAATTCATTTGTGTTCAGAATGGTCAGTTTGTATGTCTTATTGGGGATATAGGTCGACTGCTGAATTTCAGAAGTTGTCCAGAAGTAAGCAAGAGTCACTGCAGCAGATATCATTGAGGCTTTGGCAATCAGTTTTAGCCAGAATCTGTACTGTGTGTTTCTTGGGCACACTGATCTCAAGTGCATAAATTAAACTTCCGGAAAAAGTTACTGGTAATATAACATTTGTGCTTTGGTACGAGTGTCTTTGAGGATTAATTATCCTGAAAGCATTTTGTAAGCAAAAGTTTGACTTAAAATAACATTTTTGCATTTGTGATCGTTGCTAACGTTAATTCTAATCTATGCGAATTGTAAAATAACATGGCATGATTTTTTGATATTAAAGCCATTTACCTAAGAGCAATCTTATTTAGTCAAAGTAAAATCCATCATTTGAGTCTGGCATCCATGCTCTTTTGTTTGTGAATTTATTTTAAGTATCAAATGGTTTGTTGTTAGGGAATCAATTTTTCACAACTACGAGTACCTTAGAATTTATAAGTAATGGCAAAGTAATGACTGGCTCCCGAAGATTTCATTCCATTTGCATTATTTTTGACCAGATAAATATCGGAGTAGAGTTTCAGGCCATAGCCAAGGGCGAATTTGTCAAAGTGCCAATAGAGGCCATTAAACATGGCTCCCCCATGCTTTGCCTGTGAATTGCCCGCAAAGGTATCTTTAGCACCAAACTGATAGTCAATGTAGCCCTGATAAGAGATAAAGCTTCCATTATTGAATGTGAAGAAGGGAGTAAACCAGTTGGTGGATATCTGCAGCCCATTCCAGTCCTTCTTATTCAGATCATAAAGTCCATAAAGGTTAAGCCCCATCTTGCCAAACCATGGAACCTGAATATCAGAGCCAATTCCCCAGAATGAGTTGTTGGTATCTTCACTCGGCACACCAACATCATTCTCATCATAGTTGGTGGCTCCACCCCCACCCCAGTTGAACAGTGTAGCCAGATAGATATCAGAAACAGGCCCCCATGGCAGGTTATTGAATAGACCCTTCAGGGAAAGCCGGGGGGCGAACTTCATAAACATTTTGGGCTGGCCTTTCTTGTCGCTGTTGTCTCGATTGGTCAGGTTGAAAACATCAACATATCCATAAATATCAAGGATGCCTGAGCGCCCACCAAACTCCAGCTCCAGGTAGTCATGTCCGTCATTGGATGTATTCTTGGGCCTTGGTAGCTCCTTATAGGCATACATCAGATTCAGATTCATCCATTTGAAGTCGTTACTAGGAGGGATACCGTCGTTATAGTCTGTGGCTATGGCCAAGGAGGAAAGTGTTATTGCACTGATCAGGCAGCATAATTTCAGGCAGTAGTTGTTCACGATCAGACTCCATTTCTTACTCACCAGATTGAGTAGAGAGGAATGAAAAAGAAGGGGAGGAGGATCCAGTGAAGCCTGGTGCAAACACTGATCCAGTGTGCGACAAGTATAGAAAAGAATCGGATCACTTCTTGTCAGCTGTCTTGTAAATCAGAATGGGGCAAACGATGGATCGCCCCCTTTTGTGGTCAACTAGCCTCACATCTCAATGAGAACGTCCTTAAAGTGTACTCCATAGTGTCTCAAAGATAATCTGCTGAGCTGCGGCAATTTCAGGGGAGTCCAGCACAACCGCTACGGGGTAATTTCTGGAGCCCAGTGAAATCATTGCGACTTTAGGTGGGTATATAGCAATATAGCTGGCATACATACGCCCCTTGGCATCAATCCACTTGCGTTCAGACAGCTCAGCGTCTTCCCCTCCTTCACCAATGGCAATCACCCGCACCTTAATATTCTTTCGGATGCGTTGCTGTGTGTAGTTGGGAAAAGGGCGGTAAAGATGCTGTCGAATCAGCTTGGAGGAGAACACACTGTATTCTCGGTCTTTCTGCTGGGCAACTGTGTTGAGGATATCTTTGAGCACAAATTCAATGCCACTGTCACCTTCATAGAAACGCACATTGCCTGCACTGAAATCTGGCTTCAAATGATTCAGCTGTGGAATCAGCCGGATCTTCATCTCTTCAATCGTGGCATCCAGAGATTGACGTTTTTCTTCTGCCAGCTCCAGAAGTTTTTCCGGTGGCTCTGCGGAAAAAATACGACGCTTTCCTTTGGGAAAATAGCTGACAACTCCTTTACCAGCCAGGTCTTTCAAGGTTTCATAAGTGGTACCCCGGTTGATCCCGGTCTGAGCAGCAATATCCCGGATCGATGCTGATCCCAGTTTTAAAAGAGCAAGATAAGTGCTGATTTCCCGTTGGCTGAGGCCAAGGTTTTCCAGAGTGTCAAGGTTCATGGTCAGGACTGTTTGTTCATCATAGGCTTTTAGAATAATCGGCTGACTTATTTTGTGCGACAACTTATTGTCAATAAATTTATGACAATTAGGGTTGTCTTTTCGTGCGTCGTCATTAATCTAGTGATGTAATGTAGATTTTCGGCTATTCAGGAGTTAGTTGTTGGACAATGATCAGACTTCTCCAATGACTCCAATGGTTAAATATTCCTGACATTTCAGAAAGACATGATCTCTGTTCTGGTATTTTTCTCCCAAAGAAAACTCTGATTGATCAGGCTTGTTACCTGATGTCGCTTTTGTTTTTGCGTTACCAGACGAAACAGTTAAAAAGCAGATGCTCCTGCAGGGGCACTTTGTAGACCGAGGCTACCATGAGAGCTGATAACGTTATTCTTGCTGCCGGCCAGGGCAGCCGTATGAAATCAAAACTGCCAAAAGTGCTTCATCGCATTGCTGGCAAGCCTATGCTGGAGCACGTTATCCTCAGTGCCCAGCATACCCAGAGAAAGGTGGGTGAGGGAAAGATTCATGTAGTGATTGGCCATGGGGCAGAACAGGTAAAAGCAGCACTGGGTCATTACGACCTGAACTGGGTGGTTCAGGAAGAGCAGCTGGGTACTGGCCATGCTGTGCAGCAGGCACTTCCGGGCTGCCAGGGGGCTGATGTGGTGCTGGTGCTGTATGGTGACGTTCCCCTGATTCACTCTTCTTCCTTACAGTCACTCCTGGCGGCCAGTAATGGCGAACGCCTGGGTCTACTCACCATTAACCTGGCTAACCCTTCCGGCTATGGCCGAATTATCCGTGATGGATTTGGCAACATTCAGGCCATTGTTGAAGACAAGGACGCTACCCCTGAGCAGCTTGCCATTAATGAAGTGAATACCGGCATCATGGCCATTCCCGGCAATAAGGTGAGTGGTTGGGTGAACGGCCTGAAGAATGAGAATGTCCAGCATGAGTTCTATCTCACGGATATTGTCTCGATGGCCGTGGCAGAAGATACCCCGGTTATTCATGTTCAACCACAGATCCCTATTGAAGTTGAAGGTGTTAACAGCCGCGTGCAGCTGATGGAGCTGGAACGGGCCCGTCAACAGCAGCTGGCCAATAACCTGATGGTTAACGGTGTCACGATCATTGACCCACGACGTCTGGATATTCGTGGTGACGTTAAGACTGGCCATGACATTACTCTGGATATCAATGTGGTTCTTGAAGGCAGGGTTGAGCTGGCAGATAACGTATATATCGAGCCTGGTTGTGTTATTCGCAACTCCGTCATTGGGGAAGGCGCCATTATCAAAGCGCACTCCATTCTTGAAGATGCTGTCGTTGCTGCAGGGTGTGAGGTTGGTCCGTTTGCCCGTTTGAGACCGGGAACCGAGCTTAAGGAAAAAGCAAGGGTTGGCAATTTTGTAGAAATCAAGAAAACCGTTATTGGCAAAGGCAGTAAGGTCAATCACCTCAGCTATGTGGGCGACTCCGAAGTAGGAGATGAGGTTAATGTTGGTGCCGGCACCATTACCTGCAATTACGACGGTGTTAATAAATTCAAGACCGTTATAGGCGATGGCGCTTTTATTGGCAGCAACAGTTCGCTGGTTGCTCCTGTGACGATTGGTCGAGGTGCAACGACAGGCGCTGGTTCCACCATTACCAAAGATATCCCCGATGAGCAGCTGGCCGTGGCCCGTGGAAAGCAGCGCAATATCGAAGGCTGGCAGCGCCCGGTAAAAGAAGACTGATATTCGCCAGTAAGGGAGGGAATGACTCGGTCATCTGCTCCCTGATGATTCTGGCAATGTTTATGATGACCTAAGGGATCGAACGACTATGTGTGGGATTGTTGGTGCTGTAGCGCAAAGGGATGTGGCAGATATTCTGCTGGAAGGGCTTCGCCGCCTGGAATACCGGGGCTATGATTCAGCAGGTATCGCCATCATTGATGCCAATGGTGAACTCAAGAGAGAAAGGCGTACCGGCAAGGTATCTGAACTGGCTGATGCGGTTTCCCAAAACCCGCTTCAAGGTGGTACCGGCATAGCCCATACCCGCTGGGCCACCCATGGTGAACCCAATGAGCGTAATGCCCACCCACATGTATCTGAAGATCACATAGCTGTTGTTCATAATGGCATTATTGAAAACCATGAAGCATTACGAGTTTTTCTTCAGGGTGAAGGCTATGTCTTTACCTCGGATACTGATACGGAAGTCATCGCTCATCTGGTTAGCCTTGAACTCAAGAACAGCGACTCCCTTCTGGAAGCTGTACAGAAAGCAGTAACCAGGCTGGAAGGTGCCTATGGCATGGTGGTGATGGACTGCAACGACAATGAACGTCTTGTCGTCGCCCGCTCCGGAAGCCCACTGGTGATTGGCCTCGGTATTGGTGAACACTTTATTGCTTCTGATCAGCTGGCTCTCTTCCCGGTTACCCGCCGTTTCATGTTCCTTGAAGAAGGGGATGTGGCAGAAGTGACCCGCACAAAGGTTTCGGTTCTTGATGCTTCGGGAAATCCGGTTGAACGCGATGCCCGGGAGAGTGATGTTGAGCATGATGCCGGAGATAAAGGCCCATATCGCCATTACATGCTGAAAGAGATCCATGAGCAGCCGGAAGCCATTGCGAATACTCTGGAAGGTCGCCTGGGTGAACATCAGCTGAATCTCGATATCCTCGGTAAGGAAGGCCAGGAGATCCTCAATAAAACCCGTGCCGTTCAAATTGTTGCCTGTGGTACCAGTTATCATGCTGGTATGGTGGCTCGCTACTGGTTTGAGGAACTGGCGGGCATTCCCTGCCGTGTTGAGATTGCCTCTGAATTCCGCTACCGGAAGTTCTTTGTGCCTGAGGACTGTCTGTTTGTCACCATTTCCCAGTCCGGTGAGACAGCCGATACGCTGGCTGCATTGAAACTGGCGAAAGAACTGGGCTATATGGCTTCACTGAGTATCTGTAACGTACCTGGCTCTTCAATGGTGCGGGAATCGGATATCGCCATGATGACCCGTGCGGGTGCAGAGATTGGTGTAGCATCAACCAAGGCATTTACTACCCAGCTAACGGCATTGCTGATGCTGGTGACGGCGATTGGCCGTCATACCGGTATGACACCGGAACAGGAATCCAGTGTTGTGTCAGCACTTCGGAATCTGCCTCATACCCTGAAGAGTACACTGGCGCTGAGTGATGATATTGAAGCCATGGCGGAAGCCTTTGCCGATAAGCATCACAGTCTGTTTCTGGGTCGTGGTACCCAGTATCCCATTGCCATGGAAGGGGCTCTGAAGCTTAAAGAGATTTCCTATATTCATGCGGAAGCTTATGCTGCCGGTGAACTGAAGCATGGCCCATTGGCTCTGATCGATAACGATATGCCGGTGATTGTGGTGGCGCCGAACAACGATCTGCTGGAAAAGCTGAAGTCCAACATGGAAGAGGTTCGGGCAAGGGGCGGCCAACTGTTTGTCTTTGCAGATAAACAGGCGAACCTGGCTGAGACCGAAGGTGTCAGGGTATTGCCAGTGGAAGAAGCTCCAGAAGTGATTGCCCCAATTCTTTACACCATTCCCCTGCAGTTGCTCTCTTATTATGTGGCGATCATTAAGGGTACCGATGTGGATCAGCCGCGTAACCTGGCCAAAAGCGTGACGGTAGAATAATTTATGTATTTAGTGGCAACAGGCTTTTACTGTTGCCCCTTATTCTTGCATTGACAGTCGCTTTTATAATTACAACACCCAACCTCAAGGGCTAAAAGCCCCTTTGAAGAACTCATCTCCCGATCCATTGAACACAAATCATCTGGGCACCTTGGGACGTAACTCTAAGCCTGCGGTATATCAATAGCGGTAGAGTATTTGATGCGCCTGATGGACACCGAACTCTGGAACTTTCGAATATTTGGGTCTGCTCTCAGCACTCGCTACAGAAACGCTTCGTATGCCTGAATATCTCTGACACACACGATGAGTACGAAGTCATAGCTGCCTGTGGTCTGATAACACTCGATAACTTCTGGAGCTCTGTTGATGGAGTTTTGAAACTGGGCATAGATATCTTTCCGGTCCCTCTCCATCTCAACCGAGACGAGCATCGTCATCTTATTCCCTGATAGCTCAGGGTTAACCAGCGATACATCACCAATGATCACACCTGACTCCCGCAACTGCTTGACCCTTTTCAGGCAGGCTGGTGGTGAGAGCCCGATCTGTTCGGCCAACTCAACATTGGTTAAGCGGTTGTTGTCCTGCAGCACCGTGAGGATTCTTCTATCGATTCGATCAAGGCTCATGGGTGGTGATATCGGTTGGTGTGGTTGAAGAATTGTATAGTGAGGCGGGCTTGAAAATACAGGATTAATAAAATCAGGTTTATAAAGCAATAAAATTTCCAGATTTAAATAAAATAAGAAATTTATAATGACTTTAATGTTTAATGTCTTAATAAAATAAATTTGGGCTTTAGTACATTTAACCCATAAAACCTTAAGGATGCAGGCAGGATATATGGGGCGGCTCTTTCTATTTTTTAAGCAGGTTTTTCAGGACAGTATCAGCGTCAGCTGGACTCTGTTTCGGATTATGATTCCCACCATCCTTGTGCTGAAGGTCCTCGAGGAGGCGGGTGGTATCGTTTATCTGAGCCAGTTATTGGATCCGGTCATGTCCGCCGTTGGTCTGCCCAGTGAACTGGGGCTGGTCTGGGCGACCACGTTGCTGGTTAACATTTACAGCGGCCTGTTGGTACTGATTAATTTAAATATGGAGCTGAGTGTTGCCCAGGTATCGGTGATTGGCAGCATGATGTTGCTCGCTCACTCCCTGCCGGTGGAGGGAGCTATCTCCAGAAAGGCGGGTGTGTCACTTTGGGTGACCACGCTGGTCAGGATTGGTGCCAGCTTTCTCTTTGGGCTGTTGCTCTACCATTTTTATGAGATAACAGGGCTGTCGCAGCAGGAAGCGAGCATGCTGCTGCAGCAAAACGACAGTGGCTTAGAGATTGGCCTTATGGACTGGGCAATGGCTCAGATAAAAAACCTGGCCATGATTTATCTGATCCTGACGGCGCTCATGCTGGTACTGCGTATTCTGAAGTTGTTAGGTATTGAAGCATTGATGACCATGGCGCTCAGTCCACTATTGAGGTTTCTTGGCATCAGCCGGGAGGCAACCAGCCTGACCATTGTTGGTGTGACTCTTGGGCTCTCCTATGGTGGTGGGTTATTAATACAGGAGGCGCGAAATGGGCACATTCAGCCCAGGGATATCTTCTGTGCCATCATGTTACTCAACCTGCTGCACAGTGTGATTGAAGATACCCTGCTGATACTGCTGATGGGCGCCGACCTCAGCGCTATCCTCTGGGGACGCATGATTTTTTCAATTCTGCTGGTTTCAATAATATCGTTTTGTATGCGGGTTTTTGTGGTCGATAAGTATCAGAAATATTTTTATCGTTCGGTTGCTGGTTGATTGCTGTATCAGCTATTTAAACGTTAAGGGAACGAATGTTGGAAGCAATGCATTGGGTGCTCTCTCTGAATGATTGAAACAATAGTGCTCTATTTTCACAGCTACTATGGGAACACCACTCATAATAGTTAACTGTCATGCCCGCTTCTGTTATTTCCAGCTCTACCAAAAGCATCGTTTTGCAAATTGAAGTTTCTATAGATTCAGGCAACATGCTGAATCTTGAAGATAGTTTACAGCGTGCACTCAATGAAGCCGGGCAGCTTGGAACAAAAGAGTTATTGGGGCTATTTGAATCACCCAATAAAGAACCTATCGTCGTTAATCAGCAGAAGTGGAACTACAAAGGAAAGGTTCTTAAGCACTATGAAACCTTATACGGTCGTATACCTTTGGAGCGCTCCGTATATCAGGGTGTCAGAGGTGGCAGTACTCTGGCAGCACTTGATCTTCGTGCCGGTATTATTGGTTCAGCTACCCCCAAATTTGCCAAGTCTATCGCCTGGAAATACAGCCAGATGCCAGCGCCTGCGGTAAAAGAAGATTTTGAGACCAACCATCAAAGGACGCTTTCAAATTCTTATATCAAGCATTTATCGGACAGAGTAGGTGCATTAATTGAAGACCAGCAAGACACTCACTACCACCTTCCTCCACTAAAAGAGCCTGTTGAAACAATAGCCATTGGTCTGGATGGAACCTGCATGCTGCTTTGTGAAGAAGGCTGGAGGGAAGCCATGTGTGGGACATTGAGCCTATATTCTGCAGATGGAGACAGGCTCCACACGATATATACAGCCAGTTCGCCAGAGTATGGTAAACAAAGCTTTATGAGCAAGCTCGACGAGGAGATTGCAGATCTAAAACGACTCTACCCAAATGCCACATACATCGGGGTAGCTGACGGGGCTAGAGAAAACTGGAGTTATTTGAAACAACATACCTCTGGGCAGATACTCGATTTTTATCATGCATCTGAATATTTAGCTGGAGCAGCGGAAGCACTGTTTCCAACCAGTAAGGCGAAGCGACACCAGTGGCTTGAAGACAGGCTACATAGTTTGAAAAACAAGCGTGGAGCAGCCAAAAAAATCCTTCAGGAAATTGAATCAGCCGAGCTCCCGAAAAAGACAATCGCACTGACAGAGAAGCGCTACAAAGCTGTGAGCTATTTTACAAACAATCACCAGTTAATGAATTATCATCAGGCGCTTAAACGCCATTGGCCAATAGGTTCAGGAGTTACTGAAGCGGCTTGTAAGACTCTGGTAAAGCAACGATTATGTGGTTCTGGAATGAGGTGGAAAGCAACAGGAGCGGAAGTGCTTTTGACAACAAGAGCACTGATCCAGAGTAAGGGGCGCTGGGAACAACTTTGGTCTGAGTTCATGACTGGAAAGGTTGAAGCTAACCTATGAGTCAGTTATCAAATTGAGAGAGCACCCAATGCATTTGTAAGACTACATATCTTATCTTATGTCAGTAGCCATGATTGCTCGTTTTATGGCGGTCAGTCCTGATGCAGACTTTGTTATGGTCACCAGAAATCGCACCTTCTATAGCAGGAGAGAAGGGTTTGCAGTCATTATATCAATGTCGACTCTGTTTTATTTCATTATGAAATGCTTGGGATAGCCTATCTGATTTATTTCATTATGAAATGCTTGGGATAGCCTATCTGATTTATATTGTTTGGAAGGCTTTCAAAATTAGGAGCGATCTGGGAAATGGGCATATGCCCGGATCAATCAGCGCATTGTCCACTTTCAAAGAGGGTATTTATTACCAATGCGCTTAACTCAAAGTCGACGACTTTTTTTACTCATATGGCCAGTCTGGAAACACCTATTGGCATCCAGTTTTTATACTGTGTCATTATTTCAATAGCTCACTTATTTTGAGGGTGCTCTCTCTGAATGATTGAAACAATAGTGCTCTATTTTCACAGCTACTATGGGAACACCACTCATAATAGTTAACTGTCATGCCCGCTTCTGTTATTTCCAGCTCTACCAAAAGCATCGTTTTGCAAATTGAAGTTTCTATAGATTCAGGCAACATGCTGAATCTTGAAGATAGTTTACAGCGTGCACTCAATGAAGCCGGGCAGCTTGGAACAAAAGAGTTATTGGGGCTATTTGAATCACCCAATAAAGAACCTATCGTCGTTAATCAGCAGAAGTGGAACTACAAAGGAAAGGTTCTTAAGCACTATGAAACCTTATACGGTCGTATACCTTTGGAGCGCTCCGTATATCAGGGTGTCAGAGGTGGCAGTACTCTGGCAGCACTTGATCTTCGTGCCGGTATTATTGGTTCAGCTACCCCCAAATTTGCCAAGTCTATCGCCTGGAAATACAGCCAGATGCCAGCGCCTGCGGTAAAAGAAGATTTTGAGACCAACCATCAAAGGACGCTTTCAAATTCTTATATCAAGCATTTATCGGACAGAGTAGGTGCATTAATTGAAGACCAGCAAGACACTCACTACCACCTTCCTCCACTAAAAGAGCCTGTTGAAACAATAGCCATTGGTCTGGATGGAACCTGCATGCTGCTTTGTGAAGAAGGCTGGAGGGAAGCCATGTGTGGGACATTGAGCCTATATTCTGCAGATGGAGACAGGCTCCACACGATATATACAGCCAGTTCGCCAGAGTATGGTAAACAAAGCTTTATGAGCAAGCTCGACGAGGAGATTGCAGATCTAAAACGACTCTACCCAAATGCCACATACATCGGGGTAGCTGACGGGGCTAGAGAAAACTGGAGTTATTTGAAACAACATACCTCTGGGCAGATACTCGATTTTTATCATGCATCTGAATATTTAGCTGGAGCAGCGGAAGCACTGTTTCCAACCAGTAAGGCGAAGCGACACCAGTGGCTTGAAGACAGGCTACATAGTTTGAAAAACAAGCGTGGAGCAGCCAAAAAAATCCTTCAGGAAATTGAATCAGCCGAGCTCCCGAAAAAGACAATCGCACTGACAGAGAAGCGCTACAAAGCTGTGAGCTATTTTACAAACAATCACCAGTTAATGAATTATCATCAGGCGCTTAAACGCCATTGGCCAATAGGTTCAGGAGTTACTGAAGCGGCTTGTAAGACTCTGGTAAAGCAACGATTATGTGGTTCTGGAATGAGGTGGAAAGCAACAGGAGCGGAAGTGCTTTTGACAACAAGAGCACTGATCCAGAGTAAGGGGCGCTGGGAACAACTTTGGTCTGAGTTCATGACTGGAAAGGTTGAAGCTAACCTATGAGTCAGTTATCAAATTGAGAGAGCACCCTATTTTGATTCAGTTAGATATCCATATTTTTAACACAGCCTGAACTGCTATCGTTATCTTATTCCCCATTAGCTCAGCGTTCACCTGAACATCATTAATTTTACGCCTGACTTACGAAACTGTCTGACCTTCTTCAGGTAGGCCAAATATTAATATCCAGAAATTCTGACTGTTCTAGAATGCTACTTACAATAACGCAAACTATTTCCATGTATGCATATATCAATGCATCTGTAGTTTAGGTGGTTTAAATGAGAGAGAAGTTAGCAGGGTTTATACTTGTCCTGATTTTTAGTTGTAACGCTTTTGGAGAAGACGTTGCGCAGCCTTGGGGCTTAAGTCCGCTTCTAACGATTCCTGAAGGAGCCGTTGGCATACTTTATCTTGGCGGGTTTTATAAAAAAACCTATAAGCCAGGTGTACATATCATTTGGGGCTGGCCATTTATTCAGGGTATTTTAGTTAATGTCAGACCACAGATTGACATTATTGAGAATATACCTTGTGGAACTAAAGATGGTCTGACAATTACGTTTCCTCGAGTTGCTGTCTATAACCAGCTGCGTGAGAAGGATGTCATGAATATTGTGAGTAATTTTGGTGAAAACTATGATCATTATTTAATAACAGAACCTACTATTCAGGCAATTACCGAGCTCTGTACGACAATGACAGCACAGGAAGTTTATATAGATAATTTCCCTACCATTAATGATTACTTATATCATCATCTTATTGAAGAGCAGGAAAAAAGTGAATCTAATCTTCGAATAAATAAAGTCGTAGTTTCAAAGCCTGAGTTACCTGAAAATATCAGAAGAAATTATGAGGTTATTGTTGAGGAAAAAAGTCGACTTGCTGCTGCCTCACAACAACAACTTCGACGTCTGAAAGAAGCTGAGACCGAACAGCTGGAGCGGAAAAGAAGAGCTGAGCTGGAAAAATTGATTGCTGATATTGAGAATGAAAAGAAACTGGCAGAAGAAAAAAATGAGATGGAGCGTGAGAAGATCAGGGTCGCAGTCAGAGTTCATAAGCTCATAGAGGATGGCGAGGCAAACAGCCGTGTTACCCGTCAGCAGGGCGAGGTGGATGCTTATGTATTGAAAACCCAAGGTGAGGCCAAGGCAGAAGCCACAATGCGTGAAGCGGAGGCAAATAAAGAGCTGATTACCCCATTGTATGTTCAGTTAAAACAGGCTGAGGCATTTTGGCAAAATGATAATGCCAAACTAATCTATTTTGGTGAGCAGATTCCTAAATCAGTATATCCAGGCTTTATTGATGGTAAAGAAATTAGAGAGGGTATTAAAGATATGTAGCAGCTGATACCACATGTTCATAAATAATGGTTTATCTGAGTGTAATAAACAGTCAGCTGATGCTTGAATAACTCCACATCTTACCCCTCCAGCTCTTTTCGAGGTTCCCATGGAGACTCACTGGCAAGAGTATAAAGCTCGGTTAAAGCACTACATTGCTAAGCAGGTAAATGATCAGTCTGTGGTTGAGGATATTTTGCAGGATGTATATATCAAGGCTCATACTCAGCTTCATCGGTTAAAGTCTGAAGAGAGTGTAGGCAGCTGGCTTTATCGCATTGCTCATAACACCGTGGTCGATCATTACCGTAGGCAATACCCTGTAGAGGAGCTCCCGGAATTTCTTGAAGCCCCCGAAGAGGATGAAGCCGAGCAGGTTCACCAAGAGCTGGCCTGGTGTATAAAGCCAATGATGGATGATCTACCGGAAAAGTACCGGGTGCCACTGATGATGTCAGAGCTGGAGGGTATGAGTCAGAAGCAGGTTGCGCTAGAGCTGGGCCTGTCACTGTCTGGCGCTAAAAGTCGTATACAGAGAGGGAGAGTACTCTTACGAGAACGCTACACAGCATGTTGTGATATTGAGGTTGGGCGTGGAGGGGTAGTGGACTATAAGCCCAGGGCCTCCGGAAATTGTCAAATAGACTGCTTGCCAGACAATGACACCTGACCGCTCGACAGAAAAAATAAAGTAACTATTCAGCACCCAGCAAAGGCGTATTGTTGTAATTTCGAACCGCTTTAAGAAGCGCCTGAAATATGTTCAACCCCTGCTTTTTAGCAGATGATAAATAGCTTCGGATTCGGGTAAACATGGTACCTCCGTCTTCGCTTCTGAAGCAGCCTGAGATCTTCTGCTTAAGTTTGGCCATCCTGGCATCACGTTCACTGCCATTGTTATCGAAGGGAATTGAAAAGTCCGACATGAAGCGCAACGTTTCAACCTTAAACTCAATAAGCCTTTTGAACAGGTTGTAGGCCTTGGTATTCCTGACCTTCTTACGTCCAAGCACCTGTCGTTGTTTTTCCATATAAGCGGTTTCCTTCGTGAGAGCCCTTTGAAGGATTTGGTCGTATATCGTCTCAATGCGAAGCTGTATTGCACCAGGCATTTGAGTCAGACCGGCTGCTTTGTATTTCTTGCAGAAGTGCCAGGAGAGCGTAAGCAATTTCATCAGCCGCAGAGCCAGCTTATTCGCATCCCTATCGACAACTCCCTGAAGCTCTCTCAGATGATGGGCATTACAAAGCACATGCACTGCCGCATAGGCAAAGTAGGACTTCCAATGATCGTGAACCAGAATGCCTGCAAAAGTCAGCAGGATGCCCATTGCATCCATTGCTTCACAACCTCGCCTTTCTGAGAGGTAGTAAAGCGTCCATTGGTCATCTCGCATAATGTGTAACCACCACAGTGAACCGTCAACCCGCATGCCAGTTTCATCCGCTCCTGCAACCGGACTTTCTTGTAAAGCATCGCGGATACTCTGCTCAGTAGAGGCCAGGTTCTCATGGGTATAGGCAACAAAATTGGCAACAGAGCCTGCGCTGACACTCATGCAATAAATAGTATTGAAATACTCAGACACCCGGTGATATGGGATGAAGTGATACTGGTTTAAATGAACAGCCATTGCCTGAGTCACTTCTCCGTATTGAGCAGCGGCTTTCACTCCTTGGGGAAACTCAGCGGTGTTCCGTTTACCACAAGGACATACTTTAACGTCTGCCCAGTACGCGGTAACTTCAAATTCTCCGGGTCTACCTGGATCAAAAACCTGTCGCTCAATGTATTTGGTGGGTTTAATATCGATAAGCGAAGACTGGCAACAGCAACATTTTTCAACCTTCAGATGCCTGACATAATCGGGTAAGGCGACACGTCTCAAACAAGAGCCTTGATGACCTTTCTGGCCACCTGGTTTATTGCCTGAAGATGGTCTAAGGCTTTTGGGGTTCGGTGTTTCCTGTGAGGAGCAGGGGGCTTCTTTGGAAGATGTATCACCTTTATCACTCCCTTTTTTACTGGGCTTTTGATAACCATCTGACGATGGTGGCTTACTACTGTTTTGACTGTTTTTATTAACCCTTTCTTCCAGTTCGCTGCAACGTTCCCGTAAAAGCGCATTCTCGGTCCGAAGCTCTTCATTCTCTTTAAGGAGAGCTTCGGTAAACGGAGTAGCTGGGAAGTCTGGTTCCATACTGGAGATTTGTTAGAAAAATTGAGTATAAGATGATGGTCGAAAAATCAGAAAATTCCAGATTTATATGAAGGGTGCTGAATAGTTACAAAATAAAAATAATTTGCGTCCTTTTACAACAACGCACGTCTCTATAGGCAAGAGCAAATTAAAGTGGCCAGGTTAGCTGGCTACTGCCTGATATAGAGGTGTTATCCATGTTGAAAGTCATCAGCTTTACGATTTGTCCATTCGTTCAGCGCATCACCGCCATGCTGGAAGCCAAGAACCTGCCTTATCAAGTGGAATACATTAGCTTGAGTGATAAGCCTCAATGGTTTCTGGAGATCTCTCCCAATGGACAGGTTCCAGTCATGATTACGGAAAATGGTACTGCTCTGTTTGAGTCCGATGCCATTGCAGAGTATCTGGAGGATGCCTATCCGGTTCTGCAGGAAGGGTTAAGTGCTGAACAGAAAGCGCTGAATAGAGCCTGGAGTTACCTGGGTACCAAAAATTACCTTCCTCAATGCGGGGCACAGAGCAGTAAAGATGGCCAGACTCTGAAGGAGCGGGCCGAGAAGCTGACAACGGCATTCGCGAAAGTTGAGAAAGTGCTTGGGGAGTACCGGTTTTTCAACAGCGATACGCTGAGTATGGTTGATCTGGCCTGGCTGCCACTGTTACATCGAGCTCAGATCATTCGAGAGAAGAGCGGCTATGATTTCCTGGCTGGATATCCAAAAGTTCAGGCTTGGCAGGAAGCGCTTCTGGAAACCGGTTTGGCTGAAAAAACCGTATCGAAAGACTTTTTAGAAAAGTTCAGTGATTTCTATTTATCTGAAAAAACATTCCTGGGGCGCTGCAAGAATGATTGTAGTTGCAGTGCTCTGAATCTGGAAGAGAGATGCCAGGAAACCGGTTGTTGTGAACTGGGTGAGGCCAGCAATATGGATATTGGTACAGGTTGTCGTTGTTAAAGGCCATCTACCGGAACAAATTCACCTTGGCCAGCTCAATTAATTCATCACCGTAGCCATTTAAAACCGCCTTAAGGGCGTAGAGGCTAAAGCCTTTACCATAAGCAAGCTCCATTTTGGGTGGCATGCTGATTTCATGGCGGTCGGTGATGACCTCCAGAAGCGATGGTCCTGTGTCGTTTAGCCAACTATCCAGGGCATCGGGCAGTTCTGCTGGTATGTTAACGGTGTAGCTGTGGATGCCACAGGCCGATGCAATGGCCGCAAAACTGGGGTTTTTCAATGTGGTGGCATCGGATACAAAGCCAGCTGACTTCATTTCCAGATCCACGAATCCCAGTGAGCTGTTATTCAATACGGCGATTTTTATGGGAAGCTGGTAGGGTTGTAGCGTTAGCAGATCCCCCATCAGCATTGAAAATCCGCCATCACCACAGAACGCAATAACCTGCCTCTGCCTATCCAGTATCTGTGCACCAATAGCCTGGGCCAGGGCATTGGCCATGGAGCCATGGTTAAATGAGCCGATCAGCCTGCGCTTTCCATTGGTTTGGATATAGCGTGCGGACCAGAGAGTTGGTGTACCCACATCACAGGTGAAAATGGCATTATCTGCAGCTTTCCTGCTGATCAGACTGGCCAGCGTCTGGGGATGAATACGTTTACTCTTGGGTTTAGTGGCAGCCTGTGCATCCAGCTTTTCCCGGGATGACTGGTAATGCTCCTGGCACCATTGTAGAAATTCGTCGTCTGATTTTTTATGGATTTGTGGAATCAATGCTTTTAGCGCTGGAATGACTTCACTGACAATGCCCAGGTCAACCTGAGTGTGACGGCCAATGGCCTCAGGAACTCGATCAATTTGAATGATCTTTGTTCCCTGTGGATAAAAGTGCCGGTAAGGAAAACCTGTTCCCAGCAACAGCAGGACATCTGCATTGTCCATGGCCTGATAGCCGGACTCAAAACCGATAAGACCGGTCATACCCACATCATAAGGATTATCGTATTCGATAAATTCTTTTCCCCTGAGGGCATGAACAATGGGAGCGTTGAGTTTTTCAGCCAGGGCTATCACGACATCATGAGCACCTTTGCAGCCAGCACCGCATAACAGTGTGACTTTTTCGAGTCCATTCAGTAGGTCAGCCGCCAGTTTTATGGACTGTATACAGGGTTCGATTGATGCAGGTTCAGGTGGTTGCCATTTAATGACCGAGTTTTTTGGCATGGGTTTCAATGCCACATCACCCGGCAAAATAATAACGCTGACACTCCGTTTTAAAATGGCCTGACGAATGGCTGTTTCCATGACCTGAGGCATTTGGTCGGGAGTCGTTATCTTTTCACAGAATATACTGCAGCCGGCAAATAACTGCTTGGGATCGGTCTCCTGAAAATAATGGGTACCCAGTTCTGATGAGGGGATATCTGCAGCAATGGCAAGAACAGGGACGTTATTGCGAAAGCAGTTGTACAGGCCATTAATCAAGTGCATATTGCCCGGACCACAGGAGCCGGCACACACTGCCAGTTGGCCCGAAATCTCAGCTTCGGCTCCAGCTGCAAATGCAGCCACCTCTTCGTGGCGAACACCAATCCATTCTATTTCACCATCTGCCCTCAGGCTGTCTGCCAGGCCATTGAGCGAATCTCCGGTAATTCCCCAGATCCGCTGGATACCCACTTGTCGAAACAACTTAACGGTATATTGAGCAATGTTCATGGTTATCCTCGCCACCAACTCAGCAAGTGCAAAAGGGCAAAGAATCCATGCCCATAGAAATACCACTCAATGGCACCAACGCTGGTTTTATGAATCTCAAGCAGTGAAGGGGCTGTTGGTGAGATACAGGTTATGGTTATAAACCAGAGTAAGCCGGTGATTACCGCCAGTAATAAGGCCAGCAGCCCAAGCCCTTCGATGGTTGCAGCCAGGCCACCAGGAGAGGCTTCCGGAAGTTTGAGTGATACCAGTGTTTCTACGTCTTCTTTCAACTGGCTTAAATTGCCTTTCAGCCAGGGGTACAAGTCAGCAACTTGGCGTCGGTGAATGGCAATGACGAAAAAGATAACAGCGGGTAGAAAAAGTGCAGCACCGCCGTATATGTGCAGTTTATCAATGGTGGTGAATTGGGGAGCTAATGTATTGCCATGAATATGCATGCCTAGAGAGGTTGCCAGTTGCCATATCACCCAGAACATAACTAACGCATGGAACCATTTTTCAGAACTGGGTAAATGACGAAAAAGGAAAGATATGCCATGGTATGACTTACTAAATATTTCATGGGACTTGATTAGCATCTTTGATAGCCAGGAGGTCTTTAAACCTGACCAAAGACAAAATGCGGATCACTTAGCATTTCTTTTGGTGTGCGATAGACATAGTCAGGGTAAAGCTCTGACGCATTCAGCGTTTCCGGGTTATTAATATTGGTCAACTCACCACTGACATAACAAACGTAATTAATCTGGGCACGTTCACGATCAGTCTCCATTCCAGCTTTGGCGGTGATGGCATTAGAGCCCTCTTTCATATCATGCAGAATCGATTCCGTGCTGATGTGCTTCACAGGAAAGTCATGCTCAGGCCAGCTTTCCCCCAGAAGATCCAGCATCTTCTGCTGAGTTAACCGGTTGTGATACAGCTGAACTGCTTTCCCTTCTGTGCGTTCATCAAGTATGGCTTTGGCAGCAATAACGCCAATATCGCTGATATGATGAGTGGTGATGGGTAAGTCCAGATTTCCGAACGTCGTAATCTCATTAAAAAAACGGTAGTTGGGCAAGCAGTAATCAGAGTTCAGGCCGGGATAGATCAGTGTTTTTTTCAGCCCCGCTGCTTCTATTTTTGACTGCATGGCTTTCTTTGCATCAAACAGTTCGCTGATGCCGGTTTCCAAGCCAAGGGTATGGCAGCCAAACTCGTTGGGAACAAAACGCCGTACACCCGCTTTTTTGGCAGCATTGAGGTAAAGAGGGTCATTGGTTCGAATGCTCTCGGGAAGGCCTCGGGTCACCATCACCACCGTTGTGCAGCCATCAAATAACCGGGTCAGTGCTGCTTCATCGGACGGATCTGAGCAGAAGCCAAGCTCGCAGCCGGCGCTCTTAAGGGTTTCAAGCTTCTGCTCATTCTGTGCTGAAGGTGCCCGGGATATGGCCAAAACGTCGGCGCCTTCGGAGGCGAGATTTAAAGTCAAAGGATGGCCAAACTGACCGGTAGCACCGATAACTGCAACGCGGTTACTTGAAGTCATTTCTTAATACCACTCGATAATGGGGGTGCCCTTCTTCCAAAAACTTCATTGCCTTATTCACATCACTCATTTCAAACAGTTCAACTTCAGGCTGGATGCTGTGATGTGCAGCAAACTCAAGCATTCTGGCAATGGTTGCCGGGCTACCTACCGGCGAGCCAGACACACTGCGCTGGCTCATGATCAAACTGAAAACATTCATCTGCAGTGGCTCAAGGGTTGCTCCAAGAAAGTGGAGACGGCCTTTACTGTTCAAGGTTGCCAGGTAGCCTTCCCAGTCCAGACCAACATTGACGGTCGATAGAATAAGGTCAAACTGGTTTGCAGCGGCTTTCAGCTCGTTGCTGTCTCTGGAGTTGAGTGTTTTATGGGCTCCGAGGGTCAGGGCTTCTGTACGCTTGCTTTCTGAGCTGGTAAACGCGGTCACTTCACAGCCCCAGGCGTTGAGAAATTTCACCGCCATATGGCCAAGGCCACCGATACCGATAACGGCAACCTTGCTGGTGGGAGACAGGTTAAACTGCACCATCGGATTAAATACTGTAATACCCCCGCAGAATAATGGGCCAGCGACTTCATTACTGATGCTGTCTGGCAGTTTTACGACGCTGATCGCCTGTGCACGGACTTTATTGGCAAAGCCTCCATGACGGCCAACAATAGTTCCCTGTGATTCCGGGCAGAGATTATGATCACCGGACAGACAGTTGTGGCAGTGCTGGCAGTAGCCAGAGTGCCAGCCAAGACCAACCCGGTCTCCGGGAGCAAGCCAGGTTACCTCCTCACCAACCGCACTTATATGACCAGCAACTTCATGGCCAGGAACAAAAGGGTACTGAGTCATTCCCCAATCATCTTTCCACATGCTCAGGTCGCTGTGGCAGATACCACAGTGGGTAACCTCTATTTCAACTTCATTGTTGTTCAGAGGTTCAGGTTTATACTCAAAGGGCTGTAATTCTGCGCCAGGCTGACGGGCTGCGTAAGCAGTGATCATTTTTTGCTCTCTCTGTTAATACTCCGAGTTTTGCCAAAAAACCAACTTCATAAGGATAGACACTTTGAGAGCAGGTTGATCATCAAGTAATTGCGTTCTATTTAATAAGAGACCTCTGACTTTCATAAAAACTGTTGTCCTCTATGAGCATCAAAACACTGGTTATTAGTCTTTTATCTCTATTTTTCCTACTGGCAAGTTCAATAAAAATTCTTGGCTGGCAAAAGAAGGTTTTCACTATCCAGCTGGGGATGTTTGTGAAGTATGGCTTTAATCGCCAGATAATGTTTCTTGTTGGACTGGCTGAACTGTTTGGTGCGATTGCTGTATGGTTTCAGGGCTCTTACATAAGTGTAATAGGAGCCCTGGCCATCTTTACAACATCGTCAGGGGCTATTATCTGTCATTTGATATTTGATACCTGGAAGGATGGAGTTCCAGCCATGGTGACCCTTCTACTTACCGGTTATTTGTTAAGTACTGACTGGGAGGTTTTCATGTCACTGGTACGCAATATTTATTAAATTTATACGCTCATCAGGCTTGTGATAGTGAAGTAATAAGCATTTTTGGATAATATCGCTCCGGAATAACAATAATAATTATTGTCCGGCGGTTCGCTGGCAGGAGTATCGGGTGTCTCCATCTCTTCCCTTTCTCTGGCGTATAAAACGTTTGTATGTCCGTTTTATGCTGGCCTTTATTGGTCATGGGCTGGCTAAGGCCTGCCGAACTGACCAGCTGATTCAAAAGGAAATCGCATCATTACCCGATGGTTTTACCTTCTCCATGAGTGTTATGCCTCGTGGCCCTTCTTTATATATGAAGAAAAGTGACGGGCGTATAAAACCGGGTCGTAAAAACAGTGCGGCTAAGCCCGATGTGGATATTCAATTCAAGCATCTTGCTCATGCCTTCAGCACGCTCTCTTTTCAGGAAGGCACAACTGAGGCCTTTGCTCGAGAGAGAATGGTGGTTGATGGAGACCTTCCCGCTTCCATGAAGCTGGTTCGCTGTTTTGAACGGCTTGAAGTGGTCACGCTGCCAAAGTTTATCGGCCGTAAAATCATGCGCCATTACCCGGACATTTCAGTAAAAGAAAAGCTGCTGGGTGCATTGCAAATCTACTTGGGCGTGTTTGCTGGTTTTGTTATGGGGGTGTTTGTGCGATGAGCCGTAGTTACTATGAGTTCTTCAATCCGGTAAAAATCGTTTCAGGAAATGAAGCTCTGGAGCATATCCCCTATGAGCTGGCCAGCCTTGGGGTTAAGAAGCCATTGATTATCACCGATGCGGGGGTGCTTAACGCCGGTTTGATTGAGCCTGTTAAGCGGGCTCTGGTGGTTGGTGAGGTTCCGATGGCGGGTATTTACAGTGAGGTGCCGCCAGACTCATCAACCAGTGTCGTATCTGCCATCACTCAGTTTTATCGTGAAAACGGCGCGGATGGGATTATTGCTATTGGTGGTGGGTCGGTGATTGATACATCGAAGGCGGTCAACATTCTTGTGTCTGAAGGTGGCAATGACCTTCTGTCATACAGTGGTGTTGGTGCTCTTACTAAACGACTAAAGCCGTTATTTATTCTACCGACCACAGCGGGTACTGGCTCAGAGGTGACCAAGGTTGCGGTGATTCGCGATGATGCCAGTGGTCGTAAAGTGCCTTATGGTTCTTCATTCCTGATGCCCGATGTAGCGGTTCTTGATCCCCGGATGACCTTGACGTTGCCTCCGCATATCACAGCAGCAACGGCCATGGATGCAATGACTCACGCAATTGAAGCGTTTATTGGTACGGCCAAGAATCCGCTCAGTGATGCCTATGCCGTTGCAGCCATTAAAGGCATACGGGAAAACCTGCTTCGCGTGCTTGCTACACCGGACAGTAAAGATGTTCGATTAAAATTGGCGGAATCAGCAACCATGGCAGGCATTGCCTTTTCCAACTCCATGGTTGGGCTGGTTCATGCCATAGGACATTCACTGGGGGCGATAACCCATCTTCCCCATGGAGTCTGCATGAGCCTGATGCTGCCTTATGTGTTGGAATACAACCTTCCCGAGTGCGAAAAGGCGATTGGTGAACTGTTGCTTCCTTTGGCCGGTGCTGACTTTTACAGCAAAATCCCTGAAGAGCGACGGGCTGCTGAAACCATTATCTACATTAGAGCCATGCGGGATGAGCTCTTTGAGCAAACAAAGCTTCCAAGAACATTGTCAGAAAGTGGCAAGGTTCAGGAGTCGCAACTGGAAGACATTGCCCGTATGAGTATTGACGATGGAGCACTGCTCTATAATCGGGTCGATGCCAGTTATGAGCAGGTGCTTGGGCTTTTGAAGTCAGCCTGGTGACCGTTATTTCAAAGAGGTATCAGTGCTGGGTTAGGTCTTATATCAACAGAACCTAGTACTGATATTTCTATTGAGCAGTAGCCCATGAGTAAGAAAGCGCAGTTTACAGGTAGCAAATGAGCATTTTGAGCCATTTTTTAACGCCGTATTGGCAAGTGCAGCCTTTTTGCGACAGCCTCTAAAGCTTTTGTAACCTGCTGGGTACTGGGATAAACCCGGTACCCAGCTTTAATGAGTCTATCTCGTTATGCTTATCTCTGTTCAGAGAGCATAGTGCTTCTGCAAAAATTCAAGATGGACGGGCAAGGTTAAGGCGTTTGGCCGAATAGATTGAACCAGTGTTTTTACATCTTCCCATTGCATCCCGCTTTCCAGCAGAAGTATTGCTGCCATCAGCCCAGTGCGTCCAGAGCCGCCCTTACAGTGAATGGCGATTGTCGCCTTTTTCTCAATCAAAGCGAGCAGTGGGGCTTTGTCCTCTGTAAAAGCGACTTCAAAGCTTTCTTCCGGTGCACAGTCATCTTCTACCGGGAGTTGAAACCACTGCATTCCAAAATTTTTAGCCTTTTGACCAAGACTGGCAACATCAAGAGCTTTGATTTCAGTATCCGGAAGCATGGTGACGACAGCATCAGTTCCTGCCTTTTTCAGCGTGCTCAGTGAGTCAGAGAGATTTTCCGTTTTGGTGCCAGGGCAAGGCGTGAAAATAAAGGTTGAACCATTTGGCAATGACAGAATATCAAAAGGATGGGGGGACATGTGAATGCTCTATATTGCAGAAATGCAGACGGTAGATTACCAATTTTATTGCACACATTACTGCTATTTTATTATTTTTGTCATGGGTACTTGCAAGGGGAAAAATACAGGCGTATCGTTCATCGTGATTTAACGATTAATGTGATGTACAAGTGAGTGTAGTAATGACGGAGTGCCTTCAAAGTCTCACTGATTTTCAGTTTAACGAGTCTGAAGAGAAGGAGTTGGCTGCTTATGCCAAAGCCATTGGGCATCCGGCACGGGTAAGGTTGTTACGGATACTCGCTGGTCGGGTGTGTCTGGGTTCTGATTTAGTAGGGCAGCTTGGTCTTGCCCAGTCCACGGTTTCAGAACATCTTCGGATCCTGCGGGAAGCAGGGCTGGTCAACGCTGAAGTGAAGCATCCCAAAACCTGTTTCAGTCTTCGCCCGGAAGCCATCAAGCGTGTACAGCAGTTACTGGCAGACATCGGTGGTGTTTAACCAGGTGTAGTTATACCAATTCCACCCTCTAAACATGAACTGCGCAGCTATTTTGCACAGCTGGTTCTTCGTTGGAATTCCTCGCAATAGCCCCGCTATTACTTGTCATTCCGCATTGCCCAGCCGTCCAAAATGGCTTAATCGATAGCATATTTAGAAGGCGGAATTGGTATTAACACAAAATGATCTGCTTCGTTCCCATGCTGAACATGGGAACGAGAATCTTGATTTTTTTTGTGCTTTATTATCGTTTTTCGACGATTGTCGATATCTTGTAGAGGTTCAAATCATGGGTATTTTTGAACGTTATTTAAGTGTCTGGGTGGCTCTGGCCATGCTTGCAGGGTTGGTCGGTGGAACACTGTTTCCAGCTATCTTCTCTATCCTGGGAAGCTGGGAGTACGCCAGCATTAATTTTGTGATTGCGGTGCTGATCTGGCTGATGATATATCCGATGATGATGCAGATCGATTTTACTGCAGTAAAAAACATCCATCGTCGCCCAAAAGGTTTGATTGTCACGCTGACCGTCAACTGGTTGATAAAGCCATTTACCATGGCGCTTCTGGCGATCCTGTTTATTCGCTATCTCTTCGGCAGCTTTACTGGCCTTATTTCTCCGGATCTGGGTGATGAATACATTGCCGGGATGATCCTGCTTGGGGTTGCTCCCTGTACCGCGATGGTTTTTGTCTGGAGCCAGCTGACCCGCGGGGATGCCAATTACACACTGGTTCAGGTGGCGGTTAATGATCTGATTATGGTTGTGGCTTTTGCTCCAATTGCTGCTTTCCTGCTGGGAGTTACGGATGTCATCGTACCCTGGAGCACGCTCTTTCTTTCCGTGGTTTTGTTTATCGTGATTCCCCTGCTGGCAGGTTTGCTTACTCGGAAAGCTCTGCGATCTGAGCAGGCGCTACAAACCTTTGGCCAACGGGTGAAACCGTTATCAATTCTTGGTTTGATCCTGACCGTAGTACTGCTGTTTGGTTTTCAAGCTCCACGGATCCTGGCCAATCCAGTGGATATTGTACTGATCGCTATTCCATTAATTATTCAGACCGTACTCATCTTCGCCATTGCCTACTACTGGATGTACAAGTGGAAAGAACCTCACAGTATTGCTGCTCCCGGTGGGATGATTGGCGCATCCAACTTCTTTGAGCTGGCAGTCGCCGTAGCGATCAGCTTGTTTGGTCTGAACTCCGGAGCGGCACTGGCAACAGTGGTCGGTGTTTTGGTTGAAGTGCCTATCATGCTTGCGCTGGTGGCTTACGCAAATCGTACCCGCAATCGTTTCCCGGTTGCTCACGCAGCTTAATTATCTTCCCGTTTACTCGACTACCGATCAATAAGCTTCGGTAGTCATCCAATCCCGTGGGAATATAAAAGGAGATGAGAAAAATGACGAAGCCGGCTATGTACTTCATTGATATAGTGTCGACAGGGCATGACCGACTTTAGATGGTGGAAGAAGTCTTTAAGAGAGTTGGGCCTTCAGTTTGATGATGACGTCCAGCTCTTGCACACTAACTTCAAAAGCGTTTCTATCTTTTTCTTTAACTTTAATATGGCTGCAATAACGCATTGACAGAGTGCGAAAAAGGCTGAGTTCATTGTCATTAAATACTAAGCCATCTTGATGGACTTTGTTTATTAAGTTTGTCAGTTGGCTGCACTCTGCAAGGGTCAACCGGTAAGTTGCGAATTTTGCCTGTTCGGTCTGGTTTAGTGGCTTATTATCTTGGTCTCTATTTGGTGGAGCAGGTGGACTATCGGTCAGTGTGGATGAGTGTTCTCTATCGGGGATTTCGTAGGAATTATCTAAAACTTTATAAGAGCAAAGGCAGCATGAAAATGTCATAAACACCGGTTCTGTTGTTAAGGTGTGATCTTGGTGTAGAAGGGACAATGATGTATGCAGTCGAGTTCAAGTAGGGAGCACCATAAAAATTCGATAGTGACAGCCTGTTATAGCCAATCCCAAACCAACATGGAATGTTTTAAATCCATCCCTCCATGAGGCCAGCAGGATTATGGACGTCCTGCTAATAAGGGCTGCGCGAGTCTGTAGGTATAAACATTTCTATATTTTTAGAATTATAGTTGAATCTATTTTTTCATTCACCTAATATACGCTCATCGACAAGCTACGTGCTGATGATCGCATGAAAGGAAGTGATCACTGATCTTATCCACATAAGAAGATCGGACTGGTCAGCAAGAGGAAATTTTTTTAAGTTTATGTTTCTATTTTTCTGGAATTATTGATATGAGTATACAGCAGCAGATAACCGATTTTATCGGTCCGGTCATAAAACCGGCACTGGAATCCAGTATTGGCGCTGATATGGCCCAGAATCTGGTTGATGCACTGGGTACCTTTGTTTTTCTGGCTGGTGAACTGACCATTCTGTTCCTGATTGTCAGCTTTATTATCGGCGTGATCCTGGAGTATATGCCAGCAGAGAAAATTCAAAAGATACTCGGTTCCAAGGGTGGTAAAGGCTACGTTTCAGCTGGCCTTCTGGGGGCGCTGACACCGTTCTGCAGCTGCTCTACCATTCCGATGCTGACCGGTCTTCTTAAAGCCCGGGCAGGGTTTGGTCCGACGATCACGTTCCTGTTTACCTCGCCACTGATGAACCCGATTATTATGGGGCTGTTGCTGGCAACCTTTGGTATGAAGGTGACGGTCATATACTTCGCTATTGCGCTGACCGTTTCTGTCGCCGGTGGTTACATTCTGGAGAAACTGGGCTTTGAGCGTTACGTTCGCAAAGATGTGATATACGGTGAAACTGAAGTAGGCAGTTGCTGTGACAGTAAGCCTGCACCAAAGGCCAGCTGTTGCGATGCCAAGCCTGCAGTAGAAGCCCCTTCTTCTGAAAAAAGCAGCGGCTGTTGTGACAGCAAACCAGCTCCGGCTGCTTCCGGTTGTGCAACCGCCTGTGGCGACAGCAAGCCCAAGAGTAATGATCGCTGGGGCCGTATCTGGGATGAAACCTGGAGCCAGTTCAAGAAGATCTTCCCGATTCTGATGCTGGGTGTTGGTATTGGTGCCTTTACTTATGGATTCATTCCTGCGGACTTTATTGCCCAGTACGCAGGCCCGGATAATCCGCTGGCGATTCCATTCGCGGCGATCATTGGGGTACCTCTGTACATTCGAGCTGAAGCGGTTATTCCCCTGGCTGCTGCTCTAGCTGCCAAAGGTATGGGAATGGGTGCCCTGATGGCGTTGATTATCGGTAGTGCCGGTGCCAGCCTGACGGAGGTGATTCTGCTGAAGAGTCTGTTCCGTAACCCGATGATTGTTGCCTTCCTGGTGGTGATTTTCACCATGGCAATCTCTGCGGGGCTGGTCATGACCTTTATCTAGTGCAAGACCGGCAGGTTCTTTTCAGGGAGCCTGCCGTTGGCCGTGAAGGCAAAAGGATTATTGCTGGGAGCAACCTTCGAAATCATTATTGAAAAGGTCACTAACCTGATGAGTATAAGGTGTTTTGGGGTTCATGATGCATCTTACGATGGTCCGCTCGCCAGGAGTGGCGGGGCTGGAAAGTTGAATCTCAACCTGACACCCTCCTGAATTCCGTCCAAGTACCTGGTGCTCAACTGACAAGCCCATAGGGCCTGAAGATATAATAGAGTTGCTTTTTGTACATTGTTTGAAGCTGTTTTCAAAATCTTCTACCGCTTTAGGTGATGGCCCTGCAAATACCTGTGAAAGACTGATTGTAGAAAGAATAATGGTTAACACTCTGATCATTTTCTTGTTTCTATTAGTCATGACTTTTTACCTGAGTTTGTTAATGAGCCCTAACTGGTGCATCGGCAGGGAGGAAGTCGAAATTGAACTATTTCCCCTTCTAAAGCCCATCTCTCATTATCTATTCCTTTGATTAGTATTAAATTACTGGATAATTCATCACTTTCTCTTTTCATGCCTCCGGGAATAAAACCATGAAAGACACCATGATTGCTTTTGCGGTACAGGATGCTATTGAGTGGTCTTTACTGCATGGAATGGCGCTGAAAACCTCGAAAGAGTCGGCAATGCACTGTGCTTTCAGCTTTGCCCCCACATTGATCCGGCGTGAGCGCTTTGAGCTGCTGAAAGCTATTGTTCCGCTGATGGGTAAACTGATTCATGGAGTTTCTGAAAATCATGAATTTCTGATCGAGGCCATTGAACCTCTTTGCAGTGCAGATGCTTTTTTTGCCAGCTTGCTGGAACTTCACCAGTCCATTCATCGCAGCTCTGAGCCAGCAGAGCGCACTCCCATGCTGCTGATGAGAACAGATTTTATGGATGATGCGGAACATGGACCCAAGCTGATCGAGTTTAACGGTATTGCAGCTGGCATGGGGCCATTTGGGCAGCGGGCTCATGAATTACATCATTACCTTGAGTATCAGTGGCCCGCGGCTTTTCAGAGCTGGTCAGAAACGGATTCAATGGAGCTGGTACCAAATCATTGCATTGAAAATCTTGCCAAAGGCATTGCCGGAGCGGCCAAAACCATTAGGGCCCAATCTGGGGAGTCGGGTCAGCCACTATTTCTCATGGTGGTTCAGCCTGATGAAGATAATGTCTATGACCAGCATCTTCTGGAAGAAGCTATCCAGAAGGAGGGTGTGAAAACGGTTCGCAGGACATTCCGACAGCTCTACGACCAGCTATCTTCGGGTAACAATAAACGGCTATTACTGGAAGGTCTTGGTGGGGTGGATGCTATTTATCTGCGTGCCGGCTACCAGCATTGCGATTACGTTGCCCATGATCTGGAAGAGGTTCACTGCTGCCAGGCACTGGGGAAAACTCGGGTAATGATTGAGCAGCATCGGGTTGCTGTTAACGCTACGGTCAGTCAGCAGTTGGCTACCAGCAAGCGGGTGCAGATGTTGCTGTCTTCAATGACGGTTGAACAGCTGACTGCGTTTGGCCTGACTCTGGATGAGGCCAGTCGAATCAAGCCTTTCCTGGGAGAAATGAGGCCGGTTGATGATCAGTCTGCAGCCTGGTTTGAGCATCAGAGCCCAAGAGACTGGGTGTTGAAAAATCAGGGAGAGGGCGGCGGCCACTGTGTATTTGGTCATGACATTCGTAACTATTCAGCACCCAGCAAAGGCGTATTGTTGTAATTTCGAACCGCTTTAAGAAGCGCCTGAAATATGTTCAACCCCTGCTTTTTAGCAGATGATAAATAGCTTCGGATTCGGGTAAACATGGTACCTCCGTCTTCGCTTCTGAAGCAGCCTGAGATCTTCTGCTTAAGTTTGGCCATCCTGGCATCACGTTCACTGCCATTGTTATCGAAGGGAATTGAAAAGTCCGACATGAAGCGCAACGTTTCAACCTTAAACTCAATAAGCCTTTTGAACAGGTTGTAGGCCTTGGTATTCCTGACCTTCTTACGTCCAAGCACCTGTCGTTGTTTTTCCATATAAGCGGTTTCCTTCGTGAGAGCCCTTTGAAGGATTTGGTCGTATATCGTCTCAATGCGAAGCTGTATTGCACCAGGCATTTGAGTCAGACCGGCTGCTTTGTATTTCTTGCAGAAGTGCCAGGAGAGCGTAAGCAATTTCATCAGCCGCAGAGCCAGCTTATTCGCATCCCTATCGACAACTCCCTGAAGCTCTCTCAGATGATGGGCATTACAAAGCACATGCACTGCCGCATAGGCAAAGTAGGACTTCCAATGATCGTGAACCAGAATGCCTGCAAAAGTCAGCAGGATGCCCATTGCATCCATTGCTTCACAACCTCGCCTTTCTGAGAGGTAGTAAAGCGTCCATTGGTCATCTCGCATAATGTGTAACCACCACAGTGAACCGTCAACCCGCATGCCAGTTTCATCCGCTCCTGCAACCGGACTTTCTTGTAAAGCATCGCGGATACTCTGCTCAGTAGAGGCCAGGTTCTCATGGGTATAGGCAACAAAATTGGCAACAGAGCCTGCGCTGACACTCATGCAATAAATAGTATTGAAATACTCAGACACCCGGTGATATGGGATGAAGTGATACTGGTTTAAATGAACAGCCATTGCCTGAGTCACTTCTCCGTATTGAGCAGCGGCTTTCACTCCTTGGGGAAACTCAGCGGTGTTCCGTTTACCACAAGGACATACTTTAACGTCTGCCCAGTACGCGGTAACTTCAAATTCTCCGGGTCTACCTGGATCAAAAACCTGTCGCTCAATGTATTTGGTGGGTTTAATATCGATAAGCGAAGACTGGCAACAGCAACATTTTTCAACCTTCAGATGCCTGACATAATCGGGTAAGGCGACACGTCTCAAACAAGAGCCTTGATGACCTTTCTGGCCACCTGGTTTATTGCCTGAAGATGGTCTAAGGCTTTTGGGGTTCGGTGTTTCCTGTGAGGAGCAGGGGGCTTCTTTGGAAGATGTATCACCTTTATCACTCCCTTTTTTACTGGGCTTTTGATAACCATCTGACGATGGTGGCTTACTACTGTTTTGACTGTTTTTATTAACCCTTTCTTCCAGTTCGCTGCAACGTTCCCGTAAAAGCGCATTCTCGGTCCGAAGCTCTTCATTCTCTTTAAGGAGAGCTTCGGTAAACGGAGTAGCTGGGAAGTCTGGTTCCATACTGGAGATTTGTTAGAAAAATTGAGTATAAGATGATGGTCGAAAAATCAGAAAATTCCAGATTTATATGAAGGGTGCTGAATAGTTACGTTGGTGGAATAAAGGCGCTTCATCGCGCCAGCAATCGCCAAAAAGCCTGGTTTGAAAACGGTGTAGCTTGCTTCATAACAAGCCATGAGGTGACGGTTGACCCATCCGGTAATTCTGTTCCTATGCCGGTAGAAGGCCTCTTTGCCCGTTGTGTTGCTTTGCTGTCGAATAAATCAGTGGCGGCCATTGTGTTGGTGATTCAGACCGATGAATTGCTATATAGCGGATTGCCTGTAGATCGGTTGGACAGCCTGGAAGTGAGTGAGGAGCCTTTATCGGCTTGGAGCAGTGAAGAGCATTCAGAAAGCAGTAAACCAAGAAGAGATGAGCTATTAAAAATGCTGACTTCTTTCTCGCACTTCAGTCAGGCTGTATCAATGAGTGATCATGATATAGAGGTTTATGGCTCAGAATTGGCGGTTTAAGAAACCGCCGTAGTTTTTGGATAGTCCTTGCTACCCAAAAATCGATAACGTGGTCTGCAGAATAATCAGGTTTACAATATCAATAAAGAAAGCGCCGACAATAGGCACCACCATAAAGCCCTGAGGGGAAGGGCCAAAGCGATTAACCACTGAGCCCATGTTCATCACCGCTGTCGGGGTTGCGCCCAGGCCAAAACCGCAGTGGCCACTGGATATAACGGCAGCATCGTAGTCTTTACCCATCACCCTGAAGGTGACAACGTAAGCAAATATTGCCAGCATGGCGGACTGCACCATCAGAATGATCAGGAATGGAATCGCCAGGTCAAGAATGTTCCAGAGCTTCAAGCTCATCAGGGCCATGGCAAGAAATAGAGCCAGTGAAACGGTACCCAGAACATCAATGGTTTCAATATCCAGCTTTTTCACCTTGGTGACTTCCAAGGTGTTGGTAATGAGGACACCAATAAACAATGCATAGACAAAATCAGGAATCATCAGCCATTTGATCTCAAAGCCATTGACCCAGATTTCCAGATATTTAGCACCGGTCACACAGATCAGAATCATGAACAGTGACTCAATCATCTTTTTTGAGGTAACACTGTCTTCTTCATTCTCGTTGTACGTTACCAGCTCAGGAAACTGATCGTGGGTTCTGTTGCTATTGCCGTACTGGGATTTCAGGCCATTTTTATCCACCAGTCTCTGGGCTACCGGGCTACCGATAATACCGCCCATGATCAGGCCGAATGTTGCCGATGCCATGGCAATTTCCAGTACATTGTTCATGCCGTAGACTTCCTGGAATGTCTGAGACCAGGCTGCACCGGTTCCATGTCCACCGGAAAGCGTAATGGAACCGGCAATCAATCCCATAAGAGGATCAAGTCCCAGCATGGTAGCCAATGACATGCCTATGCCGTTTTGCAGCACGATGTAGGCCGATGCCACACCGAGGAAAACCAGTACCTTAGCCCCTCCCTTAATGAGCTGGGTATAGCTGGCGGCCAGACCAACCGTCGCAAAGAACATCAGCATGAAGGTGTCCTGCAAGGGCAGGTGGAACTCAACTTCGGTACCGTTGAAATGGAGCCATGCAATAGCCGCTGCAACGATCAGCCCACCAACAATGGGCTCAGGAATATTGAACTTCTTCAATACAGGAATTCGGGCATTGATAAAATGCCCCAGGAACAGCACAAATATGGCAATGAGAAACGACTCAAGAGCGCCAACAGTCAATAGTTGATTCATAAACCCTCAGAATAAAAGTGATCAGTCGCAGATACAGGCAAAGCGTCTATCCAATTTGCTATAACCCAGTCCGGTTTCTTTTATCACTTCTATCCGGGTGGGAATCCGTTCTTTCAGGGACTCGATATGGGAGATGATACCAACCATCTTCCCACTGGCATTCAGGCTATCCAAGGCGCTGAGTGCGGTTTCCAGTGTTTCCTGATCCAGTGTACCAAACCCTTCGTCGAGAAACAGCGAGTCGATACGGGTTTTGTGACTGACCAGGTCCGAAAGCCCCAGTGCCAGTGCCAGACTGACCAGGAAGCTTTCGCCACCAGACAGGGTTTTGATGTCCCGTGCTGTGTCACCCTGCCAGGTATCCAGAACTTCAAGGCTGAGTTCATCGTTGCTCTTTCTATTGAGCAGATAGCGGGCATGGAGCTGTTCAAGCTGTCGGTTGGCCAGAAGAATCAGATGATCCAGCGTCAGACCCTGGGCAAATTTACGGAACTTGTCACCTTTACTGGAGCCAATCAGGCCACTGAGTTGAGCCCAAATCTGGTATTGATGCTCTTGTGCTGCAATATCCTTAAAGAGGCTTGCCTGGCCAAGACGTTTTTCTTCGTCGTCTTTCAGTGCCTGAGTAATTTCGCCCTGTCGTTGATTGATTAAACGAATATGATTATCCAACTCGGTCAGTTTTTCAGTTAATTCATCCAAGGACAGTTTAGTCGCTGGTTGTTCAATATGTGCTTTCAGGTTGGCTTCAGCCGAGGCAACCTTGCCTTTTGCCTCATGCAACTGCTGTTCAAGACATTGCTTGAGTTCTGTCAGCGTCTTTCTTTCTTCTTTATCCAGCAACGCTTTCTGGAAATGTTCACTGTCCTGGAATGGACTGTCATTTAATAATGTCTGCCACGTCTTCTCTGCGACTTTCAGCCCTTCGCTCAACGCTTCCTGTTCAATGGTCTGCTGACGAATGATTCCGGTCAGCTCACCCAGTTGTTCATCAATCGCTTTCAACTGGCTCTGGCTTTGCTGGTAGTGTGCCTTGGCTTCAACAACCAGTGACTTGAGTCGCTGTCGCTCCTCATTCACTATTTTCTGGCCAAACAGCTCGTGCCGTTTCTGTTGCTGGTGTTGTAACTGAGCGTTGGTGTTATCCAGGGTTTTCTGAAATTCACGAACGAGCTCGTCGGCTTTTTGCTGATTTTGATGGTTATTACTGAGCTGCAGGGTAGCGGCCTGAATTTTTTCACTCAGTACTTTTTGCTCAGTTGAGATGTTTTGCCATTGCTGCCAGTTTTTTTCCTGCTGACTCAGCCATGTTGGCTGCTCTGAAAGGACTGGTGCCTGAAGATGCAGCTCATGTTGAATTCTGATCCTGATCTTTTCTTCCAAAATCTGGCTTGTGTGTTTGCTCTGCTCAAGCTGTTGGCGTTTATCGGACAGCTGCTGGTCAGTCTGGTTTTTCTGATGCTGGTTTACATCCCGTCGATGGTTGTGCTGGGTAATGTCTTTATTGAGTTGATCCAGCTGCTGCTGCTCAAGTTGAATACTGCGATTGAACTGACTCAATTCTTCCAGCTGCTTTTTTCGGGTCTCTCCACTTTCTGTAAACCGTTTACAGAGGCTCTGATATTCTTCCGTGTTGTTTATCGAGAATGTAAGAGACAGTGCATTGCTGGTAGCGGACCAGTCTGATGTGACCTGAGAAATCTGATTCTGCAGCCTGTTAATGGTCTGTTCTGAAGATTCCAGCTGTGCCTGTATACGCGCAGCCTCTTTGCTCAGCTTCTCTCCTTTAGTCTGTAGCTGCTCCAGCGTTTGCTGTCTGGTTTTTAACCGTTGCTCGGTGTCTGAAATATTCAGTTGCTGATAATGCTCAATCGCTGGATGTTCTTTAGCACCGCAAAGAGGGCAGGCTTCTCCCGCCTGTAGTTTATTCCGATACTCCTTAAGGCTGGTGATCTGCCGCTCCTGAGTCAGCAGCTGTTCTAGATCATGACAGTGCTGCTTGGCATTCCTGTACTCGGCTCTCAGCCCTTCAATTTTGTTAGTGTGCTGCGCTAGCGATTGCTGCAGGTTGATATGGAGGTCCTGCTCTTTCTGTAAATCACCGGTGTAGTTTACAAATTGCTGGTTAAGGTTATTCAGGTGCAGCCATAGTGGGTTCTGGTCATTCCACTGTTGATGAGCTGCCTGAAGCTGCTCTTCTTCCTGGCCATTTAATATGGCTGCTTTGTTCTCAAGCAGCGTTTTATTCTGGATGGAGCGTTGCTCGATTGCTCTGGTCAGCGACTGAATGTGGTCTTCCAGCTTCTGATGTTGAGCGTTTAGGTTTTGACTCTCCTGCTCCAACGTATGAATGGCTTGAATATATTGTTGTTCACTCTGGCTGGCTGACTCCCGCTGCTCAAACAGGGTTTGTAATACCGGCAGCAGTTCTCCCAGCTTTTGCTGGTGTGTATTTTGTTCCAGGTAGCGGTTAGCCACCTGAAGCTGGTCAATCAGTTGCTGCTGGGTCTGCTGGTCATCAGCAATATTTTTTTTCAGTACTTCCTGTTCTTGCTCAGCCACCAGCAGCTTGCCTTTGGTGGTCTGTTGCTCGTTAGTAAGCCTCTGTATGTCGGAATCCAGGGGGATGATCTGCTCTACCAGCAGAGATTCAGTCTGCTCCTGTTCCTGTTGATGGTTTTCCCAGGCACTTAACTGAATCTGATACTGCTTCTGGGCTGTTTCTGCCTTTTCAGCAGTGGTCAGTTTTTCCTGTTGATGGTCAGCCAATGTCTTTTGTATCAGTTGATACTTTTGCTTATATTCGTTCAGCCGTTCCCAGCCCGGCAGAAGTTCCATTGCAGGGAGGGACTGCTCAAGACGGTTTAATTGCTCGCTGTGTTCTGCGCCCTGTTGAATGGCAAGGTTCAATGACTCCCGGGCTTTAACCTGTTCCTGTTCTCTGCTGGTCAGCTCTTCCAGCCAGCGCTTCTGATGCGTAAAGGAAAGTCGTTCGTTGCTGGTTTCCTGTTGCTGTTCGGTCAGCTGATTCTGTTCTTCTTTTAGCTCTGACAGTCGATTGTCGTTCAGTAGAGCAATGCCTCCCGCTCTGGCTTTTAGCAGGCTGAGGTTCTGCTCTTCGGTACGCATGCGCTCAAAGACCCGTCGTGAGATCTCTCCATAGATCTCAGTACCTGTCAGCTCTTCCAGCAGTTCTGCCCGGTCATTGGCGCTGGCTTCCAGAAAAGCAGCAAAGCCACCCTGGGCGAGCATCATGGATTTGGTGAAACGCCCGAAGTCCAGCCCGGTCAGCTCACTGACTTTTTTCAATTTATCGTTAATACGAGTGGTAATAATCGTACCGTCACTGTCGGCCAGCTCGACCTGTGGAGCCTGTAACTTGCCATCCGCCTTTCCTCTGGCCCTGCGTTGCGACCAGAAGGCACGATAGGCTTTGCCTTTCACTTCAAACTCAACTTCTGAGAGAGACTCAGAGGTGTGCCGTGTCATCAGTTCGTTATCGGATGCTGAGATCGTGGTCAGGCGGGGAGTCTGATGGTAAAGGGCAAGGCAGATGGCATCCAGCAGTGTGGTTTTTCCGGCGCCGGTAGGGCCGGTAATGGCAAACAAACCACTGTTGGTAAACGGTTCCTTCTGGAAGTCTATTTTCCACTCGCCCCTGAGGGAATTAATGTTTTTCAGGCGCAGACTGAGGATTTTCATCAGGCATTGTCCTCCTGATCATGCTGCGCCAGAAGGGGAGGTTCTTTATCGGCTTCAAACACGTTTTCGAGTACTTCCTGAAAAGCGCTGGTCAGCTGCTGTAACTGTTCGTCCGTAAGCTCTTCCTGTTGAAGTCGTTGCTGGAATACGTCTTCAACATTCAACTCAGCCAGACTCTCCTGGTCAGCAACCGTTAATGATGCTGCTGTCTTTTCCCGTTTTCTTCTTACTCTCAGCAGTTCAAATGAAGACAGCTCCTCTCTGGCAAGAATCAGCTGTTCGACCCGGCTTTGCAGGTCATGAAGGTAAGCTTCGGTGGTGATTTCAATCTCCAGCCATGGGTTGAGCTCCGACTGATGTTTCTCACCAGCCACTGTAGCCAGCTGCAGATCAACGCTGTCCAGCGAGCCTTTAAGGCTGATCAGGGGTCTAAAGACTGGCACCATAACGGACTCAATTTTATTCAGCTCATTTTTCTTGAAGTCGACAATAATGACTTGCTTGTCGGTGCCGGCTTCATCAAAACTCAGCGGGATAGGTGAGCCTGAATAGCGGATATGCTCCTGCTTTGCCACGATTTGAGGTCGATGCAGGTGGCCGAGTGCAATGTAGTGAGCTTTGGGAAAAGCGGATACCGGAAATGCCGACAGGGTCCCGATATAAATCTCACGAACAGATTCGGTCAGCTGTCCGCCTACTGTCGTCAAATGACCTGTTGCAATAATGGGAAGCTGGTCTCCTGCCAGTTTTTCAGCTTCTGTGTATATTGCCTGATAGTGAGTGGCAATCGCCTGTTGAAGAGCCTGCTGTTTGTCTTCACCCGACTCTCCAGCCTGGCTTTCCAGAACATCCCGGGGGCGGACGAAAGGAATAGCACAGATGACGGCACCAGGATCGCCCTGACTGTTTTTCAAAACCAGAACCTGGTCTTGCGATTCTTTACTGACGCCACCAACCACAAAGGTATTCAGGCAGGCCAGCAGCTCTTTTGATTCATTCAGTGTGGCCACTGAGTCATGGTTACCGCCAATCACCACGAGCTGCTGACAGGGCGTATTTTGCAGGCTGACAATAAAACGGCTGTACAGTCTTCGTGCATAGCTCGGTGGTGTACCGGTATCAAAGATATCTCCGGCAATAATCAGGGCATCAATATGCTGCTCTTTCACCAGCTCGATCAGCCAGTCCAGAAAGGCCTGATGTTCTGACTCACGACTTTTGCCCATAAAGTGCTGGCCAAGGTGCCAGTCAGATGTGTGAAGAATACGCATGATGACCTAAGCTTCAGGAAGCTTGTGAAAAATGAGAAAGGAAAACTACACCAGAAGTAGATTATGACCAATGATCTGAGCCCGGTTATGGGTTGTACAGCTCATAATGCTTAAGAATTTGTGACTTCCCCTGCCCGGATGGGTGTACCTCTCTTATGAATTGGAAGCCACATTTCTGGATAATACTGCGGGACGCCTGATTCTCAACAAGGTGACGGGCATAGATCATCGGAAGCTTGAGTTCACTGAAGCAAAATCTGAGGAATGGCCTTGCTGCTTCAGTGCAGTAACCTTTTCCCCAGTAAGGTACTCCAAGCCAGTAACCCAGGTTAGCATCATGACCGGTTATTTCCGTCAGGCTAATAGCACCAGCCAGTTCGCCCGAACTCAGCATGGTTATCGCGTAGACCAGAGCATGTCCTTCTTTCATTTCCCGACGGTGTTCTCGTATCCATGACTCAGCCATCCCATCCAGATAAGGGTAGGGAATATTGGCTGTCATTTCTGATACGCGCCTGTCTCCCGCAAGAGCCTGAATTCGGCTGGCATCTTCAAGGGTAAATGGCCTCAATATCAGCCTTTCTGTTGTTATATTTCTAAACATGGGGGCAGTGAGTATGATCTTGGAATATTTCTTTTTACCCGATTCTGGTTGTTTTGTCCGAAGTATTTTTTGCAGGGGACATTTTTGTAGCTCATCACTGTTTTACACGGGACCTGGCCAGAAAAAAGGGTTATGTATTACCCCCCATACATGACCATCCGGATCACTGAAGTAGGCGGTATAGCCTCCCCAGCCAGCCTGATCGGGTTGCCTGAGTTTTTTTGCACCGGCACTTATGGCCATTTGATAAATGGTTTCAACCTCCGCAGGTGTTTTAACATTATGGTAGATAGTAACTCCGTTGAATTCAGACTTGGGAGGTGTTGTTGTGATACCCGCATCAGCTGCCAATAACTGAATGGGATAAATACTCAGCCAGGTTCCTGTCAGTTCAAAGAAAGCAACCTCTTCTTCTCCCTCATATGCATAATGCGGGAAACCCAGACCGTTTTTATAAAAATCCAGTGAGACTTTGAAGTCATGAACACCCAACGTAATCATATTGATACAGGGATTCATAGCTATTACCATTTTTGACTAATAAGCAGTCAAGCTAGCTTAATTTGGCACTTGCTGTGAAAAAAATGTAATTCTCTGGTGAACATTATTTATTAACCATTCTTTGAATTACGTTGATATAAGACTGACTCATTGCAGCATAGAATTTTTTCAATGCAGGTGAACTCTTGGCAAATGAAAGTAACTCATTTTTTTGCTGGGGAGTCATTAATTGCAGGCGTGTTGCAAGTTTTTGTGTATAGGCTGGGATCATTACCGCTCCCATTACTTCAGTCATTTTATCTATGGGTGGCAGCTGCTGGTCTACCTGAGGGAATTCTTGAAGAATCACCTGAAAAGAGTTTTGAAAATCGAGTGCAAGGTCACGGACAAAAGAGTCGCTGTCACCCATAACTTTTATAAGTTGCTGTGCACTTCTCAATGACTGCTGGCTGGGCTGTGGGTGACCGGCATTGGCTGCCATAAGTTGGTCTGAAGCTCCACCGGAGAGAACGCTGTTTAGCTCATCATTAAGGAATGTTTTACCTGCGCTAGAAGAGAACCACTTGAAAAGAGATTTCAGCTCTTTGAGGGTCAGCTCGTTTTGAAGGATTGCAGTAAACTCCAGTCGAATAGCATCAACTGTCATATGTTGGTTGATATTACTCATTATGTTTTTTTGAGATTCTTCAATCGGCTTTAGTTTGATACCTTCCTCGGTTTTTTCCTGATAGAAACTGATTAGGCCATCTGATAAATTCTTCTTTTTATTATTAATCATAAAGGTTGCACGCTTGGTCATCTGACTATCAATGTAGAGTGATTCAATTAATAGCTGTTTTTCCAGTTGATTTTTATTATTTGCACTAATCACTGTTGATAGCAGTGAACAGGTTATACTTAACAGTAAGCTGGGGTGCTCTCTCTGAATGATTGAAACAATAGTGCTCTATTTTCACAGCTACTATGGGAACACCACTCATAATAGTTAACTGTCATGCCCGCTTCTGTTATTTCCAGCTCTACCAAAAGCATCGTTTTGCAAATTGAAGTTTCTATAGATTCAGGCAACATGCTGAATCTTGAAGATAGTTTACAGCGTGCACTCAATGAAGCCGGGCAGCTTGGAACAAAAGAGTTATTGGGGCTATTTGAATCACCCAATAAAGAACCTATCGTCGTTAATCAGCAGAAGTGGAACTACAAAGGAAAGGTTCTTAAGCACTATGAAACCTTATACGGTCGTATACCTTTGGAGCGCTCCGTATATCAGGGTGTCAGAGGTGGCAGTACTCTGGCAGCACTTGATCTTCGTGCCGGTATTATTGGTTCAGCTACCCCCAAATTTGCCAAGTCTATCGCCTGGAAATACAGCCAGATGCCAGCGCCTGCGGTAAAAGAAGATTTTGAGACCAACCATCAAAGGACGCTTTCAAATTCTTATATCAAGCATTTATCGGACAGAGTAGGTGCATTAATTGAAGACCAGCAAGACACTCACTACCACCTTCCTCCACTAAAAGAGCCTGTTGAAACAATAGCCATTGGTCTGGATGGAACCTGCATGCTGCTTTGTGAAGAAGGCTGGAGGGAAGCCATGTGTGGGACATTGAGCCTATATTCTGCAGATGGAGACAGGCTCCACACGATATATACAGCCAGTTCGCCAGAGTATGGTAAACAAAGCTTTATGAGCAAGCTCGACGAGGAGATTGCAGATCTAAAACGACTCTACCCAAATGCCACATACATCGGGGTAGCTGACGGGGCTAGAGAAAACTGGAGTTATTTGAAACAACATACCTCTGGGCAGATACTCGATTTTTATCATGCATCTGAATATTTAGCTGGAGCAGCGGAAGCACTGTTTCCAACCAGTAAGGCGAAGCGACACCAGTGGCTTGAAGACAGGCTACATAGTTTGAAAAACAAGCGTGGAGCAGCCAAAAAAATCCTTCAGGAAATTGAATCAGCCGAGCTCCCGAAAAAGACAATCGCACTGACAGAGAAGCGCTACAAAGCTGTGAGCTATTTTACAAACAATCACCAGTTAATGAATTATCATCAGGCGCTTAAACGCCATTGGCCAATAGGTTCAGGAGTTACTGAAGCGGCTTGTAAGACTCTGGTAAAGCAACGATTATGTGGTTCTGGAATGAGGTGGAAAGCAACAGGAGCGGAAGTGCTTTTGACAACAAGAGCACTGATCCAGAGTAAGGGGCGCTGGGAACAACTTTGGTCTGAGTTCATGACTGGAAAGGTTGAAGCTAACCTATGAGTCAGTTATCAAATTGAGAGAGCACCCATCGCCAGCTCGGTCTGTACTGATGTAGTCAATTCCAATTGTTTTCCCGTAGCGATAACCAATGGCATTGAGCTGGGAGTCTGTTTGGTACACCAGGTTTGTGATTTCGTGCTTGGGAAGTAGCCAGTGTTTTGCCAGAATATCAAAGGAGTCAGCGGCTTTTCCGGGACTGAATAAGCTGACTGATTTCTCGCATAGCCGAAGGGTATCTTGTTCCGTGTTAAGTGGTGCAGCAGAGATATTGATAGAGAGTATTAGCAATATCAATGGTAATAAACGGTACTCCATGTTTAACAGCTCCATTGATTGATATTACTTCTAGTTTATTGCATGGAATGGCTTTTGGATGTTTATTTCAAAGTGTCAAAGAAGTGGCTTTCAGCTCTTAGTAATGAGATGTTGGTCAATTACATTATTTAAAAACAATGGATTAGATCGACCGCTAAAAAATAGGACTATCCGTTAGAGTAATAGTTAATCGCTCCAAGGTAGCCCTAGAGTATGGTTAGCTCAGGTAACCTTCGCCTGCTGCTACGACAAAAGCCATTTCTACAAGGTAATCCGGGTCTGCCAGCTCTGCTTTAACGCAGGCTCTGCTGGGGGCACAGCCTTCAGGGAACCATGCGTCCCAGACCTCATTCAATGCCGGTAAATTAGCAAAGTCAGTGATGTAGATTGTTACGGATAATTTACGTGACCGGTCACTGTTGATCTTCTCCAGAGCCTGATCTGCCTGGCTAAATATCTGATTTACCTGTCCTTTAATGTCTTCGTTAGTATCTGAATCGGCAACTTCAACAAAGTGAGCGATGCCATTGAAGATGGTAATATCTGACCAGCGTTTACAAGGGTTGATTCGGTGTATCTTCATGATTACCTGCCTGACGGATGGTTCAATGGGTTTGTTTGTAATTCATTGACAAATCAAGGAAAAACAATTTATTGCTCTTGCTGGGGCCAGAGAATTATAGAGAGAGTGCTATGGTAGATAAATAATGGAATTTATTGGAATTGAGCCATGGAGGGGGAGCAATTGTGATTCCTAATACTAATAATCAGGGGCATGCTGGTTATAGCCACTTAAGGCATTCTGGAGGCATATCGAACAAAGCTACTAAACCCGCTCCCTGGACCTCGGTTATGGCTACTCAGCCTAAGCGACATATGCATCATCTTCAAAAGATGCCCGCGCAATACAATAAAGCAGTACAAAGTCGTAATGCTCAGTATGCACAGGCAAAGCAGTTTATTCAGGGAGTTAAAGACCTGAATCAAATGAAAACAGACCTGATCGCTAAGCAAAAAGCAAGTAAAGCGGCTTTAGTTCAAAAGCAAAAAGCGCGTCAGCAAAGACACCAGAATATAGGTCGTCCGGCACGACAGTCTAAAATCGCACAGAATGCAGGACCTTTACAAAACACCCAAAGTAATCACACAAATCGTTCACAGACTGCAAAACTGAGATCTGGTGGCGGGCCGGGTGGGCCAGGAAAGCTGCCGTCCAATAATAAACAGAGCTTTCTATCCGGCTTTAAAGGTACCCCGAGAACACTTCAGCAACTTCAGTATCAATTAAGAGCATCTTATTCTCCACGGGATCTTAAGCAGGCTATTGCGGATGGTCAGGTATCGCGACTATCTTCCCAGGATTATGTGCGCTATCAGAGTGCACTTAAGAGAGCTGTCATGAATCTGGCAAGTAACCCGGATACAGCCCATCAGATCGACCGTTCATTTATAGAGCAGGCATTGAGTAGAGATAAAAGTACGGCATCACACACTATCATGTGTTGGGAAAAGGCTGATGTTGCACATATGGCTGAGCGAAACGACCTGTTAAAGCAGGGTAAGGTCTACACCCCACCATTCATCAAGCCTCAGCCCGATTGCTCTTATCGAGAACTTCACAGGCAGTTTACCCAGATTACATCGATCAATGACTTAAAGGCAGTTGTTGCAAACAGAGCGGCAACAAATATCACGCCAGCTGAGCAAGGGAAGTATCAGGGGGCATTAAGTGCTGTACTAAGAGGCATGGCAAAAAATCCCGATTTTGCCGGCGACTTACATGAAGGCTTTATTGACTATGCACTTCAGGGTGACCGAAGGGCGAAGAACGAAATATTATCTCTTCGCGATAAAACATTGACCGGGATGCTTGAGCGAAGGCTTGATCGGTTGAAAAGGAGGTAGCTGGATAAAACTGATTTGAGCATGATCCGCTCAGTCATAAACACCCCACATAATACCGGTTCCAAGTTGTTCAAGCTCTTTAACTCGCCTGATGGTCATCACTGCCTGACAATGTGATGCCCATTTGTCATAGGTCACTCCAACATAGTAGGTTTTCACCAGGTTACACTGGGCCTCTTTCATGCTTGCCCACGCAGCCTGCATGTCTTCCAGATACGTCTTCTGATCTTTATCTGCCTGTTTTATCAGGTCGTTGTAAACATTATCCAGTGCCTCGTTTGCCTTTTTTAAAGTGATCATATTGCAGTTAACGACATTGGATTCAGCGTGCTCTTTTATCTCTGAACAGTCAGACTCATAGCCTTCAAAGTAACCACCTGTTGGATCATCAGCAAACGCAGTAGTAAAGAGAAAGGGGAGTATCAGTATTCGGATCATGATCGCTATGGTTTGGCTTGTATTCATTGCGTTAAGTTTCTTCGGTCTGGCTCACTGAAAAATAATATAGTGACTTCTGTTATGCATTGGTGAAACTTTTAAATTTGATCTCAATGACTTGAAAGGCTCTTATCTCTGTGTACTAGACTGAAATCGCCTGTAATGAAGAGGTGCAGCTGGATGTCTGGTGAATCGGAGGAAAGACGGAAAACTCTGGTGCTTACTGGTGCAAGCAGGGGTATTGGTCATGCAACCGTGAAAACCTTTTCTGCGGCTGGCTGGCGCGTGATTACCTGCTCTCGGCATGACTTTCCTGAGGAATGTCCCTGGGTGTCAGGTCCTGAAAATCATATGAAGATAGACCTTGCTTCTGAAAAGGGTGTTAAAGAGGGAGTAATAAAGATAAGGGAGTTACTCGAGCATGGTGCTCTTGATGCGCTGGTCAATAACGCAGCGATTTCTCCTAAGAGTGCCAAGGGGGGGGCGGCTTGGTTTTGTGGAAACGGAAGCTGCCCTGTGGCATCAGGTTTTTCAGGTTAATTTTTTTGCACCTTTGCTTCTGGCCAAAGGGCTGCTTGATACCCTGGCCAGGGTACAGGGTTCCATTATCAATGTGACCTCCATTGCCGGAACGCGGGTTCATCTGTTTGCCGGCCCTGCGTACGCAACATCAAAAGCTGCGCTGGCTGCATTGACCAGAGAGATGGCCGCTGATCTTGGACCAAAAGGTGTTCGGGTCAATGCTATTGCGCCAGGTGAAATTGATACTGCTATTCTCTCTCCTGGTACGGAAAATCTGGTCCAGTCGATACCATTGCGGCGACTAGGAACGCCTGAAGAAGTAGCTGCCTTGATCTATTTTCTCTGTTCTTCAAAAGCGGCGTATATGACAGGAGCTGAGATTCATATCAATGGTGGAGAGCACGTTTAGAAGCTGCCCTATTAGACAGGTGAACTCTTCTTGAGATTATTTGTTCTGCCGGTAATGGTGTAATTCCTCCAGTAGCCATATACGGGACTGTTTCTGTTTAGCTCCCGGACACTTTATAAAATAAGGCTTGCCAGACATGGTGCTCTTACTGGCACTCAGCTCGATAAATTGCTCTGCACTGTTAATCTTCTTCTTGAAGTATTGATACTTCTTTTTCATATGCTCAACCGCTTCTGAGGTGGGGTGAACACTGCCATTTCTGATAAAGCTGCAATCGGATGCAGTGACATAAGCAATCAGGTGATCTATTTCACTGGAAACGGAAACGGAAACGGAAACGGAAACGGCATAGGCTCTGTCTATGCTGTATGGAAGAGTAAGGAACATAAACAGAAGACTGAGAATTTTCATTTGGATGTGACTATCAAAAACTGTGGAAACCATAGGGAATGTGAAACTGGTTCCAGCTATTGAGGCGTATCAGGCTTGTTTAACTGTTCCCAGGCAGAGTTGCCCCATAGAGGAACGGTAGTCATGGAGTGTTTAGCACTACCGGCAGTTTCTTTTGTCGAATAGCTGAGGTAGATCAGGGTCTTGTTTTTCTCATCCCAGATACGCCGTATTTTCAGATGCTTCCAGAGAATGCTTTTCGATGTTTTAAAAACCACCTCACCGCTCTTGGACATATTGATGTTGTTGATCATATCCAGAGTAATAGGCCCTGTCTGTCGGCAGGAGATACCCATGTCGGAAGGGTCAGACAGATCCAGATTCCCCTTTACGTGTGAGATATGACAGGTGACACCGGTAACCACCGGATCGGTAAAGGTTTCAATCTTGATATCCTTGGTGGTGAAAAGGCCCAGACTGACATCGCCTACCTCATTGTCTGAGCAGCCGGTTAGCAGAAGCGGTGTGATGAAAAGGGCGGAAGCTAACGTACGCATGTTTTTAACCGTCAGATAGCGAGCTCAGCCTGAGAGTCAGGCTGAGCATTTGCAGACATGAATCAATAAAGAACACGGCAGCGGATGGTGCCTTCGATCTCTCTTATCTTCTGCATGGCCATATCACTGTGTTCAGCATCAACATCGATAACGACGTAACCAACGGACTCATTGGTCTGCAGATACTGACCACTGATGTTAATCCTGTTTTCAGAAAGTATCTGGTTGATCTGGCCCAGAATACCAGGAATATTCTGGTGAATATGCAGAAGGCGGTGCTTACCGGGGTGAGCAGGCAGGGCGACTTCCGGGAAGTTTACAGACGATAATGTAGTACCAATATCGCTGTACATAATGAACTTCTCCGCAACCTCCCGGCCGATATTTTCCTGTGCTTCCTGGGTACTGCCTCCAATATGGGGCGTCAGGATGACATTCTTCATGCCACGCAGAGGGCTGATGAATTCATCATCGTTACCCCGTGGCTCTTCCGGGAATACGTCAATGGCTGCCCCCAGCAGTTTGCCATTCTTAAGATACTCAGCCAGTGCTTCAATAACCACTACAGAGCCACGGGAGGCGTTGATCAGAATGCTGTTGTCCTTCATGGCGGCAAACTGTGCTTCACCGAACATCCATTGGGTGTCACGGGTTTCCGGAACATGCAGGCTGACAATGTCACACATGCCAAGCAGTGTATTCAAATTATTGACCTGGGTAGCATTGCCCATGGAAAGCTTGGTCACTACATCGTAGAAATAGACTTCCATACCCAGGGACTCAGCCATGATGCTGAGCTGACTGCCAATATTTCCGTAGCCGATAATACCCAGTTTTTTGCCCCGGATTTCATGGGAGTTCGCGGCTGTTTTCTGCCAGCCTCCCTGGTGCGCCAAGGCATTTTTTTCAGGGATTCCGCGAAGAAGCAGGATGGCTTCTGCCAGAACCAGCTCAGCCACTGAGCGAGTATTGGAATAAGGTGCGTTAAAAACAGGAATGCCCCGTCTTGTCGCAGCGGGCAGTTCTACCTGATTTGTACCAATGCAGAAACAGCCAACAGCACAGAGTTTCTTTGCCGCCTCAAAAATCTCGTCGGTTAGCTGTGTCCGGGATCGGATACCAACAAAACGAGCGTCAGCGATTCGCTCTTTCAGCTCTTCAGGAGGCAGGGATGTGGTGACATAGTCGATATTGGTATAACCCGATGCTTTCAGAATATCGACAGCAGATGGGTGGACACCTTCCAACAGGAGAAAACGAATCTTGCTCTTATCCAGCGATATTTCGGGCATATCAGTCTCTTTATTGGTTAGCTCATGGCTGACTGGCTCAAGGCTGTTTTACTGTGGAAGCACTGCTGCTTTCTTGTTTTTGGAGGCGAGTACCGGCAAGTAGTGCTTCAACTCATGGCTGTTTTTATATCCGCCAATCGTTTTCATGTCGCATGACAGGTTGATCCCGGCTGCGTCAGGCGGGACATCATAGCATAGGCTGTGTGTGATGGTACTTACTAAAAGGCTATGAATTCGTAATTACAGTTCGGAAGGGTAGTCGGTTTAACATCAGTGAAACCGACCAGATGTGTTAGAACGTAAGCTGTATACACGACAGTATTTAAATACCCATGCTGGAGAGGGTAATCATGAGTTGCCGTATGGCTTGCGTAAGGGCTGGGTGGTCTTCACTGAAGCGGATGGCTTCCTGCTCCAGTTGATCGTTATATCCCTGAATGGGAATATCCCCTTCTGCCTGAGCAACAGCAATTTTGATTTCTTCAGTTATCTGCTTCAAGGCTCCAGCTGTACATTCATCAACGGGTGAGTCCTCAAGAACATCATGAAGGCTCTGGATATTGAGTCGCAGCTCTTCTGACATACTATGCTCCTTCCACTGTGCGGCCAGTCTTTATGATAGTACTACAGTGTATTAAAAGTGAGATGCTTTTATTGCAACTTGAGCCGTGGGACAATAGCCCATTAGGGGAATGATATGATTGGTAAGGATTTTCTGAACCCCGCAAAAGCTTCAGGCTCAGTGAAACCAATAATAAATGTTGAATGATGCTGGCTTACATCATGCATGTGATGTTTCATCATTTGAATTAACAAGGGATGCACTATGAAGTACAGGCACCGCTGGATCAGTGGCGACCGTATTGATCTTCCGGTAGGAAAGGTCGTTTGTGTTGGACGCAATTACGCGGCTCATATTCAGGAGCTGAATAATCCACTGCCTGATGACCCAGTGCTGTTTATTAAGCCAAGCACAGCAATGGTAAATCTTGATCAGCCCATACAATTGCCCCGTAACCGTGGTGAAGTTCATCATGAGACAGAGGTGAGTCTGTTGATTAAGGAGCCGCTGACCAATGCCAGTGAACATGAAGCCAATCAGGCTATCATGGCTATTGGTCTTGGTCTGGATTTGACACTTCGTGAGCTACAGGCTCAGCAAAAGTCCAAAGGCCTGCCCTGGGAGGTAGCTAAAGCTTTTGATAACAGCTGTCCTCTATCTGGGTTTGTGGCAGTTGAGCATATTAAGAATACAGAAAATCTTGAGTTCGCCTTGTCAGTGAATGGAGAGCCTCGGCAGAAGGGGACAACTGAACATATGCTGACCTCAATTCCTGGTCTATTAAGTTATATCAGCAGGCACTTCACCTTACTCCCGGGAGATATTGTACTGACGGGGACACCCGCTGGTGTTGGGCCGCTTGAGCCCGGTGATGAGCTGGAACTTTCTATGACTGGAACCTTTTCTACCCAAACCCGATGTATCTAAGGGGTCGGTGCAAAATTTAGCATTGGCAGCAAGCAGGCCCTAAAGTCCTGATGATTATTTCAGATATGAATATAGATAAGGTAACTCTGGAATTGAATTCTGGTGACTATGTCCGGTACTGAACTCAACCTTTATATATTATTAGCAGAGGATAATCCGGTTAATCAGATGGTGACAGGCAAGCTTCTGGAGAAGCTCGGTTGCCACTATGCAGTGGTTGGCAATGGTGTTGAGTGCCTTGAAAGCCTCAAAAACGATCAATATGATCTGATTCTTATGGATTGTCTGATGCCGGAAATGGACGGCTATGAGACAACCCGGAAAATCAGGGCTTCCGGTGGTCACTGTGCTGATATCCCAATCATTGCACTAACCGCCAAGGCGATGGCTGCCGATGAGCAGGCATGCCTGGATGCGGGAATGAACGACTATATTGATAAGCCGGTAAGTCTCGAACGGATGAAGAATATTCTTTCAGAGTGGGCAGAGAAGATCAGGGGCTCCTGACCTTCTTGCTTGTGGGCATATGTCTTTAATTTAGACATTTCTGACCCGCTGGGTTCTTCCGCCGCGATCAATGGCAACAAATACCATAGTGGTTTCAGTCAGTTTCTCCCAACCATGATGGTTTTCTATCCAGCCCTCAACGACAACCTTGATTGATGTTTTTCCTATTTCGGTGATACGGGTAAAGAAACCGATTAAATCTCCGGTTTGAACTGGCCTAAGGAAATTCATACTGCCAATACTGACGGTCACCACTCTGGCACCATTGGAGGCTTTACGGGCGCAAACTTCACCTGCCTGGTCAAGATGCATGGCCACCCAGCCTGCGAATACATCCCCACTGCTATTAACGGAGCGATGGTCTGCCAGAACTTTCAGAGTCATCTCTCCCTGGGGGGTAGGAGCATTATCAAGGCTTTCACTGCTGGCACTCATGAGAGGGGTACTCCAAGCGTATTTTTTATTTTTGTATCTGAACAGGTATTTTTCCAAGCATTTTATCTCTTTTTTGATTCTATTTCATTTTTTTGATAGCGATTAGTAATAATATATTCTTAATTAGAGAACCTGATTCATAACTATTGATGTGTCAAAGGTGGGTCCAGTCTGGCTTGTAGTATTTATTATGTGATTAGTTTCATTGCACAACTTTTGAGATGACTAATACTTTTATCTCCATAGGAAGTTTATTGGTTGTTTTGTAGTCAATATTGATAACTCATTAGTTAGAATTGCTTACAAGTTGTTGGATTTAGTAATTAAGTCTCATTGATGGATTTTACAGCTAGGCAATAATGCTCATGAGGTTGATAACAGTTTGGAGGCTGTTATGAAAACACAAGGAAGTGGTTTTAGAGCATCTATGAAGGATGCGGGAAAAAATGCAGGACAAAAGGGGTGCTCTCTCTGAATGATTGAAACAATAGTGCTCTATTTTCACAGCTACTATGGGAACACCACTCATAATAGTTAACTGTCATGCCCGCTTCTGTTATTTCCAGCTCTACCAAAAGCATCGTTTTGCAAATTGAAGTTTCTATAGATTCAGGCAACATGCTGAATCTTGAAGATAGTTTACAGCGTGCACTCAATGAAGCCGGGCAGCTTGGAACAAAAGAGTTATTGGGGCTATTTGAATCACCCAATAAAGAACCTATCGTCGTTAATCAGCAGAAGTGGAACTACAAAGGAAAGGTTCTTAAGCACTATGAAACCTTATACGGTCGTATACCTTTGGAGCGCTCCGTATATCAGGGTGTCAGAGGTGGCAGTACTCTGGCAGCACTTGATCTTCGTGCCGGTATTATTGGTTCAGCTACCCCCAAATTTGCCAAGTCTATCGCCTGGAAATACAGCCAGATGCCAGCGCCTGCGGTAAAAGAAGATTTTGAGACCAACCATCAAAGGACGCTTTCAAATTCTTATATCAAGCATTTATCGGACAGAGTAGGTGCATTAATTGAAGACCAGCAAGACACTCACTACCACCTTCCTCCACTAAAAGAGCCTGTTGAAACAATAGCCATTGGTCTGGATGGAACCTGCATGCTGCTTTGTGAAGAAGGCTGGAGGGAAGCCATGTGTGGGACATTGAGCCTATATTCTGCAGATGGAGACAGGCTCCACACGATATATACAGCCAGTTCGCCAGAGTATGGTAAACAAAGCTTTATGAGCAAGCTCGACGAGGAGATTGCAGATCTAAAACGACTCTACCCAAATGCCACATACATCGGGGTAGCTGACGGGGCTAGAGAAAACTGGAGTTATTTGAAACAACATACCTCTGGGCAGATACTCGATTTTTATCATGCATCTGAATATTTAGCTGGAGCAGCGGAAGCACTGTTTCCAACCAGTAAGGCGAAGCGACACCAGTGGCTTGAAGACAGGCTACATAGTTTGAAAAACAAGCGTGGAGCAGCCAAAAAAATCCTTCAGGAAATTGAATCAGCCGAGCTCCCGAAAAAGACAATCGCACTGACAGAGAAGCGCTACAAAGCTGTGAGCTATTTTACAAACAATCACCAGTTAATGAATTATCATCAGGCGCTTAAACGCCATTGGCCAATAGGTTCAGGAGTTACTGAAGCGGCTTGTAAGACTCTGGTAAAGCAACGATTATGTGGTTCTGGAATGAGGTGGAAAGCAACAGGAGCGGAAGTGCTTTTGACAACAAGAGCACTGATCCAGAGTAAGGGGCGCTGGGAACAACTTTGGTCTGAGTTCATGACTGGAAAGGTTGAAGCTAACCTATGAGTCAGTTATCAAATTGAGAGAGCACCCGACAAAAGGTCCAAGAAATTAAAAAAGCACTTGAGCGAGTCTTTTCTTTCAGAAAGTGTCAGGAAGTGGATGCTAAGGATTTGGGTAAATATATTGAGCCCGATGGTCAGCTGACCAGTGCTGAAGAGTCTGGTGATGAAGCCATAGATTCAAGAATGGTTGCTTCAGATAAAAAAATTAACGGCCAGAAAGAATTCAGAGATAATAGTCAAAGAATTAGCTCAAAAGATTCCGGTTTTTCTGAGACTTTGGACAGCATCATTGAAGGTGATGATGAAGTATTTGTAACTCAAACAGTGGAAAGTAGACCTCAATCAGGGCTGGATAATGAAAACAGCAAAAGTGCGGCCACTTCTACCAGTTCATTTAGTGATGATACAAGGTTTGGTTCCTATTCTGAGTTAAGATCTACCAGTAGTGATGATTTATTTGCAGCAGTTGAGATAGAGGATCTTGAGTTAGATATGATGGAGGCAGTGGATCAACCCCCACTAGCTAAAGCACCACTTGCAACATTTGATGATGAATTAGAAGCATTCTCTGATGATAATCTACAATCGCAAGATTCCAGTCAAGTCAAATCAAGTCCGACATCATGCTCTGAAGAAATGAGTGAAGAGGAAAAGATCCAGCGTCAGCTGGTGCAAATATTTGCCTTTCGTGCCGCCTTAAGTGAAGGTGAGCCTAAAAGGTTTCGTGAAGTAAACCCGTTTAAAAATGGCGAAATTAATCCTGAATTTGTGTTAAGAGCTGTCACGGATGAACAGTCCTTTGTCAGGCTGTCTGATCCTTATAATTTGATCAGAGATGCCAATATGGATTTTGAACAGGTTCCAGAAGTAATGAAACTGGCTCTGGGTGAGGAAAGGTTTCAAACTCTGAGAGGAGAGGCTCAGCGAGATGCAATCTGGCCTGTTGTTGCTAAAGGCTTCTGGCAGTTTTTAGATGATTGTGAGTCTTCGGAAAAAAAGGTTCAGCTGATGCCAGAATTCAAGGCATGTGAGCAGTCCTTTCCATTGGCGTTGACGAGAGCCGTTGCAAAATTCAATCTGGAATTTGGTCTTGCTGAAAAGGAGTTCCAGAAATACTATCTTAATAGCACCCTTACTGATGAAGAAAGAGCAGAAGTTCATCGAATTTTGCAATCCGTTAATAATCTTCAGGCTCAATTCTCTGAGTTATATAATCTTTGTGGTCACCTTCCTGATGCTGTTGTAACGTCAATATTAGGTGAAGTTGTACTAGGCGACGAGGGTGATAAAAAAAGTAAAAAAGTAGCAGGCATTCAAAAAGGGATTATAAAGCTTTTTAAAGTGGTGAAGAGAAAAGAGGAGGAAATGCTGAAGAAAGACCCACTGGCTCTCTATAAAAAATTATTGCTTCAGATTGTTAGAAGCGTAAAGTTGGAAAAATCTGTCACTAATCCCAATGGGGAAGTGATTCCATCAGCTTATCAGGCATTAGTCTCAGATTGTCAAAGGGATAACTTCAGATCTTTTTATCAACAAATCCTGAACGATTTATATTCTCAGATGGATCCACTTTTAGGTGAAATTTCATTGGACGGACTTCATCAAATTTATGACACCACATTTGATTGTATTTGGCAGGAAATTGAATCCGATTTGCCGATAAATAATCGATCAAATGGAAGAGGTCAGTCTTTCAGGTTTAAATCAAGAAAGCATAAGGCCGAAAAGGAAAAGCAGAAGATGAGAGAAATGGCTCAGGCAGAGTTCTCTATTCTTGCTGCGACCATGGCTACTGAAATAGCTTATAAGCAAGTCAACAAGCAAAATCAGTTGAGAAGACTGGGAGGTGGGTAGGGCTGTTATAATATGTTGAGCTACCTTTGAATATAAATACGCCCCGCATCGGGGCGTATTTATATTCTGAATTTAGGAGCAACTATTTCTCAAAATAATCCTGAACCATCCGGTCCAGCAGCCTCACACCAAATGCAGTAGCGCCTTTTGGTTTTGTTGGAAATGCTTCATCTGTCCATGCGGTACCGGCAATATCCATATGAACCCATGGCGTATCATTCTCAATAAAATTATGCAGAAACTGTGCAGCAACACCTGAGCCACCCAGTCTCGGTTTATTGCCGTTATTGCGCATATCGGCAATATCACTGCTCAGTCGTTTACTGAAGTAACTGCCCATGGGCATTCGCCAGACAGGTTCTGATACCTCATCTCCAGCCGTGGCTACCTTCGCAACCAGCTCATCATTGTTGGAAAAGACACCCGCAATTTCTTCACCCAGGGCGATGGCAATGGCACTGGTTAAGGTAGCGAGGTCAATCATGGCTTTTGGTTTTAGATGACGCTGGGTATAAGTAAGGGCATCACACAATACCAGACGACCTTCCGCATCGGTGTTCATTACTTCTACCGTCTGCCCAGACATGGTTTTTACGACATCGCTTGGGCGTTGAGCTTTGCTGTCCGGCATATTTTCTACCAGACCTAGAACCCCCACTGCATTGACCTTGGCCTTGCGCTTGGCCAGAGCAATCATCAAACCGGTAACGGTCGCTGCACCACCCATATCCTGCTTCATGGTTTCCATGGTCGCGGAGGCTTTCAGGGACAGGCCACCGGTATCAAAGGTGACACCTTTACCGATAAAGGCAATAGGTGCTTCACGGCTACCGGCACCGTTATGTTTCAGGATCACCAGCTGGCTCTCTTTATCGGATCCCTGACCGACACCCAGAAGGGCGCCCATGCCCAGTTCCCTCATGGCTTCTTCACCGAGTATCTCCACCTCGAGCCCTTCGGAGGTCAGAGACCTGCAAAAATGAGCGTAGGTTTCCGGATCCATAACATTTGCGGGCTCCCAGATCAGATCCCGGGTAATGTAAACGCCTTCGGCAACAGCAAGCAGAGGGCGGAAACATTTTTCAGCCTGTTCCGGCTTCTCTGACCCCATGATCATTTCGGTGAGAGCAGAAGGTGATTGCTCTTTGGTTCGATACTTGTCAAAGCGGTATCCTCCCAGCATCGCACCATAAGCAAAGTGGGCTGCTTGCTTATCACTATCCAGCAGAATGGTCGCTGCATTGATGGAGAGGTTGGCCGCTTTCACCGCAAAAAGGCCGCCCGCATTTTCAGTGGCAAGAAGTGATGGGTTATTTTTATCGCCCAGACCAAACAGGATGATACGCTCCAGCTCTGTGTTGGCTGGTGCGATCATATTCAGCAACTGTTCTGCGTCTCCGTTGAAACGATCGGCTTTCAGAGCTCGGCTGATGGATCCATTGCTGAGTCTATCCAGCTCCTTTGCTGCCGAGGACAGTTCTCCCCCGGCGTAAATACCTGCTGCAACGGTTCCACTGGCAGGGATAGTCGGGTCAGTAAATGAAATGTGCATGAATGACACCTGTAAATGTAATATTGCCGGATCACTCCAGCTTGTTATTTCCCCCAGAGACCGTCGGCACTGTTTGATAAAGAGTTGAAACGTAGCGCTTGTCTGTCTCTGTGGTTCAAAGTCATCAATCGAGAGAGTTAATCTCAGCCTGCTTATGGCAGGCTACCTGATGGTTACCCTTTGCTGTTGGTTCATTCAGTGTTGTTAATGGTGGCTTTTCCTGCTCACACTGATGGTCTGCATACAAGCAGCGTGTTCTGAAGACACAGCCAGACGGCGGATTGATAGGCGACGGTAGGTCACCCTTAAGTACAATCCGTTTTTTATGGGCTTCCTTGTCTGGGTCAGGCACTGGCACTGCCGAAATCAGCGCCTGGGTATAAGGGTGGCGGGGAGCGTTATAAAGCGCGTCTTTCTCAGCCAGCTCCATGACATTGCCAAGGTAGAGAACCATGACCCGATGGCTGATATGTCTCACGATCGAAAGGTCATGGCTGATGAACAACAGAGAAAGACCGAATTTCTCCTGGAGCTCGCCCAGCAGATTGATGATCTGTGCCTGAATGGAGACATCAAGAGCGGATACAGGCTCATCACAGACAATGATTTTTGGCTGCAGGATCATTGCCCGGGCAATGCCGATACGCTGACATTGTCCACCGGAAAACTCATGGGGATACCGGTTGATCATTCTTGGCAAAAGGCCAACGATATCCATCATCTCTCTGACCCGGGTTTTCACCTGATCTTTTGGGATCTGCGGGTTATGGGTGACCAGGGGCTCTGCGATAATTTCACCAATGGTCATACGGGGATCCAGACTGGCCAGAGGATCCTGAAAGATGATCTGCATCTCACTGCGCAGTGGCCTCATAGCCTTGACCGGGTACCCCGTGATGTTTTCCCCCATCCAGACCACCTGGCCTTCTGTGTTGTGCAACAGCTGCAGCACAGCACGACCCAGGGTGGATTTACCACAGCCGGACTCTCCTACCACCGAAAGCGTTTCTCCCTCATGCAGTTCGAAACTGACGCCATCGACTGCTTTCAGTGTTGCCTTCTTTGAGAAGAAGGTGCCTACGTCTACCGGGAAGTGCACCTTGAGGTCATCTACCTTGAGAATGGGCTCGCTCATAGTGCCACCTCCCTGTTCACAGTCTCTTCCTGGTTAAGCTCAGTGATCTCAGTCACTCTGTGGCAGGCGACACTGCGTTCACTGGCAAATGTGATGGCGCCTGGCTGCTCTCTACGACACTGGTCACTGGCAAGCTGGCAGCGTGGCTGGAAAGCGCAGCCACTGGGCAGAGCCTGAAGATTGGGAGGCTGGCCCGGTATGGCATAGAGGTCTTCACTGTGGTCACCATCAATCCTGGGCATGGATTGGAGCAGCCCCTGGGTGTAAGGGTGTCTGGCATCATTGAAGATTTCATGAACAGTTCCGGTTTCGACTACCCGCCCGCCATACATGACCATGACCTGATCACACATACCGGCAATAACCCCCAGGTCGTGGGTAATCATGACAATGGACATGCCCATCTCTTCTTTCAGGTTATGGAGCAGATCCAGAATCTGAGCCTGAATCGTCACATCCAGTGCTGTTGTGGGTTCATCCGCAATCAGCAGGTCGGGTTCACAGAGCAGGGCAATGGCTATCATGACCCGCTGGCGCATACCTCCGGAAAACTCATGGGGATACATGTGTACCCGCTTTCGCGCCTCGGGAATGCCCACCAGCTCAAGCATGCGGATTGAGCGTTCAAGGGCTTCTTTCTTGCCCATGCTGCGATGCTCAATCAATACTTCCGTCATTTGTCGTGAAACTTTCAGATAAGGATTCAATGAAGTCATCGGATCCTGAAAGATCATGGACAGTGATACACCTCGAACCTTGTTCAATTCTGCTACTGGAAGTTCCAGCAGGTTCTGCCCTTTAAAGATGGCCTGTCCGGAGGTTCTGCCATTCTTTGCCAGTAGCCCCATGATGGCCATGAATATCTGGGTTTTTCCTGAACCGGACTCACCAACGACTCCGAGGCTCTGCCCCTTTTTCAGTGTGAAGTTGATGTTATTTGCGGCAGAAACTTCACCTTCCGGGGTATCAAAGCGGGTATTCAGGTTTTGTACGTCAAGAATGATGCTCATGGTGTTATCGATCCTTGGGGTCCAGTGCATCACGCAGACCGTCGCCAATAAAGTTAAAACAGAACAGGGTGACTGCCAGGAACGTAGCAGGAAAAGCCAGCATCCAGGGAGCGCTTTCCATGACTTTGGCACCTTCTGAAATCAATACGCCCCAGCTGGTCAGAGGCTCCTGAACACCAAGTCCGAGAAAAGAGAGAAAACTTTCTGTGAGAATGACCTGTGGAATGGTCAGGGTCATATAGACGATAACGGGGCCGAGGATATTAGGGACAATATGACGGAAGATGATTCTGGCCGTTGAGACACCGCTGGCGTGTGCTGCCTCAATAAACTCCTTTTTCTTGATGGCCATGGTCTGCCCGCGAACGATGCGGGCCATCGTAAGCCACTCAACCGCACCTAATGCCACAAAGATCAGAAAAATGTGTCGACCGAAAATAACCATTAAAATGATCACGAAAAACATAAAGGGCAGCGAGTAGAGAATATCCACAAACCGCATCATCAGGTTGTCGACCCGGCCTCCCATATAGCCGGCAAAGGCACCATAGGTGACCCCGATAATCAGTGATACCGTTGTAGCGACGAGTCCGACCATCAGGGAGACTCTGGCGCCATAAAGGGTACGGACGAACAGGTCCCGGCCATTTTCATCGGTACCAAACCAGAAACCTTCCGCAACGTTGGGAGCAACCTGAATAAAGTCCCAGTACACCTCATCAAATGGGTGAGAGGAAAGCCAGGGGGCGAAAATTGCCATCAGAGTAATCATGGCAAGAATCACCATGGAGACAACCGCGGCCTTATTGCGCATCAGTCGGATACGGGCATCCTGCCAGAGTGAACGGCCAGCGACTTCTTCCATGTCCACGTCTTGCTGCTGGTCGAGAACCGCCGCCATTCTGTCATTGGGCTTGGCTAAAAGACTCATCCATTCACCCTCAGTTTTGGATCAAGGAAGCTATAAATCACGTCCACAATCAGGTTCATGATGATGATCAGTGTCGCGTAAAAAATGACGACGCCCATCACCAATGGGTAGTCGCGGTTCAATGCGGCATTCACGAAGTAACGACCTACACCAGGAATATCGTATATGGATTCAATAACCACAGACCCCGTCGTGACAGCTGCCGCCGCCGGCCCCAGGTAGGAGACAACGGGAAGAAGAGCCCCTTTGATGGCATGACGTATGACGACCAGTCGCTCACGAAGCCCTTTGGCCCGGGCGGTCCGAATGTAGTTTGAGTGCAGGACTTCGACCATGGAACCGCGAGTCAGGCGGGCAATGTAGGCGATCTGAGGCAATGCCAGAGATATTACCGGTAACACTAGATTTCTGGCAGAGCCATCTCCCCAGCCAGCGACAGGCAGCCAGGACAGGTAAACACCAAAAATCAGGGACAGTATGGGGGCCACAACGAAGTTCGGAATGGCAATACCCGTCATGGCAACACCCATGATGGCATAGTCTGTTTTCTGGTTCTGATAAAGTGCTGCCAGTGTTCCCAGGCTGATACCAATAAGCGCAGCAATTAAAATGGCCATACCGCCAATCTGCATACTGGCCGGTAAGCCGGTGAGAATCAGCTCGGTAACGCTGAAATCACGGAACTTGTAGGAAGGACCAAAATCAAAACGAAGGAGGTTACCTACGTATATGAAATACTGTTGATAAAGGGGTTTATCAAGATCGTAGGCTTTCAGAATATTGGCTTCAATTTCAGGAGGCAATTGTCGTTCAGCGTCAAACGGGCCTCCCGGTGCAATGCGCATCATAAAGAATGCGATGGTAATAATGATCAACAGCGTTGGAATGGCTGCGAGCAGGCGTTTGGTTATATAGGTGAACATGGAAAACGGCGCTCTTTCCTTAAAGGACTCCCTCCCTGTTATGACTCATGGCCAACCCTGGCGCATGATGTATATCTGGTTCCAGTGGTCCTGAGATTGTCGCGAAACCTGAAAATGGGGCTCTCCGCTTAGGCCGGTTCCTACGGAGCCGGCTCCCGAGCTGGGGGATGCGGTTAGGTCACGAGTCGGCTTTTATGCACTATGGGTGCGCAAGCGAGCCGACCTGCATCGAGACCGTTTTTCCAGCTTTGCGACAGTCACTTATTCCACGGTCAGATAGCGCGCGTGGTGAACATCGGCAGGGTTATCGACCCAGCCTTTCACCCTTGGGTTTACCAGGTTCTTGGAAACGTAGTAATAGAGCGGGATGTTGGGCAGCTCAGCCATGGCAATGGCTTCTGCTTCGCGCATGTATTCATCACGCTTGTCCATATCCACCTCAATTTCCGCCTTTTTCATCAGTGTGTTGTACTGATCGTTATTGAAGTTACTGTAGTTTTTGGACAGGTTGCGGGCTTCCATCAGGTTCAGGAAGTTCTGAGGGTCGTTATAGTCGGCAATCCAGCCAGCCCGGGCTACCTGAAAGTCACGTGTCTTAAGACTGGCGTAGTGAACCTTGACTTCAGAATTGTACAGCTCGGTTTTAACACCCAGGGCTTTTTTCCACATAGCGGCAATGGCAATAGCAACCTTCTTGTGGTTTTCTGAGGTGTTATAGCTCAGGCGCAGAGTAGGCGGGTTGGATTTACTGTAACCGGCCTGCTCCATCAGTTTACGGGCTTCGGCAATGCGCTCGTCTTTAGACAGGCCTTTCCATGGAACCTCTGATGGCTGGCCGTAAGTTCCAGTACCAGGAGGTACAAAACCATAGGCAGGTACTTCACCTGTTCTTAACACTTTGTCCGTCAGGATCTCACGGTCAATAGACATGGCTAGAGCCTTGCGGACACGAGGGTCTTTAAGAACCTCGTCGCTGGTGTTAAGGGGGTAATAATAAACACCGAGATAAGGGGCGATGCGAATATACTCTGGCATATTCTTCTCAAGCCACTTCAGATCAGAGGATGCAAAGTCTGTTTGAATATCCACTTCACCGGCACGAACGCGCTTAAGAACCGCAGAACGGTCTTCCTGCGGATAAAAGATCAATTCATCAATGGATACGTTTGCAGCATCGTAGAATTTCGGGTTTTTAACCAGCCGAATCTGGGCATTAGGTGTCCACTCTTCAAGAGTGTAGGCGCCATTGCTCACAGCTCCCTTGTTTTTTGCCCATTCTTTACCCAGCTCTTTAATTTTATGTGATGGAACCGGATAGGCTGTGTAGTGAACCAGCTGAGCAACAAAATAGGGGGCAGGGCCTTCCAGGGTGACTTCCAGTGTCTTGTCATCCAGAACTTTTACGCCAAGAGCATCAGGCCCAGCTTTGCCGGTGTTCACGTCCTGCGCATTTTTGATGGTGTACAGCAGGTAGGAATAGCCAGAAGCCGTTTCTGGAGCAAGGATACGTTGAAAGGCGTAATAGAAGTCATGAGCGGTAACCGGCTTACCATCAGACCAGGTGTGATTGCGCAGTTTGAAGGTATATGCAAGGCCATCGTCAGACACTGTCCAGCTTTCGGCTGCACCGGGCACGATTGAACCATCCACTGCTTCGGTGGTAAGCCCCAGGAACATATTGCCAACAATACGACTTTCCCAGACGCCGGAAATAAAGTGAGGATCAAGCGAAGCAGGCTCGCCCATATTACCAAAGGTCAGAGTACCTGCGGCCTGTGCCACATTGTCTGGAGCAGTGAAGAATGCGCCGGATACAGCAATGGATACCGCAAGCATACCCGCTTTAAGGTGCTTGAACGGTGTCATTTTTACAGACATGACTTCCCCTTATTTATTGGTCTCAGGCTCAAATAGAAGGCGAGCGATAGACGATTTATTTGTAGTGGTCATTCTTCTTGTGCAAAAGCATTGTGTGCAATTGCTTATAATTATTGTTTTCATTGCTGCCGGTAAGCAGGCGAAAACGGGCCCATGCTGAGTCACGGGTACTGATCAGGCAGCATATTCCGGGTTGGAAAGGCATCGGCCACCACGGCTTTTTACAACATGAAGTAAAGAGCTCATCGGCAATGAAGAGCGCTTTGCTTCTTCGCTCATGGTTGTTGGTAGCGCACGAAAGTACGCATTCTTTTTCTGGAAAAAACTTCAGGCAAAAAGCGTGCAATTCATAAAATCACCTTTCCCATAAAAACTTATTGGCACAGATCAATAAAATGTGAGGTTGCGAGAATGGAGGTCAGAAAAGAAAGATGCCTCTTTGTATAACCATACTGGCGTAAAAACAGGCAATTCCTGAACCATTGAACTATCGTAACTATTCAGCACCCAGCAAAGGCGTATTGTTGTAATTTCGAACCGCTTTAAGAAGCGCCTGAAATATGTTCAACCCCTGCTTTTTAGCAGATGATAAATAGCTTCGGATTCGGGTAAACATGGTACCTCCGTCTTCGCTTCTGAAGCAGCCTGAGATCTTCTGCTTAAGTTTGGCCATCCTGGCATCACGTTCACTGCCATTGTTATCGAAGGGAATTGAAAAGTCCGACATGAAGCGCAACGTTTCAACCTTAAACTCAATAAGCCTTTTGAACAGGTTGTAGGCCTTGGTATTCCTGACCTTCTTACGTCCAAGCACCTGTCGTTGTTTTTCCATATAAGCGGTTTCCTTCGTGAGAGCCCTTTGAAGGATTTGGTCGTATATCGTCTCAATGCGAAGCTGTATTGCACCAGGCATTTGAGTCAGACCGGCTGCTTTGTATTTCTTGCAGAAGTGCCAGGAGAGCGTAAGCAATTTCATCAGCCGCAGAGCCAGCTTATTCGCATCCCTATCGACAACTCCCTGAAGCTCTCTCAGATGATGGGCATTACAAAGCACATGCACTGCCGCATAGGCAAAGTAGGACTTCCAATGATCGTGAACCAGAATGCCTGCAAAAGTCAGCAGGATGCCCATTGCATCCATTGCTTCACAACCTCGCCTTTCTGAGAGGTAGTAAAGCGTCCATTGGTCATCTCGCATAATGTGTAACCACCACAGTGAACCGTCAACCCGCATGCCAGTTTCATCCGCTCCTGCAACCGGACTTTCTTGTAAAGCATCGCGGATACTCTGCTCAGTAGAGGCCAGGTTCTCATGGGTATAGGCAACAAAATTGGCAACAGAGCCTGCGCTGACACTCATGCAATAAATAGTATTGAAATACTCAGACACCCGGTGATATGGGATGAAGTGATACTGGTTTAAATGAACAGCCATTGCCTGAGTCACTTCTCCGTATTGAGCAGCGGCTTTCACTCCTTGGGGAAACTCAGCGGTGTTCCGTTTACCACAAGGACATACTTTAACGTCTGCCCAGTACGCGGTAACTTCAAATTCTCCGGGTCTACCTGGATCAAAAACCTGTCGCTCAATGTATTTGGTGGGTTTAATATCGATAAGCGAAGACTGGCAACAGCAACATTTTTCAACCTTCAGATGCCTGACATAATCGGGTAAGGCGACACGTCTCAAACAAGAGCCTTGATGACCTTTCTGGCCACCTGGTTTATTGCCTGAAGATGGTCTAAGGCTTTTGGGGTTCGGTGTTTCCTGTGAGGAGCAGGGGGCTTCTTTGGAAGATGTATCACCTTTATCACTCCCTTTTTTACTGGGCTTTTGATAACCATCTGACGATGGTGGCTTACTACTGTTTTGACTGTTTTTATTAACCCTTTCTTCCAGTTCGCTGCAACGTTCCCGTAAAAGCGCATTCTCGGTCCGAAGCTCTTCATTCTCTTTAAGGAGAGCTTCGGTAAACGGAGTAGCTGGGAAGTCTGGTTCCATACTGGAGATTTGTTAGAAAAATTGAGTATAAGATGATGGTCGAAAAATCAGAAAATTCCAGATTTATATGAAGGGTGCTGAATAGTTACGAACTATCTTTGGACAGTTATCGTACTTCGCGAGCCGTTTAGAGGTGCATACTCATGGCATCATCCTGGGTACTGGTTGCTGATAACAGCCAAGCCAAGGTCTATCGTTTTGACCGACACAAGAGAGAACTTGATCTGGTTGATCATATTGATCATGAAGAAGGCCGATGGAAAAAGCATGAGTTCGTGACGGCAGGTCCCGGCCATTCGGTTACATCATCCATTGGCGGTAATGTCCGTATGGTGGGCACGGATAACTCGCCCAAAGTCAATGAGTCTGTCAACTTCGCCCATATGCTGGCCAAGTCTATTAATCATGCCCATGACCTGCACCAGTTTGAGACCCTGCGCGTTTGTGCGCCTCCAAAACTACTGGGTGAAATACTGCCTCTGGTAGAGAAACATGTGCCATTGGGAGATCACATCAATAAAGACCTGGTTCATGAGAGCTCAGAGCAGTTACTTGAGCGTCTTACCGAGCTCCATTAAGTGCCTGATGATTTGAGTGCTTAGTGCTGGTGGGTTTTTATTTACAGTCGGGGTTGTTATGAATCGGTATAGAGAACTGGAAGAGCTGGATATTGAGTTTCAAGAGGCAGAAAGTGCCTGGCTGGAAGCAAAAGATGATGAAGGCCTTTCAGAACATGATAAGCAAGAGTATTTGAGTAAGTTGCACCATTGTCTTGAGAAACGTAAAGCGCATATCACCAAGCACTGGCATGACCCCGCTTACTACGATAAAGGTCACTTAACGGTCGACTAGCATCTACTCAATACCCGATGTTGTTTATCAGGAGCGTGAAATGAGGCAATACCTTATCCCGTTTGTTCTGTTAGCTGTTTTCCTGACAGGTTGTGCCGCCAAGCCTGAAGTGAGCTGGGACTATAACCATCAGATTAACTGGCCATCCATGACAACATGGGCATGGTTCCAGCCAGGAAGGGATAAGGATAACCGGATCATGAGCCTGATGGCTCAACGAGTTCACTTGCAGGTTTCACAGGATCTGGCTGCAAAAGGGCTGCAGGAAGTGCCCGCTCAACAGGCAGGCATGTGGCTGAGCTGGGGCTTTACTGAAAAGTCCAAACTGGAAGGTACTTCATATAACAATGGCTTCTACTATGGCCCTTACCCATGGATGATGACCAACTGGCCCTCTGAAGTTGTGGTAAACAGTTATGAGGTAGGGCGCCTGACATTGAATGTTATTGACCCTGCCAATAATCATGTCATCTGGCAGGGTATTGCCAGTCAACGACTGACGTCGGACATGTCACCCGAAGAGCAGAGAGAGTACATAACAAAGTCGGTCAACAGTCTTCTGGAAAAATTCCCGCCACCTGTTAACTACATCCCGCAGAGTCAGCAGCAATAATCGATGTATCTGGTTTCACCACAAATAGCCATGAGAGCAAAAGGTACAGAAACGCAAAGCGTGCTTGGTTCAGTCTTTGTGTTTCTGTTTCTCTCTTATGGACTTCTGATTAACGATAAGCGCTGAAAATTTCTTCAACGGTACCGTCACTGTTCATGGTATCCAGGGCGGATTGCAAACGTTTGACTACTTCATCTGGGACAGAAGGGTTCAGAGCCAGGTAGTCATTGGTAGAACCAACTTCAAACACTGGTTTGATGGTTGGAATGCTTTCTTTCTGAGCATAATAGTAACCACTGAATTCTCCGGTAACCCAGAGGTCAATTTGGCCTCGAGCCAGTTTGCGGGCATTGGCGTCTTCTTTGAGGCTCTCTTCAAACTGGATACTTTCTTTCTTCAGCAGGCTGGTAACAGCATGGCCTTTCACACTCGCCACTTTGTACTTATTGAGATCACTTAAGCTCTTGATGGAGATTTTACTGTTGGCGAGAGCGAATACCTTGTACTTGTTCTCAATGAGAGGCCCAACCCATTTGAACTTGTCTTCACGTTCTGGCAGCCGCGCAGTTGAGAAGACGGCAAAGTCTTTACCGTTCACCGCCAGTCCATACACTTTGCTCCATGGAAATCTCAGGGTCATGGTGTAATCAACATCTGCACGGCTGAGCATTTCACGAACGATGTCTGTGGCAATACCATCAATCTCGGCATCCCTGGCAAAGTTCTTGTCGGCAATGCTCATATTAAAAGGAGGGTAGTTTTCAGTGAGAACGGTCAGTTTGAAGTTCTCAAGCGAGGTAGTGGCCATGGTGTCGTTAGCGGAGAATCCTGCTATCAAAACCAGGGCTGATAAAAAAAGTGGGCGAGTAAAGGACGATAGTCGCTTAAACATACTTCCGAAGCTCCATTGGGCTTTATTGTTATCGCGAGATTTGGGTAAATTTCTGAGAGTCGGATATATACTTAATTAAAAACTATCGTGCAATCAATTGTCAGGCAATCAGTGATGAATGTATGGTTTTTTTCGACAGTTATTGACATGGTGCAGATGTCATTGTTTCTCCAAACATAATTTTCCTTTACATGACATCGATGATCATAATCGTTGTGGACAGATACTGCCTCTAGAAAAATACCAGCAGTCTGGTTCGGACTTTTTACTTCTGTAATTTGATGCAGGTCATGTTTTTTCCCGTTTATTGATGCTGTTTTGTCTGTTGGAATTTGATCCTGATCATTTATGTTCTTCAGCTGCAAAAAACGGATATCTGTGCTCCGATTTTATTGATTTGTGTCACTTTTTATTGATGGGTGCTCGCTGACACATATCAAGCCGGTCTCGTGCTCATTTGGGTAGCCTTGCTGCGCTAACTCATTCAAACTCGAGGCACAGGCTCCTCATGCTTCTTAAAACCAAACTGTTTGGAAAGGTCTACGGGTGCTCTCTCAATTTGATAACTGACTCATAGGTTAGCTTCAACCTTTCCAGTCATGAACTCAGACCAAAGTTGTTCCCAGCGCCCCTTACTCTGGATCAGTGCTCTTGTTGTCAAAAGCACTTCCGCTCCTGTTGCTTTCCACCTCATTCCAGAACCACATAATCGTTGCTTTACCAGAGTCTTACAAGCCGCTTCAGTAACTCCTGAACCTATTGGCCAATGGCGTTTAAGCGCCTGATGATAATTCATTAACTGGTGATTGTTTGTAAAATAGCTCACAGCTTTGTAGCGCTTCTCTGTCAGTGCGATTGTCTTTTTCGGGAGCTCGGCTGATTCAATTTCCTGAAGGATTTTTTTGGCTGCTCCACGCTTGTTTTTCAAACTATGTAGCCTGTCTTCAAGCCACTGGTGTCGCTTCGCCTTACTGGTTGGAAACAGTGCTTCCGCTGCTCCAGCTAAATATTCAGATGCATGATAAAAATCGAGTATCTGCCCAGAGGTATGTTGTTTCAAATAACTCCAGTTTTCTCTAGCCCCGTCAGCTACCCCGATGTATGTGGCATTTGGGTAGAGTCGTTTTAGATCTGCAATCTCCTCGTCGAGCTTGCTCATAAAGCTTTGTTTACCATACTCTGGCGAACTGGCTGTATATATCGTGTGGAGCCTGTCTCCATCTGCAGAATATAGGCTCAATGTCCCACACATGGCTTCCCTCCAGCCTTCTTCACAAAGCAGCATGCAGGTTCCATCCAGACCAATGGCTATTGTTTCAACAGGCTCTTTTAGTGGAGGAAGGTGGTAGTGAGTGTCTTGCTGGTCTTCAATTAATGCACCTACTCTGTCCGATAAATGCTTGATATAAGAATTTGAAAGCGTCCTTTGATGGTTGGTCTCAAAATCTTCTTTTACCGCAGGCGCTGGCATCTGGCTGTATTTCCAGGCGATAGACTTGGCAAATTTGGGGGTAGCTGAACCAATAATACCGGCACGAAGATCAAGTGCTGCCAGAGTACTGCCACCTCTGACACCCTGATATACGGAGCGCTCCAAAGGTATACGACCGTATAAGGTTTCATAGTGCTTAAGAACCTTTCCTTTGTAGTTCCACTTCTGCTGATTAACGACGATAGGTTCTTTATTGGGTGATTCAAATAGCCCCAATAACTCTTTTGTTCCAAGCTGCCCGGCTTCATTGAGTGCACGCTGTAAACTATCTTCAAGATTCAGCATGTTGCCTGAATCTATAGAAACTTCAATTTGCAAAACGATGCTTTTGGTAGAGCTGGAAATAACAGAAGCGGGCATGACAGTTAACTATTATGAGTGGTGTTCCCATAGTAGCTGTGAAAATAGAGCACTATTGTTTCAATCATTCAGAGAGAGCACCCAGGTCTACAGCTTTTCCAGCATTAAAGAAGTACTCGCCAAGGCCAACGAAAAGCGTTCTGGCGACGTACTGGCGGGCATAGCCGCCGAATCAATTACTGAGATGGTAGCGGCTAAGGACGTCCTGTCCCGAATGTTGCTGTCTGATCTCCGCAATAATCCGGTCGTTCCTTATGAAGACGACGAAGTTACACGGATTATTCAGGATGATGTCAACGAAACCATCTACAACGAAATTAAAAACTGGTCTGTCGGTGAACTGCGCGAATGGCTGCTTTCTTATGAAGCCCAGAGCACTGATATCCGTCGTATCAGCCGTGGTCTGACCTCGGAAATGATCGCTGCGGTCGCCAAGCTAATGACCAATGGCGACCTGATTTATGCAGCGAGCAAGATGGATGTGCTTGCCACCTGTAATACCACCATTGGTCGTCGTGGCACTCTGGCCGCCCGTCTCCAGCCTAACCACACCACTGATAACGTAGACGGTATCCGTATCTCTACGCTGGAAGGTCTTTCCTACGGTATTGGTGACGCGGTTATCGGTCTGAACCCAGTAGACGACACTACCGACAGTATCTACCGCTGCCTGCACCAGTTCGAAGAGATCAAGCAGAAGTTTGAGATTCCGACCCAGAACTGCGTACTGGCCCATGTACTGTCACAGATGGAAGCGGTTGAGCGCGGTGCGCCTGCCGACATGATCTTCCAGTCTATAGCCGGGTCTCAGAAAGGTAACGAAGCCTTTGGTTTCAATGCCGGTCATCTGGCAGAAGCCAACGACATGATGCTCAAGCAGGGTACCTGTACTGGCCCTAACGTTATGTACTTCGAAACCGGTCAGGGTTCTGAACTGTCTTCTGATGCTCACCACGGCGCAGATCAGGTCACCATGGAAGCCCGGTGCTACGGTTTTGCCCGTCGCTACAAGCCATTCCTGGTCAATACCGTAGTTGGTTTTATCGGTCCTGAGTACCTGTACGACGGTAAGCAGGTTATCCGTGCCGGTCTGGAAGATCACTTCATGGGCAAACTGCACGGTCTGCCAATGGGTGTCGACGTTTGTTACACCAACCACATGAAGACCGACCAGAACGATAACGAATCCCTGATGACACTGCTGACTGCTGCTGGCTGTACCTACTTCATGGGTATTCCTGCCGGTGACGACATCATGCTGATGTACCAGACCAGCGGTTATCACGATGTGGCCACCATGCGTGAGCTATTCAATAAGCGCCCGATTCCAGAATTCGAAGCCTGGTGTGAGCGTATGGGCATTATGGAAAATGGCCGTCTGACTGCGAAAGCAGGCGACGCTTCTATTTTCCTGAAGTAATGAGGGCTCACCATGATTTCTGAAAATGATCTGAAAGACCTGATTGGCAAAGTCCTGAAGGAAATTGACCTTTCTGATGCCGGCAAGGAACAGGTTGTTCGCTCTGTCACCAGTCAGGTAGAAACCGCTGTCTCTAACGTTGATGACAGCGAGCTGTATGACATTACCGCTACTGAAATGTCTGACTTCTTCGCCGTAGAAAATGCGGAGAACAAGGCTGAGTACATGAAGCTCAAGGCCAAGACTCCAGCTCGTCTTGGCATTGGTAAGGCCGGTCCACGTTACAAGACGGAAACCATGTTGCGTTTTCGTGCTGACCATGCCGTTGCCATCGACTCTGTATTCAACGAAGTCGTTGAAGAGTTCGTTACTGAAGCCGGCCTGGTCGCCGTTTCCTCACGCTGTGAAGACAAAGACATGTACGTCACTCGTCCTGATCTGGGTCGTATGATCAGTGATGAGGGCGTGGCCAAAATTCAGTCTGAGTGTCGCAAGGGTGCGGATGTTCAGATTGTGATTGCTGACGGTCTGTCCTCCAGTGCCATTACCGCCAACCTGAAAAACATCCTGCCTGCAATGAAGCAGGGTCTGGAAGGTTATGGCCTGAGTGTTGGTGACACCGTATTCATCAAGTTTGGCCGTGTGGGTGCCATGGATCATCTGACTGATCTGACCAACAGCAAGGTAACGGTCATGCTGGTGGGTGAGCGTCCAGGTCTGGCTACGGGTGAATCCATGGGTGCCTACATCACCTATGAAGGCACAGTGGGCATGGCCGAAGCAGGCCGTACCGTAATCTCCAATATCCATCGTCGCGGAACCCCTGCTGCTGAAGCGGGTGCACACATTGCCAACATCGTTAAGAAGATGTTTGAGCAGAAGTGCAGCGGTGTTGGTTTCCGTTTCTGATCTTTGGGTATAGAGGAGTAGAACAATGAAAGGTGATCGTCTGGGTGCCAGTGTACTGGCCGTAAAAATGATTCCCAACGTCGATGCAAAAATGGCTGAAAAGCTGGGTATGCCAAAAGGCTGGAAGAGTCTGGGTATCCTGACTGCTGATGCGGATGACGTGACCTACTGCGCACTGGATGAAGCGTGCAAGAACGCTGAAGTCAGTGTTGTCATGGGCAAGAGCTTCTATGGTGGTGCTGCCAACGCAAACAGCAAGCTGGCTGGTGAAGTCATCGGTATGCTGGCAGGCCCAAGTCCGGCCGAAGTTCGCAGTGGTCTGAATGTCGCCATCGATTTTATTGAAAATGAGTTTTCATTCTACAGCGCGAATGAAGATGACAGCATTGCCTATTTCGCTCAGTGCATTTCACGTACCGGTTCTTTCCTGTCCGGTCTGGCTGAAATTAATGAAGGTGAAGCGCTGGCTTACCTGATTGCACCGCCTCTGGAAGCCATGTATGCACTGGATGCAGCCATGAAGGCGGCGGATGTCCAGTTATGCCAGCTGTTTGAGCCTCCTTCAGAGACCAACTTTGGTGGCGCTCTGCTCACTGGTAGCCAGTCTGCCTGTAAAGCGGCCTGTGATGCTTTCGCCGATGCGGTGAAGTTTGTTGCAGATAACCCAAAGCACTTCTGATTGGCCTTTAAGAGTACACGATGGAGGGGCTGGCGATGAGAACACAAGAGGCAGCAGGGTTTATAGAAACATTTGGCTTCCTCCCGGCGGTGGAAGCGGCGGATGTCTGTCTGAAAACCGCCAATGCCAGCCGTCTGGCTGAAATGGCGGTTGAAGAAACTGGCTTTGGTAAAGTTCAGGATAAGATCACCAAGAACATGATTGCCAGTAAGCATCTTGCTGAATCTGTTCGCTCCATGAGAACCATCGGCATCATTGCTGAAGACCCTGCGAAGAAAATGCAGGAAGTCGCTGTGCCTTACGGTGTGGTTGCTGGTCTTGTACCATCGACCAACCCAACGTCGACTGCGATTTATAAATCCATTATCTCCATCAAGGCAGGTAATGCGGTCATCATCAGCCCACACCCATCGGCACTGAAGTGCATCAGTGAAACCGTGCGCCTGCTGAGAGAAACGCTTCAGAGTCTGGGCGCACCTGCTGACCTGATCTCTGTAATGACTCAGCCAACGCTGGAAGGCACCAGTGAGCTGATGAAGAATGAAGGCACAGGCATCATTCTCGCCACTGGCGGTTCTGCCATGGTTAAGGCTGCTTATAGTTCTGGTAATCCTGCTCTGGGTGTTGGTCCGGGTAACGTACCGGCCTTTATTGAACGAACTGCAGGTATCAAGAAAGCAGTGTCGTACATCCTGATGAGCAAGACATTCGATAACGGAACCGTCTGTGCATCTGAGCAGCATGTGGTTACTGAACATGTGATCGCTGATCAGGTTAAGGCAGAAATGATTGCCCAGGGCTGCTACTTCCTGAACGAGACAGAAACCGTTCGGGTTGAGAAAGTGATTGTTGGTCCAAGAGGCACACTGAACGCTCGTATCGTCGGTAAGCCTGCGGTAGAAATCGCTCGCATGGCTGGCCTGGAAATTCCAGCTGCTACCCGTGTTCTGGTGGCTGAGCAGGGGCGTGAGTGTGTTGGTAAGCAACATCCATTCTCTTGGGAAAAGCTGTCGCCACTGCTCGGTTTCTACCGGACAAATGATGCTCATGAAGCCTGTGAACTTTGCCTTGAGTTACTGAATTACGAAGGTGCTGGTCACTCATTGGCGATTCACACTCAGAACAATGATCTGGTTCGTGAATTTGCACTGAAGAAGCCGGTTTCCCGATTAGTGGTGAATACACCATCGACTCATGGTGCTGTTGGAGCAACCACTGGTCTTCCACCCGCCTTTACCCTGGGTTGTGGCAGTGTGGGTGGTTCAGCCACTTCAGACAACGTGACACCTCTGCATCTGTTTAACAAGCGCTATGTCGCCTATGGCATCTGTGAGCCAGAAGCTCCAGTTGCTCAGGTGCCTGCTGCAGTAACAGAACTGGATATTGAAGCAATCACCCGCATGGTGATTGAAAAGCTGAAAGCACTTTAAGTGCTTTCAGATGAAACATAACTTTTTAACGTATTAAAACGTCTCCCCCGGGAGACCATCAGGAGAAACAAATAATGGCTATCTCTAACGCTCTGGGCATGGTTGAAACTAAAGGTCTGGTTGCTGCTGTCGAAGCTGCTGACGCTATGGTTAAAGCTGCGAACGTGACTCTGGTTGGTAAAGAGAACATCGGTAGTGGTCTGGTAACCATCATGGTTCGTGGTGACGTTGGTGCTGTTAAAGCGGCTACTGATGCTGGCGCTGCGGCTGCTGAGCGTGTTGGTGAACTGGTTTCCGTACACGTTATCCCGCGTCCACACGGCGAAGTTGAAGTGATCCTGCCTCAGGCTAAAGGCGAGTAATTTTCTATTACTCACTGCAGGAGCATAAGGACACGTAGAAAAGCGGTTTTCCCAGTCTTTGTGCTTCTGCTCTTCAGCTTAACATTGGCCATATGGCCAATGCCGATTGTGAGACATCGCTGTGAATACCCTCGTTAACGAACAACTCCTGAAAGAAATTATTGATCAGGTGATTGTTGAATGCACTGCGCAGACTCTGTCGTCTTTAGAGGCTGAAAGCAGCAAGAAAGAAATCCCTGTTGAAACTTCTGCCCGCCATGTTCACCTGTGCCAGAAAGACGTAGAAGCGTTATTTGGTGCTGGTCACCAGTTGACCCCCGCTCGTGAACTCTCCCAGCCAGGTCAGTATCTGTGTGAAGAACGTGTCACCGTGATTGGCCCAAAGGGTACTTTTGAGAATGTCGCGGTACTTGGGCCAGCCCGCCCAGAAAGTCAGGTGGAAATTTCCCGCACTGATGCCCGTCAGCTGGGTGTTAATGCAGTATTGAAAGAGTCCGGAGATATTTCCGGTACCCCCGGAGTATTCCTTTATTCCGGCAAAGGTATGGTACAGCTGGATAAGGGTGTCATTGTTGCCCGTAACCATATCCACATGACCACTGCCGATGCGCAGCGTCTGGGAGTTCAGGACAAGCAGGAAGTGGATGTTCGGATTGAAACGGATCGTCCGGTTACCTTCCATCGAGTTCTGGTCAGGGTAAAAGACAGCTTTTCTCTGGCAATGCATATTGATTTTGATGAAGCCAATGCGGTTGGTCTACCGGCCAATGCGAAAGGCGAATTGATCGCCGGTTAATTTTAACAAGCGCCGCCCGTTCCCCGCTGCCCGTTTCCCGTAAAAGCAAAGACATTTTTACGGGAAACGGGCAGCGGGGAACGGGCAGCGTTCTAACGTGATTTACGACTATGTCTGAATTTGATCCTGAGCGCGTCAGCAAGCTGATCCAGAAAGTGGAGAATAGCCTGACACACACTGCACAGGTTACCGATGCTGACAAGCTGGTGGTGGGTGTAGATCTTGGTACTGCCTACATCGTTCTGGTGGTGCTGGATCATCATGGTGAGCCAGTTGCCACGGAAATGCAGTTTGCCCAGGTGTTGAAGGATGGTCTGGTCGTTGATTACATCGGTGCGCTGAATATTGTCCGTCAGCTCAAGGAAAATCTGGAGACACGTCTGCAGGTCTCCCTGGAAAAAGCAGCCATTGCCATGCCTTCCAATACACCAGAGTCGGTCTGCAAAACGCATCGATATGTGGTGGAGGGCGCAGGTATGGACGTGGTGAATATGTTGGATGAGCCCACCGCTGCCAATCGGGTACTTGGCATTCGAAATGGTGCTGTGGTGGATATTGGTGGTGGGACAACCGGACTTTCTATTTTTAAAGACGGCGAAGTGATCTATACCGCAGACGAAGCGACCGGTGGCACGCATCTGTCACTTGTACTGGCGGGTCACTATAAAACCAGCTTTGAAGAAGCAGAAGAGCAGAAAAAAGATTCTGCGAACCATCGTGATGTGGTGGCCATTGTCCGTCCGGTGATTGAGAAGATGGGCTCCATTGTTCATCAGCACATTCAGGGCTACGACGTAAAGGATATTTATCTGGTCGGCGGCACAACCTGCCTGCCGGAGTTTGAGCAGATTGTGGAAAAGCAGACGGGCGTAACCACCTGGAAGCCGGAAAATCCGTTCCTGGTGACGCCGCTGGGCATTGCAATCAGCGCATTAGAAGCAGAAAAGCTTTTGGCATCATAAAGCAAGGAAAACCGTAATGAATACCGATGCACTGGTTGAATTGATTGCCAAACGGGTGATGGAACAGCTGCTGGCTCTGCAGGGAGCAACAGAAGCCAGGAAAGCTCATCAGTCTGTGCTGGTGGTCGGTGACTGCGATAACCGACAACAGCTGGAGCTGGCTCTGGGCCATGAATACGTACTGTCGTTTACTGCTGATCGAGAGAATGATGAGCGTCCGCAACCGGCAAAGTATGACCATATTATTCTGGCCAGCCTGTCCAACAGTCTGTTGTCAGCCCTGACGATCGGGCTGGAACGGGGCAGTGAAGGCTGTGTGATTGTTGAGAGCCTGCTGCTGGGTAAAACAGTTCATATTCTGGAAGAGGGTATTGCCTATCGTCGTTTTCGTGATACGGCTAATCCTGCCTTTTACCAGGTTTTCCAGGATAAGGAAGCAACGCTTTGCTCTTTTGGTATGGCAGTAGTGACACTGGACAGTCTGTCTGATGCTCTGACTGGTGTTGATACACCAGAGAAGCCAGAAACTGCTTCTGTTAATGAAGTGGTCTACCAGGTCAGTGCTCCGAAAGAAAGACCCTATGTTGAGCCAAAGCTTGCAGATAAGGGTGTTTTTAACCTTGAGCAGCGAGTCATTGGGGAAAAGGACCTTCGGACCTGTTATGAGCAGGGGTATCGGAAAATCAGGCTTCAGGAAAGAGCCCTGATTACCCCGCTGGCAAAAGATTTCCTGCGTATGAAAGAAGGCCTTGAGCTGGTATAAGAGAAGTCTCTTCCTTTCTTTAATCTTTTGGGTAGTCCGCTTATGTTCCATGGTGTGAGGCCAATTCAAACCATGGAACCCCCTAAGACCTATAAACACGTAAATTGATTTATACCTTCCTGATAATCATCCCTTGCTATGCTCAGGGCAGAACATCTTTGAGCAGGTTGTCATTTCGGGGAGGCTGATATGGAAAGAATTTGCTCAGCAATGAGCGGTGATGCTGAAGAATATGCTCAGGAGAAGCTGAGACCATTTCGTTTGTGGATAGAGCGCTGGAGTATTTTTCAGGCAGTTTTGGACAATAATACTCAACTTGTGGGAAAACGGGTTGGGGACTTTGGCTCAGGAACTGGGTATTACAGTCGAATGCTGATTGATCTGGGGGCTGCCAGTATTTTGGCAATTGATAGCGAACCGGGCATGATTCAAAAAGCCAAAGAGGATAGTGCGTCTTACAATCCTCTGATTACCTACGATAACGCTTGCCTGCAGGATACCAAAGGTGAAGGGGAGTGTTCATTGGTTCTTGGCTCCTACATTATGAACTTCCCTAAGACTCCAGAAGAAACCTTACTGTATTGTCAGTCGCTCGTAAGCCACTTAGAGACAGGCGGTGTATTTATTGGCTTTTTGAATAACCCTTACGAACGTTCTGGCGGTGAGCAATACAAACCATATGGTTTTTGGAAAGAGTATACTGCTGATCGCGATGGCGACTATGATGGCTGTCCAGTTGATGTCCATATTGATGGGCTGTCAAACCCAATTAGAAACTATAATATTCTACCAGAGACCTATGAGTGGGCATTCAGAGAAGCTGGAATGGATATGGAGTGGAGGGAAGTTGAAGTGCACCCAAGCCAGAAAAAGAGTCCGTATTGGAATCTGTTATTCGATGGTATTGTTCCCGTAAATACGGTTTCAGCTACGCGAATTTAGCTGAATGTTTCCATCGATTTTTTCTTCTATTATCCTAATATCCCCACAGCTTGTTGTTGTTTTTCAAAAAGTTCTCGTGGTAGAACTCTGATTTTTGATTCAATCATTGTGTGCAGTCGAGCCTGTGCTTTAGCGCCTCTTCTATCATCAAGCCGGTCCGCTGCATTTCTGAATTGTGAGGCCTCTTCAGTTAAACCCTCTTCTACGAGAATATGCGCATAGGCAGTGAGGAAGGCTGCGATATCTCTGGCTTGATATTTGTATGCTTCGGGATCCATTGAAACTTTGCTACCTTCGAACGGTTCGATAAACATGGATAAAATTATTCTTACTAACTTTCTTTGCTGCTGAGTTGATATTGGGACATTCCAAGTGGGCTTTCTGCCCAACGCAATTTGAAGCCCTTTGAGCAGATCTTCTTTGGCTTTTGGGTGTTCGTTTTGCTCGAAATGCCACCATCCGGAGCTATGCCGGAGCCATAAGTCACCAGGGTAATCATGAAGCGCCGTTTTAAATTTATCAGAAATATCTTCTTCAGTTATATTTGACCTTGAGTCGTATTTATATTTTCGAATCATTGATTGTGCTTGATAGTAATGATCCTCTGCACTCTGGAATGGTTGCACTGGCTTTCTTGTTTTTGGTTTAACATCCATTGGCATTAAAGGCGGTTTACTTTCAACTTTGCTCGGTTCTTTGCTAACAGTATCTTCCTCTTTGAGATTCAGTATACTATCTTCAACGTCTTCTTGTGTTTGAGTTTTAGTTCTCTCTCGCTGCTGAGTTTGCAGTTTCTGAGCAGTTTTTGTTGAAGAGGCTTTTTCCAGTCGATCATATTCTTCTGCCAATAACCCCCAGTAGGCTGCTTCCCTAACACAGTGGTGCTTACTGTAAAAGTGTTCAGCGGAAAATGCGGTCGCTACTGCAAGCTTAAAGTCATTTTGCTCAATGAATATATCAAATAGCTCTTTATATACAGGTAGTCTTTGTTTGGTAAGGCTGTAATATAGCTGTAAAGCGGAGCTCCTGTTTTTTTTCCAATGAAATAAACGTGCTTGATAATAGTCAGCAAGGGGTGTTGAGAGCTGCTTAATTTGATTAATATCATCCATTGCCAGATCTACAATGCCTCGCTGAGTATGTAAATGTGCAGATAAAGCAGGAAGAATAATCGGGGAAAAGAGTTCATTAGATTTTTTGCAGTTAGCTAACTCACCTTTAACAAGATTCAGGTATTCTATGGTATATTCACCGGACCCTTTTATAATCTTACGCAGGCCTTCATATAGGTATGTATACTGAGGGAATGTTGATGCGAAGTAAGCCTGCTGTTTTTTTGTATGAGGCAATAAGTGGAGGCATGAAAAAGATTTTTCTGGGTTGAATTGTGCCGCAAGCTCTCGGTTTGATGAATCTCCACTCAGATAAATAGTACAAAGAGAGAGAGTATCACTTACTTCAATATATTCCGGAAACCGTCTGATCAATATCTCTAAATGAGTAGCAGTATCACTCCACTTTCCTAAGCTAATTAAAACAGAAATTTTCTGTCTCAAGGCTTCCGCATGTAAACCAGGCAGGAATTCATGTCTGGTTTTGAGATTTCCAATTAACCGAATCAGCTCATTAAGGTCACAAAGAGTTTGATCAGAGCTTCTATTAGGTAGTGTTTTTTTTATCTCTCCAAGCCAGAATTCTTCCAATAATAATCTTGTGCAAAAGTTTACAGATTTTGCCATTCCTTGTTTATGTAATTTTTTCTCTGCTCTCTGGGACTCCTTATGAATATGAGTTGCTGCCCGATCTTTTCTTCTCTGTTTTTCCTTTCCAGGCATGTTAGCTGTATCAAAAAGTTTGTCCATTCCCATCATGAGCTTGATTTCCATAGGTAAATCAGGCTCATACTGTCCTTCCAGACATCTAAAAAATTCTGGATCTTCTCTCTTCATTTTCTCCAATTCGTCCCTACTGAGCTTTTCTTCCGCTTCAGTGAAACTTTGTTTTTTATCGAAGTAAATAACGGCGTCTCTTATTGTAACAAACTGAGGATCCAGCTTGGGAACTAGCTCAGGTTCTGGAGAAGATAAGGGCGGATTAAATACAATTTCAGGTTTCCGGTGGTGTATCGATGAACCTCCAACAGCACCGAGAGAACTGGAGTCAGGCTTGCTTCCAGATTTTTTTTGGACTTGATTTTTATGTGGTGATTCGGTGGTGTTCTCAAGCCTAGGAGAACTTGGGCGTGAAGAATCTATATTCATTGGGAAATTTAATACTTAGGTTCCACCTTGGTAAGACAATAATGCACTTATTAAGTTCATTGCACTTGATCTTATTGATACAGGTCAATAATTGATAATGCCCTGATATTGACCTGACACAGGGGCTCCCAGGCTCACAAACGATATTATCTGTTCACTTTTTGTTAACCCTGTTTTGTGAGGTTCGTGCTCTGCGGCCTCACCTTCTTTTTTATCACTATTCCGGAAAGACCATGGATCTCGTTGAACTTGTCCGACAGGCCGGAGTGGTCGGTGCCGGTGGTGCCGGTTTTCCTACCCACGTCAAATTAAACGCTGAAGCTGAATACCTGATTATCAATGCCGCAGAGTGTGAGCCTTTGCTGCAGACCGATCAGTTTCTGATGCGGGAAAGAGCCGCTGAACTGATTGGCGGTATCCTTCTGACCAAAGCACAGGTTAAGGCACGTAAAGCGGTTATTGCCGTTAAGGGGAAATACGCCCGAGAAGTTGCCTGTCTGAAGGAAACCATTGCCCGTCTGGAAGCAGACGTTGAAATTCATGATCTGCAGAATTTCTATCCTGCAGGTGATGAGCAGATGACGGTATTTGAAGTCACTGGTCGTTCCGTTCCACCTGGTGGTATTCCACTGAATGTTGGTTGTGTGGTCTCCAATGTGATGACCATGATCAATGTGTTTGAAGCCAGCCAGGGGCGTCCGGTAACGGATAAATACGTTTCTGTTCTGGGCGAAGTCAAAGAACCCAGGCTGATCAGAGTTCCTCTGGGCACACCTTTTGAAGATTGCCTTGAAGCTGCTGGCGGTACCACCATCAGTGATTACTGCATTATCCGTGGAGGCCCCATGATGGGCGGTATGATCAATAAAGATCAGCTGCCGGGGATGACCATTACCAAAACCGATGGTGCATTGATCGTTATCCCGGCAGATCATTATCTGGTTACCCGGGCGACTGAAACGGAAACCCAGATCCTGAACCGTGCCAGAGCCTGTATCCAGTGCGACTTTTGTACGGAACAGTGTCCACGATACCTGATCGGTCATCCTCTCCACCCGCACAAGATGATGAAAGCGGTGAAGTATGCCGAGGACATTAATGAAAGCCATCAGGAAGCCTTGCTCTGCTGCGGCTGTGGGGTATGTGAAATGTACTCCTGTCCGATGGGTATTTCTCCCCGCAAAGTGAACTTCTACATTGCCGGTAAACTGCGTGAGAAGGGTATTCGCTATCAGCACGACGGCAGTGACATTATTGCCCGTGATGGTCGTGAGTTCAGGAAAGTGCCTCCTGCCAGACTGATTTCACGTCTGGATCTGAACGACTATGACCATCAGCCAATGCATGACTTCCGTGAAGTGGTGATGGAGAAAGTCAGTGTGTCACTTCGCCAGCATATTGGTGCCAGCAGCCAGCCTGTGGTGAGTGTTGGTGATCGGGTGGTTAAAGGGCAGTTAATCGGTGCAACACCTGAAGGGCAGTTAGGCTCGATGATTCATGCCAGCATGGATGGACAGGTCGTTGATGTTAATGAGCGTCAGGTGGTTATTGCCCGGGGATAAACAGAATGAGTAAAGCATTAGGTCTGCTGGAGTTCACCAGCATTGCAAAGGGTATGGAAGCCGCGGACGCCATGACCAAGGCTGCGGATATCCGTCTGGAAGAAGCCAAAACCATTTGCCCTGGCAAATATCTGATCATTGTGTCCGGTGATGTAGCGGCCGTCAGGGCTTCAGTTGAAGCCGGTGAAGAGGTGGGTCGCCAGACGATTGTCGATCGTCTGTTGATTGCCAATATCCATGATGAACTGCTGGCAGGACTCAGTGGTTCTAACGATATCAGCCAGGTAAATTCGGTTGGCGTTATTGAGTTCTTCAGTGTTGCCTCTGCAGTGATTGCGGCTGATGCTGCTGCCAAGGCTGCCGACGTTAAAATGATTGAAGTACGCCTGGCCATGGCCATTGGTGGTAAGTCATTTATCGTGATGACCGGTGAGCTCTCTGCCGTGAATGCGGCGGTTGATGCTGGTGTGATGGCAGCCAGGGATGCCGGTATGCTGATTGGCAAGACCGTGATACCGTCACCCACCAAAGAGTTCTTCCAGAAGCTGCTTTAAACAACGGTTTAAAGTGATACAGCAAAGCCCATTTGCCTTTGGCAAGTGGGCTTTTTAATATCCAGTCCGGCACATCAATATTGAGGTCATGAGAATGTCCCGCCAGTTTATAGATCAGATGCAGTATCCAGTAAGTGTTAGTGATAAGCCGGTGAGGATTGTCTCTCTGGTTCCATCAATGACAGAACTGTTGTTTGATCTCGGTCTGGAAGACCGGATTCTTGGCGTAACACGTTACTGTGTTCACCCGGAGTGGGCACGTAAAGAAAAAGCGGTCATTGGTGGTCCAAAGACGTTTGATTTTGAAGCTATTGATGCCTTGCAGCCGGATCTAATCCTCGGTAACAAGGAAGAGAACTACAAAGAGGGCATTGAGCAACTCCGGCAGAAATACCCAGCATGGCTTTGTGATATTCATAATCTGGATGATGCTCTGGCCATGATCGCTTCAGTGGGCCAGTTAACAAACACAGAAGACAAAGCCAACGCCATCGTCAGTGACATTAAAACCAAAATGGCTCTGCTGAGTTCTGAAAAGACGCTTCGTGTGGCTTATTTTATCTGGCGAAAGCCCTATCGCGTTGCAGCAGGTAGTACTTTCATCAATGAGATGCTGAAGCTTTGTGGTATGGAGAATGTATTTGCGGATCTGGATCGTTACCCTGAGGTGACTATTGAGCAGTTAAAAGCATTGAAGCCGGATATGCTGCTTTTATCTTCTGAGCCTTATCCATTTAAAGAGAAGCATTGTCAGGAATTTACCGAACTGGGGGTTTCTGCCAGAACTCAACTCGTGGATGGTGAAATGTTTTGCTGGACCGGTAGCCATTTGCGAAAAGCTGCGGATTACTTTGTAGCACTGAATAAAGAACTTGCTTAGTGGTTAGTATGGGGTGGGTGGTCTATATATACGTCACCCACCACATGATGATGTTACTCAGGCTTTGTCACTATGTCAGGGGATTAATGCCTCTCCCCTGCTCTGCTGATCCTGCCATGTATGAACGATATCCATGATAAATTCGATCTGGCTGTCTGATTGGACAAAGGCGGGTCCTCGGTCTTTTCTTCCTTGTTGAATAGCTTCGAATACTGCTTTATCGACTTCCGTCTGATTTTTATATTTTCCGGACTGTATGTCCTGGTACATTTCATTTAACACGATGAGCGTTCCGGTTCTGCCAACGCCTGCGGTGCAGTGTACCATCGTGTTGCCTGTATAATCTGGACTTTTCTGATGAGTGTTCAGTGCTTTTATATACTGGAGTAGCGAGTCTTTACCGCTTTTTTCACTTGGTACTCCGTGATCCGGCCACTCAGTATAATTATATCTTCGTAGCATCCTGGTTTTGCCACTCGGATCGGTGACCTCGTACCTTGTCTTTGTATACCCATTTCCTTGAGCCTGTCCTTTAAATATCACTTTAACTCCATTGTTAAAGTTGATTTCTCTGTTCTCATTGGTTGGGTAGTATTTATCAATAGGCCCTCCTTTGCGAAAGCCAGCCTTGTCATTATCTCCGGTCAAATCACAAATGATACTGCTGCTTGAGTCGATAGCTGATTTCCAGATATCCCCTCCGTAGCCAGTTTGAGGTGCCTGGATGGCTATATAGTTAGCATTGTGTAAAGTGATTTTGTTGGCGGGGATATAACTGCCATCAATTTTCAAGGCTGTTTTTTTCGGCAAAGGTACATTTCCTATGGCCTGATCTTTATAGCCAAACCTTTTCCATCTTCCATCTTTGATGTGACGGCCTTTTATGGTTTGAAGACTTTCCTGAGCTAATTGTTGATGTGCAAGTTTATATTTTCCATCGTTAACCAATTGAGTGACTTCTTTCGATAAAGAAGTAGTTTGTTTATCCTCACTTGAATAGAGATCAGAGACGAGGGAATCCAATGACTGAGTAGAACCAGAAATACTATTCCCTAAGCCACTATCAACACTTGTTGTTGACTGATAGTGGCTCTGCTGTTTACTCAATAAACTGCTTTGTGGTGTACGGGGGGGCAGTGGTGGTGGTGTACGGGGGGGCAGTGGTGGTGGTGTTATTCTAGGGTCGGTAGAAGGTGGAGGGGAATCAGCAGAAGCATCGGATAGACTAATTTCAGAGTTTGATCGCTTCTCTACTAATGCTTTGTACACTGCGGAGCCTCTAGCGAGATCATATTCCTTTTTTAGGCTTTGAATATATTGCTTGGCTTCGGAGACTGTGATCGACTTACGGTCCCTTATTCCCAGCCTTTTGATGGCTTCATCTGCCCCTTTGATGGGTTTCGATTGCTTAGATTTGGAGCTTGCTTTTGGTGCTTTTACCGCAGAAAACTTAACTTTACGACCCTTTAGCGTGGCGACAAGGACTTTATCTCCATTCCCTTTCCCGGATGCTAACTTGTTGATTTGCTCTATTTGAGATGCTCTGAGAACTCCTATTCCACCTGTATTATCCATTTTGATCGTCATCCTTGACATTTAAATCATTCTCTAACTTTAGCATGTTTTAGTTTGGCTGATTTATCAGGACGATTATGCCATGATAATTTCTGTAACTTATTGATAGATATATTTATTTATCAATAAGTTACAGTGAATTTTTAAAGATTTGTTCAATCTCTGCTTGAGTTCCCTGTCTTGGGTTTGTTGCTGCACAGGCATCTTTCAATGCATTGATAGCCATCTCTGGAATATCTTCTGCTTTAACGCCCTGTTCTGTAAGGCTGGCTGGCACACCAACTTCCAGTAACAGTCGACAAACTTCTTTAATACCGAGCACGGCTGCTTCCTGAGCACCAAGTCCATAGACATCACAGCCAAGATAGCGGGCAACATCCGAGAGTTTCTCGGCGGATACCGGCAGGTTGTAGGTCATGACATGGGGGAGCAGAATGGCATTGCAAATTCCATGAGGCAGACCATATTTTCCCCCCAGCTGATGCGCCATGGCATGAACATAGCCAAGACCGCTGCTGTTAAAGGCCATACCTGCCATATATTGTGCATAAGCCATTTGCTCTCTGGCTTTTCGGTCAGTGCCATCTTTAACCGCACGAGGCAGGTATTGGGCAACTAACTTGATCGCCTTACTGGCGACAGCATCGGTGACAGGGCTTGCATTGGCGGACAGGAAGGCTTCAATGGCATGGGTCAGGGCATCCATACCTGTTGCGGCAGTGAGACCAGCAGGCATGCCAAGCATCAGTTCCGGGTCATTAATGGCAATGGCAGGCGTTACATTCTGGTCAACGATGGCCATTTTGATATGGGTCTGCTCATTGGTGATGATACAGAACCGGGTCATCTCGGAAGCAGTACCTGCTGTGGTGTTAATAGCGACCAGGGGCAGGCAGGGATTTGTGGACTTATCCACACCTTCGTAATCTTTGATTTCTCCACCATTGGTCGCCAGCAGGGCGATGGCTTTGGCGCAGTCATGTGGTGAACCACCACCCAGGGACACCACAGTATCGCATTGATGACGGTTGAGCATGGTCAGCCCTTCGCTGACATTGGCGGTGGTTGGGTTAGGCAGGGTACCGTCATAGATCACGGCATCAATGCCCTTGGCAACAAAGCGATCCGTGACCGAGCTCACCAGACCTGTTTTATTCAACACTGCATCGGTGACAACCAGCACCTTTTTGCAGTTAAGTGCCTTTAGTCGTTCAATGCCCTGGTTCAGACATCCAAAGCCCAGCAGACTCTGGCGGGGCATAATGAATTCGTGACCAGCAGGTGATGCTGACGAAGGTGCTTCGACGGCTGTTTCCTGCTGGTTCTGGCTGACTATTTCATCGCTGCTGCAATCAGCGTTATCACGAACGATTTTGATGCCCAGGTCCCGTGCTTTATCCAAAGCGCCTGGTGACAGAATGAAACCGGGCTGTAGGTAGAGCTGATCCCCCTGGCAGAATGACTGCAGGTTTGACTCTCTGATTAACTGCTTTTTCACAGTGTGGCCTTCAAATGTATGACTAAATCTTTTGCTTCTCTGACTGCTGCCAGAGCACCTCGCCACCGGACTGTCTGGCAACCACTCTGGCCAGTACAAACATCAGATCTGAAAGCCGGTTCAGATACTGCATCAGGGGAGGATTGATGGCTTCACCCGCTTCTTTAGCAGCGATCACTCTGCGCTCAGCCCTGCGGGAAATGGTTCTGACCATATGGCAGTAGCAGGCCAGCCGGGATCCACCGGGTAAGATAAAATTCTTCAGAGGTGGCAGGTTGTCGTTAAATTCATCCAGTGTTGTTTCAAGATCCGTAACAAAGGAAGCCTGGATTAACTGGTAGCCTGGCATGGCCAGTTCACCACCCAGGTCAAACAAGCGGTGCTGAATGTTTTCTAATGGCTTTTGAAGTCGGTGACGCATGAGCTGAACTTCTTTCAGCTCACTGATCAGCAGCCCCATCCAGGTGTTCAGTTCGTCAACAGCTCCAATCGCTTCAATACGCTCATGGGTTTTTGATACACGTCTTTGATCTCCCAATCCGGTTGTGCCTTTATCTCCGGTACGCGTGTAAATTTTGGACAGCCGATTGTGTTCCTGCTCAGACATCAGATGAACCTCAATAACCAAATACCAGTGTTTTCACGATAACGGGCAGAACTTTGCCGTCTGCCAGAGGCTTGCCAATATCGATATAGTCACCGTCTTTGACACTGATGCTGTCGATACAAATAACGTCTTTGCTGTATTTCAGCTTCGCCTCAATACTCTGTCCCAGCACTTTGCCAAAGTCTTCTTCGACAATCACAATCAGTGGCTGGGGTAATTTAATCATTACGTCCATGCCCTTGATGATGATATCAGCCAGCTCCTGAACGTACTGGAAATCCGGATTTCTTGGCCCTTTCAGTGCCAGGGCAACGTGTTGCGCACCGGTTTCAAGGTCAAACCAGGACAGTTTTTCGTGGATGGTTTTTGCCAGTTCACTGGCTGGCAGCACCTCATCTTTGAGAGAAAGTCTCAATGCCGGAACGTTTTTGATGGGAAAGACATCACGGGAAAAATTGATGGTGCTACCGCTGATATCTGTCGCATGAGAGCCTGCGCCAATTACCGTCGCACGAATGGTTTCCACCGCATCAAAAACAGAAATATGTTTAAACAACGATGATTGACGTATGGCCTTGCCCAGCAGTACGCCTAAATCACCGTATTGATAGTCGGAAGCAGAAGGTTCCTGATCATAGATGTGAACGGCAACGCCACCGGAGAAGCAGATCTGATCCAGACGGTAGTTACGATGCAGGTCACTGGTGCCACGACCGATAAGAAATGCCAGATCATCCGTTGCAGGCTTGAGACCCATGACCTCTTCGAGAATCTCCACCATTCGCTGAACGATCCGGTCAATCTGATTTCGATTCAGCTGATCGCCGACCTTCACCGGCATGCCCATACGGCGGGTCATTTCCTGCCATTTTTCGGAAATGTAAGTAACTTCAGTGCCACCTTTCTCAAATTTTATCAGGCGGCCACCAATGTCCAGACAGGTGGTATCAATGACTTCACCGACATCATAGGTAGCGATATTGGTAGTGCCTCCGCCAATATCGAGATTGGCTACGATACTGTTTCTGTCAAAGGACTGTTTTGCGGCACCGGCACCTTTACCGGAGATAATGCTTTCAAGATCCGGACCAGCAGTGGCAACCACGAAATCACCGGCAAGAAGGCTCAATGCATCAGCAACTTGTCGTGCATTTTCCTTGCGTGCTGTTTCACCGGTGATGATGACTGCGCCGGTATCAATATCAGCAGCATTGATGCCAGCATTAATGAACTCCTGCTCCATCAGCTGTCGAACTTTTTCGGCATTAATCATGGTTGGCGAAAGCAGTGGTGTGAAGTGAACCTGGCTGCGGTAAATAACCTGACGATCGACGATTTCCACTTTGGGAATCATGGCGCCCGGGGAGACGTTCTCCAGGAACATCCGGGTAAAGACCAGCTGAGTGGTTGAGGTACCAATATCAATGCCGGCACTGAGAATTTCTTCGCGCATGGCTGCTCCGGTTTAGAGGCATCTGCTTGAGTTTTTCTACGACTTGAAATGAGGCAATAGAAAAACTGAAACAGACGAAATGAAAAAGAGTGCTGTCAGCGAACCGACAGCACTCAATGGGGATTAAGCGTGCTTGGCTTTCAGTGAGCCCTGCTTTTCAGCCATATCTCTGGTGACCAGAATGGCGATGATTACTGCAGTAACACCACCTACCAGCTTGCCAACGATCATGGCAGAGATCATTTCGCTGTTGACGGCGGCGGTATAACCAAGGTGATCACCCAGGGCAAAAGAAGCACTGACGGCGAAGGCAACGTTGATGATTTTGCCGCGGTTGTCCATGTCCTTCATGATGTTGAACATGGCGATACTGTTAGCCAGAGTAGCTACCAGACCTGCAGCAGCGGTTTCACCCATGCCCATGGAACGGCCAACGGCCATCAGAGGTTTGTTGAACTTGGTGGTAATGAAGTGTACCAGAGGGAAGGCACCCGCCAGAACCATGGCAATGTGGCCAACGGTAGCAACACCATCAGAGAATGGAGCCATACCCGGAATAACGACGAAACCGGTCAGGGCTTCAATCACAGCGGCAGCCAGGGCGGCAGTGATCAGAATAACCACACCCTTACCGAAGACTTCAAAGCCACCGATCATTTTTTGTGGAGCCAGCTTCAGGCCCAGGGCGATAGCAGCAGCAACGATAATAACCGGAATCAGGTTAACAACAATGGTACCGATACCGAGACCGGCGATCAGGCCGCCGACCAGCGCACCGACAGGTACGGTAGTCAAGCCGATCAGTACGCCGCGAGCCAGATACTGAGTATCTTCTTTAGCGATAATGCCCAGTGCAACGGGAATGGTGAATACGATGGTTGGGCCCATCATGGCACCGAGGATAAGGCCGGAGAAGTTGGCGATGTCCGGGTTTGTGGTCATCTCTTTGGCCAGTGGGTAGCCACCCATGTCGTTCGCCAGAAGCGTACCTGCAAACATGGCTGGGTCAGCACCCAGGGCGTTATAGATGGGCGCCAGAACCGGTGTCAGAACGGTGTTCAGCACGGGAGCCAGACAGATAACACCGATCATGGCCAGTGCCAGGGCACCCATGGCCATAAAGCCTTCTTCGAACTTTTCGCCGTAGCCCCAGCGATTACCCAGCATTTTATCCACGGCGCCCAGCACCATGAACCCCACCATGATATAGAGAATAATATCGTTGATACTCATGACTTCCTCGCAACTGCGATTGCTTTTGATTCTGAAATAGCAGCCGGAAGTTGGAGAACGCAGGTCATTTCCAGGCGGCGTATCAGTTGTGAGAAGGCTATCAGTGCAGGGAAGGTGTGATGATGACCTGACGCAAGTCAGTCACCACTCAATTAATTGACTTTAATCAATAAAACTTAATGGCTGAAAAGTCATGACTTACATCAACAGGAAGAGGTCGTCTAAGTGACCTGAAGAGACTGTTTATTGAGCACTTTCTAGCTGATAAATTCAGGTGTACGAATCATACTCCAATGACTCAGTTCGCCACCGGGAATCGTTGTTTTTTCTGCAACGTGAAATCCCAGTCGTTTATAAATTTCGTAACTATTCAGCACCCTTCATATAAATCTGGAATTTTCTGATTTTTCGACCATCATCTTATACTCAATTTTTCTAACAAATCTCCAGTATGGAACCAGACTTCCCAGCTACTCCGTTTACCGAAGCTCTCCTTAAAGAGAATGAAGAGCTTCGGACCGAGAATGCGCTTTTACGGGAACGTTGCAGCGAACTGGAAGAAAGGGTTAATAAAAACAGTCAAAACAGTAGTAAGCCACCATCGTCAGATGGTTATCAAAAGCCCAGTAAAAAAGGGAGTGATAAAGGTGATACATCTTCCAAAGAAGCCCCCTGCTCCTCACAGGAAACACCGAACCCCAAAAGCCTTAGACCATCTTCAGGCAATAAACCAGGTGGCCAGAAAGGTCATCAAGGCTCTTGTTTGAGACGTGTCGCCTTACCCGATTATGTCAGGCATCTGAAGGTTGAAAAATGTTGCTGTTGCCAGTCTTCGCTTATCGATATTAAACCCACCAAATACATTGAGCGACAGGTTTTTGATCCAGGTAGACCCGGAGAATTTGAAGTTACCGCGTACTGGGCAGACGTTAAAGTATGTCCTTGTGGTAAACGGAACACCGCTGAGTTTCCCCAAGGAGTGAAAGCCGCTGCTCAATACGGAGAAGTGACTCAGGCAATGGCTGTTCATTTAAACCAGTATCACTTCATCCCATATCACCGGGTGTCTGAGTATTTCAATACTATTTATTGCATGAGTGTCAGCGCAGGCTCTGTTGCCAATTTTGTTGTCTATACCCATGAGAACCTGGCCTCTACTGAGCAGAGTATCCGCGATGCTTTACAAGAAAGTCCGGTTGCAGGAGCGGATGAAACTGGCATGCGGGTTGACGGTTCACTGTGGTGGTTACACATTATGCGAGATGACCAATGGACGCTTTACTACCTCTCAGAAAGGCGAGGTTGTGAAGCAATGGATGCAATGGGCATCCTGCTGACTTTTGCAGGCATTCTGGTTCACGATCATTGGAAGTCCTACTTTGCCTATGCGGCAGTGCATGTGCTTTGTAATGCCCATCATCTGAGAGAGCTTCAGGGAGTTGTCGATAGGGATGCGAATAAGCTGGCTCTGCGGCTGATGAAATTGCTTACGCTCTCCTGGCACTTCTGCAAGAAATACAAAGCAGCCGGTCTGACTCAAATGCCTGGTGCAATACAGCTTCGCATTGAGACGATATACGACCAAATCCTTCAAAGGGCTCTCACGAAGGAAACCGCTTATATGGAAAAACAACGACAGGTGCTTGGACGTAAGAAGGTCAGGAATACCAAGGCCTACAACCTGTTCAAAAGGCTTATTGAGTTTAAGGTTGAAACGTTGCGCTTCATGTCGGACTTTTCAATTCCCTTCGATAACAATGGCAGTGAACGTGATGCCAGGATGGCCAAACTTAAGCAGAAGATCTCAGGCTGCTTCAGAAGCGAAGACGGAGGTACCATGTTTACCCGAATCCGAAGCTATTTATCATCTGCTAAAAAGCAGGGGTTGAACATATTTCAGGCGCTTCTTAAAGCGGTTCGAAATTACAACAATACGCCTTTGCTGGGTGCTGAATAGTTACTAAATTTCAACATTTACAGGATTATGGGTATCAAGATAACACGGCTTTTGATCCTTATCTGCTTTATCCAGAATCGGCTTCAATAAAGCTTTGGCAACCCCTTTTCCGTGGTAAAGTGGATCAACGCCTACCATCATCAAATACCAATGGGGAACCGGCAAGTGGAACTGCCTCTGGGATTCAGCAAATAAAGCAAATGCCTTCATTTTGGTTTCCGCACGGCTATGCGAGTTCAGTGTTGAATGCTGGTCAGGTAATTTTGGCTGTTGTTCTGGCCCGTACCAAATAGCGACACTTTCCACTTCAGGTGAGCTGATATAAACCTGACCGGTGGATATGGATTGCCGGAGGAACTCCTGCATATCTTCTATACTGGGAGGAGAGCCTCGGTACAAGATACTCAGAGGATATTGTGCAAAAGCCCTGCTCAATGTAATGGCAGCTTTATCGATGAGTGACTCTGGTAAGGGCAAACAACCCAATTTCATTGCTTCCATTAGTATATCTTTTCTGAAAAGAATGAACGGCAAATCAAAAATTATCTATCACTTCTTTTGCCAAACTATAATTATATCTTAGTTTAATTCCTTCCTGTTTAAGTCAGTCACCCGGCAAAGGTGAAATATTGGTTCTCTTGCTTTTGATTCTGAGTTTGCAGCCGAAAGTTGGGAGTGTTGGTCACTTTCTGGAGGCTGTTTCCGAGTGGTGTATCAATTGGGATAAGGCTATCAACAGGGATGCAGGAGGGGTATGACTTGACGCAAGTCAACAGGTTTTCATTTCGATGACATTAGGCAATAAAAAAGGGTTTAGCAAACGGTGTCTTTTTTAGTGAGAAGCGGCCAACTCTAAAAGATATATTCAGGCATTTCGTTTCAACGTTGACTTAGTAGTGCTGTCATCACCTTAAGGCCAGCGGCCTGTTCTTTTGCAGCAATGGCCATAGCTTGTAAAGCTTCCTCCTGTGTTGCTGCTGCAGGCGTTTTCTGGAATGTAAGCGCACTCTCCGCAAATAGTGACGCGAGATCACTTTTTGCAACAGGTGCATCAGGGGCATTGTTAGAGGCTCTTTCCTGAGGAGCTGCAAGATACGCATTTCTCATTACTTTTAAGCTTATCATCGCCTGATCTCTACTATCCGGTGGCATATCTGCTAGAGCATTATCTAATTCCTGGTTAAAACGTTGATAGTCAACGGGGTCTGCTTGGGCAACCTCTGAAAACTTTCTGAAAGTATCAGCACTGAACAGCTTTTGTGAGTCATGGGTTCTTTTAAAGAGCTGGGCGGCATCTATCCGATCATTAAGAACTGAATCAGGAACACGTTTTTTGTTGAAGTTTTCAACAGCTTTTGTGAGCGCTGTTTGGCTACCTCCAACTCGATACATGCCTCCGGTGTTTTGGGATGAATGTGCTTCAAGCGCATCTGCGAGTAGACGCTGGTTCATTGCAGGCCAGCAGTGCTTGGGGAAGTTCTTACTTTTCGATAGAGCCATTCTCTGTTTGGCTGTGCATTGATCCAGAAGTTTTCCAGTTTGTTCGGCATTTTTAGTTTTCTTGAGTTCTGCTATTTGAGCCTTGGAGTCTAAAGAAGCAAAACCAGTTTTGTTCAGTTCAGGTGCTTTGGAGAATACCTCTAAAAGCGACTCTTTTCGTGGTGCTGGTTCCACTTTTGTAGATGGTGACTTTGTTGAACTTGAAGGCAAGTCTGGAAGTGGGCGCTCAGTAGGGACATATGCATTCATTTTAGATGTTAGGGGCTGTCTGGGTGGAACTGGTGGCCCGGGTAAATCTTTACGTTTTGGCGGGAGCTCAGGACGGCTTAGGTGGTCGGGTTTATCAGGTCTTGGGGGGGCTGTTTGTTTCTGACGTTTTGGTGGTAATTCAGGAGGGAAAATGGAATCTCTTCTAGTAGCATTTTTTCTTTTTAGCTCTGAGCGAGGCTGGCTTTCTTGTTGTTCTACACCTGTTTGCTCTGAGGGACGCTTAGGTGGGAGCGTCCCAAAAATAGGTTGACCCTCTGCATCCAGTGAGTCCAGAGATTCATTGCTACCAGAGAAACTGCTATCTATACCACTGTCCTGACTGCCTATAGAATTTAAAGACTCTGTACTGCCAGAGAAGTTACAATTCATATCACTGGCTATGGAATCTAAAGACTCAGTACTACCCGAAAAATCGCTTTCGATCCCACTATCCAGACTTTCTGAGGAAATATTGAGATCAGAATTTAATGAGGTATACCTGCTGACAAGGTGCTCTTCAAGAAAGTTCAAATCCTCAAAGCTAGCGTGTGTTGAACTGTTAACTTTTTCCTTGATTTTTAGGATTGTCTGAGCCATCGAAGGAGAGACCTTTCGGTCTTTTAATCCAAGAGTTTCAACTGCTAACCTGGATCCAGCGTCGAGCTCTTTTTGTTCGGCTTTGGAGCTCACCTTTGGAGTTACTGCCTCAAATCTGACGTCCCGGCCCTTATGCTTTGCTATCAATACTTGATTATCAGCACCTTCCTTAGAGGCTAATTTATTGATTTGGTTGATTTGCGAAGTGCTGAGGGGGTGATGTGCCAAAGCTGTTGATCTGATACATTCCTGTCTTTTTGAGTCATCTATGGCTGAAGTTCAAGTTGCCTGTATCCATTGTCAACAAACGTTCAATGTTGTTAAGAACGGGAAAGCTGAGACGGGTCACCAGCGGTATAGATGCAAGGACTGTAATAAGAGCTTCCAACTCGAGTATCGCTATAATGGCAATCTGCCTGGTACTCATGAGCAGATCATAAAGATGACCATGAATGGCTCCGGGGTCAGAGATATCGGACGTGTCCTTGAGATCAGTCCAACGACTGTATTGGCTCGCTTAAAAAACTCGACCCGCCAACAGTAACACAACTCCCCTTCGAAAATGCCCAGGTCAAGATTATCTTCGAAATGGATGAGCAGTGGTCATTTGTTGGTAGCAAGAAGCAGCAACGCTGGCTGTTTTATGCATGGGAGCCACGTTTCAAGAAGATCATTGCCCATGCGTTCGGCCCCAGAAGCACAGAGACGCTCAAAAAGCTGTTGGAGCTTCTGGCCCGCTTCAAAGTTAGTTTTTACTGCACAGATGACTGGCAACCATATACATCCTGTTTATCAGAAGATAAACATATCATTGGAAAGTACTTTACTCAGCGGATTGAGCGGCAGAATCTGACCTTGAGAACTTGCTTGAAACGGTTAGCCAGAAGGACTATTTGCTTCTCAAGATCAATAGACATTCATGATAAGGTTATTGGGGAATTTATCTCCCGAAACCACTATCAACAGTTTTGATACATCACCGCTGAGGGAGCCAATTGAACTGCTGTCCATCTCGATGATCATCCGTGATTTTCGAATATTTAATTATTATAGCAATTGGTTTTAGCGGTTGTTTTTTTAACGATTTTTTTAGATGAGGGACTATTTGTATCCTGGTTAATATCTGTGTGTTTATAGTGGTTTTGGTTAGCATCGGTGTGCTTTTTAAGGAAATAGATTTGAACCAGATCCAAAATATTTATTCAGTCATTCGTAGAATAACTTCCATAATCATTCTTCGATGTACTATCTCTTCCTTTGACATTGGTGAAGCTAACTTTCTATCGTCAGCTTTACTGCTCTTTTTCTCTTGCTCACTATGAGAGGAAGTACACTGCATAAAGAGTGTTGCAAGGGAGTGGGGTCTGCGTGTATTGGAGGGACGAACTTTTGACTCTAACGTTTGGGTAACTGAAATGTTTTCTTTTTCTCCATATGCAGCGGACATTTCTTCAGTGTGTGGAAATGCTGATTCAGCAAAGATTCCTGCTAAAGCCTCTTTAGAAACAGCTGCATCAAGGTCTTCATTCTTTGATTTGATAGGTGCATGGAAATAGGCATACCTCATGACTTTCATACTGACGGTTAGCCGATCCCGGTCATCAGTGGTCATGTTTTGTTCGGCTTGGGTGAGTATATTTTCAGCAGCTCTCATTTCGTAATCTTTTTGGTCTTCAGGTTTATCAACTTCATATTTAATTTCTTTTGCTAAAAGAAGAAATGTTTCTGATGTAAAAAGCTTATGTGTTTCATGCATCTTTTTGAACAGTTGAGCAGAACCAAGTGGGCTATTCAGAATTTCATCTGGTAGCCTGTTTTCGTAAAAAACTGAAATAGCATGCTTGATGGGTTTTAATCCAATACTCTTTCTAAACATACCCCCCGGATTTTCTGAAAAGTGCTTTATGACAAAATCTGCCAGTAGGTGCCGATTCATAACCTCCCATGTATGTTCGGGAAATACGCACCCCTCGAGTAATAAGACCCTCATTTCAGGCCTTGGCAGATAGAGAGCTTGAGGGTCGATTGTAGTTATCTTGATGGTTAGAGAAGTGGGGCTCTCGTGGAGCCATCTAGATTTCATAAGGGCAATTTTTTGTCGCCTTTCATACAATTCTGTAAGTTGTTTTTCTGATTTTTCAACTTTGATGGATCTTGTGCCAAAACATTGAGTGTCGTTATCAGGAGGTTCTTGCTGTGGCTCACCTCTCTCTGAGTCATGGATAACAGGACGATATTTGGGGGAACCATCAATCATTAAAAAAATGTCACCAGTATTGAGTCGAGATACTATTTCTTTAAAAAACTATAGCCATCTGAGAAGCATCATGTGTTTGATGATGCCCCTATTTTACAAAGCTTGACGCAGCGGATATGGATGCTCTAGACCAGAGCATCGTTATAACGAAGTTTAATGCCTTCCTGTTTCAGTAAATCGCCTGCCAATGGAGAAATAATGGTTCTCTGGCTGAGCAGAATCTCCTTGACTCCCCAGTGGATCAACATCATGACATCCGCTTCGGAGATAGATTTCTGACCCAGGAAGTCATGAACCCGGATAGTACTGGCCGTTTTCTGTGGTTCAACTTTGCTTTCACGAATGATGTCTGAAAGCCCCATACGGCTGCCAAGAATGGCATTCAGACGGTTACCGGCAGCCTTGTTATCCAGAATCTGTATGGCGCGTTCTGCCAGCAGGGAGCCTGCTTCCATGGGGGGAATACCACCGTAATAAATATTGGGCACTACGGTATTTTCAAACTCGATTTCAACGATGTTACTGAAGTCTGCAGCCAGCTTCTGGGTTTGCTCATCCTCCAGGCGATAGATCAAATAACCGGAAAGGCTCCGGGATGATTTTCCATCCGCCCCGGGGCGCTCTCCCAGCAGGACAATAACAAGCTTGGCATTCACGGTTCTGGCAATATCTTCTGCCAGCTTTACACGACCATGTGGTGCAACCATGGTTTGGCTTAGTGAGTAACCATGGCTTTGCAAGCCATCTTCCAGAACCGGAAGCAGTTCATTGATGTTCTGGTGTACTGCTTCAGCGCTCAGGCCATCGGTAATCAGGATCTGAATATCGCGATTTTCAGGTTGCAGGTGGCTGCGGGTTTTTTCGCAAAGATGAGCACCTGCATCAGGGTCTGCATGGTGTCGTTCAATATTATTGGCCTGAGAGCGAATCAGGCGAAAATCAATCTCTTCCAACTCGTCAAAACGAAGCTTGCTTTTTGCTGCAACCCTGGCAACAGCAATGTTTTGTTTCAGTTTACGATTTACATGGTTGGCCATTCTCGGGCCAGCGTTGCTGGTGCCATAGCACATGGGTACCCGGCTGATCAGGTCATTCCATGCCTGTTTGGAGTCGGCAAAAATTGCAGGGTTTCCCCAGTTGGGGCCGCGAGTGATCTGCCCATCCCGGGACTCTTTGAAAATCCCTTTTTCCAGGGCCCAGTGATAGAACTCAGGGGATGGCTTCAGGTTATGGATTTCGCGGATGGTCTGATCATCGTGGCCACTGGTATCGGCATAGGCCAGCATACGATCCACGCCCATGTAGATATCCATGAAGTAGTTGGCACCCGCCACGGTGAGGAGTTCTACCGCAATCTCCTGTCCCTCGCTGGAGGCATCGGCATGCAGGGTAAAACAGGGAGAAACCCCCATGGGGAGGCCCATCATTTTACCCATGAAAAGATCCTGTAGATTGGCGTAGATAATCTGCAGGCTGTCTTTGTGGGTCTCCGGCCCGATAAAACCGGTAACACTGTTGACCATGCAGGGATCATATCGACGACACAGGCCGTAAGTCAGGGCCTCTGTGGTAGACATGTCGATGCCGCAGTGTTTGCCATAACTGACTTCACTGCCCTGGCCGGTTTCAAAGTACATAAACTGGTGCTTATTCAGCACGCCTTTCTCTTTCATGGTCTGCCAGGCCTTATCGAGATAAGGAACGCTGACATCAAAGGCTTCGCGCAGAGTGGCGTCGGTTCCGGCAAGCGACTGGAAAAGTATCTCCAGAGGCGCACCTTCTTCCAGACAGGCCAGCTGGGTACGGATATGGGAAAGCACACAGACCTGGGTAGGAGCACCGGTCTGTCGTCGTATTTTATCCAGGTGGATAAGGCAGGCACCGATATTATCAACTGTGTCATCCGCAGGATTCAGGCCAATCAACAAGTCACCGTTACCCATGGACAGTCCCATCCATGTGAGAGCAGTGATGGCATTCAGGTCATCGGTAGGGTGATTGGGTTGAATTCGGGTAGAGAGAGAGCCGGCAAGGCCAAGGTGAGTGCGAGCCTGTGTCGGGCATTCAATCTTGCGGGTATTGTACACCATGTCGTGCACACTCATAAGCTTGGTGACCGCAGATATCATCACGCCAGTCAGCCCTTTACCTGCCCGCTTGATCTGGGCTCCAGAGGCTTTTTGAATCCAGTCCTTCAATTCACCGACGGTCATCATGGCCATGTCATCGAAAATGGTCAGGTCAATGTCATAGTTGACCCGCATGATGTCATCAATCTCACCACGGTCGTTGGTCAGGGGGTGATCGTAGATATGTTGCAGCGTCAGGTCGGACAGTATTGCCCTGGCTGCCTCCCTGCTGACTTCATCGTCTGCAGCCAGACCGGCAACCTGATCACCACTGGTATGGAAGCCTGCAGCCCCCAGCAGGGCTTTGAGTCCGATAAAGGTGAAGCTTTGCCCAATGACCCGGGTGCGGTAAATCTCATCCGCTTTTGGTGCAGGAACCGGTATCTGGTCCAGTGGGGTCATCAGTGGTTTGGGCATGGCTCTCACTCCGCCGAACACAAAATCCGGCATGGTATAGAATGTTGCTTGCTGGGGTATTGATTCACCTCAGTGATCGTCTGTGTTAGAGACTTACAGACTGGACTATATGACTACAAAAAGAGAGGGATTGCATTCCGTAGATATACACTGTTTACCTACGGAATGGTGGAGAGATGCTATTGGATAGGACTGCTCTGATCAACAAAGATCAACTGTTTGGTATCAAAACCAAGTGCTTTGGCTTTGTTTATAAAGTGCGATTTAACCTTGTCACTCACGGTGGGAGTTCTGGCCAGCAGCCAGAGATAGTCTCTGTCATTCCCTGAGATAAAGGCGTATTCGTAGCTTTTACGCTCCAGCTCAAAAATGATGTATGAACCGTAGAAGGGGCCAAAAAAAGAGACCTTAAGATACCCTTCATCATTTCCTCTAACGAATTTTGCCTTGCCTTCGGCCTGCTTACGTTCATTGGCCTCAACAGAATATCCTGAGTTGATTACACGGATACTGCCATCAGGATTACTTGAGTATTCTGCAGTGACATGGGAGAGACCCCGTTCAAATCGATGATCCAGTCGGGCTATCTCATACCATTTTCCAACATAGCGATTTACTTCGAATGGTTTTACTGGTGTAACGCCTTCAGGTATTCCAGTACAACCAGAAAGCAGTGCTATCAGTGACAGAATTTTAAAAGCTCTCAAAGCGTTTTATCCTTATTTTAATGCATCCCATAGAAGTAAACGGGAATGACAAAGTTCTTCACTTTGCCCAGGCTGACGAACCCTGCTTTACGATCGGGAACTTCATCCACTGCCATCAGGTTGACTGGCAACTTTCCCCAGCGGCTGGCGTAGCTGCCAATCACTTTGCCGAAGTCCTTGGGCACCAGTAGAAGCAGAGGTAACTCTGAAGGAAAACCGGACAGTTCAATTGTCTCGGCCAGCTTCTCACCAAAGCTTTTTAACTCTTTAAAGCCCGGATAATTATCATCCTTGAGCGTTATACGTATGCAACCGCCATTATGGGTCTTTCTGGCCAGTTCGATGGCCCGCTTGATTCGGTTCTCATCGGCATTAAGCGCCAGGCGGGCAACAATGGGAAGGTCATTAACCGGCAGTTGTTCAGGCTTTGGCATAAACAGAGTGTTACCGGACAGTTCGGCACTGTGCAATGCCAGACCATAAACGGTCGCACGTCCCTTATACTCGGGAATATATTGGCTAAGACTGCGGCAGAGAGTTTTGGAGTCTGCAATTGCTTTGCACAGGTCAATGCCAAGATCACCAAAGGCCGTGGTATCTGGCAGTTTGCCTGTCGCTGTGTACTGATAAAGCAGTTCGCCGACTCCGCCGGAAAAGGTAACTGCAGCCTGTTGCAGGGCTTGGGCATTCGGTTGAAAGGCTACCTGACAAAGCTGCTGCCCATCACTCTGGTCGAACCAGCTATGATCGCCCGTGACCATGGCTTCGAGCCCCTGGACATAGAAACTGACGATCTTGTCGATACTGTTCTGGCTGCATTCCTCACCGATGGTTAACTGTAGACCCAGTTGTACCAGAAGTTGTTGGCCATGGTTGGATACTTCCAGTAACCGGTAGGTGCCTGGTTCAAACTGAAAGTGTCGGGCACCAATGTAGTAGCATCCAGACTCTGTGATGTTACCGTCTATTCCCAGCGCTGGATTGGTGGTTCCCCCGCCAATATCCAGATTGATGAAGGGGATTTCCGGCGTTGCCCGTGAAAGCTCAAGACTGTTGCCCATAAAGGCGAGCCAGGATTCCATGCATGGGTCGTCTGCAGTAGCAACAATGGCCTGATTCACTTTTTCCCGAACGGAGCGGGCGATGGCCTGGGCATTTTGCTTTTCTGCTGCCAGGCCAGTGATAATAACCCCCCCTGAAAAGAGCTGGTCACAATCAATCCCGCTTTCTTCCAGCCATTGCTCAAGACAGGTATTAATGGTTTCCGTGCAGAGTTCACCATTTTCAAAGGGCGTCAGTATGGCGTCAGAGCGATAAATCAGCTCAGGCTCTCCCAGCTCCATCCGCTCAGTCATCGGATTACGTTCAAGGTGTGCAGAGGCAATCATGGCGCGACTGGTGGTAGAACCAAAGTCGAGGCCAATCATCATTACAGACTGATTACCGGTAAAGTGTCTGAGCATTTCGGTCTATGGCTGGGAGGAATACAAGAATCATTTTGCGGTGAAGGCTACTTTACCTGAGAGGGTATAAAACCAAAGTAACTATTCAGCACCCTTCATATAAATCTGGAATTTTCTGATTTTTCGACCATCATCTTATACTCAATTTTTCTAACAAATCTCCAGTATGGAACCAGACTTCCCAGCTACTCCGTTTACCGAAGCTCTCCTTAAAGAGAATGAAGAGCTTCGGACCGAGAATGCGCTTTTACGGGAACGTTGCAGCGAACTGGAAGAAAGGGTTAATAAAAACAGTCAAAACAGTAGTAAGCCACCATCGTCAGATGGTTATCAAAAGCCCAGTAAAAAAGGGAGTGATAAAGGTGATACATCTTCCAAAGAAGCCCCCTGCTCCTCACAGGAAACACCGAACCCCAAAAGCCTTAGACCATCTTCAGGCAATAAACCAGGTGGCCAGAAAGGTCATCAAGGCTCTTGTTTGAGACGTGTCGCCTTACCCGATTATGTCAGGCATCTGAAGGTTGAAAAATGTTGCTGTTGCCAGTCTTCGCTTATCGATATTAAACCCACCAAATACATTGAGCGACAGGTTTTTGATCCAGGTAGACCCGGAGAATTTGAAGTTACCGCGTACTGGGCAGACGTTAAAGTATGTCCTTGTGGTAAACGGAACACCGCTGAGTTTCCCCAAGGAGTGAAAGCCGCTGCTCAATACGGAGAAGTGACTCAGGCAATGGCTGTTCATTTAAACCAGTATCACTTCATCCCATATCACCGGGTGTCTGAGTATTTCAATACTATTTATTGCATGAGTGTCAGCGCAGGCTCTGTTGCCAATTTTGTTGCCTATACCCATGAGAACCTGGCCTCTACTGAGCAGAGTATCCGTGATGCTTTACAAGAAAGTCCGGTTGCAGGAGCGGATGAAACTGGCATGCGGGTTGACGGTTCACTGTGGTGGTTACACATTATGCGAGATGACCAATGGACGCTTTACTACCTCTCAGAAAGGCGAGGTTGTGAAGCAATGGATGCAATGGGCATCCTGCTGACTTTTGCAGGCATTCTGGTTCACGATCATTGGAAGTCCTACTTTGCCTATGCGGCAGTGCATGTGCTTTGTAATGCCCATCATCTGAGAGAGCTTCAGGGAGTTGTCGATAGGGATGCGAATAAGCTGGCTCTGCGGCTGATGAAATTGCTTACGCTCTCCTGGCACTTCTGCAAGAAATACAAAGCAGCCGGTCTGACTCAAATGCCTGGTGCAATACAGCTTCGCATTGAGACGATATACGACCAAATCCTTCAAAGGGCTCTCACGAAGGAAACCGCTTATATGGAAAAACAACGACAGGTGCTTGGACGTAAGAAGGTCAGGAATACCAAGGCCTACAACCTGTTCAAAAGGCTTATTGAGTTTAAGGTTGAAACGTTGCGCTTCATGTCGGACTTTTCAATTCCCTTCGATAACAATGGCAGTGAACGTGATGCCAGGATGGCCAAACTTAAGCAGAAGATCTCAGGCTGCTTCAGAAGCGAAGACGGAGGTACCATGTTTACCCGAATCCGAAGCTATTTATCATCTGCTAAAAAGCAGGGGTTGAACATATTTCAGGCGCTTCTTAAAGCGGTTCGAAATTACAACAATAACGCCATGTGCGACTTTTAGGTTTGCATAAGGAGACATGACTGATCCTGCTTTCTGCTATTAAAAGCAGTAGAAAGCAAAGAAGGTTTCAGTCATGCCCGTTGAAGAGTTTATCACTACAGTCTACTGCTTGATCGACGATTTGGTAAAAGAGCTTTTTCCTGTACCACTGCGACTTCGAGGGTTTCCACCAAAGCTCACTGATAGTGAAGCGATCACCATGGAAGTTGTCGGTGAATGGCTTGGGCATCATAAGGACACTGAGATTTGGAAGTATTTTACCCGACACTGGCGACACCTGTTTCCTGACATTCCTTCACGCTCGGCATTTGTCAAACAGGCCGCCAACTTATGGCATGTGAAACAACGACTGCAAATTCGTATAGTCCAGATGATGCATGCAGATAATGCAGATATCCATTTAATCGATGGTTTTCCGATTGATGTTGTCGTCAGAACCCGTGCACCACAGAGCCGTATCTTTAAAGCTGAGGCTGGTTATGGTTACTGCGCTTCCAAGGACAAGAAGTTCTATGGCTTTCAGGGGCATTTGCTGGTTGAAGCACGAGGGATTCCTGTGGGTTTTACTCTGACCGCAGCGAACGTAGATGAGCGTGATGCAGCCTATGACATGCTCGAGACCATTTCTGGCCTCTTGCTTGGCGATAAGGGCTATATAAGGCCTGAGTTTAAAGCTGATTGTCAGGAATTAGGTATTGATCTTCAGACGCCACTGAGAAAAAACATGCAAGATGAACGTCCGAAGTCGTTTGTAAAGCTGGTATTACGGGTACGACGGAGAATAGAAACAGTGATAGGTCAATTGACAGAGCGCTTTGAAATAGAAAAGTGCCATTGTCGAGATAGATGGCATATGACATCACGTATCGCTCGGAAGTTACTGGCACATAATATTGGTTCTTATCTGAATATAATTGCTGGTCGTCCTGCAATACAGTTTGAGAACCTTATTTCCGAAGATTAAAAAACGGAAAGCAAATAATTGCGTGATTTTGAAGATACAACTTGGACTTACCATCATGCTAGCCCGGATATTTCATAAACGTGCTCCCGTTCTCGCTTGTCCTTTGCCGCCCTAAGGGAGTTTTGCTCGGTCGACCGTACTCCCCGGTACGGCACTCCCTCACAAAATCCCTTAGGGCGACAAAGTCCTGCCCGAGATTCGGGGCAGTTTATGAAATATCCGGGCTAGTAATTTGAGATAGTTTCAGACAAAGTCGCACATCGCGTAACAATACGCCTTTGCTGGGTGCTGAATAGTTACAAACCAAAATAGATTTGATGTATTTAGGTTCTGTTGACATAAGGTTCCTTTCTCAGCTCAAGCCAGAATGTTTCTGACCAGGCGCGAGGGCGCAGGAAGACCGATGTCTTTCAAGTTCTTGCAACAACGGCAGAAACATTCTGGCTTGAGCCCTTTGGGCGGGGCGCGCAGCCTGGCTCGTAAAGCCACCTTCCAGCTTCGTTGAACTGGTTTGATGTAGAACCACTACACCTGCACCAGCTCGCCTCGTGGAATGCGGTTTTACGAACCATTGAGTTTGGAAGCTTATGTCAACAGAACCTAATAATAAAACAATATTTTTTTATAAATTACATAGAGTTATCGGTTGTTGGATGTTGTTTGTCTTGGTTTGGGAAAACTAACGTATAAATGAGTGGTAGGGCTAGTAGGTTTGGAGGGTATTGCTCTTGCAGGGAACAACACTGTTTCTGTTTACAAATGATTTGAGGCTGAGTGATAACCGGGCCTTTATGGAAGCAGCTGGTAGCTGCAAGAATCTGGTGTGCGTCTATTGCGTTGACCCTGCATGGTTCAAGCCCGGCCGTTATCAGTCAAAGGTGATGGGGGATCATCGCTGGCGTTTCCTGAGGGAGAGCATTGAAAGTCTTGAATCACAGCTTGAACAGCGACGGCAGAAACTACTGATTCGTTTGCATAACCCGCTACAGGCTGTCGGGCGGCTCTTGAAAGCTCATGAAATTGATACCGTCTATCGCAGTCAGAATATGGGGTACCAGGAGGTTAAGTATTGGCAAACTCTGAAGCAGCTTTTTCCTTCAGTGACCTTTAAAGAAGTGGCAACGTACTCCTTGTTTCAGCAGGAGGAACTCCCATTTGAGCTTAAAGATCTACCGGCAACATTTACCCAGTTTCGAAAGCAGATAGAAAATCTGCACATCTCAGAAGCAGTCACTGCGCCGGATATTATTCCAAGGCCAATGCCTGGGTTGAATTACCGTTCTGACTGGCTACCAGCAACCGGCAAAACTGGCAGTCCTTTTAAAGGTGGTGAAACAGCTGGAGCAGGGCATCTAAAGCAATATTTCTCAACGATGCAGCCAACCACCTATAAAGAGACGCGTAATGCCCTGCAGGGTTGGGAAACCACTACGAAATTTTCCCCTTGGCTGGCTCATGGCTGCCTCTCGTCTCGACAGATTGCCCAGGCACTGAGGCATTTTGAATCCATGATCATGGCCAATGAGTCCACCTACTGGATTCAATTTGAATTGTTGTGGCGTGAATATTTTCAATGGTATGCCCTGAAGCATGGCGTAGGGTTGTTTTCATCCAGAGGCATCAAGGATAAATGCAAATTGTCTTGCTTTTATCCGGAGCGGTTTCAGAAGTGGTGCGCCGGTAATACCCCCTGGCCAATCGTGAATGCCTGTATGAAAGAGCTGCAGGCCACCGGCTACCTGTCAAACCGTGGGCGGCAGATAGTGGCCAGCTGTTTTATCCATGAACTGGGAATGGACTGGCGTTACGGCGCAGCCTGGTTTGAGCAGCAACTGGTGGATTACGATGTGGGCAGTAACTGGGGCAACTGGCAGTATCTGGCGGGTGTTGGTGCGGATCCGCAAGGATGTCGCCATTTTGATCTGGATAAGCAGACCCGGCAGTTTGACCCTGATGGCAGTTATGTAAAACGTTGGGAGGGTAATAAAACTTACCCTCTCGACAGTGTCGATGCCGCCGACTGGCCTATCATGCCTTAGATTATTGGTATTACTCTGCTACCAATAGTTGGTGACGCCAGCGGGGTTTATGGTCTTTTGCCAGATGGGCCGAAACGTCTGGCATCGTTCGGATAAAGTCATCAGCGAGTGTCCAGGGTGGGTTCACTACCACCATGCCTGACGCGGTCATTCCGGGCTCACTGTTCTCGGCAATACCCATTTCAAACAGGTGAACATTGCGCATCTTGCTTTTGGCAAACCCTTTTTCCATCTGTCGAATCTGGTGCAGATCCACCACGGGATACCACAACAGCAGCATTGCCTGAGGCATTTTCAGATAAGCGGCTTCCATAACCTTAACCACGGTCTGATAGTCTGACTTGATCTCATAAGAGGGGTCAATCAATACCAGAGCACGGCGGCTGGCAGTGGGTAGAATGGCAGGGAGTGCCTTAAAACCGTCTTCCTGACGAACATGACACAGGCGTCGATGTTCACAATGCTCGCGTAATTCATTAACGGTTTGCGGATGCATTTCATAGAGCCAGGCTTTGTCACCGGGTCTTAACAGCCGCTTTACCAGCAATGGAGAGCCGGGGTAACGTTTCGAACGGATATCGTCGGCAATCTGGCCGTGGTAGTCCTTCAGACCTTTCAGTTTTTTCCAGTCCAGCTTAAGGACACCCTCATCACTCTCCGCCGTCTTGCGGGCCATTGCTGAGTCTAGCCGGTAGAGACCAGCACCAGCATGGGTGTCAATGTAATCAAAAGGCTTATCTTTCTTCTGCATATGACGCACGCAGGCCAGCAACAGCCAGTGCTTGAGTACATCGGCATGATTGCCCGCGTGGTAGTGGTGTTGATAGCTCAGCATGAGGTCTGAAAGCCCTGAGATAGATGGAAGTCGTGCCTTTTTGAAGGGGCGGCGGAATCTACCAGATTTTCGGGATAACCGGCATACGGCGATATACCCAAAGGGTTCGGAGTTGCAGCAGGGCAGCAATGAAAAAACAGGTCTGCATCAAAAGTGCTTTGTGGACTTTTGCAACACTTTCAAAATATAGACCTGATTACGCGTTTTATTGGTTTTGATAGGTAAGAGCCTGTTACTGGCAAGCCATCAGGAGGATTTTTCAATAAGTCCTTTGACCACATCCAACACAAACTCCTGACTGTGCTTTGCAGTTACCGGGTCAAAGTCCTGCTTGTGCTGATCGGTATTGGACAGAATTCGGATGCCAATAAAGGGGACTTCATAGGCCTGGGCAACCAGTGCTGCTGATGAGGTTTCCATCTCCTCAACGGATGTACCAAAGGTGTTGTGGAACCAGTTGATACGATCTACTTCACGGTTCCACTCATCAGCAGAGCCGATCACACCTTTAACGACTTTGCCATGCTGATAGTCATCGGCGTATTCCATTGCGTGTGCCAGCAGCGCTGGATCGGCGACAAAATGTGAGTGGTCGACCAGCTCGCCATTTTTCCGCAGTCTCATTACCACGTTAAAGTTATCCCAGTTCTGTGGGTGAATGCCCTGGCCTTTTTCTGAGTACTCGACTTTGTATGCCCCCATGTTAAAGCTGGTTGCACCGATCACAATATCGCCGCGATAGAGTTCAGGGTCGTGTCCACCGGATGTGCCCTGATTGATAATTGCCCTGGGCTCATATTTCTCGATACCGAGTGTTGTCGATGCAGCCGCATTTGCAAGGCCAATTTCCGTCCGTGAAATAACGACGGGATAATTATCAATGGTGCCTTCCCAGAAGGTCCAGGAGCCTATCGTGACCTCTTTTGGGCTTTTCAAAGCACTGATCAGTACATTGGTCTCCATATCCATTGCGCCCTGAATCAATATGGGCTGATTATCGGAGGCAATGGCAGATGTGGCTAAGCACAGAGAGGCAAGGGCAATTTTCTTGAGTGTCATCAAAATTTCTGACTGGTCGTTCAGTAAAAGTGAGCGGATTCTACAGAACAAACCGGATTAGACAAACAGTTTCTGTTTTAAACATTCTCAAGATCATTAGAGCCTAAGAGTGTCGTGAGTGTATTCTGAGCTGAATTGATCAATCTGACGTAAAAAGGGCATGAAACACTCTCAAAGATCAAGAAATGCCGACAATAAGACTGATCGATCTGTACAAAAGCAGTGTGCTGTATGCTGTCGCCCTTTTTCCTGGCGAAAAAAATGGGAACGCTGCTGGGAAGAGGTTCGCTACTGTTCAAGGCGTTGCCGATCTCAACGAAATCGGGTGATGGATGAAGAAAAATAAACACTACTCTACCCTCAGGCTCATTCTTGGAGACCAGCTCAATGCCCGCCATAGCTGGTTCAGCAAACAAGATGATGAGTGTGTTTATGTGATTGTTGAGCTGCTTCAGGAGACAGGTTACGTAAAGCACCATGTGCAGAAGATCTGCGGCTTTTTTCTCGCCATGGAACAGTTTGCTATGGCGCTGCAGAAAGCGGGTCATCAGGTGCTTCACCTAACGCTGGATGAAACCAGAGACTTTAAAGACCTGCCTTCACTGATCACCCATCTCTGCCAGCAATATTCAATAACTTGTTTTGAATATCAGCGGCCTGATGAATACCGTTTGCTGGAACAGTTAAGAGACTTTGAAGTCGATAAATCATTTAAGAAAACCATCTCTAAAAAAGAGTGGGATACCGAACATTTTCTGGTCCCATTTGATGAGCTTGCCAAACGGTTCAAGCCCGGTAAGCCTGGCAGGATGGAAACCTTCTACCGAAAGATGCGGCAACAGCACAATGTCCTGATGTGTGATGACCAGCCGGAAGGAGGGCAATGGAATTATGATGCTGAAAATCGCGCCAAGCTCAAAGCTGCAGACCTTGAGAAGATTCCAGAACCGTTAGTTTTTGCCAGTTCAACCTCGTCAGTACTGGAGCGATTAAAACGCAATAAGGTGCAAAGTTTTGGAGAGATCGGTACTCATTTGCTATGGCCAATTACACGTCAGCAGTCATTGAAGTTACTTAATTATTTTTGTACCCATTGCCTGCCACGATTTGGTCAGTTTCAGGATGCGATGACTGCAAACAGTGATCATCAGTGGAGCCTCTACCATTCCCGGATCTCTTTTGCCCTGAATACCAAAATGCTTCACCCGAAACAGGTGATTGATAAGGCCATCAAAGCCTGGCAGGAAAATCCTGATGCTATTTCTCTGGCGCAAATAGAGGGCTTTGTCCGTCAGATTCTGGGGTGGCGTGAATATATCCGGGGGGTTTACTGGAGCAATATGCCAGACTACGAATCCCTGAACTTCCTGAAAGCGGAAAAGGATTTGCCTGAGTGGTTCTGGACCGGGCAGACACAGATGAGCTGTATGCACCATGCTATCACTCAATCATTGCAGTATGCCTATGCCCATCATATTCAGCGGTTGATGATCACCGGTAACTTCTGCCTGCTTGCGGGTATTGATCCTGATCAGGTCGATCAGTGGTACCTGGGCATTTACATTGATGCGATTCAGTGGGTAGAGCTGCCCAATACCCGGGGCATGTCACAGTATGCAGACGGTGGCATGGTGGCATCGAAACCGTATGCTGGCAGTGGCAATTATGTGCAGAAGATGAGTGACTATTGTGGAGGCTGTGTTTACAACGTGAAGGAAAAAGAGGGAGAAAGCGCCTGTCCCTTAAACAGTCTCTACTGGCACTTTATGGAAAAGCACCGGGAGTTATTGCATAAGAACCCTAGGACGGCACTGGTGTACAAGGGATGGGATAAAAAAACGTTGGCGGACAGGAATGCCATTCTAAAACGAGCTAAGTGGTGCGTTAATAATCTGAACAGCCTTTAAGGGGGGGTTGCAATGAAGAGTATCGCCAATGAATTGTTGATACTCCACATTGTTCTACTTTGTCGAAAAGAATCTATGCTGGTTTTGGAACCCAGGCCTTACACCATCCGGCAGGTTCTACGGAATTTGCAGGGAAAAGCCTGCATCCTTTGTTGTCAGGGGTATAGAGCGCGCAGTTCTCACACTTCCGGCCTTCCTGATAACCGTCGATCGATTTGGCGGCTTCCTGTGTTTTCTTATAGGAAAGCCCCATTGCAGTAGGGTTTGACTCGTCTAAGGCAGGAAGTGCATCAGCACGGGCCTGTCGACTGGGAATGTTGAGAAGGGGGATAAGCGCAGAAGCCGCAGCCAGTTGTAAAAACCGACGTCGTGTGGGTCCACGCTTCTTAGAATCAAACGATTTCTCAGACATGGGATTACCTCATCATGCTTTATGTTTTTTAAACCTGATGATATTCAGGCTTAAAACTTTTTTATTGTTTACGGGAGGCAGGGCGCCACGGTTCATTAAGCCAGCCCTGGCCCGTGTATTTAATGCTGATCCCAGACTTTCACTATACCAGCAATGGTGCCTACATAGGCAGTGCCATCGGGCATTAGTGAAATACTTCCGTAGTGATTGTTATAGCCCTTGCCAATTCCGGTCAATACCTTATAAACCAGCTGGCCAGTATGGGCGTCTACTGCGGTGAAGTACCAGGCATGCATATTGTCCGGATTCTGTTCGTCACGTGTATAGAGATAGATCAACCCATTGGCCAGAGAGACTTTGGGTACGGCGGAAGGTGAGCTGATCTCAAGATTTTCCCAGGCTTTTGAGCAGGTACCGGACTCAGGATCAATATCAACCCGGGCAATGCCGGGTTCGGCGCTGAAATTTTCAAATGGCCCTTCATAGCCATAGTTGTTCTCTACGATCAGACTATTACCCATGGCGACCATGGAGTTCTCACTGGTGCCCAGATTGGCCTTAAAAACCGGAACCTTACAGAGCTCGACTGACTGATCATTATCAGTCGTTTGTTTATAAACCATGACATTGATCTGACCATCGGCATTATCGGTGATGGCAACATACTCATTACCTATCAGGGTAGGGGTTGTGCCTGTGCCATGGCCCATGGTGCCCGGTTTGGGGGCAGAACCACGATCATAAGCCTTACGCCATAGAATGGAAGGTTCTCCTTTCTGGTTACGGGTGAAACGATACATAGCATGGTCTGATGCAATGAATACCCCATTGGGGCCAACCGCCATCGCATTATCAATATGTTCCTTGTTCAGTTCGATGACGTTGATCTGCTGACCATTGCGATCACTGACCCCCACCAAACCTGTACGGGTAATAAACCAGTAGTTGCCATCCCAGTCGGGAATCAGATCGATAACGCGATGATCTTCCCTGCGTACCGTATTGAGAGCTTCTCCCAAATCAATGCTGCTTTCCCTGTTCCATTGAATCAGGCCACTTTCCCCCTGAAGTGACCAGATTTCGATAGCGGGGCTGTTGCTGGCCAGCAGAACCCGGTTCTGGTGGTCGACATGGAAATAAACGCCACCTCCAAATTTTTTGCCCAAAGGCAGCCAGTGGGTGATTTTTTTACGGGCAATAATCGACAGGGTTTCCGGATCTCTTGCAACCAGGGTAACTCCAAAGGGGGTTACGCAGGTGGACAGTAATCGGCCATGGTCATCCATTACCGAAGAGACACAGTTACCCACCATCGGGTGGAACTGTTCGGAATCAATCTGGGTGTTGTGTCCCTGCGGGCCGCCCCACGGATAGCTATCACTTTGGTGGCTGTCGTTGTGCATGCTGTTTAACCCCTGCCTGGCAAGAAAAGGGTGTTGTGGAACAGCGGGTGCCATAATCGGTTTTGGTTGATGGGGCTGTCCGATAAACGTTGGAACAGTGCTGGCGATATCCGTAACCGGGTCTTCAGGAATTGGCCCCTCAACGTTGCGGGTAAACCACAGCAATAGTGACAGTGCCAGCAGGGTGGCAAGTGCCAGAAACCATAGAGTACTGCGCAGGAAAAGCCGGATATATCCCATAAAACAACCTTATTCTTATTATCCAAGTAAATGCTTGGTTTTAAGGGTATTCGTGTGTTCCATCAAAAACAAGTCAGTTTCTGAACCCTGCCAGACGTATTCAGCGGTAGTTATTGAGGTAGCTGTTGATCAGGAGTGTGCTTTCAGCTTTTAAAAGGCTGCGCATGGAGGCAGGGGCTTTAACGATCATTTGCACAGAATTACTGAACAGTTCCACCAGAACCTGCATCACGGCCTGCTGATGCTTGCCATTGACTTTGGGGCCCGCTGTTTTCTGAGGAATGGAGTGCACCACCAGATCAATCAGATGTTGGTCCGCACTGGCTTTAACCGCTTTTAATGCCGGGACAGATCGGAGCGCATCTTTCAGTGCAATCATCCAGGGGGCTTTGACCATCTGCTTAACCTGAGCATCAATGATCAGCTCAACCCGCTTGTTTTTATCGGAGTGGGCGGATAGTAATGGTTGTATCTGATCAAGCTGCTGCTGGTTGTATTGCTGTAGCAGCTCTTGAATGATGACATTCTTGTTGGGGAAATAGCGGTACAGCGTTGAGATATTGACTGAAGCTACTTCTGCAATGGCATTGGTGTTCAATCCTTCATAGGATTTTTCCGCCAGTATTTTCTTTGCAGCATCCAGAATTACTTCGACGGTTTTTATTGATCGAGCCTGTCTGGGAGTCAAACGGGTTTCACTGCTCACATCACCCTCCCTGATGTTTTAAACATTGAGGGTTGTGATTCTAGAGTGAAGTCAGCTGTTTAAAAACCACTGCATGAGTAAATTCATGTATTGGCCTGGAGAAAGGCTTTTAAGGCATCCATACCGTCTCCCGTCACAGAGCTGATCTCGAACAGGGTTTTGATACCCGCCGCTGTCAGTGCTTTTCGAGAGAATTCCGGATCGGCTTTTTCACTGTCGATCTTGGTAATAATGCCAATTACTTCACGATTGAACATACTGGCAAAGCCTGGAGGGATCAGGTTCTGCTTTCTTGAGCAATCATGAATAACAGCAATCAGTTCGTAGTCAACAGACGATGACATCAGTGCGGCATAAAAACGACGGTTTTCAATAAACTCCCCAGGTGTATCGAGTATGAAATCACTGTACTCCATGGCCTGGGTTTTTTTGTACTTCAACTCCTGCCCATAGAGAGCCTGAGTTAATGTGGTTTTGCCTGAGGTGGTCGAGCCCACCAACATCATCTTTTTCATCAGGAGCGGGTAACCTGCGTAGGGGAGAACTTCAGGTTGTCCCTGAGCATATCCATGGCAGCATTCAGTCCGGCTTCAACACTGCCTACATCGCCAGTAATCACCAGGCAGCCAGAGAAACGATCCAGAAAACCGATTTCAACACCAGCCGCTTTGGTTGCAACGTCTGCGGCAATCATTGAGGCTTCGCTGGGTGTGATGGTCATAATGCCGATAGCGCTGATGGTTTCAGCATCAAGACCCAGTTTGATGACCAGGTCTTCTTGAGGGTGAGCAATCAGATGCGCCAGAGTGACCTGTTTACCCGGTACGTACTCCTGAATGATGCGCTCTTTCTTGTCGAGAAGGTTTTCCTGGAAGTTGCCACTCATGATTATTTACGACTCTTGTCTTGCAATTGATATGGCTGACGAAACGCCAGCCATATACGATTCATTACTGTTGCTTCTGGCGTGCAATCTCTTCCCAGTTAGCTGGGTAAGCGACAAACATAAAGCGGGCGAAGTCCGGGGCGCTGAACTGGATTGTTGATCCTTTTGGAATAAACATCACATCGCCGGCATGGCCAACCACTTCACGGCCGTCGATAATGATTTTCAACGTACCTTCTACGATGTAATCCACTTCGTCGTACTCCAGAGTCCACTCAAATGTGGTCTGGTGAATTTCCATCATACCGCAGCCAAGGCGAGGGCTTTCATCCAGATCAAGGATGTCGGTGATAAATACTTTGTCACCTGGGTTGCCTGTGTCAAAAGGTTTGCACTTGACGGTTGGGGCCTTGATCACCGCAACACCGGAAGGATCGGCGTGCTTCTCAAACTCAGGGGCAGCGGCCTGCTTGGTCAGCTGTTCAGCCACCACTTTACGGATGATTTGTTCCAGTGCTTCCGGGGTAATCTGATTCATGGTCAATCTCTTGAATACGATGTGAAAAACAGGATTATTTGAGCAGGCGCTTTAATACTTCCTGCTGAACTCGTTCGATATGCTCTGGGGAAGAGATATGGAATTCCCCGATAAGGAGCTGATGAATGCGCTTTTTCAATACTTCTACTGAGCTGGCCTGGGAGCTTCGGATAACCTGAATGCCCTGAATTTTTGCCAGATCATCGGCTCCAGGAGAAAGCAGCATGCCTTTTTCAAGGATGAGGCAACCATCAGAAACGAAGTCGTGAAGATTGTTGCGGGTGATGAGGCGGCTCATCGGCTCACCTCCATGTTGTCCACAATACCAACAATGGCTTCATCAACCGGGCCTTCAGAAGGGCGTATGGCTCTTCGGGCAGCACCACCCCGGGCGACCAGAACGATGTCACCAATGCCGGCGCCAACGGTATCAACGGCAACCAGTGACTGACCGGTTTCCTGTTCGCTGGGGTTGATCAGCTCGACGATCATTAATTTGAAGCCACTGAGACCATCCTGTTTGCGGGTGGCCCAGATGTTGCCAGTTACCTTGCCAATCAGCACTTGCCATACTCCCGGAAAATGGTTGGGCTCGAAATTTCAAGGTTGAACATTAATACAGGGGTTGAAAAGCTCAGTTGACGAAAGTCAGTTTTCCAGAAATCAGAAAATTAACCTGGATCAATATTTGGGCAGTTTTTGAGGTGTGCCTGGGTGTCGTTGGGTATCTTATCAGAGGGGGGCTGGGCGCTAATTCCATATTCACTGTTTTTGTCCCGGGACATGAATGTGGTTTGGTTGAGGCCGTGAACAGGCTTTCTCAACCAGTACTCCACTGTCTAGCCACGCTTGGGCAAGGTATCTTGGAACAACGCCTATGCTGAGACCAAGCTGAAATCATTGGTGTTCGACTCACCTTGATCAAGTGTTTGGTTTGAGTTTCTCTCTGCTTCGTCTAGCCTTTGTTCATACTATTTATTCTATTTTTCCTTCTATATGAATGATTTCACCATCAGCTGAGCTGATGGTCGTCATTTTTTTCTTTTGATGTGTTAATGGATTTCCTTAAAACCATTGCCTGTTAATGGCACAGGAGGTACAGATGACGCTGACCAACAAAGAAAAAGTAGTGCAACTGCTGAAGGGCCTGGAAACAGGTGACACCAGTGCGTATGCATATATAAATCCCCAGAAGTATGTGCAGCACAATCTTGGCGTTGCGAACGGTTTTGATGGGTTCAAGGCATTGATGTCTGACCTTCCGAAGGGCAGTACTAAAGTGGATGTGAAGCGGGTCTTTGAAGATGGGGACTATGTCTTTACCCATATGGATTATGATTTTTTTGGACCCAAAGTAGGCTTTGACATTCTTAAGATGGAAGATGGTTTGATTGTTGAACACTGGGATAACCTGACTGAAAAAGCCGCCTCTCCCAACCCCAGTGGGCACACTCAGACAGATGGCTACACGGAGATTACCGACCGGGACAGAACGTCAGAAAACAAAGCACGGGCTGCCAGCTTTGTAAAAACCATCTTGATGGAAGGACAGTTCGATAAGATCAGTGAATACATTACCCCCGGAACTGCTCATTACATCCAGCATAATCCAGTAATTGCTGATGGGGTTGAGGGTTTACAGGCTGCAATAGAGCACATGGCGGAGCAGGGGATTACCATGGAGTATAAGAAAAACCATAAAGTGTTGGGTGAGGGCAATTTTGCATTGAGTGTCAGTGAGGGAGAGTTTGCAGGCAACCATGTGGCGTATTACGACCTGCTTCGTCTTGAGGACAATAAAATAGTCGAACACTGGGGAGCGATAGAGACGATACCGCCGGAGTCGGAGTGGAAAAACAGCAACGGTAAGTTTGGTTTCTGACTCTAGTCCTATAAGCTCCAAAAAGGCACTAATGATGGTGCCTTTTTTATCACTGCCTCATGATCAAACTGGCTGGGCTATATTGAGCTGGGTAATAAAAGCTTCCATCTCAGAAAGGCAATTTCTAATGACGAAAAAAACATTTGCATCTTCAGGAGATCTTGAACAAAAAAAAGAGACACTGGAAGTGCTGGCGGATGGTGTTTATGCCTTTACCGCTGAAGGTGATCCCAATGTCGGGGCCGTTGAAGCGGAAGACTTTCTTATTGCGTTTGAGGCTCGGGCAACGCCAAGAGCAGCGTCCGACTGGTTGAATGAACTCAGAAAGCATACGACCAAACCCATTAAGTACCTGGTTTTGTCTCATTATCATGCGGTCAGGGTGTTGGGTGCGTCCGCCTTTTCAGCAGAATCGATTATTACCCACGAGAACACCAGGTTCCTGATTGACGAGCGCGGTATGGATGACTGGGAAAGTGAGTTTCGCCGTATGCCCAGACTGTTCCGGGAGCCTGAGGGAATTCCGGGGCTGACCCACCCTGATATTGTGTTTAACGATCGATTGGAAATCCCGCTGGGTGGGCTTCGGGGAAGTCTGGTGCTTGAATACTGTGGGCGAGGTCATACTGCCGGAGACGTTTGTGCCTGGTTGCCTCAGCACAACATTCTGTTTACCGGTGACCTTGTTGAAGCACAGGCTGCGCTCTATACCGGCGATGCTTTTCATTTTGACTGGTCCACAACTACCCTGGATAAGGTAAAAGCATACGGCGCAGAGACGTTGGTCGGTGGCCGTGGAGCAGTTGTTCGTGGTCGGGACCGTGTTGATGCTGCTATCGAACAAAGCCGTACTTTTCTCAAGACCATGATTGATCAGGTAGGAGCGGTTTATAACAACAAGGGCACGTTAAAAGAAGCGTTTGCTGCCTCTCATAGAAGTCTGGCTCCTCAGTATGGTGGTTGGCCCATTTTTGAGCACTGCCTGCCATTTGACGTTCAGCGCCTCTGGGATGAGTTTGATGGTATCGACTGGCCCAGAATATGGACTGCAGATCGGGATCAGGAAGTTTGGGATCAGTTGCAGGGTTGATATTGAATGGTAATAGGCTGTGTTTGAAAGGTTTGTATTGCGACGAAGCGATGGGTGGATTGTTATAAGTAGCCCCTTGGCTTGTATACCCATCGGCTGGCCATAAAAATTTATATATGACTTGACTCTCCAGGGGGAAATCCGTTTAATACGCCTCGCACATCGTTTTCGTTGTTGTCTGAACAGCGCCTGGGTAGCTCAGTTGGTAGAGCAGCGGATTGAAAATCCGCGTGTCGGTGGTTCGATTCCGCCCCTAGGCACCACTCTTAAACAATTACGAAACATACGTGCCTAAAAATTTAGCCTGGGTAGCTCAGTTGGTAGAGCAGCGGATTGAAAATCCGCGTGTCGGTGGTTCGATTCCGCCCCTAGGCACCATATAGAAAAGCCTTGAGTATCTGCTCAAGGCTTTTTTTGTTATGGGATAATTAATACCAATCGAACCTTCTAACTCCCTATTGCACTGAAGATTTGAGCCTTAATCCTGCGTTGCCGATCGTCGCCTTGCCTTAAGGCTCAAATCTTATTGCTCATAACGGGACTTAGAAAGCACGATTGGTATAACCAGAAAATTAACCGCCCTCAAACCTGACAATAACTTCCAGACCGCCTGACGCTGCTGTACCAAGCTTAATGGTTGCTCCGTGCAACTCAATAACATGAGCAACGATTGAGAGCCCCAGCCCTGCTCCTTCTACATTGGAGGCATGTCTGTCGCTATCTGCACGGTAGAAACGATCAAATACTTTTCTTCGCAGTTTCTGAGGAATGCCGGGGCCGGTGTCAGTGATGCACAGGATCGTCTGCTGATTGCTGACGGTAACTGACAGTTTGATCGTACCCTCATCTGGAGTGTAAAGAGCGGCGTTTCTGACAAGGTTGCTGATCATGATATTCAGCCCGGAATCATCGCCTTGAATGACGGCTGGCTGTGTGCCTTCCAGTGTAATTGTCTGTCGTTTATCCAGAATCAGCTGGATATTGTCTGCAATAACTCTCTGACAAACTTTGTACAGGTCAACGGTCTGGAAAGTGGCTAGGTAGGCATCAGGTGTCGTTCTTGCCAGGATAAGCAACTGCTCCACCAGGTGAGCCATGCGCTGATGGCCTTTGAGGGAAAGGTCTATCGCTTTATCTTTTTCATGCCCCTGTTTTTTTATCGCATTCTGCAGGTGGACACCTAACCCTGCCAGCGGTGTTCGCAGTTCATGGACTGCATAACCGACAAATTGCCGTTCCCGGTTAAATGCGTCTGACAGCCTTTTCAGAAGCTGGTTGATTGAGCTGATCAGAGGTATCAGCTCTTTTGCTGGATTGTTAATGGGTACCGGGTGAAGATCATTCGCTTCACGACGTTTGAGCTCATTAGCCAGGATAATGACAGGCTGAAGCCCCTTATTGACCAGCCAGCCAATCATCAGGAAGACCATTGGAAATGTAAACAGAAATGGAAGGATACTTTTTAACGCAATAATGCCCCCCATTTCTCCCCGAATATCGCCACGCTGTGCAGTAATGATCCAGCTGTTTTTTCTGGTTATATGCAGGGTAAATACCCGCCAGTCGTGCCCAGCTGTGTTGATATTGCGAAAGCCTTCCACCAGAGGAAACTCCCAGAAGTCGGGTGTATTTTCAGAGTGGGCAAGCAGCTGTTTGTTCTCCGTAAAAATCTTGAAGAACAGTTTGCCTTCATACTTGTGGGCTCGAAGGCCTGCGGCAGCGCCTTGCCATTCTTCGGGATCAATCTGAATAGGGACGGTCATGATCTCATTTTTATTGAGATTGCTGGTTAGCATCAGACTTAATGCCCGGGCGTATTGAACCAGCTGGGCATCTTGTAACTCTTCGGCTTCCAGGTAACTTTCATGGTAGCTCCAGGTCATGGTGACCAGTTGTGCCAGTGTCATGGTAGAGAGCAGGCCGATCAGAAGAAATCTACGGATGGAGTGTTGTTTCATAAACCGCCATGAACGAATAAAAAGCTACTTAACAACCAGCCAGCCAACACCACGAATAGATCGAATGAAGTCAGCGCCTGTTTTTTTCCGCAGGTTGTGGATGTGGACATCCACAGAGTTGCTGCTGATTTCTTCATCCCATTCGTACATACGGTCAATCAGTTGTTCTCGGGAGAATACCCGGCCAGGACTTTCCATCAAGGTGCGGAGCAGAGCGAACTCTCGTCTTGGCAGAATGTAGGTTTCAGTGTCAACCGTCAGAGAGTAGCGGGAGGTATCCAGTATCACTGAACCAACCCTGATGGTTTCAATGGCGATGGGGCTGAATCTGCGTTCAAGGACTCGCAGGCGGGCTTGCAGCTCTTCAACTTCAAATGGCTTGGTCAGGTAATCATCGGCACCACTGTCCAGCCCGAGTACTTTGTCACCAATGGAATCTCTGGCAGTCAGCACCAACACAGGAAGGGCAATACCATCAGATTGCATTCCTTTTATTCGGTGCAGCAGATCCACTCCATCCATATCGGGCAGGCCAAGATCCAGGATAATAAGGTCAGGCCGGGTTTCCTGGTTGTGGATGATCTGCAGAGCCTGATGAGCCCTGCTGGCCAGAGATACTGACCATTTGTCGTTCGTCAGTGCACTCTGAACTCCCTGGGCAAGCAGGTCATCGTCTTCAATCAGAAGAATGTTCATTTCAATATCGGGGTGCACTCTCTAAAACAGGGTAACTATTCAGCACCCTTCATATAAATCTGGAATTTTCTGATTTTTCGACCATCATCTTATACTCAATTTTTCTAACAAATCTCCAGTATGGAACCAGACTTCCCAGCTACTCCGTTTACCGAAGCTCTCCTTAAAGAGAATGAAGAGCTTCGGACCGAGAATGCGCTTTTACGGGAACGTTGCAGCGAACTGGAAGAAAGGGTTAATAAAAACAGTCAAAACAGTAGTAAGCCACCATCGTCAGATGGTTATCAAAAGCCCAGTAAAAAAGGGAGTGATAAAGGTGATACATCTTCCAAAGAAGCCCCCTGCTCCTCACAGGAAACACCGAACCCCAAAAGCCTTAGACCATCTTCAGGCAATAAACCAGGTGGCCAGAAAGGTCATCAAGGCTCTTGTTTGAGACGTGTCGCCTTACCCGATTATGTCAGGCATCTGAAGGTTGAAAAATGTTGCTGTTGCCAGTCTTCGCTTATCGATATTAAACCCACCAAATACATTGAGCGACAGGTTTTTGATCCAGGTAGACCCGGAGAATTTGAAGTTACCGCGTACTGGGCAGACGTTAAAGTATGTCCTTGTGGTAAACGGAACACCGCTGAGTTTCCCCAAGGAGTGAAAGCCGCTGCTCAATACGGAGAAGTGACTCAGGCAATGGCTGTTCATTTAAACCAGTATCACTTCATCCCATATCACCGGGTGTCTGAGTATTTCAATACTATTTATTGCATGAGTGTCAGCGCAGGCTCTGTTGCCAATTTTGTTGCCTATACCCATGAGAACCTGGCCTCTACTGAGCAGAGTATCCGCGATGCTTTACAAGAAAGTCCGGTTGCAGGAGCGGATGAAACTGGCATGCGGGTTGACGGTTCACTGTGGTGGTTACACATTATGCGAGATGACCAATGGACGCTTTACTACCTCTCAGAAAGGCGAGGTTGTGAAGCAATGGATGCAATGGGCATCCTGCTGACTTTTGCAGGCATTCTGGTTCACGATCATTGGAAGTCCTACTTTGCCTATGCGGCAGTGCATGTGCTTTGTAATGCCCATCATCTGAGAGAGCTTCAGGGAGTTGTCGATAGGGATGCGAATAAGCTGGCTCTGCGGCTGATGAAATTGCTTACGCTCTCCTGGCACTTCTGCAAGAAATACAAAGCAGCCGGTCTGACTCAAATGCCTGGTGCAATACAGCTTCGCATTGAGACGATATACGACCAAATCCTTCAAAGGGCTCTCACGAAGGAAACCGCTTATATGGAAAAACAACGACAGGTGCTTGGACGTAAGAAGGTCAGGAATACCAAGGCCTACAACCTGTTCAAAAGGCTTATTGAGTTTAAGGTTGAAACGTTGCGCTTCATGTCGGACTTTTCAATTCCCTTCGATAACAATGGCAGTGAACGTGATGCCAGGATGGCCAAACTTAAGCAGAAGATCTCAGGCTGCTTCAGAAGCGAAGACGGAGGTACCATGTTTACCCGAATCCGAAGCTATTTATCATCTGTAGAACTTACGCATTGACAGCTCTGATAAAAGATGGTCTCAGCCAGTCTTTACCATCAGAGAAGCTCTTAATGAAGTCCCAAATAGCATCCTTGAGCGCATCATTCTTAACGCGATAGATGCTACTGAGAGATTCAGATACTTTCTTGGCCTGAAGGCAGGCATACCCAAAGATAGAGGCAAAAATATGGTTCCTGACCTGCTGCTTTCCTCTCACCTGAAAGCGCTCAATACTGCAGAGTTGTTTCAGCGCCCGGTGATACTCTTCGATCGCCCAATGGTGCAGGTGAAGTTCATTAAAGCCTACCTGTGGTGATACCTCTGATCCAGCATGGGGTGTGTAGACGACGTAATGGCGCAGCTCGTTTTTTAGCCGCGTCCGGTACAAACGCACAGAACCAAAATTACGTAGCCAAACGGTTATTCCCTCTTCAGGAATCTCCAGGCTCTGCACTTGTTGGTAGTCACCCTTTTGGATAGAAACAGTACGGTTGCTTTTAACGGCAAACATAAAACCCAGACCGTTGTTTTTCACAGTCTTCAGGTTTGCGGCACTGCTATACCAGGAATCCCCCGTAACAAATGCAGGTCGTAAGCCCCATACAAGTACTTCTTTCAGCATCTCGAGAAAATAATCATTTTTGGACTTTCCGTCCGCAGAGTCATAGATACGGAAATTGACAGGAAGGCTATAGCCTTTGATATCGGTGTAATAGAGCGTTATGAGATTAATGCCCTTGACGGCTTTATGATGCTTGCCCGAGTAATGATAGCCGATGAATGCCGTGTAGTTACTGTACGGCTTATCCAGCACCGTATCATCAACCGATAGCGTGCCCCCATCAAGAATCAGCCTTGCGGCTACTTCCATGAAAAGGTCATTGGGAGCAAAGTCTTCACGTTGTAGAAAACGGTTAACGCTGTGGTGTGACATATCTCCGATCTCACTAAGGCGAGTACAGGTTGCTGATTTCGGCTCACACAATAGAAACCCTGTATATTTCGGCAAATCACACCCAGCTGTTGTAGGTCTTGTTATCTTTCTACGCACGACGACATCCGCTATTTTTTGCTGATCTAGCAATTTTTACAGCTGCCTGTCAATGCGAAAGTCCTAATCTGCTAAAAAGCAGGGGTTGAACATATTTCAGGCGCTTCTTAAAGCGGTTCGAAATTACAACAATACGCCTTTGCTGGGTGCTGAATAGTTACAAAACAGGTACAGGTCTCCCAGGTGGCGAAATGGGGAGGAATTGGTCCAGAATTTCTCTGGGTCGATAAACACCCGCTTTACGCTCTCTCATTCTCTCCACGAGCTTTTTGATGGGCTTCAACAGGCCCTGCCCCTGAAAAAGGTATTCCAGCCAGCCTTTCTGGTGCAGACGCGTTCTGATCTTGGCAACAGATGTTGTATCCGGCAAGCGGATTTTTACCGGTATCTGTTTAGCTCGAAAGAGAATTTTCAGGTTGGATCCAGTATCAATCATAATGGCATCAAAATGCTGACTGGCGGCAGCCATCAGGGTATCGATGCTGAAATAGTAAAGATGCGCCTTGAAATAGATGTTATGAGGTGAAGCGTCCCTGGCTTCAATCCAGGGCACTTCAATCAACAGGTAACCCTCTTTGCTAAGCAGCTGGTAGGCCTGATTGAACGCCTGTTGAGGTGAGGGCAGGTGTTCAAGTACATGAAACAGCGTGATTACATCATATTGCCCGGTTATGTTGTTCAGGTTACCCGTCTTGATATCGCAATGGTACTCTTTCCTTGCGTAGTCTGAATAGCCCTTGTTCGGCTCTACACCACTGGCAGCAAAGCCTGTTTTGCCTGCCAGGTAGGTGAATTCACCACCACCTGCACCTACATCCAGAAGTCGGCCGGCTTTGATGCCCGCACTTTTCAGGAAATTCAGGCGCTGCAGAGCGGTCTTTCCAGCACGATAAACATGTTTGGATTTGGGCCTATAAGTGCCTTTATAGTCCTGACGGTATTCATGATGATAATAGCGGTTTAACGTCTCTTCATCGGGAATGAAATTCTGTTGAATCAGTCCACAAGTGCTGCACAGTGAAACATTCAGAGGTTCTGAGCTTTTGGCATCCTTACTGGATACCAGCTCCAGACTATCATTACTGCAAAGTTGACAGGGCATAGGTCTGCTGGGCCTGTATTGAAATTGACATCAAAAAATAAAGTGATGATCTATTCATCAGTTCCAGCAGGGTAACTGAGTTAACTTAACGCAAAATTAAGGTGTTTCTGCTCAGGATTTTTTTATTGGCCGCTCTTCCTGTGGATAAATTATTCACAGTGAATTACATCTTTACTGTGTTCAACACACGATTGACCAACGCATCTCTTTCGGCATGGCTATCTTCATCAGTGGACGTGTGATGGAAGAAATCCAGCCAGAACGTAACAATATGCTGGATGGTTTCTGGTCTGTTCATAAGGTCATGGTCGTCTTTTATAAACGTGCCACCCAGCACAACCTCCATCCATTTACCGTCCAGGCTGTAGCGCAGAAATACATAGTGGCAACCTCCAGCCCAGAATCCATAGTGACTGACTTCTTTCATAGGGTCTGTCAGTTGCTCAGTGGGAATGCGCAATACCACCAGATCCCCTCGAACGGGTGTAGATGGTTTGTTATGGAAGACAGAGTGGGCACCATGTCCACTGGCATTGATGACAATGGTTTGCTGATTTTTGCCGAAGAAATGCTGCAGTTGTTCAAAGCTGTCAATCATTGCTTCGGTTTGAATCAGTTCTACACCTTCAGCTGATAATTGCTGTGTCATGTATTGGAGAACCGATACCGTATCGGTTTGTATGACGTTGTCAAAAGCGACGACCTGATTGAAGTGTAGAGGGTTCACGTTATCCCCACTGATGTCCCAGCCGTAAAAACGGCTCTTAAATGAGTGCTCTGGATAGAGGTCTGAAAGACATTCTGCATTAACGGTACGGATACCGGACTTATCCTCCAGGGGCGCTACGTTAGATAATTGATCGTAAAAAACCAGACTCTGGGTAATGTGAGTGGCAATACTCAGTGGAGGGATTCTGGTGTAGCTGTGCCATAACGTCTGGGCACGTTGCACCAGTTTGCACCAGAGCTTTCTATTTTTCAGTGGTTCAATAGATACAGGCATGACCCAGCCGCCAGCTGTCATGCTTGAGTAATTATCTTTCCAGACAGGTTCTGTTTTATCCGGATTTATTTCTGTGATGCCTTTAGGGTAGGCTTGGGCAACCACCCGAATTGGGATTTTATGTTCCCTGTTATGATTAAGGCGGTGGTTGATTTCCAATGCTGCAAAAATACCAATGTAACCGGCACCCAAAATAACAATCTCGGATGAGTCCTCATTTCTTCTGTGGTCATCATGAATCTGCAGCTCCACCTGGCTGGCAATGTATTCAGCAACAGAAGGTGCCAGAGTCAGGCCCGAGCCACCAAAGCCATAAGCATGGAAGATAGAGGTATGGCGTTTGTTGGAGAGGTCTTTCTCCCACTGCAGTACGGGAGGTCCGGTGAAGTGACGTTGTCCTGTGATGGCGTTGACTTCGCCATGATCCAGGGCCAGTACGATCATTTCTGCAAGATTCGGCATGATGAAAGCCGATTCCTGTTCGTGGGCAACGGTCTTCATACTCATCCATAACATGGAGGTAAGGATAACCGTTAGAGAATATCTCAGGATGGGAAGGTGTCTACTAAGGGGCATTGGCTATTCTCGTTATTCGCTTGGGCGAACTGAGAATAGCCAAAGAAATACAATTTATAAGGTCATTTATCTTCTGGTACATAGCCTTCAGCGGCATCAATATCTTCACCGGAGAAGTATTTGTCCATTTGTTCCATCAGGTACTTTCGGGCTTCTGGCTCCAGCAGGTTCAGGTGCTTTTCATTGATCAGGCGGGTCTGATGCGCCTGCCATTCAGTCCATGCTTCCTGGGAGACATTTTCGAAGATCCATTGACCTTTTGGGCCGGGTAATGGTGGAACCATCAGGCCTTCCGCTTCTTTTTTCAGTTTTACGCATTGAATCATTCTGGCCATTGTTATCTCACTGCTTCAGTTAGTATGAATTGAGAGTATCTTAACGATAAACGCATCTGATAAGAATTCATTCCATTCAGGAAGAACAACTGACTTCCAGCTTTTTGCCCCATTCAGGCGGCTGCTCTGCATAGTGTTCAAAGTCAGGGTGTTCATCGTAGGGAGACACCAGCACGTTCATCAGGTTTTCAATTTCCTGGTAGTCACCCTTCTCTGCTTTTTCGATCGCCTGTTGTGCCAGATAGTTTCTGAGAATATATTTCGGGTTCACCAGCTTCATCCGTTTCTGTCGAGCCTGATCATCCAGGGGATTTCTTTTGAGCCTTTCCTTATATCTATCCAGCCAGGGGGCAAGTGATGGATGGTTTGCTAACTGCTCTAATTGCTCATTGGTTTGATCCAAAGGAAAACTGCTGAGGGCTCGGAAGAACAGCGTGTAATCACAGTGACTATCGTGCAGCAGCTGAAGCAGGTCGCGAACCAGTTCTGCATCTTCCTCCTCTTCTTCAACCAGTCCCAGCTTATCGAGCATCAAGCGGGTATAGGTTTGGGTATAAATTTGTGGGTATTGATCCAGCGCTTTCTGGATTAACTCACCATCATCAAAAAGGGGAACCAGTGCCTGACCAAGCCTGCCACAGTTCCAGTAACCAATTTCGGGTTGCTGGCTGAATGCATAGCGACCCGAGTGGTCAGAGTGGTTGCAGATGTAGTGCCAGTTAAAATCGTCCATAAAGCCATAGGGGCCATAATCAAATGTATCCCCAATGATGCTCATATTGTCGGTGTTCATAACACCATGGGCAAAACCTGCCGCCTGCCACTGGGCAATCAAGGTTGCTGTACGACGAACGACTTCTGAATAAAACAGCTGATACCCTCTGTCACTGCCAGCCATTGCCTTCATCCCCTCAAGGTCTTGAAAGTGTTGCTCAATGGTGTAATCAGCCAGTTCTTTCAGGGCTTCGTATCGTTTGTTGTAAAAGAAGTATTCAAAGTGACCAAAACGGATATGGCTTCTGGCCAGCCGGAGCAATGTTGAGCCAGCTTCAGTGGTTTCCCGGTAAACCGGCGTATCACTGGTCACTACGCACAAAGCGCGGGTAGTGGGTATGCCCAGATGGTGCAGTGCTTCTGAGGCGAGATATTCCCTGATACAGGAGCGGAGAACGGCCCTGCCATCACCAAATCGGGAGTAGGGGGTCTGCCCGGCACCTTTCAGATGAAGATCCCACTTCTCACCTTGGGTATTGACCAGTTCTCCCAGTAACAACCCTCTACCATCACCCAGTTGGGGATTGTAGGAGCCAAACTGGTGGCCAGAATACACCATGGCGAGTGGCTCTGAACCAGGCCATGCACCGTTTCCGGAACAGATCAGTGTCAGTTTTTCTAGGGTTTCCTGAGTGTCTTCAAGGTTAAGCAACTGGCCAGCTGATGCACTATAGGCAACGAGTCTCGGGTTCTCCAGAGGTGTTGGATCCAGCCTTGTATAAAAGTGTTCTGGCAAGCGTGAGTAGGTATTGTCAAAGTTCCTGCCATCAAGGCTATTCATCCCTGTACTCCCAAATGCATGAAGTTGACTATTTTACTATGTTTTTAACTCCCATACATTCTCTTCAAGGGACTATGTGTCGTTATGCTCAATGCCCCCGGTGTTCTGTTCACTCCTTTTTCCTGTGGAAAACTTCAGTTGCCTAATCGAATTGTGATGGCGCCGATGACCCGTAACTTTGCTGATAACTGGCTGCCGACAGAAGCTCTGGGTGCTTACTACCGGAGAAGAACTGAGGGTGGTGTTGGTCTGGTGATCTGTGGAGGGGCAACGATTAACCATAAAGCCAGTAATGGGTTTGATCGAGTGCCAAGGTTTTATGGGGAAGAGGCGTTAACCCGATGGGAAGCTATTGTTGAGGCAATACATCAGGCTGGTGGATGTTTTGCACCACAGATCTGGCATGTGGGGGAGCGCAGAAGACCAGGGGTAGGACCTGATCCATCTGAACCCGGGGTGGGACCTATGGATATCTATGAAAATGGAAAGCATGTGGTGCGAGCGTTGGAAAAGTCGGAAATTGTGGAGATTGTTTCTGCTTATTCAGCGGCTGCTCGAGATGCAGAGTCTATCGGTTGTGATGCTGTTGAGCTTCATGGCGCCCATGGCTTTTTGATTGATCAGTTTCTATGGCATCACACCAATCAGCGTATTGATGAATATGGCGGAGGCCTTGAAAATCGTTTGAAATTCGCTGTTGAAGTGGTGAGTGCCATCAGGCAGACAGTCAGTAAAGAGTTCCCTATTATCTTCCGACTATCTCAATGGAAGGTCTTTGATTATTCCGCACACATTGCCAGAAATAGTGAAGAGCTGGCCATTATCCTGAAGGCTCTGGTAGCCGCTGGAGTGGATATATTCCATGTCAGTACCCGCCGTTTCTGGGAACCTGCCTTTAAGGATGGGCCTGAGACATTGGCTGCATTAGTTAGAAGGCTTTCGGGTAAGCCTGTCATTGCTGTTGGCAGTGTCGGTTTAGCTCGTCCTTTTAGTAAGGATCAGTCCGGACAGTTTATAGAAGCGGGTGTTGAGTCTGATTTAAACCGTCTAATGGATTCTCTCGATAAGGAAGAGTTTGATCTTTGTGCCATAGGGCGCGCATTGATTGCTGACCCTGAATGGGTAGATAAAGTTAGGCAAGGTAGCTATGAGAAGTTGAAACCTTTTTCTGCTGAGCTGTTAAAAGAGCTGCATTAAAGAAACCATAGTTATTTATAAAGAAAGCCCCGAGAAGGAGGGCTTTCTTTGGAAGCCTGAATGGTCTTTCCTGACAATCCGTTCGATTAATTAAAACTCATAGCGAACCCTTGCAATAAAGCCATCCACTTTGAAATTATCGGCCCAGTGATGAGAGTAACTGAAGGTAATGGTGGTATTGCTCTCAATCTCCATATTGATGGTTGCATCAAATTGATAGCGGTTGGCGTCCCTGTCAGCGCCATTGATCAGGAAGTTTTCACCGCCTGCGGCAAAGTGCGCTGTGATAGCAATCGGATCTTTCTTGAAATCGTGAAAGCCCATCAGCCCAAGTTCTGGCTTGATGATCATAGAGTCGGTATTAATCTCTCCAATCAGCTTCAGACCGGCACCCAGCTCCATGATGTCATATTTTCCGTTATTGACCTGATCGTACGATAAGTAGGTCTGGGCAGGATCTCTGGCAGACTCGGTATAATCGTCGGTTTTGATGGTGTAATAATTAAGCGCCATCTGGGGCTGCCAGCTCCACTCATAGCCCAGAGGGTATGTGTAGCCAGCTATCATGCCTACCCCCCAGCTTTGAGTATTGTATTTTGCATCATGCAGGTTACCACCAACGTAGCGGTGCCCTTTATTCTTGCCAAAGGAGTAACTCATTCGACCATCAAAGAAAAAATCATCTTCTATGTACGATGAGTAAAGGCTGAAGATATGAGTATCCGTGTCAATTTTGTTTCTTGAGCCATCCTTCCCTTCTACTTTTCCTTTTGAATAGTTGTAGGCAATGCCGACTTCTATATCCTGATCCTCTTCCAGAGGGTTGTCTGCACCAATTGAGAAGCCATTGGTTTTAGCATGATAACCTGGAACATTGTCCTTAAGATCCTGTGTTGCTTTGCTGTAAGAGTATTGAGCCCAGGCACCTCCAGCAGAAAAAATATCTCCGGTGCTGATGCCGGTTCGTTTACCAGACATTCTGTCATCAGGGGTTTTGCCTGCCGCTTTCAATGCAAGATTTGCGTTGTGGATAGCATGAGGTGACATACTGGGAGCTAACTCCGCTGCATTGATCGAGGCTTTTCCCGGTTTAATATTTCTAGCGACATGCTGAGTCAAACGTGCACCATCACTTTTGGGTTTTGGATGATCTATCTCCCCTTTGTCAGTAGGCTTGGTAGCTGCTAGTACCATAGAGCGAAAACGGCTGGGTACCTGGTTAACACTATGACTGGATTGATCCGTACTGGTTAGTAACATTCGACGGGCATTATTTGGGTCAACGATGGCTTCATAATGTATGTATGTCTCATCAACAGCATCGACATGAACAGCTTGATGAATGTCAGAGTCCGTTGCTTCCATCAGGAGATACTGTTTACCAATGGCTGGCTCATTGATGATTGAACTGTCAAATACAAACTCAGCGTTTGGGCCAGCAGCAATATTATTGGCAGTGACAACCGGAACTCTGTGCTCAGCTTCGCTGGTAATGGGTATCAACCTGCCAGAGTCAGGATCCCTCTCGGTCAATATCAGGCGCCCATCGTGTTGATAACTTCCTGTAATATTGAGCTCCGAAGGAATAGTAACTGTTGCCCCTTCACGAATATGAAAAGTTGGTGATGGCCCTGACTGGTCCTCTTTAGAGGGATAGGCTGATTCGATTGCGATACGATCAGCCAGTAAATGAAGGTTGCCGTTGACCGCAACACTTCCAATGGAGTGAAGAAGATTCCCTTCATAGCTGTTTGAACCATTAAAAGTGATGCTGTCTAAGTCAGAAAACTGTTCAGTTACTTGTGTATCTGTGGCAATGAGGCTGTCACCTTTACCCGACAATCCAGTCACCGCGCCTAGGCTTCCTCCAGTCTGCTCAATGGTAAAACCAGGTCGCTGGGTATTTGAGTTCAGTTCAATACGACCAATATGGCCTTTTGAATGAATATTAATATTGTCTCCATCCTTGGCAAATGTCTCAGAGAAGTGTGTTGCTAAAATACCTTTACCTCCTGGAACCTGCTCAGAAAGTAGTATGCTGGCGACTTCAGTATTATCAAGAATGTTAATAGTTTCTGGGTCAGTCAATTTAATACTGCTCCAGTTAGAACCACCAATATCGATGTTCGTGAAACCTGAGACCTTATTCAGCCGGCCATTGACCAGAGCTAATGTGTCTCCTTTATCCTGCCGGCCTTTTACTTCATCGGTGATGCCGCCATGCTGAATAAAATATAGAGGAGGTCGGGTAATATCTGCCGAAAAATCCAGTACTTTCAGGTTACCTCTGTTTTCAATTAGCTCATCGGCTCCGGTTTTCCCCAGGTTGGTCACTACAAAGGCTTTATTTTTTTCAATAGGAAAATCATCGGTGAAGTGAATATGGAGTGACTGCCCTCTGGCAATACCCTGCTCGCTAGGTAATGTTCCATTTGCAATAATCTGGTCAGCACTTCCATCAGCGGCAATTGTGAGAGTTTCAGGATTGTTAACAAATCCCTGACTACTCCAGCCAGTACCATGAATCCAAATGTTTTTCACAGAATCAACGTCACCTATATTGGCCCCATTATTTATATTAACCCGCCCAATCTGAGGCGTAGGGTGGTGACTATGAATGTTGAGAGGTCTACTCGGTGACGTTTGGATATTCAGCGTTGAGAGGTTACTCACCACATTAGAGGTTGGTTTGCTTTGAGAGTTATCAGAGATATTTATTTCTTCTACTTGGGCATCTGCAAATAAATTATGAGCACTGATCCAGCCTTCGGATGAGAAGTCAGATGTATTCACCAAAAGTTGCTCAACTGCTGGTGTCTCTCCCTTAATCTTTGCGCCATTCGTTAACTCAAGAGTACCTACTTTTTTACCGTAGACACTGACGGCCAGGTTTTCTGGTGTATCAAGTACAAGATTTTTACCAATCGGGCTGAGTAAAGGGTTTTCGCCAATCAGCACATGGCCAAACTCGGTATCTGGTGCATAAACACCTCCAGCATTAATAACCCTTCCCAGCTCCCAGGATCCGTTTTGATCAGGAACTATGTGTACGATACCGTCCTGCATATGAACGTCACCAATACTGGCCTGGTCATGAACTTCCAGAAGGCCGAGAGCCCCTCCTTTGGAAACGTTAATGGGCACTCTTTGTCCACGTGATGATACAAGTTGAAGTGTACGATCATTCTCGTCTGCTTGAGGGCTATCCTGCTGACCATATACCTGTAAGCGTGTTACAAGACCGTTTCCATCAATATGGATCTCTTTTATGTTGCTAAAGTGACCATTTGCATCCCAATCTTTACCAGAAACAGTGACTGACTGAATGCTGTCGACATCTCCTTTTAGCTTTCCTCCATGGATAACCAGTTGATCATTCTTTTCAGGGTTACCAATTAGCTCTCCGATTTCTCCATCAAGAATTTCAAACAGCATATCCGGTCGTTCTTTAAGGCTAAAGTCGATCGTAGGCGTAACAAAATCAGTTCTTAGTACTGCTCTCTTTGGGGCTCCCGCTGAATAAGGCAGGAATGTTGGGTTTGGTATTTCATGAGATTTATCAGCTATGCCTTTTTCTAAATTATTGGTATTGATGGCATAGATACCTCCAATAGGCGCTGAGCTGGTTAGGGTCAGTGAGTCCAGGTTCTCTGGAAGTTCAACGGGAGCGGGCACTCCATCCAGATGCAGGTTTGTAAAACCATTTTGCAGTGCTGAGCTGGAAACTGCTTGTACTGTTTCTGGAGATCCTTCTTTTAGTATTACAATATCATTTCTTTCTCTATTGCCTTTCAGCTTAACCAGACTGTCACTGCTGTGCGTATAATGAAGTTCCGGCCGTTGGTTGCCTCTCGATGCATCAATTTCAGTAATCGATCCATAGTTAGCAATTCTAAATGGTGTATCAGGTTCTGTCTTAGGGAAAAGAAACCCCAAATGGCCGTCAATATTACTGCCTCCAGACCCTAATGAGAGGCTCTGCACATGGCCTGAGGGGGATACTTCTACATTATTAGTATTCAGGACAGAGCCATAAGCATGGAATGGATTATCTGCCGATGCTTTAATCAGCAGCTTCTCTGGTGAGACCAGTTGGCCAAATTGAGCGCCATTGGCAATCGTAACTTCAGCCTTACCCTCAGAGCCATCAAATTCCGGAATTGGCTGCCCTTTCGTTATTTCAGTAACTGACGGGGTAGCGACGATCAATGTGTTGGCTTTTGATCCTGCTGCCTGGTTATCTGGGGCGAAGTCCTCTGCTGAAAATGCGGAGTCTCTGATAATTACTGATGTCTGCTCAAAAGCAGGTGGCTCAGAGTCACTTCTGGACGCAGCCTCGGTAATCAGGTGCTTTACTCCTCGTATAGGCTCTTTCACCTGCCACTGACCATCAGTTTTCGCTCTTATTCTATGAACATCCTCAATAATTGTGACTATCCCACTTTCCAGAGAAACTTCGTCATTACTTTTCTGGTGTCCAGTGATATGGTTCAGCTTGCCTCCTTCCATAGATATTCTGGCTGCAGGGCGATTTTCAGTATCTGATAAATCAATGTTAGTGATACCAGTCTTATTTACTTTAATGTCAAAGCCATTTGATTTTGGGAATTTATCAGCAAACGTTAGCTGTAGCGTTTGTTCTTGATCATTTCTGATATCACTCAATGTGAAATTTACAGTACCATCAGCGACTAATGATTTTGGATTAATCACTGGCTGATATGCTGCCCACTTTTCTCCTGCAATATAAATTAGTTCGAAGTCTTTGATCTGACCATTTATTGAGACTTTCTGATTAATTTGGTCGGTGAGATTTTCTATAGGGTTAATCCTGAGAATATCCATTGGACTGTTGCCAATAAGGTCACCCTGTAAAGTACCTCCACGAAGCTCTATAAGATTTATATCATTTCCAGAGCCTTCAAGAAGTACAGCAGCCTTTTTACCTTTGATATAGCTGCCAGGCATTACAATTGCCACGTTAAAAGGACCTGTTCCATGAATAGCTGAGCTGTCACTGATGATCGTTCCCGAATTTTTCAGTCCACCTTTATGAAGATGAATACCATTTGCCCCGTCTATTGCCGTTATTGTTCCAGTATTTGTCATCAGCCCTGCATCCATGTCCGGGTTTTTCGCGTCCTTGGATTGAGCTCTGGCACCAACTGAATTTGAACCTGAAATTTGAATGTTTCCTTGATTCTTAATAAATCCACTGCTGTAGGAAAGCATTCCAATGCCTTCCCCTTTTATAAGGCCTTGAGTGCCATTAACGGCTCCTGATTTAAAGTAGTCACTGTGTTCATCCCAATCCTTTCCATCCCCAAACCATTCAATGTTTTGTCCATCACTAAGCATCCCTATATCATTTTTATTTTTCAGAAAAATTGTATTTTCATTGGTGATGATCGTTTGGTTCCCTGTGTCATAAGTATCGGCAACTGATTTTAGAGCAGTTGCAGCAGCATCAATTTCGATAACCCCATTATTTAAAGCAGTACCACCTTTTGCTTCTATACCAACAGCATCATCCCTGGATACGTAAATTTTCCCAGATTCAAAGTTAACGACATTAGCTTTTTCTTCTGCTTTGATTCCTATATTAGATACAGGATGCTTGTAGCCTTCACTATTGACAATAATTGACCCTTTATTAAAAACAGTATTGTTGTCTCCTTTAATAAGAATTCCTAAGTAAGCACCAGTCTCACCTGATGAAAATGCAGTGCTAATTGTCCCAGGTTTTTCATTATGAATTTCTATGTTATTTCCGGTTGATTGTATTAAAGTATTTTTATTTCGATTTGGGTTTGAGAAAATTCCTTGAATTATTCCATGGTTTTTTAATATGGTTGGTTTATCTGGATTTCCAGAATTTAATTGAATGTTGTGTACGGTATTGTCTTTATCATTTGGTGTTATTGAAATAAAGTCAGGAATTGTTTCTGTGGATCCAGTGTTAATGACTTTAGTTTGTTCCGGTGGCCAAAGTGATTTATTGAATGTTTCATTTGTATTGCTTTTTGAAGATAGATCAGGCTGATTGTTAGTGTTGTCTTCAGGAATAGTATTTTCACTTTGGTTTCTGTCTAAGCTTGTTATTGGTACTTCGGCATAGCTACTTTGTATTGAGGCTGAGATGGCTGAAGTTATGGCTATAGCCAGAACTTTTCTGTGGAGAGCCTCAACGGTCAAACAAATCATTCTCTTGATACCTTAACCAATGTATTTACCAGATTGCTGAAGTTTCTGAGCATGATGCTCAGAACAGCTATTCTCTGATTGCGTATTAAAAAATGAATCAGTGTTAAATGAGATCCATGCTAATAGCTACTTAAATTAGGAAATGGTATGAAAAAGACTTTTTTTAATGAAATACTGTTTCAGCTTTAAAAAAAATATTTTTGTTTGTTTTCAGTATAAAAAACAATGTGTCAAGTGAGAACTCTGCACATGATCCATCTCTGATTATAGGCGGGAGTAAGCCAATGGAGTATGGGATATTCTCCATTTGGCTTAAAATTAGTAAACATCAATTAAACAAATTAATGGTCAAGAAGTTTATAATGCTTTTTCAATTTTCTGTAAAAGTTTCTTTACTGGGGCTGCCAAACCCAATTCAGGTGATTGAGTCAATGTAAACCAACCGTGACTATTATCGCCTTTTATTTCTGTATTTGAGTTTTTTGCTGGATATTCAACAAAGGTAAGTGCTGGAGTAATGTTCAGGTGATAGTGACTGAATGTATGGCGAAAAGGTTGCCACATATCATATTTCTCGAGTGCTAAGCCCGTTCTCTCAAGAGCCTGCTCAATAATTTGATCAGGATCTGAAATCTCAGGAAAGCTCCAGAGTCCACCCCAAATGCCAGATGGAGGGCGTTTTTCAAGGAAAATCTCACCATACTGATTAACTACCATAAGCATAACCGTAGACTTTTCCGGTTTGTTTTTTTTAGGCTTGGATTCTGGAAATGATCTCTCCTGCCCAATTTTGTGGGCTATACAGCTGTGTTCAAGAGGGCAAGTGTGGCAGGCAGGTTTACTTCTTTTACAAACAGTGGCCCCCAGATCCATCATTACCTGTGTGTAATCTGCTGTTCGACTCTCTGGTGTTAGCTTTTCAGCAATCTCCCATAGCTCATTGGCGACACGTGTCTGCCCAGGCCAACCATGGATAGCGAAGTATCGGGTAAGCACTCTTTTTACATTGCCATCCATAATGGGAGCCCTGATTCCCATACTAATGGATGCAATAGCTCCAGCTGTGGATCGACCAATTCCCGGGAGCTCCATAAGCTGTGCAACTGAGCGAGGAAATTCTCCTGATAATTCATCTACCACTTTTTTTGCAGCCTTGTGGAGGTTTCTTGCGCGACTGTAATAACCAAGGCCGCTCCAGAAATGGAGTACTTCATCTTCACTCGCTGAAGCAAGATTGGTGACTTCTGGAAATCGTTCCATAAATTTCTGGTAATAGGGAATGACAGTTGTCACTTGAGTTTGCTGCAGCATTATCTCGCTGATCCAGACACGATAAGGGGTTTTATTTTGCTGCCATGGTAGGTGTTTTCGTCCATGAGAATCGAACCAGTCCAGAAGTCGTTGGCTGAATGTATTGTCTGTATATGCGTCTTTTTGAGTCATTAAATTACAAATTCAGGTGAGCGATCAGCGATGAAGCTGATCGCATAAGAATGCTCATGAATGGGAGCACTATTTGAAGAAGCCCTTTAGCAGATCTTTAACAGGTCCCTGCACCTTGTCTTCTATCTTATTCTTAAGCCGGTTTTCTGCAATTTCCGCAATGGTTTCAGTAAGCCGCTTAATATCAATACCACATTTCAAGTCACCAAGATCGCCATGGCAACGAACAGGCCAGGTGACATTCACATATTCTTTGTTGATCTGACAGGCGGGGTCACTGTCAGGAGCCTCTTCTCCACGGATGTTGAGGCCCATATGATAATCCAGTTGCCGATCGACAAGATTTACGTATCCATCACCTTTCAGGTTCATATAAGCGAGAGCTGCGATCAGGTTGTCGTTGGAGGCAACACCGTTTTTGATTACGAAGGTACCACTAAGGTCTGTAAACTCAGTTGATGAGCCCCAGTCCGTCGCTCTCAGCTCTTTCTTACGTATTTTGGCAACGCCTTCACACACCATTTTGTCAAAATTGGCATCAGTAAATACGCCTTTATCAATCTTGAATTCGATGTTGCCGTTCAGATTTTTAGTAAGAACACTGGCGTATTGACCCTGTGTATGAACCTTCATACCGGCATTTACGTCACCCTGCAGGGATGCAAGATCAGGAATGGGTTTTGACAGGGCTTCAAGGCTAATATTCTTCAACTCTGCGGATGCTGCCATTTTGGGATTACCTGGTTGACGCACATCCAGACTAGAAGTCATATCGATAGTGCCCTGGTAAAAGCGGGAACCAATTCTCACTTCCTGCTTACCCTGAGCTGCCTTTATATCCACAGACGGCTGTTCAAAAATGAATTTGGCTACGGTGAGAGAAGCCAGCTTCATAGAACCGTCAAGGTTAAGACTGCGAAGCATTTCTTCCTGAACCAGAGGGTGCTCTTTGCCTGATGATGTTTTTTCTGAGCCCGGTTGAGCAGACTGCTCTTCGTCAGTAGCTTCTGCGTCATCAGTGGCAGGGGGGAGGTAATTATCCAGATTGAGATCGTTGCCGGTAAAGCTGAACTGCATATCGCCTCGGTCAATGCTGTTCATTTTAAAATTACCATCCAGAGTAAAACTATCCAGTTGGAGCTGCAGCTTGTCCGCAGTCAGACTTTCACCATTGGTGCTGAAATGACTGTCAAAAGATAGCTTGTTTAAAGCTTTTGGGTCAGCCATGGGGGGGAGCTGAACCTTCATCTGGTTAAGCAGATTGGCAAGGTTAAACTCTGCAACTCCCAGGTTGCCTTTAACCAGCATAGGTGTTTGCTGATATTGAACATTACCCACAATACTCAGACTTTCACCTTTGTCTAAATCAGGAGTAGCACTGACTTTAAGGTTTTGAATATCGTAACGGCCAGCTTCCAGATTGAACGTCATTTCACCTCTGATCAGTGAGTTTACGACGAGATCAGGAGTGGTTATGTGGGCTTTCATTTCAAAATCAAAAGGCTGCTGATTGCGGATAGCCCCAGTGGTTAAACTGGCTTGATCGATAATGTATTTTTGTTTGGACTGCAAATCATCGTAGCTGATCAGCAGTCCACTGACATTGACACTGGCAATATCCAGCTTGAGTGGAGACGAGCCTGTTTCTGATTTGGACGTTGGTGATGGCTCTTGCCTTCCAGAAGTCTGTTGCTCAGAGTACTTAGGTGCACTAACCTGCCAGTTTCCCTTGCCTTTGGCATTTTTTACGAGTGTTAATTCAAGCCCTTTTAGCTCGAGGGTTTGCATTTCAATGCGTTTACTTAATAAAGGGATCAACTTAACGCTGACACCAGCAGAACCCAATTGGGCCAGCTTCGAGCTATTAGCCCCTTCTACGGATACATCCTCAAGAGAAAGGCCGACCCATGGGAATATTGACCAGCCAATTGGCCCGTTAATACTGACTTTCAGTCCCGACTGGTCATAGACAAGCTGAGTGATTTCATCGCGATACTGGTTAGGGTCGATAAAGCGAGGTAGTAGTGCCGCTGCAATGACACCCAGCAAAACCACTGCCGCCAGAAGAACGGCAATGAACTTGAGAACGCGGTTCATGGGAAGCCTCAGGATCTGAAGTTTGGAAGAGTTATAGTAACAGGAACCTATCTTACCATCATGTGATCGTAAGATAGGTGTAGTGTAAAGGGATTATCTCAGAATCAAAGTGTTGCAATCTGAAGTTTTTTGAGAGAACCCACTGGACGAGTCCATGGGTGCAAAAGCATGGCAATGTTTTTCATTGCTGGAGACTTAAGTGCTAAGACGGCTTCCTGACTGCTGCTAAATTGTCCTTGAACAAGAACGTACCAGTCCTTTCCATTGCGTTTAACATGCAGTGTGATGGCAGAGGCAAGTTCAGGGAAGCGTTGCTTTAGTTTCTCAATTGAATTCCGGTTGTTGGATGAAAACCACTGAATCGTATAGCTGCTGTCTGGGCTATTAAATAACAAATCAGTTTCATTTTCAGAGTATACCTTCTGGTGTTTGTCTACCGACTTGATGGATACCTCAGGTTGATAGGTTCTTGTAAATTGACGATTTTCAACTGATTCTATAGTTTGAGCTGCAACCATTGGCTGCGGAACACTTCTGAAATTCTCTTTTTGTGAGAACTGCGACGAAGGGTTGGCTTCTCTATTTACGATATACGTTTTTCCCCCGGGCTCATCCTGGCCAATCCATCGACGTTTATGAATTGATGGCTCAATTCTTGGTCTGGCCCAGGCATGAGAGCTTTGTGGGGTTGAGCCCACAAGGGACTGAAGATAAGCAACTTGCCTGACCTTTGGAGAGAAACGTGCAGAAACTCTCGAAAGTGATGGAGTTAATAGCGCATCCAGAGCATCAGAGCGATTCACAAAAAGCATACTGACCAATGCATAGCGATTTCTACTTTTTTTCTTGTAGTGGATTATCTGGGTATTCTGCAGTTCGCTGTAGCGAAGTTTTGCTCTTTCCAATGATGCTTTTCTACTGGCATTCATCCATTCAATGGTATAGCTGCTTGGGTTGGCAGTCAGAACATTCATTAAAGGCTGAGTCTGCTCAGGCTCATTATAAATTGAGTTCTCTCTGTAATTTGATGGTTCTTTTAAATCTATGTTTTGGATGTTGTAGTCAACTTCCCTGGGCGCTGCGTGTTGCTGCGGAATCTTGCTTCTATAAGCAGGAGTTATACTGACATACATCTCTTGAGGGTTTGCTTGTTCAGGTAAAACTCGATACGACTGATTATGTTCATAGCTGGAATAGGCATTGCTATGGAATTCACTTCCATAGGGTACTGATTCAGTATCAGCAGAACGTCTTTCATTTTGTGAGCGTTTTTCACTGATATAGCTGTCACGATGATTGGCTCTAGTATCATTTTGCTTAACGTGACGAGAATAGTGAGTGTCTTGATAATGTGTAAGCCGACTACCTTGTTCTGTATTGTAAGAAATGTCGTAATTTACAAGGTCGTTATCAATTTCTCGGATGGATGGCTCCGGCTGATATTCCCTTTGATATGAGTCTGCCAGCTGCTGAGAAGGATAGTTTGGTTGAATAATATCCAACTTCTGAAGGCTTGCCAGAGATCTAGTCCAGGGGTACAACTCCCGTGCCATATCGGATCTGGGAGGAGCCTCCAATTCTTGCATAGCAGCTATACGGCTTGGATAAGGTCCATCAAGTAGGACATACCATACTTTTCCAGATCTTTTATATTGGGCAATCGTTGCATCACTGAGTACGGGATAACGCTGTTTTAATGCTTCTAGCTGTCCACGCTCTTTTGCTGCCATCCATTGAAGAACATAATGGTTCTTTGGTGAATCCAGTAATACTGCTACTGATTTTGAGCTGCTCGATGTAGCTGTGATCGGGTTGTAGGCGTCATTTACAGAGTCTGTCATGAGCAATTGAGGTTTTATTGGCTCATTTGCTGTGCGTTTAGCATACTGTATGTCAGGATTCGATTTATGATTCTTAGTGCGATTTCCTAGGCATAACCAGTCATCAGGAATACCTGATTGGCAGCTCCATGAAATATTTGAGGCAAGTGGCCTTGGGGGCAGCAAAAGACCTTCTGCTACAGGAGCAGACATTGAGGTCAGGGCAGCCACGACACAAAGCCTGAGTTGTTTTTCCTTAAACAACAATCGACAGGACATGGTAATCAGATCCTTCTCTGTTCAATTACACAATACCTGACTAGTAAACGAAATCAACCCTTATAATAAATAAATTTTTTATTAAATTATTTTTATTTTAATTCTGGCTTTTACAGTAAAGACTATTGTGTGGAAATAAAATTGTTTTTGTTCTGGAAAAATAAGGGTTATTCTATTTGTTCGGTTTTTATACTCTGAAAAAATAGTCTTTAATATTTTTTATTTATCAAATGATCTAAAAAAACAGTCTTTCATAGCGTATAGGCTTGTTTTCCCTCCTCAGATTTTATTTAAGGTTGTTGAGGAAAAAATAATGTGGAAAGTGAATTGCCCTGTATTGAAAATACGTAATCCAACCTTTTTAATGGTAGGGCTGCTTGCAATTTTGCATATTACCCCATTGGTAAGTCATGCCAATGAATGTTTTCCAGCTTTTGATAAATCTAAGTCTCAGTACATAGTCGGCTATGGCAGTCTGCTATATGAGCAGTCCAGGGAGTTAACGAATGTTCGTTTTAAGCCTGAAGTCCCAGTATGGGTTGATGGGTTCAGGAGGGGATGGCTGACCAGAACTCGTCAGGATAATAATATAAAAGTGACCGAGCTGGGTGTTATCCCTTTAGTGGGTGGGCGGTTTAATGGCGTGTTGATTTCCATGCCCACTAATAAGATCAAGTCAATTGATCGTCAGCAGAAACTGGCATGCCGTGTTTTGGTAAACCCAGAACAATTAACGTCCATGAATAAGGATAAGGTTCCAAGAAATAGCCAGTTCTGGCTCTATCAGACGCAAAATAAATACAGCAATAAACCCGCAGGCAGCTATCCGATTCTGATGTCGGATGTGGATGAGTTTCTAACCGGGTGCATTGAGCAGGCTGAGCAGTTTGGCCTTAAATCCTTTGCCAGGGAGTGTGTTGCTACTACCTGGAACTGGTCATCACACTGGGTGAATGATCGATTACACCCATTGAAAACAAAACCAGCCCAAATCCAGAGGCAGCAAGTGGATAAGTTACTGGAAAATCTGGAAGGAAATCTTTATGAACAGGTTCGATCACAATAAAGCCTATCCTGGGACAGCCTCCTAGCGGCTTGGAACCAGTCTCTATATAATGCTCACCAGATATCCCGGCAAACAGAATAGATGACAATCCAACCGGAGAAGTTCATGGCTGAGCGCAAGGCCAGTGTTGAAAGAAACACCTTGGAAACCCAGATTCGTGTGGCCATCAATCTGGATGGTACTGGTAAGGCATCTTTTGATACAGGGGTGCCCTTTCTTGATCACATGATGGATCAGATTGCCCGACATGGCCTTATAGACCTTGATATCAAGGCTGTTGGTGATAATGAAATCGATGATCACCATACGGTTGAAGATATAGGCATTACGCTGGGGCAGGCTTTTGCCCAGGCCATTGGCGATAAAAAAGGACTGTATCGTTATGGGCATGCTTATGTGCCTCTGGATGAGGCGCTTTCCAGAGTCGTTATTGACTTCTCCGGGCGGCCCGGCCTGGAGTTTAACGTCGAATTTACCCGCGCAATGATTGGTCACTTTGACGTTGACTTGTTCTATGAGTTCTTCCAGGGCTTCGTTAATCACGCCGGTGTTACTCTGCATATTGACAATCTGCGTGGACGCAACGCCCATCATCAAATAGAAACTGTCTTTAAAGCTTTTGGCCGTGCCTTGCGTATGGCCGTTGCCCTGGATCCGCGAATGGCGGGTCAAATGCCTTCTACAAAAGGGTCGTTGTAACCATGAAGACGGTCGCTGTCATTGATTATGGGATGGGAAACCTTCACTCCGTCAGTAAAGCGCTGGAACATGTTGCAGATGCGAATACCCGGGTAATGGTTACCTCCGATCCTGAGCAGATACTGACTGCTGATAAAGCGGTACTTCCTGGTGTCGGTGCAATTCGTGACTGCATGGGAGAAATTCTGCGTTACGGTGTTGATGAAGTGGTTCGGGAAGTTGTAGCCACCCGACCGTTGCTTGGCATTTGTGTTGGTATGCAGGTTCTGCTCGATCATAGCGAAGAGAATGGCTGGGTTGAATGTCTTGGCCTGTTGTCAGGTGATGTAAAGTTCTTTGGAAAAGAGCTTCGGGATAGTCAAGGCACTCGATTGAAAGTCCCTCATATGGGCTGGAGCCCCGTTAGTCAGGTTGAGCCATCTCATCCTCTCTGGCAGGGTGTTGACGACAATGCCCGGTTCTATTTCGTACACAGCTACTATGCCCATGTTGCCAGTGAAGCCATGGTGGTGGGTAGAAGTGAGTATGGACTTGGTTTCGATGTTGCTCTTGGTCATGAAAACATCTTTGCTGTGCAGTTTCACCCTGAAAAAAGTGCCGCAAATGGACTGCAGCTGCTCGAAAATTATCTGAAGTGGAAGCCATAACGATGTTAATAATTCCTGCAATCGATTTGAAAGATGGTGCCTGTGTCCGACTGCGTCAGGGGGAAATGGATGATGCCACTGTCTTTGGTGATGACCCGGTTGCCATGGCCAGTCGGTGGGTTGATGCCGGTTGTCGCAGGCTTCACCTGGTTGATTTGAATGGTGCGTTTGCCGGCAAGCCCCTGAACGCTGATGCGGTGCGTGGTATTACTGCGAAGTACCCAGATTTACCCGTGCAGATTGGTGGGGGCATTCGTGATCTGGCCACAATAGAGGCCTATCTGGATTCTGGTGTTTCCTGGGTGATTATTGGTACTAAAGCGGTAACAGACCCAGACTTTGTCAGAGAAGCCTGCCAGAAGTTCCCAGGCCATGTGATCGTGGGGATTGATGCGCGTGATGGTTTTGTTGCAACGGATGGTTGGGCAAAAGTCACCGATACCCAGGCCATTGCGCTTGCACGTCAGTTTGAACAGGATGGTGTATCTGCCATTGTCTATACCGATATCGCCCGGGATGGCATGATGCAGGGGGTAAATGTTGAAGCAACCCGGCAACTGGCAAACAGCATGACGATTCCTGTGATTGCTTCAGGCGGTATCACTAACATGGATGATATCCGTGCTTTGAAGGCCGTTGCCCATGAAGGGATTGAAGGTGCGATCACCGGCCGCGCCATTTACGAAGGGACTCTCAGTTTGTCCGAGGCTCAGCGTTACTGTTTACAGGAGGGTTAAGCCCTCCCAGCTCAAGGCTGCTACGATGAATGATTCTGGTATTCCCCCCATGAATAGGCCCGATATTAAACGGGACGATAAAAATATGGCCGTGCTGGCGCATCTTCTGCCTTTGTTCGGCTTTATGATTCCGGGGTTGAATATTGTCATACCGCTGGTGATCTGGCTGATGAAACGGGATAAATCACTCTATATTGAGCACCATGCCAGAGAGTCCCTGAACTTTCAGATCACCGTCTCACTACTGGCTATTCTCTGGGTTATCCTCAAGTTGATGTTGGTAGGCCTTCTGTTATTACCACTGGTACCAGTGATCATCATTGTAGTTCTGGTTTTCATGGTCAGAGCCGCCATGAAGGCAGGGAGTGGTGAGTTTTACCGCTATCCAATGTCGCTGCGCCTGGTCAATTAAAAAGATTTTAGAAAGGTTGAAGTAATGGGGCTGGCTAAAAGAATAATTCCCTGTCTCGATGTCGAAAATGGTCGGGTGGTTAAAGGCGTTCAGTTTGTTGATATTCGGGATGCTGGTGACCCAGTAGAGGTCGCCCGTCGTTATAATGAAGCGGGAGCCGATGAAATAACCTTTCTCGATATTACCGCCAGTCATGAGGGACGGGACACAACGGTGCATACGGTTGAACGTATGGCCAGCGAAGTGTTTATTCCACTGACCGTTGGTGGTGGCATTCGAAAGGTGGAAGATATCCGCACCATGCTGAACGCTGGCGCAGATAAAGTCAGTATCAACACGGCGGCCGTTTTCAATCCTGAATTTGTTCAGGAAGCCGCTGACCGGTTTGGTTCGCAATGTATTGTTGTGGCTATAGATGCCAAGAAAGTGAGTAAGCCCGGCGAACAGGATCGCTGGGAGATTTTCACCCATGGTGGCCGCAAACCTACCGGACTTGATGCTGTAGAGTGGGCTCTGAAAATGGAGAACCTCGGAGCAGGTGAAATACTGCTCACCAGTATGGATCAGGACGGTGTCAAAAATGGTTATGATCTTGGTGTGACCAGGGCTATTTCTGAAGCAGTAAGTATTCCGGTAATCGCATCTGGTGGTGCTGGAAACCTTGATCACCTGGTGGATGGAATCAAGGAAGGTAAGGCGGATGCGGTACTGGCCGCCAGTATTTTCCATTTTGGCCAGTACTCTATTCCTGAAGCCAAGCAGTATATGGCTGATAATGGCATTGAGATGAGACTTTAATCCAGAATTGATTCCATTTCGAAAATCTGGCTTCTCAACTCATTGGCCTGCTCGCTCTTGATACCCTTGATCTTGATGACCTCGCTATCCAGTGCTTCGAAGTCAGGCAGCTCTGAGGGTAGCCAACTGGCTTCAGAACGGAGCATATAGATACCTTCCATATCCGGCAGGTTGGCCATAGTCAGAGCTTGGCTGGCAGCACTGTCTCCCAGGGCGGGATGCTGCTCTTCAGGGAACTCTGCCTGCTGATCACTCACACTGAGGCCAATGCCGATGTGTGTTCTGGCAATATTTATTTCTCCGGCTTTTTCAGCCAGTGTTTCTATCATCAGGCAGCAGAACAGAGCATCAGATGTAAATGTTGGGCTTTCCTTGCTGGAAAATCGCAGATAGGCATTGCCTTCAGGGGTATAGGTGACCTCGCCATCGTAATAACTCGCGGCTTCATTGATGATCTGGCTGTGAGTGCGGAGAATATCCTGCAAATCTCTGGGGGCCAGTAATTGTTGAAGCCTGCCCAGATTTTTGACTTTGATCGCTGCAATCATTGCCGTTTCCTGCTGTTCTTCCACTTTCTCTTCTGGCTCAGCCATTTTCTTCTCGAGCAGTTGCTGTTCGACAAAAGCTGAAAGCCTGGTAATTTCTCCTGTCACCAGAGGGATTGGGTTACCTGCAGGCAGAATGGAGCGTAGTTGCCGCTCAATTAGGCGTAGCTGAGAGGCTATGCTGGATGCGAAGAGTTGCAGAAAAATCAGACCGGCAAGTAGTAATATCAAACTAATAGCAATAATAACGAACAGGGCTTCTTTGGGCTTTTTGCTTAATAAGTCTTCGTTTAGTGACAGGCGTGCGTAGCCGGCAATAACATCCTGATAATGGATGGGTGATGAATAAACGGGATGCCTGATGCCTTCATCAGCCGTTTTGGAAATGGCCTTGGCAATCCTCTGATTATCGATGCTGTAGATACTGGCTTCAGCGACATAAGGATTCTGTACCAGCTGACTGAGCAGTACATTGAGGCTAAGTCGGTCTCCTGTGACTAGCATATCTGTCGCGGCACTGGCTGTCTGTTCACTCAATAATTGACCAATGCTGTCAGCCTGATGCTGGCTCGATGAGTCAATCTCATTGCTGATGACCAGCGACATACCAATAGTCAATGTCACCATCAGTAGACCAAAGATGAACATTAACTGCGTTCGGATGGAGAAACGGGATGTGAACCGCGTAAAAAGATCTGGCGTGAAAATACGCTTCTTCAAAAGTTAAGCTCCTGAGAGGAAAGCCAGTGATCGTAATGAAATATCAATAGCCCTTACTGTCCATGAGTGAATCCCTCTCAACGTCGGAAAGAGCTAAGCTAAAAAATAAGTGGAAGTTATATCCTATCAGAACTCTGTCTGCTTTCCGTAAAATCCCTGTGATAGACTATCGAACGCCTGCAACGATAGGAGAGGCTGTCTGAAAATAGACTGCCATCCTCGCTACGGGCGCTATTCTCAGACAGCCTCTAAGAATTGGATTACCCAGTGAGCGATATAATACTGATTAATGTTACTGGCCGGGACAAGCCGGGACTCACCTCATCCATCACCTCCATTATGGCCGACTATGGTTTGGAAATTCTGGATATTGGTCAGTCAGTGATCCACGATACCCTGACTTGGGGAATTCTTGTTCGTCTTCCAGATCAGGCTTCAGGTAACAGTCATTCTGCTGCAGTGTTGAAAGATCTTCTGTTTCATTTTCATGAAAGTGATCTGCAGTTCAGTTATCAACCGGTATCCGAGAGTGACTATGAACACTGGGTGTCTGAACAAGGCAAGAACCGTTATATATTGACGCTGCTATCGCGCAATGTCACAGCGGAGCAGATTGCCAGAGTCTCTGGTATTACTGCTGCTCATGGATTGAACATTGATCATATTTCCCGCCTTTCAGGTCGACGCTCTCTGCGAAACGAGGAAAATAACAGCCATCGCTCATCATGTCTGGAGTTTTCGGTTCGGGGGACGGCCCCTGATCAGGAAAAGCTGAGGATCGACTTTCTCAATCTTACCGCTGACCTGGATGCTGATGTGGCATTTCAGGAGGACAGTATTTATCGGCGTAATCGTCGGCTGGTTGTCTTTGATATGGACTCCACACTGATTGAAGCGGAAGTGATCGACCTTCTTGCGGAGGCAGCGGGTGTGGGTGATCAGGTGGCGGAGATCACTGAGCGGGCAATGCAGGGGGAGCTGGATTTTAATGAAAGCTTTCGTGAACGTCTGGCCATGCTAAGAGGGCTGGATGAGTCAGTGCTTGCCGGCATTGCCAGACAGCTGCCTTTAACTGAAGGTGCCGAAACGTTGATTCGAACCCTTCGCTCACTGGGTTACCGTACGGCCATTCTCTCTGGAGGGTTTACCTATTTTGCCCGCTACCTTCAAGAAAAGCTGGGGATAGACTATATCCACGCCAATGAGCTGGAAATAGTGGCAGGCAAGGTTACCGGCCAGGTGAAGGGCGATATTGTCAATGGTGAACGAAAAGCCAAACTACTGAAGCAGATTGCCGCTGAAGAGGGTATTTCCCTGAATCAGGTGATCGCCGTGGGTGATGGTGCCAATGATTTGCCAATGCTCAGTGTGGCAGGGCTGGGAATTGCATTTCGAGCCAAGCCAATGGTGAAACAAAGTGCACGGCAGTCAATTTCAACGCTGGGGCTGGACAGTATTCTTTATCTGCTGGGCTTCAGTGAGAAAGATCTGGAGTCTCTTAATACTCATAGCTCCTGAAGCTGGCAGCTCTTGATATTGGCAAGAAGATACTGACAGGAAAAGGTATTCGCGATGAATGAGTGGATAAGCTGGCAGGATTACTGTCCCTATTGTGGAGAGCGCATTGAGTTGCTGTTGGATGCAGGTTTCACTGAGCCTGATGAGTCATTGCTTTATACGGAAGATTGCCAGGTGTGTTGCCGTCCAATTGTTGTGACGCTCTCCATTGATGAAGACGGTAACCATTATTGCCAACTAAAGACGGAGTCTGGCTTTTGAAATGAAAAAAAATATGAGCAGCATAAGGACATGGAGCAAGAAAGCCACATCCGCCCTGGTCATGGCTACCGTCGCTTTTATTGGCAGTGCCAGCGCTATCGAAGCGAAAACCGTACCCTGGCAGGAAACCGTTGAGCAGTCGAAAGGACAGACGGTTTATTTCAATGCCTGGGGAGGGAGTGAACAGATCAATGGTTATATTGACTGGGCTACCGATCAGGTAGAGAAACGCTACGGTATTGCACTGAAACATGTCAAAGTCAGTGATACGTCAAGTGTTGTAAGTCGTGTGCTTGCTGAAAAAGTGGCAGGACGGAAGAGTAATGGAACCGTGGATCTGGTATGGATTAATGGTGAAAACTTCCGTTCCATGAAGCAAAACGGGTTGTTGTTTGGTCCCTTTGCTGAGGGTTTGCCCTCATTTCAGGGCGTGGACTCCCAGGAAAAGCCTACGACCGTGCTTGATTTTGGGGAGCCTGCTGATGGCCTGGAAGCACCTTGGGGTATGGCACAACTGGTATTTATTTATGACACCGATACTTTTTCCCGGAAACAAGCTACTCCTCCAGCCAATGCTTTGGAACTTCTTGAGTTTGCCAGAAAGCATAAAGGGCGTGTGACCTATCCTTTGCCACCAGATTTTGTCGGTACGACGTTTCTGAAGCAGTTGTTGAGTGAGTTAACACCAGAACCGGGTGTGCTTTTAAAACCCGTTTCTGAGGCTGATTTCGATGCTGTAACATCCCCTTTGTGGCGATATCTCGATGAACTTCATCCTTTATTGTGGAGAGAAGGTGAGACCTTTCCTGCGAACAATCTGGCGCTGACACCAATGCTGGATGACGGTGAAATTTTACTCTCAATGACATTTAATCCAGCCTATGCCAGCTCTGCTATTGCCAGTGGGGAGTTGCCAGAAACGGTGAGAACCTATGTGCATGATGTGGGTACACTTGGAAATACTCATTTTCTGGCGATTCCTTTTAATAGTGATTCAACAGAGGCCGCGCAAGTTGTCATTAATTTTCTGCTATCACCGGAGGCTCAGGCGCACAAAGCTGACCCAGATGTCTGGGGAGACCCGACTGTGCTCAGCATGAGCCAGCTTAATAGTATTGAGCGCAAACGATTTTCGAGTTTGCCCCTGGGGCCGGCAACCTTGTCTCCTGAGGCTTTAGGTAAAGTGCTTCCAGAACCTCATAGTTCCTGGGTTGCTGAACTTGAGGAAGCCTGGAAGGCAAGATATCGCCAGTGAGTCCGTTGTTAAAATCTAGAAAGTGGGTATCTTCTGGGGCTGTTTCATCGTTACTTACCCTGGGGTTGCTGGTTCTATTCATATTGCCGGTTCTGGCAGGGGTAGGCAGTATTATGCTGCCGGCCTTTGGGTATATGCCAGTCCTGGGGTTTGAGACCTTCAGCTTCTCTTCCTGGCAAATGCTTCTGGAAACACCCGCACTTATCCAGATGTTGGGGCTTAGTCTCTGGACATCTGTTTCTTCCACACTGCTATCTCTGATCCTTGCCTTTGGTGTCATCTGTTTCGCCTGGGGAACTCCGTTTTGGCATAAAGTTCAGCGGTGGCTGGCGCCATTGATGGCTGTGCCACATGTAGCACTGGCCTTTGGAGTCATGTTTGTGTTGATGCCTAGTGGGTTGATGGCTCGGCTTATCGCTGTTTTTGCTGGCTGGAGCTTTCCCCCTGACTGGCAGACGGTTCAGGACTCATACGGCATAAGCTTTATACTTCTTCTGGTTATTAAAGAAACACCTTTTTTGATTTTTATGATGGCCGCAGCTGTAGTACAGCTGCCTGTCAGTGATACGTTGAGATTGGGGAGTAGCCTGGGGTATCAGTCAGGTGTTATCTGGCTTAAGCTGATATGGCCGCGCCTTTACCCAATGATTCGTTTGCCAGTGTACACAGTATTGGCATTCTCAATCTCTGTTGTAGATGTAGCTCTGGTTATTGGGCCTGCCAACCCTCCAACATTTGCCGTGCAGATTCTTCAATGGATACATGATCCGGATTTGGCCAATAGTCTACTGGCTGCATCGGGCAGTGTGCTCCTGTTGCTGCTGGTGGTGTCTGTTATTGGTGTTTTTTATCTGACGGAATGGGTAATGAACAGACTGCTCAGAAGCTGGTTGGTTAATGGACATCGAGGTCGATTCAGTATTTTCTGGGGATCGTTAAGCCGGAAAGCCTGGCATGGTTTAGTGATGCTGTTTCTGGCTGGAGGGAGTGCCCTACTGGTTTGGTCTTTTGTCTGGCGTTGGCGTTTCCCTTCTCTCTGGCCAGACTGGTCTTTACGAAGTTGGGAGAGAGCCTGGGATGGTATGAGTGAGCCTATCGTTAACTCCCTCCTGATTGGTGTGACCGCCACGTTAGCAGCCAATACGATCTCGGTTATATTGCTTGAGTTGAATGATTTCCAACAACAAAGTAAATCAGCCGGGAAGTGGTTATCCCTGCTGACCAGAGGTGCGATGTATATTCCGTTGCTTTTGCCTCAAATGACTTTTTTGTTTGGGGTTCAACTGCTTTTGCTGCAATGGGGGGCTGAGGGGCACTGGTTGACAGTGACTGGACTGCATTTGCTGTTCGTATTGCCCTACTGTTTTCTAAGCTTGTCAGGCCCCTGGCAGCATTATGATCAGCGCCATAGTCTTCAGGGACTGTTATTATCCAGATCCAGACTGAAGACCTTTCTTCAGGTGAAGTTGGGAGTACTCTGGCGCCCAGTGATGGCCAGTCTTGCATTGGGCTTTGCGGTCAGTATTGCTCAATATCTGCCAACTCTGTTTGCCAGTGCTGGAAGAGTGGAGACAGTAACAACCGAAGCTGTTGGTCTGGTTTCCGGAGGAAATCGTCGTTTAATTGGCGTCTACGGGCTGGCTCAGATGCTGCTGCCTTTCATTGCGTATGTCATGGCTTTTTTCCTGAGCTATTGGACAGTTAGAAATGGATGTTTTGCCAGGAGGCTGAACTCTTGAGCCTGATTCTTGATCAAATTGATATCAGCCTGAATTGCCAGAAGCTTTTGGATAAGATCTGCTGTCGTGTGGACGGTGGTGAAGTGGTTTCGGTACTAGGGCCAAGTGGTTGCGGCAAAAGCAGTTTGTTAAATCTGATTTGTGGAACGCTGCCAAACAGCTTTGTTTTCTCAGGAGAAGTGATTCTGGAAGGGCTAGTTCTTAATAACCTGCCTTCATATAAACGACAGGTAGGCATACAGTTTCAGGATCATCTATTGTTTCCCCATATGACCGTTGGTGAGAATCTGGCCTTTGCTTTACCTGTGAACTACAAGAAATCTGAGCGTCAGGAAAGAGTAGAGCAAGCACTGGTTGACTGTGAGATGTTGGGTTTCTCCGGACAAAATCCATCCATGCTGTCTGGTGGACAAAAAGCAAGAATCAGTTTGATGAGGACTTTGTTGTCTGAGCCAAAAGCGCTGCTTCTGGATGAACCTTTTTCCAAATTAGACACAATGCTTAGAAGCAGCTTCCGGCATTTCGTCTTTCAACAGGTTGAGAACCGAAGGATTCCTGCTCTCATGGTGACCCATGATGAACAGGATATTCCCGACAAAAGGCGCGTAATCAGATTAGGTTAGCCAAAGTCAAAGTCCATTGTTTCCATTGCCCCCTGTATATAATACCCCTGCGCGTAATCAACGCCCATTCTCCATAGGTGAGCCAGTGTCTGGGTGCTTTCTACCTTTGGTACAATGCTACGGATGTTCTGCTCCTTAAGAATATCCAGCATTTTGATGATGTCCTCATCATTGTTCTCATCCAGCTTGATAGTGAAACTGCCATCAAGCCGAACAAACTGAATATCAAGGTGCTTCAGCATCTTCATGGAGCGTGAGTCGCCCTGAAATCGGGTGATGGCAAGCTGGCAGCCAATATTGTGAATAGCTTCGGCAAAGTCCACAATCCGTTTCAATTGTTGTAGAACCATACTCTCAGGCATCTGTAACACGATGCTTTCCGGAGGTAGCTCAGTTGCTTTCAACAGACCGGAGAGATACTGGGCTAACTCAGCTCCTTGAATGGACTGGTGACTGAGGTGAATCAGTAATCGAACATTTTGACCCTGTTTATGGACTTGGGCTAACTGGCGCACGCACTGGCGAAGAACCCAGCGATCAATATGGGGCATCAGGCTGGATGATTCAGCGGCTTCCATAAACTTGCTGGCCTCGACAACTTCTCCCTGGGGAGAATGAAGTCGCAGGAATACTTCATATTGCTTTTCTTCTGAACCGGTAATGTTGATGACAGGCTGGAAGAGCAGGTGAAATGAGTCTTGTGACAGAGCCTGACGGATCATGGCCTGTACATCGCCTTCTCGAGCTTTGTCTTTGATCTCCTCAGTTTTAGAGTAGCGACATAGCCTTGACTCATCAGTTTTAAGGGCCAGTTGATAGGCGCTTTCTGCGTTATTCAGCAGTGTTGAAAGATTCTGGCGATCTTCTTTTACCGCGAAACCGATGGTTACCGTTGCGGTGAGTGTTTCATCGGCGCTGCCAAACAGGTGGCCATCAATGGCACTTTGTAAATTAACAAGGCGATTATGGACGCTTTCTGGAGCATCACCCGTCTCAACCAGTAAGAAACTGTCGTCGGTATAATGGCAGAGCACTGCTTTGGGGAAATGTTCCTGAATCATCCGCACGATGGATTTTTGTATAGAAAGAATGCCTTCAATACTGGCTTCCTGACGGATATTCAGAAAATCATCCAGTTGCAACCAGATTAGTATCGCGTCTGGCGCTTCCTTAACAATAGTACCGGCTTTCTCAAGAAACTGTTCTTTTGACTCTGCACTCAGTTCATGGTCAACAGGTTGGCTGAGGACGGGAACCATGATCGGAAAAAGGGTGAGCTGGATACAAGGCTCATCATCATACTGAGCTTCAGATAAGCGAAGACTGACCGGGGTACTGTGTCCATCGGTGTGAATTAGCTCACACTCAAGCGGGCTGGTGTTTTTATTTGCGTCAAACCGCTTCAGCATCTGCTTGATCTCAGCCTGATGTTGCCCAGCAATCATATCGATCAACGGTATACCTGCCAGGTCGTCAGCGCTTTCGTACCCAGAAAGCTGTAGATAAGCTGCATTGGCATCCACATGCATTCCATCATGAATGTAAGCGATAGCTTCAGATGCATTGGCCAGTAAAAGTTGGCAGCGCTTGTTAGACTCATCCAGTTCGCGGCGAGTGCAGCTTAAATTTCTGCGATCTTCCAGGCTCGTGAGTTCACGAAGAACCGCGTGCAGAATATGCGCTTCATTTGCGCTTGGAATGGCGTCTCGGGCTCCGGCGGAAAGCCAGGTGGAAGCACGTTGAGGGTTGTACTCCGGCAAGGTAACAATGACCGGAATATCTATCTGGTGCTTTTCGATGATTGAGAGTACTTGCTGTGCGTTAAGCTTGGGTGTCTCTTCAGAACTGAGGATAACATCCCAGTGTTGTTCTTTCAGGGCCTCCTCCATAGTCTCAATGGAAGAGATATGTTGAACTCGAGGAGGCATACCCGCACTGCGAAACAACTTTACCCAGCGTTCGACATCGTTTGGGGAATCTTCCAGGGCGAGCAAGCGTATGGTTTGTTTGCGGTAATCCATTCGAGGTTGATCACTGTTTTTTGAAGGAGAGCTCTTATGTCAACAGAATCTGAAACTTCATGAGCTTATTTCTCCATCATACGACATGCGGAATTAAAAGGTATAGAGGACCTTCACTGAATTGTGACAGGCATTGTTAACTTGGCAGCAGATATCAAAAAAGAAATATCCGCGCCTTATCCAAACAGCTTGAATTGGTACTGACACCAGATTGGTGTTGTGTAAGTACAGCTCATCAGCTGCCCCTTCTGTAGAACATCATTATGTATAAGATCAAACTTAGCGCCTTCCTTGGCAGAAAAGTTAGGTAAGATCATGGATGTTTCCTTTGGATCAGGAATCAGGAGAGCCCTCTGGAAGTGACTTGCTTCCTGTGTTTTGTGTATTAGAGATATGGCAGCAGCATCCACCGACGTAGTTATAAGGTTTACACCAAACTTTACTTCATTCTGTGCTGAAACGCCCAGCCAGCGCACGCAGTAAAGAGCCCATGGTGATTCAGGGGTTTGACGTATGCCAATCAGTTCCCCTGCATGGAACTGCTGGGGGAGCTTTCCATTAATTTTCAGGCAAAGTCCGGTATGGCTGCTGTTGATGATTTCGGTTTTTAGTGCTGATAGTCGTTTATTATCCAAAAACTCTTCAGTATTAAATGAAATTATCTCACTTGCTGAAGAACTGCTTTGTTTGTCTTCATCTCTGATCTCTGCGTCATGGGCCTGTGACCAGACATCACCTGATTGTTCAGAAAAGCTACTTTTACCTGAAGACTCGGAGTGAACGGCAATGATGTCGTCAAAATTTCTTTTGCCTGACAGGTGATAGTGAAGACCAGTAAACCCAAAACAGGTTTCACAATGGTTCGATGAAGCTCTTCTGGGATTGGACCGCTTCTGGATTTGCCCCCAGCTTAACGTTAAGTGCTCAATTAACTCTGCTGGAAGAACTTTAGATACTTTCGGGTCTTTTTTTATTTTATCCAGGTGAGCGGTAAGCACTCTGACATTTAACCCTATCACGCCGGCATGAGCCTTATCCGGCTCTGGTGCGGCGTATTGAAGGCCTTCATCACTGATGAGATTGGCTGAGAAATAGGTTTTCAGGCCTGACTGAGGTTGAATTTTACAGTGGTTGATCCAGACACTTAAAATTTGCCAGACTTGTTGAGTCTCAGTGGGTGATAATTTATTAGTATCGCTGCGTGACAACAGTAGAGCTCTTTTATAAAGGTTTTCTGCTGACATGGGCTTGCGTTTCTTGTCATAGGGGTCTTCTTGTTGGAAATTCTGGTGACTCTTCTGCACAGCAATCTGGTATAAAGTATGCAGCTCAAGCCATAGTCGTTCAGATGAAGGACGGTAAAGTAGACAATGAAATAGATACATTGTCGCACTCTCTGATATGGCTCGGTGCAATGCCGCCGCAAGGACATCTTTATGTTCATTATTGTCCAGACAGCATTGAACTACAGCCTTGTAAGCTGTTGCCAGTCCTGAATAAAGTTGATGGCAAAGTTCAAACCAGACTTGCTGGCCTGATTCAAACGTAATATATCGTTTTAAATACCGTTGGTAGAGGTTGGTTGCTGTAGCAAGTACAGGAGATCGAACCATCTCGATAAGCCTGTAAAGCTCATTGGGAGGACAGTCCAGTTTGGTGAGCTCATCCAATGCATTAGCCAAGCTCTCACCATTTTTCTGGTAATCAGTAATGGAAAGATTTTTTGTCCAGCGCTCAAGCTGTTCGATACTGGTCCCGGACCCATTGGCGCAAAATGATAAGGATCCAAGGCTGCGACTGGGCAGCTCCAGGTGAAGAGTGTCTGTAGATTCCATTCTTTAATCCCATTATCAGGGTTCTGACATCCTGTCAGGTACTGCGCTTCATCAATATTATTAGTCTACAAAGTACTACTTATGCGGCTATTTTTAATAGCTTGGTGGCTAGCAGTACTTTCTATTCGCGACTTGACGGCAGCTTGCTTTATTAATAATAAATTTGCTGCGTTCAATATTCCAGTGTGCCACATTTTTATCCCTTGAGATGCAGCTTATTGCAACACCTCAATAGACTATATATCTATTATCTAACGGTTTAATCAATGCCTGACTTTAGTCAAAAGTGTCAGGATATCCAGGTTTTGCCAGGTCTGCCGGGAATTTCCCGAACCAGTTTGGGAACCAGATAGCCTGGGCAGTTAGCCATTACCTCTTTCAGAAGGTGGGTGGCTTTAACTTCCGGAATATCAAAATGAGCAGCGCCATGTACCGGGTCTAACAGGTGCAAATAGTACGGTAACACGCCAGCCTTGAATAATGCGTCGCCAAGCTGAATAAGAGCGGAAGCACTGTCATTGATTCCCTTAAGCAAAACGGCCTGGTTCAATAGTGTCACACCAGCCTGCTTGAGCCGAAACATGGCTTCACGAACGCTATCGTCGATCTCGTTGGCATGGTTGGCATGAATAACCATCACAGGTTGCAGACGTTGTCTGGCAAACCAGTTGATCATGTCATCCGTTACCCGGTCAGGAATAACAACGGGCAGACGGCTATGAATTCGCAGTGTTTCAACGTGATCAATATGATTCAGCTCGGCAGCAATTTTCTCCAGTCGGCGGTCGCTGGTGGCCAATGGATCTCCACCGCTTAGAATAACTTCCTTTATGCTGGAATCTGAGCGTATGTACTCCATGGCGCTGTTCCAGCTGTCCCGATCCAGCCGGTTTTCCTGATATGGAAAATGACGGCGAAAGCAGAAACGGCAGTTTACCGCACAGGCTCCACCCACTATTAACAAAAGCCTGCCATGGTACTTATGGATGACACCATCGGTTGGGTTCTGAGACTGCTCTGCCAGCGGATCCAGGCCAAAACCCTCTATGTGCTCACATTCTTCACCAACAGGCAGAACCTGCCTTAACAAAGGGTCGTTGGGGTTTCCCAGCTCCATTCTGTTGATATAGGTATGGGGTACTCTCAGTGGAAATTCCTGACAGGCTTTCAACGCAGGTGATAATAGCTCGGGGCTAAGCTGCAGCATGGTTAGCAGCTGCTCCGGAGAGGTAATTGCACCTGCCAGTTGCTCCTGCCAGCAGCCGAAATTGCTGATAGTCTGCACACTGAGCTCGGAACGAGTTATCATAGGGGTTTTTGATCTCCTGGTAAGGTCCCATGGCTAGTTATAGTACCAATGAGTTTCGTTCAGGTCTTAAAGTAATGCTCGAGGGTGATCCCTGCTCGATCATTGAGAACGAATTTGTAAAACCTGGAAAAGGTCAGGCATTTAACCGGGTTAAATTCCGTAACCTTATGTCCGGTCGTGTCTGGGAGCGTACTTTCAAATCTGGTGAAAGTCTGGAAGCTGCAGACGTTATGGATCTGGATATGGAATACCTCTACACCGACGGTGAATTCTGGCACTTCATGATGACTGATGGTTCCTACGAACAGCATGCAGCCAGCCGTGAAGCGGTGGGTGACACCATCGATTGGCTTAAAGAGCAGGGAGTATACTCGGTTACTCTTTATAATGGTTCCCCTCTTTCAGTTTCTGCGCCGAATTTTGTGGAGCTTCAGGTGGTGGAGACGGATCCTGGTCTGAAAGGCGATACTGCCCAGGGCGGCTCAAAGCCAGCCAAACTCAGCACGGGGGCAACCGTTAAAGTACCTCTGTTTATTGTTGAAGGCGAAGTGCTGAAAATTGATACCCGTACCGGTGAGTATGTTGGTCGAGTGAAGTAAGCATTTATGGGCAGGAGGAATTACCTTCCTGCCCAATCACTTATATTATCCTTTCCTCTTGGGCTTCAATCATCAGCTCACAATAAAACCTCCCCGCCCAGCATCATATTAATACTCCCGTTATTCCGGTGTGGTTCAGCTAGACAAGCTCATTCATTATTTATATTTGTTAATAAGAATTGATAGTCTGCTATTTAATGACTAGCTACTTCAAGACCTGTGGCAGACCCACCTCTTTTATTTGGAGACTTACGTGACTAATGAACTTTGGCGCCCATCAGCGTCCATGCTGGCTCTCAGGGAGCGAGCTCAACTACTGCGTAAGGCTAGAGCCTACCTTGATGCTAAGGGGATCATGGAGGTAGAAACCCCAATGCTGTCCAGCAGTGCCACGGTAGATGTCTACATAGACAGCTTTGCAACCGAGTTCACCCCTATTGGTCATGGGAAATCACAGCTTTGTTATTTGCACACCTCCCCGGAATTCCCTATGAAGCGCCTTTTATCTGCAGGCAGCGGAGATATCTATTCCTTAGGGCGAGTTTTCAGAAACGGTGAGGCTGGAGGGCGCCATAATCCGGAATTCACCATGCTGGAATGGTATCGTATAGGCATGAATGACCAACGGCTGATGGATGATGTAGCTGGCTTGCTAAGCAGTGTCTGCAATTTCAAAGAGGTCAGACGCTGCAGCTATGGGGAACTATTTGAGGAATACCTCGGACTAAACCCTTATATCACGACAGATGAAGAGCTGAGCCAGACTGTCAGGGATAAGGTAGATGCCAAGCTTCAGGGGCTTGAGCGCAGTGACTGTCTTGATTTGTTGTTTTCCAAGTTTGTTGAGCCAAATCTGGGGTCGCCAAATGCTGACGTGCTGGAAGGGGTCTTTGTGTATGACTACCCGGCAACAATGTCTGCGCTGGCCAGACTATCGACCAACCGTGATGGGC
>NZ_OZ239981.1:4972500-5890000 GCF_965196975.1 Endozoicomonas sp.
GAGTGAAAGGCTAATCAAGCCCGGAGATAGCTGGTTCTCCTCGAAAGCTATTTAGGTAGCGCCTCGTGTCTAACCATCGGGGGTAGAGCACTGTTTGGGCTAGGGGGTCATCCCGACTTACCAACCCCATGCAAACTCCGAATACCGATGAGTTCAATCACGGGAGACACACGGCGGGTGCTAACGTCCGTCGTGGAAAGGGAAACAACCCAGACCGTCAGCTAAGGTCCCAAAGTAACAGTTAAGTGGGAAACGATGTGAGAAGGCCCAGACAGCCAGGAGGTTGGCTTAGAAGCAGCCACCCTTTAAAGAAAGCGTAATAGCTCACTGGTCGAGTCGGCTCGCGCGGAAGATTTAACGGGGCTCAAACTGTTCACCGAAGCTACGGGTACTTAACTTTGTTAAGTGCGGTAGAGGAGCGTTCTGTAAGCCGTTGAAGGTGTATCGGGAGGTATGCTGGAGGTATCAGAAGTGCGAATGCTGACATGAGTAACGACAAGGGGAGTGAGAAGCTCCCCCGCCGGAAGACCAAGGGTTCCTGCGCAACGTTAATCGGCGCAGGGTGAGTCGGCCCCTAAGGTGAGGTCGAAAGACGTAATCGATGGGAAACAGGTCAATATTCCTGTACCCCTTTTGACTGCGATGGAGTGACGGAGAAGGCTAGGTCAGCGCAGCGTTGGTTGTCTGCGTTTAAGATCGTAGGCTGGGGATCCAGGCAAATCCGGATCCTCAAGGCCGAGAATTGATGACGAGGCTCTACGGAGCCGAAGTGATTGATGCCATGCTTCCAGGAAAAACTTCTAAGCTTCAGGTCAGAAGGGACCGTACCCCAAACCGACACAGGTGGTCAGGTAGAGAATACCAAGGCGCTTGAGAGAACTCGGGTGAAGGAACTAGGCAAAATGGCACCGTAACTTCGGGAGAAGGTGCGCCGGCTTTGGTGATCGGACTTGCTCCGTAAGCTGAGGCTGGTCGAAGATACCAGGTGGCTGCGACTGTTTATTAAAAACACAGCACTGTGCAAACACGAAAGTGGACGTATACGGTGTGACGCCTGCCCGGTGCCGGAAGGTTAATTGATGGGGTTATCTTCGGAGAAGCTCTTGATCGAAGCCCCGGTAAACGGCGGCCGTAACTATAACGGTCCTAAGGTAGCGAAATTCCTTGTCGGGTAAGTTCCGACCTGCACGAATGGCGTAACGATGGCCACGCTGTCTCCACCCGAGACTCAGTGAAATTGAAATCGCTGTTAAGATGCAGCGTATCCGCGGCTAGACGGAAAGACCCCGTGAACCTTTACTACAGCTTCACAGTGGATCTTGATGTTGCTTGTGTAGGATAGGTGGGAGGCTTTGAAGCGTGAACGCCAGTTTGCGTGGAGCCATCCTTGAAATACCACCCTGGCAATATTGAGGTTCTAACCCAGGTCCTGAAACGGGATCGGGGACATTGTGTGGTGGGTAGTTTGACTGGGGCGGTCTCCTCCCAAAGAGTAACGGAGGAGCACGAAGGTTGGCTAAGTACGGTCGGACATCGTACGGTTAGTGTAATGGCACAAGCCAGCTTGACTGCGAGAGGTACATCTCGAGCAGGTACGAAAGTAGGTCATAGTGATCCGGTGGTTCTGAATGGAAGGGCCATCGCTCAACGGATAAAAGGTACTCCGGGGATAACAGGCTGATACCGCCCAAGAGTTCACATCGACGGCGGTGTTTGGCACCTCGATGTCGGCTCATCACATCCTGGGGCTGAAGCCGGTCCCAAGGGTATGGCTGTTCGCCATTTAAAGTGGTACGCGAGCTGGGTTTAGAACGTCGTGAGACAGTTCGGTCCCTATCTGCCGTGGACGTTGGAAGTTTGAGAAGAGCTGCTCCTAGTACGAGAGGACCGGAGTAGACGGACCACTGGTGTTCGGGTTGTGTCGCCAGACGCATTGCCCGGTAGCTATGTTCGGACGGGATAACCGCTGAAAGCATCTAAGCGGGAAGCCCCCTTCAAGATGAGACTTCCCTGGGTACTAGATACCCCTGAAGAGCCGTTAAAGACTATGACGTTGATAGGTTGGGTGTGTAAGCGCTGTGAGGCGTTGAGCTAACCAATACTAATGACTCGTGCGGCTTGACCATATAACGCCAAAGCGATCTGCAGACATGCAGAGCCATACGCAAGAGTGTGAAGCAAGAATCAGCTTAATTACCGGATTCCAGAACTGAGAGCCTGAGGCTTTGAGTTCAACCAGTTAAGCCTGGCGACCATAGAAGGTTAGAACCACCTGATCCCATCCCGAACTCAGCAGTGAAATGACCGATCGCCGATGGTAGTGTGGGGCATCCCCATGTGAGAGTAGGTCATCGCCAGGCACCAATTAGAGAACCCCGATAGAGCAATCTGTCGGGGTTTTTGCTGTGGGTGGTAAAAAATAAATCCACTTCAGACAGGTTAGCTAAATACACTTTCAGCAGGTGCCTTTCTGCTTGGCTCTCTTGGCTCTTCCTCTAATCAGAAAATCCATTCACTGTTCCTGTAGCTGCTAAACTCTTTCAACTTGTAATTACCGGTACTGAACTATTTTTATTTTTTGGCATTTTCAAGACAGGCTTAGCTTTTCTTCAGTGCTGGTGATTCTGGCAGATACTCTAATAGTTGTTGGACAAAATATAATCAGGGTGTCACGGCGGAATCAATGGAATGAAACTGGTTCTAAGCTCAGAGAATTATTGAGGAAACCATGAAGCTTGTTGTAACTGGATTGCTCTGTTTGACACTCTCTACCTTGACGGTTGCAGATACAATGTCGAATGGAATCTTTGAGTTAATCAACCAGCGGCTTACTTATATGCAGGATGTGGCCTTATTTAAGGCCAGGAATCATAGTGCTGTTGAAGATCTGATCAGAGAGCAACAGGTGCTTGAGAAGGCATTGGTTGATGCTCAGCAGGCAGGTTTACAACCAGATTCCATCGCTGATTTCTTTCAGGCTCAGATGGATGCGGCCAAGGCTATTCAGTACCGATATATGGCGGAGTGGTTGTCTGCCAGTCCTGAAAATAAAAAGTACCGTGACCTGGCATCTGAGGTCAGACCCAAGCTTTTGGAGCTCGGTGATCAGATCGTGATACAAATCAGTGAATACCTTAAGGATGGGGGGACATTTGATAATAAAATGCAGAAAGACTTTGTCAGGACGGTTAATACAACCCACTTGTCCGAAAACGATAAAAAGAAAATGTTTGAAAGCCTTCAGATGATACGTCTGATCAAAAACTAGCACTTATCAATGACCAGTTCGGTGTAGCCTGTGGATGAATCAAAAGTCCTTGAGAAGTTCAGCTGTGGATAACTGTGAATAATCACCTCTGCGGTGCTATCAACGATATTTCCTTCTAACAGGTGTCCACCCATAACATGCCCTTTTCTATCAGCCACAGCAATGTGGATATGCTGATGACTTGGTGTCAGCGTTCCCATGATAGAGACGATTTCAAAAGAGCCCTCAGTAACTAACGTCGTTTCAGCACCTGCAAGGCGCAGATTTATTTTGGACAAACAGCCAACACAGGAAACCAATGAGCCTGCGGAAACTCGGTGCTTATTAACAAGTTCCTGTACTGCTATTTTCAGGTCGGTGCCTTGGGTCAGGCGGGTTGCTAATACTGAGATACTCATTGATTAATTAGTTTCAGCTAATCAGCCTATCCTGCATACGATTTATGGAGGGGGCTGAGAAAATGGGAATTACAATTTGAGACGATTGTGTCATTGTTTTGGGATGCTTTGGAGAGAACGGATGGTTATATTGCTCCAAAGACTAGCCCACTGAAGTAATACATAAGTCAGTATATCCAGAATTAAGAATAACAGACTGGACAGTCAAGGGATGGATGAAATGGTAATACAGAAATGCTTTGCGTTGATTGCATTGGCTACTTTATTGGGGGGCTGTGCCAGTTTTGGCGGTGGCTCTTCAGAAGAGTCAGCAACGTTCATAACCCGTATTACAGATGATGGTACAAAGTTATTCGACTATACCGTTTATCCATCGCCGGAGCTCACCAATGCATATCAATTGGAGGGAAAGGGCTGGAAGGCACCGTGGAATGATATTGATCATCTGATCTATACCATGCTCGATAATAAGATTGCGATGACGGGCTATTGCCGGGATGGTTTTATCGAGCTGAACAGTAACTTCTCTGAGGAGTTGTATCAGGTCAGTGGAGAGTGTTTTGAAGTGGCTACTGCTGAAGATCGGACGTATTTCATAGTGAACAGATAAAAAAGCCCCGTTTAACGGGGCTTTTTTATGCAGAGGTTTTATGCCGCTTGTTGAGAACTCATTTGAATGGGTACATTCAACTTGTTCACCAGGAAGTTCAGTAATACACCATACATAGGCAAGAAGAACAGCATGCTGATTATCATTTTGTAGCCATAGTCCACGAAGGCGATTTCCATCCAGTGTGCTGCCATGAATGGGTCTGATGAGCCTGCAAAGGCAAGGCTGAAGAAGCTCAGGGTATCAATCAGGTTACCAGCAATGGTTGAACAGGCTGGTGCTACCCACCACATTGCATTTTGACGTAAACGGTTGAAAACGGTGATATCCATTATTTGACCAATCAGGTATGCCGCAAAGCTGGCAACCGCAATTCTGGCAACAAAGACATTAAAGCTGGAGAGGCTTTCTAACCCCTGAAAGGTTCCATCGACGAAAAGTACTGATACGAGATAGGAGATCAGTAGGGCCGGGAACATGGCGGAGAAGATAATTTTCCTGGCCTGCTGGGATCCATAGATCCTTACGGTCAGGTCAGTAGCCAAGAAAATAAACGGGAAGGTGAATGCCCCCCACGTGGTATGCATGCCAAAAAATTGAAACGGTATTTGTACCAGGTAGTTACTGGCAGTAATGGTAACGATATGAAATATCGATAATAAAAGCAGAATGTTCAGGCCGCGATTGCTGGTTTGCATGGCAAGTCCTTTTTAGCTGAGGTGAGGGAACTCAGGCGCAACACTTAGTGATTAGTGTGTTAGCGTCATTTAAAATGGGCAGTATTCTATCGGGATTTACAACGTTGGACAAAGTGATAATTTTTGCAAGAGTATGATGCTATTTTGATGAGGACTGAAAATGAGAGATGAGTGCATATGCCTAGAGTCTTTCCAGTACTGGTTTTACGATTCAATGGGCAGCTTTGTAAAACTGTGTTATTTTTCCAGCCTCATATAATAAGAACAATGGAGTAGTATCAATGCTGATCTGGTTAAGGAGAGGCTTTTTTCTCCTTGTATCAATATCCCTGCTTATCATTCTTACAGTTTTTGTCCTTCTTCGTCAGAGCCTTCCCGTTCTGGAAGGTGAAGTGAAGGCTCCCTCATTGAATAATTCGGTTACGATTGAACGGGATGTTCTGGGTGTTCCCTTGATCTCTGGCAGTGACCGTAAGGATGTTGCCTTTGCTACCGGGTATCTTCATGCCCAGGAGCGATTTTTTCAGATGGATTTGAATCGGCGAAACTCTGCGGGTGAACTGTCTGAACTGGTGGGTGAGCTGGCGCTGGATCATGATAAACGCCAGAGAAAACATCGTTTTCGCAAGGTTGCTCAGCAGGCGGTTGAGATTATGACCTCTGAGCATCAGGCTCTTTTGAATGCCTATACGAATGGTGTCAATCAGGGGCTGGAAGATCTAGGACGGAAACCTTTTGAATACCTGTTGCTCGGTGTAGAACCTCAGCCCTGGAAAAATGAGGATTCCTATCTGTCGATCTTCAGTATGTACATGGATCTTAATGATGATGAAGTCAAACTGGATAACCTGAAAGGCTTTCTCAGACGTGTGACGGTACCTGCGGTTATTGATTTTCTTTCTCCTCTGAAAACCCGTTGGGACTCACCGATGCAGCCTGGCGAATTACCTGATGTTCCAACCCCCGGGGTAGAGCTGGTTGATCTGCGCAGTAAAGGTGTTGAACTCTATGCCAATCTGGGTGGAACAACTCTGGAAGACAGCCTTATCGGAAGTAACAACTGGGCCGTATCCGGGGAGTTAACGGATCATGGCGGGGCCATCATTCAGGATGATATGCATTTAAGCCATCGTGTGCCCACTATCTGGTATCGAGCGTCTTTGAGTTATCCACACCCTGATCAACCAAAGGATATGGTCAGTATTACCGGGGTCACGTTACCGGGCACGCCATTTATTGTGGTTGGCAGCAACACTCACATAGCCTGGGGCTTTACCAACACTGGTGGTGACTGGGTGGATCTGGTGGAGTTGGATATTTCGGATGGCCAGTACATGACCACTGACGGCCCAAGACCTCTTGAACGCTGGACTGAAATTATCAATATCAAAGGTCAGGAACCGGTCAGCGTTGAGTATTCAGGAACTCACTGGGGGCCAGTTGTTGATTCGGCCTACGACAATACCCAATATGCTCTGCGTTGGACTGCACACCGACCGGAAGCGACCAATGTTAATCTGGTTTATCTGGAAGCTGCCCGTAATGCTGAGCAGGGAATGGCCATTGCCAATCGCAGTGGAATTCCACCACAGAACTTTACGGTGGGTGATCAGGAAGGAAATATTGGCTGGACCGTTGCTGGACAGATTCCAAACCGGTCAGGTATTGATTCCACTTACCCATTACCTTGGCAACAAGCTGATAAAAACTGGGATGGTTGGCTTTCTGGTGTTGATTATCCCCGTGTTTATAATCCTGTTAACCAAAGGGTCTGGACTGCCAATGCGCGTATTGTGAGTGGAGATGATTACGACAAAATGGGGAATGGGGGGTATGCGCTTGGACCTCGTCAGATACAGATCCGTGATGCGTTAATGGCACTGGAAAGAGCGGATGAACTGGCCTTGCTGGACGTCGCTCTGGATCATCGCGCTATTTATATGGATAACTGGCGCCGTTTGATTCTGAATACACTCACAGAAGAGGTGATAGACGGCAGCCCTTCCCGCCAGCAATTTCATCATTTTGTGAAAAACTGGTCTGGTAAGGCGACGGCTGATGACGTGGGTTACCGTCTGGTTCGTGAGTACAAAGATGCCCTTAAACTGAAGATGATGTCTTCACTGGGACGCTATTTTCTCTCGCTTTCTCCAGAGGCCAGAGATGATGTTGAAGATGGCTTTATGCAGAAGTTGAACCATGAAAGTGAGATGGTTTGGCGTCTTCTGGAAGAGCGGCCAATGAACTGGCTGAGTCCACAGTATGAGAGCTGGGATGAGCTTCTGGTCGAAACCGTGGATCAAGTAGTGAATGATCTGGGCGGTGTAGATCAGCTGTCCAGTGCCACCTGGGGGCAGCGAAACATGGCTGACATTCGTCATCCATTGAGTGGTGCTATTCCTGTCTTTGGCAAACTACTGGACATGCCCGCCGTTCCTCTCTCAGGAGATATCTGGATGCCCAAGGCTCAGCGTTCAGATCAAGGTGTGTCTGAACGGATGGTGGTTTCTCCCGGGCGTGAAGATGAAGCAATCTTTCATATGTCGGGCGGTCAGAGTGGTCATCCTCTCTCTCCTTTCTTTACAGCCGGTTATATGGACTGGGTAGAAGGAAAAGCAAGCCCATTCTTGCCGGGTGAAACCAAGTACACCTTAACCATTAATCCTTAGATTTCTGTAAGTTTGTCCTGATAACGATCTTTCCACTGAAGTGAAAGAATCATCAGAACAAAGCTGACCAGCGCTGGCCACAACCCTGGTGATAATAACCAACCATGGTTGCATAGCCACTCCAGCAACATGGGAGTGGCTCCTCCAAAAATGCAGAATGCCAGGTTATGGCAGAATGCCACCCCGCTATAGCGGGCCCCGGTAGGAAATAGCTCAACCATAGAAGCTTCATAGACCCCATTGATCATGCCCTGCGCGATCAGCAGGGGAAGCATAGCGATCACTGGATTGAGAATACCGTGCAGTAAAAAGAAGATTGAAGCGGGTACTGTGGCAATGATCATGATGGAGCCATATCGGATCAGGGGGAGTCTGCCAATACGGTCAGACAATACTGCAAAAATGAAACTCAGAGAGGCTAATATGGTGAAGAATACAAAGCTTCCCATAAACCGGGAGGGAGGTTGATGAAGGTACTCCTGTTGAAATCTGGGCATGAAAAAAAGCACAGATATTGTGACTGCTGGTGCTGCAGCAAGGCTGACCCCCCTCAGTAATTGACTCCTGTAGCCTTTCATCAGGGATATAACAGGAATGGTTTCACGTCTGGAATGATCAAAGGATTCAAAGACTGGCGTTTCCGCCAGAGAATGTCGGAGCCAGAGGCTGATTAATCCAATGACTGACCCCAAGGCAAAAGGAATGCGCCATGCCCACTCGTTAACCGCTTGCTCCCCAAACCAGGCATGAATGAACCAGACTGCACCACTGGCCAGTATATTCCCGAAAGTCAGGCCACTGACAATCAGCCCGGTTACCAGTCCTCGTTTATTTTCCCTTGAGTACTCAGATGCATAGACAACGGAACCGGGCACTTCTCCACCGAGAGAAGCACCCTGAAGAAGCCGGAAGAAAAGCAGCAGTAACGGAGCCATGTTGCCAATGGTGTCGTGTCCGGGAATCAGAGCAATGCCCAAGGTACTCAATGACATAAGAATCATTGAATTCATGTAATAAGGTTTGCGTCCATGCTTATCACCACCATGGCTATAGATAAGCCCACCGATAAATCGGGCGAGATAACCGGCAAAAAAGATCATTAACACCGGCATGATATTTCCTATGCCGGATGCAGCCGGGAAAAAGTTCAGTGAAATGGTACTTGCCAGAAAAATCAGCAGGGTAAAGTCATAAAACTCGAGGGTCGCACTGAGAGTGGTCACCACTCTCAGGCGAAGTGTTAAATTCATAGAACAACCTGTGTTTTTCTTATTTCATGGAGCTGAATGTGCATTGGCTGGAGAAACAAAAGCCCTGCCAGCTTTGAAATTAGATGGGTTGTCTACTTTGTCAATTTTGCAGGGGGAAAAATGGTGTATCGGGTCAGTTATACAGAGCAGAATCGGATAACCGTTTGATACCACGTCTGGTAAACGGCAGGAATGTCGGCTGGCAGCATCCACTCATTGTCTGCATGAACATTGCCTGACTCAACCCCAAAACAGTTAATCACGGGAGCTTGATCGGCCAGAACACAGCCCACGCTGGTGGGGCCGCTGGCTACCAGTGGGAGCTGTTTGCCGCAAGCCTGCTCTGCTTCCTCCTGTACGATCTGAACCAGTCTGGAGTCAGGACGGGTTAGAAATCCTCGGTAATGTTGAACTTCTTCCAGTTCATAATGACCGTCATGAATATCATCAATAATCGCTGCTATTTGATTAAGAACTTGAGTTTTCTCCATGGATGGTAGAAGCCGGATATCAATAAAGGCTGAGCATTGGTCAGGCACTTTGTTGAGTGCATCCCCGCCGTTGATCAGAGTAGGCTGAAGCTGACTGCCAAATGGGAAGTAGGGTTCGGTATGGCTGGTAAGGGAGGTTTCACTCAGTGCGGATAACACCTGTGCCATCCGATTAATGGCATTCACCCCTTTACGGCTGCGGGAGCCAGGATGTGCTGATTTTCCCTGAATATGTACCCAGAGCCTTAGGATGCCACGGGCTCCAATGGATATTTCGCCAGCGCCCTGATAACCGAGGATAATACCATCAGGTCTAGGTGCTTTTTGGATGATTTGCTGAATGCCGGTAAATCGGCCTGACTGTTCATCGGCATCAAATGCGAGAACGAGCGTTCCCTTGAAGGCACTGTCCTGAGATATTTCTCTGGCGAGAATCGAAAACATCGCAATGGCCAGTCTGGCATCAGCGACGCCCCGACCAATCATTCGACCATCAACTATTTCAGTTTTAAAGGGAGACGCTGTTTGCCAATTGGCTGGATCACCTGCAGGTACCGTATCCAAGGGGCTTTCCAGCCAGAGTACTGGCCCATTCCCTTTTTTTACAACACACAGTATTGAAGGGTGTTGTTCGGGACTGATGATTTGTGAAGGAAGGCCATGAGTGGTGAGCCACTTGTGGGTAAATTCAGCAATTGCCTTTTCTGAATCAATATCCGTCTGGGCAGGTATACCCACTAACTGCGAGGTCAGATCAATGATTTCACGCACTAAATGATCATTACCAAGCTGGGAGCTATCCATCTTTCACCAATAATTTTCTACGGGTTGGAAAATTAAGCTATGCAGATAATAGTGATAATGAAGCCGCTACTTATGAGCGGCTTTGATTTACTCAATGGCTGGCGATCAGCTTTTCCCGAGGAGCATACGTTTTTTGAACATACTCTTCGATCAGCTTTTTATAGTCTTCAGCGATGTTCTCACCTTTTAATGTGGTGAACTTCTCGCCATCAACAAATACCGGCGCAGAAGGTGCCTCACCCGTGCCGGGCAGACTGATACCAATATTGGCATGCTTGCTTTCACCTGGACCGTTAACGATACAGCCCATCACGGCAACTTTCATATTCTCCACGCCTACATACTGGTGACGCCAGTTCACCATTTTACTGCGCAGGAAGCCATCCACTTCATCGGTCAGAACCCTGAAGAATGTGCTGGTGGTACGACCACAGCCAGGACAGGCAGTGACTTCAGGAGCAAAGCTGCGAACATCGAGAGCCTGCAGGATCTGTTGGGAAACAATGACTTCCTTATCTCGGGAGGCACCGGGCTCTGGCGTCAGGGAAGTCCGGATAGTATTACCAATACCCTGCTGTAGAAGAATACCCATAGCGACACTGGATGCCACGATACCCTTGCTGCCCATACCTGCTTCGGTCAGACCAAGGTGAAGGGCGTATTCACAGCGATCTGCGAGCATTTGATAGACGCTGATCAGGTCCTGTACCCGGGAAACCTTGCAGGAGATGATGATCTTGTTGGCTGCCAGGCCTCGCTCTACCGCAGCATCTGCGCTGGTCAGAGAAGACAGTACCAGTGCTTCATGGAGTATTTCCTGGGAAGGTCTCGGATTTGCGGATTTGGCATTTTCATCCATCAGCTGGGTAGAGAGTTCTTTGTCGAGGCTACCCCAGTTAACACCGATGCGAACCGGTTTATCGTATTTAATGGCAACGTCAATCATTGCATTAAAACGGTCATCCTTTTTATTGCCGAAGCCAACATTGCCTGGGTTAATCCGGTATTTATGCAGCAGTCTTGCTGTTTCATCATATTTCGTCAGCAACAGGTGGCCGTTGTAATGGAAGTCCCCAACGATAGGTACATTACAGTTGTGCTTGGCGAGACCTTCATAAATTGCAGGAATAGCGGCCGCTGCTTCCTCAGTATTCACCGTTACACGAACGATTTCAGAGCCTGCATCCGCCAGCAGGCGAATCTGATCAATGGTTCTCTGGACATCAGCAGTATCAGTGTCTGTCATTGACTGAACTACTACGGGAGCATCACCGCCAATGGTGACGTGTCCAACCTGAACAGCATGGGTTTTATGACGCCTGTCCATAAACGTTGTTCTCCAAGTAATAAGAATTCGAACCCATCAGTTTATCAGAACCTGATGATTTGTCCTGAGCGATAAACCGAAGGATTCTATCATGGTTTTCGCTGGTCACTCTGTGCAATTACTGGGGGTTCCTGCTGATTAAGACTCAGAGAGGCTACTTCCTGTGGTGAGAACATACGTGCAGGCTGGTTTTCCAACAGGCTGTAGATAACACGGAACGCCATGACATTCTGGACATACTTGCGTGTTTCATCGTAGGGGATAGTTTCAATCCAGATATCCAGAGGTAAATGGCCTCTCTGTTTCAGCCAGCGTTTTACCGGGGTACTTCCGGCATTGTAGGCCGCGGTGGCCATAATCCGGCTGTCTTCGAACCGTTTGGATAGCCATGCCAGATGCGTTGTTCCCAGCGCAATATTGATTTCTGGCTTATAGAGTTCTGACTTCTTGCGGTACGGTATTCCAGCCTGTTTGGCTGCCTGTTTGGCCGTGGCTGGCATCAGCTGCATTAAACCCATGGCTCCGGAGTGAGAGCGTGCTCTGGGGTGGAAGGCACTTTCCTGACGGGCAATGGCCAGAACCCATGGATAATCCAGTTCACGTTTTTCTGCATGTTCACTGAAAAGTTCGGCCTCTGGTGCCGGGAAGCGAAGATCAAGGTCGTCCCAGAGGGTTGCACGAGCCGCTGCCATAATGGCTTGATGATGCCATTCCCATTGCTGGGCCAGATAGGGAATTAACTTCTTCTGGGGATCGCTCAGGCTTGGTGTAATCCTGTTGAGCTCAAGTTGTGCGTTATAAAAGCGCTTATGATGAATCCATTCACGAATACGCTTGAAGCCGGGATAATATTGTTTGAGCTTCTGCAGATCCTGCTGGCGGATGGCTTTCTGCTGGTGGTTGAGCTGAAAGGGTTGTCCTTTAAGGTCTGCCACCAGAAAGGCATAAAAGTTTCGCTCCTGACTAAGCGCCCGGAGGGTTGGGGTTTTCAACAGTGTGGGCTTTTTTGCAAATGGAATACCGAGCGAAAGGTGGCTTTCCTCCTGGTACTTGAGAAGGGCCACTTCTCCCCAGTAACGCCAGCGACTCTGATTCTGTATGGTCGTAGGAAGGCGCTCAATCAGAGTCAGTACTTTTTCCCAGTCCTGTTCGGAGAGCGCCAGCCTGATGCGCCATTCAGTAACTTTGTGATAATCAAAGTCAGGATCGATACTGGATATGATCTCTTCAGCATTTCCGACAAAGTTTTTTGCCGCTTTCATCGCAATCCGCTGGTCGACGGCTGAACGCTGCTCCAGAGAGAAAGGGTGGTTCTTCCGCATTTGTAACCAGGTACTGACAGCAAGATTCAGGTCTCTGGATATCAGTTTCTTGATGCCGTGAATCATAATGACCCGCTGGTGCTCCAACTGGCCATTAAAGTGGACCGAATTCAGTTGTTTGGGGTTTTTATGGATCTCCCAGAAATGCCTGGTCGATGCTTTATAGGCAGAATCTTTAATGGATTTATCCAGATAACGTGCCAGAGAAATGTTATTTTGCTCAGCTGCCATCCAAAAGCGTGAGACTATCAGGCTTTGGGTTAAGCCTCCGGCTGTTTTCCAACTCATAAAGAGGGGGTCACAAGCTTTGTTCTGAGACTTGCCTTGTAACCATAGCGTTTTTGCTTCCTGCCAAGCTCGCTCGGTATGCCCCAGTTTTTGTAGAGCAATCCCTTTCAGGCACTGTAAGCGACCACCATCATCCTGTTGGTAGGCGTTAAGGTAAGCGTTCCAGTTCTTGTTGCTGGCCAGGTAACGGAGCCACTGGTACTGAAGCTGGTCTGCCTGGGGAAGTTCCGGATATTTTGTCGTAAATCGATCAATGTCTCTCTGGTCCAGATTTTTTAAGTTGCCAGACAGACTGAGATATTCCAGATAAGGGGTCAGAGGGTAGTCATTCAGCTCTGTTCTGTATTTTTGATAAAGCTGAAAGTTTCCTTTCTTGAGTGCTTTTTCTACATGGGTGAAGAGCATTTGCTGTCGACTGGAGTCATTTGCCAGACTAGGCTGTGGTAGCAGAAGGGATGTGGCAAGCGAAAAGCCGATAAAGCTATGAAATAGATTGTTAAACATAATAAAACGCTTCTATCTCCGGGGGTCCCTGTTAGTGACTGCGTAAAACGTCCTGTTTTACTCTCTAATGCGTTTGCAAAATTACTGCTGCCAACTAAGACAACCGACTTTCATGAAGGTCATGACAGTTTTCTATACATTGTTATATTTTGTCGTTTGATACCAGTCAATCGGCAGATTAATGTGCGGGTGCAGCTTTATTTATGGTGAAAAGCTCTGGTCTTTTGTGGGGCGAGGGGTTGCTGGAAGGTCGTTCTTTAAAATACGCCTATATATTATTTTAATATATAGGCGTATTTTAAAATAATATTAAGTGAGGTCGTCGTTGTGGCAAAAGAAACTACGGTTCGTGCAAGAATCGATGAAGCACTAAAACAAGAAGCAGAAGAGATTCTACGTCAGCTTGGATTGACGACGTCTCAGGCGATTAATCTCTATTTCAGTCAGATTATCCTTCATAAAGGCATGCCTTTTGATGTGCGTTTGCCGGAAGAGTCCGTTAAAGAGTGACGTTTGACTCTTACCAATAGATTAAATAGGTATTTTTATCACAGAGTACGGCATGACCTTGAAGCGTAATACGACGATCAAGAGGGTTGTACTCTCTTAATGGTGCTATCTGGTGTAATAGCTGACCTGAATGAATGACCATCTGACCTGGCTGATACTCAATATATCTGCATTTACTCTGGATTTCAGCAGAGCCCAGTAATGTGGACCAGAAAGGCATGGCCATGAGGTCTTTATGGCTCTCAGGCCAGGTATTCAGCCCTGCTCCGCTTTCTGGTAACGCCAAGGCCAGTGTGAATGAGAGTGTATTTTGTTTCAGATCGATTTGTTGACCCTCCGGCCATAGCAGCGTCTGGTGCTGAAGATCGATATGCATGCTGGCAACTGGTTCAAGAAACTGCTGGTGAGCCAGAAAGATATGAAAGCCAGGCAAGGCCTGACCATCAGCAAGCTGACACTCCTTACCCGTGATTTGCTTCAAACCACCCAGTACTAAGTCATAAAGCCACTCAAAGTTAGCCCAAAGAATAGGGTTCAAGCGCTCAAGCTTATTGTAATATCGCTTGTTACTCACTCTGGAACTGTCGAGGTAGCTGGCTGCCCCCAGTGTAAAGAATGGGAGGTCCATGTTGCGTTGTTCCCAGTGACTGGAGAGCGCATCAATCTGATGAATGATCTTGTTAACTTGCTTGCTGGTAAGGAGTTCAAGAAATTGCATCGAGTATTTGGAGTCATGGATGTTATTATCCGTTATCGACTTATCAGTTAAACCCGTAAATTTCATGAGGAAAAAATGATTCGTTTATGCGCTATCGAAGAGCTCCAGGACCCAGGCAGTAAAGGTTTCCATAACGAACGTGGGCACATCTTCGCAGTGCGTAAAGGTGATCAGGTATACGTCTATGAAAACAGCTGTCCACATTTTGGTATTAACTTAGAGTGGCAGCCGGACCAGTTTCTGGATTCAGAAAAGCGCTTAATCCAGTGTGCTACCCACGGCGCACAATTTTTGATCGAAACCGGCGAATGTATAGCAGGGCCTTGTCCTGGAGATAAACTCAGCGCACTAGAGTGTGAAGTTCGAAATGGTGTTGTTTATATCGTGTGAGCGGCCAAAGTATGAGCTAACATACCTCTGGCCCCATCAGCGCTGCTTTTAGTCATCAAAGATACCACTATCCGGCTCTGCATCAATTACTGATGAATTTTCAGGTTTGTGCTGGTTCACAAATTGATGAAGCACAACGGTAAGGTCGTTGAGGGCTGTTAAGGTAACGCCTGATTCTTTATGCCTTTCAAGCCTGTGAATATCGTCAGTCCCAAGTACAATCCTAGATTGGCTCCTATCTTGAGAACCGGGCTCTTCCTGCAGGGGGGAGAGCTCATTATCTAAACCGCAGCAGCTATATAGTTCTCTGAGCGTTGCCTGAGCTGATGAAGCGTCGATAGGCCATTTAACTTTATTGAATAGATCAATAGTTAATGACAGGCTGTCAAACATTTCATCATATTCTGGAAGCCGTTCATCCTGATCATGTAAGACTCGCAGGACTCTTTCGTGCACTTCATTCATCTCGTCAAAGCCTTGAATTTCGCCAGAAATAAAGTCCTTTAGTAATTTTTCTTTTGCCTTTTCTGGACTCTCAAGGCAGGGTGACAGGTCACTGCCGATATAGTTGTGTAACTTTACGGCAATGGCATTAACAACGTCTTTTGAAAGTCCCCAGTGCTTGACCCTCTTTATTTCTTCCAACTCATCTGCTGTAAAGTCTAAGCCTTTGGGTAAAGCAGAGCTTAAGTCATGTACTGTAAAAACGTACTTTAATTGAGCACAGATTATTTCCGCTTCCTGATCAGTTGGCCTTAACGTCTGTCGATGGGTAACCTTTGCCAAAATCAACTGGATGGGAGTTCCGATGTCAGCTTGATGGAGTATATATGTCAGGTCACCGAGGGTGCTCTCTCTGAATGATTGAAACAATAGTGCTCTATTTTCACAGCTACTATGGGAACACCACTCATAATAGTTAACTGTCATGCCCGCTTCTGTTATTTCCAGCTCTACCAAAAGCATCGTTTTGCAAATTGAAGTTTCTATAGATTCAGGCAACATGCTGAATCTTGAAGATAGTTTACAGCGTGCACTCAATGAAGCCGGGCAGCTTGGAACAAAAGAGTTATTGGGGCTATTTGAATCACCCAATAAAGAACCTATCGTCGTTAATCAGCAGAAGTGGAACTACAAAGGAAAGGTTCTTAAGCACTATGAAACCTTATACGGTCGTATACCTTTGGAGCGCTCCGTATATCAGGGTGTCAGAGGTGGCAGTACTCTGGCAGCACTTGATCTTCGTGCCGGTATTATTGGTTCAGCTACCCCCAAATTTGCCAAGTCTATCGCCTGGAAATACAGCCAGATGCCAGCGCCTGCGGTAAAAGAAGATTTTGAGACCAACCATCAAAGGACGCTTTCAAATTCTTATATCAAGCATTTATCGGACAGAGTAGGTGCATTAATTGAAGACCAGCAAGACACTCACTACCACCTTCCTCCACTAAAAGAGCCTGTTGAAACAATAGCCATTGGTCTGGATGGAACCTGCATGCTGCTTTGTGAAGAAGGCTGGAGGGAAGCCATGTGTGGGACATTGAGCCTATATTCTGCAGATGGAGACAGGCTCCACACGATATATACAGCCAGTTCGCCAGAGTATGGTAAACAAAGCTTTATGAGCAAGCTCGACGAGGAGATTGCAGATCTAAAACGACTCTACCCAAATGCCACATACATCGGGGTAGCTGACGGGGCTAGAGAAAACTGGAGTTATTTGAAACAACATACCTCTGGGCAGATACTCGATTTTTATCATGCATCTGAATATTTAGCTGGAGCAGCGGAAGCACTGTTTCCAACCAGTAAGGCGAAGCGACACCAGTGGCTTGAAGACAGGCTACATAGTTTGAAAAACAAGCGTGGAGCAGCCAAAAAAATCCTTCAGGAAATTGAATCAGCCGAGCTCCCGAAAAAGACAATCGCACTGACAGAGAAGCGCTACAAAGCTGTGAGCTATTTTACAAACAATCACCAGTTAATGAATTATCATCAGGCGCTTAAACGCCATTGGCCAATAGGTTCAGGAGTTACTGAAGCGGCTTGTAAGACTCTGGTAAAGCAACGATTATGTGGTTCTGGAATGAGGTGGAAAGCAACAGGAGCGGAAGTGCTTTTGACAACAAGAGCACTGATCCAGAGTAAGGGGCGCTGGGAACAACTTTGGTCTGAGTTCATGACTGGAAAGGTTGAAGCTAACCTATGAGTCAGTTATCAAATTGAGAGAGCACCCGTCACCGATCGCTCTTAACGTCAAACCAGATCGATTGAGTCGCTTGAGTGTCTCAATATCCTCATCGTGCAAATCAAACTTCAGACGATTAATGTCAGGACTAAATTCTACATCGACAGGAGCTGCGTGCTCTTCTAAACCACATTTTTGATAAAGATCAAAGATGGCTTTATTAATTGTGAGTCGATTGGCAAACCCATCGGTTCTTTTATTCATTAATTGCATAGTCCAATAAAGACTATCAAACACAAAATCATACCTTGAGGTTAATTCCTCTTCCTCATCAAGTGCATGATACACACGCTCATGAAGTGCTAAAATTTGTTCTGGGGTTGTGAATTTTCCTGTAATTATTTCATCCAGTAAAATAGCTCTGGCGGACTCAGGGCCTTCTAGGTAGGGCATTAGGTCAGTATCAGCTTGGTTATAAAGCATGGTGGTGACTTCACCGATAGCTGCTTTTGCCAACTCACTGTTTCCGTGGCTTATGATGTCGGCAAGCTTTTCTTCTTTGCCTTCAAAGTCCAGCATAGAGAGATGTCGGTTGAAATAAGCTTCTGATACTGAACTATTACTGGCACACACTGTTTTTAGCTGACTACAAATAGCTTCAATATTTGCTTCAGTTGTAGCTTTTGATGTGCGAACACATGCATACATGCTCTGTGACAGTTTAATGAGGCGTAACTCATTCATTGTAAGTTGATGCGTTAACCCTTCTGCTCTTTTACCCACTATTTGCAACGCCCAACGCAGGTTGTCGAATACAGCATTGTATTTTGAGATTAATTCCTGCTGTCCACTGAATGCCTGAGATATTCGCTTTTGAAGTATTGAAATTTGTTCCGGATTTGTAATTTTTCCAGTCACTATTTCATCCAGCATAAGAGCTCTGGCAGACTCTGGATCTTCAAGGTAGGGCAGTAAATCAGTATCAGCTTGTTTATGCAGCATGATGGCGACTTCATGTATAGCGGCTTTTGCCCGCTCGCTGTTTCCATACCTCTGAATGTCAGCAAGCGCATCTTTTTTGACTTCAAAGTCCAACATTGGGAGGTTTAGGTCAGTGTTAATTACTGAACCACAAGTGCACAAGGTTTGCAGCTGATTACAGATCGCTTCAATATCTGCTTCAGAAGTGACTGTTAAAGAGCGAACACATGAATACATCTGCTGTGCCAACGTAATAGTACGCAGCTCATTTAAATACTCTTTATAGATATCTGGAATCTGTTGATTCAATAGCTTTAGATGCATTTCCTCAGTTGTGTCCGGTATGACATCCACCCACCCGTCATCAATCTCTTTTTCTGAGTTTATGGTCACTCCTCTTAGTGTTAAGTCATCAAAAAATTGGCCTGGTTTTTTACTTACTCTTTTGTCTTTTAAATTGACGACTTCGCACCATCCATCTTCATAATCAATGCTTGGCTCAACCAGGGATCCTCTTATTTCATGAAGGATCTCGTGAGTTAATCTTTCAAGTTGCTGTATGTTTTTAATATCACCTGAAACGATTTGGTCTCTTATAATTTGCTTAGCCTGTAATGGGTGCTCTCTCAATTTGATAACTGACTCATAGGTTAGCTTCAACCTTTCCAGTCATGAACTCAGACCAAAGTTGTTCCCAGCGCCCCTTACTCTGGATCAGTGCTCTTGTTGTCAAAAGCACTTCCGCTCCTGTTGCTTTCCACCTCATTCCAGAACCACATAATCGTTGCTTTACCAGAGTCTTACAAGCCGCTTCAGTAACTCCTGAACCTATTGGCCAATGGCGTTTAAGCGCCTGATGATAATTCATTAACTGGTGATTGTTTGTAAAATAGCTCACAGCTTTGTAGCGCTTCTCTGTCAGTGCGATTGTCTTTTTCGGGAGCTCGGCTGATTCAATTTCCTGAAGGATTTTTTTGGCTGCTCCACGCTTGTTTTTCAAACTATGTAGCCTGTCTTCAAGCCACTGGTGTCGCTTCGCCTTACTGGTTGGAAACAGTGCTTCCGCTGCTCCAGCTAAATATTCAGATGCATGATAAAAATCGAGTATCTGCCCAGAGGTATGTTGTTTCAAATAACTCCAGTTTTCTCTAGCCCCGTCAGCTACCCCGATGTATGTGGCATTTGGGTAGAGTCGTTTTAGATCTGCAATCTCCTCGTCGAGCTTGCTCATAAAGCTTTGTTTACCATACTCTGGCGAACTGGCTGTATATATCGTGTGGAGCCTGTCTCCATCTGCAGAATATAGGCTCAATGTCCCACACATGGCTTCCCTCCAGCCTTCTTCACAAAGCAGCATGCAGGTTCCATCCAGACCAATGGCTATTGTTTCAACAGGCTCTTTTAGTGGAGGAAGGTGGTAGTGAGTGTCTTGCTGGTCTTCAATTAATGCACCTACTCTGTCCGATAAATGCTTGATATAAGAATTTGAAAGCGTCCTTTGATGGTTGGTCTCAAAATCTTCTTTTACCGCAGGCGCTGGCATCTGGCTGTATTTCCAGGCGATAGACTTGGCAAATTTGGGGGTAGCTGAACCAATAATACCGGCACGAAGATCAAGTGCTGCCAGAGTACTGCCACCTCTGACACCCTGATATACGGAGCGCTCCAAAGGTATACGACCGTATAAGGTTTCATAGTGCTTAAGAACCTTTCCTTTGTAGTTCCACTTCTGCTGATTAACGACGATAGGTTCTTTATTGGGTGATTCAAATAGCCCCAATAACTCTTTTGTTCCAAGCTGCCCGGCTTCATTGAGTGCACGCTGTAAACTATCTTCAAGATTCAGCATGTTGCCTGAATCTATAGAAACTTCAATTTGCAAAACGATGCTTTTGGTAGAGCTGGAAATAACAGAAGCGGGCATGACAGTTAACTATTATGAGTGGTGTTCCCATAGTAGCTGTGAAAATAGAGCACTATTGTTTCAATCATTCAGAGAGAGCACCCCTGTAATGGACTGCCTAAATAGGGAGTTAATCGTTGAGCCTCAGAAATACAGGACGTTAAAAACTGGATAGTGACGTCATGGTTGTTTTCAAGCTGGCGTACGATACGATTTCGAATAGGAGTTGGAGTCGCTGCAGCAAGATTTAACATTTCTGCCCGGGCAATATTCTGGCAGTTTTGTTCCCAGGTGAGATTTGAAGGGATTTGACGAAAAATATGCTTTTTTAACGCAAAAACTATTCTTCCAAGCCAGTTGCCGGGCTTGCCAGTGGTGATTTTACCTTTATGCAGTCTTACTAAGTCAGATGATTTACGGTTAGATTCAGTAAATACTTGGAGCTGACTCAGGGAAAAAGCATTATCCATAATACCCATAAATTTATAATTCCCTTTGAAATCAGACAGTAATGTTTTTTGCTCAAACGTTACTGTTCAATCTTCCTGATGTCTGATTGGTTTTATATACAGTTTAGTCATGAAAAAGCTTCATAACTTCCTGAAAAGTTCTTACTTTTTATAACTATATGATAATTATTGAAGATTATGTTTTTATATTTTGCTTCTAAACGCTTCAAACTTGGAGGATTTAACCGTTTTATGCCCCTGATCAATTCTCTAATAGTTCTGCTGTGACAGACTTGAATGTAAATGATTAGACGAGATGGACTATGAATCTGGATCAAAACCAGCTGGTTTCTGATGTGATGCGTAACAGTGTTGCGGGGCAGATTGAAGCGCTGCATGCATTGGAGGCCAGGATCAACGGGAGCTTCAGTGCGGCATTGGAGCTATTGGCCGAGTGTCGTGGCCGGGCCATTATGTTTGGAATGAAGCAATCCGGCCTGGTGGGACAGAAAATCGCCGCCACGCTGTATGCCACAGGCTTATCCACCCATATACTGAATGCTGCCGAAACCTGGGAAGATAATCTGAGTATGATTGGTCCCGGAGACGTCATTATCATGCTCTCATACAGTGGCAGGACTGAGGAGTTGCTTCGTCTTTATCCAGCAATCCGGCAAATGGGTAATAAAGTGATTGCCATTACCGGTGATCCTGCCGGGCCGGTTGCTGAGCAGGCAGATATAGTGCTGGATGCCAGTGTGGTAGAGAGTCGCGAAGATCGAGAACAGGCGCCTACGACCTATACCACAGTTTTGCTGGCGATTGGTGACCTGTTGGCTGAAACCCTGATTCGCCGACGGATGTTCAGCTCTCCCGAAGCACAGCAAAGTGACCAGAAAATGGTGTGGGTACGGGATGTTGTCCAGCGGGGAGATCTTGCAGTGGTTTCGCCGGATTGCAGCCTTCGTAAAGTGATGCAGACCATGACCAGTCATCGGACTAACCTGTGTCTTGTCATGGAAGGGGACTTGCTGTGCGGCATAATCACGGATGGTGACTTGCGCCGAAATCTGGCCGGGGCAGAGAGCCTTCAGGGGATTCACGCAAGAAATATTATGAACGGTACACCAATCTGTGTTCAGGAAAATATCAGTGCTGAGGAAGCTCGACTTTTAATGAAAGAGCAGGGTATTCATACACTGGTGGTGAAAGACCGTGACCAGAACGTGGTAGGGCTGTTGACTATTGACAGTGTTTGAGTGTGGCTTATCTGGGTATAGGTTGAGCTATACCCAGGCTCTTTTATGTCTGTTCATCCATTTGCCATCACTAAGTGCACTAACTTATCTACCAATGCTTAGTGAATAGGATACTGATTGGATTTGACCACTTGCGTCAGTGTTAAATACAAACCCCATAAGGTTGTCAAAGAATTCCCCTCTGATAAAAAACCATTGATTGCCTTCCTGCCTGATCTCTTTTTTATCAAGATCTTTTGTGCCAAAGGATGTGCTGATGGGGTAGAGAGTATCCAGCGCCTCTTCAAGAACCTGCGCGTCCTTATGAGTTCTCAGCATAAATTGCTTATTTAGCATACTAAAGAGTTTTGGAAGGGGCTCATTTGTGGTGGGTGATTCAAGATAAATGAATTTATTTCCCTGCTTTACTAATGTTCTATTTTGAGATGAAGAAGAAACTTCCTCAATATCATGTTGTGTAATCGTTACATCATAAAATTTTGCAGAGAAGGTCTTTTTTATCGCGCTGTTATCCAGCACTCTGGCTTTTGTCTTGATCTTTATATTGTTGACGATTGTTCTCTGGATACCTTTTTTCTCTTCGGCGGTAAGAGGCTGAGCCAGAGCTGTTTGGAAGATGCCAGCTGATAATATAATGGTAAAAAGAGCAATTATTGACTTCATGTGTTGTATTCATTCTTGGTTGTAAGTGTTATTTAGTGATTGCGTATCGACACCGCAGCACTCATATTAATCCGCCTCTGCAGCCATTTGAATGCATATCAATGGGAACTTAATGGATAAGACAGACCGGAATATACTCCGAGAGTTGCAAAAAGATACGACACTATCACTGGCTGATTTGTCTGAGAAGGTGAATCTTTCTCCGACTCCCTGCTGGAAGCGGATTAAACGACTCGAGGCTGAAGGTTACATAACAAGGCGGGTAGCGCTTGTGAATCCTGAGAAGGTTGGCTTGGGCGTTTCTGTTTTTGTCCATATCAAAACCCGTCGTCACAACAGCGAGTGGCTGGACTCCTTTGGGAAGGTGATTAGCAGCTATCCGGAGATAGCTGAATGCTATCGAATGAGTGGGGAGTACGATTACCTGCTGAGAGTGGTGGTGAAAGATATCCAGTCGTTTGACCGGTTTTACAAAGAGCTGGTCAATAGAGTGGATGGTCTTACTGACGTTACTTCCAGTTTTGCTATGGAACAAATGAAGTATACGACAGCATTGCCGCTATAAATGCCCTCTCAAGATTGATAAATCCAATTAAGAAGCGTTTAATGCTCTGCGTCTTTCCTTTCAGAAAAAGAACCCATGATGAAATATAAGTTAAGTTCTTTGCTGGCATCTTTTCTGGTTATCACTCTGGCACTGCCCTTTATGAGTGCTCATGCTGCATCGAAAGAAGAGTTGAATGCCGAAGTCAAAGCTACGTTGAAGAAATTGTATCAAGAGCGACCTGCAGCAAAAGAGTTGAGTAGAAAAGCCAAAGGTATACTGGTATTTCCTACTGTTGTGAAGGGTGGGATAGGCATTGGGGGGGAGTTTGGTGATGGCGCCCTTCTGGTTAACAACCGTATACAGTCTTATTACCGGACAATATCTGCATCCATTGGCTTCCAGCTTGGGGCTCAGGCACGATCTCAGGTGATCATGTTTATGACCAGTACTGCACTGAAGAATTTCCAGAATAGCGATGGCTGGGAAGCTGGAGTCGATGGAAGTGTGGCTATTGCTGAGTTTGGCGCTGGTGGCACAATAACGACTGAAACAGCAAAAGCGCCCATTATTGGGTTTATTCTGGATAATAAAGGTTTGATGTATAACCTGACTCTGGAAGGCTCAAAGATATCAAAAATTGAGAAGTAAAGCGCATATAGAATCGGCCTCCAAAGAGGCCGATTAGGTGCTTAGAAGTTGTACTTCAGCGTGTAGACCAGACCGTTCTGGTAGCTATTGGAACCCAGCTTGTCGTCGGCATAACGGTACTGAATGCCTGCGGTGATTTTCTCATTGGCATTCCACCACAGAGCAGCTGCACCGTTGTTGCCATCCTTCTTGCCATCATGGTACTGCTTGTCACGATCAAACTCATACTCATGCCAGTTGCTGAACATGAAGTCCTGGCCTGCCAGCTTGAAGCCGTAACCCATGACCCAGCCTGCAACCAGACCATTGTAGCCACTGAAATGACCAAAGTTGCCAGTTTTGTTGGTGTTGTTGATCGCTAAGAATGGCTTCCAGAAGAAGTTAGCATTCTGATAATTAAACCCAACACCAACCAGACGGTTTTGTTCGCTGAAATCGGCTGTGTCAACATCATAGATGTGGCCATAGAGGTTAAAACCGGTATTTCCCAGGTAATAACGCATGGTGCCTTTCATAGCTGTGCGACGGCCGTTGCCATCGGATTCTTCGTTGTTCTTGTGTGGGTTTTCCAGATCGAAAAAGCCGTATACTTCACCCCAACTGAATCCTGCACCACCTTCCAGCTCCAGAAACATGAAGTCTTTCTTTTTAGCACGACTTTCAGTGCCGCTGGACCAGTCAAGGTAGTTGATGCTGACGTTACCAAAACCGTACTGATAGTCAGCACTGGCAGTAGTAGAGAAGCCTGCAGTGATGATTGCTGCAGCAAGAGTAGATTTACGCAGGAAGCCCATAGAACATCTCTGTATATAGGGTTGGCATGAAAAATGTTGACTGACTGTACATATAATGTGCACGTTGGACAATACGTACTAGAAACAGTCATTCTCCTATCGTTAATGTCTATGCGATGGTGTTCTCCCTTTCACGCTTGCTCGCGGGCTGACTGGAAAGTACAGTTCGTTAGCTGTTTTTATTATGTGAATCCAGGCTGATGCCTTTCTGGGGGAGTTCTTGTGAGCAAGTTGTTTTGTGGCAGAGTCTATGTGCCGAACTTTCTGATGGCTGTCTTTGCCTGGCTTATGATCACTCCTTCATCCGCTAAAGCGGTCGTCTGTTATGAACCCTCTCCTTCGGTGATAGCGGGAGAAAACATTTTTGATTGCAAAAAATCGGAGCCATTATCTGCAACGGAGCAGAGAAACCTCCGGGTATTCCTGAAAAAGGTTGATCGCAGGTGGCAGGGAGATGCTCGTCGTGTGACCTGTGTTGGCAGTGAGAATAATGCCCGTCAGATTAAGCGAAGGACTAGCCTTAATATGGATGTTGACGGTGACTACCGTAGAGGCATGACGTTCCGCTCCGAGATTTATAACCCTGAAAGAAAGAGCCGCTACTCAGAAAAATTCAGCCTCTATCAGGTCGACGGCTTCCTCCGTATGGACAGTCGCGGGTCTGATGGTGATATTGAGGTTATGTATATTGGTGCCAACGAACTGATCTATCTGCAGCGCTATTTTGTCAGAAAGGTTGAGCCAGCCAAACCAGAAGAAGAGAAGCCGGAACCCCCAGCCATTATTCAACCGTTGCCAATACTGCCTATCCAGCCATTGCCATCGATTCAGCCAGTGGATGAAGTTATCACACAGCCTGTGCAGCGTATCCGTCCGGGGGACGATCGAAAGCGTATTTCGAGGCCCACAAAAGATATACCGGAAGAAGAGATTGAGTACAGCCCGGGCGGAATACTGAACGAAGTGGTTCGCCATCTGGTCATTAATGGACGAAATCTTCAGATAGAGACGACGGTCTATGCCAATGGCTTTCTGGCATCGTCAGAGAAGTGGCAGTTGAGATGATGTACTGACCAGAAAAGTGGTTGGTCTGGATGAAGCTATGAATATATTGTCAATACAGTCCCATGTTTCCCTAGGGCATGCAGGTAATGCTTCAGCGGTATTTCCGCTTCAGCGTATGGGGGTAAATGTCTGGCCAGTCTATACGGTGCTTTTCTCTCATTCCGGGCCAAACCGGAAAGGTTCCACTGTGTCAGCAAAAACGGTGGAGGCCGTATTGGAGGGTATTGATGCACAAGGAGTAGTAGGGCAATGTGATGGAATACTGTCCGGTTACCTGGGGGAACCGGAAACAGCAGAAGTACTGGGTGATGCGGTAAAGCGTTTCAAACAGCAGAACCCGGAACTGCTTTATTGCTGTGATCCCGTTATGGGTGATGATGGCAGAGTCTATGTTGATAAAGCGTTGACATCATTGTTCCTTAACTCTCTGATACCCATGGCAGATATTGTCACTCCAAACCAGTTTGAGCTTGAGCTGCTGACTGGGCTCAGGGCTTCAACACTGGATAGTGTAAAAATGGCTGGCCAGGCACTGGCTGCTCTTGGTCCAGAGATTGTTCTGGTGACCAGTGTTATGCCTGACGATTCCGATAACAGTAAGGTTGGGATGATGGTGGTCACTGAGCGGGATGCCTGGTATGTGCAGACGCCATTTTTTGAAAAGCCTGGTGCCATTGGTGGCTCAGGTGATGTGGCAACCGCCGTTTTTCTGGCCAGATATCTGACCGTTAAAGACCTGAAACTTGCCCTTGAATATACGGCGGGAGTCATGTTTGGTTTGTTTGAACATGCCTGCCAGACAGGGAGTAATGAGCTTCAGCTGATTGAAGCCCAGGATAAACTGGTTAATCCGCCATTGGTATTTACTGCCCAATGCCTTTAACCCGGATATTGCGATGAAACCGATAAAGCATAAGGTTAAGCAGTCTTTTCAGAGTGGGCAGGACAAAGCGGTGGATCTTGCCAGATCTGCGGCCAGTTCATTGGAAAATGGCGTCGACCGGCTGCTTAACCGACGTATTACACTCGGGGTAACTGGCTTCAGCGGCAGTGGTAAGACCACTCTGATCACCAGCCTTATGCATCAGTTACAGCATTATCCAGGAGCGCTTCTGGCTGCTTTTCCACCGGTTTTGCAGGATCGTTTGTTGGGAGTAAAGCTGTCTGCTCTGGATGGCGTTGCACTGTTTCCTTATCAGCGAGGCATTGAGGCGTTATCGAGAGGTCGTTGGCCGGAAGCGACAAGGAATGAATCTGGCTGCCTGCTGGAGATCAAGTTTCGTAATCAGCCTGGGCTATTTCGCCGGGGAAAACCGGGGATCAGTCGTCTTTATCTGGAGATTCGTGACTATCCTGGAGAGTGGTTACTGGATCTGCCGTTGCTGGATATGGATTACCGTGCCTGGTGTACTCAATGTCATGCCCTTTTCAACAGTGCAATGCGCCTGTCTATCGGTCGGAGCTATATAGAAAAGCTGAAGTCCATTGATCCTCTGGAAACCATTTCTGAGCTGGAACTGCAGGTGCTATGGCAGGAGCAACTGACCTTTCTCAAGGCTTGCCAGCAGGCTGGTCTGACCATGATTCAGCCCGGACGCTGGCTTCATGCCGAACCTTCAGGTGATGAGAGTAAACTTCCATTTATTCCTCTGCTTTCGATTACTGGTCTTCCAGAAGATAAGCTTGGAGGGGCTACAGAAAGCTCTTTATTCAAAGTGTGTGAAAGGCATTATCAGCACTATCTGGAAACTCGAGTCAAACCCTTTTATCGACATACTTTTCAGAAGGTCGACCGACAGCTGGTGCTGGTTGATGTTCTCAAGTCGTTGAACAGTGGCCAGAAAGCATTTGATGACCTTCGCTTCTCTTTGACTCAGGTACTTCAAAGTTTTGATTATGGGCGCAACAGTCTGCTCAGAAGATTAATTCAGCCACGAATCGATCGGGTTGTGTTCGCCGCCAGTAAAATTGACCAGGTACTGCCTGATCAGCATGAAGCGGTCAGAGGGCTGACGGCAAACCTGGTTCAGGATGCAAGGCGCAGAGCGGCGTTCAATGCTATTGATGTCCGCTGTGAAGCGGTTGCAGCCGTTCGCTCAACGACTTATGTAGACTATCGGGGGCGTCAGGCTCTGCAGGGGATGACAGAACAGGGCCCGGGAGTGCTGCTGCACCCGGATATTCCCGAACAGATTCCGGTGATGGATGACTGGCAGGCTCTGGGCCAGTGGCAGCTGCGCCGACTGATGCCGCCAGAGGGACTTCAGCTGACCGCTGGTGGACGATTACCCCATATCCGTCTGGATAGTATTCTTAATGATCTGCTGGGAGACCGTTTTTCATGAGCAGACATCACGACCCATACTTTATCCCTCTGGAATCAGAGCAATCCCTTGATACACCGGACTCCATCAGTGATGGTTTTCAGGGTCGGGTGTTGACAGGACCTGAGCTGGCAGCCAAACCAGTTCGCTTTCTGAAGTCAGCATTTTATGGACTGCTGACTCTGCTGATGATATTGGCACTTTGGCAAACGGTCGAACTGGGCTTTTTTCTCTATCAACTGCACTGGTCATTAGCCTTACTGTTTTCTGTACTTTTTCTGGCCCTGGCTGTCATTGTCGTTAAAGCCGTTGTAGAGTTTTTCCTGTATCAACGCGACTTCAAACATATCACCGAACTGCAGGAGCAGGCTGCACAGTTTCGAAACCAGAGAACAACAGTATTAAAAAAACACTGGCTTGGGCGGTTGAGAAAACTCTATCAGGGCAAGCCTCAGCAGGTGCTGCTGGAACAAGTGTTATCTGAGATGCCTGATTACGCTGATGACAGCGAGCTATTGTCTTACCTGGATAGCCATTTTTTCCAGAAACTGGATCAGCACGCACTTACCCTTATTTCACAACATAGCCAGCAAGTCGCTTTGATGGTGGCACTCAGCCCATTTGCTGCTGTCGATATGCTGCTGTCTGTCTGGCGCAGTATTCAGATGCTCGATGAGATCTGTCAGGTCTATGGTGTTAGGCCTTCATTGCCTGCTCGTACCCATCTATTAAAAATGGTTCTGGAGCAGATGGCGCTGGCGGGTGCTACAGAACTGCTGTCTGATCAGTTGGCAGATTTTACGTCCAACCAATTGTTGAGCGTAGTGAGCTCCCAGGCTGCCAGCGGGGTTGGCGTAGGCATCTATTCTGCCCGCATTGGGCTCAGGGCCATGGCGCTCTGTCGTCCAATTCCTTTCGCTGATGATCAGAAACCCGGTATTGGTCGTTTAGCCAAAAGTATCCTCTCTTCCATGGAAGCCCGGTTTCGGAATACAACTGACTCCAAAAAGAAAGCGGAATAATCTTCTTGTCCCTGTCTCAGTAAAGGAGCTCCTGCAGCTGTAGGTTGCTCCCTAATCTCTATTTCTACTGACACGTGCATTTTCACTGAGAAGCTGACTTTTTCAGGTGGGCTCCTCCGGTTTAATTAAGAATAAAAAGCAATCAATACTATGGATAAATACGGCTAAAGGGTATTATTTATTCAATATAACGATTTCTATAAACACATAAAGAGCTGATAGTTATTAATTGATAGGATGCTGCCTTTAACTGGCATTTCCGGGGGAATCTCAAAAGGCATGGGTCGACCAGCAACAGCAACGATAAGCCTTGATGCGCTGCGTCATAACTATCGTATTGCCCAACAACTGTCTGGTAGTGGTCAGGTGATGGCTGTGGTAAAGGCGGACGCCTATAGCCACGGTGCGACTGCCTGTGCGACCGCGCTTGCCGATATTGCCAGTGGGTTTGCGGTTGCCTGTATTGAGGAAGCCCTGGAACTTCGTGCTGCTGGGATCAAACAGCCCATACTGCTGCTGGAGGGCTTTTTTGAACCTTCAGAGCTGGAGATGATTGACCAGTACCGTCTGGATACGGTGATCCATCATCAGTATCAGATTGATGCACTAGTCGCCCATCCTCTCGACCATCCGGTAAGGCTGTGGTTGAAGATGGATTCCGGTATGGGACGGGTTGGCTTTGCCCCTGATGAGTACCGTAAGGTCTGGAAACAACTCAATGATCTCTCCTTTGTTAAAGACATTGTGTTGATGAGTCATTTTGCCTGTGCAGATGAGTCAGACAGTGATCATGCTCAACAGCAGCTGACAACCTTCAATAATCATACCCATGACCTGCCTGGTGAACGCAGTTTTTGTAATTCAGCAGGACTCGTTGCTCTGAAAGAAGCCCGGGGAGGCTGGAATCGTCCTGGCCTGCTGCTTTATGGCGTCTCTCCATTTCCAGAAACTCATGGTATTGAGCAGAAAATAACGCCTGTTATGGAGCTGAGTTCTGCCATTATCAGCATTAAAGAGATTCCGACCGGAAGCTCTGTTGGCTATGGAAGTCGTTGGATCGCCGAAAGACCAACGCGAATCGGAGTGGTTGCTATAGGTTATGCGGATGGTTATCCCCGTCATGCGGCCAATGGAACACCGGTAGTTATTAATGGTCACCGGGTTCCGCTGGTGGGCAGAGTATCGATGGATATGTTGACTGTGGATTTAACCGATTTGCCCAATGTGAAAATCGGGGATCGTGCGATTCTCTGGGGTAATGATCTATCCGTTGCTGAGGTCGCAGAATGTTCAAATACCATTCCCTATCAGCTGTTGTGTAATTTGAACAGGGTGCCAGTTGAGTACCATGAGACAAGCATAGTGATGACTGAAACAGCAGAAGCGGTCAGTGCTTGAGAAGCAGTTCAGTCCATAAAAAAAACCGGGCAATGCCCGGTTTTTTTAACTGGTGCCAAACCTTTCCAGGCTGGCTCTTCTTTCCCTTTCTGAACGGCGCATAAACCACCATCCAAACAGGGCAGCCAGAGACACGACCAGAATGATCAGTGTTGCCATGGCGTTAATCTTGGGTGAGATCCCCAGACGCACGGATGAGAATACCACCATTGGCAGAGTGGTTGAGCCCGGGCCGGAGACAAAACTGGCAATGACCAGATCATCCAGAGACAGGGTGAATGCCAGCAACCAGCCGGCTGCCAGCGATGGGGCAATGGTTGGGATTGTGATCAGAAAGAACGTTCTGAATGGAGTGGCTCCCAGATCCATCGCGGCCTCTTCGATGGAGCGATCCACTTCCCGCAATCTTGCTCCAACCACAACCGCCACATAGGCGGTGGAGAAGGTGACGTGGGCGATCCAGATGGTCAGCATGCCCCGCTCCATGGGCCAGCCGATCAGGTCAGCCATGGTGACAAACAGCAGAAGCAGCGACAGGCCAGTGATCACGTCCGGCATCACCAGTGGAGCTGTTAACATGCTGTTAAAGGCGGTTCTGCCACGGAATTTGCCAAAACGGTCAATAGCAAAGGCAGAGACCGTGCCCAGAATCACGGCCATGGAGGCGCTATAGAAAGCAATTCTCAAGCTGGTCCATACGGCGCCCATCAGTTGCTCATCCTGAAACAGCTCTACATACCATTTGGTTGAGAAACCTGCCCAGACGGTTACCAGCCGTGAAGCATTGAAGGAATAAATCACGAGGATGAACATGGGCAGATAGAGAAAAATCAGCCCAAGTATCAGCATGATGGTGGAAAAGCCCGGCTTTTTGATTCGCCCAAAGCTGTTGGCGCGCTCAGTTGCAGTAGTCATTACAGGCTGGCCTCCAGTTGCTTCGCCTGCTGGCGATTAAAGAAGGCAATAGGCAGGCAGAGGATCAGCAGCATGATCATGGCCAGGGAACTGGCTAATGGCCAGTCACGGTTGTTGAAGAACTCCTGCCAGAGCACTTTACCGATCATCAGGCTTTCAGGTCCTCCCAGCAGCTCAGGAATCACGTATTCTCCTACAGCAGGGATAAAGACCAGCATACAGCCTGCGATAATGCCACCCTTGGACAGAGGCAGGGTAACCCTGAAAAAGGTCTCCCATGGACGGCAGCCCAGGTCATTGGCTGCTTCCAGTAGTGATTTATCCAGTTGGGTCAGGTTGGCATAGATAGGGAGCACCATAAATGGCAGATAGGCATAAACGATGCCTATGTAAACGGCGATATTGGTGTTCAAGATCTGCAGGGGTTGGTCAATAATGCCACACCACATCAACAGGTTGTTCAGTAACCCGTTATTTTTCAGTATTCCCATCCAGGCGTATATGCGGATCAGGAAAGAGGTCCATGATGGCAGCAGTACCAGCATGAGCAGGAAACTTTGTTTTCTTCCGGGTGCCTGAGCCATGGCGTAGGCCATTGGATAGCCCAGCAGAAGGCAGAAGAAGGTCGCAACCAGAGCCAGCCTGATCGAGGTCAGATAGGCTTGCAGGTACATCTCATCGTCGGCTAGGAACAGGTAATTGCCCAGATTTAAATTGAACGTCAATACTTCATCGAAGTACTCAACGATGGCTGAATAGGGCGGAATGGCAATTTCTGCCGATGAAAAGCTGATCTTGACCACAATCAGGAAAGGGACAAGAAAGAATAACAGCAGCCAGAGATAGGGGACGCCAAGAACGAGGCGACGTCCCCACAGCTCCCTTAAGGCGTTTACCCTCTCTGGTCCCCACGCTGTCGCGGAGGCGCCTTTTGTTAACAGGTTGGACATGACAGATTCCACAAAATATCCGTTACCAGTGACTTACATTAAACGGTGGTAAGCCTGAATAGTTTACGAAATAGAAAGCCTTCAGCTCAGAAGTGCCTTCAGACTGTTCTCAAACACAAAATATAACGCCATGTGCGACTTTTAGGTTTGCATAAGGAGACATGACTGATCCTGCTTTCTGCTATTAAAAGCAGTAGAAAGCAAAGAAGGTTTCAGTCATGCCCGTTGAAGAGTTTATCACTACAGTCTACTGCTTGATCGACGATTTGGTAAAAGAGCTTTTTCCTGTACCACTGCGACTTCGAGGGTTTCCACCAAAGCTCACTGATAGTGAAGCGATCACCATGGAAGTTGTCGGTGAATGGCTTGGGCATCATAAGGACACTGAGATTTGGAAGTATTTTACCCGACACTGGCGACACCTGTTTCCTGACATTCCTTCACGCTCGGCATTTGTCAAACAGGCCGCCAACTTATGGCATGTGAAACAACGACTGCAAATTCGTATAGTCCAGATGATGCATGCAGATAATGCAGATATCCATTTAATCGATGGTTTTCCGATTGATGTTGTCGTCAGAACCCGTGCACCACAGAGCCGTATCTTTAAAGCTGAGGCTGGTTATGGTTACTGCGCTTCCAAGGACAAGAAGTTCTATGGCTTTCAGGGGCATTTGCTGGTTGAAGCACGAGGGATTCCTGTGGGTTTTACTCTGACCGCAGCGAACGTAGATGAGCGTGATGCAGCCTATGACATGCTCGAGACCATTTCTGGCCTCTTGCTTGGCGATAAGGGCTATATAAGGCCTGAGTTTAAAGCTGATTGTCAGGAATTAGGTATTGATCTTCAGACGCCACTGAGAAAAAACATGCAAGATGAACGTCCGAAGTCGTTTGTAAAGCTGGTATTACGGGTACGACGGAGAATAGAAACAGTGATAGGTCAATTGACAGAGCGCTTTGAAATAGAAAAGTGCCATTGTCGAGATAGATGGCATATGACATCACGTATCGCTCGGAAGTTACTGGCACATAATATTGGTTCTTATCTGAATATAATTGCTGGTCGTCCTGCAATACAGTTTGAGAACCTTATTTCCGAAGATTAAAAAACGGAAAGCAAATAATTGCGTGATTTTGAAGATACAACTTGGACTTACCATCATGCTAGCCCGGATATTTCATAAACGTGCTCCCGTTCTCGCTTGTCCTTTGCCGCCCTAAGGGAGTTTTGCTCGGTCGACCGTACTCCCCGGTACGGCACTCCCTCACAAAATCCCTTAGGGCGACAAAGTCCTGCCCGAGATTCGGGGCAGTTTATGAAATATCCGGGCTAGTAATTTGAGATAGTTTCAGACAAAGTCGCACATCGCGTAAAATATACTGAATAAGATTAGCGGTGATTGATCAGCTATTCAGGACAACACCACTGTCATCATCCCAGCTGATATAGACTTCATCGCCCCAGGTCGGGTTATCGGCAGTACGTATCACGTTAGCCATGTTGGACTGCACCATCATGCCTGATGGAAGCCGAATGTGATAAACCGAGTGACCTCCCAGATAGGCAATGTCGTGAACCACGCCTTTGCTCCAGTTGTAGTTCCCTTCGGGCTGTTCTCGCGTCACCATGGTTTTTTCAGGACGAACTGCAATCCAGACCTTACGGTCTTCCAGTGGCGCCATGATGCCGTGGCCGATGTAGATAGGCTGTTGAACCTGGTGCGATTGAATGATGACGTAACCCGCTTCTTCTTCGGTGATTTCACCTTCAAACATATTGACGGAACCAATGAATTCGGCCGTCATACGGCTGTTCGGGTTTTCGTAGATATCGATAGGTGTACCCACCTGGACAATCCAGCCAGCGTCCATGATGCCGATGCGTTCAGCCATGGTCATCGCTTCTTCCTGGTCATGGGTCACCATAATGCAGGTTACCCCTACTTCTTCGATGATATCCACAACCTCAAGCTGCATGCGGCTGCGCAGCTTCTTATCGAGCGCACCCATGGGCTCGTCCAATAGCAGCAGTTTGGGGCGTTTTGCCAGGCTTCTCGCCAGCGCCACGCGTTGGCGCTGGCCGCCAGAGAGCTGATGTGGCTTACGTCGGGCATACTTTTCCATATGCACCAGTTTCAACATTTCCTCGACACGCTGAGCAATGATGTCTTTTGGCAGACGATCCTGTTTTAGTCCAAACGCAACATTTTGCTCCACCGTCATATGAGGGAAGAGAGCGTAAGACTGAAACATCATGTTGATGGGGCGCAGATATGGTGGCAAGTTGGTAATATTCTGCCCATCCAGGTAAATATTGCCCTCAGAAGGTGTTTCGAAACCTGCCAGCATCCTTAATAATGTGGATTTTCCAGACCCCGAGCCACCCAGTAGCGCAAAAATCTCACCCTTTTTTATGTTCAGGCTGACATTATCAACGGCGATAACGTCATCGAACTTTTTGGTAACCTGATCGATTTTGACCAGTATCTCATTGCCTGAGCGACCCTTTATCGGTGGTGTCGACGGCGTTGGGGAATGTTTCGGGGAGACAGATGCTGTACTCATCTAAAATTTTCTCCAGCCCGGAATATAAAGAACAGGGTAGAACCCGGTGAGTGTGCTTTAATAGGCTCTGCTGACATAAGTTTATCGTCAGAAACACCGGATCGCATGTAACGATAATGTGTTTTGAGCTTATGAAAAGAGCCTTCAAACCCTCAAGGAAGTGAAAAGCCCGCGCATTGTCCATAAAAATGCAAAGATTGAAAATAATTTTGCGATAAACCCTGATGGAAGATATTAGTAATGCTCACTTGCAGATTCATCATTCGTACCCTAACCTGCCTCAGCCGGAGGTGATTTGCCCTTTGATATTAGAAGAACCGTTGTCTTAATCAGGGCGTGTCTTAAAGAAGATGAATACAAACCTCACTAACCCCTTATGCTATCGTGTTCCACTTTTATTAGTGCCTGAATACGCATTGTCAAAAAACGACTGAAATCATGAGAAGCCGAAAAGAAGTTGTCCGCCAGTTGGATCGTATCGATCGCAATATTCTCCGTACCCTGCAGGAGCAGGGGCGTATATCGTATGTAGAGCTGGCGGACAAGGTCGGGTTAAGTACGACGCCCTGTATGGAACGAGTTAAACGCCTGGAAAGGGAAGGCATTATTCAGGGCTATTCTGCGCGCTTGAATCCGAAATACCTTCAGGCAGGGCTTCTTGTGTTTGTTGAGATCAGCCTCTATACCAAGTCAGCTGATATTTTTGACGACTTCCGTAAGGCCGTGATCAAGCTGCCAAATGTGCTGGAATGCCACCTGGTTTCTGGTCATTTTGACTATCTGGTTAAGGCGCGAATTTCAGAGATGGCTTCTTACCGTGAGTTGTTAGGGGATATTCTTTTGAAGCTGCCGGGCGTGAGAGAGTCGAAGAGCTATATCGTGATGGAAGAGCTCAAGGAAACACTCAGTCTTCCAATTGCCGATTAGTCTGGCCTGATTTTTTGGGGATATTAGCGGCCTGATGTGTTTGTATAAGCGGTGCTATGCGTTTAGAGGATGCTTCAGAAAGGTATTTATCCCTCCTGAAGCTCACCCGCTACCTGATAATCTCTGATGTAGTAGTTCAATGCGACTTCATCCTGATCTTCAATGTTCCGAAGTACAAAGCCTGCAGCAAAATCTGCCTGTTCACTGACGGTCTGGCACCATACACACTCCGCGGTTAATGAAACCCGATAAGCGCTATCCTGTGGTCCTGGAAGGACCAGAGTGACATTTCTGGTTTCGGATGGCCTCACGCCCTGGTCTGTCAGAATGCTAAAGCCTCCCTTTGAGACATCTTCAAGAATACCAATAGACAGACCGGTGTCGTTATCGAGAACTTCTGCGGTTTTTTCCAGTGTTTTTCTTGGAAATCGACGCTTTTCTTGTTGTATTTGCGACATTTTGGCCTCCATGCATTAGAGGGAAGGAAGGACTAAGTTACCACCTTTTGTTTTCAAAATGCATCTTTTACATGACTTTGTGAGTTCATCGTCGTGATGAAACCAAGTGGTTGGAGTGGTAACGCTTTAGTCAAATACTTGAGTTAAATAGCGGCCAATGGGGAGAATGAATAAAGTTTTTTATAACTTCTTGGCTGTTGACAACAGCACTGAACTTCCTCTGTAATCGAATAAGGCGTTATCAAAAAGCCTGGTAGTTGGTAGAGCTTTAAAAGCTGACCGTTATTAAAGTTTTGCCGTTTAAAATAAAAATAAATAGCCATTATTGTTAGCTTGTCCTAACCCTGGGCGTGCCGATAGTTATGGCATTACACCAGAGCCTGCTGCTCTGCAACATACGGAGGGATCCCGTCATGTTCAGACAGATTACCGAGGCGCGTATCAATGATCTTCATTGTAAATTTGATGAAGAATCTGGCCTCAAATCCGTCATCGCTATTCACAGTACCCGCAGAGGGCCAGCCCTCGGTGGCTGTCGAATCATTCCTTACTCTTCTTCTGACGAAGCTATTACTGATGCCATTCGTCTTGCCCGTGGTATGAGCTACAAATCAGCGCTTGCTGGCCTTGACCTCGGGGGAGGGAAAGCAGTCATCATGGAACCGGAAGGTGACTATGACCGGAAAGCGCTTTTTGAAGCTTTCGGACGCTTTCTCAACGAGCTTGGAGGTCGTTACGCTACCGCTATGGATAGCGGTACAACAGTAGCGGATATGGACACCATTGCTACCCAGTCCCCTCATGTGACCTGCACATCGTCTTGTGGAAGTCCGGCACCGTTTACTGCGGAAGGCGTTTATTATGGGGTGCTTGCCTGCCTTAAAGCCCATCCTTCATTACCAGATAACCTCAAAGGCCTGAGAGTCGCCGTTCAGGGGCTGGGCAATGTGGGTTATACCCTTTGTGAACGACTTTTTAATGATGGAGCACAGCTGATTGTTGCTGATATCAATCAGCAGCGAGTAGATCAGTGTGTCCGAGAGTTTGGCGCCAAAGCGGTCGCACCGGATGAGATTCATTCGGTGCCTTGCGATCTGTTTAGCCCATGCGGCCTTGGAGGCATTCTTAATAGCGACACCATTGGTCAGTTACAGTGTGCTGCCGTTGCTGGGTCAGCGAACAACCAACTGCTGACTGAGGAAGACGGTATCGCTCTCTTCGATCGTGACATTCTCTTTGCACCGGACTACCTGATTAATTCTGGTGGACTGATTTTTGTCGCCATGACTTACCTGCAAAGCAGTCAGAGTGATATGCACCGGCGCCTTCGTGGCATTCACGACACCCTGTTACAGATTTTCAGCCGACAGAACCAGGCTGGGTTACCCGCCAGTGTCATCGCTGATCAAATGGCAGAAGCCATTGTTTATGGTGAAAACTCTTCACAGTTGACGGCATAGGGGGGAGCAATAATGGATTTAGCAGGAAACACGTCGCTTTCCATGGAGCAGTTTCTGGATGCTGAAGGCGAAGTCATAAAAAAGCTGCCGGCCTGGGTCGGTAATGAAGAGATTCTCATTGATTACTATCGAACCATGGTGATAGCCCGACAGGGGGATCATAAAGCAGTAGCGTTGCAGCGGACTGGTAAGATGGGCACTTACCCTTCCTGTCTTGGACAGGAAGCTATCAGTACGGTTTGCGCTGCCCTGTTGGAAAAAGAAGATGTTTTGATTCCTTATTATCGAGATCTTCCGGGATTGATGAGAAGAGGCATCCCTCTCAGTGATGTCATGCTCTATTGGGGCGGTGATGAGCGAGGGAGTGCCAGCTCAGCCTGGGGCCAGGATTTACCCAATTGTGTACCCATTGCTACTCAGGCTGGGCACGCGGCAGGTATTGCCACAGCCATTAAGATTCGGCACGAGGCCGGTGATCCTTTGAAAGTCGCATTATGTGCACTGGGCGATGGTGCTACGTCTAAAGGGGATTTTGGTGAAGCGTTGAATCTGGCAGGTGCCTGGCAGCTACCAGTGGTTTATATCATTAACAACAATCAGTGGGCTATTTCGGTCCCCAGAAAAATTCAGTCAGGTGCGCCGACGCTGGCACAGAAAGGGCTGGCCGCTGGTTTACCTTCTTATCAGGTTGACGGCAATGATGTTATCGCACTTCATGAAGTGGTGAGTGCCGCTATTGATCGTGCCCGACAGGGTAAGGGGGCTACCGTGATAGAAGCTATCAGCTATCGGCTTTGCGATCACACCACTGCTGATGACGCCAGCCGTTACCGGGGTAGTGAAGAACTCAAGGATGCCTGGCATAAAGAACCCATCAAGCGGCTTCGTAACTTCCTGCATCACCGAGGTTTGTGGGATGAGAGAAAAGAGCAGGCTTTAAAAGAAGAGGCTGATCGTATCATTGAGAGAGCAGTGGAAACCTACCTGAACACACCGCTTCCTGCTATTGAAGACCTGTTTGATTATCACTATGCGAATATGCCAGCTCAGTTGGAGCAACAGAAAAACGATGCGCTTGCCAGAGAAAAGTTGCGTCAGGGAAGCATGAATTCAGCCGGAGGTCATCTCAATGGATAACAAACTGACCATGGTTGAGGCCGTCAATCTGGCGCTTGATCATGCTATGGACATTGATCCGGATGTTGTGTTGCTTGGTGAAGATATTGGGGTCAATGGTGGTGTCTTTCGGGCAACTCAGGGATTGCGGGATAAGTATGGTCTGAAGCGGGTTATGGATACACCATTGGCTGAAACCCTTATTGCGGGTATCAGTGTGGGTATGGCTGCCCAGGGGATGAAACCAGTGGCGGAAATACAGTTCATGGGGTTCATCTTTCCTGCAATGGAACAGTTAATCTGCCATGCAGCACGCATGAGAAACAGAACCCGGGGACGGTTGGCGTGTCCTCTGGTGCTGCGGGCTCCCTTTGGTGGAGGTATCCATGCCCCGGAGCATCATTCGGAAAGCACTGAAGCGCTGTTTGCCCATATTCCGGGGTTAAGAGTGGTAATCCCATCGTCACCCGTTAGAGCCTATGGTTTGCTTCGTGCTGCTATTAATGAACCTGATCCGGTGATCTTCCTGGAGCCAAAGCGTATATACCGGGCAAGCAAACAGGTGGTTGATGTTTCCAGTGATCCTCTGCCACTGGATACCTGTTTCACTTTAAAAGTGGGTCAGGATGTGACTTTGGTAAGCTGGGGAGCGTCAGTTCGGGAAACCATGGAGGCAGCCGACGTTTTGGAGAGTCATGGCATTGCTGCAGAAGTGATTGATGTCGCTACCATCAAGCCCCTCGATATGGAGACTATTTTGACTTCAGTCAGGAAGACAGGGCGCTGTGTCATCGTTCATGAAGCTTGCCGGAGTTTTGGGGTAGGAGCTGAGATTGCTGCCGGTCTCATGGAAAGGGCGTTTGATGATCTGAAGGCCCCCGTTGAGCGTGTCACTGGTTTTGATACGACAATGCCCTACTACCGAATGGAGGATCATTATCTACCACAGGTAGATGATATTGTCAGAGCATCAATCAAGAGCCTTGCCAGACACTAGTCATGCAGATTATTGCTAATACCGGCATCATTATTTAAATAGCCCTGAGCGGCAAATGCTGTCAGAACTGCAGAACTGAAAACAGACAGTATTTTTATAATAAAAGGGTACAGTCATGCGCTTTTTCAATTTACCAGATTTAGGGGAAGGTATTCCTGAAGCAGACATTGTCGAATGGCATGTGGGAGAAGGTGATAGCATCAAGGAAGATCAGCCCATGGTCTCTGTCGAGACAGCTAAAGCCATTGTTGAAGTTCCTGCACCCTGCACAGGAGTGATTGCCCGTCTTTGTGGTCAGCCTGGAGACACTATTCTCACAGGAGCTCCTTTGGTTGAATTTGTAACCGATGAGGAAGATAGCGGTACTGTAGTTGGTAAACTGGCCAGTGATGATTCCAGCACCAATAGAGATGATTCTTTTATTATTGGCTCACCAGCAGATGGACAGGCTCAGCAAACGTCTTCATCTCATATTGCACAAAGTGGACTTAAATCACTGGCTGAGCAGTTTCAGGTAGATCTTGGTGCTGTAACAAACCGTAGAAACGCTGTACAAAATACAATTTCCTATCCCCTGGAAAATCCAGAGCCATTGAAAGGTGTCCGTAAGCATATGGCCCGCACCATGGCAGAGTCTCATGCTTCAGTCGTCCAGGTCACGTTGTTTGATGACGCGGATATTGATCACTGGGAAGATCAAGAAGACATCACTGTTCGCCTGATTCAGGCGATTGCCAGTGCCAGTGAAGTCGAGCCTGCGCTTAATGCCTGGTTTGATGGTGCTTCAATGAGCAGGCAGCTTCATGATTCTGTTGACCTGGGACTGGCAGTTGACAGTGAGGAAGGGTTGTTTGTTCCAGTTTTACGCGACGTCGCAAGAATGAAGAAAGGGGATGTACGTGAAAGTATTAATAAGCTTAGAGAAGGAGTGAAAGACAGAAGTCTGCCAAACTCAGAGCTTCAGGGTGCAACTATCACGTTGAGTAATTTTGGTGTCTTTGCCGGGAAATATGCTACGCCGGTAGTTGTGCCTCCAACCGTTTGTATTATCGGTGTTGGCAGGCTGAGAGAAGAAATAGTCAGCGTTGATGGTAAGCCTGAGAGCCACCGTACTTTGCCTTTGTCACTGTCGTTTGATCACCGCGCAGCAACGGGTGGTGAAGCAACACGTTTCCTCTATGCAATGATTCAACAGTTGCAGAAGTAGTCAAAAATCCACATTATAAAATCTGGGGCAAGAAAAAATGCGCTATCAAACAAGGGATGTTTTGATAGTGCCATGCTTGTCGGGCAGCTTTTCCAGGACGAAAAGGCTAAGTGCGAGACCATCAGAAGTTGCGAGCGATGAAGGATAATATCTCTGCCAGCATGCTGCAAGGAAGCCAGTTGTTATAAAAAGTGCATCAATGTAGGCCAGATTTTTTAGACTGAATTTTCGTATCCCGCTTTTGCCGGTCATGACACAGAGTTCTCTGGTTTGTCTGACGGGCGTTATATGTCACCTTTTTCTATAGCATTTTTGATCAGTATGAACTGCTTTCTGGCATTCAGAGCTGCTCGATAAAAGTTATAAAAAAATGTGGTCAAAGTTCTGACTCTGCCGATAGCGTACTTGAGAAGGGTGGGCTTCCAGATTAGCTATCGGTCAAACGTTCCTGGTAACAAAAGCAGACAGAGGCGGGTGAAGGCATGGACATCTTCAATAATTATCAGCAGAGATTTCAATCAACCCAGCAGGAAGAGCTGACCATCGAAGAGTATCTGGCACTGTGCAGGAAAGATCCTTCTGCTTATGCCAATGCGGCTGAGCGTATGCTTATGGCCATTGGTGAGCCTGAGATGGTTGATACCTCGAGGGATTCTAGGCTCAGTCGTATTTTCTCCAATAAACTGATTAAACGCTATCCAGCATTCCGTGAATTTTATGGGATGGAAGAAGCGATTGAGCAGATCGTTTCCTATTTTATGCATGCAGCTCAAGGGCTGGAAGAGAAGAAGCAAATACTTTACCTGCTAGGGCCCGTCGGTGGTGGTAAGTCTTCTCTTGCAGAAAGGCTGAAAGCATTAATGGAAAAAGTCCCGTTCTATGCAATAAAAGGTTCACCTGTTTTTGAGTCCCCTCTGAATCTTTTCAATCCTGGTGAAGATGCCGACATTCTTGAGAAAGAGTATGGTATCCCCAATCGTTACCTTGGTGGAATCATGTCACCCTGGGCGGTTAAGCGGTTAAATGAATTTGGCGGTGATATCACCAAATTTAAGGTGGTGAAGCTGCATCCGAGTATTCTTAATCAGGTGGCCATTGCCAAGACTGAACCTGGCGATGAGAACAACCAGGATATATCCAGCCTGGTCGGTAAGGTTGATATACGCCAGCTTGAAGAATATTCACAGGACGACCCTGATGCCTATAGCTTCTCCGGGGCACTCTGCCGTGCTAACCAGGGCATGATGGAGTTTGTGGAAATGTTCAAGGCACCAATCAAGGTTCTCCACCCACTGCTGACCGCTACCCAGGAAGGTAACTACAACAGTACTGAAGGTATGGGGGCCATTCCTTATAACGGAATCATTCTTGCCCACTCGAATGAATCGGAGTGGCAGTCGTTCAAGAATAATAAGACCAATGAAGCCTTTATTGACCGGGTAAATATCGTCAAAGTGCCCTACTGCACCCGGGTGACCGAAGAAATTCATATCTATGAGAAGCTTCTTGCTAACAGTTCTCTGAAAGATTCCCCTTGTGCGCCAGATACATTAAAGATGCTGGCAAAGTTCACAGTCTTGTCACGAATCAAGGAACCCGAAAATTCCAATGTCTATTCCAAGATGCGGATTTATGATGGTGAAAACCTGAAAGATACGGACCCCAATGCCAAGCCACTGCAGGAGTATAAAGATTCAGCGGGTGTTGATGAGGGTATGGAAGGCTTGTCTACCCGTTTTGCTTTCAAGATTCTCTCAAAGGTATTCAACTTTGACCCAACGGAAATTGCAGCTAACCCGGTCCACATGCTTTACGTATTGGAGCAGCAGATTGAGCAGCAGCAGTATCCAAAAGAGGTGCACGAGCGTTATTTGCGCTATGTGAAAGAGTTCCTGGCTCCCAAGTACATTGAGTCTCTGGGTAAAGAGATACAGACCGCCTATCTTGAGTCATACTCAGAGTATGGACAGAACATTTTTGACCGATACATAACTTATGCTGACTTCTGGATTCAGGATCAGGAGTACCGTGACCCTGAAACCGGCGATATTCTGGACCGCTCGGCAATCAATGATGAGCTGGAGAAAATCGAGAAAGCTGCCAGTATCGCAAATCCAAAAGATTTCCGTAACGAGGTAGTCAATTTCGTGCTCAGGGCCAGGGCTAATCACAACGGGCAAAACCCGAGTTGGCTCAGCTACGAAAAGATGCGCACAGTGATTGAGAAGAAAATGTTCTCTAATACTGAAGATCTTCTCCCGGTTATTTCATTTAATGCCAAAGGCAGTCAGGAAGACCAGAGGAAGCATAATGAGTTTGTTAAGCGCATGGTAGAAAGAGGGTATACCGAGAAGCAGGTCAGGTTGCTTGCTGAATGGTATATCAGGGTGCGCAAGTCGCAGTAACTGCAGTCCAGGTAGAGTGGCAACTTAGCAGGGCGAACGGATTCTCGCCTTGTTTGCCACTCTACCCTGTTTTACACAAGGAGCGTGATCATGAGTATTATTATCGATCGACGGTTGAATGGAAAAAACAAAAGTACCGTCAATCGCCAGCGGTTTCTTGAGAGATACAAAAGGCATATCAAGAAAGCAGTGTCCGATGCTGTGAATAAACGCTCCATTACTGATGTCGTATCTGGCAGTGAAGTCACTATTCCCAAAAAAGATCTTTCTGAGCCGGTGTTTCGCCACGGTCAGGGGGGGCGTTATAAGCAAGTACATCCTGGTAACAAAGAGTTTGTCAGTGGTGATCGTATTAAGCGCCCATCTGGTGGCAGTGGTTCTGGCAGTGGAAAAGGAAAGGCCGGTAATAGCGGCGACGGAATGGATGAGTTCAGTTTCCAGATAAATCACGATGAGTTTCTGGAATATATGTTTGATAACCTGGAGCTCCCGAACCTGGTTCGAAAGCAGCTTGAGGATATGACGGAGTTTAAGATCCGGCAGGCAGGGTATACGACCGCAGGCTCTCCAGATCGCTTGAATGTAGTGCGTTCCCTGCGTTCAGCGCATGCTCGCCGTATTGCATTATCCGGCGGTGATCGACGTGAAATACGCGCACTGAAAAAAGAACTCAGGGAGATGGAAGTAAGCCCTGATGAAACAGATCAGCAAAGAGCCATTGAGTTAAGAGAACGTATAAAAGAGCTTAATGCCAAACTGAAAAAGCTACCATTTATTGATGATTTTGACCTGAAATACAACAACATGGTCAAAGTACCTTCTCCCAGTAATAAGGCCGTTATGTTCTGTGTGATGGATGTGTCTGGATCGATGACCCAGGATATCAAAGACATGGCTAAGCGGTTCTTTATTCTGCTCTATCTGTTTCTACAGCGTAATTACAAAGAGATTGAAGTGGTTTTCATCCGTCATCATACAGCGGCAAAAGAGGTGGATGAAGATGACTTTTTCTATTCAAGAGAAACTGGCGGAACTATAGTCTCCAGTGCACTTGAGATGACTCGGGATGTTATCAATAAACGTTACAGCCCCGCTGACTGGAATATCTATGTTGCTCAGGCATCGGATGGGGATAACTGGGAGGGTGACTCCAGTGTTTGCACCAAAATTCTGACCGAACAGATTATGCAAAAGGTTCAGTATTACTGTTATGTAGAAATCACAGATCGTGCTCATCAGAACTTATGGCGTGAGTATCAGAGTGTAGCTGAAAAGTTTAAAGATCACTTTGCCATGCAGCAGATTAAATCGCCCAGTGATATTTACCCGGTTTTCCGCAAACTATTTGAAAAAAAGGAAAATGCATGAGCAGCAAGTTGATCTCTACTGGTCCGGAGTGGACCTTTGAATTGGTTCAACAATATGACAAAGAGCTTGCTCGTATTGCTGATCGATTCAGACTGGATACCTATCCGAATCAGATTGAGATCATCAGTTCCGAACAGATGATGGATGCCTATGCCTCAACCGGTATGCCATTAATGTATAGCCACTGGAGTTTTGGTAAGCACTTTCTTCATACTCAGCAGAACTATCAACGTGGTCGGATGGGGTTGGCCTACGAAATAGTGATCAACTCAAATCCATGCATTGCGTACTTGATGGAAGAGAATACGATGACCATGCAGGCTCTGGTATTAGCCCATGCCAGCTATGGACATAACTCCTTCTTTAAAGGGAATTATCTGTTTCAAACCTGGACAGATGCTGAGTCTATTATTGATTACCTGCTATTTGCCAAAAATTATATTGCTGAGTGTGAAGAGAAATATGGTATCGAGGCGGTTGAAGAAATACTGGATGCTTGCCATGCCTTAATGAATCAGGGGGTTAATAGATATAAAAGACCCAGACCCTTATCGGCTGAACAGGAGCAGGCCAGACAGGAAGAGAGAGCGGAATATATTCAGCGAACATTAAACGATATATGGACAACGATTCCCAAAGTTGAGAAAGAAGAGCAGGAACAGGTAGAGCGATTCCCTAAAGACCCAGAAGAGAACCTGCTCTATTTCCTTGAAAAGAATGCCCCACTGTTGGAAACCTGGCAGAGAGAGATATTACGAATTGCCAGAAAAATTGCCCAATACTACTATCCCCAGAAACAGACCCAGGTGATGAATGAAGGATGGGCCTGCTTCTGGCATTACCACCTTCTTCATGAGCTGTACAATGAAGGAAAGGTAACCGATGGTTTTATGCTGGAGTTTCTTCATTCTCATTCCAGCGTTATCTACCAGCCGGCTTTTGATAGCCCGCATTACAGTGGTATCAACCCATATACTCTTGGCTTTAATATGTTTATGGATATTCGCCGTATATGTGAAAACCCTACGGATGAAGATCGAGAGTGGTTTCCAGATATTGCTGGAAGTGACTGGCTGGATACCGTCCACTTTGCTATGAAAAACTTTAAGGATGAAAGCTTTATCCTTCAGTTCCTGTCACCCAAGGTAATGCGAGATTTAAGATTGTTTTCAATTCTGGATGATGAGTCCCGTTCTTATCTTGAAGTGGATAGTATTCACGATGAAATGGGGTATAAAGAAATACGTGAGTCACTGGCGGCTCAGTATAATCTTGGCAATAGAGAGCCAAACATTCAGGTTTATAATGTGAATGTTCGAGGTGATCGAATGCTGACTCTTCGTCATTATCAGCATCAAGGTCGGCCTCTGGGGAAAGAGACAGATGAACTTCTGAAGCATATTCACCGGATTTGGCAATTTGATGTCGAGATTGAATCATTCGAAAATGGTGCAGTAACTCAAAGCTGGCAATGCAGTGAAAATAGTAAGAGGAAATAGAAATCTATTCGTATTTATATGACCTAGTGGTAGGGGCACATAAGTTACTGCCAGTACGCATCTAAAACACACAGGACGATTCCTGAAAGTGCTGTTTTTTATCATCATCGAGCGCAGTACTTGAAAGGTGTTCGCCAGTCACAACTCACCGGTAAGAACTGCATGTCTTTAGTCAAATACTGCATTTGAACTATCTCTATGATTTATACAACTTATTTCTTTTATAGCTATTAATAGTTTGATCAAAAATACATCCGAATGATGTAATCTGTTGTTCAACTATGGATTAATAATTTGTCAGTTTTTACTATCATCGATTCACATTATTTTTAATATTTATATAATGGTACTTCCATCTAAAAAAATCTTGCTGTATAAAGATCATCGAATTGAACATCTTTATTCCTAAGTAGGAAGTTCTATCAAGACCAAGGAGTCGTAAAGTAAATGAATATTTTTGAAGAAGTTCTGCATCGTTTAAGCAGCAAAACCCGTATTCGTTCTCTGTTTAAAGATGTACACGCTGAAGATCTGGAGCGTATCATTTCTCGTCTGAACGATGTTCTGACTGAGAAGCAGGAAGCTCGCGTTAAAGACGAAGAAAAGCGTAAGAAGAAGCAGGAAAGCATTGAAGCGATCAAGCAGATTATGGCTGACCGTGGTGTTTCCATGAATGACCTGGGTCTGGGTAACCTGGAACTGGATGAAGCTGCACCAAAGCGTCGCAGAAATATTCAAAAGTACACTTTTGAATATGAGAATGAATCAGGTGAGCGCATCAAGTGGGAAGGTGCTACCACTGGCCGTCTGCCACGTGATTTTCAAGCTTACCTGGAGCGCACTGGTAAGAAGCGTCTGGACTGCGCTTTGGAACAGATCGAAGAGTAAATACTGTTTGATCTTTCGTAAAAAAGGGCCAGAAAGGCCCTTTTTTATTTAATAGGCTGTGTTTAACCTCAAATATCTGGCTCTTTAGCTTGGATCACTTTGGTCGAGTTGATTCTTGATAATGGGAAATGACAGATAAACCGACTGCCTTTGCCCGGATGACTACTGATACTGATACGACCTTCGTGCCTTAACAAAACATGTTTTACAATCGCCAGCCCTAAACCCGTACCACCTGTTGCGTGGCTTCGGCTTTTATCCACACGATAAAATCGCTCGGTCAGTCTTGGAATATGAACAGGGTCTATGCCTACACCATTGTCCTGAATCATAAGGTGACCACCCTCTGGATCCTGCCACCACTTCACATGAACCTTTCCACCCGAAGGTGTATAGCGGATGGCATTATAAACCAGATTGGAAAATGCACTGCGTAACTCCATGGCGTCACCAGTGACTGAGGCATCTTCTGCACATTCCAGTTGTAACTGGTGCTGGTTTTCACCACTCAGTGCTTTAGCGTCATTTATTATTCCCAAAAGCAGTGGCTTCAGTTTTACTGTCTGGCTTATTCTTTCCGGTTCAGTCGCTTCAAGACGTGAAAGCAATAAAAGGTCTTCGATCAGGCGCTGCATTCTTGATGCCTGTTCCTGCATCTGGCTAAGAGCTCGCTTGAACATAGGCGGCGTATCAGGATTCATTTCCATTCCGTCGCTCATTGTCTCAAGATAGCCAGAAATGACCGTCAGGGGCGTCCTCAGTTCATGAGAAACATTGGCAACAAAGTCTGTTCTCATTATCTCAAGCTGATGTAAACGACTGACATCTCTTACTAAAAGCAGTCGATTGCCCTGACCATAAACGGTAATTGCTATTTGCAGTTGTCGGTTTTCGTGGGCAGGGGAGTCAATCTTAATTGGTTCTTTGCCTCGGCTATTTTCCATATAGCTGGCGAATTTGGGATTTCTAACAAGGTTCGTCAGAGGTTGCCCCTGATCATCGGGCATTTGCAGGCCAAGCAGTTCGCCTGCAGCACGGTTCCACCACTCAAGGCAACCATTTTGGTCTGCCATGATTATCCCGTCGTTTAGGGCGGCAGTTGATTCCTGTATGCGCTCAATTACGTTAGCAAGTCGCTGCTTTGAACGACTATGTCTACGTTGTATTCGATAAATGCCATCAAAAATCTCGCCCCAGATTCCTTTGCTTTCAGGAGGATCCAGCTCTTTATGAGCGGCTTCATCAAGCCATCTAAGCAGACGATGTAGCTGATGATGATTCCAGACTAAATACGACAAGGTAGTAATAAAAAGTCCTAGAAAAATCTGGTCAACTAACCAGCCTGCAAGCAGCCCGATTGCAAGAACGGACACCATTCGACCAATAAACCAGGATCGGAGAGAGCTTGTCACATGTAATACCGGAGTTTGTTTAGCCTATGGCTATTGAGCCTGCTCATGATCCTACTGTCACCTGCTGATGTCGACGAAAAATATTCTGACATCCTGTTTATGTTATCCAGGTAAAATCCCGAATCAGGTTTTATGCCTTGGTAGAGAAGCGGTAACCAGTACCTCTGACAGTCTGAATGTAATTTTCATAGTCACTGCCCAGAGCTTTTCTAAGACGACGGATATGTACATCAACCGTTCTCTCTTCAACATACACATTGCCACCCCAGACTTGGTCAAGCAATTGGCCACGGGAGTAGGCACGTTCCTGATGAGTCAGAAAGAACTGCAGCAGTCGGTATTCAGTTGGTCCCATCTCTGCGGGGTTACCGTCAATACTGACGCGATGACTGACAGGGTCGAGTGCCAGCCCTTTAACGACAATAGGTGATTGTTCGTCCATACCTTGGGTTCTGCGAAGTACCGCCTTGAGTCGAGCAGCCAGTTCACGGGGGGAGAAAGGTTTCGTGATGTAATCATCTGTCCCGGTTTCCAACCCCTGGATTTTATGATCCTCTTCACCTTTAGCTGTCAGCATAATGATTGGAATTTCTGCCGTCATCTGGTCACGCTTTAGTCGTCTGGCCAGCTCAATACCAGAAATATCGGGAAGCATCCAATCCAGCAGTATCAAGTCTGGCCTGCTATCAACCACCAGTGAATGAGCCTGTTTTGCATCAGCGGCTTCCAGACACTGGTATCCCGCCATTTCCAAAGCCATAGCGACCATTTCCCTGATGGGTGTTTCATCATCCACAATTAAAATTGTTTTGCCAGACATGAGAATACCCCGAGATTGAATGCAGATTTATTCAACAACTAATTATCTATGTTTCAGGTATTACAACGGCAAAATGTTACAGAAAAATGACGTAGTATGAAATTTGTCAGGGTCACCGTAAGTACGGTGACCTGCAGATGCTTATTGTGAGCAGAGAATGCCAAGAAAAATAACTGCTCCAACCCAATGGTTAGAAAGAAAGGCTTTGAAGCAAGGATCCCTTTCACGGTTACGGGTTGACCATTGCTGATGAGTAAAGCCAGCAGCCGCGGCAACAAGACTTAAATAGAAGGGCCAGGCCAATTCAAGCTGCAGCCCCAGCATGGCCATCGCTACCAGAGTAAAAGCCTGAAAGCAGCCGATAATCAGGTTATCCATTTCACCAAATAAAATGGCTGTGGATTTAATACCAATTTTCAAATCATCGTCTCTGTCCACCATGGCATACTGGGTATCGTAGGCAACGGTCCATAGTAGGTTAGCTGTAAACAAAAGCCATGCCTGAGTTGTCAATGTACCGGCTTCAGCTGCATACGCCATGGGGATTGACCAACCAAATGCTGCTCCCAGTACCACTTGAGGTAGGTAAGTGTGTCGCTTGGCAAAAGGGTAGGCAGACGCCAGTAGCAGGGCGGCAAAGGAAAGGTAGATGGTTAAAATATTGGTGGTCAGTACCAGTGCAAAGGCGATTAAAAATAGACTGGCGGCATATATAAGGGCTTCTTTGGGCGTTATTTTTCCCGTCACTAATGGGCGCTGATGAGTTCGTTTTACATGACCATCAAAATGCCGGTCAGCATAGTCATTAACAACGCAGCCAGCACTGCGAGTCAAAATGACGCCCAGAATGAAAACCACAAGATTGTGTACAGTGGGAGTACCATCAGCAGCAAGCCAAAGCGCCCATAGTGTTGGCCATAACAATAGATAGATACCAATAGGACGATCTAGGCGAGCCAGTTGAATAAAGTCTTTCCAGCGTGGCAGATGCTGATCAAGCAGCTCTGCACATTTATTAGAGCCTGTTATTGATTGTATGAGTTTCATCTGCGCCCGTAAAAACCTGTGTTTTGAAAATAGTCAGGGCCTTCCAGCCGATAAATGTTGTGCCGATAAACATAGGTGAGCAGCCAGGCTGCCATGTATCCAATGTCTATGTAGTCTTTGTTTTGTCGGCCTGCCAGAGCCAATCGCTTACAGCAGGAGACTATCATGTTTACAAAAGACTTACGCCCTCTTCGAGAACAACTTTTCAATCACTCCCTTTACCAGAAAATTGATAGTGTGGAAAAGTTGTCGGTCTTCATGGAAGCTCATGTATTTGCTGTATGGGATTTTATGTCGCTGGCGAAAAGATTGCAGCTTGAGTTTACTTCCATGCAGCTACCCTGGGTGCCTGTTCCGGATGCCCGGTCTGCCCGCTTCATTAATGAAATTATTCTCTATGAAGAGACGGATAAGGATCGGCATGGTACACCAATGAGCCATCTGGAAATGTATCTCGCAGCCATGCGTGAAGTATCAGCAGACACCAGCAAAATTGAGCAGGTCATTTATAGCATTAAGACTGGTGTTCCCTGGCAGCAGGCCCTGGTGGTTGCTGATGTGCCAGAATATATTCAGGCATTTGTTTCGGATACGCTGAAGGTAGCCCAACATGGTTCATTACCAGAGGTGGCCAGCTATTTTCTTTTTGGGCGTGAAGATGCCATTCCGGAGATGTTTTCTTCTTTGTTGAATCATTGGGAAATCCCTCCGAAGTCAGTTCCTTCCATGACTTACTATCTGGAGAGGCACATCGACCTTGATGGAAATGAGCATGGCCCAGCTGCAGAGAGTCTGCTGAAACAGTGTATCAATGGAGACAAAACTGCAGAGCAGGCTGCAGTTGATAAAGCTAAAACGGCCATCTCATCTCGGTTACGATTTTGGGATGGTCTTGAAGAACAAATAGACAGAGTTACAGCTGAAGAGCAGCAGGGGGCTGCTCATGAAGCCGAGACTATCGATGAGAGTAACGCTTAGCGTTGCTCACGCTCAGGTAGAAAAACCTCACAAACCGAGATAGGTTTTTCTCTCAGGTAAAACAGGGATCGCCTGGCCCAGGCGATTTCTGTTTCAAAATCGAAATCGAGTTGTGAGTTAAATTGACTGGCTTTCATATCGGTAACTTCTATCGGTCCTCGACGCAGGCCGGGCTGACTGAAAATGTATTCACCTAATGGCTTGTCTCCCAGTTCCAACAGTACTTTATTCTCACCAGACAGGCTTGACTCAGGCAAAACACTGCGGGCAAAAACAACTGGTTGACCTGAGCCAAAAAGCAGGACTTCTCTTATACTGGCACGTTGATCATCACAATGAAGAAAGGCCTTCTCTGATGCATCAGGTTCCTGCCAGTCATGGGAGATGACTCGGACAAAAAATTCATTGTTGTGTACTTGCTTCAGCCGCCGGGTAAGCGAGTGCTGATCCAGAATCATTTCACGAAGAGCATCAGGAATCGTTTTGGCTTCTTGAGCGGGTTGCCAGTTCATATCAGCAAAATCAGCAAGGGGCATCAGCAGTACATCCTGCCTGAAGTCGAACCAACGACTCCAGGATCTGTCAATCAAGTGGGGATTAATTAGGCAATGAGCCTTCAACACCCTCCACATACCAGTTCATGGAAAGAATATCACCATCGTTCAGCTTTGTACCCTCTGAAACTTTGATGGAACCATCCTGCGCTTTGATGGGACCTTCAAAAATAGTAAATGTTCCATCTGCAATCTGTTCCTTGAAGGTTTCGACCTGAGCAATGACTTTTTCGGGTATGGCTTTGTTATAAGGTGCCATTTCAACCATGCCTGCCGAGAAACCACCCCATACATCTTCTGGCTTCCACTGCTTATCCAGTACCGCTTTGGCCGTATCGGTATAGAAGCCACCCCAGTGAACCATGCTACCGGTCAGGTGGGCATCAGGGCCAAAGCGGGTCATGTCCGTGTCATAGCCAAAGGCGTACACGCCCTTGTCCTGGGCAGCCTGCACCGGAGCAGGTGAATCGGTGTGCTGGTTGATGATGTCGGCACCCTGGGCAATCAGTGACTCAGCCGCTTCACGCTCTTTGGCTGGGTCGTACCAGCTATTGATCCAGACCACTTTCACCGTTGCGTCAGGGTTTACACTGCGAAGGCCAAGCGTAAAGGCATTGATTCCCTGGACCACTTCAGGAATCGGGAATGAGCCAACATAGCCAATCACATTATTCTTGGTCATGTGTCCGGCGATAACGCCAGTCAGGTAGCGACCTTCATAGAAACGGGCAGAGTAGGTGCCAACATTCTTCCCACGTTTGTAACCAGTCGCGTGCTGGAATTTAACGTTGGGAAACTGCTTGGCTACTTTCAGCGTTGGGTTCATGTAACCAAATGAAGTGGTGAATATCAGGTCGTGTCCCTGCTGTGCCAGTTTACGGATGACTCGCTCTGCATCCGCACCTTCAGAAACACTCTCAACATACGTGGTTTCGATATTCTTGCCCAGCTTCTCAACCATCTCCAGTCGGCCTTCATCATGGCCATAGGTCCAGCCGGCATCACCGACAGGGCCCACATAGACAAAGCCAACCTTTAGAGGCTTTTCTACAGCCGAAGAGAGTGTGGACAGGGTCATCAGTCCTGCCGTTGCCACGGAGACGATGGCCTTTTTGATAAGGGATTTCATGGGATGATCAGCTCCTTAGAGGTCTGTTTTATCATTAGAATAATGGCCTGAATTCCGTATCAAGCCAGAGTGGAACCGTTAATAGAGACTACCCCGCCGGATGGTAGGGTTTGCCAAGAGACATGGGGGCCAGCAGCCGACTTCTGGACTGGTTACTTGATAGAAGGACCAGAACAATAATCGTTGCCACGTAGGGCAAGGTTGCCAGCAGGTTGGAGGAGATGGAGGCTCCCATGCCCTGAAGTACCAGATGCATAATGCTTGCCAAACCAAACAACCAGGCTCCCAGTAATACCCGTTCTACTTTCCAGCTGGCAAATACGACAAGTGCCAGTGCAATCCAACCGCGTCCTGCGGTCATGCCTTCTGCCCACAGCGGCGTATAAGCCAATGACAGATAAGCTCCCCCGAGGCCAGCCATGGCACCACCAAACAGTAGCGCCAGCCAGCGCGTCAGTATGACCGGTAAGCCTACGGCTGTGGCAGAGTGAGGGCTTTCCCCGATGGCTTTCACTACAAGACCGGGGCGGCTGAAGCGGAAGAACAGCCAGATAGCCAGTGCGATACCCAGCGAGCAGTAAACCAGAACATCCTGACTGAACAGGGCTTTGCCCAGAACCGGTATGTCTGATAAAAGCGGAATCAAAACGGGCTGAAATCCTGCCAGTGCCTGACCAATGTAGTCAGTGCCTACATAGGCACTCAGACCCGCACCAAAAATGGTCAGAGCCAGACCTGTGGCGACCTGGTTAGCCCGCAGCTGGATAGCCAGCAGGCCAAACAGAAGCGCCATGGCCATACCAACCATCAGGCTCATTATTACCCCGAATATCAGGCTTCCTGTGGTGATTGCTGCAATAAAGCCTATTACAGCGCCCATAAGCATCATGCCTTCCTGTCCCAGGTTAAGCACGCCACTTTTTTCACAGGCCAGTTCCCCGAGGGCAACTAGCAGCAGTGGGGTGCCGGTTCGAACCATGGCAAAAAGAATGTTGGTGATCAGGTCCATATCCATTAGCAGTTGACTCCCACATTACGTCCATGAGCTGGGGGTTGATTGGACATTGTCCTAACTCGGAAGCGGTAACTGATCAAAAAATCACAGGCCAGCAGGAAGAACAGCAACATGCCCTGGAACAGACTGCCCATTGCCAGCGGCAGGCCGAGATCAATCTGGCCCATCTCGCCACCCATATAAACCAGCGCCATCAGCAGGCTGGCCAGTAAAATACCGATTGGGTGCAGGCGGCCAAGAAAGGCAACAATAATGGCAGCATAACCGTAACCGGGGGAGACAGACGGTACCAGCTGGCCAATGGGGCCGCTGACCTCCGAGATGCCTGCAAGCCCAGCCAGGGCACCGCACAGCAGCAGGCTGAAATACACCAGACGTCGCTCACGGAAACCGGCAAAGTGTCCTGCACTGACATCCAGACCAATAACCTTCAGTTGAAAACCCAGAAAGGTTTTTGTCATCAAGACCCAGATGCACACCCCGGCAAAGAGTCCGAATGCCAGGCCAATATGAAGTCGGGTTCCTTCCAGCAACAGGGGCAGCGTGACAGCCTCCGTAAACAGCGCAGATTCCGGAAAGTTAAAGCCATGGGGATCTTTCAGGGGACCATGCACCGCATAAAGCAGAAGGTTCAGAGCGATATAGTTCAACATGATGGTAGTGAGGATTTCATTGGTATTGAAATGATTCCTCAGTAATGCAGGGATCAAGGCCCAGAGTAAACCGGCGATAGCGCCAGTCATCAGTACCGCGGGGAGTACCCAGATACCCTCCGAGTCCATCCAGCTCAGGGCTGCCCAGCTGCCCACCAGTGCCCCCATCAGTAGCTGCCCTTCTGCTCCAATATTCCAGATATTGGCTCTAAAGCACACTGCCAGCCCCATGGCACAGAGCAGTATAGGGGCTGCTTTGACACCCAGCTCGGAAAGGCCATAGCTATCGCTGATGGGCAGAATGAAGAACGTATACAGGCCTGTCCATGGATCCTGTCCCTGCAAGGTAAAAATCACACCTCCTGCGATCAGTGTGAGCAATACTGCCAGCAGGGGTGACAGGTATTTCATCAAATTTGAGTCTTGAGGCCTTCGCTCAATGGAAATCTTCATCAGGGGGTAAACTCCTTTTCCTGTATGTTTTGTTCCATTTCCAGTTCGACTCCTCTTGGGAGAGCAGAGGCTTGTTCTGACGCTTCCGATTCCGGATCAGTAAACACACCTGCCATCCACTGACCCACTTCATTAATGGATGTTTCTGTTACCGGCTTTACTGGTGACAGTTTGCCGTGGCAGAGAGCGCCAATACGATCAGAAACCTGGAAAAGTTCGTCCAGATCTTCAGAAAGCACGACGATGGCGGTACCTTTGTCTCGGAGGTCAATCAGAGATTGATGGATAAGGTTCGCAGCCCCAACATCAACGCCCCATGTTGGGCTGGCACAGATCAGCAATTTGGGGTTTTGCAGTATTTCACGGCCAATGATGAACTTTTGCAGATTACCACCGGAAAGGCTTTTGGCATCAGCTGAGTTCCCGTGAGCTTTTACCCGAAAGTTGCTGATTACGTCGTTGGCAAATCCGTGAATTCGTCGCTGTCTTAAGAACCCTCTGAATACCAGGTTTTGTAAAAAGCCGGTGAGAAGGCCATTTTCGGAAAGCGACATATCCGGCACGGCTCCCCGACCAAGGCGCTCTTCTGGCACCACAGCCATTCCCAGACGCCTCCGTTTGCCGGGCGTTAACTTTCCAATGGCCTGGTCATCCAGAGTGATAAAATCCGGTGAGGTAGCCAGCCTTTCTCCACTGAGCAGTTGAATCAATTCTTTCTGGCCATTTCCGGCAACACCCGCGATGCCAAGAATTTCCCCAGGCTTTACGGAAAAACGGATGTCTTGCAATGCTGTGCCAAAGTCACCCAGTGCGGCTTCCGTCAGCCCTTGGACGGCAAGACGTTTATCTTCCTCTTTATTCGATGAAAAGCTGTAGCGCTGCCCCAGTGTCGTTTGACTGCCCACCATCATACTGGCCATGTCCTCAGTGCTGGTGGTTTTAGGATCACAGGTTCCAGCAATCTTTCCGTGTCTCAGTACAGTGGCTCTATCACACAGGGCTTTCACTTCCTGAAGCTTATGACTGATAAACAGCAGGCTGCAACCTTCTGCTGCTAGCTTTCTTAGTGTTGAAAACAAGCTGCTGACTTCCTGCGGTGTCAGCACAGAGGTGGGCTCATCCAGAATCAAAAGGCTGATGTCTTGTACCAGGCAGCGAATGATCTCAACCCTCTGGCGTTCTCCAGTAGATAAGCTGTGCACGTGACGGTGAGGGTCAATAGGCATACCGTAATGGCTGGAGATTTCCTCGATTCGCCGGGCAAGATCCTTGAGTTGGCCTGCTTCCCTTTTGTCCATGGACAGGGCGATGTTTTCTACCACGGTTAATGTTTCAAACAGTGAAAAGTGCTGGAACACCATGCCGATTCCAAGGCGCCTGGCATGGGCTGGAGATTTAAGGGTCTGTGGCTGGCCATCAAACCAGATATGTCCACTGTCTGGCTGGGTCACACCGTAGAGGATTTTCATCAGGGTGCTTTTTCCTGCACCATTTTCACCCAGCAGGGCATGGATTTCGCCGGGCTGGATGGCAAGGCTTACCTGATCATTGGCAACAACACCCGGATAGACTTTGGTGATTCCTTCACAGCGAATGCGGTAGAAGTGGTTGTCACTTCTGCTGTTTTCAAAAACAGCGCCTGTGCTTTCCAGGCGGAGTGACCGGCTGGATTCTGGCTCATGACTTGCGGGCATTATAATCTCTGATGACTTATCTTTATTCTTCTTGATGATTCCATTCATCACTGGAGTCTGCTCAATACAGCGCTTTTTTTGTTATTTTTGCTAAACATAATGCTGCTGGATCTTACTGCTTGCATAGTCTAATCCCCCGTATGCAGCGCTCTTTTCTCGTTAAGAGCTGAAATGCTACTGGAAAGCCAATGATGCAAAACTCAGGGTGGGCATTTTGCCAGAAGATCACGGTTTTTTACTACCCAAAAAAGACTTATGCTGGCAGTCTTTGGTGTGAATCTTTGTTTGTATGCTTACCTGTTGAACTCCTGAGACATCTTTTTGAGCACAAGACATACCAGAAATAAACAGTTTTCAGAAGGTATGAGCCGGAGAGAATGATGAAAAAATGGCAGTGTATTATCTGTGGTTTTGTTTATGATGAGTCTGCCGGATGGCCTGAAGATGGCATACCCGCCGGAACAGCCTGGGAAGATGTCCCAGAGGATTGGCTCTGTCCGGACTGTGGAACAGGCAAAGCTGACTTTGAGATGATGGAAGTCAGTTGATAGACAGAAAAACGTGGATTTCTGACAAAAATCCTGCAAACAGTTGGTCCAGACTATTGCCCTGAGGGCGGCGGTGTTTTAGTCTGTTTTTGTCTTTGAGCCATACACCTGTAGTCAAGAGCTCGTGCTGTCCTTGCTCAGGAAGCGAGAAACCCTTGATTCAAGGGAAGAAACAAGAAAAACAAAACGGAGTGTATTCCCTATGCGTAAACCAGATCTGGTAAATGTCATCGCTGACGAAGCCGATATCAGCAAGGACAAGGCTTCTCTGGCCCTTAATGCCGTTCTTGAAGCCATCACGAGTGCCATGAAATCAGCAGATTCTGTAAACCTGGTTGGTTTTGGTACTTTCGAACAGCGCAGCCGTGCAGCCCGTACCGGTAAAAATCCTCAAACCGGTGAAACCATCCAGATTAAGGCAAGCAAGACGGTTGCTTTCAAGCCAGGTAAAGCGCTGAAAGACGCCGTAAACTGATAGATTTCTATCTGGTCAGTTGCAGTCGACGACTTTGATGGCGTTTTGCAGGTGACCATAGCATGGTAAGCCTGATATTGGTTTTGCCATCTTCATGAATACTGTTTGCATAACCACTCAGAAAGCATTTTTCCATTGCCAGCTTTTTCAAGTTGCTCCATGGGAAAGTGTTTTCTTTTTATGTGCCGGGTGCTGGCAGGCAGTCATTCTTATCTGCAGAGTTCGGGACTGAAATAGTGAAATTCAAATTGTTGTTGTGGGCACTCGGTTTCATGATGAAACGTGCCAGTCGTAAAAACCCCTCATTTCAAAAAACACTGGAAGGTCAGGATCTGACATTTCAGCTCAGCAGTAAGGATGGGGTAGCCCGCCATTATATTGTGAAAGACCAGCAGGTTTACCCTGTCTCTGGAGCAACGACTGAGCCAACATTTGAACTCTCTTTCTCCAGTGCCGCAAAAGGGTTTGAGATTCTGACAGCAAAAAATGCCCAGGAAGCGTTTATGCGTGGTGTTCAGGAGCAGAATATCGTTGCTACTGGAGATCTCAGTAAAATGATGTGGTTTCAAACCATGACCAGTGCCATGAAAGGGTAATAATTATCTCCCGAGCATTGAGAGTCGATCTCTGAGAGCCTCTGAAATCCAATCTTTCACTCCTGTTTCTGACGACGATGGACAGGAGTACAGAATTTCTCCCTCCCCGATGACATGCCAATCACCGAAGTCAGTATCCGTACCTTCCATAATCTTTTATCAATCTTATTTTAAGTGGTTGACAGTCTAACCAGCGATCTCTAATATGCGCCGCATCGCTGAGATGTTGAACGGCGGTGACAAGGCCCAGGTGGCGGAATTGGTAGACGCGCTAGCTTCAGGTGCTAGTGTCCGAAAGGGCGTGGAAGTTCGAGTCTTCTCCTGGGCACCAAATCAAATGATTTCTGCCTTGTCATCACAATCAACAACGCTTTCAGCTATGCCCAGGTGGCGGAATTGGTAGACGCGCTAGCTTCAGGTGCTAGTGTCCGAAAGGGCGTGGAAGTTCGAGTCTTCTCCTGGGCACCAATTCTCTCAAAAAAGCCAGACTTTCAGTCTGGCTTTTTTGTATGTATTGCTTTTTCTTCTCTCTTTATCTCAGATCTTTTTTGCTACTTTGGCAGGTAAAGCGCAGGTCAGGTAAAAGACTATTGTCATCTATAGCAAATGTCTCACACAGGTTATGGTGATTTCCTGACTGTAAAGCATACGTAAAAACCGCACTATAGTAACCGTCAGCTGTGACAGGAAGTCTACTTAGCCAGGAAGGTAAACGGCTGACAAATCAGGGAAGTACTTTGGCAGGGAGCCAGTGGACAGGATGTCCAGATCTTCAGGATGACGGTCAGAGTAAGCAGGGATTTTATCAGGCAGGATGCCTAACCAATTGGACAGGAGTCCATAGGGAGAAAAACAGATCCAGGAAGGATCTGTTTTTGTTTGTGGGAGCCCTCACTGAAGCACACTTCATTCAGGAACTTTTTAATACGGGCGGACCGTAATCGGTTGAGTTAATAATTTTTTCATTCTTCCCCAAATAACTCCAGTGCACTCCATACTGCTTTTAACCTTCCTCAGGAAGCTGCCGATATATCACAAAAATTTCTCAGATTAGAGAGCTTGGATATGTCATCGGTTCTGAATCGTCGCTTTTTGTGCTTTTGGTTGGGCTCTGTCTTCCTGTTTTTTGCCCTTGGAATGTTTTCCTTGTACTTCGAAATCTATCGATGGTTTCCCGCTTTTGGCTTTATAGGCTACTCCGTACTTTTACTGCTGCTACTGACGACACTTTCTAAAGCCAGTCGAAGGTGGCATTACATCATAACCAGTGGAACGCTTATTCTCTTTGGAGCGGTTGTATCGCTGGATATTGTGATTTCAAAAGAAGCGATTATTGCAGATCTTGTTGCCTTGGAAATCGAAGCATTACAGCAAGTGCTTGCTGACACTGGAATGGTTGATAATTATGTCAATATTCTTGTGATTCTTCTTAATTAGAACTTACGCATTGACAGCTCTGATAAAAGATGGTCTCAGCCAGTCTTTACCATCAGAGAAGCTCTTAATGAAGTCCCAAATAGCATCCTTGAGCGCATCATTCTTAACGCGATAGATGCTACTGAGAGATTCAGATACTTTCTTGGCCTGAAGGCAGGCATACCCAAAGATAGAGGCAAAAATATGGTTCCTGACCTGCTGCTTTCCTCTCACCTGAAAGCGCTCAATACTGCAGAGTTGTTTCAGCGCCCGGTGATACTCTTCGATCGCCCAATGGTGCAGGTGAAGTTCATTAAAGCCTACCTGTGGTGATACCTCTGATCCAGCATGGGGTGTGTAGACGACGTAATGGCGCAGCTCGTTTTTTAGCCGCGTCCGGTACAAACGCACAGAACCAAAATTACGTAGCCAAACGGTTATTCCCTCTTCAGGAATCTCCAGGCTCTGCACTTGTTGGTAGTCACCCTTTTGGATAGAAACAGTACGGTTGCTTTTAACGGCAAACATAAAACCCAGACCGTTGTTTTTCACAGTCTTCAGGTTTGCGGCACTGCTATACCAGGAATCCCCCGTAACAAATGCAGGTCGTAAGCCCCATACAAGTACTTCTTTCAGCATCTCGAGAAAATAATCATTTTTGGACTTTCCGTCCGCAGAGTCATAGATACGGAAATTGACAGGAAGGCTATAGCCTTTGATATCGGTGTAATAGAGCGTTATGAGATTAATGCCCTTGACGGCTTTATGATGCTTGCCCGAGTAATGATAGCCGATGAATGCCGTGTAGTTACTGTACGGCTTATCCAGCACCGTATCATCAACCGATAGCGTGCCCCCATCAAGAATCAGCCTTGCGGCTACTTCCATGAAAAGGTCATTGGGAGCAAAGTCTTCACGTTGTAGAAAACGGTTAACGCTGTGGTGTGACATATCTCCGATCTCACTAAGGCGAGTACAGGTTGCTGATTTCGGCTCACACAATAGAAACCCTGTATATTTCGGCAAATCACACCCAGCTGTTGTAGGTCTTGTTATCTTTCTACGCACGACGACATCCGCTATTTTTTGCTGATCTAGCAATTTTTACAGCTGCCTGTCAATGCGAAAGTCCTATTAATATCTTCACCAGTAGTGTCGCAGGTGATGCATTGTTTTATGGGCTGAACTCTCGTAACTTTCGGGATGCATAGCCTGCTTGCCACCTTGGAGTACTATTTCCAGGCATAAATAAGTGGGGAAGCTCCATCGTTCTGATGACCGTTGCTCACTAAATCTACTCTCTTGATACAGCTTTACCGCCTTCCGAACTTGTCTATTTGATAAGGGTCTAAACACGAGTTTATTAAGGTGATAAAGGTATAAATGTGGATTCTGTTTCTGGTAAAGATGTTGCAGGTTGTGTGGCGCAAGGCACAAGCTTGACTCATTCGGGCATTCACTCTGTGCCAGGTAAGATGCCTTCTGGAGTCCTGGTACAGGAAGTAAAAGCTAAAACTAAAACAGCAACGAGTGACTCAGCATGTCCATTTCTTACTCAGCCTCTGGCTGCATTTACTACTACTCCTGCAGGGAAAGTTGATCCCATACCTTTGCCTCAGTGGCAATCCACCTTTAACAAACTAAGATCTCTACCTGCGAAGATGGATGGAAGGTGGGTTGAGAGCGACGTTGCAAATTTTATGAAAAAGCTTGGTGACTTTAATTCGAGTGATGCGACTGACCTGCAAAAAGCCCTTGAAAATGATGCTTTAACTAAGGCTGGATGGTTTGGTCGTTATTGGGATGATATGTACTTCAAGCTGAGATTGGCCACCCCCATTAATGTCAGTTTTGCTTTGAAATTAAATCTGCCAGAAGTTGATACTGGAACCTCTTCGGAGGAGACCCATTCTTTTTATACTGTGTCCGGTGCGATTCTTGGTGCTCATGAGCACCTGAAAATGATTCAGGAAAAAAGGTTGGCCGTTGACCAGGAAAGGGGTAAGGCCCTTTGTATGAGTCAACCTGAGAAACTGTTCGGTCACCGTAAAGCCTGCGAAGATAAGGATGAGCTTATTCCTTGTCCTCAGGGAAAAGCGCAACACATCATTGTGCTTTCAAAGGGACAGCTTTATCGAGTACAAGTATCTGATGAATCTGGAAAGAAAATCAGTGTGCATAACCTTGCTAATACCCTCACCGAGATTAGCCGTAAGCCAAAGCAGGACGATGCCGTTGATTTAACACCAATGACATCAGGTAATCGAAACGAATGCGCTGAGCTTCAAAAGGACTTTGTCGAATTCAGTGAAGCCAACCGCAACGTGTGGCAACAGGTTGAAGATGCATTCTGCTGTGTTTGTATGGATGACTCTGGTGGTGGAGACTATAGTGGAAAACAGCTGCTGGCAGGTATCGGCAGTAACCGGTGCTTTGACAAGTCGCTTCAATTTATTTGTATGGATAAAGGCGAAGTGGGTGTCACTATTGAACATAGTGCGGCAGATGCCGGTGCTTGGCTTCCTATGGCCAACCGAGCAATTAAGTTATTGAATAGTGCTGAGCATTGGGATGGAGAGCTTGCGTCTAATGAAGAGCGACTTGCTCCAGAAATAGATGACAAAATGAGGTCCAGACTGGCAAGTGCCTCAGATCACTTTAAAAGTGATCTCTCTCAGGTTGAGTTGAAAGAGGTTAATGTCCACAACATCAGTCAAGCCGTATTGAAAGGCATGAAAATCAGCCCTGATGCTTTTTATCAGCTAGTGTTTCAGCTGGCAGCCTATCATGCCGGCTATGACCATCCTCCAACTTATGAGTCAGTTTCAATGAGGCAATTTAAGCATGGTCGAACAGATGATTTGCGCAGTTACTCTCCTGAAGTGATGAAATTCCTGGCTGCTCTTGATCGTGGCGATGTATCGGATGATGCAAAAGCTGAGTTGTTAAGAAATGCCCTCGATGCGCACAAGCAAAAAATTAAAGACTGTAAGGCGGGGGAGGGTATCTGTCGCCACCTGTTTGCCCTTGAAAAAAAATGGGAGGAGCTTCACCCAAACGAAGTTGCTGATAAACCAGCGCTATTTACTGACCCCGTTTATCAGGATTTAGTTAAAAAGAGTACTTTGTCCACGTCATGTGTTGCAAACGAAAGTATCAGCCGTTTTGTCTTTGGGCCTGTCGAAAATGACGGGCTGGGAATTGCCTACTATCCCACAGAACATGACCTGAGAGTGACCGTAAGCTGGCAGAAAGATAATGAAAAAGGCCAGGTATTTGTTGCCAGTCTGGAGAAGGCCGCAAATCAGTTGCTTGGGATGCTCGGCATTGAGCGGAGGCAGCTGCAGCCCTGACCCTAGAGCAAGAGCAATAACAATATGCATGATACCCTTTTGGGGTGAGTGCAGCAGCAGGGAACTATGCTCAATAAATGAGTCCAGTCGGTTTGGAAGCGATCAAGCATAAAATAAGCATCAGGGTGCAGATGGAAGTTGACAAATACACCCGGCATAAATATTATTCACCTCGTTCCTTGCCGGTATAGCTCAGTTGGTAGAGCAACTGACTTGTAATCAGTGGGTCCCGAGTTCGACTCTTGGTGCCGGCACCATATAACGAGAAGCCCGTAGTGATAGTAAGCACTACGGGCTTTTTCGTATCTGCAGATTTGAGCCCACTATTGTGCCCACTTTCTAAATCATCATCTGAATCTATTTCAAGCTCATATCCACACTCGTTTATTTCTGATCAGTACGTTTTTTAACTGCTCTTTGATTTTGAGAGGGAATGCTGAACCTGATCTCCCCTTTTTTTAGTGGTTCAGTTTCAACCTATGCAGCGATGAATTCTTCCAAGCAAATAGCCTATTGATAATCCTGTTCTGCCAGTGCCCATAGTTGGTGAAAATTCAGCATTTGGCTTTTGGAAAACAGCAGGTAGTAAGCGGGATGCCTGCAGCTTAGTCCGCAGGCCAGTAGATTTTTACCAGTGGTAGCAGGGTTCTGCCCTCAACATCAAACTGTTCGTAGTGAGTGACAATCAGGTTGGCCAGGTCATCAATGTCGATCAGCGTTAGTGGTACGGTGGCACGTTCTGCTTCATATCTGGCTTCTTTGCTGAAGCCCCCTGTGCTGATGAATAGTCCACTGTCTCCATCCCGCAGAGCGCCCAGAAAGCTTCGTATGGCCTGAGAACCCATGCTGCCAGAGCGATGCTTTACCTCGGCCTTGATGCGTGGTTGCGTCAGCCCCAGCCCATCGGGAGAAGCAAATACGTCTACGCCTCTATCAGGGCCTTTTGGCGATACTCGTGTTCTATAACCCATACCACGAAGCAGTGCAGCAACAAGTTGCTCCATTTCATCTGGGAGCAGAGCCTGTATTTTGTCTTTGATCAGCTCGTGGCTTTGCTCAATGGTTTGGTCTTTTAGTTGAACGAAAGCTTCGTCTTCACTATCTGATGGTTCAGAGGTAGAGTCTGGAACTTCACCATGCAGCCTGGCATTCAGTTCAGTTATCACCGGTTCCGGTAGTGAAAACAGAGTCAGTGTTGATCCAAGACTATTTCGGGAGGCTTGGCTTAGGGTATCTCTTGATACATCCCCCAGCCACTTTACCGGGCGAGTGTGGACGTACTCTCCCACGATATTGCTGTCTGATGTTTGAAACTGGTAGCTGCCAACATCTTCACCAACATGGTAAACCCGTAGCTCCGGGTTATAGGTAATCACCATCTGGCCTTTTTTAATGCTGTCTCGGAATTTACGAATCATTGCTACAGCATTACTGGTTCTGGCTGGCTTGGCATTGCCCCACAAATTGATGTAAGCGTCTCTAATGGCTTCAGTTGTCTGGTAAGTACGCAGATCGCCGAGTTCATTCCAGCCAATAGCTACAGCGTTATGTTCCTTGAACTCATCAGCAAAGCGACCACCTTCACCGGCTCGTATCATCCACCCTGTTTTCATTATGTCTTTCTCCATACGTCGAAAATTGCTCCAGTCAGTAACGATCAGGGACAAATGTATTTAGTTAAGCGAGTGCATTCTCTACCAAGGCATCGGCCAGATGCAGGTGGGTTTGCTGCTTGTGTTGCAGGTGGGCTTTGATTTGGTTGCATATAGCCATTAGAGACTGCACCTTCTCTATAATGAAGCGTTGTTCATCAACCGAAGGTACGATGATAGGAATTTGTAGAAGAGTATTCTTTGTTAACTTCTTGCGGCCTGTCGTCCCTGATGTAAGTGGTATAAATGGATAGTAAGAGAGCAAAATATTCAAAAAGTCAGGCAGTATAACCGAAGTGCACTTCAGTACATGAGCATGATTATTAACCCAGGAAGGGCCGCTAATTCGATACGAAAACGGCTTAGTTCGACCTATAAAAGTCTCATCCTCAACCACAAGAACTAGCTCCTCATCAAAAAGATGCTCCCCAATAAAGCCTACAGGCCCGTTGGCTCCATAATATGGAACTTGACCCTCCGAACGATCTGACTTTTTGATAGGTTTTCTTCTATGGTCTAGGCAGCAGGTAACATCATTCAATTGGCATAGAACCCAGCCTTCAGGGATTGAACTGTAGGGGACAGGAATATCTATTGGCTTGATGCTTTCAACTCTAACATGTCCTTTTTCAAGTAAAGACACCTTGTCTTCAGAGGCTTCTCTTAAAAGGCTTACCTTATTATTTATTGAGTGAGGAGCAGTACTTGAAAATTTACCAGAGCCCGCCAGCTCAAGAATATTCCTTTCAAGGATGTCGATGCAGGCTTCGGTGGTGAACAGGGTGGTGAAGTGGCTGGCGATGCGCTGCCAGTTCTGCTTCAGCTCTTCGGCATTGGCGCTGGTGGTGAGGGTTGCCAGCAGGTTTTCTACCAGTGTCGTATGGGCGGACAGGCTGGCTTCGGTCTGCTGCTCAATCTGGTCGCACAGAGCCATCAGTTCATCGACTTTGGCGACGATGCGGTGTTGTTCTTCCAAAGGTGGTAACGGAAGTGGGTTTCCAGCAAAAAAGTCTTTTGGTACCCGTTTCTGACCGGCAGAGCCTGTCATTTTTGTTTCACCAACTTTTAGAAACTGCGGTGCTTTCAGGTATAGAAGGATATACAACCGATTGACGGTATTTCCGAAAGATCGTGCAACATGAAGCTCTGTAGTACCCGCCCCTACACCATTCGTTAAACCAGAAAAAACAGCAGCTTTACTGTTTTCAAAGCAAGGTGTGATTTTGGCAATAGCAATATCGCCATCTGCAAATTGTGTATAGCCTTTCTTAATTTCAGGTAACTATTCAGCACCCTTCATATAAATCTGGAATTTTCTGATTTTTCGACCATCATCTTATACTCAATTTTTCTAACAAATCTCCAGTATGGAACCAGACTTCCCAGCTACTCCGTTTACCGAAGCTCTCCTTAAAGAGAATGAAGAGCTTCGGACCGAGAATGCGCTTTTACGGGAACGTTGCAGCGAACTGGAAGAAAGGGTTAATAAAAACAGTCAAAACAGTAGTAAGCCACCATCGTCAGATGGTTATCAAAAGCCCAGTAAAAAAGGGAGTGATAAAGGTGATACATCTTCCAAAGAAGCCCCCTGCTCCTCACAGGAAACACCGAACCCCAAAAGCCTTAGACCATCTTCAGGCAATAAACCAGGTGGCCAGAAAGGTCATCAAGGCTCTTGTTTGAGACGTGTCGCCTTACCCGATTATGTCAGGCATCTGAAGGTTGAAAAATGTTGCTGTTGCCAGTCTTCGCTTATCGATATTAAACCCACCAAATACATTGAGCGACAGGTTTTTGATCCAGGTAGACCCGGAGAATTTGAAGTTACCGCGTACTGGGCAGACGTTAAAGTATGTCCTTGTGGTAAACGGAACACCGCTGAGTTTCCCCAAGGAGTGAAAGCCGCTGCTCAATACGGAGAAGTGACTCAGGCAATGGCTGTTCATTTAAACCAGTATCACTTCATCCCATATCACCGGGTGTCTGAGTATTTCAATACTATTTATTGCATGAGTGTCAGCGCAGGCTCTGTTGCCAATTTTGTTGCCTATACCCATGAGAACCTGGCCTCTACTGAGCAGAGTATCCGCGATGCTTTACAAGAAAGTCCGGTTGCAGGAGCGGATGAAACTGGCATGCGGGTTGACGGTTCACTGTGGTGGTTACACATTATGCGAGATGACCAATGGACGCTTTACTACCTCTCAGAAAGGCGAGGTTGTGAAGCAATGGATGCAATGGGCATCCTGCTGACTTTTGCAGGCATTCTGGTTCACGATCATTGGAAGTCCTACTTTGCCTATGCGGCAGTGCATGTGCTTTGTAATGCCCATCATCTGAGAGAGCTTCAGGGAGTTGTCGATAGGGATGCGAATAAGCTGGCTCTGCGGCTGATGAAATTGCTTACGCTCTCCTGGCACTTCTGCAAGAAATACAAAGCAGCCGGTCTGACTCAAATGCCTGGTGCAATACAGCTTCGCATTGAGACGATATACGACCAAATCCTTCAAAGGGCTCTCACGAAGGAAACCGCTTATATGGAAAAACAACGACAGGTGCTTGGACGTAAGAAGGTCAGGAATACCAAGGCCTACAACCTGTTCAAAAGGCTTATTGAGTTTAAGGTTGAAACGTTGCGCTTCATGTCGGACTTTTCAATTCCCTTCGATAACAATGGCAGTGAACGTGATGCCAGGATGGCCAAACTTAAGCAGAAGATCTCAGGCTGCTTCAGAAGCGAAGACGGAGGTACCATGTTTACCCGAATCCGAAGCTATTTATCATCTGCTAAAAAGCAGGGGTTGAACATATTTCAGGCGCTTCTTAAAGCGGTTCGAAATTACAACAATACGCCTTTGCTGGGTGCTGAATAGTTACCGCGCAAGGTATTTCAGCTTTTTCGATTAGCCTCAAAGCCTCTTTTACTATGGTATTGGAGCGTTTTAGTGGCAGCTCTGTGCCTTCAAAGCGTTCACTAATGATGTCCGCTACAGCCTTAGCGGAAATGCCGTCAGAGCGAACCATCTTCCTGTTTTTTAAAGGTCGCTCGTTGGATTCGTCAAATTCAGCAAGCACAGTAACTAATGCACCGATGATTGAAAGGTAAGTATTCTTACTATTTTCAGATGGCTCAATTACAAGGCTCTGATTTTGATCTTTATAATTGCTATTACAGGAGTCAATTGGGCAGCCGTAAGGAAAGTCCAAGCCTCTTCTGGAAGCGAAATCTAAAATGGATTCTCTCGACAAGAACCAATAACGCCAATATTGTGTAATTGTGAATGATTCAGCGGTGGCAGGATCAGGCCTTTCCGTAAAATGTATTCGGGGAATGGTTCCGCCATCAGCAGTTTCTTTATTAAGCACCATACGGTAAATAGCAGCTTTGCCAGCTCTGGGCTTTTTTTCTTTAAGTGCTAATTTTACATCTCTGCCTACTTCATAAGGTTCAATGCCAGCCAATAGTAATGCGGCTTCATCTACGGTGTAGTTATCAGTGAGCAACCAGTGTTTTAGACATTCACTCATTCTTATTTGATCCTGATTGATTCCCGATTTAATTAACCAGTCAAAACAGCAGGGAAACCTGTCTTTTCGGGTACAACCCTATACTGGCCAAAGCAAGAATTAGCGGTAAACCGCCTTACGGTGACCTACTTTGATCACTTCGATAATTAACTGCCCGTTGTCTATCTGATACACCAGACGGTAGTTGCCTGTCCTGACCCGCCAGGTGTGATCGGTACCTGCCAGCTTGCGACAACCATCCGGATGAGGCTCATCCACCAGAGACTCCGCCAGAGCCACTAGCTTGGCGATTGTGGTCTTAGGCATCTTCTCCAGCTCCTTCAGGGCAGAACGTTTCCAGCACAGCGTATAACGGCTCATAGCTTGCCGCTGGCCTTCAGGCTCTTGATTACGTCGTCGTGTGAAACGGACTCTTCATCCCGGCGCTCGGCAACGGCGGCCAGGTCTTCAAGGTCGTCCAGTAGTTCCTGGTAGTCATCCACTGGTAAAACGACGGATACCCGGTTGCCCTGATCGTCGGTGATGTACTGGGGGCTGCTGTCTGGTTTCATGGCAGTGTTCCCTTTAGTTGATTATGAAAAGCTGAGTTCTTTTTGCTGGCGATAGGTATCCATATCCACCAGGGTGGTCTCTTCCCCTTTCAGGATTTTATCCAGCAGGGCATCGTATCGGCGGATGCTTTCCCGCTTCTCTGGCAGATGCTCATGCCGATCGTAATGCTTCACATCCACACCGTTCTGGGCGTGAGACTGAAGCAGGTTTCTCTGCTCCCGATTAACTCCGGCATCAATCATCAGGTTCTTAACCGTGCGGCGAATGTCTCTGGCCGTGAAAGACTCTGGTACTGGCTTGTCCTCGCTGGTGGCCTGTTCAGCCAGTGCTTTGTTATAGCGGATAAAACCGTTTTTCAGTGACTCCAGAGTAAGCGGCATCAGCTCGCCCTTACTGGCTCCGCTACGGCCTTTCACTCCCGAGCAAAACGGCCACGGGTATGAACCAGAGAATTCCCTTACAGCTCGCAGGATCGCCATTGCCCTTCTGGTCAGTGGTACCACATGTATCTTTTCCGTTCCCTGCCGTCCCTTTCGATCTATCAGGGTAACGCAGTTTCGTTGAAAGTCGTAGTCCTGCCAGGTTGCCCGGAGTAACTGTTTGGGCCTCTGCCCTGCGGTGGCAAGCATAAAGCGGATGGCACAGGCCAGGACAAAGCCAACGCGATGGGTGTTGCCAATGTTGTGCCAGAGCAGCCGGACCTCTTCATGGCTCAATACCCTGTTACCGGGCTTGGAGGCCTTGGTGTTTTTCTTGGTGGCTGTCACCGGGTTATGTTGGATAAAAAATCGCTTTTCGGTAATCCGCGTCGGATCGTAGTCGCCCTTGATGCCGAAGTTGAAACAGGCGTGAAGTAACGCCCGAACCCGAACGGATTCTACTTCAGAGCCGCGCTGGTGGATTGCTGCCAGGATAGTGACGATGTCGTCAGGTGTTACATCTTTGGCCTTTTTCGCTGAGATCATGGGATAGGCATCAAGCACATTCAGTCTGAAAGCCTGGCGAGACTGGTGAGCGCTTTCTTTGCCCTGTGCTTCCTGATCTTTGACATAGGACTCCATCAGGTCTGCAAATGAGCCTTTACGTGCTTCAATCTCTTGTAGCTGCAGCTCTTCCAGCCTCTTTTGTTCTTGCAGCTTATTCCGGTTATCAAGGTGTGCTTTCAGGTCCCCGTGGCACTCACGGCGCAGACGTGCCAGATCTTGAGCTTTATCACGACATTCTGCCAGAGTGTATCCATGCCCATCTCTGGTAGCTCTGTAATGCCCTATCTTGATTTTGACTTCTTTGCACTGATGCTTATAGCGGTAGTATACCTCTACAGTTCCGCTTTCACGCTTGATGAAAAGTAATGACCCATCACCACGTCCACCCACTCGTTCACTGAGTTTTTTCTTGATACTGATTAGTCCCTGGGCGGACAGTTGTGCCATTGGCCTTACCTGTTTTTATTAGTCTGTATGCTATAGAAATTTGTGCCCACTATTGTGCCCACTTTCGGTCGGGCTTAAGAGGTGTTTTACGGAATTGCAAAGAATAAGGTATAACCCTGAATCCCTTTTTATTCAAGGTCTGTAGAGGCTTTTTGGGGGTTTATGGAATTTTGTGGAACTATAGTGCTTTCAACTTGTAATCAGTGGGTCCCGAGTTCGACTCTTGGTGCCGGCACCATACGAAGCCCTGAGAAATCAGGCACATTAAAGCCTCAGCATAGCCTGGGGCTTTTTTGTATTCACAGATTTCTAGTTATATTTTTCCGTCGTTTAATTCATCGCTTAAGAATGAGTGCCTAATCATCACACTGGTAAGGCTCTACTCCATCCCCAAGAAACCGGTTGTTGGCTTCCCGCACCTTTGCTGCTGCATCATCATAGAGGAATGGTAGGGTGACATAACGGGTTCCTCTGGTGACAGGGGTTGCTGCATGCATTAATGAACAGGAAAATACAATGGCTCCTCCTGTGGGTGGCTTATATTTACGGTTTCCGTATTCTGGAAACCAGAGCTCCCCACCATCGTAATCGTCACTGTTCAAGTTGATGCTAATTGCAAACCTGCGGTGGGCAGTACCTTTCGTGGTGTTATCCCTGTGCTCTTTGAAGAAGCCGGCATCGTTTTCGTCATAGCAGGCAACAATATAGCGCTCGATACGTGTGGCCTGAAATTGGAATGCCCTGGCTATTTCCGGAACCAGCCGAGACTTTATTCTCTGTCGTAATGCCGTCTGTAGCGTTTCATCATCAATATTGACGTCGGTGCGGCGTTTCACACTGTTGTCTCTAAGCTCCAGGGTTTTTCCATCTACTGTGCGCATAAAGCCAGATGGTTCAGGTTGTCCTTCCTGGTAATAGTGCATGAGAGTTTCACACAGTCCCGTTTCAAGAACTCTTGGTACCAATAGTACTGGGGCCCAGAGCTCAATATTCTGAGATACATGGTGCTCTGGGTTAGGAAGGGTTTGCATGGCTTTAATAAAGGCTGCTGGTTGATCAATGCTGCCTTTAGCGTAGACTCGCAGAGTTGGATCAAGTATTAGCCAGTACGGATAGAAAGACTCTTGCTGAGATTCTGTGTCGTAACCCAGTGCCCCATACTCTCTGGCTATACTGCCATCTTCATCGTAAAAGATACGTTGTTTGGGAAATGCAGAGAGTGCCAGTGGGCTCTCCAGATCTTGCTTATTCAGAGTCAAGGCAAATCGAACACATTTATCATCATTAGTTATTAAATTTGAATTTTTAATTTCATTTATGAATTTTTTTGCAGGTGGAGCCGCACAATTACCTAGAAGAATTAATCCAACAAAACGACCGGCGACACTGGAAAACGCAAATCGCGGGTTATAGGTGGTGTGGGCATGAAACCAGGGAACAGGTTCTCCCCAGGAAGGAGTTCTATTAGTCATTTCTTAAAATTATTTATAATTAAAAATATATTTTAATTATGAAACAATTTTTGCAAGGTGTACTTGTTTTTTTCATTGAATTAATGGTTTTCAATAACTATACCTTATTAAGATGCCTGTTGTTTAAGGGAGTATTATCTATTCAATAGTGCCGGCGGGAATTATCGATAATTTAAAAACAATTAATAGTTAATCAAGATTAATTGGTTGTTCCTTTTCTTTGCAATTAATGAAAAAGAATACACAGGGAAGTTGCCATGGCCGAAGATAATGGCGCCAGTGGTGATCAGCAGTCGCAAGCCGCTGGAAGTTCAGAGGAAAGTACTGAAAATAATAACAAAAAAATTGAAAAAGTTAGTTATGAAGCCTTATCAAAATCGGTAGTTAAAACTGCTTCGGGTGATACCCAGTACCTGCTTGATGTGGACCCTGATGAAATACAAATGGAAGTCAGGGGTCCTGATTTTGTTCTTGTTTTTCCTGGTGGAATTGAAGTAACTCTTTTGCTTGCTGGTGTGATGACTGCAACAGAGCAGGCTATTGAGTTTAAATTTGCTGATGGGACTATCGTGACTGGTGATGACTTCATTGCCAAGGCTAATTTTGCTGAGTCAGAAGGGGTTCCGGTAAATACGCTCAAAGGTGAGGAAGGGGAATCAGAGGAAGCTGAGGAGGATTCAACGCAGCAGCAAAAGCAATCATACAGTGAAGGTGATGCTAAAAAGCAATCCAAGTCGACAAAAGAAATCAAGAAAAATGAGGAAGAGTTCAAACAAAAGCCTGTAGAAGAGGTAGAGCCCAGGGAGGGGGATGCGGAACAAGTTCAGGTGTCAACCAGTACATCGTCAGCCTCCTCAAATGAAACCGACGTAGGACCTTCTCTGGCTGACTCTAACATTGATATCTCATTTTCTGTATCGGTTACTAATGTAGGCTCAAAGGTAGCAGGACAGCTAGTTGTTGGCGGTGGTGGTAATAGTCCCTCGGTGACACAGGCTGATCCGGAAGTTCACCTTGGCTCCGAGTATTTTGGGGGAGCTGGTGAGGGTGAAAATGGTGAAGATCCTGATAACTCTCTTAACAAAAACAATGGTCTAGAGATATATGGGGATGACCCAACTCTCTTTAGCAGCGCTTTAAACAGCAAAGAACTTGTTCTGCAAAATGATGCAAATATTACCGATATTGCAGCTATTTATGTAGAAAATGTCCCTAATGGCTGGAGTGTTGCTGGTGGCGCTGACCAGGGAGAAGGGAGCTGGTTACTACCGAGCCTTACTAATTTTGTTCTCACTTTTCCATCTCAATCTGACAGCCAGATTGTTGATCTTTCTTTTAAAGTTGTCTTCAACGATGGAACCTCAAATGACTATGGTATGCCCGTTGTTCGCAGGGATGCTGATACTCCTGATGAACTCGTACTGACCTCAACAGGACTTAATCCACTGGTTCTTGATACCAGCCCTACCGATGATCAGATTATTACCGGGGATCAGGGGGATACCATTCATGCTGGTGTCGGTGATGATATTGTTGATGCCGCTGGTGGAGATGACTTCGTATCTGGCGGGGCGGGTAATGATCAGCTTGATGGTGGAGCGGGTTCAGACACAATCCAGTACAGCTTTGAATATCAAGGAACCACTTACAGCCCTGACAGTGGGGTTACGGTTGATCTCAGGGCGGGTAAGGTTGCCGATGATGGCTATGGTACAGCGGACACGATCAGCAATTTTGAGAATGTGGTTGGTACCTCCCATGACGATACCATCACAGGCAGTGAATATGTCGATGTCGGTAATAATGGTGCGAATACGCTGACCGGCTTAACAGGTGATGACACGCTCAGTGGCTTAAGTGGTGACGATCAACTTTTTGGTGGGATTGGCCTTGATACACTTAATGGCGGAGATGGGAATGATCTGCTGGATGGTGGTGATGAAGCGGACACATTATCAGGTGGAGCAGGCACAGATACGCTGAAAGGCGGCGCTGGCTCAGACACCATTGATGGTGGAGCGGATACGGATACCGTTGATTACAGTGACGAAAGCGGCTTTGTCATTCTCAACCTTACCACGGGTAGTGCCACCACAAGTACTGGCGACGTCGATACTCTAAGTAACATCGAAAATGCCACGGGAACTGAGGGCGATGACCAGATTTTTGGAGATCTCGGCGCTAATGTCTTAAACGGCTTGGGGGGGGATGACGACGTCTTTGGTGGAGATGGAGCTGACACCATCAATGGCGGTGCTGGTAACGATACCATTAATGGCAATCAGGGTGATGATGTTATTAACGGAGGGGCAGATAACGACACCATTCATGGTGGCTTTGGTAATGACACCCTCGATGGCGGTGATGGCATTGACACTTTGGATATGGTGGGGGTAGTTACCAGTCCTAATGATACACCTGATGATATCACCGTAGATTTATCTCAAACACCGGATGCTCAAGGCTATATCACGGTTTCCAAAAGCTTTGGCGGTGGAATTGAAACAGGCACCGACAACGTTAAAGGTTTTGAGAACGTTACCACTGATCATGGTAATGACACTCTGATCGGCAATGATTTCGATAATGTACTGACCAGTGGTCGTGGTAATGACAGCCTGAGTGGAGGAGAAGGTCAGGATACCCTCCGAGGTGGTGCTGATAATGATACGCTTGCTGGTGGAGCCGGAAACGATACCCTTGAAGGCGGAGAGGGCGATGACACCCTGAATGGTGGGGCTGGTAATGACGTTCTTCAGGGGGGAGCCGGAACCGATACCGTCAGTTTTGCAGCATTAAGTAATGCGGTAAGTGTTGACCTTAGTGATGGCCGTATTTCCAATGACGGTCAGGGTGGCACAGACACCATTGATTCGATCGAGAATCTGGAAGGTACAAATCTGTCAGCCCAGGGGGATATGCTGCTTGGGGATGCTTCCGATAACGAGATTTTCGGCCTTGATGGTGATGATGTCCTCGGTGGTGGAGGCGGTACAAATACTCTGGATGGTGGTGCGGGCAGTGATACTGTCAGCTATGCCGGTGAAACCGGAGATATCACGGTTGATCTCAATGACACCTCTAACCCTGTAATCACAGCAACTGGCCAGGACACACTGATTTCCATTGAAAATGTGTCCGGCGGTTTCGGTGATGATGAACTTCGGGGAACTTCCGCAGATAACGCCATCAGTGGAGGGGATGGTGATGACATTCTGGAGGGCCGTGCAGGTAATGACACTCTGGATGGCGGTAACAATGGAGCATTTGGGGATACGGTTGATTACAGCAACGCTACCTCTGATGTCAGGGTCAACCTGTCCAGTACAGACTATACGGCTTCCTATGGTATTGGAGCCAATACTGCGTTAGATGGTGAGGGTGGTACAGATAGTCTCCAGAACCTGGAACATGCAACAGGTTCGACGGGAAATGACATTCTTATCGGAAACGCCTCAAATAATACCCTCGAGGGTGGAGATGGAACCGACACATTCATTGGTGGTGATGGCAGTGACACCATCAACGGGGGCACTGGGTCTGAAAGTGATACGGTCGATTATTCAGGAGCCTCCGGCGCTGTAGCTGTTGATTTGGAAAATGATACAGCGACAAATGATGGCTTTAACAACACCGATACGTTGACCAGTATTGAGAATGTAACCGGTGGCTCTGGTGATGATGTTATCACTGCGGCGGATACCGGTTCAGAAGGCAATATTTTACGTGGTAATGCTGGAGATGATCAGCTATCCGGTGGTGGCGGTGTTGATGCTCTGTATGGTGATGATGGTGATGACACGCTCATTGGTGGTGCTGGAGCAGACCAGCTTTTTGGTGGTGAAGGTGATGAAACCAATGGTGATACCGCAGATTACAGCTCTGCATCCATTTCACTGCAGGTCGATCTGACCAGCGGTAATGTCGCCAATGATGGTTTTGGTACGCAGGACACGATTTCTGGAATCGAGAATGTTGTTGGTGGTTCTGCAGGCGACCAGCTGACGGGCAATGCTGACAACAATACACTGACCGGTAATGATGGTAATGATGTCCTCGTTGGTGCAGATGGCGCTGATTCACTGTTGGGTGGATCAGGAGATGACCAGCTGACCGGGGGAAGTGGTAACGATATTCTAAATGGCGGAACTACCGGCGAAACCAACGGTGACACGGCCATTTATAGTTCCGACTCTACAGATCTGACAGCAGATCTTGCTGCAGGGACAGCAAGCAGCCTGCTCAGTGGCAGTGACACATTAACCAGTATTGAGAATGTCACTGCAGGCAGTGGTAATGACACCCTCTATGGCAACAGTGCCGATAATCAGCTGCTGGGTGGGTCTGGTGACGATACGCTTCGTGGGCTTGGGGGAAGCAACACGCTCAATGGTGGAGAAGGCAATGAAACCCGGGGAGACACGGTCGACTACTCCGGCAGTACAGGTGTTGTTACGGTTGCACTGGATGGCTCACTGACAAATACAAATGGTATTGATTCAGGTATTGATACCCTCATTGATATCGAAAACGCTACTGGCGGTAGTAACAACGATATTCTCGTTGGTAATGCAGACAACAATATTCTCAGTGGTAATACCGGTGATGACACGATCAGTGGTGGTGCTGGTGATGATACGTTCTATGGAGAAACCGAGTCTGCTGGCACCAATCCTCCCAGCCAGGGCAGTGATACCGTCACATATTCTCAAGCCACAGGCAATGTAACCGTTGACCTGGGGAGCCAGTTGGCCAGTGATGATGGTTTTGGTGATCGTGACTTCCTCTATGGCATTGAGAATATTACTGGTGGTAGTGGTGATGATGACATTACCGGTAATGTTTTTGACAACGTACTCAGAGGCGAAGGGGGGAATGACATTCTTGCCGGCAGGGCTGGAGATGACTCCCTTGATGGTGGTGCTGGGACTGGTGATTATGCTGATTACAGTGATGCCAGTAACGCGATTACGGTGGATCTGGCTGCCGGTCGTGCTTCCGATGATGGTGATGGTGGTGAAGATACTCTGACCGGCATTGAAAATGTCACTGGTAGCCGGGGTAGTGATGATATTCGTGGTTCAGCAGATGCCAATACACTGGAAGGTGGGGATGGAAATGACCTGCTTTATGGTGATGGTGGTGATGACATTCTTGATGGTGGAGCGAATACCGATACGGCAACTTATGCAGGCTATGGCCGAGGTGTTATTGCCACATTAGTGGATGGTGGAGATGGAACCGCAACGGATGCCGGTGGGACTGAAACCGATACTCTTCGCAATATTGAAAATCTGACTGGTACTTCCGGGTATGGTGACACGCTAACTGGGAACAGCGCAGATAATGTGCTCATTGGAGATGGAGGCAATGACACCCTGAGTGGTGGTGCTGGAGCGGACAACCTCCAGGGGGATGCGGGCAATGATGTCCTTGCTGGCGGAACGGGTAGCGATACCATCAACGGCGGTGCTGACGTTGACACTGTCACTTATGACGGAGTCGCCCTTGACGTTATTGTTAATCTGAAAAATGGCACTGGGAGTGACGGCAGTGGTGGTAATGACTCGCTCATTAGTATCGAGAATGCAATTGGTGGCAGCGGGAATGACACGTTAACGGGAACCGATAGCACCACGGAGGGTAACGTCCTCACTGGTGGTGCCGGTGACGACACCCTGACCGGTGGTCTCGGTAATGATACCCTGGACGGGGGAACCCACGGGGTCGGTGGTGACACGGTTGACTTCATTGATGGCACCAATGGGGTAACCGCGGACCTGTCCGCTGGAACCGCGACGGACAGTGAAGGCGGCAGTGACATCCTTCAGAACATCGAGAACCTGACCGGTACCAGCGGTAATGACAGCCTGACCGGTGATGCCAGTGTCAATGAGCTGCTGGGTGAAGCCGGTGATGACACCCTGGTGGGTGGCGATGGTGCCGATACCCTGAACGGTGGAGAAGGCGGTGAAACCAGCGGCGATACCGTTGATTACAGTGCCGCGGTGGCAGGAGAGGACCTGATCATCAACCTGTCCACGGGCAGTGCTACGGATCAGTTTGGTGCAATCGATACCCTGCAGAACATTGAAAATGTGACGGCCGGTGCCGGTGATGACACCCTGACCGGTGATGATGACGATAACGTGCTGACCGGTAATGCCGGTGATGACATCCTGATGGGGGGGATTGGCAGTAATACCGGTGCGGATACCCTGGACGGGGGAACCCATGGTGCCGGGGGGGATACCGTCGATTACAGCCAGAACAGCTTTGGGGTGGAAGTCGACCTGTCGGCAACCACCAACCAGGTTAAGGAAGGAACGACCTACACCGACACCCTGATTGATATTGAGAACGTGGTGGGTACTGCCAGCCGGGATACTTTGACCGGTAACGCGGATGGCAACGTTCTGACCGGTGGTGATCAGGATGACACCCTGAAGGGTAATGACGGTGCGGATACCCTGAACGGTGGCAATGACGATGACGTGCTCAATGGCGGTGCCGGTGCGGATACCCTGAATGGTGGTGCCGGTAATGACACTGCAGATTATAGCGACAACACCAATGATGTGGTGGTTGACCTCTCTGCGACAGCACCGATCCGGGCCAGTGAAGGTGGTGTACTGACCGACACCCTGACCGGGATCGAGAATGTGACCGGCGGTAGCGGTGACGACACCCTCACCGGCAGTGATGATACCGTGGTGGGTAATATCCTGGATGGTGGTGCCGGGGATGATGTACTGACCGGTGGCCTGGGTGCCGATACCCTGCGTGGTGGTACGAATACCGCTGTCGGAGACACGGCCAGTTATACCGGTGCTACCGGAGCGGTGACCGTTGATCTTTCCCTGGGGTCACCACAGGCCCTGATTTCCGGTGAAGCTTCTGATTCACTGGTGGACATCGAGAACATCGATGGGGCTACCAGTCATGCCAATACCCTCACCGGTAATACCTTTGCCAACACCCTGCGTGGTGGTGACCAGAACGATACCCTGACCGGTAATGCGGGTACCGACACCCTGGAAGGGGGCGCCGGGGCCGATACACTGGACGGTGGCACCGAGGCGGATGTGCTGGATGGTGGCGCCGGTAACGACATCCTCAAGGGGGGCACCGGGGCGGACACCCTGCGCGGTGGTACCGAGATCGATACCGCCGACTACAGTGACGCGACCACCGTCGTGACCGCCGACCTGTCTGCTGCCTCACCCCAGGCCAGCGTGGCCGGTGATGCCACAGACACCCTGGACAGCATCGAGAACCTGACCGGCGGCAGCGCCGGAGACAGCCTGACGGGCAGCAGCGTGGCCAACGTGCTGACCGGTAACGCTGGAAATGACACCCTGTCTGGCCTTGGCGATGACGACTCGTTGGAAGGTGGTGCGGGTGATGACGTGCTGCTGGGCGGTGAGGGCAGTGACACCCTGAACGGGGGTATCAACGACACGGCTGGAGATACTGCCGACTACAGCACCCACCTGCGCTCCATCACGGTGGACCTGGATACCGGGTCTGGCAGTGGTACTGCCACCGATAGCACCAGTGATGTTGATACCTTGACCGGTATCGAGAACGTGATTGGCTCCAACCAGAACGATGACATTACGGGTGATGTGAATGCCAACGTACTCAGTGGTGGCGCGGATAATGACATCCTGAGAGGGGAAGGTGGTAACGACACGCTGAACGGTGATGCCGGTGATGACACCCTGTTTGGTGGTGCGGGCACCGACAGCTTCGATGGTGGCGCGGATCTGGATACGGTCAGTTATGACGGAGTCACGGATCATGTGACTGCCAACCTGCAGACGGGTCAGGGCAACGATGGTGCGGGCGGCCTGGATACATACACCAGTATTGAGAATGTGACCGGTGGCAGTGGTAATGACACCCTGGTTGGCAGCAACAGCACCACGGTGGGTAACGTACTCACTGGTGGTGCCGGTGACGACACCCTGACCGGTGGTCTCGGTAATGACACCCTGGACGGGGGAACCCACGGGGTCGGTGGTGACACGGTTGACTTCATTGATGGCTCCAATGGGGTAACCGCGGACCTGTCCGCTGGAACCGCGACGGACAGTGAAGGCGGCAGTGACATCCTTCAGAACATCGAGAACCTGACCGGTACCAGCGGTAATGACAGCCTGACCGGGGATGCCAGTGTCAATGAGCTGCTGGGTGAAGCCGGTGATGACACCCTGGTGGGTGGCGATGGTGCCGATACCCTGAACGGTGGAGAAGGCGGTGAGACCAGCGGTGATACCGTTGATTACAGTGCCGCGGTGGCAGGAGAGGACCTGACCATCAACCTGTCCACGGGCAGTGCTACGGATCAGTTTGGTGCAATCGATACCCTGCAGAACATTGAAAATGTGACGGCCGGTGCCGGTGATGACACCCTGACCGGTGATGATGACGATAACGTGCTGACCGGTAATGCCGGCGATGACATCCTGATGGGGGGGATTGGCAGTAATACCGGTGCGGATACCCTGGACGGGGGAACCCATGGTGCCGGGGGGGATACCGTCGATTACAGCCAGAACAGCTTTGGGGTGGAAGTCGACCTGTCGGCAACCACCAACCAGGTTAAGGAAGGAACGACCTACACCGACACCCTGATTGATATTGAGAACGTGGTGGGTACTGCCAGCCGCGATACTTTGACCGGTAACGCGGATGGCAACGTTCTGACCGGTGGTGATCAGGATGACACCCTGAAGGGTAATGACGGTGCGGATACCCTGAACGGTGGCAATGACGATGACGTGCTCAACGGCGGTGCCGGTGCGGATACCCTGAATGGTGGTGCCGGTAATGACACTGCAGATTACAGCGACAACACCAATGATGTAGTGGTTGACCTCTCTGCGACAGCACCGATCCGGGCCAGTGAAGGTGGTGTACTGACCGACACCCTGACCGGGATCGAGAATGTGACCGGTGGTAGCGGTGACGACACCCTCACCGGCAGTGATGATACCGTGGTGGGTAATATCCTGGATGGTGGTGCCGGGGATGATGTACTGACCGGTGGCCTGGGTGCCGATACCCTGCGTGGTGGTACGAATACCGCTGTCGGAGACACGGCCAGTTATACCGGTGCTACCGGAGCGGTGACCGTTGATCTTTCCCTGGGGTCACCACAGGCCCTGATTTCCGGTGAAGCTTCTGATTCACTGGTGGACATCGAGAACATCGATGGGGCTACCAGTCATGCCAATACCCTCACCGGTAATACCTTTGCCAACACCCTGCGTGGTGGTGACCAGAACGATACCCTGACCGGTAATGCGGGTACCGACACCCTGGAAGGGGGCGCCGGGGCCGATACACTGGACGGTGGCACCGAGGCGGATGTGCTGGATGGTGGCGCCGGTAACGACATCCTCAAGGGGGGCACCGGGGCGGACACCCTGCGCGGTGGTACCGAGATCGATACCGCCGACTACAGTGACGCGACCACCGTCGTGACCGCCGACCTGTCTGCTGCCTCACCCCAGGCCAGCGTGGCCGGTGATGCCACAGACACCCTGGACAGCATCGAGAACCTGACCGGCGGCAGCGCCGGAGACAGCCTGACGGGCAGCAGCGTGGCCAACGTGCTGACCGGTAACGCTGGAAATGACACCCTGTCTGGCCTTGGCGATGACGACTCGTTGGAAGGTGGTGCGGGTGATGACGTGCTGCTGGGCGGTGAGGGCAGTGACACCCTGAACGGGGGTATCAACGACACGGCTGGAGATACTGCCGACTACAGCACCCACCTGCGCTCCATCACGGTGGACCTGGATACCGGGTCTGGCAGTGGTACTGCCACCGATAGCACCAGTGATGTTGATACCTTGACCGGTATCGAGAACGTGATTGGCTCCAACCAGAACGATGACATTACGGGTGATGTGAATGCCAACGTACTCAGTGGTGGCGCGGATAATGACATCCTGAGAGGGGAAGGTGGTAACGACACGCTGAACGGTGATGCCGGTGATGACACCCTGTTTGGTGGTGCGGGCACCGACAGCTTCGATGGTGGCGCGGATCTGGATACGGTCAGTTATGACGGAGTCACGGATCATGTGACTGCCAACCTGCAGACGGGTCAGGGCAACGATGGTGCGGGCGGCCTGGATACATACACCAGTATTGAGAATGTGACCGGTGGCAGTGGTAATGACACCCTGGTTGGCAGCAACAGCACCACGGTGGGTAACGTCCTCACTGGTGGTGCCGGTGACGACACCCTGACCGGTGGTCTCGGTAATGACACCCTGGACGGGGGAACCCACGGGGTCGGTGGTGACACGGTTGACTTCATTGATGGCACCAATGGCGTAACCGCGGACCTGTCCGCTGGAACCGCGACGGACAGTGAAGGCGGCAGTGACATCCTTCAGAACATCGAGAACCTGACCGGTACCAGCGGTAATGACAGCCTGACCGGTGATGCCAGTGTCAATGAGCTGCTGGGTGAAGCCGGTGATGACACCCTGGTGGGTGGCGATGGTGCGGATACCCTGAACGGTGGAGAAGGCGGTGAAACCAGCGGTGATACCGTTGATTACAGTGCCGCGGTGGCAGGAGAGGACCTGACCATCAACCTGTCCACGGGCAGTGCTACGGATCAGTTTGGTGCAATCGATACCCTGCAGAACATTGAAAATGTGACGGCCGGTGCCGGTGATGACACCCTGACCGGTGATGATGACGATAACGTGCTGACCGGTAATGCCGGTGATGACATCCTGATGGGGGGGATTGGCAGTAATACCGGTGCGGATACCCTGGACGGGGGAACCCATGGTGCCGGGGGGGACACCGTCGATTACAGCCAGAACAGCTTTGGGGTGGAAGTCGACCTGTCGGCAACCACCAACCAGGTTAAGGAAGGAACGACCTACACCGACACCCTGATTGATATTGAGAACGTGGTGGGTACTGCCAGCCGCGATACTTTGACCGGTAACGCGGATGCCAACGTTCTGACCGGTGGTGATCAGGATGACACCCTGAAGGGTAATGACGGTGCGGATACCCTGAACGGTGGCAATGCCGATGACGTGCTCAACGGCGGTGCCGGTGCGGATACCCTGAATGGTGGTGCCGGTAATGACACCGCGGATTACAGTGACAACACCAATGATGTGGTGGTTGACCTCTCTGCGACGGCACCGATCCGGGCCAGTGAAGGTGGTGTACTGACCGACACCCTGACCGGGATCGAGAATGTGACCGGTGGTAGCGGTGACGACACCCTCACCGGCAGTGATGATACCGTGGTGGGTAATATCCTGGATGGTGGTGCCGGGGATGATGTACTGACCGGTGGCCTGGGTGCCGATACCCTGCGTGGTGGTACGAATACCGCTGTCGGAGACACGGCCAGTTATACCGGTGCTACCGGAGCGGTGACCGTTGATCTTTCCCTGGGGTCACCACAGGCCCTGATTTCCGGTGAAGCTTCTGATTCACTGGTGGACATCGAGAACATTGATGGGGCTACCAGTCATGCCAATACCCTCACCGGTAATACCTTTGCCAACACCCTGCGCGGTGGTGACCAGAACGATACCCTGACCGGTAATGCGGGTACCGACACCCTGGAAGGGGGCGCCGGGGCCGATACACTGGACGGTGGCACCGAGGCGGATGTGCTGGATGGTGGCGCCGGTAACGACATCCTCAAGGGGGGCACCGGGGCGGACACCCTGCGCGGTGGTACCGAGATCGATACCGCCGACTACAGTGACGCGACCACCGTCGTGACCGCCGACCTGTCTGCTGCCTCACCCCAGGCCAGCGTGGCCGGTGATGCCACAGACACCCTGGACAGCATCGAGAACCTGACCGGCGGCAGCGCCGGAGACAGCCTGACGGGCAGCAGCGTGGCCAACGTGCTGACCGGTAACGCTGGAAATGACACCCTGTCTGGCCTTGGCGATGACGACTCGTTGGAAGGTGGTGCGGGTGATGACGTGCTGCTGGGCGGTGAGGGCAGTGACACCCTGAACGGGGGTATCAACGACACGGCTGGAGATACTGCCGACTACAGCACCCACCTGCGCTCCATCACGGTGGACCTGGATACCGGGTCTGGCAGTGGTACTGCCACCGATAGCACCAGTGATGTTGATACCTTGACCGGTATCGAGAACGTGATTGGCTCCAACCAGAACGATGACATTACGGGTGATGTGAATGCCAACGTACTCAGTGGTGGCGCGGATAATGACATCCTGAGAGGGGAAGGTGGTAACGACACGCTGAACGGTGATGCCGGTGATGACACCCTGTTTGGTGGTGCGGGCACCGACAGCTTCGATGGTGGCGCGGATCTGGATACGGTCAGTTATGACGGAGTCACGGATCATGTGACTGCCAACCTGCAGACGGGTCAGGGCAACGATGGTGCGGGCGGCCTGGATACATACACCAGTATTGAGAATGTGACCGGTGGCAGTGGTAATGACACCCTGGTTGGCAGCAACAGCACCACGGTGGGTAACGTACTCACTGGTGGTGCCGGTGACGACACCCTGACCGGTGGTCTCGGTAATGACACCCTGGACGGGGGAACCCACGGGGTCGGTGGTGACACGGTTGACTTCATTGATGGCTCCAATGGGGTAACCGCGGACCTGTCCGCTGGAACCGCGACGGACAGTGAAGGCGGCAGTGACATCCTTCAGAACATCGAGAACCTGACCGGTACCAGCGGTAATGACAGCCTGACCGGGGATGCCAGTGTCAATGAGCTGCTGGGTGAAGCCGGTGATGACACCCTGGTGGGTGGCGATGGTGCCGATACCCTGAACGGTGGAGAAGGCGGTGAAACCAGCGGCGATACCGTTGATTACAGTGCCGCGGTGGCAGGAGAGGACCTGATCATCAACCTGTCCACGGGCAGTGCTACGGATCAGTTTGGTGCAATCGATACCCTGCAGAACATTGAAAATGTGACGGCCGGTGCCGGTGATGACACCCTGACCGGTGATGATGACGATAACGTGCTGACCGGTAATGCCGGTGATGACATCCTGATGGGGGGGATTGGCAGTAATACCGGTGCGGATACCCTGGACGGGGGAACCCATGGTGCCGGGGGGGACACCGTCGATTACAGCCAGAACAGCTTTGGGGTGGAAGTCGACCTGTCGGCAACCACCAACCAGGTTAAGGAAGGAACGACCTACACCGACACCCTGATTGATATTGAGAACGTGGTGGGTACTGCCAGCCGCGATACTTTGACCGGTAACGCGGATGCCAACGTTCTGACCGGTGGTGATCAGGATGACACCCTGAAGGGTAATGACGGTGCGGATACCCTGAACGGTGGCAATGACGATGATGTGCTCAATGGCGGTGCCGGTGCGGATACCCTGAACGGTGGCGCTGGAACGGATACCGCGGATTACAGTGATAATACTGGCGATGTGATTGTTGATTTGTCCGGTGCGACGGATCGGGCTACGGAAGGTGGCGTTCTCACGGATACCCTGACCGGGATCGAGAATGTGACCGGCGGTAGCGGTAATGACACCCTGACGGGGGATGACCTTGCCAATGAACTGAGTGGCGGTGCTGGTGATGATGTGCTGGCCGGTGGGCTGGGAGCGGATACCCTGCGCGGTGGCGGCAATACTGCGGTTGGTGATACGGCAGATTATACCGGCGCGACAGGAACAGTCACTATCGACCTGTCCGCAGCCTCACCCCAGGCCGTCATCTCGACAGAAGCCACAGACACCCTGATCGAAATCGAGAATATCGATGGGGCTACCAGCCATGCCAATACCCTGAATGGTAACAACCAGGCCAACACCCTGCGCGGTGGTGACCAGAACGATACCCTGACCGGTAACGGTGGCATCGATACCCTGGAAGGGGGTGCCGGGGCCGATACGCTGGACGGTGGCACCGAGGCGGATGTGCTGGACGGTGGCGCCGGTAACGACATCCTCAAGGGGGGCTCTGGAGCGGATACCCTGCGCGGTGGTACCGAGATCGACACCGCGGATTACAGCGACGCGACCACCGTCGTGACCGCCGACCTGTCGGCTGCCTCACCCCAAGCCAGCGTGGCCGGTGATGCCACAGACACCCTGGACAGCATCGAGAACCTGACCGGCGGCAGCGCCGGAGACAGCCTGACGGGCAGCAGCGTGGCCAACGTGCTGACCGGTGGTGCCGGAGACGACACCCTGACCGGACTGGATGATGACGACACCCTGGATGGCGGTGCGGGTGATGACGTGCTGCTGGGGGGAGAGGGCAGTGACACCCTCAACGGCGGTACAGCCGATGAGACCAACGGCGACACGGTGGATTACAGCACCCACCTGCGCTCCATCACGGTGGACCTGGATGCCGGAACAGCGACGGACACCACCAGTGATACCGACACCCTGACCAGCATCGAAAACGTGGTTGGCTCCAACCAGAACGATGACATCACGGGTGATGTGAATGCCAACGTGCTCAGTGGTGGCGCGGATAATGACATCCTGAGAGGGGAAGGCGGTAACGACACGCTGAACGGTGATGCCGGTGATGACACCCTGATCGGCGGTGCGGGCACCGACAGTTTCGACGGTGGCGCGGATGTTGATACGGTCAGCTACGATGGTGTTTCTCAAAATGTCACAGCCAACCTGCAGACGGGTATCGGCAGTGATGGCACCGGTGGCTCAGATACTTTCGTTAACGTTGAAAACCTGGTGGGTGGCAGTGGCAATGACACCCTGGTTGGTACTGACAGTACCACCGTGGGGAATACCCTGACCGGTGGAGCCGGTGATGACATACTGACGGGTGGTGCTGGTGACGACATATTAGATGGGGGCACTAACAGCTCCGGTGGTGATACCGTTGACTTCAGTGATGGTGGTGTAAACGGTGTTATCGCAAGTCTGGCCAGTGGCTCAGCAACAGATGCCAATGGTAATACCGACACATTGCAGAACATTGAAAACCTGACAGGTACAGATGATGACGACCGTCTGACAGGTGATAACCAGAATAACATTCTCAACGGGATGCAAGGGGATGACATCCTGGTGGGGGGGGAAGGTAATGACACTCTGGATGGTGGTGCTGACAGCGATACCGCGGATTACAGCGCTGCCTTGGCAGGTCAAAACCTGAACATCAATCTGGCTGGAAGTACAGCGACAGACCAGTTTGGTGATACTGACACGTTGAATAACATTGAGAGCGTTACAGCGGGTGCCGGTGATGACACCCTGACTGGGGATGCTAACGACAACACCCTGATCGGTAATGCCGGTGATGACATCCTGATGGGGGGGATTGGCAGTAATACCGGTGCGGATACCCTGGACGGGGGAACCCATGGTGCCGGGGGGGATACCGTCGATTACAGCCAGAACAGCAGCGGTGTAGAAGTCGACCTGTCCGCAGCCAGCAACCAGGTGCGTGAAGGAGGTGTACTGACCGACACCCTGATTGATATTGAGAACGTGGTAGGTACTGGCAGTGATGACACCCTGACCGGTAACGCGGATGCCAATGTCCTGAGCGGTGGTGACCGGAATGACACGCTGACCGGTAATGCCGGTGCGGATACCCTGAACGGTGGCAATGACGATGATGTGCTCAATGGCGGTGCCGGTGCGGATACCCTGAACGGTGGCGCTGGAACGGATACCGCGGATTACAGTGATAATACTGGCGATGTGATTGTTGATTTGTCCGGTGCGACGGATCGGGCTACGGAAGGTGGCGTTCTCACGGATACCCTGACCGGGATCGAGAATGTGACCGGCGGTAGCGGTAATGACACCCTGACGGGGGATGACCTTGCCAATGAACTGAGTGGCGGTGCTGGTGATGATGTGCTGGCCGGTGGGCTGGGAGCGGATACCCTGCGCGGTGGCGGCAATACTGCGGTTGGTGATATGGCAGATTATACCGGCGCGACAGGAACAGTCACTATCGACCTGTCCGCAGCCTCACCCCAGGCCGTCATCTCGACAGAAGCCACAGACACCCTGATCGAAATCGAGAATATCGATGGGGCTACCAGCCATGCCAATACCCTGAATGGTAACAACCAGGCCAACACCCTGCGCGGTGGTGACCAGAACGATACCCTGACCGGTAACGGTGGCATCGATACCCTGGAAGGGGGGGCTGGGGCCGATACGCTGGACGGTGGCACCGAGGCGGATGTGCTGGACGGTGGCGCCGGTAACGACATCCTCAAGGGGGGCTCCGGAGCGGATACCCTGCGTGGTGGTACCGAGATTGACACCGCGGATTACAGCGACGCGACCACCGTCGTGACCGCCGACCTGTCGGCCGCCTCTCCCCAGGCCAGCGTGGCCGGTGATGCCACGGATACCTTGGACAGTATCGAGAACCTGACCGGCGGCAGCGCCGGAGACAGCCTGACGGGCAGCAGCGTGGCCAACGTGCTGACCGGTGGTGCCGGTGACGACACCCTGACCGGACTGGGTGATGACGACACCCTGGATGGCGGTGCGGGTGATGACGTGCTGCTGGGGGGAGAGGGCAGTGACACCCTCAACGGCGGTACAGCCGATGAGACCAACGGCGACACGGTGGATTACAGCACCCACCTGCGCTCCATCACGGTGGACCTGGATGCCGGAACAGCGACGGACACCACCAGTGATACCGACACCCTGACCAGCATCGAAAACGTGGTTGGCTCCAACCAGAACGATGACATCACGGGTGATGTGAATGCCAACGTGCTCAGTGGTGGCGCGGATAATGACATCCTGAGAGGGGAAGGCGGTAACGACACGCTGAACGGTGATGCCGGTGATGACACCCTGATCGGTGGTGCGGGTACCGACAGTTTCGACGGTGGCGCGGATGTTGATACGGTCAGCTACGATGGCAGCAACTTCAATGTGGTGGCCAACCTTCAGACGGGTATCGGCAGTGATGGCACCGGTGGCTCGGACACGTTCGCGAATATCGAAAACCTCGTTGGCGGTGGTGGTGATGACACCCTGACCGGCAGCAACAGCACGACGGTGGGTAACGTGCTGACGGGAGGGGCTGGTGATGACATCCTGGCCGGTGGTGCGGGTGATGATACGCTGGATGGTGGGGCAAATAACGCCGGTGGCGATACAGTTGATTTCATCAACGGCACCAATGGTGTGACTGCCAGCCTGGCGGATGGTACGGCCACGGACAGTGAAGGTGGCAGCGATACCCTGCAGAACATTGAGAACCTGACCGGAACCACCGGCAATGACAGCCTGACGGGAGACGCCAACGCGAATGCCCTGAAGGGCGATGGTGGTGATGACATCCTGGTAGGAGGCGCCGGTAATGATGACCTGGATGGTGGTGCGGGCAGTGATACTGCGGATTACAGCGCTGCACTGTCGAGCCAGAGCCTGAACATCAACCTGGCCAACAGCACGGCCACGGACCAGTTTGGTAATACCGATACCCTGAGCAATATCGAGAGTGTGACCGGTGGAGCCGGTAATGACACGTTGATTGGTGATGCTAATGACAACACCCTGACGGGTAATGCCGGTGATGACACGTTAAGAGGCGGGGTTGGTATCAGCACCGGTAATGATGTACTGGATGGCGGTGCACACGGGGCCAATGGCGATACCGTCGATTACAGCCAGAACACCAGCGGTGTTGAGGTGGACCTGTCCGCAGCCAGCAACCAGGTGCGTGAAGGCGGTGTACTGACCGACACCCTGATCAATATCGAGAATGTGGTGGGTACCGGCAGTGATGACACGCTGACCGGTAACGCGGATGCCAATGTTCTGACTGGAGGTGACCGGGATGACACCCTGAGGGGCGGTGACGGGGCGGATACCCTGAATGGCGGTAATGATAACGATATCCTGAATGGTGGTGCCGGTGCAGATGCCCTGAATGGTGGTGCGGGTGTGGATACCGCGGACTACAGCGACAACACCAATGATGTGGTGGTTGACCTTGGTGCAGGTACCATCCGGGCTACAGAGGGCGGTGTTCTGACGGATACCCTGACCGGGATCGAGAATGTCACGGGTGGTGATGGTGATGACACCTTTACCGGAGATAATGGCGCCAATGAACTGAACGGTGGTGCTGGTGATGACGTGCTGACCGGTGGCCGGGGTGCGGATACCCTGCGCGGCGGCAGCAATACTGCCGTGGGTGATACCGCCGACTATACCTTTGCCTCCGGTACAGTCACCGTCGACCTGTCGGTAGCCTCACCCCAGGCGGTGATTTCCACCGAAGCGTCCGACACGCTGGAAGACATAGAGAACATCAACGGTTCCACGCTGAACGCCAATACCCTGACCGGTAACTCATCAGCCAACACCCTGCGCGGTGGTGACCAGAACGATACCCTGACCGGTAACGGTGGCATCGATACCCTGGAAGGGGGTGCCGGGGCGGATACGCTGGACGGTGGCACCGAGGCGGATGTGCTGGACGGTGGCGCTGGTAACGACATCCTCAAGGGGGGCTCCGGAGCGGACACCCTGCGTGGTGGTACCGAGATCGACACCGCGGATTACAGCGACGCGACCACCGTCGTGACCGCCGACCTGTCGGCCGCCTCACCCCAGGCCAGCGTGGCCGGTGATGCCACAGACACCCTGGACAGCATCGAGAACCTGACCGGCGGCAGTGCTGGAGACAGCCTGACGGGCAGCAGCGTGGCCAACGTGCTGACCGGTGGTGCCGGTGACGACACCCTGTCTGGCCTTGGCGATGACGACACCCTGGATGGCGGTGCGGGTGATGACGTACTGCTGGGGGGTGAGGGCAGTGACACCCTGAATGGTGGTACAGCCGATGAGACCAACGGCGATACGGTGGATTACAGCACCCACCTGCGCTCCATCACGGTTGACCTGGATGCCGGAACAGCGACGGACACCACCAGTGATACCGACACCCTGACCAGCATCGAAAACGTGATTGGCTCCAACCAGAACGATGACATCACGGGTGATGTGAATGCCAACGTGCTCAGTGGTGGCGCGGATAATGACATCCTGAGAGGGGAAGGCGGTAACGACACGCTGAACGGTGATGCCGGTGATGACACCCTGATCGGTGGTGCGGGTACCGACAGTTTCGACGGTGGTGCGGATGTTGATACGGTCAGCTACGATGGCAGCAACTTCAATGTGGTGGCCAACCTTCAGACGGGTATCGGCAGTGATGGCACCGGTGGCTCGGACACGTTCGCGAATATCGAAAACCTCGTTGGCGGTGGTGGTGATGACACCCTGACCGGCAGCAACAGCACGACGGTGGGTAACGTGCTGACGGGAGGGGCTGGTGATGACATCCTGGCCGGTGGTGCGGGTGATGATACGCTGGATGGTGGGGCAAATAACGCCGGTGGCGATACGGTTGATTTCATCAACGGCACCAATGGTGTGACTGCCAGCCTGGCGGATGGTACGGCCACGGACAGTGAAGGTGGCAGCGATACCCTGCAGAACATTGAGAACCTGACCGGAACCACCGGCAATGACAGCCTGACGGGAGACGCCAACGCGAATGCCCTGAAGGGCGATGGTGGTGATGACATCCTGGTAGGAGGCGCCGGTAATGATGACCTGGATGGTGGTGCGGGCAGTGATACTGCGGATTACAGCGCTGCACTGTCGAGCCAGAGCCTGAACATCAACCTGGCCAACAGCACGGCCACGGACCAGTTTGGTAATACCGATACCCTGAGCAATATCGAGAGTGTGACCGGTGGAGCCGGTAATGACACGTTGATTGGTGATGCTAATGACAACACCCTGACGGGTAATGCCGGTGATGACACGTTAAGAGGCGGGGTTGGTATCAGCACCGGTAATGATGTACTGGATGGCGGTGCACACGGGGCCAATGGCGATACCGTCGATTACAGCCAGAACACCAGCGGTGTTGAGGTGGACCTGTCCGCAGCCAGCAACCAGGTGCGTGAAGGCGGTGTACTGACCGACACCCTGATCAATATCGAGAATGTGGTGGGTACCGGCAGTGATGACACGCTGACCGGTAACGCGGATGCCAATGTTCTGACTGGAGGTGACCGGGATGACACCCTGAGGGGCGGTGACGGGGCGGATACCCTGAATGGCGGTAATGATAACGATATCCTGAATGGTGGTGCCGGTGCAGATGCCCTGAATGGTGGTGCGGGTGTGGATACCGCGGACTACAGCGACAACACCAATGATGTGGTGGTTGACCTTGGTGCAGGTACCATCCGGGCTACAGAGGGCGGTGTTCTGACGGATACCCTGACCGGGATCGAGAATGTCACGGGTGGTGATGGTGATGACACCTTTACCGGAGATAATGGCGCCAATGAACTGAACGGTGGTGCTGGTGATGACGTGCTGACCGGTGGCCGGGGTGCGGATACCCTGCGCGGCGGCAGCAATACTGCCGTGGGTGATACCGCCGACTATACCTTTGCCTCCGGTACAGTCACCGTCGACCTGTCGGTAGCCTCACCCCAGGCGGTGATTTCCACCGAAGCGTCCGACACGCTGGAAGACATAGAGAACATCAACGGTTCCACGCTGAACGCCAATACCCTGACCGGTAACTCATCAGCCAACACCCTGCGCGGTGGTGACCAGAACGATACCCTGACCGGTAACGGTGGCATCGATACCCTGGAAGGGGGTGCCGGGGCGGATACGCTGGACGGTGGCACCGAGGCGGATGTGCTGGACGGTGGCGCTGGTAACGACATCCTCAAGGGGGGCTCCGGAGCGGACACCCTGCGTGGTGGTACCGAGATCGACACCGCGGATTACAGCGACGCGACCACCGTCGTGACCGCCGACCTGTCGGCCGCCTCACCCCAGGCCAGCGTGGCCGGTGATGCCACAGACACCCTGGACAGCATCGAGAACCTGACCGGCGGCAGTGCTGGAGACAGCCTGACGGGCAGCAGCGTGGCCAACGTGCTGACCGGTGGTGCCGGTGACGACACCCTGTCTGGCCTTGGCGATGACGACACCCTGGATGGCGGTGCGGGTGATGACGTACTGCTGGGGGGTGAGGGCAGTGACACCCTGAATGGTGGTACAGCCGATGAGACCAACGGCGATACGGTGGATTACAGCACCCACCTGCGCTCCATCACGGTTGACCTGGATGCCGGAACAGCGACGGACACCACCAGTGATACCGACACCCTGACCAGCATCGAAAACGTGATTGGCTCCAACCAGAACGATGACATCACGGGTGATGTGAATGCCAACGTGCTCAGTGGTGGCGCGGATAATGACATCCTGAGAGGGGAAGGCGGTAACGACACGCTGAACGGTGATGCCGGTGATGACACCCTGATCGGTGGTGCGGGTACCGACAGTTTCGACGGTGGTGCGGATGTTGATACGGTCAGCTACGATGGCAGCAACTTCAATGTGGTGGCCAACCTTCAGACGGGTATCGGCAGTGATGGCACCGGTGGCTCAGACACGTTCGCGAATATCGAAAACCTCGTTGGCGGTGGTGGTGATGACACCCTGACCGGCAGCAACAGCACGACGGTGGGTAACGTGCTGACGGGAGGGGCTGGTGATGACATCCTGGCCGGTGGTGCGGGTGATGATACGCTGGATGGTGGGGCAAATAACGCCGGTGGTGATACGGTTGATTTCATCAACGGCACCAATGGTGTGACTGCCAGCCTGGCGGATGGTACGGCCACGGACAGTGAAGGTGGCAGCGATACTCTGCAGAACATTGAGAACCTGACCGGAACCACCGGCAATGACAGCCTGACGGGAGACGCCAACGCGAATGCCCTTAAGGGCGATGGTGGTGATGACATCCTGGTAGGAGGCGCCGGTAATGATGACCTGGATGGTGGTGCGGGCAGTGATACTGCGGATTACAGCGCTGCACTGTCGAGCCAGAGCCTGAACATCAACCTGGCCAACAGCACGGCCACGGACCAGTTTGGTAATACCGATACCCTGAGCAATATCGAGAGTGTGACCGGTGGAGCCGGTAATGACACGTTGATTGGTGATGCTAATGACAACACCCTGACGGGTAATGCCGGTGATGACACGTTAAGAGGCGGGGTTGGTATCAGCACCGGTAATGATGTACTGGATGGCGGTGCACACGGGGCCAATGGCGATACCGTCGATTACAGCCAGAACACCAGCGGTGTTGAGGTGGACCTGTCCGCAGCCAGCAACCAGGTGCGTGAAGGCGGTGTACTGACCGACACCCTGATCAATATCGAGAATGTGGTGGGTACCGGCAGTGATGACACGCTGACCGGTAACGCGGATGCCAATGTTCTGACTGGAGGTGACCGGGATGACACCCTGAGGGGCGGTGACGGGGCGGATACCCTGAATGGCGGTAATGATAACGATATCCTGAATGGTGGTGCCGGTGCAGATGCCCTGAATGGTGGTGCGGGTGTGGATACCGCGGACTACAGCGACAACACCAATGATGTGGTGGTTGACCTTGGTGCAGGTACCATCCGGGCTACAGAGGGCGGTGTTCTGACGGATACCCTGACCGGGATCGAGAATGTCACGGGTGGTGATGGTGATGACACCTTTACCGGAGATAATGGCGCCAATGAACTGAACGGTGGTGCTGGTGATGACGTGCTGACCGGTGGCCGGGGTGCGGATACCCTGCGCGGCGGCAGCAATACTGCCGTGGGTGATACCGCCGACTATACCTTTGCCTCCGGTACAGTCACCGTCGACCTGTCGGTAGCCTCACCCCAGGCGGTGATTTCCACCGAAGCGTCCGACACGCTGGAAGACATAGAGAACATCAACGGTTCCACGCTGAACGCCAATACCCTGACCGGTAACTCATCAGCCAACACCCTGCGCGGTGGTGACCAGAACGATACCCTGACCGGTAACGGTGGCATCGATACCCTGGAAGGGGGTGCCGGGGCGGATACGCTGGACGGTGGCACCGAGGCGGATGTGCTGGACGGTGGCGCTGGTAACGACATCCTCAAGGGGGGCTCCGGAGCGGACACCCTGCGTGGTGGTACCGAGATCGACACCGCGGATTACAGCGACGCGACCACCGTCGTGACCGCCGACCTGTCGGCCGCCTCACCCCAGGCCAGCGTGGCCGGTGATGCCACAGACACCCTGGACAGCATCGAGAACCTGACCGGCGGCAGTGCTGGAGACAGCCTGACGGGCAGCAGCGTGGCCAACGTGCTGACCGGTGGTGCCGGTGACGACACCCTGTCTGGCCTTGGCGATGACGACACCCTGGATGGCGGTGCGGGTGATGACGTACTGCTGGGGGGTGAGGGCAGTGACACCCTGAATGGTGGTACAGCCGATGAGACCAACGGCGATACGGTGGATTACAGCACCCACCTGCGCTCCATCACGGTTGACCTGGATGCCGGAACAGCGACGGACACCACCAGTGATACCGACACCCTGACCAGCATCGAAAACGTGATTGGCTCCAACCAGAACGATGACATCACGGGTGATGTGAATGCCAACGTGCTCAGTGGTGGCGCGGATAATGACATCCTGAGAGGGGAAGGCGGTAACGACACGCTGAACGGTGATGCCGGTGATGACACCCTGATCGGTGGTGCGGGTACCGACAGTTTCGACGGTGGTGCGGATGTTGATACGGTCAGCTACGATGGCAGCAACTTCAATGTGGTGGCCAACCTTCAGACGGGTATCGGCAGTGATGGCACCGGTGGCTCGGACACGTTCGCGAATATCGAAAACCTCGTTGGCGGTGGTGGTGATGACACCCTGACCGGCAGCAACAGCACGACGGTGGGTAACGTGCTGACGGGAGGGGCTGGTGATGACATCCTGGCCGGTGGTGCGGGTGATGATACGCTGGATGGTGGGGCAAATAACGCCGGTGGCGATACGGTTGATTTCATCAACGGCACCAATGGTGTGACTGCCAGCCTGGCGGATGGTACGGCCACGGACAGTGAAGGTGGCAGCGATACCCTGCAGAACATTGAGAACCTGACCGGAACCACCGGCAATGACAGCCTGACGGGAGACGCCAACGCGAATGCCCTGAAGGGCGATGGTGGTGATGACATCCTGGTAGGAGGCGCCGGTAATGATGACCTGGATGGTGGTGCGGGCAGTGATACTGCGGATTACAGCGCTGCACTGTCGAGCCAGAGCCTGAACATCAACCTGGCCAACAGCACGGCCACGGACCAGTTTGGTAATACCGATACCCTGAGCAATATCGAGAGTGTGACCGGTGGAGCCGGTAATGACACGTTGATTGGTGATGCTAATGACAACACCCTGACGGGTAATGCCGGTGATGACACGTTAAGAGGCGGGGTTGGTATCAGCACCGGTAATGATGTACTGGATGGCGGTGCACACGGGGCCAATGGCGATACCGTCGATTACAGCCAGAACACCAGCGGTGTTGAGGTGGACCTGTCCGCAGCCAGCAACCAGGTGCGTGAAGGCGGTGTACTGACCGACACCCTGATCAATATCGAGAATGTGGTGGGTACCGGCAGTGATGACACGCTGACCGGTAACGCGGATGCCAATGTTCTGACTGGAGGTGACCGGGATGACACCCTGAGGGGCGGTGACGGGGCGGATACCCTGAATGGCGGTAATGATAACGATATCCTGAATGGTGGTGCCGGTGCAGATGCCCTGAATGGTGGTGCGGGTGTGGATACCGCGGACTACAGCGACAACACCAATGATGTGGTGGTTGACCTTGGTGCAGGTACCATCCGGGCTACAGAGGGCGGTGTTCTGACGGATACCCTGACCGGGATCGAGAATGTCACGGGTGGTGATGGTGATGACACCTTTACCGGAGATAATGGCGCCAATGAACTGAACGGTGGTGCTGGTGATGACGTGCTGACCGGTGGCCGGGGTGCGGATACCCTGCGCGGCGGCAGCAATACTGCCGTGGGTGATACCGCCGACTATACCTTTGCCTCCGGTACAGTCACCGTCGACCTGTCGGTAGCCTCACCCCAGGCGGTGATTTCCACCGAAGCGTCCGACACGCTGGAAGACATAGAGAACATCAACGGTTCCACGCTGAACGCCAATACCCTGACCGGTAACTCATCAGCCAACACCCTGCGCGGTGGTGACCAGAACGATACCCTGACCGGTAACGGTGGCATCGATACCCTGGAAGGGGGTGCCGGGGCGGATACGCTGGACGGTGGCACCGAGGCGGATGTGCTGGACGGTGGCGCTGGTAACGACATCCTCAAGGGGGGCTCCGGAGCGGACACCCTGCGTGGTGGTACCGAGATCGACACCGCGGATTACAGCGACGCGACCACCGTCGTGACCGCCGACCTGTCGGCCGCCTCACCCCAGGCCAGCGTGGCCGGTGATGCCACAGACACCCTGGACAGCATCGAGAACCTGACCGGCGGCAGTGCTGGAGACAGCCTGACGGGCAGCAGCGTGGCCAACGTGCTGACCGGTGGTGCCGGTGACGACACCCTGTCTGGCCTTGGCGATGACGACACCCTGGATGGCGGTGCGGGTGATGACGTACTGCTGGGGGGTGAGGGCAGTGACACCCTGAATGGTGGTACAGCCGATGAGACCAACGGCGATACGGTGGATTACAGCACCCACCTGCGCTCCATCACGGTTGACCTGGATGCCGGAACAGCGACGGACACCACCAGTGATACCGACACCCTGACCAGCATCGAAAACGTGATTGGCTCCAACCAGAACGATGACATCACGGGTGATGTGAATGCCAACGTGCTCAGTGGTGGCGCGGATAATGACATCCTGAGAGGGGAAGGCGGTAACGACACGCTGAACGGTGATGCCGGTGATGACACCCTGATCGGTGGTGCGGGTACCGACAGTTTCGACGGTGGCGCAGATGTTGATACGGTCAGCTACGATGGCAGCAGTTTTGATGTAGTGGCGAATCTGCAGAACGGCCAGGGTAATGATGGTACTGGTGGGCTGGATACTTTTACCAATATTGAGAACCTGCTGGGGGGAAGTGGTAACGATAACCTGACAGGTAATGATGATGTTAATGAACTCTCCGGCGGTGGTGGAGATGATCTTCTGTATGGAGGGCTGGGTAACGATATCCTCGATGGTGGTGCTAATACCGATACTGCCACTTATGTTGATTATGGGCGCGCCATTATTGCAACGCTGGCTGATAGTGGTGATGGCACCGCAAGTGATGCTTCTTACTCTGGCGGAACGGATGTCGACACCCTGCGAAATATTGAAAACCTGACAGGAACCTCTGGATTTGGTGACAGATTAACCGGTAACAGTGCGGATAATGTTCTTAATGGTGATGGCGGCAATGACACGTTGGTTGGTGGTGCTGGAGACGACACCCTGAATGGTGGTGCTGGCAGTGATACAGCTAACTACAGCGCTGCTACAGCTGGGCAGAATCTGATAATAAACCTTGCTAACAGTACGGCGACAGATCAGTTTGGTGATACAGATACCTTAACCAATATTGAAAGTGTTACTGCTGGTGCGGGTAATGACATCCTGACGGGTGATGGCAACGATAATACGCTTACTGGCAACGATGGTGATGACACCCTGATTGGCGGGGTGGGAGCCAGTACCGGTGCGGATACTCTGGATGGTGGTGACCACGGAGCAAATGGAGACACTGTAAGCTACGAACAGAACAGCAGTGGTGTGGTCGTGGATATGTCAGTCTCAACCAATCAGGTTCGGGAAGGTGGTGTACTGACTGATACTCTGATCAATATTGAGAATGTCATTGGGTCCACAAGTAATGACACTCTGACTGGTAATGCTGACGCGAATACTCTGACGGGAGGTGAAGGTGACGATACGCTCAGTGGTAATGACGGTATTGATATCCTGAATGGTGGCGATGACAACGATACCCTGAATGGTGGTGCCGGAGCCGATACTTTGAATGGTGGTGCCGGCAATGATACTGCAAATTACAGCAGCAATACCGATGACGTTATCGTCGACCTGTCTGCAGCAACAGTACGTGCCAATGAAGGCGGTACCTTAACTGACACCCTGACCAGCATTGAAAACGTTACCGGTGGTAGTGGTAACGATACTCTGACCGGTGATAGCGCAGCCAACCAACTGGATGGTGGTGCCGGTGACGATATTCTGAAGGGTGGCCTGGGCGCAGATAATCTGGATGGGGGTTCCCATGATACTGCAGGAGATACCGTTGATTACACCGATGCCAGTGGTGCCGTTACTGTAGACCTGTCTGTAGCATCTCCTCAGGCTCTGATTGTGGGTGAGTCATCGGATACTCTGGCCAACATAGAAAACATTGACGGTGCTACCAGCCATGCCAATACCCTGACAGGAAATACTTTTGCCAATACGCTAAGAGGGGGTACCGCAGACGATAATCTATCTGGAAACGCGGGTAATGATACGCTAGAAGGTGACGGTGGTCGGGACACCCTCAATGGTGGAGAGGGTGAAGATACTCTGGATGGGGGGGCCGGTCAGGATACCCTGATTGGTGGGCTTGGTGCTGATAGCCTGATTGGTGGATCCGGTAATGATACCGCCGATTACAGCAGTGCTACAGGCATTGTGACCGCGGACCTGTCAGCCGCCTCACCCCAGGCCAGTGTTGCGGGTGATGCCACGGATATGCTGGACAGTATTGAAAATCTGACTGGCAGTGGGTTTGACGATGCCCTGACCGGGAGCAGTGTGGCCAATACTCTGGTTGGTGGTGCTGGTGATGACACGCTTTCTGGATTGGATGATGATGACACCCTCGAGGGTGGAGATGGCGATGACATCCTTCGCGGCGGAGAGGGCAGTGATACGCTGGATGGTGGTAATCTTGCGGAGGCCGATGGGGATACTGCCGACTACAGCACTCATCTGCGCTCTATTACCGTCAATCTTGGGACAAACTCAGCAACTGACAGTACGGGTGCCACTGATACCCTGATTGATATTGAGAATGTTATTGGCTCCAATCGCAGCGATGATATTACTGGTGATAACAACGCGAATACTCTCAGTGGTGGTGATGATGGCGATACGCTTCGGGGTGAAGGTGGAGATGATACCCTGCAAGGTGGAGCCGGTGATGACACGCTGACCGGTGGCAGTGGTAATGACCGCTTTGAAGGTGGTGCTGATACCGATACGGCCAGTTATTCCAATAGCCTCGTAGATATTTCCGCTAACTTAAGTACCGGCTCTGGCCAGGATGGTCTGGGTGGGCTTGATACCTTTGTTGATATCGAAAATCTGATTGGTGGTGCTGGCGATGATGAATTGATCGGTGCTGATGGTGCTGCCAATACCCTGACGGGTGGAGATGGAGATGACACTCTGACCGGTGGGGGGGGAAATGACATCCTGGACGGTGGTGAAACCAACGAAACCCTTGGTGACACCGTTGACTTCAGTGATACAGGCAGTAGCGGTGTCACAGCGAACCTGGCTGATGGAACGGCTACGGATAGCCTTGGCGGAACAGATACCCTTCTTAATATCGAAAACCTGACCGGAACGAACGATGGTGACTCACTGACCGGTGATGCCAATGCCAATATTCTTCAGGGGATGGAAGGTGATGACACCCTGATCGGCGGTGATGGTAACGATACGCTTAATGGTGGGAGTGGTGCGGAAACCAACGGGGATACAGCGGATTACAGCGCTGCAACGGTTGGCCAGAATCTGACCATTAATCTGAGCAGCAGTACGGCTACAGACCAGTTTGGTGCAACAGATACTCTTCAGAATATAGAGAATGTCACTGCAGGTGCGGGTAATGACATCCTGACCGGTGATAATGGCAATAACGTTCTAACCGGCAATGACGGTGATGATGTCCTGTCGGGTGGTGTTGGATCATCAACTGGAAGTGACACCCTCAATGGCGGAGCCCATGGTGCAAATGGTGATACAGCTGACTACAGCCTGAATACTGCTTTTGTTCAGGTTGATCTCTCAGCTACTTCCAATCAGGTTTCGGAAGGCGGTGTGATTACCGATACGCTGATCGACATTGAGAACGTAACAGGTACCAACAGTGATGACACTCTGATTGGTGATAACCAGGCCAATGTGCTTACCGGTAATGCCGGTGTTGATACACTTCGCGGGAATGACGGGAATGACACCTTGAATGGTGGCAATGATAACGACATTCTTGATGGTGGTGCAGGCTCTGACACGCTCAATGGTGGAGCTGGAACGGATACCGCAGATTACAGCAATAATACCGATGTTGTCACGGTTAACCTCTCGCTGGCCAGCAATAAAGTAACTGAAGGCGGTGTTATTACTGACGTTCTCGACAGTATCGAAAATGTAACAGGTGGTGATGCTGGAGACACTCTGACCGGTGATAGTAACGCCAATGTGTTGAATGGTGGAGATGGTGATGATGTTCTTGCTGGCGGGGGATCGGGTGGGGACACGCTTAATGGTGGCAACAATGATTCCGGAGGCGATACAGCTGATTACAGCAGTGCCGGGGGGGCGGTCACCATTGATCTTTCCGTTGGTTCTCCAACTGCGCTGGTCAGTGGCGCTGCGCCAGATTCGTTAAGTGGTATTGAAAACATCTGGGGTGGAAATTTAGGTAACGATCTCACCGGTAATAACCTTGATAACCTGCTGCGTGGTGGTCAGTTAAGCGATGATCTGAGTGGTAATGGTGGTACGGATACTCTTGAAGGCCTGGCAGGCAGTGACAATCTCGATGGTGGTGCGGGCGATGACATTCTGGATGGTGGTGATGGCAATGACACCCTGAAAGGTGGTCTTGGCGCAGATACTCTCCGTGGTGGTCTGGATATTGATACTGCTGATTACAGTGATGCTATTGGAGATGTAACCGCTGATCTTTCTGCTGCAAATCCTCAGGCCACAGTTGTCGGTGACGCAACCGATACTCTGGAAAGTATCGAAAACCTGATTGGTGGTACGGGTAATGATGCTCTATCGGGCAGTAGTGCTGCTAACACTCTGCAGGGTGGCTCTGGCTCTGACACATTATCAGGTAATGATGGTAATGATGTGATTGAGGGTGGTGATGGTGATGATACCCTCAATGGTGGAGAGGGTAGCGATACGCTTCGTGGTGGTGAAGGAGTTGAAACCAACGGAGATACTGTCGACTACAGTACCCATCTCCGGGCTATTACTGTTGATCTCAGCAGTGGGCAGGCAACCGACGCAACCGCCGATGTTGATACATTGGTTGATATTGAGAACGTCATTGGTTCAACCCGCGGCGATACACTGACCGGTGATGCATCTGATAACCGTCTTGAAGGTGGTGATGGTGGTGACAGAATTACCGGTGGTGCTGGTAATGACATCATTATTGGTGGTGATGATGCCAGCGTTGATATTGCTGATTATTCTGCTGAAACAACCACCGTCACGATTGATCTCCAAAACCAGAATCTTAATGAAGATGGTCGTGGCGGTAGGGACACACTAACGGGTATTGAGGAAATTATTGGTGGTTCCGGTAATGACTCCATCCTTGGCGACAGTAATGCGCAGACCCTTAATGGTGGTAGTGGTTCGGACACACTGAGTGGTCGTGATGGTGATGATACCCTCAATGGTGGAGCCAATGATGACACGCTTTCCGGTGGTGCTGGTCAAGACACCATATCTGGAGGTGGCGGTAATGATACGGTTGATTACAGCTATCAGACGACAGAAGTTGTTACCGTTAACCTGTCTACCAACCAGGCAACGGAAGGTGCGATTACCGAAACCCTGAGCAGTATTGAGAACGCTATTGGTGGTTCCCAGAATGACACACTGACAGGCAGCAACTCTGCCAATAGTCTGACCGGTGGTGCTGGTGACGATACCCTGCGGGGTGGTGCGGGTGCTGACACTCTGGATGGTGGCGACGATGTTGATACCGCAGACTATAGCCTTGATACAGGTTCGGTGAACATTGATCTGGATGGAATCTCCACCGATGGCAGTGGTGATCAGGATACCCTGACCAATATTGAAAATGTGCTTGGCAGTAATCAGGGAGACTCCATCACCGGTAATGGCAGCGTTAACTTGTTACAGGGTGGCCTCGGAGATGACTTCCTTTCTGGTGAGGATGGTGCAGATACCCTGGAAGGGGGTGGTGAAAACGACACCCTTCGTGGAGGTCGTGGTGCCGATACGCTTGATGGTGGTACCGGCATTGATACGGCGGATTATAGCCAGGACGGTATTTCGGGCGTTACTGTCGACCTCTCCGTAGAAGTTGTAGGAACAACACCTGCCACAGCAACTGACGGGTTCGGTACAACAGATTCTCTGATCAGTATTGAGAATGTTATTGGTAGTCAGGGCGCAGACACCATTACCGGTAATGATCTGGCCAACCAGCTTCAGGGGGGTGATCTAGGAGATACCCTTATTGGTGGTGGTCAGGATGACGTCCTTAAAGGGGAAGCTGGTGATGATATCCTCCGGGGTGGTGCTGGTAATGACACACTGGATGGTGGTGCCGGCCTTGAAGACACCGCAGATTACAGTGATGAAACGGGTAATGTCACTGTTGATCTTTCTGCCTCTGCGCCTCAGGCAACGGATGGTACCGGTGGCTCGGATACCCTTACCGGTATTGAGAACGTTACTGGTGGTTCGGGTGCGGATCAGCTGACGGGAGATGGTAATGAAAACCGTCTGGATGGTGGTGCAGGCAATGACACACTGGTCGGCGGTCAGGGCGCTGACGAACTGATCGGTGGTGATGATATTGATACTGCGGATTACAGCTCCAGTAATCTCTTCGTTAATGTGAATCTGGATACTGGAGTGGCCTCGGCTGATGGTTTTGGTTTCTCAGATACGTTGAGTGGCATTGAGAACGTTATTGGTAGTAACGGTGACGATACTCTGGCCGGAGATGACCAGAATAATGAGCTGTCTGGTGGACTGGGTAGCGATACGCTATCTGGCGGAGGGGGGAATGATATTTTCCGCGGAGGCTCCGACGGCAGCTCAGAAAACACCGTTGACTATACCAATGCTGCTGCATCAGTAACTGCAAACCTGACCGATGGTATGGCCACGGATGATGGTGATGGTGGTCAGGACACCTTCTTTGATATTGATAACATTCGCGGTAGTGGTAATGACGATGCGATTACCGGTGACGGAAACGCCAATGATCTCTTTGGTGGTGCAGGGGATGATAACCTCAGAGGCCGCGCTGGTAATGACCGCCTTGAAGGTGGTACCAACACCGCTGTTGGGGATACCGCCGATTACACTTTGGCCGCGAACGGGGTTAATGCCAACCTGGCTATTAATAAGGCAACTGACGATGGTGATTCGGGTCAGGATGACCTGATTGAGATAGAGAATATTACTGGTAGTAGCTCTAATGATTCACTGGTCGGTGATAACAATAGCAATACTTTGAAGGGTATGAACGGCAATGACAGCCTGAACGGTGCCCAGGGCTCCGATACCCTTGAAGGTGGTGATGGTTCTGACACTCTGGTTGGTGGTGAAGGAGCGGATACTATCGATGGTGGTTCCGGATCTGGTACGGATACCGTTGACTATTCAACCGACCTGGATGCCAATAATGATGGCATTGGTGTTGTACTTGACCTTTCAGCTGCCTCCAACCATGCCACCGATGGCAGTGGTTCCATTGATACTATCACGAATGTTGAAAATGTCATTGGCAGTAACTTCAAGGATACGCTGACCGGCGATGCCGGAGTAAATGTACTGGAAGGTGGTCTGGAAGATGACACTCTGGCCGGTGGTGCAGGTGCAGATACTCTGGATGGCGGAGCAGAAGGCAGTGGAGGGGATACCGCTGACTACACCAACGCTCTGGGCTTTGTGACTGCAAATCTCTCTGGCTCCACGGACACCGCCAGTGTTGATGGTGATGCCATTGACACTCTCATCGATATTGAAAACCTCAGGGGTAGTGCCTTTGCCGACAGACTGACTGGGGATGGTGGCACCAACATTCTGATGGGAAATGACAGCGATGATATCCTCAATGGTTTGGGGGGAGATGACACTCTGGAAGGCGGTCTAGGGCTGGATACGTTGGATGGTGGGCTTGGGGCTGACACGCTAAGGGGAGATATAGGTGACGATACCCTGATGGGTGGTAGTGGTGATGACATTCTTGAGGGGGGAGATGATGCTGACAGACTTGAAGGTGGTTCCGGAGCGGACCAGCTGAAAGGAGGTGATGGCACCGATACGGCAGTATACAGCAACGATGCCAACAGCATTACGGTCGATCTGGCTGCAGGTACGCCCAATGCCATTGATGGTTCAGGTGCAACGGATACGCTGGAAAGTATAGAAAATATCGTGGGTAGTGCCGGTGCTGATGACATTACCGGTGATGATCAAGTCAATCTGCTTCAGGGTGGTGATGGTAACGATACGCTGAGAGGCGGTGGTGCTGGGGATATCCTGCAAGGTGGAAGCAACCAGGATACTCTGTTCGGGGATGCCGGTAACGACTCACTTGATGGTGGCGGTGGTGATGATACCCTCGATGGAGGTATCGGTAGTGATACCCTTGATGGTGCTGGAGGCAATGATACCGCTGACTACAGTCTGGCGTCCGGTGGGTTGAATGCGGATATTTCGGGTGTGACAGACACGGTAACCATCGGCTCTGACACGGATACTTTGATCAGCATTGAGAACATTACCGGCAGTATTCATGCCGATGTGATTACCGGTGATGATGGGATCAATATTCTTCGTGGTAATTCGCAGAACGATACACTTTTTGGTAATGCCGGCAATGACGAGCTTCAGGGTGAAGATGGCGACGATACCCTGATCGGCGGTGCGGGCAGTGACGTTATCAATGGTGGCGAAGGTGCTGAAACTAACGGGGATACTGTTGATTATTCAGCCCATGGCCGGGTAGTCAGTGTAGACCTGATTAATGGTACGACTACTGATGGGACTTCTGATACCGATACGTTGATTGATATCGAGAATATCAAAGGCAGTGCTCTTGGCGATACGCTCACGGGTGATCTGAACAATAACGTCATTGAAGGGCAGAACGGCAACGATACCATCAATGGTAATGCGGGTGCTGATAATTTGCAGGGTGGTAGCGGTGATGACACGCTGATTGGTGGCCTTGGCAGTGACATCCTTAATGGTGGTACAACCGGCGAAGCCGATGGTGATACAGCAGACTACAGCTCTGCTGGTGACTCAGTAAATGCTGACCTTTCCCTCGGAACTCCGCAGGCCGTAGTCAGTGGTGATGCTACAGATACTCTCATTAGTATCGAAAATATCCGTGGTAGTTATCATGTCGATACCCTGACCGGTGATAATAACGATAATGATCTTTACGGTGGGCTTTCCGGAGATACCCTGCGAGGCAATGGCGGTGTAGACCTTCTCTTTGGTGAAAGTGGCGATGATACCCTGATTGGAGGTGACGGTAACGACACGTTGAACGGTGGCAGTGGTGGTGAGACTGGTGGTGATACAGCAGACTACAGTGCCCGCACAACCTCAGTCATCATTAACCTTCAGAATCAGGCCCTGAACAACGATGGCAGCGGTGGTCAGGATACGCTGGTTAATGTTGAGAATATAACTGGTGGTAGTGCTGCAGACACATTGACCGGTGACTCTGGAGCCAATGTCCTTACGGGTAACGACGGTAATGACGTACTGGCCGGAAGAGGTGGTCAGGATCGACTTGTGGGTGGCGGTGGCTCCGATATTGATACGGCGGATTATAGTGATGCTGCCGGAGGTGTTGTTGCCAATTTGACCGACTCTGAGGCCACCATTGATGGTGATGGCAGCTCAGACCAGTTGATCGATATTGAAAACATTATTGGTAGTACCAGTAACGACAACCTGACGGGTGATGGTGAGGTCAATGTTCTGCAGGGTGGTGTGGGTAATGACACTCTGAATGGCATGAACGGTAACGATACCCTGGAGGGGGGGGACAACGATGACACCCTGATTGGTGGTGCTGGAACCGATACGCTCAATGGTGGTGGTGGTGCCGATACTGCTGATTACACGGATGCCCTGTTCGGTATCACCGTTGACCTGTCCTCTGCTGCCCCCCAAGCCTCCAATGATGGCTACAACAGTACCGATACCTTGATTGATATTGAGAATGTTACAGGTAGCCAGAACAACGATACGCTGACAGGGGATACCCAGAACAATACCCTGAAAGGTCAAGGTGGTGTTGATACCATTTCCGGTGGCGGTGGTATTGATACCATCGAAGGGGGAACCGGTGATGACATTCTGGATGGAGGGACTGGTGGTGATACGTTGCTGGGTGAAGCCGGGAATGATGATCTGACCGGTGGTGATGGTGCTGACACCCTTGAAGGTGGCGATAATGATGACACTCTTCGTGGTAACAGCGGTAATGACACGCTGAAAGGTGATGCCGGTAACGATACGGTTGACTACGGCGGGGTTACCGGCGCGGTAACTGCAAGTCTGCTGGCCAATCAGGCGACCAGTGATGGTAATGGTGGCCAGGATACCTTTGAGAATATTGAAAACCTGATTGGTGGTACCCAGGGAGACACTCTGATTGGGGATAATCTTGGGAACCGACTGGAAGGTCGTGAAGGTAATGATGTTCTGAAAGGTGGTCTCGGTGATGATGTTCTTATTGGTGGGGATGATGCCGGAACCACTGACCGGGCTGATTACGACGATGCTCTGGGCGATGTGATTGTTAACCTGACCACAGGTAGTGCCTCCGGTGCCAGTGGGAATGATACCCTGACTGGAATTGAGAGTATCCGCGGCAGTAATCACGATGACACGCTGACCGGAGATGGTAATGCAAATACTATTGAGGGGCTGGATGGTATTGATACCATCCGTGGTGAAGGTGGTAATGATACCCTCTTTGGTGGAGACCAGAACGATATCATTTATGGTGGTGATGGCGCTGATAGTATCAGCGGACAGAATAATGATGACACCATCAGTGGTGGAGCAGGAAATGATAATCTGGATGGTGGTGCAGGCTTCGATACACTGGATTATAGCGATTACAACAATAATCTCACGATAGATATTCAACTTACGCAAGTGAATGCCGGTACTGGTGATGTGGATACTATCAGTGCCTTTGAAGCCGTCACCACGGGTAGTGGTGATGATACTCTGATTGGTGATTCTGGAAACAATACGCTGATTGGTAATGCTGGTGCCGATAGAATCACTGGATCCGCAGGTAATGATACTCTGGATGGTGGTGCTGGTAATGACACATTCATAGAGTGGCTTGGAAGTGACACCATTGATGGTGGTGCGGATATAGATACTGTTGATTACATTAACCTGACTCAGTCTGTTCAGGCAACTCTGGTGCTTGGCGGTGATGGCACAGCTGTATCAGGCGTTGATACTGACATTCTTCGCAATATCGAGAACATCATAGGAACTAACCTCGGCGATACCTTGACGGGTAATGCGGCTGTCAATGAGCTTACTGGGGGGCTTGGCGACGATACCCTGACCGGTGGAGCTGGTAACGACATTCTTAACGGTGGTGATAACACCGACCGGGATACTGCAGACTACTCATCCAATACCAGCTCTCAGAGTATCCTCATCGATCTCGGTAATCAGGCCAGCAATAATGACGGTCAGAATGGTGTAGATACCTTGACAGGTATTGAAATTATCCGGGGTGGTGCGGGTAATGACCAGATCACCGGTGACGGTGAGAATAACGATTTCTACGGTAACTCGGGTACCGATACGCTGGTTGGGGCCGCTGGTGATGACAATCTTTATGGTGGTGATCAGAACGACACTCTGAGAGGGGGTGAAGGTACTGACTTGTTGGATGGTGGTTCTGGCACCGATACCGCTGATTACACGGATGCAACTGGTGATGTTGAAGTTAACCTGACGACCAATCGTGCCCGTGAGGGTGGTGTTCTGACAGATTCATTCAATGAAGTGGAAAACATTCTTTCAGGTAACCATAACGATACCCTGGTTGGTAGTGGAGGCGTTAACCGAATTGAAGGTGGTCAGGGTAATGACACGATTACCGGTGGTTCTGGTGATGACCAGCTGTTTGGTGATGATGGTTCTGACACCTTCATAGAAGGGTCTGGCAGTGACACCATAAACGGTGGCATTGGTGTTGATACTGTGGACTATCGCGGTGTTCTGGGCGTCAACATGACCATTGATCTTGATAATGGCTCTGGTGTTGATACTGGTTCTGCAGCAACCGGGGCAGCTGACACCGATACGCTCATTGATATTGAAAATATTGTTGGATCAGCTGGTAATGATGACATAACCGGTAACAGTGAGGATAACGACCTCTCCGGCGGTAGCGGTAATGATCGGTTAGTGGGTGAGGCTGGTAATGACTGGTTCCGCGGTGGTGATGGTGTGGATACCGCCGATTTTGGGTATCAGACCAACGATCTCATTATCAATATGGCCGACAGCACTAATAATAATGATGGTCATGGAGGCAGGGACAACTTTGTTGATGTTGAAAATATTATTGGTGGTTCAGGTAACGATACGCTGACCGGTTTTGTCCAGGACAATAATATTGATGGTGGTGACGGGAATGACATCCTTGTCGGTGGTCGGGGTGACGATACTCTGAATGGTAATGATGGCTCTGATACTGTTGATTACAGTAGTGCTGATTCCGGCCTGACGGTCGACCTTTCCAGTGGTGCCCTGGTCGATGATACGCTCTTTGGTCAGGATACCCTTCAGTCAATCGAAAACGTCATTGGTGGTGACTTTGCCGATACGCTAACCGGCGACAACGTCAGTAATACGCTCCAGGGAGGCTTGGAGAATGATGTTCTCAGCGGGCTTGGAGGCACTGATATTCTTGAGGGGCAGGATGGTAATGACACACTGAGCGGTGGTGATCTCATTGATACCCTTCGTGGTGGTAATGATGATGACATCCTTCGAGGCGGGTCAGGTAACGATAACCTGTTTGGTGATGCCGGTACTGATACTGCTGATTACAGTGATCAGACCCAGTCGGTCACCATTGACCTTCTTAACCAGTCCGTTAACAACGATGGTCAGGGTGGTAGAGATACGCTTTCCGATATTGAAAATCTGTCTGGTGGCAGTAACGCCGACACCCTGTCTGGTAACAATGTTGATAATGTGATTCGTGGTAATGCAGGCAACGATACCCTCAGTGGCAGCGGCGGTGCTGATCAGCTCTTTGGTGATGCGGATGATGATATCCTGCTCGGTGGCGCTGGCAGTGATACTCTGGATGGTGGCGGTGGTACCGGTGATACCGCAGATTATACCGGGCATGGCAGCGCAGTTACTGTAACGCTGACCAACGGTGGCGCTGGCAGTGGTTCGGCGACGGATGCAGGAACCAGTGATGTTGATACATTAGTTGGCATTGAGAACCTTACCGGCAGCAGCAATAACGATACGTTGAATGGTAATGACCTGGCTAACGTTGTCTATGGCGGAAATGGTGCAGATACGATCAAAGGCGGCGATGGTGCGGATACTTTATACGGTGGCACAAGTACCAACGATAACAGCCAGAATGACATCGTTGACTTCAGCGGAGCTGATAATGCAGTAACTATCGATCTTGCCAATGAAGAAGCCACCAATGATGGTTATGGCAACCGTGATGTGGTCATCGATATCGAACGAGTCATTGGTACCAGTCATAATGACTCAATCCGAGGGGATTCCGCCAATAACCGGTTTACCGGTGGTGATGGCAGTGACACATTCTACGGTGCGGGAGGCGTCGATACCATTATTGGTGGTACCGATGGCTCCGATGGTACTGGTATCGATACGGTTGACTACAGCGATGCGGCTGGGGCGGTAACTGTCGACCTGAGCAGTAATGCTGCCAGCGATGATGGTGATGGTGCTAACGACAATCTGATTGGTATTGAAAATGTGATTGGCTCTACCAACGCAGATACCATCACTGGAGATGATGAAGCAAACCGTATCGAAGGTGGTGACGAAAATGACACCTTGATCGGTGGCGACGGTGACGATGAACTGCTCGGCCAAGATGGTGATGACTTCCTTGAAGGTGGCCTGGGTGCAGATACCCTCAATGGCGGTCTCGGTAACGACCGCGTTGATTACAGTGCATTCAGCGGCTCTTTGACGATTGACCGTTCTGCCGGCGGTGATACGTTCCAGGTGGATTTGGGGAACGGTAATCTGGATACCCTTATCAGTATTGAAGACCTTGTCCTGGGTGAAGGTGATGATGTCATCATCGGTGATGCTGATGATAACCGCTACGATGGTGGTCTTGGTAATGACCGTCTGGAAGGTCGTGGTGGTAATGACACCCTTAATGGGGATGAGGGTAATGATACGATTCAGGGTGGGGACGGTAGCGATATTCTCGATGGCGGTGAAAGCCCTGGAGATAATGACACGCTTGATTACTCTGACACTACGGCAGGCCTTACCATTGATCTTGGTTCATCTACCGTTGTCGATACTGGGCGGGGGACGGATACCATCGCTAACTTCGAATCGGCGAATGGCGGCTCTGGAAATGACACCCTGATTGGTACTGCTGAAGTCAATATTCTTGATGGTCAGGGAGGCGACGACACCCTGTACGGAAAGGCTGGTTCCGATACCCTGATTGGCGGATCCCATGGCAGTGTCGGAGATACTGTGGATTACAGTACCCATGGTAGCAATATTACTGCAACTCTCGGGGCAGGTGGTAATGGCACGGCTTCTGATGGCACGGATACTGATACTCTGCAGGGGATAGAAAACATTAACGGTACTTCCGGTGGTGACAGCCTGACAGGGAATGATTCAGCCAACGTTCTTAATGGTAATGGTGGTGTTGATACCATTAATGCTGGAGGTGGGGCTGATACTGTCAATGGTGGTACAGGCGCTGACAATATCAGTGGTGGTTCAGGCAATGACACCATTCACGGTAATGAAGATGGAGACACCATCAACGGGGGAGACAATAACGATACGCTCTATGGTGATGCCGGTGCTGATACCCTGAATGGTGATGCCGGTGATGACACGCTCTATGGTGGTACCGGGAATGACACCATTGATGGCGGTTCTCATGACGCCAATGGTGACACCGTGGATTACTCCGGTAAGGGAGCTATTACTGTCGATATGACTCTGGGCAGTAATCAGGTCAGTAATGATGGTGAAGGTGGTCAGGATACTCTGATAAACGTTGAAAACGTTATTGGAACCAATGGTAACGACAGCATTTCCGGTAATACCAGCGATAACCGTCTGGAGGGTGGTGCTGGTTCGGATACCCTGAACGGTAATGCGGGGGCTGATACCCTGCTTGGTGGCAGCGGTGCAGATACCATCGACGGTGGTGCAGACAATGACACCATTGAAGGGAATGCGGATAACGACAACCTCACCGGTGGTCAGGGGGAAGACTTCCTCAAAGGTGGTTCTGGTGAGGATACCCTCCTGGGTGGCACAGAAGATGACACCCTCTGGGGTGAGGGTGATAACGATAATATTGATGGTGGTGCCGGTAATGACTCCATTAACGGTGGTGGTGGTATTGATACCCTGCTTCTTACTGGTGCAACAGAAGCCGTCAATATTGACCTTCAGGCGGGTACCGCAACCAATGATGGTTATGGTACCAGCGACAGCAGCATCACTTTTATTGAGAACGTGACCCTGGGTGGCAACGGAGGTGTTGTTACTGGTACCAGTGGTGTTAACGTCTTAACAGGCAGTACCGGTACTGATGAGTTCCATGGTGGGGGTGGGAACGATACCCTGCTGGGTAATGATAATAATGATCAGCTCTTTGGTGATGCCGGACAGGATACCATTTATGGCGGAACCGGTAACGATACCATCGAAGGTGGAACTGAGAACGACCTGCTTTACGGCGAAGATAATAATGACACATTACGTGGTGATGCCGGTCAGGATCAGCTATTTGGGGGCGCTGGTGTTGACACTCTGGAAGGTGGTGATGATAACGATACCCTGGAAGGTGGCGATGATGGAGACTTCCTCCATGGTGGTGCTGGTGTTGATACCCTGAGAGGCGATGCTGGCAACGATGAACTCAATGGTGATGCTGGTGACGATACGCTGGAAGGTGGTTCTGGCGCTGACACCCTCAACGGCGGTGACAATAACGATACCCTGACCGGGGGTACTGAAGATGATGCCCTCAATGGTGGTGCCGGGGATGACACTCTGGTCGGTGGTGCGGGTGATGATACCCTTGATGGTGGAACCGGTACCCAAGACTGGGCTGATTACAGTGGTGTTGCCAGTAATGTTATTGCAGACCTTAGTGATACGGTTGGCACCAATGCTGTAGATGGGGAAGGCTTCAATGACACACTGACCAACATTGAGAATATCCGCGGGGGAGCACAGGTAGACATTCTTACCGGTGATAATAACGCAAACCATCTGGTAGGAAATGGTGGGGATGACACGCTTTCAGGCGGTGATGGCGCTGACCATCTTGAAGGTGGTGCCGGTAATGACTATCTGACTGGTGGAGCGGGTGTTGATGTCATTGATGGTGGTGAGAATGCTAACGACAATGACACCGTTGACTACGCCAGTGAAACCGCCACTGTTACGGTAAATCTTGCTCCTGTATCCCAGACTGCGACCGTAGGTGCTGTGACAGACAGCCTCACAGGTATCGAAAGTGTGGTCACAGGAAGTGGCGATGACCAGCTGACGGGTAATGGTGATGCCAATACCCTGACGGGTAATGCTGGTAATGACACCATTAACGGTGGCGCAGGGAACGATACCATTAATGGTGGCGATAACGACGATATCCTCAATGGTGGTGCTGGCAATGACAGCATAGATGGTGGCAGTGGTGATAATGACCTGCTGGATTTAAGCACTGCCACTCACACGATTAACCTTGACCTTGGCGATGGTGAAGCCATTCAGGATGGTTACGGTTCTTCAGACAGTACAATAACTCGCATTGAAAATGTGACCGGTGGTGGTCTGGCTGACAATATTACCGGTAATGCTGCTGCCAATATTATCAGAGGTGGTGGCTCCGGAGACCGAATTGCTGGTGGTAATGGTAATGACACCCTCTACGGTGATGGTGGCGCAGATACTATTGAAGGTAATGGTGGTGATGACACCATCTACGGTGGTGATGGTAACGATACCATTACCTTTGCGGATGCCAGTGCGGTTACAGTAAATCTAGCGACCAACAGCGCTACCGGAGAGGGTAACGATTCTATTTATGAGTTTGAAAATGTTATTGGGAGTTTCTCCAACGATACGTTGATTGGTGACAGCGGCGCTAATACCCTGGATGGCAGTAATGGTGATGACACCCTGAAAGGGGGCGCTGGTGACGATATTCTTGAAGGCGGTGACCACAGCAGTCTTGGGGATACTGTTGATTACAGTGATGCCACCGGAAATGTAACGGTTAACCTTGCAGGCCAGACCGGTAGCAGTACTGACCAGGGCAGCGATACTCTTCGCAACATTGAGAACATTACTGGCAGTAACCAAGCGGATACGCTGACCGGAAGTACCGTAAATAATACCATTAATGCGGGCACCGGTAATGACACCATTTATGCAACCGATGGCAGCGATACCATTGATGGTGGCGGTGATACAGATACTCTTGATTACAACGCCTCTCACTTTAATGGTTCAGGTAACGGTATTACGGTCACGTTGAATGGATCCTCTAATGGTTCAGTTACTCACGGTACGGATACTGATACGGTAAAAAATATTGAAAACGTCATTGGTACCAGCAATGGCGATACCATTTCTGGTGATAACTCCAATAACAATCTGACGGGGCTGGCGGGGAATGACACGCTGACCGGTGGGCTGGGTACTGATACTCTGGATGGCGGTGCTGATGATGATACCGCAGACTATAGTGGCCATGCAAACCTTGGAATCACAGTTGTTCTGAATGGCAGTGGTGCTGGTACCGTTAATGACGGGACGTTCACCGATACGATCCGCAATATCGAAAATATTATCGCGACCGATGGCGCTGACACGATTACTGGTGATGATCAGGATAACGAAATAACTAGCGGTGCCTTGAACGATACGATTAACTCGAGCAGTGGTTCTGACACCATCGATGGTGGCAGCGGCAGTGACACCCTGAATTACAGCTCTAATGGCAGTGGCATTACGGTTACATTGAATGGCGCTTCAAATGGAACTGTCGCCAAAGGTGGTAATACCGATACGGTTCGCAATGTTGAGAACGTTATTGGTACCTCAGCTATAGACTCTTTTGCTGGAGATGGCAGTAACAACAGTTTTGAAGGTAACGGTGGTAACGACACATTCTCTGGCAGTGCGGGCAACGATATTCTGGATGGTGGAGCAAATACAGACACGGCTGATTACTCAACTATCTCTGGAGGTGTGACAGTCACACTGGCGAATAGTGGTGACGGCTCTGCTACGAAAACCAGTGGCTCTGATACGCTGAGGAGTATTGAAAATGTTACCGGGACCTCGGGCCAGGATACGTTAACTGGTAATGATTCGGTAAACCGTCTGGATGGTGGAGCGGGAGACGATGTACTTATTGGCGGTGCTGGCGGTGATACACTGATTGGTGGTGCTGATAATGATACGGTGGATTACAGTCAGGATACCGGTGCAGTTACTGTTGATCTCTTTGGTACCTTTGGCCTGGATGGTGGTGGTGGTTTCGACTCATTATCTGGCATTGAAAATATTACTGGTTCTGATAACGCGACTGGTGACATCCTGCGCGGTGATGGCTTAGCCAATATCATTAATGGTGGCGGCGGTAACGATGATATTGCTGGTGGTGCTGGTGCTGATACGTTAAATGGTGGTACCGGTAATGATGATATCAACGGTAATCAGGGTAACGATACCATCAACGGTGATGCTGGAGACGATACCATCCACGGTGGCTTCGGTAATGATACTCTGGATGGGGGCTCAAATACGGCCGCTGGTGATACTCTGGATATGGTTGGTAATGTTACCGGCGCTAGTGACACACCGGATGATATTACCGTTGACCTTTCTGCTACTCCAAATGCCCAGGGGTATATCACCGTTAACAAGAGTTATGGTGGTGGCGCGAACACTGGTACTGACCTGGTTAAAGGGTTTGAGAACGTCACCACTGACCATGGTAATGACACCCTGATTGGTGATAATGCCAATAACATTCTCACCAGTGGCCGAGGTACAGATATCCTTCGAGGTAACAATGGTAATGATACCCTGAATGGCGGTGATGGTGATGATATTCTGGAAGGCGGTTCAGGAGCCGATACGCTGAATGGGGGTAATAACACGGATACTGCTGATTACAGTAATGATGCCAGTGGTGTCACCGTCAATCTGCAGTCTGGTTCGGCAACGGATGCCAGCGGCAGTACCGACACCCTTAACAGTATTGAGAAGGTTCTTGGCTCTAACAGCACGATCTCGGGTGATAACCTGACTGCTCACAGCACCATTGCCAATATACTGGAAGGTAATGCCGGTAATGATACATTAACGGGCTTTGCAGGTGACCAGCTTATTGGTGGTGCTGGTGATGATGTCCTGAATACAAACCTTGCTGCTCTGCAGAATGCTTCAACAGTTCTGAATGGTGGAGCAAACAACGATACTCTCAACCTGGATGAAGGAGTTACCTTCAATCTCAGCAGTTATGCCAATCTGATCGACAATGTCGAAAACATTGATTTCACCGGAGGAAGTGCCGATACCATCACTATCTCCATGAATGATGTCAGTTCCATTACTGGAGGGAATAGTCTGGTCATTGATGTAGATAATGGCACCGATGGAGTTACGGTGAATGATGCTACCAATGTTCAGAACAATGCCGGCCAGGATATCTATACCGATGGTAGCGGCAATACGATAACCGTGAACTTCCTCTGATCTTCTTCTTAGCTACTCAGAGGGCCACCGACAACGGATTGCAGTGGCGTATATGCTTAAATTCAACCTCAAAGAGAGCTTCCTGGCAATTTGCCATTATATTGGCGCCGATCTCGTCAGTGAAGATATAGAAGCGCTTACCCGTGATGGACAGGAGTTTGATCTTCGCTGTCTGCAAAGGGCTGCAGCCTATTGCGGGCTGAATGTTGTAAAAAGTCAAAGGGACTTGATTGATCTTTCAGAAGATGACCTTCCCTGTATTCTTCAGTTAAAGAAAAAGCACTTCATGATTGTCACGGAGATTCGTGAAGGTGAGTGTTTTGTTGCCTCCCGCAAACAGAATATTGGTATCTGGATGCCAATAGCCAGACTGGTCAATGTCTATTCAGGCGTGATCTATCGTTTCACTGAACGGAAAGAAAGGACATTTCTGGTCAAATCATTAATGCCAGCCTGGTTTCGTGATCAGATGGGAGAGCTCTGGCCACACTATGTGCAGGTACTCCTGGCAACGTTCATGGTTAACCTGTTGACTCTGGCATTACCGCTGTTTACGAACATGGTTTTTGACAAGCTCATACCCACATTTGCGACAGATACATTGTTGACGGTCAGCATTGGCATGCTGTGTGTTGTGGCTTTCGATTTTATACTGCGCTGGTTACGTAGCTTTTTTGTGGATGATGCATGCCGGCTTATTGAGAAGCGGAGTGAGCAGTTCATTCTAGGGCGGTTGGTCCAGTTGAAACAGAGTGAGCTACCAGATTCTCCAGGCAGAATAACCCATGCGATTGAAAATTTTTCGCGGGTCAAAGAATTTCTCTCTGGTACCGTTATTCTATCCATCCTGGATGTTCCATTTTTCCTGCTGTTTACTCTGGTTATTGGGTTGATTGGGGGCGCAATGGTGATGGTTCCTCTGGTGATTGCCGCCTGTCTTGTGCCCATTACTATTGTCAGTTACCGACGATCACGGGAGCAGGCCAATCAACTGACTAAGGCGAATAACGCAAAAAGCACATTCCTTTATGAGGTCAGCTCAGAGCTGGAAGCCATCAAAACGCTGGGAGCCAGCCGAAAAGCACTGGCCCGCTGGCGAGGGTTGGTAACGAATTCGGCCAGTGCATCGTTGTCCAGCAAGCAGGCAAATGTCCTGCTGAATACTGTGATTGCCAGTGCTACTCAGTGTGTCGTGATTGGTATGCTGGTACTTGGCGTTTACCAGATCCACAGTGGTAGCATTTCTCCAGGAACGCTCTTTGCCTGTATTATTCTTGGCAGTCGGGCGATTGCTCCATTGATGAATCTGGCAATGGCCGTTAACCGATTGAATTTCTCGCTTAAGTCATTAAAAGAAATTAATGAGCTTCTTGGGCTCTCTGGTGAAGATGATAATAACGACAAGATCAATGTTCCGGTTCTGAAAGGCGATATTGAGTTTGAAAAGGTGTCATATCGTTACTCGCCATCTGAGCCTGAAATCTTGAAGGACATTAATCTTAAAATCCGACCAGGTGAGCGTGTCGCTATTCTTGGGGCTTCCGGCTCAGGAAAAAGTACCTTGATTCGAATGTTGCAGGGATTGGTTGAACCTTCGGAAGGGAACATTCTGGTTGATGGACAGAACCTGACTCACTTGAACCTGGAGCATTATCGCAGCCATTGTGCCGTCGCACCTCAAAAACCTTCAGTATTTAGTGGAACCCTGAAAAGTAACCTGATGATTGGCAAAAGCTCTGTATCGACTGAACGTTTGGATGAAGCATGTCATGTAGCTGGCCTGGACGGTTTTGTAAGACAGTGTTCACGAGGATATGCCCATAAGGTTCTGGAGCGGGGGGAAAACCTTTCCGGTGGCCAGCGGCAAGCTCTCTGCCTTGCTCGAGCGATTTTGAGACGTAGCCGCCTGACCATTCTTGATGAGCCTACCAGTGCTTACGATAACTACACTGAAACCCTGTTCTGTCAGCGTTTACCCAGCATACTGCAAGATAATCAAACTTTGATTCTGATCACTCACCGAATGAATCTTTTGCAGCTGGTGGATCGTATTATTGTGATGGCAGAAGGGCGTATCATCGCCGATGATAATAGAAACCGCGTTCTGGAGGAGCTTTCTCAGTCCTCTACTGCATCGACAGTGTAAGAGAATACTTGCCTGCTTTTAGGTTGGGATGGGCGCTTCAAAATAACTTCTGCTTGCCAGCTTCCGGGTTGATCTACCGGGTTGGGCATTCCCATGTAGTAGAAGTTTTGCGCCTTGCTGGTCTTGAGTTTATCAAATGTTTTGGATTTTACTGTTTCCCCGTCTGGGGATGTGATGCTGAGGGTTACCTGGGAGCCTGCAGGAAGCCCAATGAATCTTACCCAGGCAAATAGGTTCTCGCTGTCATCATTGGTGCCTTGATTAAATTCTCCGCTCTCTATGTCCCGGTAGCTGACTGGAGGCCGGTCATTGACCCCATAATCCAGTAAAAAGCCTGACTGGTAAATTACCTGCTCAAAGGCATCCTCACTCCAGAGGTTATTTTCAGTATCTTCACATAGGGAGAAACGTTGTAACCCAGTGAATGGGTCTGTGGTCTGTCCAAGGTATTGCACTTGAAAATGGACGTGAGGGAACTGAGTTAAACCTGAAAGACCAATATCCCCCAATTTCTGTCCGCTGGTAACGATATCTCCTTTTTGAACCATCAGGCTTTCCCGCTTGAGATGCCCATAGAGAGTGCGCCAGCCATCGTTGTGTTCAATAACAACCGCATTACCAAGCCCTATTTTACTGATCTCATCACGCTTTTTTTGATCAAGGTAGATATCAGGCACGCCATCACGGATGGCAACCACGGTGCCGTCCGCAGCAGCAAGCACTGCTATGCCTGAAGCCATTTGAGGAAGGTTTATGATTCTGATGTCAGTTCCGGTGTGGCCATTATAGGTCTGGTGACCACAGTGATAATCCCGGTAAGCGTCTGTCGGATCGTTATCAACGTAATTCTGAATAATGCAGTCAACGCCGTAATCACAATCGACAGGAAAGATGAACTGAGGCTTTTCAGCGGCGGAAACAGACGTTGTCAGACACCAGATCAATTGAAATAGCTGTCTTTTCATGAGTGTTCAGGCTGGTCGGTATTTAAAGTTTATTTTTTAGATCAACGACCGCTTTGGTCAGAGCGTTAAAGAGTTTGTCCAGCCTGGATTGACGCTTCTCAGTTTTCTGATTTTCTTCCTGTACAATTTCCGAGAGGCTTTGCAGTTGTTCTGAGCAGTCTTCTATCTGGCTGGCAACATCATTGAACTCTTTCGAAGAGCTGATCACTTTATCTGTGAGCGTATTTTTTACGCCAGCAACACTCTCACTGGTTTTCAGCTGACTTTGATGAAGTGTTTTCTGTTCATTTAGCAGTGCAGTGACAATCTGAACCAGTCGGTGTTTGCTTTCTTGGACTGCACCCAGGGCTTCAATGCTGGCATCGGTCTGGGTAGTGTATAGCTGGCGTAGTTTTTCAGTCTCTCTACGCTGCAGCTCTGTTTCAGTCAGTTGACTGGACTGCAACTCAACCACGCTTCCAAGGTGTTCTCCAGCCTGTTGTACGGTTCCGGAAATTAACGACGTTTGTTCAATCATTTCCTTATGGTTGGTACTGATGAGCGTTGTCAGTTCATTCCACTGCTTTTCACCGACAGATCCATGCTCAGCAATGCCTTTCAAAATAGTGGATATATTTCCTAGCTGTTGATTAATCTGACTCAGCTGACTGTTATCAATCACCGGAGCTGGTGCAGTACCGGTTGATATGGTCTGTGAACCACTGACGCTCATTCCACCGCCGGCAAGGTGCTCTACGGTGTGCTGTGCAAGCCAGTTTTCCATGGCGGAAGAGAAATAGCTGCTGGCTTTGTTCAGGTTAAGTTGAAGAATGCCCAGTACCAAAGAAGTACTCAGCCCCATCAACGATGATCCGAACGCGGTACTCATACCACCGAGAGGACCTTCAAGGCCTTTGATGAGTTTTACCAGAGTGGTCATAATATCAACATCACCACCGAGGCCCTCAGCCAGGTCTGCCAGGATGCCCCCTATGGAACCGATGGTAATGGTCAGACCCAGGAAGGTACCGAGCAGTCCGATAAAGACCAGTAAGTCTGTGAAGTAACGAATGAACGCAATCTTCTCATCAAGACTGTCCTGAAGAGAGTCTATCAGTGCTCTGGTTGCTGGTGCAGAGAGTTTGATCAGGCCCAATGAGGCAACGTTGTTTCTGAGCAGAACAACGGTTGTCGACATTAGGTGCATTTTCAGCTTGGGTGGCTGGCTCTCTTCGTCTCCAAACAAGATGTCATCCAGGCTGGCAATTACCTGTACGTCATCTTTCAGGTGAGATACGTACAAAAAAGAGAGAAAAGAGCCAAGGACGAAAACGAATAGAATGGTTCCGTTCAATGGCAGGTTCGACATGAGTGCAGGACCAAAGAAGTCCCTTGTAAAGAAAACCAGCCCTATGGTAGCAACTACTACGCCGCTCATTTTCTTCAGAAAGCCAACAATCCTTTGTGGGTCGGCAATATGCAGCTCAGACATGTCCCTGTTTACCTTTTGGTCTGCCTTTGTTCTAAACCAGAGCAAGTCCGGGCTCTGAAAGGGTTTTAACTATCTTGCAAACTTCGGATTGTGTTGATGACATCATTCAGATAGAAACGGATGTCTAATACGCTTTTGTAAAAGTCGTACTGAAAAACAGCGCTTTGAATGCGGCTGATATGGTAATCACCCTGGGCCGTTGTTATGTCCAGCAGTGTTTTCTCGCCAAGCTCGAACTCTTTATAGTAGAGGTCAACGATTTCACGGTTGGTTTCCATTGCCCGGTCATTCACAACCTTTTCATCCATCAGTTTTAAGGTGGAGCTGTAAGCTTCTTCCACCTTTTTCTCCAGTGTTAGCGCTGCTTCCCGAAGACGATACTCTGCCTGCATAACTCTGGCATTGCTTTCATCAACTTTTCGACGTGTTTTAAAGCCATCCCAGAGCTTATAGGTCATGGTCACCAGACCAGATTCTGTTGTCTTCCAAGCGGCTGATGTGTCCTGCGAAAACTCTCTGGTTGTTTCAAGCTTAAGACCGAATGAAGGATAAAGGTCTGATTTGGCCTTATCCCTATTTTCTTCAGCGGAATGAATATTGGCCTTAAGTGCTTGAATCTGGTAACTCCTGCTGGTCGCAAATTCAACCAATTGTTCGAGAGTGTGTTCAATCACAATACCGTCAAGCACTGGGGAAGTGAGGTTGTCTGGCTCAATCCCTGTCAGGCTTTTGAATGTTTTTCTGGCAAAGGTCAGGTCAGTTTTGTATTGAATCAGTTCCAATTCAGCGTTCTGACTCAAACTGTTCAGGCGTTGTACATCCGATTTACTTGCTGCACCTGCCTCGTTTCGTGTCTCAAGAATACCCAGAAAGCGTTTATAGAACGCAATATTCTCTTCCACAAAGTCAATAACTTCTTCTAGTTTGAGAATTTCCAGATAGGCTTTTGTGGTCAGAAGCGCCAGTTTCTCACTTCCATCTTTGTAGGTATGCTCAGCAGCAGTGAGTTTGTGCTTTCTGGAATCTACGGTATTGGAGATACGGCCAAAATCATAAACTACCTGATTCAAGCTAACCGTTGATTTTGTTTTATCCTCCCACTCACTGCCAGTACTTCTGGACTTTCCTTTTTCGGCTTGCCAGGTAATAGCGGGCTGATAATCAGAATAACTCTGGCGTAATCTGGCTTTATTCACATCAACGGACGCTTCGAGAGATTTGACTATGGGGTTAAACTCCAGAGCTCTGTCAACAGCCTCTGTTAATGTGAGTGCATGAGCTGGGGTCAGGAGCAGTAATGAAGAAACTCCCACCAAACATTTCAGCTTCATAAGGTTAGTTCCGCCTGTATCCGTTTTATACTGGAAATAATCCCTGTTTTCATCGGCCAGAGCCGTGAGAGCTGTAATGGAATTTGGCTACTTCAGGTGGCCAGAATAATGCAGTACTGATCAAGAAAGGGTGCGTTCAGGCGATAAAATAAGGAGACGATTTTTCGGGCGACATGCTTGTACTGAAAACCAGCAAGGTTGTTCAGATAGTCATTAATCACAACACTGTTGATCCGCTGGTGGAGCGTAATGGCGAAACAACCCGAAAGTAACCCATGGCCCGGATTCGTAGATGCGCTTTCAACAACGCTACTGGTATTTGTATTCCTGGTGGTGGTACTGATTCTGGTGGTAACCGCACTGAGTGTGCAGGTTGGCTTTGATATAGCAAAGTCGGTTATTCAAACGGATAAGAAAAGTGCAGGGACTCTGGATGCTCTGGATATTGGCCAGCAGGCTTCAGTAGAAGCAGACTTTGATAAGGAAATTGTTTCTGAAGCATTGGAAGTGAATCTGGAAAGTCAGGTTAATACCGAGTTGAAGGATAAGCTGATACGTATCAAATATCAGGACTTCAATGCCAAGTTATCTGAAGCTGCAAGGGCAGAGCTTGATAAATGGTTGAAAGAAAATCTAGATAAGATTCAGGAAAAGACAATCTATATCATCAGTCTACTTAATAGTTCTGAAATAGCCAAAACGGTTAATTATGAAGTGTCATTCAGTCGAATAACATTAATCCGATCTATTTTAACCAAACAGGGTGTTCCTTCGGGAAATATTAAAATCAGGCTTGATGACTCAGGAACCGATCAGCGAAACGAAGTTATCATCAAAGTAGTGGAGAAAGACTCATGAAGCCACTACTGAATCGTATGCAACATCGGTTATTTACTCGGTACTCCATTATTTTTGTCATCAGTTTTATTGTACTTTTTTTCCTGATCTGGTCTGCCGTTGTTCAAATTGACGTAGTCGTGAAAAGTGATGGTCGGGTGACGACCTTCAGTAATAATCGGGTCGTTGAGCATCTTGAGGGAGGAATCTTAACGGGTTTGCACGTGACGGAAGGTCAGCGTGTCAGCAAGGATATGGTGCTGTTTTCAGTAATGAATCCTACTTTAACCGAGAATATCAGTATCTTGAAGCAGAAGCTCAGAGGACTGGTTGCCAAGGCTCAGCGGTTGTATGCGGAAATGACCGGAGAGGATCTGACGGCCTCAATTGAGCAGATTTCACAGAATGATGAATATTATCTGAATGAGCTGGAACTTTATAAAAAGCGCATTAAAAAGCTAAACGGGCAGGTATCTATTGTTCGTCAACAGATTAGCAAAGAAGAAGCTCAACTGTCAGAGCTTGATCAGGTGATCAAGGATATGAATAACGAGCGTGCAGTTGCCCAGAAACAGCTGGATATTCTTTCTACCCTTTTACGAAAAGGTGCGGGATCTGTTCAGAACCAACTGGAAAAGAAGATGGTTCTGTTAAAAATTGAAACCCGGATAAACCAGTCCATGAAGCAGATTCCTGTTATTGAGGCACGACTTGCCGAATTGCGTTTAAAGCAAAACAAGCTTTCGACAGATTTTCGTGAAGAAGCTCAACACGAATACAATAAAATTCGTTTGGATATTGCCCAGATTCAGGAACAGATTCGTTCATCCAGGGAGCGAGAGGTGCGTGAAAAGGTTGCTGCACCGGTGACAGGTACTCTGCATACCCTGCATGTCAATACCATTGGTGAAGTAGTACCCTCGGGCACGGTATTGGCTGAGATTGTTCCAGATGGTGTTCCCCTGATGGTGGAAGCTATGGTGGCGCCTTATGATCGAGCTAAGGTCTGGCCCGGGCAGGAGGTCAATGTCCGTGTATCGGCCTATGACTATACAACCTATGGTTCCCTTAAAGGGAAGGTTCTTGAGGTCAGTGCGGATACTTATAAGGACGATATCACTGCCAAACATTATTACAAGGCAATGATTGAAACGGAGAGTTCTGGTTTTGATAAAAACAGCCAGCTGATTCCGGGCATGACCGTTGAGTTAAATATTCTGGCTGGAAAGCGGACTCTGCTGGGATATTTAATGGGGCCTTTATCAGAGTCAATCCGCTTCACGGCAACGGATACCTGAATAGCGCTGTTTTTCTTTTTCTGAAAGTTTGTCAATTGCTTTCAGGTGGCATTGAGGGTTATCAGAACAATAAAAAAGAGTAAAGAAGCGACTCTTGTTAGTATCAAGTGGAATCATAAGAAAAGATAGCTGCTCAGGCAGTTGAGCAAGGCCACATATCTCACAGGAACCAAACTGCAAACACTGGAATTTTCTTGACATAATCCAGTCTGAAAATGGTTGTTGAAATGCTTTCTAAAGAAATTGACTAAACGTGACGCTATTAAGATAGCACTGAATGGTGATTTGTTTCTCTTGGTGACATCTTATTAGTAACACTTACTCAAATATATAGGTTTTGTAAATTTGGTGTTTGTGCTCAAAGCTCTGGTATTCGTGATAATAGCCATAGTTGGCATGCAAAGTGATTATATTAGGTTGAAAGGATACAACTCAGTACCGGTTCCAGGAAGGAAGTACAGGCCAAGGATGGCCTCCCCAGGGAAATAATAACAACAACGAGGAAGTACTGAGATTATAGCCCCGCCAGTCGGGGCTTTGTTTTTTGCAGAAAACGGTAGGTAGTCGTTTTTGGCAGTGGATTTACACTTATTCTCTTATGCCCCCTTTTCCTTATACTGCCCAGCATTTCGTGTTTGACAGACAGAACCTTATGAATGTTAAAAAGTGTCTTTTTGGGCTGATCGTATCGTTGAGCCTGACGGGCTGTATTACCTTCCCAACAGAAGATTCAGGAAAGGTACAGGTCATCTGGGATGAAACGGATCGAATTGAAGGATGTGAGTTGAAGGGAACCGTCTATGGTTCTGAAGGCCATTTTTACGATTACTGGCTGCACAGTGATCGCGATATGGTCTGGGGCACTATTAATCAGATGAGTATAAAGGCTGTGGAAATGGATGCGGACACGCTGTATCTCTATCGGCCATTTGGTTTTTTAAGTTCAGTAACCATGATGGCGAATGCCTATAATTGCAGTCATGCTGATAAAATCAGATAGTTGAAATAGTTATTCCTCATGGGTTTTGCTCTGCAAAGCCCAGTTGATCTTATTCCTTTTGGCTGCGTGCTTTTTGTCCGGTAAATAAGTTAATTAAAGTCTGCCTATAAAATAACTACCTCTCTGGCTTAAGACTTGATTTTGACCCGTGTTGAACTTGGTGCTATTAAAATAATCATTCGTAACCTCTAATTGCTGAAAGAATCCTGAGTTTTTTTGGTTTTATCCAGTCATAAAGTCTCCCCTGTCTTACGGTTAAAGGGGGTGCTCTCTCTGAATGATTGAAACAATAGTGCTCTATTTTCACAGCTACTATGGGAACACCACTCATAATAGTTAACTGTCATGCCCGCTTCTGTTATTTCCAGCTCTACCAAAAGCATCGTTTTGCAAATTGAAGTTTCTATAGATTCAGGCAACATGCTGAATCTTGAAGATAGTTTACAGCGTGCACTCAATGAAGCCGGGCAGCTTGGAACAAAAGAGTTATTGGGGCTATTTGAATCACCCAATAAAGAACCTATCGTCGTTAATCAGCAGAAGTGGAACTACAAAGGAAAGGTTCTTAAGCACTATGAAACCTTATACGGTCGTATACCTTTGGAGCGCTCCGTATATCAGGGTGTCAGAGGTGGCAGTACTCTGGCAGCACTTGATCTTCGTGCCGGTATTATTGGTTCAGCTACCCCCAAATTTGCCAAGTCTATCGCCTGGAAATACAGCCAGATGCCAGCGCCTGCGGTAAAAGAAGATTTTGAGACCAACCATCAAAGGACGCTTTCAAATTCTTATATCAAGCATTTATCGGACAGAGTAGGTGCATTAATTGAAGACCAGCAAGACACTCACTACCACCTTCCTCCACTAAAAGAGCCTGTTGAAAAAATAGCCATTGGTCTGGATGGAACCTGCATGCTGCTTTGTGAAGAAGGCTGGAGGGAAGCCATGTGTGGGACATTGAGCCTATATTCTGCAGATGGAGACAGGCTCCACACGATATATACAGCCAGTTCGCCAGAGTATGGTAAACAAAGCTTTATGAGCAAGCTCGACGAGGAGATTGCAGATCTAAAACGACTCTACCCAAATGCCACATACATCGGGGTAGCTGACGGGGCTAGAGAAAACTGGAGTTATTTGAAACAACATACCTCTGGGCAGATACTCGATTTTTATCATGCATCTGAATATTTAGCTGGAGCAGCGGAAGCACTGTTTCCAACCAGTAAGGCGAAGCGACACCAGTGGCTTGAAGACAGGCTACATAGTTTGAAAAACAAGCGTGGAGCAGCCAAAAAAATCCTTCAGGAAATTGAATCAGCCGAGCTCCCGAAAAAGACAATCGCACTGACAGAGAAGCGCTACAAAGCTGTGAGCTATTTTACAAACAATCACCAGTTAATGAATTATCATCAGGCGCTTAAACGCCATTGGCCAATAGGTTCAGGAGTTACTGAAGCGGCTTGTAAGACTCTGGTAAAGCAACGATTATGTGGTTCTGGAATGAGGTGGAAAGCAACAGGAGCGGAAGTGCTTTTGACAACAAGAGCACTGATCCAGAGTAAGGGGCGCTGGGAACAACTTTGGTCTGAGTTCATGACTGGAAAGGTTGAAGCTAACCTATGAGTCAGTTATCAAATTGAGAGAGCACCCGTTAAAGGTAAAATTAAGGCCTATTATTTACATAAGGAGTGTAAAGAATTAAGGAGTGCTTTCGTGTTTCCCTTTCGACATGTTTTTTCTATTACCGTTGTTTGCTTTCTATTATTTTGCCAGCCAGTTCATGCACTTATGGATAAAGAGGGCTCAGATTGTCACCAGACTCCAATGGGATTGAACTCGATTCGATCAGCCTTTCAGAAGTGGGAGTATGGTCGTAAGAATCCGGAAACTTATCGTGAACTTGCGCCTAAAGCGCTTATTGAGCATTACCGAAGCTGGCAGGAATACAATAAGCTGCCTGCCCATACCCGTGATGACAGGGCTGCTCAGGCAATGATATCGACCTTTCGTCGCTGGAATGAGGCGAGATAGGCCGATCTTGCAAGTAGCGTTAACGTTGGTTTGGAGTAATGCCCAGTCCCTTCAGAATTATCCGGGTTAACGTCTCTGTTGCCTGATCGTAGTCAAACTGCTCAAGCTTGTCTTTCCCAAGGGCCTGGGCGATCTGGTAGGAAAAATCTGCATAATGCTGAGTGGATGACCAGAGCAGAAAGATCAGGTGCACAGGATCGACCGGATCCATTTTCCCTTGGTCAGACCAGGCCTTGAATACCTGTGCCCGTCCACGAAACCACGTTCGATAATCTTCACCAAAATATTCCGTCAGATGAGGGCCGCCATTGATGATCTCCTGGGCAAAGATTCTGGATGCCAGGGGATTCTTTCGGGAGAACATGATTTTGGTATGTATATAGGCTGCCAGTGCTTCTTCTGGGGCATCCTCGGGACTCAAACGGTTAAAGCTCTGATCCCATAGCTTAAGGATGTTCGACAGAACGGCAGCATACAGCGAGAGTTTACTGCTGAAGTAGTAGTGAACGTTGGCTTTGGGAAGGTTTGCCCGTTCAGCGATACGCTGCATGGTAGCGCCCTTAAAGCCGTGGGTCACAAACTCTTGTTCGGCAGCGGCCAGAATGCTTTTTTTATTATTTTCCCGAATCTTGCCGGGACGGTATTTTTTCGCAACTGCTTCCATATGCTCATTCAATCCTGCTAATGGTTGTAACCTCAGGTGATGAGAGAAGAAGTATCATTCCTGATACCGGCATGGCCGGGAGGGTGATACCAAGCCGGTATGATACTTCAAAAGCAGTATGTTTCGATATTACAAATGCACTTTTATCAAGCCCTGCCACACTCGTTCATTCCAGCCACTTACGCCAAACTTGTTGTGCCAGTAACGATATTCGGTGCCTACATAAACGGTATGCTCACTACCCCAGAGATTGCCCAGGTCATATTTGAGTTGCAGATGGGTCTGCCAGTTTGAGGCAACATCTGCGCCGTTATTTTTCGTTTTACTGACCCAGTCGATCCAGCCATCAAAGAGAAACTTCTGATTGCCGAGTTCAATGGGTACTGCCCATGCGGGAGAAACCTGGTAGTTACTGTCGTAGTTTTCATTGGATCGACTGTATGCGTTCAGCTTCAGGAACTTGAATCCGGGCACATCGAAGTCAACGCCTGCACCGACCAGATAGTTAGTCTGGTTCACGTTTTTATTGCTGCCCATTTCAATCTGTGTTGAGAGATAAAAATCTTTGATCGGTCCACTGTCCCAGTCCATTCCCATCAAGTTGGGAATACTGAAGCGTGGATGCAGTTCTGACCAGACTTCACTGTTGTTATCCCCTTCCGTTGCCCTCAAGCGATCCATAAAGAAGAATACATCCCCCCAGCTATGGCCACTGGCATGCTCCAGGGTCAAGGTGACCTTTTTCTTATCTTCTTCAGCACCTTCAAAGGTTGAGCCATAGAGTAGGCTGATGCTGTTATCACTCCAGAGGGTTTTAGCTTCAGCTTTTATAGAGGTTAGTGCCAGTACAGAGGCAAAGGCGGTTATCGTTTTTTTCATTTTCATGGTGACTTCCTTTTGGGTTGTTATTTTCAGGACAAAGCTTCCCTGACACTGAAGGCCTAGGCCTTCAGCGGTGGATTCTTGGAATTAGGAATTAATAGATGGTGGAAACGTCAGACCTGCTCGGCAACCGCAGGAGAAACGTGTTCTTCTTTTGCTTCATCAGATGGCAGGAGAAGACTCAGGAGAATGGCAGAGAGGCCTCCGGAAGTGACTGCCGAGCCAAAAATGTTCTGCACCACTTTCGGCATTTCTTTCAACAGATCGGGTACCAGCGTAACCCCCAGTCCAATCCCGAAAGAGACCGCCATAATCAGCAGCTTTCGACGGTCCAGTTGTTCTGCTGCCAGAATCTTGACCCCAGCGGCGGCAACGGTGCCAAACATAACCAGCGTTGCTCCACCCAGAACAGGCTTGGGAATCTGCTGCAGGATGGCACCTACCACAGGGAACAAGCCGAGAATGACCAGAATGCCAGCCACAAAATAACCGACATAACGGCTGGCCACACCAGTCAGTTGAATAACCCCGTTATTCTGGCTGAAGGTGGTGTTGGGGAAGGTATTGAAAACAGCAGCCAGCATGGAGTTGAAACCATCACCCAGAACACCGCCTTTAATGCGACGAAGGTAGTTTTCTCCCTGAATGGGCTGCTTGGAGATCATGCAGTTAGCGGTCAGGTCTCCGGTAGATTCAATGGCTGTGATCAGATAAATGATGGCAATGGGCAGAAAGGCGACCCAGTCAAAAGAGAAGCCATATTTGAAGGGAACGGGAATGCTGAGCCATGGTTGCTGCGAAATCGATTCCATAATGGCTGCAGTGCTGGTTTTACCCATAAACAGGGCCAGAGCCATACCGGTAATCAAACCAATGACAATGGACGACAGTCGCAGCCATTGGTTACTGGATCGATTGAGCATAATGATGACTGCCAGTACCGAACCACCCAGTGCCAGGTTCTGCAGGCTGCCAAAGTCGGGCGCTTTGAATCCTCCAGCCAGATCGGTCATGCCAACCTTTATGAGTGAAATTCCGATAATGGTGATGACAATACCGGTTACCAGAGGCGTAATGATTCTTTTCAGTTTATCAAGAAACTGGGACAGGACTATTTCCACAAACGCACCCAGGAAACAGATACCAAAAATCAAAGAGAGAATTTCTTCAGGCCCTCCCCCCTGACTCTTGGCAATAAACCCCGCTGCGAGTACAGAGCCCAGGAAGGCAAAACTGGTACCCTGAAGGCAGATCATGCCTGCACCAACAGGCCCAAACCGTCGGGCTTGAATAAAGGTACCCACCCCGGAAACGATAAGCGCCATGCTGATCAGGTAGGGAATGTGTTCTCCCAGGCCAAGGACCCCTCCAATGATCAGTGTCGGAGTAATCACTCCGACAAAACTGGCCAGTACATGCTGAAGGGCTGCGAAAAACGCCTGCGGTGCTGGTGGCCGGTCATCCAGTTGATAGATAAGATCCTGATTTCCAGCTTCTGCCTTTTCACTGTGCATATGTTTCCCCTTTCAGCTGTCACCCTGTCAGCTGTTTATTTTTTATAATTGTCAGGCTTGTTAATTGCTGACTAAATCATCAGCTTTTAGTGCTTAAGCAATTAACTGGCCAATTAGTCAGATTTACTGTCGCTTAACAGGATATGGCTTCTAACTATTTGTTTTTTCATCTGTTGATTCATGGATTGCGGTGAATTGAGGAGTAGTTAATAATTACGCCGTAGCGTTAAATGTGTTACCTGCCCAAAAAGCAGGTGATGTGTCAGAGCTGTTGATCTGATACATTCCTAACTTTTTGAGTCATCTATGGCTGTAGTTCAAGTTGCCTGTATCCATTGTCAACAAACGATCAATGTTGTTAAGAACGGGAAAGCTGAAACGGGTCACCAGCGGTATAGATGCAAGGACTGTAATAAGAGCTTCCAACTTGAGTATCGCTATAATGGCAATCTGCCTGGTACTCATGAGCAGATCATAAAGATGACCATGAATGGCTCCGGGGTCAGAGATATCGGACGTGTCCTTGAGATCAGTCCAACGACTGTATTGGCTCATTTAAAAAACTCGACCCGCCAACAGTAACACAACTCCCCTTCGAAAATGCCCAAGTCAAGATTATTTTCGAAATGGATGAGCAGTGGTCATTTGTTGGTAGCAAGAAGCAGCAACGCTGGCTGTTTTATGCATGGGAGCCACGTTTCAAGAAGATCATTGCCCATGCGTTCGGCTCCAGAAGCACAGAGACGCTCAAAAAGCTGTTGGGGCGTCTGGCCCGCTTCAAAGTTAGTTTTTACTGCACAGATGACTGGCAGCCATACACATCCTGTTTACCAGAAGATAAACATATCATTGGAAAGCACTTTACTCAGCGGATTGAGCGGCAGAATCTGACCTTGAGAACTTGCTTGAAACGGTTATCCAGAAGGACTATTTGCTTCTCAAGATCAATAGACATTCATGATAAGGTTATCGGGGAATTTATCTCGCGAAACCACTATCAACAGTTTTGATACATCACCAAAAAGCAGGCATAAAAGTGGTCCTGTTTGGTGCGCATATCTGAAGCTCCGTTTTCACTGTCCGGTCTATAGTGGAGTTATTGAAACTGACTGACTTGGAATATGAAAAGTCTTGTTAAGCCAGCATTTCTTGCCTTGGTACTCTTTGGGTGTCATCAGGGAGCCCTCACTGAAGCCGTTACCTGGCAGCAGATTAAGTCAGGACAGCTCCTGCCGGTAAGGACAGCAGAAGGTCAGCGTATTTACGATGAGTACCTTGCTGAGTTGAAGGCACAAAATCTTTCGCCGGAGTTCTCTGTGTATCAGAACATCTTTGGTATGGATAAACACAGGGCAGCCTGGTGTGTCGAGCAGGGGTGTCCTGAACAATACCGGCTGGTAACCAATAACTATGGTTATTGGCTGGAGGATGGCGTCTACCAGCTGCTGATGTTTTCCACAGACCCAGTCTGGGATAGGGAAGCCCTGGAACAGAAATCAGAAGAGTTGCTAAAGCTACACTTTCCAGAGCTATTCAGTGAATCAGGCTTTGAGTGGGTGGTGCATATCAACCCCCCTACCAACCGATCGGTAAAGGGGCTGGCCCATGCCCATATTTTTTTACGGGACAGGCGTAATACACCCTCCAGACTACCGTCGTTAATGCATCGACTGTCTTATAATAGGTTATCAGCAACTGAGTTTGGCTCTTGAAGCATCCATTTCACAGCAGATTCTGCATGAATTCGAGTTGTATCATACAAAGGAATGGAAACGTGTTGCTGTTGGACTAAAAGGCCAATCTCAGTACACCCCAGAATCACAGCCTCAGCCCCCAGCTTTTTCAAGCTGTTAATAATATCGATATAGGACTGACGGGATGATTCATGAATATCCCCCAGGCAGAGCTCGTTATAGATAATATCGTGGACCACTTTTCTCTGGAGCTCATCTGGTGTGAGAACCTGCAGACCATAATGATCAGTTAACCGGCCTTTGTAAAAGTCCTGCTCCATGGTGAATGCTGTACCCAGCAGGCCAACGGTTGAGATGCCATCAGCGACCAGCAGCTGAGCTGTCGCATCGGCAATATGAAGCAGTGGGATCGATAGCTCCTGCTCAATGGCAGGAGCCACTTTATGCATGGTATTGGTACAGATCATCAGACCTTCTGCACCAGCGGTCTCCAGATTTTTTGCGGCATTGGCAAGTAATGCCCCGGCGTCTTCCCATTTTCCCTGATGCTGCAGTTGCTCCACCTCTGAAAAATCTACGCTGTAGAGACAAATTTTTGCTGAGTGCAGCCCCCCCAGGGTCTTTTTTACACCTTCATTCAGGAGTCGGTAATAGTTCGCAGTGGACTCCCAACTCATTCCGCCAAGCAACCCAATCGTCTTCACAGATCTTTATCTTCTGGCTTAATCATTCCGCTCACGATCATATACTGCGCCAGATAGTAGGTCACCATAATTGCTACGCTGGCATAAGGGAGCGGTTGTATGAATTTATCAATGGCAATCAAACTATCAGATAGAGCAAACGTACTGGCACCCACAAACAACCATTGCCACGGGCGATTGCAGAAGGCTGCCCCAAGCACCATGGCGCTGATGGCGGTTAAATAGGCAGTTACCGGAATAAGGAGTTCTCCACTGGCTGGTAAAATAAACCAGGCTAGGATGAAAGCAATGGGAATATAGCCTGCAGCCAGCCATTGTCGTTGGCTATTAAATCTGCAGTGTTGCCAGAACAGGATGGCATAAGTCACCTGTGCTATTAAAAAACTGCCAAGACCAGGGACAAAGAAATTTCCAACCGCGTCATCCAGAGCCAGCAGAATGTCCCCACCGGCAGAAAACAGAATCGCTATTACCATGCCTAACCGTAACTTACCGGAAAGAAGTTTCCAGACAGGAATCAGTAGCAGAATAATTGGTGCTGCTTTTGATACTACTGCTAGTACAACAGGCAGTTGACTCATTAGCAGGATATAAACAAGAGCAAGAGCCCAGAAAGTAAGACTGATAGCTTTTGACATGACTTCACTATTCTTATTGTTAGTTCAATGGCGAATTATGATCTGATCCCGCTCTCAGGCCAAGGGGGGCAGTCTGTATCTCTTGAATCAGAGGTTCCATGTAAATGTTTAAAGCTTCCTTAAGAGCTTGTGGCTTTTATGATATCTCTGACAAGACGTTCGGTGATACTTAGTGAATCTATCAAGGCGGTTTCTTCGAGGTCGATAACCTGATAGTCAGCTCTTTGATAACAGGCCTTCTGATGAGAAACGATTTAAACTCCTCTCCTATTCAGCAGAGTAGGACGCCGCATATACATGAAAGCAGTGCACCTCAGAAGAAAGGGAGTCGTTGGCAGTACCTTATATCTCCTACGCCATGTGCGACTTTTAGGTTTGCATAAGGAGACATGACTGATCCTGCTTTCTGCTATTAAAAGCAGTAGAAAGCAAAGAAGGTTTCAGTCATGCCCGTTGAAGAGTTTATCACTACAGTCTACTGCTTGATCGACGATTTGGTAAAAGAGCTTTTTCCTGTACCACTGCGACTTCGAGGGTTTCCACCAAAGCTCACTGATAGTGAAGCGATCACCATGGAAGTTGTCGGTGAATGGCTTGGGCATCATAAGGACACTGAGATTTGGAAGTATTTTACCCGACACTGGCGACACCTGTTTCCTGACATTCCTTCACGCTCGGCATTTGTCAAACAGGCCGCCAACTTATGGCATGTGAAACAACGACTGCAAATTCGTATAGTCCAGATGATGCATGCAGATAATGCAGATATCCATTTAATCGATGGTTTTCCGATTGATGTTGTCGTCAGAACCCGTGCACCACAGAGCCGTATCTTTAAAGCTGAGGCTGGTTATGGTTACTGCGCTTCCAAGGACAAGAAGTTCTATGGCTTTCAGGGGCATTTGCTGGTTGAAGCACGAGGGATTCCTGTGGGTTTTACTCTGACCGCAGCGAACGTAGATGAGCGTGATGCAGCCTAAGACATGCTCGAGACCATTTCTGGCCTCTTGCTTGGCGATAAGGGCTATATAAGGCCTGAGTTTAAAGCTGATTGTCAGGAATTAGGTATTGATCTTCAGACGCCACTGAGAAAAAACATGCAAGATGAACGTCCGAAGTCGTTTGTAAAGCTGGTATTACGGGTACGACGGAGAATAGAAACAGTGATAGGTCAATTGACAGAGCGCTTTGAAATAGAAAAGTGCCATTGTTGAGATAGATGGCATATGACATCACGTATCGCTCGGAAGTTACTGGCACATAATATTGGTTCTTATCTGAATATAATTGCTGGTCGTCCTGCAATACAGTTTGAGAACCTTATTTCCGAAGATTAAAAAACGGAAAGCAAATAATTGCGTGATTTTGAAGATACAACTTGGACTTACCATCATGCTAGCCCGGATATTTCATAAACGTGCTCCCGTTCTCGCTTGTCCTTTGCCGCCCTAAGGGAGTTTTGCTCGGTCGACCGTACTCCCCGGTACGGCACTCCCTCACAAAATCCCTTAGGGCGACAAAGTCCTGCCCGAGATTCGGGGCAGTTTATGAAATATCCGGGCTAGTAATTTGAGATAGTTTCAGACAAAGTCGCACATCGCGTATCTCCTATAAAAAAAGGGCTGCTATCCCTCAAAGAGTCATTTTCGCCAAAAGCGCAGACAACAAAAAAAGCGTTATCCGATTACAGTATTTCAGATACCAATGATAAATCGGGTAAAACATTTGTGTCGGGAGATAGCAGACGCTCAGGCCAAGATCAGTCTGTTTCCGAAGATGAGAGCAAGCAGGCAACGAAAACTATCCCAATTTATGCAAAAGTTCAGAAAAGTCCACGGCCGGATAAGCTGAGCGTATCTGATGAAGGCAAGGTGTCTGCTCAGAAATCGAGCAGTAGTGATGGATTGCTTTCGGTTGAGAATGATTATTCTGACCCAGACTCTGATTCTACTAAAGCAGCTCCTTCCTTACCCCCAAGACTTTATTTGACAGAAGATGATGAAAGTGGTGATGTCCATGTTGGAAGAGATCAAGAGGGCGCTAGTTTAACGGATAGTAACCTGTTATCGACATTGCAAGGTAAAGACGGGAGCAAAGAGACAGTTGTTGAGGAAGATCCTTATTCGATAATTCCTGAAGATCCTTATTCGATAATCCCTGAAAATAGGGAAGACCTTACAGAACCGAAGATTGATACCAGTGAGCATAATGATCCGCCTTATTCAACAATAAATGAGTGCCAACTGAACACAAAAGCCTTTCCCGTTTCGGGAAGCGACCCTGACTATGACACGGTCGATGAAAGTGGTTGGACAGCACAGAGCTCTAATATCTCAAACGAACATCTGGATCTTGAAGAAGATGGGTATCAACGTCTTCCTGGCGACGAAGATCCTATTTATGACACCGTCTTTGATGAGGAGGTCGATGAACTATTCAAGCCTTCGAAGCCTGCGAGGAGTAGGTCATTAGACACAGGGATGGATCAGTTTAAGGATGAAGCCATTGATGAGGATCCATATAGCCTGCCAGACCTTCCACCAGAACTTCCCCCAAGGCCTGCTCATTTAACCAGAAGTGTTTCAGAAGGCCAGATTGACCAACTGGGCGTTCAAAGGAAAAAACCGAGAAAGCTACCTCTGGCAGGTATCGTAAACTGGGCTAGAGGAGCCAAAGATAAGCATGCCGTATTGACCGGGATTGAGAAGCCAGAAATCCGCCATCAACGGGCGCAGGACTTAATGAATAGGTGTACTAAGCCGGGGGATACTGTTGTTTTGACATTCCGGGGAAGCCGCCATAGTGCCATGCTGGTTTATGATGACATTCTGCAGAAGCCGGTTTATCTCTCTTTTGGTGCTGAGGAAAGTTACAAAGAAAGAGGAGGTGGAATTAATGAACTGGCGTATGACATTTATGCCTTTGAGGATATGCTGGCTGAAAAAAATATTGTTAAGTTAGAAGGTATGGATAATAAAGCCATATTAAAGAAGTGGCGGGAAAGTATAAAAGGAAAGACGTTTAATGTACTGACGCGGAACTGTTCAGCAATTATTAAAAAAATGATATTAACAGGTAGTGAACAGATATTAGGTAAGACAAAGCTTGAGCATGACCGGCATTGGCAAATGCCTTCCAATACTCTTAATCTTGCTTTGGAAATAAAAAGTAAACTGGGGGCGTCCCCTGCAAAATAGTGTTGTACATGGGGGGTTAATACAGTGGATATACTCCCTCTTTCACAAGTTGATAGTTAGCACCTTGAGTGCTGTTTACAATACTGACTTCAAAGCGATTCTCTTTAAAACGAACCAGCAGATACTTCTGAAAAACTGCTGCACTGCCTAAAAATACCGGTAGGTGTTTACCGGGTCCATAGAAGTTCCATAGGGTGCTCTCTCTGAATGATTGAAACAATAGTGCTCTATTTTCACAGCTACTATGGGAACACCACTCATAATAGTTAACTGTCATGCCCGCTTCTGTTATTTCCAGCTCTACCAAAAGCATCGTTTTGCAAATTGAAGTTTCTATAGATTCAGGCAACATGCTGAATCTTGAAGATAGTTTACAGCGTGCACTCAATGAAGCCGGGCAGCTTGGAACAAAAGAGTTATTGGGGCTATTTGAATCACCCAATAAAGAACCTATCGTCGTTAATCAGCAGAAGTGGAACTACAAAGGAAAGGTTCTTAAGCACTATGAAACCTTATACGGTCGTATACCTTTGGAGCGCTCCGTATATCAGGGTGTCAGAGGTGGCAGTACTCTGGCAGCACTTGATCTTCGTGCCGGTATTATTGGTTCAGCTACCCCCAAATTTGCCAAGTCTATCGCCTGGAAATACAGCCAGATGCCAGCGCCTGCGGTAAAAGAAGATTTTGAGACCAACCATCAAAGGACGCTTTCAAATTCTTATATCAAGCATTTATCGGACAGAGTAGGTGCATTAATTGAAGACCAGCAAGACACTCACTACCACCTTCCTCCACTAAAAGAGCCTGTTGAAACAATAGCCATTGGTCTGGATGGAACCTGCATGCTGCTTTGTGAAGAAGGCTGGAGGGAAGCCATGTGTGGGACATTGAGCCTATATTCTGCAGATGGAGACAGGCTCCACACGATATATACAGCCAGTTCGCCAGAGTATGGTAAACAAAGCTTTATGAGCAAGCTCGACGAGGAGATTGCAGATCTAAAACGACTCTACCCAAATGCCACATACATCGGGGTAGCTGACGGGGCTAGAGAAAACTGGAGTTATTTGAAACAACATACCTCTGGGCAGATACTCGATTTTTATCATGCATCTGAATATTTAGCTGGAGCAGCGGAAGCACTGTTTCCAACCAGTAAGGCGAAGCGACACCAGTGGCTTGAAGACAGGCTACATAGTTTGAAAAACAAGCGTGGAGCAGCCAAAAAAATCCTTCAGGAAATTGAATCAGCCGAGCTCCCGAAAAAGACAATCGCACTGACAGAGAAGCGCTACAAAGCTGTGAGCTATTTTACAAACAATCACCAGTTAATGAATTATCATCAGGCGCTTAAACGCCATTGGCCAATAGGTTCAGGAGTTACTGAAGCGGCTTGTAAGACTCTGGTAAAGCAACGATTATGTGGTTCTGGAATGAGGTGGAAAGCAACAGGAGCGGAAGTGCTTTTGACAACAAGAGCACTGATCCAGAGTAAGGGGCGCTGGGAACAACTTTGGTCTGAGTTCATGACTGGAAAGGTTGAAGCTAACCTATGAGTCAGTTATCAAATTGAGAGAGCACCCGTTCCATAAAGTGTGTGAGTTCATAAGACCAATGTAGGGATGGAGATGGCCAGCGAAGATCGCTGAAACTTGATATCTGCGCAGAATGTCCTTAATTTCATTCGTGTATCCTGAAATATGATAATTAAGGATGATGTGCTTACCTTCTTTTCTGGCTTTTTTTAGATCATTGATTAGCCAGTTTCTGGCAGACTGGATATTAAAATAATCATAACGAGCCCGGCTAAAGTTCCAACCATTCCATTTGGCAGTGTAGGTCGGGTAATTATTAAGTTGGACAAAATGGATATTCCCAATATCCCATGAGTAAGCAAAGCTTTTGCTGTACTCTTTTTTTAAAGATGGGAACTCATAAATAACGCCCGTATCATAATAATCAAAACTTCTGACATTGAGAGTTCTAACCTGATCTCTAAGATAAATAGCCATTCTTGATGCACAATTATTAACAAAGCAGTCATCAACATTATTGGAAATATCATGATTTCCCAAACCCGGATAAACATTCATATCCAGTTGTTGGTGATAAAGTTCTTTATAGGCATTGAACTGCCAGTCATGACCAAAAGCCGTTAAATCACCATTAATGACTGCACCTGCAAATCGGTCTTTCCCAATGCTGCTTTTTAAAGCATTCAGGCTATGAATGTGATTTGTATTTTCCTGCCAGGCTTTATTCTGATCATCACAGTTTTCCCCCGATTTCTTGCAGGACCATGGGTATTGTGGGTCAGACAGAAAAGCCATATGAAAATCATTGTATTTAAAGTGAATCAGGCGAGCCAATGAGAATGTATCATTGAGCTGCTCTCCGACGTGTTTGGAAGAGCTAAAGTACGTTCGACAAACTCCATTTCCATCCGGGTGTTCACATGCTTCTAAAGCATGGCCTGATGCCAGGTTAATGGAGGTGATGGAGTTATCTGTAAAGTGTTGATTAACATAGAAAACTTGTGTGTTAGAAGTATCTGAGCATAGAGAGAAAGACTGGCCAGAGTATTGATCCTGTTCATAGAGGCTAGTACAACCTTCTTCTTCTGCTGGACTGCTGTTGCTTACAAAAAAAGCCATTATTAAAATCAAGTAATTGATTGTGAATGGCAGGCTTTTGTATCCAGACATATTAATATCCTTTATTATTAAAAGATAATCGGCTTCTCTATATCATTAAATTAATGATTCGATGTTTTCTAATTAACTAATGCTATGATAATTCAGACAGTTATATCGACATATGGTTATTCTTTTTGACGTGCATTCATAAATATTTGCTATGCTGTGCTTGGAAATATTGAGTGGAATCTATCTGTTGATAGCGATTTATAAAAAGCTATATCTTTCAATGGGTTGAATGGATTTTCGCCATAAATATGGTGTATGCGAAAAACAGTAATGGACCGAATAAGAGATAAGTATGATGAGAAAAGGATATTTATTGGCAGTGATTCTTTCAGGTTTCGTTGCTATTGCTAACGCACATGAAAAAAACTCTGTTCTTGATCAAAAGTCACAGTTTGATAAACCTTTATATCAAAAGCACAGTGTTGAGGAGATTTTAAATAAATCCGATGATGAAGAACTGGTGAAAATTTCTGGTGAAATTGTTAAAAAAATCAAAGGAAAGATTTACCTTTTTCGCGGAGAAACCGGTGAGATCAAAGTAGTGATCGAAGAATCCGCAAAGCCGGATCATAGGGTTAAATTAAACTCTCCTGTTGTCATCAAGGGAGAGGTAGACAACCCCCCTGAAAGAGCTCCAAGGGTAGAAGTCGATGATATTCATTATGTTTTCTAATTACATGCTGAATATTTATAGTTAAAATCTTTGGTGATATTTTAATTTCAGATAACATTTTCAGGTGGCCAGAAATCAGCCCACCGTGTCGATTTATCACCCATCACCAGAAAATCGGTATTGATAAGGCTCTCTTTACGGTTATAGCTGAAGCGTTTGCCATCAGGGGTCAGGAATATACCCCCGGCTCCCTCAACTACTGCCTGAACCGCTCCCGTATCCCACTCTGAAGTAGGACCAAGCCTTGGGTAAATATCCGCCTTTCCTTCCGCTATGAGACAGCTTTTAAGAGCGCTGCCTACTTGTTGGAACTCAAGATTTGGATAAATAGACTTCAAAGATTCAAGATACCGTTGGGCCTCAGGGGTTCCATAGCTTCGGCTGCCTAAAACGACCAATTGCTGGTCAGTGTTGAGTTTTCTGGGTGCTATGGGGGTTGCGTTCCCGGTCTGAGCCTGTTTCCAGGCACCAAGGTTCATACCTCCCCAGTAAGTGGTATCAGTGGTGGGAATATGGACAATGCCAAGCAGGGGATAGTTGTTGTCGATCAGAGCAATGTTGACTGTAAACTCGCCATTTCGGTTAATAAACTCCTTGGTGCCGTCCAAAGGGTCTACCAGCCAGTAGCGTTTCCAGTCCCTTCTCTCTGACCAGGTCGTATGTTCAGATTCTTCAGAGAGCAGGGGGTATTGGACTGACAATTTGTTAAGCCCTGACTCTATGACTGAATTAGCCGCAATGTCTGCGTTAGTGACCGGTGTAGTATCTGCTTTGGTTTTAATACCCCGATCATCCTGATGGTAGATCGTCAGGATGGCATGGCCTGCTTCACGGGCGATATTGATCAACTGAGATACTAGAGGTTCAAGGTTAGTTTCAGTCATATCCTTTACTTGGAGTAGTTCAGACTTAATCTGACATTTTCTTCTCATCAAAAGAAAAGGGTTACCGATTTAGAAAGAAGGTGAGTTCACTGAAATCTAAATCATTAAAGGTGACCCTTATGATTCACACCAACCAGAAAATCATCAAGCACAAGGTCGGGCTACTGAACCTTGCAGATGAGCTCGGAAACATCTCTAAAGCCTGTAAAACCATGGGTGTCTCCAGAGATACATTTTATCGTTACCGGGATGCTGTTGATGAAGGTGGGGTCGAAGCACTTCTTGATCAAAGCCGAAGAGTTCCAAACCTCAAAAACCGAGTAGACCCCGCTGTTGAAAAAGCGGTTCTTGAGTATGCGGTAGAAGATCCTGCCCATGGGCAGGCCCGTGTTTCCAATGAACTTCGCAAGCAAGGTATCTTCGTCTCTCCCAGCGGTGTGAGAAGCATCTGGCTAAGAAATGATCTGGGAAGCTTCAAACTGCGCCTCAAAGCCCTTGAAGAGAAAGTGGCTCGAGAAGGAATCATTCTCACCGAGTCCCAGGTCAGGGCACTTGAGCGCAAGAAGCTGGATGATGAGGCCAGTGGTGAGATTGACACAGCGCACCCTGGCTACCTTGGTTCACAGGACACTTTCTATGTTGGAACCTTTAAAGGTGTTGGCCGCGTTTATCAGCAGACTTATGTTGATACTTACTCCAAGGTAGCGCAGGCCAAACTCTATAAGACAAAGACCCCAATTACGGCTGCAGACCTGCTCAATGACCGCGTGTTGCCATTCTATGAAGCTCAAGAGCTACCTGTGCTCAGAATACTGACAGACAGAGGTACAGAGTATTGTGGTCGTGCTGATCAACACGATTATCAACTTTACCTGGCGGTGAACGACATTGAACATACGAAGACGAAAACCCGGCATCCACAAACGAATGGAATCTGTGAACGCTTCCATAAAACGATTCTGCAGGAGTTTTATCAACCTGCATTGAGAAAGACGCTGTATACGAGTATTGAGATGATTCAGTCAGATCTGGACGAATGGTTAATTCACTACAATACTGAGCGTACCCATCAAGGTAAGCAGTGCAACGGGAGAACGCCGATAGAAACACTGATTGATGGGAAAGAGATCTGGAAGGAAAAGTTCATAGCCTGAATTTAACCTGACAGACACCTTCTTGAAAATCGGTAACTGTCAGGTCAGGTCTGAACTTCTACACTTTACTCTATGCTGTATAAACACGTCATTTGCAGGTCAATAAACCGGTTCTGATTTGTTCACGTACAAGGAACAGTGCTGCTATTACCCTCGCCTCAGTAAAGTCTGGTCGTGCACAAAGTTCCATTAGTTGATCGAAAGAAAAGTGCTCTACTTCCAGTGGCTCAGGCTCATCTCCCTCAAGTCTCTCTTCAAAAAGGTCCTGAGCGATCAGAACGTGAATCTTGCGTGTCATATAGTTGGGTGACAGAGTGAAGTCTCCAAGGGACTGCCATTGACGAGCGCCAAGACCAATTTCTTCTTTAAGCTCCCGGTTTCCTCCCTCTTCAAGAGACTCTCCTGGTTCAACTAATCCCTTTGGAAGGGTTAGTTGGTAGCTTTCAGTACCGGCGGCATATTCCCGGATCATCATGAAGTGCTGTGAATCGATAAGAGGTACCACCATGACACCGCGGTGACCGGTATCAAAATCACCCAGACGTTCGTAAAGTCGCTCTGCTCCGTTCGAGAAGCGGATATTCAGCTCTTCTATTTTGAAAAGCCGGGTCCGTGTAATCTCTCTACGTGATCGAATTTCTGGCAAATGGTTACTTACATGGTCTTTTGGCATAAGAGTGTTGAAAATATTACAGTATTAATTTTAATGAACGGGCTGTGACTAGCTTGGGCGAGGGCATTATGGGAAACCCTGCCAAAAAAACTATTCTACTTTACTCTATGGTTTGGCTGAACTTTTTATAGTGGGCTTTACTAGGGAGTATGATGAAACAGAAACATGCACAATTTCTATAAATTCATCGGCTAAACTGGGAACCTACCTTCTTTTATATAATCTAAATTCATAAGCGTTTTCTACCTGTTTCAGAGTATTGGCCATCGTGGGTGTTGTTGATACTACACTCATCAGTGCTTATTTGGCTTTATGAGGAAAATAGAATGAAACTTCGTAACCTGATTTTCTGCAGTTTATTTCTTTATAATGCAGTTGCCTTTGCTGATTTGTCAGAAGTCCATCAGGGTTCGCTGAATAAGGGGAGTGGGGTGTTATCGAAAGAGTACACCCTTATTAAAGATGTGCTTTCAGAAAAAGATAAGAATGAAATCTCAGAGGTGATGAGTAAGCTGTTATTGAGTTTCAGGTCTGGCAATTATTTAGAAGTCCCATCTTTTTTTAGTAATGAAGGACTGATTCTCTTTAAGGAAATGATTGTGGATTCTTATGAGGATGAAGAATTCAAATCATTTTTAAAAGGTATAACTCTGTCAGATCTTGAAAATATGCCAGCCGATGAACTGACCAGGCTGGTGTTCACTCAATTAATGAGTGAACTGGGGGTTACACCAACCGATCAGCCTGCTTTTGAATTGCAGGTTAAAAGCATCAAAGTTCTAAACGATCAAGCAGTAGAGGTGAAATTTAATACTCAAGATACTGGTGATGTAGAGCAGGATGATGAGTCGGATACAATGGTACTTGTTAAAGTATCAGGAGAGTGGAAAGCCTTAGGCTCTTATCTGCAAAAATTCTTTGTTATGGGCATGATCGTTTTAGAGTTAACTGACGATGAGGGCTCTTCTGATCCATCAGCAACTGCATTTCCAGGGAAGTCCTTGCTTCCAATTCCTGGTAAAAATGAGTAAGTAGCGGAAATACCACTCTATTTATTGCCTCTAGGAGTCTATTCTCGGATAGGCTTCTAGCTGGGGGATAGCCCGAGTCGGAGGCGTATTCCACGATTTTATACTTCCTTGTTGTTATGTGGTTCTCTTCCATATCGCCACTGAGCCCCATAAGAGAATAGTTCTCTCTTCTTCACTTTTAGCGGCATAACCCGAGTTATCTTGGCTCGTCCGGAATTTAATATACAGAATGTCTATTGTACGACTGTGCTGATAAACTGGCTCTGAGCTGGTAATTTGCTAGTGACACCTCCAATTATACCAAGCAGTTGGTGCTGCTATGGAGGGTTAAGTATCTATGGTTATCGAGCATGTATTGGTTACTTTTTGCTCCTGGTAGCGCATGGTCTCTTTCCCAAACTGCTTTCGATGAGATGCCATCATGATTAACTGGAACTCGATAAGCACAGTTCTGCTGGATATGGATGGAACGTTGTTGGATCTGCATTTCGACAATTATTTCTGGCAGGAATATGTGCCGGAGAAATACGCAGAAAAACATGGTATTTCTTTAACAAGAGCTAAAGAAGAGCTCAACCCACGGTTTGAACAAACCTATGGCAAGCTACAGTGGTACTGTCTGGATTTCTGGGCCAGAGAGCTGGATCTGGATATTATGGCCATGAAGCATGAGATCACTCATCTCATCTCTTTCAGACCTTACGCCGATGCGTTTCTTCAGAATATCAAGGATCATGGCAAGCAGGTGATTATGATCACCAATGCTCATCGTGACAGTCTCTCTCTGAAACTGGAACGTCTCCCCATGGCACACTACTTTGATAAGTTAATCAGTTCCCATGACTATGGGTATCCCAAGGAAGACCAAAGTTTCTGGCGGGCATTGGAAGACGATATTGCGCTTGATAAGGAGCATGCTCTGTTCATAGATGACAATATCGGCATTCTTAATTCAGCAAAAACCTATGGTGTAGCAGAGTTGCTGGCCATCCGTCACCCGGACAGTCAAAAAGGACCCTGGGATACAGGATCCTATAATGCGGTTGAGGACTTCCGGGAACTGTTTATTTCTTCTTAAAGATCATTTGCCCTGAAAAGACTGCCTGAGGTTTTGAGCTTGAACTGTCGCAGTCTTTTCATGATAAAAAGCAGTCAGGGTGACAGAATGAGTAATAGCGAAAAGATCAGACTTGATAAATGGTTATGGGCAGCACGCTTTTATAAAACCCGAAATATCGCCAAGGAAGCTATTGATGGCGGCAAAGTGCATCTGAATGGTCAGCGTTGCAAGCCAGGAAAAGAGCCTAGGGTTGGTGATGTGATAAAACTTCGGGCTGGCTGGGATGAGCGAATCGTTATCGTTAAGGCGCTTAATGATAAGCGCCAGAAGGCAGAGCTGGCTCAACAGCTCTATGAGGAAACGCCTGAGAGCCTTCAGGCCCGGGAAGAAGCAGCCGCTAATCGAAAAGCCTTGAGAGGTGCAATGCCAAGACCCGATCACCGTCCCGATAAAAAGCAGCGTCGTGAGATCCTGAAGCATAAGGCTGATTACTGATTCCAATAGGCTTCATCAGAGGCTGTTGGCGTTTTATTACGTTCACAGCGCATCAGAGTCACTGTGCTTCATAATGAAACGTCAACAGACCCTATCTTTGTATACTGTATGGCAAGTTTGATCGCTTCCGTCAGACTGACTTCGCTGGCCTGACCAGTGCCAGCAATATCATAGGCTGTTCCATGATCGACAGAGGTCCTCAGAAATGGCAGGCCACAGGTAATGGAAACAGTACGTTCAAAGTCCACCATCTTGGTCGCAATATGGCCCTGGTCGTGGTACATGGACAGCACGCCGTCGTAGGCTCCGTTAAGCGCCTGATGAAAAACTGAATCCGCAGGAATTGGGCCGCTGACATTCCATCCTTCCTTTCTGGCCCGCATAACCGCAGGTTCAATGGCGCAGACTTCCTCATCTCCAAACAGCCCATTTTCTCCACAGTGGGGATTCAGGCCGGCAACGGCCAGCGATGGGGAAGGTATGCCCAGCGACTTGAGAATCTGGTATGACTTGTAAATGCCCTTGAAAACCCTGTCTTCCAGAATGGCATCACAGGCCTGTCTCAGTGACAGGTGGCGGGTAAGAAAGAAGACCCTGAGATCAGCAACCTGGAAGAGAGTAATCGGGTCATGGGTGTGAGTCAGTGATGCCAGTATTTCCGTATGACCTATATGAGGAATCTTTGCAGATTTGAGAGACATCTTATTGATGGGAGGGGTAACGATTGAACTTGTTTTTTGGTGTTGAACATAGTGAACAGCCTGCTCAATGAACTGGTATGCTGCCACTCCCGATGCCGCAGAGACTTTCCCAAAGATAATAGTATCGATATTCGAAATTGGACTGTGGATCAGGTTGATTTGTCCTGGACAATGCAGGCCGGGTGGGGAGTCCTTGATCAATTGGAAACTCACCTTTTTCTTACAGATGCTGGCAGCCTGTCCCAGCCATTGATGGTCACCAATCACTACTAACCTGCAGATTCCTGCAAGCTCTGGGCTGCATAGAGATTTGATAACGATCTCTGCGCCGATACCGGCTGGGTCACCCATTGGAATACAGATCAGGGGAGGCATTTCTGCTATCGGTCATACCACGACCGCCTGCAAGACTGGAAAACTTTATCAGCTTAGCAGGAATGCTGGGTGCCACAAAAAAGGGAGCCTTAGGGCTCCCTGAAAACACGATCCTGCTGATCAGGATGGCAGAATGATGTTGCCACCGGCTTCGCGGATTGCCGCCAGATTCTCTTCATCAAACTTGCTGTCGGTGATAATACAATCCAGGTCTTCCAGGCGAGCGATGGTTTTCATGCTGGAGGCACCAAATTTACTGGAATCAGCCAGAAGAACGGTTTTATTGGCCCGTTCCATCATTTTACGGCGAATGTAGTAATGATCATTGGATGCCGTGGTCACGCCATTGTTCAGGCTCCAGCTGTTGGTTGCCAGGAAGGCAATATCCGCATTGATGCTGTCCAGAAATGACAGTGCTGCAACGTCAGTATGGGCTTTAGTGATGGCACTGACATTACCACCGGTGGTGAATACCTTGACCGTTGAAGAGTCTGACAGCTGCAGGGCAATCTTCAGGTCAGTGGTGATGACAGTCACCTTCATACGCATCATGAGCTTGGCCAGAGCCATTGTGCTGGTGCCAGAGTCCAGCAGGACGATCTGCCCTTCACGAATCTGCTTCAGGGCCTCATGAGCAATGGATTTTTTCTCTTCAATATTAACTGCGTTTTTCTTTTCGTAAGGAATGTCTTCCATCAGGAAGCTTTTGGACACGGCGCCACCATAAGTCACGCGCAGCTTGTCTTCTTGCTCCAGAGTGCGAATATCACGACGGATGGTCATTTGGGAGACATCGAAACGCTCGGCCATCTCTTCGATGTTGGCACAGCCTTTTTCTTCAACAAAAGCAAGAATGTGTTCGCGACGTTCAACCGGGAGCATAGTTGTACCTCTTTAAATGGAGCATGATCAGTTTGCCCGTTCTGTTGATCTAACCGGGTAGCGAATCAGATTTTCAGGACTCGACCAACGGTAATAATGCTTGCTGCCGATGAGTATTCAGAGATAGTAATTTCCCGTAAGAGGGGCTTACAGGGTTACCTTACGGTATTGAACTGATAGCACTCGTATGCAGAAGACCGGTCAATGGGCATTTTGCGGGGGATTATATCACCAGAATGAGGAAGTATTCCCAACTTTTCATTCACAGATATAGCCTTATTTGCTTTGGGTTTGTTTATGGAAAATGAAAGAGTCAGAAAAGGGTTTAGTAGGCATATACAGGCGCTGCTGATTCAAAAGCAACGAATGGATAAGAAGGCTGAACGGCCTCATGCACTCCTGTGCCCAGACTGCGACTTACTGATCACCATTCCAGCATTAAAACAAAAACAGGCCGCCACTTGCCCACGTTGTTTCCGTACACTGGAAAAGCATGCTTACTACCGTATTCAAACGTTGCTCGCATTAGTGATTACCGGATTACTGCTTTACATCCCTGCCAATATCTATCCCGTTTTAACCTTGGAGCTGGCAGGGCGACAACACAGCAGTACTATCTGGGGAGGTGTGGTCGCATTGTGGCGTGATGGCCTGCCGATTGTTGCTACGTTGGTGTTTGTTTTTGTCATTCTAGTCCCGCTGTTGCGATTAATAATGCTGCTGCCCATCATTTGGGCATCTCTCTTAAGGGATGGATCTCGATTTTCCCGGTCTCTGTTTCGTGATTACCTTTTTCTCTGTCAGTGGGGAATGGCAAAAATCTACATGCTAGGTGTACTGATCTCTGCAATAAAGCTGGTCGATATGGCGACAGTCGAAGCTGGTCTTGGGGTATTTTGCTACACCGGTCTGATGCTGATCGAGATCGCCATCAGCATAACGCTGAATGAGGCAAGATTATGGATCGCTCTGGGCAGGGATGCTGGGGCAAAGGCTGTTGAAGGGAAAACAGTTATCAATGAACGGTATTGATCTTGGCCTGAAGCTTTGTCTTGTGTGTTATCAGGTCTGTCCTCAATCACAGAGAAGGTGTCAACGTTGTGGTGGCAGAGTGTTGATGAGGAGAAAAAACAGTATTGCCCGAGCCTGGGCTCTGACATTGGCTGCAGCACTTCTCTATATTCCGGCCAATATATTCCCAATGATGACCATTAGCTGGTTGGGACAGGGAGGGGTGCCAGATACCATCATTTCTGGTGTTGTTAAGCTTATTGAGAACGATATGGCACTCATTGCTGTTTTGGTTTTTGTTGCCAGTATCGTAATTCCGTTAATGAAGCTCATGGGAATGGCTGTTTTGCTGTTCTCTATTCAGTTTGGTTATGAAATGGGGCTGGGGATAAGACAGAAGGTGCAACTTTACCGAGTGATCTCCTGGATTGGTCGCTGGTCAATGCTGGATATTTTCATTATTTCTCTGCTGGCGGGGCTGATTCAGTTCGACCAGCTCGGGCAGGTTGAACCTGGAGCGGGAGCCTGGGCATTTGCTGCGGTTGTCATTCTTACCATGCTGGCTTCCAACTGCTTTGACCCACGGCTGTTGTGGGATAACCATCGTTTATTACAAGACAGAAAGTAAGTAAGAGATCAGGCACAGGAGGTGCCGTTGAATGGGCCAGGAAAATCATCATTCTGAGGTTGATCAAGCAGGGAGTGGAGAAGCACCTGTTGGCGCGAATATTGAAGATCGACTGAACTTTACACCCATCTGGTTATTGCCTCTGGCTGTTTTGATTGCAGTTGGTTGGCTGCTATGGCGTGAGCTGGACCACGGCGGTATCGAGGTCATGATCCAGTTTGAAAATGGTCGCGGCATTACTGTGGATAAAACGGAAGTACTGCACAACGGTATTCCGGTTGGTCATGTTACCAGGCTTGCTCCCAGCCATGACTTTGATGCGGTTAATGTAACGGTGAAAATGACCCAGCGCTTCAAACCGCTTCTTACTGAAAACAGCGCTTTCTGGCTGGTTGAGCCTCAGTTGAGCCTGACAGAAGTTTCTGGTCTGGATACCTTGATCACCGGTAACTACATCGCGTTCAGCCCATCGTCTGAAGGTCTTATGAAAACCCAATTTACGGCGTTAAAAAGAGCGCCGGGAATGATGGGAGGAAGGGATGGACTTCGCCTTACATTAACGTCTGATGAACTGCCATCACTGGAAATTGGCAGTCCGGTCTTCTATCGAAAGCTAAAGGTTGGGGAGGTGTTTGATTATGGCCTGTCAGAAGATGGCCTTTTCGTAGAGACACAAATCTACATCCAGTCTGAGTTTTCAAAGTTAGTGCATGAGAATACCCGTTTCTGGAGCGCTGGTGGCTTAAAAGTTTCCGCTAATATGACCAACCTGGAAGTACAGGCTCAATCACTGGTTTCCATATTAAAGGGTGGTGTGGCCTTTTATACGCCTGAATGGGAAGAAGTGAAGCCGGTAGTCTCAAGTGGTGCAGAGTTTTCCCTTTACAGTGACTACGACACTGCCGAAGCCGGGATACCCATTACTATTGAGTTCCCTCTCGGGGTTTCTCTTGGCGACAGTAATATCCCCATTCGTTTTCATGGTCAGGAGGTTGGGCGGATTCGTTCTGTGGACGTCAGCGAGGATGTCAGCCGTGTCATTGCTGAAGCGATTGTCAGGCCGGAAGTAAAGCCTGCATTGGTTGCTGGTACACGATTCTGGGTTGTTGAACCCAAGCTGGGGCTGGATGGTGTGTCTGATCTGGATACGTTGATCAGTGGCCGGTATGTGGCAATGGATATCAACAAAAGGGTGATGCAGGCGGGCTCGGCAGTCAGTCACTTTAAAGGTATGGAGACCCGACCGGCAACACCCATAGGGGCCATCGGTTTGAGTCTGACGCTCGAGACAGATGCGCTGAAAGGTATCGATATAGGAAGCCCGGTTTTGTACCGGAACGTTCCTGTTGGATTTGTTCAGTCCTATGATTTGAAAGGCCGTGGTTTATCCATCCAGGTTCTTATAGAAGCACGTTACCAACATCTGGTTAATATGAGCAGTCGCTTCTGGAATGTCAGTGGGCTTCAGTTTGAGGGGGATCTACGGACTTTTCGGGTTGATATGGCTTCCATTAAAAGTCTGATATCTGGAGGCATTGCTTTTAGCACAGGTAAACCGGATGCGGAAAGAGTAGAGAATGGGGCAAAATTTCCCCTCTTTTCAGATCAGACCATTGCGCTCAGTGGTGATCAGGAGATAGAGATTCACTTCGATCGTGCTGATGGCTTAAGTGAAGGCACTCAAATTCGCTTTCGTGGTGTAGAAGTCGGTCGGGTTACCCGTTTGTTGGTCAGCAGAGAAAATCAGGGGGTGACTGTTAAAGCACTGATTGACAATGATAAGTCCTGGTTGATGAGGAAAGGCGTCCACTTCTGGCTGGTTGAACCAAAACTGGGGCTTGCTCGAACATCGAATCTGGAAACGTTGATCATCGGTCCATACATTCAGGTTGAAATGCCGGCCATCCCGGGACCAGAGACAACAAGGTTTATTGGTCAGCACCGAGAGCCAGATGATATTCCAAAAGCAAAAGGCCTGGTTCTTGAGCTGGTGAGTGAGAGCCTGGGTTCAATACAGCGGGGCAGTCCAGTCTATTATCGGGATGTACCGGTTGGTGACGTCACTGGGTACCGTCTGGCTAACCCGGCTGATCAGGTGGTTATTATTGTTAATATTGAAGACCGTTACCGAAGACTGATCAGTAATGATAGTCGGTTCTGGAATGTCAGTGGTATTGATATTGATGTTGGTCTGTTTCGGGGAACCAGTATCAGGGCCGACTCATTGGAGGCTCTACTGGCGGGAGGGATCGCTTTTGCGACGCCAGAAAAGCCAGAGCGGCCTATTCAGTCAGGGCATCGTTTTGATCTTGCCGATGAACCTGAAAAAAGCTGGTTGCTGTGGCAGCCGGAGATTTGGCTGCATTAATTTATACATGCTCAGCAGCCTCTTCTCTTGCATGGTTTTCCTTTATCGATAGGATCAATTGGTCCTTTTGAGTCCATAGCTCATTCACCCAGTGTTGACACTGATCACGGAACACTTCGTCATTGCTGTAATCTCTGCCAAGATAAGCGTCAGAGATTGCCTGTTTTTCAATTTTCACTCTGATCTTGTCACCTCTGCCACACAGAAAACCCCAAAAAGATGGAACGCCTTCCTGATAAACAATGGTGATATTAATTAAGGTACGAAGTTGTTGTCCCATGGCCCCAAGTACAAAACCAACGCCACCGGCTCTGGGTTTCAGCAAGTGTTGAAAAGACGACTTTTGCTGTTTGTGCTTGGCATCCGTAAAGCGAGTTCCTTCCATAAAATTACGCGATGTGCGACTTTGTCTGAAACTATCTCAAATTACTAGCCCGGATATTTCATAAACTGCCCCGAATCTCGGGCAGGACTTTGTCGCCCTAAGGGATTTTGTGAGGGAGTGCCGTACCGGGGAGTACGGTCGACCGAGCAAAACTCCCTTAGGGCGGCAAAGGACAAGCGAGAACGGGAGCACGTTTATGAAATATCCGGGCTAGCATGATGGTAAGTCCAAGTTGTATCTTCAAAATCACGCAATTATTTGCTTTCCGTTTTTTAATCTTCGGAAATAAGGTTCTCAAACTGTATTGCAGGACGACCAGCAATTATATTCAGATAAGAACCAATATTATGTGCCAGTAACTTCCGAGCGATACGTGATGTCATATGCCATCTATCTCGACAATGGCACTTTTCTATTTCAAAGCGCTCTGTCAATTGACCTATCACTGTTTCTATTCTCCGTCGTACCCGTAATACCAGCTTTACAAACGACTTCGGACGTTCATCTTGCATGTTTTTTCTCAGTGGCGTCTGAAGATCAATACCTAATTCCTGACAATCAGCTTTAAACTCAGGCCTTATATAGCCCTTATCGCCAAGCAAGAGGCCAGAAATGGTCTCGAGCATGTCATAGGCTGCATCACGCTCATCTACGTTCGCTGCGGTCAGAGTAAAACCCACAGGAATCCCTCGTGCTTCAACCAGCAAATGCCCCTGAAAGCCATAGAACTTCTTGTCCTTGGAAGCGCAGTAACCATAACCAGCCTCAGCTTTAAAGATACGGCTCTGTGGTGCACGGGTTCTGACGACAACATCAATCGGAAAACCATCGATTAAATGGATATCTGCATTATCTGCATGCATCATCTGGACTATACGAATTTGCAGTCGTTGTTTCACATGCCATAAGTTGGCGGCCTGTTTGACAAATGCCGAGCGTGAAGGAATGTCAGGAAACAGGTGTCGCCAGTGTCGGGTAAAATACTTCCAAATCTCAGTGTCCTTATGATGCCCAAGCCATTCACCGACAACTTCCATGGTGATCGCTTCACTATCAGTGAGCTTTGGTGGAAACCCTCGAAGTCGCAGTGGTACAGGAAAAAGCTCTTTTACCAAATCGTCGATCAAGCAGTAGACTGTAGTGATAAACTCTTCAACGGGCATGACTGAAACCTTCTTTGCTTTCTACTGCTTTTAATAGCAGAAAGCAGGATCAGTCATGTCTCCTTATGCAAACCTAAAAGTCGCACATGGCGTATAAAATTGAAAACCGATACGGGAACATCACGAAACTTCTCACAGGCTTTTTGGGTGGCCTTTAGATCTTCACCGCGTTTCTCTGGGTGCTTTTCCAGATAGGCTCTTGAATAGCGCTTCATAAAAGGGAAGTCCAGAGCCCACCAACACAAGCCGATGACCGGCACCCAGATCAGCTCCTGTTTCAGAAAGAACTTCAGCATTGGAATTCTGCGGTTCAGCAGGTGTTGAACAATAAAAATATCCGCCCACGACTGGTGATTGCACGTTACAAGATACCATTCATCTTTCTTGAGGCTTTCCAGCCCCTCAACCTGCCACAGCATAGGGCGGGTGAGTTTCATCCAACCACTGTTGATACTGATCCAGCATTCAGCAATAGCGATGCATATACGGGTACATAATTTGTGCCACGGTTTTATGGGGATTAGAAAATGGCTAAGACTGAACGCAAGTAGAGGTATACACAGAATAAGTGTGTTTATCCCGAGCACACTCGCGGATATAAAACCTCTAAGAAAAGAAGGAAGAGATGACAGCATATGGTCGACACAAGTTAGTTATTATCATTTAGCAACTTCATGCTCATGAGAATGTAAGAGTTTTTTTAAGTCTTGCCAAGCAACGCCTTCCCGCTTTTTATGGTTCTCACCTCTATTCCCATTTTGTGTGGCCAGAATTTCAGCGGCAATCGCAATGGCTATTTCAGCAGGCTTTCTGCCGCCAATACTTTCCAGTCCAACCGGGCAGCGCATATGCTCAATTTGGGCTTGTGAGAAATTGCCTTTGTGCTCAAGCCGTTGGCGAAAACGCTTGGCCTTGGTTTCTGAGCCAATAACGCCCAGCCAACGGCTGTTGTCATGCTTCAATGTTGCTTCAGTAATTGCGAAATCCAGCTGATGGTTGTGAGTGACGACCAGAACAAACGTATCCTCTTGCAGGTCTTCGACCTCCAGCTCGGGCTGATCGCTGATACAGACCTGGACATTTCCCGGTATCTCTTCTGGAAACAGCTCTGCTCTGCTGTCGATCCAGGTAATCTGGCAATCCAGAGGTGCCAGAACATTCACCAGCGCATGGCCAACATGACCGGCGCCAAACAGGGCAATGCGAAAACCACAGGTGGTGATGGGTTCCAGCAGCGCACTGACGCTGCCACCACAGCACTGCCCGAGTTTGGGGCCAAGAGGGAAGTGTTCCAGAACCGGCTCTGAATGATCATTAAGCAGCAGCTCCCGGGCTTTCTGGATCAGCAGAAACTCCAGCTGCCCGCCACCGATGGTATCAAAGCACTGGTCAGCCGTGACTAGCATTTTACTGCCGGACTTTCTGGGGGCAGAGCCTGCTGAACCCAGAATGGTAACCAGTACACCAGACTCACCGGTTTTCTGAAGATTGGCCAATGCGTCAATCCACATACTCTGTCCCTCTCACATCGGTCTTTTTATAGCGCTGCATTTTTTATGGATGTGACTGCCGTCAATACCCTTTCCGGAGTAGCAGGCACATCAATTTGTGGATTTACCTGATAATCAGCAAGGCTGGATACCGCATCCCGAATGGCGCACCACACCGACATACCCAGCATAAAGGGGGGCTCACCGACCGCCTTTGAGTGATAGATCGTGTGCTTCGGGTTCGCCTGCTGGAACAGCTCAACATTAAATACCGGTGGAATATCTTCAATGGTTGGGATTTTATAGGTGGCAGGGTTGTTACTCAGCAACCGTCCATTGTCGTCCCATACCAGCTCTTCAGTTGTCATCCAGCCCATGCCCTGGATAAAGCCACCTTCAATCTGCCCCTGGTCAATAGCCGGGTTCAGTGAGTGACCCACATCATGAAGAATGTCCACTCGATCAACCTTATACTCTCCCGTTAGAGTATCCACTGTCACTTCTGAAACGGAAGCACCGCAGGCAAAGTAATAGAAAGGCCGACCACTGGCGGTTTCCCGGTCGTAGTGAATTTCCGGAGTGCTGTAGAAGCCACTGCTGGATAGAGAGATACGGTTCAGATAAGCGGCCTGAATAAAGCCTTCAAACGGCATTTGACGCTCACCCAGATGCACTTCGTTATCATGGAATGAAACTTCCTGGCCTGAAACACCATAGTGCTCAACAGCAAACTCAATCAGACGATCCCTGATTTTCTGACAAGCATCCTGTGCTGCCTTGCCATTCAGGTCGGAACCACTGGATGCCGCGGTAGGTGAAGTGTTGGGTACTTTATCGGTTCGGGTCGACGTGACCTGAACCCGCTCAAGAGAAACGCCGAACTCGTTGGCTACGATCTGGGCGACTTTGGTGTAGAGACCCTGGCCCATCTCTGTTCCGCCATGGTTGATTTGAATACTGCCATCGGTATAGACATGGACAAGAGCACCGGCTTGGTTCAGGTGTTTCGCGGTAAAAGAGATACCAAACTTTACCGGTGTCAAAGCCAGTCCTTTTTTCAGTACCTGGCTTTGCTGGTTGAAGGCACTGATTGCTTCTCTTCGTTGCCAGTAGTCAGAGCTTTCTTCCAGCTTACCGATAACATCGTGCAGTACGTTATGTTCTACCCGCTGGTGATAATGAGTGGTGTTCCGTTCCGTAATGCCATAGAGGTTTCTCTTGCGAACCTCCAGAGGATCCAGGCCAGTTGAGCGTGCGATGTCGTCCATAATCCGTTCAATGACCAGCATGCCCTGAGGCCCACCAAAGCCCCTGAAGGCGGTATTGGATGCGGTATTGGTTCGGCAGCGATGACCGATCACGGTAGCGTTATTCAGATAATAGGCATTATCTGAGTGGAACATGGCCCGGTCGACAATGGCGTCGGTCAGGTCCGGGGAGTGTCCGGCATCACCGGCCAGCTCGATATCAACACCTTCCAGCATGCCTTCCTGATCAAAACCGACGTTGTAGCGATGGCGGAAAGGGTGACGCTTACCGGTAGACACCATATCCTGCTGTCGATCAACTCGAAACTTGACCGGTCTGCCGGTTTTTACTGCCAGAAGCGCTGCAATACAGGCCGGGGCGGCTGCCTGGGTTTCCTTGCCACCAAAACCGCCGCCCATGCGGCGCACATCGGCCACTACTTTACTCAGCGGTACGCCGATGACTTCAGCAACCAGTTTCTGAACCTCTGAAGGGTGCTGGCTTGACGTGTATACATGAAGCTGACCATCTTCCTGGGGAATAACGCTGGCGATTTGCCCTTCCAGGTAGAAATGTTCCTGACCACCGTTCGACATCTGTCCTGACAGCTGGTGATCAGCATGACTGATGGCCTGTCTGGCATCACCTTTCTTCATGGTGTGGTCAGGCCGAACAAACGAGTTTTGTTCCATGGCCTGATCAATACTCAGAATGGCATCAAGTGCGCGATACTGAATAACGGCTTTTCGAGCGGCTCTTTTTGCGGCTTTATGGGAAGTTGCTGCCACTGCAAAAATCGGTTGTCCGATATAATCCACCCGGCCTTCAGCCAGCAGCATGTCTCCCGGAAAAACAGGGCCGATATCTTTGTGACCCGGGATGTCGTCTGCGGTTATGACTGCCACAACACCGGGAGTATTCCATACTTCATCAAAATTGATGCTGACGATCTCTGCATGGGCTTCTGTCGAAAGGCCAAATCCGGCATGCAGCTGGTTGGCCATTTCCGGGCGATCATCAATATAGAGTGCTTTACCAGTCACATGAAGGTGAGCACTGTCGTGTTTAGCGGAACGGTTTCCGCTCATGTGAAGAGCGTGACGCTCGTCAGCCGAAATCGGAGTTTCAGTTTCTTTGCTCATGATCAGTTCAGGGCTGTTCGTCAGCTCATGGCTGTCATTGAACTCAGGGCTGCCATCGAGCTTATGAGTCTGTTTCAGTTCACTGGCCAGATCCGGTAGTTTACGCATGACAGATAATCCTTACATTCTGGCCAGACAGTTCCATAAAATAACGCTCCAGCAAATTACAGGCAGCTTCAAGGCGGTACTCGCTGCTGGCCCGAACATCCGACATGGGTTTGAACTCCTGACGGATAGCTGCTTTTGCCCGACTGAGCGTTTCGTTATTCAGTGGTGATCCGGTTAAAATCTGCTCACACAATTCCGCTCGCTTGGGAATGGCCGCCATGCCGCCCAACGCCACTCTTGCCCTTGTTATTTGACCATCACCATTGGTCTCCAGATTAATCGCGGCAAGGACGGTAGAGATGTCATCACCATAGCGCTTACTGAGTTTATAAACTTTTAGCTGGTGAGGTTTTTTGGGAATACGAATTCGGGCAATGTATTCACCCGAGGTAAGTTCGGTCTTTTTGTAATCCAGGAAAAACTGGTTAAGCGGGATATTCCTGATGTTATCTCCGTGACGAAGATCCAGAGACGCATCAAGAGCCAATAAAACAGGAGGCGTGTCGCCTATGGGTGAGGCGTTGCCGATGTTGCCACCCAGGGTTCCCTGATTACGTATCTGCTGGGAGCCCAGCCGATCCAGCATTTGAGCAAACTCAGGATAGTACTTTGTAAATATGGACTTTATGCTCCGATAAGTGACCGCAGAGCCAATTACCAGTTCATTGTTATCTTCATGAATGGTCTGCAGAGAAGGAATATTCTTAACGGAGACCAGTTTTTCAATTTTCTTCAGTTGCTGGGTTACATCGAGCCCAAGATCGGTACCACCGGCCAGAATTCTGGCGTCAGGGTTATCCAACAGATACTGTGCGAGCTCATCTTCACTGGCAGGAATACATGCACCGCTACCATTCACACTGCCTTGCTGCTCTATGGTTTGTAGCTTGGACAGGGTTTCCTCACGGTTTCTGAAAAACTCATCATCTGGTTGAGCATTGGCCAGGCTGTTAGCCGCATCAACCAGGGGGCGGTAGCCGGTGCACCGGCACAGGTTTCCACCAAGGGCTTCAAGAACATCGGGTTTGTCTTCTGCACTTTCATGGTGAAGAGCAAACAACGACATCACAATGCCCGGTGTGCAGAAGCCACATTGGGATCCATGGTGATCAACCAGTGCCTGCTGTACAGGGTGCAACTCACCCTTTTTATTGTGCTGGTCGGCCTCGTGAGAGCCTGCAAGATCTTCTACCGTCAGTAGCTGCTTACCATGAAGCGAAGGCATCAGGGCAATACAGGCGTTCATAGTCTTGTATTTCAGCTGTCCACCTTCTGGCTCACCGACCACAACGGTGCATGCGCCACAGTCACCCGAGCAGCAGCCCTCTTTGGTTCCAGTACGCTTTTCATCAGCCACAGGCTTTGAAGAGCTCGTTTCAGTATTGCCTCGAAGATAATCAAGAACCGTGGTGTCTGAAGCGGTGTCCTCAACTACGACGAGCCGATCGTTTAAAAGAAAGCGAATCACGATGGCAATGTCCCTTTTTCATTCTTTTTATTATGACTTTCTATGACGAGAATGCCATGACAGCTCGTTGAAGCTTTCGTTAGATAGGCTGTATGACATTTCCAGCTTTTTACTTTTTATTAATTTGACTATCTGGTCAGGAAAATAGCAAGGGATCAGCTGTGAATTTTGTTGACCATAAAGTCAGAAATTTGCATTGATTCAGATCAACTTGTTAGTCTTGCCAGGCTGGATAAAAAATCCTCAATGCGCAGAACATAAAAAATAAAAAATACAGGACTGGAAGTTTCTATGAACTCAGTGGATACGAAGTCACTATCATCGGCAGATGATAAGCCAGCGTTTCTGGATCGGCTGTTCAAGCTTAAAGCTCATAATACAACGGTAAAAACAGAGCTGGTGGCCGGTTTCACCACCTTTATTACCATGTGTTACGTGGTGTTTGTGATACCAGGTATGCTGTCCGATGCAGGAATGGATAAAGGCGCCTTGTTTGCGGCTACCTGCCTTGTCGCAGGTTTAAGTTCCATTGCTATTGGCCTGTATGCCAACTGGCCCGTAGGCCTGGCTCCCGGTATGGGCCTGAATGCTTTCTTTGCCTATGCCGTTGTTCTGGGAATGGGCTACTCATGGGAACAGGCCATGGGCGCCGTTTTCTGGGGTGGTATTGGGTTTATGCTGCTGAGCCTGTTTAAAGTCCGTGAGTGGATTATTGACAGCATTCCGAAAGGCCTGCGAGTGGGTATTACTGCAGGTATCGGCCTTTTCCTTGCACTGATTGGCCTGAAAAACGCCGGTATAGTGGTTGCCAGCCCGGGGACCATTATCACGTTGGGTGATATTACGCAGTTCAGCCCTGTGATGGCCTGTCTTAGCCTGCTGCTGATTCTGGGGCTGGCTTATCGTGGCTTTAAAGCAGCTGTGCTGTTAGCCATTGTTGTTGTCTCGGGAATAGGCCTTCTGGCCGGAGATATTGCCTTTCAAGGAGTATACTCTGCCCCGCCCAGCCTTGAACCTGTGGTTGGCAAGCTGGATATCATGGGAGCTCTGAAACCGGAGATGCTGGGTGTTATCGTTGCGTTCATGTTTGTGAATCTGTTTGACACCACTGGAACATTGATTGCTGTTGGCGATAAAGCGGGTCTGGCTGATCAGAATGGCAAGATGCATAACATGAATCGGGCGATGATTACCGACGGAACTGCTTCCTGGGCTGGAGCACTGGTGGGAACACCGACGGTTACCTCCTATGTAGAAAGTGCGTCAGGTGTGGCTGCAGGCGGTCGAACAGGTCTGGTAGCCGTCACTGTGGGTGTTTTGTTCCTGCTCTGCATGTTCCTTTCACCACTGGCAGCAATGGTTCCAGCCTATGCAACCGCAGGTGCCCTGATTTATGTCGCGGTGTTGATGGCCGGTAGCCTGGCGAATATTGACTGGAATGATTTGACAGAAGCGGGCCCGGTACTGATTACCGCCATCATGATGCCGCTGAGTTTCTCTATTGCTAATGGCATTGCGCTCGGGTTTATTGCTTATCCTCTGGTAAAACTGCTGGCAGGCAGGGCCAGTGAAGTCAGTATCAGTGTGTGGGTGCTGGCCGCATTATTTATTCTCAAATTTATCTTTTTCGGGATTTGATTAATTAATCTCGCTAGGTGCTCGGTCATCTGTGGTTAGTAAATATGGCTTCAAATGGTTGAGTGCTTACGTGCTGTGATCTCGTCAGGTAGCAGTATTCCGTCGTATTTTTGGGTGTCTACTGACTATGGCTGTGGCTTCAGTTTCCTTAATATCCGCTCGAATTTTTGTACGATGTAAGAGTAGATAAGGATTACCATGAAAAAGCTTTTGACCCTGGCACTGATGAGTGTGCTGAGCTTTGGCGTTATGGCCGATGACTGGAAGAAACTTGGTGAGCGTCGTGTTTCTTTCCAGAGCGAGCAGGATGTAATCCATGTTAGCGGCTTCAAGGGTAAGTACGACACCATCGCCTTTAAAGTGGACAGAGCTCCGATTTTCATGAAAAAGATCAGAGTTGTCTTTGGTAATGGTAAGTCACAGACCATCCACATCAACAAGCGTCTGCACAGAGGCAAGCGTTCTCTGCCATTCCGCCTGTTGGATGGTGACCGCATCATCAACAAGATTGAGATGGACTACAAAACGGCTGTTGGTGGCCATAAGTATGCTGAAGTGACGGTATACGGTAAGCGCAGCTGATTCTATTTAAAGAGCCTCCTAAAGGCAGCGTGTCTTGCTGCCTTTCATATCCTTCCTAATTCTTTCCATTCACCTAGCAGAACTGCAATTTCTGTCTATCTTTACTGTTTCTATTTATCGACTACCTTGATCAGGGAATACCGTTTACTCAACTTATTGTATATCCGGCTAAATAGTGCTCTAGAGTGGCGGCGTTCATATCAGTTAAAGAGTGATGCTAGTAAATGCTACGAACGGCGGTGATTGGTGCGGGTTATCTCGGGAAATTTCATGCAGAGAAGTATGCTCGACTGGCATCCAGCCATCTGGTGGGCATTGCGGATATTGACAAGGTCTGTGGCCAGCAAGTGGCCAGTATCTGCAATACCCACTATTTCAGTGATTACCGGGATCTGATTGGTCAGGTTGATGCCGTCAGCATTGTTGTCCCTACCTCCATGCATCACTCCATTGCCAGTGACTTTCTCAGGGCAGGCGTACATGTGCTTGTGGAAAAACCTATTGCCAGTAATTTATCTCAAGCTGAAGAGATGATTAAGCTTGCCCGGGAGAAACAGCTCATTCTCCAGGTCGGCTTTCTGGAGCGATACAACGCTGCACTGGGCAGCGTTTCTGATAAGGTTAAGCAGCCCCGGTTTATTGAGTCTCATCGACTGGCCAGCTTTAAACCTCGATCCATGGACATCAACGTGATTATGGATCTGATGATTCATGATCTGGATATTATTCTGAATATTGTTGATTCACCGATAATGGATATTGCCGCAAATGGCAGTGCGGTATTGTCGGAGACGATTGATATTGCCCAGGCGCGTTTGTCTTTTGCTAATGGTTGCGTTGCAAATGTGACCGCCAGCCGAATCAGTCAGAAAAGCAAAAGAAAGATGCGCATTTTTCAGAAGAGCTCTTGCATCTGTGTTGACTTTCAGGAATTAAAAGTCAGTCATTTCTTTAAAGGGGAAGGTGAGCTGCATCCGGGAATTCCTGCCATTGAGTGTAATGAGCAAAGCTATCAGGGGAGTGATGCTCTCAGATTGGAAATTGAAGACTTTCTTCTGAGTGTTGAAGCATCAAGCCCACCGAAGGTCAGTGGTGAAGATGGTAGAGATGCACTGAATACCGCCAACCGAATTTCGGAAATTATTGCGGAGACGGGTTTGAGTCTATAAGCGCGTTATAAACTATAAAGGGTAGAAAGCCATTGGTTTGAGTGAAAGATTGGTACCATTTTCTGAATTGCAAAAGGGGAGTCATGACTCAAAATAGCGTGAATAACATTCCAATGGTGGATGTGCAGGCGTGGCATCGTCCAATTCAGGAGCGGTTAGAAAAAAAAGCACTGGAGATATTGCGCAGTGGTCGTTTTATTATGGGGGAAGAAGTTGAGGCGTTTGAGCAGGAGGTGGCTCATTATCTTGGAGCCAAGTATGCCATCAGCTGTGCGAATGGTACCGATGCTCTTGTTCTGGCACTGCATGCAGCTGGTATTGGACCAGGGGATGAGGTATTAACAACCGGGTTTACCTTCTTTGCCACCGCCGAAGCCATTCTGCAGGTGGGAGCAACTCCCGTTCTGGTTGATATAGACTCTGAGACATTCAATATTGATCCGCTTGAGCTGGAGCGAAGTATTTCGTCCCGATGTAAAGCCGTACTGGTTGTTCATCTTTTTGGTTTGCCTGTGGCTCTGTCAGAGATTCAGGCTGTCTGTGATCGCCATGGTTTAATTCTGCTGGAGGACTGTGCACAGTCTTTTGGTGCATCTTACCAATCTCGAAAAACGGGCAATTTCGGATTGCTTGGTACCTTCAGTTTTTTTCCCAGTAAAAATCTTGGCGGGTTTGGAGATGGTGGATTGATCATTACCAGCGACTTAAAAGCAGCCGAAACGGTACGCATGCTGCGTAATCATGGCAGTGCCTGTCAGTACTATCACGAGTGCACAGGCTACAACAGTCGTCTGGATGCCATTCAGGCGGGGCTGTTAAGAGTCAAATTAGAGCATATTGACGAATTCAATGCTCAACGCCAGCAAGTTGCTCAATGGTACCGTGAACTTTTGAAAGATACGGAAGTCATTTTCCCTTCAGACCAAGAGGAGCATATCTATCATCAATATACAGTTGTCTTGCCTTCAGGGAGAGATATGGTTAAGAAACGGCTTGCCAGTAAGGGGATTGCCAGTGCGATCTATTACCCTTTGCCTTTAAATAAACAAAGAGCTCTGGCAGGGGGGGCAAGTGAATATGAATTACCAGTCTGCGAGCAGTTATCAGAGCACTGCCTTTCATTGCCGATATATCCAGGTATGGCTAGTGAACAGGTTGAGACTGTGGCGAACACGCTGATTAAAGTGATGTGTTAATCGTTTATAGATTAATGTAGCTGATCATAAGAACCATAATTCATGGAGTGGGAGTTTCCTATGCTCTCTAATGGAGCTGAAGGACCTGTTGATATTGCCAGAGTGAGGAGTGTTGATCTCAGAAGCCTGGGTTCTGGTGCTTCTAACCCTGCTGCTACTTGGAAAGGGTTCCTCATATCAGAAAGTAAAAGCACGGTTTCAAAGTTGACTGCGGCGGGTATGGTTCTTGTTGGTGGTATTTGTACAGGGGTTGGAATAGAACAAAGAAGTCCTGCTATTTATATTACCTTTCCAATAATGACAGTTTTGGCAGAGGCTTTTTATTTTGGGTTGAGGGCATATCATTATTTTACGTCTGGAAATCACAATCTTGAGGATTTAGAACAATGCATTGGGAATATTAATACAGAAGCCTGTTCTCTTCCTCAAATGGTTTGTAGTTCATCAACAGGCTTATCACACGAACGGACTCATTTACTTGAAACAAAAGCCCTGGAGTTTGATTTGAACAACCCAATAGCTCTTCTACAGAAATTTGAGAGTCTATGGGAAGTGAGCTTATCTATCCTGCCTTCGGATATCGATAGGCGAGTTGAGTTGCTGCAAGACTTAAAGAAGTATTTTTCTGAATATTTTAATTCGAATTCGGATTTACAAAAACAGTGGTTTATTAAGGATGATGATCAATGCAAGGCTGTTTTTGAAGGTATTTGCAAACATTTTGATCTTTCTCGGAATAAAGTGCGGTCATCTGATCTCACAAACGATTATGAAAAATTACTTTCGGTGGATAACGGTGATTGTCTGTATGACTCTATATGGCAAGGAATAAGTGATAATAAAAGAAGAGAGCTGTTCGATACGTATTTTTCTGAGCTTGGAAATGAAGAGTGGTCAAAGGGGGATCAGCGACCAGAGTATGATATTCTTAAAGTGGTTTTACTCGAGACCTTAGAAGTAAAAGAACACTTAAAGGGGTGCTCTCTCTGAATGATTGAAACAATAGTGCTCTATTTTCACAGCTACTATGGGAACACCACTCATAATAGTTAACTGTCATGCCCGCTTCTGTTATTTCCAGCTCTACCAAAAGCATCGTTTTGCAAATTGAAGTTTCTATAGATTCAGGCAACATGCTGAATCTTGAAGATAGTTTACAGCGTGCACTCAATGAAGCCGGGCAGCTTGGAACAAAAGAGTTATTGGGGCTATTTGAATCACCCAATAAAGAACCTATCGTCGTTAATCAGCAGAAGTGGAACTACAAAGGAAAGGTTCTTAAGCACTATGAAACCTTATACGGTCGTATACCTTTGGAGCGCTCCGTATATCAGGGTGTCAGAGGTGGCAGTACTCTGGCAGCACTTGATCTTCGTGCCGGTATTATTGGTTCAGCTACCCCCAAATTTGCCAAGTCTATCGCCTGGAAATACAGCCAGATGCCAGCGCCTGCGGTAAAAGAAGATTTTGAGACCAACCATCAAAGGACGCTTTCAAATTCTTATATCAAGCATTTATCGGACAGAGTAGGTGCATTAATTGAAGACCAGCAAGACACTCACTACCACCTTCCTCCACTAAAAGAGCCTGTTGAAACAATAGCCATTGGTCTGGATGGAACCTGCATGCTGCTTTGTGAAGAAGGCTGGAGGGAAGCCATGTGTGGGACATTGAGCCTATATTCTGCAGATGGAGACAGGCTCCACACGATATATACAGCCAGTTCGCCAGAGTATGGTAAACAAAGCTTTATGAGCAAGCTCGACGAGGAGATTGCAGATCTAAAACGACTCTACCCAAATGCCACATACATCGGGGTAGCTGACGGGGCTAGAGAAAACTGGAGTTATTTGAAACAACATACCTCTGGGCAGATACTCGATTTTTATCATGCATCTGAATATTTAGCTGGAGCAGCGGAAGCACTGTTTCCAACCAGTAAGGCGAAGCGACACCAGTGGCTTGAAGACAGGCTACATAGTTTGAAAAACAAGCGTGGAGCAGCCAAAAAAATCCTTCAGGAAATTGAATCAGCCGAGCTCCCGAAAAAGACAATCGCACTGACAGAGAAGCGCTACAAAGCTGTGAGCTATTTTACAAACAATCACCAGTTAATGAATTATCATCAGGCGCTTAAACGCCATTGGCCAATAGGTTCAGGAGTTACTGAAGCGGCTTGTAAGACTCTGGTAAAGCAACGATTATGTGGTTCTGGAATGAGGTGGAAAGCAACAGGAGCGGAAGTGCTTTTGACAACAAGAGCACTGATCCAGAGTAAGGGGCGCTGGGAACAACTTTGGTCTGAGTTCATGACTGGAAAGGTTGAAGCTAACCTATGAGTCAGTTATCAAATTGAGAGAGCACCCACTTAAAGTGTCTAGTAATGGAAAATAATCAAGATCCACAGTCAATTTTTTATGAAGATTTTTCTGAATATAAGTTATTAATTATAAATGGTGGCACCTTTTGGGGACGACATAATGTGGAAGGGTTAGTCTTGGCTATAGCATTGGAAGTGAAAATTGTGTTAGTGGGTGATTTTGAATTTAATTATGGAACGGGATTTTTTGAAAGAGAGGATGAGATTATAAATAAAAGGGTGCTCTCTCTGAATGATTGAAACAATAGTGCTCTATTTTCACAGCTACTATGGGAACACCACTCATAATAGTTAACTGTCATGCCCGCTTCTGTTATTTCCAGCTCTACCAAAAGCATCGTTTTGCAAATTGAAGTTTCTATAGATTCAGGCAACATGCTGAATCTTGAAGATAGTTTACAGCGTGCACTCAATGAAGCCGGGCAGCTTGGAACAAAAGAGTTATTGGGGCTATTTGAATCACCCAATAAAGAACCTATCGTCGTTAATCAGCAGAAGTGGAACTACAAAGGAAAGGTTCTTAAGCACTATGAAACCTTATACGGTCGTATACCTTTGGAGCGCTCCGTATATCAGGGTGTCAGAGGTGGCAGTACTCTGGCAGCACTTGATCTTCGTGCCGGTATTATTGGTTCAGCTACCCCCAAATTTGCCAAGTCTATCGCCTGGAAATACAGCCAGATGCCAGCGCCTGCGGTAAAAGAAGATTTTGAGACCAACCATCAAAGGACGCTTTCAAATTCTTATATCAAGCATTTATCGGACAGAGTAGGTGCATTAATTGAAGACCAGCAAGACACTCACTACCACCTTCCTCCACTAAAAGAGCCTGTTGAAACAATAGCCATTGGTCTGGATGGAACCTGCATGCTGCTTTGTGAAGAAGGCTGGAGGGAAGCCATGTGTGGGACATTGAGCCTATATTCTGCAGATGGAGACAGGCTCCACACGATATATACAGCCAGTTCGCCAGAGTATGGTAAACAAAGCTTTATGAGCAAGCTCGACGAGGAGATTGCAGATCTAAAACGACTCTACCCAAATGCCACATACATCGGGGTAGCTGACGGGGCTAGAGAAAACTGGAGTTATTTGAAACAACATACCTCTGGGCAGATACTCGATTTTTATCATGCATCTGAATATTTAGCTGGAGCAGCGGAAGCACTGTTTCCAACCAGTAAGGCGAAGCGACACCAGTGGCTTGAAGACAGGCTACATAGTTTGAAAAACAAGCGTGGAGCAGCCAAAAAAATCCTTCAGGAAATTGAATCAGCCGAGCTCCCGAAAAAGACAATCGCACTGACAGAGAAGCGCTACAAAGCTGTGAGCTATTTTACAAACAATCACCAGTTAATGAATTATCATCAGGCGCTTAAACGCCATTGGCCAATAGGTTCAGGAGTTACTGAAGCGGCTTGTAAGACTCTGGTAAAGCAACGATTATGTGGTTCTGGAATGAGGTGGAAAGCAACAGGAGCGGAAGTGCTTTTGACAACAAGAGCACTGATCCAGAGTAAGGGGCGCTGGGAACAACTTTGGTCTGAGTTCATGACTGGAAAGGTTGAAGCTAACCTATGAGTCAGTTATCAAATTGAGAGAGCACCCAAATAAAACTGATGAAAATCTTCCAACTCTATGTATTGGCAATAGCTACCGTCACTATTATCCCATCAGAAAAACGGAGGTTGCAGTAGATAGCAGTCCACCAGATAGTAATGAAATTGTCGTTAGAGCATAACCAAAATATGTTCTGGTAACTAAAGAAAGGTACATTAGTCACCAGATATATAAAAGTTATATTGCTGAGAGCTTCTTCAATGCCTCAAACTTTTCCAGCTGATCAGGTAAGAAGCTCTTCTCTTTATCCCGCCGGAGGTAAACTTTAAACAACATACGGCCTTGTTTGCTTAAAAATTGAACAGAACGGGTTTCTACACCATGGAATGGCTTGCTGACCAGAGCGATAACAGCAACATTATCCACCTTCAGGTGTCCTTTCAGTGGTGTACGGCGATCACTCAGATTGTAATAGCCGAATTTCTCACCGCCTTTTGGAAAATGGCCGACCATTTCAAAAATAGAACCATCTACATCAATAACCAGAGTCAGTTCACCCCAGGTTTTGATATCCCTCAGTACATCCAGGTAATGGCTGGCATCAATCAATGTCACCATGTCAGCAGGCATGGCCTGAATCACGTCCAGTTCGCTGGCATTCAGCTTGTTAGCCATTTCTGCAGGTAAAATCGCCGGGTTTTTAGTCAGAATATCCTGCACCTGTTGAGCCAGAGTCATGCAGCTTTCTCCGTGTTTTGTCCGTCTAATGGGTGTTGTTCAAGAAAGTTAATCAGTGCCTGGTGCATGGTCACGTTCCAGAACTGACCTGGTAGCGTCAGGTCGAGAATTCCATGGTGAATAGTGGCCAGACCGTTGTCCTGCCACGCTTCAAAAAGTGGCATGCAGTGCTCGCTCATTCCTTCTCCGCCGACATGATCAAGCTTGCCAATTTCCAGCCAGCCACGGTCAAAGCCAGAGCCGATGGTGCCCAATAGCGGCTTATTTCCCGTAGCCTTGCTCATCATCATCAGGGGTTTTTTGCCAGCATCCAGAGCTTCGTAATAAGCAGGTAGCGTTCTAAGACTCATGGCATTGTGCCCGGCAAAGTTACCACCTGCACCGGAACCAAACGGCATGATTTCGGCACCAGACTTTACACCATGGTTGTAGATATTCCGTTCACGGGTATCCCTTCCCCAGTGGCTGACGCTCAGTCGCCCTACTTTGTGGGAGCTCAGGATATCAACACCCCTGCGGAACATTTCTGCACGCTCAGGTGAACTGGCTGGCTGTGGCATGGAACCTTTTTCAATGGACTGTTTCATTCGGCTGGAGCCCAGAAGAATCAGCTGATAAAGGTCTACACCATGAGCTTTGGATTGCAGGAAGGTGTGAAGATCCTGCTCCCAGTCATCCAGGCTTTGACCAGGCAAACCAAACATCAGGTCTACGACGACTGCTGCGTTGTTGAGACTGTTAAAGTAGTCCAGTCTTTCCAGCAGGAATTCACCCGAATCAATACGGCTCATGCGACGGCGCAATGTCGTATTAAAACTCTGTGCCCCCAGTGAGAATCGGTTAAACCCTGATTCCAGACAGGCAGCAATTTTGTCGTTATCAAAGCCATGAAAGCGACCTTCAAAGGTCATCTCTACGTCATTGGCCAGCGGCAAGGACTCTCGAACCGCATTGCCAAGACGAAGAATCTGTTCTGGTGTTAGATCCGTGGGGGTACCACCGCCAAAATAAACACCATGGAACAGGCCTTCCTGTGTCCAGGCATCTTGCGCCGACATGCGAATTTCCCGTTCAAGGTAATCAACATAACGGGCTACCTCATCTTTCTTCGTGGTGTTCTGAAAGAAACCACAATAAGAGCAATGAGTGCGACAAAAAGGGATGTGGATATAGGCCAGTCGCTTACCAGAAGCGAGCAGCAGAGGGTTTGCAGGGCTATCCATCAGTTGCCGGTACACGTCCTGAGTCTGCTCTGCAGGAACCGGAATGGAGCCGCTGTGGGTATGGGCTGACTTTTTGCCGGCAAAGGCAAACTTCAGTGGATCAGGGGATGATATCCCGGTCAGCTCGGGACCCAGGGTGTGTCTGGCAACCATAATTGGATCGTTCTAATCTAAAAATGAGAATTATTATTATTTGTATTTATCGGCTGGTGTGCAATTGATAGAGATCAACAAAATTCGGAGGATAAACTTCGGTTTACCGGTGTCGTGTAAGTATTATGGTTTGCTAGTACTATTTATAAGTGGTTTCACTACACCAAGTAGATGATTTTTTGATGAAATAAAACAATATCTCTGGCGGGTGCTCTCTCTGAATGATTGAAACAATAGTGCTCTATTTTCACAGCTACTATGGGAACACCACTCATAATAGTTAACTGTCATGCCCGCTTCTGTTATTTCCAGCTCTACCAAAAGCATCGTTTTGCAAATTGAAGTTTCTATAGATTCAGGCAACATGCTGAATCTTGAAGATAGTCTACAGCGTGCACTCAATGAAGCCGGGCAGCTTGGAACAAAAGAGTTATTGGGGCTATTTGAATCACCCAATAAAGAACCTATCGTCGTTAATCAGCAGAAGTGGAACTACAAAGGAAAGGTTCTTAAGCACTATGAAACCTTATACGGTCGTATACCTTTGGAGCGCTCCGTATATCAGGGTGTCAGAGGTGGCAGTACTCTGGCAGCACTTGATCTTCGTGCCGGTATTATTGGTTCAGCTACCCCCAAATTTGCCAAGTCTATCGCCTGGAAATACAGCCAGATGCCAGCGCCTGCGGTAAAAGAAGATTTTGAGACCAACCATCAAAGGACGCTTTCAAATTCTTATATCAAGCATTTATCGGACAGAGTAGGTGCATTAATTGAAGACCAGCAAGACACTCACTACCACCTTCCTCCACTAAAAGAGCCTGTTGAAACAATAGCCATTGGTCTGGATGGAACCTGCATGCTGCTTTGTGAAGAAGGCTGGAGGGAAGCCATGTGTGGGACATTGAGCCTATATTCTGCAGATGGAGACAGGCTCCACACGATATATACAGCCAGTTCGCCAGAGTATGGTAAACGTAACTATTCAGCACCCAGCAAAGGCGTATTGTTGTAATTTCGAACCGCTTTAAGAAGCGCCTGAAATATGTTCAACCCCTGCTTTTTAGCAGATGATAAATAGCTTCGGATTCGGGTAAACATGGTACCTCCGTCTTCGCTTCTGAAGCAGCCTGAGATCTTCTGCTTAAGTTTGGCCATCCTGGCATCACGTTCACTGCCATTGTTATCGAAGGGAATTGAAAAGTCCGACATGAAGCGCAACGTTTCAACCTTAAACTCAATAAGCCTTTTGAACAGGTTGTAGGCCTTGGTATTCCTGACCTTCTTACGTCCAAGCACCTGTCGTTGTTTTTCCATATAAGCGGTTTCCTTCGTGAGAGCCCTTTGAAGGATTTGGTCGTATATCGTCTCAATGCGAAGCTGTATTGCACCAGGCATTTGAGTCAGACCGGCTGCTTTGTATTTCTTGCAGAAGTGCCAGGAGAGCGTAAGCAATTTCATCAGCCGCAGAGCCAGCTTATTCGCATCCCTATCGACAACTCCCTGAAGCTCTCTCAGATGATGGGCATTACAAAGCACATGCACTGCCGCATAGGCAAAGTAGGACTTCCAATGATCGTGAACCAGAATGCCTGCAAAAGTCAGCAGGATGCCCATTGCATCCATTGCTTCACAACCTCGCCTTTCTGAGAGGTAGTAAAGCGTCCATTGGTCATCTCGCATAATGTGTAACCACCACAGTGAACCGTCAACCCGCATGCCAGTTTCATCCGCTCCTGCAACCGGACTTTCTTGTAAAGCATCGCGGATACTCTGCTCAGTAGAGGCCAGGTTCTCATGGGTATAGGCAACAAAATTGGCAACAGAGCCTGCGCTGACACTCATGCAATAAATAGTATTGAAATACTCAGACACCCGGTGATATGGGATGAAGTGATACTGGTTTAAATGAACAGCCATTGCCTGAGTCACTTCTCCGTATTGAGCAGCGGCTTTCACTCCTTGGGGAAACTCAGCGGTGTTCCGTTTACCACAAGGACATACTTTAACGTCTGCCCAGTACGCGGTAACTTCAAATTCTCCGGGTCTACCTGGATCAAAAACCTGTCGCTCAATGTATTTGGTGGGTTTAATATCGATAAGCGAAGACTGGCAACAGCAACATTTTTCAACCTTCAGATGCCTGACATAATCGGGTAAGGCGACACGTCTCAAACAAGAGCCTTGATGACCTTTCTGGCCACCTGGTTTATTGCCTGAAGATGGTCTAAGGCTTTTGGGGTTCGGTGTTTCCTGTGAGGAGCAGGGGGCTTCTTTGGAAGATGTATCACCTTTATCACTCCCTTTTTTACTGGGCTTTTGATAACCATCTGACGATGGTGGCTTACTACTGTTTTGACTGTTTTTATTAACCCTTTCTTCCAGTTCGCTGCAACGTTCCCGTAAAAGCGCATTCTCGGTCCGAAGCTCTTCATTCTCTTTAAGGAGAGCTTCGGTAAACGGAGTAGCTGGGAAGTCTGGTTCCATACTGGAGATTTGTTAGAAAAATTGAGTATAAGATGATGGTCGAAAAATCAGAAAATTCCAGATTTATATGAAGGGTGCTGAATAGTTACTGGTAAACAAAGCTTTATGAGCAAGCTCGACGAGGAGATTGCAGATCTAAAACGACTCTACCCAAATGCCACATACATCGGGGTAGCTGACGGGGCTAGAGAAAACTGGAGTTATTTGAAACAACATACCTCTGGGCAGATACTCGATTTTTATCATGCATCTGAATATTTAGCTGGAGCAGCGGAAGCACTGTTTCCAACCAGTAAGGCGAAGCGACACCAGTGGCTTGAAGACAGGCTACATAGTTTGAAAAACAAGCGTGGAGCAGCCAAAAAAATCCTTCAGGAAATTGAATCAGCCGAGCTCCCGAAAAAGACAATCGCACTGACAGAGAAGCGCTACAAAGCTGTGAGCTATTTTACAAACAATCACCAGTTAATGAATTATCATCAGGCGCTTAAACGCCATTGGCCAATAGGTTCAGGAGTTACTGAAGCGGCTTGTAAGACTCTGGTAAAGCAACGATTATGTGGTTCTGGAATGAGGTGGAAAGCAACAGGAGCGGAAGTGCTTTTGACAACAAGAGCACTGATCCAGAGTAAGGGGCGCTGGGAACAACTTTGGTCTGAGTTCATGACTGGAAAGGTTGAAGCTAACCTATGAGTCAGTTATCAAATTGAGAGAGCACCCTCTCTGGCCTGAGTTTGGTTCAGCCTGAACAAACGTAGTATTCACTGTCAGTTAACGTCGAAAAACTGGTGGCTTATTATATTTGCCCGATTGGTAGTCTGAATATATTTTTCAAATTATATATTTTTATTTTGGTAAAGAAATTACTTCAGTTATTTCTAATGGTTAGAAGATAATTTTTTTGTTAAATATTAATTTTAAATTTTTAAACTATGATTAAAGGTTTTTTACTGATCAAATAAACAGACAAAGGTGTTTCGTGGTATGAATTTCTAATGGCGAATGTTGTTTGAAAACCATGGTCTTTTAAAGACAAGAAATTAAATTGATAAGGTTTTAAGAATGAAGTTCCTGAAATTATTAGGTGTATTCCTGATAACCTATCTCGCCTTCTTACCAGTCACCCAAGCTGATGAAGTCGCCGGGTCACCAACGAAAATACACATCAGTTATCTTCGTCAATACATGGCGAAGCATCATTTTTTTAACAGAATTCAACCCATCACGACAGGAGGCACTATTGAGCAGCAGGTTAAGGAAGGGCTTGCAGAAGCTGAGCGGCAGTATAGGTGGATTCTGCGAGAGTATCCACTATGGGATGCACTGCCTTTCGTAGCCTATATGGCGGTAGTCGCCGCGGCGGGAGGTTATGCATATAAGCAACTGCCAAATTGGATACTTCGGTTAAATATTCCACGAGCCGATATTGGGGCTTTTAAATTTTCTCTAGGGTCAATTTTTGCTATTTTTTCTATAATTCCTACGATCGCTATAATTAGCCATGGGTATTATGTGGCATTCCCCCCAGAGCTCCCGGAAGAGAATCTCATACTGGCCTACGGTGCAAAGAAATGGCTGCTGGATAAAAGGACTCAGTCGTACATAGAGGACGAGCTTTTCTATGGCTTTTGGAGAAGCCCCAGTAGTGATGCTTTGTACAGACTACAGAAAAGTTTGGATAAAGCGTTAAGGCTACCATTTTATTCAAAAGAGCTGGGCTATGATGAAGGTAAAATCGATAAATACTTGCGAAATTATCCCAAAAATCTTTCTGAAAGATTGAAACTCTTTGCTCAAGCGGAATTAATTTATCAGCAGACAGACTCTGCTATTGCAGATAGCCATTACCCTGTTTACTTCCAAGGTGTCCCTGGCACTGGGAAAACTTATGCGGCGCAGAAGCTGGCTGAGGCGATGGGTACCAACCTTGCCGTTGTCACTTTGGATGGTGCCACAATAGAGGACATTATCGGCGCTCCCTTCGAAAGTGCTGAGGCCAAAGCTGGACGTCTCTTGGACGCAATTATTGCTCGTACTGATTCAAGTCTTGATCTCAACCATCATAATCAAATCCTGTTGATTGATGAATTTGATCGCTTATTTATCTCTGGCAATGAAAAAACCAAGGATGTACTTTCATTCATGTTAAAGCTTCTTAATCCAGCAAATCGTTCTTTCCATAATCCTTATTTGAAAACAGACATTCGACTTCCGGACACTATTATTTTGGCGGGTAATCAGGATATTCACGAATTAAGTAGAGATGACTATGAGCTTCAAGCTATGGCTTCCAGGCTTGATAAGGTTGTATTTGAAGGGTTTGATAAAGCAGCCAAGTGGGATATTGTGAGCAATATCATGATTCCTAACAAGGAAAGGCGGTTTCGATCTGCTGGGAAGCACTTTGCTGACTTTTCCCTTCCTAAGCAAGGCTATGATGAGATCTTTGCATTTATTGAAACAGATACAGACCCCGGGTTGCGTTCTCTTGAAAAGCACGTATCAAAGGTCTTTGAAAAATTTGTACAAGGGTCTGGACTCTTTAATATTAAACCAACAGGTGGACGAGTTCTTCGGCCTGTGGGAGCTTAGTATTATTACGCGATGTGCGACTTTGTCTGAAACTATCTCAAATTACTAGCCCGGATATTTCATAAACTGCCCCGAATCTCGGGCAGGACTTTGTCGCCCTAAGGGATTTTGTGAGGGAGTGCCGTACCGGGGAGTACGGTCGACCGAGCAAAACTCCCTTAGGGCGGCAAAGGACAAGCGAGAACGGGAGCACGTTTATGAAATATCCGGGCTAGCATGATGGTAAGTCCAAGTTGTATCTTCAAAATCACGCAATTATTTGCTTTCCGTTTTTTAATCTTCGGAAATAAGGTTCTCAAACTGTATTGCAGGACGACCAGCAATTATATTCAGATAAGAACCAATATTATGTGCCAGTAACTTCCGAGCGATACGTGATGTCATATGCCATCTATCTCGACAATGGCACTTTTCTATTTCAAAGCGCTCTGTCAATTGACCTATCACTGTTTCTATTCTCCGTCGTACCCGTAATACCAGCTTTACAAACGACTTCGGACGTTCATCTTGCATGTTTTTTCTCAGTGGCGTCTGAAGATCAATACCTAATTCCTGACAATCAGCTTTAAACTCAGGCCTTATATAGCCCTTATCGCCAAGCAAGAGGCCAGAAATGGTCTCGAGCATGTCATAGGCTGCATCACGCTCATCTACGTTCGCTGCGGTCAGAGTAAAACCCACAGGAATCCCTCGTGCTTCAACCAGCAAATGCCCCTGAAAGCCATAGAACTTCTTGTCCTTGGAAGCGCAGTAACCATAACCAGCCTCAGCTTTAAAGATACGGCTCTGTGGTGCACGGGTTCTGACGACAACATCAATCGGAAAACCATCGATTAAATGGATATCTGCATTATCTGCATGCATCATCTGGACTATACGAATTTGCAGTCGTTGTTTCACATGCCATAAGTTGGCGGCCTGTTTGACAAATGCCGAGCGTGAAGGAATGTCAGGAAACAGGTGTCGCCAGTGTCGGGTAAAATACTTCCAAATCTCAGTGTCCTTATGATGCCCAAGCCATTCACCGACAACTTCCATGGTGATCGCTTCACTATCAGTGAGCTTTGGTGGAAACCCTCGAAGTCGCAGTGGTACAGGAAAAAGCTCTTTTACCAAATCGTCGATCAAGCAGTAGACTGTAGTGATAAACTCTTCAACGGGCATGACTGAAACCTTCTTTGCTTTCTACTGCTTTTAATAGCAGAAAGCAGGATCAGTCATGTCTCCTTATGCAAACCTAAAAGTCGCACATGGCGTTATTATTTGAACACATTATAATCTTTAAAAAAAAGGTTTGGTTTTTTGATCCAAACCTTTTTTTGTATTCTGAAATACCGCTATTTTTATCAATGATTGACTACCAGCGGGCAGTGATAGGCAGGATGATCCGATACACTGACCTCAATATCAAACACCTGCCCAATGGTTTTTGGTGTCAGAACCTGATGAGGTGTTCCTTCCGCTGCCATCTTTCCATTCTTCAGGATCACAATCCGGTCAGAATATCGTGCTGCCAGATTCAGGTCATGCATGATGACCATAACGCCAATACCCTGATCCGCTTCCTGCCGGGCCATTTTAAGGGTCAGCTGCTGATGGGCTGGATCCAGCGCCGACGTAGGTTCATCAAGTAACAGATAACGCTGACCATGAGGGCTTTCATCCCAGATCTGTGCCAGAACCCGTGCCATATGAACACGCTGGCGCTCACCACCGGACAGGGTGGTGTAATGACGATCCTTAAGGTGTAAGCCATCAACTTTCTTAAGGGCTTCCCGGGTAATCATAAGATTTTCATCATGATGACTGGCGCAGGGAATTCGGCCAAGCAGCACCACTTCTTCCACGGTAAAGGGAAAACTCAATGAGGACGACTGTGGCAAAACACCGAGCATTAACGCTTGATGATTCAATGGCCAGTCATTCCGGCCATTAAGCAGTACATCGCCACTGGATGGTTTTCTCTCGCCGCTGATGACTTTCATCAACGTACTTTTACCGGCACCGTTCGGACCAAGTACAGAAACCACTTCACCGGGCTTCAGGGTCAGGTTAATGTCCTGAAGCAGGCTCCTGCCTTCGATCTGAACCGAGACTCCCTGAACTTCCAGAGTATTTACTACTGCTCTTTCCATATCAGGCAATCCTTTTACGCTGCTGCCACAACAGTGACAGGAAGAAAGGGGCACCCATCAAGGCAGTGACAATACCAATGGGAAGTTCTGCAGGGGCGACAATGGTGCGGGAAATCATATCCGCTGCCAGTAACAGAATACCGCCCAGCATGGCTGAGGCTGGCAGAAGAATACGATGATCGGGGCCAACGGCTAATCGGATCAGGTGCGGAACCACCAACCCTACAAAGCCAATAACACCACTGACGGAAACGGATACACCCACAGCCAGAGCGGTCAGGAAGATCAGTTTCAGTTTGACCTTCTGTACGTCAATGCCCAGATGACGGGCTTCAGACTCACCCAGCAGCAGCGCGTTTAGTACCAGGCCATAACGACCCAGGATCAGGATAACGGGGACTAATAACGTGGCACAGATGATGACCAGATCCCAGGTAGCACCACCAAGGCTGCCCATTTGCCAGAAGGTCAGGTTGCGGAGCATGGTGTCATCAGCGATGTAGTTCAGCATGCCCATACCAGCACCGGCCAGGGCGTTGATAGCGACACCGGCCAGCAGCATGGTGGCAACAGAAGTACCATTGTTAGTGGTGCCCACTTTATACACCAGCCATGTGGACAATACTCCACCTGCAAAGGCAAGAATGGATACGCTGTAGCTTTGAATCAGGGACGATGCACCAGCAAACAGCAGGCCACCAAGAACGATAGCAATGCCTGCTCCCAGGGCCGCTCCCGTGGACACACCAATGATACTGGGGTCAGCCAGCGGGTTCCTGAACAAGCCCTGCATGGAGGCACCAGCCACGGCCAGCGAACCACCGACAATAAGGCCCAGCAGGGTTCTGGGTAAACGAATTGACTCAATAATCAGAGCTGACTGGCTGCTGATGGCGCTGTCAGATAAACCGAGCCGGTCAAGCAGTATGGTCAGAATATCGCCTGCGGGAATTGGAACAGCGCCAACTCCAATGGACACAATCACCACGACTGGCAGCAGGATTGCCAGTCCGGTTAACAGCAGTGCCCCCTGATGGTTACGACTCATTGGAGGATGGATTACCTTGGTCTAAGTAAAAAGATTTTGCCAGAGACAATGCAACGTCTCCTGTTCTTGGGCCGAGACCGCCCAGTAGCATATTACCATCAATGGCAACCACCCGGCCGCTTTTACCCGCAGGCGTCTGCTTCAGGATAGGCATCTGCTCCAGCAGTGTTTCCGGAGTCATATTCGGGTTACTGGTGGACCCTGGGAAAATGATCACCTCGGGTGCCAGCAACAGCATGGCTTCATTGGAAAGCGCCTTATACCCTTTGAACTGCTCTGCAGCAGGGTTGTATCCACCGGCCAGACCAATCATGGCATTAGCCGCAGTCCCCGTGCCTGCGATGGTTGGAGAGCGTCCGCCCATGGCCAACACAAAAAGAACCGGTACTTTCTTCTCATACTTCTTCTCATAAGAAGCGGCCAGCGCTTTGGCTTCGTCCAGAGAGTCTTCAATGTCCTCCCACAATGCATTGCCCTGTTGCTCTTTACCAAGAATGCTTGCCAGAGACTTGATCTGGTTTTCAATACTTTCAGCGGTATGCTTCAGGGGCAGGGCTTCTACCTCAACACCAGCGCTTTCCAGTTGAGCCAGGGTTGAAGGTGGTCCCATGTCTTCCGTACCAATCAGCATGGTGGGCTCAAGCGCCAGAATTCCCTCAGCAGACAGCTGTTTATGATAGCCGAGTCTTGGCAGCTGGTTGACTTGCGTTGGCCAGGTGCTGGTCTGGTCAACGGCGATTACCTGATCGCCAGCACCCAGTGCGTAGATAATCTCGGTAACTCCGTTACCGGCAGAAACAATACGCTGATTGTCGTGTGAATTATGAGCTAGTGCAGTGTTGGCGCCCATGGCTGCAGAAACAGCCATAACGGTGGATAGAAACAGTGGTTTAAACGTTTTCTTCATGAGTCGCCTTTTCCATTTTCTTGTTCCATCAACACTTGCGCAGCCTCAATCTTGTGCTGGCTCAAAAACATCATCAGCTTAACCAGGTTGCCCAGAGGGGCATCTTTATCACCGGCAATCAGTACTGTGGTGTCGGGAGCTTCTTTGACCTTTTTCAGTAGCGACGTAGCAAATACTTCCCACTGATCGAACTTCTGTTCGCCAATAGCCCAGGGCTCGCCTTGTTCCAGAATACTGACGGTCAGTGTCTTTGGCGCCGTGGTTAACGGGACTTCCTGCTGGGTCGCCTGAGGCAGTTCCACCGGCAGGCTCAGTGTCTGTACATTGGCTGTGAACAGCAGAAACACCATGACGATAAACACTACATCCAACAGCGGCGTCAGATCCGCCATGGAGAGTGATGCACTGGTTTCATCAATATCGTTGATGCGAATCATGCCGCTACCGCTCCGGCATCGATGATTTCAGGGTGGCCAGTTTGTGAGCTGGCACTATCCTTTTTTACCGTAAAACCTTTAACCGTAGATGCTGAAGGTGTGGTTGCTAAACCATCGTCGTCCATGGTCAGACCTTCCAGAAGCAGGTTGGTGTGATTCAGTGCAAACTCCAGCTTAGAAAGATAATGGTTGGCCCAGACACCAAAGCCGTGTGCAGCGGCCAGGGCTGGAATCGCAATAATCAGACCGAATGCGGTTGTGAACATCGCCTGCCAGAGGCCAGCGGCCAGAATGTCTGGAGTCACTGGACCGGCAGCGGCAGCAATATCACGGAACATATCGATCATGCCCAATACGGTACCCAGCAGACCCAGCATTGGGGCAAGCACACCAATCAGCATCAGCGGCTTCAGCCAGGCATTCAGGCTGCGCTTCTGTTTGAGCAGCCAAAGACCGGCAACTTCTTCACGCACCGACTTTTCACAGGTGTTGTGACTGAGCAGGACTGCGACACCCTGACGAATGCCTTTGCCTTTGCAGAGGTTCTGGCACAGGTTGCTCTTGCTTTCAGCGTGCTTTTCGCAGCCACAGCATTGACGGACTTCATTAAACAGCTCTGTCAGTCCCTTGCGATTCATTGAAGGCAGCAGGGCATAGGTCACCAGCCGCTCAAGAATCATGGCCAGTCCAAGGCAAGAGGTGATCAGTAATGGCCAGGCCATGATCCCCAGTGATGCAAGATGTTCTGTCAACATGGCGTTACCTGCTAAGTATCTGACGTCTATAAATGGTTAGCTGAATCAACTGATTTCAAATGCGACGGGGATATGCACCCGGGATTTCACAAATTGGCTATTACGTTGCTCTGGTTTGAATGACCAGCGCTTAACGGCATCAATGGCTGCCTTATCCAGAACGGGGTAACCGGACGACTCAAGAATGTCGATGGTGAGCGGAAAACCACGTTCATCAACAATCACATCCAGCATAACCACGCCCTGCTGATTTCTCCGCTGAGCCAGTTTTGGATAACGAGGCTCAACCCAGTCACGGATTTCTGGCTCAGTCACCATCACGGGTTCATTGCTCAGACCTGGAGACTGGCTCTTTTCCGTAACGGTTTTCTCCATTACTGGCTCTGCAGGCTCAGTCACTTCAGGTTGTTTCTTCTCAATCGGCTTGGGCTTTTCAACCGCTTTTTTTGGTTTTTTCTTTACAGGCTCAGGTTTGGGTTCTTTCTTTTTAAGAACAGGCTTGGCCTTCTCTATCGGCTTCTGAACGACCTTTGGTTCAGGCTCAGGCTTGGGTTCTTCTTTAACAACCGGCTCTTCGATCGGTGGTTTAGGTTGACTGACGGTAGAAAAACTCAGGGAAACCGGTGCCTGGATAGAACCCATGTGGATGGTTCTGGGCTCAGATTCCTGGTGATCCAGCGCAACCACGACGGCCACGTGGGTCGCAATGGAGATCAGCAATGTGAATAAGGCTTTTTTAGGCATGACCAGGAACAGTAATAGTGTTAATCGACCTAATAACAGGAGCGTAGGTTACTCGAAGCATAAAATGTGTTCAATAACCTAAATGATAATAATTCGCATTATTTGTGCTAATTAGTAATATCCGTTGATTATTTGATCTAGAGCACTATCTGGGCCGTAAAAATGCCAAAAAAATGTCTATTTAAGACCCTTAAACATCTAAGAAATCATTCAATTTCGGTGGTCACAGTTATGGTACTAAAAAGAAAAGAAATCTCACTGCCAGTTACGTTGTTCTACGATGGGGAGTGTCCTCTGTGCATGCGTGAAATTGATCACCTGTCCAAAAAGAACAGAAAAGGACTCCTAAAGCTGATTGATATCAGACAGGATGGTTTTCAGGAAAAATATCCGGAATTTGACGTAGTAGAGCTGGATCGGTTTATTCATGCGAAATTGGCCGATGGTCGTGTAGTTAAAGGTGTTGATGCCACGCTGGCTGCCTGGGAAGCCGTCGGTATGGGCTGTTTTGTTGCTCCTCTGCGCTGGCCGGGTGTCGCCTGTATTGCCGACTTTGGCTATTCATTGTTTGCGAAAAACCGTCACGGTCTATCTCGCCGCTTAGGGCCGATTCTGGGTAAAAATGAGTGTAAAAAATAAAAATTATTCGTCGTGTAAAAAATCAATGCTGGCTATCAAACTTCTAAATCTCTGAACTATAGCGCCTGTGAACCCACTCCCCCTGATGAACAAACGATAGCCTAACTCCCTGAACCCTTAATCTTTTTTGCCGTCGTTTTCCTTTCATTGTGTAAATATTTATACAAAGCTAAATGATAATGATTTGCATTAAATATAAATAGGCAATATGATGGCGCCCACTACTGCTTCGGAACCCTCATTACCGAAGCGTAAAAATAAAAAAACAGACAGGGTTGTTATACCAATTGCATTTTCTAAATCCCTATTGCGCTGTTGATCCGGGCAGAAATGCTACGTTAAAGCTCCTTGCCATAGCTTCGGCTATGACTCGTCACTTTGCCTTGCCTTTCTACCCGGATCACCATGCTCACAACGGGTTTAGAAAATTTAATTGGTATTTCCCGCTTGCTGATAACACTAACACTGGTACAGAAAAACAATGATGTTCCCGAAAAACACGCTGGCTCTGGCGGTGATGGCCGCTACGGTTTCTCTTGCTTCTACTCAGGTCGCTTTTGCTGAAGAAGTGGCAGAGAAGGAAAATAAAGCTCAATCAAAACCCGTTTTATTGAAGCAGGTGACAGTCACTGCAACCAGGGCGGAAAAAGATCATTCTGATGTCGTCCAGAGTATTGAAGTGATTGATCAGGCAGAAATTGAACAGCAACAGGCTTCATCAGTGCCGGAATTAATGGAGTATCTACCCAATGTATCAGTGACTGGTGGCCCAAGGGGCAGTGCTCAGGGAATCAATATTCGTGGCCTTGGCGGTACTCGTGTTCTTCAGGTGGTTGATGGGGCGAGGCAGAATTTCTCTAATGGTCACCGCGGAACGTATTTTACTGACCCTGAATTACTGAAATCGGTTGAAGTTGTTAAAGGCCCATCAAGCAGCCTGTGGGGGTCCGGTGCTATTGGGGGTGTTGTTGTTCAGAACACAAAGGATGCTCAGGACCTTTTGGAAGACGGTAAAACTCTGGGTGGCTATGTTTCTCAGGGTTACCACAGCAATAACAGTCGTTCATTGACCAGTGGTGCAGTGTATGGAATACAGGGAGATGTTGACTGGTTGCTCAATGGTTACTACAACGATGGTGAAAACTATGAGCTGGGTAATGGCCAGGATTTAGAAAACTCCGGATCCAGAGAGCAGGGAGGTATGGCTAAACTGGGTTGGGATGTAAACAACGATAGTCGGCTTGAATTTAAAGCCCAGCACTTACTGTATAACGGGTTGGTTCCGAGTAACCCTGCTGCAAATGAAGGTACCTCTTCGCCACTGGTGGAAAGAGACTCGAAAAGCTCAAACCTGTCCGCTGCCTGGTTGTTTGACCCTGAAAGTGAATTAATTGATGGTAAGTTGCAGCTGTTTTACAACGACACTCGTTATAAAGAAGATCGTATTTCTCAAGGTCAGAAAGACGATACGCGTTATAAAACGAATGGGCTGGCTCTAACTAACCTTTCCATGGTTAACACTATTGAGTTGGTTTATGGGTTGGATGCTTACCAGAACAAGATTACGACCGTTCGTGATACCACAGGCGGTGCTTCAGACTCCAGACCTGAAGGCCTGGATGGGCAGTCTACGACCATGGGAAGTTTTATTCAGGGAAGTATGCCGATTGCCAGGGACTGGACACTGCAGGCTGGCGTTCGTTATGACCATTTTTCTTCAGAAGACAATCGGTCAAATTCGGATGTAACGAACAAGAAACAAACCGATCAGGCATTGTCTCCTTCTGTGGGGGTTATCTGGTCTGCGAATGAATGGCTTACTCTGACCGCAAGTTATAATGAAGCATTTCGTGCACCAGGCATGGAAGAGATGTTTTCAACAGGTACACACTTTTCCATGGGGCCATTCTTCAAAAATGAATTTGTTCCAAACCCGGATTTGAAGCCAGAAGAAGCAAAGAATAAAGAACTATCTGCCCGTATGGAGTTTAATGAAATCCTCGGGGGCGATGAACTTAAGCTGAATGCCAGCCTTTTCCAAAATGATGTAAACAATTTTATCAATCAAATTACCTATGATCCTCAGCTGGTGTTTGGACAATTGATCGACAGTAAGACAACGTGGATCAATGTTGAAGATGCTGAACTTAAAGGTTTTGAAATAGCAGGAAAGTATCGTATCCAAAATGTTGAAGCCGGACTTTCTTATGGCCAGACCCGTGGCAAGGACAAAAGTACAGGTCTGGCACTGGATAATATTCCAGCGGATAAGATCGTAGCTGATCTGGCCTACCTGGCTTTCCAGGGCGATGTAAAAGTAGGGACACGATATACGCATGTGAATGATCAGAATAGGGTCGATCCAGATAATACCGTTAGCCAGTATGAAGGCTATGATCTGGTGGATCTTTATGCGAGTTATGAGCCGGCTTCTGGAAGCCTGAAAGGACTGAAAGCTGATTTCACGATTAAAAACGCTGCAGATAAATACTATCGTGTTGCCTGGCAGGAACTGTATCAGCCCGGTCGCAGCTATCGCCTGAACCTTCGATACATGTTCTAACCTCTGCCATGACAAATGTGTCGAATTCGCTTAAGTGTTTTTGCTGGAAAAGAGAAAAATAAACAGGGAGGAACGCCTATAAAAAGACAGTCTTAATATGCTATTCGTCTGATTACCAGCCGGCCTGGAAGGGATGCCAGGCAGGTCTGCGCCAATATCAAACTAAATGATAATGATTTGCATTTGATAGTTTTTATAATTATTATGCCGACATTGTTTATTCTCATTGCTTATTTTTGGCATGAGGATCAGAAAAAGTAGACGGTCATTGTCGGCTGTCATAATAGCAATATTGGTGGCTGTCAAAGCCCACACTGGTACAGATTGAAATTAATGAAGTTTTCAAAAAATACGCTGGCGCTGGCTGTGATGACGGCCACAGTTTCTCTTGCTCAAACCGCTCCTGTTCTGGCTGAAACAGCCCTCCCCGGAAAAGAAAAAGCGTAACTATTCAGCACCCAGCAAAGGCGTATTGTTGTAATTTCGAACCGCTTTAAGAAGCGCCTGAAATATGTTCAACCCCTGCTTTTTAGCAGATGATAAATAGCTTCGGATTCGGGTAAACATGGTACCTCCGTCTTCGCTTCTGAAGCAGCCTGAGATCTTCTGCTTAAGTTTGGCCATCCTGGCATCACGTTCACTGCCATTGTTATCGAAGGGAATTGAAAAGTCCGACATGAAGCGCAACGTTTCAACCTTAAACTCAATAAGCCTTTTGAACAGGTTGTAGGCCTTGGTATTCCTGACCTTCTTACGTCCAAGCACCTGTCGTTGTTTTTCCATATAAGCGGTTTCCTTCGTGAGAGCCCTTTGAAGGATTTGGTCGTATATCGTCTCAATGCGAAGCTGTATTGCACCAGGCATTTGAGTCAGACCGGCTGCTTTGTATTTCTTGCAGAAGTGCCAGGAGAGCGTAAGCAATTTCATCAGCCGCAGAGCCAGCTTATTCGCATCCCTATCGACAACTCCCTGAAGCTCTCTCAGATGATGGGCATTACAAAGCACATGCACTGCCGCATAGGCAAAGTAGGACTTCCAATGATCGTGAACCAGAATGCCTGCAAAAGTCAGCAGGATGCCCATTGCATCCATTGCTTCACAACCTCGCCTTTCTGAGAGGTAGTAAAGCGTCCATTGGTCATCTCGCATAATGTGTAACCACCACAGTGAACCGTCAACCCGCATGCCAGTTTCATCCGCTCCTGCAACCGGACTTTCTTGTAAAGCATCGCGGATACTCTGCTCAGTAGAGGCCAGGTTCTCATGGGTATAGGCAACAAAATTGGCAACAGAGCCTGCGCTGACACTCATGCAATAAATAGTATTGAAATACTCAGACACCCGGTGATATGGGATGAAGTGATACTGGTTTAAATGAACAGCCATTGCCTGAGTCACTTCTCCGTATTGAGCAGCGGCTTTCACTCCTTGGGGAAACTCAGCGGTGTTCCGTTTACCACAAGGACATACTTTAACGTCTGCCCAGTACGCGGTAACTTCAAATTCTCCGGGTCTACCTGGATCAAAAACCTGTCGCTCAATGTATTTGGTGGGTTTAATATCGATAAGCGAAGACTGGCAACAGCAACATTTTTCAACCTTCAGATGCCTGACATAATCGGGTAAGGCGACACGTCTCAAACAAGAGCCTTGATGACCTTTCTGGCCACCTGGTTTATTGCCTGAAGATGGTCTAAGGCTTTTGGGGTTCGGTGTTTCCTGTGAGGAGCAGGGGGCTTCTTTGGAAGATGTATCACCTTTATCACTCCCTTTTTTACTGGGCTTTTGATAACCATCTGACGATGGTGGCTTACTACTGTTTTGACTGTTTTTATTAACCCTTTCTTCCAGTTCGCTGCAACGTTCCCGTAAAAGCGCATTCTCGGTCCGAAGCTCTTCATTCTCTTTAAGGAGAGCTTCGGTAAACGGAGTAGCTGGGAAGTCTGGTTCCATACTGGAGATTTGTTAGAAAAATTGAGTATAAGATGATGGTCGAAAAATCAGAAAATTCCAGATTTATATGAAGGGTGCTGAATAGTTACATCTTTGGTTCTTCAATGCATCAACTGACGTATGGTGTATCAGGCTCTAAAGACAGTTTCTCTCTGAATTACACCGACACTGATCTGGATAGCGGTGAGACGACGCCAAAGACACCAGAAATACCAGAAGCGGATTCCACAAAGTGGGGTATCTATGCACAGGACCAGCTGTTCCTGATGGATGACGCACTTGTGATTACGGGTGGATTGCGTTACGACGCGTTCAAGGCTAAGCCTGGCGGTGATAGCGATTACGCCGAGAGCAAGAATGATGCAGTGACTGCAAAGCTGGGTGGTGTTTATCACTGGACTCCGGGTTTCAGTACTTATGCCCAGTTCAGTCAGGGCTTCAAGGCGCCAACGTTACAGGACCTGTACTACTCATATACAGGAGGCAGTTACGAATTGGTGCCTAACCCAGATTTGAAAGCGGAAGAGAGCAACTCTTATGAGTTGGGTATTCGTGCAGAAAACCAGTTCGGTAGCCTTGAACTGGCCGGATACTACAATGACTACACCAACTTTATTGAAGAACGAACAGATACCAGCGACCCAGCATACCCTGATGGTAAGGTAACCAAAGTCAACGTAGGCAATGCTGAAATCTATGGTGCAGAGTTTACCGGTATGCTTTATCTGGATGAAGCATTCAATGCACCGGTGGGTATGTACTCTCGTCTTTCTATTGCCTATGCAAATGGTAAGAATAAGGATACGGGGGGCAGCCTGGACACCGTAGCACCTCTGACAACGATTGTCGGCCTTGGTTATGATGCACCCAGTGAAAAGTGGGGTGGTGCTCTGGATGTTACTCATGTAGCCGGCAAAACCGGTGGCGACTGGTCTGAAGAAAATAAAGACAATATGGATGCGCCTAGCTACACCGTCGTAGATATGACAGCGTACTATGAGCCAATGGAAAACATGATGGTTCGTGGTGGACTGTTCAATGCCTTTGATAAGAAGTACTGGCTATACCAGGATGTAACCGGTATTCCAGCAGATGATCAGGGCATTGATCGTAGAACTCAGCCTGGTCGTAATTGGGGTGTTAGCCTGAGTTATGACTTCTAAACCCATTATGTTCGGCCTTATTCTCTGAGGCAGACATTAAAAAACCCCACCTTCGAGTGGGGTTTTTTAATGTCTGCCTGATTAGCCGGCACATTTTAAACAATAGTTATCGTATAACTGTCTTTTAAGGCTTTTCTGCTGTTATAACAGGCATAGAAAAGGTCGCTAACAGCGCTTTGTGATCCGTGGGCCAGATATTCACTGGAGCTATAAAAGGATCTTCACTCATTTCCTCTACCCGTTGGTTCCTGACAATGGAACGGCTGGGGCCAATAATGACAATATCTTTCAGTGACAGGTTGTGTGACGGGTCATAGAAAATAAAGTCAATGCGATCCCGTTCATCCGCTTTTGGTGCCCAGGCCAGCTTGCTGACTTTCACGGCGGGATTGTCCGATGGAAAAGTAAAACCGGGGTGAGAAACCGGATCAGGGTATTGTTCTCGATAGGCGTCCTGAAAACCCGCTGCTTCAAGACTGAGGGTTGTTGGCCATTGAATAACCAGCCCCTGATGATCGTAAAGGTTTCGGGTAGTGGAAACCCAGTCCAGATGAGAGGGCTCATTAAAGTCACCCCCCAGTATGACCAGATTGCCTTCGCTTCTTTCTTTATTGGCGTCAGTGATGAAAGCCTGTATCGCTTCGTCCCGCTTGGATTTTTTGTTGTCCTTGAGAATGTCATCGATGTTCACAACGGGGGCATCCAGCTGTCGCCAGTTACTGCTGTGATAACCCCGGGGAAGGTATAAGCTGCAGTTTTTCCAATCCAGGTGAGCAGAGTAAAACGCTACTGTATGACCATCGACCTTTATTTTGGCTTTGGTAATTGAACCGTGGTTAAAGCTCACAGGGTACAGGGCGGTCTGCTCAATGATCGGATAGCGGGACAGTAAGCCTGTGTCCTCACTCTTTTCACCGTAATATTGGTAGCCTTTTTCCTTCAGAGAGTTAACCAGCCGGGTGTGAAGGTTTCGAAACCAGTAATTGCGAACTTCACTTAATGCGATCAGGTCCGCATCGGATCGCACGATCTCATCAATGATGGCGTCATATCCGCCCTTAACTTCGGTACCTTCCTGCCAGATGTTGAACTGCAGGACTTTTAACTGCTTCACCGGCTGGTTTCCCCCTTGAGCCATCAGGTGCAGTGGAAACAAAAGCATTACTGCCGTTACAAGGTGATAGAGCACGCTACTGGTCTTCATCTCATTTCCCCACTTCCCCAGGAACCGGTGACGCCAATGGCATGAAACCGGAAATATGAATAATATTCAGCTTTTATTATTCGGGATATTAATGCGGTGTTTCAAGGGAAAAGTAGAAATAGTTAAAAAGTGTCAGCGATCGCAATGGAATTGCAGAGAATAAGTTCCCACGGGGAGTCGTGGGAACGATTGGTAAGGAAGACCATGGACAGTACAGCCTGGCCATTTTCCTGGTATTGCCTGCTGTCAGAGTGCGTCAATGCTCATTCTTTGTAACCGAAGCTGTCAATTTTATCCCAGCGACGCTTCAGGTGATGGGCTGACATCTTGGGCTGACGGTCTCGGGTGAAAGCACCTTTTTTGTTCCCATCTACACGCATAATACCTTCCCAGGTCTGGAAGTCAGCAAAGTTCCACATCTGCTCCCCGACTACTGCGGGACAGCCATCAAAGGCCATATGCTGCTGATCCAGGTACTCGCATTGATACTCCTCAGACCATTGTACGCTGGGCAGTTTATGCATGCCGGCCATAGTGTCGGCACCGTACTCGGTGATTACTATAGGCTTGCCCTCGTTCGACCAGCCCTGCAGCTCCATGGCAAACATATTTCCGGCGTTGTCCATTTCCAGGCCACCCATCATATACCAGCCATAGTACCGATTCAGGCAGATAACATCGACGTACTGGTGAGCGCGGCAGGTACCGTACGGGGCCATCATAAAGTTGACCAGTGTCAGTGGACGGTTTTGTGGGTCCAGCTCACGGGCGTAGGAGAAAATCTCTTTGAAGTAAGGCTCCGATGCTTCCTGAGAAGTGTCTGGCTCGTTTGACAGTGCCCACATCACGACACAGGCATGGTTCTTGTCACGTTTGAATAACTCCGCAATGGCGTGTTTATGAGCTTCCATCCCCTGGGTTTGAACATCCGGACGATCAAAGAAGTTGGACTGGGACTGACCACCTGTTGCGGCAGACATAAAGTTCATCATGACATCAAACTGGCCAACGGCCGGTGTTTCATTGATAACCACCAGACCTTTGCGGTCAGCCAGTTGCATAAACTCTTCAGAGTAGGGGTAGTGAGAAGTGCGGATGGAGTTGGCTCCGATCCATTCCAGCAGTTCCATATCCCGCAGGTTCAGAGCGGCGTCGTAGCCACGGCCGCGGATTGCGGAGTCTTCGTGCTTGCCAAAGCCCTTGAAGTAAAAAGGCTCGTTATTAATCAGGAATTTTGTGCCCTCTACTTTAACGGTACGTACGCCAACCTCCAGTGGGTACTGGTCGATCAGCTGGCCATCGTCGCTCAGGCTGGCCTGCAGGGTGTACAGGTAAGCATTACCTGGTTGCCAGAGATTGACGTTGTCGATTTCCAAAACGCCTTCATTGCCTTCACTGGTCGCTACGGTTTTTCCTTCTTCATCCAGCAGCTCCACGGTGACATCACCTTGCCCCAGGGCGCTGATCTGGTAATCCACCTTGCCCAGATCCTGGTCAAAGTCGGTCAGCACCGTGATATCTTCGATCCGGCTTGTTGGCAGGGCCATCAGTTTAACGGCACGATGAATACCGGCGTAGTTGAAGAAATCAAAAAATGGTTTGATCTCGCGGGTACCGTTGGCATGTTTAACAATGGTGCCTGCCGGAATGGTGGAATGGCTGAGTTCATTATTGACGACAACCACCATTTTGTTTTTTTCGCCAAACTGAACGACATCATTCAGCTTTCCGGCGAATGGCATATAGCCACCGTCATGACTGACCACTTCTTCACCGTTTACGTATACGGTGGCTCGATGAGTAGCACTGCCGAAACGAACAAATACATCACGCATCTGCCACTCTTCAGCAACATAGAACTCGGTTTCATACCAGACATCGCCACAATGGTCGCGCAGGGCTTTCTCTGTCGTAATGTCGTTGTAGCTGGAAGGAACTGCCATCAGAGTGGTATCGGTCAGGCCATCTTTCCAGCCATTGGCACGACCTTCATTATTGTTGTCGAGCCGGAATTTCCAGATGCCACTGATATCGACAATGCGACGGGTTCTGGTTTCATGTGGGTAAAGAAATGCTGTCATGGTCTACTCCTGGTGAAACGGATTTTATTGTTGTTTATTAAACGACTTCCGGCTCTGCACTGGTTTCTTGACCTCCTGCTTTGCTGGAGGAGTCAAGGGTCCACATGCTTTTGTAGAGAAGCACGCAGATGGCAGCACATACGGCGGGCATCAGGAACATGATGGCCTTGATGCCCATAAGAGTGCTGTCCTTCTGTATTTCCAGGGCTGCATCATAGCCAATGACACTCAAGCCCATGCCGGCAATAAAACCGGCAATGGCCTGCCCCATTTTGCGCATGAATGAGTAAGATGAGTAGATCAGCCCTTCCTGGCGCTGGCCGGAAATCTCGTAGTTATAATCAATGCAGTCAGCAACATTGGCCCAGACCAGGATATGGGTGAGCATGAAAGCCGGGGTGCCAATCGCGTAGAAAACAAACAGGCCGGCAATCGATGTGGGTAGCAGGAAAGCAATTACTGAGGCAATGGCAACACCGGAAAATGCGCTGACCATGATTTTTTTGGTACCAAAGCGAGTGGTGAGCTTACCGATGACTGAGCCAAGAATAATGATGGCAGCGACCTGGAAAATGGCTGTCACACTGATGATCCAGACCGCTCCATCCAGATTTTGAGAGACATAATAATAAGAGATGGAGCCCTGTCCCATCATGGCGGTCAATATCAGCATGGAAGCAATGCTGACACAGATAAATGGCTTGTTTTTACTCATTGTGCGGAGTGTTTCGGCAAAACTGAGTGGGCTGCTTGTCTGTGCTGTGGGTGTGTATTTGATGTGCTCTTCAGTAAAACGATAGGCGACAAGGTGGCAAAGTAGAGCAATGCCACCCAGTAACGCAATGCTGTACAGGTAAGCCTGCCCCATAGCGTCAGCAAAAATTGAGAGAAAGAGGGGGACCACCAGGTTGGGGGCTACAGCTCCAATAACCCCTCCCATGGCTCGTGCCCCAGCCAGTGATGAACGCTCAGCGGGATCCTGGGTCATGACGGTAGCGAGTGAACCATAGGGAATATTGATGAAGGTGTAACACATACCCCAGGTGATATAGGTTACATAAGCCCAGATGAGTTTCTGGGTATCTGAAAGTCCCTCAGGAGCCCAGAATACGAGTATGCTGGAGACCAGCAGTAACCAGCTTCCTTTCAGGAGAAATGGCCGAAATTTATCGCCCGTTCCGTTATTTTTCTGGAAAAGCTTATCGCACAGTGTGCCCATCATCGGGTCATTGATTGCATCCCAGATTCTGGCCACCAGGAAAAGAGTGCCAGCCGCAGCAGCAGAAATACCCAGCACATCCGTGTAGTAAACCAGAAGAAATCCAGCGGTCATACCAAACGACAGTGTATTGGCAAGATCCCCAAGCCCGTAACCGACCCTGTTGGCTATTGTTAGTATTTTTGCCATTGAGTGTGTCCCCTGACATCGAACTGCATCTCGGATAAGCAGAACTTCAGACCCGTTCTGAGCAGTCTGGTTATATACCCAAAGGAGATGGATATAACGCTCTTGGTTCTCAAGATGACCAACCAATTCATTGTTTTTATAGTTTTATATTGCTTTGGTTTGACCAATTTTGTTGTTGGTCTTTGTTGATGCTGTGGCTATTTTTTATCTTTTTTTGTAGGATTTTTAAAGAAAAAAACGCTTAAGTCAAATATTGCAGGTAATAATACTTCACTTGTCGTTGATCAATTTTTGCGCTTTTTGGTATAACAGATTTCGAGTGATGTATTTATGGTCAGGTTAGAGGTCAATCAGTAGCCATAATGTTTTCCTGAAATTGTTTTTTAAGCATCGACTGTCTTTTAATTCGAATAACAGTGTTTGCTGTGTAGTTCGTGTCCTGTGAAGCAGGCCGATGGTAAGTATTATTGTAATGTCACTGAACTTACATTTACGAAAAAGAGATACACTGGTTATCTCTGTGGTGAAAATAAAAAGATCATCAGGCGCATAATGTTTGCGAACCTGTTGAAAGCCGAAGTGAATGAAATGACTAATAAGCTTTCTCTATTCGAGAACCAGATCAAAAAAATAGCGGCCAGGGACTATGACTGTGCCGAGCTGACGACCGGTATTGTTCATATTGGCCTCGGGGCTTTTCATCGTGCTCATCAGGCACTCTATACTCATGAAACCATTGCTGCTACCGGTGAATTCCACTGGGGAATCTGTGCTGCCAGTATTAATAGTAATCCGCCGCTGGCTCAGGAACTGCAGGCTCAGGGCAACGTTTACACCGTTACTGAGATCAACCCGGATGGTTCCCGGACTGTGAAACTGGTAACAGCCCTTATCCGATCGCTGGCAGCAAAAGACGACCGAAGACCACTGCTGGACATTATGTCTGCAGAGACCACACGCATTGTCTCTCTCACCATTACCGAAAAAGGTTACTGCCTGAACCCGGCCACCGGTGAACTGATGGTCGATAACGCTCTGATTGCCCATGACCTGGAAAACACTCGAAACCCAAAGACGGCGCTGGGGTTGATTGTTGCCGCACTGGTGCAGCGCAAGGCAAAGGGCATGCTGCCATTCACGGTATTAAGCTGTGACAACGTGCCGGACAACGGCAAACGTGCGCGGGCAGCGGTCATTCAGATGGCAGAAGCGATGGATGCAGAGCTTGCAGCCTGGATTCGTGAAGAAGTGGCCTTCCCATGCACCATGGTTGACCGCATCGTACCGGCCATGACGGAAGAAAGCTTTGCCGATGTCCAGTCTTACCTGGGCGTTGAAGACAAAGGTGCCATTGTGACCGAAGCCTACCGCCAGTGGGTGATTGAAGATCACTTCACCATGGGGCGTCCTGAGTGGGACAAGGTAGACGGCGCGATGTTCGTATCCGATGTACAGCCTTACGAAGAGATGAAGCTGCGCATGCTCAATGGCAGTCACTCCATTCTGGCTTACCTTGGCTATCTTGCCGGTTATGAAACCATTGATGCCTGCATGCAGGATGAACAGTTTGTGAAAGTGACCCGTCACTACATGAACAATGAAGCAGCAGTCACCCTGGAAATGCCAGAACCCACTGATTTTGCCAGCTACGCCGAGAAACTGATTGAGCGCTTTACCAACCCGGGCCTGAAACACAGAACCTGGCAGATTGCCATGGATGGATCCCAGAAGGTACCACAGCGCTGGTTGAACGCCGCAAGAACACTGCTGGCGGAAGAGAAGGCATTTGCTGCCATTGCACTGGGTATTGGTGGCTGGATGCACTACGTCTCTGGCACGGATGAGCAGGGCAATGCAATTGACGTCCGTGATCCGATGGCTGAACAGCTGAAGGCCGTTGCCATTGAGCATCAGGGCGAGCCTGCGCAGCTGGTGAAGGCTTTCCTGTCACTGGATGCAGTGTTCGATCCTTCCCTTGCGGCGAATGAGCGTTTTGTAGAAGCGGTAACCCACGCCTACAACACCATTCGTGAGCAGGGTGCCAAACAGGCGGTCGCTCTGCTGGCTGAAACTATTTAAACGACATATTTTGCCTCCTTCCGTAAACAGTGAAACCGGATGGAGGCAGTGTGATGGTTTGTTCACCTGGAAATAACCATGAATGACTACTTTCCAGGTTCAACTCCATGCAAACCTGTTGATGTTTGAGTCTTGAACAATTGATAGATGGTAATGCTGTTAGTAACCACAAATGTCGCTTCAATCAGGCTGCCGCCAATGGACCCGGTTAACAGGTTGTGAACGAGCCAGCAGCAGGAGTTCAACAGTATCAGCGATCGTAGTGGAATGCCTCTTGTGGAAAACAGGGCCCAGGTGGCAATGGCTGAACCAACAATGGTAGGTATCTCATACCACTGCTCAACATTGGGAAAGGTAAGGCCGATAAGCAGGGCGATGAAAATGGCCATCAGGACTTTTGATTGACTCTTAACTGATGCATAGCTGCGCAGGCCATTAATAACCGCACCTATTGCAGCCACTGTCGCACCCATCAGAAAAAAGTGCAGTGCCATCACAAAGCAGTAGCCAGTCATTTGATAGCGGAACTTCACGTCATCTTTTTGCCAGAAGGCCATGATGCCGATCAGGAAGGCGAATCCACCAACAAGTTGGGCAATAAACATCACTGTTTCTCTTTGAATGATCAGCTTGTTGGTTTGCAGGGCAATGTCAGGCTGATGGAATACTAATAATTAAATGTTAATTGTCGTTTATTATGCAGGCAGGGTTTATCGATTGAATACGTGGTATTTCTACGAAGATAAGAGAAGCCATAAGGCTTCTCTCATTAAGGGGTATCAATGACTCGTTTCAGCGTTGGCTTCATAACTTAAGCCATGGCCGAATGGGAACAGGGTATCTTCTTCAGCATATCCCGGAGCATCCGGTGCCTGGTCAACAATGGCACGCGCATTGTTTGCCAGAGATATTGGCAGTTTGCCCTGAGGATTAAACTGTCCTGAGACAACATCCATAATCGCAGGATCCGTTACGCCATAGGTGGCGAGAATCGCTCCGGCATTTTTCATGCCGCTGGCATCATCCAGAACAAACGGGTAGCGGAAGTAGATGGAGAGGATGGTGTTCTCAGCGCCTACTTCATTCATGACCGCTTGAATATCAGCAAGGCTGGGAGAGATTTTCCAGGAATGTTTGCCAACCATATCCGAGAATGCTAGGTAGTCCAGTTCATCCGGGTTCGCGCCTCCAAAATACAGGTTCGGGTCGGCACCTTCATTGCTGACACTGACACGGATCAGTGCATAGTCAGCGCTGTTTGCTGCGGGTCTCTGCTCACTTTGTTCAGCATCATAGCTGCCATCAATTACGCTAAAGCCCCACTGTGGGTCACCAGCGACAGCTGCATCCATTCCCATGGTGTAAAGCGTGGTTGGGGTTGCAACTGGTTCCGGCAATGGCAGCGTTTGATTCTGGTTTTGCAGAAGAACAATGGACTTTCGCTGGGCAAGGTCGGCTTTCTTCTGAAGCTCCTTGCTGGCAATCAGTGTTTCAGCATGGTCTGGATCAACATAGGGGTTCTCGAAAAGGCCAAGTTCGAACTGTTCTTTCAGCAGACGCTTAACGGAAAGGTCTATCCGTTCTTCAGCAACCAGCATCTTGTCAACCAGTCCTTTGATGGTGGCATTTTCATGGAAGCCTGACAGGACATCTGTACCTGCATCAATTGAGAGAACAATCTGTTCTTCAACGGTCAGGTCTTCAAGTCCCCAGGCCCGGTCACCAATAATGCCAGTATCAGAATTGACGTATCCGGTGAAGCCCAGTTCACCCCGCAGCAGGTCGGAAACTATCCCTTTTGAAAAGGCCATGCCGACGTCTCTCGGCTGATCTTCGCCTTCCAGTTGAATGCCATAACCCTGATCAACTGGAATACCGTAGTAAGGCATGATGGAGGTGGCGCCAGCATCAATCGCAGCCTTGAAAGGTTTCATATGGTAGTCAAACATGCCGGCAGGATAGATCTGGTTTTTGCCAAAATCATAATGGGGATCAGCACCACCTTCCTGTGGGCCACCGCCAGGGAAGTGCTTGATGGTCAGGGCTACACTGTCTTTATCCAGGCGTTTACCCTGGAGGCCTTCAACAATGGAGTAAAGAATGTTTGAGGCCAGGACCGCGTCTTCCGTAAAGGTTTCATGCACACGGTACCAGCGGGGTTCAGTGGCGAGATCCATCATGTAACCATACATGCTGCGAATACCCACTGCCGTCCATTCAGAACGCATGGTTTCCGCAAACTCTTTGATTAATTCCATATCGCCAGTTGCCGCAAGACCAGCCTCTTTTGGCCAGCTGGAGAATGAACCTGCGGAGACGTTAATTCCGGCTCTGGCATCAGGGTCAATATGGTTTCGGGCGTTGGATTTGAACAGTAAAGGAATACCCAGTCGTGTTTCTTCTGCCAGCTGTTGTACCTGGTTCATAAACTCGGCAGCTTCTCTGGCGGTAATCTGAGCCCCCGCCATTGGACTGCCATTTCCGTCACTGGGCTGTGGGTTATCGACAATCGCGTTGCGGAAAATGAAACGGGTCATTTTCTCCTGTTCAATGTATTGATAGGCCAGGTTTGATACATCACCACCAAAGTCGGCATTTAATGTATCAATCAGCAACATCCCTGATTTCTCTTCCAGTGTCATTCGACTGGTCAGATCTTCTGCCCGCTCCGTACTTGAGAGCCGCCAGTCTTCATAAGGTTCCAGAGTGCCATTGTTATTAGAGTCTTTAAAGGAATAGCCGGATACAGAGAGTAATGGTTTCGTTTGAGTGGATATTGCCGGTTGGGTAAAGCTCTGGCTGTTGTCATCATTGCTGTCAGAATCACAGCCGGCCAGCGCAATGGCGAATGCCAAAGGCGCAACTCTTAAAAGAGTGTGTTTCATGTTTTCCCCCGGTTAATCGACTTGCTTTGGTTTTTAACGGATTTCAAAAATTGAATAAAAAACGACTGTGCTTTCTTTTTTGATTAATCTGTTTTGGAGCTGATTTGATTTTTATTGTTATGGATACGTACTTTATTTAATGAGTACCTTTTTGATTAATTAACTGACGTTGATCATATTCATCGCTAATTGATTGCAGAACCTCCCAAAGGAGATCCTGCAGTCAATGACAATAATTAGAAGCCAAACATGCGTGGCAGTATCAGGCTGATGTCTGGAATGAAGGTAACCAGCAGCAGGGTGATAAAGAGCACTGCATAGAAAGGCAGGATGTTTTTAATGGCATCAGAAATCTGGACGCCACTGACCGAACAGCCCACAAACAGAGCGCTGCCTACCGGTGGTGTACAGATACCGATACAGAGGTTGAAGGTCATCATGATGCCGAAGTGAATTGGATCAATGCCCAGCTCCAGCGCTACTGGCAGCAGGATTGGGGTAAAAATCAGCATGGCCGGTGTCATGTCCATAAAGGTACCCACTAGCAGCAGGATCAGGGTGATGGTCAGCATGATGACGGTTGGGTTATCCGACAGTGCCAGCAGTGCATCAGACACCATATAAGGAATGTCAGCATTGGTCATGGCCCAGGACATGCCCATGGAAGCACCGATCAGCAGAAGGACGATGGCGGTGGTGATGGCAGAGTCCAGAATGATTTTTGGCAGGTCTTTCAATGACACTTCTTTATAAAAGAAAATGGCCAGTACCAGCGTATAGACGACCGCAATACCTGAAGCTTCTGTTGCAGTGAAGATACCACCAATAATGCCACCCATGATCAGGAATACCAGGAACAGGCTTGGTACCGCTTCCCAGGTGACTTTCAGAAACTGTCGGAAAGTAGGACGGGCTTCTACCGGGTAACCACGACGCTTGGCAATAATGCCGGCAACGGTCATGATGCCGAGTCCCATCAGGATACCTGGCAGGTAACCGGCCAGGAACAGGGCTGCAATGGAAGTACCGCCACTGACCAGAGAGTAAACGATTAGGGTGTTACTGGGGGGAATCAGCAGACCCGTTGGACAGGAGGCAATATTCACTGCTGAAGAATAAGCCGGATCGTAGCCCTTGCTCTTCTGAATAGGCGACATTACACCTCCAATGGCCGCCGCAGAAGCCACCGCAGAACCGGAGATGGCACCAAACAGCATATTGGCCATTACGTTACAGTGGGCCAGAGACCCTGGCAGGCGGCCGGTAAGAATCTGGGCAAAGTTGATAAGACGGGATGCGATACCGCCATTATTCATAATGTTGCCCGCCAGAATAAAGAAAGGAATGGCCAGCAGGGCAAAGTTATCAAGACCGGTTGCCATCTTCTGGGCAATAACGGCAATGGCAGGTTCAAAAGGCAGTGCCAGCAGTATGGATGCAAGGCTGGACAGGGCAATAGCAAAAGAGATGGGCACACCTAATGCCAGCAGGACGGCGAAGGTGCCAAACAGGGCAAGTATTGAAAGCCAATCCACGATGTTTCTCCAGTTTTTATGATAATGCCGGGACTCTTGATACCCGCATTGTTCAGTGATCAGGGCCAGCGTGATGAGACGCTGAAAAGCTGCTTAATACGATTCAGAGTTGTTCATCCATCAGGCATCAGCCGTGCCACGGAGGAGATTCATGATGCTGAGAACGCTGTAAAAAAGAATCAGTGCGCCAGATACTGGGATCGCCAGATAGACAAGGCCCATAGGCATACCGAGTGCTGGAGATACCTGCCCCATGGCGAGTACTTTCAGGAACAGTTTGCCGCCGCCGTAAATCATGATGACCGAAGCGAACAGGATGGTAGTGGCTTCAATGAACAGCTCGGAGATGCGTTTGCGTGTACCGGTCAGGTTCATGGTCAGCAGGTCAATAGCGAGGTGTTTTTTCTGGCCGGAAGTGTAGGCCGCACCGATCAGGCCGGTCCACATGAAAAGGTATCGGGCAAGTTCATCGGTGATGGTGCTTGGATCACCCAACAGGTATCGACTTAACACCTGCCATACCACGCAGGCAACCAACGAGCACGATAATAGAATCACCAGGCCTGCTAATGACCTGTTTACAACATTAATGAGAGCTTGCATGACAGCTTTCTACCTGTTTCCTGTCCACTTGCCCGGGATAAGGCAAACTGGTCTGACCAATATTGAGTGTGGCGCTATGATAGGAGAGAGTTACTGTCGTCTTGTTGATGCAGATCAAAGAGATGGGTATTGCAGAAAGGCTCTTTTATTTCAGTGTATTGCTGTATTTTTGTGCGCGGGGCTCCTTGTGTGGCAAGTCATCCCGGTTTATTTGATATTGGTCAACCTATTGGAAAATATCACAGAGATTTACAACTTCTGTCTTTTATTGGATGGTCCGACTGAGATAGCCTACCACTCATTGGTATAACAACTGCTTTGCCCCATTTCTTAAAAACAGCAAAAAGGTTATCTCAAATGGCAATCAATAAGCTGGTTAGTAGTATCGTCGCTACCGCCGTACTGGCCTGCAGTGCTTCTGTATCTGCCGCTACCCTGAAGTTGAGTCATAACCATGACCGGAATCACCCGGTGCATGAAGCTATGCAGTTCATGGCCAAGCGTGCCAAAGAGCTCAGCGGTGGTTCCCTGAAGGTCCGCATCTATCCTGATGCCACCCTGGGTACACAGCGTGAGTCTACAGAGCTGCTGCAGATTGGCGCTCTGGACATGGTCAAGTCCAATGCCAGTGAGCTAGAGTCCTTTGAGTCCACCTACTCTGCATTCAATATGCCTTACCTGTTCCGGGATAGAGACCACTTCTATCAGGTGACCATGGGTGAAATCGGTGAAAAAATCCTGGCCTCTTCTGAAGATAAAGGCTTTATTGGTCTGACGTATTACGATGCCGGTTCCCGTAACTTCTACGCAGCGAAGCCGATTCAGTCCCCTGCGGACCTCAAAGGCATGAAAGTACGTGTTCAGCCAAGCCCGACAGCGGTCAGCATGGTTCAGCATATGGGTGCATCCCCAACCCCTCTGGCATACGGTGAACTGTATACCGCACTGGACCAGGGTGTTGTGGATTCTGCAGAAAACAACATCACCTCCTTTGTGACCAGCCGTCATGGTGAAGTGGCCAAGCAGTTCAGCTTCAGCGAACACGCCATGATTCCCGACGTACTGGTCATCAGCAAAATTTCCTGGGACAAGCTGAGTGCTGACGAACAGAAAGCTCTGAAGCAGGCGGCTCTTGAATCTTCCATGGAGATGAAAGACCTGTGGGCTGAGGCAGAAGACAAGAATCGCAAATACGCAGAAGAAAAGATGGGTGTTACCTTTATGTCTATCGACAAGACACCTTTCGTAAAATCTGTTGAGCCGATGTACGTAGAACTGAAGAAAAACAATGCAGAGCTGTCTGCCATTGTTGAAGAAATCCGCAAAGCGGGCGCTTGATTCGCTCTCTTACATTGAAAAAAGGGCCGCTATTTGGTGGCCCTTTTTTTATGGCGTTTGCAAAACTGCGCTAAATCAAAATCTTATCATCATTCTATGAAAATAGGTTGATCCAATTTTCCTGATTTTGGTATAACAGGTTTGCAGAGATATGTTCGTCATTAACCCATCGATCAGTCAGCAGCCATTATGTCGTCCCAAGCCTATTCGTTACACCCCGACCGCCTTTTTGATGCTGATAGCAGCATTCGCAGCGTAGCTCGTGCCCTGTATCAGGAAATAAGACAACTGCCTATTGTCAGCCCGCACGGTCATACTGACCCGTCCTGGTTTGCCGACAATAAGCCATTTGGTAATCCAGCAGCTCTGCTGCTTCAGCCTGATCACTATGCCTTTCGTATGCTCTACAGCCAGGGCATCGCTCTGGAGAGTCTGGGCATTCCTGCCAGAGACTCAATGGTTGAGGTAGAGCAGGACCCGCGTAAAGCGTGGCAGGTTTTTGCGGATAATTATCACCTGTTCCGTGGTACCCCAAGCCGTATGTGGATGGATCATGCCATGACAGAAGTGCTGTGTGTTGATCAGCCTCTGAACAGTAAAACTGCCCAGTCTATTTATGAACATATTGATGCCCAGCTGAAAACGGACGCTTTCCTGCCACGCAGTCTCTATGAACGGTTCAATATTGACGTTCTGGCGACTACGGAGACCGCAGTCGACACGCTGGACAGCCACCTCCGCATTAACGACAGTGGCTGGAAAGGACGGGTTATCACTACGTTCCGTCCTGACTCGGTAACGGATCCTGATCATCCAGACTTTACTGCACATATGAAACTTCTGGCTGAGCAGACCGGTGAAGATATCCACAACTGGGCAAACTATCTCAATGCACTGCGCACGCGTCGTGCCTTCTTCAAAAGCACAGGTGCAACCGCAACCGATCACAGCTTCCCGACGCCTTATACCACAGTGTTGACGGATGAGGTGTGTCAGAACCTGCTGAGCAAGGCACTGGCAGGCACCATTACTGGACAGGAAGCCGATCAGTTCCGTGGACATATGCTGGTGGAAATGGCCCGTATGTCTCAGGAGGATGGTCTGGTGATGCAGGTTCACTGTGGCGTGTTCCGCAACCATAACCAGTCACTCTTCACACGATTTGGTGCTGATAAAGGTGCCGACATTCCGCTGAAAACCGAATTTGTTCACAACCTTCGTCCGCTGCTGAATGAAGTGGGCAATGACCCGAATCTGACCATCATTCTCTTCACCCTTGATGAGGATGTGTATGCCCGTGAACTGGCACCGCTGGCTGGTCATTACCCTGCACTGAAGCTCGGTCCTGCCTGGTGGTTCCATGACAGCCCTGAAGGGATGATGCGTTACCGTCGAATGGTGACCGAAACCGCCGGTTTCTATAACACTGTTGGCTTTAACGACGATACCCGTGCATTTCTGAGTATTCCGGCCCGTCACGATGTTGCCCGTCGTGTGGACTGTAACTTCCTGGCATCTCTGGTTTGTGAGCACCGTATAACCGAAGAAGAAGCCTTTGACCTGGCCCATGAACTGACCAGTGGACTGGCCAAAAAAGCCTACAGATTGTGAGCGGAAAACAAATGATTAGTAAGCAGTATCATAGTGAAAAAATGGTTGCCAGGGGCTATGACGGCACTGAGCTGACCGCAGGTATTGTGCATATTGGCCTGGGGGCTTTTCATCGTGCTCACCAGGCGCTGTACACCCATGAAACCATTGCTGCCACCGGTGAATTTCACTGGGGAATCTGTGCTGCCAATATTTTCGGTGGTCAGGAGCTGGTTCAGGAACTGCAGGCGCAGGATAACGCTTATACCGTGACCGAGATGAATCCGGACGGTTCCCGTACGGTAAAACTGGCTGCTGCCATTGCTCAGTCACTGGCCGTAGAAGACGACCGCAGACCATTGCTGGACATTATGTCTGCAGAGACCACACGTATTGTCTCTCTGACGATTACCGAAAAGGGCTACTGCCTGAACCCGGCCACCGGTGAACTGATGGTCGATAACGCTCTGATTGCTCATGATCTGGAAAACACTCGAAACCCAAAGACGGCGCTGGGGTTGATTGTTGCCGCACTGGGACAGCGCAAGGCAAAGGGCATGCTGCCATTCACGGTATTAAGTTGTGACAACGTGCCGGACAACGGCAAACGTGCGCGTGCTGCGGTCATTCAGATGGCAGAAGCGATGGATACAGAGCTGGCAGTCTGGATTCGTGAAGAAGTGGCCTTCCCATGCACCATGGTTGACCGCATTGTACCGGCCATGACGGAAGAAAGTTTTGCCGATGTCCAGTCTTACCTGGGCGTTGAAGACAAAGGTGCCATTGTGACCGAAGCCTACCGCCAATGGGTGATTGAAGATCACTTCACCATGGGGCGTCCTGAGTGGGACAAGGTAGACGGCGCGATGTTCGTATCCGATGTACAGCCTTACGAAGAGATGAAGCTGCGCATGCTCAATGGCAGCCACTCCATTCTGGCTTACCTTGGCTACCTTGCCGGTTATGAAACCATTGATGCCTGCATGCAGGATGAACGGTTCGTGAAAGTGACCCGTCACTACATGAACAACGAAGCGGCAGTCACCCTGGAAATGCCAGAACCCACTGATTTTGCCAGCTACGCCGAGAAACTGATTGAGCGCTTTACCAACCCGGGCCTGAAACACAGAACCTGGCAGATTGCCATGGATGGATCCCAGAAGGTACCACAGCGCTGGTTGAACGCCGCAAGAACACTGCTGGCGGAAGAGAAGGCATTTGCTGCCATTGCACTGGGTATTGGTGGCTGGATGCACTACGTCTCTGGCACGGATGAGCAGGGCAATGCAATTGACGTCCGTGATCCGATGGCTGAACAGCTGAAGGCCGTTGCCATTGAGCATCAGGGCGAGCCTGCGCAGCTGGTGAAGGCTTTCCTGTCACTGGATGCAGTGTTCGATCCTTCCCTTGCGGCGAATGAGCGTTTTGTAGAAGCGGTAACCCACGCCTACAACACCATTCGTGAGCAGGGTGCCAAACAGGCGGTCGCTCTGCTGGCTGAAACTATTTAAACGACATATTTTGCCTCTGTCCGCGAACAGTGAAACAGGATAGAGGCACGTTGAGAGGATTACATCATGGAACAGACTTGGCGCTGGTACGGACCCAAAGACCCGGTAACCATTCGTGACATCATGCAGACCGGTGCAACCGGTATTGTTTCCGCTCTGCACCACATTGCTAATGGTGAAGTGTGGACCGTTGAAGAGATCGAAAAGCGTAAGCGTGAAATCGAGTGGGACGAAGAAAAAGGCCGCTCAACCGGCCTGCGCTGGTCAGTGGTAGAAAGTGTACCGGTATCAGAAGATATCAAGAAGCGCACCGGAGACTATGAGCGTCACCTTAAAAACTATTGCACTACGTTGCTGAACCTGGGTGCCTGCGGTGTTGATGTTGTCTGCTACAACTTTATGCCGGTTCTGGACTGGACACGCACCGATCTTTCCTACGAAGTGAAAGACGGTAGTCGAGCGCTTCGTTTTGACCGATATGAGTTTGCAGCTTTTGAACTCTACGTTCTCAAGCGTCCTGGTGCAGAGGTTGATTACAGTGAAGACGATCAGGCCAAGGCTAAAGAACGCTTTGCAACCATGACGGAAGATGACATCACCCGTTTGACCAAAAACCTGATTGCAGGCCTGCCGGGTGCTGAAGAAGGTTATACGCTGGAGCAGTTCCAGCAGGCACTGGACAGCTATGCCCATATCGATGCGGAAGGGCTGCGCCAGAATCTGTTTTCTTTCCTGCGTGAAGTGGTTCCTGCGGCTGAACAGGCCGGTGTGCGCCTGTGCATTCATCCGGATGATCCACCCTGGGCTATTCTGGGCCTGCCACGTATTGCCAGTACCGAAGACGATTTCATTCGTATTACTCAGGCGGTGGATAGCATTTATAACGGCATTACCTTCTGTACTGGTTCGCTCAGTCCAAGGGAAGACAATGACCTGCCGGGTATGGTCGAAAGGCTGGGCAGTCGCATTCATTTTGTGCACCTGCGCAGTGTTGAGCGTGAAGACGATGGCAGTTTCTATGAAGCCAATCATCTGGAAGGCATGGCTAACCTGTACGACGTGACGCGTGCACTGATTATGGAACAGCGTCGTCGTCAGGAAGAAGGGCGGGTAGACTGTCTGATTCCCATGCGTCCGGATCACGGTCACCAGATGCTGGATGACCTTGCCAAGCAGACCAACCCCGGTTATTCCTGCATTGGCCGTATGCGTGGTCTGGCAGAACTGCGGGGTCTGATGATGGGTATTGAGCGGAGCCTGTAATGACAACCCGGAGCCTCCCTCGCCTGGCATGCATAGGCGAATGTATGGTGGAGTTGTCTCCTGCGGACCGGGGCCTGTATAAACAGGCCTTTGCCGGGGATACCCTGAATACTGCAATCTATGCCATCCGTACTGCCGGCAAGTTCATTGATACCAGTTATATCACTGCGGTGGGTAATGACCACTTCAGTGATCGAATGATTGATTTCTTCCAGAGTGAAAACATCAATAGCCAATGGGTTGTTCGGCTGGCGGACAAGTTGCCCGGTCTGTACTCCATTGAGCTGGACCAGTACGGTGAACGCAGTTTCAGCTACTGGCGCAATGACTCTGCAGCCAGGTCACTGTTCAGTCATGGCCTGGAAGAGCAGCAGATTGTAGAGCTGGCCGAGTCCTTTGACCTTTATTATCTTTCCGGCATCAGCCTGGCGATTCTGGATGATCATAGTCGCTCGCTGCTCAAGCAGGTTCTGATTCGCGCTCGTGCACGGGGTGCCAGAGTGGCTTATGACAGTAACTACCGCCCAAGGCTCTGGAAATCAAAGGCAGAAGCACAGGCGGTTACCCTGGAGTTTCTGGTGCTGACGGATATTGCGCTGGTGACCTTTGAAGATGAGCAGGCACTGTTTCATGACCAGTCCGTCTCTCAAACACTGACCCGACTGTCATCCGTTGGTGAAGTGGTCATCAAGCAGGGCAGTGAGGGATGTACGATTGTACATAACCAGAACACGGTTTATGTACCAACGACACCCGTCAGTGAGGTTATTGATACCACTTCCGCCGGTGACTCCTTTAATGGTGGTTATCTGGCCCGTCGCATGCTGGGTGACTCCCCTGAAGCTGCTGCAGCGTTTGCGCATAAGCTGGCAGGGACGGTGATTCAGTATAAAGGGGCGATCATTCCCGAAGCAGTGACTTCACAGTTATTGGAAATAGAAACATCATGCTGACAGCACAGGATGTATTAAAGCGGGCCTACCCGGTCATGCCGGTGATGGTCATTGAAACCATTGAACAGGCGCTGCCAATGGCACAGGCGCTGTACGACGGTGGCATTTCTGTATTTGAGATCACCCTCCGTTCTGATTGTGCCGTTGCTGCTATTGAGCTGATCAAAAGCAATATGCCGGACTGTCTGGTCGGCGCTGGCACGGTAATCAATATCGAGCAGTTACAGACGGTTCACCAGGCGGGTGCTGATTTTGTGATTACACCGGGTGCCACTGCTGAACTGCTGGAAACTGCCCGTGATCAAAACATTTTGCTGCTGCCGGGCGTATCCTCTGCATCGGATGTCATGCAGGCCATGGGCTTTGGCTTTAATGTCCTGAAGTTATTCCCTGCTGAGGTTGTTGGTGGCCAGTCTATGTTAAAATCACTGGCCGGCCCATTTCCTCAGGTCAGCTTTTGTCCAACCGGTGGCATTGGTCAGGATAATTATCGGGACTACCTGGCTCTGGGCAATGTTGAGTGTGTAGGTGGTTCCTGGTTAGTACCGAAATCAGCCGTGGAGCGTGCTAACTGGGCTGAAATTACCCGGTTAGCCAAAGAGGTTACTCTGGGCTAGCCACATTAGAGCAGTAAGTTAGAGAAAATCGATCTTACTGCTTCTGGTGGTTACCCTGTTTACAAATCAAGTTGGAGAAAGTAAATGCTGGGCCTGGCAGAACCCAAGCGGTTATATCAGAAGATTGGTCGTGATATCCGTCAGCAGATTGTTGATGGTGTCTACGAAGTAGGTAGCCGCTTGCCTGCTGAACGTGATATTGCGGAAATGCTGAATGTCAGCCGTACGATTGTCCGTGAAGCATTGATCATGCTTGAGCTGGAAGGGCTGATTGAAGTGCGCAAAGGGTCCGGTATACACGTTATTGCCAGTGAAAATACCCAGAATGCGGCCACAGCTTCCGAAAATGAAACTGCGGCTTTTAACGATGTCGGTCCATTTGAGTTACTCCAGGCCCGGCAGTTAATTGAAAGTCATATTGCCTCTTTTGCCGCCACTCAGCTGAATAAAACCAACCTCCAGAATATGCGTTCGGCGCTTGAGTTGGAAAAGCAGGAGTTGAGCCAGGGGGTGAACACCGGCAAAGGGGATGAGCTGTTTCATATGGCGGTGGCTGAGGCCACTCAGAACAGTGTGCTGGTGGCACTAACCCAACAGCTTTGGGAGATCCGCAGAAAAAGCCCCATGTGGAAGCGCCTGCATGAGTGGATTGATGATGTGGATTATCTGGAAGAGTGGGTTGATGATCACGATAAAATCATTCATGCCCTGTCCTGTAAAAATCCTGAGGCCGCGCGAAATGCCATGTGGCAGCATCTGGAAAATGTGAAAACCACCCTGCTGCGTGTATCTGACAAAACAGAAGATTCTTTTGACCGCTTTTTGTTTGACCGTAGTCCTGCAGTTGTTTGATGTATCTTGAATGTCTGTTGAATAGGTAAGATGAATTGTCTATTCAACAGATGTCGATTTCATCTTCTCTAATGTTTGAATATAAGATTTAAGTGTGTTCAGTAACGCTGATGACTCCATATAGAGGGCATGGTCTTCTGACGTCTCGTCTTGCATACCCATCTCTACTTCGTTATGTCCGTTAAACAGGTCTTTTGTCTCTTTCTCAAGGGCTTTCTGTAACCCCTCCAATAGGTGAATGGTGTCTTTGATACGGTTAGCGTGTTGTCGTTTTTCCCGCTTAACTGAAGGGTGAGCATCCTTAAGGCGATGAATAAGGTCAGAAGCGTAATTTACGCCTTCTTTCAGTGGTTTCAGTGCCTCTTTCAGGGTAGCCGGTTTCTGGCTGACCAATCGCTCTGCAAGAGGCTTTACTTCTGGACGGGGGAATTCTGCACTGGATAGCAACGTCCGCTTTACATCCTGCTGTGAGATGATATTCCGCTTCTTTATCCCGGAAGTTGTCTGATTGTTTTGTTGGCTAGATCCTTTGTCGGGACTGTCCTTTTCCATGAATTATTAACCCTGAATCAGAGATAAGCAGCAAGTTATATGAAGTCAGATATTTTGACTCCTTGTTTTGTTCAGGCATTCTGCCGCACTACAAATCCAGTTATACCGCTACGGGGATGCCCCTGCATTTTGCCTTTTATAGCACCCGTCCAAGTAGCCAGAAAAATATAGCCTGCTATTTAAACAGATCCCGTTGATACCGTTTTATCGGCTATTTCCGAAATAACCAGAATGAGAAAATTTTGGTCATGGCGGGCATGACTGCCCAGGTCATCAGCAATACGGTACACATGCAGCTCACCAGAATGGCCAGGAAGCGGGGCACATCATCCGGTAACAGCATGGATATAAGGGGAGGGATGAACAGAATCTGTGGATAAATTGCCAGCAGCGTTACCAGGGCCATGCGATATTTAGGCGGCTTCTGCAGAGGGGTATTCGGTGGTTCAAACCAGAATTCGATGCCTTCAATCTTCTCTGCCTGTCTCGATTCGACCAGTTCAGGGAGCTTATCAAGCCATTGCTGACGAATTTCGGACTCTTCCCAGGCAGACAGTGATACATGATCCCGAAAACGAATCATGGCATGAACGGTATGATCATCTTCGGTTGGGGGCTTGATGAACTGGGTTCCTTCATAGCCGTCAAACTTTCTGGCGGCATCACTGATACCTTTTACCCAGATTCGGTACTCCTCCAGCTTGCCGGGCCTTATGGTATTGGCAATCATCAGGGTGACCGGATCCGGGTTTGCAGTCATCAGCTTCCTCTCACTAAACACATAATGTAACTATTCAGCACCCTTCATATAAATCTGGAATTTTCTGATTTTTCGACCATCATCTTATACTCAATTTTTCTAACAAATCTCCAGTATGGAACCAGACTTCCCAGCTACTCCGTTTACCGAAGCTCTCCTTAAAGAGAATGAAGAGCTTCGGACCGAGAATGCGCTTTTACGGGAACGTTGCAGCGAACTGGAAGAAAGGGTTAATAAAAACAGTCAAAACAGTAGTAAGCCACCATCGTCAGATGGTTATCAAAAGCCCAGTAAAAAAGGGAGTGATAAAGGTGATACATCTTCCAAAGAAGCCCCCTGCTCCTCACAGGAAACACCGAACCCCAAAAGCCTTAGACCATCTTCAGGCAATAAACCAGGTGGCCAGAAAGGTCATCAAGGCTCTTGTTTGAGACGTGTCGCCTTACCCGATTATGTCAGGCATCTGAAGGTTGAAAAATGTTGCTGTTGCCAGTCTTCGCTTATCGATATTAAACCCACCAAATACATTGAGCGACAGGTTTTTGATCCAGGTAGACCCGGAGAATTTGAAGTTACCGCGTACTGGGCAGACGTTAAAGTATGTCCTTGTGGTAAACGGAACACCGCTGAGTTTCCCCAAGGAGTGAAAGCCGCTGCTCAATACGGAGAAGTGACTCAGGCAATGGCTGTTCATTTAAACCAGTATCACTTCATCCCATATCACCGGGTGTCTGAGTATTTCAATACTATTTATTGCATGAGTGTCAGCGCAGGCTCTGTTGCCAATTTTGTTGCCTATACCCATGAGAACCTGGCCTCTACTGAGCAGAGTATCCGCGATGCTTTACAAGAAAGTCCGGTTGCAGGAGCGGATGAAACTGGCATGCGGGTTGACGGTTCACTGTGGTGGTTACACATTATGCGAGATGACCAATGGACGCTTTACTACCTCTCAGAAAGGCGAGGTTGTGAAGCAATGGATGCAATGGGCATCCTGCTGACTTTTGCAGGCATTCTGGTTCACGATCATTGGAAGTCCTACTTTGCCTATGCGGCAGTGCATGTGCTTTGTAATGCCCATCATCTGAGAGAGCTTCAGGGAGTTGTCGATAGGGATGCGAATAAGCTGGCTCTGCGGCTGATGAAATTGCTTACGCTCTCCTGGCACTTCTGCAAGAAATACAAAGCAGCCGGTCTGACTCAAATGCCTGGTGCAATACAGCTTCGCATTGAGACGATATACGACCAAATCCTTCAAAGGGCTCTCACGAAGGAAACCGCTTATATGGAAAAACAACGACAGGTGCTTGGACGTAAGAAGGTCAGGAATACCAAGGCCTACAACCTGTTCAAAAGGCTTATTGAGTTTAAGGTTGAAACGTTGCGCTTCATGTCGGACTTTTCAATTCCCTTCGATAACAATGGCAGTGAACGTGATGCCAGGATGGCCAAACTTAAGCAGAAGATCTCAGGCTGCTTCAGAAGCGAAGACGGAGGTACCATGTTTACCCGAATCCGAAGCTATTTATCATCTGCTAAAAAGCAGGGGTTGAACATATTTCAGGCGCTTCTTAAAGCGGTTCGAAATTACAACAATACGCCTTTGCTGGGTGCTGAATAGTTACCACATAATTATTAAATGGGAAAAAGTTGCAGTTTTTCAACCCTCATCAGAGGGCTGAGCAATTATTGAGTCTAATAAAGCTACCTCTGTAGCTGATGGCTCAATAACTTGCATCGTAGAGAACAGCATTGATAGGCCGTTGCTATTTGCGCAGGAACGGCTATGACAGAAATCAGAGTTTACCAATCTTAAGCCCCGGACTGTCGTATCAAAAAACAACCCTCCAATTCCATCACAACGTTGATTGTTTGTTGGTGGTAAATAGCACTTTGTATTGGCTTTAATCTGAGTTGGTCCAAACGTTTCGACTGATACTATACGATGCCCAAAGTTGCGTGCCTGTGCAACAGCTTCCCCATTTAGTCTAGATAAATTACGGGAAAGTTGGTTTATAGAAGTATTCAATGATGATGGAGGTGTGGAGTTCATGATATGGTAAACTTATGATGTGATATTAAGTTTTATGAATCCTAGTTAAAGAGCGGAAGGTTCTCAGAAAGTTCCCGCCAGATTCAAATAAAGAACCCGACAGAACTTTCTATGTTTTTATTACCATTTAGATAATTTAGTATCAGTTGTTGAAGTGGGTTTCTGCCCACTACCACAGTACTGAATGCTCTTCTCTACTGCGTCCACCACCGTCTGATAACCTGTGCAACGACAGAGGTTACCTGCGTGCTCCCTGCGAATATCATCACGGTTGATGCCGTTACTGCCACTCTGACAGCAGCCCCCGGCAGATTGAGCAAGCCCCTCTACATAAGAAGTGGTTTTCATCACCAGTCCGGGGGTACAGAAGCCGCACTGCACGGCTCCGGCATCCACATAGGCCTGTTGCACCGGAGATAGCTCGCCATTGACGCTTTCTCCTTCAATGGTACGTATCTCCCTGCCTTCAGCCCTGATCGCCAGGGTAATACAGCTATCAACAGGCACTTCATCAATCAGTACCGTACAGGCTCCACATTCGCCAACACCACAGCCTTCCTTGCATCCGGTCAGACCGTGATCTCTCAATGCTTCAAGCAATGACTGACGAACATCGATGACCAGTTCCACCGGTTTTCCATTCAGCTGGCATTGAATAATCTGTTTCATAGCTGGCCTCCAGCCCGAATCATGGCTTCGCTGATCACTCTGTCAGCGAGCGTACGGATGATGTGTTCGCGAAAATCCTTACTGGCCCGCCAGGAGTTTCTGGGCGAGAGCTCTTCAAGCACCATGGAGGCAATATCTGCAATCAGCTTTCTGGAAACCGGCTGTCCAATAACTTGTTCTTCAAGCACTCGGCAGCGCTTGGGTACTGGGGCTGCGACCGTGTAGGCCAGGCGCAGGCTTTCGATGCGGTTATCTTCCAGTTTACAGGCAGCAGCACAGCCGATAGTGGCAATATCCATCGCTTTACGCATGGCGTATTTATAAAAATGACTGCCGGTATGTTGATGACTTTCAGGATTGATAGTGAAGCGGGTCACCATCTCATCATCCTCAATATGAACTTTACCCGGGCCTGCGTAGAACTCTTCAACGGGCACTTCCCGTGTTCCCCTGTGGCTTTGCAGGGTGACTCTGGCATCAAACACCAGCAGAGGGGCGGCGCTGTCGCCACTGGGTGCGCCATTGCAGATATTGCCACCCAGGGTCGCCATATTACGCAACTGGGGACCTCCAATTGAGGAGGAGCCTTCCACCAGGGCGGGCAGCAGCCCATCATTCTTGAGGAAGTTAATCAGCCGGGTAAACGTCACCCCGGAGCCGATCTGAAGTGCACCATCCGGGGTGTGGGTGATCCAGGTCAGTTCGTCCAGGTCATGGATATCCACAAGAGAGCTAAAACCGGATTTACCTTCCCTCAGTCTTATAAGTACATCGGTTCCCCCGGCAATCAGTTTGCTGCCGGGGTTTTCGGCCAACAGGTGACAGGCGTGTTCAATGCTGCTGGCTCGATGATAGTGATCAATGGGGAACATGCTTTCTCTCCACCTTTATATAGCGCTCAAGGCTGCCCTAAATTAACTCTGCATCACGGAATGCGGTGAATAATGCCTTGGGAGACATGGGCAGCTGGTTCATGGCAACACCCGTCGCATCCAGAATGGCATTGCGAATGGCCGGCGCAACGGAAAGCAGAGGAGGCTCACCCAGGGATTTGTTACCAAAGGCGGCTGTCGGCTCATGGGTTTCAACAAAGTCACAGCTGATGTCTGGAGCATCCATCATGGTAGCGATTTTGTAATCCAGCAGGTTATTGTTGTAGATCCAGCCGGTTTCCGGGTCTGCCAGCAGCTCTTCACTGAGGGCTCCGGAAATACCCATGCCGACACCACCATAAACCTGTCCAGCAGCCAGGTCAGGGTTGATGATTTTGCCAGAGTCATGAACGTTGCGAATGCCAAGGATCGACACCTGGCAGAGGGCAATATCCACTTCCACTTCCACCAGGGTGCAGCCATAGGAATAGGCGTTCGTGGTCACCTTTCGGGAAACTTCAGCGGTTAACTGCTGTCCGCGGGTTTTGTGATAGTAAGCATCAAGGGCCAGCTCGTTTAAGGAGAGGCGGACTGTTTCATCACGATTGAGTACCGCATCTCCAGAGATGGTCAGCTGATCAACAGGCAGCTCAAGCATGGTACTGGCATACTCGAGGATACGCTGCCTGAGAAGATCACCGGTCTCTGCTACGGCCTGGCAGACAATATAGGTCTGTCTTGAGGCAAAGGATCCCGGGTCAAAGGGTGTCGTGTCAGTATCCTGGGTGGACACCAGGCGAATGGCAGAGACGGGGATACCCAGTTTCTCCGCAGCCATCTGGGCAATAACGGTATCTGAGCCCTGGCCAATTTCGGTAGCACCGATTTGAACGGTGACCCGGCCATCCTGATTCAGAATCATCCGAGCGCCGGCAATTTCTACGGATGCAGGGTAGGTTCCGCTGCCGTATGAGAAACACGCAACACCCAGTCCTCGTCGTATGTTTCCTGTCTTGAATGTCTGGTGATCCTGCTTTTTCTGATCCCAGCCAAATGTCTCACGGCCTTTTGCCAGACATTCACGAATACCCGCGCTCTCAATGACCTTGCCAGTCAGAGGGTTGATATCTCCAGTCTGTGCAGCATTCTTAAGGCGGAAATCAATGCTGTCCATACCAACCTTTCTGGCAGCCTCTTCCATCATGGACTCAACGGCATAAACCAGCTGGGGTGAGCCATAGCCACGCATGGCACCTGCAGATGGCAGGTTGGAGTAGTGAGTGATTGCCTGATAGGAGAGCGCTGCATTGGGGTAAAGAGGAACGACTTTGGAACCGGCCGCTTTGGCAATGGAATGGCCATGAGAGGCATAGCCACCGGTATTGGAAGAAACATCCATGGTCAGGGCTTTGAGTGCGCCATCATTATTCACTGCACATTCCACATTCACCCGGAATGGGTGACGAATTCGGGTACTGCTCAGGCACTCCTCACGGGTCAGTTCCAGCATCACTGGAATGCCGCCTAATTTTTTCGTCAGGAAAGCAACCATCGGCTCAAGCACGACATCCTGCTTGTTACCAAAGCCCCCCCCAATAGCAGGTTTGATCACCTGAACGGTGCTCATGGGAATATCCAGAGCCTGGCTGACAATTCGGCGGCAGATGTGGGGAATCTGGGTGGATGACATGACCACAATATGGTCAGTGTCGTCCATATAGGCCCAGGCAATGTGGTTTTCCATGTGACAGTGCTGAACCATCTGGGTCTGGAACTGCCCCGTCAGAGAGTGATCGGCTGCAGCAATAGCAGCCTGAACATCACCACATTGATAATTATGCTCGCCGACGCGGTTTCCACTGCCATTGTGTAACTCTGTGGCCTTCTCATCCAGCGCCTGATCATGATTCAGAATGGCTGGATACTCTTCATAAGTGACCTTGATTTTTTTCAGTGCCTTGCTGGCCGTCAAACCATCGACCGCGACGACAATGGCAATTTCATCACCGTGGTAACGGACATAGTCTGTCAGCAGGAGACGGTCTTCCTTATCCCTTGCTGCCGGGTCAAGGTTAAAAGCATGACCGGCGGTGGCAAAGGGTATCCTGGGAATATCCGCAAAGGTGAAAAAGGCTTCAACACCGGTTATGGCAAGGGCTTCAGTGGTATCAATATCAACCACCCTGCCGTGAGCTATGTTGCTGTGAAGATATTTGGCAATGCGTGTACCGGGAAGAGCCAGATCACCAGTAAAACGACAGCGGCCGGTTACCTTGGCTTTGGCATCCAGGCGCTCCTGTGAGAGTCCGACAGACATGGTTGATTCCTATTGTTTCCACAAAAGTAGATCGGTGTTGACGCGTGACAAAAAAGCGCTGAACCACAAAGATCACGAAGGCCTATTTTTAAAAAGCTTCGTGCTCTTTGTGGTTCAAAAAATGCCTGCCGAAATCACTTTTCCCAGTAACGGAAGCATTCATTCAACGGTTGGCGATGCAGGAACTGTCCATGACCCGGCTTACCGGTAAAGTGGCCATCCCGCACAATAATTTCGCCTCTGGACAGGGTCATGATCGGATAGCCCTGCATTTTCATACCCTCATATGGGCAGTAATCAGAGCGACCATGCATCAGTCGCTGGCTGAGTGTTACCTCTCTATTTGGATCAATAATTACCAGATCAGCATCGGCTCCCTCTGCGATCAGGCCTTTGCGTGGGTAGAGCCCAAACAACTGGGCAGGGCGTGTACTGACCAGTTCAACAAAATGGTTGATGGAAATACGGTCTTTCATCACCCCTTCAGAGAAGAGCAGGGGCACACGGTTTTCAACGCCGGGAATACCATTAGGGCAATATTGGAAGCCATCCCGCCCCGCGCGTTTCTGTGACATGGTGAACGCGCAATGATCGGTAGCTACCGTACTGATGGTTCCGTCCATTACCCCCTGCCAGAGTTGATTCTGGTGGTAGCTGTCACGCAGGGGAGGGCTCATGATGTATTTCAACCCTTCATCATAAGGGTGTTCAGCTGCACCATTCTCACCGGTGGAGCTGTTGTATTTATTGATATCCAGTGACAGGTACTGGGGGCAGGTTTCCGCAAAGACCGCCTGTCCTCGCTGATGTGCCTGACGGATGTATTCCAGACCAATGCCGTTGGAAAGGTGAACGATATAGATCGGTGCATCGCCTGCCAGTGTGGCGAGGTTGATCATGCGACCCACTGCTTCGGCCTCACACTCTGGTGGACGGCTCAAGGCGTGATAAATGGGGGCATTGGAACCCTGGGCGAGAACCTTTTCTTTCAGGAAGCGGATAGCTCCGTCGTTTTCAGGGTGAACGCAGGTGAGGGCATTCAGCTGGTTTAAACGTTCCAGTGCTGCAAGAACCTGACTGTCATCCAGTTTGTAACCATAGGTCAGGTAGAGTTTGAAGCTGGAGATTCCTTCTTCCAGCACCATGGACTCCATTTCTTCAAGTATACTGTCGTCTATATGCTGGATGGTGCCGTGAAAACTGTAATCAATAACGGCCTTGTCACGGGCAAATGCGTGGTAACGTTCAAGCTGATGGTGCAGGGAGCATCCGGCGGGGCCAAAACCCATATGGTCAACAATCGTGGTGGTTCCACCGCAGGCTGCTGACACCGTGCCGCTGTAAAAGTCATCGCAGCTCTGGGCGATACCTACATCAATATTCAGGTGAGTATGAACGTCAACGCCGCCAGGTATGACATAGTGACCGGCGGCGTTAATGATTTCGACAGAAGGGTCTTCAGGTAATTCAATATTCGGGGCAATACGCTCAATGATACCGTCACGGGTCAACAGGTCCGCCCGCTCACTGGTATCGGCATTCACCAGCGTTGCATTTTTTATAAGGACGTTCATGGTCCCGTACCTTTTTGTTATCAGCTCGCTCTCACGAAAAGCATGAGAGCGAGGGGTTTACTGGTTTTGCTTATTTTTCTTCCAGGTTATGCAGGTACATGCCAGGAATAGCAGCATACATGGCAGCACACTTAACCAGATGGTCTTTCCAGGTCTTCTCGTCTGGAGCATGAGCTTCTGGCTCTTTACCAGGACCAAAACCAACAACCGGGATACCATAACGGCCCATGATGGAAACGCCGTTGGTAGAGAACGTCCACTTGTCCACCAGAGGCTTCTTGTCGAAGAGGAGCTCGAAGCAGTCACTGGTAACTTTGGTGACCAGGTGATCTTCTGGCAGTACCCATGCAGGGAAGTAGCACTCGGTTTCATAAACCAGACCGGTGTATGCTGGACGGTCATAGTTGTACATGGAAACCTTGGCATCCGCTGCCTGAACGGCAGGTAATGCACGGATCTCTTCCAGAGCACCTTCCCAGGTTTCGCCCCAGGTCAGACGACGGTCGATGGAGATAGCACAGCTATCTGCAACGGCGCAGCGGCTTGGAGAGGTGAAGAACACTTCAGAAACCGTCAGTGTACCCTTGCCCAGGAACTCATCATCGCCCAGATTGTCAGCCAGTTCTTTGATCTCGTTCAGGATTGGGCCCATCTTGAAGATGGCGTTGTCACCACGCTCTGGTGCAGAGCCATGACAGCTGACACCGCTGACATCTACACGGATTTCCATACGACCGCGCTGGCCGCGGTAAATGTTGCAGTCAGTAGGTTCGGTGCTGACAACAAACTCAGGACGCAGTCCGGTTTCATTGATGATGTACTGCCAGCACAGACCATCGCAGTCTTCTTCCTGAACGGTACCGGTCACTACCAGTGTGTAGTCGTCTTCAAGGCCGAGGTCCTTGATGATCTTACCGGCGTAAACCATGGAAGCCATACCGCCTTCCTGGTCAGATGCGCCACGACCACCGATGGTTTCTTCATCTTCGTAGCCTTCATAAGGGTCGAAGGTCCAGTTGCTCAGGTTACCCACACCGACGGTGTCGATATGAGCGTCCATGGCAATAATGTGCTTACCATGACCGATATAGCCAAGCACGTTACCCTGTGGATCGATGTCTACCTTATCAAAGCCAACCTTTTCCATTTCTTCCTTGATGCGAAGTACTACTTTCTCTTCATCACAGGATTCACTGGGAATAGCGATCATGTCCCGCAGGAAACGGGTCATATCTGGCTTGTACTCTTCGGCTTTTTTGAGAATTTCTGCGAAGGGGATTTTCAGTTCACTGCTCATGGTTATCTATCCTTTGTTAGCGGGCGATGCAGTGAAGGATTGAACGAATGAATCCACTGCTGCACTGCCGGTTTTTTCTGTTTAAAAAATTGATTGATCAGATGCCGTATTTGCCTTCCCAGACCACGTCCTGGTAATTAACCGGGTCAGTATCACCCTCGGTATTGAACAGCAGGACAACAGAGTTCTGGTCAAGTCCCAGATCTTTCATGATGGCTTTGCCATCAGGGTGGTGTGCGATGGCGTAAAGTGTGCCGACACCAATAGCGCCGGATTCACCCGCGATAATCCGTTCATCGCCAGGCAATGGGCTGGCCTGGATGCGCATGCCCAGGGCTGCGGTACGGTCTTCTACAGACATGAAGTGACGGCTGCAGTTTCTCAGGACTTCCCAGCCCAGTGGGTTTGGCTCACCGCAGGCCAGGCCGACCATGATGGTATCCAGATCCCCGGTAACATTGACGGCAGAACCTTCGCCACTGCAGCCAGACTTATAAATACAGTCCGCTTGATGAGGTTCGGCGGTAATGCCGGTAAAGCGGTCAGCCCCAAAACGGTTGGCCAAATAGCCGAGAACACCACCGGCCATGGCGCCTACACCGGCCTGCAAAATCGTATGAGTAGGTCGATCAATGCCCATAGTCTGCATTTGCTCAACAGCTTCATCAGCCATGGTCATGTAACCCTGCATGATCCAGGTCGGGATTTCGGTATAACCTTCCCAAGCCGTGTCCTGAACCATCAGCCAGCCATTCTCGTCGGCATTCTTGCAGGCAAGGCGTACGGCATCGTCGTAATTCAGGTCGGTAACAATGCACTCGGCACCTAAACGACGGATGTTTTCTACACGCTCTTTGGCAGCACCCTTGGGCATGTAAACAACGGCATTCTGGCCAAGTTGCATGGCAGCCCAGGCCACACCTCGGCCGTGGTTTCCATCCGTCGCAGTGGCAAAGGTAATGGGCTCTTGTCCTTTCAGGCTGTCAAAGCTGAATTCTTCAAGTGGAATACCCAGTTTATTACTGACGCACTTGCCAATGGCGTAAGAGCCACCGAGCACTTTGAATGCGTTCAGGCCGAAACGATAGGATTCGTCTTTGACCAGAATTTTTTTCAGGCCAAGCTGGTGAGCCAGCTGGTCAAGAGAGCGAAGTGGTGTTGGTTCATAACCAGGAATTCGCTGGTGGAATTCACGGGCTATTCTGGCCACTTCGGTACTGAAGAGTGGTGAAGATTCACCGTTAAAGAAGCGGTTAGGCTCCTGTTTTATGGATAAACTGAATTCTGACATCAGATGCCCCCTAAGCCGCTATATGCCAAAAAGCTTTTTCACCACAAAGTCACGAAGCCACAAAGATTGTTTCTTTTCCTTAGTGTCTCTGTGACTTTGTGGTTATTCATATAACCCTTAATCAGGCGTCAACGCGACGGGCGCCTTTCTTCATCAGGTTTTCCAGCACTACGTCTGGGTTGGCAAAGCGGCGGTTGAGGATCATGGAAGCGATGATGTAAGGCTTCCAGCCAGCTTCTTTGTAGGTGTCGATCAGGTACTTGTTGAATACACCTTCAGTTACCTCTCCTTCCTTGCAGGAAACGCCGGTGATGTCTGCAGGCAGGCAGTGCATGTAAAGCGCTTCACCGTTGCGGGTATGCTTCATCATTTCTTCGGTGCAGTGCCAGTCTTTGTGCAGAGCGTTCTGAGCCAGGCATTCCTGTTCCAGAGTCTTAAGACCAGCGTGGTCGCCAGCTTTCAGCAGGTCAGTACGACGACCCATGACGTGGTAAGGTGCCCAGGACTTAGGATAAACAATATCAGCATCCTTGAAGGCTTCAGCCATGGTGCTTACCTGAGTGAAGCTGCCGCCACTTTCTGCTGCCTGGCGACCCGCAGTTTCAACGACTTCAGGAATCAGGTCATAGCCTTCTGGGTGAGCCAGAGTGACATCCATACCGAAGCGGGTCATCAGGCCGATGATGCCCTGTGGTACGGAGAGAGGCTTGCCGTAGCTTGGAGAGTAAGCCCAGGTCATGGCAATCTTCTTGCCTTTCAGATTTTCCAGACTGCCAAAATGCTCGATCAGCCATGCCAGGTCAGCCATGCTCTGGGTTGGGTGGTCGATATCACACTGCAGGTTTACCATGCCAGGACGTTGAGCCAGAACACCGTTTTCCTTGCCGAAGTCCAGAGCTGAGCCCACTTCACGCATGTACTGGTTACCATAGCCCAGGTACATGTCATCACGGATACCGATTACGTCAGCGCAGAAAGAGATCATGTTGGCGGTTTCACGAACGGTTTCGCCGTGAGCAATCTGGGACTTACCTTCATCCAGATCCTGGATCGCCAGACCCAGCATGTTACAGGCGGAGGTGAAGGAGAAACGGGTACGGGTAGAGTTATCACGGAACAGGGAAACACCGAGGCCGCTGTCGAAAACTTTGGTAGAGATGTTTTCGTTGCGCAGCAGGCGCAGGCCTTCTGCTACTTTCAATACCTGCTTCAATTCATCGGTAGACTGTTCCCAGGTCAGGAGAAAGTCTTTGCTATGCAGTTTGGTGTTCAGTGCCTTGATATCTTGAAGTAACTGGTCGAAATTGCTCACGGTATTTCCTTTTTTCTGAATATCAGACCCTTTGAGCGAAGACAGTGCTATCGGATCTGGGGTTGTTGTTTGACTGAGTCTGGCGCAGTTGAAGAGGCGACCCTGGTAAATCAGTCAGATGGCTAACTGGTATCTTTTAATAGCCAACTTACGTGCCAACTTTTGTGAGGATGCTGTGAGAAAAGGAAAAACAGGGATGGAGTTCGATGTGTTCTGTTCGTTATTATCCTGCAGCCATTGATAACTGAGGGTTTTGGACGACTGGTTAAAAAGTAAGTTAATAGAGGTGAGGCTGGCAGAAAATAAAAAAATGACTTGAAGCAAATTTTTATCAGCCCCAAAGATGCGACAGGTTCGTTTTGATCTATCAGTTTGATAATTTTAAAGTGCGTTGATAATCAAAGTGACAGTAGTTTGGTTAAATGAGGCAGGGCTTATGTCAACAAAACCTAAGGTACCTGCCAGATGTGCCAACAAGGGAGGTCGAAAAATTACTTTTCTGGTAGACGATGCTTGATCATCTGACCAAGAGTGAGAATGTCTTTTCGAACCTCTTTTACCTGACTCTCCACACCTTCAAGGCGTTGGTTAATGCCACCAAGCCATTCATTGGTACTGCTGAGTCGCTCATTGTTTTCATCCAGCCGTTCATTGGCTTCGTCAAGTCGTTCATTGTTTTCACCGAGACGTTCATTCGTCTCGTTTAACCGTTCATAGGTTTCATCAACACGCTCATGGGTACCATCGACCAGTTTATTGGTTTCATCCAGCCGACCATTAATGGTGTCCAGATGCTCGCTGATATCATCCAGAATCTTGTGGGTGTTATCCATTAACTCACTGGTACGCTCAAAACCGGACAATGTGGCCTGAGCCAGCTCCGAGACATCTTCCTTAACGCCGGTAACTTCAGCCTGAATCCCAGACATGTTGACTTTGACGCCAATGATTTCATGCTGGTTTTTAAGCGCGATGTGTTTGATATCCGCCATCGCTTTCACCAGGCCATGAATCGTGTTGTAGAGGGACTGGTGTTGTTTCTCCAGCATCTCAACTCTTGTTTCTAGCGACATACAGCTACCTGTCTTTTGTTGTGTTACAAAGCCTTGTGTTTAAACATTTTGTATTTAGACAGCCATAAAGCACTCGTATTAAAAATTTTTGTAAAAAAGCGAGTGCTATTTTTCAACCTGGTATTCAGGTGATGGCAGTTTTATAGATACAGCTGTGCACTGACTGCATGATCAGCATAGCAGAGCTTCAGAATGTCATCGGTTTTATTGATGAGAGAAATAAAAAGGGGGCTTTATAGTGGAATGGGGGTTTGGATTAAATTGAGTATGTCTACATGTTCTGCATGCACTGATTGAACCACGGAGATCACGAAGAGCACAAAGAAAGCGTTTGCATTTCCACTGTGAACGTTGTGACCTCCATGGTTCAAAAAGTAATCTCAAGGTATTGAAAGTTTCAGTATCGCTTCCAGAACCCCACCGGCAATAGCACGGGCTTTATCAGAAATTGTTGTATGATCAACACTGGCTCCTCGTGGGTCAATATCACCAATTTTGAATCCTGGAGGGACTTCAGATCCTGTGCTGATCATACCCCGAACCTTACCTCCAATCCGGGTAATCACCGGCTGGTTTCCAATCTCTGTACTGATGTTTGCAACGATCTGTCCTTCTTCAACCAGCTCACCAATGGCTACTTCTGGGATAACTTGACCGGCACAGGGGGCCCGTAATACTCGCTCTTCTGCGTAGCCCATGATAGTGCCAGGCTTTCCGGTATTGGGTTCAGCTTCTCCCTGGTAAATGACTCTGGCCAGGTTATGACCCCGGCAGGTCTCAATGACGGCATCAACATCCTGTCCCGCATTGAATCCAGGGCCAAGCGCAATGGTCACCGGTGCCATTTTCCGATGCGTCCCCAGGTTTTGCTTGGCCAGAATGCCATCAACCAGTACCGCCGGTTTAAACTGACGGAGTGTCTGGCCATCCGGATCGACCATGATCGGGATACGACCGTTATTGATAATTCTCAGTGCATCAGCAACGGACCGGGCTTTTTGTGCAGTGATGCCCTCAACGGTTATCTGACCACTTTCGTTCAATAGAGCACCAGCGAAAGAAACATTGGTACGAATCACCGTTGGTTTTGGCAGATCCAGCATGACCACTTTATAGCCACTGTTATGCAGTTTGACGGCAGTACCGGATGCCAGGTCACCAGCACCCCGGATGATCACAAGATTATCATGACCATTGGTTACAGAAGAGAGTATTGCTGGCTTCCCGCCACTTTTTCTCAATGTCTTGCCACGGGAAAGTGCCAGAATTTCTCCCATAATACTCACCGCAATTTCTTCCGGGCTTTCTGCTCCAATATCCAGACCTACCGGGGTGCGAACCTCTTGAAAACGTGTTTCGCTGATTCCGAGTTCCAGACATTTATTATGAAGCGTTTCTACCTTGCGACGACTGGCCAGTTGGCCGATATGACGGGCAGGACTTTTAAGAATGGCTGGTAATGCGGTCGTGTCTTCATGGTTGGTTGCAATGATGACCTGTGTATTGTCTCGAATGGTCACCTGGTCGATGGCATCCTGAATAGTCTCTCCCAGAATAAGTTGAGTATTGGGTGGAAACAGCTTTGCATTCAGGTTGGGTTCCCATGAGTCTGCAACGGTAATCCGGTAACCCAGCTCGGATGCCAGCTTGGCCACCGCGCGGTTCACATGACCTCCACCGATTAACAGCATATCCGGGCGAATACCCTGTACATCAATATGGACGGTCATAGTGCCACCGCAATCCATATCCATGGCATCTTTGCCGGTTCTGGACATACTGCCTTTTACCACTCTTGAGCGACCTTCCTTTAATGCATCAATGGCTTCACTGATCACATGCCGCTCAATCATACCGCCACCAATGGTGCCCTGGGTCCGGCCATCTTCCTGAATGAGCAGTATGGCATCATGACGGGGAGCAGACCCTTTGGTTTCTATAATTGAGGCTAAAGCAAAAGGGGTATTCTGTTCATAGAGTCGAGCCGCTTCTGCAAAAATGTTCATTGGTTTCCCCCATTATCAAATTAAATGATTATTCTCAGATGATTCAGTTTTCCAGGTGATACCCTCTACAAATGGGGCTGACTGGCTCCGGAAACTGCTAATGACATAGTGATGAAGTGGTGGTGAAAGGGATTGCACCGATGCGATAAATTCTCTGGCACATGTGCGGTCTGAAAGCTGGTCTACCTGATTGATTAGCCAGACCTTGCGTGCGCTGGCTGGTGCATTTTTGAAAAGGCCGTGCTTGTCATTAAGTAGTGGAAACAGGGTTCTGGGGGTTGGTCTTTCACCTTCAGACAACCCGGTAATATTGACGAACTGTTCCCAGCGGTGAATATTCTGTGGGCTGACAGGATTAGAGATACCATTCCAGCCGGTCACACCTATAATGATCTGGCAGTCGTCAGGCAGAACTGGTTCATCATCTCTGGGGGCTTTTAATGGCCGCTGTCTGGAACCATCGGCCTCTATAAGGATGTTGTCGTATATATCAAGTTCGATCAGTTGCTGGATATCTGCGAGAGACAGTCCCTTCAGTTTTTCAGGGTTCTCGTCTGGGAAGCCTGCTAACGTGATTGATGACGCCTTGGGTTCGATTCCTGCCTGTTCAAGAACATTACTTTCAATCAGTCGGTCTATATATTGACCAAAGCCAGTTTGAGAAGGCCGGAAAATTCGTGTCGTCGTGGTCAGCAGTACTCTGTGTCCCAACTGCTTGAACTGAAGCGCAAGGTATTCCAGGCAGCTGGTCTTTCCTCCGGCCCCGGTTGCCGCAATAATGCGGTCTTCTTCCGGGTTTATCCATGACAGGCTACCTGGAAACTTGAACATGACATTCTCCCTTGAATCGATGAGAGCTTCACTATGTCAGCGGATTTAACCAAACCTGTGGATTGTCTGATCACCGCAGCAGGGCTCTCATCACGAATGGGTCGCTGGAAAATGATGTTGCCCTTCTCCAGCAGGGAACCGAACAGAGAGTCAAATAAAGAGCTGGATGGCAGTGAAACCATTCTTGACTGCAGCATTGCCAATGCGCTCTGTTTCTGTCAGCGGGTTATTCTGGTAACGGGCTACCGAGGTGAAGAAATTCACTCACGATATGAGAATCACCCCCGAATCAAGCTGGTTCACAATCCGTCGTATTCCCTGGGACTTTTCAGCTCAATTCAAACGGGAATCAGTCACTGTGAAACGGACTATCTGTTTATCACCCATGGTGATATGCCATTGATTCCTCCCACCGTATTCTCTGAACTCTGGCGGCAACGGGACTTTGATACCCTCTTTCCAGTAGTAAGTACCGTTGATGAGCAGCCGGGACACCCAGCCCTTTTGCATCACAGTGTATTTGAGGCAGTCCTGAATGCTCCTTCTCACTCCCGGATGAGATCCCTGTTAATGGCTGGCCCCCATCGTTTTATCTCGGTTGGCACCGAAGCCATTCACCAGGATATTGATACGCCAGAACGCTACCAGCAGCTGCAATTAGCATGACAATGATGCGCACTGGCTGTCCGTGACTTGAGTCAATAACAGGCAGTTAATCGAATTGAATATCTGTGAAAACAATTGAACTGATCTTCGATATTAATGTCAGCGATTGAGGTTTTACTTTTATTCGAAACATTAATATTGAGGAGTTATAGGGGTATGTCTGTTGGGAGTGTCTTCTCTCGCATATGGAGTTACTTTACATCTGATTCAGGGCCGCCGTTAGTAAGGAATAAGCCAGTCAGAGAGTTGTCCTCGGATGAATTAGCTACTCAACTGTCAAATAGCTTGGAAGGTGATCCATCTAATACTGAGGCTCTAGAACACAAGCCTTTATTCAGTTGGCAAATAACAGCAAATGAACTCAGTGAAGAGGCTGAAAGTTTACAAGAATGCTACATCAATGAAATGTATGGGGATTGCAATGTTGATGAGTACGAAGAGGCTCGACGAGGGCTTAACGCAATAAGTGCAGCTACTTATCAGGATATCATGAGTGTTAAAGGGGTTGCTGATAACAATGCTGATTACTATCAGCAACTAAGGGCGGGTAATTTACCGTCTGACTATACATACCAGCTTTCTGAAGATAAGTGGCAGAGAATTAAGGCTCTTAATGTAGGAAATATCTACATATTTGGTCTGCTAAGGTATCTTGAGGGGGAAAATTCAAAGTTAGAGGATGATTTCGGCCTGTATTTTGTACCTTCAAAAGCTTGGATGGGAATTGCTGTTGATAAGCTAAGGGCTAAATTCTCACGAGAGTTTTCAGGTGAAGGGCTTGAGATAATGGCAGGTCAGGGAGCACTTTCTCATTTTCTTAATGAAAATTATGAACTAAAAGTGAAAGCGACGGATATCTTTAAAACCCATCAACATATTGTCTCAGAGGCCACTCATTGCATTGGCGTTGATGTACTGGAAATGGATGCTGTTTCTGCCATAAGAAAAAATAGACAAGCTGAATTTTTGGTTATTTCCTGGCCGCCAGGTGATCGGGAGATACAAGGTGGAGTTATCAGTAATCCTAATGATGTAGAAATATTGGATGCTTGGGCGTGCCGCGGTCCAATCTTGTTTATCGGTCTGAGAAGATCCTTTGCAGGTGTATGGTTAACAGGTTCAGAAGCATTCCATAAAAAACTGTTGAAACAGTATGGCTCTGAAGTAATTGAGGCTTATAGAAGTAAGTCATTTGCTATCAGGTATGAGGCTGTACTATTTACTCCAAAAAATGAGAGATGGGTCAAGTCTACTGTAAAAAATACTGCTCTGGCTCAAGGTACTGAGCTCTTCTGAAATGGACAATAAAGGGGTAATCACACAAGAAGACCCTAAAAGATGCAGTCCACATCCCGCTTGATGTCCATCCAGTCTACGGTGCTCCGTTTTGTACAGGTTCTGTCCAGAATGTTGAATCTGGATGTGGAAGTGGTGGATGACAACCTGGTACGGATTGCCGGTACGGGACCCTATTCCAGCAATCTTGGTCGTCCGCTGACGACGGGGACCAATGCCTTCAAGTCTGTCATCAGCACCCGTCGTCATAAAGTGATTGAGCGTTCTGGTCAGGATCCGGAATGTTTGATGTGCAGTCGGCGTGTGGGTTGCAGGGAAAAAGCGTTTCTTGGTGTCCCGGTTATCTTTCACGGTGACTGTATTGGCGTGATCAGTCTTGTCTGTTTCAGCGAAGAGCAGCGGGAAAAACTGCTGGGTAACATCGACTTCTATATTGAGTCCATTGAAAACACGGCACAGCTGTTTATTGCCAAAACCATGGAGAGTATCTACCACGATAAGGTTCGCCGCAGTGAATTGATGCTCAAGGAAGTCGGGGAAGATTTGGTTGAAGGGTTGCTGGAGCTGGATAGTAAGGGAGTATGCCAGCATATGAACGCAGCTGCCAGAAAGTTACTGGGTGTGGAGTCCAATAGCCGGATCAATGGTGTTCAGGTAAGGCCTTTTGGGAGAACCAGGGAAGGTAACCATCAACAGGAGGAGTTTATTATTCAGGTGGGCGAGCAGGAAAAGATACTGCCCGGTCGCATGCTGATACTGGATGAGCGCCGTTTCCTTGTGCTCCGGGCACAGTTTTCTGTGCAAGGTGTAAAACCTCTTCCTGGTAATCGAACAGAAATGGTTGGGAGCTCTCCCGCCGTTAATAAGCTACGTCAACAGATTGCACGAATTGCATCCAGCCCTTCCAGTGTGCTGATCCGTGGGGAAAGCGGTTCGGGTAAGGAAGTCGTGGCGCGGATGATTCATGAGTCTGGCAACTCTGCAGACCAGCCATTTGTTGCCATTAACTGTGCAGCTATCCCTGAACAGCTTCTGGAAAGTGAACTGTTCGGCTATGCCAGAGGGGCATTTACCGGAGCATCTAACCAGGGGCGGGAAGGCCTGGTGAAAAAGGCCGATGGCGGTACGCTCTTTCTGGATGAAATTGGCGATATGCCTCTGCATCTGCAGGCAAAGTTGCTTCGAGTCTTGGATCGCAGGGAGATCATTCCGGTAGGTGCCTCCAATGTCATTCCTGTGGATATCCGGGTTATTTCAGCCACCCATCAGAATTTTGAAAGTCTGGTCAGTGCAAAAAAATTCCGGGAAGATCTGTTTTACCGCCTGAATGTGATTCCTCTGGAATTGCCACCGCTGCGTGATCGGGTTGGTGATGTTGCTTTGCTCGTTGACTTCTTTCTAAAAAAGCATGCACTGGCTCTTGGGGTAACAAAACCTGGAATAACCATGGAGGCAATGGATGTGCTGACTATGTGGTCCTGGCCTGGTAATGTTCGGGAGCTGGCGAATACTATTGAATATCTGGTGAATATGGCTGAACCTGGAGAGTCGGTCACTGTCGATTTACTGCCTGCAAATATTTGTAATAATGATATGGCCCCATTACCAATAGATGATTTGGAAAGCCATATCGATGTTGATACCCAAACATTTTCAAAGAACCAGGAAGCCTTTAATCTGGAAAGAATGGAAAAACTCCTGGTAAGCAGGGCACTTCGTTCTTTTGGCAAGAGCGAAGGAAAGCAGCGTGTGGCAGATGAACTGGGAATAGGCATTGCCACACTTTATCGTAAGATTAAGAAATATGATCTCGAACATGAAGTAAATGAGTTATTCAGCTAGTTCTCAAACTCGAGGAGTTTTTAATTTTGCCATCAAGAGCTCTAGCTGACTTACCACCTCAGGGAATACTGATTCACATAAGACAGATTGCTCTTCTGATACCCCCATATTTTTCATTGTGCTAATCATTGACTTATGCAGCTGCTCCCTATCTTGCTCGCTTAAGGAGAAGTGTTGATCAGGCTCATGAAGCATAAAATCAGTCATTTCAGTAAGTGCATAAGATAATGCTTCCATAATATCAGTTTTATTCTTTTCGTCAGAAGCTCCAAGCTCTCCTAATAGGTTGCTCAGTTCACTAATTTCAGACTCCATTGTTTCATTATTCATGTCTTCAATTTTTTTGCCCTTATAAGTTTCCTGCTTCTCTTTGAGGTAGGTTTTTAGTTTTTTTTCTGTTGGGCTATCTGTGCCCTGCAAATCAAGATCCTTATCAGAAAAGTTGTTGTCAGGGCTAAAGAATGAAAAATATTTTTTACAACTGTCATCACTTTGCATAGCGTTACTCAGCCTCAAAATTTATAAATGTAAGCATCAATATTTTAGGTAACTAAACTTGAATTAGATTTCGACCTAATGACCTGAATGTATCTGTCCACGTTCTGCTGGGTGGAGCGCTCACAACACGCTCATGCAAGGCTTTTCTTGTTTCCTGTAAAACAGCAGGCTCTCCTCGTGCTTCTGATAAGGGTGTTTTTGCTTTCATTGGTACTTGAAGTTCAGCAGGCAGGGGCGTCTCTGAGGCTTTTGCAGCATCCTCAGCCTGTTGTTGTTCGCGGGCTTTTCGCAAAGACTCTAGATTTTTTTGAGTTTGCTCATATGAATAGTCAGACTCACCTACAAGGGCGCTGACAAATGGACTGGTAACAACTCTGGTAGCAATACTGTCTGGATTTCTATTCATGAAATAGTTAGAAACTTTGCTCCATGCCGTTTTGGGAAGAGTATCAACCTTATCAATCGTTCGGCTTACATTCAGTCGGAACCTATGTAATCCATTCACTTTCAAGCCGATAGTGGCTGCATATTCTTCAAGTTTCTGATCCGAGATATCTGCTGAGCCAAATAGTTGTACGAGTTGCGTAAGCACTTTCTCAGTAGATTCAAGCTGCTCACCCACTTGAGTAGAGGTTCCATCCATGGATTGAGCACTGGGAGCTGATTCATCTTTTTTCTTTAACAATTCATGCTCTAAACTACCTAACTCTGTAATACCTGACGCTATTGTTGCTAATTCCTTATCAAGTTCTGCTTGTAATGCCATAAGAGATTCTGAGGCACCTGAAGCCATTGCCCCAGAACCTTCTAATGTTGCCTGCATATCTTCCAGCTTTTCCTGGCTATCAGCTATTGCTTTAGTAACCACTTGCCCTTCTGGCCTTGTAGTTACAAAACGAACCTTTGCCATTTCTAGAAATCTACTCATTGATGTAAGCTGTTCAGCGATTTTTCCTTTTGGCAGAGCGCTGAATTCAAGCTCTTCGGTAAGTTTTGCCAAGGACGTTCGCATAGCACCCAACTCCGTGGCAAGCTGCTCTCCTGTCTCTGTATTGAATTCAAGTTGTCTGGTAAGTTGAGTGACCAACTCTTGAATATTTTTCATTTGGTCCTGGGTGTTACTCTCTCCCACTAATTTTGCCTGCCTGTGTAACTCTTCCATTGATAAGCCAGAACCTTCAAGTAATTTGGTCATCTCATCTATGGATGTTCCAGCAGCTTCAAGAGATTGAATCAACGTATCTTCATCGATGCCTGCAAGTTTCAGCTGTTCTGCAAGCATTTTTTTCATATCTTGTTCGTAGGCCATTAGGTCTTCTTCAGAACCATCTGTCGATTTAAAATAGCCAGCAAGGTAAGACAAACCATTCATAGCACCCATTACAGCTTCATTAACTGCATTTGCAATTAATATGCTGTAAATTTTGTCTTTGGTAATACCACCTTCCTCGAAGAAATGAGCTGTTAATGCCTGAGTGCCGAGTGCAAGCCCCCGATAACATAAAATTCTGAGCCCCAAAAATGGAAACCAGGCTTTATAAGCTGGCCAGTTTTTCTCGGAGATGAGATATGATTGTACTAATGTTGCAATTCCATTTCCCAGTGTTTGAGGAACAAGCATATTTATTAATGTTTTGGCTATTTCACCACCAGGCACGCTGCCATTTGCCAATTTTTGCCCTGTTAATGTTGAAGCAGCTATGACCAGCCCTGTTATGACTTGCCCTCCAAAAACTTCCAAAAGAGCCATTTTGGTAGCGATTTTTCGTTTCTCGGCGGGATCGCTCACAAATTGGGTGCTAACACCCATAGCATCTTTTGTTGTTTCAAAACCGAAATAGGTTAAAAGGCTAAGAAAGAAACCAAGGGTTAGTGATTTCTTCATTGTAGGGTCAGTAATGTCTCCGCCTAAAAAGCTTTTGGCAGGGAAGCCGGCTGCTGTCTGGATCAATGCTGATAGCTCATCACCTCCCAAAAAACCCCCAGTTCCAATCCCGACAGCAGCGAGAATATGACAGATAGTTCTTGTATCAAATCCAGGGTTCTTAGAAGCATGGCTAATGATGCCCGCAATACTCCTGAACAATCTGCCAACTGCATGAGGAGTACTGTTCCATTGTTCAAAATCATGTTCAATTAAAGCGGTCGGTATGGAGAAACCATCAGGCAGCACGGCATTATGTGTTTGATAATAGCCATCAGTATGAGCTGCCTTTTCAAGGTGTGTAACATTTGGAACAACAAAATCTTTAACTTGAAGTGTGGAGCCTTCGGCTTGATAAGGTGCTTTCTCACCACTGCAATCTTTTGAACACATAGGATCCATGTCTGTTTCAGGTACCGTCAACTGGTAGTCCATAAGGCGCTGCTCTCTATGATCAAGAACACAGTGTACTTTTGGACCGCTTTGAATCCAGTAACCTCCTATTGCCTCAGTTTTAGTCTCTTTGCCTGACGCGGTTTTGACTGTGACAACAATATGCTCTCCTTTCTTCAATAGCCTGCAACCTGGATCTGGCTGGCTTAATTCAAGGGTTATTGTTAAAGGGTATTCGATATTCTCACTTTGGCCATCAGGAGCAGGTAGATTAATTCTGATAGTATCCCCCTCATCTCTTAACTTTTTTATTAGATCTACCTTTGAGGCAGTTGAGCTTGTTTCTAATAGATTAATTCCTGGTAGTGATCCTTTGTGCTTTTCATTCGTTGCTCTTTGATGTGGCAGGTTATGTTCATGTGTTTTTAGCTCAGGATTTAGTGGAGTTCTTTCATTTGTATCTTGAGCTTTACTTTCTTCACCTATTTCTAATCTTACATCCTCGGGGGTATGAATGTTTTCCATTTCCATGGATTCCATAGAAAATCCACCTTGCGCCGATGGTGGTGTCGCATAGCTTGTGCTTACATTCGACATCAGAATTTCTCACTCTTTATTTGTTTTTTTGAAGATTTCTATCGATATTTAACACGTCAGATGAAACCATTGTGGACAGGCACAACGATCAAGTAAGTGATGTGTTGGGAAAATAATTTTTCTTAACCGGGTGTATCTTTATTAATTAAAGATGGAAAAATTTTTTAGATGGATTTTTTGTAAACAATGGTGTTGGTTGATATTTAATGTTTTTGACTTTATGTGTTCTGATTGGGCGGTATGATTTGGTTTTTTGTGGCGATATAAACAAGTTACAAGTGATGTGGTGTTTAAAATTTCACTGGTTTGGAATGGTGTATCGATAAACATAATTGACTCCTAGCTTTTGAATAAGAATTGGTGCTTTACTGGATTGACGTGTTCTCAGGTCATCTTTTTCTCCAGAGAAGTAATAGTTATAAATTATAGGGTGATTACAATTAAACATATAAAGTAGTACTGATCTTAATAAGAGTTGAAATACATTTTTGTTATTTAGGTAAAGGATTATATGTCCAGTGTAAGGAAAGCGTTTTATCTCTAATATAATAACGAATCTTTTTTGCCGAGTTATAAGGCGATGACTATAAGACACCTAACTACTAACGTATGATTTTTTATATGAGTTTAACTTACTGCTTTGCTTTCTCAGCTTGATCCATCAAAATGATAAATCCCTTCTCATTATTGAAGTAGAGGCTAATCCATGATCAACCAGATAATAATTACTCTCATTTAGTAAACGACAGCCTTAAATCGAATCCAATGTGAAAATATCAGACATTGATTCAGGTCATTTATCGATTGTGACTTTCTGGGTAGGACAAAAATACCAGAAATAAAATTTGTGAACATTTTTGATCATAAATTTGCTTCAGGTCATTTTATCAATGGGTATTCACTCTCCTGGTACGGTCATCTGTCAAATCTGGCCTGAATCCTGCGTTTTTCTCTGCATCTATACAAGAGCGTCTGCCTGCAATGAAAGGCAGATAAAAGCGGAAAAACGAAGCCCTTTGAGGATTTGCACATTAAGGGTGGCAGCCGCTGACTTTCCAAGAAAGCTTGAGAATCTTGAGGATGAGGAGTTTCGACAATGGGTGATATCATGCGTCCTGTCCCTTTGAGGGAAATGCTGGACCGAATCCATGGAGAGTACAAAAGCAGCCAATCCCTCTTTGGTATCCGGGCAGACCTGCTCTTTCGCAAAAAGAAAGACCAGAGCATCAAGGTCTGTTCAGAAACGGCATCCACTGCTGTAGGTCCTGCCGCTGGCCCACACACTCAACTGGCACAGAACATCATTGCCTCCTGGGCAGTCGGTGGTCGCTTTATCGAATTGAAAACCGTTCAGATCATGGACACTCTGGAGATCGAAAAGCCCTGTATCGATCCGGAAGATGAGTGTTACAACACCGAATGGTCTACCGAATTTACCCTGCCAAAAGCGTACGATGAATACCTGAAAGCCTGGGTGGTTCTCCATGTGCTGGAAGAGATGTTTGATCCTGCAATGGGATCTGGTCGTGAAAAGAGCTTTATCTTTAATATGAGTGTCGGTTACGACCTCAAGGGCATCAAGACCGTGCCCATGCAGACCTTCATTGATAATATGATGGACAGCAGCGGTCATGAGAAGTTTGCCCAGTATCAGGCCGTTGCCCGGGAATGGCTGAAGAGCGAAGCCGTTCAGGAAACCTTCCAGTGCAAAAACCGGGTGGATTCACTGCTGGCAACCGTTGATCGAATCTCCGGCAAGATTGCCCGCTCCGTTACCCTCTCAACCATGCACGGTTGCCCTCCCCACGAGATCGAAGCGATCTGTCACTACATGATGACAGAAAAGCACATTGATACTTATGTAAAACTGAACCCGACCCTGCTGGGTTTCGCCTATGTACGTAAGGTTCTGGACGACAGAGGCTTTGGATACATTGGTTTGAAAGAAGAGTCTTTCAGCCATGACCTGCAGATGGAAGATGCAATCCCCATGCTGCACCGGCTGCGCAAAACCGGTGCTGACCTGGGGCTGAGCTTTGGGGTCAAACTCTCGAATACTCTGGGTTGTGTGAATAATCGCGGACGTCTGCCTGGCGATGAGATGTACATGTCTGGCCGCTCACTCTACCCATTGACCATCAATCTTGCGGCCGTTATCGCCCGTGAATTTGATGGCCAGATGCCTATGTCTTACTCCGGCGGTGCCTGGAAAGGTAATGTTACTGATATCTTTAATACCGGTATCCGTCCAATCACCATGGCAACCGAGATGCTGAAGCCCGGTGGCTATATGCGTCTGCGTGACTGCGCTCTGGCGCTGGAAGAGTGCGACAGCTGGGCTCGTGAAACTGTTGATGTTGCTGCCCTGGAAACACTGGCCGCCAAAGCGTTAACCGCTGATGAGTACACTGAAAAGAACTGGCACGAAACCCCTGTGCGCCAGAAGGCCACCTCACCACTGACCGATTGCACCATTGCTCCCTGTAAGCAGGCATGCCCCATTGGTCAGGATGCGCCTGAGTACATTCAGCTGGTCGCTAACGGTGAATACCAGCAGGCCCTCAGTCTGATTTATGACAAGAACCCTCTGCCAGGTATTACCGGTCATATCTGTGACCATCAGTGCATGTTCAGCTGTTCCCGTAAAGATTACGAAGGTGCTGTTCGTATCCGTGATATGAAGCGGATTGCCATGGAAAAAGGCTGGGATGATTACAAGGCCGCCTGGCAGAAACCTGCTCAGGAGCAGACCGCTCGCTGTGCCGTTATCGGTGCTGGCCCCGCGGGTCTGTCTGCCGCTTATTTCATGGCTCGTGCCGGTTTCCCGGTGGTGGTGTTTGAAAAAGAAAGAGATGCCGGCGGTATTATTCGTAATGTCCTGCCCAATTTCCGTATCCCTGCCGAAGTGATTCAGCAGGACATCGATTTTGTCAGAGCCCATGGTGTGCAGTTCGAGTTCGGCTGCGATCCAAAGCTGGATGTACTGGATCTGAAACACAGCGGCTTTGATTATGTCTTCCTGGGTATCGGAGCCGAGAAGGGTAACCGGATGCCACTGGAAGGCGATCGTAGTCGTTTATTGCCATCCCTGCAGTTCCTTCGCCAGTTCAATGAAGCACCAGAAACCATCAAGCTTGGCAAGCGAGTGGTGGTGGTTGGTGGTGGTAATACCGCCATGGACAGTGCGCGCGCTGCCCTGAAAGTACCTGGAGTCGAAGAAGTTCGTGTGTTCTACCGCCGTACTGAAGAGGAAATGCCAGCTGACCGCGAAGAGTATGGCAATGCCGTTAAAGACGGTGCCCGCTTCCAGTTCCTGACCAACCCTGAAAGCATGACGGAAGAGGGTATGCTCACCTGCCGCATCATGAAGCTGGGTGAGCCGGATGCCGGTGGTCGCCGCCGTCCTGTGGCCACCGAAGAAACCTGCACACTGGCAGTTGATACCATTATTACCGCAATTGGTGAGCAGGCGGACTCTGAGCTGCTGAACAAGATGGGTATCCCACTGGGTACCGATGGCTGGGCTGCTGTTGATCGTCAGACCAAAGAGACTGGCGTCAGCAATGTCTTCCTGATCGGTGACGCGCATACCGGTCCATCCACTGTGGTTCGCTGTATTGATGAAGCCAGAAGAGCGACAGATACCGCCATTGCTCGTAATCAGGCTCTGGTTCATCACTCTTTTGAATACAAGAGCACTGAAGTGCCTGTGGCTGATGAGAAAGTGATTCGTGCCCGCCGCGGCCTGATTCCCATGAGCTCTGTGCCAGCGGATGATGTGGAAGCCTTTGCCCGCCAGGAAGGTGAGCGCTGCCTTGAGTGCAACCACATCTGTAACAAGTGTGTGGATGTCTGTCCGAACCGTGCAAATGTGGCTGTTGAAATTCCGGGCTTCAAAGAGAAGTACCAGATTCTGCACCTGGATGCTTACTGCAACGAATGTGGCAACTGTGCCCAGTTCTGTAACTGGGAAAGCAAGCCTTATAAAGAGAAGTTCACAGTCTTCAGTCTGATGGAGGACTTTGAAAACAGCACCAACAGCGGCTTCCTGGTTCAGGACGATATGGTCTGGCTGCGCAGTGCAGGCTCTGATGGAAAAGAGCGGGTCAACAAGATGTCCATTAATGTGATGGGCGAGTTGAGCGAGATCCCCCGAGGACAGGATGATCTGTGCAGGATCATCAGTCATGTCTACCTGAATAACGCTTATCTGCTGGGTAAGGTCTATCCATAAGACCGCTGCCCGCTATCCGCAGCCCGTCTCCCGAAAAAGTATGAGGCACTTTGCTTTTTCGGGTTGCGGGCAGCGGGAGGCGGGATGCGTTCTTTTTGAATAAGGACACGTTGTATGTTACTGATAAAAAATGCCACTGCTGTTCAGTTTGAACCTGCCAGAGTCACCGAAGGGGTGGATATTCTGGTGGATGGCAACAAAATTGTGGAAGTCGGCTCTCAGGTGGATCGTGCCAAGGCGACCAGAACTATTGATGCAGCCGGTCGTTTAGTGATGCCGGGTATTGTCTGCAGCCATAACCATTTCTACTCCGGCCTTTCCCGGGGCGTAATGGCTGACATTAAACCCTGTCCTGATTTTGTCAGCACGCTGAAGAACCTCTGGTGGAAAGTGGACCGGGCCATTGATGAGGAGATTCTTTATTATAGTGGCCTGATCTGCTCACTGGATGCCATCAAGGCCGGTTGTACTTCTGTTATTGACCACCATGCTTCTCCCTCCTATATCAAAGGCTCCCTGAATACACTGCGGAAGGCTTTCCTCAAAGCAGGCCTGCGGGGCATGACCTGTTTTGAAACCACTGACCGTAATGGCGGTATTAAAGAGCTTGAAGCCGGTGTTCGGGAGAACATTGAATTTGCCAACCTGGTAAGCAGTGCCAAAGTCAGGGGGGATGAACCTTATCTGGTAGAAGCTCATATTGGCGCCCATGCACCTTTCACGGTTTCCAATGATGGACTGGGCATGTTGTCCGATGCGGTACGTGAAACCGGTCGAGGCCTGCATATCCACGTTGCAGAAGACAAGTACGATGCGACCTGGAGCCGTCATCATTATGGGCAGGAGCTGATTCAGCGTCTGGACAGTTTTGGCCTGATCAACGACAAGACCCTGATAGGGCACGGCATCTATCTGGCGGATTCTGATATTGAATTACTCAATGAGAAAGATGCCTTCCTGGTGCATAACCCACGCTCCAACATGAATAACCATGTGGGCTATAACGAAAAAACTCACGTCTTATAAAAACGTTGCTCTGGGTACAGACGGTATTGGCAGCGATATGTTTGAAGAACTGAAGTTTGCTTTCTTCAAGCACCGTGACGCCGGTGGTCCACTGTGGCCTGACAGTTTCGTTAAGTTCCTCAATAACGGTAACCGCTTGCTGGAAAGAAACTTCGGTGGTCATTTTGGTCGACTGGAAGCGGGTTATCAGGCGGATCTGGTCATTTACGATTACAACAGCCCAACACCGCTGCAGGCAGAAAACCTGCCGGGCCATCTGGCATTCGGAATGAACAGCAGTGGTGTGAGAACCGTTATTGTTGATGGCGCCGTTGTGTTGGAAGACGGTTGCTATCCATTTGATGTCAACGAAATTTATGCCGAAGCACGGAAAGCGGCACGGCGTTTGTGGAAAGGTATGGACAGTCTCAGCTGAAAAATAATCAGTCATAAGCCGGGGGAGAGCCTTTGATGGTTTCTCCCACACAACCGGCCTTTGGGGGAAATCATGCTAAATACCGATGTTGACCAGTCTTCCATAGAGAAGAATGCAGGGTCTCACGACAACTCTTTGCTGGAGCGACTTTTCAAGTTGAAGCAGCACGGGACAACCGTGAAGATGGAAGCGCTGGCGGGATGCACCACCTTCATCACCATGTGTTATGTGGTGTTTGTTGTGCCGGAAATGTTGTCCGCTGCAGGCATGGACCGGGGAGCACTGTTTGTTGCTACCTGTCTGATCTCCGCCATCAGCTGTATTGCCATGGGGCTTTAAGCTAACTGGCCTGTAGGCCTGGCTCCAGGTATGGGATTGAACGCGTTCTTTGCTTATGCCGTGGTTCTGGGCATGGGCTACTCCTGGGAACAGGCGATGGGTGCCGTATTCTGGGGGGGTATCGGCTTTATGCTGCTGAGTATCTTCAAAGTCCGGGAGTGGATTGTTGACAGCATTCCCAAAGGGCTGCGAATTGGTATTACCGCTGGTATCGGTTTGTTCCTTGCTCTGATTGGACTCAAGTCAGCCGGTATTGTGGTGGCTAACCCCGGCACCATTGTTGGTCTTGGTGATATCACCGGTTTTGCCCAGGTCATGGCGAGCCTTAGCCTGTTCCTCATTCTTGCCCTGAGCTACCGCAAGATGAAATCAGCGGTACTGGTCTCTATTGCCGTGGTAACGCTGATCTCTCTCTTTACCGGACAGGTTCAGTTTACCGGCATTGTTTCCCTTCCTCCCAGTATTGAACCCATTTTTGCCAAGCTCGACATTATGGGCTCTCTGAACCCCGATATGATCGGTGTTATCGTGGCCTTCATGTTTGTCAACCTGTTCGATACCACCGGCACGCTGATTGCGGTTGGTGATAAAGCCGGTCTTGCTGATGAAAATGGCAAGATGGAAAACATGAGCAAGGCCATGGTGACTGACGGTACTGCCTCCTGGGTTGGTGCGGTATTTGGTGCTCCTACGGTGACCACCTATGTCGAAAGTGCTTCCGGTGTTGCTGTCGGTGGTCGTACTGGCCTGACTGCAGTATTCATTGGCCTTCTGTTCCTGTTGACTCTTTTCCTTTCTCCGCTGGCTGGCATGGTTCCCGGTTACGCAACTGCCGGTGCTCTGCTGTATGTAGCCGTTCTGATGACCGGAAGCCTGGGTGCGATGGACTGGTCCGATCTGACCGAAGCGGGTCCTGTTGTGATCACTACCATCATGATGCCGTTGAGTTTCTCCATTGCTAATGGTATTGCCCTGGGCTTTATCGCTTACCCAGTCATCAAGTTGCTGGCCGGACGTGTTAAGGAGGTGAGCATCAGTGTCTGGGCTCTGGCCATTATGTTCGCACTTAAGTTTATTATCTTTGGCATATAAGACAGGCGGCTAATCTCGTTATCGCATGCGTGAGGTTGTTGTGAAATTCTGGCTGAGAGGTTCGCTTTGAGTTTCACAACATCCTATCTTCTCTCCTTCAGTATGTATTGATTTTCCCTTCTCTGTTATACCAATCGTACCTTCTAACTCCCTATTGCGCTGAAGATTTGAGCCTTAATCCTGCGTTGCCGATCGTCGCCATAGCTAAGGCTATGACTCCTCACGACGCCTTGTCTTAAGTCTCAAATCTTCTTGCTCATAACGGGAGTTAGAAAGCACGATTGGTATTTTGACAATGTTCGCAGGATTTTGTTTCAGATCCACGTGATTATCAGAATGATGCATCATTCTGATAATCACAGTGTTCATGTAGCGATATTTCCAGGTATTCGGATGGCAACCATAACAATAGGATGCTGGATTTATCACTGTCTTAAGAGTTTGTGAAAACTTTCCGGAACAGATTTGCCATAAGTCATTTTTTTCTTATTCACTGCTTATCTCCTCATACCAGCGCTACCTTCTGGCCTGAATTATGCTGCGGAAAAAAGAGATCCATGATCCTGTAGATATAACTTCCGGTATATAAAAGGCAAACAATATGATCAGGGAATTTTTGCAGCCCGAGACTCTTCAAGAGGCTCTGGCCATGAAAGAGCAGCATGGTGATCAGGCCGTGTATATGGCCAGTGGTGCACGTTTGAATGCTGCGCCGACGAAGACGGATAAAACCATTGCCATCAGTCTTTCCCGTCTTGGTCTGCAGGGTATTGTGCAAACCGATAAAGGATGGGAGCTTGGCGCGCTGACCACACTTCAGCAGGTCATCGACAGTCCTGAGCTGCCTGAAGGCCTGCGGGAAGCTGCAGCCCTGATCTTCAGCCGTAATATGCGTAACCAGATTACTCTCGGTGGCGAAATTGCTGCCAATTTGAAAGCTTGCCAGGTTGTTCCTGCACTGCTGGCCATGGATGCAGAAGTTGAAGTGGCAGAAGGTGGCTGCATGACCGTTGAGGCTTGGCAGCAAAAACCCTACGGATTAATCACCAAAGTTATCATCCCTGCCAGTGTGGACTATTGCCGCAGTGAGAAAGTGGTTAAGAGCTGTGCAGGTCTGCCAATCGTCAGCGTATCCCTGGCGGTGAACATTAAAGAAGGCAAGCAGCAGTTTGGTATTGCGCTGGCCGGTGTTGCTGAAAAAGCCATTCGACTTCATGACGTAGAAGCCCTGCTTGCTGATCAGGGGCTGCAGGGTCGTGAAGCCATTGAAGAGGCCGTTGGAAAATCAGTCTTCCCTGAAACTGATTTCCTTGGCAGTGCCGAGTACAAGCGTCATCTCAGCAGTGTCCTGGTTGGCCTGCTGGTGGAAGAGTTTAATGGACGGAGTAACTGATCGTGGAAATCGTCTTTACCCTCAATGGCAAGCAGAAAGCGATTCAGGCAGAAGCCGGTGAAAATGTTCAGGTACTGCTGAAGCGACTGGGCATGCGAGCTGTCCGTAACAGTGATGATGGCTACGGCTTTGCCGGTTCCGATACTATTTTGCTGGATGGCTGTTCTGTCAACGCATCCCTGTTGATTGCAGCCCAGCTCGATGGCCGGGAAGTGGTTACGCCTGAATCTCTGAATGAATATGGCAAGTTGAGTCCGGTACAGTCAGCATTGATCGATGCGGGTGTTATTCAGTCCGGCTACAACGATCCTGCACTGGCGTTATTGATTACTGACCTGTTCAAGCGCAGCCCGAACCCCACCAAAGCCGAAATTACCGATGTAATGTCGTCCATCTTCCTGCGTGAGAGTGCTTACCAGCAGGTATTTGATGCGGTCGACATTGCCCGTCAGCGTCTATCAGATCCTGACTACGTTGCTACCAGTGTGCCTTCCTTTGCCGGAGAGAATCGTCAGGTCGGTAAGCCCGGTGGCAAAGTGGACGCAGCCCGTTCCATCAAGGCTGAACCCTGCTTTGTTGAGGATTTTGTCGCACCGGATGCCTGTGTCCTGAAGATGCTGCGCAGTCCTCATGCCCATGCCTACATTACCCGTATTGATACCAGCGAAGCCGAAGCGATGCCTGGTGTTGTTGCCGTATTTGACCATCGCAACTGCCCAGACGTGTATTACACACCTGGTGGCCAGACTGCACCCGAACCTTCTCCTCTGGATCGTCGTATGTTTGGCCAGAAGGTCCGGCATTACGGTGACCGTGTTGCTGCGGTAGTTGCCGAAACGGAAGAGCAGGCAGAAGCTGCCCTGAAGACCATTAAGGTTGAGTATGAAGTGCTCAAGCCGGTGCTCTCTATCAAGGAAGCCATGGCGGAAGATGCACCTGTCGTGCATAACGGTGTGATCAGCTACAGCGTTGGAGCACCGGATGATCTGGATGAGCAGAACAAAACCTCTGATCTCCGTGATGGCAAGATTCATTTCAACTTCCCCTTTGGTGGCGATCCCAAGAAGAACATTGCTGCCCGTGGTCATGGTGAAATCGGTGATATTGAGCAGGGTTTTGCCGAAGCGGATATGATTCTGGAACGGACTTATCAGTCACGCCAGTCTCAACAACTGCCTCCTGAGCAGCACCTCTGCTACACCTATATGGAGGGTGACCGGATTGTTGTCCGTGCAGCTACTCAGGTGCCATGGCATGTCCGTCGCAAGATTGCCATTGTTCTTGGTCTGAAGCAGCATAAGGTGCATGTAATCAAGGAGCGTCTGGGCGGCGGCTTTGGCTCCAAGCAGGACATTCTGGTCGAAGAAGTCTGCGCCTTTGCCACACACACTACCGGTCGCCCTGTTCTGTTCCGTCATACCCGTGAAGAGGAGTTTATTGCGACCTCTACACGACATGTGGCTGAAATTGATATCAAGATGGGGGCGAAGAAAGACGGTACCATCACCGCGTTTGATGTGAACTTCCGCTTCAATACCGGCCCTTATGGCAACCATGCCCTGACCGTACCCTGTAATGCACCGGCGATCTCTCTGCCACTGTACCCATGCCCTAACGTTCGCTTCAAGGTAGACACTTACTATTCCAATATCGTGCCTACCGGTGCTTACCAGGGATACGGTGGTCCAAAGGGTAACTTCGCTGTACAGATGATTGTGGCTGAAATGGCCGATGCCCTGGGTATTGATCATCTGGAGATGATCGAGAAGAACCGGGTAAGAGAAGGCCAGAAGCTGGATCTGCTGGGCAAGGTTGGTGAAGGCAAACTGCCATCCAAAGTGCCCACTGCCTACAGTTGTGCTCTGGGTCCAATCCTTGAGCAGGGCGCCGTCGGATTTGGCTGGGGAACCCCGAAAGAAGAACCGGGAAATCCACACATCAAGATTGGCCGTGGTATTGCCACCATGCAACAGAAGTCCGGTATTCCGGATATTGATCAGGCCAATGCCTGGGTCAAACTGGCGTCTGATGGCACGTTGATTGTGCACTCTGGCGGTGCTGATATCGGTACTGGTCTGGATACGGTGGTTGCCAAGCTGACCGCTGAAGTGCTCTGCACTGAACTGGCTGATATCCATGTAATCTCCGGTGATACTGACCACTGTCTGTTTGATAAGGGTGCTTATGCTTCCAGTGGTACCTGCTTCTCCGGTAACGCTGCTCGTCTGGCCGCAGAGGATTTGCGCGGCAAGGTTCTGAAAACGGCAGCCCATCTGCTGGAAGAACCAGTGGAAGAGCTGATTGTAGAATACCCTGGTGTGGTTCGTAGCTCTGTCCATAACAAGAAGGGTTCCATCAGTTTCGGAGAAATTGCTCACTATGCCGAAAGTGGTACCGGATGTGGTCAGCTGATGGGGCAGGGCAGCTTTATTACCAGTGAGTTTGCCTTCCCATACGGTGCCAACTTTGCCGAAGTGGCGGTGGATACCCGTACCGGTAAGGTATCGCTGCGCAAGTTCCATGCGCTGCTGGATTGCGGCACACCCATCAACCCGGAACTGGCTCTTGGTCAGATCTACGGTGCCAGCATGAGAGCAATTGGCCATACGCTGCAGGAAGCCATTCAGTATGATGACCAGGGGCGTGTCGTGAATGCCAACTTTGCCGACTATGGCGCGCCAATGGTTGGTGATTTGCCAGAGGACTTCCAGGCAATACTGGTACCCAGCGATGACCCGGTAGGCCCTTATGGTGCCAAGTCTGTCTCTGAAATCAGCGTGAATGCAGCAGCGCCAGCGATTGCATCCGCTATCCATGACGCCACCGGAGTCTGGGTCAGAGACTGGCACATTACACCGGAAAAAATGCTTAACGCATTGAAGGAATCAGTACTGTAACGCTGACGTTTGTTCTTACCAAAGAGGCTCTACTGCGAAAGTACCAGAAAACTAACAGTACCTTCGCAGTAGGCCATCCTCGATAGAGAACATAGCTAATACCCATTTATTTCATACCAACAACAAGCCAGTCCGGTGCGTTGACGGGATCGTCTTGCCTGGATTTCGGGGAAACAGCAATGAAGTCGTTTTACGAGATTGAAGATCGGCCTCCACTGGGAACATCACTTGTTCTTGCTCTTCAGCATATGCTGGCTGCTTTCGGTGCCATCATTGCTGTCCCTCTGGTTGTGGGCGGAGTATTGGGGCTGCCAGAAAGCACGATGGTCAGCATTGTCAGTGCTGCTTTGCTGGTTTCCGGAATCATTACCATCGTTCAGTGCCTGGGGCTTGGGCCTGTCGGCATTCGTATGCCTTGCGTTATGGGCACCAGCTTTACCTTTGTTGCCGTGGCTATTGCCATCGGCCAGGAGCATGGGTTATCCGGCATTCTGGGGTCTGCCCTGGGCGGGTCTCTGGTCATGATCATTGGTAGCCAGTTCATGGTGCAGGTTCGGAAACTGTTTCCACCCATTGTTTCCGGCACCGTAATTTTGATGATTGGCGTTTCTCTGGTACCAGTGGGGACAGACTGGTTTGCGGGTGCTCTGCCAGGCAGTGCCGAATATGGCGCCCTCCCTCACCTGATGATTGGTCTGCTGGTTGCCGTGGTGGTTATCACGCTGAACCGCAAAGGATCCGGTCTATTCAAAACCGGTGCCATTGTTATTGGTATGGCTGCGGGTTATTTGCTCAGTGTACTGATGGGGGATGTGAATTTTGCACCAATCAGTGAGGCTGCATTCATTCGAATTCCCAGCCTGCTGCCTGTGGACTTAACCTTCCCGATTACCGGTGTCATCAGTATGGGGATTGTTTATCTGGTGACCATTATGGAATCTACCGGTGATTTCCTGGCATTGAGTGAAGTCAGTCATTGCAAACTGACCGGCAAACGACTGTCTCGCGGTATCCTGTGTGATGGTGTCGGCAGTGCTCTGGCTGCGGTATTTGGAACCACACCATTCTCATCGTTCAGTCAGAATGTGGGAATTGTTGCCATTACCGGTGTTGCCAGTCGTTTTGTTGTTGCACTGACCGGTGTATTACTGATGATTGCTGGCCTCTTTCCCAAGCTGGCAGCATTGATCGTAACGGTGCCACAACCGGTATTGGGTGGTGCCAGTATTATTATGTTCGGCATGATCATCGCCGCGGGCATCAAAATGCTCTCGAGAGTGGATCTTAATGAACGTAACAGTGTCATTGTGGCCGTGAGCATCACTGCCGGTCTGGCCGTTACCACTCGCCCGGATATTCTCTCTAACCTGCCTTCATTCTTCCAGGTCAGCCTCTCTTCAGGAATCACCACTGGAGCACTGGTTGCCGTGCTGTTGAATCAATTATTCAAACAGGATTCTCCTGAGCCTCAGGAAATGGAAGAACCTGAGCAGGTAAAAGCAGAATCTGTAAATAAACAATCATCGTTTAATACTGAATTAGCGTCTTGAAATTGATGTGACGAGCACTTCCCATGACTTTGATCAGTGCTGCTCAGAAATGCTCTGGTATGGTGGAAAGTGTTCAGTAAAGGAGTCGTTATGAATACCCTGGATATGACACAACCCCCCGGAAGATCTCCGGTACAGGGTACTGGTCCGGTCGTTACCCGCAAGCCGGTTTATCAGAACTCGTTGCCCCCGTGTAATCACACCTGCCCGGCGGGGAATGATATCCAGGGTGCTCTGGCACTGGCTCAGGAAGGGCGCTTTGAAGAAGCCTGGCGCACATTCATGAAGAATAACCCGCTGCCGGCAACCCATGGTCGAATCTGCTATCACCCCTGTGAAGGTGGCTGCAGTCGTGTTCAGGTGGACGACGGTGTAAGTATTCATTCCATCGAGCGTTTCCTGGGCGATATGGCCATTGAGCAGAACTGGCATATGCCAGCCCCAAAAAATGAGACCGGTAAAAAAGTTCTGGTGATTGGTGCAGGCCCTTCCGGTCTGACCGCCGCTTACCATCTGCGTCTGCAGGGGCATACCGTTGAGATTCGTGAAGCGGCACCGATTGCCGGTGGCATGATGCAGTTTGGTATCCCTGCTTATCGTTTACCACGGGAAGTGCTCGCAGCGGAGATTGCCCGTATTGAATCCATGGGAATCTCGATCACCCTGAATCACCGGGTAGAAGACCTGATGGCTGAAAAGCAGGAAGGACGGTTCGATGCAGTCTATCTGGCCATTGGTGCGCATATTGGCAAGCAGGTGGATATCCCTGCCCGTGACGCTGGCAAGGTGCTGGATGCAGTCAGCTTCCTTCGGGAAACCGGGATGGGGGAAAAGCCGGTGCTTGGTCGCCGGGTGGCGGTATACGGTGGCGGTAATACTGCGATGGATGCCGCACGGACGGTAAAAAGAATGGGTGTCGATGAGGCCATGATCATCTATCGCCGCGACCGTGATCATATGCCTGCCCACAGCTTCGAAGCGGATGAAGCCGAAGCCGAAGGCGTCAATATCCACTGGTTGAGAACCATCCAGAATATTGAAGGCAGTGATTTTAACGTTGAGATCATGGAGATTGGGGACGATGGTCGCCCTCGTCCTACCGGCCGTTATGAAACACTGGCGGTGGACTCTCTGATTCTGGCTCTTGGCCAGGACGTGGAAAGAGGCATGCTGGACAGAGTGCCCGGTCTGGAATTTGATCGCTGGGGCTCACTGACCGTTGATGACAATATGATGACTGGCTGCGAAGGTATTTTTGCCGGTGGTGATATGGTGCCTTCCGATCGTACTGCCACCATTGCGGTGGGGCATGGTAAGAAAGCTGCCCGCTGTATGGGCAGCTGGTTAACCGGTAAAAAAGTCAATGAAATCGCAGTAAAGCATCTGGTGGACTACGACGGATTACACCTCTGGTACCGTACCCAGGCAGATCGTCAGCATGAAGATGCGCTTTCCCCAGAACAGCGTAATGACTTCAGTGAAGTGGTGCACGGGCTCAGTGAAGCCCAGGTTCGTTTTGAGGCCAGCCGCTGTTTCTCCTGCGGGAACTGTTTTGAATGCGATGGCTGCTTCGGGGCCTGTCCGGAAGGTGCCATTACCAAACTGGGCAAAGGGGAGGGCTATCAGGTCAATCATGACCTCTGTACCGGCTGTATGGCCTGCTTCCGCCAGTGCCCATGCCACGCCATCGAGATGCAGGCCGTTCAACAGGACGTTTCATTGCCAGTCATGGCTGCTCATATGGAGGTACGGTAATGTCTCAGCAATCTAAAGAACAGCCTGTTCGTGTCACTATCGATGGTAATGAGGCAGCCGCTTACGTAGCCTATCGTACCAACGAAGTCTGTGCCATCTACCCTATAACGCCGTCGTCTAATATGGCGGAGCTGGCAGAGCAGTGGGCTGCCGAAGGCATCAAAAATATCTGGGGTGGCAAGCCACACGTTGCTCAGATGCAGAGTGAGGCTGGTGCTGCTGGCGCGGTTCACGGTTCATTGCAGACCGGCGCCTTGACCACCACTTTTACCGCCTCTCAGGGGCTGATGTTGATGTTGCCCAATATGTATAAGATTGCCGGTGAACTGACCCCGGCAGTGTTCTACGTGGCAGCACGTTCACTGGCAACCCAGGGATTATCTATTTTCGGTGACCATCAGGATGTCATGGCCGCAAGAAGCACCGGCTTTGCCATGCTGGCCGCCAGCTCGGTTCAGGAAGCCCATGACCTGGCCTTGATTGCCCAGGCGGCGACCCTGGAGTCCCGTATACCTTTCATGCACTTCTTTGATGGTTTCCGTACCTCTCACGAAATCAACAAGATTTCTCTGCTTCCGGACTCAGTTATCCGGGCCATGATTGATGATCAGTTGGTACACGATCATCGTCGTAGAGCACTGAATCCTGAAAGTCCGGTCATTCGTGGTACTGCACAGAACCCGGATGTTTACTTCCAGGCCCGGGAAAGTGCCAATCCTTTCTATGAAAAAACACCGGATATTGTTGAAGCCTGCATGTGGCGTTTTGCCGGCCTGACCGGTCGTCATTACCGGCCTTTCAGCTGGTATGGGCCAAAGAATGCCAAACGCCTGATTATTGTGATGGGCTCTGGTGCGGAAACGGTCAAGATGACCATGGAAGCGATGAACCGGGAGCTGCCCGAAGATGATCAGGTGGCAATGATTCAGGTCCGCCTGTATCGCCCATTCTCTGCAGAGCGATTCCTTCATATCCTGCCTGAATCGGTAACCAGTATTGCGGTGCTGGACCGCACTAAAGAGCCCGGAGCCAGTGGGGAGCCTCTCTACCAGGACGTGATGACGGTACTGTCCGAAGGCTATATGAATGACCGGTTGAAGAAAATGCCTCGGGTCATTGGTGGCCGTTACGGCCTTTCCAGCAAGGAGTTTACACCCGCCATGGTTAAGGCGGTGTATGATGAGCTAGCTAATGAAAAGCCGAAGAATCATTTTACCGTTGGCATTAACGACGATGTGATGGGCTCCAGCCTGGAGTATGACGCCTCTTTTGTTATCGAAGATCAGGACAGTGTCCGTGCGATGTTCTTCGGTCTGGGAGCCGATGGTACCGTCGGTGCCAATAAGAACTCCGTGAAGATCATCGGCAGTGACCCTCAGCTTAATGCCCAGGCTTACTTTGTTTACGACTCTAAAAAATCGGGTTCTCAAACCATCTCTCACTTGAGATTTGGTAAGCAGCCGATTGAAGCACCTTACCTGATTCAGTCTGCCAGCTTTGTTGCCTGTCATCAGTTCAACTTCCTGGAGAAAACCGATGTTCTTGGCAATATCGAGGATGGCGGTGTCTTCCTGCTGAACAGTCCCTTTGGACCCGATGAAGTGTGGGCTCACCTGCCACGGCGTGTGCAGGAGCAGTTGATTCAGAAGAAACTGAAGCTACACGTGATTGATGGTTCTGCTGTGGCTAAATCGGCAGGTATGGGCAACCGTACCAATACCATCATGCAGACCTGCTTCTTTGCCTTGTCCGGTGTTCTGCCCAGAGATGAGGCCATTGCCCGTATCAAGCAGGCAATTGAGAAGACCTACCGACGCAAGGGCGCTGATGTGGTTGAGCGGAACTTCCGGGCGGTGGATCAGACTCTGGAACATCTCTACTCCGTGAAAATCCCTGAGCAGCTTGAGCAAGTGGGCTCTTCAGGTGAAAAGATTGTCGAGAAGCCGGTAGTTTCTGAAGAAGCGCCTGACTTCGTTAAAGAAGTCACAAGCCGCATGATAAGTGGGCAGGGTGACCTGATCCCGGTCAGCCAGATTCCAGTAGATGGCACCTGGCCAAGCGGCACAACCCGTTGGGAAAAACGTAATATTGCACTGCAGATTCCTGTCTGGGATGAAGAGGTCTGTATCCAGTGCGGTAACTGCAGCATGGTCTGCCCTCATGCGGCTATTCGTGCGAAATTCTACAATGAGGCCAGTCTGGCGGATGCACCGGAGGACTTTAAGTCTGCACCTATCAGTGCCCGTGGTTTCCCCGAAACCCGCTATACCCTGCAGTGCTATCCAGAGGACTGCACGGGTTGTGGTCTCTGTGTGGAAGCGTGTCCGGTTCGTAATCCCAAGAAGAGCGGTTACCGTGCCATCAATATGATGGACAAGGAACCGGTTCTGGAGCAGGAAAAACAGAACCTGTCGTTCTTTGAGCAGTTACCCATTAATGATCGCCGGCAGGTAGATTTCTCAACCGTACGGGGTATCCAGTACCTTGAGCCATTGTTCGAATTCTCTGGTGCCTGCAGCGGTTGTGGCGAAACGCCATACCTGAAACTGCTGACCCAGTTGTTTGGTGACCGCTTGCTGGTGGCTAATGCTACCGGTTGCTCTTCCATTTATGGCGGTAACCTGCCAACTACCCCATGGTCAAAGAACGCCGAAGGTCGTGGGCCTGCCTGGGCGAACTCCCTGTTTGAAGATAATGCCGAGTTTGGCTTTGGTTTCCGTCTGTCCAGTGACCATCAGGCTGAGCAGGCCATGCTTGAGTTGGAATCCTTCCGTGAAATGCTGGGTTCTGATCTTGTGGACAGCATTATTCAAGCTCCTCAGGGAAATGATACAGAGGTTCATCAGCAACGCGATCGGCTGAAAACGGTCCGGGATAAACTGGCCTGTATCCACACACCGGCAGCGGATAGTCTGAGAGCGGTTCTGGATCGACTTCTGAAGCGTGTCGTCTGGATCGTTGGTGGCGATGGCTGGGCTTACGACATTGGTTCCGGCGGCCTTGATCATGTGCTGGCCAGCGGCCGCAATGTGAATGTGCTGGTAATGGACACCGAAGTCTATTCCAATACAGGCGGTCAGGCGTCAAAATCCACGCCAATGGGTGCTGTTGCAAAATTTGCGGCTGCGGGTAAACGATCCGCCAAGAAAGATGTTGCGCTTCAGGCCATTGCCTATGGCAATGTTTATGTGGCCCGGATTGCCATGGGTGCCAGCCCACAGCAGACACTGCAGGCCATGCGTGAGGCAGAAGCCTGGCCAGGACCTTCACTGGTGATCGCCTATTCTCACTGTATTGCCCATGGCATTAACATGACCCATGGTATGGAGCAGCAGCGACTGGCGGTTCGTTCCGGGCATTGGCCATTGTTCCGATACAATCCTGGTCGCACAGATCACCACGAGAACCCGTTTGAGCTGGATTCTCTGAGGCCCAATGTACCTTTAACGGATTATATTCGCGGTGAGGTTCGCTATCGGGCACTGAATATCGCCTGTCCGGATGAGGCGGGAGCGATTCTGGAAGAAGCCCAGAAGGTGATCAACCGGAAGTGGGGCGTCTATGAGGAAATGGCAACACACAATGCCATGGACTTTGTCCCCGAGAAGGTGTCGGCTGTTCATTAAGAGAATATTGACCACAGAAGCAAAGGGCTCCTGCCCATGTGGGAGAGCTGGGCAGGAAGAATGTTCTGCATTCCGATGCTTTTGTGGTGATTGAGGAGTAAAGATGATGGATTTGACCACCAAATATATGGGGTTAAGCCTTAAAAATCCGTTGATGGCGGCTGCCAGTCCACTGACGTCTACAGTAAAAAGCATCCAGCGTCTGGAAAAGGCGGGCATTGCTGCTGTGGTTCTGCCTTCACTGTTTGAAGAGCAGATTCGCCGGGAACAGGAAGAAGAAGAGCGAATTGCCCTGTCCAGAAATAACCTGTTTCCGGAGGCTACCTCTTTTCTGCCTTCAGGCCTGACCCTGGAGCGTGGTTCCCAGGCATATCTGGATACCATCCATAAAGCCAAGGCAGCGGTTGATATTCCTGTGATTGCCAGCCTGAATGGTTGCTCAGAAGGTGGATGGGTGGATTATGCCCGGCAGATTGAGCAGGCGGGGGCAGACGGCATTGAGCTGCATATTTATTACAACCCGCCCTCACTGGATATTACCGGACGCCAGGTTGAGGAAGTTTATCTGGACGTCGCAAGACGTGTGAAAAACAGTGTCACCATCCCTGTTGCACTGAAAATTGACCCATTTTTCAGTGCCTTTGGCAACATGGCCAGGCAGTTTGATGAGATTGGTGTTGACGCACTGGTTATGTTTAACCGGATGCTGCAGCCTGACTTTAATCTCAACAACATGCTGGTGGAGCCCAACTGGCCCATCAGTAAAGCAGGTGAAATCGGTATACCGCTTCGCTGGATCAGTGTACTGCATGGCAAGATCAATGCTTCTCTGGCGGCAACATCCGGTGCTTATGATCATGAAGATATTATCAAATATCTGCTGGGTGGATCGGATACTGTGATGCTGGCTTCAGCACTGATCCGTAATGGTGCGGACTATGTTTCTGTGCTGTTGAAAGGTCTGGAAGTGTGGTTGAAACAGCGGGATTTTGAAGACCTGAATGAAATGCGCGGGTTGATGAGTCAGCGTTCTGTTGCGAATCCGGAAGCATTTGAACGGGCTAACTACATCCGTACAGTCGATGGAGCCAGGAAATATTAACCTGTTCAGACAGGTTTTATGGAAGCAAAAGGGAACAGGCGGAGAAATAAGAACAGGCAATAAGGTGGGGGAGAAGGCTCCGGGGGAAGGGAGCTGCTCCCGGAAGTAAAAATAAGCAGGAACAGACCATTATGATGTTTTCCAATACCGTAAAGGCAGTCAGGGGGGCTTTACTGGATATCCAAAAGGTTGTGAGTGATCCTCGCGATCTGGAGGACAACCTTCGTTACATCAGTGACGGACTATTGATTATTGACCAGGGAAAAGTTGCCTGGCATGGCCGTTGGGAAGATGGCCGCGATATGCTGCCAGAGGGACTGCGTATCTGCGACTACCGTGGCAAGCTGGTGGTTCCCGGTTTTGTAGATACACACATTCACTATCCTCAAATGGAGATCATAGGTGCCTATGGTGAACAGCTGCTGGAGTGGCTGAATACCTATGTATTTCCAACAGAACAGAAGTATGGCAACAAGCGCTACGCTACCGAAATGGCCGGTCTGTTTGTCAATGAGCTGCTGAAAAACGGTACAACGACCGCCATGGTTTTCTGCAGTGTTCATCCTGAATCAGTAGATGCCCTGTTTGAAGAATGTGACCGTCGGAATATGCGGATGATTGCCGGCAAGGTGATGATGGATCGTAATGCTCCGGAAGCTCTGCTGGATACACCGGACAGCAGTTACCAGGATTCCCGCCGACTGTTAAAGAAATGGCACAAACGCAACCGACTTTTGTACGCCATTACTCCCAGGTTTGCGCCAACGTCATCACCAGAGCAGCTTGAGAAGGCCATGGCTCTGCGCGAAGAGTTTCCTGATGCCTATGTACAGACGCATTTATCCGAGAACCTCAATGAAATTGAGTGGGTGAAATCGCTGTATCCGGAACACGACAGCTATTTGGATGTGTATAACCACTACCGTCTGACCGGCGAGCGTTCCGTTTATGCCCACTGTATTCATCTGACCGACAAAGAGTGGCAGGTGATGGAAGAAACCGGGTCATCCGTTGCCTTCTGTCCAACGTCAAACATGTATCTTGGCAGTGGTCTCTTTAAGTATCGCCGGGCTGCTGACAGTGGTGTGCGTGTCGGTATGGCAACGGATGTGGGAGCAGGTACTTCATTCAATATGTTTGAAACACTGAACGAAGCTTACAAGGTTGTTCAGATGCAGAAAGAAAAGCTGCCTGCTATTGAAGGTTTTTACCGGGCCACCCTGGGTGGAGCGCATGCGCTGTATCTGGATGACAGCATTGGTAATTTTGATATCGGTAAAGAGGCGGACTTTGTGGTTCTGGATCCGGTTGCTACGCAGGTTCAGCAATTGCGATGGGATAATTCCAAAGCACTGGATGAGAAACTGTTTGTTTTGATGACGCTGGGAGATGATCGGAATATCTATCGCACTTATGTAGATGGACGGCTGGTTTATTCAAGTACCCGGTAAATATACCCGTCGCCTTTCAAGGTGCTACTTTGTTGGCTGCACTCGCTCACCCCAGTCACTTAGTTTATCTAAGCTCCTGGGGATTCGCTCTTTTGCCGTCGCGTAGCAACTTGAAATCCTTTGGGTATAGAAAAAATGTGATCAATATCGATCAAAAGAAAAACCGGAATCATTCCGGATGATATCAACCCTTCGCTTTCGTTGCAGTTTCAGGGATTCACCCGATCACTTCTGAAAGCATTCCTCATCAACTTGTTTCTGAAAAGCGGGTGATCACCCGTCGGTTATGCGTTGGTGAAAAAAACAAAGAGATTTTGTAACTATTCAGCACCCAGCAAAGGCGTATTGTTGTAATTTCGAACCGCTTTAAGAAGCGCCTGAAATATGTTCAACCCCTGCTTTTTAGCAGATGATAAATAGCTTCGGATTCGGGTAAACATGGTACCTCCGTCTTCGCTTCTGAAGCAGCCTGAGATCTTCTGCTTAAGTTTGGCCATCCTGGCATCACGTTCACTGCCATTGTTATCGAAGGGAATTGAAAAGTCCGACATGAAGCGCAACGTTTCAACCTTAAACTCAATAAGCCTTTTGAACAGGTTGTAGGCCTTGGTATTCCTGACCTTCTTACGTCCAAGCACCTGTCGTTGTTTTTCCATATAAGCGGTTTCCTTCGTGAGAGCCCTTTGAAGGATTTGGTCGTATATCGTCTCAATGCGAAGCTGTATTGCACCAGGCATTTGAGTCAGACCGGCTGCTTTGTATTTCTTGCAGAAGTGCCAGGAGAGCGTAAGCAATTTCATCAGCCGCAGAGCCAGCTTATTCGCATCCCTATCGACAACTCCCTGAAGCTCTCTCAGATGATGGGCATTACAAAGCACATGCACTGCCGCATAGGCAAAGTAGGACTTCCAATGATCGTGAACCAGAATGCCTGCAAAAGTCAGCAGGATGCCCATTGCATCCATTGCTTCACAACCTCGCCTTTCTGAGAGGTAGTAAAGCGTCCATTGGTCATCTCGCATAATGTGTAACCACCACAGTGAACCGTCAACCCGCATGCCAGTTTCATCCGCTCCTGCAACCGGACTTTCTTGTAAAGCATCGCGGATACTCTGCTCAGTAGAGGCCAGGTTCTCATGGGTATAGGCAACAAAATTGGCAACAGAGCCTGCGCTGACACTCATGCAATAAATAGTATTGAAATACTCAGACACCCGGTGATATGGGATGAAGTGATACTGGTTTAAATGAACAGCCATTGCCTGAGTCACTTCTCCGTATTGAGCAGCGGCTTTCACTCCTTGGGGAAACTCAGCGGTGTTCCGTTTACCACAAGGACATACTTTAACGTCTGCCCAGTACGCGGTAACTTCAAATTCTCCGGGTCTACCTGGATCAAAAACCTGTCGCTCAATGTATTTGGTGGGTTTAATATCGATAAGCGAAGACTGGCAACAGCAACATTTTTCAACCTTCAGATGCCTGACATAATCGGGTAAGGCGACACGTCTCAAACAAGAGCCTTGATGACCTTTCTGGCCACCTGGTTTATTGCCTGGGTGCTCTCTCTGAATGATTGAAACAATAGTGCTCTATTTTCACAGCTACTATGGGAACACCACTCATAATAGTTAACTGTCATGCCCGCTTCTGTTATTTCCAGCTCTACCAAAAGCATCGTTTTGCAAATTGAAGTTTCTATAGATTCAGGCAACATGCTGAATCTTGAAGATAGTTTACAGCGTGCACTCAATGAAGCCGGGCAGCTTGGAACAAAAGAGTTATTGGGGCTATTTGAATCACCCAATAAAGAACCTATCGTCGTTAATCAGCAGAAGTGGAACTACAAAGGAAAGGTTCTTAAGCACTATGAAACCTTATACGGTCGTATACCTTTGGAGCGCTCCGTATATCAGGGTGTCAGAGGTGGCAGTACTCTGGCAGCACTTGATCTTCGTGCCGGTATTATTGGTTCAGCTACCCCCAAATTTGCCAAGTCTATCGCCTGGAAATACAGCCAGATGCCAGCGCCTGCGGTAAAAGAAGATTTTGAGACCAATCATCAAAGGACGCTTTCAAATTCTTATATCAAGCATTTATCGGACAGAGTAGGTGCATTAATTGAAGACCAGCAAGACACTCACTACCACCTTCCTCCACTAAAAGAGCCTGTTGAAACAATAGCCATTGGTCTGGATGGAACCTGCATGCTGCTTTGTGAAGAAGGCTGGAGGGAAGCCATGTGTGGGACATTGAGCCTATATTCTGCAGATGGAGACAGGCTCCACACGATATATACAGCCAGTTCGCCAGAGTATGGTAAACAAAGCTTTATGAGCAAGCTCGACGAGGAGATTGCAGATCTAAAACGACTCTACCCAAATGCCACATACATCGGGGTAGCTGACGGGGCTAGAGAAAACTGGAGTTATTTGAAACAACATACCTCTGGGCAGATACTCGATTTTTATCATGCATCTGAATATTTAGCTGGAGCAGCGGAAGCACTGTTTCCAACCAGTAAGGCGAAGCGACACCAGTGGCTTGAAGACAGGCTACATAGTTTGAAAAACAAGCGTGGAGCAGCCAAAAAAATCCTTCAGGAAATTGAATCAGCCGAGCTCCCGAAAAAGACAATCGCACTGACAGAGAAGCGCTACAAAGCTGTGAGCTATTTTACAAACAATCACCAGTTAATGAATTATCATCAGGCGCTTAAACGCCATTGGCCAATAGGTTCAGGAGTTACTGAAGCGGCTTGTAAGACTCTGGTAAAGCAACGATTATGTGGTTCTGGAATGAGGTGGAAAGCAACAGGAGCGGAAGTGCTTTTGACAACAAGAGCACTGATCCAGAGTAAGGGGCGCTGGGAACAACTTTGGTCTGAGTTCATGACTGGAAAGGTTGAAGCTAACCTATGAGTCAGTTATCAAATTGAGAGAGCAACCTATTGCCTGAAGATGGTCTAAGGCTTTTGGGGTTCGGTGTTTCCTGTGAGGAGCAGGGGGCTTCTTTGGAAGATGTATCACCTTTATCACTCCCTTTTTTACTGGGCTTTTGATAACCATCTGACGATGGTGGCTTACTACTGTTTTGACTGTTTTTATTAACCCTTTCTTCCAGTTCGCTGCAACGTTCCCGTAAAAGCGCATTCTCGGTCCGAAGCTCTTCATTCTCTTTAAGGAGAGCTTCGGTAAACGGAGTAGCTGGGAAGTCTGGTTCCATACTGGAGATTTGTTAGAAAAATTGAGTATAAGATGATGGTCGAAAAATCAGAAAATTCCAGATTTATATGAAGGGTGCTGAATAGTTACGAGATTTTAAAAAACGACCAATAGTAAATTTATTAACGGAATACAGTCATGAGAATCGTAATTGCCCTGGGTGGAAACGCAATCCTTCAACGTGGAGAACCTCTTGAATGCGAAACCCAGCGCAGAAACATCCGTAAGGCTGCGGCAGCGATTGCCCGTATTGCCCGTCACCATCAGGTTATTCTGACACACGGTAATGGTCCCCAGGTTGGCCTGCTGGCATTAATGAATGATGCTTATAAAGGTGTATCTCCCTACCCACTGGATGCACTTGGTGCCCAGACGCAGGGAATGATCGGCTTTATGTTCGAGCAGGAACTGCGTAATCAGATGCCGGGCCATAAAGTCTGTACCGTATCAACACAGACTCTGGTGGATCGGGATGACCCTGCTTTTGGTGATCCGGATAAATTTGTCGGGCCGGTATATAGCCGTGAGCAGGCGGATGAATTACTGAAAGCTCATGAAGACTGGACGGTTAAAGCGGATGGCAAACACTTCCGTCGTGTTGTTGCTTCTCCGATACCTAAAGAAATTCTGGAATTACCATCGCTTCAGCATTTGATCTCTGCTGAAGACATTACGGTTATCTGTGGAGGTGGTGGCGGTGTTCCGGTAACCAGTGGTCCAGACGGTCAGCTTCAGAATATTGAAGCAGTGATTGATAAAGACCGCTCTTCCAGACTCCTTGCAGAAGGGCTCGGGGCCGATGCATTCCTGATTCTCACTGATGTGCCTGCGGTTGCGACCAATTTCGGTCACCCTGACTCTCGTAACATTCGCTGTGCTACGCCAGAGGCGATGGATCAGTTTGACTTCGCTGCCGGCTCCATGGGACCAAAAGTGGAGTCAGTTGTTGAGTTTGTTCGCAATGGAGGAAAGATGGCAGCGATTGGTTCTCTGGAACAGGCTGCCGAGATTCTGACCTCTGACTCCGGAATGGTGATCAGGCAGGGTGTGATTGGTGGTATCAGTTATTATGAATAATGCCTGAGAATCTGGTAGCTTTACCAGTATTGTTAGCTGATATTTGAATGTTGAAGCCAGTTGTTACGGTTAACCATAACAACTGGCTAATTATTTAGTGACATTCAATAACTGTATAACTAGATGATCAAAATAGTTATGAACATCAAGTGTGCAATTAGTGGATATGTTTGATGTCTAACTAATAATAGATAATATAAGTGTATCGTCTTTTTTATTAATGATTTCTTAAGTCTTTTTCTTTTCTAAGTATTAAAAAAATAAAAATAACTTGATAATACATAGGCTAAATTCTGGATATAACATATACTGGGAAAACCTCAGAGATAAATAGGTTGTAGTATATGATTTGGAAGAGTCTGTTTCCCGCATTAATTATGAGTTCTGCGTTTTTTAATACTGGGCATCTAGCCGCTGCACAAATAAATGAGAACAATCAGAGCGGGTGTTTTTTAAAAGGCAAAGTATTCAATGTTGTCGTTGATGAAGAATATAGCGTGCCGATTCGATTTGGTGCATTGGAGGCGAATAGTACTAAGAGAGATTCTGTGTATTTTGGAATGAAGGAGGATGATTTACACTTTGGCTTCACTCTTTCTCTTAACTTGACAGATCCGGATCACTCCAGACGATTGGACTATGAGATCAAAAATTTGATTCCAGCTGTCAGGAAAACATTACCTCATTATGAGTTCACAAGAAGTAGCACCGATATCAATGGAGCTTGTGGTAAAGAACATTTTGTTATTATGTTGCCTCAGGCAGGAAATGAGTTTGCTTTTCTCAAGAAAGAACAGGGAATGAGTGCCCCTCATGGTTCTGGGCTTATAGTGGAAGGACACCTTATCTCATCGCACTTATCCTCTGACTCACTTGGGTCCCCAGATAAGAAATTAAGAGTAAGCTTCAGCTCTTATGCTGACCGACTTATGGAAAAAAAACTGAGTAATCTAGAAGAGCAGCCAGAAGTTCCTACGATTATCGTTGAACTTGAAGAGGGTAAGATGGCTCAGAACTTATTGGATATGAGTAGTGATGGATCCTACCATTCTGCAAAAATGTATGAAGAGAAACATTCAAAAGTAACCAAGAAAGATCATAAAGAGCTAAAGGATATTAATAGAAAAATCGAAGATCTGGAAAAAGCCCGAGTAGATCTTTATAAGCAGGTTGAAGGGGTGCTCTCTCTGAATGATTGAAACAATAGTGCTCTATTTTCACAGCTACTATGGGAACACCACTCATAATAGTTAACTGTCATGCCCGCTTCTGTTATTTCCAGCTCTACCAAAAGCATCGTTTTGCAAATTGAAGTTTCTATAGATTCAGGCAACATGCTGAATCTTGAAGATAGTTTACAGCGTGCACTCAATGAAGCCGGGCAGCTTGGAACAAAAGAGTTATTGGGGCTATTTGAATCACCCAATAAAGAACCTATCGTCGTTAATCAGCAGAAGTGGAACTACAAAGGAAAGGTTCTTAAGCACTATGAAACCTTATACGGTCGTATACCTTTGGAGCGCTCCGTATATCAGGGTGTCAGAGGTGGCAGTACTCTGGCAGCACTTGATCTTCGTGCCGGTATTATTGGTTCAGCTACCCCCAAATTTGCCAAGTCTATCGCCTGGAAATACAGCCAGATGCCAGCGCCTGCGGTAAAAGAAGATTTTGAGACCAACCATCAAAGGACGCTTTCAAATTCTTATATCAAGCATTTATCGGACAGAGTAGGTGCATTAATTGAAGACCAGCAAGACACTCACTACCACCTTCCTCCACTAAAAGAGCCTGTTGAAACAATAGCCATTGGTCTGGATGGAACCTGCATGCTGCTTTGTGAAGAAGGCTGGAGGGAAGCCATGTGTGGGACATTGAGCCTATATTCTGCAGATGGAGACAGGCTCCACACGATATATACAGCCAGTTCGCCAGAGTATGGTAAACAAAGCTTTATGAGCAAGCTCGACGAGGAGATTGCAGATCTAAAACGACTCTACCCAAATGCCACATACATCGGGGTAGCTGACGGGGCTAGAGAAAACTGGAGTTATTTGAAACAACATACCTCTGGGCAGATACTCGATTTTTATCATGCATCTGAATATTTAGCTGGAGCAGCGGAAGCACTGTTTCCAACCAGTAAGGCGAAGCGACACCAGTGGCTTGAAGACAGGCTACATAGTTTGAAAAACAAGCGTGGAGCAGCCAAAAAAATCCTTCAGGAAATTGAATCAGCCGAGCTCCCGAAAAAGACAATCGCACTGACAGAGAAGCGCTACAAAGCTGTGAGCTATTTTACAAACAATCACCAGTTAATGAATTATCATCAGGCGCTTAAACGCCATTGGCCAATAGGTTCAGGAGTTACTGAAGCGGCTTGTAAGACTCTGGTAAAGCAACGATTATGTGGTTCTGGAATGAGGTGGAAAGCAACAGGAGCGGAAGTGCTTTTGACAACAAGAGCACTGATCCAGAGTAAGGGGCGCTGGGAACAACTTTGGTCTGAGTTCATGACTGGAAAGGTTGAAGCTAACCTATGAGTCAGTTATCAAATTGAGAGAGCACCCGGTTGAAGATATTATGAGAGACTTTGAAAATCAGAGAGATCAAGTTAGGTTTAGATACGAGTGTTTGAGCAAGTCGGTCAGAAATATATGATTTCATTTGGCTAACTACTTAACACCACTGTCCAACTCGGTAACCTGATAGTCTTACAATCACAGGCACTGTTATGTCTGAGTGGTTTACTGCCATTTGAGCCTGTAAATAATTCTGTGTAAACGCCACCAAAACTACTGCTCCTTGAACCGGTCAGGAAACATAATTTCAAACCGGTTCATGGCGGCTTTCCAGTTCCTGATCGGCATGGTCCATTTCTCGGAAGCTTTTTCCATGGCCAGGTAGATTACCTTCATGACTGACTCATCCGTCCGAAAAATCTTCCGGTTCTTGATCGCCTTACGAATGACACTGTTCAAGGACTCAATGGCATTCGTTGTATAAATCGCTTTTCGAATATCTTCAGGATAGTCGAACAGAGTAATCAGGTTATCCCAGTTATTACGCCAGGACTTACCAATCGATGGGAATTTCTCCCCCCAGGCTTCTTCAAAGGCTTCCAGCTCCATTTCTGCTTCTTCAGCAGTCGCTGACCGGTAAATCCGTTTCAGGTCGCTGGCGACGCATTTACGGTCCTTGTAGGAGACGTATTTCAGCGAGTTACGTACCTGATGCACAATACACAGCTGAACCTGAGCCATTGGGAACACGGTGTTAATCGCTTCCGGGAATCCGGTGAGCCCATCAACACAGGCAACGAAGACATCTTCAACCCCACGGTTCTTAAGCTCTGTCAGCACAGAAAGCCAGAATTTGGCACCTTCTGTTTCGGCAAGCCAAAGACCCAAAAGTTCCTTGTAACTATTCAGCACCCTTCATATAAATCTGGAATTTTCTGATTTTTCGACCATCATCTTATACTCAATTTTTCTAACAAATCTCCAGTATGGAACCAGACTTCCCAGCTACTCCGTTTACCGAAGCTCTCCTTAAAGAGAATGAAGAGCTTCGGACCGAGAATGCGCTTTTACGGGAACGTTGCAGCGAACTGGAAGAAAGGGTTAATAAAAACAGTCAAAACAGTAGTAAGCCACCATCGTCAGATGGTTATCAAAAGCCCAGTAAAAAAGGGAGTGATAAAGGTGATACATCTTCCAAAGAAGCCCCCTGCTCCTCACAGGAAACACCGAACCCCAAAAGCCTTAGACCATCTTCAGGCAATAAACCAGGTGGCCAGAAAGGTCATCAAGGCTCTTGTTTGAGACGTGTCGCCTTACCCGATTATGTCAGGCATCTGAAGGTTGAAAAATGTTGCTGTTGCCAGTCTTCGCTTATCGATATTAAACCCACCAAATACATTGAGCGACAGGTTTTTGATCCAGGTAGACCCGGAGAATTTGAAGTTACCGCGTACTGGGCAGACGTTAAAGTATGTCCTTGTGGTAAACGGAACACCGCTGAGTTTCCCCAAGGAGTGAAAGCCGCTGCTCAATACGGAGAAGTGACTCAGGCAATGGCTGTTCATTTAAACCAGTATCACTTCATCCCATATCACCGGGTGTCTGAGTATTTCAATACTATTTATTGCATGAGTGTCAGCGCAGGCTCTGTTGCCAATTTTGTTGCCTATACCCATGAGAACCTGGCCTCTACTGAGCAGAGTATCCGCGATGCTTTACAAGAAAGTCCGGTTGCAGGAGCGGATGAAACTGGCATGCGGGTTGACGGTTCACTGTGGTGGTTACACATTATGCGAGATGACCAATGGACGCTTTACTACCTCTCAGAAAGGCGAGGTTGTGAAGCAATGGATGCAATGGGCATCCTGCTGACTTTTGCAGGCATTCTGGTTCACGATCATTGGAAGTCCTACTTTGCCTATGCGGCAGTGCATGTGCTTTGTAATGCCCATCATCTGAGAGAGCTTCAGGGAGTTGTCGATAGGGATGCGAATAAGCTGGCTCTGCGGCTGATGAAATTGCTTACGCTCTCCTGGCACTTCTGCAAGAAATACAAAGCAGCCGGTCTGACTCAAATGCCTGGTGCAATACAGCTTCGCATTGAGACGATATACGACCAAATCCTTCAAAGGGCTCTCACGAAGGAAACCGCTTATATGGAAAAACAACGACAGGTGCTTTGACGTAAGAAGGTCAGGAATACCAAGGCCTACAACCTGTTCAAAAGGCTTATTGAGTTTAAGGTTGAAACGTTGCGCTTCATGTCGGACTTTTCAATTCCCTTCGATAACAATGGCAGTGAACGTGATGCCAGGATGGCCAAACTTAAGCAGAAGATCTCAGGCTGTTTCAGAAGCGAAGACGGAGGTACCATGTTTACCCGAATCCGAAGCTATTTATCATCTGCTAAAAAGCAGGGGTTGAACATATTTCAGGCGCTTCTTAAAGCGGTTCGAAATTACAACAATACGCCTTTGCTGGGTGCTGAATAGTTACAGTTCCTTATGGCCTTCAGTGTTCACGCCAAGAGCAACATACACGGTTTTACGAATAACCCGTTTATCCTGATGAACCTTAACCACAAGGCCATCGAGATACAGGATGGGGAAAAGCCTGTCCAGCGGGCGATTCTGCCATGTCCTGACCTCATCGTAGACAGCATCAGTTACCTTGGATATCAAGGTAGGTGACACCTCAGCGCCGTACATCTCGTGAATGGCTTCGGCAATATCACGGGTGGTCATGCCTCGGGCATAGAGGGTAAGGATTTGCTGATCAAGCTTGTTTAGCCGAGTCTGGCCTTTGGCTATCAGCTGAGGAACAAAGTCACTATTTCGATCTCTGGGGACTTTGACTTCGACCTCACCAAAATCTCCTTTGATATTCTTTGAGGTGCTGCCGTTGCGGCTGTTGCCCGTGTTATGGCCTTCAGGCGAGTATTTGGCATAACCCAGATGCTCTTCCAATTCAGCGGCCATAACACGTTCAACAGTCGCCTTAATAAGTAAACGGCTGAAGTCGGCAAGATGATCCTGAGTTTTAATCTGACTGGCTATTTGATCTACCAGTTTTTCGTTGATTTCAACGCTCATTGTTACTCTCCATTTTGGAGTATTAACGACAAGCGTTTACACAAATTAAATTGCAGTAACTATTCAGCACCCAGCAAAGGCGTATTGTTGTAATTTCGAACCGCTTTAAGAAGCGCCTGAAATATGTTCAACCCCTGCTTTTTAGCAGATGATAAATAGCTTCGGATTCGGGTAAACATGGTACCTCCGTCTTCGCTTCTGAAGCAGCCTGAGATCTTCTGCTTAAGTTTGGCCATCCTGGCATCACGTTCACTGCCATTGTTATCGAAGGGAATTGAAAAGTCCGACATGAAGCGCAACGTTTCAACCTTAAACTCAATAAGCCTTTTGAACAGGTTGTAGGCCTTGGTATTCCTGACCTTCTTACGTCCAAGCACCTGTCGTTGTTTTTCCATATAAGCGGTTTCCTTCGTGAGAGCCCTTTGAAGGATTTGGTCGTATATCGTCTCAATGCGAAGCTGTATTGCACCAGGCATTTGAGTCAGACCGGCTGCTTTGTATTTCTTGCAGAAGTGCCAGGAGAGCGTAAGCAATTTCATCAGCCGCAGAGCCAGCTTATTCGCATCCCTATCGACAACTCCCTGAAGCTCTCTCAGATGATGGGCATTACAAAGCACATGCACTGCCGCATAGGCAAAGTAGGACTTCCAATGATCGTGAACCAGAATGCCTGCAAAAGTCAGCAGGATGCCCATTGCATCCATTGCTTCACAACCTCGCCTTTCTGAGAGGTAGTAAAGCGTCCATTGGTCATCTCGCATAATGTGTAACCACCACAGTGAACCGTCAACCCGCATGCCAGTTTCATCCGCTCCTGCAACCGGACTTTCTTGTAAAGCATCGCGGATACTCTGCTCAGTAGAGGCCAGGTTCTCATGGGTATAGGCAACAAAATTGGCAACAGAGCCTGCGCTGACACTCATGCAATAAATAGTATTGAAATACTCAGACACCCGGTGATATGGGATGAAGTGATACTGGTTTAAATGAACAGCCATTGCCTGAGTCACTTCTCCGTATTGAGCAGCGGCTTTCACTCCTTGGGGAAACTCAGCGGTGTTCCGTTTACCACAAGGACATACTTTAACGTCTGCCCAGTACGCGGTAACTTCAAATTCTCCGGGTCTACCTGGATCAAAAACCTGTCGCTCAATGTATTTGGTGGGTTTAATATCGATAAGCGAAGACTGGCAACAGCAACATTTTTCAACCTTCAGATGCCTGACATAATCGGGTAAGGCGACACGTCTCAAACAAGAGCCTTGATGACCTTTCTGGCCACCTGGTTTATTGCCTGAAGATGGTCTAAGGCTTTTGGGGTTCGGTGTTTCCTGTGAGGAGCAGGGGGCTTCTTTGGAAGATGTATCACCTTTATCACTCCCTTTTTTACTGGGCTTTTGATAACCATCTGACGATGGTGGCTTACTACTGTTTTGACTGTTTTTATTAACCCTTTCTTCCAGTTCGCTGCAACGTTCCCGTAAAAGCGCATTCTCGGTCCGAAGCTCTTCATTCTCTTTAAGGAGAGCTTCGGTAAACGGAGTAGCTGGGAAGTCTGGTTCCATACTGGAGATTTGTTAGAAAAATTGAGTATAAGATGATGGTCGAAAAATCAGAAAATTCCAGATTTATATGAAGGGTGCTGAATAGTTACGTTTTTTTTAATGCTTTTTTCACTACGGAATTTTTTCCTAATGTCTTTTAAGTTATTTGCAAGGACAGCTCTTTCAGACTTATATCTTTGATGCACATCGGCCTTTAATTCTTTTAGATGCTATTTAGATGTCGGAATCATTCTTTCCAAGTGATCTGATTGAACGCAAACTCTGCTTTTCAAATTAGGCGATTGATTATCTTTGAGATTGTTATTTTCCGCAGGCAGTAATTTTTCACCGCCAGATACAGAGACTTTAAAACGAGAATACGGGCAGGGCTTACGCACGAGGATAATCATTCGCATTTGAGCCACTATCCTCACCGAATATATACCTATTCAGCAGCCCTGCCAGATAGCCATTATTCCAACCAGCCCTCTTGCGCTTACGCTTCATGCTTCCTTTATTGGCTGTATCCATATTAAAAATATTCAGACAGATTCTTCGTAAAACTGACAGGTTTTCAGACGCATTTTTATCCTGAGTTAGACAGGCATCTTCATTAAAGGCTATGTCCAGCATCCAGTGAACATTATTCTCCACTTCCCAGTGGATTCGCGTGGCAGTCAGCATTTCCTCCGCGGTCATTGCCTTGCTCGTAATGTATAAGCGAAGGGCTGTCGTCGCTTTTCCATCAATGGTTCTGTCTGCCTGTACGACACCAAATTGTTTCAGACCCTCCCATTCTGTAAGTGTGGAGAGCAGGGTAAGGTCATTAAAGACCCAACAGCAACGATATTCATGACGGCCATGGCCTGTGTTTCTCTGTTCGGCAAAGTTGTCGCATGGCTGGTCAACAGGATTTTGTTCCCAATGGCTCTCAACAACTGCCTGAATATCGTTCTGTAACGTTTCCTGATTGCCTTTCACCGCCAGCAGGTAATCTGCCTCTTTCTCAATACATTTAGCAGCAATGCTTTTTTGGCAACTGATGGCATCGGCAGTGATGAGAGCCCCTTTTAAATCAATGATCTCGAACAGTTCAGGAACCGCCGTTATCTCATTGGATTTCGTATCGACCTTTTTCTGACCGAGCACCAGCCTGAGTCGGCTGCTCCAGGCGCTGACCATGTGCACAGCCCGTTTACCCTTGCCTCTTGATACACGGATCGTCTTGCCATCAATGGGAACAATGTCTGTCTGGCTTTCTCCAAGGGGCAGAGCCATTGGGAAATATGACTTAATCCATCTAATGTAACTATTCAGCACCCAGCAAAGGCGTATTGTTGTAATTTCGAACCGCTTTAAGAAGCGCCTGAAATATGTTCAACCCCTGCTTTTTAGCAGATGATAAATAGCTTCGGATTCGGGTAAACATGGTACCTCCGTCTTCGCTTCTGAAGCAGCCTGAGATCTTCTGCTTAAGTTTGGCCATCCTGGCATCACGTTCACTGCCATTGTTATCGAAGGGAATTGAAAAGTCCGACATGAAGCGCAACGTTTCAACCTTAAACTCAATAAGCCTTTTGAACAGGTTGTAGGCCTTGGTATTCCTGACCTTCTTACGTCCAAGCACCTGTCGTTGTTTTTCCATATAAGCGGTTTCCTTCGTGAGAGCCCTTTGAAGGATTTGGTCGTATATCGTCTCAATGCGAAGCTGTATTGCACCAGGCATTTGAGTCAGACCGGCTGCTTTGTATTTCTTGCAGAAGTGCCAGGAGAGCGTAAGCAATTTCATCAGCCGCAGAGCCAGCTTATTCGCATCCCTATCGACAACTCCCTGAAGCTCTCTCAGATGATGGGCATTACAAAGCACATGCACTGCCGCATAGGCAAAGTAGGACTTCCAATGATCGTGAACCAGAATGCCTGCAAAAGTCAGCAGGATGCCCATTGCATCCATTGCTTCACAACCTCGCCTTTCTGAGAGGTAGTAAAGCGTCCATTGGTCATCTCGCATAATGTGTAACCACCACAGTGAACCGTCAACCCGCATGCCAGTTTCATCCGCTCCTGCAACCGGACTTTCTTGTAAAGCATCGCGGATACTCTGCTCAGTAGAGGCCAGGTTCTCATGGGTATAGGCAACAAAATTGGCAACAGAGCCTGCGCTGACACTCATGCAATAAATAGTATTGAAATACTTAGACACCCGGTGATATGGGATGAAGTGATACTGGTTTAAATGAACAGCCATTGCCTGAGTCACTTCTCCGTATTGAGCAGCGGCTTTCACTCCTTGGGGAAACTCAGCGGTGTTCCGTTTACCACAAGGACATACTTTAACGTCTGCCCAGTACGCGGTAACTTCAAATTCTCCGGGTCTACCTGGATCAAAAACCTGTCGCTCAATGTATTTGGTGGGTTTAATATCGATAAGCGAAGACTGGCAACAGCAACATTTTTCAACCTTCAGATGCCTGACATAATCGGGTAAGGCGACACGTCTCAAACAAGAGCCTTGATGACCTTTCTGGCCACCTGGTTTATTGCCTGAAGATGGTCTAAGGCTTTTGGGGTTCGGTGTTTCCTGTGAGGAGCAGGGGGCTTCTTTGGAAGATGTATCACCTTTATCACTCCCTTTTTTACTGGGCTTTTGATAACCATCTGACGATGGTGGCTTACTACTGTTTTGACTGTTTTTATTAACCCTTTCTTCCAGTTCGCTGCAACGTTCCCGTAAAAGCGCATTCTCGGTCCGAAGCTCTTCATTCTCTTTAAGGAGAGCTTCGGTAAACGGAGTAGCTGGGAAGTCTGGTTCCATACTGGAGATTTGTTAGAAAAATTGAGTATAAGATGATGGTCGAAAAATCAGAAAATTCCAGATTTATATGAAGGGTGCTGAATAGTTACCATCTAATAAAGCAGACTTACAAAGCTTCAGGGTCAAGGACGCAGAATATTCGGTAAAAACAGTCGTGTGATGGAATACCGTGAGGTAACTCCAAAAAGGTACAGAGCCAGTCCTTTTTATCATGACCATAACTTTCAATATCTTCCCAGGTCTCTGCACCACTCATGATGGCGCAGATGGCTATGATCAGGATATCGATAAACTTGTGTTCACAGGCGTTGGAGCGAGCACGCGGGTCTTTAAGATCATTTAGTAAGATGATGAGAGGGGCAGGCTTAAGCATTTAGAGTTCAAAATCAGCGGGGTGCTCTCTCAATTTGATAACTGACTCATAGGTTAGCTTCAACCTTTCCAGTCATGAACTCAGACCAAAGTTGTTCCCAGCGCCCCTTACTCTGGATCAGTGCTCTTGTTGTCAAAAGCACTTCCGCTCCTGTTGCTTTCCACCTCATTCCAGAACCACATAATCGTTGCTTTACCAGAGTCTTACAAGCCGCTTCAGTAACTCCTGAACCTATTGGCCAATGGCGTTTAAGCGCCTGATGATAATTCATTAACTGGTGATTGTTTGTAAAATAGCTCACAGCTTTGTAGCGCTTCTCTGTCAGTGCGATTGTCTTTTTCGGGAGCTCGGCTGATTCAATTTCCTGAAGGATTTTTTTGGCTGCTCCACGCTTGTTTTTCAAACTATGTAGCCTGTCTTCAAGCCACTGGTGTCGCTTCGCCTTACTGGTTGGAAACAGTGCTTCCGCTGCTCCAGCTAAATATTCAGATGCATGATAAAAATCGAGTATCTGCCCAGAGGTATGTTGTTTCAAATAACTCCAGTTTTCTCTAGCCCCGTCAGCTACCCCGATGTATGTGGCATTTGGGTAGAGTCGTTTTAGATCTGCAATCTCCTCGTCGAGCTTGCTCATAAAGCTTTGTTTACCATACTCTGGCGAACTGGCTGTATATATCGTGTGGAGCCTGTCTCCATCTGCAGAATATAGGCTCAATGTCCCACACATGGCTTCCCTCCAGCCTTCTTCACAAAGCAGCATGCAGGTTCCATCCAGACCAATGGCTATTGTTTCAACAGGCTCTTTTAGTGGAGGAAGGTGGTAGTGAGTGTCTTGCTGGTCTTCAATTAATGCACCTACTCTGTCCGATAAATGCTTGATATAAGAATTTGAAAGCGTCCTTTGATGGTTGGTCTCAAAATCTTCTTTTACCGCAGGCGCTGGCATCTGGCTGTATTTCCAGGCGATAGACTTGGCAAATTTGGGGGTAGCTGAACCAATAATACCGGCACGAAGATCAAGTGCTGCCAGAGTACTGCCACCTCTGACACCCTGATATACGGAGCGCTCCAAAGGTATACGACCGTATAAGGTTTCATAGTGCTTAAGAACCTTTCCTTTGTAGTTCCACTTCTGCTGATTAACGACGATAGGTTCTTTATTGGGTGATTCAAATAGCCCCAATAACTCTTTTGTTCCAAGCTGCCCGGCTTCATTGAGTGCACGCTGTAAACTATCTTCAAGATTCAGCATGTTGCCTGAATCTATAGAAACTTCAATTTGCAAAACGATGCTTTTGGTAGAGCTGGAAATAACAGAAGCGGGCATGACAGTTAACTATTATGAGTGGTGTTCCCATAGTAGCTGTGAAAATAGAGCACTATTGTTTCAATCATTCAGAGAGAGCACCCAATCAGCGACTATATCTGTAATCCGGTGGAAATAGAACTTGGCTAAGTTAATCGCTAAATGCAAATGAGAATACTCGTGCGTAAGCCCTGAGAATACGGGGATTCTGTTTTATCTTGGCCGTCAATCAAAGCCCTATTTGTATCAGTATTAATACTGCCGACCCTACCAGAAGAAGCTCCAATGCCATTATTCTGCATAAAAATTCCCCAGTAATTAAAGTTGGATGTTTTTGATGGTTTTGTTGTTGGGAATCCCCCCCATAATGCCAAATATATACGGCAATACTAGAGAGTGAAAGAGTGGATATTTAAAAAGACAATCTTTTGACATTCTGAGAGCCTGTTCATAATCTTCTCAGCAACAGTGTCAGATAGATGGTGAACTAAAAAGAGATGGCGTTATAAACTAGAAAAAACAACCAAAGCAGAATATAGTCATATTTTGTATAAGCCTCAGTAGCAAGGTGTCTGGTAAAGTTGAATTCAAGCAATAAATAAAGGGAGAAGAAGTAACATGCCTATAAACGACAATAGCAATATTAAACAGAGGGATACCGTCGTTAATATACCACCGACATCTGACCACATTAAAGAATCGTCCGTAGAATCGGGCACAGCATGGGGTCGAGCAGCTAAATCACTAATGAATGCTGTATCCTTGCTGTTTGAACGAACTGCAACGTTTTTCAAAAGTTTATTTTCAAGAAAAGTTAAAATTCTTCCAGAGGAATTCGTGACACCTATTAAAATTCTTCCAGAGGAATTCGTGACACCTAGTGATAGGGTGGTTCCGCCGCATTTGCAGGTCTTGAATCAGCTTAAAACTGACCACATTTCCAGTAAAAAAATGGAAGAGCTTATTTTAAACAATCAATTTTCTGATGATGTTCATTACAAAGTTAAAGGTAGCCTTGAGTTTGATCATGTCAGAAGCCTAGACGCTCTGCCCAAGTACATGACTATCGAGGGGAGGCTCTCTGTTCAAAATTGCCCCAAGCTGAAGACTATGCCTGAGATTCTCACCGTACAGGGGCCTCTTTCTATTGAGAACTGCCAAAGTCTCACGACTCTATCCGATACCCTTGTTGTGGGAGCGGACCTCAGAGTTGAGAATTGCCATAGTCTCACAACGCTTCCCAAGAAACTCAACGCAGCATATGATCTTTCTTTTTTCGGCTGCGAACGTTTGGAATACCTGCCTGATTGGATGATAAGACTGGGGCTTACAGATAGTGGACATGCTCGTACTGTCAACCTTGAAGAAACCAACCCTCCCTATGAGGTCGTTCAAAAGCTTTACAGTTACAGTCTTCATCCTGATAGCGATGTCAAGTTTAAGCTTTCTGACAGCGCATTGGTGCAAACAGCCCCCAGCTACCATTACCTCAAGAAGGGGCTCAATAAATTGCGGTAGTTTGCTTAGAAAAATGCCGTCCTTTGAAACAAAGTACCAGCAACATACGACACTCAACCTTGAGGCACTTGGAACAGGAGGACATTTTCCTTGGGTCTGTTATTCTTCGAGGAGATTGTTATCAACAACTCCACTAGCCCACTTGGCTCTGATTAAGGCATGTAGACATTCCTGGTGGCCTTTCAAGGTAGCAATGGACATGGGAGTGGCACCATCTGTGGTTCTCGCCGCATCAATATCAGCTCCAGCGTCGATCAAGGCTTGCAGACATTCTCTGTGGCCTTGCTGAGCCGCAATCAAGGTTGGAGTGGCACCATCCGAAGTCCTCGCTGCATTAATATCCACACCAGCTTCGATGAGAACTTTCAAGCATGCGGTTTGTCCGAACTGAGCGGCAACGAACACTGGGGCACCATCCGTCGTGCTTGCGATAGTAAAATCTGCACCGGCAGTGATCAGGAGTTGTAAGCATTCGGTACGCCCTTCCAATACGGCGATGAACACAGGAGTAGTACCAGTATTCGTTTTCGAGGTGTTCAACTGTGCCTTCGCTTCGATCAGGACTTTCAGGCATTCGATCTGTCCATTCTGGGCTGCAATGAATACCGGGGTGACCCCTGTCTCTTTTGCTCTATTAAAATCGGCTCCGCCTTTGATCAAAGCTTTCAGACATTCGGTGCGACCGTTCTCGGCAGCGATGTACGCTGGAGTTGCTCCCGTCGCCGTTGTAGTGTCCAAATTTGCCTTGGCATCGATCAGTGCTTGCAGACAGGCAACATGGCCTTCTTGGGCAGAGATGAACACTGGGTTGAGACCAAGTGTCTGTTCATCATTTGGCTCCGCTTCGGCATCGAGCAGAGCTTTCACGCATTCGGTGTGACCATTGAGGGCAGCGATGAACAACAGTTTTGTAAACTCGCCGGAAATCGCAGATTGAAACTTTTCCCGAACAATCTTCGGATGCAGTACTAATAAGTTCTGTAATTGTTTGAGATCACCAGCACGGCAGACTTGTAAGGGCGTAGCTTCACAAAAGGGGGATGTTTCATAAAAATTGGCACCAGCCTCACGCATTAGTGGTAATGGCTCTTGCCGACATATGGCACACAAGCGTGACCCTACAGGTCTAGTCAATAGCCATTGAGAAATACAGTCCAGATCATAGCGGTGGCCGCATTGAGACTTGACAATAGTCGGTGCAACATCACGACCGTTGAAATCGTCAAGACAAACGCAACACTTATCTCCAGAAGAAATAGTCGTTTTTGGGGATGCACAAGAAGAACCGGGAATGGAGTCCATAAGCTGGAGTAGTTCAGACTTAATCTGACAACTTCTTCTCATCAAAAGAAAAAGGTTACCGATTTACAAAGAAGGTGAGTTCACTGAAATCTAAATCATTAAAGGTGACCCTTATGATTCACACCAACCAGAAAATCATCAAGCACAAGGTTGGGCTACTGAACCTTGCAGATGAGCTCGGAAACATCTCTAAAGCCTGTAAAACCATGGGTGTCTCCAGAGATACATTTTATCGTTACCGGGATGCTGTGGATGAAGGTGGAGTGGAAGCACTTCTTGATCAAAGCCGAAGAGTTCCAAACCTCAAAAACCGAGTAGACCCCGCTGTTGAAAAAGCCGTTCTTGAGTATGCGGTAGAAGATCCTGCCCATGGGCAGGCCCGTGTTTCCAATGAACTTCGCAAGCAAGGTATCTTCGTCTCTCCCAGCGGTGTGAGAAGCATCTGGCTAAGAAATGATCTGGGAAGCTTCAAACTGCGCCTCAAAGCCCTTGAAGAGAAAGTGGCTCGAGAAGGAATCATTCTCACCGAGTCCCAGGTCAGGGCACTTGAGCGCAAGAATCTGGATGATGAGGCCAGTGGTGAGATTGACACAGCGCACCCTGGCTACCTTGGTTCACAGGACACTTTCTATGTTGGAACCTTTAAAGGTGTTGGCCGCGTTTATCAGCAGACTTATGTTGATACTTACTCCAAGGTAGCGCAGGCCAAGCTCTATAAGACAAAGACCCCAATTACGGCTGCAGACCTGCTCAATGACCGCGTGTTGCCATTCTATGAAGCACGAGAGCTGCCTGTGCTCAGAATACTGACAGACAGAGGTACAGAGTATTGTGGTCGTGCTGATCAACACGATTATCAACTTTACCTGGCGGTGAACGACATTGAACATACGAAGACGAAAACCCGGCATCCACAAACGAATGGAATCTGTGAACGCTTCCATAAAACGATTCTGCAGGGGTGCTCTCTCAATTTGATAACTGACTCATAGGTTAGCTTCAACCTTTCCAGTCATGAACTCAGACCAAAGTTGTTCCCAGCGCCCCTTACTCTGGATCAGTGCTCTTGTTGTCAAAAGCACTTCCGCTCCTGTTGCTTTCCACCTCATTCCAGAACCACATAATCGTTGCTTTACCAGAGTCTTACAAGCCGCTTCAGTAACTCCTGAACCTATTGGCCAATGGCGTTTAAGCGCCTGATGATAATTCATTAACTGGTGATTGTTTGTAAAATAGCTCACAGCTTTGTAGCGCTTCTCTGTCAGTGCGATTGTCTTTTTCGGGAGCTCGGCTGATTCAATTTCCTGAAGGATTTTTTTGGCTGCTCCACGCTTGTTTTTCAAACTATGTAGCCTGTCTTCAAGCCACTGGTGTCGCTTCGCCTTACTGGTTGGAAACAGTGCTTCCGCTGCTCCAGCTAAATATTCAGATGCATGATAAAAATCGAGTATCTGCCCAGAGGTATGTTGTTTCAAATAACTCCAGTTTTCTCTAGCCCCGTCAGCTACCCCGATGTATGTGGCATTTGGGTAGAGTCGTTTTAGATCTGCAATCTCCTCGTCGAGCTTGCTCATAAAGCTTTGTTTACCATACTCTGGCGAACTGGCTGTATATATCGTGTGGAGCCTGTCTCCATCTGCAGAATATAGGCTCAATGTCCCACACATGGCTTCCCTCCAGCCTTCTTCACAAAGCAGCATGCAGGTTCCATCCAGACCAATGGCTATTGTTTCAACAGGCTCTTTTAGTGGAGGAAGGTGGTAGTGAGTGTCTTGCTGGTCTTCAATTAATGCACCTACTCTGTCCGATAAATGCTTGATATAAGAATTTGAAAGCGTCCTTTGATGGTTGGTCTCAAAATCTTCTTTTACCGCAGGCGCTGGCATCTGGCTGTATTTCCAGGCGATAGACTTGGCAAATTTGGGGGTAGCTGAACCAATAATACCGGCACGAAGATCAAGTGCTGCCAGAGTACTGCCACCTCTGACACCCTGATATACGGAGCGCTCCAAAGGTATACGACCGTATAAGGTTTCATAGTGCTTAAGAACCTTTCCTTTGTAGTTCCACTTCTGCTGATTAACGACGATAGGTTCTTTATTGGGTGATTCAAATAGCCCCAATAACTCTTTTGTTCCAAGCTGCCCGGCTTCATTGAGTGCACGCTGTAAACTATCTTCAAGATTCAGCATGTTGCCTGAATCTATAGAAACTTCAATTTGCAAAACGATGCTTTTGGTAGAGCTGGAAATAACAGAAGCGGGCATGACAGTTAACTATTATGAGTGGTGTTCCCATAGTAGCTGTGAAAATAGAGCACTATTGTTTCAATCATTCAGAGAGAGCACCCTTCTGCAGGAGTTTTATCAACCTGCATTGAGAAAGACGCTGTATACGAGTATTGAGATGATTCAGTCAGATCTGGACGAATGGTTAATTCACTACAATACTGAGCGTACCCATCAAGGTAAGCAGTGCAACGGGAAAACGCCGATAGAAACACTGATTGATGGGAAAGAGATCTGGAAGGAAAAGTTCATAGCCTGAATTTGACCTGACAGACACCTTCTTTCTAAATCGGTAACCCTTTTCTTTTGATGAGAAGAAAATGTCAGATTAAGTCTGAACTACTTCAGTTTAGATAGTCTGATCTATTGGCTTTTTGTTTTGGATGGATAATTGGACACCAAAGCATCTTATATTTCATTGATATCTGGTCTGAAAAGCACAATAAAATAGTTTTGTACTTCCCCTGGCATATGGTAGAGAACAGATAGGCTCTGATTCTACCATATGGTCTAAATCTAAAAATCAATACTCATTTAATGCGTTCACAAAAATGAATAGTGTTTTTTAGCGTATAGTATCAATTAAGCTTCTGACTGCATCAGCATCTCTCGCTTTCAAACATTGTGTTGCCAGCTCTTGAAGCTTTTCACTGTTCTGTTCGCGCAGGATCTTCTTAATCATGGGAACAGACGGTGCAGACATACTGAACTCATCCAGGCCAAGCCCTGCCAGAATCAATGCAGCACGTTCATCGCCGGCAAACTCACCACACATCCCGGTCCATTTACCTGCAGCGTGAGAAGCATCAATGACCTGCTTAACCGCTCTCAGTACGGAAGGAGAGAAACTGTCGTAAAGGTGAGCAATGTTTTCATTGCCTCGATCTACCGCCAGAATATACTGAGTCAGGTCATTGGTACCGATACTGAAAAAGTCGAGCTCTTCAATCAGCTGATCAGCAATCATAACAGCTGCTGGCGTTTCAATCATGATGCCCAGCTCACACTGCTCATCAAACGCAATACCTTGATCTCTCAGGCTCTGTTTGGCCTTCTCAACATGCGCTTTCAGCTGCATCACTTCATTGACCGAAATGACCATGGGGAACATGATACGCAGCTTACCAAAAGCACTGGCTCTCAGAATGGCGCGAAGTTGAGTCTGCAGGATTTCCGGACGATCCAGGCACATACGCACTGCACGCCAGCCCAGGAATGGGTTCAATTCCTTTGGCAGGTCCAGGTAAGGCAGATCCTTGTCACCTCCGATATCCAGGGTACGGATAATGACGGGTCTTTCTCCCATTGCTTCCGCTACTTCCTTGTAAGCCTGAAACTGAACTTCTTCAGAAGGCAGTGAGTTGCGGTCCATGAACAGGAATTCTGTGCGGTAGAGGCCAACACCTTCAGCACCGTTGCGCAGTGCGCCATCGACATCCTTTGGCGTACCGATATTGGCGCAAAGCTCGAAGTGTTTGCCATCGACCGTCGCTGCTGGCAGGTCTTTCAGTTTTGCCAGTTCATTGCGGGCTGCTGCCAGTGTTTCCTGATGAGTACGGGCAGATGCCAGTTGCTCTTCGGAAGGATTCACAATGATTTCGTTATTGATGGCATCCAGGATCAGCAGATCGCCGTGCAGGATCGCAGTGGTTGCCTGCTGACAGCCGACCATGGCCGGAATTTCCAGAGAACGGGCCATGATGGCAGAGTGAGATGTACGTCCACCAACGTCAGTTACGAAACCGATGACTTTATCCAGATCCAGCTGGGCAGTGTCAGAAGGGGTCAGGTCGTTGGCGATAACGATTGAGTTTTCTTCCAGGTTTTCCAGTCCGGAGATGCGAATGCCCAGAATGTTCTTGACCATTCTCAGGCCGACATCGCGGAAGTCTGCTACACGCTCTCTCAGGTAGGCATCTTCCAGAGTCTCCAGCAGCTGAATATTGCTCTGTATGGCTTCATGAGTAGCAACGGCAGCTGGTTTTCCTTCACCAATCAGGCTGAAAATCTCTTCTTCCAGCTCTTCGTCTTCCGCCACCATCATGTGGCCTTCAAATACAGCAGCTTCTTCTTCGCCAAACTTGCCGAGCATGTCCCGGTACAGGTGATCCAGCTGCGCAGTCGTCTGTTCACGAGCCATTTTAAAGCGCTCGATCTCGTTGTTAAGCTGGTCTTCGGTTACCTTGTAGTCTGGCAGGATCAGTTCCTGCTCACAGTGAATAACCGCTTTACCGATGGCGATACCTTCGGATGCAATGATGCCCTTGATCATGTAACTCTGAACCTGATGAAACTTGCGAAACGGGGGATAACCGCTTCCCGTTGCCCGCTGTTCGTAAAGCGGATGTGGCTTTACCGGACAGCGGATAGCGGGCGGCGATTTATTAACCTTCCAGGTTTTCGATAACGACTTTCAGTTTTTCCATAGCTGCTACTTCGTCATCCCCTTCAATCGTCAGAGTGATTACGTCGTCTTTAACGATACCGGCAGACATCAGTTTCATCAGGCTTTTAGCGTTGGCCTTACGTCCCTTGTTCTCAACAGTGATCGCGCTGGAAAACTCTTTGCAGGCTTTTACAAATACAGCGCCAGGACGAGTGTGCAGGCCGTTTTCGTTGGTTACTTTGATTTGTGCAGTTTGCATGGTTTCATTTCCTGAATGGTGGTTGCAGGGCTCTATCAGGAGCCCGCAATAATGTTTAAATGGGTCGCTTTAAGCCGGTAACTGGCTTTCTGTATTCATCAGCCTTTTAACAGGCTGTTCTTCAATTCTTTGAAGTAGTCCTTGCCCCATACAGCAGGCTCAGGCTTGTCTTTAATCCACTCTCTGATACCGGCCTGCATTTCCTTGACCAGTGCCGGATGCTGGGCAGCAATGTCATTGACTTCAGCAGGGTCAACAGCACGGTTGTAGAGGCGAACGGTGTTGTCGTTCTGCCACCAGTGCAGGGACCATTGACCTTTGCGTACACTCCAGCTGGCTGTGGAATATTTTTCCAGGTGTGGACTGCTGGGCTCAATATCGGACTCGGAGCGTCCGGATACGTACTCAAAATAATCTCGCCAGAAGTCATCGTTCGGCTCTCCCCAGTGGAAAGCCCGCGGGCCAGCCCAGAACAGCATGTCATGTGGCTCAGCACTGTCAGCTCCGCTCAGGTGAGGCAGCAGGTTCACACCATCCAGTTTTTCCGGCTGAGGTGCGCTCAGGCCTGAAGCCGCCAGCAGAGTGGGCATCAGGTCCATGGTAGAAACCAGACCATCGTAAATCATGCCTTTGGGCAGTGATTTGCCCCAGGCAACCAGAGGGATGTGAACACCTCCGTCCATCAGAGAGCCTTTGTTCCCGGTTAACAGGCCGTTCTGTGGCATGGGTGAGTCAGCAACACCGCCATTATCCGGCATGAACAGGAAGATGGTGTTGTCGGCACGGCCAGAGGCTTCCAGCTCGTTCATCAGCAGAAGGATGCTGTCGTCAATTGCAGCGATGGATGCGTAGTAATTGTCGACTTCCTGGTTTCCGGTATTAAAGCGGCCCAGGTATTTTTCCGGTGCCATGGCTGTCAGCGGTATATGGGGTGCCGCATGAGCATAATAAAGGAAGAATGGTTGATCTTTCTTCACACTGCGGATAAAGGCCAGTGCTTCATCCGTCATCTGGTCTGTCATGTAGCCTTTGGATTCAGCCAGTTCACCATTGCGCATCCAGGTCGGTGAGTTGTAGCTGGATACACCGGAAGCATGGAAGCCAAAGAAGTAGTCAAAACCACGATCGGTAGGACGATAGCCTTCTTCTGCCCAGATGATCGAGTTGTCGTGGTAATCTCGGGAAGTAGAGCCTTCCACCGCTTCTTTACGCACCTTGGCCAAGTGCCATTTACCAATAGCGCCGGTACGGTAGCCGTTTTTCTGGAAGACTTCTGGCAGGAAGGTCTCTTCCAGTGGAACACCAGGTTTTACATCGTCGTTGTTGTAAATACCAAACTGGTGAGGGTAACGGGATGTCATGATGCCGGTACGTGAAGCGGCACAGACCGGGTGAGTAACGTGTGCATTACTGAAGCGAACACCGTCAACGGCCAGTTTTTTCAGCGTTGGCATGGCGGATCTGGAAGCATGGATAGCTGCATCCAGATCAACAGCATAACGCTCACTGACATAACGTTCTGCCAGAACGGTTTTGTTATAACTCTCAGGCAGGAAGTCAAACTGCCCAAAACCCTGATCGTCGGTGACCATCAAAATAATGTTGGGCGGATTCTCTTTATCCCCCAGTAATTGATTAACCCGCTGTGCGGCGCTGGTGCAGCCTCCCAGAGTCAGCGGGAGCATGGCGGAAGCGCCAGTAATACCAAGGGTCTTTAAAAAACTTCTGCGTTTCATGGTTATGCCTTCTGGAGTCCGTCTACTGCTTCACCTGCAAGCCGGGTTATCTCATCCCAGCGCTCCTCTTTTACCAGGTTGCCCGGACACACCCAGGAGCCACCAATGGCCATAACATTTGTCAGTGCCAGATAATCTTTTGCATTGTGCAGGCCAATACCACCAGTAGGGCAGAATTTAACGTCAGGGAAGGGGCCTGCAAGGGCTTTGAGCATGCTGATACCGCCAGACTGCTCAGCAGGAAAGAGTTTCAGCAGGTTATAGCCATGCTCCATGGCCTGAATAACATCAGACGGTGTAGAAACACCCGGGAGAAATGAAAGTCCCTGTTCTTTCGCTTCTTTTAATAATGCCGGTGTTGCTCCAGGCGATACCGCAAAGTCTGCACCTGCTTTCAATACGGCTTCTACCTGACTGGCAGAAGTGACTGTGCCTGCCCCGGTAATACACTCGGGCATTGCCGCTTTGATTGCCTGAATCGCTTCCAGAGCACAGGATGTGCGCAGGGTAACTTCAAATACATTAATTCCACCGGCTGACAATGCTCGGGCAAGGGGAACGGCGTGGCTCAGCTCTTCAATAACAATAACCGGAAGAACAGGGTAAGCCTTTGAAAGAATGTATTCGCTTGTCATGGAACTTCTTCTTTTGTCAGCGCTTTTGTAAGAAGGGCCTAGATTCATAAAACGACAATGCCTTTATATATCTTCTTAAGAGACTGCTATAACGCAGGCATAACCTCTTTGGGAATAACACCACCACGATGCATGATCACTTCAGCAGCAAGACGATGACCGGCCTGGCATGCTTCAACGGGTGAAGCTCCAAGCATGCGACTGCTCAGGTAAGCACCATTAAAGGAATCTCCAGCGCCGGTGGTATCTACGGGCGTGCTGACCTTTTGGGCAACAACGGTTTGTACATCATCATTGGATTTCACCAAGCACGGTGCCGAGCCTCTTTTGATAATCAGCTCAGGAATGTGCTCAAGGCGCTGAAGTGTGTCTTCTACCGACTGGTCATTAAACAGCAGTTGTTCATCTTCGAAGGTCAACAGAGCGATGTCGGTCAGCTCCAGAACCTGCTTATACCAGTGTCTTGCATCTTCAGCATCTTTCCAGAGAGCCGGACGGTGATTGGTATCGAAAGCAATAATTGAACCATTGTGTTTCGCTGTTTTCAGTAAATTAACTAGCTGCTTTCGAGATTCGTAAGGTAAAATTGCAACCGTAATACCGGATAAGAAGATCAGACTGTTTTCAGAAGCTATGCTTTCTATCTGATCCTGAGTCAGAGCATCGGAAAACAGTGAACGGGCAGCAGATTCTGAGCGCCAGTAGTGGAAGCTTCTTTCACCGGTTGCATCGACATTGACCGAATAGAGACCGGGCAACTTACCCGACAGACTGTAGACATGACGGGTGTCAATACCTTCGCCCTGCCATGCGGCTAGCATCCGGCTGCTGAAGTTGTCTTGTCCCAGGGCCGTAACGTAGCGAACAGCGATATCTTTCTGTTGACTGGTTGAAGCTTCCTTAAGAAGTCTTGCCATATAAACAGTGGTGTTAAGTGTATCGCCGGCAAAGTTTACTTTCAGAAACTTTTCGTTTTCGCTGTTGTTTTCACCCAAAACATCAGTTTGAGTGAGTTCGACCATGCATTCACCAATGCATGCTATGGAAGCCGGCTTAATGATCAGTGTCATAGTCTTTCGAATTCCTTCGTGTTTAGATGATGCTCTCACAAAATAGTTTTCATTTTAATGATCTCTATCATTATTAATGAAAATATTTTGGTGTAAAAACTGAGTTTATCGCTATTTTGAAAGCAAAATCACTAACAAGTGAAAATTTGAAACAAAAAATTGAAAGGCAAGTGAAAAGCCTGTATGTTTGCTGCAACTGTGTGAAAGCGCAGTTGAAAGAGAGGTTTAAATGAGTACTGTTGAGAGACGCGAAGCCATCGTTCGCCTGGTGCGTGACAAAGGTCTGGCTCGGGTGGAAGAGTTGGCTGAGCACTTCAAGGTATCCAGTGTCACGATCCGCAACGATCTTAATTACCTGGATAACAAAGGTCTCCTGCTTCGCTCTCACGGCGGTGCCATGGCCCTGGATGATGTTGTTAAAGAGATGCCTTTTGACGATAAAGGCGCTGTGAACATCTCCCAGAAGGAAGCAATCGGCGCAGCGGCCGCCAGACTCGTTAATGATGGTGAATCCATTATTCTTGACTCTGGTACCACTACGCAGCAGCTGGCAAAGCATCTGGTGAACAACAAGAACCTGGTGGTAATGACCAACGGGCTTAATGTTGCCAGTGAGCTGGTAAAGGCTTCCGGTATTGAGATCATGATGACCGGAGGAACCCTCCGTTCAAAGTCGCACTCCTTTTATGGTTCACAGGCGGAAGATGCTCTGCGTCAATACCGTTTTGACAAGCTGTTCCTCGGGGTTGACGGATTTGATCTTGTTGCAGGCCTGACTACGCATTTTGATCGTGAAGCTACCCTGAACCGTGTGATGTGTGACATTTCCAGTGAAATTATTCTACTGGCGGACTCCAGCAAGTTCGGTCGCAAGGGTTATCACTTCATCCGCTCTTTTGGCGCTTTCCATACGCTGGTAACCGATAAGGGGATACCAGCAGACTATATGGCAGGTTTGCAGCGTCAGGGAGTCAGAGTCATTATTGCTGACAGTTGATCGCTTTCGATAATTTTCAAGTCGTTTTCTGATTTCTCAGATGATTCCAAAGTTATTGAAAGGTTGTAGCTTTCATGCAATAACACTTGATCGGTGACGCCGCAGCTTAAATCGAAAGCAGTACATAAGGTGTTGCTGTGAGCAGTTTAATTGAGATCATCAGGCGTCATAAACAGGGAGCACAGTGTGGGGTTTACTCCATCTGCTCCGCTAACCGGCTGGTTCTTGAAGCCGCTATTCTGCAGGCCAGAAAAGACGGCTCCGGAGTCCTGATTGAGGCAACCTCCAATCAGGTTAACCAATTCGGTGGTTACACCGACATGAACCCGGTTGCTTTTCGCGAATACGTTTATGATATCGCCCGTGAGCTTGATTTTCCGGTAGAAAATATCTGGCTGGGTGGTGATCATCTGGGGCCTAACTGCTGGCAGAATGAACCAGCAGCCTCCGCGATGGAAAAGTCCCGTGAGCTGATCAAGGCTTACGTTGCCGCCGGATTTACCAAAATTCACCTGGATGCCAGCATGAGCTGTCAGGACGACCCTGCCGTTCTGAGCGATGAGGTGGTTGCCCAGCGTGCCGCTGATCTGTGTAAAGTGGCTGAAACTACGGCCGTTGAGTGTTTCGGTCAGTCCAATATTGTTTATGTCATCGGAACCGAAGTTCCTGTCCCGGGTGGTGAAGCGGAAGAAATTTCCGGTCTTCATATCACTACGCCTGAACGCGCCAGTTATACGCTGGACTGCCACCGACAAATATTTGAAGAAGCTGGCCTTGAGAGTGCCTGGCAGCGTGTAGTCGGTCTGGTAGTTCAGCCGGGTGTTGAGTTCGACCACACGTCCGTTATCGATTATCAGCCTGAAAAAGCTGTTGATCTGAGTCGCTTTATTGAAGCGGATCCGAACATCGTTTTTGAAGCGCATTCCACCGATTACCAAACACCTGATGCTTATAAAGCACTGGTTCGTGATCATTTTGCCATATTGAAAGTAGGTCCACAGCTCACTTTTGCCATGCGTGAAGCGCTTTATGCTCTTGCACATATTGAAGATTCTCTGGTGCCGGAAGCGAAGCGCTCTCATATCCGTGAAGCCATGGAAGAAGAGATGATGGCCAACCCCGGTAACTGGGAAAAGTATTATGCTGGTAACGACGACGATCGTCGTTTTGCAAGAACCTACAGTTACAGCGACCGTATCCGTTACTACTGGAACAGCGAAAGAGCAGAAAAAGCACTGACGGCTCTGCTGGAAAACCTGGAGTCCCGAGTTATTCCGATGCCGCTGGTCAGTCAGTATCTGCCAGAGCAGTACTGGGCGATACGTCGTGGTGAAATCAAAGGCACTGCCAGATCACTGATTCATCACCGTGTTATGCAGGTGACTGAAGATTACGCGAAAGCCTGTTGATCACGGGTTCCAGTCTTCTTGAGCGCATAGAAGGCTTGAAACCATTAGAAAACAAATCCGTTTTTAAATTCGCTGACAAAAAGTTCTGTTTTGTCGGAGGGGGTTCTTCTGGCCTTAAAAAACTCAGAAACACTCCGGCAAAACCTGAAAGATACCTTAACTGGCAATTTTGAACGGTTTTTTAATAAATCGTTTAAAGAAAAGAGTAGAGAAGAGAGATGAGCAGTTACCTGGGTTTAGATGAAAGCTACCTTCGTGATATCGGGGGCGAGCAAACCGCAGTAGAAATCAGCCAGCAGCCAAGGGTATGGCGTGAAGCTCTCGCTAATATCGACGCCTGCCGTGCAGAACTGGATGCATTTCTTGCGCCACTGCTGGCAAAAGAAAATCTGCGGGTTGTTCTTTCCGGAGCCGGTACTTCAGCTTTTGCAGGTCAGGTGGTTGCGCCTCACCTGGCTCGCGTTACTGGTCGTCGTTTTGAAGCAGTCAGCACCACTGATATCGTTGCTTCACCTGCTGAGTGCTTTGCTGAACAGGTGCCAACACTGGTGATCTCGATTGCCCGTTCCGGCCGTAGTCCTGAAAGTGTTGCCACTGTTGAGTTGGCTGATCAGCTGGTTGATGAGTGCTATCACCTGTTGCTGACCTGTAACCCTGAAGGTGATCTGGCTCTGGCCAGTCAGTCCCGCAGCAACATGTTCTGCCTGTTAATGCCAGAAGGTACTAACGACAGAGGATTTGCGATGACCAGCAGTTACACCAGTATGATGCTGAGTGCGCTGTGCATCTTTGACCGTGAACAGGGTACTGCAGAGCTGGTTGAAAAACTGAGTCAGGTTACTGAGCAACTGCTGGAAGAAAAAATTGGTGAGCTGAAAGCTCTGGCTGAGCAAGACTTTGAAAGACTGGTGTTTCTGGGTAGCGCAAGCCTGAAGGGGCTGGCTCAGGAAGCCTCTTTGAAATTTCTGGAACTGACCGCCGGTAAGGTTGTTTCTGTATTTGATTCCCCACTGGGTTTTCGTCACGGACCTAAGTCCATCGTTAATGACAAGACCGTCATTATCGAATTCATGACCAATGACTCATACACACGACAGTATGACCTGGACCTGCTGGCCGAGCTCCGTCGTGATGACAAGGCTGCTCACATTCTCGCCATTACTGATGAACAGGACGATGACGTTCGAAAGGGTAATGTGATGAGCCTCGGACAAAATTTAGGATATGAAAATGTTTGGCTTTCGTTTCCTTTCATTGCTCTAGCTCAAGTTTTTGCATTCTTCAAATCCGTACAATTGCAAATAACACCGGATAACCCCTGTCCCACAGGTGAAGTAAACAGGGTCGTCCAGGGCGTCATTATTCACCCTTATAGCAAGCAGCCTTGAGCCCAATAACAAAGCCTTGAGCTGGAAATGCCGCCACCTCCCGTTGATAAGGGAATGAAAATGTTCCGGCGGCATTTTCAAAAAAATTTGAGATCTATTGGTTAGAGACTTTCAGGAGTACGGTACATGAACACCCCTAATATTGTGCTGGTTCGTATTGATAACCGAATGCTGCATGGGCAGATCGCTATTACCTGGAGCCATCATGCTGGTGGTAACCTGATTCTGGTGGCGAATGATTCCGCATCTGAAGACCCTGTCCGCCAGAACCTGATGGATATGGCTGCTCCTCCGGGAATGGCTACCCGTTATTTCTCTATTCAGAAGACCATCGACGTTATTCACAAGGCAAGTGCTGCACAGAAAATCGTGATGGTGGTTGAAACTCCTCAGGACGTTCTGCGTCTGGCTAAAGGCGGCGTGCCTTTCACCAAGGTTAACGTGGGTAACATGCACTTCAGTGAAGGCAAGAACCAGATCCACAAAACCGTTTCCGTAGATCAGAGCGATATCGACGCGTTCCGTGAGCTGACTGAAATGGGCATTGAATGCACCATTCAGCGTCTGCCAGAAGAAGAACCAATCGAAATCATGAGCGCACTCTGAGGGGATACGTATGTTAATGGAAGCCATACTCGTCGCCCTCTGGGCGGCGCTGTGCGGCATCGACAAGTACGATGTTGCACTGAATATTCACCGCCCACTGATCACCGGTACTGTTGTCGGTCTGATCATGGGTGACCTGCAGACAGGCCTGATGGCCGGTGCTGCCATGGAACTGGCCTGGCTTGGTCTGGTTCCTAATGCTGGAGCCCAGCCACCCGATGTCACCATCGGCGCCATTATTGGTACCGCATTCGTTATCCTGACCGGCGAAAACCCTGAAGTGGGTATTGGTATCGCCATGCCATTCGCTGTGGCCATGCAGAGTCTGATTGTACTGCTGTTCACTGCGTTCGCTCCGGTAATGCACAAGTGTGATGAATACGCCAGAAGCTGCAATACCCGTGGTATCGATAACATGCTCTACCTGGGCCTTGGTGTTCGTGCCTTTATCTACGCTTTGGTTGCTTTCCTACCGATTTACTTTGGTTCAGAAACTGCGGGTGCCATTGTTGCGCTGCTGCCAGAAGAAGTACTTGCCGGATTGTCAGCCGCTGGTCGTATGATGCCTGCCATTGGTTTTGCCATGCTGCTGAAAATCATGCTCAAGAAAGAAGTGGCAGCTTACTTCTTTATCGGCTTCGTACTGGTGACTTACCTGAAGCTACCGGTACTGGCTGTTGCCATTCTCGGTACCTGTGTTGCCGTACTTGATTACATGATGCGAGTAGAACGTCAGCAGACAGTTGCTCAGGCTCAACCTGCTTCTGCCCATGGAGATTTCAGCGATGGCATCTGATACCACATACAGCAACGACATCGCTGAAAGCAAAGCGCTGGTAGACGGTGTCAGCGATGAAGTCCTGAATCAGGATTTCTTTGAAGATCAGTCCAAAGAAGAAGTTATCACCAAGAAAGACCTGTGGAAGATCTCTATCCGCGGTCTGTTCATGGAAGGTAACTTTAACTATGAACGTATGCAGGCCGGCAGCTGGGCTTACACCCTGATCCCGATCCTGAAAAAGATCCACAAGAACAAGAATGACCTGGCTAAGTCATTGAAGATGCACCTTGAGCTCTTCAATGCTTCTCCAAAGCTGTTCACCTTCATCGTTGGCCTGGTGGCAGCGATGGAACAGAACAAAGAGAAGCCAAGCACCATTCGTTCTCTGAAAGTAGCGGCCATGGGGCCAACAGGTGGTATCGGTGATGCCATCGACCACATGACCCTGATGCCAATTACCCTGGGTATCGGTGCATCCATTGCCCTGGATGGCAGTGTGGCGGGACCTTTTGTGTTCTTCTTCCTGTACCAGATGGTGCACTTCCCACTGTACTTCTGGCTGACTTTCTACGGCTACCAGTCCGGTGTTAACGCTCTGGCTCAGCTGAAAGAGAAAACTGTCCTGCTGTCCCGTGCGGCCACCATTCTTGGTCTGACCGTAGTGGGCGCGCTGAGTGCCAGCTTTATCAAGATCTCCACACCGCTGGTGGTGGAGGCTGGACAGGCGACAGTGCACATACAGACGGATCTGCTCGACAAGATCATGCCGAACCTTCTGCCTCTGGGCTTTGTATTCCTGATGTACTACCTAGTGCAAAAGGGTAAATCACCCAGCGGTCTGATTGGCCTGACCATGGTGATCGGTATCGCCGGTAAGTATCTGGGCATTCTGTAATCAATACAGGCAGGGGGAATGACTCCCCCTCTTGAAAACCTTAGCTCTTAATCGTCCTTAAAAGTGTCGTCTTCTCCCTGTACCACATCAGGATGGCATTTGAAGTAATGAGGAAATCAACATGATCGGTCTCGTAATCACCGGGCACCTTAACTTCGCTACTGGTTATCAGTCTGCAGTCAATGCAATCGCTGGTGATAGTGAACAGGTTGAATATGTGGACTTTCTGGAGTCCATGTCTACCGACGAACTGGAACAGAAAATCCGTGAAGCGGCTGACAAGGTTGACAGTGGTGACGGTGTTCTGTTCCTGACCGACATTCCTGGTGGCTCTCCTTTTCAGCGCTCTGCCAAGGTTGCGTCTGAAATGAGCAATGCAGATGTTATTTCCGGTACCAACCTGGTGATGGCCGCCGAAGCCTGCCTTGAGCGTGATGGTATGGAGCTGGGTGAGCTGGTTAAACAGGTGATGGAAACCGGTGTTGAAAACATCAAGAGCTTTCAGCAGGAACTGCGTGCTGTGAAAAGCACTGATGCAGCGGATGACGGAATCTGAATGATGATGGATTGCATCACTGACAGCCATTATGCACTGAAAGCGGCTCAGGTTTTTACGCCTGAAGGCATTCTTGAAAATGCGTTTGTTCACATCAGTAATGGCCGCATTGATTCGGTAAGTGACAGCCTCAAGGCTGACTACACACTGGTGGATCTGGGCAATCACAAGCTGATGCCTGGCCTGATTGACATGCATATTCATGGCCAGAGTGGTGCAGACACCATGGATGCGACTCCGGAAGCCCTGGCAACCATTGCCAGAGATCTTCCAAAGACGGGTGTCGTTGGATTTCTGGGAACCACCGTAACGGCTCCCTGGCAGAAGATTCTGGCAGCGCTGGCTAATGTCAAAAGCACCATGGCTGTTGGTATAGAGGGCGGATCCGAAATCCTGGGTACTTATGTTGAAGGCCCGTTTTTTACACCCCGACATAAAGGTGCTCACCCGGAACAGTTTTTTCTGGCTCCTTCTCAGGAGCGTATTGCTGACCTGCTTGAAGTGGCCGGTGACTCTTTGAAAGTTGTTGCACTGGCTCCTGAAACCGAAGGTGCTGTTGAAGCAACGAAACAACTCGTTGCCAGTGGTGTTCGTGTTGCCATGGGGCATACCGATGCAACCTACGACCAGGTGGAAGACTGCATTGAGGCGGGTGCCACTATCGGGGTTCACCTCTACAACGGGATGAGTGGTTTGCATCATCGCGAGCCAGGCTGTGTTGGCGCCATGCTGGCCAGTGACTCGGTGATCGCAGAAATGATTGCAGATGGCGTTCATGTTCATCCGGCTGTTCTTAAGCTGAGCTGGAAGTGCAAGGGGACGGAAAGGTCTGCACTCATTACAGATTGTATGTGTGCTGGTGGCTTGCCTGATGGAACGTATCAGTTGGGGGAATTACCGGTTCAGGTAAAAAATGGCGTAGCTCGCACGGAATGCGGTTCATTAGCGGGCAGTACACTGTCGCTGAACATGGCCATTAGAAATATGACCCGTCTGGCAGAAGTGCCTGAGTGGGATGCCGTCAGAATGGCATCGGAAGTACCCGCTCGAATTCTTGGGGTAAATGACCGGATGGGATCCATTGCTGCAGGTATGGAAGCCAGCCTCACGGTAATGGACGACGATTTTAATGTACTGCTGACACTCGTTAAAGGTCAGCAGATATTTTCTGCTTGGAGTGAGACAAATTAATGGCACTTTATTCAACAAGACAAATGTTGCTGGATGCTCAGGCGAATCAATACGCAGTGCCAGCTTTTAATATCCATAACCTGGAAACTGTTCGCGTTGTTGTTGAAACGGCTGCGGAAATGCGCTCCCCAATTATCCTGGCGGGCACACCGGGTACCATCAGCTACGCAGGAGCCCGCTACCTGGTTGCGATTGCCCAGACAGCGTCTGAAATTCACGATATCCCTATCGCGTTGCACCTGGATCACCACGAGTCGCTGGGCGCGATCAAGCCATTGATTGATATGGGTGTGAAGTCCGTGATGATTGATGGTTCTCACCACGATTTTGAAGAAAACATCCGCATCGTCCGTGAAGTCGTTCAGTACGCCCACGCCCGTGACGTTACTGTTGAAGCAGAACTGGGACGTCTGGGTGGTCAGGAAGATGACCTGATTGTTGATGAAAAAGATGCGCTGTACACCAACCCTGCACAGGCTGCCGAATTTATTGAGCGTACTGGTATCGACTCTCTGGCGGTTGCCATCGGTACTGCCCACGGTATGTACAAATCTGAGCCAAAGTTGGACTTTGAGCGTCTGGCGGAAATTCGCAACGTAACGACTGCGCCGCTGGTGCTTCACGGTGCTTCCGGTATCGCTTCTGCTGATGTACGTCGCACCATCGAGCTGGGTGTTACCAAGGTAAACGTTGCCACTGAACTGAAGATTGCCTTCTCCGACAAGGTGAAGGAGTACTTCCTGGCTAACCCTGAAGCCAATGACCCTCGTAAATACATGGAGCCAGGTAAAGACGCCATGGCTGCCCTGATCCGCGAAAAGATTGATATGTGTGGAAGCAGCAATCGCGCTTAATGCGGTGCTGAGTGTGTAAAGAACCAAGTAGCCTTTGTCCGTCTTCGGGCGGACTTTTTTTTCCGAATTCGAAGAAGGTGTGTCAGTACACATCTTTTGATGAGCAAGAACAGAGAAAGAGAGACTTATGGAAATCCGTCAGCCTATTCACAGTGATCATGCCAAACAACTGGACACCGAAGGACTGCGTCGTGAGTTTCTGATCGATGGCATTTTTGCCAACGGCACCATTAACCTGACCTACAGCCATGTTGACCGTGTGATTGCCGGTGGTTGTATGCCTGGCACTGAAGCGGTGAAGCTTGAAGCTGGTAAGGAAATTGGTGCTGACTTCTTCCTGGCCCGTCGTGAGCTGGGTGCTATCAATATCGGTGAAGCGGGCATCATCATTGTTGATGGTGTTGAGCACGAGATTGGCAGCCGCGAAGCCCTGTATATCGGCATGGGCGCGAAAGAAGTCGCCTTTGCCAGCGTTGATGCTGACAAGCCAGCCAAGTTCTACCTGAACAGTGCTCCAGCCCACGCAGCCTATCCAACCAAGAAAATCACTCAGGAAATGGCCAGCCCGGAAACACTGGGTGACTCTGAAACCTGTAACCGTCGCACCATTTACAAGTACATGGTGCCAGCCGTTCTGGACACCTGTCAGCTGGCGATGGGCATGACCATTCTTGAGCCAGGCAGCATCTGGAACACCATGCCTTGCCATACCCATGAGCGTCGTATGGAAGTGTACTTCTACTTCGATATGAAAGACGACGGTGTTGTTTTCCACATGATGGGTGAACCAACAGAGACGCGTCACCTGGTAGTGCGCAACGAACAGGCGGTTATCAGCCCAAGCTGGTCCATCCACTCCGGTGTTGGCAGCTCCAACTATACATTCATCTGGGGCATGGCTGGTGAGAACCAGACCTTCTCCGATATGGACTTCGTGCCAATGGCAGACCTGAAGTAACAGGCCAGCTCTATTCCCATGCAGTGCATGGGAACCAAACGACTTATATAAGCTTTCAGAACAGGTATTCCCAGTACGGTTTTTGGGAATACCAAGATTAAGGGATTCCCATGACTCAACAGTTTTCTTTCAGCCTCGAAGGTAAAGTTGCCCTGGTAACTGGTGCGAATACCGGTCTGGGACAGGGTATGGCGGTTGCTCTGGCTCAAGCGGGTGCAGATATCTGTGCCGTTGGTCATATTGATGCGCCAGAAACCCGTGAGAAAATCGAAGCAGCAGGTCGTCGTTTTCATTTCGTTGAAGCCAACCTGCTGAGCATTGAGCCGGTTGAGCGTATTGTTAAGGAAACCGTAGAAGTATTTGGTCGTGTAGACGTTCTGGTCAACAATGCGGGCATCATCCGTCGTGAAGACTCCGTGAATTTCAGTGAAAAAGACTGGGATGAGGTTATGGATATTAACCTGAAAACCCCATTCTTCCTGAGCCAGGCGGTTGCCAAGCAGTTCCTGGAGCAGGGTAACGGCGGCAAGATCATTAATATTGCGTCCATGTTGTCCTTCCAGGGTGGTATCCGCGTACCTTCCTACACTTCCAGTAAGAGTGGTATTGCTGGCCTGACCCGCCTGCTGGCCTGTGAGTGGGCTCAGCACGGCATTAACGTTAACGCCATCGCTCCAGGCTACATGGCAACTGACAATACCACAGCCCTGCGTGCTGATGAGAAGCGTAATGCTGAAATCCTGGGCCGCATTCCTGCTAACCGCTGGGGTACTCCAGAAGATCTGGCTGGCCCTGTTGTCTTCTTGGCTTCTGCTGCCAGTGACTACGTTAACGGTTACACCGTAGCAGTAGATGGCGGCTGGCTGGCTCGTTAATCCAGATAAATAAGGGCTCAACAGAGCCCTTATTTACACATGCTCATGGGTAAAGAAAAGCCCTTTGTATTTCCTGATTCCCACCATACGAAAGCGCTTTTCACGAAAACAGATTGATACGACGATGACTGAACAAAAGACTCTTCCTGCCGTTTTTGATCATGCAGAAGCAGTGAAGCTGATGCGTATGGTGTGTGACTGGCAGCTGGCTAATCCAACCAAGTCCTGGATCCGTCGCAGTGGTGCAACCCGGGTATTAAAAGGTACCGACTGGGAACGTGCAGTTATGTATCCCGGCGTGATGGCAACCTGGCGAGCCACTGATGACAGTCAGTATTTGAACGCTGCTATCAAATGGGCAAAAAGCAATAAATGGGATGTGGGTCCTGAAGACCGTTTTGCTGACGACCACTGCTGCTGCCAGACCTATCTTGAGCTGTATCAGGCGATGAAAGAAGACTTTATGACTGAGTCTTCAAAGGCAGCGTTTGACCTGATGCTGAACGACCCAAAGCCGGGTCGGGAAGACTGGTGGTGGTGTGACTCCCTGTTTATGGCACCTCCTGCGTTTGCCATGCTGACAGAAATGACCGGTGACCAGAAATATCTGGAAGCCATGAATAGCATGTGGTGGGACAGTGTTGAACACCTTTTCGATCCGGAAACCGACCTGTTCTTCCGCGACAAGCGCTATATTCCGGATGGTCAGGGCAGTGAACTGCGTGAAGAAAATGGTGAGAAAGTATTCTGGGGCCGGGGCAATGGCTGGGTAGTTTCTGCAATCTGTCGTGTTGTTGATCATCTGCCTGAAGACTATGCCGATCGGCAGAAGTACCTTGATCTGTTTACAAAGCTGATGGCTGCTGTTGTCAAACTGCAGGGCGAAGATGGCTTCTGGCGTGCCAGTATGCTTGATCCTCAGAGCTTCCCTGCACCGGAATCCAGTGCCACTTCTCTATTTGCTCATGGTCTGGCATGGGGTATTAACCACGGTGTTCTGGATCGTGACGCCTATATGCCTGCCCTGGAAAAAGCCTGGGCTGCACTGAAAACCTGCGTACACGATGACGGTATGATGGGATGGGTTCAGTTACCCGCCTTTAACCCAAGGGAGACCAAAAAAGAGCACAACATTGATTACGGTGCAGGTGCGTTCCTGCTGGCGGCAGAAGAAGTTGCCAGGCTCTGCGCTTAATCATAAAAAGCAAGTTGTTTGAACAAAAGGTTAAGGTGATTTGGTTACCTTAACCTTTTTTAGTTTTTAATCCTATCTTAGAAATTTTGTAACTATTCAGCACCCAGCAAAGGCGTATTGTTGTAATTTCGAACCGCTTTAAGAAGCGCCTGAAATATGTTCAACCCCTGCTTTTTAGCAGATGATAAATAGCTTCGGATTCGGGTAAACATGGTACCTCCGTCTTCGCTTCTGAAGCAGCCTGAGATCTTCTGCTTAAGTTTGGCCATCCTGGCATCACGTTCACTGCCATTGTTATCGAAGGGAATTGAAAAGTCCGACATGAAGCGCAACGTTTCAACCTTAAACTCAATAAGCCTTTTGAACAGGTTGTAGGCCTTGGTATTCCTGACCTTCTTACGTCCAAGCACCTGTCGTTGTTTTTCCATATAAGCGGTTTCCTTCGTGAGAGCCCTTTGAAGGATTTGGTCGTATATCGTCTCAATGCGAAGCTGTATTGCACCAGGCATTTGAGTCAGACCGGCTGCTTTGTATTTCTTGCAGAAGTGCCAGGAGAGCGTAAGCAATTTCATCAGCCGCAGAGCCAGCTTATTCGCATCCCTATCGACAACTCCCTGAAGCTCTCTCAGATGATGGGCATTACAAAGCACATGCACTGCCGCATAGGCAAAGTAGGACTTCCAATGATCGTGAACCAGAATGCCTGCAAAAGTCAGCAGGATGCCCATTGCATCCATTGCTTCACAACCTCGCCTTTCTGAGAGGTAGTAAAGCGTCCATTGGTCATCTCGCATAATGTGTAACCACCACAGTGAACCGTCAACCCGCATGCCAGTTTCATCCGCTCCTGCAACCGGACTTTCTTGTAAAGCATCGCGGATACTCTGCTCAGTAGAGGCCAGGTTCTCATGGGTATAGGCAACAAAATTGGCAACAGAGCCTGCGCTGACACTCATGCAATAAATAGTATTGAAATACTCAGACACCCGGTGATATGGGATGAAGTGATACTGGTTTAAATGAACAGCCATTGCCTGAGTCACTTCTCCGTATTGAGCAGCGGCTTTCACTCCTTGGGGAAACTCAGCGGTGTTCCGTTTACCACAAGGACATACTTTAACGTCTGCCCAGTACGCGGTAACTTCAAATTCTCCGGGTCTACCTGGATCAAAAACCTGTCGCTCAATGTATTTGGTGGGTTTAATATCGATAAGCGAAGACTGGCAACAGCAACATTTTTCAACCTTCAGATGCCTGACATAATCGGGTAAGGCGACACGTCTCAAACAAGAGCCTTGATGACCTTTCTGGCCACCTGGTTTATTGCCTGAAGATGGTCTAAGGCTTTTGGGGTTCGGTGTTTCCTGTGAGGAGCAGGGGGCTTCTTTGGAAGATGTATCACCTTTATCACTCCCTTTTTTACTGGGCTTTTGATAACCATCTGACGATGGTGGCTTACTACTGTTTTGACTGTTTTTATTAACCCTTTCTTCCAGTTCGCTGCAACGTTCCCGTAAAAGCGCATTCTCGGTCCGAAGCTCTTCATTCTCTTTAAGGAGAGCTTCGGTAAACGGAGTAGCTGGGAAGTCTGGTTCCATACTGGAGATTTGTTAGAAAAATTGAGTATAAGATGATGGTCGAAAAATCAGAAAATTCCAGATTTATATGAAGGGTGCTGAATAGTTACTAGAAAACAAAATACTTTTATAGAACTTACGCATTGACAGCTCTGATAAAAGATGGTCTCAGCCAGTCTTTACCATCAGAGAAGCTCTTAATGAAGTCCCAAATAGCATCCTTGAGCGCATCATTCTTAACGCGATAGATGCTACTGAGAGATTCAGATACTTTCTTGGCCTGAAGGCAGGCATACCCAAAGATAGAGGCAAAAATATGGTTCCTGACCTGCTGCTTTCCTCTCACCTGAAAGCGCTCAATACTGCAGAGTTGTTTCAGCGCCCGGTGATACTCTTCGATCGCCCAATGGTGCAGGTGAAGTTCATTAAAGCCTACCTGTGGTGATACCTCTGATCCAGCATGGGGTGTGTAGACGACGTAATGGCGCAGCTCGTTTTTTAGCCGCGTCCGGTACAAACGCACAGAACCAAAATTACGTAGCCAAACGGTTATTCCCTCTTCAGGAATCTCCAGGCTCTGCACTTGTTGGTAGTCACCCTTTTGGATAGAAACAGTACGGTTGCTTTTAACGGCAAACATAAAACCCAGACCGTTGTTTTTCACAGTCTTCAGGTTTGCGGCACTGCTATACCAGGAATCCCCCGTAACAAATGCAGGTCGTAAGCCCCATACAAGTACTTCTTTCAGCATCTCGAGAAAATAATCATTTTTGGACTTTCCGTCCGCAGAGTCATAGATACGGAAATTGACAGGAAGGCTATAGCCTTTGATATCGGTGTAATAGAGCGTTATGAGATTAATGCCCTTGACGGCTTTATGATGCTTGCCCGAGTAATGATAGCCGATGAATGCCGTGTAGTTACTGTACGGCTTATCCAGCACCGTATCATCAACCGATAGCGTGCCCCCATCAAGAATCAGCCTTGCGGCTACTTCCATGAAAAGGTCATTGGGAGCAAAGTCTTCACGTTGTAGAAAACGGTTAACGCTGTGGTGTGACATATCTCCGATCTCACTAAGGCGAGTACAGGTTGCTGATTTCGGCTCACACAATAGAAACCCTGTATATTTCGGCAAATCACACCCAGCTGTTGTAGGTCTTGTTATCTTTCTACGCACGACGACATCCGCTATTTTTTGCTGATCTAGCAATTTTTACAGCTGCCTGTCAATGCGAAAGTCCTATTTTATTATGTCTCTGGTTATTCTCAGTTCGTTATCTATTTAGTCATAAACCCTCTATCTACTTTTGAATAACAATCGTGGTGTCGGCACTTTATTAAGCTGAGAAACGTTATGTTTACCATTCTGAAGAATACCAATCTATACAAACCAGAGTACGTTGGTAAGGCAGATATTCTGCTTGGCCAGGGAAAAATTCTGGCAATTGAAACGGAATTGAATGTCAGCGGCCTGAATGATGTAAACATCATTGATTGTCAGGGTAAAACAGTCACGCCCGGCCTTATTGATCAGCATATACACCTTACTGGTGGCGGTGGTGAGGCAGGCTTCAGCAGTCGTACACCCCAGGTAACGCTTTCCAAACTGATCAAGGCAGGAACCACAACTGCTGTCGGTGTTCTGGGTACGGATGGCATCTCACGCTCACCGAAAGACCTGTATGCCAAGGCTGCTGCATTGACGGCAGAGGGCATCACTGCCTACATGCATACCGGATCCTACGAGGTGCCAACCAAAACAATTACCGGATCCATTCGGGATGATATGACGTTTATTCCAGCCATTCTTGGCGTCAAGATAGCGCTGGCGGACCATCGGAGCTCGTTTCCAACGACTCAGGAACTGGCAAGAATTGTTTCTGACATTCGTATTGCCAGCCTGCTGGCCGGTAAAAAAGGCGTACTTCATATCCATATGGGTGGATTGCCACAGCCATTTGAACAGGTTGATGAACTTCTGGCCATGGGAGTGCCGGTTCAGCACATATCTCCTACACACGTTGCCCGGACAGAGTCACTGTTTGCAGATGCGATGAAGTTTGCCCACAAAGGTGGATTTATTGACATTACATCCGGCGGCAGTCGTTTTATGCCTCCTGAGCAGGTGGTAAAGCTGGCCCTGGAGTCTGATGTACCCGCTTCCCGAATTACCATCAGCTCAGACGGTAATGGCAGTCTGCCAAAGTTTAATGATCGGGGGGAAACCATCGGTCTGACCGCCGCTTCGGTCGACAGCAATCTGCTGTTACTGCCCTTGATCATTGATCAGGGCGTTTGCCCTGAACAGGCAATAGCCATGATGACCGCCAACGTGGCCAGCTCTCTTGGTATCAGCAAAGGGCGCATTGAGGTAGGTCAGGATGCCGATATTTGTGTATTTAATGATGATTTCACGCTGAATAGCGTTATCGCCGGTGGGAACACATTAATGCAGAACCATGAACTGCTGATCACAGGCAACTTTGAGTAAGGAATAATCATGAGTTTAATCATTGCTGTGATCGGACTGCTGTTTGCCGGTCGACTTATCCTTAAGAACTACAACCCGCAGGGAGTACTGTTTTTAACCGGCATCGCCATGATGGCCATTGCCATGTTGACCAGCACCCCCTCCTTTGTCAGTCAGTCAACAGGCTGGCTGGGCTTTGATGTTTTTGAATACATCAGTAAAACATTTGCCAACCGTGCTGGAGGGCTTGGTCTGCAGATTATGCTGATTGGGGGCTTCGCTGTTTTGATGTCCGCCATTGGTGCCAGTCAGGTGATGGTACGGATCACGGCCAAACCTCTGATGCAGCTTAACTCACCCTATGTGATGCTGGCCATGGCGTTCATGCTGGGACAGGCATTGTCATTGTTCATTTCCAGTGCCACCGGCCTTGGGCTGTTGTTGATGGCAACGCTGTACCCGGTACTTATTCGCCTGGGATGCAGTAAAGCCGCGGTTGCAGCTGTGCTTGCAAGCACCTGCGCCATTGAGTTTGGTCCCGGGTCAGGCAATTCGATGCTGGCTGCTCAGACTGCTGGTCTGGAGATTACCGAGTATTTTGTGAACAAGCAGCTTCCTGTCATCAGTGTTCTTATTGTGATCGTCGGGATCATCCATGCCCTGGTTCAGAAATATTTTGACGCCAGAGATCAGCGTCAAGACGTGCAGACAGACGTGGTCGAAAATGTCAGTTCTTCTGAGGTAGAGGCTCCCCTGTACTATATCCTGTTGCCGATACTGCCACTGTTCCTGATGCTGACTTTCAGCAAAATGGGAGTGGGCACCATCCGTGTGGGACTGCCAACGGCTATTCTGATCAGCTCATTTATCAGTCTGGCTTTTGAATACATTCGGCACCGTGACGTTAAGATTGTGTTCAGCAGGCTGCAGGACATATTCGACAATATGGGCAAAGTGTTTGCCACGGTAGTAACCCTGATTATTGCCGGTGAAACCTTTGCCATGGGTCTTAAGTCTATTGGTGCCATTGACGCTCTGCTGAATGCAGGAAGCCAGGCGGGCTTCTCGGCCAGCATTATTGTGTTGTTTATGGCCATTCTGACATTCACCATTTCGGCCCTTATGGGGTCCGGTAATGCGGCATTTTTCTCGTTCGCACCAATGGTTCCCCAGATTGCAGATAAGATCGGAGCGAATGTTGCTGAGATGATTCTGCCTATCCAGCTTTCTGCAGGGATGGGGCGCACTATTTCACCCATTGCCGGAGTTATTATTGCAGTAGCTGGTATAGCGGGGCTATCACCCTTTGATATTGTTCGCAGAACCCTGATCCCGATGATCAGCGGCTGGCTGCTGATGCTGGTCATCACGTTCACAGCCAGTGGTCAGCTAATGGAAGTTCTGCCGTTCCTGGTGGTAGTGAGCGCATTGGTTGCAGTAGCGATGCTGATCAGACGTAAAAAGACGGCCCAGCTGGCTACTGCAGGATGATTTAAACGATAGATATTATTTATCTTCAGTAACCAGGCTAGGTTCAAAAAGGCCACCAAACGTTAAGTCCGGTGGCCTTTTTGATTACCGGCGATTTATCCATTCAGGCAGTTCGCCTAACCGATATTCAAGTTGCGCCAGAAACAGCGAGCCCGGTAATACTGGCTGCCCATTGTACTCAACATAAGCCTGTGGCACATCGGGCAGAGCCTCTTTATAAAGTTGTGGTTCTTTTCGGTTAATGTACCGGTAATAGTCCTGCTGACTGGCAAAATGAACGGGTTTGCCATGCATACCGACAACCATCGGCATAATCATGCGACCAAATGCGGAAGGGCGCATAAACTCATAAGGCTCATCACTGCTGTAGGCGACAGCGGTATTTTTGGGGTTCCAGAACACCAGACCAGCCAGGTGGTTGGGCTGGTTTACCGTAGCACCACCCCAGCGACCATAAATCCAGCCGCCCTCAGTGCGGTCAAACAAGTTGATCCGTGGTTGTGCTGCATGCAGGTCTGGAGAGGAGGTGCTTGAATACCAGGTGTTCAGGTGAACGTTGGAAGAGGAGTAGTGAGAAAAGCCCGGAGAGTGCCAGGTATCGGCCTCGTCCCGCACATTCATACTCAGGTTGTTGAAAGAACGCTGGAACTGCAGGGAAAGGTGACCTGGGTTCCCATGGAAGCTGATATCCATAACCGTTGAGTTCACGGTATCCGTCAGCTGCAGCCCCTGGTTAAAGTCCGTAAAGGTGACATTTTTCACCCAGCTGTTGGCGGATTTTCTGATCGTGACGAAACCCCATCCGCTGTCGTGTATGGCGGACTTATGATGTTTGAACTTCTCTTTCCAGTTCCCCCGGAAAGCCAGATTTTCCAGGCCAATCTCTTCGGTTCGGTCACTGCGGTAGACGGTCCATTTATCGCCGGGGTGAATATCCACCTGCACGGGAGCAGCCAGTGTCAGAGTATTGCCATTGATCGCCGTGATCTGATGGATCTCCCGAAGCTCAAGACCCTGCTTCAGTTTCTTCATGCTGGGCTCAACACGGTACGGCCCCATATGTTCTTGAATACGATCCGGTCTGGAAACTTTGGCAAATATTTCAATCCAATCGCCTTCCTGAAGCCCTTCGGTTTTAGAAACCTGAACCTGCTTACTGGTGCCACCTTTTATCGGTTGTGTAATGGTACTAACCTTTTCGCGATGGCCATCTCCGAGGGAAAAGAGTCTTGGAATGGAGTAGAGCTTCTTCGGATCCATCGGCAGATGAGGCTGATCCATATACAGTTCGGTTTCGCTGCCACAGCCCCTCAGAATAAAGTGGCTCTCCGTCACGGTAATGCTCTGGCTGGCCAGTGACTCCTTACTGTCGGGATCAATAAGAGCCATATCCGAAGACTCATTCATCCGGTAACGGCCTTTGGGAAACAGCAGTACGGCACCTTTTACACTGCCTTTCTGAATGGCTTTTTCGGCAACGGCAATGGCATCACGAACGGCGGCTTTATCACTTTTACCATCATTGGGAATGGCGCCGTACTGGGTGGCATCAAAAATGGTGTATCCGGTGGCGGGGTCAATAGTGGTTCCGGAGCTGCAGCTGAATGCGTTGTTCAAGGTTGGCAGTGGCTGCTCACTTTGACGGTATCCAGCATAAGAAAAGTTGGTAACCACAGGCTGTGAAGCAGTGCTGAAGTCACTGGCCATCAAGTCTGAGTCTGGCGCCCGGGAATCAACCCAGGCCTGCCAGGTAGAAGACAGGTTTCCGGCTTTTGAGGTTGAGTCTGACAGGTGTGCAGACGCTACGGCATGGCCGCACAGACTGATCATCAGCGTAGAGCCAATGGCCAGAGAGAGTACGTTGAGTTTCATAACTGGAGATGTCCAGAGTGGCAGCTCCGGCTTTGGTTCATAGCCGGAGTGAAGTGGTTAGAATATTAAAGGGGTTATCCCTGCAAATTGGCGTTAACGTTTCGGTAATACCAGAGCCAGGGGGTCCAGCTCAGGGACAGCTTTTCGTTCAGTGTTTTTTCGGCAACATCCATTACCTCATCACCAGCCCAGCCAAGGACGATATAAGGTCCAGCCCCTTTGTTCTTTCTGGCTTTGGAGGTCGAACCACTTTCACGAAAGTCCGCGATGCTGCCTTTGATAAATGCAGTGACCTCTTTGTCATTACTGGTCAGCATAATATCGAGAAAGGTATCCACAAATGGCTGCATCTTCTCGTGGGTCAGACCGTAAGGGTTGTCACCATCGTTGTAGAGTTTGGTAAGAATCTGCAGGTCCAGTCGTCCATGGCTGCTGTCTTCCTGTCGGCTGTCGCGGTCCGCGGGTGCGTAATACCAGTAATAGTAGTTCTTGCCATTCTGGGTATAGGTCTGAATATCTTCAAAGAAGACGTCCAGCTGGCTTTGTACCATGGACTGATAGAAAGCGGCTTTGTCAGAGGTATCTCCCATCAACTGCCGTGTACGGGCAAGATCGTCCAGAACCTGCATCATGGCCAGTGATCGGTTGTAAGCTGGATAGCGACCTGCCAGATCCGGCTCAATATCTCTCATCTCTTTGGTGTCTGGGGTTCTCAGCAGATTGGTCTTGGCGTCGTACCAGTCCGGAAAAATAAAATCGTCCAGAGTGTTCTCGATTTCCTGGAGATAGAATGCAGCTTTATCCCCATAAGTTTTGCCAGAGCCGGCCAGATATTGTTCGCCAAAGGGGACCTTCTTTTCCCACAGGGCTGGGGTTTCCATAATGATTCGCGCATTCTCAGCAATGGGCTGGAGAATCATGGCGGTCATAATGGTATTGGTGAATGCTTGCTTGCGTCCTTTGGCAATGTATTGCTTACTGATGGTTGGCCAGACCAGTGCCCGTTTACCCGCGGTATAAACCATTTCACCTTTTTCTGGGTCGTTTCGACGTGCCAGCAGCTCATCGCTCATGCGAAGTGATTGATCAAACAGTGACAGGTCACCCGTAGCCAGGTAGGCAGCGTTAACGCCCAGCATGGTTGGCCCCTGTTTCCAGGACATCCGCTTCTTGTTGTTGTTGGCAAAGGTTTTGAAGCCAACGATCTGCTCTTTGTAGGCAGCAAGCTCTTTTGCCGGAGGTAATACTTTCTTCTCCAGAGCGGGCTTCACCCGGTAGACCTTGAAGTTGTCAATCTGCATATGACTCTTCCAGGTACGGAAACCAAAGTAGCCATCCAGGAAGGGTTGCTCATCCTTGATGTCATACACCAGCACTTCATCACGCCACATTTTCCAGCGAACACCATCGTGTACCAGCCGGATTTTCATGGGCGTATTGATCTTGTTCAGGTAAGGCTCACCACTGAGATCATACTCTGGCATAAGAGGACGGGTGCCATCGCCCGGATAACGGCGCATACGGGTTGTCGTATTATCATTGGCGCCATAGCCAACGTAGTACAGGCTCATGCCATCGTATTTGCGCATGTAACCGCTGCGCTCTTCGCTTTTAGCAAAGAAGTCATCAGGTGATGAAGGGTCTGATGCCATCCAGAAAAAGTTCAGATCGCTGCCACGGTCGTTAGGGCCGCCAGCCATCACCATGGTGGCATCAAACTCCACCATCACCGGTGCCTGCAGTTTTTCCTTAAACCAGACCGTGGTACCGCCCGCATCATCAATGTCCATCTGACCATTGAGCTGGGTGGTTTTACTGCCGGGAATCTGTTCAATCACCCACTGATCCAGAGACTTTTCAAACTGGTCAGAATAGAGGTGCTCTGCCAGCGTCAGGTTTTCAGGCCGCTTTTCAGATAATTGTGCCTGAGCAGAGCCCGCAGTCATTATGAATGCGCTGCAGCCAATCAATAGTGCTTTTCTGATCGTTCTTTTACTCATGGCTTGGTTACGCCCTCGATGTGCTCATCAACAGACCAGACTTTGAAATTACGGTAGCGGAATACACTCCATTCCATCTGTCTCAGGGCAATACGACCAGCGCCATAAACTTTGCCATTGACGGAGCCATCATCAACCCAGTTAATGATTTCCCGGTCATCCACGTAAAAGACAATATGGTCTCTGTTTTTTACCAGAGTGATTTTGTGAATATCGGTAGAGTCGTGTTTGATCCCCGTCGGGCCTTCTGATACGAGGTGTTTGCCGGTGTTTTTGCGCAGCCGGGTTACACCAAGCCTTGCTGCTTCTGGATTGTGGGCATAATAAGAGATGTGATAATTGTTCAGTACATCATTGTTGTAGAACTTAAAGGTGCCATCCCGCTCTGGCAGGGACGCATCCATGACATCTTCACCATTGGGGCCGGTGGCGGCAAAAAAGACAATGGTCAGGCCTGCTTCAATATTCAGGTTCTGCATTTCCCACTGGGCAACAAAGCTTTCAGGAAAGTGTTCGGGAGCCCAGAAAACATGTTGCCACTCTTCGTTGGGTGACCACATTCTCATCCACCCGTCTTCAAAGGCAATCTCGCCCGGACCTTCCATGACCCAGTCTTTGACCGATTCTGAAGAGTCCATTTTGCTTTGATAAAGCAGTTCGCCTTTGCTGATACCCGGAATCGGCAGAGTATTGGCGTTAGCTTTGAAAGAGGAAACAAGGATAAGGGGCATGGCGACCAGCAGAGCGCTGGCCGTCCTGAATACCGTTTTAAGCTGTTTGTTCACGATGACGTCCTGAAAAGGCGGCTGGCTTTGCTGCAGAAAGAGAAAGCCAGCCCAAAGGTTGTGTTATTTCTTTAACTCAAACTCAATATTTCTTGCCTGCTCTGTCGTAATGGCAAGCAGGGTATTTCCGTTCTGGTATCCCTTGATCACGACATCATCAGGAAGAGAAGACGGTTGCCACTGGCCTTTAAGCTCCAGTGTCAGAGTGTGAGGAATCGAAGGTGCTTTGCGCCATGACCGTGAGTAAATGCTGACCTCCTTTTGCACACCCTGCTCATCGTACTGGCTTTCATCCCGGCCCTGGTAAAGGCGCAGGTCTGGGTCAACCAGGGTAAGCGACAGCTTGTTCTCATTGCCTTCGGTCATCAGCAGAACCGGCGTATCGACCGAGGCTACAACGCCTGCATCTACGACACCTGCACTGAACAGGGCGTAACCGGTCATGCCTGAAGCCTGGTCTTCTACCACATGGGCCTGATTGTCTTTCCGGATAACCTGGTAAGGCTGCAGTTCAGAAGACAGGCTGTTTTTGAACTGTTCTGCTTTTTCCACAGTGGTATTCACCAGCACTGCGTACTCATAACCGGCATTTTCAGGTGCTTTACCATGGCTTAACACAGCTGTGGCAAACTCACCATGGGTGACTTTGCTGTTTTTCTGGTGACGGGATTCCTGCTGTTGCTGCTCAATCAGGAGTGATTGGCCTTCTGGCAGGATATAAGCGTTGCTGTTTGGATCCATTAACAGTGTGCTGCTGGTGGCCAGTTGCTTTCTGTCGCCTGAAGCAAGCTTATTGCCATTGATGGTGGTGGCTTTGGCATCAGCCCTTACGGCATGCTGGAACAGCGTTGTTTCCGTGTTGTGCTGGTCATCGGCCGTTTTGATGCCACTGCCCAGGGCTACAATCCGATCATCAAAGAAGAATACGGATTTATTGGCGCTGAAGCTGCCATCGTATTTCGGATGACCTTCAACAATGGTGGCAAAAAGTCCATTGTCGTTCATGGATAAAGCACCGGTAACTATTCAGCACCCTTCATATAAATCTGGAATTTTCTGATTTTTCGACCATCATCTTATACTCAATTTTTCTAACAAATCTCCAGTATGGAACCAGACTTCCCAGCTACTCCGTTTACCGAAGCTCTCCTTAAAGAGAATGAAGAGCTTCGGACCGAGAATGCGCTTTTACGGGAACGTTGCAGCGAACTGGAAGAAAGGGTTAATAAAAACAGTCAAAACAGTAGTAAGCCACCATCGTCAGATGGTTATCAAAAGCCCAGTAAAAAAGGGAGTGATAAAGGTGATACATCTTCCAAAGAAGCCCCCTGCTCCTCACAGGAAACACCGAACCCCAAAAGCCTTAGACCATCTTCAGGCAATAAACCAGGTGGCCAGAAAGGTCATCAAGGCTCTTGTTTGAGACGTGTCGCCTTACCCGATTATGTCAGGCATCTGAAGGTTGAAAAATGTTGCTGTTGCCAGTCTTCGCTTATCGATATTAAACCCACCAAATACATTGAGCGACAGGTTTTTGATCCAGGTAGACCCGGAGAATTTGAAGTTACCGCGTACTGGGCAGACGTTAAAGTATGTCCTTGTGGTAAACGGAACACCGCTGAGTTTCCCCAAGGAGTGAAAGCCGCTGCTCAATACGGAGAAGTGACTCAGGCAATGGCTGTTCATTTAAACCAGTATCACTTCATCCCATATCACCGGGTGTCTGAGTATTTCAATACTATTTATTGCATGAGTGTCAGCGCAGGCTCTGTTGCCAATTTTGTTGCCTATACCCATGAGAACCTGGCCTCTACTGAGCAGAGTATCCGCGATGCTTTACAAGAAAGTCCGGTTGCAGGAGCGGATGAAACTGGCATGCGGGTTGACGGTTCACTGTGGTGGTTACACATTATGCGAGATGACCAATGGACGCTTTACTACCTCTCAGAAAGGCGAGGTTGTGAAGCAATGGATGCAATGGGCATCCTGCTGACTTTTGCAGGCATTCTGGTTCACGATCATTGGAAGTCCTACTTTGCCTATGCGGCAGTGCATGTGCTTTGTAATGCCCATCATCTGAGAGAGCTTCAGGGAGTTGTCGATAGGGATGCGAATAAGCTGGCTCTGCGGCTGATGAAATTGCTTACGCTCTCCTGGCACTTCTGCAAGAAATACAAAGCAGCCGGTCTGACTCAAATGCCTGGTGCAATACAGCTTCGCATTGAGACGATATACGACCAAATCCTTCAAAGGGCTCTCACGAAGGAAACCGCTTATATGGAAAAACAACGACAGGTGCTTGGACGTAAGAAGGTCAGGAATACCAAGGCCTACAACCTGTTCAAAAGGCTTATTGAGTTTAAGGTTGAAACGTTGCGCTTCATGTCGGACTTTTCAATTCCCTTCGATAACAATGGCAGTGAACGTGATGCCAGGATGGCCAAACTTAAGCAGAAGATCTCAGGCTGCTTCAGAAGCGAAGACGGAGGTACCATGTTTACCCGAATCCGAAGCTATTTATCATCTGCTAAAAAGCAGGGGTTGAACATATTTCAGGCGCTTCTTAAAGCGGTTCGAAATTACAACAATACGCCTTTGCTGGGTGCTGAATAGTTACAAGCACCGTTAAAGCTCTGTGTCGATAACAGCATCTCTTCCAGACCACTGAAGGTATCCACATTCAACAGATCGGCATTCAACTGATCGACAGGTAACTGAACGGCAGTCGTTCCCGGCCAGCGAGCCCAGTTCCAGCCATCGTGACTGAAGGCCCGGTTGTCAGGATTTTCTGGCAGGATTTCCAGAATGCCGTAGTTGATGTAACGGCCATAGCGGTTGGCATTGGCATAGGTTTCATGACTGACCAGATAACGGCTGAAACCGCGGGCTCCTGCTACCCAGCCATCACGACGGTGGAGGGCAAGGCCTGCGTAGTTCATTGACCAGTTACCCACAGCTGGCTGGTTTGCCGAGATACCCATGCTAGTAAACTTATCCACAAGTGCGGGGGCAGGGGAGTCCGTCAGTCTCAGCCAGGTTGCGGCCATTTCCTGATCAATGGTCTGCCCGCCATCCGGTGTGCCGGACAGTGCCATATAGAGGAAAGGATCCGTTTCCATGGACTCTTTGCCGGTTGGGTGACGGCCAGCAATGGACATCAGTGTCGTGTTCTGGTTGGCATAGACAGCGGTCATCAGTGTGGCGTTACGCAACAGGGCATGAGCTTCCTGGCTGATTGCGTAGTCTGTACCACTCAGCATGTAAACGACTGGCGTCAGGCCTCTTAAGCCCCCCTTACCATAAGCCGGGTAGTGCTGGGAGTGATGGAACATGGAGCCATCTTCCTTGAAGCCACCCGCTGTTCCGGGAGAAGTTACCAGTGATGTCGAGAGCCATTGGCTTAACTGGCTTAACCAGCGGGCCTGTTCATTGCTGTCGCTGATCAGCAGGATGCTCGCCAGGATTCCCTGCAGCTGGGTGTTCATAACATCAATGTTAAAGCTGTCAATCTGGTCCGCTGGCTCGAAGATACGACCGGCACCGGCAAACCAGGACAGCATCTGCTGGGTACGCTCCAGGCGGTTCCGCTCATTCAGTACGTCCTGCATCAGGAAGTGAGCCTTGAACAGGGGGCGCAGGGAGTAGCCAAAGTGATGAACGGTACCCAGGGAACTGCCATAGGCAAAACCCTGATCATCAAAGTAGTCGGCCAGGTTAATGAACATCGTGGCCAGTTCTTCCCTGGTGACTTCATTGTCGGTGCCGTGCCAGGCGGAAGCGATGTCCATCATCAGCTCACCGTACGGCTTCAAGTCCGCATTCTTGAACAGCAGATCACTGGCCTGGTCATCCAGTAAGCCCTTATTCACGCCTTTATCGAGGAAAATTTTCAGGCGGTTGGTGTTGTCCAGGGGGATACCAGAGACCTGACCATGTTCACGCTTGATCTGGTAGCCGTAATACTGGTCTCGAATGGCTTCCAGTTGGGTGCTCTCTCTGAATGATTGAAACAATAGTGCTCTATTTTCACAGCTACTATGGGAACACCACTCATAATAGTTAACTGTCATGCCCGCTTCTGTTATTTCCAGCTCTACCAAAAGCATCGTTTTGCAAATTGAAGTTTCTATAGATTCAGGCAACATGCTGAATCTTGAAGATAGTTTACAGCGTGCACTCAATGAAGCCGGGCAGCTTGGAACAAAAGAGTTATTGGGGCTATTTGAATCACCCAATAAAGAACCTATCGTCGTTAATCAGCAGAAGTGGAACTACAAAGGAAAGGTTCTTAAGCACTATGAAACCTTATACGGTCGTATACCTTTGGAGCGCTCCGTATATCAGGGTGTCAGAGGTGGCAGTACTCTGGCAGCACTTGATCTTCGTGCCGGTATTATTGGTTCAGCTACCCCCAAATTTGCCAAGTCTATCGCCTGGAAATACAGCCAGATGCCAGCGCCTGCGGTAAAAGAAGATTTTGAGACCAACCATCAAAGGACGCTTTCAAATTCTTATATCAAGCATTTATCGGACAGAGTAGGTGCATTAATTGAAGACCAGCAAGACACTCACTACCACCTTCCTCCACTAAAAGAGCCTGTTGAAACAATAGCCATTGGTCTGGATGGAACCTGCATGCTGCTTTGTGAAGAAGGCTGGAGGGAAGCCATGTGTGGGACATTGAGCCTATATTCTGCAGATGGAGACAGGCTCCACACGATATATACAGCCAGTTCGCCAGAGTATGGTAAACAAAGCTTTATGAGCAAGCTCGACGAGGAGATTGCAGATCTAAAACGACTCTACCCAAATGCCACATACATCGGGGTAGCTGACGGGGCTAGAGAAAACTGGAGTTATTTGAAACAACATACCTCTGGGCAGATACTCGATTTTTATCATGCATCTGAATATTTAGCTGGAGCAGCGGAAGCACTGTTTCCAACCAGTAAGGCGAAGCGACACCAGTGGCTTGAAGACAGGCTACATAGTTTGAAAAACAAGCGTGGAGCAGCCAAAAAAATCCTTCAGGAAATTGAATCAGCCGAGCTCCCGAAAAAGACAATCGCACTGACAGAGAAGCGCTACAAAGCTGTGAGCTATTTTACAAACAATCACCAGTTAATGAATTATCATCAGGCGCTTAAACGCCATTGGCCAATAGGTTCAGGAGTTACTGAAGCGGCTTGTAAGACTCTGGTAAAGCAACGATTATGTGGTTCTGGAATGAGGTGGAAAGCAACAGGAGCGGAAGTGCTTTTGACAACAAGAGCACTGATCCAGAGTAAGGGGCGCTGGGAACAACTTTGGTCTGAGTTCATGACTGGAAAGGTTGAAGCTAACCTATGAGTCAGTTATCAAATTGAGAGAGCACCCTTCCAGTTTTTTATCCGTTAATGGACGAACCTCATCCATCAGCAGGGTATTAAACCTTTCGGATATCACTGCTTCCGTGGATGCTGAGTTGGAAACTGCGGCTTTTTTCGCCAGTTGATCAAAACGGTACAGGCTCAGCCAGTGGCTGTTTGGAGCGCTGTCAGCCGCCAGGTTGACAAAGGGGAGCTGGTTATCACGGGTTGGCCAGCGGGGATCAACAGGGATGCTCAGCATCATCTGGTCAATATACAGGCTGCCGCTGGTGATGCTCTCTGGTGCAATCAGCGTCAGACGATTCATCATTTCAGTGGGGCTTCCTTCCATCTCCCCAAAGGGAACAATGGCATGACGCCAGCCGGTAAAGTCCAGCTTCATTTTGAACTGTGTTTTCACCTGGTCATCTTCACCAAACTGGAACGTCAGGTGATCATTAACTGGCGCTTCGCTGTAGATCCAGACCAGAAAGGAGTGTCGTGACTGGTTGGAGCCATTCGCCTTGAAATGTTTGAAGCCAACAGGTTGATCAAAAGTCAGTTGACTACCATTGTTGAAATTCCACTGAAGGGAGTGCGCTCCATCGCGGTAGTGCTTCCCGGATAGCTGGATGGTTGAGTTGCTGTCGGTTGAGATGGTTTCTGGCAACCCATTCTCGAAAAAGTACATCGCTCCACCAGGCTGGTGGTCACTGACGCCCTGGGCCGTTCTGGTTTCTAATAACGAGCAGCCGCTCAACATAAGGGCTGCGCTGACAGCAGCGGTCAGCAGCTGTCGTTTTCCGGTAAAGGGGATTGCATTCATGAACTGCTTATTCACTGACATCAGGCTCCCTGTAAGTCCTTGGCAGCCTTGGCTTCGTTAATGGCTTTGCGTTTTTCGATGATGGCGTCCATGGCGCTGCCACCGGTGTGGTTCGGATAGCCCGGCTTATGGCTGCGCCACTGGGGATCCACTGTCACCGACTGCTGATAGAAATTATCGTTAGTGGCGGCAACATAGTTCTTGAAGCGCTCACGCATGTCGGCGAGAACCTCTGAATAGGCAGGATCATTGACCAGGCTGTAGTTTTCACCCGGGTCTTTTTTCAGATCAAACAGCTGCTCGTCGTTGTTTTCGCGATAAACGGTGTACTTGTAGTCTTTGGTTCGCAGCATGCGAGCGGGCATGTCGGTGGTTTCATTGCGTTCACTGAACCACTGGCTCACCACTTCCTGACGCCAGTCAGCGGGCTCGTCACCTTGTACCAGTGGCATCAGGCTGCGGCCATAAATACCTTCCGGTGCCTGCAGGCCGGCGTAGTCACACAGGGTCGGAACCAGGTCACACAGAGAGCCAAGGGCATCGACGGACTTTCCTTTTGGAATGCCGGGGCCTGCGAGAGCAAAAGGTACATTACTGGTTTCTTCATAGAAAAAGGCGTGTTTGGTGACCAGACGATGGCTGCCCATGGCGTCACCGTGGTCACTGAAGAATACCACCAGGGTATTGTCAGCCTTGCCGGATTTTTCCAGGGCTTTCATTACCTGGCCAATGCAGGTGTCACCCATCCCAGTGTAGTGATAGTAGGCCTTCAGGTACTGTTGATAATTCTTATCGGTCCAGTGAGAAGCCTGTTTTACGCGGAAATGGTTACAGCACTGATAGGCGACACCTGCTGGTAGACTCTCCCAGTCCAGTACTTCAAAGTTATCGGGTAATTCAGGCAGTTCACCAATGCCGGGAATGTCGCCATGGGGGCCTTCAAAGGCACCGACCCAGCTGCAGATGTTGTGGGGGTTGTTAAATTCAACGGCCAGCAGGAAAGGTTCTTCACCTGGATCCTGGAAAAATTCCAGGGCTTTCTGCAGAGCAAACAGGTCTTCCCGAGAGTCGTAATCAACAGGGAAGGCTTCCGGCGCGGTCAGTGGCAGCTGCGTTTCCGGGGTTGCATCAAAACCTCTCAACGCGCCAAAGTCATGGCGTTTACCGTAGTGGACGCAGTTGTAACCGGCTTTGCTGAAGATATCGCCCAGTGTGGTCAGTTCAGTTGGAATATTGGCACTGTCATTACCGGTGACGCCGGTAACCTGAGGCAGGTGGCCAGTCCAGAAACAGGCTCGGGCTGGAGAGCAGAGTGGGTAAGGCGTATGAACCTGCTCAAAGCGGGTACCCGCATTGATGATCTTATCGATATGATCGGTTGGTGCTACCGGGTTGCCGTAAGCGCCGACGCCTTTTTTGGAAAGCTGGTCTGCAGTAATGATCAGGATGTTGGTTTTTTCCGACACGGCTTTTGTCGGCTGACTGGTATTACAGCCGGTTAATGCCACTGCTGCGCCACTGGCGGCCAGCCCCTTAAGGAAGTGTCTGCGTGAAACCCGGGATTTGCTCATAATGATGTTCCTGCCCATGCCAGTAAACGCTGAATGCTGACTGAGGATTTTATGTTGTTTTGTAAAATCGAAAATTGATTTGGGTTAAAAATGTAATCTTTGAGCTGATAAAATCTTTCGATAATCTTTCGAATTTGGCTTTAAACCACAAAGGTCACGAAGAGCACAAAGAGTTAAAAAGGATCTTTTCTTTGTGAGCTTTGTGGCCTCCATGGTTCAAAAGGTAAAAAAAGCCCCTGACCTGTGGTCAGGGGCTCAGGAGTATCAACGGGGATGTTGAATTAGAAGGCGTAGTTCATACGTGCCTGAAGCTGGGTGTCATGGCCGTCATCTACGAAGTCATGCTGCAGACCCAGACCAAGGCTCAGACCACCGTCGATGGTGTAGTCAATACCTGCCGCGAGGTTGAGCTGAACTTCAGTCGAACCGGTGGCGGTAGTAATTTCACCGATTACAGATGGATCAGCAGCAATAGCTCCAGTGATATTCTCGTTACCAGCCTTGAAGTCATACCAACCCATGGCTGTCAGGCTTGGGGTCAGAATGCCGGAAGCAATTTCGAATGTGGAGCTGATGTGGGTACCCATACCAAGCTTGACCTGGTTAACAGTCTGCTTTCCATAGTCTATGGAAGCAGGTGAGCCTGTTTCACAGTAGTCTTCAATTTCTACGCGATTCAGCTCGCCAGCAATAATTGGCTGTACCAGAATATTGTCGAATGCCAGATCCATACCGGCAGTGACCCGGGCTCCATAATGGAAAGCCTTGTATTCTGCATTGGCACGCGTTTCACCGGTATAGCCAGTAGTGGCACCTATGGTTCTATAGCTATCGTAGTAATCAACGCCAGCGTTAACTGCAGCAGTCGCAAAGTACTGGTCATGGTTCCAGAGACTATAAGCAGAGAACTGATAGGTGTTAACTTCGTAATTGGTGTCGTAGGTTATGGTATCAATATCCTGGTAGTTCTGGCTGAAGGAGAAACCAGTCACCAGGTTTTCAGTCAGATCGCCGTCAATACCAAAGCTGAACCCCATACCCTGAACATCGTAACCATCAATACGACCATCAACGTTTTGTTTTGCATCATTACCATAAACACGCATCCATAGACCGCTATTCGAAGCATTCACTGCATGGAACTGGTCAGCACGGAGACTGTTCAACCGGTTGCTAATTGTATCGAATTGTTTGTTTTGAGCTCTCTGTGCTGCATGTAATGCTGCCCCACTACGGTCAGGAGTCAGTTCTCCAGACAGACGGGCTGCGGAGTCAGGGTCACCGGCAGCATTCAAAAGATTAATGAGCTCTTGTTTGACGTCTGCATTAGCAACAGTGTCTGCGTAGGTAATCTCATCTTCGGTTACCTCTGAGCCATCAAGTGCATAATCACCAAATGCTTTTATTACTGCCTGCTCTGTTGCATCTGCTCCTCCAGCAGATGCATTTCGAATGAGAGTTTCTGATGTTACTTTTTCATCAAGAGTAATTTTGATGTTGGCAGTATTGTCATCACCTTCAATCAGTTCGACTTTAGTGATCCAGCCGCCACTAACATTAACATTTTTCTCGTCGTAGCCTTGAACACTGTCGGCTTCAATTATTTTATGACTGCCAACCATATCATTGACATCGCCAATAGTTGTGATCTGAAGCTTTGCACCAGAGCTGAAAATTACATCACCATCTACGTCAAGATATGCCTGGTCGGCACTCAGTTGGCCATTGATTTCCATCTCCAGAGTCGAGTCGTTCTTTAGAGTAAGATGGCCGTTACTAATGGTTGAATTCTCTTTATCTACACCATTATCAAAATAGTAATCAACCAATTCGAATTTTATCGTTTCGTCCTGTGCTTTAAGTAATAAGTAACTATTACTTTCAACAAAAACTCTTCCTGCTCCAGCTATCTTAGTGCCATCAAAAATAGCTTTATCAGAGCTATTACCATAGAAGGATATGTAGCTTGAGTTCATTACCTCGTCGATGATGACTTTTCCACCATTGCCATCATCAACTTCTTTATCTGGAGTGTAGTTGGAGAGGTGTTCGGAGTTTAGGTAGATATTACCTTTAACTGTCCCACCCTTATTTGGCTCACCTTTTATGCTTTCTCCAACTTTAAGTGCATCAAGGTGATGGACACTTGCCCCTCTTATATCGATAGCAACTCTTTCTTTTGTTCCATCAGCATGAGTCACAATACCACCGATAATAGTACCTGAATTATTGATATAACCAATATTCCCGCCCTCTTCTACAAGTATGGCTGCGCCATTCTGTGCTTCTATCCAGCCATTATTCGTGACCGCTCCAGTGGCATTACCATTTGTAACTTTGATGGCGTAGGTATCACCAAGAATCTTTTCAGTAGCCAGAATTTCCTGTTTGCCACTTGCGTCAAGGAGGGGGTCTTTAGGAGTGTAATCTTGAGCCATGACATTTGTACTGCCAGCCATAACTGAAGAAATTGCCAGTGCCAGTAAGGTTTTTCTGCCTGCGTTCATTGTTCTCATGATATTTACTGCCTGATTGATATACCCATCGCCGTACGTTGACCGAGCCTGTTGTCATCTGTGTTTTCTGTGTGAGGCACTGGCCAGGGTCGACACTATCGCAGGAGATACTGATAGGATTTGAAAGAAAAAGTGTTGATCCAGATTAATAAATGTAAAGAAACTGAAGGTTTTTGAGAGGTGTTAATCTGTTTTTTCCTTGTTGAAACGATTTTTATGAATGTATTTGTAATATAAACGACAAGTTATGTTTATATTATTGGAATAATTGTTTGAATAGTGATCAAAAAGTATCGATTTCTGACAAAAGTCTGACAAATTCCTTACCCCGTTGACCGAAGTCAATATCAGGATCTTTCATCTGTCTTTCGTTTCTTCGAGAATACTCCTGAATAGAATGATCAAAGCAAGCTTATAAAAGCAATCGAGCAGCAGGCAGATTTCAGGATCATCAGGAGTAAGGTGGTAATGAGGAAGGCAGTAACCGGTATTGGTGTGTTATTGATAGGGGGCACTCTTTCCTGTCAGGCTCTGGCAGCTGATTGGGAACAGATGGGAGATGAATTTTTCTCCGGTGCCAGTTCCGATGTTTACCTGGGTATGAACAGTAAGTTCCGGGAAAAGTACTACACCAAAGACGGTAATGGTGATCCGCTGAATGACTATGAAAATAATGGTGAAGCCCAGCTGACCATGGGGGTTAACTTTATTTCCGGTTATATCGGTGACACCTTCGGTCTTGATCTCTCCGCCCTGAGCCGAAGTGAGCTGTATAGTGAAACCGCCACCGGATATAGCCTGTATAATTATGGTATGAAAATCCTGAAGCAGACGGACTGTTACTACTATGGGAACAGTAACCAGTACCGCTGTGATGGGTTCTCCGGTGCGTCAGGTATTACCCAGATTAACTTTAAAATGAAAGCCGGTGAAGGTGATGAGCGGCTTAACTTTAATACTGGTCTTGGTTTTTATAACGGTGGGTTGATCTCTTCCAGTGATGAAGATGATGTAATTCCAACGTCGTACACTGGTTTTGAACTGGATGGCCGCTGGGGCAATACCCGCCTGGATTACGTTTTCGTAAATGGTGTGATGTCCAATGATGACTCTGGTGTTCAGGACATTATGGCGATGCCTAACTATGCCAGTCATTATGACTACAGCCAGCCTGAAGATATCGAAAAACGCAAAATTGACTTTGTTCACTCCATCGGTCTTAACCAGAAAATTGGCGGGTTGAATCTGGTTCTGGCGGCAGCCGATGCCAGAGAGTATCTGCGTCGCTATCACGCAAGAACTGATTACACGCTGAAGTTTAACAAGCGTGACAATCTGATGTTCCGCGCGCAGTACTACCGAAATCATCAGTACGGCTCAGTCTGGGAGTGGGAAAAGACGGAAGGCTACCCAAGCAAGTATGCAGATCAGCCTGACCAGACTGAGTTGATGAACTATACCGTTGCCTGGACCCTGTCCCCATGGACCATTGCTTTCCACCATACCCGGATTGGTGACGGTGGGTTCAGTTACGGTTTTGGTAACGTGAAAGGTGTTCTGAAAAATGATACTGCGGGTAACTACGGCAGTATGAGAAGACCAAACGGTCAGGTCTGGGCTGTTGAAAATACTATGGACTTCCGTTATAGCCGCAACAAGTGGCTGAAGGGCTTAAAGTTCACTTACGGTTACCACCGCAGTAATTACCACAGTGATAACGTCCGTGATGGTGAGACATCTATTATCGGTGACACCTATGAAGATGAGCATGCTTTTACTGCCAGCTACCTGTTCCGTCATGGGACATTGAAAGGCTTGAGCTTTAACTTTAAGCAGGCATTCTACGATGATAAAGGCCACAAGCAGAATGAGGGCAAGATTAACGACACCAAGTTTGATATCGCCTATAGCTTTCCTCTGAAGTAATCCCCTGACTCCTGAGGTGTTGTGTTTGGAAACCGGCCATATGGCCGGTTTTTTTATGGGATTACTTAATTGCACCCCTGAAGCGCAAAGGATAGGCGCCGTTGCTGTCAGGCTTGCCGAGGATAGTCAGGCCTTGTTTCATGGAATCAGGCAATGATGCATCCGGTGTCATTTTTCCGGTAAAGGTATAACGTCCATTAGTGCTGATTTGAAAATCACCGAAGCTGCTAATGATTGACGATTTCTGGCTGACTTTAGCGGTCAGGTTATTATTCTGACAGCTTAATTCTGCAGTTGAATTCCCGAGATCGAACTGACCAAAGGGTGAGGCTAACCCGCTGTTTGTAAGTTCTGCAGTACCATCAATAGTCAGGCACCCTTTGTCGTTGACAATCAGTTCATCCAGTTCCAGAAAAACATTTCCTTTCACTTCCCCGGGAACTTTCCCCCCTGTTGCTGCAACAAGCCACTGTGCAGTGGTATCCAGTTCGACATTATTCAATCTCAGCATCTGGCGATTAACCACAACAGCTCCCTGGCCTTCAACAGGGGATGCCGCATTGCCCAGCTCTACAGAAACCTGAACTTCACCTTTCAGGAGGGAGGCTGGTTCAATCTGCCACCGGATGGATGGCAGTGACAGTGGCTTTCGTGACATTGTCAGCGTTACACTTTCAGCGGCTCCCGACCATGGAGTGCCAGTAATTCCGGACATATTGACGGGCAGTTGTTCTGTTGGCAGGTAGTGCCACACTCTTTCTGCCGGCATATTGGCGATCAGAAAGCCGCTGTAGCTGACCAGACCAACCGTTGATAGCAGTATGACTTTACCGATTTTTCCCTGTTTCATATTCTATTCAACCACGTTCAAGCTGCAGGCGGCGCACTTCGACAAAACCACTGGTATCCGTGGATTCCAACTGGATGTTTTTAACCTTGATCCGGTGCTGCTGCTCCAGTGTGGTCAGCCAGCTCATCAGTTTATCGAAACGGACATTGGCCAGATCAACATCCAGCGTTTCACCCCGGCTCTGCACCCGCTGGATAACCAGTTGATATCTGCCTGCCAGTTGGTGGACCGTCTGATCCATGGGCGTATTGCTGACAGGGCGGGCGGTGGCACCTGCAGCTTTCAGTCTGAGAATCTGTTCAGCTTGCTGTTGTATCTGCGTAAGTTGTGCGCGGCTGGCCGCTACTTTCTTCTCTGCCAGTGCCTGTTGATCCGAAAGCGGTGTAATAATCCCCTGCCAGATCAGCCAGATAAACAGTGTGATCAGTGCCGTGGCGGTGAGCCACTGTTCCCGCTGGGAGAGTTGCCGCCACCGACCAATCATGCTTTGCCAGAAGGGCTTTGCGCTTTCGAAGGCATTGGTAAGGACGCTCATCAGGACACTCCTCCTGAAATGACCAGCATGCCAGTCACTTTGTTTCCGGTACGCTCAAGGGCTTCTATAGCAATGGTTAACCCTTTCTCACTGCCCCGATTAAGCTCTTTCTCAAACTGCTCCCGGAAGCGTGTGAAAAGCTCGAAATCACTGGCCTGTGCCTGAATACGAAGGCTTTGTCGTGCACCGTCGTAGTCCATTGAGTTGGCCTTTAATTCAGGGAATGTATTCAGCACCGGGGTAATCCGAGCCAGCATGGTCAGCATACTCTGTGATGATTCTTCCGGTTGCTGTAATGCTGCCAGCTTCTGCCGCATCTGGGATTGTAATCTGACAACCCGTTCGCCCGGAAAGAGTTGCTGGTAAATACCATTGGCCTGCTGTTGATAAGAAGCCGCGGTTTGCTCCAGTTGGTGGGTATCCAGCACTGAATTTACGGTTAGCATGATGAAAAGCAGGCTGGCCATTAGTGCGCTTGACCACCAGGGAAGTAGCCGTTGGCGCCAGGGCGAGGCAGGCTGCCACTGCCCCTGCAGCACGTTGAGCTGTGTATTCCTGGCTTGGGGAGCCAGCAGTGTTAATGGCGATGCAGAATGCAGTTCTGCTTCTGAAAACTCCAGTTCAGGCTGTTCCTTTTTAAGTCCCTCCATAAACAGGGTTAACCACTGTGATTCACAGGCGGCTATCTGCCACTGGCCATACCGGGCAATGATCAGGTCATCAATGGTTAATAAACGGCACTGGTTTTCTTCGACAGGGAGCATCAGAGCATCGGGTACCCAGCGTTTTGATATCACCCCGGCATCCATCAGCCAGCCTTGCCACTGTTCCATGTCTGCCTGTTGCATGACTGCCAGATGAGCCTGGTTGTCCCCGTGGTGCAGGATGGCAAAATGCAGGTCTTCAACATCATCGCTCAGCTCTTCTTCCAGTCGCCAGGGAAGAGACTGTCGAACGGCAGGTGTCAGCCGCCCCTGTAGAGTCAGCGTATGGAGTGTCACTCGGGCTGCAGGCACCAGAACCGTAGCATTCATTGCTGCAATGGGTTGACCGGATAACATTCCGCTGGTTACCGTGGTGTCGGCATATTCTGCAATAAAATCAGATGCTGTTGGCCAGGAGCCATTGGCAATACATTGCTCTTCATTCGATGTTTCAGTCGAGAAAAGCAGCCAGTAAACCGGTTGATCGGGATGTTCAGGTAGCCTCAATAGCAGGTGAGGATTCATTACACTCCTCCAAATTTACGGCGAATGACCGTTAGTTGGTTGTCTTTAGAGCGAGCCAGAAGGCTATTCAGTCTGACTTCGCTTTCGCCGTAATTGGCTGTTGCACGCATTTCAAAATAGTGGCTGACGATGGTCAGGCGTTTGCCTACCCCCGTGCTGCTGAAATTGGCCAGTAACGGTTGGCTGGTAAAATCAGCCACCTCATCCCATCCTTCCCGTGGCCTGGTTTCCAGAATGCTACGCGCCTGGTCAACGGGCAGCTGATCAATATAGAGAGCCGCCAGAATCTCGGGCTGGTCAACAGGGATGGTATTCACGTTGATGGCCAGCTCAGCCATGGGGAGAGTGCAGAGGTAAGGCATTACTTGTTGAGCAACCGCTTTTGATACTCCGGCCACGGCGCGCCATTCACTGATATCCCGCATCAGGGTTTTGCCACTGAGATAGGGAAGTGGCTGGACAAGGTAATCCGTATCGCTTTCACCCTGGCGAAGGTCTTCACTGCTGACCCAGTTACGGGTTGCCTGGGTAATCCTGTCGGACTCCCACTGGGGAATGTCCAGGTATTGAAGAAGAGCAGAAAATGCCTGACTTTCAGGCGTTTTCTGATACGTATCGCTCCCTTCTGCGGCCGGCTTTGCCAGGGCATTGATGTTAAAACAGGACTGAGCGTCTTTCAGTTGACCGGCAATGTGGCCACCTTCCACCGGCAATACGACATTGGCAGTGGCCCAGTACTGCCCAAGATGGGTAATGTCCGGATCATCTTTGAAGTTCTGTTTGAGCGTTTTGATCGCCAGGCTCTCACCAGAAAAGGCATACCAGCGTGCCTGCTCCCGCTCCTGCATGGACTGGGTTCTGGTTAACTGGGTGCGAAAGGAGAGTGTTAACTCATTGGCCAGTAGAACCAGCAGGGTCAGCATCAGCAATACGCTAAGCAGGGCAATACCCTGCTGGCGATCCGTTAAAGCGCGCTGATGAACTCTTCGCGATGAATAATATTTGAACCCCATCATGATGCAGACTGTCAGGGTGACGGCAGTATATAACGTCGTTCTATACGTCCAAGGTCGTTCATACCAAACTCAATTTTTAACCCTTCTGGCAGAGCGCCTTCAGCGGGTAAAGACTCCAGCCACTGGCCATTGATGTAAAAACTGAATTTCAGTGAGTTGATATTGGTTAATAAGGTCTGGGTTACCGGCTCGACATTGATTGAGGCAGGGTCGAGGACATGATGATACTGGCGCTCCAGACGGTTATCCCGGAGGCGGTAAAATACCCGCTGCAGTTCTGGTCTGGGTAAACGGTAGTCCGGGTTGTGCCAGCCATGGCGAACCAGTGCGAGTGCTTCATCGTCGCTGTCCAGCATCTGTGAGTCACTGAACAGGCTTTGTTCTGTGACGCTGCCATCAACCCGGGTTCCCCGGTCGGCAATCTGTTGAAGATCCTGGTCAATCAGCAGCAGCGTATATTGCAGCTGTCGCAGGCGCTCGTTTTTATTAAGCACAACATCATGGGCGGTCATTACGACTTGAAAAATCTGCCTGGCACTGAGGCTGATGATGCTGAAAATAGCGATGGCCGCTAGCATTTCCAGCAGGGTAAAACCCGTCTGCTTTTTTTTGATCTGCATCATCCCTGTTTGACCATATAGCTTCTCAGCGTCGCCAGTATGGGGCTCTTCTCATCCTGTTCGCTTCGTACTTCAACATCAATCGCCCGAAAATCATTATCAGCGGTTTTGACGCTGCGAAAGCGGGCAAACCATTGCTGCCCGGCCAGCTCATGTTCTGCCCTTTGCCAGCTGAGTGTCGGCAACTGTTTTTGCAGATGAATTTCCGTCATCTGATTATCAGCCACGAGTCGAGCCAGAGTGCGTTGTTCCAGTACTGTTGTGTTACGCACACTTTCGCCACTCATGGACAATACCGACATGCCAGCAATGGCGAGCAACGCAAGAGCCAGCAGTACTTCCAGTAAAGTAAAACCCTGTTCAGCAGAGACTCTGGAGGGCGTCATCTTTTGACTCCTTCCGCCAGGGCGATTTCACCATGCTCTTTCAGGTTGATGGACAGGGCATGCCTGGGGTCATCTGCAGAAAAGAGCCTTAACTCTGCCGGTGAAATCTCTCCGGTGGCCCAGAAGAACAGGTCTGGTTCAGCCTCATGTTCGGAGTCTGAAGAAGAATTTTCATCAGAAGCGTCAAAGGTAAAACCGTTATCCTGCTCCAGATCCAGAGTGTCTCGCCATACAGACTCCCCTGGCAAAATGGCAAACCGCAGAGCCTTATTCAATGCTACCGGTGAGAGGATTCGATCACCGCTGATGGGCTGCCATGTTCCCTGCTTATAAATCAGAAATTGATAGCCTTCTGTCGTCTGCAGAAGACCCATATCCATGCCATGGAGCAGTGCTTTTTCCTGTGAGGTTTGGGCCAGCAGGATCAGCCGCCGGGCCTCTTTCTGCATGAGTGCACCACTGTCATCAGGCATGATGGAAGGCAGAATGGCGGATATGGCTAACCCCAGCAGTACCATTACCAGCATGATTTCCAGCAGTGTGAAGCCGTGCTGCTTTACTCTCTGTCCCGCTTCGGACTGTATAATGTTGTTAGCCATTGAGCGTGGTTAACTATCCAGGTTCCAGTTTCCGGTATCGTCATCGGTGCCTGGCTGACCATCAGGGCCGGCGGAGAAGATATCCACAGGACCGTGTTCACCTGGGCTGAGCATCAGGTACTCGTTACCCCATGGGTCTTTTGGCAGACGGCGAATGTAACCGTTGTCCCGGTAGGATCGTGGCTCAGGGCTGCCAGAGGGTTTGCTGACCAGTGCTTCCAGCCCCTGCTGAGTAGAGGGGTAGACATTATTTTCCAGTTTGTACATGTCCAGGGCATTTTCCAGAGCAACGATATCACTCACGGCTTTCTGCAGATCGGCCTTATCTTTATTGCCGATAATATTAGGGGCGACCATACTGGCCAGTACGCCAAGAATGACAATCACCACCATGATTTCCAGCAGGGTGAAACCTGACTGCTTCTGTCTTTTATTAATAAGGCTCATTGGGTTTTCCTAATGGTCTAATACTGTTTTTTACCACAAAGTATCGATAGGGCAGGAGCACTTATCGACACCTTGCCGTTCAAATCAATCAACTGCCAATGAATGTGTTCATGTCGAGCATTGGCATCAAAATAGCCATAACGATAAAAAGTACGACACCTGCCATGGCAACGATCAGCAATGGGCCAAAAATACCCAGCGCTATATTCACCTGGGACTCAAATTGCTGATCCTGATTGTCTGCAGCCCTGGCCAGCATGCCGGTCAGCTCGCCAGACTTTTCACCACTGGCAATGATGTAAAGCATCATGGGGGAGAAAAGTTCGGTCTGCTCCAGTGACTGCCAGAGGGAAGAACCTTCCCTGACCCGTTCAGCCGCCTTGATCAGTGATTCCTGCATGTGTTGATTCACCAGCACCTTTGACGCAATCCCCATACCTTCCAGTAATGGCACGGTGCTGCTGGTCAGTATGCTCAGGGTTCTGGCAAAACGGGCACAGTCAACTCCGCTGAGGACACTGCCGATCAGTGGCAGTTTTTGTAGCCAGCGGTCGTGAACCAGTCGGCAGGTTCGGCTTCGCTGCAAAATTTGATGACGTATCACCAGGGCAACCAGCAGGGCAAGGGCAATGGTTGGTCCATAAGCACGAACAAAGTCACTGATGCTGATCAGAGCGAGCGTCATGGCGGGGAGCTGCTCACCCATATGGGCGAACTGTTCAACAACCGTGGGAACGACAGTCACCAGCAATGCTGCCACCACACCAATGGCAACCAGTGTCAGGATGGCCGGGTAGATCATTGCCTGAATCAGCTGCCCTTTGATTTTCTGACGGTGCTCGGTAAAGTCGGCAAGCCTTTCCAGTACACCATCCAGGTGGCCAGACTTTTCTCCCGCTGCCACCATGGAACGATACAGCCGGTCAAAGGTTTTCGGGTAGCAGGCCAGACTGTCGGCCAGAGATTGTCCCTCAAGAATTTTTGAGCGAACGGTGGTGATGATTGATTTCAGATGCGGCTTGCGCAGCTGTCTTACCAGTGCCTGCAGGCACTCTTCCAGGGGAATGCCCGCAGCAACGAGCGTTGCCAGTTGCCGTGTCAGCAGTGCTACTTCAGCATCCGTTGCCCTTTCTTGAAAATAAGAGCGAAAAAAAGAGCGAAACAGACTGTTCCGACCGGACGATGAGCCATTACTTTTGGTTGTATCTGATGTTTCTTTACTAGAGGCTTCACTGACCGCGATGGCGTTCAGCCCCGAAACCCGAAGCTTTTGCCGGACCTGACGAGGCGAGTCGGCTTCTATTACGCCCTTACTTTTTTTCCCTTTGGCATCCAGGGCTTCGTAAGCAAATACGCTCATGCGCTTTTATTCCCTGGTGACACGCATCACCTCTTCCAGAGTGGTGATACCGCTGAGGATTTTTCTGAAGCCATCCGTTTGAATACTATTCGACGAATGACGTATTTCCTGTTCAATGGCCTGTTCACCAGCACCATCATGAATCAGTCGGCGTACCTGGTCATTGACCAGAAACAGTTCATGGATACCGGTTCGGCCGCGGTAGCCGGTGTTATGACATTCCTCACAACCGGTGGAATGCCACAGCGGGTGGTCGGATGAAAGCCCCATCAGGTTGATTTCAAGTTCGGTGGCAGGGCGCTGTTGTCGGCAGTTCGGGCAGAGTGTTCTGACCAGACGCTGAGCCAGTACTCCCAGCAAACTTGAGGCCAGCAGGAAGGGCTCAACTCCCATATCCCTGAGACGGGTGACGGCACCAACAGCGGTATTGGTGTGCAGTGTGCTGAGTACCAGGTGACCGGTTAAGGATGCCTGTACCGCTATTTCAGCAGTTTCCAGATCGCGGATTTCACCGATCATCACCACATCCGGGTCCTGTCGAAGAATCGCGCGCAGCCCCCGGGCAAAGGTCATATCCACCTTTGGGTTAACCTGGGTCTGGCCAATGCCCTCCAGATCGTATTCCACCGGGTCTTCAACCGTCAGAATATTGCGCTCACTGTTGTTGATAGCACTCAGCCCGGCATAGAGCGTTGTACTCTTACCGGAACCGGTAGGGCCGGTAACCAGAAGAATGCCATGAGGCTTATGCAGCTGCTCTCGAAACTGTTCGCAAAGGGGGCCTTCCATGCCAAGGCTGGCCAGATCCAGCTGGACACTGTTGCGATCCAGCAGACGCATAACGATTCGTTCTCCGTGGCGTGAAGGCAGAGTGGATACACGAACGTCGACAGCACGGCCACCAATACGAAGAGATATGCGACCATCCTGGGGAACGCGCTTCTCCGCGATGTCCAGCCTGGCCATGACTTTTACCCGGGAAACCAGAACGGCAGCCAGTTTGCGCTGAGGACGGAGTATTTCCCGTAACACACCGTCAACCCGGAAGCGAACCGTCAGGTTTCGCTCAAAGGTCTCAATATGGATATCGGACGCGCCTTCCTTGATCGCCTCACTGAGCATGGCATTGATCAGGCGAATGATCGGAGCACCATCATCCGCTTCCAGCAGGTCTTCATCTTCTGGCAGTTCTTCTGCCAGGGCCTGAAGGCCTTCATCATTGCCGATGTCATTCATTAACTGTCGTGCAGCGGAAGAGTCCTGCTGATAATGGTTTGCCAGTTTCTGCTCAAACTCATCTTCGTCCAGAGCAATCAGGGTCAGTGACGTGCCGGCAAAGCGCCTGGCCTCCTGCAGTGCAGCGGTGGAAGGGAGCCCTTTGTACCAGACCTGAGCCTTGCCCTGATCACTGTATGAGAGCAGCACATTAAAGCGACGGGCGAACGAAAACGGTAAGTTGCGCACTCTTTTTACGCTGAGAGGCTCTTCCTGGCTGGCAGGCTCTGGCTCGGAGATTACCGATTCTCTCATCCGTTTCTCGATAGTCAGAGCCAGCTCTTCACTCAACGCTTCTTCTTCCCGTTGCGACATTTCAGGGCTCAAGGCAACTTCCGTCATTACCTTCTCCCACCGGTACGACGCACTGGCGTTGTGGATGCCTGAGTTGAGGTTTCTTCCTGCGCTTCAGCGTCTTTAGCTTCTGCTGACTCTTCATCCATCTGGCGTCTGAGTTCATCAAGGAAGTCGCGGGCAGTGGGTTGTTCCGGGAGAACCGGGGTATCGAAACCGGGCATCAATGAAATACCCTGGGCCTGCTTATCCAGCTGGTAAGCACGGATAAGATCGTACTTCTGGCCGCTGATGGCGTTCATGGTCAGGTCATCCCGAATAATAGTGGGACGAAGGAAGACCATCAGATTCTTCTTCACCTTTTTACTGGAGGTCGAGCGGAACAGGTGACCAAGGATTGGTATGTCACCCAGTAGCGGTACTTTTGAGACACTTTCCTGAACGTTTTCATCCAGCAGTCCGCCTATGACGACAGTGTCCCCGGTTTTTACCATGACCGATGTTTTGACCTTACGGGTGGCAAAGGTTACGTCAACGGGGGTACGGCCATTGACACTGGATACTTCCTGTTCAATCGTCAGTTTTACGGCATCACCGGCATTGATTTGCGGCGTGACCGTCAGTTTGACACCCACTTCCTTTCGCTCGATGGTCTGGTAAGGGTTGTCGTTACCGGAGCTGGGTGTTGAGCCAGTGAGAGTGGGGACTTCATCACCCACAATAAAAGAGGCTTCTTCGTTATCGAGGGTCAGCAGGCTTGGAGTCGCCAGAACATTGGACTGGCTGGATGTCGTGACGGCTTGAAGCAGTGCAGTCCAGTCGCCGGAGGTGATGCTGAAGGCAGCACCGGAGACTTTTGCCAGTGCTGCGGCAAGGGCGGTGTAATCACCGGGCTTATCAGGATTTATCGTTGTTCCATCATCATTGATAATGGTGGAACCTTTTTCATCTTCTGCCTCTTTCATCCCCATCAGAATTTCCCCGATAGGAACGCTGGAACCGTCCTGGAACTGCATCATGCTGGTGCCATCTTCATTGGCCAGCTGGAATGACAGATTAATGCCGTCCCCATCAGCGACTTCAACAATGATGGCTTCCACCATGACCTGGGCACGGCGGATATCCAGCCGTTCAATCACAGATTCCATGGCCTGCATCACATCAGGGCGAGCAGTAACCACAAGCGCATTCGTCTGCTCATGGACTTCAATGCTGTAATCGCCAGAGGCACTTTTGCTGCTGCTACCGGAGGCAATCAGCATTTTACCAACGCCGTCCAGTACCTTTTTCAGGTCTTCTGCTTTGGCATAGTGGAGGTAGAAGACACGGATATTGCCCGTGGATTTTCGCTCGGCGTCCATTTGCAGCAACAGGCTTTTCATGCGTTGCAGGGTCTGGGCATCAGCAGACAGGATGATCTGGTTGCTGGCCTCATTGCTGACAATGATGGGCGGCATACCGTTGGGCTTCTGACCCTGTCCGGCGTAGATCGCCATAAGGATTCGTTCCATCTCACTGGCAGAGGCGTGGAACAGCTGGACGATCTGGACATTGCGCATGCCTGCCTGGTCGATACGACGAACCACCTCGGCAACACGCTCAAGGTTATTGGCCCGGCCACTGAGAATCAGAATGTTTGATGGGTCGTAATGTACGACACTGCCTGAGCTATCAACCAGTTGTCGGATAATAGGTGACAACTCACGTACAGGCACATGGTTGACTGGCAGAACCCAGGTGACCATCTCATCACCACCGTGGGCGACCTGGTCTCCCAGCTTTTTACCGGCAACCACTGGTATGGACGAGGTACGGGCATTTTTGTCCGGTATGATTTTTACCAGGCCATTTTCATCTTCAACTGCCGCAAATCCATGAACGGAAAGTACCGACAGAAACATCTTGTAGTACTGCTGTCGATTCAGTTGCTCATAAGCACGGATGGTCACCTCACCCCGAACGCCAGGGTCGATGATGATGGTGCGATTCAGGTTGGCACTGACCGTACGAATAAACTCTTTGATATCCGCTTTTTCAAAACTGGCAGAATACAGTGAGTGGGAAGATGCATAACTGCTGTTGTAGCTTGGTGCAGGAGCGTTGTTTGCCAGCACGGATGGTGATAGAGGCAACGCCAGCACGAATGGTAGAGCTTTTAATAGTGCCTGCGGCCAGCGCAGTGATAAAAAGCTCGTCCTGGATATCAGTGCACGGATTTCCCCTGCGCACACCGACGATGAAAACATAGCGGTACCTATATATACGCGATGTGCGACTTTGTCTGAAACTATCTCAAATTACTAGCCCGGATATTTCATAAACTGCCCCGAATCTCGGGCAGGACTTTGTCGCCCTAAGGGATTTTGTGAGGGAGTGCCGTACCGGGGAGTACGGTCGACCGAGCAAAACTCCCTTAGGGCGGCAAAGGACAAGCGAGAACGGGAGCACGTTTATGAAATATCCGGGCTAGCATGATGGTAAGTCCAAGTTGTATCTTCAAAATCACGCAATTATTTGCTTTCCGTTTTTTAATCTTCGGAAATAAGGTTCTCAAACTGTATTGCAGGACGACCAGCAATTATATTCAGATAAGAACCAATATTATGTGCCAGTAACTTCCGAGCGATACGTGATGTCATATGCCATCTATCTCAACAATGGCACTTTTCTATTTCAAAGCGCTCTGTCAATTGACCTATCACTGTTTCTATTCTCCGTCGTACCCGTAATACCAGCTTTACAAACGACTTCGGACGTTCATCTTGCATGTTTTTTCTCAGTGGCGTCTGAAGATCAATACCTAATTCCTGACAATCAGCTTTAAACTCAGGCCTTATATAGCCCTTATCGCCAAGCAAGAGGCCAGAAATGGTCTCGAGCATGTCATAGGCTGCATCACGCTCATCTACGTTCGCTGCGGTCAGAGTAAAACCCACAGGAATCCCTCGTGCTTCAACCAGCAAATGCCCCTGAAAGCCATAGAACTTCTTGTCCTTGGAAGCGCAGTAACCATAACCAGCCTCAGCTTTAAAGATACGGCTCTGTGGTGCACGGGTTCTGACGACAACATCAATCGGAAAACCATCGATTAAATGGATATCTGCATTATCTGCATGCATCATCTGGACTATACGAATTTGCAGTCGTTGTTTCACATGCCATAAGTTGGCGGCCTGTTTGACAAATGCCGAGCGTGAAGGAATGTCAGGAAACAGGTGTCGCCAGTGTCGGGTAAAATACTTCCAAATCTCAGTGTCCTTATGATGCCCAAGCCATTCACCGACAACTTCCATGGTGATCGCTTCACTATCAGTGAGCTTTGGTGGAAACCCTCGAAGTCGCAGTGGTACAGGAAAAAGCTCTTTTACCAAATCGTCGATCAAGCAGTAGACTGTAGTGATAAACTCTTCAACGGGCATGACTGAAACCTTCTTTGCTTTCTACTGCTTTTAATAGCAGAAAGCAGGATCAGTCATGTCTCCTTATGCAAACCTAAAAGTCGCACATGGCGTATATATCTTAATAATCAGGAAGACAGGTCAATCTCAAAACGCTGGCCATCTCTCTCAATGGTTAATGAAATCTGATTCATTGAAGACAGCTGTCCAATGACCTTCATTGCTTCATTAGTGTCTGTCAGGTCATAACCGTTGATGGCTACTGCCATATCATTCGCTTTAAGGCCAAGCTGAGTAAAATAATCCGGATATTGGGCCGGATTAACCCGATATCCCTGTAATTCCCCGTCTCTGCGAACGGGTGAAATGGTCACAATCTCTGCCCATGAGTCAGGTTTATCCTGAAGCTTCCTGCGAATATCTGCAACGGTATTGCTTTTAGCCGGCTGTATTGTGGTCGTTTTCTGAGTTGCTCTCTGAATCGGTCGTTTATTTGCTTCATCCGGATACATCAGCAGTGATTCGTAACGTTCACCATTGCGAATGATGACCCGGTCAGCATAAATTGTGTCCACTGTTGCCCGAGTGCCTTTCAGCGTGTCGCCAGGACGATAGGTGGCATCGGAAGAACCGGAGCGAATAATGACCAGAGACTCATCCGGGTTGTTGCTGGCAACAAGGCCGGTGATGCGAACTGCCAGACGTGAAACGGGGACATCTTCAGGTGCGGGAGCCTGCACCTGTTGTGCTACTGGTGGTTTACCAAAGAGTTGAAGGCTTTCCAGAGAAGAAAGCGGGTTGATGTTGCTGGTGTTTCTGGCAGACGGTATCTGTGCCTTGATACTTTGAACCGTTGATTGCTCGAGAGTGTTATCTGGCAGAAGCTGCCATGTGATGATGGCCAGCTGCCTGGCTAGCAGAACAATCAGAATAATCTGACAGAGCGTCCTGAGGTGATGAAGCTTGAAAAATCTGGATGATGTCAGTTGGCGGGCAATGACGCTTCCATGGCTGCTTATTGTATTATTCAGTGACGTCACAGCTTGCTCTCATCTACATCAACTCAGCCTGAGTTGTCTCTTTATTTGGGCTGATTTCCGGATTGTTTAATCGTTTCGATAATATAACAAAGAAGAATGTCAGCGTCTTCTACTGATAACTATCTAATAAAGCTGTTTATTTTTCAGCCTCGAACTATAGATGTCATCAGATTGCCTTTCCTTGATATTCATCAATGCGAAAATATTCAATATACAAAGTGTTTACTGAATCCCTATGTTTATATCTGGTTGGATAGAGATTGGTCAATGGCCTGTATGTAAATGGGGGCATGCTTGATAAGCAGTCTCTTAGTCAAAATGGACGTTTTTTGAAAAAAGAAATGCTGCTGTCATTGTCAGGGGTTGAGTTATGTGTGGTATGTGGTTGTTGAGATGCCGTGTAGGGAGTATCTGACAGGTGAGGCTGCCCTTACTCTTTAAGAAGCAAATCCGGTGGCAAAATTGAATGCTTATTTGCAAGGAAGGGGTGCTATTTAATGGTGGGCCCAGCAGGACTCGAACCTGCGACCAATGGATTATGAGTCCACTGCTCTAACCAACTGAGCTATAGGCCCTGAAGCGGGTTGGATTATACGCATAGATTTGCCCGGCCGCCAACCCTGTTATCGCCTTTTGCCGGTTTTTCCTTACAGTCTACCCTGATGGCTGCCGATTCTATATAAGATCAGGAATCGGTTGGTAATATTCTGGATGCTATCTCACCTACTTCCATCCAAATGGCTACATTTTTTCTTTGCTGCTGTATTGGCTGGAGATCTGGTGGTGGGTAAAGCCCTGGTGGATAGTGCTCGCAAACTCTATGGCGTTGCTGCTGCTGAACGGCTGACCCATTGGCAGAATCTCATAACGTACAGTCAGAAGCTGTCAGAGCCCCAGAAGCTGGTTGAAGTGAATGACTTCTTTAACCGCATGCGATTTATGAATGATATTGATCACTGGGGGGAAGAGGACTTCTGGGCAACCCCTGTGGAATTCCTGGCCAGTGGCGCTGGCGATTGTGAGGACTTTTCTATTGCTAAATATTTTACGCTCCGCGAGCTTGGCGTTCCCGATGAAAAGCTGAGGATCACTTATGTAAAGGCGGTTGAGCTTGATCAGGCCCATATGGTGCTCAGCTACTTTGCAAATCCGGGAGAAGAACCGTTGATTCTGGACAATCTGATCAGTGAGATTCGCCCTGCAAGCAGCCGCAAGGATCTTGTTCCCGTTTACAATTTTAACGGTGATGGGTTGTGGCTATCACGTCAGCGGGGGGAGGGTGTCAGAGTCGGTGAATCTAATAAAATAAAAACCTGGACGGAGCTACGCAGGCGGCTACAGAAGTCAAATAGTCAGGGAACAATAAATGACGCGAGCAGCTAATGGATAAGACTGCTTTCTCAGGAAACGAACAGGGATGCCACCATGACACTACTTCGTGAATTGGCTCTATCTTTAACGTTGCTTTTGATTCTGCTGTTTGCCGGCAGCTTTGCGTTGACGGTAAGCGATGCCCGTCATTATTTACAGGAACAGCTGAATTCCCATTCACAGGATACGGCTACATCTCTGGGTATCGCAATTGCTTCAGCAGGCGTAGGCAATACTGCCGCAATAGACTCGATGATTGATGCGGTTTTTGACCGGGGGTACTACCGACAGATCCGCTTTACCGATATGTCTGGAAACGTACTGGTGAACAGTGAACACCCGGTAGTTCTGGAAGGCGTGCCTGACTGGTTTGTGAAACTGATTGATCTCGAAGCTCCCGAAGTTACCAGTGAGATCAATAGCGGCTGGGTTCCAATGGGACAGCTGCTTGTGGCCAGCCATCCGGGTTATGCCTATCGCAGTCTCTGGTCAAAACTAAGTGGGGATATCCTTCTGTTCAGTGCTGGCCTGCTATTTGCCATTGTAGGGTTGAACATTCTTCTCGGGGTGGTTCTGCGACCGTTAAAACGGATGGAGCATCAGGCAAACCGTATCTGCGATCGTCACTTTGAGATACAGCCCGAGTTGCCAAAAACGACAGACCTTCGCAGAGTTGTACAGGCCATGAACCGCATGGCAGGTAAGTTGGAAAAGGCCTTTTCTGAAAAGGTGGCATTAACCGAAGAGCTGCGTCGCAAGTCAGTAAAAGATTCTCTGACAGGCGCGCTTAATATTAAGGCATTTAAAAGCCGGATGAATACGGTTTTAAATGAAGAAGCTGGTGAAGCCGGCGGCAGTCTGGTTCTGATTCAGGTGAGAGAAATAGAGGAATTACACCGTAAATCTGGCCAGAAGTTTGTTGATGACCTGCTGGTGACGATCAGTCACTGGATTGGTAAAACCCTGCTCCCCTGGCCGGAAGCATTCCTGGGTCGGAGAAATGAGGCAAGTTTTACCGTATTTATTCCTGCCTGCGGCGTTACTGAAAATCGCAGGATTACCGAGCTGCTTTTCAGGGTTCTGGCCGCCATGGAGTTCTTTTCTTCCCCGGAAGGGAGTAATAGCCTGCACATTGCTTCTGTCATCCATCAGGGGCGCTGCTCACCAGAGTTTCTGTTGGATCATGGAGATAAGCAGCTACTGGCGCAGGAAGTTCGAGTAAAGAATGGCTGGGAGGTCACGGAAGTCAGTGGTGAGACTGATTACCCTTATATGCGGTGGAGTGACTCCCAGTGGCTTGAGAAACTTGAAAAAGTGATGTCTGAAGGTCTTATTGAACTGTATGGGCAGCCAATATTTGATGTGAAAGGTGATGTTGCCTTTACGGAAGTCCTTACACGGATAAAGTTGGATGATGATGTGGTTTCTGCTGACTCTTTCCTACCGATTGTTGAACGCTATGATTTGTATGCGGAGTTCGACCGTGCTGTGTTTTTTGCACTGGCTGATTATATTGATGAGCGGGGTGACTATCGGATTTATTGCTTGAATATTTCACCTTACTCGTTGATGGATGATGACTTTTACCACTGGCTACTGGATGCACTTAAACTTCGCCCGGATCTGGCAAAACGCCTGATTCTTGAGACACCAGAGCGAACGTTGATGCTAGTGGGTGAACGGGTTGCTGAGCGGGTGGATAAACTGGTAGCGACTGGGTGTCAGTTCTCAATTGATCACTTTGGAGTTTCCAGTCAGGCACTGACCTTCCTTCAGATGATTAATGCTCATTACCTGAAAGTGGATGGCAGCTTTGCCAGAGATGTTACGTTGAGTTATGAGAATCAGCTCTATATAAGAACGCTCTCTATGCTGGCTGAATCAAGGGATATTGGGGTTTTGGCTCAAGGTGTTGAAAAAGAAGAAGAGTGGGAAGCCTTGAAGCAATTGGGAATTGCCGGTGGTCAGGGATACTTCCTGGGGCAGCCGGAGCGGCTCTAAGCTCTATTATTTGAAGTACAACTTTTATATTTCCCCTGCAAATGATTACTTGTAGCTACAGACTCTGTTTCGGGTAATTCATCTTTTGGATTCTTAGGTAAAATACCAATCGAACTTTCGAGCGACCATACTCATTATGGTAGTTAGAAAGTACGATGGGTATAAGCTCGCACAACCATGATTATTAGAGGATAATGGCTGCTCGATAAGCGCATCCATTTTGGAACGCCATAATCAGGATAACAAGCCTGACCGGTGACGAACGAGGAGACTATGGCGCTGGACAAGATCAAACAGACCTTTCAGTCAGGAATTCATAGCATATCGGGCTTGGTGCATGGCAAAGCCCTGATGGTTGGTGCTGGTGTTCTTATACTGCTTTTTTCACTCATTGGCTGGTACTGGAGTCAGGAGCCAGAGTTGTTCTCTGTTCAGGCTAATGCCGAAAAACTGGCAACTGATAATGGGCAGGATGTAGTCACCGGCTATACGACAACCGCAACTTTGTACACACTGGCAGACACTTTATTAAATAAGCCAGGAGGCTTTCTGCGTAACGATATTATGCCACCAGGTGTGCTGATGGATAACATGCCCAATTGGGAAGTTGGGGTGTTGATTCAGGTTCGGGATATGGCCAGAGCACTCCGAAAGGACTTTAGTCGTTCCCAGTCCCAGTCCAGGGAAGACCCTGATTTGGCCGTTGCCGAGCCGCAATTCAATTTTGATGCCAGAAGCTGGATCTTACCCTCCAGTGAACGAGAGTATCAGCGGGGTATTAATAAGCTGGAAAGCTATATGAACCGGTTATCAGACCCCAATGACTCCGCTCAGTTTTACACCAGAGCAGATAACCTGACCCGCTGGCTGGGGGATGTAGAGACCCGACTTGGGAGCCTTTCCCAGCGATTGAGTGCCAGTGTGGGTAAGCCTCGTCTGAATACAGACCTGGCGGGTGATACTGGAGCAGCTCAGTCCACGGACGGTGTTGTTCTGGTGGATGTAAAAACACCATGGTCACAGATTGATGATGTGTTTTATGAAGCTCGAGGCACCTCATGGGCTTTGATACACCTTCTCAGGGCGGTAGAAGTCGACTTTGCTGACGTTCTGGAAAAGAAAAACGCAACTGTCAGCGTCCGACAGATTATTCGAGAGCTTGAAGCAACTCAGGATACCGTCTGGAGTCCGATGATTCTCAATGGCTCCGGTTTTGGCTTCCTGGCCAACCATTCTCTGGTAATGGCCAACTACGTTTCCAGAGCGAATGCGGCAATTATTGATCTGCGCCGATTGCTTGAGCAAGGGTAAGATCGGGTTAAGTGATACAAGGGAAACCTCTGGTTAAGAAAGGCTTCCTTTGTATAACAGCTTAATTTCCAAATTTCATAAGTTTGTCATGTAGCGGTGTGTATTAATGAATAGGTTAACGGTTCTATCCGTGACTGGTTTGTAGGGATTTGAAACGAGATATGTTAATTCGCCAATAGCTTGAGATACTCTATATATCGAAGGACCGTATATAGGAGCTGAGACCCTTGAACTTTTCACTGCTAAAGCGAAAAAAAGAATACTACTTAATGCAGGCAATACTGCCGCATGTGAGTGTCTTGGTAGCATCTTATAAGGCATTGATAATCGTTCGAATGCTGTTTTAGCAAAACTGATACAATATTCTTTAATTGTTTTTCTGGGCTGCTGGTTGGTTATTTTGCTATAGACTGCGTCTGCTATACCAACCGCGATACCAGTAAGCGCTGCGATTGTGGTGCCCACCATCACAGTAACGTAATAGCCTGCAAAGAGGCCAAAGTTCAGCGCGGTATTGGTAATTCTAAATGGAAGCGAGAAAACTTCTCGAGCAATTGACCCTGCAGACCATGTGGCAGATCGTCTGGTCGCTGGAGCAGGTATCGGAACTGTTGCGGGTGCTGGTGTTGGAACTGGTTGGGCATGCTGACTGCTATGAACATGGCACTTTTGATAGGTGCTCTGAATGTCTGCAAGTATAGTAGGGTCTTGTATCCTTTCCAACGGATCTGGCTTTGGTCCAATAACTTGATGTTCTGACCACCAGGTCGACCAAGGCAATTGAGGCATCCAGGGTTCAAAAGCTTCAGGGGGGTCAAGCTCCTCGCGGCATGTAGGGCATTTTTTGGTTAGGGTCCCGCTTGCGAAAATGTGTGTCCTTGGTGTTGGAGTCAGTTGATCAAAACAGGGGCGACATAAGATATGATTGGTGTGATCACCATGCCTTATTCTGCAAGCTCGACTTCGTAACGGGGTTTCCTCAACAACTTCTTTACAAACAGTGCATCCATAATGGTCTTCCAAACGTCTCGTGGATTCTGCTTCTGTATAGCCTAGGGCAGGCTCAAGTTCCTGTACTTCCCCACTGTTTCGAATAAAGCATGTTCTTATGGGTTCATCATCCATGAAAGAGGGAGGGGGGATGCTGGCTTGAAGGTTTATCATGTGTTTACTGACCTCTTGGGACTTTACTGACTTTTAATTTGGGCAATCCATGCCGTGTAAGCCTGGTTACGTTCTGTCTTATGGTTTCATAAATTGTCATTTTTGAATTAAGTCATTAGATCATTGGTAATGAATGTAACGGTGATTGATATGATTAGACATCACCTGAGGGGGGGAGATTCATTACTCGATAACTTAATAAGTTTTAGTAACTATTCAGCACCCAGCAAAGGCGTATTGTTGTAATTTCGAACCGCTTTAAGAAGCGCCTGAAATATGTTCAACCCCTGCTTTTTAGCAGATGATAAATAGCTTCGGATTCGGGTAAACATGGTACCTCCGTCTTCGCTTCTGAAGCAGCCTGAGATCTTCTGCTTAAGTTTGGCCATCCTGGCATCACGTTCACTGCCATTGTTATCGAAGGGAATTGAAAAGTCCGACATGAAGCGCAACGTTTCAACCTTAAACTCAATAAGCCTTTTGAACAGGTTGTAGGCCTTGGTATTCCTGACCTTCTTACGTCCAAGCACCTGTCGTTGTTTTTCCATATAAGCGGTTTCCTTCGTGAGAGCCCTTTGAAGGATTTGGTCGTATATCGTCTCAATGCGAAGCTGTATTGCACCAGGCATTTGAGTCAGACCGGCTGCTTTGTATTTCTTGCAGAAGTGCCAGGAGAGCGTAAGCAATTTCATCAGCCGCAGAGCCAGCTTATTCGCATCCCTATCGACAACTCCCTGAAGCTCTCTCAGATGATGGGCATTACAAAGCACATGCACTGCCGCATAGGCAAAGTAGGACTTCCAATGATCGTGAACCAGAATGCCTGCAAAAGTCAGCAGGATGCCCATTGCATCCATTGCTTCACAACCTCGCCTTTCTGAGAGGTAGTAAAGCGTCCATTGGTCATCTCGCATAATGTGTAACCACCACAGTGAACCGTCAACCCGCATGCCAGTTTCATCCGCTCCTGCAACCGGACTTTCTTGTAAAGCATCGCGGATACTCTGCTCAGTAGAGGCCAGGTTCTCATGGGTATAGGCAACAAAATTGGCAACAGAGCCTGCGCTGACACTCATGCAATAAATAGTATTGAAATACTCAGACACCCGGTGATATGGGATGAAGTGATACTGGTTTAAATGAACAGCCATTGCCTGAGTCACTTCTCCGTATTGAGCAGCGGCTTTCACTCCTTGGGGAAACTCAGCGGTGTTCCGTTTACCACAAGGACATACTTTAACGTCTGCCCAGTACGCGGTAACTTCAAATTCTCCGGGTCTACCTGGATCAAAAACCTGTCGCTCAATGTATTTGGTGGGTTTAATATCGATAAGCGAAGACTGGCAACAGCAACATTTTTCAACCTTCAGATGCCTGACATAATCGGGTAAGGCGACACGTCTCAAACAAGAGCCTTGATGACCTTTCTGGCCACCTGGTTTATTGCCTGAAGATGGTCTAAGGCTTTTGGGGTTCGGTGTTTCCTGTGAGGAGCAGGGGGCTTCTTTGGAAGATGTATCACCTTTATCACTCCCTTTTTTACTGGGCTTTTGATAACCATCTGACGATGGTGGCTTACTACTGTTTTGACTGTTTTTATTAACCCTTTCTTCCAGTTCGCTGCAACGTTCCCGTAAAAGCGCATTCTCGGTCCGAAGCTCTTCATTCTCTTTAAGGAGAGCTTCGGTAAACGGAGTAGCTGGGAAGTCTGGTTCCATACTGGAGATTTGTTAGAAAAATTGAGTATAAGATGATGGTCGAAAAATCAGAAAATTCCAGATTTATATGAAGGGTGCTGAATAGTTACAAGTTTTATAGATAAATTCTCAAAAGTGACTGCTTTATTTGTTACGATCATGAAGTATGACTCTTATTTAGTAATATGGTTCAAAAAAAGATGTTTGAAAGTACTGCCAAGCTTGAGCAGCAGCTCACCTTTTTAAAAGAGCTGGATAAACTCAAGGCCGTGTATCGCCGAACCAGAGTAAAACCGGATAACAACCGGCAAGAGAACAGTGCTGAGCATAGCTGGCATATTGCTATACAGGCTATGACCATGGTTGAGTATGCTGAAGAGCCTGTTGATGTCTTTCGCGTTATCAAAATGTTGCTTATTCACGATATTGTTGAGATTGATGCCGGTGACACATTTGCTTTTGCCGATACTTCGGAGCTTTCTGGGCAAGGGGCTAAGGAGGTGCTTGCTGCAGAGCGTCTGTTTGGTCTTTTGCCGGATGATCAGGCTGAAGAAATGAAAGTGCTGTGGCTCGAGTTTGAGGAGGTTGAAACTCCTGACGCACGTTTTGCTAAAGCGATGGATTGCTTATTGCCTGTTATTCAGAATATGGAGAGTGATGGCGGTACATGGGCCACGTATCAGGTGACTCGTAGTCAGGTACTGAGACGAAATCAGCATCTGGAAAGGCTGGCTCCTGCATTATGGGCCTATGTTCTTGAACAAATTGATATTTCTGTTCGAAATGGTTGGCTTCAGGATTGCTGAGGATGTATGAAAATACTTCCAGGGAACGGAAGTTGTAGCTTTACGATGGTTATTATCTTGTTGATTCTTAATGACTAAACGTTGTTTTTCTTTAAGGCCGTTTTTCTTTAGCTAGACTTAAGCTTAATTTTGATGGTTTTTTCACTTCTGTTTAAATCACAGAGGTAATGTTCCGATCTCGAAGCGGTGGGTTAAAGAAGTAGTCATGCGAGGAGAAAAGGATGTCTGAGCAAATAAAAGGTTTAAACAGTGATATCTCTTTCCAGAGACCGAACCCTGAAGATATGATCCCCAAGAGTGATCAATCCGGTCGACCTATTCATCCCTACTCACATGAGCCTATGAGCTCTGAAGAGTTCAAACGGTATATGCACCGGCTTGAGATGCAGGCGCAATTTGATGAAAGGTTGAGAAAAGCATTAATGGGGAGTGATGAGGCAGGCAGAGTTCGGGATGAGCAACAGGCAAGTGAAGCGTTGATTAACCGCGGCAGCGATGCAGAGAGTGAAAGAGCACAGTCTATGTCGTCAGCGGTTAAAGGTAATATTTTATCCAGAGGCGCGTGAGTTCACATTTTCTTCATCCCCTTTTTTTGAAAAGCCAGCCATTTTGGCTGGTTTTTTTGTTGGTTCTGTTTGTATATCTCGACAATGAAGGTTCATGACGTTAAAAAGGTGGCTTTCTGTTTTGAGAGGTTGGTGATGAGCAAGTATCAGCGTAACCCTGAAAGTAAGCTGGTCTATTCCACAGATTCCGGGAGAATTAAAGAAGAAAAGGATGAGCCTGAGATCGTGGGTGATGGCAATGTCCGTGTTCGCCCAGAAAAAAAGGGGAGAGGCGGAAAGGTTGTAACGGTAATCAGTGGCCTGCCATTAGCAGGTAATGATTTGAAAGCCTTTGCTAAACAGCTAAAGAAACGTTGTGGTGGTGGTGGTGCTGTTAAGGATGGCAATATTGAGCTTCAAGGGGATCATGTGGATATCATGGTCGATCACCTCAAAAAAGAAGGTTATGACGCTAAAAGGGCAGGGGGATGATGATATGTCGACAGGTTATACAGTAAACCTGCCGACGGGGGGGAGGTCGCTATTTAAGGTGTTTTCAGCTGGTGAGCGTAGGTCTGCATTTCTGTCGCAAGTTGTTTGATCAATGGGTCATCATTATCTTTTGTAATTTCCAGGGCACTTGCTTCAATGAAATCCCCTATTTGCATTGGCGCTGCAATGGTTTGCTGGTAAGCCTTGAAAAGGCCCTTCACCATCTCCAGAGTATTGGTTCTTTGTTCTTGAAGGTGGCTTGTAAAGAGTTGGTTATACCATTTAGGTGAAGCACCGTTTGACAGAGAGGCCAGTGCCTGGGTGATGCTCTCGGGAGGCTGAAACGAGTTTTCCTGTAAACTTGTCTCTCCCGCCTGTTCTATTACGGTCTGAACCTCAATAAACAGCTTGATGATCGTGCTGGTTTGATCACTTTCAAGATGCTTAGTGACCAGTGCGTGGATAATGTTTGTCCTGCATTCGGAAAGAGGTTGTATGGTTTGTCCGTTTGTCTGGGCTTGGTAGATAATTGATTGTATTTCTTCACAAATTCTTGTCAGAACAGTGTTGCCTGAGGCTTCAAGGCTGATCTGAACTTCTGATAAATCTCTGCCGAGCTGATTTAGAGTATTTCTTTGCTGATGCTCTTCTTTATTTATATCTTCTTTCTGTTTTTTAGCTAACTCCATTGCTTTGTAGTAGTCCGAGTATTTCTTGATTACAGACTGCGTTAACTGCTTATGAGTCTGACTCGGCTCTGCATGACGGTACTTACTGATCTCGGATGATAACTTTTCAGGTAACTCTTTCACAAGGAACTCAAAGGCTGCAGCTCCAGAAAGAAGATCTTCATATTTCTCACTGTCTCTATTTTTCAGTTTTTCAAGAGCTCCAGTGAGTAGCGATTGTTCACGTTTTGTTTGACGAGAAAATATCTTAAGCAACGCATAAATTTCGTGGGGCTTGTTGACCGTATTAAGGGCTTTTTTCAGCTGAGTTGGTGAGGTGAATATCTGGCCATAAACAGCTGCAAACTGCAGGTCAAATATTTCGTCACTGGTGTTCTCTTGGAGTAGTACCAGACACTGCCTAACATCCCGGAATCTATTGAGCACAGCTTTTTGCGTTAAAGGTGTTGGACCATCAAGCAGGAGCTTTCTGCACAACAGGTTTAATAAATGATATCTGGTATCGGTATTGTAAGGTGTCAGCTCTGTTAATAACTGCCAGACTTCTCCCGGTATTTTTTTATCAAATGAAGCCAGCCTGTTGATGGCTTTGTCAACCTGGATCAATGTGTCCAGTGACAGGTCTGCATCTCCCTGAGAAGACGTTTCAAGTAATTGGAGTGCTTCCAAACACGCTTTGCAGGCTTTATCCGAGTTCATTGATAGCAGCTCACACTTCTGCTCTGCAACGGACAGGAATGGCTTTAGAGTGGCATAATGTTTGTGTTCTGAAGCTATGTAGCTGACTATATCCTGAAAACAGCGCTTTCGACCTTCTGTGCCGGATGTGTCGAGCTTTATTGCCAACGCTTTTAGTTGCTTTGAGGTCAAACTTTCTACCGACTTATCTTGCTCATTACCCTTATGGGATGTGAAAGGAAGAGCAATGGCTGGCTGGGCTTTTATGGTGGGTAACGCATTATTGGAAATATTACCTGAGCTGCCTCCAGAAACTGTGGTTGTTGAGCTCTCAATGTGCTGATGAAGTTCAGAGGCTCTCTGGTCCAGCTGTTGAACCAGTTGCTTTTGCAGTAGCTGGGCAGGTTTCAATGGCTTGGTATGCTTGATTATTCGATTCCTGGCATCCTTTAGAACCTTCTCGACTTGTTCCAGCGCTGAAGTCGACGATTTCTGGATTTTATCAATTGGCTCTTCCGCCAGCTTTTTCCGCGTTGATGTGAGTGATTTCTCCAGTGTTTTGATCTCTTCTAATGGAGGCATTAGTCCACGAATCATGAGCGCTGAAATTTCAGACGAGTGTCGATATAAAAAGCGATCTTCCATCAATAGACTCTGAATTCTCTGATTGTAGCGAGTCATCAGGTCATGAGCTTGTTTGTAAAGGTCTGATAGGTTCTTCTTTAATTCAATTTTGTCACTGATAGCAACTGTCATCACCACGTCTATGTCAGAAAACAGTTTTTGCTCTATGGAGGCTGAGTCATGTTCCCATGGATCTACAGGATGTTCCGCAGGCTTTAGAACACCTTTTTCTGAAGGTTGAGCAACGACTTGCCCTTTGAGTTTACGGTAATCTGGTGCTGATTCCAGTGGGGTGCTGCCCTCTGGCTGGAATGGACCACTTATATTGAAAAGAGCTTCGTTGCCTGTACCTTTTTTAATTTGTTCTGAATCCATGACCCGTATCCCTTCCCTGCGTTCAAGCTTTTAACCTCTGTTAGCCACGAAAATGCCGTTATATAGCGTCTAGCTTTTGATGCCATTTTCATGATGGTAGGAGCGGGGTTCTTCCGAGGCCGCTCATGGCTATTTACTGATAATTACTCGGCAGAATAGCGCAATGCTGGATAACGGCTCGTCGGAAAGAGGGATCTGGAACAGTGGATACCTGTTTTTGATAACAGGTATCTGTATGATGGATTTCAGACTATTTCCTGTCTTTTACTTTGAGTTTAAGAGAAGCCTTTTCTTCATCAGTTAAAAAAGCAATGGTCAAACCATTTTCCTGTGCTTTACGGATATCTTGCCCCGTCAGTCCTGCAGCGGGAGCTGCAACCTCATATTCATGCGGAAGCTCAATGCCTTCCACTGCCGGGTCATCGGTATTGATGGTGGCAAGAACGCCATGATCCAGAAACTGTTTAAGTGGATGGCTCTCAATATTAGGGAAGGTGTTGGTTTGAATATTGGATGTCAGGCAGGACTCAATACCGATGTTATGCTCTGCCAGATAATCCATCAATCTGGGGTCGTAAATGGCCTTCACTCCATGACCAATTCGGGTAGCACCAAGCTCTTTGATCGCCTGCCACATACTTTCAGGTCCTGCTGCTTCTCCTGCGTGTATCGTGATCTGCAGGCCCGCATCTCGTACTTGGCGGAAGTGGTCGACAAACAGCTCGCCGGGCTTGCCCAGTTCATCACCAGCAAGGTCAATGGCGACTAATTGATCTTTGAAAGCGAGGCAGGCATCCAGTTCTTTCTGACAGGCTTCCTGACCAAAAGTACGGCTCAGAATGCCGATGAGGTTGGTTTTAACCCCAAAGTCTCGACTGCCTGCTATAACACCATCAATAACGGCTTCGACCACACCCTCTGGGTTAAGCCCATGGGTCATTGCCATGTACCAGGGGCTGAAGCGGAGTTCCGCATAGTCAATTTGAGCATTCAGCGCATCTTCTACATTTTCATAAGCTACCTGTCGGCATGCATCGTAGTCAGCAAGGACTTTGACTCCCCAGTCCAGTTTGCTGAGGAAGCTGATAAGATCTGGCTCCTGGCTCATCACGCGGACGTGAGGTATCAAGTCTTCCAGCGTATCGGCAGGTAGTTGAAGGCTGTGCTTGTGACCCAGGGCAAGAATGGTTTCAGGTCGAATATTGCCGTCCAGGTGGCGGTGAATATCAGTGACTGGAATGGATGTTGTAATCATTAATGCAAATCCGACTGTTAGAGTTGTTGACGGAAGAATATACAGGATTTTTAGTGAATTAACCCGTCTATCGCCATTAATCCTGTACGAATAAAAAACTTGTACAATCAATTCTCAATGGTCGTAAAGAGGGAGGCAGCCCCTCTGGTTAGAGAGGCTGGCGGGATAGGAATTTAACCGTTAAATTGTTTGAAGCGTTTGATCAAGCCGTTAGTTGAGCTGTCCTGATCCGCTGTTTCATCTTTCGAGCGAATTTTCTCGATCAGGCGATCCCCCAGAACCTTACCAAGCTCAACGCCCCATTGATCAAAAGAGTTAATCTGCCAGATGGTGCCTTGTACAAAGACTTTATGCTCATACATGGCAATCAGGGCACCGGCAGTTTCCGGTGTGATCTTCTCGGGAACAATCATGCTGTTAGGACGATTCCCCGGAATCACCTTGTGAGGCGCCAGACGCTCCACCTCGTCAGTACTCATACCAGAAGCCGTAAGTTCATCTCGAACTTCTTCGAGTGTTTTGCCCTGCATCATGGCCTGACTCTGAGCCAGTGCATTGGTAAACAGCCATGGATGTTGTTCGCCTATCGGGTTATGGGTTGTGGCCGGCGCGATAAAGTCCACCGGAATTAACCGAGTGCCCTGGTGCAGAAGCTGGTGATATGCGTGCTGGTCATTGGTGCCGGTACCTCCCCAGATTACGGATCCAGTTTGATATGGAACGGTGCTGCCGTCTTCGCGGGTACGCTTGCCGTTACTTTCCATATCTACCTGCTGCAGGTGGCCCGGCAGATCACGCAGGAAGTAGTCATACGAGATGACTGCATGAGATTCAGCACCCATAAAGTTCTGATACCAGATGCCCAGCAGGCCAGCAATTACCGGCATATTTCCCGCCAGAGGGGCTGAGCAGAAGTGCTGGTCCATGGCTTCAGCTCCTTTTAGCAGGCGCTCAAAGTTGTCGTAGCCAACAACCATGGAAATCAACAGGCCAATGCTGGACCAGAGTGAGTAGCGACCGCCGACCCAGTCCCACAGCGGCAGTGTGTTTTCCTGAGCAATACCAAACTGGTCAATGGCTTTCAGGTTGGTGGAGATGGCCATAAAGTGCTTGCGGATGTCCTGCTCTGCACAGCCTTTTTCGATCATCCAGGCTCTGGCTGCCTGAGCATTCTGCAGGGTTTCCAGTGTGCCAAAAGACTTGGAGGCAACGATAAACAGAGTGGTTTCTGGATCAATGCTGCGCAGAACTTCAGATAATTCGTTCGGATCAATATTCGCCACAAAGTGATGTTCAAAACCCTTAACGTGGTATGGGGTCATGGCATTAATAGCGGTTTTGAGTCCCAGATAAGAGCCTCCAATACCGATATTGACAATGTGCTTGATGGGTTTGCCGGTATGACCCAGCCACTGACCAGAGTGGACCTGTTCAGTCATGGCCTTCATGCGGGCTCGGGTCTCACGGATCATTGGCATGATGTCTTCACCATCCACCATCACCGGGGCATTGCCAAAGCTTCTCAGGGCGGTATGAAGAACCGCACGCTTTTCCGTGTAATTGATTTTTTCACCGGCAAACATGGCTTCTCGAGCGTGTGCCAGATTAGCCTGTTCCGCCAGCTTAATCAGAGATGTAATTACATCGTCGTTAATCAGGTGCTTTGAGTAATCAAGAAACAGGCCTGCAGCTTCAAGGCTGTAGCGATCAAAAAGGTTGGGATCCTCAGCAAACAAGTCGCGCAGGTGGGTTGTCGCCATTTGCTGCTGAAGAGCAGTCAGATCTTTGGATGCGGGCAGGTGGTCCAGGGCAGTTGAGATACTCACTGTCTTGCCTCGTTAGATAAGGGTGGAAGGTAGACTGGATAAGCGAGGTGGAGAATATACCTTACTTATTGATAGTGGGAAAATAGTTAGCATGATACGAATCAACCATATTGATTATATAGGATGATATGGAACTTATGGTCAATAACTGAATCGAATTCTAACAGAATAAGTGCGCATACTTGGGGGGGTTTGATAAAAGGTGATGATGAATAGGGTGTTATTATCAGCTCAGGATTAAGCAAGATTTCTAGCCAAGGCAATCAATATTTAAAATAAACGAGATGGGTGCTCTCTCAATTTGATAACTGACTCATAGGTTAGCTTCAACCTTTCCAGTCATGAACTCAGACCAAAGTTGTTCCCAGCGCCCCTTACTCTGGATCAGTGCTCTTGTTGTCAAAAGCACTTCCGCTCCTGTTGCTTTCCACCTCATTCCAGAACCACATAATCGTTGCTTTACCAGAGTCTTACAAGCCGCTTCAGTAACTCCTGAACCTATTGGCCAATGGCGTTTAAGCGCCTGATGATAATTCATTAACTGGTGATTGTTTGTAAAATAGCTCACAGCTTTGTAGCGCTTCTCTGTCAGTGCGATTGTCTTTTTCGGGAGCTCGGCTGATTCAATTTCCTGAAGGATTTTTTTGGCTGCTCCACGCTTGTTTTTCAAACTATGTAGCCTGTCTTCAAGCCACTGGTGTCGCTTCGCCTTACTGGTTGGAAACAGTGCTTCCGCTGCTCCAGCTAAATATTCAGATGCATGATAAAAATCGAGTATCTGCCCAGAGGTATGTTGTTTCAAATAACTCCAGTTTTCTCTAGCCCCGTCAGCTACCCCGATGTATGTGGCATTTGGGTAGAGTCGTTTTAGATCTGCAATCTCCTCGTCGAGCTTGCTCATAAAGCTTTGTTTACCATACTCTGGCGAACTGGCTGTATATATCGTGTGGAGCCTGTCTCCATCTGCAGAATATAGGCTCAATGTCCCACACATGGCTTCCCTCCAGCCTTCTTCACAAAGCAGCATGCAGGTTCCATCCAGACCAATGGCTATTGTTTCAACAGGCTCTTTTAGTGGAGGAAGGTGGTAGTGAGTGTCTTGCTGGTCTTCAATTAATGCACCTACTCTGTCCGATAAATGCTTGATATAAGAATTTGAAAGCGTCCTTTGATGGTTGGTCTCAAAATCTTCTTTTACCGCAGGCGCTGGCATCTGGCTGTATTTCCAGGCGATAGACTTGGCAAATTTGGGGGTAGCTGAACCAATAATACCGGCACGAAGATCAAGTGCTGCCAGAGTACTGCCACCTCTGACACCCTGATATACGGAGCGCTCCAAAGGTATACGACCGTATAAGGTTTCATAGTGCTTAAGAACCTTTCCTTTGTAGTTCCACTTCTGCTGATTAACGACGATAGGTTCTTTATTGGGTGATTCAAATAGCCCCAATAACTCTTTTGTTCCAAGCTGCCCGGCTTCATTGAGTGCACGCTGTAAACTATCTTCAAGATTCAGCATGTTGCCTGAATCTATAGAAACTTCAATTTGCAAAACGATGCTTTTGGTAGAGCTGGAAATAACAGAAGCGGGCATGACAGTTAACTATTATGAGTGGTGTTCCCATAGTAGCTGTGAAAATAGAGCACTATTGTTTCAATCATTCAGAGAGAGCACCCAACGAGATCATTTGTTCTTATATTTTCTTATTGTGTATTTAGGCTAGCGTTAACAGCTTTATTTCAATGAATCATTATTTTGACTAAATAATAATATTATGAATGTTAAGTTAAGCAATATTAATGCAGGGGGCGATTTTTCAGAACTGGCTCCAGCTTTAAAAGTAGTGAACAGTGGAGCAAGAGAATGTTGTCTTTACCCTGAGGTTGTAAGGCATTTTACTCAGGATGGGGCCAGTCGTCGTAGTGGTAGCCATTTTGACGGCAAGCACTTTGTTCTTTCTCGAAGGTCTATAGAAAAAGCAGCCAGTATACCCTCTCAAAAGAATCACGCAGTTATTATGGGAGCTGGTAACCTTACCGATATTCCCATAGAAACTTTGGCGAAGACCTATAAGAAAGTAACACTTGTCGATATTGATACTTCTAGTCCAAGAGTAGCAATATCTAATCGATTATCGAGCGAATACAAAAGTAAACTGGCTTATATGCAGGCTGATTTGACGGGGGTTATGAACCAGTTATGCTTGTTAATCCGTCATGTTGTTGATGGTTTACCCTCACCCGAGACAAATACTGAGAAAGAGGAGCTATTGGCTCTTTTTGAAACCCGTCTGGATGAAGTATATCGAAAAGGCTTGTCTTTTCAGGGAGAGTATCCAAATGTTCGCGGAGATTTTGTGAGCGTTTCTCTTGTACTTTCTCAGTTGAGCGTTTTAATCAGAGACTATGCACAGTCTTGCTTTAACGAAAAGTATGATTTTCCTGAAATTCCCGACTCAACTAGAAAGACTGCAGCTTATGATGCTTTGAGCGATAAAATGCAAGCAGATTTTCTTGATGCTGTGGTAAAAACGGTAGAACCTGAAGGTGTAGTTTATTTTGGTATTTCAAAAAGTTTAAATATCGATATCTGTGATAACTTTGGTCAATGGCAGCAAAGTGCACAGGTCGAACTTGTTAAAGATGAAACAATGATTGATTGGTTGAGTCAATTCGAAGTTAAAGATGAGTCCTCGTGGCAATGGTGTGACCTTGATGGTGAGGGAGTGCGTAGAAGTTTTGATATAGATTCATACACAATTTTATTTCCAAAATAAAGCTCATGGGTATAGCGTAGAATAAATAGCCTTATGCTATTTATTAGAACTGGATTCAGAAATCTGAATCCAGTTAGATAAAGAATTATCGTTTAAAGTAAATGTGTAACTATTCAGCACCCAGCAAAGGCGTATTGTTGTAATTTCGAACCGCTTTAAGAAGCGCCTGAAATATGTTCAACCCCTGCTTTTTAGCAGATGATAAATAGCTTCGGATTCGGGTAAACATGGTACCTCCGTCTTCGCTTCTGAAGCAGCCTGAGATCTTCTGCTTAAGTTTGGCCATCCTGGCATCACGTTCACTGCCATTGTTATCGAAGGGAATTGAAAAGTCCGACATGAAGCGCAACGTTTCAACCTTAAACTCAATAAGCCTTTTGAACAGGTTGTAGGCCTTGGTATTCCTGACCTTCTTACGTCCAAGCACCTGTCGTTGTTTTTCCATATAAGCGGTTTCCTTCGTGAGAGCCCTTTGAAGGATTTGGTCGTATATCGTCTCAATGCGAAGCTGTATTGCACCAGGCATTTGAGTCAGACCGGCTGCTTTGTATTTCTTGCAGAAGTGCCAGGAGAGCGTAAGCAATTTCATCAGCCGCAGAGCCAGCTTATTCGCATCCCTATCGACAACTCCCTGAAGCTCTCTCAGATGATGGGCATTACAAAGCACATGCACTGCCGCATAGGCAAAGTAGGACTTCCAATGATCGTGAACCAGAATGCCTGCAAAAGTCAGCAGGATGCCCATTGCATCCATTGCTTCACAACCTCGCCTTTCTGAGAGGTAGTAAAGCGTCCATTGGTCATCTCGCATAATGTGTAACCACCACAGTGAACCGTCAACCCGCATGCCAGTTTCATCCGCTCCTGCAACCGGACTTTCTTGTAAAGCATCGCGGATACTCTGCTCAGTAGAGGCCAGGTTCTCATGGGTATAGGCAACAAAATTGGCAACAGAGCCTGCGCTGACACTCATGCAATAAATAGTATTGAAATACTCAGACACCCGGTGATATGGGATGAAGTGATACTGGTTTAAATGAACAGCCATTGCCTGAGTCACTTCTCCGTATTGAGCAGCGGCTTTCACTCCTTGGGGAAACTCAGCGGTGTTCCGTTTACCACAAGGACATACTTTAACGTCTGCCCAGTACGCGGTAACTTCAAATTCTCCGGGTCTACCTGGATCAAAAACCTGTCGCTCAATGTATTTGGTGGGTTTAATATCGATAAGCGAAGACTGGCAACAGCAACATTTTTCAACCTTCAGATGCCTGACATAATCGGGTAAGGCGACACGTCTCAAACAAGAGCCTTGATGACCTTTCTGGCCACCTGGTTTATTGCCTGAAGATGGTCTAAGGCTTTTGGGGTTCGGTGTTTCCTGTGAGGAGCAGGGGGCTTCTTTGGAAGATGTATCACCTTTATCACTCCCTTTTTTACTGGGCTTTTGATAACCATCTGACGATGGTGGCTTACTACTGTTTTGACTGTTTTTATTAACCCTTTCTTCCAGTTCGCTGCAACGTTCCCGTAAAAGCGCATTCTCGGTCCGAAGCTCTTCATTCTCTTTAAGGAGAGCTTCGGTAAACGGAGTAGCTGGGAAGTCTGGTTCCATACTGGAGATTTGTTAGAAAAATTGAGTATAAGATGATGGTCGAAAAATCAGAAAATTCCAGATTTATATGAAGGGTGCTGAATAGTTACGTAAATGTTATCAATCAACCGCGCTTTGCCCAGATAGCCGGCAGCAAGGATGACCAGAGAATGTTCATTATGGGTAGCTGGCAACAGTGTTTCAGGATTGCAGATATTAAAGTAATCTGGCTTAAACCCAGCCTGAGCCATTTTGGCAAACGCATTTCTGCGAAGCAGGTCAAAGTCGGTCTCACCAGCCTGAATAGCCTCTCTGGCTTCCGTCAGGCAGAGATACAGAGTAGGTGCTATCTCACCACGCTCTTCCGGTGTCAGGTAACCGTTGCGTGAACTCATGGCCAGTCCAGTCGGTTCTCGGGCAATAGGTGCGCCGAGAATTTCAACCGGCATCACCATGTCTTTCACCATTTTGCGAATAATGGTCAGCTGCTGGAAATCTTTCTCACCAAATACTGAGATATCCGGACGAACAATGTTGAACAGTTTGGTGACGACCGTTGCAATGCCGCGGAAAAAACCTGGCCGGGTGTTACCGCAGTGCATACCATCAAGCACATCGACACTCACATGCGTGTGGTTTTCACTGCCTTCAGGATAGATTTCATGGGTACTGGCTGCATAGAGCAAGTCAACACCGTGATCCATAAGAAGTTGCTGGTCCTGCTCCATGGTTCGTGGATAGGAATCGTAGTCTTCGTTGGGACCAAATTGCAGAGGATTGACATAAATACTCACCACAACAAAGTCGCAGCTTTCTTTCGCTTTCTCCACCAGTGTCAGGTGCCCACCGTGAAGATTCCCCATGGTAGGTACAAAGCCAATACGTAACCCTTCAGACTTTCGGGCACCAACGATATCCTGAACTTCAGCAATAGAGTGTACAGTTTGCATGATGGATACTATCCGTTTATTCGAATCCGTGTTCTGAGCCTGGGAATGTGCCGCTCTTTACTTCTTTAACATAGGCTGCAACAGCATCCTGCGCAGAACCACCTTCCGCCATGAAGTTTTTCACAAACTTGGGCTTGCGTCCGGCTGTCATATTGAGCATGTCGTATATCACCAGTACCTGACCATCGGTGTCAGCACCGGCACCAATACCAATAACTGGAATCTGAACAGCACGGGTAATTTCTCTGGCAAGCACAGAAGGTACGCACTCAAGTACCAGAATGGCGGCGCCAGCCTTTTCCAGCTGGATGGCTGCTTCAATCATGGCATTTGCACGGGCTTCATCCCTTCCCTGGACTTTGTAGCCACCCAGAACATGTACTGACTGTGGTGTCAGGCCAAGGTGGACGCAGGAAGGGATTCCCTGTTCACGCAGGCGGGTAACGATGGGGGCCAACCAGGCTTCACCTTCCAGCTTGACGACTTCAGCACCGGCCTGCATAAGGCGGGTTGCATTGGTCAGTGCCTGCTGCTCATTGGTGTAGGATGCGAAAGGCAGGTCTGCCATTAACAGGGAGTCGCCCGCTTTCATACTGACACAGCGGGTGTGATAACACATGTCGTCTACAGTAACGGGAACCGTACTGGTTTGTCCCTGACAGACATTGCCAAGGGAGTCACCAACCAGTATCACTTCAACGCCCTGGCTGCTGGCCAGGTGAGCCTGAGTGGAGTCATAGGCAGTCAGACTGGTGAATTTCTCACCCGCTTTTTTCATCTCGGACAGGATACTTAGGGTGACTTTAGCCATGGGTAAAGACCTTGATTAGTTGCTGCCGCGGATTATACGAGAAGTGTGAATGCTTGTCAGTTAAGGGCTTGGCGCAATACACAAGTCGACACGTTTGCAGAGACTGGGCTTTTCAAACCCACGGATAGCTCTCTGCGATGACATTAAGCCCCTGATAACCCAGTTCATCAACCATGGCTTTCAATACCGTGCCATCCGGAAGCTCAAGTTCAGGTGCGACATCCAGCAAAGGACAAAGCACAAAGTTGCGAACATGCATTTGATAGTGAGGGATGGTCAGTCGTTCTGATTCAATGGTCTGGTCACCAAAGAGAATGATGTCCAGATCCAGAGTCCTGGGTCCCCAGCGTACAGAGCGGACGCGGCCGTGAGCATTTTCTATAGACTGCAGGGCATCCAGTAATTGAATGGGCTCTAACGTTGTATTAACAGCAACAACCGCATTGCAGTAATCCGGCTGACCCGGAGGGCCAACAGGGTCACTTCGGTAGAGCCTGGAACAGGCAGAAACGGCTATATGTGGGGCACTGTCAATATGATCGACGGCTCTTTGCAGCTGGAGCTCTGGCTGCTCAAGATTGCTGCCCAATGCCACATAAGCGGTTTCTGTCATCAGGATTCTCCAGATTGGTTGTTAGATGAAGTGTCATCAGAGCGTGGTTTCCGCCTGCGCCGCCGGCGTTTATGTCCCTGTTTTTTCTGGCCTCCATGGTTGGAAAGCGACTTGATCATGGCATAACGACCATGCTCGTCTAATTCCTGAATTTCAGTCCACCATTGTCCTGCAGCAGACAGGTTTTCTCCGGATTGTTCCCTGAGAACCAGGAAGTCATAAGCAGCACGGAATTTAGGGTGCTCCAATAATGACTCGATCAGTTTTGGTTGTCTGCGTTCAAGTCGGATTTGCAGGTCCCAGATGTCACGCACCATCATCGAAAAACGGCGGGGAATGGCCGTATGATTGCACTGGTTGGTGATGACGGTCATGGATGCCTGCTGAAAAGCCGGAACCGGTGGCATTCCCTGATCCATAAGTTCTCTTGCCAACCGTCTCATGGGCGCCCATAAAAGGGCGGCAAATAAAAATGCCGGTGTAACTGGGCGGTTCTGTCTGATACGTCGGTCGGTACTTTTCAACGATTCAATAATCACATTGCAGGCATATTTGTCCTGCTCTTTCAGACAATGCTCTGTCGCTGGAAAAAGTGAGCCGAATAACTGGTATTCACGCAGCAGCTCAAAAGTCCGGACACCCTGACCTGACTGCAGTAATTTCAGTACTTCATCAAACAATCGTGCAGATGGAATATCGCGCAACAAGTGTCCTAGTTCCCGAATGGGTTGCTCTGTTTCCGGAGCCATACTGAAATTGAGCTTAGCTGCAAACCGTATTGCCCTCAGCATCCGTACCGGGTCTTCATGGTAGCGGGTAACCGGGTCTCCAATCAGTCGTAGAGTGCCTGTACGTATGTCATCAACACCGTTACAGAAATCGACAACGCTGAAATCACGGCCATCATAGTAAAGGGCGTTAACGGTGAAATCTCGACGCATGGCATCATCTTCCATGGTGCCATATACGTTATCCCTGAGAATTCTTCCGGACTCAGAGTGGCGGGATTTTTCCTGTCCATGGTGTTGCTCATGATTCGCCCTGAATGTAGCGACTTCAATCATCTCACGACCAAAGAGGACATGGACCAATTTAAAGCGTCTGCCAATCAGTCTGGAATTACGAAACAGCCTGCGCACTTCTTCAGGGCTGGCACTGGTCGCAACATCGAAGTCTTTGGGGTGAAGATCAAGATAGAGATCCCGGATACATCCACCCACCAGATAAGCCTCGTGGCCCTGACTGTTCAGGCGATTAATGACCTTCAGCGCATTATCGTTGATGTGACGACGGGAAACCGGGTGCTTATCCCTGGGGATAATGGTTTTCTGAGGGTCAAGCATGGGCTGGGGGCGTTTTGACTGTTTTCTGTTACGCATGAGCCAGAAAATAAATGTGCCTCCAAGCACCAGGACAGCAATTGCTGTTATATAACTGTACATTCCGGTGCCTGGCATCATAAGTCTTGCATGAGTTGCATAGATAAAGTGGTTTACCGTGGTTGTTTGTGACTCTTGACCTAAAGTCTAGGACCATGAGGATCAGCGCTTATGATAGCACTGGCTATCTTTTCACTCCATGTGTCTTGGCGTTAGTGACAACTGTTGCCGGTTCTGGTCAATAAAAAAGTGGAAGTGATTAAGAACATTCATACCAAGTAACCCATCAATATTCGGATCAACAGGGTCAAATGCAGCCGCTTCCAGATTGTTGATAAGAAAGTCCCCAATCTGGAACCGCTTGAGACGGTAAAGTGGGGATCGATGGGTTCCAATAGCCGTTGTCAGGTCTATAGAGCCGATCATGCTTGCCTGATTTTGTCTATGTAGCTCCGACAAAATACTGTCTGGTAAGGTTGTGAGACTGGATCCTGTATCAATTAGCAGGCGGGCATGATGTTTGTTACCAGGTAGCGTGTCGACGACATAGTGTTCACCTGTAGCGGATAGTGGGACCGTTGATTTTTCGTTATCAGTACTCTCAGGTGAGGGCTCAGATGAGATTCTGGTCAGGTATCGGCTGGCCAGTTCATTAAACTCATTATCCATTTGTAATACGAGTAATTCCTGGGTTGCCCTCTCGGTGTCATCGCTCAAGAGGTAACCTTCAGCCAGAGCTAGCCGGTAAAGGCTGTAATCTGGCTCAAGGTAACTGAGCCTTAAAAAGACGGGAATAAGGTCTTTAAGGCTTGATGCTTCCTTGTTCTTTTCATACAGCATCTGGGCAATCTGGTGAATTTGCTGATCGAATGACTGTATGTCCTCTCTGGTATGACTGTAGGATCTCGCACTGGTATAGATATCCAATGCTTTGATGAACTGGTTTGTAGCAACATAACAGGCAGCGAGTTCTCGTTGTAATTCAATGTTCTGGTAATCGTGTTCTGTAAAAAACTCGAGAAGTTGAATAGCTGGTACCAGATTATTACTTGTGCGGTAACGATGAGCGTAGTTGATTAGTTCAGTAGAAAGCCTTGCCAGGGTGTCTGAATGAAGCTGTTCATATCGCTGAAAAATGAGTAAGGCATCGGGAAATTGCTCTGAATCCAGAGCCTGAATGAATTCGGAACGTATTCGTTCGGCACTGCTTTTGCTGACACTTCCTATTGGCTCAATAGTATTAATTGCAATGGTGTGATCGTTTGAATGCTCAGATTGGCTCCTGTAAGACGGCGAAATATCAGAGTCATACTGATTATCTCTAAGCCACCACCCGATGGTGATTCCAACAACTATTGATAGAGTACACAGCGCTGGGGCTTGAAAACGATCGGCTAATGGCAAGATTGACTCCAAATTAATTCATCGACGAGTTGAGCCTGAAGCTACTTTATAGAACACTCAAGGTATACGAATAACCTCTGTTGAGGCTCAGTTCCTTTTCAGAAAACCTTCTGTGCGATTTATAAATGAATGTATAGATAGGAGAATAAACAATGAGTTCAAGTCATCAGAAGAAAGTTGCAGTGATCCTTTCCGGGTGTGGTGTATACGATGGTGCTGAAATTCATGAGTCAGTACTCACGTTGTTGAGTATCGAGCAGAATGGGGCCGTCTATAAGTGTTTCGCTCCTGATATAAACCAATACCACGTTATCAACCATTTGACGGGTGAAGAAACCTCGGAACAACGAAATGTTCTGGTTGAGGCGGCCAGAATTGCCCGGGGTGATATCGAACCCCTGACTGCCCTCAGGGTTGCTGATTTTGATGCCTTGATTGTCCCGGGAGGCTTTGGTGCAGCCAAAAACCTCTCAGACTTCGCTTTCGAGGGAGCCGAGCTGCGAGTGCAGGTCGATATGATGGTTGCTGTTAAGGCTTTTGCCGAAGCTGGCAAGCCCACTGGTTTGATTTGTATTGCTCCGGCAATGGCGGGTCGTATTTTTGGTGAGGGTGTGGTTGCGACCATTGGCAATGATGCAGCTACCGCTGAAGCCATGGAGCAGACTGGAGTTACTCATCAGGCCTGTGCGGTTAATGATATTGTTGTGGATGAGACTCATAAGCTCATTACCACTCCAGCTTACATGTTGGCAAAGAGCATCAGTGAGGTGGCAGAAGGTATTAATAAACTGGTTGGTAAAGTGCTTGCAATGACCCTTTGTATTTAAGCTTTGCATACTTTGTATATGCTTAGAGGAAGGAGATACGCTCAAAAACAAAGCATTGAGTTTTATCTTTTCACCGTTACTTGTACAAGCTCAATATTAGTTGGATTGATACTCTTTTAAAGAGCCTAATTTGTATTTAAGTCTAAAAAGGGGAAGCCAAGACTATAATTTATAGTCTTGGTACTTCACTCGGATTTATCTGATTAGAGATTACTGAAGCGCGGCTCCAGCCTTGAAGTGTGCGGCTATAAAACGTGTGAATGATGGAGGTAGCTGAACTCCTGCTTTTTGACATACTCCGCTTAACTTAGTGGAGGCAATGCCGGGAAGAATAGTCATTAAAGCACGCCGAGTCATTGGATTCTGAAGCTCTTGTTGAAGTTGTGCTCCCTGTTCTGGAGGCAGTTGCTCTATGGCTTCAAGTATTACTCTGCTAGAGTTAAACTCGTCGATTAATATTCGTTTAAACTCTTCCAATCCGTTTTGACTATAATCTTTACGAGCGACTGCAACTCTATTCCACAGCATGTTTACCAGATGATTCATTTTTGTATCATCTAATCTCTCAAATGGGTTAGCTAGACCACTGATTAAGTGAACAACTTCAGGGTACAATTGTTGTTCTGTTTTTGTAAGCACTACGAGATTGCCAAAATCGATAAACCAGACCTCAATACTTCTGCCTGGATTGAAACTTAGCATTATATTGCCAGGATGACAGTCGCAATGGACAACACCTTTATTTATCGCCATTTCACGCCATTTTTCTTTTGTTTGTTCATGAATAGTCTGTAATATATCTAAAAAATCATCATCATCATTTAGCTCTGTACCAAAGCAGGTTTGATAGACGCGTGAACGCAGTTGATGATTTTGAGGGTTGGTTAATTCATCAAGGGTGTCTCCAGGGACTTTTTCCATGAGCAGTAAATTGTCCACTCTGACATCCTGAGTCAGGTGTGGTGCTTTAAACGTTAATGTCGCTCGTGGAGTACCGTAAGTATCCAGTTCTTCTGTACATGAAACACTTTCTAGCGCTTCCTTGAATTGAATAAGGTTACGCCTTTCTTCGGCAAGGCTACATTCAGCCAAGAATGGATCGGTTAATTCTTTGACAGTGCATTTTAGATTTTTCGGCAAAAGTAAAAATAACATTTTCATTGACAATATTCCTGCCGCTAAATCATTAGCTTTCCAGCTAGGAATGACTTTTGCTATCTGTAATTTACCCTCTTTTTCAACTTCAAAACATGAGCCAATCGTGCCTGTTTTTATATGGGAATTTAATTCATAACCCTCACACTCTGCATTATCAAGAATAGACTTGGCGACCTCATCAGGTATTTTAGGGTTGTTACCGAGAACCTCTCGAATAACCTCGGCAAATTTACCTCGTTCTTCAGCCGTAGAGCCAAGATAATCGGCTAGCTTATTCAATAATGCTTCGTCAGCACCAATAGATTGGAATATCTTGCCATAAGCTGGACCAAGCGATTGAATACAGGACTTAAGATGGTCACTTGTGAACTCAATACCAATGAGTTTATGTTTTAACAGATAATAATTGATTAAAATAACCTTGCAGGCTGCTCTGCAAAATATTGAAATATTGTCTGGTATGTTCTTAATTGAAGACCATGCTCTACTGGTATAACTTTGACTCTCGTTAATTAGGCTTGGAGCCTCTCCATGATGTTGCCTGACTGCTCTTGTTAAAAAGGTTCCTTCTGTTTCAATATCATGACTTGAGAAAGATCCGATCTGGAAACCGGGAGTGAATAATGTGCTCTGTTCTAGTATTGGAGAACCGTCCATTTCTTTTCCTTTTTTTAAAGATATGACTCATATTAATTGATGGCCTTTAAGGCTTACTGTTATAAGACAGTTTTATTGGGAACATAGTTCATTTTTTTTATAAAATAGAACTAGCCAGTATTACTTAAAATAACCTATTGATAACTGAGTAAAAATTATTGTAATACGAGAATGGTTCTGATTATTTTATGGGTGGATATACTTGTTACGTACAATAGCGAGCCGGATCCATAATCCGACTCCTGTATAATAGGTTTTCTCAAATAGAGGTTTTTATTGAGTTACTTAGGAAGTAAGACATATAGCCTACCTGGTTCCTGCTGTGGGCCAGCGAGCAGGGCTGCATCTTTTCCAAGGCCCATATAAATATCTCCGCGTGCAGGGCCTTTGATGGCACTGCCTGTATCCTGGGCAACCATCAATTGTCGAAATCGCTCTCCGGTGGCTGTCAGCTGGGTGTCCAGCCATACAGGCATCCCCAGGGGAATATAGGCTGGGTCCACTGCCAGTGTTCTTCTGGCACTGGCAGGTACACCTTGAGCTGTTATGGCTCCTTCATCCGAAAAACTGAAAAAGATATAGCGCGGATTCTGGTTGAGTAGCCACTCCCTTTTATCGGGGTTTCCCTCCAGCCACGCTTGAATGGTTTGCATGGAAATCTCTTCCAGTGCCCCTTGTTGCTTAAGAACTTTTCCAATGGCTACATAGTTGTGACCATTATTACCCGCATAACCGACATGAATTATCTTTCCATCTGGTAGCTCGATATTTCCAGAACCCTGTATCTGCAGGAAAAACTTGTCTACAGGGCTTTTCAGCCATAAGAGTACATCTCTCTCTTTTGGGGTATTCTGATCAATTTCTTCCCGGCTCCCGTAAGGCTTGAGGAAGCCTTTTTCAACCCGACCAACCAGGCCCTGACCGCTAAGTCCAAAGTCTGAAAGCCTGACCTTGACCAAATCTCGTGGAAGTTTTAGCAGTGGAATAGAGTATTCTTCTGAAGGAGTCAGGCTGCCGGGAATAACGGGTGAAAAGTAGGCTGTATACAAGCCTTTCTCTTCAGGGGCAATTTGAACCGGCTTAAAATTCTGTTCAAAAAAGGCTTTCAGCTGTCGGTCGGGGGTTTGTATAAGCTCCCTGCAAAGAGATTGCCATTGTTGGTAATCTCCCCAGGGGCTTTTATCGGTCAATACTGAGCGACTCAGGTGTTGGCAACTGTTCACTAATACAGGTCTGGCTGCAATAGCCTGCTCTTGACTCCAGCCCTTCAACTCACTGAATTTTACTGGTCGTTGCTCCGGTGCTTTTTTTAATACGCCACACCCACTGGACAGGATGATCAAGAAAAGTAAGGCTGACTTTAAAAAATATCTCAACAGGAATGGGTCTTGATGATTAAGCGCAGGGTTGAGGTGTTTTGAAATCACAATTGTACTTTCAGGAATAGGAATTTTTGTTGAATAAGTTCTGTTGGTAATGTTACGACAACAGAACTTGTAACATTGGCTAATGTATTTCAGGCTTTGCAGTAACCGTATAAAAGAAAAGTAATAACCGTTATACAGCAGAAGGCTCTGGCATCTCACTCATCAGTTTGGCCACTTCCTGATCAATATAATATAGACCTTTGTTTTCCATACCGATCATATCAATTTTATCGAGAATGGATTTGAACAGCTTCTCTTCTTCGTGCTGCTCCGCAACGTACCACTGCAGGAAATTAAATGTAGAGTAGTCCTGTTCGGTAAATGCGGTGTGTGCCAGCGCATTGATCTTTTGAGTAACCGTGCACTCATGTTCATAAGTAGCGAGGAACACATCCCTGACGGACGCAAATTCATGGGGAGGGACATCAATACCACCAAGAATGGCCATGGCTCCGGTTTCATTGACGTAATCAAATAGCTTCTGCATGTGCTCCATTTCTTCACGGGCGTGGCGGCGAAGGAAGTTATTACAACCGTCCAGTCCCTGGCTTTCACACCAGGATGCCATTTGCAGATACAGATTTGAGGAGTAAAACTCCAGATTAATTTGCTCGTTCAGTTTGTCGATCATGGTTTGGCTGAGCATGGGGACTCCTGACATTTTCAGTATTTTGATTTGTTAGTGCTAATGAGAATTTACGGCTAGAACGTAACGGTTCGTTTAGGCCGATTACGAATAATTATCAATAACCTTATAAAAATTCTGGTTTTGAAGGGGGGATTGTAACCCATAGTTTACTGCTATGGGTTATAGGAATTTAATATTGAGATTCAGGCAAATGAACAACCAGACCTTCCATCTCATCGGTGACGACAATCTGGCAGCTTAGCCGGCTGGTCTCTTTAGGCTCACGAACAACATCCAGCATTTCATGCTCTATACCTTCAGCTGCTCCAATAACCCCTATCCACGCCTCATCAATATAGCAGTGGCAGGTTGCACAGGAGCATGCGCCACCACACTCGGCAAGGATACCATCGATCATATTATCAACGGCACCCTGCATCAGAGTACTACCTGAGTCGATGTCTGCTTCGTATTGATTGCCATCATGAGTAACAAACTGAATCAGAGGCATGGGAGTCCTTTACTGTCTTTTTATTGTTGTTTCACTCTATCGGACTCGCCATGGAAAGAAAAGTCATTGAAGGGCGTGTAAATGACGGTATGTGAGAGCAGTGTGCTGGTTCTTACCTGTCACTTATGGGTTATATATATTCGGTGTCTCAAATGGTCCATCGCACCCAAGTTCAGGGTGCTTGCCTGGATGAGAAAGAAAGAACTCATGCATTTTTTCAAAGTCAGTGGGAGTGTCACCCGACATGCTCATAGGTGATCCAATAATGATTTTTTTATCTCTGAAGTCAAAAGCAATTGGCACAACCGGCACATTGGCCCCATTCGCTATGTGATAAAAGCCAGTCTTCCAGCGCTGTACTTTTGACCTTGTACCCTCGGGAGCAATCACAAGCACGAAGTGTTCGCTGCTTTTGATCTCAGCGATGGCCTGATCAACGCGGTTGATGGATTTATCCCGCTCAATGGGAATACCTCCCAGTCGGCGCATTAGCACACCCAATGGCCAGAAAAAGAGAGAGTGCTTGGCAAAGAATCGAACCCGGATACGGGTTATCAGCTTAACAGCAACACCAACGACGAAGTCCCAGTTTGACGTATGGTGGGCAACGATGATGACGTATTTATTGAGGTTTTCCGGAAGACTCCCCTCAATTTTCCACCCTCCAAGTAACCAGAGGACGAAGTGTCCAAGGCCTATTTTGAAAGGGTTTTTTGGAAGGTAGTTGCTGGTAAGAGATGATTGCATATTAAACTTGGTAAAGAAGTCAGCACTCTGATATCCCAGTGTACTGTCAGGTAACAAATGGATCAGGTGGTAAGTGGCGAAGTGAGGAAAGCGCAAGAGTATGTCACTTTTGTTTCAGTACGTCAGCTCGTAAATGCCTCTTTATCCACTGAAAGCGAATCATATGTACTAATTATGGTGTGATTTTGGTGGTAATAAAGTAACTATTCAGCACCCAGCAAAGGCGTATTGTTGTAATTTCGAACCGCTTTAAGAAGCGCCTGAAATATGTTCAACCCCTGCTTTTTAGCAGATGATAAATAGCTTCGGATTCGGGTAAACATGGTACCTCCGTCTTCGCTTCTGAAGCAGCCTGAGATCTTCTGCTTAAGTTTGGCCATCCTGGCATCACGTTCACTGCCATTGTTATCGAAGGGAATTGAAAAGTCCGACATGAAGCGCAACGTTTCAACCTTAAACTCAATAAGCCTTTTGAACAGGTTGTAGGCCTTGGTATTCCTGACCTTCTTACGTCCAAGCACCTGTCGTTGTTTTTCCATATAAGCGGTTTCCTTCGTGAGAGCCCTTTGAAGGATTTGGTCGTATATCGTCTCAATGCGAAGCTGTATTGCACCAGGCATTTGAGTCAGACCGGCTGCTTTGTATTTCTTGCAGAAGTGCCAGGAGAGCGTAAGCAATTTCATCAGCCGCAGAGCCAGCTTATTCGCATCCCTATCGACAACTCCCTGAAGCTCTCTCAGATGATGGGCATTACAAAGCACATGCACTGCCGCATAGGCAAAGTAGGACTTCCAATGATCGTGAACCAGAATGCCTGCAAAAGTCAGCAGGATGCCCATTGCATCCATTGCTTCACAACCTCGCCTTTCTGAGAGGTAGTAAAGCGTCCATTGGTCATCTCGCATAATGTGTAACCACCACAGTGAACCGTCAACCCGCATGCCAGTTTCATCCGCTCCTGCAACCGGACTTTCTTGTAAAGCATCGCGGATACTCTGCTCAGTAGAGGCCAGGTTCTCATGGGTATAGGCAACAAAATTGGCAACAGAGCCTGCGCTGACACTCATGCAATAAATAGTATTGAAATACTCAGACACCCGGTGATATGGGATGAAGTGATACTGGTTTAAATGAACAGCCATTGCCTGAGTCACTTCTCCGTATTGAGCAGCGGCTTTCACTCCTTGGGGAAACTCAGCGGTGTTCCGTTTACCACAAGGACATACTTTAACGTCTGCCCAGTACGCGGTAACTTCAAATTCTCCGGGTCTACCTGGATCAAAAACCTGTCGCTCAATGTATTTGGTGGGTTTAATATCGATAAGCGAAGACTGGCAACAGCAACATTTTTCAACCTTCAGATGCCTGACATAATCGGGTAAGGCGACACGTCTCAAACAAGAGCCTTGATGACCTTTCTGGCCACCTGGTTTATTGCCTGAAGATGGTCTAAGGCTTTTGGGGTTCGGTGTTTCCTGTGAGGAGCAGGGGGCTTCTTTGGAAGATGTATCACCTTTATCACTCCCTTTTTTACTGGGCTTTTGATAACCATCTGACGATGGTGGCTTACTACTGTTTTGACTGTTTTTATTAACCCTTTCTTCCAGTTCGCTGCAACGTTCCCGTAAAAGCGCATTCTCGGTCCGAAGCTCTTCATTCTCTTTAAGGAGAGCTTCGGTAAACGGAGTAGCTGGGAAGTCTGGTTCCATACTGGAGATTTGTTAGAAAAATTGAGTATAAGATGATGGTCGAAAAATCAGAAAATTCCAGATTTATATGAAGGGTGCTGAATAGTTACGTAATAAAGTTTCATGTACTAAAATAATTCAAGCTTACCCGCTCCTTCTTACTGTCATCGACCGGATAACTTTTCCTCCGGCTGTTTCTGGATACTTATTTCTGGATACTTAGAGGCACAGTTATGAACTTCCTCACAACATCACCTAAAGCGAATAACCGCTGCTCTTCTGCTATTCAACAGTTGGCAGAAACTGCCGGAGTTGGCTTCAATGGCTCTCATCCCTGGGATATTCAGGTACATAACCCAGGCTTTTATCAGCGGGTTCTTCAGGATGGAATCGTAGGGCTGGGTGAGAGTTACATGGATGGATGGTGGGAGTGTGAAAGGCTTGATCAGCTGTTTACTCGTTTGGTAGAAGCTCATCTCAGTGAAAAGTTACCACAACAACTCTCTGTTCTTCTTAGTCTGATCTGGGCGCGTCTTGCCAATCTGCAATCGAGGCAGCGAGCCTGGATTGTTGGAGAGGAGCATTATGATCTCGGCAATGACCTTTTTGAAGTCATGCTGGATCCAAGGATGCAATATTCCTGTGCGTACTGGAAAGAGGCGGATACTCTGGAAGAGGCTCAGGAGGCTAAGCTCGATTTAATCTGCCGAAAGCTGGGGCTCGAGCCAGGCATGAAACTGCTGGATATAGGCTGTGGTTGGGGAGGTCTGGCAGAGTTTGCTGCCAGTCGATATGGGGTATCCGTGGTCGGTATTACCATTTCAAAAGAACAGCATCAGCTTGCCCGTGATCGATGTAAGAGCCTTGATGTTGAAATCCGACTTCAGGATTATCGGGATTTGAACGATACATTTGACCGTGTTGTCTCCGTTGGTATGTTTGAACATGTTGGACCACGTAATTACGATACTTTTTTTCAAACGGTACGAAAGGTTGTATCAGACAGTGGTCTTTTTCTTCTGCATACCATTGGCTCTCTGCAGAGTGACTTGAGTGTTAATCCATGGATAGAGAAATACATCTTTCCTAATGGCTGTCTGCCGTCAATGCTGCAAATTACGCAGAGCACTGAAGGCCTGTTTGTAACTGAAGACTGGCATAACTTTGGTGCTGACTATGACTTGACGCTGGTGGAGTGGGAAAAGCGTTTTAAGGCCGGATGGTCAGAGCTTAAAGACAATTACAGTGGGTGCTCTCTCTGAATGATTGAAACAATAGTGCTCTATTTTCACAGCTACTATGGGAACACCACTCATAATAGTTAACTGTCATGCCCGCTTCTGTTATTTCCAGCTCTACCAAAAGCATCGTTTTGCAAATTGAAGTTTCTATAGATTCAGGCAACATGCTGAATCTTGAAGATAGTTTACAGCGTGCACTCAATGAAGCCGGGCAGCTTGGAACAAAAGAGTTATTGGGGCTATTTGAATCACCCAATAAAGAACCTATCGTCGTTAATCAGCAGAAGTGGAACTACAAAGGAAAGGTTCTTAAGCACTATGAAACCTTATACGGTCGTATACCTTTGGAGCGCTCCGTATATCAGGGTGTCAGAGGTGGCAGTACTCTGGCAGCACTTGATCTTCGTGCCGGTATTATTGGTTCAGCTACCCCCAAATTTGCCAAGTCTATCGCCTGGAAATACAGCCAGATGCCAGCGCCTGCGGTAAAAGAAGATTTTGAGACCAACCATCAAAGGACGCTTTCAAATTCTTATATCAAGCATTTATCGGACAGAGTAGGTGCATTAATTGAAGACCAGCAAGACACTCACTACCACCTTCCTCCACTAAAAGAGCCTGTTGAAACAATAGCCATTGGTCTGGATGGAACCTGCATGCTGCTTTGTGAAGAAGGCTGGAGGGAAGCCATGTGTGGGACATTGAGCCTATATTCTGCAGATGGAGACAGGCTCCACACGATATATACAGCCAGTTCGCCAGAGTATGGTAAACAAAGCTTTATGAGCAAGCTCGACGAGGAGATTGCAGATCTAAAACGACTCTACCCAAATGCCACATACATCGGGGTAGCTGACGGGGCTAGAGAAAACTGGAGTTATTTGAAACAACATACCTCTGGGCAGATACTCGATTTTTATCATGCATCTGAATATTTAGCTGGAGCAGCGGAAGCACTGTTTCCAACCAGTAAGGCGAAGCGACACCAGTGGCTTGAAGACAGGCTACATAGTTTGAAAAACAAGCGTGGAGCAGCCAAAAAAATCCTTCAGGAAATTGAATCAGCCGAGCTCCCGAAAAAGACAATCGCACTGACAGAGAAGCGCTACAAAGCTGTGAGCTATTTTACAAACAATCACCAGTTAATGAATTATCATCAGGCGCTTAAACGCCATTGGCCAATAGGTTCAGGAGTTACTGAAGCGGCTTGTAAGACTCTGGTAAAGCAACGATTATGTGGTTCTGGAATGAGGTGGAAAGCAACAGGAGCGGAAGTGCTTTTGACAACAAGAGCACTGATCCAGAGTAAGGGGCGCTGGGAACAACTTTGGTCTGAGTTCATGACTGGAAAGGTTGAAGCTAACCTATGAGTCAGTTATCAAATTGAGAGAGCACCCATTACAGTGACTCTTTTTATCGAATGTTTCGCTATTACCTGTTGTCTTGTGCCGGAGGGTTCCGGGCCAGAGATCTGCAGCTCTGGCAGATCCTGTTCAGCCCTCATGGTGTATCCGGTGGTATAAGAGTTCCCCGTTAGGCTAAGCGTATAGCAACAAAGCTTTGTGCCCTGTGTCTTCGTAGAGATGGAATACAATTACTGTTGGGCTTGTGTTCATCACCGCTGACAGTGAGGGCAATAACAACTGCTCCGGTTCCCCAGTTTTATTTCCTTAATGGTCTTGCCGCATGTGATGCAGGACTGTCCTGTACGGCCATAAACGGCCAGTTCCTGTTTAAAGTAACCGGGTTTGCCATCACCCCCGACAAAGTCACGCAAGGTAGTACCGCCTTGTTCAATGGCTTTGGCCAGCGTCTCTTTTATGGCTTCAACCAGCCGCTCATAACGGTTAAGTGAGATTTTTCCACAGGCCCGGTCAGGCCTTATCCCGGCTTTGAACAACGCTTCACTGGCATAAATGTTACCGACACCAACCACCACTTTATTGTCCATAATAAATGTCTTTACTGACTGACTTTTGCCTCGAGACATTTGAAAAAGCCGCTGAGCCGTAAACTCACTGTCCAGAGGCTCAGGTCCCAGATTCTTTAGAAGTTTATGCTCGTGGAGAGGGCGTTCAGACCAGAGAACAGCACCAAAGCGACGAGGGTCTGTGTACCTCAATCGTTGGCCATCTGTCAGAAGAATATCAATATGGTCGTGTTTTTCCGGCGGTATCTCGTTTTTTAATACTCTCAGGCTACCGGACATCCCCAGGTGCATAATGAGATGACCAGAACCGGTATCCAGCAGCAGGTATTTGGCTCTTCTTTTTACCTGTGTAATGGTTTTACCACTCAGGATTTGATTGATATTTTCAGGCACCGGCCAGCGGAGCCTGGGTTCACGGACAATGATTTCCGCAATGGTATGACCTTCAATATGAGGCTCAATGCCCCGCCGGGTCGTTTCAACTTCTGGTAGTTCCGGCATGGTTGTCTGCTCCGTTCATACGCTCAAACTGCTGTCTGGTGATGCCGTAGAGTAGCCGATCATCAAATCCGCTTTCAGTTTTATAATACGCACACTGGCAGCCTTCCTGAATCATGCCGATCTTTTCCATGGTTTTATAGGAGCCGGTATTGGAACGATAACAGTCTGCTGTCACCTTATGTGCTCCCATTTCCCTGAACGCCAGCGAAAGAAGAAAACGGCCGCTGCTGCTGGCTAACCCTTTCCCCCAGGCATGTTCAGAAAACTGGTAACCGACTTCATAGTTACCCTGAAGAAACATGACCGGATGTAATCCACACATCCCCATGTAACGACCAGAAGTATCACGGATAATGGCCGTCGGGCCTTCGGGTACCTCGCCTCTGTTAATTGATTCTCTGGTGCCATCAATGATGGGGTCAAAATAGCCTCGGTATAGCTCTTCCGAGGCAGGGGCAAAGAATAAATATTCAGTCACCTTTGGATTTTCCAGCATCTCAAGGATGTCAGGAAAGTCACTGCTCTTGATCAGAGAAATGGTAAAACCGTCAGTGAGTGTGACGGCATTGCCGCGCTTAAATGAACTGAATGAAGACATCTTTGGCTCAGTTGAATTTGGAAATGGCCTCACAGTACACGGACTGACCATTTGCACAAGCCTTTTCTGATCAGTTTTTTATAGGGATAAACACCGCGCATTATTTCGAAATATCCAATCCAATCATTTTTTGATTCATTGATAGAATATAAAACCCTTCGCCCCGGGTCTGTCTGGCGTTGGGAGTCTATCCTGTGAGCAAAAATGAGAACAAATCTTTCAGCCTTTGCCCGCTATCGTGGCGAACTTCGTGAATTACTTTATCTGGCTGGGCCTATTATGGGGGCTCAGTTGGCAACCACTGGTATGACATTTGTCGACACCAGTATGGCCGGACAATATTCAGCTATGGATCTTGCGGCCATTGCCCTGGGCTCAAGTATCTGGATGCCGGTCTACCTGTTAATCCGTGGTATTTTAATGGCCATTACACCAACGGTTGCCCACCTGTATGGTGCACGTCAGACCGGTGAAATTGGTGGTCAGGTACGTCAGGGGCTGTGGATTGCTCTACTAATGAGTCTTCTGGCCCTTGGTTTTATTTACAAATCCGATGCTGTACTTCAATGGTTGCAAGTTGAGCCTGAGATGGCTGCCAAAACGCTCGAGTATCTAAAAGCACTGGCCTGGGGTATTCCTGCGATCTGTTTGTTCCAGGCGCTTACCTGCTACTGCGAAGGAATGGGGAAAACCAAGCCCAGTATGGTATTCAGTTTCATTGCGCTGGCCCTGAATATTCCGCTGAACTATGTACTGATTTATGGAAAGTTCGGGTTCCCTGAGCTTGGCGGTGTTGGTTGCGGTTATGCGACAGCCGTTTGTTTCTGGGTCATGTTCCTGATGATGGCGGGTTACACCATGCTGGGTCAGCAGCATCGTAAGATTGGTTTGTTTGACCATTGGGACTTGCCCAGCCTGAGCATTATTTCCAGTCAGCTAAAGCTGGGGGTGCCTATTGGTCTGGCCATCTTCTTTGAAGCCAGTATTTTCTCGGTGGTGGCACTGCTGATTGGTAAATTAGGTGCAATCGTGGTGGCGGGGCATCAGATTGCCCTTAACTTTACCTCACTGGCCTTTATGGTGCCGATGAGCCTGGCGATGGGGCTGACCATTCGTGTCGGGCAGGCATTGGGGGCTGGTAAAACCGAGCAGGCTGCATACTCAAGCTATGCGGGCATTGCAACGACGCTGGTCAGCGCAACAGTGAGTGCTTCCGTCATGTTGTTCCTGCCAGGTGTGGTGACCTCGATCTATACACAGAATTCAGAGGTCGCCATTCTGGCTGCCCAGCTTTTGGTTTATGCGGCACTGTTCCAATATGCTGATGGTATACAGATCGCAGCGAACGGTGCATTGCGTGGCTATAAAGACACCCGTGTGCCTATGGCAATGATCCTGTTCGCCTGCTGGGGAGTGGCATTACCTTTAGGCTATATCCTGGGGCTGACCGACTGGATTGTTGAGCCAATGGGGCCTCATGGCTTATGGATTGGTCTGGTGACTGCTTTGACCATAGGCGCTTTCCTTTTGACCCTGCGTCTGCGTGCCATCATTCGCCGGAATCGGATGCTGGCCTCTGAAATCGTGCCGATGCCCGCCTGACCCTGAGATCAGGTGTCTATTGTGAGAGAGGGCTGCGCTCTTCTATAATGCAGCCCTTTCCTGAAATCTGTATTAGGTTCTGTTGACATAAGGTTCCAAACTCAGTGGTTCGTAAAGCCGTATTCCACAAGGCGAGCTGGTGAAGGTGTAGTGGTTCTACATCAAACCAGTTCAACGAAGCTGGAAGACGGCTTTACGAGCCACCCTTTGGGCTCAAGCCAGAATGCCTCTGCCGTTGTTGCAACGACTTGAAAGACGGCGAGTATTCCTGCGTCTTTGCGCCTAGTCAGAAGCATTCTGGCTTGAGCTGAGAAAGGAAACTTATGTCAACAGAACCTAAAGGAAATTCCTTTCTGGTCTGCGTTTCAGGCCAGGTTACATCGTCGCTGTGCGAGTGAACTCATGAGTAAAACGAAAGTACTGACAGGTATTACGACAACTGGAACACCACACCTGGGTAACTACGTGGGGGCTATCAAGCCTGCGATTGAGGAAAGCTGGCGTGACGATATTGCTTCGTACTATTTTCTGGCTGACTATCACGCCTTGATCAAAGGTCGTGACCCTAAGCGCATCCACCAGTCTACGCTGGAGATTGCGGCTACCTGGCTGGCACTGGGTCTGGATACAGATCGTGTGACCTTCTATCGTCAGTCAGACATTCCGGAAATTGCCGAGCTGAACTGGATTCTTGGCTGTATGACCGCCAAAGGCCTGATGAACCGTGCTCATGCTTATAAGGCAGCGGTTCAGGCCAATGAAGAAGCCGGTGAGCAGGATCCGGACAAGGGGGTGACGATGGGACTCTTCTGCTATCCGGTGCTGATGGCGGCAGATATTCTCATGTTCAATGCCCATAAAGTGCCGGTGGGGCGTGATCAGGTTCAGCATATTGAGATGGCCCGGGATATTGCTGGACGCATGAATCACCATTACAAGACCCGGTTTGCTTTGCCTGAGGCGGTTGTTGGTGAAAGCACTGCAGTTCTTAACGGTCTTGATGGTCGTAAGATGAGCAAGAGCTACGATAATACGATTCCGCTTTTTGTGCCTGAAAAGAAACTGCTCAAGCTGATTCGCAAGATCAAAACCAACTCATTGGAGCCGGGTGAACCAAAAGATCCGGATACCTGTACTCTTTTCCAGATCTACTCTGCATTTGCCGATGCCACTCAGATTGAGGTGAAACGTCAGCAATATGCCGATGGTGCTGGTTGGGGAGATCTGAAAAATGAGCTGTTTGAGTTCTTGAATGAGCGCTTGAAAGATCCGCGTGAACGTTACAATGCATTGATCGAAGATCCGGCATTTATCGAAAAAGAGCTGCTTAAAGGGGCTGAAAAGGCCCGGGCTGAAGCCGCACCTTTCCTGACGTCTATTCGTCAAGCCGTAGGCCTCAAGCCGCTCGCATAAAATTCTGCAGTCGCCTTTAAGTTCGGCTTTCCTTTGGGAAAGCCGACAATAATAATGATAGGCATCATCGCTCGACTGGATACCCCATGAACACATCAAAGTTAGTTGCCATTCTGCTGAGTGCGCTCGTGCTGTCGGCCTGTAGCCATCTGGATGGTCTCCTTAAAGACAAGGTTCAGCAAAAGGTGGAATTTGATTTGACCCGCCTGGATGCCGATGGTCTGTATGGCCCAGCTGATGGCAAACGGTCCCTGAGTTATGAGTTCTGTATTCCTGCACATGTGAATACCGCACGGCAGGTGATGTCCATTGACCCAACCGCAATTGTCTACAAAGAATCCCCTGGACGTTTACAGTGTGGTAAGGAACAGTATCTGGTGGTTGGTGATACATATCAGGCCAATTACCTAGTGACCCTGAAAAAGCTGGTTGAACTGCAGTATGTCACCCGGATTCAAGAGGCATTTTTTGAGTAAACATAACCGAAGAATCAGCTATCGATAAGAATGAACCCAAGAGATAAAGCTCCGGCCCCTCAATCATCAGGCGTTCTGATACGTAACCCAGTGGTTCGATGGGTCTTTAAAGCCTGTGCCCTGCTTTGTGTTGTACTGGGATTTATCGGTGTTTTCCTGCCGCTGTTGCCCACTACGCCCTTTCTGTTGCTGGCGGCGTTTTTCAGTTTACGGTCATCTCCAGCCATTCACTCCTGGCTATTGAATCACCAGGTGCTGGGTCCCCCTTTGCGCCAGTATCTTGATGAACGCAGTATTTCCAGAAAGGTTTATATCCGCGCGGTTGCTTTTCTCTGGCTGACCATGAGCATCTCAATCTGGATTGTAAAATTGGTATGGGTTAAATACTTGCTTGTGGCTATAGCTGTCAGCGTGACGATGTATCTGACAAGGTTGCAGAGAAGGGGGGCCAGAGAGCACTCCTCCTGACGGCTGGCAGAAGGCAAAAAGCACTCTATAATTTTGCGTTAAGGTCTGCCTGACTCATTACTTATTAATGGTTTCTGGTGGACTCCAGTGGCGCAGGGTGCCTGTTTGATCAGTAAGCTTTCAGGCTGAGATTATACCTGTTGAACCTGAACCGGTTAGTACCGGCGTAGGAACTGCCATAAAGCTACCGCTTATTCTATAGACATTCTGGAGAGGTGCTTTGCCTCTACGTTATGTTCACAGCATAGGTGGTGCTGTCCTCTTCGGGCCTTTATGCGTCACGTTATTCGATGACTTCTATCTGTCGTGAGGATTAACGCATGACTGCAACGCCTCGGCTTTCCATGCTTCTCAACTGGTATGCCAACCCCTATCACACCCCTGTTTTTATGGCTCACCATCTGGGTTTTTATAAAGAAGAAGGGCTTGCTCCCGCCATTATGGAAACCACTGATCCTTCAGATGTAACCGACTTGATCGGTCAGAACAAAGTGGATATTGCATTGAAAGCGATGATTCATACTTATGCGGCCAGAGCCAAGGGCTATAAGGTTGTTTCTGTGGGCACGCTGTTTCATGAGCCCCCAACGGGCCTTATTTTTCTAAAGTCCAGTGGCATTAAGGGGTTTGATGATATCCGGGGAAAAAGAATCGGCTATATCGGTCGGTTTGGAAAAATCATCATTGATGACCTGGCCCGTAGGGCAAATATAGAGCCTGATGCCTATGAAACGGTTCGTGTTGGTATGAATATTACCGATGCCATTATTCAGAATAAGGTGGATGCTGGCATGGGGATTGGCTGCTTTCAACAGGTGGAGCTGGAGCAGGTCAGTGGCCAGGAGACGGGCATGTTGCGGGTGGATGAACTTGCCGGACTCGGGTGTTGCTGCTTCTGTTCAATTCTTTTCCTGGTGAATGAGGCCTACCTGGAGAACAACCAGGAGAATGTGAGACGGTTTATTAGAGCGACTCTAAGAGGGACTCAGTGGACGCTCGAAAATCCCGAAAAAGCGTATGAGCTACTTTGTGAGCAGATTCCGAGATTGAGAACGGATACCTTCAGGAAAATTTATATCAGTTGCCTTCCCTATTTCTCCCGTGACCTGATTAATGTGGACAGAGATTGGGAGAAAGTTGGTCTTTACGCTCAGCAGCTTGGTATTACGGATGAAACCATGGATTGCCACAGCTGTTATACCAATGAATTTTTACCTGACCGTCCTCACTCTACTTTTGAGCCTTTGGATGGGGCTTACATTTCTGAGCAGCTTAAAGCCTCATAGAGCAATTAAACTTATAACGAGTTTCAAGTAAATAGAAGTCTGGTTCTGTCCAGACTTCCTGATCCTGTTTTATAAAACCACCTGGCTCAAACGACATTTGAATTACACTTTACGCATTGTTAGCCTGATTTTCACCGGTGGTGATATGAGTAAGCAGATTCTCGTTTTAGGCAGTATTAATGTTGATCACGTTCTGAGGGTTGATTGTTTTCCAAAACCAGGCCAAACCATTACAGGCTCATCTTATACCGTTATGGCTGGAGGCAAAGGTGCTAATCAGGCCGTAGCCTGTGCCCGCCTCGGTGGGAACACGCACATGATGGCGGCTATTGGTCAGGACGACCTGGGGCGGGAAATAGTACAGCAACTCAGTGATGAGGGCGTTGATACAACTGCTATTACAGAAGTTGTGGATATGGATACCGGAGTTGCGCTGATTTTCGTTAATACCAAAGGCGAAAATATCATTGGTATTTCTGCTGGAGCTAATGGCTGCCTGAGAGAAGAGCATATTGAGCAGAACCAGAGCCTGATCGCTGATGCAGACTATCTGCTCTTGCAGCAGGAGGTTCCTGAACCGGTCATTCTACAGGCTGCTCATGTTGCCCGGAAAAACAATACGAAAGTTGTCTTGAATCCCGCACCTGCCAGAGAGTTTTCCAAGGATTACTTACTGGCTGTGGATTTGATTACTCCCAATCAGACGGAAGCGGAAATTATTACCGGCATCAAAGTTTCTGATGAGCCGTCTGCAAGACAGGCTGCTGGGATATTGCATGAGCAAGGTATTACTGACGTAGCGATCACCATGGGGCAGATTGGAGCCTATGTATCGTCAATGAGCTCAGGCCATCCTAAAGGTCTGATTGTTCGCGGGTTTCCTGTTAAGGCGGTTGATACAACGGCTGCCGGTGATACATTTAATGGCGCGTTGCTGGTGGCTCTGGCAGAAGGAAAGTCTCTGGAAGATGCTGCCCTTTTTGCCAATGCCAGTGCAGGCCTGTCTGTAATGAGTGCTGGATCTCAGTCGTCTATTCCCTATCGTTTTCAAGTTGAAGAATTTATTCATTGTGACCAGGAAATTGCGGATGCTGCTGAAGTCTCACGCAAATCATGATTCATGTATTTCTTTGATTTAAAAGACTAATACGGATACTCTGGAATCCTCTCGTTTATCAAATGCGAAGACGGTGGTTGTAAACTTTTAAAGCTCTTATCTGGTTATAAAGGATCCAGCTTTGTTATTGGCTGGAAGAAGGTGCAGTATGCAAAATCAGCTCGACCAATTAAAAAATATGACCAAGGTTGTGGCCGATACCGGTGATATCGAAGCCATCCGTCGATACCAGCCGGTTGATGCGACGACCAATCCTTCACTGATTTTAAAAGCTGCTCAGCTACCAGCGTATAAAGCGCTTGTTGATGAAGCCATTGCCTTTGGCCGCAATGGTTCAAAAGATAAAGCACAAAGTGCCCGTTATGCCTGTGACTGGTTGACTGTTGGTATTGGCAAGGAGATCCAGCAGGTGGTTCCCGGTGTTGTTTCTACTGAGGTGGATGCACGACTGTCATTTGATACTGATGCGACGATTCAAAAGGCCAGACAGCTGATTGATCTTTATAAAGAGCTGGGTGCGGATAGTAATCGGGTGCTGATCAAAATAGCTTCTACCTGGGAAGGTATTAGAGCTGCAGAGGTGCTTGAAAAAGAAGGTGTTCGTTGTAATCTGACATTGCTGTTCAGTTTTGCTCAGGCTCAGGCTTGTGCCGATGCCGGTGCCTATTTGATTTCACCCTTTGTTGGCCGGATTCTGGACTGGTATAAAAAAGCAGAAAGTAGAGACTTTACTGCTTCAGAAGATCCGGGCGTTCAATCGGTCACCCGTATTTACAATTATTATAAGCAGCACGGTTATAAAACCGTAGTGATGGGAGCCAGCTTCCGCAATACTGGTGAGATTATTGAGTTAGCCGGTTGTGACTGCCTGACTATTGCTCCAGACCTTCTGGATCAGCTGGAATCGACTGAGAAGCCACTTGAGCAAAAATTGTTTGCTGACTCACCAAGTTGCAGTGATGACAAAGTGGTGCTGGATGAGGCAGCATTTCGCTGGGCGATGAATGAAGATGCCATGGCAACAGAAAAGCTGGCTGAGGGTATCAGGAACTTTACTGCCGATCAGCTTAAGCTGGAAGAACAGTTGCTTGATGCACTCTAGGAGCCAGGGATTTCACACTGAGATGAAAATCCCCTGTAAATGATCCAGGATTGCGTATACTGACGAGCCAGACACATTAGCAATGTAGCTTGAGGGTCTGGCCAAGATGAAGAATAAAGTAAAACTGGTGCTTTCTTTGGTTGCTGTCGCTCTCAGCTTTCAGGCGCAGCCTGAAAGCTGTGGCTTCAACCTGGAAGCGGCTGAGGAAGTTGCCAGTTGTCCAAATGAGTATCTCCCCGTGGTTCCAACAGGAAAAATAAATCCGGAAAAATTGATTGCAGGGCAGGAGGAATTCCGCAGGTACTATCAGAGCTATCAGGTAGATACCGATGCAGTTGCACCACTTCGACAACTATCAATACCAACGGAGGTTGTTGTCATTATCGCTACCTGGTGCCCAGACTGCCATCGGGAAACGCCCCGCTTTATGCGAATTATGGAAGCGATTGATAATCCAGATATCCACATAACTTACATTGCCGTTGACCGGAATAAGAAAGATGAGGAGGGTCTGGCTGCACAGTATGAATTCAGTCGGATCCCTACGTTCATAGTGATGCAGAATGGCCTGGAAGTTGGCCGCATTGTTGAGCGCCCGGTGGTTTCACTTGAGAAAGATCTGGTGGATATTCTCAAGTGATCGGCCTTGAAGGGCATGGTGGTGGGAAGTCTGAGATAGGGAGATAATTACATCTTCTTTGTTGCCATGGTAATGCGGGATATGCAAGTGGGCCTACCCTTATCATCCTCAATTTTAATTTCCCATACCTGGGTACTGCGGCCGATATGGATCGGCCGGGTTGTGCCGGTCACTTTTCCAGAGGTGGCTGATCGAAGATGGTTGGCATTGATTTCCAGACCAACACAATAGGCTCCGTCTTCACAGCACAGGTTGGCGGCAATACTGCCCAGTGTTTCAGCGAGAACGACAGAGGCCCCACCATGGAGCAATCCCATGGGCTGGATGGTTCTGCGGTCAACTGGCATTGTGCCACGCAGAAAGTCTTCACCCACTTCTGTAATTTCAATGCCTACATAGTCACACATATTCTCTTTGAATACGGCTGTGTCAGGGTTGTAGGGCCTTTTCCAAATGGACATCTTGTTTCCTTTTCCTCTTTACTTATTATACCAATCAGAACCTTCTGACTCCCTATTGCGCTGAAGAGCTGGGCCTTAATCCTGCGTTGCCGATCGTCGCCTTGTCTTAAGGCTCAAATCTTCTTGCTCATAACGGGAGTTAGAAAGCACGATTGGTATTAGATCCGGTTTCGTAAGCCCAGCTGATCCGGGTGAGGAGTCAGGTAGGTTTGCCGTTGAATGTATTCACTGCCATGATTTTCGATAAAATGCCGCAGCATGGTCATTGGGGCAATGAGAGGCACCATTTCCTGACGGTACTCTTCAATCAACTTCAGAAGCTGGTTTCTTTCTTTACCATCGACACTCTTTTTAACATATCCGAGGATGTGCATCATGGCATTGGTGTGCGATTTTCGATTTGCACGTCGTTTAAGGGCATTTATAAAGTTCAGGAGATACTCATTCAGCAGCTCATCCAGAGACGCTTTACTGCCTTTGGCCACGATTTGACCCAGCAACTCATACCCCTGGGGATAATGGGCCATGATCATGTATTTGTGAGTAGAGTGAAAGTCGACCAGTGCTGCATAAGATGGCTCTGCCAATACGGCTCTCTGCCAGCGATCATAGGCGTAGACTCGTGTGAAAAAATTTTCACAGAGAATTGGATCGTGGAGTCTGCCTTCTTCCTCTACGGGCAATAATGGGTTGTTATCCATAAATGCCTTGGCATAGGCTCCGGGCGCACTTTCCCCCAGTGGGTGACCATTTTCATGGTATACCTTAACCCTTTCCATTCCACAGCTGGGAGACTTCTGCATCAGGATGTAGCCGCAAATATGGGAGAGCTGGTCAGACATTTCATGACCATAATTTTCTAAAGCATCGGTTACATCCAAACTGGAATTTTCAGTGCCGACGACTCGGACTTTCAACTGTTTATCTGGAGCAGACGATGAACTCTGCCGAGAAGTTTGTGATGTTTCAGCCAGTTCACCTACCAGCCGGATGGGCTCTCTGGGGGTTCCCAGTCCTATAGCCATCTCAGGGCAGACCGGCTCAAAGAGAAAGAAGTTATCGAGAGTGTTAACACAAAAAGATGAACGTTTGTGTCCCCCGTTGTAGCGTACTTTATGGCCTAAAAGGCAAGAGCTGATTCCCAGTGTGATCTGCTTTTCAGGCTCAGGTATGGAAACGATAGCCACTTGTTATTCTCCACTTTACGTTAGAAGTACAGTACTAACGAATATCGCCAGTTACCAGCAGTTCCTTTGTCTGTCAGTCGCTGAAGTCAGGCATTACTGTACAGTCCCCCTGAAGCATAAGTGACATGTTCATTAACGCATCTTCACTTATAACTGCCTATACGGTAAGACTTTTTCATTGGATTGGTTTATCTGTTTTCTGGGAAGATTTCATTGGTTCAAAATAAATGAATTCAATGGTCAGTTTTTTCCGGTTTAAGGAATTCAGGCCTTATTTATAATGTAGTTATTGTTTATCAGGCAGAGTGTGTTGGAGTAAATATGGGCAGGTTAGTGAAAGGGGTATGGCGGGACGAGTGGTATGATACTGAAGCCAGTAACGGTGAGTTTATCCGTGAAGATGCCGGGTTTCGTGGCTGGATCAAAAATGAGCCATCTGCCCGGTTTCAGCCGGAATCAGGGAGGTATCATCTTTATGTATCCCTGGCCTGCCCTTGGGCTCACCGAACATTGATTTTCAGGGAGTTGAAAGATCTGGCAACACATATTGAGGTTACTGTTGTATCCCCGGATATGCTTTCAGAAGGTTGGGAAATGAGTTCGCCAGATCTTCTCTTTGGGTTTACCCGAATGCATCAGGTCTACACTCAGGCCAAGCCCGATTATACCGGGCGGGTCACGGTACCAGTGCTGTGGGATAAAAAACACAATACTATTGTCAGTAATGAGTCCTCTGAAATTATCAGAATGTTTAATTCCGAGTTTAATGAGCTTACCGGGAATCGTGATGATTATTATCCAGAACAGCTCAGGAATGATATTGAACACTGGAATAATATTGTTTATGAGAACATTAATAACGGAGTTTATCGCTGTGGCTTTGCAACCAGCCAGATGGCCTACGAGAAAGCGTTTGATAATCTGTTTTCAGCACTGGATCGGGTAGATGCTCATCTGACAAAAAATCGGTATCTTGCAGGTGTTAAAATTACCGAGGCTGATTGGCGACTCTTTACAACGCTGGTTCGCTTCGATGCCGTTTATGTCGGTCATTTTAAGTGCAATAAAAAACGCATTGCAGACTATTTAAATCTTCAGGGGTATTTAAAAGAGCTTTATCAGGTTTCGGGTGTTAGAGAAATAACAGATTTTGATCACATAAAACGACACTACTATTACAGTCATACTGGGGTAAATCCGACCCAGATAATTCCCAAAGGGCCTGATTTGGATTTGGATAGTGCTCATTTTAGAGACAGAATTTGATATTGAGCGCTGACTTTAAGAGTTGATATAAATGCCTTACTTTTTTAGGGGTTAAGGGTACTGCATTTTTAGGTTAAGGCTTTAGTTTTTATAAAGGGAACTTTTGGCAGTCCGGATACACTAATATTTTGTAGCTAGACTTTACGGCCCTAGATACAAATACACGTCCTTATTGGAAGGGGGCTTTTTAAAAGGTCCTTTTCCAAGGTTCTCAATCCCTAATGACGTTGCTCCATGTTTTAATCATCTGATGACTCTTAATATCACTGTATTCCTGTCTTTAGTAAATAGTGTTTATTGAGAAAAAAACGAAAAAAATCAATTAATTATTTTGTTCTAGTGTCTGCATAGAGAGAACTTTTTGGATCGTTTAATTGTCCAATTGTTCAGAGACATTTCTGGAGATGTTTATACCGTGTTGATTGTTACAGATACGCCTCGCCTGATACTTCGCACCTGGCAGCTACAAGATGCAGATGCCTACTCTGCTCTATTAGGAGAAACACCTTCAAGCCATCCTGATGTTATGGCAAAGGAACCGGGCAGTCTGGCAGAAACTGAACTATGGCGGTATCAGGCTGAGCTCGACAAATGGGGCTGGTCTCGCTGGGCTGTTGTCTTCAAAGAAAACAATCAGTTAATAGGTTATTGTGGTTTTTCACCTTACGGTAAACATATCGAAATGAGCTGGCGTTTCCTCCCAGAGTATCGTGGCAGAGGCTTAGTGCTTGAGGCCGTTGAGGCTGTCACTCAATTTGGGTTTATCCAGCTGGGTATTGATGAGATTATTTCTTATACAACTCCGAATAATGAGTTTGCTCAAGGAGTGATGCAGCAGCTTGGAATGACGCTCGATCGTTTTGAAGGCTGGAGTACTTGTACAGTCGCAAGATATCGTATTCAATCCCCTGCATGACGCTATCCATTGCACTTTATCACAATATAACAATCCCTTCTTATCCCTACTTGATGACCTGCCCATTTTCAAGGCAGTTTTTAGATACTGATAATGCCTTTCCCTTTATGTGTGAACAGATAGCAAATATCTGAAAAGTATTTTTATTGGCAGTACAATTCTGATGCTTGGCATCAAAAAATATTTTCCAACTTTCAATCATCCATTGCCTTTTTTGTAACTTCATGGTCAATACTTCCAAAGAAACACTGTACCGCTGGGAACAGCAAATTATCATCTGTCTAAGATCCATGGATCACGATAATGATGATGACTCTCATGACTTTTCTCATTTTCAGCGAGTCTGGAAAACTGCACAGCAGATAATGGATCAGGAGCAGGTAGTTGTGAATCGACTGGTAGTTCTCGCTGCCTGCTATTTTCACGATATTGTGGTTTTGCCAAAAGATCATCCTGAGCGGTCCAGGGCGTCTTCGCTCGCTGCGATAAAAACCAGAACCTGTCTTGAGGATATGGGGTTCCCTTGTGAATTAATTGATAACGTATGTCACTCAGTGGAAAGTCACAGCTATTCTGCTGGCATTGTGCCCGAAACTATCGAAGCAAAAGTTGTACAGGATGCTGATCGGATGGAGGCTCTTGGTGCAATTGGTTTAGCCCGGGTTTTTTATACATCGGGTCTCCTGCGGCGAAAGATGTTTGATCCTGAGGACCCTCTAGCCGAACATCGAGCGCTTGATGATCGTGAATATGCTCTGGATCATTTTCAGGTAAAACTGCTGAAGTTGTCAGAAACTATGCAAACAAATGCCGGACGCAGGATGGCAGAGCGGAATTCTGATTACCTTAGAGAATACATGGGCAAGTTACTAAAAGAACTGAATGGTGATTATTCCTGAAAAGGGGGATTGGTACTATTTTTCCAGGGGGGGCACCCTTATAATCCTTGCATCTTGTCGGAGTGCGTATAGCTGAGATCGCTGCATTTTATCGGAGTTATTTGCAGCAAATCCGTTGAACCTGCCCAGGATAATACCTGCGAAGGGAACAAGAAAAGAGAATAGAGATCGATATCGTTTTGTTGGATGGTCGATCACTCTTTAGGTCAACAATGCATCAGTAATGCCTGATATTATTGCCCTTCTTTTACTCTTTTTTTCTAAAGCAACACCGGCAAGCCATACACATAATAATAGATAAGGGATATACATGGCTTGTAACTCTCACCGTCAGAATGTTCAGACGAATGCCCCAATTTCTGACAGTCAATCGCTTCTGGCAGAAGCTTGTCGTCCATTTCCTGCTTCAAGAAAAATTTACCTCGCCGGCAGTCGCCATAATATTCGTGTAGGCCTGCGAGAAATAACGATTGGGCAGAGGAATGGGGAGTTCAGTAAGTTGGCAACTGAATCTGCCGTTCGGGTTTATGACACATCTGGTCCTTATACTGATCCAGAATACACTCTGGATCTGCTGCAGGGGCTGCAGCCTATCCGTTCAGAATGGATACTGGGGCGTGAAGACTCAGAAGAGCAAAGTGCCCATTCTTCAAAGTACGCATTGCGACGAAAACAAGATATTCAGGTTGAGCCGTTGCGTTTTCAGTCGCCTGTTTCTGTCAGGTGTGCCCTTCCCGGAAGAAATGTAACTCAGCTCCACTATGCAAGGAAGGGAATCATCACACCAGAGATGGAATATATAGCGATCAGGGAAAACATGGGGCGCCCAGAAGTATCGAAGATAACTCCGGACTTTGTTCGTCAGGAGGTCGCATCAGGCCGTGCTGTTATACCCGCTAACATTAATCATCCCGAAACGGAGCCAATGATCATCGGTCGTAACTTTCTGGTAAAGGTCAATGCCAATATTGGTAATTCTCCAGTGACGTCCACCATTGAGGAAGAGGTTGAAAAGTTGCTCTGGGCAACGCGCTGGGGTGCCGATACGGTGATGGATCTTTCTACAGGTAAGAATATCCATGAAACCCGGGAGTGGATTTTAAGAAACTCTCCGGTACCGATTGGTACAGTGCCTATTTATCAAACACTGGAGAAAGTAAATGGCAAGGTAGAGGATCTTAACTGGGAGGTGATGAAAGACACATTGATTGAGCAGGCAGAGCAGGGGGTCGATTACTTTACGATTCACGCAGGAACATTGAGAGATCATGTAAAACTAACGGCTGATCGTTTGACCGGTATTGTGTCCAGGGGAGGTGGAATACTCGGGCAGTGGTGTGAGATTCATGACCGGGAAAACTTTTTGTATGAGCATTTCGATGAGATTTGCGAAATATGCAAAGCATACGACATTACTCTTTCATTGGGGGATGGACTTCGTCCGGGGTCTGTTGCTGACGCCAATGATGCTGCACAGTTTGCTGAACTGAAAACGTTAGGTGAACTTACCAGGAAAGCCTGGGAGCATGATGTGCAGGTGATGATTGAAGGACCGGGTCATGTTCCGATGCACCTGATTCAGGAAAATATGGATAAACAGCTTGAGTATTGTAATGAGGCTCCTTTCTACACACTGGGTCCTCTAACAACAGATATTGCTCCTGGCTATGACCACATTACTTCCGGGATTGGTGCGGCGATGATCGGCTGGTTTGGCTGTGCGATGCTCTGTTATGTGACGCCAAAAGAGCATCTTGGTCTACCCAATCGTGAGGATGTTAAGCAGGGGCTGATTGCTTACAAAATTGCTGCTCATGCGGCAGATGTCGCGAAAGGTCATCCGGGAGCCCAGCTAAGAGATGATGCACTTTCCCGTGCCCGTTTTGAGTTTCGCTGGGAGGACCAGTTTAACCTGGCCCTGGACCCGGATACTGCGAAAGCCTACCACGATGAAACCCTTCCTCAGGACAGCGCCAAAGATGCGGGCTTCTGTTCAATGTGTGGACCAAACTTCTGCCCAATGCGCATGACACATGACGTGCGTGAGTTGGAAGGACCTTCAGCCAGCCATGAACCTTTAGCTGATCAAAAGTCTCCAGTGGTAGAAAGCACCTCCTGAATCCTGTCTATCAGCTGCCGGGTCTGGGCAATATCACCCAGTGTTATTCTCAGGCCTTTGCGCCCAGCCTGGTCAGGCTTGGGGCGAACAAGGATGCCATGGCTGCGCAGGTGCTGTTCGATGACATCAGGGTTATCCGGAAATGCCCAGATGAAATTGGCTGCGCTGGGCCAAAAGGGGATGCCCTGTTGATCAAGGAACTGCTCAAACAACGGTTTTGATTCTTCCATGACTTCCCGGACGTACTGATGGGTATACTCCGGGTGGTCTAAGGCAGCACTGATGGCAACGGCTGCAAACTGGTTAACATCATAAGGGCCACGAATATTCAGCAGTGCGCTGATATTGTCAGGGTGGCTGATCACGTAGCCCAGCCGAATGGAAGGCAGGCCCCAGGTTTTAGAGAATGTGCGGGTGATCAGAATATTGGAGTATTCCATAACCACATCAGCAACAGTTGCCTGAGAATATTCAAAGTAGCATTCATCAACCAGCAGGGCGGTATCCGGTGCGGATCTGGCAATGGTCAGAATATCTTCACGACTGATTTGGGTGCCGCTGGGGTTGTTCGGGTTTGCGATGACAATCAACCGGGTTTTTGGTGTGATGGCGGCCAATACTGCGTTAACTGGGAAGCCTGTTTCACGCGTATAATCAGGTTCAATAATGTTCAGCCTTTCAATATTCGCGCACTGATGGTACATGGCGAAGGTTGGACCGGGGATGATGATTTCATCATCTTCTGTGCAGGCAGCACGGATAATAATGTCAATCCCCTGGTCAGAGCCATTGGTGATCATTACCTGGGGTTCATTGATGCCTGCGTAGTCTGCAATTTTTCGGGACAGGTCACCATAGGATGGATAAACCTGCAGGCGATCATCATTGATATAGTTAATGAGTGCCTGTTTAACATGTTCACTGACAGGCCGTGTTCTTTCATTGAAATCCAAAAGCAGATGGTGATGAGGGTCTCTGCCTTCAAGTGGCGGAGTGTAGGCGCTCATCCGTGTGATGTGGGACTTGAAAATACTCATCTGTTGTTTCCCTGATCCATCTGTTTTTGTCAGTGTCTGGAGAAGATGCAGTATAGAGCAGAGCTCTTGGGAGAAGCTATCAGAAAGGCGCTGGGTCCGCTAAATGTTCTACCCTGATATACTATTCAGCTTCCTGACAGGTCTGTGGAACTCCTATAAATGGAAAAGGTATTAGAACTTCTGGCTGACGGCGGTTTCCACTCAGGTGAAGAGCTGGGTAGTGTGTCGGGTATCAGTCGCGCAGCAATCTGGAAAAAGCTGAAAGTGCTTGAAGAGCTTGGTCTTCAGATTGACTCAGTCAAAGGCAGGGGGTACAGGCTACACCCTGGGGTTGAGCTGCTTGATAATGAACGTATTCTCAAAGCTTTAGATCCCGCTGTCAGAGAGGCGGTTATCGTCCATACCTGTCTGAAAACCGCATCGACCAATGATCTGGTCAGAGAGATTCCTGTTACCAGCCCCTTAATAAAAGGGGTGTGTCTGGCAGAGTACCAGACCAGCGGGCGTGGTCGCCGGGGCCGATCCTGGGATAACCCATTTGGCTCTACCATCAGTATGTCTGTACGCTGGTTTTACAGTGCGGGTATGGCATCCCTGGAGGGGCTGAGTCTGGCGGTAGGGTTGAGTGTGCTGAAAGCACTGGAGCGCTGTGGTGGCAGTGATCTCAAATTGAAGTGGCCAAATGATGTACTTTGGAAATCTCCAAACGGTTTTCAGAAGCTGAGTGGAATACTGTTGGAAGTGCACGGAGACCCCACCGGAGACTGTGAGGTGATCATCGGTATTGGTGTCAATATTGCTCTGAGCCAGAAACAGATCAATGGTATTAACCAGCCGGCCGTAGATATGCAGCGAGTCTGTGGTGCTACAGTGAGTCGTAATCAGGTAGCCAGTGAGTTGATTAACGAACTGTGTCGTACCCTGGATAAGTTCAGCCTACAGGGCTTTAGCCATTTTAAAGAGCAGTGGGAACACTATGATGCGTTTGCCGGACATGAGGTTGTCCTGGACGCATCGGGCAAAACAGTCTCCGGAGTCGCTTCAGGTATAAATGATCATGGCGGACTGTTATTGAAGACGGGTGAAGGTATGATGACTTTCAATGGCGGTGAGGTTTCGTTAAAGGCCGCGACACTTGGAAAGAGCCAGTGTGGCAAGAGCAAATAACATGAGAATTCTGGAGTTGGATGCAGGCAATAGCCGATTAAAATGGCGACTTCTGAATAAAGGCCAAATCATTTCCAGTGGCTTTCTTACAAACAGCGAAGACTGGCAGTACGAGTTACCGAGGTTGTTTGATCAAATTGGGCCGGTCGATTCTGCCAGGGCATCCATTGTATCGGGTGATGAGCGTTTTACGTTGCTGAGCGCTGCTGTTAATCAGCACTTTAATGTATCCCTGTTAAGGGTCGAGGTTAAAGAGCAGTGTCGGGGAGTTCAGGTTGCTTATCCTGGTCTGGGCGTTGATCGTTGGCTGGCGATGCTTGCTGCCCACCATGTGGGCGGGGCTGAGTGTAAAGAGGCCTCCAGCAAAATGGTGGTGAGTTGTGGTACAGCCATTACCATTGACTTGCTGAGTGGCAGCGGGAATCACCTTGGAGGATATATAGTACCAGGTGTTGGCCTGATGAAGAGGATGTTGCATACCAAGACAGCACAACTTCCCATGGTAGAAGCTGAAGCGTTAACGGTTACTCCCGGAACAAGCAGTGCTGACTGCATTAATAACGGTATTCTGGCCATGGCAGTAGCAATGATTAATACACAACAGTTACAGCATAAGGCGGCTTATGGAAAAGAGTGCGTCATTTATCTCACGGGGGGGGATGCTACTTTGATTCAGCCTTATATCCAGGGTGAGTGTTATCATCATCCCGCGCTGGTGATGGATGGTTTGGGTCTTGCCTTCGAAGATGAGGGGGAAGGGTAACTCCATTTTATAAGATGCGTTTGACAGTAATTTTTCTTGTGTTTGCCAATATCAGTTACTTTGCCTGGGGCTCATGGCAGGAGTCCAAGGTTGGTTACTGGTTGCCTGAGAATGATGATGCTTATACAGAAGCCTCTGGTGAGCGACTGGTCCTGTTAACTGAAACTGAGGAATCTCTTCAGTCTCGTCGTGAAGATATTGCGGTGCAGCCCGCCTTGAATACATCGCTGTATTCAGGGGGGGAGGCTCAGGAATGTCTGGTCGTTGGGCCTTTTGCGAATGTGGTTAAGGTTGATGAGCTGCAGCAGCGGCTCTTTGCAGTTGGTGTCAGCAGCAAAGAGCGTGCGGATGAAAACAGTCAGCAGGAAGATTACTGGGTGCATATACCGCCACTGGCCAGCAGGGATGCAGCGATACGGCTGTTAAGAGAGCTTCAGGCCCAGAGAATTGACAGTTTTGTGATTACTCAGGGTGAGTTGGCCAATGGGATATCGCTGGGGCTTTTTTCGCGAAGTGAGTCTGCAAAAGCGGTAAGTCGTCGTTTAATGGATGCAGGCTATGTAGTTGCGATCAAGTCTCTACCCAGGGTTCCTGAGCAGTGGTGGCTTGAGATGGATGCCGCGGTAGAAGGAAAGCTGAGTACGTCATTCTGGGATGAAGCCGCTGACCAGTTTCCTGAGCTGAAAAAGTTAAAAAAGAGTTGTAAAAGCATTGCAACGGACAAAGAGTTTCTCTAGTATACGCCTCGCTGCTCAGGGAGGCAGTTAGCCAAGCCGGCAAGCGGAAGCGATCGATTAAGAAGGTTGCTGAAGAGGAAAAAAAGGCTGGGTTGACAAAGAGAACTTCCTGAATAAAATAGCGCAGCATCTGGTGGGGTTCCCGAGTGGCCAAAGGGATCAGACTGTAAATCTGACGCGAAAGCTTCGCTGGTTCGAATCCAGCCCCCACCACCAGATTTCACTTCCTCGTGTTAAGCGGTGTCAAAAAAATGATGCTTGATGCTTGGAGACTGCTGGCTTCTCTTGTATTCTTTGGATGTCTAGAAGCTTCTGCATAAATAATACTTTGTTTGTGCGGGTATAGTTCAATGGTAGAACCTCAGCCTTCCAAGCTGATGATGCGGGTTCGATTCCCGCTACCCGCTCCAGTTCATGTCTTTTTGTAAAAGAATGCTCTTATAGCTCAGTCGGTAGAGCGCATCCTTGGTAAGGATGAGGTCACCGGTTCAATTCCGGTTAAGAGCTCCATATTTGAGAGGCAGTTGTCTCTTTTTTTTTCGGGTGCTGATTGGTTTTTTTGCGCTCGATAAGCCGCAGGGCTTTTCAGGTCGGTAGATGATGATTATAATTCACCGATTCTGTATCCAGAGTGATAAGGATTTAGGCCAGTAGTTCAATTGGTAGAGCACCGGTCTCCAAAACCGGGGGTTGGGGGTTCGATTCCCTCCTGGCCTGCCATTTCCAATGATCAAGCTCTTGGGATGCTTGTTCTCAGAGGTCTTTTTAAAGGTCTTTTAAAGAAAGCCTAGATAGAGAAAATCAAGCTGATGAGTGGAAATTCTGAAATTGCGACTTCGGGTCGTCTGGATGGTCTCAAGTGGGGCCTTGTGGCGATTCTGGTCGCTGTTGGTGTTTACGGTAATTATTACTTCTCTGCTGAGTCGCTCCTTCTCAGGGTCGTTGGTCTGCTGGTGATTGCGGCGGTTGCCGGGTTTGTTGCTCTGCAGACTGTAAAGGGTGGTGCCTTCTGGACGTTGTTGAAGGATGCCAAAACCGAGATTCGCAAGGTTGTCTGGCCTACTCGTCAGGAGACGGTACAAACCACGCTCGTGGTTGTAGCTGTCGTGTTAGTGATGGGTCTTATTTTGTGGGGGCTCGATTCTCTGCTAGGCTGGATGATCAGCAGCCTGATTTGATAGGGACAGGACATGGCGAAACGTTGGTATGTGGTTCATGCCTACTCTGGATACGAGAAGCAGGTGTTGCGCTCTCTGAATGAGCGTATCAAGCGTCTTGGTATGGAAGAGTATTTTGGCGAAATTCTGGTGCCTACCGAGGAAGTGGTAGAGATTAAGAACGGCCAGAAGCGCAAGAGTGAAAGGAAGTTCTTCCCGGGCTATGTGTTAGTCCAGATGGAGATGAACGAAGACTCGTGGCACCTGATTAAAGATACGCCGCGTGTTATGGGTTTTATTGGTGGTACGGCTGATAAGCCTGCACCGATTACCGAAAAGGAAGCTGACGCCATTCTGCGTCGTGTGCACGAAGGTGCTGAGGCTCCAAGGCCTAAAACGCTGTTTGAGCCGGGTGAGATGGTTCGTGTTATCGAGGGTCCTTTTGCTGACTTTAATGGTGTGGTGGAAGGCGTTAACTACGAGAAAAGTCGTCTCCAGGTGGCGGTAATGATCTTTGGTCGCTCAACGCCTGTAGAGCTTGAGTTTGGCCAGGTCGAAAAAGTGTAAGTCGATCGGATTGCTCTCAATTCCCCGTTTGCCGTTCTGGTAGCGGGGTTTTGTGTTTTCAGGGGTTGGAGTTTTTGGGGTTGGCTGAATGCTTTTCTCTGATTGCTTTCTTCTTCTGTGTGCTGAAAAGAGATGATTGTGTGAATTGCAATTATCTTAAGTGTTTTTGCGCTGGTGCTTTCGGGATGATTTCTGTAAACTACCGCGCTTTGTAGACGGGTAGCCGTGGATTTTGATGCTTTTCTCCTTGGGCCTCTTGGTGTAAAGAGGGCTGGGAAAGAGGGTTGGATGAGGCTGTGACCCATTTAGAGGTTAAAAATGGCCAAGAAAGTACAAGCTTATATTAAGCTTCAAGTGCCTGCTGGACAGGCAAACCCATCTCCACCTGTTGGTCCTGCTCTGGGTCAGCACGGTGTAAACATCATGGAATTCTGTAAGGCGTTCAATGCAAGCACCCAGAAAATGGATGCTGGTATGCCGATTCCTGTTGTTATTACTGTATACAGTGATCGCAGTTTCACTTTTGAAACCAAGACTCCGCCTGCCTCTGTTCTGCTGATGAAGACTCTGAAGCTGAAGAAAGGTTCTGGTCGTCCAAATACCGAGAAAGTTGGTACTGTGACTCGCGAGCAACTGCTTGAAGTTGCCAAGATCAAAGAGCCTGATCTGACTGCTGCTGACGAAGATGCGGCTGTTCGTACCATTGCTGGTTCAGCTCGTTCCATGGGTCTGATCGTGGAGGGTGTTGAGTAATGGCTAAGTTGTCAAAGCGTGCAAAACTGATCGCTGAAAAGATCGACTCTACCAAGTCTTACGGCTTTGAAGAAGCTGCAGGTCTGCTGAAAGAGATCTCCAGCGTCAAGTTCAAGGAAACTATCGAAGTTTCTGTGAACCTGGGTGTAGATCCTCGTAAATCTGATCAGGTGGTTCGTGGTTCTACCGTGCTGCCTAATGGTACTGGTAAAGACGTTCGTGTAGCTGTGTTTACTCAGGGTGCTAACGCTGAAGCCGCTAAAGAAGCGGGTGCTGAAGTGGTTGGTATGGAAGATCTGGCTGAGCAGGTTAAAGCTGGTCAGATGGATTTCGACGTAGTTATCGCTTCTCCGGATGCGATGCGTGTTGTTGGTCAGCTGGGTCAGATTCTGGGTCCGCGTGGCCTGATGCCTAACCCTAAGGTTGGTACTGTAACGCCTAACGTTGCTGAAGCCGTTAAAAACGCTAAAGCTGGTCAGGTACGTTTCCGTACTGACAAGAACGGTATTATCCACGCCGGTGTTGGCAAGATTGACTTTGAAGCGGCTGCTCTGAAGCAGAACGTCGAAGCTCTGCTGGTTGATCTGAAGAAGCTGAAGCCTTCTTCCAGTAAAGGCGTTTACATGAAGAAAGTTACCCTGTCCTCTACCATGGGTCCAGGTCTGACTATCGACATGTCCTCTCTGTCTGCGTAAGCGATAGAAAGAATTGCTGAGGTCTGGCTTGCCAGGTCTCTGGCTGGCAGGATGCCAGTCGCAACCTTCTTTGGGGTCCCTGCTGTTGCGGGGGTCGTCAAAGATCGCAGGTGTCGGATGCTGTGCCTGTTTCGACAGGGTTCTTCATGATGAAGGACAAAAAGTAGATGGCTTAATCTCCTGCGTAGACGGTGAGTATGCTTTTTGAAAGACAAAAGTGTGCACCCATCACCGTATTGTAAGCGCTTGATGGTTTGTCGCTGATGAGCGATCAAGTGAAACTTCATAAATTTGGAGTAAAGCCCATGGCGTTAGGACTCGAAGACAAGAAGGCAATTGTTGCCGAAGTCAGCGAGGCTGCACAAAGCGCTCTGTCGGCTGTAATCGCGGACTACCGTGGTCTTACTGTTAGTCAAATGACTGCTCTGCGTAAGCAGGCTCGTGAAGGTGGCGTCTACCTGAAGGTGGTTCGTAACACTCTGGCCAAGCGCGCTGTAGAAGGTACTGATCTTCAGTGCCTGCAGGAAGTTCTGGTAGGCCCTACTGTGCTTGCTTTCTCTATGGAAGATCCAGGTGCCGCTGCGCGTCTGATGAAAGATTTTGCCAAAGAGAACAAAGAGCTGGACATCAAAGCTCTGTCTATTTCTGGACAGTTGCTGGGTGCAGAACAGATCGACGTTCTGGCCAAGATGCCTACTCTGGATCAGGCTCGCGCAATGCTGATGAGCGTAATGATCGCACCGGTAACCAAGCTGGCAAGAACTCTGAACGAGATTCCTGCAAGCGTTACCCGTGTTGTGGCAGCTGTTGCCGACGAGAAGAAGAAGGCCGCTTAATCCTTGCTGGATTGGTTTTCTTGCTTTTTTGCTTAAACAAATTTTGGGGCTTGCTTTTTTTTGTTTGCCCCGACCAAGATTTTTGGAGATATAGAGATGGCTCTGTCCAAAGAAGATATCCTGAATGCAATCGCTGAAATGTCTGTAATGGACGTTGTTGAACTGGTTTCCGCTATGGAAGAAAAGTTCGGCGTTTCTGCTGCTGCTGCTGTTGCTGTTGCTGCTGCTCCTGCTGAAGCTGCTGCTGCTGCTGAAGAGAAGACTGAGTTTGACGTAATCCTGGCTGACGCTGGCGACAAGAAAGTTAACGTTATCAAGGTAGTACGTGCTGCTACTGGCCTGGGTCTGAAAGAAGCTAAAGCTGTTGTAGACGGCGCTCCAGCTCCTCTGAAAGAAGGCGCTTCTAAAGAAGAAGCTGAAGAGCTGAAGAAGCAGCTGGAAGAAGCTGGTGCTAAAGTAGAAATCAAGTAATTTCTATAAAAGCATTGCATAATCCCGAGTCTGTTGCATAATAGATTCAGGTGGCTGGTGCCTGCGAGGGCGCCGGCCTTTTTTCCGTTGTATGAGCTATATCGTCTGAGTAACTGTATTTGCACGTAGCGTCTGTCTTATATCATGAAGATTTCCATTTTCTTCGGCTCTTGTGGCTGGATGGGTTTTTTCGTGATTTTGTTAGGAACTACTGCCTTAGCGGATGCATGTGGCAGGGATATGAGCTTGGAAAAGTTGTCGCAGAATCTGACCAATCTGGAGATGGCTTTTTGTGTTGGTGTAAAACGGCTCAATGCAGGGAATTTTCGGTAATATAGTATCACTTCATATTAAGCTGTGAGATGATGGTAGGTTGCTGTAGAAAATTCTGTTCTGACCGTTTTGCCTCGGCCTGAAATACATATACTGCCTGATGATTCATCAGGTGGACCCAGTACCGCTTCCGTTGCTTTATGCGATGTAAGCGGTATTGCCGTGAAAGCAGAGTAGTAAATCTGAACAATGGTATCAGATTGCTTTCTGTTCAGGCGCTAAAGCTCATACAACGGTCGATGTCTACAACGATGCGAAAGTGTCTGTAACGACATTGAGAGTATCTGCAACACCTCAAAGGTGTCTGTGATACAGGTCAGTTTATGACCAGAAAAGTTGAAAATTTATTGGTTTTGACAGGGAGCCACCCGCTCTCGAACTAACCTACTATGGCCAGGCGATGCCGCCTGAGGTCAAAAACAGGTAACCAAGCTGGGGAACGCTGATGGCATACTCGTATACAGAGAAAAAACGCATCCGCAAGGACTTCGGCAAACTGCCGAGTGTCATGAATGTGCCTTATCTGCTGGCGATTCAGCTTGATTCATATCACAAGCTGTTGCAGTCAGATAAAGAGCCGGCAGCCAGAGAAGATATCGGGCTTCACGCAGCCTTTAAATCCGTCTTTCCAATCGTAAGCTATTCCGGTAACGCGGCACTTGAATACGTTAGCTACAGACTGGGCGCTCCTGCGTTTGATGTCAAGGAATGCCAGCTGAGAGGCGTCACTTACGCAGTACCACTGCGCGTCAAGGTGCGTCTGATTATCTACGATAAAGACTCCTCTAACAAGGCAATCAAGGATATCAAGGAGCAGGAAGTGTACATGGGCGAAATTCCGCTCATGACCGATAACGGTACCTTTGTTATTAATGGTACAGAGCGTGTTATCGTATCCCAGCTGCATCGCTCTCCGGGCGTATTCTTCGATAATGACCGGGGAAAGACGCATTCCTCCGGTAAACTGCTATATTCCGCCCGTGTAATTCCTTACCGTGGCTCCTGGCTGGACTTTGAGTTTGATCCAAAGGATCTGCTCTATGTTCGTATTGACCGTCGTCGTAAACTGCCTGCCACCATTTTGCTGAGAGCTCTTGGGCTTTCCAATGAAGAAATTCTTGAGAATTTCTTTGATTTTGTTGAGTTCAAAATTGGCGCTGAAAATGTCAGTACCGAGTTTGTTGCCGATCGCCTCAGAGGCGAGGCTGCCAGCTTTGATATCTACGATAACGACGGTAATGTTGTTGTAGAACAGGGGCGTCGTGTAACTGCGCGACATATCCGTGACCTGCAGAAAGCGAACATCAAGAGCCTGGATGCTCCGGTTGATTACATCTATGGTCGTGTTCTGGCAAAAACAGTTATTCACAAATCTACTGGCGAAATCATTGTTGAGTGCAACACTGAAGTTACACCTGAGGTTTATGAGAAGCTGCTGTCTGCCGGTATCAAAACAGTAGAGACGCTTTATATCAATGAGTTGGAATGCGGTCCGTTCATGTCTGACACCCTGCGTGCAGATACCACGACCAACCGTCTGGAAGCGCTCGTTGAAATCTACCGCATGATGCGTCCTGGTGAACCACCAACACAGGATGCTGCTGAAGCGCTCTTCCAGAATCTGTTCTTCTCAACAGAGCGTTATGACCTGTCTGCAGTCGGTCGAATGAAGTTCAACCGCCGCCTGGGACGTGATGAAGATACCGGTTCCGGTGTTCTGGATAATTCCGACATCATTGATGTTTTGAAAATTCTGGTCGACATTCGTAACGGTAAAGGTATCTGTGATGATATCGATCACCTGGGTAACCGTCGTGTACGCTCTGTTGGTGAAATGGCTGAGAACCAGTTCCGTGTTGGTCTGGTACGTGTTGAGCGTGCAGTTAAAGAACGTTTGAGTCTGGCTGAGTCTGAAGGCCTGATGCCTCAGGACCTCATCAATGCTAAACCGGTGGCGGCTGCTATCAAGGAATTCTTTGGTTCCAGCCAGCTGTCCCAGTTTATGGACCAGAACAACCCACTGTCCGAGATTACTCACAAGCGTCGTGTATCTGCGTTGGGCCCAGGTGGTCTGACCCGTGAGCGTGCAGGCTTTGAGGTTCGAGATGTACACGCGACTCACTATGGCCGTGTCTGCCCGATCGAGACTCCTGAAGGTCCAAACATCGGTCTGATTAACTCTCTGGCAACCTATGCCCGTACCAACGACTATGGCTTCCTGGAGGCTCCATATCGTCGCGTTGTTGACGGCAAGGTTACTGATGACGTTGATTACCTCTCTGCTATTGAAGAGGGCGAGTACGTCATCGCGCAGGCATCAGCCGCTATGGACGAAAGCAAACAACTGACTGATGAGCTGGTTGTTGTTCGTTACCGTGGTGAAGCCACTCTAATGAGTCCGGATAAAGTCCAGTACATGGACGTGTCCACCAAGCAGATGGTATCTGTTGCTGCCTCCCTGATTCCATTCCTTGAGCATGATGATGCTAACCGTGCATTGATGGGCTCGAACATGCAACGTCAGGCGGTACCAACCCTGAGAGCAGAGAAGCCTCTGGTTGGAACCGGTATGGAGCGTAATGTTGCTTCTGACTCTGGCGTCTGTGTCGTTGCACGACGTGGTGGCGTGGTTGATACCGTTGATGCTGCTCGTATTGTTGTTCGTGTTAACGACGATGAAGTACAGCCAGGTGAAGCAGGTGTGGATATCTACAACCTGACTAAGTACACCCGTTCTAACCAGAATACCTGTATTAATCAGCGTTCCCTGGTTAAGGCTGGCGATCAGATTTCCCGTGGTGACATCATGGCGGATGGTCCGTCTGTTGATATGGGTGAACTGGCGCTGGGTCAGAACATGCGTGTCGCGTTCATGCCCTGGAACGGCTACAACTTTGAGGACTCCATCCTCATCTCTGAGCGTGTCGTTCAGGAAGATCGCTTTACCACTATCCACATTCAGGAACTGACCTGTGTGGCCCGTGACACCAAACTGGGTGCAGAAGAGATCACTGGCGATATTCCAAACGTTGGTGAGTCTGCCCTGAACAAGCTGGATGAAGCCGGTATTGTTTATGTCGGTGCTGAAGTGGGCGCTGGTGATATTCTGGTGGGTAAGGTGACACCAAAAGGTGAAACCCAGCTGACTCCGGAAGAGAAGCTGCTGCGTGCCATCTTTGGTGAGAAGGCCTCCGATGTTAAGGACACCTCTCTCCGTGTACCGACCAGTGTGAAAGGTACTGTTATTGATGTTCAGGTCTTTACCCGTGATGGCGTAGAGAAGGACTCCCGTGCGCTTTCTATTGAAAAGGCGCAGTTAGATGAGTATCGCAAAGACCTTAATGAAGAGTTCCGCGTTGTAGAGAACGATACGTTTGCCCGTCTGCGTGCTGCGCTGTCTGGTCAGCCTGTTGTTCGCGCCCCAGGCCTTGGCAAGGGTGACCCGGTCAGTGACGGCTATCTGGATGGCCTGGAGCACGAGCAGTGGTTCAAGTTGTCCATGGAAGACGAAGCTCTTAATGAGATGCTGGATCTGTCCAGAGAACAGCTGAAAGAGCGTCGTGCCCAGCTGGATGAGCGCTTCGAAGACAAGAAGAAGAAGCTCCAGACTGGCGATGACATGGCGCCTGGCGTTCTGAAGATCGTTAAGGTCTATCTGGCCATCAAACGTCGTATCCAGCCTGGTGACAAGATGGCGGGTCGTCACGGTAACAAGGGTGTTATCTCCATCATCATGCCGGTAGAAGACATGCCGCACGATGAAGAGGGTAATCCGGTTGATATCGTACTGAACCCTCTGGGTGTACCGTCGCGAATGAACGTTGGTCAGGTGCTTGAGACTCACCTGGGTGCTGCGGCCAAGGGCCTTGGTGTCAAGATCAACCGCATGTTGGAAGCCCAGCAGAGCATGGCGGAACTGCGCAAGTTCCTGGACGAGGTCTACAACGGCATTCCTGGTTCCAGTCCGGTAGAGGTTGAGTCCTTCAGTGACGCAGAAGTGCTTGAGCTGGCCCGCAACCTGCGTGGTGGTGTACCGATGGCAACTGCGGTATTTGATGGTGCCAAGGAAACTGAGATCAAGCGACTGCTTCGTCTGGCGGACATGAATGACAGTGGCCAGGTTAAGTTGTTCGACGGCCGTACCGGCGAGTCTTTTGAGCGTCCGGTCACTGTTGGCTACATGTACATGCTGAAGCTGAACCACCTGGTAGACGACAAGATGCATGCTCGTTCTACAGGTTCTTACTCTCTGGTTACCCAGCAGCCTCTGGGTGGTAAGGCTCAATTCGGTGGCCAGCGTTTCGGGGAGATGGAGGTTTGGGCGCTGGAAGCCTACGGTGCCGCCTACACTCTGCAGGAAATGCTGACTGTGAAGTCCGATGACGTCACCGGCCGTACCAAGATGTACAAAAACATCGTGGATGGCGACCACAGAATGGAAGCCGGTATGCCGGAATCCTTCAACGTACTGTTGAAGGAAATCCGCTCACTGGGCATCGACATCGAACTGGAAACCGAATAACGAACGTGTGGCCAGGGTGCTCTGCTTTCTAGTTTATAGAGAAGCAGGCACCTTGCACCGCGAGGAGATACGATCTTGAAAGACTTATTGAATCTGCTCAAGACACAGGGCCAGACGGACGAATTCGACGCTATTCGGATTGCGCTGGCTTCACCGGAGATGATCCGGTCCTGGTCATACGGCGAAGTTAAAAAGCCGGAGACAATTAATTACCGTACGTTTAAGCCTGAGCGTGATGGTCTGTTCTGTGCCAAGATTTTTGGACCGGTCAAAGACTACGAGTGCCTTTGTGGTAAGTACAAGCGACTGAAGCACCGTGGTGTTATCTGTGAGAAGTGTGGTGTTGAGGTTGCTCTGGCCAAGGTGCGTCGTGAGCGCATGGGTCACATTGAGCTGGCCAGCCCGGTTGCTCATATCTGGTTCCTGAAGTCACTGCCATCCCGTATCGGTTTGTTGCTGGACATGACCCTGCGTGATATCGAGCGGGTGCTTTACTTTGAATCTTACGTTGTTGTTGATCCGGGCATGACCACGCTGGAGAAAAACCAGCTGCTGTCTGATGAGCAATACTACGAAGCCCTGGAAGAGTTTGGTGATGACTTTGATGCCCGTATGGGTGCAGAAGCCATCAAAGGCCTGCTGGCAGATATCGACATCGAAGACGAAGTCAATACACTGCGTGAAGAGATTCCACAGACCAACTCTGAAACCAAGCTTAAGAAGCTGAGCAAGCGTCTGAAGCTGCTGGAAGCTTTCCATAACTCAGGCAACAACCCTGAGTGGATGATCCTGACCGTTCTGCCGGTTCTGCCGCCAGATCTGCGTCCTCTGGTACCTCTGGATGGTGGTCGTTTTGCGACGTCTGACCTGAACGACCTGTATCGTCGAGTGATTAACCGTAACAACCGTTTGAAGCGTCTGCTGGACCTGAACGCACCTGACATCATTGTCCGCAACGAAAAGCGGATGCTGCAGGAGTCTGTTGACGCACTGCTGGATAACGGTCGCCGTGGTCGAGCCATCACCGGTTCCAACAAGCGTCCTCTGAAATCCCTGGCCGACATGATCAAGGGTAAGCAGGGTCGTTTCCGTCAGAACCTGCTGGGTAAGCGTGTAGACTACTCTGGTCGTTCGGTTATTACCGTGGGTCCTACCCTGCGTCTGCATCAGTGCGGTCTGCCCAAGAAGATGGCTCTGGAACTGTTCAAGCCATTTATCTTCGGTAAGCTGGAAGCCAAAGGTCTGGCAACGACCATTAAAGCTGCCAAGAAGATGGTTGAGCGTGAAACCCCTGAGGTATGGGACGTTCTGGCGGACGTAATCCGCGAACACCCGGTCATGCTGAACCGTGCGCCAACCCTGCACCGTCTGGGTATTCAGGCATTTGAACCGGTTCTGATCGAAGGTAAGGCGATTCAGCTGCACCCATTGGTGTGTGCGGCCTATAACGCCGACTTCGACGGTGACCAGATGGCGGTACACGTTCCTCTGACGCTGGAAGCTCAGCTGGAAGCCCGTGCCCTGATGATGTCCACCAACAACATCCTGGCACCGGCAAACGGTGAGCCAATCATCGTACCTTCCCAGGACGTGGTACTGGGTCTGTACTACATCACCCGTGAGCGTATCAACGCTAAAGGTGAAGGCATGGCATTCGTTGATATCGACGAAGTAATGCGTGCCTACCGTACCAAGGCTGTTGATCTGCATGCCCGCATCAAGGTTCGTGTCCATGAGAAATACAGGGACGGCGAAGGTGTTGAGCACGAAAACAAATTCCTGGCGGATACGACAGTTGGTCGTATGATTCTGTGGGATATCGTTCCTGAAGGTCTGCCTTTTGCCCTGGTTAACCAGGCAATGAAGAAGAAGGCGATTTCCGGCCTGTTGAATGCCTGCTACCGTAACGTTGGTCTGAAAGAAACCGTTATTTTTGCTGACCAGATGATGTATCTGGGTTTCCAGTACGCAACGATTTCCGGTACGTCCATCGGTGTTAACGACTTCGTTATTCCTCCTGAGAAGGCTCGCATCATCGACGACGCCAACGAAGAGGTTAAGGAAATCGAAAACCAGTTTGCTTCCGGTCTGGTAACCGCCGGCGAGAAGTACAACAAGGTCATCGACATCTGGTCCCGTGCCAACGAAATGCTGGCCAAGCGAATGATGGACAACCTGAAGTCCGACACTGTTATCAATAAGCAGGGTGAGGAAGAAGAGCAGGAGTCCTTCAACAGCGTATACATGATGGCGGACTCCGGTGCGCGGGGTAGTGCGGCACAGATTCGTCAGCTGGCCGGTATGCGTGGTCTGATGGCTAAGCCAGACGGCTCCATCATCGAAACGCCAATTACCGCGAACTTCCGTGAAGGTCTGAACGTACTCCAGTACTTTATCTCTACCCACGGTGCTCGTAAGGGTCTGGCGGATACCGCTCTGAAAACAGCGAACTCCGGTTACCTGACCCGTCGTCTGGTTGATGTTGCCCAGGATCTGGTTGTGACAGAAGACGATTGTGGCACCAGCGATGGCCTGCTGATGACTCCGCACATTGAAGGCGGTGATGTAGTAGAGCCGCTGGGTGAGCGTATTCTGGGCCGTGTCGTGGCAGAAGATGTGCTCAAGCCAGGCAGTGACAGCGAAATTGCCGTACCTGCCGGAACCCTCATTGATGAAATGTGGGTGAAGCGCCTTGAAACCATGAACGTTGACGAGATGCGTGTACGCTCTCCAATCAGCTGTGAAACCCGTCACGGTATCTGTTCCAAGTGTTACGGCCGTGATCTGGGTCGTGGTCACCTGGTTAACAAGGGTGAAGCGGTGGGTGTTATTGCTGCCCAGTCGATCGGTGAGCCTGGTACACAGTTGACGATGCGTACCTTCCACATCGGTGGTGCTGCATCCAGAAATGCGGCAGCAGACAGCGTAACCGTCAAGAACAAAGGCTCTATCCGCCTGCTGAACCTGAAGTCTGTTGAGCGTAAAGATGGCACTCTGGTTGCTGTCAGCCGTTCCGGACAGCTGGCGATTGCTGACGAGTTTGGTCGTGAGCGCGAGCGCTACAAACTGCCGTACGGCGCCATGATTTCGGTTAAGGATGGCGACCTGGTTGAAGCGGGTCAGACGGTGGCCAAGTGGGATCCACACACTCACCCAATCATCACGGAAACTGCCGGTATTGTTGAATTCCAGGGTATGGATGAAAACATCACCGTTAAGACGCAGACTGATGAGCTGACCGGTCTGTCCAACATGGAAGTAATGGATCCGAAGGATCGTCCGTCTGCCGGTAAGGATATTCGTCCAGCCATTCAGCTGAAAGATGCCAATGGTAACGAGCTGAAGCTGCCAGGTACTGACGTTCCTGCCCAGTACTTCCTGCCAGCAAACGCTCTGGTGAATCTGGTGGATGGTGCAACGGTGGAAGTGGGTGCGGTACTTGCCCGTATTCCGCAGCAGTCTTCCGGTAACCGGGACATCACCGGTGGTCTGCCACGGGTTGCTGATCTCTTTGAAGCGCGTAAGCCAAAAGAGCATTCCATCCTGGCAGAAATCTCCGGAACCATCGGCTTCGGTAAGGAGACCAAGGGCAAGAAGCGTCTGGTGATTACACCGACCGACGGTGGTGATCCATACGAAGAGCTGATTCCAAAGTGGCGTCACCTCAACGTGTTTGAAGGTGAGCAGGTGACTCAAGGGGAAGTTATCTCCGATGGTCCGACCAACCCGCATGACGTATTGCGTCTGTTGGGCGTCAGTGAGCTGGCTCGCTATATCGTTAATGAAATCCAGGACGTATACCGTCTGCAGGGTGTAAAGATTAACGATAAGCACATTGAGACCATTCTGCGTCAGATGCTGCGTAAGGTGGAAATTACCGATACTGGTGATTCATCCTTTATTCGTGGTGATCAGCTGGAGTACACCCGTCTGCTGGAAGAGAACGATCGTGTTAATCGTGAGAATGGCTTCCCGGCGAAGTTTGAGCGTGTGCTGCTGGGTATTACCAAGGCTTCTCTGGCAACAGAGTCCTTTATCTCCGCTGCTTCCTTCCAGGAGACTACGCGGGTTCTGACCGAAGCGGCAGTTCATGGTAAGCGTGACTACCTGCGTGGCCTGAAGGAAAACGTGGTTGTAGGCCGTCTGATTCCAGCAGGTACTGGTCTGACTTACCACGCTGAGCGTCGTAAAGGGCGTGAAGAAGTTGAGTTCGAGGCACCTGCCAAGGTATCGGCTTCTGAAGTTGAACAGGCTCTGTCTGACGCTCTGAACTTTGGAGAAGTTTGACCTAAGAGATAGAGAGGAATAGCTCTCTTTGTCTTTGCTGAAGGAAAACCGCCCTTAATGGGCGGTTTTTTTATATTCGCTTTATTTGCGAATTAAATTGGTAGCTGAAAAGTGCTGGTTTGATTGGAGCGGAGTATCAAGAAATTATCATGGAACTTTGATAATTGACGGTTGATCTAAGTATCGGATGTTCATTGCAATGCACAATGAGCGTTATCAGCCGGGTTTGATCAAATAAGGGGAAATGAATGGCTAATGCTTTGCCTCAAAATAATAGGGTTCCTTCATTAGTATTGAGTGTTATTGATAGAGATGGAGAGTTAGAACCTAACTCTCAAGAGGGGGGGCGCTTTGGACCATGGAAGCTTTTTAAGATTGTTGTGGATGAAACGTATGGTTTCATTAAAACTGAAGCTGGAAGAAATACATTGATGAGCTTAGCTACACTGGGTGTTTATTCTCAGAGTGGTTATCAGATTTGGCCATTTACCTTTGTTACTATTGTTGCAAACCACCTTATAACGAAGCGAATAGTTTGCTCTGAAAAAGATAGAGAAGATAGACAAAAAGTTGTTAGCAATCGCGGGGAATTGGACGTAATCGCTATGAAGGAGGGATATGAATCATTCTTAATGTTTCAGAAGAGTGAGTCTGATCGGTGGGTGGATAAACTTAGTAAGGAAGATCGTGGAAAATTGTTGGCAATTCTAAAACAGCATCATAATGCAACACTATTTGAGGTTGCGGTTAATACTGATCAGAAAATAGCTAGGAGTGAGGAGCTGGCTTCGAAAGGCTCTTTAGAGGTTGTGCGGATGGTTAAGGGGAGGAAAGACTTTGTGGATAAAGCTATGGAGTTTGGGGAATGCCCTACCCGAGATGAAATTCGACAAGAGGCTTTAGGATTTCTGGAGGCGAAACTGGATAAAGACCGGCAGAAGGCTCTTGAAGAGTTCATTTCAGAAAATAGGCCGGTTGTAAAAAAAGCTAAAGCAGATGCTGGAATAGTGGAGAATGAAGAGATAAGTACAGAAGAACCGGGAGGAAGATCGGCTTTAAATCAAACTCAGGGTGGGTTGAGGTTGAGAAAGCCTAACCAAGCTTCGAATGGTGATAGCTACTCTTAGAGTGTTATTTTTTGCTATGGCAATTTAAGCCCAATATGACGTTGTTCATGTATACTGGCTAGCCTATTTATTGATGTGATGTATTTAACTCATGCGTAGACTTGATCTTATTCTTGTGGATCAGGGAAAAGTGTCTTCCAGAAGCCGGGCTCAGCGGTTAATCAGTGATGGTAAAGTAAAAGTCCTGCAATCCAGTGAGTGGGAAGTTGTTGTCAAGGCCAGTCAGAAGTTTCCAGACAATATTGAGATTACAATTTGTCCAGATGATTTGGATCGGTTTGTTTCTCGTGGGGGGATAAAGCTTGAGGGGGCGCTGGATTATACTGAGCTCTCACTGTCTGGCGCTAACGTCATTGATGTTGGTCAGTCTACCGGGGGCTTTACCGACTGTGCACTAAAAGCAGGTGCAGCCAAGGTGGTGGGTATAGAGGTTGGGCATGGACAATTGGTTGAATCTTTGCGAAATGATCCTCGTGTCATATGTCTGGAAGGAGTGAATGCAAGGGCGCTTCCTGAAAGTCTGCTTGAATACACCGATCAACGCGTGGGATTCGATGTTGCAATAATGGATGTGTCATTTATTTCTCAGACCAAAATTCTGCCCTCTCTGGTACCACTATTAAAGAAAGGCGGTCGGTTGCTCAGCCTGGTTAAACCTCAGTTTGAGGTGGGTCCCTCCGGGTTGGGTAAAGGCGGCATTGTTAGAGATGAAAGCCTGTATCTTGAAGTGGAGAAGCAGATCCGATGTTGTTGTCTTGAATTGGGTTTGACGGTTCATGGTTATTTCGACAGTCCCATCAAGGGTGGGGATGGAAATAGGGAGTTTTTCATCTGGGCACAGCGCCTCTGATGTATGTGGTCATGTTAAGGTCCTAGTTTCCAAAGCTTTATAGGAAGATCGTAGTTTTTAATTAGACTTTGCAGGCGCTGCCAGTGAGTATGGTCTTGATGGGTTTTGAGGACCAGAACAATGCCGGGTTTTTTTCCTGTCAGAAAGCTGTAGTTCAGTGACTGGCCAATAGCTTCTGGCCACTTTGGGGCGAATTCTATTTCAATGGCATAAGAATGTGTCAGGCAATCTATTCGTTGTCCGTTTTTTAAACGATATTCAACTTCTCCTCCCATGCCTTCACACCAGACTTTTTGGTACCAGGCTTCAGCAGGAGCTGCATTCACCATTTTACTGGTCAGCATAAGTATCGCTGGGAATATGCTTTTGATCGCTTCTTTGCCTAAGACAGCCATGTGTTTTAGTCGGCAGGGAGCGCCTGATTTTTTGGCTGCTGTTTTTTGTCTTTCTCAAAAATAGCAATTAGCTGTAAACACATGATGAGCAGGGCTGCCATAGCAAGGCCGGTGTATGTCCAGGATAAAGACATACGCTTGAACTGGAGGAAAAGATGCTCGGCAGAGGCGTTGAGTCCAACACAGGCAACCGCGCTGGCAAGAAGTATGGTCAGGTATCGGTAGTGAGGAAGAAGCATAATCAGTCCTAAAAGTCCCAGTGCGGTTCTCTGGGTTCGGCAGAAAATACATACAGAGACAATATCTGCCAGATCCATCCACCAGGTAATTAATGATACTGAGAGGGTTACAGCACCGATGAGCCTGCAGTAATTACTTAATAAGACTCGTAACTATTCAGCACCCTTCATATAAATCTGGAATTTTCTGATTTTTCGACCATCATCTTATACTCAATTTTTCTAACAAATCTCCAGTATGGAACCAGACTTCCCAGCTACTCCGTTTACCGAAGCTCTCCTTAAAGAGAATGAAGAGCTTCGGACCGAGAATGCGCTTTTACGGGAACGTTGCAGCGAACTGGAAGAAAGGGTTAATAAAAACAGTCAAAACAGTAGTAAGCCACCATCGTCAGATGGTTATCAAAAGCCCAGTAAAAAAGGGAGTGATAAAGGTGATACATCTTCCAAAGAAGCCCCCTGCTCCTCACAGGAAACACCGAACCCCAAAAGCCTTAGACCATCTTCAGGCAATAAACCAGGTGGCCAGAAAGGTCATCAAGGCTCTTGTTTGAGACGTGTCGCCTTACCCGATTATGTCAGGCATCTGAAGGTTGAAAAATGTTGCTGTTGCCAGTCTTCGCTTATCGATATTAAACCCACCAAATACATTGAGCGACAGGTTTTTGATCCAGGTAGACCCGGAGAATTTGAAGTTACCGCGTACTGGGCAGACGTTAAAGTATGTCCTTGTGGTAAACGGAACACCGCTGAGTTTCCCCAAGGAGTGAAAGCCGCTGCTCAATACGGAGAAGTGACTCAGGCAATGGCTGTTCATTTAAACCAGTATCACTTCATCCCATATCACCGGGTGTCTGAGTATTTCAATACTATTTATTGCATGAGTGTCAGCGCAGGCTCTGTTGCCAATTTTGTTGCCTATACCCATGAGAACCTGGCCTCTACTGAGCAGAGTATCCGCGATGCTTTACAAGAAAGTCCGGTTGCAGGAGCGGATGAAACTGGCATGCGGGTTGACGGTTCACTGTGGTGGTTACACATTATGCGAGATGACCAATGGACGCTTTACTACCTCTCAGAAAGGCGAGGTTGTGAAGCAATGGATGCAATGGGCATCCTGCTGACTTTTGCAGGCATTCTGGTTCACGATCATTGGAAGTCCTACTTTGCCTATGCGGCAGTGCATGTGCTTTGTAATGCCCATCATCTGAGAGAGCTTCAGGGAGTTGTCGATAGGGATGCGAATAAGCTGGCTCTGCGGCTGATGAAATTGCTTACGCTCTCCTGGCACTTCTGCAAGAAATACAAAGCAGCCGGTCTGACTCAAATGCCTGGTGCAATACAGCTTCGCATTGAGACGATATACGACCAAATCCTTCAAAGGGCTCTCACGAAGGAAACCGCTTATATGGAAAAACAACGACAGGTGCTTGGACGTAAGAAGGTCAGGAATACCAAGGCCTACAACCTGTTCAAAAGGCTTATTGAGTTTAAGGTTGAAACGTTGCGCTTCATGTCGGACTTTTCAATTCCCTTCGATAACAATGGCAGTGAACGTGATGCCAGGATGGCCAAACTTAAGCAGAAGATCTCAGGCTGCTTCAGAAGCGAAGACGGAGGTACCATGTTTACCCGAATCCGAAGCTATTTATCATCTGCTAAAAAGCAGGGGTTGAACATATTTCAGGCGCTTCTTAAAGCGGTTCGAAATTACAACAATACGCCTTTGCTGGGTGCTGAATAGTTACTAAGACTCTGTTAAGCTTTGGATTATCCCCGTTTTGACCTTGCTTTCTTTATCGTCCAGAGAGGGGATTTATTCAGGTTGCGTTTTTTGGGCGGAGGAGTAGTCAGGCACACAATATGTCTGTTAAGTGATGATGTGCCTGACAGAGGGGGGTTACTTAAAGCCGCGGGCTTTGAGCAGGGCTTCTTTAAAGTCTACCTCTACATCCTTGGCAATACCTGGAATCATGGCATCAGGTGCTTCGCCTTTCATTTTCAGGTGATAGATCAGCAGGTCATCCGTTACTTCGTTAAGGGGCCCTTTGTGGCCAGCTTCTGTGGCCAGTGCTTCAATAATCTGAACCAGATTCAGATGACCCTGTTTTTGCCACTCAGGGGAGAGGAGTTCGATCAGTTCGTTAATTCGGTGACAGCTCATACTTCAGTGCTCAACAAAGTGATATAAGCAGCCTGAAGGGGAGGGGCTGCTTATGGTTGGTATCGGCTTATTTAGGCAGTCTGACCTGTGGGTTAAAGAATGATGTTCTTAATATCATCATCCTTTCGATCCAGGTAATGGCTGGACTGGATGCGGCGGATTGTGCGGGATTTGCCACGAACCACCAGGGTTTCTGTGGTGGCGATATTGCCCTTGCGCATGATGCCCTGGAGCAGGTCACCCTTGGTGATGCCGGTGGCAGAAAAGACAACATTATCAGAGCTGGCCATATCATTCAGACGCAGTACTTTGCCCGGTTCAACACCCATTTCCCGGCAGCGTTCAGCTTCCAGTCTGCCCGCTTCAATATTTTCCGGTGTTTCACCCTTGGCCTTGTCACGGGTGACGAGGCGGCCGTGCATATCACCGCCGAGTGCGCGGATAACGGCAGCTGAAACCACACCTTCGGGTGCTCCGCCCACGCAGTACATCAGGTCAACCTCGCTGTCTGGCATGCAGGTGAGAATGGAAGCGGCAACATCACCATCAGGAATGGCAAAAACACGAACACCCATATTCTGCATCATGGCAATGGCGGCATCATGGCGTGGTTTGGCAAGGGTGATGACCACCAGACTTTCAATTGGCTTGTGCAGGGCACGGGCAACGTTCTGGATATTGTCACGCAAACCCAGGTTCAGGTCGATGATGCCCTTGGCTCCGGGTCCACAGACCAGCTTCTCCATGTACATGTCCGGCGCTTTCAGGAAAGAGCCTTTTTCGCCGGCAGCCAGAACGGCAATGGCGTTATTCTGGCCCATGGCCGTCATGCGGGTGCCTTCAATCGGGTCTACAGCGATATCAATGTTTTCCCCGTTACCGGTTCCGACTTTTTCACCAATATAGAGCATGGGGGCTTCATCGATTTCACCCTCACCGATCACAATCTCACCCTGCATATCGACTTTATTCAGCATGGTGCGCATTGCTTCGACTGCGGCGCCGTCAGCGGCATTTTTATCGCCTCGGCCAAGCCATTTATAACCTGCCAGGGCGGCGACTTCGGTGACCCGTGAAAATTCGATTGCCAGTTCGCGTTTCATTGAGTTTTAAACTTTGAAGGTGTGTGAGGTGGCGACTTTAGCATATCTCGCAATGCTCTGGCAGAGATACAGTATCTGTTCGCTGGGTAAGTGATTGTCGAAAATGAAAATCTATTAAAGAGTGTATATAAATCACTGGGTTAGCTGTTTTTTATGGGCTTCTTGTGTTAACTTTTTGCGCGAAAATCATCTTTCAGGTCTATTGTTAACCTTCCTTAATTTAGTAAGGATTCCCTGTTAAACAGGGTTCTTTGCCAGACTATGGGTTATTCCCCGCTTTATATGGCTGAATCCCCTACTTGACGTTGCTATTGTCGATCCGTAAAATTTCTGCGCTTTATTTTGCCCGTGGTCCAGTTTTTGGGCTAGGGCTTGCATAAGCCGGTTTGTGCCGGCTTTTGCTGTTTAAAGCAGGAGTTTGGACCGCTATTTCCTCTGACGGTTCAGACTCAACACTTAGAAACGGTTCTCGAATAGAGATTGGAGTTTGCTGAATGGCAACAATTAACCAGCTGGTGCGCAAGCCCCGTAAGCGTAAGGTTAGAAAGACGGACGTGCCTGCGCTGCAGGCTTGTCCACAGCGTCGCGGGGTTTGTACCCGTGTTTATACCACTACCCCTAAGAAGCCTAACTCAGCGCTGCGTAAAGTATGTCGTGTGCGTCTGACCAATGGCTTTGAAGTGACTTCCTACATCGGTGGTGAAGGTCACAACCTGCAGGAACACAGTGTTGTTCTGATCCGTGGCGGTCGTGTAAAAGACTTGCCAGGTGTTCGTTACCACACCGTTCGCGGTAGCCTGGATACTCAGGGTGTTAACGACCGTAAGCAGGGCCGTTCCAAGTACGGTACCAAGAAACCTAAGTCCTAATCGCCTGGTTAGCTTAAGTTTCCGCCTGCAGTGCCCTTAGGGGAAAATCAGGCAAAACGCTCGAAAGAGTAAGAATTTAATATCAGGTTGATGAGAGTAAGGCCAGGTCACTGCTTTTTCAGAACCGAGAAAGTCACTGGTTGATCCTGGATTACCTGAAGACCGACGTAGAGGGCTTATCAATGCCAAGAAGACGCGTAGTCGCTAAGCGCGACGTGCTGCCAGATCCTAAGTTTGGCAACAAAACACTCACTAAATTCATCAACCACGTGATGGTCAGCGGTAAGAAATCTGTCGCTGAAAAGATCGTTTATGGTGCCCTGGACGTCGTTCTGGAGCGTACCAGCAAGGAGCCTCTGGAGCTGTTCGAAAAAGCTCTGGAAACCATCGCTCCTATGGTAGAGGTTAAGTCCCGCCGTGTTGGTGGTGCCACTTATCAGGTGCCCGTTGAAGTTCGTCCTGCCCGTCGTACTGCCCTGGCAATGCGTTGGCTGGTAGACGCTGCGCGTAAGCGTGGTGAAAAATCCATGAAACTCCGCCTGGCTGGAGAACTGATGGATGCTGCCGAAAGCAAGGGCGCAGCTGTTAAGAAGCGTGAAGACGTGCATCGTATGGCTGAAGCCAATAAGGCGTTCTCCCACTACCGTTTCTAAGTATCAGAGGATTGAGTCGTGGCCCGTAAAACCCCGATCAACCGCTATCGCAACATTGGTATCTGTGCCCATGTTGACGCGGGTAAGACAACGACCACAGAACGTGTTCTGTTTTACACAGGTCTGAGCCATAAAATCGGTGAAGTTCATGATGGTGCTGCCACCATGGACTGGATGGAGCAGGAGCAGGAGCGTGGTATTACCATTACTTCTGCTGCAACTACCTGTTTCTGGCGTGGCATGGATGCTCAGTTTGATGAGCATCGTGTCAACATCATCGATACTCCAGGACACGTTGACTTCACCATCGAAGTAGAACGTTCCCTGCGTGTACTCGACGGCGCTGTCGTTGTACTGTGTGGCTCCTCCGGTGTTCAGCCTCAAACTGAAACCGTATGGCGTCAGGCTGACAAGTACGAAGTTCCTCGTATGGTCTTCGTTAACAAGATGGACCGTACCGGTGCTGATTTCGAAATGGTTATCAGCCAGCTGCGTGACCGTCTGAACGCTAATGCTGTTCCCATGCAGATGACCATCGGCGCTGAAGACGAGTTCAAGGGCGTTGTTGACCTGGTGAAGATGAAGTCCATCATCTGGAACGAAGAAGACCAGGGCATGACCTTCAAATACGAAGACATCCCTGCCGATCTGGAAGAGCTCTGCGCAGAAATGCGTGAGTACATGGTTGAAGCTGCTGCTGAAGCCACTGAAGAGCTGATGGAAAAGTACCTTGAAGAAGGTGATCTGACCGAAGAAGAGATCAAGGCCGGTATCCGTGCCCGTACTCTGGCGAATGAGATCATTCCTGTCTTTGGTGGTTCTGCCTTCAAGAACAAGGGTGTGCAGGCTGTTCTGGATGCCGTGATCGAGCTGATGCCTTCTCCAAAAGAAGTTAAGGCTATCGAAGGTATTCTGGACGACGCTGAAGGTACTGTAGCAACTCGTGAAGCGGATGACAGTGCACCTTTTGCTGCTCTGGCGTTCAAAATTGCGACTGACCCATTCGTGGGTACGCTGACCTTTATCCGTAACTACTCCGGTGTTCTGAGCTCCGGTGATACGGTTTACAACCCGGTTAAGCACAAGAAAGAGCGTGTTGGTCGAATGGTGCAGATGCACGCGAACAACCGTGAAGAACTCAAAGAGTGTGTGGCTGGTGACATCGTTGCCCTGATCGGCATGAAGGATGTAACCACTGGTGACACGCTGTGTGCCATGGACAGCATTATCACTCTGGAGCGCATGGAGTTCCCAGAGCCGGTAATCTCTGTTGCGGTTGAGCCTAAGACTAAGGCTGACCAGGAAAAAATGGGTATCGCTCTGGGCAAACTGGCTCAGGAAGATCCATCTTTCCGTGTACACACTGACGAAGAAAGTGGCCAGACCATCATCTCCGGTATGGGTGAGCTCCACCTGGACATCATCGTTGACCGTATGCGTCGCGAGTTCAAGGTTGAAGCGAACATTGGTAAGCCTCAGGTTGCCTACCGTGAGAAGCTGAAAGGCTCTGTCGATGCCAACCACAAGTTTGCCAAGCAGTCTGGTGGTCGTGGTCAGTACGGACACGTTGTTGTTGAATTCTCTCCTGCTGCTGATGGCGAAGAAGGTCTGGAATTCATCAACGAAATCGTGGGTGGTGCTATTCCTAAGGAATACATCCCGGCTATCCAGAAAGGTATCGAAGAACAGATGAAGAACGGCGTTATCGCCGGCTACCCACTGCTGGGTCTGAAAGCTCGTCTGTACGATGGTTCCTTCCACGATGTTGACTCTAACGAAATGGCGTTTAAAATCGCTGCTTCGCAGGCTCTGAAGAAATACGCGCCTCAGGCTAAGCCTGTCCTGATGGAACCTATGATGAAGGTTGAGGTGGTAACACCTGAAGACTACATGGGTGACGTTATGGGCGACCTGAACCGTCGTCGCGGTATTGTTCAGGGTATGGAAGATACACCTTCTGGTAAGGTGATTAATGCTCAGGTGCCGCTGGGTGAAATGTTCGGCTACGCTACCGATCTGCGTTCAGCAACTCAGGGGCGTGCTACATACTCCATGGAATTCCATGAGTATGCCGAAGCGCCCGCCAGCATTGCTGAAGCGGTCATCAAAAACCAGGGTTGATATTGAATAAGGGGTTCTAACGGTTTTGGCTCTCGGAAATAATAGAATTTTTTATGTTTTTTTTTCATGAGAAATTCTTTCCGGTGAAAATGGCTGTTAGAATGCCCTGCTTGATATTGCTACCCTCGAACTATCTATAGCTAAAGGTTAAGAGACATGGCTAAGGAAAAATTTGAACGCTCGAAGCCGCACGTAAACGTCGGCACCATCGGTCACGTTGACCACGGTAAAACTACCCTGACTGCAGCACTGACTCGCGTATGTGCTGAAATCTGGGGCGGTACTGCTCGTGCATTCGACCAGATCGACAACGCTCCTGAAGAGCGTGAGCGTGGTATCACCATCTCTACTGCACACGTAGAATACGATTCTCCAAATCGTCACTACGCGCACGTAGACTGCCCAGGACACGCTGACTACGTTAAGAACATGATCACCGGTGCTGCTCAGATGGACGGCGCTATCCTGGTATGTTCTGCTGCTGATGGCCCCATGCCACAGACTCGTGAGCACATCCTGCTGTCCCGTCAGGTAGGTGTACCATACATCGTGGTATTCCTGAACAAAGCCGACATGGTTGACGACGAAGAGCTGCTGGAACTGGTAGAAATGGAAGTTCGTGAACTTCTGGATGCCTACGACTTCCCAGGCGACGACACGCCAATCATCATCGGTTCTGCCCTGATGGCTCTGAACGGTGAAGACACTAACGAAATGGGTACTACCGCTGTTAAGAAGCTGGTAGAAACTCTGGATTCCTACATCCCAGAGCCAGAGCGTGCTATCGACCAGCCGTTCCTGATGCCTATCGAAGACGTATTCTCCATCGCTGGCCGTGGTACTGTAGTAACTGGCCGTGTTGAGCGTGGTATCGTTAACGTTGGTAACGAAGTAGAAATCATTGGTATCAAAGAGACTACCAAGACTACCGTTACTGGTGTTGAAATGTTCCGTAAGCTGCTGGACGAAGGTCGTGCAGGTGAGAACATCGGTGCCCTGCTGCGTGGTACCAAGCGTGAAGACGTTGAGCGTGGTCAGTGTCTGATCAAGCCAGGAACTGTTACTCCTCACACCAAGTTCGAAGCTGAAGTGTACATCCTGTCTAAAGAAGAAGGCGGTCGTCACACTCCATTCTTCAAGGGCTACCGTCCACAGTTCTACTTCCGTACTACTGACGTAACTGGTGCTGTAGAACTGAACGAAGGCGTTGAAATGGTAATGCCTGGTGACAACATCAACTTCGTTGCTACTCTGATCAACCCAGTAGCGATGGAAGAAGGTCTGCGCTTCGCGATCCGTGAAGGTGGCCGTACTGTTGGTGCTGGCGTTGTTGCCAAGATCATGGACTAATAAATTTTCTAACGAAAATTTATAATCCAACCCCATAGAAACCCCGGCTTATGCCGGGGTTTCTCGTTTTAAGTTAGAAAAATAAAATTAGAGGAAGTTATTGATAGGGCTGTTGGGCGTTTCCCCGTGCGGGAGCCTTCTCTATGCTTATTATTCTTAACGTTTTATAGCGATAGTAAGTCCATCGGAAACCGGCAGTATCATCATATCAACACGATGATCGTCGTGAATTTTCTGGTTTAAGGCTTTCAAAGCCGCAGTATCTTCATCATTTTCGTCTTTGTCTGCGACTCTGCCACTCCACAGTACGTTATCAATAAGAATCAATCCGCCAGGGCGAATCAGTTGCAGGCATTGTTCATAGTAAGCGTCGTACCCTGTTTTATCCGCATCAATAAAGGCCATATCAAACTGATTCAGTTCTCCTTTCTGTATCAGTTTATCCAGAGTTTCCGATGCCGGAGCCAGGTGAAGTTTAATCCGCTGGGATACACCGGCTTTTTCCCAGTAGGGTTTGGCAATGTCGGTATATTCGCTGCTGATATCACAGGCAATTAACTCCCCGTCTTCTGGCAGTACGAGGGCAACAGAGAGAGCGCTGTAGCCTGTGAAAACGCCAATTTCAATGGTCCTTCGTGCATTGGCTAATCTAGCCAGCATGCCCATGAGCTGCCCTTGTTCAGCAGAGATTTGCATGATTCGGTAGCGATGGTGGCTGGTAATTTCACGCAACTCTTTTAATACCGGGTGCTCACGTAAACCAACGTTATAAATATATTGATAAAGAGTGTCGTTGAGCTGCAGGGTTTCAGTAGACATTGCTTGGGTGAATCCTTTTATTTCATTAGAAAAAATAAACCGGATATATGGAGCTGATTATTGACTATAAAGTCAGAAATAGAAGCTTGAAAATGAGCGATTATTATTCATTGTTATCACTCTGTTATCGTAATCGATTAACCTTCACAAGCATATAACATTTTATTCGTTGATACCTTTACTGCGCTGTGTGAGAATTTCAAGCTCAGGTCAGCTTAAAAAACGTCAGAATAACTATTTTGTAACTATTCAGCACCCAGCAAAGGCGTATTGTTGTAATTTCGAACCGCTTTAAGAAGCGCCTGAAATATGTTCAACCCCTGCTTTTTAGCAGATGATAAATAGCTTCGGATTCGGGTAAACATGGTACCTCCGTCTTCGCTTCTGAAGCAGCCTGAGATCTTCTGCTTAAGTTTGGCCATCCTGGCATCACGTTCACTGCCATTGTTATCGAAGGGAATTGAAAAGTCCGACATGAAGCGCAACGTTTCAACCTTAAACTCAATAAGCCTTTTGAACAGGTTGTAGGCCTTGGTATTCCTGACCTTCTTACGTCCAAGCACCTGTCGTTGTTTTTCCATATAAGCGGTTTCCTTCGTGAGAGCCCTTTGAAGGATTTGGTCGTATATCGTCTCAATGCGAAGCTGTATTGCACCAGGCATTTGAGTCAGACCGGCTGCTTTGTATTTCTTGCAGAAGTGCCAGGAGAGCGTAAGCAATTTCATCAGCCGCAGAGCCAGCTTATTCGCATCCCTATCGACAACTCCCTGAAGCTCTCTCAGATGATGGGCATTACAAAGCACATGCACTGCCGCATAGGCAAAGTAGGACTTCCAATGATCGTGAACCAGAATGCCTGCAAAAGTCAGCAGGATGCCCATTGCATCCATTGCTTCACAACCTCGCCTTTCTGAGAGGTAGTAAAGCGTCCATTGGTCATCTCGCATAATGTGTAACCACCACAGTGAACCGTCAACCCGCATGCCAGTTTCATCCGCTCCTGCAACCGGACTTTCTTGTAAAGCATCGCGGATACTCTGCTCAGTAGAGGCCAGGTTCTCATGGGTATAGGCAACAAAATTGGCAACAGAGCCTGCGCTGACACTCATGCAATAAATAGTATTGAAATACTCAGACACCCGGTGATATGGGATGAAGTGATACTGGTTTAAATGAACAGCCATTGCCTGAGTCACTTCTCCGTATTGAGCAGCGGCTTTCACTCCTTGGGGAAACTCAGCGGTGTTCCGTTTACCACAAGGACATACTTTAACGTCTGCCCAGTACGCGGTAACTTCAAATTCTCCGGGTCTACCTGGATCAAAAACCTGTCGCTCAATGTATTTGGTGGGTTTAATATCGATAAGCGAAGACTGGCAACAGCAACATTTTTCAACCTTCAGATGCCTGACATAATCGGGTAAGGCGACACGTCTCAAACAAGAGCCTTGATGACCTTTCTGGCCACCTGGTTTATTGCCTGAAGATGGTCTAAGGCTTTTGGGGTTCGGTGTTTCCTGTGAGGAGCAGGGGGCTTCTTTGGAAGATGTATCACCTTTATCACTCCCTTTTTTACTGGGCTTTTGATAACCATCTGACGATGGTGGCTTACTACTGTTTTGACTGTTTTTATTAACCCTTTCTTCCAGTTCGCTGCAACGTTCCCGTAAAAGCGCATTCTCGGTCCGAAGCTCTTCATTCTCTTTAAGGAGAGCTTCGGTAAACGGAGTAGCTGGGAAGTCTGGTTCCATACTGGAGATTTGTTAGAAAAATTGAGTATAAGATGATGGTCGAAAAATCAGAAAATTCCAGATTTATATGAAGGGTGCTGAATAGTTACACTATTTTTAAAAGGCTTTATAGCCAGACAAAACAAGAGAGGCGGTCCCTGATTATGGCAACATTACTGTTCTACAATGAGCCGGCATTTCTGAACCGCGAAGTGCACAAGACCCTTAAGTTTAAGGCATCGGTCGATTACTCTTTCACGGAAGATGTAAACTCTGTTCCACTGACGGGTATCGAATTTTTTGAAGCCAGCCGTGATATGCCCGTGCTATTCAGTAAGGATGATCAGGGAAACTTTTTCCCCCTTGCCCTTCTTTCGTTGATGGATGCAGGCCATAAGCATCTGGGTGAGGCGGGCAGTTGGAGTGACAGCTATATTCCCGCTTTTATCCGCCGTTACCCTTTCGCTCTGACTGATGAAGGTACCGTCTGCTTTGATCAGAACGCCAGTCAGTTTGAGGGCGAAGAAGGTGAGGCCCTTTTCAGTGATGACGGTGAAAATACGGAAACTCTGAATAACATTATTCAATTTCTTAATAATTATGACCAGCAGCATAAGAATACCCTTGATTATTGTAAGGAATTAAAAGAGCTTGATCTGTTATCTCCGTTTAATCTCCAGATTCTTTTGGAGAAAGATAAACCCTTAAGGCTTGAAGGGTTATTTGTTATTGATGAAAAAAAATTGAATTCAATTCCTGAAGACAAAGTAAAAGGCTGGTTCGACTCAGGCTGGTTAGCATGGACCTATGCTCACTTGCATTCCCTCGGGGCGTTGAATCGCTTGGTTAAACGACAAAAAGAAACACTGTAATTAATGATATTGAGCCTTCATTGTAAGGCTCTTTTGATTTGTGACGGTTTTGTTACAACTTTAATTATTGGTCGGAAAATATAAAAAGCTGTATCAGTAAGTTCTCATTGTGCCTTTCAGCATTAAGTAGAGATGTTGCTGTATTTTGAACAGCACTGAACCGTTGGAAGTAGGTGGTTCAGGCATAAGAATAAATATTAGACAAGGATGCAAATTATGGCTGACTTTGATCGCACTCAGCTATCGGTTTCCATCGGTCGGGTTAACTCGGCGAGGGCTTACCAGAAATCCACCGGAGCCTCTTTTTCTTCGGCGCTTCGAATGCCTGCTGCATTAGGCATGCTGTTATCGGGTGCTGCGGTTGCTGTTGATCACGATATTCAGGCTGTCAGTGACTTCACCTCCATTAGCACTAATAGCAATATTCATGACATTACCTCCAAAAAAATGTCGGGTACGTCCGCGATCAACGTATTCAACAAATTTGTGGTGGGTTCCTCGCATACCGTAAACCTTCAGGTTCCTGACAGTGCCAGCAAACTGGTCAATATCGTTCGAGGCTCTGAAGCTCCAGCTGTTCACGGGATTATGAACAGCTACAAGAGTGGTTCCCTGGGTGGCGATGTTGTATTTGCCAGTTCTGCCGGTTTTCTGGTGGGCGAGTCGGGTGTGGTGAATGTTGGTAGTCTGGCGATCAAGACCCCTACAGAAGCTGAAATTACAGGGTTAACCAGTGGTGCTGATGCCGTTGATGCAAAAATTACTGACCTGCTTAACGACAGTTTTAGTGTTTCATCCTCCGGTACCGTCAGAATCAAAGGTAAGATCAATACCGCCAGTGGCCTGAATGTCAATGCGAGTACCATTCAGGTTGATAGTGGCGGTATTGTGATCTCAGGGCGTGCAGCCCAGGCCAGTGCGGTTGCATTAAGTGCAGTCAATGTCGATGATCTGACCATTCCCTCAGAACTCAATGTTGATGGCGGCATTATTACCCTCAGGGCTTCCAGCTCAGCCGCTGGGGCCATTGATCTTTCCGGTGACCTCTATGCCGATGGTGGCTTCACCATCATGGCCGAGAATGTTGATGTTAAGGCCGGGGCAACGCTGGATAGCCGGGACTCAATCTCTGCCAGTGCTGCAGGCATCATCGCCTTTAAAGGAAAGACGGATCAAACCACAACAACGTTGAGTTTAAGCGCTTCCGGAAAAACGGTGCTTTTTGAATCTGGAACCGCATCCAATCCTGAGCAGTCTGCTGAAGGTATTACCTTGATTGGTAATACGACAGTTGCCGGCTCTACTACGGTTTCTTCGGACACCTTAAAAACCAATACAGGCAGCAGCCTGGATATCAGTGGAAGCCTGGCCGTTACTGCCGACAGTAAGGCTGATGTGTCTGGCACTCTGGCTGCTGAATCCGGAATTACCATCACTTCCAAAGATATTGATTTGAATTCTGGCAGTACGCTGGATACCCGTAATAGTGGTGATTCTGCCCGTGGTGATGTAACGCTGACGGCATCAGTGACAGAAAACATCGGGATTGGCAAAGCAACGTCGGAAACCAATATCGATCTGGGTGGGCAGGTTTATGCAGCAAATGTAACAGCGACAGCCAAATCCATTGCCAACAGCTCTTTCTATGAAGAACCCGGTACCGCAATGGGGGTTGCTGCGACGGGTGCACTTGCCGGGGCATCGTTCTATTTTATGGATGCTGATGCTGATGCCACGGTGAATGTGAACAGCGGAGCCAACATCCAGGCCAGCGGCAATGTAACACTCACATCAGAGTCTCATGCACTGACCGAAGCCTCCTCAATCAGCCTTGGCAGCCAGCTGACAGGCTCTCTGGCTGCGGTGTATGCCACCAGTGATGCTACCAGTACGACTCATGTCAAAAGTGGAGCGACCATTGAAGCCGGTGGTGACCTTGAAGTTTCTGCTCATAACGAGTCTTACATCTCAGCATCGGCCATGGACATCATCGCCGAAGATGCCAATAAGGTGGTGATAGCTGCCGCGGTGGGCGAGTCTGATGTTGATGCAACCGCAAAAATTGATTCCGGTGTAACTCTGGATGCCAACAACCTGGTGCTGGCAGCAGAAAACCAGAACTACTACTACGTCTCAGCTTCTGCTTATGGTCTGAAAAACACTCAGTATGGTGTAGCAGTAGCCGTTGGCGATTTTGATACCAATACCACAGCCGAGCTGGGCAGCAGCCTTGGCTCCGATCTGGATAAAACCGGTAATGTGACCATTACGTCGTTAAACCGAACCCTGAACCAGCGGGTTCACTCTGGTGTGACGGTCGGCAGCAGTCTGCTTTTCAGAACCGTTGGTTCAAAAGTTGTGCAGGGAGTGTCTGCTTTACAGACCGGTGTTACCAATTATACCAATCAGTTCCTGACGGGCTCTGGTCAGTCCGTTGAAAAAAACGAGTCGGGCAAGGTCAGTTTTAAAGGTGGTCTGGCATTTTCTCTTAACCTCTCCGATCACGATGCTTACAGCTATCTGGGCACCAATACCAGCAACCAGACGGATGCTCCGAAAATCAATGCCACGGGTAATGTGCTGGTGGCCAGTCAGGTCGACATCGGTACTGATAATGAAAAAATGGCGGGCGGTTATGGTACTGGCTCTCTTGGTGGTGACCAGGGTGGGTACCGGACCTCTGCAGAGACCGCAGTAACTGCGCCTGCGGAAGGTTCTGCCGGTGCAGGTCAGACATCAGCGGCAGATACCAGTCTGGCTCTGGCGCTGAACTTCGCTATTAACGACAGTGATGTTGTATCTGAAGTTGGTAAGTTTGTGCAGATTAATGCCGCCAACCTGGGCGTTATAGCTGGCCAGTATATGCCGATCGTCAGTACTTACGATAAATGGGACACGATTGCGGATGTCCTCGGTAAGTTCAATGGCATTGGCGGGCTGCAGAATAATCTGTTGACGACCTTCGCTAACGCTGGCGCTTCTGCTGATAAAGAAGCCTATGGTGGATCACTTAATGTGGTCTGGAACGATATGGACACCAAGGCCTGGATTGGTGATAGCGCCAAGGTGACCACCACGGGGACTGGCAGCTGGAATGCCAGCCGTGAGGTGAAAGCCAACAGCCAGGTTACCAGCATTCTGGGTAACTACAGCGTCTTTAAAGACATCAATTATAGCTTCAGCTTTGATAACTCCGTAGAAGTCAGCGCTTATAACCTGATGGAAACGGCTAACCTGGCAGGGAATATCGGCTCATTGGGTATTCTGCCCAATGGCAATGGAACCAACAAACAGGGTAAATCGGTTGGTGCTTCCATTACTTACGTTCAGCAAAGTGGTCAGGCGGTTGCCGGTATCGGTAAAGCGACGGTAACTGCTGCGGGTGATGTTGATATCTATTCTGAAACCGATGAACGGCACATTCTGGTAACGCCTTCATCCGGCATGGGAAAAGGGCTTGGCTTTAACGGCGTTCTGGGGTTTCTGAACTCGGAAGTGCTGACTCATGCATCGCTTCATAAAGGCGCCCAGCTGAGCGCTGGTGATCTGGTGATCGTTGCCGACCATGAATTTGGTAACTGGGCGGCTGCCGGTGCGGTTAACTGGTCTACAGAATCTGCTGTCGGTATTGCCATCGCGGCTAATGTATCCCAGGGTGACACCAAAGCCTTTATTGGCGATAACAGCAGCGAATATGACAAGGTCAAGTTTCAGGACAGCAGCAACAGTAATACCACGAAACCGGACCCTACATCGCCTACCGCACCAACCCCCACCAAAGGGATTGTTGCCAACAGTGTATCTGTCCGTGGTCGTTCAAGTGGTACTAATGGTTCCATTGCCGTTGCGGGTGCGTTAACGACAGAACCAACCAACGAGCCGGGAGTCGGGCAGAAGTTTGAGAACTGGTATAACGGTTTGTCTTCCAAGGTGGCGGCGAACTATACCGGTGCAAACAGCAGCAATGGAGATTCTTCCGTCGGGCAGGCATCCAGTGATGGAGCGAATGACAATAGTAACTCCAATGGCAATGGCCAGAGCAGTGCGGAAGTCTCCTCCGCTCAAACGGGATTAGCCGGTGCAGGTAGCTTCACGGTATCCGTCAACAATATGGATGCCAAAGCCATCATTGACGGGGCATCCATCAGCGGCCATTCAAATGGCAATGGTTACAACGATGTTGATGTAGAAGTACAGGCACTGGAAAAAGTCATCTCTGCCAGTGCCTCCGGTTCAGCTGCCCTTTCTATGTTGGGTACTCAGTCCCCAAGTAACCAGAATACGATCGCAGGTGCCATCGCCTATCAGATCAGCTTTAATGATGCCCTGGCCTGGATAAAAGACACGACCATCAGCTATGCAGATGATGTGGCGGTTCAGGCGCTTCATGGTGGTGAATTAACCTCCGTTGCCCTGGCGCTTTCTGTCACCCGTCCGGCGGGCAATTCCCAGATGACCCAGAATGGTGCCCTGTCCATCTCCGGAGCCCAGATATACGACGGTACCTCGGCCAGAATCGAAGGGTCGTCAATCAGCTCGAATAATGGGGCGAATAACGATCTAGAAGTATCAGCCTACAACAACAGTTATGTGGGTGTTGGTGGTGGTACGCTGTATGCCGGAGGAAAGCAGGGCGCCGGTCTGGCCATTACCTTTGCCGAAATCAATGACCCATCGGCTATTGTTGGCGATGCCAACCCCGATGGCAATAATGTCCTCAGCTCAGCCTACGATGAAGATGTTTATGATGGCAAAGCCACAGAAGCCATCATCGATTTCAGTGGCAGTACCCGTTCTACTATTTCCAATTTTGACCAGATTGATGTCAGTGCCCGCAGCCTGAACCGTATTGGCATTGGTGCCGCGGGTATTGGCTATAACGATAACCTTGAGGACTCCCTCGGCTTCCAGGGCAGCTTTGCCATTGGGTCGATTGGTGCGGACACGAAGGCACTGGTCAAAGGCTCGGATATTTCCGGTGCAACCACGGTGAATGTCAACGCCACCGGTGAGAAAGATGGTGATCTCGATACCATCATCAGTAACCTGGGCAGCAGTGATACCAATAAAGACTTTGACTTCAGCGGTGCTGAAGCGATGGACAATACCAATGTCCATACTGCGGAAGACGGCAGTGGTTCAACCTACAGTTACAACAGTGAAGGCAAACGGATTATTGCGGTTGCCGGTGTTGTGCAGGTGGGCAAAAAGAACCTGGGGATTTCTTACGCCCATGCTGACGTAAAAAGCGAAACCAAAGCCCGCATTGTAGACACCAATATCAACAAGGATGACAACACCGGGGCAACGGTCAATGTTAATGCCCGTGATAACTCACTGCTCTACAGCGTAGCCATTGGTGTCGGTGTGGGTACCGGTGGGTTCTCTGGCGTTGGCTCGGTGGCCGTGAACCGACTGAATAACCAGATTCTGGCAGAGATCGGTGATTGGGATGGCAGCGATAAAGGCACTATCAATGCGTCTAATGTCGCTGTGACTGCCCAGAACGATATGGACATGATCAACGTCGCTGGTTCCGTAGCCGTTGCCAGTGGACAGGGTGGTGCCAGTGCTGGTGGGCTGGCCGTGGCGCTCAACCTTGTGGGTACCGATGAACACTCCACCAGGGCAAGAGTCAGCAATACCACCCTTAAAGTTGATGAAGACCTGACGGTCAAAGCGCTCAGTGGTGCTTCAAACGATAAGAACCTGCTGGTGGGCAATGCCATTGCCATTGGCGCCTCACTTGGGCAGAGCGGCATTGGCTTTGCCGGTGCGATTTCCACGAATAACGTGGACCAGACCATTCAAGCCGCTATCAAGGATACGGCGACCAATCGTTCTGGCGATGCTTCTTCAAACAGTGGTGGCGATGTCATCGTTAAGGGACATGATTACACCGACAGTGTCGCTACTGCCTGGATGGGGGCAGGGTCCGGTAACGGTTCTGCCGGTGGTGTCGCCATTGCCACCAACCGGGTGGACTCTGATGTTACGGCAGAGGTACTGGGTAATGGGAGCACAGCGGGAAGCACCACATTAAAAGCACAGAACGTGGTGGTTGATGCCTTCCGGAGAAACTGGCTGCTAACCATTGATGCCGGGGTCGCCGCTTCAAAACAGGTATCTCTCGCCGGGTCGGTCGGTACGGGTGTCATAGACGGCGATGTCACGGCAAGAATCGCTGAGGATGCCCGGGTAGAGGCCTGGAATAATGTACTGGTCAATGCGGATGCGCTAAGTGTCAATCTGGTGGGCAGCGGTGCTGTGGGTATTGGTCTCGACAGTGGTGCCGGTGCTGTCGCCATCTCTACCGCCATGGAATATGGCAAAACAGAAGCTTACATTGATGACGCGGTCGTCATCGCCAAAGGCAAGGGCAGCACCATGCAGGTCGATACCGGTGACCTGCAGGGCTATGGTGATCTGCCCGACTTATCCACAGCAGGGGATGATTCTGATCCCGATTCGGTTTCAATGGGTGATCTGACCAGTGGCTTTGATCTGCTCTCAGTGAACCGAACCAAAGAGTCCGTTAATGGTTTGGTGGTTAACGCGACATCACGAACCAAACAGCGTGCCATTACGGTGGGTGGCGCCGGTGGCAAGACCGTGGCGATCAATGCCAACGTTGCTACCAATGGCACCTACAATGCCACAAAAGCCTACATCAAAGATTCAACCATCAACTCTGGCGTTACCAATGAAAGCGGTGCCGATGTTTATGTGCGGGCCAACGCTCATGAAGCAGGGCTGGCGGTTTCTGCCGGTATCGCCGTCTCTGGTGGCGGTGAAGCTGCCGGAGCTGGCGTAGGTGGTTTTGCAACCAATGCCCAGAAACGCTCCAGTGAAGCAACCGTTGTTAACAGCACCGTCAATGCCGACAAGCTGACGATCGATGCCAACAGCTCCAAGCTGGCTCAAGCCGTATCTGCCGGTGTTGCTGCCGGACTTGGAACCACTGGAGGTTTAGGCGGAGCCGCTTCGGTGGTAATTACGGAACAGATGGGAGATACCCGCGCATGGCTCCGTGGTGGAACCACTAATGCCAATGAAGTGGTTGTGGTAGCTGACCGCAGGCAGGAGTCCAATGTCGCTGCCGGTGCCGCAGGTATTGGTACCACAGTCGGTGTCGGGATCGGCCTGGCGGTCAATATCGTTGGTGGTGACTCGCAGGCAATCATTGGCAATGACCTCGATGACAATGGTGATACTTATACGACCACTGTCAATTCAGACACAGTGACCGTTGATGCCGATCGTGTCTCAAGTGTTAACAGCTATACCTTTGGTGCCGGTATTGGTGGCAGTTATGGCGTTGCCGCGATGATCAATACCACGGAGTTCCGCGGCGAAACCAGGGCAGCTGTTCATGGATATCTCAAATCCAGCGATCTGACCACCGATTTACGAGGCAGTGATGGCTCTTCTGCTGCGACGAATGTGACGGTCAATGCCCAGGAAATTCAATACGCCAATCAGATGGCAGCTGGGATTGGTGCTGGTGCCAGTGTGGGGGTTGGTGCTGTCGCCAACGTGGTTCTGGGGCGCTCTCAGGTTTACAGCGAAGTGGTGGGTTCTGATGTTAAGGCTGGTACGTTGGATGTGGATGCAGTGGCACAGCGCGAATCTGACCTGATCAGTGTGGCCGGTGCGGCCTCCACCAATGTGGCAGCTGCTGTCAGTATCGGTGTTGCCCTGTATGGCCAGGGTGATACCACTGCGGAAGATGGCACGAACGCTGAAGATGAGTTTGATCCCAGCCGTAACGAAGCCAATACGGTTCTGGCTACCGATACCGCCAGTTATAACCGACATCTGTCAGATGATGATATTGCGACCCTGGAAGCGGATTCCGGCCTGACCATCACCCGGGGCAGTACACCTGCAGCGTCAACTACAACCGAATCCGGTAAGTCCCTCAAACTCAGTGGTGAAAGTGTCACAGCTGCCCGTATCAGTGGTGGTCTGGTGGATGTGGATACCCTGAATGTTAACAGCCGGACGCTGCAGCACAGTTACCAGGGGCTGGGGGCTGCGCAGGCAAGCTCCGTCGGCATTGCCGGGGTTGTGGGTATCAGCCGCTCTTATGAAATGAACATTGCCACGGTGGACAGCAGTGTCAAAGCCAACAATGCAGTGATTGGTGCCAGTCTGGAAAATGTCAGCGATGACGATGGCGCTCTGGAGATGAAGAGTTTTATTGTTGGTCTTGGTGGTACCAGCGTCGTTATCAACTATACCGATGCCCGAAGTGAGAACCGGGTAGTTGCTGGCATTAATTCAGCGGTTGGTGATGACACCGGTGACCTGCAGGTCACCGCCAAAGACAGTACTGAAATCCGCCTGGGAGATGTCAGCAGTGGTAAGCCGTCTTCTGTGACCGATGGTTCTCTGAATATCAATGTTGGTGCTGCCGCTATCGGGGTCAGTGTCGGGTATGCAGAAAAAGATGGTGATATTGATGCCTGGATTGGTGAGCAGGGCAAGCTGATTGATGGGTATAGCAACATTACGCTATCGGCTGTTAATGAGGGTATGGTCAAGAGTACCGGCTTTGCATTGGCCGGTGGGTTGCTGGCAGGCGTACAGGGTGTTATCACTTCTGCGCATGATGATTCTGATGTTAATGCCACGGTTTATGGAACGATCGGTACCGGTTCTGGGGTTGTTAATGTTAATGCCCAGTCAGCTCCGAGTCTCTACTCCAGTGCTTATGGGGTGACAGTGGCCGCCGGCGGTGCCATGGGTGGTTCGTTTGCTTATGCAACCACCGAAACCAAAGCCCAGGCCGAAATTGCGGACGGTGCCATTTTCAATGGCAGTGGCAATGTGGTTGTTCGCTCTGAGACGGGCAGTGGTAATGATGGTTATGAAACTGCTTATGCCGCCGCCTTTGCTGCTTCAGGTGGCTTGCTGGCAGGTATTGCCGGTAGTGAGGCAAGAGCAACCAACCGTTCACAGTCCATTGCCAAAGTGGGCGATGGGGTATCGATTCCTTATTCTGACTTGTAACTATTCAGCACCCAGCAAAGGCGTATTGTTGTAATTTCGAACCGCTTTAAGAAGCGCCTGAAATATGTTCAACCCCTGCTTTTTAGCAGATGATAAATAGCTTCGGATTCGGGTAAACATGGTACCTCCGTCTTCGCTTCTGAAACAGCCTGAGATCTTCTGCTTAAGTTTGGCCATCCTGGCATCACGTTCACTGCCATTGTTATCGAAGGGAATTGAAAAGTCCGACATGAAGCGCAACGTTTCAACCTTAAACTCAATAAGCCTTTTGAACAGGTTGTAGGCCTTGGTATTCCTGACCTTCTTACGTCCAAGCACCTGTCGTTGTTTTTCCATATAAGCGGTTTCCTTCGTGAGAGCCCTTTGAAGGATTTGGTCGTATATCGTCTCAATGCGAAGCTGTATTGCACCAGGCATTTGAGTCAGACCGGCTGCTTTGTATTTCTTGCAGAAGTGCCAGGAGAGCGTAAGCAATTTCATCAGCCGCAGAGCCAGCTTATTCGCATCCCTATCGACAACTCCCTGAAGCTCTCTCAGATGATGGGCATTACAAAGCACATGCACTGCCGCATAGGCAAAGTAGGACTTCCAATGATCGTGAACCAGAATGCCTGCAAAAGTCAGCAGGATGCCCATTGCATCCATTGCTTCACAACCTCGCCTTTCTGAGAGGTAGTAAAGCGTCCATTGGTCATCTCGCATAATGTGTAACCACCACAGTGAACCGTCAACCCGCATGCCAGTTTCATCCGCTCCTGCAACCGGACTTTCTTGTAAAGCATCGCGGATACTCTGCTCAGTAGAGGCCAGGTTCTCATGGGTATAGGCAACAAAATTGGCAACAGAGCCTGCGCTGACACTCATGCAATAAATAGTATTGAAATACTCAGACACCCGGTGATATGGGATGAAGTGATACTGGTTTAAATGAACAGCCATTGCCTGAGTCACTTCTCCGTATTGAGCAGCGGCTTTCACTCCTTGGGGAAACTCAGCGGTGTTCCGTTTACCACAAGGACATACTTTAACGTCTGCCCAGTACGCGGTAACTTCAAATTCTCCGGGTCTACCTGGATCAAAAACCTGTCGCTCAATGTATTTGGTGGGTTTAATATCGATAAGCGAAGACTGGCAACAGCAACATTTTTCAACCTTCAGATGCCTGACATAATCGGGTAAGGCGACACGTCTCAAACAAGAGCCTTGATGACCTTTCTGGCCACCTGGTTTATTGCCTGAAGATGGTCTAAGGCTTTTGGGGTTCGGTGTTTCCTGTGAGGAGCAGGGGGCTTCTTTGGAAGATGTATCACCTTTATCACTCCCTTTTTTACTGGGCTTTTGATAACCATCTGACGATGGTGGCTTACTACTGTTTTGACTGTTTTTATTAACCCTTTCTTCCAGTTCGCTGCAACGTTCCCGTAAAAGCGCATTCTCGGTCCGAAGCTCTTCATTCTCTTTAAGGAGAGCTTCGGTAAACGGAGTAGCTGGGAAGTCTGGTTCCATACTGGAGATTTGTTAGAAAAATTGAGTATAAGATGATGGTCGAAAAATCAGAAAATTCCAGATTTATATGAAGGGTGCTGAATAGTTACTCTGACTTTTCTGTTTATGCCCGTCATACCGGTGTGCAGATTGCCGATGCCGATGGCTATTTTGTGGGGCTGGTGGCTGGTGGTTATCAGACAGGTGTTGCTCAATCATTTACCTCTACCCGAGTTGAGTTTGGTAAAGACCCCATTGCTGCCCTGGAGCGGACAGGTGACCTGACACTTGATGCCAACAGTTTCAACCAGAACCAGAGCTTTACCACTGCAGGTGGAGGTGGTTATTACGCTGGCAGTGCGGCGGAATCGGTGATGGACGCTGGTGACTATGGCAGTGGCAAGTACTCTGCCGCTGTGCTGGTGGATGACTGGTCCAGTGGTTACCGGGTGCTGCCAGTGGATGCGGGTGGCGTTTATATTTCGGCCGCCAGCGAGACCGAATTCTTTGCAGGTACTGATTCCACAACGGTCTCTGTCGTTGGTGGTTCCGGTGCAACGTCAAAAACAGAAGTGGATACCAATGTTCGGGTCGATCTGGGCAAGAACGTCAGCTTCTCTGCCATGCAGGTGGATATTGATGCGTTCAACAGTGCCTATCAGATTCAAAATCCGTACTTCAGTGGCTTCAGCTCTTCAGTGTATGGCGCGGGTGGTGGTGCGGCCAATGGTTCTGCTGGCCTCTCCTATCAAAACCTGAAAAACCTGACGGCTGAGGTGATCCTTGGTAAGAACGGTGTGCTGAAAATATCGGATCTGGCCTGGCTGGACAGCACTTACGATCACAATATTACCATCGATGCCAACACCGACTTCTATGTCTACGACGAGTCCAAACTGGAAATTGGTGGGGCGCTTCAGGGAGCAGGCGCTGAGTCGGACGTTGATGTTAAAACCCGAAATAAAATCACCGTTGGTGAAGGCTACAACATTTATAACCCGGTGGGTGAAATCGGTATTGGTACCTACTCAAGAGGATCCGCTGTTGCCCAGGCAAACGTCAGTGTGTGGGCGGCAGCAGGTGTAGCCGGTGGGGTCAGTGATGTTTACCTGGACGTTCTTAACCAGGTGAATATTGGTAAGAATGCCATTATCAATAGCTATGGTGATGTGGGTATCTACAGTGGTCGTGCCAGTAACTACTTTCAGGAAAACCAGCTGACCAGTAATGCGCTGGCCAATGTGTATAACTGGACTGCCATTCCGATCCCTGCAGGTAATAAAGCCAAGTCCAACATCTCGCTGACCAATAAGGTGGAGTTTGCTGACGGTTTTGCGGTGGGCTCGGATAGCCACGTCTTTATAGAGGCTAAGTAACTATTCAGCACCCTTCATATAAATCTGGAATTTTCTGATTTTTCGACCATCATCTTATACTCAATTTTTCTAACAAATCTCCAGTATGGAACCAGACTTCCCAGCTACTCCGTTTACCGAAGCTCTCCTTAAAGAGAATGAAGAGCTTCGGACCGAGAATGCGCTTTTACGGGAACGTTGCAGCGAACTGGAAGAAAGGGTTAATAAAAACAGTCAAAACAGTAGTAAGCCACCATCGTCAGATGGTTATCAAAAGCCCAGTAAAAAAGGGAGTGATAAAGGTGATACATCTTCCAAAGAAGCCCCCTGCTCCTCACAGGAAACACCGAACCCCAAAAGCCTTAGACCATCTTCAGGCAATAAACCAGGTGGCCAGAAAGGTCATCAAGGCTCTTGTTTGAGACGTGTCGCCTTACCCGATTATGTCAGGCATCTGAAGGTTGAAAAATGTTGCTGTTGCCAGTCTTCGCTTATCGATATTAAACCCACCAAATACATTGAGCGACAGGTTTTTGATCCAGGTAGACCCGGAGAATTTGAAGTTACCGCGTACTGGGCAGACGTTAAAGTATGTCCTTGTGGTAAACGGAACACCGCTGAGTTTCCCCAAGGAGTGAAAGCCGCTGCTCAATACGGAGAAGTGACTCAGGCAATGGCTGTTCATTTAAACCAGTATCACTTCATCCCATATCACCGGGTGTCTGAGTATTTCAATACTATTTATTGCATGAGTGTCAGCGCAGGCTCTGTTGCCAATTTTGTTGCCTATACCCATGAGAACCTGGCCTCTACTGAGCAGAGTATCCGCGATGCTTTACAAGAAAGTCCGGTTGCAGGAGCGGATGAAACTGGCATGCGGGTTGACGGTTCACTGTGGTGGTTACACATTATGCGAGATGACCAATGGACGCTTTACTACCTCTCAGAAAGGCGAGGTTGTGAAGCAATGGATGCAATGGGCATCCTGCTGACTTTTGCAGGCATTCTGGTTCACGATCATTGGAAGTCCTACTTTGCCTATGCGGCAGTGCATGTGCTTTGTAATGCCCATCATCTGAGAGAGCTTCAGGGAGTTGTCGATAGGGATGCGAATAAGCTGGCTCTGCGGCTGATGAAATTGCTTACGCTCTCCTGGCACTTCTGCAAGAAATACAAAGCAGCCGGTCTGACTCAAATGCCTGGTGCAATACAGCTTCGCATTGAGACGATATACGACCAAATCCTTCAAAGGGCTCTCACGAAGGAAACCGCTTATATGGAAAAACAACGACAGGTGCTTGGACGTAAGAAGGTCAGGAATACCAAGGCCTACAACCTGTTCAAAAGGCTTATTGAGTTTAAGGTTGAAACGTTGCGCTTCATGTCGGACTTTTCAATTCCCTTCGATAACAATGGCAGTGAACGTGATGCCAGGATGGCCAAACTTAAGCAGAAGATCTCAGGCTGCTTCAGAAGCGAAGACGGAGGTACCATGTTTACCCGAATCCGAAGCTATTTATCATCTGCTAAAAAGCAGGGGTTGAACATATTTCAGGCGCTTCTTAAAGCGGTTCGAAATTACAACAATACGCCTTTGCTGGGTGCTGAATAGTTACGAGGCTAATGAGGGGGCGTTAAGCTCCACACACCGCGGCATTGAAAAAAACCCCTATCTGGAGCTGTTCAGTTCTGAAACCACATTCGGCAGTAGTGATTCCAGCACCAGCAATGTGCTGACCTTTAATGGCAGTGGTTCGGTTGTGGCAGGACAGTACGCTTACCAGTGGGTTGAGGTGGCTACCAATGGCAGTATCACTTCTCAGCTTTACCGTTACGGTACTGCCGCCCAAATGGACGATAAGTATTCCAGCCGTGCAGAGCTTGAAGCCTATATCCAGGATCTGCAAGACCGCATTGCCGAACTGGAAGCCTGGACACCAGACTCCGGTGCGGAGGGTATTGATGTAGCAGATGGTGCAGATGACGATGCCGTTGGTGATCCCGGTGCCGATGACCCTGCCGCACCAACCGGTAGCGGTGATGACCTGGTGGTGGATAACAGCAATCCATACCAGACAGAGATTGATGAATTGAAGGCGGAAGTCGTATTACTTTCCGCCATTGTGGACGACCTGTCAGAGAACCCCAACTTTGCCATTGAGGTTGCCAATGTCCAGGCAACAGCCGGTAACGTCAATCTGGTGGCAGACACCATCACGCTTGCAGGTTCCAGTAAGCCAACCTTTACTGCAAAGGGCGATGCTTATATCCGGGTTGAAAACAAAACAGACGAACATCTGGTACTCAGTAACCTGAGCATTACCAATCAGACCGGTGGTAACGTCTTTGTAACCGGTGGAGCATCACTGTCAGATACCTACATTGATGAACAGTCCGGTAGCGATTATACCGATACCACCGGTATTACCATTGATCATGCCCCATCAGGTGCTAACTATCTGGACTCTGATGTCATCATTAACGGAGATATTTCCAATCTTCTGTCCAGTGTCAATATCAGTGTGGCGGAAGGTGACCTGATTCAACAGGCTGTCATCGAAGCCAATGCCATTAACCTGGATGTTAAAAATGGCAGTCTGTTGCTGAACAGCAATAAGCCTCAAACCTATGGCCGTGATCCGGATGCTCTGGTGAACTATACATCCGCAGCCGGGTGGAAGCCGGCCTCTGCTGATGATTTTGTTAATTTTTACATTAACGACAAATACAGTACGGCCATCAACGCCACAGGCATCAACAACTTCAATAACTGGTTCTCCGGGCGGGCGATTCGTCACACCGGTGACCAGATCAGTTATTACCAGAACAGCAGTAGCTGTAAGTCCTGTGACTACGGTTACGATGAGATGAACATCTACTTCAACTGGGGATTCGCCAATGCCGCTGAATACCACGGTTCTGACGCTATTGTGTTTGAGATGAAGACCAACAGCGACAGTCGTGGCGGCAGTAAGTGGAAGTTCAAACCGATCTCTAATAAACAATCCAGTCTGACACAAAGCGCCAGCTACAGCGATGTGAAAAGCACGCTGGGAGGAACGGGTACTTCCATCATTGGGGAAAAGGTCGTTATCAATGCTCAGCGTCTGGACATCAACGGCAAGATCATTGTTGGTACCGATAACAGCTGGTCGGTTGATGTTGGCAATGGCTTTGATGCGACAATAGCGACTTACATTAAGGATGCGGGCCTTTCATCTGGAGATACGGTATCCATTGTTCCGGGTCAGACCAAGTGGTTGAGAGTGGAGAACCCGAGTTATCAGCCTGACTTTTTAAAGCCCAGTTACGACCCGGACAGATACACCTGGAAAGAGTATAACTTTGATGTATCTACAAGTGCCGGCTCATCCGGAATCGGGCTGACCTATGATGTGGCTACCGGCAATATCACTGCTGATGATATTCCTGTCAGCGGTGGTGGCTATGTAGCGATTCGAGCCAGAATCTCGTCGACCGGAGAAGATGGCAATATCACTGTCAAGGATGGTCTTGGCCAGATTGATATCAATAACGATTCGAACAGTCAGCTGGTGCTGGGCACCATCAGTGCAGGGGATGATGCCACTGGTATTATCCGTATTACTGACCTGAATAAGAAAAAGAACATTCCCGGTGATGGCCGTGGGTACAAGGTTGAATACAGTGAGTGGTTTGTCCACTCACCAGGCAGTCAGATCCGTCAATATGAGACCAGTGCCTGGGCTGTCAGTTATGATGAGTCTAATTACGTAGCCAGTCATGGTGGTACAGGGACTACGTCGTCCATGACCTATAACCCGGTCGCTGGCCAGCTCTATTACATTCGTGAAGGTGCAACGATTGCCCGGAGCTTTGATCCACCCGGAGACAGTTCTGCCCCTTATGATGGCAAGTCCATTGATGGTTACTTTGCCAAATACCCGAATACGCTGGGGGACTGGTATTACGAGACCAACTGGAATACCGAAACCAGCTACTACACTACCTGTACCTACAAGCCTGAAGCCTGTAGCGGTGGCACTGCCTCCAACTATCTGACTCAAACCTACGACTATGGAAGCGCGTCTGTCTGGCGTGTGAACTGGGGGCTGAGTTACGACAAGTATTACGGCAGCAACATGACCAATGTGGATCCACTGGTCGAAGTGGCCTACCGGCTCAGTATGGATACCCATACTTATATTAAGGCCGATAATGCCATTAAGTTCCAGTTCACCGGATCCTCTACAGGGTCTATCGACTTAACGTCAAAAGGGAATATTGAGCTTACTGGTAATGTTTATAACCCCAGTGGCAATACGAACATCAACACTCAGAATAATCTGATTACCGCTGGCTCCACTGCGATTACCTCCGATGTCACCACCATCTCCGCCAAAGGAACTATCGGCAGCCTGGAAAATCCGCTGTCTGTAATCACCGATGAGCTTGGAATGTCCTCCAGTCATGGCTCCCTTTATTTCAATGTAACGGGTACCGATGGTGATGTTGAGCTTCAGCATCTGAAAGCTAAATACGACATTGTTGGTGTGATTGATAAGGGGATTGTTGCCAAAAACAGCAGCACCATTATTCAGGCTGATCAACTGGACCTGACCAGCTCAACCGGGGGTATTGGTAAGGTCGGTACCATTGGGAATACCAGCAGCTACCAGTTTATCAATATCTCGACCACTGGGGCGGTGAAGCTGAATGCAGCGACGGACATAGCAGTTAATCAGGCCAGTGGTGATCTGGAACTTTACAGCGCCAGCGCCAGCGAAGAGGTGGTGATTAAACTGGGCAATGGTCGTTTGAAGAATGCCATTGGCCGTCTGGATAAGACCGATGAGGAGCTGGCGTACGATGCTGCTGTTTGGGACAGCCTGCACCTTCTGGATGATGATGCCGGAGCGGTCACTGTATCGTCCTATGAAAACCAGTTTACCCACAAATATCACACCTACTGGATGCTGAAGCAGCGTCTGACCGATACCAGCGATCAAGGGTTTACCATTGACCCCGCATATCTTGAAGCCCTGAAACTTCGCTACAACGAAACGGATGAAGCCGTGCTGACCAGCCTGGTTAAATCAGATTATCAGGGGCTTGAGCAGTGGTTTGCTGACCAGGTTGCCACACCGGAGAACTTCGTTAACCCTGAAGATGCCAAGGGTGTGGAACAGAAAGGCATCCTTTATGGTTACGACTATGCGGATCTGTTCTCCGGTGATTATGATCAGGATTATAAACTGAGCCTGGCACAGGACTCCTCCTGGTACACCGATATGGTGGATGGTGCCCAGTGGAAGCAGAGTCAGCTGGATATCAGTATCTCTTCTACGGCTTTGAACGGTGATGCGTCCAGCCAGTTATCCAATCGTGATGCCAACGTTACGGCTTCTGACGTTCACTTTATCGTGAACAGTGGTGGTGTTGGTGAAAACCTTGATGACCTGGTGTTTACCGTCAATACCACGGGTAGTGGCACTGTTTCTGATGCTCAGAAAGCCGCACTGCTGGCCGCAGGTGCCGGTGATATTTCCACAGAGGTTTCCGACAGTTCGGTTACATTCCGGGTTAAGCAGGTTGACCCCATCAAAGTAGACGTTCCCGGCGAGCTTTATGCCTCGGCCAGTGATGAGATTTATATTGAGTCCACATCCGGGCTGACGGTAGGGCAACTGATCTCAAGCAGTGATGATGTTCGTCTGATTGTCGATGGTGCGATAGGGTCAAAGTCAGGCCTGACCAATATCCTTGGCCGTGATCTCTATATTTCCAATACCCGCGGCGATATTGGTGCTTCCGGCAATGCACTGAAGCTTGATCTCAGCGGTGCATTGCGCCAGGCAGGTGCTGCTTCCGATATGTACCTCCACCATGTGAATGGTGACCTGTACCTGGGCTCTGTCAGCGCAGGTGGTCTGCTGTCGATCTACAACAATAATGATCTGCTGGCCTATAACGATGAGAGCTTTATCTCTGCGGATACCTTTGATCTTGATGTAGACAGCCACAATATTGGCGCTTCCAGCGATGTTCTTGATGTCATTATGACCGGTACCGGTGGACTGCAGATGGACGCTGGTAATGCCTGGTTGAACGTCCGCGATACCAGCCTTTTCACCCTTGATAACACCGAGGTGGATAACCAGTTCACCCTGACCAGCGCAGGGGCTCTGGATCTTCAGGGTAATATCAAGGCCAAGGGATTGAAACTGGATGTTTCCGGCGACATTACCTCTGGTGATGGTCTGGCCATCAATGTCACAAATCATACTGATCTGGATGCTGCCGGCATTAATCTGGAAGAGGTAACTGTTCAGACTGGAACTGCCAGCCTTTATGCCCAGAGTGGTAGCCTGACATTGTCAGATATCACCACAACCAGTGGATTGATGTCTCTGCTGGCCAATGGTCAGATGAACCTGAATGGAGGCGTTCTTACTCAAACCGGTAACCTGGTGATGGATGCCAACCGTCTGGTTATGGACAGTCTGGCAACCATCAACAGTGCCGGTGATATCACTGCCACGGCATCGGACTCCATGGCACTGTTTAACCTGACGGCCAACAGCGGCAAGGTTAAGCTGACCACTGCCAATAATCAGAATGCTTCCCTGGGAGCGATTGTGCTGACTGGATTGGCTGCCAGAGAGGCTGAAATTACCAGTCAGGCGAGTATCACTGCTGGTCAGATGGATATTGAGAATACTGCGGTTCTGAACAGTGGAACCTTTACCACGGTTAATGCAGTGGCTACCTCTGGTGATAACTTCAGCATTACCGCCAGTGATAATATTTCCATCAATGGCCCGCTGACCAGCGAGCAGGGTTCTATCATCCTCCGTGGTCAGAAAGATCTGTTTGTCAATCGTCGTCTTGATGCCAGTCGTGAAGTGGATGTGGATGTGGATGTTGTGGGGACGTTAACCCTGGATGCTGCACAAACCATTGCATCGGGTCAGAAGACAACGCTGAAAGCTGCAAGCCTGCAAATGAACCAGGGCAGTCAGCTGGATATCGAAGGTGATCTGATACTGGCAACCTCCGGTGATCAGGTGCTGGCCCAGTTGGATATAGAGGGCAGCCTTGATGCAGACAGTTCCACAGGTTCCATCCGCTTCAATGAGCGTGCGGATATGGCCATGGCTGCGGATATTTTTGCGGCAGGAAACGTGACCATCGCTGAGCAGCAGATGTTATCCTCAGGCAGTAGCCTGAAGGTTCAATCCACTGCACTGGAGATGCTTGCAGGCAGTACTCTGGATGCTGGTACAGCGCTCAACCTGATAAATAACACCATGAGTATGGGTGACGGTGCTCTGCTGAAAGCCGCACAGAGTATTCAGACAAAGACTTCAGGAAGTGCAACTTTCCATCAAATTGAGTCTCTTCAGGCGGTTGACCTGTCAGCCGGTGACGCTCTGACGGTGAACAGTACGATTGATGCGGGTACTGCGCTTTCGATCGACGCCGATGGAACGCTGACACTCCATAAAGCGGTTGCTGCAAAAGACAATATTGCTATAGACGCTGTTGGTGTAGCCACCATGAACGGACTGGTAACTTCAGCAGAAGGAGCCTTCCTGTTCCGTGGCGACAGTCACCTGACGATTAATAACACGGTCTCTACCAAGGGCAGCTTTACGGTTACTGATGCTCAAACGGTATCTGTGGCAGCGGGCAAAGACATCATTTCTGAAAGTGCTGTTGCCATTAATGCCGCTGCTATTCAGATGGGGGCAGGCAGCAAGCTGGACGCACTGTCGGCTCTTACGCTCACCACAACCGGTAATCAAAAGCTTGCAACGCTGGATGCGGGTGGAGATCTGAAAGTCGAAAGCTCTACCGGGTGGGTCGCTTTTGATGAAACGGTCACTACCCAGGGAGCAGCGGATATCGATACCAGTGGTTCCCTGACATTGGCCGACAACCAGGGCTTCAACTCAACACTTGGCACAGACATTAATGCCAGCTCGGTTAACTTTGGTGATAACTCCATTCTGAATGTTGATGGCTCACTGAACTTATCCACAGTTGGGCAGGCAGAGCTTTATACGGTTGATGTTGAAGGCGGTGCAGCATTGACTAATGGTGGCAACCTGGTCATCAACGATCGGTTGGATGTGGTTGATAACATGACTCTGGATGTGGGTGGGGATGCTACGTTCAATGGCGCAGTACTGATTGAGAATGCCCTGCTGGCAGATGATATTGATGGCAAACTGACGGTTAATGATACGCTGACTGTAGAAAACGACATCAATATTACCTTAGGCAAGGATGCGGAGTTTAATGGTGTCCTGACCAGCAATGCCGGGTTACTCGATATTCAGGGCAGTGGCGCTCTGACTTTTAATGATGATGTGTCCGTCAATGACTCAATCAACCTGGTGATCACCGATGGTGTCAGCCTGGCTGGTGGTAAAACCATCGCCTCCGGTGGCAACACCGCTATCCAGTCTGCCAGCGTAACCATGGGTGATACTGCCCGCTTTGATACTGGCTCTGATCTGATTATCAACACGGTTGGTGATCAGGAACTGGCAACCCTGGATGTTGATGGCAATCTCGATATCGACAGTGCGAACGGCCATGTTGAGCTGAAAGAGCACGTTACGGTAATGAATGCAGTAACCATCGATGCTCTCAATGGTGCCGTGACGCTGGCAGAGAACCAACAGCTTTATTCTGGCAGTGATTCCACCATTAACGCTGAATCACTGACGTTTGCTAACGGTTCGGTTCTGGAGGTTGATGGTGCGCTTGATGTGAACACGAAAGCGGATGCCGAACTGTTCAAAGTGGATGTAGCAAATGGTGCTGTATTCACTAACGGAGGAAGCCTCACCACCAATAGTGATGTTCTGATCGGTGATAACCTGACTCTGGATGTGGCGGGTGATGCCACCTTTAACAAGGCAGTGAATGTGGGCAATGCGCTGCTGGCGGATGATATTGATGGCAAACTGACGGTTAATGACACGCTGACCGTAGAAAACAACATCAATATTACCGTAGGGAAGGATGCAGAGTTTAATGGTGTCCTGACCAGCAATGCCGGGTTACTCGATATTCAGGGCAGTGGCGCTCTGACCTTTAATGATGATGTGTCCGTCAACGACTCAATCAACCTGGTGATCACCAATGGTGTCAGTCTGGCTGGTGGTAAAACCATCACCTCCGGTGGCAACACCGCCATCCAGTCTGCCAGCGTAATCATGGGGGATAGTGCCCGCTTTGATACTGGCTCTGATCTGATTATCAACACGGTTGGTGATCAGGAGCTGGCAACTCTGGATATTGATGGCAATCTCGATATCGACAGTGCGAATGGCCGTGTTGAGCTCAAAGAGCACGTTACGGTGATGAATGCAGTAACCATTGATGCTCTCAATGGTGCCGTGACGCTGGCTGAGAACCAACAGCTTTATTCTGGCAGTGATACCACCATTAACGCTGAATCACTGACGTTTGCTAACGGTTCGGTTCTGGAGGTTGATGGTGCGCTGGATGTGAGCACGAAAGCGGATGCCGAACTGTTCAAGGTGGATGTAGCGAGTGGTGCTGTATTCACTAATGGTGGAAGCCTCACCACCATTAGCGATGTTCTGATCGGTGATAACCTGACTCTGGATGTGGCAGGTGATGCCATCTTTAACAAGGCAGTGAATGTGGGCAATGCGCTGCTGGCGGATGATATTGATGGCAAGCTGACGGTAAATGATACGGTGACCGTAGAAAACGACATCAATATTACCGTAGGGAAGGATGCAGAGTTTAATGGTGTCCTGACCAGCAATGCCGGCCTGCTCGATATTCTGGGCAGTGGTGCTCTGACCTTTAATGATGATGTGTCCGTCAACGACTCAATCAACCTGGTGATTACCAATGGTGTCAGCCTGACTGGTGGTAAAACCATCGCCTCCGGTGGCAACACTGCCATCCAGTCTGCCAGCGTAATCATGGGTGATACTGCTCGCTTTGATATCGCTGTTGACCTGACAATTAATACTTCAGGTAACCAGGAACTGGCTACCCTGAACGTCGGTGGAAGTCTGGATGTTGATAGTTCAGCTGGCGCTGTTGATTTTAAAGAGCATGTATCCGTGCTCGGCAATACTGATCTTCTGGTTGAGAATGCAATCACGCTTGCTGATGACCAGAAGATAGAAAGCACTGGCTGGATCCGGTCTGAGTCAGACACTTTCACCATGGGTGATCGCTCGATTATCAACTCAGGTGGAAGTACCTCATTGTTTACCGATGGCGATCAGGAACTGGCGACTCTGGATATTGGCGATGACTTTACAGCAACCAGCCAGCAGGGAGCCATTCACTTTAATGAGTCGGTTACTGTCGCCAATGATATGAATCTGCTGGCTGCCCGGGAGATTATCCTTGCAGCCCAGCAGGCAATTAATGCTGGCTCAATGGCCATTGGTTCTGAAACATTGCTGGGTGCAGACAGTTTCTCCATGGGTGAAGATGCAGTTATCCACACCCGTGAATTGACGCTTGTCCATACCCGTGGTGATCAGCTGATTGGTCAACTGGTATCCGATGCTGCGGATTCTGCGTTTTACCTCAAGACGACAGAAGGTAGCATCAATGGACGTTCCGATCTGGATATTGCCAGTGGTGAACGTCACCTGAAAGCAACCCAGCGGGTTGGTTGCGATGCAGAAGGCGAAAACTGCACTGGTGGACAGGGGCAGTTGATGGCCGCAACCGGTATTGGTGATCCACTGGTGATTGATCTGCCCTGGCTGTCTGCAGAAACCGACAATGGCGATATCAATATTCTGGCCAGTTCAGACCTGCATGCCCGTCTGCTGAAAGCCACCAATGGCAACATCTACATGACAGCACTGGGTTACCTTGAGATCGAAGAGTTGATTGGTACCCCATGGCTGCTGGTGAATGACTTCCTGTTTGCAGACCTGATGACCCTGGATCGGGGCGGTCTGGCTTCCAGGGAAAGTGTGGTGGTTAATCAGATCAGTATGACCGATGGTGGGCCTTTGGGGGTTTATGCCCCGACAATTGATCTGACGTAACTATTCAGCACCCTTCATATAAATCTGGAATTTTCTGATTTTTCGACCATCATCTTATACTCAATTTTTCTAACAAATCTCCAGTATGGAACCAGACTTCCCAGCTACTCCGTTTACCGAAGCTCTCCTTAAAGAGAATGAAGAGCTTCGGACCGAGAATGCGCTTTTACGGGAACGTTGCAGCGAACTGGAAGAAAGGGTTAATAAAAACAGTCAAAACAGTAGTAAGCCACCATCGTCAGATGGTTATCAAAAGCCCAGTAAAAAAGGGAGTGATAAAGGTGATACATCTTCCAAAGAAGCCCCCTGCTCCTCACAGGAAACACCGAACCCCAAAAGCCTTAGACCATCTTCAGGCAATAAACCAGGTGGCCAGAAAGGTCATCAAGGCTCTTGTTTGAGACGTGTCGCCTTACCGATTATGTCAGGCATCTGAAGGTTGAAAAATGTTGCTGTTGCCAGTCTTCGCTTATCGATATTAAACCCACCAAATACATTGAGCGACAGGTTTTTGATCCAGGTAGACCCGGAGAATTTGAAGTTACCGCGTACTGGGCAGACGTTAAAGTATGTCCTTGTGGTAAACGGAACACCGCTGAGTTTCCCCAAGGAGTGAAAGCCGCTGCTCAATACGGAGAAGTGACTCAGGCAATGGCTGTTCATTTAAACCAGTATCACTTCATCCCATATCACCGGGTGTCTGAGTATTTCAATACTATTTATTGCATGAGTGTCAGCGCAGGCTCTGTTGCCAATTTTGTTGCCTATACCCATGAGAACCTGGCCTCTACTGAGCAGAGTATCCGCGATGCTTTACAAGAAAGTCCGGTTGCAGGAGCGGATGAAACTGGCATGCGGGTTGACGGTTCACTGTGGTGGTTACACATTATGCGAGATGACCAATGGACGCTTTACTACCTCTCAGAAAGGCGAGGTTGTGAAGCAATGGATGCAATGGGCATCCTGCTGACTTTTGCAGGCATTCTGGTTCACGATCATTGGAAGTCCTACTTTGCCTATGCGGCAGTGCATGTGCTTTGTAATGCCCATCATCTGAGAGAGCTTCAGGGAGTTGTCGATAGGGATGCGAATAAGCTGGCTCTGCGGCTGATGAAATTGCTTACGCTCTCCTGGCACTTCTGCAAGAAATACAAAGCAGCCGGTCTGACTCAAATGCCTGGTGCAATACAGCTTCGCATTGAGACGATATACGACCAAATCCTTCAAAGGGCTCTCACGAAGGAAACCGCTTATATGGAAAAACAACGACAGGTGCTTGGACGTAAGAAGGTCAGGGATACCAAGGCCTACAACCTGTTCAAAAGGCTTATTGAGTTTAAGGTTGAAACGTTGCGCTTCATGTCGGACTTTTCAATTCCCTTCGATAACAATGGCAGTGAACGTGATGCCAGGATGGCCAAACTTAAGCAGAAGATCTCAGGCTGCTTCAGAAGCGAAGACGGAGGTACCATGTTTACCCGAATCCGAAGCTATTTATCATCTGCTAAAAAGCAGGGGTTGAACATATTTCAGGCGCTTCTTAAAGCGGTTCGAAATTACAACAATACGCCTTTGCTGGGTGCTGAATAGTTACAACCGATTTACTGTTGAATTGCCTATAAATTTTATTAAATGCAATGGAGCGAATCATGAATTCAGGTTCTCCGGGATTGACGCCAGAGCCTGCACGACAGGAAAGTCAGCAGGAAAGCCCTCAGGAAGGGAAACCGCTCTTCTGGCTCACAGGACTTATGATTGGAATTGCCTTGCAGTTATTCACGTTACTGGTTGAGCCTCCACCAGGGATGAATGAGATGGCCTGGCGCTGTGCCGGTCTTGCCATGATGATGGCCGTATTCTGGTCCGTAGAAATTCTCCCGACTGCCATTACGGCACTGTTACCACTGATTCTGTCCCCAATGCTTGGCTTGGCCAGTATTGATAAAGCGGCTGCTCCCTATGCGCATCCGGTGATATTCCTGTTTATGGGAGGCTTTGTGCTAGGTCTGGCAATGGAGCGTTGGAACCTGCACAGTCGTATAGCTCTCAGAATCATGATGATTATGGGGACCGGAGAGAAACGGCTGGTGCTTGGCTTTATGATTGCCACAGCTCTGATCAGTATGTGGGTTTCCAATACGGCAACCACCATTATGATGCTGCCCATCGGTTTATCCGTCGTCTCGATGATTCGTCACCAGGGAAAGATGAGCCGCGGTTTTCCGGTTGCGCTGTTGCTGGCCATTGCTTATGGCGCTTCGATCGGAGGCTTTGGCACCCTTATCGGGACACCACCAAATGCCTTGCTGGTCGCTTTTCTCCAGGAGCAGTACGGTATACAGATTGGTTTTGCTCACTGGCTGATTATCGGTCTGCCGGCTTCAATTATTATGCTCGCCATTACCGGTGTCTGGCTGGGGTACTTCGGATACCGGCTTAGTGGAGAGGAAAATCATGTGGTTCGGGAATCAATCAAAGAGCAGCAAAAGAAGAACGGTTCAATGAGTGGGGCTGAAAAAGCGGTAACCGCGATCTTTCTTCTGACCGCCCTGGCTTGGATAGTGCGACCCTGGCTGGGTGAGATGATTCCATTATTGGACCTCTCGGACACTATGATTGCTCTGGTGGCAACAGTTCTATTGTTTATCCTGCCAGCCAGTTGGAAAAAACTTGAGTTTCTGATGACCTGGAAAGAGATGCATCGTTTACCCTGGGATGTCCTGCTGTTGTTTGGTGGGGGCTTGAGTCTCGCAGCGATGATTCGAAGGACCGGGCTCGCAGAGTGGATCGCCGGATCACTGAACATTCTTGGTGACATGCCTGCCTTGATGGCCATTGCCCTGGTCGTAACCATTATTATTTTTCTGACCGAGGTCACCAGTAATACGGCAACAACCGCGGCTTTCCTTCCTCCTTTGGGAGCCCTGGCTATTTCATTGGGTATGGATCCTGCCATTCTGGCCATCCCAGCGGCTATTGCAGCCAGTTGTGCCTTTATGCTGCCTGTAGCGACACCGCCCAATGCCATTGTCTATGGCTCAGGAATGTTGCCTATCCGTCATATGGTACGCAGCGGTATGGTGTTGAATCTTGCGGGTATCGTGATTATTACGCTGTTATGCCACTGGCTGGTGGACTGGATTATTTAGTCAGAAGTTAACAAGCCAGGAAGGGGGGCGCTTTCTCCTTACTGGCTGAGGACAACTGGCTGGACTATTGTTCTTTGGTATTTAGTTCCGTTCAGTCGATCTCTTCCTTAAAAATTTTGAGACCCCTGGCTTGATAGTTTTTCAGGGCAAAAGGGTGGTCCAGCGTACAGGTATGTACCCAGACTCGCTCTGCTCCCCAATTCCATGCTTCCTGAATAGCGGCACTTAACAAAGCACCACCCAGGCCTCTACCAATAAAAGGTTGTGCAAGACCAAAGTAGGCAATTTCAACATCACCTTCAGCCTTTTTCAGTTCAAAGTAACCGGCTGGGCTGCCTTTGTAGTAACCGACCCAGAGGCGAAGATTGTCGTTCTCTGCATAGTCACGCCATTGCTCATCAGACCAGGCCAGCTTGTCAGTCCATTGCCATTGCTGGCCAATATAGCTGTAGAGAAAACGGTTGAATTGAAACTGTTTTACCTGGCATTCCTGGATTATAAAATCCGGGTCGGTCACTGGCTTATGAATAAGTTCTTCTGGAGACACCATTTCCAGTGACCAGGTTGTAACGGCTTCTGTTCCCATGCTGTTTCTTTTTCCCAGGCTGCGTTATTTTCTTACGCCAGGTCAGCTGGGGGGGGGTTAATGAGACTGTTCCAACCGCTTGGCATAGACGACAGCATTATAACCGACAGTCGCTACAATATTACCAGCCACAAAGAACAGAATAACTAACCCAGCATCAAGGATGCTGAAGCTTGCCAATAGTTGAGTTAAGCGACCAAAGCCCTCAATAAAAAAAAGATAAATACCGAATACATAAGGAATGTAACTGGGAAGGCCCGCTAAAGCTTTGCGTGCTCCTTTATTAAGACCCGTGAGAACAATAATGGAGAATAAGGATCCGATCAGTAACAGCATCCAGCTGGTTTCCATACCTCTTATGGCCAGCTGTAAGATGGCAATGGTCAGCGTTACGGCAAGGATAATATCGGCTTTGAGTGCCAGAACGGTGAAGAGGTCTTTTTCGCTTTTGCCGGTGATGATCTGAGCTAACTGAAACATGGTGAACCCCCCGATTAGGCCATGACCATGTCTCAGTTATACCACCAGTCAAGTTTGGTAAAATTGATGTAAGGCAGTATTTTTACTTATGTTGGTTCACTGTGTTTCTGTCTACCGCTTTTGTAGAACAGACAGGCGCATTTCCAGTTCACATTCCAGCTGAGCCAGTTGCTCAAGTTGCTCCTTTTGTCTGGCATTCACATGCCAGTAATGAGGAGTCATGGCCAGCAGGTCCATAATCGCCTGAGTGTTTTCCAGCATCATCAAATGATCAATGGTCTGGCTTTCCAGCAGACGAAGGTTTTCTGGCAGATCCTGCAGGCGTTTATCTTCCGGATAAGGACGAACCTCATCGTAAATGGCATGGCGGAGTGCCATCAGGTGGTTCTGACCGGGGGTCAGAATAATAATATGTCCGCCAGGTTTAAGAACTCGTGAAAATTCGGGCCAGTCACTGCGGGAGAAGATACTGATAACAACATCAAACTGTTCATCCATCAGTGGAAGTTCACTGACGCTGGCAACCAGCCACTCTATGGTTTTGTTCCGTCTGCTGGCAGCCAGGATGGCGGGTTTGGCGATATCAAATCCACAGACCTCACTATCTTCAAGCCGCTCTTTTATTGCCGATGTGTAATAGCCTTCACCGCAACCGGCATCAAGAATGCGTTGGGGGGGCTTATTGCTGAACGAATGAATTTTATCAATCAATGCGTCGATGACGGGTTGATAGTAACCATGATTCAAAAAGCGGGTCCGGGCTTCGACCATTATCTGGTCATCACCAGGATTTTTACTGCGTTTCTTATTACTTGGTAACAGGTTCAGATAGCCTTGGCGTGCCCGGTCAAACTGATGGTTATTTTTGCATTCAGCGTTTTTTTGTTCTGATGAGAGTGCTTCATAACAGATGGGACAACGAAGAAGGATGGGCATTGGGTAAAATCGAGTTAAGGGGCAGGTGGAGATTACACGGATAGTAAAGTATTGATATCAATATTCATAGTCAAGAAAGCCGTGTGTGTTTCCAGAATCGCTGGGTAATAATGCAGAGAATATTTTCCTACCCATGTGCAAGTAAGCAGGAACGGTATGTTATTATAAGTTGAGCTTATTTTTGTGAAAAATACATCGTTTGAAAGGGGTAAAAACTTTTAGGCAGCTACTCTTCTTCAAAAAAACTGAGTAACTTTCCAAATTTAACGGTGGTCTGGCCAAACTCGCGCTGATCAAGCTTTCTAGGGTCGAGCGTCACAGAAGTTTCTATCAGGAGCTGCTGCTCTACTTGATAGATTCTTTGGGTTCTGTAATCACGTATTTTTATTATGCAGCGTGGTACATCAATATTGACTTTGACATTTATAATACCATTTCTACCTCTTTTTAATTCAGTAAAACCAGTTCTGTTGCCAAAACTTATGACCGGATTGCCTTCGCATTGAACGGTAGCGTCGGGAAAACATAGGTCTGAATAAAGTTTCCTTGTGAACTCCCACATGGCAGTACCCACTGTTTGGATTGTCAGATCCATAGCAGCCGCGGCTAGATCATCTACTTCACCCTTTTCATTAGACAGTTCAGCAAAAGCACCATGGCAGGCAGCTTCGAGCTTCTTTTTATTATCATCAAATGAATGTCTACCTTCACTTGCCTCTGGTTGGGCTGGTAATTTATTTAAATCTGAATGTTTAAGCTTAATTTCTTGTAAAACTCTGCCATCCTGTTCTTTAATGAAGTGTAACCATTTGTCTCCCGACGTATAAAAGTATGAGACCCCATTAGGACACTCAGCGCTAAAACTCATTGGCCGAGTAAAATCTTTTTCGAAATCACATATAATCTTTTGCCTATCTATATTATCAAAAGCTAGTCGACTAACGTCTACAAGATGTTCGTTTCCCAAGTAGTAGTTTTTCCGCTTATTAATTATTGGCTTAAAGGATATATTCAGATGCTCTTTTAATTGCTCGTTGAAGCTTTCTGACTCAGGATCAGAATAGAGAACGCTAATAACATAAGAACATAACTCCCTGATGACTAAACACCCTGTCCACACAGCCCCTGCTGCCAAACAAAATACACCAATGGTTGGGGCAGCTGTTACAGACAGCCAGGCAATGAAGGCCCCGGCAGTCAACGGTGCCACCTTTCTGCCGAAGGCTGAAGCACAGTCGCAGGCTCTGGCAGTGAAGCTGTTAGAGGAGGATGAGCTAGGTTGAGAGATTGTTTTGAGCGTTGATGCGTCCATATCTGACCTCTTTTTTTCTAAGACCTATGACAGATAAGCTGGCAAAAAGTTCTACCTCCTGGGTGTTAATAAGGAAGCTCAATTGTTATGAAACAGTTGAAATAAGCTGACGACAATAGACAGGCATATGGGTCGCCAGCTCTCTATCTCTGAGTATGTTTCCGACTGATAGGTATTTATAGTGGGGACTTCCCTGTCCATCCTTATCAAATCCGAGCTGTTTAAGGCGTATCGGGAATATCCCACACCATTCCTTTCTCGATGGGAATCTCAGGATTGTCAAACTGTTCACAGAACTGACTACCATCGGTTTTGTAATAGATGGCTTCCATGGGTGGAAGATTCAGAGCCATTATCTGGCTTTGAGCCTTGGCACTGCTGGTCAGTCCCCACTTATAGAGATAATTGAGCATATTGCGGCCAGTGACCATCGACAGCGAAATGGATGGCCAGTCATTGTGCAATTCAGGTGTTGGGCTCCAAATGCTTTTGGCTTCTTCCCATGTGTATTCACTGAACCCCAGGGAGGTACGCTTGGCATTCCAGGTATCACTGTTGCTGAGTGCCCGCGAAAATTCCCGTTCGAGGATATGAAGCCTGGGCAATATCATCCAGCCATCGGTTAATGCTCCCTGACTCTGGGCGGCCATCATCATCTGCAGATAGATGGCGGCTCCACTGCTCCAGTTCTTGAAGTCTTTATTCTGTATGGACGCTAGTGGGTCTTCTGAGTTCTGGGACTCCTGCAACCAGTCAAACAGTGTTTTAAAGGGCAGGTTTTGACAGGAAGGTGCCTTACCCATTTCCTGGTAAGCACGGGACTTGGAGAAATAGGAGTAGAAGTTGGTGGCGGTATGACCGGGAGTCCAGCTTTCAAATAAAAAGCGTTTTCTTTCCAGGCCATGGCCGAGTTCATGAAGGTCGCCATGCCCCAGTGGATCAAATGCCCAGTAGGCGTCGTAAGGGTTGCCAGAACAACCGTAACCGCAGGTGGCCTGATCCGCATTCATGTGTTTCACGTGATCAATGAGATCAATGCTATACCCCTGCTGTTCCGCGAACTGGATAATTTCGGGGTCTTGATCAATACGATCACCCCGAAAGCCTGCCAGCATATGAGGCAGATTAGACATATAGCGATCCGTCACTGTCGCCAGCTCGGCTGCCGAATTATTCCAGTTACTCATGGACTGGCGCATCAGGTCCAGTCGAGAGTGGACTTCAAAACCATCGGTGACCAGTTCAGCCCAGTCAAAATCGCCTTTCGCCAGAGCCTCTGCAAACGCTTCATTGTCTTCAGGTTTTGTCCAGTAGGGATGCAGACCAACATTGCTGACATTCAGGCTGACCTGCTGGTCATTACGGTCAAATCGCAGTTGAAGAGGGCCGCCATTTGGAGAAGTAAAGGTGAGGGTTTCACCCGGTGCGATGATCATTTCCTGCCCCCACAGATAACGGGGACGTTTATAGCCATCATTATCCAGCCAGTGGGTGGCCCCATCACGGATGGAGTTGACAAAAACACTGACGACAGCGTCTGTATTATCGGTACGGTGAACAGTGACTGGCTTGCCGGGCATGATAAAGACACCCGCTGAACGGAAGGGTACTTTGCTGGTCATGTTTATGGTCTTGCTGCTCGGTGTTACATGGCTGAAATCAGTCCGCCCGAAATTACCCAAATCAGCAGGTACAGCGTTAGTTGAACGGTATTGATAAACACCAAAATCTGAAAAGGCCGCTTTTACAAAATCTTCCGTATTTTTCAACTTATCCAGGGGGTATTCAGTTTCTGCCCGGTAATAATCAGCCAGAAGCACCAGCCAGCGCCACAGCGCTTTATCATCATTGGTGGATGTAAAGATGGCATGCTTGTTTCTGTCCAGTTGCCGGAGCTGGCGCTGCATGGTTTGCAGTCCATCCAGAAAGTCGACGTTGAATCCTTCGGCCTCGGAACAGTCGCTGCCATTACACTGGGCAAAGTTAATATTGTTTCCCTGATTTTTCAGAGTTGTGAGCAGACGGTTTACTGCTGCAACTTCTGTGGACAGAGGATTGCCCCACTCAACAATGTTGAACCCTCTGAGAATCAGATAGCTCCAGTAATTGTTGGCAACGAAGTTAGCGTTGATGGTCGGAAGCAGGTACTGGCTGATGGCATTATCATCACGATAGTAGTGAGGGTACAGAATACCAATGCCCTGATTTCGTGCTTTGCTGATGCCGTCTTTCAACCCTTCTGTCAGCTTTCCGAAAGAAGAGACGATCAGCACATCAGCACCCTCAAGGCAGTCAGAAAGGGCTGCGCCATTACAGGCTGCCCGATCGTTGTAACTGACCCGTCCCGGCATAAAGGTATCCAGCCAGAGTCGTGTGCTGGATTGATCCGGGAAATAATGTGACTCATCCATCTGGGCAATGACAACCTTCATGGACTCAGCACTGTTTAGAGATTGTCCTGCCAGCCAGTCAATGCTGTTAACCATCAACTGGTTGGCTTGATCATTGATGGCGCTGGGAAACCGCTTCCAGACCCGCATCGGGTTGGATGATAAAGCGATGAAACGACTGTTCCCTTCTTCTCCCAGAACACCAAGCCCACCCGGTTTTAAAGGATCAAACTCACTTCGGTCGGAAGCATTGGCCTGAAGAAAGGTCGCTGACTTGCCAAATTCCGGAGCAATGATGGCGGAGTCGTGGGTGACATCCCAGTCAACATTGGTCAGGCTGTTGGCATTGGCTGAACCATCACTGTTAAGCTGAAACAGACGATAGATTACCGGGTTGAACTGACCATGGCCCGTTTCGATCAGGTTATCGATTTTTTGTGTGAGCGCTTCAGCAGAGGGAATTCCTGAGGCATCGCCTGTTTGAAACGCAACTTGCAGGGCTTGTTCGATTGGGTCGGTGACAGGTTCATCGGTTGATGTTTCACCACTCTTACAGGCAGTCAGAGTAGCCATCATCAAAACAATAAAAAGCCTTTTTCTCAATTCCATAAAAAATGCTTTTTCCATTATAGAAAGTTTATAAGCTAAATTTTTGCGATTTTAAGTAAACACCCTATGGTGCTCCAGTGATTTAACGCTTCAGAGTAAACCTTGCGAGCTTAATCACACATTTTTACCGGTTCTTAAAAAAGGTTGTCTGAGGCGCCCGGTTATCAATTTGAGTAAAAATAAAGGGCAGTAGCATCACTGGCTTGATATTCGCTAGGGTCTGGCCGATATTTCCTTGTGGAAATACCGTGGCCTTGAATTAATTTGGGTTTGAGGCTTGGGGTATTACTGAAAATTACAACAGCAGAATTTGTAAACTACCTATTGGCTCAAGGGAATAGTCACTGTAGTCTGCGCGGCACTTTCTGATTCATTAAATATAGAGCAGGACAATAAATTTGATTTCTACAGCCAACATCACCATGCAGTTCGGTGACAAGCCCCTGTTTGAGGACATTTCGTCAAGTTTGGCGAAGGTAACCGTTACGGACTCATTGGTGCCAACGGTTGTGGTAAGTCAACTTTTATGAAAATCCTTGGCGGTGAGCTTGAAGCGACCTCAGGAACTGTCAGCAAAGACCCTCATGAACGTATGGCTAAACTGAGTCAGGATCAGTTTGCTTATGAAAACTATACGGTCATCGATACTGTTATTATGGGGCATAAAGAGCTCTGGAAAGTAAAAGCAGAGCGTGATGCGATATATGCCAAAGCTGAAATGACGGAAGAAGAAGGGATGCGGGTTGCAGACCTTGAAGTTCAGTTTGGTGAGATGGATGGTTACTCCGCAGAAGCCCGTGCCGGCGAACTGCTGCTGGGTCTGGATATCCCTATTGAGCAGCACTACGGGCTGATGAGTGCTGTGGCTCCAGGTTGGAAACTGCGCGTGCTGCTGGCTCAGGTACTGTTTGCAGACCCGGAAATCATGCTGCTGGACGAGCCGACCAACAACCTGGATATCAACGCTATCCGCTGGCTGGAAGATATCCTGAAGCAGCGTGACTGCACCATGATCATTATCTCTCACGACCGTCACTTCCTGAACAGTGTCTGCACTCATATGGCGGACCTGGACTACGGTAAGCTGCAGGTAATGCCGGGTAATTATGATGAATACATGACGGCAGCGACCCAGGCCCGTGAGCGTCTTCAGGCGGATAATGCCCGTAAAAAAGCCCAGATCGCCGAGCTTCAGTCGTTTGTCAGCCGCTTTTCTGCTAATGCTTCCAAAGCACGACAGGCGACCTCCAGAGCGAAGCAGATTGATAAGATTCAGCTGGCAGAGATTAAACCTTCCAGTCGTCAGAACCCATTCATCCGCTTTGAGCAGGAAAAGAAACTGTTCCGTAATGCGCTGGTTATGGAAAAGCTGAGCCAGGGCTATGAAGATGATCTGTTCAGCAAAGTCAACCTGATGGTTGAAGTGGGTGAGCGTATCGCCATTATCGGTCAGAACGGTATTGGTAAAACCACTCTGCTGCATACGCTGGCTGGTAAAATGGCTCCGCGTACCGGAACCCTGCAATGGTCAGAAAATGCCAATATTGGTTATTACGCCCAGAATCACAGCGCTGACTTTGATATGGATATGAATTTGTTCGACTGGATGAGCCAGTGGATGAATCCGGGTGATGATGAGCAGGTTATTCGCGGCGTATTAGGGCGGATGCTGTTCTCTCAGAGTGATCTGAAAAAATCCGTTCGGGTTATTTCCGGTGGTGAGCAGGGTCGTATGTTGTTTGGTAAGTTGATTCAGCAGCGACCCAATATCCTGTTGATGGATGAGCCAACCAACCATATGGATATGGAATCTATTGAGTCTTTGAACCTGGCGCTGGAAAACTACAAAGGCACCCTGATTTTTGTATCCCATGACCGTCAGTTTGTATCATCTCTGGCCACCCGGATCATCGAAATCAAGGATACCGGTATTGTGGACTTCCACGGTACTTATGACGATTACCTGCGCAGTCAGGGTATCGAATAAAAAGCCAGTTGATACCAGCGGTTATTCCGTTGGTATCAATTTCTAAATCAGAAAGGTGTTTCTGACTGAAAAGTCATTAACTCTCCAGTTATCGGATGAGTAAAGCTCAGTCTTGTTGCATGCAGGTTCAGGCGTTGGCTGGCCTGTTGTGCATCCGGGTGGGCATAGAACTCACAGCCTAGAATGGGGTGTCCCAGTTCAGCCAGGTGAACTCTGAGCTGATGGGAGCGACCGGTAACGGGTTTGAGCAGTACCCGATCAAATGCTGGCCTCTGATTGTCAATCACGTGAAAGAGCGTCAGTGATGGTTTGCCAAGCTCATGGTCAACCATCTGTTTTGGGCGGTTTGGCCAGTCACAGCGCAGTGGCAGTTCTACTTTCCCTTCCAGTTCCTTAAGCTTTCCCCATACTTCGGCAATGTATTCTTTGGCAACCGTACGATCCTGAAACTGTCGGCTCAATGCGCGATGGCTGTCTGCATCAAGCCCAAAGACCATCAGTCCGGAGGTGGACATGTCCAGCCGATGAACAACGCGGGTTTCCGGGTTGATTTTCTGCAGCCGTGACAGCGCGCTGTCTTCATGATTGGGTGGTTTTCCGGGAACACTGAGCAGGCCTGCTGGTTTATTCACAACGACGATGCACTCATCGCGGTAAAGTTCCGCCAATGGCTCGTTACAGAAGGGGACAATAAAAGTATCATTCATGGGTTGATTATCAGGATAAACCCGGGGTAAGTCATCTGGGGATAATGCGGATCGTAATTTGCCTGTTCTGATGCCATTCTCACCTTTTCATTTGAAGAAGCAGTCATGAAACCTTCAACACCGGATGCGATGGCTTCTCTGATCAATGATATTCGAGGGGCAATTCCCTTTGGCCTTTCCGAGGCTGAGTTGTGCTCAGGTACCTGTAAAGGGTGCTCCAAAAAACTGCTGGAGTTTCTGGATCAGGAACTCTCAGACTGGACCATGCGCCTGAATGCGGGTGATAAACCAAACCTTGGAGATATCCACAGGCTGGCTAAAACGGCCCGAAAGATATACACAGCCCTTGAAAAGAATAATCTGGTACAAGCCTCAAGAGCTGTATCTTAACGTCGTGAAGGTCTATCCTAGCGCCCAATTTGTTTATATGATGGATTAACTGGTTATGCCCCTTTCTACCGAGGATATCTTCAGGCTGAAAAAAAGCCTTTCCCTGGTATCCAGTGAACTGCCTCTGTCGGCATTAAGAGAAGCTGCTCAGCATCAGGAAGAGATCACACCGGTGCTTCTGGAGGCTCTTGAAGCGGTGAAAATCCGTGGCAAGCGTAGCAGCTCATCTTCAAAAAGCCGTCTGGCACTTCATGCGCTTTATCTGTTGACGCAGTTTCGTGAACCAGCGGCCTGGCCTACTGTCATTGACCTGTTCAGCACCATGAGCTCTGAAGACAATATTGCCATTGGCGATGATTTTGATGAGGTAGTCTGTGACCGGCTAAGCCAGATCTTTGCGACACTCTGTCCGGGTGATATTCGCCCCCTGCAATCCATCATTGAAAACACCAGTATTGATGAATACGTCCGGGATGCGGCTCTGGGATCTCTGATTGTCCGTTATCAACAGGGAGACCTTGAGCTTCAGGAGTTGACGACTTATCTGCATCAGCTCTATGAGTATGGTCTTGAACAGGAAAAGAATCAGGTCTGGAATGCCTGGGTTCAAGCTTGTTATAACACTCAGCCTGAGAGTTTTATGGAAGCCCTGAAAGACCTCTATGAAAAAGAGTGGGCGGATACCTATTACATCACGTTGGACGAGCTTAAACTGCGCTGTGGTGTGGCTCTGGAGGTGATTAACAAGTCAGTAATGAAGCAGGAAGGTGAGTTTTACTGCTACCTGAATGATGCGGTGGCTGCATTGAGACAGCTGACCTGTTATTCCGGAGAGGGCAACGAGCTGTTAACCAATCTGGAGAATATGGTGATCAACCAGACGGCTCCAAAGCAGGGTGAGCATTCTCAACCAACACCTGCGTTTACTTCCTCACCAGCCGGTGTCGGCAGAAATGATCCCTGTCCCTGTGGCAGTGGTAAAAAATTCAAGAAGTGTTGCCTGCATTAATAGCCATCGAAGCAGCCTCGTTTCCATACTGATCATGGGAGCGGGGTATTATGAATACTCTCGCTAATTCCAGATATTTGTCATCACCCTGTCAATTAATTGGAGGCATAAATAAACTGCGATAAGATGTCGTGGCCATTATTCATAGATAACACCATAAAAAATGCAACTGGCCAAAATCGACCTGAATCTGTTTATCGTTTTTGAAGTTATTTATCGAGAAGGGAATCTGACTCGAGCGGCCAGAATTCTCAATATCACCCAGCCTGCTGTCAGCAATGCACTTTCCCGCCTTCGAAATTCTCTGGATGATCCACTGTTTGAACGTCATGGCGACCGGATGAAACCCACGGCATTTGCCGAAAATCTGATTGGACCCGTTCGTGAGTCGCTGTGGCTGTTAAATAATGGGTTGATGAGTAAGAGTCACTTTGATCCCAGGGAAACCAGGAAAGTGATTCGCATCAGTATGAGTGATCTGTCGTCGGCACTGCTGATGCCAGCATTATTACCGGTGCTTCGTGAACAGGCTCCGGGTATTGTGCTGGAAACTCGGCACATTCCTCAGGATGAAGTGGCGGAAAACCTGACCTCTTTTTACCTGGATTTCAGTATTCAGTCGCCCCAGATCATGGATCAGCGCCTGCAAAACCAGCTGCTGCTCAGCAATGATTACGTTTGTATGGTGCGGAAAAACCATCCAGTGCTCCACCAAAAAATGACACTGGATGTGTATTTAACATTGAACCACATTCATACCTCTTCAAGACCAAAAGGCCCTGGCCATATTGATCTGGCTCTGAACCGAATTGGTAAGAAGCGAAAAATTGCTGCCCGCCTGCAGAACTATCTGGTGGCACCTGAGCTGGTCAAAGTCACCGATCTTGCACTGACTATTCCGCGGAAACTGGCGGTCAATTTCGACCTGGCCACGCTGGAGCTGCCCTTCAACGTGCCAGAAAAAGCACTGCATCTATATTGGTCCACTGCGAAAGAAGAAGATCCGGCTAACCAATGGCTGCGGCAGCTGATTATCGATACAGCTGCTACGGTTTAATGTGTTCTTTATGAGAGCATCATTCTCATTCCCGCAAAGGACAGGAATGAGTTCGTGGTTAACCGGCAAGCAGCGGTTCAATCCCGGTTCGTTGCCAGAACCATAAAGCCGCCACTGCACCAATGGTATAGGCAGGAAGCAGTTTGGCCAGTTTCTGTGACCATTGGGACCAGTCAGATTTAACCATCAGCAAACCTTTCCACAACACCATGAAGGCGGCAATCACCAGCAACTGCCCAACCTCGATGCCAATATTGAAAGCGGCCAGAGCCAGTGGGATGTCATTTTGTGGTAGACCAAACTCACTCAATACACCGGCAAACCCCATGCCGTGCAGCAGGCCAAACTCTCCGGACATTAACCAAGGGTGTCGTCTGAAGAGGCTGCTTTTATCATTGCGAATCACTTCGGCAGCGGCTACCACAATGCTCAGGGCAATAATGGATTCAACCAGCATCACGGGGAAGTTGACATAACCCAGGGCGGTTAACGAAAGGGTGACGGAGTGCCCGAGGGTAAACAGGGTAATGGTCCAGAACAGTTGTCTTCCCCAGCCCACCAACAGTGTTAGCATGATGACAAAGAAAACATGGTCCAACCCGGAAAGCAGGTGATCAAAGCCGGAAACCACGTAGGTCCACATAACCTCCAGGGCACTGGGTGCAGGCTCAATGGTGATTGATGGGTCATCACTGCTGAGCATTCGGTGATAGCTGTTGCCATCCAGCGTTTTCATACGGAACAGAACGCCAGATGGGCTGCCATCCAGACCTTCCACCCGGTACTCACTGCCTATACGCTCAATGGATGAGCAGTCCGTCGTCCATTGAACGACATTTCCGGTTCCCTCTTTGCTGCCACTTAGCTGGCCATCGCTGATGCAGCCTTCGGGGAGAATGGGCGCAGGGCTGATACCTGGCATGGGCTTTAATGAGGTTTTCCAGATCACCAGGTAGTGTCCGAGGCTTTGCTCATTCATAACCCAGAGTCCAGGCGCCATCGGGTGTGCACTGGCCTTTCCCACAAGCATCAGTAGCAGTGATATAAGCAGTACTCCATGCTTCATAGGGTTTGGCTCCTGCTGAAATCCGGGAAGGTGATGGTTGAGGCATCAAGGCTGACATCAGCGATCTCAATAATGTAGTTTCTCTTCATCGCTTCTATTTCCTGATCCAACATCGACAGTCGTCTATCCCGGAGAATGTGGGAGCGAATATTCTCAGCCACGTCAGCCAGAGGGCGGTACAGTCCCTGCTTTTTCTCTTCGATCATGACCAGGTGATAGCCATAGCTGGAGGCAACAGGGCCATGCCACTGAGCTGACCCAAGCGTCATCACCTGGCGAGCGAACTCCTGGCCCAGCTTTTTCGATAATTGCTGTTCGTTGAGCAATGGCAACTGATGACCATGAAAGAATGGGTCACCGGACTGAATGGCTTCATCTGTGCTGGCTGGCATACTCGATAGCAGGCCATTTGCCCTGTCCAGAGCTTGCTGTCCGAAGCCACCGAAAAAGACATGGCTGACTTTCACTGTGGCAGGCTGCCGGTATTGCTCTTTATGGTTCTGGTAATAAGCTTCAAGGGCTATTTGATCCGGCTCTTCAATCGGGCTTTCAGCCGCAATCACTTCCTGCATGGCCGAGATCAGGTATCGACGAATCAACGGATCGGTTTGATCTAGCCCCAGCTTCAATGCCTCCCTTTCACGGTCACTGGCATCGCCACTGGTCAGTTTCAGAAATCCACCCAGCTGCTGCAGCCGGGTTTTGACGACAGGCAACTGATCGAACCGTCGGTTCATGGCCTCCTGAAACAGAATCTCATGTTCAATACTGACCGCAATCAGTCGTTCTGTTTGCTGCGTGTCGGGGACCCTGCCGGTCTGTAACTGCCACTGGACCTGAAGATCTTTTATCTGCTGCTCACTGATCGCAATCACCGGGGCTGGCTCAGGCTCGGCAGTGACCCAGAGAAGGGTCAGGCCAAGCCAGAGGCAGTGCATTAATGGTGACAACAGCAGACGTCTGCCGATACGTCTTATCATGGTGAATTACCTTTCAGTAGAAGCTGTTTTGATGGGTTCCTTACCCTCTGGGGTGTACCAGACCGGTGACGTCCAGGCACGTTCCTGAATCGTGGGTGAGTAAAAAGGCTCTGTCTCTGGGTCGATACAACAGCGACCGAAAATATCCCCCATACCATCCATGTTTTCAGTCTGTTCAGCCGCCTGGGCTTCACACTGCGATGAGAAAGGGTCAACACCATAGGACTTGCACTGGAGGGTGCTCCAGCGGCAACTGGGGTTCTCTACAACGCGTGCGTAATAAAAGGCGGGTTGTTCAGGATCAAATTCCGGATCCTGCCATACGCCACAAAGGCTGGTATATCCCTGGCCTTCGGGCGCACAGGTGTTCTTATTGACCGTGGCTCCATTATTCGGGTCGCCGGCAATATCGATTACTTTCTCGTGAGTTTTGCCGTTTTCATCTACCCAGCCTTTGATGACCTGAAGTCGTTGCAGGTCAGTACCGGGATGACCATAAATACCCGGATCCTTCAATGCAGTAATCAGTATGGTGGGGGCTTCACTGCCAGGCCTTGGCTTCATATCGCTGCCCATGGGAACACCGCGGTTATACCCCTGTTGCACAAGGTCAAAGGAACCGCACATTTCCGGAGTAAAATCCCAGCCGGCAAAAAAACGGACAATAGGGCGGGTGCCACTGGTGGCGTAAGTTTCACGGTTTCTCAGGGCATTAAAGATACTGTCCCGGGAGTTTTCTTCAGCCCAGACCACGGCATGACCACCAGGGTTATCAAAAAAGTGGTCCTGTACATTTCGATAGCCGGCATCCCGTTTGCCCAGGTGACCTGTGTAGTTGTCCTCTTCCGCTCCCCCTGGTGTGGCACTGTGGGTATCGGTAGAACCAATGAAGCCCATCTTGAATGGGTTAACCCCCGTTTCCTGGCCAAGCTTCAAGCCATCTTTCAGGGCATTTCTTACCATGTTGCGTGGCGCATACTCTTCCACCGGAACGGGTTTGGCCGTCTCTGTCATTACTTTGCCGTACACCGTTCCCAGCATACTCAGGTTATCTGCCACGGCCTGTTCAAAATCACAGAGTTCGTCCTGGGTCTGGACACCCCGACCTGCCAGTCGATCATAACGGCACTCAGAGGCCGCCTTGTGCTGAACCAGCTCAACCAGAGGCTCAAAATAGATTCGATTATCCCGCTCTTCATCGTTGAGTGGGTCACGGAACATCAGACCACCGGAAAGGTTAGGGTTATGGGGGATGGAGATAACATCACAGCCATTGCCTTTATCTGTGCACTCTTTCCGTAGCTCTTTCCAGAGTTCGGGGTAGTTATAACTGCCGGTTTCGTAGGTTGAGATGGTTTTTTCGGCGACTTTGTCATTCCGAAAGATGACGTTCCGGTGCATATTTTTGTATTGAGGAGCATCGGTGTATTCATAACCGACCATAGTCGTAAAATTGCAGGCTTCGGTGCGGTCATAATGATCTTCAGCAGCCTGCTGGATATTGCTCCAGTATTTAGCCTGTCCTTCATCACAGTCAGACAGTGTGCAGGCAAAGGACTTGTCCCTGTTCTCCCGGGTGCTGCTGACCCCAAGATCCTGCCAGTAACTTGCTGCCAGCAGCTGTATGGGAAAGGTGTTGCTTCGGGTCATCATGCAATAGGGAAACCAGTAGCCCGGTTCAGTGGGGTCATCGGTACAGATATTGATCTGTCCCAGGAACTCGGCATGGTCCGTGACTGCTGTGAAGTCCAGAGGGCGCTGGATCTGGGCAATGACTTTCTGGTCGCCGCTTTCATCCGGCAGGGTGATTGCTTCCCCTTTGGCATAACGATAGGCGTCCCAGGGCGTATTTCTCTGACTGGAAACAAATGAGTCAAAACTGTAGCTGGTATGCACATGAAGATCGCCAAATAATGGCTGTTTCATTGGCTCATAGCTTGCACACCGGACCCGTTCTTCAGTAACGGTAAAAGGCAGTTCTTCAGGAATGTTATTATTGACGGAAGCCTGAGAGGACTCTGTCGCTTCTGCCAGAACAGATCCGCTGAGCAGTAATGCACCGGCGATTATCGTCGAAAGAAAAGTCTTCACTGCACGCATTCCATCCCATGATTATTTTTTATTGTTTTACCGACAGTGCCATAGAGTATGGCTGCCGCTTCTGATTTAAAAATTTATTGTCTGAATAGGCTGCCATTCACACTTCTTATGCAATTGCTTTTTAGTCCATATGGATGATGTTGGTGTTTTTCCAAGAGCAACATACTCAAATAAGAAAATACCCCTGACTAAAAAATAATTCCGCTTTGAATCATGGAATTACCATTTCTTTTGTAATTTTCAAATTAATGGCACGACTTATTGGTGGATTAATAACGAAATGCCGCCATCGGGAGTTATTCGTAAATGAATAAAAACGACGAAGGTAATGTATACGACTATATTATTATTGGTGGTGGCTCTGCGGGTTGTGTTCTTGCAAATCGACTCAGTACGGATTCAGATAACCGGGTTTTACTGCTGGAAGCAGGAACCAAAAAAGAAGACTTGATGACTGATATGCCGGCAGGTTGGGGGAAAATTACCGATAATCCCCGTTACAGCTGGCTGTACAACTCTGAGTCGGATAAGGAGACCAACAACCGCTCCCACCTGTTACCCCGTGGTCGTATGCTGGGGGGCTCTTCCAATATTAATGGCATGCTGTATTTAAGAGGCCAGAGCCATGACTATGATCTCTGGGAGAAGCAGGGTGCAACCGGCTGGTCCTGGAATCAGGTGTTGCCGTACTTTCTTCGCTCCCAGGATCAGCTGCACAAAGGCGTTTCGCCGATCCATAGCCGTGGTGGTGAGCTGACCGTGACTGATCTGCCAGATCCACACCCACTGAGTGAAGACGTTATCAGAGCCTTTGCCCAGGCAGGTTACTCACGTACCAGTGACTTTAATGATGGGGTGCAGGAAGGTTGTGGATACTTTCAGGTTACCATGCGTGAAGGTTCCCGCTTATCCACAAACAAGGCCTTTCTTGAGCCAGTAAAAGAACGAAAGAACCTTGATATTATTTCCGGAGCGATTGTTGATCGGGTCGATGTCCAGGAAGGTAAGGCGCATTCGGTCACTTATTTCATTAATAAAAAACAGCATCAGGTATTCATTCGCAGAGAGACCGTTCTTTGTGCGGGTGCGATGGATTCCCCCCGTATTTTGTTGCGTTCGGGTATTGGTCCACGACAGCACCTTGATGAAATGAGAATCCCGGTGATCAGCGATAGCCCAATGGTCGGGGCTAATCTTCAGGATCATTTTATCGTTCCCATGATGTGGATACTCAACAAGGGCGTTGCCAGCCTAAATGAGCGCCTGCATCCACCACGCATCGTAAAAGAAGTATTGCATTACCTGGTCAGTAAAAAAGGCGCAATGACATTACCTGGTTCTGAAGTAGGGGCATTTCTAAAGTCTTCACCTGATGTCGAACGGCCCGATATTCAGTTTCACTGCTTGCCCGTGACCGGCCACCCAGGTGGCAAAACGGCCCATAAACAGGCAGGGCTGACTCTGGCTCCGTATTTTATGCATCCCGAGTCGAGGGGAAGGATTTACCTGCAGGATAAAGATCCACATTCAGCGCCACAGTTTGATCTGAACTATCTGTCTACTGATCGAGATGTAGAGGTAACCCTGGCCGGTATGCATATTGCCAGGGCAGTTGTGTCGCAGCCAGCACTGTCCTCACTGGTGGCCAGTGAGCGCCTGCCGGGCAGTGATCAGGCTACGGAAACCCAGATGCTGGATTATGCCCGGTGGGCTGGAACAACTGCTCATCATCCGGTTGGTACCTGTCGTATGGGCAGTGACTCAGATTCAGTGGTTGATCCAGAACTGCACGTGCGTGGTGTGACAGGTCTGAGGGTTGCAGATGCTTCTGTGATGCCAAGCCTGACGTCCGGTAATACCAATGCTCCCACGATTATGATTGCGGAAAAAGCCGCAGATATGATTCTTAAGTCCAGGAAATCTGCGGAGAGTGACACTATTTCCGTACAGGCTTCTGGGCAATTCGCCTGATTAACAGGGATGATATAAAAGATATGTCAGAGTCCAATAACAACAATAAAAAAGTCCTTACCCATGTCAATGGACGAGTGTTGTATATCACGATCAACCGTCCCGAACGGATGAATGCCATTGATACTGAAACGAACCGGCTGATGGCGGAAGCCATGGATCGTTATGCGGCAGATGACTCGCTCTGGCTTGCGGTGATCCGGGGCAGTGGGAACAAGGCGTTTTCTGCCGGTGGCGATATTCAGGCCATGAATAATGCGGCAGACGGGGGAGAGCCCTATAAAGTACCTGACACTGGGTACGGTGGATTGACCAGCCGCTTTGATCTGGATAAACCGGTGCTGGCGGTAGTGAATGGTCTCGCCATGGGCGGTGGTTTTGAAATTGCCCTGGCTGCAGACTTGGTCATTGCAGTAGAGCATGCGACTTTCGGTCTGCCAGAGCCCATGGTGGGCATTGTTGCCTATGCTGGTGGCATGCATCGTCTGCCTCGCCAGATTGGAATGAAGCGGGCGATGCAGTTACTGCTGGCCTGTGAAACCATTGATGCAAATACCGCGTTGGACTGGGGGTTGGTTAATGAAGTGGTGCCGGCAGAAGGTCTGGATAATGCGGTAGAGCGCTGGATTCATCGTTTGCTGAAGCCCGCACCACTGGCCATGCAGGCAACCAAACAATGTGTTCGTGAAGGGCTGGATATGGACATGGCTGAGGCTATTAAAGGCCAGGACCAAAACCGGTACCCTGCATTGGAGAGCATGCGAACCAGTCGCGATATTCTTGAAGGCATTAAGGCTTTTGCCCAGAAACGTCAGCCTGAATGGGTTGGTGAGTAATACCAATTTGGATCCCCGCAAGCGGGGATTTTTTAATGGACGTTCAGAATCCGTGAAATGAAGCAAACTCGTTGAGGTTGGCACGGGGTTGGCTGATATTATTCACCGCCTCGTCATTATTTTTATAACCCAGGCACATTCCAGCCATTACTTTCCTATCATCACCTAACCCTAAATACTCCTTTACTGGCTGCGGGAATATACTCCAGCTGACTTGAGGGCAGGTATCCAGACCTCGCTCACTGGCCAGAAGCATAATGCTCTGCATAAAAATGCCAATATCCATCGCCTGAGGCATGCCCATCTGCTGGTGGGCAGTGATGATGATGCCTACTGGAGCGCCAAAGAACTCAAAGTTTCTCAAGGTCTGCATCATGCGCTGCATTTTGTCTTCCCGTGGAATGTTCAACGCTTCATACATGACTTCACCGCAGTCTTTACGCCGGTTGTTATATGGAACCACCATGTTTTCAGGGTAGGTTGGGAATTCCGGCTCCGTTTTTCCTCCGCTGCTCTGTACCGCGATTTGAACTTTCTGGGCAAGCTCTCTGAGTGCATTTCCCGTCAACACATCCACCTTCCATGGTTGTACATTCCCGCCGGAAGGGGACAGCGCTGCCAATTCGAGAACTTCCTGAACAACTGACAATTCAACTGGCTGCCTGCTGAATGCCCGGATTGATTTTCTTGTCTGTAATGCTTCGGTAACCGTTGGACTGTTCATTATTCTTTTTCTTTCGTCTAAATAGAGGCGTTTGATTCTCCAATTTACCAGATAAACGACAAAGAATGACTTCTCATTCAATGTGTGAATGGCTCCTTATTCATAAAATAAATTTCGATAATGGCTGTCAGGGCGGTAGTCTTTAGCAAAAAATAAAAAGGTAAATAAGATGTTAGCCTCTGCTGAAGTTGTGCCCATAGAGTCAAAATCGCCCCAGTCGGTTTACCCTGTGCCGACTGAAAAGCTGACGGCGTTATTAAATAAGCAGCGTCTTGCTCACTCAGCGATACCTTATCCCGATTATGAAACACGAATTAAACGGCTGGATCGCTGCATTGACCTGCTGGTTACCCACCAGGATGAGATTTGTGAGGCGGTAAACAGAGACTTTGGCTGTCGCTCTGCTCATGTCACCCGCATGTCCGATCTGTTCGTTTCACTGCAGTCTCTGAAATTTACCAAAAAGAGACTCAAGCAGTGGATGAAGGTTGAGCGGCGTTCAGCGCCCTTTCCCATGAATTTGATCGGTGCCCGCAGTGAGATTCACTACCAACCAAAAGGCGTCATTGGCATCATGACGCCGTGGAATGTACCGGTGAACCCCATTTTTTCCCAGCTGGCCGATGTTCTGGCGGCTGGTAACCGGGCAATGATAAAGCCTTCAGAATTCACTCCGCATACCTCTGAATTGCTGGAAAAGCTAATCTCAGAATATTTTTTTGATGAAGAAGTGGTTGTGATTAATGGTGATGCTGAAACTGGAGCCGTTTTCAGTCAGCTCCCATTCGACCATTTAATTTTTACAGGTAGCACGGCAATAGGTGCAAAAGTCATGGCATCAGCAGCGGCCAATCTGACACCAGTAACGCTGGAGCTGGGTGGCAAGTCTCCGGTGATCATTGCCGATGACTATGATCTTGATGATGCTGCAGACAAGCTGATGGCAGCCAAAGCGATGAATGCGGGGCAGATCTGTATCAGCCCGGATTTCTGCTTTGTTCCTGAATCATCCCTGGATGTATTTGTGGATAAGTGCCGCCAGGTGATCTGCAAACTCTACCCGACGGTTCAGGATAATCCAGACTTTGTCTCTGTCATTAATGAGCGGCATTTTGACCGCATCAACAGGTATCTTGATGATGCGAAGAGCAAGGGAGCTCGGGTTATCTCTCTGGATCCAACACAAACGGAGTGGGCACACACGTCGGGACAGAAAATTCCTCTGCATCTGGTGATCAATCCTTCAGAAGACATGCTGGTTATGCAGGAGGAGCTGTTTGGCCCCATTCTCTGTCTTCGTAGCTACAAGGCATTTGAGGATTGTATTGCTGATATTAATAACCGCCCAAACCCTCTTGCGCTCTATCTGTTCAGTAATAGCAAGGCAGTACAGCGTAAACTGATAAACAACACCATGGCGGGCGCCATGACGATCAATGACATTGCCGTACATTACGCCTGTGATGATCTTCCTTTTGGTGGCGTTGGTAAAAGCGGCATGGGTCAGATTCATGGTTGGGAAGGGTTCAAGACATTCAGTCATGCCAAGTCCGTATTCAAGCAGGGCTTTCTTAACCTTCCCAAAGTGAGTGGTATGCTACCGCCCTATGGTGACAAGTTTGATAAGTTGTCGAGGGGGTTAGTGAAAAAATAGCAGGGGGAAGATGTGTTTAAATCTATTTGGCATGCAATGTTGTGTGGGAGTTTAATCTTGGTTTTTCCCAGAGTGGTTTCTACCTGACAAAGGATGGAGTGTTCTGTTTATTTAATCAATGACTTCAAATAGGTGATACGGATTTACTTTCGGGATCTTCTTAATTAAGAAAGAGTCCCTTAATAGAACGAATTTTTTATTGCGGGTTGTTAATTTTATTCACTATGAAGAGCTAACAATACAAGGGGGGCAGAGAGGGGTGATGGGGGAATAAGGCGAAACCTCCCCACCCTGCCGCTGCCACGTTTGCCCGTGGCCGTAACGGTCACGGTGCTTGGTTTTTAATATATTGATTTCTAAATGTTAATTTCTTTTGGTGGGTTTTTTCGGGCTTTAATAAGCCCTTTTTGTTTTACGAGGCTCTGTCTATTACAATCGGTAGATAAAATAAAGTATTATTTCCAGCCTCTATAATTACCCTTCATAAACCCCATTAATGTCATCAGGTTGTGAATAGTATAAAATGTGTGGGTGCAAGCAAGGGCAAAGTAATGACATGTCATTACTTTGCGACTGACTCAGAGTGCTCTCGCACTGAGTGGGTGCGGTGTCGTTTCACTCCACCGCAATCAAAAGCCTTAGGAAAATACCAACAACGCTGAATCAACATCCTTATCAGCAAATGCTGCATTCGACTGGAGTGATGTCGAATAAGCCAATAGCCTTGCCGGATAGGACAGTTCTGATTCATGACCTGGCATTTGAGCACTAAGATTTAAGTGCTGCTTATCTAGAGTGCCAAATCTTTCGAAGAGTTACACTTATGCCCGTCATGTGACATTCTGGATTACAGAATACAATTCTCTTAGAAAAAATACTGCTTAACACTTTCCCTGCTCGAAATAGGTTATCCTGTGTGCTTCAACTAGGATGATCCCATGGAGAAGAACAAAACAACCCAGATCCAATTCAGAGTGAGTGAGCAGGAAAAAGCTGAAATTCGAGAAAAGGCAAAGTCACTAAATCTGAAATTATCAGAATATATTTTGTCCCTGCACAAGAGAAAATCATTGCCTCTCCCACCATCAAATATTGAGCGGCAGCAGCTAAAACAAGTAGCTCAAATCGGGAACACGCTTAATCAACTGTTAGTCATTGTACAATCTGGAAAAGTTCCTGATTCTGAAGACATGCAGCTGGTCATCAAAGCCATCAGTCTTTTCATAAAAATTCATGAGTTGAAAAGATGATTGCTGACGCCAAACTAAACGGTAGTGTTGCTAAAGGCGCAGCCGTAGCCCATTACATGCTTAACCCAGATGCAAAAATAAATGATGACGATGTCAAAAAAATGCAGGCATCTAAAGGCGCTGAGCGAATACTGCATATAGAAACCGATCATGCTAACCCGATTTTAATTGGCAGTTGTCCCAAGAAATCAGCAAAATCATTTATGAATGGTGTTCTGCTGTGGAATAGAAGAAATCGCCCTGGAAAAAAACCTCCTCAATCACACTGGGAGCATCGTGTGGTGAGCCTTCACCCAGCTGACAGCAAAAAGCTGAACCCTAAGGATGCGTGTGATATAGCCAGAGAGTCACTAAATATCGCTGCACCGGGAGAGCGCCCAGCACTTTATGTGGTACATGGAGACAAAGAGCATCTTCATGTACACATGCTCTATTCGACAGTGAATGAAACAGGAAAAATTTACAATCTCCATCGAGACTATCGTGTGTGGGAGGCAGCAATGGAGGTGCTGGAGATTAAATACGGCTTGCATAGAGTGCAAAAAAGGGCTGCTTATGCACATGAGAGCCCACTGCGGGAGCCTGATGGTACAAATCCTAAAGCATCTGAATTCAGGCAAATTCAGCGCACGAATGAGCCGTCGCATAAACAGAAACTGAGACAACTGATACAGGAAACCATCGATGACTGTAAATCAGCGTCAGGGGCGGAGAGGTTCTCTCGATTTATGAGCTCTCTTCGGTCGAAAAACATTGGTGTCAGTGTAAACATTCAGTCTACAGGTCGAGTGGTAGGGCTTAGGTTTCATTATGGAATATTTTCTAAACGAGGTATTAGAGGATCAGCTCTGGGTAAGGCCTATAGCTGGCCAAAATTAGCCTCAACAATAGCGTTTGATCAAAACCCTGGGATAAACACAAAAATACTGAAATTCTCTGATCATCGTATTATCGAGTGGGTAAATCATCAGCATGGTGGAAAACAGTATGCGGCTGAAGTTGGTACTTTTTATAACAATAAGGTAAAGAATTCGAATAAAAATCATACGTTGCCATCTGCTGTTGGTGGTTCTTCATTGGGGAGCTCAGAATCAATAACACCTCACTTCCCTGAGGATTGTCCAGAGTGGATGAAAAGTTATATTCGGGCAATTGTAAGTGCTGCCAATGCAGAGCTGGCTAGAGTCCACCAAAAGAATCAAGAGTTAGCTGCTGAATCTATAAAAATTGTTCTGCAGCTTTTAAATGCAATAGTAAAGAGCGAAATAAATCGTCTCTTCAAACAAGCCCATTCAAAACAGCCTTCTAACAGGCTTCAGAAGGGAGTAAAGCACGCACCGACCGAAAAGAGCAGACAATTTCCGTCGTCATGAAGTGCTCAAAAAAACGGCTATCTAAAGCCATCGATGTTTTTATTATGGGTCAGCCATCACTTGGTTTAGCCGGTTGTTCTTGTACATACGTCAAAATATCGCCTGGCTGACAGTTAAAGTATCGGCACAGCTCATTGATACACTGTATGCCTATATTGCAGCCAGGCTCATTGATGATTCGGTTCATTGTCCCTTTGCTGATACCTGTGTCCCTACAAACCTCAGCCAGAGTTATGCGACGATTTTCTGCAAAGCTTTTGTCATCTAATGCCTTTCTCACCATAACTCTGATCATGTCAAACCCATCATAAGCTGTATAAATATAGGAATATCAAATAAATACTATTAGTTCCATAATATTAATTTACGTATCCATATATTGAACTATATTTCAATATATGGATGTTATTTTGTGTATTGTACGCGATGTGCGACTTTGTCTGAAACTATCTCAAATTACTAGCCCGGATATTTCATAAACTGCCCCGAATCTCGGGCAGGACTTTGTCGCCCTAAGGGATTTTGTGAGGGAGTGCCGTACCGGGGAGTACGGTCGACCGAGCAAAACTCCCTTAGGGCGGCAAAGGACAAGCGAGAACGGGAGCACGTTTATGAAATATCCGGGCTAGCATGATGGTAAGTCCAAGTTGTATCTTCAAAATCACGCAATTATTTGCTTTCCGTTTTTTAATCTTCGGAAATAAGGTTCTCAAACTGTATTGCAGGACGACCAGCAATTATATTCAGATAAGAACCAATATTATGTGCCAGTAACTTCCGAGCGATACGTGATGTCATATGCCATCTATCTCGACAATGGCACTTTTCTATTTCAAAGCGCTCTGTCAATTGACCTATCACTGTTTCTATTCTCCGTCGTACCCGTAATACCAGCTTTACAAACGACTTCGGACGTTCATCTTGCATGTTTTTTCTCAGTGGCGTCTGAAGATCAATACCTAATTCCTGACAATCAGCTTTAAACTCAGGCCTTATATAGCCCTTATCGCCAAGCAAGAGGCCAGAAATGGTCTCGAGCATGTCATAGGCTGCATCACGCTCATCTACGTTCGCTGCGGTCAGAGTAAAACCCACAGGAATCCCTCGTGCTTCAACCAGCAAATGCCCCTGAAAGCCATAGAACTTCTTGTCCTTGGAAGCGCAGTAACCATAACCAGCCTCAGCTTTAAAGATACGGCTCTGTGGTGCACGGGTTCTGACGACAACATCAATCGGAAAACCATCGATTAAATGGATATCTGCATTATCTGCATGCATCATCTGGACTATACGAATTTGCAGTCGTTGTTTCACATGCCATAAGTTGGCGGCCTGTTTGACAAATGCCGAGCGTGAAGGAATGTCAGGAAACAGGTGTCGCCAGTGTCGGGTAAAATACTTCCAAATCTCAGTGTCCTTATGATGCCCAAGCCATTCACCGACAACTTCCATGGTGATCGCTTCACTATCAGTGAGCTTTGGTGGAAACCCTCGAAGTCGCAGTGGTACAGGAAAAAGCTCTTTTACCAAATCGTCGATCAAGCAGTAGACTGTAGTGATAAACTCTTCAACGGGCATGACTGAAACCTTCTTTGCTTTCTACTGCTTTTAATAGCAGAAAGCAGGATCAGTCATGTCTCCTTATGCAAACCTAAAAGTCGCACATGGCGTGTATTGTAGAAAACATCAACAAAGGGAATTGTTATGGAATATTATACTCTTGAAGAACAGTTAGACTTAGTGGCGTCATTGCTTTCTCGCTGGATTTGTCCTGAATTTGAAGTATCAAAAAGGCTGGTATGGGAGTTGTGTTTTTCAAACCAATGCTTTGCAAATGAGTTTTGCCACTACCTGAACGAATTAACGCCAGGATTAATCTGTGAGGAGGAATTTGAAAACCTGCCAGCAGAACCAATACTACCCATCATCGAACCAATCAATAACTACAAAGACTCCAGGATTTTCTGTGTATTTACAGATCAGTTGAGTAATTATATTGATCAGCTTATAAGCAAGATGGAAACCATCCTGAGGTCAACTAATCGGGCCGACATGACAAAGTCTAAAGCGTTTATCGCTGATCTCTCTCAGCAGCACTTAATCAGGCTAGCCTCATACACACCGTTTTGTATGCCACCGACACCAAGCCACATCGATCAGTGGCGTAAAAGCATGCCACAGCATGAATGGTTCAAATTAAGGGGGTAGGCTGGTTAGTTGGCAGAGTGAGAGTAAGAGCTTTATGGAATCTGCGAGCAAGTGACTTTCAAGAAATACAGTTTATGGAAGTTATTAATTCACTATTATGCAGCTCAAAAATAACTCAGTTTCCTGTTATTTAGGCCGGTTTACCGGCTTTCAGATACATTAACCCTGCGCCCGGATCATTTGGTCCAGTCTAACCATGTTTGCCAGGGCGAATAACATCGCCAGCTTGCCATCATTTTTCCGCAGTCCCCGATAACGGGCTTTTATAAATCCAAACTGGCATTTGATGATTCTGAAGGGATGTCCCACCTTGGCTCGGATGCTGGCTTTAAGGTATTCCGTTTTCAAAATGACTTTATTGGTTCGAGGATGTTTCCTGAGTTTCTTCAACTTACCTGGTTGTTCGGCTATATGCCACTGTACAGCATCTGTATTGAGCTCTTTTCGTTTCTCAGCTCCCCTGTAGCCAGCATCGGCAAAGACAAACTGTTCATCACCGTGCAACAGGTTACTTGCTTGATTAAGGTCATGTTCATTGGCGGCTATTGTCGCCAGACTATGAGTCAAACCTGTACGGGCATCGACACCAATATGCGCCTTCATACCGAAATACCACTGGTTACCCTTTCTGGTCTGGTGCATTTCGGGATCTCGCTGTCCCGTCTGATTCTTTGTCGATGTCGGCGCTTCGATGATTGTGGCATCGACCAGTGAGCCTTCTTTCAGAACGATACCAGACTCTGTCGGCCATTGGTTTACGTCCTTGAAAATAGTCCGAGCCAGATTGTGACCCTTCAGCAGGTGCCGAAAGTTCATACTGGTTGTACGATCTGGAATCGATTTATCCAGAGATAATCCGGTAAATAAGCGCATGGATGCAATTTCATAAAGGGCATCTACCATGGCCGGATCACTGAGGCTGTACCATTGTTGAAGGCAGTGTATTCGGAGCATGGTGGACAGTGGATAAGGCCTACGGCTATTACCGGGTTTGAGGTAATAAGGTTCAATAATTGCCTCAAGACGATGCCAGGGAATCAGTTTATCCATACGGGCAAGAAATATTTCTTTGCGGGTCTGGCGACGCTTTTGAGTGAATTCAGCGTCCGAAAAGCTGAGTTGTTGATCCATGGCTAACCTCCAGCAAGGGTGAGAGGAGATTAGCTTATTATCGGGGACTTAATCGCAGGTTCCCTAGAATCACAGCTCTGGCCATCATTAAGCAGTAATTTGATTCTTTCGGCTGTAGAAGTTCACTTCTTGCTCAGAGCTTCTACAAGTAATGATACCGAATTAAAGAAGATCAAGACTCTTTGCGCTTATAATCCACTCAGGAAATTCATTCAGCAACTGGCTATACAATTCTTCATCAGGGATGTTGGTTATATAATTTATATGCATAAAACCAGCGTTATCGACCAACCGCCCTTTTAATTCATCCAGTTTTCTCAAATACGGGAAATTCTCGACTCCAATTCCAACAAACTGTAGGAAAAAAGCCTCCTTGGACAGTTTTCGAACAAGTTCAGTTGTTTCTGTTTTGTCACTATTGTTTCCATCGGTGATAAAAATGACGAATACTGGATCAGCTTTATTGTTCTGATACTTTTCATGAATCAAATTGAGAGCGGTTGCGTATTTAGTTGCTTCAATGATTTTGTATTTTTTTAGAACAACGTCTTTTACATAACCATCTAAGTTATTGATGGATACGGGAGGAAGCTGATAAGCATTAGTGCCGAACAAAATGATATCGATTTCACCATCACCATCAAAGTTGAATGCGAGGGCAAGAATTCTTTCAATGACCTTCTGCATTTCCCCACTTTTGAACAAACGATTCATTGACTTCGAGATATCTAACACTAGAACCACTTGAGCTTTAATTTGTTCAAGATCTCTCTTTTGTATTTCAATTTTTGCAGTTTTTCTTAGGAGGCGTTCTCAAACAACCGGTCGACTGGGTTTATGCCAGCCAGATCATTACAGCCGCTATTTGAAGCATCCCCATATAATTTCTTGCCAACCTTTCATAGCGTGTGGCCACACGTCGAAAGTTCTTTAGCTTTTGAAATAAACGTTCAACCAGATTACGTTCTTTATAGACCTCTTTATCATAAGCCCTCTGATTTAACCTGTTCCTCTTGGGTGGTATTACCGGCTGAGCCCCTGACATCTCAACCGCTTTGATGAATGCATTGGAATCGTAACCTTTATCCGCAAGAATAAAATCCGTACTCAATCCTTCGATCAAAGCATTGGCCTGACCATATTCTGATACTTGACCAGCAGTGAGAATGAAGCGAAGCGGGTTTCCTAAGGCGTCAGTTGCAGCATGAATCTTTGTTGTTAACCCACCTCTCGACTTACCTGCGGCTTCAGTAGATTGAATCACTTTTCAGGGGGTGCTCTCTCTGAATGATTGAAACAATAGTGCTCTATTTTCACAGCTACTATGGGAACACCACTCATAATAGTTAACTGTCATGCCCGCTTCTGTTATTTCCAGCTCTACCAAAAGCATCGTTTTGCAAATTGAAGTTTCTATAGATTCAGGCAACATGCTGAATCTTGAAGATAGTTTACAGCGTGCACTCAATGAAGCCGGGCAGCTTGGAACAAAAGAGTTATTGGGGCTATTTGAATCACCCAATAAAGAACCTATCGTCGTTAATCAGCAGAAGTGGAACTACAAAGGAAAGGTTCTTAAGCACTATGAAACCTTATACGGTCGTATACCTTTGGAGCGCTCCGTATATCAGGGTGTCAGAGGTGGCAGTACTCTGGCAGCACTTGATCTTCGTGCCGGTATTATTGGTTCAGCTACCCCCAAATTTGCCAAGTCTATCGCCTGGAAATACAGCCAGATGCCAGCGCCTGCGGTAAAAGAAGATTTTGAGACCAACCATCAAAGGACGCTTTCAAATTCTTATATCAAGCATTTATCGGACAGAGTAGGTGCATTAATTGAAGACCAGCAAGACACTCACTACCACCTTCCTCCACTAAAAGAGCCTGTTGAAACAATAGCCATTGGTCTGGATGGAACCTGCATGCTGCTTTGTGAAGAAGGCTGGAGGGAAGCCATGTGTGGGACATTGAGCCTATATTCTGCAGATGGAGACAGGCTCCACACGATATATACAGCCAGTTCGCCAGAGTATGGTAAACAAAGCTTTATGAGCAAGCTCGACGAGGAGATTGCAGATCTAAAACGACTCTACCCAAATGCCACATACATCGGGGTAGCTGACGGGGCTAGAGAAAACTGGAGTTATTTGAAACAACATACCTCTGGGCAGATACTCGATTTTTATCATGCATCTGAATATTTAGCTGGAGCAGCGGAAGCACTGTTTCCAACCAGTAAGGCGAAGCGACACCAGTGGCTTGAAGACAGGCTACATAGTTTGAAAAACAAGCGTGGAGCAGCCAAAAAAATCCTTCAGGAAATTGAATCAGCCGAGCTCCCGAAAAAGACAATCGCACTGACAGAGAAGCGCTACAAAGCTGTGAGCTATTTTACAAACAATCACCAGTTAATGAATTATCATCAGGCGCTTAAACGCCATTGGCCAATAGGTTCAGGAGTTACTGAAGCGGCTTGTAAGACTCTGGTAAAGCAACGATTATGTGGTTCTGGAATGAGGTGGAAAGCAACAGGAGCGGAAGTGCTTTTGACAACAAGAGCACTGATCCAGAGTAAGGGGCGCTGGGAACAACTTTGGTCTGAGTTCATGACTGGAAAGGTTGAAGCTAACCTATGAGTCAGTTATCAAATTGAGAGAGCACCCTTTTCAGGAGCACCGTGCTGGTGTACGCGAACAATTGATCCGTCAACCATGAGGTATTCCATATCACTATCCGAGCTTAACGCTTTGAAGGCTTTCTCCCAAATACCTTTTGAGCACCACCGACTATAGCGGTTGTATACATTGTGCCAGCTGCCAAACTGTTCTGGTAAATCTCTCCAGGGAGCTCCAGTTCGGGCTATCCAGAGAACAGCTTCAACAAACAATCGGTTATTAGCAGCTGTCGTTCCGGAGTCAGAAGCTATGCCGGGCAAGATATCTTTAACGCGGTTCCATTGATCATCGTTGAGCACTGTACGAGCCGTAGTGAATCCAAAATATATAATGTAGCTCGTCATTAACAGATTGCTGGTTTTCAGAATGTGAATTAACCGGTCAAGTGGGAACGCCCCCTAAGTTGATTACATGTTTTCTTAATTCAATAGGCATGGCAGTAATGCCTTAATTGGTAGTGGGTAAGGTGCAGAATAGCACCGTATCAGTATATGGTTTTGTACGTATGTTCTGAGAATCTGATTATATAATAATCACTTGCTACACCTTAAATAAACGACAGATTGATTACTTCCGGGCATGGGAGTATAAGGCAGGCTGTATTTTATATTTCGAGGTTCTCATGGGACTTTTAGGTAATTTCGCGATACTGATATTTGTATCAGTGGTTATTAAGTACGCGTGCGATACCTTCGAGCAAAGCGCAGTGTATTTAGGCCGCAATATGAGCGAGGGCGTAAAAGGAGGGCTGATTAACGCAGTTGGCTCGTCCCTGCCCGAAATGCTCACTACCTTCTCACTTCTCTTCTTTCTTCATGATGAAGCAGGCTTTGCAGCGGGTGTCTCAGTAACTGTAGGTAGTGCGGTTTTCAACGCTATTGTAATACCATTGACTTGCATTCTTGCGGTTAGGTTTTATGGCGTTAGAGGGCAATCTGTAAAATCGTTCACCATCAGTAAAACTGCGTTGAAAAGAGATGGCTTCTGGCTGTTGCTCGGAGAAGTGGTTCTAATCTTCATGTTGATCAAGTTTAATCTATTCCACTGGTGGATGGGTGCTGCACTAATCATTGTTTATCTTGGTTATCTAGTACACATGCTGAAAAGCGGAAGCCACGATGGTGAGGATGATTATGAATTTGAGTCCCTTGAAAGCAGCAATATTTTGGCGGCACTGATCAAGTTCGATTTTAACAAGGTTTTCTTTAATGATAAGCCGCTAAGTAAATTCTCAGCATGGATTAACCTGTTCTTTGCAACCCTTATCATTGCAATTGCGTGTCACTTCCTTAGCCTTTCCGTGGTGGGTATTGCTGATGGTCTAAATATTCCTGTGTATTTGTCAGCCTTGGTGTTTGCAGCAGCGGCCACATCTGTCCCAGATACTTTCCTGAGTATCAAAGATGCTGTGAAAGGTCAGTATGATGATGCAGTTTCTAACGCCTTCGGTAGTAACACCTTTGACATCACTGTTGCTCTTGGGTTACCACTGTTGGTCTATGGACTAATCTACGGCACTGTGCCTATGCCTGAGGGAACTGATATTGCAGTTCTTCGTGTGTTATTGGTTGTGATCACTCTTGCCGTATTGCTAATGTTTTACATTCCTAAGAAAGTCACTGGCTACACAGCTTCTGGCCTTGCAGCACTTTTTGCAGTTTGGGTGGGTTACCTTATCTGGGCTAGTCAAGTGGGTGGATTTGCTTTGTAGTATGTAGTTAACTGCCGGATTTATGTAATTTGAATCCAGCAGTATCTAAAATTCGAAGAAGAGAAAGTACCCAATGCTCAAAGGTTTGTTTGATCAGGCAAAGGCAAAAGTATCAGAGCTCAAAACTGATGTTTTGAAGTATAAGTCCAAGGATTTTCTTCATGCCGCCCTTGGTGGCAGCGCTCTGGTTATCATGGCGGACGGTAATATTGACGCCAATGAAAAATCCAAAATGATGCGCTTTATCCAGAGCAACGAAGCACTATCAGTTTTTGATACGTCTGAAGTTGTGAAAATCTGGAAAGATTATCTTGAAACTCTGGAGCTGGACGCAGACATCGGCGAGGCAAAAGCCCTTGATGCTATTGGCAAGATTAAAGGAAAAGAAGACCAGGCTCGTCTGGTTATGAGAATGGTCATTGCTATAGGTGCTGCTGATGGTGACTTTGATGCGGATGAAAAACGGGTTGCTGCTGTAGTAGCTCGAGAGCTGGGGCTTGATCCAGCTGAATTTGACCTTCGCTGAGTTATCTACTTATATGAGTAAGACGTTAGTTCTCTTTGATTTTGATGAAACCATCATAAAGGAGAACTCAATTCGGAAGCTGCTTTATGCGGCTTCTGGTCGTCGGTTCCTTTGGCCAACAGCGTTGAGAGTACTGATTAATCCGGCAAACTGGAAAGACTTAAGACAAGCGGTCAAGAATCGTGTCTATAACCACTGTTTATATTCGATAACTGACTCTCGTCAATACTATTTTGGCAAGGCCTTTGGTATAACTTTTACGCTGAATTCTGATGTATGCAAAATGTTGCAACATCACTATGAACAGGGTCATACAATCTGGGTGATTACTGCCTCTCCTCAACCCTATATTGAGGGAGTGATAAGCGCCCTGGATCTTCCCTGTAATCTTGTTATAGGTACACGACTTTCTTCCCCATGTGTTTCGTTTAATCTCTCTGAAGTCGAATGTTCCAGAGGGAGGAAAGTTTATGAGGTGCATGAGTTGTTAACCAATCATGGGCTTCATTTTGATACCGTTATTGCCTATGGCAATCTTCCCCATGACAGAGAAATGCTGTCCATGGCAAAAGAAAGCTATGTAGTGACGAATGGTAAGATCAGTACTTACGAAAGAGATTAGTATGGCTATCAACTTGCAAAAAGGTGGGCGAATTAACCTGGAGAAAGAAGCTCCGGGTTTGTCGAATATTCATCTGGGCCTTGGCTGGGATCTTAGAAAGACAGATGGAAGCGACTTTGACTTGGATGCTTCCGTGCTGATGCTTGATCAGGATGACAAGGCTATCGGTGAAGGTGGTTTTGTATTTTATAATACCTCGACCAGTGCCTGCGGCTCAGTTAAGCACTTGGGTGATAATAGAACTGGCGCTGGTGAAGGCGACGATGAAGTGCTCACTGTTGAGCTATCGAAAGTACCTGAATCTGTAGCAAAAATGCTGATTGCTGTCACTATACATGAGGCTGATGAAAGGAATCAGAATTTTGGCCTGATTGATAATGCCTTTGTTCGAGTGGTAAACAAGGACACTGGTGAAGAAATTGCCCGCTATGACCTGACTGAAGATTACAGCGCAGAGACGTCATTGATTTTTGGTGAACTCTACAAAAAAGATGGTTCATGGCGTTTTGCCGCCAAAGGTGAAGGATTTGCGGGTGGCCTATCTGCATTTCTTGGGACTTATGGTTTAGGTTCCTGATACCAATATTTTACCTGTTTTGCGGGGTATGTGGTGATTGCCTGATATAGGTTCGCCACCTGCAAACTTCCCACTGCGCTGACTTGTTGGTGCGAAAATACTTATGAAGGATGTATTATCATGGCTGTATCACTTTCCAAAGGCGGAAACATTTCCCTCGAAAAAGAAGCTCCTGGTATTAAAAATGTCTTGATTGGTCTTGGTTGGGACGAGCGGTCAACAGATGGTAAAGAGTTTGACCTTGATGCCAGCGTGTTCCTAGTGAAGGCAGATGGTAAGGTTCGCGGGGACCACGATTTCATTTTTTACAATCAACTGAAGTCTCAGTGTGGTTCAGTAGAGCATACTGGAGATAACAGAACTGGTGCCGGTGAAGGTGATGATGAATCCGTTAGAGTTGATTTATCCATTGTTCCTGCAGAAATCGATAAAATTGCTGTAACTGTTACTATTCATGATGCTGAAGCAAATGGTCTTAACTTCGGTCAGGTTTCCAATGCATTTATCCGTGTTGTAAACGAAGCCAACAATCAGGAAGTGTGTCGTTACGACCTGTCTGAAGACTATAGCATTGAAACCGCTATGATCTTCGGTGAACTGTACCGTAATAACGCTGAATGGAAGTTCCGTGCGGTAGGCCAAGGCTATGAGGGTGGTTTGAGCGCAATGGCGAAGAATTATGGAGTTAACATTGGTTAATCCTCTCGCCAACTAGAGAGTTTAACCTTTTAACTTTTCGCATATAGAAAAGGCACCTCAATAAATGGTGCCTTTTTTCATTAGTTGTAGATATTGATCTTATTGGCCTGCCCCAAAAACTAAGTCATAGTCATGCATTTAGTGTTGCCTTTTCAATAGCTCAGACTGGTTTCCTATATGTGAATTCTGTAAGCAATAGCCTGTGTTGTTGGACTAGGCGTTGGGTTTGCAACATTAGTTGATGTTTCTCTTACGCTTTGCACATTCCCCTACTCCCTTCTCCGTGTTTGATTATGGCGCTAAACCTGATACGCACTGCATCCTCATAAAGGTACATATGGAAGTAAATATTTCTGCGGGCACCTTAACCCTTGGGTTCAGCAAGGGCGAAGATCGCTTGAAGACTCTGCTTGATTTTGCCAGCAGGGAGAATCAAAAAAGAGGCTACCTGTTTGTTAGCAAAGTTCTTGGCAAACACATCCCCGTCAAGCCATCAGTGATGAGATCCGTATACCAGGAATTATCAGAACTCTGTGGTTCCGGACCTTCTACCTACGTTGTGGGTATGGCTGAAACGGCTACCGGGCTTGGCGCTGGTGTCGCTGATAGCCTCTCTTGTTTGGATGCTCAGGAAACGGTTGTATACCAACACACGACTCGACACGAACTCAATAGTGATATCTGGTTAACCATTGATGAGTCACACAGCCATGCTGTTGACCACATACTCTATGAGCCCACTGACGAGCTCCGGAAAGATATTAATTCTGCAAAACGCCTTATTCTGGTAGATGACGAAATATCAACCGGTCGCACCCTTCATCTGTTGGCAAAAAAATTATTACCAGAACTAAGACACATAGATGAGATCATCATTGTCTCAATCGTTAGTTGGCTGGATACTGATAAAAAACAGCTAGTAACTATTCAGCACCCAGCAAAGGCGTATTGTTGTAATTTCGAACCGCTTTAAGAAGCGCCTGAAATATGTTCAACCCCTGCTTTTTAGCAGATGATAAATAGCTTCGGATTCGGGTAAACATGGTACCTCCGTCTTCGCTTCTGAAGCAGCCTGAGATCTTCTGCTTAAGTTTGGCCATCCTGGCATCACGTTCACTGCCATTGTTATCGAAGGGAATTGAAAAGTCCGACATGAAGCGCAACGTTTCAACCTTAAACTCAATAAGCCTTTTGAACAGGTTGTAGGCCTTGGTATTCCTGACCTTCTTACGTCCAAGCACCTGTCGTTGTTTTTCCATATAAGCGGTTTCCTTCGTGAGAGCCCTTTGAAGGATTTGGTCGTATATCGTCTCAATGCGAAGCTGTATTGCACCAGGCATTTGAGTCAGACCGGCTGCTTTGTATTTCTTGCAGAAGTGCCAGGAGAGCGTAAGCAATTTCATCAGCCGCAGAGCCAGCTTATTCGCATCCCTATCGACAACTCCCTGAAGCTCTCTCAGATGATGGGCATTACAAAGCACATGCACTGCCGCATAGGCAAAGTAGGACTTCCAATGATCGTGAACCAGAATGCCTGCAAAAGTCAGCAGGATGCCCATTGCATCCATTGCTTCACAACCTCGCCTTTCTGAGAGGTAGTAAAGCGTCCATTGGTCATCTCGCATAATGTGTAACCACCACAGTGAACCGTCAACCCGCATGCCAGTTTCATCCGCTCCTGCAACCGGACTTTCTTGTAAAGCATCGCGGATACTCTGCTCAGTAGAGGCCAGGTTCTCATGGGTATAGGCAACAAAATTGGCAACAGAGCCTGCGCTGACACTCATGCAATAAATAGTATTGAAATACTCAGACACCCGGTGATATGGGATGAAGTGATACTGGTTTAAATGAACAGCCATTGCCTGAGTCACTTCTCCGTATTGAGCAGCGGCTTTCACTCCTTGGGGAAACTCAGCGGTGTTCCGTTTACCACAAGGACATACTTTAACGTCTGCCCAGTACGCGGTAACTTCAAATTCTCCGGGTCTACCTGGATCAAAAACCTGTCGCTCAATGTATTTGGTGGGTTTAATATCGATAAGCGAAGACTGGCAACAGCAACATTTTTCAACCTTCAGATGCCTGACATAATCGGGTAAGGCGACACGTCTCAAACAAGAGCCTTGATGACCTTTCTGGCCACCTGGTTTATTGCCTGAAGATGGTCTAAGGCTTTTGGGGTTCGGTGTTTCCTGTGAGGAGCAGGGGGCTTCTTTGGAAGATGTATCACCTTTATCACTCCCTTTTTTACTGGGCTTTTGATAACCATCTGACGATGGTGGCTTACTACTGTTTTGACTGTTTTTATTAACCCTTTCTTCCAGTTCGCTGCAACGTTCCCGTAAAAGCGCATTCTCGGTCCGAAGCTCTTCATTCTCTTTAAGGAGAGCTTCGGTAAACGGAGTAGCTGGGAAGTCTGGTTCCATACTGGAGATTTGTTAGAAAAATTGAGTATAAGATGATGGTCGAAAAATCAGAAAATTCCAGATTTATATGAAGGGTGCTGAATAGTTACAACAGCTATTTGATTCTTTAACGGTTCCTGTCCGGTTTGTTAATTTGATTGAAGGGGAGTTTTTATACAAACCTGATCCTTTATTTACCCCAACCCTGCCTGCAAACATCGACAAGGGTATTTGCAAAGATCCTTCCCGTGACGACCTTGGGCGGCGAGGTATACGACTGCCTTATCAGCATACTCTCCCATTACCAAGTGATGATGGAAACTGGGTTGTAGTTGGTACGGGTGAACACTTATTTCTTCCTTTCCTGATTGCAGAAAACATGGAAGCAAAAGGTATGGATGTTGTCTTTCAATCCACTACCCGTTCTCCGATTCTACCTGGGGATGCGATAAAACATAAAATTACTGTAACTATTCAGCACCCAGCAAAGGCGTATTGTTGTAATTTCGAACCGCTTTAAGAAGCGCCTGAAATATGTTCAACCCCTGCTTTTTAGCAGATGATAAATAGCTTCGGATTCGGGTAAACATGGTACCTCCGTCTTCGCTTCTGAAGCAGCCTGAGATCTTCTGCTTAAGTTTGGCCATCCTGGCATCACGTTCACTGCCATTGTTATCGAAGGGAATTGAAAAGTCCGACATGAAGCGCAACGTTTCAACCTTAAACTCAATAAGCCTTTTGAACAGGTTGTAGGCCTTGGTATTCCTGACCTTCTTACGTCCAAGCACCTGTCGTTGTTTTTCCATATAAGCGGTTTCCTTCGTGAGAGCCCTTTGAAGGATTTGGTCGTATATCGTCTCAATGCGAAGCTGTATTGCACCAGGCATTTGAGTCAGACCGGCTGCTTTGTATTTCTTGCAGAAGTGCCAGGAGAGCGTAAGCAATTTCATCAGCCGCAGAGCCAGCTTATTCGCATCCCTATCGACAACTCCCTGAAGCTCTCTCAGATGATGGGCATTACAAAGCACATGCACTGCCGCATAGGCAAAGTAGGACTTCCAATGATCGTGAACCAGAATGCCTGCAAAAGTCAGCAGGATGCCCATTGCATCCATTGCTTCACAACCTCGCCTTTCTGAGAGGTAGTAAAGCGTCCATTGGTCATCTCGCATAATGTGTAACCACCACAGTGAACCGTCAACCCGCATGCCAGTTTCATCCGCTCCTGCAACCGGACTTTCTTGTAAAGCATCGCGGATACTCTGCTCAGTAGAGGCCAGGTTCTCATGGGTATAGGCAACAAAATTGGCAACAGAGCCTGCGCTGACACTCATGCAATAAATAGTATTGAAATACTCAGACACCCGGTGATATGGGATGAAGTGATACTGGTTTAAATGAACAGCCATTGCCTGAGTCACTTCTCCGTATTGAGCAGCGGCTTTCACTCCTTGGGGAAACTCAGCGGTGTTCCGTTTACCACAAGGACATACTTTAACGTCTGCCCAGTACGCGGTAACTTCAAATTCTCCGGGTCTACCTGGATCAAAAACCTGTCGCTCAATGTATTTGGTGGGTTTAATATCGATAAGCGAAGACTGGCAACAGCAACATTTTTCAACCTTCAGATGCCTGACATAATCGGGTAAGGCGACACGTCTCAAACAAGAGCCTTGATGACCTTTCTGGCCACCTGGTTTATTGCCTGAAGATGGTCTAAGGCTTTTGGGGTTCGGTGTTTCCTGTGAGGAGCAGGGGGCTTCTTTGGAAGATGTATCACCTTTATCACTCCCTTTTTTACTGGGCTTTTGATAACCATCTGACGATGGTGGCTTACTACTGTTTTGACTGTTTTTATTAACCCTTTCTTCCAGTTCGCTGCAACGTTCCCGTAAAAGCGCATTCTCGGTCCGAAGCTCTTCATTCTCTTTAAGGAGAGCTTCGGTAAACGGAGTAGCTGGGAAGTCTGGTTCCATACTGGAGATTTGTTAGAAAAATTGAGTATAAGATGATGGTCGAAAAATCAGAAAATTCCAGATTTATATGAAGGGTGCTGAATAGTTACGAAAATTATTAACGCTGCCGGGCACTGTCAGGCATTTGCTGAAAAGATGTCGGAGGAAGGTTTTCACCTTCCCTCTTTACCCATTGATGATGGGCAGGTTCACAGGTTTGCCACGCCAACAGATAAAAAAGGGAAGAAGTCTGGATGGTATGTACTCCACACCCACCCTTATCCATTTGGAACATTTGGCTGTCATCGGCAGGGGCCACCTTGGTATCAGTGGTCACAGCAGCATGAGAAGACCGCAAGCAGAGAAACAATAGAAAATAATCAGCGAGCAATGGCGGTACTGCGCAACCATCTGAAAAAGAGAGAGCTCCAGACGCAACAGCAAGCGGCTTTGAAATGTCTTCACCTTTGGAACTCAGCAGCAACGGCATCCAGCCATGCTTATCTGAATAATAAAGGGGTATTGTCATACGGCTTAAGGCAGATAGCAGGAGACTTATTAATACCTGTTCATGATGAACACTATCAACTGACATCATTACAACACATTTCATCCAGCCATAACGATCAAGGAATGCATTTCCACAAGCGTTTTTTTCCGGGTGGAAAGACAGCAGGTTGCTTTTACCTGATAGGCAAACCAGTAACCAAACTTTATATTGCTGAAGGTTATGCTACAGCCGCCACTATACACCGAATAACAGGTCTTCCCGTCTGCATAGCGTTCTCCTGTCATAATATGAAGTCAGTGGCCATTACTATGCGCAGGCTTTATCCAACGATTGTGCTGTTTATAGCTGCGGATAATGACCGTTTTACAAAAGGTAATCCCGGACTCACACAAGGTAAATTGGCTGCCAAAGCTTCCGGAGCTACTCTATTCTGCCCAACATTCCCACCCGATTCCAAGGGCACTGACTTTAATGATTTAGCACGCATTAACAAAAAAATGTACCACTGACGCTTTTAACAAATACAACAACAAGTCCGTGAATATTATGTCTATTAATAATGATATTGCTGGGCAATTAAACCCAGCATATAGCAGCCCCGAAATTCAATGGGAGAAACCAGAGCCTATTGAAAAAGGGCTATTACCGGTACCTGAATTTCCATCAAATATTTTACCTGATTCAATGGAGAAATGGATTCGAGACATTGCCATTCGAAAAGACGGCGCTCCTGTAGACTTTCCTGCTGTATCAGCCATGGTAGCGCTCAGTTCTTTATTGGGTAGTAAGGTTGTTATTCACCCAAAGCAATATGATGAATGGTCCGTGATCCCCAATTTGTGGGGTGCCATCATTGGCAAACCCTCTATGAAAAAGACACCATGCATTACTGATACCTTAAAGCCCATAAAGAACTTTGAAAAGAAATGTTTTGAGCGCTATCAAGATGAGATGAAGGATCATCAAGCCGATTTAAAGCTAGAAAAACTTCAGGAGAAACAATTCCACAGTGAGGTATTAAAAGAACTGAAAAACAACAATTCAAGGGCGAAAGAAATGCTACGTGAGGCAGAATACAATGCCTCAGAACCACCCATATTAAAACGTTATCTTGTAAATGACTCCAGCGTAGAAAAGCTCGGCGAAATACTCTCTCAGAACCCATCCGGAACACTGCATTACCGGGATGAGCTCACAGGCTTTCTTGAGCAAATCAGCAAAAAAGATAGAGCTGGCGAAAGACCGTTCTATCTGGAATCGTGGGATGGAGCAGGCTCTTATACTTTTGATCGAATCGGCAGGGGGACTGTTCATATTGAGAACCTGACGCTTTCGATAATAGGCGGTATTCAGCCCGGAAAATTCAAGACCTATCTGGAAAAAAGAAATCACGGCGTTGAGGATGACGGCTTGATTGAGCGCTTTCAATTGATGGTAATGCCAGATGGGCAAACCCCTAAGTACACAGATCAAGCTGTGGATGAAACAGCCCGCGACAAAGCATACGATGTATTTAATGCCTTTGATGCCATTCCTTATGAGCTGGGAAGACCAATGGTCGTAAGGTTTGATAAGAATGGGCAAAAAGTCTTCATAGCTTGGCATAACCAGCTGATGGCTAGAATACAGGCAGGACTTCCGATACCAAGCATGGAAAACCATCTCAGTAAATACGCATCGTTGATGCCTACCCTTGCCTGCATCCTATCCATTGCAGATCATGGTATTGGTAAGCCCATTGATGCCTATTCAGCAAACAAAGCCTGGGCATGGTGCGACTATCTGGAGGCTCATGCCAGACGTATCTACGCTATGGCCAGTGATTGTTATGCGGGGGCTCGCACGCTATTGAGCCGCCTTAACCAGCTACCCAACCCATTCACCACAGCCGATTTCAGTAATAGAGACTGGAAACATCTGACAACAGCGCCTGCAAGAAATACAGCCCTGAACACACTGTGTGAGAAAGGCTACCTGCATAAAGATGTTGTGACGACAAACTCAAAGCCCAAAATACAGTATTACATCAACCCCCTTGCGCTGGATGAACCATAGCGCCCACCAGCACAGAAAAACTTCATTCCGTAAAAGCACCCGAAAAAACCGAATTATCTTTATTTTCGGTTTTTTCGGTTGTTATCTCTCCAATAACGGTAACACGCACTCTGCAATAAAAATCTGCTTAAACCCGCCCTGAAGCGATACAAGCTCAACCATTTTCGGTAATCTACCTGTCAGTAAAAATTCTACACTTAAGCTGCCGAGGCTCCTTTTTCCTGCTCGCTATCAATAAAAGATAGCGACCCACCTCCGCGCAGTAGCGTGCCTGATTTCAAGGAAAACCGAATGACCACCAAGCTGACCCTGTCACGGCTCGAGAGTCTGCTCCTGACGGCCTGTGATGATTTGCGCGGCAATATGGATGCCAGCGAATACAAGGAATACATCTTTGGCATGCTGTTTCTGAAACGGGCCAGCGACCTGTTTGACCAGCGCCGGGAAGAACTGCGCCAGCAGTTTCGTAAAGACGGGCTCAGCGATGAAGATATCGAAACCGAACTGGATGACCCGGATAACTACCCCGGCAAATACTTCTATGTGCCCGAGCGCGCTCGCTGGAAAAACATTCAGCACCTGAAAACCAACGTAGGCTCTGCCCTGAACAAAGCGCTGGAAGAGTTGGAAGACGATAACCCCGATGCATTGCAGGACGTATTGAAAGGCGGGCATATCAACTTCAACCGTAAAATCGGCCAGCAAACCCTGAGTGACGACACTCTGGCTGACTTTATCCAGAATTTTGAAAAGATACCCTTGGGTGATGATAACTTTGAATTTCCTGACTTGTTGGGTGCCGCTTACGAATACCTGATTAAATACTTTGCGGACTCCGCCGGTAAAAAAGCCGGTGAGTTTTATACCCCCGCCGAAGTGGTCCGGATTTGTGTCGAAGTCTGCAACCCCCAAGAGAATATGAGCGTTTACGATCCGACCATCGGCTCTGGTGGTATGTTGATTCAGGCTCGGGACTATGTGCAGGAATGTGGTGGCAATCCGGACAATCTCTCCCTGAATGGTCAGGAGAAAATGGGTACCACCTGGTCTATCTGCAAAATGAACATGCTGCTCCACGGTATCTCCTTCGCCAATATCTATAACGCCGATACCCTGATTGAGCCCAAACACGAAAGAGACGGTGAGCTGGTACGCTTTGACCGGGTGCTGGCCAATCCGCCGTTCAGCCAAAACTATTCTCGTAATGACAACATGAAACATCAGGGGCGTTTCAGTGTCTGGATGCCACAAAAAGGCAAAAAGGCCGACCTGATGTTTGTGCAACACATGCTGTCGGTATTAAAGCCGAATGGTAAAGCGGCCACGGTAATGCCCCATGGTGTGCTGTTCCGGGGAGGCGAAGAGAAAGAGTGCCGCCAACATTTTATTGAGCGCGGTGTGCTGGAAGCGGTCATTGGCCTGCCTTCCAACCTGTTTTATGGCACCGGCATTCCCGCCTGCATACTGGTACTCAACAAAGAAGGGGCTGCAGACCGTAAGCACGTGCTCTTTATTAATGCCGACCGGGAATACCGGGAAGGCAAAGCACAGAACCATCTGCGCCCGGAAGATATTGATAAAGTGATCCATGCCTACCGTGGCGGTAAAGATATACCGGCTTATTGTCGTAAAGTTCCCATCGAAGAGATCGCCGCCGAAGATTACAACTGCAATATCCGCCGTTATGTGGATAATGCCCCGCCTGCCGAACCTCACGACGTTCGCGCTCATCTTCATGGCGGTGTGCCCTCTGTGGAAATTAACAACCTTGACCACTTCTGGCAAAACTACAAAGGCCTGCGGGAGGACACCTTTATTCCACGGCAGGAAGGCATCTATGAAGACTTCAGCCCGGTAATTGAAGGCAAACGCGCCATTGCTGACCATATCAGCCATCATCAGGGCGTTATGGATCGTCAAAGCCAGTTCATGGACACCCTGCATACTTGGTGGCATGAGCACCTGCCCATTGTCGAAGCACTGGCACCCGATGCGGCGAATAAAGAAGGCAAGCCCCGCAATGTGTACGAGATGCGCAGCAATTTGCTGAACAGCATTGAAAAGACGTTTACCGAACAGAACCTGCTATCGAGCTATCAGGTGCGGGGAGCGTTTGCCAACTATTACAACCTGCTGAAATCCGATTTCAAATCCATTGCCGCCAGTGGCTGGGGGCCGGAACTGATTCCGGACGACGATATTCTGCAAAGCCAGTTTCCTGAAGTGCTGGAAGAACTGGAGCAACAGCGTTCACGTCTGGCAGAGCTGCAGGCCCTCTTTGCTGCGGCTAGTGAAGAAGATTTTGAAGACAATGAAGACACCGGCGTGCTGCCAGCCGATCAGGTGAAAACCCTGAAGGCAGACCTTAAAGTGGCAAACGCAGCTTGGAAAGCGGAACTGAAAACGCTGAAAGATACCGCGAAAGACCTGTTTACCGAGCTAAAAGTAGCTGGTCATGTTGGCAACAAAGGCCCGAATGATGAGCCAAAAAGCTACTTTATTTCTGACGGTTTCTCACAGAAAGATCCTGTTTTTGAAAATGGTGAGCGTATCCTTGGGTTAGCGGGCAGCGTTGGTCACTTCTCTGATTTTGTTGGCATTATTTCCAATGCAATAAATAGCGGAACTGCCTATAGCCAACAGGCCACCCGTATTGAAAAGCAGCTGACCCACCATAAAGCACTGGAAGATGAGGTTCGTGAACTGAAAGCCACCATTCGGTCCACTGAAAACCAGAAGCAGACGCTGGTAGATGAAGCTCGGGAAAAAATCAGTAACGACGAGGCCCGCGTAGAGATTACCCGACGATTGGGTGAGTTGTTATTTAAAATTTATACAGCATACCTTCGGGCAGATTTGCGAGCCTGTACTACTGCAGTTGAAAATCTGTGGCAAAAGTATGCGACCACGGCTAAACAGATAGAAACAGAGCGGGATCAGGCTGCGGCAGAGTTACAGCAGTTTTTGGTGGAGCTTGGGTATGAAGAGTCTAGCCGAGAGGGAGCTGCATCTTGACTTATAATACTTGGCAGAAAAATGAGTTAGGGAAAAGTCTAAAGCTCACAAGCGGCTTCCCTTTCTTATCTAAACTTTTCTCAACTGAAGATGGGTTTCCGCTAATCCGGATAAGAGATATTGTTGGCTCAAAAATTGAGACTTTCTACAAAGGGTCTTTCTTGCCCCAATATGTCATTAAAAGTGGTGACATTTTGATTGGCATGGATGGTGACTTTAATATTTCAAGATGGAACAACGAGGACGCTCTTCTCAACCAGCGAGTGCTTAAGGTTGAGGTAAACGATCCAACGAGCCTATCTTTGGATTTTATCTATTACTGGCTGCAGCCATATATCAAAAAAGTAAATGACTTAACTGCGGCTACAACAGTCAAGCACTTATCAGTTAAAGATTTATATAAAGCTTCAGGTACTCTACCTGAGGTCCATACTCAACAAAAAATCGCCACCATCCTATCCACTATCGACACAGCGATTGAGAAAACCGAGGCACTGATCACCAAATACCAGCAGATCAAGGCCGGGCTGATGCACGACCTGTTTACCCGTGGTGTATTGCCCAACGGCCAGCTTCGCCCATCCCACGAGCAGGCACCGGAGCTTTATCAAGAAACGGCTATTGGTTGGATTCCAATAGAGTGGGAGGTAAAAGGCATTATTGAGCTAGCAAGTGTTATTGATCCAAATCCTAGTCATAGAAATCCAATCTATCATGAGGATGGTTTCCCCTTTATATCAACAGTGGAATTCATAGAGGATGATCAAGTTGAAGTTGATACGCCTAGAAGGGTTATCGAAGAAATTGTCATAGAGCAGGAAAGGCGCTGCAAATTCTCAGGCGACTCTATAGCATTCTCTAGAAAGGGAACTATTGGATCCACTCGCTTTTTACCCAATCATTTGAGATTTGCGCTACTTGATTCTCTCTGTGTGATTAATCCAACAAATATTGCCCCCAGCTTTCTGTTTAACATGCTTAGAAGTGCATCAATTCAGAAGCAAACAAAGAATATGACGGTGGGACAAGCTTTACCTCAAATGAGTATCGGAAGAGTAAGAGAACTTCAAATACCAACACCACAAAATCCGGCTGAACAAGCAGAAATAGGCGCACGTCTAACAGCTGTTTCTAATTATATTTCTAAAAATCATGCTGAATTGAAAAAGCTTCAGAAAAAGAAGCATGGATTAATGCAAGACCTGCTCACCGGCAAAGTCCCTGTATCTGTCGAGGAGCCTGAACCGGCTCATGAATAGACACTATCCTAACCTCAACCCGGAAAAAGCCCTGATCTGGCGTATTGTGCACCGGGATAATTTGCCATGGATTCTTGATAACGGCCTGCATGCGGGCCATAGTCAGACCCGCTCGCCTGACTGGATCAATATTGGCAATGAAGAGCTGATCGACCGGCGCAGTTTGAGGGAGGTGCCGATACCTCCCGGCGGCACCTTGAATGATTACGTGCCGTTTTATTTCACGCCATTCTCACCCATGATGTACAACATCCACACGGGCCGGGGCGGTGTTCGGCAGCGGAGCAATGAGGAGATCGTCATTCTTGTCTCTTCCGTCCACCGTATCCACCAGCATGGGTTAGCATTCGTGTTTACAGACCGGCATGCCTATCCGCCCACAACGCACTATTACAATCGGATTGACCAGCTCACCGAAATAGACTGGCCATTGCTACAGACCCGGAACTTCCAGCGCAACCCGGATGATCCCGCGCAGATTGAACGGTATCAGGCTGAAGCCTTGGTCTACCAGCAGGTTCCATTGTCCAGCCTGTTCGGTATAGTCTGTTATACCAATGAACTAAAATTACAGATTGAGGCTCTAATCTTACAGCGAGGTTTGCCTATTGAAGTGCATTGCTTACCAGGGTGGTATTTCTAATGATTCACTATACACAAGGCAATTTACTGGATTCTGATGCAGAGGCGCTGGTCAATACCGTCAATACTGTGGGTGTGATGGGTAAAGGTATCGCTTTGATGTTCAGTGACCGGTTTAAGCGCAATCTGGCAGATTATCAACAAGCCTGTAAAGCCAAACAGGTGCAGACCGGTAAGATGTTTATCACCGAAACTGGCGAGCTGATGGGACCGCGCTGGATTGTTAACTTCCCCACCAAGCAGCACTGGCGTTCACCCTCCAAGATGGAGTGGATTGTGGACGGCCTGCAGGATCTCAAGCGTTTTATTGTTGAACAGAGCGTTCGCTCTATCGCTATCCCTCCATTGGGCGCAGGCAATGGCGGCCTGAACTGGCCCGATGTGAAAGTGGAAATTGAACGGGCACTGGCCGATTTAACCGATGTTAATATTATTATTTATGAACCCACTACCCGTTATCAGAATGTGGCCAAACGTCAGGGTATTGAAAAACTGACCCCGCCACGGGCGATGATTGCAGAGCTGGTACGCCGTTATTGGGTGCTGGGCATGGAATGCAGCTTGCTGGAAATCCAGAAGCTGGCATGGTTTCTTGACCGGGCCATCAATGCCCAACAGTTGAAAAACCCGCTTCGCTTTCAATTTCAGGCCAACAACTACGGCCCTTACACGGATGAATTAAGGCACCTGCTGAACGGTCTGGATGGTAGTTATCTGCAAAGCGATAAACGTATTGCCGATAGCAGCCCCCTTGATGTGATTGCCTTTAATGACCAGCGGCGCAAAACTGTTGAAACCTACTTGCACTCTGAAGCCAAAGCATTCCTTCCGGCATTGGAAAAAACCGCTGAACTGATTGATGGGTTTGAATCGCCTTTTGGTATGGAGCTGCTATCTACAGTGGACTGGCTGGTGTTTAAAGAAGGCATTGCCCCTGAACGGGATGCCATCCTCAAGGCCATGGGCCAATGGCCTGCCGGTGAACGTTGGGCACAACGGAAAATCAAACTGTTTGATGGCCGGGCGGTTGATATTGCCCTGTCGCGATTAGCCCATGTGGACTTAAGCGGCCCTACTTCTGCCTGAACCTTTCTTTTGATCGATCACATTCTGCACATTCCGGTAATTCAAGCGTGAGCGAATACACTGAAGTTGAACAACCCTTCCTGAAGCAGCTGGAAGGGCTTGGCTGGACAGCCATCGATCAGGGGGAAGCCATTCCCCAAAACCCGGCATCCTCTCTTAGAGAGCACTTCCGCCAATGGATTCTGCCGGATGTATTTCGCAGCGCCGTTAAAGCCATCAACAAAACCGAAGAGGGGCGATGCTGGCTGACTGACGCTCAACTGGAGGAGTTGCGCCAGCAGGTTCTGCGTCAGCCCAATCGCTCACTGCTGGAAGCCAATGAGTCGGTGCAAAAATTATTATTCAAAACACAAGTGGATGTAAATGAGCTCACCGGAGAGGAAGACCCAGTGGTGCAGCTGATCGATTTGTAACTATTCAGCACCCTTCATATAAATCTGGAATTTTCTGATTTTTCGACCATCATCTTATACTCAATTTTTCTAACAAATCTCCAGTATGGAACCAGACTTCCCAGCTACTCCGTTTACCGAAGCTCTCCTTAAAGAGAATGAAGAGCTTCGGACCGAGAATGCGCTTTTACGGGAACGTTGCAGCGAACTGGAAGAAAGGGTTAATAAAAACAGTCAAAACAGTAGTAAGCCACCATCGTCAGATGGTTATCAAAAGCCCAGTAAAAAAGGGAGTGATAAAGGTGATACATCTTCCAAAGAAGCCCCCTGCTCCTCACAGGAAACACCGAACCCCAAAAGCCTTAGACCATCTTCAGGCAATAAACCAGGTGGCCAGAAAGGTCATCAAGGCTCTTGTTTGAGACGTGTCGCCTTACCCGATTATGTCAGGCATCTGAAGGTTGAAAAATGTTGCTGTTGCCAGTCTTCGCTTATCGATATTAAACCCACCAAATACATTGAGCGACAGGTTTTTGATCCAGGTAGACCCGGAGAATTTGAAGTTACCGCGTACTGGGCAGACGTTAAAGTATGTCCTTGTGGTAAACGGAACACCGCTGAGTTTCCCCAAGGAGTGAAAGCCGCTGCTCAATACGGAGAAGTGACTCAGGCAATGGCTGTTCATTTAAACCAGTATCACTTCATCCCATATCACCGGGTGTCTGAGTATTTCAATACTATTTATTGCATGAGTGTCAGCGCAGGCTCTGTTGCCAATTTTGTTGCCTATACCCATGAGAACCTGGCCTCTACTGAGCAGAGTATCCGCGATGCTTTACAAGAAAGTCCGGTTGCAGGAGCGGATGAAACTGGCATGCGGGTTGACGGTTCACTGTGGTGGTTACACATTATGCGAGATGACCAATGGACGCTTTACTACCTCTCAGAAAGGCGAGGTTGTGAAGCAATGGATGCAATGGGCATCCTGCTGACTTTTGCAGGCATTCTGGTTCACGATCATTGGAAGTCCTACTTTGCCTATGCGGCAGTGCATGTGCTTTGTAATGCCCATCATCTGAGAGAGCTTCAGGGAGTTGTCGATAGGGATGCGAATAAGCTGGCTCTGCGGCTGATGAAATTGCTTACGCTCTCCTGGCACTTCTGCAAGAAATACAAAGCAGCCGGTCTGACTCAAATGCCTGGTGCAATACAGCTTCGCATTGAGACGATATACGACCAAATCCTTCAAAGGGCTCTCACGAAGGAAACCGCTTATATGGAAAAACAACGACAGGTGCTTGGACGTAAGAAGGTCAGGAATACCAAGGCCTACAACCTGTTCAAAAGGCTTATTGAGTTTAAGGTTGAAACGTTGCGCTTCATGTCGGACTTTTCAATTCCCTTCGATAACAATGGCAGTGAACGTGATGCCAGGATGGCCAAACTTAAGCAGAAGATCTCAGGCTGCTTCAGAAGCGAAGACGGAGGTACCATGTTTACCCGAATCCGAAGCTATTTATCATCTGCTAAAAAGCAGGGGTTGAACATATTTCAGGCGCTTCTTAAAGCGGTTCGAAATTACAACAATACGCCTTTGCTGGGTGCTGAATAGTTACAAACAATATTCCGGGTCCGACAGTAGAGCCGTCATCCATAAGCCTCGCTTTTGGATGAAAAACCATGTCAATACTAACACGCCAGATATCACGTTTATTGCACATCATCAGGCGAAAGCGCGCAGTATCAAACTGAGCACCGGAACCTGCGCTAATAAACTGATCCGACTCAAGCCAGGAGGGAAATTTACGAATAACCAGCCCTTCGATCTTTCGACCACCGCTGGAAAACCACTGTTGTAACGCTGCCGACTGCTGCTGCAGCAAATCATCGATAGAAGAACAAGGCAAAGTTAGTGCTCCCATCCGATTCTCCTAATCCATCAATTATCGCTATTCTTCTTTCGTTTTGGATCAATTCGGTCAAATAAGCAGCTGAGCTTAGACAATCAAGAACATATGATTAGCTACTTATCAGTGACGTCTATTATCACCTTTTATCACAGAGATAAGTAGCTGGCCATATGAAATCGAATATTTCTGGCTACTTGGACAGGCACTATGCGAGGCACAACGGAGGGAGCATAGCCGTAGCTATGTAACCAGAGTTGTAACGAAGCAGAGTGTCTGCACAAGGCGTCAGAAATATATGATTTTATATGGTTAGTTACTTATGACATTAGAAACCTCTGTTTTCTGTTTATGTCCAGCAAATGTGTTTAATCCTTTCACCCTTAAGATCTGCAAGGCATTTAATGAAAAGGTTCCCAGTGCTAAAGTATCCGCATTTCAAGCGTTAGCTCAGGGGTAGTATTAATGAAGGATCTGAAGCTTACAGAGTACAGTCATGGCGCAGGATGTGGTTGCAAAATTTCACCACAGATTCTTGATGGTATTTTGAAAACCAACCTCACACTTCCAGACTTTCCTAACCTGGTCGTTGGTAATTCCAGCAAAGATGATGCGGCCGTTGTTGACTTGGGAAACGGTGAAGGGATCATCAGCACTACTGATTTCTTTATGCCGATTGTTGATGACCCATTCGATTTTGGGCGCATCGCTGCCACCAATGCCATCAGTGATATTTACGCTATGGGTGGCACTCCCTTAATGGCTATTGCTATTCTTGGCTGGCCTGTAAACAAGCTACCTCCCGAAGTTGCTGCACAGGTAGTTGACGGTGGTCGTCAGGCTTGTGCCGATGCAGGAATACCGCTGGCTGGAGGCCACAGCATTGATGCTCCTGAACCCATCTTTGGGCTTGCGGTCACAGGCCGAGTATCTCTTGAGCACCTGAAAAGAAATGACCAGGCTCAAGCCGGTCACAAGCTTTATCTGACCAAGCCTCTTGGCGTTGGCATTCTCACAACAGCACAAAAGAAAAAGGTGCTGCAGGATGAACACCAGCATATTGCCCGTGACTCCATGTGCACAATGAACACCATGGGTGCCGACCTGTCTCTGTTGAATGGCATCAGTGCGATCACCGATGTTACCGGTTTTGGTCTTCTTGGCCATCTTCTAGAGGTTTGTGAGGGCAGTAAGGTAAAAGCCACACTGTATACGGACAAACTCCCTCTGCTTCCACATGTGGAAAATTACCGTCAGCAGGGCTGCATACCTGGCGGCACCGAAAGAAACTATGCCAGCTATGGACATAAGGCAGTAGAAATTACAGAACAGCAGAAACACATTCTCTGTGACCCTCAAACCAGTGGTGGTCTTCTGGTTGCCGTAGACCCGACCGTGGAAGAAGCCTTCCACAATGTCGCGGCAAGATTTGAGTTGTCTCTGGAATCAATTGGCGAGCTATCACCTTACGACGGTGGTAAGTGGGTAGAGATACTTTAAAATTTTCATGAGCCGCTCAGGCATTTCTGGGAGGTGTCCGTAAACATAAAAAAAGCCCGGTAAATACCGGGCTTTCAAAGTTAAGTCATATTGGTCGGTTACCGTATTCACCGGAGGGCTTTTTCGGTGGATCTGCAGTAATGTTCGATGGAATCTCTTCGATCTGGCCTCCGTTCTTCAAAAACTCTTCAATCTGGGAGTCCAGACTTGCCCTGAGTTTTTTACGAGACTCAACGGTCCTTTCTTCAGCAGGCTCGTCGCGACTCCCCAGAAACCCAATATCAGCGCCATCAAAACCAGCAGCAGCTTTAGTCGGCTTTTTCCGTGCCATAGCTATATCCTCTAGGTACTGGTTGTCGGAACATCCGTTCCGAAACATTGAAATTGACTTCTTGTCCGATTTTTATAGTTATAGTCCAGCATCGTTGAAATGCCAGTTCGGTCTACCCTCCTTCATAAAAAATAAATTATTAATATCTGATTTTTATAATTACGTATAACCTTCACCTTGTAAAGTGATGATTAGGTTACGGCTTCCTCCGTTGTCTCTGTGCTCTCCCAACCATATGCCCTGCCAGCTACCCAAAGCCAGCGAACCATCTGCAATTGGAATCATTACATCGGCACCAAACAGGCTGGATTTAATATGAGCCGGCATATCATCACTGCCTTCTATCACATGGAGAAAATACTCTTCATTTTCAGGAATATAATGATTACTGGTAACTATTCAGCACCCAGCAAAGGCGTATTGTTGTAATTTCGAACCGCTTTAAGAAGCGCCTGAAATATGTTCAACCCCTGCTTTTTAGCAGATGATAAATAGCTTCGGATTCGGGTAAACATGGTACCTCCGTCTTCGCTTCTGAAGCAGCCTGAGATCTTCTGCTTAAGTTTGGCCATCCTGGCATCACGTTCACTGCCATTGTTATCGAAGGGAATTGAAAAGTCCGACATGAAGCGCAACGTTTCAACCTTAAACTCAATAAGCCTTTTGAACAGGTTGTAGGCCTTGGTATTCCTGACCTTCTTACGTCCAAGCACCTGTCGTTGTTTTTCCATATAAGCGGTTTCCTTCGTGAGAGCCCTTTGAAGGATTTGGTCGTATATCGTCTCAATGCGAAGCTGTATTGCACCAGGCATTTGAGTCAGACCGGCTGCTTTGTATTTCTTGCAGAAGTGCCAGGAGAGCGTAAGCAATTTCATCAGCCGCAGAGCCAGCTTATTCGCATCCCTATCGACAACTCCCTGAAGCTCTCTCAGATGATGGGCATTACAAAGCACATGCACTGCCGCATAGGCAAAGTAGGACTTCCAATGATCGTGAACCAGAATGCCTGCAAAAGTCAGCAGGATGCCCATTGCATCCATTGCTTCACAACCTCGCCTTTCTGAGAGGTAGTAAAGCGTCCATTGGTCATCTCGCATAATGTGTAACCACCACAGTGAACCGTCAACCCGCATGCCAGTTTCATCCGCTCCTGCAACCGGACTTTCTTGTAAAGCATCGCGGATACTCTGCTCAGTAGAGGCCAGGTTCTCATGGGTATAGGCAACAAAATTGGCAACAGAGCCTGCGCTGACACTCATGCAATAAATAGTATTGAAATACTCAGACACCCGGTGATATGGGATGAAGTGATACTGGTTTAAATGAACAGCCATTGCCTGAGTCACTTCTCCGTATTGAGCAGCGGCTTTCACTCCTTGGGGAAACTCAGCGGTGTTCCGTTTACCACAAGGACATACTTTAACGTCTGCCCAGTACGCGGTAACTTCAAATTCTCCGGGTCTACCTGGATCAAAAACCTGTCGCTCAATGTATTTGGTGGGTTTAATATCGATAAGCGAAGACTGGCAACAGCAACATTTTTCAACCTTCAGATGCCTGACATAATCGGGTAAGGCGACACGTCTCAAACAAGAGCCTTGATGACCTTTCTGGCCACCTGGTTTATTGCCTGAAGATGGTCTAAGGCTTTTGGGGTTCGGTGTTTCCTGTGAGGAGCAGGGGGCTTCTTTGGAAGATGTATCACCTTTATCACTCCCTTTTTTACTGGGCTTTTGATAACCATCTGACGATGGTGGCTTACTACTGTTTTGACTGTTTTTATTAACCCTTTCTTCCAGTTCGCTGCAACGTTCCCGTAAAAGCGCATTCTCGGTCCGAAGCTCTTCATTCTCTTTAAGGAGAGCTTCGGTAAACGGAGTAGCTGGGAAGTCTGGTTCCATACTGGAGATTTGTTAGAAAAATTGAGTATAAGATGATGGTCGAAAAATCAGAAAATTCCAGATTTATATGAAGGGTGCTGAATAGTTACGATTACTGAACGTTTCCATATCATGACGAACATTAGGGTCGGCGTTTTCATTGAGGGTCAGTGAAGCAGAAGTATGCTGTAAAAAAATATGGCAGAGCCCAGTCTTATAACTCTCCAGTTCAGGCAATTTGTCAGAAATTTCTGCTGTAATCAGATGAAACCCTCTCTGGTAAGGCTGAAGCTGAATCTGTTTCTGAAACCACATAATTAAACCCTCGCTCAAAGGTGCCGATAAAACCCTGTCAGCCATCAAAGGATAAATATTCATGATGGTGCCTTTATTATGGAAATGCGGCTGTTTCGAAATCTTCAGTGAATTTCATAACCTGAGGTAAACCGCACTTTTCACTCATGGCTGTTTAGCAATATAAGACAGGTTGCCGTGAAGACGATCCTATACATTTCTGCGTTCCTGTGGGCAATTGCATCACTGCCAATTCAAGCAATGTACAACGATGCCCTTAACCCTTCAGAGTGCACATTTCTGGATATGCAGAATTTTTACATGAAAGAATTAGGCATTGATTCAAATGTTAGCATTGAGTATGTGTACTTGAGGATGCCCGAACCCAATATGCTGGGGTACACAATCCCTCTGAAAAATGGAAATTATCAGATTGCCCTTTCCAATGGACTGGAGCCCAGTGAAGTCCGCATTACTATGGCTCATGAATTAGTGCATGTACGACAACTTGAAAACAAACAGATCAAGATTACAGAGTTCCAAAAGCACTATATGGAAAGGAGCTTTGAGGACGAGGCATTTAGACTGAGCATCCCCCTCGCCATCAAATTCTATACAAAACATTCCTGCCAGAAACCAACAACTGAAGCCTCATAGGCCATGAGACTGCTGCTCTGCCCCCGGGTCACTGACATGCTGTTTATAGCCTTCACCCAGCCAGAGATAGACGCAAGGCAAAACAAAAAGCGTGAAAAACGTACCAATCAGCATACCCGCTACCAGAATAATACCGATGCTGTTTCTCGCTTCAGCCCCTGCACCAGTGACCAAGACCAGTGGAAAGTGCCCCAGTACGGTAGCAGCAGTGGTCATCAACACAGGCCGAAGGCGAATCTTGGCTGCTTCTCGAATAGCCTCCGTCTTCTGGTAGCCCTTAAATTGAAGTTCATTAGCAAACTCGGTAATTAAAATCCCGTTTTTGGCAACCAGTGCAACCAGTGTAATAAAGCCAATCTGGGCATAAATATTCACCGTGGTCAGACCAGTAAAGCTGAACAACAATCCGCCAAAAAGCGCTAATGGTACAGAGCCAAGCAGAACGACCAGAGGAGAACGGAAGCTGTTAAACTGTATTGCCAGCAATAGATAAACCACGGCCAGAGCCATCACCAGTACAGAAAACATACTGTTACCTTCCTGACGAAGCTGCCTGGAAACACCGGCATAGTCGACGGTGTACGTCTCTGGCAAAATATCCAGAGCAGCGGTCTCAAGTGTTGCCAGTGCCTGATCATTCGTCGTACCAGGCAAGACACCACCAAGAATCCGGAATGAGCGCTGCTGGTTGAACTTACCCATTACTCTAGGGCTGGTGATATTTTCAAGGCTTACTACGGCTCTCAAAGGCACAAGCTCTCCAGCAGAGGTTCGCAGAGTAAAGTCCAATAGCTGCTCAGGATTGTTCCGCCCTTCTGACAGGACCATAGGTATCACCCGATAAGCCTTGCCCGAAGCATTAAAGCGATTCACATCCTGTTCGGACAATAATGCACTTAGCTGTTCGGTCACCTCAGCGACCGTCATACCAAGGTCAGCAATACGATTATGGTCAAATACCAGACGAGTCTCAGGCAAATTTATCTGCAAATCGGTATTCACAAACATAAACTGACCACTCTTATAAGCAGCCTGTATCAACTGACCCGCGTATTTTTCCATCTCCGAATAATCATCAGGAGCCTGCACCACCAATTCCACATCGAACTGACCGGCGGTTGGTAAAGAGGAAAACAGTATTGGGAAAACCTTTAAGCCTGGCTCTCCTGACAAGGTTCCAAACACAGTAGGAAGCATCTCATGCACACTCTGGGAGCGTTGAGCATAATCAACAAACTCGATACCGCCAAAACCACCTTCTGAAGAGATGACCTGCCAAATCAATTCAACACCAGGTAAAAAATCCAATGAGTTGATAACCCCATTCATATGCCGATCGGTATAGGCAATGGAAGCATCCGGGGGAGACTCAACGACAATATTAATACTGCCCTGATCCTCCACAGGTGCCAGCTCTTTGGCGGAAAACAGATAGAGCGGGGCGATTAATAATGAGAGAAAAACCGACAGAAAAAGCACCTGGTTTCGCCATTGAAAAACCGAGTCCAACCCACGCCCATAAACCTGTCGCAACCGATCAAAGAATTGATTTACTTTCAGTGTATAGCGGTTCTCACGCCCCTTTTCAGGACAGACCCAACTGCTCATAACCGGCGACAACGTGATAGCGACCACGCCAGAAATCAGCACCGCAACAGAAAGCGTAAAAGCAAACTCTCTGAACAGGCTGCCGGTTAAGCCGGAAACAAAACCAATGGGGGCATAAACAGCCGCCAGCGTCAGTGTCATGCCAATAATCGGTTTCAACAGTTCTCTTGAACTCAGTAATGCCGACTCTAATCGCGACTTCCCCTCCCGCATATGTCGTGCAACGTTCTCAACCACGACAATGGCATCGTCCACGACCAGACCGACTGACAAAACGATGGCCAGTATGGTCAAAAGATTCAGGGAAAAGCCCACCAGCCACATGATGGCAATACAACCGAGAATCGAAATAGGAATGGTCACCAGTGGCACCAGTGCCGTACGAAAGGCCCCCATCAACGCCAGAACAACCAGCCCGACAATGATGATCGTTTCAGCGAGAGTAACCACAATCTCCTTCAGAGCCTTGCGCATATAAGCCGTGCCATCATAGCTGATCTCAATCTCCATACCCTGGGGTAAGGTAGGGTTGATCTTGTCCAGCCGACGATAAACCTCATCACCAATGGATATCTCGTTAGCCCCCGGCATTGGCCAGATAGAGATAAAAACGGTCGTGGTTTTATTAATTCTGGCTGAGACCGTACCCCGGTCTTCGCCCATGACGACTTCAGCAATATCGCCAAGACGAATAATAGCGCCATCACGCCGGGCCAGAACCAGCTGCTGAAAATCACTGACCTCACGCAGAGTTGCATTGCTCTGCAGGTTCACCTGCTGACGGTCATTTTCTGTCTTGCCCAGTGAAGCAATAATATTATTGGCACGCAGCGCTGCCAGAACCTCACCAGCCCCCAGGTTCATTGCGGACATCCGGACCGGGTCAAGCCAGATACGCATGGCAGGGTTGCGGCCGCCTTCCAGCCCTACCCGCTGAACACCGCTGATAGAGGTCAGCAATGGCGTTACATGGCGCTCCAGATAGTCTGTCAGCTGAGCACGACTCCAGTGCTCATTTCGAACATTCAAATAAAAGACAGCTGCCGGACGGTCTGTTCTTTCTACTGCAATGGATGGATCATCCGCTTCATCGGGCAGTTCGTAACTGATCTGATTCAAACGAGCCGTCAGTTCAGCAAGGGCGGAAGTACTGTTTTCATTCAGTTTCAACCAGGCCGTAACCCGGCTGATGCCTGCGGTAGTAGTGGAGTCCACATAGTCCACACCCGGAACGGTCATGGCTATTCGCTCAATAGGTTCAGTAACAAATCCCTGAACCACATCGGCTGAGGCACCGCGATACTCTGTGGTAATCACCAGAGAGGAACTCTCAATCTCGGGAAACTGCAGTACTGGAACTTTCTGCACCGCTACAGCACCAGCAATCAAAAGAACCAGAGAAATCACCAGTGACAGTACAGGGCGCCTGACAAATATATCCATCATTCACCCCACTTACTGTACAGACGTAGTCGATGAGCGATCAGAACCACTCTGACGGCCATAAACCAGAATGCCGGGCTTCAGTTTAAAAGCCCCCACGGTGGCAATTCGAGCACCTTGATCAAGACCGGACTTCACTACCACCTTGTCACCCAGCCGATCACCGGTTGTAATATCCTGACGATAAGCACGAAACCCATCTGCATCGGGATCTTTATCAAGCCGATATACGTACTGCCCCAGCGTGTCCTGCTGAATGGCCAGAGCTGGCACTGCTTCAACCATTTTACTGGCACCTACTGGCACATGAACCTCAACCACCGCATTATGCATAAACGACAGTAAATCACCGTCCACTCGGGCTCGATAGCGCCGACTTCTGGAGCTTGAGGAAATGGTCGTGTCCAGAGCAACAACCTTACCCTCAAACTCTCCAGTACCAGCATCCGCTGCATTTGCATTATTCTGAAGCAGTCTGATTCTGACGGGAGAGCCAACCACAACATCGCTGTAAAACTGAGGCAGGTTGAAATCAATCCAGATATAGCCGGGATTACCAACAAGCGTGGTAATGGCTGTACCTCCCTGAAGAAAATTACCCGCTTCCAATCGGTGAATTCCCACCCGACCACTAAATGGCGCTACGATCTTTTTCTTTTGAATGGTGCTTTTCAGTGCATCAATATCTGCATTGGCAATGCTGAGTTCAGATTTGGCCTCATCCAGCTGGGATTGGCTGGCAGCATTGGTTTTGCGCAAATTGGCAACCCGCTGATAAGCCAGCCTTGCCAGTTCCCCCCTGGCAACGGCTGACTTAAGCTGAGCCCTTTCTTCACTGGTGTCCAGCTGAAGCAGAAGCTGTCCTTTCTGAACCTCTCCACCAGAGGCAAAGCCTACTTTAACAATACGCCCGGGCAACTCATTCGTCAGTTCGACACGCTGCGGGGATACGGCTTCACCAACCACCTTCACTTCAGGCGTGTACTCAACAAGACCAACTGCCTGATATTCAACGGTTTCAGAGTGCTCAGGGAATGATTCGGCAAAGGCAATCGCACTGCGTATCTGCAGCACCTTAAAGGAGGCAAGTCCAGCAAAAATCAAAAGCGAGACAACGAGCGTAATACACCAGCGGCGAAAGTTCATAGTTCTCATGACGGCTCCAAAGCGCTTTCTTATTGTTATCCGAGATGGCAATTCGAGCAGCTTTCCACTGAATTATCGTTATAAACCATTCAGGACAATCGACTCAGTTTACACTATTTTCTCTCCAAACTAATGGTGAACAACCTTCTGCAATAGCCCAGACCTCATCAACATGAGCATTAAAGGCGATGGTATAAATAGTTGTGTGCCTTTGCCGACCTATAATCAACTGTACTAAAGCCCGAAATACTTCCGAGTCTTTACCATGAAAGTCTCTCGACTACTGTTATTAGCCGCCTCTCACTGCCTTTGCCTTCTGATAGGCTTTGCCGCCGGTATTTACCTGCTGCCTGTTCTGACGGCTCCCGATGCCCCATCAGTTTCTGTTATCGAAGACAGCCGCAAGAGCCAGCGATTCCACGGTGAGTTTATCCGGGATAGGAAAGACAGTGATCAGCTCCATTGGGGTGAGGGCGAGTTCAGCATTAACAAGGATTCCATCAGTTTCACTGGCAAGCTGGCTCCCGGCCCCGACTATAAGCTGTACCTGTCACCGGTTTTTATTGAAACGGAAGCCGCTTTTAACCAGCACAAGTCAGAGATGATGAGGGTTGGCGATATCAAAACCTTTGATAACTTTCTTATCCCACTGCCAGCAACCATTGATCCGGCCAAATACAATACGGTCATCATCTGGTGCGAAGCTTTTGGTCAGTTTATTACTTCCGGGACTTATCAGCCGTAAATTCACGATAAGTCTGATTGGCTGGTAACCGGAGGGTACAAAAAAGCTCCGGCCCAACCATCTGGTCAGACCGGAGCTCGATTTTCTAAGCTTATTGCCTTTGTCAGTTTATGGGTAAACCGACAACCTCCCTGGCTAATAAATCATTAAGCAACTCATGCTTAAGACTTGCTGGTGAACTCTGGGTAAGCTTCCATACCACATTCAGTAAGATCAGCACCTTCGTACTCTTCTTCTTCAGAGATACGCAGCCCCATGATCACCTTGATCACACCCCAGACAACCAGGGAAGCACCAAACACCCAGGCAAAGATACTGCCGATACCCAGCAACTGAGCACCCAGGGTAGCGTCGCTGTTGGTCAGAGGTACAGCCAGCAGACCCCAGATACCTACAACACCGTGAACCGAGATGGCACCTACTGGATCATCGATACGCAGTTTGTCCAGCGCCAGGATAGAGAAGACAACCAGGGCTCCACCGACAGCACCGATCAGCGTTGCACCCAAGGCAGTTGGCGTCAGAGGTTCTGCAGTAATAGCTACCAGACCAGCCAGCGCACCGTTCAGGGCCATTGTCAGGTCAGCCTTGCCGAACAGCAGTCTGGCAACGATCAGGGCGGCAATAACACCACCGGCTGCGCCAGCATTGGTGTTTACAAAAATCTGTGCAACCGCGTTGGCATTTTCAACATCAGCAATCTTCAGCTGAGAGCCACCGTTGAAGCCGAACCAGCCCAGCCAGAGGATAAAGGTACCCAGAGTGGCCAGAGGCAGGTTAGCACCAGGCATGGCGTTAACGGCACCGTTAGAACCGTACTTGCCTTTACGGGCACCCAGCAGCAGCACACCAGCCAGGGCAGCAGAAGCACCCGCCATGTGAACCACACCGGAACCGGCAAAGTCCTGGAAGCCAGCTTCGTTCAGGAAACCACCGCCCCACTTCCAGAAGCCCTGTACTGGATAGATAAAGCCAGTCATGAAGACCGCAAACAGCAGGAAGGCCCACAGCTTCATACGTTCAGCAACCGCACCGGAAACGATGGACATGGCCGTCGCTACGAAGACCACCTGGAAGAAGAAGTCAGAACGCAGAGAGTAATAAGGAGCGTCATCACCACCGGCAACCACCGACTCGACGCTGTTTTCAGTGCCCAGCAACGTGCCGAACAGAGGCATGATGCCGCCTTCATTTGCGCCTGGATACATGATCTGGTAACCACAGAGCAGGTACATGGTGCAGGCAATGGCAAACAGGGCAATATTTTTGGTCAGAATTTCAACGGTGTTCTTTGAGCGCACCAGACCGGCTTCCAGCATGGCAAAGCCGGCGGCCATCCACATGACCAGTGCACCACACATCAGGAAATAAAAAGTGTCGAGTGCATACGACAGCTGAGTTATATCTTCCACGGGACCCCTCCCAGTAAAATTCACATCTTCTTATCTGTTTTATATCGCTATTACTGCTGAGCGATGTCATCAGTGGCTGCTGATGAGTAATGCCTTTGGCTGGCTATTAGATAGCGTCGACGCCTGTCTCTCCGGTACGGATTCGAATGGCCTGTTCCAGAGCCGTTACGAAAATCTTTCCGTCTCCGATTTTGCCGGTGTTGGCCGCATTGGAAACCGCTTCAATCACTTGATCCAGCAGGTCGTCGGAGATTGCCACTTCAATCTTTACCTTTGGCAGAAAGTCCACAACGTACTCTGCACCGCGATACAACTCGGTATGACCTTTCTGGCGACCAAAGCCCTTGACTTCAGTCACAGTAATACCCTGAACGCCGATATCAGAAAGCGCTTCCCGCACGTCATCAAGCTTGAATGGCTTGATAATGGCTGATACTAACTTCATGCATTATTCTCCTGGCTTTACTTAATATTCATCCGGGAGGGGTGACCTGGATGCGATACAGCTTCCAAAGTCTACGCATTTCCCTTTGTGTTACAACAGCCCGTTTTATTTCAAGCCCCAACCAAAGGAAAAATGAACCCTGCCAGTCTTGGTTTCAGGCGATCCCGCCTGGCACTGATTAAATGGTTAACCCTCTATAAGCAGCCTCTGTGCCAGTTTTTGCATATCCCCATAAATGGGCATGATTGAAGGCTTCAGGAGCTCGAACAAGTACCGAAACAGGCCTGCGCACTCATTTGACGCACTAAAACCTTATCCTTCCTCAGCAAAGCGCACCAAATTAGTGCAGCAATCAATGCGTCGGATGACTATCAAAACTTGATGCCTCTTCAGAGAGCAGCTAAATCTATTACGCAGAACTAGAGGGCGCATATTCCATATGCATCATGCTTCCCAATAAATTTGAGGCTTCAATCGAAGGTGTCAGAGGTATAACCATTGCCAGACAGCACAATCACCCAGAGCGATGTCATCACCATCGACGTCACATCCCCCTATGCCTCGCAGCAACTGCTGGAAGCCTATACAACCACCGGTATTGCATACTTCACGGGATTGCCCATTGCCACAGAGGCCTTTCAGGCCAGGGTACTGAATACAGCCCGACGCTTCTTTCTCGGATTTACCGCAGAACAAAAAGCAGCCCTGCGCTTTGGAGTCCCGGGTTATATCCGTGGTTACAGCGGGCCGGGCAGCGAACAGTACGGTGATACCGCTGATACCTATCAGGAACATTATGTCGAGTCGCTGGATATTGTCAGTGGCATGACCATCAGTGAGTGGCCAGACCTGCTTGTGGATTCTGGTTTAATGGATGAGCTGGAGCAATATCGTCGCGTTGCCGCACAGGCGGCCACCATTATTCTGACACTGACCGAGAAAGCCCTTAAACTGACACCGGGATTCCTGGCCACCAAGCACGCACTGAGTCGGGGCAACAGCACCTTTCGCCTGAATCATTACCCGTCCATGATGCAAAATCAGCGCAAAGGCTCAATTCGCTTTGGTGAACATACCGACTTTGACACCATCTCCCTGCTGCTCTTACTGGACGATGCCGGAGGCCTGCAGTTTCAAAACCCCCGAGGAGAGTGGTGTTCCCTGAAAAGAAAACCCAACACTTTATTGGTACACGTTGCAGACATGCTGGCGCGCTGGAGCAATGAGCGTCTGGTGGCAACACCCCATCGTGTCTATGCCGAAGACCAGGATGACCTGTGGCCAGAACGCTATACCATGATCTTTTTTGCCGCCCCGCCCTCCACCACCTGGGTTGATTCCAAAGATCTGTTCCCGGATGAGCCCAATAAATACCCGCCGGTCAGTGCAGGGGATTACCTGAAACAGCGTCTGGAACAGATTTACGGCAGCAGCTACCGGGAAAAAATCGGCTAGTTCTATCAGGGGTCAGGTTGAGGTATCCTTCCTCTTTCTAACCACCAGCCCAGCGATAACCATGATCGATAAAGCCGCCTTAATTAATAATATTGCCGCCAAAGCCGGTGAACTCTTTAACAGTGACAAAAGCCAGACCCGGGAAGATATCGAAAAAAATATCAAGGCCTTGGTCGGCAGTGCGCTGTCAAAGCTGGAGCTGATCACCCGTGACGAGTTTGATACCCAGGTTGCTGTTCTGAGGCACACCCGTGAGCGCCTTGAAGCGCTGGAAAAAGAAGTGGAAGCACTTACATCAGAACAAAAAGTGCTGGAAGACAACCGCAAAGAAGATCAGGAAAATTCTGATAGTTGATAACTTATGCTTCCCATTGCGTCGGCAGATCTTAGCAGGCGCATCTTACACTGCAAACCTCCCATAAGCTGCTATCTTTGATCGCTTAAAATTGTTTAATTAGTCAATAATCAAAATTATCTCAATGTTGCTAGAACAGCATCTGGGTTACCAGACTAGCTGTTAGCCGAATTGATGAGCCAGGGTTTTAATAGGGTGCTCTCTCTGAATGATTGAAACAATAGTGCTCTATTTTCACAGCTACTATGGGAACACCACTCATAATAGTTAACTGTCATGCCCGCTTCTGTTATTTCCAGCTCTACCAAAAGCATCGTTTTGCAAATTGAAGTTTCTATAGATTCAGGCAACATGCTGAATCTTGAAGATAGTTTACAGCGTGCACTCAATGAAGCCGGGCAGCTTGGAACAAAAGAGTTATTGGGGCTATTTGAATCACCCAATAAAGAACCTATCGTCGTTAATCAGCAGAAGTGGAACTACAAAGGAAAGGTTCTTAAGCACTATGAAACCTTATACGGTCGTATACCTTTGGAGCGCTCCGTATATCAGGGTGTCAGAGGTGGCAGTACTCTGGCAGCACTTGATCTTCGTGCCGGTATTATTGGTTCAGCTACCCCCAAATTTGCCAAGTCTATCGCCTGGAAATACAGCCAGATGCCAGCGCCTGCGGTAAAAGAAGATTTTGAGACCAACCATCAAAGGACGCTTTCAAATTCTTATATCAAGCATTTATCGGACAGAGTAGGTGCATTAATTGAAGACCAGCAAGACACTCACTACCACCTTCCTCCACTAAAAGAGCCTGTTGAAACAATAGCCATTGGTCTGGATGGAACCTGCATGCTGCTTTGTGAAGAAGGCTGGAGGGAAGCCATGTGTGGGACATTGAGCCTATATTCTGCAGATGGAGACAGGCTCCACACGATATATACAGCCAGTTCGCCAGAGTATGGTAAACAAAGCTTTATGAGCAAGCTCGACGAGGAGATTGCAGATCTAAAACGACTCTACCCAAATGCCACATACATCGGGGTAGCTGACGGGGCTAGAGAAAACTGGAGTTATTTGAAACAACATACCTCTGGGCAGATACTCGATTTTTATCATGCATCTGAATATTTAGCTGGAGCAGCGGAAGCACTGTTTCCAACCAGTAAGGCGAAGCGACACCAGTGGCTTGAAGACAGGCTACATAGTTTGAAAAACAAGCGTGGAGCAGCCAAAAAAATCCTTCAGGAAATTGAATCAGCCGAGCTCCCGAAAAAGACAATCGCACTGACAGAGAAGCGCTACAAAGCTGTGAGCTATTTTACAAACAATCACCAGTTAATGAATTATCATCAGGCGCTTAAACGCCATTGGCCAATAGGTTCAGGAGTTACTGAAGCGGCTTGTAAGACTCTGGTAAAGCAACGATTATGTGGTTCTGGAATGAGGTGGAAAGCAACAGGAGCGGAAGTGCTTTTGACAACAAGAGCACTGATCCAGAGTAAGGGGCGCTGGGAACAACTTTGGTCTGAGTTCATGACTGGAAAGGTTGAAGCTAACCTATGAGTCAGTTATCAAATTGAGAGAGCACCCTTTTAATAAATAAATGGATACCAGTGTTATAGCAGCGTACAAACATCATTCAATAACACGACCACAACCAATAAAGTCAGTAAGCCAAACACAACTCTCCCATGGAAAAAAAGTGGTTTCCTGCGCCAATAATGCATCCCTTAAAAGGGAATTAACAGATTTAAATAGACTCGAAGTCCGCCCGAGCAGCGTCAGGTGCTCCAAAGGCGCAGGTTTAGGCCTTTTTACCAAAGTATCCAGTGTACATTCTACACCTGATACACCTTCAGTGAAAAAAGGAGAAGTATTTCTCCATAAAATTACGGGAATAATGGCTCTTCGCCACAAAGAAGTTTCATCTGGACGTTACATAGAGTGGCTTTCTCTAGAGGATATCTGTGTACCTATCGGGTGCTCTCTCTGAATGATTGAAACAATAGTGCTCTATTTTCACAGCTACTATGGGAACACCACTCATAATAGTTAACTGTCATGCCCGCTTCTGTTATTTCCAGCTCTACCAAAAGCATCGTTTTGCAAATTGAAGTTTCTATAGATTCAGGCAACATGCTGAATCTTGAAGATAGTTTACAGCGTGCACTCAATGAAGCCGGGCAGCTTGGAACAAAAGAGTTATTGGGGCTATTTGAATCACCCAATAAAGAACCTATCGTCGTTAATCAGCAGAAGTGGAACTACAAAGGAAAGGTTCTTAAGCACTATGAAACCTTATACGGTCGTATACCTTTGGAGCGCTCCGTATATCAGGGTGTCAGAGGTGGCAGTACTCTGGCAGCACTTGATCTTCGTGCCGGTATTATTGGTTCAGCTACCCCCAAATTTGCCAAGTCTATCGCCTGGAAATACAGCCAGATGCCAGCGCCTGCGGTAAAAGAAGATTTTGAGACCAACCATCAAAGGACGCTTTCAAATTCTTATATCAAGCATTTATCGGACAGAGTAGGTGCATTAATTGAAGACCAGCAAGACACTCACTACCACCTTCCTCCACTAAAAGAGCCTGTTGAAACAATAGCCATTGGTCTGGATGGAACCTGCATGCTGCTTTGTGAAGAAGGCTGGAGGGAAGCCATGTGTGGGACATTGAGCCTATATTCTGCAGATGGAGACAGGCTCCACACGATATATACAGCCAGTTCGCCAGAGTATGGTAAACAAAGCTTTATGAGCAAGCTCGACGAGGAGATTGCAGATCTAAAACGACTCTACCCAAATGCCACATACATCGGGGTAGCTGACGGGGCTAGAGAAAACTGGAGTTATTTGAAACAACATACCTCTGGGCAGATACTCGATTTTTATCATGCATCTGAATATTTAGCTGGAGCAGCGGAAGCACTGTTTCCAACCAGTAAGGCGAAGCGACACCAGTGGCTTGAAGACAGGCTACATAGTTTGAAAAACAAGCGTGGAGCAGCCAAAAAAATCCTTCAGGAAATTGAATCAGCCGAGCTCCCGAAAAAGACAATCGCACTGACAGAGAAGCGCTACAAAGCTGTGAGCTATTTTACAAACAATCACCAGTTAATGAATTATCATCAGGCGCTTAAACGCCATTGGCCAATAGGTTCAGGAGTTACTGAAGCGGCTTGTAAGACTCTGGTAAAGCAACGATTATGTGGTTCTGGAATGAGGTGGAAAGCAACAGGAGCGGAAGTGCTTTTGACAACAAGAGCACTGATCCAGAGTAAGGGGCGCTGGGAACAACTTTGGTCTGAGTTCATGACTGGAAAGGTTGAAGCTAACCTATGAGTCAGTTATCAAATTGAGAGAGCACCCTACCTATCAGTAATGACTCACATATCCTATGGAGCTCTTTTAAAATCAGACAAGATAATGAGCATGAAATGGAGCTTGGTGTTATGCCTGATGGTCCAGTTATGTTCATGAATGATTCCATCCAACCTAACTGCCAAGTTAATGTTTCGGTAAAAAAAGGCCTTCACTGTACGCAAGACCTTGTACTAAAAGGTTTATCGAATCATGAAGTCCCAATTGAGTTTGAGCTGGAAGCTTTAAAGCCAATACAACCAGGTAAAGAACTATTTTGGTGCTATAGACCAGAAGCTAAACGCAGTAAGACCTCCGGAAATGGTTCATCCAGTGTCAGCTATCGACCAAGTCATATAAATGGTAACCACACTCAAGCTGACTACACTGCAATTGAGTCTCATATGAAGTCAGCCTTTTCAGGTCAGTTTTCAGTGAAAAGGACTGATGATCTTAGTGCAATACTGCAAAGGCGATTAGAAATCGAGACTACTCGAAAAAAAGCAGACCTGAAATACACTCCACGTGAAAGCAAATTCCTTCCCTTAATAAGAAGAAACCAATGTACAAGAGGTAAAGTGATAGAGCAGGCTGAAAGCAACATTATTGCTTTGAAAGCCTACCTTAAATTTCGATTAAACAGCTGTAAGGATGTATTTGAAGCATTAAATAATACTCGAACAATATTTGCGAGACACACAATCCCTGTTCCTCATAAGGGATACAAAAAAGATGGCTCTCACTGCAAGTGGGGGTTTTATGACTTTTACCGATTTTGCTTTGAAAGTAACTTTATTACTCCAGAAGATGATGTTCAATCAGTATCACTTGAATGGCTTGGCGAAAAAATAAGTCAGCATAAAGAAAATTCTCGCTGGATAAGATTATTAAAGAAACGATTAAAGATTGCTCTATTAAAAAATGATAATATCCTTGTATTTACTGAGAACCTTCAACGCTATGTTCCAAATCCACTAAGAAACTATGAAAAGTCATGGACAGCTGAAGAAATAGAGCGTTTGGGAGGAGTTGCTCGACTTACGCAACGAATGGTCACAAAAAATACTGTAGACTGCTACCTGACGGAAAAGGAAAATACTACACTTCTACGAGGTGCATCCCGTAAAATATACGAAGCAGCAAAAAAAGGAAGTGTTGAAGCACAAATTTGCATAATTACCAGGCGACTTTCCAAAAAGTCGGACTTAGCATCTCTACTGATCGATCTGAAGAAATCTAAAATTCACCTTATGGTGAACGGTGTCTATATCGAGCCTAGTAAAAAATCATTGATACAGTTTATCAAACAAAACTTCACCAAACAGGATCAGAAAAAATATCTAGGGTATACCGGGTACACTGACCAAGAACTCATGTTTGCAATGAAGAAAAAAAAGAAGTTAGCAACATCTGTGAATGTTGAAATAAACAGAAGGATAAGAAAAGGGGGCAATCTAAATCTACTTAAAGCATTTATTGCAGAGAAATCAAAAACAATACAATTCTCATCAACTCTACTAAAGCAGCTTAATGCTGCTGGAATAAATTATAGAGGCCAATCACCTTTTACACTTAAGCATTTGCGCCAGATTTTTAAGCCTGGAGAACAACCATCTGTTGATAAATTTTTCAAGGCTACAATAAGTGATGAAAGACTTCTTAAGGAGCTTGCCACCAAAGGACCAAGAGCATTAGGTGCAAACCGTGAACTTCTAAGACGATGCCAGACAAATGCGGGGCTAGCTGTGACATACCTTAGAACTTGCTGGAAGCACTCAATACAAACGAAACCAGAATTCTGCCGACACCGAGCATCACTTCTTAACAGACATAAAATACCCACATCTACTGGATCATCAGAGTGGACTGCAAATACTATAGAAGAAAACATTAGATCAATGAGAAAAAATCCTGACAAGACATCAAAAACTGGAAGAAAGTCATACGAAGGACTTCAACATCATAAGCTAGAGCCCACTGTAAAACCCTGCTTGGTAAAACTTGAAAAGATAGAAAACGCCAATGAACTCACTAGAATTAAAGTTGGAGATACTTCATGGGAAAAAGAAAAATGGTGTGGAAAAGTATGGTGGGAAAGGGCCAGTGACCTTGAAAGAATCGCTGAAAACAACACTTTTTCAACGCTCCAAAGCATTCGGCTTTTATTCCCAGAGCTCTATGAATGGCTACAGAGAATGCAGCTAGCTCTAACTAAAACAAAAACAATTTCACAAACAAAAGAATTCTTTTCAGCAGACTTTGAAGGAACACGGCTATCCAAGAGAAATATCAATATTATGGCTGGTTGGATAAACAATAGCTTAAATAAAATGGGCTTTCCTAATCTTCAAGAGTTGAGTTTTTAATAATTCAAAAAACAGAACTCTTTTCAAAGGAGAACTAAAAGATGCTCTTACATTCTCTATCGTTTAAGAGCATTTTTTGGGTTGATACAATGATAACTCACACTTCACCTTTCCCCCATTAACTCATGGGTGTGCGAACTTACACAGCAATTCTCTCATTAACTGCTATCTTTGACCGTTTAAAGTTGTTTAATCGGTCAATAATAAAAATGCCTTCAACACTGGCGCAAGTCTACACTCGGGCAAATCAGGGCATCCGTGCCCCCGCGGTTTCTGTGGAAGTACACCTTTCTCAAGGTCTTCCAGCACTGCATATTGTTGGCTTACCTGAAGCCGCTGTAAGGGAAAGCAAGGATCGTGTGCGAAGTGCCTTGATCAACAGTGGCTATGACTTCCCTGATGGCCGAATTACCGTCAACCTGGCGCCAGCAGACCTTCCGAAAGAAGGCGGTCGCTTTGATCTGCCCATTGCGCTGGGCATTCTTGTAGCGTCAGGACAGCTGCCAGGTGAGGTTCTGGAGAATAAAGAGTTCCTTGGGGAACTGGCGCTTTCCGGCCACCTTCGTCCCGTCCGAGCGGTTCTTCCTGCGTCATTAGCCTGCAAAGAAACTAACCGGGCATTGGTCCTACCTGAACAGAATGCGTCTGTTGCCGCCATGGTCAGCAGTGTCACGATTATTGGAACCCGAAGTCTCACCGAAGTTTGCGCGTACCTACGAGAGAAAATCCATATTGAGCCCGCAAAACCAGATCAAAACGGTTGTAAAACACATTACCCAGATCTGTCGGAGGTTCGAGGGCAGGAGCAAGCAAAGCGAGCGTTGTTGATTGCAGCTTCTGGCTCTCACCACCTGCTGCTTTTTGGTCCACCCGGTACCGGAAAAACCATGCTGGCCAGCCGCCTTCCCGGGCTGCTTCCACCACTGACAGAATCCGAAGCACTTGATATTGCCGCTATACACTCACTGACATCCAGCGCCATGGACACCGTCTGGCAGCGCCCTTTTCGCACACCTCATCACTCATCTTCATCCGTTTCTCTGGTGGGCGGTGGCAGCATACCCCAACCAGGCGAAATCTCTTTTGCGCACCATGGCGTGTTATTTCTGGATGAAATGCCTGAATTTGCCCGCACGGCTCTGGAAATGCTCAGAGAGCCTCTGGAAAATGGTGAGGTGGTCATCACCCGGGCCAAAGGTCAGGAGTGTTTTCCTGCCCGATTCCAGCTGGTAGGCGCAATGAACCCATGCCCCTGCGGTTACCTGGGAGACAGTCAGCGAACCTGTCGATGTACTCCTGATCAGGTCAGACGCTACCGAAACAAACTATCCGGGCCACTGCTGGATCGTATTGACCTTCAGATTGAGGTGCCATCCCAGACAATTCAAACCATTATGGAACCAGCTATTCAGAACAACGACTCACCAGAAACCGATTCAGCAAAGCTGAGAGACCTTGTGATCAAAGCCCGAAAAAGACAGTTGGCAAGACAGGGGAAAATCAATTGCCAGCTGTCATCCAGAGAGCTGTTTGAAGTCTGCGCACTGGGTGAAAAGGAAAAAGGGCTGATCGCCAGAGCATCTGAGCACCTGCAAGTCTCAACCCGCGGGCTGCATCGGATTTTGCGAGTTGCCAGAACCATTGCCGACCTTGCAGGCAGCCCTGAGGTGCTAAGCCCACACCTTGGAGAAGCCATGCAATATCGGCAACTGGATCGCCAGTCCGTTCAATAAATCGACCTCTGAATATTCGTTTTGATAACCAGCTGTTTAAAAGCAATCGAGTTATGATCTGTCTCATCCCTCTCAGGTTCATAAGCCAGTTCGGCATCCGGAAAACGGGCGAACAGTTCACTTAATGAAAGAAACAACTGTCGTTTTGCCAGTGCAGCACCAATACAGAAGCGCGGCCCATAACCAAAAAGCACGTCCTTATCGTGGCTCCGGTTCATATTGAATTTTTCAGGCTCTGTATAATATTGCGGATCATAGTCCTTTAGATGGGGCATCAATAACACCATCTGCCCCTTACGAACCTTTTGTCCAAGAAGTTCCATATCCTCAGGCGCATAACGGGCAAAACCCATTTTGGAATTGGCTGACCAGCGCATCATTTCCGTAAATGCCTTGCCAAACGCTTCCGGGCTTTCCAGTGCCTCAGCGATCTGGTCGCGGTTTTTCAGCAGGGAATAAACACTCCACTGCTGGGCTATCAGCGTGGTATCTGCACCCGCTCCAATAAGGGCCAACACCATCGTAATGATGTCCCATTCACGAAACTGCTCGTTTTCTTTTTCCACCTGGATAAGTGCACTGAGAAAGTCATCCTGCCGGGGCATCAAACGACGCTCGGCAATCACCTCCTGGATAATATCAATGGCCCGGTTACTGTCTTCCCGCGCTTTCTGCCGGCGCTCTTCCGATATGGTCGGATTCCAGGCTTCGGTAAAACTGGTCACTACCGGTTTAAAATCATCCCAGTACTTTTCCGGTATCCCGACAATTCGGGTAATGGAGATAAAGGGGATATGAGCGGCAACCTTTTCGATATAGTCAAAGCTGTCCGGCGTTCCCAGCTCATCAAACAGCGCTTTGATATCCGGCTCAATCCGCATGCTGATCGCCTCCACAACATTTCTGGAAAATGCTGGAGACGACACTTTACGAACCAGCCGGTGATGATCTTTATCGGCCACCAGGCTATGACCAATCAATGCACGCTCGAAGTTTGTCCACTCACTTTCTGGAGGACGGGGTGGCGCATACTCCCAGTCATAAAAGTCAGATGAAAGGTATTCTGTACGCCAGCAGTCCATGATGTCTTTAATGCCGGTCATAATCCAGGCCTGCCAGAGCGGATACCAGACCAAAGGACCCCGTTTTACCAGCTCGCGCCATTGAGGCACCGGGTCTTCACAATATTCAAGGGAGTGAGGGTTATAAACCGTTTCAATCGGAGGTAAAGCTTCTTTTTTTATAGAGTATTGAGCTTCGTCCTGATCATGCTCGATGGTCGCCATAATGATGGTGCCTCTTTTTTTATTATTAGTTATGGAGGTGTTAAGCCGTCATATCCGTCGCCTTTGAAGTTGCTACTTTGTTGTCTTCGCTCGCTTGCCGCCGTATAGCAACTCCAAATCCTTTGGGTAAATTTACAAGATCATAAGTCTTATCTAACGATTACCGTTGTACAAACTTATACGACCGTGTATTTTTTTAATCAAGTGTCATTTTCTGCCTGACAGAAATTCCAGTACACCTATTCCGAAAAAAAGTGGAGCATAATAATAATGAAAAACTTCCAGGATAAAGTAGCCGTTATCACCGGTGGAGCCAGCGGTGTTGGCAGAGCATTGGCATTTGAACTTGCCCGTGAAGGTGCCAGGGTGGTTATTTCTGATATCGAAGTGTCCGCACTGGAGCAAACCATTGCCGACATCAAGGCTGAAGGTCTGCAATGTGCTGGGCAAATCGCCGATGTGACCAATGGTGACTCGATGAAAGCGCTGGCAGCATCCATTAAAGAGCAGTTTGGAGCAATACATCTGGTATTTGCCAATGCCGGAGTGGGCACCGGTGAAGGCGGCATGATGTGGGAGTATGATCTGAATGACTGGGAGTGGGGTTTTCGGGTGAATACCTGGGGCCTGATCCACACCATCAATGCCTTTATCCCCAGATTGGTTGAGCAGAATGAAGAAGCGCATTTTGTCGTCACAGGATCAGGTAACGGTGCGTTTCTGATGATGCCAAACACCCCCATCTATACAGCCACTAAAGCCGCTGTTCAGGCCATTACTGAGAACCTGCATTACCAGCTTCAGATGAGTCAGTCCCCAGTGAAAGTGAATGCCCTTTTTCCCGGACCTCATGTGGTTAACAGTGGTATTTTTAATTCAGAACGGAATCGTCCTTCCGACCTGCCTGCAAACCCTGAAAAGCCAGGTTCAGGTATTTCATCACTGGACGATATGAAAGCCATTATGGCTCAGTATCAGCGGGAACTGAAAACCACAGAGCCCGAGGAAGTGGCGTCCTTTGCACTGCAGGAACTGCGCAAAGACACATTCTGGATTGGGTGCTCTCTCAATTTGATAACTGACTCATAGGTTAGCTTCAACCTTTCCAGTCATGAACTCAGACCAAAGTTGTTCCCAGCGCCCCTTACTCTGGATCAGTGCTCTTGTTGTCAAAAGCACTTCCGCTCCTGTTGCTTTCCACCTCATTCCAGAACCACATAATCGTTGCTTTACCAGAGTCTTACAAGCCGCTTCAGTAACTCCTGAACCTATTGGCCAATGGCGTTTAAGCGCCTGATGATAATTCATTAACTGGTGATTGTTTGTAAAATAGCTCACAGCTTTGTAGCGCTTCTCTGTCAGTGCGATTGTCTTTTTCGGGAGCTCGGCTGATTCAATTTCCTGAAGGATTTTTTTGGCTGCTCCACGCTTGTTTTTCAAACTATGTAGCCTGTCTTCAAGCCACTGGTGTCGCTTCGCCTTACTGGTTGGAAACAGTGCTTCCGCTGCTCCAGCTAAATATTCAGATGCATGATAAAAATCGAGTATCTGCCCAGAGGTATGTTGTTTCAAATAACTCCAGTTTTCTCTAGCCCCGTCAGCTACCCCGATGTATGTGGCATTTGGGTAGAGTCGTTTTAGATCTGCAATCTCCTCGTCGAGCTTGCTCATAAAGCTTTGTTTACCATACTCTGGCGAACTGGCTGTATATATCGTGTGGAGCCTGTCTCCATCTGCAGAATATAGGCTCAATGTCCCACACATGGCTTCCCTCCAGCCTTCTTCACAAAGCAGCATGCAGGTTCCATCCAGACCAATGGCTATTGTTTCAACAGGCTCTTTTAGTGGAGGAAGGTGGTAGTGAGTGTCTTGCTGGTCTTCAATTAATGCACCTACTCTGTCCGATAAATGCTTGATATAAGAATTTGAAAGCGTCCTTTGATGGTTGGTCTCAAAATCTTCTTTTACCGCAGGCGCTGGCATCTGGCTGTATTTCCAGGCGATAGACTTGGCAAATTTGGGGGTAGCTGAACCAATAATACCGGCACGAAGATCAAGTGCTGCCAGAGTACTGCCACCTCTGACACCCTGATATACGGAGCGCTCCAAAGGTATACGACCGTATAAGGTTTCATAGTGCTTAAGAACCTTTCCTTTGTAGTTCCACTTCTGCTGATTAACGACGATAGGTTCTTTATTGGGTGATTCAAATAGCCCCAATAACTCTTTTGTTCCAAGCTGCCCGGCTTCATTGAGTGCACGCTGTAAACTATCTTCAAGATTCAGCATGTTGCCTGAATCTATAGAAACTTCAATTTGCAAAACGATGCTTTTGGTAGAGCTGGAAATAACAGAAGCGGGCATGACAGTTAACTATTATGAGTGGTGTTCCCATAGTAGCTGTGAAAATAGAGCACTATTGTTTCAATCATTCAGAGAGAGCACCCTCTGGATTACACCAATGAGTGAAAAATCGGAAGAGGCATTCAAATCACGAGTGAACAGCATTCTGGAAAGAACAACACCTGTGGTTCCGGATGTCCTGTAAACCCGATTAACTGGTGCCTGCTGAACCTGACGCACAGCGTAAAAATTCAGCAGTCTACCAGAACCATGAAATATGATCTCAACAACTGAAACCCGCATTGTCTTACAATTATCCTCAGTAGCATTGAAAGGCAGGTATTCTTAAACGAGCCGATCTATATGGCGGACATTATACTGAGCTTAAAACTAGCGAAACAAAGTGCTGAGCTTTGCTGTATTACAGTCTGGAATCCATTACCTCTGAGCCTTCAGCCTCATATCCCAAGTTAACTTCTCCTGAAAGAGATCTGGCTGGTATTACCTGCTCAATTTCCCCAAAATCAACCTCTCCCTCCATAGAGAAAGGATCAAGCCACTGAGTATTCCTACAACTGGCTATAAAAAAATCATAATCACAAAAATAAATTTTCTGATAACGAATCATCTGATCAGAAGGTTTATCGGACAAACAGCACTCCTCTGCCGATTTTAACTCTTCTGATGTTCTTGGCTTATATTCAGGAAATATCTCATAGGATAATGTTTTAATTTTTTCTTCGCATTTTTCAATGCGACATCTAGCATCTCTTTCTGCATCAGACTCCACAACCTCAGTCTCAAAAATACGTTTTGCTGTAATTTCAGTACCAGGGGGCTTATTTGATAACCAGCATATCGCTATATAAAAAATGTCCTCTCGCCCGATATCTTGAGAGCTTCCCGATGAAGAAAGGTATTCATCCACGACAAGATTAATCTCAGCTCCCCTTTCTTGTAACACATTTATTTGCAGTGCTTCATTATTTGGATGCACTTCTCTTTCACGAGCTGGCCTGAAACCTACCACTACCTGCTCTGCAGCATCATCAGCCCCACGAACAAAGCATGAGCACAAGGCTCTCTGAATAGAGCGGCAAAAACCCGAGCCGCATGTACTATCAGCCTCAACCAGAGGAATAGCTTGCAGACCTGATTGCGCAACAGGTTGTCCATTATTTACTCTACCCTCCATTCTAATCACGCCTCTTTCTGATTAAGCAGCGACTATTTCAATAATTGGACACCTGATTCCACTAATTTATCCTTCTCCTTATAAATTAAAAAAACCGTGCCCACGATAAACGTAGACACGGCTGCAAAGACAATCATTTGCTGCTCTTAAGCCGAGCAGTTATTCAATATCAGGCCAGCGCCATTTCACCGACTTCTGGAGCCTGACCACTTTTCATCAGTTCATTCATCTCTGTTTTAATCTGGTCAGAGCGTGGACCAAAGATGGCCTGCATATTCTGACCTACCACCAACACAGCTGTTGCACCCAGAGCCTTGATGGCTTCAACGTCCACATTCTCAGGCTTGTCGACGGTTACACGCAGGCGAGTGATACAGGCATCAATGCTCTTGATATTGCTCTGTCCACCAAAAGCAACGAACAGTTTTCTGGCCAGTTCACTGCCAACTTCTGCGGTATTCGCAGCTTCCGTTTCCTGCTCACGGCCCGGTGTACGCAGGTTGAACATCTTGATCGCAAAGGTGAACACGGTGTAATACAGCGCCGCGTAAGCCAGCCCCCACACCAGAATCATTGCTGGCTTGGTACCGATGCTGAAGGACAACGCATAGTCGATCAGACCGTGGGAGAACGAACCACCCATCTTGATTTCAAAGAAGTTGGTGATCACGAATGCGATGCCTGCCAGCAGTGCGTGAATTCCGTACAGGATTGGCGCAACAAACAGGAAGGAGAACTCGATGGGTTCGGTAATCCCGGTCAGGAAAGAGGTCAGCGCCGCCGACATCATAATACCGCCCACCACTTTCTGGTTTTCGGTTTTCGCACTGCGCCACATGGCAATCGCCGCCGCTGGCAGACCAAACATTTTGAACAGGAAGCCACCCGCCAGGAAGCCTGCAGTTGGGTCACCCGCAAAGAAACGCGGAATATCACCATTCACCACAACGCCAGAGGCCGTCACGAACTCACCCATCTGAGACTGGAAAGGAACGTTCCAGATATGATGCAGACCAAAAGGAATCAGCAGTCGCTCAACAAAGCCGTAGACAAAGCCCATGGTCGTTGGGTTACCTTCTACGGCATAGTTACCAAACGCATCAATGGCATTACCAATTGGTGGCCAGATAAAACTGAGGGCCACACCCATGACGATGGCGGCAAAAGCCGTGATGATTGGCACAAAGCGCTTGCCCGCAAAAAAGCCCAGGTACTCAGGCAGCTGGATTTTATAGAAGCGATTGAACATCACCGATGCGAGAATACCCACCAGAATGCCACCAAATACACCAGTATCAATAGAAGCGATACCCATGATGGTTTTGGTTTCGATTCCCAGCGTGTTGGCCATAACCCCCATGGTAGCGAGCAGAACCACATAGCCTACAATCGCCGCCAGAGAAGAAACGCCATCGTTATCGGTCAGGCTGAGTACAACACCGATCGCAAACAACAGAGGCAGGTTACCAAAAACAGCACCACCCGCCTGAGCCATGATATGATTCAGCAGTTCAGGAATGATTGAAAAGTTTGCGCTACCTACTCCCAGCAGGATGCCGGCAGCGGGCAGAATTGCCACGGGCAGCATCAGCGAGCGCCCGATTTTCTGTAGAAGGGAGAATGCTTTTTGCACCAGTTAACCTCAAGTAACCCTGTAATATAAACGTTGCCAAGTCAGTTTTTGTACTCTTAGCGGTACTAACTGCTCATGATGTTGTGAAAAGAAGGTTCTATGAATTTGGGTGCGCGATTCTTATACAATTGTGTGTTTTATGAACTGACTTAGATCAAAAAATGACAGTTTTTCTGTTATCTAAAGACACTTTTTTATTACTCTTGTATAAAAAGTTGAGCACATTCGAGCACCATGCCAGCACCAGTCAAAACCGCCAGAAAAAAAGCAGTCCGCCAGTCCAGGGAAACCAGGGTACGGGATATTCTTAATGCGGCCCGGGAAGTCTTTGAGGCCAGAGGCTACGAAAAAGCAACGGTTGCCGAAATCGCCAGCAGGGTGGGCATTGTTGAAGGAACCGTCTTCAGTTACTTTCCCTCCAAAAGAGTGTTGGTTCTGAAAGTGATGGAACAGTTTTACCATCAAATAACACGGCAGATAGAAGAAGGCATTCAGGGCGTTAATGGTACCCGGGAGCGCTTTTACTTTGTCATATGGAACCATCTCAACATCATGACCCAGAACCGCGCGCTCTGTGGCGTCATATTGAATGAATCACGGGGGATTGATCACGAGCTCTCGCAACAGGTGAGGTTACTGAATCGGCGCTATACCGAAGTCGTTACTCAAATTACTCAGGATGGCATTGCATCAGGAGAACTCAGACCAGACGTCAGTGTCACACTGGTTCGTAACACACTGTTTGGCACTCTTGAGCACTATCTCTGGAGCATGTACCAGGACTCAAAAGATACAGAAACCGCCACATTGGATATTCATCAAACGTCACAACAAATCACACGGCTTATTTTTGGCGGTATCTCAAACAACAATCAAAATCTGCCTGATAAATCGGTCAAAGGTGAGGTCAGCGAACTCATCAAGAAACTGAACAGGCTCCTTTAAAAAGGTCAATAGTTACCAAATCTGGACTGAAAGATAACTTAGTGACAAGAAGTACTGCTGTGCTTATGCTCTTGTGATTTGCCTTCTACCGAATCGGATACACTTTGAATAAACTGGCAAAGGTGATCCATTCGGGCAACAAAGGTGTCAAGATGCTTCTGGGTTCTTTCGGTACACTCAAGGTGTCGTTCCATATGCGCCTGCTGTTTGCAGAACAACTCGACAATATCACGAAACTGGCTAAGCACATGAGATTGAAAAGCTTCAAACTCTTCTTTCTTGATGTATTCCTGCATTGCTTTTCTCGCTCTTCCAGCCAACAGCTGAATCTTTGCAAATAATGAAAACAACGCTAACGTTCTGAGCAGCTTTCAGTATCAAGCGAAAGGATTAATTCAGCGTTGAATCCATTTAGTATTCTTCTGTTAAAGATACAGAGTAAAAATAGACCCAGATCGGCTATTAGCAAGAAAGCAAATAATTAAGTGGATACGTTTGTTTTTCATACTGTTTTCAGCAAGAAGAAGCAGCGATCTCAGAAAATAACCATTCACCACTTCCCGTTCCATATTAACTGAAATACTCTGGTTTACTGTAAGGCCACAGCTCTCCCCATAAACGACCACCCCCATCTAATGTCATCACTTCCCCCGTCATAAACTGTGAAGCGTCACTTCCAAGATAGGCACAGGCCTGTGCAATATCCCAGGCGGAACCAAAGCGCTGCATTGGATTAGAGCGGGGGAATTCGTTTACGGCTTCCTGTGGATAAACTTTCATTCCTTCACTGGCAATAATGCCAGGAGCAATGCAGTTGACCCGAATACCGTATTGTGCCCACTCCACCGCCACTGTTTTTGACGCATAAATCACACCAGCTCTCGCAGCACAGGTATGGGCAATATCCGGCATTCCACGATCTATCACCGTCACAATATTGATAATATTCCCGGGCTTTTTCGCATCTCGCCAGCGCTGAGCAGCGGCCTGCATCATAAACCAGGTACCATTAAGATTATTATCAATCACAGCGCGCCAGCCATTAGGCGAGAAATCAATCGCAGGCTGGGGAAACTGACCACCGGCATTATTAATTAATACATCAAGGCCGCCCTGCTCATTCATGACTTCATCAAAGAAAACCTGAACACGGTCAGGGTCCCGGATATCCAGTGATTTGCAGCGGACATCAAGTCCCATCTCCTTCATCGGTTCAATAGTAGCCTGAAGCTTTTCAAGGTTGCGCCCACAAATCAGAACTTTTGCGCCCAGGCGAGCCAGCAGCCAGGCGGCAGCTTTGCCAATACCACTGCCGCCGCCACTGATTAATACCCTTTTACCGGAGAAACTGTCCCTGGAAAACACCGTATCCAGTTCTGCCAGCTGCCGATCAGGCAGCCCGAAAGTATCCTTATCTAAGGCCATAATCCCTACTTCAACAGTTCACCAGCAATGATCATTTTGCGCACTTCAGTAGTACCGGCACCAATTTCAAGCAACTTGGTTGAGCGGAACAGGCGATTGATTTCCGACTCCCAGATATAACCGGTTCCACCGTGCACCTGTACGGCATTATCCAATACCTTATTACACATATCGGCACAGTACATCACGGAAGCGGCTGTACGGGCATGAATCTCGCCCCGACCAGCCTGAGTTTCATCGACTTCGGATACTTCGGCCAGCACCTTCCAGCAGAAAGTTTTCATGGTTTCCACCCAGACATACATATCGGCGATCCGCGCCTGAACCATCTGAAAGCTGGCAATGGGTTTACCAAACTGCTGACGTGTACCGGCATAATCAATTGACAGGTCCAGTGCCCGCTCAGCAATACCGGTATTAATCGGGGCAATCATGGAGCGTTCAAAATCCAGCCCACTCATGACCACCTGATGTCCCTGGTGCTCTTTACCGACGATATTTGCAACCGGAACACGAAGATCTTCAAATACCAGCTCAGCTGTCTGACTGCCCCGAAAACCCATTTTGTCCAGCTTCTGGGCCACTTTAAAGCCGGGCCAGTGGGTTTCAACCACAAAAGCAGTAATGCCTTTTGAGCCTTTACCGGGTTCGGTTTTGGCGTACACCAGGCAGACGTCAGCGACCGGCCCATTGGTAATATAAATTTTTGAGCCATTAAGAACATATTCATCGCCATCACGCACGGCTTTCGTTCTCATGGAGCCCAGTGCATCGGAGCCGGCTCCCGGCTCAGTCAACCCAAGACAGCCAATCCACTCTCCGGAACAGAGCTTAGGCAGGTATTTTTCCCGCAGATATTCACTGCCATTGTTGTATATATTATTGGCACACAGATTATCGTGAGCGACCCAGCTTAATGCCAGGGCATGATTCCAGCGCGAAAATCCCTGCAAAATCAGCCCTGCCTCCAGCATCGACATGCCGGCACCACCATACTGCTCGGGAATCGTTACCCCCAGAAAGCCCAATTCACCGAACTGCCTGAAGACATCCTGCGGCCACCACTCTTCATTATCCATCCTGGCAGCATGAGGTAAGAGCTGTTCACGGCCAAAACGGTCGGCATGGTCTAACAAGCTTTGCTGTTCAGCCGTAAGCATAAATTGACTGGCAGTCATGGTTGATATCCTTTTCTTATTTTTATTGGTTCACCACAGAAATAACCAAGAGCACAAAAAAGCTTATTCTTTCTCTGTGAACTTTGTGCACTCAGTGGTTCAAATCGCTGTTTCAAAAAATCAGAGACGCAAAACGCCGTAACGGGCATCACCTATGGGAGCATTCAGAGAAGCACTGATTGAAATACCAAGGGCATTGCGAGTGTCTACCGGATCAATAATCCCATCATCCCAGATTTCGGAAGACGTATAATAAGCACTGGTCTGGTTTTCGAAATTACCCAGAACATCTGCCCGTATCTCTGCCAGCTCTTTCTCATCCGGCTCAATTCCCTGACGCTTTAACTGAGCAAGCTTGATGGTTACCAGGGTGTTCGCGGCCTGGTCAGAACCCATCACCGAGATCTGGCTGTTTGGCCAGCTGAACAGGGTCCGGGCATCAAAAGCTCTGCCGCACATGCCATAATTCCCTGCACCAAACGACCCATTGGTCATAATGGTAAATTTGGGAACTTCTGAACAGGCCTGAACCATAATCATCTTGGCGCCATCTTTGGTAATTCCCCGCTGCTCATAATCTTTTCCGACCATGTAGCCAGTAATATTCTGGAGAAACACAAGCGGTGTCTTATTCTGGTTGCACAGCTCCATAAAATGCGCGGCTTTCAGAGAGCTGTCGTTAAACAGTACGCCGTTATTGCCCAGAATCCCGACCTTGTAACCCCAGATATTGGCAAACCCACATATCATGGTCTCACCATAATCGGGCTGATATTCAGAAAAACGGCTGCCATCCACTAGCCGGGCAATGACTTCCCGCATATCAAATGGTTTGCGGATATCGTCCGGAATAATTCCATAAAGTTCTTCAGGGTCATACCAGGGATCTTCCGGGGTTTCACGCTGAACGGGAAACTTCGGTTTCTGATCCCACTGCGTAACGATTTCCCTGCCAATAGCTATCGCCTCTTTTTCATTACTGGCAAAGTAATCACAGGTTCCTGAAACCGATGTATGCATCCGGGCACCACCCAGCTCATCAACAGACACCTCTTCTCCCGTTGCCGCCTTGACCAGCGGAGGCCCACCCAGAAACACCGCACCGGTCCCTTCAACAATGACCGAGTAATCGGAAAACGCCGGAATATAAGCTCCACCTGCCGTACAATGTCCAAATACCAGTGATAGCTGCTTGCACCCCATCTTGGAAAGCTGCGTCTGATTCCGGAAAATCCGGCCCGCCATGTATTTGTCACCAAACAGCTCGGACTGCAGCGGCAAGAACCCACCAGCACTGTCACACATATGAATAACCGGCAGATGATTCTCAATGGCAATATCCAGGGCACGGATAATTTTTTTCACCGAGAGTGGGTACCATGCACCACCTTTAACGGAGCTGTCACTGGCATTGATCACCACTTCCCGGCCACCCACAATACCAATACCGGTGATACAGCTGGCAGAAGGTGCGCTGCCGTCATAAGCCATATTGCCCGCCAGGGAGGAGAATTCCAGAAAGGGAGTCCCCGGATCAAGAAGCAACTCAAGCCGCTCCCTGGGCATCATCTTATTCTGTTTCTGCAGGCGTTCAATATCACGCTGCGGGCGTTTGAACCGAGCCTCTTCCTGCGCTTTTTGAAAACCGGACACCAGCTTTCTGTTATGAGCTCGATACCTTTGGAACTCTTCAGAATTAGTGTCCAGCCTTGAATCAATTCTTCTCATGATACTGCTTCCCTGTTCGCAGGTTCCTGCCGCTCAGCTGATTGGATACTGGCCAGCACCGCCCCTTTATCAAAACTGGCACCTGCACTCTCAACCCCCAGTGACTGAACAATTCCAGCACGGCCTGCTTTTACTTCCATTTGCAGCTTCATGCTTTCAATCAGCATCAGCACCTGACCTTCTTCAACAAGATCGCCCTCTCTGACCGTGATCTCCAGAACGACACCTGGTATTGGTGCTTTTACCTGACCAGACTGAGCCTGACCTGACGCTCCAGCTGCGTCAGAAAACGCATCAACCGCTTCCAGCTGCCAGACCTTACCATCCATGTGAAGATGAATGGTTTGATCGTCCTGAACTGCGTAAAACTGTCGTACAACTCCATTAATGGAAAGTTCACCATGAACATGATCAAACCAGCGAATATCTGCACTGACCCGACGGTTTCTGCCCTGTCCGCCAGAAATTTCGATGATCCTGTTTGGTGTCCGGCGCAGCGGTAACACAACATACTGGCTACCTGCCAGTCGATATTTGGGCTGCATCAGTTCCTCCAGTAACCAATCGCATCATAAGGTTGCGGAGTAGCCTCTTCCAACCGCTGGATATTCCGGTCAGACAGCATCCCGGCAACCAGCAGCGCATCCAGCACCCCCTTGTCCGGATGACGGGTAACCAGATCATCCGCATAACGCTCAACAAACGCCGTATCAAACTCCCCGGAAGCAAAAGCGGGGTGTTCAAGAATTCGGGTCAGATATTCATTATTGGTATCTATGCCGAGCAGGACCAGTTCACTCAAAGCCTGCACCATTCTGTCAATAGCGTCTTCCCTGCTGCCGGCATGTACCACCAGTTTGGCCAGCATTGGATCAAAAGCGGTGGTGATTTCCTGCCCCTGATATAACCCACTGTCAAAACGTACTCCCTCTCCTGAGGGCGCTTTCAACAGTAATACCTTACCCGTTGCCGGCATAAAGCCATTAAAGGCATCTTCAGCACAGAGGCGGCACTCGATGGCATGCCCCACCGGGGTCACTGCTTCCTGAGTTAACGACGTGGGGTGGCCTGCAGCAATCCGGATCTGCTCTTTTACCAGATCAACGTCATACACCATCTCGGTAACCGGATGCTCTACCTGAATACGGGTATTCATTTCCAGAAAGAAATATTCACCTTCCGGCGTATACAGAAACTCTACGGTTCCGGCACTGGTGTAGTGAGCAGCGCTGGCAATGGCTACAGCAGCCTGACAGATTGATTCCCGTTGCTTTACCCCTTTTTCACCCGCTTGCTCTTCCGAGAAAACCGGTGAAGGTGACTCTTCAACGACCTTCTGAAAGCGCCTCTGGATGGAGCACTCGCGCTCACCCAGGTGGATAACCTGCTGCCCATCCCCAAGCACCTGGACTTCAATGTGCCGTGCACTGGGAAAATAACGTTCGATGTAAACCCGATCGTCGCCAAAATACTTCTCGGCTTCAGAGCTGGCGACACGAAGCGTACTTTCCAGCTCTTCCTTACTGTTGACGATACTCATTCCCTTACCGCCACCACCAGCGGAGGCTTTCACTACCAGGGGAAACCCCAGGTCAATAACGGACTGCATAAACCCGGGATCACCCGCAGACAGGGTGATGGATGGTGGAACGGGAACCTTCTGTGATGCCACAAACTCCCGTGAAGTAATTTTATCCCCCATCAACTCGATCACTTCCGGTGACGGGCCAATAAACGTAATACCCTTCTCCTCCAGTGCCCGGGCAAAGCTGGCATTTTCTGAAAGGAAGCCATAACAGGGATGAACGGCATCTACACCCAGTTGTTCACAAATGGCAATAATCTGTTTGATATCAAGATGGGCACTACTGGGGCTCTCACCAACAATCTCCACGGCTTCATCAGCCATCTGCACGACGGGAGACTTTCGATCAACGTAGTGGTAAATCGCCACTGAAGGGATACCCAGTGAATGAAGCGCCTCAAGAACCCGGAGCGCAATCTCTCCACGGTTGGCAATAAGCACTTTTTGAAATAGCGGTTCAGAATCAGCGCAGTCCGTGTTACTGGTCATCATGGCTCTTTTCTTATTATTACTGTCAGCATACCCACTTTGACAAAACATAATGAGTAAGACTCAATAAAAAAAACAACCAGTTTTTTACTTTTGTAAAAAAACAGAGCAGCGCTAATAACTAACAGCACACAGAACTAAATAAAAAACACATGGTCTCAAAAGACAAATCACAGCTCGGCATTTGAAACGCAATAATGAACGCAAAAAAGTCTGGAACGCCATCTAATCCAGCGTACTATCACCCATTGCAGCATCATCGAAAACACCCACGACACAATGGGAGAAAGCTATACACTCAAGCAGAAATTACAAATTTCATCATGAAAAAATTCAGAATCACCAAAGAAAGTACACTAACCCGAGTAACAAGTTCCAAGCATATAAGCTTTGAAAGAAGCATGGCCATAGCGAACCCAAGATCACTTGCAAGCATAAGGGATCTCTACTCTGCTGAAAGCATCAGTACGTCAACCCCCATAAACCAGCAAGGCATTGAGAGAAATGCTCGAGACCTGGAACATCCAACATTAAATGTATTGACCTCACAAGAGAATAACTACAATAAGCATTGCAAGGATCAGAGCTTTATCTCTATAAAAGTGAGCGATGTCTTAAAACAAAATGGAAAGTTATACCCTGATGAGTCTTCAGTTTTACCAGATGAAGCACTCATCATAAGCATCCCCAATGGAGAGATAGCCTGCAAAGTTCTTTCCAGAGTCGCCCCCTCTAAAAAGCATGACTAACGTTTCTTTAAAGTCCCTTCATCAGCACCTATAGCTTATTCACTATTGACTAACACTTATTTAATCCAGATATAATTGAGTCAAACTCAAATAAAAAACAATTCAGGAAATAACTGCTGGTGAAAAGCATAGTGCAGACAGCTGCTGGCGAACTTCTTTGGACTCCATCCGAAGAACGGGTAGCGAATGCAGGACTGACCGAGTTTATTCAATGGCTCAATCAAAACCATGATCTGGAAATAGAAAACTACCAGCAGCTCTGGCAATGGTCAGTCGACGATGTTGGTCGATTCTGGCAAGCCATATGGACGTGCTATAACGTTGCGCCTTCCCTTTCCAAAGCAACCGAAACTTCTACAGATAAAGCACTGCCCCCCCTAACCAATAATGCCATGCCAGGCAGCCAATGGTTTCAGGGCACCAGCCTGAACATGGCTGAATATCTGTTATCCAAGGGAGAGCTGGGACCACTTACCAGAGCCGCTATTTTTGCTGAGTCTGAATGCTTTGAACCAAGAGAGATAAACTGGATTGAACTGAGAGATAAGGTCTGCAAACTGGCCACCTCATTGAGAAACATGGGTATTAAACCGGGTGACCGGGTGGTGGCTTATATGCCAATTTCCATCGAGTCCATCGTCGCCCTGTTTGCCTGTATCAGTGTCGGCGCCATCTGGTCCAGCTGTTCGCCAGACTTTGGCGCAAAAAGTGTTCTGGAGCGTTTCAGCCAGATCAACCCGAAACTGTTGATCACCATGACCAGTTATCAATACAACGGTAAAGCTTTTGACCGCTCTTCAGAAGTCGATCAGATTATTACTGCATTACCGGAGCTGAAACAGGTGATTCATCTGCCTTGGCTGGATCATAACAACCCAAAGCCACCAAAAGCTCAATCTCACATTCAGGTCACCAGCTGGCAATCCGCCCTTAACAATAAGGCCAGCTATCAGAGTTTTGAATTTGAACAGGTCCCCTTTGAACACCCACTGTGGATTATGTATACCTCTGGCACCACAGGCATGCCAAAAGGTATCGTACACAGTCAGGGTGGCGTTCTTCTGGAACTGATTAAGTTTGCCTGGCTGCACGACAACCTGACACCGGACTCGGTAAAGTTTTTCTTTACCACCACAGGCTGGGCCATGTTCAACATGCTGATTGGTGGATTTGCCAGCGGCAGCGCTCTGGTGGTGTACGACGGCTGCCCAACCTGGCCATCGGCAGACCGGCTATGGGATATGACCGAGCGGTTTGGTATTACCTATTTCGGCATCAGTCCGACGTATATCAACAACCTGATCAAACTTGGCTATTCCCCCAAAGGCCAGTATAACCTGGGCAAAGTCGACACCATTGCCATGGGCGGCTCGCCGGTTTCACCGGAAAACTTTGCCTGGTTCTACCGGCATCTGCACAAGGATCTCCATATTGTCTCCATGAGTGGTGGTACCGATGTAGCCACGGCTTTTGTTGGCGGCGTGCCGACGGAGCCGGTGTATGCCGGTGAAATTCAGGCTCCCTGCCTGGGGGTTGATGCCTGCGCATGGGACGAGAATGGGCAACAGGTTGTTGGAGAATATGGTGAGCTGGTCATTAAACAACCCATGCCGTCTATGCCCCTTTGTTTCTGGAACGACACTGATAATCAACGCTATTCAAGCAGCTACTTTGAGCTCTGGCCCGGAGTCTGGCGCCAGGGTGATCAGATTATTTTTAATCAGCGGGATGGCAGTTATATCTCCGGTCGCAGTGACTCAACCCTGAACCGTCATGGCATACGAATAGGCACTTCTGAAATCTATCGAAACGTTGAAAGCATCTCAGGCATTAAAGACAGCCTGATCATCAACCTTGAGCTGGAAAGCGCTCAATCATTCATGCCCATATTTATTGTGCTGGATGAGAAGCAGCAACTGGATGACCGCCTGGTTTCTGAGATAAGACAGAATCTTTCCGAGAACTGCTCACCACGACATATACCCGACAAGGTGTATGTCATTGATGCCGTGCCCTACACACTCTCCGGAAAAAAACAGGAAATACCGGTCAAGAAACTTCTGTCTGGCATTCCCCTGGAGAAGGCTGTCAACCTGGGTGCCTGCGCCAACCCTTCTGCCATGGATTTTTTCATTCAGCTGGCCAGTTCAATCCATCAGGAAGCCGTTTAGGGCACTTAAAGAAATAAAAAGAAAAAGAGAATAAGCAATGCCAGGAATTTATTTTGACCAATGCGAAGTAGGACAAACCATCAGGCACAACCTGACCCGGACCGTTACCGAAGCCGATAATGTGCTGTTCTGCTCAATTACTCACAACCCTCAGCCGTTGCACCTGGATGAGGAGTACGCCAAAAACACCGAGTTTGGCCAACGGGTATTCAATAGCATGTATACCGTATCCTTTGCCTGTGGCGTCTCTGTGGAAGACACCACTCTGGGAACACTGGTGGCAAACCTTGGCTTTGGGGAGATGAAGTTTCCAAAACCGGTATTTATCAACGATACCCTGAGGGTGGAAACCCGGATTAAGGATAAGCGCGAGAGCAAATCCCGCCCCAATGCCGGCATTGTGACCTTTGAGCACGGTGTTTATAACCAGCGTGAAGAGCTGGTCTGTTCCATTATCCGCATTGCCCTGCTGCACAAACAGGCTAACGTATCCAGGAACACTCCGGAGAAACAGAGCTGATGCTGGCACGATCCTATCTGTTTGTCCCGGGGGACAGTGAGAAAAAACTGACGAAATCACAGGGCACGGATGCTGATGCACTGATTCTCTGCCTTGAAGACTCGGTCACTGAAGCGCATAAGTCAGCAGCAAGGGCTATCGTTACTGACTATCTGAAGACCTACAGTGAAACATCGACTGCCACCCTATGGGTCAGGGTTAATGCTCTGTCCACAGAACACCTGATTAAAGACCTAGTGGCTGTGATGGCAGGTAAACCCTATGGCATTTTCCTACCAAAACCATCCAGCCATGAAGCCTTTAAGACAGTCGGCAACTACCTGACAGCACTGGAAGTGCAGAACGATATCACTCCCGGCTCTACCCGCCTGATGAGCGTGGCAGAATCAGCACTGGGCACGCTGAACCAGCACCAGTTTCCTGATGCCAGCCCACGTCTGGCGGCCATGACCTGGGGAGCAGAAGATATGTCAGCTGATCTGGGAGCCACCACCAACCAGGATGAGGAGGGCAATTACTTCCTGATTCACCAGATAAACCGGGCCAACTGTCTGGTGGTTGCTGCAGCGGGAAACATGCAGGCTGTGGACGGTATCTGCCAGGACTTCAAAAATTCTGACCTGCTTCGTCAACAGTGCCTGCATTCACGCAAAGAAGGCTTTTCCGGGAAGATCGCTATTCACCCTGCTCAGGTAGCCATCATCAACGAGTGTTTTACGCCCTCACAGGAAGAAATCCGTTATGCCCGACAGGTGGTTCAGACCTTTTCAGAGTCTGGCGGTGCAGGCACCGTCAGCCTGGCTGGAAAAATGCTCGATATTCCTCACCTCAGACAGGCTCAGAAAACCCTGAACCAGGAAGCGCTGATCAAACATAGATAGCACCCAAAAAACGTTTCTAATTAGAACAATAAAAAAGAGGGACCTTTTATGTTTTCACTGACTCAACTTATCCGTCGCTCTGCACAGATCAACCCCAATGGCATTGCCACCTCCATGAATGGCCGTGTCAGTACCTGGTCGCAGCTGCTGTCTCAGGTGGCAAGCCTTGCCGGCGGGTTCAGGCAACTGGGGATAAAAACAGGTGACAGAGTTGCCATTCTGGCTCTCAACTCTGACCGGTATTATCAAAGTATGTTTGCCATCCCCTGGGCAGGCGCCGTCAATGTACCAATAAACTGTCGTCTGGCTGACCCGGAAATTCAATTCTGGCTGGAAGACTGCCAGGCCGGTACGTTGTTAGTAGACAGGGCTTTCGCCGATAGAATTGCAACACTTAAACCCAAGCTGCCAGCGCTGAAACAGGTCATCTATATGGATGATGGAGAACCTCCACACGACTTCATCAGTTTTGACGCACTGCTTTCTTCCACGCCTGCTTCTGATGCCGGCAGAGCCAATGACGACCTGGCCGCAATCTATTACACCGGTGGAACTACCGGACGCTCAAAAGGGGTCATGCTCAGCCATCAAAATCTGGTCAGTAACACTTTACAGGCCGGGAACTTTATTAAAGTCAGTGACAATGAGCGGATTCTCCATGTTGCCCCGATGTTTCATATTGCCGATGGTGTGATGATCAACGCCTGCGCCATGGTGGCTGGCAGTAACTACTTCCTGCCCTCTTTTGAGCCCGTTGCTTTCATGAAAATGGTTGAAGAGCACAAAATACAACGGATGCTGGTTGTTCCCACCATGATCAATATGATCGTCAATCATCCTGAAGTAGCCAGCTATGACCTGTCGTCACTGACAGACATTGTCTACGGCGCGTCACCCATGCCGGAAGCCGTCATCGTCAGAGCGATGGAAGTGCTCCCGCACACCCGCTTTTACCAGGGCTATGGACAGACAGAAACCTCACCCTTTATTTCCGGTCTGGCACCGGAATATCACACAACAACAGGGCCTCTCAGTGGTCGACTTAGCTCTGCAGGACGGGCGATACCAGGCGTAGAGCTGGCCATATTGGACGGAAACGACGAGCCGGTAGCTTCAGGCAATATTGGTGAGATCTGTCTTAAAGGTCCCAACGTCATGCTGGGTTATCTTGGTCTTCCCGATATCACTGAAAAAACACTGAAGAATGGCTGGCTGCATACCGGGGACAGCGGAAGAATTGATGAAGATGGCTTTGTCTATATTGTCGATCGGGTAAAAGACATGATTGTGTCCGGTGGAGAGAATGTTTATTCCATTGAAGTAGAAAATGCCATTCATAAGCACCCCTCTGTCGCCCAGTGTGCGGTAATCGGTATTCCCAGTGACAAGTGGGGTGAACAGGTGCATGCCATTATTGTTCCCACCCCCGGAGCCACGACCGATGAAACGGTCATCATGGAACACTGCCGTACCCTGATTGCCGATTACAAGTGCCCCAGAAGTATCTCAATTCAGGACAGTCCGCTTCCTCTGTCTGGGGCAGGAAAGATACTGAAAAATGAGCTAAGAAGACCCTACTGGGATAAAAAAGCTCGCAGTATTAATTAGGCTCTGTTGACATAAAGTTGCAGGCTCAGTGGCTCGTATAGCCGTCTTCCACGAGGCGGACTGGTGCAGGTGTAGTAGGTTCTACATCCAACCAGTCCAACGAAGCTGGAAGGCGGCTATACGAGTCACCCTTCGGGCTCAAACCAGAGCGCCCGTGACGTCGTTGCAGGAACTTGAAAGACGCTGTATTCCTGCGTTCCTGCGCCTAGGCACGAAAGCTCTGGTTTGAGCTGAGTCTGCAACCTTATGTCAACAGAGCCTACCCCCTTCAAAAGGGCATTGAACTGGAAGTCATCGATATGTATATGCCAAGAAAGATTTTTAATGAGGATCATGAACAGTTCCGCACAGCCTTCCGAAGCTTCGTGGAAAAGGAGATTGTGCCCAATCAGGAACAGTGGGAGAAAGACGGTATTGTTGACCGCAACCTCTGGCTGAAAGCCGGAGAAAATGGCTTTCTTGTCCCCATGGCAGAAGAGAAATACGGCGGCCTGGGAATTGGGGACCACCGATTTGATGTAGTGATGTGTGAAGAGCTTGCTCGCGTCAACGAGCGGGGTTTTATGCTTGGCCTGCACAACATGGTAGTCGCCCCCTATCTACTCAGTTACGCCAATGATGAACAGAAGCAACGACTACTCAGCCGCTGCATAACCGGAGAGGCCATACTGGCTGTCGGGATGACAGAGCCGGGTGCGGGCAGTGATCTTGCTGGCATGAGAACCACTGCGGTGGAAAAAGACGACCACTGGCTTTTAAATGGTTCTAAGATCTTTATTTCCAACGGTATCCTCTCTGACCTTATTGTCGTCGCCGCAAAAACCAATCCCGATAACCCCCACGAAATGGGCCTTTTTCTTGTAGAAAGAGGCATGGAAGGCTTCTCTAGAGGAGAACCACTGAAAAAAATGGGCATGAAATCCCAGGATACCGCAGAACTGTTCTTCGATAATGTCAAAATACCTAAAGCCAACGTACTGGGTGATCCCGGTAAAGGCTTTGTGTATATGATGGAAAAACTGCCGGTAGAGCGCCTGAACCTCTGCATTGATGCGGTAGCCTCAGCCAGAACCGCACTAGACCTGACCAAAGAGTACATCAAAGAGCGCAAGGCTTTTGGGCAGGCTGTCAGCAAATTTCAGAATACCCGTTTCAAAATGGCCGAAATGAAAACCGAGATTGACCTTGGCTTTGCCTATGTTGATCGTATGATTGAGCAGGTCAATGAAGGTACGCTAAGTGCTGCGGATGCCTGCGGTGGTAAATACTGGACATCGGAAATGTTGTGCCGTGTTGTTGATGAGTGTTTGCAACTCCACGGAGGTTATGGCTTTATGGATGAGTACCTCATTTCCAAAATGTACCGGGATGTTCGCATCAGTCGAATATACGCAGGAACCAATGAAATTATGAAAACGGTGATTGCAAAGGCAATGGATCTGTAGCTTACAGCCTCTCTTCCCTGCTGGGACCTTATTTAGCCTGCAGGGGAGTACTTTCTTATTTCATGCTCATCAGTCTGGTATTTTTTGAAGAATCGCTTTTATCATTGTGGGCTGAAGTTTTCTTCTTTTTTACACGTCTCCAGCTGATTCTATTTCTTACAAAGTATCCCTTGATAACGTAGATATCTCTTTTGGTAAGTAAAGTATCAGGAATCCTGCTTCTGCTCAGAAAAAGATACCTTCTCACTTCGTTATTTTCACATTTCTTTATTTCTTCAAGGATTCGTTTCACTGTGCAAGCTCTATAGGGCTCCTGATAATTCATTTTTTTTGAAAAGAATGAGTTATTAATCAAGTGATATCTAACGGCCTGCATGAGCTTGCGATTGGATAACTCATTAACCCTGAAAAGCCTCCTACCTCGTTTAAATAGCTTTCGCTGTTTCTTTGTCAGCTGCTCATCATAGGTTTTTTTGTTCAGTTTCTTCTTTAAATCCTGAAGGTCAATTAACTCCCGTCCTCTAGCCTTATTTTCACACTTATCCAGAAGAGGCTTACTAATCAGCTTAAATTTGAAAGCACAGATCAAATCAATATCGTTCAGTTCTTTTCTGCTCCATATCTGGCGAAAAGCATTGAGCAAATGAACACTTCGGTCAGAGAATTTACTATGATCAGAAAAGCCATTAAGCCCTTTGGTATTTCGTCTTAATGTCTGTGTAACTGAGCTATCCCCCATAATTCCTGAAGGGCGCGCTCGCACAATGACAGGCTTTGAAATAAGCACAGCAGAAGGCTGACCTGATGAGCCAGAGCGGTTAATGTTTGAAATAGTAACTGATCCATCAGCCATAACACTTCCTGTGACCTTAAATAGACATACTTTCAGGTTACAGGGATTTTTTTCCATGTACAGCAGATGTCAGTCAAACTGACGGAACAGTTAGCCACTCTTTCGTAGCAAAAAGTCTAATACCACCAGAAAGCAGGAGCGGAAAAATTTCCGCCCCTTTATATAGTTAACGCTGTGGAGCAGGGAGAAGGTTGATTTCTACACGACGGTTCTTAGCCCGACCTTCAACTGTTTTATTACTGGCAATAGGATCTGCAGAACCGCGACCGTAGGCAGCAATGCGATCACCACTGACGCCCTGAAAAGCAATATAGTTAGCCACACTGTCAGCACGATCCTGAGACAGGGGTACATTAATCTTATCCCCCCCAGTACTGTCGGTATAACCCACCACTTCAATCACGTTACGGTCATACTCCTTGAACACTTTTGAAACAGAACCAAGCACTGGGTAGAAAGCAGACTTGATATCAGACTTACTGGAGTCGAAAGTGATATTGGATGGCATGATCAGCTTCAGTTCATCGCCCTGACGGTAAACCTGCACACCGGTTCCCTGCAGCTCAGCCCTCAATACGGTTTCCTGTCGATCCAGATAGTGGCCATAACCAGCACCCGCAGCGCCACCAATGATGGCTCCTTTCAGGGCTCCATCACCACCATCAGCAATAGCACCAATGGCCGCACCGGCGAGAACACCACCTAAACCATATTTAGTGGATTTGCTGGCCTGTTGCTCACCAGTGTAAGGATTGGTTGTCTGACAACCTGCAAGCAAAGCCCCCATCAACAGGGTTGCGACTGCAAATAATTTTTTCAATTGCATAATGATCTTCCTTAGCAAATCAGCTTAGAACTTTCTATCAGCTCAAGGCTGCTTAGCCGCGAATAATACTATTTTCCCGAATTTCTTCACCTATTGTGGTATCAGGTCCATGGCCAGCAACCACAACGGCTTCTTCGTCAAGAGTATAGAGCCTTTGTTTGATCGAACGTTCAATGGCTTTGTAATCACCACCCCACAGATCCGTTCGTCCAATAGACCTGCGGAACAGCGTATCCCCAGCGATCAGCAGCTTTGGCTTTTCAAACCAGAAACACATGGAGCCAGGTGTATGCCCTGGGGTGTGCATAGCTACACCTTCACAGCATGGCAGCTCTTCATCATCTTTTAACCAATAGTCTGGATCCGGAACCGGGTGATAAGGAACACCGAACATGCGGCATTGCATTTCAAGGTTATCCCAGAGGAACTTATCCCCCTCATGCAGATAGATGGGAGCACCCGTTTGCTTTTTGATATCACCACTGGCAAGGAAATGATCCAGGTGCGCATGCGTATGGATAAGGGCAACAACCTGTAAATCCAATTCCTGCAGCTTAGCCATTATGATTTCAGGATCGCCACCGGGATCCACGACAAACGCCTTACGGGTTACCGGATCACCAATAATTGTACAGTTGCATTGCAGGGGCCCAACAGGGAAAGTCTGCCGAATAAAGGCTGTTTGGTTTGTCATTTGACCTTCACAGTAGTTTTCTATGTTCGGCCAAGATTCTAATATTATTTTTCTATCGGGTCTTTCCCTTTATCGGCTGCTTTAGTGAAGAAAGCGACTGTTGTATTTTACCAGCGATCACAGGGCGCTTTTTTTCACACTATCCTTAACGAATTTTTGAACCTGAGAAATGGGAATAATACGGTAGCCTGCCGTTTCCAGTCGCTCATCCCCCAACCCCATAAGCTCCTGTGCAAGAAGCAGTGGGCTACCATGGCTGACAACAATAACGAACTGTTTATTCAGATCACAATCTCTATCATTAACAATGCTTAGAATCAAAGAATTCATCCTGCCCTGCATCTCAGAGCGAGTCTCTCCACCATAACTTTTGGGGGCTTTTGGGAACCAGAAGTCAGGCTCTTTGTATTGACGGTAGTCCTGTCCTTCTCTGTCCCCGGCATTCTGTTCAATTGCCCTTGGATCAACCTCTCGTAGGAAACGGGGTATTTGCAGCTTCCCCATCACTATGTCAGCCGTTTCGATGGTTCTTGGCAATGGCGAAACAACTACCTTACAAACGTTGTCACCACTGATACCTGCCTCAATAAGCTGGTTGGATGTTTCCCTCACCTGCTCGCGCCCATACTCCGTCAGTTTGACAGGCCTGTAGCCACTGTTTTCCGGATTACTGTTAAAAATATGCTCAACGTTATGCTCCCCTTCGCCATGGCGAATGAAAACGAGACCTCCATGACCACTCTCACTTGAAGGCTCTATTGCTGATGCGTCCATACATACCCCTGCATCAATTGTTATCATTGTTGATAGTGCAATATAAGAACATACACGCCATGTGCGACTTTTAGGTTTGCATAAGGAGACATGACTGATCATGCTTTCTGCTATTAAAAGCAGTAGAAAGCAAAGAAGGTTTCAGTCATGCCCGTTGAAGAGTTTATCACTACAGTCTACTGCTTGATCGACGATTTGGTAAAAGAGCTTTTTCCTGTACCACTGCGACTTCGAGGGTTTCCACCAAAGCTCACTGATAGTGAAGCGATCACCATGGAAGTTGTCGGTGAATGGCTTGGGCATCATAAGGACACTGAGATTTGGAAGTATTTTACCCGACACTGGCGACACCTGTTTCCTGACATTCCTTCACGCTCGGCATTTGTCAAACAGGCCGCCAACTTATGGCATGTGAAACAACGACTGCAAATTCGTATAGTCCAGATGATGCATGCAGATAATGCAGATATCCATTTAATCGATGGTTTTCCGATTGATGTTGTCGTCAGAACCCGTGCACCACAGAGCCGTATCTTTAAAGCTGAGGCTGGTTATGGTTACTGCGCTTCCAAGGACAAGAAGTTCTATGGCTTTCAGGGGCATTTGCTGGTTGAAGCACGAGGGATTCCTGTGGGTTTTACTCTGACCGCAGCGAACGTAGATGAGCGTGATGCAGCCTATGACATGCTCGAGACCATTTCTGGCCTCTTGCTTGGCGATAAGGGCTATATAAGGCCTGAGTTTAAAGCTGATTGTCAGGAATTAGGTATTGATCTTCAGACGCCACTGAGAAAAAACATGCAAGATGAACGTCCGAAGTCGTTTGTAAAGCTGGTATTACGGGTACGACGGAGAATAGAAACAGTGATAGGTCAATTGACAGAGCGCTTTGAAATAGAAAAGTGCCATTGTCGAGATAGATGGCATATGACATCACGTATCGCTCGGAAGTTACTGGCACATAATATTGGTTCTTATCTGAATATAATTGCTGGTCGTCCTGCAATACAGTTTGAGAACCTTATTTCCGAAGATTAAAAAACGGAAAGCAAATAATTGCGTGATTTTGAAGATACAACTTGGACTTACCATCATGCTAGCCCGGATATTTCATAAACGTGCTCCCGTTCTCGCTTGTCCTTTGCCGCCCTAAGGGAGTTTTGCTCGGTCGACCGTACTCCCCGGTACGGCACTCCCTCACAAAATCCCTTAGGGCGACAAAGTCCTGCCCGAGATTCGGGGCAGTTTATGAAATATCCGGGCTAGTAATTTGAGATAGTTTCAGACAAAGTCGCACATCGCGTAACATACTTTTTTTATAAAAGGCTTCATTTTTTCAAACTTGCCATAGCTGAGGGATAAACCACCCGTTTGGAAGAAACATTCTGCTTCAAGTAAGTCACTCGACCTCTCTGAAGTTTATGTTTTGGTGCCAGAGGCATATTGATACTTAACAGAGCAATCGCATCAATGGAGAGCAACTCTTTTTGTCCGGGATATGGAAAGTTCCACTCCTGAACATACTCCTCAGCGTCATCAGGGTCTTCTGAAGTTACGTCATCTACAATCAGGGACCATTGATATATCCACTCTTTCTTGATCGGCTTGGGCCTTGAATCAGATATAGACAGTGAAAAGCGGGTTCGTCTCAACACGTTACTACTCCTCGGTAATTCAGAAGACGTCACTTTATAGAATCATTAGTGTGCAGCCGCACAGGCCTTTCGAGGTAGGTAGTGTAGTCAAAAAAAGACTGGTCATAAGTACCAAAAAGCATATTACTGATCCCCCCCAGCGAGGGAAAAATATCTTTCTTGAATTAATGGAGCCTTCAGGCCAAACCACCATTTTTTAACAAACAAGACAAAAATAAGTTAATTTAAGAATGAACCTATCTCAATCAATACAGCCTAAGTAAATATCAAAACAAAATAATAACCAGTAAAAATCGTGTCTACTCTTATAATTCAATCCAGTAGACAGATTCCAAAACCTATGCAGCCAGGCAAAAAAAACAAGGAAAAACAACCCATTATAAATAGCACTATGATTCTACTCATAGCTGGATTATGCGGGGTTGTCACCGGATGGTTTGACCTTAATGAGTTCAATCAGGCCAGTGAGGTTGTATCCGACCTGTTCATACGGATGCTGAAACTTATCAGCCTCCCAATTATTTTTTTCGCACTGGTTTCAACCCTTTCCGGTATGGGCAATGCTTCCGATGTTAAGCGCCTTGGCGGCCAGGTTCTGAAATACACGGTGATCACGACTCTGGTCGCTGCCACCGTTGCCCTGGCTCTATACTTATTCATAGCCCCGGCGGGAAATATAAGCCCATTAGCGGCAGCTGCAGAGCCTTCAGGCCCATCTGGAAGTTATTGGTCCTATCTTATTGGCGTAATTCCTTCCAGTTTTATTGAGCCTTTCTATACCCATAATGTGATGGGCGTTTTATTTCTGGCCCTCCTCCTCAGTGCTGCCACTATGGCTCTGGAAAACCAACATAAAGAAGTTCTGCATTCCTTTTTTGACAGTATGTTCGCTGCCATTATGAAAATGACCGGACTGATTCTCAAACTCATGCCTCTGGCCGTCTGGGCATTCGTAAACCAGTTCATTCATGACCTTCAGGGTCAGGCAATTCTTCAGGACCTTGCTCTTTATTTGCTCTGTGTGCTTTTGGCTAATATCGTTCAAGCTGGTCTGATATTACCCTTGTTTCTGAAATTTAAAGGGATTTCCCCCTGGCAAACCATGAAAGCCATGTGGCCAGCCCTGACCGTTGCTTTTTTTGCAAAATCATCAGCAGCAGCACTGCCCTATGCCGTTGAATGTGCAGAAAAAGACATGAAAGTTCAGAGTAAAGTGGCCCGTTTCAGCCTCCCCCTTTGCATCACCGTCAATATGAATGCCTGCGCTGCCTTCATACTGATTACGGTTCTCTTTGTCTCGCAAAGTAACGGCGTTATGTTCTCACCTCTGGAGCTGCTCTCATGGATAGTGATTGCCAGTATTGCCGCCATTGGTAATGCCGGTGTTCCCATGGGCTGTTATATGCTGTCCAGTGCATTTCTGGCCGCTATGGGGGTACCACTTCAGCTGTTGGTTATTATTCTGCCGTTCTACGCCTTGATTGATATGCTTGAGAGTGCGATTAACGTGTGGTCAGACTCTTGTGTGACCGCCATGGTTAACGCCGACCTGTTACCCGATATGAGTTTGAGAGAGGGAGAGAGTGATAAAGCAACTCAAGTGGATCACCATTGAAGTGATCCACCTTGGATCTTAACCTTTAACCTGGCTGATCCAGTGTAAAAGCTCAGAGGTGGCGTACACTGCCTCTACGCCTTTATTCATGTGATCATCACCGGAGCGTTTTTTTGCGTCTTCCACGCTATCAACCCCAATGACTTCATTGATTACTGGCTTCCCGAAACGCTCCGTGACATCCATAAAGCCTTCAAATACACCATGAAGTACCATCTCATCATGGCTGGTGATACCTTTCAAAACCACCCCAAAAGCCAGGATAGCATCCAGACCCGGGTCTTTTTCAAACAGAATCCGTGCCGCAAGCGGAAGTTCCAGTGAGCCCGGGACTTTGTGAATAGAGATGTTCTCCGGTTTAACATCCAATACCAGAAGCTCTTTTTGAGCCCGGTTAATCATGGCATCGACACAGTCACTGTGCCAGCTGCTACCTATAATCGCCAGCCGCGCATGAGGAATTTTGTGGAACTGTTCCGGGGTTTTAGGAAGGCCTGCGCCCATCAGGGGTACTCCTTTAAGTAACGATTAGATAATAGTTTGATGGTGAAAGTTAGCTGGCTGCCGGTCTTCCGGCAAACCTGTTTAATTATTTACCCGATGAAGAACTCGGCAAATGCTGCTACAAAGCGCTACCAGCTCATCGTGGGAAATGACGTAAGGAGGCATCACATAAACCAGCTTGCCAAAAGGTCGAACCCAAACTCCCTCTTCAACAAACAAAGGTTGAATTTCGGACATCACCACCGGCTCTTTTAGCTCCACGACACCAATACCCCCCAATACTCGGACATCAGTAACCGCAGGCATTTCAAAACAAGGCATTAAGCCTTCCCTGAGTGTTTTTTCAATCGCCGTCAACTGACCATGCCATTCGCCTCTGGACAGGATCTCCAGACTGGCATTACCCGCAGCACAAGCCAGTGGATTAGCCATAAAGGTAGGGCCGTGCATAAAAGGGCCGTGTTCAGAAATGGTTTGGCTGATCTCCTCTGAACACAGAGTTGCGGCCATCGTCATGTACCCCCCCGTCAGGGCTTTTCCGACACACATGATATCCGGAACAACACCCGCATGTTCACAGGCAAACAGCTTTCCGGTGCGACCAAACCCCGTAGCGATTTCGTCATGAATCAGCAGTACCTCATAGTCGTCACACAACTGGCGCAGACGAACCAGGTATTCTGGTGAATAAAAATACATGCCTCCAGCACCCTGAACAATGGGCTCAATAATCACACCCGCCAGCTGATTCCCCTGTCGATCCAGTATCTGCTGCAGCTCATCAATATGCCTTTCTTCAAAAGCTTCACCAAAACGACACTCGGGACGGGGGACAAAATAGTGCTGAGGAAGAATACCGGTAAACCAGTGGTGCATGCCGCCATCAGGATCACAGACAGACATTCCCCCGGTGGTATCCCCGTAATAGCCCCCCCTGACGGTCAGCATTTTATTCTTTTCAGGCCTGTCACGGGCAATCCAGTATTGCATCGCCATTTTGATAGCAACTTCAACAGCCACAGAGCCTGAGTCTGCAAAAAACACCGTTTGAATAGGCTCAGGGGTCATCGCCACCAGCTTTTTAGCCAGATCAATTGCAGGCTTATGGGTCAGGCCACCAAACATGACATGGGAGAAATCATCAATCTGACTCTTTAGTGCCGCATTCATTTCAGGGTGGTTATAGCCATGTACCATGCACCACCAGGAAGACATGCCATCAATGACCCTGCGCCCATCATTCAGATGCAAATAGACACCATCTGCCCCGACCACCGGGAACATATCCACGCGATTAATGGTCGTACTGTAAGGGTGCCAGATATGTTCGGCATCAAAGATCAGCTCTTCCGGGGTTATTAGAGGGCTCAAGCCTGACTCCTTTTTACACGTAATGTGTTTGACCTTTCCGGATGGAGAAGATAATCGCGGTGCTGTTCTGTAGCAAGCGTAAACAGCACTTTGTACCCATCAAATTCACCAAACCCGTTATGAGAATGGTTGACCGAAGCGTAAAACATGAGACAAAGGGAAGTGAAGAGCCATGGTTATGTCGAGAAGCTTCAACACAGATTCAGGCTCAGACAGTCAGTACAATAGGGGGATAGAAAATGCGTTGGGTATTGTTTACCCCTTATGGCTGTTTTCCTGATCCTAACCTACTCTGCCCCTGTGGATAATTTGAATAGTTCGTTCCAAAATCAGATGATCTTCAAATCCATTCGTCACTATTGATGAGTGTTCCATGGGACATTTTTCAAAAATGGCGGCAGCTATTGTGGAAGTAATATGCAGGCTCTGTTCGTAAACCAACTGTCGACCCTGGACTTCAGTTACCTCTGTCCAAAGCGCGGGTTGGTGGGTGAAACCTGGCTTGTGGATGTCATGCTGGGTGGCGAGCTTGATGAACAGGGCATGGTGTTTGATTTTGGGCATGTGAAGAAACAGGTTAAAGCAATGCTGGATAGCCTGTCAGACCACCGCCTTCTGGTTCCCCTGAACGCAGAAGAGACCTCCATTACCCATAACAAAGAGCAGTTAGTTGTTCGCTTTCAAACCTGCCATGGGATTATTACCTGTTCAGCACCGGCACAGGCTGTTCTGCTGGTTGATTCAGAGGCTATAACTCCGGAGTTGCTTACCCCCTTTCTGGAGGAGGCCATACACCGGGAACTGCCAGGCAATGTCACAACGGTTGAGCTCAGGTTATACCCTGAAGATATTGGTGGGGCTTACTATCATTACAGCCATGGTTTGAAGAAACACGATGGGGATTGCCAGCGGATTGCTCATGGGCACCGCTCTCAGATCAAGGTTTTTGTCGATGAGCAACGGGATCAGGCTCTGGAGGCCTGGTGGGCATCACAGTGGCGTGACATTTACATCGCCACAAAAGAGGATCTACAGGCTTCCTTCCAAGAGAGCAACGTGGAGCATTATCGATTCTGCTACACAGCCAACCAGGGGTACTTTGAGATCAGCCTGCCCAGCAGTAACTGCTATTTGATCGACACCGACTCCACTGTCGAACTGCTTGCTACCCATATTGCTCTCTGTCTGGCTGAGCGAAAGCCTGGCAAGACCATCCGGGTCGTTGCTTTTGAGGGCCTGAATAAAGGCGCCATTGCTACGCACTCACTAAAGTAGCGGTATGCTTTGGTCTAACGTTTTTAAATCGATTCCAGACTTTTTCATGGAAATAATAAGCCACGGTATTCACAGCAGGCTCAACCATCGCCAGTGCACCACCGACCATAATATCGCCAGTCATCAGATAACCTACTGAAAATGCAACACAAAAGTGTACTGCTGCAAAAGAAACGGTCTTAGCCATCTTGTCCTCCGGTCTTCGTGACCACTCAATCGTTGTTGGCTTTATTATATGAGAATGATTATCAATTATAAAAATAAAACAAACCAACACATTCAATAGAAAAAAACTATTAACAATCAACTAATCTTTAGGTAATGGCCAAAAAGGAGAACGTGCTATGTCGTCTTCACTGACGGATCAGATTAATAACCGCCCAAACCAGCCCGACCCTATTAAAGACCCGGAGATTGGACCATCAGTCCAGGCAGCGGCAGAGGATAACGTTGAGGCCAGCTTTACCGATACGCTAACTGAGCTGCCGAAAATGCTAGAGATGGATTTCAATAAGGTAGAAAACCTTCTGGCCAATCTGGCCGCTACCAACCCGTTTCGTCCGGACATGGCTTTTGGAAAGCAGCCAGAGGTTGCTGTCATTGATGCCAGCAATAGCGTTCAATCAGCACCTGTCGCTCCCATTGGTGCTGCTGTGGATGCAAGCCATGTCAGTAAACTAAGGCAGGTTAATGCCGCTTTGGCAGAATATGATGTGCGACTTCAGCAGGTATTTGATGAAATGGCTCTTTCCCGTTCAGGCAGAAAACCAGACCTGCATAACATGGGGATAGAATATGAGCGCTTGATGACGTTTGTTCGTCAAACTGAATACCATTTGACTCAAGCGATCAAACTGATACCGGAAACGCTCCCAGAGAATACAGGACAGCCAATAGCTCAATTAATGCCAGAATTTACCCAAAGTCTGGTTCGCTATGACAGTGAGTTTCAGCAGATCTTCGGCGTTATTCAGCATGAATTAAAGCAGGCAGAGATTGCCAGTAGAGCTTCTTGAACAACTGCTGCTGGTTAAAACAACCAGCACTTCTGCTGATGATCCCCTTCAACTCCACAAGATAATTAAAATAAAACAAGTGTAGCCAACAATGAGTAACAAGCCGCTCAATACTTTCAGTAGCGTTGCGGCTATACTCTTCCTTCTCCAGATAGTTCGCATTATTCTGCTAACGACAGCTCATCAACATTTTTTCTTGGGTCAAAGCACTCTTATAAAAAAAGAAATGACAATAAACTTATGGGTATTTTGGTTTTTAACATCACTGTCGGAACTTATCCCTAGAGGAGTTATCTAACTGTTCATCCTGCAAAAATGCTTAAATAATATGTCTACAGAAGTAAGATATTTTAAAGAATCAATTCATGCTGGATATAGCCATGATATATCCAGCGATAGTGAAGGAGATGAGAAAAATGACCGTATTTCTCTCATCACACCTTCAATGCGTGGAATGAAGGTTTCTCAAAAATCGGGAGTATCAAGACAAGTTGAGAGAGGAACCATAGCTGAGGTAAACGAACAACGCATTGATCAAAGATCAGCATCACGTTTGCCGACACCATCAAGAGTTGAGTATCGAAAATCCCCTGAGAACAGCGAGGCCTCTGTAAGACTCATTACTGAAGACAGTAATAAATCCATTTCTGACGTTTGTATTCTAAGCCTCAATGACTATCCAAGCTGTGCAAGTAGAAATGAGCATGAATCAGGACAAAGCGTTACTGTTTGTTTAGAAAAAAAAGAAGTTTTACAATCACCACCTCACAGTTTGCACGAACATCAAAAAGTGACCGTACAGGATCATTGCCATTTATCCCCAAACTGGAAGCCAGATAAATTATTTGTCTCAATTACTTCAGGTTACGAATATATTTTAAGTCAATTATTTGAGAGAAAAGATATTTCAGAAGCTAAAGAAGACAAAAGAGTCAACCCTGCTTTTATTCACACCACCGGAAATTTTAATTTGGGTAATAAAACTAGGTGCGTCATTAACATTGGTGCTGAAACGGTAAGTATTGAACGCCAAAGCAAAAACAAGTCCTCAACAGGACTTTCTCCGGATGATCTTGATACCATAAAAGCATTTTTAAAAACTCTGGACAAGGATGGTATTTGCTATCGCCTTACATCAATCAGACCCTGTACTGAAGCAGCAAATCATCAAGAACCCCATAGCACACGTGCCACCCTCACTTTTGCTATTGGAGCAAAGCCAATCGACTTACCCTGGTTAAACTCTATGCAAGCCCTTGAAAACCAAGTCAGGCAACTGGCTGAGCAGTGTTTTACTCGTGAGAATCCAGGACTGCTAGGCAATTGGAAGTCCATATTCTGCGGGGTTCAACAGGGTGCTCTCTCAATTTGATAACTGACTCATAGGTTAGCTTCAACCTTTCCAGTCATGAACTCAGACCAAAGTTGTTCCCAGCGCCCCTTACTCTGGATCAGTGCTCTTGTTGTCAAAAGCACTTCCGCTCCTGTTGCTTTCCACCTCATTCCAGAACCACATAATCGTTGCTTTACCAGAGTCTTACAAGCCGCTTCAGTAACTCCTGAACCTATTGGCCAATGGCGTTTAAGCGCCTGATGATAATTCATTAACTGGTGATTGTTTGTAAAATAGCTCACAGCTTTGTAGCGCTTCTCTGTCAGTGCGATTGTCTTTTTCGGGAGCTCGGCTGATTCAATTTCCTGAAGGATTTTTTTGGCTGCTCCACGCTTGTTTTTCAAACTATGTAGCCTGTCTTCAAGCCACTGGTGTCGCTTCGCCTTACTGGTTGGAAACAGTGCTTCCGCTGCTCCAGCTAAATATTCAGATGCATGATAAAAATCGAGTATCTGCCCAGAGGTATGTTGTTTCAAATAACTCCAGTTTTCTCTAGCCCCGTCAGCTACCCCGATGTATGTGGCATTTGGGTAGAGTCGTTTTAGATCTGCAATCTCCTCGTCGAGCTTGCTCATAAAGCTTTGTTTACCATACTCTGGCGAACTGGCTGTATATATCGTGTGGAGCCTGTCTCCATCTGCAGAATATAGGCTCAATGTCCCACACATGGCTTCCCTCCAGCCTTCTTCACAAAGCAGCATGCAGGTTCCATCCAGACCAATGGCTATTGTTTCAACAGGCTCTTTTAGTGGAGGAAGGTGGTAGTGAGTGTCTTGCTGGTCTTCAATTAATGCACCTACTCTGTCCGATAAATGCTTGATATAAGAATTTGAAAGCGTCCTTTGATGGTTGGTCTCAAAATCTTCTTTTACCGCAGGCGCTGGCATCTGGCTGTATTTCCAGGCGATAGACTTGGCAAATTTGGGGGTAGCTGAACCAATAATACCGGCACGAAGATCAAGTGCTGCCAGAGTACTGCCACCTCTGACACCCTGATATACGGAGCGCTCCAAAGGTATACGACCGTATAAGGTTTCATAGTGCTTAAGAACCTTTCCTTTGTAGTTCCACTTCTGCTGATTAACGACGATAGGTTCTTTATTGGGTGATTCAAATAGCCCCAATAACTCTTTTGTTCCAAGCTGCCCGGCTTCATTGAGTGCACGCTGTAAACTATCTTCAAGATTCAGCATGTTGCCTGAATCTATAGAAACTTCAATTTGCAAAACGATGCTTTTGGTAGAGCTGGAAATAACAGAAGCGGGCATGACAGTTAACTATTATGAGTGGTGTTCCCATAGTAGCTGTGAAAATAGAGCACTATTGTTTCAATCATTCAGAGAGAGCACCCAATGAGATCACCGGCTCAGCTTACGATGATACCTTTAAATTTGAAAATCTGCAGGCGGGTGATGTCATTACCCTTAATGGTGGCGCTGGCAGTAATACGGTCGATTTAGGGGGTTTCAGATCGGATCAGGTAACGCTGGACCTTTCAACAAAGACAGCAACGATTGATGTTGATGGCACAGGAAATACGGCGACCATTAATTTCAACAATGTGGACTTGTTCCAGTTTAGAACGGATGTATTCGATGGTACTCCACATGCTATTGAAATCGATGATTTCCCCTGGATCATCAATGGTACCGGCCTCTCTATTGACTCTGACAGTAGTAGCAATAATTTCCCTGTGACTTTAATTAATTATGAAGGGACTATTTCCGAATCGTTCACTCTTGATGCTCAGGTTAAAACCAATGCCAGTGACTCTGGCTGGTATAACGGTGGGATTATTTTTGATTATCAGGATGAAAATAACTACAAGTTTGTGATGGCAAGAATCGGCGCACAAAAATGGAGTATTGAACAGATAATCGATGGTGTTCACTCCAATGTTGTTGCTATACCCGCAACGATTCCCAAAAATGTCTATGTGCCTATTCAGCTCAGGGTTGATGGGACCGTTGCTAATTTTTACTCAGAGGGTGAGCTTAAAGTTTCACACGATTTTGGTGAGCCATTGAATGATGGTCGTATCGGTGTTTTGAATAATAATGCTGACACAGACTTTATCTTGGAAATGTCCCCTTCCAATTGGGCTCCTTCCGTTGAAGACTACCAGTTTGAAATGCAGGTTCAGGATGGAGTACTGACAACCAGCAATGTATTTGATGGTGCGGTAGATCCTGCAGATGAGGTGCTCTCGGTTTCTGGTTACAGCAACGGAGCTAATGGCTCAGTTACCTACAATGGTGACGGCACCTTCAGCTACACACCGGCAGAAGGCTTTGTCGGTGCCGATCAGTTCAGTTATCAGATAACTGATGGCACCAATGTGACTTCGGGCACGATTGATGTTGTTGTGAGTGATAATGCCAGCGTCACCATTGATGAAGGTGGTGCATTCCAGGTTGACCTGGGGGCTGAGCTGGTGGATACCGATGGCTCAGAAGCTCTGGAAGTCACTTTATCAGGCATACCCGACGGTGCTCTGGTCAGTGATGGGGTAAACAGTGTCACGCTGTCGAGCAGCGATCAGGTTGTTGATGTCAGTACCTGGGATATTAATAGTCTTCTTATCACTCCTTCTGAGCATTACTATGGCAATTTCAATGTGGATGTTTTTGCCACGTCATCAGAGTCCACTGGAAGCACTTCCGTTTCTTCCAGTTCATTGACGGTTTATGTGCTTCCTGTAGTGGATGCGCCGGTCGCCGGGGATGTGACGGTCTGGCAAGTCGTCGAGGGTGTTAACTCAGGCAGTGCCATCAACGGTACTGATGTAAGTGATGTTCTGGTTGGGGATGATGATAATGTCATCAATGCTGGTGGTGGTGCGGATATTGTTGCTGCCGGTTTTGGTAATGATGTGATTGATGGTGGTGATGGCAATGACCAGCTAAATGGTGAGTATGGGGATGACATCATTACCGGTGGTGCTGGTGATGATCAGATAAATGGCTCCTTCGGTATCGATACTGCCGTTTTCAGTGGAGTACGGAGTGAATATACCATTGAGGAGCGAGTTGGTGGAGGCTTCATTATTACAGATACGGTTACTGATCGAGACGGTACTGATCAATCAACCTCTGATGTAGAACGGTTTCAGTTCTCCGATGGCATTTATGACCAAAATACATTGTAGGACTTTCGCATTGACAGGCAGCTGTAAAAATTGCTAGATCAGCAAAAAATAGCGGATGTCGTCGTGCGTAGAAAGATAACAAGACCTACAACAGCTGGGTGTGATTTGCCGAAATATACAGGGTTTCTATTGTGTGAGCCGAAATCAGCAACCTGTACTCGCCTTAGTGAGATCGGAGATATGTCACACCACAGCGTTAACCGTTTTCTACAACGTGAAGACTTTGCTCCCAATGACCTTTTCATGGAAGTAGCCGCAAGGCTGATTCTTGATGGGGGCACGCTATCGGTTGATGATACGGTGCTGGATAAGCCGTACAGTAACTACACGGCATTCATCGGCTATCATTACTCGGGCAAGCATCATAAAGCCGTCAAGGGCATTAATCTCATAACGCTCTATTACACCGATATCAAAGGCTATAGCCTTCCTGTCAATTTCCGTATCTATGACTCTGCGGACGGAAAGTCCAAAAATGATTATTTTCTCGAGATGCTGAAAGAAGTACTTGTATGGGGCTTACGACCTGCATTTGTTACGGGGGATTCCTGGTATAGCAGTGCCGCAAACCTGAAGACTGTGAAAAACAACGGTCTGGGTTTTATGTTTGCCGTTAAAAGCAACCGTACTGTTTCTATCCAAAAGGGTGACTACCAACAAGTGCAGAGCCTGGAGATTCCTGAAGAGGGAATAACCGTTTGGCTACGTAATTTTGGTTCTGTGCGTTTGTACCGGACGCGGCTAAAAAACGAGCTGCGCCATTACGTCGTCTACACACCCCATGCTGGATCAGAGGTATCACCACAGGTAGGCTTTAATGAACTTCACCTGCACCATTGGGCGATCGAAGAGTATCACCGGGCGCTGAAACAACTCTGCAGTATTGAGCGCTTTCAGGTGAGAGGAAAGCAGCAGGTCAGGAACCATATTTTTGCCTCTATCTTTGGGTATGCCTGCCTTCAGGCCAAGAAAGTATCTGAATCTCTCAGTAGCATCTATCGCGTTAAGAATGATGCGCTCAAGGATGCTATTTGGGACTTCATTAAGAGCTTCTCTGATGGTAAAGACTGGCTGAGACCATCTTTTATCAGAGCTGTCAATGCGTAAGTTCTACATTGTTAAATGGTCAGCCTGTTGCTCAGCCAACTAACAACGCTTCATTACTGACAGACACCGTATTTGTTATTACCGAAGAGCAGCTTCTGGCAAACTCGGTAGATTATGACGGTGATAATCTGACGGTTCAGGAAGTCACATACTCCGGTTCTGATGGTGCATTAACGAATACTGGAGAGGGTATCTGGCAGTTTGAACCCAACGATAACTTTAGTGGCTCAACGGAATTCAGTTTTACCGTCACTGATGGAGAGCTTACGAATACTGCAATGGCAACACTGAATACCCAGAGTGGCAGTAGCTCTGTTACAGGGGCTGAGGGTGTTGATGTTGTACTTGGGTCTTCAGCGGCGAATAGCATCAGCGGTGGTATTGGTAACGATACGCTGATTGGTAATGCCGGAGATGACATTCTCTTTGGTGGCTCTGGAGATGATCGCATGGAAGGGGGAGAAGGCTCAGATACGTTCTCGTGGGTATCATCTGACCTTGGTACTGCTGCTCTACCAGCAGAAGATTTAATTACCGACTTCCAGACCGGTCCGGGTGGCGATGTTCTGGATCTGGCGGACTTGCTGGATGAAGCTGATCCTCTGGATAACTATTTGAGCTTCAGTTTTGAAGACAGTGACACTGTTCTGGAAGTCAGGTCTGATGCATCTGATGTTACCCAGAGAATTACCCTTAAAGGCGTTGATTTATCAGGGTATGGCGGTGGAACCTCGAATATAGAAATCATTAATAACCTGATTGATGATGGAAACCTTCAGGTTTGATTAATGGCAACACTTATTAAATAAAAATAATGAGAAATAATTAAACCAGTTTTCGTGGTGAACATAAGGGAGTATGTGACGTCATGGATACCAGCTCGGGTAATAACCGGCACACTATCGATAATCCAGAATCTATCCAAACACTGGATTTTAAGTCAGATAACAATCAGCAGGATGTTTTGGATGTCAGCCAGTTGTTACCTGATAGTGGTGTCAATGCTTCCAATTTAAAACAGTTTGTTAAAATTACCGGCTCTGGTGTATTCGTGGACTCTTCCGGTAGTGGCCAATTCTCGGTAGACAGTCAGGTCGCCCGTTTTGCTCCTGGGGGGCCGGCTTTGAATGCCATGGTGGCCGTGCAGGTTGCAGACACTTCCATTATTCATTTTGATCACACCGTTAATGCCGATGTGCCCCTCAGTGATTCTCCAGCTATTGATTCATTCGATCAAGGGGGGGGCAATGAAATTCGAGGGACGCATCAATCCGATATGCTGATGGGGTCTTCCAGTGCTGATGTGATGCACGGTTCCTGGGGTGATGATGTTCTGGAGGGTGGTGCTGGTAACGATGTATATATTGGTGGTGCAGGCTCAGACCGCTATGTCCTGACGGATACTGGTTCGGTGGAAACTCTGGATTTCAAGTCAACCCGCTTTGAAAAAGATGTGTTGGATGTTAGTCAGTTACTTCCTGAAGGCGCAGATGCCAATAACCTTCTCAGTTATTTAAGTATTACCGAAGAAGGGGTGTTTCTTGATGTTTCTGGCAATGGTGACTTTTCGGAAGAAAACCAGATCGCCCGCTTTACTGAAGACAGTGTTTTTTCCCGTAACGAAATCCTGATTGATATTGGCGACAATATCCGTGTTGTATTCAATATCTTCGCACAGGCAGGTGTACAACTTCAGGATGATGACGCATTTCAGACTGCGGAGGTGCTGGCCAGCCGTACTCAGAAATACAATCCCCGCGGACAAGATTATGAGTCAGACAGTGGTCCTGGTGCTGATGCCAGTACTGCCTTTATCAGAAGTAAGTCTGGAGAGCTGTTTAACTTTCGTCTGGATCAACATCAGGTAGAAGAGGCGCACGGCTCCGATGGCGGTGAAATTCTGGATGCTGCTCAGGTTGGGCTAAGCAGTGATGCAAAAGACGACAATGTAGCGGATCATAAGCTCTGGATGTACGGTCGTGATGGTGGTGACACCCTGCAGGGGAATGCCGATGGTGTCATGCTGGATGGGGGGCGTGGTAACGACCGCATTGTTGCTGGTGGTGGCCGTAACATGCTGATTGGTGGCGAGGGACGGGATGAGTTTGTACTAAATCTGGAAACGACCACTGGCGATGATCTCAGGTCCGACCTGTTATACGACTTTACCAGTCTGGAAGGCCACAGAGATCTGATTGATCTACAAACTGTTCTGCCTGAAAACGTGGTGGCTGAAAACATCCACGCCTTCGTTAAGGTAACGGATGCGGGGGTATTTGTTGATGTGAATGGTGGTGGACAGTTTGACGCCTCTAATCAACTGGCCCGCTTTGGGGAACGTTCGGATATCGACAACCTGGTTCGCTTCAGACTTCCTGATGGACAGGAGATCGAATTTGACCGTGAAGATGCCTTGTCAGAACAAGTGGGGACTCGTAGTGGTGAACAGCTTCGTGGTGGTGAAGGTGGAGATGTCCTTATTGGTCTTGCTGGCAATGATGTGTTGGATGGTGATGCCTTAACCAATGATGAGAGCGCAGATCATCTTTATGGTGGTAGAGGCAACGACACCCTGATCGTTGATGGGCTCGACCTTACCCAGGGAACGGTAGAAGGTGGCGACGGTTTTGATACTGCAAAACTTCAAGGTGATACTGGCGAAAGTCTTTCCCTGAACTTGCAAGCCACTGGTATTGAAAGAGCCTTCGGTGGCTTCAGTGATGATGTTCTGGATGGGTCCAGTTATACCGGTCTTGATGGATTTAATAAAAACAGCGGAGCCTATGAAGAAAATAGCGCTCAGCGGATAGAACTTTTTGGTAAATATGGCAATGACACTCTGAAAGGAGGTATTGCCAATGACTATTTGGATGGCGGGTATGATGATGATGTCATCGCTGGTGGTGCCGGCCGTGACTTTATGGTGGGTGGCAGTGGCAATGATACCTTTGTACTCAGTGATGATGGTGAGATAGATACCTTATGGGATTTTAAATCAACTTCAGAACAGCATGATGTATTGGATCTCAGTGCTTTTTTATCTTCAAGTACGTCATTGGACGATTTAAGCAGTCATGTCCATATCGACAATAAGTTTGTTTATTTTGACCCGGAAGGGAACAGTCAATTCAATTATTCAAATGCTGTTGCGAAGTTTGGAGGAGCCTCGGTTGTTCATGAACCAGTAAAAATCAGTCTTGGTGATGGTAGGGTATTCAGTAAAGAGGCTGGCTGGTCTTCTGATGTTGTGAGTACACAGAATGATGGGGCATTTATTATTACCAGTGAGTCATTGATTGCCAATTCTTCATTGAGCTCCGCCTCAAATGTCTCAGTAACCAATCTGTCCAGTGATAGCGGCCAGCTGACGGATAATGGCGATGGCACCTGGACGCTGATGCCTAACGCTGACTTTAATGGTCAGCTGAATCTCGATTACCAAGTAATAGAAACAACAATGGAGGCTGATCAGCTTCTGTTCTCCACCGATTTTGCCAATTTTTCTTCAGCGACCGCAGGTGCCTCTGTACTTGAAGCAAACACCGGATGGCAAACCAGTAATCCGTCAGGGAATGTGGAGTTGCACTATGAAACCGTCTACGGTGGATCTGATGGCTCTAACAGAGTGATTGAGGTAGAAGCCGCTGTAGGTGATAACAATCTCTACAGGGATATTTCTACGGAAGCCGGGCGTAGTTATGAACTTAACTTTGACTTCTCTCCTCGACAGGGTGTTATCAGCTCAGGAGTTGATGTGTATTGGGGGGGAGAAAAAATTTCTGAGCTTGATGGCAGCTCAGGCCAGTTCAACTGGCAGAGTCAAACACTGACACTGACTGGTGATGGCTCAGAAAAGCGCCTGGAATTCCGGGCAACCAGTAACGAGGGCGCAGGTGGGCTTCTCGACAATATACAGCTAACTCGGATGGGGTATGAGGTTGAGAGTGATCCGGTTGAAACCTCCGTCATGGTTTCTGCTGATACGTCATGGTCTGTTGAAGGAACCCATATTATTGCCGATGGCCGCGAAGATCAGGTGCTGAGATTCACAGAAACGGACTTACTTTCCAATGTTGATGACAGTAATGGACAGAGTGAGATCAGTAACGTTCATTATGACGGAAGTGATGGTTCGTTATCCGAAGTGGCTTATATCGAATTTGACTCCGGAACCGATGGTCAAATTGAGTTGGATCAGCGACTGTCAGAGTATGATGCCTTCACCATTGAATTTGAATACACATCAACGGGGTCGCATTCAGGAAATATAGAGAATATTCTGAGTGCACAAGTCCCCTCCAGCGACAATATGCTGAATGTTTATATTCAGAATCATGATGGTTCCCTGCACCTTGACCTCGGGGGGGCAGGAATAAACTTTGATGGATTGAATATTCAGGATGGAGGTACACATACCGTTACCATGACCTGGGATAGTGAGAATGGCGCTATTCAGGTATTTGATAATGGGGCTTTGATCGATAGCAGTACGTTCAAGCAGGGCTTGACCATTCCATCCGGTGGTTGGGTGATGATTGGTCAGGAACAGGACAGCTATGGTGGCAGTCTCGATAGTACTCAGTCAGTGACCAATGCTCGCATTGGTCATGTTGCCATGTCTTACGATGCAGTTTCCCGAGAACAGATTGAGTCTGGCGCGAGTGTTGTTGAAGCCAGCAATGAGCTTGCCTTTGATCTTCGTGCACAGAATGGAGGTGTGGTTGATACCACCAATAGTTTTTCTGTCAGCACAACTGGGGGAGTAGATGTTGTTCATGAGTATTTTGAGTTTACTCCAGCAGATAACTTTTTCGGAAATGTCACGCTAAGCTACGACCTTTCTGATGGAAGCAGTACCGTTTCCGACAGTGGTATTTTGAGTTTTGCGCCTGAAAATGATGGGCCAGAGTTGCAGGTTCATGAGTCCGGGGATGGTGCTTTTACTGTTCTGGAAGGTAGTTCAAATGGAACCGTTATTGGGCAAGCTACCGCCAGTGATGTTGATAACCCGGATTCTCTGGTATTTTCTCTAAGTAATGATGCGGGTGGTCGCTTTACTATTGATCCATCCTCCGGTGTGATTAGCGTAGCAGATGGAACATTACTGGATTTTGAAACGTCTGGTTCTCATGATCTCACGATACAGGTCAGTGATGGTCATTTGACAAGCAGCCAGCAAATCACCATAGACGTTTCTGATGCGAATGAGGCTCCAACAGTTGATGAGCCAGTAGACCTTGGTACTATCACGGAAGTGGATAGCATCACCATTACAAAAGCCATGCTGTTGACAAATACGTCAGATGAAAATAGTGATGCGCTAAATATTATTGATTTGTCGTCCAGTAATGGTGTTGTTGTTGATAATGGAAATGACACATGGACATTTACGCCTGCTGCTGATTTTTCAGGTGTAGCAAACTTTGGCTTTCATGTATCTGATGGTCAGGCAACAATCGAAGCACAGGCAGCGCTGCGTGTTAATCAAGTTATCTCAGAAGATAATTTTAATTCAGGATCTGATGGTTGGAATCAGTCCACCAGTTCAAGTGATAACTTCAATACCGGGAATCTGTTAGGGCGGTTTGGTGGTACTGGCGGCAATGAAGCTGTTTTTAAAAACTTTGATCTGCCAGATGGTGTGTCGGAAGTAACGCTCCAGTTTACCCTTTATGAGATAGATTCCTGGGATGGTGAGCAGTTTCAAGTCTTTGTCGATGGACAGCAATACCACGCCAAGAGTTACTCCCATGGCAGTATTGCTTCTGGGGCTGAGACTGTTATTGATGCTCAGGGGAATACTGTTGGTCAGGTTGAGCACGGTCAGGGTGGGCACGTTGGTTTTTATGGATGGGTTGATCAGGCTCATACCTACAGCATGACGATCCCGGTTAGCCCAGACCAGAGTTCTCTTAAAATTGGTTTTGGTTCAACCCTGAACCAGGCTCTGAATGATGAATCCTGGGGGATCGACAACCTGGTTCTTTCCATTTCGCAGTATGCCCCTGAGTCTTCAGATAACAGCCTTATTATTCAGGGCAGCAGTATTTATCATTTCTCGGTTGCTGATTTTGAGTTCTCTGATTCTGACGCTGGTGATGCACTTCAATCAATAACTGTTACGTCATTACCGCAGAACGGTTCGCTGATGTTGGATGGTATTGCTGTCACTGCTAACCAGGAAGTTGCTGTTACAGATATTGGTAATCTGACGTTTGAATATGGTGATGACAGTGTTTCACCAACAGGTTTTGGTTTTACTGTGAGTGATGGTCAGCATGCCAGTAACGAGCATCAATTCTCTATAAGTCAGGGCTCTCAGGTTCAGTCAGAGGATCTCAATAGTTATTCAGCTGGTGATGTGAATGGCCAAAATGGCTGGTCTGTTCAGAAATTTAATACTTCCTCTTCTATCACAGTGAATGATACTGCAGGTCATGAGGGTGGTAAGGCGATGGTTTTCAACTCCAGTGGTCCTGGGGTTGGGGCCAGTGCAACACTTCCAGATTCAGACGTTGGGATCCTGCCTGATTTCAATGTCACTTCTTCTTTTTCCCTGGAAGTTGATATCAAGAAAAACTATTGGGGTTCGGTTTTTGGGATTGGAGCTGATGGTAATAATGATGGTCAGATTACCGCCAAAGGAAGCAACAGTGAACAGGGGTTGAAATTCAGTTTTGGTAGCTATAACAACAGTGCAATGTATATAACGCTGGCTGATGGCACCACGGTTGCTACCAGTGCAGGTGGTGGCTCCGGGTGGTTCCGTTTTCGATGGGAAATCGATACCGCAGCAAATGATGGTCAGGGGCAGGGCACATTGATGTTCAAGAGCCTGACGGATGGTGCTGCAGAGTGGACAACTTTGCCCGAGTTGACTGATTTGAACCTGGGGTTGGATCCAGAGTCATCGGATGCCAGTAACCCCGTCAACTGGGATGGTTTTTTCCTTCATTTTGAGGGGGCTGGCAGTGGGTTGGATGGGCTCAGGGTTGAGACAACGTCACTTTCTGGCACAGTTGACAGCGACATAGTTCAGGGTTCATCAGAGGCCGATCAGTTAATCGGTAGCCTGGGAGATGACACGCTGTTGGGGGATGGTGGAGGTGATATCATTTTCGGTGGTGCTGGCGATGATGTGATGACCGGTGGTGATGGGTCAGATACGTTCTCCTGGCAGGTAAGTGATGTTGGAAATATTCAGAATCCAGCGGAGGATGTGATTACTGACTTTCATGCTGGGCTGGGTGGTGATGTCCTGGATATCAGTGATCTTATCACTGAAGAAGGAAGCGCTGTTGAAGAGCTGCTCGCTCTCAATTTTGAAGATGGCAACACAACCATTGATATCAAATCATCTGAAAGTGGTGATGTTACTCAGAAGATCACGCTGGATGGTGTTGATCTATCCAACTATGGTGGAGGCTCCACGGATATCGAAATCATCAATAACCTGATTGATGATGGGAATTTACAGGTCTAGAAGTGGGGTATGAAACTCTGGTCCGTTTTAAAGTATCTGTGCTTCCCGAATCATCACCGAAACGGTTTTCAAAATAACCAGTGCAAGAATCAGTCTTGGGGCCCAATGCATCTCCCGAACGTCTTTCGCAAACTGTCTGATCATCATTCAACCTGTAACTTTTAAGAAATAGACTTGGGGTGCAGGTTATCGTTTTTTCCTTAAAAAATAAAAGCTGGATTGGTATTTTTTGCGCCTAGCTTGCTGTTTATGCGTAGTCCGATAGACTACGGACGATTTATTGCAATCGATTTAAAACCAGAGGGAATGTGACGTGACCAGAGTTGCCGTTGTGGGTGCCGCCGGAAGAATGGGGCGAATGCTTGTGGAAGCCGTTGCCGCTGATGAGCAGTGCCAGCTGGGAGCAGCCATCGTTAAATCTGGCGATAGCCTGCTGGGTGTGGATGCGGGAGATCTGGTGGGCGTTGGCACATTGAATGTTTCCCTTACTGATGATCTGGCTGTGGCCATCGATGACTTCGATGTTCTGATCGATTTCACCACCCCTGAATTGACCATGCAGAATGTTGAACTGTGCCGACAGCATGGCAAAGGCGTTGTGATTGGCACCACAGGCTTGAGTAATGATCAGAAGGCGGAGCTGGCTAAAGCGGCAGAAGATACGGCCATTGTTTTTGCGCCCAATATGAGCATCGGGGTTAACCTGGTATTCAAGCTTCTGGAGATGGCTGCAAAGGTGCTGGGTGATGATGCAGATATTGAGGTAATTGAGGCTCACCATCGTCACAAGGTGGACTCACCTTCTGGAACAGCGCTGAAAATGGGTGAAGTGGTGGCAGACACGCTGGGGCGTGATTTGCAGAAGTGTGCTGTTTACGGTCGAGAAGGCTATACCGGACCAAGAGATCGTGAAACCATTGGTTTTGCTACTGTCCGAGCCGGTGATGTGATTGGTGATCATACGGTGCTGTTTGCCTGTGAAGGTGAGCGTGTGGAGGTAACCCACAAAGCCAGCAGTCGTGTGATTTACGCCCGTGGTTCATTACGTGCAGTTCGCTTTATATCTGACAAACAGTGCGGCCTGTTCGATATGCAGGATGTGCTGGGTCTGAAGTAAGATTATGAGATTTGAATGACCGTTCAGAATTAATGATGGACAAGCTCGATGTGTTGTGATTAAATGCGAAAAATTTGCATTGGATTTATGGTGCTGACGACAGAATGCGTGATCAAGAGCGAGATGGTTTTTTAAAACATCTCGCTTTTTTTGGGTCTGCAAACTGGAGGGCATAAAGCATCATAGCGTTCAGGCATAAGACGCTCAGGTTCAAGTTCGGGAGGATCCTTTGACTAAGACGGCTGTTTTAGCTCTGGAAGATGGCAGTATTTTCCGGGGAATCGCCATCGGTATTGATGGTGAGACCAGTGGTGAGGTGGTTTTTAACACGGCAATGACCGGTTATCAGGAAATTCTCACCGACCCTTCCTATTCCCGCCAGATCGTTACACTAACCTATCCCCATATTGGTAATACCGGTATTACTCCGGAAGATGAAGAATCTCCAGAAATTCATGCTGCAGGCCTGGTCATTAAAGACCTGCCACTGCTGGCCAGCAACTGGCGCAGCAAAATGCCACTGGATGAATATCTGAAGTCCCGCAATATTGTGGCTATCGCCGGTATTGATACCCGCAGGTTGACCCGGATTCTTCGGGAAAAAGGTGCTCAAAATGGTTGTATCATGGCAGGTGACTCTGTCGATGAAGCCAAAGCACTGGCTAAGGCTCGTGAATTCCCAGGCCTGAAAGGCATGGATCTGGCAAAAGAAGTGACCACTGACCAGCCTTACGTCTGGACAGAAGGCGTCTGGAGCCTTGAGACCGACAGCCATGCCGAAGTGACGGACCTGCCTTTCCACGTAGTGGCTTACGATTTTGGTGTTAAGAGAAATATTCTGCGCATGCTGGCTCAGCGTGGCTGCCGGCTGACTGTCGTGCCCGCCAAAACACCGGCCAAAGAGGTTTTGGCTCTGAATCCGGATGGTGTTTTCCTCTCTAACGGTCCTGGTGACCCCGAGCCTTGCGATTACGCCATTTCCGCCATCAAGGACATTCTGGAGACGTCTCTGCCTGTGTTTGGTATCTGTCTGGGTCACCAGCTGCTGGCACTGGCCAGTGGTGCCAAGACCGAGAAGATGAAATTCGGTCACCACGGCGCCAACCATCCGGTTCAGGATCTCAAGACCGGTCAGGTCATGATTACCAGCCAGAACCATGGTTTTGCAGTAGCCGAAGACTCTCTGCCAGAAAACCTGAAAGCAACCCATAAGTCACTGTTTGATGGCAGTCTGCAGGGTATTGAGCGGACAGACCGTCCCGCTTTCAGCTTCCAGGGGCACCCTGAAGCAAGCCCAGGCCCACACGATGTTGCCGGGCTGTTTGATCGTTTTGTTGAGATGCTGAAGGCAGCGAAGTAACCAACCCCGTTTTGATGTGAGAGAAAGATGCCAAAACGTACTGATATTGAAAGTATTCTGATACTCGGGGCTGGTCCAATTATTATCGGCCAGGCCTGTGAATTTGACTATTCTGGAGCGCAGGCCTGTAAAGCGCTGAAGGAAGAGGGGTACCGGGTCATCCTGGTGAACTCCAACCCTGCGACGATTATGACCGACCCGGCCATGGCGGACTCAACCTATATTGAGCCGATCCGCTGGGAGACCGTTGAAAAAATTATTGAAAAAGAGCGCCCTGACGCGATTCTCCCAACCATGGGTGGCCAGACTGCACTGAACTGTGCCCTGGATCTTTTCCATAAAGGTGTTCTGGAAAAGTATGGCGTGACCATGATTGGTGCCAACCAGCAGGCGATCGATAAGGCAGAAGATCGTCAGCTGTTTGATCAGGCCATGAAAAATATCGGTCTGGAAACGCCTCGCTCCGGTATTGCCCATACCATGGAAGAAGCCCGTGCCGTTCTGGATCAGGTTGGCTTCCCCTGTATCATTCGTCCGTCGTTTACTATGGGCGGAACCGGTGGCGGTATTGCCTACAACAAAGAAGAGTTTGAAGAGATCTGCTTCCGTGGTCTCGACCTTTCTCCAACCAATGAGCTGCTGATTGATGAGTCGCTGATTGGCTGGAAAGAGTACGAGATGGAAGTGGTTCGTGATCGCAATGATAACTGCATCATTGTCTGCGCCATTGAAAACTTTGATCCCATGGGTGTTCACACCGGTGACTCCATTACTGTCGCGCCGGCCCAGACGCTGACCGATAAGGAATACCAGATCATGCGTAACGCATCCATTGCGGTACTGCGTGAGATTGGTGTGGAAACCGGTGGTTCTAACGTACAGTTCGGTATCTGTCCTGATACTGGCCGTATGGTGGTCATTGAGATGAACCCACGGGTATCCCGCTCATCTGCTCTGGCGTCCAAAGCGACCGGTTTCCCGATTGCCCGTGTTGCGGCAAAACTGGCGGTGGGTTACACTCTGGATGAGCTGAGCAATGAAATCACCGGTGGTGTGGTTCCTGCCTCCTTTGAGCCATCCATCGATTACGTGGTTACCAAAATCCCTCGCTTTGCCTTTGAGAAGTTCCCTCAGGCTGATGACCGTCTGACTACTCAGATGAAGTCTGTGGGTGAAGTCATGGCCATTGGTCGCTCATTCCAGGAGTCTGTGCAGAAAGCCCTGCGTGGTCTGGAAACCGGTGCTACTGGTTTCAACTCCATGTTTGATTTCAAACTGGATGCCTGCTCTGATGCTGAGCGTGAAGATGCACTGACCAGAATTCGTCGTGAACTGGTGACGCCTAAAGCGGATCGTATCTACTACGTTGCTGACGCCTTCCGTGCTGGTATGACTCTGGAAGAGATCTTTGCTGAGTGCATGATCGATCCATGGTTCCTGGTACAGATTCAGGATCTGGTGAATGAAGAAGCGGTACTGGCGGGAGAAACACTGGCCTCTCTGTCCAAAGAGCGCCTGTTCCGTCTGAAGCAGAAAGGCTTCAGTGATGCGCGCATGGCCGAACTGCTGGGTATTAAAGAAGCAGAGGTTCGGAACTATCGTCGTGAACAACAGGTCAAGCCGGTCTATAAGCGTGTGGATACCTGTGCGGCAGAATTCCAGTCGACGACAGCGTACATGTACTCCTCCTATGACGAAGAGTGTGAGGCAGAACCTTCTGACCGTGAAAAAATCATGGTTATTGGCGGTGGCCCAAACCGTATCGGTCAGGGTATTGAATTTGACTATTGCTGTGTACATGCAGCACTGGCAGCAAGGGAAGACGGTTACGAAACCATTATGGTTAACTGTAACCCAGAGACCGTTTCTACCGATTATGACACCTCCGACCGACTCTACTTTGAGCCGGTAACCCTGGAAGACGTGCTGGCCATCATTGATGTTGAGAAGCCGACTGGAGTGATTGTTCAGTACGGTGGTCAGACACCGCTGAAACTGGCGCGTGCCCTTGAAGCCGAAGGTGTGCCGATTATCGGTACCAGCCCTGAAGCGATTGACCGTGCAGAAGATCGTGAGCGCTTCCAGCAGATGATCCAGAAGCTGGGTCTGTTGCAGCCTGCTAACGCGACGGTTCGCAGTGAAGAGGAAGCGGTAGCAAAAGCTGCAGAGATTGGTTATCCACTGGTTGTACGTCCATCCTATGTTCTGGGTGGTCGTGCGATGGAAATCGTTGCCGGCGAAGACGAGCTGGTTCGCTACATGAAGAGCGCGGTACAGGTCTCTAACGACAGTCCGGTGCTGTTGGACTACTTCCTGAACCGTGCGGTAGAAGTGGACGTTGATGCGGTCTGTGATGGTGAGCGTGTGGTTATTGGTGCAATCATGCAGCACATCGAGCAGGCTGGTATTCACTCCGGTGACTCCAGCTGCTCTCTGCCGCCTTACAGCCTGAACCGTCGTCATCAGGACGAAATCCGTGAACAGGTTCGTGCCATGGCTCTCGAACTGGGGGTAGTGGGTCTGATGAACGTACAGTTGGCCATTCAGGATGACCAGATCTACGTGATTGAGGTGAACCCAAGGGCTTCCCGTACCGTCCCATTTGTATCCAAGTGCATTGGTCACTCGCTGGCCAAGATCGCAGCACGGGTCATGATGGGCAAAACACTGGAAGAGCTGAACTTTACTACTGAGATTGTTCCGCCATACTACAGTGTCAAAGAAGCTGTTTTCCCATTCAATAAGTTTCCGGGTGTGGATCCGATTCTCGGTCCAGAGATGAAATCGACCGGTGAAGTGATGGGGGTGGGGGCTACCTTCCCTGAAGCGTTCCATAAGGCACAGCTGGCAGAGAATATGCAGCTGCCAAGCGGTGGTAAGGTGATTCTTACGGTGCGCGACTTCGATAAGCCTGAAGTCCCCATGATTGCCCGCCTGTTGATGGATATCGGCTTTGAGCTGCTGGCCACGTCTGGCACTGCGAAGGTGATTGAAGAAGCTGGTTTGCCGGTTACCACCATCAACAAAGTGCATCAGGGAAGACCGCATCTGGTGGACATGATTGTCAATGGTGATATAGCCTTCATGATCAATACTACTGAAGGTCGTCAGGCCATTGCCGATTCTTACCTGATCCGTCGCTCCGCATTGACCAATAAGGTGCTATATACAACCACCATGGCGGGAGCAGAAGCGATTGCACGTTCGATCGCCTTTGGATCAGAAAGATTGGTCAGACGGCTTCAGGATCTACACGAAGGTAACGTTGGATGAAAAGAATTCCTATGACGGTGGAGGGAGAAAAAGCCCTCCGTGAGGAACTGGCTCATTTGAAGGGGGTAGAGCGTCCACGTATTTCTGCGGCGATTGCAGAAGCACGGGAGCTTGGAGACCTTAAGGAGAATGCCGAATACCATGCTGCCCGTGAGCAGCAGAGCTTTGCCGAGGGGCGCATCAACGAAATTGAAGCTAAGCTCTCCAATGCTCAGTTCATTGACATTACTTCCATCGCCAAAACCGGTAAGGTGCTTTTCGGTACAACTGTTGTACTGATCAATATGGAAAATGACCAGGAAGTGGAGTACAAAATTGTTGGTGATGATGAGTCGGACATCAAGGTAAACAAGATCTCCGTCAACTCGCCTATTGCCCGTGCCATGATTGGTAAAGAAGAGGGTGATGTTGTTGTGGTTAACACACCTTCTGGCGGTGTTGAGTATGAGATTGATGAAGTGAAGCATGTCTGATTAGTCAGAATCTTCACGTACTGAAAACGGCACTTTACGTGCCGTTTTTTTGTGCTTAAGAAAAACAAACTTTCCACATCATGACTTCAGTCATCACCTTCTTATTACTGAGTCGTTCATTATGGCGCCAATGTAAGGAGGGATATTGAATGAAACTGCTGATTATTGCGGATATTGAAGGTGTGGCTGGGGTCTGTTGCAGAGAGCAAGCTGTTTCCGGGAATACAGAGTATCAAATGGCTCGACAGCTGATGGTTCAGGAGGTTAATGCTGTTGTTGAGGGGGCTGTTAGATCAGGTGCTGATGAAATTACGGTTATTGACAGCCATGGGCCAATGATAAACCTCTCCATTGAAAATATATCACCACAGGCAAAGCTGGTTCAGGGTAAGCCCAGAATGCTGGGTATGATTGATGGCATTCAATATGACGATTATGACGCCTTGATGATGATTGGTGCCCACAGTGCTGCCGGTGAGTACGGTGTTCTTGCTCATACTATAAACAGCAGAGCTTTTTTAAAAGTGGAAGTGAATGGTCATGTTATGGGAGAGGTGGATCTCTATGGGAGCCTGGCTGCAGAGTTTGGGGTTCCACTGTTGATGGTTTCTGGAGATGATCACCTAGAGGCTCATGTTTCTGAAGCATTTCCAGACAGTGACTATGTTCAGGTTAAAAAAGCTCGTGGAGCCTATGCTGCAGAGAGTTTGTCTGTTTCAATGGCTAGGGAACTGCTATCAGCGGCAGCAGGTCGGTCACTGTTGAAACCGTGTCAGCCTAAAGCCGCATTTGGTCTAAAGCCACCATATAGCCTGACAGTTTCTTCTATCTCTCAAGCCCAGTCTGATCTCTATGCCCTGGTTCCAGGCGTAGAGCGTATCGCTCCCAATCAGGTGAGTTATGAAGCAGACAGTTTTAAAGCGTTGGTGACTTTGCTCAATAGTTTGTCGGCCATGAGTGCCTCTTTGCCATAAGAAGAGTCAGGCAGTACTGAAGAGCTCACTGAGGTCAGCCCATTCTTAATGGGCTGACTCTTTATAGACAAATTTGGGGAGTTCCAGCTTCAAGCGCACTGCAATCATTCGGAAAATAAAGCCAAAGACCAGTGTTGAGATGACAGTGACGGTTGGGTTTACTTCCAGCAGTTGCAGGGTGAAGTAAAAGCCAATAGAGATCAGGGCGACACTGGCGTATAGCTCTTTTCGAAAAACCAGTGGAACGTTATTACAGAGAATATCCCGGAGAATACCGCCAAACACCCCAGTAATGACTGCCATGACACTGGCAATAATATAGCCATGGCCCAGATCCAGTGTTTTCTGTGCGCCTATGATACTGAAGGTAATCAGCCCCACCGCATCCAGTACCAGAAACACTTTGAACATGTGCTTCATATAACGTTGCAGGAAAATGGTCAGGATGGCGGCTACCGTTGTAATTACGATATACATTGGGGTCTCAACCCACGTCAGTGGATAGCTACCTAGCAGCATATCTCTAACGGAGCCACCACCAATGGCCGTACAACAGGCAACAAAAATAACACCGACAGGGTCCATGCCTCTGCGTCCGGCAGAAAGTGCTCCGGTCATGGCTTCTGCCGTAATGGCTATTACATACAGGACTGTCAGCATGGCTTTATCCCTCAATCTCAAACGAACTGATTGTAGGAACCTGCTGGGTACAAAACAACGCTTAGCAGGGAAGGGCTTTCCGAAGTAGCTTGTCGAGATCTAACACTTATGCTTGTGCTTTTTCCTTAGGAGGTCGCTTATAGCCAATCATAAAATGATAGATGAGGTTTGTTGTCTATACTTGAAAGCATGATTGTTTTACCTCGTTCTAAAAATATCCTTTTATATATTGCTGTTTCACAGAGCGCCTTTTACTGACTCAATTCTAATGACCCGTCATTTATAAGTTCCCACCTTTATATTTGCTCATTCTAACCGTGATACTGATTTCTGGGAGATTTGCAATGCCCCAGCTGAAAAATAGATTACTGCTACTGACTGTTATGTTTTCTGGAGTTGGGCAGTTATTTGCCAGTACTTCACTATCGGTGCTTCCTCCAGAAGATCTTTCAAATAGCTTCAATGCTCTGGTTCGAGAGGTGAGGCCCAGCTGGTGGGGGAACTGGAGTCTGGATCTCGCCATTAAGCCGGGTGCCATCGGTGTGGTTGATACCAATACTGGAACCTTCCGATCAGCAGGGCAGCAGATCTCTAATATTTCTGTGGTCTCAGGTGTGATTTCCGAAGAGCTAAAACTGTCAACCTCTGATGTTAAAGGACCTCAGGTGGCCTCTTTTTCAATGAATGACCAGTCATCAAAAGTAAGCGTGAATACTGACCTTAAATGGCAGTTCAGCAAGCGGGGAGCGATGATGGCTCAATGGGATCTGGTGCAGGAACAAAGTTTGAAAGGGCCATTTCAGGTCATTAATGAAAATATGGACCTTTTGAAGTCTGTTGCTGCTGATATGGAGATGTACGACCCCGAAGCCGGTGCTATTTCCCAGGGGTTTGGGGTGATAACCGGTGTGCTTCTGGCCAAAAGCGGGATGAATGTTGCGTCACTTTCTGACTCTTCACAGTGGAGCATTACCGGTCAGGCAGATAGTTTGCAGAGCATGCTGGGGCGAGGCTCAGCAAAGGCTTCATACTCCAGTGCCGGCGGTGATAGTGATGTGATGAGTGTTATCTGGCCCAGTCAGCCAAACACAGCAGCCGATGATCTGGTGCCTGTCGCTTATACCTTTGCATCCATTAATGGTGAACAGATTATTCCCTATTGGATAGAAGAGATTGAAGCGTTTCAAATCATCTTTGAAAACAAAGGAAGTTACTTTGTCAAAGCAACCTTGAAATTCCAGACCCCGGAAGGTGAAAAAGAACTGCATCAGGATATTGTTGGCTTTATGACCAGAACTATGGAAAACATTCCATTGAATGCAACAGAACTAACTCTGGAAATGGAGTTTGTCGATTCAATACCCAGTACAACCGATTTTTATCATTGGGATACCCCGTTAGGCACATGGTCTACGGGTAAAAGGCATGTAGAGATTGAAGGTTGGTGGCCGGGACAGCCTTCGTTCAGCATCCAGGAAGATCGCACGAACATAACATCTTTTCGAGTCGAACTGGATTAGTGCGCAAATAATCTTGCTTAGATGCTTATTTAGTGCTGGATGAACTGACGGACATACAAATAGAGCTTTTTGGTTGGGTTTTGGCTATCAGGAACTGCTATATGTTGTTATTTGCGCGTTGCTTGATTCTTGTTTCGGGAATACTGTTTTTTAGAGAGTTACCTGCTAGCCAAAACTTGAAACCGATGGATTCTGGTTACATAACCAGAACGTTTAATCAGTTAATCCGTGAAAGCCATCCAAACTGGTGGGGGAATTTTAATCTTGATCCTCTCGTTAAGCCTGGTGCTATAGGTGTTATTGATGTTGGCAGCGGTGTTTTCCAGCCATCAGGTCAGTATCTGGGAGATTTTGAAACCATTATTTCTCCTCTCAACGAAGTGATGAAGGTATCCACTGAACATGTTCGTGAGCCTAAGCTGGTTTTAGGAGGGCGTGGGCGGCTCGCTCAGCTGGGAGATGCACAGGTTCAACTCAAGTGGGAATTCAGTCAACAGGGAGCGATGGCGTCACGCTGGATGCTTGCTGAGAAACAAAGTATTAAAGATCCCGGTAGCGTGATTAAAAAGCATATGGACTTACTGAGGGCTGTTGCCAGTTACGAGTCTATGTATGATCCGGTGGATGGTATCTCTCAGGGGTTTGGGGTGATAACCAGCGTAATTCTTGCCAGAGGGGGAATGAATCTGGCCGCTCTCAGTGATGGGGCTAACTGGAGTGTCAGTGGTCAGGCCAGTTACTTGAAGAATATGTTGACGAGCGCTGGTGGAGAAGCTGAGGCTCTTTACTCCAGTGCTGATTATGAGGGCAATATGGCCTGCTTTGTCTGGCCGGGAGAAGGAGAACCCTCTGGTACTGATCTTGTCCCTGTAGCTTATACCTTTGCCTCACTGGATGGTGAAAGGGTGATGTTGCACTGGATTCGGCCAATAGGGTCATTTCGGATGATTTTCAACAATCATGGCGATCATTATGTGGGGATTTCTGTCTCTTATTCGACACCCGCTGGTAGCAAGAAGGTTGACGTTGGGCTGCTCCCATATCTCAGGCAGGAAGTTGACAGTATACCATTGGATGCAACCAACCTGACCATGACGTTAAGCTATCTTCGTATCATGAAAACGATCCAGACTCATCGCTGGAAAACACCATTAGGTTCCTGGCCTACAGGTGACCGACATATTGATATAAAAGGCTCATGGCCAATGTATCCTTCTTTCTCTATAGAAGAAGAAGGCTATTCTTCGCAATAGGTACAAGTGTATCACCTGTACCTAGGGTGAGGTTGTGGAGTGTTAAGCAAGCATTGGTTTCAAAAAACGGCCAGTATGAGACTCTGGAATTTCCGATACAGTTTCCGGTGTGCCAGCAGCAATAATCTGGCCGCCACCATCACCACCTTCGGGTCCCAGGTCAATAATCCAGTCTGCAGTTTTGATGACATCAAGATTGTGCTCAATGACGACAACACTGTTGCCATGATCCCTTAAGCGATGGAGAACAGAGAGTAACTGCTCAATGTCGTGGAAATGCAAGCCAGTTGTCGGTTCATCCAGAATATAGAGTGTTTTACCGGTATCCCGTTTGGACAGCTCTTTAGCCAGTTTCACCCGCTGTGCTTCACCTCCTGAGAGTGTGGTGGCGTTCTGTCCGAGATGAATATAGGAGAGCCCAACATCCATCAGGGTTTGTAATTTACGTTTGACCGCTGGTATTGGGTCGAAGTATTGCAATGCTTCTTCTACCGTCATTTCGAGCACTTCGTGGATGCTCTTACCCTTATATTTCACCTCCAGTGTCTCACGATTGTATCGCTTGCCCTTACAGACATCACAGGCAACATAAATATCTGGCAGAAAGTGCATTTCTACCTTGATAACGCCATCCCCCTGGCATGCCTCGCATCGTCCACCTTTAACATTAAAACTGAAACGGCCAGGTTTATAGCCTCGTGAGCGGGCTTCCTGAGTACCGGCAAAGAGTTCGCGTATGGCTGTGAAAATTCCGGTATAGGTTGCTGGGTTCGAGCGTGGCGTGCGGCCGATGGGGCTCTGATCAATATCAATACACTTGTCAAAGTGATTAATACCGGTCAGCTTTTTATAGGGAGCCGCGGTTAGTGTCGTTGCCTTATTGAGCGCTGTGGCAGCCAGCGGATACAGTGTTCCATTGATTAAGGTGGATTTGCCAGAGCCTGAAACGCCGGTAATGCAGGTCATCAGGCCAACCGGGATTTCCAACGTAACATTTTTCAGATTATTACCGGTGCAACCACTGAGTTTCAGGGTTTTCTTTGAGTCTAGCGGTGTTCTCTTGGACGGTACATCAATCTTACGAATACCTGAGAGATATTGGCCTGTTAAAGACGCTGGTGTATCCATCACCTGTTCTGGTGTTCCCTGGGCGACGATAGCTCCACCATGGACACCTGCACCAGGACCAATGTCGATGACATGATCAGCACAGCGAATAGCATCCTCATCGTGCTCAACGACTATGACTGTATTACCCAGATCCCTCAAACGGGTCAGTGTGTTAAGAAGACGTTCATTATCCCGTTGATGTAGTCCGATACTGGGTTCGTCAAGGATATACATCACCCCGACAAGGCCAGCGCCAATCTGACTGGCTAGCCTTATTCTCTGGGCTTCACCACCGGAAAGGGTGTCTGCACTTCGGTCCAGGGTCAGGTAGTTGAGGCCAACATTCACCAGAAAGCTCAGGCGATCACAAATTTCCTTAAGTACCTTTCTGGCAATCTCTCCACGGCGACCTGGCAGGTCAAGATCCTGAAAGTAGGTCAGGGCCTTTTCAACGGGTAATTTAACCAGATCCGGCAGGCTCTCATCCTGGATGAATACGTTGCGTGCCTCTTTCCGTAAGCGGGTGCCTTTACAGGATGGGCATGGCTGAGTGCTCAGGTATTTGGCCAGTTCTTCCCGGACGGATTGTGAGTCGGTATCCCTGAAGCGTCGCTCAAAGTTGGGAATAATGCCTTCAAAGATATGCCGTTTTTTATAGACATCTCCCCGGTCATTCACGTAACTGAAATTGACTTCATCATCACCGGAACCATGAAGAATAACGTTCTGCTGTTCCGGGCTTAAGTCATCAAATGGTGTGTCAATACTGAAACCATAGTGAGCGGCCAGTGATTTCAGCAGATGAAAGTAATAAACGCTGCGGCGGTCCCAGCCACGGATTGCTCCTTCTGCAAGTGTCAGTTCGGGATGTTGTACGATGCGATCCTGGTCAAAGAACTGCTTAACACCCAGCCCATCGCAGGTAGGGCAGGCACCAGCCGGATTGTTAAAGGAAAAGAGCCGTGGCTCAAGCTCATTGAGGCTGTAACCGCATTCAGGACAGGCGAACCGTGAAGAGAAGACGATATCGTCTTTAGAGCCATCATCCATGTAGCTGACAGTAGCAAGACCATCGGTCAGCTCCAGAGCGGTTTCAAATGACTCGGAGAGGCGAAGTTGCAGATCATCGCGCACCTTAAAACGATCTACGACGACTTCGATAGTGTGCTTCTTCTTTTTATCCAGTTTGGGGGGGGTATCAAGGTCTGTGACGATTCCATTGATTCTGGCACGAATAAAACCGTTGCTTCTCAGTTCGTTGAATACATGGAGATGTTCACCTTTACGCCCTCTGACCACGGGGGCTAGGAGCATTAATTTAGTGCCTTCAGGGAGCGCCAGTACCTGATCCACCATCTGACTGACGGTTTGAGCTTCCAGTGGCAGGTGATGGGTTGGGCAGCGTGGAATGCCGGCGCGAGCGAAAAGCAGGCGGAGATAGTCATAGATTTCGGTGATGGTGCCGACCGTAGAGCGCGGATTATGACTGGTGGATTTTTGCTCAATGGATATGGCGGGTGAGAGCCCTTCGATATGATCGACATCGGGCTTTTCCATCATGGAAAGAAACTGGCGGGCATAGGCTGACAGCGACTCAACATAGCGTCGCTGACCTTCGGCATAGAGTGTATCGAATGCCAGTGATGACTTGCCGGAGCCCGACAAACCAGTGATCACAATCAGGCTGTCACGGGGCATCTCCAGGTTGATGTTCTTCAGGTTGTGTGTACGGGCGCCCTGTACGGTAATCTTTTCCACAGCCTTTTCTCCGTGCCAGTTTGGAAGCGAACGGAGTATTATAAATACTAAAAGGCTTGGCCTGTAGCAAAATAAACAAGGTTGATCAAAAACATCCATAAATGCTTGTTATAGTAAAACATTCCCCCCATCGTTTTATGCGTGGCTGGGTATTTAAAAAGTCCTGCACACTGGCAATCAAATACAATCGCAGAAAAATCCATAGCTATTGTTAATAAAGGGATAAGATGAGGCTGAGAGAATGTTTGAGAGAGCTTTTCCTGAATATAGGAGTACCAGGAATTATCTTCTTTTTCTTTTTCTTTTTCTTTTTGGGGGAGGGGTTTGTATCTAGTATCAGTTCCTTGATCACTTTCTTGATGGTTTTCTTTGGGGGATAGATAAGTACTGATTAATGGCCAGTTATGATACCCAAAGCTAGCAACGTAGTATGCTAAAAAGAAAAGTTTCACGGCAATTCTTGGGTAATTATTGCTAATGTCTTTTGTTAGTTTGTTACTGCATGGACAGCGATCCTTAAGTAACCACATGCCTAGTGCTGAGTCATATATCATATAGGTATGAAGTGCGGTGTAGGCGATATGGAGTAATGTGTTGGGCTCGAACAAAAGAGAAAATACTTCCTCATGGTTATTATCTGTTTGTATTGTGATACTGCTATATTCACTGGTCTGGAATAATGGGAGTGTACAGCCCGACGATTTTAATGATGCTATGTCCTCAAAACTGTCTTTGCTGGAAATAGAACATAATATTTCGCCATCTTCATTGGTTATTGTATATTGTGCTGTAATGGATGATATTGATGTATCTATATCACTTTCATCTGGGTAAGCTGAATTAAGCAAAATCAAAAATACAGAAATAAAAAAAACATTTACTTTTTTAATCATCAATGTGTCTCTGCTTTTGTGCGACAGGATCTGTTTGTTTTTTATTCAGTGTTTGCTCTTTTTATGGGTTGAATGACTTTATCTTAAAGCTCACTATTTTCTCTTTTAGTTGTCGAAATTATTGTCGATTGATTCACTGTTGTTTTCTTCAGTTATCGCCAGGTCACATGCCAAAATCAGTGAGTCAAGAATGACCATTAGCTTGTTGATATCAGGACGGCCATTGGTAATTGACTCTATCCACCACATGAATATATCTATCCCAATGACAAGAAGGTGAGCTTGGTAGGTTGATTTTTTAGATGTTGGACTATTATCTTCTGGATCAGATTTTTTGCTAATTGGTGAATCAGTAGTGGTTTTCGAGTCCTTATGATTCCTGCTCTCACCCCTATATTCGGGAAAGAAGTAGTTATAAACTCTGTTTTTTAGGAACGGATATAAAGTGCTTCTGGCATTATGATAAAGCCCAACGTTATAGAGTGCTGCAAATGATAGATGTTTCATGGAGTCAATTGGGTGGAGCATTATAAGAGAGGTAAAGGCAAAAGGGAGATATCTAACTAGGTTGAGAGCATGAACTCCTGTGTTAACCCACATGAGATAATACTTTGAATTGATGAAGAAGCTATTAAACCCACTCGAAGTCACTAACGTCATTTCGACATCAATGCTTTGATCTTTTCTTAATGTTTCAAGTGTACAACCTTTTGCATTTAAATCCTTACGAGTTGCCATAATATCGTTACTGTCTAGTAAGCATTCGGTCGTAGTGCCATCATGATTTTTAATCGTATATCGAGTTAAAATTCTATCATTGGAGTTAAAGTTATCCTCGCTGAGCGCAGTTAATGATTTAGAGAAAATCAATATGACCAGAGTCAGACTAATGAGTATTCTGTTAATGTAATGGGTCATTAATTGCATGCCTTTAGGAGCGACAGGGATAGTAGCCTTACCACCTCTTTCTTCCCAGTGAGTATGAAACCAAATCCTGCTTATATCGCACTTCTGAAATTTATAGTATTTATAGTTAAGTTATCTTTATCTATACAGTGGCATTTTGCCGCAGTAGAGTTCTTGGGGCTATGCAGCATCTTTCCGTGGCATCTGAGAGGAAAAGCCTGATAGACTTGCCGCGATAGCGTTTATCGATGATAACTATTAATAAAAGTTCAGGGCTTTGTTGTTATCCCATGTCATTTGTTGAATTGAAAGCAGCTGTATCCCTTACCATGGTCTTTGTCTTTCGGATGCTTGGGCTCTTCATGGTGTTGCCAGTTCTAGCGCTCTTTGCTGAAGATTTACAGGGAGCATCACCCGGCATGGTCGGTGTGGCCATTGGTGCGTATGGATTCAGCCAGGCATTGTTGCAGATTCCATTCGGCTGGCTCTCAGACCGTTGGGGAAGGAAGCCGGTTATTCTGCTGGGACTGTTTATTTTCCTGCTGGGGAGCCTTCTGGCGGCAGAAGCTACAACCATTGAAGGGATTATTGCAGGACGTATTTTGCAGGGGTGTGGCGCCATTGCCGGGGCAGTAACTGCTTTGATGGCTGACCTTACTCGTGATCAGCATCGAACCAAGGCGATGGCAATGATTGGTATGGGGATCGGTGTTGCCTTTGCCATCGCTATGGTTCTGGGACCTGTGGTGAGTAATGCCTGGGGGTTGTCTGGTCTCTTTCTCTCGAATGCTCTGATGGCTGTGGCAGCGATGCTGGTTATTCTTCTTCTGGTACCAACGCCTGTTATTAAACGGCGGGACTTAAACTGTTCTGTTGATCGTCAGGAATTGCATCAGGTTTTCACTAACCCGGATTTGCGGAGGCATATTATTGGAATCTTTGCCCTCCATTTTGTTTTGATGGCTCTCTTTGTTTTTATTCCCGAGCTGTTGAGTAAAAGTGTCGAGCGCTCTGCTCATGGTGGTATTTATCTGGCCGTCATGGGACTCTCATTTATCATGATGATCCCCCTTATCATATTCAGTGAACGTCAGCGTTTGCTCAAGCAGTGCTACTGTTTCAGTATTTTAATGCTGTTTGTTGCTTTTGCCCTTGTTTATCAAGGGGTTCTCAGTTCAACAATGTTGTTGGCAGGCTTATTTATTTTCTTTTTTGGCTTTAACTTTCTGGAAGCAACCCTGCCATCTCTGGTTAGTAAACTCGCACCTGCAGGGACTCGTGGTACCGTCATGGGGGTATACTCGACGAGCCAGTTTCTGGGTGCTGCTCTGGGTGGGAGCCTTGGTGGATTAGCCATGGAATCTGCAGGTGTTCTTGGAGCAGTAGTACTTTGTACAATTCCCACTGCCCTGTGGTGTTGGTTGTCTGTTACTATGAAACAACCACCGTATGTGAGTACTATGGTAATGGCTCTTAATCCTGAGCTTGGTGATGTCAGTTCAATGAGCGAACGGCTTGCAGGTATTGTCGGTGTTCAGGAAGTTACTGTGCTTTCAGCAGAGAAAACAGCTTATCTGAAAGTCGATAAGCAAACACTGAACTGGTCTGAGTTAAGACAGTTTGGTCAGTGCTAGCTCTGGCAATAAGGTTAATAGGAAACAGTTCAATGTGGTTCTGATAGCAAGCTGTGAGCTTGCAGAGAATAAAAGCAGGGAACCGGATGTAGAGCTGTGGTTCTAAGATAAGGTTATTAATATGGAGTGACCCTCTAGAAAAAGAGGCATTCCATGGTGTCTTCAATGAATGTATGGATTTTGAAGACGGTTTGAATTCGAATGAATATGGTGGAGAAGCTAAATGGCTCGAGGCGTTAATAAGGTAATATTGGTTGGTAACCTGGGTAATGATCCGGATGTACGTTTTACTCCCAATGGCAGCGCCGTTGCAAACCTGAGTCTGGCGACCAGTGAGTCCTGGAAGGACCGTAATACCGGTCAGCAACAGGAGAAAACGGAGTGGCACCGGGTTGTTATTTTTGGCAAGCTGGCTGAAATCGCACAACAGTACCTCCGTAAAGGATCAAAAATCTACATCGAAGGTAAGCTGCAGACACGTAAGTGGCAGGGGCAGGACGGTCAAGATCGATACACTACCGAGATTGTCGTTGACGGATTCAGTGGCCAGATGCAGATGCTGGATGGTCGTCAGGAAGGCGCTATGGGTGCACCAATGGGGGGAGGCTATCAGCAGCAGCCACCCCAACAGCAGCAGTCTTATGCTCCGCAGCAGCCACAGCAGTACGGATCACCACAACAGCAGCAACCAGCACCGTCGCATCAGCAACAATCTACACAACAACAACCACAGCCAGCCGGTGGTTTTGACGATTTTGATGATGATATCCCGTTCTGATTTAAGAGTCTCACTTCGGGAACGCCGCCGGGCATTGAGCGCTGACCAGCAGGCCAGCGCTGGCAAAATGCTTTGTGATAACCTGAGCGTGCGACCTGAGCTTACCAATAGCCAGCATATTGCGATCTATATAGCCAATGATGGTGAGATAAATCCGGACGTTCTCCGTGATTTCCTCTGGAATTCTGGTAAACAATGTTACCTGCCAGTGATTGCCCAGGGTGGTAAAGGCCTTTTGTTTGTAGAATACCTGCCAGACACTCCGTTGGTTTTGAATCGTTATGGAATCCCCGAGCCACACTTTCAGGCAGAAAGGGAGATTGCACCAGAAAAACTGGATGTTGTTTTAGTGCCATTAACCGGTTTTGACGAAGCAGGCAGGAGACTGGGAATGGGAGGTGGGTTCTATGACCGAACACTTGCCTTTACCAGGTTCTCAGAAAAACCAATACTCATTGGCTTGGCCCATGATTGTCAGAGAGTTGAAGCAATTCCTGTAGAGCACTGGGATATTCCAATGGCTGGTATTGCAACGGACCGTAAGTACTACTCAGTGCCTTAGACTGTACTCATGAAGCCTCGCAAAGTATCGATCCTATACACTGTTTTTGTCGTTTCTATTTTTACAAGTAGAAACTGCTCAAGTGGTGTAAGTACTTTACTGGTCAATATATAAGTCTGTAAAAAAGTCGGTTGTACCCGGAACAACGGCGTAATGATCAAACTCTGTAATGCCCCTTTCCCGCAGTAAATCCTCATCGATACAGTGATTTCCCGTGAACGAGGTATCACTTGTTAAGATGGCATATGCAGCATCTGCCATAATTGCGGGTTTTCTGGATAATTTGAAAAGCTCCTGCCCACCGGCTTCAAATTCAACAGCAGATGTTGCAATGGCTGTTTTTGGCCATAAGGAGTTAACTGCTATTTGCTTTGAACGAAACTCTTCAGCAAGACCCAGTGTCAGCATTGACATGGCGTACTTGGTTATTGTGTACGGAGTGTAGTCTTTGAACCATTTTTTATTGAGATTGATTGGTGGGGAGAGGTTGAGAATGTGTGCGCAATTAGACTTTTTAAGGTGAGGTAAAGCGAGCTGGCTACATAAAAGGACTGCTCGAGTATTAATTTGATGCATCAAGTCAAATCGGCTAATGGGTGTTTTTTCCGCAGAGGTCAGGCGGATAGCACCTGCATTATTGATCAGGACATCAATACCTCCAAAATGAGTTGCAGCTAGCTCTATCATGTTAGATATAGACTGCTCATCACGAACATCAAGCTGAACCGGTAATACTTTTGCCCCAGTAGAAGCAACTTCATTGGCAACAGTGTGGATGGTGCCAGGAAGCTTTGGGTGTGGGTCAGTTGTTTTTGCTGCTACAACGATGTTGGCACCGTCAGCAGCACATCGCAGAGCAATCTCTCTACCAATTCCACGACTAGCGCCAGTAATAAGTATGGTTTTATTTTTAAGCTGAGACATCTGAAGTGCTCTTTATTATTGTACCGGTGACACGAATGTCCATATTGGATTCAGCTGAGGAGAAAAACAATACAAATATTACAAAAGATAGAAAGCTCAGCTTACCGGGTGGGCAGCCCCTCTCCTAGTTTCAGGAGGAAAAGTTGGAGAGGTAGTACAATATGCTGTGCTCTATTGAATCTTTTGCTGTGCAGCCTCTATGCACAATCTAAAGGGATTTCACCCTTTTCTTTATTTAGAATATAAGAAAGAAAAGGGTGATAGACTAAAAGAGCACATAATCTCCTGGGTTGTTATTACTGAGCTAACACTTGGTTACTTACACACCCTTCCCCTGGTAGGAGCATAAATGCAGGTGTTGAATAAGATGCAAAGACTTTAGTGTATGCTTGGGGTATGTTGGTATCTGGACTAGGGTCCATCAGGCAGAAAGGAACGTCATCACCTTTTACAACAGAAACGTTAGTAGGTCCAACGTTGTATAAAGTACAGGCTCCTTTCTGAACAAGAAGTGTTGAGGTTTGTCTGCCATCCGATACCGTGACATAAAAATCAATCGGTTTTTCTGTGTAGTAGATATTTGAGGCAGTCATGAGACCGGTTATTTGTTTAACCATCAGCTGGTTGGTCAGACCTCTGCTTTTGGGAATGTAAAGGTTGTCGCCAATATGGTCAAATTGAAAGCTGTTTTGGATTGATCCCTGATTCATCAAAACACTGTCTATATACCAGCCGTCTTCAAGATTTAAATGATAAATCCCGCAGGCATAGTCATTCGCAGCAGGTAGGAGTCTTGCAGCCTGATTGTATAACAAGAAGTTCTTGAAGGAGTTGAGAAATCTAGCTGAGCCGAGATAGTCGGGCCCCCAGTTGCCGGCAAGGCTGACCACCGGTTGTCCAGCTTGAGCATGACCAGCAGGGTATGTAGGAATTCTGTTTGGGAATTTGCCTGGAGTAACACCCGGCATCCATTTAGCTATTGAGGCTAGCCAACCGTCAGGGGCTCCTCCATAACCATACATATTTGGCAGAGTACCAATACCTGCGGTTATCCAAGCGCCAAGTTCAAGCGCGGTGCCAGCCCAGGTGAGGCCTTTGTGTATGTCTTTGGTATTATCAACTTTAGTGCTTTCTGTGTCGTCTATATTACCAGGGGAGGAATTGGGTCCTGCATTGGGGTCAGGATTGGCCCATGATGTCGACAGTACTGACAATAGTAATAGTGTGGAAAAACACTTTCCTCTAAACATGCTAACCCCTTATCCGGATGGCTGTTTTAATTAAATAAACTTGACTCGATCTTAATAAAGACCAGAATCTAACGGTTGGACAGTGAGCAGGCCTTATTATTTCAAGGTCGAAATATATCTTTTTGAAATAGTGTTTTTAACTGTTTATTATTTTTAAGGCTCAGCTAGTTTTTTATCACATTTAAATAAGTAAGCTGGAATTTTAGAGCAAGTTTATGGTTGGTCAAAATGATCTTTATTTTTGTCAATTTTTTCAGAATTAATTTACATAGGTATTTTGGTACAATATTTCTAAGAGTTTCTATAGTGATAAATAAAACCATGGTCTAGTTATTATTCCTGAAAGAGGCTTGTTTTGATTTATAGGGTAATGCTTTGGTTTGTAATAGGTTGGGTGGGGATGAGGATTTTATATAGTCATTGTCATTTTTTTAGTTTTAAATTTTAAATTTATACATTTGATGGATGTTTTTTAGTGTGGATGAAGAAATGCTCTTAAGGGAATTAGTTATTGTGGCGTTTTTTCCGGTATTGTTTAATTTTTGTAGAGTTTCTACTGAATTTTCATGGGTGCTCATATAATTGTTTTTAGACTTGTTTTTATGCCTGCTAGTTATTAATTAAGGGAATATATAAATACGAATAATAGAAGGAAAGTGACGAGGGTGATTCACCAAACGTTATCTAATTCAATATTTGGTTGGTCCACTTTCTTTATAAAAAAGAACCTGGCTGAAAGAGATAGCTTAGGCCAATTGAGAGTCTGGAATTTAGATATATTAAGGTGTTTAAGTACTTTTGTTCATGTACGCTATACGACTTTCATTTTAGCCTTTCACAAGTCGGCAGACTTGAGTTTGGCGCTCCTTCAGATGATGTTGGTGCTATCTAAGTACTGGTGTGAACATGATATCCCTTGAAGTTTGTATACACAGTAAAAGTGACACATATGTGACTCACTCGGTTTCTGAGGCATGGAAAGGAGGGGCAGACAGAATTGAGCTCTGCTCCCATATGGAACAGGATGGATTAACACCTTCCATCGCGCACATAGAGTTAGCTCGAGAAGCCTTCAAGGACCGTTCCGGCCTGTTGGCGATGGTTCGCCCAACAGGCGGTGACTTTTTTTATAACCTGGACGAAATTAATTTAATGGATCGCCAGATAGTCGATGCCGCAAAAGCGGGAGTTAATGGTGTTGTCATCGGCGTACTGGATAAAGGCACAGGGTCGATTCATCGAGACTATTGCTATCAACTGGTAGAACGTGCCAGAGAATATGAATTGGCGGTCACTTTTCATAGGGCCTTTGATGCAATAGGTGACTGGAAATGTTCGTTGGATACACTGGTAGAGCTGGGGGTAGACAGAGTTTTGTCCAGCGGTATTCCATGGGGACATTCTGGTACAGCTTTGGATGGGGTTGAGCGGCTGATAGAAATGGGGAAATATGTGTCCGGGGAATTGGAAATAGTTGTTGGTGGTGGTGTATCACGTAAAAATACCGCCAAAATTCTTGCTGGCCTTCGTCCTGAAATCACAAACTTTTCGCTACATGCATACAGTGCAATGCTGGAAGCAGGAAACGTTGATTTCGAAAAGGTTCATGAGCTCAAATCGATGTTGACGGAAGAAACATGATTATAACCTGTTCTTAAACACAAACCTTCGTTATCTTTATGGGTAAGGAGAGCAGCCTGCATACCCAGAACCGAAGTTAGCAGCAACGGTTTTTAAGAGTGAGAGGTATTTGTGGGCAGGGAAGTTCAAGAAAAGCCACAAGGAAGTGGGTGATGAAACTAGTATCTGTCATTTTGGTTATGTTTTTCACTGTATCAGGGACTTTTGCCGATAATCAGTCTGAAATGTCATTCGAAAAATCAGCTGATGTTAACCACATTATTGTAGATCAGCAGGGATGGTGGCTAACAGGTATATTGACGGGTACTGTAGATGCCAGTGAGTGGGTTGATGGGGTTATCTGGAGCTCTGGCGAATTGGATATTCGTACAAACAATATTTCACAACCGGCTCGCTATCCTTCTTTTAACTATCAACTGTCCGTTATCGAGCAGTCAAATAAACACTGGAATAGTTTATTCGATGTTCAAGATTCGCAGAGCTATATTTTTGAATTCAGAAGCAAAGCATTCTGGAGCAGCCCATTCAGTTCGGAAAGTAATTTAATTCTGATAAGAACCACTAAGCCCGTTGAAAACTTCCTTGATTCACAGGCTTATAAGCAGTTCCCAGAGGGTGTGGAAGCTCAATGGGATTATCGCAATACCTGGTTTTTTCGGGAAAAGGTGTCCAGAGGGATCGTTACTCGAGTTCAGCGAATTAATCGAAGGCTATTAAGTAATCAGTGTATTATTGATGTGCACTTGGGAGGTTACCGTAATATTGCTAATTATCGAAATGAATGGATACCTCAGAAGGTTCAAATGAGTGATCAGATTCCGGGAGAAGGCATACAGGATTATCTGACATCTCGAAAAACTTACCGTTCTGTACCAAATGTTGGCCAGTTTACTACTTATAGTGAAGACCTCTGTCGATATGCGGAAGATGCAGCAGTGACAGCCCAGGAAGTCAATATTCTGTATTCAGACTTTTGGAGCTCAAGGGAAGGTTTGATTGATACAGAGATATATAGAATGTGGGTTGAGGCTCCAAGTCCATGAGCCAATTAATGATGCAGTTACTTTCGATGAAGTCTCAACCCTTGGAAGAATTAGAACTTAATGTCATAGACGACAATCTTATGGCTTAAAGGTGCAAAGTAGGTTTTTACCTTTTCTTGATGAAGTGGGTGTTTGATGTATGTATCCATACTTTTCTGATCAGCAAATGTCATTACCAGCCCAACATCAAAACTGTCATCCACTATTTTTCGATCACTGGGAACCGCAGTTCCTATCTGTAAGTCGACCAGGCCATGAATTGAACGCAGTTCTTCAGAGTGTTTGATCAGTGTAGAACGGTCTTGTGGGTCGCCTGCATTCTTCAGCCAGACCAGTACAACATGTTTTATGCCATGAACAGGAGTGGTATCTGACGTTGATGCGCACCCACCCAGCAGGGTCAGGCTAAAGAGTAAGGCCAAGCCGTATATACGCTTCATGGTTCCCTCCTGAAAATACTGTGTACAGAGTTTATTGTTCTTCAAGTAGCAATGGAACACCAGAGTTATAAAGCGTATTTACTTCTGGCTGTCAAAGCAGAAGCAGAGAGTTGTTCACTCTCTGCTTCTGTTGTTGATATCTAGAAGTGCTTTTTAGGTTCTGTTAATAGAATCTAGGCTCCAATGGACTTATACAAGGCATCCAACCCCATTTTACCCGCCATTTTTTTGGTTTCCTGACGGGAGGATTCATCAAAGCCAGTATACACCAGGTCTTCCTGTGGCAACTCATCAAGGAAGCGGCTGGGCATCGTATCAATGATCTCGCCAAACTGCTTTCTCTGCCCGGCCAGTGTCATGGTCAGTGATTTACGGGCTCGCGTAATGCCAACATAAGTAAGCCGACGCTCTTCCTCAATATTATCCTCTTCAATACTGGTCCGGTGAGGCAGCAGCTCCTCCTCCATTCCCATCATATAGACATGGGGATACTCAAGACCTTTTGAGGCATGGAGAGTCAGTAGCTGAACACGGTCAGCATCTTCCTCTTCCTCATTACGTTCCAGCATATCCCGCAAGATCAGCCGGGCAATGGCGTCTTCAACCGTTCTGTCTTCATCTCCCCGCTCCAGGGTTTGTTGAAGTGCATCCACCAGAAACCAGACATTGGCCATGCGTTTTTCAGCCTGAGCCGGTGTTGAGGAATGCTGCATCAGCCAGTTTTCATAATCAGTATCCGCAATCATTTCACGAACCACCTGCATAGGATCTTCGCTGGTTTGCAGCCGTCGTGAAACATCATCCATCCAACCGGTAAAGCGTCGGAGTCTTTCTGCATACTGAGGTGCCAGATCTTCTTCAAGGGCTGCTTCTTCACAGGCCTTATACATACTGATGTGGTGCTTGTTGGCGTAATTGCCCAGCTTCTCCAGTGTTGATGGCCCGATTTCCCGCTTTGGTGTATTCACCACCCGGAGAAAAGCGTTGTCGTCATCCTGATTAATCAGCAGGCGCAGGTAGGCCATGATGTCCTTCACTTCTGCCCGGGCAAAGAACGAGGTGCCACCATTAATATGGTAAGGAATACCATGGTGCTGAAGTTTCAGCTCCAACAGCCGCGACTGAAAATTCCCCCGGTACAGAACAGCGTAATCTTTATAGCTGTTATCGTGCCGAAGTTTGTGAGCGATGATTTCTGTGGCAATCCGCTCACACTCCATTTCGTCATTTCTGCATTTAATGACGCGAATTTCATCCCCAACACCCATCTCACTCCACAGCGTTTTTTCAAATACATGAGGGTTATTGGCAATCAAGGTATTTGCTGCCTTCAGAATGCGACTGGTGGAGCGGTAATTCTGTTCCAGCTTGATGACCTTTAAGCTGGGGTAATCTTCTTTCAGTTGTGCCAGGTTTTCTGGTTTGGCACCACGCCAGGCGTAAATGGACTGGTCATCATCACCCACTACGGTCAACTTACGGCGGTCGCCTACCAGTCGTTTGACCAGCTCATACTGAGCACCATTGGTATCCTGATACTCATCCACAAGCATATAGTGAACTTTGTCCTGCCAGCGTTGCTGAACCTCCGGGTAATTTCTGAATAACTCAACCGGTTTCATGATCAGGTCATCAAAGTCCACTGAGTTATAGGCCTTCAGCATACGGTTATAGTGTTCATAAACAATTGCTGCAGTCTGCTCCCAGGGCTGCCTTGCCATCTGTAACGCCTGGGCCGGGGTAATCAGGTCATTTTTCCAGTTAGATATACAGTGCTGAATCTGATCAACACCATTATCATCTGCAGAGGCATCCCGTTGCATCAGGTCAGTAATCAGTGATCGGGCATCCTGCTGGTCAAAAATCGAAAACCCTGGTTTGTAGCCCAGTATGTTGTACTCTCGACGGATAATATTCAGACCAAGGTTATGGAAGGTAGAAACCGTCAGTCCTGAAGAGGCTTTGCCTTTTACCAGCTTGCCAACCCGCTCTTTCATTTCCCGGGCGGCTTTGTTGGTAAAGGTAACGGCCACAATGTTTTTGGCGCTGATGCCACACTGTTGAATCAGGTACGCAATTTTGGTGGTAATAACACTGGTTTTACCACTGCCAGCTCCTGCCAGTACCAGCAGGGGCGTATCGATATATTTTACGGCCTCAGCCTGTCGATCATTGAGTCTTTGCACGCGTTCAGTTTCAGGCAAGTCATTGGAGTGAAGTCTCCCAGTATACCAAGGTTAGGGGAGTGGACGATATGCCCGTCATTAGACAAGGAGATAGCGGGAGTTACTTAATCCCATTATTAATAGCCTGCTGAAACCTCATTTGTGGTCATGCCGTCTCTCGATGTAGCTTTTAGACCTTCTGCCAATCTGAGGCTGCATTCTTATAAAATCTGATTATTAGAGTTGTAGGTTGAAAGCTTGGTTGTGGTTGTTTTTTGTGGGGGGCAGCGATTGTGCTTTAGCAATCCCATTCGGACATATAAGTAATATTTGTTATGGGCCTGTTCTAAGGCTAAGGGGGGGAGGTAAGTATTTAAAGGTCGATGGTTTTGTATTTGTGAAAGTAAACCTCTCCATATAAGGCTTCTAAAACGCTTATATCCCTCCTCGTAAAGTACTATTTGAAATATATTTTCTCTCTATTTTTATTTCCTGAATATAAATAATAATTATTATCAAAACTATTAAGTTTTGAGAACTAATTATCTTTTGCTTTGTCTATGAATTGTCAGCGCATGGCTAATTATGTGTCAGGTGTTGTGTGTATTTCTTGATAAATGATTGATTCACTCACTTCATAGGAAACCGTGAATGGATAATGTTGTTTTTGATTCAGCAAATGCTGCGGCTAGCATGTTGAACATGGCTAATCAGAAGAGCAGCGGGGCAATACCACAAGGTGAAAGCGGTATGTTCGGTTGGCTTTCTGTTAAAAATTGGCCAGATGGTTTTAAGGATACGATTCGGTGGGGGGGAGAAACTCTAGCTAGAAAGTTAGCTGGTACCCCAATAGAAAAAAGAGCCGTTGGACACGCTGCAGGCCATGATCAGGAAATCTACGGAACAAAAGAATCAGAAAATTGCCCTGCTAGGTCTTCATTGCAAGAATCTGTTGATTCTCAAGGTGTATCATTACCTTCAGATCCTGGTGTTAATTCAAAGGCGATGACGTTGTTAGCTTTAATGACAAAGTTCGGCTTGGTATCAAGCCAGGGATCCACAACTGTAATACCTGATACGACGACTGCACAGGCTTTGAGTAATATACTAACATTTAATAGTGCTGTTTTTGCTCAAGCGGTTAAAGAAAGTACGGAGTTAGTCGCATTTCTAAGCGTGGCATTTAATGATGCACTTACCGAGGCACAGCAAACGACTAAAAATAAAGTACTTATTGGTGGGGCTGCAGCAGTAGGTTTCTTAGGTTGCTGGATTGGTGTCGGTACGTTGTTTGGTAAGTTGCTGTCGCAACAGCTCGCATCTGGCGATAAGACGGATTTGCTCATCAAGTCTATAGAAGGAGCTACCAAACTGTGGGCAGCCTATAAGCTACATCAGCTTATTGAAATGTCTGGGGAACTGAGAGGACAGCTAGAGGTCGATGGTGAGCAGATTATCGTTAAAGAAAAATTAAAACCTGTAACTATCTGGATCGAAAACGGAGATCACGATACTCGTAATCTCAGAAGAAAGGAAAATGAGCCTGATAGAGCTACAGCTGGCCCAACCGAAAGAGCTACAGCTGGCCCAACCGAAAGAGCTACAGCTGGCCCAACCGAAGCTTCGAAGGAATTAACACCTGTAAATGCCTGGCTCGAAGACAGAGGTCACGATACTAGTAATCTCAGAAGAAGGAAAAATATAACACATGAGCCTGATAGAGCTACAGCTGGCTCAACCGAGAGAACTACAGCTGGCTCAACCGAGAGAACTACAGCTGGCTCAACAGAGAGAACTACAGCTGACTCAACCGAGAGAACTACAGCTGACTCAACCGAAAGAGTTACTGCAGGCCCAATGGAAAGAGCTAACGATGAGCTAGGCAGGAAGAGGACTTTGGAAAACAAGTATAAGGAACGGTTTGCAAAAAATTCTGATAGCTTATATGGAAATTTAGGGAATGTTGTGAAATATGTGGCCACTCAGGCTGTGCGAGAAGGGGGGGAGCTTGGTGTTTTAAGTGGCGTGACTATGGCGCCATATCTTATTGCCGGGGCAAACATTGGTACTGCTGTAGCCTCGATTGCTCTCAGTGGGGGGGCAGGAGTAGCGGTGCCAATTGCGGCATATTATGGCAGCAAAGGTGTGGTTGGCTTGATTGCACACATCGAAAAGAGACTCAACGACACTGATTGGCTGGCAAGGAAGGCTGAAGCTTTTTCGGGAGCAGTAGGCGACTGGACCAAAGAGATGCTTGTTTTTGCGTTGGCATCCTATGCGGTTCATGAGTTTGAAGAAGTGCTGGGTATTGATGTGAAATTGTGGGATCTGACAAAAATTTATTCATGGCTATCCGAAAAAGAAATGCCTTTTGCCGCAGTTTCTGCGCTAGTACCTTATGATGCGAATCCAACCTTTTGGCAAGCACTGGTTATTGCTTATGCTTGGACTAAGAATGCAGTTGCTCCTTGTGGTAAGTTCGCCGCAACGCAAGTAAATCATCTTTATCATAAGATCAGAGGTGATTCTTTAACGGTTGAGGGTGGTGGCCCCTCTCGTGAGCAGCAGTCTCGTGATAATGATGGGTTTGTTATAGAAGTGCCTGCAGAGTCGCCTCAATATGTTTCTACTCCACTGTAAAGTAGCAATAGGCATGTTTTTCTTGCAGTAGATATGCAAGATAATTTTCAGTGTTTAAAGATACTTGTTATGAGTGTCCGTAAAGTTTCTAGAAAACCCTGTTTTAGCTACCAGATGGGCACGTTTTGTATATTTATCAATGTCTAACTCATTGATTTATCATATCGATTTTTATTGCAGTTAATTGCTCGTTGTCGTTTAGGTAAGGTATCCATTGCACTATTGCGCTGAATACCTTCATTTTTCAGAGCTTCAAACCACCATCCAACTCTAAAACACGCCCGTTGTAATAATTATTTTCAAAAATAAAACCAACGGTCTGGGCAATCTCTTCCGGTGTTCCCATGCGTCCAACCGGAATACCAGCGGTTAATCTGGCTTTGGCTTCTGGCTTCATGCTGCCAGTCATTTCCGTTTCAATAACACCGGGAGCAATGGCTGCACAACGGATGCCGTATTTGGCCAGCTCTTTGGACCAGGTTACCGTCATGGCTGAAACACCCGCTTTGGCGGCAGAGTAGTTACTTTGTCCAAAGTTCCCTTCACGGGCAATGCTGGCGATATTGACGATAACACCCTGTGAGCCGCTTTCAATCATGCTGGCTGCGACTTCACGGCCGCAGAGGAATACACCAGTCAGGTTAACATTTATGACGGCCTGCCATTTGTCGAAGGAGAGTTTGTCGGTCACTTTGCCATCTTTGGCTTTGATCAGCAGACCATCCCTGAGAATTCCAGCATTATTTACCAGGCCATTCAATGGACCCAGTTCTGCTGAGGCTTTCTGGACCGCTGCTTCAACCTGAGCCTCTTCAGCAACATTGGCTGGCAGTGCTACAGCATTAACACCTTTTGAACGACAGAGTTCGGCTGCTTCATGAAGTTCGGGGGTGTCCAGATCGATAAGGCCTATGTTGGCACCACGCTCTGCAAACCAGCTGGCCATTGCCAGGCCGAGCCCTCTGGCAGCACCTGTGATCAGGATATTTTTATCTTTGATGTTCATAATTGTTCTTATACTTCATTGGTGGACGGTACAGTGATCATCCTGAAACGAAACTGAATAAAAGACAACATCTATAATGGTTATTGATAATAAAACTCATTACCATATAATGCGGTCAACACATCATCAGTGGCTGATTTTTCAACAGTTACACTGTCAATAAACGATAATGAATAAACACCCACAGGAGTTTAGTTATGATGGATACCAAGGAAGCAGCGGCATGTGAGGCCAGAAAACTGCTGCTGGGGGAATACCACGGCATTTTGTCTACGCACTCCAAGGATGTTCCGGGCTATCCCTTTGGTTCTGTCATGCCTTATTGCCTGGACGCGAATGGTTGCCCAATCATTCAAATCAGTACGATTGCCCAGCACACTAAAAATATCGAAGAAAACCCAAGGGTTTCGCTTATTGTCAGTGACACGGATACTGACGACGTGCACACAGCCGGGCGCCTGACCTGGATGGGAGACGCCGAAAAAATAGAAAACCCTGAAGACGTTGCTGAGCACTACTTCAACTATTTCCCTCAGGCCAGAAACTACAGCAACACCCATAACTTTGATTTCTACCGCATCAAGCTGGTGAAGGCTCGCTTTATCGGTGGTTTTGGTAAAATTTTCTGGGTGAAAAATGAGTTGCTTTGCAAAGCGAATCCATTCTTTGGTGAAGTGGGCAAAGGCATGATTGATCATATGAATGAAGATCATGTGGATGCCATGGTGAAGTATTGTCTGGCTGCTAAAGTCGTTATTCCTGAAGGGGTTAGTCCAAAAATGGCCGGGGTCGACTCAGAAGGCATGCATATCCTGCTGGGCAGGAAAGTGGTCCGTATTCCATTTCCAGAGAATGCGGTCAGTGCCATGGAAGTTCGCCAGCAGCTGGTGGCCATGGCCAAAGCGGCTTGATGCCACTCTGAGCTGGCAACCCTTGAAAAAAAACGACACCGCCTCTATATAGGAGGCTCCAATGATTAACGGGGCCTCTTATGCGCTTCCTCTTTCTACTGTTTATTCTTTTACCCATCCTGGAAATGGTGGTGCTGATCAAAGTGGGTAGCATCATCGGTGCCTGGAATGCGGTTGCCCTGGTTATTCTGTCGGTATTTATTGGTATCGAAGTGATTCGCCGTCAGGGCTTCAAAACAACGTTAAGGGCCCGCCAGAAGATGGCTGCAGGCGAACTGCCCGCTATGGAAATGCTGGAAAATCTGGCCATTGCCCTGGGCGGCCTGTTGATGTTGATCCCCGGCTTTATTACTGACGTCCTGGGGATATTCCTGTTGATTCCACCGGTTCGTCGGCTGCTCATCCGCCGCTGGCTGAAAGTCAGTGGGGTTAAGGTTCAACAAACCAATATCTACGAGGCTGAGTACCGGCGTGAGCCATCATGGCATCACGAGCAAACCCATCTTAACCACACCATTGATGGGGACTATACCCGTGAAGAGGATGATGGTGGTTCTGGAAGTCAAAAGCGTCAGTAATTGATTAGCCCTGATTTCTGAACATTTAACGAATTTATCAGTCTATCTGGAGTGCAAGTCCTGAGTTTTGTGAAAAAGTCAGTTTTTTTTCCATTAGCCTCTTGAAAACTGCACCAGCCACCCATACTAAGTGGAACACCTGATAAGACTTCGGCAAGGCTTTGAACTTTCATTTAAGGCCAGTGCCAAAGTGAATTTCATCCCTGGTGAATACTTGGGAGGTTCGGGTAAACCGGGCCACAGTGAAACGATAGTACATCATTTCACTGCCATTACGTTGATAGCGAGCAACCTGTAAAAGGTTGCACGGCATAAGCAAACTGTTGGAGAAAGAATCGATGAAAATCCGTCCGTTGCGTGATCGCGTGGTCGTTCGTCGTGTCGAAGAAGAAACTACCTCTGCTGGTGGCATCGTACTGCCAGGTTCTGCAACTGAAAAGCCTAATCAGGGTGTTGTGGTTGCAGTCGGCGATGGCGTGTTCCTGGACAATGGTGAAAAGCGTCCTGTTGGCGTTAGCGTTGGTGACAAGGTTATCTTCGGCAAGTATGCAGACTCAAACACCGTGAAGATTGACGGTGAAGAGCTGATCATCCTGTCTGAAAGTGACATTTCCGCCGTTCTGGAAGGCTGATTGTTCAGCAATCAAACGGCAATTTTCCGATTTCACAAATAGTGCATAGGGTCACCAACCATGGCAGCTAAACAAGTTAAATTCGGCGACGAAGCTCGCAAAGAAATGCTCAAGGGCGTCAACATCCTGGCTGATGCTGTAAAGGCTACTCTGGGTCCTAAGGGCCGTAACGTTCTGCTGGAGAAGTCCTTTGGCGCTCCTACCATCACTAAGGATGGTGTTTCCGTAGCCAAGGAAATCGAACTGAAAGACAAGTTCCAGAACATGGGTGCCCAGCTGGTTAAGGAAGTGGCTTCCCAGGCTAATGATCAGGCAGGTGACGGTACGACTACCGCTACCGTTCTGGCTCAGTCCATCCTGAACGAAGGTCTGAAGTACGTTGCCGCTGGCATGAACCCAATGGACCTGAAGCGTGGTATCGACAAGGCGGTTATCGCCGTTGTTGAACAGCTGAAAGCCCTGTCTACTCCTTGTACTGACAGCAAGTCCATCGCTCAGGTAGGTACTATTTCTGCCAACTCCGACGAGCTGGTTGGCCAGATCATCGCTGAAGCCATGGAAAAAGTAGGCAAAGAAGGTGTGATCACTGTTGAAGAAGGCAGTGGTCTGGAAAACGAACTGGAAGTCGTAGAAGGCATGCAGTTCGACCGTGGTTACCTGTCTCCTTACTTCATCAACAATCAGGAAAGAATGTCTGCTGATCTGGAAGCACCTTTCATCCTGCTGGTTGACAAGAAAATCTCCAACATCCGTGAACTGCTGCCAGTTCTGGAAGCCGTTGCCAAAGCTGGCAAGCCGCTGATGATCATCGCTGAAGACGTTGAAGGCGAAGCCCTGGCGACTCTAGTTGTGAACAACATGCGCGGTATCGTTAAGGTAACTGCGGTTAAAGCTCCTGGCTTCGGCGACCGTCGTAAGGCCATGCTGCAGGATATCGCTATCCTGACTGGCGCGACTGTGATCTCTGAAGAAGTTGGCCTGTCTCTGGAAACGGCGACTCTGGACGACCTGGGTACTGCCAAGCGCGTACAGATCACCAAAGAAGACACCACCATTGTTGACGGTGCTGGCGTTCAGGCTGACATCGTTGCCCGTGTTGAGCAGATCCGTGCTGAGATCGAAAACTCTTCTTCTGACTACGACAAAGAGAAGCTGCAGGAGCGCGTAGCCAAGCTGGCTGGCGGTGTTGCTGTCGTTAAGGTAGGTGCTGCTACCGAAGTTGAGATGAAAGAGAAGAAAGCCCGCGTTGAAGACGCCCTGCACGCTACCCGTGCTGCGGTTGAAGAAGGTGTGGTCGCCGGTGGTGGTGTTGCTCTGGTTCGCGCCCTGTCTGCCATCAACGTTGAAACCATTAACGCTGAGCAGCGTGCTGGTGTTGAGCTGATCCTGCGTGCTCTGGAAGGCCCAATCCGTCAGATCGCTACCAACTCCGGTGACGAAGCGTCTGTCGTTGTTGACAAGGTTAAGGCTGGTTCTGGTAACTTCGGTTACAACGCAGCTACTGGTGAATACGGCGACATGATCGAAATGGGTATCCTGGATCCAGCCAAGGTAACCCGTTCTGCTCTGCAGGCAGCTGCCTCTGTTGCAGGCCTGATGATCACTACTGCAGCCATGGTTGCTGATGAGCCACAGGAAGATGCTCCAGCTATGCCTGATATGGGCGGCATGGGCGGTATGGGTGGTATGGGCGGCATGATGTAATGCTTCCCGGCAGATGAACTGGGTTCTGATGGATCTGGCTTTGGTCTGCCATGTCAGAAATGACGAAACTGCTTATATAACTCAAAGTAAAACCGGCATTTGATTTCAAATGCCGGTTTTTTTGTGGGTGATTAAATGCCGGCCTCTTATCTAGCCTCAATAGACTTAATTCGCTGAATTTTGATGGGCATGGTGATGCTTCCACCACCAACCCGAACTTTCAGCATCAGTGCATCACGGTCAACAGCGAGCAGTTCACCACTGAAACTTTTGGACCGCTCCACAAAGACTTCTATCTGGCGTCCGATATGATCGGGTAATTGGTGGACAGATATATCCTTAGACTGAGGCTTTCGATGAAGATAAGCTGTTTGATATTCCTCTTCTACAGATTGCTGGTCAGTATAAACTGAAGAAGAAACAGGAGCCTCGTCAGCGGTTTCTGGCTCCCACTCCATCTCAATCTGAGGTTCACCTTCCATGGATGGATCTTCCATGCCTTCCAGATCATCCCATCCATCAATAGCCATATTGTAATCTTCAGGTTGGCCATCCATAAACTCAGACGGGTCTGGAGTAATGAGCTCAAATGGGGAAACAGTGTTGTTATTTACCTTAAGAGAAAGCCCTAGGGTTGATACCCAGTGCTCGGTATCATAAACAGCAAGAATCATTGGATTAAAGTTTGGCGGAAGATATGAGGAAATGCTGATGCTTTCCGGCTTTTTCAAAAAACCAATATAAGCCTTTTTCATCGCTTCATTTGGTACAATACCTAAAGTATGAAAATAGTATTCATCCGGTAAATTGGTATTTCTCTGGATATACTCGTTGATGGAAATACCTGACTGCTGTGCACAGTATTTGTTTGTTGCTGGAACCAGACCTTGATCTTGATATGTCATTTCTACGCTGGAGATTTGGGGCATTTGCATGAGGTCTTGGAAACCAACAGACTTCTGGTTTGAGATATTGATTTTCAATGATGCCGTGTATAGATCTGTAGCACTGAATCCAAAGCTGGCTACTAACTTCTGACTATCTTCATTGTAATTATACTCCCAATAAAAACCTGTTACTAAGTTGGTAATGCCCATTTCTTTAAACTCTTCAGGGCCTAGCACATAATCATCTCCACAGATGGGTTCACTAATTGTTTTTAGCTCTTCTCTAAGGAAGTTATTTCGTTCATCTGTTATTCCAGAATAAATACTTTGATTATCAATAAATGGGTCATTAATTCCGTTGAATTGAACTCGTAATGATTCAGGCATTTCAACATCATTTTCCATTCCAATGTTGTACATCAACTTGATCATTTCAAATGTGTTTGGAAAAATTAATGCTATTTTTTCTGCATGGAATGGATCTTCTGAAATGCTGACTGGAGTGATTTCAAAATTTGAAATGGAAACCTTACCCGTTGCATGAACTGTGATATCTTCAAATCGTATGATTGCTTGAGAGGATGCAAGGAATGCTAATTGATTTAACTTGTCCGTTATTTGATATTCAGCATAGAACTTAAAACCAAACCAGCCAGCTGAAAGAAAAATGGCAAGAGCAAGTAGTCTTCTTATTAATAAAGTAATCATTAGGTCACCTGAATACGTCACATCTTCAGTACGATAAACACTCATTGTTTGATAATTTTTATTATCTAATGATGTTTCACTATCTTATAAAAATATGTATTTTTTTTGTTTTTATTCAAGGTGCTTGGTTTTTTATTGCTGTTTTATTGTCATTTTTATTTTTTTTGTATTTTTGATTTTGATGGCGACAAAAAAATATCAATTTTAATTTGTTGATTTTATTATGTTTGCTAGTGAAAGGCTGGAAGGTAAGGATAGATAGTCATTTAGATATTATATTTATTTAAATGTCTGTGTTTATTAATCTGCTTAAATATTAATTATTTAAAAGGTTTTTTTGAAAAGGATTTTGATATGGCGTCTACTTTGCCTCCTGATCGACCCCCTGGTCCGATTAGTTCGACTGGTGCTGATGCGGCAAATACACCGGAAACTGATAACGGTGCTGATGTTCAACCGCAAACATCAAAAGGTTCTCCAAGTTTCCAATCCTCAGCTTTGAGTGAAAGAAATGTAGAACAGTCTGAAAATATTCACCCTCAGATGAAATCAGGAGAGGAACTGGCTGCTCAGAGTAAAGAGAAACTACAGGAGTTATTGAACAATAGTGCATTATCGAATAGCTATCGTAGGCATGCAGAATCCAAACAAATAGATTCAGTTAAGGACTTACTAAAGGATGTTTCAGGAGCAATTGATTGGTATTCAGGCAATGCTGCTGAGAACTTTCGATCTGTTGTATCTGAAATGATGGCTAGAAAGCCAAAATTAGAGAAATTAAGCATTGTTATGAATATCCCTCCTCAATATCGGGATGTTCATTTAGTTCCCCCTGGTGATGATCTGGAGCGCTGTGAGGGAGACTTAGAACAGATTCTGAATATTGCAAAACAGATGGCCGATGGGCTGGGTGTAAAAAACCAAGCAGAAATCACGGATAATGATGATAAGAGAGTTATGGAAGAGGGGGTGCAGAGTTTTGAGTCCATCTTGAAACACCTGGATCCGGACTCTCGGCAGGATGCTTTCAATCAGTTCAGAGCATTTCAAAATCCACGAGTTGAGATAGGTGTGAATTGGTCTGATCTTTCCAATAATTCAGCTTGGCAACCACCGGATTTATCGAGATGTCCCCCTCATCTTAAGCCTAAGGAAGCTGAGTTTGACTTAACAAGTGAGCCTGATTTTGAAGCACCATTCGTTGATGAACGGCTTGACCAGCTTCAAGCTCAACTTAGATCCGAAGCACTTAAAGCAGGTGGGGATTTAACTGAGACTCAGCTTGCTGCAACGGAGGCAAATATTGCTGGTATGGGAAAAACAGCTAAAGAGTTAATGCATACTGAGCACCATATCCCTGGTATGTTTATGTTTAACTCGGCAGAAGGTCTTCAGCCCCCAAAGCTTCAAGATAATGGTGATCCATCATCAACTCATGCTCCGGCTAAGCAGCGCGGACCTGAATCGTCTGAGGAAATGGCTCGTCGAGAAGACCTCAGTCGATCTGGCAAAAAACCTCGGGCTGGCGATGAGGAATACGAGCGGACCTTAGGTGATTCTGGGCTACCAAGAGATGTTGAAGACGAAGATGATGATGTTTTTGGTCCCAACCAAACTTACACGCCCGGCCGATTACGCAGAAGCTCGGGGGATGATGACACACCAAAAAGTCCGGTTTTCAGGGGACCACCACCTCCTCCTGGAGGCCGTGATGGCGAGTATTTCAGGTTTCCTCCTGCTGTGGAAGGTGCTCTTGCCAGTGCTATACGCACCAGACGGCCATCCGGTCCATATGAAACGTCTTTGCCTCTTGATGAGAACCAGCAAACTGCTAGAGAAGACCTGACCAGTCATGATAATCGTGGCTTCAGTAGCTCCAGTACTACCCCACGAAGCTCCGTTTCTTCAGTAGATGAAGATTGGGAAGAACTATCTTTGCCTAGGGGGCAACTGCATCCATTCAGGCTTGATTATGAAAAGGATGTTCCTGGGGATTCGCAAAAGCAGGCAAGGGCCATTTTGGATCATGCAAAAACGGTTCTTGATGAAATGCCTCAGCTCAAGGGAGTTGCAATTACTTATTCAGCTAATCATGACCAGACGTTAAAAATTTTTCAAACTTATGATAGTGATCAATGGAAAACAGGGACTGGTGGAAGTAATCAGGGAAGTGTGATGGCTGAGATGGAAGCATTATTGGAGACGGAGGATTATCAGTCGTTGCAGGAAAAAGTTCGAATAGCACCAATTTCTACGATGAAGCAGGCAGGAAATGTTGGTGTGATCACCGATGAAGAAGTAGATCTTTGTCTGAATAATCTTGAAGCACTCATTAAAGATGGTTGGCAAGTATTTGCTTGGCAGAATCAGGACAGTGTCGTCAGAGAAGAAAGCCCATTTGCAATTGGTGGCGGTGAAGGTTTTCTTTCAACATCTCAATCTCAAAGAATCCAACAAACGTTGTTAGCGCTGTCAATGGAGGAGCAATCCCCAGCAAGGGTAATGATGTCTCCCAGTCTCTTAACAGCATCCAGCTCCAGCTCAGTAAAATCCCACCCCTCCATAACAAGTGTAACAATGACAGAGGAAAGGAAAGATGAAACTGACGAATTCACTTTATCAGACCATGATCGAGAGATTTTAGAAAAGCGGCAAAAAGCGTTTGATGAAATTTCAGAAACACACAAAAAAGTCAGATTCCTGCAAAATATTACGGAGGGCCGATTAAAAGCCAGTCATCTCTGGCAGGGTGTAGCTATCCCTCAAACCTGTGTAATTGATGCACTGGCTGGTGCGGGCTATTTTTTTGACCAGTTACCGGATAACGTTAGGCGGTATTTTGAAGAGCATGACTGGGCTCAACAATTAAGTCCAGATGCACTGATCCAAGGCATAGCTCCTAGTCAATATGATGATAATTTTGATACTCGAAACGAGCCTATCAAATTTGGTGACATCGAAGTAATTACAAGGGGAAAGGATGGAACACTCGGTGTCGAAATTCGTTGTATAGGTAATGCTTCTTCAGAAGATAAACAGGAACTAACCCAATGGTTAAAGGCCGGCTATGGTTATGAAAAGCCAGTACTGGCATTAAAAAGTCAAAATGGTTCTGGCCATTATACCGTGTGGGATCCTGAGAGTGACTGCTTCATTACTGCAGGGTTTGACCAGATCGATAAGGAAATTGAGCAACGTGAAGAGTTTGACAGAAATTATCAAGAGCTGCGTAGAAGTATGCCAGAACTTACCCATGAAGTTCTGAATGAGATGAAAGGCAAGGTTTCAAGCATTGATAATCTTGTACAACCAACAAGTGATTATCTAAATGGTATAAACCGTGACACAGAAGGAGTAGATAAAGATCATCAGCCAACATTAATGCTGATTAACCTTACTAGGATTATGCAACCTGACAATATCTAAATAATCCAATTACAAAAGCACCTTCAAGAACCACTATTGCTAATTTGGCAATAGTGGTTTTTAAAAAGCAGGTAACAGAATTTGATGTTTCTCCTTTTGCATTTGATAAAATCAGTTTTTTGAAGTTTCTTCAGGAAAGAGAATTCCAGAGTTTATGAGCGTTATTAGCCAAAGTTGGGACTCTTCATTAATGCATTGAGTCCACGTATCTGGAACTAAAGTCTCTTTGCAGCAAAGTGATCTTACCAAGCTGAGTAACTCGTCATTTTTACAATGCTGTGAAACCCCATCAGCAAACACCATTGGTTGCGAGATTTCACAGTAAGCAATTCTGGAGCCTTCACTGAGCCTAAGGTTTGAGTTCCCATACAATGAGATCAGGCTCTCCCAATTCTCAATTTCTTCTTCTGCGGATTGTGGATGTTTTGGTTCGGTCATGGCCTGGCCAAACCATTGTGCAATGAGGTGCTTATCCTCAGCATAGCTTTTAAGGATAGCCTGTACGCGATTGACAGCCTCCCGGTCGATTTCGCCGGGGTTTTTTAAGAGTCTCTGGTCAGGGTCTGCGTAGCGCAGGCTTTCACTCAGCTGATCAGATACAAAATCGGTAAACTGCATCAGAATATCCCGATGGCTGGGAGCCCGAAAGCCGACCGAGATGGTCATGCATTCACCCTCTGCGACACCATGGTGACCTACACCCGGTGGAAGATAAAGCATATCACCAGGCTCAAGCACATAGTCTTCAAGAACGTTAAACTCGGAAAGGATATGCAGCGATGTGTTTTCAATCGTTGGTGACTGGTCATCGTATAGGGGGCCGATCTGCCATCGCCTCTTGCCTGATGCCTGAAGTAAAAAAACGTCAAAGTTATCATAGTGTTGACCAGTGTTACCGCCATTGACAGCATAACTAATCATAATATCTTCCAGACGCCAGCTGGGCAGAAAGCGAAAGTACTCCAGCAATTCGTGAACTTCCGGTACCCAGTGATCGACCGCCTGAACCAATAGCGTCCAGTGACTTTCTGGTAACGAGCTGAAGGTTTCTTCAGTAAACGGCCCATGACGAAGCTCCCAGGGCGTTTCTCCTTTTTCAAGGATCAGCCGTGATTCAACCTCTTCTTCCAGAGACAGTCCGGCCAGTTCATTGGCAGAAAGGGGGGAGACGAAATCAGGAATGGCCTGCCGGATCAGTAAAGGCTTTTTTTGCCAGTACTCATTGAGAAAGTTGTCTGGAATGAGATGTTTTAGTGCTTTGCTCATTGCGCAGTGGCTCGCTTGATAAGGGCAGGGAGATCATGCTCTGGTTTTGTGAATATTGCAAAGGCTGCCGTGAACGGTAGGATAGCGTTTGGCTGAAGAAAAAACGAATCATAGAGGATGTGACCATGAGTAAGCTTTATGGGGTGCCACTATCGCCCATGGTGCGAAAAGTGCTGTTGGCTCTGGAATTAAAACAAATTGATCATGAACTGGTGCCGGTTACTCCTTTCAGAAAGCCGGAAGGCTTTGAGAAGATCAGTCCCTTGAAAAAAATACCAGCCTGGGAAGATGACAAGGTGACGCTTGCAGACTCAACGGTGATTTGCGAGTACCTTGAGGACCGTTATCCAGAACGTGCTCTCTACCCACAAGCTCCCGAAGAAAAGGCGAAGGCCCGCTGGTTTGAAGAGTATGCCGATACGGTGATGTTGCCAGTATTGGGAACGGTCTTTTTTGAACGTGTTGCCAGGAAACTGGTGAATCAGCCTGCTGACGAAGTCAAAGTGCAGGAAATTCTACAAACCAAGCTGCCAAAGACCTGTGCTTACCTGGAATCTGAGGTGCCGGAAACGGATTTTCTATTTGGGGCTGATCTTCAGTTGGCAGATATCGCACTGGCCACTCATTTTATTAATCTCTCCCATGCTCGAGTCCAGGTTGAGCCTGCAGAGTACCCCCGGCTGGCGGCTTATATTGATCGGCTTTTCCAGCATCCGGCAGTGGCATACAGGATTGCAGAAGATAAAAAGGTATTTGGCGGGAAATAATCACGGAATTTAACAGTTTCATTTTTTCAACACAAAGACACCAAGGCACAAAGAAAGATCTTCTCCGTACCTTGGTGTCTTTGTGGTAGAAAATTAAACTTTACTTAAATACGCTGATGGATATTAATTCTGGAATGGGTAGACCGAACCCAGATTAAGAATGCCGGTCAGTTCGTCCAGGGCTGTCCGGGATTCAGCCAGTAACAGGGGGTCTGCCAAATCTTTTTCAGACAGCTGATCACGGTAGTGCTTTTTGACCCAGCTACTGAGGGTTGAAAAGAGTTGGTCGTTTATCAGGCAGTTCTGATTAGTCGCTGCCAGTTCCTGCTCATTTAATACCACTCTGAGTCGCAGGCAGGCAGGGCCTCCACCGTTATTCATACTCTGGCGAAGATCAAAGACCTTCAGATCCGTAATAGGGCAGCTTGAGTTATTAACCAGGCTTTGCAGGTAGTTCCAGGCAGCAGGGTCATTTTCACACTCTGATGGAACAATAATCATTGTGCCGCCATTGCCAAGCGATAGCAGTTGGCTATTGAACAGGTAGGTGCCTACCGCCTGAGCTACTGAAACCTGTTGATCAGCCACTTCAACGATATGGAAGTCCTGTGGCCCATAAGCCTTTCTTAATGACTCATAGACAGCAGCCTGATCAACAAATGCCTGTTCATGGCAGAACAGTAGGTTGCGGTTGCCAACGGCGATGACATCATTATGAAAAACACCCTGATCGATGACCGCAGGATTTTGCTGTGCAAAGACCACCTTGTCTGGATCAAGCTGATGTAAGCGGGCGATGGCCTGACTGGCTTCAAGACTCTGGCGGGCAGGGTATTTCTGTGGTGATGCACTTTCCGGGTTAAATGCCTCTTTGCCGTAAACGAAAAACTCAACACCCTGCTGGCCGTATTCATGGCAAAAACGGGTGTGGTTTGCGGCACCTTCATCGCCAAAGTATTCAGTGGATGGCAGGGACTGATGGTGAACAAAATGCTCAGGGCTGTTAAACGTTGCTTTAAGTATATTTCCCGTGACTTCGTGCTCAATGGACCGGTGGAATTTATTGATTAAGTTGGCAGGAGTGAAATGTACTTTGCCATCAACGCAGTCAGCACTGGGAGAAACCGTCGCGGCATTAGCGGTCCACATACTGGAAGCCGAGCAGCAGGCTGCCAGAACGGCAGGCATCTGTTGAGTCGCATCGGAAAGGATTCGTGAGTCACTGCCCGTGAAGCCCAGCCTTCTCAGTGTGGTAATGTCCGGACGCTCCTGAGGAGCCAATACGCCTTGGACAAAGCCCAGTTCACTGAGGGCTTTCATTTTCTCAAGCCCCTGGAGAGCAGCCTGCTTTGGGTTTGCTACATTGCCTGCATGGTTTATTGAGGCCTTGTTGCCCCTGGATAAACCGGCATAGTTGTGAGTAGGGCCGACCAGCCCATCAAAGTTTGCTTCTATTGTTTTCATTATTTACTTCTTCATCATCGGTTCAACTCATTGGGGCTTTTTATAAATCGAGCCCGGGAGCGAGGTCTTTTGGCATACACAGTGACTCCGACTCTACGCTGGCCACCGGGTAGGCGCAGTAGTCTGCAGCAAAGTAGGCACTGGGGCGGTGGTTTCCGCTGTCACCGGGGCCACCAAACGGAGCGGCACTGCTGGCACCCGTAATTGGGCGGTTCCAGTTAACGATACCCGCGCGTATTCTCTGCAAAAAGTACTGATACTGCTCTGGCGCTTCACTGAACAATCCGGCAGAGAGGCCAAAACGTGTGTTATTGGCTTCTGCAACGGCATCTTCAAAACTATCGTAGCGAATAATTTGTAGCAGTGGGCCAAAGTACTCTTCATCAGGGCGGTCTTTGATCTCAGTCACGTCAATAATGCCTGGAGATACCAGCCCTGTTCCGGCTTGAAGGTGTGTTGATAAAAGCAGGCTTTTGCCTCCCAGGTTTTGCAGAGTTTCCTGGGCTGCCAGTATCTGTTTAGCAGCTGTTTCAGAGATCAGGGCTCCCATAAACGGCGCTTCGTGATCATCCCATTGGCCTATTTTGATTTTGGCTGTGGCTGCCGTGAGTGCATCAACAAACTGATCCCCCCAGGAAGTAGCAGGAACAAAAAGGCGGCGGGCGCAGGTGCAGCGCTGACCCGCGGTAATAAATGCTGAATGGATGGTGTCGTGTACTGCAGCTTTGGTATCTGCCATCTCTGTGACAATCAGTGGATTGTTACCGCCCATTTCCAGGGCAAGTATTTTTCCGGGCTGGCCACCGTATTGCTGGTGGATCATCTTGCCGGTGTTTGAACTGCCTGTGAAAAACAGGCCATCAAGCTCAGGATGTCCAGCCAGTGCGATACCGGTCTCTTTCTCTCCCTGAATCAGGTTAAGAACCCCTTCAGGAAGCCCTGCCTTTTGCCACAGTTGTACCGTGTATTCAGCAACGGCGGGTGTTAACTCGCTGGGTTTGAAAACCACTGTGTTGCCCGCTAGTAGGGCAGGAACAATATGCCCATTGGGAAGGTGACCCGGAAAGTTGTAGGGGCCAAACACGGCGACAACGCCGTGAGGTTTATGGCGTATGATGACTTTGCCAACAGGCATTGCGTTTTCAACAGTACCAGTACGTTCATGGTAGGCTTTTATCGATATCGCGATTTTACCAGCCATAGCGGTGGCTTCGGTTTTTGCTTCCCAGAGAGGCTTACCGGTTTCTCTGGCAATGATTTCTGCCAGAGCATCTTTATTCTGCTCAAGTTCATTGGCAAAAGCCTTTACTATGGATTCTCGTTCTGAAAAAGAGCGAAATGCCCAGTGATGACTGGCTTCCCGAGCGGCACGTATCGCCTGATCTACTTGTTCTGCTGTTGCACTGGCGCCTTGCCAGAGCACATTGCCTGTCCCCGGGTTTTCGGATGAAAAGGATTTACCATTAGCTGTAAGCCACTCTCCATTGATGAAGAGGCATTGTTGTTCTTTTGTTTCTGACATGGTTTTCATCCTCTTATTCGTTGGCTATTACGCGTTTGCCCTGGGCTAACTGGATAAAGGCACTACGCGCAGTAACTGACCTTCTTCAAGGTTAAGCGCTGAAGCCTGCTCTTTCGTAATTTTGACGAACTCCAGCCCTTCGTAAGAGAGATTGCCCATGATGCAACGAAAATTGGTTAACTCATTATTGGCCATCAGCCAGCGGCGTTCATCCGTTGTATTGCTGTCAACAATTTTAACTTTGTACTGTCGGGAGTCCCTCACTGAGCGTACATCTTTGACTCGGGCTTCCAGCAGCGGCCCAGCGTCAAAAATGTCTACATAACCGGTGTAATGGAACCCCTCTGATTCCAGCAGATGACGGGCCGGTGTAGTACTTTCATGGGTAATGCCAATGACCTCTCTGGCATTATCTGGTAATAAATTGGTGTAGATAGGGTGACGTGGCATGAGTTCGGCAATAAAGGCTTTATCGACGGTGGATTGCCGGTCAGCTTCTGCAAAATCAACGGCAAAAAAGTGTCGGCCCAAGGCTTCCCAAAAAGGAGAAACTTCCTGATCATCGCAGTAGCCACGCATTTCTGCAAAAAGATCTTCAGCAAACAGTTCTGGAAATGCCGACATAAACAGCATGCGACTTTTCGAAAGAAAGGCGCCGTTTTTTGAGTGGCGGTAATCTGGGTGCAAAAATAGGGTACACAGTTCTGAAAAGCCCGTGTGGTCGCTACAGAGCATCAGGGTGTCTACCATGGTGTAGACATTCAGTTGCTGTGAGGCATGAACCTGTTTACTCACCTTATAGTTATACCAGGGAGCATCAAGCCCTACGGCGGACTCTATACCCGCTGTACCAACAACCTGACCGGTTTCGGTATCTTCCATCACAAACAGATAGAGATCATTTTTCTGCTCTGCTTCGGAAGCACTTTTCTTGTGCGATGTTTCCCGGGAGGCTTCCTTAAAGGAGGTGAGTGCCCATGCCAGTTTATTATCAATCATGGGACGGTTGGGCTGCAGGGAGGTGAATCCAGCGCCGGTCTGATTAGCAATTTGCCAGAGAGCCTCACGGTCCCGCTCATGTATGGGGCGAATAACAATCATAGTCAGACACTGCCTTTGTTTTAATAATCGGTTAGCTATTTTGGTGCAAATAGATTTTGGGATGTTACCTCAATCTTTGTGAATTGTAAGATCATGCAAGCGGAAAAAGGAGTTCTATAGTAAGTGTTGGTACTTAAGACAATTATAGCCTCACGAGGCTGATGAAAATAGTAGCTAAGAAGTGTATATGGAAGCAGTTATCGAAGCGGTACCCATGCCTCAGGTGGCGGATTTACATCCTGCAGCTGGAGAGGGAGGTGAGCCTAATTTACGGCGAATGGGGCCTCGTGATGTCTTTCTTGCTGAGCCAGCGGATCCCCAGCTTCTGATGGATGCCATTAACCCAAGCCTCCTGAAGACCATAAAAGAACGCGCAGTATGCTCTTTTGACACACTATGTTTGGGAATTGCTGATGCTTGTAAATGGGGAGCCTATGCTGGCGTCTGGGGGGGGATGATTGCAACGGGAATGGTCTCTTTGATGTCACTACCCTCTTCTCTACTTGGAGCCTTGCTTGGTGGCGCAGTTGGGTTTGGTGAATCCGTCGTAGAAGGAGGTGTGTATTATGCCGAACATCGCGATTTTCCCAGAGACCAGTGTCCATTGCTGCTTGGTAACATCCCCATAGAGAATCTACCTGTTGTTGGTGACTTTATTAGCTTTGGATGGATGAAGCATCTGCCGTATCAGGGCGAAAATGTCAATAACAGCGTATTTACCTTTGTGGGTAGTAGAGTTTCTTCCGGTGCAACGGTTGGTTTCGGGCTTGGTTCAGTTGCCGCTTTAGTGAATATTAACCCATCCAGCATTCTGGCCGCAGCAGCCTTTACGGCGCTGGCAGCATTCTCAATCGCGGTCGTTATCAACGTTGCTGGTGTGATGCTGAATTCTCTCATTTTGACGAATTTTGAAATGAAGGAGAACTATCGAGAATTTAATAGGTTATTCAACAAACCAATCGGCGAAAGAATAGTTGAGAATGTTAAGTCTGTGCTATTGAATATTCAGCCTGAAGGTAGAGACTATTGGTCCTCACCAAAGACTGTAGAAGCCGCTGCGACACTGTTGGGTATTCCCCGCTTTCGGGTATCAAGAGATGAGTGGGGGGTCACTAAAAAAGACATCAATAATGCGACTCTCCTCCGGATTAGACGGGCTAAAGAGTTATTTCCTGGTGATGTTGATTCATTCGACCGATTCCGCGGGCTTTATGTGGAGGCATGGAGAGTACTTTCGTGTGAAATAGAATTTAAACAGAGGAAGGCTGACAAAGAGCGTAGAGATAGAGCCATCGAAGACGAGCGGCAGAGGGCTCAGGATCGAAGTGATCGTAATCTTTTGGGGCTTCCTGAAGATGGGGTGCTACAAAGAGAAATGATTGATGCGGGTTATGCTGAGGCTGCAAATCTATGGGAAAACCAGTTTAAGTTTCTCAAGAACTCTGCTCAACTTGATCAGGCGCAACGCCGTTTGAGGGAACGAGTTCCTTGATACGCATTAATATCCCCTAGTCTTGACCATTGTCAGCCACAAGTGTGATTTCTCCAACCTTAGTGGCTAAGCACAAGAGGAGAGCTCAGCCACTAATCATTTATTTCCCCTGCTTCATATACCACTGAGCAAACTTTTGCAACCCTTCTTCAATAGACGTCGATGGTTTAAAACCGACCGTTTCCATTAAATCACTCACGTCGGCATAAGTTGCATAGACATCCCCGGGCTGCATTGGCAAATACTGTTTCTCTGCCTGTTTGCCAATCGCATTTTCCAACGCAGTGATAAAGGTCATCAGCTCAACTGGCTGGTTATTACCGATATTGTAAACCCGGTAGGGCGCTGAGCTGCGGCTTGGGTCAGTGCTGTCAAAATGATCTGACGTTGTCGGAATCACATCCTGAATTCGTACGATACCTTCCACAATATCATCAATGTAGGTGAAATCTCTTTTCAGCTTGCCCTCATTAAAAACGGGGATTGCTTCTCCACGGTTGATCATCTGGGTGAACTTGAAGTAAGCCATGTCGGGGCGCCCCCAAGGTCCATACACTGTGAAAAACCTCAGGCCAGTGGTCGGTATACCATAGAGGTGCGAGTAAGTGTGGGACATCAACTCATTGGATTTTTTGGTCGCAGCGTAGAGTGAAACCGGGTGGTCAACCGCATCAGTGGTTGAGAATGGCATTTTGGTATTCATGCCATACACAGAACTGGATGAGGCGTAGACAAGGTGTTCTACGTCGTTATTGCGGCAACCTTCAAGAATGGTGGCATGGCCGACAAGGTTGCTGTCGATATAGGCCATTGGGTTGTCGATGGAGTAACGGACACCTGCCTGAGCGGCCAGATGAATCACCCGGTTGAACTTCTCCTGCTTGAACAGTGCTGCAATACCCTCACGATCAGCAAGGTCGAGTTCAACAAAGCGGAAGTTTTTCAGAGGTGCGAGTTCATTGAGCCGGCCATGCTTCAGGCTGACATCGTAATAGTCATTAAGATTATCGATGCCAACGACTTCGTGCCCCATTTCACAGAGACGCTTGGTGGTAAAGAAGCCAATAAAGCCCGCGGCTCCGGTGACCAGATATTTCATCGTGGTTTACCTGTGGTGGAACCACAAAGGACACGAAGGCCATGACGTTTTTTCTCTGCTGTCTGGCATTTTTGTCCTGAGGGTGTTGTGATTACAAAAGTTATTTAAAAAAGACACTTTACTGAGTAGAAGCCCCGCATTAGCGGCCAATAGCGTAGTAAGTGAAGCCTTTCTGTTTCATTCGTTCTGGTTCGTACATGTTACGGCCATCAAAAATCACAGGCTCTTTTAATAACGCTGATATCTGGTCAAAGTCGGGAGCACGGAACTGGCGCCACTCGGTGCAGATAACCAGGGCATCAGCGCCCTTTATTGCCGCTTGTGGTGTACCAGACAGTGTCAGATCATCCCGAAGACCGTAAATGCGTTGCGCTTCTTCCATAGCCTCTGGGTCATACGCCTGAACAGTTGCTCCGGCTTTCCAGAGCGCTTCCATCAGCACACGGCTCGGAGCGTCGCGCATATCGTCCGTATTGGGTTTGAATGCTAAACCCCAGAGCGCGATGGTTTTACCCTTGAGCTGACCGTTAAAGTGAGTACTCAGCTTGGTGAACAGAACATTTTTCTGCTGGGCGTTTCGCTCTTCAACTGCTCGCAGAATCAGCGGTTCAAAATCAATTTCTTCTGCAGTTCTTTTCAGGGCCTGAACGTCTTTCGGAAAGCAGGAGCCACCGTAGCCACAGCCTGGGTAGATAAAGTGAAAACCAATACGGGGGTCAGAACCGATTCCCTGACGAACCATCTCAATGTCGGCACCCAATCGCTCAGCCAGACCAGCCATCTCATTCATAAAGCTGATTTTGGTAGCCAGCATACAGTTCGCTGCATACTTGGTCAGTTCAGCGCTACGAACATCCATAAAAATCATACGGTCATGGTTGCGATTGAAAGGGGCATAAAGCTCTTTCATGGTATCAACAACATAGTCTCTGTCGGTACCGACCACGATTCGATCCGGTCTCATGCAGTCATTAACGGCAGCCCCTTCTTTGAGGAACTCAGGGTTGGACGCAACCGAAAACTCAAGTTGAACGCCTCGTTTCTGCAGGACCTCTGTCACCTTTGTAGCCACTTTATCTGCGGTGCCGACAGGGACAGTGGACTTGTTAACAATGATTTTCCGGTCATTCATGTGCTCGGCAATGGTACTGGCCACGGCGAGGACATATTGCAAATCAGCAGAACCATCTTCATCCGGTGGGGTTCCCACCGCAATAAACTGTAATGTGCCATGGGCTATACCTTCAGCAGCATCCGTAGTGAAGTGCAGCCGTCCAGCCTGACTGTTCTCCTTTACAATAGGCTCGAGCCCAGGCTCGTAGATAGGAATGATGCCGCGCTTAAGGTTAGCAACCTTGTTTTGATCAATGTCGACGCAGACAACATCGTGACCCACTTCTGCCAGAACCGCAGCCTGTACCAGACCAACATAGCCGATACCGAAAACCGTGACTTTCATACCGAATGGTTACCATGGAAAATTAATTGGGATTATTCTAACTGAAAGCGGATTGGGCGGAAATGTCAGGCTGGTAAAGCGTCTCGTTTACTGGGTTCCACAAAGCCGATATGATTCGTCTATTTTGCTGGCTGGATCTTCGAGACAGCTTCTGACAAAGCGAACCGGGCCACTCATGTCTCAGTCGAATACCCTTTCTATTGTCCTGATTGCCAAAAACAGCAGTGCTACTCTGGAGAGTAGCCTGAGTTCCGTGCAATGGGCGGATGAAATCATCCTTCTCGATGCTGGCAGTACCGATGACACGGTTGAGATCGCCACTCGTTGTGGTGCCAAGGTATATCAGCACACTGATTGGCAGGGGTATGGCAGGCAGCGTCAGATTGCCCAGCAGTATGCAACATCGAACTATGTGTTCATGCTTGATACGGATGAGCAGGTAACCGATGAACTCAAGCTCAGTCTCTTGGATGTGCTGTCAAAACCGCTTCAAACCAATAAAGTCTATTCCTGTGCCCGCCGTAACTGGTTTCTGGGTCGTTATATGATGCATTGTGGCTGGTATCCGGATCGAGTCCTTCGCCTCTATCTCAATAACGAGAGAACCTATAACAGCAACCTAGTGCACGAATCCGTTGATACTGCCGGAGCAGAAGTGATCAATCTCAAGGGTGACCTTCTGCACCGTACCTGTGATGACTACATGCAGTTTCAGCAGAAGCAACTGGCTTATGCTCGAAGCTGGGCTGAAGAGCGTTTCCTGAAAGGTAAGAAAGTCGGTCTGGGGTCTGCTTTTGGCCATGCGCTGGGGGCTTTTATCAAAACCTTTTTACTGAGAAAAGGCTTCCTTGATGGCGGGCACGGACTCCTCCTTTCATTGGTAGTTACCCAGTATACGTTCAATAAATATGCCGCACTGTGGGCAATGGGTAAGACCCGAAAGCAGACCGGTGAATGATGGGGCTCCTGAGTTTATGATCAAGCTAGCGATTGTCAGACAGAAGTATCGACCCGATGGCGGTGCTGAACGTTTTGTGGCATCTGCCTTGTCTGCACTCTCTCAACAAAAAGCAGAGCAGCAGAAGCTGGATATTACCGTATTAACCCGACAGTGGCAGGGGGCACAGAACCCTTCTTTTCACGTTGAGGTTTGCAACCCGTTTAAATGGGGAAGAGTCAGCCGTGAACGGGGTTTTGCCAGGGCAGCACAAAAGCACTTCTCCAGTTTTGATCTTGTACAGAGCCATGAGCGCATCCCGGGTTGCACCATTTATCGTGCCGGGGATGGTGTTCATAAATGCTGGCTTGAGCATCGCTCAAGAATCATTTCTGACGCCCAGTCGAAGCGAATGAAAAGTGATCGCTTTCACCGTTATGTGATGGATGCAGAGAAGCAGATGTTTGAGCATCCACAGTTGAAAGCGGTGATTTGTAACTCCCATATGGTGAAAGAGGAAGTGTGCCGGGAGTTTGCCATCGATCCAGAGTCCGTTCACGTTATCTACAACAGTGTTAATCAGGAAAAATTTAATCCAACTCTGAAACAGGCTGAAGGTGTGAAAGTTCGGGAAGAACTGGGCATTGAGGCTGGCGCAACGGTGATGTTGTTTGTTGGGTCTGGGTTTGAACGGAAAGGACTGGCAGCTTCACTCGAGGCCGTTGCTGCAACAAGCGCGCACCTGATTGTTGTTGGCCAGGATAAGAAGGAAGGAAAATATCAGCAGAAGGCCCGTGATCTGGGGTGTGCTGACCGTGTTCATTTTATGGGTATGCAAAGTGACAGCAGCCGCTTTTATGGGGCTGCTGACGGCTTTATTCTGCCAACAATCTATGATCCTTTTCCGAACGTTATTCTGGAGGCGATGGCATCAGGGATTGGAGTGATCACCAGTACCAGCTGTGGTGGGGCTGAGATTATTGAGGAAGGACAGAATGGCTACTGCTGTGATGCACTGGATATCCCCGCTTTATCCTCTGCCATCAACGCCTTTTCTGATAAAGGTCATGCCGAGAGCCTGGGCATGATGGCTCGGGAGACCATTAAACCATTCACTTCAGAGCGGCTTACAAACCAGCTGTTATCTCTGTATAGCCAGATATTGAATACTTGAGAAAAAGCATGAAAATTTTACATACAGAGTCATCCTGTGGATGGGGTGGTCAGGAAATCAGAACCTTGACTGAGTCTGAAGGGATGATTGAGCGTGGCCATCATGTGACCATCGCCTGTCCTGAGCATTCAAAAATTTATGAGGCCGCTCTGAAAAGAGGTATCCCGGCGGTAGCTCTTCCTATTCAGAAAAAGAAGCTATCTTCTCTGTGGGCGATGCATCAGTATCTGTCAGCGAATAACTTTGACGTTATTAACACCCACAGTTCTACCGATAGCTGGCTGGTTTCACTCTGTCTTGCCTGGAAAAAACATCGACCAAGAATTGTACGAACCCGCCATTTATCGACAGCAGTACACAACAACCGAAGTACATTGTGGCTATACAATAAAGGGAATGACTTTATTGTCACTACAGGAGAGCAGCTGCGCCAGACATTGCACAACCATAATGGTATTCCGCTGGAAAAGATGAAATCGATTCCTACCGGTATTGATCAATCACGCTTTGTACCAGCAGATAACAAAAATGAAATTCGCCAGACTATGGGTTTACCTGTGGATAAAACCATAGTCGGTATTCTTGCAACCCTGCGCTCCTGGAAAGGCCATGAATACTTGATCAATGCTTTTGCGCAGTTGTCCAGAGAGGATATACATTTGTTGATTGTTGGTGATGGCCCACAGTTTGACAATGTTCAACAGCAGGTTGCAGAACTTGGTATTTCAGACCAGGTGACGATGCCTGGTAACCAGGATAATGTAGTGCCCTGGCTACAGTCGATGGATATTTTCTGTCTTCCTTCTTATGGTAATGAAGGGGTGCCTCAGGGAATCATGCAGGCTATGCTGTGCAAGCTCCCCATCATATCCACCGATGTTGGCAGCATTCTTGAGGTTCTTCATCCCGGGAAGAATGGCTTACAGGTGAAGACCAGAGATGTTGACACTGTGCGTGAGGCTCTTGAAACATTAATTGCTGATTCTGAAATGAGGAAAAAATATGCAACGTTCAGCTGCGAGTTTGCACTAACTAATTGCACTAAGAAAAAGATGGTTGATGATATGGAGATGATATTTAGGGGCGAGTATTAAATCTCTTTGGGTCATATTCCCCGCCGCTTGCGGCGAACGGCTTAAAGAACTAACGTCATACCCCGCCCCTTGGGGCGGGGTGATTGATTATTAACTATAAGCATTAAGGAGTGCTTATAATAGGATTTTATATCCGGCTTGGTAAATATTGATATAATCTGCCAAGCCGTGATTTTTATTCAGGTATTTCTTACTTACTGATGATTGATTTTTAGCTTTAAATTAAAAAATAGTCTTCTTATATTGGTGTATGCGGCGTAGCATTCTCTAATGAGTTTTTGCCATAATTTGGGCTTTTTCTGTTCCTTGGAGCCTGTATCTGTTGGATAGCTGCCATTTTTCACGCATAAGGGGTGAAGAGCATACGATGGCAGTCTATGAAACCAAGACATGTCAATATAATGATCTACTGCCATGACCCAGTCTTTTGAATTATTCAAGAGCTTTTTAGCACCGCATGGTGAAAGAGCATACGCTTGGGTACCTCTTGGGCCTTTAAGGTATCTTACTAGCATATGCGGTTCTTTTAGTGCAGTTATGTTTACAAAAGGCTTTTTAAACGTGGCTGCAAGCCTTATGTATTCATATCTTTCAATTGTTTTTTCAATAACATTAACAGCACTGCTAAAATCCTCCGATAAAATGATATCATCCTCAAGCACTATAATCGGCCTATCTAACTCAATGCATTTTTCCCAAAGCTTATAGTGGCTTGCATAGCAAGCTATTTCTCCCGGAGCAAGTGAATTCCCCCAGATTTTTTTTCTTTTCTTGTCATTATACTGAAAACAAATTTCAGAAAAATCTGGCTGTTGGTAATCTATAGCTGTAAAGAAATGGGCGCTAATATTTTTTTCAGCCAACATTTTTTGCATATGAGTTCTGCGTTGTTCTGAACGTTGCAGATTGATGATGAATATATGAATAGTCGAGTCCACTATATTGCCTATAAAAAAAGTAGCCACTGAGTAATAGCTAATTAGTCAACAATAGAACACTCCAATATACCACCCATTCAAACGGCTCAGTTCTGGTTAAGCGTTGGTACACTCTCTCGAAGCCAGAAAATCAGGATATTCCAGAAATTACACCTATCCTCATTAAAGCAGGCACTTAGTGGTGCTGTGGAAAAGTTCCAACAATTATCTGGAACTGAGCCCATTCAAAAATGGGCGGCTAATGGATGTCTGTATATTTGAGGTCATCGCGTAGTTTATCTGCTTTGAACTGCTTTGTCAGTTTCGTCTATTCTTGATAGGGTCTTATTAATTTCTTGTATTACAGAATTAGTACTTATAGCCATCATTCCTTTGGATATTTTTCTACCTTTTTTAAGATAAACCTCTAGGTTTTTGTTCGAGATAATGCAATGAATGCCGTTACGCTGAACGCCTGATATAGACTGATAGTTACTGCCAGCTTGGTTATCCCAAGGGCCCCAATGGTTGGGTTTGCTTGCTCCAAATAGTGCTAATACAGGTGTGTCTGTTGCAGCAGCAATATGCATTGGAGCAGAATCAATGCCAAAAAATAAACAGGCTTTAGAAGCAAGATATGCATAAGACTGTAGTGTAATATGTTCAGGTAACTGCTTGGGTGGGTGGCGGCAGAATCTAATAATTTCATTTGCCATTGCTTTTTCTGTGGAGTCAGGCGATGTTGTCAAGAGTACTTGTTTCATATGCTTTTCCTGAATGAAGTCAATACATTCTGCAACCCTTTCAGGTGCCCAACATTTAAACATCCATCTGGATACAGGATGAACAATTACATATCCTTTTTTAAGGTTTATTGAAGCTAGTAGCTGGTCAAGGTGTCTTTCGTGATTTGTGTTCCATCCTAGAGTTACTTTACATTGAACTTTTGTAGGACTCAGGACTCTAGCAAAGTTAAGATCTTTTTCTACAGTATGTGCAGAAGACTCAAACTCAAAGGTGGTATCAAAACGAGCAAGCCGGCTGATCAATGTTGGCTTTTTGATATAGCCCATCCGTCGCGATGCTCCTGATAGAGCACTGATGATACAACCACGATCACCTTCAGTAAGATTAATAACGAGGTCGTACTGTCCTTTGAACTGCCGGTAAAATTCTAGTTCAGCACGAATACGCTGCCAGAAAGTTTGTTTGCTTTTCTTGCCTCGGGAGTATGGAATCACCTTATCCACATGGGGATTATCGGCTACTACCTGAGTGCAGAAATCGTTAACGGATACATGCAGCTCAGAGTCTGGATAGATGGCTTTCAAGCTGGCAAACAGTGGTGTTGATAGTAAAACATCACCGAGATTACGAAACTTGGTCACAAGAATTTTCATAAGCAAAGCCTTGCTGTTTTTACCATGAAGCAGCTTATAAACAAGCCCTTGCTGTCTTCATAGATACGACGGCACTCATGCCAGAATAATGGTTAATAAACGTTGTAATGCCAGCAGAAGGTAGACTACTCGCTGCTGGCTTATTGTATTCATTCCGGCTAGAGAGCATGATCCTCAGAGTTTTGGCTGGATTTTTTCATTGAGTGCTCAGCAATATTATAGGTCTGAGAGGTGATGATTTTTCTATCGGATTGTCTCTGAAGGTATCCCAGGGAAAGGCCAATCAAACAGAAAGCCAGTTGTCCATGTTCGACATAGAGGGTTGAGTTACCCATACCTCCAACAATGATGTAAATACCTGTCATGACTCCGATAACTGGTTCCAGCTCCAGCTTTCGGTCAGAGTAGTATTGCTTAAGCCACTGCAAGTGCTTCCATGCTGCAATAAAGATAAAGCTTAGAATCAGCAGTAATCCAATATAACCTCTATTCAGCAGAACCGAAGAGACCATGTTGTGGCCATGGTTTGTATGGAAAAAGCGTTCAGCTTCGTATGGAATTCCCCGTTGAGCAGCTACAGACTGCATATACTCTTCACTGGTGGCAATATCAAAATGGCGATCGCCAGCACCAAACACCGGGAAATCGGGGAGCACAAAAATTACGGAGTTAAAAATAACATCTCTTTTGCTTAAAAATGAGCTGCCAGTATCACCACCTTGAGCGTGGTATGTTGCTTTAGACTCAAACTTTTTCAACGCTGAAATATGATCACTGGCAATAAACACTAACGCGCCCATTGCTATAACAGATAGTGCCAGTGTGACAGCATTTTTCACATTGGGTTTGAGCTGTATGCAGATAGCTGCAACACTCATAACAAGAGCCACACCAAATGCGGTCATGGACTTCGAAATGATTAATGCTGCTGCAAAGAAAAAAGTCAGCAATAGAGGCAGGGCCTTTTTCCACCCCTTGTTCATCATAAATAGTGCAAGTGAAACGCCAAAGGCAATAGCAATGTAAAGTGCCGACTGATTTACGTGGCCTACGGAGTTGAGCTCAGAGTGTTCTGCTCCATCACGAATCCAGACATACCAGGACTCAAGAACAGCGATTAAAGTTCCCAGAATGACTGATGAACCCAAAAGGGCGACTTTTGGGGTTGGTATTGAGGTTCTTGAAATCAGTATTGCTGGTAAAATCAATTTGGTGAACGTCAGGGCTCCGCTTATTGGCTTCTCCCAACCAAATGGATTGGTGTAGGCTGAGATAAAGCCTGTTGCTAGAAACAGAGCAAGAACCCATTCCCAGGAGCGAAGCTTTCCGCCAAAATCCTTTGCTCTCCAGCTTTGTACACACCAGGTAATGATATAAATCACTAACAGCAGGTTTTTTGGGCCTTCATAGATTGGCAGCACAAAAAAGAAAGCCACCAACAGAAATAGCTCTGGCTTCGATATGGCTCGCATAAGTTAGGTTACCTTTAACTTTGTTTAGGCCTAAATCATTGATCTGGCTGGTAATCTGGTGATTGAAGGAGGGAGGCTGGGCAACGTTGGCCAGCAACTACACTGTCTTCTCTAAAAAACAGCGTAGTGTAACTGGTATTGTTTCAAGATTCAGTAAACGAAAGATAAGGATTCAACCTCCTGAAAGCCATTCATTCAGTAAGCTGCCAGGGTCAGCTCAGGATTTCGGGCTGACATCGGTACTTTCAAAAATCTTATCCGCAGACGCTGCCACAAACCCCTGGTAAAGCTGACCATCGGGCATTGGGTATCGCAGGGCAAACTCGTAATAGCAACCGGGTATTTTCAAAATACCATCGGTAAAGCTGACTTCGATCTCTTTAGCCAGTGTTGAGGACTGTTCGAGTAAAACATCCGGTGACCCTTTAATCAGACCTCCACTGGTATTCATGGCATAACCATTGTCCTGCAACAGTTGATTGACACTTTGAATATCTGGGTGTGAGCTCAAATGATTAATGGATACCGTAAAGTGATTGGGGCGAAAGCCATGGGCAGCAACCCAGGAGGCATACTCACTTTCACTGGCGAGTTTCTGATACTGTTCTTCACTGATATTCCAGGGGCGACCGGAATAGCAGAAGCCCTGTTGGCTTACCGAGTCTTCTGAAACCTGGGATACCAAGTCTTTGATAATCTCCTGACAGTGCTTAGGGAGCTCCTCAACCTTCAGCTCACTGATAAAAACCTTGGGCAGAGTGTCATTGGTATGCTGGTAGTATTTGGCATAGAGCTTTTTAGCCGGGAACTGATAGTCATCAACGGCCTGGTAGCCAGCATCAAGAAATGGTTTTGCTATTTTATCCAGGGATACTTTGTCGAGATTGAAGGTGCGAAGGGCAATATGGTCATTGACCACCATACCTTGGTTTAGGTTGGCAAATAGCTGGTGGATAGGTTTGGCATCCGGAGTCAGTGCCAGATAATCCTGCCACATGGCATCCAGTAACTGCTCAATGGTAAGTTTCATTTTTCACCTCCTGTTAGCCAATCCAGCTGATCTCCATTTGCGCTGTTATAGGCCAATGTCAGTAACAGGGCGGCACTGAGGCGTGCTCTCGGTACCAGACTTTTAACGTTTAAATATTCCTGATCACTATGGATGGCCCCACCCTGAACCCCAAGAGTATCGATATTGGGGATACCTGCTGAGGCAAGGTTATTACCATCACAACACCCCCCTGTAGGTTTAATGTCTAGTGGAATACCCAGCTCATACCCGATGTTTTTGGCTAGGGAGAGCAGCTGTTCGTTGGCAGGGCTAAGCACTTTGGGTTTGCGGGTAAATCCACCGTGCAGTTCCAGCTGAATGCCATCACGCCTGTTGATACCTTCAATGATTTCTTCAAGCTTTTGCAGGCACCACTGTTCATCTTCCGGTTGTTCCAGGCGAATATTGAACTTGTGAATACAGCGGTCGGGGACAATGTTGGTCGGGCCACCACCATGAATGTAGCCGGGGTTAAAGGTGATCCCTAGCCGCTGACCATTCAGATCGTCCATGGCAGACACAAAATCGCAGAGGGCTCGGATGGCGTTTCGGCCCAGATGGTGTTCACGACCGGCGTGAGCCGCTTTCCCGTGACTGACAACGGTAAAGTTGCCACTGCCTTTACGCTGACCGGCAAGGTTGCCATCAGGAAAGCAGGGTTCGAATATCATGCCCAGATGGACGCGTTGCGCAGCCTCTTGAATCAAGGTGGCTGAACCAGGTGAACCAATCTCTTCATCGGGGTTAAATAATATCTCCCAGCCGATCTGATCAGCCCATGGGCTTTGCTCAAGCACTTCCAGTGCCTTGAGCATCACCAGAATGCCGCCTTTTAAGTCAGTAACCCCGGGACCATTGATGGTGTCATCGTCCAGCCAGCGAACCTTTTGAAAAGGGCTGTCTTTCGGGAAAACGGTATCCATATGACCGCACAGAAAGACCTGCAGGGGGGCTTCAGGACGTTTGCGAATTCTTAAGGCATCACCCAGCGGGTGTTGAATGATCTCTCCACTGTCGTTTACGACCTCCCACGGGGCGACAGGTATGCGTTCATGGTCTTTTGATAGATGAGTGGTGAACTCCTGCAGTTTTTCCAGAACCTGATTAACGCCTTTCTGGTTCAGACTGCCAGAGTTGATTTCAGCCAGTTCGATGGCTCTGGCCAGCATTTCATCATGCTGATCATTCAGTAAATCCAGCCAGGGGAGAATCTCTTGAGGAAGCGTGTTACTTGTCGGCTTAACCATATTGGTATGCCTCGTTTTATTTATTCTGAGGTCTATACCCATCGCTTTTCAAGCTACTACACTGTTGACTGCGCTCACTGGGACGCCAGCTTGGCCCGATGACTTACTCTTTGTAAGCTCACGGAGCTTCACTTACTTGCCAACGTGTAGCAACCTGAAATTCTTTGGGTCTATGTATGGCTAAAACACCTCTGCTGAAGGGCAGAGGTGTTCAGGGCTCTCAGGCGGAAACTACTTGAGCAACCGCTCTTTCCAGACGTGCCATACCCTCATCAATGTCTTCATCAGGAATAATGAGTGATGGTGCAAAGCGAAGAACATTTGGCCCGGCAACCAGCATCATCAACCCTTCATTTGCGGCAGCAGCAAGAAAATCTTTGCCTTTACCATGATACTTCTCAACCAGCTCAGCACCAATCAGCATGCCTTTACCACGGATGTCGGCAAAAATACCGTATTTGCTGTTTATGGATTCAAGATGTTTCCGGAAGCGGTCATGCTTTTTACTGACGTTATCCAGTAGCTGTGGATCATTAATGATTTTGATCACTTCCAGCGCTACTGCACAGGCCAGTGGGTTGCCGCCGTATGTGCTGCCGTGCGTACCAAAACCAAAACTTTCTGCCACCTTGTCATTGGTTAGCATGGCGCCAATAGGGAAGCCACCGCCAAGGGACTTGGCGCTGGTCAGAATGTCAGGTATTACACCAAGCCCCATATAGGCAAACAGCTCACCGGTTCTGCCCATGCCGGACTGAACTTCGTCAAAAACCAGCAGAGCATTATGCTGGTCACAGAGTTCTCTGACGCCTTTCATAAATTCAGGGTCGGCAGGAATAACTCCTCCTTCCCCCTGAATGGGCTCAGCGACAACGGCACAGGTGCGGTCAGAAATGAGGGCTTTCAGTGCATCAAGGTCGTTATAGGTCGTGTGCAGAACACCGCCAGGAACAGGCTCAAAACCTTCACAGTATTTCTTTTGACCGCCTACGGTCACCGTAAAGAGCGTTCGGCCATGGAACGATTGGTAGAAGGAGATGATCTCATGCTTTTCCGGACCAAAGTTATCATAGGCGTACTTTCTGGCCAGTTTAAAAGCGGCTTCGTTGGCTTCTGCGCCGGAATTACAGAAGAAGACTTTGTCAGCAAAGGTGTTGTTGATTAACTGTTGAGCCAGTTCAAGAGCTGGTTCATTGGTATAAATATTACTCAGATGCCACAGTTCTTCACCTTGCTTTTTCAGGGCATCAATCAGTGCCGGGTGACAATGCCCCAGGGCATTGACGGCGATGCCGCCTGCAAAGTCCAGATATTCTTTCCCTTCCTGGTCCCAAACTCGTGACCCCTTCCCTCGCACTGGCACCATGGCCTGGGGCGCATAATTGGGAACCATGACCTGATCAAAGGTTGAGCGATCGACGGGGTGCTCTGACATACTGTTACCTCTTGGCTATATGGGGCTGCTATCTACTTTATACCCTTCGCCTTTCAAGCTGCTACTTTGTTGGCTGCGTTCGCTCTACCCGATCACTTACTCTTCGTAAGCTCACGGGGCTTCACTTACTTGTCGCCGCGTAGCAACTTGAAATCCTTTGGGTATAGAAATCTCACCAATTCGGCGATTTCCTGTCGTTTGAACTGCTTATGGCTGCTCAAATAGCTAAAGCCCGTTTTTATCATTTATAAGAATAATTCTACACAAGCCTTAAGAGTTTGTACGGGTATATTTACGGTTCTTATACGGTTTTCCCCTGCATTTTGCTGAACAGGTAGTAAAGTACCGGTACTACGACCAGGGTCAGTAGTGTGGATACCATCAGTCCACCGATAATTGTCCAGCCCATGGGGGACCACATGACCGAGTTAGACAGCGTCAATGGCAACAGGCCACCAATCGTCGTCATGGTGGTGAGCAATATTGGGAGCATGCGGGTTTGCCCTGACTCAATGATTGCGTCCTTCAGGCTATGTCCGCCCTTACGAAGCAGGTTGGCATAATCCACCAGAATAATGGAGTTATTGACCACGATACCCACCAGAGAGGTCAGACCTATAAAGGCCGTAAACGAGAAAGTGTATCCTGCCAGCCAGAGAGCAAGGACCATTCCGGTCACGGCAAAAGGAATGGCAGTAAACACCACGGCAGGCTGTGAGAAGGAGTTAAACTGTAAGACCAGTACAGCAAAGATGCCCAGCATGGCAATCAGCAATACTTTGGTCATGCCGGCAAAGGACTCTTTTCGCTGCTCCTGTTCCCCGCCTACCTGATAGCTCACACCTTCCGGCCAGTCGTATTGGTCCAGCTTTTCGACAATGGTGTTAGTCACCGGGTCAGCCTGATAATCACCTTTCAGGTCTGCTGTTACCCTGGCCATACGTTCTGTCATATGGTGTTGAAAACGGGGCAGGGCGCTTCTCATTTCCAGAGTGACCAGCTGTCGAATGGGAATCAGCTGCCCAGAGGCAGACTTCACAACCATATAGTTGAAGTCTTCTATTCTGGGACGGTATCCCGAGTCATTACTGCTAGCCCTTGTTTGATGGCCTTGATAGCGCACAATAATTGGATAATCTTCTCCCGCTTCATCCCGGAACTGGCTGACCGTCATCCCAACCAGGCTGGCCCGGATGACTTCATCAATAGACTGAATGGCCACGCCGTACATGGCCGCCTTCTCCCGGTTGATATTCACGTGCAGATCAATTTTTGGTTTATCGATCGGATTGTCAACATTCACAGTGCCAGGCGTGTCGAGCATGATCTGCTCAACTTCCCGTGAAGCAATGAGTACTTTGCTGAGATCATCACCCACAACCCGTATGGAAACCGGCGCTTCATAGGGAGGCCCCTGAAGCAGTTCCTTAACAGTAATTCGGGCACCGGGGATCAGGGCAAACTGAGTTCTCAGATCATCCACAAATGGTTCAACTTCACTGAGCTTTCCGGTATGAAGCCGCACTACCAGTTGAGCGTAATTCGGTACTTGTCGTTTAGGGAAAATGTTGTAGTAAATACGTGGGTTATCTTTGCCAATATTGGTGGCAATGGAGCGAACCAGTGGGTATGGTTTCAGGATTTCTTCAACCCGAATCGACATGTCCCGCGTCTGATCAAAACCTGAACCTTCCGGCAGCTCAATATTCACCAGGAACATGGGCTTTTCTGCTTTTGGAAACATACTGACTCCCAGCTGACCTGCCAGCAGTATCGAGCCAACGAGCACCATAATGGCAATGGTCAATATCTGCCACGGGTGCTTCAGAGAGTAAACAAGCGCTGTCCGGTAACCATTACGAGCAAATGATTGAACCAGTCGCAGCAAGACCGGATCTTTATTTGTCGTATCTTCGGTTTGTTTGCCTGCATGTCTTTTCAGGAAAAGGCTGGCGAGCAGCGGCGTCAGCATCAGCGCAACCAGCAGAGAAGCAATCAGGGTCAGGATAACGGTAACCGGCATGGACCGGAGGAATATGCCCGCTCCGGTCTGTAGCCCCAGTATCGGGACAAAGGCCAGTACCGTGGTCAATGTGCCGCTGACAACAGCCCAGCCAACCTGACTGGCACCTTTGGCTGCTGCTTCTCTTGGGCTTAGGCCTTCCCTGAGAAAACGGCTGACGTTTTCGGTGACCACAATCGCATTATCGACCAGAAGGCCAAGGGCGATGACCAGTCCGGCAATGGACATCTGCTGTAAGCCAAAACCGGCAATATCCAACCAGGCCAGACCAATCAGCACGGAAATGGGGATGGCCAGAATAACGACAATGGCTGAACGTGCACCCAGCAGGAAAAGCGTGAGCAGGCCAACCAGTACAAGGCCCTGCAGCAAACTGTCAAAAAACTGCGAAACCCGTTCATCAACAGACTCCGCCTGATCATGGGCAAGTACTACATCAATACCTTCAGGTAAATCTTTGCGAAAGTTATCCAGTACTGCATTCAGACCTGACATGACATCAAAAATATTGCTGCCTTCCCGCTGAACCACGCTGATAAAAACAGCCCTTGAGTCATTGTATCGAGCCTCATAGGTCGGAAGTGAGCTGGTCAGTTCAATCTCTGCAATATCCTCAACATAGATAATCTTGCCGGGAGCGGAATGAACAGCCGTTCTGTTGATCTGCTCGATAGTACGGAAATCACCACTGGTACGGACAGTAAAGCGACGCTCTCCAGCCAGTAAGTGTCCGCCAGGCAGGTTGGTGCCAGAGCGTTGGATAGACTGAACCAGATCTTCCAGACCAATACCCAGCTCTTTCATTTTGATCAGGTTGGCTTTGACATGAATCTGTTGCTCAGGCAGTGCTTCAACAGTCGCACGTTTGACGCCAGGTACTCGTTCAAACTGCTTTTCCAGCTTTTCTGCGAGGAATTTTAATGTGAGATAATCGTGTTCAGCTTTTCCGTTCGCGGTGGTCATTGCCACCTGAAGAACATTAACATCAATCGGTGAGATTCGGTCAATGGCAAGCACGGCGATGTCGTCTGGCAGCGAGTCTCTGATGCGAGACACTTCTGCAACAACATCGTCGTATTTATCCTGTGGATCGGTGCCGTACAGAAACTCGACCTGGATAACGGCCAGCCCATCTTCAATATTCGATTTGAGGACTTTTATGTCATCCAGCTCGTTAATGGCCTCTTCGACAGGATCAACGATCAGTTTCTCCATATCCAGTGGGCTGGTGCCGGGATAAACAACCCGGACCATGGCTGCCGAAAATTTGAACTGAGGGTCTTCCGAGCGGGGCATGGAGTTCAGGGATACCACACCCAGGGCAACCATCAGCAGAATGATCACCAGGGTAAAGCGGTGATGAGCAATGGCGATAGCGGGCAGTTTCATGGTGTTACTGCTCCTGCTGTGCTTTTTTATCTAAAAGTGTATCTACATAGGCTTTATCACTGGCAATGACGTTGACCTTTTCGCCATGCCTGAGCAATCCAGCTCCTGTGGTAATCAGGGGTTCGCCCTGTTGAATACCATCGCTGATTGCAGCCATACGTCCGTCAAGATAAGCGAGGGAGACGGTACGTTGCTCCGCAGTCTGTTGTTGCTGATCCAGAAGAAAGACTTTTGCGGTTTGTTTCAGGTCGTTTACTTCACTCTGAATAATTGCAGCTACAGGAATCAGGGCAACCTTTGTACCTGAGGAGGGTTGTATATCAATTTGCCCAACAAAGCCGGAGCGAAGCTGTGAGTTACCGACAGGTAGACTGATTTCAATCTCGAAAGTACCTGTGCTCGTTGCCAGAGGTGTCATTTGAGTGACGGTTCCTTCGAAAGCCTGAGCCGGCAGGGCATCAAAATAAATAGATGCTGTGTCGCCGATAGCTATACGAACAATATCCCGGTCCGTAACACTGCTTCGGATAACCCATCCTTTGCTTTCATCAGCAACCACCAGGATAGGCTGGTAAGGTGATACCAGCTCATTGGGTTCTACATGGCGCTGCAATACCAGGCCTGCTGCAGATGCATGGATGCTTGAATAGGCACGGTTGAACTTGGCAATGAGCAATTTACTTTCAGCAATGGTCAGTTCGGTTTCAGCGGACTGGAGTTTCTCAAGAGAAAGCACATTGGTTTTATGGAGCTGCTGGAAACGCTCCAGGTTTTTTTTGGCCAGTGACACTCTGGCTTCCGCTTCATCGACCTGAGCGTTGATTTCATCCAGTGCAAGACTGGCCAGCAGTTGTCCTTTGGTGACGGTGTTTCCCGCTTCGACCCGTATTTGCGTCACTGGGCCAGAGGTCTTAAACGAGAGCGTCTGCTGGGACTTGTACGACAGTATTCCACTGGTCTGGATGGGTTGAGAATACTCCTGATATTGAACCGGTTGTATTTGAACAGCAACAGGAGGTTTTTCTTCGGCGGTAGCTGAGGCTGTGTACAGCGTTATTGAGAATAAAGGGAGTAAAACTCTTTTTCTCAAAAAATATCCACAAAGCATTTGAGCAGTCCTTTGAGCCGGCGTTTTTCTTTTTAGGCTGGGCTCTTTTTGGTGGTACTAAAGTACTTTAATTTTATGATCGGCCATAGCTTACCTGATTATTTACATAACTTAACCATTTTCTTTTTCATATTCAGCCAAGTATGAGCTGCGTATTCTTAACGTAACGAGGGGGCAGTTGTTTTCTATAGCTTGGGATTTAGAAGGTTTCTGAAGTTTACTGATATGAATTAAGTGCCAGGATTTCTGTGAAGGTGTGGGTTGCTTATTCTAAAGGTTGGGGCAGATGTTTGTTGAACGGGTGCTCTCTCTGAATGATTGAAACAATAGTGCTCTATTTTCACAGCTACTATGGGAACACCACTCATAATAGTTAACTGTCATGCCCGCTTCTGTTATTTCCAGCTCTACCAAAAGCATCGTTTTGCAAATTGAAGTTTCTATAGATTCAGGCAACATGCTGAATCTTGAAGATAGTTTACAGCGTGCACTCAATGAAGCCGGGCAGCTTGGAACAAAAGAGTTATTGGGGCTATTTGAATCACCCAATAAAGAACCTATCGTCGTTAATCAGCAGAAGTGGAACTACAAAGGAAAGGTTCTTAAGCACTATGAAACCTTATACGGTCGTATACCTTTGGAGCGCTCCGTATATCAGGGTGTCAGAGGTGGCAGTACTCTGGCAGCACTTGATCTTCGTGCCGGTATTATTGGTTCAGCTACCCCCAAATTTGCCAAGTCTATCGCCTGGAAATACAGCCAGATGCCAGCGCCTGCGGTAAAAGAAGATTTTGAGACCAACCATCAAAGGACGCTTTCAAATTCTTATATCAAGCATTTATCGGACAGAGTAGGTGCATTAATTGAAGACCAGCAAGACACTCACTACCACCTTCCTCCACTAAAAGAGCCTGTTGAAACAATAGCCATTGGTCTGGATGGAACCTGCATGCTGCTTTGTGAAGAAGGCTGGAGGGAAGCCATGTGTGGGGCATTGAGCCTATATTCTGCAGATGGAGACAGGCTCCACACGATATATACAGCCAGTTCGCCAGAGTATGGTAAACAAAGCTTTATGAGCAAGCTCGACGAGGAGATTGCAGATCTAAAACGACTCTACCCAAATGCCACATACATCGGGGTAGCTGACGGGGCTAGAGAAAACTGGAGTTATTTGAAACAACATACCTCTGGGCAGATACTCGATTTTTATCATGCATCTGAATATTTAGCTGGAGCAGCGGAAGCACTGTTTCCAACCAGTAAGGCGAAGCGACACCAGTGGCTTGAAGACAGGCTACATAGTTTGAAAAACAAGCGTGGAGCAGCCAAAAAAATCCTTCAGGAAATTGAATCAGCCGAGCTCCCGAAAAAGACAATCGCACTGACAGAGAAGCGCTACAAAGCTGTGAGCTATTTTACAAACAATCACCAGTTAATGAATTATCATCAGGCGCTTAAACGCCATTGGCCAATAGGTTCAGGAGTTACTGAAGCGGCTTGTAAGACTCTGGTAAAGCAACGATTATGTGGTTCTGGAATGAGGTGGAAAGCAACAGGAGCGGAAGTGCTTTTGACAACAAGAGCACTGATCCAGAGTAAGGGGCGCTGGGAACAACTTTGGTCTGAGTTCATGACTGGAAAGGTTGAAGCTAACCTATGAGTCAGTTATCAAATTGAGAGAGCACCCATCTCATTAACATCCCATACATTGCGAATGACACCACCACCCACTGACTGATAGTCACTAACAGTTGCATCAAAAACAACGCCTCCAGTGGCATTGGAGAAATCCGCATCTGTTAGAGGCACAATCACTTCATCAACGCTCTGCGCCTTAATTAACAGTTTTGGTGCATCTGCAACAGCCGCAATCTCGATAGCGTAGCTTCCGCTGGTCTGATAGGTTCCATCAGTCACCGTGAAACTTAACTGGGCCGTTGTTCCACCCAGGTTATAACCCGGCCTGAATGTAAAGGTCCCATCCTGATTGTTGATCACATCACCAGCACCATTGATCACCTGCACATTGGACACACTGAGATCTGAGTACCCCCAGCCGGTAACCGTGTTCACCAGGTCAGCTTCAAGAATGGTTAAGCTGCTGTCTTCTGAGGTTGATGCTTCCAGATCCGAAGCCTGCAGTTCTGCGCCAGCATTGATATGAATGGTTTGAGAGACTGATGCCTCTCCTTCTGCCGAGGGCTCAGAAGAAGTTGCGGTTACGACTACATCCAACTGACCATTATGCCCCTCTGCCAGATCGATTTGCATGGTTTGCTGCAAAGCTGGGGTTGGAATGACTGCAGGCCCATCATTTCCAACAACTACGGAGCCGGCATATATTTGCTTGTTGGCAGCTCCCATATCAATGGTGTAATTAAAATCTGCAAAGTCATTATCACCACCACCGTATAAATCTTCAAAGCCATAAACAATGTCTCCATCACTGTTTAACGTTGTTTGAACATGCACAATACCATCTTCATTAAGGTTGTTACTGGCACTACCATGGAAGACAGCATCTCCAAATTGACTTTGAATGACCGTTTCTGAGCCATCATTACCCACAAATACCAACTGCGGATCATTCGTCTGCATGGTGACAGGTGAGCCATCAGAAGACCTCAATTCAAAGGTACCGTCCTGAAGCTGAGAAAAGTCGTTGTAGTTGTAGCCATTGGGAACAATAAACAGGTTGAAGCTCTCACCTTCTCCAACATTAAAGCTGAATGATTCCTGACCAGGAACCAGATTGCCTCCCCCCCCCTGCTGAGAGGCATTTTCATAAACCAGATGAACGTCACCAATGGAACCATCAGCATTAACCATGTAATAGCCAGCAGCATTCTGAAAACCAGCAGACTCTCCCTGAAATGTGACGGTTACTTCAGTTTCCGCATAGCTGGTCAAACCATTGCTCTGTTCCTCGAAAATAGCCTGACCATCGAAGTGTATAACTGACGACTCTGGCAACCCATCAACCGTCACGGTCACACTTTCAGAGTTGTCCTGATCCAGCGTTTCTGCCGCAATGTTAAGTTCAACACTGCCACCAGCTTCTGTGTAATAAGCCTGTCCCGCCATATCATTGCCATCACTGTCAGTGATTGACAGTATTGGTGCATCGGCGACAGCGGTAATCCCGAGAGAGAACACGACATCAATGTCAGATTCTCCATCGGACACGGTGTAACCAAATTCGGCATCCACACCACCAAGGTCCGGAGTGGGTGTAAAGGTATAGGTGCCATCCTGGTTGTTCACCAACTCACCGGAACCATTGGTGACCTCAAGACCGGAAAGACTTAAATCCGGGTTACCATTTCCATAAACCGCACCGAACAAACTCGCTTCGGTAATGGTGTAACTGCCATCTTCTTCGACCGTATCGCGCAACGTGGTTGCATGAAGCCGACCATTGAGATCCCGGACAATGGTCATATCATCCCCAAGGATGATAGAAACTGGAGAGCCTAGTGCAGATGCACCACCAAATTTGGCAATGGCCTGATCGTACGTGAATCGCCCCTGACCGGTTTGATCAAAGTACACAAACTGGTTATCAAAGTTGAAGTATTGATCCAGATCCACCAGTTCAAAGCCTTCAGGCACAAATGCACTGATATCCAGAACGTCCCTTTGTCCACCACCCGAGGAAAAATCCCAAATAGTGTCAACTTCACCATCATCACTGAGGATAAATGTATCGCTGCCAGCCCCACCGGCAAGAAAGTCCTTTCCCAGGCCTCCTGCAATCACATCATCGCCCTGACCACCATCCAGGTAATCATTCCCCACACCGCCTTTCAGGGTGTCATCACCATATTTTCCATAGAGGCCAAGACGCTGCGCACTGTCACCTTCAAATTCCCCGGTATTTCTGTTGTAACCAGACTGCTCGGTATACCCGGAACCATCCAACACATCATCACTGAAACCACCAAAGGCCCTTTCTATTCCTCTGGCTTTCAAGTCAAGATCGAGAGTGTCTCCGGTTGCGCCCTGAAGTCTGGCGGTATCGTATCCAGTTCCCCCTTCTACGGTTCCTGAAGCTAAATCCAGACCATCAACCGTTAGCTGATCGTTTCCTGCGCCACCATAGAGATGGTCTGCACTTTTTTCCTGCGACAGACCATCGCCGTCCATAATGTCATCACCGGATTGCCCTCGGAGAATATCGCTTCCCTGCCCACCTCGCAGCAGGCCGCCATTCTCATCAGCAATAAACTCAGACAGCGCATCATCACGGTTTAGTTCAATATTGGAACCATCTGCCAGCCTCAGAGTGATCAGGTTATCGATATCAACGCGTTCACCCCAGCGACCCAGCTCATTCGACTTATCAAACCTTGCTGCACCAGTGACATCTACATAGATACCAACATCAGTTACCTTGACATAAGAGTGGATGTTCTCGGCTGTCGCCTCTAACGGCAGAATATGCTGCAAGTCAATCAGATCACGATGCCCCTCTATACTTGTGTAGTCGTATAAAAGGTCTGACCTTAAATCGTCATCGGTTGTGGTTTCCAGTTGAAGCACGTATTCATCCTGTCCCGCACCACCAGTGACAAAGTTACGCCCTCGGCCTGCATCAATCAGGTCATTGCCGAGGCCACCATCCAGGTAAACGCCATCCGCATTACCCTGAAGCGTGTCACTGCCTGAACGACCATAGGTCCAGAGTTTATGATCAGCTACATCATCGTTTTTAGCCTGAGAGCTTTCAGCAACCTGAGTCGCATCCAGAATTTCGTCGCCATCATAACCATGGGCTTCTTCTATCTGCTGCTCATCCAGGCGGAAATTAAACAGTTCTCCTTCACGGCTTCGGAGAAATGCAGTATTGGTATTACCATCTGGACCACTGTCCGGCTCAAAACTGGAAGCTCTTGGGTTGTATTTATCGGTTCGGCTGGCCAAGACTTCTGAACTCTGGAATGACTCTCCTTCCTCTAAGCGGACACCAGCCTGCGCAAACACATTGAAAACCACCTGAATATTATTACCGATATCAACAATGATCACGTTTCGGGAAAAAATACTTTCTTCAGTGAAACGGGCAACCAAGTTGTCTTCGCTGAAATCCCCAAGACCTGACTCATCAATAAAGACGCCGTTTTCAGTGATCTTTAAAAAGGTGCTGAGGTTACTGGCATCAACTCCCTCCGGAAGTAACTGGCTTACATCCAACACATCTTTTTCAAAGCGGGTAGATTTGAAGTCCAGAATTTCAACAGAGTCTGGGTCATTCAGCACATATCGGTCAGCACCCGCTCCACCAATATACACATCGTTACCCGCTCCACCTTCCAGTACGTCATCTCCCTTGGCCCCATATAAAACATCAGCAGAAGCAGAGCCGACCAGCATATCCTGCTGAGCAGTACCAGTAACTTCATTCAGCTCATTCAGATCAATGTCTTCAAGAGATAGATCATCCGCCAGGGGATCGTTGGCAGTAACGGAGCGATCAAAATGAATGACTGACGTGTCGGCGATCTGAACAGCGACCATGGCATTGAGAGGTGGATTACCTGCAGCAAACCGAGCCACCTGATTATCTGCGGAAAACTGCCCGGCACCGGATGAGTCTACGAAAACCCCTGATGAGCTGATTTTGACAAACTGTTTGAGGTTAGAGGAATTGACCCCGCTCTCTGGAAGAAGCTGGCTGATGTCCAACACATCCTGCAGGGAGTCATCTGAGCGGAATTCCAGTTTTGGTATGACTTCAGAGTCATCAAGGGTATGGAAGTTGTTATTATTCTCAGAATTCATGGCCCGGTGTACTCCTTTACATCCACCACTCATTGCCAAAGCTTGTTCTTAAAGGCTCTACTATTTTGGTCTTATCTAGTTAATCTTAGACAATAGGAGAATGCTCAGGCGGGTCAAAGTCATCCATTTGATTAATAAGCAGTTTTATTACATCAGGTGATAGCCTGAATGAGTACAGTTGGCATCAAGCACTTTGCTCTAATACCTATATAGTACTGGAAGGGAGCAGAATATTGATAACTTAACCTACTCTCTCCGCCATTCCCCACTATTCATTAATGAAGAAGCAATAGAGATAACAATAGGTTATAGTACGCCGCTAATGATGTTGATTCTCATTTAAGGTAATCATGAGTAAGAAAGTAGCAGTAATCGAAGGAGAAGAGCTTGTGGCCATTGCTGAGAGCTGTCAGAAGCTGGTCAATAGCCATAAAACGTTAACTCTCTCAACCTTGTCACCGGATGGAAAGCCGGAAATCAGCTACACCCCGTACCTTCGCGGGGAAGATGGCACTTTTTATATATTCATCAGTGAGCTGGCGCATCACACTCCCAATCTTCAGGCCAATCCTGTCTGTTCAATCCTGTTTGCAGCCCCAGAGTCAGAAACCAAAAACCTGTTTGCCCGCGAGCGCGTCTTTTTCCACTGTCAGGCCGAAGAGCTGCCACGAGGAACCGAGAGATGTGATCACTGGCTGGACCTGATTCAGGAAAAATTTGGTAATACGGTTGAAGTGTTGCGTAACCTGCCAGACTTCCACCTCTTTGCCCTGAAGCCCCAAAATGGGCAATACACTGTTGGTTTTGGCAAAGCCTTCAAAATTAATGCAGATGGCTCATTCAGTCATATTGTTATCGATAAGAAAAAATGTAACTATTCAGCACCCTTCATATAAATCTGGAATTTTCTGATTTTTCGACCATCATCTTATACTCAATTTTTCTAACAAATCTCCAGTATGGAACCAGACTTCCCAGCTACTCCGTTTACCGAAGCTCTCCTTAAAGAGAATGAAGAGCTTCGGACCGAGAATGCGCTTTTACGGGAACGTTGCAGCGAACTGGAAGAAAGGGTTAATAAAAACAGTCAAAACAGTAGTAAGCCACCATCGTCAGATGGTTATCAAAAGCCCAGTAAAAAAGGGAGTGATAAAGGTGATACATCTTCCAAAGAAGCCCCCTGCTCCTCACAGGAAACACCGAACCCCAAAAGCCTTAGACCATCTTCAGGCAATAAACCAGGTGGCCAGAAAGGTCATCAAGGCTCTTGTTTGAGACGTGTCGCCTTACCCGATTATGTCAGGCATCTGAAGGTTGAAAAATGTTGCTGTTGCCAGTCTTCGCTTATCGATATTAAACCCACCAAATACATTGAGCGACAGGTTTTTGATCCAGGTAGACCCGGAGAATTTGAAGTTACCGCGTACTGGGCAGACGTTAAAGTATGTCCTTGTGGTAAACGGAACACCGCTGAGTTTCCCCAAGGAGTGAAAGCCGCTGCTCAATACGGAGAAGTGACTCAGGCAATGGCTGTTCATTTAAACCAGTATCACTTCATCCCATATCACCGGGTGTCTGAGTATTTCAATACTATTTATTGCATGAGTGTCAGCGCAGGCTCTGTTGCCAATTTTGTTGCCTATACCCATGAGAACCTGGCCTCTACTGAGCAGAGTATCCGCGATGCTTTACAAGAAAGTCCGGTTGCAGGAGCGGATGAAACTGGCATGCGGGTTGACGGTTCACTGTGGTGGTTACACATTATGCGAGATGACCAATGGACGCTTTACTACCTCTCAGAAAGGCGAGGTTGTGAAGCAATGGATGCAATGGGCATCCTGCTGACTTTTGCAGGCATTCTGGTTCACGATCATTGGAAGTCCTACTTTGCCTATGCGGCAGTGCATGTGCTTTGTAATGCCCATCATCTGAGAGAGCTTCAGGGAGTTGTCGATAGGGATGCGAATAAGCTGGCTCTGCGGCTGATGAAATTGCTTACGCTCTCCTGGCACTTCTGCAAGAAATACAAAGCAGCCGGTCTGACTCAAATGCCTGGTGCAATACAGCTTCGCATTGAGACGATATACGACCAAATCCTTCAAAGGGCTCTCACGAAGGAAACCGCTTATATGGAAAAACAACGACAGGTGCTTGGACGTAAGAAGGTCAGGAATACCAAGGCCTACAACCTGTTCAAAAGGCTTATTGAGTTTAAGGTTGAAACGTTGCGCTTCATGTCGGACTTTTCAATTCCCTTCGATAACAATGGCAGTGAACGTGATGCCAGGATGGCCAAACTTAAGCAGAAGATCTCAGGCTGCTTCAGAAGCGAAGACGGAGGTACCATGTTTACCCGAATCCGAAGCTATTTATCATCTGCTAAAAAGCAGGGGTTGAACATATTTCAGGCGCTTCTTAAAGCGGTTCGAAATTACAACAATACGCCTTTGCTGGGTGCTGAATAGTTACGAAAAAATAAAACGCATGATGAAAGTGTCTCAATCAGACACTTTCACTCTATACCAAGCCAGATCACCTTTCTGAACCGGTTACTTGTTGAGTCGGCTCAATCTTAAACAAAAGCGCTCTTTGCCTGGTATTACCCAAAACGCCTACAAGGTCCTCGGTGAAGCGCAATGCATCCTTACGGCTGTCAAACTCAATAGATACTGTCGCCACTGAAGGATGTTCACTGGCTGAGGCAAAAGGAGATAAATAAACCAATGTAGATGCCATCATCCCATATCTATCTGCTGCAGGTTCAATTTCAATTCCCAGAAAAACATAAAACTTTTTGTAACTATTCAGCACCCAGCAAAGGCGTATTGTTGTAATTTCGAACCGCTTTAAGAAGCGCCTGAAATATGTTCAACCCCTGCTTTTTAGCAGATGATAAATAGCTTCGGATTCGGGTAAACATGGTACCTCCGTCTTCGCTTCTGAAGCAGCCTGAGATCTTCTGCTTAAGTTTGGCCATCCTGGCATCACGTTCACTGCCATTGTTATCGAAGGGAATTGAAAAGTCCGACATGAAGCGCAACGTTTCAACCTTAAACTCAATAAGCCTTTTGAACAGGTTGTAGGCCTTGGTATTCCTGACCTTCTTACGTCCAAGCACCTGTCGTTGTTTTTCCATATAAGCGGTTTCCTTCGTGAGAGCCCTTTGAAGGATTTGGTCGTATATCGTCTCAATGCGAAGCTGTATTGCACCAGGCATTTGAGTCAGACCGGCTGCTTTGTATTTCTTGCAGAAGTGCCAGGAGAGCGTAAGCAATTTCATCAGCCGCAGAGCCAGCTTATTCGCATCCCTATCGACAACTCCCTGAAGCTCTCTCAGATGATGGGCATTACAAAGCACATGCACTGCCGCATAGGCAAAGTAGGACTTCCAATGATCGTGAACCAGAATGCCTGCAAAAGTCAGCAGGATGCCCATTGCATCCATTGCTTCACAACCTCGCCTTTCTGAGAGGTAGTAAAGCGTCCATTGGTCATCTCGCATAATGTGTAACCACCACAGTGAACCGTCAACCCGCATGCCAGTTTCATCCGCTCCTGCAACCGGACTTTCTTGTAAAGCATCGCGGATACTCTGCTCAGTAGAGGCCAGGTTCTCATGGGTATAGGCAACAAAATTGGCAACAGAGCCTGCGCTGACACTCATGCAATAAATAGTATTGAAATACTCAGACACCCGGTGATATGGGATGAAGTGATACTGGTTTAAATGAACAGCCATTGCCTGAGTCACTTCTCCGTATTGAGCAGCGGCTTTCACTCCTTGGGGAAACTCAGCGGTGTTCCGTTTACCACAAGGACATACTTTAACGTCTGCCCAGTACGCGGTAACTTCAAATTCTCCGGGTCTACCTGGATCAAAAACCTGTCGCTCAATGTATTTGGTGGGTTTAATATCGATAAGCGAAGACTGGCAACAGCAACATTTTTCAACCTTCAGATGCCTGACATAATCGGGTAAGGCGACACGTCTCAAACAAGAGCCTTGATGACCTTTCTGGCCACCTGGTTTATTGCCTGAAGATGGTCTAAGGCTTTTGGGGTTCGGTGTTTCCTGTGAGGAGCAGGGGGCTTCTTTGGAAGATGTATCACCTTTATCACTCCCTTTTTTACTGGGCTTTTGATAACCATCTGACGATGGTGGCTTACTACTGTTTTGACTGTTTTTATTAACCCTTTCTTCCAGTTCGCTGCAACGTTCCCGTAAAAGCGCATTCTCGGTCCGAAGCTCTTCATTCTCTTTAAGGAGAGCTTCGGTAAACGGAGTAGCTGGGAAGTCTGGTTCCATACTGGAGATTTGTTAGAAAAATTGAGTATAAGATGATGGTCGAAAAATCAGAAAATTCCAGATTTATATGAAGGGTGCTGAATAGTTACAACTTTTTTCTACCGACTACGGTAACAAAATACTGGAAATTATCATTTGAAGCATTAAGCATCTCCTCATAGTCATCATAATCACTAAACTCTACCAACCTCCAGCCATCCTCTGGAATCAGCATCTCTTCATCAAAGGTGATTTTATCTAAATTGGCCTGAGGTCTGAGCAATGTCATCGTTAAGCCCAGTTCTTCATTAACCAAACTGGAAACCACTCCTCTCGTGAACTTATGATGGAATTTGAAGCGGGACTTTATGCTAAGTTTGCTGACCTTTTCATAAAGATTCCGTACTTTTCGAAAGTGCTGACACTTTCTATGGCCTTGTGCATTCTTTGTATCAATATTTCGACAAGGATCAAGATGAGGATAAACATACGCCATTAACGGCAAATCATTTTGCCTGTGGCCTGAAACAAATTTTGCAAGTGGAAAAGAGGCAGGGTCATCATCAAAACTAACCTTAGAGCACATTCTCAACCGCCCGTTATATTGATTGATATTATTTATCAAAGGAGTGGTTTGAGTGATTTTAAAGGCTACCTGTTTTTTATACTCAGCAATATCTGCCGTATTGATGGTTGCTGTTCTTGTAAGGTATTTCCATATCAAAAGCGCAGGAAAAATGACACCTGTCCCCCATCCAGGATTTACTGCAACTGCACCTGCGCTACTTATAAAGTCAACAACAAACCCTTGTGTAGCCGACCGGGGGGGAGTGTTATCAGGCTTTACATAACTGTCTACTGAAATTCCAGTATCCCAGAGTGCCGCGAGCGAGAGTAGAAAGAGCCAACTACCTTGAGAGGATGCAAGTAGAAGACCGGGTGCATGTGAAGCAAGTCGTGAAAAGATGTCCCTTGTTAGAACCCGAAACGTTCTGGGGCTTTCCTGATGTTGAATATACATACCCATCGGAGTCTCCTCCAAGTGAGGACACATTTGATCAATAGTACTGTCTACAGAGTAAAGTTCTTCTGCTTTTAAATTTATTGGGATTATAAAAAACAACGCAGCAGTAAAAAGCCATAATAATCTGAGACTGATCATGATTCATGCCTAAGTCCGGACAAATGGTGGGCTAATCTTAGTTGACAAAAAAGCCTAGAAAGGCTGAATCATTTGCTCCTTATTCTGACAACCTGATATTCAGTAAAGTCCGGAACAGGTATCATCCAGAAATTTCCATGCCAGCGGCTAACAATTAGCACAAAAGTTTTATAAAACGGTCTAATAGATAAAGTAGTAACGAATATCATTTCTGTGTGCTTAAGCACCAAGAGGTATGAATGTCACTAGAAGCTAATGACAGTCGCTTTATGGCCAAAGCTATTCAGCTGGCCCGCTCAGGCTGGTATACGACCATGCCAAACCCAAGAGTTGGCTGTGTAATAGTCAATGCTAACGGTCAGATTGTCGGTGAAGGCTGGCATGAGCGTGCAGGAGAGCCTCACGCTGAAGTGCATGCACTTCGTATGGCAGGAACACAAGCCAGAGGGGCCACAGCGTATGTAACTCTGGAACCCTGCAGCCATTTTGGCAGAACACCACCTTGCGCAGAGGCACTCAAGGCTGCGGGTATCACTCGGGTTGTTGCGGCAATACAGGATGTAAACCCTTCAGTATCCGGTAAAGGCATGGCCATGCTTCAGAAAGCGGGAATAGAAACCCGATCCGGCGTTCTTGAAGATGAAGCACGAACCCTGAATGAAGGTTTTTTCAAACGCATGTCAACTGGCATGCCTCTGGTCAGAGCCAAGCTGGCCATGAGTCTGGATGGAAGAACCGCCATGGCCAGTGGTGAATCCCAATGGATTACTGGCCCCGTGGCACGCAGCGAAGTGCAGAAACTCCGAGCACAGAGCTGTGCAATTATCACTGGTGTAGGCTCGATTCTTAAAGATAACTCTTCTCTGACGGTTCGCCCCAGTGAACTGGGTTTAGCCAATGCAGAAGAGATCTGCAAACGCCAGCCCCTGCGAGTGGTTCTGGACTCAACACTGCAAACACCCGTTGATGCCAACGTCGTTTCAGGCCCTGGAAATTGCCTGATCGTAACCACCTCACAATTCTGCCCTGCGAAAAAAGCCCTGTTGGAACAGGCTGGCGCAGAAGTGCTGGTTTTAGACAAAGCTGAAGGCATAACGGATGGCAGAGTATGCCTCCCAGCACTATTAGCAGAACTGGGGCGCAGAGAGTGTAACGAAGTGCTATTGGAAACCGGAGCTCAACTTGCTGGCAGTATGATGGCTGAAAACCTGATTGATGAGCTGGTCGTTTTCATGGCACCGGTTCTGATGGGCTCAGAAGCAAGGCCTCTATTTAATTTGCCACTGCACAGCATGGCTGAAAAAAAGAAGGTTGTTATTAAAGATATTCGAGCCGTTGGTGATGACTGGAAAATCACAGTACGACCCATCTCAAAATAGCGATCACAAGCCCCTTTATGACCCATTTTTTTCACTTGAACGTTAATAGCCGTAAAAAAGTGGAAACGTTGCTGGAAACAGCTGTTAACACATGATGAAAAAGGTAGAATAGCGCACTCACAGCCATATGACTGTCAACAGCCTTAGGCCATTACACAGCCTTGTGCTAATCGTTAGCCACGAGCCGATTCACGCCTGGGCTGAAAAAAATTGCGCCGGAAACCACCGGGTATCAGAGGGACATTATGCAGCTGAACTCCATCGAAGAACTTCTAGAGGACATTCGCCTCGGTAAGCCTGTCATACTGATGGATGATGAAGACCGTGAGAACGAAGGTGATTTGATCATCGCTGCGGAGAAAATCACCCCGGAAATTGTTAATTTCATGACCCGTGAGGCAAGGGGGCTTCTGTGCCTGACACTGACCGGAGATCGCTGTGATTTCCTTGGTCTGCCTCAAATGGTGGGAGCATCTGACAACCAGTCTGGATATGGCACACCATTCACCGTATCTATTGAGGCGGCTGAAGGCGTTACCACTGGTATTTCCGCACAGGATCGAGCCAAGACCATTTTAACCGCTGTTGACCCACTTTCACGCCCGGAAGACATTGTTCAGCCAGGCCATATCTTCCCACTTCGCGCCAGACCTGGTGGTGTATTGAGCCGCGCAGGTCACACTGAAGCCGGTTGTGATCTTTCCCGTCTGGCTGGACTGACGCCTGCAGCAGCCATTATTGAGATCATGAACGAAGATGGCTCAATGGCTCGCCGTCCTGACCTGGAAGCGTTTGCAGAAAAGCACGACCTGAAAATTGGCACCATTGCCGACCTGATCCACTACCGGATCCTCCATGAAAAAACCGTAGAGAAGGTTGAGCAGCGCGTCATTAACACAGACTTTGGCCAGTTTGATCTTTCGGTTTATCAGGACAGCATCAGCGACTGCAAACATCTGGCGCTCAGCAAAGGCTATATTACTCCAGACTCCCCTGCACTGGTCCGTGTCCACGCCATGGAACCGTTCCGTGACCTTCTGGCAGCCCATAGTGAGGGCGCTCGCCCAAGCTGGTCCCTTCATAAAGCCATGGCCAGAGTCGCAGAAGAAGGCGCTGGAGTAGTTGTACTCCTGGATTCCGGCAGTCATCAGGACCTGGGGATGGCCCTGGAGCGCTTTATTGACGCCAATGAACGCACCTCTTCTGATGGCATGTCCAGAGCCTATCAGGCTATTGGTACCGGCTCTCAGATTCTTCGGGACCTGGGCGTTGGCAAGATGCGCCTGCTAAGCTCGCCAATCCGCTTTGCAGCACTTTCCGGATTTGATCTGGAAGTTGTGGAGTACCTTCCTTTCGGTGAGTAAAGGCTCATCTGATAGGAAGGCCCTCACAACAGAGTAAAGAAATCACAATGGGCGATATCTGATCATATAAACTGATCAGATATCGCCCATCTGTATTTAATGCAATAATTGCCTTTGCTATTGCAGTTTTTGGTGGTACACCGCACTTTGACTGCGTTGCTAACGAATGTGTTAAAAAGCGGTCTCGGGTTAATCTGGAAGATGAAATTCTCCCCTTTGATGCTCTGACTGTAAAAGCCAATCGGTGGCCATACACAAAATCTGGCAGCAAGGGTAGAAAGGCCTACGCCTTTCAAATGGTATCCCTTTTATAGAAACTGGAGGCTTGAGGTGAGCACCTCGCCAATGAATAACCCACAAGGCACCCCCTTTCAAAAGAAGAGCGCAGACCGGCTCAACCCATCGGCTCGCAGAAGAGCACGACAGCTGGCCCTTCAGGCTCTGTATCAGTGGCAAATTGCCAAATCACCACTGAACCAGATTGAAGCGCAATTCCGCACTGACAATGATTTCAGTAAAGTGGATGACGGCTATTTCAGTGCCATCATTCATGGTGTTCCCAACCAGGCCAACCAGCTTGATGAAGCGATGGCAGCCGTACTTGACCGCCCATTGAGTCAACTGGATCCAGTAGAGCTTTCAGCCCTGCGTATTGGTTGCTTTGAATTGATCAATCGGAAGGATGTTCCTTACCGGGTTGTGATCAACGAAGCCATTGAACTGGTTAAGCGCTTTGGTGCCCAGGACTCCCATCGCTATATTAACGGCATCCTCGACAAGCTGGCACCACGCCTGCGTTCTGAGGAAGTGCAAGCCTACCGTAAAAAATAGACAGATTATCCGTTTTGATAAGCTGCTTACGCTATGACTGACGTTAGGCACTGAAGACGACTTGACCATTTAACGGGGATTTATGGCCACTGGTGTAATGGGTGAATTTGAGCTGATAAAACGCTACTTTGCTCGCCCTGAGATCTCACAGATTCAAGGGCAATATACCAGCAGTATTCTTGGCATTGGTGATGACTGCGCGCTCTTTGACATCCCCTCAGGTATGCAGCTTGCCCAATCCCTGGACACATTGGTTGAAGGAGTTCACTTTCCCAGGGAATGCGATCCTTTTGCCCTTGGTTTCCGAGCTCTGGCAGTCAACCTCAGTGACCTTGCAGCCATGGGGGCAGAGCCGCACAGTTTTACCCTCGGTCTGACCCTGCCCCGGGTTTCTGAACTCTGGCTGAAAGAGTTCTCTGAAGGCCTGGCTCAGCTTGCCCAGCGATTTAAAGTTCCACTGATTGGTGGAGATACCACGAAAGGGCCTCTGACAATCTCTCTGCAGGTTCAGGGCCTTATCCCCAAAGGGCAGGCGTTATTACGAAGCGGTGCCCAACCTGGTGACCTTATCTGCATTACTGGCACACTGGGTGATGCAGCAGGGGCTCTGCCCTCGGTTCTGAACGGCGATACTCCGGAGACCTGTGGTGACGAAAGCCTTAAATACCTGTTAAATCGCTATTGGTACCCATCCCCCCGTCTATTTGCCGGGCAATGGCTGCGTCAGGCAGGTGCTACCTCAGCTCTGGATATTTCAGATGGGCTGCTGGGTGATCTCAGGCATATCCTTGAAGCCAGCAACGTGGGGGCAGAAATCGCGCCTGAGCTGGTCCCCAGATCTGCAGCCCTTGGTCAGTTCCACGATCAAGATACCGCTCTTAGCCTGTCCCTGACTGGTGGTGACGATTATGAGCTCTGCTTCACAATCCCTCGCACGTTGGCTCAGACTCTGCCGTCCAAGCTGTCAGATGACTGTCGCATTACCTGCATTGGCCAGATTAACGATGAGTCTGGGGTTATCAGGGACCCTCAGGGTAACCTGCTAACGGAAACCGCCTACTCTCACTTTTGAATGCCGAAAGAATATAAAGTCCATGACTAGCCCCATAACACCAAGAGAGACCTGTTGGAAAAACCCTGTTCACTTTCTTGCCTTTGGCTGCGGTAGCGGGCTGGCACCCAAAGCACCTGGTACCTTCGGTACCGTTGCAGCAGTGGCTTTTTACCTGTTACTGCAGGGACTGACTTTATGGGTCTATCTTGGAGTGCTGGTCGTCGCGACACTGATCGGCTTCTGGCTATGTGGACGTACGGCAAAAGATCTGGGAGTTCACGATCATCCCGCTATCGTCTGGGATGAATTCTGCGGCTTCTGGATAACCATGATTGCCGCTCCAGCAGGATGGCTTTGGATTCTATTGGGTTTTGTTCTATTCAGGCTGTTTGATATCTGGAAGCCCTGGCCTATCAGCTGGCTGGATAAAAAAGTTCATGGCGGTGTTGGTATTATGGTGGATGACTTGGTGGCCGGTGTCTTTGCATTTATATCCCTGCAGGCCATTCACTATTTCTACCTGAAGGAAGTTCTCACATAACCTGAGACCACAATCTGGCTTAAGCCTCTGTTATCATTAAAAGCAAGAATTACAAAAAAGAATCGATAATGAGATTTTCAGCCTTTCTGCTAGCCCTAATCATAGCTAGCTACAGTTATGCCAACAATATTCGCGTTGTTGGCCTTTTTTCAAATAAAGCTCTGGTCATGATTGATGGTCAGCGACATTTGCTGACTACCAATGGAAAATCGGTGGCAGGAGTAAAGCTTCTGAAAGCCACCAGCACCAGCGCAATTCTGGAAGTTAATGACAAAGCCATAACCTATCAGCTCAGCCGGGATATGAACGGAGGCATTCAAGAACCAGAAAAAGCCATCATCCAAATATCCCGAAATAACCGCGGGCAGTACATCACCCGCGGGCGGATTAATAATCACCCTATTGATGTTCTGGTGGACACTGGTGCTAATGTCCTGGCCATCAACTCCCAGGACGCCAAACGTCTGGGCATTAATTTTCAAGCAGGAAATCCCATTAAAGTGGAAACCGCCAGCGATCTTGTTGATGGTTATCAGGTGACTTTACAGAGCGTTTCCCTGGGAAGCATCCGGGTAAACCACGCAGAAGCAACCATTATCGAAGGCTCCTACCCTGACATCGTATTATTAGGCACGAGCTTCCTGAAACACGTCAAATTGTCAGAACATCGCGGAGTGATGCAAATTGAGGCGAATTATTAGTCTATTGACCCAGGTCAGCCTGTAGTTCTCTCTATCTCTATGCCTTATTACCATACTCGCTAGAAGCCTCACAGACTGATACAATCCGGTCACGAATTACTTAAGGAGCAGTGAGTGTCTGTTAGTTTTGTTGCAGAGTCTCGCTTACCCACGCCCTATGGCGAATTCATCATGTATGGCTTCGAAGACAGTGGTACGGGCAAGGAGCATCTGGCATTAACCATGGGGGATGTCAGTCAGGGGGAACCGGTACTTGCCAGGGTTCATTCCGAATGTCTGACCGGGGATGCACTGTTCAGCATGCGCTGTGACTGTGGTCCACAACTTCAAGCAGCCCTGGAGCGTATTGCTGAAGAAGGTCGAGGTGTATTGCTTTATCTGCGCCAGGAAGGCCGCGGCATTGGTCTGTTGAACAAGGTTCGTGCGTACCACCTTCAGGACAGTGGCATGGATACGGTTCAGGCTAACGAAGAACTGGGTTTTGAGCCGGATATGCGCAAGTATGACATGTGCAAAACCATGCTTGATCATCTTGGTGTTTCCAGCCTGAAACTGATGACCAACAATCCACGCAAAGTTGAATCTCTCACCAACCTGGGCATTCAGGTTGCCGAAAGAATTCCTCACCAGACAGGCCAAAACCCTCATAATGAGCGTTACCTGGCCACCAAGGTGTGGAAACTGGGGCACATGTACAACATGGCCTGAACAAACAAATAAAAAGGGAGCCAGATGGCTCCCTTTTTTCCATATTTTTTCACTGGCACGGCAGAGAGGTGATTAGAAAACGCTTTTCAATAAGCTTCTGATACCTCTTTGCCTTTGCCATGAAAAGGACAGTTGTTCAGGACAAACTATCCCAAAGCTGAAGTTGCTGTCTTGCCAAGATGAAATGACGTCAGCTTTATCCGCTCCATCCGGTCACGAACCGAACAAATAATACCCTCTTTGTCCAGTCCACACTGAGCAAGCTGTTCCTTATGGCTTGCCGCTTCAATGTAGGTATCAGGAATACCAAGATTCAGAACAGGCACATTAATTTCCTGCTTCTGAAGATATTCGATCACTCCTGAGCCTGCACCACCGGCAACACACCCTTCCTCGATGGTAACCAACAGCTCATGGTTAGCAGCAAGCTCTTTGATCAGCGCTTCGTCCAGAGGTTTAACAAAGCGCATATTCGCAACCGTTGCATCCAGCGACTCAGCAGCAGCCAGGGCGTTCCCCAGTAATGTTCCAAACACAAGAAGCGCTACTCGACTTCCCTTACGGCGAATTTCACCTTTACCAATAGGCAAAGGCTCTAGATCAGAGCAAATTTCAGCACCAGGCCCTGTTCCACGAGGGTAACGAACCGATGCTGGTCCGTTATAAAGAAAACCAGTAGACAGTAACTGTCGGGTTTCATTTTCATCACCCGGCGTCATCACCAGCATATCGGGAATACAGCGCAGATAGGCAATGTCATAGCATCCACCATGGGTTGGACCATCTTCACCCACCATTCCCGCACGGTCGATCGCAAATAGTACATCCAGGTTCTGAACAGCTACATCATGAATCAGCTGATCATAAGCACGCTGCAGGAAAGTAGAGTAGATAGCAACCACTGGTTTGAGGCCTTCACAGGCCATTCCCGCCGCCAGTGTGACAGAGTGCTGTTCAGCAATCGCTGCATCAAAATAACGCTCCGGAAAGTGATCCGCAAAACGGATCAGGTCAGAGCCTTCTTTCATTGCTGGCGTGATGCCCATCAACCGCTCATCCGCCGCTGCCATATCATACAACCACTGTCCAAAAACATTGGCGTACTTGGGCTTCTTGGGAGCAACCACTTTCGGGGTCTCTGTTGTCTGGGGCTCCAGCTTGGTAATGGCATGGTAGCCAATAGGATCCTGCTCGGCCGGGTTGAACCCCTTTCCCTTCTGGGTCACTACATGTAAAAACTGAGGTCCGTCGAGGTCTCTCATATTTTTCAAAGTGTGAATCAGCATGGGCAGATCATGGCCATCAATAGGACCAATATAGTTGAAGCCCATCTCTTCAAACAGCGTTCCGGGAATGACCATCCCTTTAACGTGTTCTTCGGTTCGTCTTGCCAGCTCCCAGGCATGAGGAATGACATTCAGAACCTTTTTACTGCCTTCACGAATGTGATGGTAAGTCCGACTGGAAAGTACTTTAGCCAGATAATTGGAAAGACCACCCACACTTCTGGAGATGGACATATCGTTATCATTAAGAACCACCAGCATATTGGCCTTTACATCCGCTGCGTGATTCATGGCTTCATAGGCCATACCCGCCGTCATGGCGCCATCACCGATAACCGCAACAGCACGTCGGTTTTCACCTTTGGCCCGGGCTGCAATTGCCATCCCCAGGGCAGCACTGATAGAGGTGCTGGAATGCCCTACACCAAAAGTATCAAACTCACTTTCTTCTCTTTTTGGAAAGGCGGCGAGGCCATCTTTTTGTCTAAGGGAGGACATTCTATCCCGACGGCCCGTCAGAATTTTATGAGGATATGCTTGATGGCCGACATCCCAGACCAGTCGGTCTTCTGGCGTATTGAACATGTAGTGAAGCGCAATGGTCAGCTCCACAACGCCAAGTCCGGCACCAAAATGCCCCCCTGTCTGCCCAACGGAATACAATAAAAACTCCCGCAGCTCCCTGGCCAGTTGTGGCAGCTGGGATTCTTCAAGTGCGCGAAGTTGTTCCGGATTATTTACCTGATCCAGCAAAGGAGTATCAGGCAGTGTCTTGGGTATCTCGTGAAACATGTGCTCGTAATAACGTCTGGGCTAATCTGCCGGCTGGCATTGTACACCCAACCTGACAGGAATAGCATCGCACAGTCTTATTGTGCCGCCTAGCCCGTTGATTTGACAAAGAGACAGGTTGGCCATGTGAAGAAGCCAACAGTGGTTTTAATAGCTTCTTCGAACAATGTAATCGGCAATCTGACGAAGAAAATCAGCGGAATGGTCAAACCCGAAAAGGGCACTGATTGCAGTATGATGAAGTTCTTCAGCATAAGCTCTGGCCTGCTCGAGCCCCATCAAAGAAACGTAAGTCGGTTTACCCAGAGCCATGTCCGCCCCCTGATGCTTACCCAACGTATCAGTATCAGCAATAACGTCCAGGATATCGTCCCGAACCTGGAAAGCCAGACCAATAGCCCTCGCATAGCGGTCCAGCGACTTCAGCTCATCGCCTTTCAACGGTCTGGCACACAATGCCCCCATACGGACACTGGCCCGAATCAGAGCACCTGTTTTGTGACTGTGCATGAGCTCAAGCTGTTGCTGATTCAGAGCGCTACCGGTTGCACACTGGTCCATAGCCTGGCCACCAGCCATACCAGCCAATCCCGACGCCTGGCTAAGGATATTAACCAGCTGCAATCGAACACTGTCAGCCAGCTTCGATTCAGGAAACAATTGGCCGTTACCAAGTACTTCAAAAGCCAGGCTCTGAAGCGTATCCCCCACAAGAATAGCGGTCGCCTCATCATATGCCTTGTGGCAGGTTGGCTTCCCTCTGCGCAGGTCATCATCATCCATTGCAGGCAGGTCATCATGAACCAGTGAGTAGGCGTGAATCAATTCAACAGCACAGGCCGAAGGGTTTGCCTGCTTAACATCTCCACCGAAGGCATGACAGGCGGCATAGACAAGTGTCGGCCGGACTCTTTTACCGCCGTTAAAGACACTGTATCGCATGGCTTCCAGCAAGCGGGGGCTAACATTGCTTTCATCAGGTAGAACCGAAGACAGTGCATCATCAACCTGCAGACGACACTGATCGATAAATATTGAAAGCGGTACAGGGCTTACCATCTTCACTAACCTCTATCCGCAGAAGGTTCGCCACCTGCTGCATCAAACGGCTCAGTGGTCAGTTCGCCATTTTGCTCAAGCAGCTTGTGGACTTTTTGTTCTGCATCTGTCAATGCTTTCTGGCAGTCCCGAGTCAATTTAATACCCTGTTCAAAGGCTTTCAGAGAGTCTTCCAGGCTCATATCCCCGGACTCCATTTTCTGCACCAATGTCTCCAGTTCAGCCAATGACTGCTCAAAAGCAAAACTCTCTGTATTTTTTGACATGAATGAGCCTGTTGAAGAAAACATTCACAACCCGTTCTCTACGAGTCACGACGATAGTAGTTGGCAAAAGTAATTTTCGCGCTGCAATTTTGCGACCATCCGCAATGATAAAACCATTATCCCGTTGGCCGATATTGAAAGCAATGCCTCAGCAAGATGATGGACTTTTACGATGGAAGATCAGAAGCGGAAAGAAGCATACCACAACTCAAGGCTGGGCCAGATTCTGATAAAAAAAGGATATCTATCCCCTGAGCAGCTTGATGAGGCTATTCATTTTTCACAAAGCGATGACAAGCGTCTTGGTGAGTACCTGATAGAACACCGCATGATATCCCGCTGGCAGTTACGCAGAGCACTTTCCAGCCAGAGCCAGCTTCGTTTATCCGTGTCCCTGTCAATGGTTCTGCTCACTCCGGTTTACAAACTGCTTTCGGAAGAATGCTCTGAGCCAGTTGATAGCACTCTGGAAATACTGCTTAAGCCTCTCCTGGTAGCAGCCTCTGCTTCCACATTTGAATTCGATCCTAAATTTTCGACCGTTGAAATCAATCAAAACGGCCTGATTCGGCTCCGTGTTCCAAGTTCACTGGGAGAACTGAGCTTCGACGGTCTTCGACTCAAAAAGGATGAAACAATAAACTATCAGGACCTGTCTATTGCAGATATTGAACTTACTGAGACCCGGTTATTTATCCGGACAATCCACAGCAATCCTGCTCCAGCTTTGCCTTAAACACAAAAAAGGCCGTTAAAAAACGGCCTGTATGGTTCTAACTATTTAGATCAGCATTAAACATCTGCAACTGCAGTACGTTTAACCTTAGCCTTATCCGTACTCTCTACTGGACCAGAGCTGTGCTCGGTCCATACGTCTGCATCCATGGTTTTATCAAGGAATGGGAACTTGCGACGATTGAATACAGGCGTCACACCGGATGTCACCTGCTCATCAAAGTCCTTAAGAACCTGAACAACAATACCAGACAGCACCAGAATAGCCGTCAGGTTAATCAGCGCCATGACCCCCATGGAAGCGTCGGCAAATGCCCATACGGTTGGCAGGTTGCTGGTTGCTCCCCAGATCACCATACCCAGAACCGCCATACGGTATACATTCACCAGCCAGTTATTGTCCATGATGAAGCGCAGGTTTGATTCACCATAATAGTAGTTGGCAATGATCGAACTGAAAGCAAACAACAGAATAGCCGCAGCTACGAGGTGCTTTCCAACTGGGCCAACCTGACTGACCAGAGCCAGCTGGGTCAGCTCAATACCGGTAACGGTAGTGCCATCCATTGCGCCGGACATCAAAATGATGGAAGCGGTTGCTGTACATACGATGATGGTGTCCATGAAAACACCCAGCATCCCCATAAGACCTTGATTAGCGGGATGATTTGAATGGGCTGTCGCGGCTGCGTTAGGGGCACTCCCCATACCAGCCTCGTTAGAGAACAGGCCTCGCTTGATGCCCTGCTGCATTGCCTGGGATACCGCATAGCCAGCACCACCACCGACAGCACTTTCAAGCCCAAAGGCACTCTTGATGATCAGAGTAAATACTGCAGGCAGCTCACCGATGTTCATAAACACCACGACCAGAGCTACCCCCAGATAACCAAAAGCCATGATCGGTACAATCATCTCAGCGACTTTGGCAATGGAACGAATACCACCAAAGATGATCAGGGCACTGACCATCGCCAGGCCGATACCGATTGCTTCAGCAGGAATACCGTATCCGGTGAATGCTGCAGCAATGGAGTTAGACTGCACACTGTTAAAAGCAAATCCAAACGCGATAATCAGGGAAATGGAGAAGATAATACCTAACCAGCGCTGCCCCAGGGCTTTCTCAATGTAATAAGCCGGACCACCACGATACGTACCATCACCGTTATTGGTCTTGTAGAGCTGGGCAAGAATATTCTCTGCAAGACTGGTAGACATCCCCAGAACCGCAATCAGCCACATCCAGAAAACAGCACCTGGTCCCCCCATGGTAATGGCGACCGCAACACCGGCCATGTTGCCAGTACCGATTCGTGCGGCAAGACTTGTACAAAACGCCTGAAACGGAGAAACGTGAGTAGAACAATCAGTCGCACGACTTCCCAGCATGGTTTTCATTGCCAGGGTAAACCGGCGAATTTGGACAAAGCGGGTTTTTACCGTGAAAAGCAGGCCTGCACCCAAAAGCAGGTACATGAGAATGCTGCCCCATAGCAGACCATTGATGGAGTCTATTAAGTTATTCATAAAATTTCCGGCGCATTGTGTATTCCCGATTTTTATTTCAAATTAAAATTTATAACATTAGGGAATAAACCTTAGGTAATAAGGACAAACACCTAAGAGACAGATGATAAAAATACTCTAAAAACACTCTGAACCCTTTTAAAAACAAGCCTTCAGACACCTAATCCGACTCAAACTATCAAACACAAAAATACGCACAAGCCGAAAAGCTAATACGCACAAACAGCAATCAATGCCATTGAAAGCCTGAACAAATCTTTAGAATATCTTTACGGTAAAATGGAACATTCCTTAAAAAAAACTAAAAAAAACAACTATTTCAGAATAACAAACTATAAAACAAGTTTTTCAGTAAGAAACAAAGAATGAATAAATCGGATATCAGTTAAATAACATTATTTGTAAAAATATTTCATTGCTTATTTTCAGCCGAAATAAAAGATGGGAGCAAAGATTACCGTTTCAACCCCATTCCTCAAATAAGCAATCCCTGAGAAAGATCAATCAACATCAGAGGATAAACCGAAAAAAAAACCGAACACTGCATAATCAGGTTCGGCTTTCCAGTACAGCAAACTCAAACATTGCTAACAGGATTTTGACTCCTGAAAATCGCCATTACCAATACCATCGAGAGAGTCTCCAGACTCAGATTTATTAACCCAGACGTCCTTATCAATAGTCCGGTCCAGAAAAGGAAAACGACTGCGGTTAAACTCGGGAGAAATACCTGATCTTGTCTGTAAATCGTAATCCCTCAATACCTGCATAACCGGACCACTGAGCAACACGATGATCACAAGGTTGATCAGTGCCATAAGCCCCATGGCAAGGTCTGCGACCATCCACACCATCTCAAGAGAAGCGATCGACCCAAGAAAAACCAGAAATACGACCGTAGCACGATAAGCCAGTAATAAACGGGCATCATTACGGATGAACAGAAGGTTTGATTCACCGTAATAGTAGTTAGCAATAACGGAAGTAAAGCCAAAAAAGATAACGGCAACAGAAATAAACCACTGTCCCCAACCACCAACAATACCGCCCAACGCAGCCTGAGTCAGTTGGATACCATTCAGAGTACTTCCCGCGTCAAGCTGGCCGGATAACAACACAATGGCTGCAGTCGCTGTACAGATCACAATCGTATCAATAAAGACACTGACCATCGATACAATACCCTGAGTCGCCGGATGATTAGGCTTGGGTGTTGCGGTTGCTGCAGCATTAGGGCCACTGCCCATACCGGCTTCATTGGAAAAGAGACCACGCTTGATACCCTGCATCATCGCCTGCGCCACGGAATAACCAATCGCGCCACCGGCAGCTGAATGCAGACCAAATGCACTTTCAAAAATCAGCGTAATAACGGCAGGCATCTCATCAAAACGAAAAGCCACAACACCAAACGCAATCAGTAGATAAGCCAAGGCCATGACAGGAACCACTAACTCAGCAAAACGAACAATGGAGTGGATCCCTCGGAAAATAATAAAGGCAGTAACACCGGCAATGACCAGACCGACAAATAGAGGGCTTATCGCCATATGACCAGACACGGCCTGAGATACCGAGTTGGCATGCACCGCATTAAAGACAAAGCCAAAGGTCGTTAACAACAGCACTGAAAAAAGGATGCCCAGCCAGCGCAAACCCAGTGCTTTTTCTATGTAGTAGGCAGGGCCTCCACGAAAAGTTCCGTCTTTGTTGTTGGTTTTATAGAGTTGTGCCAGCGTGTTTTCGACGAAACTGGACGCCATCCCCAAAAGAGCAACGATCCACATCCAGAAAACGGCACCGGGTCCGCCAATAAAAATTGCAATGGCGACACCTGCCAGATTACCTGTGCCTACATGCGCTGCAAGACTGGTACAAAGAGCCTGAAATGAGGAAATTTCATTCCTGGATGTCTTGCGCGACCCCAGCATCAGCTTCCAGGCATGAAAAAAATAACGTAACTGAACAAAACGGCTTCTGACAGTGAAATAGATACCTGCACCCAGCAGTAAATAGATCAGTAAGTACTCCCATATGACTGTAGTAATTTCTGAAACAATCGTACTCATTTAAACCCCGATGATTTTTTACATCACACAAGGATAGCAGAGGATTTTTAACAGAAAGCGCGCTTTTGCAGAACAAAGACTGGCCAAAAGCAAAAAAATAAAAAATTCCTTTGCTAATCAACGGCTAGCAGGGAATCTGCAGAAATATCCTCCCGAAAGAAAACGTATTTCTTCAATACGCTCTAACTTCAACATAAAAAGGATGAATAGCTGATAACACACAACTCTGGCAAATACTGGATGTTCTATCTATCATCCGCACTTAAAGTAGAAAAACATGGAAATAATGAAAATTTAACTTATGCCAATTCTTTCTTTTCTTCTCGGAGTGCTGCTGACATGGTTATTCATGTCAGGTCTCATGGCACAAGCACTGGCGCTTTTTATAAGAATCTGGTGGCCATCCTCAAGCCGTGAACGTGAACTGAAGGTTGACCAGTGGCTGCTGAACAACCCGATACATCCCTCTTCAGGCTGGCGCCTGCTGGGTTACTGGAGAGATACTTCCCAATACCGTCAGGCATGTTCTGAAATGGCCGGATTGCTTGCCGATAAAGCGTGCCTATCCAGTCAGGATGAAATCCTTGATGTTGGTTTCACCAGCCATGATCAATTACTGGTCTGGCTGGATTACTACCAGGTACAGCACCTGACGGCGATTGCCAGTGATGAACAGCATATGGTGCAGGCACTGGAGCATTGTGGGCACTTCAATTCACTGAAACTGGTTAGAGGTGGTGAAAAAGCACTGGCAGAAAGGCCGGAAAATAGCTGTGACAAATTAGTTGCTCTGGACTGTGCTTACCATCTTGAGTCCCGTGCTCATTTCTTCAGCCATGCCAGAAAAGCACTTAAGTCAGGAGGCACGCTGGCCTTCACTGATATGGTACTGGCCCGTCCATTTCAGGATCGCCGGGAACAGCGGCTGATAAACAAGCTTGGTCGCATATCAGGTCTTCTTGTTGAAGATATGCCCATCAAAGAGACCTATGCAAACCTCCTTAAACAACATGAGTTCGAGCAAGTTGAGATCATGGATATTACGGATGATGTTCTCTCCGGTTTCTGCTTCTGGTTTGGTCAGCATTATCAAAACCTTTCATCCTTCACACGTTCAAAAATGTGGATCAGGCTTCGCCTGCAGGTCTGGTTTATTCGCTGGATGCTTCACCGGGAACAACTGCGTTATCTGATGATTATTGCCCGATGAGATTTCCGAAAACAGTTTATCCACAGCAACTGTGGATAAACTTGTGACAACACTCGGGATAGTTCACAAAGGCCTTTCAATTCAGGCCACCTTTGCACACTGATCAAAATACAACCACATATAAATAGCAGGTATTTTCTGGCAATACCTGCTGCTCAAAACATACTTCTCAAGCTTCTGAACACTTATATAGATTTGATGATCAGCCAGCTTGTATAAGCTACAAAAGTAAACAAAAGTAGCAGGCACTTATATCCAGAAACTTTCCAGATGCTGGCAGGCGAGTTTCCATGTTCTTTTTCAGCATCAAAAGTGGCTTTGCTCAAGTAGACAACAACAGCCAACAGCACCGTTATCACCACCATGGTCAGAATATCAATCCGCAGAGCTGAAGCGTCCACAACTATATCCTGCCCAATAATCCCCGACAGCCCAAGCACAGCAAGGATATTAAAGATATTGGAGCCAATAACGGTAGCTGCCGTCATATCATGAAGTCCCTTGCGAGCACTGACGACCACTGCCGCCAGTTCAGGAAGACTGGTACCAAAAGCCACCAGAGTCAGGCCAATAATCAGCTCGTTAACTCCCATCGCCAGGGCAATACCTTTAGCGCCCCAAACCAGAAGCTGAGAACCCAGCACAAGAATCACCAGCATAACCAGAGACTCTGCAAAAGCCCTGGGAGTACTGATTGGAAGCACGGGTATATCCTGCTCGGCTTCCTGCCCAGTTGAAGACTTCAGCAGATAGAAACTATAGGCAAAAAAGGCAACCGAAAAAATAATCCCATCCCACAGGCTCAGCGTACCGTCCATTAACATCAGAGCAGCAGCTACCGTCGTAATCAACAGGATAGTAAGTTCGCGGTAGACAATCCGTGCCTTGACGACCAAAGGAGCAATCAGTCCACCAATCGCCAGAATCAGACCGATATTGACGATATTAGAACCAACCACATTACCAATGGCGATACCTCCTGAGCCATTAAATGCAGCAACAGAAGAGACCATTAACTCAGGAGCAGAAGTACCAAAAGCAACCACCGTAACGCCGATGGTCAGCAGAGGCATACCCAGACGAAATGCCAGAGTAGATGCAACTTCAACGAGGCGATTTGCACTCCAGCACAGCAGAGTGAAACCAACGGCAACTGCCAGAACAAACTGAAGGATGGAAATCATGAGTAGGAATCACTGAGGGCATGCCAACCAGACGACAGGCACCAGGCCCTCTTGCTGGCATCCATCATCTGAGTCTGGCCAAATGCTGCTGTTTAGCAAGCATCGTATACACCATGACCGAACGGTCAATGCATGTTGATGTATACACCTGTCAGTCAAAACTGACTAAGGCAGGCTACTCCCTCAATATAAGCCGGATTATAGCCATTACAGAGAGGGAGAAAAGCAGTTTTTACACTTACAAAGCAGGGAGGATTGCTCAAGCATGCTTGTTCACAGAAAGTAAGCGAATCTTCTTGATAATGACCCGGTCTCTCGTTGTGATAAAGTCACTGCTCTGAGTATAGAGTTTGATTTCCGCATCAACGGCTTCACGAAGTTTCACCCGACCTGCCGCCTGCCCCTGAAGATTAATGCGGGTAGCACCGGGCTTGATCTTCTCAAGATAACGCTCCATAGATGTAAAAAATCGAAGCGCAACTGGAATAATATGCTCAGGGAGCAGATTTTCCTCTGCCATCTCTTTGTGAATTCCGATCTTGAGAGGTCTGGGGTCCGACACATTAAAAGCACTCGGCCAGAGAATTCTTACCAGTCGGAGTGCTTCTGAATTCATCACGTCGCTTTCAGGCCGGTTATGCAGCCTTTCAAGAATTTTCCTGGCCTCTTCCGGAAGCTCTTGACTCATAGCGGAACCATCCTGTTCAGGTGCCAGTTGCTTTTCCTGTTCCTGGATGCTCTGGTCAGAAATATTACTTTTTTCTGCTGTCATCGACTGCCTTGCCCAAATAACTCTGGGCACCTCAGAAAAAATACGCAGAGCAATAGTTTTTCTGTGACACCCTTGAAAACCAACATACCATCGGCCTCAACCAACGGGAGCACTATAATGACGGATTCAGCGCCGCCATAAAAGCGTAATTTATCAACAAACCGTACCAATCTCCGGTTACAAATCAAAGAATGAGTTGCAAATATAGCTATCTACTCTGTCAGGGTGCTCTCTCAATTTGATAACTGACTCATAGGTTAGCTTCAACCTTTCCAGTCATGAACTCAGACCAAAGTTGTTCCCAGCGCCCCTTACTCTGGATCAGTGCTCTTGTTGTCAAAAGCACTTCCGCTCCTGTTGCTTTCCACCTCATTCCAGAACCACATAATCGTTGCTTTACCAGAGTCTTACAAGCCGCTTCAGTAACTCCTGAACCTATTGGCCAATGGCGTTTAAGCGCCTGATGATAATTCATTAACTGGTGATTGTTTGTAAAATAGCTCACAGCTTTGTAGCGCTTCTCTGTCAGTGCGATTGTCTTTTTCGGGAGCTCGGCTGATTCAATTTCCTGAAGGATTTTTTTGGCTGCTCCACGCTTGTTTTTCAAACTATGTAGCCTGTCTTCAAGCCACTGGTGTCGCTTCGCCTTACTGGTTGGAAACAGTGCTTCCGCTGCTCCAGCTAAATATTCAGATGCATGATAAAAATCGAGTATCTGCCCAGAGGTATGTTGTTTCAAATAACTCCAGTTTTCTCTAGCCCCGTCAGCTACCCCGATGTATGTGGCATTTGGGTAGAGTCGTTTTAGATCTGCAATCTCCTCGTCGAGCTTGCTCATAAAGCTTTGTTTACCATACTCTGGCGAACTGGCTGTATATATCGTGTGGAGCCTGTCTCCATCTGCAGAATATAGGCTCAATGTCCCACACATGGCTTCCCTCCAGCCTTCTTCACAAAGCAGCATGCAGGTTCCATCCAGACCAATGGCTATTGTTTCAACAGGCTCTTTTAGTGGAGGAAGGTGGTAGTGAGTGTCTTGCTGGTCTTCAATTAATGCACCTACTCTGTCCGATAAATGCTTGATATAAGAATTTGAAAGCGTCCTTTGATGGTTGGTCTCAAAATCTTCTTTTACCGCAGGCGCTGGCATCTGGCTGTATTTCCAGGCGATAGACTTGGCAAATTTGGGGGTAGCTGAACCAATAATACCGGCACGAAGATCAAGTGCTGCCAGAGTACTGCCACCTCTGACACCCTGATATACGGAGCGCTCCAAAGGTATACGACCGTATAAGGTTTCATAGTGCTTAAGAACCTTTCCTTTGTAGTTCCACTTCTGCTGATTAACGACGATAGGTTCTTTATTGGGTGATTCAAATAGCCCCAATAACTCTTTTGTTCCAAGCTGCCCGGCTTCATTGAGTGCACGCTGTAAACTATCTTCAAGATTCAGCATGTTGCCTGAATCTATAGAAACTTCAATTTGCAAAACGATGCTTTTGGTAGAGCTGGAAATAACAGAAGCGGGCATGACAGTTAACTATTATGAGTGGTGTTCCCATAGTAGCTGTGAAAATAGAGCACTATTGTTTCAATCATTCAGAGAGAGCACCCCTCTGTCACCTATAACAACAAGTCAACCACTGGAAATGTCAGTATTCCTAACAATCCTGTTTAGCAATGCCAACAACAGGGGCGCATAATGTAACTGTCATTCAACCAAGGAGGGTGGACAAATGACTCACTTTACTACCTCCCCCATCACGGATATTGGCGGAGGACACCGATACAAATCCAAAAGTAGCAAATTGAAAAAAAGTGGAAAATTCAAACTGAGAAAAGTCGTAAAAACTCACGTGGGAAAATTACTGCACATCCTTAAGAAAATCGGTTCAATTTTCCGGATCCGAATGCGTCACAGAGATCTTCAAAAAAATCCAACGACACAGACAGTCCAGCTGCAATCTGTTTCAAAAATCAACGAAGACGGTGACCGTATACCCGATGACAAAACCATCCAGCAGGTAAAGAGCTTTGTCGGTGAGACAAAAGATCTGCCTTTTGCTCTATCCAAAGCCCAATACCACAGGGAGAATGAAGAGAAACTCAATGAGCGCTCGCAAGTAATCAACGGACTAAAACGGGCACCTAACTGGGAAAAATTACGTAATAAGAAAGCTGAGCTCGAAAAGCCCATGGGTGATATACGCAGGGAGTTAAACGAGGCTTTTCTTACCAGCTACACCCGAAAGGCAAAGCAGTTACTCCGCTCTTCTGATCTGGATGAAGTCACCAAAAGAGACCTTAAAAGCTTTCTTGATGGTAAAGACGAGTATTCAGCCATGACTTTAGAGGAGTCCAAACGAGTGCTGATACGTTTCCAACAACGAATCGCCAGCCATGAACAGAGAAAAAAGCGGGAAAAAGAAGGCTATAGATCTTTTGTTGTTCTGCCAGAAGTCTCCAGAATACTTCCTGCAAGGGAGTCTCTAATTTAGCCAATGGCGATAAGTTAACTGACTACAGCCCTTTCATCGACAGTAGTCAGTTAATTCGCCGTTTAACCAAGCCTTATAACTCAAGGTGTAAATCACCCACTCTTCTGATGAATCTGCCCCCCTGGCTCAGGAACCATGAAATTGACCTTTTTATGCTGGTCTTCTCCCAGAAGTGCCTTTAAGCGATTACTGGCTGTATCCTGTCCATCATCCCCCAAATTAAATGTACCAAAATGGATGGCCATACTCTGGCGTGGCTGGAGAGCATAATGTGCCTCTAATGCGTCATCCGGTGACAGATGGTTATCTTTCATAAACCAGCGAGGCAGATAGGCTCCAATGGGTAAAAGCGCAAGATCAACAGAGCCGAAACGCTTCTGAATCTGCGCAAAGTGTGGCCCCATGCCAGTATCACCGGCAAAGAAAACCCGGGAATGCTGATCAGCAATCAGATATCCCTGCCAGAGCGTTCGATTATGATCAATACGGGTACGTGTCGACCAGTGCTGTGCGGGGGTACCAGTAATAACAACACCGCCTTCAAGGGTATAATCCTGCCACCAATCCAGCTCAACAACCTGAGTCAGCCCTTCACTCTCTAATAGCTTCCGATTACCCAGTCCCACAATAAATACGGGTTGAGAGTGCGTTTCCAGTTGCTTCAGCGTTGCCAGATCCAAGTGATCATAATGATTATGAGATATCACTACAGCATCAATAGGTGGTAACTCATCCATATTTATAGCAGGCGGGTGGTAGCGCTTTGGCCCTATAAATGAGACAGGACTGACACGTTCCGACCATACCGGATCGGTCAGAATATTCTTCCCGCCAATCTGGACAAGAACCGTCGCGTGATTGATGAATGTTGCCAGAACACCATGATTGTTTCGAACAGGCACCTGAACTGAGGCTTTCTGCTCTATCTGCTGCCAGGCATCCTCAGGCTGGTCACGATTAAAACGCCATTTCAAAAGATCCATCACCGTTTTATCGTGGGTTCTGACCTGATTATGGAATTGTTCACCATCAAAGTGGTCAGACTCTGGGCCGTTGTAGCCTCCCGATGAGCATGCGACCAAAAACATACCCATAATAACTATTCCCATCAGGCTAGACGTACCAGCCCAGGTAGTTTTTCTTATCATAATCAGCCCTTAATAAAAGTGCGGAGTTAAGCATATCAACAGCAAAGCTTCCCTGACACATCTTTGAAAAAATGACCCGCTGCCAGTAAAACAAATAACCATCTGTTTATTCTGGTAAAAGTCACTATTTAAGAAACTACCAATGCTGCTCCGCTCTAACTTTTTCCCTAAAAAAAAAACGTATCGTCAAAACCATTGCTAGATTAATAAAAAGTGCAATATATCTGACAGGGAGGTCGTTATGGCTATTTATAAGTTATATCCTGTGGATCACGCCCCCATGAAGTGGCAAAGCAGCCGCTATCGCGGAGAGGCTATTGTCAGAGCGGAGAACGAGGAACACGCCCGCCTGCTTGGTACCAACGAGTTCTACATCACCCGCTCCCCCCGCCCAGGAAAGAAAAAAACCAGCCCATGGGAAGACCCTCACACCTTACTGTGCCAGCCATTGAATAACGCAGGTTATGATGAACAGGGGCCAGAACAGGTATTAAGCCCATTGCTTACCAAACCGAACCGAAGAAAAAAGGCATAATTTCAGAAAATCGTGCCTTTTTATTACTCTATCATCGACTTATCCCCTCTTATGGAGGGGGTACTGTGCCTTTTGCTAGTCTTAGGTTAGGACAGCCTTTTTTTACCTTTTCTATGTGGGCGAGAGCCCGAACTTAAAAGAAGATATGTCGTAGATGGCTTAATGATTAACGGCTGAAAGGGTTTAGCTGTTGCCCTGGGTCCCACAACCTGAGGTTACCTATGGAGTTTTCCGGTAAACAGATACTGATAGCTGAAGACAATATGGCCAACCAGTTTGTCATCAAGCAACTGTTGAAAAAAATCGACATCACCCCCGAGTTTGCTAAAAATGGTCAGGAAGCCATTGATATGTATAAAAGCAAACACTCAGAATGGGACCTGGTATTTATGGACTGTAAAATGCCCGTAATCGATGGCTATGAGGCCACAGAAACTATCCGTCAGTTTGAGCAGGATAACGGGCTAGATAAAGGCATTATCGTCGGGCTCAGTGCCAACGCTTTTACCGGATCAACAAATGAAGCCATCACGAGTGGCATGGATGATTATCTGACCAAACCTATCGATCGGGATAAGTTGATGCAGTTACTGAAACAGTACCTGCAATAAATATTCAGAGACAAATTGCCAACCAATAAAAAAGGCAGTGCTGTAAAGCACTGCCTTTTTTTAAAGGTCACAGACTGAAACTGAGTAGAATCGTCTTACAGAGGACGAATTTCTTCAGCCTGCAGGCCTTTCTGGCCCTGAGTTACACGAAACTCAACACGCTGACCTTCAGTCAGAGTTTTGAAGCCTTCAGTAGCGATCTGACGGAAGTGGGCAAACACGTCTGGTCCACCGTTTTCCTGACTGATAAAACCAAAACCTTTCTCGTCGTTAAACCACTTAACGGTTCCTTTAGAGGTAGACATACTCATATCCTGATATTCAAATAACATGGGTGGCTCTGCAGGCAAAGCCGTTTAGCTAGAAGTTTTATTTTTGTTTATGAAGGATATGTAGGGAGACTACGCTCGGAACATCAAATCTTTTCATAAAAAAACTAATATCACTTTTAACGATGCCTATCATACAGACTCCTGCAGGAAAACTCATCAGTGATTACCTTATCTTGAAATATTTCATGCCTTCATGACCTAAGTAATAGTGCGTATTCATAGCATGAACCTAAGGGATTTCAGATACAGCTGATCTTCTGTTTCCCTGAGCCTGACAAGACCTCATCGAAAGCACCTTCCACCTTCAACTCTCATGACCACTAGCTGATGCATTAGAGTTCTCTATCCACCACTCAACAGACTTCCTCGTTCCACCAGCATGATAACCAACAGCTCTTTTGTCTGATGGACAACCTTCAACATATCATTGCTTTTCTGGATAGCCAGCCAAGAAAAATGTTCGATAAGTTTCAAGCAGGCTACTACTGCATCCAATATAATTCGAGCGCGATCACATCCATAAAACTCAAATACAATGCACTATCTAAATTGCCTGAGTTGCCTTAATTGCTTTAAGCCGGCCAGTGAAAGTTATCCGCCATTGACCGAAGACTCCTCCGGGGTGTTCAAAGACAAAGAAGTAAGAAGAGTTAACTGTACCCCATTTCTGCTCCAGACAGCAGCAGGGCACCCTGATACTTTTATAATGCTTTCAGAAAATTACATCTTAAAAACGTGCAAGCCACGGGAACTGGTCAATTATTCAGGTCGACGTTCGAATGGTCTGAATGATGTTCTTCCTCCGTATTTGCCCCATGACAGCATAGAGTCTCTGGAGCCCATGGAAAGAGAACGGTTTAATACCTTTATATCGTCATCACAGAAACCCTTTGTCATTCTGGAAAACCTCAGGCAGGGACTCAGGCAGGACATGCTGCTTGAACTGGATATTAAGGTTGGGTTTAGAACCGCATCCAGAAAAGAGTTAATGATGCAAAGCCACCCATTCCCCTGGCTAAAAAGGGAAAAACATAGATTTCTTGATTATTTATACAGATCCAACATACAGGGTTGGCGAATTGAGAGTATGACCATAGCAGGGAATAAACTAACGCATTCCAAACTGCTTCTTTCTCATAGATCAAAACACTTTCTTCAATTGTTCATGAGTAAATTATCACCTGAAAAGCAAAAGCTAATTCTACTAAAGATCAAAGAAATAACTGAGAAGCTACACAGCTATCCCAGAGAGCTTATAGGCCCAAGCATACTAATTTTGACAGACTCAACCAAAGCCAGTCATTGCAAAGTGCATATTATTGATCCTGCCCATGACTATCATCGAAAAAAACAATACCTACAGCACCCGGAAGTCGCCATCGCAACTAGTCAGTTTCATGGAACTGTCGAATCTCTGGTAAAAAAGAAATTCAGTGGTGAAACCGCTCCACTATAAAAGTGGATAATTTGACTTCAAAACAGAAAGAGAAATCAATAAAGGTTAAGAAAACAAACTTTTTATATCTTTTTATAATATTCGAAAAACCTTATAGATTCTTTCCTAATACCGTATTTACTGCGGGTAACTTGAACGGTAAAACAGAGATGAGCAGGCTCTGAGAAGATTACCCTTAATCATTACCTTCTACAGGCCTGTTGCGTAAGAAATGCGGATACCTCTATCGCTATGGAGTAGCACAATGAACGAAATAAGAATAATGCTTGAGCTGGCTATCAATAACTACAAGGATCAATTTGAAAGAGCAGAAGACTTGAATACCCTCTACCAAAACGCTACCGACGCTGAAAGGGTTATCATTGATAAAGTGATCAAACTCATTGGTTCCGAATCCCTTCCCAGAATCTGGGCTTTTCTTAACCGCTGAACTTCTTTAATACACGCTCCCAACAGTCAACGTTGTTCAGGGAGCGTACATACCACAGTCGTTTATCTATTCCCGATCTGCGCTCACTATTTTTCAGACATTGTCTCTTATAGGACTTTCGCATTGACAGGCAGCTGTAAAAATTGCTAGATCAGCAAAAAATAGCGGATGTCGTCGTGCGTAGAAAGATAACAAGACCTACAACAGCTGGGTGTGATTTGCCGAAATATACAGGGTTTCTATTGTGTGAGCCGAAATCAGCAACCTGTACTCGCCTTAGTGAGATCGGAGATATGTCACACCACAGCGTTAACCGTTTTCTACAACGTGAAGACTTTGCTCCCAATGACCTTTTCATGGAAGTAGCCGCAAGGCTGATTCTTGATGGGGGCACGCTATCGGTTGATGATACGGTGCTGGATAAGCCGTACAGTAACTACACGGCATTCATCGGCTATCATTACTCGGGCAAGCATCATAAAGCCGTCAAGGGCATTAATCTCATAACGCTCTATTACACCGATATCAAAGGCTATAGCCTTCCTGTCAATTTCCGTATCTATGACTCTGCGGACGGAAAGTCCAAAAATGATTATTTTCTCGAGATGCTGAAAGAAGTACTTGTATGGGGCTTACGACCTGCATTTGTTACGGGGGATTCCTGGTATAGCAGTGCCGCAAACCTGAAGACTGTGAAAAACAACGGTCTGGGTTTTATGTTTGCCGTTAAAAGCAACCGTACTGTTTCTATCCAAAAGGGTGACTACCAACAAGTGCAGAGCCTGGAGATTCCTGAAGAGGGAATAACCGTTTGGCTACGTAATTTTGGTTCTGTGCGTTTGTACCGGACGCGGCTAAAAAACGAGCTGCGCCATTACGTCGTCTACACACCCCATGCTGGATCAGAGGTATCACCACAGGTAGGCTTTAATGAACTTCACCTGCACCATTGGGCGATCGAAGAGTATCACCGGGCGCTGAAACAACTCTGCAGTATTGAGCGCTTTCAGGTGAGAGGAAAGCAGCAGGTCAGGAACCATATTTTTGCCTCTATCTTTGGGTATGCCTGCCTTCAGGCCAAGAAAGTATCTGAATCTCTCAGTAGCATCTATCGCGTTAAGAATGATGCGCTCAAGGATGCTATTTGGGACTTCATTAAGAGCTTCTCTGATGGTAAAGACTGGCTGAGACCATCTTTTATCAGAGCTGTCAATGCGTAAGTTCTATCTTAGTACATATACCGATCATTCCTTGAGCAGAGACTGGTATAGTGTGAGGCCTGCATCAGAGCATAAACTCGAAATTTGATCAAAAAATAATCAATTTTAACAGCGCCACATGAATTCATGCTCTCAATGATCACCTAACGGTTTATCCACAAGATTGTCCACATAAATTCTGGATGGTTTGTTATGGATAATCAGCAAAGCAACACGACAACAGGCAGCTTTTCTTCAGGTATTTTATGCAATGACCGCACAGTTGATTGACAATCTAGCCAGGCTGGAAAAATACATCAGTATTTCCCACAACTACAACATTACCATGGGACAACTGGTTATCCTCTTGATTTTAAAAGATTCCCCCATGCGTCTGGAGGAGCTGTGTGAACGAACCGGTTTTGGTCCGGATAAGGTAAGGGACTTACTGAGGATGCTGGTTCTTCCCTCAGGAAAGAACAAGAAAGCCATAGGCTTTATCCACAAGCCAGTTGCACAGGAGCGATATGTGTTAACAGAAACCGGGCGTGGGTGGATAAGTGAGTTGTTATAAAGTGGAGTTATGCCTGTTGATCACAAAACCAGGGTTGGATAGTCTTAATTTTTGATGAAATGCAAGACTAAAGATAGCCTTCTGCTGTTATAAGCAGCGTTGAGATTAACGTGCTCAGCACCTGCACGATATCCGCCCCCCAATCGCTGTCAACTATCCAGCTCTATGAAATCACACCCCATTGGTAATGTGTAATGGCCCCAAAGAAAAATCAGCCAGTGCAGAAGAAAGAAGGCCTACACCCTCGTAACCTTCATAATCAGCGTTATGATTTTGATGCGTTGATAGTAAGCTGCCCCGGCTTATCCCCATTTGTGGCCAACAATCAATTTGGTGATCTGTCGGTTGATTTTTCCGATCCTGCTGCGGTAAAAATGCTGAATAAAGCCTTATTACACCATTTTTATAAGGTCGAGAACTGGGATATTCCACCAGGTTACTTGTGCCCACCGATTCCCGGTCGCGCTGACTATATTCACTATATGGCTGATTTATTAGCCGCCTCTAACAAAGGGGTTATTCCTCAAGGCAAGCATATTCGTGGCCTGGACATTGGCATGGGTGCTAATTGCGTTTATCCGATCATTGGTCATCGAACTTATGGCTGGCGTTTTACAGGCTCAGATATTGATGCATTATCAGTAAAGTCATCAACACTGATTGTTGAGTCTAACCGTTCATTGACCGGCGCTATTCAGTGCCGACTGCAGAAAAACCCAGATAATATTTTTATCGGGATAATAAGCGATCACGATGTCTTTGATTTCACCCTATGTAACCCTCCATTCCATGCGTCATTAGAAGAGGCAACTGCAGGATCTGAACGCAAGGTTCACAATCTAAGGGCCAATGCCAGTAAAAAAGGCAGCGGCAGGAATAGAGGTCTTTCCTCAAAAAATCATGCCATTAAGCCCGTTTTGAACTTCGGTGGTCAAAAAGCAGAGCTCTGGTGCCCTGGTGGTGAGGCTGAATTTATTCAGCGAATGATTGCCGAAAGCTCAGCAAAGCCTGAAAATTGCTTCTGGTTTTCAACTCTTGTGTTTAAGCAGGAAAACTTGCCAGCACTGTATAAATCTCTCAGGCAAGTGAATGCCGTTGATGTCCGAACGATTAAAATGGTGCAGGGGCAAAAGCTGACTCGTATTGTGGCATGGACATTTCTATCGGAAGAACAGCAAATACAATGGAGAGTAAAGCGTTGGGGGATGTAAACATTAAGCACTGACGCCCTGTTTGCATGAGTAATCGATGGAGCCACAAATACTACGAAGAAGAGCTTTTCTATTCCTTTGTGCTCTTTGTGAGCTCTGTGGTTCAAAAAAGAATCCCCACAGCATGCTCAGGCTCCCAGAATGGATTAATGGGTCAGAGGCAAGTATTGACTCTACTGGCATTGCCCCTTCATAAGCATTTATGGGAGCCCTTAATATCTGCCCTGAGACTATCGGCTCAACTCAGCCACCGTATCGGCAAAGATACCCATAAAGTCAGTCGCTTCCCGCTCCGTCTGTCCGCCATTGTTCAGGAATGCCTTGAAAATGGTCTGCGACTTTTCCTCTCTGGCACGATCCAGAAAGTATTTAAGCTCCAGCTCCACACCCGCCTCTTCATCAAGAATAGACGTCGCCACAATAGCCTTATACATGGCGATATCACGAAGATCGAGGCCATTAATGATGGCAAGCTGATCATTAAGAAAACGATCCATCTCCGCTTTGGGTACATATTTGGTAATAATATTTAAACGCTCAGCTTCCTGAGCAGAGTGATCACGCCCGGTTAATAATGACTGCAGCGCTTTACTGCGCCCCATACGACGGGCGTATTGCACACCACCCTGCCCGCCGGTGGGAATATTGACGCCGATTTCCGGCTGGGCAAAGACGGCATTCTCAGTACCAAACGACAGGTCACAGGCCATAACAAACTCATCGCCACCACCGCGTGCACACCCATCCACAATGGCAATGGAAAGCGGCTTAAGCTGTTTCAGTCTCTTGATCATCTGGCTGAATGCCATGCAGCCTGCCTGCCCATCCGAAGTACCATTAATAAGATTCAAGTCAAAATGGGCAGAGAAGAACAGGGGGTTTGCAGATTTGAAGATCACGACTTTTGTGTCCGGATCCTTATCCACAGAAGCAAGGAACTGGTTGATCTCATTGATCAGGTCAATGGTGAGCACATTGGCAGGCGGGTTATTCAATACAGCAGTGGTAACACCAGTTTCTTTTGCAATATCTAATACGCTCATCGAGACGAATTCCTCTAGGGATCGTGCTTAATGTGGATATTTTTACCAAACAGGTGTCATGTACTATAGACCATCCCCAAAAAGGCCTTCCTACTGCATTGAGTTATAAACATACCTGATCACCCGTTACTTCGGGCGCCGTATTAAATTACTCTTAGTTCAGGAACATATCTGATCATCATTCAGGAGCAATAATGATAGGCTCATTGCCAGGATACTTTTGCTGCTTAAAGCTTTTGATAAAAGCATCCTGAAGCTCTTCACTAAGACAGAACTGATCCTCCTCTGGATAGACTACAAAGCTCGTAGCAGGATCACTTTCACAACTAATCACAACGGAGTGAATACCAGGGGATGAAAAACAGCGTTTCTCTGGATTATCAGGATCGGGCTTAACAATCTCCTGAACACAGGGCTCTACTTTCAAAGTGATAGAAAAAGATCCACGGGATGTAGCTCCCGGAGTCCCCTGCCTTACCTCCCCACGAATAGCTGGCTCCACAAAATAAAGGGCAACACCTAAAACAAGAATTAAAAACCATGAATATTTTTTGATGTTATAAATATACATAAAGTCCTTTTGTTATCATTTGGATAACTCAACATGGCTTAAATGCCACATTGCACACCTCACCCACTCTGCATTGACAAAACAACACAGTCAAGGTTGTGAGGTAGACCTCAGACATATGCATCTCAATCCAGCAACTCAATATCCAGACTGGCCAGCAACCGGATCGCCTCATGACGGGAAAATCGGGCATTCTTTATCTTATTTATATGGATATCGATATCGTAACTGGTCGACTCGGCGAAGCTGGCAGACGTCAGATTAGTGTTACTGAACAGGCTATGGGTAAAGTCGGTATAATCAAATACGCCATCACGGAAATCGCCCTCCCTGAAATCAACGTCATGTGCCTTACACGCTTCCATTCTGATCTCGGCCAGATCCAGACCAAAGAAGGATGAATCATTCAGAATGCACTGGAAAAACGCGATGGGTGAGGCCACGGAGATATTGGGCCAGGCCGCTTTAGTCCAATCAACACCAACCAGTTTGCTGCTTTTGAAAGCAACATCAGAAAAACGGCTGTAGTTCAGCTTAACCAGACTGAGATTGCACTTTTCAAATTCACAATCAATAAAGCGGCACTTTTCAAACACCGCCTCGCTGAAATCACAGTTCACAAAGGTACAGGCATCGAACTCGCCCCCCTGGAATTTCCCATGGGCAAAGTCACCATCGCTGAAGGTTGTGGACAGGTATTCTGCGCCATTCTCAATAGTGCTTTTCATATCATCTTATATTTAACTGGGTAAAACGAAGCAGCATAGTACTTTATACAAATCAGCTATCCTGAAACTTTCTTACAAGAAAGAAAAGCGGTAATCACTCACCGCTTTCTATTGACCAAAAATTACAACCTGATCCAGGCATCCTGCCAGTACTGGCTGCTGCCTGGTGCATAGGCCGGGCTGGAACACCACGCCGTGTAAGGCCAGGGCTTACACTCGTAGAGGGCATTATCACTGCCAACCACAATATCGCCCGCTGCATAGCTGGTATTGGCATCGTACAGTGGGTACTCACCCGGAGGCGGTGTTACACCGCCTTCGACCTTCACCGTAAATCCAGCCTCATAGCTTGCCGTTTCACCGTCTGCAGTGGTTCCGTTTACCTTCAGGGTATAACGACCCGCTTCCGCATTGCTGATGCTCATCGCAAGGTTGCTGTTGCCCGTTACGGAAAGACTGGCATTGCTGACCACATTGCCGCTCGAGTCTGTGATCACCGCATGCAGATCCATAGCTTCATTGACAGCAATCTGCAGCGAGAGGTTCACCAGACCATCAACCGCCGAGTATTCAGCAGCAACGCCGGAAACGGTGATTTCAGCTTCGGGATCTGGCTGACCGCCGCCACCGCAGGAACTGTCAGAGACTTTACGCCATACGCCCCACTCTCCAGTCGTACCAGGCTCTTCACCCTGGGTCCACCAGCCAGCCTGCCACAGACTTCCGTTATGAGAAGCCTCATCGCCTTTCAAATAGATGGAACCTGCATCCCAGGGGTTCGCGCAGCTGGTGCCATCCGATACGGTGACTTTCCGCTCAGCAGAAACCGTCTGGCCCGCACTGTCGGTCACGGAATAGTTCACGCTATAAACACCAACAACGGACGTATTTACAGAACCTGACACACGGATTGACGATGTCAGATCACCGTCTTCAGCATCGGTAGCCGTAACACCCGCCATTTCATCAAATGGGGTATTGAGCTGGATAATTGTGTTGTCTACCCCAGAGAAAACGGGCTTCAGACTGTAGACTTCAACAGATCGAACGACAGACGTTGCATTACCGTCACTGTCCGTTACACGATAAGTGAGAGCATAGGTGCCAATCTCGTGGGTATCGACATAACCATCAATGCGAATTTCCCCCGTCAGGTCACCATCTTCATTATCAATGGCAGAGACTCCGGCCATGGCATCAAAATCACTGCGATGCAGAACACGGACATTCTGAACACCTTTCAATACCGGCTTACCCTCAACCGGCGGTGGCGTTGGTGAGTTGCTGTGGATAAATGGACCGTAGTCTTTAATAAACTGCTCATTGTAAGCGTTACCGGAGGCGTCGGTGCCCATATCCCAGTTGATCGACCAGGTCATCACACCACGCAGCCCCTGCCCCTGTGATTCCAGTCGCTTGAAGGCGTTGTAAAGATCCTGAGGGTCTTTCACAAAACCAGTAGCAGCGGCATCATTACTGGTTGGAATACCGAAAACCAGTCTGGAGTGTGGAATCTTATGAAAACCACGGGTGCCGTTTACCAGAGAGTCTGAGATGTAATAAATAAACTCTTCTTTTAATGCGTCGTTGTTCTGACCAATCCAGCCAATCCCATCAATCCAGATACCATCGCCACCCTGGTTGTAAAACTGAGGGTTGATCCAGTCGTAATAACCTTCGAGATTTTCAAGATAGGGAACGTACTTGCCACTATCGATCAGGTAAGGAAACTCCGGCGCCATGGTGATCAGGAAGTTTTTACCCTGCGCTTTGTAATGGTCTTTCACAATGCGCAGCGCTGCTGGAATTACTGTCTGATTATCTGCCGCGGTAACAGCAGCCTGCTCCAGGTCGATATCCAAACCGTCAAAGCCATAGTAGTCAGTCAGCCGGATGATCTCATCCGCAAAAGGCTGTTCATCACCCGCCTGCAATTCAACATGGGCATCAGCACCGCCCAGGGCAATCAGCACAGAGCGGCCCTGATTATTCAGTTCAGCAATCTGGTTAATAAACTGCTGCTCAGAAAGACCAACAGCTGGATCCAGATGGAACGTTGGAATACGACCTGCCGCCGTGTCGTACACTTTCATAAACGAGACGTTGACCACATTGTACATGGGGTCAATCTGGTCCAGCTTCACACAGGGAGCATTACCACCCTGATAGCCCGAGCCATCGCACCAGTTATGCCAGTAGCCCACAACCACGCCACTGTCGGGATTGACCATGGCCGAACCACTGGCCTGTAAAGTAGAGCCCTGTGCCGTCGCACCCATTGCTACCAGTACGGCGGAAGTAGCCAGTTGTAATAATTTACGCTTGAACAAATTTCTGTTCCTTACACATTTCATTTGCCCGCGCTTTTTATAATCTATTGATTAACAGGGCAATAGTAATAAAAGGATCGGGTTCACAAATTATCGATAAAGATCAGAATAGACCGCTAAAGAATATACCCAAAGGATTTCAAGTCGCTACACGGCGGCAAAAGAGAGAGCGATGCCAGCAAAATCGTTCTTTGAAAGACGATGGGTATGAAAACAGTTCACGGCTCTGCAATCATCACACGCTGATACCCATCAATAATGGGCTGGACGTTATCGACACTGCCTCGTTGGATCCTCTGGTAATGAGCGATCGTTTTGTTGAGATACCGTCTGCCCACTTCAGCCTGCCCTGCGGTATCGGCCTTCCATATGTCATCACCAAAGGGACTGATTGTTGATTGTCCATCACTGACCGAAGACACCAGAAAAATCTCATAGAACCGCTGGTTGTCTTCCACCAGTACTTCCTGCTTCAGGCTGAAGTCGAGTTCGATCAACTGCTGTCGTACCATAAACTGGTGATAGACAGGGCAAAGCAGGAAATCCATTGAATGACCCGGATACCGCTGAACCAGCGCATGGATAAACTGAACCATCAAATCACCACCCACACCGGCAATAATCACCAGGTGCCGCCCCTGATACTGATCCACAGGTAAGGCTTTCACATCCAGACAATGGGTTTCCCAGGCTGAAGCACTATGGGGGAAAAAACGCTCCAGCTTACGATCCAGCTCCGCCATCAACTCAGGCACAATATCCACAAAATGAATACACTCAGCAGCCTGCCTTGATAACAATGCAGCCCCAAGCAAGCCATGGTCACAGCAGCAGTCCCAGATATGCGTATAACCCGGTTCCACCATGGAATCGATCTGTTTGAGTCGTTTACTAAGTTTCAATGACAAAAGCCTGCCTGATGAACTAAATGGTCAAAAGGAGGGATTGTAGTGATCGTGTTGACCGGTTGGGAACAGGGTTACAAGATTAAAATAGGCACAGCCACCTTCAAATCTCGCCAACAAACATGGAAAACCTATTTGCATGCCTGACTTGTAAATTGCTTATTCACAAGAGCTATACCGCTTAAGGAATCCAGCAACCTCTTCCTGACAATCAGTTTGCAATATTCTTCGATAAAACTGCCCCTTAATATGCAAGTCAAGGGTATACCGTTGGTTCTTTGGATCCTCTCGCTTTTCAGGCATCTCAAAATCCACCCATAAAAAAAATGACTCCTCACCTAAGCGGCAAACAAAGCATGGGCACTCATCATTCTTGTAACTTTGATCAATAAATGAGCCTGGCAAATCTATTCCAAGGTTGTAACTATTCAGCACCCAGCAAAGGCGTATTGTTGTAATTTCGAACCGCTTTAAGAAGCGCCTGAAATATGTTCAACCCCTGCTTTTTAGCAGATGATAAATAGCTTCGGATTCGGGTAAACATGGTACCTCCGTCTTCGCTTCTGAAACAGCCTGAGATCTTCTGCTTAAGTTTGGCCATCCTGGCATCACGTTCACTGCCATTGTTATCGAAGGGAATTGAAAAGTCCGACATGAAGCGCAACGTTTCAACCTTAAACTCAATAAGCCTTTTGAACAGGTTGTAGGCCTTGGTATTCCTGACCTTCTTACGTCAAAGCACCTGTCGTTGTTTTTCCATATAAGCGGTTTCCTTCGTGAGAGCCCTTTGAAGGATTTGGTCGTATATCGTCTCAATGCGAAGCTGTATTGCACCAGGCATTTGAGTCAGACCGGCTGCTTTGTATTTCTTGCAGAAGTGCCAGGAGAGCGTAAGCAATTTCATCAGCCGCAGAGCCAGCTTATTCGCATCCCTATCGACAACTCCCTGAAGCTCTCTCAGATGATGGGCATTACAAAGCACATGCACTGCCGCATAGGCAAAGTAGGACTTCCAATGATCGTGAACCAGAATGCCTGCAAAAGTCAGCAGGATGCCCATTGCATCCATTGCTTCACAACCTCGCCTTTCTGAGAGGTAGTAAAGCGTCCATTGGTCATCTCGCATAATGTGTAACCACCACAGTGAACCGTCAACCCGCATGCCAGTTTCATCCGCTCCTGCAACCGGACTTTCTTGTAAAGCATCGCGGATACTCTGCTCAGTAGAGGCCAGGTTCTCATGGGTATAGGCAACAAAATTGGCAACAGAGCCTGCGCTGACACTCATGCAATAAATAGTATTGAAATACTCAGACACCCGGTGATATGGGATGAAGTGATACTGGTTTAAATGAACAGCCATTGCCTGAGTCACTTCTCCGTATTGAGCAGCGGCTTTCACTCCTTGGGGAAACTCAGCGGTGTTCCGTTTACCACAAGGACATACTTTAACGTCTGCCCAGTACGCGGTAACTTCAAATTCTCCGGGTCTACCTGGATCAAAAACCTGTCGCTCAATGTATTTGGTGGGTTTAATATCGATAAGCGAAGACTGGCAACAGCAACATTTTTCAACCTTCAGATGCCTGACATAATCGGGTAAGGCGACACGTCTCAAACAAGAGCCTTGATGACCTTTCTGGCCACCTGGTTTATTGCCTGAAGATGGTCTAAGGCTTTTGGGGTTCGGTGTTTCCTGTGAGGAGCAGGGGGCTTCTTTGGAAGATGTATCACCTTTATCACTCCCTTTTTTACTGGGCTTTTGATAACCATCTGACGATGGTGGCTTACTACTGTTTTGACTGTTTTTATTAACCCTTTCTTCCAGTTCGCTGCAACGTTCCCGTAAAAGCGCATTCTCGGTCCGAAGCTCTTCATTCTCTTTAAGGAGAGCTTCGGTAAACGGAGTAGCTGGGAAGTCTGGTTCCATACTGGAGATTTGTTAGAAAAATTGAGTATAAGATGATGGTCGAAAAATCAGAAAATTCCAGATTTATATGAAGGGTGCTGAATAGTTACCCAAGGTTAAAGCCACGACCAAATGCTTGCTGATACAACAACACGAGCCTAATCCTGAACTTAGAGTTTTTATTCGAGCTATTAAATTAGGTCAGCATTTTTGGTTCGTCCAAACGAATACCATATAAATTTATTCCTGGTACCATAATGCTTTGCATTCAACATCTCAGTGTCCAATGTCCATTTCCGAAGAGCTTCAGTCTGACAGCAAAGCGTATCCTGAGAACCAGCGAACTTTTAAAGTCCCTGCTAATGCTTATGTGACGGCCCTTACCCAATACATCAGCACCCAACTCTCAGATAAGTTGTCTCATTTTGCCAATTCAGACCAGTTTGAAGATAGCATCCAGTTGGCACAACTTATTGCCACAACGATTGATTCTGGTTCAAAGAACTTAAGCCTACCGTTACGCCGTGTACTTTTTTCAGAAGATGAGAGCATTCAGCTACCACTCTATGATGACTTTTCCTTAATTTCTCCCTCTTTGATAACAAACGACAAAACGGCAAAAACCAATTTTTTTAAGAATCTCAAGTTCGAGCTGCAAACCTCAGACAACTTTAATTTCATGGTGAGCTTCATTCGTTCATCTGGCCTTCAGCTACTACTAAGCCCTCTAGAATACTTTCGTCAGCGGGAAAAAAAGGGACGAATTCTAACCTCGGTTTATATGAACATCACTGAGCCCTCTGCACTCAGAAAGCTCCTTGAGCAACCGCACATAGAAACCAGAGTATACTCTGCAGGCAGAGAGTCTTTTCATACAAAGGCCTATCTTTTTGAGCGGCAAACACACATTAATAGCTGCGCACTGATAGGGTCATCAAATATCTCCCATGCTGCACTTAAAAGTGGTGAAGAATGGAATGTAAAAATCCCTCGCTCCAGCTCTTCTGATATCTATGATCAAGCCATTACCCGTTTTGAATCCCTCTGGGATTCAGAAGAGTCTATTCCTCTAACTGAGAGCTTTATTGAGCAATATGAAGCGTACCTTTCAGGACACGCAGCAGAGGAAGTCAAAACCAAAAGCACATTTGATTTTCTCAAGCAAAGCCAGTTGCCAAAAAAACACCATACTCCACTGAGCATCAGCCCAAATAAAATGCAGCTGCAGGCGCTTGATAACTTGGCTCTGTCTCGCCAAAAAGGTGAAAGTCGTGCGGTCGCTATCGCCGCAACTGGTACTGGAAAAACGTTTCTCGCAGCATTTGATGCTCACCAATGCAATGCGAAGCAGGTTCTGTTTATTGCCCATCGGGATGAACTTTTGGAAGGTGCAATCGAGGCCTTCTCCACCGTATTTGGCACAAGGGCTCTCTGCGGCAAGTTTACGGGAAAAAGTAAAGAAACCGACAAACAATTTATCTTCAGTACCGTGCAAACCTTATTCAGAGACAGCAATCTGCAACAGTTCTCACCAGATACGTTTGACTACATGGTCGTTGATGAGTTTCACCATGCGCAAGCTGATACCTACCAAAAAATTATCAACTATTTTACGCCCAGATTCCTGCTCGGAATGACAGCCACACCCGAACGTATGGACGGTAGAGATGTTCTCAAGCTATGCAACTATAATATTGTCTGTGATATTCGCTTGAAAGAAGCTCTATCGCTCGACTTGCTAGCCCCCTTCCACTATTTCGGAGTGGCGGATGAAACCGTTGACTACGACCAGATAGAAAAGCAAGCAGGCGGCCAGTTTGTTGAAGCTAAGCTGGTCAATAAACTCAACACTCCAGAGCGAGTTAATTACATTATCGAGCAGATTCGCAAATTCAGCTTTCATGGCCAACGTCGATGCATGCTTGGATTCTGTGTAAATCGAGCCCATGCGGAGTTTATGAGTCGTTCATTCAATGAGCGAGGTATAAATAGCACCGTTTTAACCGGTCTCTCTGATCCTCAGGAGCGCCAGAGAGAAATCAGAAATTTACAAGATATTACCCACCCCTTAGAAGCAATCTTTACCGTTGATATCTTCAATGAAGGTATCGATATTCCTCAGGTGAATTTATTGTTGTTCTTGAGACCAACTGAATCATCCACCATTTTTATTCAACAACTTGGACGAGGACTACGGAAAGCAGAAGGAAAGGAGTACGTTACCGTTCTGGATTTCATTGGAAATTATCAGAACTCTTACATGGTACCTCTGGCTCTGAGTGGGGAAAGTGGTCGAAGGGATTTCGATAAAGAAACACTAAAAAGAGCAGTTACCAATGAATTTGCCGACTTACCAGCAGGCTGCTACGTAGAGCTGGATGAAGTTGCCAAAGAGAAAATAATTTCCAAACTGGATAGTATTCGTCTGGACAAAATTGAATATCTAAAAAAATTGTATATCCAGTTCAAAAAGGATCTGGGCATCTCACCAGAATTAATGGACTTCTACACATCTGAAAATGCCCCAAACCCAAACTTCTTCTTTTCAAAGTTTGGCTCGCTCTTTAATACGAAAAATCAGTGTCATGATAAAGAAGGTAACCCGCCTGAGCTTCAGGAAAACCAACTTCTCCAAGAGGTCGCTGAACGACTGGAAGCTATGTGCCCATTGAAGTGGCCTTATGAATTTATTGCCCTGCACCTAGCCACGGAAGAAAAACGCGCGATAATTAATACTGATGACATTATTCATGAGCTAACTCGTTATTTTAACCAAAGTATACGCACCGAGCAGCATGAAGCGTTGATCACGTCAGCAATGAAGTCCCTGACTCTATGTCATGGAAAAATGACATGGGCTATTGGCTCCATAAATAATGGTGCCCTGGAAATAGACAGCCAGATCATTGCTTTGATTCATAGCACCCAATTTACACAAAGCTATATCCGGGAGCGTATAAGGTATGGTTTAAAATTCTTCAGGCGTCACTTTAAACCTGAAGCGTTCCTGGCTGAGGGTGAGCGCTTTATTCGCTACCAGAACTATACTCGGAACGATATTCAGTTCCTTTCTGGCGACACTGCAAAACGGGGAACTTGGCGTGAAGGCGTAAAACGGATAGGCCAGAACTACTTTCTGTTTATTAATTTAAATAAAGACGAAGATGTCGATGCCCATCTTCATTATAAAGATTACTTTATGGATCCCAGGACCTTCCACTGGCAAAGCCAGAACCAGACATCGCACAGCTCAAGCGTTGGTCAGCACTTCATCCACCATAAACAGGAAAACTACCAGATCCACCTTTTTGTTCGAAAGCAAGTCAAGCAGTACAACATAACCTTACCTTTTATGTATCTTGGACAGGTTGATTATGTCAGCAGCTCGGGAGACAAACCCATGAGCATCGTCTGGAAATTACAGCACGCCGTACCGCTGAGTATTTTTGAAGACCTTACTGAGTAGGCATCTGGCCTGAGATCTCAGGCCATTCTTCAAGAACGGGTTACAGCTTCCTGTTGCTGAACGACCAACCGGTCAACAGCTGGGATATCAGCTGGAGCCCAAACTAAACTTTGCAAGCTACTCACTGGCAGCCACAATAATGCAGCGTGTTCGCTGGCAACCGGCTCACCACCAACCACTTTGGCATGAAATGTACGTAGATTAATGATGAAACCACCATAATCGTGTGTGGTATTTTCGACCATACCCGCCACCTCTATATCACAGGAAAGCTCTTCACGAATCTCTCGACAAAGGGTTTCTTCTGGTTGTTCACCTTCCTCAATTTTTCCACCAGGAAATTCCCAAAGGTTGGGCAAGCTCATCTGTGATGAGCGTAGGGCACAAAGAACTCTATTACTATCATCTCGAATAATTGCTCCAACCACTTTAATGGTTTTCTTCACTCATAAACTCCTTAGTTATTCAAAATACAAGTATAGATATCAAGATAACTAGCTGGCTATAACACAAATGAACTCAAATACTTTTACTTAAGCCAAGAGAGCGACATTTTGATTCTGGTCAAATCGAACTTAAACATCCTAGCCCTTTGTTGGGGCTTTATGGCTTCTATTCTGGAGTACACTCTACAAATAAGAGAAAAACATGAAAATTCGTAAACTCATACACTCCTTTATGACACTAAATCATTACCGAAACCTACTCAAGGAATACTGTGATGAGTATGATTTTGATCATGAGTTCATTTTCCCTGACTTCAACCGTGAGTCATTGGAACTTTGGAGACAACGTACCTCTCCCGAAGAAGCTGTCTATCAATATGCTCTTTCAACAGATATACGCTTACTCAGAAAACTCGAGCCATTGATAGAGCAAACATACGTCGTGTACTGGTCAACCAAACTGTATGAGGGCGACACAAACCTTTATGATCAGTATGAGATATTCGAAAACGAACGCTCTGCCCAAAAGAAATACTTATCAATTATCCAAAACGATAAAGTCTATTGTGCTGGCTGGTCACCAGTTCATACATCCACTGACTGGAATTAAAATAATCTGGACACTTTTTCGACACTTCACCAATCTAAGCAAACAGCACAAAAAGAAAAACCCCGTAAATCAATGATCTACGGGGTTTATATTTGGTGGAGGCGGCGGGACTTGAACCCGCGTCCGCCAGCTCTACGCCTTCGGCTCTACATGCTTAGTTTCCGTTATTAAGTTAACGCAGAACGACCCAACGGTCAGGGTGACACTGCGCGATCCTGTGGATTTAACCCACCGGTTCCAGGAAGACCGATGTGGCGATTCTATTTTCGGTAACGATCAATTTCCACCCAACAGACAAGACAGAGTGATCGGGAGAAGGCTGTTATTAGGCAGCCATTGCTCCGTTGAAGCTATTATCGTTAGCAACTCTACGTTTGTAGCGTTTTGATTTACGAGAGCCGCTACGCCCTCGACATGCACCTTAGGTTTCGTAACCGTCGTCGAATCCTGATCGCCCCCAGTAACAAAACTCTGTCGTATTTATGCCAAAAGCGAATAACAAAAGCAACTGTGTTTAGTACATAAGTACTTTTACACTGCAAAAAATGCCATTGTCGTTAAATTTTTCTGGAAAAAGACTAAAAATGACTTCTATAAAAGCTTCTGAACCAGGACGGAGCCCAAAGAGAGAGATGATTATCTCGAAAGTATTTTTTAACCACAAAGAACACGAAGAGCACTAAGCGTTTATAAGACTTCGTTGTAGCTCCAGGGCATCTGCTGATTTTGAGAGTGTCGAATGGTTATGGGAAGGAAGTCTTAAGAAACCGTAATGCCAGGAGGAAGAGGAAGAAAGGAGGTAGATTAGCGGCACACAGTGAAGCTGTGTGCCTGATGGGGTTATCAGCCGCGGTGCATGACCCGCTGCTTTTCAATGTTCCACTCGCGCTCTTTGGTGGCTGCACGCTTATCAAACTCCTTCTTACCGCGGGCAAGCGCGATCTGGCATTTGACCAGGTGGCCTTTCCAGTAGAGTTTGGTCGCGATACAGGCATGACCTTTCTGCTGAGTGACCGAGAACAGGTTTGCCAGCTCTCTGCGGTTCAGCAGCAGTTTACGGTCACGCAGAGGATCCGCCACAACATGAGTGGATGCGGTGATCAACGGTGTGATCTGGGCGCCAATCAACCAGGCTTCGCCATCTTTCAGCAGGACGTAACTGTCTATCAGCTGGACTTTGCCCTGCCGGAGACTTTTCACTTCCCATCCTGCGAGGGAAATACCTGCTTCGAAAGTCTCGTCGATGTGAAAATCGTGACGGGCTTTCTTGTTGACGACGATGGATGAGTCGCCCTGTTTGCCTTTCTTTGAACTTTTTGCCATGGCGCGGATTATAGGAGCAGCTTATCGTAAAGTCACTAATTCTGGGGGATCCGGACCGGTTTCGACAATAGCGCCGGATCAACGAATGTTTAGCATAGTGAATATTTCTGCATTTAATAACCACAATATTCAAAAAACTCTATTTTGACCGGTTAGACGGCAAAAACGGTTGAGATGTAGTGCCTAACCGGTACAATGGCGACCAAACCTGTCTGATCTTCTCCGCTCTTCCATCAGCAGGCTGTTTTATCAGGGCCTGTTGACGTTTCGTTACGAGACTCAGTGGCTCAGAAAAGTGTCACATGCGCGAAAGACTTGCGCAGACCGTAGTTACGCTACATCAAGCAAGTCTGACATAGCAGATGGCACTTTTCTGGGCCATCCGGAGGACGAATCAGGGCGCCCCTATGACGTCGTTGCGACATTTTGAAAGGCAACTGGCCTTTAGGGTATTACTGCAATGCAGCGTCTAGTCATAGGAACGCCCTGTTTCGCTGAGCACGCAACGAAACATCAACAGGCCCTGAAGGTAGTCTTTATCGCTGATTGTTCGGTTTGGAGGTTTGCCGGGATTGTGCTGTTCCCGTGAAAATCTCGCGTGGCAATTGTTCAAGAAGCAAGAAGCCGTCTGAAATGCAGTGTGACTGTTCTGGTTTTCGACAACTGGCCATGATTGATAAAGATGATCTCTGCTGTATCACAGCGGGTTATCCATAATAATTATTATTCTGTGTTGTCTAACCATACCTGCCTTTCAAACGGCCTCTGAGTAAAATAATTCGACTCATTGGGGAACTCATGTCTGGACAAAATCCAACGACATCGAAAAAAACCTGGGCTAATCGCTGGACCTTTCTGCTCGCCGCGGCAGGCTCTGCCATCGGCCTGGGCAATATCTGGAAATTTCCATACATCGCCGGACAATACGGTGGTGGTGCCTTCGTTATGCTTTACCTGCTGTGCATCGCCATTATGGGTGTCCCACTGCTGATGGCGGAAACAGCTATTGGTCGTCATACCCGGCTTAGCCCCCTTAACGCCATTCGCAAGCTGACCAGTGACCTGGGCGCTTCCAAACTGTGGGGCATTATCGGCTGGATGGGCATGCTCGCCGGCTTCCTGATTCTCTCTTTCTACAGTGTGATCGCTGGCTGGTCCCTTTCTTATGCCTGGGACATTGTGACCGGTGCGTTCAGCGGCATGACCACCGATCAGGTTGGCGATGCCTTTGGTGGACTTGTGTCGTCTGCATCTCGTCAGATCTTCTGGCACACCGCCTTTATGGTGATCACCTTGGTGATTACCGCCCGCGGCATTCACAAAGGTCTTGAGAAAGGTCTGCAGGTGATGATGCCCGCCCTGTTTGCATTGCTGCTGGTCATGCTGGGCTACAGCATGCTGGAAACCGGACAGTTTATGCGCGGCTTTGACTTTATGTTCTCCGTGGATTTCTCCAAGGTTACCGGTGAAGCCTTTGTTGCTGCATTAGGTCAGGCGTTCTTTACCCTGAGCCTGGGCATGTGCTGCCTGATGGCGTATGGCGCCTATATGCCAGCCAATAACTCGATTCCAAGAACCGCGATTAACGTTGCTGCCCTGGATACGTTGATGGCCATTATCTCCGGCCTGATTGTATTCCCAATCGTCTTTGCTTACGGTCTGGAGCCCTCTGCTGGCCCTGGCCTGCTGTTTGTCTCCCTGACGGCTGCCTTTGTTCACATGCCCATGGGTGAGTTGTTTGGCTTCCTGTTCTTTGTTCTGGTAGGTATCGCTGCACTGAGCTCTGCTATCTCCCTGGTTGAACCGGCTCTGGCCTGGCTGATCGAGCGCACACCGCTCAGCCGTACCGTTGCGACGGTGATTCTCTGTGCGGCCATCTGGTTTGTTGGCCTGGGTACCGTGTTCTCCATGAGCGGTGACCTGACCTTCACACTGTTCGACAAGAACTTCTTTGATCTGCTGGATTACTTCACCAGTAATATCCTGCTGCCTGTAGGTGGCCTGCTGATCTCTATCTTTGCAGGCTGGGTAATGAAGCGCTCTACACTGATGAAAGAGCTGGGCCTGAGTGTGGGCGTCTTCAACCTGTGGCGCGCCATGATTCGTGTGATCGTACCGCTGTGTGTGTTGACGGTGTTGATTACTACCCTGTTCTAAATACTGTCTATTAATCCGAGGGCCGGAATGGGTTATCCTATCCGGCCTTTTTTATGAAAGGCTCTTTCTATGCCAAGGATTTCCCGTTCCGCACTGGTCATGTATTCCGCTGAACAGATGTATGATCTGGTCAGTGATATTGAGTCGTATGCAGAGTTTCTGCCGGGTTGTGCCGGTGGCCGCATTGACCGTCAGGAAGGTGAGCAGCTGGAAGCCACCCTGGAAGTGGCCAAGGCGGGTCTGCGTCATAGCTTTTCCACAAGGAACAAAATGATCCCCGGGAAGTCTATTGAGATGCAGCTGCTGGAAGGGCCATTTAAACACTTATCCGGTGTCTGGACATTTCAGCCCCTGGGCGACGATGGAAGCAAGGTATCTCTGGAGCTTGAGTTTGAGATGAGCAATAAGCTGACTCAGGCAACGCTGGGAGGGCTGATCGGCCAGATGATGAACGCCATGGTGGATGCCTTTGGCAAGAGAGCGAAGCAGATTTATGGCTAAGATGTTAATGGATGAACCCACTATCCACGTGGAAGTGGCCTATGCCAGAGCCCATGAGCAAAAGATTATTGCGCTGAAGGTCAAAGAGGGAACGACTGTCCTCGAAGCAGCCAGAGCGTCAGGCATCATCGATTACTTTCCGGAGATTAACCTGGATGAGGCGAAGCTTGGCATCTTTGGCAAGGCTGTATTAAAGCCCGAAGAGCAGGCACTGAGAGAAGGCGAACGGGTAGAGATTTACCGCCCCTTGATTGCCGACCCCAAAGAGGTTCGCAAACGCAGGGCTGAACAGGCAAAACAGAAGAAGTCAACTTAGGAAGGTAAGAACTGAGAGTGTTCTTCCGGATTAAATAGTATCAGCAGTGATTACTGCTGATTACTCCCGGGTCTGAGGTCACCCTGAATAGAACGGAGCTGGTCGTTTTCAAAAAACAGCGTTACCGTTTTCTGTTCACGGCTCTTGCCACCGGGCTGCAGGCTGTAGACGTAATCCCAGCGATGGCTGTTAAAGGTGTCTTCCAGCAGGGGGGTACCCATAACATACTGCACCTGAGCACGAGTCATACCCGGACGGAGCTGGTCAACCATTTCCTGGGTAATGACATTTCCCTGCTGAATATCAATTTTATAGGCACCGGGGAAACTGATAAGCTTTGAACCACTGTCCGTGGAGCTGGCACACCCTGTCAGAAGGGTGATTGAAAAAAGTGAGGCGGCCAGGGCGATCGTGGTTTTTTGCATCGGTTTCAGACTTCCACTATCTTGCTCAAAAATGACTAGCAGCCTGCTCGCAGAGCAAAATGAAAAAGCTGCACGAAAATGTGATAATAGCAGGATTATCTTGCAAAGGGTTAGGGAAACGTGTTGGAAAATCAAGAGTTGCGCAAAGCAGGACTTAAAGTCACCCTGCCTCGAGTGAAGATTCTGCAGATCCTTGAAGGCGCCGAAGACAAGCATATGTCGGCGGAAGATGTGTACAAGGCTCTGCTGGAAGCAGAAGAGGATGTGGGTCTGGCAACAGTCTACCGGGTGCTGACCCAGTTTGAGAGTGCCGGTCTGGTGGTTCGCCATAACTTTGATGGCGGTCACTCCGTGTTTGAGCTCTCCCGCGGAGAGCACCATGACCATATGGTGTGCATGGAAACCGGAGACGTTATCGAGTTTATTGACGAAGAGATTGAAAAGCGTCAGCACGCCATTGCTGAAGAACACGGTTTTGAAATCGTGGATCACAATTTAGTGATCTATGTACGACCAAAGAAGAAAAAATAAACATCAGAATAAGAAGACTAGAAGTAACCAGGCTTTCTAACCTTTGAGATTACCCCCGACATTTGCCGGGGGTTTCTTTTATGCCTGAGCCTGAAACAGCATTTCCTGGGCGTGACTCAACGTCGGCGCGGTCAGTTCCACACCACCCAGCATTCGGGCAATTTCATGGACACGATGCTCGCCATCCAGTTTGAGAATACGGGTACTGGACGCTTTACGGCTGACTTTTTTGCTGACGTGAAGGTGCTGATGAGCCTGGGAGGCCACTTGAGGCTGATGGGTAACACACAACACCTGTCCGCTTTTACCCACTTCTCTCAACATACTGCCCACGATCTCTGCAGTGCCACCCCCGATACCTACATCCACCTCATCAAATACCAGCGTTGGGGTTGACGCGGTTTGCGCAATAATCACCTGAATCGCCAGACTGATACGGGAAAGCTCACCACCGGAAGCCACTTTTCCCAGAGGGCGCGGAGACTGCCCCGGGTTCGTAGTTACCAGAAACTCAATGGATTCAAAACCCTGAGAAGCAACGGTACGATCAGGAATTTCTGTCAGCTCAACGCAGAATTTACCCTTGGGCATGCCCAACAATGCGATCCGTTCAGACACCTGCTTTTCCAGTTTTCTCGCAGCAGCTCTGCGCTTGGCCGACAGTTTTTCTGCCAACTGGTTGTGTTTTTTCTGCAGCTGTTCCAGGGAAAGTTCCAGACCGGCTACCTGCTCGTCATGACACTGAACTTTTTCCAGTTCTTCGCTGATCTGCTGCTGTTTTTCCAGCAGCTCTTCTGGCTGGACACGATGCTTCCGGGCCAGATCAAAAATAGCACTGAGCCGGTCTTCAATTTCACGGGCTCTTTCCGGATCGGCATCAAAGTGATCAATAAAATGATTCAGCTCGCCAACCGCTTCTTCTACCTGGATCTGAGCAGATGACAGCATATCCAGAGAGTTATTGATGGCCGCATGTTCAATCTGCAATTCACTGAGGCGATGCAGACAGAAAGAGAGCTGCTGCAGCAGGTTATCACCATCATCACTGGTACAGACCTGGGTAACCTGATGACAAGCCGATAAGGTTGCATCGGCCTGAGACTGCTGGCGATGCTCCTGCTCCAATTGCTCAACTTCACCGGGCTGAAGGCTTAACTGCTCCAGCTCATTCAACTGATAGCTCAGCAGTTGAACCCGCTCTTCCCTGTCCTGCTGGTCCGATAATAATGCATGAAGCTGTTCACGGGTCTGGCGATAATCCGCAGCGATGCCTGAAACTTCTCGAGAGAGTGCCAACGAGCCGGCAAATTCATCCAGCAGCTCGGCGTGATTGCTCTTTTTCAAGAGTGACTGGTGGGCATGCTGACTGTGAATATCAATTAACAACTCCCCCAGCCCCTTCAACTCGGAAAGCGTGACAGGTATGCCATTGATATAACCGCGGGAACGACCTTCGCGAGTGACAACCCGACGAAGAATACATTCCGTAGAGGGTGATTCATTACGGCCACTCTCACCATCGTAATCCCGCTCCTGCAACCACTCTCTGGCGGCAGGTATGCGCTGAAGGTCAAAACAGACTCGGATATCGGCCCGGTCAGCACCATCCCGCACACAGTCGCTGTCAGCCCGGCCTCCTAGGGCCAGCCCAAGTGCATCCAGCATAATGGATTTACCGGCACCGGTTTCGCCGGTAATGGCGGTCATCCCGGGGTTAATGTCCAGGTTCAGGTGGTCAACGATGGCGTAGTTGCTGATGGAAATTTGGTTCAGCATGGCAGCTCTCACGATCCCAATTGAATATCGGGTTACTGTTTATTTATACAGTAAACTTAAAACCCGAATTGGTAAAGAAAATTTCCCCTTGAATAAGCTGCCATGACCCCCATATTAGGCTATCAGTTGATATTTACTTTCGCCCTGGGGCCATACAGAAGCGCCACGGCTCAAAACACGAAGACACGTTCCAGCCAGCATATCAGGCTGGATTGAAATCCGGAGAAACGTTGGAATGACTGTAGAAAACACCAAGGCAGAAGATCAGGTCGAGAAGCCTGAAGCCACTGAGGCTGAAAGCTCTGCAGATGTTGAAGCAGCCGTCGTTGACCCTATTCTGGAGGAAGCTCCGGAAATTGAAGAACAGGCCATCGACGATACCGCCAGATGTATTGAAGAACTCGAAGAGCAGCTTGCTCAGTCCAAGGATCAGACTCTGCGTGCCCATGCCGAAGCCATGAACACCAAGCGACGCGCAGAGCAGGACGTCGAGAAAGCGCACAAATTCGCACTGGAGAAGTTCGTCAATGAACTGATTCCTGTGGTCGACAGTCTGGAAAAAGGCATTGAGAGCGCAGAACAGGGTGAAGGTCAGCATGAGACCATGCTCGAAGGCATGCGCCTGACCCACAAACAGCTGCTGGATGCCCTGGCAAAATTCAATGTTGAGCAGGTTAACCCTGAAGGTCAGCCGTTCGACCCGAATTTCCATCAGGCCATCTCCATGGTGCCAAACCCAGACATGGAGCCAAACACCGTGATGAACGTCTTCCAGAAGGGCTACACACTGCACGGTCGAGTTATCCGCCCTGCCATGGTTGTGGTTTCCAAAGCAGCTTAAGTAAATTTCACTGTCGGGTTGTTTCAAGGACGAGAATCTTGAAAGAGCCCCTTGAAAAAGAAAATGCCGCTCCCATATAGCAAACCAAGATCGTGGTAATCACCACATAGACGCTGTTTCACCAGACACCGCCTCTGCTGAAACCACTGGGAAGCGATCACTGATTTCAAAGAATTCCGCTCTGGCTTCAGAGCAATGGAGAAAGACAAAATGGGTAAAATCATTGGTATTGATCTGGGCACCACCAACTCCTGTGTGGCGATCCTGGATGGCGAAAAAGCAAAGGTTATTGAAAACGCTGAAGGTGCACGTACCACACCTTCCATCATCGCTTACACCGACGATGGTGAAATTCTGGTAGGCCAGCCAGCAAAACGTCAGGCCGTTACCAACCCTAACAACACCCTGTTTGCCATCAAGCGTCTGATTGGCCGCCGTTTCAAAGACGAAGTGGTTCAGAAAGACATCAAGATGGTTCCGTACAAGATCATCGAAGCGGACAATGGCGACGCCTGGGTTGAGGTTAAGAGCGACAAGAAAGCCCCACCTCAGATCTCTGCTGAAATCCTCAAGAAGATGAAGAAAACGGCTGAAGACTACCTGGGTGAGTCAGTAACAGAAGCCGTTATCACCGTTCCTGCCTACTTCAACGACTCTCAGCGTCAGGCGACCAAAGACGCTGGCCGTATTGCTGGTCTGGACGTTAAGCGTATTATTAACGAGCCAACGGCTGCTGCCCTGGCTTACGGCATGGACAAGAAGAAAGGCGACCAGACCATCGCGGTTTATGACCTGGGTGGCGGTACCTTCGACGTATCCATCATCGAAATCGCAGACGTAGACGGCGAGCACCAGTTTGAAGTACTGGCCACCAACGGTGATACCTTCCTGGGTGGTGAAGACTTCGACCTGCGTCTGATCGAATACCTTGCTGACGAATTCAAGAAAGACCAGGGCATCGATCTGAAAGGTGACCCACTGGCCATGCAGCGTCTGAAAGAAGCCGCTGAAAAAGCCAAGATTGAACTGTCTTCTACTCAGCAGACTGACGTCAACCTGCCTTACATCACTGCCGATGCGACCGGTCCTAAGCACCTGAACGTGAAAGTCAGCCGTGCCAAGCTGGAATCTCTGGTAGAAGACCTGGTTGCCCGCTCCCTGGAGCCATGTCGTATCGCGGTGAAAGACTCTGACCTCGACCTGTCTGACATCGACGAGGTTATCCTGGTGGGTGGTCAGACCCGTATGCCACTGGTTCAACAGAAAGTGGCCGAGTTCTTTGGTAAAGAGCCTCGCAAGGACGTTAACCCTGACGAAGCGGTTGCCATGGGTGCTTCCATTCAGGCAGCGGTTCTGGCCGGTGACGTTAAAGACGTTCTGCTGCTGGACGTAACTCCGCTGACCCTGGGTATTGAAACCATGGGCGGTGTCATGACTCCGCTGATCGAAAAGAACACCACCATCCCGACCAAAAAGTCTCAGGTGTTCTCTACGGCTGATGACAACCAGGGTGCAGTAACCATTCACGTTCTGCAGGGTGAACGTAAGCAGGCTACTCATAACAAGTCCCTGGGCCGTTTTGACCTGGCAGACATTCCTCCAGCACCGCGTGGTATGCCACAGATCGAAGTCAGCTTCGACCTGGATGCCAACGGTATTCTGAATGTTTCTGCAAAAGACAAGGCAACTGGCAAAGAACAGTCTATTGTCATCAAGGCATCTTCTGGTCTGTCTGACGAAGAAATCGATCAAATGGTTAAGGATGCAGAAGCCAACGCAGCAGACGATAAGAAGTTTGAAGAGCTGGCAGCTGCCCGTAACCAGGCCGACGGCCTTGCACACGCTACTCGCAAAATGCTTGAAGAAGCGGGCGACAAGGCGACTGAAGAAGAGAAAGCAGCTATCAACAAAGCCGTTGAAGAGCTGGAAGTAGCCGCCAAAGGTGACGATAAAGAAGAGATCGAAGCCAAGACCAAGGCTCTGTCTGAAGCGTCTGCTGGCCTGACTCAGAAGATGTATGCGGAAGCTCAGCAACAACAGGGTGGAGCCCAGGCTGAAGGTGGCGAAGGCAGCAAAGGCGACTCCGCTGCAGACGACGCCGTTGATGCTGAGTTTGAAGAAGTAAAGGATGATAAGAAGTAAGACCATAGCAATCATCAATGACTGATGATTGGATTGGCCACAACGCGGGATTAATACCGATCAAGTCTTCTAACCTCGTATACGGTTAGCTGAACTGAAAGACAACGAAGCAACGAGCCATAGTCGTCACTATGGTAAGTAGCATTAACGATGGATTTCAGTCCTGGTTACCAGTGCAATACGGTTCCAGAAGACACGATGGGTTTAACTCCCGCGTTGTCGTATATATCAAAAATGAAGGCTTTGTCAGACTTGACCATGAATCCAGTGAGTTCTGTGTTTTCATGCTCGACTGGTGAATGCAGTTAGCTCAGGGTTTTACTGATGGCAAAACGCGACTATTACGAAGTGCTGGGTGTAGACAGGAGCGCTTCGGACAAGGACATCAAAAAGGCCTATCGTCGTATGGCCATGAAGCATCATCCGGACCGAAATCCTGGTGATAAAGAGGCTGAAGAGAGCTTTAAGGAAATTAATGAAGCTTTCGAAGTTCTTTCCGACGGCCAGAAAAAAGCCGCCTACGACCAGTATGGCCATGCTGGTGTTGACCCAAGCATGGGTGGCATGGGCGGGGCTGGCGGTTTTGCCGGTGGTAACTTTGGTGATATTTTTGGCGATGTCTTTGGTGACATTTTCGGTGCAGGTGGTGGCCGCAGTCGCAGCTCTGTACAAAGAGGTGCAGACCTCCGCTATCAGCTGGAACTGAGCCTGGAAGAGGCCGTTCGCGGTGTCACCAAGAAAATTCGTATTCCTACTCTGGTCAGCTGTACTGAATGTGACGGCTCCGGCGCGAAAAAAGGCACCCAGCCTGTTGGTTGTACCACCTGTGGGGGCATTGGTCAGGTGCGTATGCAACAGGGCTTCTTCTCTGTTCAGCAAACCTGCCCTGACTGCCGTGGCACGGGCAAAATGATCAAAGATCCCTGCCATGCCTGTCACGGTGAAGGCCGCGTTCAGGAATACAAGACACTGTCTGTTAAAATCCCACCGGGTGTTGATACCGGCGACCGCATCCGCCTCGCGGGTGAAGGCGAAGCCGGCAGCAATGGTGGCCCAGCCGGTGACCTTTATGTTCAGGTCAGTGTTGCCGATCATCCGATCTTCCAGCGTGATGGCAAGCATCTGTACTGCGAAGTACCCATTACCTTTGTGGACGCAGCACTGGGTGGCGAATTGGAAGTTCCGACCCTTGAAGGTCGAGTGAAACTGAAGATTCCTGAAGAAACGCAGACCGGCAAGTTGTTCCGTCTGCGCGGCAAGGGCGTTGTACCAGTGCGTGGTGGCAGTGCCGGTGATCTCATGTGCCGCGTTGTGGTTGAAACGCCAGTAAAACTGACCGAGCGTCAGAAAGAGCTGCTCAAGGAGCTGGATGAAACCTTCAAAAAAGAAGGTGCCGGTCACCAGTCGCCTAAAAAGCAGTCCTTCTTCGATGGCGTGAAAAAGTTCTTTGACGACATGACTTCCTGATCTCCAGCTCCCTTCACTAAGAATCAGCCCCTGAACTCAGGGGCCTTTTATTTTCCCTTCAGTTTATTTTTGACGATGCTCTCAATTGGACAGTATGTGGAATATCTACCTGCCAGCTGCAGAAATCTGAGCATTTAAGAAAAACGGGAATATCGCCAGCCTCTTTACCTACATGAAAACACCCTGAATACATGATGACTATTAAGAGCGATAGTTAAGAATCAAACAAGCGCTTAAATAATTAACAAAGTAACCACACTTTCTTAGGCCGCATTTCCCAGCATTTCTCTAACTATCCCATGGGCTGTTCACCGTGTTATCCATGGGATTTAAACCTTTAGAGATAACCTCTAACTTGTTTGGCATTCGCCATTAAACGGTTCTTTTGTTTGATGCAGTAGCTTTAAATGACCACCCTCAAAGATGTAGTAGTAGGTAAAAGCCCAGTCTGGCAGATCTTCGTCATATGTTTTTGATATGTAGGGATTAATAATCAATAGACTACTGTCTTTCAAATAGCATGAGCCATCCGATGAACTTACCGGCATCGCAATTTTACCAGTATCAACATCAACAATTGTTATCACCTGACATGCCGTACCACAACCAAACGCTGCCAGGATATATTTGCCGGAAAAATTCGCTTTTCTCCCAATAAGAAGCTCAAGTTTGTCTGTAACTATTCAGCACCCAGCAAAGGCGTATTGTTGTAATTTCGAACCGCTTTAAGAAGCGCCTGAAATATGTTCAACCCCTGCTTTTTAGCAGATGATAAATAGCTTCGGATTCGGGTAAACATGGTACCTCCGTCTTCGCTTCTGAAGCAGCCTGAGATCTTCTGCTTAAGTTTGGCCATCCTGGCATCACGTTCACTGCCATTGTTATCGAAGGGAATTGAAAAGTCCGACATGAAGCGCAACGTTTCAACCTTAAACTCAATAAGCCTTTTGAACAGGTTGTAGGCCTTGGTATTCCTGACCTTCTTACGTCCAAGCACCTGTCGTTGTTTTTCCATATAAGCGGTTTCCTTCGTGAGAGCCCTTTGAAGGATTTGGTCGTATATCGTCTCAATGCGAAGCTGTATTGCACCAGGCATTTGAGTCAGACCGGCTGCTTTGTATTTCTTGCAGAAGTGCCAGGAGAGCGTAAGCAATTTCATCAGCCGCAGAGCCAGCTTATTCGCATCCCTATCGACAACTCCCTGAAGCTCTCTCAGATGATGGGCATTACAAAGCACATGCACTGCCGCATAGGCAAAGTAGGACTTCCAATGATCGTGAACCAGAATGCCTGCAAAAGTCAGCAGGATGCCCATTGCATCCATTGCTTCACAACCTCGCCTTTCTGAGAGGTAGTAAAGCGTCCATTGGTCATCTCGCATAATGTGTAACCACCACAGTGAACCGTCAACCCGCATGCCAGTTTCATCCGCTCCTGCAACCGGACTTTCTTGTAAAGCATCGCGGATACTCTGCTCAGTAGAGGCCAGGTTCTCATGGGTATAGGCAACAAAATTGGCAACAGAGCCTGCGCTGACACTCATGCAATAAATAGTATTGAAATACTCAGACACCCGGTGATATGGGATGAAGTGATACTGGTTTAAATGAACAGCCATTGCCTGAGTCACTTCTCCGTATTGAGCAGCGGCTTTCACTCCTTGGGGAAACTCAGCGGTGTTCCGTTTACCACAAGGACATACTTTAACGTCTGCCCAGTACGCGGTAACTTCAAATTCTCCGGGTCTACCTGGATCAAAAACCTGTCGCTCAATGTATTTGGTGGGTTTAATATCGATAAGCGAAGACTGGCAACAGCAACATTTTTCAACCTTCAGATGCCTGACATAATCGGGTAAGGCGACACGTCTCAAACAAGAGCCTTGATGACCTTTCTGGCCACCTGGTTTATTGCCTGAAGATGGTCTAAGGCTTTTGGGGTTCGGTGTTTCCTGTGAGGAGCAGGGGGCTTCTTTGGAAGATGTATCACCTTTATCACTCCCTTTTTTACTGGGCTTTTGATAACCATCTGACGATGGTGGCTTACTACTGTTTTGACTGTTTTTATTAACCCTTTCTTCCAGTTCGCTGCAACGTTCCCGTAAAAGCGCATTCTCGGTCCGAAGCTCTTCATTCTCTTTAAGGAGAGCTTCGGTAAACGGAGTAGCTGGGAAGTCTGGTTCCATACTGGAGATTTGTTAGAAAAATTGAGTATAAGATGATGGTCGAAAAATCAGAAAATTCCAGATTTATATGAAGGGTGCTGAATAGTTACTTCAAGTTTAATATTGGCGATATTGGTACTGCAGCCATCCCGGCTCAAGATACTATTACTGATTTCAATATGTCCGAAGGCGATAGCCTGGATCTGAGTAGCATTCTGGTTGATGAAGAAAATAATGACCTGACCCAATACCTTTCATTTGATCAGGCTGACCCAGCCAACCCCATTGTTGAAGTTCGCGACACGGCTGGCGGTGATATCACCCAGAAAATCACTCTGCAGGGCGTAGATCTTTCACTGTTGGGCAGTACCGATGCAGAGATCATCAACAGTATGCTGAATAGTGGAAATCTGAGCACGGATTAAAAGCGTACGTTATTTCAGCAAAACAACCGGTCACCCCACTGAATAAAGCTTATATTTTTATAAAAAATATAAGCTTTATATCTATTTAAGATAAAAGAGACTCTGCCCATATTCACCCGTTGTTTCTCTACGTTACATAACCCCATCCCTTACCCATAAAAAAGGTTATAACCAGAAAGAAAAAACCTGATGAATACCGTGGGAAATAAGGCAATAGGTCATAATGGCATGAGTGATGCTTAATAAATACGCTGAGAACATTAGGTAATAAAAAGAGACTTGAGCATGAATCTCAGCGATCTGATTCAGTTTTTTTCCCGTCAGGACAGACAAACATTTTCTCTACAGGGCAATTTCGGCATTATTCACGTAACACCCGAATCACACGATAAAAGCAGCACATATCTGATTAACTGTAATTATAAATCGCTTACGCGCTATGGCTGGCACTACAAAACCCAACAGGCCGGTGGCTTCCGGTTATCCACAGCTTGCTGCCTTGCAGCCTGTGTTATGTTTGGTGAAGAGCAGGTTACACAGGGGATGATTCACAAAATCAATAAAGACCTTAGTAGCAACTCTGACTGATAATCTAAAGCATTACTTAGGATGTTTGCTTTTCATATGCATACAGAGCGCGGGACGGGGCGAAAGCGTATACTCACATATTTCACACTTATACTCTTTTAACTCGCTGTGCTGAGAACGAAAGTGATTTTTCAAATGAATCTGTTGCCTGAACCGTTTATCACAATCGTTGCAAGCGAATGGCTTTTCTCCAGTATGTATCATCATATGCCCCTTAACCCCCCTTTAAAGACTTTAAATGGCGATTACACACACTACATGAATAACCGTTCTTATCTTGCCTGCCAGGCCGGTCAAAAAGGTTCTGGGGAAAAGTCGCGGCAGGAGGACTTGGAGTTAAAGCAGAGGCTACGCTGTCAACAGAACCCTCAGGACAGATTTCCTCACAAATGTCAGGTCGACTTAGCCAGTTGTCAGATAAGCAGATGTAACCACAGATTCGCATCGGTAAAGTTACAGATTGAACACTAACACTTTCATAACAAGCACTATCCACACACTGCACTGAAGCTAAACCATCTGCCGGGTATTGTGTTATATCGGCAGCATGACTCAACGTAACATGCAGCCTCGGCCAATAAGGATAATGACAGTTTGTTATTTGGATATACATATCGGCTATCTATCATTACTTGAATTAAAAACTAGATTTCCAAAATATCCAGTTAAATGATGATATACCTGAAGAGTAAAATTGATGCTTAACCAAGCTGAGGAGAGGTAAGCAAAAAAAGAAACTGCTCAAAAGTTCAAACTTTCGAGTTTTGATTGAAGGTCATATTCAGAACAAAAAAGGGGAAAGCAATACTGGACATTTATTCCAGATACAAAAAAAGCCGTGAGAATAATTCTCACAGCTTTTATTTGGTGCCGAAGACGAGACTCGAACTCGTACGCCCATACAGGCACTGCCCCCTCAAGGCAGTGACATCTATATTAATATCAAATAGTTACTGTCACTTTTTTTAGGAAACCGAATACTTTAACTAATTGATAAGCAAACAGATATTTTTCGTTTTTAGTCTCTAAATTTCAGCCTCATATGTTGGTATATCAGGCACTTGACTACTAATTATTCCCTGCTTAATTAATGCCTTTCCACCCGGCTCGACATTTTCTCCCTGAACCCTGATACTCGTTCCATCTCTCAATGTTGCGCTGCTGGTTCCGTCGCCGTTGTTGCTGGTGATGGTGACGACGGTTCTGGCTCCTTCGGGTATCAGGGATTTGAATTGCTGCCAGATGTTGGTGGTGGCCATGTTGTTATCCTTTGTGAGGGGTGAAAGCCAGGCAGGTTTCGGTGTCTATTGTTTCCGTCAATTCAAAGTAACTATCAGGCCATTCATCGCACAGCTGGTGATAGCTTTGTACGGCGGTTCGTTTGCAGGGGCTGCTGAATACCTCCTCCAGCCATGCTCTGTTGCACGTCTGTACTTTCTGTTTGACCACATATCGTTTTGTTGTGAAGGCCTTCATTCTGCGTCCTATGCTGTTTACTGTGACTGTCCGATATCCAGCAGGCACCTAAGTCCCGGCTCTACTCCTTAGGCCGGGCATCCTCTTTCTCTAATAATGCCTTTCAAGTTCTACGCTCTGGATAACGGCGTTTAATCCCCCTGAGGCGCTGATATGGGTTCGCAAGCAGAGCCCTTGCCAGTCACCGGTTATATCCTGAACCTCGACCAGCATCCCTGGCTCAATGAGTCCGGGGGCGGTGTTGGTGTCGGTCAGCGGCAGTTCGATGGTGGTGATGCTCTGGTGACCGCCTTTGGCCAGTTCGTTCCGGCCTCGCTCGGTGTTGACCTGGGTCTCTGTCAGCCAGTCTTCCAAAATATCTGGCGCAGGTTCATCCCCTGCCGTTCCGCTGCGTTTCACGTTGACCGCTACGCCCGCATGGGTGCCTGAAACATAGACGGCGTTGTATTGTGGTTCGGGTCGCCAGCTGGCGCTCAGGCTGATGACCATACTGGCGGGAATAATCCTGTCCATCGTGGCGGTGCCCCAGTTCCATGGGCTGGCGGGATAACGGGGCTGGATGTTCAGCTGGTCGCTATCTCGGGCTGGAATCACCACCGATCCGGCGCTGGTGGTGAGTCGTGCAATAACCTCCATGGGCGTCTGGTGCTGATAGCTGAAGGTGCCGCCGGGAATGATCCAGTCAGGGGTACTGTAGTCGTTCAGGTCGGGATAGCTGGCGGTAAAGCCGGTATTGGCCAGCTCCTCAGTGATGGCCTGTTTGGCGTTGATGTCACTGGCGCTGCTTTTGCTGCGCTTCGGTGCATACGGGGCGGCGAGCAGCTGGCTTCGACTGCTGCCGGTCACGGTGTATCGTTCATGCCCAAATCGGCGATCTGTGCTGTATCGCTCAATAATGAATACCCAAACCCAGCCATTGATGTTTATCTCTACCTGCTTCGGCCCACTGGCATCCGGTTCTATCATGGCCAGGCTGGACGCTCCCCATAGCTGTCCGGTCAGGCTCCAGCTGAAGCTGTCTATATCCAGTTCTATTTCTACATCGTTCAGCTCGATGGGGGTGCGCTCTGGTAAGGTGACCACGCTGATAACGTTCATAAGTAAATAGCTCTCCCTGATCTCTGGCTGCTCGGGTTGTGGTTTCTCGACCACGTTCGGGTCGGTTTCGCCGCCATAGTTGCCGGTAACACTTTCATCCCTGGCTTTCTGTCCTAAGCCCCAGGGAATCACCACCGGTTCGTCCAGGTCTCGATTACTTTGAAAGCTGAAACCGGTTCGACTGTCCCTTGGCTGGATAACTTTTTGCTCGATGGCTCTGCCCATCCTGAAAAACACGTCAGGGCTGGTGGCCGGTGTGTAGCTCTGCCCGGCAAACTGGAAATTCAGCAGGCTGGCTTCGGGGATCCGGTAGCCGAGGTTTTCCTGCTGGTGAGGTGGGCTGAATTCATCCACACGGTGAAAGCTGGCCAGCCGCAGAGCGTCTTTCTCGGCTGGCGTCTGCCAGTCATGCTCGGTGCGCTGGTCTTGGGGCTGGAGGCTGTTGTCCCATCCCTGGCGCTGGTGGCTCTGCTTGGTGGGCGACTGCTGCCAGTGTCCACTAATGCGGTTCTCTTTGCCCTGGCTCTGGCCATGACTAATTTGTACGGTTTCGTGCAAACTCGCCACCTCGCCCCAGAAAAGCCCGACGGCATGGGCTTCCAGCGGTGTGGCCTGATGACTGCTTTGCGCTCTGGTGGCATCTATCGTCAGGCTGCTGCCATAAGCGGCGCTTTGGTCACGCTGCTGTGGCTGGCTGGTCTGCCAGTGACTCTGGCAAAAACGGACAACGGAGGGCGGTGTGGTAAAGGCGTATGTCTTCTGTGGATAAAAAGCGAAATCCACCGCAGGCTGGTAGGCCTGTTCGCTGAATATAAAATCGGTGCTTGCGGAGGGGTCGTAAGCCATCGTTATGCACTGGGGAGAATGGTCGGCAGGATCGGGCCGTGGGCTAACGGTCGGCTAAATGGCTTCGCCTGAAATTGGGCGGTGCCGATGCTCTGGCTGCCATCGGTATCCAGCCACCACACGGGTTCGGTGCTGCTGGTGGTCCCTGCCAGGGTGCAAAGATAGACATAGCCCTGAAAGGTCGGCGGCCTGATCACGTCGCCTACGGCATAAGCAGTGTCAGGTTGCCAGACGGTGCCGTAATCATCGGCGGCGATAACAAAGACGGTGCCTTCATAGGGGCTGGTATCCAGGGTATAGGTTCCATCAACATCGCTGCTGACAGTGCTATCGAGAACAGCATGTTTGGTCAGTTCGCTATCGGTCACTGCCAGCTGCGCCTCGGTAATAGCCATGACTCTCCGGGCAACAAAAAGGTCATTCTCTGTAATGACGCCCTGAACCTGTGTGGTGTTCCCATTGCCGGGAATAATAATTCCCCCGGCTCCGGCATCACCACCGCCACCTGTCGTCGGGATGGTATTTCCATCTGTCCAGATGACCTTTGTATCATCGCTATTAGCCCAACTTAGGCTGCTGTCTATGTTATTGCGCCGGGTAGCGATTTTTAGAGGTTCAGCCACATTCTCAAAATCAGAGTTCCATATCGTCTGATAGGTACTAATTGCTGACGTATTTTTTTGTGGCGATGCGTTATAAATGTTGGATAGGTGAAAGTCTGTAATTAATAGACCTGCTGCAAAGGTATTCGTCTTAGACGCGTAGCCCAGTGAAACCTCCTGATAACTATACCAGGGAAAGGTATAGTTTTTGCTCGATTGCAAATTAACAACAGTATCTCGTGTGCCATTGATGTGCATTACCAACTTATCAGGCGTATAACTCCGGCTCGCATTCATAGTGATTACGATTTCAACAGGCACACCTGTCGGCAATAGGGTAGTTGATTCTCCCTTTGTTCCTACACGGCCATCACTAGACCTTTCCGTTCGATAATGTAAAACCCCATTTTCAACCCATATATCTGTCCGATACACAGAACTGCCATTTGACGTTGCGAAGCCATCTACATTAGGACTTTCGCATTGACAGGCAGCTGTAAAAATTGCTAGATCAGCAAAAAATAGCGGATGTCGTCGTGCGTAGAAAGATAACAAGACCTACAACAGCTGGGTGTGATTTGCCGAAATATACAGGGTTTCTATTGTGTGAGCCGAAATCAGCAACCTGTACTCGCCTTAGTGAGATCGGAGATATGTCACACCACAGCGTTAACCGTTTTCTACAACGTGAAGACTTTGCTCCCAATGACCTTTTCATGGAAGTAGCCGCAAGGCTGATTCTTGATGGGGGCACGCTATCGGTTGATGATACGGTGCTGGATAAGCCGTACAGTAACTACACGGCATTCATCGGCTATCATTACTCGGGCAAGCATCATAAAGCCGTCAAGGGCATTAATCTCATAACGCTCTATTACACCGATATCAAAGGCTATAGCCTTCCTGTCAATTTCCGTATCTATGACTCTGCGGACGGAAAGTCCAAAAATGATTATTTTCTCGAGATGCTGAAAGAAGTACTTGTATGGGGCTTACGACCTGCATTTGTTACGGGGGATTCCTGGTATAGCAGTGCCGCAAACCTGAAGACTGTGAAAAACAACGGTCTGGGTTTTATGTTTGCCGTTAAAAGCAACCGTACTGTTTCTATCCAAAAGGGTGACTACCAACAAGTGCAGAGCCTGGAGATTCCTGAAGAGGGAATAACCGTTTGGCTACGTAATTTTGGTTCTGTGCGTTTGTACCGGACGCGGCTAAAAAACGAGCTGCGCCATTACGTCGTCTACACACCCCATGCTGGATCAGAGGTATCACCACAGGTAGGCTTTAATGAACTTCACCTGCACCATTGGGCGATCGAAGAGTATCACCGGGCGCTGAAACAACTCTGCAGTATTGAGCGCTTTCAGGTGAGAGGAAAGCAGCAGGTCAGGAACCATATTTTTGCCTCTATCTTTGGGTATGCCTGCCTTCAGGCCAAGAAAGTATCTGAATCTCTCAGTAGCATCTATCGCGTTAAGAATGATGCGCTCAAGGATGCTATTTGGGACTTCATTAAGAGCTTCTCTGATGGTAAAGACTGGCTGAGACCATCTTTTATCAGAGCTGTCAATGCGTAAGTTCTATACATTTAAAAGCGGAACACTTTTTGTCGCCGTTGACTCATGCAAAATCAACGTCATTACAAAATGAAGTTCTGAAACAGACGAATTAAACGCCTCATTATCTGCAGCATAAATTCGAGGCGTAGATAGCTTTCCTGCAACGTTATCTTCGGGAAACCATATTCCAGCCATTAGTCAGCATCCCCCCTGATCTGAAGCGTAAAATCATCATTGGTTTCCGTTCCCTGACCAGCGAGAACCGTCCGACAAATCCAGATAGGTGCAAGGCAACCATCGGTATTAAATCGAATAGCGTTCCCTGCTGCCCAGCCAGTTCCCCAACCATCAGCCCGGATAGTGAAGAAGGGCACGCCTGTTTCCGGGTTCAGCGGTGCTACATCAGCAATGATGTTGCCGGTTGCTATGATCCCTAGCTTTTCCTCTACGATCTGGAATGCTGAACCACTGGTGAAGATGATCGCCCACTTGCCATAGATGGCTCCCTTGTTGGTCACCTCCACTGGATAGTTGATGGTGTTGTATTGGGCGGTGGTCTGGTCACCGATCCGGTTGTCTGTCCAGTTCGGGTCGCCGTTATCCCATACCTTCTGGCTGAAAAAGTTTTTCACTCTGGCCTGAAGATCGCCATACACGACCGCACTGCTTACTGTGGTTTCGGTTGCGGGTAAATCCCAAGGGACAGGCGAAATAATAGAAAGATCACCGTTGATCTGAACGTCGCTGAGGACGCTCATGTGTTCCACCCGGTCTTTAATGGTAAAGGGGGCGGTCAGTGGGTTGCTCTGGTCGTCGATCAGGCTCAGTGGGTCAGCAAAGGTAATAGAACCCGCCTCTCTATCGACGGTGTATTGATCGCTGGCCAGCAGAGCCCCGCTGCTGTCTTCCACAACAATGTCGGCCTGATGGTCACGAGCCAGGTTGATCACCTGGCCTGCGGTGGGGGTAGCGGCATCGGTGCTGCTGGTGTGGCTGATCACCACGATGTCGCCTGCTCTGAAGATGGGCACCTTGCCATCTGGTGGCAAACGCACCGGGTCTAGCCCGATCAGTTCGGCGTCCAGCGGCAGGCTGGTTTCCACAATGCAGTTATATCGTATGCTCTGCGGTATCACGAAAATTGGCTTCTTTTCAGGAGCGCCGCCGTCGGTAAATTGAATCTCACACCAGCCGGTGGTGGTGTCGATCTTCCCCTGCACTTCGCTGGTGTTAATCTCGCCGTTAAAGTCGGCGCTGGCGGTGATAATATCGCCGTTATCCACTCGCACTGCAGTTAGCTGCAAACTGCCCAATCTGACCGGCGAGCCCGGTGTGCGAAATGCGACGGCGTCTACTTTGAAACCCGGGCCGATGGTGGCGGCTGCTTCGATGGTGGCGCTGGTAAAGCCGCCCTGTGGATAAGTGGCTAACGTAACCACGCCACCGCTGTAGTCAATGCTGCCTACCTGCAGGCCTGCGTTGGTTTCGGTGCTGATATCGGTGAAAACCTGGCCATCCCGGTCATAGTAGGTCTCGCCGTTCCAAGTAAAAACCACGCTCCCCGGCAGTAGGGTATCGCTGATTAAAGGCAATAAATCCAGGGTCAGCTCTGGCGATGGTAATGTCTCGCTGTAGGGGGCATGGCTCAGGTTGCTGGCCTGGGCGATGGCGGTGATGCTGCTGCCGTTAAAGGTCTGCTTTAGGGTTGTATTAGTGGTTTCCACTCGATAGAAGGTAGCGCCACCTGAGGTCTGCCGGATGTTGGTGAACTCTGTATAGGTGTAATCCTGCAACGCCAGAATCGTAAAAGCACCGGTCTGATAATCAATCGTGCCCGTAACACCACGCCAGCCGCCAGTGGTATCGTCATCAAGCTGCTTTGTCACGGTGGTGGTGGTTTCATAAGTCTCGAAATTTTCCCCCCCGGCATCGCTTGGCACGTTGGATAGCTGCTCCACCAGAAACTGCAGCTGTATGGAACCGGGAAGTAATGGAGCACCGGGAATTGTGCCACTCATCACGCCCTGGCCATCGATGGCAACATTTACCTGACCACCGGCGCTGGTGCCTTCCTGATAATCCACTTGTATCTCGGTACCAGTGTCAGGCAGGTTGTCCAGCTGAAAGCTCAATTCTCCCGGGGCATAGTGGATAGCGCCATTGCCGTCGCCGGTCAGCAGGCCGTTGCCTTGGTCGGTAAGGGTTTTATTCTGGCTGTTGGATATATAAGTCACGGTCAGACTGCCGGGCTTGATGCCGGGTTTCTCCACCGTGTGCCTGAAGGTCATATCATCTGCTGACACACTGCCGGTGCGAATGGTCACCTCGTCATCGTTCTGCGCCACATAGCTGTATACGATGGCGCTGTCCGGGTCGGGCATGGCATCCAGGGTTATGGCTGCGGATCCGGTTGCAAAAATAATGCTTCCTGAGCCAGAGCCAGAAAGCTGGCCTGCTCCTGTATCCCGTATATCCTGCCACTTGCCCAGGGCGATATAGCTCACCACTAAGGTGCCCGGTCTTGGTTTCGCATCTGCCATGTTCAGGGTGTAGTTAAAGCCCCGGTTCTGGTTGGTGATGGGTATGGCTCCACTGACAGCAGCCCCGGTAATGGCCACTGCAGGCTGGTAGTTGGCTGAACTGGTGGCCGTCGTGTAACTGCTAGTACGCCATACGTTGATCTCGCCCAGCTCGTAATCAATGGTTAGTTGGCTGTAACTGTTGTTGCCACTTTTGTGCGTTAAGTTGCCAGCTCCGTCATCTTCAAAGGTGCCACCCTCCAATGAAAGACTTAGAGTTTTGGGCATGACGCCTCGCTGTAGATACGTTCGGCTCTGGTTTCCGCTGATATGAACAAAGCGGCAGGAGACACTTCTGCTGTTGGCTGAAGTCGCCACCATCGTTTTGCCGGTGTAACCGCCATACTGATCCAATAGCGGGCTTTCCACTTTGGCGCTGGGCACCAGTGCGTTGTAAACACTCGCCGCCTTGATGGTCAGGTCACCAGCGGTGATGTTAGCACTTACCGACTGAATGCCGTAATAGCGGGAGGTGTCGGCGATCTGGGTGGTGTGGACACTGCTGGTCGGTTCTTCAGGGACACCGGGGAAAGGCTGCGCTCCGATAAACGTGGTGATCAATGGGACGCTGGTGTCCATCTCCAGCTTTCGCCGGGTAAAGTCCACAAACTTGCCGCCCTGGTTATAGGTAAACGTGGCCACTTGGTGAGTAAGGCCGGTAATCCGAACAAACTGGCTGACCTGCTCATCCGGTGTGGTGATCTTGTACACTTCGCCGATCTCGGGAATGGCCAGCTCCTCCCGCTGATAGCCGACGATGGTTCGCTGTCCCTGCAGCTGGTCACCAATGGGGAGCCAGCTGGCTTCAATGCCCGGCACCACATAGCTCTCGATCCGGTTGCGGGCGTCGGCTCGCTCATCGGTCTGGTCGTCGGTATTGAATAGGAGGACGCTGACGTTGGGGTCTTTGGGCGGTTCGGTGAGGATCAGGTGGCTGCCTAAATAGGCATCGCTGTTGTCGGTACTGATCCCAATAAACGCTTTACGCAGTGCCACGTCACCGATGGTTCTGTCTAATCGTGAAATGTCCCTGAATAAATTATTCACGTTCCCGTCGATCACTTCGTTGCCGGTCACCCGTCCGCCACCGTCCTCCTCATCGGTCAGGCGCTGGCTTTCAAAAAGTTTCACGTCATTGTTATTGATGGCCATCCATGTCACCTTTTTTTTCTGAACGGGTTTTATGCTGCAGGCGTTTCGACTGTCAGCAGCCGCAGGGTCAAGCTGTATTGGTAGTCGTCATCGGGAAACGCAAAGGGCAGTATCTGTTGCGCTTCCACCGGGCTGCCCGAGGTTCGATCAAAAATTACCGAAAACTGCCGCAGGTCGGGCAGGGTCAGAGTCATGACGTTATTGGCGGTTTCGCTCAAGGTGAGCAGGCTGGCCACGGTGCTGCGGGTCACCCATCCGGCATCCTGTCCGCCAGAGAGCTCTATGGATCGACCATACTGTTTGCTTTGCTCCTGAACCAATAAAGCACCGGTTAAGGTGCGTTCCTGGCTCTGCTCCACCGGGTTCCAGTCAAATTCGTTTATCCACAGCAAATCATCGGGCAGTGTGATGCTATCCAGTTGCATAGGCCTTCCTTACACGGATCTCAATCCGGCGTTTCTCAGGGCGTCCAGCAATTTGCGTTCATCGCTTCGGTTGATGCCCACGTTGACGCTGCCGCCGGGGTACTCAAGACGGATAATCTTTTCGGCCTGTTTACTGTGTGCGCTTTGTTGTGGCGGGTTAATGCGTGAATTTTCCCGCTGACTGGGCAGTTTCTGCCGCTGCTCGGCTCTCTGTTCTTCGGCCAGTTGGTTACGTTTCTCCCGGTAGATGGCCTCGTTCACTCGCAGGGCTTTGTTCAAATCCTGAATACTCTGCTGGTCGCCACCGGCCTTGGCTTCTTCCAGCTGGCTTTTCAGGTCTCGCTGGCGGCTCTGATACTGGCGCTTTTCGATCTGCTCTTGCTTACCCTGGAGGCGGTCTAATTCGTTCTGTAGGCCTTCGAGGGTGCTTCTGGCGCTGTCGTTCAGTGACTCCATGCTCGACTCGGCCTGCTGGATGGCGCTGTCCAGCTGGCTCAGGTCTTGCTCGTTCAATAGCTGCATAGAATAGGCAGCACTCTGGCCTTCTCTGGCCATCCGTCGTGCGGACACTTCGCCGTTGTCGTACCCGGTCAGTAACTCCTCCAGAGCGATCTTCTGCTCCAAAAACTGCTTTTTCACATAGGCGGCGTTCTGGGCGGTGACGGTCATCCAGTCATCGATGCCGGTAATGTCAAAGGAATAGTTATGCTGGAGCTTGTTGAGTTCCTCATTGGTTCCCTGTAGCTGCTCTTTTAATGCTGCCACGCTGTCTTGGCTTTCGCTGGTGTCGATATCCCCGACACTGTTCATCTTCTCGAAAGCTTCCCGGGCGCTGCTACTCATCCCCTGCAATTCGGCGTTCAGGTTGTTATAGTGACCTGCCATCGCTCCTGCTATGGTGGCGCTCTCACCCATGGCGGCGTTGTGCTGCTGGCTCATCTCTGCGGTGGTTTTGCCCACCTGACTTAAGGCGTCACCGGTCATCTCTGCCTGATCTTTCAGCTGCTGTAATTTCTGGCGGCTCGCTTCGGTGGCGGCGGTGTACTCCTCGAGGGAGAGTTCTCCCCGACTAAAGGCTTCGGCCAATGCCACACCCAGGCTGGCCAGCTCGGTGCGGGTGTCGGCGTTGCTGATCTGTGCCATCGCATCGGCGGCGTCCTTGAACGACTGTTTGGCGGTGTCAGCGGTTTTGGTCACCTCCTCCTGGATGTCTTTTTGTTTTGCGATTAATTCATCGGCGTAATTTTGCCAGAGCACTTTCTGGCTATCGGTCATCGTCTTAACCGTGTCGGTGCTTTTGGATATAGCGGCTTCGCTTTCTTCTGCAAAGGTGTCCCATATTCCGGTCAGCGAGTCCTTAACGTCGTTGGCATCGTCGGCGGCCTGTGAGGCAAACTCTTTCGTCAGCGACTTAAGGTAGTCCGTTGTTCCTTTCAATTTTTCAGCAATGCTATCCAGTCCCAGGGCGTCGGTGACTTCCTGCCAAACTTTCACGACCCCGTATAAGATGCCGGTATAGGCTGACGCAAACCCTTTGACCGCAACCAGAAAACTATTAAAGAAAAATTTAATGGTGTTACTGGTGAATTGAAAAGCAGAGCGCATCTTGCCGAGGACGGTGCTGACGCTGTTAAAGGCTTCTGTGGCTCCCTGGACGAATTGTTCAAAGGAAATAGAAGACAAAGACAACCGTACTGACTCCGCCATGCTGATAAACCCGTCGCTGATTTTTTGCGCGAGTTCCTGCAGCTTGCCGTTTTTCCCCAGCTCATCCAGTTTGTTACCGAATGCGGTCAGCTGCGTCTTAACGTAAGCAAGCCATCCGGCATCGGCGATACTGTCTTTAAACTCTGTCCAGCGGTCGGCCATATTCGACATCAGACCACTCAGCAGCCCCATATTGGCCTTGGCGGCTCCCGCACTGCTTTTCCCGATCTCGTCGATCAGTCCCTTGATGGCTTCTCTGCCCAGCTTGCCGGCGCTGGATAGCTTCTGTAGCTCTTGGGTATTCTTGCCGGTGACCTTTTCCAATAACGACCAAACGGGCACCCCTCGCTCGACCAGCTGCAGGATTTCTTCGCCCTGGAGCTTCTGCTTTGCCCAGGCCTGCCCTAATGCCAGGCTGATCCCTTTCAAACGCTCCATGCCGCCACCGAGCTTGGAGGTCTGGTCAACAATGGCCTGCAAGGTGCCATCCATCGGGTCTAGCCCGAAGTTTTTCAAAGCGGTAAAGGCGTCAGCGACTTCCTGCAGCTCCAATGGGGTGTTCTTGGTAAACTCCTTTATCCACGCCATTGCCTGCTCGCCTTCGACCATGCTGCCCATGATGGCGTTCAGCTGCACTTCCAGCCGTTCAAACTGATCCCCGGTATTCAATACCCCCTGCATGGCTTTTTTGATGGCGTAAAAGCCCACGCTGGTGAGTACCAGGTTGCGGATGCTGCGACCTAAGCTGGCAAAGCGGTGTTCGGTCTGCTGGCTGGCTCTACCCATAGAGCGTAAACGGGTAGTGACTTTAGTCAGGGCTCCTTTGGCTAAATCCCGAGCCCGGATAACGATATTGAGTACACTGTTATTGCTGGCCATGTTGTGGGTTCCTTTGTGGGTACCCGGTCAGCATGGGGAGTTTTTAATTAGCTGGTCATACAAAAAAGAGCCGTTAAATAAATAAAGCAAGCAAGCAAAGGCTAATAATTAAATATCATTCCTATGGGGTGCTCTCTCAATTTGATAACTGACTCATAGGTTAGCTTCAACCTTTCCAGTCATGAACTCAGACCAAAGTTGTTCCCAGCGCCCCTTACTCTGGATCAGTGCTCTTGTTGTCAAAAGCACTTCCGCTCCTGTTGCTTTCCACCTCATTCCAGAACCACATAATCGTTGCTTTACCAGAGTCTTACAAGCCGCTTCAGTAACTCCTGAACCTATTGGCCAATGGCGTTTAAGCGCCTGATGATAATTCATTAACTGGTGATTGTTTGTAAAATAGCTCACAGCTTTGTAGCGCTTCTCTGTCAGTGCGATTGTCTTTTTCGGGAGCTCGGCTGATTCAATTTCCTGAAGGATTTTTTTGGCTGCTCCACGCTTGTTTTTCAAACTATGTAGCCTGTCTTCAAGCCACTGGTGTCGCTTCGCCTTACTGGTTGGAAACAGTGCTTCCGCTGCTCCAGCTAAATATTCAGATGCATGATAAAAATCGAGTATCTGCCCAGAGGTATGTTGTTTCAAATAACTCCAGTTTTCTCTAGCCCCGTCAGCTACCCCGATGTATGTGGCATTTGGGTAGAGTCGTTTTAGATCTGCAATCTCCTCGTCGAGCTTGCTCATAAAGCTTTGTTTACCATACTCTGGCGAACTGGCTGTATATATCGTGTGGAGCCTGTCTCCATCTGCAGAATATAGGCTCAATGTCCCACACATGGCTTCCCTCCAGCCTTCTTCACAAAGCAGCATGCAGGTTCCATCCAGACCAATGGCTATTGTTTCAACAGGCTCTTTTAGTGGAGGAAGGTGGTAGTGAGTGTCTTGCTGGTCTTCAATTAATGCACCTACTCTGTCCGATAAATGCTTGATATAAGAATTTGAAAGCGTCCTTTGATGGTTGGTCTCAAAATCTTCTTTTACCGCAGGCGCTGGCATCTGGCTGTATTTCCAGGCGATAGACTTGGCAAATTTGGGGGTAGCTGAACCAATAATACCGGCACGAAGATCAAGTGCTGCCAGAGTACTGCCACCTCTGACACCCTGATATACGGAGCGCTCCAAAGGTATACGACCGTATAAGGTTTCATAGTGCTTAAGAACCTTTCCTTTGTAGTTCCACTTCTGCTGATTAACGACGATAGGTTCTTTATTGGGTGATTCAAATAGCCCCAATAACTCTTTTGTTCCAAGCTGCCCGGCTTCATTGAGTGCACGCTGTAAACTATCTTCAAGATTCAGCATGTTGCCTGAATCTATAGAAACTTCAATTTGCAAAACGATGCTTTTGGTAGAGCTGGAAATAACAGAAGCGGGCATGACAGTTAACTATTATGAGTGGTGTTCCCATAGTAGCTGTGAAAATAGAGCACTATTGTTTCAATCATTCAGAGAGAGCACCCTTCCTATGCAACCACAATAGGTTTTTCTACAAATATGATCAGGAAATTATTGACATGTTTTTATCGAGAACCAAGAGAAAATCAAAATAATTCAGGCAATCAGCAAAATGTATCTTGTTTTAATGTACGTCGTGTTAGAAGTCACAAGCCTGACTTATTAACAAGGCTACCTCCTGAGCTACGACTAAATATTGCCGAGAGGCTACCACTACCCTCTTTATTAAGCCTAAGAACCGTCAATAGCAACATGTACCATATAATTGACAGTAAAATGCTTAGCAAAGCAAAAGAAAGGTGTGTCTATGAATTTCAAATTTTGCAGAAGCCCCTAAATTTAGAAAATATTGAGCAACGCCTTTTGTCAGAATGGCAAAATGTGAATGTTATTTATTGTGATGAAGAAAATCGCGGTAATTCTTATAACATACAGTCAATAGATGGAGTCGATAAACTGGGGTCTTTTACTACTGGTAGATTTACTGACGGTTCATACTTTATATATGTTTCTGCAAACTTCGAAGATAGGGGCAATATGAGAATCGCCATCACATTAAGTCAAGAAAACCGTAATTTATACCTCGGTTCTTCATACAGCCAAATTTCAGACTATATAAAAAATCATCGTACTGATGATCTAGTCAATCATGTTGAATGGATATCTCAACATACCAAAAAGTATTTTTAAATGATGGCGCCCTAAAGCGCCTGCACCACTTTTATAAACTGCGACATGCCAACACCGCCAATGCTGCTGTCTCTCAACACCTCAAATTCCATTGATACCTCGGCAAACTCATCACTGATAAAGGGCAGTCCCTGTACTGGGGAAAACTTCAGGCGGTGCATGGTAATGCTTACCGGCTTTCCGGACTGTGCTTCGTTCATGCCGTCAAAGAACAAGGCAAACTCCTCACCTGCCTCCACCAGTGCCTGCATGATCTCTTGAGGTGCTTTGGTGTAGCTCACCTTCACGCCACCGTTATCAATAGCGCCGGTACCGATCACGACGATACCGTTGGCGGTCAGGTTGTAGTCAGTGCCTTCGGTCAGTGCGCTGTCCATATCGTCTTTCACGGTGATGCTCTGGCTATGGTCAGGGGCAAAGGCAAAGGGCAGCAATTCACCGTCCGTGCCGCTGGCGGCGATGACTTCATCGGTGACTGAACCGCTGGCCTCTTCGCTCACCGCAGCTCGCAAGGCAGGCGCTAAACTGGCGGCGCTTAAATCCATAGCGGTCATGCTGCCGGTCACGCTGTCTATTCTTGAAACCACATTGACGTTGCCACCGCCCACGCTGGTGTAGTCTTTCTGTTCTTTCTTGTCTTCCTCAAAACTCACTTCGAGGGCGCTGCAATTGCCCACCGGTAAAAAGCCGGTACTGGTGCTTAACCGCTTGAGGTAAATTTTGCCTTTTCCGATGTAGGAGCGATCTTGTGTGGCCATTGTTCAGTTCCTTCTGTGGTTCATGGTCGGGTCAGTGTCTGTTCCCAGGAGATGCCCCATAATGCTATCCCCTTTCGGTCTATCTCTCCGCTGTATAAATTTTCCGCTGAGATGCTGCTGGGCTTGACGGGCTTCAGGTAGTAAGTGCCGAATCTGTTAAACGGCAGCTGCTCGATAATGGCTTCGGTCAGTAACAGGGCGCTTTCATGCCGTGGCTCGTTTTTGCTGTCGCTGCAAATCACAAAGGCGGCCATCAACAGGTTCGCCTCCTGGATGCCCTGACCGGTGACACTGACGCTCTGGGTGTTCTCAATGGACACCCGCACCGCTTTTCTGGCGGTCAGCAGGCGGCTCAGTTCGGTTTCGGTAAAGCGACCGGGATGACTTGCCACATCTGTCGTGTGGTTGACCAGTGCAACTTCCAGGTGGTCGGTGATGGCTTTGAGGGCTTCGTTAAACATTGCGGTTGGCCACGTCCTTGACCCACTGCTCGATGGTCTGTTGAACCAGATTGATCTGGCGCTGCTCGATGCCCAGAAATGGGCGTGCAGGTATTACCACTTTCTTGGAAAAGATGGTTTTTCCGTTCTTGCCGGGAAAGGCGAGCATCTTCGCTTTCTTCGGTCGCATGGTGGCTCCGAAGTTGTGAACCGCTGCATATTTCACGTTGGTTCCCACTGCCACCTCGTCGTTGCCGGTTTTGTAGCTCAGGCTGTTTCGCAGGCGACCGGTGTCGCTCAGGATCTGCCCGGCTCTGATCTTCAAGGGTGCCCATGGTGTGCCATCCGGTGCATGTTGTCGGCGGAAATTCAGACGGGCGTCGGTGAGCACTGCCCGTCCCAGCCGGGTAAATAGCGGCTTGCGATGCTGGTAAAGCATCACGGTATCCATCAGGCTCTGTATTTCCTGCTGGCCTTGCTCAAGGGATAGCATCAGAAGTCCTCCAGGGTATCCCGGGTAAATAGCCGATCCTCCCGGCTGCGGGTGGTGCTGACTTCGGTGCTGGCAGTGGTGGTGGGTAGTGGCAGGACGGCGCTGCCCCGGACAATGTCCTTAAGCAGCTTGATGCTGTCGTCATAACGCTTTTCGACCTCGTCCAGCATGCGGCTGTCGTATAGACGATAGCGGGCAATATCGGCGCAAAGCCTGACCACAATCTCAGGAATGACCGACAACGGAAGGGTATAACGTACAGCCAGATAGCTGTCTATTTCGTCGCTGGCATCGGTCAGGGCGGCGTCAATGGCGGCGGCGTCCATAGCACCATCGCCCGGGTCGGTGAGGCGAATCAGCTCGTCCCCTCCAAACCGGGCGATCATGGCGGCGCTGTCGCAGTACTTCATTTTTTAGCCTTGCCTTTTGCTGACTTTTCATTAGCATTCGACGCTGGTTCTGATTCAGCGTAGTTAGCATCCAGCGCTACACTATCGGGTGCTGGATCAGAGCCATCTTCTGCATTTATGGGCTCTACTGCTTGACAAGCCAGCAACGCTTCAGCTGCCTGATCGTCCAGCTCCAACGTTTTCCCGACCTGATACAACGTGCCATCATGCCGTACGCTGTGGAGTGCTTTGTATTTCATAAGCGCCTCCTTAACCGCTAATGACGCTTTCAAGGTGGTAAGCCACATCGTTGCAAATGATCAGCTCGTCGACTGACTCACCCACTCGAATGGCTTCACCGCCACGCAGGCCAATGTTGGCATCCTGACGGGTACCACTGACCCGTTGTCCATGCTCGGCGGTCATGCCGAAGGTGACGCCACGGTTCGGCCTGGCAGTGGGGTTGCGGTAAATCAGCGAGCAATGGTTGCCCCAAATGCGCTCCAGCTGCATCTCATGGCCGGGTCGGGCGCTGTTGTAATAGGCGGCTCCCACCAGAATTTCATCGATCTCCAGCAGCTCCTTAACGAAGGATAAAGGCACAAGCCCATCGTCGGATATCGTGCCGTTAAAGGCTTTGACGATGCTCGGGTTACGGCGCAGGGCAACGGCGACCTTACGACTGGTAATCATGACATTGGGGCGTTTGATGGGCGTTTCCAGGGCATCAGTCAATACCACCAGAGGCTTACTGTCGGCATGGCTCCACTGGTCGGTGCCGCTGAGGGTTTCCTTGTGGGCATAGTTGGCTTTGTTCTGAACCATAGTGGCGACCCGCTTTTCCCGGTCCAGGGCGATGATCTCACTGAGCAATTCCACGGCGTTGCCTCGTGGATCAAAGTTGCTGTTAGTAGCGTTGTCTAAATCCTGCTGCGGGATATGGTCTTCCAGACCGTAATCCTGAACAAAACCCGCTTCTTCGGTGCCGCCGAATTCCACGACGTTAGGCTGGCCTTTACGACCCACTAAGGTATCTGGAATCGTGAAACGGTCTTCAGTGTTGTACTTCGTCCACTTAAACTCCCTGGCACCCACAGGAACTCTTGGCAGCACCCGGTCTGCGATGAATTCATTGTTCATGTAGGCGATGGCAATAGCCGTCAGGGTCGGGTTGGTTTTAAACGGTGCGTTGGCCATGGTTCTCAGTCCTTGAGCGTGTTATGAAAAAGAGTCCTTAACCTTGAGCAATCAGGACGCTGATAAAGTCACCAGCCACTGCGTCTTCCAGGGCGATGCCGATCACCCGGTCTGCCGCCTGTGTGGCGGTGATAACGTTGGCACTGGCATCGCTGGTCAGCACTTCGCCTTTGCTGATGCTGCCGCCGGCGACGGCTTCGGTAATGCCGGAAAAAATCACGTCCACCCGACCGTTGCTCTCACTGCCGATCTGGGTAGTGATACCGATCAGGGCGTCGGTTGCTGCTGTCGCCTGTTTGACTTTCAGCTTGCCGGTGCCAAAGGTCACCAGCTTGCGACCTTCCAGTGTGCCATCGGCGTAAAATGATTTAATTAGTCCATCGTTTCTCATGGCTCAATCCTTTTTTATTTGCTCTTGGCAGTACCATTCTGAACCGCATTGACCGCCTGGGTGATGCTGACGGTTCTGCCTTTTTTGCGCTGTTCTTCCTGATACTCCAGGGCTTTCTGCGCCAGTTCATTGCTGTTTTCCGGTGGCTGCTCCTGGTCGTCTGCAGCGTGTTCCTTAAAGTCCACCGCCTTGGGTAACTTGCCCAGGAACTCCTTCATAAAGGCCTGCTGACTGAAGCTCTTTTTCTGCTCGCCTTCACCGAATTCCAGCACGTCTTTGTCGTTGTCGAGGCTGGCCATGAACTCTGCCAGCTGCACTTTCTGAGCGGGCAGCACCTTACCGGCCTTTACCAACTCATCCAGGTCGCTGGCGATGGCCTGCTTCTGCAGTGCCGCTTCGCTGGCTTTGATGGCGGTCTCTTTCTCGGAAAAAGAGGCTTCCCGGTCTTTCAGGGCTTGCTCTTTCGCTTCCAGGTCAGCTTTCAGCTGCTTCAGTTCTTCTTCGGTCATGGCGGTTCCTTCCGGGGGCTGCTGTGATGGTGAGTTGTGTTCTGAAAAGGCAGGCGACGGGGTATGGCTATCTTCACTCATCGCTCGGCGGGCACTGTCTTCAAGGTCTTCAATCGACCAGGTCGGCAGTACGTTGTCGGCTTCTTCCTTGCTGAACTTGTCGATCAAAAATTCTCGTAACTTGCGGAACAGGCCAGCGATGTTGCTGGTGTCCCAAGGGGCGGAAAATTCGATCACGTCATCGTCTTCGGAAAATTCCACGTCCTTTAAGCCCTTAACGGCGGGGGGCTGCGCTCCTAAAAAACCGACATGGCGCAGGTAGTAAACACCGGGGACGGGGTTGCTGGCGCTGTCGGGGGCGTAAAAGCTGGCGCTGACTTTTTTAAACCGGCCTGCCTGCACCATTGCTTCAAACTGGGGATCGACCTGCTGCGGGTTCGCCACCAGACCGTCGTCGCTGAATTCCAGCCCGTTTACCCAGCCCCAGGCCGGGCCGTTGTCTTTCGGGTGGCCTATCACGATAGGGGCTTCGTGCAGGTCAGGGCTGTAAGCATCCACTGTCGCTTTCAGGGTGTCGTCACTGAACTCCAGCGTGATGCCCTGGCTGCTGGTCTGCTTCCCTGGCTTAAAGATATGAATCCCTTTCATGAAATCCCTTGTCCCGTAGGTAGATTTTTATGGACATGGGTTCATTCTGGCTATTTGCTGACTGTGTAAACATACAGAAAAGTTCCGACAGCGATCTTCTCTGTCTATTGAAGTGAATAAGTATTTATACCTATATTGTTTTTGTGTCGCTGACAGAAGGAGATGTTATGTCGCAAATATACGCAACGCTTGATGACATGATGAAGGTATTAAAAGTCTACCCATACTGCTCTCTGGATTCATTTGTCGTTCATTCTTTTGCAAAAACCATCAATTCACCCTTCTCAGTATCAAGAATCGCAAAACTCACAGGTTTCAAGACCAAACGCATAGCTTACCTGCTGAATAAGTCTGTCCTTATTCAGAAGTCTGCTGACCTTTATCACAAGAAAAGCCGAATGGAATCTTTTTATTACGATGGCCTGGTTGAGGTTTTAGGAGGTGAAGTTCAAGCCATAACGAATATTGAAAAGGCATCGGTTCTTGAAAAAGGGTTTCATGACCCGTTAATCGATGCTTGTATGGAGTTTGTCCGCCAGTATGGCGATTGTGTTTCTATTTTCGAGATGGCAATCCTGCATGCTGTTTATGAAGGCAAGACAAGCGTTTCGGCAATAGCGGAATTGATCAATTACGATAATGATAAGCTGTTAGTGGCCTTAAATAACCTTACTGAGCAAGAACTTCTCAAAAAGCAGGACATAGGGGATAGATTTCACTACACACTAACGCATAAGTCGTCAGATATTTTCGGGATTATTTTCAAAGCAAAGAAACACATCGGCTAGATTTCATGATTTGTCTGCTTTATCTGATCACCAGCCATTTCCCTGAACATCGCTGAAATCTGGTCAGCGTATCTCTCTAAAAATTCCATCAGTTGTGGATTTTCACTCTGATGGATACATTGCTCGAATTCTGTATACCACATCATTTCCAGGCGTTCGATAGCAAGCTCCAGATCATCCTGATGTCCAAGTCGCTGTGCATACTGGTCAGCAGCTGTACTGTTCACGCAGTGTCTTTCCATGTGACTGCTCCTGTAAAGCTATTTGCGCTGCAGGTGTGCCTGATAGCCTGCGTTGTACGCCTCCATCATGGCTTTGGCGATGCTCTGCATGGCCTGTTCGCTTAACCCTCGGGTTTTGCCTTCCAGAATGCTGAAATCCAATGTTTCGTGGGCAATGTCGCTAATGGTTTTCTGGGCTGCTGTGGTGTTCATAACGTGTGTCCTCTTTTTTATTTTCTTGTCTCTTACCACACAGTATGGACGGCGACTGTTGTTCATCAATAACCTCCCGTCGGGTTATTCATCCACCCAATTGGGCAGCGTTTCTGCTGCCTTGAATGCGGTGGTTAGTGCTTGATATGAAAGGGCACATACTGGTCGTTCCGGTGCCACTTGGGTACCTCTCCGGGTTTATGCCTCAGGATGGCCATGTTGAGTTCTGTTACCCATGAACCGGTGCGGGTCTCCAACTCTGTCAGCTCGTTCTGGTGTCGACTGCCCTGGTTTACGTCCTGTTCAATCAGGTCATGGATCTGCTGATAAAGTGCCATGAGACGGCTGACCTTCTTTTCTATCCGGTCTTCCATGGGAATCTGTTTCTGCGCTCTCCATGCCACGCTCTTAATGGCACTGATCAGGGCGTCATGGATACTGTTGGGGTCGATGTTGGGGTTAGCCTTTGGCTCTGGCTTAGGTGGCTCGACGTCGCTTCTCAGGTCACTGGTTAAATCGCTCAGCCATGCGTGAAAGTCTTTCATTTGTTGTTCTCCTTTCTATTGTTGTAACACCAGCATGGCCTATCAACCGCACACAGCCAGTACCACCCGTCGGAAAGACATCAGCTGTCTTCCATTCCTTTCAGGCTGCTGAATTGCCATCCACAAATACAGACCAGAACCTCGTCTATTTTCTGCTGCTCCTGCTCGCTGGCGTTTTCATAAATTTCGGTTAATAGCTCTGACTGATGTTCGCTGTCTTCCAGTTCGTCGTTTGCGCCTGCGGCAATCAGTTCAATCAGATTCATGCTCCACTCCTGCTCAATAAAAAACTGGCAATTGCTCCTTGCATTACGAGCATACCATCCTTCCCTGTTTATAAAGCCCTGGCTGGCAGGGCTGTCTTGGCGGCGATTAAATATGCCGGGGAACTTCTTTTTTCATGCTGTAAAAGGCGATGCGGTTTTCCTTCTTGCCATCCTCGGTGTGGACAACAAAATCGCCTTTGTCGTAAGTAATGGCATCCAGTGCCTTGTCATCCAGCGCCAGTTCTTTGCCACCTTTGAGCTTCATGGTGATGCTCCACTTGCCGAGGCAGTTGGCGGTGGCACTGGTCACTTCGGTGTTATTAACCCGCACCTGTTCTGCTCTAGCGAGCAGGGTTTTAAAGGCGCTGGCGACTTTTTCATGCGTTGTTTTTTTAGCCATGATCAATCTCCTTTTTCTGGCTTATTTACGGTAGTTATCGCTGCATCCCCCAAAGTCATCAGGGAATGCTGAGCTTGCGATTCGGCGTTGTCGTGCCTGTTCGGCAGGGCTTTTCAGAAACTCACTGAGTGGCCGGTATGCTTGACTGGACGTTGCCGTCGGTTCTTCTTGTTGCGGTTGTTGCCGCTCAGTCATGCCCTGCTGGTAGCGATACATCACACGCCATACCTGAGAGCAGGCGGTGTGGTAATCGTGGTCACCAATGCTGTTTTTAAAGTTGTCGTACTGCATGGTTTCCAGCTGGTCTTCCAAAGCATTGATAACGTCGCTCTGTGGTACTTCCATACGGTAGCGATAATCAGCGTCGGGAGTGATGAGCAATTTTTCCTCTGGAAATAGTGTTGTTAATACGTCGGGCTGCCTGGCTCTGACCATCATCAGCTGTGGTTCGTTTCTGTGTCTCACAATGCTGACCATGCCTTTGCTGGTGAATATCCACATAACGGCACTCCTTTTATGGTTGTTGCTCTTTATTTGCGCTATGGCCTGCACTATAAGCAGCCTGCAGGGCTTCTTTGATCTGCCAGATGGCCAATTCGTGAAAGTCCAGGTTATCCACGTTTCGGGTGTTGAGGGTTTCCAGCTTCAGGATCGTGCTGGCGATATTGTCGATGGCTTGTTGCCGTGTTTTCATAGTGTCCGTCCAGATTTATTGTTGTATTAACACACAACATAAACGCAGACGGGCATACAGCAAGGCGAAACCGTGATTTTTTTCAAGGCGTGGTGAGCCGCTCAGGGCGGCAATCTGGGTGGTGTTATTCGGAGGGTATGGTCAGTGATAAGTCTTGCTGAATAACGTCCCTGGCTCGATAGCGGTCACCACGGTTGTACGTTTTCAGTTCTTCGATGAGGTCGCTGTCGTTGTGATCGTCCAGTCTGCGAATAGTCACCGGACGCCCTGCGTCGGTGGGTATCTCCCAGCCGTTCGGGGTCGCTTTCACTAACCCCTGTGCCATGTGAATAGGATTAGACGCCCGCTCCAAGGGGTCATCCTCTGCCCAGCCGTACTCTATCCATGCCACGCCCTGGTCAATATCAAATAACTGTGCCGGGTATCGCTTGCCACCATAAGGGTGGTCAATCTCCAATAGTGCTCCCTGCTTGCTGGCTTCTCCTGGGGTCATTCGTCTTCTCCTCGCCGCTTTATCACTTGTTCTAAGGGGCGGCCATCTGGCCATTGCTGGTAGCCTGCGTCCTTAAAGAGTTGTATCACGTTCTGTCGTTCGTCAAGGGTATTGATTCGAATGCTCTCCAAATCATCAAAAATCGACAGGCTGTTTTTAAAGATGGTTTCATTACCGCCCAATCGACTGATCTCCCTAAGCTGTGAAACGGTAATTTTCCGGTGCTGCTGCACATGAGTGTCGGTGGTTCTGCCGTAATAATCATGACTGTAGGAAATCGCGTCCATTCGTGCAGCGGCCTTACTGTTCCAGATGAAACCCTCGGTATTGATTGCATCACCCTTCGGTTTTATCCGGGTAAAAAAGTAGTTGGCTCCGCCGGAGTGCAGGTCAGCCTGATAAGACTTCCCGCCTGGGCGGATACCACGACGAATTTTTTCAGTGGTGGAGACCATCTGCCCGCCGGATTCCAGCACTTTCTTCAGGGTTTTGATCATGCTGCCGTTGTCGCTGTTGACGTGAATAACCCGATAATTGTCGTTTAGATCCTTAAACGCGGGGTCATTCAATAATTCAGGCCGATAGTGAATGCGCTGTCCTTGATCGAAAGCCTGATACTCGCCTGCCGGGTTGTATTGCTTCATGGCCTTCAGATCAATGCCCAGCGCTTTATTCATCCGTGCCAGTTTTTTCCGGATGCGTTCCCCCTGGTCATTCAGGGAGCGGGTTTCATTGGCCAGCACCTTATCCAGTTTGTGAATATAGGCCAGCTTATCCAGATAAAGTTCCTCCATATCCCCTGTGGTGGTGCGTTGACTGTTGATGCCCAGCTCATCCATCACCGAAAACACCCGTTCAGTGTCCGCCTGTTTGATGCCGGTAACATCGATCTCCATGCGCCCCTGCAGGGAGAACGGCACACTGTGATGTTTTGGCCAGTAATGAATAGTGGCTCCATCCACTTCAGCGGTGTATCGCCGGGCAGAAAGGGTGAAGGTCTTTTTCCCTTCTTGTTGTCGACCTTTCTGAAAATTGGACAGCTGAAATTCAGTACTGTCCTCGGTCCATTGAATGCCGGACGATTGCTTAACGGAGGCCGCGGGGGTAATGCTGAAGGTTTTGTATCTACCAACCTTGGCATTCCAGTTCGGTATCTCGCCTTCCAGGGTGTTGTGACGCACCTTCCTGAGTTCATCAATAAAAGGTTGGGTTCGGTTCGTAAAGGCGGCCAGATCACGGGATGACCGCAGGTTATTCGATGCCTGCTCGGTCATCTCATCCAGTACCTGCTGCCAGCGTTCCACCGCTGCATCGATGCGCTCAAACACATAATCATCCATGCCATAGCCATTTTCCGCCCGGTGTGCCACGGACTTGATGGCGGTGATGATCTTCTTGTGCATATCCGCATAGGGTTCAGCGGTGCTTTCAATCGTGCCGATGGTTTGCTCCAGCTTTCGCATGGCGCTGGGCATCAGTTTGAAATAAGCACCGGTCACGTCTTTGCCCTGGCGGTTTTTCTTGTGGTAGAGCAGCACGTTGTGGTCTTCGATGTCGCGCTTGTCGGTGGGGATGGTATAACCATTTGAACGACTGTTGACCACCTGCTCATACTCCAGCCGGTTGATGGCGCTGCCGGTGGTAGCTGGCTCGGGAACTATCTTCTGCAGGGCTTCTGGATACTGCTTCGCTATGTCTTGCTGCCTGGCCACCAAGATATTAATCAGCCTGGTGCGTTCCCGTTTGGTGGTGGGGCCGACACTCTCCACCAGATCGGTGATCTGCTGCTTATCCAGTGCCAGTACTTTGCGGGCACCGGCGATCATGTCTTCCCGGGTAACGCTGGCAAACACCGCCGCTGATTGGGGGTTCATGGCGCTGTCTCGCAGACTCTCTATCTCCAGCACTTTCTTGCCGAATGCATCGCCTTTTAATCCACCTTGCGCTCGGTATCTCAAGGCACCACCGGTGTCGATATGGATGGCCTTACTCCCTTTCACCAGCAGGTTGTCGTATGAAAGACCCACCACGTCCCAGTTGGCAAGCCAGGCGTCCACCATAAAGTTATCTCGTATGCCCTGGAGCTTGCCGCTGGTTAGCTGCCCGGCGTCCTGCTGCAGGCCATCAATAATCTCTGAAGCAATGCGGATCTGCTTGCCGTCCTGCAACAGGTAAACGTTGGGCACGTCTACGCCTGCCGCCTCATAGAGCTTCGCTGCCAGCACTTCGTTTCTAGCGATGTCTTCACTGGCGGGTTCCTTGATGTAGTACTTTTTGCCAGTAGTGGTGTCCTGATAAAAGCCGCCGGGGTTGGAGCCTTTCTGGTTGCCGATCTTGGTGAGGTCACTCCACTGGGGGGCTTCGTTTTTCGATGTTTGTATCGTTACTTCAGGTTTCTGTGCTAAATTCTGGCCTGCCGTCTGGTCAGGTACGGGTGCAGGAGAATCAGGTGTGATGGAAACGTCCGCCTCTGACTGGGCGGCTCCCTGCTTTGCCTTATCCAGCTTTGACAGAAACTTCTCTTTAGCGTTTTCATCCAGCGTATTGAATGCCGCCTGTTGCCCTGGTGTGGGTAACTTACCGGCCAGCACCTTCTTTTTGTAACCCGATAGCTTGGCAGCGGTCTCTTTCTTCAGCTGCTCCACCTGGTATTGCTGCTCTACTTTTTTCAACAGCTGATCCGGGGTCAGGTCGTCGGTCTCTCCACTTTTCTCCAGCTTGGTGAGGATCTGGTTTTTCAGCGTCTGCCCTTTTGGGTTCTCTTTAATGTCCTTCAGGGTCTCTTTGGCCTGCAGCTGCCCGGTCTTTAGCTCGATGCTCTGGTCGATGGCTTTCTGCGCTTCCTCTGGCAGCTGGATATAGGCCGCCAGGGCGTTGCTGTTGGGTGCCTTGCCGTCAATGATGGCTTTCTTGTATTGGTTGATCAGCACCGACTGTTTAATGCTCTCGGCTTTGGCGGTGGCGCTGTCCAGCAGCTCTTTCGGGGTCAGGCTGGCGGTGCCTTTCTGCTTCTGCAGCTGTTTAATGGCGTTGGATAGGTAGGGCGTTTTCTCGGCGATGGCGGTGTCCAGCTGATGCTGCGCTGCTTTCTGGATGACCTTCTGTTTCTGGGCGACAAAGGTGCCGTCTACGCTGGCCTGGCCCAGTTTTTTCAGGGCGGTGTTGGCAGCTAATTGGGTTAGGTACTTCTGCTTTGCCTGTTTTGCTGCCTGGGCTCCTTGCTTTAAGGCACGCTGCATACCGGGTTTTAGCTGCAGGGCTTTCTCTTTTTCCAGCTGGCGCAGCTTGTCCATGCGGGCTTTGCCGGGGTTATGATCCCAGCCGGGGTCTAAATCCACGGGCACTGTCATGGCCTTACCGGTGCGGGGGTTTATCCACAGGCGCTTCTTGATGGTTGGCTTTGGCGACAGGGGTATTTTGTTTCGCTCCATTTCCTCTTTGGTCAGCTGAATCACGCCGCACCGGCAATTCCAGCCGTTCGGGGGATAGTGGGTCTGCCAGAATGGGTCGTCTAACGGACGGGCGGTGCCGTTCCACTGCTGATGCTCTGGTCGGGTGCGGTGGTCTTCTACGGCGTCATACATCAAAAAAGGGGCAGCCTGGCTGTTGGCCTGGATGCTCTGCCACTGGCCGACGGCATAGGCGCTCTGCAGGTTGGTTCTGAATATGTTCTCTAATCGGGAGGCGCTGCCCAGCTGCGCTTTGGTGATCTTGCCGGGCTTTTGAGAAGAGAGGGGGTCGACCACGTCCTGTTTGCCCCACCATCCGGCTTGCTGGAGTTTGGGTATCAGTTCTCTTTTGAAGTCATCCAGGGTTTGGCCAGCGTCCAGCATCTTGTCCACCTGCTTATCAACATAAGACAGCAGGTCGGTATCCATCATCTTGGCAACGGTAAAGGCGGCGTCGTTCTCCTCACCGATCATATCCATCCAGCTAAAGCTGGCCTTCAGGACTTTCTGCTGGAAGTGTTTTATGGCTTGCTCGGGCTTTAGGTCAAAGGCGGCGCTGAGTTCAAAGAAGTTGTAGATTTGGTGGGTCACGGGCAATACTTTTTTTTAGTAGTAGTTGACCAGTATGATTTGTGATTTTAAACAATATAATGAGCGGTTTTTCCATGCTAGGATTCGCCGCCTTTGCAGACCTATTTGGCTAGTCTGAAACAACAATCCTTATCTCGGTATTTCGATAAATACGCAGGGTGCTCTCTCAATTTGATAACTGACTCATAGGTTAGCTTCAACCTTTCCAGTCATGAACTCAGACCAAAGTTGTTCCCAGCGCCCCTTACTCTGGATCAGTGCTCTTGTTGTCAAAAGCACTTCCGCTCCTGTTGCTTTCCACCTCATTCCAGAACCACATAATCGTTGCTTTACCAGAGTCTTACAAGCCGCTTCAGTAACTCCTGAACCTATTGGCCAATGGCGTTTAAGCGCCTGATGATAATTCATTAACTGGTGATTGTTTGTAAAATAGCTCACAGCTTTGTAGCGCTTCTCTGTCAGTGCGATTGTCTTTTTCGGGAGCTCGGCTGATTCAATTTCCTGAAGGATTTTTTTGGCTGCTCCACGCTTGTTTTTCAAACTATGTAGCCTGTCTTCAAGCCACTGGTGTCGCTTCGCCTTACTGGTTGGAAACAGTGCTTCCGCTGCTCCAGCTAAATATTCAGATGCATGATAAAAATCGAGTATCTGCCCAGAGGTATGTTGTTTCAAATAACTCCAGTTTTCTCTAGCCCCGTCAGCTACCCCGATGTATGTGGCATTTGGGTAGAGTCGTTTTAGATCTGCAATCTCCTCGTCGAGCTTGCTCATAAAGCTTTGTTTACCATACTCTGGCGAACTGGCTGTATATATCGTGTGGAGCCTGTCTCCATCTGCAGAATATAGGCTCAATGTCCCACACATGGCTTCCCTCCAGCCTTCTTCACAAAGCAGCATGCAGGTTCCATCCAGACCAATGGCTATTGTTTCAACAGGCTCTTTTAGTGGAGGAAGGTGGTAGTGAGTGTCTTGCTGGTCTTCAATTAATGCACCTACTCTGTCCGATAAATGCTTGATATAAGAATTTGAAAGCGTCCTTTGATGGTTGGTCTCAAAATCTTCTTTTACCGCAGGCGCTGGCATCTGGCTGTATTTCCAGGCGATAGACTTGGCAAATTTGGGGGTAGCTGAACCAATAATACCGGCACGAAGATCAAGTGCTGCCAGAGTACTGCCACCTCTGACACCCTGATATACGGAGCGCTCCAAAGGTATACGACCGTATAAGGTTTCATAGTGCTTAAGAACCTTTCCTTTGTAGTTCCACTTCTGCTGATTAACGACGATAGGTTCTTTATTGGGTGATTCAAATAGCCCCAATAACTCTTTTGTTCCAAGCTGCCCGGCTTCATTGAGTGCACGCTGTAAACTATCTTCAAGATTCAGCATGTTGCCTGAATCTATAGAAACTTCAATTTGCAAAACGATGCTTTTGGTAGAGCTGGAAATAACAGAAGCGGGCATGACAGTTAACTATTATGAGTGGTGTTCCCATAGTAGCTGTGAAAATAGAGCACTATTGTTTCAATCATTCAGAGAGAGCACCCAATACGCACACCTCACTACTGCGAATAAGTAGTGAGCGAAATTCGAAGGGCGGTAGTGTGGTTTTTAGTAGAGGGCGTATTTACCCCTACCTGCCATAAATCATGTAGAAAGACCTGACCCAATTTTTATTTCTCTGGTTTCTGTATCAAGAAGAAAGATCTATGTATGTGCTCAAAAAGTACTGGTAAAATAAAGAACGATCGTACATTTACCTTAATATGTAAGGCTTACATGTTTATGGAACGATCGTTTGTTAGTACTTTTTGAGAAGTTACTAAACCTATGGCTCCGTTTTTTCGAGAAAGGTCAAAGAATCACCGTTTTAACTCCTTACAAGTCTGATAATGCCATTTTAAATGGTCAGATATCACAGGTTGTTGGTACTACTTTCCCTTCACCCTTTAAGCTCAACATAGACCTTAAAAGTCATGAGGATTATTTAGAAGTGCATGTATGAAGAAATATTGATTGAATACAGAAAAAAACTAGATGAAGATGAAGGCCTGCAAAGTAAAAGAAAGCTACTCGTAGGGCTTTCAATTTTAATGCTTGTAATCAACTTTACAGGAGCTGTTTTCAAAGAAGCTAATACGTTTATATTTAAGATAGAATTCACAAACCAATCAGGTCTTAGCTATTTCCTCATTTTAGCAGTGTTTTTCTTGCTAATTCGTTACTACACATATGCCCATCATTATCACGAGGAGCTTTATAAACTTTGGTCAAGTCGGATGTTAACGGATCGAAAAATATTCCACTACCACTATAGAGACGAAATAATAGAAGGTCTCCTTGGGAAGGCAGTAAATGTATTTGGTGGTGATGAACCAGGAATACAAGAATCTAAATATCATATCACTGGTCTGTTTCAACGAGGGCTAGCATATCCAACTGAGCATCATCATGAAGATGGAGTTGAAGAATATGATGAGCTAATCTCGCTAACCAACTTTAAAGATGATTGGAGGAAGATTCATTATTTAAAGCTACTCGCATATGAGTTCAAATACCAATTCACAGCTTTTTTCAAATATCGAGAAAACTTAGACTTGGTAGGCCCATATATACTTGGTATTGCTGCACTTATCTTAACAATCTGGAAGCTGAAATTATTCAGCTCATTATTATAAATCAGGAACATAAAAAACCGGGGTCAAAATCTGGATCAGGTCTTTATTCTTGAACAACCATCGCAGCTGATTTCCAAACTGAAGTTTTAACGGAAAATGGCTTTCAAAAGAAAAGAAATGGGGGCTGTTTTTGCTCCTTGTTTCCTGACCCCAGACTTATAGAAACAGTTAAACATGGTTCATGTTTCGGATAAGTGTTGGTACTTTTCCACTGCACCACTGAGAGCCTTTGTGGTGAGGAGGGCGGCAATGCCGGGAATCTCTTGACTTTTCTGGCTTCGGGGAGTGTACCAACACTTAACCTCTACTGAGCCGTTAAACATCAAGTCAATCTTTTTGTTAATTCTTCAACTCCTGAAGTTATGAGTATTGTGTAAGAGGACAGAGCTTAATGCCTTCTCACACACCGGAGCAGTCATGAAATACCTAATCGCATTCTCAATCGCTTTCATTATGGTTTGTAGTAGCCAGGCTAGCGAAGTAGTGATGGTGGTTTGCACAAAACTAACGAACTTTGATGGCAGCACCTACGCTATGGATAAAGCCTTTTCAGTAATCGATGATACGGCACATCAAAAAGTCAAGGATAAGGTGATATCGTATGAGTATATGGAAACTAACAGCCATGGTGCTATGATATTCGAACATAACACCACCACATTCTTGGCAATAGATAAGGAATGGAATGTGACTGACATAGTAGAGCGCAACGGTGAGGTATTGACCAGAACATACACAGGCTGCACAGGGTTCTAAAATAAGGCAAGAAAAATACAAAAAAAGTTTGAGTCAAGTCTTGAATCCATTCAAAATAAAGATCTAACCCAGTTTTTTTCTTGGTTTATGCATCAAGAAGAAAGACCTGACTCCGTTTTTCCTAGGTCTTACATCTGCTCAAGAAAATTTCTTAATCCCAAAACCTACATCCATAATTTATACATACGTGATCAATTATTTCTCACAGGAGCGAGTTGGAAGTGAAAATGCATCGCAACAAAACAAATGTAACAAAATTATTATTAACATTTCCGTTTTTATTATTCCCAATATTTGTATACGCACTCCCTTTTGGCTTTAATTATTTAGATCCACATGAAAAATACAAAGATAATGAAACGCTAAAAACTAAAGGGCCGATTTGCATATTTAATGAGACAGGTATTTATAAAATTTCCGGAGGCGTTCCGTTTAGCACTGTTGAGGACTACGATTTAGTAGAAGAAATTAATAAAAAGCTATCGAATCATAAAATATATTTGGATTTCGAAAAATTACAGACAGATGCCGGAATTAAAGATACTTACAAATTTAGTATATATGCTAATGATAAAGATATAGAGCTTTTTAAAAGCACATTCAGAAATAAACAAAGAGAGTATATCTTAAACGTAACTATTCAGCACCCAGCAAAGGCGTATTGTTGTAATTTCGAACCGCTTTAAGAAGCGCCTGAAATATGTTCAACCCCTGCTTTTTAGCAGATGATAAATAGCTTCGGATTCGGGTAAACATGGTACCTCCGTCTTCGCTTCTGAAGCAGCCTGAGATCTTCTGCTTAAGTTTGGCCATCCTGGCATCACGTTCACTGCCATTGTTATCGAAGGGAATTGAAAAGTCCGACATGAAGCGCAACGTTTCAACCTTAAACTCAATAAGCCTTTTGAACAGGTTGTAGGCCTTGGTATTCCTGACCTTCTTACGTCCAAGCACCTGTCGTTGTTTTTCCATATAAGCGGTTTCCTTCGTGAGAGCCCTTTGAAGGATTTGGTCGTATATCGTCTCAATGCGAAGCTGTATTGCACCAGGCATTTGAGTCAGACCGGCTGCTTTGTATTTCTTGCAGAAGTGCCAGGAGAGCGTAAGCAATTTCATCAGCCGCAGAGCCAGCTTATTCGCATCCCTATCGACAACTCCCTGAAGCTCTCTCAGATGATGGGCATTACAAAGCACATGCACTGCCGCATAGGCAAAGTAGGACTTCCAATGATCGTGAACCAGAATGCCTGCAAAAGTCAGCAGGATGCCCATTGCATCCATTGCTTCACAACCTCGCCTTTCTGAGAGGTAGTAAAGCGTCCATTGGTCATCTCGCATAATGTGTAACCACCACAGTGAACCGTCAACCCGCATGCCAGTTTCATCCGCTCCTGCAACCGGACTTTCTTGTAAAGCATCGCGGATACTCTGCTCAGTAGAGGCCAGGTTCTCATGGGTATAGGCAACAAAATTGGCAACAGAGCCTGCGCTGACACTCATGCAATAAATAGTATTGAAATACTCAGACACCCGGTGATATGGGATGAAGTGATACTGGTTTAAATGAACAGCCATTGCCTGAGTCACTTCTCCGTATTGAGCAGCGGCTTTCACTCCTTGGGGAAACTCAGCGGTGTTCCGTTTACCACAAGGACATACTTTAACGTCTGCCCAGTACGCGGTAACTTCAAATTCTCCGGGTCTACCTGGATCAAAAACCTGTCGCTCAATGTATTTGGTGGGTTTAATATCGATAAGCGAAGACTGGCAACAGCAACATTTTTCAACCTTCAGATGCCTGACATAATCGGGTAAGGCGACACGTCTCAAACAAGAGCCTTGATGACCTTTCTGGCCACCTGGTTTATTGCCTGAAGATGGTCTAAGGCTTTTGGGGTTCGGTGTTTCCTGTGAGGAGCAGGGGGCTTCTTTGGAAGATGTATCACCTTTATCACTCCCTTTTTTACTGGGCTTTTGATAACCATCTGACGATGGTGGCTTACTACTGTTTTGACTGTTTTTATTAACCCTTTCTTCCAGTTCGCTGCAACGTTCCCGTAAAAGCGCATTCTCGGTCCGAAGCTCTTCATTCTCTTTAAGGAGAGCTTCGGTAAACGGAGTAGCTGGGAAGTCTGGTTCCATACTGGAGATTTGTTAGAAAAATTGAGTATAAGATGATGGTCGAAAAATCAGAAAATTCCAGATTTATATGAAGGGTGCTGAATAGTTACCTTTTTTCAAAGAAATACGCTGACCTTTCTGTAAGCTGATAGCCATGATTTTACTCCTTAGGATGACGCCACTTTCTGAACGTGAACAAAGTCAGTCTCGATAGGGGCACAAATGCCATTAAGATCTCAGCTGGATAAAACAGCTCTTGCATCATTCTGGCTGTTTGCAAGAGCCTGTGTTCGCAATGCCCAGTTCTGGTGACAGGTTCGTTCCATCATCTGGCCACTCTTCTGAAAGACTGCCGGGGCATTCACATCAATAACTGCACCTGCCTGAAGCTGGTGTGCTTTTACAAAAGCGGCGTATTGATGCTCTATAACCTGAACCTGCTCCGGATGGATTGCCGTTTTAGCGAACAGGCCATAGCTAATGTCATTCTCTATCTCTCTGATCAACGTCATTGGATCATTGATGATATCGAACACTGGTGACGAGAGTTCAAAGCCATAGGGTCTGAACGTAATAAGTAACTGGTCGATGACACTTCTAAGAGGCGTTTCATAGACCGTTTTACCCGGCATACGTTTTAGCCCCAGAATATTCATCAGGTCATTACCACCAACTCTCAAACAGCACGTATTATCCTTCCATTCAAGCAACTTTGTACGGACTTGAGTCAGTGTTTGGTGGTCAAAAACCTGATCTGTTTCAAGCGTAGGCATTAACAAAAACGGCTTTGATGCGTAACCATCCAGTGCTGCTTTAAAGTCAGGAAAAGTTTTCAAATCAACTTTTGGCAATACAAAGCCATCAATTTTAGAAATTTCCCGTATTTTCAGAAGTTCAACCAGCATCATGGCGTTACGTGGTCGGATAAATCGCAAAAAACGATGATCAGGCTGCAGATGGTGTAGCCCAGCTTTCAGATTGGCTACTGCCAGTTCCACCTCATCATCATTGACGGCATCTTCAAGACAGAAAATCATGGAACGGGCTTCGGACAGCCCTGTTTGCAAAATCGCCTGAAGATTAGGGTGGTTACAAGGAGTGTATAATGAAGCCCCAAGCTCAAAATAACTCAAACGACGATTACTCATTAGTACTTCTCATTTCTAAAACGTCGCGTATTAACGCACAGGCGCCAAATGGCATATCAGATCGCTCGATGACTGTTATGGATTTCTCAACAGCAAGCCTTTCAAGGTGCGCCACATCAGGATGGCCAGATTGTTGAACGATCAAAAGATCGGGAACTCGTCTCAACATCACGCGGGTTGCTTCAGCTATACCAGGCTTTATACGATTGATGTCCGACACTTGCATCTCGCGCATAACGTCAGACAGAAAGCCTTTCGTAATTAGCTGACGCTCTTCCCGCGGGACTTCAAGCAAAGGTGCTATCCTATCCAGACTCATTTCTGCGGTAATCTGGTCAATAAACCAGTCTGAAAGGTCATACTCACGCAAATGGTCATAGATGACACAGCCATGAAAATCTGTGTCGCCAACCTGATCATTTAAAATAGATCTGGATACGAGCCCGGAAACTGTAGAGTTCATTAAAGCACTGGGTATTGCATAATCATCGTATGTGGCTGCAACATCGGCAGTGCCTCCAATATCTGAAATGACAAATAGCTCAGCAGGAATATTGGTCTTGTTAGCCTCATTATAGACGGCAATGGACTTTTTTAGCTCATCGGTAATAACACCTTTTGCAGTCCAACCATCGATGAACACGAAGGTTTCCGGTGAGTAGCCTTTGGATAGTAAATAGTCCAGAGCAACCGAGTCTATACCCCGATCCCTTATGATAGATATGCTGTAGTGATTAGATTTAAGGCCAAAGTGTTGCGTTAGAGCTCTATTCAATAAAACACCAAAAGGCGTACCTGCTCTGGCTAGAGATATCAGCGTAATTGGCCCTGTTCTACGCTGTGTGATTTCAACAGCCAACCGCATAACCTGTTCTGCCAGTCGGCTTTTATAGGCTGACAGCATAGAGTAAAACAGGTCGGTATAAGTGGCAGATGGCTCACTCTCTCGATGAATCATCTGAGAGTAATGGAGTGACCCTTGTTGAATCAAACGCTCTTTATCTTCAATGCTTCTATAATCAGCAGCCACTGGCTTAAGAAGAAAGAGGCAATCTTCGGGCTTATAACTGCCAGCTAATGGTTCAGGGTATTGCGTAACTGCCTCCGGTTCGAAGTTATTCACAAACAAGCTCTCGGTCTATCTGACTATTGATGGGTATAACGCCAAAGTGGCAGGATCGGATAAAAGGTAGGTCGGTTATACTATCACCCATCCCCAAAACCAGATCGTCAGTATCAATACTGAGAAATTGCTTGATGTGTTCAACGGCTCTTTTCTTGCAGGCGTAAGGAGGGAGCAATGCAAGATTTCGTCCATTCCGATGAACACCCAGCGCAGACTCTTTTACCAGAAAATCGAGTTCAGCTAATGCAATGTCAGTCCCTTTTACGGATACGTAGGCCGGAATTCGGTGATCAATAATAACCCGCGTTCTGGCATCCAGATTTCGGGTATCTATATGTTTTTGTACTTGCTCATTCATCTTCTCCAGCGTCATGCTCCAATCCTCAGTTTGATCATCTAGCGACTGGCGCCATTGACTGCAAACGGTTCCATCGGGGGTAAGCACTACGGCACCATGGGACACGGCGGAATAACTTTTAAATGCGTAGTTAACTCGACTGAGTGCACCGCTGGTGCGACCGGTAATTGGAATAATAACGGCATTGGCGCGCTCTAATAGTGCGATCAATGTCTTTTGACGGCTTGAAAAGAAGGACAGTGGCTGGCCAGCGCGATTATAGGCTCCAGTATCGTAGGACACACACTCTGGCAACTTTCTCTTAGTTTGAATCAGAGTGTCGTCTAAATCGGAAAATACAAAAATTCTGGAGTCAGGCATTGTTTAACTCCCTCTCAAGATATTTTGCAAAACCATTGATCTCATAGGCGGCTTCAGTTTCACATACCTGATGGACCTGACGATCAGTAGGCAGATTGTAAATAAAGTTAACCACATCCTTCCCTTCATCACAGAAAGTAATTTGTAACTATTCAGCACCCTTCATATAAATCTGGAATTTTCTGATTTTTCGACCATCATCTTATACTCAATTTTTCTAACAAATCTCCAGTATGGAACCAGACTTCCCAGCTACTCCGTTTACCGAAGCTCTCCTTAAAGAGAATGAAGAGCTTCGGACCGAGAATGCGCTTTTACGGGAACGTTGCAGCGAACTGGAAGAAAGGGTTAATAAAAACAGTCAAAACAGTAGTAAGCCACCATCGTCAGATGGTTATCAAAAGCCCAGTAAAAAAGGGAGTGATAAAGGTGATACATCTTCCAAAGAAGCCCCCTGCTCCTCACAGGAAACACCGAACCCCAAAAGCCTTAGACCATCTTCAGGCAATAAACCAGGTGGCCAGAAAGGTCATCAAGGCTCTTGTTTGAGACGTGTCGCCTTACCCGATTATGTCAGGCATCTGAAGGTTGAAAAATGTTGCTGTTGCCAGTCTTCGCTTATCGATATTAAACCCACCAAATACATTGAGCGACAGGTTTTTGATCCAGGTAGACCCGGAGAATTTGAAGTTACCGCGTACTGGGCAGACGTTAAAGTATGTCCTTGTGGTAAACGGAACACCGCTGAGTTTCCCCAAGGAGTGAAAGCCGCTGCTCAATACGGAGAAGTGACTCAGGCAATGGCTGTTCATTTAAACCAGTATCACTTCATCCCATATCACCGGGTGTCTGAGTATTTCAATACTATTTATTGCATGAGTGTCAGCGCAGGCTCTGTTGCCAATTTTGTTGCCTATACCCATGAGAACCTGGCCTCTACTGAGCAGAGTATCCGCGATGCTTTACAAGAAAGTCCGGTTGCAGGAGCGGATGAAACTGGCATGCGGGTTGACGGTTCACTGTGGTGGTTACACATTATGCGAGATGACCAATGGACGCTTTACTACCTCTCAGAAAGGCGAGGTTGTGAAGCAATGGATGCAATGGGCATCCTGCTGACTTTTGCAGGCATTCTGGTTCACGATCATTGGAAGTCCTACTTTGCCTATGCGGCAGTGCATGTGCTTTGTAATGCCCATCATCTGAGAGAGCTTCAGGGAGTTGTCGATAGGGATGCGAATAAGCTGGCTCTGCGGCTGATGAAATTGCTTACGCTCTCCTGGCACTTCTGCAAGAAATACAAAGCAGCCGGTCTGACTCAAATGCCTGGTGCAATACAGCTTCGCATTGAGACGATATACGACCAAATCCTTCAAAGGGCTCTCACGAAGGAAACCGCTTATATGGAAAAACAACGACAGGTGCTTGGACGTAAGAAGGTCAGGAATACCAAGGCCTACAACCTGTTCAAAAGGCTTATTGAGTTTAAGGTTGAAACGTTGCGCTTCATGTCGGACTTTTCAATTCCCTTCGATAACAATGGCAGTGAACGTGATGCCAGGATGGCCAAACTTAAGCAGAAGATCTCAGGCTGCTTCAGAAGCGAAGACGGAGGTACCATGTTTACCCGAATCCGAAGCTATTTATCATCTGCTAAAAAGCAGGGGTTGAACATATTTCAGGCGCTTCTTAAAGCGGTTCGAAATTACAACAATACGCCTTTGCTGGGTGCTGAATAGTTACCAGCCCTGGCAGGCCAGTACAAGATTCCAGATTCCATTTATACTGGGGATAATGTGTTTGACAGACCATGGAATAAAGTGGTCAACATCGGCAAGTGCGGCATCGCCAGGCTCAATAGATATACGATCAAAGCAGTAAAAACACCTTCCTTTCTGATAACCATTCAGGCTATCTCTTGAGCTGGTGATGTTTACCCGCCGATCAGAAATACGAGTGAATAACCCTTTGGTTTTAGCGTCATGCTCTACGTGCAACAGGTTCCTTGCAATGCCCATCTGCCAGGCGCTTTCCACCAGTTTCCAGCGGGCATCAGTCTCTGGTTTGAAACTGGGAAAAGCATCAGATTCAGTAAGGCGAAAAAAATCATTGGTCAGTCGAATTCCTTTGCCGGCAGTTTTACGCTCATCGATAAAAAAACGCTTGGCAATCTCATGACGATTCACGTTGTGAAAAGCATCAATCACATTTTGAAAGCCCAGTCTGACGGTTTGAAGATTGAGGGTATCCTGGTCGATTTTGCCAAGATTGAAATCCGAGCAGGAGGTCAAGAATTTGCTGGATGATGAAGTCGTCTGTTTAGGTGCTTCTTTTAGATGATCACAGATGTGGCGTGAGAATGGTTCGGCCAACTGCTCCAGAGAAATAAAGTCATTGTTCGAATCGGCCAGCTCATAGAGAGCACAGGCTAGAGCAAATTTGTACGAGGCAACATTATTTCCAAAAAGAATAATGCCCCGCCAGTAATTTTCTAGCGAAGGTTCTACCTCATAAAACTGTGACACTCTGCCCCCAAAGATCATCCGTGAGTGGTGGTAAACAGCATCTATTTAATACCTTAAGGAGTTAAATATTAATATTTAATTTTAATTAGATATATAAGGAGAGAGTGAAGAAGACCCTGAAGCCGTACTGGAAAAAATATGGCGCTGCAAAAGAGGGACAGAGAAAAAGGTATGAAGGTAAGTTTCTAGAGACTCTCAGGATAATGGAAAGCGGTAGCCGCACAATAATATGCACGGCGAGGGGGAAGGTTTGTCAGTTCTGTTTCATCTTTACTGTCCAGTCAACTGATGAATCAACCGCGCTGCCAGTCGCGCAGTATGGCTATCAACATCATGTCTCGGGCAGGTTTCGGCAATATCAAAGAGTTTCAGCTTGCCGCTGTGTTTGATGATATCCAGCAACGGTTCCACCACTTCCAGTGGAATGCCTCTGGCCGCTGGTGCGCTGACGCCGGGAGCCAGGGCGGCAGGGAAGGCATCAATATCGATGGTCAGGTAAATATGATCCACCTGATCAATAAATTGCTGGAGAGCCTGTTGCAGCGATGGCAGGTTGAGTATTGTCATCTCTTTATCGAGCCGGTAGGTGACACCCAGTTCATCTGCCCGATTGAACAATGCCTGGGTATTACTGCTTTCACTGATGCCAAGACAAAGGTAGTTGAAGGGGATGTTTTGTTCCCGGGCGTATTCCGAAGCCTGCCAGAATGGGGTTCCTGAGCTGGGGCCTACTTCGGGTAAACGGAGGTCAAAGTGGGCATCAACGTTGATGATGCCGACATTGATTGGGTGACTGCCTTTACCCTTCTTTTGTTTTTCCAGGTGCATCATAAGCCCCTGGTATGAAGCCCAGCCAATTTCATGACCTCCTCCCAAACCAACTACTAATTGACCATTGTCTAATAGTTCGCACATCTTCCCGGCATAGTTCTGCTGAGCCTGCTCAAGATCGGTTCCATGGCAGCGAATATTGCCCGTATCCCAAACCGGGGCGTTACGGTTCCAAGGCAGGTTGGTCAGGGCTTGTCGAATATGGTCTGGTCCTTTGGCTGCACCAAGGCGCCCCTGGTTTCTTCGGACGCCTTCATCGGACTCAAACCCCAATAAGGCAACCCCTTGTTCACTACCCGGTGTATAGGTATGAACTTTCTGATGCCAGCGTTGGGCAGCCTGTGTGTCGGTTTCCTGGTCAATACGGCCAGACCAGGTGAAGGGTTGGTTTCTGGAGATCGTTGATTTCACAATTTGGCCATTTTTTATGATCAGGGAAGGGGAGATGCCAGTGAGTCCGGCCGCCAGAGAGGCAGGATGGCTGACAGGCCAGAGCAACAGGTCGGCATCCAGACCTTCTTTGATTCTGCCAGTTTTTTCTTGAAGTCCAAGAGCCTGTGCCGCATTGCGAGTACAACCGGCAAGTGCCTCAGAAGGGGTCATACGAAACAGGGTACAGGCCATGTTCATCATCAGCCGTATAGAGGCGAGAGGGGATGTGCCAGGGTTTAAATCGGTTGCAATGGCAATGGGAACGCCTGCCTCTCTTAACGCATCGATAGGTGGCAGCTTGGTTTCCCGAAGGAAGTAAAAGGCACCAGGCAGTAGAGTAGCCACCGTGTTGCTGTTTTTTAAGGCCTCAATACCGGACTGGCTGAGGTATTCAAGATGATCAACGGAAAGTGCCTGATATTTTACCGCCAGCTGTGTACCGCCACTGTCAGAGAGTTGTTCTCCATGGAGTTTGATTTTCAGCCCATGGGCTTTGGCTGCTGTGAATACCCGTTCTGTCTGTTCGGGGGAAAAGGCAATGTTTTCACAGAACACATCCACTGCATCGGCCAGCTGCTCTCTGGTAACGGCAGGCATCATCTCCGTACAGACATGCTCAATGTAATCATCCGCCCGGTTTTTGTATTCCGGTGGCAGAGCGTGGGCACCCAGAAACGTACGAACGACAGTGACAGGGTACTCGCTGGCCAGCAGTCTCGCAGCCTGGAGCATTTTGGTTTCGGTCTCTGTATCCAGACCGTATCCGGATTTGATTTCCAGTGTGGTAACTCCTTCAGCCAGTAACGCCTCAAGCCGGGGGCGGGAATCGTCAATCAGTTCTTCAATCGTGGCTGCCCGGGTGGCTTTGACGGTGGAGATAATACCGCCTCCCTGCTTGGCGATGGTTTCATAGCTGACGCCTTCAAGCCGTTGTTCAAACTCTCTGGAGCGGTCTCCGGCATAGACCAGGTGAGTGTGGCAGTCGATCAGGCCGGGTGTTAACCACTGCCCCTGTCCATCAATGGTCTCTTTGGCCTCACTGGCTGGTGGTAATTCCGATTCTGCACCTGCCCACACAATCTTTCCATCCTGCACCAGAATGGCTCCCTGCCTAATGCTGTTATAGGGGCATGATGCACTCTGTTGGTGCGAGTCAGGGCTGATTGAGGCGCGTGCCGGATCCATGGTGGCAAGGTGAATGTTCCGAATGAGCAGATCGCAGGAGGTCAGTGATTCGCCAGCGTTACTGTTGTTCATGGTATCCGGCCGTTATTGGTTAACTGAGTTATGAACGATTGATTCAAGAATCATCAGTATTTTTATCAGAATCGTACAAATTGCATTATTATTAAATTGTATATACAACTATATACAATAAGATTATATGAGCAACCTGCGGTCTTCAGGATCGCCTAAAAAGCCTTGATTGGCACCTATAAATTATGAATCAACGCCTGTTACCCCGTTATCAGCAGATTAAGCACTTTATTCTGGACAAGATTGAGTGCGGTGAGTGGGCAGAATCCCGCAAGGTACCTTCTGAGAATGAGCTCTGCCAGCAATTCTCGGTGAGCCGGATGACGGCCAGAAAGGCGCTGCAGGAGCTGACGGCTTCGGGCGTTCTGATGCGTCAGCAGGGGCTGGGTACGTTTGTGGCTCCTCTTAAGCCGCAGTCATCCATGCTGACGGTCAGAAATATCGCTGATGAGATCCGGGAGCGTGGCCATGGTTACAGCAACCGGGTATTGCTTCTGTCTGAAGAGAAAGCGTCTGAGGCCATTGCGCTTTCTCTTGAATTGCCGGAATCCGCCACCGTTTTTCATTCCATTATTGTTCACTATGAAAATGGCCTGCCTCTTCAGTGGGAAGAGCGCCACATTAACCCGCGGTTTGCTCCGGACTACCTGAAGCAGGACTTTACTCAGGAAACCCCCAACGTTTACTTGAACCGGGTGGCGGCGCTTACAGAGGCGACACATGTCGTTGAAGCGATGCTGCCTTCGGAAGAAATTTCCGGAGCACTGGATATGGAATCTGGTGCTCCCTGTCTGAGAATCGTGAGAAGAAGCTGGTGTCGGAATGGCGTGGTCAGTATTGCCAAGCTGATGCACCCTGGAGACCGATACCGTTTGGGAGACCACTTACAGTTTTCTTGAGCCGGCATGTCGGATCACAGGAGCAACACCCCTCCTGAGAGCCTGTCGATCAGGTTCTCCGGTTTTATGGAAATGACAACGACTTTGCAGGCGATATTTCCACAATAAAACAGCGTAACGTAGAGGACGGTGAATATGGCAAGTGAAGAGGCGAAGGTGCCAACTGGCAAAGCAGGCAGTAAAGGGCATCGACGATTTGATCCTGACCGAATCATTCGGGCTCCCAGAGGTTCTGAGCTGAATACCTGCAGCTGGCAGGTAGAAGCCCCTCTGCGTATGTTGATGAATAACCTGGATCCGGAGGTCGCAGAGCATCCTGAACAATTGGTGGTTTATGGCGGTATTGGCAGGGCCGCCCGGGACTGGGACTGCTACGACCAGATAGTAGCGACGCTGAAACGTCTGCAGACGGATGAGACACTGCTTGTTCAGTCCGGTAAGCCGGTGGGAGTCTTCAAAACCCATCCCGGCGCTCCCCGTGTATTGATTGCCAACTCGAATATTGTGCCTTATTGGGCAAACTGGGAGTACTTCCATGAGTTGGATAAACAGGGCCTGATGATGTATGGCCAGATGACGGCAGGCTCCTGGATTTACATTGGCTCTCAGGGCATTGTTCAGGGTACCTACGAAACGTTTGTGGCCATGGCCAAAGCCCACTTCAATGGTGATGCTTCGGGTAAGTGGATTCTGACTGGTGGTCTTGGTGGCATGGGGGGCGCACAGCCTCTGGCTGCGACCATGGCGGGTTTTTCCATGCTGGCCTGTGAAGTGGATGAGTCTCGAATCGACTTCCGCTTGAAAACCCGTTATCTGGATAAGAAAGCAGCGACGCTGGATGAAGCGCTGGCCATGATTGAGCAGGCCAAATCAGAAGGTAAGGCGATTTCGGTTGGTTTGCTGGCGAATGCAGCGGATGTATTCCCTGAGCTGGTTGAGCGCAATATCACGCCGGATGTGGTGACGGATCAGACCTCAGCGCACGATCCGTTGAATGGTTATCTGCCTAAAGGGTGGTCGTTGGAACAGGCCAGCGAACGCCGTCAGGCAGATGAAGCCGCCGTCACTAAGGCTGCACGAGAGTCTATGGCCGTTCAGGTGCGGGCTATGCTGGAGCTGCAGAAACGGGGGGCTGCCACTGTTGATTACGGCAATAATATAAGACAGATGGCGAAAGAAGTCGGGGTTGAAGACGCGTTCGACTTCCCTGGTTTTGTGCCCGCCTATATTCGCCCACTCTTCTGTCAGGGTATTGGTCCTTTCCGCTGGGCAGCTTTGTCTGGTGACCCTGAAGATATCTACAAGACCGATCAGAAAGTCAAAGAGCTGATCCCCGATGATGCGCATCTTCATAACTGGCTGGATATGGCCAGAGAACGTATCGCTTTCCAGGGGCTGCCTGCCCGTATCTGCTGGGTAGGTTTGAAGGATCGGGCTCGTCTCGGGCAGGCCTTTAACGACATGGTGGCCAGTGGTGAACTGAGTGCGCCGGTGGTGATTGGTCGAGACCATCTGGATTCAGGTTCGGTGGCCAGCCCTAACCGGGAAACCGAAGGTATGCAGGATGGCAGTGATGCAGTCTCTGACTGGCCTCTGCTGAATGCATTGTTGAATACCTCATCGGGCGCAACCTGGGTGAGTATTCACCATGGCGGTGGTGTTGGTATTGGTTACAGCCAGCATTCTGGGGTTGTGATTGTGGCTGATGGTACCGATGAAGCCCGGGAGAAACTTGGCCGGGTGTTGTGGAATGACCCGGGAACCGGGGTGATGCGCCATGCTGATGCTGGGTATGACATTGCCCGGGAGTGTGCGCAGGAGAACGGTCTGGATCTGCCCATGCAGTCGGGAGGGCGCAGGTATGAATGAGTTAGTGATTTCCCCCGGAAAATTATCTCTGAGTGACCTGCGCAAGGTTAGCCGTTATGAGGTTCAGATCAAGCTGGACCCTGTCTGTTATCCAGTCATCAACAAGAGTGTCGCCTGCGTCAATCAGGCGCTGGCCGAGAACCGGGTTGTTTATGGCATCAATACGGGGTTTGGTCTGCTGGCCAGCACACGAATTCCAGATCAGGAGCTGGAAGCTCTGCAAAAGAGCATAGTGCTCTCTCATGCGACAGGTGTTGGTCAGTTTATGGATGAAAGTACTGTCCGCCTGATGATGGTATTAAAAATAAACAGCCTTGCCCGGGGGCTTTCGGGAGTGAGGCTGGAACTGATTGAAGCCCTGATCCAATTGATTAACCTGGGGGTATACCCCTGTGTTCCTGAAAAGGGTTCGGTGGGAGCCAGTGGTGATCTTGCGCCGCTGGCTCACATGAGCTGTTTATTACTGGGTGAAGGTCATGCCCTGCTGGATGGTCAGCAGGTGACGGCTGTTGAAGCGCTGACTTACGCTGGTATGGAGCCCATGAAGCTGGCGCCTAAAGAAGGGCTTGCTCTGTTGAATGGTACGCAGGCCAGTACGGCCTTTGCTTTGCAGGGACTGTTTGGGGTGGAAGATTTAATGGCATCAGCCATTATTGCCGGAAGCCTTTCCATTGAAGCCGCCATGGCCAGTCGGAGTCCTTTTGACCCTCGTATTCACGAGGCTCGTGGGCTTAAAGGGCAAATTGATATTGCCCATGCCTACCGCGCCACACTGGACCACAGTGATATAGAACAGGCTCACATAGATTGTGACAAGGTACAGGACCCGTATTCATTGAGGTGCCAGCCTCAGGTGATGGGGGCCTGCCTGGAACAGATGCGTTACGCCGCTGGCCTGCTGGAAGTGGAAGCCAATGGGGTTACTGATAATCCCCTGGTCTTTGCGGAAGAGAACGAAATACTCTCCGGTGGTAACTTTCACGCAGAGCCAACCGGCATGGCTGCCGAAGCATTGGCACTGGCCATTGCAGAGATAGGAGCCATCAGTGAACGACGAATTGCACTGCTGGTGGATCAACATCTGAGTGGACTGCCGCCATTCCTGGTGAAGAACAGCGGCGTCAATTCCGGCTTTATGATTGCTCATAATACCGCTGCAGCCTTAGCCAGTGAAAACCGTTGCCTCTGTCATCCTTCGGTTGCCGACAGTCTGCCCACTTCTGCTAACCAGGAGGATCATGTCTCCATGGCAACTTATGGGGCGCGTCGATTGCGGGAGATGAACAGTAATACGTCGTCTATCGTGGGCATTGAGTTGCTGGCGGCGGCACAGGGGGTGGATATGAGGAAACCCTACAAAACGTCTGAAACGTTGCAGCTGGTGATGAAAACGGTGAGAAAGGACATTCCGTTCTACGATCAGGATCGGTATTTCTTTCCTGATATCCAGAAAGCCTCCGAACTGGTAGCCAGTGGTGAGTTGAACGTGTATATGCCAACTGAGCTGTTACCAAGCCACTCATAGTTTATGCAGTCTGCATAAAGTAGGAGAAAAAATGATCAGCTTGTCTCAGGGATGAGGCACTGTTTGATAATCGTTATTTAAAGAACCACTTCTTTCATTTTTCGATACTGCGTTGGAGATGTACCTGTCCAGCGTTTGAATGCCCGGCTGAAACTGGCGGTATCTGAAAAGCCAAGGTCATGAGCAACTTCGGTAATGGGTTTCTGAGAGTGCTGAACGTCATGGAGTCCCTGTTTCTGACGAAGTTCATCCAGTAAATTTCTGAACGATGTCTCTTCAGAGAACAGTTTTCTTTGCAGATTCCTTGGACTCATATTCAGCTCAGCAGCCAACGCTTCCTGTGTTGCTTCACCCGAAATGAACAAGTCAGCCAGGTGTTGCCTTGCCCGCGTTACGAAGTTTCGGTTAAGAGAATCCAGATAGCGGCGCAGCAGCTCACCGTTGGTGCTGGCAATTTCTGGACTGGCTGTCGGTAGCTCGTTTTCCAGAACGTGGGGTTGAAAGACAACCCTCAAACAGTCTGAATCAAAGTGTACCGGGCAGGGAAGTCCCGCTTTCCAGAGTTCAGGTTGATCTGGGTATGGGCGGGGCAGTTTGACACAAACAATATCTTCAGGCCGAAGGCCAAGGTGGTTGATTGCTCGAATAATGGTGATGGCAGCGGAGGCATCCATGGCCTCATGACAGGGGGCCGGGTAGTTTTCGCGCACACCATAGATCAACTCTGCACAGTCCTTTTTCTCTTTCAGCTCCAGTTCGACAGCGGTGCTGATCACTGCAGAAAAACGAACCATGGTTTCCAGCGCTTCACGGACGCTACCACAAGCCTGAATGACATAGCTGAACGCATAGAGGTGATTGGTTTGCAGGTGTTGAGAAACCAAAAGGCCAATGGCCGGGTTGCCTGTTTCACGTACGGCTGCTTTCCACAGAACCGCCATTTTCTGGATGGGGATTCTCTGACCCGCCTGGGTTAATAACGATGGGTCTATGCCGGCTTCCTGGAGTAATGGTTCAACCGGACAATGGACGCTTTTAATCGTATTGACCAATGCCAGCGCCCAGGAACTTAATGTCGTTGCATCGTCGTTTACGGTAATCGCTTTTGTCTTATTCGCATTTGTTGTTGTCATGTCAGGTCAAACTTCTGTCCGTTAAAGTCAGGTCAGCAGCAATTATCCGGTTATATCATGGGGCACCGAAAAAAATAAAATAACAATCGGTGTGCAGGATAGCTGATGATCATAATAAAAAAAGCTGTAGTTCTCCTTTCTTTATGCCTGTTTCTGGCCGGTTGTGGGCAGGAACAGAAGCAAAGCACAACGACAGAAATTCCTGCAGGAAAGGCTCACCCACTGCTTCAAGCCCACACTGCCGAGTTTGAGCGTAAGGTTTATAAGGTCACTGATGGCGTCCATGTTGCCGTTGGTTTTGGCCTTGCCAACTCCATCATGATTGAAGGTGATGATGGTCTCATTATTGTTGATGTGATGGAAAGCCGTGAAGCGGCAGAGTCTGTTCTGAATGAATTCAGAAAGATTACCGATAAGCCCATCAAAGCCCTGATTTACACCCACAACCATGCCGACCATATTCTGGGAGGCAAAGGCTTTGTGCCCAGTGGCGATGTTGATGTTTATGCCCATGCATCAACCAATACTTACATTAACCGGGTGATTAATCAGCTGAGACCGGTCATCGGTGATCGAAGCAGCCGGATGTTTGGCAACCTTCTTGAGAGAAACGACGCTGGTTTGATTAATGCCGGCATTGGTCCTGCTCTGGATGCTGGCCATGGTGGCGGTACACCAACGCTGATACGTCCGAACAAAACCTTTGATGATGATCTGGAATTAGAAATCTCGGGAGTTCGTATTCAGCTGGTGCATGCGCCTGGAGAAACCAATGATCAGTTATTTGTTTATCTGCCGGATCATGATGTGCTGATGCCAGGGGATAATATTTATAAGGCATTTCCCAACCTTTATACCATCCGGGGCACACTTTACCGCGATGTTCTGAAGTGGACTCAGAGCCTGGACAAAATGCGACAGTTGAATCCTGCGCATCTGGTGCCCAGCCATACCCGCCCTCTCAGTGGTCGTGAAGAGATCAATGAGACATTAACCGCCTATCGGGACGCTATCCAGTTTGTCCACGATCAGACCATCAGGGGCATGAACCAGGGGCTGACGGAAGATCAGCTGGTGGAGTCTGTGCAATTGCCCGAGCCACTGGTCAGCCACCCCTATCTTCGGGAACTGTACGGCACCGTCGAATGGTCGGTACGCAGTATCTTCAACGGCTACCTGGGGTGGTTTGATGGTGATGCAGCAACGCTGTCAAAAGCACCGGAAAAAGAGCGTGGGGAAAATATGCTGGCCCTGCTGGGGGAAGACAAGGTGGTTGCCGAAGCCCGCAATGCTCTGGAGCAGGGTAAACACCGCTGGGCTCTGGAGCTGGTGAATTATCTGTTATTTGCCGAGCCAGATCATTCGGAAGGCAAAGCCATCAAAATTCAGGCAATGCGCAGTCTTGGGCAGGCTTCCATGAACCCGAATGGACGCAACTATTATCTGTCACAGGCTCTGGAGCTGGAGGGGCATACCGTTGAGCCGGAAGTAATGACACCAGAGAAGCTGGCGCTGATTAAAACCTTCCCCATTGGCAACTTTATTCAGGCAATGACCGTAGCGTTGAATCCGGAAAAAAGTTCGGGTGTGGATAAGACCCTGAGCTTTGATTTTACCGATGCCGAAGAGCAGTACAGCCTGCATGTTCGCAGTGGCATTGCGGAGTTTATCCGTGGCGATATTGCCAATGCCGATATCCGGGTATCCGTCACCACCGATGAATGGATTGACCTGGTACTTGGGGAGAAAAGTTTTGCAACTGCGCTGGCCACCGGCAGCCTGTCTGTTGAGGGTGGAATGACCCAGCTTCCGGGACTGGTGAGTTTTTTGTCGCTGTTTGACCCGGTTCAATAAAAACCAGAGCAGAGGTGGGCTCGGCTGAGCCTGCTTTTGCAACTTAATCAACCCGAACAATAACAATAAGCGGGATTCGATGTGGTTACTAACAATACAGTATCACCTATTTGCGCAGCCATTCTTCTGTCAGCGATTTCGCAGCAGGCAATGGCAAAAACGTTTGAGGCCCTCGATGGTGAGCTGACTGGCTCATTGAATACGACCATCAGTGCCGGCATGAGTGTCAGTACTCAGAACCCGGACAGCAGACTGTACACATTTGGAGAGAGTAAGGACCTGAACATCACACCAGGCAGCGGTACTGGACCCAATGCGGACAATGGCCGACTGAATTTTGGTAAAGGGGATGTGATTTCCAACCAGTATAAAGGACTGACAGACCTGACACTGGAATACCGTAACTATGGCTTTAAGGGCAGCGTCAAATACTGGTATGACCATTGGCTGGAAACGAAAAGTGGCCGCTATACCGACTTCGACGACAGTGGCTTTGATGATCTGGCCAGTTTCAGTGGCATAGAGCTGCTGGATGCCTATGGCTGGACGTATTTCGATCTGGGTGAGATGCCGGTGGATATCCGGCTGGGTAAGCAGGTATTGAGCTGGGGGGAAAGTACCTTTCTACAGGGGGGCATCAACATCATTAACCCCCTGGATGCCGCTGCCTTTAACCGCCCGGGGGTTGAGCTTAAGGAAGGTCTCCTGCCTGTTGAGATGCTGTATGGCAGTGTTGGTCTGACTCCGGCAATGACGCTCGAAGGATTTTATCAGTTTAACTGGCGGCCTACGGTTCTGGATGGTTGTAATACCTTTTTTGCAACGACGGATGCTATCCAGCCGGGCTGTGGTCCTATTTATACACAGGCAACATTATCCAATGCGGAAGAAGAAAATGTTGGTGGTGGGCTGAACACGATTATTGATCGTGTTGCTGATGACCTGCCTAATGATCAAGGTCAGTGGGGGGCGTCGCTGAAGTATTATGCTGAACATTTGAATGGAACAGAGTTTGGTCTTTATTTTATCAACTACCACAGCCGAAACCCTTACCTGAATGCAACCAACGCCAATCTGGCGACGCCCGGAGATACGATCATTCCCGGGCTTGGTGGGCGTCAAGGGGCGACCTATAACGCCGTATTTCCGGAGAATATTCGACTCTATGGTCTGAGTTTTAATACCAGTCTCAATAGTGGGTGGTCTCTGAGTGGTGAGCTTGCTTATCGTCCAAATATGCCTTTGCAGATCAATATCAACGACCTGCTGGCAGATGCCTATCAGGGGGGGCAAACCCATCAGATCCAAGTGATTATGGAGCAGCGGTTGAGGGTTATGTCCGCAAACCGGTGACCCAGCTTCAGATAACCGCACTCAACACATTTCCACAGGTTATGGGAGCTTCCGAATTAGCGCTGATTGGTGAAATAGGCTTTATGCACGTTGGGGCATTGGGTGATGAAAACCGTTATGGCCGCTCAGCAATCTTTGGCCCAGGAGATGATGGTTCAGGCACCTGCAATAACAGTGACAACATCACCGATGAATTCTGTACTAATAAAGGGTATACGACGTCTGACAGTTGGGGGTATCGACTGAATGCGACTCTGGTTTATAGCAGTGTACTGCCGGGGGTAACCCTTAAGCCATCACTGTCTTTCCGTCATGATGTCAATGGCTATGCCTATCAGCCTGGCGGTGCTTTTGAGGAAGGCCAGATGGCAACAACGCTGAGTCTTGGCTCTATTTATCGTGATGATTATAAGGCGACACTGGCTTACACCAGCTTCTTTGGCAATAACCAGTACAGCACTCTGGATGATCGTGACTTCATGAGTTTCAGTATCAGCGCCAGCTTCTGAGCCCTGATTCTGACTGTGGGAGAATAATAATAATGAAACCTGTTGATACTCTACTTAGTAGCACTGCCAGACGACTGGCGCTGGCTGGTATGATTGCACTGGCACCGATGGTTCAAGCCAGCCCAACACTCTCAACCACGGATCCGCTCGATCAGTCACTAACCCCAGTTGGGGCTGAAAGAGAGGGGAATAGTGCCGGTACGATTCCCGCCTGGACCGGTGGTTTAAAACCGGAGCAGGGAGCCATGCAGCCCGATGGCAATATGGCGAACCCATTTGCCAGTGATGAGGTGCTGTTTACCATTACGGCAGAAAACCTTGAGCAATACCGTCACCAGCTGACGCCCGGCCAGCTGGCTATGTTCAAACGCTATCCCGATAGCTTCAAAATGAACGTTTTTCCAACCCGTCGCAGTGCCAGTTACCCTGATTCCGTGTATGAGGCAACGCGCCGTAATGCTGAAACCACAACGCTGCTGGACGGTGGTAATGGCATTGCCGGGTTGGCAAATGGAGTGGCTTTTCCTGAACCTGAAAATGGTCTGGAGGTCATCTGGAATCATATGCTGCGCTACCGTGGCGACAGTATGGACCTGACCCTCAGCCAGGTGATTGCAGAAGCCAATGGCGATTATCGGGAAATCATCAAGCAGACCATCTGGAACTTCTTCCCGAGCATTACCGACCTGGAAGAGGAGTCAAACCTGTTGTTTCTCTATAAGTCCAAGGTATTGGAGCCAGTCCGGATGGCAGGGGAAGTGACACTGGTGCATGAGCCTATTGACCAGGTTGCTGAGCCAAGACGAGCGTGGAAATATCTGCCAGGGCAGCGTCGTGTACGACGGGCGCCCAATGTTGCCTATGATAATCCTGCAACCAGCAGTGATAATCTAAAAACCTCAGATAACCTGGATATGTTCAATGGTGCGCCCGACAAGTATGAATGGACATTGAAGGGTAAACAGGAAATCTTTATTCCCTATAACAGTTATGTGCTCTATGACAAAAGCCGGAGTAATGCCGACATCATTCACCCGGGGCATATCAATCCGGAACTGGCCCGTTATGAGCTTCATCGCGTCTGGGTGGTTGAAGCCGCTCTTAAGGATGGCCAGCGCCATGTCTATGGCAAGCGCACTTTCTACATTGACGAAGACACCTGGCAGGCGTCAATCATCGATTTATATGACAGTCGAGATCAGATCTGGCGGGTGGGGATGGCCCATGCCATCCAGTTGAATCCTCAGCAGGTGCCCTGGCTGGTAACGGAAGTGTTCTATGACCTTTATTCTGGCCGTTACATCACCAATGGCATCGCCAATAGTTATAAAAAACCGCTGATCTTTGGGCAGCTGGCCAGTAAATCCGATTACACCCCCGCAGCGATACGGCGTTGGGGGCGCTAGGGTTAGCATATCGGTGAAACTGCTTTTCCGGGCAGTGTTACTGAATAAAAATAATAACGATAAAGCAGGTAAATCATGGCCAGAAAGTTATTGATGTCAGGCGTTGCCGTCGCCGGAATAGGGGTGTGCAGTGTATTGCTGAACCATTACCTGACAACACCAAGAACATACGACGATACCTCTTTGAGTGAGTGGCGGCCTGATGGGCCTCGTTATGTGGCTCCAGAAAACCCCGTGCTTGGGGTGAATGACACATTCCGTTCGCTTCATGGTTCAACCCGCAATTCTGACGAGGTGCTCACCGCCGTGGCACCCGAGGTTGAGCTGGATTGGGTTGTTGAGCAGGATATGTTCATCACCGAAGGGCCATCCATAGATCGGGAGGGTAACCTGTATTTCAGCCCAGTGACGCCGAAAGAGCATGTGGTTCTGGTCTCCCTTGATGGCAAAACGGGTGAACGACGTTGGACCATTGAAGGTTACAGCCAGGGTGGAGGCGCTCCGTTGGTGCTGGACGACCCGGATCGCCCGGGTGAGCAGATTATCTATCTGACACTGTATGAACGGGCGCTGGCTGTCAGGCCCGATGGCGAGATCATCTGGGATGTGCAAACCGGCCTGAAGAAGTACATAGATCCTGTTCAGGGGCTTGAAAACAGCCATAACTTTGGTGCGAATTATCTGCCTCAGGCCGATGCGATTGTCAGTGTGGTCATGGATGGCACGATGATTATGCTGGACCGAAAAACCGGCCGTCTGCTGTTGCCTGAGCCATTTATAATTCCCGGCGCTCCTGCAAAACCCTCTAATGCGACCAGGATTCCACAATGGTTGCTTGACAGAGCCGATGCTGTCGCCAGAGAGGCTGTTGGGGAGGACCCGACCCATGGAGGGCGCTTCAGTCGGGTGATGGATATTCTGTTTGGCGGAGGGGTAAAAGTTGCTAACTACTTTTCCATCGATCCTGCCACCGGAAGAATTTTTGTCGCTGCTACGGCAGAAGATGAAGACGATGGGGTTAAGGACGGTCTGGCTGCCAATGGTGCAATTTATGGCATTGATGTCGTCAGAAGGGAGGGCAAGTTACAGCTTGCTGTTGCGGCGAAGGCAATGTTTGAAGGGGGGACCGGTTCAACACCGGCGCTAACTGCAGATGGCAAACGAATCTACACGTCGGATGAGCATGGGCATGTTATCGCCTATGACCGGGATCTGAATGAACTCTGGCGACACAATGTCGGGGAGCAGGTACTGGCTTCCATCACGGTAGCTTCGGAAGGAAATGAGCTTTACGTTGCCACGTTAAAAACGCTTTATAAGTTGTTTGACCGTGGAGATCGTGCTGAAGGGGGGTGGTCTGCCAGTCTGGATATGTATCCGGAGCTGATGGGGGCAAAAAATATCAATTTGCTCACTGCCACCGTGACCGCAAACGGGATTGCCATGATGGCTGGTAACGGCATTTTGACTAAGAGTGGCAAGGCGATTCCTCTTACCGTCGGGGTTGGGCTTCTGGATCGTGAAACCGGGAAGGTAATCGGCTATACCCAGGGACTTGAAGAGTCGGTAGCAACAACCATTACCGGGCCAGATGGTGGTTTTTATATCGGACACTCTCCCGTACGAAGGGCGCTCAGTAAATCGCTGATGGGCCCTCTGGTGAATGACCTTACCGGAGGCATTGCACGATACAAACCAGTTAACCGACAATCTCTCAGTCATCATATTCTTTGCAGCGCATCCATTCGTGCCGAAAACGCATCAACGTATTTCAATAGCTATCCGGCTTCTGCCCTTGAAGATCTGAGCCACGTTCGTGTGTTGTTGAGGCAGCTGAATGAAATACCATCGAATGACAGAGCGTCAAGCATTGGTGATTTTGATGAGTTATTAAACTCTGCTGATAGGGGGGGAGCTAAACAATTGGCCATAGAACTCAGTAACGCTTGTGAATTTGTCCGAGCCGATTCAGAGCATCAATTGGCTTCTAAGTAACTAACCATATGAAATCCTATTCTCTGAGTAAGTGGTTAGTCACTCTCGGCAACTGCTCCATACGTTGCTCTAACTCCTGCATCCATGCAGTTGTGCAGCGTTACAACGTTGGTCACATAGCTACGGCTATGCTCCCGCCGTTGTGCCTTGCATGGTAACTATCCACTCACTCAGAAGTATTCGATTCCATATGGCCAGCTACTTACCAATTAAAAAACTGGAAATGAAGACTGTGAGTTCTAAAGTCATTTTGATTTCTCATAACCGCTGAGAATCTTGACTGGTTTTTAGCTGAGAAGCCAGAATCCCTGACCAGGGCCGCGCAAGACTGGAGGCACCACAGAGTGATTATTAAGCGTCAATGGTCTTTTTTAGAAGGATTACTCCTTCCTTGTTTTATATCAAAATAATATGTCAGCAAATTGCTATATTGCGCGCAAAATCGATGTTGCCGATTTTCTGTTCAACAGGAATCAGGTATTACAATAATTCCAGCGGTTGGGTTTCCACTGTTGTCCGGTCAGCCTTAGCTCAACAGAGCTTAGCGGGGTAGTTGACGTGTTTAGCTTTCTTGGTGCATTAGCAATTTTGATCGTAGGCTATCTGGTCTATGGAAAATGGGTCGATCGTCACTTTGGGGCGGATCCGAATCGAGAAACTCCGGCGCATACCCTTCAAGACGGTGTCGACTTTGTCCCTCTACCCTGGCATAAGATTTTTCTAATCCAGTTTCTGAATATAGCCGGTCTTGGTCCTATTTTCGGTGCCATTATGGGAGCACTGTATGGTCCGGCTGCATTCCTGTGGATCGCTTTTGGCTGCGTGTTCGGTGGTGCTGTCCACGACTACTTTTCTGGCATGCTCTCAGTGCGTCACCAGGGGCAATCCATCCCTGAAATTGTTGGGCATTACCTGGGAGAAGGTTCTCGCAAAGTAATGCGTGGCTTCTCAGTGGTGCTCCTGCTGCTGGTGGGTGTTGTCTTTATGATGGGGCCTGCCGGGTTGTTGGCGAACTTGGGAATGACAGGCATCTTTGCTGATACCAGCTTCTGGCTGGCAGTGATTTTAGCCTATTATTTCATGGCTACCGTGTTACCTGTGGATAAAGTCATTGCGAAAATTTATCCACTGTTTGGTTTAACCCTGTTGATTATGGCCGTCGGTGTTGGTGGCATGATGCTGGTGAAAGGTCTGCCGATTCCTGAAATAACCGATCCGCTTTCACATCCCAAAGGTCTGCCAATCTGGCCAATGCTGTTTGTTACCATTGCCTGTGGTGCCATCAGTGGCTTTCATGCAACCCAGTCTCCGATGATGTCACGCTGCCTGCCAACTGAAAGCTATGGCCGTCGTGTATTTTATGGAGCCATGATTGCCGAAGGCGTGGTAGCCCTGATCTGGGCAGCAGCGGCGATGGCTTTCTTCCCCAATGGTCTGGAAGGTCTTAATGAAGTATTGGCAAAAGGTGGTGCGGGTCTGGTAGTCAATGAAGTGTCTGTCGGCTTGATGGGAACCGTTGGTGGGATGATGGCCATCCTTGGTGTTATTGCCTGCCCAATCACTTCCGGTGATACCGCTTTTCGGAGTGTACGACTGATCTTTGCCGATGCGTTGAATATCAGTCAGGCAAGCACAAAGAACCGGTTGATGCTGGCAGTTCCCGTATTTGCGGTTGGTTTTGCTCTGACCTTTATCGATTTCAACATTATCTGGCGTTACTTCGCGTTCTCTAATCAGGCACTGGCAACCATTGTTCTCTGGGCATCGGCCATGTATATGGTTCACCTGGGAAGAAGTCACTGGCTGGCTTCACTGCCTGCAACCTTTATGACCGCCGTGTGTACTACCTATATTCTGATGGCCCCAGAAGGACTTGGCCTATCTGCTGCTATTTCTTACCCAGTGGGTGCTGTAGCAGCCATTGCAGCAATTATCTGGTTTATGATGGCGGCTGCCAAACGGAGTGTATCGGCACAACCAGCGGTATAAAGTTCACGAATGACCTTAAAAAGCCCTGTTTTTCAGGGCTTTTTTTTGAGCAGGGTTAAATGCGCAATATATGGTTATCCCAGCGACAGTCAGCGTGCTTAACTTGATGGATGCGCTTTGCCATTCCCTGTAAGCATTCCAGCACCTGAATCTCACCAAAACCATTGCTTACTGCCAGCCTGCTTGGCGAGAGTGGTGTAATACCGGCACAATCCCGGTGATAGAAAAAAGACTTCAGTTGCCCGGTGGATTTCTGTATCAGGGCGACTCGGTTTCCCGTGGGAGAGGTAACTGCAATGGTGTCCGCTTCTGAGAGTAAGGCAACACTGGCAATATAGCCTTTCAGTGCCAGCCATTGCTCCGGTAGAGCCTTTATCGCTTGAATAGGATTACCCCGCTGATGGGTAGCGACCAGAGGTAAGGCCTCATCATTACTGCCCTGATGTTGCATGCCAATAGCAACCGTTCCATCGCTGGCAATATCCAGGTGGCGTATGCTCAGGTGGGGATCGACAAATGACCGTTGCTCGATAGTCTTTCCAGAGTGACGGTTCAGATAAACCAGTGAGGGCTCCAGTGAACCAGGGTTCAGGGTTTTTCTTCCTGTGTCAGGGTGAGTTTTGATACCTCCAACGGCAACAACCAGTGTTTCTCCGTCTGGCATCATTTGAATTTCATGGGGACCCGGAGAGGGGAGTAGCCACTCTCCTGTTCTCTTGTATCCCTGTTCAGCGTCATAAATACCGATGGCACCCTGTAAAGAGCTTAAGTTATTTTCTGTTGTGTATAGCCATTTTCCATCCTGACTGAAAACGCCATGGCCGTATAAATGCCTTTGAGGATTCATAGTAATAGTTTTGTATATCTGAGCCTTTTCAACATCAACCACATAAAAACGATAGCCAGGGCGTCGCTCAAAAACGATCACCTCCATGGTATTGGTGCGAAGGCAGGCATCATGGAGTCGTTCGGGGACAGGGATAATACTGGATTGAGCTTTGTATGGGTTTATCAGGCGAATACTGGGATTACCTGCTGAGTCCATGGCTGCAGAGGCCAGTACGTGACGGGAGGTTGATGTACATCCGGTACCGGTTAACCCTATAGCCGACAGAATTAGTGCACTTTTTATAAATACGCGTCGATGCATTTTTCTACTGTTTCAATGGGGCTATTCTTGAACAAGCCCCCTAATCACCATCACTTGAATTAAAACCAAGAGGAATTTCAAGTTTGGTTGCTGTTTTCACAACCTGCTTGCCAAGTGAGTTAATTTGTTCTTTCAGACTAAGCAGGTCTTCAGCTCTGCCCTGTTCAATGGCAGTCATGAAATCATAAGGCAGGTTTTGCATCGATAATGAAAGGCTGTCCAGTTCCAGAACGATGTCCTGCCATAGTGCTGCCTGTTCCTGGTTTGCTGATTGCTCAATGGCCAGAGCGACCAGAGAATCAAAGGCTGCGAGGACGGTGCGGATGTTTTCCAGGGACTGTCGGCTACGCCAGGATTCCGCCATAAAGAGATTGGTGCGGTTTTTTCCTAAGGGGAGAGCCAGCTCTTTTCTCAGGCGTGAGGTCTGGGCATCAAGGCTATTCAGCACCCAACCATTCAAACCAAACGCATGTTTACCGCGCTCCATTGCCATCAGTTTTATATAATAGTTACCTGACTTTTCCCAGTTCTGTTGTAACTCCAAACTGTTGGCATAAAGCGCTTCGGTGTTCTCAACCAGAAACTGGCAGTACTCAGTTTTCTTCAATGCCAGGGCATCGTTAGCCTGAGAATCAAAAAGCAGGTATTCGGATGCGGACAAACCCTGAAGGATCACGCTGTCTGATAGTAAAGGTACAGGGGCTTTGTTCTTGAGTCGTTCTTCCACTTTTCGACCGGTTAAGTTCTTTTTATCAGGCCAGAACTGAAAGCGCCAACCTTCCATGTTTTCTTCCAACATCAACTGGCTAACGGCTTCTGCAGATTGCCAGCTTAGCATGGTGGTACGCCACTGTTGCTGCAGTAAACCAAAGTGTTTGTTATCCGGATTCAGACAGAACTCCGATGCCAGGTTTCGAAGGTTTGAAGCTTCAGAAACCAGGCTGGTATAACGTGGCTGAATCTGGTCTTCCAGCAAGATGGTCATGGGCGAACGGGACAAATCCAGTTTTTCAGGGAAAAACTGATCGCACCCACTCAAGGCCAAAGAAAGAATTATCAGTGTCAGGTACTTCTTCATAAGGATTCTACAAAGTGAATCAACGCGTTACGCTCTCTGGCACTCATTGCCAATACTCGTTGTTTGGATTTGGCTGCTTCGCCATCATGCCAGAGAATAGCTTCTATTAGTGTCCTTGCCCGACCATCATGAAGAAAACCTGTCGTTTCATCAACTTCATGAGTGTGACCAATCCCCCATAGTGGTGGTGTACGCCATTCACGACCATTGGCCAGGAATTCAGGGCGATGGTCAGCAAGCCCTTCTCCCATGTCGTGTAATAACAAATCAGTATATGGCCAGATCTTCTGGTTTGCCTGTTCTCTGGCAGCAGTAGAGCCGATTGTAAATGACGGAGTATGGCAGGAAACACAATCAGCGTCGTAAAAAAGCTGTTTACCTGTGAGAACTTTGTCATCTTTGGCATCGTGCCTGACAGGCACAGCAAGATTCTGGCTGTAGAAGGTTACCTTATTGAGAATATTGTCAGATACTTCGGGGTGCTCCCCTGCCATTTGCTCATGACAGCGTTTTTGTTTAGCGGTGCAGCTTTCTTTCATAAAGAGGCTGCTGGTCAGTCCCATATCACCATTGAAGGCTGCGGCATTCTGTTGCTTTAGCGTTGGCTGCCCGGCTTTACAGCCAAAGCGACCGATAGCGGTCTTGTTCTGCTCAACATCCCAGACCCGGTTTGCTTTTCCGGAAATACCATCACTGTTTTTATCATCAATATCTTCATTGGCGAGAAGGTCGTTTTCGGAGATCCCTTCCAGCAGACCGAGACCAATCATAGGTGGCGCTATCCGTGCTGACATCATGACGTTGCCATAGTCATCTGACGATAATGGACCATAGCCAGGCTCTTCAATTGAAATAACGGGCTTTCTTAACTCAACGGTTTCACCGTCCTGAAACGTAACCTTATGGTATTCATAAGTGACTCGAACGCGACCTTCAGCAATACCTCCGGGCAAGGCAAAATCCTGTAGCTGGTCACCATAAACCGGATGAGGGATTACACCCTGATGGGGTAATAACGGCAGGTCTTCTGAGCTGGGAGGAATACTGAGTCTGACCAGCATGGATACACGGTTAAGGTCACCATCTTCTGGCGCATGGCCACGTCCATCCTTGATATGGCAGTTCTGGCAACCATTGGTGTTAAAAATGGGCCCTAGACCATCTCTGGCTTTGGTGCTGGCGGGGGCTGCAACCCAGGGGTTTCGAAAAAAACTGTTACCAACACTGAAGTCCAGACGACGGCTTACTGCCATATTGGCAGAGGGAAGCGAAAAGGCATTACGCCCAGAAACAGTGGCTGATGTCTGGCCACCTGGTCGCTCTTCACCTTTCTCATAGGTGACTTTTTCGGTGTTGTTACAGCCCAAAAGCCCTGATCCGGTGATCAGGGCTAAAAAGGCGAACCCCATGGCTCGTAATAACATATTCAGTTTCTTTTTATATAACGTGCTGCTTTAGAATTGATGGTCTGCCGTATCAGGGTTCAGTTGTTGAATACCGATCAGGCTAGCCGCTTCTTCAATGGCGCTGGTTTGAGCAACCAGTGAACTGATGGCAGATTTCACCAATTGGTTACCTTTGTCATCACCCGAAGCGATGAGCTGATCAAAGAAAACGCCTTCCTTTTCGGCTGAGTCAACGAGTTTCTGCAAAGCGTCGTGGCTCTGGTCAAAGCGGGTAATGATCATTATTGCTTCATCTTTACTGGCGGTGGCAACCAGGTCTGCAAGGCTTGGCCCGGTGATTACATTGCCGTTTACCCGCTGATATTGACCGGTATAGACGTTCCGGATGCCCAGATTGTTGTAGAAATGTGAGTTATGGGTGTTATCGCTGAAACAGTCGTGCTCATCTTCGGTTGAGTTTGCTTCCAGCGCTACTTTCATGCGCTCTCCCGCCAGTTCTCCCAGTGAGAGACTCCCCATACCAAACAACATTTTTCTGAACCCCTGCTCAACCGGTTCTGACAGCAGTTCTGAGCGATAGTTGTCTTCTACGCCTGGCTGCCATTGTTGAGTCATGTACTCCAGGTCCGTGATCAGCAGATCCAGTGAGGTGATCAGGTACTGGCTTCGACGCTCACAATGTCCACCCGTGCAGGCATCACCTTTAGCAAAATCAGAAGCAGGACGATTACCAGCACCTGCTGCAGTACCATTCAGATCCTGTCCCCAGAGCAGAAATTCAACGGCATGATAACCCGTTGCGACGTTAGCCTCGCTACCTCCCAGCTCATTTAGATCTGCAAGAAGCTGAGGAGTCAGAGTATTCAGATCGAGCTTTTCACCGTTTACGGTTAATTCGGTGTTGCTGACAATATTAGCCAGCGCGCCATCATTGCCCATTTCATAGTCATAGTGTGTGGTCTGGACATAATCGATCAGACCTTCATCCAGAGGCCAGGCATTCAGCTGTCCTTCCCAGTCATCAACTACCGGGTTACCAAAACGGAACACTTCACTTTGCTGGTATGGAACACGTGCAGCAATCCAGGCCGCTCTTGCCAGTTCAAGGGTTTCTTCTGATGGGTTGTCTACAAGTTGGAGGCTTGCTTCTTTCAGGGCTTTGGCTGTAGTCAGGGCATCTTCATAAGTCGCCAGGGCAATATTGGCATAGTGAGCAACGACATCGCGGCCTTCTGTTGGGCTGACAACGGTTTCAGCAGCGGACGTATCGAGGGCTTCTTCAGTACTGTCACAGCCGCTTAGAAGTGCGGTCACCAGCAACATCGAGCCGGCAGCTCGCAGGGAGGAATAGGGCATCATCCTTAATGGACTCCGAATATTTTTATTGGTTATATCAGGTTATGGATTCGGAATTATAATGAGAATTATTCTTATTTCAACAAGAGGGATGATACTGTCGTGTACTTTCGGTGGGTTTATTGAAAAATCACTTTTATCTTTTATTCACTTCAAAGCCATGAAGACTCAGGAATAAGACCGATGGCTTTCCACCTCTTGGGTAGAAATGCTTTAGAGCTAATAGTGGTGGGTAGTGTATTATTTGATGAGGTAACTTGAGGCGTTGATAAGAAAGTCAGACAGCCCATATTGGATGAACTGTCTGCTCAATGAAAATAAAGATTATCAGGAAGCAGTTGCTGTCAGGCGATGAGCCCATTTGGTTTTTGCTGCCTGCTGCATATCCACGACTTCGTCACTTTCATCAACGATTTCGCGTCCAAGCAGAGTTTCAATCATGTCTTCCAGTGTCACGATACCGCGGATATCGCCATATTCGGTGACAACCATGGCGATATGACTGCGTTTTTCCAGGAAAGTGGCCATCAGTTTTGGCAGTGGTTCTTTCTCAAGAATCGCAATAATCGGACGCTTCAGGCTTTCCAGGGTTGTATTGCCGCCTTCCCGAAGGTGGGAGAGCAGAATGTCATTTCTCATGACAAAGCCATTAATATCATCCGGGTCTTCACCGTACACAGGGATACGTGAGAAGCTGGAACCAGTGAACTCATTCATATAAGCATCAGTGGTCGTAGATTCTGGCAATGAGAACAACACTGAACGAGGAGTCATGATTTCCACAATCTGGAGATCACGAAACTTCAGCATGTTTTTCATTAGCTCAGACTCGACACCCTGAAGTGCACCAACCTGAAAGCCAAGATCGGCCATCGCCTGAATTTCATCGCGCAGGTAAGGGTTTGTTTTGTCCTTTGGCCCCAGCTTGCTGGTCAGTAACTCGGTGATCCAGATAATGGGCAGAAGCAGCTTAACCATAAAGCGCACGCCAACGGCCATTACAGGAACCAGAGATTGCCACCAGGAAGCACCAATGGTCTTTGGTATAATTTCAGACAATACCAGGATCAGTAAGGTCAGCACGGCTGAAAAAACACCAACAGAGGCATCACCAAAGACTTTCGCAGCCTGAGCACCAGCACTTGCAGCACCAATGGTATGAGCAATGGTATTCAGGGTGAGGATAGCGGCCAGAGGGCGGTCGATATGATCATGCAACTCCCGGACAATCTTTGCCCACTTGCTGTTTTTCTGCTCAAGGCTAACCACATAGGCTGGGGAGATACTGAGTAGGACGGCTTCAAATACCGAACAAATAAAGGACACCGCAATAGCGATGACAACATACGCAACAAGCGTAACCACGTATGGCTCCAAAGGTAATCAAGGGAACGGTATTCTAGCCTGAGAATTTGATCTTTGGCGATAGAAATTTCCGATTATTACATCGTATTTATAATCAATAGCTTATCGCTATTTCAACCAGGGTATTTCGTCCGCCCCCCAAAGAGGTGACTGGTCATTGGGTGAACCATTGTAGTTTATCGTTATTTCCTCATTAGCCAGGATTTTTCGAATGGCAACAAATTCGATAATCTGTTCATTTTCTCTTGGGCGATAAATGGCATTCGGTGTGTAAGAGTGGTTATAGATTGAGCCGAGTCCAAGAGCGAGGGCTGCCCGCTTCTGGTCTTTGCCCCAGGCAAAGTAGTAATTGTTGAGCATGGTCAACTCCAGAAGCTCAACCTCTTCATGGGGGATTTCAAGGACAGGACATTTTTCAATGACCGTATCCCGCTCGATCCGGTTATCCGTGTAAACACCACGCCCTTTGCCATGGCTGTTTGCGATATAGAGCATATTGTTTTTATTGTTATGGTTTTTAGGGATCGCTATTTGTAGTATTAGCCGATCAAAAATATAAATACAGAATAACAAAGATGAGCCTCCCCAACGTAGTCAAAAAAGGGGGGATTTCCCTTCTTCTATGGGTTATTTCTCAAGTAGCTTATGCCACCTCGAGCAACTATGCGGGCAGTCAGGTTTGTGCTGCCTGCCATGTTGAGGCCTATACCGGTTGGAAACAGAGTCAGCACCATTCAGCACTGCAACAAGCCCAGCGTGATACTGTACTGGGGGATTTCAATAATACGACCTTCCGATATGGTGACGATACCAGTCGCTTCTTTTTTACGAATGATCAACCTATGGTTGAGACCGATGGACCAGAAGGCAAAAAAGGGCAGTATAACGTTGCTTTCACCATAGGTGACTATCCACTGCAGCAGTATCTGATTGAGTACCCTGGTGGGCGACTGCAGGCGCTGGGGATTGCCTGGGATTCAAGACCGGAGTCAGAAGGTGGACAGCGCTGGTTTCACCTTTATCCTGATGATGACATTGATTATCGGAGTCCACTGCATTGGACTCAGCCTTCACAAAATGGCAACCGGATGTGCATTGAATGCCATACCACTGGGTATCAGAAAGGTTACCAGGCTGAAAGTGATTGGTATAAAAGTCAGTGGCAGGAGGTTGGTGTTGGGTGTGAAAGTTGTCATGGCCCTGCCAGCGCTCATGTGGAGTGGGCGCAGAATCCTGACAAAGCGAAAGGTAATGGGCTGTCTGTGGATATCTCCGATGCCAATATCTGGCACTGGTTACCAGGCGCTTCTATTGCCCAGTCTGTGGATAAAAAAGCACAGAAGCAGATTGAGATTTGTGCACAGTGCCACTCACGCAGAGAAGCCATAACCTCAGGGTTTCAAGTTGATAAGCCTTTGAACGAAAGCTATCAGCCTGAACTGTTACGATCCGGGCTGTATCATTCTGATGGTCAGATTAACGACGAAGTGTTTGTTTATGGCTCATTTGCACAGAGTAAAATGTTCCAGGCCGGTGTCACCTGCACCAATTGCCATGACCCTCACACTAACCAGTTAAAAGCCCCGCCGCAGCAAGTATGTGCCCAATGCCATAACCCTCAGGTATTCGATACACCGAAACATACTTTTCACAAGGCTGGCAGTGCCGGCGCTGAATGTGTCAGTTGCCATATGCCAGAGAAAACCTACATGGTTGTAGATCCAAGGCGCGACCACGCCTTCAAGACCCCGAGACCGGATCTTTCAAAAACGCTGGGTACCCCAAACGCCTGTATTCAATGTCACGATGATAAGAGCAATCGCTGGGCGGTTTCTGCACTCGACCAGTGGCTTGGAACAACATGGCGGAATAAGCCGGAGTTTGCCTCGACGTTTCATCTGGCTCGTACCCGTAACCGGGAGGCTGGTAAGTCACTTCTGGAAATCGCCGCTAATGATGGTTATGCCCCCATGATCAGGGCAACGGCCTATAGTGAGATTGCCAACTATCTCAGCAGGTCAGCATTGCCTGTTATCCAGCAGGGGTTGAGTGACAGCAACCCGATCGTTCGGTCTGCTGCTGTTTCAGCGCTGGCTCAGGCACCGGCTCAATTGCAACACCAATTACTGCTCCCGTTGATGAAGGACTCCTCAAAGGCTGTTCGTCTGGAAGTTGCCCGTATTGTTGCAGGCATTCCTGAGCAGTGGTTCAGTGCTGAACAGAGAAGTAGACGCCAGCAATTAATTGAGGAGTTTATCGCGGTCCAGAGGTTGCATGCGGATAGCGCGGCAGGAAGGATCAACCTTGGTCAATTCTATCTGAAACTAGGCCGTACTACTGAAGCAATCAAAGAGCTGGAAAAAGCCATTGCTGTTGAACCTCTTTTCGATCAGGCGTATATCCAACTGGCATCCACTTATCACCATATGAATCGCCACCAGGAAGAGCAGGCTATTCTACAGAAGGGGCTGAAAACGATTCCCATGTCGGCCAGCTTAAATCATGCAATGGGGCTTTACCTTGTTCGTCAGAAACAACGAGAGTCTTCTATCGCCTACTTGGAGAAGGCTGCCGACTTAATGCCGGATAATGCCCGGTTTATTTATATCTATGGTGTTGCATTGCACTCGACAGGCAAGGTTAGCAAGGCAATAGATATTCTAAAGCAGGGGCTTGATCGTTTTCCCGAGAATATTGATATCGGGAATGCGCTTAGAGCCTATGAAAGTGCCCCTTAAGCACTCTGTTTTTTCGGAAGAAGGTATTTACGCTCGGGGCGTCCCACTGTGCCGTATACAATTTCAGCCTGCAGGTGCTGCTCGCTGGTCAAGTACTCAAGGTAGCGGCGGGCAGTGGTTCGGCTGACCCCGATGCACTGGCCAACCTCTTCAGCACTCAAGGCATTCTGGTTGTCAGAAAAAACACCTCGTACTTTATTCAGTGTTAAGGCATCGATCCCTTTTGGAAGGCGACTTGTGACTTCTTTTGATGCTGATGATGCGGAATCATGCATCAATGTATCCACATCACCCTGTGCCAGTGTTTCAAGAGCAGCAAGGCGATTGATATGTGTTTTGTATTTTTCAAGAGATGCCTGCAGTCGCTCAAATACCAGGGGCTTCAGAATATAGTCAAAGACGCCCCCGTGCAGAGCTTCACGTAATGTATCCACTTCCTGTGCCGCGGTAACCAGAATGACATCCGTACGCTGGTTACTGGAGCGAAGCCAGCGTAATAGCTCAAGACCTGTGCCTGTGGGAAAGTGAATGTCCAGCATCAGTAGGTCAGGAGACAAAATCTCGACCATATCCTGCGCATCAATCAGGCTGTGCGCCAGGCCGATCACTTCAAAACCGTCTACGCGTTCCAGAAAGCGGCGCTGAATTTCAGCAATCTGCAAGTCATCTTCGGCGATAACAACGCGAATCATACCAGCTGAGTTCCTTGTGTTATTTTTTGTTCAGGAGATACTTTGGGGATAAAAACAACAAAGCGACTGCCTCCGTGATCACCAGGCTCTACCAATACCTGACCACCCAATATGTCCAGCTGTTTACGAACCAGGTAGAGGCCAATGCCGTGCCCATCCTCCTTTTTACTGGTAACGCCTTTGTTAAAAATCCGGCGTTGATCTTCTGCGGTAAGACCCGGACCATCATCATCAATTTCAAAAATCAGGTCATTACCAAGGTCAGTCATACTCAGCCGGACTTCTCCTCCCGGGCCTTTATGGTGAAGAGTGGCTTCGAGGGCATTATCCAGCAGGTTACCAATAATTGCGACCAGCTGATCACGGGAAAGATCAGCTGGTAATGACCTCATATGACTGCTGTCATCAACTTTCAGGGAGAGCCCGAGTTCTCGGGCGCGACTGTATTTTCCTAACAGACAGCCGGCCAGAATCGGGTCCGGTGCTGCTTCGAGCAGTAACTGTATCAGAGCCTGATGGCTCTGGTTTTCCTGTCCGATATAGTTCAGTGCTTCTTCAGTGGCTCCAATCTGAATCAGCCCGGCAATCGTGTGGAGTTTGTTGCTGTATTCATGAGCCTGGCTGCGCAGGGAATCTGCGTACTGCTGCACTCTATCTAATTGCTGGCTGACACGATCTAATTCATCTTTAAGGCGGAAGCTGGATACAACACCGGTAACCTGGCCACCAGTTGTTAAAGGAATACGATTGACAATCAGCTGTTTACCCTGCATCCAGACCTGCTGATCATAATGAGGCTTGCCAGTCGTCAGTACATCCAGAATATTGCTGTCTGGAAGTACTTCCTGCATTGGAAGGCCGATAAGATCCTGGCTGGTGGGCAGGCCCAGAGTCGCTAATGCAGCCTGGTTACAGGTGGTTATCCTGCCATCCTTGTTGATGGCAATAATACCTTCCCGGACAGACTCAAGAGTGGCGTTCCTTTCCTGGTATAGCCTGCCGATCTGCTCCGGTTCCAGTCCAAAAATGGTGCGTTTAACGTAGTCTGCAAAGGCAACCGCCATCACCGCACTCACGAGAAATCCCAGAATGATGACCAGAGCCAGAGTCTGGCGGTATCGATTCACGACGCTGGCAATACGGTCAGTAAGGTAGCCCACTGAAACAACGCCAATCATATCTCCGGTTTCATGGGAAATGATGGGGGCTCTGGCCCGCATGGAGCTGCCAAGACTGCCCTGTGCCGTGTAGGCATAAGACTTGTTGTCAGGAAACATCAGCGGACGTTCATCAGGCTCATCATCGAGCATGGATAAGCCGATAGCAGCGGTATCCGGGTGGGCAAGACGAATACCTTTGCTGTCACCGATAACAACGTAGCGTGCACCATTTTTCTCAGCCAGACGAAGACTGAGGGGCTGAAGAAAATCGCTATCCCGGTTCTTTACAGCACTCAATACCGATGGCATATCAGAAATGGTAGAAGCAACATTCATGGCCTTCTGCGCCATCTGTTCATCTAATGCCTGACTCAAGTAGGTCAGGGCAAATCCACCCACTAGCCCTGTTTGGATCAAGACCATAATGCCCAGAATGACAATCATTCGGGTTTTCAGTTTTATTGGGTGCAGGGCAAAAAACTGCTTTAGGTTGGCTGTGACGTTCATGCTTGTTTCTTATTTCAAAACTTCCGTGAACTTTATGAACAAAATACCCGTTAAGTTCAAAAGCTTCAGTCAGTGCTGGGGGCTGGTTAACCTGTCCTTAATGGAAGTAAAAAAACCTCAATAACCATAACAATTGTGAGGCCCCTTCAATGATACGTTCGCTTATCACGAAAAAACGTTCCTCTTTTCTGGCTACCGCTCTGACCGGATTTCTTGCTGCAGGTGCTTCAGTTCAAGCCATTGCTTTGGACGAGCTTCACTTTCTCATTCCTGGTGGAGCTGGTGGTGGCTGGGACAGTACAGCTCGTGGCACCGGTGAAGCACTCACCAAATCAGGCCTTGTTGACACCATCTCCTATGAAAATATGTCCGGTGGAGGTGGCGGCAAAGCCATTGCTCATTTAATTGAAACGGCGGCTCAGCAGGGCGATACCCTGATGGTGAACTCTACACCAATCGTTATCCGCTCACTGTCAAAAGTATTTCCCCAGTCCTTTCGTGATCTGACACCGGTGGCAGCCACCATTGGTGATTTTGGGGCTTTTGTTGTTCGTGCGGACTCCCCTTATACCAGTTTCGAGCAAGTGGCAGAAGCATTTGTTAAGAACCCCCGCTCAGTGAAAGTCGCTGGAGGTTCAGCGCGTGGGAGTATGGATCATCTGGTTGCTGCGATGGCGTTCAAAGCAGCTGGTGGTGACCCACGTCGTGTGAAATATGTCGCTTATGATGCAGGTGGAAAGGCGATGGCCAGTTTGCTTTCTGGTGAAACGGATATTCTCTCGACCGGGCTGAGTGAAGCGCTGACTCTGGCTGATGCTGGTGAGGTAAGGGTTCTGGTGATGACGGGGGAAGAACGTTCTGATGCTGCTCCTCAAGTACCAACCCTGAAAGAGCTTGGCTATGACACGAGCTTCGTTAACTGGCGCGGTTTCTTTGGTGCACCGAATCTGAGCGAAGACAGGAAAGCCGAGTTTGTCCAGACGCTTGAGCAAATGTACGACACCGCTGAGTGGAAAGAAGTACGTGCCCGTTATGGCTGGTCGGAAATCTTCAAACCGGATCAGAAGTTTGTTGCTTTCCTCAGTGATCAGGAAAAAGAAGTTGGGTCGCTGATGCGTGAGCTGGGCTTCCTCAAGTAATCATCCAAAAGACCGTCGGCTCAGGCGGTCTTTTCCCTATCTGATGAGCAGCTGCTTTTTACAGATGCTTAAGACCTGAGGTTATTCACATGACGCTGAGTAAGGATCAGATTGGTTCTCTGGTATTTCTATGCCTGTCACTGACCTATGGCTACTACGCTGGGCAGATCCCTCTGCTGCCGGGCGATGAGTTTGAGCCTTTTCATGCGAGAACATTGCCTTATGCACTGGCTGGTTTAGGTGCTCTGCTGTCGTTTTTGTTGCTGGCAACCAGCTCGATGGCAAAGAGCCGAAATGAAGCCGGTCCAGTACCAGTATCTCTTGATTTTTCTCTGGTTGCCAAGCTGCTTGCCTTGATTGTGTTGTTTGCAGTTGCCCTGCAATGGGTTGGTTTTCTATTGGCTACCACTGCGTTTCTTGCCGGGGGATACTGGTTGCTCGGTGAGCGACGTGCAAAAGTACTGCTGATGGCGTCACTGCCTTTTGCTGCAGCTATCTGGCTGGTACTGACAAAACTGCTGAGTATATATCTGGCTCCTGGTCAGCTGTTTCTTATGGTGTCCGGAGGTTGATGATGCTGGATGGTCTATTTACAGGTTTAACGACAGCCGTCATGCCATTTAACCTGATGATGGTGGTGGTGGGCTGTTTTGCTGGTACGTTTATTGGCATGTTGCCAGGGTTGGGTCCAATCTCCGCTGTTGCCCTGATGATTCCGATCACTTACGGCCTTGACCCCTCTTCAGGCATCATTCTTATGGCGGGTGTCTATTATGGTGCCGTCTTTGGAGGCTCTACGTCTTCAATCCTGATTAACGCACCCGGATGTGCCAGCACAGTCGTCACGGCTTTTGATGGCTATCCTCTGGCTCAGCAGAATAAAGCGGGTAAAGCGCTGGCATTGGCTGCCTACTCTTCGTTTACGGGAGGAACCATTGGCGCCATTATTCTACTGTTTGCTGCACCGTTTCTGGCTTCTGTTTCCCTGAGCTTTCAGTCTGCTGACTACTTTGCTCTCATGCTTCTTGGTCTAACGGCAGTTGCCGCATTCGCAGGAAAAGGGCAGACCCTCAAAGCGATGATCATGACCGTCTTTGGGTTGATGATTGCTACTGTGGGAACCGACTTGATGTCAGGTACCACACGCTTTACCTTCGATAATGTGAACCTGATCGATGGTATCAGCTTTCTATTGCTTGCCATGGCTACTTTTGCCCTGGCAGAAGTACTGATGTCAGTTATGAAGGGTGCGCATCGTGAGCAGGATCAGGCGATGGATAGTGAAGCGCTGGGCAGTATGAAACTGAGTCGTGATGAAGTAAAAGAAGTGGCTCCAACGGTCGCCCGTTCATCGGTATTTGGTTTTCTGGTTGGCGTACTGCCGGGTGCTGGTGCAACGATTGCTTCCTTTCTGGCCTATGGCCTTGAGCGCAACCTGGCCAGCGCCAAGCAGAAGTTGCAGTTCGGTAAAGGTGCTCTTCGAGGGTTGGCGGCACCTGAATCGGCCAATAATGCGGCTTCCACGGGCTCGTTTGTGCCATTATTAACTTTGGGGATACCGGGCTCTGGAACTACCGCAATTATGCTGGGGGCATTAATTGCCTATGGTATTCAGCCAGGGCCGCGCCTGTTTATGGATAACCCGGATGTGTTCTGGTCCGTCATTATTTCCATGTACTTCGGTAATCTGGTTCTGCTGATTCTCAACCTGCCATTGATTCCTTATATATCAAGGTTGCTGGCCATTCCCAGACCGATATTAATCCCTCTGATTTTGTTTTTCTCAATTACCGGGGTTTATCTGGTCAGCTTTAACACCTTTGATATCCATATGATGGTGATGATTACTGTTATTGCCCTTGGTCTGAAACTACTGGACTTCCCAATGGCACCAATGCTGCTTGGGTTTATCCTGGGTGGGATTCTGGAAAATAATTTGAGTAGGGCTCTGACGCTTTCAGATGGCAGCCTTTCTTTCCTGTGGGAGCGTCCACTGACGTTGAGTATTTGCCTGATTGCACTGGCTTTACTGATTTTGCCTATGGTTCGCAGCTTGCTGGAAATGAGAAATAAAAGCCAGGAAGTATCTGGTGTTCATGTTGGTGAAGGGTGATGAGTTAATCATCAAAACACTTCTATTAAATAGCCCTGTCTCCGGGGCTTTTTTTTGTGTTTAAATAATGGGCGGCGGGTATGCGCTGAGCAAGGTTCATCAGCAGCTTTCATGCTGCCCAAAAGCCAAGACCCAAACCTTATTTTTAGTTATTCTACAAAATTACAAAAATTATATATGCATTAAAAAATACTTGAGCCTTGTGAATCATTTTATTGCTGACAAACAGGCACGAAAAGTAGCAATTATTATGACAAGATCTATCTCTGAACAGTTATTTCGCTCACTTGGAACCCATGCTGTAAAGAAAATATGCATCTCAGAAGGGCGCTTAGAGTTAGTTGTTGCTCCCTGGAGTGATTTAGAGAATGAGGGTTCTGCTATTTTTAACAACATGACCGTTAGCTACATCGAAGCTGAACGAGACTCCTTAGACACATTTATGGATTTTAACTTACCTTGGGACATTATTCGATTTGATTCTGAATCCACTGGCCTATCAACATGGCGATTTGGTCTGTGCTGTCGAGACATTGTTATTGGTTTTGTAGCTAATTGGCCAGTCATTACCTTCTCAAACCAGTGATTGAAAATGCATGTAAGAGAACAGCTTCTAGTTATGGGAACATGGCAGCAGAATAGCTGATATATGGAAATAGTATATGCTCAGATTACTCATTGTTATAGGCGCATTATCAATTGTAATCAATGCGGGTGTGAAAGAATACCATTTCAAAGACTATCCCGCTCAGCCTTACTCAAACAGAGCGCTCAAAAAATTAGATTATAATAGCCACCCAGACTCTATCATTTTAAAAGACAAACGTAACTATTCAGCACCCTTCATATAAATCTGGAATTTTCTGATTTTTCGACCATCATCTTATACTCAATTTTTCTAACAAATCTCCAGTATGGAACCAGACTTCCCAGCTACTCCGTTTACCGAAGCTCTCCTTAAAGAGAATGAAGAGCTTCGGACCGAGAATGCGCTTTTACGGGAACGTTGCAGCGAACTGGAAGAAAGGGTTAATAAAAACAGTCAAAACAGTAGTAAGCCACCATCGTCAGATGGTTATCAAAAGCCCAGTAAAAAAGGGAGTGATAAAGGTGATACATCTTCCAAAGAAGCCCCCTGCTCCTCACAGGAAACACCGAACCCCAAAAGCCTTAGACCATCTTCAGGCAATAAACCAGGTGGCCAGAAAGGTCATCAAGGCTCTTGTTTGAGACGTGTCGCCTTACCCGATTATGTCAGGCATCTGAAGGTTGAAAAATGTTGCTGTTGCCAGTCTTCGCTTATCGATATTAAACCCACCAAATACATTGAGCGACAGGTTTTTGATCCAGGTAGACCCGGAGAATTTGAAGTTACCGCGTACTGGGCAGACGTTAAAGTATGTCCTTGTGGTAAACGGAACACCGCTGAGTTTCCCCAAGGAGTGAAAGCCGCTGCTCAATACGGAGAAGTGACTCAGGCAATGGCTGTTCATTTAAACCAGTATCACTTCATCCCATATCACCGGGTGTCTGAGTATTTCAATACTATTTATTGCATGAGTGTCAGCGCAGGCTCTGTTGCCAATTTTGTTGCCTATACCCATGAGAACCTGGCCTCTACTGAGCAGAGTATCCGCGATGCTTTACAAGAAAGTCCGGTTGCAGGAGCGGATGAAACTGGCATGCGGGTTGACGGTTCACTGTGGTGGTTACACATTATGCGAGATGACCAATGGACGCTTTACTACCTCTCAGAAAGGCGAGGTTGTGAAGCAATGGATGCAATGGGCATCCTGCTGACTTTTGCAGGCATTCTGGTTCACGATCATTGGAAGTCCTACTTTGCCTATGCGGCAGTGCATGTGCTTTGTAATGCCCATCATCTGAGAGAGCTTCAGGGAGTTGTCGATAGGGATGCGAATAAGCTGGCTCTGCGGCTGATGAAATTGCTTACGCTCTCCTGGCACTTCTGCAAGAAATACAAAGCAGCCGGTCTGACTCAAATGCCTGGTGCAATACAGCTTCGCATTGAGACGATATACGACCAAATCCTTCAAAGGGCTCTCACGAAGGAAACCGCTTATATGGAAAAACAACGACAGGTGCTTGGACGTAAGAAGGTCAGGAATACCAAGGCCTACAACCTGTTCAAAAGGCTTATTGAGTTTAAGGTTGAAACGTTGCGCTTCATGTCGGACTTTTCAATTCCCTTCGATAACAATGGCAGTGAACGTGATGCCAGGATGGCCAAACTTAAGCAGAAGATCTCAGGCTGCTTCAGAAGCGAAGACGGAGGTACCATGTTTACCCGAATCCGAAGCTATTTATCATCTGCTAAAAAGCAGGGGTTGAACATATTTCAGGCGCTTCTTAAAGCGGTTCGAAATTACAACAATACGCCTTTGCTGGGTGCTGAATAGTTACAACTTGAATACATCTTCGCCACTGCCGCCAGTCAGAATATCATTACCTGCGCCACCGACCAGTCGATCATCACCACCGGCAGCGTTTAGCGTATCATCACCATCAAACCCACGAAGCCTTTCGGAGAACAGCGTACCATTAAGCGTATCGTTCACACCGTTAGAGCCTGAAAGTTCATTGATCGTATCAAGGGTATGAAGAGTATTTAACTCCAGTGTTGAAGTGCTGGTATGGGTGCCATCAGAAACTTCATAGGTGAAGGTGTCGGTTTGATCCAGCTGACCCATCACCTGAACTTCCGCTTCTGTCAGTGCTCGGTTATAAACCCTGCCTTCATCAATCTGGCCGTGGAACTGGGTGCCAACGCCATCAGCCAGATCATGGAAATCGAACGCCTGACTGCCTTCGCTGGGGCTGCCAAAAGCAACCGTACCGGAATGCCCCGGAACCTGAATACCGGCAGTATTACCAAAAATTCCACCGTCCAGAAAGCCTCTGAGAGTGTTTGCTGCATCATTCATAACCAAGGCTATATGATGCCAGTTATCACTATCCAGATAAGTAATATCCTGAGATACATAAGCGGTATTGCTGTTTTCCCAGGCTCCCGCGTAGATTTTTCCGCCATCCAGATAGATGGCAAAACCATGAGAGCTCCCACCTTCTTCGTAGAGAACCTGTTTACCATCCTTTGAGTTACTGGCATCCAGTTTAAAGAACAGGCTGATGGTTCGTTGGCCTACCGTTCCAGCTTAATGGCCCAGCTCGGTTGTGGTGGCAATTTGCACGTAATCTCCTGTGCCATCCAGAGTAACAGCAGAGCCGGAAACACTGTCACTGGTGTAGGCTGCATTACCGGTGAGTACGCCATTGTCGGCAATACTGTCTGAAGGTGCATTGTCTTCGCATTGCCATCAAAGTTCCATTGGGCGATCAGGTCGCTGGTTAAGTCGACGCTGGCATAAGCTGTGTCAATGTTATAGGTCCAGCTACCGTCAGCAGCAATATCCAGTGAGCCAAACTCGCCGTTAATGCTGGTAGTGCCTGAGCTGGCAACGGCCTGACCATTAACTGAAGTGACGGTCAGTGCATTACCCTGGGCAGTGGTTTCTACCGGTAATACATCATCAGCTGTACTGGTGCTGGTCAGGTTGATAGTGAAACCTGCGGTTCGCTCAACAGGGAGAGTGGCGGTTGCTGCAGTGGCCAGTTCTCCATCGGATACGTTGTAATCCAGTGTCAGGTCACCGCTGAGGTCATCGCCGGGCATAATGGTCCAGGTACCGTCATTGTTGTCATACACGGCGTGCTCATTATCGGGGTAGGTATCCCATTCTGGACCATTCAGGGTAAAGGTGGTTACGGCAGAGTCGTTCGCCATCACGCCCAGCTGGCCATCGCTGATATTTTCACTGAACTGATGAGCTATTTTTTCAACACCGTCGACGGTCAGGCTTATTCGGTTATTAATGATATCAACTTCATAATGGCGAGAAGTGTTGATATTAGAGCTCTCCGAACTGCTATAGCTCGCAAGTTCAGTTCCTGTACCATTAACCCAATGCTCTACTTCCCAGCGGGGATTGCCAGAACCATCATAGCTGCCAATGGTTTTGAAGTTATTGGCATCCACATAATCAAATACGATGTGGCCATTTCGAGTGGCGTTGTTACTGGTGGGCGTAACGGTAAAATCAAGGTGGAGATCCGTATCTCTTGTGCTGCCTCCGGTTGTGTCAATGAGAGCAACTGACGTACCGGTGACACCGGTAATGGTGATGGTGTCGTCATTGACGGTAACGGTACCGGTTCCAGACGACACACTTGTCTGGAAATCGTGCCGATGAGCCGTAACGCCATTAATACTGACATCCTGAACACTGATGGTATCGCCATCATCCTCATCCGACGCATTGGCCAGCAGGAAGGCCTGACTCACGGTATGGGTTGCCAGGTTCTGGGGGGCGGTAATGGTGATGGGGCCAGAAACATCCGGTGCCTCATTCACATCCTGAACCTGAATCACAATGTCCTGTTCGCTGGACAGTCCGCCGATACCGTTATCTGTCACTCTGACGCGAATGGTGTGGGAGTCATTGGTTTCATGATCCAGCAGGGTGCCATCGGCTACTGAAATATTGCCGGTATTGGTATCAATGGCGAAGCGGCCACCGGCATCATTCACCAGTGTGTAGGTATGAGTGTCCGGGTCATCAAAATCAGAAACGGCAGCCTTGCCCACCAGGATGCCATTCATGGCATTTTCTTGAACCTGATTGGGGCCAGTGCCTGCACCAAGGGCGATGGTGCTGCCAAAGATTTCATTGTCGCCGGTGTGGTCTGATGTCCACAGGGCTTCCAGTGCACCATTGCTCAGGCGAGCCAACTGAGGGTCGAACTGTTCTCCGGCGGTGGTCGAGTTGATAATAATTTCGTCGGTCACTGCGGTGCCGGAGGCATCAAACCGGCGACCTACAATGCCCTGACCGTCGCCATCCTGACCACCACTGGATTTCCAGATAACAAAGAAGCCACCATCCGGCAGGGTTTCAATATTGAATTGGCTCTGAGTGTCGGCAGTGGTGGTGTTCACGGCGGTTGCACTGCCAATAGCCGTGCCGGTATTGCTCCAGCGCTGGAAGAAGAGGTCATCACCACTCTGGTAAACCGTGACCAGCTCGCCATTGTCCAGCTCCTGAATCTTGGTTGCCCGCTCGTTCGTTGGGTTGCTGCCGCCGAAGCTGATGGCATTGGTGGCAGGGCTGCCAGACGCGTCGTAAATACGGAACGAGGCGCTGTCATTCGCTGTGCTGTTGCTGCGCCAGGACACCACAAAACCACCGTTATCCAGTGGTTCGATATCTGGAGATCCGTAAGCCCAACCGCCCGCACTGCCTGCACTTACAACAGAGGTTTCATTACCTGAGGCATCAAAAATATGAATTTTGGCATTGAATGAGTCGGATGAGTCGATAGAGATCGTAGCGAATCGATTATCGCTGAGCGCTGTCACATCCGTAGCGTAGTGGCTTGTCCCTAAATTGAACTCTGCCTTCACTTCATTGCCATCAGCATCAAACACCCGCATACGGCTCTGAATCCATGAGCCTGGTTCAATCAGCTGCCATACAACGGCATAGTTGCCATTGTCCAGGGTTGCTACTTCCGGGCTTAATATATTCTGGCTACTGGTGGGGGCGGTGGTATTGATCTGGAACTCATCACCCAAAGGGTTCAGTTCCAGAGAAGGCTCCGTCACGGTCATTCGGACATTGTCAAAGCTCGCTTGAGTACCACTGTTTTTGATCAACTCAATGGTTAATGGTTGACCAATGGCTGCAGAACCTTCGGAAACGGATTGGCCATCAATATTCAGGGTTAGCGTTGCAAAGCCGCCTTCGGCAGGAGTGACTGATCCATCGCTGGCCAGGACGACACCGCCGACAGACTCATGTGGGTTACTGGTATTAACTTTTCATGAGTTTGGCAGTGAAGTTACTGGAAAGTTCTGCCAGCTGTTCTCTTGATAATCTTTTTCGTTCTAATCCGTATTAAGGTTTCCATTATTTAGTAGATTATTGATGATTTCTGCGTCAGTGTTGCCCATGAGTGATAGGTCTACACCCTGAAGGGTTATTCGCTGAGTGATATCTCCCCCAGCAGTATCGCGAACCTCAACAATGGGATTGGATGGGTCGGTTGAATCAAAACTAATGTACTGTGATAGATCGTTGTTTTCTTCATCAATAAGCAGGTCTGCCAAATTTAGAGTATCGTTTTCAGCCGTATTGAAATCGATGATAGTGTCTTCAGCTGGGTTAATGGCAGTACCAATATCATTTATTTCAAACCTGAATTCATCTCTACCAGTACCACCAGTCATGACGTCATCGCCTGAGCCGCCCAGCAATATATCATCGCCACTCCATCCGGTTAATATATCATTACCCTCAAGACCTCGAAGAATTACAGGAGATGCTGAAGCCGTAAGCGTGTCTGCCGCACTTGTTCCATCTATTTCGTTGATATTATTAACGACAATGGTTACATCCTGCTCATCGCTCAGTGATGGGTTGCCATCGTCGGTGACTCTGACACGAACTTTATGGGCGATATTGTCATCAAAATCCAGCAGGCTGCTATCGGCAACGGTGATTTCACCATTGCTGCTGTTGATTGCAAAGCGACCGCCAGCATCGTCCAGCAGGGTGTAGGTCAGGGTGTCGGACGTATCCAGCTCTGTGGCTGGTACCGTGCCGACTACGGTGTTATCTGCACTGTGCTCATCAATGTCCAGTAAAATATCGGTGAGCTGAGTTGCCTGGAACAGGTTGTTGGCCTCAGTGGCATCAACAGACTCATTGAGAATAATCAAATCATCAATGGCGCCATCAAGAAAGCCATCCGTACTCCAGTTACTTCTACCGACATAGTTGAAAGTCCGTACCTTGTCCGTTGGTACGACACCCTGAAGAGAGCCTGCTTCAACACCGTCTTTGTAGACAGTCATCAATCCGGCGCTGTCGACAGTTGCCGTAATATGAACCCATTCGCCTGCAGTGAAGAAGTTCGAAATATTCAGGGCATGGGTAGTACCGCCGCTATCAATGACATGGAAGCCTAAATCACTGGTTGTGCCAATGTGAGCAAGAAGAATATTTTCACTGCCAGCACCATCGCCAAAGTCAATTATCCTCGACCAACTCTGGCTGAAGCTGTCGTAGCGTACCCAGGTTGATATGGTCATCTCGCCGCCGGTTTGCAGACCGCTGATTTCACCAGAACCTGAAGTGCCATCCATCTCAAAGGCGGTTCCGGAGCCTGCTCTACTGGTTCCCCAGGAGGCACTGCCAGATAGTGTTAGAGGCTGGTTATCGCCACTGTGGTCGGCAGCCGTAGTACCACTGCCTTCGGTAAAGGTATAGGCCGCATTAACATCCAGCGTGTTCATGGTTTCATCGATCACGGGGGCGTCGTTGATACCATTGACCGTTATGGTGGTGGTGACAGTAGAGGTAACACCTTCATCATCGCTCATGGTATAGCGCAGATTCACGGTGGTATTTTCTCCGTCAGCCAGGTAAGCAAAGTCACTGCCCGGATCAAACTGGATCTCGTTATTAACGACGGTTGCGGTGCCCTGACCGGTAACCGGGTTATCACTGCCATCAACAATAACTACCGAATCAAGAGAGAAGTTTGAGGTATCGTCTGTATCGTCCTGATCAATATCATTGGCCAGCACATCCAGAGTCAGCGGAGTGTTTTGATCGGTGAGCGTAATGTCCTGATGAATCTGAAAACCGTCAAGTCCTGTGAAAGAATCTCCGTTATTATCGGTGATATTTAAGCGGTAATACCGGTACATGGCGGGAGTTGTTAGCTCAAACTCTTTGACTTCCCTGACTGTCCAGTTATTGATACCACTCTGGGTATCAATAACGTCAAAGTTAATGCCATCGTTGCTACCCTGTAACTGCCAGTCTTCCGGTTCGCGACCTATTGAAAGGCCAATTGCCTTCAGGTCGTACTTCCAGATAGCCGTTGGGCTTCCAGTATCAACTTGTAGCCATCCGGTAGAACCGTTAACAGCCCAAGAGCCGGTATTATCTGCAGAGCTGGCGTCAACACCATCAAATGCTCTGAATGCTGCGTAACTGGCGCTGTGCTCTCCGCTTGCCGAGACAATAAACCCGTGGTCATTGTTTGAGGTGAGATTAGGGATGTTTGGATTGTCAGCACTGGTTTCCACAATCGCTGTGGGAGCTTCATTAATATCCGCAATCTGGATAACCACATCCTGCTCATCGGTCAGCCCGCCGGAGTCGGTTACACGAATCCGAAGGGTATGACTGCCCGTAGTTTCATGGTCCAGAAGGCTGCTGTCAGCTACGGTGATCTCTCCAGTGCTGCTGATGGCAAAGCGACCACCGGCATTATTCACCAGCGAATAAGTGACATTGGTGCCATCTTCTTCGTCATTTGCGGATAGCTGGGCAACCACAGTGCCATTACTGCTGTTCTCATCAATGACAAAATTGGCATCCACAAAATCAGACAACTCACTGGCCTGATAAAGGTTGGAAACAGCCGTTGCATCCAGTGCGCCCCTGATAACGGCCAGATCATCAATAGCGCCGTCCAGGTAACCATCCACAGACCAGTTACTTTTACCCACGTAATTAAAGTTGCGGACTTTCTCAGTAGGCACTCCTCCCTGAAGTGTGCCTACCTGTTCACCGTTTTTATAAACGGTATAGAGACCAGTACTGTCGATGGTGGCCGCCATGTGCACCCATTCACCGGCGGTAAAGAAGTTACTCACCGTCATGGTATGGAAGGTGCCGCTGCTGTCTTCAACGTGAAAGCCAAGGTTTCCGGTAGTGGTCTCATGGCCAATCAAAATATTGTTATCACCCTGACCATCACCAAAATCAACCACCCTGGACCAGCTCTGGGTGAAGCTGTCAAACCGTACCCAGGCGGCAATGGTCATTTCACCACCGGTCTGCAATCCACTGATTTCACCAGCGCCAGACGTTCCGTTCATTTCAAAGGCGGTACCTGAGCCTGAGCGGCTGGTTCCCCAGGTGGCACTGCCGGACATTGAGAGATCCTGGCTGTTACCGCTGATATCTGCTGCCGTTGTGCCTGTTCCTTCTGAGAAGCTGAATGCAGCATCCACATCGGTTACTGGGTTCAGCGCAGTGATTACTGGAGGCGCATTAATATCCTGAATATGGATATTAATCGCCTGATTGGTGACGACTTGTGTTCCGGTTGCTGTTTCTGTCGCCGTTGCAGTGGCCGTCATGGTGAAGTCGTTGTCGTAGTTCGCCGGTGGCGTTAGAACCAGGTTATTCAGGTTCCACGAACTGACATCAATGGCGACGCCGGTGGAAGTGAAATTATTAGTGCCATCACTGAGCTGTATTCCGGAAGGAATGCCGGTTAACTGAACCACCAATGTTTCCGAACCATCCGTATCAGGGTTGGCAATATCCAGTTCAATAGGAACGGGTTGATCTTCAGGTACTGATACCGTGGGTGTGTAACCCGCATTATTGGCTGCTTCTGGTATAAGGCTAATGTTGTCTATACCGAGATCCGTTGATGGCTGGCTGCCTGAACTGGTATCTGAAATCCTCAGGGTGGCAAATCCGGCAGAAGTGGTGGTGAAATTGGCATTCAGGGTTTGAACTGCAGTTGAGGTAGAGGATACCGATTGCGAAAACAGAGTGCTGCCTGTGGCTGAGTCAATCACTTCGATCAATGCTGATTCCGTGAGTAATGAGCCAATGACGTAGTAATCCAGTGAAATCGAATAGTCCAGGCCATCGTTCAGATAGATTTCCTGTTCTGCAATGCCATCACTGTTGGCGGACCCAGCACCAAGTTGTAAGTGGCCAATAGTCAGAACGATGGCGCCTGATGTTGACCAGTTGTCGGTCGTTGAAACATCACCATTTTGAACCACATTGGTATCAATAATATTGTTATTGAGTGTCACTGTGGTTGTGTCGGTCACTGGTGTGACATCCAGGGTCAAGGTCTGTGCTGTGCTGCTGTCCGTGCCGTCGCTGACGGTAAAACCAAAGCTGGCGTAGCCAGTACCACTGGCCTGGACAACGGGTGTGAATACCAGGTTGCTGATATCTGCAGCGGTAATGACCTGATTTAAAGTCACCGGGTTGGTGTTCAACTCAAGAGTACCGGCAGCGGGCAGGCTGGTGATGGTAATTGACTGAAGGCTGTCACCGGAATCCTGATCACTGAAGGCAAAGTCTGTGGTGCTGAAGGTATGGCTGTTGTCTTCGTTAATCGTGACCGTTTTATCCAGCGATGTGGGAATATCGTTAATGCTGGTGACTGTAATGGTTTTGTTGGCGGTGACGGATAGGGCACCATCACTCACCTCGATGGTGAATGTCGCTGTACCGTGGAAGTTGGCGGGTGGAGTGTAGGTCCAGGTATCGTTGCCATTGTCTGTAATCGTACCGGTATCAACAGAGAGGCTCTGTATGCTCAATGTGTCGTCATCGGCATCACTGAAGCCGTACAGGATGTCGGTTTTCTGAAGGACCTGGCTGTTGTCTTCATCGACATCAAGAATGGTAACACTGCTTCGAACGGCCAGATTTCCTGTGAAGGCGGTACCATCCCGCCCATTACCGCTGGTGTCGGTGACTGTGTTGCCGGTTCCGGCAAAGTCGGTGCTGAACAGCAGTTGGCTGCTGTCGAAATACTCCGGTCCCTGGTTCATCAGGGCGTTGATATTGGTATCTGTTAGATCGCTGGTATCACTGAATATGCCAACATCGGCGATTTCACCGTCAGCTTGAAAGCTGCCACTGAGTTCGCCATTTCTAACAATCGCACCAACATTGACCAGGTCAGTATCCGCTCCCGTAAACTGACTGGTGGTGGCTGAACCGTGGAGGTATTCCACGGCTACCTGCTGGCCGTCGATGTAAATACGGTTATCAATACCATCCACGACAACGGCAATGTGATGCCATTGATCATCAAAGAGCAGATCCTCTCCCTGTCTTACTCTCATGTTAAAGAGGTTGTCACCAACACGGGAGAAAAAGGTCAGACTTTCATCGGTTGGACCGGACGTGGAATTGCCTGCAACCAGCCAGCTTTGAGTGGTGGCTGAGGAAGCATCTCCCGTAGAGAACAATGCGGCGCTGGTCTGACCGGAGTCCAGCTTCACCCACATGCTGACGGCGCCGGTGTTCATTCCTGCGAAATCATTGGCATGGCTGTTCAGGGTCACAAAGGTGTCTCCATTTCCCACCGGCTGTGTGTTGGCTGTGCGGGTCAGGGATGCAGCTGCCGGGTCAAAGACAGGGGCATCATTTACGGCAGTAACATCAAACGTCATGGTCTGGGCGCTGCTGCTTTCTGTGCCATCGCTGACGGTAAAGTTAAAGCTGCTGTAACCCGTACCATTTCCCTCCGGTACCGGGGTATACACCAGGTTGCCAATATCCGCTGTGTTAATAACCTGGTTCAGAGTGACCGGACTGGAGTTCAGTTCCAGAGTGCCAAGAGCAGGCAGGCTGGTGATGGTGATAGACTGTAAACTGTCGCCGGTATCGTTATCGGTAAAAGCAAAGTCTGTGGAGGTAAAGGTGTGGCTGTTGTCTTCTGTGATCGTAACTGTGTTGTCTGCAGAAACCGGAATATCGTTGATTGACTGGATATGAACATTAACTGCCTGACTGGTGGTCTCGGGAGTTCCGGTAGCGGTTTCTGTCGCCGTTGCAGTGACGGTAAAGGTGAAATCATCGCTGGTATTGGCCGGAGACGTAAACGTCAGGTTGCTCAGGTTCCAGGCAGAGACATCAATGGCTGCTCCGGTAGCGGTTATATTATTACTGCCATCGCTGAGTGCTATACCGGAAGGAATGCCGGTGAGTTGAACAGTAAAGGTTTCTGAACCGTCGGCATCCGGAGTGACGGCATTTAAATTAACAGCAACCGGTTGGTCCTCCTGACCAAAGACGCCAATACCTGTAGGAATGTGGCTGTTATCTCCGGCAGCGGCCTGTATGGAAATATTGTCGATACGAAGATCAACACTGCTTGTAGCAGTCGATGTATCAGTAATCCTCAGTGTTGCGTGGCCAGCGGAGATGCCTGAGAAGTTCAGATTCAGTGCCTGATATGTTCCAGTATTGGTATTAATGGACTGGCTGGCCAGCACATTGCCCGTTGAAATATCAACAATCTCTACCAGACCTGATTGTGGGGTGGTAGAACCTGACGTTGCAAAGTCCAGCGACAGGGTGTAATTCACATCCGGGTGAATGACAAAGTTATTTTCAGCAACTCCGTCATTGGGGCCATCACCACTGCTGAAAGAGAGCTGGTTGGTTCCACCAATACCAACGGTTCCTGTGAACTGCCAGCCAGTCGTGCTTGAAAGGTCTCCATTAGTAACCAGCTCGGTATCCAGCTGCAGGTTGCTGTAGACATCGTTATTCAGAGTAATCACCGGCGCATCGGTAATCGGTGTGATATTAAACGTCAGCGTTTCTGTACTGCTTTCCAGTCCGCCATTGTCGGTTGCCTTGAAATCAATACTGGCCACTGCATTGCCGCTGGCATGAGCATCTGGCACAAAGATCAGGTCATTGAGGTCTTCTGCAGGAATAGTGTCGTTGGTATTGACGGTTGTAGTGCCAGGAGGGATATCGCCAAGGTCACCAAAGAATGCCTGATCGTGAATCTGGAAGTCATCAATAAACTCGGCAAACGGGCTGACAAACGTGCTGTCGTCACCACCAATGTTATCAATGACTTCCGTTGCCTGAAAATTACTGACGCCAACCAGCTGGTTATCAATGTAAAAGTAGGTTTTACCGTTGCTGCCAACCGCAGTCAGGTCGTGCCAGTTGCTGTCTAGAGATGAGATAGTAAAGCCGGAGCCATGGAAAATATTGGAAGGTTGTCTATCCAGTACGCCAAGCTCGCCACTGCTGCTAATCATGACGTGTTGGTCACCCGCACTTGATCGAACTAAGGCACCAGAATCTCCGTTGCCACCTAATGGCAGTGGGTTTTTAAATCGGGTGCTGATGGTCCATTCAGATCCTACCGCAAAATCATTGTCCAGTGTCAGGTAATCATTTTCATTATCGAAGCGTAAAACTGGCCCCTGCTGGGCATCATTTTGCCATTCAACGCCTGCCGTTGCTGTTCCACGAATGTTATTGGCAATATCATTAACCGAGTCGGTTTGGTCAGTGAAGGTCAATGACAGTTCTGGCGTGTTCGCCTCAGCAATCTGAGATAAGTCCAGATCAGGAATATTGGCAGAGTTATAGATTCTGAAATCATTGAGTTCTTCCGCAAAGGCCTGGCTGTTTGCCACACTATTATTACCAATCGTCTCGATGCTGCTGGTTGACTGATAATTGGCTGTGCCAAGGTACTCGTCATCCATATAAAAATGGGTTTTTCCATCACGACCAATAGCCGTCAGGGAGTGCCAGGTGTTGCCTAAGCCAGAAACAGTAAAGCCAGTGCCGTGAAAACCTACACCGTTCTGCCAGGTGCCTATTTCTCCAGTGCTTTGACTGATCAGAATCTGGACGTCGCCATTCCCTTCCACCAGAGATTGCCATGTGGTTCCATCGGAACGAAGGTTTCTGAATTCGGTGGTGATGGTCCACTCACTACCAAGGTCATAAGCCTGAGTCAGGTTAATGCGATCGGAGTTCTGGTCAAAGGTGGCGATGCCGCCTTTTTCCGCATCCGTTCCCCAGGTAACGCCCGTCAAGTTGCCGCGGATGTCATTTCGTCCGTCATAAGCGCTGGTGGCCGTATTGTCATCCTCAAACAGTAGCTCCAGATCGGGGCGGGGCTGTTTCATCAGGGTGCCTGAGCCGTTGATGGCGGTAATCGTGACCGTATGGGTATCACCGGCATCCTGATCTGCAATGGAAAAATCGCTGGCTTTCAGGTTGTACTGGCTATCTTCATTGATAGTGAAGGTCTGGTCTGCAACCGTGGGTGCTTCGTTGCTGTCGCGCACCTGAATGGTGAAGGTTTTGCTGGTTGAGAGTCCATTACCGTTGTCGTCGGTTGCAGTGACCGTTACGGAAATGGTTGGTTCGGTTTCGTAATCCAGTGACTGCCCAGCCTTGAGCTGGAGCTGGTTACCGGAAATCTCAAAACGGCTGTCCGATACGCTGTAGCTGTGCTGGCCAAAGGCTTCGGCTGCATCGTCCGGGTCGGTGGTGGCGAGCGTTCCGATAATGGTCGCTGTGTTGGTATCTTCATCAACAATGGCGTCTGCACCATTTGCCCCTGCAAGCAGGTCAGCTACCTGGCTCGAAGTAACGGCCTGGTTAAACACCTGCAGGCCTGCGATTGCACCATCAAGGTGTGTGCCGCCGGATGAGGAGAATCCGAGGCGTAACTGAGTCTGAGACGTAAAGTCAGATGACGTTTTTGAGCCGGTCGCAACCTGAGTCCCATCAACATAAAGAGCCTGCCCGCTAATGGAGGTGCCGAAGGTATGTACGACATGGTGCCATTGTCCATCGTTGTATATTTCCCCAACAGGGCTGGTGATACTTTCTTCCGTCCAGATGCGTGATGTAATCGTCCCATCAGCGTTAAGAAGGATGTTGCGGTCATGGCCATCAGTCCCACTGTTCTGTATTTGCAGTAGTCCGCCAGCATTGTCGGCCTTGAACCAGAACGAGACGGTGTAGGCGGTTTCGGATACATCCAGTGGTACAGTGAAGTCGGTCGCACTGCCATCAAACTCAATGGCATTTGAGAACCTGCTGTTAGGACCGGCTACAAAGGTGGGTGTTGCACCGGAGAAGGTGTTTCCACCGGCCTCATTGTCGTAGTTATTATCAAATGCCCAGGTAGCCTGTGCTTCCGGTGTGGAGGAGACGACACCGGCATCAAGAGTCAGGGTTATATCCTGCGGTGCTTCATTCGTATCCCGAACCTGAATCACAATATCCTGTTCGGCTGTTAAACCCCCGCTGTCGGTAGCACGAACGCGAATGGTGTGGGCGTCAGCCGTATCGTGATCTAACAGGGATGCGTTGGATACAGTGATAGCACCGGTGGTGCTGTCGATAGCAAACCGGCCGCCAGCATCATTAACCAGCTCGTAAGTCAGCGTGGTGCCATCTTCCACATCGGTTGCGGTGGCCCTGCCGACCAGAGTGCCATAAGGGGCATTTTCCAATACCTGGTTGCCGCCCAGGCCAATGGATGCACCATAGATGTTTTCATTACCGTCCTGGTTTGATGTCCACACTACTTGAAGTGCACCGCTGTCCAGCTCAATGACCGACGGGTCAAACTGGTTGCCTGCTGTTGTGGTGTTGATGGCTATTTCATCGGTTAGCGGGTTACCACTGGCATCAAACCGGCGTCCGTAAACACCATGACTAGCACTGCTGTCTTGAGATGTGCTGCGCCATACAACAAAGAACCCACCATCGCTCAATGTTTCAATGGATGCTTCTGAGACACCGTTAATGTCTGGAGATACAGAGGTGTTAATCTGTACTGCTGAGCCTTGGGCTGTGCCGGTATCTGACCAGCGCTGGAAAAACAGGTTTTCACCACTTTGATAAACCGTGACCACTTCACCATTGCTTAAGGTATCAATTTCAAAATGGGGGTCGCTGTCGTTTATTGCACCGCCGAATGAGATTTCGCTGGTGGTATTGTTGCCGTTACTGTCGAAAAACTGGATGCGGGCACTGTCATCCGCTGTAGTGCCGCTGAGTCGCCAGGCCAGTGCAAAGCCGCCATTGTTGAGTGCTGTAGCCTCAGGCCCACCCCATTGCCAGCCACCAACATTGCCTGCTGTACTGGTGCTGACTGAGTTGCCATTTTCATCAAGAATGGTGGCTTTGACATCCAGACTATGAACATTAGTAACCAGGAAACGGTCGTTACTCAGGGCAATGATGTCGGGTTTGTAATGACTCCCGCTGGTAGTAAGGATTTCAAATTCACTTTTAACTTCAGAGCCGTCGGCAGCAAAGATGCGCATATTGGTTTTGGCAAAGCTGTTGGGGTCAAATATTTCCCAGGCAACTGCATAATTGCCATTCTCCAAGGTTGCAACTTGTGGGTGCTGAACAAACTGATCGTCGACCAGTGTGGTTGTATCCACTTGAAACTCAGCACCATCCGGCTGCAGCTCATTGGATGTGGCCGTCATCCGAACATTATCAAAATGGATTTGTGGCCCGCTGATCTTCACTAATTCAATGGTGATGGGTTGACCAATAGCGGGTGAGTTTGCCGGAATGGTTGAACCATCCAGGTTCAGGGTCAGGGTTTGCCACTGTCCTTCCGCTGGAGATACAGAGCCGTCGGACGCCAGCACAACACCACCTGCCGTGATGCGTACTTCGTAGTCGGCAAAGCCGGCGGTATCACTTCGGTTGCCTATCTCTACCTGCAGCTGGTACTGGGTGTCATTTGAGAAGCTTTCAGATAGCGTCTGGGATAGGGTTTCGTTGTCATTGGTGGCATAACCAATGTTATTGCCATCGGGAGCTTCCTGGGTGATCTGGCCCGATGTCGGGTTCCATATACCACTTTGGGTGCTGCTGAATGACCAGGGGCTTGCAGCCGGATTCAGTACTGGCTCTCCATCGATCAATGTCACACTTTCAAAGCTGTGGTCTGCGATGGTTACGTTTCTGCTGGTTGCCTGAACGCTGTATCGTTGAGCTTTAATCGCGTGGCTGCCACTTTCTTCAGAATGCCATGCCGCCAGATAGCCGCCATCGGCCATGGGCGTTAATACGGCTTCAGACTGATCACTGCCGGTCACCGTATTGATCATGCCCTCAGGGCTGACGGCTGTGTCCAGGGTTGCTTCTAATACAGGGGCATCATTAACCGCGGTAACATCAATGGTGAATGTATGTGGTTCACTGCTAAGAGCACCATCACTGACGGTAAACTGGATATCGGTATACCCGGTTCCATTGGCATGGGTGACTGGTGTAAAGACCAGATTACCAATATCGGCTGCGGGAATCACCTGGTTAGCAGTGACATTAGCGCCGCTGAGGGTCAGGGTGCCAGCTGAAGGTAATTGAGTGATGGTGACTGACTGCAGGGTGTCACCAGCGTCAGCATCACTGAAACTAAAGTCGGCAGCGTTAAATGTATGGCTGTTGTCTTCATTAATGCTCAGTGTTTTATCACTGGCAGTGGGTGCCTCGCTGACAGCGGTGACATTGATGGTCAGGGTTTCGGTTGTGCTGTCAGCGCCGTTATTATCGGTCGCTTTAAAATCGATACTGGCGTAGTTACTGCCATTTTCATCGGGGTTGGGAATAAAGCGCAGGTCGTTCAGGTCTTCAGCATTGATAACATCGCCCGCTGTGATCAGTGAGCCGTTGGGCAGTGCGGTGCCTGTACCTGGAAATTGAGCCGTATCGACAATGGTGAAATCGTCCAGATAGGTGGCAAACGGCTGAGTGCCGCTCTGGTAGTTGCCTATTGAGTAGACATTCTCGGTGACCTGGAAGTCTGACGTGCCTACGTAAGCACCGTCAATATAGAAATGGGTTTTACCATCCTTACCCACTGCCGTGAGGGAGTGCCAGGCATTATTGTCCAGTGCGCTGGTATCAAAGCCTGAGCCAATAAAGCCGGTTCCGGTGTAACCGACGGAATTACTGCCGCCATCAAAAACACCAAGCTCCCCAGAGCTATCAATAATGATGTGGTGACTGTGAGTGGAACCTCTGGCCAGGGTTTTCCAGGTGGCGGATGAGAGATCCTTGAACTGAGTGCTGATGGTCCACTCACTGCTCAGTGAGTGTGGTGTCGTCAACAGTGCTGTGTCGCTGCTGTTATCAAACTCCAGTACGGATCCGCGCTCGGTGTCGGTGACGACCTGAGCGCCACTGACGGTGCCGGTAACGCCATTACCAGAGTCAGTGAGCGGATTCGCTGAGTCATCAAAGCTCAGTTCGACCGAGGGGGCCGTGACAGGAGGATGAGCAACATTGTATATACGGAAGTTGTTGAGGTTTTCGGCAAAGGCCTGATCGTTACCGTGGCTGTTGTTACCAACGGTATCGATCTCTCCGGTTGACTGGTAACTGGCCGACCCCAACAGAGTATTGTCCAGATAGAAGTCTGTCTGGCCATTTTGACCAACAACAACCAAAGAGTGCCAGTCAGCACTTATGCCATTCAGACTGACACCGGTGCTGTGGAAACCGACGGAGTCCTGCCAGGTGCCTATTTCACCGGTGCCGCTCTGTACCACAATCTGAACGTCGCTATCGCTTCCGGCTAATGAGTGGTAGCCATTTCCATCGGTGCGCAGATTTCTAAACTCTGTTGCAACCGTCCATTCACTACCCAGATCAAAAGATTGGCTCAACGTAATGTGGTCAGTGTTTTGATCAAAGGTAACAAAGCCTCCTCTACCAGCCTCGTTGGACCAGGTGACATTACTGAGTGTTCCCTGGGTGCTGTTCCTGTCATCGGTGGTTGTTGTACCTGAGGTTTCTTCAAACAGGAATTCCAGATCGGGGCGTGGTGCCTGATAGAGGCTGCCTGAACCGTTTATGGCTTCAATAGTAACGGTATGAGTATCGCTGGCATCCTGATCTGAAATGGAAAAGTCGGCAGCAGTAAACAGCAGGGCAGTGTCTTCGTCAGTTGTCAGCGTCTGATCTGCGACGGTTGGGGCGTCATTGCTGTCGTTGACCTGGATGGTGATCTGCTGTTCGGAGAACGCGCTCTGGGCATCGGTCACCCTGACGGTGACGGTGTGGCTGGCGGCACTTTCATGGTCGAGTGCTCCGGCCACGGTGATTTCACCGGTGCTGCTATCAATGGTAAACCGGCCTCCGGCATCATCGGTCAGAGTGTAGGTGAGTGTGTCGCTGTCACCGTCCCTGTCTTCAGCGCCCACGGTACCCACAATCGTTCCATTGTTGGTATTTTCATTGACGGCCAGGGTAAACAGATCTGAGGCAGAGGTGGTTACACCGTATGCGTCAAAAGGCTCGCCGGGCTGTTCAGAAGTGAGGGTGATCCCGTCTGCTCCACTTGCGCCTGCGGAAACAGCCTGGCTCAGGTCGTAGTCAGTGAACTGACTGAGCAGCGCATCACGGACATCCGTTGTAACCTGTCCGGCAGTGACCGTATGGCTGAGTTCAAAGTCGTTGATAAAAAGCTTGACCGTTTGACCTGTTTGCAGGGGGGACGGAATCGTTAACGTTTCAACCTGGGCGGTTCCTGCGGTTCCTGCACCGTTGTAGTTAACACCGTAAACATGGGTGGTGTTTTGGATCATTGACGCCCCAGTAGCCACGACCTGGTCTGCGCTGTTTTTAATTACGGTGGACAGATTGAAAGGAGGTTGATTGGGGTCATCAAAGCCAATAACGTTTCGATAATCGGAGCTTATGACGCTCCCGCCCTCAGAGACGATGCTGACAAGACTGCCAATACCGGGCGTGCTGTTGATAATGGCATGGGTCAGGCTTTGTGCAATGACGTGAGCCGCAGTGTTACTGCCAACGGTATACTCAACGGTATACGTTTCACTGGCGTCCTGACTGTTAGTGAAGGTGACTTCAATCTGGTCTCCGGCAACAAAACTGTGTGCTGTTCCTGCTTTAATAATCTGTATATGTTGGGCCAGCCCTTCCACGTTGGCGGTATCGACGGATTCTCCCAGTAAGTCTCCCGCTCCAGTGATAACAGGAGCATCATTGTCGGCGGTGATGCTGAGGGTTGTGCTGCCAACGTTGCTTTCGATAAACCCATCGTTCACCGATACGGATAGGATGCGGCTATCCGTATCCGGTGCATCAGAGAGGTTGGTGTAGGTAATGCTGCGAAGCGCTGCCTGATAATCTGCAACACTTGCCGTACCGGTTAACGTCAGAACGCCATTGGCGGCATCATAGCTTCCAGATATACCACTCTGGTTGGTGAAGCTCAGCTGATCTTCAGTGGTATGGAGCTGCTTTCCATACTCCGTAAATTGTACGGTTGCACTTTCAAGAGTGCCTTCCGGATCATCCAGCGTCAGAGTGTTGAGCAAATTGACGGTGCCACCTTCGGTATAGCTGGCACTGGCTGGGGCGGTAACCGTCGGAGCTTCGTTCAGGTCGTTGATGTTGATGGTAACCTGGGCGCTGGTGCTTGAAGAGGGGATGCCGTCGTCAGTGGCCGTAACGGTCAGTTGGTAGCTGTCGGTGGATTCATGGTCCAACCCATTGATGACGGTAATTTCACCGGAGTTTGGATCAATAGCAAAGCGGTTGTCATCATTGCCGGCTGTAATGGTGTAAGTCAGCGTCTGACCGGCATCGGTATCGGTACCCGTTATGGTGCCGACAACCTGTGAACCATCTGTGATGACATTTTCATCAATACTGTAGGTTTGATCTTGCAGTTCGGGGGCTTCGTTTACATCGTTGACTGAAATGGTGACGGTTGCGGATTCGCTCAGGTTCCCTGCATCGGTGGCCTCTACTGTCAGGTTGTAAAGATTGCGGGTTTCGAAATCCAGGTCCCCGGTAACGGTGATTTCCCCTGTGGCGGGGTTGATTGTGAATTTGCCATCCTCGTTTTCTGCGATGATGGTATAATGGAGTTCCTGCCCCTCCGGATCTCTGGAGATGACATTTCCAACGATCACTGAGCCATCTGAGGCAACGCCTTCATCAACGCTGAAGGATTGGTTGACTATTTCCGGCTTCAGGTTGATTTGGGTTACTGCTTCAATTGGAGGGGGGGGCTCATTACTGGAATCACTGAAATCCAGGGATTTTGTTGATGCTTCTGTCGGTTGCCTTGAGGGAGCTGCCTGATCAATTTCGCGAGAAACGATAACTTCCCTGACATAGGTATCTTCAATGGGGGAATCGCCATTTTCCTGGTTGTTGTTACCATCTGGCTCTGGCAGGACTGGCTCATCAGACTCTGAGCTGGAAAGTAGCTCTGGGTTTTCAGAGTCGACTGGGTTGTCGGTATCTGAGTCCTTAGATGTGTTTCCTGCGGCAGTACTGCCAAATAACTCCAGATTTAATACAATTTGCTGTTGAGAGCTTAAATACAAAAGTTGGTTATTAACCAGCTCAATAACAACGTTGGCAGCTGAATCATTAACCACTGTTTCATTCAGGAAAAGAGGGGCACCTACCTGGGCAGTTCTTATTTCGCCTTTTTCATTAGCGACCAGAACCGCTCCATCTGATTCGGCAATATACCCCATGATGCTTGCACTGCTTTGACTGTCCATAGTTCTTTTGTCAACCTGTCTAGCTTTAAATTCAACATTGGTGAATCAGGCTTTTTTGATTTCTTCTTGGCTGCTGATGTTGAATTGATTCAAGTAAAGTCAGTATTTCCAGGATAGAAAAATCCCTATTTTTCATATTAGCTTCGAATCTGAGCAGCAGGATATTGCGATAAAAGCAAAACGCTCTGGAGGAGGGGGTTATTATTACTTTTTGAGAGTTTTTTCTTTTTTTTAATTCCTGTTTTCAGGATTTCCCCAATAAAATAGACCGACTATTCCTTTTCTGGAACCTTCTATCAGAGAGTAGAAATGTATTGTTTTAATGCTGTCAGAATATCTTGATTAATAGGGTTCGATTATGTTGACAGTGGGAATAAAAAGTAGATAATACCGTGGTTTTTATGGCATAGAGTTTACCATTTCTGGTTAACGTAGTGTTTTGCAAGGTTTCGTGGGTTAAATATCAGACTGTTTCATCGCTTTGAAATCAGTTGGATTGTTATTGGGGAGAGGTTGTCAGTTGGCTCTTGTCGCAGTATACTGATGGACACTTTGATGCGGGGTGGAGCAGCCTGGTAGCTCGTCGGGCTCATAACCCGAAGGTCGTTGGTTCGAATCCAGCCCCCGCTACCAAACCCCTGAAAACCCCCGTTGTGGGGTTTTTTATTAGGTAGCGAGTAATTGATGTGGGATGGCCGTTCTGGTCATTGTGCAAATGTATGGGGCTTTATAGCCCTTTTTTTGTTTTTTCAGCAGGTATTCAGTCGTGGCAGGTAAGCAGTCGCAGCTGGAGACACTTATCGAGCCGATCGTTGAATCGCTTGATTACCGTCTCTGGGGTATTGAGTTTGTTTCCCGTGGGCGGAATTCGCTGCTTCGGGTCTATATCGATGCGGAGAATGGCATTGCCCTGGACGATTGTGAAAAGGTCAGTCGTCAGGTGAGTGCCGTTATGGATGTAGAAGACCCAATTGCGGACGAATATACCCTGGAAGTATCTTCTCCGGGATTAGACAGGCCGCTGTTTCGGCTTGAGCAGTATGAGGTGATGGCTGGCCATATGGTCAGTATACGCCTGAGGGTGCCTTTTGAAGGGCGCCGCAAGTATCGGGGCATCATCAAGGGAATTGAAGATCAGGATGTCGTTATAGAGGCCGATGGCCATGAGCTTCTGCTGCCAATCGAGAGCATCGAGAAGGCGCAGGTGATACCACAGTTCGACTGAATTATCCTTCAGGCCGGGCGGATATCCCGGTTTAGCGGCCAGGGATGTGTTGGCATAGGCATGGACTGGTTCAGCATAGGCGAGGCAGAGCATGAGTAAAGAGATTCTGTTGGTCGTAGAGTCCGTATCCAATGAGAAGGGAGTACCGCCCGAGGTGATCTTTGAGGCGTTGGAAACCGCTCTGGCGACAGCGACCAAAAAACGGTACGAAACCGAAGTGGATATCCGGGTGGCGATCAACCGGGCTAATGGGGAATACGATACATTCCGTCGTTGGACTGTGGTTGCTGACGAGGATTTTGAGTTTCCCGGCATGCATCTGACCCTGGATGAAGGCAAAGAGCACGATGAGTCTCTTGAAATCGGTGGTATCTGGGAAGAACCGGTTGAGTCGGTAGGTTTTGGGCGAATTGCTGCTCAGACAGCCAAGCAGGTGATTGTTCAGAAGGTGCGTGAAGCTGAACGCCTTCAGATGGTTGAGCAGTACCGTGACAAAATGGGTACCCTGATTTCCGGTACCGTCAAAAAGACAACCCGTGACAGCATTATTGTTGATCTGGGTAATAACGCTGAGGCGGTGTTAAAGAAAGATCAGGTATTGCCTCGTGAGAACTTCAGAATGGGGGCTCATGTTCGGGCTCTGCTTCATGAAGTGTCCACAGAAGGTCGTGGCCCTCAGTTGATGCTTTCAAGAACAGCACCGGCAATGCTGGTTGAGCTGTTCCGTATTGAAGTTCCTGAGATTTCAGAAGAGGTTATCGAGATTAAAGGCGCTGCCAGAGATCCGGGGTCACGAGCTAAGATTGCCGTGAAAACCAATGATGGACGGATTGATCCGGTAGGTGCCTGTGTTGGTATGCGTGGTGCCCGCGTTCAGGCGGTCTCCGGTGAACTGGGTAATGAGCGTGTTGATATCGTTCTTTACGATGATAACCCGGTTCAATATGTGATTAATGCCATGCAGCCGGCAGAAGTGGCTTCGATCGTTGTCGATGAAGATAAAGGCACGATGGATATTGCTGTCAGTGAGGATAATCTGGCTCAGGCTATTGGTCGTGGTGGGCAGAATGTCCGCCTTGCCAGTGAGCTGACGGGTTGGACTCTTAATGTCATGACAGAAGAGGATGCAGCCGCCAAGCAGCAGCAGGAAGCGGGTCGTGTGGCTCAGACCTTTATAGAAGGTCTGGATGTTGATGATGATCTGGCTGAGCTGCTGGTGGCGGAAGGTTTTACCTCCATGGAAGAGATTGCATACGTTCCTCTGGAGGAGATGCTGGCCATTGAAGGCTTTGATGAAGATATCGTTGAACAGTTGCGCTCAAGGGCCAAGGATCAGTTATTGACTCAGGCCATTGCCCAGGAAGAAAAGCTCGATGGTACCCAGCCTGCTGATGACCTTCTGAATATGGAAGGTATGGAGCAGCAACTGGCCTATGAGCTGGCCAGTCGCGGTGTTGTCACGATGGAAGACCTGGCTGAACAGTCGATCGATGACCTTCTGGATATTGAGGGGATGGATGAAGATCGGGCTGGTGAGCTGATCATGACGGCGCGGAAACCGTGGTTTGAAGAAGCGGGTAACTGAGCGGGCCACTGAGAGGAGAAGTGTTAATGGCAGATGTAACCGTAGAGCAACTCGCAGCAGTGGTCGGCGCTCCAGTGGAGCGGTTGTTGCAGCAGATGAAAGACGCTGGTCTCACTAAAAGCAGCGGCAAAGAGTCTGTATCCGATGCAGAGAAACAGCAACTGCTGGCCCACCTGAAGCAAACTCATGGTGATGCCGGTACCGGTTCTGAACCGACCAAGATTACGCTGAAGCGTAAGACGGTCAGCCGCATGAAAGTGTCTGGCGGCAGTTCTGGTAAAAATAAAGTTGTTAACGTAGAAGTGCGTAAGAAGCGCACCTATGTCAAGCGCGATGCGGCTGAAGAGGCTCCAAAAGCTGATGAGGCTAACGCTCGTTCCGACAAGCAGGAAGAGCGCGGCCAGCGTCGTGATGATCGTGGTCAACGTAAAGACGATCGTGGTCCTCGCAGAGATGATCGCGGTGCTCGAAGTGATGAGCGTGGTGCTCGAAGTGATGAGCGTGGTGCTCGTTCTGGTGATCGGGCTCCTCGCCCGGGTGGTGACCGCTCAGGTGGTGAGCGTGGTCCTCGTCCTGGTGGTGATCGTGGTCCGCGTCCGGGTGGTGATCGTGGTCCGCGAACTGGTGGAGCTCCAGCGCCTTCAGCGGCACCATCTTTTGGTGATGCGCCACCGCCACCGGCTGATGATCGTAAGTCTCGTAACAAGCGTGGTACCAAGGGCAAAGATCGTCGTAATGATAATGATGATTTGCCGCGCCGTGGAAAAGGTGGTCGTAACGAGCGTGATGACCGCCGTGGTGGCAGTCGCAAATTTGCCCGTACCATGGCGCCTGAGTCCATGGCTGCTCATGGCTTTACCAAGCCAACAGCGCCGGTGATTCGTGAGGTTTCTATCCCGGAAACCATCACTGTTGCAGAGCTGGCGAGCAAAATGGCCGTCAAAGCTGCTGACGTTATCAAAGTGATGTTCAAAATGGGCTCCATGGTAACGATTAACCAGGTGATCGATCAGGATACCGCCAGTATCGTGGTTGAAGAGATGGGCCACAAATACCGTCTGACCAAGGCAGATGCCATCGAAGACACGCTGGTAGACGATCAGCTGGAAGAAGTGGTTTACGAAGCTAAGCCACGTGCACCGGTTGTTACCGTAATGGGTCACGTTGACCACGGTAAGACGTCGCTGCTCGATTACATTCGTAAGAGTCGCGTTCAGGCTGGTGAAGCTGGTGGTATTACCCAGCACATTGGTGCTTACCATGTAGAAACGGATCGTGGCATGGTGTCCTTCCTGGATACTCCTGGACACGCGGCGTTTACAGCCATGCGTGCCCGTGGTGCAAAGGCGACCGATATCGTCATTCTTGTTGTTGCTGCGGATGATGGCGTGATGCCTCAGACTGAAGAAGCTGTCCAGCACGCGAAAGCCGCTGGTGTGCCAATCGTTGTCGCAGTGAACAAGATGGATAAGGAAGACGCGGATCCGGATCGCGTTAAGAACGAACTGTCTGCCCGTGATGTTATCCCTGAAGAGTGGGGTGGCGACACTCAGTTTATGCCGGTATCTGCATTGACTGGTCAGGGCGTTGAGGAGTTGCTGGAAGCGGTCATTCTTCAAGCGGAAGTTCTTGAGCTGGCGGCGCCAGATGAAGGACCGGCCAAAGGTGTGGTTGTTGAGTCCCGTCTGGATAAAGGACGTGGTCCGGTTGCTACCGTGTTGGTACAGGCTGGTATGCTGAACCAGGGTGATAATATTCTGGTGGGACAGCAGTATGGCCGTGTGCGTGCCATGCTGGATGAAAACGGCAAGGCCATTCAGGCAGCAGGTCCATCCATTCCGGTGGAGATTCTGGGTCTGGATGGTACGCCGGATGCCGGTGATGAGATGGTCGTGGTTCGTGATGAGCGTAAGGCTCGTGAAATCGCCATGTTCCGTCAGGGTAAATTCCGAGAAGTTAAACTGGCTCGTCAGCAGGCGGCCAAGCTGGAAAATGTATTCTCCAGAATGGGCTCTGCTGAGAAGAAGATGCTCAATATCGTGTTGAAGGCTGATGTTCGAGGCTCTCTCGAGGCATTGACCAGCTCACTGCAGGAGCAGGGTAACGACGAAGTTGAAGTGCGCGTTATTTCCAGTGGTGTTGGTGGTATCACTGAAACCGATGCGAACCTGGCGCTGGCTTCCAATGCGGTCATTGTTGGCTTCAACGTTCGTGCTGACGCTTCTGCCCGCAAGGTGATTGAAGCGGAAGAGGTGGATCTGCGTTACTACAGCGTTATCTACGACATTATTGATGATGTCCGTAAAGCGCTGACCGGTATGCTGGGCTCCGATACTCGTGAGCAGATCGTGGGTACTGCGGAAGTTCGTGAAGTGTTCCGTTCTCCGAAGTTTGGTGCTGTGGCTGGCTGTATGGTTATTGAAGGTACGGTGTACCGTAATGATCGTATTCGAGTCCTCCGTGATAACGTGGTTATCTATGAAGGCGAGCTGGAATCCCTGCGTCGCTTCAAGGATGACATGAACGAAGTTCGTAACGGTATGGAGTGTGGTATTGCCGTTAAGAGCTACAACGACGTTAAGCCTGGTGACAAGATTGAAGTTTACAAGAGCGTTGAAGTTCAACGTACCCTGTAATCGGTTTTCAGGTCTCAAGTAAATAATAAACCCGCGGCTGAGCTGCGGGTTTTTTTGCACCACACAGCTCAAAGCATTCTTGCTTCTATGAGTAAAAAGGCACAAGTCACAAAGGGAAAGGTTGCTTTGTGTCTATGTGCCTTTGTGGTTTACGGAGTGAGTATTCAATGGCTAAAGAGTACAGTCGTACCCAGCGCGTAGCCGACCAGATTCAAAAAGAGCTGGCTCAGCTGATTCAGCTGGAAATGAAAGATCCCCGTCTCGGCATGGTGACCGTCAGCATTGTTGAAGTCAGTCGGGATATGTCCTTTGCTGATATCTACGTCTCATTCCTGGGTGTGGATGATCAGGAAAAAATTGATGAATCCTTGAAGGTCCTGAACCAGGCGGCAGGCTTCCTGCGCTCCCAGCTGGCGCGGGCAATTAAATTACGTTTTACCCCGCAGCTCCGTTTCTTCTTTGATAACAGCCTGCGCCGCGGTGCTTACCTCTCCTCCCTGATTGATCAGGCGGTAGCGAAAGACGCCCGTTCCGGTAAAGACAGTGAAGAAGGTTCTGAGGAATAAATCATGGCAAGAAGAGGTCGTCGAGTTAACCGCGGTCGTGCGGTTGATGGCATCATTGTTGTTGATAAAGTGTACGGTGCTTCCTCTAACGAAGTGCTGCAGCGGGTAAAGCGGTTGTTTAATGCAGCCAAGGCTGGCCATACGGGCAGCCTTGATCCGCTGGCGACAGGTGTTTTGCCAATCTGCCTGGGGGAAGCGACCAAGTTTTCCCAGTATTTGCTTGACTCTGATAAGTCCTACCGTACCACCATGAAAATGGGGGTAAGAACCACGACGGGTGATCGTGAGGGGGAGATTGTTGAAGAGCGTCCTGTGACAGTAACCCGCTCTGATGTGGAAGCTATTCTGCAGCAGTTCCGGGGTGATGTTGAGCAGGTGCCCAGCATGTATTCTGCGCTTAAGCACAATGGCAGGCCGTTGTACGAATATGCCCGTGAAGGTATTGAAATTGAGAGACCTTCGCGCACTATTACCATTCATCGTCTGGAGCTGCTGGACTTTGATGGTGATGAGTGTGTTTTCGAGGTGGATTGTACCAAGGGAACCTATATCCGTACATTGATTGAAGATATTGGCGAGGCTCTGGGCTGTCTTGGTCATGTTGCTGAACTGAAGCGTCTCAAAGCAGGCCCTTACACCGAGCATCAGGCGCACTCTCTGGATGAGCTTGCGGCAATGCGTGATGAGGCCCGTGAGGCTGCCCTGGGTGTCGATGAGCGTATTGAGTTTGCAGAGTTGTCCGGGCTGGCAGAAGAGCTGGGGCGCGACAAGCTGGAAAAGGCTCATTCAGAACGTCTGAAGGAGTTGTCCAAAATCCGGAATAAGGCAGGTGATCGTGTGATCGATGATTTGTTGCTGCCTCAGGACAGTGCTGTCAGTGACTGGCCGCAGGTAAAACTGGGCGAAACCAGTAGTTACTACATTTCTCAGGGGAATCCCGTTCAGGTGCCTCAGGCGCCGACCAGTGGCAATGTCCGTATCTATGGCGTTGCTGATGGTGTTGAGGGGCTGGTGTTTCTTGGTATTGGTGAGATCACCGATGATGGTCTGGTTGCTCCAAAGCGTTTGGTTAAAGGCTAGCTCATCAGATTCTTGGGTGCTCATCCGTACACAGTTTTTTTGGACGCGTTCACAACATAGTGGTAGAATTCGTCGCTTGTTTAAATGGCTGGCTGTAAATATGCACGGTCATGCCGGTTTTATGTAATGCATATTATTCTGGAGAAATTAACATGGCTTTGACTGCTTCACAAAAAGCTGAAATCCTGGCTAACTTCGCTCGTGCAGAAGGTGATACTGGTTCCCCTGAAGTTCAGGTGGCTCTGCTGACTGCTAACATCGAAGGTCTGCAGGGACACTTCAAGGCAAATCACAAAGATCACCACTCTCGTCGTGGTCTGATTCGCATGGTAAACCAGCGTCGTAACCTGCTGGACTACCTGAAGCGTAAAGACGTTGAACGTTACCGTTCACTGATCCAGCGTCTGGGTCTGCGTCGTTAATACGGCTTAATACGGAGCGGCTCTTACTTAAGTGGTACGATCCGTTATAAAATGGGAGGCTGGTGTTTTGATATCGCCTCCCACAGTCAAGGCACCGCAAGCTGCATTCATGTGGCTGGCGGTGTTTTGCTATTTGTACCTTACGTCTTGGCGTTGATTTGGGTGCGCAGGCCGAACGCTTTCCATATGAAGGTGTCAGTCTGGTCAATCATGGCTTTGAGTTTGTTAACCATGATTGGCAAAACTCTCCGATCTGTACTCTGTATGCATGGGGTGCAATTCAGAAACTTTCGTTCCGGTTGTGGAAGTTTGTGGATTGCATCCATTCTCTATGACAGCGCGGATGCAGATTTGGGGTACTATTTAATGAAGAAAGGAAAATAATGTGAGTACTGCTCCAAAAGCAATGACAAAATCCTTCCAGTTCGGTGAGCATACCGTCACTCTGGAAACCGGCCGCGTTGCTCGTCAGGCATCCGGTGCCGTTCTGGCCACTATGGGTGAACTGCAGGTTCTGGCTACCGTTGTTGGCGCCAAAAGCGCCCGTGAAGGTCAGGACTTCTTTCCGCTATCCGTTCACTATCAGGAAAAAGTGTACGCTGCCGGTAAAATTCCGGGTGGTTACCTGAAGCGTGAAGGCAAGGCCAGTGAGAAAGAAACCCTGACTTCCCGTCTGATTGATCGTCCGATTCGTCCATTGTTCCCGAAAGGCTTCATGAACGAAGTTCAGGTCATCATCACTGTGATGTCCGTGGATAAGAAAAACGATCCAGATATCCTGGGTATGATCGCTACGTCTGCTGCACTGGCTATTTCCGGCATTCCATTTGCTGGTCCGGTAGGTGCTGCGCGTGTTGGTTTCACCGAAGACGAGGGTTACATCCTGAACCCAACCTTCGAGCAGTTGAAGGCTTCCGAACTGGACATGGTGGTTGCTGGTACCAAAGATGCGGTACTGATGGTTGAGTCCGAGGCTCAGGAATTGACCGAAGACGAAATGCTGGGTGCGGTTCTGTTCGCTCAGCAGGAATACCAAGGCGCCATCAAGGCTATCGAAGAGTTTGCTGCTGAAGTTGCTGCTCCTGCTTGGGAGTGGGCGCCAGCGGCTGAAAAGACAGCGGTTAAAGAAGCGGTTGCCTTTGGTTTTGAGCAGAAAATTCGTGACGCTTATGGTATCACCATCAAGCAGGAGCGCAGCAACAAGCTGTCTGAACTGCGTGCTGAGGCTGTAGAGCTTCTGGCTGGTGACGAAGCAGAAGGTAAGTTCAGCGCGGACGACGTTCAGACATACTTCAGCAAGCTGGAGAAGTCTGTTGTTCGTGGCAATATCATCAATGGTCAGCCACGTATCGATGGTCGTGATACGAAGACTGTTCGCCCAATCAATGTTGAAGTTGGTATTCTGAAAAAGACCCACGGTTCTGCCCTGTTCACCCGTGGTGAAACTCAGGCTATCGTGACCACCACACTCGGCACCGCCCGTGACGCACAGTTTATTGATGCGCTGGAAGGTGAAAGTCGTGATCCGTTCATGCTGCACTACAACTTCCCTCCATACTCTGTGGGTGAAGCGGGCCGTATGGGGCCTCCAGGGCGCCGTGAAATCGGCCATGGTCGTCTGGCTCGTCGTGGTATTCAGGCGGTTCTGCCGACTGACGAAGAATTCCCATACACCATTCGCGTGGTTTCTGAGATCACTGAGTCCAACGGTTCCAGCTCCATGGCGTCTGTCTGTGGTTCTTCCCTGGCGCTGATGGATGCAGGTGTTCCTCTGAAGGCGCCAGTTGCTGGTATCGCCATGGGTCTGGTTAAGGAAGGTGAGCAGTTTGCTGTACTGACTGATATTTTGGGAGACGAAGACCACCTGGGTGATATGGACTTTAAAGTGGCCGGTACTGCTCATGGTGTTACTGCGCTGCAGATGGATATCAAGATTGCCGGTATCACTGAAGAAATCATGGATATCGCTCTTGAGCAGGCTCTGCAGGCACGTCTGCACATCCTGGCCGAGATGAATAAAGTCATCGCCCGTTCGCGCAGTGAACTGTCACCAAATGCACCAATGACCATGACTCTGAAGATTGATCAGGACAAGATTCGTGACGTTATTGGTAAGGGTGGTGCAACTATTCGTTCTATCTGTGAAGATACCGGTGCATCGGTTGATATCGCTGATGATGGTACCGTTAAAATTTACGGTGAGACCCGTGAAGCCTGTCAGGCTGCTTATGACCGTGTATACGGTGTCACTGCTGAAGCTGAAATCGGTAAGATCTACAATGGTACAGTAACTCGCATTGTTGAGTTTGGTGCTTTTGTTAACATTCTGCCGGGCCAGGACGGTCTGGTGCATATTTCCCAGATTGCTGATCACCGGGTTGAGAATGTTGCTGACTACGTCAAGATGGGACAGAAGCTTGAAGTGGTTGTTATGGATCTGGATAACCGTGGTCGTATCAAGCTGAGCATGAAAGAAGTTGCTCGTATTAAAGAGCAGCAGGCAGCAGCGGCAGCTGAATAAGGCTTTTTGATGAATAAGGCGCAGGGTTTTGACTTTGTGCCTTTGTTGTCAAAACCGTTTTATTTGAGTCATAAAAAAAGCACCGAAAGGTGCTTTTTTTATGACTGATGATTATTCATCCAGGAAGCTGCGGAGGTGATCCGAGCGTGTTGGATGACGCAGTTTTCTCAGAGCCTTAGCTTCGATCTGGCGAATACGCTCACGGGTAACATCAAACTGCTTACCCACTTCTTCCAGAGTATGGTCGGTATTCATGTCGATACCAAAGCGCATTCTCAGTACTTTTGCCTCACGGGCGGTCAGGCCGGCAAGTACCATGCGTGTAGATTCTCTGAGGCCCTCGCCAGTTGCGCGGTCGATTGGTGATTGCATGGTTGCATCTTCAATAAAGTCACCCAGATGAGAATCTTCATCATCACCGATAGGAGTCTCCATGGAGATAGGCTCTTTGGAGATCTTCAGTACCTTGCGGATTTTGTCCTCGGGCATTTCCATGCGGATCGCCAGCTCTTCAGGCGTAGGTTCTCGTCCCATCTCCTGCAGCATCTGTCTCGAGATTCGGTTCAGTTTGTTGATGGTTTCAATCATGTGAACCGGGATACGGATGGTGCGCGCCTGATCTGCGATGGAGCGGGTAATCGCCTGTCGAATCCACCAGGTGGCGTAGGTCGAAAATTTGTATCCGCGCCGATATTCGAACTTGTCCACAGCCTTCATCAGGCCAATGTTTCCTTCCTGAATCAGGTCGAGGAATTGCAGGCCGCGGTTGGTGTATTTCTTGGCAATAGAAATAACCAGACGAAGGTTGGCTTCAACCATTTCTTTCTTGGCGCGGCGTGCGCGAGCTTCACCAAGTGACATTTTACGGTTGATGTCTTTTATCTGGACCAGGGAAAGATTGAACTCTTTCTCGATATTGGCCAGTTTTTTCTGGGCTCGGATAATCTCTTCGCGATAGTTCTGCAGCGCTTCAACGTAACCGCCACTTCCTGCTGCCAGTTCATCGATCCAATCAAGGCTGGTTTCGTTACCTGGAAATGCCTTGAGGAAGATCTTGCGGGGCATTTTTGATTTGCGAACACACAGCTGCATTACGGCGCGTTCATTATCACGGATACGCTCTACTGCGTTGCGGATTCTGAAAACCAGCATGTCGAAGATGCGTGGAACCAGCTTCAGAGGCATGAATGCTTCGGCCAGTTCCTCAAGTGCTGCCTGACTGTTGTCGCGACCATTGTTGGCAATAGCGGTGGTCGCTTTTTCCAGGGCGTCTCTCAGAAGCGTAAAGCGTTCCTTGGCTTCTTCCGGATCAAGTCCACTATCAGCCTCTTCATCATCACCATCTTCATCATCGTCGTTGTCGTCATCAAGTGACTCGTCGATATCTACCTCTTCAACATCGGTAGTGGTGATCTCGGTATCGTCATCAGGGTCTATGTAGCCACTGATGACGTCGGTCAGACGGCCTTCTTCTTCGGTGAGACGATCGTACTCATTTAGGACAATCTGTGCAGAACCCGGAAATTGGGCTAGCGCAGACATAACTTCACGCCAGCCTTCTTCAATGCGCTTGGCAATCTGGATTTCGCCTTCACGAGTTAGCAGTTCTACTGTACCCATTTCTCGCATATACATGCGTACAGGGTCAGTGGTTCTTCCTGCTTCCTGTTCAACAGCAGCAAGCGCTGCGGCGGCTTCTTCTGCGGCGGCTTCATCGGTGTCGGCTTCAGCCATGAGCAGCGTATCGGCGTCAGGAGCGGTTTCGTAGACGCTGATACCCATGTCATTGATCATGCGGATAATATCTTCCACCTGATCAGGATCGGAAATATCTTCCGGAAGATGGTCATTAACCTCCGCGTAAGTCAGGTACCCCTGTTCCTTACCACGGGCGATAAGCTCTTTTAATCTGGATTGTTGTTGCGAATTTGCTGACATATCAACCCTTTAACAGCGGATATTGACGAACCGGACAAAAAAACGTAAGCAGGCAATTATAGCTCATAAACTGGGTATAGTACCACAGGGCAGCGGCCCGACTTGGTTGGACGAGGTACCGGAATGCATTCCATGACGCGGGTTACCTTTCCTTGGTGTTTTCAGACCGGGTTTGAATTAGAAATGTGGCCAATAATGCAGTTCCACGGGACACAGTGACATTCAAGTATACCTAATATTTGTTGTTGTGCAGTCATTTTTTGTAACTATTCAGCACCCAGCAAAGGCGTATTGTTGTAATTTCGAACCGCTTTAAGAAGCGCCTGAAATATGTTCAACCCCTGCTTTTTAGCAGATGATAAATAGCTTCGGATTCGGGTAAACATGGTACCTCCGTCTTCGCTTCTGAAGCAGCCTGAGATCTTCTGCTTAAGTTTGGCCATCCTGGCATCACGTTCACTGCCATTGTTATCGAAGGGAATTGAAAAGTCCGACATGAAGCGCAACGTTTCAACCTTAAACTCAATAAGCCTTTTGAACAGGTTGTAGGCCTTGGTATTCCTGACCTTCTTACGTCCAAGCACCTGTCGTTGTTTTTCCATATAAGCGGTTTCCTTCGTGAGAGCCCTTTGAAGGATTTGGTCGTATATCGTCTCAATGCGAAGCTGTATTGCACCAGGCATTTGAGTCAGACCGGCTGCTTTGTATTTCTTGCAGAAGTGCCAGGAGAGCGTAAGCAATTTCATCAGCCGCAGAGCCAGCTTATTCGCATCCCTATCGACAACTCCCTGAAGCTCTCTCAGATGATGGGCATTACAAAGCACATGCACTGCCGCATAGGCAAAGTAGGACTTCCAATGATCGTGAACCAGAATGCCTGCAAAAGTCAGCAGGATGCCCATTGCATCCATTGCTTCACAACCTCGCCTTTCTGAGAGGTAGTAAAGCGTCCATTGGTCATCTCGCATAATGTGTAACCACCACAGTGAACCGTCAACCCGCATGCCAGTTTCATCCGCTCCTGCAACCGGACTTTCTTGTAAAGCATCGCGGATACTCTGCTCAGTAGAGGCCAGGTTCTCATGGGTATAGGCAACAAAATTGGCAACAGAGCCTGCGCTGACACTCATGCAATAAATAGTATTGAAATACTCAGACACCCGGTGATATGGGATGAAGTGATACTGGTTTAAATGAACAGCCATTGCCTGAGTCACTTCTCCGTATTGAGCAGCGGCTTTCACTCCTTGGGGAAACTCAGCGGTGTTCCGTTTACCACAAGGACATACTTTAACGTCTGCCCAGTACGCGGTAACTTCAAATTCTCCGGGTCTACCTGGATCAAAAACCTGTCGCTCAATGTATTTGGTGGGTTTAATATCGATAAGCGAAGACTGGCAACAGCAACATTTTTCAACCTTCAGATGCCTGACATAATCGGGTAAGGCGACACGTCTCAAACAAGAGCCTTGATGACCTTTCTGGCCACCTGGTTTATTGCCTGAAGATGGTCTAAGGCTTTTGGGGTTCGGTGTTTCCTGTGAGGAGCAGGGGGCTTCTTTGGAAGATGTATCACCTTTATCACTCCCTTTTTTACTGGGCTTTTGATAACCATCTGACGATGGTGGCTTACTACTGTTTTGACTGTTTTTATTAACCCTTTCTTCCAGTTCGCTGCAACGTTCCCGTAAAAGCGCATTCTCGGTCCGAAGCTCTTCATTCTCTTTAAGGAGAGCTTCGGTAAACGGAGTAGCTGGGAAGTCTGGTTCCATACTGGAGATTTGTTAGAAAAATTGAGTATAAGATGATGGTCGAAAAATCAGAAAATTCCAGATTTATATGAAGGGTGCTGAATAGTTACCATTTTTTTAATGCTTTACGGTTTTACTCTTTAGGTAACTGGGAGTCACTTTCCTTATAGTTGAGGCTTTGTCTCTTACTTTCAAGCTGTTTCCACAATTTTTTTCGTGTTTCTTCGTCAAGCTGGCTGGGCTTCTTGTTTTGCAGGCTGGAAATCAGGAAGCTGCTGTATTCGTTGTGGCTTTGAGCTTCGAAGTGCTTCTTGCGGATTTTTGCAATGGTTTGCAGAAACTCGTCCCTGTGAGCTGAGTTTCCATGATCCAGGGCTGCCAGCGCCTGCAGGCGAGTTCCTTTCTCTGTGCCATACCATTGGGCGATAAGCGTACTGGCTTTTAGCGATGGACTTTTTTTGAGTATGGTTAACAGGTCGATCAGTAATTGACTATCGCTGTCGTTTGCTAGTTTCAGACCATCAAATGGCTCTGAGACTTCCTGAGCAAATTCTGGATTACATAGTAGCTGTCGTATGGCATAGCCGGATGTAACCAGTCTTGCGGAGTTGGCTGGACGGACTGGCGAAGGTTTGTGTGAAGTCTCTGAGGTGGTATGACCTGGATATTCCTCAGGTATGTAGTGCCTTTCTTCATAGTCTGCATTATAGAGAGGTATTGGCTCAGAATGACTGTGATGAAAATGCTCTTCCTGACCTGATGATGGGTTTTGTGCTTCTGGGGCTGGTCGGCTTGCAGGTAATTCTCTGGTGCGAGCGCTCTCCTGAAAATGGGCTTCCAGGTAATGTGCATCCAGTCCTGTTCGGTCTGAGAGCTTTTTCAGAAGCAGCTGGCGGAACAGGCCTTCGGGCAGTTTATCAATGTAAGGTTGCGCCAGCTTGGCCAGGCGGGCGCGACCATCCATGGTGGTCAAGTCCAGTTCAGACTCCAGTTCCCGGAACAGTAGGTTATCAAGACTGATGGCCTGGCTTTTGATTCGCTCAATAAAGTTTTCTGAGCCTTCCTTGCGAACCATGCTGTCCGGATCCTCTCCCTGTGGTAGAAACAGGAAGCGCGCCTGACGTCCATCCTGCATATTGGAGAGGGTGGATTCCAGTGCTCGCCATGCGGCCCGCCGGCCGGCATCATCACCATCGAAGCAGAAAATGACTTCGGGTACGACTTTGAACAGCCGCTGCATGTGGTCAGAGGTGGTGGCTGTACCCAATGTGGCAACCGCGTTGGTGATACCTTGTTGAGCAAGGGCAACAACGTCCATATAGCCTTCAACCACCAGAATGCGGCTCAGCTTGCGGTTGGCCTGCCGGGCTTCAAATAGTCCGTAAAGCTCTTTGCCTTTGTGGAAAATAGGGGATTCGGGAGAGTTAAGATACTTGGGTTTTTCGTCACCAAGCACGCGCCCGCCAAAAGCGATATAACGTCCCCTGCTATCCCGGATAGGGAAAATGATGCGTTCCCGGAACCGATCATACACCGTATTGCGGTCTTCATTTTTGACCAGCATTCCGGTGGTGATCAGCTGCTGCTCTTTTTCTGGTGATGTGGCCAGTTCTTTTTTCAGGTTGTCCCAGCCCGGCGGGGCAAAGCCGATGGCAAAGTGCTGGCAGGTCTGCTGATCAAGCCCTCGGTTTTTCAGGTAATGGGATGCCCTGGGTGATTGTTCATGTTGTTTCAGCTGGCGGCTGTAAAAGTCTACCGCGCGATCCATCAGATTATAGAGTTCACTGTGGTCCGGGCCGCGTTGCTTGAGAGGGTTTTCTTCCCTGGGGACTTCCAGGCCCAGCTGCCCTGCCAGAGTGTCAATAGCCTCTGGAAAGTCCAGGTGGTCATGATCCATGACAAAGCCAAGTGCGTTACCACTGGCTCCGCACCCAAAGCAATAGTAGAACTGCTTGTCAGGGCTCACCGTAAAAGATGGGGTCTTTTCTTTGTGGAAAGGGCAGCAGGCAGAGTAGTTGCGACCGGTCTTTTTCAGCTTAACCCTGTTATCGATAACGTCCACGATATCAATGCGGGTCAATAGGTCATCAATAAAATACTGGGGAATCCGTCCGGCCATGATGGAGTGCTGCACCTGAAGCAGGAAAGAAAATAACTATTGGATAGATACTATCACCCGTCAGGGTGGGTGTCAGCTTAACCGGGATTTAACGATTTTGCTGATGGATGACATGTCAGCCCGGCCCTGAGCCTGTGGTTTGACAATGCCCATCACCTTGCCCATGTCGGCCATGCTGGATGCGCCTGTGCTTTTAATGGCGAGGTCGACCAGTTCGGTGATTTCAGTTTCCGATAGCGGGGTAGGGAGAAAGTCGGCGAGAACGTCAAGTTCCAGCTTTTCCTGATCGGCAAGATCCGTGCGCCCGGCAGACTCGAACTGTTCAATGGCATCGCGACGCTGCTTTACCATTTTGTCCAGCACTGCCAGGGCACGTTGATCGTCTAATGATTTTTCATCGACTTCGATTCGCTTCAGTTCGGCCAGGGCCAAACGGATAGTACCCAGTCGTGGTTTGTCGCGATTGCGCATGGCTTCCTTCATGGCTTCTGTCAGTTGGTCTCTGACAATGCAATCACTCATGACACGTTCCTTTTAGGGGTGGTGGGTCCAAAGCTCTATGGTAGTCAACGCGTAAATCATACGATTGATGCAACAGACGGTGACGTCAATTGATCAATACAGACGCTCACGACGACGCTGCTCGCGCTGCAGTTTTTTAAGATGACGCTTAACAGCAGCAGCGGCCTTACGCTTGCGAACGGTAGTTGGCTTCTCGTAGTGCTCACGACGACGAACTTCAGCCAGGATACCAGCTTTTTCACAAGAGCGCTTGAAACGGCGCAGGGCTACGTCAAACGGTTCATTCTCTTTAACTTTAACAGCAGGCATGCAGAGATCACCTTCCTTTTTATAACAAATGTTGACCATGAATCCGCCCCGGTCAGTGTGACTGAAGGCTAAAAAACTCACGGCTGGATTACAGCCAATGCTGCGCGAATGCGATAATCCGCCCCTGTGATTACTAATTTCATGCTTTGAAAAGACGGGTCTTTACTCAAAGCGGGACGTTAATACTCACACTAACAAGACAGATTAGTCGCAGTTTTTCAAGGGCGCGAATTTTAAAGCTTATTCAACAAAAATGCAAAAAACGCCCGCTTAACGTATGATCCTTTTCCTTTAAGAAATATCCTGATTTGGGATTTTTATCTGCCATTTTTTGCACACGTTTTTGATAAACGTGGTTTCACAGGTTTGTTAAATGATTGTTCTCGGGATAGAAACTTCCTGCGATGAGACCGGCATAGCCCTTTATGACAGTGAGAAAGGCCTGTTGAGCGATGCCCTGTTCAGCCAGATTGATATGCACATTGATTACGGTGGTGTCGTTCCTGAACTGGCTTCCAGAGACCATATCCAGAGAGTATTGCCCCTGATTAATGAAGTGCTTGAACAGGCGGGCATCAGCAAGGAGCAGATTGAAGCGGTTGCCTACACCCGCGGCCCTGGGCTGGTAGGGGCCTTGATGGTTGGCGCCTGTATTGGCAAGGCGCTGGCCTGGGCCTGGGGCATTCCATCGGTGGGCGTACATCATATGGAAGGTCATCTGCTGGCTCCCATGCTGGAAGATACACCCGTAACGTTTCCGTTTGTTGCGCTGCTGGTATCCGGCGGTCACACCCAGCTGGTGCAGGTGGATGGCATTGGCCGTTACACGCTGCTGGGTGAGTCTGTAGACGATGCAGCCGGAGAAGCGTTTGACAAAGTGGCTGCGATGCTGGGTCTGGACTATCCCGGCGGCCCTGCCATTGCCCGACTTGCCGGGCAGGGACAAGAGGGGCGTTTCCGCTTTCCCCGGCCCATGACGGATCGTCCAGGCCTGGATTTCAGCTTCAGTGGCCTGAAAACTTATACACTCAATACCGTTGCGAAATGCCGTGAAGAGGCCGTTGGCAAAGAGCCTACTGATCATGATCGTGCAGACATTGCCCGTGCGTTTGAAGAGGCGGTAGTAGCAACGCTGACCATCAAATGCCGTCGGGCCTTGCAGCAAACCGGTATGAAGCAGCTGATTATTGCCGGTGGAGTCAGTGCCAATCAATCACTGCGGGCAGCTTTGGAGTCCATGGTGGAAAAAGAAGGTGCGGTGCTACGCTATGCCCGTCCCCAGTTCTGTACGGATAATGGTGCCATGATTGCCTATGCTGGCTGTCAGCGGCTGCTGGCTGGCCAGAGCGATGGGCCTGAAGTGGTTCCTGTGCCGCGCTGGCCTATGGAAGAGCTTGAACCGGTCATTTAGAGTCTGGTTTGAGCATGAGTTGTTTGACGTTGCTGTGCTGAGTTTGTCATCGAAAATTTTTAAAGAGGGGAGCTGCAAAGGAATGAAAACACAAAGCTTAAGACGGTTGTGACTTGCCAGCAGGCAACACTCAGAAAGCAAAAAGCTTTGTGTCTCTGTGGTTCTGGAGCTATTTCCTTTCGCGGCAGTCTCTTTTGGTTATGCTTTCTCCGCCAGCGCCTTCATGATTAAAAGAGTATGAGTCTGACTCTCATGGATAAAGTACGAATAGAAGCCATAGAAACGCAAGCGGTCATCGGTGTTTATGAGTTTGAGCACGAAGCTCCACAGCCATTGGTGCTGGATCTGGAACTGACGACTGATTTTACCCGTGCGTTTACCAGTGACGACTTACAGGATGCCCTGGATTACGATGCCATTACCCAGCATGTCAGGGCATTTTGTGAGGCCTCTCGGTATCAGCTGATTGAAGCATTGGCTGGCGGTATCATCACTCAGGTGATGGAGCACTATCCGGTAGATAAAGTGGCTGTGACCATTCGTAAGCCAAAGGCATTAACCCATGCCCTGGCCACTGTATGGTGTGAGCGCACCCGTGCACAAATGATGGGGCAGGAATAATTTGCAGTGACGGTTTATGTTCTGGGTATTGGTTCTAATGAAAATGCAGAGCACCAATGTCGCAAAATGGTTTTATCCATACGGCAAAAATTTGGTCATGTTTTTGTGAGTGATCTGATAACTACAAAAGCCGTTGGCATTGACGCTCCGGATTACATGAACGGCGTTGTCTGCTTTGAGTCAGATATTCATTGTGAAGAGTTGCTCCTTTGGTGTAAGGCACTTGAAAAAGAATTAGGACGAGATAGAAGTCAGCAGCTCTGTGCAGCGGATATTGATTTCCTGCTTGCTTATGAACGAGATAGTTATCAGCCATTAGAAATGTTGATTCAGCAAATTGATGAGCCATGGTTTAAGCCATTAGCTATGCAGGTGATCAAGTTGCTGTGAGCTAAATCGGATGGGTTTCTTTCTATCAGTGACGTTCATATCACCAGCGCAGTACCCGTAGGAGACAGGGGCGTAGTTAGAGTCTCCAGCGGGTGTCATTTCCCGGATTTGATCTGGTCCTGTAGGTATGCGATGCGAGCTTTTCTCAGGGCTTCGCCGATTGCTTTACCTTTGATACTTTCTGAAATGACGTCTCTGGCCTTGATGGATTGGCATTGTTGAAACCACTCCATGACTTGTTTCTTTCTATTGTAGACTTCCTGAATTCCATAACCCAGTGTCTCCATAAATGAATAAAACCGGTCGGGCCTTCTTATTGCGTCGGTCCGTTCGAATAATGTCATGAGTAAGGTTGCGTCAGGCTTCCTGCAGACTGTGGCTGCGAAGTCAGAATGGCTTGCTATCATGAGCGCCAGCTCAGAGTACTCTATTGGCAGGCGAAGCTGTGTTGATAGAGCGTTGATGTACTGCAAGCTCTCATTCTGGTCACCTGTTGTTTGTGGGAGTGCAGGAATGAACAGGCAGCCAAATCGAATCTGCTCTCTACCGTTATCTTTTGCTGTCAGACTAAGAAGGTTCAATGTACGGTTATTGATGAACGGTTTAAGCTCAGGCATGACAACCTGAAGTGCTCCGCAGCTTTCAAGAGTTTGAAAATAGACTTCGGGGTTGGGTTCAATCAATGCGTTAATGGTTTCCTGCCAGACTCTTTCAGGAACAAGATAAGATGCTTCACCGTTACTTACCATGGTTCTCATCAGATCAAGGGTGCTATCAGCAATAGTGAAACCCAAGATGTTCAGTCTGGCCGCAAAACGTGCAACCCTGAGTATCCTCAATGGGTCTTCCTGAAAGGCTGGGGAGACATGACGAAGTTGACGTTGGGCCAGATCCTTCTGGCCTCCGTATGGATCAATGATATTGCCAGACTCGTCTTCAGCCATGGCGTTAATGGTTAGATCACGACGAAGCAGGTCTTCCTCAAGGGTTACTGTGCTGGACGTGTGAAACGTAAACCCGGCGTAGCCATGGCCGCTCTTTCGCTCTGTTCTCGCCAAGGCATACTCTTCTCTGGTTTCAGGGTGCAAAAATACCGGGAAGTCCCGCCCTATGGGTTGAAAACCCTGCTGTTTCATTAGTTCAGGTGTGGATCCCACGACAACCCAGTCGTGGTCTTTAACGGGTAAACCGAGTAGTTTGTCTCTTACAGCACCGCCAACACGATAAATTTGCATAGGGAGAGAGCAGCTTCCAGGGAAGTAAATATTCGTTTGTTATAGCAAAAGATGAGATTGGTTACCTAATCTGAGAATCTTATTTTATATAAATTTTTATCTGGAGATAAAATTTTCAAAAACGGCGGATTGTTGGAAAATTATGAAATACTTTTCTCTTTTTCAAGCCATAGAATATCCCGCAGTATCTATCGTGAAGCATCAATGTGGTTGCACTACTTGGCTGTGATGTTGTCCCATACTGTTTCCGATAGGCTCGACAGAATGACATTTATTTGGAGTCTCTCGTAAAGTGATGAGTAGCCATGGTTGGGTAAATGAGGCGATAGGTAAAATTGAAGCGGATTTTCAACGCAGTGCAGATACACATTTAATCCGGCTGGACTTACCCGGGCTGGAGGGTGTGGATCTGTACCTTAAAGACGAAAGTACGCACCCTACAGGCAGTCTTAAACATCGTCTGGCTCGATCGCTGTTTCTTTATGCAATCTGCAATGGGTGGGTTGACCAGAATACCCCCATCATTGAGTCTTCTTCCGGCAGTACCGCTGTTTCTGAGGCCTATTTTGCCAGATTGTTAGGGTTGCCATTCATCGCGGTTATGCCGCGCTCAACATCAGTACGCAAAATACGTCAAATCGAGTTTTATGGTGGCCGTTGTCACCTGGTTGATTGCTCGAGTGAAATTTACGCAGAATCCCAGCGGTTGGCAAAGGAGTTAAATGGTCACTATATGGACCAGTTTACGTATGCCGAGCGTGCAACGGACTGGCGGGGCAATAATAATATTGCCGACTCTATTTTCCGGCAGATGAAGGCTGAGACGCACCCGGTACCGAGTTGGATTGTCATGAGCCCCGGAACGGGAGGTACTTCCGCAACGATAGGGCGTTACATTCGATATCAGAAACTGGACACTCAATTGTGTGTGGTGGACCCAGAACACTCTGTATTTATGGATTACTTTCTCAGCGGTGACAGCAGTCTGACGATTGATCAGGGGTCTCGTATTGAAGGTATTGGACGCCCACGGGTTGAACCGTCTTTTATTCCTGGTGTGATTGATGAAATGCGTCGTATACCGGATGCTGCAGCCATTGCCACCATTCATTGGCTGGAGGAGATTCTTGGTCGAAAAGCCGGGCCGAGTACAGGAACGAATCTTTTTGGTGCCTTACAGCTTGCGTCAGAGATGAAAATGCGGGGTGAGGAGGGGTCGGTTGTTACCCTTTTGTGTGACAGTGGTGAGCGCTATCTGGATACCTGTTATAACGATGACTGGGTGGCTGCTCTGATGGGGGATACGTGCTTGTGGCGCAAAGAGATAGAGCGGTTAGTTGGCTAAGATAATACCTTTTGCAGGGGGCATGTTTGGCCTTGCGCGACTCAATAAGTTTGAACGATTTTGCTTACAGAAAATAAAGTCTCGCGCGGGATATGGGCCAGGTTGGCTTTAATAGCATTACGGTCACCAAGTGTGACCGTAATGCGTGCTGAGGGGTGATTAATTACAATTTGGTATCGCCGTCTCCACCAGGGGTTGTATCGTCCTTCAGGGCAAAGTCACGCTCAAGTTTTGCCGTGAGAGTCTTGCGTTCATCCAATACTCTACCTGAGTCACGAATTGCTTGCTGGTTACTTTCCACTTTATCTAATCTCGCTTGGATATCACCCCATTGTGTGCTGTCCGTGCTTGTCGCTCCATCTCCAGTCGGCGTTTCATCTCCAGACTTTATAACCTCTTCAGAGAGTGTAGCTTCAAGCTCTGTATAATCTGCTTCTGGTGCTGCTCTGAAAGGGTTAGGCAAACTGCTGAGAAGGTCACCAAAGCCCCAGCTTGATTTTGTTGCGCTGGTGTCCGTTTGCGCACCACTTTCAGCACCCTCTGAAACAACTTCTTCTGCAATTGGTGGGGGTTTGGGTGACTCCAGAGAAGCTTTGGTCGGTGTCGGTGTTTCAGTAGTAGTCTTCTCGCTCACAGATGTTTCTGAGTTGCGCTCTGCTGTTTGCTCATCGAGTATGGCTCGCTGTGCGCGTGCTCTCTCATTGTCTATGTTATCCAAGCCCCGTTGTTCATCACCCTCAAAGGTTTTAACTGCAATGGTTCTGTCATCGCTAAGGAGGCTTTTTTGTAGCTCAGATTCCAAATTAATCTTATCCTTATTAAATTTTTCACGTGCCAATTCTACTTGTGCATCATAAAGTTCCCCTCTGGTATCCCTGAGCTGGGCGTTTAATTCTTCCAACTGCGACTCGTTAAACTGAGGTGGTAGATAATCTGCGTCTTGGGAACCAGGAGCCAGGGAAGGATCTAATTGCTGTAGAAGTGTAGTTACTTTCTCCTTGAGAGTGTTTACTGTTTCCGTCCGCGTTTCAATGTCACTGTTGACTTTCTTATGGGCTTCTTCGGTCTTCGTTTTATTCTCTGTCATAGCTTCTTTAAAGTGTTTGTTTAATTCTTCAAGCCGAGTCTCATGATTGACTGTTACCTCTTTTCTTTGATTTTTAAAGTCTGCTTCCATCTCGCGAGGAAGTCTTACATCATTGAAAGGTTGGGCGGGGGTTTCTTCTGCTGTGAAACTTTCTGATGTTTCAAAACTGCTATAGTCCAGACTTGGGGTTGAGGATGTTGCGTCGCTGTGAGGAGTCGCCTTGGTTTCCATCTTTGAGATTAAGGAGGAGGAATTGTTAAAAATGTCTGCCCCTAAACCCAGCAAACTACCTTGTGCAAAGGCTGCAAATTTTTCTTCACGTGAAAGCGAGCCTGTTTCTGTAGGTGTAGGGGATTCAGCACCTGAACGCATACCCGACATAGTGCTTGGGTGGCCTCCCGCACCTGGGTGACCGTGGCCGCCCATAACTGCGTAATGGGACGTACCTGACCAGGGACCCATACTTGGGCTTGAGTGGCCATCCATACTTGGCATGCCTGGCGTGTAATGGGGCGTACCTGACCAGGGACCCATACTTAGGCTTGAGTGGCCTTCCATACTTGGCATGTAATGGGGCATTCTTGGGTGGCCATAGCTCGTACTTGGAGGTAAGCCCACTGAACCACCTGAATAGCTAAACCTAGGTTCAAAATGAGAGCTTACTGAACTAGGAGTTAAGGCTGTAATAGGTGTTTCTGAGAAAGTAAGCCCTGGAGGACGCGAAGAACTGTCTCCAATGTGCGCGCTAGATTTTGGTATTTCAGGCAGTGAATCTGTCATTTTTGTGACAGATGAACCTGTTGGAGTTGTTCCTGTGTCGGATGTAGGTAGCTTGCTTACATCACTACCTCCAGCAATTGTAGAAGTCGGGGGGGAAAATGTTACAGGCGTAGAGGTTGTGGTTGGTAGGGCCATAAATAGAGTCCTTATTTAATGGTGAATAAGTTTGGTTTTAAAATTGTTAACTGTGACAAGTCTCTAGAAGTTGTTGAGATTGCAATAGCATTCGACATGGATTGTATTTGGGGGTTCTATATTATTTGGTAATTATTTTTTAGATTATCAATAGTGAATTGTTTTCATTTTTTGAACGATGGTTTTTATTGTTGCTTCTTTTTTTAGTGTTTTTTGAAAGACGTGCGTTAAGTGATTGTGGTTTGGGTCGTTCTGATGCTTTTGGTACTTCGTTTTTTTTATGTGTTGATTAATTGATATATATTCGTTTCATTCAATGCGATTATTACGGAATCTACAGGTTTCTTCGGGTGTATCTTTCTGTTTTTTTTCTGGTTGTTTAATGAGTGTTCATGAATGATGTTTTGGCTGATCAATATTTTGGATAGGTCTTCTATTAAAAATGTTGAAGATTTTTTATATTGCGCGTTGATTGTGCAGATTGTTCGTTTTGGCGTATAAAGTTTTGGAAAATGGATGAGAAATTATTGCCTTTGTTGAGCTATGATAGAGCCTTTAATCAGGGGCGTTCGTGCAGATATAAAGAGATCAATACGTATAATCTAAAGATAACCGGAAGATTACCCGGGTTTCAGGGTTTTCCCATGCTTCCTTAAGATCGGAGATAGGTATGTTCCAGGCGAAAGATGCATTCACAGCGGATGTTGTTGACCAGAAGCCATCAGATATCTGGCCAGTAATTTCTCCTCATTATGATGTTGATGAGGCTGCCTGGTTGCAGGAGCTGGTGGATATTCTGGATGCTCAATCCAGTGATTACTCTGTGATCGCCGCCAGGGCCACCCGAATGATTGAGCAGGTCAGGGAGAGTGATGATGGTATTCATATGATTGATGCCCTGTTGTTGCAATACAGCCTGGATACTCGGGAGGGCATTTTGTTAATGTGCCTTGCAGAGGCCTTAATGCGAATTCCGGATAATCGAACGGCTGATGCCCTGATCCGAGACAAGCTAAGCGTGGCTGATTGGAAGCAGCATTTGAGTCAGAGCGACTCTCTTTTGGTGAATGCGTCTACCTGGGGGCTTTTGCTGACTGGCAAAGTGGTCAATCTGGATGCGGGAGAGGACAGTTCAGCCGGTGGTGTGATCGGAAAACTGGTAAACCGGATGGGCGAACCGGTTATCCGTCAGGCGGTCAACCAGGCCATGAAGATTATGGGGCGCCATTTTGTATTGGGGCGAACGATTTCTGAGGCGCTGAAGAATGGTTTGAAACAGCGGGAAAAAGGGTACACCTACTCATTTGATATGCTGGGCGAATCGGCCCTGACGATGGAGGATGCCAGGCGGTACCATGATGAATATCTGGCAGCCATCCGTGCAGTGGCGTCGGAGCCTGATCAGAAGAGCTCACCTCGGGCCGGTATTTCCATCAAGCTTTCGGCACTCCACCCTCGCTATGAAGTTGCCCAGAAAGAGCGGGTATTCAAAGAGTTGGTGCCCGCTTTGCTGGATCTGGTCCGTGAGGCCAGGGCCGGCAATGTCGCTATCAATATGGATGCTGAAGAACAGGACCGTCACGAGCTGTTTCTGGAAGTGTTTGAGCGGGTGTATCGTCATCCGGACAGCCGAGGCTGGGGTGGGCTTGGTCTGGTCATTCAGGCATACGGTAAACGTGCCCTGCCATCTTTATGCTGGCTTTCTGCCCTGGCAAGGGAACAGGGTGACCGAATTCCGGTTCGACTGGTGAAAGGGGCATACTGGGATAGTGAAATCAAACTTTGCCAGCAGCAGGGGCTACCCGGTTACCCTGTTTATACCCGCAAGGAATCGACCGATGTCGCTTATCTCGTATGTGCAAAATTTCTTCTGTCAGAACCAGTAAGAGATACATTATACCCTCAGTTTGCCAGCCATAATGCCCACACCGTAGCCAGTGTTTTAACCATGGCAGAACAATTGAATGCCAGTGATTTCGAGTTTCAGCGCCTTCATGGTATGGGGGATGCGCTTTATAATCAGGTACTTAATAATCATCGCCAGCCTGTTCGAATCTATGCCCCGGTGGGGAGCCACAAAGATTTGTTGCCCTATCTTGTTCGCCGGTTATTGGAAAATGGGGCAAATTCATCGTTTGTTCATCGGTTGGTTGATGCCAAAACACCGGTTGCTTCATTGGTTCAGCACCCGGTTGAGACATTGAAAAACCGGGTCTGTTTTCAGAACGATCAAATTGCCATGCCCCGGGATATTTACGGCCCTGAGCGCAAAAACTCACTGGGTGTGAATATTGATGTTGATAGTCAGTGGCAGCCATTTCATCAAACCGTTAAGGGGTTTATGGCGCATGACTGGCATCAGGGACCATGGGTTAATGGTCAATCGGTTGTCCATACAAAGAATGCCACAGAGGGGACTGAAGTTTCCTGCCCTTATGACCGTGCTCAGCTGGCTGGCCATTTGAGCTGGAGTAGTGAAGATCAGGTAGAAGCTGCCATGGATGCTGCTGTCAGGGCATTTGACGCGTGGGATGCGACGCCTGCCGAACAAAGAGCCATATGCCTGGAAAGGCTTGCTGATCTGTTGGAAGAACATCGGGAAGAACTGGTTGCACTGTGCCATCGCGAAGCCGGTAAAACGCTGCATGATGCCATTGATGAGGTGCGCGAGGCTGTGGACTTCTGTCGTTATTATGCCAATCAGGCACGGGAAAAGTTCTCTTCATCCAATGTAATGCCCGGACCTACTGGAGAGTCGAATGAGCTTCGGTTGTCCGGACGAGGTGTTTTTCTCTGTATCAGTCCCTGGAACTTTCCTCTGGCGATTTTTCTTGGACAGGTCACTGCTGCACTGGCTGCAGGTAACACGGTGATCGCCAAACCAGCGGAACAGACCAGCCTTATTGCGGGTAGAGCGCTGGAGCTGATGTTAGAGGCTGGTATACCGGGGGGGGCAATCCAGCTGCTGCCAGGCGATGGCCGCCAGATTGGAAGCCGTCTGGTCGCTGATCCACGAATTGCCGGGGTAGCGTTTACCGGCTCTACGGAAACCGCCCGGGTGATCAATCTGGCACTGGCTAACCGGCCTGGGCCTATTGTCCCTCTGGTTGCAGAAACCGGTGGTCAGAATGCGATGATAGTGGATTCTACTGCGCTTCCGGAACAGGTGGTTAAGGATGTACTTCTATCGGCTTTTGGCAGTGCCGGGCAACGATGTTCCGCCTTGAGAGTCCTCTATGTACAGAAAGATATTGCTGATCGGATTATTGATCTATTGCGGGGTGCCATGAAGGAGTTGTCGATTGGTAACCCAAGTCTGCACTCAACGGATATTGGTCCTGTTATTGATGAAGGCGCTCGTCAGTCCCTTAATAATCACATTGAACGCATGAAGAAAGAGGCAACGTTACTGGCTGAGTGTGAGCTGTCGGCAGAGTGTGCTAATGGTACGTTTATTGCGCCGGTTGCTTTTGAAATTGATCATATTGATCAGCTTGAGAAGGAACACTTTGGTCCTGTTCTTCATGTTATTCGTTATGATGCAAAGCAGTTGCCTGAAGTCATCGATCAGATCAACAGCACAGGCTATGGCTTAACCCTCGGAATTCACAGTCGTAATGAAGTGACGGCAACGTTTATCGAAGAGCGGGTTAAGGTAGGGAATATTTATATCAACCGCAACCAGACGGGTGCTGTGGTCGGGGTGCAGCCTTTTGGTGGGCAGGGGTTATCCGGAACGGGTCCTAAGGCGGGTGGGCCTCACTATCTTCAGAGGTTTGCGACTGAGCAGACGCTGTCGATAAATACAACGGCTGTGGGTGGGAATGCCACGCTGTTATCTTTGGGGAGTGAGTCTCTATAAGCATGGAAAAACCAGATGCCGGTTTGGTGGTAGCACCGGCACTTCATGGTTTATTTGAGGTCAATCCTGTGTGACCCGATTGACCTCTTCGAGACTGGTAACGCCTTGCAGGGCCTTGAGCAGTCCGGATTGACGAAGGTTATTGAAACCTTCTTTTTCGGCCTGTTCTGAAATTTGCAGGGAGTTACCTTCTTCCATAATGATCTGCTGCATCCCGGGCGTGATGGCAACGACCTCATAAATCCCTACACGGCCTTTGTAGCCATTGTTGCAGTTATCACATCCCTTCGGTCCATAGATTTCAGCGGTGGCTGCCTGCTCTTCAGTAAAGCCTTCCTCAAGCAGCGTTTCCTTTGGAACCTGGATTTTCGTTTTACAATTGCTGCATAAACGTCTGGCCAGACGCTGGGCAATAATCAAGCTGACCGACGTTGCAATGTTAAATGAGGGGACACCCATGTTCTGCAAACGGGTCAGGGTTTCTGCCGCGCTGTTGGTGTGAAGGGTGGACAGTACCATGTGACCGGTCTGTGCGGCTTTTATGGCGATATTCGCTGTTTCCAGGTCTCGTATCTCACCCACCATAATGATGTCTGGATCCTGACGCAGGAAGGCTCTCAATGCTTGACTGAAGTCCATGCCCTGTTTGGGGTTTACGTTGACCTGGTTAATCCCTTCCAGGTTAATCTCTACCGGGTCTTCCGCCGTGGAGATGTTTCTTTCAGGCGTATTGAGAATATTCAAGCCAGTATAGAGTGATACCGTTTTTCCCGAGCCGGTTGGGCCTGTGACCAGTATCATTCCCTGTGGCTGATGAAGTGCCGTCATGTACATGGACTTCTGGACTTCTTCATAACCCAGGGCATCAATCCCCATTTTGGCACTGGAAGGATCAAGAATACGCAGTACGATTTTTTCACCCCACAAGGTGGGTAGCGTGTTCACACGGAAGTCAATGGCTTTGGTTTTCGACAGTTTCATTTTAATCCGGCCATCCTGAGGCTTTCTGCGCTCAGATATATCCATGGCGGACATGATTTTTAAACGGGATGCTATTCTTGGCCCTAATGAGACTGGTGGCCGGGTAACCTCATGGAGTATGCCGTCGGTTCGAAATCGAACACGATACGCTTTTTCATAAGGCTCAAAATGAAGGTCTGATGATCCGCCTTTAATGGCAGAGAGGAGCATTTTGTTAACGAATTTTACGACGGGCGTGTCATCTTCACCGCCGCCCTGAACATCTTCTGGTCCATCATCAACAGCACTGACTTCGAGATCTTCCAGCTCACCAAACTCATCTCCCCCAAGGTCCGCCAGTGCCTGGCCCGTATCGTCCAGAGAGGCTTCCATCATCTTTTCCAGCAGAGCAGGTTCCGCCAGAATGGAATGGATCGTGAGGCCTGTGTTGAAACGAATCTCGTCAAGTCCCTGGTGATTGGAAGGGTCAGAAATGGCAACAAACAGATGGGAGCCCCGTTTAATCAGCGGGAGAGCATGATGTTTGCGGACCAGCTTTTCCTGAACAAGGTCTTTGGCAAAGTGCTCTTTGTCAAAGGCGCTCAGGTCGATAACCGGAAGACCAAACTCTTCGGCAGTAGCCAGCATCAGGGCTTTTGCATCGACCAGTTTTTTTTCCAGAAGATATCGGGAAAGGGGTTTATTGGCCTTGGCCGCAGCCGCCTCCGCTTCATGAATGGCGGCTTCATCCATCAGTTGGTCGGCCAGCAGGCGGGCAGCCAGCCCGGTCAGAGGTTTATTTGCCATAACCCGTGTCTGTCCATAGGAATGAAATTCTTTGTCAGGAGCCTGTTGGGGGTAGCCGACCGTAGCGAGAAACAGTCCGGTTTGAGTCAGTTTTAATACTGCTTGGAGGCGAATAGTGGTTCTATTCAACGAAAAGCAGTATTAAAAATGGCCAAATCCGGCTTTTTCGCAGTAGGTCAGTGGTAAGCTCAACAGGCTCCTTCAATAATATATCAGCATAAATGGCGGATAGTTAAGGGGTTTGTTCTGGATTAACCGCAGTGATCACACCGTAGGCAAAGCAAGAGATGCATTGTTTGGATCCCGTTCCCACGCGAAGGATGGGAGCGAGAGCGAGTAAAAATCGATGGTCTAGCACAGTAAAAATGTGTACTGGTTGACATAGGCCAACGGGTACGCGTAAAGCTACTTGAGAGGCTGTGATTGCCGTGATATTGTTGCGAACGTACTCATTCTGTTGGATAAAAATACGTCAGTATGTAGATGATTTCCGGCAGGAGAAACAGGAGGTTATACCAGTCAAATTATCTAAACCCGTTATGAGCATGACGGGCTGAAGTGTAAGACAAGGCGAAGTGACGAGTCATAGCAGAGCTATGATGAGGAGCTTCAACGAAGGATGGCACTTCAGACAGTCGGCGCAATAGGGATTTAGAAAATGCGACTGGTATCGGCAGGGCTGTTACAGAATCGCAGGATAGTTAAAAAGAAGAAGTGGGAAGTGTCATCGGCCGGTACTCAACCGGGTTCATCTCTATGTCATCTTTTTCCGTCACTCTTTGGCGCTCACTGTATTTTTGCAACCGTCTTGAAGAGGCCGTCGGTGGCTTAGCGGGTTGTTGTGTTTGTTTATCAGGCATACGACTACAGGTGCTTCAGACAGGCTCTTGAAATGTGTTCAGGGAACGGACGACAGCAGGTACACAAACTTCTGGTGCCTTAAGTAGGCATTCTTGTTTATAAACAGTTGCCTATGAAGGCTTTTTTACGTTCCTGGGGGACAGGTAAGATGAAAAAACAACAGGGTTTTACTCTGATCGAATTGATGATCGCTGTAGCGATTATCGGTATTCTGGCGGCTGTGGCGATTCCGCAATATCAGAGTTATGTCGGCAGGTCTAATGTTGCTGCTGCTGTCGCTACAGTATCTGCAACAAAAACACCTATAGAAGACTTTATTATGCGCTACGGAGCGTTTCCTGATGGAACTACAGCAGCAGAAGCTGCTGTTGGGAACCCAGGAGACAACAATTACAAACCGGCAGTTATTGGAGAAAAGCTTGAAGACTTGGGCTTGTCTCAGCCAACCTTCGGGGAGATGGTTCTGTCAGAAGATACTTCAAATCCAGGAGCAGGATCAATCACTGTTACCTTTAACTCAGGTAACCCAGGTGTGAATGGTAGGAAAGTGCAGTTTGCACGAGATAAAGAAGGGACGTGGGCTTGCAAATCATCAGCTGACCAAGAATATGTTGATAAGAGCTGTGCACACGTAGCAAGTCTATGACCTCGTTCCCACGCTCTGGCGTGGGACCGCCCACCGGTCTCTCCATAAACTGAAGAGCCAGCGGAAAGGCTGGACGCTCCCACGCAGAGCATGGGAGCGAGTGGGGTGACCTTGTTCCCACGCACCGGCGTGGGAATGCCTACCCCAACTCCCTACAAAACACCGACTACAGAAAAGTCTGCGGACTCCCGTATGCATTCCCATGCGGAGCATGGGAATGAGGGGGACAACTCAGGCGCTGTTCCTCCATCACCGTTGAAGGTTTGACTTTTACCACAGGAACTCTTCTTACATTCTTTAGTCCTATGATCGTTACTTGTCATAAACGTAAGGTCAGTCAATGGGGCGCAGCCGTTATACATTCACTCAGCCCGATAAACCTCACTTCCTTACCCTTACTGTGCTTCATTGGATACCGGTATTTACCCGTCAGAACACAGTCACCATTTTATTGGACTCCCTGCGTTGGCTGATGAAAGATGACTTCCGGCTTTATGCTTATGTGATACTGGAAAACCATCTTCATTTGTTAGCTCAAAGCCCGCAGTTGGATAAAGACATCGCCCGCTTCAAGTCATATACGGCAAGGCTACTGATTGATTATTTGCAGCAGCGCAAGGTCAGAACCATTCTGGAGCAGCTGGCTTTTTATAAGAAGAAACATAAGGCAGACAGGGCGCTACAGTTCTGGCAGGAAGGTGCTCATCCAGAGTTGATTGTTGATCAATCTATGATGATTCAGAAGATAGATTATATTCATCAAAATCCGGTTAAGCATGGCTATGTAGATTTGCCAGAGCATTGGCGTTATTCGAGTGCCCGGAATTACGTTGGGAGAAAAGACTCTTTATTGGATGTGACTATGACTTGGTGATGGCATGCGTTCCCACGCAGAGCGTGGGAACGAGGTGGAAGCAATTGGGATATGATTAATTTATTTCTATCTGCCTTACCGCAAGTTTCGTCGGCAGTAGTCCTTTGAAGAGAAAGGTTTCTTCACTTACTCCATGCTCATACTGTACTTCATACAGCATGGTAAAAGGTAATCCATCATTGCTATTTAGCCAGTCACTGTAGCTGGAGAACCAACCGAGGTAGCGATGGTTCTGATAGTCCCCCAGTTCTCTGGCCAGCAAGGGTTTGTAGGTTTCTCTGTGTTGGCCTGACGCGGTGATCCAGTGATCTTTCGTTCTAATGATCAGCGCGGCTTCATTGGTTAAGTGAGAGCTCATGGCTAAATTGGCAAAATAGTCGTCGACTTTCTGCTGATAAAAGAACTGAAGACTGATAAAACCGGTAATCAGGGCTGATAACGCAATGATGGACAGTATGCCAACCCGGGATAGCCACGAGCCTAGTTTGTTACTTACCAGCGTCTTATTGGTGATTGCCATTGCAGCTTTTCCTAATCATTTTTGCCTGAAAAACGTCATTACTTTGGCTATCGGACGAATGGCAAAAAAGAATAGCTGATGTGTCAAAAAAGGAGTGGCTGGCTCTATTTCATGATCAGCTGTCGCACAACGAATAACTATTAAATGGATGGAATTTTATATTTGTTTTACAAAACAATGAGTAAGGCTGGTTTCTCTGTGGTTTCTTAAAATCAGTGGTTCCTCGATGTTGACCTGGCTAATGGTCTTTTATAGAAACACGAACTTCATTATTTCTGATTTTAACTACTCTAATATTTAAAGGGCTGTAGGACGGTGCCGACAGATTGAGTAATGGACTTCAGCGAACTGGCAAAGAAACTCATTGGTCGAGGAACATATTATGAAGACAAGGATGTCGGAAATCCGTAAAACATCAGGTTTCACCCTGATCGAATTGATGATCGTTGTGGCAATCATCGGTATTCTGGCTGCAGTGGCGATTCCGCAGTATCAGGCATACACACGAAATGCGACAGCGCAGGCGGCATTAAGTGAAGTTAAATCTTACCAGACAGCCATCGCAGTTTGTGCCCAGACAAGAACCATTCAGAACTGCACCCTTACAGTAGCGGGAACTGCAACTCCAGTTCCAGCAGCAGCGGGTGTTGTCACTGAGGGAACCTATTCGAATGACGCTTATGCTGAGCTCATTGTTACTCCTGCCGGTTCATTTGGTTCACAAACCCTGATATTCAGATCGGATGCAGCAGGGAATAACTGGGCAATGTCTTGTAATAATGGTGGTACCACTACAGCTAATAACTTATGTGCTACCGATGCCGTTACAGGTAGCCCTCTGTGGAATGGTAACTCTGCTGGTGGTGGTTTCTAAACGTAGGAATGTTTATTCGAAAACGCCGGGTTTCCCGGCGTTTTTTATTTGGGTCAGGAAGTCTATGACTATTTTAACTTCTGGATGATGTAAGTATTGAATGATGTATCGTGCCTCTTTTTCACTTACCCTAAGGCAATTGCGAATACTGTTTGAGCGTTGCTCATACAATTGCCGCAGAGTGGTAAAACAACTGCTTAGTTCTATAGCTCTATTCTTGCCAATAGTTGGTATGCTCAGGGCTCTGATCTGTTGATCAACCCTTTTGGGCCTTTGTATTGACGTTAAATACTGCTGACTGTCTTCCATCCCCATGCCGGAAAGATGCAGCGTTTGTTGATCAAGCTTTAACATATCCACCAGTGTTCTTACCTTGCCTGAGCTTACCAGTTGTTGAATGCGTGGTTTGTTGATTCCTGAGAGCTGTAGTCCTTGTTTTCCCACAAGCCATACCAGGCGAGCGATAAATTGTTCTTCACAATCAGGTGACATTGTAAGACAGGTAAAGGGGGTATAGAGGTTGGCATCCGGGAGTTCAGGTTTTATTCGGTTTTCCGGACGAAATAGAACCTGACCAAAGACCGGAGTAGAGTTGCCTTTGAGTTTGATGCTGATTTGGTCTCCTACAGCAAGCTCTTTCTTTTTCAGGTTTTGAACACTTCCCAATGAAATGGTTGAGATGGTTCTGTTTTTGATTATTACGGGCTTAATATGAACCACTGGTGTGATATGACCGGTTCGCCCAATGGTAAATTCAATCGCTTGTACTCCTGATGTTGTTGTTTCTGGTGGAAACTTCCATGCCATGGCCCAGTCCGGTGTATTCCCTGTCCAGCCAAGCTTGTTCCTTAAGGTATTGCTGTCTGCTTTAATGACGATTCCATCCATCAAAAACAGTGGCTTTTTGAAGGTTGCGTAGTGCTCAAGGTGTTGTTTGATTTCGGGGTAGGATGCAGTTCGGTGGGTATGCTCCAGGGGAAGAGGAAAGCCCATGTCGGCTAAGGATTTTATTGACAGAAAATCGCTGATAAAAGGGCTGTTGATCCATTGCCATGGGAAAAAATCAAAGGCTTTTACTGCTTCCGTTTCCGGTTCAGCCCTGTTGAGCTGACCTGCCACCAGATGCCGGGCACTGGCATACTGCTCAAGAATAGAAGGGGGGATGATATCAAGCCTCGTGAATAGTTCTCCATGAAGAGCAAGTTCGTTTTTTTCATCATTATTATTCAGAGGTGATAATGTTTTGGGGACTAGCGGCATTTGCTGAATATGATGGAGTATATCCACGCCTTCTTCGCCATTACCGCGGGTGGAAGCTTTGACTAACCGTCCATTTTTATAGACGAGCTCCACTGCAACGCCATCAATCTTAGGCTGTACCAAAGCTCCACTGCCAGATAATTGCTGTAAAAAGCGTTTTATTTCTTCTTCAGACTGGGCTTTCATCAAGCTACCCATTCGAGCCTGATGATGAATCGTGTATTGATTGTGAGGTGTTTGGAGAGAGGATTTCTCTGTTTCTATGGAAGGGAAACACTCTTGCCAAACTGTCAGTTTCTCAACGAGAGCATCGTATTCACCATCGCTGATAATGGGGACGTTTTGGTTGAAGTACAGTTCATTATGGTAAGCAACTTCATCAGATAGCGCGCTGATATTCTCAGTTGCCTCGTCTTGATTCCACTGAGGGCAATCATCTGCCCAGGCAGGTAGAAGAAAGGTTATCCACAGGAGAGCTATTATTTTTTTCATGCCTTGATTAAAACATGAAAAGGCGGGTGGTTACATCATGATGAACAAGAGTGTGGGGTTCGATAAAAAACCAGGAATGTTAACCACGAAGAACACAAAGGCCACAAAGTAAGAAAAAAGCTTTTCTTTGCGTGCTTTGTGATCTCTGTGGTTCCCTTCTTTGAGCTTTTCCAGAAGGGTGGTTAGCTGTGATAGCCACTCGGATTGGCCGACTGCCAGCGCCAGCTATCAGAAACCATATCCTCTAGCCCTTTTTCCGCTTTCCAGCCCAGCTCATTGAGGGCTTTGTCTGGATTGGCGTAACAAGCAGCAATATCTCCGGAGCGCCTTGGGGCGATCTGGTAAGGTACCGATTTTTTCGATGCCTTTTCAAAAGCGGCGACCATTTCAAGTACGCTGTAGCCTTTGCCGACACCCAGGTTCCAGGCATGGATTCCATCAGCTTTCTGCAGTTTCTCAATAGCTCGAACATGTCCGATGGACAGATCAACCACATGGATGTAGTCACGTACGCCTGTGCCGTCATGTGTGGGATAGTCATTACCAAAGACGCTTAGCTTTTCCAGTTTGCCAATGGCCACCTGAGAGATATAAGGCATCAGGTTGTTGGGAATATCATTAGGGTCTTCACCGATTCTGCCAGAAGGGTGAGCACCAACCGGGTTAAAATAGCGCAACAACGCGATTCGCCAGCTGTTGTCCGACACATGTAGATCCTGAAGGATTTCTTCTATCATCAACTTTGAACGACCATAAGGGTTGGTTGTTGAAGTTGGGAAGTGCTCACTTATGGGGAGGCTGGCAGGGTCACCATACACTGTGGCAGAAGAACTGAAGACCAGCGTTTTCACATTGGCCTGTTTCATGGCTTCCAGCAGCACCAGTGTTCCGTGCACATTGTTATCGTAGTAAGCCAGTGGCATGGAGACAGATTCTCCAACGGCTTTAAGACCTGCGAAATGTATAACTGACGATAACTTATTGCTGCTGAACAGTGAGTTCAGCAGTTCGTGATCGCGAATATCCCCTTTCACAAACTCCAGTGTCTTGCCAGTTATTTCCTGAACCCGCTTCAGTGATTCCTCACTGCTGTTGCTGAGATTGTCCAGGACAATGATCTCATAACCATCGTTAAGAAGTTCGACACAGGTGTGGCTGCCAATATAGCCAGCACCACCGGTTACCAGGATTTTGCTCATGCTTTTTCCCTGTTCAAGGTGTCCTTTTTACTCAAAGCTGCTCAACCATCCGCATGGAAAGATCCACAGACTGACAGTCTTTGGTCAGTGTGCCAATAGAGATGAAGTCGACACCGGTTTCTGCAATGGGCACCAGGGTCTGGTCGTTAATACCCCCGGATGCTTCCAGCTTCGGGGCTTTTCCAGAAAGTTCCCTGTTCAGCCGCACGGTTTCGGCCAGCTGGGCCAGGGGGAAGTTGTCGAGCATGATAATGTCTGCTCCAGCTTCCCTGGCAACACTGAACTCTTCCATGTTTTCCACTTCGATCTCTACCGGTTTGCCGGGAGCGATTTCGTGCGCCTTGGCGACCGTCCGGGCAATGCCGCCACAGGCAGCAATATGATTTTCCTTGATTAAAAAAGCATCAAAAAGCCCGATTCGGTGGTTGTGGCAACCTCCGGCAGCAACGGCATATTTCTGGGCTACCCGAAGACCTGGCAGGGTCTTGCGGGTATCCAGCAATTTGACGTCGGTACTACTGACCAGATTAGCATAGTGCTGGCAACGGGTTGCCGTGCCAGAGAGCGTCTGCAGGAAGTTCATGGCCGCCCTTTCTCCTGTCAGAAGGCTACGGGCAGACCCTTTGAGAACCACAAGCACCTGGTTCGGCTCTACCCGTTCCCCCTCCGCTATGTGCCATTCCAGCTGGACATCGGGATCAATCTGACGGAAAACCTCGTCAAACCAGGGGCGTCCACAGATGACAGCATGGTCACGGCAGATAATTCGGGCAACAGACTGCTGGGACTCTGGAATCAGGGAAGCTGTAATGTCTCCAGAGCCAATATCTTCAGCCAATGCCTGACGAACATTGGTTTCTACGGCGCTTTGTATCTGGTCTCGCAGAACCGGGCTCAGGTTTTCAGGCAGCGTATAGGATACTTTCATGGTCATTCCGGAGGTTACAGGCTTGGTCGTCGTTTCTTTGGCGGGGATTATATACCCAAAGAAGGAACCGGTGCAGGCTGTCCTGACGGAACCTACCTGATTCCTGCAGCGCTCAGCTGATCCATCAGTCGGTTATGGCTGCTGACGGAGACTCCCAGAATGTTTGCCTGCTTGATCAGAAAGCCATTGATAAAGGAAAGCTCAGTAACTTTCCCCTTGCGAGCATCCTGGCAGGTTGATGATATGTTACTGGCTGTGGTCTGGCAGACACCATGCACTTTTTCTTTGAGTGAGGTTGCACGGATTTCCAGGGCCGCCAGAACGGAGCAGGTTTCGGCTATTAACTCATCCAGCCAGGCCTGCTTTTCACCATTATCCAGCAATTCCCCATTACGGCAGTTGAACAATGCCGTCAGGCCGTTGATACAGCTGTTGATGGCCAGCTTCTCCCATAACTTTTGCTCAATGGTGTTGCACTGACTGACCTTTAATCTGAAATGGTCGGAAAGATCATTAAAACCCTGTTCAGACCCTTGGCCGTTCCTGAGTGAGCCAATCCAAGTCTGCCCCTGACCAGCATGGTGCACCTCAAAAGGGGATGACAGATAAGCTCCATCGGTACTGGAGCCAGCCCAGACCGTCTGCGTTGGCAGAGCATCCCTGATGATCTGCTGGCTGCCCATTCCATTCTGTAGCAACAGTATCTGGCAGTTATCCGTCAGATGCGGCTTAACACTGTTTAGAGCTGCTAGTGAATCCTGGGCTTTTGTACAGACAATCAACCGGTTGATCGGGTTGTCTATCGTTTCAGGTGAGACGATATCAACATCAAACAGGGAGGTTTGGCCTGGAGTGGATAGCTTGAGTGGAATGCGTTTTTGTTCAAACTGCTGATAGCTGCTTTCTCTCAGGATGAGGCGAGGGCTTTCCCCTTTATGGCAGAGGCTGGCAGCCCAAAGGCAACCGATGCTGCCAGCGCCTAAAATATACCAGTTATCAGCGTGCATGAATGTCTATAGACCATCAGGAGTTCAAGATACGCCGAGTCTACCATTTGCTGCCTATACTCAAACAGTTGGTGATATACCGCTTTTTAATACACAGGATGGGAGATAGAAAATGAGTCATACCTATAAAATGACTGAACTGGTTGGAAGTTCAACGGTCAGTAGTGATGATGCTATTCAAAATGCTATTGCCGCAGCGGGCATGACCATAGAGCATATGGGTTGGTTTGAAGTGGTGGAGCAGCGGGGGCATATTGAAAATGGTAAAATTGCCCATTGGCAGGTGACGGTAAAAATTGGCTTCAGACTCAAGGGCAAAGATCAGTAGCCGGAGAGAATAGAACCTGATCCTGCCCACTCACCTGAACCTTGTCGCTGGTGTATTGATTTTCTCCATGGTCTTTCGAATACAATCATGGATACAATAGTTGTTAATTGTTTCTTTCGATTTCTCAAGGAGATCATTCGCTATGCCTTCATTTGACATTGTCTCTGAAGTGGATATGCATGAGCTGGCCAACTCTGTCGACCAGGCGAATCGTGAACTGGCGACCCGGTTCGATTTTCGAGGTGTCGATGCCAGCTACGAGAAGAGTGGCGATAAGCAGATTGTCATGACTGCGGACGCGGATTTTCAGCTGGCTCAAATGGTAGAGATGCTGAAAACCAAAATGGTTAAACGGGGAATTGATGTTAAATGCCTCGAAGTGAAGGATCACTATGGCTCTGGAAAGCAGGTCAAGCAGGAGGTTGTGGTTCGTCAGGGGCTGGAAAAGGATTTGGCTAAAAAGATCGTGAAAATGATCAAAGATGCAAAGCTTAAAGTGCAGGCAGCCATCCAGGGCGATCAGGTTCGGGTTACCGGTAAGAAGAGGGACGATCTGCAGACGGTTATCGCCTTTTTGAGAGAAGCCGATCTGGACATGCCGCTGCAGTACAATAATTTCAGAGACTGATTGACTGTTTCTGGCACAGAAAACCGTTTTCACTTGATGGTGAAAACGGTTTTTTATTTCTAAGGTAAGCTGGTATCTTCTTTTTTAAATTTGGATTTTTTTATTAGAAGAGGCAGCATGACGCTGTAAATTTGCACATTTGCGATGGAGCATATTGAATGGGGCTGGCAGCAGATTCTTCGAAGAATTGGGGCGACGCCTGTAAAAGCTTTTTTAATCGCCGGGTGATTGCTCTTCTTTTTCTCGGGTTTTCAGCAGGTCTGCCCATTCTGTTGATTTTCAGCAGCCTTTCCCTCTGGCTTCGTGAGGCTGGGGTCGAGCGCAGTGCCGTCACTTTTTTCAGCTGGGCAGCATTAGGCTATTCCTTCAAGTTTGTCTGGGCGCCTCTGGTAGACCGTATTCCACTGCCGATATTGCATGGCCTGCTTGGGCGTCGCCGGTCATGGTTATTGTTATCCCAGGTCTCTGTCATTGCTGCGCTGCTGTTTATGGCCGCTCACAACCCTGTCGAAGGTCTGTTCTGGATAGCCAGTGGTGCCGTTATGCTTGGCTTTTCCTCTGCAACGCAGGATATCGTTATTGATGCATATCGAATAGAAGCAGCGGATGATGACCTGCAGGCGATGATGTCCTCTGCTTACATTGCAGGGTATCGGATCGGTATGCTGGTTGCTGGGGCTGGCACATTAGCACTGGCCAGCTGGTTTACCATGACGGAGGAAGGTAATTACGACTATCTGGCCTGGGCCTGGGCCTATCGCTGTATGGCCGTGTTTATGTTGATTGGGGTTATTACCACGCTTCTGGTTGCGGAGCCTGATGTTGATCGTACTTCTGAGTCGCCGCACAGCACCTTTGATTACCTGCGCTTTCTGTTGCTTTTTGCCCTTGCTGCCACTGTATTTGTGATCTCTTTTACTCAGCTGGCTGATTCCCTGGATACTCTAAAAGCGGTAATGGTTGATATGGGCGTGTCCACACCCATAGCAGGATTTCTATCTGGGATGGGGCGGTTTACTGGTAGCGTTCTGGCTGCCGCAATTGCAGCATGGTTATTGGTGAAGGCTCATCTGGCTCCAAGGGAAATGGTTAAGGAAACCTACATAGCACCCTTTGCTGACTTCTTTGAACGTTACGGCAAAGTGGCTATCTATATATTGATATTGGTAGGAACCTACCGAATTGCTGATATTGTGATGGGTACCATATCCAATGTGTTTTACAACGATATGGGGTATACCAAAGAGCAAATCGCCACCATCACAAAAACCTTTGGCCTGGTTATGACCATTGCCGGAGGCTTTTTAGGCGGGGTATTGGCCATTCGCTACGGTGTGATGCGAATTCTATGGGTTGGCGCATTGCTGGCGGCATTGTCTAACGTGCTTTTTGCGCTTCTGGCCAATCTTGAACCATCCAGCCTCTATTTAAGCATGGTGATTGCAGCGGATAATCTAAGTGGTGGATTGGCGTCAGCAGCGTTTATTGCCTTTTTATCCAGTCTGACCAATCGAGCCTTTACGGCTATGCAGTATGCCATTTTCAGCTCGCTGATGACGTTGTTGCCCAAGCTGTTGGCGGGGTATTCAGGCACCTTTGTGGATGCCCTGGATTATCCGGTATTCTTTATTGGTTCAGCACTGTTGGGTCTGCCGGTTATATGGTTGGTGACATATGTAGGACGGCTGCTGGAAGGTCATCAGGCGGGAAAATAAAATATTTATCCCTGTAATATACACTAAGGGGATAACCGCTATTGCTATAGCTCGGTCAGTGGTTTTTGAAACACAGACTGAGCCCCCAATCACAAAGGCACGAAGATGCAAAGGTTGTTTTTCTGTGCTGTTAAGAAGGAATACTTCGTTTGTGTCTTCGTGTCTTTGTAGTTCAATCCTTTTAATCTTTTGCAACAGCCTCTTAATGGGGGGCAGTGGGCTTGCTGTCTGATGAATCCATCAGCTCTGCAACCAGCCTCTGCCGCCAAAACTCTCGGGTTCCGTCATTGGGGAGTTTGTTCAGCGTATCCTGACAGATATGAATCATCGCCTTGAGAATGTTTTCTTCCGGGTAATCCAGGTTCTCAAGTTGGCGAATAATTTCTACGGCCAGGGCAATATCTTCCGGTGCTCCATCCATGTACTTACTCTCCATGCCATTGGTGCGCTTTCAGGTTGATTTTTCCAGATGAGATCGCCACTCCCTCCTGTTCCAATCGTAGTTTCTGCAGGTTGTATCGACTTGATCCATCAGGGAAAGAAATCTGACCTTTGCCGTTAATTACTCGATGCCAGGGGAGGTCGGTCCCTGCTGGCAGTTGCTTCAGAATATTACCCACAACGCGTGCATAACCGGGAGCTCCAGCCATCTCAGCCAGCTGGCCATAGGTTACAACACAGCCTTTCGGAATCCTGCTGAGCAGGTACCATATTTCCGAAGGGGTAAAGGGGGCAGTCAACGTTCGCTCTCCACGATAAAATCGATCATAAACAATAGATTTCAGGATATTTGAAAAGTATGGAATGGGAAAGGAAAAGATATAGCTGTAATTACCATTGATTTGAGATTCAATATTGTGGATTCTGTCGCATTTATGAATTTTACAGGTGGATAAAACCTGTCCGGGGGAAGTTCGTTCTATGTTGCTCCAAAGGAGCTTTCGCTGTTTATTCAAAGTACTGGGGATGTTGTGTCTGTTTTTTTCTATTAGTACAACATGGGCTGATACCGTCTGGATGAACAATGGTGATGTGCTGTCTGGTGACATTGTTAAGCTGGACTCTGGTAAACTGAGTTTGCAGACTAGGTATGCAGGTACTATTGAGTTGGACTGGCGTTATGTAACAGCTCTCGACTCAGATAAAACATTCTGGGTTAGCCTGATTGGTGAAGATGAGGCTCAGTTAAGACGCTTTGAAGGTCAGGAAACAGGCGTTACGGTTATTGATGATAGTGGCCGGAAGCGTTCATTCTCAGCAGTATGGCCAGTAGCTGCTATCCATATTGAGAAACCGGTGATTGCTGATACTTGGGAGCTTGGAGGCAATCTGGTTGCCACGTTGGATAGCAAATCCGGTAATGATGATGAGCTCTTGATTGGGGTGGAAGGCAAACTCAATATTGACGATCAGTGGAATAAAAATGCTTTTTACTGGGATATTGAGGCGGAAGATGATGACGGTGTTAAAAGCTCTGAGTGGAAGGTTGGTTACTCATACAGTCGTTATCTGGATGAACATTGGTTTGTGCAGGGAGCTGCGGAGCAGGAGTATGACTCTGAGGAGGATCTGAGAACCCGTACATCGCTGGGGGGAACTCTGGGTTATCGTTTTTGGGAGACCGCAGAAAAAGCACTGAAAACGAGCGGGGGTATCAGTCAGCTCTGGGAAGATTATAAAACCAATGAGTCGCAGAGAGATTATGCTCTGACCTGGATTTTTAATTATCGAACACGAATCATTAATAACTGGGAGTACTTTGCGAACAGCAGAACATTCTTTCGTTTGAAACAATCAACGACACTGGTCAATTTTAATCAGGGTATAAAAATTGGACTGACCGATCATATTAGTTGGAATTTGACGCATATTGTGGATTACGACAGTCATCCAGTTGATAAAACTCAGAAGGTCGACAGTCGGATCAAAATGGGGATTGGTTACCAGTGGTAAGGGCCAGGGCGCTTCAGGTTGGTGCATACTGGCAGGCGCCCTCTTGTGGGCATAAAGAACCGGGTTCTCATCAGATACCGCCGGAATGGATATTGCCTTGAGGGTGGGAAATCCGGCTTCTGCTGCAAAAAATGCTGAGTTTGGTTTTCATCTTCACTCTTTTGCTCGGCTTCCCTATGTTCCTGTAAAGCACGCATGGTGGTTTCCAGCCAGTTGGCTGCCCGATAGAGCAGCGAGTGCCGGGTTAAATTTTCAGTGCTTTGGTGTTCAAGGGGAAAAATCAGGGTTTTTCTGACTTTCATTGCTACTGGGTACTTTTTCAGAATTACTTCTGTTAATAGCGGCAGAAGGGTGTATTGATTGATGAAAGATTACCGTTTTTTTAGCCTTCTCTCCTTTTGACGCTGGCGCATGGTTTTATAGTTTACCAGCTCAAAGCGATACCAGCCTGGTTCCGGATCAGGCTCTGCCCCCATTAAGTGTCGATAAAAACGATGCAGCTTTCTGGTTGTCAGGTTTTTGCCGTCAGGTGCAGACAGTGCATCAGGGTTACCCCGCATGAATCGAATTTCCGGAATGTCGTATATCAGTCTTTCTGAAAACCAGATAAAGGGCTCAAAGATGTTTTTAAGCCCGCTTTCAGCGCTGCTCAGGCGTCGGTAGATAACCATAATCAGCGTATCCTCTTCCACCCGATAGACTATTTCAACGCCAAGATATTCAAAACGAGCTCCCAGAAGTAAAGAGGTACTGCCCATGTAGTAAGCAGATACTTCATAACCTTGGGCTTGCAAAAACCGGGTGACGGGGTCGTCAACCGGATATGGCTTTACATTTGAGTTATTGGAATTGGTCATAGACCAGAGGCAGAAATGCTTTCAGCTGCTTCTTCGGAGACGGGTGTCATTTCAGCATAGGCTTTTTTATCCCGTTGTGATGTTGGGCATGGTTGATTTCCGTGTGAACAGAAAACGCAGCAATCTCCTTGCTGTGGGGTAATCAGTTTCTGACAGCTTCTGCATTCGTAAAGGTAGACACATGCATCCTGAGGCATGGTTTCAATGGCGTGATGCATACAGTCCGGGCAGGTGATGATGGACGTCGATGCAAGGTTCTTTGCGTTCAGTGCATAATTTTTAGTGGACATACTCTTTCTCCTGGCACTTCCTGTGCCGTTTATTGCTTTTTCTCTTTGGGCATAGGATAGAGTTATCGGCCTCCCTGTTGGTTTATTGACGATGAATGCTTAAATAATAGGGCTCTGTTGTTTTTTATAGACAAACACGTCACAGAAACGCCTCTTTTCAAACTACCGTATCTAACTTTTTATAAAAAGGGTTGCATGAATCAGGCCAGTTTCATCCGATCATGGTAAAAGCATAAAAAGAGAATGTGACAGTTTACTGACAGCCATAAAAAAAACCGGACATGTCTGTCCGGTTTTGTGCGGGAGTAACTAAACGATCTTAGTCGTTTTCAGCCTGAATGGCAGTCAGGGCAATGGTGTAAACGATATCGTCTACCAGTGCACCGCGGGAAAGGTCGTTCACTGGCTTGTTGAGACCCTGAAGCATTGGGCCGACACTGATTACGTCTGCGCTGCGCTGTACAGCTTTGTAGGTGGTGTTACCTGTGTTGAGATCCGGGAAGATAAACACGGTAGCACGACCCGCGACGTTACTTCCGGGAGCCTTGCTCTGGGCTACAGACTCAACAGATGCTGCATCGTACTGCAGAGGTCCGTCAATAATCAGGTCTGGGCGCTTGGCTTTAACGATTTCAGTAGCCTCACGCACCTTCTCAACATCTGCGCCAATTCCAGAGGTTCCAGTACTGTAACTGATCATAGCGATCCGTGGCTCAATACCGAACGCAATTGCAGAGTCAGCACTCTGAATAGCGATATTGGCCAGCTGTTCTGCATCCGGGTTTGGATTAACGGCACAGTCACCGTATACCAGAACCTGGTCAGGCAGCAGCATGAAGAAGATGGAGGAAACCAGGCCTCCGGCATCTCTCTTTGGTTTGACCAGCTGGAATGCAGGACGGATGGTGTTGGCGGTGGTGTGCACGGCACCAGATACCAGACCGTCTACCTCGTTAAGAGCCAGCATCATGGTACCGAGTACTACCGTATCTTCCAGCTGAGCTTCGGCCATCGGGGCTGTCAGGCCTTTGTTCTTACGCAGTTCGACCATCGGATCAACATAACGTGCACGGATGCTCTCAGGCTCCATGATCACCAGACCATCAGGCAGGGTTATGCCGTTATCTCTGGCAACCTGCTCAATAACGCTCCGCTGCCCAAGAAGGATACACTGGGCAATACCGCGTTCCTGACAGATGACGGCAGCCTGAATGGTGCGAGGCTCATCACCTTCTGGAAGAACAATGCGCTTATTGGCACCCTGGGCTCTCTGAACCAGCTGGTAACGGAAAGCAGGAGGGGAGAGTCTGCGTTCAGCCAGTGCAGAGCACTGCTGTTTCAGCCACTCGGTGTTCAGGTTGCCAGCGATGGTATCCATGACCATTTCAACACGGGCGGTGTCATCGACAGGCAGTTCATTATGGCGGCGGTCCAGCATGGTTGCCGTAGTGTAGGAGTCTTCTCCGGTCAGCATGACAGGAAGGCCAGTACCGATAGCCTTGCTGCACAATTCCATTACTGGTTTGGATGGTGTGATGCCACTGGTCAGCAAAAGGCCTGCCAGAGGAACACCGTTCAGGGCCGCCATGCAGGTAGCCAGAATAATATCATCACGGTCACCCGGAGTGATCACCAGGTTGCCAGGTTTCAGGTGATGAATCATATTGGTCGGCGTTCTGGCGCTCAGGGTGTAGGAAGTGACCCGACGGGTATCCATCTCACCTGCATTGATGATTTCAGCTTTCAGGTGTTCGGCAATATCCATGGTTCTTGGTGAAGCCAGGTTAGTGTCGAACGGAATATAGCCCAGTGGCTGGAAGGGCTTACGGGCAAACTCCGGCAGGCTCTGGAAGTGACCCTCTTTGTTCAGACGGGCAACGACTTCCGGCGTCAGTTTATTCAGGGCATAGCCCACAACATTTGGGTTCTTGATGCCGCCAAAACTGTCTGCAGCGATTTCCAGTTTGTCAGCAAGGTCTTCCAGCGAGTCATTACCAGGCTCGGAGACCAGAATGATGTCTGCATTAAGGGTTTTGGCGATGTTGCTGTTCAGGCGGTTGGCGTAAGGCATTTCCCGGGTAGGTACCAGACCTTCAACGACCATTACGTCACATTCCTGAGAGGCCTGCTCAAACAAGGCGACGATCTCTTCCATCAGGACATCGCCCTTGTTATCACCCAGGAGGTCTTCAGCACGGTGTGAAGTGATGGGTGTAGGCGGCTCATGGTCCATGATGCGCTGAAACAGTTTGGTTGAACGCTCTGGTCCAGTGTCACCCACATGCAGTTGGGCAATAGGCTTGAAGAATTTGACTCTGAGACCAAGGTTATCAAGTGCTCGAACCAGGCCCAGGGTGACGGAGGTCAGGCCAACACCATAACGTGTTGGAGCCAGGAAAAATGTACGCATATCCGGAAAAATCCTTCTCATGAAATACTGATATAAAAACAGGAGGTGAAACCTCCTGTTGCTTACATCATTTAGATAACCAGTTTAGCCAGCAATCAGCGCTTCGGTATCACGGGCAATCATCAGCTCTTCATTAGTAGCGACAACCATTGCTACGGTTGAGCCAGGCTTGGTGATGACACCGCTCTTGCCACGGAAGGTCTCTTCGTTGGCTTTTTCATCGATCTCAAAGCCGAAGATGGACAGGCGCTCAAGTACATTCTTGCGGATCACGCTGGAGTTTTCACCGATACCACCGGTGAAGACCAGTGCATCAATACGACCCAGCTCAGAAGCAAAACCAGCCAGTTTTTTGGCCAGAACGTTGCAGAATACGTCCAGAGTCAGTTGAGCACGCTCATTACCCTGAGCTGCAGCGTCTTCGATTACTCGGCAGTCGTTATCCATTTCGGACAGGCCCAGCAGGCCAGACTTCTTGTTCAGAATGTCAGTGATCTCATCCAGAGAATAACCACACTGCTTGTTCAGGAAGCTGAATACGTTCGGGTCGATATCGCCGGAACGGGTACCCATCACCAGACCTTCCAGAGGGGTCAGGCCCATAGTGGTGTCAACGGATTTGCCGTTTTTGACGGCACAGGCGCTGGCACCGTTACCCAGGTGTGCAACCAGAATAGCGCTGTTGTCGTAGTCCAGGCCCAGCATCTCAGCAGCAGTCTTGCTGACATAGCGGTAGCTAGTGCCGTGCATGCCATAACGACGCAGGCCGTGTTCTTTGTACAGGCTGTAAGGAACCGCGTACAGGTAGCTTTCTGCCGGCATGGTCTGGTGGAATGCGGTGTCAAATACTACGGACTGTGGCAGACCCGGGAAGTATTTCATGCAGGCACGAATACCCAGCAGGTGAGCAGGGTTGTGCAGAGGCGCCAGATGGTTACAGTCTTCGATGCCCTGAATGACTTCATCGTTGATCAGGGTGGATTCGGTGAACTTCTCACCACCGTGAACAACACGGTGACCGATGGCTTCAATGCGCTCCATCAGGTTGTTTTCACGGAGAACACCTACCAGTGCTTCGATAGCACCTTCGTGACCAGCAGCACCAAGATTCAGGGTTTGCTTCTCACCGTTCAGTTTCCAGGTGATAGAGGCTTCGTTGCCCACGAGGCGCTCGGCGATGCCGCTGATGCTTTCCTCTTCGGTTTTCGGGTTGATTACTGCGAACTTCAGGGAAGAACTGCCACAGTTAATAACCAGAACGCTGTCTTTGCTCATAGAACCTATTACCAGTGAAAATGACCGTGCAGTTTCCGAAAATGACCGTGTAATGCTTTTCATTTAAGCGGATTGTCACGAATATCGCCAAACGCAGCGGCCGGAACCGATCACACGGGGGCTGGCCATGAATAACGTCCATAACGAGGATGGCAGAAAATTGAGGATGAAACGTCGTTTTTGTGAGGTGAATAGTGGTTCTATTTGCCGAACAAAAACGAATTTTCAAGCCAATTTGCTGTCACCACAGTAGGGCAGTCTATTCTCGGGCAGCCTCCTGGATGATCACGGCTTGTATAAAGTAGAGAAGCGGTATGAAAAACATTATAACCATTGACCTGAGTCAGTGGACTGCGTATTGATGCGTATATCGTAGCAAGGCTGTGGTTAATTGTTCACCAATGTCACCGGTTATAGAGTCTGGTCAGCTATCCTGGTTCAATAAAGGAATGTCCAGCTGACCAATCATTTCTGGAAGGTTGGCGGCCAATTGTTGTAATTCCTCCTGATGAAGCCAGCCATAAGTTCCAGAAGCAATAATAACAAGTAGAGGAATCCATAGACCAAAAAGCTGTGCGATGGTTCCTGCAGGAGCTGGAACAGCTCCGAATCGATTGGTATTTTTGGTTCCAGAGGAAAGGGCAAGCCATAGAATAACTAATAGGTTAATTCCGGGGATGATGAGAAATAAACTTCGCCAACCACTACTGTCGATGTCATGAAGTCTTCTCGCTGTAATCAACAGCATCAGTAGAGAGGCAAACGCAATTAAGCCAAGAGTAATATACAGAGACTCCAGTGGTGGATAGTATGTGATCAAGTGAGGTGTTAAGCGCTCAGGCAGCCACCAGGCTGCAACGCCAAGCAGTGAGACTATCCAGAGAGAGGCCGTAAAGCGAACTCTTCCCATTCTGGGAATGGGCTGGAATTTTCGGGAAGATTTTGATGGTCTGGATACTTGGGGCTGGTTTTCCTCCAGAATGGCTTCCTGAGGGGTAGGGGCCAGTTCCTCATCTCCGTTAGTGGATAGGATTCGACAGGAAGCCCCAGCCTTCATCATGGCTCTTTCATAAGGACGGATCTGGTCTGCTGTCAGGTTTTTACGAACGACCACAGGCTTGCCTGAAAATAGCCTGTTCAGTTTTTCCTTGTCCGCATTGAGGAGCTCTTTCAGGTTTTTCCGAACGTGCTTCTCCTTAAAGCCTGGAAGGGTTTCCCCTTCAAAAATCAGTTTGTAGAATGCGTCATCCATGCTGGCCAGTCTCAATATATGCCCTGAGAAGGATTATCGGCTGGCGTGAGCGAGACTGAGGGGTTATTTAGTGTTAATCACAGAAGCCACCAGCTAGGTACCAGCAAGTGGCTTCTTTGCATACATTCTGAGGATTTCTGTGATTCGAGCAGACGATGCCTCAGAACGGCTTAACAACGACGAGAATTACAATCCCAACGAGGAAAATAACCGGAATTTCATTGAATACCCGGAAAAATTTGTGGCTGTGGCTACTGGTGCCAGCGGCCAGTTGTTTCATATAGCGGGCACACATATGGTGATAGCCCAGAGTCAGAGCAACCAGGGTCAGTTTTGCATGCATCCAGGGAGCGCTCATATAGCCTGGGATGTAGTGTAAGAGCCACAGGCCGAGAATCAGGGTGACAATCATGGAGGGCGTGGCAATGCCCCGCATAAGCTTTCTTTCCATGATGACAAAGCGATCTTTGCTGACCTGGTCTTCACTCATGGTGTGGTAGACGAATAGCCTTGGAAGATAGAACAGGGCTGCAAACCAGCAGGTCATGGCAATAATATGGAAAGCTTTAATCCAGAGCATAGAGTGTCCCAAATAATTATTAAGGTCTAGGAATCCTCTGGATAGTAGCGGAAATCAAGGGCTGTTCACAATTAGTCATCTTTATAGAGTGTATCGATCATTCCTTTGTTGAGGATCCCTGACCTTTCCGGATCAAAAAACTCCCTTTCACTGTTGCCGGACACTACCAGCAAATTCTCAATGCTATTTTTTTTCATGATGGACAGCGCTTCATCAGCGGAGGCCTGAGAACTGATCATTCCGGCTCTTTTAAGGCCTTTCAAAGATCCTATTGTTCTGACTTTTGGAGCAGTTTCACTATCAAATAGCGTGTTTGCACTGAGAATATATAACTGCTCATCTTTTTTAAGCACCAGCCATTGAGTATTTTCGGATATCTCAGCTTTAGCGTTATCTACAGTGAGGTCAGGTGAAAGGTGGAGGAAACGGCTATCCATTAAGCTGGTCACACCTGTTCTATTCAAAAGCTGAGTCATCGGAGAAAGCTGAATACTCTGTCCACGAGCCATGAACTGCATGACAAAAATACTTTGTTGCTTACAGATCTGGCTGGAAGTAAGGCAGGCAATGACGATAGCCAGCATGGCCGGAAGAATAATCTGTGAGCTGTGGGTGAGTTCCAGGACGGTAATCAGCGCAGTCAACGGGGCCTGAAAGATTGCAGCCATCATAGCGATCATTCCAGTCATGACATGAAAAGTGATATTGGTTGCAGAGATCCCTATAAACTGCTCAGCCAGTAAAACGCTACAGGCACCGGCTGTAGCCCCCATCATCAACGATGGACCAATCATTCCACCAGGAACCCCAAGGCCGATGACCAGAGCGGTAATAACCAGTTTGGTTGCCAGCAGGATAAAAAGAAACGGCAGGTTTAAATCGTCGCCGATCAACAGCGCTTCAATCGTGTCATAGCCAATACCCATCGTTGCAGGAACCAGAACGGCAACGATTCCCATTAAAAGACCCGCGATTAATAGTGGGAAGACGACCTTATGCTGGCGCTTTTGAATGGCAAAGATATTAATTTGAATAAACGCCGCAGCAAGAAGGCCAATAATGACAGCGGTAATGGCCGTTACTGCCAGTTCTTCGGGTGTTGCGGAGGGGATAATCGGGATCTGGAATGCTGGGTTAGGTCCGTAGACTGTCTGGGTCAGCACTGATGCTACGACAGCAGAGGCCATTACCGGAATAAAGCTTTCCAGCGAATATTCTTTCATAACCACCTCCATGGCAAAGATAACACCGGCCATGGGGGTGTTGAACAGTGCAGCAATGGCTGCAGCAGTACCACAACCCGCCAGTACTCCCAGAGTGTTGGTTGGCAGTTTCAGTATCTGGCCCAGAAAACTGCCGGCTCCTGCTCCCATATGCACGGCAGGGCCTTCACGCCCCACCGAAAATCCACTGACCAACGCAATCAGTACGCCAAAAAACTGAGTAATGGTACTGGTAATGGGTAACCAGCCCCTGTTCAACGTTAAACGCTCAATCACATGAGCAATACCAAAACTTCTTCTTTTGGGTGGGCGGCTCTTGATTAATAGGATCAACGCCAGGGCACCCCCGATAGGTGAGAAAAAGCGGACAAGGGGAGGGAGGGCTTCATAACCACTTTCAACCGATGCCAGTGTTGAAAATACATGATCGGGGATCAAAGCATGCTGAGAAACAACGCCAAAGAAAAAAAGCAGCTCCTCGAAAGCGATAAGAAAGCCCCCGGCAAGCAGTCCGGTAATCAGTGCCATCAGGGTCAGTTGTGGCAGGGCTTCTGATTGTGCAAGACGCAGCCTTAAGTTCTGTATTGAGGGTTTCTTAAACATAGAGCAGCCTTGCTTCCTCCTTTTATGGTCAGTGGTCGTTCTGGTTATTTCGGTAAGGTTGACTCGTTTCTAAGTGGTTATCTGACTGTCTTGCTTCCTTGCATACAAAGTGGTGGAAATGTGACTATTTCAGGTTTATGTACTTCAGTATTCGTTTGTAAGTGTTTTCAATGACGGCTGAAGGAGGGTGGAGTCTGCAGTTTACCGGATTGTCATTGTGTCTCTCTACCGGTAAAACACAATAACTTTTCTTCTCAATCACCATTGATCCGTCTTAATACGCCATTTTGGATGGTTAATCCCAGGATCTGTTGATGCTATATCTTCAATTGCGTTGGGTGAACGGCGAAGCATATAGATCCTGACAAGTTTTTAGAGGGCAGCGCATGGCTGCTTCGGGAGAGGTTAAACGATGTCATCAGGAACATTATCGGGCATTGTCACGTTGCTGTTTTTCACCGTGTTGGGTGATGTATTAAGCGACGCGTTAAGCCTTCCGGTTCCGGGTTCAGTCATGGGGTTGATACTTCTGGTGATCTACCTGCAAATATCCGGAGGCGTCAGTGAGTCTCTGGATAAGGTCAGTCAGTTCTGTATCCGCTATCTGGCCGTACTGTTTATCCCGGGCTGTGTGGGTATTTTCTTCCTGAGCGACCTTCTCCTGCAGCAATGGTTGCCTATTACTCTGGCCATGCTGGTTGCGACCCCTGTTTCCCTGGTAATAACGGCTGTTCTCCTGCAATGGCTACTTAAACGTTTTGCTGCCGAGAGCGGAGAGAACCATCATGGATGAGGTTATCAGTTTCTCCTACGGATTATTGCAGCGGCAAATGAACAACCCGGTTGCGATCCTGCTTATTAATCTCGGTGCCTACCTGCTGGCGGAAAAGTTTTTTATCCGTATGGGGCGCAAAGGCTGGTTTCATCCACTGTTTACCACCAGCCTCCTGGTTTTCCTGGTTATTCGCTTCTCTCCACTTCAGCCTGATATGTACACAAAGCACAGTGAGTTGCTGAAGATGTTGCTGGCGCCATTTACCGTATCACTGGCGGTTCCTCTTTCCCGGCAGCTCCATACCCTTCGACAGTTGGCTGGGCCCCTGATGTGTTCATTGCTGATCGGTGGGTTTCTTGCTGCATTTATTGGTATGGGAATGGCGCTGGCAACCGGAGGCACAAGAGAGGTAGTGTTATCCATTTCTACCAAGGCCGTAACCACAGCAGTTGCCCTGGTGATGGGCGAACAATACGGCGCTATTATCCCTCTGGTGGCTGCCGTGGTCATTATCTCCGGCGTTTATGGTTCGCTGGTGGGGCCTGCACTGTGTCGTATGTTTGGTGTGACCGACCCAAGGGCGATTGGCTTTGCCATGGGGGTGAATGCCCATGCAGGAGGTACTGCTCGAGCTTTCGAACTGGATCTGACGATGGGAGTCTATTCCAGCCTTGGGATGTGCCTGTGCGCTATCTACATGCCACTTCTTGTACCATGGCTGATCAGCCTATTACTGTAATTAAATTTCTCAGAGAAATCTTGATGTTCGATAAAGAAGACCTGATCAAAATCGCCAACCAGACCATGCCCTTTGGGAAGTACCAGGGCAGAAGGTTGATCGATCTACCAGAACCTTACCTTCTGTGGTTCGCTGGAAAAGGGTTTCCGGAGGGGGAGCTGGGTAAACTGCTGGCATTAACACTGGAGGTTCAGGTGAATGGGTTGAATGATCTGATTACCCCATTGAAAAAATACTAATTCAGCCGTTCAGACTATTTGTATTGGAAAGCTGTTACCATATGATCAGATGTAACTATTCAGCACCCAGCAAAGGCGTATTGTTGTAATTTCGAACCGCTTTAAGAAGCGCCTGAAATATGTTCAACCCCTGCTTTTTAGCAGATGATAAATAGCTTCGGATTCGGGTAAACATGGTACCTCCGTCTTCGCTTCTGAAGCAGCCTGAGATCTTCTGCTTAAGTTTGGCCATCCTGGCATCACGTTCACTGCCATTGTTATCGAAGGGAATTGAAAAGTCCGACATGAAGCGCAACGTTTCAACCTTAAACTCAATAAGCCTTTTGAACAGGTTGTAGGCCTTGGTATTCCTGACCTTCTTACGTCCAAGCACCTGTCGTTGTTTTTCCATATAAGCGGTTTCCTTCGTGAGAGCCCTTTGAAGGATTTGGTCGTATATCGTCTCAATGCGAAGCTGTATTGCACCAGGCATTTGAGTCAGACCGGCTGCTTTGTATTTCTTGCAGAAGTGCCAGGAGAGCGTAAGCAATTTCATCAGCCGCAGAGCCAGCTTATTCGCATCCCTATCGACAACTCCCTGAAGCTCTCTCAGATGATGGGCATTACAAAGCACATGCACTGCCGCATAGGCAAAGTAGGACTTCCAATGATCGTGAACCAGAATGCCTGCAAAAGTCAGCAGGATGCCCATTGCATCCATTGCTTCACAACCTCGCCTTTCTGAGAGATAGTAAAGCGTCCATTGGTCATCTCGCATAATGTGTAACCACCACAGTGAACCGTCAACCCGCATGCCAGTTTCATCCGCTCCTGCAACCGGACTTTCTTGTAAAGCATCGCGGATACTCTGCTCAGTAGAGGCCAGGTTCTCATGGGTATAGGCAACAAAATTGGCAACAGAGCCTGCGCTGACACTCATGCAATAAATAGTATTGAAATACTCAGACACCCGGTGATATGGGATGAAGTGATACTGGTTTAAATGAACAGCCATTGCCTGAGTCACTTCTCCGTATTGAGCAGCGGCTTTCACTCCTTGGGGAAACTCAGCGGTGTTCCGTTTACCACAAGGACATACTTTAACGTCTGCCCAGTACGCGGTAACTTCAAATTCTCCGGGTCTACCTGGATCAAAAACCTGTCGCTCAATGTATTTGGTGGGTTTAATATCGATAAGCGAAGACTGGCAACAGCAACATTTTTCAACCTTCAGATGCCTGACATAATCGGGTAAGGCGACACGTCTCAAACAAGAGCCTTGATGACCTTTCTGGCCACCTGGTTTATTGCCTGAAGATGGTCTAAGGCTTTTGGGGTTCGGTGTTTCCTGTGAGGAGCAGGGGGCTTCTTTGGAAGATGTATCACCTTTATCACTCCCTTTTTTACTGGGCTTTTGATAACCATCTGACGATGGTGGCTTACTACTGTTTTGACTGTTTTTATTAACCCTTTCTTCCAGTTCGCTGCAACGTTCCCGTAAAAGCGCATTCTCGGTCCGAAGCTCTTCATTCTCTTTAAGGAGAGCTTCGGTAAACGGAGTAGCTGGGAAGTCTGGTTCCATACTGGAGATTTGTTAGAAAAATTGAGTATAAGATGATGGTCGAAAAATCAGAAAATTCCAGATTTATATGAAGGGTGCTGAATAGTTACGATCAGATAAAATAAAAAATATAAGAACAACAGGTAAACAATAACAATGAAAAAGCTTGTTTCTCTTATTACACAGGCATTGAGCCTGCTTATTGTTGGCGGCTTCAGTCTTTCTATCAGCGAACAGAGTGGCAGGGTAGCGTCTCTGAATCTTTGGGCTGAGTCTGATACGGCTCGAGTAGCTTCCTATCAGGATGCAAACCTTCTGATCAACCGGACTCCAGCGATGATGGCAACAATGCCTGCTTCGTGGAAACGATAGTCTTCACAGCTATACTGTCCTTCCGTTCATGATGAAGAAGGCTGAAGTCAGTGACATTGAGTGAATTGTTAGAACAGATCCGCCAGCAGCCAGAATTGGTTGAGTTTGAGGCGGTGATGACCGTTATAGCGGATCATTATCATTATACCCCCACCCGTTTTGTAAATGGCCGAGGTTCTCTCTGCCAGATCAATGAAGCTGGCACCAACGAGGGATCCTGTAAAATCTTTGCCTTCGCCCAGATCCATGACTTGAGCCCTCATGAGACTCTGGCCTGTTTCGGCCGCTTTTATCGTGATGAGGTGCTTAAGGAACCGAATGGGAGTAGCCATGGTAACATTCGGGCTTTCATGATTTCCGGCTGGAAGAGTGTTGCTTTTGATGAGCCTGCCTTGATTGCTAAATAAATTGAATATATATTCATTTAATATGAAAAATATTCATTTTGGTTTGAGCTGTTTATCACCCGGAACAAGGCTGGTTCATGATCAGGCTTTTTCATGGTTTCCTGAAAAAGTCCACTGATTACACCGGCTGCACCGCTGCCTTCTTATAACTGAAGCGACGTTATCCGGGAAAGATCTGGTAAGATAGCAGGGTCGAACAATAATCCAGAAGTAACGGAAGCATCAGATGATTAAAGTGGGGATTGTCGGTGGAACGGGCTATACCGGAGCAGAGCTTTTGCGCTTGCTATCGGTTCATCCGGATGTTGAGTTGAGTATGATCACTTCCCGTTCTGAAGCGGGAAAGCCGGTCAGTGCGCTTTTTTCCGGATTACGAGGAAAACTGGACCTGAACTTTTCACTCCCGGACAACGAACAACTTTCGTCGTGTGATCTGGTGTTCTTTGCAACGCCTAACGGTATTGCCATGGAGTCTGTTCCGGAATTACTGTCTGCAGGCGTTCGGATAATTGATCTGGCGGCTGACTTTCGTTTGAGTGATACCAGCCTTTGGAAGCAGTGGTATGGTGTTGAACATGCCTGCCCGGACGTATTAAAAGAGGCCGTGTATGGCCTGCCGGAAATGAACCGTGCCGACATTGCTGATGCCAGACTGGTCGCCAACCCTGGCTGTTATCCAACGGCCACCCAGCTTGGTTTGTTGCCTCTGGTAAGAGCTGGGTTGGTCAGTGGAAATATCATGGTAGATGCCAAGTCGGGTGTCAGTGGCGCTGGACGTGGAGCCAATGTAGGCACCCTGCTCTGTGAAGCCTCTGAGTCTTTCAAGGCCTATGGTGTTTCTGGCCATCGTCATTTGCCGGAAATTCAGCAGGGCATTGAACGCATGGCAGGTGCAGGTGTATCTCCATTTACCGGTGATCTGGTGTTTGTTCCGCATTTGACCCCCATGATCCGCGGCATCCACTCCACGCTATATTGTACTGTCAAAGACCGTGGTATTGACCTTCAGGCGCTGTATGAAAATACCTTTGAGGGTGAACCCTTTGTTGATGTCATGCCTGCGGGCAGTCATCCAGAGACCCGCTCTGTTCGTGGATGCAACCAGTGTCGTATAGCGGTTCATCGTCCACAGGGTGGGGATACTGTGGTCATATTGTCGGTCATTGATAACCTGGTAAAAGGAGCAGCGGGTCAGGCAGTTCAGAACATGAATATTATGTTTGGTCTGGATGAAATAACTGGTCTGGACTTTCCCGCTGCCATACCTTGATAAGTCTAACAGGCAGGTTGATGTTCCCTCGTGAATTTATGAGGGAACATCCGTTCAATCACTATTGCCTGATCACTCCTTCCGGTTGAAAGTCAGCAACCCGCAGAGGTGAGTTCTGTTCGATAAACTCCTTTAGAACCTCGGCATCAAGATAGCCTGTGTCCACAAAGCCTGGCTTGTTCATCAGGTTGGGGTATTTGTCGCCACCACTGGCAGAAAAGCTGAGAATAGCCATCTTGTAAGCCTTTTCAGGCTCAAGTGCTTTGCCATTGATTTGCACATTATAAAGCTGCTGATCTTTGATCAGCATTTCTACCCCGGAGAAGTGTGCGAAGGCCCCGCTGTTGGCTGGCTTGTTAGCGACAACAGTCAGGTATTCAAGTATTTCCTTTCCTGTCATATCAACTGTTGTCAATGTGTTGCCAAAAGGAAGCACCGTCAGCACATCTTTGTAAGTGATCTCACCGCTATTGATGCTGGAGCGAATTCCGCCACCGTTCATCACGGCCAGATCTGCACCAGATTTTTCCATCAGCGCTTCTGTCAGTAATGTGCCCAGATTAGTTGGCTGGAATCTTACCTCACTGCGTTCTCCCATCAGCCGTTGATCGACAGCACCGACTTTGCCTTCAACCAGTTGCTGACCTTTTTCCTGATAGGGTGAGAGCAGACTCAACATGGCCTGGTTTTCCGGGATCACTTTATCGTCTTCAGGCCCATTGACCGGGATAAGCTGATAACTGGTCAGGGTCAGTTGGCCGTTGGTGTATTCAAAGTCCGCGCGTCCAACATATTTACCCCACTCCTGGGCTTGAACGATATAAGTGCCGTTTTGCAGGTCCGGCTTAAACAAGGGATCCTGTGAGTGTCCTCCCACAATCAGATCAATGCCTTTCACGCTCCTGGCCAGAGTTACGTCTCCAGGTGCATTGATACCATGATTCCCATTCTGGTAGTGCCCCATATGGGTAGTGGCAATGATAATGTCTGCCTGTTTCTCTAGCTCAGGAATGAGTTTGCTGGCCACCGAAACCGGTGATTGAAAATCCAGCCCTTTGACATTTTCAGGGCTGGTCTGCTTCGGTGTGTCAGTGGTAGTGAAGCCGACAACGGCAATGCGCAGTCCATCCAGGTCAAAGGTGGTATAAGGCTCAAATACGTGTTTTCCTGTGCCTGCATCAAGTATGTTGGCTGAGAGAAAGGGAAACTCTGCCAGAGACTGCTGCATTGCCAGAATGTCCCTGGGGTTATCAAATTCATGATTACCCACGGCCATGGCATCGTAGCCCAGCAGGTTCATCCCTTTAAAGTCGGGAATGGCATCCTGCATATCAGATTCAGGTACGCCGGTGTTGATGTCCCCTCCAGAGAGCAGCAAAACATGGCCGCCTTCTTCCTTTACTTCTTTGCGAATTGACTCAACCAGCGTCATTCTTGCCGCCATGCCATAACGGCCCTTGCTATCCTGCCAGAAGCGACCATGGTGATCATTGGTATGCAGAACGGTCAGTTTGTATGTCTGGTCTTTTTCAGCAGGAGGATTCACAGTTGTGCAGGCACTGATTACCAGTGCTGATATGCCGGCTGCGAGCCACTTCCAGTTCTTGTTTCGGGTCATCAGGAGTCCCTGTTATATCGTTTGTTGACTTGGTGACGTGCTTTTTCACCAGCTTATATTTGGGGCTATTTTAAACATCTTTTGCTATCGGTGACTTAATGGAAACTGATTTTATGGTATAAGCAAACCATGAACATTTGTCGGTAATACCCAACGTACCCTCTAACTACCGTAATGATCGTCGGCATTAGCAATGCGATTAATAGCGGGTAATAGAGTCCCTTGTGTGATGAGCCCTGATGTTGTAGTGGTGTCAAGGCTTTCAGCACGGAAGGTAGTTAGGGTTTATTGGTATAAGGAGCTTAATCGTGGATATGTCCTTGTCTCTGAATGAAACCCGTGTGATTGGCTGCCTGCTTGAAAAAGAGAGTACGACACCGGATCAATACCCTCTGTCGCTTAATGCCCTGACCAATGCCTGTAATCAGAAGAGTAACCGTGAGCCTGTGTTGAGCCTGGCAGAATCGGAAGTGAAGGAGACTCTGGAGGTTCTTTTAAAAGAACGCCTGGTCAGTGAAGATACGGGTGCTCGTGTTAGTAAGTATCGGCATCGTTTCTGCAATACGGAGTTTGGCAGTCTGCAGCTGACTGATCAGGAAAGAGGCATAGTTTGTGTGCTCTTTCTCCGCGGAGCACAGACTCCTGGCGAACTGCGCGGGCGTACCGGTCGCCTTGCCGAGTTTGCGGATGTTCGTGAAGTTGAAGGCGTTTTACAGCAAATGGTGGAGCGTGGGCTGGTAGTTCAGCTCCCTCGTGAAGCGGGAAAGCGGGAAAGCCGTTATGCTCACCTTTTCTCTGGTAAAGTGAGTATCGTGAATCAGGCTGACCTGGTTGCCGATGACAAAGCCAGGATTCGTGAACTGGAGCATGAAGTCATGATTTTAAGAGCTGAAGTAGAGAGGCTGAACCGCGAGTTAGGCCGGTAACAGGCTCAGCTATTTATCGGCCTATCAAGATTTGCTGGCAGCTTTCGCAGCAATATTATTCCCGTCAGGTAGATAACCAGTAAGTAGAGCACTGGTGAAAAGGCTATCTTAGTGGTGCTGACCAGCCAGGTCGCGATAATTGGCGACAAGCTGCCAAGAAAGCCCTGGGCGGTATTATATCCCAGAGCCAAACCGGTCATTCGAACAGAGGATGGGAGTAATCTGGTGGATAAGATGGCACTACTTCCATAGATTGCTGCCAGCAACAAGCCAAAAGCTAACTGTCCGACCACAACTTTCCATGGTTCAGGCTGTGTCATCAGCCAGTAGCAGGGCACCATACCAATAATACCTGTCATCACAGCCCTGATAATGACTTTCCTGGCACCAATCCAATCAGCCAGTCTGGCGGCCAGAGGAATGGCCAGCACCATGAGCACCATATTGCCGGTATTGATGGCAAGTGCCTGAGTACGGCTGAAAAACAGATGCTCTGACCAGTACGTATTGATATAGATAAACACCATAAAGAAGCAGGTTCCGTTGAGTGCATTCAGCACACCGACCCTCAGCATATCCATCTTGTGTTTACGGAGCACTTGATGGATAGGTGCTTGCTCCGGTTTCTTCATGTTTTCAGGGGAGCCTGACTTTATTCGCAAGCTTGCCAGCACGATGCAGCCAAGAGCACCCATCAGCCAGGGAATACGCCACCCCCACGATATGATATCTTCAGTCGCCAGATTCCAGTGAACTAAGGTGGCGACGAGCGATCCTGCAATCATGCCACTGATACCACTGACATGAACCAGGCTGGATAGCAGACCCTGATGTTTGGGGTGAGCATGCTCTGCCAGAGAGGTGAGTGTTGCAGCGACTTCTCCACTCATGGATAACCCCTGCAGCAGCCTGCACATCAGCAATACAGTGGGAGCGAGGAAGCCAATCTGTTGATAAGAGGGGAGCAGGGTAATCGTGAGCGTGCTTAACCCCATCAGGCCAAGGCTGAGAATTAACGCTGGTCGTCGACCATAGACATCACCGATATGCCCAAACAGTATTGCGCCAAGAGGGCGAATAAAAAAACCGAGGGCAAATCCTGAAAAAGTGGCAAGCAGAGATATTGTCTGGCTTTCTGATGGGAAAAACAGTTCTGCGATGATAGGGGTAAAGAAGCCATAGAGGGTAAAGTCGTATAGCTCGATAAAGTTGCCGCCAGCAATGGCTAAGATGGAGATGGGCCTAGTTTCTTTATGCACTGAGTGATGGTTTGGCGGAATTGACTGATCAGTCAGTATGGCAGAACTTTTGAAAGGTGGGTGCTATGAATATAAGGGGTTCGATAAATTGGGCGCTAACAGGATGTGTCGCTTCAATATTACGGAGTATTTATGTGCAGTGTATGGCTATCGCTTATTGCCTTCTCTGTGCTCGGGCGTATGATTTCTGCCCTAAGTTGAAGCCCGCTAATAGTATTTCAAAGGTGTTTGATGAGTGAGCAGAAACCTGCATTCTGGCAGGTAAAATCGTTAACCGAGATGACGCCTGAAGAGTGGGAGTCACTCTGTGATGGCTGCGGTCGCTGCTGTCTCAATAAGATAATTGATGCCGATACTGATGAAATTCACACCACGGCGGTGGCCTGTCGGCTGTTGGATCTGGAAACCTGCCGCTGCAGGCATTATAAACACCGTCGCAAGTATGTGGATGACTGCATCAAGTTTACTCCGAAAACCCTCCATGAACATTTACCATGGTTGCCGGACAGCTGTGCTTATAACCTGCTCTATCATGGGTATGACCTTCCGGAGTGGCATCCACTAAATACTGGGGATCCAGATTCTGTCCATGAATCCGGCTTTTCAATCAAGGGCAAGGACATTGCCTCGGAAGAAGAGATTTCGGACCCTTCGGATTGGTTTGATTATATTATCCGGGTGAGTTGAGCAGCCTGTCACCGGAAAGCTTCTGGCTACTGCCTCAACGCTTTAATAGTGTGTGAGGCGCCGGATCTGACGAAGTCTGCATCACAACCAGCGGTTACCAGACTGAATCCTTTTTTTCGCATACGATCAGCAAACTCTGGCCCCATGCAATGAATAGCAGCAGGTACGTTATGCTTTTTGCTGCAGGAAAGGATGTGGTCGATAGCCTCCATTACTGGTGGCTCATAGTTGTCCGGACGAGGCTGGCAGCCCAGAGCATAGGAAAGATCAAAGGGGCCAATATAGACGGCTCCAAGTCCTTCTGTAGTGAGAATCTCATCCAGGTTATCCAGTGCCTGTCGGGTTTCAATCATCACAATGGGCAGAATGGTTTCTTCCGCCTTTTCCGGGTAATCGTTGCCCGCGTAGATCATTGCCCTGCTGGGTCCAAAGCTTCGATTGCCTTTGGATGGGTAACGGCAGATGGCGACAAATTCCCGTGTCTGTTCTGCTGTCTCAATCATTGGGCAGATTACACCGTATGCACCCGCATCCAGCATTTTCATAATGATGCCCGGATCCAGCCAGGGAACCCGGACAATAGGGGTAACAGATGTGGTTGATATGGCCTGCAGCATAGCCAGAGCGGATTCAAAGCCGATCATGCCGTGCTGCATATCAATGGTCATTGAGTCAAACCCCTGATGGGCGATCAACTCAGCCGTCATTGGACAAGGGTGGATAAGCCAGCAGTTAAGGGCGGTCTTATTTTGCTGGAAAAGGCTCAGTACCTGATTCTTTCTCATTGTTAATCATTGTTATCAGCGTTATGGAATCTCTGAAGTATAGTCAACATGAAGGCAGTGGAGCCGCTGCTTTTCTGCGTGATAATTGATCTCAAGGCTTGTCAGAGGTGCGGAAAACCTTACACTACCCTCGGTGAATATGAATATCGGATGAAAGAGTCTCTGAACGAATGACGGCTCATGGCGCGCTCTACGGTTTGGTTCTGGCAGGAGGTCGCTCCTCTCGGATGGGGCAGGATAAATCACGACTGAGCTGGTTAGGTAAACCCCTTTACCAGCATATGGCTTCTCTGTTGGCTCAGGCCGGGATTGGCAATGTTCTGATCAGTGGATCCGGATTTGCAGGTGAGGTGTCTGTCAATGAGCACGGCCCAACAGATGGCTCAGCTATTGAGAGCATTGAAGATGTTGTTCCCGGAAGAGGTCCTCTGAGTGGTATCCATGCTACTTTTCAGCATTTACAGGATGGCGACCGCTTGCTGGTCATTCCGGTTGATATGCCTCTGGTTCCTGCTGATGCGATCCGAATGCTTTGTGATCATCAGCAACCCTGTTGCTTTGAGGGGTTTAACCTTCCGGTGGTTCTGCCCGTGAATGCAGAGTCACGACAAATGGTTGAAAAGGCCATACAGAGTGATAACCCGAAGGATTATGCGCTCTGGCGTCTGCATCAGCAGTTGGGTGGAGAGGCGATGCCGCTGCCATTCTCCATGGAAGACCTCTTTGTGAACGCCAATACGCCTGAAGACTGGCGTGATCTGGTGGATAGATTTTGAAAATAGACGGGAGCGAGAATATCCATGGCTCATAATCAGTTTGATGAGTTTATTCCTGTAAACATTGCGGTGCTGACGGTATCGGATACCCGTACCGAAGAAAACGATACATCGGGTCACCTGCTGGTTGATAGTCTGACTGCCGCAGGACACACGCTGGTGGATAAAGCCATTGTGAAAGACGATATCTATAAAATCAGGGAAGTGGTATCCCGCTGGATTGCCAGTGATGCAGGGGCTCCAAAGTGTGTGCAGGCAGTGCTTGTTACCGGTGGTACTGGCTTTGCTGGCAGGGATAGTACGCCGGAAGCCTTACTGCCTATTTTTGATAAACAGATTGATGGCTATGGTGAACTGTTCAGACAGCTTTCTTATGAGCAGATTAAAACATCGACCATTCAGTCCCGTACCGTCGCCGGTATGGCTAACGGAACGGTTATTTTTGTAATGCCAGGCTCTAATAATGCCTGTAAGACAGCCTGGGAAGGCATTATTAAGGATCAGCTGAACAGTCAGCACCGTCCATGCAACTTTGTTGAACAATTGAAAAAGGCGGGTTGATCGTGTCTCAATCAGAGTCCCTTACCCATATTAACAGTGATGGTAAGGCCAGCATGGTTGATGTTGGTGAGAAAGACATCACCCGTCGTGAAGCTCGGGCTGAAGGCTACATCTACATGGCGCCTGAGACGCTGGCACTGGTAAAAGACAATGGCCTGAAAAAGGGGGATGTGCTTGCAGTGGCCAGAATTGCCGGGATTCAGGCAGCAAAGCAGTGCAGTCAACTGGTGCCGCTTTGTCACCCATTAATGCTGAACTTTATCGGTGTTGAGTTTCAGCTTGAAGACGAGCATTCAAGGATTCGTATCGAAACCTGCTGTCGCCTGAGTGGAAAAACCGGTGTTGAGATTGAAGCACTGACGGCGGCATCGGTTGCCGCTTTGACTATCTATGATATGTGCAAGGCTGCGGACAAAGAGATGCATATTGAAGGCATTCGCGTTCTGGAAAAGAGTGGTGGTCGAAGTGGTCATTACATTCATGGTCAGGAGACGTCTTTGTCAGGCGGTGCAGGATGATTAAAGTACTGTTCTTTGCCAGCTTTCGCGAACAACTGAACTGCGAGCAGCTGTCTCTGGAAGAGGGAGAGTATTCAACTTTACTCTCCGAATTAAAAAGCCAGCTGGCTGAAAAAGGTGAAGCGTGGCGTGAGGTGATGATGAGTGATCGTACACTGGTTGCTATCAACCAGAATATGACTCGCAAGGATGTCACTCTGAACTCAGGCGATGAAGTGGCATTTTTTCCTCCAGTCACCGGGGGGTGATTTTTATTTGAACCACTAAGGATTTGTCCTTAAATAACTTCCACATTATTCAAAACGCCGCCGCCCGCCACCCGCTTCCCGCAGAAGCACACACGGGTAGCGGGAGGCCGGCAGCGGATAGCGTCCCTTGAAATGTGGAAATAATTTCAGGGCAGTTTCTAAGTGTCTTTGTGGTTCAAAGCACAAACAGGATTAGAGCCGTGATTTCCATTCAAGTAGAAGACTTTAACCCCGGCCATGAATATGAGCGTTTGGAAGGGAATAAGTCATCAGGAGCCATTGTTACCTTTACCGGCACGGTTCGGGACATGAACCTCGGGGATGAGGTTGGAGGCCTGTTTCTGGAGCATTATCCGGGGATGACGGAAAAAGCCCTGCAGGAAATTATTGATGAGGCCATGGAGCGTTGGGAGCTTCAGGTGATTCGGGTTATTCATCGCATAGGGCAAATGCATCCCGGGGACAGAATAGTCTTTGTTGGCGTCGCCAGCGCCCATCGTAAAGAAGCGTTTGCGGCCTGTGAGTTTATTATGGATTACCTGAAAACCCGTGCTCCGTTCTGGAAGAAGGAAACGACTCCAGAGGGGGATCGCTGGGTGGATGAGCGTGAGTCTGACCAGGAAGCGGCTGATCGCTGGCTTTGACCTCTGAAAGTGAACTCTAACCCGGATATTTCATAAACATGTTCCCGTTCTCGCTTGTCCTTTATCACCCTAAGGGAATTTTGCTTGGTCGACCGTACACCCCGGTACGGCGCTCCCTCACAAAATCCCTTAGGGCGATAAAGTCCTGCCCGAGATTCGGGGTAGTTTATGAAGTATCCGGGTTAAACAACGGCTGCTTCATGTTAAGAACATTATTTTTAGCGTTTGTCCTCTCTTGTCTGGGGGCATCGGTCTACGCAGAAGAACTGAAAGTGGCCGTTGCAGCAAACTTCAAACCGTCGCTGGAAGTGCTGGCAAAGGCGTTTGAAGCAGAAACCGGACATCGGTTGTTGATCTCCTCAGCATCTACCGGTGTGCTGTATAACCAGATCACCAATGGTGCGCCTTTCGATGTCTTTCTGTCAGCAGACAGTCTTCGGCCTGAACTGCTGGAAAAAAAAGGGCTGACACTCAGAGATAGCCGGCATCCTTATGCCCTGGGAGAGCTGGTATTATGGAGTCCTGGTTTTTCCGGAAAGGATGGGAAAAATAACACCATGACACTGGAGGATCTGGCGGTCTACGAGGGACGCCTAGCCATTGCCAATCCGGCAACGGCACCCTATGGTTTGGCGGCACAGCAGGTTCTGGAAAAACTGGGTTTCTGGTCATCGTTCAGATCCCGCCTGGTTCAGGGAGCCAGTATCCAGCAGACCTGGCAGTTTGTGGCCAGTGGAAATATTCCTGCAGGGCTGGTGGCGAAAGCACAGCTGGCCGACCATGAAGACAACGATGGTCATATTTTTGTGATTCCTGCAACGTTGTATGATCCGATTCGGCAGGATCTGGTTATCTTAAATCGGACTCGCCAGCCTGAAGTGGCAAGAGAGTTTGTGTCGTTTATTTTGTCGCCGGCGATTCAGAAGACCATTGCTAAACAGGGCTATCTCCCCGTATCAACAAAAATAGCCGAGTTGAATGCTAAAACAACTTCCGAAAATCGAAGGGAAGCGCTCTGAATGCTGCTCACCGCTGTCTGGGTAACGCTGAAGCTGGCAACCATTACCACCATTATTCTGATGCTGCTGGCGATTCCCATGGCATGGGGATTGGCTAACATGCAGAGTCGGCTGAGGCCGGTATTGGAAGCTCTGGTTGGTCTGCCAATGGTATTGCCGCCGACTGTCCTTGGCTTCTATCTGCTTTTGTTTTTCTCCCCTAACCATACGGTTGGACAGGCTTGGCTTTCTCTTACTGGTTCAACGCTGGCATTCAGTTTTACCGGGTTGGTGATTGCTTCTGTTCTCTGTTCCATGCCATTTGTGGTGCAACCACTGCAGCGGGCGTTTGAACAGCTGGACAAAGGCCTTCTTGAGGCTGCAGCGATGATGGGAGCAGGGCGAATGGATCGATTCTTTAATGTGGTGCTTCCCTGTACCCGCAGGGCGATGATTCTGGCTGCCTGCATGGGGTTTGCTCATACTATTGGGGAATTTGGTGTGGTTCTTATGATTGGTGGCAATATTCCCGGAGAGACACAGGTTCTGTCGATTGCCTTGTTTGACGCCGTGGAGTCACAGCAGTTTACGGAAGCCCATCAGATTGCGGCAGGACTTATGGTATTTGCCATGATCCTTCTGATTACCCTTTACAGTCTTGACCGTAAGCCCGTGGCTCAATTACCCCTTAAATCAAACCCTGGTCGTAGTTAATGCTAAGAATTGATATTCAGCTTCCCCGGGATCGCTTTGTTCTTAGTGTTGATGAGTTACTGGATACCGATACCACCTGGGCCATTATGGGGCGCTCTGGTTGTGGTAAAACATCACTGTTGCGAACCATTGCCGGTTTGGAGACTCATGCCCGGGGATTGGTTCAGTTCAATGATGAAGTCTGGCAGGATTCCGAAAAGGGGGTATGGGTTCCACCGGAGCAGCGGGGTATTGGCTATATATTTCAGGAAGCCAGATTGTTTCCCCATTTGGATGTTATGGAAAACCTCCAGTTTGCGTTGAAGCGGACTAGAGCTAATACCAGCATGCCATCATTATCAGAGGTCGTTGACCAGCTTGATATTGAGCATTTGCTTGGACGAGCCGTTGATAAGCTTTCCGGAGGAGAAAAGCAACGAGTTGCTATTGCTCGAACCCTGTTAAGTGGGCCCCGCCTTCTATTAATGGATGAACCCTTGGCTTCTTTGGACTGGTCATCAAAAATAAGAATCCTCCCCTGCTTGAGAAATATCCATCAGCACTTCGGAATACCGGTTGTGATGGTAAGCCATGCGCGTGAAGAGGTTGCACGGCTCGCTGATAAGCTGGTGCTGATTGATCAGGGACAGGTTGTATCCCGTGGAGATTGCCGTCAATTACTCAGCCGGCCAGGTTCATTATTAACCAGGGATGATTGTGCACTGTCGATCCTGGAAGTGCAGGTGGGAAGCCATGATCAGGAATATGGGTTTACAGAGCTGTTGCTTGGTCAGCAGAAGTTATTGGTAAATCAAATTTCAGCAACACGGGGAACAGAGCTGAGAGTGATATTACCTGCTCAGGAAGTCAGCATTGTTGTGGAAGAAATTCACTGTACAAGTGTTCAGAATCGAGTAGCAACAACCATTCGAGCCATTCAGGAGCTTGATTCCAAAAATGTCATGCTGTTTATGGAGGCAGAAGGGCAAACGTTACTGGCGCTGGTTACCAGAAGAGCAATAGGAGTATTAAATCTGGCCGAGGGGCAAAAAGTTTTTGCCCATTTTAAAGGGTCTTGTCTGGACGTTATCTAATGTGAGCTTTCATTCAGCCACTGCATTTTAAAATGCAGTGGCTGAACATAAGTAAAATCTTATTTAACTAGTCATCGTTTTTGTTATGAGTTTCCACGCCGTCGTGGTCGGTATCTTCAAGCAAAACTTTGGCTGCAGCAGCAACATCTCCTTCTGTGCCGTTATAAAGCAATAGAAAGCTGCCTGCAGAGAGTGATTCTTCATAGCGCACAATGCTGTTCTTGGGAATTCCCATGCTGGCAAGGCCCGCGCCCAGTGCGGATAAGCCGCCGACAATAACCGCGCCTTCAAGGCCTCCAACAATGGCAGATACCAATGGCCCTGCAACCACCATTGGGCCAACGCCTGGAATCACAAAAAAAGCGGCACCAAACAGAATACCCCAGAGCCCGCCCCAGAAAGCCCCCATTTTTCCCCAGGCTTTCATTCGGTCACCCGTATTGTAATAACCAACGACGTGCTCTTCTGTATGATAGTCGTTACCAATGACCGATATCTTTTTCATCTCAAAGCCCGCTTTTTGCAGGCGCTTAACCGCATCATCAGCTGCATGATGGGTTTTATAGACGGCAACACAAGTGTTCGGGGTTTTCATGGTCATGTCCCAGAAGAGAAACTTGGTGGGTTTTGCTGCTAAGTACTAATGTGGTAGGTAAAAATAGAGGCCACAACATATGTACAAAGTAAATAAAATGCTGTTTTCTGATTCTATGCTGATCAGTTATCCCAAAGGTTTTTAACAAAGTAATCGATAACAATTGGAAGCGAGCAAAGTAAATCACTGCTAAAAAAATAGATGATTTTATGCATCCGTCAAACAATAGGCAGTTGTCTTACGCTTGGGAAAGAATGAGCTTTGGTTTTATATTTGTCTATTGTGTGGGAGAGAGCCGGGTGTCTATATTAATAGACAATGTCCATCAATATGCGGCTAACGCTGGAAGCGTGCTGTATTAAAATCTATTTATGAAAGGGGCAAAAAAAAAGAGCGCTGGAAGCGCTCTTTTTCTGTTTTCCGTAAGGGAAAAGCTTATGCTTTCTCTACGTTGGCAGCCTGAAGACCTTTCTGGCCCTGCTCAACGTCAAAGGTCACAGCCTGACCTTCAGCGAGAGTTTTGAAGCCGTCACCGATGATGGCGCGGAAGTGAACGAATACGTCTGGACCGCCGTTGTCCTGAGCGATAAAGCCAAAGCCTTTCTCTTCACTGAACCACTTTACCGTTCCGGTCGATTTAGACATGCAATGTCTCCTGAATATTTCTATAAAAATGCGTTGTACACGCGTTAAGCCAATGTGTAGTCACATCTTCATATTTCTATTTAAGAGTAAAGCAATCAAAGCAGCATAACTTAAACTAAGAAGTGGTGTGACGATCAGGAAGTACTCAAAAAGCGATACGATTTTTCGTTCTTCTCAATAATGGCCAATAGGAACTCTAATAGCTGTCCGAAGGGATGTCAAAGATTTTATCGAGTTTGTTCAAAACAAATCAATGGGTAAATTTTGAACAGGAAGACAGGTTAGTGTTGCAGTACTGCTTATTAAATTAATTTGTTGATTTATATGGTATTTATTTGTTTTGAATTTTCGTTTTTGGCTTTTTTATCGGTAACAATAAGTCACTGGAAATGGGGAAAAAGCAGTCGGCGGAATGAATCAGTGAGGAGGCGGTCAGCGGTTCGACACCATATACTTCGGTAAAGACCCCAAAGTCACTCTTAATTTTCTGCAGGAGCAGATCAAAGTCTCCATCTCCTGAAACCAGAGTAATAACATCCACTTTCTGTGCCCAATCGATCACGTCGAGAGTTATACCCACATCCCAATCACCTTTCGATGTGCCATCTACACGCTGAATATACGGTTTTAGTTTAACCTCAAAGCCAATAGCCCTCAGAATTGTTTGAAACTGCTGTTGTTTCGGATCTCCCCGGTCAATAGCATAAGCAATCGCTCTGGAAACGTTCCTGCCAGCGGTTACTTGGGCCCAGAATGCATTGTAATCAAAATGGCTGTTATAGGCCTGTCGAGAGGTATAATAGATGTTCTGCACATCAACAAAGAGTGCAATACTTGGTTCAGCCATCGGTTTTGCACCCCCCTTCGTTTAAACCCGCCTTTGTCATCATGATGGCTGATGATGCTTTCTGGGCAATATAAAGCAGGCCACCAACGGAAAAAACGGAAATCACCAGCATAAGAATGACGGACAGATTACCTTGCGTGGGGGTTGTCAGTAAAGTGACCAGATCTCTTGCCTGCATACCTATCCACAGTGCAAACAGCGTTCTAGGTATCATGCCAGCAAAGCCTGCAATCAGAAAGATATGAAGGCGCACACCAATCGCCGGTAATACCAGATTCATTAATGAAAAGGGTAGAATCGGAGATATGCGAGTCAGTATCACCAGTGGCCACTGGTGACGGTGTTGTAACTCATTAAGAATCAAATGGATTTTAGAATCATGGGGGAGTGTACTCATGAGCTTTCCACGATCCAGTTTTTTCCCGACCGTATAACCAATAACCGAGGAAGCCGGGTAAGAAATGATAATGAAGAAGAAGGCGCTCCACCCCAGAAAGTAACCACTGATCAGTGCTATCAGAGTTGATGGTGTTAAAGCAAGCGCCATCGTCAGGGTACTGGCTGCAAAAAGCCAGACCCAATCGCTGATAGATAGCGAGTAGAGAACACTCTGCCAGGTGATGACCAGTGTTGTGACCAGAGTGCTTCCGAAGATAGAGGTAATACTGAGCAGCCCCATGAGTGAAAGTATCTGGCGGTTATTGCGAAAAAAGGAGATGCTCACAGAAAGGACTGACCGCTGTATATAAAATGAACAATCGTAATGGCATTTATAGGGGGAAGGCAATCATTCTTACATGTGCTTAACGAGATCCTGACCGTTTGTTTAGTTTTCGCTGCAGCGTTCTACGGTGCATGCCCAGACTGCGAGCGGCTGCTGAAATATTTCCCTGATGCTCCAGAAGGACCTGTTGAAGGTACTCCCATTCCAGTTGATAAATTGGCATCCTTGTTTCTGGAATTTCTGGCCACTGCCTTTTCTCTGGCAGAGGAGGGGTTATACCCAAAGCGGTAAGTATCTGCTGGGTATCCACAGGTTTGCACAGATAGTCCTTTGCCCCAAGTCTCATGGCGCTAACTGTAGTGGCAATACTGGCATATCCAGTTAGTACTATAATCTCAATTTTTGAATTAAAGTCTCGCAGCAATTGAATGAGTTTGAGGCCACTTTCACTTCCCATTTTTAAATCGACAACGGCCCAGGCGGGTTTATATTGCTGTTGAAGAATGGCGGCCTTCGATACCGTGTTGGCGGTAATAGGGTTAAGTCTTCGTTTTCTTAGTGAAGCAGCCAGTGTCCGAATAAACGTTGTGTCATCATCTGCGATTAAAATGGCAGGCTGCTGGATACTCTGGTTATCACTCATTTCGGTTTGATTTACAATCTACAGCTATAGGGAGTAAAACTTCAATAAGAGTGCCTCCCGCCTGTTGTCTGAATATATGAACCTCCCCCCCTAGCCGTTCAACACTGGCCTGGCTGAGTAATAGACCAAGTCCGAGCCCATCCTCCTTTTGACTATAGGGCCTGACCATTGGAGAAACCAGGCTTTCAACCGCATGATAATGCGTCTCTATAGGGGAGCCTTCTCCAGTAGACTTATTAGTCTGGGAGAAACTCACTCCTTTATCAATAATCTGGATGGCGATATTCTTATCGTTACTCTTTACCGACAGCGACACCTGCCTTGGGCTAGCATCTTCTGCATTATCGAGAAGGGCGGAAATGGCTTGATAAAGTGTCAGATCACAGAGGATGAAAATAGAGTCGGGCCATTGAGATTTTTTGTATTGAAGCTCTGATTCAGGCCTGATTAACTGCCAGTTCTGGATAACTCGACTTAGAAAGTCTTGAAACTCAATACGTTCAATTCCGTGATATTGACTCTCAGCCACCAACTGCTGAAGCCTTTTTTTACATTCATTAACCTGCTTTCTAAGCAGGTTAATGCTTTCCGTGAGTGACTCATCTCTATATTCATCCTGAAGGTCACCCAGGATGATGGCCATTGTTGCTAGTGGTGTCCCAAGTTCATGGGCGGCGCCTGCGGCTTGAATGGCAATAGCAAGAATATTCTCGTCGCGGAGCTGGCGCTCTCGGGCAGTAGCTATATCTTTCTGCTGCTTCCTCAAGGCAGAAGCCATTAATTCAACAAAGTAATTAATGAGCAGTGCACTCAGTACGAACGTTATCCACATACCCACTAAGTGCATATTAATCATTTGTTGATGCAGAAGTGCGTGTTCTGAATCTGCTTCGAACCCAGCGGGTAAGTACCACTTCATAAGTGACGTATAGAAAAGTACAGCGCTGTAGGTGATGATCCAGCCATACTTTCTTGGCAGTAGTGCCGCACTGATAGAAATCGTAATTAAATAAACAGAAACAAGGGGGTTTGTGTACCCACCGCTGAAGAACAGAAGTATGGTATGACCTATTAGGTCGAGTAATAACTGGAAGAAAAACTCTCGTTCACTGACTACTTTTCTGCCATTTCGCAACCGAATGGTTGTAGTGCTGATCAGGATAAGGTTGAAAAAAAGAGCAAGAATTAAACCTGTTAGTGACAGCTGAAACGTCAAACTGGCCAGCAAAAAGAACATGCTTTCAAAGGTGGTCAGAATGCATCTGAGCCAACATAAGCGCCCGAGATTCTCTGCACCAATGGATAAGTTGAGTGCCTTTTTTACGATCATAAAGTTTCTTGATGTCTATCTTTTAACTCTTAGACCGATAAGAAGATCTTTCTATCCATACTCTCTTGTGTCTCAAAGGAGTATTACCACCATGCCCTTTATCGTTCCTTACTTGAGAGCTTGTATGATCAACGGGGGCGATGGCCTATGAGTAACGTCCTCTGGTATGGCGCAGACTCAGTTAATGGTGTAGTGAATAATGAACGATACCGTGATGGGTTGTAATACGCTCGCAGGTGGAGCAAAAGGCAGTGCCCGGCTGACAGCTTGAAGGCTGCTGACTTTAAACCTTTGGTCTCCGGACAGCATTTCGGCTGAAACCAGAGATCCATCAGGTTGGATAATGGCTCTCACCGTAACATCACCTTCGATTCCTCGACGAAGTGCCTGACGGGGGTATCGTTTCTGTTGATTAATACGTTGAATAAGATCAGATTGCCAGCTTGTTATGGCATTGCTCTGTTTACTTTCTGCAGGAATTTCTGTGGAGTAATCCAGGCCATCATCGTTGTTATTGAATGCCAAGTGGTCCTGACTGCTATTTATTCTGGGTTCAGTTTTATCACGGCCGTTGCTTGTATTTATCTCTTTTGGCTGGGCAGTTTTTAAAGCAGCTCGCTCATTTTTTGCTGAAGGGCTGATGTTATTTTTGCTCATAGATTTCGTAGCTATGGTCTGTTTAGTGTTTTGTGTAAATTGACTTTTCTCCGGTAGATTGCTTTCTTCAGTCTCACTGGGTAGTTGTTCTTTTTTCGCTGTATTTTTGAGGGGGGCAGGTGAAGGCGCTGTAGGTTTAGTGTTTCTTGCCAAGGTTAATTTAAACTCAGATGTCCCTTTATGCTCGCTGATCAATGAAGGCTGCTGATCTTTTGGTATAAGTACGAAAACGAGATGGAGAGCCACGGAACACAGTAAGGCAGCAGCAATACTTTTAGTTGTGTAGTGGTTCATTGTCGTCAAAGGTCTACAGGAAGGTGATGTCAGAATTATGTGGCTTATCAGGTGTTCAAAGTAAGGAGGGAATATTACTCATTTCCAGAATGGCTTGATAGGTGTAAACCCCAGAAAGGGCAGGAATTCCTTTCTGGAGTTGGGGGAAATGATAAAGAGAGCCGCTTAAGGGATTCTCTCCCAAGCTTCGGCCCAGTCTAGCCCTGTTGCCGGTTCGTAATAGAATGGCGCTTGATTGCACCATCCGGTATAGGGCCATGGCTTACATTCGTAAATATTGTCATCGCTGGCAAGGACTTTTGTGCCTGCGGAGTAGCTGCCAATACCTTCAGGGTAGATATGGTCGTATTGATCAGAAGGTTGCGGTGAATCTTGATCAATGACAGAAACGGTGTGAGTGTAATCCGCACTGTGAGCGAATACCGCATTTTTAAATATATTTACCTCATCGTACATGTAGTGATTCATCTCTTCATGCCAGAATCCAATCTGTACTGAACTCCCATGAAGGTCATTAACTTTTCTGGCAAGCTCCGCTGTCCAGGCAGTGAAATCACTGTTTTTTGTTGTGATCTCAATAGATTCATTGACTACATCCATTCCATTGCCGTTTCTTAAGCGGAAATTAGCTTTGTCTCCGGGCTCTGCTGGATTGGTTGTAAAAGTAAGGTAGCGCCCAAGCTTCACCAGTTCAGGAAGAGGGTCTGGATCGGGGTCAGGGCCCGGGTCTGTGCCACCATCGTCTGAAATGCGAATATCAGAACAGTTGTAGAACCCTTCTCCTGCAGGATCCTTACGTTGCCAACGTGTATATAGTATTGCACTGCCTGCCCGCCCTTCTGGAATGGTGTACTCCATTTCATAAAATCCATTAATGACCTGTTTTTCTCCGTGTTCAGCGATCAGTTCGAGGTCATCCCAAGTCAGTTCCTGAATTGCAGAATTAAATTCGGGTTTGCTGAGGTAAATTTGAAAAAAGTGGTTTGGGTGAGGGGCTGAAACATGAATTTTCAGCGTGTGCTTACCGGGTTTTATTGGTGTCTTCTGCCAGTGCATATCGGGAATATCCATGCCTGCTTTCTTCCTGTCGCCAGCTGCACAGAGCGTTCCGTCTTTGATGACGTCTTTAACCGCTTTCAGGCTGTTGTAATTAGGCACTAATGCGGAGAATTCATTTTTTTGCGTGAATGGATAGTCTCCTGACAGGTTAAATGCTCTTTGACAGGCTTCATTAGGAATGGAGTCTGTCCAGTAACCACCATCATCATAGCAATAGACCTGCCGTGCTTTTGGAGTTGCCACCCAGCCATGTGCAAGGACACTACCAGTAAAAGAGAGTGAAAGTGCCGCCAGAAGTGTTTTTTTATATGGAATATCAGTGAAGTACATCATCATTATTACTGCTCTTGTTGATGTTATGCTCTTGAAGTTCCAGAGCATCAGGGAGGTCTGGATTACACATTGAGCCAGCTGATCACATGTTGCTCTTGTATCATTGGTCAATGTCAGGAGTGTTTGAGATTTATAACGTGGTTTTTCTTATTGGTGTGTGCTGGTTGAAATCTGAATGAAGATGGTAGGCTTGATTTTTTGGTCATCGCTTTGCCCCATAAAAAAAAAAGACCTGCAGTGCGAAAAGCATAGCAGGTCTTTTTTTTATGGAGATAGAACTTACGCATTGACAGCTCTGATAAAAGATGGTCTCAGCCAGTCTTTACCATCAGAGAAGCTCTTAATGAAGTCCCAAATAGCATCCTTGAGCGCATCATTCTTAACGCGATAGATGCTACTGAGAGATTCAGATACTTTCTTGGCCTGAAGGCAGGCATACCCAAAGATAGAGGCAAAAATATGGTTCCTGACCTGCTGCTTTCCTCTCACCTGAAAGCGCTCAATACTGCAGAGTTGTTTCAGCGCCCGGTGATACTCTTCGATCGCCCAATGGTGCAGGTGAAGTTCATTAAAGCCTACCTGTGGTGATACCTCTGATCCAGCATGGGGTGTGTAGACGACGTAATGGCGCAGCTCGTTTTTTAGCCGCGTCCGGTACAAACGCACAGAACCAAAATTACGTAGCCAAACGGTTATTCCCTCTTCAGGAATCTCCAGGCTCTGCACTTGTTGGTAGTCACCCTTTTGGATAGAAACAGTACGGTTGCTTTTAACGGCAAACATAAAACCCAGACCGTTGTTTTTCACAGTCTTCAGGTTTGCGGCACTGCTATACCAGGAATCCCCCGTAACAAATGCAGGTCGTAAGCCCCATACAAGTACTTCTTTCAGCATCTCGAGAAAATAATCATTTTTGGACTTTCCGTCCGCAGAGTCATAGATACGGAAATTGACAGGAAGGCTATAGCCTTTGATATCGGTGTAATAGAGCGTTATGAGATTAATGCCCTTGACGGCTTTATGATGCTTGCCCGAGTAATGATAGCCGATGAATGCCGTGTAGTTACTGTACGGCTTATCCAGCACCGTATCATCAACCGATAGCGTGCCCCCATCAAGAATCAGCCTTGCGGCTACTTCCATGAAAAGGTCATTGGGAGCAAAGTCTTCACGTTGTAGAAAACGGTTAACGCTGTGGTGTGACATATCTCCGATCTCACTAAGGCGAGTACAGGTTGCTGATTTCGGCTCACACAATAGAAACCCTGTATATTTCGGCAAATCACACCCAGCTGTTGTAGGTCTTGTTATCTTTCTACGCACGACGACATCCGCTATTTTTTGCTGATCTAGCAATTTTTACAGCTGCCTGTCAATGCGAAAGTCCTAGGAGAGCTATCTCTCCAATCAAGCTGTCAGGAAAATGATGATACCTGGCAGGATGAAGAAGGCGATGAACAGATAGGCAAAAGCGTACATTCTGTTCTTAACGGCCAGATCAGACAGTTTGTCAGCCATAAACAGTGGGATTTCTCTTAGCCACTTGATGCCGTAAATCAGTACCACGGCACAGAAGTTAAAGAAGAAATGCACCATGGCGATGGTCAGTGCAGGCAGTGCTGCAGGACCGGTAATGGCTGTAGCAGCCAGCAGAGCCGTGATGGTTGTACCGATATTAGCACCCAGAGTAAAAGGATACATTTGTCGTACAGTAAACAGGCCATTTGCAACCATCGGTACCATCAAGCTGGTGGTGGTTGATGAAGACTGAACCATCACCGTCATGGTCATGCCGGACAGAATGCCGCTGATTGGACCACGGCCAATGGATTTGTGCAGCGCATCCTTGGCTTTACCCACCATGACCTTCTTGAGCAGCTTGCCAAGACGAACCACTGAGAAAAAGATCAAGACAATACCGATAGCAATCATGGCAATACCAGACAGCGTGCTGTCAGGCAGTACAGATACAAAGCCCTTGATAATGTCTTCGGCCGGTGATGTTAACGGGTCAATAAAGTTCAGGCCTTTCATTGACATATTCTGACCGCCAACCAGCATACTTGCTACGGATGCTGAAAGCTTGCTCAGGAAGCCAGTGAACAGTTCCAGTGGCAGAAGGATCAGAACCGCCAGCCAGTTAAAGAAGTCGTGAACTGTAGATGCGGCAAAGGCCTGTTTGAATTCTTTATGGCAGCGAATGTGACCAAGACTGACGATGGTGTTAGTAATGGTCGTGCCGATGTTGGCGCCCATGATCATCGGGATCGCAAGATGAACCGGCAGGCCGCCAGCTACCAGACCCACAATAACAGAAGTTACTGTACTGGAAGACTGTACGAGCGCTGTCGCCAGTGTACCCGCCAGCAGACCCATGATGGCATTGTTGGCAAAACTGAACAGCTGTGCTGCCGCTTCACTACCACCCACCGCCATTTTAAAGCCGGAGCCGATGACACTAACAGCTACCAGCAGAGCGTAGATCCAAAGAACAACACGCAGCCAGATACGACCGTAATGGCGCGTGGTCATGGTTTTGAAATCAGCGCCCTGTGAAGAAGCAGATGTCATTTCAGACATATAGAGTGCACCCTAGTGCTTATAAAGTTGATGGTAAAAATATCGAGTATTTGTGACAGTTTTATGACAATTTCTTCACAAAACTGACATATGCGGCGTCTCCTTAATTCGGGACTGTAATGATGTGTTTGATACTGGGTCTCATGAAGAGTTCACATAGTTAGCCGTCAGGTTTGGCTTTCACGGGGGCAGGGTTGTCATACTGAAAAGGCTTGCTGATATCCACTGGACTATATTAAGGAAAGAGATGTCGTGGTATTAGCTTTTTCTTAGCTTTTTACCTGATTGATTGTTAAGGATTTTTTCTTGAATAAGGATGTTCGGATTGAAAACCGTAATCATTTTTCTCCTTGTGCTTTTTGTCTACCAGAAATGGGATGACATCAATAATTATATTAATCCACCACCTGACTTTTCTGTTCAGCATGGGGGCAAAGTGATTCTTTACTCTGCTGAGTGGTGTGGCTATTGCAAGGAAACCCGCAAGTTACTCGAGCATCAAAATATTCCTTTTTATGAGTATGATATTGAGAAGTCTGCTGAAGGCTTTAAACAATTTGTAACTATTCAGCACCCAGCAAAGGCGTATTGTTGTAATTTCGAACCGCTTTAAGAAGCGCCTGAAATATGTTCAACCCCTGCTTTTTAGCAGATGATAAATAGCTTCGGATTCGGGTAAACATGGTACCTCCGTCTTCGCTTCTGAAGCAGCCTGAGATCTTCTGCTTAAGTTTGGCCATCCTGGCATCACGTTCACTGCCATTGTTATCGAAGGGAATTGAAAAGTCCGACATGAAGCGCAACGTTTCAACCTTAAACTCAATAAGCCTTTTGAACAGGTTGTAGGCCTTGGTATTCCTGACCTTCTTACGTCCAAGCACCTGTCGTTGTTTTTCCATATAAGCGGTTTCCTTCGTGAGAGCCCTTTGAAGGATTTGGTCGTATATCGTCTCAATGCGAAGCTGTATTGCACCAGGCATTTGAGTCAGACCGGCTGCTTTGTATTTCTTGCAGAAGTGCCAGGAGAGCGTAAGCAATTTCATCAGCCGCAGAGCCAGCTTATTCGCATCCCTATCGACAACTCCCTGAAGCTCTCTCAGATGATGGGCATTACAAAGCACATGCACTGCCGCATAGGCAAAGTAGGACTTCCAATGATCGTGAACCAGAATGCCTGCAAAAGTCAGCAGGATGCCCATTGCATCCATTGCTTCACAACCTCGCCTTTCTGAGAGGTAGTAAAGCGTCCATTGGTCATCTCGCATAATGTGTAACCACCACAGTGAACCGTCAACCCGCATGCCAGTTTCATCCGCTCCTGCAACCGGACTTTCTTGTAAAGCATCGCGGATACTCTGCTCAGTAGAGGCCAGGTTCTCATGGGTATAGGCAACAAAATTGGCAACAGAGCCTGCGCTGACACTCATGCAATAAATAGTATTGAAATACTCAGACACCCGGTGATATGGGATGAAGTGATACTGGTTTAAATGAACAGCCATTGCCTGAGTCACTTCTCCGTATTGAGCAGCGGCTTTCACTCCTTGGGGAAACTCAGCGGTGTTCCGTTTACCACAAGGACATACTTTAACGTCTGCCCAGTACGCGGTAACTTCAAATTCTCCGGGTCTACCTGGATCAAAAACCTGTCGCTCAATGTATTTGGTGGGTTTAATATCGATAAGCGAAGACTGGCAACAGCAACATTTTTCAACCTTCAGATGCCTGACATAATCGGGTAAGGCGACACGTCTCAAACAAGAGCCTTGATGACCTTTCTGGCCACCTGGTTTATTGCCTGAAGATGGTCTAAGGCTTTTGGGGTTCGGTGTTTCCTGTGAGGAGCAGGGGGCTTCTTTGGAAGATGTATCACCTTTATCACTCCCTTTTTTACTGGGCTTTTGATAACCATCTGACGATGGTGGCTTACTACTGTTTTGACTGTTTTTATTAACCCTTTCTTCCAGTTCGCTGCAACGTTCCCGTAAAAGCGCATTCTCGGTCCGAAGCTCTTCATTCTCTTTAAGGAGAGCTTCGGTAAACGGAGTAGCTGGGAAGTCTGGTTCCATACTGGAGATTTGTTAGAAAAATTGAGTATAAGATGATGGTCGAAAAATCAGAAAATTCCAGATTTATATGAAGGGTGCTGAATAGTTACAACAATTTAAAAGACTGAAAGGGAAGGGCGTTCCGCTAGTGTTTATTGGTGGCGAAGTGGTCAGGGGGTACGACCCATCACAAATTCTCAGGCTTGCAAATGAGCACTAAGTTCTCTTGAGTAAATCGATTCAATCAGCCAAAAGCAGGCAAGCCTCCTTATATCAATAAGGAGGCTTGCCGATTGTTGGGGAAATATTTACTGTAAAAGCTCATCAAAGAGCTGCACTTTCACCAGATCACCGTCTTGTTTATCACCATCCTCTTCGGCCAGCACGATATAGCAGTCAGAATGACTCATTGTACTGAGAACACCAGAACCCTGATGACCCGTGGACATGACCTGAAGTTCACCGGATTCACTGTAAACCAGTCTTCCTCTCTGAAAATCCCTGCGCCCTGGACGCTTCTTGAGCTGGGTTTGCGTGTGCAGTGTGAGTTCAACTTTTTCTACCGGCTGCTGGTTCATCATATGGCGCAATGCTGGAGCCGCCAGCTGCTGGAAGGTGACGGTAGCCGATACTGGATTACCGGGCAGACCAAAGAAAACACTGTTTGGAAGTTGTCCAAAAGCAAAAGGCTTGCCCGGCTTGATGGCCAGTTTCCAGAAGCCGGTTTCTCCCAGTTCATCAAGAATGTCTTTAGTGTAATCTGCATCACCAACAGAGACACCACCGGAACTGATCACTGCATCAGCCTCCTGATCGGCTTTCAGGAACGCCTTTCTTAATGCCTCTTTATCGTCAGGAATCTTGCCAAGGTCGATGATTTCGACGTCCAGTTTTTTAAGCATGGCTTTGATAACAAAGCGATTACTGTCGTAAATGTCGCCCTGTCCCAGTGGCTCACCTGGAAGTTTCAGTTCATCGCCGGTAGAAAATACGGCTACTTTGACTTTTCGATAGACAGTGACATTGGCAATGCCCAGCGAGGCCAGCAGTCCGATATCCTGAGGGCGGACTTTCCGACCCGGTGTGAATACCTGAGAGCCTTCCGGAATATCTTCCCCTGCTTTTCGGATATTGTTGCCGATCTTCTCTGGTTTCTGGAGAAAATGAATACCCTGATCTGTGGTCTCAGTCTGCTCCTGCATAATAACCACATCGGCAGCTTTGGGAATGCTGGCGCCCGTCATGATACGAATGCAGTGTCCGGCGGGAATCTCTCCGGAAAAAGGGTGCCCTGCCAGGGACTGTCCTGCCAGGGGTAAGGTGTCATGGCTCTGCAAATCCTTCAGGATCAGGGCGTAACCATCCATGGCAGAATTGTCATGAGAAGGCACATTGATAGGCGATACGATGTGCTCTGCTAATACTCTGCCAAGGCTGTCTTCCAGAGAAACGGTCTCTAATCCAGATACTGGTTTTACACCGTCGATCAGGGTTTCCAGTGCTGCTTCCAGCCTCATTAATCCATCAGTTGCACAGCAGTCACTCATGCTTGGCCTCGTTCATGTCTATGGCAGAAGTTCTCAATAAAACCGGCAATGTGTTCGGGGCGGTTGATATCCAGTTCTGCCAGATGATCAGGAAGATTGATGCCGGGATTGCCATCCCAGGCTATGGCAATGATATGGGGGTCATCAGTAAACAGGAAGGGCTTTTCATAATCACTGCGATGAAGCTCGATTTTAGGTATGGGTGCCTCTCGAAAACCTTCCACTAGGATTAAATCCAGCTGATTCTGGTTGAGCAGCTGCAGTTGCTCCTGCAGCTGTCGTTCGTATCCATCTGGGTATTCGGTATAGCAAATAGAACGACCTGGCATGCTCAACACCAGCTGGCTGGCACCGGCATGTCGTAAACGATAGCTGTCTTTTCCGGGAGGGTCTGGCTCTATCGTATGATGAGAGGCTTTGACCATGCCTGTTCTAAGGCCCTTGCTACCAAGAAGTGGCAGTAGTTTTTCAATAAGCGTTGTTTTACCGGTGCCGCTGAAGGCTGCTATGCCCAGAACGGGAATATTGGCAATAATCATTGAGGCAGTCATAGAAGGTGTCTTTTGTAGCCTGCAACTAGGGGGGGACCAACTGGCCATTCAACCAGTTGGTCATACAATCACTCAGGCAATACCCAAAGGGCATAAAGGCGAACGGCGCAGGACATGGTGGTTCCCTGTTCAAGGCGTTCAACACGGCATGAGTGCTTGTATGACTAACCCGAAGGGCCACCCATTATTTGCACCATACAGCGTTGCTCACTGCTCATGTGGAACAACCACACTACGCAGCTCGCGCCTTGTCTGGCGCAAATAATGGGTGGCTGGTTGTATGTTCAGTTGGCAACACCCCCTAGATGTTAACAGGAACCATGGATAGCATATTGCTCAGAGTGTGGCACACACTCATCGTGTAGTTAATTAATCTGGATCACTTTTGCTATCCGTACAAAAAAGATCCAGACTGCATGCAAGGTGTACTGTATTCGTCGCTTATGGCTTTCATGGATCAAAAGGGTCAGAAGAATAGCAGATTTACTTATTAATCCAATAAAACAATAGTGCCTGATGTCATGGTTTTTCGAGAAATAAGCAGGTAGGATTCACTTGACTGTTGTAAAACGATCTCAACAGTCCCTTAAGCAGTATGATTTCTACTATTTTAGGACTTTCGCATTGACAGGCAGCTGTAAAAATTGCTAGATCAGCAAAAAATAGCGGATGTCGTCGTGCGTAGAAAGATAACAAGACCTACAACAGCTGGGTGTGATTTGCCGAAATATACAGGGTTTCTATTGTGTGAGCCGAAATCAGCAACCTGTACTCGCCTTAGTGAGATCGGAGATATGTCACACCACAGCGTTAACCGTTTTCTACAACGTGAAGACTTTGCTCCCAATGACCTTTTCATGGAAGTAGCCGCAAGGCTGATTCTTGATGGGGGCACGCTATCGGTTGATGATACGGTGCTGGATAAGCCGTACAGTAACTACACGGCATTCATCGGCTATCATTACTCGGGCAAGCATCATAAAGCCGTCAAGGGCATTAATCTCATAACGCTCTATTACACCGATATCAAAGGCTATAGCCTTCCTGTCAATTTCCGTATCTATGACTCTGCGGACGGAAAGTCCAAAAATGATTATTTTCTCGAGATGCTGAAAGAAGTACTTGTATGGGGCTTACGACCTGCATTTGTTACGGGGGATTCCTGGTATAGCAGTGCCGCAAACCTGAAGACTGTGAAAAACAACGGTCTGGGTTTTATGTTTGCCGTTAAAAGCAACCGTACTGTTTCTATCCAAAAGGGTGACTACCAACAAGTGCAGAGCCTGGAGATTCCTGAAGAGGGAATAACCGTTTGGCTACGTAATTTTGGTTCTGTGCGTTTGTACCGGACGCGGCTAAAAAACGAGCTGCGCCATTACGTCGTCTACACACCCCATGCTGGATCAGAGGTATCACCACAGGTAGGCTTTAATGAACTTCACCTGCACCATTGGGCGATCGAAGAGTATCACCGGGCGCTGAAACAACTCTGCAGTATTGAGCGCTTTCAGGTGAGAGGAAAGCAGCAGGTCAGGAACCATATTTTTGCCTCTATCTTTGGGTATGCCTGCCTTCAGGCCAAGAAAGTATCTGAATCTCTCAGTAGCATCTATCGCGTTAAGAATGATGCGCTCAAGGATGCTATTTGGGACTTCATTAAGAGCTTCTCTGATGGTAAAGACTGGCTGAGACCATCTTTTATCAGAGCTGTCAATGCGTAAGTTCTATATTTTTAACAGTCATGTGTGGCTGTTTAACGTTGTGATTAACTGAATCAACAAGCGAGCGCCGAGCTTCGGTTCCTAAAGGGTTGTATCCCTACGGACTGGAAGCCGCAGTCAGAGAATGCATAACTGGCTGCCAGGGCTGTAGAAGAAATTCTGCTGCCTCCCGCGATTGGAAAGGTGTTCTATGCAACCATTGCAGGATCTTCAGGGACGGAAATTCCCTTACTTGCGGCTGTCAGTCACAGACCTGTGCAACTTTCGTTGCAACTACTGTTTGCCTGACGGCTGCCTTGACCATCACCACAGTGAAGCATTAACCATTGACGAAGTACGTCGTCTGGTAACTGCTTTCGCCTCCGTCGGTGTGGAAAAAATTCGCCTGACCGGTGGGGAGCCTACCTTGCGTCAGGATTTTTCCGACATTGTCAGAACCATCAAGCAAATCCCCGGCATAAAAAAGCTGGCCATGACCACCAATGGTTACAAAATGGATCAGCGGGTTACGGATTGGCTGGATGCGGGTATTGATGCCATCAATGTCAGTGTGGACAGTCTCGACCCGAGAGCCTTTGAGCTGATTACCGGTCATAACCGGCTTCGGGAAATTCTGTCAGGCATTCAAAACGCTTTTGATCATGGTCTGCCATCCATCAAAGTGAATGCGGTGGCTATGAAAGGCATTAATGATGATGAGCTGGACGCCTTTCTTGACTGGATCCGAGACTACCCCGTCTCTATTCGTTTTATCGAGTTGATGCAAACCGGGAACAATCAGGACTTTTTTCAGAAGCACCACTTCCCAGGTAAAAAGATACAGGAACTGCTGCTGGAACGCGGTTGGGTAAGAAAAATGCGCCTGGCCGATGCTGGACCTGCCCAGGAGTATTGCCACAGTGATTACGAAGGCACTGTTGGGTTGATCATGCCTTACAGTAAGGATTTCTGTAACGACTGTAATCGACTGAGGGTTACCAGTCTGGGGCAGCTCCAGCTATGCCTGTTTGCTGAGTCTGGCATTGATCTACGAGATCTTCTGCAGAGTGATGAACAGCAGGAAGCGCTGGTGGCTCGAATTCGTGACTCTCTCAGGCTTAAAGAAGACAGTCATTTCCTTGAACAGGGCTGGACCGGAGGTACTCAAAACCTGTCTCAGATGGGAGGTTAGTTCATTCAGTGGCTAGCTTTCCTTATTATTGGTTTTGAGTATTTCAGTGATGGCATTCATTTCATCAATGAGATTGACCCCAATGACTTTTTTGGGGTTCTTTGAATCGATATTCAGGGTTGTCGTTGCTGTTTCCTCTTGATGTTCCAGTTTGAGCAGGTAATCTCCTGTTGGTGTACAGACTTGGCTGTGACCACAGTAATGGCCAGAAATTGTCTCGGTACTCTCGGATCCCAGCCGATTGCACGTCGCAATATAAACGTCATTCTCAATCGCTCTGGCTCTTGCCATATGAAGACTCTGTTGCCCTCCAAAGTTGGCTGGATGCAGAATAACGTCGACACCCAGCTTTACGTACTCCCGCATGATTTCAGGGAACCAGAGATCAAAGCAGATCGCTATACCAAACCGTATACCCATATGTTCAAAGACGACGGGTTTATTTCCCCGTGAGAAGTACTGACGGTCAATATTGGTTTGGCTGATTTTCCGGTAACAGGCTTTTAAACCGTTGCGATCCACAACGACAGCGCTATTGAAGAACTGACCTCTGTCTTTTTCAGCCATGCCGGCTACTATAGTGGTGTCATACTGAGCAGATAATCTGGAAAGCGTTGATAGTGTTTCACTGTTGGATAAATCTTCTGCCAGCCCATGAATTTCTTCTGGCCGATTAAAAAGGTAGCCTGTTGAGAACAGTTCAGTGAGAAGGATAACCCCTCCTTTTGATTTGCCTGATGATAGCAGAGCTTCAATGACATCAAGATTTTCCAGTTTATTTTTGTAGTGAATATACGCCATGTGCGACTTTTAGGTTTGCATAAGGAGACATGACTGATCATGCTTTCTGCTATTAAAAGCAGTAGAAAGCAAAGAAGGTTTCAGTCATGCCCGTTGAAGAGTTTATCACTACAGTCTACTGCTTGATCGACGATTTGGTAAAAGAGCTTTTTCCTGTACCACTGCGACTTCGAGGGTTTCCACCAAAGCTCACTGATAGTGAAGCGATCACCATGGAAGTTGTCGGTGAATGGCTTGGGCATCATAAGGACACTGAGATTTGGAAGTATTTTACCCGACACTGGCGACACCTGTTTCCTGACATTCCTTCACGCTCGGCATTTGTCAAACAGGCCGCCAACTTATGGCATGTGAAACAACGACTGCAAATTCGTATAGTCCAGATGATGCATGCAGATAATGCAGATATCCATTTAATCGATGGTTTTCCGATTGATGTTGTCGTCAGAACCCGTGCACCACAGAGCCGTATCTTTAAAGCTGAGGCTGGTTATGGTTACTGCGCTTCCAAGGACAAGAAGTTCTATGGCTTTCAGGGGCATTTGCTGGTTGAAGCACGAGGGATTCCTGTGGGTTTTACTCTGACCGCAGCGAACGTAGATGAGCGTGATGCAGCCTATGACATGCTCGAGACCATTTCTGGCCTCTTGCTTGGCGATAAGGGCTATATAAGGCCTGAGTTTAAAGCTGATTGTCAAAAATTAGGTATTGATCTTCAGACGCCACTGAGAAAAAACATGCAAGATGAACGTCCGAAGTCGTTTGTAAAGCTGGTATTACGGGTACGACGGAGAATAGAAACAGTGATAGGTCAATTGACAGAGCGCTTTGAAATAGAAAAGTGCCATTGTCGAGATAGATGGCATATGACATCACGTATCGCTCGGAAGTTACTGGCACATAATATTGGTTCTTATCTGAATATAATTGCTGGTCGTCCTGCAATACAGTTTGAGAACCTTATTTCCGAAGATTAAAAAACGGAAAGCAAATAATTGCGTGATTTTGAAGATACAACTTGGACTTACCATCATGCTAGCCCGGATATTTCATAAACGTGCTCCCGTTCTCGCTTGTCCTTTGCCGCCCTAAGGGAGTTTTGCTCGGTCGACCGTACTCCCCGGTACGGCACTCCCTCACAAAATCCCTTAGGGCGACAAAGTCCTGCCCGAGATTCGGGGCAGTTTATGAAATATCCGGGCTAGTAATTTGAGATAGTTTCAGACAAAGTCGCACATCGCGTTGAATATCTATTTGAGTAATGGTCAGTTTCATTAATTTATTACACTCACTTCTGAAAGTTAAAACCATCATAGTTAGACAGGAAAAGGATAAACAATGAACTTTAAGTATTGGGTCTTGTCTAAATTCCTTACTACTTGTACATAAGTACTAAAACATGAAGGCATGACGAAAAAGGACGAACTCAGTTAAGAGTTATGTTTAGAAGAAAGAGGTTGTAATGGCTTACGGAACAGTTGCTGGTAGATACACTGATGAATCGGCCTTATTTAGGAGCAGAATGCAGGATGCATGCGCCACTGGAGATGAACGACCTTACATGGATGGGCGTTCAACTGAAATCATCGAGCCTCGCAGTTACTTATCCCAAGCGAAGGATCTCATTTGTTCCATTCCTGGAATTTGCTGTTCAATTTTTTCAAGATCCATTTCAATTGCTCTCTTTCCCTTTAATTGGATGATTGAAAACAGGTTGGGCGTTGCCAAGTTTGTTGGTATAGCCATGGTGCCATCTCAGTTGTTTCCATGGCTTGGAAAGCATTTTCCTGATCTGATCCCGGAGCTTCGAGGATTTCCAGATTTGCAAAAAAGTCGTGAGATTGTTGCAGCAGCCTGTGAGACAGGCAATACCAACGGTCGTCGAACTGAGTCACTCAAAATTAAAACTGATTTGGGCGTATTAAATGGTGTAATTTGTTTTCCTTCCGATTGGGATCGAAAAAATGAACAATGTATTCTTTATCACAACCCAAATGGCATCGTTCTTTCACAGCTACTACAAACAGGACATCTCCATCCTTTGTCAACACCTGGTCAAATCCAGTCAGAAATGAAATGTCCAGTTATTCTTTATGATTACAGAGGTACGGGGCTAAACCAAACTGATGGAGTGTTAGGTTATTTTCCTTTCTCAACCTATGAAACAGTTGTGCAGGATGGTGTCACTGCTTTGGGATATGCGCTTGAACGATTTCAGCATGTATATGTGGCTGGTAGTTCTCTTGGAGGAGGAGTCGCAACAGCTTCCCTTCAAAGGCACCTTGAAGCAAAGGGGGGGCAGGATGACTCAAGGGTCAAGTTACTGTCTCATGATTCTTTTACCACAACGTCAAGGGTTGTCATTCCAAGCAGACCCCGGCTTGCAGATTTTTTGGGGTGGATGGTAGGTGGTAACCTTGATGCTGAAACGCCTATGCGTAAACTGATAGATCGAGGAGTCGCGGTGAAGGTTCTAAACCATACTTATGACCCTGTGATTCCAAAAGGTGCTCGTATGTCGGAATTTGCTAACACTCAAAGTGGAAATATTAGTGTTTTTGAAAGCCATTATCTTGGCCATGCTGTTTTGACAAACGATATGAAAGATAAGCTCCGGTAATAGATGATTGGCTTTCTGAATATGTATATTTTTATCCAAGTCGAATCTGGATCTTATTTGCAATGTGGTGGAAGGTCGGTCGAATAAGCTTTTACTTCACTGATGCGAATCAATCCATCGAACTGCTCAGCAAAACCATCAACCTCTTCATCCAGAAGATGCCCGCGAAACTTAAGGTACATAGGTTGGTATGGCTGGGTAGTATTTGTTTTATAGAAGTTCTGCATTTCCCGTCCAGCCCAGTCAAAACTGACCCAGTAAGACACATTGCTACCGCATGGGGTAAAGCTGTGAACTTCATGTCCCCAGATGTATTTGCCCTCAAAAATTGAGCCAAAATCAGCAGTGCTTGCCATAGGAACCAGCAAAAAAAACAGGACTGAAAAATAGCGCTTCATGATGTTACTCCAGAATGAAACGGCCTCATGAAATATCACGCTTTTTGTAGGGTTCAGTCAAATACTATTCTGCTGATTAAGAGCCTTGAGTAGATAATCAAGGTTCGGCCGGTAGTAAAATGTGTGTTTTTTTTGACTTGCATCAATGCGTGCGTGCTTGCAGTTTTGTAAAAAGCATTCACTGGTTAGTGGAAAATTACTATAAGTTTACGTTTTTCATTGATACCTGCAGCTACCCGCTGCGCATGCCGTAACTTCTTTGTCGGACAATCACCCCTGTCGTCAAAGGCCTTTCGATCCTACACCCCGGATCAGCGGTAACAGGCACAATCCCTTTTTCTCGATTTCAGTATATGGAACTGGTTCCGTATTACTTGTTGCAATGGAGTGATGTATGCAACGGGAACAGTGGGCCTCACGCACCGGGTTTATTCTCGCCGCCGTAGGCTCTGCAATTGGTCTTGGTAATATCTGGCGTTTCCCCTACATGACCTATGAAAATGGTGGGGGCGCTTTTCTTATTCCTTATTTCTTCGCCATGCTGACGGCTGGTATTCCATTTATGATTCTGGAATTCGGCCTGGGGCAGAAACTGCGCAGCTCTGCTCCAAGAGCATTCGCCAAACTGCACAGTAAAATGGAATACCTGGGATGGTTTCAGGTATTGGTGGCAGCGATTATTGCCTGCTACTACGTAGCAGTCATTGGCTGGAGTATCTCTTATCTTGGTTTCTCCTTCACTCAGAGCTGGGGAGCCGATGCCAACGCATTTTTCTTTGGAGAGTATCTTCAGTTGGGGGGCGATAACAGTCCTTCTGCCCTTGGTTCACTGCAATGGCACATTGTTGCACCGATCCTCCTGGCCTGGGCGGTAAGTTTCTACGCCACTTTTACCGGAGTTCGAACCGGCATTGAACGACTGGGCAAAATTATGATGCCTTTATTGTTTATCATGGTGGTTGTACTGACCCTGCGGGTTTTGATGCTTCCGGGTGCGGCTGATGGCGTAAACTGGATGTTCAAGCCTGACTTCTCGGCGTTGTTGAATCCTAAGGTGTGGTCAGCTGCTTATGGGCAGATCTTTTTCACCCTGAGTGTTGGCTTTGCCATTATGATCGCGTACTCCAGTTATCTGCCTGAAAAGTCAGATATCAATAATAATGCAATCATGACCGTCTTTATTAACTGCGGCTTTTCCATGATGGCTGGCGTTATGATTTTCGCTGTGCTGGGCTACATGGCTGGACAACAGGGTGTATCCCTGACTGAAGTGGTCAGTTCAGGTGTTGGGCTTGCCTTTGTCACCATTCCAACTGCAATTAATCTGCTGCCTATGCCCTGGTTGCTTGGCCCCATGTTCTTTATTGCCCTGGTTGTTGCCGGCATGAGTTCCCATATCTCTATTATGGAAGCCATTGTCTCTTCAGCTATGGATAAGCTGGGCTGGACTCGTCGTAGAACGGCTGCAGTCATCTGTGGTGCCGGTGCGCTGATCTCTATGGCGTATGCGACGAATGGCGGATTGTTACTGCTGGATATTGTTGATTACTACATTAATAACATTGCGTTACTGGGAAGCTGCCTGATCGAGCTGCTCCTGTTGGCCTGGGTGTTTAAAAAGCTTCCTGAAATGCGTGGTTACGTTAATAACATCTCTGAGATTGTGGTTGGTTCCTGGTGGGAGTTCTGTATTCGCTACCTCTGCGTAGGTCTGTTGTTAGTGATTGTGGGCAATAACCTGATCACTGCAGCAACTGAGAACTATGGTGGTTACGCTTCTGCTGATCAGATGCTGTTTGGCTGGGGAATGGTGGCTACCATGGTGGTTGTCAGCTGCCTGATTTCTACCCGTCGCCCTTTTCCAATGCCTGTGGAGGCTTGATATGACGTTTGCTGCAATTGCCATGATGAGCTTTGGTTTTGGTGTTACCTGGGGGGGCGCGGCTCTCTGTATTCGTAAAGCGATGAATAGCCAGTCAGAAGAATAAAAAACGGGAGCTATGCTCCCGTTTTTTTAGATCAATATCTGCCGTTTATTGCTAGATTGTAACTATTCAGCACCCTTCATATAAATCTGGAATTTTCTGATTTTTCGACCATCATCTTATACTCAATTTTTCTAACAAATCTCCAGTATGGAACCAGACTTCCCAGCTACTCCGTTTACCGAAGCTCTCCTTAAAGAGAATGAAGAGCTTCGGACCGAGAATGCGCTTTTACGGGAACGTTGCAGCGAACTGGAAGAAAGGGTTAATAAAAACAGTCAAAACAGTAGTAAGCCACCATCGTCAGATGGTTATCAAAAGCCCAGTAAAAAAGGGAGTGATAAAGGTGATACATCTTCCAAAGAAGCCCCCTGCTCCTCACAGGAAACACCGAACCCCAAAAGCCTTAGACCATCTTCAGGCAATAAACCAGGTGGCCAGAAAGGTCATCAAGGCTCTTGTTTGAGACGTGTCGCCTTACCCGATTATGTCAGGCATCTGAAGGTTGAAAAATGTTGCTGTTGCCAGTCTTCGCTTATCGATATTAAACCCACCAAATACATTGAGCGACAGGTTTTTGATCCAGGTAGACCCGGAGAATTTGAAGTTACCGCGTACTGGGCAGACGTTAAAGTATGTCCTTGTGGTAAACGGAACACCGCTGAGTTTCCCCAAGGAGTGAAAGCCGCTGCTCAATACGGAGAAGTGACTCAGGCAATGGCTGTTCATTTAAACCAGTATCACTTCATCCCATATCACCGGGTGTCTGAGTATTTCAATACTATTTATTGCATGAGTGTCAGCGCAGGCTCTGTTGCCAATTTTGTTGCCTATACCCATGAGAACCTGGCCTCTACTGAGCAGAGTATCCGCGATGCTTTACAAGAAAGTCCGGTTGCAGGAGCGGATGAAACTGGCATGCGGGTTGACGGTTCACTGTGGTGGTTACACATTATGCGAGATGACCAATGGACGCTTTACTACCTCTCAGAAAGGCGAGGTTGTGAAGCAATGGATGCAATGGGCATCCTGCTGACTTTTGCAGGCATTCTGGTTCACGATCATTGGAAGTCCTACTTTGCCTATGCGGCAGTGCATGTGCTTTGTAATGCCCATCATCTGAGAGAGCTTCAGGGAGTTGTCGATAGGGATGCGAATAAGCTGGCTCTGCGGCTGATGAAATTGCTTACGCTCTCCTGGCACTTCTGCAAGAAATACAAAGCAGCCGGTCTGACTCAAATGCCTGGTGCAATACAGCTTCGCATTGAGACGATATACGACCAAATCCTTCAAAGGGCTCTCACGAAGGAAACCGCTTATATGGAAAAACAACGACAGGTGCTTGGACGTAAGAAGGTCAGGAATACCAAGGCCTACAACCTGTTCAAAAGGCTTATTGAGTTTAAGGTTGAAACGTTGCGCTTCATGTCGGACTTTTCAATTCCCTTCGATAACAATGGCAGTGAACGTGATGCCAGGATGGCCAAACTTAAGCAGAAGATCTCAGGCTGCTTCAGAAGCGAAGACGGAGGTACCATGTTTACCCGAATCCGAAGCTATTTATCATCTGCTAAAAAGCAGGGGTTGAACATATTTCAGGCGCTTCTTAAAGCGGTTCGAAATTACAACAATACGCCTTTGCTGGGTGCTGAATAGTTACGTCAAATGATCAGTTCATATGTTGTCACGACAAGGCATGTGGCACTGGTAGCCATTGCTGTCCTGTTTTTTATGATGGGTGTTCTGACTTCTCTGAATGATGTTCTTATACCTCATCTGAAAGCCGTTTTTGAACTCAGCTATTTTCAGGCTTTACTGATTCAAGTGGTCTGGTTTCTGGCTTATATGGTGAACAGCTACCCCTGTGGCCAGATAGTCCGGTGGACTTCATACAGGACAGGGATGGTTTCCGGCTATCTCATTGCTGCCTTGGGGTGTTTGCTGTTTTTGTTTGCCTGGTATCTGGATAATTATTATGCCTTTTTGATTACGCTGTTTGTCGTGGCATCCGGTATCAGTTTTCTGCAGGTTGTATCCAGTCCTTACGGTGCTGCATTGGGTGATCCATCGACTGAACACCAGAGGCTGGTTTTCCTGCACGCTTTTTTTGCTTTAGGTACAACCGTAGCTCCAATGGTTGCCGGACCAGCAATACTGGACTCAGCAGGAGCGGAGCTATTGAACCCAGGCTCCGCATCAGAGACTCAGCAGGGTACCATGACTCTCCTGATGCCATATGGGCTTCTCGGCTTGTTATTACTGGTATTAGCTCTGGTCAATAGCGCGCTTCCCATGCCGGATCTGATTGCTGAGGATCGCTTGGATGAGCAGTCTGCAAATGACAGTGCCTGGCGTTATCTCCACACGATTTTTGGGGCCGTTGCCGTTTTCTTCTATGTTGGAACAGAGGTGTTGCTGGGTAGCTTTATCATCAACTATGCCCTCTTTGAACGGGTGGAACTGCCCTACAGTGAGTTGTCTCTGTTCGTTTCTCTGTACTGGGGAGGGATGCTGATTGGCAGGCTGTCAGGCTCCTTGTTAATGAAGTATATCCGGTCGGATTATCTGTTGATTATTTCTGGTTTGGGTGCGTGCTTCTTATTGGTTGTGGGAATGACTAATCATGGATTGATGGCGGTTCTGATGGTGGCACTGGTTGGGCTATTTAATTCCACCATGTTTCCTGTCATTTATGGGCTTGCCATGAAGGGGCTGTCTCCCATGGTGGCCACTCAGGCATCCGGTATTGTTACCACGGCCATTGTTGGTGGTGCTGTCATTCCTCTTGCTGGTGGGATTGCAGCAGATCTGTGGGGGATTAAATCGGCTCTATGCTGTTCTGCTTTTTGTTATCTGATTATTTCTGCCTATGGGGTCTTTTCCTGGCGAAATCGGACCTTGGATGAGGGGGAATAGATAACCCGGAGGTTGGCTGTTACTATGCCTGCACCATAATGTATAAGTAACCCGATTGGGTTGGAGTCTTATGAACCGAATTCCCCTGACTATTTTCTTACCTGAAGCCAGCAGGATTGCAGCGGGCTGTATGGGGTTGGGTGGAGACTGGGATAATCGCCCGGTGTCAAAAGATCATATGATGCAGGCACACCAGTTTCTGGACAGTGCTCTGGAGAGCGGCATAAACTTTTTTGACCACGCGGATATTTATACCCGTGGCAAGGCTGAGCAGGTGTTTGGCGGGGTATTGGCTGAGAGGCCGGGGTTGCGGGAAGACATATTCCTGCAAAGCAAGTGCGGCATTCGCTTTGCCGAAGGAAGCATTCCCAATCGCTACGACTTCTCTCAAGACTGGATCCTTCGCAGTGTTGAAAACAGCCTTACCCGTTTGAATACCGATTATCTGGATCTTCTGCTGCTGCACAGACCGGATCCGCTCATGCAGCCGGAGGAAGTGGCCGAGGCGTTTCATCAGCTGCAGAAGGACGGTAAAGTTAAGCACTTCGGCGTGTCAAATATGAATGGTCACCAGATTAAATACCTTCAGTCATTTCTTGATCAGCCTATCGTGGTCAATCAGTTGCAGATGAGCCTGACCCATCTGGACTGGCTGGATGAAGGCGTACTGGTCAATCACGCTGAAGGGCAGGCAGTCAGTTTTACGCCAGGGACCATTGAATACTGTCGCAGCCACAATATCCAGCTTCAGGCCTGGGGCTGTTTGAGCAAAGGTGTGTTTACCGGGAAAGATGTCCATGGAGAGTCTGGTGCTATTCAGGAAACTGCCAGTCTGGTCAAGGCGCTTTCAGAGGAGCTGGGTGTTTCCAGAGAGGCCATTGTATTGGCTTGGCTGATGCGCCACCCTGCAGGCATCCAGCCGGTGATTGGAACGACCAATGCCAAGCGTATCAGGGCCTGTCGAGAGGCGGAAACTATCGAGTTGAGTCGTGAACAATGGTACCAGTTGTATGTAAGTGCCAGAGGCCGAATGCTCCCATAAACTGAACGGTTAAGGCATTTTCCGGGGGAATATCCGTAGATGCGATAATCCCCTAGTCATTAATGAATAAAAACAGTATTCACTGTCTAAAAAACACGCTAAACTATGTGACCTTTTTCTATCCCCGTGCGTAGCCCTTCTGATGGACGCAGGGGTTTTGTTGGGAAGTCCTGGCGCTTCGTTTCCTGCATTTAATCCGGCTGAAAAGAAAACTTGCCCACTCTATCGAGAGTTCAGCCGCTGGAAGATCAATAGATCTTATTATCCTCTGCCAATGCAGGCCAAGCTTGTTCATCAAGCCTCTCCAAACGCAGTCGTGGACCTCACAGGCGATTCGGTAACGTCTTTCTGAGTTCGATCAGACCGATTTTTCCGGATAGCGGCACCAGGAAGTCCATGGCCTGCAAATTTTCCGAATCATCCTCGGTAATGTGCACTGCCATTCCATTTCTGTTTGCGCCAAGCGTCGCCAGCACCAAGCAGCCATGAGCCGGTTAACCGGACCATCAAATGCCGTCTGATCTGAACCTGACAGCTTTTGAGATCAAGATGGCGGCATTTTTATGGTAAAGAATTGAATTTATGGAGTATCAAATGACTGATACCAACAACGCGATGACTTTTGCGGACCTTCCTCTGTCGGAAGCAGTAATCAAGGCTGTTCAGGATGTTGGCTATGAAAGCCCATCACCCATTCAGGCACAAAGTATTCCTCACCTGTTGGAAGGTCGTGACCTTCTGGGGTTAGCGCAGACCGGTACTGGTAAAACAGCCGCATTTGCATTGCCATTGCTGTCAGCCATTGATTTGAGGCAGCGTGATCCTCAAGTTCTGGTATTAACACCAACCCGTGAGCTGGCCATTCAGGTGGCAGAAGCATTTCAGCGTTATGCTCGTCATATGAAAGGGTTTCATGTTCTTCCTGTCTACGGTGGTCAGGATATGCGTGGCCAATTGCGCAGCTTGCAGCGTGGCGCTCATGTGATTGTAGGCACACCAGGTCGTGTAATGGACCACCTGCGTCGCGAAAGCCTGAAACTGGACAATCTGAAAACCGTTGTTCTGGATGAAGCTGATGAGATGCTGCGCATGGGCTTCGTCGATGATATCGAATGGATCATGGAGCAGACTCCGGCCAACCGTCAGGTGGCGTTGTTCTCTGCCACTATGCCTTACCAGATCCGTAAAATTGCAGACACGCACCTGAAAGAGCCTGCAACGGTTGAGATTAAAGCCAAAACAGCAACGGTTGACACCATCACCCAGAAAGTCTGCATGGTTAGCGGCTTCCATAAACTGGATGCACTGACCCGTATTCTGGAAGTGGAACCATTCGATGCCATGATTATTTTCGTGCGCACCAAAACCGCAACTGTTGAACTGGCTGAAAAACTGGAAGCCCGTGGTTTTGCTGCCGCAGCACTGAATGGCGATATGAGTCAGGCCCTTCGTGAGAAAGTGGTAGATCGTCTCAAGAAAAAATCTCTGGATATTCTGATTGCTACCGACGTAGCGGCCAGGGGGCTTGACGTTGAGCGCATGAGCCACGTAGTAAACTACGACATTCCTTACGATACGGAAGCCTATGTTCACCGTATTGGTCGTACTGGCCGTGCGGGTCGTGAAGGTACAGCCATTCTGTTTGCTACGCATCGTGAGCGCAGAATGCTTCGTGCCATCGAAAGTGCTACACGACAGCGCATTGATACTATGCGCCTGCCTTCCATGAGTGACGTACGTGATATTCGTATCCGTCAGTTCAAGGAAGATGTCATCAAAGCGATGGAAATGGGCGAAGAGCTGGATGTGTTCCGTGAGATTGTTGCGGAGCTCGAACAGGAAAATGCTCTGAGCTACGAAGATATGGCGGCAGCACTTTGCTTTATGGCTCAGAGAGAGCGTCCATTCCCGGATGCCAAAGAGCCGGAACAACCTCGTCGTGAAGGCCGTGAGCGTGGAGAAAGAGGCGATCGTCATGATCGCGGTGAAAGACGCCGTGATGGTGACAGACGTGGTGAGCGTGGTCGTGAGCGTAACAATGATGGAATGGTTCGCTACCGTGTGGAACTGGGTCGTGACCAGGGAATCAATCCGGGTGATCTGGTCGGTGCCATTGCTAATGAAGGTAAAATCTCCGGACAGAGCATTGGTCATATCCGTTTGTTTGATAACTGCTCGTCAGTCTACCTGCCAGAAGGGATGGACAAGAGTGTTATTGAAGCCTTGAAAGGAGCTAAGATTCGCAACCGCCCAATGGAGTTGAAACTGTGGACTGGTGACGAGCCTCAAGCAGAGCGCCGTGGCGGCCGTCGTGACGGTGGTCGTGGCCGCCGTGAAGGTGGTGCCCGTCGTGAAGGCGGTCGTGGTGGTGATCGTCGTCCACGTCGCGATAATAACGGAAATCGTTGATTTCTCTGCTGGTGGCTATCAGTGCCACCAGCAAATTCCCTTTTTAATATTATTTTTGTTCATTCTCCGCTTTAACTTGTACAAAACCTTCTTCGTTGAACCACATACTACAAAATAGCCGCAGCTCAACATCAACTTCTTCACAGTTGTAAGGGTTTCTGCACCTAACGTTGCCTGATTCTGTATCGATATTATCTACGATAATCCATATTGAATGTACATCTTTGTATTTCAGTAAAACTGCTGCTGGTCCATTTGCTTCTACAGCTTTAGATAACTGAGAAAGGGATAGGGGCTTTCTGGTATCAGCTTCACGATAGTCAAGACCGTAAAACCTCAATTCTTTTATCATTTCTGCTAAGTTTAGTGCTGTTCCTGAGCATAGCCGGTTTAGATCAACGGTTTTCCCTCTTTCATAAGCAAGCATGGCAGCTACAGCTGCAGCACTATTTTCTGGGTATGCATTTTTTTGTTGAATGATTGGCTTGTTGTTTGGACTGTAGAATATTTCTACTCCCACTATGCTAGCACTCCTATCGAGTACTAAATCATACATATGTTTAATGCCAGCATCTGCGAAAAGGAGAATGTGGGGACGAGTACCGCTGAAGCTTAAGCGCTGTAAAGTTGGGTGGTGGCGAAATATAAAGCCAACACTGGCTTCAAGTTTTAATACGTCTGAAAATGAAGAGTCGTTGTAATTCTCCGGTATGTTACGAACTCTCCGGTATTCAACGAATTCACTGGATGATAGCTCCTTTTCAAAATACTGCCTTAACTGCTGATGTACAGCGGCAAACTTTGCATTTGTTTTGGGGGTTCTTGATATGTGCTGAGTAGTATTACCAGCTGGGGGATAGCGTCTTGGGTAATTTGAAGGAGCTATACCTGCAAGTGACATCAGTTCTTTTTCAAAGTGCTCAAGAGTAGCCTGCTGACCATTATCTTTGTCGGGAGGAGCTTGTGAGCATAGTCTGAAAGTAGGGGATATTGAGTCACAACAAGAGCCCTGTCTGGCATCTAAAGGTCTTGCTTGATCAAATGAATTGGCAGAGTTTATCTCAATTCTGGGCGCGCATAATGACTGCTCTGTCGATCTTATGCTATGGCTCCCCACTTTACACGGAAGGGAACGTTGTTCTTCTTTACTTTCTGCCTTAATTGGTTGGCCGCCTTGAAGATTAATATTTGCTTTGGTTATTGGTGCAGCTGAAGGCTCAATAAGTTAATTCTATGAAGTGATTTAAAGTGATAGTTCGACAATAGAAAATTCAGAAAGGTTCGCATTAATCTTACATAAAATTCATACGAGCCTTTCAATTCAATCAGGCAGGCGGTAACACATGAAACAAAACAGAAAAAAAGTGACAGGCAGATCCTCCTAATACAAAGAGATGCCAGATCGCATGATTAAAGGGCAGCTTTTTCCACAAATAAAAAATTACACCAAAGGTATAAAGGAGCCCTCCGGCAACCAGCCAATATATTCCACCGGTTGATAAATTATCTGCCAATTCACCAGATGCAACCAGAACCAGCCAACCCATAAGAATGTAAGTGCTTACTGATAGCTTTTTGTATTTTGACCCAAACACGACTTTGAAGATGATGCCTAATGCTGCAAGGGTCCATATCACAGCAAAAAGGATCCAGCCGGTTACGCTTCTCATGCTAACCAGAAGAAAAGGCGTGTAAGTTCCGGCAATTAAAAGATAGATGGAGCAGTGATCCAGTACTTTGAAGACTTTCTTGGTTTTTGGGTGTTGAAAGCTATGGTATAGCGTGGAGGCCAGGAACAACAGAATCATGGTGGTACCGTAAATACTGAAGCTGACTACTCGCCATACATCCGCCTGATGGGCTGCAAACGTTACCAGTAGCGTCAGGCCTGCAACACTCAAGAGGGCACCCAGTCCATGAGTAATACTATTGGCAATCTCTTCAGCCAGGCTGTAACCCCGACTGATAAACTTGTTTCCTGCAGTAGATTTCAGAGTCATATACCGGTTGTTGATTCTGTGCCAGTGCATCTGATGATACTGAATCTTGCTCCTGAATGTATAGGAATTATTCTCATCTAGCTGAAAACTCACAACCTGCCAGTGAAAGCATTCAGGAATATAGTGTAAAAATCACTACTTACTTTTTGATGGGGTTCAGGCCTTGTATGAGATGAGGTGCAAAAGTGTATGGTGCTAGTGAAAAGTTTTATAAACCAATAAATTAGAATGGCAGCAATGCCAGATGATCGACTACTTTATTTCTATCAGCTTCTGTTTTGATGGCTGATTAAAGAGCCATGCTTTATGGATGTTAGACCATGATGTCCCAGGCATTCATCCGCTACAGACTATCGTTGATGGTCTTCCCCTGATTTTTCTTTATTCCCGTAGCTGGAGTATGACATGAAAAGGTTGATTCAATCTTGTATCGTTTTGGCTGCTGGAGCAGCCTTGTTTGGATGCAGCTCCAATAAACTGACCAGCGTTGACCCAAAACTTGTGGAAAATAAAACCTGGGTGTTGACGTCGATGAATGGTCAGAAAGCCTCTGGTCCAAGAGTCACCATGGAGCTTCGGCCTGCTACTGCTCAGGACGGGAGAATAGGTGGTCAGGCTCAGTGTAATCGCTATTTTGGCAGTTATCAGGTGACTGATGGCAAGATTCATTTTACGCCGATGGGGGGAAGTCGGGCTGCTTGTCCTGCTCCTTTCATGACCAAGGAGGCAGAGTATCTGGCGACTTTTCCAAAGCTGGATAACATCGAATTTAAAGCAAATGGCCTTATGCTGAATGATCGCGGTGGTGATCAGAAACTGACTTATGTTGCTGAGTCTGCCAGTATTAATGGCCAGATTGCTGCCAGTGAGGGCTCCTTCGCTCCGGGTTCCGAGATAATTGTTGTTCTTCAGGACAGCTCGATGCCAAATGATCCTGCAGGCATTATTGGCATTGAGCGAATTCAGGTCGGCAGGAATGTCGATGTTGTTGATTATATGGTGAATTATGCACCTGAACTGGTTAATCCAGATAGCAATTATGAAGTGCTGGCTGAGGTAATTCAGAATGGGCAGGTGATGTTTGTATCAGCAGTGAAGTCTTCAGTTGAGTTGAAATCAGCAAACTCTGAGGATGGTGAGTCCAGATAATATTGTAGGACCTACAGGCACCGTTTTGGTGCCTGCAGGTCTTGTCTGCACTGTTTTAATACATTTTTTCCATTCCGGAGTCTTTTTCTGCACCAATATTGTGAGCGGCTGGGTTGCCCATCTCGTCAACACAGACAAAAACAATACGATCAATAACAATAATAACCTGTCTGGTTACTTTATTGCGTACGACACAGCACAGTGTTAGAGAAGTCGTACCAGTACTGACGACTTCAAGACCAAACTCAAGAATATCGCCACAGGCTGCAGAGCTGACAAAGTCGATTTCTGACATGTATTTTGTCACCAGTAATTTACCTGGGCCCATTTTGCAGGAAGCATAAATGCCAGCTTCCTCATCTATCCAGGCAAGCAATGTGCCGCCAAACAGTCGGTATGCAGGGTTGAGGTCACCGGGTTTTACGGCGCGGCGTGAAAAATACTTCATCCTGATGCTCCTTGCTTGGTTAATAATAAAAACGGTTTATTTTGGTTAATTGATATGACACTAATAAGGCAATTCTCACGCCATAAATGGCGGGTAAATTATTTTGCTGTTCGGAGATAAGATGCAAAAGCCATATTCACAGGCTTGTGAAAATAACAAGAAAGCCATTCTGGATGTGATATTCCCATACTTTAAAGCGTGCTCCCATATTTTGGAAATTGGCAGTGGTACTGGCCAGCATGCTGTTTTTTTTGCGAGCCAAATGCCCTGGCTTCAGTGGCAAACATCAGATTTACAAGAGAATCATCCGGGAATTGTCTCCTGGTTGTCTGAAGCAAAGCTGGATAACCTCTATGCCCCTGTTGAACTGGATGTGTCCAGTATTGAATGGCTTGTTGATGGTGTAGATGGTGTTTTTTCGGCCAATACCGCGCATATTATGGCCTGGTCTGAAGTGCAGGCCATGTTTCATCGGATTGGGGAGCTACTGGCCAGTGGTGGAGTTTTCTGCCTGTACGGTCCATTCAACTATCAGGGGCACTATACCAGCCCAAGTAATGCCCACTTTGACCAGCATTTGAAGCAGAGGGCTTCCCATATGGGAATACGTGACTTTGAATCAGTTACCGCTGAGGCTGACTCTCAAGGGCTGATTTTACTGGCGGATTGTGAGATGCCTGCTAACAACCGCACACTGATCTGGCAAAAACAGTAGCGTTATTTATGGTACTGATGACAGCAGAGTTTCCACTGAAATGATACAATTCGCACCCGCTTTTATTGTCGGACAGGTTCATGGTTAGAATAGGTCGAATGAATCACCTGAAGGTGGTCAATCTTCTGGATTTTGGTGCATTTCTCGATGGGGGTATGCTGGAAGATATCTTGCTGCCTAAACGTTTTGTACCCGAAGGGTGTCAGGTAGGTGATGAACTTGATGTGTTTATCTACCTGGATTCTGATGATGTGCCCATTGCGACGACGCTCCGCCCCAAGGCGCAGGTGGGGGAGTTTGCCTGTCTGAAAGTTACTGATACCAATAGGGTTGGTGCTTTTCTTGACTGGAATATGCCAAAAGAGCTGCTGGTTCCTTTCAGTGAACAGAAAGATCGTATGGTCAAAGATCAGTTCTATGTAGTTTATATCTATCAGGAACAGCAGAGTTACCGTATCGTTGCGTCTTCAAAAATCAGTAAATTTCTGAGTACAAAACCCCATCGATATAGTAATGGTCAGGCGGTTTCACTGATGATTTGTGACCGTACCGATATTGGTTATACGGCGATAGTCGACAATAAATACCTGGGTGTTATTTTTGACCAGGATATCGACAGGCCAATTCGGATGGGGATGAAGTTTGATGGTTTTATTAAACGAGTCCGGCCTGATCAGAAACTGGATTTATGCCTGAAAAAGCCGGGCTTTGATAAACAGGGAATGAGTGATCTGAGCACCGAGATTCTTGAAAGGCTGAAGGCTGAGCAGGGCTTTTTGCCTTTTAATGATCGTACTGACCCTGCTGTTGTCAAAAGGGAGTTCTCGGTCAGTAAACGTGTGTTCAAAATGGCGATTGGCGGGCTGTACAAAGAACGCCTGATTCGTATTGATGAAGATGGTATTCGTCTTTTATAAGCTTTGCAGGTGGAGCGTTAATCGCTCCGCCCACGACCCTCAATGATCCAACACTTTTCAACCATGCCATCGCGAATGCCGTACAGTTTGTCAAACTGATTCAGCGTTGTATCGCAATGACTTGGAATCATCATGATTCTATCGCCGATGTTCAGGCTCAGGTTTTGACTATTCTCAGAAAAGTGCAGAATACCATGCTCATCGCCCCCTGTTTGGTACTGGATATCCTCATGGCCCTCTACATGGGGCATTCCAGAATCAATGGACAGGCATTTCATGCCAGCATCAACGACTGCCCGGTCAGGCGCTGGCCGACTGATCACGGTGGTCCACACTTTAAGGGCACAGTCAAAATCCTTATAAAATGCTGACCCGTCGGACGAACCAATTGAGTGATAGTCCCAGTCCATAAAAAGGTATGAGCCAGCCTGTAGCTCTGTCAAAGGGATGTTGTCGTAGGCATCATAGGTACCACTGCCTCCACCGGAAATAATCTCAGGTTTTAACTCTGGGGTGGTCAAGCGGTTGCTTATAAAGTCAAAAATAGGCTTCACAGAAGATCGGGCAAGATGAACTCTTTCCTGGTAATCTCGTACATGTTGCAAGTGGCCGGTATAAGCTTGTATTCCTGAATATTTAACTGCAGGTAGCTTATTGACCAGCTCAATCAGTGACAGCAGCTCAGGACCAGCCTCAACACCACAACGCTGTTGCCCACACTCAGCCTCAATGAGTACCTCAACCAATACCCCGTGTTTGGCGGCAATATGATCGATGGCGATAGCATGGGCTGAATGATCAATAACCTGGATAATGCGCGCGTCAGGATACTTAAGGTATAAGTTGGTCAATCGTTCCAGCTTGATGGAGTTGGCAATTGGGGTGGTAATCAGGATGTCCTTTATTCCGCCTGCCAGCATTACCTCAGCTTCACCCAGCTTGGCTACGCAGATACCTTGAGCTCCCAAACTAACTTGTATAGCTGCGAGTGCAGGGATTTTATGTGCCTTGGTGTGAGGACGAAGAGCCAGTGAATGTTGACTTGCAAATGCCTGCATTCGTTTCAGGTTTTTCTCCATGACATCCAAGTCAACAACCAGAGAGGGGGTATCCAGTTTTTCCAGAGAGTATGAGTGTTCTGTGATCATCATTCGGGACTTGGACTATTTATGGACTATCAGTTGATAAGGGGTAAAGTGTAGCCTTTTATTTAACACTGGCGGCTTTCATACGACCTTCTGGGAAAACCGCTAGCGATTTTCAGTTTTTTATGTTCAGGAGATTATCAGGCTTTTATTTTTTGAATAATCATTAGCAGTAATATCGCTCCAACCGTTGCACTAATGATGCTTCCCAGCAGGCTGGTGGTTGCAAATCCCAGAATACCAAAGACCAGCCCACCAATGACGGAACCGATAATTCCGATAATCATATTCCAGGTCAGACCAAAGCTCCTTCCTTTGAATAATTGCCCTGCAAGAAAGCCAGCAATGGCTCCAACAATTAGAAAAACAAGGATATCGATGATTCCCATATTTCCTCCGAAGCAATAAATGAAGTGGTATGTGTCTGAGTAAAGTAGAAGTGGCTGGAAGCAGTTGATGAGGCAAACAGAGGAATTCTAGTTTAATTTTTTATGCTTCAGGGCTGCTTCTTCTGTTTGAAAGTGGAAACCGGAAGAAATGAGCTTATGGCTAAAGGCAGGGACTTCCAGTAAACTGCTTCGGTTTTGCATTTCATCTTGCTCTCGTTCCGAGAGGTCAATTTTCCCAGCTTAGCAGGTGATCAAATGGGCAAATTTTATACCCAGACTAATCTTCAGATTGACGACAAGCAGGCTTACCGGGTATTCGACGGTAAGAAGCAGGCTCGACTTGGTACTGAGAAAAACCCTGCTGTCATTTCTGTGCAGTCAGAAGAGCGTAAGGCTGAGTTGGAAAAAGAGTTTATCGATAACGGCTGGTTCTGTCATATTGAAGTCGATGAGGACGCGCCAGAAGATTCGTCCGCTTTGCAGTTACTGAAGGATACCCCTAAAACAGCGGTTCTGGAAAAAGTGCCTGGTCGAAACGACCCATGTGTTTGTGGTAGTGGAAAAAAATATAAGAAGTGCTGTGGTTGATAACCTGGCTGAAAGCCCTCTGATTGTTGAAAAAAACACCTGATAAGTAGAAAAAATTATAATTCGGTCCATTATTAGTGCAGATAGGTTATTTATAGAGTCAGCTTGTCAACCTATCTTAATAAGCCTCCTACTTTCAAAAGCCGCTTTTAGTGGCTTTTGTTTTATCAATCAGGTGGACCGAATATGAAAAGTCAGACGTTAGGTAGCAGCCTCCTGGTAGCCGGTACTTCGATTGGTGCGGGCATGCTGGCATTACCTCTGGTGTCAGCATTGACAGGTCTGGGCTGGGGCGTATTCCTGATGTTTTTGATGTGGGGGTTATCAACCTATGGGGGACTGTTGATCGCCGAGGCCTGCCGGGCCTGCCCGGAAGCAGAGAACCTTCATGGTGTTATGGGGCGTTTGATGGGGCCAGTTGGTCAGGGGGTTGCTGTCGTCGCCATGCTGTTTCTCTATTACTCTCTGTGTGCAGCCTATATTTCAGGTGGAGCTAACGTGCTTGGTAGCTTGCTGGCAAAAGAGGGAATTCATCTTCCTTTTCGAATAACAGCGACGGTAGTGGTTTTATTGGTTGCAGTGCTGGTGGTTACGGGTACGCGGGTTGTTGATGTGGTCAATCGGGTGATGTTTGCTCTCATGTTGGCCTTGCTGCTTTATATTGTATTGTCACTATTGCCTGAGGTCAGTTTGAGCAACCTCAAACTGGAAAACAGCGCTCCAAGTGTTCTTTTTGCAGCTCTGCCGGTTTTGTATACATCATTTGGTTATCATTGTGCCGTACCTACCGTTGTCCAGTATGTTCAGGGAAAGCCTCATCGATTTCGCTATGCCCTGATTGGTGGCAGTGCTCTGCCTTTCAGTATTTATGTCATCTGGATGGCGGTAGTCATAGGTGTGGTCTCCTCTACCGTGGTCGTTACCATGGCGCACAGCTCAGATGGTGTAACATCATTAATGGATGCCATTGGCAATCATTCCAATACGTCCAGCTTCGATTATATGATCAGCGCATTTGCTGCCTTTGCCCTGGGGACATCCTTTTTGGGAGTGGCGCTTGGGTTATTTGATTATCTGGCAGAAGTGTTTGGCCGCTCCCATGGAGTGTGGGGGAGGATTGAAACGATCACCCTGACTCTGTTGATTCCCCTATTGGCGGCCATTTTCATGCCAGGGAGCTTTGTTACCGCGCTTGGGTATGCAGCGGTGGCTTTGGTGATTCTGGCTGTGTTTATTCCTGTCGCCCTGGTCTGGAAGGTGCGAAAGCTTCATATGGAGGAGCCTTATCAAGTTGCCGGCGGCATTCCGGCCCTGACAATAGCTATCATTATTGGGCTTCTGGTCATAACGGCCCAGTTTGGTGTGATAAGTGGAGTATTACCTTCTATTGGCTGATAGCCATTTAAAATGGTCTATTTTCCACCTCTAATCAGAAAAATGGAGTAGTCCTATGCCCCTTATGAATCTGGATGGTTTTTTTCTGGAGTACGCAGATTATCACATAAGGGGGGATGCCCAGGGACTGGTGGCAAAATTTACCGAGAAAGCCATTTTCTGGGAAGCTTGTGGCAGTGATCTTCATGGACGGGAAGAGATCCTTGGTTGGTTCCGCTTTATGTTCAGTCGCTGGGAGGTTGACAGAATGGAATACAATCTGGCTTCTGAAATTAAGAGGGAAGACCTGATATGCTGTGCCTGCTACTGGAATGTTCGGTGCAGCGAAAAGAATTCAGGGCAGAGTGTTAGAAATGTCATCGTTCGCTCGTCATATGCATTAAGGATGACGGATGAGGGATTGAAGATATGGCACCTGCACAGTGGTGTATAAGTGTTCCATTTGTATTAACGTAGCTGCTGACAGTGTGGTATGGGCACTCGAGATTTGATGCTTCGGCTTCATCTCTATTGCAGACACAGCTTCAGTGCTATAAAAGTCATTCGTGATCGTTCAGGAAGAGCAAAGAATGTCGGATGGATGTTGGGTCGTTTATATTATTCTAGCTAGTGACAATACACTCTATACTGGAATTACTACTGATATTGAACGACGTTGGCGTCAGCATTGCAGTGCCGTCAGGGGCGCTAAATATTTCAGGGGGCGGAAGCCTAAAGAGCTGGTTTATCTTGAAGATGCCCACGATCGCTCATCTGCCAGCCGAAGGGAAGCCGCTATCAAGAAGTTAACTCGATCACAAAAGCTGGGTTTGATTTCTTCACACCAGAATTGTTGTGAGCTTTGGTCTGGAAAGTTATTTGCGACTGTTTAGCTCATGAAATACCTTGCCAGCTACCTCATTTCTACAGTGTAGACGTGCTCTATTCTCTTTGTGTCTTTATTGCCTCTATGGCACGTCTTTTCTCGCCTCAAGAAAATCACAGGTGTGGAAGTCAGTTAAGGGAAAACACGAGCCTTACTTCTTGACCCTTCTGAGAGGTTTATGGCTTTTTAGAACAAAAAGAAGCATAAAGTATCATTTTGGGTTCAAGGTTGAACGTTTAGATAGTATGATTCACAAAAAATGAATGAAGCAGGAAGGATCTTTGTAAGACACAGGGTAGATAAATACTACTGTTTCATTGCCTTCGGATAACAACAAAAAATAAATATGAGGTGTTCATGGAAGCCAGTTTTTGGGATGGCAAGCGTGCCCCCGGTGTTGCTGACCAAATTGATCTTGAAAAGTTCAAAAACCTGGGTGAAGTCATTGAACATGCAGTCCATAAATACGGCGACCGGCCAGCTTATACCAGCATGGGTAAAACGGTTTCCTTCAACGAAATAGACAGGCTTAGTACACAGTTTGCTGCCTATATTCAGAACCATACGACACTGAAGCCTGGTGACAGTATTGCGATTCAGCTGCCGAACCTTATTCAGTATCCCGTTGTCGTTTATGGCGCAATTAAGGCCGGCCTTATCATTGTCAATACAAACCCTCTCTACACTGCCAGGGAGATGAAGCATCAGTTTACAGACTCAGGAGCGAAGGCACTGGTCTGTCTGAATGTTGTAGGCCATCTGGTAGAGGAAATCATTCAGGATACGCCAATAAAGCATCTGATTGTCACTGAGTTGGCGGATCTGCTTCCCTGGCCGAAAAGATCGCTGATTAATCTTGCCGTAAAGCACGTCAAGAAGATGGTTCCCTCTTACAAGCTGCCACAGGCACTGGGCTTCAATCAGGCCATGAAACTGGGTGCCAAAGCCCAGTTCAGTAAACCTCTACCTCCGAATCCTGATGATGTGGCAGTGCTTCAGTACACAGGTGGAACGACAGGGGTAGCCAAGGGGGCTATGCTGACTCAACGCAACTTGGTCAGTAATGTGCTGCAGACGGCCAGCGTGTTGTCTCAGACGGATGATAATGGTGTTCCACTGGCAAAACCGGATGGAAATACAGCGATTGCGCCCCTGCCTCTTTATCATATTTATGCTTTCACAGTGCATCTGATGGCATTCTTTCAGCTGGGTGGGCACAGTGTTTTGATTGCCAACCCTCGGGATATGGATACGTTTGTTAAGGCTTTGAAGCCCCACAAGATGAATATCTTTATTGGCTTGAATACGTTGTTTGTTGGCTTGATGAATCATCCAGAGTTCAAAGACCTCGACTTTTCCGAACTGCAGCTGACTATGTCGGGTGGTACCGCTCTTCAGGCTGCGGTGGCTAACCGGTGGAAAGGTATGACAGGATGTACCATTTCTGAGGGTTATGGCCTTTCTGAAACTTCACCTGTGGTCTCTCTTAACCCCGCTGGCAGTTACTCAAAACTGGGGACAGTCGGCTTGCCTATGTCCAGTACGGCTCTGAAAACCATTGATGACGAAGGTAATGAGTTGTTGTTGGGAGAGCGTGGGGAGCTTTGTGTCAAAGGACCTCAGGTGATGAAAGGGTATTGGAAGCGCCCTGAAGCTACGGCTGAAGTAATTGATGATGAAGGCTGGTTCAAAACCGGAGATGTGGCCATTATTGATGAAGAGGGTTACGTGAGAATCGTAGACCGGGTTAAGGATATGGTGCTGGTCTCAGGCTTTAATGTCTATCCCAACGAAGTCGAAGACATTGTCTCCAAACATGATAAAGTGCAAAACTGTGCAGTTATTGGGGTTCCTGATGAGAAAACCGGTGAGGCTGTCAAACTCTTTATCATTCCCGGAGACAAGAGCTTAACGGCAGAGGAAGTGAATGAGTACTGTCGGCTCAACCTGACTGCTTATAAGGTGCCAAAACAGGTTGAGTTTCGTGACGTACTGCCAATGACTCCTGTTGGTAAGATTTTGCGTAAGGACCTCCGTGCAGAAGAGATGCAGAAACGGGAAGCTGCCTCCTGATTAATCTTACCTTCAAAGCCCCATTATTCTACTGGGGCTTTGAAATGACTTAAGTACTTAGATGGTTTGGCATTTATTACTTTCTTTTATTTTTTGATTTTAGCAGGTGTTTTATTAAATCTTATTAATTGATTATTGGTTTACTTTGTTTTTTTAATGAACAGTTTTTTAAAAAATGTCAGTATTATTTTTCAAGAGTCATAACTTGGTTATCATATTTTATGCCAACTGAGAAATAAGTTGTTACATAAAAGTGGAATAAATTTAGAGCATATATTTTGCTATGATATACCGCTTTTATACATGCTAATTACGTATATAACGGTTTTTTTTGGCGTATTTAAAAATATGACGTAAACTAAGATTCTAGGTTTTTCATTTTCCAATCTAAAAATCTAGTTCTTCGATTAGCTTAGTGAGACTGGTTTTTTATGTCGGTGGTACCTTGATCTTTAATACGAAGTCCTTGGCGGTTTCCCATTTTTTTATGCGGTTTTCTATATTGGTTGTTAATCTTTAATGGATCACTCTAGGCTCATATTGTCAAACCAGTGTTCTCACCACTTACTCCAAATTACGTTACCATGTGTACGGGAGTTATATGAGATGATGATCAGAGAAAGTGTTTCGTGAAAGATACTGAGATATTATGCGCATTCGTTTTTCTTCAGAAGGTGCGGAATTCTCTCTATTTACAGGCAGAGGCGTCAATGTTAAGTTTTTCCATAAATTATTGAATTCAACTTTTAATTGACATTTCTATTGGTTAGATTGGTTTCAAACAATGAATATTTTTGATGAAGCGCTCAGTGTTCTGAAGTCTAAAGTTCAGGTTCGTAAGCTGTTCCATGATATGCATGCTGAAGATCTCCAGCGAGTCATTGGCCGTATTGAAGCGATTTACGAAGAGAAGCTGATGGCTCAAATGGAGGTTGAAGAAGAGCAGGCCCGTAAGAAAGACGCTTTAGATGAAGTCGTTAAACAGATGAAAGAGCTTGGGCTATCTCTGGGTGATATCAAAGGTCTGGTTGATGATAAGAGCAGTGATGGGCGTAAAGGCAAGACTCGTCAGCGTTACTTATTCCGTTATGAAAGTGTCGATGGTGCATCTGTTGATTGGGAGGGAGCCACAACTGGCCGTATCCCAGCTGACTTCTCGGCCTATCTTGAGCGTACTGGTAAAGATCGTAAAGCCTGTATTGTTTCTGAGCTATAACTGGCTTTAAAAAAAGGCCCTTTTCTGAAAAGGGCCTTATATATTCTCTATAACAGAGATTCTTAAATTTTTATTTTCTTTTCAGACGCTTTTCAATCATCTTCTTCAGCTCATCTTCATTAGTAAATCCTCCAACAACTTCATCAGGAAAAACCAATGCAGGTGTGCCAGTTATACCAAGACTTTGGGCCAGCATGATGTTTCTATCCAACTGCTGATTGATGTCATCATCTATTGCTTTTTTTAATTCTTCAAGGTTCAGGCCCTGTGCTTTTACAATGCTGGCAATGGAGTCTGAGTCATGACGTGCTGGATGCGTTATAAGCTGTTTGTGCAGTGACAGATAGCTTTCGTTACTTTTCGCTTTAGCGGCGAGAGAGATAGCAGCTGCTTCTCTCGAACTTGGTCCCAGTATAGGAAGATCTTTGTAGATGATTCTTATCTCTGGATAGGCTTTTACCAGCGCTTCCAGTACAGGGTCTTGCTGCTTACAGAAACCGCAGTTTACATCGCCAAAGTAAACGATACTGAGTTTTGGCTTGATGGCGCCAGAAAATGGGTCGTTACTATTCTCAAAAAGTTCCGCCTGACTACTGGCTAACGTAGAGCTTTGAGCCTTGACTCTGGTGGCTTCCTCTCTTTTTTTGAGCTCATTGACCACCTCAATAAAGATTTCAGGGTTTTCGAGCAATGCCTCACGAACTAGCTCTTTAACTTGCTGTTGTTGCTCTTGATCCAGTGATGCCGCTTGACTGCTGAGTGGAAGTATCAATGCCGTTGCAGCAATGGCCAGAAGTTTTTTCATGAATAACGTCCAATGTAATTAATGGTTGTTAGAGCTATTTTTGTAGATCATACCATTTTTGAAAAGGCCTGATGGAATGGGACCCATTATCTTAATGTAATAATATTGTAAGAAATAATATTTTAATTCTGATTTATAACTAAAAATTGAGTTAATGATGAGTAAATCACAGAACTAACGGGCGGTTTGTTGCTGCGGGTCAAGTGATACTGGGTAAAGGCTGCGTATCGTGGGTAATGAAAGGTCGTGTCAAGACCATTGAAGTGCCTGAAAAGACAGAATATCGGTATCGACCAGTGAAAACTGAAAAGCTAAATATACTTTATTACAGGCGTTGTTATTGGTGTCCCTGATGAGTTTTCGGGAAAAATCGATAGCCTGCTAAATGATTACTGATGAGGCCGATAACAACAGTTCCTTAAACGTTTATAAAGGACTGAAATGATGAAAGTAATTGCTGTTGCTGTAGCGGGAATGTTGCTGGCCGGAAGTGTTCAGGCTGCTGAAAGTGGTTCAGATAATGAGAAACAGGGGCTGGTCTGCTATTCAATGGGCAGTACCTCGGTTGTGCAACAAGATACCAATGCGTTGCCTTCTGCCCAGGGTGATATGTCTCCAAACCTGTCGGTAAATGTTACGCCTACTTTCTATATCTCAAGTGCTCGTGATTTCAAAGAATGTCGTAAAATTGCTTCGGAAAAAGGCGCTCGGGTGATTATTGACCCAAATGCCTGATATATATTTGAACCTCAAGGGCTTTAAATTCACAAAAATCAAAATGATTGTTTTGCTTTTGAGCTTCATTCGGGTTCGGTTCTGTTGATTGGTTTCTGGAGAGACTGATGGCAGAGGATGTGAAAAAGCCGGTTACCTTCATCAGGTACCGGCTTTTTTTAAGGTTGCTTTTAGCTAATGATTTACCCTGGTTGTAGGAGCTAACTGGGCTTAGAAGGTGTAACCAACCGTTCCGGTAATGGTGCCTTTACGCAGAACGTTGTCGGCATCCCCACCCCAGGTGACTTTAGCCATCATATCGTCGTACTTGGCGGTCAGACCCATATTGATCTTCTTCTCGCCTTCTTCAAAACGACCGGTCATATGGGAATTACCATCAACGTCGTGAGTAAAACGGAAAGTAGATTCCAGATTTAGGCCAGGCATGGCTACATCGTTCCAGTTGGCGCCGAGCATAACGTTGTAACCCCAGCTGAAGCGGTCCAGGCGCTCATCAGCATTTTCAGAAACATCTTCCCCTGCCCAGTCGCTTGAGCCTTTCGCAACGTACCGTTCGTAGTTATCTAAGCCGGAAACTTGCTGGAATGCAGCTTCCCCAACAACGTACATCAGGTCTGTTCCAAGAACCGCACCAAAAGGTTGAATGACGGAGAGAGAAGCATCCCACATTGGTGTGCGTTCATAGTTAGCAAACCATTCATCTGGACTTGCTGTTTTTGATGGGTCAGCTTGGGATGCATCATAGTCCTGCCCTTGGCCTATACTTCCTGTCCCTAGAGTAGCTTTTGTGAGCAGATCTTCCGGGTGATCTACCCAAATTGGAGCGTTTTCACGGTATGTTAGCTCTCCGGCTATTTGCGTATAACCCCAAATTTTAGTGTGGAAACTTGCCCCCCATACCTTTATATCTTCAGGATAAACCACCTTGGCATAAGTGCCATTTGAGAGCATATGGAGCGCAGCTATGCTCCCCGCTAGTGCTTGACGTGTTGGGTCATTGGGGTCTGTCGAGATATTATCCAAGAACGCGTCAACAGTCGGATCCATCGGAGCTGGAGTGAGTCCTGCAAGTACGAGACCATTTGCAGCATCACTGGAGCTTACATAGGCATCAATAAAAGGGAGACTAGAGTGATAATTTGCATAATACAAAGCAAACTCTGTATCAGGCATTGACTCTGGATTAATTGTAAATCGTAGACCCCACTGACCTGAGTCTTTGGCACTATCAACACCTGATACGTCTGCTACTACTGCGTAGTCACCTGTATGATTTATTCCCGCAGCATCTAGAACTGCATCTGGTGCCGAATCTAGGCTAAAGGATGCTAAATCGTAGTGTGCGAAATCAGATCCTGGAACAAAAATATCTTCACCTGAACCATAGGTACCACGGCCAGGCATAATTGAGCGATCCCAGTCATACTGTACAAAGCCGGATAGAGTCATCTGATCATTAAACTGAAGATCAGCCATAACCATTCCTTGAGCCAGGTTCAAGTCCCCATCTGAACCAGGAACGGTGGATAACGCCATATCGTAGGCGTTCAAATCCATCATGCCGCCGCCGTAGAAAATGGTTTCCCCCCAGTTATGGGTTTGGTCACCCAGCTTCAGGCTGAGCTTCTGGCCACCATCAAACTGCCAGTCGGCAAAAATATAAGCGCTTTGCAGTTTAACGCCACGACCCTGATTGTCTTTGACTTCATCGGACCAGCCTGGAAATGTACCGCTCTCATCAAAGAGACCTTTAGCAACGTCAGCGTCGTTATTTTCCTGCCAGTGGTTGGTGCCATTCATTAGGACATGATCGTAATAGGCAGTGGCGCGACCGAAGAAGCCGTAGTTGTCTTTTTTCACATCCAATTCGGAGGTAACTTTCAGCGCTTTGCTGACAAAGCCTCTTTTAAATGAACGATCACCATCATTTTCCAACTGTTCGTTGGAGTCTGGTGTTTCGTAACCTTCAAGATCGTACTTGGCACCCAGAGTGATAGTGGTGTTGAGGGTTCCCTGTACTTCTCCATCCATTGCCTCAAACTCGAAAGCCTGGGCAGAAGCAGAGAGAAGTAGTGTGCCCGTTAACATAAAGCCAGCGGTAGCTGGTGCGAGCTGCAGTCGATTCAACATGAGGGGCTGTATCCTTGCCGTTTATTATTAGAGTTATTTTGTCTACCAATGGATTAATCTAACTGCGCTATTGCGCTGATAACCCGGGTTCCAGTACAGCCTTGGATCCCTTGGTAATAGTCCCCACTATGACCAGTTATTTCGTCTGAACTTGAACCGGAGTTCGCAATGTTTACGACGATGGTTAGAAATTATCCTTGGTATTATTGTTATTGTTTTGTGTTTCGGCCTGTCTATTTGTACTAAAGTGCATATTGGTATGCAAGAAATTTATACCCTGTTTTTTAAACTTCCTCCTGAATCATTTTTTCCCTGTTTTACAGGGTTTTTCTTCATATCAGAATGAGCTGTCTGGTTGTCACACATGATGTGACAACCTGGTTTGAGTTCTTGTTTTAATGAGCTTTGTGCTCTTTTTGCGATTCCTCGTTCCCACGAGGTTGTGGGAGCGAGAGCATTTATCGGTATTAAAAATAATCAGTAACTGTAACCTCCACCCGCACAGGGGGTATCGTCAGAGTCCATCTGATTGATCCACTCACTGACCAGCGCTACACCTTTGGTGTGGCTGAGTGATCGACCCAGTTCCGGCATCATTTCGCCGGGCTCCAGAGTCTCCATTCGATAGGTCAGGATGGATTGCTCTGCATGGCCCGGCAAGATATCCACAGGCCGGTTGCCTGCCCCTTTACCTGCTGCAATGGGGCGTTTACACAAACCAAGGGTGGCATCCAGTGGTGTATCCATGGTTAAGAACAGTCCACTGGTTCTTGCTGCACCTTTTGGGTTATGGCAGTGGCTGCAATTGGCATCCAGGTAGCTGCGTGCTCGATGAGCCAGGGTTTCGTCAGGTCTGCCATTAGGCCACAGGGCATTTTGTGATGCACTTTTGACGTCATCCAAACCCGTGAGCAGGCCAGCTTTTATCAGGTGTGTCAGCTGGTTTTCTTCTCCGTAGGCATAGGTAAAGTTCCGGTTAAGGTGACGAATCTTTGGACCCAGGGGTTTTACTGCTTGTCGACTGTCGTCTTCTGCATGACAGCCGGCACACTGGTTGGCATCGGGAATGATGTAGGCAAACGGCTTTTCCTCTGTTGAGCCATCAATGCCAGTGACAGTTAACTGCATACTGTCACCAGCCCACTCCAGTACCGCATCCGTCTGCTGCTCATTCCAGACATAGGGTAGGGCAACCCAGCCATCTTCCTGATGGACAAGCAGGCGGGTTTCAACCAATCGCACCTTGTCCAGTGGCAGGCCTTTTTCGGGTGAAAAGAGTGATTTTTCGCCTTCCGAAGCCTGAAGCGTAGCGCCATTGGCAACCGGATAATAAAAGGTTTTGCTGATGACGGTTCCTACGGGATACTGAATCTCATCATCCACAACGCTGGCCTGCTGTCCCTGGGGAATCCAGAGCGTTCTCAACTTGCTGGCGTAATCGGTAAACAACGGTGTGTTTAATTCATAGGGAACCACCGTGTCCGCCAGTTCCATTGAATTGCCATTGATGGACAAAATCTGCCACTGGCTGAGATTATCCGGGTAGTTATCTCCCGAGGTCATCAGCAGAGGTTGTGACTTTTCACCACAGCCTGCTAATACCAGAGCCATCAGCCATACTGCGAACACCCGAAGAGGCTGTCGTAAAAGGGCTGCGCTTGACAATCCGGCGTTAAAAAACGGCTCAAAATGCTCATTTACTACTTGTAAACTGCGCTTACTCGCCATTTTTTGCCTTGTCTTGCCTGCGCTCGCTACCTTTTCCGAGACCCTCTTGATCAAGGCAGGTACCCTGATAACAGCAACCATAAATCAACCCTCGTCTTTTGTTATCAGCGATTCGGGCAGAGAAATAGCTGCCAGCTTGGGCAGTGAGCAACGGTGCGGAGCAATGTCTGTACTGATATTGCTGAAGTTATTACCCGCATCCACGTTTACAACGCCACTTTCCCCGTTGTCAATACACAGTGCCGGAGTCTTGCTCTTTGGGTTGACGATGCCATCCCAGAGCACATCAGGAAGACTGCCACTGAAGCCAAACTCAGCGATCTTCAGAGCTTTCAGTTCTATCCGGTCAGGGCTGTCACCACCGCCTTCGAACCGGTTACCGTAGACATAGATACCTTCAGGGTAGGGGTCGAAGTCTTCGGCCAGTTTGTAGTCCGACTCGTAACCCGCGGTGTAATAACTGCTGACAATGACGTTGGCAGTTTTGTTGTCTTTGATGTCGTTGTTGAATATTTCAACATTGTCGTTTGAGTTGATCAGGACACCAGAGCCGGCTGGAACCGCAGCAACGGCTGTGCCAGGGGTGCCGAAGTTTTCGTAGTTATTGGCATAGATCTGGTTTTCATAAATACGGGTGGTATGTCCTGGCTGCTTCAGGTAAGGCATATTGAAGACCAGCACGCCGCCAGTATTGTTAGTCGCTACATTGCCATAGACATCAGCACCGATGGTGTTTTCAATTTCAATACCGGCCACATTATATTCAGCACGGTTGTTGCGAACGATGACATTTCTGGACTGGCCAACATAGATGCCGGCATCGGATGCGCCAATGGCCACCGAGTCTTCGATCAGTGTGTTCTCGGTCTGTACCGGGTAAAGGCCGTAGGCACCGTTGGCATTATCAGGACCGTTGGTCCATTCAACCCGCACCCGGCGGATAACAATGTTTTCCCCCTGGTTAACTTTGAGGGCATCGCCTTTGGTATCTTCGATGGCCAGATCTTCCACGACAAAGTCGCTGGCATTCACCAGCAGGCCTTCTGCACCGGCAACCTGTCCTTTAAAGGAAAGGATGGTTTTATCCATACCGGCACCTCGGATGGTTACTCCATCTACATTCAGAGAGAGGCTGCGGTCAATACTGTAGGTACCTTCTGGTAACTCAATGACATCACCGGGTTTTGCCTTGATCAGTTTTGCCTGAAGGTCTTTTCGGAAGTTTTTGGCGGCTTCAGTGGTCTGGACTGCTTCCTGAGCATCCTGACCACAGGCCGACAGCAGTAAAGCAGTGGCAGTGACTGCCAGTACAGAACGGATTTTCAAAGGGGGTGTCCTCATTCTTATTGTTCTTATAGAGAGTTGTATAAGTAAGCAAAACGCGAGGTTAAATTAACTCAGTGGGATGTAGGGAATCTGACTAGAAATGGTAAAAATGCACCTGATTTTAAAATCAGTCAGTAAATTTCAAAATTGGTAAGTTCGATAGAGGCCTTGATATACCAAGGGAATTCCTATGTTTCTTACTGGATTCGGGCTATTACAGGCGGTTGGCGGTCTTGAGCAAGGGGAAAAAAAGCTTATAGGCTGCTTCGTGTAACAACCGTTAATTATGGTAATAGGACTTTCGCATTGACAGGCAGCTGTAAAAATTGCTAGATCAGCAAAAAATAGCGGATGTCGTCGTGCGTAGAAAGATAACAAGACCTACAACAGCTGGGTGTGATTTGCCGAAATATACAGGGTTTCTATTGTGTGAGCCGAAATCAGCAACCTGTACTCGCCTTAGTGAGATCGGAGATATGTCACACCACAGCGTTAACCGTTTTCTACAACGTGAAGACTTTGCTCCCAATGACCTTTTCATGGAAGTAGCCGCAAGGCTGATTCTTGATGGGGGCACGCTATCGGTTGATGATACGGTGCTGGATAAGCCGTACAGTAACTACACGGCATTCATCGGCTATCATTACTCGGGCAAGCATCATAAAGCCGTCAAGGGCATTAATCTCATAACGCTCTATTACACCGATATCAAAGGCTATAGCCTTCCTGTCAATTTCCGTATCTATGACTCTGCGGACGGAAAGTCCAAAAATGATTATTTTCTCGAGATGCTGAAAGAAGTACTTGTATGGGGCTTACGACCTGCATTTGTTACGGGGGATTCCTGGTATAGCAGTGCCGCAAACCTGAAGACTGTGAAAAACAACGGTCTGGGTTTTATGTTTGCCGTTAAAAGCAACCGTACTGTTTCTATCCAAAAGGGTGACTACCAACAAGTGCAGAGCCTGGAGATTCCTGAAGAGGGAATAACCGTTTGGCTACGTAATTTTGGTTCTGTGCGTTTGTACCGGACGCGGCTAAAAAACGAGCTGCGCCATTACGTCGTCTACACACCCCATGCTGGATCAGAGGTATCACCACAGGTAGGCTTTAATGAACTTCACCTGCACCATTGGGCGATCGAAGAGTATCACCGGGCGCTGAAACAACTCTGCAGTATTGAGCGCTTTCAGGTGAGAGGAAAGCAGCAGGTCAGGAACCATATTTTTGCCTCTATCTTTGGGTATGCCTGCCTTCAGGCCAAGAAAGTATCTGAATCTCTCAGTAGCATCTATCGCGTTAAGAATGATGCGCTCAAGGATGCTATTTGGGACTTCATTAAGAGCTTCTCTGATGGTAAAGACTGGCTGAGACCATCTTTTATCAGAGCTGTCAATGCGTAAGTTCTAGGTAATTAAAAAATAGATTCCTTCGTGTCTTAGTGACTTTATGTTTCAAGTCTTGTGTAGGCCGTGGGCACATTTATACAGAGTGGTCACGTAGGGAATCCTGTTGGAGATTGTACTCTTTTCGGTATTGGCTGGGTGTCTTTTCCGTTCTCTCCTTAAAAGCCCGGTTGAAAGCACTGAGTGATCGAAAACCGACATCAAGTGCTATGGTCAAAACGGGTAGCTGGCAGTCTTGCTGAGATACCAGTCGACGACAGGCTTCCTGAATTCGATAACCATTGAGGAAATCGTTGAAGTTTCGATACCCCATCTGCTGATTGATCAGTTGTCGCAGTCGGTACTCCTGAATATCCATGGCTTCAGCCAGGTCACTGATGGTGATGCCTTCCTGTCGATAGAGTTTCTGATCTTCCATCATCCCTTTCAGCTTATCAGTCCACAGGTTACCTGGTTCAGTCTCTGGTTCACTGGTGACTTCCTGAGTTTGTTCTGTCTGATTATTCAAGGCTGTTTCTGGCGCAGGACTCTGCACCAATCCGGCTTCGGAGAACAACAGGCCTGAACGAAATTTCAGTAAGCGGCCATAAAAGGCAAAAAGAAACAGAGCTAAAAGGACAGGTTGAGCCAGCTTAAATGCCGGTGGGCCGCCATTGAAGAACTGTTCCATGGTGACGACAACGGCAATATAAAAACCAACACTGCCTAACAGCCAGACCCTTAACTCACGACGGGATTCCACCAGGTCGTCCCGCATGCTACGGATAACGGTTGTGAGTGCATGGGCGATCAGGACAAATTCCAGCCATTGCGGCAGATGGAACATCAGCCAGCTGAATATAAAAGAGGTATCGAGGCTGAATAGATGGGCGCCAACCTTACCAATGGCAGGAGAGAAAATAATAAAGAAGGGGATGGCCAGCGTTTTTCTATTCAGACGAAAACCATCGTCAAATAGCAAGAGGCAAACCATCCAGAATAATGTGGGGATCATATTGCGGAAGGCGGTACAGAGCCAGATTAGCCAGAAGTTTTCAGTGGACGCTTCCGCGATAGGGAGTAAAAGGTAACCAATAAGGCTCACCTGCAACATGGCAAAGCACAGCGCACGGCAGTCACGTATTCCTGGTAACACCTGGAATAGTGTCATCATCGCCAGCGAGAGGCTGAAAAATGTGGCGGCAATTTGGTAGTCAGGCATCCTGATCCCCGATCTTCCGGCTTTTTTCTTATTTTGTCGTTGATAACTATTTGTCATCAACCCTTCATAATCGCTATGGTATACGCATAATAAATTTGTAACTATTCAGCACCCTTCATATAAATCTGGAATTTTCTGATTTTTCGACCATCATCTTATACTCAATTTTTCTAACAAATCTCCAGTATGGAACCAGACTTCCCAGCTACTCCGTTTACCGAAGCTCTCCTTAAAGAGAATGAAGAGCTTCGGACCGAGAATGCGCTTTTACGGGAACGTTGCAGCGAACTGGAAGAAAGGGTTAATAAAAACAGTCAAAACAGTAGTAAGCCACCATCGTCAGATGGTTATCAAAAGCCCAGTAAAAAAGGGAGTGATAAAGGTGATACATCTTCCAAAGAAGCCCCCTGCTCCTCACAGGAAACACCGAACCCCAAAAGCCTTAGACCATCTTCAGGCAATAAACCAGGTGGCCAGAAAGGTCATCAAGGCTCTTGTTTGAGACGTGTCGCCTTACCCGATTATGTCAGGCATCTGAAGGTTGAAAAATGTTGCTGTTGCCAGTCTTCGCTTATCGATATTAAACCCACCAAATACATTGAGCGACAGGTTTTTGATCCAGGTAGACCCGGAGAATTTGAAGTTACCGCGTACTGGGCAGACGTTAAAGTATGTCCTTGTGGTAAACGGAACACCGCTGAGTTTCCCCAAGGAGTGAAAGCCGCTGCTCAATACGGAGAAGTGACTCAGGCAATGGCTGTTCATTTAAACCAGTATCACTTCATCCCATATCACCGGGTGTCTGAGTATTTCAATACTATTTATTGCATGAGTGTCAGCGCAGGCTCTGTTGCCAATTTTGTTGCCTATACCCATGAGAACCTGGCCTCTACTGAGCAGAGTATCCGCGATGCTTTACAAGAAAGTCCGGTTGCAGGAGCGGATGAAACTGGCATGCGGGTTGACGGTTCACTGTGGTGGTTACACATTATGCGAGATGACCAATGGACGCTTTACTACCTCTCAGAAAGGCGAGGTTGTGAAGCAATGGATGCAATGGGCATCCTGCTGACTTTTGCAGGCATTCTGGTTCACGATCATTGGAAGTCCTACTTTGCCTATGCGGCAGTGCATGTGCTTTGTAATGCCCATCATCTGAGAGAGCTTCAGGGAGTTGTCGATAGGGATGCGAATAAGCTGGCTCTGCGGCTGATGAAATTGCTTACGCTCTCCTGGCACTTCTGCAAGAAATACAAAGCAGCCGGTCTGACTCAAATGCCTGGTGCAATACAGCTTCGCATTGAGACGATATACGACCAAATCCTTCAAAGGGCTCTCACGAAGGAAACCGCTTATATGGAAAAACAACGACAGGTGCTTGGACGTAAGAAGGTCAGGAATACCAAGGCCTACAACCTGTTCAAAAGGCTTATTGAGTTTAAGGTTGAAACGTTGCGCTTCATGTCGGACTTTTCAATTCCCTTCGATAACAATGGCAGTGAACGTGATGCCAGGATGGCCAAACTTAAGCAGAAGATCTCAGGCTGCTTCAGAAGCGAAGACGGAGGTACCATGTTTACCCGAATCCGAAGCTATTTATCATCTGCTAAAAAGCAGGGGTTGAACATATTTCAGGCGCTTCTTAAAGCGGTTCGAAATTACAACAATACGCCTTTGCTGGGTGCTGAATAGTTACATAAATTTAATAAAAACTATATGTTACAGAGCCTGCTTATGCGTACCTTATGCTTTCTAATCTCTTTGCTGATATCTGCCCAGGCATTTTCCTGGTCCAACCACACTCTGGTTAGTCATCAGCTACTGGCTACACTTCCACAGGTTCGGGACTCTGCTCCGGTGAAAGTTGAAAGTCTGGAAAGCTTTCTGCTGGCCAATGAGAAGGCTCTGGAAGTTTTTCTGGATCAGCAGGAGCAATGGATGCAGAACAATTTATGGCACTATGCTCCGCGTCCGCAGGATCTGGCATTCAAAGCAACGGGTAGCAAAGACGATATCCGAACCCGCTTTGCCCATGCCATTCGTGTAAACCCGAATACCAAATGGCCTTTGTATTTACAGCTTCTTCCTGGGGAAAAACGGCTGTCTCCACTCATTAAGCCTGGTTCGGTCAGTACGCTGAAAAATTTTGATCATCTGGTTTCTGTGCAGCTGGTTCAGCTGAAACCAGGGGATAAGGCATCACCTGTTGATATCGTTACAACGGCCACGGATGAACCTGATCATGGACTGGATATAGGCCTCTTTACTGACAGTAATACCGATTATGGCAAGATTTATGGGTTTGGAAAGCAGCCTTTCGGTAATCCAAACCTGGAGTACGGAACATAGGCGCCCTTTCACATGGGGTTTTACCATGAGTCTTCGATTCTTTATGCCCTGGGTGGTTTTTTAAAGCAGACTTATCCAGAGTATCGAATCCAGTTATTTAAACAGCTTTCCGAGTTTGCCTTCAAACAAGGGCATGATTACTGGGGATGGCGTTTTATGGGTTGGGGGCTACATTATCTGGGGGACTTTTCCAACCCATACCATGTGATGCCGGTGCCGGGAAACAGTACCATGAAAACCCTCTGGGTTGGGCTGAAGAATATCATGGGTTTCCCGGAAGGACAGAATAACGCAATTCAACTGGCATCGAACCGGCATACGGTGCTTGAAGATTTTCAAAGTCTGGTGATGAGCCAGGCTTATGAAGAGAAAAACATTCAGCATCCAACCATTCAGGCTCTGACAAGGCAAAAGCCAGCCAGAGTTTATGAGGATAGCCATATTGTGACGGTAATTTCACAACAGGCCTATGATAAAGCCCATGATATTCATGAAGTGCTTGAACAGACCATGCCTGAACAATATGTGAATGACCCAGCAGTGGAATACTCAGAATTGAATGCTAAAGCTTCGCTGCAGGAAACGGTGTTAAAGACATCTGGGGAAGATGGTTTTCACAAGCTGATTAGCATTATTACGGATTTATTGGGTGGGTTTTCAGAGAATGGCGCCTCCTATGTTGAAGGGATATTAAGCACAAATAACCCAGAGAGTGTCAGCTCTTCTTAAATCCGCAGATTTTATTTAACCGCTCTCTGGGGTTTTGCATATTGGTAATGTCTGCTGCAGTACAGCAGCAGGCCTCAGTCGTCGTCAGGTAAGTCCGGGTCGGCCATTAAGGCTCCGATAAAGCTGGTTTTATCCGTGAAGTAATTGTCAATCACTATGGATGACAGGAACTTGATGAGTCTATGGTCGGCGATGCCTGGCTTGCTAACTGTCAAAAACCACTCATTGTCACTGTTAACGGATTTTTTTAGCGTCGCAACACCAACTGTAGAGGCTTCGGCAGAATAGATTTGCAGTTCCTTGTTCTTCAGATCAAGAGTTGCTGCGGCAAGAGTTTGCTGATCACTGTCTTGAAGGTAAAACTTCGCATCTTTCATCGTGACAGGGGTTGTTAAAATGTACCCCAGAGACTGACCGTTAGAGCCCCGTACATGGTAGCTGTGCCAGTATATATCCGGCATCACGGGTACATAGCTTGACCAGGTGAATTCAGTGGTTGCATCCCAAGTACCATCATTCTTGTAGAGGTCGTAGGTACCAAATACTCTGAGGGTGCGTTTCTTCAAGGTATTGTCGATGCCATTCTGTGAATCTTCAAACTGATAGTCGTATCCCAATAGACCACTGTCCGTTGTAATTCGGATACTGTATGGCTGTGTGACAGCCAAATGGCCATCATTTTCTATCAATACGGGATCCTTAGCAGCGGGGAGGCTGATCTCTGGTTCTGAAGCAACATTGATGCTCTCTTCTGCTTCAAAATTTTGGGCTAACACGCTTGTGGAAAGTGATATCAGTGCTATGTAGATAAAATTCGTGAATAAATTTCTCATTGCGATCCTATTCTCAGAATATAAAGGAATTTCGACCGATTCTTAGTCAATTGGTTCCTTTGTACAGTGGAGGGGGCTGTAGGCATGCTATGAGATCGTACTGCTGTGTTGCTCTGAGTCAGCTTGTTCTCGGAATTGTTCAAAAAATAAACAATTAGCTGTATTTCTTGAAAGCTCTGGCGGTCAGGATGTTATCCACAGGTCATTCAGTGGTTTGACCAATAAAGCTGTTGATGACTAAAGAATAAGCTATATAAAAACTATTTTTTATATTGTGCAGGTGAAAGAAATAAGCCCGGCGATGCCGGGCTTATTTCTTTATGGATTTGATCGGAAGTTGAGGAATTTACAGCTCAGTGACGAGTTTCACTGGCGGGTAAAATGTTTGGGTGATCCAACCAGTCTTCTGGATTGTCATCAATCGTATCAACAGCTTCTGCTTCTTCAAGCTCTCCTCGTGTCGCCAGTACGGCCAGCTCTTTTGCAAATTTCTGCAGAAGATTAATCACGTCATCACGATTGCTATTCAGGCTTTCATCAATTTCGATACTGAACAGAGGAGGAGCATCGTCAGCCAGCTCTTCCTCTTCTTTACGAATTAGAACCATCTGCAGGCCGGAAAACTCGTCATCACTGACTTCGGCCAGTTTAAAGGTAATGGACTGTGCTTCTCGAAGAATAGACAGCAGTTTCAGGGCTTCGGCAGCACTAAGATCTCCGGCATCCACACGGGCTTCGACATACTCTCTGGCAGAAAGGCCAGACGCAATGTAGTTGTCTACCAGATCTTGAATACTCTTGTACTTGTTTTGGCTCATAGACCCTCCTGACAGCTATTTCAGCTGATGCCTGACAAGAAATTTGTCAGACGCCAAGGCCAGATTCACCAGAGATAACTCTGGTTCCTGTTTCCAGTGTACCTGATTAGCGATGAATGTATAGGGATTAATACTGATGAAGTTGAAGTGATATGACTATAGTCTCATGGTTAGATTGGCTTGAGCCTTTAATCACCGGCTATGTTCTTTTCTCTAAGCAGATTTACTAGGCTCAACTGGCCACCAATAGAGCCTAAAGCTTTTTTGTTGTTTGGATGGTGCTTTCAACCGTTGGGGCGCTTGTTACAAAAGTATGAACTTGTACAGACTTAACCTGAATCTTTTGCCAGGCCTTAAGGCACTACTCGATACTCAAAGTGTTTCTCTTGCGGCAAAGCAGATGCATGTCACTCAGTCCGCCATGAGCCGGACGCTGGCCCAGTTGCGTGAAGCCCTGAATGATCCGATTCTTGTCAGGCAGGGAAATCGCATTTTTCTATCTGAAAAAGCATTGGCATTGAAAGATGATGTCAATCGTGTGGTGACTGAAGCCAGTACCATATTTGAAAATCAGCAGTTTGATCCCTGGATTACCGAAAAAAACTTCACAATTGCCGGGACTTACATTGTTCTTGAACAAATTCTGCCACAGATCCTTCACCAGTTCTGGAAGCAGGCACCTAATTTTAACTTTGAGCTATTACAGTTCAGCCCGCAACTGGATAAAAAACTGGAGGCTGGTCAGGTTGACCTAGTGCTTGGGTATGTAGGAAAGCCTCCTGCTGGTTTCAGCTATGTGCCACTGATGGAGGATAGTATCTGTGCCTTGGTGCATGAGGATCATCCTCTCGTAGATCAAGAGATTACCATTGAAGATCTTGAGCATTACTCAGTGATTCGCCACTCTTCATGGATGGGAAGCCCTCATTTCATCAGGGACTACCTGGAAGGTCTCAGTGAGAATATCCGTGTCGTTGCTAAAACTCCCAACCTGCCGATTGGGTTGCAACTGGTAAAGGACACCAGCCATATTCTGATTACTATGGAGAAAGCGGCTCGGTCCAACACTTATGTACAGAATATGAAGATGAAGACTCTGCCCGGTAAACCACCCAGGGTTAAGTACTATGTAGTTTGGCCTGAGTATTGGGAGCATAACCGAGCGCATCGCTGGTTTAGAGAATTCATTATCAACCGTTTTCGTCTCAAGCTGAAAGAGATGGACAGGCAGAATGCGTTAATTAACGATGAGCAGGTAATCGTTGCCCATTAACAAGTGGTCACTTTACCTCTTCAGGTTTTTCTCTGTAAATCAAAGGGGGATGTAACAGGATAACTATACTTGGCTTCCGGCATTAAGCGGTGGGTCAGTTTGTTATGCAGTTGCTTTCAGCGTTTGGTAAAGGCTATTTGCTCTTTCTTCTTTTTGTTTCTTGCCGCCTTTATTCAACAGAACCTGCCATTGAGGTTATCATCTCTGGAGCCAGTCATGCGGCAGGGGTAGAAAATGGCATTTCTAATCCTGATACTAACGGCGCTTTACAGGGCCTGCATGATGCCGGCGTTGTTAATGCCCCTCATCGGCTGATCTACTTCGGGCCTCAAAAAATTACCGAGGTCCCAAAGCTAATGGCCCACCATTCTGTCTATACAAATTTTCTTGAGAATGATCTTTTTCAATTTATTAAAGCCAGGCGTGCTGAAAATCAGGAAAATTATATTGGGGTCATCCTTCCTGAGTTTGTCTGGTTGCGATTGGTGACATCCTATAATCAGGACTCATTCTGCAAAATCAAAAGACATGATTTTGACCCCTTTATCAATAGAGAAGAATCCTCGTTGTTAGGGTTTCTCGGAGATTTCAAGAAAGCATTATTCGGACCGATTTATTATCACCTTCGGCATCGGCCTGAAAATATTTCCGAGAGCAGTATGGCGATCAAGAGTAGTCTGAAGGCGTCAATAGATCGGGTGCTCTCTCTGAATGATTGAAACAATAGTGCTCTATTTTCACAGCTACTATGGGAACACCACTCATAATAGTTAACTGTCATGCCCGCTTCTGTTATTTCCAGCTCTACCAAAAGCATCGTTTTGCAAATTGAAGTTTCTATAGATTCAGGCAACATGCTGAATCTTGAAGATAGTTTACAGCGTGCACTCAATGAAGCCGGGCAGCTTGGAACAAAAGAGTTATTGGGGCTATTTGAATCACCCAATAAAGAACCTATCGTCGTTAATCAGCAGAAGTGGAACTACAAAGGAAAGGTTCTTAAGCACTATGAAACCTTATACGGTCGTATACCTTTGGAGCGCTCCGTATATCAGGGTGTCAGAGGTGGCAGTACTCTGGCAGCACTTGATCTTCGTGCCGGTATTATTGGTTCAGCTACCCCCAAATTTGCCAAGTCTATCGCCTGGAAATACAGCCAGATGCCAGCGCCTGCGGTAAAAGAAGATTTTGAGACCAACCATCAAAGGACGCTTTCAAATTCTTATATCAAGCATTTATCGGACAGAGTAGGTGCATTAATTGAAGACCAGCAAGACACTCACTACCACCTTCCTCCACTAAAAGAGCCTGTTGAAACAATAGCCATTGGTCTGGATGGAACCTGCATGCTGCTTTGTGAAGAAGGCTGGAGGGAAGCCATGTGTGGGACATTGAGCCTATATTCTGCAGATGGAGACAGGCTCCACACGATATATACAGCCAGTTCGCCAGAGTATGGTAAACAAAGCTTTATGAGCAAGCTCGACGAGGAGATTGCAGATCTAAAACGACTCTACCCAAATGCCACATACATCGGGGTAGCTGACGGGGCTAGAGAAAACTGGAGTTATTTGAAACAACATACCTCTGGGCAGATACTCGATTTTTATCATGCATCTGAATATTTAGCTGGAGCAGCGGAAGCACTGTTTCCAACCAGTAAGGCGAAGCGACACCAGTGGCTTGAAGACAGGCTACATAGTTTGAAAAACAAGCGTGGAGCAGCCAAAAAAATCCTTCAGGAAATTGAATCAGCCGAGCTCCCGAAAAAGACAATCGCACTGACAGAGAAGCGCTACAAAGCTGTGAGCTATTTTACAAACAATCACCAGTTAATGAATTATCATCAGGCGCTTAAACGCCATTGGCCAATAGGTTCAGGAGTTACTGAAGCGGCTTGTAAGACTCTGGTAAAGCAACGATTATGTGGTTCTGGAATGAGGTGGAAAGCAACAGGAGCGGAAGTGCTTTTGACAACAAGAGCACTGATCCAGAGTAAGGGGCGCTGGGAACAACTTTGGTCTGAGTTCATGACTGGAAAGGTTGAAGCTAACCTATGAGTCAGTTATCAAATTGAGAGAGCACCCAATAGATCTGCTGGACAATATGGGAGAAAAGCTTGGTGCAGTATTTCTGGTTGTTGGACTCCCTCAGCAGTTTAAGGAAACAGGAGTCCTCAGAGGGAATTGCATCCATATTTATGAGCCTTTGGTCAATATTATACCAAATGATGACCAGACACTGGTCCGGCACTATCTGACTTTCTGGCTTTTATCTTCACCCGGTGAAATGGAAAAATTGCCAGATATACAAAACTGGATAAACCATCCTCCTTGTTTTCAGAATGGTTTGGTTGAGGAAATCAATGAACTTGTTCAGTCTTATTCACATAATAAAAAGTACGTCCGCTTTTATGATATGGGCGGTTATCTGAAGCAATATGGCGACAAGCTGGCGTTGAAATTGTCTGAATCTCAGTGGGTACTGTTCAAACTGAATCGTATTTTTAATCAGAGTGAGAAAAGTCCGCTTCATTTATACAAAGGGGCTTATGACTTAACTGCAATATTATACCTTGAGGCTCTGTCTTTATTAGTGAGTGAGTCATTACGGGGCGATACTTCAGGTCTTATTCACCAAGGGCGGCGAGAAGAGCTGATTTTGAGAAAAAAAATCGAGTTTCAGGGGGAAATGGTTGATAGCCCCTTTAAATGAGTTGGTGTGAGTATCGTTTATATCTGGCCAAGCCATGACAGCCTGACCAGAGGTGAATTAATAGCTGATGGCAGCATGATTGGATGCGGTATCAATGCATCTCAAGGCAACCACATCATGAAGTTTTTCAACCTGAGTAATGAGAAGGTGAGCTGGTCGGAGGCTGGAGACACTCATGGATAGCTCAATTTTCTCACCGCAGTTTGAGGGAGCCATGCTCATGCTGTTGAGAGTGAACCCCCTGTGTCGGATGACTCTGAGTACCCGCTCTACAACGTCTGGTTGTTTATGGCATTGCATATGTAACTGGAAACTCATGAGCGTTTCTCCAACATTTCATGATTAGAGGCTCCTGGTGGAACCAGAGGCCATACGTTTTCCATGGCATCGATGCGAACGTGAAGCAGCCATGGGCCATTCACATTCAGCATCTCATCCAGAGCGGAAGGCACTTCATTGCGGTGGGTTATGGTTCTGCCACCGATGCCAAAGGCATTGGCCAGCGTAATAAAGTCAGGGTTGTCAGAAAGATCGGTTTCGCTGTAACGGCCTTCATAAAATAGCTCCTGCCACTGGCGTACCATGCCCAGCTTCTGGTTATCCAGCAGAATGATTTTGATTGGCAACTGTCTTCTTCTTATGGTGTTCAGCTCTTGAACATTCATCATGAACGATCCATCACCGGATACCAGGGTAACGGTATCACCCGGCCTTGCTATGGCAGCACCGATGGCGGCAGGCAGACCAAAGCCCATGGTACCCAGACCTCCACTGGTCAAATGGTTACGGGTGTGATGGAAGGCCATATGCTGGGCAACCCACATTTGATGCTGCCCTACATCGCAGCTGATGATGGCATTATCAGGTAATTTCCGGGATAACTGGTTGAGCAGATGCGGTGCATAAATATCTTCACCAGGTTTGTCGTATTGCCATTGATACTCTGCTTTGAGTTGCTGACAGTGGCAAAGCCACTCGTTGACGGGTAAAGCAGACGACAGTTCTTTCAGTACCCATTGCATGGGCTGATGAAAGACGACATTTGCAGCTCTGCGTTTGTGGACTTCTGCAGGGTCAATATCTATGTGAATAACCTTGGCATCAGGGGCAAATGTGTCCAGTTTTCCCGTAACCCGGTCATCGAAACGAGCACCCACCACAATTAATAAATCACACAGTTGTACTGCAGTGTTAGCTGCCTGGTTGCCATGCATCCCCAGCATTCCAAGATAACCCTCGTTATCCAGATTTACGGTACCAAGCCCTTTTAACGTACAGACACTCGGCAGACCGGTAACTTTTAGAAAATGACGCAGTTCTTCCGTGGCATGAGCCATATTCACTCCACCACCGATATAGGCGATGGGGCGTGATGTTGACAGCATGAGTTCCTGAGCTTTATGAAGGTTTTCATAGGCTGCCTTATCAGGGGTGAAGCCGTTCGAAACCAGATCAAGAGGTGGGTGCCAGCTGGCGGGAGCCTGTTGTATATCTTTGGGAATATCCACAAGTACGGGGCCGGGTCGCCCAGAATTAGCCAGAGTAAATGCCTGATGAAGGGTCTGGCAAAGCATGTCTGGTTCTGTCACCAGAAAACTGTGCTTGGTGCAGGCCATGGACAGCCCCAGGATGTCTATCTCCTGAAAGGCATCAGTACCAATAGCATTGGTGGGTACCTGGCCGGTAATGGCAACAATGGGAACGGAATCCATCATCGCATCCGCCAGTGCGGTAATCAGGTTGGTTGCACCAGGGCCTGAAGTGGCAATACAGACACCGGTTCGGTGGCTTGAGCGAGCATAACCAATCGCGGAGAAACCGGCTCCCTGCTCATGGCGGCAGAGAAGGTGCTCAATGGGGGAATCAAGAAGAGCGTCATACACCGGCATAATGGTGCCGCCGGGATAACCAAAAACGGTATCAACACCGTGGTGTACCAGGGTTTGTACGATTGCTTCAGCGCCATTCATATCGATTATCCCCTGGCTGCCAGATTCTGAGGGTAATCGCTTCAGATAGAATGACAGGCAGGGTAATGACAGACAGGATGATCAGGTTGAGCATGACTTTTCTCCTTCTCCAGATATAAAAAAACCCCCGGACCTTTCGGTGCGGGGGTTTTGTAGATGCTGTTTCTTCAGCCCACAAAGCCACCCGCGGTGATAATAATCACCACGTTTAGAATGACTAGCTGGCTCAGGGCTGAAGGCATGATCTGTTTACCAAAATTCGTTTGTCAGATTTAAATACTTAACGTATTGGTTTTTATAGCACAGCATTATTTGCAGTGCCAGAATCTTAGCTTCCGTGTTATTTAAAATGGCTGATTCACGAAGACTCGGAAAAACGTCTCTTCATCACCGCTGGCTATTTCGGTTCTAACGGTAACCCCCTCAACCCGGAACCGGATGCCGCCACCAAAGCTGGTTTTCATATCCTGATGCAACTCTTGAACGTCAAAGTCGTCGGCAACTCGCCCTGCATCCATAAACAGAGTCCATTGCCACCAGGGTATATCGTAGAGTGGACCAATAATTGGCATGTCTTCCAGAGGCTGCCACTTTGGCATCATGCGATATTCGATGCTGTAGGAAACGGCTGAACGGCCGTAAAAGCGGTCTGAGCCATAACCGCGCAGTTTATCCCAGCCACCCAGATTGATGCCTGCAAAGGAGGGCGGACGTCGGAAGACGTCTTCCCCATTAACGGTTACCGTATCGTTCCATGTAGGGGTATCAGCTACCCAGGCATTTAAGGCCAGTACCTGCTGGTCCATCAGGTCGTTGCTGCCCAGACTGAAGAATTTACTGAACTCAAACTCAACCGTAGACCAGTCTGGTCGGTCTTCACTGCCCCAGTCATAGGTATAGGTGAATGATGTCCGGCTGCCACGGGTGGGTAAATGGCTGGAATTACGGTTGTCATACTCCAGAGTCAGGCGAATACCGGCAGACTCATCGGCTTCATGTTCCGGCTGGAACTCATCAAGTCGTTGACTCTTGTAATAGGGCTGCAGCTCCAGAGAGGTGATTCCGGTCGTTAATGGGTTCCAGTAGGTTCTGCTGCTTTCATAGCCTCTGGATTTTTTCGCCATGGCCGCAAGTGCGCCATCCTTACCATCGCCAATCGGGAGGATGTACTGGAAATGAGCCTGATAGTGTTGCTCACGTCCTCCGGTGCGGACTGAGTTCTCGAGACTGGAATCATTACTCCCTGGTTTCTCATTCGGGTAGTTCGGGTTACCAGGCAGGAAATAATTGGTTTCAGCCAGGCTGGATTCCAGAACACTGAAATCCATCTGCCAATGGTCAAGGCCCGGAACCATCACATTATAAAGACCCAGATAGCCCATTTTGGTGCCATTGCTTGACCCTATCACGGTTCCAAACAGCGTCATCTGAGGCTGTATCAGACCTTTTACAACACCCGCTCCACCAAAAGCCATTCCCCAGTCTTCAGAACTGAAAAGAAACGGCGCTCCAATGGCTTCTTTGTATAGAGACTCAGATTTGGCTGAATCGCCGGCCGCAACAACGCAGCTGTTCAGTAAAGTGAGAAGCCCCAGGGTGAGTGTTCTTTTCGTTCCAATCATTCCGCAAAAAATTCCTGATATCCCTGATGGGTGTTCCTGGTAATTGTTTGAATAACCAAGTTTATTTGTGGGTATGTCTTAAATCTGTCATCAGCTAATGAGTGCTATGAGTGGTGGCTGATGTAATGGCTGTATTATCAATACTTGGAAGGATTTCTAAATACGGTATTGCCTCAGTTTACCCGGCCTTTAAAATGACCAGCTGATTTCAGGGGCATGATCATCATGAAGGTCACTATGAAAGGCCAGGCCGACACGAAACCCACTCTTTTGGATCTTGAGAGTATCCGTCAGCAGTTTCCATTGCTTTCACGGGCAGTGCATGGCCATCCGCTGGTCTATTTGGACAATGCAGCTACCACACAGAAGCCGGTGACAGTTATTGAGTCAGTAGACCGGTATTATCGAGAGCAGAATGCCAACGTGCATCGAGCAGCGCACTTCCTGAGTGCCTGTACGACCCATGCGTTTGAAGCAGCCAGAGAAACCACCCGCCATTTCATTAATGCCCGTTTTGCTGAAGAGATTATCTGGACCCGGGGGGCGACTGAGGCCATCAATCTGGTGGCCAACAGTTGGGGACGCAGATTAAAGGCTGATGATGAGATTATTCTGAGTCGCCTTGAGCATCATGCCAATATCGTTCCCTGGCAACTGCTGACTGAAGCTACGGGTGCAACCATCAGGGTGGTTGAGCTGGATGATGCTGGCAATCTGGATATGCAACAGTTCCAGCAGTTGTTGTCGGATAAAACCAGGCTGGTGGCAATTGCTCATACATCAAATGCCATCGGTACCATTACGCCGGTTAAAGAGCTCATTGAGTTTGCCCATCATGCCGGTGCCCTGGTTCTGGTGGACGGCTCTCAGGCTGTAGCCCATCAGAAAGTCGATGTTCAGGCTTTGGGGGCGGACTTTTATGTTTTCTCTGGCCATAAAGTCTATGGCTCTACGGGAATAGGTGTTCTGTATGGGCGAAGGGAGCTATTGGAAAATATGCCTCCCTGGCAGGGTGGTGGTGAGATGATTGAGCGTGTCAGCTTTTCAGGTACTCGCTTTAATAGCCTACCTTTCAAATTTGAGGCAGGAACGCCCAATATTGCTGGTGCTATTGGTTTAGGCAAAGCGCTGGAGTTTTTGGCAGGTATTGATTTTGCAGCCGTAAATGCTCATGAAAGTCAGCTGCGTAAGCTGGTGGAAGAGGGCTTAATCCAGATAAACGGCATCCGTCTGATTGGTCTGGCAGAGCAGAAAGCTCCCGTCGTGTCGTTTATATCCAATGAACATCATAATCAGGACATCGGTCTGATACTTGATCAACAGGGAATAGCCGTGAGAACCGGGCATCATTGTGCCATGCCCCTGATGGAGAGTCTGAACCTCAATGGGACGGTCCGAGCCTCTTTTGCCCTCTATAACACCATAGATGAGGCGAGAGCTTTTGTTGATGCCATGGAAAAGCTCCACCATTCGCCACTGTATAATGCCCACCCTGAAGCGAACAGTGATAAGGGTGATGAATCGGGTAGTCCCCGGGCCGTGATCACTGAAGCAACTGACCTGCCAGAGATCTTTCGTCAGCAGGCTCCGGATCTTGTCACGATAGCAGAACGTTTGAGTGGGCTTTCAGGCTGGCAGGAACGCTATCGCCAGATCATGCTGATGGGCAAAGAATTGCCTGTAGTGTCGGGTGAGTGGAAAAGTGATGACGCTCGACTCCATGGTTGCGAAAGCAGTGTCTGGCTGCATTACCACTACGATGATGAAACCATGCGCCTTTACTTTATCGCTGACTCCGATGCGAGAGTGATCCGGGGGCTCATCGCCATTGTTCTGGCCGTATTCTCAGGCAAAACACCGGAAGAAATTGAAGGGGAGGATATAGAAGACTGGTTTCGTGAGTTGGACCTGTTTAATCATTTGAGCCCATCCAGAGGTAATGGACTCAAAGCGATTGTCAGAGAAATTCAGGCGATTGCTCATCGTTATCGGTAGATCAAACCTTGCTGAATTTTTCATGACAATTGTTCGTCACCTTCCAAGCTCAGAGCTACTGAGGCACAGAGGAATCGTTTTTTCTTTGCTCTGTGTCTCAGTGGAGAAAAACTACTTGGGCTTTTAAAACTAGACCACTTTAGATTCTGCAATATAGATAATGCATACAGATAATGTAATAAAAATAATTAGGTACGCGCAGAACACTTTAAAAAAAACAAGTCTATCTTTTTTTCCTCTTTCACTTAAAAGAGAAGTGTTAATCAAAAACATCGGGAAAAAAAATGATAACAACCCGCTCTTGCCTTTGGAGTCTTCATAGAGTCTTTTCCATAAATAAACCAACCACAAAAACAAAATAAAACAAAGTAACCAGGCTATACTTAAAAAGGTGTCCAATTTCTAATCCCTCAGCAGCTTAAGACTAAAACATTTCATTGAATGAAAAACGTGATGTAAATTCAGCTGGATGATCTGGAGTCATTCCCACGCAGAGCATGGGAACGATGAAGGCCTTTTTCTGAACGGTTATTAATCAGCCTTGGTCAACTTCTCAACAATTCGAGCAGCGGCAACAAAACCGAAGGTGGCGGTCACTGCGGTGGCCGCGCCAAAACCACTGGAACAATCCATTTTCATTGAGCCTTCACCGCTTGGTTTGGTCTGGCAGATAGTGCCATCAGCCTGTGGATAAACGGCCTGCTCTGTCGAAAACACACAGTCGACACCAAACTTCCGCTTGGTATTTTTGCTGAAACCATGACGGTCACGAAGCTGGTTGCGCACTTTTCTAGCCAGAGGGTCGTGCCAGGTTTTGGTCAGATCGGTGATCTGAATCTGCGTCGGATCCATCTGTCCGCCAGCACCGCCGGTGGTGATGATTTTGATTTTGCTGCGTTTACAGTGAGCGATCAGCGCCGCCTTAACCCGAAAGCTGTCGATGGCATCCAGCACATAATCAAACTCGCTGGTAATCAGTTCCTGAAGGTTATCTTCTGCAATAAAGTCTTCAATGGTCTGACATTCACACTCGGGGTTTATCTGAGCGATACGTTCGGCGATCACTTCAACTTTCGAGCGGCCAATGGTGTCCGTCAGAGCATGCAATTGACGATTGGTATTGGTGATACAAATGTCATCCAGGTCAATCAGTGTGATTTTACCCACCGCCGTTCTGGCCAGAGCTTCTGCTGCCCAGGAGCCAACACCACCGATACCGATGACGCAGACATGGGACTGGCGAAGCTTTTCAACGGCACTGTTACCATATAAGCGGCGAATACCGCCGAACCGGTCATTGAAGCTGTCACTGGGGGAGGAGGTTGCTGCCATGAAACGTGTCTCATGAAAAATGACGGCGATTATAATATCAAGTGGCTGTGTGGTTAAATTACTCTGTCTGGATCGCGTTGGCTGGCTGAGTAGCTTGGAATAAATAACAGGCAGCAAGACCACAGAATCCACTTAAAGCCAGATAGTATCCCGGTGCTGAGAGCGTGCCCGTTGTATTGATCAGCGCCATGGCTATTAGTGGTGTCAGTCCGCCAAAAATGGCAAAGCAGGCATTGTAAGAAAAGGCCACGCCTGAGTAGCGAATAGATGTGGGAAATACCTTGCTTAATAGCAAAGGCGCGATCCCCGTCACTGTGCCCATTGGCACAGCGCATAATAACATGACCCAGAATACCGAAGCATGAAAGTCCACATACGCTGAGAAAATGGGAAGTGAACAACAAATGACGGTAAAACTGCCAGCAGCCATTAATGCAAGTTTATACTTCGAACTGTTATGCCGATCTGCCAGCCACCCAATCAGTATAAATAGAAGTGTTGAGGCGATGATGCCAAGGCTGCTCGCATTAGAGACCTCTTCCGGTTCATAGTTTAGTAACCGTGTCAGATAGCTTTGGGTGAACAGATATAGCAAGGACATACCTACAGCAACAGGAACAATCAGTAGAATACCTGTCATGATACTGGTTTTATAAGACTTCAGAAGAATCAGCACTGGAATTTGCTGGCGCTGCCTGCTTTGGTTGAGCTCTGCAAATAAAGGGGATTCATGAAAGTGCTTTCTGACCAGATAGCTGAATAACCCCAGAATACCGCCAAACCAGAAGGGGAGACGCCAACCCCATTCCTCCATGGTGTCAGTGCCAAGCCATTCAATTAGGAAACTGTGGACCATCGAACCCAGCACAAAGCCATTGACCAGGGCCGTGAATAGCAGGCTGATCACCAGCCCCTGGTGTTTACCGGTGCTCTCGCTGAGGTAGGTAATGGCGCCGGGAATTTCACCACCAATGGAGAATCCCTGTATCAACCTGAGAATAGTGATCAGAATGGGAGCCCAGATACCTATTTGATGATAAGTGGGCAAACAGCCAATAAGTGCAGTCGAGAGCGCCATAATGAGCACGGTGGCTGCAAAGGTTTTTTTTCTGCCATAACGGTCGCCCAGATGGCCAAACAGTAATCCTCCCGTAACTATTCAGCACCCAGCAAAGGCGTATTGTTGTAATTTCGAACCGCTTTAAGAAGCGCCTGAAATATGTTCAACCCCTGCTTTTTAGCAGATGATAAATAGCTTCGGATTCGGGTAAACATGGTACCTCCGTCTTCGCTTCTGAAGCAGCCTGAGATCTTCTGCTTAAGTTTGGCCATCCTGGCATCACGTTCACTGCCATTGTTATCGAAGGGAATTGAAAAGTCCGACATGAAGCGCAACGTTTCAACCTTAAACTCAATAAGCCTTTTGAACAGGTTGTAGGCCTTGGTATTCCTGACCTTCTTACGTCCAAGCACCTGTCGTTGTTTTTCCATATAAGCGGTTTCCTTCGTGAGAGCCCTTTGAAGGATTTGGTCGTATATCGTCTCAATGCGAAGCTGTATTGCACCAGGCATTTGAGTCAGACCGGCTGCTTTGTATTTCTTGCAGAAGTGCCAGGAGAGCGTAAGCAATTTCATCAGCCGCAGAGCCAGCTTATTCGCATCCCTATCGACAACTCCCTGAAGCTCTCTCAGATGATGGGCATTACAAAGCACATGCACTGCCGCATAGGCAAAGTAGGACTTCCAATGATCGTGAACCAGAATGCCTGCAAAAGTCAGCAGGATGCCCATTGCATCCATTGCTTCACAACCTCGCCTTTCTGAGAGGTAGTAAAGCGTCCATTGGTCATCTCGCATAATGTGTAACCACCACAGTGAACCGTCAACCCGCATGCCAGTTTCATCCGCTCCTGCAACCGGACTTTCTTGTAAAGCATCGCGGATACTCTGCTCAGTAGAGGCCAGGTTCTCATGGGTATAGGCAACAAAATTGGCAACAGAGCCTGCGCTGACACTCATGCAATAAATAGTATTGAAATACTCAGACACCCGGTGATATGGGATGAAGTGATACTGGTTTAAATGAACAGCCATTGCCTGAGTCACTTCTCCGTATTGAGCAGCGGCTTTCACTCCTTGGGGAAACTCAGCGGTGTTCCGTTTACCACAAGGACATACTTTAACGTCTGCCCAGTACGCGGTAACTTCAAATTCTCCGGGTCTACCTGGATCAAAAACCTGTCGCTCAATGTATTTGGTGGGTTTAATATCGATAAGCGAAGACTGGCAACAGCAACATTTTTCAACCTTCAGATGCCTGACATAATCGGGTAAGGCGACACGTCTCAAACAAGAGCCTTGATGACCTTTCTGGCCACCTGGTTTATTGCCTGAAGATGGTCTAAGGCTTTTGGGGTTCGGTGTTTCCTGTGAGGAGCAGGGGGCTTCTTTGGAAGATGTATCACCTTTATCACTCCCTTTTTTACTGGGCTTTTGATAACCATCTGACGATGGTGGCTTACTACTGTTTTGACTGTTTTTATTAACCCTTTCTTCCAGTTCGCTGCAACGTTCCCGTAAAAGCGCATTCTCGGTCCGAAGCTCTTCATTCTCTTTAAGGAGAGCTTCGGTAAACGGAGTAGCTGGGAAGTCTGGTTCCATACTGGAGATTTGTTAGAAAAATTGAGTATAAGATGATGGTCGAAAAATCAGAAAATTCCAGATTTATATGAAGGGTGCTGAATAGTTACATCCTCCCAAAGGTCTGGAAAAATAACCCACAGAAAAGGTGGCAAAGGTGGCAAGCAGGGAGGTGTTGGCATCGTGACCGGGGAAGAACTGTTCTGAGAGATAACCTGCCATCAGCGCGTAGATGATGAAGTCATAAAACTCCAGAAGGCCGCCCAGTGAGGTGATCCAGACCAATGTTATTTCGTTTTTTCTAAGCACTGCTGCACCAGAAGAGTTGGCAAACTAGTCAGTGTAGATGAGTTCGTCGTGGTGTCACTGAGGTGCTGTGCACTGCGAACTTGTCGTGGAGCTTGTTTTTCTCAGCAGATAACATCCCGCTAGGCCGCATATAGCACAGAAAATCAGATAGAGTACCGGTGCGGAAAGGTCGCTGCTCATTTTGATCAGAGTCATGGCAATAACTGGGGTTAATCCTCCAAAAGTGGCCAGACAGATGTTATAAGAAAGTGCTACCCCGGAATAACGGATACTCACGGGAAACGTAGTACTCAGAAGTAGTGGCCCAATCACTGCAACAGAGCCATAAGCCAGACCGCTTATCAGGATAGCGGTGAAGAGTGATAACTGATTTACATAAATATGGAAGATGGCGAGTGATAGTGGAATAACCAGCAGGCAGAAGCCTCTCATCAGTTTGATTGAATGATTTGTATGCAGGTCTCTATCGGCAAGCCAGCCTGTGAAAATGCACGTAGCAATTGACATCAAAGTTCCTGCAATGCTGGCAACCGTTACCGCGCTGCTTTGGTAGAACAGAAGCTGGGTAAGATAACTTTGGGTGAATAAAAATAGTAAAGACATGCAACCAGTGGCTGGAATGATCAAAAGTATTCCGGTAGCAATGGATCGTTTGTGATATTTCAGTAATACCAGCGCAGGGATCTGTTGCTGTTGTTTCTCTCTGTTCAGCTTCAGAAAGAGGGCCGACTCATTAATGTGTTTTCTTATGAAGTAACTGAAAATACCCAGTCCTCCGCCAACCCAGAAAGGAATTCTCCAGCCCCATTCTTTCATGGCCTCATTGCCAATAGTGTCGAGAAGTGAGCTATGGATAAAGCTCCCAAAGATAAAACCACTCAATAAGCCGGAGATTAATAGACCAATAATAAGCCCCTGATGTTTCGGATTGCTTTCACTGAGAAAAGTGATGGCGCCGGGGATTTCACCGCCAATAGAAAAACCCTGGGCCAGTCTGAGAAGTGTCATCAGAAAAGGTGCCCAGATTCCAATTTGTGAATAGGTGGGAAGGCATCCCATTAGCGCTGTTGAAACCGCCATAATCAGAACGCTAACAGAGAACGTCTGTTTCCGGCCATATCGATCGCCAAAATGGCCAAAAACAAGACCTCCCAGAGGACGAGAGAAGTAACCAACCGAAAAAGTCGCAAATGTGGTCAATAAGGAAGTCAGGGGGTCCGTGCCCGGAAAAAACTGATCGGCAAGGTATCCAGCCATCAAGGCAAAAACACTGAAGTCATAGTATTCCAGTAAACCTCCAAGAGCGGTTATCCAGATAAGCTTTGAGTCACTTTTATTGATCATTGTTCTAGCCAGCCTGTTCAGACTGAGAGCTTTGTCGGTAAGGGTATGATTTCAAAAGATAGCAGGCAGTCAGGCCACAAAAGCCGCTGAAGGCGAGATAGTAAGACGGCGAAATAAGGTTGCCTGTGGTTTTAATCAGTGCCATGGCAATCACTGGTGCCAGTCCACCAAAGCTGGCTAGTGCAACATTAAAGGAAAGTGCAATACCGGAGTATCGGACAGAGATCGGAAAGGTTTTACTGAGCAGCAGAGTGCTCATTGTCATCACTGGGCCAAAAAGCAGGCTACTGAAAAGGGCAACGGTGTATGCTGATAACTGATAATCAGCATAGGCCTTAAAAATTGGGAGGGCGCTAAAAACAATTAACAGGCAGGCAGCTGACATTAATAATATATGCCAACTGATTTCTTTTCGTTTATCGGCAGTCCAGCCGGCAAGAATCGCAATAGCGACAGAGGATAAAATTCCCAGGCATCCAGCCGTTGTTACTGTTTGTGCATCATAGTGGATAAGTTGGGTCAGATAGCTTTGAGAAAACAGAAATAGCAATGACATGGTGACAATGGAGGGGGCGACAAGAAATATGCCTACCAGTACTGCTTTCTTATGCGATTTAATTAATATCAGCAGTGGAATTTGTTGTCGCAACTTTTGGCTGTCTAGTGCTAGAAACAGTTTGGATTCATGAATATGTTTTCTAATGAAGTAGCTGAAAATGCCCAGCGTCCCACCCAGCCAGAAAGGTAGCCGCCATCCCCAGTTTTGCATGCTTTGCGGGTTTAAGCAGTGAGTCAAAAGGCTGTGGATCAGGTGGCCCAATAACAAGCCATTGAGTATGCCGAACAATAGCAGGCTGATGATAAGTCCAGGATGTTTCTGGTTGCTCTCACTTAATAAGGTAATGGCTCCGGGAATTTCTCCCCCAATCGAGAAGCCCTGTATTAATCGAAGGAATATCAAGAGTATCGGGGCCCAAATACCAATTTCTGTATAAGAAGGAAGGCACCCTATCAGTGTGGTAGAAAGCGCCATAACCAGAACCGTAACGGCGAAAGTATATTTACGCCCGTGACGGTCTCCCAGGTGCCCAAACAGCAAACCGCCTAACGGCCGGGAGAGGTATCCCACTGAGAAGGTGGCAAATGTTGTCAGTAAGGAGGTATGAGGGTCGGAGCTTGGGAAAAAATTATTTGCCAGATATCCAGCCATCAAGGCAAAAATAATGAAGTCATAATATTCCAGTAGCCCTCCAAGAGCGGTAATGCCCACAAGTCTGACTTCACTTTTATTCAGCACGTTCTTACCTGATGAATAAGGAAAAGAGTGAGTCTAGATGAGTTTTGAAAAACTGCGTAAGTGCTGAGCTATCTGTGATTCTATTTTGAATTTCATGCATGTGGACTAAGAATTACACCGTTGAAAAGTTACAGAATGAGTTAACCAACCTTTGATCAAATAAAAATAGTAACGGAAGGAAAACTCATGGCCTGGTATACCGGAGATGTGTTTTACGACACGGCATTGCTGGCTGGCTTTGCTTACGTGTTGATTATTGGTAACTATTCAGCACCCAGCAAAGGCGTATTGTTGTAATTTCGAACCGCTTTAAGAAGCGCCTGAAATATGTTCAACCCCTGCTTTTTAGCAGATGATAAATAGCTTCGGATTCGGGTAAACATGGTACCTCCGTCTTCGCTTCTGAAGCAGCCTGAGATCTTCTGCTTAAGTTTGGCCATCCTGGCATCACGTTCACTGCCATTGTTATCGAAGGGAATTGAAAAGTCCGACATGAAGCGCAACGTTTCAACCTTAAACTCAATAAGCCTTTTGAACAGGTTGTAGGCCTTGGTATTCCTGACCTTCTTACGTCCAAGCACCTGTCGTTGTTTTTCCATATAAGCGGTTTCCTTCGTGAGAGCCCTTTGAAGGATTTGGTCGTATATCGTCTCAATGCGAAGCTGTATTGCACCAGGCATTTGAGTCAGACCGGCTGCTTTGTATTTCTTGCAGAAGTGCCAGGAGAGCGTAAGCAATTTCATCAGCCGCAGAGCCAGCTTATTCGCATCCCTATCGACAACTCCCTGAAGCTCTCTCAGATGATGGGCATTACAAAGCACATGCACTGCCGCATAGGCAAAGTAGGACTTCCAATGATCGTGAACCAGAATGCCTGCAAAAGTCAGCAGGATGCCCATTGCATCCATTGCTTCACAACCTCGCCTTTCTGAGAGGTAGTAAAGCGTCCATTGGTCATCTCGCATAATGTGTAACCACCACAGTGAACCGTCAACCCGCATGCCAGTTTCATCCGCTCCTGCAACCGGACTTTCTTGTAAAGCATCGCGGATACTCTGCTCAGTAGAGGCCAGGTTCTCATGGGTATAGGCAACAAAATTGGCAACAGAGCCTGCGCTGACACTCATGCAATAAATAGTATTGAAATACTCAGACACCCGGTGATATGGGATGAAGTGATACTGGTTTAAATGAACAGCCATTGCCTGAGTCACTTCTCCGTATTGAGCAGCGGCTTTCACTCCTTGGGGAAACTCAGCGGTGTTCCGTTTACCACAAGGACATACTTTAACGTCTGCCCAGTACGCGGTAACTTCAAATTCTCCGGGTCTACCTGGATCAAAAACCTGTCGCTCAATGTATTTGGTGGGTTTAATATCGATAAGCGAAGACTGGCAACAGCAACATTTTTCAACCTTCAGATGCCTGACATAATCGGGTAAGGCGACACGTCTCAAACAAGAGCCTTGATGACCTTTCTGGCCACCTGGTTTATTGCCTGAAGATGGTCTAAGGCTTTTGGGGTTCGGTGTTTCCTGTGAGGAGCAGGGGGCTTCTTTGGAAGATGTATCACCTTTATCACTCCCTTTTTTACTGGGCTTTTGATAACCATCTGACGATGGTGGCTTACTACTGTTTTGACTGTTTTTATTAACCCTTTCTTCCAGTTCGCTGCAACGTTCCCGTAAAAGCGCATTCTCGGTCCGAAGCTCTTCATTCTCTTTAAGGAGAGCTTCGGTAAACGGAGTAGCTGGGAAGTCTGGTTCCATACTGGAGATTTGTTAGAAAAATTGAGTATAAGATGATGGTCGAAAAATCAGAAAATTCCAGATTTATATGAAGGGTGCTGAATAGTTACGATTATTGTTCTGGCTTCTAAGTTTGGCCAGGCGGCCTATGGTCGTTTTGGTGGGCGGGCACCAGGTGTGAAATTTGAGCCACGCCTTGGCTGGATTTTGATGGAACTTCCTGCACCTCTGGTATTTCTTATTGTGTTCTTCCAGGGGCAGAACAGTGATCAATTGGTCCCTATGATTTTCCTGGGCATCTGGATTATCCATTACAGTAACCGGGGTTTTATTAATCCACTGTTGATGCGTGTGCATAAAGGCAGTAAAGCATCATTCAATATATCCGTGGTGATTTTTGGCTGGATTGCTACCGCAGCACACGGCTTCTTCAGCGCTGATTTTATTGCTAACCATGCAAAACATCTCACACCAGAGTGGCTGACAGATCCGAGGTTTATCGTTGGTATTATCATTTATGCCATTGGATTTATGTTAAATGTGCACTCGGATGCGGTGGTTCGTAACTTGCGGTCCAAGGTGCCTAACCCAAATGAACCACGTTATAAAGTTCCCTATGGTGGTGGCTACCGTTTTGTTTCAAGCCCGAGTTATCTTGGGGAGATGCTGTCATGGCTTGGTTTTGCCATCTTTACCTGGTCATTGGCTGGTGTGTTTATTCTTCTGGTAACCATGGCTAACCTGGTTCCCCGTGCACTGGCTACTCATCGCTGGTACCAAAAGCAGTTTGAAGATTATCCTCAGAATCGTAAGGCGCTTGTCCCTTACTTGATCTAACAATGCGGTAATATAGTTAAGGGGCATGAGCTTTGTTCACACTGTCCCTTTTGACTCCATCTGTAAAAGCGACGCTAAATAGAGCTGGATCATGGTTTTTCTGCTGAATTTTAATTGAGAACTATTGTCTGAGATTGTCTGGTTGCTATGAGGAAGTGGAGTTATTTATGAGAACTGTTGAAAGTCAGTCTGGCTGTTCATATTCTGCGTACTCAGTGAGTGATGGAGCTAGCCAACAAGGATCAAATGCTGAAAGCGTCTCCAGACTCTATATGAATCGTGATAGTGCTCAGTATCATGAATCCAAAATCAGCCTTAATGATCGACGGGCCAAAGTAACCCATCAGTTTTTAGGAGAAAATAAAGTCAAGGGACAAGCATTTTTAGGTGATAATTTTGATGAGTTTGCTGCCTCATTACGCTACTTTGATTCTTTTATACAAAATCTTAAAGAGGAAGGAGTGCTGAGTGATTCGCAGATTAATTTTCTCGGAGTGCTGGCTAGTAACGAGGAGAAAGTCTCTGAACTGATTGCAATGCTTGCGCTTAGGTTTGATTTTCTTGCTTATAATGACAAAAAATTGGAGATGCGAAATCAGATCGCATTATGTTTGATTCTTTCAAAAAACGAATCTTTAGTTGATTTTCTCATAGATAAAGAACGGTTAAGAAACTAGAACTTCAATATATTACGCGAGGGTGCTCTCTCTGAATGATTGAAACAATAGTGCTCTATTTTCACAGCTACTATGGGAACACCACTCATAATAGTTAACTGTCATGCCCGCTTCTGTTATTTCCAGCTCTACCAAAAGCATCGTTTTGCAAATTGAAGTTTCTATAGATTCAGGCAACATGCTGAATCTTGAAGATAGTTTACAGCGTGCACTCAATGAAGCCGGGCAGCTTGGAACAAAAGAGTTATTGGGGCTATTTGAATCACCCAATAAAGAACCTATCGTCGTTAATCAGCAGAAGTGGAACTACAAAGGAAAGGTTCTTAAGCACTATGAAACCTTATACGGTCGTATACCTTTGGAGCGCTCCGTATATCAGGGTGTCAGAGGTGGCAGTACTCTGGCAGCACTTGATCTTCGTGCCGGTATTATTGGTTCAGCTACCCCCAAATTTGCCAAGTCTATCGCCTGGAAATACAGCCAGATGCCAGCGCCTGCGGTAAAAGAAGATTTTGAGACCAACCATCAAAGGACGCTTTCAAATTCTTATATCAAGCATTTATCGGACAGAGTAGGTGCATTAATTGAAGACCAGCAAGACACTCACTACCACCTTCCTCCACTAAAAGAGCCTGTTGAAACAATAGCCATTGGTCTGGATGGAACCTGCATGCTGCTTTGTGAAGAAGGCTGGAGGGAAGCCATGTGTGGGACATTGAGCCTATATTCTGCAGATGGAGACAGGCTCCACACGATATATACAGCCAGTTCGCCAGAGTATGGTAAACAAAGCTTTATGAGCAAGCTCGACGAGGAGATTGCAGATCTAAAACGACTCTACCCAAATGCCACATACATCGGGGTAGCTGACGGGGCTAGAGAAAACTGGAGTTATTTGAAACAACATACCTCTGGGCAGATACTCGATTTTTATCATGCATCTGAATATTTAGCTGGAGCAGCGGAAGCACTGTTTCCAACCAGTAAGGCGAAGCGACACCAGTGGCTTGAAGACAGGCTACATAGTTTGAAAAACAAGCGTGGAGCAGCCAAAAAAATCCTTCAGGAAATTGAATCAGCCGAGCTCCCGAAAAAGACAATCGCACTGACAGAGAAGCGCTACAAAGCTGTGAGCTATTTTACAAACAATCACCAGTTAATGAATTATCATCAGGCGCTTAAACGCCATTGGCCAATAGGTTCAGGAGTTACTGAAGCGGCTTGTAAGACTCTGGTAAAGCAACGATTATGTGGTTCTGGAATGAGGTGGAAAGCAACAGGAGCGGAAGTGCTTTTGACAACAAGAGCACTGATCCAGAGTAAGGGGCGCTGGGAACAACTTTGGTCTGAGTTCATGACTGGAAAGGTTGAAGCTAACCTATGAGTCAGTTATCAAATTGAGAGAGCACCCTTACGCGATGTGCGACTTTGTCTGAAACTATCTCAAATTACTAGCCCGGATATTTCATAAACTGCCCCGAATCTCGGGCAGGACTTTGTCGCCCTAAGGGATTTTGTGAGGGAGTGCCGTACCGGGGAGTACGGTCGACCGAGCAAAACTCCCTTAGGGCGGCAAAGGACAAGCGAGAACGGGAGCACGTTTATGAAATATCCGGGCTAGCATGATGGTAAGTCCAAGTTGTATCTTCAAAATCACGCAATTATTTGCTTTCCGTTTTTTAATCTTCGGAAATAAGGTTCTCAAACTGTATTGCAGGACGACCAGCAATTATATTCAGATAAGAACCAATATTATGTGCCAGTAACTTCCGAGCGATACGTGATGTCATATGCCATCTATCTCGACAATGGCACTTTTCTATTTCAAAGCGCTCTGTCAATTGACCTATCACTGTTTCTATTCTCCGTCGTACCCGTAATACCAGCTTTACAAACGACTTCGGACGTTCATCTTGCATGTTTTTTCTCAGTGGCGTCTGAAGATCAATACCTAATTCCTGACAATCAGCTTTAAACTCAGGCCTTATATAGCCCTTATCGCCAAGCAAGAGGCCAGAAATGGTCTCGAGCATGTCATAGGCTGCATCACGCTCATCTACGTTCGCTGCGGTCAGAGTAAAACCCACAGGAATCCCTCGTGCTTCAACCAGCAAATGCCCCTGAAAGCCATAGAACTTCTTGTCCTTGGAAGCGCAGTAACCATAACCAGCCTCAGCTTTAAAGATACGGCTCTGTGGTGCACGGGTTCTGACGACAACATCAATCGGAAAACCATCGATTAAATGGATATCTGCATTATCTGCATGCATCATCTGGACTATACGAATTTGCAGTCGTTGTTTCACATGCCATAAGTTGGCGGCCTGTTTGACAAATGCCGAGCGTGAAGGAATGTCAGGAAACAGGTGTCGCCAGTGTCGGGTAAAATACTTCCAAATCTCAGTGTCCTTATGATGCCCAAGCCATTCACCGACAACTTCCATGGTGATCGCTTCACTATCAGTGAGCTTTGGTGGAAACCCTCGAAGTCGCAGTGGTACAGGAAAAAGCTCTTTTACCAAATCGTCGATCAAGCAGTAGACTGTAGTGATAAACTCTTCAACGGGCATGACTGAAACCTTCTTTGCTTTCTACTGCTTTTAATAGCAGAAAGCAGGATCAGTCATGTCTCCTTATGCAAACCTAAAAGTCGCACATGGCGTATATATTTTACATTAATGCTATCGGAGCCTCTGGGGGACGTGTGGAAGAAAAAGCACCTTAATGTATAAGTGGTGAGGATGCCTTTTTTGGTGGGCCGTTGCCTGAAAAATGCAGCCTGATTTATCAGGCAACGGGTTGACGTTGGTTTAAGAACTATGCCATTAACTGTGGTTTTCTTTGGTTAGCTCGGCGATTTCTTTCAGACGTTCCAGTACTTTCTGGTTGATAGAGCCTTTTGGATAATTGCCTTTGCTGTTCATGACACCCGGGCGATGGCCTGTCAGTAGCTCAAGCGCCTCTTCAACGTGAGAAACGGCATAAACATTAAACTTCTTGGCTTTCACCGCATCCACTACCTTACTGTGAAGCATCAGGTTGCGAACGTTCGCCTGAGGGATGATCACACCCTGCTCACCGGTCAGGCCTCTGGCATTACAGAGATCAAAGAACCCTTCGATTTTCTCGTTCACGCCACCAATAGCCTGAACTTCACCATGCTGGTTCATGGAGCCCGTTACTGCATAGCATTGCTTGATCGGGGTATTGGTCAGTGCTGAGAGCAGGCAGCAGAGCTCTGCCATGGAGGCACTGTCACCATCGATATAGCCGTAGGACTGCTCCATCGCCAGACTGGCAGAAATCGCCAGTGGGAACTTCTGGGCATAGCGGCTGCCAAGATAACCGGTCAGGATCATGACGCCTTTGGAATGAATTGCCTGACCCAGGGCTACCTCACGTTCAATATCCACAATACCCTGACTACCGGGGTAAACAGCTGCGGTAATTCGGGCGGGAGAACCAAAGCAGGCATCTCCAACAGAGAGCACCGTTAAACCATTGATCTTGCCAATCTGCTCACCGTCAGTATCAATCAGGATGCTGCCTTCCAGCATATCATCCAGAATCTGCTTACTGACCCGGCCAGTTCGCTCAGCCTTGGCATCCAGTGCCCGGTCAATATGATCGTGGTTGATTTTACGGCCATTACTGGTTCGTCGAATAAAGTCAGCCTCGGCCAGCAAATCGAAGAGCTCACCGATTTTTGCCGATAGCTGAGTCTGGTTTTCGGTCATCCGGGAGCTTTGTTCTATCATCCGGGCAACTGCTGATGCAGACAGTGGTGGATAGTTTTCATCATCCGCTCGGTTTTTCAGTAGCTGGGCAAAAGCCTGAACGGTTTCAGTAGAACGCGGCAATTGGTCATCAAAGTCCACCAGTACCCGGAACATTTCGTGGAAATCAGGGTCAAGCTGCTGAAGGATGTAGTAAATATCCCTAGACCCAACCAGAATCACTTTCACATGCAGTGGAATAATTTCCGGGGTCAGGGTGATGGTATTCATCAGCCCCATCTCTGAGTAAGGTGATTCAATTTTTAATTGTCGCTCTTTCAGCGCACGTTTCAGTGCTTCCCAGACAAAGGGTTCTTCCAGAAGCTTATTGGCTTCAAGCAACAGATAACCCCCATTGGCCTGGTGCAGAGAGCCGGGGCAGATTTGACGGAAGTTGGTGACCAGGGCTCCCATCTCACTGGCGTATTCTATGCGGCCAAAGAGGTTTTTGTAGTTGGGGTGAGACTCATAGATAACCGGTGCAGCCGCATCATTCTTATGGCCAACCACAAGATTGGGAGAGTAAAGTTCTTCAAGTGCAGACCGTTTGCTGGCATCTTCTTTGGACTCCATTGCCCGCTCATCGGCCAGGTATTCAATTACCGTCCGGTGCAGGTGCTGTTTGACGGCTTCCAGATAATCCAGAATATTCTGCTCTTTGCTGTATTTTTTCAGCATGGGCTTCAGCAGCGGAGCCAGAGCCTGGTCAATGGTGTCCTGATTCAGGTCCTGAAGCTTTTCGTTGGACTCCCGTTTCCACTGTGGCAGTTCAACCAGGGATTCATTCAGACGTGTTTCCAGTTCACTGATATCGTTATTGAACTTTTCCCGCTTTTTATCTGGCAATTGAGCGAACTCGGTCTCATCCATCGCCTTGCCACCAGACATGGGCGTGAAGCTCAGTGCACCGGTATCCCGGTATAAAGCAATATCTCTTTTGAGAGCTTCCTGTTCAATTTGATCAATGGCCTGGTCATAGCGCTTATTGAAGCTGCGTTCAATGGCGCTTTTCTTTTGCTGATAGGTGGGGTTTTCAAACGCAGCAGGAAAGGTCATCAAGAGCTTATCAATGAAACTCTCAAAGTCTTTCTGCAGGTCGCTACCCAAACCAGCGGGTAGCCTGAGAGCTTTCGGCTCACGGGGGTTGTCAAAGTTATTGACGTAGGCCCAGTCATCAGAGGAACTTTGCCTTTTGGCCTCTGTTTCAAGGTATTTCCGGAGATAGGACATCCGGCCTGTGCCAGACTCGCCCATGACGTAGATGTTATAGCCCGAGCGGTGCATGGCGACACCAAACTGAATCGCACTGGTGGCCCGCTCCTGACCCAGGATACCGACGTAATTTTCCAGTTCTTCTGTGGACTTGAAACCCAAATCCTTAACTGGTTGCTTAGCGATGAGCTGATTCGCTGTTAGTTTGAGTTTTTTCACAAGTCTTGCCATTTCCCGCAAAATGCTTACA
>NZ_OZ239981.1:5895000-6039985 GCF_965196975.1 Endozoicomonas sp.
GGGAGTAGACCCGAAACCGGGCGATCTATCCATGGGCAGGTTGAAGATTGAGTAACATCAATTGGAGGACCGAACCGACTATCGTTGAAAAGCTAGCGGATGACCTGTGGATAGGAGTGAAAGGCTAATCAAGCCCGGAGATAGCTGGTTCTCCTCGAAAGCTATTTAGGTAGCGCCTCGTGTCTAACCATCGGGGGTAGAGCACTGTTTGGGCTAGGGGGTCATCCCGACTTACCAACCCCATGCAAACTCCGAATACCGATGAGTTCAATCACGGGAGACACACGGCGGGTGCTAACGTCCGTCGTGGAAAGGGAAACAACCCAGACCGTCAGCTAAGGTCCCAAAGTAACAGTTAAGTGGGAAACGATGTGAGAAGGCCCAGACAGCCAGGAGGTTGGCTTAGAAGCAGCCACCCTTTAAAGAAAGCGTAATAGCTCACTGGTCGAGTCGGCTCGCGCGGAAGATTTAACGGGGCTCAAACTGTTCACCGAAGCTACGGGTACTTAACTTTGTTAAGTGCGGTAGAGGAGCGTTCTGTAAGCCGTTGAAGGTGTATCGGGAGGTATGCTGGAGGTATCAGAAGTGCGAATGCTGACATGAGTAACGACAAGGGGAGTGAGAAGCTCCCCCGCCGGAAGACCAAGGGTTCCTGCGCAACGTTAATCGGCGCAGGGTGAGTCGGCCCCTAAGGTGAGGTCGAAAGACGTAATCGATGGGAAACAGGTCAATATTCCTGTACCCCTTTTGACTGCGATGGAGTGACGGAGAAGGCTAGGTCAGCGCAGCGTTGGTTGTCTGCGTTTAAGATCGTAGGCTGGGGATCCAGGCAAATCCGGATCCTCAAGGCCGAGAATTGATGACGAGGCTCTACGGAGCCGAAGTGATTGATGCCATGCTTCCAGGAAAAACTTCTAAGCTTCAGGTCAGAAGGGACCGTACCCCAAACCGACACAGGTGGTCAGGTAGAGAATACCAAGGCGCTTGAGAGAACTCGGGTGAAGGAACTAGGCAAAATGGCACCGTAACTTCGGGAGAAGGTGCGCCGGCTTTGGTGATCGGACTTGCTCCGTAAGCTGAGGCTGGTCGAAGATACCAGGTGGCTGCGACTGTTTATTAAAAACACAGCACTGTGCAAACACGAAAGTGGACGTATACGGTGTGACGCCTGCCCGGTGCCGGAAGGTTAATTGATGGGGTTATCTTCGGAGAAGCTCTTGATCGAAGCCCCGGTAAACGGCGGCCGTAACTATAACGGTCCTAAGGTAGCGAAATTCCTTGTCGGGTAAGTTCCGACCTGCACGAATGGCGTAACGATGGCCACGCTGTCTCCACCCGAGACTCAGTGAAATTGAAATCGCTGTTAAGATGCAGCGTATCCGCGGCTAGACGGAAAGACCCCGTGAACCTTTACTACAGCTTCACAGTGGATCTTGATGTTGCTTGTGTAGGATAGGTGGGAGGCTTTGAAGCGTGAACGCCAGTTTGCGTGGAGCCATCCTTGAAATACCACCCTGGCAATATTGAGGTTCTAACCCAGGTCCTGAAACGGGATCGGGGACATTGTGTGGTGGGTAGTTTGACTGGGGCGGTCTCCTCCCAAAGAGTAACGGAGGAGCACGAAGGTTGGCTAAGTACGGTCGGACATCGTACGGTTAGTGTAATGGCACAAGCCAGCTTGACTGCGAGAGGTACATCTCGAGCAGGTACGAAAGTAGGTCATAGTGATCCGGTGGTTCTGAATGGAAGGGCCATCGCTCAACGGATAAAAGGTACTCCGGGGATAACAGGCTGATACCGCCCAAGAGTTCACATCGACGGCGGTGTTTGGCACCTCGATGTCGGCTCATCACATCCTGGGGCTGAAGCCGGTCCCAAGGGTATGGCTGTTCGCCATTTAAAGTGGTACGCGAGCTGGGTTTAGAACGTCGTGAGACAGTTCGGTCCCTATCTGCCGTGGACGTTGGAAGTTTGAGAAGAGCTGCTCCTAGTACGAGAGGACCGGAGTAGACGGACCACTGGTGTTCGGGTTGTGTCGCCAGACGCATTGCCCGGTAGCTATGTTCGGACGGGATAACCGCTGAAAGCATCTAAGCGGGAAGCCCCCTTCAAGATGAGACTTCCCTGGGTACTAGATACCCCTGAAGAGCCGTTAAAGACTATGACGTTGATAGGTTGGGTGTGTAAGCGCTGTGAGGCGTTGAGCTAACCAATACTAATGACTCGTGCGGCTTGACCATATAACGCCAAAGCGATCTGCAGATATGCAGAGCCATACGCAAGAGTGTTTAGCAAGAAACAGCTTAATTACCGGATTCCAGAGTGAGTGGTTAGCAAACCATTGACTCAAACCAGTTAAGCCTGGCGACCATAGAAGGTTAGAACCACCTGATCCCATCCCGAACTCAGCAGTGAAATGACCGATCGCCGATGGTAGTGTGGGGCATCCCCATGTGAGAGTAGGTCATCGCCAGGCACCAATTAGAGAACCCCGACAGAGCAATTTGTCGGGGTTTTTGCTGTGTGGTAAAAAATTACAGGAAGGGAAATGAGATCACGGCAAACATTTTGAAGATATCCATAGCCAGGTTAACAAATATTACTCAATTGGAATTCTTGATCTCAAAGTTGGCAACAAAATTACAGGAAGGGGGTAGAGGCAGCGCATTTTAGTTATCCTGGATGAGTGCGTGCAGGGTATGTTGTGGATCTAAATGAAGTTTTTTCTTTCAGGAGAAAAACGGATGGGAAATCGGAAATATTTTTATGGGATTCATAAAAAAATTAATAGATCTTGTTTGAATATATTGGTGGATAAATAGCCTGAACTTATCGGTTAAACTATCATAGTTGTCTGTATTCAAACCTTATAATTATTTCTGATTGGGATTAAAGTGCTTAAAGAAAGTTACTTGGAAATCAATTAGCCCTATTTCTTAACCTATTACGCAGTCACTATGAATGATGTTCTTTAGGACGGTAAACTCTGTTAGTTTTATTGCTCTGATTCTGTTTCCGCTGATGCTATTGGCAACGACCAATTTAGTCATTAGATTCTTGCCAATGACAGCGGCTACAGAAGAACCGGTTGTGCGTTTAGGTGTTCTTAATTTAGGGTCAGCTTCTGTCCTCCATCTTGGTCATGATCATGGTATTTTTCAGGGACATGGGATAAGCCTTGAGGTGATCACTTTTGAAACAGCTCAGCAAGTTGCGATTGCTGTAGCCTCCGGTCAGGTGGATATTGGTGTGGCAGGTATAACTGCCGGGCTATACAATCTTGCCGGGCAGAATAAATTGAAGGTCATTGCTGGGAGTATTCGTGAGAGAGAAGGCTGGCCTGCTAACGCATATTTGATTTCCAATAAGCTTTGGCATAGTGGTGTTCGCCATCCCTCAGAGTTGAAAAACGTCAGTTTTGGAGTTACGGATGTTGGCTCGACTCCCCATTACATGATGGCTATGCTTTCTGAGAAATATAATCTGGGCTTATTAAAAGAGAAAAGGCTGGTACCCCTTGGTTCAATTGTTGCTATGAAATCGGCTCTTGCCAGTGGCAGAATCGACAGTGTTGTTCTACCGGAATATATTGCTCATCAATTAGAAGGCTCAGGTCAGGGGCATATCATTGGTTATGTTGGCGATGAAACTCCTTGGCAGATAGCTGGTATATTTGCTTCCAGTAGAATATTGAAAAGCCAAAGAGTAATTGTGAAAAAGTTTCTGGCTGCATCATTGGACTCTGCAAAGCTTTATCGAAAGTATTTTATTGATGAGAATCACGATGGTTCTAGTGATTTTGAAAATGAGAAAGTTAAGAGTGCTATTACAATTGGCAAGTTTATCAAGCCGGCTTTAAATGCAGAAGAAGTGATACGATACCCTGTGTATATTGATGCAAATGGTGAGTTGGATACAGAGAGTATAAGAAAGCAGATAAAATGGTATCAGGATAATAATATGGTTAAAAAAGGGATTAATCTTATGAACGTAGTCGATGATGAATTAATAAAGCCCCTTCAGAAAGGCTAGTCGTTGTTGTGTTGGAATTTCGTGATGTTACCTTCAGCTATTCTGATGCTGATATTATAAAAAAACTGAGCCTGAACTTTGTGAATAATAGAGTAACGGCCATCGTCGGTCCTTCTGGTTGTGGGAAAAGTACGATTTTTAAACTGATCTCAGGATTGATTAAACCATCCTCAGGGGGTATCAAGACTGATTTTTATAGAGATGCTATCAGCTATGTTTTCCAGGATTACCGACTTCTCCCATGGTTCAATGTTTATGAAAATATAGCAGTAGGGTTAGCCAGATCTGGAGGTAGTCGTTCAGATAAAGATGGGCTTATTAATTCTGCCCTTTGTCTAGTCAATATGAGCTCTTGCTCCGCAATGTATCCCTTTCAGCTATCCGGTGGAATGCAGCAAAGAGTAGGCCTGGCAAGGGCGCTGGTTTCAAAGCCTGAGTTGCTGTTGATGGATGAGCCATTTTCTGCTGTCGACGGGCAAACTCGCCAGCTACTGGTTGAAGAGTTCAAACAGTTAAAAGATGAGCTATCGATGACCACTCTGATAGCCACTCATCAATTTCAGGATGTGATTGATCTGGCGGATCAGGTTGTGCTTTTGAGCTCTAGCCCATCAACCTGCCTTAAAGTCATCAATGTTCAGTCATATATAGAACACTCAGGAGAGAGGGCCCTTTGCGATGAGATGTGGAAAACCCTGAAGAGTCATGTTGACTCGACATTTAAGCATGTCACAACGTAGTTGATTCAGAGTTTGATTTTCATGGTTAAAAATGCGCTTTTTTCATTATTAAGTATCATGGCTGGCTGTGTGGTATGGGAACTGGCGATTTATATATCAAGCGGCAACCTCTTACCTGGCCCATGTGCTGTTATAAAAGCGCTTGTTGAGCTTTTGGTTTCTGCAGACTTTTCCCGACATGTTTGCTGTTCACTTATTATTTTCTTTTCTGGCTGGTTTATTGGTATTTTTTGTGGAGTAATCACAGGAATATTTCTGGGCTTTTTTGAGTACGCCTATCGATTGGGGGTGCCATGGATTGCACTACTGTTTCCCATACCCAAAATTGCGCTGTTACCTGTATTTATTATTTTGCTGGGGGTTGGAGAAGGTGCACGTATAGCTACCATTGCTTCTGGTGTATTTTTTCCTGCGGCGTTTTGTATACTCCAAGGGGTACGATCTGTATCGCCCAAACTGATTGAGATGGGAACGGTGTTTGGGCTTACAAGAGTACAACAATTATACAAAATAGTGATACCCAGCACTGTGCCCTCTCTGTTTCTTGCTTGCCGATTGACAACGGCCATTGCATTGATATTACTGGTTTCTGCGGAAATGATTGGTGCCAATTATGGTATTGGTGCCTTTATTCTCGGGGCAGGGGCAATGGCATTGATGGATCAAATGCTGGCAGGTGTCCTGGTTCTATCGTTGTTTGGTTTAATGCTGTTTGGTCTATGGACTGCTCTTGAAAAGAAAGTGCTCTATTGGCAGGAGTAAACGTCAACAGATCTTATGACCTTCTCGGTAGGGCTGCATCATGAGACTCAATAGTCTCAGCTGCTTTAATGATCTGCTGCCTTAACCATAACAGGCTGGGGTCTTTATCTCTCAGTGGATGCCAGGCCAACAGGTGGCGATAAGTCAGTTCACTGCTGGCGATCGGGTAGTAAATAAAGCCAAACTGCTGTTCATAATATCGGGCAATGGCAGAAGGCAAGGCGGTTACCAGCCCAAGCTTTTCCATAAGTACAGGAACAGCGACAAAGCCGGATGTTTTAATGGCAATATGTCGTTCAACTCCGTGCTGCTGACACCACTCATCCATAAGTGCCTGCGAATGCCCCCAATTGGATGGATAGATAAATTTTAAGGATCGCATTGAGTCAACAGTGATTACTCCCTGAGTACTATCTATTGGGTTAGGCGCAATCACCACTAACTGCTCGGTAATAATACTGGCGGTTTTTAATGATTTGGCCAGTCGCCCGAGTGCTTCAAAACCAATCACGAGATCAATCGCTCCAGATTCCAGCTCTCTTGAGTAATCCGTTGCTTTAAGTCCTTCTATCTCAATCTTTATATCAGGGGCCAGCTGAGCTATTTGTTCCATGAGAACTGGCAATAAGACGAGCTCGACATAGTCTCCACCGGCAAGGCGAAATTTGGCTTTGCTCTGGGCAGGTTCGAAAATCGGAGTGCTGTTAATACTCTGTTCCAGCAGGAGCATTGCCTGTCGAACCAGTGGCGAGATCAGTTTGGCTTGCTCGGTTGGAGCCATGCCACCATATACCGGTATGAAAAGATCATCATTAAACTGTCGTCTAAGTCGGGAAAGTGCATGACTTATTGTCGACTGTGAGAGGTGCAGTTTCTGCGCAACCCGGCTGACGCTACCTTCTAGCATCAACAGGTCGAAAACTCGCAATAAATTCAGATCAATACGGTTCAGGTCGCTCATGGTATGGACAAACTTACTGCAGTTATCTCATTTAATGTGAAGTATCGATACGATACATGGCTGGATGATGAGGTTTCATTGTATCAATAGATCTCTGTTGCATAAAATTCGCGCAATTTTGGCTTCAGGCATTTGTGCGAGATATTTACATGTTAAGAAATTATCTCTTTCTCTTCGGTATTGGGGTTATCTGGGGATCCCAGTTCATTTTTCAGCAAATGGCAGTTGCTGATATTTCTCCTGTGTGGGTGGGAGCTGGCCGTTCACTGATTGGTTTTCTGACTCTGGTGATCATCTGCCAGGTGATGAGGATTAAAAGTAACGGTGGTCAGTGGTTTAAGTTCAGCCTGATTGGGTTGCTGGAAGCGACGATACCTTTTATTTTGGTAGCCTGGGGGCAGCAATTCCTTGATACAGCAATTGCTGCCATTTTGATGGGAACCATCCCTTTCTTTACGGTGATTCTGGCTCCTCTGGTTATCAAAGGCGCACGTATCACCTTTGCAGGTATTGGCAGCGTAATATTAGGCTTCTCAGGTCTGGTGATGCTGTTTTACCCGGAGCTGATGTCAGGTAGCAGCACTAACCTGATGGCTGCGGGCGCTATTATCGTTGCTTCCGCCTGCTTTGCCGTTGCCCTTTTATTACTGAAGGGGGTGGAGAATGAGCATCCACTGATCATTGCCAGAAATGTTCTTGGCAGCGCTTCAGTCCAAATCATTCTCTTTGCAATGATTGTGGCTCCGGTAACAGAAATTACACCAACAGCGTCCAGCCTGATGGCAGTGACATACCTGGGCACTCTGTGTGCTGGCCTCGTGTACTTCCTGTATATGATGCTGATTCGTGATGCAGGGCCGGTATTTGCCTCACTGAATAACTATCTGGTACCCATGATTGGTGTTTTACTGGGAGCGACCATCAATGGTGAAGCCCTGTCAGTTCATACCTGGGCAGCCCTTGCCACCATTATGATGGCAGTGGCCTTTAACCAGATATTTACCGGCAAGTCTTCCAAAGTCAGTGAGCCAGGTGAACCAGAAGAAGCCTCTGCTGAGGGGCTTCTACCAGCCAAATAATTTCAGGTCTTTGTCCAGGCGAAAATTGGTTGAAAGCACTGCATGCTGATTCAGGTTATATTTGATCTCGGCATGCAGTTTCTGGTCACGAAGCAGGGCCGGAATATTTCTTACATAGAGGTTATGGTAATACACCTCTTTCAATGTCTTGATCATCCGGTTGCTAAAGTCACCCTGACTGCTCCAGGAGATAGTGTCTGGGCTTGGCAAAAAAGCATCAGCTGCAGTTTCTCTGTCGCGGCTGGCGGATATCACGATCATATAGGCAGGAATATCCCTGTCCCTTCCCATATTAATCTCTTCGACAATATCTGGATGCAGCGTGTTATATACATACCGATAGGGCAGGTCAAACATAGTGCCAGAGTGGCAGGTGTCAACAAATACCAAAAGTCTGGTGCTTTTATGGAAGCGTTTGAAAGCATGGTGAAGTTCATCATCTGAAACGATATCACGACCGCAAACCATAAGTTCATCCATATGATCTAACTCATCACCGCTGGCATCAGCTCTACGGGTTCCATGCCCACTGAAGCTGATCATAATTCGATGAGGTCCGGCTTCATTATGGGTTTGCTCTGCCAGACGTTCAATTTCTGCGAGGACGATGGATTTGCTGAGAGGGCCAAGTCGGTCGGTTCTCACCTTCAGGGATGTGGCTGGAATGCCCTTGCTGACTGCAGCCCAGTTAAAAAAGTTCCACGCATCATTACGGCAACCATTCAGTGTTGATACCTCAGGGATCTGATCATAGTTTTGCCCGGTAAACAGTCCCTTAATCAGGTGCATGTTTTCAAATTCAAAATAGAAGTCGGTATCCAGCGGACACTGGTTGTCATAACAAACCGTCGTATTAACAACAGTGCTTGAATTATAAGAACTGTAGGCTTGTAGCGGGGGTAACAGTGTTATTAGCAGACAGGTGAGCAGGGTGATTGTGCTGAATGCAGATTGATGAATTCGAGCTATACAGGGAGTGAGCATGGTATGCCTCATGCTTAACAGCTTTAGAGGTGATTAGTGATGGGGAAAGGTACTCAGGTTAGCAGACGCGCATTGAAATATAGTGGTAAATCGCAGAAAAAAACATCGGTTCATGCTTGCAAGCTGAACAGCTTTCCTTATAATCAGCCGCGTCTGGTGAGGGATGAAGTTCTTCTTCCTGATTCAGATCTAGATGGTGGGCGTAGCTCAGTTGGCAGAGCTCCGGATTGTGATTCCGGCGGTCGAGGGTTCGAGCCCCTTCGCCCACCCCATCTTCCCTTCCTTTTTTTCAAATCATTAAAATTTCACTCCCACGATTGTTGACACTTCTGCATTTTCATAAATGTGTCGTATTTTGCTTCGTAAAAATCAAACAATTGCTGGTTAGGTTTTATTATGTCGTGGTAGCGACTCATGGCTCTCATGGCACCCTCAATACTGCTGTATATACCCGCGGCCACGGACCCAGTGATGGCTCCGGAAAGCAGCATACTTTCTCTCTCTTCTGGAATGGCTGCTGGCATATTGAGTATATTGATATGTTCAGTCAGCAGTAGTTGGTTTTTTGCCAATCCCCCGGTGGGTATTAAGAGTTCAAAGTCATACCCGGATTTCTTTAACTTCTCTAACTGATAGCGAGCATCCAGAGCCAGGGCCTGAATACTGGCGAGGTATAAGACAGAAAGCGACTGATGACTTTTATCCAGAGAGAGGCCGGTAATCATGCCCCGCTGTGGTTGATCAACTTCAGGTGAGTCAAAGTAAGGGAGCATATGAAGGTTCGCTGTCAGTTTGCTTACATCTTTAGCGTATTCCGATCTATTGTTACCAGCCAGCTCATAGAGAATCTGGTTAAGGTACTCATGAACCCCAATACCCAGGCTGACAGCAATATCATAGATCGAGCTGTAAGCCGGGTGTGATGTGATGATGTGATCAATGAAGGCTCCAGCCGCGGTTTGTCTGGCATATATCAACGAGTAGCCTTCCAGGACTGAAGGGTAGGGGCCATCTGCACCATTGCAGGTTAACGTATCCTTGCTGAAGGTGACGTAGTTGGATGAGGTTCCACCGATAAAACTGACTCTTCTGGTAATACAATCCAGTGGTTGCAGGCTTTTCTGATGATTATCGGCAAGTATGGTGGCGAGGGTTCCTCCGTAAGCATCAATAATGCCTGTGGCAACAGGGGTTCCCTGTTTGAGATTTAGCTGGTCAGCCGCACTTTTGCACAGCCCCCCCCCAACCGCAGCCCCAATCTCAAGTGATTCACCATTAAATCGCTCCTCAATATCAATATTCAGTTTGGCTGCCGCATCTCTGGTAAAGATATGACTGGTTGACGTGGGCGTTCTGGTCACACAACCCGTTAGTTTCCAGGTGACGTAATCATAGAGATCGAGAATGCAGGTTGCGGCTTGCCAGGTTTCCGGGGCACTTTGGAAGAGCCAGAGTAATTTACTTGAGTTACTCTTGGCGCTGATTCTTGAGCCAGCATGAGCAAATAGTCCCGGGTACTCGCTGGCAATAATGGCTGCCTGTTGGCTGGCCCGACTGTCCATCCAGCCAAAAGTATTAGCGCGATGGCTCCCGGGCAGGTGGACAGGTTGCATCTGTTCATCCAGCAGAACCAGAGAGTAGGTTGTATCAATACCTATCCCTTTAATATCCTCTTGATTCAGTGGGTGTTCAGCGGTTAATCGATTTACGCTGGTTACCAGGGCTTCCCAGATATTATCTGAACAGAACTCCATGGTACTCGCCGTTTTCCAGATCAGAAGCGGTTCTTCATCACAGGCAAGGATATGCCCTTCCAATGAAACAAAAGCGCTGCGCAAACTGTGGGTGCCGACATCAATGCTGAGTAAAACTGGCCGCATCTGTGTTAATGTCCTTACAACAGGGTCTCGGATAAGAATAGCCCTGTTCCTGCATTTGGTTAGGTTCTGGTTCATTTGTAAGGTGAGATAATTCATGCGCATGAGCAGAATAATCGGGCATCGTGGTCTGGCGGGAGAGGCTCCGGAAAATACGCTGGTAGGTATTAGATTGGCTGCTGAGCAAGGGATGAAATGGGTAGAGGTGGACGTTACTCTGCTTGTTGATGGTACACCTGTACTTTTTCATGACCGTCGACTGAACCGTACAACCAATAAAAAAGGACGACTGTTTTCGCTCAACTGCTCCGAACTGGAAACCGTCGATGCGGGCAGCTGGTTCTCTGATCAATTTTCAGGTGAGAAGATTCCTCAACTTCGAGAGGCGCTTAAACTGATTAAAGCGCTAGGGCTCGGTCTGAACCTTGAGTTGAAAACCAATGGTTGTTCAGAATCCAGGTTAGTAGACACTGTTTTAAAGATCATTAGTGAGGTTGAATTTCCAAAAGACCGGCTTCTGGTTTCCAGCTTTAATTATCAGGCACTGGTCAGTTTTTCAGATCGTTCCGATATTCAGGTTGGCTGTTTGTTTGAACGGCTACCAGTGAACTGGCGCAAGAAAGCATTGCGTGTCAATGCAGTGTCGATTCATCTGAACGCTAAGCGAATATCAAAGAGACTGGTTTCACAAGTGAAGTCCGAAGGCCATGAGCTTTACTGCTACACGGTTAACTCTCAGGCGGTTGCCAGACAACTTATTGCTCAAGGTGTTGATGGTATTTTCTCGGATTTCCCGTTGCAGGATAACTGAAGGCTTTGAGACAACTTTTACCGATAAAACTCAACAAAGAATTCGGCATAGCCTTCCAGTTTCAAATGATGTCGCATGGCTGGAGCAATCACAGTCTGCTTCCCTTCGGTAAGTGGTGTGTCTTCACCGGTTACATCATCACAAAATACCAGGCCACCTTTGGTAATATGCAAAACGCCCCAAACCCCTTCTGCTGTCGAGTGTTCTTTGAGAAATGCTGCAGGGCAGCACTCTGAAGTGAAGAGTTTGGTTTTTTTATAAGCGGATACGTGCTCAGGTAATGTGTTCACGAGTTACCCTCCTCAAGAGATAGCAGAAACCAGGCAAGCGCTAGTACTGTTAACAGCTTGCACAATTCAATGACGCCATAAATGGCGTGAAAATGACCCACTTGCGGTTTTTGTCCGGCAATAATGTCAAGTGCCTGCTGATTCAGTATGGGAAGCAGCCACGCAGACTGAATGATCTGCATAAAGACGATGAGTGGTAGCCACCGAATCATACCGCTGGATGAATATCTGAGCGACACCAGGACCAGCAGCGCAATAATGAGCCATTGAACGTTGTCAAAAATGGCAAAGACATGACGTCCAACATCAACACCGGCAGACAGGGTCAGACTGGGCGCTGTAAATTTCACCGGGGTAGCCAGAAAAGAGATACCCAGTATCATGCCTGCCCATATCAGCAGTAACAGCATTGCCATCTGTGTAGAATTGCTCTTCATCGAGTTACTCATCCATTGCCATATTGTTAGCATTGAACTTTCTCTGTCCAAGGGCGAGTTTGGCCATAAACCCGGCCAGAGCCAGTGCTCCCATACCAAAAATGATATCTCCCACCATCCTTAACCAGACAAGCGTATGGATAATGGGTTGATGAATAAACTCTGGTGAGCGTGCATACCAGTAACCTTCACTTGCACTGGCGATACCCTGTAAAACCCCAATGGGCAAGAGGGTGGTTAATGCCATTGCCGCCAACCCGCCATTAAGGCTGCAGAATGCCCATTTTAATAGTCGATCATCCCAGCAGGCAGGGTTGGCAAGTCTTTTCATACAGGTTAATAGAAGACCAATGCCGAGCATGCCATAGACACCAAACAGTGCGGTATGGCCGTGAAGTGGTGTGGTGTTCAAGCCCTGGATGTAATAAAGCGAAATGGGGGGGTTGATCAGGAAACCGAATACACCGGCACCGACCAGGTTCCAGAAAGCGGTGGCAACAAAGAAAAGAATGGGCCATTGGTAGGCTTTTACCCACGTAGCGGCTTTTCGGAGCCGGTAGTTTTCATAAGCCTCCAGTCCAATCAGACACAAAGGAACGACTTCCAAAGCTGAGAAGCTGGCACCCCAGGCAATGACAGAGGTAGGCACACCCGCGAAATAGAGGTGATGAAGAGTGCCAATAATACCGCCCACCAGAAATATGGTAGTGGCAAAAACAACAGCGCTGTTGGCTGATTGTGTTCGTATTAACCCAAGCCGGACAAAAAGAATGGCAATAACGGCAGTGGCAAAGACTTCAAAAAAGGCCTCCACCCAGAGGTGAACTACCCACCAGCGCCAATACTCTGCCAGAGCCAGATGGGTGTGTTTTCCCATAAACAGACCGGCTCCATAAAACAGGCCAATGGCAATGGATGAGAGAAAAAATACCCAGAGTACCTGTTTGTCACCGGCGTTGCGATGAAGCGCAGGGATTATTGCCCGGGTAACCAGTGCCAGCCACAGTAGAAGCCCGGTAAACAGCGCTATCTGCCAGAACCGGCCAAGGTCAACGTATTCATACCCTTGATGGCCAAACCAGAAATTCATATCCAGATTGAAGTATTGCTGTACCCCCAGCCACTCTCCGGCCATGGAGCCAGTGACCACGAGAAGCAGTGCACCATACAGCAGATTAACCCCAAACTTTTGAAACCGTGCTTCAGCGCCTGACAGTAAAGGCGCAAAATAGAGCCCGGTACCCAGCCACGTTGTTGCAATCCAGAAAAGTCCCAGCTGGGTGTGCTAGGTTCGGGTAATGGCGTAAGGAAGAATCTCACTGAGATTGATGCCGTAAAACTCCTGACCTTCTACGGCATAATGGGCGGTGACTCCACCAAGGATGATCTGAAGTACAAACAGGGCAATGGCGGTACCGAAAAACTTCCGTGTAGCCATCATTGAAGGTGTCACCGTGGACTGAGCCAGAGGGTCACTGGCAGGGGGGGCTGGTAAGCTTTCGTTTCTGACCGTAGCGGCATGATGCCACGCCATGGCGCCAATACCGGCTATCAGCAATACAATACTGAAAATGGACCAGCCAAGCAGGGCTCCAGCTGGAGTGTTATCAATCAGGGGTTCATGAGGCCAGTTGCTGGTATAGGTGATGTCACTGCCGGGTCGATTGGTGGATGTGGCCCAGGTTGTCCAGAATAGAAACGCTGTCAGTTGTCTTCTGTAACTGGCATTTTCTATGGGGTTTTCACGAATGGCATACTGTTCCCTGAGTGTCTGAAACTCGGGGTTGTTTCCAAAGAGCTGTTGGTAATAGTGAGACAGAGCTTCGGTGGTTTCAGTACGTTCAGCGGATAATGTGACCACCCCGTTTTCCGGGTTCAGTGTATTGGTTATGATGGACTCCCGGGTTCTTGCTTTTACAGAGGCTTGAAGATGCTCAGGCAGCGACTGATAAGTCTGGTTAAAATCCTTGAAGGCGAAAACATCCAGCAACTGTGATGCTTCACGGTGTAGCCAGTCTGCATTCCAGTCAGGGGCGACATAACTTCCATGCCCCCAGATAGAACCGGTTTCATGGCCTCCAATGGAACGCCAGACCAGCTGTCCCTGCAAAATATCTTCTTTGGTAAATAGGGTATTACCATTGCTGCTGACCACTTTATCCGGAATAGGGGGAGCATGACGGTAGATCGCCTGGCCCTGCCATAACAGAATTGCAAATGAGACAATAAAGACGATCCCCAGTACTTGCCAAGCTCTTCGATCAACCTGCGACATACCTGACCTCTGCGCTGTTACAGCTATTATTTCGATTTAATTGTAGTATTTAAAATGCATGTTATAGTTTGAGTATGAAAATAATGTCAGAGTGGCTGTTGTTTCAGGCTTGGCTACAAGGCGTACTGATGGTGCGATATAGAGAAATCAAGAGGTGCTTATGAAGGATATCACTACTTCAGACGATATCAGGCTGCTGGTGGAGACCTTCTATGGCAGAGTCCATAAGGATGAAGTGCTAGGGCCTATTTTTAACGATATTGCTCAGGTTGATTGGGAACACCATCTGCCAATCATGATTACATTCTGGGAATCATTACTGTTGAAGTCCCGCGGTTATCGGAGAAATGCGCTGCAGCCTCATCTTGAGGTGTTTCAGAAGGTCGATTTTCATCCTGAGCAGATGGCGCGATGGCTGAAACTGTTTGATCAGACACTGGATGACTGCTTTGAGGGTAGTAATGCTGAAAAGGCAAAAGGCTGGGCAAGAGGCATTGCTCACAATTTGCAAAAGCATATTGTGATGCAGGGAAATATTGTTGGGCTGCAAATTCAGGAGAGGGAGTAGGGGAGAACAGGCTAGTTTCAGCCTGCTCATGGTTCTGCCTAAAGTTCGTCCACTTCCCTCAGGTATTTGAACAGCTTTCTTGCCGCTGCAGGGGGCTTGTCCTGAGACGCTTCTTTCTGGGCATTGCGAACCAGTTGACGGATATGCTGGTGGTCAGCTTCCGGGTAATGTTCCAGATATTCAGTCAATGCCTTATGACTGTCATCATCATGGACAAGCTGGTCGCGCCACCGCTCCAACTGGTGAAATCGACGATTGTACTCGTCACTGGAGGAGTCCAGCTGGTTCAGAAGCTCCATGATGGGCTCAATGTCCTGATCTGCCATCAGCTTGCCAATAAAACCCAGATGGCGCTTTCTTGCATTGTTGCTTTTGATGCGCTTGCTTTCATCCAATGCTTCACGAAGGCGATCATTCAGAGGCAACTTATCAAGCAATGCCGGTTTAAGTTCCATCAGCCGGGCACCAATGCTCTTCAGTTCCTCCATGTCCCGCTTCAGTTCAGATTTGCTGACATAGATGATTTCTTCTGTTTCTTCATCGTCCCAGGCTTCCTGGATGCGACGGCTCTTTTTACTCATAGAGAATTGCCATTGATGGGAATCTGCAGATTACATAACGTTGTGTATGAGAAAGCAGTTCCATGGATGGAAAAATAGATACAATTCTTACTATTTTACTTCAGAATGCTTCTCAATTGGGATGTTTTTCCCCTTCAAATTAGAGTGCATTTAATTGAGTATCTAACTGATGCATTCTTAACTTCACAGCGGCACAATAGAGATAAACAAAACAGATCAGGTGGAATCATGGGCGAATCTTCCAATGCAGTACTGGATCCACGAAGTGAAGAGACCAGGCTGAAAACACTGGCCAGCGATATTCTGGCTGAAGCCACCAGACAGGGTGCGGATGCCTGTGAGGTTGGCATCAGTATGGATGCAGGCCTGTCGGCCAGCGTTCGTATGGGGGACGTTGAAACGGTTGAGTTTAACCGAGACCAGGGGTTGGGTATCACTGTTTATCTTGGCAAACGAAAAGGCTCTGCCAGTACCTCTGACAGCAGCCCAGAGGCGATCCGTGACACGGTAAAAGCTGCCTGTGATATTGCCCGTTACGCTTCCGAAGACCCTTATGCGGGGCTTGCCGATAAAGCGTTAATGGCCGACGGTGATTTGCTGCCTGATCTTGATCTGTGCCATCCATGGGGAATTGATGCCCAGCAGGCGATTGAGCTGGCCATGCAATGTGAAGATGCCGGCCGCTCTTTCAGTAATAAAATTGTGAATTCTGATGGTGCCAGTGTGTCCAGCCATCAGGGTTGTCGTGTCTATGGCAACAGCAATGGATTTATTGGGAGCTATGTTTCCAGTCGTCACAGTCTGAGCGCCGTGTTGATTGGTATGCAGGGTGACGAGATGCAGCGGGACTACTGGTACACAGTAAACCGAAATGCCAACGAATTGGAGAAGGCGATCGCGGTGGGCAAAAAAGCCGCAGAGCGCACGGTTCGCAGACTGGGAGCCCGAAAAGTCGGCACTGCTGAAGTACCCGTGCTGTTTGCACCGGAGGTGGCGTCAGGCCTTATCTCTCATTTTCTGGGGGCGATCAGTGGCGGTAGTCTGTATCGTCAGGCTTCCTTCCTGCTGGATCACCTCGGCAAACAGGTGTTCCCCGAATGGATGCGTATTCATGAGCAGCCATTACTGAAAAGCATGCTGGGCTCCGCCAGTTTTGATAATGATGGCCTGGCGACTTATGCCAAGGACTTCATTACTGACGGCGTTCTGCAACATTATATTTTGAGCACCTACTCAGCCCGGAAACTGGGAATGGACAGCACTGCCAATGCAGGTGGCGTGAATAACCTGTTTGTTGAAAGCAATGCAGGTGACCTAGATGCGCTGCTGAAACAGATGGGAACCGGGCTTCTGGTCACCGAGCTGATGGGGCAGGGCGTCAATACAGTAACCGGTGATTACTCCCGTGGCGCTGGCGGTTTCTGGGTAGAGAATGGTGAAATTCAGTTCCCAGTTTCAGAAGTAACCATTGCAGGTAACCTGAAGGATATTTACCGGAACATTGTTGCCGTGGGCAATGATGTGGATAGGCGTGGGAATATCCAAACCGGTTCAATTCTGATCAGCAGTATGAAACTGGCAGGTGAGTAATTAATACCAATGTCGCCTTCTAAATATGATATCGAGCAGTTCATGTTTAGAAGGTGGGATTGGTTCAAGTCTACCCATAGAAAACGGTTGCCAGTCCAAGGAATGAGAAAAATCCCACCACATCGGAAATAGTAGTGAGGATAATACTGCCAGCCAGGGCCGGATCAATATTCAACGATTTCAGTAGGACCGGCAGCATAGCACCGGTGATAACGGCAACACTTAAATTAATCACCATGGCGCAGGCGATCACCAGCGAGATAATCGGATCATCAAACCAGAACCAGGCGATGGTGGCGACCAGTGTTGCCCACAACAATCCATTTAAAAAACCGGCAACCAGCTCCCGGCTTAGCAGCCACTTCAGGTTTGTCTTACTGATTTGTCCCAGTGCCATCCCTCGTATCACCAGAGTCAGAGCTTGGCTGCCAGCATTTCCCCCCATCCCTGCAACAATTGGCATCAGTACCGCCAGAGCCACCACTTTATCAATGGTTTCCTGAAAAAGACCTATAACCGATGCGGCAATAAATGCGGTAATCAGGTTGAAACCCAGCCAGACAGCCCGGCGCCTTGCTGTTCTCAGTGCCGGAGCGAACGTATCTTCATCGTCATCCAGACCGGCCATACTCATCATGGAGTGTTCAGCCTCTTCCCGGATAACATCAACGACATCATCAATGGTGATCCGCCCAAGCAGTTTGCCGTTTTCGTTAACCACAGGTGCGGAAATCAGATCCTGTCGCTCAAACAGCTGGGCTACCTGAGTATCCTCCATGTCTGCAGGAATAGGGTCCAGGTCGGTTAACATCACCTCCCTGACAGTAGCACTTGGTTCAGTTGTCAGCAGCAAGGTAAGGGGCAGGCGGCCAATGTATTCATCACGGCGGTTAACGACCAGCAGGCTGTCAGTGGTATCGGGAATGCCCTCGTGGCGACGGAGGTAGCGAAGTACAACATCAACGGTGTTATTGGGGCGCACCGTGATGGTGTCGGTGTTCATCAACCCGCCGGCGGAGTCTTCCGGATAGGCCAGAACCACTTCAACTCGCTGCCGGTCCTGGCTGTTCATGGAGTCCAGAACCTGTCGGGTGATGGTGTCAGGCAGCTGCTGCAGAAGGTCTGCTATGTCATCAACATCCTGACCTTCGGTGATTGCCTTCAGTTCGGCAATGTTCATCTGATCAAGAAAGAACTGACGTACTTCTTCACTCAGTTCCTGAAGTACGTCACCTTCCTGGTCACGATCAACCAGTCGCCATAACAGACTGCGCAGTTTTGGCGGAGATGATTCCAGTAGATGTGCTGTGTCAGCAGGGGGCAATGTATTAAGCATGGTGCGCAAATCTGCAGAAACACCGTGCTCAAGAGCATCATTCAGTTTTTTCAGCTCGGCTTCACCGATGCTCAATTGCAGCTGCTGGGCCATTATAATCTGCCTGACTGGATTCTGGTTATCCGGTGCAAAAGCGGATGGCCAGAGAAAATGGAGAGTGGTCTCTTATTGTATGTACAGCGGCTACCACTTGATAAGGGGCGCCAGTTACTCTTCTTCACCAAAGCGGTCATCAATGAGCTCACACAGTGCAAGGCACGCCGCCTCTTCATCATGACCGTCGCAATGAAGCTCGAGCTCCGAACCTTGCCCTGCTGCCAGCATCATGACCGCCATAATACTCTTACCATCGACTTTACGGCCATTAAATCCAATTTCGATCTGACTGGCAAAAGCGGACGATGTTGAGACAAACTTGGATGCTGCTCGTGCATGCAGCCCCAATTTGTTAATAATTTTTTTTCGATATGTAATCATTATTCGTGAAGCTCTCTGTGTCTGACCTGAACCCGTTCCAGTTTACTGGCGAACAGTTCACCCAATGTTTTACAAATATAGACCGAGCGATGCTGGCCTCCAGTGCAACCAATGGCAATGGTCATATAACTGCGTTGGGCAGACTCAAAGCGGGGGAGCCATTTTTCGACAAAGACACTGATATCATCAACCATCTCAATGACAATGGACTCATCCTTAAGAAAGTCGATCACCGGTTCCTCAAGGCCCGTGTAATCTCTTAGGGATTCATCCCAAAACGGGTTGGGGAGGCAACGAACATCAAAGATAAAGTCTGCATCGGAAGGTATGCCATTCTTAAATCCAAAGGATTGAAAGAGAACGGTCATGCCACTCTTTTCATCACCACAATACTCCTGTTTGATCAGATCACGAATTTGGTGAACTGATAGCGGAGTGGTGTCAATTTTGAGGTCTGCTTCGATAAGAACGGGCTTTAGCAGTTTTTTCTCGATCTCAATGGCTTCTCTGAGAGAGATCTGGTCGTTGCTGAGAGGGTGTTTCCGTCGAGTGGAGCTATAACGGCTAACCAGCTTTTCGCTGCCGGTATCAAGATACAGCACCTGACAGTCGATACCTTTGGTTCTCAGAGTGGCAAGTAACTCTGAAAAATTATCAAGGGCTCCGGGTAAGTTCCTGACATCAATGCTAACCGCCATTTTGGGTGGCTCTGAATGATGGCCTTTCAGGGTATCTGGCAGTTGACTCAACATGCTGGCTGGAAGATTGTCGACACAATAGAAGCCTTCATCCTCCAATGTGTGGAGGACTGAGCTTTTTCCTGAGCCGGATCGACCACTGATGATGACGAGTTTCATGGTGGTTCCCTTCTATTTTACGTGTCTCTGTTATCTGTGCTGGTTGTAATAGGTTATCTGCATTTTATGATGTTAGCTTTATAAGCAAAAGATAGCATCCATCTTGGGAGGGTAGGTAAGGTTTATTTAGTGTGTTTTGAAGGTCCAGAGTATATTCCGAATTCTTAGCTTGTAGCTAAGAAAGTTCTCAGTCCTCCAGAAAATGGAGTCTATTCAGGTAGGGAAGATCACCATCACCAATAGTTATGTGAGAAAGAAAATGATAGATCGCTAGTGTAGAACTGTTGAGGTGCGTCTATTTGAAGTTTGAAGAAATGTTTAATTCTATTTAATAAGTGAGATTTATTTGTTAGTAATTCTAACAGCGTTGTTTTGAACTTTTCCTGTTGATGGCGTTATTGTACTCCTGCTCGGTTTATTCAGGGGGGATTAAACGGTTGTTTAAGTCTGATTATTCTGGGTGATAAAAAAATAATGATAACTTTATAAGTTCAAAACTATTGAAGAGTATTCAGTATATTGAACGACTTAACATGTCAACAAGGAGTAGTGATATGTCTACAGGAAATGATGTCTCAAACTCAACTTTTTACACACCCCTTCAATCAACTCAATCTATGCCTGAATTATCTGATGCACAGGATCAGGAGGTCATGAGCAGTGAGTCTGGAAAAGGGTGGAGATGGACGATTAGAAAATTCTTTTCTGATCGTGTAAAACCATTTTTTACGGAGACTATTCCATCTGCATTCAAAAACTTTAAGAGCCTGTTTTCGAGAAAAATTGAGGTTTCTGAATCGGTTCAGACTTTAATGACTGACCACACTGCAAAAATGAAAGATCTTTCTAAGGCTGAGGCCAAAGAAAAGAAAGCTGTTGCAGCTTATGAGCGTCAAAAGCAAAAAGTTGAGATGCTAGAAGCTAAACTTGAGAAAGAGAAAAGAATAAAAGTAACTATTCAGCACCCTTCATATAAATCTGGAATTTTCTGATTTTTCGACCATCATCTTATACTCAATTTTTCTAACAAATCTCCAGTATGGAACCAGACTTCCCAGCTACTCCGTTTACCGAAGCTCTCCTTAAAGAGAATGAAGAGCTTCGGACCGAGAATGCGCTTTTACGGGAACGTTGCAGCGAACTGGAAGAAAGGGTTAATAAAAACAGTCAAAACAGTAGTAAGCCACCATCGTCAGATGGTTATCAAAAGCCCAGTAAAAAAGGGAGTGATAAAGGTGATACATCTTCCAAAGAAGCCCCCTGCTCCTCACAGGAAACACCGAACCCCAAAAGCCTTAGACCATCTTCAGGCAATAAACCAGGTGGCCAGAAAGGTCATCAAGGCTCTTGTTTGAGACGTGTCGCCTTACCCGATTATGTCAGGCATCTGAAGGTTGAAAAATGTTGCTGTTGCCAGTCTTCGCTTATCGATATTAAACCCACCAAATACATTGAGCGACAGGTTTTTGATCCAGGTAGACCCGGAGAATTTGAAGTTACCGCGTACTGGGCAGACGTTAAAGTATGTCCTTGTGGTAAACGGAACACCGCTGAGTTTCCCCAAGGAGTGAAAGCCGCTGCTCAATACGGAGAAGTGACTCAGGCAATGGCTGTTCATTTAAACCAGTATCACTTCATCCCATATCACCGGGTGTCTGAGTATTTCAATACTATTTATTGCATGAGTGTCAGCGCAGGCTCTGTTGCCAATTTTGTTGCCTATACCCATGAGAACCTGGCCTCTACTGAGCAGAGTATCCGCGATGCTTTACAAGAAAGTCCGGTTGCAGGAGCGGATGAAACTGGCATGCGGGTTGACGGTTCACTGTGGTGGTTACACATTATGCGAGATGACCAATGGACGCTTTACTACCTCTCAGAAAGGCGAGGTTGTGAAGCAATGGATGCAATGGGCATCCTGCTGACTTTTGCAGGCATTCTGGTTCACGATCATTGGAAGTCCTACTTTGCCTATGCGGCAGTGCATGTGCTTTGTAATGCCCATCATCTGAGAGAGCTTCAGGGAGTTGTCGATAGGGATGCGAATAAGCTGGCTCTGCGGCTGATGAAATTGCTTACGCTCTCCTGGCACTTCTGCAAGAAATACAAAGCAGCCGGTCTGACTCAAATGCCTGGTGCAATACAGCTTCGCATTGAGACGATATACGACCAAATCCTTCAAAGGGCTCTCACGAAGGAAACCGCTTATATGGAAAAACAACGACAGGTGCTTGGACGTAAGAAGGTCAGGAATACCAAGGCCTACAACCTGTTCAAAAGGCTTATTGAGTTTAAGGTTGAAACGTTGCGCTTCATGTCGGACTTTTCAATTCCCTTCGATAACAATGGCAGTGAACGTGATGCCAGGATGGCCAAACTTAAGCAGAAGATCTCAGGCTGCTTCAGAAGTGAAGACGGAGGTACCATGTTTACCCGAATCCGAAGCTATTTATCATCTGCTAAAAAGCAGGGGTTGAACATATTTCAGGCGCTTCTTAAAGCGGTTCGAAATTACAACAATACGCCTTTGCTGGGTGCTGAATAGTTACGAATAAAAGCTGATCGTGAGTCAAGTAAAAATTCTACTGGAGCAAGTAAACAAACACTGAAGGTTGCTGCAGAAACTACTGAAAGTGAACTAGTAGAAGCGATCCAGACTGAAATTCGAACTTATCAACTTGAGGAGGCTGAATGCAAACGAGTTGCTGAGCATAAACAAGAAGAGATAGAGCTTCTATCAACAAGGATTAGTCAAATTGCTGAATCACTCGAAGACGCGAAAGCTAAGGAAAGTGCAGCCATTCAGATGCTGCATAAAGCAGAGGCTGATTTTAGTGAGCACAAGGCAAAGTTGGAAAAGTATCAAGGCATGATTGTGGAGATCAACAATCCAGACTTTGGTACAAACATGGCAGGCAAGCCTACGTCTGAAGCTCTCAAGCTTTTTAATGAGGAGCTTCGAGTACAGGCTAAAACCGATACTAAGACTAAAGTTACAAAGATGCTTCAAGACGAGGTTAGTAAGGGAGATGGTCTGGAAGCAGAGATAGTTAGAGCAGAAGCAGAAGTAACCAGTAAATCAGGCACTCGAACTCGTTTTGCCAATGAACTGGCAGAGGCTTTAACTCAAAAGGGGCAATTAGAAGCGGAAGTCACTGAAAAAATGAAATTCGCTGATATTGCTGAAAAGCAAGTTGCAAAGCATGAGGCTGTCCTAAAGCGCTATCAACCTTCCACGTTCTATGTTGGTGATGAAGTCCCGCATTCATTGGATGATGATGATGTAATTAGCCAGACGAGTATGAACAGTTACTCTTATACTTTACCAACTATGCGAAGGCATTCTGAAAAGTTAAGCCTGAGTGAAGATATACTGACTCAATTCCCTCACCTGCGTCCAATTGAGACCAGAATAGAACTTACGCATTGACAGCTCTGATAAAAGATGGTCTCAGCCAGTCTTTACCATCAGAGAAGCTCTTAATGAAGTCCCAAATAGCATCCTTGAGCGCATCATTCTTAACGCGATAGATGCTACTGAGAGATTCAGATACTTTCTTGGCCTGAAGGCAGGCATACCCAAAGATAGAGGCAAAAATATGGTTCCTGACCTGCTGCTTTCCTCTCACCTGAAAGCGCTCAATACTGCAGAGTTGTTTCAGCGCCCGGTGATACTCTTCGATCGCCCAATGGTGCAGGTGAAGTTCATTAAAGCCTACCTGTGGTGATACCTCTGATCCAGCATGGGGTGTGTAGACGACGTAATGGCGCAGCTCGTTTTTTAGCCGCGTCCGGTACAAACGCACAGAACCAAAATTACGTAGCCAAACGGTTATTCCCTCTTCAGGAATCTCCAGGCTCTGCACTTGTTGGTAGTCACCCTTTTGGATAGAAACAGTACGGTTGCTTTTAACGGCAAACATAAAACCCAGACCGTTGTTTTTCACAGTCTTCAGGTTTGCGGCACTGCTATACCAGGAATCCCCCGTAACAAATGCAGGTCGTAAGCCCCATACAAGTACTTCTTTCAGCATCTCGAGAAAATAATCATTTTTGGACTTTCCGTCCGCAGAGTCATAGATGCGGAAATTGACAGGAAGGCTATAGCCTTTGATATCGGTGTAATAGAGCGTTATGAGATTAATGCCCTTGACGGCTTTATGATGCTTGCCCGAGTAATGATAGCCGATGAATGCCGTGTAGTTACTGTACGGCTTATCCAGCACCGTATCATCAACCGATAGCGTGCCCCCATCAAGAATCAGCCTTGCGGCTACTTCCATGAAAAGGTCATTGGGAGCAAAGTCTTCACGTTGTAGAAAACGGTTAACGCTGTGGTGTGACATATCTCCGATCTCACTAAGGCGAGTACAGGTTGCTGATTTCGGCTCACACAATAGAAACCCTGTATATTTCGGCAAATCACACCCAGCTGTTGTAGGTCTTGTTATCTTTCTACGCACGACGACATCCGCTATTTTTTGCTGATCTAGCAATTTTTACAGCTGCCTGTCAATGCGAAAGTCCTACAGAAGTTAATAGGAGAGCATCATAAAAAAAAGCCGCTTCCAGTAAGCGGCTTTTTTATGGAGTCTGTAGCTCGATTAATCCTGACTGAAAATGCTGGCTTCTAGGGGGATGTATTCATAGTTAAGAAGAACAGGGGTCAGGAGCACAAATTTTTGTATAATGTCTGTGCATCAGCTGCTTGACGAATGGTGTGAAGAAGAGCTTCGGAATGAAACTTTTCTGCCAGTGCTTTCAAAATCTCCAGATGTTCCTGATTTTCCCCCTCTGGTACGATCAATGCGAAAACCAGATCAACTGGCTTACGATCCACTGAGTCAAAGTCAACGGGTTCCGCAAGTCGTATAAATAGGCCAACCGGCTCCGGACAGGCTTTACAGCGGCAGTGCGGGATAGCCACACCTGATCCCAGTCCCGTGGTGCCAAGACGCTCCCGTGAAACCAGGGCTTCAAACAGTTCTTTGGCATTGATTTCGGGGACTTCACTGCTGATGCGGTCAGCGATATATTCCAGAATTTTCTTTTTGCTGGCCCCGTGCACACCGTCAAGGGTGCGCTCGGGGGTTAGGATGCGATGAATCATCATGCTAAATAAGAATGGCAACCTGAAAAATCAAAGGGCATGGCCACTGGCGCCCTGTTGCCTGTTTAAGGCTTTCTCTTTCTGTTTAACCAGCTGCCGATCCAATTTGTCCGAGAGCAGGTCAATGGCTGCGTACATGTCTTCGTGCTCGGCGGTCGCATTAATCTCGGCTCCGCGGGTATGCAGAATGGCTTCTGCTTTCTGCGCCAGCTTTTCTACACTCAGGGTCACCTGTACATTGGTGATATGGTCAAAATGCGAAGCAAGACGTTCCAGTTTCTTGATCACATAGTCGTGCAGAGCTTCTGTTACCTCGACATGATGTCCACTGATGTTGACTTGCATGTAACGCTCTCCTGATCCCATTATCCAGATAATCACCAGTCCGCGGGATTTTTCAAACTGGTTAACTTCGATTCTAACACTGTCAATGCAGCTTGGAATGCCCTGAGACAAAAAAAACTGCTTTTTGTCCTGTACATCACCTTATCTTTTACAAGACCTTTATGATTCTCAGGGGACTAACTGCTTTCGCTCATTGGATGGAGGGATATTCATGGACTCACGGTATTTGGCAATGGTTCGCCTGGCTACCTTGATTCCCTGTTCTCCCAGTATGGCCGCAATTTTATTATCACTGAGCGGTTTGCGTGGTGTTTCCTCAGCAATGAGCTTGCGGATATGGGCTCGAATCGCTGTGGACGAACATTCACCACCTTCCGTTGTGCTGACATGGCTGGAGAAAAAGTACTTGAGTTCGTAGACGCCCCGAGGGGTATGCATGTACTTCTGGGTGGTGACCCGGGAAATGGTGGATTCATGCATACCGACTGCCTCGGCGATATCCGCCAGCACCAGGGGCTTCATGGCTTCATCACCCTTTTCAAGAAACTCCTGCTGATAGGCGATAATCTGACTGGCGACTTTCATCAGCGTTTCATTGCGGCTTTGCAGGTTTTTCAAAAACCAGCGGGCTTCCTGCAGGTGGTTCTTCATGAACACATTGTCGCGGCTGTTATTGGCTCTTTGAACCATGGAAGCGTAATTATTATTAATGCGCAGTTTGGGGAGTGCATCCGAATTCAGTTCGACAGTCCATCGTTCCTTGATTTTACGGACGGATATATCCGGAACCACGTACTCTGCTTCTGTCTGATCAATCGTGCTGCCAGGTTTTGGGTTGAAGCTTTGAATCAGGCTGAGGGCTTCACGCAGCTGGTCTTCCTTCAGTTTGGCCCTGCGCATGATTCGTGCATAGTCACGGGTGCCAAGCGACTCAAGGTGAAGTGTGATCAGTTTTTCGGCATTTTTGAAATGAGGTGTTGATGGGGGAAGCTGACGGAGCTGGACCAGCAGGCATTCTTTAAGGTCTGAACTGCCACAACCCACAGGATCGAATTGTTGAACCCGATGTTGCAGCACGTTTACCTCTTCGATCTCCAGCTCTTCCAGCTGGGATTGAAGTGACACAAACAGGTCATCCAGTGAGCAGGTTAAATAGCCATCCGGATTAATGGCTTCAATGATGGCAAGGCCAATCAGCCGGTCCCGGTCACTCATGGGTACCATATCCAGTTGCCACTCCAGATGATCCTGAAGAGACTCTACAGAAGATGATTTCGCCAGGGGGTCATAATCATCGTCGCCACTGCTGGCGGGCAGGCTGGAGTATACGTCGTCCCATGCTGAGTCGACGGGCAGCTCGTTTGGAATGCTTTCTGACCATTCCGCCATCTCCTGCGGCTCAGGTTCTGAGGCTGCTTCACTCAGATCAACGAGTTCTTCCTTTCCTTCACTGCTGGTGGATGTGTCCTCTGTCTGGCTATCTTCGGACTCCAGCATGGGGTTGGATTCCAGAGCTTCCTGAATCTCCTGCTGAAGATCCAGTGTCGATAGCTGTAGCAGTCGGATGGCCTGTTGCAGTTGAGGCGTCATGGTCAACTGCTGGCCCATCTTGAGCTGTAAGGAAGGCTTCATAGGCAACCGTATACCTTTACTTCGTTGTCCGTGGAGGCTGCAGGTGAAACTTATGAGTTTCTACAGAAGGATCAACCGCAGGCGGCTCAGTGTTGGCACGGATGTTGTTACGACTACTCTCCATGTGCGGCTGATTATAAACCCATAGTCGTTTCTGAAACCATAGCTTTAGCAAAAAATGTGCAGAGTTTGAAAATAATGAGTTTACCTGTGTTTTTTTGTTGGCTATCAGTGCTTTCCGCTTTGAGAGTTCGGTCATAACGACTGTCGGAATTGTTTAAAAAAAGTACTAGATCATTGTTTGACACTGGTCAATTACAAACATTAGTACAAGAAATAATCTGCACGAAATTTAAGCATTTTCAGGGTTTCGTGTGGATATACTCATCGTCATACCAGTGGTTGCACTGGTTATATACGCCATCGTGAAGAACTACAGCGCGTCGGCCTCGCTGGCCATTGCCGGCATTGTCTTGCTGAGTGCCGCAGCGTTGATGGGGGTAAAAGATATCCTGCCTGCGGCCAAGGCCACTGGCTTTATGCCTTTTGACCTGTTTGAACTGATGAACTCGGTGTTCAGCTACCGTATGGCCAGCCTGGGTCTGACCATTATGGCCTGTGGTGGTTTTGCCAGCTACATGTCACACATCGGTGCTTCAGAAGCCCTGGTTCGACTGGCCGTTAAGCCGATCAGCCGTTTCCGTTCTCCCTATATGGTTCTTGCGCTGTGCTATCTGCTGAGTGTAGTACTTCAGATGTTTGTAACCTCTGCAACTGGACTTGGTCTGCTGCTGATGGTGACACTGTATCCAGTGCTGAGAAATATCGGTTTGAGCCCGGCCTCGGCGGTTGCCGTTATTGCTTCTCCTGCGGCGTTTGAAATCGGTGTGACTCAGGTTAATGCCAACTTTGCTGCCAGCCAGTCCGGACTGGAGATTACCGAATACTTCCTGGGCTATCAGGCCTGGATTACTGTGCCTATGGCCCTGGTGGCTGCAGCCCTTCATTTCGTATGGCAGCGTCGCTGTGACCTGAAAGAGGGCTATATTGCTGCAGAGCATGTCGGTGAAGGCATCGAACGTTCTGACGATGAGAAGAAAGAACCAGCCCCTGCATTCTATGCACTGCTGCCCATGATTCCTTTCTTCCTGCTGTTGATCTTTTCTAAAATGATGGTGTCGTCCATCAAAATGAATCTCGTCATGGCCATGTTGATCAGCGTATTTGCCGGCATGCTCTGTGAAGTGATCCGTTCACGGAAAATGAAAGAGTCTCTTGAGGGCTTTGATCACTTCCTGAATGGTATGGGGGCGGTATTTGGTCCGGTGGTTGGTCTGATTATCGGTGCTGAAATTTTTGCCACGGGTCTGAAGCATATCGGTGCCATCGACTCCCTGTTGGGTTCTGCCCAGGGACTGGGTATCGGGGCTTCCGCCATGACGCTGTTTATGGCCACGCTGATTGCCATTGCTGCCATTATGATGGGGTCTGGAAATGCGGCATTCCTGTCATTTGCGACTCTGGCTCCAGACGTAGCCAAGAGCTTCGGCGTTCCTGCCGTGGCCATGCTTCTGCCGATGAACTTTGCGGCTTCCATGGGACGTTCCATGTCTCCCATCGCAGCGGTAGTCATTGCCTGTGCCGGTATTGCTAAAATCTCACCGTTTGAAGTGGTGAAAAGAACATCGGTACCGATGATTGGGGCGTTTATTGTCGGTATGGCTCTGCACCTGATTCTGTTCGTCTGATTGTTATCCTCCCCCGCATTGCGGGGGATTCTGCTTTACTAAATACCTCCCGTTGCCCGTAAAAATGTATCCATTGGTGCTTTTTCGAACCACTGGAAGCGTATCGTAGACGATGTAATCCTCCCAGTTATAAATAATATTGAGTCATCGTCGTTTGTCTGGTATATCGTCCCCGTAATTCACCTTTGTTGTGATCTACCTCACATTATTTTAAGAATAACGTTCTGGGGGCGCTATGGACGCACAGATGGTTCACAGTTCATTCCCCTGGCTGGTCAATTCAGTAACCGGCTTTGATACGTCAGAAATTAACCCTCTTGAGTCCATACCTATAGCGATATTAACCCGGCAGATGCGGCTGACTTTCGAGCAGATGGGATTTAATGGATTCCTGTATTACGGGGTTTTGGATGAAATGCCAGAGTCAGCCCAGGAGACCCTATACCAGCCTCAGTGGAAACATGAGCATCGTTTTATTGGTACCATGGGGGTGAATACTCTGATCCAGTATCATCGGGAAACCGGTGGTGACCGCCGTATTCGGGAGCGCATTTTTTCTGCTCAACAGCTGTTTCAGCGGGAACCTCTAGACCACCGCATCCCGCAGCAACGGAAGGTACAGGATTTTTTTACCGCACTGGATGTTCATTCTCAATTGTTTGTGCCGGTTCATGGCCTAACGGGCAGAGGTTGGCACTGTCAGTTTATGCTGAACAGCGGGCTCTCCGATCTGGAGTTGGCCAGCTGGCTGAAGGATCACCAGGTATCACTGCTTAACGCCTGCTTCTATTTTCATTCCTTATTAATGCGTGACTACAGCTACCTGTTCAATCCCTGGCTGATAAACGAGATGATCAGTGACCGGGCGCTGGATGTGCTGACACTGACGGCAAATGGACTGGGCAGTAAGGAGATTGCCGGCAAGATTAACCTCAGTGAAAAAGGGGTGAACTACCACCTGAACCATTTGCGGGAGCTGCTGGGGGCGGAGAATCGGGTGCATCTGGTGGCTGTTGCCAAAGATATGAGGATCATTTGAGCGTGATCCGGCGGTTTGTGTCATCCATACTTTACGTGAATCAATAAAAAGCCGTTTATGGACAGCGCTATTCATTCTTCTCACCGCCATCGTGCACCCACTGAATGGTCTGACCTTTCAGAGCACAGTCCTCTTGATGCAGAAACACTGGCGGTTTTGACCCGGCGGATTCTGCTGAGTATGCAACAGCTGGGGTTCAGTGATTTTCACTACTATGGGTTATTTGACGCGGTACCGGGTACTGAATGCCAGGCTACCGATCATTTCAATCTGGAACTGTTTCGTCGAACCCCCCAATGCCTCAGTTCAGAGGGCATTGATGTTGTGCAGCGGTTCTTCAGGGAGACAGACGGCGATGCACGTATGTGGCACAGCATCTGTTATGAACGGCAGCCGTTTCAGCGCAGTTTGGCGGACAGCGGTAGTCCTCAGGAACGGCGTGTGCTGGATTTTATGATGGCCCGGCAGATACGCTCTCAACTATTTGTGCCTGTGTACGGTTATACCGGCAACGGCTGGCACTGTCAGTTCTTATTGAACAGCCCTCTGTCGCCGCAGGCACTGGCTCTATGGCTTCAGGATCATAAGCAGGCACTGCTGATGACCTGTTTTTATTTTCATACCCTGCTGATGCGTGACTTTCACTATCTGTTTAATCCCTGGCTGCATCATCAGGTGATCAGTGACCGGGCGCTGGATGTGCTGAAGCTCACAGCAAACGGACTGGGCAGTAAGGAGATTGCCGGCAAGATTAACCTCAGTGAAAAAGGGGTGAACTACCACCTGAACCATTTGCGGGAGCTGCTGGGGGCGGAGAACCGGGTGCATCTGGTGGCCATGGCCAAGGAATTGCGCATTATCTGATGCTTTTTATCTGAGGTATTCAGCCTGGCTTCCTGCTTTTAATTGAACTTTCCTGCTTTTAATTGAACTGAGAGGCTGTTGCAAAAGTCCTACAAGCATTGGAACCGCGAAGTACACAAAGATCACAAAGTAATCTTTCAAAGCCTTCGTGCTTTTCGTGTCCTTTGTGGTTACCAAAAAACGCTAGACTTGCCTTTAGCCGCAGCTTCTTGATACGGCCCTGCTTAGTTTTTATTCCCGCCGGAAGACTTCCAGCACCATCGCAACGATGCAGACCATAAAACTGACCCAGGTCAATATTACCCCCACCCTGTCTGGCATTTTTGCCAGTTAATTTTCCAAGGCGGCTCTTCTACTATGGCCTCACAGAGCGCAGTTCGCGTTATGTAACAACGGAGAAAGACTCATGAATGTTAAGCAATGGGTTAACGACTTCCTGAAGGAAGAAGATGGTTTGACCACGGTTGAGTATGCAGTGGCTGGTGGGGTGGTGGCGGCAGCTGTCGTAACCGCTTTCACTGATTTAGGCGGGCAAGTGAAAACTGTTCTTGAGACTATTAAAGCAAGTATTGCACCCTAGTCAGGATCCTAACCAGACCTCGTTCCCACGCTCTGCATGGGAATGCATAGGCTGAAGTGTTGCAGCATAACGAGATGGGTTCTCTTCCCAGACAGGCCCCCTATGCCTGCAAACCTGGGAATCCGAACTTACCTGACAGTTCTGCTGTTAACACTTCAGCTGATGTGAAACCAACCGAATCGATAACAACAAAACAACAAGAGCCCTCCGCCATGAATACCCCCAACAGCGACCAGCTCCCCATCCTGTTGCTTCTGGCGGCGCTTATTCCCGCCCTCTGGTATGACCTGCGTTACCGCAGACTGCCCAACTGGCTGACCTTCAGTCTGTTTATCATCGGCCTGATGATCAATAGCTGGCTGAGTGGTTTCAGCGGACTGCTGGATGCCCTGGGTGGCGGGTTCCTTTGTCTGGCCATGCTGCTGCCTTTTTACCTGATGAAAAAAGGCATGGGCGCTGGCGATGTAAAAATGGTGGCCGCCATCGGTGCGGTACTGGGTGTCAGGGATGGCGCGCTGTGCACGGCCGCGATCCTGATCGCCGGTGCCGTGCTGGGGCTGCTGTATCTCATCTACAAAGGGGGGCTGGTGGTTTCCCTGCGCCGTTACTGGCTCTGTCTGATGGCTCGCACCTGGTTGCTGCCGGCAGAAAACGAAGCCGCCAGCCTGCACTTCCCTTACGGTCTGGCCATCGCCTCCGGCCTGCTGATAACGCTCTATGGCGCCGGCGACCTGGCATTTATTCCGGCACTGTTTTCATTGAATGTGCCCATGGGCTGACCACCCGGAATAGCGAATTACTGAATAACTGCCAACGCCTGACGATCCCGGCATTGGTTTTAAAAACGGTGTTTTAAAAGTCACCAGTCGTTCATGGCTGGCAGGAGCATAACCATGCTGCAACGAACCCCGATGATGATTGCCCTGTCGGCCGTCATGGGCCTTGGCGGCGCCTGGCTGCTGGGGCAGTGGCTGGGCAGCGCCCAACCCGTTGAACGGGAGGCCGAAGAGACCGAAGTGATGGCCATTGTCGTGACTGAAGATATTGAGGCCTGGGAAGCGATCACCGCAACCCTGCTGAAGCAGGTGCCCGTGCCGGCCAGCCTGCTGCCCCAAAAAGCCGCCATCGAAGTGGCTCCCCTGGCGGGACAGTATGCCCAGGTGGATCTGTTTGCCGGTGAGATTCTGCTCACCGATCGGGTCAGTGCCCAGGTGCCTTCCGCACTGCTGGCCAACCGCCTGCAAACCGGTATGCGCGCCATGACCGTGCGAATCAACGATGTCAGCGGGGTTGCGGGTTTTGTGCAGCCCGGCAGTCGGGTGGATGTAATCGCCAATGAGCGCAACAGCAGTCGCCTGTTGCTGGCCAACCGGGAAGTACTGGCCATCGATCAGGCCACCACCATTGAAGACGATAAGCCGGTGGTGGCCAGTACCGCCACCCTCTCCGTGACCCCCTCAGAGGCCACGCAGCTGGCGGGTGCCATTAATGGTGCGGCACTGTTTCTGGCTCTGCGCAACCCGGACGAGGTGGACCCGAAACCCGAACCCAAACCGGTACCTGCCGGGCTGATTCTTCAGCGGGGTGTCGAAGGTCAGTGGATTCGGGTGAATCAGTAATATCGGTTAACTGTTTATTAACGTCTGTTTAAGACCGTGGCTATCCGGGGGGCGCAATGAAAAGCAGCCTGAAATGTGTGGCCGGGCGTTCTGCCTGGCAGTGGTTACTCAGTGTCTGTCTGTTACTGACCGGCACGACGGTGTCTGCCCTTGAGCAGACCGGTGAAAGCAGTGTCTCCAGGGGCGGGAGTCGGGATTTGACCCTGATGGTCAATGGTTCTGGCATTGTCTCCCTGGCGTCAGCGCCGGGCAGAATCACCGTGGCCAATCCAGAGGTGGTGGATGTTTCAGTACTGGGTAGTGGTCGTATATTTCTGCTGGGCAAACGGACCGGTTCTACCGCGGTGATGGCACTGGACAAGCAGGAACGGCTGCTGGCCCGTCTGCATATTGAAGTGACACCGGACTTGAACCTGTTGAAAAAGAGGCTCTACGAAGTGATGCCCAAAGAATCCATTGCCGTTCGTATGAGTGGCCAGAAACTGATCCTCTCCGGCGAGGTGGATAACCTGGCCCGGCTGCATACCGCCCTGAAGATTGCCGAAGGGGTTGTGGCCGACCCGGAACAGGTGGTCAATATGCTCACCGTGGGCGGTGCCCAGCAGGTGATGCTGGAAGTGAAGGTGGCGGAAATGCAGCGCAGCCTGATGAAACGGCTGGATATGAACTTCAATGGCATTACCAACGGTGGCAAGTGGAGTTTTGGCGGTGTTGGGCCTGGCGGCGGCACCCATGTGCCCGGAACCCTGCCGGCTGTCCCCCCGGTGGGAGGGTGGCCCGGTGGCGACTTCACCCCCAACCCTGCCAACTTTTCATCCAGTGGCCTGTTCGCCAACTTTATCAGTGGTGACAGCCTGTTCAATCTCTACATCGATGCGAGCAAAGACACCGGAACAGCGCGGATTCTTGCCGAACCAACGTTGACCACGCTTAGCGGTGAGGATGCCAGCTTTATCTCCGGTGGAGAGTTCCCGGTGCCCGTGCCACAGGAAGGTAACTCGGTGACCGTAGAGTTCAAGGAGTACGGCATCGGCCTGAACTTCCTGCCCGTGGTTATGGACTCCGGTCGTATCAACCTGCGGCTGAACCTCAATGTCAGCGAGATGAACAGTGCCCAGAGTGTGGTTATCGGTGGCGGTGAGGAGGGGCAAAGCACCTTTGTGATTCCTTACCTGAGCAAACGCAGCGCCCGTTCCACCGTGGAATTGATGGATGGTCAGACCATCGGGGTGGCCGGGCTGATCAGTGAGAACATGCGTGACGCTGTACAGAAGTTTCCCGGTCTGGGTGATGTGCCGGTGCTGGGGCATCTGTTCCGCAGCCAGGAGTACCAGAGTGGTCAGACCGAGCTGGTGATTCTGGTAACACCACGACTGGCTGCACCGTTGAGTGCAGAAAAACGACAGTTGCCTACAGATACCTTTGTTCCGCCATCGGATGTGGATTTCTACCTCAGCGGCAACACCGGCCGCCGTCTGCCCCTGGCAGAAGAGCAGGCCACCACCACTGGTATCTATGGCCATGACCTGCGCCCTGAACAGCAGGAGGGAATATGATGACTCGCTATATCACTACCGTGGTGAGCCTGCTGATGCTTTCCGGCTGTGCCAGCTTTTACCAGCAGCCTCATCACGAACCGGAGAGGGTGCAATACAGCCAGGACAGTGTGCGGGATCTTTTTGTCGCCCAGCGCTACAACCCCGGAGCCTCTGAAGAGAACAGCGGTAAGGCTGTCACCGGGATGGATGGCGAGCGCGGTCGCCTGATCCTGGAAACCTGGCGTGAGCGGGAGCCGGATGAAGATGCCCTGAATGAGGACATCGAGTTTGAGATTGAGTCTGGCGAGTAACCTGTGGGTTGACACCTTGTTCTTTCGCAGAACCGGGAACAGGGTGTCCGGGTCACCTGAATGAAAAAGAAAATGCTGAGAGGCCGGCAATGAATAACCAACAGCGCATGACCGGCGCCATACTGCCACTGGTGGCCATAGCCATGGTCGTCCTGTTTGGCTTTCTGGCTCTGGCCCTGGATGTGGGGCTGATGATGTGGCGGAAGTCGCAGTTTCAGACGGCGGTGGATGCTGCGGCGTTAAGTGCGGCTTATTGTGCCTTTATGGATCCGGACCAGGGGCAGGAGGAAGACTCGGAACAGGAGCAGAATAAACGTATCAGCGCCTGTGGTAATGACACCCTCCGTTACAACCTGAAAGCCATGGGGCTGGATGAAAGTGCAGAGCGCTCCTATGACCTGAAAAATATTGAGCGTGATTATCTGGATGTCACTGTCACATCAGCAGATATGAATACCTTTTTTGCAGGTGTACTGGGTGAGCATCTGGATATGTTCTCTGTAACCGTTTCAGCTTGTGCAGGTGTGACCGGCTCTCCCAACAAGATGTTGCCGCTGGTTGTCGATACCTGGGATCTGTTCACCTCCCAGTTCTGGGGCTGGTGGTTTGGCTGGTTCGGTCAGTATCCCACGGATTACATTCCTACATCGGTACGGGCGAAAGTGCTCTTGAACCCTGCTGGAGAAAACCTTCCCGAAAAACGCCAGTTATTTGAATGGCTGGCTCGTGATGTGAACAAGTCAGGTGGCTCAGAGGACAGTTGGGAAGTTGAATTTTATCAAATGTATGACGTTTACGACCCTTACTTCTATTTATTATGGGATCAAAGAAATAGCTATAGGGAACCTATTAGAAAAGGGTTGAATACCCGTTTTGAATGCCAAAACTTCGATGTCAAGACAGGGGAATGTAATAGCAAAAGCAACACATACCGCTACCCATTTGATACTTACCCCATGGATAGTTATTCGAAACCTCTCTATTCATGGTGGGCATATGTCGATTATTTCGAAAAGACTGCGAGTTGTAATGTAAATCATGATGAGGGGTGTTGGGGATCTGAACAAAAACCACCTGCAGATAAACATCCCCAGCCATACCGTCGTGTGTTTATGGCTGGTATTGGCAGTAAGTATCTTTTTAAACCTAAGGCCAGAGTTTATACAACAGGCTGCTTTGCCATTTTCGATGACGAGAATGATTGGTATGGAATAAATAATCGCATTGACGAAATCCGCCTCCAGTATATTCCTAAAGGTTCGCAATATGCCGATGACTATTGCAACTATGGTGAAACAAGTGGCCCGATCAAACTGGTCTTGATGGAGCAAAAATAGCCATGGGATGTCATACAGCTTTTAGTGCACCCAGACAACGGGGCATTGCCATCATCGAAATGACCATTATCCTGCCATTCCTGTTATTGATGCTGGCGTTAACTGTAGATTTTGGTCGTATATTTTATGAAACCTCTTTGCTGCAGGGGCGGGTGAATGCTGCGGTTCGCTATCTGACAATCAATGCGCCAGCCGGTAATTGCAATTTTAACACCAGTGACGGTGACGTCGTTGAGCACTGTGAGACCGCCAGAAACCTTGTGTTAAATGCTCTTGACGATGAAGCGGCTCACCCGCGTTTTCAAGTGGAAACATCCTCGATGGTTAGCGAGGGTGAAGATCACTGGAAAGTCTCTGCCAGGTACCAGGCCGATTTTATATTGAAGGAGCTGCTTCCAGAAACGTTGCAAGAGAAATTAACGATAAACGTTCATGCCATTCAGCGTTCAATGATTATGAAAGAAGGTACGGGGAGAAACTCATGATCTCTGATTCAGCGTTCTTAAAGCATGGGCAAAAGGGAACAACCATTGTTGAGTTCAGCATCGTCGCTTCCGTTTTCTTCATGGTTCTGTTTGGTCTGATGGAATTTGGCCGGGTGGTGTATACCTTTAACCTGTTGCAGGAGGCAACCCGCAGCGCTGCACGGGTTGCTGTTGTCAGTGATTTGCCATCCAGTATAAATGGCCAGTGCACTGATACTATTTTCAGTGCCGTAGATACGTCTCTTTTGTCGGATTTGAAAAAAACGGATATGACCTGCGTTTACAGGGATAAATATGGAATATCAACCACCGAATATAATGAAGTTCGCTATGTTACGGTCAGCATTAAAGGTTTAAAAATTCAACTATCCATACCCGGTTTTACAGAGGGCATTGAAGCACCTGCATTTACCACAACACAGGTTGCTGAGAGCCTTGGCATCAAACCCTGGGAACCCAATGCCGGGGGCTCTTCATGAACAGCAGCATAAACAGCAATATTGGGCTGAAAATAGTACTGACAGGCACAGATGAAGTTTTTTTGGAGCGGGTAGGCAAGTTTCTCGATGCCATCAATGAAGTGGTGCATCGTGATGTTCTGATCGATGATCCGAAACAGCTGTCTGCCATTGGCAATAACGACGATGACCTGATGGTGCATGTTCTGTCATCGCTGCCGATGGAAGAGCTGGATGCGCTACTGCAGATTCCGGAACGGCCACTGGTATTGATTACCACCGGTACCCAGCCATTAACCGGGCAGCAGTTGGCGCAGATCCGGAAACGGGGCAACAGCTTTGTGGTTGATCCACCGTTTAATGAGCACGAATTGCTCAACATTCTCGACCAGCTACACGACGATATTCTTTTAAAAAGCGCGCCGGTCAAGGCGAGCGCAGAGCGTCACCCGGACAGCAGGCTGGTGGTATTTACCGGGGCTGGCAGCGGTGCCGGGGCCTCCCTGATTACTGCCTGTATCGCCCGGCTGCTCTCCCGGGAAAAAACGCTGAAACCCGGCCGGTGCTGCTGCTGGACGGTGACTGGCGTTATGGCTCCCAGGCCACCCTGAATGACTGTCGGCCGGAACACGATCTGCGCAACCTGCTGGCCCGGCTGGATATGGATCAAACCGCATTGAGCAGCTATCGCACGGAAGTGGGGCCTTATCTGGCTTTATTGGGAATGTCACCAGAACACCTGGGGACTTCCAGCTCCGGTAAGTCCACCGACCGAATACTGGTGCAGTTACTGAGACATATCCGGCAAAAGCCAGGTATTACCCTGGCGGATATTCCGTCACGTAATGACGACTACCTGACATCGATGATTGCCGATGCCGATCACCTGGTGCTGGTATTGAAGCCGGAAATAGATGGTATTCGACGTGCGAGACTGCTGCTGGACGAGGCTATGACCGTGCTGGGGCTAGAGCAGGTTACGGTGGTTGTGAATGGTTCCAGCCGCTACACCACGATTAGCCAGGCTGTTATCAAGCAGTCGCTGGGTCTGGAACCGGTAATGATACCGGAAGACCAGAGGGCCGTGATTCCTGCCCTTGAGGAAGGTCGGTTACCGATGGACAGTGATCCACGGTCGCCTTTCAGCCGTTCTTTGAAACCACTGATGGCCAGGCTGCAGCCTGCGCCTGCCGTTGAGCCCGGTTCGCTGTTCAGGCTCAGAGAGTGGTCTCATGTTTTCCGGAGTGTGCACTGATGGCACTAACCATTAATTCACGGCTGATGCCCGGTTTTCAGCCCCATGACAGTCAGCAGGAAATCCGCAATTACTGGGAGCGGGAGATTCACCGGCAGGTGGTCTCGCGGATGAATTTGCAGGTGCTGAGCACACTGCCGACGGAGCAGGCCCGGGCCGAGGTGATGCGGGAAGGGCGTTATCAGCTTGATCAGTTGAAAGCCCCCCTCTCGGATACTGAACGGGAAGAGCTATTGACCGCCATCAGTGATGATATGTTGGGTCTTGGCCCACTGGAAGCACTGCTGGCGGACTCGATGGTGTCGGATATCCTGGTCAATGGCCCTGTTCATATCTATGTAGAACGGCGCGGTCATCTGGAGCCGGTGGCAATCCGCTTTCGTGATGAAGCTCACCTGCAGCAGACCATCGATCGTCTGGTGAGCAGGGCCGGGCGTCGCCTGGATGAATCCAGTCCCATGGTGGATACCCGTCTTGCGGATGGTTCCCGGGTGAATGCGGTGATCTCGCCCCTGGCACTGGACGGCCCGATATTGAGTATCCGTCGTTTTCCTGAAGAGCATCTGACGTTATCCGCACTGGCGCGGTTGGGGGCGTTTCCGAAGTGCCTGCAAAAGCTGCTGCAGAATATGGTGCGGAGCCGCCTGAATATCCTGATCTCTGGCGGTACCGGCAGTGGTAAGACCACCATGCTCAATGCACTTTCGGCGGCCATTGAGCACAGTGAACGGATTATTACTGTGGAAGACGCCGCCGAGCTGCAGTTGCAACAGCCCCATGTGGTTCGGCTGGAAAGTCGTCCACCCAATATTGAAGGGGAGGGGGAAGTGACCCTGCGGGATCTGGTACGCAACAGCCTGCGGATGCGACCGGACCGTATTGTGGTGGGTGAGGTGCGGGGGGCTGAGTTTATCGACATGCTGACCGCCATGAATACCGGTCATGACGGTTCCATGACCACACTGCACGCGAACTCACCCAGAGATGCTGTTCGACGCCTGAAGAGTATGGCGGCCATGAGTGGTATGGGTTTGGATGGTGATGTGGTTGTCGAGCTGATCGCTTCAGCGGTGGATGCCATTATCCAGCTGGAGCGCATGGAAGACGGTGTTCGTCGTGTTGTCAGTATTCAGGAGCTGGTGGGCATTGAGCATGGCGATATTGCCCTGCGGGAAATTAGCCGGTTTGAGCGTTCACGATCGGGGAAGGATCTTGTTGTTGAGGCAGGGCGAAAAGGTGTTGCCGGTGATTTTGTCAGTACCGGCTACCGGCCCCTCTTTATGAATAAACTGGAAGCCAGGGGGCTGGACTGTGACGATGGGGTATTTTCTGAAGGGTGCTTATCATGAGAGCTGTCATGAAAGGTCATGAAAAAAGGAGGGGCAGGCTATGTCTGACTCATTAAGTCTATTGCTGGCCATGACCTTTATGGCCGTCTTTATGGTCAGTATCGGGATACTGCTGCTGGGGCCCCGGCACAGAATCCAGAGGCGCCTGCACCACTACCTGGAAATGGTCGGGGGAGACCAGCCGGTGCATCAGGCACTGCGCAAGCGCTATGTGGATCAGCTGCATCCCTGGCTGCAGAGAATTGAGCATTTTCATTTTGTGGCGGAGCTGGATCTGCTGACTCTGCAGGCTGGCAAGGGTAACCGGGCACTGGAACTGCTGGTCAGTTGTCTGGCAATGTTGCTGATTTCCGGTGTGGTGTTGATCAGTCTGGATGTTTACTGGGTATTGGCCCTGGTGTCTTCGGTGTTGCTGGCATTGTTGCCTGTTGGCTACCTGCAACGGGTGAAAGAGCGGCGGATTACCGAGTTTGACCAGCAGATGCCTGACTGGCTGGATATGATGGTGAAAGGCTTGAAGGCCGGTCTGCCGCTGGTGGAAGCCATGAATCTCAGCGCCCGGGAACTGGGCGACCCAATGGCGGCGGAGTTAAGTGAAACAGTGCAGGATATTGAGTTCTCCAAGGATATGAAGCACGCATTTCTGGCCATGGTGGAACGGGTGCCCAGCGAACCGCTGCTGATGGTGGTCTCTGCCATCCTGCTGCAACATGAGACCGGCGGCAGCCTGCTGGAGTTGCTTTCTGGTCTCCGGGGCCAGATCCGGGAGCGTATTGGCTTCGACCGTCGTCTGCAAACCCTTTCTGCTGAAGGGCGGATGTCTGCATGGATACTGGTTTTACTGCCGTTTATTCTGGCGGTGGTGATCAACATGGTGTCGCCGGGTTACCTGAATCCACTGCTGGAGTCTGATACTGGCCTGACCATTCTGATGGTGGCCGGGGTGATGATGGTACTGGGTATTTTCTGGGTAGTTCGCCTGATCCGGATTCAGGTCTAAGGAGGCTGTCATGGCTGTGAAGGATGTAGCGCTGCCGGGACTGTTTGATCAGATGCTGGATCAACTGTTGCTGGTACGGGGTATCGGGTTGCTGCTGGTGGCCCTGGCCATTGGCCTACTGTCTTATGTGTTGATGTCCCGTTTGAGGGTCTTTCGCCAGATGAATCAGGAGGGGTTGGAGGTCAGAGGCTCAGCGCTGGGGTCCGGTGCATTTGCCCCTCACTGGTTGTCACCGGCACAGAAATATCTGCTGCCAGCGGATAAAAAAGAGCAGATAAGCGTAAGCCGTCGTTTGCTTCAGGCGGGTTATGGTCATGAGAATGCGGTACTGGTTTACCATGGGCTGAAAGCATTACTGGCGGTGGTGCTGGGGTTACTGTTTTTTCTATTGCACCCCTGGATGCCAGGTGCTTTGCCGGAATATCCCGGCATGGTCATGATGATGGGCGCAGCCATTGGTCTGATTTTCCCCTCCAAAGTACTGGACTCCCTGCGTCAGAGAAGGCAGCAACAGTTTATTGCCGGTCTGCCGCAGATGCTGGATATGCTGTTGATCTGTCTCTCTGCCGGGTTGAACCTGACCATGTCCATTAGCCGGTTACAGGAAGAGCTGCGTCTGGCGCATCCGCTGGTGGCCGAGGAGATGGGGCGGGTCAGTGCCGAACTGAATGCAGGGGTTGCCCTGGAGTTGGCATTGCATGATTTTGCCGAGCGCACCGGATTGCAGGAAGTGCGTGGCCTGGTGGGGACTCTGGTGGAAGCTAACCGTTATGGTGCCAACCTGTCTGACACTCTGCGGGACTATACCCAGGACTTCCGGGCCATCCGGCTGCACCGGGCTGATCTGCAGGCCGCAAAAATGAGTACACGACTGGTGTTTCCCATGGTCTGTTGTATCTGGCCGGGATTTTTTGTGGTGGTGGTTGGTCCGGCAATGTTGCGCATGTTGGAGGCGTTTGCAGGATGAATGGTGGTTTTACTCTCAAGTGGTTTGGTGTGGTTGTTCTGGCACTGTTGATGAGCGCTTGTTCTGGTATGCCGTCAGGTCAACCCGAGACGGATCAGGGAGCATTATATGAAGGGGATCTGACTGCAGACCTGCTGGGTGTGGTGGATGCGGCTACCGAGAAAGAGGCATTAGCCAAAGGTGACAATTACTGGGCAAGGGGCGATGGTGACCGGGCACTGCTTTATTACATTCGTGCCCTTGATCTGAATAAAAAATCATTTAATGCCGCAGCAAAAATTGCGGGTGTGCATCAGCATCGAGGTAATGCCATCTTGGCTGAGCAGGCATGGAGAACCGTGCTGGCTATTGATGATGAGCATGTGATGGCATTGGAGGCCATGGGATTACTAAAGCTTGAGCAGAGGGACTATATACAGGCCAATGGTTATTTACAGAAGGCTCTGGATTTGTGGAAAGTTCAGACTTTATCTTCTGAAAAGGATCAACCCATTTATACTCCATGGCTGGCCGCCAATGGGCTTGGAGTGATTGAAGACCTGAATCGTAAATATACGTCGGCGGTTGCTCACTATCATCGTGCACTGGAGATGGCTCCAAACCAGTCCATGCTGTTAAATAACCTGGGATACTCCAGCATGATGGCCGGCAAACTGGATCATGCAGAAGCGCATTTGCGCAAGGCGCTGCGGATAAAAGGCGACTATGGTCTGGCGCGGCGGAACCTCGCTCTGGTATTAACCCGTCGAAACCAGTCTGAGCATGCCGTCAGGGTGTTGACGCCGGTAATGGGCGAGGCTGCGGCCCGCAATGATGTGGGGTATATGATGATGTTGAATGATCAGCCAGATATGGCTGAAAAATTATTTCGGCAGGCTATCGAGCTGTCACCTTCTTACTACGATGAGGCGTGGAAGAATCTGGGGCAGTTGAAAGAGTTGCGTGGTTGACGGACCGCTGACCTCGTTCCCTGACAGGAACGAGGTGCAATTTAATGGATTTTACAGGCTGAACTGGTGCCCAAGATAAACGTCACGGACCTTCTGGTTGGACAGTACGGTATGGCTGTCGCCCTCAGCAATGATATGCCCTTCGCTGACGATATAAGCCTTCTCACAGATATCCAGCGTTTCCCGAACGTTATGGTCGGTAATCAAGACCCCGATACCCCGGTTCTGAAGATGACGGATGATGGACTTGATATCACCAACGGAGATTGGGTCAACACCGGCAAAGGGTTCGTCCAGAAGGATAAAGGTTGGATCGGTGGCCAGTGCCCTGGCAATTTCTGCTCGCCTTCTTTCACCACCGGACAGAGCCATGCCGGCACTGTCACGAATGTGGCCAATATTGAACTCATCCAGCAGCGATTCCATTTTCTCGACGCGCTGCTTTTTATTGAGATCTTTCCTGGTTTCCAGAATGGCCAGGATATTTTCCCTTACGGTGAGACGGCGAAAGATTGAGGCTTCCTGGGGAAGATAACCGATACCGGCACGAGCCCTGTGATGCATCGCCTGAAAGGTCAGGTCCTGCTGGTCAATGCTGACTTTACCGCCATCCGCTTTCACTAGTCCGACAATCATATAAAAACAGGTGGTCTTTCCTGCACCATTGGGACCCAGAAGGCCAACGATCTGGCCACTGTTAACCTGCAGAGAGACATCTTTAACCACCTCTCTGCCTTTATAGCTTTTACTAAGATGTTCTGCCTTGAGGATTGTCATCCGGTTGTCTGTTAACCTGAATAAAAAAACAAAGTACGCCTATGTCGTCGATAGCATGGACGTTGATTCAATGAAGACACCTGATAGATTATTGGCTCTACCTGCTGTCTCTGCCAGAGTCAGGGGGTGTTGATCGTGGCTTTTTCCTGACGGGGCTGAATAACCATTTGGACCCGGCCATTTTCTCCCTGGTTGGGGGTGCCTTTGGCGTTTACTGTCTGCAGTGCAACGTTATAGTAGATCTTTTCACCCTTAAAGGTATCTCCCTTTTGGGAGAGTTGGGCGTTTTTAATAAGTTCAATCTGGTCACCGTTGACATCGTAGCGAATCGTATTGCCCCAGGCCTGGACGGTTCCCTGCTCGCCAGGTTGAAGTTCTTCGTAATAAGCCCTGGCCTTGTTGCCCTGTGCAATGACTTTGGTTACCTCACGCCCCTTGGTGTAGATAGTGATGGTATCGCCGGTAATTCGGGTTGTTCCCTGGGTCATTACAACATCACCACGATAAACAGAGACCCCTGTTTTATTATCAATATCAGCAGCGTCTGAATTGATTTTGATAGGTTGCTGGCGATCTGCAGGTAATGCCATGGCCATAAGCGGTACAAACAACAGTCCGACAAGCCATTTTCTGTTCAGGAGTGTTTTGGGTTGTGGTAATTGAATTGTCATGGGTTGTCGCTTCCCTGACAGGGATAGATCAATGATTCTACAAATAAGCGGCTTATTCAGGCTCATAGACTCCCCGTACTCTGGACTTTAATTGAATCTTTCCCTGTTGGTACCAGGCTGTCATCCCAATTGCTCGTGTCTCGCCGGTTTCGCTGGTAATCAGAACAGGACGATCGGTATCGGCAATTTCCTCATCCGGAGATATTGTGATGAAATCGGTGTCCATTCTGACCTTTTGTACATTGGCCTGCTGCTTGGAAAGAGAGCTGCTTTGAATAACCACGACATTATCCCACAGTTCGATATCTTTGCCACCGGGCAGTAATTTTCCGTTCTCTGACTTTGATACCGTAACCTGCCCATTATCACTGAAGTTGGTCAATATCGGTTGTTGGAGCAGTGTGTTGTCATTGTGGGGATAGTGGGTAATGCTGTCAGACTTCAACTGATACTGTAATGCACCGAAAGCGTTGTACTCTTTAATCAGGGCATCGACCAGAAAGTAATCAGCATCCTGGCGAATGATTTCTGAACGGCTGGTGCTGACCGCTACTATAGAACCATCATAGGCCCAATAGCCAGCGACCAGCATCAGCATGAGAATTGCAGAGATAATCAGATGATTGCGGTAGGCCATCCAGGTTCCGTAACTGTTGCTGTTTAAACCACACCCGCTTTCAGCAAGTCATGCATGTTAATTGCGCCGACAGCATGCCGGTCATGATCAACGCAGATCAGAGCATTAATCTTTCTATCATCCATTATTCTCAGCGCTTCAGCGGCAAGAATATCAGGTGTAATTGTGGTGCACTTGATGGTCATGACATCATCAATCGTCGTGTTGTGTGGGTCTACCCCATGATCCAGGGCGCGACGAAGGTCTCCATCAGTAAAGATGCCAACGACAACGTTGTTCTCATCGATAATTGATGTCATGCCAAGGCCCTTTCGGGTCATTTCCAGCAGCGCTTCTCCCAGTCGGGTGCCTTTTTTGACCATCGGGATTCGATTGCCTTCGTGCATGATGTCTTGCACTTTGAGCAGCAGCCTGCGACCCAGTGCACCTCCAGGATGTGAGAATGCGAAGTCTTCAGCAGTAAACCCGCGAGCTTCCAACAGTGCAATAGCGAGTGCATCACCCATGACCAGCTGAGTGGTTGTACTGGATGTTGGTGCCAGATCCAGTGGGCAAGCTTCTTTGTCGACTCCTGTATTCAGGTTGACTTCTGCGGCCAGGGCCAGAGTAGAGGCTGGCTTGCCGGTCATACTGATAACCGAAGCGCCCATACGCTTGAACAGGGGGAGCAGGGTGACTACTTCGGCAGTTTCACCTGAGTTGGAAATAGCCAGCACGACATCGTCTGCGGTAATCATTCCCATGTCGCCATGGCTGGCTTCTCCGGGGTGAACATAAAATGCAGGTGTACCTGTACTGGCCAGCGTTGCACTGATTTTACGGGCAATATGTCCTGACTTACCCATACCCACCACAACGATACGGCCACGGCATTCCAGCATTAACCGGCAGGCATTGCTGAAGTCTTCACCAATACGTGGAAGCAGAGCTTCAATAGCATCCTTTTCGATCTGGATGGTTCGACGACCAATTTCAATAAAATTCTGGTCAGAGGTCATTTCAGTTAAGCCTTTGATGGAGCTGTCAGGATGTCATGGCGAAGCATAACGCTTAAGGCTCCGGTATAAAATAGTTCAGTGCATAGGAATGGGAGCATTCAGCTCCCGTTTCAGTTTGTATAAATGCCTATACAGTTTGTAAGTACAGCCATGTTCCGTAACAGGCATACCCTGCCAGAAGGATAATACCTGCAAAACGTCCAAGCGTTTTGGGTTTTTTACCGAGCATGGCCATGGCCGCCACGAGAACGGTGAATGCCAGCATGACGGTATAGTCTCTGGAGAAAACAGATTCGTTCAGTGGGCCGGGGGCAACCAGGCCTGGCATGGAAAGTACCGCCAGCAAATTGAAAATGTTTGAGCCCACAACATTGCCAAGCGCAATATCATGGTGGCCTCGTATTGCACTGGCTACAGAGGCGGCAAGTTCAGGAAGGCTGGTGCCAATGGCCACGACGGTCAAGCCAACAACCAGCTCGCTAACGCCCAGCAATGTTGCAATCTCTTTGGCACCCCAAACCAGAATCTGGGCACTGATCAGTAGCAGCACCAGTCCGCCAACAAGCTCAAGGTATGCTCTGCCTGAAGGCAGGTCTTCAATTTCTTCTGCTTCAGCCAGAGGCTCTTCAGGATGAGCTTTCTGCCAGATCACCATCAGATAGAGCGTAACAAACAGGCCGCTGAGCAGCACCAGACTTTCTGTAAGCCCAAGGTAGTTGTTTGCCAGGCAGGCACCGGCAATTACCGTGACAAATAACAGCCAGGGTATTTCACGTTTGGCAAGCGCTGTTTTTACCGGCAGCGGTGCAATGAGAGCGGTTATACCAAGAACCAGCCCCATATTGGCAATATTGGAACCAATGGCATTACCTACAGCAATATCCGTGTGCTCTTGAATAGCCGACATCAGTGAAACCAGAATTTCTGGTGCAGACGTACCTATAGATACGACTGTCAAGCCGATAAGCATGGGAGAAATTCCCCAGTTTCTCGCAGTAGCCGCGGCTCCGCCAACAAAACGGTCTGCACTCCAGGTGAGGAGTATGAAGCCAACAATAATGGCTGCTATGGCATAAATGGCAGGGCTCATTCAGGGAGGGTTCTCAAGGGTTGGTTCAAAGGAAGGGAGTGTATGGAAAATCAGGCAGGCAATGCAACTGCATTGCAGTCTGAATTGACCATATGCAGATAAGAATTGTCCGATAGAATTTAAGCGTTGCTATCAATAAGGTGCAATAAAAGTGTGAAACAGGTCATAATGTGTAGGGCTGTTGATGTTTTCTATATCACTGAATCTCGCAACGATACCTCAACAGTCCCTATGTCTGGATGACTTTTTAATTCTGTCTGTTGCAGGGATCTGCGTGCCCAATGATGAGTTCCATATCTTCAGGTGAAGAAAACAGTAGCGAAAGCCGCACAGATAATTTTGTAGAGATTCGTGGTTTGACCTTCTACCGAGGTTCCCGGGTTATCTTCAATAATATCGATATGGATATACCCCGTGGCAAAGTGGTAGGTATCATGGGGCCTTCCGGAACTGGAAAGACAACACTGCTTCGCCTGATTGGTCGTCAGCTGCGGCCTGATCAAGGCTCCATTCTGGTGGATGGTCAGGATCTGGCAGGTATGTCGAGAGATCAGCTCTTTGTCCAGCGTCGTAAAATGGGCATGCTCTTTCAGAGCGGTGCTCTTTTTACTGATTTGACCGTATTCGAAAATGTTGCTTTTCCTCTGCGTATTCATACACAACTATCTGAATTGATGATTCGTGACATCGTATTGATGAAACTGCATGCAGTGGGTCTGCGTGGCGCATCATCTCTGATGCCCAGTGAACTGTCTGGTGGTATGAGTCGTCGGGTTGCTCTGGCTAGAGCTATCGCTCTTGACCCTGAAATGGTGATGTATGATGAGCCATTTGTCGGACAGGACCCGATTGCTATGGGGGTATTGGTGGAGTTGATTCGCAAACTGAATCAGGCTCTGGGAATCACCAGTATCATTGTTTCTCATGACCTTCATGAAACGGCCAGTATTGCCGATTTGCTGTATCTCATTGCGGATGGTGAAGTGATTGGGGTAGGAACACCTGATGAAATGCTGAACTCAAGCGATGCCAGAGTGCGTCAGTTTATGCAGGGATTACCGGATGGACCGGTTCCTTTTCACTATCCTGCGGATGATTATCAAAACGACTTACTGGCTCCGGGGGAACTAAATGAAGCTTGATGTTCTGGACCGGTTAGCTCAACTCGGTCAGTTTGGTCTTGGTCATATCCAATCGCTCGGGCGTTCCGGGATTTTTCTGTTTCTGTCGATTTTTTCAAGGGCTGGATTCAGCGGGCGTGGCTCTCTGCTGATTCAGCAACTCTATAATGTAGGTGTACTGTCGTTAATCATTGTAACGGTCTCAGGGCTTTTTATCGGCATGGTTCTGGGCTTGCAGGGTTATAGTATTCTGGTTCGCTATGGTTCAGAGGGTGCTGTTGGGCAGTTGGTAGCGCTAAGCCTGGTTCGTGAACTGGGACCGGTGGTAACGGCTCTGTTATTTGCCGGCCGCGCTGGTTCTGCGCTGACTGCTGAGATTGGGCTGATGAAGGCTACAGAACAGTTGTCCAGCATGGAAATGATTGGTGTCGACCCTTTAAAGCGGGTGATTGCTCCACGTTTCTGGGCGGGTGTTATTTCAATGCCTCTATTGGCAGCCATCTTCAACCTTGTGGGGATTCTTGGTGGTGTCATGGTTGGTGTTGATTGGCTGGGCATTTATGAAGGGTCATTCTGGACAGGTATGCAACAGTCGGTTGATTTTGTGCACGATGTTGGCAATGGCATGGTGAAAAGTCTGGTGTTTGGTATTGTGGTCACCTGGATTGCAGTTTTCCAGGGATATGATGCAATTCCGACATCAGAAGGCATCAGCCGTGCGACAACAAGAACGGTTGTTTACTCATCCCTTGCTGTTCTTGGATTGGATTTCATTTTGACCGCAGTGATGTTTGGTGAGCTTTAAGGAGAGAGCATAAAATGCGGATGCGTACGGTAGAAATCAGTGTCGGCGCCTTTATGCTGGCGGGAATGTTGGCACTGGTCGCTATGGCGGTAAAGGTCAGTGGGCTTTCCCTTAAGAGTGGCGGTGAAACTTATGAGCTTCATGCTTATTTTGATAACACTGGAGCACTGAAGCCTCGGTCAAAAATATCAATGGCAGGTGTGACGGTTGGCAAGGTCAAAAAAATCGAGCTGGACAAAACTACTTACATGGCCAAAGTGGTGATGGATATTGATCAGCGGATCGATAACATACCGATCGACAGTACTGCATCGATTGTGACGGCAGGGTTACTGGGAGAGCAATACATCAGTATCAGTATTGGTGGTGATGAGGCGTATCTGCGTGATGGTGAGCGTTTTGAAGACACTCAGTCAGCCCTGATCCTTGAAGAATTAATTGGTAAGTTTCTTCTGGGTACGGTAAATAAAGGTGAGTAGCTTTCTGTTAAGAGGAAGGTTCTCTGGTTAGCGGATGGAATGGATGATGAGACGCAATAAATCGTTTGTCGCAGCTCTTGTAGTGCTTTTGTTACAGTGGTCTTCAACTATCTTTGCTGCTGAGCAGGCAATTGAGTCGCCACAGAAGGAAGTGGAAAGGATTACCAGTGAGCTTCTGGCAACGTTCGAAAAAAATGTTGATGAGTATAAAAAGAACGATGCAGCCTTTATTGCGGAAGTGGATCGGCAGCTATCACCCGTTGTTGCCTTTGACTCCATTGCCCGGGGGGTGATGGGCAAATACTCCCGCCGTGCAAAACCAGGGCAGGTTGAGCAGTTTTCAACGACGTTTAAAGACAGCCTGATCAGCTTTTATGGCAAGGCGTTGTTGAAACTGGACGATACCCGGTTAACCATAGAGAAAGTTGACTCCGTTCCTGAATCGGTTCTTAAAGACTATCAGTCAGGTAAAGCACGGCTGATTCCCGTAGGTATGACAGTCAGAACCTCATCAGGTACTGTGGCTATTTCTTATTCAATGGTGCATCTGGACGGACGTTGGAAGCTCAGGAATATCATTGTTGATGGCATTAATATTGGCATTCAGTTTCGCAACCAGTTTGCAGAAGCCATGAATAAACATGGAGACATTCAATACGTAGTGGATCACTGGCCAGAGATTATGAAAGGTGCTGCAGCGGATAAGAAATCATGACGCTGGAAGTGGTCGCGCCGGAAAGGTTTAAGCTTAATGGAGTGATCAACTTCGAAACTTCCCCTGTGGTTGAACGACAGGGACGCCTTCTGTTGCAGGAGACTGGGGGAGAGCGTTGGGAAATTGATTTGAGTGGTATTACTCAGGCCGACAGTTCAGCCTTGTCCGTCTGTCTATCCTGGACAAGGCTTGCAGGTGACCATCAGAAATCTGTTTGTTTTACAGGCATGCCTGATGAATTAGAGGCTCTTGCACAGGTTTGCGGTATTCAGCGGTTGTTAGATAGTGTGAGCTGTTTGGCAGGCGAATCCCCTGTTGAATAAACGTGGGGACTATCAATGGAACCCTCTCTCAGATATGATTGACCGATTTTACTGTTCCCTTTAATTCCTGATTGTTATTCCCTGAGAGGTTGGATCATGCAAGCCGAAGAGGTCAAGGCGCTGCTGGAGAAAGAGATTGCGGGCTCACAAGTGATTGTAGAGGGTGAAGGATGTGACTTTCGCCTGACCGTAATCAGTGACCAGTTTGAAGCCAAGAGACCGGTTCAGCGTCAGCAGATGATCTATTCTCACCTGAACCCATTTATTACCAGTGGTGCAATTCACGCTGTATCAATGGTGGCTCTGACCACTGCCGAGCGTGCCAGACAGCTGGATAATCAGGATTAACAGGACTCTTGAAAGGTTTAATCTGACAACGATCATGCCTGCCTGGGGTAGATACTGGTTTATAGCTGTATTGCTGTATGTACATTGCGCCTTCCCCGGGTACCCTCCGATGATAATGTCTTGTCTGACTGCCTTTCCGGTCATTAAGTGAGAAACCATGGATAAACTGATTATCACCGGTGGTGTGCGTCTTGATGGAGAGATCCGGGTCTCTGGCGCAAAAAACTCTGCCCTGCCGATCCTGGCTGCGACTCTGCTGGCTGACTCTCCGGTTACGGTATGCAATCTGCCGCATTTGCATGACATCACTACTATGTGTGAGCTGTTTGGCTGCATGGGTGTTGAGTTGCTGGTGGATGAAAAGATGAACGTTGAAGTTCATGCCAGCACAATTAAGCAGCTCATTGCACCGTATGAGCTGGTAAAGACCATGCGTGCCTCAATTCTGGTGCTTGGTCCACTGCTGGCCAGATTTGGCCATGCTGAAGTTTCCCTGCCTGGCGGTTGTGCTATTGGTAGCCGTCCAGTTGATCTGCACATCCGTGGCTTGCAGGCCATGGGGGCGGATATTGTTGTTGAAGATGGCTATATCAAAGCCAGCGTGAAGGACCGCCTGAAAGGTGCGCATATCCTGATGGACACTGTAACGGTGACCGGGACGGAAAACATCCTGATGGCTGCTGCACTGGCTGATGGTGAAACCATCATTGAAAATGCAGCTCGTGAGCCCGAAGTCGTTGATCTCGCTGAGTGCCTGATTACCATGGGTGCGAAAATAGAGGGTCATGGAACTGATGTGATCCGCGTTCAGGGTGTGGAACGTCTCAATGGCTGTACGTACTCTGTACTGCCAGATCGTATTGAAACCGGCACCTACCTGATTGCTGCCGCTGCGACTGGTGGCCGGATTCGTTTGAAAGACACCCAGCCTGATATTCTGGATGCGATTCTGCTCAAGCTTCGGGAGGCCGGTGCTTCTGTTGAATGGGGTGATGACTGGATTGAACTGGATATGAAAGGCAAGCGCCCAAAGGCTATTGACCTGAAAACGGCGCCTTATCCAGCGATGCCCACGGATATTCAGGCGCAGTTCACCGCACTGAACACCATTGCTGAAGGTACAGGGCGGATTACCGAAACCGTATTTGAAAACCGTTTCATGCATGTGCAGGAAATGAAGCGCATGGGGGCCGATGTTGATGTTGAAGGGAACACGGTCATCATCAAAGGTGTTGACCAGCTGAAGGCTGCTCCTGTGATGGCAACGGATCTCCGGGCTTCGGCCAGCTTAGTCATTGCTGGGCTGGTTGCTGAGGGTGATACCGTTGTAGAGCGTATCTACCATATTGACCGTGGCTATGAGTGCATCGAAGAAAAGCTTCAGCAACTCGGTGCCAAAATTCGTCGCGTACCTGCCTGATTTCTTCCTGATTTCCTTATATTTTTTCTTTTTTTCCCCATTTTTTGATCAGAAAGTCAAAAAATGGGGAACTTTCTTTATTGTCTTCATTCTAAACAAACGTGTGTTTAAATCTGCCGCCACGCATTGATTATTTTATTAAAAATTAATGATTTCAATGTGTTGCGTTTTAATTGTAATTGGCCAGTCATACTAACACGCCTGTTAATGACTAAACTGGTAACTAAGTTTAAAAATAACAAATAAAGTAGGAATGGAGCCCTAAAATGCCCACGGATAAGGTAAATAACAGTGTTGTTCCAGCCCAGGGAAGAGGCGATACACCACTCCCTGAGAATTTGGCTGAGCCAAAACAGTCCGAGAAGGCCGGTAAGACAAGAAATGGCTTCTCAGTGGGTGCTGTTACAGAGGACGTTCGGCCAAAAACTCCTACTGTCCCAGACTCTGCTGAATCTCGCTTCAATAGAGCTCATCAGGCAACTCCTTCTTTATCCGAACAGTTGGATTCTGTATCTAATGGTGAGGATGAAGATGAATTCTTGGATGCTGAAGCATACCAACCTTGGGCAGATGATATTAAACCTCGCGATTTTACCGATGAGGTATCTGCTGATGCGTTAATTACTGACCATTCTGAAAAGCAATACGCCAGTAACAATCTGCATTCTTACTCTCCAGTGTCAGATCAACCCGATCATGTTTCTGATGATGGGGATGAATTGGAGTTTTTTGACGCTAGGTCAGATGTTTCCTTGACCGATGAGGTTGAAACCCGTGATCGTTCTGACGCGTTAGCTGGTGGGCCAGTCACTGCGAAGACCAGTACGCCTGAGGACGGTGATGTCCAAGAGCAGCCAGTTGATCAGCCAGGCTTTTTGGGTCGTCTATGGTCTGGGGCTGTTCATGGTGCGGGACGTGTTGCCCAGTGGGCTGGGCGACTGGTTGAAGCGGTTAAGGATAATGCCGTAAAGCCTGTTATTAATAAGGTTGTCGAAAAACGTGAAGCCATCAAAGAAGCGGCCCAGCAGGTAGAGAACAAAACTCATGCAGGAGAGGTCATCTACCGGGTTGTGGCTTCTTATATTACTGGGACAGATCCGGGCAAAGGTCAGCCAATCGTTACAGTTCCTAACAAGTCTCAGGCTCTCGACGCTACTGCCAGATTACTGAATGTTTTGACCGTTGGCTTTTCTGCAAAGAAAGGCATGCTCGACGCTGCTGGCAGATTAGGGCATGTTATGAGCGCTGGAACACTTCCAATGGAAGACTTCTGGGCCTGTGAAGAGGATATCATCAGGCTTGATGAGGTCATTGTTGGCGATGCTGCTTTCAGGAACGTTCAGGCGCATATCAGACGCCTTGAAAATGGACATATTGTAATTTCAGATCTGTCGTTTCTTCTGGTTCCACATAAAGGTGATCAGCCTTTAGCGTCAACTGGTGAAGGCGTTGCTGTTGAGCCTGACCTCTATGAAAGTGTTGATGTGAGACTGAAAAATGTGGAAATCGCTTGTCCACTGCCTTCCGATAGAGAAAAGCAGGCTAAAGCGGTGGCTGCGGCGGTTACTATGCAGCCAGAGGCGGCGGCTGGTCTCATATGTGAAGCTTTCTGCCCTGAACTGGCAACCATTTCCATTGGTAAGGTTGAAGGTACTACCCGTGGACGCTGGTTAGAAGGTGGCACCGCTGATGAAGCTAAATTCCAGCTGGAGAATACTTCCTTAAAACTGCATATCAATAAGGATTTTTATCCAGGCCTGACGCCTGAAGTAACTGTTACGCCGGGGAATATAAAAGGCGGTATAAAAAGTGACAGCTTTATTTCTAAAGCTAGTGCAAAGATCCGTATTGATGAGGAACGTTCAGGTGAGGTTGAAACGAAGACAACCATTGATTTATCAAAAATCAGTTGGTTGCTTAAGCCGTTTGGCAAAGTAAAGGTTCGTTTTAAATCCAGAATTGAAAATGGTGTTGCTCCACTGGATGGTTTTCACAATAAAATTGATGTATCGATTGGTAACCGGCTGGTGCGCTTTCTGGTAAAAACCGTTCTTAAGAATACCTTAAAGTCTCGTCTTTCAGGTTTAACGGTTAAAGATGGACAGAATACATTAAAGCTGCAGCTATCTCTCCTTTATGAAGATGGCACGTTTGGTCGTTTCCCCAAATTTGTCCGGTTCGTGAACGGCTTAATTGGTAGTCACCCCATTGAAATTCCCATACCCCTTTGTGGTCTCAGACCAATGGAGAAAGGTAAGAAGGGGCTCGGCTATGTTGTGATTGGCGATATGAGTCGTGGAATACTGCCGTGTGCCAGCTCTCTTTACTGTAAGAGGCATGAAGACTTATTAGCGGAAGCAGAGCAATCTCTGAGGGCTCCGAAACTGAATGGGACCGACGACCCTGTTCTTGTTGCAGCAGAAAAGATCATGGCTGAAGCAGAAGATGAGCGTAAAAGGTATAACTTTTCCGCCGAAGAAAGCCTGTACCGACGCATGCCCCTGCCGGTCATGATGACCTATGTTAACCATGTCAAAGAAAAACCAGAAGATCTGGCTAATCGCAAAAGACTGGTTCGCTTGATGGCCACTCTTACCGATGTGATGCCAAATAAAGCTCTTCAGCTGATTAAAGCCACCAGTGCGAGTGAAAAATTTCCTTTTGCCGACCTGTCATTGGAACAGCTTAAGGATGGTGCATTTACGTTACCGACAGAGCAGTATTTCCTGATCAGTTTGATCATGACTGAATTGAGGAAACCTGAGCCTGTTGATGCAAGAACCGAAGAGCTTGAAGAGTTCCATCGTCAGACAACGTTGCTTCGTGATGTGTTCTATCGTTGGAATACAGCACAGAAAAGCCGTGATGGAAGTGCTCAGGATTTGACCAGACCGGATACAACACCTGAAGCAGGGAAAGCATTGTTTGAAACCGTGGCGGATAAAATTAAAGGCCAGCAGGCACTTATTGCTCCCCTTCTTCCCGCGCCCATATCTGCAGCCATGATCGCTGCTGTTGGCGCTCAGCAGCTTCAGGCGCTTGAGCGACCAAAAACAAATTCGGAGAAGTTTGCGGAAGGTATTAATAATTCTGAAGAGCTTTATCAGGATCGCCGTAGAAATGAGCAGGCTGAGGCCAAAGGATGGACGGCTCAGGCTATGAAGTATGCTGTTGACTTTGCCGAAGCTGTCCTGCCAAGGCCATTAGAGGCAAGAACTCTGGAAAATGAGCTCAGTCGAAGAATGCTTGAGCAGGATTTGGCTCTGGCTGGTATGAAAATGGAAAAAGTTATTGCCGGAAGCGCTTGCGATAGCTGGATGGATTCAAGGTATTGGCGAGTAGTTGGAGCAATGTGCAACTCCGGCCACTGCTCGACTCATGAAGCCGCAATGGCTGTCATGAAGCAGGGGCGCGCGCCATTCCATAGCCGATTGGCTTACCTCAGCAATCTCCTTGAGCTGACTGCGGGTGGGTATGATCTTGATAAAGCGGTCCGAAGCTTTTTTATGGAAGCTCCTCAGTCATTACTGCAGGAAATGGTGGATTACTATACCCAAAAGTCCGGTCACCAGTTTGCTGATCTTAAAACATTCGAGGCATACGGAAATCTCATGCGGCTGGCTAAAGCGTCCATGGGAGAACAGCGACAGCAGGTAATCAGTGAAATGGTAGAGAATAATACCTCGTGGCTACTGCGAGATATGATTCGCCCCTGTCACCGGATGCAGGAAAACCGCACATGCTGGGAGATCATGAAGCAGGTAGAAAAGATTCAGGGTGATGCTCAAACATTTGCAATGGGGAAAACCGGGGAAGAGAGAAAAGAAATTGCAGCCTGGTGTGATGAGCAGTGTCAGGCGCTGCTTTCCATTTTGCCTCTGGAACGAATGAGTGAGCAGTTGTCACGAGCCAAGAGCGTGGGTGATAACATGAGTCATTCACACGCCAATAAATATTTCATGGCGCCTTTCCAGAGAGAGGATCTTGAGAATATCCTTTGTAAGGCCTATGGAATGGTAGCGAAGTACTCTCCTGAGAAAGTGGTTCCTGGCGTGCTGGATCGTCAGCATGAGAATAGGCTGCTTTGTGATCTTTCGCATCAGGCGAAAGATAATGAGCAGGTTCGTGAGCTGCTGCAGACGCACCTTCTCTGTCGCGTGATTCTGGATAAGACCGGCCGAATGATGAAACCCGGTGAAGTCGTTTCATTTGAAGATTATATGAAAGGGATTGTCGGAGTTCTGGCTGGCTACACAAACATGATTACTTCACTGCCTTTGGGAGGACCTCTTTTATTGAAAGCTGTTGGGGCGGGGTATGCTGCAAGCTTTGGTCGTGATGCGTCGGATAGCCGTTACAGCTGGGCTGACCAGCTTTCCAGTGTACTTTCTGCTGGCAAAAACAGGATATGGTCTCTTGTCACTGGTGACCAGGGACCTGAGAGTTTTGAAGCTGCAGTTGCAGAGATTTACCAGGAAACCAAAGGAATACCTGAGGAACTTGAAAATTATCCATTGGATAGGGCTCCACTGCTCCCGGCATTTAGTGAGCAGGCACTGAAAATGAGCCTGACCAATCAGGACATGATTGACATGCTGCGAAGTGCTTTTCCAGTTGGTGATGAAGGTCTCTCCAAGGATCAACTGTTGCGGTTGATTACACCTTATTCTGGTGATGATAAGAAAGAAGCTATCCAGAATTTATCTCTGGAGGCCAGTCATGAACTTCAGGAGGCAATTAATGACCAGGAAATTGATGTGTCTGGCTCGTTTGAAAAAGCTTCTACTGGTCGATCAGTTCAGATTCCGGATGATGTTTCAGAAATTGTTGGCTGGCTTGAGCAGCAGGCTGCTGCAGCTGCCTAGGCTCAGTGACATAACATTTTCGTGGTGCCTCAAGTTTGAGTACTCACTCCTATGCCGTTTCTGCTTGAGCTTTAACGGCTAAACTCACTACTGCTTTTAGCAGATTACTGCGTCCTTACTCGAGGTCAAAACCGCTGAGAAAGAATCTTTATATCAACAGAATCAACGATTCAGCCATTACCCCTCCTCAGAAATAGATATTTCGCACCCACTAAGTAGCTGGCCATATGGAATCGAATATTTCTGGGTGAGTGGATAGTTACTTACGATTAACCTTGTAAAGATCTTCACTTACAGGGAGTAAAAAGGTTAAATACGAGGAAATACTGTTGGGTGCTCTCTCTGAATGATTGAAACAATAGTGCTCTATTTTCACAGCTACTATGGGAACACCACTCATAATAGTTAACTGTCATGCCCGCTTCTGTTATTTCCAGCTCTACCAAAAGCATCGTTTTGCAAATTGAAGTTTCTATAGATTCAGGCAACATGCTGAATCTTGAAGATAGTTTACAGCGTGCACTCAATGAAGCCGGGCAGCTTGGAACAAAAGAGTTATTGGGGCTATTTGAATCACCCAATAAAGAACCTATCGTCGTTAATCAGCAGAAGTGGAACTACAAAGGAAAGGTTCTTAAGCACTATGAAACCTTATACGGTCGTATACCTTTGGAGCGCTCCGTATATCAGGGTGTCAGAGGTGGCAGTACTCTGGCAGCACTTGATCTTCGTGCCGGTATTATTGGTTCAGCTACCCCCAAATTTGCCAAGTCTATCGCCTGGAAATACAGCCAGATGCCAGCGCCTGCGGTAAAAGAAGATTTTGAGACCAACCATCAAAGGACGCTTTCAAATTCTTATATCAAGCATTTATCGGACAGAGTAGGTGCATTAATTGAAGACCAGCAAGACACTCACTACCACCTTCCTCCACTAAAAGAGCCTGTTGAAACAATAGCCATTGGTCTGGATGGAACCTGCATGCTGCTTTGTGAAGAAGGCTGGAGGGAAGCCATGTGTGGGACATTGAGCCTATATTCTGCAGATGGAGACAGGCTCCACACGATATATACAGCCAGTTCGCCAGAGTATGGTAAACAAAGCTTTATGAGCAAGCTCGACGAGGAGATTGCAGATCTAAAACGACTCTACCCAAATGCCACATACATCGGGGTAGCTGACGGGGCTAGAGAAAACTGGAGTTATTTGAAACAACATACCTCTGGGCAGATACTCGATTTTTATCATGCATCTGAATATTTAGCTGGAGCAGCGGAAGCACTGTTTCCAACCAGTAAGGCGAAGCGACACCAGTGGCTTGAAGACAGGCTACATAGTTTGAAAAACAAGCGTGGAGCAGCCAAAAAAATCCTTCAGGAAATTGAATCAGCCGAGCTCCCGAAAAAGACAATCGCACTGACAGAGAAGCGCTACAAAGCTGTGAGCTATTTTACAAACAATCACCAGTTAATGAATTATCATCAGGCGCTTAAACGCCATTGGCCAATAGGTTCAGGAGTTACTGAAGCGGCTTGTAAGACTCTGGTAAAGCAACGATTATGTGGTTCTGGAATGAGGTGGAAAGCAACAGGAGCGGAAGTGCTTTTGACAACAAGAGCACTGATCCAGAGTAAGGGGCGCTGGGAACAACTTTGGTCTGAGTTCATGACTGGAAAGGTTGAAGCTAACCTATGAGTCAGTTATCAAATTGAGAGAGCACCCATACTGTTTTTCTAATTCGATTGTTAAATGTTAAGAGGTTGGCGTTGCTTTGGCTGCTGTTTAATGACTTTAATTAAAAATAAAACAGCAACTGATAATGGTTTTGGAGATTTTTTTAGAAATATAGGGTTAATTAATTTCTGGCTTCCATTTCTTGCAGGTGGTTATTAGTAGTGTGATGATGTTAGGAATAAACCCCAAAGATATATATATCGATTTACATTTATTTTACGTGATTTTTTGGATTAATGGTCAAATACCAAGGAACTTTTCTTCTTTTAAATATTCTAACGAAACTATAGTTTTAAATTGACAGAGAATACGTTTTGATTCAAAAAGCTATATCGAAATTAATATGTGTTTTTTGTTATTGCGATTGCATTTAATCAGTATTCCTAAGCGTTTACCACTTTTCCTGAAACAGGATGTTAAAGGGAATAAGAGGATCATTAGTGTTTATTTCACCGGCTATTGAATCCGCTATTTCACCGGCATTTTTTGATGCAGAGCGAGTGACCAAAGCATCTCCTGTAGTGCCGGTCTCAACAGTACAAAGCAGTGTTAAATGCAGTAGTCTTCCTGTAGATCCTTCTTCGCATTCAATAAAGTGTGTTGAGGTTCAAAATATACAGGTTGTCCCGTCTGACCCAGCCCTGTCTGTTCAAAAAACAGTTGCCGAAGCTCCTATCCCTGTGAGCCCCCTTCCAAAAATACCCGTGCCAGAGGTTGGTCAAATCGAGAATGCTGGAGATCAGGAGTCAGCAGTTATTCATGAGGATCCTTCTTCTGAGCCTGTAGGTTGGAACAGTTGGTTTCGGGGTAAAACCACTCAAGCATGCTCAGGAATGGGGCGCGGTATCATGACTGCCAAAGATGGAACGCTTTGGGCTGTAAGTAAAGCTGCAACGACTACAAAGGACGGAACGCTTTGGGCTGTAGGTAAAGCTGCAACGACTGCAAAAGATGGCACGTTTTGGGTAGCTGGTAAGACTGCACAGATTCTAACAAGAAAGGTCCAGCAATATACCTGTGATTTTGGGCAGGGTGCCTGTATGAAAGCACTATCAAACCCGCAGGATCAACGGGATCTGGTTCGCGTTCTTGGTAAAGAATTGGTTAAAGGACTCAGATGGTCTGCAGCTCATGTGGAGGGAGCTCAACCAGATTTTAAGGAGTTCATCAAAAGACACATCAGTGACGATGCAATCCAGCAGGGTATCCGGTTTGCTGTAGTGAAGTTGGATAAACGCGCTCTCGAACCTGAGGTATTGTCTGAAAGTGAAGATGAATTTTTTGATGCCCAATCACAACTCACTGAAGACGATGATTTTTATGATGCTCAAGAATACACTCGTGTAGAGAGAATCACGAATACGTTGACACCTGTCATCAGAGACTATGTGGCTGAGTCCTTAAGTCATGTTTTTACAGAGAACCTTAAAAGCTATTCAGAATGGTCAGAAAGCAAATCAGGAGCCAGAGAAATTTACAGCCTGCTCACGCGGTCAATGAGTCTGTTTGTTGAATCGATGGCTTCTGAGTCAGAGCAGAACCCTGAAAGTGTTGATGAAAAAATTGAAGCGTTTCTTGCTCCTGCAATCAAGCAGTTTCTTGATAAAGGTATTGCAGGTATTCCGGAAAAAGTATCTCAGGTCAGAAACAATATTGGTAATGATCCCGTTGCTAATAACGTGTTAAATGATGCTTTGCTCAAGGTAATGCCAGATTTATTGGAAATGGCGGATGGTAACCTGGATGAAATTCTCAGCGTATTTCAGGGAGTGGTTAATAAGGCACTGGTTAAAGCTCAGTCGGGACTTGTAGCTGAAGCTCTTGATTGGGGTATGAATAATCCGCGTACTCTAGAGGCTCTTCCTGAACATATCTTTGAAACTGTTGCTAATGGACTCTCCGCCGAGTTTAGAAAGAGGTATTATTTCGGACCAACGGTTGGGATGATCAAGGGCGGCTTAAAACTGTTCTTAATCTGGTTACCTAATATGGTAAACCGATTTTTGAAAAATCAAATTACAGACACTATCGAAGTATATATTAACAAAGCACTCAACATAGCTGAACGTCAGATTAGTGATACTGTAAGAGGTCGGTTAATACGAACTAAGGATGCTATCAATAAATGTCCGAAAGGGGGAGATGTTTTAGCATTACTGACTCCTGAAATAACTGCCACCCCAAACGAAGAGCCATTAAATCAGGGTTATCCTCAGGCTATTCCTTCACCACAGAATGAGGAGCCAGAAAATACGCATTTTAGCCAATTTTATAATGAACTAAGGCACGAATTGGCTAACCCATTGCCTGAGACCGGTGAACGTAATCCGGAGGTGGTGGAGACAGTTACTGATCCTGATCATACAGCTCCAGCTCCAGCTCCAGCTCCAGCTCCAGCTCCAGCTCCAGATTCAGCTTCTGCTCCCAGAAAGGATTCAACAGAAGGCTTTCTGCAGTCGATGATTCCCGGTTTTTCTGGAGGGGTGACAGCGGTTGTCAGGCAAGCTCTGGATACACTTCGTCAAAAAATGAGAGGTGATGCTGGTCGCCTGAAAGCGGGTGCTGACGCAGCCCCCTCAGCAATGCCTGTATTGCCCGTGGTAACACCTTTCATTCAAGATATGATTCAGGAGGTTGCCGAGCACATTATGCCTCATATCATCGATCTTCTGGATGGCTCTGAGGATGAAGACTTAATAAAGCTTGCAGTTTCTTCAGCCGCAGCGGAACACATCAACAGTATTTTGTGTGCTGTTTTAGAGCCAACCATTCTGGCTGGCGCTGAAAAGGCATGCGATGTCCTTGAGGCCAATCTCGATGGTTATCAAACAATGCTTGAAGATGGGTTAATGTTCTCTATTGATCGTGCCTTTGAGCGTTATGAGAATAAAATTGACCAGGAGATGCTAAACCACATTGTTTGTGACTTCAAAGACGCCTCTATTGATCCACTGAATGAGGATGATAAAAAGGCCTTTGAAGCTGCAGCTGATATTATACTGGTGCAATTAACTATTAACCCTGGGGCTCTTTCAGAGGCGGATGTAGAGTTTTTATTATTATCTCCTTTATTAACCAAAAAGCAGGCTGCCATTCTTAAGGTAATTCGGGATATTCAGAGCAACATTGATCTATTAGAAAACATGAAGTCTGATGTTTTAGAAGATTCTTTTGATCGGCAAACAGGCAGAAGAGCCTTTGGTTTGAGGAATTACCAAAGGAACATAACACTGGCGTTAATTTCAGGTAATGAGCTAATTGTCAGTAGGCTGATGAGGCTCTTCAATACTTTTCTTGAAGAATATAATTTATCAAGAGATCCATCAAACGCAGACGAGCTTGATGGTGCCGCTGCTGTAAGAATTAAAGGCGAGACTGTTTGGGTTAATAATGTTCGAGAGCAGCTTGATCATCTGGTCAATGTGCTTCCTGTTAAATTAGTCATCGAAGAAACCTTAGATAATACGATGCGATCATTTGCTGAGATGGCTCTGGAGTCATTGCCAGATCAAGGTGGAACAACTAACGCTCAAATGAAAACAGCGGCTACTGCGCTATTAAAGCATGTTGTCAGATCCGGTGTTGGTTGGGCTCATGGTGAAATGAAGCATTCTGAATCCCCTGTTGGCCGTATTCAACAAATAACCAGAGAAAAGCTTGGCGCTATTCAATCGGCCATGACTAAGGGCGTGGCAGTTTGGTTGAGTCAGGAGAAAAATGCAGAAAGTCTGGTTTCAGCATTCGTCAAAAATGTTCATGAGGAATTAACCCATACGGTCGTAGAAGCGTTAAGTCATCGTATGGGAGCCGATATGAGTGAGTTGAAACGTGCTCTGGTTCCCTCTATTGATGTGATTGTTGAGCAGACGCTTGAAAGAAGTGTAACTCGCTGCGTTCAGTGGGCCGGTCAGTTTATTCATGATCATGAACAAAGCATGAGCTCACTGGCGGAGCCTTATATCAGCAGTGTCATTGAAGCTCAAAAAGGGTATGTGGTTCAGGCTGCAAAAGAATATTTCCTGCTTGAGGCCAGCCAGGAAACCAGAAATTTGAATTTTAACGTACTGGCTGCGGATGTTGCGGAACTTTTTGCCAAAAAAGAACTTGATCCTGAAACGTTAAGTTCTGGTTACGTCAAGGTAGAGCCTGCTGAGACCATTCCTGATGTACTGCCAAAAGTATTGTGCTTTCTGGCGCAAACTGCCGAAATGTATCAACGCATGGGTGGAGAGCTTGATGGGCCGGTTGTTTTGCAAAAATTGTCGTTTGGTGGCCTTGAGCTAGGCCCACTTACGGTGACTTTTAAACCTGGAGATGATGGACGTGTTTACATCGAATGTATGACTGGTCTGGTAACGGGATTACCGAATGAGCACCGGACACTTAGCTTTGACGTTAGGGGGGTTACTTTTGATTACCGGCTACCGGAGCTGAGTCCGTTAAAGCGAGCAGCTCTCATCAGCGCAGCCTCTACAATGCCTCCAGAAAAGACAGCGGTAGCCTTATTCGATGCATTTTTCCCTGAGATGGTTACGGTAGGTATTGGTAAGGTTGAAGGAGGCCTTGGAAAACAGGAGAAATCTGGTGGCCAGACTCGTGAGGTTACGCATGGAGAAAGGTTTGGGTTTTCTTTGGAAAATGCATTGCTTAAGGTGAATTTTACCAAGCACTACCCCAAATTAAAGCAGGATGTAAGCATCCAGCCAGATCATCAGAATCCTTCGGCAACGGTTGTCTGTACGTGTGAAGATTCAGGGCATTTAAAGTCGGCCGAACTGGCGTTTAAGTTCGATGGTGATAGAACGGGTACTGTTGAAGCCGTTGGGGTTGTTGATACTGGAAAGATTCACTGGCTACTGGGCTGGATAGTTGGAGCGTTAAATATTCGAAGCACCTTCCATGTTGAGGGAGGTGCTGTCTCTTTGAATAGTGATAGCTATGAGCTTTCGGTCGAGGCAGAAGGGCTTCTTGCTCGGCCAGTTTGCAGTTCACTGATACAAAATTCGCTCAACTCTGGTGAATCTAAGGTGGTTGAACAAACTGATGGCACTCATGCTTTTGCCTTAAAACTGAGGCTGTTCTCAGAGCAAAGCCCTTATCAAGTTGTGCGCTGGTTTGCCAAGATGTTAAATGGTGCGCTCTCTCTTTTTGTACCGAGTACCATCGAAATCCCCTTGCCTTATGCTGGTATAAGCAAAATGCCTGAGGGGGAATCCGGTCTTGGAGTCTTGAATTTAAATCAGTTTATTGATGGCATGTCTCCTGTACCTGTGTCGCTTGATTGTCCTCAATATGATGCGAACCTAGATCGCATCAAAGCAGCATTGTCAGATAAAGATAATTTATCGCTGGAGCGTGAGGTGCATGAGTGGCAGTCAAATGTTGAGTACGAAATTCAACAAGGGAGCAAATCATCTGTCCATCGCCTGTTAAGGGCTGCGCCTCAAGAAGCCTTTATGGTATTGATAGATGAATTGAAGAAATCTGAGGATGAGCAAAAGCTCCAAGCTCTCTTGTGGATGCTTGTATTTCTGGCAGATGCGGAACCAGAAAAAGCCATGGCATTACTTAATGCTGTTTCCCCTCACTCGAGAGATCGTTTGTCTGATCGAAAAGACAAAGAGCCCTGGCTACTGAGAGTGGTCAGTAATGTCATCGATAAGCGTCAATTTAGTGAAGATCTTCACGGGTGCTTGCTGGCATTGATGCGACTCAGAGAGTCTGGCGTCAGAAACCCTGACAGTCCTGTGCCTGAAAGTGCAACGAAGCTGCCTGTTAACCCTGAGCAGGTAAAACATATTAGTCAAAATATGGCTGAACATGCTACTAAGATGAGCGGTGTGGTTGAGAAGGTTATACCACCCAGTGTAATGCACTTGTTAAATCCTGAGTTTGAGCTGGGTACTAAGCTTATAAGTACCGTTCCATCACACTCAGCGTCTGCAAGAATAAGAGATATTTCTGGTTCCTCAAGCAGTATTCAACTGCAAAATGATGAAGAAATACCAAAAAGTTCTGGGGTATTAGAGGACTTATTAAAAGGACATACATCCAGAGGGGTGGAAGACGAACTACTCTCTTCTTTAGAGGGTCAAAAGCTTAGACCGTGGGCCATGTAATAGTCGTTGTTTGTAGACAAAAGCCACAGTGACAGGTTTACCTGTCTCTAACCTTCTGTTTTTTCTTTACTGCTTAGTGGATAAACATATACTTGGACCCTAAGTACCTTTCCCTATATCTATGTTATTATTAATCTCCGTCCTCTAAGAATACCTAGACTGAAATACTTTCAGGAGGAAGGAGGCCATTGGTAGAGACCACTGGCTGGATAATATAAATGTAACTATTCAGCACCCTTCATATAAATCTGGAATTTTCTGATTTTTCGACCATCATCTTATACTCAATTTTTCTAACAAATCTCCAGTATGGAACCAGACTTCCCAGCTACTCCGTTTACCGAAGCTCTCCTTAAAGAGAATGAAGAGCTTCGGACCGAGAATGCGCTTTTACGGGAACGTTGCAGCGAACTGGAAGAAAGGGTTAATAAAAACAGTCAAAACAGTAGTAAGCCACCATCGTCAGATGGTTATCAAAAGCCCAGTAAAAAAGGGAGTGATAAAGGTGATACATCTTCCAAAGAAGCCCCCTGCTCCTCACAGGAAACACCGAACCCCAAAAGCCTTAGACCATCTTCAGGCAATAAACCAGGTGGCCAGAAAGGTCATCAAGGCTCTTGTTTGAGACGTGTCGCCTTACCCGATTATGTCAGGCATCTGAAGGTTGAAAAATGTTGCTGTTGCCAGTCTTCGCTTATCGATATTAAACCCACCAAATACATTGAGCGACAGGTTTTTGATCCAGGTAGACCCGGAGAATTTGAAGTTACCGCGTACTGGGCAGACGTTAAAGTATGTCCTTGTGGTAAACGGAACACCGCTGAGTTTCCCCAAGGAGTGAAAGCCGCTGCTCAATACGGAGAAGTGACTCAGGCAATGGCTGTTCATTTAAACCAGTATCACTTCATCCCATATCACCGGGTGTCTGAGTATTTCAATACTATTTATTGCATGAGTGTCAGCGCAGGCTCTGTTGCCAATTTTGTTGCCTATACCCATGAGAACCTGGCCTCTACTGAGCAGAGTATCCGCGATGCTTTACAAGAAAGTCCGGTTGCAGGAGCGGATGAAACTGGCATGCGGGTTGACGGTTCACTGTGGTGGTTACACATTATGCGAGATGACCAATGGACGCTTTACTACCTCTCAGAAAGGCGAGGTTGTGAAGCAATGGATGCAATGGGCATCCTGCTGACTTTTGCAGGCATTCTGGTTCACGATCATTGGAAGTCCTACTTTGCCTATGCGGCAGTGCATGTGCTTTGTAATGCCCATCATCTGAGAGAGCTTCAGGGAGTTGTCGATAGGGATGCGAATAAGCTGGCTCTGCGGCTGATGAAATTGCTTACGCTCTCCTGGCACTTCTGCAAGAAATACAAAGCAGCCGGTCTGACTCAAATGCCTGGTGCAATACAGCTTCGCATTGAGACGATATACGACCAAATCCTTCAAAGGGCTCTCACGAAGGAAACCGCTTATATGGAAAAACAACGACAGGTGCTTGGACGTAAGAAGGTCAGGAATACCAAGGCCTACAACCTGTTCAAAAGGCTTATTGAGTTTAAGGTTGAAACGTTGCGCTTCATGTCGGACTTTTCAATTCCCTTCGATAACAATGGCAGTGAACGTGATGCCAGGATGGCCAAACTTAAGCAGAAGATCTCAGGCTGCTTCAGAAGCGAAGACGGAGGTACCATGTTTACCCGAATCCGAAGCTATTTATCATCTGCTAAAAAGCAGGGGTTGAACATATTTCAGGCGCTTCTTAAAGCGGTTCGAAATTACAACAATACGCCTTTGCTGGGTGCTGAATAGTTACAAGAAATCAATCATTGCAAGTTCTGTACTGGCTGCACTGGCTTCCACTGCTGCGGTTGCTGATAACCACGGTGAAGAAAAATACGGTCATGACTTTTACGGTGTGATTTCCGTACAGGTGGCTCATCGTGATTATAACGATGCAAAGAATAATGATGGTATTCAGGTCAATAATGAGAGTCGCCTTGGCTGGCGCGGTTATGCCAAGTTTGATGGCCTGCCAGAGCATACTAAGTTTATCTGGCAAATCGAGACAGGCTATGTAGATCCTAACTTTGCTGGCGAAAATGGCGGTGGAGGCTATCTCGGTGGTCGCGATACGTTCATCGGTTTTGATAGTGAGCAGTTTGGTTTAGTTCGTGTTGGTCGGGTTTTGACGCCTATCTATGAACTGGTTGACTGGCCTGCTTCCAACCCAGGTCTGGGTGATGTTTATGACTGGGGCGGTCAGATTGCGGGTAATGATTTCAATGATCGTCAGTCCGATACCATTCGCTGGGATTCAAAAGAGCTCTGGTCTGGTTTCACTCTTGACCTGGCCGCAGGCGCTGGTGCCGATCGTGCTGGTGACACGAAAAGTGAAAAAGCGGGCAGCAACTATTACCATGGTGCAGCTGCTCATCAGCAGTTTAAGTACGGCGAAGGAAACTGGATACAATTCGATCTTGCCTATGAGATGAACTACGATTCTGCCGTCTATACAGATGCAGGTGATCTTACAGGTGAGTATTGGGATAACAAAACCTATCTTGTAGGTGTTCAAGGTGGTCACGGTCCAGTTGGTTACTTTGCTCAGTATCGTATGGCAGAAGCTAAAAACAACGCCGGTGAAAAGCAGGAAGAAGACGCTTACTCTACTGGCTTGATGTATAACTTCGGCGAAGGTCAGAAATGGCAAGCCAAAGTTGCTTACGCTAAAAACGAAGATGTTAAAACTAATGGTGTAACCGGTGACACTGAAGCTGATGTCTGGGCTACTCAGTTGATGTACAAGATTGACTCTAATGCGGTTGTGTATGTTCGTTACCGTGATCTTGAAAGAGCCGATACACCAAACAGCTTCAGCGAAGCATCTACTGGTATTGAATACTGGTTCTAATTCGAATGTGAACCTTCCGGCTCTTCCCTGATGGAGCCGGACTTAAAGGCCTAGGCCTTTCTCTTTGTGAGAGCTTCCTGTAATCGTTGTTCTGTGCGTTCTTTCCGGGCTTTATCAGCCCGGTTTTTTTATTTAAGGCAAAGAGCCATTCCGTGTGTCTTCTATAGATTCAGTTAACAATCTTCGGTCGTGTTGTTGCCTGTGCGGTTAATTCAATCGCTTCTCCATCTCTCAACACCTGCATGGTCATCTGTTGACCGGGTGGAATGCGGGCCACCATATTCATTACCTTGCGACCATCCCTTGTGCTCTGGCCATTGATGCCGGTGAGAATATCTCCACGTCTTAGCCCCGCGTTGTCTGCCGGGCCGCCTTCATAAACTCCGGTAATTAAAATGCCAACTTTCGTGCTGACTCCATAGGCTTCTGCCAGTGTCGAACTGAGTGGCTGTGACTCAATACCCAGCCAGCCACGAATCACACGACCGTATTTAATGATGGAATCCATCACAAAGCGGGCCATATTGGAAGGAATTACAAAGCCAACCCCTTCACTACCACCACCACGGGAAAATAATAGTGTGCTGATGCCAACCAGATCGCCATAGGCATTGACTAGGGCACCGCCGGAATTGCCGACATTGATGGCGGCATCGGTTTGGATAAAGTCCTCGTACGTGTTTAATTGCAGGTCGTTACGGCCGGTGGCACTGATAATGCCCATGGTCACCGTCTGCCCCAGTCCAAATGGGTTTCCAATGGCCAGAACTACATCGCCAATTTCGGCGCTGCCAGAGTCTACCAGGTCCAGATAGGGCAAATCGTTGAGGTCTATTTTCAATACGGCGAGGTCACTTTCCGGGTCAGCACCAATAATGCTGGCTTTGACTTCACGGCCATCACGCAAAGTAATCATCAGTTTGGCGGCATTCTGAATCACATGATGGTTGGTCAGGATATAACCTTCAGGATCTACAATAACGCCGGAACCTTCAGGGGTATTGCGGGCATTGGTTCTCTGAGGCAGTGGCAGGTTGCTGTCACCGCGCTGGGACAGGCTGTTTGTAGAGATACTGACCACAGCCGGTGCTGCTCTTTTGACCGCATCACTGTAAGAAACCTGACCGGTGAAGTTGAACACTCTGGATGATTGTTCAATGAGACGGTTGCGGGATTTTTCTGAAATACCACCGAACTCTGGCTTGATCAGCAGAACTGTGAGCGCGGCTAAAAGCCCGATCAGGATGGGTAAGCCAACCGACTTAAGCAGTTTTTTCATTCGGAGCCCATGGGAATTGCAGTTATGTGATTATAATGAGATCAACAAAATATGATTCTTAATATACAGCGATGTATGGATGGAGAGAACCGATGGCGCCGACATCACAAGATATGACATTAAAAGAAATGGTGGCATTACTGGATCAGGAGTTGCAGCCGGGCCTTTTTAAAGACTACTGCCCCAATGGTATTCAAGTCGATGCCAGCCGGGCAGTGGACTCTCCAATAAAGAAGATAGTCACGGGAGTTACCGCCTGTCAGGCACTGATTGATCGTGCTGTTGAGCTGCAGGCCGATGCCATTCTGGTTCATCATGGGTATTTCTGGCGTGGTGAAGATGCTGTCATTACGGGTATAAAGCGCCAACGTATCGAAACCCTGCTGGCGAACAATATCAGCCTGGTTGCCTACCATCTGCCGCTGGATGCCCATCCAGCGTTTGGCAATAACGCAGAGCTTGCCCGCTTAATGGGGTGGGATGTGGTGGGAGGAATGGAGCCAGGAGCCAAGTTGCCGGTTGGTAACTGGGGAACAACGGGGCGAAAATTGTCACTGGATGATTTGAGTCAGGAGATTTCCAGTAAGCTTGGGCGAGACCCGCTGGTGATTGCCGGAGGAAACCACCCCATCAAAACCATTGCCTGGTGCACTGGGGCCGCTCAGAGCATGATTGATAAAGCGCTGAACCTTGGGGTGGATGCTTTTGTCAGTGGTGAGATTTCAGAATCAACAGTGCATTTTGCCAGAGAGAATGGCATTCATTATATCAGTGCAGGTCATCATGCTACTGAGCGTTATGGTGTTCAGGCTCTGGCTCGCTGGTTGCATGACGAAACGGGCATTGAGCATGAGTTCGTCGATATTGACTCTCCGGTATAACGTTCTCTAATAACCTTCTTAAAAGCGGCCTGTTCCTCATCGTTTTATTAACTTTGTGTCGTATTGTTAGAAAAAACAGGCCGATTGTTCTTCTGTGATTACCCCTGAAAAGCAAATTTACTAATTATTTAAACACAGCTGAAATTGTTGCTGTAAGTCAATCTGCATAAAAAATAACTCTCGTACACTTGCCTCACTTTTTCCTCTGCCTCTCTGCTACCAGGAGGCTGTTCGAAAATATGTTGCCCTATTGTGGCGGCATTAAATTGGGCTGGAAATCCGATTTTGCTCGTTAGATAGCTTGCTATTCACCTTACAAAACCGATTTTTTTATTCTCGATTTTCTACCGTCCTCAGGACACCATTTTCTCTCAGCTTCAGGGATTTCCCACAGCGGCGAGGCGGTTTTGTCTTGTTGTTTTGGACAGCACTTTTGTGTTGTTTGGGGGTAATTATGATCTGGCTGCAGTTGGCCGTCGTGATTCTGTGCATCCTGATTGGTGCGCGTATCGGGGGGATCGGTCTTGGTTTGATGGGGGGGGTGGGTCTTGCCATTCTCTCCTTTGTTTTCGGTATTCAGCCAACGTCTCCACCCATTGACGTTATGTTGATGATTCTGGCAGTAGTCTCTGCCGTTGCCTGTATGCAGGCCGCTGGCGGTATGGATTACCTGGTTCAGGTGGCAGAGCGGATTCTCAGAAAAAATCCAAAGCGCATTACCTTCATGGCGCCTGCTGTAACTTACGTTTTCACGATGTTTGCAGGTACTGGCCACGTTGCTTATTCCGTGTTGCCGGTTATTGCTGAAGTAGCCCGTCGTACCGGTGTTCGTCCTGAGCGCCCAATGGCGATGTCTGTTATTTCCTCTCAGGTGGCTATTGTTGCCAGCCCGATTGCAGCAGCGACCGTAGCCATGCTGACGGTGATGTCATCAAACTTTGGCGTGACACTGGGGCAAATCCTGGGCGTTACGATTCCTGCGACGGTTATTGGTCTATTCCTGGCGGCTCTGGTGACTAATAAGCTGGGTAAAGAGCTGAAAGACGATCCAGAATATCAGCGTCGTTTAGAAGGTCCTGAGTACCGTCGTAAGATTGAAGAGAGTGTTTCTGTTTCTGTATCAGAACTGAAGCCTGGCGCCAAAACCTCCGTACTGCTGTTCCTGCTGGGTGCGGTGATGGTGGTTGTGATGGGTGCACTGCCTGCGCTTCGTCCTCAGTTTAACGGTTCAGCCATGTCCATGGCGCACACCATCGAAATCATCATGTTGACGGTTGCTGCGCTGACTGTATGGCTGGCGAAAGCGGATGTGACTGAAGCAAGCCGTGGTGATGTGTTTATCGCCGGTGTTCGAGCGATCATTGCTATCTTCGGTATTGCCTGGCTGGGTGACAGCTTCTTTGGTGCCCACGATGCCCTGTTGAAAGGCGGTATTTCCGATATGGTGCAGTCTGCTCCATGGGCCTTTGCCATCGCGCTGTTTGTTCTGTCCATCATGATCAACAGTCAGGCAGCGACCACATCTACACTGATGCCTCTGGGTGTGGCTCTTGGACTGCCAGTGGCTTCCCTGATCGCTATGTTCCCGGCTGTTAACGGTTACTTCTTTGTACCTAACTACGGTCCGATCATTGCCGCTATCGACTTTGACAGCACAGGCACAACCAAGATTGGTAAGTACGTGTTTAACCACAGCTTTATGATCCCGGGTTTACTGTCGATTGTATTTTCTGTGATTGCTGGCTTTGTTTTCAGCAGTATTCTGCTTTGATCATTTTTGATTAGTAAAAAGCCCTCTTTAATAGAGGGCTTTTTTTATGTGCTGAGCACTGTAAGTGGAAGAGTATTTGAGCTTCCACACTGGGTCCATCAAAGGAAACTATGCCTTTGCCGGTACATCACTTATTTTCAGTCCTGTAAATGAAACTATTTCTTCAGGACTGCAAGTGGCTGTGTCTTTTGTAAGGTCCAGCTCATGAGAAGTTTCAATACGAATCCTTTTTTGATGCGGCAAGGTAACCTGGTCTAGGTCACCATCTTCCATTTTTTGATAGAGTCTAAGATCCCATTCCATTTCTCTAACCATTGTAAGGGTTTTCTTGTTATCTTTGAGTGTAAAGTGTGATGAGCTGGTTCTTGACGCTGAGTCAGCTTGGATAACACAGTTATCCATTGGAAGTGATTTACATATATGGTCTGTGACTATCTTTGATAATTGGGTGTGGAACACAAGCCCATCCTGGTGGGAATTTCTCATAATCATTGATTTGAATTTTAAACGAGTGCTTTCTGTTAGAGCGTCTGTCTTGAGTAGAGTCTCATCTATGCCACGGGTTATCTCATCTAACGCTGCATCAGCTGCAGCTTGTTCGGAGCCGGCATGCTCTCCACGCTTATCTAAAAAAGTTTGATGGCTTAACTCAGTACTTTTTCCGTCAGAAGATGATAGTAGAAGTCGATAGCCCTCACGTTTGAGATCCATTTTAACTTGTTCACTGACTTCTTCATGCGGAACTTCCATTAAAATACTTGCGGACTCACAGGATTTTATGGCCTCAAATGTCCCTGAATGAGTGATACCTTGAACTGAAAGGCTATCATAGTGCATATCCCATTTATCAAATGCTCTGGCGGCAAGAGAAGGTATGTCCCTTGTCGTATTTTCAATATTGTCCACAAAAGCCCAAAAAGGATGATTAGGCTCTAGAGTTTCATGAGCATGATCCATAGTTTTTTGTAATGTCTTTGAAATTCGCTCTTGGAATTCCGCTATTCTTGTGGGTTTTTTGTCGGAATCCAGTCCTCCAAAGATAAAACTTATCTTATTTAGGGGGATATTCTTTTCAAGACAGCGTTTGTAAAGCTGTTCTTGTCTGCTTTGCAGTTCATGAGCCCTCACATGAAGATCCAAAAGCATCTCCATCTTTTCCTCAATCGTTAGGGTGCTATGGTTAATTATATTAACATCTCTTACTAGCAGGCTAAATTCGTAGTTGAATTTTTGTAATGGTAACAGTAAATCAAACGTATAGTGGGGTGTATTCTTTCTTTTGTTTTCTGTTTTATTTTTCTCGCTGTATTGTTTTGCAGCTGCTTCAAAGAAATTCAAACAATGCTTTTTTGTAACTTCTAGCATCTTGTCTCTGATTTCAGTGCCCTTTAAGTTTATCTTTCCTTCAACTATGGGGTGTTCAATTAGATTAAGGAGGCCTTTAACTCTTCTTTCATCCTGAATATTTACTATTTGTGTATTTACTGTGTTAACAAAATTTATAAACTCAGCGCCAGCGCCAAAAGCAACCTCATTCAACATTCTCTTTGTGTATTTAGGGTTCATGTATGTAGTTGAATTTTCTTCGCCGTATGGATGGACTCCTTGCCAATTTGTCGTTTTTCCTCTGTGCAGCTTCAGACAAAAAGGTATGATATGGTCGTATATTGTCTTGATTTCTGCTTCGCTTGAGAAGTCAGAGTCTGCAGGGCTGATAGTAGGAGTAGCTGCGGTGTGGCTAACTGTGCCACTTACAGGTAAATCTGACGGTTCGTCGCTTTCTTCTTCGCTTGAGGAAGAGCTTTCGTCAGAACTACGAGTTTGTTTATCAGGTGTTGGTTCAGAGACACCTTCAACGAGGTTATGGCTGTCAAGAAGGGGGGGCGCTTCCTGACTGAGAAGTCCTGCTTTTGATACCTCTGTAGTCTGGGCATCACTCATGATCATTGGAGCTGAAGAGTTTTGGTGCTCCTCTATGGTTTCAGATGAAAAGTTTTCAAGCTTCTTGTCAATGCGTTTTAGTAATTTATGAAGTGTATGACTCTCCCGCTCTTTTGAGCTGCAGTCATCTTCAGCTTTATCTGAGCAGGGATTTAAAATATTGGATACTAACTTCTTATCAACTCCTAGTGCGTCTAGCATGGTCAGAGCCTCTTTAGCTTTAGCTTGGAGTTCTAAAACTTTGGTTCGCAATGCTCTGAGGCTGCTTTGCTTTTGCTCAGTTAATTGCTCTGCTGTAAGCGTCGTGAAAGACTGTAACTGTTTTGAGCATTTTTCAATATCGCAATTAAGCTTTGCTAGCAGAACTATATGATCAAAATTGATGCTCTTGGGCAGAGCTTTTGTTCTTTTTACTTTCCTGGTGCTTGAATATTCATTTTGGCAACGCTCGAGAAATTTAAGGTAAGCCTCCATTGTTGCAGTCCATAGAAGTTCCCTTTGTTTTTCTGCAGGTATATCTGCTGGTGTTAATTTTCCTTTTTCTACGTTGCCTTTAATGAGTGCTCCAAAATCATCAAGCTCTACAGCTCTAGCCATGACTCCCCATCGGATATTTGGATCCATGGTATCGAAAGGCTCCATTAGACAACGAATTAGATTGACAGGGTCACAGGCTTGCCCAAATACTTGATCGATAGTAAAAAATCTGTCCAGATACCTAGTCTTTAACTTTGTTTTGGTTTCTTTGTCTTTGTATGGATTTGTATTCTCCCAGCTTGGGTTCTTCTTCTTATCACTCAGCCCAAGGAAGAAGCAAAACAGTTTTTCAAAGGTTGTATCGATTTTTTCTTTTGTCGCAGGCGCGGTTAGGGGAGTGGCCTGTTCTAGAGCTTTCGGTTTTTTCTGATCTTTTCTGTTTTTTAGGTGAGCTGGTAACTGTATATCAGAGGTAATAACTGCGACTGAAAGCTGTCCAGTCTGTTCTTTATTTATAGCTGCTACTGCTGATGAGGGTGATGATACTTCATCGTTGACCTGAGCTTCAGTACTTTCCTCACTGGAGGACCAGTTGTCTTCGGATGATGAGCCTAAGACGTCATCAATATCACTGTCACCATAAAAAAGCTCTTCACTATTACTAGCGGTGGAGCTAATTGAATCCGTGTCATCATCAGACTCATCGTCCGTTGTCGGCTCAGATGATGAATTGCACAGTTCTTTTACCATGGAAACAGGCGGCAAGGATCGATCTACAGGCTTATCCTCAACAATCTGTGGTGTAGACAACGTTTTTGGAGAAGATTCAGTTGAATGCTCACCGAACGAGGTTGAGTCGTGACTTTCAAGTACGAATTCTGGTGCCGCTAATTTACTGCTTTCGATATCTACAGCTTTTAAAGAACGCTGAAGTGGGGCGACTCCATTCACAGTAGCACCATTGATCATTGGGTGTTGATGACCATTTTCTATTGCTGGCTTTAGTAGTTGGCTCAGTTGATGGTTATTGAATTGTTTTCTATTAAATGTCAAAAATGCACCATTTTGGCCTGCATTCATATGTTTGCGAATCCAATCTCGAGATACCCAAAATACAAATGGCTCGGCCTTTGAGGGCATACCATTTGCGTCTTTAAAGGCTAGCTCTAAAGGGGTAAGGCCCGTTAGTAGCTCATTACTTTGGCCTGGCATTAATGCATTCTGACTTTCTGGTAGCATGCTTAATGTAGCTATAGTTCCAGATTGACTCTGGAATTGTGATCCGTCCACTGGCTTAAATCCTACCTGGACATTCTTTCCTGAGAATGTCACGTCAACAGTAAAATAAAATGCTTTAAAGTCGTTACTTTGACCGTTTAATGAGGAAGCCGAGGTGCTACTGGCTGGAACCAGTTCACGGCCAGTGGGTTCTGTATCAGATAATGTTGCGAGTGCCCCCTCAGGTGAAGTGCTTGGTGTGCTGTGTGCTAATGGTTGAGAGGTTCTGAGTTCTGGTAAAGGGCTGGTTGACCGGTCCGTAGTTTGATTATTGATGCTTTCAATTGCGGTTTTGATGGGATTGTCTGTATCAACAGTAAGGGAGTGTTGTGAGGCAGTTTCTGATATGGCTGTATCAGGTGTTTGTCTGCGAGTTTTCGGCTCATGGGGTTCTAATTCAGCTGCTAGAGCGGGTTTAGAATCTAAAACAGGGGACTTCAGGATCTGGGTTGATGGCAGCCCTTCTTCAGAAGTCAGGGGGGGACATGGTTTACCATCAGTCTGAGCAGCGAGTGTCGCTTCGGCTTCAGGAGTAAATGATGGAGTGGGACCTGTTTGCGGAATAATGACGCAGCGAGACCCGGAAGTCGTTTCTAAAGGACCGCTGTCAGCAGCTCTAACATCATCGTTAGCAAGGCTGACAATAGGTTGAACTTCATTCTGTGGAACAACACGTACATTTCGATCATAAATTAATTTGATGACAACAATTGTGCTTACCACAAGGCCAGCGATAGGCATTAGATAGAGGGCAGCAGCGGAGGCAATTGTACATAGGGTGTTAACTACCCTGTTTCCAAAATAGCGGGTATAGAATGAGGTCTGGTCAGCATGGCTCTGGGAATCCGCAAATTGTTGAGGTTGCGGTCGAGCTTCTGTAATGACTGGTGCTGTATTGTCCATAAAATTACTTCCTTATAGCTGTTGGCAGACTATTTGTTGCATTTCAAAACTCTGAGCTTTTGAAACTGGTTCCTTCTTTTGACATTGATGTCTCGTTTTGGTTCATGGTGCCAGAATTTGTATTTGCTGAGTTGTGCTGCTTTTTTGGAGTGGATTGCTTGCTTTGAAGGCGGATGGTGGTTAGAAAAGCTTTTAAATTCACTTAGTTAGATTGTTCTTTCGCAAGGTGGAAGTTATCCTCTATCTACTGGGGCGTATAGGAGAAGAGATATATTTATATGTAAAAACGGTATACATATTAAATTTATTATTCTTTTTTCGCTGATAGTATTTCACTTAGAGCACAACAATAACTTCGCTTTGGGTCGAAATGCATGTCGGATCAACACTTCAATCATCTAAAACAGCTGGAAGCAGAAAGCATCCATATCATCCGGGAAGTGGCCGCTGAGTTTGAAAACCCTGTCATGCTGTACTCTATTGGCAAGGATTCTGCCGTGATGCTGCATCTGGCCATGAAAGCTTTTTATCCGGGAAAACCTCCCTTCCCTTTATTGCATGTGGATACCACCTGGAAGTTCCGGGAAATGATTGAGTTTCGGGATCAACTGACGGAAAGGCTGGGGCTTGAGCTGTTGGTGCATACCAATCCGGAGGGTCTGGAGCAGGGTGTTGGGCCATTTACCCATGGCAGTGCGAAACATACCGATGTAATGAAAACTCAGGCACTCAAGCAGGCATTGGGTAAATATGGGTTTGATGCTGCTTTTGGTGGCGCACGCCGGGATGAAGAAAAATCCAGGGCAAAAGAGCGGGTTTACTCTTTTCGAGACAAAAATCATCGCTGGGATCCGAAAAACCAGAGGCCCGAGCTTTGGAATGTCTATAACAGTCAGGTTGAAAAGGGGGAGAGTATTCGCGTGTTCCCGCTTTCCAACTGGACTGAGCTCGATATCTGGCAGTACATCCACTTGGAACAGATCCCTATTGTTCCTCTGTATCTTGCGAAAGAGCGCCCAGTGGTTGAGCGTGACGGCAACCTGATCATGGTGGATGATGAGCGGATGCCGCTGAAACCGGGTGAAGAGCCTCAGATGCGTAAAGTACGTTTCAGAACACTGGGATGCTACCCGCTGACCGGTGCTGTAGAGTCTGAAGCAGATACACTGACCGAAGTGATTCAGGAGATGCTCCTGACCAGAACCTCTGAGCGACAAGGCCGGGTGATCGATCATGACAGTGCCGGCTCCATGGAAAAGAAAAAGCAGGAAGGGTATTTCTGATGTCACACCAATCTGAACTTATTGCCACCGATATCGAAGAATACCTGAACCGTCATGAACAGAAAGAGATGCTGCGTTTTCTCACTTGTGGCAGTGTTGATGACGGTAAAAGCACTTTGATTGGTCGCCTTTTGCACGATACCAGCATGATTTATGAAGATCAGCTGGCCGCTGTAGAAAACGACAGTAAACGTGTAGGTACTCAGGGTGAAAAACTGGATCTGGCCCTGCTGGTGGATGGCCTGCAGGCAGAGCGTGAGCAGGGCATTACCATTGATGTTGCCTACCGCTATTTTTCTACAGAAAAACGTAAGTACATCATTGCCGATACACCCGGGCATGAGCAGTACACGAGAAATATGGCCACCGGTGCATCTACCTGTGATCTGGCGATCATTCTGATCGATGCCCGTCAGGGCGTGCTGACCCAGACACGACGGCATACTTATATAGCCAGCTTGCTGGGTATAAAGCATATTGTCGTGGCGATCAATAAGATGGATCTGGTGGATTTCAGCAAGGCGCGCTTTGAAGAGATTCGTAATCAGTATCTCGACTTTTCAGAGCCGTTGAAGCTCGGGGATATCCAGTTCGTGCCAATGTCAGCGCTTGAAGGGGACAACGTTGTTCACCGCAGTCAGCGTATGTCCTGGTATCGTGACAGTACGCTGATGGACGTACTGGAAAATGTGGAAATTGCCCGGGATCGTAACCTGGATGACTTCCGCTTTCCCGTTCAATATGTCAATCGTCCTAACATGGATTTTCGTGGGTTCTCGGGAACGCTGGCTTCTGGCAAGGTTAAGCCCGGTGACCAGGTCAAGGTATTACCATCGGGACAGGTGAGCAGCGTTGCACGTATTGTGACCTGGGATGGCGATTTGTCGGAAGCCCATGCGGGTCAGGCGGTTACGCTGACTCTGGCGGATGAAATTGATATCAGCCGTGGTGATATGCTGATTCATCGGGACAGCAGTGTACAGGTGGCTACTGATCTGGATGTGGATCTGGTCTGGATGGCAGAGCAGCCCATGAGCCCTGGCAGGCAATATCAGATTAAATTTTCTGCCGGCAAGGTGCCGGGCAGTTTTGCCGGGGTTGACCACCGGGTTGATGTAAACTCGCTGGCCCATCACTCTGCAGAACAATTGGCACTCAATGAAATTGGTTTGTGTCATCTCAGGCTGACTCGGGCGGTGCCTGTAGACAGCTACCAGCGTAACCGCCAGACCGGTGCTTTTATCGTTATTGATCGACTCAGTAACGCCACCGTTGCGGCTGGTATGGTGCGTGGTATCAGTGAGCGTGCTCATGATCTGGATACCGTATCCAGAGTCCATCGCCAGCAACGCCTGGGTCAGAAAGGCGGTGTTTTCAAAGTCAACAGGCTGCATGCGAACGCCATTGAACGACAACTGTTTGATCGTGGGTTTTACACATTTGTGCTTAGTAGTGATGATGAGCAGTGGGCAGCTAAGGTAGATGCTCTGGTAAAAGCAGAGGTTGTTGTTATTGTTGCTGGAAACGAAGAGGAAGATTGTGACTCAATAGAAGAATTAGTCTATGAGATTTCGGAGTCAGTTTCTTTAAAATAAGGAACTCATATTTCCCTTACACAGTTTTTTATCTTGCTGCTCACCACCTCCAATGATTGGCAATGCCCAAATTAGGGGCATTGCTTTTCTTTTTGTTTGTGGCTTACTTCTTTTTCAATTTGAAATTTTCTTTTCTGGTCTATATTTAGCTTTTCCTCTGATAACTAAAAGGATTTAACCGATTAGACTAGGTAGTTTATGACAATTCATTCAGTACAGAGTAATTCTCAACCTTCTCATCACTCATCTGAGATTACTCGCCAATGTCCGGTTCAAAAGGTGAGTCATAACACGTTTGACGTTAGTAGCCATAGAGTTGTTAATCATTTACCACGGCATAGGGAGTATGTTCCGGATAATAAAAATTTAAGAGATTTCACTACAAAAGGCTCTGATCCCAGACAATTATTGCCGCTAATGGCTTTGCTTTCCAATAGTGGGTCTCCCAAAACCGAAAATCATTCGGTAGATGAGTGCTCTCGGGGAAGTCGTAAGCCTGTAATGGCAGGTCAGCAATCACATGCGGGTTGTAAAAGTAATTTTGATGATACTGCTGCCAGAGAAAAAAGATCGCCACATGAAACAAAGCCTGAAAAGCGAGAGCGCAAAGCTATAGAGAAACAAGATGCACGGGATAAAAAAGAACAAGCAAGATCTGAGGCTAAACTTAAGCAAGAAGGTGCCAGGCAGGCTTTACATGAAGCAAGGTGCGAACAATCTAGAGGGAAGGTGGAGCCAGAGTCAAATTATTCCCGGCATCAGGAGGCTTTGCCTTTAAGTAGAAAAGAAATTGATCATGTATCAAGAAGGTACACTAATCATCAGCCATTTCATACCAGTGGTGCAAAAAATGCTGGTGAGCGAAGATCTACTGCCCTTCAGGCTAATAGTCATCATTCAAGAGCTCCCTTAGCAAGAGAGAACAGTATTAATCATCATAATTCTAGAGTCTCACAACAAAAAGAACTTAATGAATTAATGAATGAGGGGTTGGGCGAGTGGAGTTTAGAAAGGAGTCATTCTAATTATAATTGTGGCCTATCTTCTGAAGCAGAAACAGACATAGAGACAGACATAGAGACAGATACTCTCTGGGAATCAAAAGTTGCTGAAGAATGCGAGGATTACCGTAGTTCTCAGTCTTTAGCCGATACGACTGAAAGAGAGTTTTTAGCTGAATTTGAGAAGCACCTTTCGGAGCTTGAGTCTTCGAATGACTGGCACGACTCTCAAGAATTTCAGTCAGAAGCAGACCTGATCTGTGAAGGTTCTTCCGATATTTCAGAGGTGGACGTTTCGGAAAAGGAAGATGGTGCGTTCTCTTTTTTAGATATCTACGCCATGTGCGACTTTTAGGTTTGCATAAGGAGACATGACTGATCCTGCTTTCTGCTATTAAAAGCAGTAGAAAGCAAAGAAGGTTTCAGTCATGCCCGTTGAAGAGTTTATCACTACAGTCTACTGCTTGATCGACGATTTGGTAAAAGAGCTTTTTCCTGTACCACTGCGACTTCGAGGGTTTCCACCAAAGCTCACTGATAGTGAAGCGATCACCATGGAAGTTGTCGGTGAATGGCTTGGGCATCATAAGGACACTGAGATTTGGAAGTATTTTACCCGACACTGGCGACACCTGTTTCCTGACATTCCTTCACGCTCGGCATTTGTCAAACAGGCCGCCAACTTATGGCATGTGAAACAACGACTGCAAATTCGTATAGTCCAGATGATGCATGCAGATAATGCAGATATCCATTTAATCGATGGTTTTCCGATTGATGTTGTCGTCAGAACCCGTGCACCACAGAGCCGTATCTTTAAAGCTGAGGCTGGTTATGGTTACTGCGCTTCCAAGGACAAGAAGTTCTATGGCTTTCAGGGGCATTTGCTGGTTGAAGCACGAGGGATTCCTGTGGGTTTTACTCTGACCGCAGCGAACGTAGATGAGCGTGATGCAGCCTATGACATGCTCGAGACCATTTCTGGCCTCTTGCTTGGCGATAAGGGCTATATAAGGCCTGAGTTTAAAGCTGATTGTCAGGAATTAGGTATTGATCTTCAGACGCCACTGAGAAAAAACATGCAAGATGAACGTCCGAAGTCGTTTGTAAAGCTGGTATTACGGGTACGACGGAGAATAGAAACAGTGATAGGTCAATTGACAGAGCGCTTTGAAATAGAAAAGTGCCATTGTCGAGATAGATGGCATATGACATCACGTATCGCTCGGAAGTTACTGGCACATAATATTGGTTCTTATCTGAATATAATTGCTGGTCGTCCTGCAATACAGTTTGAGAACCTTATTTCCGAAGATTAAAAAACGGAAAGCAAATAATTGCGTGATTTTGAAGATACAACTTGGACTTACCATCATGCTAGCCCGGATATTTCATAAACGTGCTCCCGTTCTCGCTTGTCCTTTGCCGCCCTAAGGGAGTTTTGCTCGGTCGACCGTACTCCCCGGTACGGCACTCCCTCACAAAATCCCTTAGGGCGACAAAGTCCTGCCCGAGATTCGGGGCAGTTTATGAAATATCCGGGCTAGTAATTTGAGATAGTTTCAGACAAAGTCGCACATCGCGTATATCTATGAAAGTCAAAAGAGAAGGGGGATCCGAGATTAATGACAATTTGTACAATACCGCCGCCTTCAAAATATACTCTCAGTGTATCTGGAGATAATCGGCAGTGCCAAACTTCGAAAATGCAAAGCTGTGGTATTCATTCAAAACTTGGGGTTTGCTATGCCAAGAATGGTGTTAGTCATTTAAAAGCAAACTCAAATTTCTATTCAAATAAGAGGATCTTGGCTGAATATCCTGCACGGCATTATGACCCTACTATGGTCGAAGTTTATGATGGTGATAACAATGATGCCGGCAGTCCTAAGGGGGAAAGACATTCTGCAAATAACAAGACACCAGGTTACAGGCCTGCATCAATGCTGATTGCATATGATAACTTCTTTGGAAAAATGGGTGGGGCATCTGGTGGAGCAGGTGGTCAGCCTCCTAAAAAGCCTACATTATATGATCTACCTGCAGATGCAACTGATGTGCAAGTACATCGAACCTTTGAAGAAATCATAAAAGAAATTAGAAGTTTTCCTCCTTGTCACACAAAACATCGACAAATTCTGAAAGAGATCGCTAAAAATGCAGATAAGTATTCTGAAAATCAGATAAAGGAGTTTAAAAAAATACTGAGGGAGCGTATTGCTGATAGAGATATTGTGCAGAGTGCGGACTGGAAGAAACTCTCGGGTAGTCACCATGGCTCAAATACTAGATCAGGCCAAAATACTCATAGAGTCAGATGACTGTTGTTTAGAAAACGTCTTTCTTATGTTGCGTAATCAAACTGACTTTAATGTTCTTTGTCTGGTTTTTTTAACATCATATTCTGGTGCAAATTTGCTGGTAGCGTTCTTGCCGACTAGCCTGATAGATTGTTCTCGCTATTCAGTAATGTCATGCACCTCCCCGTCCAAAGTGTTGTTCCTGTCTTACTGATGCTGACACTGGCCAGTTGCTGGTGTCGGGTGCTCTCTCAATTTGATAACTGACTCATAGGTTAGCTTCAACCTTTCCAGTCATGAACTCAGACCAAAGTTGTTCCCAGCGCCCCTTACTCTGGATCAGTGCTCTTGTTGTCAAAAGCACTTCCGCTCCTGTTGCTTTCCACCTCATTCCAGAACCACATAATCGTTGCTTTACCAGAGTCTTACAAGCCGCTTCAGTAACTCCTGAACCTATTGGCCAATGGCGTTTAAGCGCCTGATGATAATTCATTAACTGGTGATTGTTTGTAAAATAGCTCACAGCTTTGTAGCGCTTCTCTGTCAGTGCGATTGTCTTTTTCGGGAGCTCGGCTGATTCAATTTCCTGAAGGATTTTTTTGGCTGCTCCACGCTTGTTTTTCAAACTATGTAGCCTGTCTTCAAGCCACTGGTGTCGCTTCGCCTTACTGGTTGGAAACAGTGCTTCCGCTGCTCCAGCTAAATATTCAGATGCATGATAAAAATCGAGTATCTGCCCAGAGGTATGTTGTTTCAAATAACTCCAGTTTTCTCTAGCCCCGTCAGCTACCCCGATGTATGTGGCATTTGGGTAGAGTCGTTTTAGATCTGCAATCTCCTCGTCGAGCTTGCTCATAAAGCTTTGTTTACCATACTCTGGCGAACTGGCTGTATATATCGTGTGGAGCCTGTCTCCATCTGCAGAATATAGGCTCAATGTCCCACACATGGCTTCCCTCCAGCCTTCTTCACAAAGCAGCATGCAGGTTCCATCCAGACCAATGGCTATTGTTTCAACAGGCTCTTTTAGTGGAGGAAGGTGGTAGTGAGTGTCTTGCTGGTCTTCAATTAATGCACCTACTCTGTCCGATAAATGCTTGATATAAGGTAACTATTCAGCACCCTTCATATAAATCTGGAATTTTCTGATTTTTCGACCATCATCTTATACTCAATTTTTCTAACAAATCTCCAGTATGGAACCAGACTTCCCAGCTACTCCGTTTACCGAAGCTCTCCTTAAAGAGAATGAAGAGCTTCGGACCGAGAATGCGCTTTTACGGGAACGTTGCAGCGAACTGGAAGAAAGGGTTAATAAAAACAGTCAAAACAGTAGTAAGCCACCATCGTCAGATGGTTATCAAAAGCCCAGTAAAAAAGGGAGTGATAAAGGTGATACATCTTCCAAAGAAGCCCCCTGCTCCTCACAGGAAACACCGAACCCCAAAAGCCTTAGACCATCTTCAGGCAATAAACCAGGTGGCCAGAAAGGTCATCAAGGCTCTTGTTTGAGACGTGTCGCCTTACCCGATTATGTCAGGCATCTGAAGGTTGAAAAATGTTGCTGTTGCCAGTCTTCGCTTATCGATATTAAACCCACCAAATACATTGAGCGACAGGTTTTTGATCCAGGTAGACCCGGAGAATTTGAAGTTACCGCGTACTGGGCAGACGTTAAAGTATGTCCTTGTGGTAAACGGAACACCGCTGAGTTTCCCCAAGGAGTGAAAGCCGCTGCTCAGGGTGCTCTCTCTGAATGATTGAAACAATAGTGCTCTATTTTCACAGCTACTATGGGAACACCACTCATAATAGTTAACTGTCATGCCCGCTTCTGTTATTTCCAGCTCTACCAAAAGCATCGTTTTGCAAATTGAAGTTTCTATAGATTCAGGCAACATGCTGAATCTTGAAGATAGTTTACAGCGTGCACTCAATGAAGCCGGGCAGCTTGGAACAAAAGAGTTATTGGGGCTATTTGAATCACCCAATAAAGAACCTATCGTCGTTAATCAGCAGAAGTGGAACTACAAAGGAAAGGTTCTTAAGCACTATGAAACCTTATACGGTCGTATACCTTTGGAGCGCTCCGTATATCAGGGTGTCAGAGGTGGCAGTACTCTGGCAGCACTTGATCTTCGTGCCGGTATTATTGGTTCAGCTACCCCCAAATTTGCCAAGTCTATCGCCTGGAAATACAGCCAGATGCCAGCGCCTGCGGTAAAAGAAGATTTTGAGACCAACCATCAAAGGACGCTTTCAAATTCTTATATCAAGCATTTATCGGACAGAGTAGGTGCATTAATTGAAGACCAGCAAGACACTCACTACCACCTTCCTCCACTAAAAGAGCCTGTTGAAACAATAGCCATTGGTCTGGATGGAACCTGCATGCTGCTTTGTGAAGAAGGCTGGAGGGAAGCCATGTGTGGGACATTGAGCCTATATTCTGCAGATGGAGACAGGCTCCACACGATATATACAGCCAGTTCGCCAGAGTATGGTAAACAAAGCTTTATGAGCAAGCTCGACGAGGAGATTGCAGATCTAAAACGACTCTACCCAAATGCCACATACATCGGGGTAGCTGACGGGGCTAGAGAAAACTGGAGTTATTTGAAACAACATACCTCTGGGCAGATACTCGATTTTTATCATGCATCTGAATATTTAGCTGGAGCAGCGGAAGCACTGTTTCCAACCAGTAAGGCGAAGCGACACCAGTGGCTTGAAGACAGGCTACATAGTTTGAAAAACAAGCGTGGAGCAGCCAAAAAAATCCTTCAGGAAATTGAATCAGCCGAGCTCCCGAAAAAGACAATCGCACTGACAGAGAAGCGCTACAAAGCTGTGAGCTATTTTACAAACAATCACCAGTTAATGAATTATCATCAGGCGCTTAAACGCCATTGGCCAATAGGTTCAGGAGTTACTGAAGCGGCTTGTAAGACTCTGGTAAAGCAACGATTATGTGGTTCTGGAATGAGGTGGAAAGCAACAGGAGCGGAAGTGCTTTTGACAACAAGAGCACTGATCCAGAGTAAGGGGCGCTGGGAACAACTTTGGTCTGAGTTCATGACTGGAAAGGTTGAAGCTAACCTATGAGTCAGTTATCAAATTGAGAGAGCACCCCTGGTGTCTGCCTCGATACACAACCTGGTTGCTTGCCGCAGTCTCCTTTGCTGTCGGGTATGGTCTGGACGTAATCAGCTTTGAAGCGTTGCCCCTGATTCTCATTATGATGGTCTCAGCCTGGAGACTGTCGATGGTACAGGCGGTCTGGTTCCGCTGGTTGTTCACAGGATTTCTGTTTATCGCAACAGCGGTTTTGCTGGAGAAGCACTTTGCCCCTGGTTTCCATAATGTGCTGGTTTGGGATAATCAGCCGGTAAAACCAGACTCGGTGCCATTTACATTATATTTGAATGCGGATAAACCATGGCCTGCTTTGGCTGTTCTGCTGTTTTTTATGGGGCCGAAGCAGCCCATTGCCTTTTCACTGCTTCAGACTGGGCGTCAGTGGCATCAAGCTGCCAGTCTTGCCCTGTTGCCAGTTATCGTCATGCTGATTGTGGTTTTCGGACTGGCCCTTGGCACCGGATTTGTCCGTTGGCAGCCAGCCTGGCCTGAGATCTTCTGGCTGTTCCTCCTGAATAATCTGTTAATAACCTCTTTGGCTGAGGCTGCACTGCTTCGGGGGTTTCTGCAAAGTATGCTGATACGTCATCTGGGGAGCTACTCCTGGGGAACGTATATGGCAATTCTCCTGCCTGCTCTCATTCACAGTCTTGCCCATTATCCAGCCAGTTTCTCCTATATAGCGCTGGTCTTTATTGCGAGTGCTTTCTATGGCTGGATTTATCAGAGGTCCAGGTCTCTGGAGATGGCGGTGCTTGGCCAATGGTTGCTGAACAGCTGTCATTTCCTGCTTTTCTCGTATCCTGCCGCTGCCTGAGAACCTTTTACTCACCTCTGACCGTAAAGTGGTGATAATACGTACAAATGCCTGTTCAATGGGGCGCCTTACTGATCCACTATTAGTTCAATCATCTACAATGATCTGGTTGATGGCAGAAAAGCCATATCTATTGGTCTGGCAGCCTTTGATTTAAACGCAATCATGCCCGTGTTATTGGGGTAGACAGACATATTGGGTGTGCTTACCGGGGAACCTACCTCAAAAAGCAACTCTCTAAAGACTGTACTTTTGGCGGATGCTCAAAGGCGGGGCGTTAGAAATTACTGAGAACAGGAGCCGAAATGAAGGCCGATTTTTATGAAGGGCTGCGCAGGCAGCTGGATGAGCTGAAGCAGGAAGGACTTTATAAAAGTGAACGGGTGATCAGCTCACAGCAGCAGGCTGAAATTAAGGTGACCACCGGCGAAGAGGTGCTTAACTTCTGTGCCAATAACTACCTGGGACTGGCCAATGCACCGGAACTGATTGAAGCGGGCAAGCAGGGTCTGGATCAGTATGGTTACGGTATGGCCTCTGTTCGCTTTATCTGTGGTACCCAGACCATACATAAAGATCTGGAAGCGCGTATTTCCGAGTTTCTGGGAATGGAAGATACCATTCTTTATCCCTCCTGTTTTGATGCCAATGGTGGCCTGTTTGAAACCATCCTTGGGCCTGATGATGCCATTATCAGCGATGCCCTGAACCATGCCAGTATTATTGATGGCGTTCGTTTGTCCAAAGCCAAGCGTTTCCGTTATGCCAATAACGACATGGCCGATCTGGAAGCGCAGCTTCAGGCAGCCGATGCTGCTGGTGCCAAAACCAAACTGATTGCCACCGATGGTGTTTTCTCAATGGATGGTGTGATTGCCAACCTTAAAGGAGTCTGCGACCTGGCGGATAAATACGGCGCCCTGGTCATGGTGGATGACTGCCATGCAACCGGATTTATTGGCGAGAAAGGTGCGGGTACTCCTGAGTTCTGTGGTGTTATGGGGCGGGTGGACATTCTTACCGGTACATTGGGTAAAGCGCTGGGTGGTGCTTCTGGTGGATATACCTCTGGTAAGAAAGAAGTCATTGACTGGCTGCGTAACCGTTCACGTCCTTACCTGTTCTCCAATACGCTGGCTCCTAGTATTGCTGCAGCTTCCATCAAGGTGTTTGATATGCTGGCTTCAGGTGCAGAGCTGCGCCAGAAGGTTCGTGATAATGCCGAATACTTCCGCTCTGAAATGACCAGACTGGGCTTTACCCTAGCCGGTGCCGATCATCCGATTGTTCCGGTGATGCTGGGGGATGCCTCACTGGCTGGTAAGTTTGCGGATCGTATGCTGGAAGAAGGCATTTATGTGGTTGGTTTCTCCTTCCCGGTAGTGCCAAAAGGGCAGGCGAGAATCCGTACCCAGATGTCTGCAGCCCATAGCAGAGAGCATCTGGACAAAGCCATTGCCGCTTTCGCCAAGGTTGGTCGAGAGCTGGGTGTTATCAGCTGAGATTGCTGCTGATTTAATTGAAAGCTGGCTTGCTATGCTGAATAGCAAGCCCATTGAGAAAACTGAAACTGTGAAGACATTAGCCAAAAGCAAAGCGGAACCCGGAATCTGGATGGAAGAGCATCCTAAACCAGAAGTGGGTTACAACGATGTACTGATCAAGATTCGTAAGACCGCCATCTGCGGCACAGATATGCATATCTATCACTGGGATGAGTGGTCACAAAAGACCATTCCAGTGGGCATGCACGTTGGCCATGAGTTTGTTGGCGAAATCGTTGACATGGGTGAGGGGGTTCGAGGTTTTGAGATTGGTCAGCGGGTTTCCGGTGAAGGTCATATTACCTGTGGACACTGCCGTAACTGCCGTGCTGGTCGTCGTCACCTCTGTAACTTTACGGTCGGGGTTGGCGTCAATCGTGATGGCGCTTTTGCAGAATATCTGGTCATTCCGGCGGTTAATGCCTTCCCGATTCCTGATGATATCAGTGATGATCTGGCTTCCATTTTTGACCCATTTGGTAATGCGGTTCATACAGCCCTTTCTTTTGACCTGGTCGGAGAAGATGTACTGATTACTGGTGCAGGCCCCATCGGTATTATGGCGGTAGCGATCTGTAAGCACGTGGGTGCCCGTAATGTGGTGATCACCGATGTGAACGAGTACCGTCTGGATCTGGCTCGTAAAATGGGCGCTACCCGTGCCGTCAACGTTGCCAAAACAGAGCTGAAAGATGTGATGGCTGAACTGGGCATGGTTGAAGGCTTTGACGTCGGCCTTGAAATGTCCGGCAATGGTCGTGCATTTGAACAGATGCTGGAAAATATGAATCACGGTGGCAAAGTAGCCCTGCTGGGAATTCCAGCCAGCGATACGGTAATTGACTGGAACCAGGTGATCTTTAAAGGTCTGGTTATTAAAGGTATCTATGGCCGCGAGATGTTTGAGACCTGGTACAAGATGACCAGTATGCTGCAGTCTGGGCTGGATATCTCTCCGGTCATTACCCACCGATTCCCGGTTGATGATTTTGAGAAAGGTTTTGAGATCATGGGTTCCGGGCAGTCTGGAAAAGTGATTCTGGACTGGAGTTAAAACAAACTACTTTATCAAAAAAGCCAGCGTACGCTGGCTTTTTCTCAACTGATAAGGGTTGTTAGCGAATAAAACGCAGAAACTCTTCCCGGGTTGGCTGATTATCTTTCATCAGGCCTCGCATTACCGAAGACGTCATGGATGAATTCTGTTTTTCAACACCGCGCATCATCATGCACATGTGCTGTGCTTCAATTACGACGGCAACACCTTTGGCATCGGTTACTTCCATAATGGCATCGGCAATCTGCTTGGTCATATTTTCCTGAATCTGCAGACGGCGGGCATACATATCCACAATACGGGCAAACTTGGACAAACCGAGCACTTTCCCCCTGGGTACGTAGCCAATATGGCACTTGCCAATAAATGGCAACATGTGATGCTCACACATTGAGTAAAGCTCAATGTCTTTGATGACGACCATTTCGCTGATGTCAGATTCAAACACTGCACCATTAACGATCTCTTCCAGTGTCTGGCTATAACCTCTGGTCAGGTACTGCATTGCTTTGGCAGCTCGAAGCGGCGTATCTCTAAGGCCTTCCCGATGAATATCTTCACCGACGGACTCAATAATGGCCTTGTAGTGTTCGCTGATTCTTTGAGACATTGGAAGACTTATCACTGCATGGTTATCGAAGTGGACGGCAGTTTAACACAATTGATACGTAACTCGGAAAGCTCAGAAATACTTTATTAGGACAGTTTTGTTCAATAATGCCAGCAAAAGTCCCTGGCAGGTTGATGACATTAGCGGCATAACAGTTGCTAGTGCTTTTTCTTGCAGGTATGGTTGAAAAGCCATGAGTTAAAGCGCGTCAGGGATTGTCCGGTGGCTAGGCTGGATTGACCTGTGCTGGACAGTCGCGTGCTGAAAATAACAACAACACAAAAGGAATGTTCTCATGCTGAAAAGTTTGAAAACAGCGGCCGTGCTGGGTGCTTTTGCTGCAGCGGGGTTTGCACAGGTAGCAAGTGCTGCGGCAACGCTGGAGTCGGTAAAGGAAAAAGGCTACGTGGCTTGTGGTGTCAGCACCGGCCTTCCGGGTTTCAGTAACCCGGATGATAAAGGGCAGTGGAGCGGACTGGACGTTGATGTCTGCCGTGCTGTTGCCGCAGCGACTCTGAAGGATGCCAGCAAGGTCAAGTTTGTTCCACTGACAGCCAAAGAACGTTTTACTGCACTGCAGTCCGGCGAAATTGATGTCCTCTCCAGAAATACCACCTGGACATTGACTCGTGACGCTTCCCTGGGACTCAATTTTACTGGCGTTTCTTATTATGATGGCCAGGGCTTTATGGTCAAAAAAGAGCTGGGTGTGAAAAGTGCCAAGGAGTTGGATGGAGCCTCCGTCTGCATTCAGTCCGGTACCACCAGTGAACTGAATCTTGCTGATTACTTCCGTACTAATAATATGGAGTATCAGCCAGTTGTCTTTGATACTTCCGATGGAACGGCAAGTGGGTTTGATGCCGGTCGTTGCGATGTTCTGACCTCAGACCAGTCACAGCTTTATGCGTTAAGAGTTCGTTTATCCAAGCCTGATTCTGCGGTGGTTCTGCCGGAAGTGATTTCAAAAGAACCTCTTGGTCCAGTAGTTCGTCAGGGTGATGACCAGTGGTTCAACATTGTTAAGTGGAGCCTGGCCGCCATGATTAATGGTGAAGAACTGGGCCTGACTTCTGGCAATATTAAAGCGCAAAAAGCTTCTTCTGATCCCAATGTACGCCGTTTGCTGGGTATTGATGGCCCCAAAGGTAAAGGACTTGCCCTGGACGATGACTGGTCTCTGCGGATTATCGAGCAGGTGGGTAACTATGAAGAGATCTTTGAGCGTAACGTTGGTGCAGAGTCCCCGCTTCAGATTGATCGTGGTCTGAATGCGCTCTGGAACGAAGGCGGTATTCTCTACGCTCCCCCCTTCCGTTAATTCGATCGTTCTACAATATATCCCGCTTGCACGCACGGCGTGAGGGCGGGTTTATGGACAGTTCTGCACTCCCCTCAGGACCTGAAGGAAGGGCCTGATAGCGCGGGAACGAGATAAGAATAAAAAGGGAGTTCGGTCGTGAGTGATCCTGAGCACGTATCCCATAAAAAGAATGCAACACCCTCCCTGGTAAAGGAGGCCCTGAGGCTATGGCGTGATGCCTCATTCAGACCTCTGTTCATGCAGGGGGTTGTTGTGCTGGTGGTTGTGATGCTCGGTGTCTGGGTGATCAATAACACCATGAACAATCTGGAACATCGTGGTATCAGCACCGGTTTTGACTTTCTCTCCCAGGAAGCGGGCTTTGGTATTATTCAGTCACTGGTGGAGTATGACGAATCCCACAGCTATGGCCGTACCTTCGTTGTTGGCATACTCAATACCCTGCTGGTTTCCGGATTAGGTATCTTCTTCGCTACCATACTGGGTTTTCTGGTTGGTATTGCCAGACTGTCCTCCAACTGGCTGCTGGCCAGAATGGCATCTGTCTTTATTGAAACTTTCCGCAATATTCCATTATTACTGCAAATCTTTTTCTGGTATTTCGCCGTACTGGCTGCATTACCTCATCCCCGGCAAAGCTTTGCCCTTGGTGAGAGTGTTTTTCTGAACCTGCGCGGTCTTTTTCTGCCGAAGCCCATTATTGAGCAGGGGCTTCTACCAGTTATGGTGAGTTGTCTGGTTGCGATTGGTCTGGCGTTATTTCTCAGGTCAATAAACCGGAGGACAAGAGTAGAAACCGGAAAAAGCATTTCCGGTGCGCCCTGGTATATGGTTGCACTGTTAGTGGGCATTCCTGTGCTTGCTTGGCACCTTTCTGGTGCGTCTCTGGTTCTGGATACGCCAGAACTGAAAGGCTTTAACTTCCGCGGTGGTATTTCCATCATTCCTGAACTGGGTGCGTTGTTGCTGGCCCTGACCATTTATACTGCTGCCTTTATTGCAGAGGTTGTGAGAGCGGGTATTGAATCTGTTCAGAAAGGACAGAAAGAGGCGGCGGCGTCACTGGGACTGAAACCCGGCAAAGTGCTTACGCTGGTGGTGATTCCCCAGGCGATGAAGGTGATCATTCCGCCATTGACGAATCAGTACCTGAATCTGGCAAAAAACTCTTCACTGGCGACCGCGATTGGTTATCCGGACCTGGTCAGTGTCTTTGCAGGCACCACATTGAACCAGACCGGACAGGCGGTGGAAGTGATTGCCATGACGATGGCCGTTTATCTCACCATCAGTTTGAGTGTTTCTCTGCTGATGAATATCTATAACAAGCGTGTTGCGCTCATCGAGCGCTGATTATTAGAGAGTGGTGGGAGAAATGATCAGTCACGATATAAAAATGATTCCTGCCCGTGAGCCACCTGCAAGAGCCGTAGGTGTGATGGCATGGGTGAAAAATAATCTTTTTGCCAATCCCCTGAGTGCGCTGGCAACACTGCTGATTGCGTACAGCCTGTATCTGTTTGTACCACCGTTGGTCCAGTGGGCATTTATGGACGCGACCTGGTTTGGTGAAAGCAGCAGTGACTGCAGCAGTGACGGTGCCTGCTGGGCTTTTATCACGGCAAGGCTTGACCAGTTTATTTACGGGTTTTACCCGGAAGAGCAGCAGTGGCGGGCCGATCTCTTTTTTGCCCAGCTGGCAATATTGATTGCCTGGCTATCGTTCAAGGTGACGCCGGGTAAAAAGTGGGTGTTAGGCTACAGCCTGATACTGATGCCTGTTGTTTCCTGGTTCCTTCTCTACGGTGACCTGTTGGGGCTTGAGAAAGTGGAAACTCATCAGTGGGGCGGCTTAATGCTGACACTGTTGCTGGCACTGTGTGGGATGATCGCCTCTTTGCCATTTGGAGTTTTGCTTGCCCTTGGGCGCCGCTCCAATATGCCGGTGATACGATCGTTATGCACTGCGTATATTGAACTCTGGCGCGGTGTTCCACTGATCACCGTACTATTTATGGCCTCAGTCATGTTGCCACTGTTTGTTCCAGAAGAGGTGGTCTTTGACAAGCTGCTCCGGGCACTGATTGGCATTATCCTGTTTCAGGCTGCCTATATGGCAGAAGTGGTGCGAGGAGGGCTTCAGGCCATACCCAAAGGGCAGTTTGAGGCGTTTAACAGCCTAGGCTTGAGCTACTGGCAGGGGATGATCATGATTATTCTGCCACAGGCCATGAGGCTGGTCATTCCCGGTGTTGTGAATACCTTTATTGCCCTGTTTAAAGACACCAGTCTGGTATTGGTCATAGGCCTGTTTGATCTCCTTGCCATTATTCAGGCCGGACTGAATGATCCCGTCTGGCTGGGTAACTCTGTTGAAGGCTATCTCTTTGCAGGACTGGTTTTCTGGATCTTCTGTTTTGGCATGTCAAAGTACAGCCAGCGACTCGAACAACAATTACACCGATAATTAAATCAGGGACGCCAATCGTATGAGTGATTATCTTGACGAGCCTCGTCTGCAAAAGCCATTACAGAAAGATGGTCAGCCAGAGATAACGATTCAGCGTGAATCCGCAACTGAGCAGACCAGCCTGATCGAAATCAGCGGCCTGAATAAGTGGTATGGTCAGTTTCATGTTCTGCGTGATATCAACCTGAATGTTAAGAAGGGGGAGAAGATCGTTATCTGTGGCCCTTCCGGTTCCGGCAAATCAACATTGATTCGCTGCATTAATTGTCTTGAGGAACATCAGGAAGGCAGCATTGTGGTGGATGGAACCCGTCTGACCAATGACTTGAAGAACATAGAAACCATCCGCCGTGAAGTCGGGATGGTGTTTCAGCAGTTCAATCTGTTTCCACACCTGACCATTCTGGAGAACTGCACACTGGCACCTATCTGGGTTCGTAAACAGTCCCGAAAGGAAGCCGAGAAGGTGGCCATGGAGTACCTGGAGCGGGTGAGAATTCCAGATCAGGCCAATAAATATCCTGGACAACTATCTGGAGGTCAGCAGCAGCGGGTAGCGATTGCCCGGAGTCTCTGCATGAATCCTGAAGTTATGTTGTTTGATGAGCCGACCTCTGCGCTTGATCCGGAAATGATTAAAGAGGTACTGGATGTCATGATCGAGCTTGCGCAGGAAGGGATGACCATGCTCTGCGTGACTCATGAAATGGGTTTTGCCCGGACAGTAGCCGATCGGGTGATCTTTATGGATGAAGGCCAGATTATTGAACAGGCACCACCGGAAGCGTTTTTCAGTAATCCCCGTTCAGAGCGAACCCGTAAGTTCCTTGGGCAGGTATTGAATCACTAAAGTTAAATCAGGAATGGGCTCTGCCAAATATTGGTAGAGCTTACCATCTTTGCATAATCTGCCAATTTTGCTGTTAGACTAATCATCCCACTCAGTATTATCAATTTCCTGATCATCATTGATCTCTTGCTCGTCATCACCATGTATGGCTTTATCCCTTTTGTTGAGTTCGAGCATCAGGGCTTCTTGAATTGATCGAGGCTTTGAATCTTGGCTTTTCTCTTTTGTCTCTTTAGCTTTTTTAGCTCTGTCAGCGGCTAAATTTTCATCTATTTCATTAGAGTTTAGCCTTTTTCGTGTAGCCTTTTCTTTTACTGTATCCAATAGCTCACTGTGCAGAGGAGAGATATTTTTCGCTGTATTGTCCTTTTCCGCAGCGATCTTTGCGTCAATCTCTGTGGAGTCTGGGCCACCTCTTTTTTCTTTTTCCTTCACACTGTCTGATAGCTCACTGTGCAATGAAGAAAGGTTATCTGTTTGTGTTTTCTTTTTCTTGGCCAGTGAGGCATCAATTTCAGCAGAGTCCGGGCTTTTTCTCTTCTGCTTGTTTGCTACTTTCATGAACAGCTCAGTTTCAAATGGGCGCTTTGATGACGTCTGCTCATCCATTGACGGACTTTCAGTTTTTGGCGTTGATTCAACGTTAGTAGCGCTTTGTTTTGTTGATACCCCGGATGATGAAACGTTTTCCTTCTTGTCAGCTTGGCCTTGTGATGAAGCAGCTTGTTGCAACCACTCTTTAGATATAGGGGGAGGTGGTGGAGCATCAGGTGAGAGATCATTCAGAATAGCCGTCTGATTGGTAGCCTGCTCCAGTGGAGTATCATTTTTCTGGGTGTTCTCAGAAGGGGCTACCACAGATTGTTCTGTATCTGTTGAAAAATGACCTCCATCGTTTTCAACGCTGACAGAAATATCGTCAAGTGAGGTATCGAGATCCTTTGCAGCTTGAACACTGCTGGTTTGTTTGGTCTGACCTGTATTTGTTGGCAGCTCAATTTTTTCTTCCTCGGCTGGGTCTGATGCCATTAACCAATCTGGGGGCGGTGGTAAGCTATCAGTATTAAGAACTGGATCAGGGTTAAGGGTATTCCCAGGGCTTGCTGCTTCGGTGATATCCGCTTTCACATCAGGAGTTACAGCATCATGCGCTTTTACTGTCTCATTCGGATTAATATCAGGAGATTCTGTAATCGTTTCTTTTTCGGGAATGTTGCCTTTCGACTGATCTAGGGAAGAGGGAGAGGAAAGATTTGTGTCGGATCTTTCTGGTTGTTGGGGTGAAGATTGAGGATGAGCTAATTGCAGAAGCTGGGTTACCGGAATTGCATCCGGGTGCTTAACCTCTACATGATCTGGCTGATTTACTGAGATTTCACATCTTTTGGTTTGCTCTTGTAGCTTGGCAAACCCTTGTGCACCTTTTCCAGTACCACCAGTATCTCTTCCTTCAATGATATCGTCCGTTGACACCAGTTCTTTGTTGATTGCGTTCAGTTTTTTCTCGGTAAGGGCGCTATCGATATCACCCAGTTTGGTTTGATCGTGTTGTTTTAGAATCCTGATAGCGGTATTCATTAATTTAGGAAGGTCTTTCTGGTCTTTCAGGTTATCTCCGGGAGGTATCAGGCTTATTGGGTTGTCTGGTTGAGACTTAAGCGTAATTTTGACTTTTAAACCTTTGGGTAGCTCCATGTTTTGGAGTGTTTCAAGGACATTTTCTGGGCCTTTAAGCAGAGATTCATTCAATTTGTCACAAGACAGGTTCACAAGCTTCTTTTCACTATTTGCACGAATCAGTTCGTCTGCTTGCTTTAGAAGGTCTGCCAGCTTTCTTTCCTGTGTTGCCATTGAGTGAGCGTTCGGCTCCTCGGCCCTTAAACCTGAAGTTGGCTGTGCTTCTGTTTGTTGGGCTGTCATCTCCATGAGCGATTTGGTTTCACTGGTTTTCTCAAGTTGCTGCCCATTTACTGATTGTTTTGGGGGAGCGGGCTTCACAACCCGGTGGTTATGAAGCCCTTCAGAGTTTTCAGTTTCTTTAGAACGCGGCTCGTAGTTGGTCGGGATAGAGCCAGCGCCTTCTACATTTTGATGAAATGGATATTTAGGTAGATTGAGCATGATGTATTGGAGTGAGCGATAGTATTGTTATTGGTATCGGCAGCTGAAGGAAATTATTCTGGAGGGATCTGAGTTGACGATGTCAGGCTATGCTGGAGTATGTATTAAAGTAACTTGGCACCTCACAAATAAACGTCAATAAACGATGAGTAGTTACTTACCTCTTTCGTTCTGAAACAAAAATATAACAGAACTGTCTAAAAAGCCTCTGTATCATCGCCAACAATTTTTATATAAGCGCCTAATGGGCTTCTGATGAAGGCTCATCAGAATCAGCAGGTTTGAGGGTATTATGCAGTTTCAGCTCAACCGTAAGGTCATTCTTGCCTCTGCTATTGCACTGGCTTCTCAGGTTTCTTTCGTTCAAGCCGCCGGTTACGGTATTAATGAGCAGTCCGCCAGCTATCTGGGAACAGGATTTGCTGGTCGTGCTTCCAATGCGATTGACGCTTCTATTTCTTCTTCCAACCCTGCAGCCATCAGCTTTGTAGAAGGTACTCAGGTATCTGTTGGTGCGGATGTGATTTTGGAAGGGGGGAATTTTGATAACGGTTCTTACGCGTCCAACCCCAGTGCTGCAAAGTCAACAGATGATTTTCAGAAGACAGCCTTTGTCCCATTTGGCTACTTTGTAATGCCCGTTGATGAAAAGTGGAGCTTTGGTCTGGCTGGTTATGCGCCTTATGGCATTGAGTTGGACTATGAAGATGACTGGATGGGAGCGTCATTTGGAGATAAAACCAGCGTTCAGGTAATAAATCTTCAAGGAACTGCGTCTTATAAGTTTACAGATGATTTTTCTGTGGGCTTTGGTTTAATCGGTTCTCATGTTAAAGGTGAATTAACAAGTCGACCATTTTCACCTGCTTCAGACGTCAAAGCCACTATTGAAGGCGATGACAACACTGTAGCATGGAATTTAGGCGCTTTGTGGAATGTCAGTGAACAAACAGCGCTTGGATTGGCCTACCATTCTAAGCTTGATTTTAGCCTGAAGGGCGATTTTGCCGTTGGGGAAATGCCTTCCAGCCCAGTAAAGCTGGACATCACAATGCCAGAAAAACTGATGCTTAGCGGTACTCATAAACTGGATGAGCGCTGGACGGTGATGGCGGATGTGACATGGACCCGTTGGAGCCGCTTTGAAGAGTTTAACGTTGTTAGCTCTTCTACTGGCAACTCTGTAAATTACGTTCCGATGAACTGGGAAGATACCTGGGCGCTTTCTCTTGGTACATCCTACCAGTTGAATGACCAATGGTTGCTTCGCGCCGGCTATATGTTTGATGAGTCTCCGGTGAATAATGAGAACCGGACGGTTCGTTCTCCAGATGCTAATCGAAACTGGTTCACTTTTGGTGCAAACTTAAAGCTTGCTGAAAATATGAATGTTGATTTTGCTTATGCTTATGTGAAACTTCAGGATGGTACTATTGAAGAGTACAAGCATAGCAACCCAAGCTCTGGACCAAGTGGTAACCCAATTACAGGTACATACAGCAGTAGCTCACACATTCTGGGTGCACAGCTGAATTACATGTTCTGATTGCCCCCTGAAGTCGTCTGGTCACTTTAACGTGGGCTGAAAATAGAAATGCCGGTTTGCTCTTCCTGCTGACCGGCATTTTTTATTTATTTTCTCTTTCCCTCCCTATACTCTTCTAACGATCGTAAGCATGACTTTGGCTTGCCCTAAGGAGGAAAACGAATGTTTTGGAAGACGGTTTCTGGGAAAAGGTTGGGAAAGCAGTTTATTTTCCTATCTTTTTTGGCAGCCTTGCTCTCTGGTTGCAGCTCGTTTAGTAAGAAAGATGTATCAAGTGCAGGACTATCTTCTGAGGTAGATCAGACTGATTGTCAGTCTCTCTCGACGTTGTTCAATAAAAGCAATAATGGCTTTGAAAGCATTCGTCTTCGCCCATCCTATAAAAATAAAATCACTCTCTGGAGCAGTCGTTATCAGTTAATTGCGAATCATTGCCAGATATGGCAGTGGGCTGATAAATACAGTTATGTATGTAACAAGGTTTATCCAGATCAGGAGACGGCACATCAGGCTTATGAGCTTGCTCAGACATTCATCAATCAGTGCTTGAGTGAAAACCCGGGTGGGTGGTATGAGCGACAAGGTGTTCTGGATGGGCGTGGAGAAGAAACCCAGTACTTGCTTGAAGAGCAGGTTCGAGGCTCTCTTAGAAAAATGAACTCTCCCGGATTGTTTAAAGATAGCTGGTCTGTTTATTTCTGGATTGATTCACCCTCCATGCTGCGCTGACGGCATGATATGGCTAGAAAAGCTTAGCGCAACAGGCTCAGAGCCTTTGTTACCGGTAAACCCCTCTCTGGCCATCACAATACAATGCATCAGGTAGTGTAAAATTCTGGAACTCAGGAAAAGGTACTGAACCTGTCTGGGAATAGTGCAGTTTTACTCTATGCTTTAGACTTGAAGTCACATGCAGGGTAAAACTGAATGGCAGTTTTAAAGGGAGCAGCGCTGGTTTTTTTGTGCCTGTATTCCCTGTATTCTCAGGCAACCTATCAGTACCCAATCAAGAACCCTTTTCTGGCTACTGTTCTTGGTACTCCTGAGTCCTTTCGGCCAGACTTGTCTGGACCTCCTATCAATGAGCTCAACCTGAAGATTTATCATCAGCTGGTTCCAGGGCCTATTCCGCCAACGTTCTCAAATACTAAGCGAACGACATTCAGGTTGGCCTGGCAGAGTAAACCTGCACCCCTTATTTTTGTTATTGCAGGTACAGGAGCTCGCTTTAATGCCAGCAAAGTTGAGTTTCTAAAAACCGTTTTCTACCGAGCTGGTTTTCATGTTATCCAGCTATCGTCACCAACCAGTTCAGACTTTATGGTAAATGCCTCCAGTACACACTTACCGGGCATTTCGTATCAGGATGCCAGTGACTTGTATCGACTGATGCAGGCTGCTTTAAGGCGGGTAAAGCAGTTTGATAAACGATTCTCCATTAATGGTGTGTATCTGGCTGGCTATAGTCTGGGCGCTCTGGACGCAGCCTTTGTCGGTGCCCTGGATGACAAAAGAGCCGAGATCGGTTTTCAACGGGTGCTATTAGTTAATCCTCCGGTTTATCTGGAGCATTCGGTTAATAATCTGGATAAGCTCACCAGTGTGAAAATTCCTGGTGTTGATAATACGACGGATTTGTTTGATCGATTCTTTAATCAGCTGGCAGAGTACTTCAGGAAGAATAATAACCTTGATATTGATGAAAGTCTGAAGGCTGCAATGGGTAGTGAAATTCAAACCATGAGCGATGGTGAGTTGGCATTACTCATTGGTGTGGCTTTCCGCTTTTCTTTGGCGTCACTGGTTTTTACGGCAGATGTTATGAACCAAACAGGGATGATTGTCCCAAAGGGGCGAACAATCTCAGTGACAGAAAGCCGAACACCTTTCTTTCATAAGTCAATGCACTGGAGCTTTAAGCAGTATCTGGATCGTATGTTATTACCGTCTCTCAATAGACAGCGAAAGCAACACAGCGAATTGTTTCTGACAAGAAAGGAAATATTTTTACAGAGCAGTTTGCCTGCATTGAGACGTTGGCTAAAACGGTCGAAAAACGTTGGTGTGATGCACAATGCGGATGACTTAATTCTGGATCAATCGGGTTTAACCTTTATTTACGACACATTTGGGCATCGTGCAAAGATTTATCCCTATGGCGGTCATATGGGTAACCTTCAGTTTTCAGTCAATGTACAGGATATGGTCAGTTTCATTAAAACAGGACGCTTTCCCGATGCGTAGTTTGTTCATGCTGATCTCTCTGTTTGTATGTTCTGCATTCGCTCAGGAAAGGATACCCTATTCAAACCCTATGGATCGGCTTGCTTTCTATGAACAGCACGGAAGTCAGGTTCAGAGTGACATAAAAAAGCTGACGTTCATCAATGTAAATGACCCGCTTGAACCCCTTAATCGCTTCTTTTTTCGCTTTAATTCTTGGCTGGATCGCTACTTGCTAAAGCCGGTTTTAAACCTTTATCGTGTCACGGTTCCATCCTTTTTGAGAAAAGGGGTTTCTAACTTTTTTCAGAATATGAATGATGTTCCTAATACGTTAAATAGTCTTGTGCAGTTTAGAGGTAAAGCTGCTATACGTTCAGGTATGCGCCTGGTTCTCAATACGACCGTAGGTATTCTTGGCTTTTTTGATCCTGCAGAAGCGATAGGGTTAACGTATCAACGCAATGACCTGGGCATGACTCTGGCCCATTATGGTGTGGGAGCTGGCCCTTACCTAATGCTGCCCGTGCTTGGACCAAGTAATGCTCGTGATGCTTTTGGACTTGCTGGTGATATTCTGGTTGAGGACAAGATTAATTTTCTGAAGGTACCTGAACATTACTATTCTGATCCCGCTGTCTTTGCAGTCTATGGAATCAATTATCGGTCAGAAATTCAGTTTACTTATGAAGATTTTGAATCGCCTTTCAGCTATGACGTAATCCGCTTTCTGTATACCAGAAAGCGGGAGCTGCAATTACAGTCTGTCTACTGAGACGGTTGTTTAACTTTGATCCTCCCGGGTAAACACCCACTCCTTATCGGAGGACATGCCTTCATTGAAGGCATAACCTTCATAGTCAAAACCTTTCATTTTTTCTGGCTGGTCAATGTTATGGTCGATGATGTATCGACACATCAGACCTCGGGCTTTTTTGGCATAGAAGCTGATAATTTTGTACTGACCGTTCTTCCAGTCTTTGAACACAGGCGTAATAATCTTCCCATTAATCTGTTTGGGCTGAACAGATTTGTAGTATTCATTGGAAGCAAGGTTGACCAGTACCTGGCTCTTCTGACTGGCTAACTCTTTATTCAGCAGTTCTGTAATCATGCTTCCCCAGAACTGATAGAGATCTTTTCCCCGCTGATTGGCAAACCGTGTTCCCATCTCCAGACGGTAGGCCTGCATCAGGTCCAATGGGCGGAGAAGACCGTAGAGGCCGGAGAGAATTCTCAAGTGCTGCTGGGCAAAAGCAAGCTGTTTTTCATTTAGGGTTTCAGCATTAAGACCTGTGTAAACATCGCCCTTGAAGGCCAGCAGAGCCTGCTTGGCATTCTCTGGACTGAATGGTGTAGACCATGCCTGAAAGCGAGCTGCATTGAGTTGAGACAGCTTATCGCTGATACTCATCATGCTGCTAATATCTGCTGGACTTAATTCGCGCAGTTCTTCAATTAAAAGAGCTGACTGGTCGAGAAAGTCTGGCTGGGTGAATTTTTTTGTTATGGATGGTGTTTCGAAATCCAGAGTTTTGGCTGGAGAAATAACGAGCAGCATTAAACACTCCCTGATTATTCAAAAGGGTGATATTGATGATAATAGTAGAGCAGGGAGGGCTCGTTTAATAGAGTGAAAAGGTTAATAAAGCCTATTGTTACTATTGATAACAGCTATCGTTGAAAGCCAAACCGGTCAATTCACTCTCATGAATGTGTCATTGGTAATGACCCTTGATTTCCAAGTCTCCTGACCCTGCCACTGTATTAGGGCCATGGTGTCAATTTTATCGGGTTCTCCTGCGGTTTCAGACTTGCGCAGCAAACCACTCATTGCAATTGTAACGGGAGAGCCACAGCTCTTCATACTCAGGCTTAAGGCAAACGAATTGCTATTGTGGACCGCCTGTACTGGAACTTCCTTACCAATGCAGGCCTGAGTATTGGCAACTGCAGTGGTGAAGTAACCTTTTAACAGGTCTCCTCCTGTGCTTTGCAGTGTTAATAGAGACCCACGTTGATTTTTCCACGTGCCTGAAAAGTTGACATGACTGTCTGAGTTTGAATCCTGGGCAATTGAGGGGGGAACTCGCTTTGCTGCCTCAATAGATAGTCCGGTAATCAGCAATACCACCATCAAAAGAAGAAGATATATACCTGACTTCATCATCATACTCCTTACTAAACCTACGCGATGTGCGACTTTGTCTGAAACTATCTCAAATTACTAGCCCGGATATTTCATAAACTGCCCCGAATCTCGGGCAGGACTTTGTCGCCCTAAGGGATTTTGTGAGGGAGTGCCGTACCGGGGAGTACGGTCGACCGAGCAAAACTCCCTTAGGGCGGCAAAGGACAAGCGAGAACGGGAGCACGTTTATGAAATATCCGGGCTAGCATAATGGTAAGTCCAAGTTGTATCTTCAAAATCACGCAATTATTTGCTTTCCGTTTTTTAATCTTCGGAAATAAGGTTCTCAAACTGTATTGCAGGACGACCAGCAATTATATTCAGATAAGAACCAATATTATGTGCCAGTAACTTCCGAGCGATACGTGATGTCATATGCCATCTATCTCGACAATGGCACTTTTCTATTTCAAAGCGCTCTGTCAATTGACCTATCACTGTTTCTATTCTCCGTCGTACCCGTAATACCAGCTTTACAAACGACTTCGGACGTTCATCTTGCATGTTTTTTCTCAGTGGCGTCTGAAGATCAATACCTAATTCCTGACAATCAGCTTTAAACTCAGGCCTTATATAGCCCTTATCGCCAAGCAAGAGGCCAGAAATGGTCTCGAGCATGTCATAGGCTGCATCACGCTCATCTACGTTCGCTGCGGTCAGAGTAAAACCCACAGGAATCCCTCGTGCTTCAACCAGCAAATGCCCCTGAAAGCCATAGAACTTCTTGTCCTTGGAAGCGCAGTAACCATAACCAGCCTCAGCTTTAAAGATACGGCTCTGTGGTGCACGGGTTCTGACGACAACATCAATCGGAAAACCATCGATTAAATGGATATCTGCATTATCTGCATGCATCATCTGGACTATACGAATTTGCAGTCGTTGTTTCACATGCCATAAGTTGGCGGCCTGTTTGACAAATGCCGAGCGTGAAGGAATGTCAGGAAACAGGTGTCGCCAGTGTCGGGTAAAATACTTCCAAATCTCAGTGTCCTTATGATGCCCAAGCCATTCACCGACAACTTCCATGGTGATCGCTTCACTATCAGTGAGCTTTGGTGGAAACCCTCGAAGTCGCAGTGGTACAGGAAAAAGCTCTTTTACCAAATCGTCGATCAAGCAGTAGACTGTAGTGATAAACTCTTCAACGGGCATGACTGAAACCTTCTTTGCTTTCTACTGCTTTTAATAGCAGAAAGCAGGATCAGTCATGTCTCCTTATGCAAACCTAAAAGTCGCACATGGCGTAAACCTGTTAAATCTAGACGATGATAGAGATTTTTTCTCAGGCTGGTTTGAACTGATTTACGTATTGTTTAGGCATCTCTGATGCTGATGAGGAGGGCTCAATGGATTACTGTTTTCAATTTGACACAAAATCAACCTTCTTAATTCCATAAATATGTCTAGTTTTAAACAGGTTTTTTAATCAAGCCAAAGATATGATCTGGCTACAGGTGTCTTAAGGGGAACAAAGGCTTATGGCAGGCTTTCAGTTGAGGGAAGTCCTGGAGAAAAGACGTTCAGAGCAATTATATCGTGAGCGGCTGGTGCTTGATGGTCCTCAAGAGCCAGAGGTTCTGGTTAATGGTAAGCGCTATCTGGCTTTTTGCAGTAATGACTATTTGGGATTGGCTAATCACCCTGAGGTTATTGCACGGTTTCAGCAGGCTGCAAATCGATATGGTCTTGGGGGCGGTGCTTCTCACATGATCATAGGCCATAGCCGGGCTCATCATGAGCTGGAAGAAGCATTAGCATCGTTTACCAGAAGGCCAAGAGCATTACTGTTTTCAACAGGCTATATGGCCAACCTGGGGGTCATCAGTGCCCTTGTAGGAAGGGGGGATCTTGTATGTCAGGATAGGCTGAATCATGCCTCCCTTCTTGATGCTGGAAGACTCTCGGGGGCTAGGGTCCTGCGATATCGTCATGCTGACTCAGAGGCGTTAACGAATCGCTTATCGAGTAGTCATGCGCACCGTAAGCTGATTGTGACGGATGGTGTGTTCAGTATGGATGGTGATTTGGCACCTTTGTGTGCGCTGGCGAATGCAGCGGAGAAAAATGATGCCTGCCTTATGGTGGATGATGCCCATGGTTTTGGGTTTCTGGGGGAAGGAGGGCGGGGGAGTATCAGTCACTGGCAGCTTTCAATAAAGCAAGTACCGGTGCTTGTAGGAACTTTGGGGAAAGCGTTTGGCACATCCGGTGCTTTTGTTGCTGGCAGTGAAGAGCTGATTGAAACATTAATACAGTTTTCCCGCTCTTATATTTATACAACGGCTATGCCCCCTGCCATTGCTGATGCAACTCAAGTCAGTCTTAAGGTTTTGGAATCTGAGAGCTGGCGTCGCGAACACCTTACCGATCTGATCAAACTATTCAGGGATGGTTGTCATGCTATGGGCATACCACTGATGGAATCAATGACACCCATACAGCCTATTCTGGTGGGAGGGGTGGAGCAGGCACTACTGGTCAGTCAGAAATTGGCAGAGCTTGGTTTTTTGATTACGGCTATTCGTCCTCCAACGGTACCCAGGGGAGAGGCTCGCTTGAGAGTGACTTTGAGCGTCAGTCACTCTCGCAAGCATGTTGATTATTTACTGACGGCGTTAGCCAAGGTTAAGGAGTTTTTGAATACTTCAAACTAATTAAACGACACCGTACGACAGCATGGCGTCGGCCACTTTAGTAAAGCCGGCAATGTTGGAGCCACGTACGTAATCAATAGTGTCATCCGATTGCTGACCATACCTTTTGCTCTGCTGGTGGATTTTGAACATGATCTCTTCCAATCGTTTTTCAAGCTCTTCTTTTGGCCAGGAAAGGCGCATGCTGTTTTGCGACATCTCCAGACCGGAAACAGCCACACCTCCAGCATTGGCTGCTTTGGCAGGTGCAAAAAGGATACCGGCTTCTCTCAGGTAGTGGCTGGCTTCCATTGTAGTTGGCATATTAGCGCCTTCAGCCAGCGCAATGCAGCCATTTTTGACCAGTGCTTTCGCATCATTAAGTTCCAGCTCATTTTGTGTGGCACAGGCAAATGCAACATCACAGGGAAAGCCCCACACTTTTTTATCTGGGTAATAATCACAGTTAAAATGTTCAGCAAACTCGCTGACTCTTCCACGATGTTTTTCTTTCAGGTCGATCAGATAATCGAGGTGTTCTTGAGTCATCCCGGAAGGAACATGGAAGCTGCCAGCAGAGTCAGACATGGCGACAACCATAGCCCCGAGCTGCATGGCTTTTTGTGCAGTGTAGAGTGCAACATTGCCCGATCCGGAAACGACACACCGCTTCCCTTCCAGTTCATTCTGATGAGCTTTAAGCATTTCTCGGGTAAAAAAGACTGTGCCATAGCCAGTGGCCTCTTTACGAATCAAGCTTCCCCCGTAGGCTAACTCTTTACCCGTCAGTACACTTCTAAATTCATTCTGCAGGCGTTTGTACTGGCCAAACATATAGCTGATCTCCCGAGCGCCTACACCAATATCGCCTGCAGGAACGTCGGTATGGGCACCAATATGTTTGTGTAGCTCGGTCATAAAGGATTGGCAGAAGCGCATGACTTCCCGGTCACTTTTACCTTTTGGGTTAAAGTCAGCACCGCCTTTGGCTGAACCCAAGGGCAAGGTTGTAAGACTATTTTTGAAGGTCTGTTCAAAACCAAGAAATTTGAGAGTATCCAGTGAGAGATTGCTGGTAAATCGAAGGCCACCTTTATAGGGGCCTATGGCATTATTAAACTGCACCCGATATCCACGGTTTACACGGATATGACCTCCATCATCTTCCCAGCAGACCCTGAACATAATGATTCGATCTGGTTCTGTCATTCGCTCCAGAATTCGGGCATCAATGTATTTCTGGTGATGATTAATATAGGGAATAACGCTTTCAGCTACTTCATGGACTGCTTGATGGAACTCAGGCTCATTAGGGTTTCTGCGAGCCAGGCCATTCATGAAATCATCAAGCTCAAGCTTTTTGGCGAACATGGAAGACACCTGCAGGAAAGAGTGATTTATTTTCTATATTTTGTCTTACCGAACCACATAGCCAGCTTATCAACTTCCTCTTTCTGGTGTCTGTAATCATTACCGAAAAATAGAAAGCCCCGGCTTTTAAGTTCCGGGGCTTTGCGAAGGTGATGAATTAATTAAAGGTGGGCTTCTGCATAAGCGGCCAGAGGTGATCTGGGTACTCCCTGAAGCTGCATAGAACCTCCATGGGGGAAGTGCTTCAGACGTTCGGTCATGTAGGTCAGCCCGGAACTGGTGGCTGCCAGATAAGGTGTATCAATCTGGGCCAGGTTCCCCAGGCAGATTACTTTACTGCCTACACCAGCGCGGGTGATGATGGTTTTGATCTGGTGGGGTGTCAGGTTCTGACACTCATCAATGATAATCAGACTCTGTTGGAAACTCCTTCCGCGAATATAATTCAGCGACTTGAAGTGCAGTGGTACTCGGTCAAGAATGTATTCCACGCTGCTGTTGGTGGATTCATCATCATTATGCAGCGCTTCGAGGTTATCGGTAATAGCACCCAGCCATGGCTCCATTTTTTCTGCCTCGGTACCTGGCAGGAAACCAATATCTTCATCCAGTCCTCGGGTGGAACGCGTTGCTATAATCCTACGGTACTGCTTGGTTGCAATCGTCATTTCAATAGCGGCTGCAAGAGCCAGAATCGTCTTACCAGAACCAGCTGCTCCATTAAGGTTAACGAGATGAACATCCGGATCGAGAAGAAGGTTTAAGGCCATGGCCTGGTTAATATTTAATGGTCTTAACCCCCAGGCTTCCTGATGCATCAAGCTTTCTCTGCTGTAGTGCTGAAGACTTACCTGGTCGTCTGATATATCGATGACTTTTGCTACAAATCCTTGGTCGTCTAAGAGAAACTTATTGAGATAAAGTTCTTCTGAAAACTCACTTTTGTTCAGTGTATGGATGGTTTTTCCATCAAGTTGTATGGTTTTTACCTCATTTACTCGATCCCAGAAGTTGCCTTCATAGTGGATATAGCCTTTGGTCAGTAAACCAATATCACTGACCAACTGATCGCTGTGATAGTCCTCAGTGAGAATCCCGCAGCCTCTGGCTTTGAGACGCATATTGATGTCTTTGGTTACCAGAATAAACTGCCGGCTTGGATGGGCTTTCTGGTACTGACAGATGTCGTTAATTATTTGATTGTCATTATTAGTGCTAGGCAGTGTTGCAATTTTATCATCGGCATGGCTCATCATGATGGAGAGCGTACCAGACGTTTTATTGATGTGATTTCTCTGGATGGGAACACCCTGCTCAATCTCCGCAGGTGTTGCTGTACCAAGAATGTTATCTATGAGTCGAATGGCCTGACGGCAATCAGCCGCAATGGTTTGTTTTCCGTTCTTGAGTTTGTCCAGCTCTTCCAGAACGGTTATGGGAATTAGTACCTGATGTTCTTCAAAATTAAGGATCGAGTTAGGGTCATGAATAAGGACGTTACTGTCCAATATGTAGGTGGTAGTGATGGGTGAGTTATTTGGCCTGGTTTCCAAGGCATGTCCCATAGGCAGCTCCCTTGTCTGTTTTTGGGGTCACTCATATTTGATTCTTATCGAAAAGATTTAATCCGGCAAGGTTAAATTTCGATGAAGAATAAAAAAAAATTTTTGTCCTCCAAAAGGGTTTAAATTGACGTGTTTTACTTCTATGCTTAATAGGATGTATCGCCTTTTATTATAAAAAATTTACTATTTCTTGATTTGTTATTTCTTTTTCTTATTAATATCTTAGCTCGTTTGACCAGACGGAGGTGTTTACTCCGCCTGCACGACGAGTTTAATGGTGTTTGCTGCTTCGGGGATCAACAAGAAGCTGCTCCGGAGGATAGTCTTTCTTCAGTTTATCGCCCAGCAGCGCCTCAAGATCCGGGATAAGAAACGAGTCATCTTCACAGGCAAAGCTTATACTGGTGCCGCTTGCCCCTGCTCTACCCGTTCTGCCAATCCTGTGGACATAATCATCAGGGTCTTCAGGTAGGTTGTAGTTGATGACATGGCTGATCCCATCAATATGGATTCCACGGCCTGCAACATCGGTAGCTACCAGTACAGAAATTTTTCCTGAGCGGAAATTTTCTAATGTCCTTAGACGTTTGTTCTGAGGGACTTCACCTGAGATCTGGTCTGCCTTGATGCCAATCCTTTGCAGCTTTTCAGTCAGTTTTCGTGTCTGATCTCTGCGATTAGTGAAGACAATGACTTTCTCCAACTGGTGGTGGTTAATCAGATTGACCAACAGGGGAAACTTCTGCTCAGAAGAAAGTATGTAAACCTTCTGTTCCACTGTGTCCGTAGCAACACTGTCAGGCTCAATCTCTACTTTTACCGGGTTCCAGGTCCATTGTTCCCCAAGTCTTAATACATCATCAGTAAATGTTGCTGAGAATAATAGCGTCTGGCGGTCTCCGGGTCTCGGGGTCATGCGGATAATACGTCGCACCTGTGGGATAAAACCCATGTCCAGCATCCGGTCAGCTTCATCAATAACCATAACTTCGACAAGATCCAGAAACAGGTCTTTGCGCTCACAGTAATCCAGCAGGCGCCCGGGAGTTGCAACAAGAATATCAACATAATTCTCGCTGATACGTTTGCGTTGCTTTTCATAATCCATGCCGCCCACAACGGTGACAACATGCATTGGCAGATACTGTGTCAGGGCTTCTGCATCTTTACCAATCTGCAAAGCCAGCTCCCGTGTAGGTGCGATGATAACGGCGCGAGGCTCGCCAAGGTAGCGTGTGTCTGGAGGTGGAGTCTGAATCAGCTGCTTGATTGTGCTGATGAGGAATGCTGCCGTTTTGCCAGTTCCTGTCTGAGCTTTACCAATAGCATCGCGACCCGCCAGAGTAGTACCCAGTACCTCCGCCTGAATAGGTGTGCAGTACTTAAAGCCTTGGTCAGCAATCGCATGCATCAGTTCACTGGGCAATTCAAAATCATGAAAACGGGTCTTTTCAGGATCAGGAGCTACCTGAAACTGGCTGATACTCCAATTGTCATGCTCTGGTGTTTTGCGAACTGACTTTCTGCCTGTTTGTTTTGGACGTTTTGATGATTTGCTCTGGCTACTGCTTCTGGAACGTGAAGCCTGTTTGCTGTTGCCAGAAGACTCTTTTCTACCCTTTTCAGGGGTGGAAGAGTCTTTATTTGCACTTCTTTTCTTGAAAAAACCTAGAAAACCACTCAATGCCTTAATCTCGTTCCTTTCAGTCCTGAAAAATGGCTTTACCTGTTGAAAGCCGGGTGAGCCAGCTATAAGGATACAATCTTTATCCTGGTCGTCGCAGAGATTGGCGAGGAAGAAGTTAGCTGGTAGGTACCATTTCTACTTTACCAGTTACGAAAGTGGTACCTCGTGAAAAAGTCTGAATAGCATTCAGAATTTTCACGATAAATGACATAGCGTATTATCGCGCCGATCTAATGGACAAATCAAACGAACTCTACGGAATAGCATGAATCAATGAAATAGTATTTTCCACCTGGCACGTTTTGAAGGCAAGGTGGAAAATTTTTATGGCTATGTGTGAGGTGACTTATGGTGACATCTGATCAAAATGTATCGTGCTTATCCATGTCGTCAGAAGGGTCGTCCTCAGGCTTCTTGCCCAGCCATAACTGCTCTGATTTGGTTTTTTTGGTAACTTTTCTTTTTTTCCTTTCAAGCCACTGCTTGTTAAGAACCAGAATCAATGCTGGGTCGGGAACCGACCTGACGGATAAATGCTTGAATACAGCCGCAAAAAAGCTCGCCTCTTCTGCAAACTTCTGATTTTTTGCTGCTAAAGACTCTGCTTGAACAGGGTCTGGCATACAGCGATTACCAATATAGTTAGATAACGGACAAGAACTCATTGTTATCACCCACTAACTGCCTGAAAATTAAATAATAGTCAGATTCTATCAGATTTTAAATTAGACATTAGTCCCCCTATTGTCATAAGGGGTGGATCGCTTCTGATCATTAGGGCATCCGGGTGACCCCGGATGAAATCGAGAACTTCTGTGTTCTTGCCGTGTGTTATTTATAAGTAACTATTCAGCACCCTTCATATAAATCTGGAATTTTCTGATTTTTCGACCATCATCTTATACTCAATTTTTCTAACAAATCTCCAGTATGGAACCAGACTTCCCAGCTACTCCGTTTACCGAAGCTCTCCTTAAAGAGAATGAAGAGCTTCGGACCGAGAATGCGCTTTTACGGGAACGTTGCAGCGAACTGGAAGAAAGGGTTAATAAAAACAGTCAAAACAGTAGTAAGCCACCATCGTCAGATGGTTATCAAAAGCCCAGTAAAAAAGGGAGTGATAAAGGTGATACATCTTCCAAAGAAGCCCCCTGCTCCTCACAGGAAACACCGAACCCCAAAAGCCTTAGACCATCTTCAGGCAATAAACCAGGTGGCCAGAAAGGTCATCAAGGCTCTTGTTTGAGACGTGTCGCCTTACCCGATTATGTCAGGCATCTGAAGGTTGAAAAATGTTGCTGTTGCCAGTCTTCGCTTATCGATATTAAACCCACCAAATACATTGAGCGACAGGTTTTTGATCCAGGTAGACCCGGAGAATTTGAAGTTACCGCGTACTGGGCAGACGTTAAAGTATGTCCTTGTGGTAAACGGAACACCGCTGAGTTTCCCCAAGGAGTGAAAGCCGCTGCTCAATACGGAGAAGTGACTCAGGCAATGGCTGTTCATTTAAACCAGTATCACTTCATCCCATATCACCGGGTGTCTGAGTATTTCAATACTATTTATTGCATGAGTGTCAGCGCAGGCTCTGTTGCCAATTTTGTTGCCTATACCCATGAGAACCTGGCCTCTACTGAGCAGAGTATCCGCGATGCTTTACAAGAAAGTCCGGTTGCAGGAGCGGATGAAACTGGCATGCGGGTTGACGGTTCACTGTGGTGGTTACACATTATGCGAGATGACCAATGGACGCTTTACTACCTCTCAGAAAGGCGAGGTTGTGAAGCAATGGATGCAATGGGCATCCTGCTGACTTTTGCAGGCATTCTGGTTCACGATCATTGGAAGTCCTACTTTGCCTATGCGGCAGTGCATGTGCTTTGTAATGCCCATCATCTGAGAGAGCTTCAGGGAGTTGTCGATAGGGATGCGAATAAGCTGGCTCTGCGGCTGATGAAATTGCTTACGCTCTCCTGGCACTTCTGCAAGAAATACAAAGCAGCCGGTCTGACTCAAATGCCTGGTGCAATACAGCTTCGCATTGAGACGATATACGACCAAATCCTTCAAAGGGCTCTCACGAAGGAAACCGCTTATATGGAAAAACAACGACAGGTGCTTGGACGTAAGAAGGTCAGGAATACCAAGGCCTACAACCTGTTCAAAAGGCTTATTGAGTTTAAGGTTGAAACGTTGCGCTTCATGTCGGACTTTTCAATTCCCTTCGATAACAATGGCAGTGAACGTGATGCCAGGATGGCCAAACTTAAGCAGAAGATCTCAGGCTGCTTCAGAAGCGAAGACGGAGGTACCATGTTTACCCGAATCCGAAGCTATTTATCATCTGCTAAAAAGCAGGGGTTGAACATATTTCAGGCGCTTCTTAAAGCGGTTCGAAATTACAACAATACGCCTTTGCTGGGTGCTGAATAGTTACATTTATAATTTAAGTAAATCGTATTTCTATATCCTTACCGCAGTTCTGCAACAATTTCTTTGCTAAAGGACTTCTCACAATAGTGGCACTTTAGTTGAATATCATTGCTTTTTTGGCGAAGGTAAAAATAGCTTTCTACCGGCTCATTATGAGTAATACAGTTAGAATTGGGGCATGGGAAGGCCGCTCGCAGAGTTTTTGGGATGGCCATAGTAAACTTGTCCACTACCCGGTAGTCATCAATCACGTTGATGGTTGCGCTTGGGGCAAAGAGAGCGAGCTCATTGGCCTCCTGCTCAGTGAACATTCGGCCTTCAACTTTGATGATATCTTTGAAACCCTGGGCTTTACTGGGTAGATTGAAGCCAACGGTAATGCGGGCCTCACTGTTCAGCAAGTGAAGACGGTCAAGGATCTTAACGCCCTGGCCAGCAGGGATATGGTCGATGACGGTTCCCTGGCAGATGGCTTCAACCTGAAGTTTGTTACTCATCGATCATTCCTCACAGTGTTTCATTCAGAATCAGTGCCAACAGTGCCTGACGGGCAAATACCCCATTTCTGGCCTGTTCGAAGTAATAGGCATGAGGGGTCTGATCGACTTCAACGGCTATCTCATCGACTCTTGGAAGAGGGTGCAGTACTTTCAGATGTGCTGGTGCTTCTTTCAGAGTTTCATTGGTTAGCACATAGTTTGAGGCAATGTGCTTATACTCGGTTTCATCGAATCGTTCTTTCTGAACCCGGGTCATGTAGATGATATCCGTATCGGCAACCACTTCTTCTATGCTTTCAGCCCGACGCCACTTGATACCTTTTTCATCCAGCTCCTGCAGGATGTAGTCCGGCATTGCCAATGCATCCGGAGCAATAAAATTAAATTCTGCATTAAAGTGGGTCAGGGCCTGAGCCAGAGAGTGGACTGTTCTGCCATATTTCAGGTCACCGACAAAGGTGACTTTCAGGTTATCCAGTCGTCCCTGACACTCTCTTATGCTGAACAGGTCCAGAAGGGTCTGGGTTGGGTGTTGGTTGGAACCATCACCGCCATTAATAACGGGGGCGCTGGAGAATTCTGAGGCCAGGCGAGCAGCACCTTCCTGGGGGTGGCGCATCACCACTGCGTCGGTGTAGGAGCTGATGATTTTGATGGAATCCGCTAGCGTTTCCCCTTTTTTGGCCGATGTGTTGCCACCATCCGCAAAACCAATCAGGGTGCCACCCAGCCGTTGAACCGCCGTTTCGAACGAGAGACGTGTACGGGTTGATGCCTCAAAAAAACAGCTGGCAATCACTTTGCCCTGCAATAGACCGGGGCGTGGCGTTTGTTTGAGCTCAGCTGCCACTTCAAGAATTTGCTCCATGTCTTCCCGGGTAAGGTCAGCTATGGAGATAATGTTCCTGTTAAAGAACCTGTTTCCCATGGGGGTAATACCTGTCGCCTTTGGTCATTTTTAAGTCAAAAAAAAGCCCCTGGATTAAGGGGCTTTTTTTAGAAATACTGATAGCTTGGTTGAATTTGAACCAATAATAAGAATCCTGCTTTCTCTTGTGACTGACTTATGTTTCGTGTACAAGCGCAGTTTCATCGGAGTCCCATTTTGGATGCATTTCTCTCAGGTTAACTCTTTCTGGTAAAAGAGTCAGCTTTGCCAAGTAATAAAAGCTATCTGGTTGACAAATTGTTCGAAATTTTACACTTCAGTTGTCGTTGGTCAAGCGATTTCTGGCTGTCTGGTCTGAGGAAGGGCGGGCTGCCCAAAAACTGGCCAGGCCTGTACCAATAATATTCTGGATGATACTGAACAAGGCAGAAGGGATGGCGGCTAAAACAGAGAAGTGCTTTACAGCCAGTGCTGATGCCATTCCACTGTTCTGGGTACCAACCTCAATTGCAATGGTTCGGGCAGTGATTTGATCTTGCCCCATCGCACGCGACAGGGTATAGCCTGCAATCAGACCTGACAGGTTATGAAGAACCACAGCAAATAGTGTCAAAGTGCCTAGGGAAATTAATGCACCAGCATTTAATGCGACTACCAGACAAATAGCCGCAGCAATACTGAATACCGCTATTTTAGGGAGTATTGGCTGAGCCCGTGTGACCAGTTTTGGCAGTTTGGCTTTGATGAGCATTCCGAAGAGCACCGGAATAATGATCATTTGCGCAATGCTGAGCAGCATTGCACCCCGGTCAACTTCAATGACTTCTTTTAGGTAAAGCGCCGTAACCCATGGGGTTACGATAACAGAAGCCAGAGTTGATATGGCTGTCATGCTGACTGAAAGTGCTACCCGACCACCTGCAAGGTAAGTCAATACGTTAGACGAAGTTCCCCCAGGGGCTGAACCCACCAGAATCATCCCAATCAGTATTTCCCGGGGAAGTTCCAGGAAAAGGCTGATAGACCAGGCGAGAGCCGGCATAAGTAGAAATTGGAGAATAACTCCGATAAGTAATGGTCGTGGTTCTTTAAAGGTCTCCTGTAGATCCTGAGTTGTGATGGTTAGCCCCATTACAAACATGATAAGCGCTATTAAGGGGATCAGTGCATTCTTAAACTGGGTAAGCTCCGGACTGAAAACATAGCCAATGATGCTGGCTAACAGAGCCCATAATGGCAACAGAAGGCTAAAATAGTCTCGCATTTCGGAAGTTGTGAAACCTTAAGATAATAAAGAGATCCTGAAACTATAGACTGTATTTTTGGTCAGGGTTTCCCCGCGACTGACACGGTATTCGTACCTTGCCACCATAGGTTGATATTGAGCCAGTTAAGGTTTTGTATATCTGGGTGTTTTAGGTTTTTTCTATAAGCTATAAATATTTTATCTTTGTGCCATTTAGGAATCATATAGTTATTCCAAAGCAGTATACGATCCATCGCTTTGCAGATATCAATGCTTTCTTGATAGTGGTTAACATGATTGAAGAGGGTCAGTAAATTATCAATGACAGGGTCTTTTACTCCTGCCAGATTGTTGCTGCCTTGTTCATTAGCTGCCTGGCTGCTCCATGAGTGCTGCTGCTCAATGCCAGGAAAAGATGAGTGCCAGAAGTGCCAATCGATCATATCAAAATCAAAACGCTGGGCTCGTTTTCTAAAAAGGCTGTGATCCAATACTTTGATATTCATGTGAATACCTACTTCAGCTAATGCTTTTCGGTAGGAAGCGAATAGACGTTCTGAAGATGCAGGTGATACTAGAAGCTCAAAAACCATCGGCTGGTTGGTTACTGTATGGCGTATCTCACCATGTTTTAATTGCCATCCAGCTTCGTTTAAAAGTTGTAACGCTCTGATTTTATTATGCCTGTTTTGACCATTATGATCGGATTCTGGCTGTTCAAATACTTCATGTAATATTTCAGGTGGGAGAAGTTCTTTGTACTGCTGTAGCAGCTTGAGCTCCCCAGTTGACGGAGGTGATAGGGAGGCCATTGGGCTGTTGACATAAAAGCTGTTTGTACGCTGATATTCAGAGTAAAGAAGGCTTTTATTAATCCACTCGAAATTAAATAGTAAGTTGAGAGCTATGCGAACCTTTCGATTCTGAAATAATGACTTGCGAGTATTGAATACCAGTGCATTCATACCATGAGGGTGTTTAAGTTTGAGCTTCTCTTTAACGATGTCACCTTTTTGAATCGCAGGAAAATTATATTTCTGATGCCAGTTTCGCGCATCACCTTCTATACGCAGGTCATAGGCTCCAGCTGCAAATGCTTCTAATGCAGCGTGATTATCTCGATAGTAATCAATCTGGATGGTGTCAAAATTGAACAAGCCCTTATTTACTGGAAGGTTGCTCCCCCAGTAGTCCTCAACTCTTTGATAGGTAATGGACTTGCCTGGAATAACCCTGGCAATTTTCATGGGACCACTGCCCAAGGGAGGTGTCATTGTACTCTGATCAAAGTTCTTGTCTTGCCAGAAGTGCTTCGGTAATACGGGTAAATGTGCCAGTAAAGCAATTGACTTGATGGTTCGATTGCTCTCATGCATATCAAATTGAACGCGGTGGCTACTGGTGGCCTCAACACCAGAAAGATACTGAAACATCCGTTTGAAAAAAGGTGGGCCATTCTGCTTCAGGGTTTTTGCGGTAAATACAATATCTTCTGCTGTCACTGGGTGCCCATCGTGAAAGCACGCTGCAGGATTGATATTAAATGCGACCCATGAAAAATCTTCAGGATACTCTACATCTACTGCTATTTGAGGATATAAAGTGTATGGCTCATCCTGTGAGCGTGTCATTAAGCGATCATAGATAGTGAAAAGGTAGTCTGGGGGCTGTCCTTTTGTCGCGTATTGATTGAGGCTGTCGAAACTGCCAACCCCTGCCAGCTTTAACATCCCTCCTTTAGGAGCGTTAGGGTTTGCATACTGAAAATGCAGGAAATCATCAGTATATTTTGGAAGACCAATCAGTGCGATGGATCTTTGCTTTAACGATCTTATCTGGACATCTTCTGCCCGAAGTTGAGAGATTGGAATGAACAATCCTAGGCATATTGCGTAGAGACTGTTAAATGCAGATATAGAGCGCATTATCTATGGGGATACTGAGAGCTTACAACGATTAGTCCGGAAGGTATAACTGCCTTTTACAATAGTACTGGAGCAATCGTCAGGCAAAGTCTGAAGACTCGATTGAAAATACAACGATGATGTTAACACTCGCTTGTTTCACTAATGAGTAGCTTGGAGATCACATACTTTTTACTATTTTAACCGCTTCTATTCAAAAACAGAGGGGTTCGCATTCAAGAACTATTCACTGGCATGGTTAGGATAGTGAAAATTGCCTGCTTGGATAGGGAGGGTAATGGGGGGGGCGGAATATGTGAGCATGAATACTCTTTACAGGGGGGGGAGCTGATCTATAAAGCGTCTATCTTCCTTTTACAGCCCCCAGGTATCTCAATGGTAAGGTCACTCTCTGGCTTGCAGCAGCAGGCCAGTATTTTCCCTTCAGGAATAAAGGCTATGGGTTCGTTTGTATAGGATACATCTCCATCAATAAGGTTTATCTGACAGCTTCCACAGAACCCCTCTCGACATTGATACTCAACTTCCACCTTTTCCTGCTCAAGGGCTTCCAGAAGGGTTAATTCTTTACGGGGGATAAAGCTGAAACCTTCAAGAATTTTAACAATATGAGCCATGGTATTTCGCCTGTATTAGCCAGACCTGAAACAGGGCTGGCTATGGGACGTTTTGTATTGAAACTGCTTACAATCTCATTAAGTGAAGAGCTTATAACGAAAAATTACTGAAGTCCTCAGACTGCACTTCACTGTCAATTTGCCCAACCAGGTAGGAGCTGACCTCCACCTCTTGAGGAGCAACCTGAACGTTGTCGCTGTTAAGCCAGCTGTTCATCCAGGGAAGAGGGTTCTGTTTGATGGCAAACGCCGGTTCAAAGCCAACGGCAACCATTCGCTGGTTGGTGATGTATTCAACGTACTGGCCAAGGATGTCCCGGTTCAGTCCAATCATGGAGCCATCACGGAACAGGTAGTCTGCCCAGTCTTTTTCCTGTTCTGCCGCATCAATAAAGATCTGTCTGGCCTGGTCTTTCAGCTCACGGGCAATCACTGCCATTTCCGGATCATCTTTGCCGTCAGCCATTAATTGCAGGATATGCTGGGTGCCGGTGAGGTGAAGAGCTTCATCCCGGGCGATCAGCTTGATGATTTTGGCATTCCCTTCCATGGTGGAGCGCTCTGCAAAGGCAAAGCTGCAGGCAAAGCTGACGTAAAAGCGGATTGCTTCCAGTACGTTCACGGAGACAACGGTCAGGTAGAGTTTACGTTTCAGATCCGTAATGCTGATGTTAACTTCTTCGCCATTGACCGTATGCTTGCCTTCGCCAAGCTGGTGGTAGAGGCTGACGCCTTCGATCAGGGCGTCATAATAACGGGTGATATCCTTGGCGCGCTTGGTAATAGCTTCATTCGTCACGATATCGTCGAAAATACGGGCCGGCTCGGTAACAATATTACGGATAATATGGGTGTAGGAGCGGGAGTGAATGGTTTCACTGAAGGCCCAGGTTTCAATCCAGGTTTCCAGTTCCGGCAGGGAAACAATGGGTAGCAGGGCAACGTTAGGTGAGCGCCCCTGCACTGAGTCCAGAAGTGTCTGGTATTTCAGATTACTTAGAAAAATGTGCCTTTCATGGTCACGAAGCGCAGCAAAATCGCGACGGTCAGTCGAGAGGTCCACTTCCTCAGGGCGCCAGAAAAAGGAGAGCTGTTTTTCGATCAGCTTCTCAAAGATAGGGTATTTCTGGACGTCATAACGGGATACATTGACATTACGGCCAAAGAACATGGGCTCCTTAGTGGCATTGAAGTGTTCCTGGTTAAATGTGGTGTATGTCATTGTTTGATTTGCCCCAATTCAGTGGTTTCCGCGCATGGTTATCTGGCCGGCTTTTCAGCCCGGGCAAGAGTGAAGCGAACAGTGTTTTTTATCTATAAGCATTTACGCTACAGGCATTGTTACTGTTCGCTTTGATTAACATTCCGGCACTCTATAAATCAAGAGTGGGGATGTTCATCAGATTTTGCAGGCACCCCCTGCACAGCCATCATCCATATCGTTTTGAGCATCAGCGGCACCGTCACGGGTATTGTGGTAATACAGTGTTTTTACGCCCAGCTTGTAGGCGGTCAGCAGATCCTTCAGCAGCAGCTTCATCGGTACTTTGCCGCCTTCAAAGAGGCCAGGGTCATAGTTGGTGTTGGCTGAAATCGTCTGGTCTACAAATTTCTGCATGATGGCAACCAGCTGAAGGTATCCGTCATTGTTCGGGATGTTCCAGAGTAGTTCGTACCGGTCCTGAAGTTCAGCAAAATCAGGAACAACCTGCTTTAAAATGCCATCTTTACTGGCTTTAACGCTGACAAAGCCCCTGGGCGGCTCAATACCATTGGTGGCATTACTGATCTGGGATGACGTCTCAGATGGCATCAATGCGGTCAATGTTGAGTTGCGCAGGCCGAAGGACTTAATCTCATTACGCAGACTTTCCCAGTCAAGGTGCAGGGATTCTTCACAAACCGTATCAAGATCACGCTTGTAGGTATCGATAGGCAAGATACCTTTGGCATACGTGGTCTCGTTGAACTTGGAGCAGGTACCTTTCTCTCTGGCCAGCTTGTTTGACGCTTTCAACAGGTAGTATTGAATAGCCTCAAAGGTGCGGTGGGTCAGACCGTTGGCAGAACCATCAGAATACCGAACGTTGTTTTTGGCCAGATAGTTGGCGAAGTTGATGACTCCAACACCCAGGGGGCGACGGCCCATGGTTGAGTTGTAAGCAGCAGGAACCGGGTAGTCCTGATAGTCCAGCAGGCTGTCGAGCGCACGCACAATCAGTTCAGACAGCTCTTCCAGTTCATCAAGGTCCTTCAGGGCACCCAGATTGAATGCAGCCAGTGTGCAAAGGGCTATCTCACCCTCTTCATCATGGATATGGGTCAGAGGCTTGGTTGGCAGGGCAATTTCCAGGCACAGGTTACTCTGGCGAACTGGGGCTACTGCAGGGTCAAATGGACTGTGGGTATTACAGTGATCGACGTTTTGCAGGTAGATCCTTCCGGTACTGGCCCGCTCGGAAGCAAACAGTGAAAAGAGCTCAATCGCCTTCAGCGTTGTTTTACGGATGTTGCTGTCCTGCTCGTATTGCTTGTATAGCCTTTCAAACTCTTCCTGATTGGCAAAGAACGCATCATAAAGTCCAGGCACGTCGCTGGGAGAAAAGAGCGTAATGTTGCCGCCTTCGATCAGGCGCTGGTACATCAGCTTGTTAAACTGCACGCCATAGTCCAGGTGTCGAACGCGGTTATCATCAACTCCCCGGTTATTTTTCAGAACCAGCAGGTTTTCAACTTCGAGATGCCAGATTGGGTAGAAGAGGGTCGCTGCACCACCGCGTACCCCACCTTGAGAACAAGACTTAACTGCCGTCTGGAAGTGCTTGTAGAAAGGGATACAGCCGGTATGGAACGCTTCTCCACCACGGATTGGACTGCCAAGGGCGCGAATGCTGCCTGCATTGATACCAATGCCTGCACGCTGACTGACGTATTTAACGATAGCGCTGGAAGTGGCATTGATGGAGTCCAGAGAGTCCCCGCACTCAATCAACACGCAAGAGCTGAACTGACGTGTAGGTGTGCGTACCCCGGACATAATTGGGGTTGGCAGGGATAGCCTGAATGTGGACACCGCATTGTAGAAACGCTCAATGAAATCCAGGCGGGTTTCTTTCGGGTATTCAGCAAAGAGACAGGCTCCAATGAGCATGTATAAAATTTGTGGGCTTTCGTAATACTCGCCGGTTACCCGGTTCTGTACCAGGTATTTGCCCTCAAGTTGCTTGACAGCAGCATAGCTGAAGTTCATATCACGGCTGTGATCGATGAAGCTTTCCATCTGGTCAAATTCAGCTTCACTGTAGTCCGTCAGAAGGTGTTGGTCATATTTCTTCATCTCCACCAGTTTGACCGCATGGCTGAACAGTCTGGGTGGCTCAAACTGACCGTAGGCCTTTTTACGTAGGTGGAAGATCGCCAGACGGGCAGCCAGATACTGATAGTCCGGTGCCTGGGCTGAAATCAGGTCTGCAGCGGATTTGATCAGTGTTTCATGGATATCCGTGGTCTTGATGCCATCGTAGAACTGTATATGCGACTTAAGTTCTACTTCGGAAACGGAGACGTTATCCAAGCCTTCTGCAGCCCAGGTAATCACTTTATGGATCTTCTCAAGATCCAGCTGTTCCTTGTCTCCGTCACGCTTGGTGACCAGGATGTTTTTGTTCATTCAGCCCTTACCTGTGTATTCAATGAAAACTCTCTATGATGAAAGCGCTGCTATCAATGGCATTGCAGCACGCTCCATGATTTGGTTGGTCTTTCAGCAGGCGGTATTCACTTCGCGTGCTGTCAACACAACCACAACGTCTACTACCCATCACTGCTTTATAACCACCCGCTTTGCACTGCAGTGGTCGTGATGAATATGAGTCTGTCCGGGATAATGCCGGGAAGTACCTGATGAATCAGATCCCCGCTGTTCTCTGCGAGACAGGATTCAGTGCCAAGACCGCAAGGCCATGCAGCTGAATACCTGTATGAACATTCTTCCCTGATCACCGTCCGCTCTTCCTTTTTGTGCTGCTGCCAACAGCAAATCCGCTGTCTTACTTGAATGTTGTCCGAGGCATTTGCGATATGCTGTCGTACTCAGACAATGTGTTACTCAGCAGCGAGGGGTACCATATATTGTGTAGCGACCGTTTATATACACAAGATAATGCGCAGTTGGGAGAAATTCAAGCCGGTTAAACTGGGGGGATGCTGTGGATAAGTTGTGGATTTCTTCCGGTGTTGGTGCCTGCTAACTCCCGGGTAACTTTTTCAGACAGAAAGAAAAATTTGCAAGATCAGGCTGAGATTTTCTCAAAATAAAAAAATATTCTGAGTTCGATTCTGATAAAAAAAAATAATGAACTTTATCGATTCTGGACGTTCTTTTAGAAATGTTTGGGCTTCCACTGGCTCAGAGGAGGACGATCGAACGTCGGTAGTGTAACATCTACGCCCTATACAAGATTTGATTGCCAGCGAAGTGCCAAATTTCCGACACGCTGAATGATAACCTGTTGAATGCGTAATAAAGTTTCAACAGGTAATGGCCTGAGCACTTCGTTTCTTTAACCCAGGGGTGTAAAACAATGGCTTTGGATAATGCAGAAACGGGTCGCATCCTGATTGTTGAGGATGATGAGCGTCTAGCGACCCTGACCCGAGAGTATCTTGAAAACAATGGTCTTCAGGTATCCGTTGAAGGTGATGGTGGTAAGGCTGTTGAGCGTATTTTGAGTGAACGCCCCGACCTGGTAGTACTGGATCTGATGTTGCCGGGGGAAGATGGGGTTTCCATCTGTCGACGGGTGCGTAGCCAGTATCATGGTCAGATATTAATGCTGACCGCCAGAACTGATGACCTTGATGAGGTTCTAGGTCTGGAAATGGGCGCTGATGATTATGTGGCTAAACCGGTTCGTCCAAGAGTGCTGCTTGCCCGAATACGTGCCCTGCTTAGAAGAGGCCCTGCGCAAGTAGAAGACGAGCCGGAAGTGAAGAACAGCCTTCGCTTTGGCGCTCTGGTAGTAGATAATTCCATGCGGGAAGCCTGGTTGGATGACAAGAGCGTTGACCTGACCAGTGCGGAGTTTGATCTGCTCTGGCTCCTTTGTTCGAATGCTGGTCGGGTGTTGAGTCGGGAGGAGATCTTTTCTCAGCTAAGAGGGATTGAATACGATGGTCAGGATCGTTCCATTGATGTCAGGGTTTCCCGAATTCGTCCCAAAATTGGTGATGACCCTATGCACCCGCGCTTGATCAAGACGGTGCGCAGTAAAGGCTATTTATTCGTGAAGAGTGAGTAAGCCAGCGGCATAACGTCATGAGTAGTATTTTTCTTCGAATCTATGGTGGCTTGCTTTTTTCGCTGGTCCTGGTTTCTGTGCTTTCGGGCATTGTGGTGACTATTGTTAATGGTGTCCGAATGGCGGAGTACCGGGAAGACATGGCTCGTGGTACTTTCCGGCTTGTTTCTGAAGTTCTGGCATCATTACCTGATGACCAGCGCCAGAAGTGGCTGAGGGATTGGGGGCATAAGCTATCGATACCTTTTTCCATGGTGCCTGTCAACCAGGTGGACTTCAGCCCAAAAGAGGTTGAATTGCTCTCTCAAGGGCAGGTTGATGTTCAGATGTTGAATGAAAAATCAGCGGTCATCACATCATGGATTGATGATCAATGGTTGCTTCGTGGAAACGTGCCTGAAATATCGGAGCAGATGGCCACCAGCACCATTATTTTTCTTAGACATTTACTGAATAGCTACTCCCCAGATGAACGAGCCCGTGTATTAACAAAAAGATCTTCTGAGTCATTAAGCTTTCCTGTCAGTATTGTTCATTATCCCAGTACTTACTTGACACCGTTACAGCAAAGCCAGTTACGTCAGGGCAGTGTAGTTACGATATTGAGCGTAAGGGATGAAACATTACAGCTGTATGCACAAATGGCGGACAGTGATCAAATCATTCATCTGGGACCTTTAAAATTACTGAATCTCTATCCCTTCAAACTGATTCTGACATTAGGGCTCTTTGTTCTGATATCTCTGAGTCTTGCTATTTACATTCTTGTCAGGGGAATGGAAAAGCGGCTAAGAAAGCTGGAGAGAGCTGCTACACGCTTCAGCAGGGGGGATTTTGATGTTCGGGTCAACGTTGCTGGTGCAGACTCTATTGGACGCCTTGCCATGGCATTCAATGCTATGGCAGATCACATTCAACGACTGCTTAGTCTGCAGAAAGAGATGATCCGTGGCGTATCCCATGAATTGAGAACTCCTGTAGCCAGATTACGCTTTGGTCTGGACCTCATTGCTGATGCGAGAACGCAGGAAGAGCGGGAAGCCCAGTTAGAAGGGATGGATCAGGATATCCAGGAGCTGGATCATCTGGTTGATGAATTTCTAACCTATGCCAACCTGGAACAGGGAGCTCCCACCATTAGTTTGAAACGTCATGATGTTGATAAAGTGGTGGCACAGGTTGTTGGCGAGCATCTTAGGTTGCAGAACCGGGTTGAGATAGAGCATATTCCCTGCAATGTCTTGAACCCCAGACGTTTTGTAGAAATTGATCGTCGATATATTCATCGCGCTATCCAGAACCTGGTGGGTAATGCCTGTCGATATGCTGACAGCAGAGTGCAAGTCCGTTTTTCATCAACTCAGGATACCTGTCGTATTGATGTGGATGATGATGGGCCAGGTATTCCGGAAGAGCAATGGGAAAGGGTCTTTTCTGCTTTTTCCAGACTGGACGATAGCCGAACACGAAAATCCGGAGGCTATGGTCTGGGGCTTTCCATCGTCAGGCGTATTATGTATTGGCATGGTGGTAGAGCACTGGTCAGCCACAGCCCTCTTGGAGGTGCTCGATTTAGCTTAGTTTGGCCAAGAAAGCAGCGGCACTGAAAAGAACTGGATGCTTCAAATTGCTGTATGGTTTACTTGTCATAAGGTGAGCAGGTTTCCGGGCTGCTCATCATTTCCTCTGCATCATCCAAAAGCACCTCCTGCATGCCTTCCTCCTTAAGGATATGGAGCGTTACATTTTGAGTTGAAAAGCCAGGCCTCAAAACGTAGTCATAATTTAATTGACCTTCATTATTAATACTTGCACCAAGATGATAGTTTTGAAAAGTCTGTGGGTATTTTTCAGGTAAGCATGCCAGCTGTGTATAGTAAGTGGATGAAATGCTCAGTTCTTGAGGTATGCTTCCCATCACTTTCATATAGGCCAATGCAGCAAGCTCTCCTTCTCTAGGGGTTGTATTACTGAAAATTTCGTCAAAAAAAGTAATGCTGAATTGCTTTGGAGATAATGCCTGCAATTTTTTCAATAGCGTTATGGCATGCTTAGACTCAGAACGGAAACTGGATTCACCGGCAGAACTTTCCGATTCTTTTTCTAAATGTGTGTGGATAAAAGAAAATGGTGTCATGCGAAGAAAGCTTGCAGAAGCGATGCCGAGTGTTTGAGCCATGATGACATTAAGAGCAATCGCATGAATTACAGTGGATTTTCCTGCAGCATTTGGACCTGTAATTATGGTATGAAGTGGTGAAGGGGGAGCTGATGAGAAGTCACTTGCTATGGCGGTTTCTGGAGGCAGAAGAGGGTTCCAGAAATTCTTGAGCTCGAGAACAGGCTGTTGGGACTCTTTATCATATTGCACAAAGCTAAATGGGTTTTTCTCACGATATGAAGCTGACCTAAGCAGTTTGGCGACGGTGAGCCAGGCATCAATTTCACCAACAGCTTGCATGACCCGGATTAAGGAACTATGGTTTCGACGAAGTAGCATTAGGGCTCTTTTATAGCGACCCATATGGGTAAAAGTGTAAGATATGGGATCAGGAGTTCTTTCGGGAGCACTCTTCAGAAGACTCATTAATTCGTGGTAACTATTCAGCACCCAGCAAAGGCGTATTGTTGTAATTTCGAACCGCTTTAAGAAGCGCCTGAAATATGTTCAACCCCTGCTTTTTAGCAGATGATAAATAGCTTCGGATTCGGGTAAACATGGTACCTCCGTCTTCGCTTCTGAAGCAGCCTGAGATCTTCTGCTTAAGTTTGGCCATCCTGGCATCACGTTCACTGCCATTGTTATCGAAGGGAATTGAAAAGTCCGACATGAAGCGCAACGTTTCAACCTTAAACTCAATAAGCCTTTTGAACAGGTTGTAGGCCTTGGTATTCCTGACCTTCTTACGTCCAAGCACCTGTCGTTGTTTTTCCATATAAGCGGTTTCCTTCGTGAGAGCCCTTTGAAGGATTTGGTCGTATATCGTCTCAATGCGAAGCTGTATTGCACCAGGCATTTGAGTCAGACCGGCTGCTTTGTATTTCTTGCAGAAGTGCCAGGAGAGCGTAAGCAATTTCATCAGCCGCAGAGCCAGCTTATTCGCATCCCTATCGACAACTCCCTGAAGCTCTCTCAGATGATGGGCATTACAAAGCACATGCACTGCCGCATAGGCAAAGTAGGACTTCCAATGATCGTGAACCAGAATGCCTGCAAAAGTCAGCAGGATGCCCATTGCATCCATTGCTTCACAACCTCGCCTTTCTGAGAGGTAGTAAAGCGTCCATTGGTCATCTCGCATAATGTGTAACCACCACAGTGAACCGTCAACCCGCATGCCAGTTTCATCCGCTCCTGCAACCGGACTTTCTTGTAAAGCATCGCGGATACTCTGCTCAGTAGAGGCCAGGTTCTCATGGGTATAGGCAACAAAATTGGCAACAGAGCCTGCGCTGACACTCATGCAATAAATAGTATTGAAATACTCAGACACCCGGTGATATGGGATGAAGTGATACTGGTTTAAATGAACAGCCATTGCCTGAGTCACTTCTCCGTATTGAGCAGCGGCTTTCACTCCTTGGGGAAACTCAGCGGTGTTCCGTTTACCACAAGGACATACTTTAACGTCTGCCCAGTACGCGGTAACTTCAAATTCTCCGGGTCTACCTGGATCAAAAACCTGTCGCTCAATGTATTTGGTGGGTTTAATATCGATAAGCGAAGACTGGCAACAGCAACATTTTTCAACCTTCAGATGCCTGACATAATCGGGTAAGGCGACACGTCTCAAACAAGAGCCTTGATGACCTTTCTGGCCACCTGGTTTATTGCCTGAAGATGGTCTAAGGCTTTTGGGGTTCGGTGTTTCCTGTGAGGAGCAGGGGGCTTCTTTGGAAGATGTATCACCTTTATCACTCCCTTTTTTACTGGGCTTTTGATAACCATCTGACGATGGTGGCTTACTACTGTTTTGACTGTTTTTATTAACCCTTTCTTCCAGTTCGCTGCAACGTTCCCGTAAAAGCGCATTCTCGGTCCGAAGCTCTTCATTCTCTTTAAGGAGAGCTTCGGTAAACGGAGTAGCTGGGAAGTCTGGTTCCATACTGGAGATTTGTTAGAAAAATTGAGTATAAGATGATGGTCGAAAAATCAGAAAATTCCAGATTTATATGAAGGGTGCTGAATAGTTACAATTCGTGAACTTGAGTCGAATTCTGAAATTTTAAAAATCCGCCATTATACATCATGATATTCTTTATCATGGGATGGTTTTGCAGCCGGTTCTTTAAAAAGAACGCACTTTCCAGGGCTCGTCCAGGTCTTCGACTGCGCTCCATAATAAAGCTATAAGCATCTTTGTTATCTTGAAAATTTCGATAGAAACGATAGAGAGCCATTAATTGCAGAACCGTAAAGCTGCCTACTGTATAAATTTTTGGTGGCGTAAGGTTGTGAAAATAATGTTCATAATGTTTGGAGATAGAACTACTTACGTCCGAAGGAAGGCTGATCAGTGCTTTAAGCAAACCATTAATCACGCCAGGTTGTGTGTCAATAGTGCGATAGAGTACTGATCCGATCAGTGCAATTGGAGCATTCAATACCCCCAGTAAATTAAAAGTTTCTCTTAAACGGCGGGCAATTTCTTCATGGGTGGCACTTTCTGTTAAGCCTGGAAGGTAGGTTTGATTGTCAATATCTTTAAAAAGATGGTTGTTTACGGCATCAGATGGATTTAGTAATGCGATCAATCCATCTTCATCAGCTGCATAATGAATAAGACTTTCTTCCAACTGAAAGATGACTCGTGGGTGATCGATTAAGTATTGCAGAGCTTGCTGGCGCTCTTGAAGTATTTTTATATCGATGACGGGTGAAATTAAAATTTCTGCCAACATGATTTCTCCTATTAGGGTTACAGGAGATCCGAGCTGAGTCAGAAGGCTTAAAGAAGGGCTGTGTTGTCTGCCGCTCAGTAAATACAGTTCATGAACCGCATGGTTAGAGAGTTTTTGATTGCTGTGTTTATGTCTATGTGCAAGGCTTTGAAGAAGAATGCTTCTCCTTTCACCAGGGGTTAAAACAATGTCTGGTAAGGTTTGCTTTTGATATTGAGAGTTAATCGCATTTCTATATTTGTCCACTGAGTAGATTCTTGAAAGATTATCGTGGATTACCTGATAGGTATCAGGAATTTCCATGCTTCCAATGGCATTAGCAGCAGTAACTAGTGCCAATGTGAGTATTCTAATCTTTGTTACGAATTTTATTTTTTCTTTTAAGTGCTTATTCATTATTTTGGGGTGGTGGTTAAGACCTGTTGCGAGTTTTCTCTGATAGACTCTTGTTTTTGTATCTCATGAAAATTTTTTGATAATTTTGAATTTACTAATAGTAGATCAATTGTTTGTTTTTTGTGAATTATCTTATTTTTGATTCTGATTTATAGTTAGCATGGATGTTTACGTTGGTTTTTTGTTTTTGTGTTTTTTAATATGGGTATAATGGGAGTGTTTGTAGATTGTTCTTATAAAACCTGATTATTGATGGTTATTAAGTGGTTGATCATATGAAATAATACATTTCTGAATACTTTTTCGGATATATTAAAGTGTTGTAACTCTGGCTATATAGCATGAGCCTATGCTCCATAAGTTTTACTTTGCACTACTCCTGACAAAGTAGCCAGGAGCGCTGAATTATGTATCCGCTAATTCATTATTTGATCGCGATCATTAACTGTTTATATGGGGAGAATCGCGGTCAGAGTTTCAAAGCATGTTTCTCTAGCGGAGTAAATAAAACTGGCAATATATGGTTGCTCTTTTTGTTCTGCTCTGACTGCTGCATACAGTGTTGACCACAGGCCTTCTTTACCTAGCCGGACCGCAGCAACCTGTCCTTTGTCAAGGTATTCAGCCAGAGCCCAGCAGGGTAGTGCAGCAACACCTCGTTGGCTGGCTACCAGCTGAAGCATCATCAAAGTCAGCTCTGCTGTACGAGTACTGGCCGGTTCAATGCCTGATGGGTCTAGAAAGTCGTAGAAGATTGCCAGACGGTTCTGTTCTACGGGATAGGTAATCAGTACTTCGTTTTTCAGATCAATAGGTGAAACAAACTCTTTTTCTTTCAATGGGTGTGTTTTTGCAATGGCCAGCATCATCTCGTATCGAAACAGGGGGATATACTCGATTCCATCAATTGGGGTTGGATCTGAAGTGACGACCAGATCCAACTCGCCTCTGGAAAGAGCAGGTAGCGGGGCAAAGTTAAAAGCTGTCGAAAAGTCCATCTCTACCTCTGCCCAGTGCTTTCGGTATTCACTGATTGTCGGCATTAGCCACTGGTAACAACTATGGCATTCTATGGCAATATGCAGTCTTCCAGACTGCCCTCCAGCCAATCTCAATAGGCTTTGTTCTGTTGCCTTGAATCTTGGTAGTACTTCTTCAGCTAACTCCAGAAGTTTTAATCCTGCAGTGGTAAAACGAGGCGGTCGTGACTTACGAATGAATACCTCCATACCAATTCTATGTTCAAGCTCTTTAAGCTGGTGGGACAAAGCGGATTGGGTAAGGTGCAAACGTCTTGCGGCGTCTATCAGACTGCCGCTTTGATGAATGGCTTTAAGCGTTTTAAGGTAACGTAACTCAAGACTCAGGTTTTTCATTGTCATTGTTTGAACTTCTCCTGCAGTCATTTCAGGAACGTTATTAGACTACTGTTATTAGTATTAGATATTCTCATTTTTACTATTAGAAAAATGAGTTTGATTCAAGTCTAACTCTCCAACAGAATCGTGGCTACTCTTTGATCAATATTTGAAAAATAAGTCTGACGATCTGCCTGGAGTCATTTCATGATCACCACCCACAACCTTGGTTTTCCACGAATAGGCGCTAATCGTGAGCTGAAGAAAGCTCAGGAAAGCTATTGGCGCGGCGACTTATCCAGAGAAGAACTTCTGGAAGAAGGTCGTCGTTTACGTAAACGACATTGGAAACTGCAACAAGAGTCAGGACTTCACCTGATTCCTACGGGAGATTTTGCCTGGTATGACCAGGTACTTAATCATTCATTAATGCTGGGAGCTGTCCCGAAGCGGTTCTCTGAAGCAGATCCATACAATATTGATACTCTATTTCGTATGGCTCGGGGTAGAGCGCCTACTGGAGAGCCAGCTGCAGCCTGTGAAATGACCAAATGGTTTGATACAAACTATCACTACATAGTGCCAGAACTGTACAAAGGTCAACAATTTCAGCTGGCTAATACTTCTATACTGGATGAAACCACTGAAGCCATTGAGCAGGGCTTTAGAGCAAAACCGGTACTGATTGGTCCACTGACCTGGCTGTGGCTGGGTAAGGTAAAGGGTGAACCCTTTGATCGATTGGAATTGCTGGATAATGTTGTCGAGGTTTATGGCCAGGTTCTGGCAAAGCTCTCAGAAATGAATGTGGAGTGGGTACAGATTGATGAGCCTATTCTGGTTCTGGATCTTCCTCAGGAGTGGAATCAGGCCTTTGAATCTGTGTATAACCGGCTGCAGAGCGGCAATGTAAAAATTTTATTGGCCTCTTACTTTGGTGGCTTGAATGGTACAACGACGACTGTTGTAAATCTGCCAGTGGATGGCCTTCATATTGATCTGGTTCGAGATCCTGACCAGCTTCCCGCTCTACTCGACCGCTTGCCTGCCTATAAAGTTTTATCTGCTGGTGTAGTTAATGGTCGAAATGTATGGCGTTCAGACTTGAAGCACATACTTCAGCAGTTAAAGGAGGCTGAGGAGCGTCTTGGAGATCGCCTGTGGTTAGCACCAAGTTGTTCATTACTTCATGTGCCAGTTGATCTGGAAAATGAAACTGAGCTTGATGATGAACTCAAATCCTGGTTCGCCTTTGCCAAACAGAAGTGTGAAGAGGTCTCTGCCATTGGACATGTTTTAACTGGAGGACTCCAGGCACAAGAGCCCGCGGTGTTGAAATTGATTTCGGATGCGGAAAAGGCGGTATCTGATCGGCAGAAGTCCCGGCGGGTTCACAATGAAACAGTGGAGCAACGAGTAGTAGCATTAAAAGATGACAAGGATATTGACCATCGCCAATCCCCCTATGCTGTAAGGGCCAAGTTACAGCACGAAAAGCTGGGACAGCCTGAGTTCCCCACAACCACCATTGGTTCTTTTCCTCAAACACGAGAGATACGACAGAAACGCTTGCAGTTTCGCAAAGGTGAGCTGGATGAGCAGGCCTATATTGCTGCGATGCAAGAGGAGATAAAGAGCACCATTAAAAGGCAAGAGTCGCTTGGGTTGGATGTTCTGGTTCACGGTGAGGCAGAGCGTAATGATATGGTTGAATACTTTGGCCAGCAGCTTAATGGTTTTGCCTTTACAGCCAATGGCTGGGTTCAGAGCTATGGTAGCCGCTGTGTAAAACCACCCATTATTATTGGAGATGTTAGCCGTCCTGAACCGATGACCATTGAATGGAGTCGTTATGCTCAGGATCAGACCAGTCAACCAGTTAAAGGGATGTTAACCGGGCCGGTAACTATTCTTTGCTGGTCATTTCCCCGGGATGACGTGAGTCGAGAAGAATCCTGTTTACAGTTAGCATTGGCATTAAGAGATGAGGTTGTAGATTTAGAAAAAGCTGGCATTGGTATTATTCAGATTGATGAGCCAGCCATTAGAGAAGGACTGCCCCTCAGACAAGCTGACTGGCCTGTTTATCTGGAGTGGGCGGTGAAGAGCTTTCGAATTGCGGCCAGTGGTGTAAAGGATGAAACGCAGATTCATACCCACATGTGCTATAGCGAATTTAACGACATTATTGAATATATTGCCGCAATGGATGCTGATGTCATTACCATTGAAACCTCCCGCTCAGATATGGAACTGTTGGATGCGTTTGAAGAGTTTGAATACCCGAATGAGATCGGTCCTGGTGTTTATGATATTCACTCGCCAAATGTACCCAGTATCGAGTGGATTCAGCAGCTAATGACCAAGGCCGCGCAGAAAATTCCTAAGCAGCGGTTATGGGTCAACCCAGACTGTGGGCTGAAAACCAGAGACTGGCCAGAAGTAGAAGCCGCTTTGAAAAATATGGTGGAAGCTGCGAAGTCACTTAGGCATGCTGATTTCTGAGAAATTTTGAAAGTTATTTTGTTGATAAGAGGGGTGCTCTCTCAATTTGATAACTGACTCATAGGTTAGCTTCAACCTTTCCAGTCATGAACTCAGACCAAAGTTGTTCCCAGCGCCCCTTACTCTGGATCAGTGCTCTTGTTGTCAAAAGCACTTCCGCTCCTGTTGCTTTCCACCTCATTCCAGAACCACATAATCGTTGCTTTACCAGAGTCTTACAAGCCGCTTCAGTAACTCCTGAACCTATTGGCCAATGGCGTTTAAGCGCCTGATGATAATTCATTAACTGGTGATTGTTTGTAAAATAGCTCACAGCTTTGTAGCGCTTCTCTGTCAGTGCGATTGTCTTTTTCGGGAGCTCGGCTGATTCAATTTCCTGAAGGATTTTTTTGGCTGCTCCACGCTTGTTTTTCAAACTATGTAGCCTGTCTTCAAGCCACTGGTGTCGCTTCGCCTTACTGGTTGGAAACAGTGCTTCCGCTGCTCCAGCTAAATATTCAGATGCATGATAAAAATCGAGTATCTGCCCAGAGGTATGTTGTTTCAAATAACTCCAGTTTTCTCTAGCCCCGTCAGCTACCCCGATGTATGTGGCATTTGGGTAGAGTCGTTTTAGATCTGCAATCTCCTCGTCGAGCTTGCTCATAAAGCTTTGTTTACCATACTCTGGCGAACTGGCTGTATATATCGTGTGGAGCCTGTCTCCATCTGCAGAATATAGGCTCAATGTCCCACACATGGCTTCCCTCCAGCCTTCTTCACAAAGCAGCATGCAGGTTCCATCCAGACCAATGGCTATTGTTTCAACAGGCTCTTTTAGTGGAGGAAGGTGGTAGTGAGTGTCTTGCTGGTCTTCAATTAATGCACCTACTCTGTCCGATAAATGCTTGATATAAGAATTTGAAAGCGTCCTTTGATGGTTGGTCTCAAAATCTTCTTTTACCGCAGGCGCTGGCATCTGGCTGTATTTCCAGGCGATAGACTTGGCAAATTTGGGGGTAGCTGAACCAATAATACCGGCACGAAGATCAAGTGCTGCCAGAGTACTGCCACCTCTGACACCCTGATATACGGAGCGCTCCAAAGGTATACGACCGTATAAGGTTTCATAGTGCTTAAGAACCTTTCCTTTGTAGTTCCACTTCTGCTGATTAACGACGATAGGTTCTTTATTGGGTGATTCAAATAGCCCCAATAACTCTTTTGTTCCAAGCTGCCCGGCTTCATTGAGTGCACGCTGTAAACTATCTTCAAGATTCAGCATGTTGCCTGAATCTATAGAAACTTCAATTTGCAAAACGATGCTTTTGGTAGAGCTGGAAATAACAGAAGCGGGCATGACAGTTAACTATTATGAGTGGTGTTCCCATAGTAGCTGTGAAAATAGAGCACTATTGTTTCAATCATTCAGAGAGAGCACCCGATAAGAGTGCAGAGTAATATTTTATTCAGCACTCTGATTTTAAACGTCGGCTAGCAATAAAATTGCTATACAACCTCAGTTTAGAAGGCTTACTTACAAATAATTCTGAGGAGTTTATTTTTTGTGACGCTTAGGTTTGCAATAGGTGTGATCCAATGCTGAGCTTTTATCTGTTTGGCCTTGATGCCTATCTGCTGGGAGAGCAGGTACGTGCCACTTTATGATATTCTCAGTGACTGAGCCTTCATGAATTGACTCCTTTAGCATAGCTCTTAGGGTTGGGCAGCGGGATTGATGTCTATCTGCTGGGGAAGCAGGTATGTGCCACTTTATGATATTCTCAGTGACTGAGCCTTCGTGAATTGACTCCTTTAGCATAGCTTTTAGGGTTGGGCAGCGGGATTTAAGGTTCAGAGTGTTATCTGCGTGTCTTAAGGTTTGCGTATCAGCGCTGGGCAAACAGTCGATACTCGATCCCTCTCTGCCTGCCTCAGGAGCCACATTTGATATTGGTTGTTTTTCAAATTTAACCTCTAAAAGGGCATCTTGATGCTGTATTGTTTGGCTGGGTGGTGATGTGAATAAGGGTTTTAACAATTCTTGATCAGAGAGAAACTCGCCACCGGTGACATCATGAGAGTAGCTACTTCCCGCGCGTTCCTGACTAATTATAGTGTCTGAGTTTTCCAACTGAAAGTTGATCTGTTCTAACAGTTCTTGATCAGAGATAAGCTCTAACAATTCTTGATCAGAGAGAAGCTCGCCACCGGTGACATCATGAGAGTAGCTACTTCCTGCGCGTTCCTGACTAATTATAGTGTCTGAGTTTTCCAACTGAAAGTTGAACTGCTCTAACAGTTCTTGATCAGAGAGAAACTCGCCATCGTTGAGATCATGAAAGTAGCTACTACTTGCAGGCTTATGGCTAATTATCCGGCCTGAATTATTCAATTGAAAGCCAGTGGGTGTTTTTACGTGTTGATTAGCATTTTGTAACATGTACTTTTTCGTATCAGCAATTATTGCAATCTGTGACTTTGATGAAAAGGTATCAATAATATGGTTGTTTCCATGTTGGAGTAGTACCGGCGATAATGGCTTTATTGATGTTAAAATCGCATCCATCTAATGATTCCTTAAATAAGTTAAGTCGCAGTTGCCTGACTGTTGTCAGTCGTAATCGCTCCCAAGGTAGAACAACAGCTAACGATTAGCCGGGATAGTTTACATAGAGAAAATGGCTGATAATCTTTGAAAAAAACTGAAATGAAAGTAGTCTGGAATTAGAGAAAAGGGTACTTTTTATTTATTTCTTGGGTGCCCGTCATTGACTAGGTGAGCTATGCGCAAGGATGCCAGAACCATGATTCACGAAAGCCTGCTTAATCATCGGGTGCAAGCCCTTGAGCCATCCGCAACGCTGAAAATCAATGAACTTAGCCAGCAACTGATTAAAGAAGGTCGAGATATAATCCGTCTTGGGTTGGGACAGTCTCCATTTCCTGTACCTGATATTGTCGTCAAAAGCCTGCAGAAGCATGCTCATGAAAAGGACTATCTGCCTGTTCGTGGGCTTCTGGCTTTGCGCCAGTCTGTTGCAGGTTATTACCAGCGCCGAGATGGTCTTGACATCGATGCGGATTCGGTTCTGATTGGCCCTGGCTCCAAGGAGTTACTGTTTAATATTCAGATGGCCTGTCAGGCAGAGCTGATATTGCCCGCCCCCAGCTGGGTGTCGTATGTTCCCCAGGCTCTCATGCTTGGGCGTAAAGTGAGATACCTGCCAACAGAGATGGAGAGTCAGTGGCAGATTTCTCCAAAGCAGCTGGAGCAATTACCACCACCCGGAGATGAAATAAGATTTCTTTTGCTCAATTATCCTTCAAACCCAACGGGCTCAAGCTATGATCCGGATCATCTGAAGGCTCTGGCTGATGCGGCCAGAAAGCAGAAAATTATCATTATTGCTGATGAAATCTACGGTGAAACCCGTTTTGTCGGGCAACATCATTCAATGGCTACTTTCTACTCAGAGGGTACCATTATCAGTGGCGGGCTTAGTAAATGGTGCGGGGCAGGAGGGTGGCGTCTGGGAGCAATGATCTTCCCGAAGGAGCTGCGAAGAGTGCAGGACGCGATGGCTGTGATTGCCAGTGAAACTTTTACTTCAACCAGCGCTCCAATCCAGTATGCGGCGTGTACCGCTTTTTCAGAGAGTTCAGAGATCAATCTCTATCTTGAACGAAGTCGACAGGTCCTGGCATTGATCGCCCGTTTTATGGTGGATTCGCTGAGGGCTGTGGGGTTACAAATGGCAGACCCAGTGGGCGGTTTTTATCTGTTTGTCAGTTTTGAGGCATTCAGAGAGCAGCTGATGGCTCGTGGACTCAAAACCTCTGGTGAACTGTGCAATAACTTGCTATCAGATACCGGTATAGCAGTGCTTCCCGGTAGTGATTTTGGTTTAATGGCAGACCGGTTATTTGTCAGAATGGCGTTTGTGGACTTTGATGGAGGAAAGGCGCTTGCTGCGGTAGCAGAAGGGCAGTATGACCCAGACGTTTTTGTGCAGCAGTATTGCCCGAAATTGTATGAAGCATGCCAGCGCATAAAGCAATGGCTGGTATCATCAGGCAAAGACAATAAAGAATGAAATATTGAAGAAACAGGTAATGGGGATGAAGTGGTTAAAAGCTCTGGGCGTTAGCCTGTGTATTCTTTTGGCAGGGTGCCAGACGGTATCAACAACCAACTCAGGCACTATTGGTGTCCAGCGTGAGCAGAAAATGTTCTCCTTGCTCTCTGAAAGCCAGGTGAATGCCATGTCTGTCGAGGCTTACCAGGAAGAGCTCAAAAAAGCCCGGAAAAAAGAGGTGTTGAACCAGAAGCCTGAAGACGTTAAACGTCTGCGGACGATTGCTGACCGGCTGGTGTCTCATGTCGGCGTGTTCAGGCAGGATGCCCAAAGCTGGAAGTGGGAAGTCAATCTGATGACGGATAAACAACTCAATGCTTACTGTATGCCTGGGGGCAAGATCATGTTTTATACCGGCATCATTGAGACCCTGAAGCTGACCGATGATGAAATCGCCGCCATTATGGGGCACGAAATGGCGCATGCTCTGCGGGAGCATGGACGAGAGGCCATGTCTCAGGCGTATGCGGTTCAATTGGGTCAGGATACCCTGGGCATTCTTCTGGGGGGCAGCCCTGAAGTAATGAGCATTGGCAGCACCGTAGTGAACTATGCCCTGACACTGCCCAATAGCCGAACCAATGAGGCTGAGGCTGATCTTATCGGTTTGGAGCTGATGGCCAGGGCGGGATACAACCCGAGAGCTGCCGTTAGCTTGTGGAAAAAGATGTCAGCGCAAAGTGGTGGAAGTGTGCCGGAATTTATGAGCACACACCCGTCCCACGATACCCGTATTAATGGGTTGAATGCCAATATTGTAAAAGTGGATCATCTCTACCAGCAGGCGATCAGCAAAACCAATTAACCCTTAGGTGCCACTGGATTGGCAGGATCCATACTCCAGCCAATCCAGCCGTCGTCAAAGACACTGATCTGCTTCCAACCCATAAGATAAGCCGCAAAAAATGCTTCACTGGCACGCCAGCCGGTGCCGCAATAAAAGCTTACTTCCTTGTCGGCGGTAATCCCTTTTTCCTGCCACATTTTCTCAATCTCTGTCCATGAGCGCATGGTGCCATCAATGTCCTGATAGTTGAGCATGTCATAAGCACTATCACCGTTTTCCAGTAAAACAGAGCCTGGAATATGGCCTGCTTTGCTGTATCGGAAATAACCGGATTTCTCACCGTTAAACTCTTCCGGGGTCATTACACTGGCCAGAATGCTATCCGGATCGTTCATCAGTGCTTTAACCTCAGGAATGTTGATGACCAGATCATCACTTTCTGGAACCTGAAGTGTCGTATGTGCTTTAGGAACAGGGCTATTTACCGTGGTTTCCAGGTTATAACCCTGATCTTTCCATGCTCGCTTGCCGCCATTAAGTACCCGCACATCGTTAACTCCTGCATAGAGGAGAGCTACCGCTGCTCGGTATGCCCCCATGGCCAGCTCATCGGCATACACAACAACCAATGTATTTCTATCAATACCATATTGAGCAAGCACTTTAGCCAGTCGGTTATCCGGTATAAAATTCCATGAAGGGGTGCCCTGGTTCCACTCAATTTCACGGGTGTCGAGATAAATAGCCCCAGGAATGTGCCCTGAGCCATATTTGGACTGTTCATCGTAGCCCACTTCTAGAATAACCAGAGCCTGTTCTTGTTCTATTTCCTGTTGCTGTTTTAACCAGTGTGGGTAAACCAGCTTGTGATATTTCGGAAGAGTCGCGGTTTCATTCCCGGCATCGCCCCAGGCCTGAATACCACCAGTCAGTCGATAAACCTCTGTATAACCCAAGCGTTTCAAGCCCTGGTAGAGCGTGCTGGCATCGCCATCATTCTGATCATAGATAACCAGTGTTTTATTTCTGTTGATGCCTTTTTCCATTAAGAGCTGGTATTGATCTGCTGGTGAGCCTGCCAGTTCAAGCCAGTGAGGTTGAAAGCTGACGGCATTTTTTATATGGCCCTGTTTAATACCCTCACCAGCAGGCCAGCCGTTGAAGAAGTGATCTGCCCTGGCATCAATAATGACCAGTTGCATGGCGCTTTCCTGCCATTGCAGAAGTTGGGATACGGTGATCTCTTCCATGGGGAAATGGGTATCTTCCTGATTGATTATTCGACAACCAGTTACGTTGGTGATGAAAAGAAAGGATACAGAAAAGAGTATTACACACAAGCAGAGTGCAAAAGCCGAACGCAGAACGCGCTTTCGAGGTTCTAACAAGGGTTGTCTCCTGTTGGTTCAATAGCAACAGCAAGAGGAGGCTTCCCGAGAAGAGACTACCCTACTGCGGTGACAGAAAATTGGTCTAACAATCCGTGTTTGTTCGGCAAATAGAACCACTATTCAACTCACAAAAACGAATTGTTAGCCTCAATTTTCTGCCGTCCTCGTTACGGGCGCTCTTCTCGGACAGCCTCCTGAGTTTTCAAGAAAACAAAGACAGTCTTTAAGATGTCATTCAATCGGTGTGTAGGATAACGCAGCCCAATGATAAAAAGAGGGCGTATAATTCCTGACATTGGTGTAGCCAGCCGCCTTTAGCACCAGCACCATATGAGCGGACCGGATACCGGCAGTACAGTAGACCACAATTGGGCTAGCCTTTTTAATATCCAGGTCAGACAACATTTTATTGATGTCATCAAAGGATTTTAAGGTTCCACTTTCTGTGAGCAGCCGTTGAAATGGTAAGCTCACTGCCCCGGGCAGATGTCCTTTCCGCTGCTCACCAAGGTCGATTTTACCGCGAAATTCTTCTGGTGATCGTGAATCAATAACGCGAAATTGTGAGTAGTCTCTGTACAGGGCTTTGGTGTGAATGGTGGATGAAGAATCTCGGCGGGTTATTTCATAATCACTTTTGGTATTGAAGAAGGTTGGGATGATGGTGGTTTTCAGTCCTCTTGCTTTCCAGTGAGAATAGCCTCCATTTAGAATGCGGACATTTTTTAATCCTGCCACGTGCAAGCTCCAGGCAATCCGGCCATCTTCCCCCCACCCTTGATGAGCATCTGCATAAACGACAATATTATCGGTTGAACCCAAGCCAATCTTCTGTATCTGGTGTTCCAGTTCCTTATTGTTAAGCAAGGTTGCCCAGGTCTCGCTCCCGGCTTCACCATTCATATCAGAAAGGGATTGCCATTGAACTGACCGGGCTCCCGGGATATGTCCTTTGAGATACTCAGAGTGTTCTCGGGCATCAATCAGAAGGTAATTGTTAAGATTGCTGGCCACCGTTTCTGCACTGATAAAATAGTCTTCTGGCAACGCATATAATGGCCTCAGGGGGAGGAGTAGCAGCAAGGCAAGAAATGAATACCATCGAGTGTATTTAACAGAAAGCAGTGATTTCCTATGCATCGGTTGCAGTCTCAGACTCCCGGAAATAGACGGACTTCAGGAAAAAGATCAGCACAGTTATCGCAAACAGTGTTAATAGACCCATGACGGCAAGACGGCTTCCACCGGTCAACATTCCTCCAACATAAGAATAAATCAGTGTGGCTGGTAGTTGTCCTATACCCGTAGCCACGAGAAAGTGTCTTAATTTCATCGAGGTCAGACCAGCACCATAGCTGACCAGGTCAAAGGATATAAAAGGCAGAAGTCTTGCAATAAGTATGGTGTATTGGCCATGTTGGGAAAAAAAGCGGTCTACCTGATCAAGGGCAAAGTGACTGGTCAGTCTGGCCACGCCCTCCCGCCCAAACCAGCGTGAGAGAAAGAAACACAGGGTGGCTGCGATCATGGCGCTGCCCCAGGAGAGCAGTGCTCCCTGCCACCAACCAAATATGGCAGCATTGGCAAACGTAATCATAAAGGCGGGCAGGGGGGCTGCTACCGCCTGAACGACCATCAATAGCCCTGAAACCAAGGGTGCCCATACGCCAAAGCCAAGAATGTAGGAACGTACCTGCTCAATATCCAGAGATGAAAGGATGTGGATCATCTCGAACAACCACTCTCGGGCTGGTGGAATAGCGAGAACAGCAGCAGTGATCAGCAGAACTATCAGTGGTTTGGTAATGGATTGAATAGTCATTTCACGGTTTCTGTCGTTTTAGGCGTTGTGATCTCCGCCTTGCTCATCAGCGTTTTCAGAAGATGTTTTTTTTTCAGAGATCTTGCAGAAACCTTCGGCAGGAACATCCAGAGCCGCGTTGAATTTGCTGGACATGTTCTGAAAAGCAATCAGCCCTGTCAGTTCAACAACAGCGTCATTATTGAAATGCTCTTTTACCCGTTTCATCAGCTCAGGAGTGACCTGGCGGTCGCTGTAAGTCACTGCTTCTGTATACTCCAGGGCAATACGCTCCTGTTCGCTGAAAAGATCTGAGTGTTGCCAGCTATCCAATGCTTCCACTTTATCCATACTGCCCGCACGTTTCGCCAGGGTCATGGCATTGACGTCAACACAGAACGCGCACCAGTTAACCTGAGATACTCTGACTGTCACCAGCGATCGTAGTTCCGGTGACAGGGGCGATTTTTTTCGATCCAGAACGCCATAGAGTGCAGCGACAGCGGCAAATAATCTGGGGACTCGTGCCCATAACAACCCTGGCTTGAGGACTTTTCCATAGCGCCGCTTCTGGCTCCAGAAGAAAGGCTTTAGCCACCAGGGGTAAGAGTGAAGAGGTTTCTCCGGTACGTACATGGCTGATTCCCAGCTTGCAGTTCCATAGTAGGTCAATCGATGTTGGCAGGAAAGACGGATATCTACAAGGCTGCAGAGGGCTAAATCCTTATGTATACCGTGAGTCCGTGACTTAAGTCAGCGGTTTTATATTTGCAGGTCATTGTTGGGGCTGTGTGGGGACGATGAGTGTTTAGCAAAAATGTACTCAATAAAGCCTTGTCTATATTTCTGAACAGGTTAACTCAAGGGGATACCTGATGCAGGCGGATACGTTTTCGATACACCACTTCAACACCAATGGAATAACTGTCAGGGCTGCGGTAGAAGGCTCAGGTCCACTGGTAATTTTGGTACATGGCTGGCCTGAACTCTGGTATTCATGGCGACACCAGATTCAGCCGCTGGTAAATGCGGGCTACCGGGTTATGGCTCCGGATGTTCGGGGGTATGGCGGAAGTGATAAGCCGTACCCGGTTGATGCGTACGACATGATTCAGCTAATCGGTGATCTGATAGGTCTGATAGATGCACAGGGTGAGAAACAGGCAATTCTGGTTGGCCATGACTGGGGGGCACCAATATGCTGGAATACGGCAGCGTTATACCCTGAAAGAGTTTCTGCCGTTGTGGGGCTGAGCGTACCCTATATGCAGCGGGGAGAGGTCTCTGCAATCGCGCTTTGGGAGCAGTTGTATCAGGGCAAGTTTTTCTATCAGCTTTACTTTCAAAAAGAAGGTGTAGCTGAAGCTGAGTTGGAAACTGATGTCGCAGCATCGCTCAGGAAAATGTACTACGCCATTTCCGGTGAAGGTCTTGCCAATCATAGCTGGGCGCAAATCATGGCTACAAAAGGACCTGATGATCGCTTGCTGGATGGGCTTATTGACCCCAACCCTTTGCCAGCGTGGTTGATGGACGATGAATTGCAGTATTTTGTGCAGGCTTATCAAAAGAGTGGCTTCAGAGGTTCTCTTAACCGTTACCGAGCGCAGCAAAGGGACTGGGAGTTATTACCTCAACTGTCAGAGCTAACGGTCAATCAGCCCAGCTGTTTTATTGCGGGTTCGCAGGATATTGTTCGTAACCTGATTCCCGGGGTGGATCTTTATGAACATCCAGGTATGAGTTGCACTGACTTCCGGGGAGCAACCATTATTGAAGGTGCCGGTCACTGGATCCAGCAAGAGAGGCCTGGTCAGGTGAGTCAAGCACTGCTGGAGTTTTTCTCTCAACTTTCTTAACGATCAAACGTAACGGGAAGTATCGCTCACATCTTGATAAACAGCAGGTGCAAAACGCACCTGTTTGAAAAATGTTGATCTGGATAAATGAATCAGATTAGTGATAAGGGGATAATACAAACCTGCTGGTTATTGATTGAAGAATATATACATCGCTTTTGGGGGGCACGATTAATGAGAACGAATAAATTTTTCTGCTTGTTTGGTGGTAACTATTCAGCACCCTTCATATAAATCTGGAATTTTCTGATTTTTCGACCATCATCTTATACTCAATTTTTCTAACAAATCTCCAGTATGGAACCAGACTTCCCAGCTACTCCGTTTACCGAAGCTCTCCTTAAAGAGAATGAAGAGCTTCGGACCGAGAATGCGCTTTTACGGGAACGTTGCAGCGAACTGGAAGAAAGGGTTAATAAAAACAGTCAAAACAGTAGTAAGCCACCATCGTCAGATGGTTATCAAAAGCCCAGTAAAAAAGGGAGTGATAAAGGTGATACATCTTCCAAAGAAGCCCCCTGCTCCTCACAGGAAACACCGAACCCCAAAAGCCTTAGACCATCTTCAGGCAATAAACCAGGTGGCCAGAAAGGTCATCAAGGCTCTTGTTTGAGACGTGTCGCCTTACCCGATTATGTCAGGCATCTGAAGGTTGAAAAATGTTGCTGTTGCCAGTCTTCGCTTATCGATATTAAACCCACCAAATACATTGAGCGACAGGTTTTTGATCCAGGTAGACCCGGAGAATTTGAAGTTACCGCGTACTGGGCAGACGTTAAAGTATGTCCTTGTGGTAAACGGAACACCGCTGAGTTTCCCCAAGGAGTGAAAGCCGCTGCTCAATACGGAGAAGTGACTCAGGCAATGGCTGTTCATTTAAACCAGTATCACTTCATCCCATATCACCGGGTGTCTGAGTATTTCAATACTATTTATTGCATGAGTGTCAGCGCAGGCTCTGTTGCCAATTTTGTTGCCTATACCCATGAGAACCTGGCCTCTACTGAGCAGAGTATCCGCGATGCTTTACAAGAAAGTCCGGTTGCAGGAGCGGATGAAACTGGCATGCGGGTTGACGGTTCACTGTGGTGGTTACACATTATGCGAGATGACCAATGGACGCTTTACTACCTCTCAGAAAGGCGAGGTTGTGAAGCAATGGATGCAATGGGCATCCTGCTGACTTTTGCAGGCATTCTGGTTCACGATCATTGGAAGTCCTACTTTGCCTATGCGGCAGTGCATGTGCTTTGTAATGCCCATCATCTGAGAGAGCTTCAGGGAGTTGTCGATAGGGATGCGAATAAGCTGGCTCTGCGGCTGATGAAATTGCTTACGCTCTCCTGGCACTTCTGCAAGAAATACAAAGCAGCCGGTCTGACTCAAATGCCTGGTGCAATACAGCTTCGCATTGAGACGATATACGACCAAATCCTTCAAAGGGCTCTCACGAAGGAAACCGCTTATATGGAAAAACAACGACAGGTGCTTGGACGTAAGAAGGTCAGGAATACCAAGGCCTACAACCTGTTCAAAAGGCTTATTGAGTTTAAGGTTGAAACGTTGCGCTTCATGTCGGACTTTTCAATTCCCTTCGATAACAATGGCAGTGAACGTGATGCCAGGATGGCCAAACTTAAGCAGAAGATCTCAGGCTGCTTCAGAAGCGAAGACGGAGGTACCATGTTTACCCGAATCCGAAGCTATTTATCATCTGCTAAAAAGCAGGGGTTGAACATATTTCAGGCGCTTCTTAAAGCGGTTCGAAATTACAACAATACGCCTTTGCTGGGTGCTGAATAGTTACGTTTGGTGTTCTGTCTTCTTTTTGGTTTGCGAGTATTTTTGCCGTTGATTGCAATGAGGAGTCCAGAGGTTTTCAATTATAGGGAGAAGCCTATTCTAACGTAGAGGATCCTATTCAATTGAATTCCCGCGATAGGAAGCAGACACAATATTTTTACAAATCTATCAAAGGAGACTGGCAAGGAGAATCTGTTTTTACTGACTGCAGAGGCTCAAGCAGAGCGATGAAAATACATAGTAAAAAATACGATATGGAAACCGGAGTTGAAAAAGGGCGAGGCAACACGATCCGGTTCCAAATGGAAAAGTGAGATGGTAACAAAAAGCAATAGATGTTGCTTATTACTTTGATGAGGGAAATCTTTTCCACTTCCGGCGATCAGGAACAAAAATACAGGTGAAGGAAAAGTATTATCAACCTAATGGCAGTGGTTCTCATTTGGTTGAAAACTTGATTTCCTGTGATGCCAAGGGGAAAAACATTCTATTGAAGTTATATCGTACCTAAATGGCCAATTTTCATATCATCAGACAACCAGTCTTTTTAAAAAGTGAGTCAGTTAGTGGTAGAAGTTAATTATACATTGGTCTTATTTACTCAATCTCATTGTTGTTTTTCAGTTTTGTAGTTAATTAAGACATTACAACTAATGTCGGAGTGTATTGTTCAGCTATTTGAGTAACATCAGGGATTGCCATGGAAGACAGGTAGTCAGTAAGTAGGGAGTAGCTGTATGAGTAGTAGCATTTCAGGCAGAAGGATTTTATATAAAGCCAGTATTGGTATCTATGTGATGCTGCTGTTGGTTACTGTACTGTTTATGACGGCTAAATTTGCAGCATCACCTGATACTTTGCAATCAGATGTTTCTTCTGTCTCTTCGTTGGATTCTGATATTGATCTGGACATAAATACGGCGGATTTATCCGAGAGTATTATCAAACAGGGAAAACACCTCTCTGCTGTTAAAGGGCGGGATATCGTCATTGTTATTGATGCTGGGCATGGTGGTAAGGATCCAGGCGCTGTCGGCCCAAATGGTGCGCTTGAAAAAGATATTTGCCTTGGGATTGCCGTCAAGCTTGCTGCCTTGCTGGAGAAAGAAACTGGCTTTAAACCCATTCTGGTGCGGGAGGGGGATCAGTTTATTTCAATCATTGACCGACTCAAGTTTGCTTTGAAGAATAAAGCGGATATGGTGGTATCAATACATGCGGATGCCTTTACAGTGAAGGGCGTGCATGGATCATCTGTGCTTTACCATCCAAGAAATAAGCTGGAACGCACACGACATCTTGGTAAGCTGGTTCTTAATGAGTTGGGAAAAATGACCAAGCTTCATAGCCGTGCAGTGAAGCAACAGGCGATTACGGTTCTGGCTGCACGGAAGATTCCATCGATTATGGTAGAGGCGGGTTTTATCTCCAACACGTCTGATGCGGAAAATCTTGTCAGGGATAGTTACCAAAATAAGCTGGCCCGTTCTATTTTCGTCGGTATCCGTAAACATTTCTATTCACAGCCTCCTCAAGGTGCCTGGGTTGCCAATATGTCTGAGCGCATCAGGCGTAAGCTGAGTGCACATGGTGAAACGCTCAAAACCACCCAGCTGTTAGAGTTACCAGTGCACTTTTAAACTCTGCGATTGAACCTTTTCATTTGCTCGTACATTATCCCGGGTATTGTTAAGAAAATATTTTAACGCAAACAGAGCTTGCTGGAGGGCGTTGTGTCACAGGTAGTGATCAGAGAAGCGGTTGTCGAAGATGCAGAATTAATTCTGGGATTTGTTAAGGATCTTGCCCGGTTTGAAAAAGCAGAAGATGAGGTTGTAGCCACGGTTTCTGATATTCGGGCAGCGATTTTTGGTGGTGATGCCACTGCAAAAGCCATTATCGGTGAACTGGATGGAAAGCCTGTTGGTTTTGCGGTCTATTTCTATAACTTTTCAACCTGGCTGGGTAGAAAAGGTCTTTATCTGGAAGATTTATATATTACTCCGGAGTATCGCGGTCTCGGTGCAGGC